>NZ_CM176331.1:0-5607265 GCF_057961375.1 Herbaspirillum sp. Her2 | reverse complement strand
GAGAAACGAGATTATGTAGCAGTTTGTTTATCGCGTCAACTACTTTTTTGCGATTCGCTTTAAATCTTTTCGTCTTCGCTTTTGCTACCGCTCGACTACTTCCAATTAAAACGCCTTACAACCTGCTTCACTACTCCTTGCTTCGCCGACATCCGTCGCTCTGTTTTTCAACTTCACTTCGTGTGCCGCGTCAGCAGGGGGCGAACTATAGCAACCCACTACATGCCGCGCAAGCACTTTCGAAAAAATCTCGAAAATAATACAAGTGCAGTGCTTCGCCATCGACGCCAAATTCCCGCAAACCCCCGACTGGCAGCGGTTTCCGCTGGATATGAATAAATAGTAAATCATTCAGAAAAAAGGGCCGCCCTGACGGGCGACCCTTTCTTCTCCATGGAAAGAAAAATGATCAGGCGTTCTTGAACACCGCCGGCCGCTTTTCCAGGAAGGCCTTCATGCCCTCCTTCTGGTCCTCGGTAGCGAAGCAGCTATAAAAGAGCGCGCGCTCATACTTCATCCCCTCGGACAAGGTGGTCTCGTAGGCACGATTGACCGAATCCTTCACCATCATCGCCACCTGGCGCGGCATCTCGGTAATGGTCACCGCAGCCGCCATGGCTTCTTCCATGAGCTTGTCGGCCGGCACGATGCGCGACACCAGCCCGGCGCGCTCAGCCTCCTGTGCATCCATCATGCGTGCCGTCAGCGCCAGGTCCATGGCCTTGGACTTGGAGACCGCACGCGGCAGGCGCTGCGTACCGCCAGCGCCCGGGATGATGCCCAGCTTGATCTCCGGTTGCCCGAACTTCGCATTGTCGGCCGCGATGATGAAATCGCACATCATCGCCAGCTCACAGCCACCGCCCAGCGCATAGCCCGCCACTGCGGCAATCACCGGCTTGCGGATGCGACGCAGGGTCTCCCAGTTGCGTGTGATGAATTCCCCATTGAAGACATCCATATAATCAAACCCGGCCATCACACTGATATCAGCCCCCGCCGCGAAGGCCTTCTCACTGCCGGTGACGATGATGCAGCCGATCTCTTCCTGAGCATCGAAGGCCAATAATGCCGTTCCCAGCTCGCTCATCAGAGCGTCGCTCAAGGCATTGAGCGCCTTGGGACGGTTCAGGCGGATCAGGCCGACCTTGTCATGGGTCTCGACCAGGATGTTTTCATAGCTCATAGTGGGTCTCCTTCTTATGAATGAATCGGCAATCCGCCCGGGCGTGGCAGCAACCGGCACGGCGAACCGCAAGAATAAGCCAAAAATAATGCGCCAGTCCGACCTGGCGCAATGACTGCCAAGAATTTCATGCGGGCAAGGCACCACGGGACTATATTGGAGTCATTCCCTGTGCGCAGCGGCGCATTCCCTATCCCTATATGAGGAGGCGAACATGTTCAAGAATATCCTGGTCCCCACGGACGGCTCCGAACGCTCGGACAAGGCCATCGCGACGGCCATCGACTACGCCAAAAACAGTGGTGCGAGCATCGTCGGCATCTCGGTGGCCGAACCCTACCCCTTCTCGCCGCTGGCCGAGAGCTCGATGGCGATCGATCCCGCCCTTTATGAAGAAAACGTCAAAACCCTGGCCAACCAGCACATCAAGAAGATCGCAGATGCTGCGGCCGCCGCCGGCGTACCCTGCCAGACGGAGATCGTGATGTCCTTCAATCCCGATGAAGAAATCATCAAGGCGGCGACGCTGCACGGCTGCGACGCCATCTTCATGGCCTCCCACGGGCGCAGCGGGCTCTCGCGCATCTTCCTGGGCAGCAAGACGCAGAAGGTGCTGACCCATTCGACCATCCCGGTGCTGGTACTGCGCTGATCCTTATATATAAGCCCCGCCATCGGCAAAAAAGCCTGATCCCTCGACAGGATCAGGCTTTTTCATTGCCGCAAGGAATTCACCGAAATTCAGTTGCCACCCGGCGGCGTCATCCCCTTGGGCAGCAGCACCCACATCATGCCGCGCTGCTTCATGGCCCCCGCGCGATCCTCGGCCTCGTCGCCAAAGCCCCAGAAATAGTCGGCTCGCACCACGCCACGAATGGCACCGCCCGTATCCTGCGCCACCACCAGCCGTTGCAGCGGCCGGTCGCTATTGGGCAGCGTGGTCGCCAGGAACACCGGCGCCCCCAGCGGCACATGCTGCGGGTCGATGGCGATGGAACGCTGCGGGGTCAGCGGAATGCCTTGCGCCCCCTTGGGTCCCTTGGAAGGATCCGGCAGCTTTTCTTCCTTGAAGAAGACATAGCTGGGATTGGCATTGAGCAACTCTTCCTTGCGCGCCGGATTGGCCTGCACCCAGGCCTTGATGTTCTGGGCGGATGCCTGGGACAGCTCCATCTCCCCCTTGTCCACCAGATAGCGTCCGATCGACTTGTAGGGACGGCCATTCTGGTCCGCATAGGCCAGGCGAATGGTCTCCCGCGACTCCGGCAGATACACGCGGCCCGAGCCCTGCACCTGCAGGAAGAAGGCCTCCACCGGATCATCCACCCAGACGATTTCCTTGCCGGACAAGCTATTGCCCTGCATCAACTCGGCGCGCGTCGGATACGGCACCACCTTGCGTCCGACCACCTTGCCGCGCAGGCGCAGGTTCTTCAGTTCGGGATAGACGCTGGCCATGTCGATGGTCAGCAGGTCGTCCGGCGCCTGGTACAGCGGTGTCTGATACGGCCCGGCGCGGCGGCGCGAACCGCGCAGCAGGGGCTCGTAGTAGCCGGTCACCAGCCCGGTGTCGGTGCCATCGGGATTGAACAGCTGATACGGCGTGAAATAAGTCTCAAAATACTGGCGCAGGAAGCCAAGGTCATTGGCATTGACCTGCTGCGCCGCGCCACAGGCGGCGCGCCACTCGGGCTTGCGAATCATGACCGAGCAGGAAGACTGCAGCGCTGGCCAGGCTTCGCGCAGGTCGTCATTGTTCCAGCCCGGGAGCTGGGCGAAGGTGGTGGCGCGCATGGCCGGGCCCGGCTGGGCGACTGGCTTGGGCGACGGCTGGCTCGGAGCGGGCGTGGTCAGCGGCGTAGTCTGGCAGGCCGCCAGCAGGACAGCGACCGAGACCGCCATCGCAGGTACACTAAGACGCCGCAGCGCCGACAGCTTGGCAAAACGATTCAATGACATTGGAGACAAATTCATGTTGTGGTTGATCCTGGAGGCCAGTGCCGCCTTCTTCGTGCTGGTCTTCATCGTCTGGTGGACCATGTTCTCGGGCCGCAAGGAACACAATGGCCGGCCCGTCAGCGCCAGGCAGAAAGAAGCGCAGGAAAAGAAACAGCAGCCAGCGCGAGAGACGACAGACAGCGACCCGCGCTGAAAAATCCGTCGTCCCGCCTCAGGAAGAAAAATTCAGTGCAAGGTGCGCGGCAGTGAAAGCACGAACTCGGGGATGCGCACGTCGAATTGCTCGCCATCCTCGGCCACGCAGAAATATTCACCATGCATGCTGCCCTGGGGGGTCCCGAGCGAGGTACCGCTGGTGTACTCGAACTGCTCACCGGGCTGCAGGAAGGGCTGATGCCCGACCACGCCCAGGCCGCGCACTTCCTGCGCGTGGTTGTTGGCGTCGGTGATGACCCAGTGGCGCGAGATCAACTGGGCAGGGACCGTGCCGGTATTGACGATGGTGATCGCATAGGCGAACACGTAATGCGAACGCGATGGATCGGATTGTTCCTCCAGGTACTGGGTCTTGACCGTCACCGTGAACTCATACGCTGCCATGGAATTTCCTGTGTTGTGAAGGGGACTGCCGCCGCGCCGGCGATCTGCAATCGGGCTTGCCCGCGCGGCCACCCCGGATTGCACACGAATTCAGCCGGCTGCGCAAGCCGATGCGTTCCGCCTGCTCCGCCCGTTCCGGGCCAAGCCAGCTCATCGGCCGGGCCGGCGACCGCTGCAGCAAGGTAGAATAGCGGTTTTGCCGCCTTCGCGCCTGCGCCCGACGGCCAATGTCGATTCAGCCATCCTTTGTTTAAAGCCATGCCGACCTTCCGTATCGCCCCCAGCATCCTGTCCGCCGATTTCGCCCGCCTGGGTGAAGAAGTGGGCAATGTCGTCGCCGCCGGTGCCGATTTCATTCACTTCGACGTGATGGACAACCATTATGTCCCCAACCTGACCATCGGCCCCCTGGTGTGCGAAGCCATCCGCCCGCACGTGCAGGTGCCGATCGACGTGCACCTGATGGTCAAGCCGGTGGACCGCATCATCCCCGATTTCGCCAAGGCCGGTGCCAACCTCATCACCTTCCACCCGGAAGCCTCGGAGCACATCGACCGCTCCCTGCAACTGATCCGCGACAACGGCTGCAAGGCCGGCCTGGTATTCAACCCCGGCACGCCGCTGCATTACCTGGATCACGTCATGGACAAGCTGGACATGGTCCTGATCATGTCGGTGAACCCCGGTTTCGGCGGCCAGTCCTTCATTCCGGAAGCCCTGAAAAAGATCGCCGAAGTGCGCCGCCGCATCGATGAATCCGGCCGCGACATCCTGCTGGAAGTCGATGGCGGCATCAAGGTCGAGAACATCGCCGCGGCCGCCCGCGCCGGTGCCGACACCTTCGTGGCCGGTTCGGCCATCTTCGGCAAGCCGGACTACAAGGCCGTCATCGACGCCATGCGCGCCGAACTGGCCCAGGTCTGATCGCACCTCCCCTTCGCCAGACGAACAAACAACGAGGTTTACCGGGCATATGAAGAATCTGACCAACATCAAGGCCGCCATCATCGACCTCGACGGCACCATGCTGGATACGGCCGCTGACTTCCACGTCGCGGTCAACCGCATGCGTGAAGAATTGGGACTCACGCCCCTGTCCCAGGAAACCATCGTCAACTTCGTCGGCAAGGGGACCGAGAACCTGATCCGGCGCGTGCTCGCCGTGGACTATGCCGAGGACGAGGCGGCGCAATACTTCCAGCAGGCGCTGGACAGCTACACGGAGCATTACCTGGCCATCAATGGCGACTATTCCTCGCTCTACCCGGGCGTGGTCGAGGGCCTGCAAGCCTTGCGCGCCAAGGGCCTGCGCCTGGCCTGCGTGACCAACAAGCCGCTGGCCTTCGCCGTACCGCTGCTGCAGAAGAAGGGGCTGCGCGATTTCTTCGAGATCGTCTATGGCGGCGATTCCTTCCCGAAGAAGAAGCCCGATCCCATGCCCTTGCTGCAAGTCTGTGAGGATTTCGCCCTGCAACCCGCGCAGGTCGTGGCCATCGGCGACTCCAGCAACGATGCCCAGGCCGCCCGCGCGGCCGGTTGCCGTGTCCTGAATGTTCCGTATGGATACAATCACGGTGAATCTATACACGACGTCGATTCGGATGGTATAGTTTCGACGCTTGTAGAAGCAGCGCAGCAAATCTCGGTGGACTGACAACCCGTCAGCTCACCGGTCGACAGACCGAAGATCCAATCGCGACCCACATCAATGTTTCGTAACAACAAACGAACCGCTCAACCGACAGCCGCCCCTGAGGCCTGGCTGTGGCGACGCTGGCAATTCCAGGCGCAGTAATTGACGCCTGGACCTGGCCGCACCTGCGTGCCGGGTCGTTTGTTGTGGTACCGCATCCTCCGCATTTCCCGTAATTCTCATAACGACACCGCTGGCGAGAGTCCGCACCTGTCTGCTGCATCCGCGTGCATCGCGTCCATGGCTTCATGGCGTCTGCGCGCCGGTCTGCGGCCAGGCCCGCGTACCCTACAATGGCGGTCTGGAGTGACACATGACCGAACTCGAATTCAAATCGCTGGCCGCCGAAGGCTACAACCGCATCCCCCTGATCGCCGAAGCCTTCGCCGACCTGGAAACTCCGCTGACGCTCTATCTCAAGCTGGCCCAGAGCCACAACACCGGCAAGAACACCTTCCTGCTGGAGTCGGTGGTCGGTGGCGAACGCTTCGGCCGCTATTCCTTCATCGGCCTGCCCGCCTCCACCAAGATCCGCTGCAGCGGACAGCAGATCGAGGTACTGAAAAATGACGAGGTCATCGAGACCGCCGAAGGCAATGCGCTGGAATTCATCGCCGAGTATCAATCCCGCTTCAAGGTCGCCATCCGTCCCGGCATGCCGCGCTTCTGCGGCGGCCTGGCCGGCTACTTCGGCTACGACGCCGTGCGCTACATCGAAAAACGCCTGGAAAACAGCGCCCCGCAAGATACGCTGGGCCTGCCCGACATCCAGCTGCTGCTGACCGAAGAACTGGCCGTCATCGACAACCTCTCCGGCAAGCTCTACCTGATCGTCTACGCCGACCCTACCCAGCCGGAAGCCTTCTCCCGTGGCCGCCAGCGCCTGCGCGACCTGCGCGCCATGCTGCGCCGCCCGGCCGATGCACCGGTGACCACCGGTTCGGTGCGTACTGAAACGATCCGCGAATTCCCCAAGGACGAATACCTCAAGGCCGTGGCCCGCGCCAAGGAATACGTGATGGCCGGCGACCTGATGCAGGTGCAGATCGGCCAGCGCCTCAGGAAATCCTATGTGGATTCGCCGCTGATGCTGTACCGCGCGCTGCGTTCGCTGAACCCCTCCCCTTACATGTACTTCTACAACTTCGGCGACATGCAGATCGTCGGTGCCTCGCCGGAAATCCTGGTGCGCAACGAATCCATCGGCGAAGGCCAGAAGAAGATCACCATCCGCCCGCTGGCCGGCACCCGCCCGCGCGGCTCCACCATCGAGCGCGATGAACAGCTGGCGCGCGAACTGCTGGCCGATCCCAAGGAAATCGCCGAGCACGTGATGCTGATCGACCTGGCCCGCAACGACATCGGCCGCATCGCCACCACCGGCAGCGTCAAGGTCACCGACCAGATGGTGATCGAAAAATATTCCCACGTGCAACACATCGTCTCCAACGTCGAGGGCATCCTCAAACCCGGCATGTCGAACCTGGATGTGCTCAAGGCCACCTTCCCCGCCGGCACCCTCTCGGGCGCCCCCAAGGTGCGCGCCATGGAAATCATCGACGAACTGGAACCGACCAAGCGCGGCATCTACGGCGGCGCCTGCGGCTATCTCTCCTTCGGCGGCGAGATGGACGTGGCCATTGCGATCCGTACCGGCGTCATCAAGGACGGCACGCTGTACGTGCAGGCGGCCGCCGGCATCGTGGCCGACTCGGTGCCGGAAATGGAATGGGAAGAAACCGAAAACAAGGCGCGTGCCGTATTGCGCGCTGCTGAACAAGTGCAAGATGGCCTGGACGGAGAAATCTAAATGCTGCTGATGATCGACAACTACGACTCCTTCACCTACAACCTGGTGCAATACTTCGGCGAGCTGGGCGAAGAGGTGCTGACCATCCGCAATGACGAGATCACGCTGGATGACATCAGAAAACTGAACCCGGAACGCATCTGCCTATCCCCCGGCCCCTGCAGCCCCAAGGAAGCCGGCATCTGCGTGGCCCTGCTCAAGGAATTTTCCGGCAAGCTGCCCATCCTTGGAGTCTGCCTCGGCCACCAGGCCATCGGTGAAGCCTTCGGCGGCAACATCATCCGCGCCAAGCAGGTCATGCATGGCAAGACGTCCAAGATTGCGCACACCGGCGTGGGCGTCTTCAAGGACCTGCCCACTCCCTACACCGTGATCCGCTACCACTCGCTGGCCATCGAACGCGCCACCCTGCCGGATTGCCTGGAAGTGACCGCCTGGACCGATGATGGAGAAATCATGGGCGTGCGTCACAAGGAGTTCGACCTGCAAGGCGTGCAGTTCCACCCCGAGTCCATCCTCTCCGAGCACGGCCACGCCCTGCTCAAGAACTTCCTGACCGGCAGCGCCCGCGGCTGAGACCATTAGACAAATCGAGACAAGACATGCCCATCACTCCCCAAGAAGCGCTGCTGCGCTGTATCGAGCATCGCGAAATCTTCCACGATGAAATGCTGACGCTGTTCCGCCAGATCATGAGCGGCGAGATGTCGCCGGTGATGATCGCGGCCCTCACCATGGGCCTGCGCGTGAAAAAGGAAAGCATCGGCGAGATCGCCGCCGCGGCCCAGGTCATGCGCGAATTCGCCACCAAGGTGCCGATGGCCGACACCTCCCGCCTGCTCGACATCGTCGGCACCGGCGGCGATGGCGCGCACACCTTCAACATTTCCACCGCCTCCATGTTCGTGGCGGCGGCCGCCGGTGCGCGCGTGGCCAAGCATGGCGGACGCAGTGTTTCTTCGTCCTCTGGCAGCGCCGACGTACTCGAAGCCCTGGGCGCAGACATCAACCTGCAACCCGAGCAAGTGGCGCAATCGATTGCCCAGACCGGTATCGGCTTCATGTTCGCCCCCAACCACCACGCCGCCATGAAGCATGCGGCGCCGGTGCGCAAGGAGCTGGGCGTGCGCACCATCTTCAACATCCTCGGTCCGCTTACCAATCCGGCCGGTGCCCCCAACATCCTCATGGGCGTGTTCCATGCCGACCTGGTCGGCATCCAGGTGCGCGTCCTGCAACGCCTGGGCGCGCAGCACGCCATCGTGGTCTGGGGCCGAGACAACCTGGATGAGGTCACGCTGGGCGGTGCCACCATGGTGGGCGAGCTGGTCAACGGCGAGATCCGCGAATACGAGATCCATCCGGAAGACTTCGGCCTGTCCATGTTTGCCAGCCGCAACTTGCAGGTCGGCAATGCTACCGAGTCCAAGGAGAAAATCTTCGAAGCCCTGCGTGGGGAACCCGGTCCGGTGCACGACATCGTAGTCATCAATGCCGCCACCGCGCTCTATGCGGCCGGCGTTGCGCCCTCGATCGCCGAGGGCCTGCAGACGGCGCGTGCCACCATTGCTTCCGGTGCGGCGCGTGCCAAGCTGGACCAGTTCGTCCAGGTGACCCGCCAGCTCGGCGGCAAGCACTGACCTCCGCCCCTCAACTCAGACCCCTGACAGGAGCCCCATGTCCGACATCCTCAACAAGATCCTCGACGTCAAGGCCGAGGAAGTCCGCATCGCCAAGCAGCAGCGCGACCTCGCCAGCCTGCGCCGCGATGTGGAAACCGATAGCGAATTGCGCTCGGAACTGCGCAATTTCGAAGAGAGCCTGCGCGGCAAGATCGCCAACGGCCAGGCCGGCGTGATTGCCGAAGTCAAGAAAGCCTCGCCTTCCAAGGGCGTGATCCGTCCCGACTTCAAGCCGGCCGAGATCGCGGTGAGCTATGCCGAACATGGCGCGGCCTGCCTGTCGGTACTGACCGATGAACAATTCTTCCAGGGCTCGCCGGACTACCTCAGGCAGGCGCGCGCCGCGTGTGCCCTGCCGGTACTGCGCAAGGATTTCATGATGGATCATTACCAGATCTATCAAGCGCGCTCCTGGGGCGCGGACGCCATCCTGCTGATCGTGGCTGCGCTGGACCACGGTCTCATGGCCGACATGGAAGCCTGCGCCCATGAGCTGGGCATGAGCGTGCTGGTGGAAGTCCACGATCAGGCTGAACTGGACGCGGCCCTCAAACTGAAGACCCGCCTGTTGGGCATCAACAACCGCAACCTGCGCACCTTCGAGACCACGCTCGACACCACGCTGAACCTGCTGCCGCGCATCCTCCCGGAAAAGCTGGTGGTCACCGAATCGGCGATCGCCACCCCGGACGATGTCAAGCGCATGCGCGATGCCGACGTGCATGCCTTCCTGGTCGGTGAAGCCTTCATGCGTGCCCCGGAGCCGGGCGTAGAATTGGCTCGCCTGTTCGCCTGATTCCCCCTCTCACGAAAAAACCTCGCCCGGTGCAGACCGGTACGAGGTTTTTTTTCGTCCTGAGAGTGACGGTGACCTGAGCAGCGATCAAGCCGAGAAACCGCCATCGATCATCAGGTTGGCACCGGTGATGTAGCCCGCTTCCGAACCTGCGAGATAGGCCACGAAACTGGCGATTTCTTCAGCCTTGCCATAGCGGGGCAGTGCCATCAGGCCAGTCAGGGAAGTGGCGAAGTCGCTGTTGGCCGGGTTCATGTCGGTATCGACCGGACCAGGCTGGACGTTGTTGACGGTGATGCCGCGCGGGCCGAGGTCACGGGCCAGGCCCTTGGTCAGGCCAACCAGCGCCGACTTGCTCATGGCATACACGGCGCCGCCGGCAAAGGGGATGCGGTCGGCATTGGTGCTGCCGATGCTGATGACGCGGCCGCCTTCGCCCATGTAGCGCACGGCCGCCTGGGTCGCTACGACCACGCTGCGCACATTCACGGCCAGGGTCCGATCCAGATCCTCCAGCTTGAACTCATCGATGGGGCCCATGGCCAGCACGCCCGCATTGTTGACCAGGATATCGAGCCGGCCAAAGGTCTCTGCGGCCAGGCGGACGGCTTGCTGCAGGGCGGCTGCATCGGCGCTGTCGGCCTGGATCGCCAGGGCGCGGCCACCGGCGGCTTCCACGCGGGAGACCAGGGCTTGCGCCTTGTCCGGCGAAGTGACATAGGTGAAGGCGACGGTGGCGCCTTCGGCGGCCAGGCGCTGCACGATGGCCGCGCCGATGCCGCGCGAACCGCCTTGCACGAAGGCAACCTTGGAGGCCAGGGTGGATGCGGATGGGGATGCGGCGGCGTTCTGGATTTGCTTGTTCATGATCTTGCTCCTTGAAAGTGATGGGTTGGCCCCGTCGGCCTGCAGCGGCGTGCTGCTGTGTGCGTCCGGGTTGAAGCAAGTATCGGCGTTTGATTATGTAGCGACTAGCTGGCAATCTCTATCTTCCTTTTAAACCAATGGTTTAGAATCGAGCGATGGAAACCATGACCAGCATCGAATGCTTCGTCGCCGCGGCCCACGCCGGCAGCTTTTCGGCGGCGGCACGCCAGCTCGGCCTGACCTCGGCGGCCGTGGGCAAGAACGTGGCACGGCTGGAGACTTCACTGGGCGTACGCCTGTTTCACCGCAGCACCCGCAAGCTCTCGCTGACCGAGGCAGGTGAGCGCTTTCTGCAAGAAGTGGGCGGCGGCCTGCAAGCCATCCGCAGTGCCGTGGCCAATCTCGCCAGCGCTGGCGGACAGCCGGCCGGCACGCTCAAGGTCAGCATGGGGACAGGTTTCGGGCGGCAATACATCGTGCCCTTGTTGGGAGAATTCCTGGGGCGCTATCCGGGCATCCAGCCGGACTGGCATTTCGAGAACCGCTCGGTGGATCTCATCACCGAGGGCTTTGATGCCGCCATCGCCGGCGGCACCGAGCTCTCGCCGGGCGTGGTGGCGCGCGAGCTGGCCCCGGCGCATCGGGTGCTGCTGGCTTCACCCGCCTATCTGGAGGCGCATCCCGCCTTGCGCTCGCCGGCCGACCTGGCCGAGCATGCGGGCATCCTGATCCGCTCGCCCCAGACCGGACGCGTTCGGCCTTTCTCGCTACGCGACCACAGCGGCCAGCAGGCACCGGTCACGCTGCAGCAACGCATGACCATGAGCGATGCCAATGCGGCTTGCGAGGTGGCCGAAGCGGGGCTGGGCATCACGCTGGTGTCGATGCCGCATGCCCTGCTCTATCTGGATCGCGGCACGCTGGTGCGGGTGCTGCCGGACTGGTACGTGGATACCGGCATGCTCTCGCTCTACTTCACCGCGGCGCGGCTGCTGCCGGCCAAGACCCGGGTATTCGTCGATTTCGTGGTCGAGCACTTCCGCCGCGAGCGGCTGGCGGAGCGCTTTTCGGCGCACCGCTGAATACACGTCCGAGAAGTTCAGCGCTTGCCTTGCGCGGCGCGCATCCCGCCACCGATATTGCTGCCTGCGTCCCGCGCCAGGCCACGATAGCCGATCACTGAAACCAGCGTCACCACCCCGGCCATCGCGAAGGCCCACTGGAAATCGCCCAGCGTGAAATGCGCGCCGGTGGCATCGATCTCCTCGCCCCGGATCGCCGCCGCGATACGCAAGGCCAGCGCACCGAAGGCGATGCCCATGCCGATGGTCATCTGCTGCGCCACGCTCCAGAGCGTGCTGGCCGAGGATTTGCGGGCATCACTGATGTCCGCATAAGCCAGCGTGGCCAGGGTCGAAAACTGCATCGAACGCGACAGCCCGTAGCAGAAGATCACCCCCAGGATCACCGGCAGCGGCGTGCCCGGCGTGAGCAGGCCGCAGGCGATGATGAGGCAACCCGCGATGGCCGCATTGTTGACCGCGACGCTACGGAAACCGAAGCGCTGCAGGATGCGCGTGGTGAATGCCTTCATGCCGAGATTGCCGAGGGCGGTGGCCAGCAGCAGCAACCCCGACTGGAACGCCGTCAGGCCGAAGCCGATCTGGAACATCAGCGGCATCAGGTAAGGCACTGCATCCACGCCAATACGCGTGAGCGAACCGGTCAGCACCGTCACCGAATAGGTCGGAATGCGCAGGTTGGAAAAATCCAGCAGCGGATGTTCGATGCGCTGCATGTGCCGCCACGCGCAGTATCCGAGCACCACGCCAAGGGCCACGAAACCGAGCGCCACCTTGATGTTGGATTCCATATGGCTGGCGATCTCGGTGCCATACAGCAGCGAGGTCAGCGCCGCGCCCGAAAGCAGGAAACCGATCACGTCCAGCGGCCGCTTGCCGTGGCCGTGTTCATTGCGCACCACGCGCATGACGGCAATGAACGCCGCAAACCCGAACGGCACGTTCATCAGGAAGATCCAATGCCAGGAAGCATAGGTGGTGATGAAGCCACCGATCGATGGTCCCACCACCGGTGCCACGATGGCCGGCCAGGTGATGGTGGCAATGGCTTTCATCAGCCTGTCCTTGCCGGTACTGCGTACCACGATCATGCGCCCGACCGGTACCATCATTGCGCCACCCAGGCCTTGCAGCACCCGCGCTGCGGTGAACTCCCACACGTTCTGCGAATAGCCACACAAAACGGAAGCCAGCGTGAAGATGGCAATGGCGATGCCGAACACGGTGCGCGAACCGAAGCGGTCGGCCACCCAGCCGCTGATGGGAATGAAGACGGCCAGCGTCAGCATGTAGGCCGTCATGCCCAGGCTCAGTTCGTTGGGACCGACACCGAAGGACTGCGCCATCTGCGGCAAGGCCGTGGCGATGATGGTGGTGTCGAGATACTCCATGAAGAAAGTCGCCGCCACGATGTAAGGCAACATGCGCACGCGTGCATCGGACAGGCTGTTGTCGTTGGTTCCCACGGTGTTCTTGGCCTCTGTTGTTTTGGGTTGAACCATGCGAAACGCCGGCATAGGCCGGCGCTTGCTGAAGACAGTTTTAGATAGTTACCAAATTAACCAAACTATCTAAATCATCCAAATCATCTAAATCATCTAAATGATTTAAATCATTTACATCAATAGAACTTCAGGAAATGCATCAGCACCTGGATCACGATGATGCCGCCGATGAGCCCCCCGCCGAAATAGACGATCACACCCAGCAGCATGTTGGTGCGCCGCTGCTCGGCCAGCAGCTTGCGGATCAGTTCGGTGTTCTGCGGCTGGTTCTCGCCTTCGGTGTAGCGCGTCAGCGCCTGGTGCGCCAGGCGCGGCAGTTCCGGCAGCAGGCGGCTGTAACGCGGCACTTCCACCTTCAGCTGTTCGACGAAACCGCGCCAGCCGATCTGCTCGCTCATCCAGCGCTCCAGGTAGGGCTTGGCGGTCTTCCACAGGTCCAGGTCCGGATCGAGCTGGCGGCCCAGGCCTTCAACGTTGAGCAGCGTCTTCTGCAGCAACACCAGTTGCGGCTGCACTTCCACGTTGAAACGGCGCGAGGTCTGGAACAGGCGCAGCAGCACCTGGCCGAAGGAGATGTCCTTCAGCGGACGGTCGAAAATCGGTTCGCAGCAGGCACGCACGGCCGCTTCGAGTTCATCGACGCGGGTTTCCTTGGGCGCCCATCCGGATTCGATGTGGGCCTCGGCCACGCGCTTGTAGTCGCGGCGGAAGAAGGCCAGGAAATTCTGCGACAGGTAATCCTTGTCGTAATCGTTGAGCGTGCCGACGATGCCGAAGTCCAGCGCGATGTAGCGGCCGAAGGTTTCCGGGGCCACCGACACCAGGATGTTGCCGGGGTGCATGTCGGCGTGGAAGAAGCCATCGCGAAACACCTGGGTGAAGAAAATCTCCACGCCATCGCGCGAGAGCTTGGACAGGTCGACCCCTTCGGCGCGCAGGCGCTCGGTCTGCGAGATCGGGATGCCGTACATGCGCTCCATCACGATGACCGAGGATGAACAATAATCCCAATACATCTCCGGCACCATCAGCAGCGTGGACTCGGCGAAGTTGCGGCGCAGCTGGCTGGCATTGGCCGCTTCGCGCATGAGGTCCAGCTCGTCGTGCAGGTACTTGTCGAACTCGCCCACGACTTCCTTGGCCTTCAAGCGACGTCCATCGGCCCACAGGCGTTCCAGCCAGTCGGCGGCCACGTGCATGAGGCCGATGTCGTGATCGATGACGTCGCGCATGCCGGGACGCAGCACCTTGACGGCCACTTCCTTGCCATCCTTCAGGGTGGCGAAGTGGACCTGCGCAATCGAGGCCGAGGCCACCGGGGTGCGCTCGAAGCTGGCGAAGAGCTGGTCCGGATGCGCGCCCAGCGACTTCTCGATCTGCTTGACCGCAAGTTCCGAATCGAAGGGCGGCACGCGGTCCTGCAGCAGCGTCAGTTCATTGGCGATATCGGGCGGCATCAGGTCGCGCCGGGTCGAGAGCACCTGGCCAAACTTGATGAAGATGGGACCGAGATCCTCCAGCGCGCGACGCAGGCGCTCACCGCGCGGCGCAGTCAGGTCGCGCCAGAAGAAGATGCGGTTGATGATGCGGGCGATGCGCGGCGGCGCAAATTCGGAGGCGATGATTTCATCCAGGCCGTAGAGAATGGCGACACGGATGATCTTGAGCAGACGCATGGAACGCAGCAGCATTTAACGACGCTCCAGTTTCTCGATGCGCTTGGACAGGCGTTCCAGGTCATCGCGCAGGCGCACGACGTCGGCGGAAAAATCCTGCAACTGGCGGGGGCGGATCAGCATCGGTTGTTCTTCCAGGAAATACTCGGCAAGGTTTTCGGTCAGCTTGCGCTGGGTGGTGCGGGCGGCGTCAAACAGGCCACGCGCGCCGGCGACGATGCGGGTCGCAGCAACATCGCCGACCACGCGGGAGAGATCATCCTCGGCATCCCAGCGCAGATTCTGGCTCAGTTGCGAAATGGCATTGGCGAAATCGGCATCGCCCTCCAGCTTGACGTAAGAGACGGCGCGCTCGCGGTTGGCGGCAATCAGCGGCAGGTCGGACAGCTTCAGGCGGATGGTGACATTGGCCAGCGCATCGGCCGGCACCTCCTGCAGGTAGCCGTCGCCGGTCACCTTCAGGCGCAATTGCATGACGCCGGTATCGATGCAGGCGACCTTGCCGGCGTGGGCCATGAGGGTGTCGCGCGCCCACGGTTCCTGGGCCAGCAGGTGATTGATCACCGCAGCGGCAGGTTTCATCGGGTCGAGGCCGGAGACAAGAGTGGACGGATCGGGCAGCACGGACATGGATTCCAGAATCGGGGTGGATCGGAGGACTACAGGTTGAGTACGCCGGAGCAGAAAGAATTCCCTCCGCCAAAACAAAACCGCCCGCAAAAGCCGGGCGGTTTCAAGTGTACCAGCTTGGCGCACTGGCAAGGTTCAGGCACTGCGGCGGGCTTGATCCAGCGCGCCTTGTACCTGCATCAGACTTGCTGGATACCCGCCAGCACCCAGCCGCCGCTGCCGTTGAGCGGCTTGGAGAGATTCCAGATCTCGGCGAAGGGTTCGGCCGAGGCATCCGGCGCTTCCTTGATGAGACCCTGGAAGCGCACCGTGGCCAGGTAATCGAAGGCCATGGTCTCGATGCCCAGCAGTTGCGCGTCGAGCTGCACGACATCGGTGGCATTGGGCGCTGCGCCACGTTCGGTCAGCTGCATGCGCAGTTCGGCGAACATCTCGGGCGTGGTGAATTCACGGATGTCGTTGACGTCGGCGCGATCCCACGCCGCCTGCAGGCGGATGAAATAAGTCTTGGCATTGCGCACGAATCCGGCCGTATCAAAGCCTTCGGGGATGCCCCATTGCTGGATCTGCGCCGGCTGGGCCGTGCCGCCGTAGCCATTGCCTTGCAGGGCGGCAGGGGGCGCGTGCGGGACCGCCGGCGGCGGATTGATGTCGCGCAGGCCGGAACCGATTTCCGGGGTGGCACCGGCAGCGCTGCCGATGGGGCTCACGCCCGGCATCGGTGTGGCATAGGCCGGATTGTTGTTCTGCGCTTCACGGCCACGGGCAAACAGACGGATCAGGAAGATCACCGCCGCGCACAGCAGCGCGATGGTCAGCAGCGAACCCAGCATGCTGCCGAGCGCGCCACCGATCCCGAAGTGCGACATCAGCGCACCGAGGCCGAAGCCCAGCAGTGCACCGCCCAGCACATTGCGCCAGGGACTGGCGGGCTTGGGCATGGGAGCGCTTTGCGGCGCGGCGGCCGGTGCGGCAGGACGGGAAGGCTGGCTATAGGACGGCGAAGACGGCGCAGAGGGGGCCGCCTGGCGCGAGTAATTGGAGGATTGCTTGCCGAAGGAACCACCGCCACCCAGGCGCTTGGCCTCGGCGGGCGACATGATGAGGGAGAGCGAAGTGATCGCCAGCAGCAGTGCGAGGAATATTTTTTTCATGGGCTTGCCTCTTGTGGATGATGCCGAAGTGGCGAGCGGGCCGAGGGAAAAGCAAGCCGCCACATCGGAGCCATCATTGTCGCCGGGCAGAATTAAGCCAGCCTTAATGCTGGCGCGCCCAGCATTAATCACATCTTAATGCCCGTATGCAGCGCAGCCACACCGGCGGTCAGGTTGAAATACTGCACGCGGTCCAGGCCGGCCTGTTCCATCATCTGCTTCAGGGTTTCCTGGTCGGGGTGCATGCGGATCGACTCGGCCAGATAGCGATAACTGTCGGCATCGTTGGCGACCTTCTTGCCCAGCCACGGCAGGACCGAGAAGGAATAGACGTCATAGGGCTTCTTCAGCGGTTCCCAGACCTTGGAGAATTCCAGCACCAGCAGCTTGCCACCGGGCTTGAGCACGCGGCGCATTTCGGCCAGGGCGGCATCCTTGTGGGTCATGTTGCGCAGGCCGAAGGCCACCGAGACGCGGTCGAAATAATTGTCCGGGAAGGGCAGTTTCTCGGCATCGCACAGCATGGTCGGGGTGACGATGCCCTTGTTGAGCAGACGGTCGCGGCCCACGCGCAGCATGGATTCGTTGATGTCGGTAAGCCAGACTTCGCCGCTCGGACCTGCCTGCTTGGCGAAGACCTTGGAGAGGTCACCGGTACCGCCGGCGATGTCGAGCACCTTGAAGCCCGGACGCACGCCGGCCTGGGCGATGGTGAAGGCTTTCCAGATGCGATGCAGGCCCGCCGACATGAAGTCGTTCATCACGTCGTACTTGGCTGCGACGGAGTGGAACACTTCCGCGACCTTGCGGACCTTTTCTTCTTCTTTGACGGTTTCGTAACCGAAGTGGGTGGTGTTGGTCATGGCTGGGCCTGTAACGATGAAGACGACATTATAAGAGACGGGCCAGCGCAGAGCTTGCCCTGGATCAGCAGGAGGCGCGCCTCAGTGCGAATGGCCGCAGCCATGGCCGACTGCCGCCTCGGGCTGGTGATCACGCCCGCTTTCACGGGTGAAGCCGGCCGCTTCCAGTTTCTGCAGATAGGCTTCCCACAGGGCAGCCTGGTCACGGCCGAGCTGGTAGAGGTAATCCCAGGTGAAGATGCCGCTGGCGTGGCCGTCCGAGAACAGCGGTTTGACGCCATAGTTGCCGACCGGTTCGATGCCGTGGATCTCGATGTCGCGCTTGCCGGTCTGCAGCACTTCCTGGCCCGGTCCGTGGCCGCGTACTTCGGCCGAGGGCGACAGAACGCGCATCAGTTCAAAGGGCAGGGAAAACATCACGCCGTCATCGAACTCGACTTCGACCACGCGCGAGAGCTTGCGCACCTTGAAGGACACCGGAACCGGAGAAGACGGGGCGCTCATGGGCTCTCCCTTGTTGAAATTGGTGAGTAGAAACATCGCGCCCGGCGGCGTCACCGCGCGCCGGGCTGCTGCCGGCATCAGGCCGTCAGGCCGGCCGCATCGAGATGCCGGCGCACTGCCTCGCGCAACTGCGGCAGCAGTGCACGGCGTGCGGCCAGCGAGGCCTCATCGGCCGCACGGCGCGGCTCGGCCCAGACCGGGCTGGGGAAATGGCGATCATCGGTGAAGCGCGGGATCACATGCCAATGCACGTGCGGCGTCATGTTGCCCAGCGTGGCCAGGTTGACCTTCTCGGGCTGCATCACTTCGCGCTGGGCGGCCTCGACCGCCCACACCGCATTGGCCAGCAGGGTGCGCTGGGCCGGGGCGAGGTCGGTCATTTCCTTCACGTGCGCATGGCAGATCACCCGGCAGAAGCCCGGATAATCGGCCTCATCGACCAGCACCACGCGAAACGCGGGATGCTGCCACAGCACCTCGCCACCATCGCCGGCACACAGCTCGCAAGCGGGAACCACGGAGGCACTCATGGCTTACACCAGGATACGTTCGATGCCGCCATTGTTGGCGCGCTCGACGTATTCCGGCATCCAGTTTTCGCCCAGCAGGTGACGCGCCATTTCCACCACGATGTAGTCGGCGGTGGTGCCGGCATCCTCGTTGTAGCGCGACAGGCCCTGGAAGCAGGACGGGCAGGAGGTCAGAATCTTGACGTCGCCGGTGAAGCCATCGGCGCGGACCTTGTCGCTGCCCTTCTTCATTTCCTCTTCCTTGCGGAAGCGGACCTGGGTCGAGACATCCGGACGCGACACACCGAAGGTACCCGACTCGCCGCAGCAGCGATCGTTCTTTTCGATCTTCTGCGCGTCCACCGTGGTGATGAGCGAGTTGACGGTCTTCAATGGATCCTGCTGCTTCATCGGGCTGTGGCAGGGGTCGTGGTACATGTAGCGGGTACCGGTCACGCCTTCCAGCTTGACGCCCTTTTCCAGCAGGTATTCGTGGATGTCGATGATGCGGCAGCCGGGGAAGATCTTCTCGAATTCATAGCCCTGCAGCTGGTCGTAGCAGGTACCGCAGGACACCACGACGGTCTTGATGTCGAGGTAGTTCAGCGTATTGGCCATGCGATGGAACAGCACGCGGTTGTCGGTGATGATCTTCTCGCCCTTTTCGAAGTCGCCGGTACCACGTTGCGGATAACCGCAGCACAGGTAGCCCGGCGGCAGCACGGTCTGCACGCCCACGTTCCACAGCATCGCTTGCGTGGCCAGGCCGACCTGCGAGAACAGGCGCTCCGATCCGCAGCCCGGGAAATAGAACACCGCTTCCGTATCGGCCGTGGTGGTCTTGGGGTTGCGGATGATGGGGACGATCTTGTCATCCTCGATATCGAGCAGCGCGCGGGCGGTCTTCTTGGGCAGGTTGCCCGGCATCTTCTTGTTGATGAAGTGGATCACCTGCTCCTTGATCGGCGCCTTGCCGACGGTGGCTGCAGGTTTCTGGGTCTGCTTCTTGGCAAACTTCTTCAACAGGTCATTGCCCAGGCGCTGCGCCTTGAAGCCCCACTGCGTCATCACCTTGCGGGTGGCGTTGATGGTGGCCGGGTCGGTGGCGTTCAGGAAGAACATGGCCGCATTGGTGCCGGCATTGAAGGACTTCTTGCCCATCTTGCGCAGCAGGTTGCGCATGTTCATCGAGACATCGCCGAAGTCGATATCGACCGGGCAAGGCGTGACGCACTTGTGGCACACCGTGCAGTGGTCGGCCACGTCCTCGAACTCTTCCCAATGCTTGATGGAGACGCCACGGCGGGTCTGCTCTTCATAGAGGAAGGCTTCCACCAGCAGCGAGGTCGCCAGGATCTTGTTGCGCGGCGAGTACAGCAGGTTGGCGCGCGGCACGTGGGTCGAGCAGACCGGCTTGCACTTGCCGCAGCGCAGGCAGTCCTTGACGCTGCTGGCAATGGCACCGATGTCGCTCTGCTGCATGATCAGCGACTCGTGGCCCATCAAACCGAACGACGGCGTGTAGGCATTGGACAGGTCGGCTTCCATGCCGGGCAGGTTCAGGAGTTTGCCCTTGTTGAAGCGGCCTTCCGGGTCCACGCGCTTCTTGTATTCGCGGAATTCGCCGATCTCGTCTTCGGTCAGGAATTCCAGCTTGGTGATGCCGATGCCGTGCTCGCCCGAGATCACGCCATTGAGCGAACGCGCCAGCTTCATGATGCGCGCCACGGCGACGTGGGCATCCTGCAGCATTTCGTAGTGGTCGGAATTGACCGGGATGTTGGTGTGCACGTTGCCATCACCCGCGTGCATGTGCAGGGCCACGAAGACGCGGCCGCGCAGCACGCGCTTGTGAATGGCCTGGCATTCTTCCAGGATCAGCTTGAAGGCCGCGCCCGAGAAGATCTGGCGCAGTTGCGCCCGCACTTCCTGCTTCCAGGAGATGCGCACGGTGCGGTCCTGCACCACGTGGAAGACGGCGGCTTCGGGCTGGTCGATCAGGCGCTGCTCAAACACCGGCAGCATCTTTTCCAGGCCCAGTGCGGCCAGTTCTCCCTTGGCTTCATCCAGCGGCTTGTCCAGGTTGGCCAGCAGGTAGGACCAGCGTGCGTGGGTCTGTTCGAGCAGGCTCTCGGCCTGGTGGACGCGGTCTTCCAGCATTTCGGCGGCGGGGATGTCGTCACCCTCGGCGTCGTCGCTCTTGCCCAGCGGCAGGTTGCCCTTGACGAAGAAGCTGTCCAGTTCGGCCAGCAGTTGCAGCTTGTTCTTGATCGACAGCTCGATGTTGATGCGCTCGATGCCGTCGGTGTATTCGCCCATGCGGTTCAGCGGGATCACCACGTCTTCATTGATCTTGAAGGCATTGGTGTGCTTGGCGATGGCCGCCGTGCGCGAACGGTCCAGCCAGAATTTCTTGCGCGCTTCCGGGCTCACGGCCACGAAGCCTTCGCCCACACGGTTGTTGGCCATGCGGATGACTTCCGACGCGGCAGCGGCCACGGCATTCTCGTCATCGCCGACGATGTCGCCGATCAACACCATCTTGGGCAGCACGCCGCGCTTGGACTTGGTGGCATAGCCGACCGCGCGCAGGTAGCGCTCGTCCAGGTGTTCCAGGCCGGCCAGGATGGCGCCGCCCTTCTTGGTTTCGGCGTCGAGGTAATCCTTGATTTCGACGATCGAGGGAATCGCATCGCGCGCCTGGCCGAAGAATTCCAGGCAGACCGTGCGGGTCTGCTTGGGCATCTTGTGCAGGATCCAGCGGGCCGAAGTGATCAGGCCGTCACAGCCTTCCTTCTGCACGCCGGGCAGGCCCGAGAGGAACTTGTCGGTGACGTCCTTGCCCAGGCCTTCCTTGCGGAATTTCTTGCCGGAGATTTCCAGGATCTCGGTCTTGAAGACTTCAGTCTTCTGGCCCTTTTCGCCGGGATGCGACCACTCCAGCTTGAAGCGTGCCACTTCGACATCGTGGATCTTGCCCAGGTTGTGGTCCAGGCGGGTCACTTCCAGCCAGTCCCCCTGCGGATCGACCATGCGCCAGCTGGCCAGGTTGTCCAGCGCGGTGCCCCACAGCACGGCCTTCTTGCCGCCGGCGTTCATGGCGACGTTGCCGCCGATGCAGGAGGCTTCAGCCGAGGTCGGGTCCACTGCGAAGACGAAGCCGGCCTTTTCAGCCGCATCCGAGACGCGCTTGGTGACCACGCCGGCACCCGAGTAGATGGTGGCGTAGGGCTTGTCCAGGCCGGGCAGGATTTCCATCTCGACCGCGCCCAGCTGTTCCAGCTTTTCGGTATTGATGACGGCCGACATGGGCGTCAGCGGGATCGCGCCGCCGGTGTAGCCGGTGCCGCCGCCGCGCGGGATGATGGTCAGGCCGAGTTCGATACAGGCCTTGACCAGGCCGGCCATCTCGTCTTCGCTGTCCGGGGTCAGCACCACGAAGGGGTACTCGACGCGCCAGTCAGTGGCGTCGGTCACGTGGGAGACGCGCGAAAGGCCATCGAACTTGATGTTGTCCTTGGCGGTATAGCGGCCCAGTACCTTGGTGGCGCGCTTGCGCAGGTCATAGGTCTGGCGGAATTCTTCGGCGAAATCGCCGATGGCCTTGCGGGCGGCCTTCAGCAAGGCTTCCACGCTGGCGCTGCGGCGCTGGGCCTCGGCGTCGCCGGATTCGGCCAGGTCGGTGGCCAGGCGGCGCTTGTCGACTTCGCTCAGGCGATGGTTCAGCGCCTCGATCAGCGCGGCGCGGCGCTTGGGGTTGTCCAGCAGGTCGTCCTGCAGATAAGGATTGCGGCGGACCACCCAGATATCGCCCAACACTTCATACAGCATGCGCGCCGAACGGCCGGTCTGGCGCTTGCCGCGCAGCTCGTCCAGCAGGGACCAGGAGGCTTCGCCCAACAACCGGATCACGATCTCGCGATCGGAGAAGGAAGTGTAGTTGTAAGGGATTTCGCGCAAGCGCGGTGTCGCTGCGCCATGCGGCGCGTCTGTAAGCAAAGCCTGGATCTGTGCGGGGGCGTTCATCGATGTATGAGGTAAATCTGCTGCCGGAGGTGCATTTTAGCCTATTGGCAAAACTCGCGATGGCCCGACCCGGGTTTTGGGCGCGCTTGCATGAGCTTTGAGAGACCTTGTGCGGCGGATCGGCGACGTTTGCAGCGAGCAGCGCGGCAATAGCCTCCAGCAATTTGATTCATAATAACAATCAATTTCTAAAAGTCGATTGCCAAAACCTATAATCCATCTCAACTACTCAGCCATCAGGGACATGCCCTGACCCATCCCGCCAAGGAGGCCCCATGTTGCAAACCCTGATGACCGAATTCCTGGAAAACCTGGCCATTACCCTGGCCGACTATGCCCAATGCAAGGCCTGACCGGGCCGCGACGACGCTACAAGGAGATCACCATGCATACCGCCATCCTCAACGAAGACACGGGCCTGACCATGAAGCTCAAGACCCGCCACCTGGCCGTGCTGGGTGTGACGGCGACCTTCCTGGCAATCCGCCTGATCGAGAATCTGGTGCCGACTTTGGCAGGATGATTCACCTGCCTCCCGGAAACCCTGCCACGGCGCCCTTGCGGCGCCGTTTTGCTTCGTCTTTTCAGGAATTTACGCCAGCCAGCTGCCCAGCTTGTGCCAGAAGCCATCCGGCACGTTCAGCAGCAGCCAGGTCATGAGCACGTAGCGGATGAACTTGCCGATGGCCATGTAGAACACCGAAGGCCAGAACGGCAGCCGCAGCCAGCCGGCCAGGGTGCAGATGGGATCGCCGATGCCGGGCAGCCAGGCCAGCAGCATGGTCTTGGCACCGAAACGCTCCAGCCAGTGGAACCAGCGCGAGGAGCGCTCCTTGGCAAAGGCCTGCTTGGCCCCATAGCCCATCCAGTAGTCGACGATGCCGCCCAGGGTGTTGCCGAAGGTGGCCACCAGGATCACCGGCCAGAACATCTCCGGACTGGCCTTGATGACGGCAAACACCGCCGGTTCAGAACCCAGCGGCAGCAGGGTGGCCGAAATGAAGCTGATCAGGAACACCGAGGTCAGGCCGACGGTAGGAATGGCGAGGATATTGAGCAGCCAGAGGACGGCGGATTCGATCATGCAGGAGGCAGGTAGATGAAATCGGCTGGCCGCAGCCAGGAGGAAAACTTGCCACCCGTCAAGCCGGTCGGGTGGCGCAGCGTGCATTCTAGCTGGTGCCGCCGGGCCTGAATTCAAGAAGTGAAGAAAGATTCATCTCCGGCATCAGACACGCCAAGCTTGCCGTCGCCTTGGCCGGCTCCCTTATAATGTCCAGTTCCCCTGGCCCGGACCGGTGACCTGCCAGCCCGGCCCAGGAGGAAATCCCAAGCGGCTTACCCAGCCTTGATTCCTTTTATCCTGATTGCGATATGACCGCGCCTGAACCCGCTGCTGCTCGCCTGACTTCACTTCATTGATGACCAACATGAGTAACGATTATCTGAAAAAGATCCTGACCGCCCGCGTCTACGACGTCGCCCAAGAAACCCCGCTGGAACTGGCGAATACGCTGTCGCAAAGGATTGATAATCGAATTTACTTCAAGCGTGAAGACATGCAGAGCGTGTTCAGCTTCAAGCTGCGCGGCGCCTACAACAAGATGGCCCACCTGACGCCGGCGCAACTGAAGCGCGGCGTCATCTGCGCCTCGGCCGGCAACCACGCCCAGGGCGTGGCGCTCTCCGCAGCCCGCCTGGGCTGCCGCGCCGTGATCGTCATGCCCACCACCACCCCGCAGGTGAAGATCGATGCCGTCAAGGCGCGCGGCGGTGAAGTGGTGCTCTTTGGCGACTCCTTCACCGATGCCTACGAACACGCCTTGACGCTGGAAAAGAAGCAGAAGCTGACCTTCGTCCACCCCTTCGACGATCCTTACGTGATCGCCGGCCAGGGCACGGTGGGCATGGAAATCCTGCGCCAGCACCCGGAACCGATCCACGCCATCTTCGTGGCCATCGGCGGTGGCGGCCTGATCGCGGGCGTGGCCTCCTACGTCAAGGCCGTGCGGCCGGACATCAAGATCATCGGCGTACAGACCACCGACTCCGACGCCATGGCGCGCAGCCTGAAAGCCGGCCGCCGCGTGGCCCTGCCGGACGTGGGCCTGTTCTCGGATGGCACGGCGGTCAAGCTGGTAGGTGAAGAAACCTTCCGCATCGCCAAGGAGCTGGTGGACGAAGTCATCATCGTCGACACCGATGCCGTCTGCACCGCCATCAAGGACATCTTCCAGGACACCCGCAGCATCGTCGAACCCGCCGGTGCGCTGGCCGTGGCCGGCGCCAAGGCCTATGTGGAACGTGCCAGGGCCAGCAAGAAACCGATCAAGGGCGAGTCCCTGATCACCATCGCCTGCGGTGCCAACATGAACTTCGACCGCCTGCGCTTCGTGGCCGAAATGGCAGACAACGGCGAGGCCCGTGAAGCGGTCTTCGCCGTCACCATTCCCGAAGAACGCGGCAGCTTCCGCCGCTTCTGCGAAACGGTCGGCCCGCGCAACGTCACCGAATTCAACTACCGCATCAGCGACGCCAAGGCGGCCCATGTGTTCGTCGGTATCCAGGTATCGGCAGCGGATGAAGCAGGCAAGATCGCGCGCAATTTCGAGAAGGCAGGCTTTGGCGTGCTGGACCTGACCCATGATGAACTGGCCAAGGTCCACATCCGTCACCTGGTGGGCGGCAAGAGTGAACTGGCGGGCGATGAACTGCTGTATCGCTTTGAATTCCCGGAACGTCCGGGCGCGTTGATGAAGTTCCTTTCCAGCATGAACCCGGGCTGGAACATCAGCCTGTTCCACTACCGCAACCAGGGCGGCGATGTCGGCCGCATCCTGATCGGTGTGCAAGTGCCGAAGAAGGAAATGAAGGAATTCCGCGCCTTCCTGGCCCAGCTGGGTTATCGCCACTGGGACGAAACCAAGAACCCGCTGTACAAGCTCTTCCTCGGCTGATCAACGCCGACGCCGCGCGCCGTTTCCCCGGCGCGCGTCGGCAACATCACAGAACGTCACCCGCAGCACCGCAGGAGTATTCATATGGACCACACCAACCCGCCCGCATCCACCGTCGGCCATTCGCCGGAAAGTTCTCCCCTGGGCAAGAGCTCGGAATATCCGACGCATTACGATCCGAGCCTGCTGTTCCCGATTCCGCGCGCGCCCAAGCGCGCCGAATTGCAGATCAGCGGCACCCTGCCCTTCTTCGGCGTGGACCTGTGGACGGCCTATGAAATCTCCTGGCTGAACCTGCGCGGCAAACCCCAGATCGCCATCGCCACCTTCATGGTGCCGGCCGATTCGCCCAACATCATCGAGTCGAAGTCCTTCAAGCTGTACTTGAATTCCTTCAATCAGGAGCGTCTGGAAAGCGCCGACCAGTTGATCGACAAGATGCGCACCGACCTCTCGGCCGCCGCCGGTGCCAGCGTGCAGGTGACGTTGACCGAATCCTCGCAGTTCGGGCAGATGCAGTATGGTGAACTCTCGGGCCTGCTGCTGGACCGGCTCGATGTGGAAATCGAACCGGCCACCGGCGCGGCCCATCCCGACGGCAGCCTGCTGCGTGCCAATACCGACGAAACCACGGTGGAAGAAACCCTGGTGTCGCACCTGCTCAAGTCCAACTGCCCGGTGACCAGCCAGCCCGACTGGGGCAGCGTGCAGATCCAGTACGTGGGCGCGCCCATCGACCAGGAACGGCTGCTGAAGTACATCATCGGCTTCCGCGAACACAATGAATTCCACGAGCAATGCGTGGAACGCATCTTCACCGACATCCTGCGCCACTGCAAACCGCAGAAGCTGGCGGTCTACGCTCGCTACACGCGGCGCGGCGGACTGGACATCAATCCCTGGCGCAGCAATTTCTCCAGCGCCAAGCCGCCTTCGCAACTGCGCAACGCGCGCCAGTAAGCGTCGACAATTCATCCCTGCAGGCTGTTCTCCGTGGTGCCAACACCACGGAGTGTCAGCAAATTGTTACAAAATCTTGCGACCAGCGGTGTCGTTGTCCCGTGGGGACAGCCATGGCCGCCATGATTTGGTAACATCTTGCGCTTCAGCAAGATCCACCTAGCGGGATATTTTTGCCACGATGGCAGTCCACACAAGCTGTGGATGAGCTGGCCGGCGACTCGCCTTTTGCCTGTTCCTCGGTCACCGAGCCGCCTGCACATCCCCTCGCTTACCCACTTGCCATCGCGTTTTTTTGCTTTTCCCTTCAATAACAACCATGAAAACCACCACCCAGCTCCGGTGCCAGGCCGAAACCTTCACTTTTGGCGCGATATTGCGCAAAGCCGCCCTCGTCTCTGCCGCCACCTTGGCCCTGGCCCCTGCCGCCCACGCCGAAGACAACCAGTACAGCCTCTGGCAGCAAACCAAGGACCACGCCTCCAGGATCTGGAACCAGGGCGATGACGCCATCTACCTGTCCGGCGTGGCGCACCACGGCCGCAGCACCTACAGCCGCGACAAACTCAATGAACTCAACGAACATGCCTGGGGTGCCGGTTACGGCAAGACCCTGCGCAACGAGCAGGGCAATGATGAATCCCTGTACGGCTTCGTGATCAAGGATTCGCACCGCCATCCGCAGTACATGGCCGGCTATGCCTATGAATGGGTATTCCCGATCGCCAAGACCGGGCTGGAACTGGGCCTGGGCGGCACGGCCATGCTGATGAGCCGCCAGGATTACTTCAACAGCATCCCCTTCCCGGTACCGCTGCCGCTGGCCTCCATCGGTACGCAGAAGGCCAAGATCATGTTCGCCTACGTGCCGCGCCTGTCGGCCAACAAGAACAATGGCGACGTGCTGCTGATCTTCGGCCGCATCGAGATGTAATGCTCTTCAGCCCGCCGGTGCATGCCGGCGGGTCTGCTTTGCGGCATTCGTCCGGGCCGATGTGACCGGGCAACAGATGAGCCGCCCTTTCCTGCCGCGCTTTTTTCCAGACATCGTCACACATCATCGCCAACCATCACGGCGTGATATCCCTTGCGGCAACTTGTTGCCAACGATCATCGATCTTTCGTATGAAACTCGTGGCAATTCGGGGTTTTCTGCCCGAAATCCCCTCCTGTTCAGCGCTTTCAAAGCCCTCCGGCATCGGCAAAGAAGCCTATAATCCTGCTCAAAGCTTCAGTCCGTAGCAATTCCTTGAGCGTCATGACTAATCTCGCAAAAATCCTGTCTCCAGAAAACGTGGTTCTGGATCTGGAAGTGTCCAGCAAAAAAAGAGCTTTCGAACAAGCCGGCCTGACCTTCGAAAACAACAGCGGCATCGCGCGCTCCACCGTTTCCGAAAACCTGTTCGCACGAGAGCGTCTGGGTTCGACCGGACTGGGGCATGGCGTGGCCGTGCCGCACGGCCGCATCAAGGGCCTGAAGGCGCCGCTGGCGCTGTTCATGCGCCTGGCCGCACCGATTCCCTTCGAGTCGCCCGATGGTCAACCGGTCAAGCTGCTGGTGTTCCTGCTCATTCCCGACAACGTGACACAGCAGCATCTGGAAATCCTCTCGGAAATCGCCGAGATGTTTTCCGACGATGCCTTCCGCAATGAACTCACCGTCGAGTCCGACCCTGCCGTGGTGCATGCCCGCATCGTGACCTGGCAGACCTCGATGGAAAAAGCCGGCTGAGGCCGGCACAATCAGGCTGCACCAAGCCGGCGGCAATTCCGCACCCTATTCTGTGAGCAGATCCGGATCTCCATGCCCAATTATTCCGCGTTGTCGATTCAGCAGCTGTACGAAGAAAACCGTGAATCCCTGCAACTGGGCTGGTTCGCCGGCTTCCCCGGCGGCGAGCGCCTGATCTCGGGCGATGCCGTCTCGGCCTCCGACCAGGTCGGCCACCTGAACCTGATCCACCCCGGCCGCCTGCAGGTCTTCGGCCATCAGGAAATCGAGTACTACAACCGCCTCTCCAACACTTCGCGCGCCTACCAGACCGCCGAACTGGTGGCCGGCGAGCCTCCTGCGTTCATCATCGCGCAGGGCCTGTCGACCCCGCCCGATATCCTGGCGGTGTGCGATGAAAAGAACATCCCGCTGTTTTCCACGCCGCTGCCGGCCGCGCAGGTGATCGATTATCTGCGCGTGTATCTCTCCAAGAAACTGGCCCAGCAGATCACCATGCACGGCGTGTTCATGGACGTGCTGGGCGTGGGCGTGTTGATCACCGGTGAATCGGGACTGGGCAAGAGCGAACTGGGTCTTGAACTGATCTCGCGCAGCCACGGCCTGGTGGCCGATGACGCGGTGGAGTTCGCGCGCATCGCGCCCAACATGATCGAGGGCCGCTGCCCGCCGCTGTTGGCCAACCTGCTGGAAGTGCGCGGCTTGGGTCTGCTGGACATCAAGGCCATCTTTGGCGAGACCGCCGTGCGCCGCAAGATGCGCCTGAAGCTCATCGTCCACCTGGTCCGCCGCAGCACGCTGGAAGAAAACTACGAACGCCTGCCGCTGGATGCGCAATATGAAGAAGTGCTGGGCCTGCCGATCCGCAAGGTGGTCATTCCCGTGGCGGCCGGCCGCAACATCGCGGTGCTGCTGGAAGCCGCCGTGCGCAACACCATCCTGCAACTGCGCGGCATCGATACCCTCAAGGAATTCATCGAACGCCAGCGGCGCGCCATGAACGGCGAATAAGCCGGACAAGCCGGACGCAATTTTCCCGCTCGTCGGGAAAACTTTCGGTGGCGCGTTGGCCTACCCGTGCCGCCACGCAGGCACGGGTGATGCGTTATGATTCCGCCATGCGAATCGTTCTGATCACCGGCATTTCCGGCTCCGGCAAATCGGTAGCACTTCACGTGCTGGAAGACGCCGGCTATTTCTGCGTCGACAATCTCCCGCCCTCCCTGCTGTGCGACCTGGTGCAGACCCGCATCAAGGAAGGTGCAAGCATGCTGGCCGTGGCCACCGATGCCCGCAGTGCCGATTCACTGGCCACGCTGCGCACCGACATCGAGCAGTTGCGCGCCGATGGCCATGACGTCAAGGTGTTCTTCCTGACCGCCTCCGACGAAACCCTCATCACCCGCTTCTCCGAGACGCGCCGCAGCCATCCGCTGTCGCACCGCCTGCTGCCGGGCCGCCCGACCTCATCGGACCGCCTGACCCTGACCGAGTGCATCGCACTGGAAAAGGAGATGCTGGGCGACCTGCAGGACATCGGCCTGGTCATGGATACCTCGCAGCTCAGCTCCAACAAGCTGCGCCGCTGGATCAAGGACCTGGTGGATCTGGAACGCTCGCCGCTGACCCTGCTCATCGAATCCTTCGGCTTCAAGCACGGCCTGCCGCTGGATGCCGACCTGGTGTTCGACGTGCGCATGCTGCCCAATCCGCACTATGACGCCGAACTGCGCCCGCTGACCGGACGCGATGCACCGGTGATCGAGTTCCTGGTGGCCTATCCGGAAGTGGCCGAGATGTACAACGACATCCGCGGCTTCGTCGAAAAGTGGCTGCCCTCCTTCAAGAACGACAACCGCAGCTATCTCACCGTGGCCATCGGCTGCACCGGTGGCCAGCATCGTTCAGTCTATCTGGCTGAGCAACTGGCCAGCCATTTCCGCGCCACTGAACAGGTGGTGTGCAGGCATCGCCAGCTGAACTGACAGGTGCGCGCTTCCGAAGTGTCAGGTGCGGGGACTTGAAGTGTCAGGTGTGAGACCCGCAACTGTCAGGTGAACTGTTCAGGCACTGGCCAGCAGATCGTCCGCCCGCAAGACCCCCAGCAAGAGTTTCTTGACCGGTGCCGGCAAGGGCGCATCGGCCAGCTTGCGCGCCGGATACCACACCAGCCCGCCTTCGGCGATGCGATGGCTACGGCTCTTCAGGGCAACCTGGAACGGTGCCACATGCAGCTTGAAGTGCGTGAAGACGTGCGAGAACGGTTGCAGCTTGCGGCATCCATCCAGTTCGCCATAGGGTGCCACCAGGGTGCGAACGGCAATGTCGAAGTGCTCGGCATTGCCCACGCCGATTTCCGGCAGGGACAGCAGGCCGCCCCAGATGCCGCTGTCGGGGCGCTGCTCCAGCAGCACATCCTCGCCCTGGGTGATGACCAGCATCACCGTTTCCTTTTCCGGCACGGCTTTCTTCGGTTTGCTCACCGGCAGTTCGGCCACGCGATCCTCGGCCAGCGCCACGCAGCGTCCGGCCAGCGGACAGCGTGTGCAAGCCGGCTTGCCGCGCACGCACAGCGTCGCGCCCAGGTCCATCAGGCCTTGGGTGTAGGACTCGATATCCTCTTCCGGGAGCAGGGCCACCGCGCGCAGCCACAGCTGGTCTTCGACCGGCTTGGCACCGGGATAGCCATCCACTCCGAACACGCGCGCAAAGACGCGCTTGACGTTGCCGTCGAGGATGGCCGCGCGGCGTCCATAGGAAAAGGCGGCGATGGCAGCTGCAGTTGAACGCCCGATGCCGGGCAGGTCGGCCAGCAGCGCCGGATCGTCCGGGAAGCGGCCACCGTATTCAGCCACCACCCGCTGCGCACACTTGTGCAGGTTGCGCGCGCGCGTGTAGTAACCCAGGCCGCTCCACAGCGCCATCACGTCCTCAGAGGGGGCGGCGGCCAGCGCGAAGACATCCGGACAGCGCTCCAGGAAGCGCTGGTAATACGGAATCACGGCAGCAACCTGCGTCTGCTGCAGCATGATCTCGGAGAGCCACACGCGATAGGCATCGCGCGTGTTCTGCCAAGGCAGCTTGTGACGGCCATGCTGCTTCTGCCAGGCGATGACCTCCGCCGAAAAGGAGGGATCTTCATACTGCGCGCCCGCGTTCTCGGCGGTGGACGCCTTCTTGCGGCGCGATTCGACAAGTCCCTTCATTTCTGGCAGCTCACGCAGTAGAAGGTGGAGCGCTGGCCCTGCTTGATCTGGCGGATCGGTGCCGCGCAGATGCGGCAGGGCTCGCCGGTACGGTTGTAGACGAAATAATTCTGCTGGAAGTAACCCGACTGACCGTTGACTGCAATGAAGTCGCGCAGCGTGCTGCCACCCTGCTCGATGGCGGCGGCCAGCGTCTCGCGGATGGCTTCGGCCAGGCGCTCATAGCGCGCCAGACTGATCTTGTACGCCGGGGTCTTGGGATTGATGCGGGCCTTGAACAGGCTTTCCGACGCATAGATGTTGCCGACCCCGACCACGATGTCGCCCGCCAGCAGCACCTGCTTGATGGGGGCGCTGCGGCCACGCGTCTGGTTGAACAGCTCGCGCGCGCTGAACTTGTCTTCCAGCGGCTCCAGGCCCAGGCTGCGCAACAGCAGGTGCTCTTCGATGTCGCCGTCGCTGAGGTCATGCCACAGGATGGCACCGAAGCGGCGCGGGTCGGTCATGCGCATGACCTGGCCGCCGACTTCTAGGTCGAAGTGGTCGTGCTTCTGTGGGGTGATGCCCGGCGGCAGGATGCGCAGGTGGCCGGACATGCCCAGGTGCACGATGAGCGTGCCATGGTCGAAATGGATCAGCAGATATTTGCCGCGTCGCCCGGTGCTGCGGATCACGCGCCCGGCCAGGAGCGCATGCAAGCCCTCGGGGAAAGGCCAGCGCAGGCCGGTGTGGCGCAGCACGACGCCGCTGACGGTGCGCCCTTCCAAATGGGGCGCGACCCCGCGGCGGGTGACTTCGACTTCTGGTAATTCAGGCATGGGCTTGCGGATCGCGGTGATCCGGGAGGACGAGCAGGAAGCTGCATATGATAATGCACTTGCTGAAATCAAGACCTGAAGCCGCGTGTGCAACCTCGGGACAGAAGCTTGTCAAAGATGGATTACACTGCGTTATCCGTAGCATCGTCAGTCTCAATGCCGTCAGCAACGCCACGGTTGTTGCGCGTAAAATCGAACCTCTCCGAATCGTCAGGATGACATCTTGAAAAAAACCATCGCCCTCCTCACCAGTTCCCTGCTGCTGACTGCCTGCGCGAGCTTCCAGCAGCCCGGCGACAAGGCGAACGCCCAGGCGGCCACTGACCAGAAGACGGCTTCCTCCAAGCCGGCCAACCGCAAGAAAGCCCCCAAGGCCAAGGTCCAGCAGCAGGAAGACGCGCTGCCGGCCATGGAGCTGAGCGAGGACATCCTTTACAAAGTGCTGACAGCCGAGATCGCCTTCCAGCGCGGCCAATGGCAATCGGCCTACGTGACCATGCTGGCCGCCGCCCAGCAGACGCGTGACCCGCGCCTGGCCAAGCGCGCCGCCGAGATGGCCGTGGCCGCGCGCCAGGCCGGCGAAGCGCTGGTGGCGGTACGCCTGTGGACCGAACTGGCACCGCATTCGGATGAAGCCCTGCAGAATTATCTGGGCCTGATCATGCTCTCGGACAGCGTCGACGAAATCGAACCGCTGCTCACCCAGCGCCTGGCCGATGCCGCCCCGCAGGCGCGCGGACCGATGCTGCTGCAGATCCAGCGTCTGCTGGCGCGGGCCAAGGACAAGCAGGCCAGCTATACCATCCTGCAAAACATCAGCAAGCCTTATGGCGATCTGATGGAAACCCATCTGGCCCTGGCCCAGGGTGCCTTCGGCATGGGCGATGGCGCCACCGCCCAGCGCGAAGCCGCCGCGGCCATGAAGATCAAGCCCGATTCGGAACTGGCCGTGCTCACCGCCGCCCAGGTTGCCTCCAACAACAAGGATGCGACCAAGCTGGTGACCGATTTCCTGCGCAAGTATCCGGATGCGCGTGAAGTACGCGTGGCCTATGCCCGCAGCCTGGTCGAGCAGAAGGACTTCAAGCTGGCCCGCACCCAGTTCGAGACCCTGCTGAAGGAAGACGGCGAAGACGCCACCACCCTCTTCGCGCTGGGCGTACTGTCGGCCCAGACCGACCAGTTGAAGGATGCCGAATACTATCTGCAGCGCTACCTGCAGGTGCTCTCGGCCCAGCCCGAGGAAGACCGCGATCCCAGCCAGGCCCTGCTGCTGCTCTCGCGCATCGCCGAGGAGCGCCGCGATCTGGATTCGGCCCTGCGCTATCTCGATCAGGCTGAGCCCGGCACCGAAGGCTATCTGAACATCCAGGTCCGCCGCGCCCAATTGCTGGCCCGCAAGAACGACATCGAAGGCGCGCGCAAGGCGCTGGAAGATGCGCAAGCCGAATCGACCAACGATGGCGAGCAGCTGCAATTGCTGCTGGCCGAATCGAGCCTGCTGCGCGATGCCAACCGCAACCAGGAAGCGGCCGACGTGCTCAAGGGCGGCCTGCAGCGCTTCCCCAACAATACCGACCTGCTCTACGACTACTCCATGGTCCTGGAAAAGCTGGGCAAGTTCGACGAGATGGAAAAGTCGCTGCGCCGCGTGATGCAGCTGGCACCGGGCAACCAGCACGCGTACAACGCGCTGGGCTATTCGCTGGCCGATCGCAACATCCGCCTGCCGGAAGCGCTGGAACTGATCCAGAAGGCGGCCGACCTGGCCCCGGAAGATCCTTTCATTGCAGACAGCCTGGGCTGGGTGCTGTTCCGCATGGGCCGCGCCGAACAGGCCGAAACCCAGATGCGCCGCGCCTATGGCCTGCGCCCCGATGTGGAGATCGGCGTGCACCTGGGCGAAGTCCTGTGGACCAATGGCAAGCAGGACGAAGCCCGCAAGGTCTGGCGCGAAGTGAGCCTCAAGGAACCCAACAATGAAGTCCTGAAAAGCACGCTGTCGCGTCTCAATGTGAAGTTATGAGCAAAACACGCGCTTTCCCGGGGGCTGCTGCCCTCTGCCTGGCCGCTCTGCTCGGCGGTTGCGCCACGGTGTCGCAGGATGCCGTGGCACCGGACGCCACCGCACCGGCTTACCAGTCCAGCATCGAGATCGATGGCCGCATCTCGGTGCAGTACGAGCAGGATGACCGTCCGCAATCGCTGCATGGCAGCTTCTTCTGGAAGCAGACTGCGCAGGAGCTGAACCTGGAGATGTTCTCGCCCTTGGGCCAGACGGTGGCCACAATCAACGTCAAGCCCGGCATCGCCACGCTGGTGCAGTCAGGCCGCGCACCGCAAGTGGCGGCCGATGTGGATGCCCTGGCTGCGCAATCGCTGGGCTGGCCGCTGCCGGTCTCGGGCATGCGCCAGTGGCTGCAGGGCAGCGGCATCGATGCCAGCGGCAAGCCCTTCGTGGCCAAGGCTGGCGAGAACGATGCCAGCTTCACCACCCGCGATGGCTGGCGCGTGACCTATGCCAACTGGGAGAGCGATGCCGCCAGCGGCCAGACGCGCCCCAAACGCATCGACCTCACCCGCAGCACGACGCAGGCCGGCAAGGTGGCGATCCGCATCGCCATCGATGGCTGGAAGAAGCCTTGATGGAATGCCTGATGGCAGAACCTGCACCGCGTTTGATCCACAACTGAAGAATTCGTACTGCGCATGACCACCACCCTCACCGCCTGCCCGGCGCCGGCCAAGCTCAACCTGTTCCTGCACGTGACCGGCCGCCGCCCGGATGGCTATCACCTGCTGCAATCGGCCTTCCAGTTGATCGACCGCTGCGACACGCTCGATTTCAGCCTGCGCGAGGACGGGCGGATCCGCCGTACCAATGAGGTCCCCGGCGTGCCTGAGGCATCGGACCTGGTGATCCGTGCCGCGCACCTGCTGCGCGAGGCCAGCGGCCGGCCGCAACCGGGTGCCGACATCACCGTGCACAAGCTGCTGCCGATGGGCGGCGGGGTCGGTGGCGGCTCCTCCGATGCAGCAACGACATTATTGGTCTTGAATCATTTATGGAAATGCGGATACAATCGCGCCTCTCTGATGGAGATGGGCCTGAAGCTGGGTGCTGATGTTCCCTTCTTCCTGTTCGGCCGCAATGCATTCGCCGAAGGTGTGGGTGAAGAATTGTCGGCACTGCGTACCGCAGATTGCTGGTATGTGGTGATCGAACCGGGCGTATCTGTTCCAACTTCAATAATTTTTTCATCAAAGTTGTTGACAAGGGATACGAAACCAATCAGAATAACGGACTTTCCTGATGCGACGAAACAAGTTGCTTCCAGCTTCGGGAAAAACGATCTGGAAATGGTGGCAACCGCACATTTCCCCGAAGTGGCAGCAGCAGTCGAGTGGCTGGGCAAATTCGGGAGTGCGAGGATGACCGGATCTGGCGCTTGTGTGTTTAGTGCATTCGAACACGAACATCAGGCAGACGAAGTGCTCAAGCAATTGCCTTCGCGCTGGATCGGCTGGAAAGCCAAAGCGATGCAGGAACATCCTCTCGCCCATTTAGTGCAGTCGTAATAGAGAATTAGAGAATTGGTTTGACGAAGACGCAGCGCCTGAAGATGAGCGCGCCGGCACGGCAAACAGCAAGTTGCGTAGGGGAATCGCCAAGCTGGTTAAGGCACCGGATTTTGATTCCGGCATTCCAAGGTTCGAATCCTTGTTCCCCTGCCATTTAATTCGGACAGGCCTTGTTTGATCAGGCCCGGGTCCAGTCAGAAAAATAAGCCGTCAATGTGAGACCGAACAAGTCAAGCATTGTCGGCTTTTCGACTTTTTAACGATTGCATTCAGGGATACCCACATGGCACTTGAGAACCTGATGGTTTTTACGGGCAACGCCAACCCCGAACTGGCGCGCGGCGTCGCTGAGAAACTCGGTATCCCGCTGGGCAAGGCCAATGTTTCGAAGTTCTCCGACGGCGAAGTGATGGTCGAGATCAATGAAAACGTTCGCGGCAAGGACGTCTTCGTGCTGCAGTCCACCTGCGCACCGACCAATGACAACCTGATGGAAATCATGATCATGGTCGATGCCCTGAAGCGCGCATCGGCTGGTCGCATCACCGCCGCCATCCCCTACTTCGGCTATGCCCGCCAGGACCGCCGCCCGCGTTCGGCGCGTGTGGCCATCTCGGCCAAGGTCGTGGCCAACATGCTGCAGGAAGCCGGCGTCGAGCGCGTCCTGATCATGGATCTGCACGCAGACCAGATCCAGGGCTTCTTCGATATCCCGGTGGACAACATCTACGCTTCGCCGATTCTGCTGGGCGACCTGGTCAACAAGAACTACGACGACCTGCTGGTCGTGTCGCCCGACGTCGGCGGCGTGGTGCGCGCCCGTGCGCTGGCCAAGCGCCTGAATTGTGACCTGGCCATCATCGACAAGCGCCGTCCGAAGGCCAACGTCTCCGAAGTGATGAACATCATCGGTGAGGTCGAAGGCCGCAACTGCGTCATCATGGATGACATGGTCGATACCGCCGGCACCCTGACCAAGGCCGCTGAAGTGTTGAAGGAACGTGGTGCCAAGAAGGTCGTGGCTTACTGTACGCACCCGGTGCTGTCGGGTCCGGCCATCGATCGCATCGCCAATTCGCCGCTGGATGAACTGGTCGTCACCGACACCATTCCGCTGTCGCCTGCTGCACGCGGCTGCCCGAAGGTACGTCAGCTGACCTGCGCCGACCTGCTGGCCGAGACCTTCAAGCGCATCACCAAGGGTGACTCGGTGATGTCGCTGTTTGCTGAATAAGATTTTGCATTCGCCTCGCTGCGGTTTTTCGCAGCGAGGTTTTTTCGTATTCCCTGGTCGCGGGGAATATTTATCTCACGGGGCAACCGTCCATGGAATGATTCCACGACGAGCCCCGCCAACATTGGAGTTATCACATGAAAGTCATCGCCTTTCCGCGTAATGAACAGGGCACCGGAGCGAGCCGCCGCCTGCGTCGCGCGGGTCAAACCCCGGGTATCGTCTACGGTGGCACCGCTGCCCCGCTGAACATCGCTGTTGACCACAACGCGCTGTACCACGCCCTGAAGAAGGAAACCTTCCACTCGTCCATCCTGGATCTGGAAATCGACGGCAAGGTCGAGCAAGTGCTGCTGCGTGACTTCCAAGTCCACGCGTTCAAGCAACTGGTCCTGCACGTTGACTTCCAACGCGTGGATGCTTCCCAGAAGCTGCACACCAAGGTGCCCCTGCACTTCGTGAACGCCGAGATCTCGCCTGCCGTCAAGCTGCACGCCGGCATCATCAGCCACGTGGCTGCTGAACTGGACGTGGCCTGCCTGCCGAAGAACCTGCCTGAGTTCATCGAAGTCGACCTGGCCAAGCTGGACGTCGGTCAATCGATCCACCTGGCTGACCTGAAGCTGCCCAACGGCGTGACCGCCGTGACCCAGGAAAACCTGACCATCGCCACCGCCACCGTGCCGGCTGGTCAAGTGGCCGCTGAAGGTGAAGCTGCTGGCGGCGCTGAAGAAGCCAAGTAATTCGCTTTTTCCGCTGCAAGAAAAAACCCGCCAATTTGCGTTGGCGGGTTTTTTTTCGTCTGGCGTGATGGCGACGGGCATCGTCGCATCAAATCAGCGGCCCTTCAGGGTGAGCCATGCCTGGCGCTGACGCAGCACTGCCACTGGCTTGGCCAGCGGCTTGAGCGTGACCTGCAGTGCGGTATCGGACTTGAGCCTGAGACTGAACTCCATGAGCTCATCACGGCGGAAGGCGTGGATGCGCACGGTGTCATTGAAACGATAGCGCGCCAGCAGACCATCGGGGCCCGCAGCCGGTACGCGCAGGCCATCAATGGCGACCAGTTTGTCGCCGGCCGAGAGACCCGCCTGCATCGCCGGGCCGCCCTCATAGACGGCGGCCAGCTTGGCATCGCCGCCTTCCTTGCCGATGCGCGCACCGAGCCATGGCTTGGCGTCGGCCGGTACGCTGGCCTCATAGGCCACACCGAAGGCGGGCAGCAGATCGACCAGCGGCACGTCCTCGGTACCACGGATGTGACGGTCATGGAAACGCTTGAGATCAGCGCCGCTCAACTCTTCCATGATGGCCAGGATCTCGTCTTCCGGCACGCCCTGCTGCTTGCCGTCGTAGAAGTCGCGGCCATAGCGTGTCCACAGCCCGCGCATCACGTCATCCAGCGAACGGCGGCCACGGGTCTGGGTGCGGATGGTCAGGTCCAGCCCCAGCGCCACCAGCGAGCCCTTGGTGTAGTAGCTGACGATGGCATTGCTGGCGTTTTCATCTTGGCGGTAATACTTCACCCAGGCATCGAAGCTGGACTCGGCCACGCTCTGCTTCTTGCGGCCGGTGCCGCGCAGGACGCCCGTGACCGTCTTGCCGACCAGCTTGAGGTAATTGTCCAGATCGATGACCCCGGTACGGACCAGGAACAGGTCATCGTAATAACTGGTAAAGCCCTCGAAGAGCCACAGCAGCGAGGTGTAATTTTCCTGACGCAAATCGTAGGGCGCGAACACCGCCGGCTTGATGCGTTTGACGTTCCAGGTGTGGAAATACTCATGGCTGCACAAGCCCAGGTAAGTGCGGTAGCCATCGGTCTGTTCCGGCTTGCCCTTGACCGGCAGGTCGGCCCGCGAGCAGATCAGCGCAGTCGATGCACGGTGCTCCAGACCACCGTAGCCGTCACCCACGGCCAGCGTCATGAAGACATAGCGATCCATGGGGGCACGCTTGCTGCGCGGCTCGAAGAAGGCGATCTGCGCCTCGCAGATCTTCTTCAAGTCATCGCACAGGCGTGCCAGGTCGAGATTGGGCACGCGGCCCGTGATGACCACATCGTGTGGCACGCCATGCGCCTGGAAAGTGGCCAGGGCAAAGTCGCCGATCTCTACCGGATGATCAATCAGCGCATCGTAGTTCGGTGCAACGTAAGTCCCGAAACCATAGCGCCTGGCCTTGAGTTCCGGCATGGCCGTGGCCACGCGCCAGCGCTTGAAGTCATCCCCTTCCGGGCGAACGATGTCCACCACGTGCTCACCCTCCTCGAAACCATGCGCGGCCAGGAAGACGCTGGTGCCATTGAAGAAGCCATGCGTGCGGTCCAGGTGGGCCGTGCGCACCGACAGGTCCCAGGCATACACCTGATAGTGCAGCGTGAGCGCACCCTTGCAGGGGGCGGCTTGCCAGGTGTGCTTGTCCAGTTTCTTCACTGCCACCTTGCGGCCATTGGATTCGCCACGCAGCTGCACGATGTTCTTGCCGAATTCACGAATCATGTAGCTCCCCGGAATCCAGGCAGGCAGCGAGAAGACCTGGCCGTCAGCGGCCGGGCTATCCACGGTGACGCTGACGTCGTAGAGATGGGAGGCAGGATCGAGGGAAGTGATGCGGTAGCGGATCGGAGTTGCCATTGCGATGTGCGTAGGGATGGTGCCGGCAGGCGGCGATGGGCCATTTTACACGCGCGGCCAAAGGGCATGGGGCTTGGGGCGCAGGCATGGCACGAAACTCATGACGAAAAAAAACCGGACCGGCTTGCGCCGATCCGGGTCCAGGGTCAAACGAAAAATGCAGAAAACTGCGTACTGCTTGATACTTTTTAAATCATATAAATCATTCAGCGTTCAGTACGAGGCGACCAATCAGCGCGGCAGCAGCGAAGAACCCATCAGGAATTCATCCACCGCACGTGCGCACTGGCGGCCTTCGCGGATCGCCCACACCACCAGCGACTGACCACGGCGCATGTCGCCCGCAGCAAAGACCTTGTCCACCGAGGTCTTGTAGCAGCCTTCGCCATCGGTCGTGGCCTTGGCATTGCCGCGCGCATCCTTCTCGACGCCGAAGGCATCCAGCACCTGCTGCACCGGCGAGACGAAGCCCATGGCCAGCAGCACCAGGTCAGCCTTGATCTCGAATTCCGAATCGGGCACTTCGACCATCTTGCCGTCCTTGAACTCGACGCGCGCCGCGATCAGCTTCTCGACCTTGCCGCCCTTGCCTTCCAGGCGCTTGGTGGTCACCGCGAAATCACGTGCGCAACCTTCTTCGTGCGAGGAAGAGGTACGCAGCTTGATCGGCCAGTAGGGCCAGACCAGCGGCTTGTTTTCGGATTCCGGCGGTTGCGGCATCAGTTCGAACTGGGTCACCGAAGCCGCACCGTGACGGTTGGAGGTACCGACGCAGTCAGAGCCGGTGTCGCCACCGCCGATGACGACCACGTTCTTGCCGGTGGCCATGATCTGGCTCTTGAGCTTGTCGCCGGCATTGACCTTGTTCTGCAACGGCAGGAAGTCCATGGCGAAATGCACGCCCTTCAGTTCGCGGCCCGGCACCGGCAGGTCACGCGGGGATTCCGCACCACCAGCGATGACGACGGCGTCGAATTCCTTCTTCAGCTCTTCGGGGGTGACGCTTTCCTTGGACCAGTTGTTGACGCTCTCGGGGAATTCCTTGCCGACGAACACGCCGGTACGGAAGCTCACGCCTTCGGCCTTCATCTGTTCGACGCGCAGGTCGATGTGCGACTTTTCCATCTTGAAGTCGGGGATGCCATAACGCAGCAGGCCGCCGACGCGATCATTCTTTTCAAAGACGGTCACGTCGTGACCGGCGCGCGCCAGCTGCTGGGCAGCGGCCAGGCCGGCAGGACCGGAGCCGACCACAGCGACCTTCTTGCCGGTCTTGACCGCAGCAGGTTGCGGCACGACCCAGCCGTTTTCCCAGCCCTTGTCGATGATGAAGTGCTCGATCGACTTGATGCCTACGGCGTCATTGTTGATGCCCAGGGTGCAGGCGGCTTCGCAGGGTGCCGGGCAGATGCGGCCGGTGAACTCGGGGAAGTTGTTGGTCTGGTGCAGGGTGTCCAGGGCTTCCTTGTAGTTGCCGCGATAGACCAGGTCATTCCAGTCGGGAATGATGTTGTTGACCGGGCAGCCGTTGTTGCAGAAGGGGATGCCGCAGTCCATGCAACGCGCGCCCTGGATCTTGGCGTCAGCGTCGCTCAGGTGCAGGACGAATTCCTTGTAATGCTTGGTACGCGCGGCAGGTGCCTCGCTGGCCTCTTTCAGGCGCTGGTACTCCATGAAACCGGTTGCTTTTCCCATTTTCCTCTCACATTCTCGCTAAGGATGCGGCGGGCGGCGCTCTTCACTTTTCGCGCCACGCCCGCCGGCGTGCTTGATTGATTAGTCCGATTGATGCCTGGCTGAAAATCAGGCAGCGACCTTTTCCTTCTTCGTTTCGGCAGCGGCGGCCAGTTCGGCCAGCGCACGCTTGTACTCGGTCGGGAACACCTTGACGAACTTGGCGCGCGACGCCGCCCAGTTATCCAGCAGGTAGCGCGCACGCGTGCTGCCGGTGTACTTGAAGTGGCGTTCAATCAAGCCGCGCAGGATGGCTTCGTCGGTCTGGCGCTCGCCACCGCGCAGCAGGCTGTGCCAGATGTCGCGGCCCAGGGTCTGCTCCTGCTCGGTGTCGGACAGGACCTTCTCCAGGCTGACCATCGAGGTATTGCACTTGCCGGCGAAATCGCCTTCCGGGTCATACACATAGGCGATACCACCCGACATGCCCGCTGCGAAGTTGCGGCCGGTGTTGCCCAGCACCACTACGGTGCCGCCGGTCATGTATTCGCAACCGTGGTCGCCGGTGCCTTCCACCACTGCAGTGGCTCCGGAGTTGCGCACGGCGAAACGCTCGCCGGCCACGCCGTTGATGAAGGCTTCACCGCTGATGGCACCGTACAGGACGGTATTGCCGGAGATCATGTTGTCCACCGCACGGCCACGGAACTCGGTGTTGGGACGCACGATGATGCGGCCACCCGACAAGCCCTTGCCGACGTAGTCGTTGCCTTCGCCAACCAGGTCCAGGGTCACGCCCTTGGCCAGGAAGGCGCCAGCGGACTGGCCTGCGGTACCTTGCAGCTGGATGTGGATGGTGTCGTCCGGCAGGCCTTCATCGCCGTAACGCTTGGCCACTTCACCCGAGAGCATGGCGCCGACGGTACGGTTGAGGTTCTTGATCGGGGAGATGAACGAAACCTTCTCGCCCTTCTCCAGCGCGATCTTGGCTTGCGCGATCAGCTTGTGGTCCAGTGCCTTGTCCAGGCCGTGGTCTTGCACGTCGGTGTGGTACACCGGCAGGTTCGACTCGGGCTGGTGGAAGATGCGGCTGAAGTCCAGGCCCTTGGCCTTCCAGTGCGCGATGGCCTTGGAACGGTCCAGCAGGTCAGCGCGGCCGATCAGTTCGTCGAACTTGCGGATGCCCAGCTGGGCCATGATCTGGCGCGCTTCTTCAGCGATGAAGAAGAAGAAGTTGACCACGTGTTCCGGCTTGCCGGAGAACTTGGCGCGCAGCACCGGATCTTGCGTAGCGACGCCCACCGGGCAGGTGTTGAGGTGGCACTTGCGCATCATGATGCAGCCTTCGACCACCAGCGGTGCGGTGGCGAAACCGAATTCGTCCGCGCCCAGCATGGCGCCAATGACGACGTCACGACCGGTCTTCATCTGGCCGTCAGCCTGCACGCGGATGCGGTTGCGCAGGCCGTTCAGGACCAGGGTCTGCTGGGTTTCAGCCAGGCCCAGTTCCCACGGGGAACCGGCGTGCTTGATCGAGGACAGCGGCGAAGCACCGGTACCGCCATCGTGACCGGCGATGACCACGTGATCCGACTTGGCCTTGGCCACACCGGCAGCAACGGTACCGACACCCACTTCGGAGACCAGCTTGACCGAGATGGAAGCGCGCGGGTTGACGTTCTTCAGGTCGTGGATCAGTTGGGCCAGATCCTCGATGGAGTAGATGTCATGGTGCGGCGGCGGCGAGATCAGGCCCACGCCCGGCACCGACACGCGCAGCTTGGCGATGTATTCCGAGACCTTGTGGCCGGGCAACTGGCCGCCTTCGCCAGGCTTGGCACCCTGGGCCATCTTGATCTGGATCTGGTCAGCCGAGATCAGGTATTCGGCGGAGACGCCGAAACGGCCCGAGGCCACCTGCTTGATGCGCGAGCGCAGCGAGTCGCCTTCCAGCAGGGGAATGTCGACTTCGATGTGTTCCTTGCCGATTTCGGACGCCAGGGTCGCACCTTGCTTGATGGGGATGCCCTTCAGCTCGTTGCGATAACGGTTGACGTCCTCGCCACCTTCACCGGTGTTGGACTTGCCGCCGATGCGGTTCATCGCGATGGCCAGCGTGGCGTGGGCTTCGGTCGAGATCGAGCCCAGCGACATGGCACCGGTGGCGAAGCGCTTGACGATTTCCTTGGCCGGTTCCACTTCATCGATCGAGATCGCCTTGGACGGGTCGATCTTGAACTCGAACAGGCCGCGCAGCGTCATGTGGCGCTTGGACTGGTCGTTGATGATCTGGGCGTATTCCTTGTAGGTGTTGTAGCTGTTCGAACGGGTCGAGTGCTGCAGTTTGGCGATCGCGTCCGGGGTCCACATGTGCTCTTCGCCACGGATGCGGAAGGCGTATTCGCCACCGGCGTCCAGAGCGTTGGCCAGCACCGGGTCGGCGCTGAAGGCGGCGGTGTGCAGGCGCAGCGCTTCTTCGGCCACTTCGAACACGCCGATGCCTTCGACGTTGGACGCGGTGCCCTTGAAGTACTTGTCCACCAGCGCCTTCGACAGGCCGATGGCTTCGAAGATCTGCGCGCCGCAGTAGGACATGTAGGTCGAGATGCCCATCTTGGACATGACCTTCAGCAGGCCCTTGCCGACCGCCTTCTGGAAGTTGTAGATGGCCTTCTCAGGCGACAGGTCGCCCGGCAGACCCTTGGCCAGATCGGCCAGGGTGTCCATGGCCAGGTACGGGTGGATCGCTTCGGCGCCATAGCCTGCCAGCAGGGCGAAGTGGTGCGTTTCGCGGGCCGAACCGGTTTCCACCACCAGGCCGGTGGAGGTGCGCAGACCCTTGCTGACCAGGTGCTGGTGGATAGCCGAGGTGGCCAGCAGTGCCGGGATCGGCAGCTGGTCGGCATCGACCTTGCGGTCCGAGATGATCAGGATGTTGTGGCCCGACTTGACCGCATCCACGGCCTTGGCGCACAGCGAAGCCAGGCGCGCTTCGATGCCTTCCTTGCCCCAGGCGACGGGGTAGCAGATGTTCAGTTCGTAGGACTTGAACTTGCCGCCGCTGTGCGCGCTGATGTTGCGCAGCTTGGCGATGTCGTCATAGTCCAGCACCGGCTGCGACACTTCCAGGCGCATCGGCGGGTTGATGTTGTTGGTGTCCAGCAGGTTGGGCTTGGGGCCGATGAAGGACACCAGCGACATGACCAGCGCTTCGCGGATCGGATCGATCGGCGGGTTGGTCACCTGCGCGAACAGCTGGCGGAAGTAGTTGTACAGCGGCTTGTTCTTGTTGGACATGACCGCCAGCGGCGAGTCATTGCCCATGGAGCCGATGGCTTCCTCGCCACCGCTGGCCATGGGGGCCATCAGGAACTTGACGTCTTCCTGGGTGTAGCCGAAGACCTGCTGCAGGTCCAAGAGCTTCAGGGACGAGGACGGCTGGCGCGGCTCTTCCTTCAACTCGTCCAGCTTGACGCGTACCGAGTTGATCCACTGCTTGTAGGGCTTGGCGTTGGCGTAGGTGTCCTTCAGTTCCTTGTCGTCGATGATGCGGCCGGCATCCAGGTCGATCAGGAACATCTTGCCCGGCTGCAGGCGCCACTTCTGGATGATCTTGGACTCGGGAATGGGCAGCACGCCGGATTCGGAAGCCATCACCACCAGGTCGTCATCGGTGACGATGTAGCGCGCCGGACGCAGGCCGTTGCGGTCCAGCGTGCCGCCGATGTGGCGGCCGTCGGTGAAGGCCAGCGCAGCGGGGCCGTCCCACGGTTCCATCATGGCGGCGTGGTATTCGTAGAAGGCGCGGCGGTTGTCGTCCATCGAGGTGTGGTTTTCCCAGGCTTCGGGGACCATCATCATCATCGCCTGCGGCAGCGGATAGCCGGCCATGACCAGCAGTTCCAGCGCGTTGTCGAAGCTGGCGGTATCGGACTGGCCTTCATAGATCAGCGGGAACAGCTTCTTGAGGTCCGACCCCAGCACGGCCGACTGCATCACGCCTTCGCGGGCGCGCATCCAGTTGAAGTTGCCCTTGACGGTGTTGATTTCACCGTTGTGGGCGATCAGGCGGTACGGGTGGGCCAGCGGCCATTCCGGGAAAGTGTTGGTGGAGAAGCGCTGGTGCACCAGGGCCAGCGCGGAGACACAGCGCTCGTCCTGCAGGTCCTTGTAGTACACGCCGACCTGGTCGGCCAGCAGCAGGCCCTTGTAGACCACGGTGCGGGCCGACATCGAGGGCACGAAGAATTCCTTGCCGTGCAGCAGGTTCAGGGCCTGGATGGCGTGGCCGGAGGACTTGCGGATCACGTACAGCTTGCGTTCCAGCGCGTCGGTGACCATCACGTCGGGGCCGCGGCCGATGAAGATCTGGCGGATCACCGGCTCTTTTTCGCGTACGGTCGGCGACATCGGCATGTCGCGGTCCACCGGCACATCGCGCCAGCCCAGCACGATCTGGCCTTCGGCCAGCACCGCGCGTTCGATTTCCTGTTCACAGGCAATGCGGGAGGCGTTTTCCTTCGGCAGGAAGACCATGCCCACGCCGTATTCACCGGGCGGCGGCAGGTCCACGCCCTGCTTGGCCATCTCTTCACGGTAATACTGGTCGGGGATCTGGATCAGGATACCGGCACCGTCACCCATCAACGGGTCGGCACCGACAGCACCCCGGTGATCCAGGTTCTTCAGGATGAGCAAACCCTGGTCAACGATGGAATGGGTTTTCTTGCCCTTGATGTGGGCGATGAAACCGACGCCACAGGCGTCATGTTCATTTGCTGGGTCGTAAAGGCCTTGCGCGTGCATAACGGTACTCCACCACATTGACAGTAAGGATTTGAAGAATAGTGCACTGCACCCAATAGTTCAATGAAAATAATTAGGGTCTGAGTGTAATTAAAATCCCCAAGATTTTCAGGATTTTTTTAATGGGGACACAGTGAAGCAATGCAGATTCAAGTCCTTGATTAAAAGGACTTATTTTTGAAAGCTTACGATTCTTGCCGGACGGACACTTCATCCGCCTCGCCCGCAATGCGAACGATGGCGGGACGGCCACGCTTGGCCGGACTGACGCGCCGATGGGTCTGGCGCTCCAGCCCCTGCTTGAAATCTTCCGAACCCAGCGCCCAACCCTTGAGCGTGGCATCGGTGATGCGCTCCACTTCGGCGCGCGCCAGTCCTTCTTCGGTGAGCTGGCGATAAGCGATCTCACGATCGAAGGGAGTGTTGCCAATCGACCAATATTGAGGATGGTCGGTGATCAGCCCATCCTGCTTGGCTCCGATGTGATGCATGTAGCTGGACCACGGATAATCCCCCGGGCTGGCCACCAGGCCATTGCGCACCGGGTTGAGCTCGATGTATCGGCAGATGGCCAGCAGGTAGAGCTCGGGGTCGATGACGGTGGCCCGGTAACGCCCCTGCCACAGCGTGCCGCTGCGTCCATGCTTCTGGTTGAAATACGGGACGTAGTGACGTCCGATCCATTGCATCATCCGTGCCAGGCCTTGATCGTCGGCCGGCGTAGCCAGCAGGTGCAGGTGATCCGGCATGAGCACATAGGCATGGACGGCCACCTTGAATTGCCTTGCAGCCTCCTTGAGCCAGCCGAGGAAGGCCAGATGGTCATCAGCATCACGGAAGATGGACAGACCGTCATGGCCACGCTGGATGATGTGGTGCGGCTGGTGCGGAACGACGAGTCGGGGAAGGCGGGCCATGGCAGACGCTGCAAACCGGTTGAGTGGAGCAGACATTCTAATGCACTCCGTCCCCAATAAACGCGCGATGCCGAATTTGCATCGCTTTATCCAATTCGTTCACTCGCGCATAAAAAAACCGGCCAGATCGCTCCAGCCGGTCAAGCCCCACGTTGAATTGTTCACATCTCCATCAAAGCCGCTTATACCGCCGTGGTTTCCTTGTCCTTGCCCTTGGTCAGGACCAGGCTGGCGATGATGGAGATCACCAGGATGGCACCGACGATGGACAGCGAGACCAGCACCGGCACGTGGAACCAGTAGGACGCCAGCATCTTGCCACCCACGAACAGCAGCACCAGCGCCAGGCCATACTTGAGCAGGTGGAAGCGCTCTGCCGAATCAGCCAGCAGGAAGTACAGCGCACGCAGACCCATGATGGCGAACATGTTCGAGGTGAAGACGATGAACGGATCCTTGGTGATGGCGAAGATCGCCGGGATGCTGTCCACCGCGAAAATCACGTCGGAAATCTCGATCAGCAGCAGCACCAGCATCAGCGGGGTGAAATAGCGCACGCCATTGATGCGGGTGGTGAAGTTTTCGCCGTCATAGTTGTCACTGATCTTCATATGGCCGCGCAGCCAGCGCAGCAGCGGGTTGTCACCCAGATCAGCTTCCTTGTCGGCAAAGATCAGCATCTTGATGCCAGTGAACACCAGGAAGGCACCGAACACGTACAGGATCCAGCTGAACTGCGCGATCATCCAGGCACCCAGCAAAATCATCACGGCCCGCATGACGATGGCACCGATGACGCCGTACAGCAGCACGCGGCGCTGCATTTCAGGCGGCACGGCGAAGTAGCTGAAGATCATCAGGAACACGAAGATGTTGTCGACCGACAGCGCCTTCTCGATCAGGTAACCGGAGAGGAACTCGGCGCCCTTCTGGTTGGCGAACTCGCGGCCGACGTTGGCATCGAGGTACCACCACATCAGGCCGGCGAACAGGAAGGCCAGCGACACCCATACCACCGACCAGCTCAACGCCTCCCTGGGCGACACCCGGTGGGCGTTGCGGCCACCCAGGGCAAACATGTCCACGGCCAGCATCCCCAGCACGAAGACGATGAAACCTATCCACATGGGCAGGCTTGCGAAACTCTCTACACCGTTCACGTCATACCTCTCTTCTTGTTCACCCGCCGGCGGCGGGCTCGGTTATCGGTTTTGGTAAAAAATCTTCAATCGAAGTCGAAGATTTCACCCAGGAAGCCTTTTTTCTTGCGCTTGTATTCATATCCATGGCCACTGCGACCATAGCGGGCATCGTACCCGCCCTGCGGGGGCATCGGTGGCGTGTGCGGCGCAGGCGGCATGTGCGTCCGCGCTGCCTGTACCGGAGCAGGGGCGCTCACCTGGCTGGCGGCCGAGCGTTCGATGAGCTTGTCCAGCTCGCCGCGATCCAGCCACACACCCCGACATTGGGGGCAATAATCGATCTCGATGCCCTGACGTTCCGAGATCAGCAGGTTGTGCACTGTGCAAACGGGACATTTCATCAGGCTTCTCCTTCATTCAGCGTTGGCAACGATACCCGGCACGGCGACAACTCCCCACCGCACCTGACAAGGCGCTACTGTAGGCCAAACCAGACTGAATGAAAATTCGAATATTTTGAGATAATACTTCGGAAAAACCGAAGTATTACAATCGCCCCGCAACCAGGAAGCAATCCATGGCCAGCCTCAACTACAAGCATCTCCACTATTTCTGGACGGTCGCCAAGACCGGCGGCGTGGCGCGCGCCAGCGAGCGGCTGCACCTGACCGCGCAGACCATCAGTGGCCAGATCAGCCTGTTCGAGGAATCCCTGGGCTACAAGCTCTTCAAGCGCGTGGGCCGGCGGTTGGAACTCAATGATGAAGGCCGCATGGTGTTCGATTACGCCGAACGCATCTTCAGCCTCGGCGAGGAGCTGGAAGAAGCCCTGCGCCTGCGCCCCGGCGGACGCACGCTGCAACTGCGCGTGGGCGTGGCCGATGCCGTGCCCAAGGCGATTGCCTACCTGCTGCTGGAAAGCGCACTGGCGATGCAGGACCCGATCCGCATCATCTGCCGCGAAGGCAAGCTGGACGTACTGCTGGCCGACCTGGCCATCCACAAGCTGGACATCATCATCGCCGACAGCCCGATGCCGCCCAATGTGGACGTGCGCGGCTACCACCACCTGCTGGGCGAATGCGATACCAGCTTCTTTGCCACGCCCGAACTGGCCAGGCGCTATCGCAAGGGCTTTCCGCAGAGCCTCGATGCCGCGCCCTTCCTGATGCCAGGGGAAGATGCGGCGGTGCGTCCGCGCCTGCTGCGCTGGTTCGAGAAGGAAGGCATCCGCCCACAGATCACAGGGGAATTCGACGATGGAGCCCTGCTGCTGGCCTTCGGCGACGCCGGCGCGGGCATCTTTGCGGCCCCCACGGCGATTGCCGGGCAGATCCGCAAGCAATATGGACTGGTGGAGATCGGCAAGGCCGACGCCATCCGCGAGCAGTTCTATGCGATCTCGGTCGAACGCAGGCTGAGCCATCCCGCCGTGCTGGCGATCCAGACGGCGGCGCGTGGCAACCTCATCGTGGGCAGCACGCCACCCCGGCCCGACGGCAAGACCGGGACCCGGTGATGAGACCGGCGGGCACAAACATGCAGGATGCGGAAAAAAACGAAAATATATGCACCTTGGTACATATCCCTTGCACACATGTGGCAAACTGACTCGTCATACCAGTGCAGTCGTAAATGACGGGAAATGCAGGGCTGAAAATGGGATGAAAAAACGCGGTACAAAGGAAAAACCCCACGGCCCTTGCGAGTCGTGGGGCAAATCCCATTCTCGGGGGGGGGAGAATGGAGGGGGAACTTCAATATAGGGAAATAGCCGAGCTGTCGCAGCCGTTTTTACAAATGGTTACACCCTCTTCATATGCTGCAACCGCAAACATATTTGTGGCGTGGAGGTTCATATCAAAACAATCCGGTATGAGTCCAATATATCAAAGACTTGCCACAAGTAAAGAGCGCAAGGCCAGCAGTGAAGCCGAGCTGCGTTCCCGCCGGCTGATCAGGAAGGTGGTCACGCGGCCATCGCGGCCCAGCGAATGGGTGGCAAATCCGTGGGGTTCCATCTGCATCGCGATCACCGAACGCGGCACCACCGCCACCCCGGCACCTGCCGCCACGCAGGCCAAGATGGCGTGATAGGAGGCCAGTTCCAGCGTGCGTACCGGCACCCCGCCCTTGCCTTGGCCGGCGAACCAGCTTTCTGCATGGCGGCGGTAGGCGCAGCCCTGCTCGAAGACGATCAGGGTATCCAGCATCACATCCTCGGGCGAGCGCACCCTGCGATGGCTGCGCGGCGTCACCAGCAGCAGTTCTTCCTTGTACAGCGGTGTCGCGGACAGGGCGCCATCCTCGATGGGCCCGGCCACCAGCGCCGCATCCAGCTTGCCGGCGCGCACCCCGGCGATCAGTACATCGGTCGGGCCGGTCGACAGTTCCAGCCGCACTTCGGGCCAGCGCTGGTGGAATTCGGCCAAGGGGGCCGGCAAGCGGCTGGCGGCGGCGCTTTCCATGGAGCCGATGCGCAGGCGGCCACGCGGATTCTGCGGCGACACCACCTCGCGCGCCTCCTGCACCAGGTCGAGGATGCGCTCGGCGTAATCCAGCAGGGCTTCGCCCGAGGCAGTGAGTACCAGCCGCTTGCGGTCGCGCACGAACAGCGGCACGCCGATGGATTGCTCCAGCTGCTTGATGCGCGTGGTGACATTGGACTGCACCCGGTTGAGCCGCTCGGCGGCGCGGGTCACGCCGCCTTCGGCGACGACGGTGCGGAAGATTTCCAGTTCGGCCAGTTCCATGGCTGCTCCAGTGGATGTTCTCGAATCAAGATGAAGTCATCCCGATTATTCATTTTTTGGAATGACTGAAAGACGATAGCATAGACCCCTGTTCACCTCACGCCTTTGCGCTTGCCCATGACCCAGCCCGCCTCACACCCCAGCGCCTCCCTTCACGCGCTGGCCTGGAAAGTCTGCCTGTCCGGCATGGTGGCCCTGTCGGTGGCGATGGGCATCGGCCGTTTCGCCTTCACGCCGCTGCTGCCGATGATGCTGCATGAAGGCAGCCTCTCGCTGCAGATGGGCGGCTGGCTGGCCACTGCCAATTACCTGGGCTACTTCGCCGGTGCCATGCTGTGCGCCTTCCATCGCAGCAAGCGCGGCGTGGCCATGCTGCGCGCCGGGCTGGTGGTGACCATCCTGCTCACGCTGGGCATGGGCGTGCTGCATCAGGACTGGATCTGGCTGTGGATGCGCTTTCTCTCCGGCGTGGCCAGCGCCTATGTGTTCGTCTATACCGCCGGCTGGTGCCTGCAGCAACTGACGCAGCTGGGCCGTCCCGAACTGGGTGGCGTGATCTTCTGTGGTCCCGGCCTGGGCATCGCGCTGACCGGCCTGCTCTCGGGCCCCATGATCGCGGCTGGCTGGCTGGCGGCGGGCGGCTGGATTGCCTTCGGCGTGATCGCGCTGGGGCTCACGGCATTGGTGTGGAAGTCGTTCAGCTTCGATGCCGGGCGCGGTCTCAACGTGCATCCGCATGACAGCAATGCAGCACAGGCTCCGGTCCCGGAATCGGCGAGCCGGAAGCGGGAAGTGATGATCCAGGTGATTGCCTACGGCATCGCCGGATTCGGATATATCATCACCGCCACCTTCCTGCCGGTGATCGCGCGCCAGGCGCTGCCGGGCTCGGTGTGGCCGGATTATTTCTGGCCCATCTTCGGCTTGTCGGTGGCGGCCGGGGCCTTCAGCGCCACGCGGCTGTCGGTGCAGGGCGACCAGCGCCTGCTGCTGACCGGGGCTTACCTGATGCAGGCGGCGGGAGTGCTGGTGTCGATCCTGTTCCCCACTGCACCCGGCTTTGCGTTGAGCTGTCTGCTGCTCGGTCTGCCCTTTACCGCCATTACCCTGTTCGGCATGCGCGAAGCACGCCGCCTGCGGCGCGAACAGGCCAGCAGCCTGATGGCCCTGATGACCGCCGCCTACGGCATCGGCCAGATCGCCGGCCCGCCGCTGGCCACCGCACTGGTGCACGGCAGCGGCTCCTTCACGCCCTCACTGTGCGTGGCGGCGGTGACGCTGCTCATCGGTGCGGGACTCTACTATCGACTCACGATCACGCATCGCCTGCCGCGCTGATCCGCTTCGCTACCCACCAACAAAAACGCCCGCGACATCGACTGTCGCGGGCGTTCGTCCTTGCAGCCACCAGCAATGTAGATCAGCGGAAGGCCGGCTCCGCGAAGCTGCGCAGCTTGCGGCTGTGCACCTGCTCGATGCCATTGTTGCGCAACAGCTCCAGCGCGCGAATGCCGATCTGCAAGTGCTGCGCCACGCGCTGCTCGTAGAAGGTATTGGCCATGCCGGGCAGCTTGATCTCACCGTGCAGCGGCTTGTCCGAGACACACAACAGCGTGCCGTAGGGCACCCGGAAGCGGAAACCGTTGGCCGCCACCGTCGCGCTTTCCATGTCCAGTGCGATGGCGCGGCTCTGCGAGAAGCGCAGCAGCGGCATGCGATGGTCGCGCAGTTCCCAGTTGCGGTCATCGACCGAGGCCACGGTGCCGGTACGCATGATGCGCTTCAACTCATAGCCATCGAGCTGGGTGATGCTGGCCACCGCATCCTGCAAGGCCAGCTGCACTTCAGCCAGCGCCGGGATCGGCACCCACAGCGGCAGGTCGTCATCGAGCACGTGATCGTCCCGCACATAGGCATGCGCCAGCACGTAATCACCCATGCGCTGCGAGGCCGACAGGCCGGCGCAGTGGCCCAGCATCAGCCAGCCATGCGGACGCAAGACGGCCACATGGTCGGTCACCGTCTTGGCATTGGACGGGCCCACGCCGATATTGACCAGGGTGATGCCGCTACCATCGGCACGCTGCAGGTGATAGGCCGGCATCTGCGGCTGCCGTGCTGGTGCCACACCGGAAACTGGCCTGGTCTCTGTACCGGTCTGGTTGGCACTCCAGGTGGTGACATTACCGGGCTCGACGAAGGCAGTGTACTGGCGGCGATAGGCCAGTTCATCCGGATCATCGGTCGGCTCCATCAGGCGCCGGCCCAGGCGCACGAACTCATCGACGTAGAAAGCGTAGTTGGTGAAGAGCACGTAGCGCTGGAACTGGTCCGGCGAGGTCGCCGTGTAATGGCGCAGGCGATGCAGCGAGTAATCGATGCGCGGCCCGGTGAACAGCGCCAGCGGATGCGGCCCTTCGCGCCAGGCACCGTTGTCCACTTCATAGGTGCCGTTGGCGATGCGGTCATCCATGGTCGCCAGGTCGGGCAGGTCGAAGTAATCGGGCAGCGTGCGCAGGTGTTCCGGGTCCAGGCTGCCTTCCACGTGTATGCCTTCGGGGAAGGCGAAGTGCACCGGGATCGGCAGCTCGCTCACGCCCACTTCCAGCGGCACCTCATGGTTCTGCAGCACAAGCTTGAATTGCGCCAGCAGGTATTGATGGAACAGCTTGGGACGCGTGAGCGTGGTCTCGTAGCAGCCGGGACCGGCCACGAACCCGAAGGACTGGCGGGTATCGGTGTGGGTGGATTTTTCGGTGGTGATGCGCACGAAGGGATAGCAGGCACGCACCCGCTGCGGCATCCCTTCGCCGCTGGAGAACTGGCGGAAGGCATCGCGCAGGATGGCCGTGTTGTGTTCGTAGATCTCCAGCACGCGCGCATAGGCGGCTTCGGGGTTGGTGAATTTTTCTGTGGCAAACATCGTGGTTCTCCATCATTGCCGCGCGCCGCACCGGTGTAAAAGCCAATGCGCTGGGGCGGCGCGGCCGGTTGGACCGGTCATTCATCGAAAGAACTTGTGCGCGGCACCATCTTACCTGAGAGCGCTGCTTTCCACGCAGCTGCGCCATGCCGCGATCAAGCAAGACAATGCCGCGCTTGTCAGGCTTTGCTGCACTCTGATTCGGTGATATCTTCCGAGTTCTTCGGCGCGATTTACTTATTTTTTCAAGCGCGCCTTCCCTGCCCGCCTGCCCTGCGCCGGCGCCCCCCGGCCACCTGCGTCAGCGCGCTGTCAGTTGCGCGTCATTTTGCCCTTTTCGATCACTCCTGTCGGGCCAAAACGCACCAAACGTGCGCGCACCCCCGTCGCAAAGGCCCGCGCCATGCGGCTTTCTCACCCGATAAAAAAACCTTTGATTGCCAGGCGAGCCGGTGCTATCGTGTCGGCGCTTTTGGCGGGATGAGATCGCGCGGCAAGACGTGAGACATCTTCGCAAGGCTACCAATAAAACTAAGAAAATCCATTCAACCACTCGTTCAGAGGCAAACATGTTCATCAGAAAAATCTTCCAGCAGATGCTGGTCCTGCTCTGCCTGGCCGCGGCCGCAGCCGCACAAGCACAAAACCTGCCCAACGTGGTCATCCTGGCCACCGGCGGCACCATCGCCGGTACCGGTGCCACCAGCACCACCACTGTCGGCTACACCGCCGCCAAGGTCGGCGTGGATGCGCTCATCGCAGCCGTTCCCGAACTCAAGAAGGTCGCCAACGTGCGCGGCGAGCAGGTCATGCAGATCGCCAGCGAGAACATGAACAACGAGGCCTGGCTGAAGCTGGCCAAGCGCGTCAACACCCTGCTGGCGCAGAGTGACGTCGATGGCATCGTCATCACCCACGGCACCGACACCATCGAAGAAACCGCCTACTTCCTGGACCTGGTGGTCAAGAGCAAGAAGCCGGTGGTGATCGTGGGTGCCATGCGTCCCTCCACCGCCATCAGCGCTGACGGCCCGATCAACCTGTACAACGCCGTGCTGCTGGCCGGCTCCAAGGAAGCCGTCGGCAAGGGCGTGCTGGTGACCCTGAACGACCAGATCAATGCTGGCCGTGAAGTGACCAAGACCAACACCTCCACCATGGACACCTTCAAGACGCCGGAACTGGGCTTCCTGGGCTACATCCAGGGCAGCAAGCCGTACTTCTATCGCCAGTCCACCCGCAAGAACACGGCCGACACCCCGTTCGACATCATGAACCTGGACAAGCTGCCGCAAGTGGACATCGTCTATGGCTACGCCAACATGAACCCGATCGCCCTGAACGCCTTCGTGGCCGCTGGTGCGCAAGGCATCATCCACGCCGGCGTGGGTGACGGCAGCCTGAACAACACCGTGGTGCCGTCGCTGACCGAGGCCCGCAAGAAGGGCGTCGTGATCGTGCGTTCCAGCCGCGTCGGCCAGGGCATCGTGGCGCGCAACGGCGAAGCTGACGATGACAAGCTGGACTTCGTGGTCTCCGATACGCTGAACCCGCAGAAGGCGCGCATCCTGCTGATGCTGGCCCTGACCAAGACCACCGACAGCAAGGAAATCCAGAAGATGTTCTGGGAGTACTGATCCTGCCGGTCCGGCGGCCCTGGCTGCCGGACCCAGCATCAATCAATCCTCAGTCCGAAAGCCCGCTGCCCGTGCAGCGGGCTTTTTTTACGCAGGAACCAAGCACGGCAGGCTTCACTCTGTAGAGTTCGTCTTGCCCCGGACCGCTTCACAGGAGAACATCGCATGCCCAGCCGCCGTCAATTCCTCGCCGCCGCCAGTGCCGCTTCGGCATTGGCCGCCCTCGGCCTCTCGCCGCGTGCGCTGGCGGCGCAGGGCTTGCGCCTGGGCCGTGCGCAGCCGTTTTCCTTCGACAGCCTGATCGCCCGCGCCCGCGACATGGCCCGCACGCCCTACCAGGCCCCGCCGGCCGTGCCGGCCGAGGTGCTGGACAAGATCGACTACGAAGCCCACGGCAAGATCCGCTTCAAGACTGCCGATGCGCTCTTCGCCCAGGGGCCCGGCGCGTATCCGGTGACCTTCTTCCACCTCGGCAAGTTCTTCCGTGTACCGGTACGGATGTTCATCCTTGCTGGTCAGGGCGATGGCACTGTACCGGTACAGTCGCGCGAAGTGTCTTACCGCGATGACTATTTCGACATGCCGGCCGACAGCCCCGCCCATCAGCTTCCGGCAGGCAGCGGCTTCGCCGGTTTCCGCTTCCAGGAAAGCCGCCTGGCCGACCAGAAGGAGAAGGACTGGCATACCAATGACTGGGTGGCCTTCCTCGGTGCCTCCTATTTCCGCGCCATCGGCGACCTGTACCAGTACGGCCTGTCGGCGCGCGGCATCGCCGTCGATGTGGCCCAGGCCGACCGGCCTGAAGAATTTCCCGACTTCACGCAATTCTTCTTCGAACCCTCCGCCCCGGGCAGCGATACGGTGGTGGTGTATGCCCTGCTCGATGGGCCCAGCATCACGGGTGCCTATCGCTTCGCCATGCAGCGCAAGCAAGGCGGCGGCGTGCACATGGAGATCGACAAGTCGCTGTTCCTGCGGCGCGACGTGGCGCGCCTGGGCCTGGCCCCGGCCACCTCGATGTACTGGTTCTCGGAAACGGTGAAGGGCACCGGCGCGGACTGGCGGCCGGAGGTGCATGACTCGGACGGACTGGCGATCTGGAACGGCGCAGGCGAACATCTCTGGCGTCCGCTCAACAATCCGCCGCGCACCATGTCGTCGGCCTTCAGCGACCAGCACCTGCGCGGCTTTGGCCTGCTGCAACGGGACCGCGATTTCGATCATTACCTCGACGGCGTGCATTACGAACGCCGCCCCAGCCTGTGGGTAGAACCGGTGGGCGACTGGGGCGAAGGCGAAGTGCAATTGATCGAGCTGCGCACCGATGACGAGATCCACGACAACATCGTCGCCATGTGGGTACCCAAGGCACCGGCGCGCGCCGGCAACGCCTATCGCGTGCGCTACCGGCTCTACTGGCAGCAGGACGAACCCTTCCCTACCCCGCTGGCACGCTGCGTGGCCACGCGCCTGGGACGTGGCGGCCAGCCGGGCCAGCCGAGGCCGCCGCAGGTGCGCAAGTTCATGGTGGAGTTCAAGGGAGAAGCGCTGGCGGGGCTGCCCTTCGGCGTGAAGCCGGAAGCAGTCATCACGGCTTCGCGCGGCAGCATTTCCTATGTCTATACCGAGGCGCTGCCCAACGGCGTGCCCGGCCACTGGCGCGCGCAGTTCGATCTCACGGCCAGCGGCGAGGAACCGGTCGAGCTGCGCCTGTTCCTGCGCCATCAGGGCCAGGCATTGAGCGAGACCTGGCTGTTCCAGTACCATCCGTTTGCCGCGCGGGAAGTCTATTGAAATGCGGTGAAATAGTTTTTTTGAAGGGCTGCGAAAAAATGTTTGTACTTTTTTGAAAAGCTCCTTATAATCTCGTTCTTTCGCGGCTGTAGCTCAGCTGGATAGAGTACTTGGCTACGAACCAAGGGGTCGTGGGTTCGATTCCTGCCAGCCGCACCATATGTAGTAGAAAAAGGGTCCATCGCAAGATGGGCCCTTTTTTGTTTTGTGCTGCCGCCAGCATGGCGCAGCTCATCCACAGAATCCAAAGCTGGCCGACGCAGGGTTGCGCCATCGTCCGACAGGCCCCCGCAGCCCGGCTGGGGATAATCAAGGCTCCCCGAATCTGATTCCATCGATTTCCCTCGATGCCCACAGGAGCCGCAATGAAAAAGATGTCCTTCCTCATGCTGGCCGCCGGTTCGCTGGCCATGCTGGCCGCTGCCAAACCGGTACTGCGCCGCTATGAAGATCTCAACCGCCGCCGTGCCGCCACCGCGCCCGCCGACACCGCCTCAGGCCAACCGGCCATCATCGGTGAAGAAGACATGCAGCCCGTCGCTCAGGAAAGCAGCATCGTGGCTGACGGCACGCAGCACCATGATCCGGCCGGCGCACCGCCTGTCCAGGCCGCTGCGGTCGATGCCCCGCCGCGCAAGGATGGCGACTTCGCACCGCCGGTCGGCGCGTAAATCAAAGACATTGAACGCGCTCGCTGACGGCCGGGATTTTTCCGTCAGAGCGTCAATCGACGCTCGATGATCTCGTACGCACGCAGTATGCCGGCGATGCGGGCGTGCTCGAAATCGAGATACAGGGGGCTGTCCTGCCGGTAACGCAGGATGCGCTTGCCGGCGTGGAAGATGCGCAGGCTCATCTCCCAGCCATGCGGCCCCTGAATCGCGATGACGCGGATATCGTAGTCGCGATACCGGGCGTGGTGGATCTGCTCGCGGTCGTTGAGGAGCCGGCGGCCATACAGCCGCAAATCACTGCGCGGACACATCATGCCTCCTGCACGCCTTGCGCGCTGCGGCGACGTCCCGCCCCCAGCACCAGCACGAAGAACAAGGGCACGAACAGGACCGCCAGCACCGTGGCACTGACCATGCCGCCGAACACGCCCGTGCCGATGGCGCGCTGGGTCTCGGCACTCGCGCCCGAGGCCAGCATCAGCGGCACCACGCCCAGCGCAAAGGCCAGCGAAGTCATGAGGATGGGACGCAACCGCAGCACCGCCGCCTTGATCGCCGCCTCCACCAGGCCCGCACCCTCGGCGCGCAACTGGCGCGCGAACTCGACGATGAGGATGGCATTCTTGGCCGAGAGCCCGATGACGGTAATCATGCCGACCTTGAAGAACACGTCATTGGGCATGTCGCGCAGGATCACCGCTGCGACCGCACCGATCAAGCCCAGCGGCACCACCAGCATGACCGACAGCGGAATGCGCCAGCTCTCGTACAAGGCCGCCAGCACCAGGAACACCACCAGCATCGACAAGGCCATCAGCATCGGTGCCTGGGCCGCCGACAGGCGTTCCTGCAGGGACTGGCCGGTCCATGCCACGGCAAACCCGGGCGGCAGTTGCTGCGCCAGCTTTTCCATCTCCGCCATGGCATCGCCACTGGCCACGCCCGGCGCAGCACTGCCGGAGATGCGCACCGCCGGGAAGCCCTGGTAGCGCTGCAATTGGGTCGGCACGACCTGCCATTGGGCTTGTACCATTTCCGAGAGCGGCACCATCCCGCCGTTCTGGTTGCGCACATACAGCTTCATCAGGTCCTCGATCTGCATGCGCGATTGCGCCTGGGCCTGAATGATGACCTGCTGCATGCGGCCCGCATTGGGGAAATCATTTACATAGAAGGAACCCATGGCCGCCGAGAGCGTATCGCTGATGCTGGCAAAGGAAACGCCCAGCGCGGCCGCCTTGTGGCGATCCACATTGAGCTGCAGGCTCGCACCCGGTGGCAGGCCATCCGCATACACGCCGGCCAGCTTGGGGCTCTGTGCCGCCAGTGCCAGCAGTTGCGCTTCGGCCGCCTTGAGCGCGGCGTGGCCCTGGTTGGCACGGTCCTGCAGGCGCATGGCAAAGCCGGAGGAATTGCCCAGCTCCTCGATGGCCGGCGGCAGCAGGCTCATGACCATGCCATCCACTCCGTTCTCCATGGCCGCCTGCGCATGCTGGGCCTCGATGGCGGCGGTGGAGCCCTTGCGCTCCTTCCAGTCCTTCAGTTCGGTGAAAGCCATCGCCGCATTGGGGCCGGAACCGGAGAAACCGAATCCCAGCACCGACAGATTGGCACCGATATCCTCGCGCGTTTTCAGATAGCGCTCGAACTGATCCACGGCACGCGCCGTGCGCTCGGTGGTGGCATCGGCGGGCAGCTGGAAGCTGGTCATGAAATAACCCTGGTCTTCCTCCGGCAGGAAGGCCGACGGCAGCGCCCGCAAACCCAGCACCAGCAACAGCGACAGCGCGCCATAGAGCAGCATCATGCGCAGACCGCGCGCGATCAAGCGGCCCAGCAGCGATTCATAGCGGCGCGTGAGGCGTGCGAAGGCACGGTTGAAGGCTCCGAAGAAACCACGCTTCTCGTGATGGCCGGGGGCCACCGGTTTGAGCAAGGTGGCGCACAGGGCCGGCGTCAGGCTCAGCGCCAGGAAGGCCGAGAACAGGATCGATACCGCCATGGCCAGCGAGAACTGGCGATAGATCACGCCCACCGATCCCCCGGCCAGCGCCATGGGAATGAAGACGGCGGTCAGCACCAGGGTGATGCCGATGATGGCACCGGTGATCTCCCCCATCGCCTTGATGGTGGCCTCGCGCGGACCCAGGCCTTCCTCGGCCATGATGCGCTCGACGTTTTCCACCACCACGATGGCGTCATCGACGATGATGCCGATGGCCAGCACCATGCCGAACATGGTCAGCACGTTGACCGAGTAGCCGGCCACCAGCATCACCGCCAGCGTGCCCTGCAGCGCGATGGGCGCGACGATGGCCGGGATGACGGTATAGCGCACGTTCTGCAGGAACAAATACATCACCAGGAACACCAGCACCATGGCCTCGATCAGGGTCTGCACCACTTTCTGGATGGAGATCTTGACGAAGGGCGCGGTGTTGTAGGGCAGCGAGAACTGCATGCCCTGCGGCAGGCTGGGGCGCAGTTCTTCCATGCGCGCCTGGATCGCCGCAGCCGTGCGGACCGCGTTGGCACCGGGCGAGAGCTGTACGGCCGCCACGCCCGCAGGCTTGCCGTCTTCACGGTTGGCGAAGGCATAGGATTGCGCGCCCAGTTCGACCCGGGCCACGTCACCCAGCAGCACCCGCGAACCATCGGCCTTGGCCTTGAGCACGATGGAAGCGAACTGGTCCGGTGACTGCAACTGTCCTTGTACTGTCAGGGGAACGGCGATCTGCTGGCCCGGTACAGTTGGCGTATCGCCCAGGCGTCCGGGAGCAATCTGTGCGTTCTGCTGGCTGACCGCTGTACTGATATCTGTCACGGTCAGTCCGAAGGCATTGAGCTTGAAGGGATCGATCCAGATCCGCATCGCCTGCTCGGCACCGAACAGCTGCACGCGGCCTACGCCGTCGACGCGGCGCAGTTCTTCGACGATGTTGCGGGCCAGGTAATCGTTGAGGCGGATTTCATCATGGCGGCCGTCCACCGAGGTCAGGCTGACCATGAGCAGGAAGCCAGAGGCCGCCGACTCCACGGTCACGCCGTTCTGGCGCACGGTTTGTGGCAGGCGCGCTTCGATGGCCTTGAGCTTGTTCTGCACGTCGACCTGGGCCAGTTCCGGATCGGTGCCGGGCTTGAAGGTCACGGTGATCTGGGCGCTGCCCGATGTATCGGCCGAGGATTCGAAATAGAGCAGGTTCTTCACGCCCGACAGCTCACGCTCGATCAGGCTGATGACGCCATCGTTCATGGTCTGCGGCGTGGCCCCCGGATAGGTGGCGTTGATCGTCACGCTGGGCGGGGCCACCGAGGGATAGCGGGCAATGGGCAACTGGCTCATGGCGATCACGCCGAAGAGCACGATGAACAGCGCGACCACCCAGGCAAAGATGGGGCGGTCGATAAAGAAGCGAGGCATGCAGGAACTCCATCGGGGGAAACACGCGAAGGACAGCGCCTGCCGGTCAACCCACGGCTTTTTTGCCGCACGTGCTGCCCGACAGTACAATCGCGAGCGAAGGCGGAGTCTGGGGCATGCGCGTGAGGTTTGCGCGATACAACGATGGAGTTTTGATGGAGAACGCAAGAATGGCGGCAACCCAAGTGAAAGCCGGCGAGGCCGCACCGGCCACGGGTGCGCTGATCCTCATCGCCGAGGATGCACCCGAGATCGCCGAGATCCTGGCCGCCTACCTGGCCCGCAGCGGCATGCGCAGCGTGCATGCGGCCGATGGTGCGCGGGCACTGGAGCTGCATCTCTCGCTCAAGCCGGACCTGGTGCTGCTCGATATCCAGATGCCGCAGGTCAATGGCTGGCAGGTGCTGGCGCAGATCCGCCAGCGCGACAACACGCCGGTCATCCTGCTCACCGCGCTGGACCAGGACGTGGACAAGCTCACGGGACTGCGCATCGGTGCCGACGACTACGTGGTCAAGCCTTTCAACCCGGCCGAAGTGGTCGCGCGCGTGGAAGCGGTACTGCGCCGCAGCCTGCCGCGCGAGGAGCGCGAAGACCGCCGCATCCTGCGCGCCCCGCCCTTCGTGATCGATTTCGAACAGCATGAGGTGGTGGCCGAAATCGAGGGCGTGAGCCACATGCTGATGCTGACGCTGACCGAATTCAAGCTGCTGGCACAACTGGCACGCGCCCCGCGCCGCGTGTTCAGCCGCGCCGAACTGCTGGCCACCTGCCTGCCCGAGGGCGACACCCTGGAACGCACCGTGGACAGCCACGTCAGCAAGCTGCGCAAGAAGCTGGAAGACCTCGGACTGGCCGGTATCCCGGTGAGCATCCGCGGGGTCGGCTACCGCTTCCAGCAGGGCGGCTGATTGCACGCACCCGATACGCCTCCATGAAACCCGGCATCGATCTCCTGACCCTCTGGCGCGGCAAGGGACTGGCGCGCCAGATCATCAGTTCCGTCGCCATCCTGGCACTGACCATCATGCTGATGGTGCTGCTGGGGTCTTACGCGTTCTATTCGACGCTGTTCATCTTCCTGCCCACGGCGCTCTCCGCACCGGACAGCTGGCTGCCCTCGCCCGCTGAATGGGGCTGGATCTTCGTGACCACGCTCGTCGGCGTGGCCATCGCGGTGTGGGTGGCCATCCGGTTATCGCGCCGCATCCTCACGCCCTTGAATTCGGTGGCCACCAGTTTGCGCCGTGTAGCGCAGGGTGACCTGGCCGCGCGCGCCGCCGCAGACCGGCAGCCGCTGGACGAAGCCTCGCAACTGATCAGCGATTTCAATGCCATGGCCGAACGGCTGGAGCGGGTGCAGCAGGAACGCATCTTCTGGAACGCCGCGATTGCGCACGAGCTGCGCACGCCGGTGACGATCCTGCGCGGGCGTCTGCAGGGCCTGGCCGATGGCGTGTTCCAGCCCGATCCGGCGCTCTTTTCCAGCCTGCTGGTGCAGGTGGAAGGACTGGGCCGGCTGATCGAGGACTTGCGCATCGTGGGGCTGGCCGAGAGCGGCCACTTGCGCATCCAGCTGCAGCAGGCCGATCTGCGGCAGGAGATCATGACGGTGCTGAAAGCGTGTGAATCGGCACTGCACGACAAGGGTTTCACGCTCACCCTGGCGCTGGGCGCGGAGCGCCCGGCATGCGACCCGGTACGCATCCGCCAGGCACTGCTGGCGCTGCTGGAGAATGCCCTGCAACACGCCACGCCGGGCCCCTTGCGCATCAGTACCCTGGTCGTCGATGGCCAGCATTGCCTGCGCGTGGAGGACAGCGGTCCTGGCCTGTCCGCCAGCGACGCGCAGCGCATCTTCGATGCCTTCCAGCGTGGGCCCCGTACCGGCGACACGGCCGCCAAGGGTAGCGGGCTGGGACTGGCCGTAGTGCGGGCCATTGCCAGCGCGCATGGCGGCACGGTGGATTGCCAACCCTCGACCCTGGGCGGTGCCTGCTTCGAGTTGCGCTGGCCGAAATGAAACCGGAGGCCACCACGCCTCCCTGAAAATCGCCCTACTCTTCACGCCGGTGGCTGCCTGCCCCCCCGCCTGGGCCGCATGGACGGCAGCGTGCTGATGTTCTCTTCATATCGCCCTCCAGCCCCCCGCCAGTGGGAGTTCGTGTTCGCCTGCGCTAGGTCTTGAAGGTCCCGACCAGTCCGCTGAGCTTGTGGGCCTGCTCCTGCATCGACTCGGCGGCGGCCGAGGCCTGCTCCACCAAGGCGGCATTCTGCTGGGTCACGTTATCCATCTGGCTGATCGCCTGCTGGATCTGCTCCACGCCGGCGGACTGTTCCTGGCTGGCCGAGCTGATGCCGGCAATGATTTCGGTAACGCGTTGTACGCTGGCGACGACTTCATCCATGGTGGAGCCGGCCTGGTTGACCAGTGTGCTGCCGGCATCGACCTTGGAGACCGAGTTGTCGATGAGTTCCTTGATCTCCTTGGCGGCGGCCGCCGAGCGTTGCGCCAGGTTGCGCACCTCGCTGGCGACCACCGCAAAACCGCGCCCCTGCTCGCCAGCCCGGGCCGCTTCCACGGCGGCGTTGAGTGCCAGGATATTGGTCTGGAACGCGATGCCGTCAATCACGCCGATGATGTCGACGATCTTCTTCGACGAGGCATTGATGGCCCCCATCGTCTCCACCACCTGCGAGACCACGGCTCCGCCGCGCTGCGCCACCGCCGACGCAGTACTGGCCAGTTCGCTGGCCAGCAGGGCGTTGCTGGCATTCTGCTTGACGGTGGAGGTGATCTCTTCCATCGAGGACGCGGTTTCTTCCAGCGAACTGGCTTGCTGCTCGGTGCGGGTGGACAAATCCAGCGTACCGGCCGCGATCTCAGTGGCTGAATTGTCGATGCGATGGGCACCGTCGCGTACATCGGTGACGATGATTTGCAGGCCGGTCTGCATCGTCCGCAGGGCTTCCAGCAATTCACCGGTTTCGCCCCTGACGTGGTGGCTGATCTCGGCCGTCAGGTCGCCCTGCGCCACCCGGCGTGCCACCCTGGCGGCATGCGCCAGGGGATCGCGGATAGCCTTGTAGACCAGCATGAGCGTACAGGCCAGCACCACCACCGCCACCCCCATGAGGGCGTAGAAGATCAGCGCCATCGTGGCCGAATGCGCCCTGGCATCTTCCACCTGGGCCAGGGTGCGGGCGTCCAGCATGGCGAAGAACTGGTCTACCGGGCGCATGATCCGGGCCTTGTTCACGTGGTAGGCAAGGTCGTGCATGAGTTCGCGTGCACGGACCAGGTCGGGTTCGCCACGCCGGGTGAAGTTGCCTTGCGCGTCTTCGTAGAGGCCCTTGACCATGTTCATGGCCAGCGCTTCGGTCTTGACCAGGGCATCCGAATTGGCCTTGGCTTCGCTGAGCTTGGCCAGTTCGGCGTCGGTGAAGCCGGCCTCGCGCATCAGCGCGATCAGGGCGACGCTGCGCGAGCTGTCCGGGCGCGGCGGCTTGCCGTCGGCGGCGACGAAATCCCAGTAGATGCGGCCATAGTTTTCCGGGCGGGGCTTCTTGCCGTCGCGGATGTCGAGGATCGCCTGGTACTGTTTTTCATAGGCGGGGTCAGCCGTGATGACGTAGGTGCGTGCCAGGCGGGTCAGGTCGTCCGAACCCTGGCGCAGTTCCGTGGCCAGCTGGAACGAGGCGTAGCGGCTCTCGTTGGCGGCATTGAGCGTGGCGTCGCTGCGTTCCAGCGCCAGCGCGACCAGCGCGATGGCCAGCATGAGCGCACTGATGACGCCGGTAAGCAAAATGAAGATCTGGCGGATGGTAAAACGGCCTATGAATGAGACGTTCATGAAAACCCCGCTGGAAAGAGTGGATGCAATCGGAACGGTCCAGCCGCCTGCGCTCCGAATTGAGGTGGCTCGAATTACTTGATCTATTGCAAAAATCATTAAATCTAATACTTTAAGGAAACAAAACACCAAATTTATTTTATTGAGTGAATTCAATAAATCAATGTAATTTAATGAAGAGCTTGGTTTTTTTGATCGGGATGAATTTGGCGGTGAGATGCACGCTTGCGGGGTCAGAGATCGGAGCGGATGCAATCCTTGCACTGGCGCATGGTCCGATCACGCCAGGGTGTGTATATTGGACCGCGTACCTGTGCAGAAATAACAACCATCACAGATCAAGATCCCGGGCAGGTTGCGCCGGGAATGGGGGGAAGTGAGATGCGCAAAGTCACCATCATGAGGGCGGCCTGGTTCGCCCTGCTTGCCTGTTTGCAGCCGTGGACGATGCAGCCGGCCGAGGCCGAGGAAGTCCGCCAGGTGACGCTGGGCCTGAGCGCCTGGCTCACGCAGCCGATCGTGCAGAGTGCCTGGCACGGTGCGGAGTTGGCGGTGGAGGATGCCAACGCCATGGCCGCCAGGAAGAAAGCTTCATGGCGTTTTCGCCTGCTGGCCCAGGATGATCAGGGGTCGGCCAATTTCGGCGTGAATGTCGCCCGTTATTTCATCAAGGAAAAAGTCGCGGGGGTCATCGGGCCCTGGAGCAGCGATGCGGCCATGGCCACGGCCGAACTGTACGAGGCGGCCCGCATCCCGCAGATCGGCTTTACGGCCGGCACCAGCCAGTGGACCAACCAGGGCAATCGCATGCCGTTCCGGGTCGTGGGTGGAACCGCCGAGGTCGGCCTGTCGATGGCCGAGGTGATCACCACCGACCTGAAGGGCAAGCGGGTCTTCGTCGTCCACAATGATTCGGCTTACAGCAATGCCCTCACCGATGAGCTGACCGCGCGCCTGGTCAACCGGCCGGGACTGACCGCCACCCGCTATCTGGTCGGCCGGCGCACGACTGACTTCAATGCCACCATCAAGGCGGCCAATCAGTATCAGGCGGATGTGATCGTGTTCCTCGCGCTGTTTCCGCAGGCGGCAGCGTTCATGGAGGAAGTCCGGCGCTCCGGAACGGAGGCCAAGGTGTTGCTGGTGGGCGGGGCCAGCAGCCTGTCCTTCGGCGAGGCGGCGCTGCCGCAGGCCTACGTGCTGGAATATGAACTGGCACGTGAGCAGTGTCCGCGCTGGAAGGCGTTCACCCAGGCCTATATGCGGCGCTACAACGTCGCCCCCAGTCCTTATTCCTACTATGCCTATGACGCGGCCAGCGTGTTGATCGCCGCCATCCTGCAAAGCGACTCGACCGATGGCGAAAAGATCGCGGCCAGCTTGCGCCAGCTACGCCATGCGGGACTGAGCGGACCGATCAGTTTTGCGGCCGGCGGTGCCAATGCGGCACCGCGCTTCCGGCTGTACCAGTATCGGAGCAGGGGGCAATGGCAGCAGGTGGGCGTGTTTCCGCGCGGCGCGGGGATCAACGAGAAATGCCAGTAAGCGGAACCTGCAAAGCAAAAGGCCCGTTCCCGGGGGGAACGAGCCTTTGGACTGCCTGGCGTAATGAAACGAGGTCCGATCAGAAGGGAATATCGTCGTCCATGTCCGAGAAGTTCGGCGCCGGGCGCTGGGCCGGCTGCTGGCGCGGGGCACCACCGCCAGCTGCTGCGCCACCGCCGGCGCTCTGGCGCGGAGCACCGCCGCCGTAGCTGCCGCCACCGCCGCCACCGCCACCGTAGCCGCCTTCGTCCATGCCACCGCCACCGCCGCCCGCACCCTGGCGGCCGCCCAGCATCTGCATGGTGTCAGCGATGATTTCGGTGGTGTAGCGTTCGACGCCTTCCTTGTCCTGCCACTTGCGGGTCTGCAGGCGGCCTTCGACGTAGATCTGCGAGCCCTTCTTCAGGTATTGGCCGGCGATTTCAGCGAGCTTGCGGTAGAAGGTGATGCGGTGCCATTCGGTGAGCTCCTTCTTTTCGCCGGTGTTCTTGTCCTTCCAGCTTTCGGTCGTGGCGACGGCGATGTTGGTGACGGCTTCGCCGTTGGGCATGTAGCGGGTTTCCGGATCGCGCCCGAGATTGCCGACGATGATGACTTTGTTGACCGATGCCATTGTTTCTCCTGAATACGTTTAGGCTGTTGCACCCGCCGCCTGCGCAGCGCGGCGCGGCAGGTTTTTCATGTTAGCCGCGATTATAAGCCAGGTCAGCGTGAGGACGGCTGACAAGAGAAACACGGCGGAATTCCCCACATTTTGTTTGAGCCAGCCCCCCAAGGCGCCGCCGCAAGAAAGCCCCAGCGCCTGCAAGGTGTTGTAGACGCCCAGCGCCGCGCCCTTGGCAGCCGGCGGCGCGATGCGCGACACCAGCGACGGCTGGGCCGCCTCCAGGATGTTGAAGGCGACGAAGAACAGGAACAGCAGCGCCACCAGCATCCACACCTGCGCCAGCGGATGCGACAGCACCGCCCAGAAACCCAGCTGCACCAGCAGCATCAGCCCGATGGCCCCGAGGAAGACCGGTTTCATGCGGCCATATTTCTCGGCCACGAAGATCGGTGGCAGCATCAGCACGAAGGACGCGAGCACCACCGGCAGGTAGATCTTCCAGTGCTCCCCCAGCGGGATGCCGGCCAGTTGCACCAGCGCCGCCGGCACCACCATGAACATGGCGACCTGGGTCAGGTGCAGGGTGAACACGCCAAAGTTGAGTCGCAGCAACTCCGCATGGCGCAACACCTCGGACAGCGAGACGCGACGTGCCGCCACCATCGGTGCGGCCGGGACCACCCACACCACCACCGCGATGGCGATCAGCGACAGGATGCCCGTCAGGCCGAAGATGCCGCCCATGCCGATGGACTTGTAGAGCAGCGGCGAGGCCACCATCGACACCGCAAAGGTCACGCCGATGGAGGCACCGACCATGGCCATGGCCTTGGTGCGGTGTTCTTCCCGGGTGGAATCGGCGATGAAGGCCGTGATGGCCGCCGAAATCGCGCCCGAACCCTGCAGCGCGCGTCCGATCAGCAGCCACAGCACGCTGTGGGCAGCGGCCGCCACGAAGGAACCCAGCGCAAACAGCAGCAGCCCGATGACGATGATGCGCTTGCGCCCGTAGCGGTCGGAAGCGATGCCGTAAGGAATCTGGCCGAACGCCTGCGCCAGGCCGTAGATGCCCAGGGCGATGCCGACCAGGGTGTCGCTGTCACCGCCGGGCAGGCTGTGGGCGTGCACTGCGAACACCGGCAGCACCAGGAACAGGCCCAGCATGCGCAGGGAAAAAATGGAGGCAAGAGAAACGCTGGCGCGCACCTCGGCGCGCGACATGCCGGATTTTTCAGGCTGTGCGGTGGAACGGGAGTGGTGGGACATACGGTTCGTGACTGGCGTTGGCGACTGCCCGGCCCTGCAAGTAAAACCCGGCCGGGGCAAAAGCCGTATGGTAACAGGATAGTCCGGCTGACCGGCAGCACCGCCCAGCCCCTGCACTCCCGGCCCGCAGGATTGAGGCACTTCCATGTCCTGCGTCAACTTCCGCGGCCCCGCCGGATGGTGACAGCGGGACGGGAGTGTCGCGAATCTTCACAACTTTCCTGACAAACCTGTCATGTTAGGTACACCTTATGCCAAAATAGCGCATTGCTCATTTTTTCTGCAGTGCTCATAACAGCCGCCCCTTCCTGAACGGAAGATTTCAGCCCGGCCATAAACTTCGCCAAGAAAAAGAAGGCAATCACGCGTAATGGGGGGGAGAACCCGGACGCAGAGGATGGCGAACAGGTCAAGCGGTGTCCCGCATGCGGCGGCACGCTGGTGTCGTGCGCATCCTCGATGTCCTCCGGTTTTCAGTTTTTTTCCGTTTTTTGTTTGTTGCGCTGGCGGCGCAGGCCGCTCGCATCCGTATATTCAGCATGTTCCTATTTGATTCGCTCAACGAAGGCAAGACGAGCACTTCCCGCTCTGCGCAACCGGTCTCTGCTGCCGGCGGGCAAGCCCTGCCCGCCCGTCTGGCCTGGCTGCTGCTGATCCTGGCCGGTGCCGCCTGGCTGCTGCCGGGCGTGTTCGGCCATGGTCCCTGGAAACAGGATGAGACCTATACCTTCGGCATGATCCATCACATGCTGGTCTCCGGCGAGTACCTGGTTCCCACCAATGCCGGCCAGCCCTTCATGGAAAAGCCGCCGCTGTACTACTGGACCGCCGCGTTGCTGGCCAAGCTGGCCTATCCACTGCTGCCGTATCACGAGGGCGCGCGCCTGGCCAGCGTGCTCTACAACCTGGTCACGCTGGTGTTCGTGGCCAGGATTGCCAAGATGATGTGGGGCCAGCGCAGCCTGATGAGCCTGCCGGTACTGGCTACCCTGGCCCTGTTCGCCGGGTCGCCGGGCATGGTCAAGCACGCCCACGACATGTTCACCGACGTGGCCCTGGTCACCGGCGGCGTCATGGCCACCTACGGCCTGCTGGCCATCGCCCTCAACGAGGAGCGCCGCACGCCCGCGTGGAGCGCGGCCTTCTGGTTCGGCCTGGGGGTGGGCATCACCGAGATGACCAAGGGCCTGTTCGTGCCGCTCACCTTCGCCGCCACGGCGATGGCCGTCGGCGTGATGGTGCCGGCCTGCCGCTCGCGCTCGTACTGGAAGATGGTCGGCACCGCCGTGCTGGTCTCGCTGCCCTTCTTCGTGATCTGGCCGGCACTGCTGGCCCAGCACTCCATGCCCTTGTTCATGGAATGGTTCTGGGACAACAACGTCGGCCGCTTCTTCGGCTTCTCGGTCAAGAAACTGGGCTCGGACAACGACCACACCGTGATCCTGCGCGCCCTGGGCGGCTTTGCCCTGCCTGGCTCGGTACTGGCGCTGGTGGCGCTGGGCAGCGGCGACTGGCGTCAGGTCGGCACCAGCAAGGTGGCGCTGCCGCTGGCCTTTGGTGCCATCAGCCTGGCCGTGCTGCAGAGCTCCGCCACTGCCCGCCAGCTCTATCTGCTGCCGGTACTGCTGCCGCTGGTAATGCTGGGCGCGCGCGCCCTGCCGCGCCTGCCGGCGCTGGCCAACCTGGCGTGGGACTGGTTCTCGCGCCTGGCCTTCGGGGCGCTGGCCGTGGGGATCTGGGCGACCTACATCGTCTCCACCTGGCCGGCCGACCAGCACCAGCCCATCGCGTTCATGGGCAAGTGGCTGCCGCTGAGCTTCGTGACGCCGATCCAGCCGCTGGCCGTGCTGGCCGCGGGAGCCATGAGCATCCTGTGGATCGCCTCGCTGGGCCTGCTGAGCCGTGCCGGCCAGTGGCGTGGCGCGTTCTCGTGGTTTGGCGGGATCACCCTGATGTGGGGCCTGGCTTTCACATTGCTGCTGCCCTGGGCCGATTACGGCAAGAGTTATGAATATGTCTATGCCGATCTCCAGGCCAAGATCGGTCCGGCCTGGCAAGAGGGCGATTGCATGGCCAGCCAGGCACTGGGCGAATCGGAGGCGCCGATGCTGTACTACTACACCGGCATCCTGCACCAGCCCATCGACAGCGGCCGCCACACCGCATGCCGCTGGCTGATCCAGGAGATGCCCGACGCCGGCAAGCGTCCGCATGGTCACTGGACCCTGTTCTGGGAAGGCCGCCGCGACGGCGATGAAGGACAGTTGTTCAAGATCTACGAACGCGCCCACTGAGGGCAAGCGATTACATGACAAGAAACTGCCGGCCACGCGCCGGCTTTTTCTTGTCTGCTTCATCATTCATCAGCAATCCCTGCACCGGATCCGCCACGCAGACGATTTCCTGCGGCATTTGCGCTGCAAGGCCATGGCTTTTTCCACGGCCGCGCTTTCAATTCGACGATGCATGCCCACATGGGTCATCTGCCGCTGCAGCCCCGCCTGCCGGCCATTCGCAGTCCTGTTATAGTTACATGTTGTCCCCATCGCTGCTCCGCACAATGCGTGATCGCTCATCGGCTGATCGCACGCGGGGGCAGGCAACCCCTAGCTGAAGGCATCCATGGAAGAAATTCGCATTCGCGGCGCACGTACGCACAATCTCAAGAATATCAACCTAGACCTCCCCCGCAACAAGCTCATCGTCATTACTGGCCTGTCCGGTTCGGGCAAATCGTCGCTGGCCTTCGATACCTTGTATGCCGAGGGGCAGCGCCGCTACGTGGAGTCGCTGTCGGCCTACGCGCGCCAGTTCCTGCAGCTGATGGAAAAGCCCGATGTCGACATGATCGAGGGCCTGTCCCCGGCCATCTCGATCGAACAGAAGGCGACGTCGCACAACCCGCGCTCCACCGTCGGTACCGTCACCGAGATCCACGACTACCTGCGCCTGCTGTACGCCCGCGTCGGTACGCCCTATTGCCCGGACCACCCCGAGCATCCGCTGGAGGCGCAATCGGTCTCGCAGATGGTCGACGCAGTCCTGGCGCTGCCGGAAGACACCAAGCTGATGATCATGGCCCCCGTGGTGGCCAACCGCAAGGGCGAGCACGCCGACCTGTTCGAGGAGATGCAGGCCCAGGGCTTCGTGCGCTTCCGCATCCAGAGCGGCACCGGGTCGGCCAAGGTCTACGAGGTCGATGACCTGCCCAAGCTGAAGAAGACCGAGAAGCACACCATCGACGTCGTCATCGACCGCGTCAAGGTCAAGGCGGAGATCAAGCAGCGCCTGGCCGAAAGCTTCGAGACCGCACTGCGCCTGGCCGATGGCCGCGCCATTGCGCTGGAAATGGACAGCGGCAAGGAACACCTGTATTCCAACAAGTTCGCCTGCCCCATCTGCGGCTATTCGCTGCAGGAGCTGGAGCCGCGCCTGTTCTCCTTCAACAACCCGATGGGTGCCTGCCCGGAATGCGATGGCCTGGGCCACATCGAGTTCTTCGATCCCAAGCGCATCGTGGCTTTCCCCAATTTGTCGCTGGCCTCGGGCGCGATCAAGGGCTGGGATCGCCGCAACCAGTTCTACTTCCAGATGCTGACCAGCATCGCCGCCTACTACGGCTTCGACCTCGATGTGCCCTTCGAGCAGCTCGACGACAAGGCCCAGCAGGCAGTGCTGTACGGTTCGGGCCGCCAGACCATTCCGTTCGCCTACGTCAACGAGCGTGGCCGCACGGTGGTCAAGGAGCACACCTTCGAAGGCGTGGTCAACAACCTGCAGCGCCGCTATCGCGAAACCGATTCGATGGCGGTCAAGGAAGAACTGGCCAAATTCATCAACGAGAAGCAATGCCCGTCCTGCCACGGCGCCCGCCTGCGGGTGGAAGCGCGCTATGTGAAGGTGGGTAGCGGCAAGCAGCAGCGTGCCATCTACGAAGTCGCTGCCACGCCGCTGCGCGAGACCCTGTCTTTCTTCGAGACCCTGAAGCTGACCGGTGCCAAGAAGGAAATCGCCGATCGCATCATCAAGGAAATCGTCTCGCGCCTGACCTTCCTCAACAACGTCGGCCTGGACTATCTCTCGCTGGAACGCAGCGCCGATACGCTCTCCGGCGGCGAAGCCCAGCGCATCCGCCTGGCTTCGCAGATCGGCTCGGGACTGACCGGCGTGATGTATGTGCTGGATGAACCCTCCATCGGCCTGCACCAGCGCGACAACGACCGCCTGATCGATACCCTCAAGCATTTGCGCGACATCGGCAACACCGTGCTGGTGGTGGAGCACGATGAAGACGCCATCCGCACTGCCGACTACGTGGTCGACATGGGCATCGGCGCGGGCGTGCATGGCGGTGACGTGATCGCCCATGGTTCGCTGCCGGACATCCTCAAGAACAAGAAGTCGCTGACCGCCAAGTACCTGAACGGCTCGCTGGAAATCGCCGTGCCCAAGAAGCGCACGCCCTGCGATGAATCGCGCATGCTGACCATCACGGGCGCCACCGGCAACAACCTCAAGAATGTGGACCTGGAACTGCCGGTGGGCCTGCTGACCTGCGTGACCGGGGTCTCCGGTTCGGGCAAGTCGACCCTGGTCAACGACACGCTGTACCTGTCGGCGGCACGCCACCTGTACGGTTCGCAAACCGAACCGGCCGAGCACGAAGCCATCGGCGGACTGGAACACTTCGACAAGGTGATCGCGGTGGACCAGGCGCCAATCGGCCGCACGCCGCGCTCCAACCCGGCCACCTACACCGGCCTGTTCACGCCGATCCGCGATCTGTTCGCCACCGTGCCCATGGCCAAGGAACGCGGCTACAGCGCCGGACGTTTCTCCTTCAACGTCAAGGGCGGCCGCTGCGAAGCCTGCCAGGGCGATGGCGTGATCAAGGTGGAAATGCACTTCCTGCCGGACGTGTATGTGCCCTGCGATGTCTGCCACGGCAAGCGCTACAACCGTGAAACGCTGGAAGTGCAGTACAAGGGCAAGAACATCACCGAGATCCTGGACATGACGGTGGAAGACGCGCACGAGTTCTTCAAACCCGTGCCGCTGATCGCGCGCAAGCTGCAGACCCTGCTCGATGTGGGCCTGGGCTATATCAAGCTGGGCCAGAGCGCCACGACCCTCTCGGGTGGCGAGGCGCAGCGCGTGAAGCTGTCGCTGGAATTGTCCAAGCGCGATACCGGCCGTACGCTCTACATCCTGGATGAGCCGACCACCGGCCTGCACTTCCACGATATCGACCTGCTGCTCAAGGTGATCCATCGTCTGCGCGACCAGGGCAATACGGTGACCATCATCGAACACAACCTGGACGTCATCAAGACCGCCGACTGGATCATCGATCTCGGTCCCGAAGGCGGTGCCGGCGGTGGCCGCATCGTGGCGGCCGGTACGCCCGAGGACGTGGCCAAGAATCCGGCCAGCGTCACCGGCAAGTACCTGGGTCCGCTGCTGAAGAAGAAATCGAAGCAAGAAAAATAAGTCCGGACTTGCGCGCGCGCAAACGATACAGAATTGCTGCCCATCTGTATCTTGCGCTGCGCCGGCCATGGCATAGAGTCATGCACCTGGCCGCCATCCGGCGCACAATGAAGGCTCGCCCGTCCGCCATGGACGGGCCGCCGTGCAACCCCGAAAGTCCATCATGTCGAACCCGCTGTCACCCGCCCAGGTCGCCTTCTTCCGCGAACAGGGCTATCTCCTGCTCAAGGGCATGGTCCCTGACGCCCTGCGCGAACGCCTGCTCGCCGTCACGCAAGATCACCTGCAACGTGCTGTCGCACCGCTGGAATACGAAGCCGAAGTCGGCTACGAAGGCGCTCCCGCCTCGCTGGAGGCCGAAGGAGGCCGCACCGCGCGGCGTCTGCGGGCAGCCTGGCAGCGCGATCCGGTGTATCGCGAATGGGCCGCCGATCAACAACTGGTGGCCATGCTGCACCAGTTGTTCGAGGAACCGGTCTGCCTCACGCTGGCGCATCACAACTGCATCATGACCAAGCACCCGGCCTTCGGCACCGCCACCGGCTGGCACCGCGACATCCGCTACTGGTCCTTCCCGCGCAATGAACTGATTTCGGTATGGCTGGCGCTGGGTGCGGAAACGCCGGAGAACGGCGCGCTCAAATTCATCCCCGGCTCGCACAAGCTCAAGCTGCAGCCGGAACAGATGGATGAACTGGATTTCCTGCGCCCGGATGTGGCCGCCAACCAGGCCCTGTTTGCGCAGGGCATTGCGCTGTCACTGGCGCCGGGCGACGTGGTGCTGTTCCACAGTGGCCTGTTCCATGCCGCCGGCCGCAACGACAGTGAACAGGTCAAGTGTTCGGCCGTGTTCGCCTATCACGGCAAAAGCAATCCGCCCCTGCCCGGTACCCGTTCGGCTGCGTCCGAGGATATGGCCCTGGACACTTGAACGACTGTACTGGCTGGGGGCGGATCACTGTACCGGCAAGGTCGAAGCGACCGTACCGGTACGGAAAGACGCGGTGACTTGCGGTGTCAGTGAAGCAGCAAGCCACCCTTGCCCGGCAAGGCCGCTGATGCCGGCACAGCCACCGTAACAGTTGCACGCGCGGACAGCGCCTGGGCTGCCGGTACGCCGGCGACGGCAGTACCGCCGAGCCGGAACACGCTGACCGCTTCCGACAGGCGTGCCGCTTGTTCCTGCATGGACTGTGCGGCGGCTGCGGCCTGTTCCACCAACGCGGCGTTCTGCTGCGTGGTTTCATCCATCTGCGTGATGGCATTGTTGACCTCCTCGATGCCCTGGCTCTGCTCCTGCCCGGCTGCACTGATGTCGGTCACCACTTCGCTCACGCGCTGCACGCTTCTGACCACTTCGTCGATGGTCTGTCCGGCCTGTGCCACCAGGGCACTGCCGGTCCCCACCCGCGTGACCGAATCATCGATCAGGACCTTGATCTCCTTGGCTGCGGCCGCAGAACGCTGTGCCAGTGAACGCACTTCCGACGCCACCACGGCGAAGCCGCGTCCCTGCTCACCCGCGCGCGCCGCTTCCACTGCGGCGTTCAGGGCAAGGATGTTGGTCTGGAAGGCGATGCCATCGATCACGCTGATGATGTCGACGATCTTGCTGGAAGACTGATTGATGGAACTCATGGTATCGACCACCTGGCGCACCACCTCGCCCCCGCGCACCGCCACTTCGGAAGCGGAGTGCGCCAGTTCCTTGGCTTGCTGCGCACTGTCGGCATTGTGGCGCACGGTGGAGGTCAGCTGTTCCATGGCGGACGCCGTTTCTTCGAGCGCCCCGGCTTGCTGCTCGGTACGCGAGGAGAGATCGAGGTTGCCATGCGCGATTTCGCTGGAAGCGGTGGCAATGGTATCCGTGCTCAGGCGCACCTGGCCGACGATGCCCTGAAGGTTGTCATTCATCTGCCGCAGCGCCTGCATCAGCTGGCCGGTTTCATCCTGGCTGTGGACGTCGATCTGCTGGGTGAGATCACCGGCAGCCACGGCCTGGGCCACGGTGACCGCACGCTGCAGCGGACGCGAAATCGCCCGCACCAGCAGCACGCCCATCAGCAGCGCCACGAACAAACCCGCCGCCATGGCCACGCCCATCACCACCAGCAGGGTCTGGTAACGCTGCTGTGCCTGTTCGTGCAGCTCGCGCCCGACCGTGCGCTGCAGGTCCATCAGTTGCGCCAGCGTGGTATGGGCATCGGCGTAGAGCTTGAGCATGACGCCGCCATACAGTTCGATCGCACCCTGGAAGTCGCGATTGCGCAAGGCTTCGGCCGCCGGCTTGATGCCATCGGTGACGAACTTCTGGCGCTGGGGAATGAGCTTGTCCAGCAGCACGCGTTCATCGCTGGTGAGCTGGGTGTCCTGGTATTGCTTGACGATGGCGTCGTTGGCCTTGATGGCCTTCTCGATCCGGTCCATGTTGGCATCGATGTCGCCGGAGTCGCCGACGATGGAGGTGGAGATGCCATTGCGCGCCGCATCCAGCGCCGCCGACATGCGCTCCAGCTGGGAGAAGGCGACCAGGCGGTCTTCATAGAGCGAGCGCATCTGCGCATTGGTCGAACGCAATCCGACCAGGCCCAATACGCCTGAGCCGACCAGCATCAGCGCCAGAAAGCCGATGACGAAAATCAGGCGTGCCCTGATGGTTAATTTGCTGAACATGTTCCTCCCGGACTTCACTTTTGTTTTCTCTACAACGGATTCATTGTGTGGACCCGTAGTCCTGATGCGTCCAGCGCGCGCCGATAAGGCTGCGTCGCTGCCACCCGGAAACACTAGCATTTCCCGTACCAGGGGAACAGGTCCGGGATGTGGGAAGTGAACATTTATTTTTGGCAGGCTGGAATGATGAGCAGATGTGCTGAAGTGTGCGGCACGAGCCGCTGCGCATCGGCTGCCAGCGGCGCTCTCCGGCTATTTGCTGAGCAGGCGTTTTTCGGCGCGCAGGATGGCTTCGGAACTGCCGCGCAGCACCACGATGTCGCCGGCCATCAGTTCGGTGTCTTGCGGCGCTTCCAGCCGTTGCTTGCCGCGTCGCAGCATGGCGACTTCGGCACCACATTGGGCCGGCAGGTCGATGTCGGCCAAGGTGTGGCCGATGGCGCTGGCACCGCCGATGAGGGTGACAGATTGCAGACGCACGTTCATGCCCACGCCATCGGCTTCTGCATCGGACATGCCGTGGAAGTAACCGCGCAGTGAAGCGTAACGTTCATCGCGCGCATCCTGCACGCGGTGCACCACGCGGCGCAGCGGCACGCCCAGCATCACCAGCGCATGCGAGGCCAGCATGAGGCTGCCTTCCAGCGCTTCCGGCACGACTTCGGTGGCACCGGCGGCCAGCAGCTTTTCCAGGTCGGCATCATCGTGGCTGCGCACGATCACCGGCAGCTCCGGTTCCAGCTCGTGGGCGTGATGCAAGACTTTCAATGCCGAGGGTGTGCTGGCATAGGTCACCACCAGCGCCGCCGCGCGGTGGATGCCGGCAGCCACCAGGCTCTCGCGCCGGGCCGCGTCACCGTAGGAAACATTGGCGCCCCCATTGCGGGCGTCCTGCACCAGTTCCGGATCCATCTCCAGGGCGTGGTAGGCGATCCCCTCCTCTTCCAGCAGGCGCGCCAGGCTCTGGCCGCTGCGGCCGAACCCGGCGATGATCACGTGCTTCTGCACACCCATGGTGCGGGTCGCCAGTTGCGTCAAGGCCAGCGATTGCAGCATCCATTCATTGGCCGACAGCTTCATGACGATGGCGTCGGACTGGGCCAGGATGAAGGGCGTGGCCAGCATCGACAGCACCATCGCGGCCAGGATCACCTGGATCAGCATGGGATCGACCAGCTTGAGGCCGCCGGCCTGGCTCAGCAGCACGAAGCCGAACTCGCCGGCCTGCGCCAAGCCCAGGCCCACGCGCAGCGCCACACCGGTGGTGGAGCCGAACAGGCGCGCCAGTCCGGCGATGAGGGCAAACTTGAGCAGGACCGGCCCGGTCAGCAGCAGCAACACCAGGAACCAGTGATCCACCAGCGTGCGCACATTGAGCAGCATGCCGATGGTGATGAAGAACAGGCCCAGCAGCACATCGCGGAAGGACTTGATGTCTTCTTCCACCTGGTGCTTGAACTCGGTCTCGGAAATCAGCATGCCGGCGATGAAGGCCCCCAGCGCCAGCGACAGGCCGGCCTTCTCGGTGATCCAGGCCGCGCCCAGGGTGATCAGCAGCAGGTTCAGCATGAACAGTTCCTGCGAGCGCCGCTTGACCACGATGCGGAACCAGCCGCGCATGAGCTTGCTGCCGAAGAACAGCAGCAGCGCCAGCACAACCAGCGCCTTGCCCACGGCCCAGCCCAGCGTGACCATGATGTTGCCGGAATTGTTGGCCAGCGCCGGCACGACGATCAGCAGCGGCACCAGCGCCAGATCCTGGAACAGCAGCACGCCGAGGATGCGGCGACCGTGTTCGGTCTCCAGCTCCAGCCGCTCGGTAAGCAGCTTGGAAACGATCGCCGTGGACGACATGGTCAGCGCCCCGCCCAGCGCAAAGGCCGCCTGCCAGCTGACGTTGGCGAACTGCGGCAGCACCATGGCCGCGCCCCAGGCCACCAGCATGGTGGTGGCAATGGTCGCCGCCACCTGTGCCACGCCCAGGCCGAAGACGATATGGCGCATGGCCGAGAGCTTGGAGAGCGAAAACTCCAGACCGATGGAAAACATCAGGAACACCACGCCGAACTCGGCCAGCGCATGGGTGGTTTCATTGTCCTCGGCAAAAGCCAGGCCGTGCGGGCCGATGATGATGCCCACCACCAGGTAGCCCAGCATCGGCGGCAACTGCATCATGCGGAAGGCGACCACGCCAAGGACTGCGGCAGCCAGAAGGAAAAGGGTCAGTTCCAGTCCGGAAAACATTGCTGTTGGGGTTTCTTGTCAAAAGCCGCCGGGCTGCGGCGGGGTTCGATATGAATGAATTTGTAAAATTGGCAACGCACCAGCAAAAGGCAGTTCACCTGACCAGTGTGCAATATGAAGGAAAGCCTTGGGCGGCGAGGCGCGAAATCGCCTTGAAATTCATACGTGTGGCTCCACAACAGCAGAGTAATTCAGTGCGACCGTGAACCCTCCGCGCTTGCTGCAATGCCATGCCCCATCCCGGCAATGGCCGGAAATCCCCCGTGGCAGCGGTGCTGCGGCGCGATGCAACGCTGCATATCACGTCAAATCCGGCAGCATTCCCTTACATCTGGCAAGTTTTTTGCTTTGCTAATTCGTTTATACTTCGGTTATGAGTGTAACCGATGACAAAACCACGCCTGCATCTTTTTCGGCCGGGGCTGCCCGCCGTGCCATCGAACTGGCACGCCAGACCCTGCAGATCGAAGCCGATGCCATCCTGGCCCTGAAAGACCGCCTGCGCGACGACAGCGCCGCCCCTCTGGCACTTGCCGTGCAGACCTTGCTGCAATGCGAGGGACGTGCGGTGGTCTCGGGGATCGGCAAGTCCGGCCATGTCGGCCGCAAGATCGCCGCCACCCTGGCCTCTACCGGCACCCCCTCGCTGTTCATGCATCCGGCCGAAGCCGCGCACGGCGACCTGGGCATGGTGACGGCGCGCGATGTCTTCATTGCCATTTCCAATTCCGGTGAAACGGCCGAGCTGCTGGCCATCGTGCCCATCGTCAAGCGCATGGGTGCGGTGATCATCGCCATGACCGGCAATGACCAGTCCACCCTGGCCAAGCTGTCCGCCGTCCACCTCAACGTGGGCGTGGCGCAGGAAGCCTGCACCCTCAACCTGGCCCCGACCGCCAGCACCACGGCCACGCTGGCCATGGGCGACGCGCTGGCGGTGTCGCTGCTGGATGCGCGCGGCTTCGTCGAGGAAGATTTTGCGCGCTCCCATCCCGGTGGTGCACTGGGCCGCCGCCTGCTGACCCACGTGCGCGACGTGATGCGCAGCGGCGAAGCCATTCCCGCCGTGCGCCCGGACGTGTCGCTGTCGGCAGCGCTGATGGAAATCACCCGCAAGGGCATGGCCATGACCGCCGTGGTGGATGAGCAATTCCGCCCGGTCGGCGTCTTCACCGACGGCGACCTGCGCCGCCTGCTGGAGCGTGGCCAGGACTTTTCCAAGTTTTACATCGCCGACGTCATGCATGCCAATCCGCAGACCGTCAACCAGGACCAGTTGGCCGTGGATGCCGTGCAATTGATGGAACAATTCCGCATCAACCAGCTGCTGGTCACCGATGCGGCCGGCGTGCTCACGGGCGCGCTGCACATCCACGATCTCACTCGCGCCAAGGTGATCTGATGAACGCGCCAGCCTTCGCCAGCACCCTGCCCGCTGCCGCGCTCGCCAAGGCGGCGGCGATCCGCCTGATGATCTTCGACGTGGATGGCGTGCTCACCGATGGCGGCCTGTTCTACGGCGAGGATGGCGAGGCCTTCAAGCGCTTCAACGCGCTCGATGGCCACGGCATCAAGATGATGCAGCAATACGGCACCGCTGCCGCCATCATCACCGCGCGCCAGTCGCCCTATGTGCTGCGCCGTGCGCGCGATCTCGGCATCGCCCATGTATTCCAGGGCATCCACGACAAGCGCCAGGCCTTCGAACAGCTGCTGCTGCAGGTGCAGTTGACGCCGCAGGATTGCGGCTACCTGGGCGACGACATCATCGACCTGCCGGTACTGACCCGCGTCGGATTCAAGGCCTGCGTGGCCAACGGCCATCGCGAGGTGAAGTCGCGCAGCGACTACGTGACCCAGGCCAGCGGCGGCCATGGTGCCGTGCGCGAGATCTGCGACCTGGTGCTGGCAGCACAAGGCAACTACGAGGCGGCCCTCGCGCCGTACCTGGCATGAGCGGGCGCAGCGGAGAACGCAACGCCGAGCGCATCCGCCTGGCGGTGATTCTGGTGATCCTGATCGCCGGTGCCCTGGGCAGCTTCTGGGTGATGCAGGCCATGCGGGCCGCGGGTGACCAGCAACCGGCGCAGCGTCCGCGTGGCAAACCCGACTACTACCTGGAAAACTTCAACTACGTGCGCATGGGCCCGACCGGTCTGCCGCGCTATGACGTTGCGGGAACGAAGATGGTGCACTACCCCACGGATGACTCCTTCGAGATCACCAAGCCGGTGGTGCACAACCTGGACCAGAACCAGGCACCGATGGAGCTCTACTCGGATACCGCGCGCGTCACCGACGACCAGACGCAGATCCACATGTACGGCAACGCCAACGCCATTCGCGCGCCCTACAAGGGCCGCGAGCAGATGCACCTGGTGTCGGAATACCTGCTGCTGTTGCCTGACGATGAAATCGTCAAGACCGACAAGCCGGTGGCCATGACCATGGGCACCACGCGCCTGAACGGCGTGGGCATGGTGGCCAACAATGCGACCCAGGTGGTGCAGCTGTTCGGCAATGTCCGCGGCTATTACGAGCCCACTCCGAAGAAACGCTAAGCCGGATGACTCCGGGATAAAAACGCCAAGAACCGATCAGACAGGAACCCAATGAAACGCTCATTCTTACTGCCGATGCTGATGCTGGCTGCCGTGTGCGGCGTGGCCAACGCCGAGAAGGCGGACTCCACCAAGCCGACCAACATCGAGGCAGACCAGATGGTCTACGATGACGTGCGCCAGGTGAAGACCTTTACCGGCAACGTGGTCATGACCCGCGGCACGCTGATCATCAAGGCCGGCCGCGTGGTATTGACGACCGACCAGTACGGTTATGAAAATGCGGTGCTGTATGCGGCCCCGGGCGCGCTGGCCAACTTCCGCCAGAAGCGTGACGGCGGTCCCAACCTGTGGATCGAAGGCCAGGCCGAGCGCATCGAGTATTCGGAGCAGACCGAAATCTCCAAGCTGTTCCAGCGCGCGCACATCCAGCGCATGGACGGCGATCGCATCACCGATGAAGTCAACGGCGAATTCATCTCCTACGACAGCCGCGCCGAATTCTATTCCGTGAACAACACCGCCACCGGCGAGAGCAAGCCGGGCGCAGGCCGCATCACTGCGGTGATCCAGCCCAAGAATCCGCCGCCGGCAGGCAGCACCGCGCCGGCCACCCCGTCGGCCCAGCCCGCGGGCAAGAACAACGCCGCGCAGCCTGCAACGCGTCGCGACAGCGGAAAGGATCAGTAACGATGGCAGTCAGCTCGCTGGTCGTTCGCGGCCTGAAGAAAAGTTATGGCGCGCGCCAGGTAGTGCGCGATGTCTCGATGGAATTGCGCAGCGGCGAGGTGGTCGGCCTGCTCGGCCCCAATGGGGCCGGCAAGACCACCTCGTTCTACATGATCGTGGGACTGGTGCCTTCCGATGGTGGCGAGATCGACCTCGATGGCGCGTCCATTTCGCGCATGCCGATCCACAAGCGTGCCACCATGGGCTTGTCCTACCTGCCGCAGGAAGCCTCGGTATTCCGCAAGCTGACGGTGGAAGACAATATCCGCGCCGTGCTGGAACTGCGCCGGGAAGAGGGCAAGCCGCTCTCGCGCGATGAAATCGAAGGCCGCCTCAACAACCTGCTGCACGAATTGCAGATCGAGAAGCTGCGCGAAAGCCAGGCGCTGTCGCTCTCGGGCGGTGAACGCCGGCGCGTCGAGATCGCCCGCGCACTGGCCACCGATCCGCGCTTCGTGCTGCTGGATGAACCGTTCGCCGGTATCGACCCGATTGCCGTGATCGAGATTCAGCGCATCGTGCGCTTCCTGAAGGAACGCGGCATCGGCGTGCTGATCACCGACCACAACGTGCGCGAAACGCTGGGCATCTGTGATCGCGCCTACATCATCAACCAGGGCACGGTGCTGGCCAGCGGCAATCCGGAAGAGATCATCGCCAACGAGTCGGTGCGCCGCGTGTATCTGGGCGAGCATTTCCGCATGTAAGCGGTGCAGTCGGCTTGCCCGATACGCTTGAAGAAATACAGAGTGCACATCACGTAATACGCAACAAGCAATACGCAATACGCAACGACCGGCAGAGCAACCAGCGGGCCACGCCGCTTTCAGAAAGACAGATGAAACAGTCGCTCCAGTTACGTACCTCGCAGCACCTCGCATTGACGCCGCAACTGCAGCAGTCGATCAGACTGTTGCAACTGTCGACGCTGGAACTGCACCAGGAACTGGAACAGATCCTCTCCGATAATCCCCTGCTGGAACGCCTCGACGACGCGCTCGACAATTCGGTACGTCTGCTGGCCGATGGCGCGGTCTCCAGTTCGCCCTCCAGCGGCGTTGCCGAAACCAGTCACGAAGGCAGCGGCGAAGCGGCCCCGGCCGCCAGCGATGGCGATTCCAGCTTCGACTACCAGGACAACGCGCCGGAAGCCGGTGTCACGGGGGATGCCGACTGGAGCTTCGACGACGTCGCGCGCAGCGGCAAGTCGCCAGACGATGACGATGCCCGTCCACAACTCGAAGCGCACGAACTGACCCTGCGCGAACACCTGCTGGAACAGATCCGCGTGACCGCACGCACCCTGCGTGATCGTGCGCTGCTGGAACTGCTCACCGATGCGCTCGACGAGAGCGGCTATCTGGAAGAGCCGCTGGAAGACATCCACGCGCGCCTGCCCGAAGAGCTGGGCATCGACATGGAAGAGCTGTCGATTTCGCTCAAGCTGCTGCAGAGCCTGGACCCGGCGGGTGTCGGTGCGCGCAGTGCCGGCGAATGCCTGGCCCTGCAGATCCGCCGCCTGCCCAAGATTCCCTTCGTGACGCGCAAGCTGGCCTTGAGGATCGTGGAGGATTACCTGCCGCTGTTTGCACAACGCGATTTCAACAAGATCAAGAAGGCACTGGATTGCGATGACGAAGACCTGCGTGAAGCGCAGGCCGTGATCCGCCAGTGCCGTCCGCATCCGGGTGCGGAATTCGCGCGCGATGCCTCGGACTATGTGGTGCCGGACGTGATTGTCAAGCAGACAAAGAACGGCTGGCAGGTCATGCTCAACCATGAGGTCATGCCCAAGCTGCGCGTCAATGCGATGTATGCCAGTGCATTGAAGCAAGCCAAGGGAGAAGGTTCGCTGTCGTCGCAGTTGCAGGAAGCCAAGTGGCTCATCAAGAACATGCGGCAACGTTTCGATACAATTTTGCGCGTCGCGCAGGCTATTGTGGAACGTCAAAGAAACTTCTTTTCACATGGGGCAGTCGCCATGCGCCCCCTTGTGCTGCGTGAAATTGCTGATACACTGGGTCTACACGAGAGCACCATCTCTCGCGTGACGACTCAGAAATACATGCTCACTCCGCATGGAATGTTTGAGTTGAAATACTTCTTCGGTAGCCATGTCGCGACTGAAACCGGAGGTGAAGCATCCTCCACCGCGATACGGGCGCTGATCAAACAGTTGATAGGAGCCGAGAACCCGCAGACCCCATTATCCGATAGCAAGATTGCGGATATGCTGGCAGAACAAGGCATGGTGGTCGCGCGACGCACAGTCGCCAAATACCGCGAAGTGTTGAAGATTCCGCCGGTCAATCTCCGCAAGTCCCTCTGAGTTTTTCCTCAGTTTTTCTGCAGTACCGTTGCTGTGTTCAGGCAAGCATCCGACTGATGCCCGCGCCATCCGACACGAAGACCGTGCCCGTGGTACAGCTGCAGCAGGATCGATTGCACGAACCTCCAGTGACTTCACGATAGGAGTCTTGTATGAATCTGACCATCAGTGGACACCACCTCGAACTGACCCCCGCCATCCGGGAATACGTGCAAAGCAAGCTCTCGCGTATCAAGCGCCATTTCGACAACGTGATCGACGTCAGCGTGATCCTGAGCGTAGATAAACTCACAGAAAAGGAAAAGCGCCAAAAAGCGGAAATCAACGTCCACATCAAGGGGAAGGATCTACATGCGGAAAGCATCGCACACGACCTCTACGCTGCCATTGACACGCTGATCGACAAGCTCGATCGCCAGGTCATCAAGCACAAGGACAAGTTGCAGGAGCATCACTCCATGGCCAAGCGCCTGCCGGACGAAACGCCGGAGGATGCGGTGGCCGGAGCGGCATAAGCCAGGACACCCTCGGCAAGCCACCTCGCAGCCGCAAGGCTGCTGAGAAAGCCAGCCGAATTTCATGAGGAAGGGGCGCGCAAGCGCCCTTTTTCATTTGCGGCCGCCGAACTGGCCAAGCCTGTGGAAAAGATATAAATCATTGCGTAAAGCAACTTTTCCACCGCCGCTGCTGACGATGATGCAAGGGACGGCTTGAATGTCTTCACGGCACCCTCATCTTCGACACAAGAATTTGCATACGATATAAATCATTTCCTCGATGCAATTTTTTTCCCGTTCAGACAGGCCACCAGCATGCAGGCGATTTCAACGCGCCCGCCGGCTTTTCCCTATAATGTCGGGCAATCCCATTTTTAAAGGCACAGCCATGAGCGACGTCCAATCCTGGATCAAAGAAACCGTGACCCAAAACCCCGTGGTGCTGTTCATGAAGGGCACTGCACAGTTCCCCCAATGCGGCTTTTCCGGCAAGGCCATCCAGCTGCTGAAGGCCAGCGGTGCCGAGAACATCGTCACCGTCAACGTGCTGGAAAGCCCGGACGTGCGCCAGGGCATCAAGGAATACTCGAACTGGCCGACCATTCCTCAGCTGTACGTGAAGGGTGAATTCGTCGGCGGCTCCGACATCATGACCGAGATGTACGAGTCCGGCGAACTGCAGACCCTGATCAAGGGCTGAGTTTTACTTACCTGACTGACTCATGAGCAGTTCTTCCAGCCAGCCGCGCCAGCGCCTGATCGTTGCGATCACCGGTGCCACCGGTGCCATCTATGGCGTGCGGCTGCTGGAGCATCTGCGCAAGCATGGCCAGGTGGAAACGCACCTGATGGTGTCCGAAGCTGGCGTGCTCAATCTGCATCAGGAACTGGACATGCGGCGCAAGGATGTGGAAGCGCTGGCCGATGTGGTGCACAACGTGCGCGATGTCGGCGCCTGCATCGCCAGCGGCTCGTTCGCCTCCACCGGCATGGTGGTGGCGCCCTGTTCGATGAAGACCCTGGCCGCCGTGGCGCATGGTCTGTCCGACAACCTCATCACCCGCGCAGCGGATGTGGTGCTCAAGGAACGCCGCCAGCTGGTGCTGATGGTCCGCGAGACCCCGTTCAATCTGGCCCATCTGCGCAACATGACATCCGTCACCGAAATGGGCGGCGTGATCTTCCCGCCCCTGCCCGGCTTCTACCAGCGCCCTGCTTCCATGGAAGAGATGGTGGATCACACGCTGGGACGCGTGCTGGACATGTTCGGGATTTCCATGCAGTTGACGCCGGAGTGGAAGGGCATGAAGGGCGGGACTGAGTGATGCGTTAGCCCTTATCACGTTCGGGCAAAGAAAAATGGCCGCAGCTCATCACCGCGGCCATTTCTTCATCTGGCGAATATAACCCGGCTCACCCCCGCCCGATATACGGCATCTTGGTCGCCATCACCGTCATGAACTGCACATTGGCCTCCAGCGGCAGGCTGTCCATGTAGAGGATGGCACGGGCCACGTGTTCGGCATCCATGGTCGGTTCGACCTTGGTCGAGCCATCAGCCTGCAGCGTGCCCTTCTTCATCAGCGTGGTCATGTCGGTGGACGCATTGCCGATATCGATCTGCCCGCAGGCGATGTCATAGGCACGGCCATCGAGCGAGGTGGCCTTGGTCAGCCCCGTAATGGCATGCTTGGTGGCGGTATAGGAGGCCGAGAACGGGCGCGGTGCATGCGCCGAGATCGAGCCGTTGTTGATGATGCGCCCGCCGCGCGGCGACTGATCCTTCATGATGCGGAAGGCTTCCTGAGTGCAGAGAAAAACGCCGGTCAGGTTGATGTCCACCGCCGCCTTCCACTGCTCCACGCTCAGTTCTTCCAGCGACACCGGCGGCGCAAAGATGCCGGCATTGTTGAAGAGCAGGTCCAGCCGTCCGAAACGCTCGCGGGTCCTGGCGAAGAGCTGCTTCACCGAGGCCGGATCGGTCACGTCGGCCGCCACCACCAGCGCGTTGGCACCATGTTCGCCGGCCAGCTTGCCGGTTTCTTCAAGCGCATCCTGGCGGCGTCCGGCCAGGGCGACGCCATAGCCTTCGCGCAGCAGCGCGAGCGTGATCTGCCGGCCAATGCCGGAACCTGCGCCGGTCACCAGCGCGATACGTTTGGGTGCAGCCATCGTGTGTACTCCTCACTCACTGTAGTTCATGGACGATGCGCATCACGGAGCCATAAAAAAACCGCCCGTGATGCACGGGCGGTTTCACTATAACAAACACGGCGTCGGGCCAGATGAGAGATTTTCAATCCGGCTGGCCGCCGTTCATCTATCGCTCCACTTCATACTGAGGACGACAAGGGCTTGTTCGTATCGATACCCAATGTACGCGCCGCTTCTTGCAGCCGCGCACGTTCATCCCCCCACACTTCACACAGGGCCGTATAAGCAATCCAGCGCGCATCGATCTCGAAGAAGTCCCGCAGGTTCACCCGCGTATCGCTACGCCCAAACCCGTCCGTCCCCAGCGTCACATAGGGTGCCGGCACGAAGGCGCGAATGCTCTCGGGCAAGGTACGGATGTAATCGCTGACCGCAATCACGGGCGCCACACTGCCCTGCAATTGCGCTGTGACATAGGGCTGGCCATCGCTGCCCGACAAGCGCTGTGCGCGTTGTGCCGCCACGCCATCCCGCGCCAGTTCGGTATAGCTGGTCACGCTCCACACCTCGGCCTCGATCTGCCAGTGCTGCTGCAGCAGCGCAGCCGCCGCCACGGCTTCCTTGAGGATGGGGCCGGAACCCAGCAGCCGCACTGGCGCCCCGGGCTTGCGGCCGAGACAGTACATGCCGCGCAGGATGCCCTCCTGCACGCCGTCCGGAAGACTGGGCTGGGCCTCGTTCTCGTTAGTGACGGTGATGTAGTAGAAGACGTCATCGCCGCGTTCCATCATGCGCCGCATACCCTCATCCAGGATCACCGCCAGCTCATAGGCATAGGCCGGATCATAGGACACACAGTTGGGAATCGATGCGGCCGTCACCAGACTGTTGCCGTCCTGGTGCTGCAGTCCTTCGCCGCCCAAGGTCGTGCGGCCGGAGGTGGCACCGATCAGGAAGCCGCGCGCACGCTGGTCCGCCGCCGCCCAGATCAGGTCGCCGATGCGCTGGAAACCGAACATCGAGTAGTAGATGTAGAACGGCAGCATCGGCGTGCCATGCACCGAATACGCGGTGGCCGCTGCCGTCCACGAGGAAATCGCCCCCGCCTCGGTGATGCCCTCTTCCAGAATCTGGCCATCCTTGGCCTCGCGATAGTAGAGAATGGAACCGATATCCTCCGGCTCATACAACTGCCCCTGCGAAGAATAGATGCCGACCTGGCGGAACAGGTTGGCCATGCCGAAGGTGCGCGCCTCATCGGCCACGATGGGCACCACATACTGGCCGAAGTCCTTGTCCTTCAACAGGTTGCCGAGCTGGCGTACCAGCGCCATGGTGGACGACATTTCCTTGCCGTCGGCTTCCAGCGCGAACTTGCTGTGCGCCTCCAGCGGCGGCACGGTACGCCGTGCATCGCCCGCATGGCGGCGCGGCAGGTAGCCGCCCAGTGCGGCACGGCGTGCATGCAGGTGCTTCATCTCCGGGCTGTCATCGGCCGGCTTGTAGAAAGCCAGCTCACGGCATTGCTCATCGCTCAGCGGCAGCTTGAAGCGGTCACGGAATTGCATCAGACTCTCTTCATCGAGCTTCTTCTGCTGGTGCGTGGTCATCTTGCCCTCGCCCGCCGCGCCCATGCCGTACCCCTTCTTGGTCTGCGCCAGAATCACCGTGGGCTGGCCGCGATGACTGGCCGCTGCCTGATAGGCCGAGAAGATCTTCTTCATGTCATGGCCGCCACGGCGCAGGCGATTGATTTCCTCATCGGTGAGGGTGGCGCCGATGGCACGCGTGCCCGGGGTCTGGCCGAAGAAATGCTGGCGATTGAACGCGCCATCATTGGCGGCGAAGGTCTGCAATTGCCCGTCCACCGTGCGGTTCAGGGCATCGACCAGTTCACCGTCCTTGTCGCGCGCAAACAGGCCATCCCAGTCCGAGCCCCACAGCAGTTTGATGACGTTCCAGCCGGCACCGGCAAACAGCGTTTCCAGTTCATCGACGATGTGGCCATTGCCGCGCACCGGACCATCGAGCCGCTGCAGGTTGCAGTTGACCACAAAGATCAGATTGTCCAGCTTCTCGCGCGAGGCCAGCGAGAGTGCGGCCAGTGACTCGGGCTCATCCATCTCGCCATCGCCGAACACGCCCCACACCTTGCGTCCCTGATCCTGCAGCAGGCCGCGATGCTCCATGTAGCGCAGGAAGCGCGCCTGGTAGATGGCATTGATGGGACCGATGCCCATGGAGCCGGTAGGGAATTGCCAGAAATGCGGCATCAGCCAGGGATGCGGATAGGACGAAAGTCCCTGCCGTCCCACGCGCTTGGCCTCGAGCTCGCGGCGATAGTAGGCCAGGTCTTCTTCGCTCAATGCACCTTCAAGAAACGCGCGCGCGTAGATACCCGGCGCGGAGTGCGGCTGGAAGTAGACGACGTCGCCCGCGAACTGCGCATCGCGCGCACGGAAGAAATGATTGAAGCCGACCTCGAACAAGTCCGCCGCCGAGGCAAAGCTGGCGATGTGCCCGCCCAGCTCACCGTAGGCGCGATTGGCGCGTACCACCATGGCCAGCGCATTCCAGCGCATGATGCTGGCGATGCGTTCCTCGATGGCCTGCGCGTCCGACCCACCGGGAAAAGGCGGTTCCTGTTCAGGCCGGATGGTGTTGACGTAGGGCGTATTGCGCGCATCGCGCCAGTTCACGCCCCATTGCTGGGCCGCCGCCGACAGCCGCGAGAGCAGGAAGCGCGCGCGTTCCGGGCCGGCTTCGGCCAGCACGCTCTGCAGCGCTTGCAGCCACTCCTGGGTTTCCTGGGCATCGAGGTCGATATCCTTGGGGATATCGCTGTCACTGGGGCGGGACATGTCCACTTCCTGTTCTCCTGTCTGGGCGCGCCGGGTCGCTCGCCTGCAGTCAGCACAAAACGTGCCGGCACTGCAATCGCTGCTATGCAAAGAGACAAAAAGCCGGTAAAACACAGGCCGCGCCATCCGTCTCCCCGCGCCCGACGCCTTTTCGGTCTTGTTGTCGTTGAGGGCTAGCTGTGTGATGGAACCACCGGCTTACGATACGCCGGATGCCCCGGCATGAGTCACTTAAAATTGGAAGTTGCCGTACAATATTCAGCATCCAGTGCTGCGAAACTGAAACTGACAGAATTAAATTTCGATAATGGAACTCGACACCACCGATTTGCGCATCCTGAACATCCTGCAGGAGAACAGTTCGATCAGCAATCTGGAGCTGGCCAGCCGCATCAACCTCTCGCCCTCGCCGACCCTGGCCCGGGTGAAGCGCCTGGAAACCGAAGGCATCATCTCGCGCTATGTAGCGCTGGCCGATCCGCACCTGCTGGGCTTGAAGGTGAACGTGTTCGTCAAGGTGATCCTGGAGCGCCAGGGTGCCGAAGCACTGGCCCAGTTCGAAACGGCCGTGAGTGCCTTCGATGAAGTCATGGAAGTCTACCTGATGACCGGCGACGAGGATTACCTGCTGCGCATCGTGGTGCCGGACCTGCTGACGCTGGAGCACTTCATCGTCGACCACCTGACCAAGATCCCCGGCATCAAGAACATCCGCTCCAGCTTTGCGCTCAAGCAGATCAAGTACAAGACCGCCCTGCCCACGCCCAAGATCAAGACGCGGCGCTGAGCTGAGCTGAGAGCGAAATCGCGCCTGCGCTGCCATGGCGGAAAAAAGGGCCTTGCGGCCCTTTGTTTGTTTTTACGCCAAGCCGCTGCGCGCAGTTCAGTGTGAGCGCCCGCCTTGCGGAGAGCCATCTTCCTGGCGCCGCTGCGGATGCCCGGGCAGACCGGCCAGCGCATCGCGCATCACGTCTGCGGACAACGGTGCCGCGGCCTCGCTGACATCGCACCAGCGCTCCACCATCTCCACCACACACTGCGCATAGTGTTCGCCATCGACCGGCTTGGGCAGGTATTCGGTCGCGCCGGCGGCCAGCGCCTCGCGCTCGCCCTCGGTTTCGTAGGAAGGGAAGACCACCACCGGCGCATCAGCCAGATGCTTGCTGGCACGCAACTCGCGCAGCAGCTGCAGGCCCTCGCCGCATTCCATGTCGGACTCCAGCAGGATCAGGCTGGGTGCAATGTCATCGCCCTGGCGGCGTCCCTGCAGCAGGCAGCGGCGCGCCGTGGCCAGGTCAGGACACGCACGGAAGGCGCAATGCAAGCCGGCACGCCACAAGGCGAAGCGCGCCAGTTCAGCGGCCTCCTGGCTGGGGTCGATCATGATGATGCTGGGAAAGCTCATGCTGTGGGGGACAGTCCTGTAAGAAGTGCACAAGCCACGGGATGGCTACAGCAAACGTTTTACAGGAGTGATGACCACTGCGGCATCGGGAAATTCCTGACCGCCGCCAATCTGCTGGCGGACGCGCCGTCAGGATTTCCCCGATCGCCAGCCCCGCACAGGATGGCTACAGTGACAACCTCAATGATCCGCTCCACCCGGATCCGCCCATCTCCGCACCAAGGAAGCCCCCCGCCGATGCTGCCGTTTGCCAAAGTCCGAGTCCCTGTCCCCACTGCCTTGCTGGGCAAGGTCGAGCTGTATGTCAGCGGTTGCACGCGCCTGGTGACCCAGCGCGCCAATGCCATGCATGATTGGGCCAGCCTGCATGCGCATCCGCGCATGCTGCTGGATTGGTTTGCCACGGCGGGTTTTTCACCCGGTGGAGAGACTGCCGCGCTGACCCGCTTCGAACCCTGTGCGCAGCGCCTGGCCCGCCTGGATCAGCTCAAGCATCGGCTACCACCGCCACTGGCCGTGCCCCGCTTCTGGCAGCTCGACGGCAACAACTATGGCTTCGATGCCAACCCGCACCTGTCCTATTGGCTCGCTGTGAACGAAGCTTCCTTCGTCCCGCTGCTGGTGCCCACGCACCAGATGGCGCACTTCTCGCGCGCCCTGTTGGCGTGAAGTTTCTTCCCTTTCCTTTAACGCCCCTATTTCAGGGGCAGGTAGATATCGGTCAGCAGCTCGCCTGGCGGCGTATCGGGCAGCAGGTTGAGGTAGTGGAAGTAAAGCGGGAAATCCCGCAGCTCCTCCCCGCTCTCCGGCAACCACTGGCGATACAGCGGATAGATGCTCTCGCCCAGCCGGTCATGCGCGCCTGCATGCCTTATGCGGGCGCAGCGCCCGCCGGGAATCAGGAAGGCTTCCACGCCTTGCGGATTGTCCGGCACGTCCCCTTCCACCTCGCCGCAGATGCCGAACCGGAATTGCTCCGGGGGTGTGGTATCGGGATTGTCCCAGGCCAGACCGAAGGTACGGCAGCGCTCCACCGGTGACAGGCCCGTGGCCTTGCGCCAGTCGATGAACTGCCCGACGGTGCCATTGAGCTGATTGACGGGACCGCGATGCGTAAGCATGGCGATGCGGATGGATTCGACGTTGACGATCTCGGCTTGCACGTCCACTTTCCTTTCAGGGATGCGGAACACGAAACGCTCGTTCCAGGAGGGCCAGTCGGGTGTGCGCCGGAACTGCGAGGGCGACTGGCCGAAGGCACTCCTGAAAGCGCGCGTAAACGATTCCGGATTTTCGAAACCGGCTTCGAGGGCGATGTCGATGATGCGCCGCTGCGGCTGGAAGGCCAGTTGCAGGCTGGCATGCTTCAGGCGCATCAGCAGGATGTAACGCGCCACCCCGACGCCGGTGAAATCGGCAAATTGCCGCTGGAAATGGAACCGCGAAAAATGCGCGACGGCCGCCAGCTGCTCCATCTCCAAGGGCGTATGGAGATGCGCCTCGATATGGTCGAGCACGCGCTCGAATCGGGCTTGATAGCGGGCCTGGCTGCTGGTTTTGCGGTCGTCGTTCATCGGTTCCTCGGTTCACGGGACGTACTGTGCAAGAAAGCGCGCCACAAATCCTGACCGAAATTGCGCATCGTCATCAGAACCTCTGGCAGTCTCGATGGCCGTCATGTTAAAACACGGGCTTCGTCGCGTTCCGCCTTTTTATCCGATGCCTTCCGCTCTCCTCTTGATGCTGGCGATCTGCAGCGTCTGGTTGCCCGCCCTGCCCTTGCCTGCTGGCCGATCCCTCGCGCCCTGGCTGCCGCTGCTGGTGCTGGCCCTCGCGCTGGGACTGCATGACGGCCAGCTCGATGCCATCGCCGTCGCGGGCATCGTCCTGTTGGGGTTCGCTGCCCGGGGCACGACCCATGCGCCACACGCATGGCAACGCCGCAGTCTGCTGGCGTTCACGCTGTTGCTCGCGCTGCTGCTGGCCTTGCATCGCTGGCCCGGCTTCCACAACGTGCTGGTGATCCCGTCAGCGGCCATCACTGCGGAGGCGCGGCCCTTCATGCTGTTCGCCAATCTCGACAAAGGGAGTGCCGGACTGCTGTTGCTGGCGCTGCTGGCCCCCCGCTGCCATGCGTGGCGGGAATGGCGCGAGACCATCGCCAGGACGCTGCTGCCGGGCCTCGCGACGATCGTGCTGGTGATGGGCGTGGGCTGGTTGACAGGTCTGGTCAAGCCGGCACTGAAGTGGCCTGGCTTCACGATGGAGTTCCTGGCCATCAACCTGCTGTTGACCGTGGTGGCCGAGGAAGCCTTTTTCCGTGGCGTGATCCAGCAGCGTCTGCAATCCGCCTTGCAGGGGATGCGTGGCGGTAGCGGACTGGCGCTGATGGCGTCGGCATTGCTCTTCGGAGCCGCGCATCTCGGGGGCGGCATGACCTATGCGACGATTGCCGGACTGGCCGGCCTCGGCTATGCGTGGGTGTTCCAGCGCAGCGGACGGATCGAGGCACCGATCCTGCTGCATTTCACGCTCAATGCGGTGCACTTCCTCGCGTTCACCTATCCGGCGCTGGCCTGAGTCGCGCTCGCCTCACGGCGCGATCCACTGCCCCTGCCATTGCTCCTGCCCGCGCGCGAAGCGGGCGCGGCGATGCTGGTCCGGCGTCAGGTCCAGCCATTCGATGCGCTCCAGCCGCACTTCCACCAGCGCAAAATTCTCGACACCATCGCTGCTGACGTGCGGCTGCACGTGAGCGTCTTCCGGTTGCGCAACAGGCGTGCCGGGGGCATGCGGTGTCTTGTACAGGATCAGCGTGTGTGGCCGGGCCCCCGTCCACATGGCGCGCACGCGGGCCGCATCCTGCACCACCTGAGCCACGCCGTTGACGCGCAGTTGCAGATGGCGCTCCAGGTCCACGGCCAGCATGGACACCCGCCCGTCTGCACGAATCTCGGCCAGTTTGGGAGAGCGCAGATCGGTGTGAAAGCACAGCGACCCGGCAGTCGCATCCGCCTCGCGCAGGACGATGGAACGCAACTGGGGCGTGCCATCCAGGCCCAGCGTGGCCAGTTGCCAGATGGTAAACGGCGAGCGCGTCGGGCTGGCGCCGCGACGCAGTTCGTCCCAGATCAGGGTGTGGAGTTCCGGCAAGTTCAGGTTGAAGTTCATGGCGCCATTGTAGGGCCTTGCGCATGCAATCGATTTCAGGGCAGCGCGAATCGCGCGTCAATCGCGGGACGACATGCTCATGTCAGGCCGGCGTCAGTGCATTGTCAGAGCGCTGTGCCACCATGATTCTGCACCCGCATCACCCATCGCAGTCCGGATCGCAGTCCATCGCAGCACGTCAGCCCCGCAGCACGGCGGGAACACACGGAGCCTCGCATGAAACTCTCCTGGTCGCCCAAACAGATTGCCCTGCCCGCACCTCTTGATGCCGGGCAAGTCCGGCTCCAATTCCACGCACGCTCCTTGCGCCTGCAAGCTCACGCTCGGACCTGGCTCATGCTGCTGGCCTGCGCCCTGCTGTCGGCACTGGCGCGCGCACTGGGCATGGGCTATCCCGGCAACATCGTCGCTACCTGGGCCGGTGGCTGTTGCTATGCCCGGGCCGCGCTCTACCTTGTGCGCGGTCATTGCCACCGCCTGCTTGCCCGCCGGCGCAATGAGGGGGCCGAAGCTGCCGATCTCACGCTCTCCCAATGACTACGCCCGCTTGCGCGGGCGTCATCGTTGCTTGCTGAGAACGGGTGGCGGTGAATCAGAATGCGCCGACGTAGTTCTCCGCCAGCGCCGTCGACAGCGCGCGCGAGTTGACCACGTTCTCCAGTTCGGCGCGCTGGATCTGGCGCTGGAAGGGCGAGGCATCGTCGAAGGTATGCAGCATGCTGGTCATCCACCACGAGAAATACTCGGCACGCCAGATGCGCTTCAGGGCTTGCTCGGTGTAGGACGCGAGACCTTCCTCGCTGGCACTTCGATAGAAATCCTCGATGCCCTGGGCCAGGCGTTTCACGTCACCCACCGCCAGGTTCAAACCCTTCGCGCCAGTGGGCGGCACGATGTGCGCGGCATCACCGGCCAGGAACAGGCGGCCATGCTGTATCGGCGTAGAGACGAAACTGCGCATGCCGATGATGCCCTTCTGGAAGATCTTGCCTTCCTTGACGCGCCAGCCGTCGCCGTTTTCCAGGCGGGTATGGAATTCATTCCAGATGCGGTCATCGCTCCAGTTGTCCACGCTGTCCTTGGGATCGCACTGGAAGTACATGCGCTGCACCGTTGGCGAACGGGTACTGATGAGCACGAAGCCGCGATCATGCTGGGCATAGATCAGTTCGTCCGAGGACGGCGGCGCTTCCACCAGCACGCCGAACCAGCCGAAGGGATAGATGCGCTGGTAATCCTGGCGCTTGCTTTCCGGAATGGCAGGACGCGAGACGCCATGGAAGCCGTCACAACCGGCGATGAAATCCGCCTCCAGCGTATGCTGCTCGCCCTCGTGCATGAAGCGCACGCGCGGCTTGCTGGTCTCGACGCCTTCGATGCTGGTGCCGCTCACACCGAACAGCAATTGCCCTTGCGCGGCCAGGCGTGCGGCCACCAGGTCCTTGATCACTTCGTGCTGGGCATAGACGGTGATGGCCTTGCCGGTCAGTTCGGTGAGGTCGATGCGATGGCGGCGGCCACCGAAGGCCAGCTCGATGCCGTGATGCAGCGCGCCTTCGCGCTTCATGCGCTCGCCCACGCCAGTCTCGTTGAGGATGTCCATGGTGCCTTGTTCCAGCACGCCGGCACGGATGGTGGATTCGATATCTTCGCGGGTGCGGGTTTCCAGCACGACCGATTCAATGCCCTTCAGGTGCAGCAGGTGGGACAGCAACAAACCGGCCGGGCCGGCGCCGATGATGGCGACTTGGGTACGCATGATGGAGGTCTCCGTGTAAAGGTCAGGCACCGTTTTCGTTCCCGGCGCGCAATGGCGCGAGCCGAAGCGGGTGGCAGTTGATCTGTTCTTGTTCTTGGTGTGAGAAGAATCTTAGACGGTGGTGTTCTGATAAAAAATGGATGATCCCGCCAATTACTTGTACTATTTTTACAGAGCACAACCATGCCGCCCCCTCGCAACGCACAGGATGGAGACCCTATGCCCTTGCCCCGCAGCAAACCGCGCACCAGCGATGTACCGCAATTTTCCTTGTACGGCGAGGCTTCCCGGCCGGAAGATGCGGAGCCGGTGCACATCGAACTGATCGAGACGCGCAGCCGCGTGCATGACTGGCATATTGCACCGCACACCCATGCCGGACTTTTTCAGGTACTTTTTTTAATGTCCGGACACGTCAGTGCCTTGATGGAGGAAGAGGTCTGGGAAGTCGATGGTCCGGTGGTCATCACCATCCATCCGTCCCTGGTACATGGTTTCGATTTCTCGGAACAGGCTGTGGGATTCGTGCTGACGGTGGATCCGCACGTGGTGTTTTCGGCTGGCGGCAGCGAGGGGCATGGCGAATTGTTTTCGCCCTTGTTCCTGCGCCCGATGGCCATCGAACTGGGGCGCGTACCGGAACTGCGCGAGCGCATGGAGACGCTGCTGCGTCTGTTGATTGCCGAATCGGCCGCACCGCGCACCGGCCACACACTGATGCTGGAATGGCTGGCGCGCAGCGTCATGCTCTTGCTGGTGCGGCTGGAAGCGGATCATCGCTCGGCGGAATTGTCCGGACGCGGCGACTTCGAATTGTTCAGCCGATTTCGCGCGCTGGTGGAGCAGCACTTCAAGGAGCAGTGGCAGGTGGCGGTGTATGCAGACAAGCTGCGCATCACGCCCAGCCGCCTCAATCGCCTGTGCCTGAAGCTGGCCGGGCATTCGGCCTTCGACCTTGCACAGCAGCGCTTGATCCTGGAGGCTTGCCGCAAGCTGACCTATGTGCCCTCAGGCATTTCGACGATTGCCTATGAACTGGGCTTTCAAGACCCGGCGTATTTCAGCCGGCTCTTCAAGCGGCACATGGGGGTGACGCCCAAGGAATATCGGCGCACGCATGTGGAGGAATAAAACATCTGGGTCTGAGGAACCGCCGGCGCGCCTTCGATACGCGGCTTCGCCGCTACTCAGGTCGAACGGGTTGTGAAACATCGATCCGACAGGCGAGGGGAAAGAAGGCATTTCCTTGTCACACCCTCCCTCCGTTCGGGCTGAGTAGGCCCGCAGGGCCGTATCGAAGCATCACCGGAGTTGGCGCAAAAACAAAAATGACAGCTCCATCTTCGAAAGTCAGCCAGCCCTCACAGCAGCGCTCCCAGCTCCACCTGGATCTTCAGCATGGCCGGCAGGCAGCGTTCCACCATGTCTTCCAGTTTCATGCGGGCCGCATGCACGCTGATGTTCATCGCCGCCACGACCTCGCCACGGAAGTTGCGCACCGGCACGGCCATGGTGCGCAATCCCAGTTCCAGTTCTTGGTCCACCAGCGCATAACCCTGTGCGCGGGCGCGCGCAATTTCCAGTCCCAATCGTTCGACGTCGGTGATGGTGTGGGCCGTGATGGCCTCCGGCTGGGCGCGCGCGAGGATGGCATCGAGCTGCGCCGGTGGCAGGTTGGCCAGCAGGATGCGGCCATTGGCGGTGCAGTAGGCCGGCACCCGCGTGCCGGGCTGCAGGGTGGTCGACACCAGTTGCCCCGCGCTCACCGCCGCCACGCACACCAGCTGGTCGTGATCGAGCACCCCGCAGGAAGCCGCCTCGCCCAGCGAATAGGCCAGCCGGTACAGCAGCGGCTGCACGATGCGCGGCAGCCGCGCCGAATGCAGGTAGGACTGGCCCAGCCGCAGCACCATGGGGGTGAGCGAGAAGGTCTTGTTGTCGTGCCGCATGTAGCCCAGGTGCGTGAGCGTGATGAGATAGCGGCGCGCGGCAGCGCGGGTGAGGCCCGTCAGTTGCGCCACCTCGGCGATGGTCAGGCGCGAGCGCTCCTGGTCAAACGCTTCGATCACCTGCAGGCCCTTTTCCAGACCGGCGACCAGGTCACGCTTGAGAGGACCGTCTGCGCCCTCCTCCACTTCTTCGATGTGTTCTTGCTGCATGTTTCCCTGCCCTGTGGATAAAACAAGCTGATGCGCACCGTCTTCCGTTCGCTGCAGAAAATCGGCCATTTGTGCGATTCTCGCACAAAGCGGGCGCAGGGCGGATATGCTGCGCTGCGTTGGCCTTGAGAGCGGGGATCGGCTTGCCTACTATCTGTCCACACCCAAGCACGGCGCGCCATTCGCCCATTCCGGCAGGCAAGGAATCCGAAGACGACGCCGCATTCACCCCGTCGACTGAGGAGACCTCATGCAATTCGATGCCATCGAACCCGGTGTCTATCCGGAACTGATCTATCCCCCGTACAAGTCCACCGCCAAGCGCGGCCCCACGCAAGCGCCGCTGCGCGTGCGCGACGAGACCGCCACCAGCACCAACCTGTTCGCCTCGCCCAAGCTGATCCTGCCGCACGACATGGACCTGACCGCGCAAGGCAAGGGCGAGCCGCTGGGCGAGAAGATCGTCGTCACCGGCCGCGTGCTCGATGAAGATGGCAAGCCGGTGCGCAATTCCCTGCTGGAAGTCTGGCAGTGCAATGCCGCCGGCCGCTACTTCCACAAGAAGGACCAGCACGATGCGCCGCTGGATCCCAACTTCACCGGCTTCGGCAAGATGCTTACCGATGACAATGGCCGCTATCGCTTCGTCTCCATCAAGCCGGGTCCGTATCCCTGGGGCAATCACCACAAGGCCTGGCGTCCGGCGCACATCCACTTCTCGTTGTTCGGCAACGTCTATGCGCAGCGCCTGGTGACGCAGATGTATTTCCCCAATGATCCGCTGTTCGCCTATGACCCGATCTTCCAGAGCATCCCTGACGAAGCCGCCCGCCAGCGCCTGATTTCGCGCTTCTCGCTGGAGGAGACGGTGGACGACAAGATGCTGGGCTATGAATTCGACATCGTCCTGCGCGGCCGCAACGCCACGCCCATGGGCATCTGAACACAAGGCAGGAGACCACATGAGCAACATCACCACTTCGCAAACCATCGGCCCCTTCCCGCACGAAGCCTGGGCTTGGGCCGTGGAACTGACTTCGCGCGTGGAGAGCAGCGCGCCGCAGGTCAAGATCAAGGGCGCCATCATCGATGGCGACGGCGTCCCCATCAATGACGCCTGGGCCGAAGCCTGGCTGCCGGGCAGCGCTGCGGCAGAAACTTCACATGCCATTCCCGGATATCGCCGGGTGCCCACCAATGAAGAGGGCGGGTTCACATTTTCGATTTCGCAGCCGCAGGCGCCGGCCGGCAAGCCGGTGGCTTACGTGACCGTGTTTGCGCGCGGGCTGGTCAAGCACCAGTTCACGGCCGTCTTCCTGGAAGATGATCCGGCGCTGGCGCAGTCGGCGCTGCTGGAGCAGGTCCCGGCTGACCGCCGCCACACCCTGATCGCCCGCAAGCAAGCCGATGGCAGCTACCTGTGGAATATTCACATGCAGGGCGCGAGCGAGACGGTATTCTTCGACTACACCTGAACGCCCGTTACGGCGTGACGCGCGAGGGGATCCGCAGGCTTTGGCCTGCCGGATCCCGTTTGCGTTGGATCGCGCCGGACGGGCAAGCAATGGAGACTTCATGAGCGTTTCGATCTTCGACAGCTTCCTCACCACTTCCGACATGATTGCGGTGTTCGACGACCAGGCGGTGGTGCAAGCCATGCTGCGCTTCGAACAAGTCCTGGCCGAGGCCGAAGCCGCCGAGGGCATCATCCCCGAGGCCGCCGCGCGCGCCATCGCCAGCGTATGCCGCGCCCCGCTCTATGACATCAATGCCTTGATCGTCGCAGGCCGCCGCGCCGGTGCGCTGGCCATTCCGCTGGTCAAGGAATTGCAGCGCACGGTCGCCCTCTACAGCGAGGAAGCCGCCACCCATGTGCACTGGGGCAGCACCAGCCAAGACGTGCTGGATACGGCCATGGTGCTGGTCACGCGTGAGGCCCTGCGGCTGGTCGATGGCGAACTGGACCAGCTGGCGCATCGCTTGCTGGACTTGTCGCAATCCCATCTCGATACGCCGGTGCTGGCACGCACGCTGATGCAACCGGCGCAAGTCACCAGCCTGGGCCTGAAGTTCTGCAACTGGGCCGCCCCCCTGCTGCGCTCGCGTGCGCAGCTGCAGGCGCTGGCTGAACGCGCCCTGCAGCTGCAACTGGGCGGCGCAGTAGGCACGCTGGCCGTACTCGGCGAGAAGGGTCCCGCCGTGGCCGCACGCATGGCTGCGGCGCTCGACTTGAAGACACCCGATGCGGCGTGGCATACCCAGCGCGACGAATGGATACGCCTGGGTACCGAGATGGCCGTGCTGGCCGGCAGCCTGGGCAAGATCGCGACCGACCTGTCGCTGATGGCGCAGGGCGAAATTGCGGAACTGGCCGAGCCTTCCGGCAATGGCCGTGGCGGGTCATCGGCGATGCCGCACAAGCGCAACCCGGTATCGTCCATGATCGCCCTGGCTGCTGCCGCCCGTGCGCCGCAACAGGCCGCTGCGCTGCTGGGGGCGATGTCGCAGCAGCACGAACGCGGGCTGGGCAACTGGCAGGCCGAACTGGCCGAATGGCCGGGCTTGTTCCTGGGCGTGCATGGAGCCTTGCGTGCGCTCAATGATGCGTTTGCCGCACTGGTCATCGATGACGCGCGCATGCTGCGCAATATCGATGCGCTGCAGGGATTGGTGTTTGCCGAATCCGCGTCGATTGCACTGGCGGGCGTGATCGGCCGTCCGCGTGCGCACAGTCTGCTGGAGCAGCTCACGCGCAAGGCCGTGGCCGATGGCGCGCAACTGGTCGATGTGCTGGTCGATGCCGTGCAGGCCGATGCGCAGCTGGGCAAGGAGATCGACCTGGCCATGTTGCGTGGGCTGTTCGATCCGGTGCAGGCGACGCGGCCTGCGCGCCGCATTGCTGAAGGGCAGCTTGAACATTTGCGCACGATGCTGGTGCGCTGAACCACTGATTTCTCCACCATCCTCCACATCACGAGACAAAAGAGAACACCTCATGAGCTACGATCCGCTGGACCATGATTTCGAGCGCGGCATGCGCAATCGCCGCAGTGTGCTGGGCGACCAATGGGTTGACCGTTCGGTGGCCAACGCCACCAACTTCAATGCCGATTTCCAGAACCTGATCACGCGTTTTGCGTGGAATGAAATCTGGGGCCGTCCCGGGCTGGACCACAAGACCCGGCGCATCATCGTGCTGGCCATCACCATTGCCTTGGGGCGCTGGGAAGAATTTGAACTGCACGTGCGCGCCGGCCTGACGGCTGATCCGGCTACTCGGTTGACGCCGGATGAGATGAAGGAAGTGATGATCCAGGCTTCGGTTTATGCGGGTGTGCCGGCGGGCAATACGGCGTTCACGCATGCGCAGAAGATCCTGCGTGAAGTGGGTGAGCAGATCGGTTACGCGGTGGTGCCGCAGGCGCCAGCGGCCAGCGTGCATCCGGGGGTGGGGCGTGAGGGACGTACTTCTTCTTCACCGGCGTTGCATTACACCTTGCGGGAGCCGCGCAATGGCAAGGCGCCGCGGCATACGGTGGTGTTGTCGCATGCGCTGGGGACCGACCTGATGATGTGGGACGGACTGGCCAATCTGCTGGCGGCCGATTGCCGGGTGATCGCTTACGATCATCGCGGGCATGGCAGTTCGGAGAAGGTGGACGGGCTCTACAGCATGGCGGACCTGGCTGATGATGCGGCGCGCTTGTTGCGGGAGCTGGATACCGGGCCGGTGGTGTGGGTGGGCTTGTCCATGGGGGGCATGGTGGGGCAGGAGCTGGCCTTGCGCCATCCGGGGCTGGTGCGGGCACTGGTGCTGGCCAACACTACCTCCGCCTATCCGGAGGCGGCGCGCGAGGTTTGGCAGCAGCGCATTGCTACCGTGCGGGATCAAGGGATCGAGGTGATTGCGGATGCGGTCATGGGGCGGTATTTCCACGAGGGGTTCCGGTCGGCTCAGGCGGCTACCGTGGCGCGCTATCGTCATCGGCTGGTCACTACCGATGCGGTGGGGTATGTGGGGTGCTGTCATGCCGTCGGGACTGTTGATACTTCTTCCCGGTTGGGAGCTATCCGCGTGCCTTGCCTGGTGATCGCAGGGGAGCTGGATCAGGGGACGCCGGTTGCCATGGCTCAGGCCCTGGTTGACGGTCTTGCTGATGCTCGCTTGGAGATCATTGCGGAAGCTTCCCACGTTAGTGCTGTGGAGCAGCCTGTTGTGTTTGCTGAGCTTGTTTCTGGGTTTATTGGCGGGCTTTGATGGTTTTAGGTTTAGGGCGTAGTCTGCACGGATTGCTTTCCTGCGCTCTAGCTTAATTACTTTCTCTCTCCGGTCGGAAGAACGCGCCGGGAGCGGCCCGGCAGCCGCTCACTTTTCTTGTCTCGCCAAGAAAAGTAAGCAAAAGAAGGCGACCGCAACTCCGCCGCCCTCCTTCGGAGGGTCCCCGCTTCAGTACCCAATAAAACGGGAAAAATAAAGTCGCTTCGCTCCGGTTATTTTTCTGATCCGTTTTATTGGGTACTGAAGCGGCGGCGCAGATGCGGACGGCCCAGACGGCTCGCCTTCGGCATCGCGGCGGACACTACTCGCCTTCGGCTTCGGGTTGAGGAGGTTCTTGCTAAATTCATTCATACGCTGGCCTCAATCGCCCTTTCCAAATTCTTTCTCGCAGTTGCCTCGTATCTTTCGAAAAATGTCTTTGTCCTGTATATCCTCGGACGATTCAGGAAACCTTGCAGAATCTTCTTCCGCTCTTGCATGAACAACGATAGCGGAACATAGTCATATTCCGCACGAATCTGCTTTTCGTATTCTTCGAAACGATCCGGTGGTGCGGCCAATATCGACAAGTCCACATCCACCAATAACGACGCGTCCCCCTCCACGCTGGACTGATGGTGCCGGGTTGCCATCACCAGTGCGTGCACGCGCTGCGCAATCTCTTCCGATGCGCCCGCATCCACCAGACAACGCCGCGCCCAATCCGCGCTCTTCTCTTCGTTGTCATGACATTTGACGTCATAGATGACGTCATGAAACCAGAGTGCCAGTTCAACTTCGCCGGGGTGGGAGGACTCGGTGTGCAACTCTTCCCACTTTGCAAAGCATTCATCGAGGTGCTGAAGGGTGTGATAGTGGCGATGGGGTTCGCGGTAGTGTGAGAGGACCGAGTCAAACAAGTGCGTATCGGGGCAAACCAGACCCAATTTTTTCCAGGTGAGATCCCAGCGTTGGGTGGTCAGGGTCATGATTGGGTCTTTCGAAAAAGAGGGGAGGAAAGATTATCTGTCGATATCCATCTCAATGCGAGAGAAGCGTACCAACCCCGACCAAAGCCGAAGGCGAGTAGGAGACGCGGCGAGGCCGCAGGCGAGCCCGTGGGGGGGGGGTGCCGTCCCCATAGAGCCAGCCGCCGCAGCGGAGCGAAAAGTGGATCAGAAGGATAGTGGGAGCGAAGCGACTCTATCCTTCCCACTTTTCGCTCCGCTGCGGCGGGGGGACCCTCCGTAGGAGGGCTGGCTCTTTGGGGTCGCCTTCTTTTGCTTACTTTTCTTGGCGAGACAAGAAAAGTGAGCGGCTGCCGGGCCGCTCCCGGCGCGTTCTCCCGACCGGAGAGAGAAAAGAATTAAGCTAGAGCGCAGGAAAGCAATCCGTGCAGACTACCCAAGAAAGAATCAAACCCCAGGATCCCGCACCTTCTCCACCTGATCAAACTCCACGTTATAGAACTCAGCCCCGCGCAACTCAGCCTTGCGCATATAAACCGTCTGCACGATATCGCGAGTAGAAGCATCGATGGAAACCGGCCCCCGCACGCTCTCCCAGCTCATCCCTTTCATGGCAGCCAGCAGCTTCTCACCGTCCGCATCGCCCCCGGTCTTCTTGAGCGATTCATAGAGCAGATGCATCCCGTCATAGGCTCCAACGGAATGGAAGTTGGCGCGCATTCCCTTGTTGGCCTTGGCCATGGCATCGACATATTCCTTGTTGGCCGCAGAGGGATGCGCAGCCGAATAGTGGTGACTGCTCACCACATCCTTGGCCGCTGCACCAATCCCGGCCATGAGGTCATCATCGAGCACATCGCCGGTGCAAATCAATCGAATTCCGGCAGCCGCCAATCCCCGCTCGGTGAACTGCTTCAACACGGCAGCGCCTTCCCCGGAAGGTACAAAAACGAACAAAGCCTGCGGCTTGGCGTCTTTCACCCGCTGCAGGAAGGGCGCATAGTCCGGATTGCGCAAGGGCACGCGCACGCTTTCCATGACCTTGCCACCGGCCTCGGAAAAAGTCTTCACGAATACTTTCTCAGCATCCAGCCCCGGCCCGTAATCGGAAACAAAGGTCACCACACTCTTGATCCCATTCTTCGCAGCCCAGGAGGCCAGCGGCGAAGTCACCTGCGCCAGCGTAAAGCCGGTGCGCACGATATAAGGCGAGCGCTGCGGAATGATCGACGTTGCGGCTGCCGTCACGATCATCGGCACCTTGGCCTGTGTGGCGATGGGTGCTGCCGCCAGCGCCAGGGGCGTCAACCCGAAGCCCATCAGAACCTGCGCCTTGTCCCGCGCCACCAGCTCCTGCGCCAGCCGCTTGGTCACATCCGGAGAAACGCCGCCATCATCCTTCAACAGGATCTCCACCTTGCGCCCGGCCACGCTGTCACCGAACTTCTGCTGATACAGCTTCACCGCTGCCTCGATCTGCCGCCCGGTCGAAGCAAACGGCCCCGACATCGGCACGATCAGCCCGACTTTCAGTGCATCGGCTGCCCGTGCCACCAGGGGCGCGCCCATCGCAGCCAGCGCGGTTCCGGCCAGCACCAGGTGGCGGCGCCGGGTATCGATCATCTCGCTCATCATGTCTCCTCAGGTTTTAATTTGTATAAATGCTTTACGACGCAGGACAATACTGCTTCAGAACATTACAGATCCAGCACCAGCAACGAACTGCGAGCCCGGGAACAGCAAGGCGTGAACTGATCATTGGCCGCCCTTTCCTCATCGGTCAGGTACTGATCACGATGATCCGGCTCACCCTCCAGCACACGCGTGAGACAGGTACCGCAGATGCCCTGCTCGCAGGACACCGGCACATCCACACCGTGTTCGCACAAAACCTGGATCACCGTGCGGTCGGCGGGAATGGTATAGACCTGACCGCTGCTGGCCAGCTTCACATCAAACGCGCCATTGCTGTCGGCTGTTACCGGCGCCGCACCAAAGTATTCGAAATGAACCTGCGACTCCGGCCAGCCGCGTGCACGGGCAGTCTCCACCACATGCGCGATGAAGCCGGCAGGACCGCAGACGTAAAGATGGGTAGCCGGATCAGCCTGTGACAGCAAGGCCTCCAGATCAAGCCTCTGCGCGGCATCACCATCGTCATAGTGATGCACCACGCGGTCCGCAAATCGTGACCCGGCAATGCGCTCCCGAAACGCCTGGCGGGCAGGCGAACGGGCACAGTAATGCATCTCGAAAGACGCCCCGGAGGCCGCCAGCGCCTCGGCCATGCACAAAATCGGCGTCACCCCGATGCCACCCGCCAGCAGCAGGCTGTGCTGCGCCGGCACCAGCGCAAACTGGTTGCGCGGCACGCCGATGGTGAGCAGATCACCAACCTTCAGCGCCTCATGCACCGCCACCGATCCACCGCGCGAATTGGCATCGCGCAATACACCGATCTGGTAGCGATGCTGCTCATGCGGCGCATTGCACAGCGAATACTGGCGCAGCAAGCCGCCCGGCAGATGCACGTCGATATGCGCACCGGCGGTAAAACCCGGCAAGGGCGCACCATCCACCGAGACCAGCTCCAATCCCACGATGCCGTCGGCTTCCTCGCGGCGCGCCGCGACCTTGACCTGCAATGTCGTCATCGTCACTCCTCAGGCCGCGGCAGCCTTGCCAGATTCGGCTTCGCGCGCCAGCCACTTGTCCAGCACCTTGCGCGACTGCACCCCACCGGCATCGATGTTGAGCGCCAGCAGGCGGCGCTCGGGATACTTCAGCAGATTGGCCTGCTGCAGCTCCAGCATCTCGCGGTCCTCGCCGAAGATCTTGCCCTGCCCTTCGCGGATGGTATTGGTCAGCTCCTTGTCCTCAGGACGGAAGTGCCGCGCCATGCCCCAGAAATACCAGTGCGACGTTTCAGTCTCGGGCGTGATGAAATCCACCACGATGGAGGAAGCCTTGTGCTCCGGCCCGGCCTCGTAACCGCCCTTGCCTGCATGCGCCACGCCCACTTCGATCATCACGTGGCTGGGCGGCGAGAAGCGGCAGATCTGCCAGCGATCCACCGGCACCTCATCGGCCAATCCATTGCCTCGCAAGGCCATGCGCCAGAACGGCGGCGGCATGATGTTCTCCATGAAGCGGCTGGTGATGACCTGCTCTCCTTCCACCCGCGTATTGACCGGCGCTTCGTCAATCTCCTTCTGGCCGATGCTGGAGGCGTGCACATAAGTCTCGTGCGTGAGGTCCATGAGGTTGTCGATCATCAGGCGGTAGTCGCAGTTGATGTGATACAAGCCACCGCCATAGGCCCACTCGGGATTCTCAGCCCATTCCAGATGATGGATCTGTGCCGGATCGGCCTGCTCCTTGTCGCCGGGCCATACCCAGATGAAACCGTAACGCTCCACCACAGGGAAGCTGCGTATGCAGGGAAAGCCGCGCACGCGCTGGCCCGGCATGCTGCGGGTCTGGCCATCGCAGCCCATCTCCAGGCCGTGATAACCGCACACCAGTTGCCCTTCCCGCACGAAGCCCAGCGACAGCGGCGCGCCGCGATGCGGACAGAAATCCTCAACGGCGGCGACCTTGCCTTCGGCGCCACGATAGAACACGATCTTCTCGCCGCAGATCTGGCGGCCCAGGGGCTTGCTTTCGATTTCGTCGGGCGTGCAGGCGACGTACCAGGCATTCTTGGGGAACATGACGGTCTCCTTGGGTGAATTCCTCAACCGGCACCGGCCTTCCAAGGCCAGTGCCCTTCTTGATGGACTGCTCCAGCTTGTTCTTTTCCGCAGGCGGCTTGATCCAGATCCTGTCGGGTCTCGCATTTATCTGTTTTAATATTCAGTACACTGAATGTTAGAAAAGTATCCGCCAATCCGCAGCGCAAGTAAACGCGCTGGCGGACTTTTTTCGTTGCGCGTTGCATCAATTGATTGAGGGAAAACCTTGCGGACCGTACACTGCCGCATCGCTGTCATCACCCTGCAGCTCATCCATTACCTGATTGCATCCGACCTCATCCGCCATGCCAGAGACCACGCCACCCAAGGACGAAAGCCAGCTCATCGATCTCTACGAGCACCCCGGCCACCTGTTGCGGCGGGCGCAGCAGATTTCGGTGTCGATCTTCCATGACGAAACCGGCGGCATCATTACCCCGGTGCAATACGCCATCCTGCGCATGCTGTCGAACCATCCCGGCATCGACCAGGTGAGCTTGTCGGGACTGGTCGCCATCGACACTTCCACTGGTGCCACGGTCTGCGCACGGCTGGAAGAAAAGGGATTGCTGGTGCGCGAAGTCATTCCGCACAACCGCCGCCAGCGCGCATTGCGCATCACGCAGGCCGGCGAAGCCCTGCTGGAAGAACTGATCCCCGGCCTGCAGCGCCTGCGCAAGCGCATCCTGGCGCCCCTCGATGAAGCCGAACAGCAACAGTTCATGCTGCTGCTGGACAAGCTGGTGCATGAGAACAATCCGCAGAGCCGTGCGCCGCTCGCACGCTTGCGCGACCAGGATTGCCAGGAAGACTGAGGCCCTGGCTTCCTAAGCCACCGCCACCAAGCGATCCAGTGTCTCGCCATCGTCCAGCAGGCTCTGGCTGTCCGAGGCATGCACGATGCGGCCGCGATCCAGCACGATGGCCCGCTGCGTCAACGACAGCGCCATGCGTGCATGCTGCTCCACCACGATCACCGACATCCCTTCTTCACTGACCAGGCGGCGGATCACCTTCAGCAGTTCCTGCACGATGATCGGGGCCAGCCCTTCCATCGGTTCATCCAGCAAGAGAATGCTGGGGCTCACCATCAGCGCGCGCGCAATGGCCAGCATCTGCTGCTCGCCCCCGGAGAGCTGGTTGCCCATGTTGTGGCGGCGCTCATGCAGGCGGGGAAAAATCGAATAAATCTTCTGCAAGTTCCATTTGCCGCCACGCTCCACCACCGTCAGGTGTTCCTCCACCGACAGCGAAGGAAACATGAAACGCTCCTGCGGCACCCAGCCCAGCCCGGCGTGCGCGCGCTTGTGGGTCGGCACGCGCGCAATGTTGCTGCCACGCCAGTGAATGCTGCCGCCATGCAGGCGCGTCAGTCCCATGAGGGTGATCAACAGACTGGTCTTGCCCACGCCATTGCGCCCCAGCAGGGCCAGGCTCTCGCCTTCCTGCATCGAGAACGACACGTCTTCCAGGACGATGGAGTCGCCATAACCGGCGCTCACCTTGTCCAGTGCCAGCAGATCAGGCATGTTCGGCCTCCCCCAGATAGACTTCCTTGACGCGCTGGTCAGCCGCAATCTCCGCCGGCATGCCCTCCACCAGCACCTTGCCGCCGACCAGCACCGTGATGCGCTCGGCGAAGCGGAACACCAGCCCCATGTCATGTTCGATGAAGACGATGGTCACTTCACGCGGCAGTTGCGCAATCACTTCGAAGAGTTCGCGGCTTTCCGCCGAGGGAATGCCGGCGGCCGGTTCGTCCAGCAGCAGTACCTTGGGCTGCGTGGCCAGTGCCAGTGCAATCTCCACCAGCCGCTGCTTGCCATAGGCCAGGCTGCGCGTGATGCTGTTGGCTTCCTGCGCCAGTTTGAGCGATGTCAGCAAGGCCATGGCTTCATCCACGACCTCGGTCTGGCTGGCCACGGTCTGGTACCACTTGTATTGCAGGCCGCGCCGCTCCTGGATCGCCAGGATCACCGACTCCAGCACCGTGAGCCCGGCAAAAAGCGTATTGATCTGGAAGGTGCGGGTCATGCCGCGCTTGACGCGTTCATGCTGGGCCAAGGCGGTGATATCCTCGCCACCGAACCATACCTTGCCCCCGCTGGGCGCAAAGCCGCCCGTGAGCAGATTGATGAAGGTGGTCTTGCCGGCGCCATTGGGACCGATCAAGGCGTGGCGCGCGCCGGGTGTGAAGGTCAGCGAGATATCGCTGTTGGCCACGAAGCTGCCCCAGCGTTTGCTCAGGCCTTCGGTGCGCAGGGTGGTATCGGCTGGATGCGGGCTCATGCGCGGCCTCCCTTGAAGAACTTGTCACGCAGCACCGCCAGCCCGCCGAGCAGGCCACCGCGCGCAAACAGAACGATCACGATCAGCAGCAGGCCGATCCAGAATTGCCAGTAGGCCGGATTGAGTCCGGACAGGTAATCCTGCGCCAGCATGTAGACCAGCGCACCGACCAGTCCGCCATAGAGGCGGCCGGTACCGCCCAGCACCAGGATGATGAGCAACTCTGCCGACCGCGGGAAACCCAGCACATCCAGCCCGACGAACTGCGTGGTCTGCGCCAGCAGGGCACCGGCCACACCGGCCACCGCAGCGGCCACTGTGAAGATGACGACGAGGCGGCGGTTGACATCGGCGCCGATGGCCGGCATGCGGCGGCCACCTTCGCGGATGCCACGCAAGCCCAGCCCGAAGGGTGAATTCACCATCCGCCGCAGCACCACGAACAGCAGCAACAGCACCGCGAAACTGTAGCCATAGGCCACGCGTCCGTTGAGGTCGAACTCGAAGACACCGAAGATCTTGCCCATCACCATGCCGGACAAGCCATCCACACCACCGGTGATGAAGGCCGCCTTGTTGGCCGCCTCGAACAGCATCAGGCCGATGCCCAGCGTGACCATCAGGCGCGTGAGGTCCGCTCCGCGCACCACCAGGAAGCTCACCAGGAAACCGGCGACAGCCGCCACGATGGCCGCCAGCAACAGCCCCGTGATCGGCTCGCCCCAGCCATGCACGGCCAGCAGCCCGGCCGTGTAGGCCCCCAGGCCGAAGAAGGCGGCATGCCCCAGCGAAACGATGCCGGCATAGCCCAGGATCAGATCCAGCGAGACGGCGAACAGGCCCACGATCATGATCTGGCTGATCAGCACCAGGTAATCGGGGAAGAGGAAATAGGCCGCCACCGGCAGCAGCCAGAAGAGGATCTCCAGTGGCGTCCAGCGATCATTGGGCAGGCGCAGGACCGGCTTGGCGGCCGCTCGGGTTGAAGTGCTGGTGCTGCTCATCCGCGCCTCCGCATCAGTCCGGCCGGGAACAGGATCAGCAACACCACCATCAGGCCATAGATGACGAAGGCGCCGATCTCCGGCACATAATATTTTCCGGCGACATCGAACACGCCCAGGATCAGCGCGGCCAGCAGCGGCCCCTTGATGGTGCCGGCCCCGCCCACGGCCACCACCAGCAGGAAGTAGACCATGTACTTGACCGGGAAGGTCGGGTCCAGCCCCAGCACGTCAATACCCAGGCCGCCACCGAGACCGGCGAGACCCGACCCCAGTGCAAAGGTCAGGCTGAACACACGGCTGACGTTGATGCCCAGCCCCGCTGCCGCCACCTGGTTGTCGACCGAGGCGCGGATCTGTGCACCGAAGCGGGTACGCTCGATCAGGAGGCCCAGCGCCACCGTCACGATCACCACCACGCCGATCAGAAAGACGCGATACGCCCCGACATCCAGCCCCAGCAGCGAGACCTGTCCGCGCAGCCAATCCGGCAGCACCACAGGCTGCTGGGTCGGCCCCCATTGCCAGGTCGCGCCGGCCACGGCCATGAAGGTCAGGCCGATGGAAAACAGCACCTGGTCGAGGTGGCTGGCCTTGTAGAGACGGCGATAAAGGGAACGTTCGAGGATCAGACCGACCACGGCGGCCGCGATGAAGGCCAGCGGCAAGGTCGCCAGGAAGGGAACGCCGATGCGATTGAGCAGCGTCACGCAGACGTAGCCGCCCAGCATGGCGAAGGCACCATGCGCGAGGTTGATGAAGTTCATCATCCCCATCGTCACCGACAGGCCCACGCTGATGAGAAACAGGAGGCTGCCGTAGGCAATGCCATCGAAGAGCACGCCAAGGAAGTTGCCTAGCATGGCACACCTCCCCGGCAAGGACGAACGGGCGCAGCCGAACGCGGCGCGCAGTCATGATGCGAATGCATGATGCGGTTGGTCTCCTCTTCTGGCCTGCGGCTCTGTTTTTTTGGCCGCTTGGAAATCGATATAAATTATTTTTCTATTGTGCTGCGCCTGCCTCAATTCATGCTTGATCAATTTTCACGAAGACCCTTGCGATCTTCATGGATGGCGCGACACGGTTGCCCGACCGCGCCATCCCGAACGCATCACACGCGCTCGATCACCATCGCGATACCCTGCCCCACGCCGATGCACATGGTGCACAGCGCATAGCGGCCACCGGTGCGCTCCAGCTGGTAGGTGGCGGTGGTCACCAGGCGCGCACCGCTCATGCCCAGCGGATGGCCGAGGGCGATGGCACCGCCGTTCGGATTGACGCGGGCGTCATCATCGGCCACGCCCAGTTCGCGCAGCACGGCCAGCCCTTGCGAGGCGAAGGCTTCGTTGAGTTCGATCACGTCCATCTGATCAATCGTCATGCCCAGTTGCGCCAGCACTTTCTTGCTGGCCGGGGCCGGACCCATGCCCATGATGCGCGGTGCGACACCGGCCGTGGCCATGCCCAGGATGCGGGCGCGCGGCTTGAGCTGGTACTTCTCGACGGCATCGGCACTGGCCAGCAGCAAGGCGCAGGCGCCATCGTTGACGCCGGACGCATTGCCGGCCGTGACGGTACCATCCGGCCTGACTACGCCCTTCAGGCGGGCCAGCGCTTCCATGCTGGTCGCACGCGGATGTTCATCCTGGGTCACGGTGATCGGGTCGCCCTTCTTCTGCGGGATCACTACCGGCACGATTTCCTGTGCCAGGTTGCCATTGGCTTGTGCGGCGGCGGCCTTGGCCTGGCTGCGTACGGCGAACTGATCCTGGTCTTCGCGGCTGACCTTGAAATCGACGGCGACATTCTCGGCCGTCTCGGGCATGGCATCCACGCCATACTTCTGCTTCATCAGCGCATTCACGAAACGCCAGCCGATGGTGGTGTCCTGGATCGCCGCCTGGCGCGAGAAGGCACTGTCGGCCTTGCCCATCACGAAGGGGGCGCGGGTCATCGATTCGACGCCACCGGCGATCATCAGCTGGGTTTCACCGGACTTGATGGCGCGCGCGGCCGTGCCCAGCGCATCCATACCCGAGCCGCACAGGCGGTTGATGGTGCTGCCCGGCACTTCCTGCGGCAGGCCTGCCAGCAGCAGCGACATGCGTGCCACGTTGCGGTTGTCTTCACCGGCCTGGTTGGCGCAGCCAAAGATCACGTCATCGACGGCCTTCCAGTCCACCTGCGGATTGCGCTCCATGAGCGCGCGCAGCGGCACCGCGCCCAGGTCATCAGCGCGCACGTCTTTGAGCGCGCCGCCATAGCGGCCGATGGGGGTGCGGATGGCGTCACAGATAAATACGTCTTTCATGCATTCCTCACAGCGATAACGATACGGGTCACGGAATCAGGCCGCCGGGCGCAGCGGTGCGCCGGTCAGTTCCTGCAATTGCGCAAAGGTCAGGCCCTCGACAATCTCGCGCACCTGCAGGCCTTGCGGGGTCACGTCGATGACGGCCAGGTCGGTGTAGATGCGGTTGACGCAGCCGATGCCGGTGAGCGGATAGGAGCAGGCCTCCACCAGCTTGCTTTCGCCGGTCTTGGTCTGGTGGTCCATCATGACGAAGACTTGCTTGGCACCGATGGCCAGGTCCATCGCACCGCCCACGGCGGGGATGGCATCCGGTGCGCCGGTGTGCCAGTTGGCCAGGTCACCCTTGGCCGAGACCTGGAAGGCGCCCAGCACGCAGATGTCCAGGTGGCCGCCGCGCATCATCGAGAACGAATCCGCGTGATGGAAGTAGGAACCGCCGGTCAGGAGCGTCACCGGCTGCTTGCCGGCATTGATGAGGTCTTCGTCTTCTTCGCCGGGGGCCGGGGCCGGGCCCATGCCCAGTACGCCGTTTTCGCTGTGCAGGAAGATTTCCTTGTCCGCCGGCAGGTAGTTGGCGACCTTGGTCGGCAGGCCGATACCCAGGTTCACGTAGGCGCCCTCGGGGATGTCCTGCGCCACGCGGGCGGCGATCTCTTCACGGGTAAAGCGCTTCATTGCTGTGCCTCCTTGGTTTGCACGATCCGCTGCACGAAGATGCCGGGCGTGATGATGTTTTCCGGATCGAGCTGGCCCAGTTCCACCACCTCGGTGACTTGCGCAATGGTGACCTTGGCCGCCATCGCCATGATGGGACCGAAGTTGCGCGCCGTCTTGCGATACACCAGGTTGCCCCAGCGGTCGCCGCGCAGCGCCTTGATGAGCGCGAAGTCGGCATGGATGGGCGACTCCAGCACGTAGTGCTTGCCATCGATGAGGCGGGTTTCCTTGCCTTCGGCCAGCATGGTGCCGTAGCCGGTCGGGCTGAAGAAACCGCCGATGCCGGCACCGGCGGCGCGGATGCGCTCGGCCAGGTTGCCTTGCGGAGTCAGTTCCAGTTCGATTTCACCGGCGCGATAGAGCGCATCGAAAACGTGGGAATCAGTCTGGCGCGGGAAGGAACAGATGATCTTCTTGACGCGCTTGGTCTTGAGCAGCGCCGCCAGACCCGTATCGCCGTTGCCGGCATTGTTGTTGACGATGGTCAGGTCGCGCGCGCCCTGGGCGATGAGCGCATCGATCAGGGCCGAGGGCATGCCGGCATTGCCGAAACCACCGATCATGATGGTGGCGCCATCATGGATGTCAGCCACCGCCTGCTCCAAAGAGTCAGAAATTTTATTGATCACGTTGCTCTCACTGTAGATGCGGCGCTTCCAGCTGCGCCTGCGGATTGCCTCGCTGACCTTGGTCTTGCCGTTCAGCCAGGCGGTTGGGACTCGTCTCTGCCGGTGTGGACGGGCATTCCGGAGGTATTTGCAGCGTGACGTTTTCTGCACCAGAATGTTCGATCACCGAACTAATGTTTGATTTTCGCACAAAAAGAGTTTAGCGATCCGGCTTGACGGCCGTCAAGAAAAACCCGCAGGATGTGTTCGCTTGCCGCACAAAACGTTAAAATCCTGACGCACTGAGGTATAGCGGGAAATCCGAGCTGCCCCGCTGATGCATCGTCCTGAACCATCCGACCAGAGAGTCCATTCGCGCCCATGTCCACCGCCCCTGCTGCCAAGACCCGCAAGACCGCCGCCAAGAGCACCGCTGCCGTCAAGGACGCCAAGCCGCTCAAATCCGCCCCGGCCGCGAGCCGGCGCAGCAAGGTGCGGGACCCGGAGCAAGCCGCCAGCGCGCCCGAGGCTGAACGCGAGCTGACCATCGCCGAAGAAATCGATGCCCTCACCGACCCCAGCTTCATGACCTCGCTGGCCCGGGGCCTGGCGGTGATCCGCGCCTTCAGCGATTCGCGCCGCAGCCTGACCATCGCCCAGATCAGCCAGAAGACCGGCATCCCGCGCGCGGCCGTGCGGCGCTGCCTGCATACCCTGAAGCAACTCGGCTATGCCGATTCGGACGTCAACAATTTTTCGCTGCGCCCCAAGATCCTGACGCTGGGCTACTCCTATTTGTCGTCCACCCCGCTGACCGTTTCTGCACAGCCCTACCTGAACAACATCAGCCGCACGCTCGGCGAGTCCTGCTCGCTGGCCGTGCTGGATGACAATGAGGTGCTCTACGTCGCTCGCTCGGCCACTTCGCGCGTGATGTCGGTGGCACTCAATACCGGCAGTCGCCTGCCCGCCTACTGCACTTCGCTGGGCCGCGCCATGCTGGCGCACCTGCCGGATGATCAGCTCAAAGCCTACTTCGAGAAGGTCAAGCTGCGCGCCCTGACCGACAAGACCGTGGTGTCGCAAAAGCGTCTGCGCGACATCCTGGCCGGTGTGCGTGCGCAGGGCTATGCGGTCATCGATGAAGAACTGGAAGTCGGCCTGCGCTCCATCGCCGTACCGGTACGCGGCGCCTCCGGCAATGTGCTGGCCGCACTGAACGTGGGTGCACAGGCCGCGCGCGTGTCGGTGGCACAGATGGAAGAAGAGATCCTGCCGGTGCTGCTGCGTGGCGCACAGGAATTGTCCGTGCTGCTGCCGTAAAAAAACAGGTCCGCACTCCCCACCGGGGAGGCGGACCGAAGACAAAAACAGACCCTGCCTTTGCCATGCTGCGGATGTCGGCGCACCCTAGGGCCTGTTCACATTTAATCTGCGACCTCTCCCGGAGGGTTGCCCCCCAGAAGGCGCGCTGGCCGCGTTGCACGTCAGGGCTGGTGGCACCACCACCAGCCCTGACGCGCGCCTTGCCAGCCCGCCTTCTGGGGGCAACGCATCTCGCAGATTAAATGTGAACAGGCCCTAGCATCCGGGTGCGCCATCCTCCTCAAGACTGCTTTTCCATCACCGATCAGAATCAGAAGGTGTGACGAATGCCCGACATCACACCCAGCTGGTTCTTGCCCGCACCCACCGACCCGCCGGCATCGACGGCCACGGCCGACGTACCGCCGTTCTTGATGTAGCCCAGCGAAGTGTAGAGCGCCGTACGCTTGGACAGGTTGTAGGTCAGGCGTGCCACCGAGAGGGTGACATCGTTCGGGCTGTTCTTCACGTCCAGGCGCGAGACCTGCGCATCCAGCACCAGTGCGGTGGTCAACGGATAGCTCACACCCAGGTAGTAGAGATCGGAATCGGTATTGGTGTTGTTGGCTGCGCGGGTACGGCGATCGACCACGCCGCCGCCGATCTTGACATCACCGATCATGAAGTAACCGTTCAAGGTGATGCGCTGATCGCTGTTGTCGCTGCTGGTGAGGCCACCGGAGGCGCCGGTGTTGCCATACAGGATGTCATAGGAGGAAGTCACGCCCCAGCCCTTGCCATCGTAGCCCAGCAAGCCCGTAACCTGGCGGCAGGCCTTGCTGTTGCCGGCCACTTCGCCGGCACAGTTGGTGGCGGCCGGACCGCCGGTGGCCGAGGTATCGCGTCCGAAGCTGTAGGTCGCGCCCAGCGTGAAGCCGCTGAAGCTGCCGAGGTAGCCGATGGAATTGTCGCTGCGGGCATTGGGCAGATACGGGTCGATGCTGCCGATGGCGAAGATGTTGGGACCCATCACGTCCGTCTTGAGCTGCGAGATGTAGGTCATGTTGATCTGGCGGCCCAGCGTGACCTGGCCCCAATCGCTCTTCAGACCCACATACGACTGGCGCCCGAAGATGCGGTTGCCCTGTCCCATGGCGCCGGTGTCGGGAGCAAAGCCGCTTTCCAGCACGAATATTGCCTGCAGTCCGCCGCCCAGATCTTCCGCACCACGGAAGCCGATGCGCGACGGGAAGCTGCCCGTCAGCGACGGCATCTTGAAGACCGAATTGCCGTTGGCATTGGCGTTGGTGGTGTAGACCACGCCGGTATCGATGATGCCGTAAATGGTCACCGAACTCTGCGCCATGGCCGAGCCCGCCGCACCCGCGGTCATTGCACATGCGGCAGCGGCCAGGGCCACTGCACGCAGGGTGGTTGTTCTTGTCATTGCCATCTCCTCCTGATTTCATTGAATGGTGAATGGCCGGCTCGCTGCCGGCGCACGCCCTCCTCCAGGCGCACGCCAGCGATTCGCTGCTCGCCGGCCGGGTGACTTCCCTTGATGTCAGTCCCTTCGATTACTTCAACTGCCTGTTGCGAATTCCCGTCGCCGACCCGGCACCTTCCCGAAGCGCGGGCAAAAAAGCCCCCTGCCCCATGGTCAGCGCCATCGGCATGCGTGTTGCTGCGACGTTTTCCACGCCACTTTATAAATGCGAGTTGGTCGATGCCGACTAGCGGACATCGCAGAATGAAGCGTCTCGTCTCTGGCTTGTTTCTTATTTTTTATAACTTTTATTAGCCGTTCGTTTACCGCACATCGGTTTGTTTACCGAACGGATGGTGCGATACTATTGTCGGCACCGACGCTTTGTCAACAAGGCGAGCCAGGGAAGAGAAAGCGATACGTCGTCCGTCTGCAACAGTCGGACCGGCGATGCGACAATCAGGACGGCAGCAGAACCGCCCGCGCAGCATCGCTCACTACAATCACAAAGGAGACTGAAAAATGAGGTTGAAAAAACTCGCAGGATTGGCCGTGATCACGGCCTCCGTCAGCTTGCTGACATCGCTGGCGCACGCTCAGGAAACCATCAAGGTCGGCCTGATCGCCGCCTTCTCCGGCCCCTTCGCCGATTACGGCAAGCAGATGGAAGGCGGCATCAAGGCCTACATGGCGCAGCATGGCGACACGGTCGCCGGCAAGAAAATCCAGATCATCATCAAGGACACCACCGGTCCCTCGCCCGAGATCGCCAAGCGCCTGGCACAGGAACTGGTGGTGCGCGACAAGGTGGATTTCCTGGCCGGCTTCGGCCTTACGCCCGAGGCGCTGGCGGTAGCGCCCATCGCTGAACAAGCCAAGAAGCCGATGATCGTCATGAACGCGGCCAGCTCCGTCATCACCACCAAGTCCAGCTACATCGCGCGCTTTTCGATGACGCTGCCGCAGGTCTCGGGCCCCATGGCGACCTGGGCGCTGAAGAACGGCATCAAGCGCGTAGTCACGCTGGTGGCCGATTACGGCCCGGGCATCGATGCCGAGACCGCCTTCAAGACCAACCTGCTGGGCGGTGGTGGCCAGGTACTGGAATCGATCCGGGTGCCGCTGCGCAATCCTGAGTTCGCCCCCTACATCCAGCGCATCAAGGATGCCAAACCGGAGGCCGTCTTCATCTTCGTGCCGGCGGGCGAACAGGGCATTGCCTTCATGAAGGGCTATCGCGAACGCGGACTGGCCGAGGCCGGCATCAAGGTCATCGCCACCGGCGACCTGACCGACGACCACGTGCTGCCCGCCATGGGCGACTCGACGCTGGGCGTGATCACCACCTTCCACTATTCGGCCGCGCATGATTCGCCGGAGAACAAGGCCTTCCTCAAGAGCTTTGCTGCCGCCAATCCGGGGGCGGGCCGTCCCAACTTCATGGCCATCGCGGCCTACGACGGCATGAACGCCATCTACGAGGTCAGCAAAAAGCTGAACGGCAAAATCGATGGCGACCGTGCCATGGCCATCCTCAAAACCATGAAGTTCACCAGCCCGCGCGGCCCCATCGCCATCGACCCGGCCACCCGCGATATCGTGCAGACGGTCTACGTCCGCAAGGTGGAGAAGGTCGGCAGCGAGGTCTACAACGTCGAATTCGACAAGTTCGAAAACATGAAGGACACCGGCAAATAATCGCCTGTCGATACTCCATGGAAACGCCGGTGATGCAGTGCACACCGGCGTTTTTCTTTGGGCCGCCCGCAGCCATGCAGGTTGGCGCGCCATCAGTCACCGACACGTCATCGTTGCGACGCGATGCAGCAATTCCTGCTGCATGCCTCGACACATTTTTCGTTCGTTAATCGCCCGCTTTTACTTTTTTCGCACAACACGAAAGTCACATGGGGCTTGCGTTTACCTCCACTTTACTTATACTGAATAAACGTTATAACTTATAACTAATTCAAACGCCGACCACGGCATGACCAGAGACAGCATGAACCAGCACAGCGACCTCCTCGACATCCAAGTTCACGGCGCCATTGCCGAGATCGGACTCAACCGCGCCGCCAAACGCAATGCCCTCAACGACCCGCTGGTGCGCGCCATCCGCGACTGCTTTCAGGATCTGCCGGAGGGCGTGAAGGTGGCCATCATCCACGGCATCGGCGAACACTTCTGCGCCGGCCTTGACCTCTCCGAACTGCGCGAGCGCGACACCACCGAATCCCTGCATCACTCACGCATGTGGCATGCGGCCTTCGAGCAGATCGCCTTCGGCCGCGTACCGGTGATCGCGGTACTGCATGGCGCAGTCATCGGCGGCGGACTGGAGCTGGCCTCGGCGGCCCACATTCGCGTGGCCGAACCGAGCGCCTTCTACGGCTTGCCGGAAGGACAGCGCGGCCTCTTCGTCGGTGGTGGCGGATCGGTGCGCATCTCGCGCCTGATCGGCGTGGCCCGCATGGCCGACATGATGCTGACCGGCCGCGTGCTGACGGCCGAAGAAGGCCACCAGGCCGGCATCTCGCAATACAGCGTGGCCGCCGGCACCGGTCTGGACAAGGCCCGTGAGCTGGCCGAACGCATCGCCCGCAATGCGCCCATGACCAACTACGGGATCATGCACGTGCTGCCGCGCATCCATGACCAGTCGATCCAGGATGGGCTGATGACCGAATCGCTCATGGCCGCCGTGGCCGGCAGCGATCCCGATACCAAGGGCCGCCTGGCGGCTTTCCTCGATCACAAGCAGAACAAGGTCAAGCCGACCTGAGCACGACCGCAACGAACAAAGCATCGCAGAAGAATCGGCCCTGCATGGCCGGACAAGAGCCACCACAGCGGCCAGCAAGTCAGTAATACAGCGCAAGACCACAACAACACACCTGCCCGGCCACGACCGGGCAGGTGACACAACAGAGACATGTATGAACACTCCTCCTCGCTATCGCAGCTTCAGGTTCGGCATCGGCGGCGTTGACGTCGTGCCGGGTGCTGAGGGCATCTCCATCGTCAAGACCCGGCAGCCGCTGGGCGACTATCCTGCGCGCCTGACCGACAAGCTGATCCACTGGGCCACCGTCGATCCCGACCGCACCTACATGGCCCGCCGCGACAAGGATGGCCAATGGCGCCGCATCAGCTACGGCGAAGCCCTGCAAAGCGCACGCCGCATCGGCCAGGCGCTGCTGCAGCGCGGACTCTCGGCCGAGCGCCCGCTGCTGATCCTGTCCGAGAACGACCTCGAACACGCCATGCTCGTGCTGGGCTGCCACTATGCAGGCGTGCCTTATGCGCCGGTATCGTCGGCCTATTCGCTGCTCTCCAAGGATTACGCCAAGCTGCGCCATGCGGTGCAGTTGCTCACGCCCGGTCTGATCTTTGCCGCCCATGGCGAGAAGTTTGCCGCGGCCGTCAATGCGGTGGCACCCGATATCGAATTCGTGGTCACCGAAGCGCCGCCTGCCGGACGCGAATGCACGCTGTATGCGGAACTGGAAGCCACCCGCGCAGGCGATGAAGTCGAGCGTGCCTACGCCGCCACCGGTCCGGACACCATCGTCAAGTTCCTCTTCACCTCGGGCTCGACCAAGATGCCCAAGGCGGTCGTCAACACCCAGCGCATGATGTGCAGCAACCTGCAGATGATCGTGCAGACCTTCCCCTTCCTGGCCGAAGAGCCGCCCATCCTGATTGACTGGCTGCCCTGGAACCACACTTTCGGTGCCAACCACAACGTGGGCATCGTGATCTACAACGGCGGCACCATGTACATCGACGAGGGCAAGCCCACGCCGCAAGGCCTGGCCACCACCCTGGCCAACCTGCACGAGATTTCGCCGACCGTGTATTTCAACGTGCCGGTGGGCTGGGAAGGCATCGCGCACGCGCTGGAGAAAGACCAGGCGCTGCGCGAAAAATTCTACAGTCGCCTGCGCATGCAGTTCTATGCCGGTGCCGCCCTGGCGCAACCGGTGTGGGACAAGCTGCACGCCACCGCCGAAGCCACCTGTGGCGAACGCATCGTGATGTGCTGCGGCCTGGGCATGACCGAGACCTCGCCTTCGGCGCTCTTCGTGGCCGACCTGGAAGTGCAGGCCGGACAGATCGGCATCCCCACGCCGGGCATGGAAATCAAGCTGGTCCCCAATGGCGACAAGATCGAGATCCGCTATCGCGGCCCCAACGTTACCCCGGGTTACTGGCGCGCGCCGGAACAGACGGCCGAGGCCTTCGATGAAGAGGGCTACTTCCGCTCGGGCGATGCAGTGCGCTGGCTGGACCCGGCCCATCCGGATCGCGGCTTCATGTTCGATGGCCGCGTGGCCGAGGACTTCAAGCTCTACACCGGCACCTGGGTCAGCGTCGGCCCGCTGCGCGCGCTGATTGCGCATGAAGGTGCGCCCTATCTGCAGGATGCCGTCATCACCGGCCAGGACCGCAATGAAGTGGGCATGCTGATCGTGCCCAACATCGAGCGCTGCCGCCAGCTGGCGCGCCTGCCTGCGGAGGCCTCGCGGGCCGACGTGCTCAATGCGGCACCGGTACGCGATTTCTTCCAGGGTCTGCTGGAACGCCTGCAAACCCATGCCACCGGCAGTTCAACCCGCGTGGCGCGCGCGCTGGTCCTGATCGATCCGCCGTCCTTCGACCGTGGCGAAATCACCGACAAGGGTTCGATCAATCAACGTGCGGTGCTGACTCACCGCGCCGCCCTGGTGGAGGCGCTCTACGCCGGCACCGACCCGGCCGTGCTGACCGCACAGGCCGCGCTCTCCCCCGCTCACTGAGGAAGCAACAGACATGGCACAAGCAGCGTTCTATTCCGGCTTCAAGGACATCTGGCTCGTCGGCGGCGTGCGTACGCCCATGGTGGATTACTGCACCAGTTTCAGCCAGCTCTCGCCCACCGACATGGGCATCAAGGTGGCGCGCGAAGTACTGGCCCGTACCGGTATCGCCGCCACCGACATCGGCTCGGTGGTAGCCGGCAACATGGCGCCGGGCGATGCCTACCAGTACATGCTGCCGCGTCACATCGGCCTGTATGCGGGCGTGCCGATCACTACGCCGGCCATCATGGTCCAGCGCATCTGCGGCACTGGCTTCGAACTGATCCGCCAGGCCGGTGACCAGATCGAGCGCGGCTACACCGAGACCGCGCTGATCGTGGGCAGCGAATCGATGACGCGCAATCCGATTGCCGCCTTCGGCCATCGCACCGGTTTCAAGCTGGGCGCACCGGTGGAATTCCAGGACTACATGTGGGAAGCGCTGGTCGATCCGGCCCCCGGCATCACCATGCCGCAGACCGCCGAGAACCTGGCGAAAAAATATGGCATCACCCGCGCCGAGGTCGATGAATACGCCGCGTATTCCTTCGAGCGCGCGCTCAAGGCACAGGCGGCCGGCTTCCACGCAGGAGAGATCGTTCCGGTCGTCAACGAGACCTTCCGCCTGGATGGCTACAACGATCGTCACATCAAGCTGCAGGGCAAGACCAGCGAAGCCGCCACCGACACCCATCCGCGTCCGTCGCCGGTGGAGGTGCTGGCCAAGCTGCGCACGCTCTACCCGGATGGCGTACAGACCGGTGGCAACTCCTCGGCGCTGGTCGATGCAGCGGCCGCCACCATCGTCGCCTCGGGCGATTACGTACGCCGCCATGACAAGCAGCCGCTGGCGCGCGTCGTCGCCGCCGCTGTGGCCGGGGTGCCGCCGGAGATCATGGGCATCGGCCCGGTGCCGGCCATCCGTACCCTGCTGGAACGCAATGGCCTGACAGTGGCCGACATCGGCTGCTTCGAGATCAATGAAGCGCAAGGCGCGCAGATCGTGGCAGTGGAACGTGAGCTGGGGATCGACCGCGACAAGCTCAACGTCAACGGCGGTGCCATCGCCCTGGGCCATCCGCTGGCCGCGACCGGTGTGCGCCTGTCGATCACGGCCGCGCGCGAGATGAATCGCCGGGGTGCGCGCTACTGCGTGGCATCGGCCTGCATCGGCGGCGGCCAGGGCATCGCCCTGCTGCTGGAAAATCCTTCGGCCTCCCACTGATCCGCTCATTCGACAAGGACACATCTCATGCAACTGCAAGGACAAGCCGCCCTCGTGACGGGCGGCGCCTCCGGACTCGGTGCCGAGACCGCGCGCCAGCTGGTCCAGGCCGGGGCCCGCGTTTCCATTCTGGACGTCAACATGGAAGCTGCCCAGGCTTTGGCCGATGAACTGCGCTGCCACGCCGCACGCTGCGACATCACCGACAGCGCGTCGGTGACAGCAGCCCTCGATGCCGCACAGGAAGCCAACGGCGCACCACGCATCCTCATCAACTGCGCCGGCATCGGCGGTGCCAAGCGCATGGTCGGCAAAGATGGCAGCCCGATGCCGCTCGAAGATTTCAGCCGCATCGTCAACGTCAACCTGATCGGTACCTTCAATGTCATCCGTCTGACTGCCGCGCGTATGGCCGCTGCCGAGCCGCTGGCCGAGGGCGAGCGCGGCGTGATCGTGGCGACCGCCTCGGTAGCCGCCTTCGACGGACAAGTCGGGCAAGCCGGCTATGCGGCGTCCAAGGGCGGCATCACCTCCATGACCCTGCCGCTGGCACGTGATCTGGCGCAACACGGCATCCGCGTGGTGACCATTGCACCGGGGCTGTTCCTCACGCCCCTGCTCTACAAGCTGCCGGAAGAAGTGCAGCAATCGCTGGCCTCGTCCATCCCCTTCCCCAAGCGACTGGGCAAGGCCGAGGAATATGCACAGCTGGCCTTGCATATCGCCACCAATCTATCGCTGAACGGCGAAGTGATCCGGCTCGATGGCGCATTGCGCCTGGCACCGCGCTGAGCACCGAGGAGAACGCATGAGCAAGACCATCATTCATCCGGTGCGCGTGGAATTCGGCGATTGCGATCCGGCCGGCATCGTGTATTTCCCCAATTTCTTCCGCTGGTATGACGCGGCCTCGCGCAACTTCTTCCATGAATGCGGCGTGCCGCCCTGGCGTGATACGGAAAAGACACGCGGCATCATCGGCACGCCCGTGGTGGACATCAGTTCGCGCTTCGTGCGCCCGGCCACCTATGGCGACCGCATCGAAGTGCATTCCAGCATCGTCGAATGGAATGACAAGACCTTCGTCATGAAGCACGAGATCAAGCGCGATGGCGAACTGCTGTGCGAAGGCCGCGACGTGCGCGTCTTCGCCATTCGCCATCCGGAGGATCCGGCGCGCATCAAGGCCATCCCCATTCCGGAAGACATCAGGGAGATGTGCAGTTAAGCAATACGGCAGCAAGCGAGAGGCGGCAACAAGCCGCATCCGCCCACATCGAGCATTCGAACCATAATTACAAAGGAGACGGAGATGAAAACCAAACTGGCAATCAAGGCAGGGGTACTGGCAGCGATGCTGGCCTGTGCAGGGGCCGCACAGGCCGAGCTGACCATCGGCGTGGTGATGTCGCTGACCGGTCCGGGCTCGGGCCTGGGCATTCCGGCCAAGAACGGCTTTGCCCTGTGGCCGGAGACCATCGGCGGCGAGAAGGTCAAGCTGATCATCCTCGACGATGCCACCGATCCCACCCAGGCCAGCAAGAATGCGCGCCGCCTGGTGGCCGAGGACAAGGTCGACCTGCTCATCGGTTCGGCCGCGGTGCCGCCCACGCTGGCCGTGGCCGACGTGGCGCTGGAATCGCAGACGGTACAGCTGGCCATCTCGCCTATCGAGACCGCTGAAGGAAAAGACGCCTGGACCTTCCGCCTGCCGCAATCCACGGCCGTCATGGCCGGTGGCGTGGTGGAGCAGATGAAGAAGATGGGCGTGAAGACCATCGGCTTCCTCGGCTACTCCGACTCCTACGGTGAAAACTGGCTCAAGGAGGTGCAGCGCCTGGCCACCGCCGCCGGCATGAAGATGGGCACGGTGGAGCGCTTCTCGCGGGCCGACACCAGCGTGACGGCGCAAGCCCTGCGCGTGGTCAGTTCCAATCCGGATGCGGTGCTGGTCGTGGCCTCGGGCAGCGGTGCGGCCATGCCGCACAAGGCGCTCATCGAGCGCGGCTACAAGGGCAAGATCTTCCAGACCCACAGTGCCGCCTCGCGCGACCTGATCCGTCTGGGCGGCAAGGATGTGGAAGGTTCCTACGTCATCTCCGGCCCGGCCGTGGTACCGGAAGCGCTGCCGGACAGCAATCCTTCCAAGAAACTGGCCATGGATTTCGTCACGCGTTACGAGAAGCAGTTTGGCGCAGGTACCCGCAACCTCTTCGCGGCCCATACCTATGACGCGCAGCTGGTGCTGCAGAAGGTGGTCCCGGAAGCGCTGAAGAAAGCCAAACCCGGCACCCCCGCCTTCCGCGCCGCCTTGAAGGAGGCGCTGGAAACCTCCGGCCCGATCCAGATCTCGCAGGGCACGCTGAACTACTCGGCCAAGGATCACTTCGGGCTGGGTGACGATGCGCGCATCATGCTGACCATCCAGAACGGCAACTGGAAGGCGGTCAATCCGTAATCCGCCTGTCCTGTCCGCGCGGCGGCGCGAGGTCTCCAGCTTGCGCCGCCGTTTTCCAGCCTGACGTTTTCTGCACCACACCCGAAACATGGACTCCTCCATTGCCGCCATCCTGACCCTGGATGGCCTGACCAACGGCATCGTCTATGGCTTGATCGCCATTGCCCTGGTGCTGGTCTTCACGGTCACCCGCATCCTCTTCATCCCGCAGGGAGAATTCGTCGCCTATGGCGCGCTCACCCTGGCCATGCTGCAACAAGGCCAGCGCCCCGGTCCGCTTTGGCTGCTGCTGGTGCTGGCCGTGTGCGCGGCCGGCATGCAGGCCGCGCAGCTCTTGCGCGCAGGCCAGGCTGCGCTGTTGCCGCGCACCCTGCTGGGCACGCTGGGCGTGCCGCTGGCCATTGCCGCCCTCGTCTGGTGGGCCGCGCCCCAGCAATTCGCGCTGCCGGTGCAGGTGCTGCTGACCCTGCTGCTCATTACCGCCCTCGGACCGCTGATGTACCAGGTGGTCTATGAATCGATGGCCGATGCCAGCGTGCTGCAACTGCTGATCGTCTCGGTCGGCATCCACCTGGCCATGACCGGACTGGGGCTGGTGTTCTTCGGGGCCGAAGGCTTCCGTACCCCGGCCTTCTGGGATGAACGCTGGAACCTGGCAGCGCTCACCTTGAGTGCCCAGACCGTGGTGGTGGTGGTGGCCGCTGCCGCGCTGCTGGTGGCACTGTGGCTGTTCTCCGGGCGCACGCTGTATGGCAAGGCGCTGCGCGCCACGGCGGTCAATCGCCTGGGCGCACGGCTGATGGGAATCTCCACGACGCTGGCGGGCAAGTTGTCGTTTGCCGTCGCGGCGTTTATCGGTGCTCTGTCGGGCGTATTGATCGGTCCGATGAGCACCATTTTTTATGACTCGTGTTTCCTGATCGGTTTGAAGGGTTTCGTCGCCGCCACCATCGGTGCGCTGGCGAGCTTCCCGGCGGCCGCAGGGGGCGCGCTGCTGGTGGGCCTGCTGGAGTCCTTCAGCTCCTTCTGGGCCAGTGACTTCAAGGAGGTGATCGTGTTCCTGGCGCTGTTGCCGATCCTGCTGTGGCGCTCGCTGGTCACGCCCGCGCATGACGAGGACGAGGAATGATGATGAACAAACGACTCCCTCTCTATGCGCTGCTGGTCGTGCTGGCGCTGTTCCCGATCCTGCCCACGCCGCAGTTCTGGGTGATCCAGGCCAACTACATCGGCCTGTATGCGCTGGTGGCCATCGGCCTGGTGCTGCTGACCGGCATCGGCGGCATGACCTCGTTCGGGCAGGCGGCCTTCGTCGGCATGGGTGCCTACACCACCTCGTATCTGACCACCGTGCATGGCGTGTCCCCTTGGCTGACGCTGCCGATCGGCCTCTTCATCACGGGGATCTCGGCCTATGTGCTGGGCCGCATCACGCTGCGCATGTCCGGCCACTACCTGCCGCTGGCCACCATCGCCTGGGGCATCAGCCTGTACTTCCTGTTCGGCAAGGTGGACTTCCTCGGCAAGTATGACGGCATCTCCGGCATCCCCGCGCTGCAACTGGCGGGGTTGGACCTGGCCAAGGAACGCCACCTGTATTACCTGATCTGGGCCATCGTGCTGGCCGCCGCATGGGTCTCGCTGAACCTGCTGGATTCGCGCGCGGGACGCGCCATCCGCGCCCTCAAGGGCGGACGTTCGATGGCCGAGGCCATGGGCGTGGATACGGGGCGCTACAAGATCCTCATCTTCGTCTTTGCCGCGCTGCTGGCCTCGGTGTCGGGATGGCTCTTTGCGCACATGCAGCGCACCGTCAATCCCTCACCCTTCAGCCTGGCGATGGGCATCGAATATCTCTTCATCGTGGTGGTCGGCGGCATTGCTCATATCTGGGGTGCGCTGCTGGGCGCGGGGGTATTGAAACTGCTGTCGGACCAGTTGCAGGTGCTGCTGCCAGCACTGCTGGGCGATGGCGGCAGTTATGAAAGCATCGTCTTCGGCCTGATCCTGATCCTGTTGCTCAAATACGCACGCGGCGGCCTGTGGCCATGGGTACGCGCGCTGTGGCTGCGTGCCTTCCCGGCCGTCCCGGCACCGCTGCGCGTGGCGACCGCCGCGCCGATGGACAAGCGCAACGGTCCGGCGCGTGGTGCACCGCTGCTGGAAGTGGACCAGATCAACAAGCGCTTCGGCGGACTGGTGGCGGTCAATGACGTGTCCTTCAAGGTCAAGGCCGGTGAGATCGTTGGCCTGATCGGTCCCAATGGCGCGGGCAAGTCCACCACCTTCAATCTGGTCACGGGCCTGCTGCATGCCAGCGGCGGACGCGTCAGCTTCAACGGCCGCGACATCGCCGGACTGCCGGCGCGCGCCATCGCACGGCTGGGCATTGCCCGCACCTTCCAGCACGTGCGCCTGCTGCCGGGCATGACGGTGCTGGAGAACGTGGCCCTGGGCGCGCACATGCGCAGCCGGCAAAGCTTCCTCAGCAATACGGTCAATGCCATGCTGCATCTGGAACGCGCCGAAGAGCAGGCGCTGCTCGATGAAGCCGCGCGCGCCCTGCATCGCGTCGGCCTGCAGCACCTCATGCATGAGCAGGCGGGCAACCTGGCGCTGGGCCAGCAACGCATCCTGGAGATCGCCCGCGCCCTGTGCTGTGATCCGCTGCTGCTGTTGCTCGATGAACCGGCCGCAGGCCTGCGCCATCTGGAAAAGCAGGCGCTCTCCAAAGTGCTGCAGGAGTTGCGCGCCGATGGCATGAGCATCCTGCTGGTGGAACATGACATGGAATTCGTCATGGAACTGACCGACCACATCGTGGTGATGGAATTCGGCACCAAGATTGCCGAAGGCACACCGCAAGAGATCCAGCGGCATCCCGCCGTGATCGAAGCCTACCTGGGTGGAATCGAATGAGTGAACTGGTCCTCGACGTTGCGCAACTGCGCGCAAGCTATGGCAAGGTGCAGGCGCTGCACGACATCAACCTGAAGCTGGAACGCGGCAGCATCGCCACCGTGATCGGCCCCAATGGCGCGGGCAAGTCCACGCTGCTCAACGCCATCATGGGTGTGCTGCCGGCGCAGGGCACGGTGCGTTATCAAGGCAAGCCGGTGGAACGCTGGAGCCTCGAACAACGCGTGATGGCAGGCATCGCCCTGGTACCGGAGCGGCGCGAACTGTTCTCTACCATGAGCGTGGAAGACAACCTGCTGCTGGGGGGATTTCGCCGTCTGCGCTTGCGCCAGGCACAGCCGCTGGATCAGCTGGCGACCGTCTTCGAGCTGTTCCCGCGCTTGAAGGAACGCCGCGCCCAGCAGGCTGGTACGCTCTCGGGCGGCGAGCGCCAGATGCTGGCCATCGGCCGCGCCATGATGGCCAAGCCGGAACTGCTGATGCTGGATGAACCCAGCCTCGGCCTGGCACCGCGCATCGTCAAGGAAATCCTGCATATCGTTTCCGAACTGCGCACGGCCGGCATCTCGGTGCTGCTGGTGGAACAGAATGCGCGCGCGGCCTTGCAGACGGCCGACTATGGCTACGTGCTGGAACTGGGCAAGGTCACCATGCAGGGCGAGTCCGCGAAACTGGCGGGCGATCCGCAGGTGATCCAGGCCTACCTGGGATTTGGCAAGAAGGCAGAAGCCGAGGTGGTGGCGGCTTCCTGAAGCTTGACGTTTTCTGCACCACGGTATGCATAAAAGACATGATGGCCATATCTGCTTGAATTGAACCGTTCGGACTGAGTAGGCCCGCAGGGCCGTATCGAAGACACACCGCTGCCCAAAGGGTGCCACGCCTTCGATACGCGGCGTTGCCGCTACTCAGTCCGAACGGGGATCTGATGTCTTTCAAAACAATGACGATACAGAGGAGACGAACATGAAAAAGATTTTCCTGCTGCTGGCGGCCCTGACGCTGTCCTTCCAGGCGCATGCGGCCAGTGACGCCGACAACACCACGCTGGTGCCGCCGCAACCGAAGCTGGCCTTCCTGGCGCGCTTCTCGGTGGATCTGGTGGCGCCGATCTGGGAACTGGGGAAGACTTCCGACCTGGGCCGCCGCCGCATCATCCCCATCACCGGCGGCAGTTTCAAGGGACCGCTCATCAATGGCGAGATCCTCAACAACGGTGCCGACTGGCAGACCGTCACCGCCGATGGCCTGGCCATCATCGATACCCGCTACCTGCTCAAGCTCGATGACGGCGAGCTGGTCTACCTGCAAACCCGTGGCGTGCGCTACGGTCCGCCGGAAGTGATGGCCGAGGTCGCCAAGGGCAAGCCGGTCGATCCTTCGCGCTATACCTTCCGCCTGTTCATGAACTTCGAGACCGCCTCCAAGAAGTACGACTGGCTCAACCGCGCCATGGGCGTGGGCTACGCCATGCGCCTGGGCAATGCGGTGGTGTATGACGCCTACCTGCTCAATTGAGATGGACGGAGCCGATGACGATGCACTACACGCCCCCGCTGCGCGACTTCGCCTTCGTCCTCGATGAAGTGCTGCAGGCCCCGCAGGTCTTGCGGGCCTTGCCTGCGCACGCCGAGATCGATGGCGAACTGATGATGCAGGTACTGGAAGAAGCCGGACGCTTCGCCGCTGAGGTGGTCGCGCCCTTGAACGGTATCGGCGATCGCGAGGGTTGCCGTCTCGAAAATGGAACGGTCACAACGCCCCCCGGATTCGAGCGCGCCTATGCGCAATTCTGCGCGGGCGGCTGGCCGGCCCTAGCCTGTGCGCCCGAGCACGGCGGCCAGGGCTTGCCGCATGTGCTGGACTGCGCGCTCCATGAAATGCTGAGCGCGGCCAATCATGGCTGGACCATGTATCCCGGCTTGCTGCACGGGGCCTATGCCTGCCTGGCGGCGCACGGCTCGCCTGAGCTGCAGGCGCGCTATCTGGAAAAGATCGCCAGCGGCCAATGGCTGGCCACCATGTGCCTGACGGAAGCGCAGGCCGGCAGCGACCTGGGGCAGTTGCGCACACGCGCCGTGCCGCAGGAGGACGGCAGCTATCGCCTCAGCGGCGACAAGATTTTCATCTCAGGGGGCGAACACGACCTGACGCCCAACATCATTCACCTGGTACTGGCCCGATTGCCGGATGCGCTGCCGGGCAGCAAGGGGCTGTCGCTGTTCCTGGCGCCGCGCGTGCTGGACGATGGCAGCCGCAATGGCGTGCACTGCACCGGCATCGAACACAAGATGGGCATTCATGGCAGCGCCACGTGCAGTCTGCATTTCGAGCAGGCGCAGGCGTGGCTGGTAGGTGAAGCGGGACGCGGACTGGCGGCGATGTTCGTGATGATGAATGCGGCGCGCCTGCATGTGGGCGCGCAGGGGCTGGGGCTGGCTGAAGCGGCCTGGCAGCGCGCCAGCGCTTATGCGCGCGAACGTCGCCAGTCGCGCGCACCGGGCTCATCCGGCAACGACCTGATCGTGCGCCATCCTGCCGTGCAGAAGCTGTTGATGGAACAGCGCTGCCGCATCGAGGGGGCGCGGCTGCTGACTTGCTGGGCCGGGCTCTTGCTGGATCTGGCCGAGCATGATGCCGATGCGGCCCAGCGCCGCCGTCATCATGAACGGCTGGAATTCATCACGCCGGTCATCAAGGCCTTCCTCACCGACCAGGGATTCCAGTGCGCCAGCCGTGCGCTGCAGGTCTTCGGCGGACACGGCTATGTGGTCGAGACCGGCATCGAACAATTCATGCGCGATGCCCGCATCACCATGATCTATGAGGGGACCAACGAAATACAGGCGATCGACTTCCTGATGCGCAAGGTGCTGGGCGATGAAGGGAGGCGGCTGGATGATTTCCTCACGCTGGTGCGTGCGGACATCGAGGAGGGAACCCTGCTTGGCGATCAGGCCCGATTGCTGGCAAATGCTGTGGATAAATTAAAAGGATTCGCCCGGCGCATCGCCACGGCGGCGGTGCAATCACCCTCACTGCCCTACTACGTGGCCGATGAAATGCTGCGCCTCACCGGCCATGTGGCGCTGGGCTGGATGTGGCTGCGCGCCGGCCGCCGGGCGCTCTCGGCCATGGCCTCGGACGCGGCCTGGTACGGCGGCAAGCGGGATGCCGCGTGCTATCATTTCGCCTTTGTGTTTGCGGAAGTCCACCAGTTGTCCAGCGTGATCGAAGGCTGCCTGGCGACCGGGCTGCCGCCCCTTCCTACCGACCTGGACCACCATGCTGCCCAAGAAGCCGGCTGATTTCGATTCCGACGACGATGCAGCGCCAAGCGCGCCGCTGGACCAGCAACTGCTGCTGAGCCTGGTCGGCTACAACTGCCGCCGTGCCTACATCACCATCATGCCCTTGTTCGAAAAACGGATGGCGAAGTTCGAATTGCGGCCAGTGGATTTCACGGTGCTGAGCCTGCTGAAGGCCAATCCCAACATCAACCAGAAGCGCCTGTCCAAGGCGATCAACGTCTCCCCGCCCAACCTGGCGACCTTGCTGGACAAGCTGGAGCAGCGCGGCCTGGTAGTACGCCAGCGCAATCCGCAGGATCGCCGTTCACAGGTGCTGGCGCTCACGCCAGCGGGCATGCGCATGTGCACCAAGGCCGAACAGACCGCCATCGAGCTGGAGCTCAAAGCCACCGAGATGCTTTCGGACGGCGAACGCGCTCAGCTCATCGGCTTGTTGCAGAAGATGTTCCTGCCGCAGTAAGCGGCATTTCTGATTCCATTCTCAACGCAGGAACACCAGCTCGGCGTAGCTGGGGTTGGCGTGCGCGCGCTGGTATTGCTTGAGGTCTTCGATGACCTGGGCGCGGGTCAGGCCTTGATGTTGCTGCTGATCGGCAGCGGCGGTGCGCGTTTGCTGCGCCGGAATGCTGATGGTCGAGGCGGGCTCGGCCTTGGCCGGTTCGGCGGCATAGGCTGCCTGTGCCGAGATGGCGGCTACGGCCAGTGTGGCGGCCAGGACGCGTTGGCGTGTGAAGATCTTGTTCATGTTCTGCTCCCTGGAATGCAAGCGGATGCTGCACGATGCGTATCGCTTATGGATGCTTCATTCCCATGCAGACATTCTATTGTTTCCATTCCGATGGAAAAACCGGTGATCCGGCAATGCTCTGTTGCGGCCGCTGAAAGAATGCTTTCAGGCATCTTGCCGATTTGCCAGCACTGGTATGACAAATGATGAGTTGCACGGCTTTTACCCGCCTCCATCGGGCTTTCCCCGCGACCAGCCACCCTCAGAATTGGTAAATCTTATAAATAATTTTCAGGGAACAGGCATGAAAATCGGTACCCGTCTTGGTGGCTCCTTCCTGCTGGTCACGTTGCTGGCTTGCTTACTCATTACGGCGTCTCTGCTCACGCTGACCCGGATCGGCCAGCACTGGGGTGATTTTTCCGGCACGGTGCTGACCAAGCAGGACTACGCCACCCAGGGCTACATCAAGCTGGGCGAGGGCGTACAGAACTTCAAGAACTACGTGGTGCGCGGCAAGGACTATGACAAGCACTTCCTGGCGGATATGGATGCCATTGCCCGCCTCATGAGCGACTACCGCAAGCTGGGCGTGGACAACCCCAAGGAAGAAGAGCTGCTGCAGAAGATCAGCACGGGCGAACGCAATTACCGTGAAGCCGTGGCCAAGGCGCAGGGGATGAAGGCGGCCGGGGCCTCGGTCAACGAGATCGATGCGTCCATCAGTGGTGCAGACAAGGTTCTGGGAGCAGGTTTCGCGGGCCTGCTGGCGATTGCGCGCGAGAACGCCAATGGCACTGGCCAGGAAATCTCCGGCGCCATCCGCAACGGCGAAGTGGTCGAGTTGGGCGTAGGCGCGGTGGTGGTGGTGCTGGCCGCGCTGCTGGCGCTGCTCGCCACCCGCTCGATTACGCGCCCCATCGGCGAAGCGGTGAGCATCGCCAAGACGGTGGCGGCAGGCGACCTGGGCAGCCGCATCGAGGTCACGCGCAAGGATGAGACCGGCGAGCTGCTGCAGGCCTTGAAGGACATGAACAGCAGCCTGCAGCGCGTGGTCGGCGGCGTGCGCACCGGCAGCGATACCATCGTGACGGCCTCGACCCAGATCGCTGGCGGCAACCTCGACCTGTCGGCGCGCACGGAACAACAGGCCAGTTCGCTGGAAGAGACGGCGGCAGCGATGGAACAGATCACCTCCACCGTGCGCCGCAATGCCGATCATGCGCGCCAGGCCAATGCGATGGCGGGCTCGGTGTCGGAAGTGGCCTCGCGCAGCGGGCTGGTGGTATCGGACGTGGTGAGCACCATGGAAGAGATCCAGGCTTCTGCTCGCGAGATTGCGGACATCATCAGCGTGATCGACGGCATCGCCTTCCAGACCAATATCCTCGCGCTCAATGCGGCGGTGGAAGCGGCGCGTGCCGGCGAGCAGGGGCGCGGCTTTGCGGTGGTAGCGTCGGAAGTGCGCAGCCTGGCCCAGCGTTCGGCGACGGCGGCCAAGGAGATCAAGGATCTGATCGGCAACTCGGTGGAGAAAGTGGAAGCGGGCAGCCAGCTGGTCAGGAATGCCGGCGCGACCATCGAGGAACTGGTGGTGAGCGTGCGCAGCGTGACGCAGATCATGAGCGAGATCTCGGCCGCCAGCGGCGAACAGGAAGCCGGGATCGAACAGGTCAACCAGGCCATTGCCCAGATGGATACGGTGACGCAGCAGAATGCGGCGCTGGTGGAAGAAGCCGCGGCGGCCACCGAGGCGCTCAAGGAACAGGCGCGCAGGCTGGCGGAGTCGGTGAGCGTGTTTCGGTTGGGGGTGGGGAGGATGGCTTGAAGGGAGAAAGATGCACCGTGCAACTATCGATGGTGACCTGGCACGGGTTCGCTTTCAGGCGCTTGAAGGAAATCAATCCGACCTCCGCGCTGCTCAATCCATGATGCTGTGCCACATCGCGCCCAGCTCCTCATACTTCTTCATGACGTGGCGCTGGGCGGCGTCATAGATACGCTGTGCCTCGTCAGCTTCGCGCTTGATCTCGGCCATGGTTTTCTTTTTCAATGCGCTGGCCTGGTCTCTTGCCGCCTCGGCAGCAGCCTGCAATTTCTTCCTGGCCGCTTCAGCCTGTTCCTGGATCTCCCGCTTGGCCGCTTGCGCCTTATCCTCAACCTCGCGTTTGGCACGCGCGGCGGCATCCTCGACGGCATGGTAACCGCTGACAATGCGATCGCGGGCGCGATCATAGGTACGGACGGTGTAATCCTTGATGTCACGCGCGTCTTCAGCCATGTCCGCAGCACGCTCCCCCACCTTGCGCTCGACCAGTTCCCCGATCTTGCGCGTGGCTGAGTCGCCCTCGCCCTGCAGAAACACCTGACGGAAGCGGGCATAGCCACCGGTGATGAAAATCGGTTCGTGCTTGCCCGCCACCCGGAAGCCGGCGCGGGAATCATGGATATAGTCATCGAAGAGCGTTACCGACGCGGCCGGCGGCACCGGGCCTGCGCACATGATGTCGTAGAATTTTTTCTCTTCCGCAGTCAGGCGCTCCTTGGCCGCATCCGTCAGGACGCCCGCCAGCGGCGAAACACGGCGCACATACTTCCGGGCCATCTGCCCCATGCGCTGATCCAGATCCAGATTGCCACGCTCACGCCAGTCACGGATCATTTTCCCGAGTTCGACATCGGCCTCCAGCAGATCCTTCTTGTCGGAGGTCCCGGCATCCCGATAGAAGCGCTTGCTCACCAGCAAGCCGCCCTTCCCCTCATGCAGAGATCCTCTCCACCGAAGATACTGACGGGTATGGGCCTGCGTAAATTCGCGAATGCTGCCGGCCTTGATGCCGTTACCTGCCAGCCAGTCGTTGTAGGCCTTGACCAGGCGCGCATCGGTGGCGAAGCCCCGGGCGCTGGCAGGATCTTTGGCCAGCTCGGTCAGTGTCAGCAAAGGCACGCCGCCTTTGAGTGCGGCAAAGTGCATGTCAATGAGGGGAATCTGCGAAAGCTGTGGTGACAAGCCCCAGTCAGGCATGGATTTGCCCTGCTCTCCCGGCAGATAGCCGCCACCCACGTCAGAGTGCATGCCGGGATAGCCGACATTCTTCCACCCTGTGGAGGACTCCAGCGGAAAACTGGCGCGTTGTTCGTGCAGCGCCACGAAATGCGCGCACTCTTCAACCGCAGGCAGAATGGATTGCGTATTGTGCGCCCAGGCCATGTGGCCGAAGGTGATCGGCGTTACATCTCCGATGCCGACCGAGGCGACCGTATCGAAGATACCGAGGAAACCGATGCGAATTGGCACACCGGCGATTTCGAAGGCGCCGCCGGAAGGCGTGAAGAGTTCGTGCAGCCAATGCGTGAACGCACGAGCCTCAGCCGCTCCTCGGGAAAAGCCGAATACCGAAACGTTGATCTGCACGATCTTGCGCTGGCTGGATTTGACCGCGGCCGCCAGCTTGTCGATGATCTGCTTGTAGATGTCGGCGCGGCGCATCTGCTCCGGTGCGTTCAGCAGATAGCCGGGGATATTCCACTGTCCGACTTTCATGTCCGCCGTCGCTGCATAGGCGTTGCCACCCGCCAGCATGGAAGAACTCATGAAGTTGACGAGTTCGCGTCGTTGCCCGTTACCGCTGAAGAGACCGCTTCCTGTCAGATAGTTGTGGATTGCATCAAGCAGATAAGTGATGCCCCAATTGATACGGTCAGCGCCCATGAAGCCAAATGCGTTCCCGCCGATATCCGTTCCCAACTTGCTGGCATCGCCGATCTCTGCAAACGGGGTTCCGACGCCTTGCATGTAGATCTTGTAAAAGCCGTTGCTGGTATCACCGATGTAAGCGTCATAGAGGCGCGCGACATTGCTGTGCTTGTTGCGCTCTCGCTGCGTCTTGGTCTGCTTGTCTTCGACCCACTTGTCGTTATTGCCGGTGCCATCGAAGAACAAACCGACGAATACCTGTCCCTTGCACGCGGTGCTACCTGGCGCACGCAAGCAGGCCAGCGCCTTGGCACGCTGCGAAGCCTCCCTGGCGGAGAATTTGCGTTTGCCATCCGATGGCACGGCCTTTCCTGTGTACAGCATGCTCATGATCAGTTTCCTTGGACTAGCTGGTCGCGGGCTTCATTTGGGCCTCTTCGCCCTTGAGGGGATAGTCGGGATGCCATGGGGCCAAATTCGTCACGAAGACCTTGACCTGCCCGCTCCGAAGAAAATGCACCGCAAAGTGACCGGCATTCTCCGGTGTGTATTGCGGGACCGGCACAGTCCAGGACGGCTCCTGCTTTTCTCCGGCACTGTTGTAAGTGCGGACATGGATGGTGGCCATGAGACCCGGCTTCCAGTCGTGCGGCACACTGATGCAGCAAACTGCACCGCCACCTGATCCGGCAGCAATATAACCGCCACCAGAACGCATCCCGGGGATGACGGTGACATCAAAGTCTTCAATTCCGTGAGCGGTATGGTTGTAGGCCTGCATATCCATCGCCTCTGTGCGTTCCGGCGGCTCTCCGCATCCATTGAGAAGAAGCAGCAGAGCAAGGAACATGGGGCGTACAAAAGAGCCCAGGGGCATTCTGAAAAGATATTTCATTTAAATTATTTATCAATATCCAAGTAATTCACGGATCATGCGAAAGACGTTCGCAGTCAATCTTCATCGAGCCCGCGCATCCGCAGCGTTCTCCCACAACGGCTGCCCGCTATCGTACACACGTTGCGGAAGCCCGATGAGAGCATCGCTGAATGCATCCGAGGAAGCCGGCGGATGCGCCATCACCTGCTTGAACTCGGGCTGTTCGAGACCCTTGCCCGAGGTGTACAAGGCCAGCAGCACGTAGGCGGTCTGGCGATCGATATCCTTCAGACCTGCAGAAACCGCACGCTTCTGGTATTGCGCGACGAAGCGTTCCAGTTTTTTCGGTTCCACCAATGCCGTTTCATCGGGAATGACGAACTTAAGATGGGCCACCAGGGCCTTCAGATCGTCATTGGTCTGGGCATGCGCGCGCGGGCAGGACATGGCAAGCAGGAACACCATTCCCAGTACCAGTGCCCACTGCGGAAAAACAATCCGCTTCTGCCAGTGCTCATGCGACATGCTCATTCTCCCAAAGAGGTGGCCCCGCTTCCCAAACTTCCTCAGGCATGGCCTGCAAGGCATCGAAATAGCCTGTCAGGGAAGCAGGCGGATTCTGCATCAAAGCCTTCACGGCCGGATGCTCAACGCCAGCGCCGCTGGTGTAGAGCGCCAGCAATACGTACTGCGTCTGCCGATCGATATCATCCAGGCCAGCTTCACGCGCACGCTGCTGATAGGCGGCGACGAATTCCACCAGCGTGCGCGGCGGCAATGCATTCGTCTCATCAGGGATCACGAAACGCAAATGCGTGAGCAGGGCATCGAGATCTCCGGCATCCACCAGCAGACCGAACTGACGGTCATCCAGCGTCACCAGCGGTGCGTCCAACGGCAAAGCCCGGCTGGGCGGCTGCACCTGCTCGCTCTGATAGAGCGTCCGGGCTTCGCCGAAACGGTCCACGAAAGCCAGGCTGAGCATGCCGCCGGTAAAGAGCGCCAGTTGATCTTTGGTCAACGCCTGTATCCAGATCGGCAGGATACGCGTGTCATACCAGCGCATCATCATGGCCTGTCCATCGCTCAGGCCCGCGTGATGGAAGTTGCGCAGATGCGCTGCAAAGTCATGCAGGCCAAGCGTACTTTCATACCAGCTCAGGCAGGGTGCGGCAAAGCCCAGCTGCGAAACCCAGCGCACAAGCACAAGCGCGCGCTGCTCATCCAGTCCGGAGAGGGGAAGCAGCAGAGGCGCAATCTCAGGCAGGGCTTCTTCGCGCTTGCCCTCGAACAGCGAGGCATAAGGGACGTGCATGGACTGCAGCTTGAGATGGCTCGCCTCGGCCTGCGCCGTATCGAGCAGAAGGAAGGCATGGCGGCCGCGTTCACGACATGCCTGCGCCCACTGCAACAGCGCCAGCGGATCGTCATGCACATCACTCATACCATCACTCCCGGTGCGCCTTGTTTCATTGCATTGAGGATGCAGTCCTTGCAAACGCTATTGGGCATGGCCGGCATCGGTACCTCCTGCCGCACCGGCCCCTGGAACAGCTTCTGCGCAGCATGAATGGTGAGCTTCCCCGGACACTGCACGGTAATATTGCCGCCCTCGATCGTGATGTTGGCCCCACCCGCCGTAGACAGGGTAATTTTCTTGGCCGCCGCCCAATCCACACTGGCATTGGCACTCACCACGCTCACCTGATCACGCGCCTGTAGCGCCAGCGTATCGGCTTGTGCCTGCACATCAATATTCTTTTGCGCGGCAGTCATCTGCAAACCCTGCCCGCCCTCGCCCGCCGCAACGGCCCCGGCCAGCACACCCAAGGCCTGTCCGCTGCGCAGGCGCAATTGATTGCCACTGACATGCTGGCTGTCCTGCCCTGAAAGCAGGCTCACCGTCTCGCCATTGGCCAGTTGCAGATGCTGGCCCGCGACCACGCCCATGCCGTCCTTCGCGGCGATGCCGATCAGCGCCGAGGTGCTCTGCGGGACCTTGCCCTCGCCCGCCTGCGTGTTAACGGCGGCCACATCCTCGCCGCTCTTGTCTGGCGCGCCATCGACCATGCCGGCGGCCGCCGTGCGAATGGCTTCGAGGGGTGCAGCACCGTCATTGATGACGCTGGCATTGGCCTGCGCCGGGCCGACATGGCTGGCCATGGCGACGGTCTTGTGGGTCACCGCCGCTTCATTGAAGGTCTTGCCCAGCAACGTGGCCTGCTTCAGCAGGGCCATGCCGCCGGCATTGTCGCCCGCCGGATCGCGGCTGGCCGCAGCATGTTCGATCCGGTAGCTGGAAAACAGGATGCCGCTGCCCGCACGTAGTGCGCCATACGCATCGGTGCGCAGTTCCGCTCCCGTACCACGGAAGCTGCCGCGATAGTTGTCCGCCGCGTGGATCAGGTGACCGAGATTGAGTTCGGACGCCGCCTGCGAGGTCTTGAGCTGGATGCGGCCCTGGGCATCGGTATCGTCGAACAGCAACTGGTTGTAGCCGGCGCCGCCAAATTCCTTGGAACGGATGCCCCATTGCGCAGCGGCATTGCGATGGCCTTCGCCATCCTGACTGCCACCGTGCCAGGTCGGCGCATTGCCGCCGGCCAGATTGCCCTGGCCACTGGGAGAAAGATCACTGGCACTGGTGAAGACCTTGTTGCGCTCCTGCTCGCCACCCTGCGCGGCTTCGCCTGCGGGCGTGGGTGCGGCAGAACCTTCACCCTGGCCGTTGTAGAGCGCGCCCAGAATGACCGGCCGATCGATGTCGTCTTCCAGAAACTGCACCAGTACCTCCTGTCCGATACGCGGCAGGAACTGCATGCCATTGCCGCCACCGGCCGAGCGCTGCGCCACGCGCACCCAGCAGGTCGCGGCGGCATCGTTGTTGCGGCCCTGCCAGTGGAAACGGATGCGAACCCGGCCCAGGCGGTCGCAATGGATTTCATCGGCACCGTTGGCGGTGCTCTCGCCGTTGGGTCCGACCACGATGGCACTCTGGCTGCCTCGCGCGGTGGCACCCGCGTGACGATACAGGCCGGTGCCATCCGCCAGCACCGGACGCCACACCACGTCGGCACGGATCGCCTCGAAGGCATTGGCATAGCCGAGCTTGCGGGCCTGGGCGATCACGGCATCGAGATCGGCACGCTCACTCACGGCCACTGAATCAGGCTGGAAACTGCCCTGGACGGTTTGTTGCAGGGACTGGCATGCCGCCAGGCATTCTTCCAGCAGCGGCGGCAGCGGGCCGAACAATTCGGCCAGCCCTTCCTGTGCATCCTTGGGTAAATTATTTACGCCTGCACTCACCACCGACAATACGGCGTATTCAGGTGCTTTGCCGGCCGCTGCAGACAAGCCCAGCGGCCCCTGCGTCAGCGTGAAGCGGGTGCCGGGACGCAGCGTGCGCACCGTGCTGCGGGCCTGCCACAATTTGTTGCGGGCCTCGCTGGCTTCCAGGTGCAACTGGGCGTAGCGATCCGCTTCCGCGGCATTGCGATAGGCATACAGACCAGGGCTGTCATAGCTCTCCAGGCGCGGTGTATCCTGGTGGCCGAACGCATGGCGGGTCGGCATGCTGGTGGCGACCGCCTGCTTGCTCTTGTCATCGTAGGAGAGCAAGGTGAAGGACGCCGGTTGCAAGGCGCGGCGCGCGGCCAGTGCCTGGATGCTGTCCTGCTCCTCGCGTGCGCCGCCGGCGTGGAAACGGATACCCTGCCCGCCAAGGCCGGCAGCACTGCTGGCGTCTTCAGGGAAAGCGGTATTGCGTGACGAATCCGCAAACAGCACCAGACGATGGCCGGCGCTGGCCTCGCCGGATTCTTCGACACGCCAAGACACCCCCTCGGCCGCCAGCACGCGGCTCACGAAGTCGAGATCGCTCTCACGGTACTGCACCGTGTAGCTGCGCGGCGGCAGGTCCTGCAGGAAGGGCATCACGTCGTCCGACCAATGCCAGTCGGCATGCGGGGTATAAGCAGCGAAGACATCCTCGATGATCTCGACAACACTCTTGTCCTGCCACACGCGGCTGTTGCGTGATTGGCTGAGAAGCCAGATCCACGGCACCAGCCGCAGCCGGTAACGGGCAAACCCGCCCTCACTGCCGAGCTTGGCGGCTTCGTTCACCAGCCCCGAGAAACTGGCGCTGGAGCCATCCGAGAGGCTCACCTGCAAGCTGGCGCGCTGACCGATCAGGGTGTTGAGCGACAGTCCGGCATTCAGGCTCAGGACGATCACCTCGCGTACCCCGACGGCGTGCAAGCCTTCCGAGGCGGCGAAGGCCTCCACCAGCAGGTCGCCGGCAGCGACGCCCTCTCCCAGGGAGAGGCGGTAGAGACGGGTCGCGCTGGTGAATTGCACCAGCTGGTTCAGCAGCTCAGACATCGGTCACCGGTTGGTCAGAATAAGGAACACGTTTCAGATCGGGAGGGGCCACACTGCGCAACGCAAGCTGAGCCCGGTTCAGTTATCGGCCTGCGGCACTTTGCAGGCGGGATCACTATCCCAACGGCCCGAACAGATGCGCCAGCGGCAGAATTCACCTTCCACGAAGCCCAGCGCATGGCAGCGCTGCAGCAGCGAGGCGGTGCTTTCGCCATTTTTGCGCTCCACCACGTCGACGTTGCGGGCTTCCTTGGACTTGGTGTTGTTGGCGTGCGCCTGGGCGGACTTCTGCGAACTGCCATCTGCACTGGTGCCATTGCCAGCGTTGGCGGCAGTGCCGCCATTGTTGCTGCCATTGGCGTTGCGCTTCTTCTCGACCTCGCCGGAGCGGGCGACCAGCGCCTTGATCAGATCGACATCACTGTCGTTGCGGTTCTCTGCCTTGGCCGGCTTCTTCTTTTTGTCCTCGTGCTGGGCGGCCGGCTTGGCGGGCTTGTCGGATTTCTCGGGCTTGGCTTCCAGCGCGTTCTTCAGCGTCGCCGGCGGTGGCTTGACGCCATCCTCCAGGGCCGAAGTCAACTGGTCCGGTCCACGCGCTGCGGTTGCGGAAGATGACGCCGCCTCGGGCGCGGGGGCGTTGGTGTCATTGATGACCGCGGTATCGGCGGGTGCCGCAGCCGGTGCGGCGGCGGCACCGGTGGCGGGCTCCGCAACGGCACCCGGTGCCGGGGTGGTGGTCGGCGCGGCAGAAGCCAGAGGCGGCACCGGCGGTGCCGCCGCAGCCTCCACGGGGGTGCTCGCGGCGTCATGGCTGTTCATGCGCAGGGCAGCCAGTGTGACGCCACCTGCCAGCAGCAACAGCAGCAGCACGATCAACAGCACACGGCGCGGCTTGCGCGCTTCACCGCTGGTGCTGCTGCGGGCTTTGGTCTTTCCATCCGAAATCGAATTGAGTATGCGAACTTCATCCGCAGACGAAGTGTCGGATGCAGGCATCAAGCTCGGTCTTCTGGATGCAGGTTTCTCTTGGTTCGGAGGCTGCAAGGCCGTACTCCTGTGTTGTGCAACTTGAAACAAGTTGTTTGATTTTTATTAATTTTTCGTTTCCTGCCAGTCGCTCTCGGTCTCGCTGACGCGCCGGCTCAATTCCAGAAACGTGTCGGCGTCCGCACCGCAGTGCCACCCAGCGCCGGCCAGAATAAAAAGGGGATTCGTCGTGCTGTTCCTTCTCATCGCCGCCTATCTGCTGGTCACCGGCTTCGCCATGTGGCTGCTGCTGTTTCCATCCGGCAGAGTGCTGACATTACGCTTCCTGAACGCCCGGTTTGCCGGCCTGCGATCCCGCTGGGAACGCTGGAACAGAAGAGGCGATGAGGTGATTGCAGGGACCACATCCAGCGTCCGGAGTTCCCTGACAGCGAGTGTCGACTACGTGCGCAATAATTACGTAATTGTGTCAACGATTGCTGTCTTGCTGATTGGTCCAGCCATCGTTGCATTTCTATTAAGCGGCAAATCGATGCTGCAGGGTTTTGACGACACCCAGCGCGTAACCAATTCTCAAATCGCGGAACTTTTAAAAGGTGAGCAACTCGTACCACCGCCGCCCTTGCCGCCGGACATGTTTACCACTGCTGAGGTGATCCAGGTCCGTCCGATGCTGGTCAACGCCAGCCGCAACTGGCAACTGCTCAATCCTGAATACGCCCAACGCCTGCTCCTGGTCTTCAAGATCATGAAGGAAAAGCATGGTTACGAGATGGCACTCATCGAGGGTTATCGCAGTCCGGAGCGCCAGACCATGCTGGCGGGGATGGGCAGCAACGTCACCAATGCAGCCGCGTTCCAGAGTTATCACCAGTACGGCCTGGCCGGCGACTGCGCCTTTGTGCGCAATGGCAAGCTGGTGATCAGCGAAAAGGATCCATGGGCTATGGAAGGCTATCGCCTCTATGGCGAGGTCGCCGAGTCGGTGGGTCTGACCTGGGGCGGCCGCTGGAAGCTGATGGATTTCGGCCACACCGAATACCGCATGCCGGGCGTGATGAAGAAATAGAGCTGGACGCGGCCCTGTACGTCGCCGTCCGACGAAAGACAGATCGTAGAAATACAAGGGGATACACCATGAGCAAGCCGATCATCGTCCTTGGAGACAAGACCTCGCACGGTGGCAGCGTCATCGAAGGTTCCGGCCAGACCCTGGTCGGCAACAAGCTGGTGGCGCGCATCGGCGACAAGGTCAGTTGTCCCCGCCATGGCACCACCACCATCGTCAGCGGCGATCCCACCATGGTGGTGGATGGCGCACCGGTGGCGCGCGACGGCGACAAGACCGCGTGCGGCGCAGTGCTCATTGCCGGCCAGGCCACCACGACACTCTGAGCGACACCACCCATCACGACAGGGGCAGGGCTTACTACAACAAAAAGAATCCGGAAAGCGAACGCTGATGAGCACATGGATAAAGCGGGGTCTGTTGACCGTCGCAGTCTTCTTGGTCACCTGGGTGATGTTCATCACCTATTGGTCCGGTGCCAACCACATGCCGGATGGCGGTGACGTCATTCTCTATCTGCTGGTGCTGCCGGCCGTCTTCCTGTTGCTGGTATGGAGCATTGCCAAGGGCAGAAGCGCCATGGCCGCAGCCGCTGCTGCCAAGGCCGCCGCTGCAGCCGCCGCACCGCCCCCGGCAGCAGCCGTGACCGAACCCGGCCATTCCCCCGAACGCAAATGGACCCTGGCCATCGTGGCCACCGCCCTGCGCTCGCCCTTCGGCGCCGATGCCGCCGACCTGCTCGAACAGATCAAGTCGCAATCGCTGCGCCTGCCCCTGGATGGCGAATTGGTGAACGATCAGGGCATGCCCATACTCGCCGGGCGCATTTCCGATGTTCAAGGTGAAGAAACACGCGAAATCTACCAGGCCTGGCAGCAGCAGCGTTTCCCCGAGCAGGCGCTGACACCACAGGACAATGCACACTGGCGCAGCCTGGCGCTGGCCGCAGACATCGCCCGCGAGCTGGGCGATCGGCTGCAGTGGCATCCCCTGCTGGAAGAATATCAAGACGCGCCGCGCCATCGTCAGGAGGAAGTCGGCTTGCCGCATCTGCATCTGCTGGTGCTGCTGCCCCCCACCTGGAGCAGCGAGCAACGCATGCAGGCCGCCCGCTGGCTGGGTGAACAAGTCTGCCAGCAAGGCTGGCCACCGGAAAAGCTCAACGTCCTGCCGGCCGCCGCCGGTGAAAATGCGCATCCCCTGCTGCACCTGGACCGGCTGGTGGCGACCAGCCGCGATCCGCGTACGCAACAGCCCTCCCCTTACCTCGCCTCGTCCTACCTCGCCATGGTCATTGCGGCCCAGTCCAATCTGGATCCGGAGATCGTGCAAGCGTGGCAGCAGGACAAGCAATTGCTGCAAGGCGCACAGAGCATCGGCAAATCCCCGGCAGAAGCTGCAGCCGGACTGATCCTGGCCGATACCACCCAAGCACTGGCCATGGGTACTGCTGATCCGGTACTGCTGCACCGGGCCAGCCTGGGCCGTCACGAACAGTCCGTCGACCAGGCACGCCGCGTACCGGGCGACCTGCTGATCCATCTGGCGCAGGGCGCGCTGCGCGATGCGGCGATCGTGCCCGATCAACTCGCCCTGCTGGTCAGCGATGGCGATTACCGAGCCAGCCGCACCGATGAAATCATGAAGCTGGGTTACGCCGTGCTGCCCGAACTCGACCTCGGCAGCCAGTGCGTGAAGCTGGGTGCCAGCTGCGGTTCGGCCGGCCTGGCCACGGCGCTGTCGGCACTGGTGCTGGCGCACGCCGCCACCGACGACAGCGATCAGCCCAGCCTGTGCGTCTGCAACGAGGACGCCCATCAGCGCGCCGTAGTCGCCCTCAGCCGTGCACCCGCGATTGCGGCGGCACCGGCCCCCGTTTCCGATTCAGCTGCATCCACCGCAACCCCGGCATCTCCCGTCACTGCTTCAGCGACCGTATAACAAGAACTCCACACCAAAGCGCTCACATCATGCAACGACTCTGGCACATCCTCAGCGACACGCGCGTCCTCATCCTCCTCGGCTTCGCCGCCCTGGCGGCCTTCCTCTTCATCGGTGCCGACCAGCTCGAAGTGGCCCTGATCTGGGCGGCAGCCCTGCTCGGCCTGCTGTTGCTGGTCTGGCTGGGTTTCTGGCTCTACAAGCGCTGGAAAGTCCGGCGCGCCGCCGGCAAGCTGGAAAACGTGCTGGAACAGCAAGCCTCGCAAGCCGCCCCCGCCAGCAGCGACGGTGCGCGGCGTGACGACGTGAATGCACTGCGCCAGCGCATGCTGGACGCGATCAACACCATCAAGACGTCCAAGCTGGGACAGAAATCCGGTGCCGCCGCACTGTATGAATTGCCCTGGTACATGGTCATCGGCAACCCGGCGGCCGGCAAGAGTACCGCCATCGCCAACTCCGGCCTGCAGTTCCCCTTTGCGGACAAGGGCGGCAAGATCGTCCATGGGGTGGGGGGTACACGCAATTGTGACTGGTTCTTCACCACCGACGGTATCCTGCTCGATACCGCGGGCCGTTACTCGGTGTACGAAGAAGACCGAAATGAATGGTTCAGCTTCCTCGGCCTGCTCAAGCGCTATCGCAAGCAGGCACCCATCAACGGCATCATCATCGCGGTGAGCATCGCAGAGCTGACCGGCAACCGTCCGGAATTCGCCATCAACCTGGCCAAGAACCTGCGCCAGCGCGTGCAGGAGCTGACCGAGAAGCTGGAAGTGTTTGCGCCGGTCTATGTGGTCTTCACCAAGGCCGACCTGATCACCGGCTTCAACGAATTCTTCCTCGACACCGAACGCGGCGAACGCGACCGCGTCTGGGGCGCGACGCTCGCCTATGACCGCAAGCGCAGCGGACAGGAGGTCAGCAGCTTCTTTGACGAGCGCTTCGACGAGCTCTATGCCGGCCTCAAGGAAATGAGCCTGGCCAACATGTCCGTCAAGCGCGGCGAAAACCTGGCACCGGGCGTACTGACCTTCCCGCTGGAGTTCTCGTCCATCAAGGGTGTACTGCGTTCCTTCGTGACCACGCTGTTCGAGGAGAATCCCTTCCAGTTCAAGCCGGTCTTCCGCGGCTTTTACTTCACCAGCGCGCTGCAGGAAGGCGCGACCGTCAGCGCCTCTTCGCAACGCATCGCCGATCGCTTCGGCCTGACGCTGGAACACAAGCCGCAGCGCGAGATCTTCTCCCAGCACGGTTTCTTCCTGCACAACCTGTTCAAGCAGGTGATCTTCGCGGACAAGCAGCTGGTGGCGCAGTACACCAGCCGCAACAAGATCCGCATGCGCTACGTCACCTTCTTCGCGGCGGTAACCGTATTGGGGGCATTGCTGGGCGGCTGGAGCTGGTCCTACATGGGCAATCGCCAGCTGGTGGCCAATGTGCAGGCGGACATGGACAAGGCCGTCAAGCTGCAGGAAAAGCGCCTGGACCTGCAATCGCGCTTCGAAGCGCTGGAGATCCTGCAGGATCGCATCGAGCAGCTGGATCGCTATCGTTCCAGCCGCCCGATCTCGGTGGGCCTGGGGCTGTACCAGGGCGATCTGCTGGAGCGCAAGCTGCGTGAGGAATACTTTGCCGGCATCAAGGAAATCATGTTGAAGCCGGTGTCCTCCAACATCGAAACCTACCTGATGGAAGTCAACGCCAATTCCGGCAAACTGGAACCGATGGCCAAGCCGCCACAAGCCGGAGGCGTGACGACGGTGGCCGACAATGCGGCCCAGGCGGCCAACGCCCTGCGCACCTACAAGGACAGCTCGGCCACCAGTGTGGAAGATGCCTACAACGCGCTCAAGACCTACCTGATGCTGTCTGACAAGTCGCGTGCCGAATCCAGCCATCTGAGCGACCAGATCACCCGCTTCTGGCGCGGCTGGCTGGAGACCAACCGCGGCACCATGCCGCGCGAGCAGATGATCCGCAGCGCTGAACGCCTGATCAGCTTCTCGCTGGAGCAGATCAATGATCCGTCCTGGCCGACCGTGGAAAGCAAGCTGACCCTGGTCGACCAGACCCGCGAAAACCTGCGCCGCGTGGTGCGTGGCATGCCGGCGCGTGAACGCGTGTATGCCGATGTGAAGGCACGCGCCGCCACCCGCTTCGCTTCCATGACCGTGGCCCGCATCGTCGGCGACAAGGACAAGGAACTGGTCATGGGCAGCTACGCCATCCCCGGCACCTTCACCCGCGATGCATGGGAGAAGTTCGTACAGGATGCCTTCAAGGAAGCCGCCAACAAGGAATTGCAGAGCGCCGACTGGGTGCTCAAGACCTCCACCAAGGATGATCTGACGCTGGAAGGCAGCCCCGAGCAGATCCAGAAGGCGCTGGTGTCGCAGTACAAGACCGAATATGCACGCGAGTGGCAGAAATTCCTGCAGGGCGTGAGCATCGTCGAACTGCGCAACCTGGACGACGCCACCAATGCCATGAACCGTCTGGGCGACCCGCTGACCTCGCCGCTCAACAAGGTGATCAACACCGTCTACGACGAAACCTCGTGGGACAACCCGTCCCTGGTCGATGCCGGTCTGGCCAACGCCAGCAAGGGCTTCATGGGCTGGTTCAAGGAAACCATCCTGCGCCGCTCGCCGGCCCCGGTACCGACCCAGCTCAATACCGACGGCAGCACCGCCATCCCGATGGGACCGGTGGGGCGCGAATTCGCCGGCGTGGCACGCCTGGTGGTGAGCAAGGACAAGGGCAATTCGCTCATGCGCGGCTACATGGAGAATCTCTCCAAGCTGCGTACCCGCCTGAACACCATCAAGAACCAGGGCGACACCGGCCCCGGAGCCAAGCAGCTGATGCAGCAGACGCTGGAGGGCAACGGCTCGGAACTGTCGGATTCGCTCAAGTTCGTCGATGAAGAAATGCTGCCCGGCCTGAACGACCAGCAGAAGACCACGCTGCGCCCGTTGCTGGTCCGTCCGCTGGTGCAGGGCTTCAATGCACTGGTGCGTCCGACCGAAGGCGAAGTCAACAAGATCTGGCGTGCTCAGGTGTACGAACCGTTCCAGAACAACCTGGCCGCCAAGTATCCGTTCTCGCCCAATTCCAAGATCGAAGCCAACAGCGGCGAGATAGGAACCGTGTTTGGCGAGAACGGTGCGATCTCCAAGTTCGTGACCACGGCCATGGGTCCGCTGGTGGTGCGCCGGGGCGACACGCTGTCGCCGCGCAAGTGGGCCGACATGGGCATCACCCTGTCGCCGGCCATCACCACCAGCTTCGCCGACTGGATCAGCGCTCCTGGCGGTGCTGGTGCGGGCGGCGGTGCTGCAGAAGCGCAGACGGTGTTCCAGATCCAGCCCCAGCCGGCACCGGGCGCGCTGGAATACACCATCGAGATCGATGGCCAGCAACTGCGCTACCGCAACACCCAGGCGCAGTGGACCAACTTCGTGTGGCCCAATCCGCAAGGCGCTCCGGGTGCCAAGGTGACGGCCGTGACCTATGACGGCCGCACCGTGGAAGTGGCCAACCAGCCGGGACGCTTCGGCCTGGAACGCCTGATCAACACGGCCCAGCGCAAGCGCAAGGACAACGGTGCCTTCGAGCTGTCGTGGACCAATGACGGCGTGACGGTGGTGGTGAACCTCAAGATCATCAGCAGCGCAGAAGTCTCCGGCAACAGCAACGGTGCCGCCCGCGGCACGGCCGCTCTGCGTGGCCTGAAGCTGCCGGAAACCATCGCTGGCGGCGCACCGGAAGCGCCGACGCCTGCCCCGGCGCAGGTCCCGACGCCAGCGCCGGCCACTGCGCCCGCTGGCGCTCCGGCAGCGCAAGTGCAATCGCAAACTCAATCCATGACTACAGGGGCTAAGCAATGAGTGCAACCGGCACCCCCATCAAGATCGGCTATTTCGGCAAGATTCCGGCGCGCGGGGATTTCATCAAGGCCACTGACAACGCCGCCCTGATCACGCTGCTGGACAACTGGCTGGCGCAGACCATGGAGCTGCTGTCGCGCGATGCGCGCTGGAAAATCATCTACGACGGCGTCAAGCCCCTGCACTTCGTGGTCATGGGACCACGCAGCCGGCGTGCCGTGGCGGGCCACCTGCGTGCCAGCGGCGACCAGTCGCAGCGCCGCTTCCCGTTCATCTCGATGAGCGCCTTCGATATCGAGGATCCGGTCGCTTTCGTAAGCAACAGTCCGCTGATCCTCTCGCGTCTCTGGTCGCGGCTGGAATCGCTCACGCAAGGCGTGCTGACGGCACCCGATCCGGCCCAGCCGCTGCAGACCCTGGCGTCGACAACGCTGGAACTGGACATCAACAGCGCCGGCTACACAGCGGCCTTTGCCGACTTCCTGGATCTGCAGACCACGGGCTCGCTGCAACAGATGCTGGCCGAAGCCGGCTTCACCGGCAATCTGCGCCAGTTGTTGCTGGCGCTGGGACTGCTGCTGCAGCCGGTCATGGCCAGCACCTCCAGCCGCCTGGACAAGAACCTGATCCTGCCGCTGCCGCGCGACCCGATGTATCGCAGCCTGGTGGCCAGTTTCTGGATGCACCTGATCACGCCCTTCCTCACCCGGGCCGATTTCGAGCTGGCGCTGTTCCTGACGCGGCTGGATGATCAGCCGGCCATGTTCCTCGGCTTTTCGGGCGCTTCGCCGCGCACCTTGCATTCGGTGATGGACATCCAGGCCGGTGCCGAGCACAACATCCCCTTCGACGATGCCGACTGGGTGGAAGAACATGTGGGCAGCGACTACGGCATCCAGAAACTGTCCAGCTACCTGGCCCATCCCGACCTCTCGCTGACCTCGGCCCTGGCCTCATTCCGCGAAGCTTTCATCGGAGCCTGAATCTTGAAGACGAACATTTTTTCCCAAACCCGCCGGCTGGCACTGTTGAGCGCGGCCTGGCTCGCCTGCTCGGTCGCTCATGCACAGAACGTTGCGCCGCCGGTCGCCACGCCTGCACCGGGCCAGGTACTGGTGACCGGCACCGTCCCCGATGAAGCCAGCAAGGCGGCCGCGCTGGCGCGCCTGCGCGAGGTCTATGGCGCTGACCGCGTGGTGGATCAGATTGCGGTCGGCCAGGTGGTGCTGCCGGCTAACTGGAACAATCACGTGCAGAAGCTGATTTCGCCCAACCTCAAGGCAGTCAGCCGTGGCCAGCTGAAGATCGATGGCACCAGCGTCAGCATTTCGGGCGAAGTGTCCAATGAGGCGCAGCGTCAGCAGATCGCCAGTGACATGGCCAGTAGCCTCAATTCTTCCTATACCGTGAACAACGGCTTGCGGGTTTCCACTTCGGAACAGGGGCTGCTGGACAACGCCCTGGCCAACCGGGTGGTGGCCTTCGAAAGCGGACAGGCCACCCTGACGCCCGAAGGCAAACGCATCCTCGATGAGATCGCTGCGACCATGCTCAAGCTCAAGGGCCGGCACGTGGAAATCATCGGCAACACCGACAATGAAGGCCTGCGCGCCAGCAACATCTCGCTGTCGCTGGCACGGGCTGATGCGGTCAAGGCCTACCTGAGTGCCAAGGGGGTCGATGAAAGTCTGCTGACGACCTCGGGCCAGGGTCCGGATCGTCCGGTCGCTTCCAACAATACGGCTGAAGGGCGTGCCAAGAATCGACGGATCGAATTCCGTATTGCCAAGTAAGACAAGACGCGGGTGAATCTCGCCCGGCATGAAAAAAAGGAACCGCTTGTTTTGCGGTTCCTTTTTTCTTTGGGCGCGTCGACAGGCGATGTTCAGTCCTGTGGCGGCGGTTGCAATCCCAGCAGTTCTTCGACGTGGGACAGTGCGGCGTTGTCCTTGATGACGGTTTTGAGCCAGGCGTGCAAGGGCATCTCACCCCATTGTGCGGCCTTGTCGGCCAGGTGCGCGACCGGGCTGTGGGGCTCGGTGCGGCGGAAGAACTCTGCCACGGCGCGCAGTTGGGCAATGGCTTCGGCACGCGTACGGATTGGTCCCTGATGCTGGACCGGCGCTGCAACAGGGCTGCCTTGCTCACTCAAATGCGCGGCCACGGCAGCCGTATTTTCATCGGCCACGGCGATCTCTGCGGGGGCCACCGAACGCAGACCGGTATCGGCTGCGAAGCGGGCGATGGTGTCGTGAACCAGGGTGATCGCCTCGCGGGCGGAGGCGAAGCCGGGACCATCGACACCGAGGCGCTGATCCACGGATTTTTCCAGTTGTTCGAGGCATTGCAGGCAGTACTGGGTATCGGCCAGCATGGCTTCATAGAAGGCATGTGAGCTGCGCTTGCGGGCCGATTCCATGACGGCCAGCTTGATGCCCTCTTCCGGCTGGCCGCCTTCGTTGGCGATCCGTTCAGCATTGGCCGCGCGGGTGCGGGCGGCGTCGAAGTCGAGCAGGGAGAAGGCGCTGCCACGGCCTTCGGTCAGGGGGATTTCGCGCGACATCTGCACCGAGCGCGACAGCAGCCAGGTCAGGTTGCCGACACGGCGGTCGTGGTCGCCGTCTTCCGACAGCGGATAGAGATGATCCCAGAACTGGTCGAACAGCCCGGCCACCAGCAGGAACCCATCCCCCAGACCGCGCAGGCCGCGCGTCTTGCAGGCGGCTTCGCTGTACCAGACGGCCAGGCGCAGGTCCTTGCTGCGGGTTTCGATGAGCTGGGCGCAGCGCTGCTCGACGAAGATCCAGTCGGCTTCCTTGATGTCGGTGACCCATTCGCCCTGGTCCAGGGTCGGATCATCGAAGCGGCGTGCCTCGGCAATGGCGTCCAGGTCGGCGGTGAAGGAGAGGTCTTCGCCGCCGGGATGGTTGTCATTGATGGGCTTGAGCAGCGGGTCGACGGCAGAGGTGGGTGGCTTGACGCCGAGCAAGGATTTCAGGGTGGGCAGTTTCATGGTCGATACGATCCCGATCAGTTATTTTCTTGTCATGATGATCCCCGTTGTTTCAGCATGCGCGTGCTGGAAGTGACGGGCCTTGGAGGGGGTTGGACAAGGGTTGGGGGCGGGTGTTCGCGACTGCAGAAGAATAAGGGTGAATAAATGCAGTTCAACTTCTTGCGACCATTACTGGCTGGACTCACTGGAAAGGACTTTCCGGGAATCTTGGATAGTCACTGCTGCGTAACGCAGCGGAAAGTGGCGCCGAACCGAATTGGCTTGAATCCCTGCTCCTGGAATAACTTGTCAACTTTCTCATCGACGCCATCGGGACGTCTTCCCGTGCGCGCCATTGTCATTGCTGGCACTGAGCTGCTGGCTTGAGCGCCACGCACGACTTTGAGATCACCAGCAGCGGGTCCTGCAGGGTCGAGCTTTGAGGAGTGTGCATAGTAATTATCATCATACCAATCTCGTACCCACTCCAATCCACTCTTGGCGAAATCACCCAGCCCCGACGAATTCGCGGGTGCGCTTCCTACGGGCACAGGGAAAAATGGATCCTGACTGATCGCCTCTGCCTGTTCATGAGAAATTACATTCACCCCGTTTCGGAAGCTGCCATCATTTGTGGCGAAGATATAGAACTTGCCACCATCCCGAGCGGCATATTCCCACTGAGCTTCGGTCGGCAAGTTCATCTTTTGTCCCAGTTTCTCTCCCAGCCACGCGCAGTAATCTTGCGCTTCCTTCCAGAGGACCATGGCCGGAAAGCGTCCGCTATCCGGAAGACGAGCGATTCTCTCCGAAGTGGCATCGCCCTCGCGGTCATTTACCTTGTGCCGGTTGTTCTGGCTTGCAAACACGTTGTACTCATCATTGCTGACCTTCCATTTGAGCATGGAGAAATCTGAGAGCCGTACCTCATGCAAGGGCTGCGCATTGGGTTCTCCTGTGTATGGGAGCCTCTCGGATGAGTGCCGCTCACCGAAATCCCCCATCAGGAAATCGCCGCCTTTCACTGGCAGCAGATTGTTGCGTGTAGCTTCGACGAGCCGCGCCACGGCGTCATCCTTTGCAGTGGCGTCATCGCCGTGGCAGCCTGCGATACCCAGTGAGCTGATGCAAGTCAGCATCAATATGCGCATAGAAATCATCACCACACGACCTTCTGTCTTTCCTTCATACATTTCATTAACCATCTTGTTGGAGACCACTGGGAGAGCTCTATAGGGAGCGGCTTTCGGCATCGATGTCCGGAGGCCACTTGGGTAACGGAGCGAATCGCATGGCAACGTAGTGAGACAGGCCCAACGGCAGCCAGATCCAGAAAAACCAGATCGTCAGGAAAATGATCGGATAGTCCAGCCACCGCATCTTGCTGCGGAAGCGCCGGCCCTCCTCGGTTGGGGAAAGGTAAGGCATGAAATGAAACAGGCTCTTGACGAAGCCGACACTCTGCTCCCGTGTCATCAGCACTGGAATACGGGACGGGCCGTAGGCCATGAACCGGCGGGCATAGGACCACAATTGATACAGGGTCTCGACACCAACGTCATTACCCTTGAGTGAAATACGGTCAATGACCGCGTTGGTTGCTGGTTTACAGATCACCAGCACCAACTCATGCCGAACGGAGTAAGTCTTCCCGGTAAATACTGAAGACTTGGCAATCTCCGCCTCGATCTGATCCCAGTCATAGATCTTGATTTCCGTTCGCCAGCGCTTCAGACGTTGCAACGACGCCGTATATTCGTAGACGTATATTTTTCTGGTGTTTCGATTGAACCGGATCGGGGTGTCTCTCGGAAGCCGACAGGCGTGCAGAGCGAATACGCTCGCTGCCACGATACCGCCAACCAGCATGACGCAAAAAATAAGTCCAAGCACTGGAATGAGGTTGAAATAAACATCCCTCAACTTAATAAGAAGAGGGATAAATACGCCAATAACACTCAGAAGAAACAATCCTCCTACTAAGATACCTAGTCCCCTGATAACAGACGATGTACGTGAAATCTCCAGGTAATTTTCATCGACGTGATTCAGATCCTCATCAAGGAGCGGGCTATCCAAGCGCTCATTAAAGTCAATTCCTGAATCGCGCTTAGGGAGGTCCTCATACCAAAGAGGATTTTTCGGAGTAAATCGGCTTGCATTACATGTTGTCACGCGGGCGACGCTTATCATCAGGTTTTCCGAGCGCGTTGATGAATAGGATGTCCGTGCCCTGTATCAATTGGACAGCAGACTATAAGTCTTCAATATTTGCAGTACATCACGCCACCCTCAGTATCAGCCAGAGTCTTCAAGCTCTTTTGACCGATAGCAATCCAATCATCGCACTCACCAGGATCTTCTTCTCATTGTTTTGCTTGGCCTCCCGCAGGCACGCATCCAACTCAAGCATCATCGTAGAGCCGGGTGATATCCAAATGGCGAAAATCACCATGCATTTGCAAATCCCGCCACTACGCGAGACAAACTTCATATGATTGACCTAAAAAACTCAGGGACAGACCACTCATAGATTTAGGATTCAAAGTGGATTGAAATGCGACGTCCTCACGAAAGAATTTTCCATTCTCCCCGACGACGCTCTTCATCCACTTCTGCAGGCCAACACGGCTCTGGAGCACACCTCATTGCAACGTAATGGCAAAGCCCAAGAGGCAGCCAGATCCAGAAGAACCACATCATGACCAGCGCCAGCAGCCAGTCGACTGCCCCCATGCGGTTGCGAAACTGGGAGCCTTCCATCGACGGGTCGAAATAGGGCATATACGAAAACAGGCTGCGACGCAGAGTTACACCTTGGTGCCGCGGCTGGACTTTCGGTAAATTGACGGTCCCCTCGGCCATATAGCGACGAATGTAACCCCAAAGCACCTCCAAGCCGAGTACGGTCATGTCGTTCCCCTTTAGCGTGAGGCGATCAACCACTTGATTGGTGCCGGGTTGACAGATCACAAGAACCAGCGCATAGCGGACGACATAGGCTTTTCCGTTGTAACCGGACTGCTTGGTAATCTCGGCCTGCACGTCCTGCCAGGAAAATATCTTTAGTTTCGACCGACGGGGTGGAAACGGCATCAGACGAATTGGATAATCATAGGCATAGACCTTGCATTTATCGCGGTCGAAACGCACTGGCATATCACGCGGAATGCTGCAGTCCAGAATCATACCGAAAATGGCGCATATCATCCCCAAAGCAAGAAAACTCCAACTAATGATGGGAAAGATCAGCGCGTCATCTGGCCCGATGCTCGCCGCTACCAGGTGCATCACTACCCAAGAGAAGAACACAAGCATTACGGTGCCCACCATCAGCAAACCGCCCCGGATCACATTGCCCGCGCGCGACACTTCCAGATAGCTTTCGCTGATTGCATTGATGTCGTCTGCGAGCGTAGGGGACTCTAGATCTCGACCGAAGTCTGCCTGATGGTCGGGTAAATCCTCGTACCAATGTTGATTGATCGGATTAAAACGGGACCGGGTGCTACTCATCTACAAATCCTCATTCACAACTGTTCCTCTCTGGCTGGACATTTCTTCGCCGTCTAACCGGTCAATCAGGACTCAGCAGATTCCGAAACAGGTATCTACTGAACCTCAGTTGTCCAAAGAACGATGGCTCAATTTTTTCCAACGGCCCCATCAATCCAAGCGTTCCGGCCAACTTGGCTCTGGAGCACACCTCATTGCAACGTAGTAGCACAGCCCTAACGGCAGCCAAATCCAGAAGAACCAGATCATCAGAAACGCAAGAATCAACTCTACCGCGCCCATACGACTACGATAGAACCGCCCTTCTTCTCCCGGAGCGAGATAGGGCATGTAGAAGAACAGGCTATTCAACAAGGAAATCCGCCGCTCACGCACATGTAGCGTCGGCAGATTGGATGGGCCTTGCTCCATGTACCTTCGCACATAGGACCAGATAGACTCCAAGCCTTGGGTTGCAATGTCGTTGCCTCTGAGGGTGATCCGCTCAAGCACCTCCGTGGTTCCTGGTCGGCAAACTACCAATACCAAGGCGTATCTCACCATATAGACCTTGCCGTTGAACCCGGCCTGTTTGGTCAACTCAGCCTCGATGTCCGCCCAGTCGAAAGTCTTCAGCAGAAGCTTTCGGTGTGCGAAAGGATTGAGACTGAGGCTGAAATCCTGTACGTGAATCTTTCCAGCACGACGGTCAAAACGTACAGGAAGATCACGTGGAATTCGACAGTCCAGCCAGATCAGGAACAGGCTGTAACCGGCCAGTGCAAGATTCTGAATCGTCAAGATCGTTATCACCAATACAGATCTCGGGGGTGTAAAGATAGACGTGAAGACATGTGGCGCGAACCAGCACAGTATCAGCAAGACCGCCATTCCGATAAAAATGAAACCGCCTCGCAGAGTGGAGGATGCGCGAGAAATATCCAGTTTATCTTGATCGACACCGATCACATCCTCTTGCAAAGCCATGACAGAAACTTCTTCCTCCGCCATCGCCGCTCGGGCCGGGAGGTCCTCATACCAGAGGGAATTCGGTGGATTAAACCGCGATGTACTCATGAAAGAATTTTCTGTTATCCACGCCGACTCTCTTCATCCACTTCTGCAGGCCAAAACGGCTCTGGAGCACACTTCATTGCAACGTAATGGCAAAGCCCAAGAGGCAGCCAGATCCAGAAAAACCAGATCGTCAGAAAAATGATCGAGTAATCCAGCCACCGCATCTTGCTACGGAAGCGCCGGCCCTCCTCGGTTGGGGAAAGGTAGGGCATGAAATGAAACAGGCTCTTGACGAAGCCGACACTCTGCTCACGTGTCATCAGCGCTGGAATACGGGACGGGCCGTAGGCCATGAACCGGCGGACATAGGACCACAATTGATACAGGGTCTCGGCACCAACGTCATTACCCTTGAGTGAAATACGGTCAATGACCTCGTTGGTTGCTGGCTTACAGATCACCAGCACCAACTCATCCCGAACGGAGTAAGTCTTCCCGGCAAATACTGAAGACTTGGCAATCTCCGCCTCAATCTGGTCCCAGTCATAGATCTTGATTTCCGTTCGCCAGCGCTTAAGACGTTGCAATGACGCCGTATATTCGTAGACGTATATTTTTCTGGTGTTTCGATTGAAACGTACCGGCGTATCTCTCGGAAGAAGACAATCATAAAGAGCGAACAATCCCACTGCTACGATTCCGCCCGCCAGCATTACGCAATAAAAGAGTCCAAGCAAAGGCGCGAGACTGAAAAAGTCACCCCACCGATGGATCAAGAAAGGAATAAAGAATCCGAAGGAAATTAAAAAAAATGATATACCGATCAGGACGCCAAGCCCCCTGATGACAGACGATGTGCGTGAAATTTCCAGGTAATTTTCATCGACGTGATTCAGATCCTCATCAAGGAGCGGACTATCCAAGCGCACATCAAGATCTATTCCCGACTCGCGCGCAGCGAGGTCCTCGTACCAAAGTGGATTTTTCGGAGTAAATCGGCTTGTATTACTTATAGTCACATTTCCTCCGCTCAAATCTGCGAGCAAATCAACATCGATGATTTCGCTACCTGTATGGTGCTGGCAAACAAGCATTGCTATTTTTCGCAACGATCCGCAGGCGCGCTGTGTCATTGGAGATATCTCGATGTTTTTTAGCCGGTGAAAAAGCCCGCAGGAATCAGTTCACGAGAAATCCATTCCCAATTCACGTTGCGGCCCTGACTGGAGGGCATCAGCTCGCCTTGTTTGGCCTCTATCCGATAATCCACGGAATCGGCTACCAACCAAAAACCATCTAGGGGACAGCGCTCTCCAGTTCTCGCCCGTATCCTGGATGCAAGCGGACTTTCGTTCTGCTCGCTTGAGCATTTCTCACTTATTTTCTCGAAAGCATCTTTGAGCGCAACAAAGAAATCCCATGTTCCAAGATCTCTATCGGTAAAGGGTGTGATATCCATCATGTAGAGCTGAAGATACCGTTGCGAAAAATAAGAAACTTCGTGCAATAACGCGCCAGTTCTATCGTGCATCCGCACTGTTGAATATCCGGGAATGGCACTGCCGTCCCTTCTCTCTGCCGGGACAATCTCGAATTTCAGCCCATCGCGCAGATCTTCAAAACGTGCATCTGAAAGGTGGCGGAACAACGTGTATTCGGTGCCGTCCGGAAGTCTGAAGAGCAAGATCCGGTCCGCTGTCCAATAAAGGTAATAACGCTTGCCATCGACTTCAGTAAAGCTTCCTCGAACCGGAAGGGTGAACCTTGCCATGATCTCAAGCTCAGGCGTCACTCTCGGCTTTTCTGGATAACGCCAGAGCCCGGTTGCCGGGTCGAAATCGATAATGTCACCCCCGGTCACATGATCAAAGATCAGCATCTTCATTTCCTTCATCTGCTCATTCGGATTTGCGGTGACCTTCGCGGCTTTTGAAAGGGCGAATCTCATTGGGGAAAGCGACTTAGCGGATCTGATAACTCTCCCAAAATAGATTAAAAAAAGGCGATCAAATCTCAGTATTTGAAATACATCACGCCACATTCAGGAGGATCGGTCTCGGTCTTATGCAATTTGGTGGATTTCTTCAGATCGATATTTGAAGGCGAAGGCAATTCCAGTGCCCGAAAGACCTTTTGAGCGAGGCGCACGAATGGCATCCATTTCCTAGTTAAAGACGCAACCATGACCATAAAAAAAATGCCTAGCCCAATTAAAACATATGAGAAACTGGGCTCCTCTGTCAGAAGATCAATCCAAAATCTCCAGAAGGTTAGAACTCCACCTAACAACGGCACTAGCAACGTTACTGTATAAACAAATGCCATAAATATGAACCACCATTTAATGGCATTTTTTATATGACTCTGCTTCCCACGTGAACAATGAGGGTATAACGAGATGACCTTATCGATGGGGCGCATCATTCCATACAACTCGTAATGGCCTTGCCGTTTCTCAACAGCCGCAACAACTTCATCCCCTTCCTTGAATGGGCTTCTCCATAGCCAGCCCTTAATCTGTTTTCCATCCAGCGCAAACTGAACGTAGTCAGCTTCTTCCTCTATTGATGAAGCGTAGTGCGACATAATTGCCGCCTGCCCCGTCAGACTGGTCGCCGAATACGCGACGGCAAGCCCCCCCATTCTTGTTTGATCTGACTCCGCAAATACAAAGCTCGCACTTAATCTCTCCTTCTCATACGAACTTATCTTCCCCGTCAGTTTTTGTAGTGAGCTTTCGTTTGAATGGCTCATGTAAATGGTCATAAGAATTTCCATCGGCCGGCGATCAATAAGGTTTAGTCAGGGAAACGAGTTCTAATATTTAATGCGATGATGCACGCAAACGTCAGCGTTCTGCACTTATCCTGCCACACACAATTTTGTCAGCGCTGGAGTAGGTTCAGATGCGTGTCGGGAAAATGATTAGAGCCGTCCTAGAAATTCTGAACTGGATGCCTTCGCCAGCTTTTCTCGTAAAAACCATGATTTCTAATATTTGAAATACATCACGCCACATTCAGGTGGATCACTCTCGGTCTTGCGTAATTTTGTGGATTTCTTCAGATCGATGCTGGTAGGCGATGGCAAGTCCAGTATCCGAAAGACCCTTTCAGCCAATCGTACAAATGGCATCCATTTGCGTGCCAGGTGTCCAACGATAAGCACCGATGCCATCCAGCCAGCTCCAATTATCAGAAATCCCTGTGGAAAATTGAAATAGAAGTCACCCCATATCCCCAGAGGTCCAGCACCGATCAACCAACCCAACAGAATCCCCGCAATAAAGAAATAGATAGCCAGATAGCCAACCCACTTTGCAGCGTTCCTGACATGAGTCGCGCGTCCTCGCGAGCAATGAGGATAAAGAGCAATAACCCGATCAGAGGGCCTTGCGACGGCAAATAGTTCGTAGTGATCGCTGCGTTTCTGAGCAGCCACCTCTACAATATCGCCCTCTTGGAAAGGGCTGCGCCATACCCATCCTCTTAACGACTTTCCATCCAGGTCGAACTCAATGAAATCGGCCTCCTCCTCCATTGAGGTAGCGTAGTTAGCCATGATCGCGGCTTGTCCAGCCAAACCGGATGCTGCCGACATGACGGCCATTGCACCAATTTTTGCTTGATCCCCCGCGGTGAAGAAGAAGCTAGCGCTTTCCCTCGTCTTCTTGTAATTGGAGATATAGCCTCTTAGTTTTAGAGTAGGTCCAGAATCAGGGTGTTTAACATATTCAGCCATAGTCTCTCTCTCAGTCGTGCAGTTTCATATTTTCAACAATGGGCTTCGATTCATTTTGCCAAAACCAACCACCGACCTTCTTAGCCTAGTCCGCCGGGGGTAAACCAATCGCAACGAGCGCTTGATTCAATCCGGAACTTTGTTCCTTCAATGAATGAAAAGCTGATTTTTCGTTACGGTCTTCTCCAAAAACACACAGGGCACACCATGATTGAAGATCATCGTCGCTGAATATCCAGATCAATACCTGGATGGTAAAGATGGCCACGCCTACCCAGAATCCTGCAGCCATCAGCAGAATACGTGCGGCAATCAAGGCCGCTTCTCGTTCAGCAACGACTTGGACTGTCAAACTGAGAGTCGCCCGCACAGTCAACTGCCGAATAAGGGGTGTTGAGTATGTCATCGCGGTGGCCGTCGACAACAAAACGGTTCCAGATCCGAAGACAACCTTGAGGAAATATAGCGAAGCCATTCCTCTCTTGCCCGCCTCCCAATTTTTTTTCATATCCAGCGTATCAAACACTACTCCTATTGCGGCAGTCGCTGCACCTAACGCTCCACCAACAAGCTTAAGCCGCTGGTAGCTCCACAAGGTCGCCCCTTTATCGAATTCTCCCTTGGCATTCTGCGTCATATTTTTCAGAATGCCTCCTGCCACATCAAACAGACCACTAGTAATGGTCATGCCAGAGGCCACAAGCCCCCACCAGCTCTTCGCATCCCCTTTTTCTATGCAGGCATGCGCCATCTTGGAGAAATTAACCCCCTCAATGATCATCACCAGCAGCGCAGCTCGTACGTCTTTGATCGCGTTGGGCGCCTTCTCACTTTTCTTGAAGTCCTCCCAAGCGCGACGCATGCTTTCAGTCTGCGCATTGTGCATGGCCGGCTGATCACTTGCCAGAAACGCTCGTGCAGTGCGTAAGCGTCCGATAGTCTGTTGCCTGATCAAGCCGTCATTCTTGGCTTGCGCCTGAATCAGCTGCAAGGAATCCAGTGGGTTGACGAGTGCTCGCACACTCAGCATGTACTGCACCATTTTTTCGCCAGCGTAATCAAGCGTGCTCGCCAACTTGAAGTCCCTCATGATGGCATCGCCGACCGTCATGATCTTCAAGTCGACCCCAAAGGTCTTGATCGGCTTGACCCTGACGTTGAATGCCATGGAGCCTTTTTCGGAGGCGGCATTGGTATTGGCGTTGTAGATGCCAATGGCCTTTTTATAGGTATCAGCCAGGGTCTTCAGGCTCTTTTGACCGATGGCAATCCAATCGACCGTGCTCGCCAGGATCTTCTTCTCATTGTTTTGCTTGGCCTCCTGTAGGTACGCATCCAACTCAGGCATCGCGTCAATCTGATTCAAGGCCATGGCGCGCCACAAGAGGTTGGTCTCGGTCGTTTTCATCTCCTTGACCCAAGCAGCGATCTTGTCCTGTCCCACATTGCTGTGGTTCATGCCGAAGATCGCCCTGCCCACCTGATCATCGAACACCACGCCGTCGCTCACACTTTTTCCGTGGAATTCGGTAAATGCATCAATCAGATTCTTCGCTTCAAGCCAGTTCACCAGATCCTCGGTACGATCATTGGCGATCTTGGTTACCTCATCCTGGAATGCGTTGTAATTCTTCTTGAAGTCTGAATAGCGCTTCTTGTCCAACTTCTTTTCATATTTTGACCAGGCGCCGGTTCTGGCATCCTCGATATTTCTCACGCCATTCTTGTCCCGCGTGCTTACGAAGTCATCTGCCTGCTTTCGCAGCTTTGCCAACTCGGCACTACGCTGAGGTTCTGGCATCGTATTGACATGATCGAGATAGGTCGGCTGGATAACGACCGTCGGAACTTGCTTCTGCTTCAGTTCATCAATGAAGTCGCTAATCTCGTTGGCCTTGGCCTGTTCGGCCGGAGGTAGCTTGGAAGCGTACTGGCGCCGACCGGTGCTATCCGGCTGAGACATGCTGTGGCTCTTCATGTCCTGCTGGAAGCTGTCCTGCGCATCGGCGGCCCGTTGGCCCAGGACCTCCTTGAGTCCATCAATGGCCATCATCGCAGAGACTTCCATCTGCAATTCTTCCATGTACTTTTCCGACCAGCCGACAACATCGTTACGGAAGCCGTTGAGTTCATGAACAATTCCGACGGCATCCCACACGCCCATGATGAGCGGCAGATGGTCTTTGCCTTTCGTGTTCTTTCCGATCTCGGCCATCAGCTTGGAAACGGGCTCGCTCTGCCCACTGCGCTCAACGGCTGTATAAATGGTGCTCTGCTTTTTCAGCACGTCAGCAAAATAGCTGCCATTCCTGGAAGGCCGGCTGATCTTCGGAACGACCTTTGGGTTCACGCTATCCGCACGGAAGCCTGGCTTGTATTCAAGAATCTGCTCAATGTTCGCCTTTGTCGCCGGCAACCCGTGGCGATAACCGCCGGTCGCAATCCAGGTCGCGGGCAGGAAGGTCTGCATGCGCCGGTCACGCAGTTTGGCGTCCTTCTCGAAGTCTGCCAGCGTCTCGGTACTCCAGATATGCTCCGAGAAAGCGATCCAGACTCGCTTGCATTTCTCGGGAGATTCGATCGTGATGACCGAGGCCGGGAGATTGTGTCCGTTGCGTGAGCACTGCGGCTCCTCGTTCACGGCCTTGATGGCGCTGGCCGAAGGCATCTTCCACAGCGTACCTGCCTCCGAAACGCCGTACACCTCCCATTTGATGTGACTGCCGCGCGGATGCTTCTCATGAAAGACGTAAAGGAATCCTGCCCTTAAGGCACGCAATGCATATTTGTGATGGTTCAGCCTGACGCTGCTCACCTTGTTGCCCAAAGGAGCTGGCAAAGCTGCATCGACATGCATCGGCACCACGGCGTAGCGCGTCGGCAGGATGGCAAGGCCACTCTTGTTGCAGTTGGGGCACTGCGGATTCTGGGGGTTGTTGCAAGCCATGGCTCAGGTCTCGTGATGCAAATGGATAAACAGGCGGTCGGCGCTGTCGCCAATAAGCTCTTCGAGCGCGCCGCCATAGTATTCGCCAGCGCGCGTCCTTTCCCACACTGGTGAGAGCAAGGCATTCAAATGAAAATTTGTGCCAACTTCCAAGGCGTGCCTGGCGAACAAGACGCGATCCTGCGCGTCCGTAATGCGGTACTCGGTAGCGTGTCGAAGGCAATCCAGCGCGTTATATTGCCAATCTGGCTGCAGCGACAGGCGGCCACGCCATGCTTCATCCTGCCCGCATAGGGCAAGCCAGGCAGCGTGGACGACTGCATAATCCTCTACCTCGTTCCATTGTTTTGCGGTCAACGCCAGGGATGGATTCTGTTGGTGCGGCTCGGTCTCGTCGAGGCCCTGCTCCAGTAGCTGCCCGTTACGGCCAACCGACAGGATGTAGGTCGCCGGCCCCAGCAAAATGGTGTGCTGCAGTCTGTCAAGTGTAGGCCACAGCCATTCGCGTACCCCAGGGTCATGGAAGCGGAGCAGCTTGGTTTGGCCGTTACGCCGGTGAATGTGGCACGTACGCGCCCAGTAAGCCGCCAGATCCCTCGCTGTGCATGAAGCTGCCACCCATCCGCATATCGGCTGTCCGTTCATTTTCTGCAAGCTGTCCAGTGTCCATGCATTGGCGGCCAACTCCACTGTGCGAGCCAGTACATCACCATCCTGGAATCGGGACAGGTCCAGTTCCACCAAGTAAGGTGCATAACGCATGTCAAAGTGCGGATGCATGATGGGAACGCACACTTTTCTGGCGGCCACCAATTCATCGGTCTCGAAGGGATCGCCTTGGGCAGGATTGATCCAGGCGAGGCAAGGCTTTTCTTGGAAACGGGAATGCAATGCACTGACATACGAATCCCAGAGCGGCGTTGCAATCATTGTCACGTTATCTTCCATTGATTCCTGCCCTATAAAGTTTGGGCACCGGCCATCGCCGCACTGGCATCTTGGCTGGCCTGGGAACAGCCCTTGATGTCGCCGCTGGACATGGTCAAGGAAGATGTACTACTGGCCGGTCCCGTCAACTCCTTGGCACTAGCCCTGAACTCCATCGCCCCCGGCCCATGCACCTCGATGTTGCCGCCCTCGAGTTTCAGCCACGCGCCCTGCGCACTGAACTGCACATGCTGCTTGCCCGTGATCTGCACATCCTTCCCCACGCTGGCCACCGTCACCTGCTTCGCCGCCGTCATCAGGGTCTTTCCCGCCTGGCTCTGCACGCTGACCTTTCCCGATGCAGCATGCAGCGCCATGCCGGCATCCTGAACCGGCTTGCTGGCATCACCGACTTTGCCGTAAGTGAAAAGACTGATCCCTGCCTTGGCCAGATGATGCAGATGGCCCTGGGCAATCTGGTTGATGTCCTTGCCCGCCGTGACGCTGCTGGTCACCCCGGCTGCCAGAATCGCGCTGGCCGGTGTTGCCGCCGCGATGCCGGCCGGACTGGAGAGCTGCAACTGCGGAGCGCTGAAGGCGGTCGCGCCAGTTGTGCTTGCTTCGTTGCCCTCACCACCGCTGCCATTGCCCGATGAAGCCGTGGCACTCGCCTTGAGCACCTCGACCGACTCCGGCAGCGATTCCACCGCGGGCAACTTGCCTGCTTCCGTCTCGCCCTCGAATTTGGCATTGTGCTTCTGGGCGGTCTCCGCCAATTGCTTCTGCTTATCGACGCTGTCCGCCAGCTGCGAAAGCGCACCCCGCACATCCAGCTGCGCCCCCGAACTCTTCTCCGTAGACAACAACAATCCCTGACCGCCGCGAACGGCCGCACTGTAGCGGGTTTTCAGCTCGAAGCCCTGACCGGTGGCAGCCAGGCGCTGATTGTCGGTCTGCTGGCGCAGCAGACCAAGATTCAGTTCGCTGGCACCGTCATGGCCATCCGCATGCTGCTGCAACGAGGCGCGCGACTGGCCGGGGGTATCGTCAAACACCAATTGGTTGTACGCGCCACCGCCGCTCTGGCTGGCACCCAATGCCTGTGTCTTGATACCGGAGAGCACCGCCGCATGCTGGTGCCCGTCCGTATCGCCAGGGAACCACGCCGGTGCATTGCCGGTGGCCGCACCTGCACCCTGCCCGGCCTGGTTGCCCTGGGCATTGTCCTGCCCGCGACCGTTGTACAGCGTGCCGATGACCACCGGACGGTCGATGTCGCCTTCGATGAAGTCGATCAGGACTTCCTGCCCCACGCGCGGCACCGCCTGGCCACCCCAATTGGCGCCCGCCGTCGGCGCAATACCCGCCAGCACCCGAACCCAGGTGCCAGATTGTTCATTGGCTGGCGCGCCAACGTGACCTTCCGGTGCCGGAGAACTCAAGCCGCTGTGACTGCGCTCGCCGCGCTGCCAATGGAATTGCACACGGATCCGGTTATCGCGGTCAGTATGGACCGCCTGTCCCTGCGCGCCGACCACCACGGCCGTCTGCTGGCCGCTCGCCACCGGCTTGGGATGCAGACGCGTTCCCTCAGCATCCGTCAGCAGGGGACGATACGGAATCTTGATGCGGATCGCCTCGAAACGATTGCGGTAAACCGGACGTGCATCGCCGCGCGCAGGCTGCAAGGCGGCATCGAGCAGACTCCCCGCAGCCGCACCCTCGTCCAGTGCAGCTTCGCCCAGCAGACGCCTCGCCTCCGCCTTGAGATCCGCGTTCAGATTGTTGTGCGCCTGGTGAACCACCCGCAGCAGCGCGAACTCGTCATCCGCGCCACCGATATGGTCGTAGTGACCAGTGAGGGTAAAGCTGGTCGCGGGCCTGAGACTGCGCACCGTGCCCGTGCCGGTGAAGATTTCATTGCGCGCCTCGATGGCCTGCATGTGATTGCGCGCCTGGCGTTCGGCCTGCGCACGGTTCTCGTTGGCGTAGACGCCGGGCGCATCGCGCAGGGTCAATACCAGACCGCCCGGTGTTTCGCCCTGGCTGCCGTGGGCATCATCGCCACCGGTACTGCTCATGCTGCTGGCCTCTCGTACTGCGGCCTGGCGGTAGTCCCAGGTCAGGATCTCCACCGCATTGCTCTGCCAGCGGCGCACGCTGCGCCAGCGGTCAATACTGTCCTGCGACATCACCGCTCCCGGCTGGCTGAAGGCGATCTGGTCACGTGCATTGGGCTTGAAGCTGCCGTTGTGGTCAGCGATGACCACAGTGTGCGTTCCCAGGCTGGCGCTGCTCGGGTCGCCGGTGTGCTCGATGTAGTAGAACAGGCCTTCCTCGGCCAGCAGGCGTTCGACGAAAGCGAGATCGGTCTCCTGGTACTGCGTCGCCAGACTGCGCCTGGGGTAGACCGAGGCATCCTGCAAGTCCAGTCGCCAGGCGGGCTGCAGCTTGCCTTGTCCCTGGTAGTCACGGAAGACGGATTCGATGATGTCCGGCACCGTCATGTCCTGGAATACTGCACTGTCGCGCCGATGCTGCAGGAAGGCCAGCCACGGCTCAATGGTCAGCACGTAACGCGCCATGCCGCCATTCGCCCCTTCCATCCGGCAGTCGGTGACGTGGCCATGGAAGGCACGCGGCGCACCATCGGTATCCAGCTCAACCAGCACCGGCTGCCCCAGCAGCTTGCGCAGGGAAATGCCGGCGTTCAGGCTGAGGCAGGAGAGCTGCAGGCGATAACCGGCGATGTCCGCCTTGCCATCCATCGCACCGCGCTCCTCCTGGAACGCACTGATCTGCTCGACGGCCTGCAATTTCTCGGCCATCAGCGTCTCCGCGCCCAGCTCCGCTCCTGCGGCCATGTACAGCCGCATCACCCGCGTGGATTGATTCCACGCCCCCGCCAGGGCGGCGATGGCCGAGGCAATCATGATTGCCCCGCCGTTGATCGGACAAGCTCAGCAGCAGGCGCTGCCGGGTGAAAGAGTGGAGAGGAACACGTCATGATCTTGACCGCTTCGTGAAGATTACTGGATGGTGTACTTGAAATCGCCCTTCTTGCTGGCCGAGACCTTGATGCGGCTGATGCCCTGCCCTTCGGCCATGCGCGCCAATACGCTTTCGGCGATCTCCGGCAAGAGGCTGCCGTTGAGGATGTTGTCCACATTGCGCGCGCCGGAATCAACCTCGGTGCAGCGCGCGAGCACGGCTTCGACCAGCGCCTTGTCGTAGCTGAACTCGGCCTTGTGGTTGCCGGCGATCCGCTTGGCGATGCGCGCCAGCTTGAGATGAATGATCTCGACCAGTACCTCGTCGGCAATCGGGTAATACGGGATGACCTTGAGACGCCCCAGGAAAGCCGGCTTGAAGGCCTTGACCAGCTGGGGCCGGATCAGCGCATCGAGCTCATCCGGGGTGGGCAACTCTTCCGCAGTCTTGTTCAGGCACGCCTGCATCATCTGCGAGGAAGCGACATTGCTGGTGAGGATGATGATGGTGTTCTTGAAGTCGATCTCGCGGCCTTCGCCATCGTCCATCACGCCCTTGTCGAAAACCTGGAAGAACAATTCCAGCACATCCGGGTGCGCCTTCTCCACCTCGTCGAGCAGCACCACGCTATACGGATTGCGCCGCACCGCCTCCGTCAGTACGCCGCCCTCGCCATAGCCGACATAACCCGGCGGCGAACCCTTGAGGCCGGAGACGGTATGGGCTTCCTGGTATTCGCTCATGTTGATGGTGATCAGCTTGCGCTCGCCGCCATACAGCACGTCGGCCAGTGCCAGCGCGGTCTCGGTCTTGCCGACGCCGGACGGTCCGACGAACAGGAACACGCCCTTGGGCTTGCCCGGATCATCCAGATTGGCGCGCGAAGTACGCACGCGCTGTGCGACAGCAGAGGTCGCCTGCGGCTGCCCGAGCACGCGCTCGCGCAGCAAGGCGTCCAGGCCTAGCACGGTCTTGATCTCATCCTTGACCATCTTGCCCAGCGGGATGCCGGTCCAGCCGGCCACGATCTCGGCTACCACATGGCCATCCACTTGGACCGGCACCATCGGGGTCTCGCCCTGATGCTGCTTCAACTCGTCCAGCAACTGCTTCAGTTCGGCGCGCGCAGCATCGGCATCACCGGTGTTGCTACCTTCCTTGTTGGCGTCTTCCAGGGCGGCACGCGCCTGCTGGATGCGCTCATTCAAGCCACGCTCCTGCTCCCAGCGAGTCTGCAGATCGGCCTGTTCAGCCAGGGCCGCGGCGTGTTGTGCCTGCAATTCGGCCAATCGTGCCTGATGCTCGGAGCCGCTGGCGCTCTCGCGCCGCAGTGCGCCGATCTCGGCATCCAGACGCTCGATGCGCCGCGTGACGCCTTCCAGCAGCGCCGGCGTGGCATTCTGTCCCAGCGCCACCTTGGCGCAGGCAGTATCGAGCACGCTGATGGCCTTGTCCGGCAGCTGACGGCCGCTGATGTAGCGATGCGACAGGCGCACGGCTTCGGTGATCGCTTCATCATACACGCGCACGCCAAAGTGCTTTTCCATGAGCGGTGCCATTGCCCGCAGCATGGCGCATGCCACTTCCTCGGTCGGCTCCTCGACCTTGATGACCTGGAAGCGGCGGGCCAATGCGGCATCCTTCTCAAAATACTTCTTGTACTCGCTCCAGGTCGTGGCGGCGATGGTGCGCAACTCGCCACGTGCCAGGGCGGGCTTGAGGAGGTTGGCGGCGTCGTTCTGTCCGGCCTGGCCACCGGCACCGATCATGGTGTGCGCCTCATCGATGAAGAGAATGATGGGATGCGGGCTTTTCTTGACCTCGTCGATCACGTTCTTGAGGCGATTCTCGAACTCGCCCTTGACGCTGGCACCGGCCTGCAGCAGGCCCATGTCCAGCGTATGGATCTCCACGCCCTGCAAGGGCTGCGGCACATCGCCCTGGGCGATGCGCAGGGCCAGGCCCTCCACCACGGCGGTCTTGCCCACGCCGGCCTCACCGGTCAGGATGGGATTGTTCTGGCGGCGGCGCAGCAGGATGTCGACCGCCTGGCGGATCTCGGCGTCACGTCCGATGACCGGGTCGATCTTGCCGTCACGGGCGCGCTCGGTCAGCTGGGTGGTGTACTGGTCCAGCGCCGGGGTCTTGCTGGCAGCGCGCTGCTGCAATTCGCCCACGGGATCGCCGCCTGCGCTGTCCTCTTCACCCGGCTTGCCGCCGGCATCTGCCATCGCGGGCGCTTCCACCGAACCTTCGGTGAGCTTGTGCAGGTCATGCTTCAGTTCGTCGACCTTGAATTTGGCAAACAGCTTGGAACCGCGATAGGCCAGTTGCGACAGCTCGCTCTGGGTCAGCAGCGCCAGCAGCAGGTGGCCGCTGCGGATGGCGGGATTGCCGCTGTCCAGCGAAGCGATCAGCCAGCCATGTTCGAACAAGGTTTGCAAATGAGGAGACAGCACCGGGGTCCGGGTATTGCCGTTCTTGAAGGTGCCGATTTCGCGTTCGAGATCAGCCTGCAGACTGTCGAGACTGATGCCGCTACGTCGCGCGATCAGGCAAAAGTCGGATTGCGGCTGCTCCAGCAGGGCCAGGAACAGGTGTTCCAGGTCCACTTCATACTGGCCGCGCGACATGCACAGCGTGGCTGCGCGTTCCGTGGCCAGGCGCGCGGACTCGTTGAGTTTGCTGATCAGGGATTTCAGGTTGATGCCCATGCTGCGTTTCCTTCCTGCTTTGAATGGCGACAGCCTTGGCGGCCATCTTGGTTTTTGTGGTTTTCTTTCACATCACTGAACGGCAATTTCGTAGCGGATATCGGCACGGTCCCTTGTTTCGGGCGCGGTGGCGATGAAGGTGTCCCAGCCCAGGCGTCCTCCTTCATTTGTGCCCGCAAGCGCCATACCGCGGACATCCTGCGCACGCAGCACCAGCTGCACTTCATATTCGAGCGTCGATCCGGTGAACATGCCCAACATGCGCGCCAAGGCCAGGGAGGCCTTCTTCCCTGGCAGGAACTGCTCGAAATCCTTCATCGCCAGCGGGCCGATACGCAGACGCATGCGCAGGTCGCGCTGCCAGACCCGCTCGCCGGCCATGGCCGTACCGAGTGCCGAATTGGTCGAACCCAGCATGGTCTGGTGTTCGCGCGGCACCTTGTACCAGTAGCCGACGAACTGCTCGATCTGCAACGGCACCGAGAAATACTCGCCCAATACCTTCTGCATGTAGGGTGCCGAGGCGGGACGGTGACGGAAGGCCCCCGCGAAGTGCGCCAGGGATTCGTCGCGGACACCGTTGCCCTCGATATCCTGCAGGCGCTCGCGCAATGAACGGAAACCGAGCCCGGACAGGGACAACAGCAACGGCAGGAAGGTATCGCGGCGGCCGGCTTCGTATTGAAAGGCCAGCCGGTACTTGCTCCACGCCTGATAGAACAGGGCGAGCGAACGCGTGGAAAAGGCATCCAGGAAAGCACGCGGACCTTCATCTCGCTGCTCGATCTGGTGACGGGCGATGCGCTCGGTGTAATGCGCAGGAAGCGAACCGCTGCCGCCCAGGAAGCCCATGAAGGTCGGCGTCAGCCGCACATACTTCATCTGCCCGCTGCGCAGTGCCTGTTCCATGTCAGCGACGGAGACAGTCTCATCTTCGCGCGGCGGATAGGTCTCAATCCCCTCGATTTCACTGGCAGGAAAGCCGAGTACGGTGCGATTGGCAAAGCGCAGGAAATCACTGAGCGCACGTTCATGCGGCACCCCGTTGCGCTTGAACCAGAGTTCGATCATGCGCACGGCCTGGAAAAACTGGAAGCGGTGAGGAGCGGCGAACAGCCGCTCGATCACGCTAGGCTCAAATCTCCGCTGCGTGGCCTGCATTTGAGCAGTTCCTCCCCGGTTCTTTTGGATATCACGGTCAACTGCGAAAAGCTGTTGGCGTGGACGTACAAACCCATGAAGCGATCGATCACGCCGGCGAAGGCGTGCAAGCCGCTGCCGACGAAACCTTCTTCATCCACGGTCAGCTTGACCTCGATGCCGCGCACCAGGCTGGCGAACGGATTGCCCGGCAACCATGCGGTGGTGGCTTTGTGATCGATGGCGGCGATGGCACTGATCTGGCGTTGCGAAATGGGTGAATTGGATTGGTCGTAAAGCGTGAGCATCTCCTGGAAGGCTTCCAGCCCACCCCGCATGAGCGAGAGGTGATTCAGCGAGAGATGCGAGATCAGACGCCATTGCGCGCCGCGTCCGCGCTCGAAGCGCGACGGCAACGTCGGTTTGCGCAACAAGGCGGCGGTGCGGATCACGCCGCCACCTTCCAGACTCAAGTCTCCGCCCGGCAGGCCGTAGGTCAGCAAGGCAGGCAGGTCGCGGTTGGTGCAGGTCAGCTCGATGCTCAGGGTATCGGTCTCGACCTTGGCCGGATCGAAATCGATATCGACGATCGAGATCTCCGTTTCATATCCGGGGCTCTTCAGTGCGACCAATTCGTCACGGCGCATGGCCCAGTAGTGACCATCACTCTCCGGTGCCTGGCCGTGGCGCAGGGAATAGAAGGGGCGGAAACGCGTGATCGATTCGCCTTGCGGCGTCTGGCGCACCAGCTGGACCGAATCAATCGAGTAGACCTCGTAACCGAAGGCACGACGCCCGTCGGGCAGGACCGGGTAGGAGGCACCCGCATGCGTCAGGCGGATCGGATCGCCCCGCTGGCTGAACAGGTTGATGACTGGCGTGCAGCCCAGCAGCAGATTGGCCGCGCTGACGCCGCCAAGCTGGCGGGCGATGTGCGAATCGGCGCGCAAGCCGGACAGGCCCAGGTGCAAGGTGAAGCTTTTGGTCCCGGCCGGCAGGACGGCGAGAATGGCCGACAGATCGATGTCGAAGAAATTGAATTTCTCGGGGAAGGCAAAATACTCGGTCAGCAGGCGATAGGCAGGATGCGATTGCGACGGGAAGTCGATCAGCGCGTCCTCTTCAGCGAACCCCACCTCGGCCAGCGGGACCTTGCGCAGCCCGGTCCAGCGGCCGCTGCGCGGCAGCTCGACCCAGGCAGCCGTGCTGCGCATGAAGAGGCTGTCACGCAGGGCGGCGCAGAACGAGGCCTCGCCATCGATGAAGACGCGCAGCGAGGCCAGGCCCAGCTTGGACAAGGTCACCTGCTCGGTGGTGGTCTCGATGGTGATGGACAGGGAGGATGTCACTGAAGTCGGCAGTACCACTGCCTCGGGGGCATCGATGATGGGAGAAAAGACCGCTTGCGCTAACCGGATGGGCGCGACCGGCACATCGTAAGCGCTCTGGAACCGGCAGATCACGCCCTTCACCGGCCGCGTGGAGAGCGCCGTCCCGCGCGGGATGACGGTGGCGTTGGTCAGCTGCGCAGCCGAGGCTGCAGAGTCCATGCGCGCGATCGAGCAGGAGGGGAAAGGTCGCAGGTAATGCGGATAGAGGACCTCGAACAAGGCCTCGGTGAATTCGGGGTAGTCGTCATCAAGCCGCTTGGAGACCCGCGCGTTGAGCAGCGCATAGGACTGGATCATGCGCTCGATATGTGGATCCTCACAGATCTCGCCGGCCATCAACAGGCTGCCTGCGATCTTGGGATAGCGCTCGGAGAACTCGCGGGAATAGCGCCGCAGGAAGCTCAGCTCGCGCTCGTAATAGGGAAGCAGCTCTTGCACTTAGACTCCTATGCGCGTGGTTCGCGACTTGCTGATCGAATATTGCAGGGTGGACGGCTGCAGGACGGCGTCAAAATTGACGGTCTCGCGCGCCGCATTGACCACGAGCAAGGCACTGATGGCGAAATTGAGGCGGTTGATCGAACCTTCCTGGATCTCCAGCGTGGCCTTGACGTTGCGCAATCGTGGCTCGTGCCGGGAGATGGCTTCTTCCAGGGAATGGCAGATGGCAGTGCGGTCATCCAGGCTGGCCAGGCTCATCCCGGCAAAATCATTGAGACCATAGGCGATGATGGAGGTGCTGCATTCGGGATATTGCTGCAGCAATTCCTCGGGCACGACGGAGCGCGTGTTGAGCATTGCTTCCAGATCGCGTGCGACGGCATCCTTGAGTTCTTCTATGGAAAGGCGGCTGACGACAGGGCTGAAGGAGGAACGCGGTCCATCATTCATCAGCTTGTCAAACAGGCTGGGCGCGAAGCCTTTCATATGCTTTCCCCCGTCTGGTGATCGAATTATCGGGTGGGTGAATCGACTGGCCTGGCCGACCAATCAACGATCTTGATAGTGAATCACACGGTGTTGAAAGCGGAAGTCCGCCGGAGGACCGGCGGACGTCATACGCTTCATGAATGGCTGTTCTTTTGCCGACAGCTCATCCGTTCAGTGCAAGGTTGCCTCAGATGACCTTGTTGGTCGACAGATCCCAACCGCCCGAGGTATTGCCGGCGGTCCCGCCATCCTTCTTCTGCTGGGTGTACTTCCACTTGACGGTGGAGTACTTCAGGCCGACCACTTCGTTCAGGATCTCGCCCGACTCGATGGAGGGAGCGACGCTGCTGATCATGACGTTGGTCAGTTCGATTTCGAAATAGCGGACGCGCTCGCCCTTGCCATCGGCGCGCATGAATTCGAACTTGGCCTTCGGGATGGTCTTCCCCGAGGAAGAGTTTTGCAGCAGCAGCGGCGAAGCCAGGTCAGCCACCTTGGTGAACACGATGTCCTTGTGCTCGCAGCGCTCGGCGGTGTGGCCACCACCGGTCGATGCGGTTGCCGATTTCGGCTGCAGGACTTCCCAGTCAACGGTCTTGCACTCGATCCAATCCTTGTGCAGGTCATCAGTGGATTCACCCTTGATGCCGTCGATTTGCAGATAGACGTCAATTGCCATAACTTATCCTGTAAACATGAGGGAGGAAAAATAGTTAAGATTTACCTGCCTGCGGCAGCTCCGCAACCAGCCGGAGCGACACGGACAGTTCATCCAACTGAAAATGCGGACGCAAGAACGACACGGCGCGATAAACGCCTGGCCGTCCCGGCACTTCCGACACCTGTACCGAAGCTTCGCGCAGCGGGAATTGCGCTTTTGCTTCCTGCGTGGCGTTGTCATCCAGCAGCACGTATTGCGCGATCCAGCGATTGAGGAAGTCTTCGACGTTTGAAGCGGCAGCAAAGCTGCCGATCTTGTCCCGCATCATCGACTTCATGTAGTGAGCGATACGCGAGACGGCAAAGATATATTGCAACTGCGAGGACAGGACCGCGTTGGCATTGGCCGCATCCGTGTTGTACTTCTTGGGCTTCTGAGCGGACTGGGCACCGAAGAAGGCGGCGTAATCCGTGTTCTTGCAGTGGACCAGCGAGATGAAGCCCAGATCCGACAGTTCTTTCTCGCGACGGTCGGTGATGGCGATCTCGGTGGGGCACTTGAGGGCGACTTCGCCTTCATCCGTCTTGAAGGTGTGGGTGGGCAGGTCCTCGACCAGGCCACCACCTTCCACGCCGCGAATGGCCGCGCACCAGCCGAAGTCCTCGAAAGCCTTGGTCAGTTTGCTGCCGAAGGCATAGGCAGCGTTGCACCACAGGTATTTGGAGTGGTCGGTGCCATCCACATCCTCGACGAAGTTGAAGCCTTCAACGGTGGTGCCATCCTTGGGATTAAATGGCAGACGGCCGAGGAAGCGCGGCAGGGTCAGGCCGACATAGCGCGAATCCTCGGATTCGCGGAAGGACTTCCACTTGGCGTATTCCACCGTGTCGAAGACCTTGGACAGGTCGCGTGGCTTGCCCAGGTCGGCATAGCTCTCCAGGCCGAACAGCTCAGGCGATGCGGCGGTGATGAAGGGAGCGTGCGACGCAGCGGCGATGCGCGACATCTGCTCGATGAAGTACATATCTTCAGGCTGGCGCGTGATTTCGTAATCGCCCAGCAAGGCACCGAAAGGCGCGCCACCGAAGGTACCGAATTCTTCTTCATATACCTTCTTGAACATGGCGCTCTGGTCGAATTCCAGGGCCGAGTTGAAGTCCTTGACCAGTTCCTTCTTGGTGGCGTTGAGGATCTTGATCTTCTGATTCTCGCCAACGGTGGTGTTGCGCACCAGGTAGTTCAGGCCTGTCCAGCTGCCTTCGAGCTTCTGGAATTCGGGGGCATGCATGATGGCGCTGACCTGATTCGAGATCAGATGATCCAGTTCGGCAATGCGGGCATCCAGGGTCGCCGACAGGTTGTCGGAGACGACCACCGTCCCTTCCATGACCTGGCTGACCAGTTCGGTGATCAGATCCTTGGCGCGGTCATGCTCGGAAGAGGACTTGGCGACCTTGCTTTGTTCGACGATGTCATCCAGAAGAGTGCTGGCGGCAGCGGCAGGCGCAGCACTTGCGGCAGCTTCGGTATTGGCTTGAGCGGACATGGGAATCTCTTTTACTTGTTGGTTTGCTTGCTGAGTTCGGCCAGCTTCTCGGTGCTGTTGAGCACGTCGCTGAGGATGTCTTCCAGCTTGTCGTTGCCGGCGATCTTGTTGCGCAGATCGGCCAGCTTGGTGCGTGCTTCCAGCAGCTTGCGCAGCGGCTCGACCTGCTGCACCACGGACTCGGGACGGAAGTCTTCCATCGAGCGGAACTTCAGTTCCACCGCGAATTCCCCGCCTTTGTCGGAGAGCTCATTGGAGACGCGATAAACCGCGCGCGGCTCGATGCCCTTCATGACTTCGTCGAAATTGTCGGGATCGATGTTGATGAACTTGCGATCCTTCAGGCGCGGCTGCGGCACCTCCGAGTTGCCGCCAAAATCACCGACCACACCGGTGACGAAGGCCAGTTCCTTCTTCTCGATGGCGTCACCGATCTCGACGTCATACGTCATCTGCACGCGCGGGGGACGCACTTTCTGCAGTTTTTTCTGGATGCTTTCTCTTTTGGCCATGTTTGCTCCGCTGCTGTATTGAGTGAACGCCCCATTCGCCTGAGGCGGCTTGAAAAACGGGGACAGCACAAGCTGCCCCCGCTGGCGCGCCTTACTTCAGATTGCCAAAGGGATTGGGACCGCTGCCACCGCCACTGCTGCCATTGCCGGCATCCGCATCTGCAGCAGGTGCAGGAGCCGCCTTGCGAGCTGCCTTGCCGCGCGGACGGACCGCTGCAACAGGCTTGGCCGGAGCGGGCACCAAGGTGTTTTCGCCGAGGCTTTCACGCAGGATCTTGGTCAGGTCCTGTGCTTCGGTCTTGACCGAACCATTCAATGCATTTTGTGAGCGCAGATCCCCCAGCGACTTGGTGGCCAGACGCAGACCGGAGACGGTCACGATGCTGTTGGCGACCTTGTCGGCGGGATCGCGCTTGAGGGCTTCCTGGGCGTTGACGATCGCATCACTGTAATCACCTGCATCGAAGCGGATCTGGGCGATACGCAGCCAGGGCGTCTTGTCAGCAGGGAAGCGGCTTGCCACCACCTTCAGCACCGACACTGCCTCGTCGGTCTTGCCTTCCGCCTGCGCGGTATTGGCCTGGGCCACTCCGCTTTCCAGCGTGTTCTTGGCCTCATCTTCCGGATTGGGCTTGCCCTGGGTATTGGCACAACCCGCCAACATCACCGCCAGCAACGCCGGAATGATCAGACCTGTCTTGAATTTGCTCGCACACATTGGAAACCACTCCTTATATTTTTGACATTAAGAAAGCCTTGCACGACATCGCGCAAGCAAATTAGTCGGCACCGAAAAATTCCGGAGATTCCTGATTTTTAGGCTGCAAATGAGATGCGACGGCTGTTTTCTGGCGAAATTGATGCTTCTGGAAACCGCACTTTTTCACTACGCCACGTTCCAATCACGACTATCAGGTTGTTGCCCGACTTAATAGTTTTAAGTAATTTGAACTTAAGCTCGTCCAAATGTATCGCATAGACCTTCAAGGGAAAATGCAGTTCCACAATCTGTAAAGACTTCCTAAAATTTTTTCGGCTCGCGAGAAATCGCTCATCAGAAATCCAATAAACCGCACGGGGCAGCGTTGAAAAACCGATTGATTAATCACCTGACAACTGGAGTTGTCATTTTTTCTCTATCCGGCTGCGCGGCCGTCGGCGCGGCCTCCGGGGTCGCCCAGGCCGCCAAGTCCACGCTGGAGGCACTCGGCCTGAAGAAGCCGGACACGCCCGAACTCCCGGACGCCCAGAAGCAGCCGCGTACCGTGCCGATCAAGCTGCACGCGTCCAAGGCGCTCAATGTCGATTCGCAGCAGCGACCGCTGGCCCTGGTGGTAAAAATTTATAAGCTCAAGCAGAACATTAGTTTCCAACAGGCGTCATATGACACGTTCCTGAGTGCGCAAAAAGAAAAGGAAGCCTTGGGAGCCGACCTGCTGGAGGTCAAGGAAGTCACGCTGGTACCGGGCCAGCGCTATGAAATTTCCGAAAAGGTCAGTTATGAGGCCGGCTACATCGGTGTCGTGGCGCTGTTCGTCAATCCTGCACCGCAGCGCTGGCGTGCCGTCTTCAAGGCCGATGAAGCGGAGAAGAATGGCATTACCGTCGGCCTGCAATCCTGCTCATTGACAGTGGGTGCGGGGGCGGTGGCCATCGATATGCAGGGCAAGCCGCTGGAAAAGAATCTGATGCTGGCACCGGTTCAGTGTCATTGAAATTCAAACAACAATTCGCAGGACATCGCGACATGACAATCATCACGACGGGGCAATCCAAGTGAATCACTCCAACAAAGTCCTCTGGGGCGAAGGTCTTTTCCTCCGGCCACAGCATTTCCAGCGCCAGGATCATTATCACGAAACACGCCTGCACCAGACCGCGCTGGCGCTCAATCCCTACTGCTGGGGCATCTCCTCCCTGCAGGTGGACCGCGATGCCCTGAACAACAATACGCTGCGCATCCTCGAACTGTCGGCCATCTTCCAGGACGGGGAAATCTACAAGGCACCGGATGGCGACGACCTGCCCGATCCCATCGAACTGACCGAAATTCCGCTTTCCCAACAATCCGTCACCTTCTACGCGGCCCTGCCGGCACTGAAGAGCTTTGGCAGCAATTTCGTCTCGGGCACCGGCAATCATCAGTCCAGTCGCTACATTCAAGACAACATCGAGACGCCGGATCTTTTCACCGATGCGGCCAAGGCGGAGATGAGCTATTTGAAGAAGGCAGTGCGGCTGGTCTCCGAGAACGAACCGCGCGACTCCCTGGTATGCATTCCGATCGTGCGCTTGCGCCGCGCAAGCTCATCAGGATTCGAACTGGATCCCGATTTCGTCGCCCCCAGCCTGTCGGTGCATGCGGCGCCCTTGCTGTTCCTGCGCCTGCGCCGCCTGCTGGATGCCTTGCAGGCCAAAGTCAGCGCGCTCTACGGACATCATCGCGAACCCAGCAAGAGCGTGGTGGAGTTCCGATCGGGTGACATCACCTCCTTCTGGCTGCTGCATACGGCCAGCACCGCTTACGCCAGCCTCTCGCACTATCTGAACAATCCCCTGCTGCATCCCGAGCGCCTGTATGAACAATTGCTCGGGCTGGCCGGCTCGCTGATGACCTTCTCGCGCAGCCTGGCGCTGGCGGACCTGCCGCCGTATGACCATCGTGATCCTGGTCCGCCGTTTGCGCGGCTCGATGGCATCATCCGCGAGCTGCTCGATACCGTCATCTCGTCACGCTATTTCGCCATCGCCCTGCACGAGAGCAAGCCGTCGTATCACATGGGCATGCTGGACTCGGGCAAGATCGACGAGAAGACCAGTTTCTACCTGGCCGTCAACGCCGACCTGCCGGCCATCGAGCTGGTGGATGTGGTACCGCTGCGCTTCAAGATCGGCGCGCCCGAGGATGTGGAGAAATTCGTGCTGGCCGCACTGCCCGGCGTGAAGCTGGTGCACTCGCCGCAAGTGCCGGCTGCCCTGCCCGTGCGCCCCGATACCTATTACTTCACATTGGAAAGCAAGGGTGCCATGTATGAGCGCATGCTGCAGGCGCAATCGATCTGCATTTATGTACCTTCCGGTATCCGTGACCTCAAACTCGAACTCCTGGCGGTGACGCAATGAACATGACTTCGGCCCCTTCCCTGCTCGATCAGGACCATCTTCCCCCGGCCCAGATGGCCGCCGCGCCGGTCAATGCGCGTTCGCTGCTGGATCTGATGTATGACGGTTTCTACGCGCTCTTCATGCTCAAGAATGGCAGCGCGCCGGTGGATGAAGCTTCCTTCTCGGTGAAGATGCAGAAATTCCTGGGCGATGTGGAACGCAATGCGAAGAAACTCGACGTCTCCCCGGAAGATGTCTACGCCGCCAAATACGCGTTCTGCGCCTCGGTCGATGAAATCATCCTGCGCTCCAGCTTCGGCATCCGCGACGCCTGGGAGCGCCGTCCGCTGCAGCTGACCATGTTCGGCGATCAACTGGCAGGTGAAAATTTCTTCAAGCAGCTGGAAGACCTGCGGGTCCGCGGCAATGCGCACATCCAGGCGCTGGAAGTGTTTCACATGTGCCTGTTGCTGGGGTTCCAGGGCAAGTACGCGCTGGAAGGTCCGGAGAAACTGAATTATCTGACCGCACGACTGGGGGACGAAATCGCCCATCTCAAGGGCAAGAGCGCCGGCTTCGCGCCACATTGGGCGCGGCCTGACGCCATCGTCAACAAGCTGCGCAATGACGTGCCGCTGTGGGTGGTGGCTTCGCTGTTTGCCTTCATCGCCCTGTTCGCCTACCTCGGCTTGAACTGGATGCTGACCAGCGGCACGGAAAACGGACTGGCCGGCTATTCCGATATCGTCAAGCTGGCACCGCGTACCGCTAACCTGACCATCACCCTGCCCTGAACGCGATCTCTCCCCTGATAGTCTTGGAAGGCCACACAGATGAATCTGCCTTTTCCCGATTCACTTTCCAGCGTCATCAACCAACTCTTCGGCCCTGGCCTGTCGCAGCACGCGCGCCTGATCACGCTGGCCAGCGCCCAGGAAGCTGGATTGCCCGAATCCCTGGTCGTGGAGCGCTTCCACGGCCAGGAGAGCGTCAATGACAACTTCCAGTTCGACATCGATGCCCTTTCGGTTTCCACCGATCTCGATCTCAAGCAGTTCATCGGTACTGAACTGACCCTGCGTCTGCTTCAGGCCGACGGCAGCCGGCGCGCCTGGCACGGCTACTGCACCCAGGCTTCGTGGCTGGGTGCCGATGGCGGACTGGCGCGCTACAGGCTTAGGCTGGAATCCTTCCTCGCCTTCCTCGACCGCCGCCGCGACAGCTTCCTGTTTCAGGATATGAGCGTCACCGACATCGCCAGCGCCGTCCTGAAGGAATACCCGCAAGCCAATTTCGCTTTGGATGTCACCCAGACGCTCATCAAGCGCGACATCTGCACGCAATACCGCGAGAGTGATTTCGCCTTCCTGCGCCGCATCCTGGCCAGCGAGGGCCTGAACTTCCGCTTCGAGCATCAGCAGGAGGGTGAGCAAGGCCAGGCCTCCGGCCAGCAACAGGCGCGACACAAGCTGGTCATCTTCGACCGCGAGGCCAAGGCACCTGATCTGCCCGGCGGCGATACGCGCGTCCGCTTTCACCGTATCGCCGCCACCGAGGCCAGCGATGCCATCACCGACTTCAGCGCCATGCGCAGCGTGCGTTCCAACGCCGTGGCGCTGGCCAGTTGGCATCCCGAGAAGATTTCTTCACCTTCGGCTGAAGAGAGCTCCAGCCTGGATGCCGGCGAAGTCCCTGCCCTGCCGGTCTACGACGGCACAGGCCAGCAGGACTTTGCAGACCAGCAGGCGGCCGCGGCCCATGCGCAGTTGATGCTGCAGGCTTTGGAAATGCAGAACAAGCGTTTTGAAGGCGCGGGGGCGGCACGCCAGCTCAGTGCCGGTGCGCAGTTCACGCTGAGCCAGCATGAGCGCTATCCCGAAGGCGAGAACCGCTTCAAGCTGCTCTCGGTGCGCCACAGCGCCCGCAACAATTTCGACAGCAACATCACACAGATCCTCGAACAGCTCATCCCTGCTTCGCTGACAAATCTGTTCGGCAAGACGCCCTCCTCGGGCGGCCTATCCGATGACGACCTGAAGGCAGGGACCTACCGCAACAGCTTCGTGGCCGTGCGTGAGGTAGTCCCCATCGTTCCTGCTGCAATCACGGAGCGCCTCAAGCCAACGGCGCGTGGCACTCAGACTGCGCTGGTGACCGGCCTGCCGGATGCGGCCGTTACCACCGACCGCAATCACCGCGTCAGGGTCCAGTTCCACTGGCAGCGCGGGAAGTCGCCCAATCCGGGCGGCTTGCGCGAGACCGGCAATCTCGATGACAAGGACGGCAATGCTCCCGGCAACGACGCCTCCGGCACCTGGGTGCGCGTGGCAGAAGCGCAGTCCGGCCCCAACTGGGGCAGCCAGTTCACGCCGCGCATCGGCAGCGAAGTGCTGATCGATTTCATCGAGGGTGACATTGATCGTCCCGTCGTGGTCGCACAACTTTACAACGGCAATGATGTGCCGCCCTTCCCGGCAGGAGCCGAGTCTGACGCCAACCATGCCGGCACGATTTCAGGCTGGCACAGCACGGCGCATGATGGCAGCGGTTTCAATCAATGGGTGGTGGACGACACGCAGTCGCAATTGCGCATGCGCCTGGCCTCGAGCCAGGGCAAATCCCAGCTCAATCTCGGCCATCTGATCGATCAGGCAGATACCGGAGCCCAGCGTGGAAACTATCGCGGCCAGGGCTTTGAACTGCGCACGGACGCTTGGGGCGTAGTGCGCGGTGCGGAGGGCTTGCTGATTTCCTCGACGGCGCGTCCGGTTGCGGGTGCCAGCGTCACCAGCACGCAGATGGATGCCCACGAAGCTGTGGCGCAATTGAAGGGTGCGCAGCAACTTGCGCAGACCATGGGCGACGCCGCCACACAGCAGCAGGCGCTGCACAGTGCGGACGCCTACCAGGCCAAGACTGATTTCATCTCCGTCATCGACCCGCAGGATAAGGGCAAGCATCCGGCCAGCGTCAATGGTCAGGACGCATTCAAGAGCCAGGCGGGCTCCCGTGAAAGCGACAGCTCGCAACCGGTCGAAAAGTTCAGCAAGGCCGCTGTACTGATGGAGTCACCAAGCAACGTCAACTGGGCCAGTGCGGCTTCCACCGTGCTCTACGCTGGCGAAAACCTTCACTGGACCACACAGGGGGATACCCACTGGACTGCCGCCGATACCGCCAGCCTCGCGGCCGGCAAGGCGGCGACGCTCTTTGCGCACGACGGCGGCATTCAGGCCTTCGCCGGCAATGGCCCGGTTTCCTTGCAGGCGCATACCGATGCGCTGGAGATCCTGGCTGACAAGGATGTGAGCGTCATCAGCGTCAATGAAGGCATTGAGATCAAGGCGCGCCAGAAGATCGTGCTGCAGGCGGGGCAGGCTTCGGTGACGCTGGAGGGTGGCAATATCACGTTTGCCTGTCCGGGGACGTTTTCGGTGAAGGGGGCAACGCATGCGTTTCCGGGTGGGGCGAGTGCAGGGGTTATGCTTCCCCCCCTACCCGACGGAACGTCCGCCGAAAACAATTGGATTGGATTGCATTACATGGAGCCTGAAACCGGCTCGGGCATCGCTGGAGCGGACTATGAAATCCACTTCAAAGACGGTACCAAGCTCACTGGCACATTGGACGATCAGGGAAAGGCGTTGCATGAAAATATCGAGCGCAAACAAGTGACGAAGGTTGTCTACCAGCCTCGCAAACCAGAAAGCGACAAGCCTGCCGCTCCGTTGGAAGACTTCAGCAACGGCTGAGTGGCTTATCCCTGCTCCATTTCTCCGACTGCGCTCGACTGAAGACTTGGTCTTGAGCTGCAAGCCCCTGTCGAATGCAACGATGAACTGCATAAAGCTCCAAGGAATCAATATGAAGGAAACCGCATGGCTGATGTGAATTCGACCCAGCTGCGCGATGCACTGGCGTGGGTCACCAACGATCAGAAAAAGGCCGAGGAACCCAGCACCAATCCTTTCGTCTGGTTCTGGGAAGCCATGCAAGGGGACTTCAATGAAGATCGCTCCACTGGCCAGTTGATGACTGATGCCGCCATCTCGATGATTCCCCTGGTCGACCAGGTGTGCGATGTCCGCGACCTGATCGCGAACTGCAACAAGCTTCGCAAAGACACCTCGGACACCTGGGCCTGGGTCGCCCTGGCACTGACATTGATCGGGCTGTTCCCGACATTGGGTTCGCTGGTCAAAGGCGTACTGAAGATCTTTTTCCACTTCATCCGGCGCATGGGTGGCGACGCCACCATCAAGGCGATTGATGCGGCGATGACGATGGTCGTCGGATTTCTGCGCAGGCGTGATGTGCAGAAGTATCTGCGCCAGCTCAAAGTCGACGAAGTCTTCAAATGGTTGGCAACTGAAATCAAGGTTGTTCGTGGCAAGGTCAATGTCAGCTCGCTGCTGAGAGCCTTTGACCGTGGCATCGGCGCGCTGGAACAGTTGGCAGCCAAGGTCGCCTGGGCACCCACTATAGGTGCCAAAGCAAAACATTATCTTGAACAAGTGCACCATATCCGCCAACTGGCGGACAAGCATCTCGGAGAAGCACTGCGCCCGGTCCAAAATGCCCTGGATAGCATCATCATGCGGCTGGAACGAGAGTCGTTGGAGCGGCAGCGCGGAATCATCAACCTTAATAACATTCACTATCGCGGCGCGCTTCCGGAGGCGGAGGCGGTCAAGCTGATGCGGGAGACTGAGCCTCCGCCTTCGTGGCTCAGCAAGGGGGAAGATCCAGAATATCCGGGACTTCTTTCCTCGAAGATGCAGTCAGATGTTGATAAAGAAGTTAAGAAAGGATGGCCCCCGCTATCTCCACGCAGTATTGAATCCTTTAACACCTTGATAGCAGATGAAATAAAAGGACCTGCTCGGCTCTACAGAATCCTCTCTCCAAACAGCCGAGCCATGAGTGATTGCTGGGTCACCGAAGATGTTTTCAAACAATTACAGGCAGCAACCGACCCACGTGCGGCATGGCGCAAACATTTGGCGGTATGGCCGGACTGGAACGTGAATGGTCAGTTTGTGATCTACGACATCAAACCGGGTGAAAGCCTGAAAGCTTGGCGAGGGAAAGCATCTACGCAATTCAAGGAAAACCTTGCAGATCGACATCTTGAGGGCGGTTGGGAGCAAATCGTCTTTAACGTGCCTCGTAGTGATGTTCGCAACGATACGATGCTTTACTACCCTCTCCATGGCGAAAATTCCCAAAAAATGCAAAGTGCTCTGAACACAGCAGAATATGGCAAGCTGGATGCTACACAAAGAGAAAACTACGTCGGCCTGCGAGAATCAATCAATCATCCCAACATCAGCGGCCCCTTTGATACCGGCTGGGGCTACTTGGATTTTGGAGGCGCAGGATTGGGAGAGAAAATCGGACTACCAAGCCTTCCGGGTCAAACCACAAAACTGAATCACTAAAAAATGTCTGACATTCCATTACAACTTAATTTGACGCAAAAGAAACATGTCTCTTTGCTGTATCACTTTGCTTCATTGCCTTACCTAAAAGGATTGCAGAATCGCCTTCGATCGCTAATGCAATTCGTCGACCCTACCTTGGACAAAGCGAAGTTTCAAGGCCGCGACCCACTTCTGACCAACAGCCGATGGGGCACACGTGATACCTCCGAGAACTGGGCCAACAATGGCTGGCCATTTCTTGCTGACTTCGAACTATCTGTCTCCAAGCAGATCGCACAGCGCGCATTCGAAGTCTATTCGTTTACCGATGCGTACAATTGTGGGCGCGGTTTGTCCGAGTACTCCCTGAACTGGATGACACCTCAAGAGGAAGATGAATTTCAGGCTCGTTTCGATGAACTGTACCTCTACGCGCAGAATATCGACAGAACATTAAAGAAGTTTAACGTCGCTGGAGGATGGGACGATTTTGATTTGACTATGTGTCTGAAGGAACATCCCCAAGCACTTGGAGAAGCGACGGCATTGCGTCTTCGAAGCGACATCACTGCCCACAGCGGAACAACGCCGCCGCGTACCGGCGTATATTTGCCGCTCGATGATCCGAATGGAACTCCTCAATTTTGCTGGACAGGAGAGCCTTCAGGAAAACTCAAGCAATGCAGCACATTTAACGACCTTGGACTTGCAGCGCTAGCAAATGTGGGACGTCAAGCTCTTTGGCTTAACGATTACAGCATGTATCAGTTTGTGCAAAGTCACCGTCAAGACCCTCGCTTGATCGCAGATTCATTCTTCAACGACGCCGTCAGTGATCCCGAGCGCTCTGCTAGTTTAGTAGCTCGACACTCGTTCACGTCGCGTCCCTGCAAGTGGATTTATGTAGAGCAACTTCACGGACAACCCGCCGACTTCTCTGAAGATCCTCCCCTTGTTCAGGCAAGAATGGCTGTTCGACTGGAAGGCGGTGCCATCTGTAGCCGTTCAGGATATTACTTCACGCCGTCGCAGATCAATTCCCGCAGGTATTTCAACAAAGGAGAAAGCATGCCTGATCTCAATAGCGAATATGGCGCGACTATCTGGCAATGGGATGCAGATCAGGGTTGAAGACAAGTTGTAACGGAAATTATCTTGACCAGGATAAAGATCGAATTCTCCGGCATATCAGCTCATCTTGCTTGCCTCAAGAACAGAAAAGTCCCGGATAAACAAAATGAGCAGATATCCCGATGAACTCAGCCTGACCCAGAAAAAACACATCTCCTTGCTTTACCATTTCGCCTCGATCGAATATCTGAAAGAGATTCAAATACGCCTGCAGGAGTTAATGCGATTCGTCGATCCGACGTTATCCAACGCCAAGCTTCAAGGCCGCGACGCACTTCTGACCGACAGCCGCTGGGGAATACGTGGCACCTCTGAGAACTGGGCCAACAATGGCTGGCCATTTCTTGCTGACTTTGAGCTCTCTGTCTCCAAGCAGATCGCACAGCGTGCATTTGAAGTCTATTCATTTACCGATGCGTACAATTGTGCGCGCGGCTTGTCCGAGTACTCGCTGAACTGGATGACACCGGAGGAGGAAGATGAATTCCAATCCCGCTTCAATGACATCTATCTCTACGCAGAAAAAATCGATCGAACATTAACAAAATTCAACGTTGCCGGAGGGTGGAACGATTTTGGCTTGACACTTTGCCTCGCCGAAAACCCGGAGGCGCTGAGAAACGCCACGGCATTAAGACTTCGCAGCGACATCGTCGCCCGTAGCGGCGCAACGCCGCCACGTACCGGCGTATATCTGCCGGTCGACGACCCTCATGGCACTCCCCAATTTTGCTGGACCGGGAATCCTTCTGGAGAACTCAAGAAGTGCACTACTTTTAATGATCTTGGACTGGACGCGCTAGCCAGTGTTGGTCGTGAGTCTCTGTGGCTGGATGATCATCGCATGAGTCGATTCGTGCAAAGTCACCTTCAAGATCCTCGCCTGATCGAAGATCCGTACTTCAAGGAAAGCGTAAGTAAATCCAAACTGGCGCCAAGTTTGGTAGCTCGACAATCTTTCACATCACGTGCCTGCGATTGGATTTATGTAGAACAACTTCACGGACAGCCTATCGATTTCTCGGAAGATGCGCCCCTTGATCAGGTAGGAACCGCAGCTCGACTGGAAAGCGGTGCGATATGTAGTCGTTCGGGATATTACTTCACCCCGTCCAAAATCCATTCCCGCAAGTATTTCAGCAAAGGAGAAAGCATGCCTGATCTCAATAGCGAATATGGCGCAACTATCTGGCAATGGGATGCAGATCAGGATTGAACGTGGAGCGAGACCAATTGTGGTCAATCAGGATGACCTGAAGAACGCCTTGGTGAGCAAGCGACAACCTGCCCATTGGGGCTATGATGAATTCGGTCAAAAGACCGATCTGGTTGGTGTTCAGGTTCTCACCAACAATTGGTACGAGTCGAAAAAGAAATGATTGGCTCCACTGGACATCTCGATCCACAAGAGATTTTTCTCTTGGAACGTTACACATCTCTTGAATACCTGGGCCAATTGCGAGACAACTGGCACGAGCTACTTGAATTTGTGGAATCACGGCTGAGTCAGTTCATGCAAACCTTGCCTCCCGATTACCGCAATCGTGCTTTACCTGAACAGCCTGATATCGTTTGGGGAGAACAGGTGCTTCCCAACTTCCGAGATACATTCGACAGCCTCTGCAGCGGTTATATCAAGTTGTCTCATGGAGACCTCGATGGACTCAACAGCGCGCATGGAGTGCGCTCTGACTTCAAGGGGCAGCTCGAATTTTCCGCCGAGTGGATGGGCGAGGAAGGCGTACGTACGTATCGGCACCTGCTGAGTCAGGCGCTCGTCCGGGCGAGCAACATCATTTCTACTCTAGGTGCATACTGGTCGGCCGGAACCTTGTCACCCGGCTATACGCCGGAGGATCGCGGGCCACTCGATGCGCCGGATACCTGGCCTGGCTACGCGCTTGATCCTTCGACCAGCGTGCGAACAGGACAGCCACCACCAAGACCAGGCATCTATGTTCCAGACCAATCCAATTCCAGTGCTCAGTTCCTGGGCCCGGATATTGATGAGGCCCCCGAATGCAGCATATTCTTGGGTATGCAATCTCTCTACATTCCTGGCACCTCGGAAAAATACGGCGAAGAAGCTCTGCATCAGACTGCTCCATGTACATGGACGCTGGTCAAGAAGGTGGCCCATCAACGGAAGATAACATCGCTAAACGCACCGCAGGATTTCCAGCGACGCGTTGCAAGCGGAGAACTGTGCCCGGAGGATGGATATTATTTCACGCCTGCCCAACTGAATTCCCGACGCAAATTCAAGCGCGGAGAGACCATGCCAAGCCTGAATTCCCAATATGGCGCCACCATCTGGCAATGGGACTCCGATCAAGAATGAAGATAGACGGAGGGCTTCAAAGCTGACATGTGCTCAACGGTATCGATATCCATTACCTGGATGTTGGGGAGAATTTCAAATGGCTGAACGCTCTGTCTGACCGCTGACGATCACGCTGAGAAATTCCCGGTGCATTCATCTTTTTACTCCCTCGAATACCAGCGGGCTCGTGTGTCCACCGCATTCAAATCCACGATAGGCAGAATGCTGATTTTCGTTATGGCGACCGCGATGCTGGGCGCCTGCGGCAATGGCAGCGGAGCCGAGCAACGCGCAATGAACGAGCTCATTCATATCCAACTCGGCCAGTCCGGCGACGATATCCTCAAGAACTATCCCGGACTGTTTTCGATGAGCGATCATCCCTCAGGCGCAAAGTTCTATGCGGCCAGATGGACAAACGACGCGCGCGGCACAGTTGAAATTGGGTCATCGGAGACACTGTTTGTCATTCACCACGCGTTGAGCGCAACAGGGAATTACACGCCTTCATTTGCCAACGAAAACATCATCGAATGGAACATCAATGCTGGCCTCGCGGAAAGCAGTCCGATCATGCACGACACTGCAAGGAAGCAATTTCAATCCATTCTTGAAAATCTGCGCAAGGCCTCCTGGCATCGTTATATCGATCCGGATGCCCCCCGCCTGTCCGGTGTAAACACGCTACGCTATGCAGAATCCACGTCCTCCATTTATGGATTGGATACGGACTACGAGCCAACCCTGGACGAATGGATGCATCTTCCCGGCCGCACGCTTTGGAAACTCTGGAGCAAGGAGGGCTACCTGACGATCGCTTTGTCCCGCGATCTTTCTCTGAACGACGTCAACCAGCCGGGGGCCTACTTCATTGAATTCAACCTCCGGAGTGAAAAAGAGCAATTCCGCCAACTGGTGGGCCCTGACAAGCGGGCGGTTTGGCAGCAAGCATTACCCGCTGAAATGAAGCTGCTGAAAGAAGAGCGCCAGCAGGCCGAAAGTACTTTGCGCAAACAGGGAGTCAATATTGACGAAGCCTATCGGGATCCACCGGGCTTCTGATGATTGCCCCCCACCCAAAGTGTGATGAGGACTCTCTTATCCAAGTCCGGCAAGATCAAATAGACAATGAGATCGCACTGCAGCTTCACTTTATATTTGCTTTTGCTAGGAGCCTTGGGTATGCATGGGAAGCATGCGCTTGCCGAATCCGCCGTAACGGGCGAGGCCATTCATCTCAACATTCACGAATCGGCGACATCGCTCAAAGAAGCGTATCCCAGCCGTTTCAAGGCAAGCCAACACCCGGGCGACCTCCAATTCTTCACTGCTGAGTGGCAGGCCAGCAAGCCAGGCAAGGTCATCTTCGACCATGGTCCGCAATCGTTTTCGATACCGTCCGTGCTCAGCGTCACGGGAACCGCTTCCGCCAGGTTTGCGGCAGAGCATATTTCGCAGTGGTCCGTGAATGGTGGGGTCAGCGATGCAGAAACGATTTCCCATGACGACGCGCGCAAACAATTTACCGCATTGCTGCATGCACTAAGCGCAGCAGGTTGGTCGAAGGTGATCCCGATCAGCCGCCCGCGACTCCAAGGTGAACAAGCGCTGGCCTACGCACTGAAGAACCCCGGCTATCCGCTCGACCCTTCGCATGACCTGTCGCTGGCGCAATGGATGGGGCTGGCTGACGGCACTCCCTGGCTCTTTTACGCCGATCACGTGTTCCTCGAAATCAAACTGTACCGGGATCCCAACCGGCTCGATCCGGACAAGAGGGGAGCCTACTTCGTCACCTATTCATTGACGGCGCAGGACGCCTATCTGCGCGGCTATGTCGATGATGAAAAACTCGACAACTGGAAAATGGAATTCAGGAAGGAACTGCCTGCCTTGAAGCAGGCGCGGGAAAAGAAGGAGGCGCAACTGAAGAATGACAACGTCACCATCGATCAGGCTTATCAGGATCCGGCGGTCTTCCAATAACGCCCCGTACGCACCGCTGGCATAGTGATCTTGAACTGGATATATCCCAATTCCTCAGGGCCCAATAAGTCCGATCGCTTTGCTCGACCAGACGTACTGCCCACCCTCACCAAGAGTTGAGATAAGGCGAAAACTCAGTGACCAGCCTTCGTTTCGACAACAACCAGTTTCGCTGCGCAGTAAAAAACGGCCTGATCACCCACGCGACCAAGCCGTCATCATCAGCCCACAGACAACAGCATCAAGCCGCTGACGCAGAATCCGCCTGCGCAAACAGGGCACGCGCCTTATGCAGCTTGCGATAGCTATCCAGCAAGCGCTGATGGCGATCCAGCCCTTCGAGCTTCATGCTGGTCGGCGTCAAGCCAAAGAAGCGGACGCTGCCGTTCACCGATCCGATGGCCGCATCCATGCGCGCGTCGCCGAACATGCGGCGGAAGTTGGTCTCATAGTCGAATAGCTCAAGCTCATCATCCAGCTCCACTTCCAGCACGACATTCAACGCCTGGTAGAACAGGCCACGTTCCACCGAGTTGTCGTTGTATTGCAGGAAGGCACCGACCAGGTCATGCGCTTCTTCAAACTGCTGCAGGGCCAGATTGATCAGCAGCTTCAGTTCAAGGACGGTCAGTTGGCCCCACTCGGTGTTCTCATCGAAGTCAATTCCGATCAGGGTGGCGATGTCCGAGTAATCATCCAGCTCGTTGTTTTCCAGACGATCGAGCAAGGCAGCCAGGGCCTTGTCATCCAGACGATGCAGGTTCAGGACATCCTCGCGGAACAGCAGCGCCTTGTTGGTGTTGTCCCAGATCAGATCCTCGACCGGATACACCTCGGAATAGCCTGGCACCAGGATGCGGCAAGCGGTCGCCCCCAGTTGGTCGTAGACAGCGACATAGGCCTCCTTGCCCATCTCCTCCAGAATGCCGAACAGCGTAGCGGCCTCCTCGGCGTTGGAATCTTCGCCCTGGCTGGAAAAATCCCATTCCACGAATGCGTAATCCGCCCTGGCACTGAAGAAGCGCCAGGACACGATGCCGGACGAATCGATGAAGTGCTCCACGAAGTTGTTGGGTTCCGTGACGGCATTGCTCTCGAAGGTCGGCTGCGGCAGATCGTTGAGCCCTTCGAAGCTGCGTCCCTGCAGCAGTTCCGTCAGGCTGCGCTCCAGCGCTACCTCAAAGCTCGGGTGTGCGCCGAAGGAAGCAAACACGCCGCCTGTGCGCGGGTTCATCAAGGTCACGCACATCACCGGATAGACGCCACCTAGCGAGGCATCCTTGACCAGTACCGGGAAACCCTGTTCTTCCAGTCCCTTGATACCGGCCACGATACCGGGATACTTTGCCAGGACCTCCTGGGGAACATCGGGCAGGCAAAGCTCGCCTTCCAGGATTTCACGCTTGACCGCGCGCTCGAAAATCTCCGACAGACACTGCACCTGCGCTTCAGGCAAGGTATTGCCGGCACTCATGCCATTGCTGACGAAGAGATTCTCGACCAGGTTGGAGGGGAAATACACCACCTCGCCATCGGACTGGCGCACGTAAGGCAGCGAGCAGATACCGCGCTTTGCGTTGCCGGAATTGGTATCGACCAGATGCGAGGCACGCAGCTCGCCATCGGGGTTGTAGATCTCCAGGCAATACGTGTCCAGGATCTCCTTGGGCAATTTGTCCCCGCGGCCGGGCTTGAACCAGCGCTCGTTGGGGTAATGCACGAACTCGGCATTGGCGATCTCCTCGCCCCAGTAGGAACCCGCATAGAAGTGGTTGTTGCTGATGCGCTCGATGTACTCGCCCAGCGCCGAAGCCAGCGCACTTTCCTTGGTCGCGCCCTTGCCGTTGGTAAAGCACATCGGCGAGTGCGCGTCGCGAATGTGCAGCGACCACACATTGGGAATGATGTTGCGCCACGAAGCAATCTCGATCTTGATGCCCAGGTCAGCCAGCAGGCCGGACATGTTGGCGATGGTCTGCTCCAGCGGCAGGTCCTTGCCCAGGATGTGCGTGCTCGAGCCAGCCTCGGGCTTGAGCGTCAGCAGGGACTGCGCGTCGGCGTCCAGGCTCTCCACTTCCTCGATGATGAATTCCGGTCCCTGCTGCACCACCTTCTTGACGGTACAGCGCTCGATGGAACGCAGGATGCCGCGGCGGTCCGCTTCCTCGATGTCGGGTGGCAGTTCGACCTGGATCTTGAAAGTTTGCTGGTAGCGGTTTTCGGGGTCGACGATGTTGTTCTGCGACAGCCGGATATTCTCTGTGGAGATGTTGCGCGTATTGCAGTACAGCTTCACGAAATACGCTGCGCACAGGGCCGATGACGCCAGGAAGTAATCAAAGGGACCCGGCGCCGAACCGTCTCCCTTGTAGCGGATGGGCTGGTCGGCGATGACGGTAAAGTCGTCGAACTTGGCTTCAAGACGCAGCTTGTCGAGGAAGTTGACTTTGATTTCCATGGCGAGATTCCGAGAATGAACCGAAGAGATGGCGGTAAGGCATGCGAGCGACAGCGGCCCACAATTTTGTCGCGACGACGGCGACGGCCGTGGAGCGAGTCCGGCAGTCGTCGCGCAAAAGAGCTTCGATGATAGCCTAGTGCGGTTGCACCAGCGTTGCTGGCCCATGTTGAGCAAGCAGCGCGCGCTGGATCACGATGGACCTGCAAGGTTGCGGGCCAAAAGAAAACGGCTCACATTGCTGTGAGCCGCTTCGGTATTTGGTGCTGGCTGCAGGACTTGAACCCGCCACCCCCTGATTACAAGTCCGGTGCGGTTTTCAATTATATCAAACACTTAGCCCAGTTTTTGCTTCGCAATTACAAAATTCATCGCCTCGTGAGCCCTTATTGAGCCTGGGTCGTTTAAGAATTGCGAAGCGGAATCTTCGCTTTCATATGCAAGTAAGGACCAAATCAAGAGTTGGCACCTCAAGGCAACGATCTTTCGGGCTTAGCCGCCGACTTTCGTAAAGGGATCTCTGCAAAAATTTATTGACTTTTCAGGATTTTTCTGATTTCCTGAAATGGCGCTTAGTCAGAAAATTCAAGATACACAAAAAAAAATGAAGAACTCTGATGGTGCTGGCGGGAGGGCGAATATCAGGCACGTCCCTAACCCTTTTTAGTGTGAGTACATAACAGTCTCTATGATTCGCCTTGCCCGTAGAAATTTTGTCACTTTTAATCGCACGCCAAACCAGTCGAAAGTTGGCGTTGAATAACGCTTTTTTCCAAGGGCTTCAACGGCCTATCGACCACGTCGACGATGAAGAGGAGCATTTCTACTCCGCTCACTCAATTCAGAGCCACGGGGCGCTACTGTGTCTAAATGAGGAAGGTGTCTTGGTCTCGCGCAGCGCCAACGCTGAAGCGTATCTCGGAGTACTTCCGCAAATTGGGGAAATACTTACGGAGCTGCATTTAGGAGCCCCACTTTGCGCATCTATTCAGCTGGCATTGAGGGAGCGCAGCGGTTATGTAGAATCTCTCGTGGTCACACTTCCACCCGGGGTGTTCGATCTCGTTATGCACAAAGCAGACGGTCTGCTCTTCGCTGAGTTTGAACATCGTCCTGCTGAATCGATATCCCTAGAGACACTTTCATCAGCGGCGCATAATTCCTTCCAACGCCTTCAACGAAAGCAAAGCATCGACGATCTCATTACATGCGTAGTCACTGAGATGGCACTCATCACCGGTTTTGACCGGGTCGTGGCATATCGCTCCATTGATGATGGCAGTAGCGAAGTAATCGCTGAGTATCGACAAGAGGACCTCCAGCCTCTTTCAGCTACAGGCCATCCAGCGATGAATCCTTCCAGGCAAGCTCGCTACATGCAAGCAGTCAATTCGGTAAGTGTAATTGCCGACATCAATTCTCCGGCAGTTCCGCTAGAGCCCCCCCGCTATGTGACTGGCGAGATGCCATTGGATCTGAGCGTGAGCTTTCTGCGCTGCGCCTCTCCGAAAGAATTGGATTATTTGGTCAAATTGGGGGTAAATGCCTCAATGAGTTTTCCCATCGTCTGCGGTGACCACCTGTGGGGTCTCATTTCCTGCTATCACATAAAACCCCGCTTGGCTCCTCATCCTATGCGGATGTCATGTCAGTTAATCGCCCAATTTGTGAGTACCATGGTGGAACGCAATCTCAACATTGAGCGAGCACAAGCAACGGAGCGCAATATGGCGATTACAAGCCGAATCGTTGCTCATGCCATGGAGCACGAAGACATCGTATCCGCATTGGGGGCGGAAGGCGAATCTTTACTCTCCCTCGTAAATAGCTCTGGCGGTGCAATCTCACTAGACCGCAAAACGCAAACTCTAGGACAGTCACCAGCGCAAGAAGATATCAATTCTCTTATCAATTGGTTTAACGAAAAGAATCCAGGAGACATCTTCTATACCACTGATATTGCGGCCGCCGTGCCCTCGCTCAAGGAACGTTTTGAGAACGTACGCGGCATGCTAGCGGTACGTTTCTATCGCGAACGAAATGGTTTCGTCTTTTGGTTCCGGAATGCGCGGGAGATAGAACAACTTTGGAGCAATGATTCTGAAAAGATTTTTTATAAAAATCGATTGTTACCGCACTCATCACCTAAAAGCTCCTTCGCAATTCCGCAAGAGATAAAGTCGGACAAGAGTTTGCAATGGACACAGATTCAATTAGAGGCGGCACTAAATCTACGCTTGGCTTTGCAAGAGGTGGCTCTATCCAATGAAAACATGCTGAAGCGCGCGCGCGAAAATCTTCTAGCTACTCTCGGGCACGATCTCCGTGATCCGCTGCAAGCTATTATGATGGCGGCTCGTATGATGGAAGTACGTGAAGGCAGTGACGTTTCTTCCAAGCTGAGCCAGCGAATCTCCGCATCATCCAGTCGAATGCATCGGCTAATTTCACAGATTCTCGATCTAAGTCGGCTACAAAGTGGCTTGGGGTTACAGATTCATCGCGCACCGTTGGATGTACGCAGGATGACAAGCGAGATAGTTAGCGAAGCACGAGTGGCCTATCCTAACAACGAGATCATCCTCGAGGCCGAAGATTGCGGAGACGTCGAAATTGATGGCGACCGGATAAGCCAGGTGATTTCTAACCTTCTCTCCAACAGCCGTCATCATGGTGAGCCAGGTATGCCATCCACGCTGATAGCATTTCGTCGAGGACCGACGCTTGTCATATCCGTTTCCAATTATGGAGCACCAATTCCTGAAGCTCTCCAACGGGACTTATTCAAGCCCTATAAAAAAACTTCTTTAGGCAATCGTCGCAATAGCCACGGACTAGGTCTCGGGCTTTATATTGTCGGCGAGATCGTCAAGGGTCACAAAGGTCAAATCCACGTTGAATGCGAACAAAATATCGTCACTTTCATAGTTGAACTACCTGCAAAGTAACGAAAACGCCCGCATCGCGCGGGCGTTTTCACGTCAAATCCTGGGCGAGATTTGTTATTAAGAAACGCTGACATAGCCCCTGTACCACTGATTGTAAGTCCGACGCCGATTTTAATAATATCAAAGACTTAACTCCCTTTTTTGCTTCGCAACCAAGAAATTTAAGGCATCTCAATCCTTTATGGAGGCTCGGCCCGTTGAAAAGTGCGAAGCGGGATTTTCATTGGCGGATACGAATGCTTGCTACATTTGCCAACGTCCTTAATCAGCCAAAGGTTGCTGATTTTTCTGGTGGTTATAAACAGCTACATAACCAGAGTTTAGTTACATCTGGAAATGATGCCCACCCTGAGCCGCTTCAACGTATACGCCTTCTTATTCCGTTTCGCCCGCAGCCTAATACAGCAATTCTGCTAATTGCCGCAAGTCATATCTGAGGTTTTTCATCCTCTTGTAGGGAAAAATCCTAATGCGAATAAAGACGGACTAGCTTATATTTCAAGAAAACACACATTAATTCCATGGAAATTAATCACTCAAAAATGCTCGTACTTGACCTGGGGGAAGATATATGAATGCGTTCAAGAATATGAAGATCGGAACCAAGCTAGCGTTAGCGTTCGCGGCGCTATTAACACTGACAGTCCTGCTCGCGGGAATAGCTCTCAGCAGTATCAATTCGCTTACTGTTTCCATTAAGGCGGCGGATGCCGTACAGGATCAGCGATTGCTGCCACTTTACCTTGCGCGAGAAGCTCTTGATCAGACTGGCATTGCCGCTCGCAATGCTTATGTCTTCAGAAGTGACTCGGATGCGCAAAAAGAGCTGGAAATCGTTGATGAGCAAAAAAAACTCTATCTCAAAGCGCTGAAAGACATGGAACCGCACTTTGCGGGCAACAAGGGTTTTGAAAAGGTACGCGCGGGTCTATTGCAGATGGCCGATGACTTAAAGCGGCCGCGTATCTATCGTGAAGGTGGAAAGTCCGAAGAGTTTCGTGATTTTCTGGTTAACGAATGTAGTCCGCTGCGCCGCCAGATCGTCCTTGATATCAACAAGGTTATCGAAGAAGTAGACGCTGAGAATGCTAAGGCACATAAAGTCACTATCGATATGGCGTTAAAGACCTCTGTGGTGGTTGCCGTCTTGACCGCCATTGTGGCAATCATCTCGGCGCTTGTCGCATACGCGATCACGCGCGGCCTTCGGAAGCAGCTCGGTGGGGAGCCAGCCTACGCCGCAGACATTGCGCAGCAAATCGCAGCCGGCGACCTGACTTCTACGGTGGATGTGAAAGCCGGCGATACCACTAGTTTGTTGTTCGCCATCAAGAAGATGCGCGACAGCTTGGTCGGAATCGTGGGTCGGGTAAGAGAAGGAACCCATGCTATCGAACAGGCATCCATTGAGATCGCGAAAGGCAACTTGGATTTGTCCTCGCGTACAGAACAGCAAGCGGGCGCGTTGGAAGAGACAGCTTCGGCGATGGAAGAACTGATGTCCACCGTAAGGAAAAATGCTGATAATGCAAAGCAAGCAAGTGAGCTAGCAGTGTCCGCTTCGCACGTTGCCACCCAAGGGGGCGAGGTGGTTGGCAAGGTGGTTAGCACAATGGAGGGTATTAATTCTTCCTCGCGAAAAATCGTCGACATCATCAGCGTTATTGACGGGATTGCGTTTCAAACAAATATTCTTGCACTGAATGCCGCCGTTGAGGCTGCGAGAGCTGGGGAGCAGGGACGAGGCTTTGCTGTCGTTGCGTCGGAGGTCCGCAGCCTGGCACAACGGAGCGCTACAGCAGCAAAAGAAATTACCGAGCTGATCAACGATTCGGTAGAACAGATTGGCCGCGGAAGCAGCTTGGTCGAGCAAGCTGGTATGACTATGGAAAATGTCGTCACAAGTGTTAATCGGGTGACCGATGTGGTGGCTGATATCTCTCATGCGAGTCAGGAGCAAAGCCACGGGATTACCCAAGTGAATCTCGCAATCACGCACATGGATGACACCACTCAGCAGAATTCTGCGCTGGTCGAAGAGGCTGCTGCCGCTGCCAATTCGATGATGGAGCAGGCGAGTGAATTGGCCGGTTTGGTATCCACTTTCAAGCTTGATAGTGCGCAGAGGCCCGCCGCACCTTTCAATATTGAGCGAGAGAACAGCCAAATTCTAGTGACCTGACCCTGGGCTGAATAGGTTATCTCATAGAAAACCGCCCGCTTCATGCGGGTGGTTTTGTTATAGCGGCAGCGTATTCAATGAGGGAAATGGTATCCAGCATCTACAAAATACTCAAAAAACACATGAAATATGCAAAAAATATTAAATATTATATTGATCTATATGTTCTAGCCTATTATTAAGGCGACTAATACACATCAACTAACAGACCTTATTCTTAGAAGTGTGACTGTGTTATCAACGATTGCGTTGGCAATGATTGGCGGCTCTTGGAAAAGCAAGCACATACAAACAATTTGAGGTGCAGATGCCCCATCCGATCCAAGTCGCTAAAAGCATACTGAAAATTGTGGGGTATGTTTATTGCTGCTATTTCACGATTTGTGGATCGGCATTTGCGGTATGGCTCTTTTTTTACTTGCGCAAGAAGAACTCATATTTAACAAGCGATACGTTCGCGCAACAACACGACTCCCACGCCCTGCGAAGAAATTCTACTGATTCCCTTGAAAATTTAGATATATAGTTTTTGCTAGCAATCAAGGCGTGCCTTGAAGCCAACCGTATCGATCAGCTCAGCAGGCTTTGCATTTGTGGAGAAAATCATGCTACTAGATTGGTCACGACTAAAAGAATTCTTTACTTGCGGGATGATTCTAATGAGTAAGAGGTTTTGGCTTTTCCTTATTGCTGGAGTTATGTATTTGGGAATGGTTCTTAACCTTCTATCAAGCCTAATCGTTTATGAGCCAGACGGAGCGATTAGACTAAAAACGCTACCTCCTGAAAATCAAAGCATCCCTTGCAGCCGAGATCGTTGACGGAAATATGTTTATTCCCTTTCGATTTGATCCTCTCAATTTGCCTCAATTTTGCGACAAACTGCGTCAGATTTTCTGGTCGTCGAACGGAGGCCCAGCCCAGGCTGGTTGGGCTACGGCGCCAGCTAAAAATTTGAGTCAAAATCGACCTATGTAGCGGGCAGGCGCGGGGTGGGGGCAACCGCGCGCGCAAGGGTGGGAAAGTGATTTTCACTGTGTTTAATCACAGTGCTTCGCAACTCGTCGCTCCCATTGTTAATATGTCACGTCAGGAAGCGGCATCCGGCCTTGCGTCGACTATTCAGTTTGACCTGACCTGAAAAAATGGCCGCATCATCGATGCGGCCCAAGCACAGCTACTTACCGGAAGTGTTCCAGTGCCGCACGTGACGGTCACTGCATAGAGAATTTGCGTATTCCGATCAGGCTAATCAGTCAGGAATCACCGCCGTGGCATCTACCTCGACCAGGTATTCCGGACGGGCGAAGGCGGTCACCACGATCCCGGTCGAGACCGGATAGACGCCCTTGAGCCACTTGCCCACCACGGTATAGACATCCTCGCGGAAGCGCGGGTCGGAGATGTAGATGGTCAGCTTGCAGAGATGGTCTAGCTGGCTGCCGGCCTCCTTGAGCAGCATGTCGATGTTCTTCATGGCCTGTTCGGTCTGCCCCTTGACGTCGCCGATGCAGACGCTCTCGGAGGTATCGAGGTCCTGGCCGATCTGTCCGCGCAGGAAGACCATGGTGCCGCGCGCCACCACGGCCTGGCAAAGGTCGTTGTCCAGCTTTTGTTCGGGATAGGTTTCGCGGGTGTTGAACTTGCGGATGCGAGTATGGGGCATGTCGGTTCCGAAAATGGATGGTTGAAATACAGCCTGGGGGGCAGAGGGACGGACCGGCCCGGATTACGGCCGGTCCGGCGTCTTACTTCTTGTCGAAATAACCGGCGCGGATGGTGGCGCCAATCAGATTGACGATCAGGCGGCCGGCGGTGATGCTGCTAATCTTGCTGGCATTGTCCTTGGCGGGCTGGATTTCCACGATGTCCATGCCCACCACGCGGCCCTTGCGCACCAGGCCGTGGATCAGCTTGCGCGCCTGCAGGAAAGTGACACCTCCCGGCGCGGGACCATCGACGGCCGGCATGATGGCGCAGTCCAGACCATCGGCGTCGATGGTCAGGTAGTAGTTGCCGCCATCTGGAATGCGTGCCAGCACCGAATCCATGCCGACGTCGTGCAATTCATAGGCGCTGATGAGATCGGCTCCCCATTCCCTGGCGGCACGATAGTCGGCCGGTCGGCCGCTGCCCTGGGCGCGCAGCCCGATCTGCACGATGTGCTTGACGTAGGGCAGTTCGGAGGCGCGGCGGATCACGCTGGAAAGACCGTCACGCACGCCGTTGACCTCGTCGCGCCAATCCAAGTGGGCATCGACGTGCACCAGCGTGATCGGTCCGACTTCATCGAAGCCGCGCAGCACCGGGTTGGTGATGCCGTGGTCGCCGCCCAGCACGATGGGCAGCGCGCCGCCGCGCAGGATCTGGCGCACCGCACTTTCGGCACGCTGCTTGTGCAGCTCCGGCTGGGCCAGGTCGGGCAGGACATCGCCGCAATCGACGAAGCGGATATCCTCGCGCTCCTGCAGCAGCGGGCCGTCGATATCGAAGTCATAGTGGCTGGGATGGCGCACCATGCGGTCACTCAGGTCGCGCAGCGCCTGCGGCGCATTGGTCTGGTCGTTACTGTATTGGCGCGGGCCGTAGGCTGCACCGAAGGGAACGCCCAGTACTGCGATGTCGGCCTTGAAATCGGTGATGTCGATGACCAGTTCCGAATACAGCAGGGTCTTGTGGCCGGTGCGCGGTGCGGTGAGCTTGTCCATGGGTGGTTTCCTGGTGGGAGAAATGCTGCGGGATCTGAATGCATCATTGAGGGTGCGATGAGCGACCGTGGCATGCATTCACTGTAGTGAGTCGCAGTGATGATAGAAAATGATTCTTTTGGAGGTATAGTTTCGTTTTTCGAGACTTTGTATCTTCCTCGCATTTCACCGTATTTCACCGCATCGGTGCATGCCGACAGGAGCGTCATGATCAGACTGGATTTTGATGAGCGTGACCTGCGCTCGCTGCGGGTCTTCTGCAACGTCGCCGAAGCCGGCGGCTTTGCCGCCGCCGAGCGTGTGCTGCTGATGTCCAAGGCGTCCATCAGCCGCCACGTGCGCGAAGTCGAGGAACGACTGGGCGTGCGCCTGTGCGAGCGAGGGCCGGCAGGTTTCCGGCTCACCCCCGAGGGCGAGGTGGCGCTCAAGCTGGCCACCACCGCCCTGCGTTCGCTGCAGCGCATTCGCCCCGAGATCGATGCCGTGCATGGCGTGCTGTCCGGCCCGCTGGCGCTGGGGGTGGTGGAGCACGCGCTCAGTCATCCCGATTGCAAGTTGCCGCAAGCCATCGCCGCGCTCAGGCGACGCGCCCCCCAGGTGCAGCCGCGCATTGAGGTGATGACCTTTCCTGATCTGAATCAGGCGCTGCGCGAGCAGCGTGTGGATATCGCCATTCGTGGCCGTTATCCGGGCGATGATGAATTCGATTACCTGCCGCTGTTTGTCGAGAGCCATCGCCTCTATGGCGCCGTGCGTAAGGAGGGGGGCGAGCCGCGCAAGGCGGTCTGGCCATTGGTATACCGGCCCCATCCCTATGTCGATCAGGTGCTGGCGGGTGGCGACTATGAACGCGGGCCGGAGGCCGGTGGCCTGGAAGCCATCGCCTTGCTAGTGGCCAGCGGTGACTATGTCGGCCTGCTGCCCACGCATTACGTGCAACTAATCGGCAAGCGCTACGCCCTGCGCGCGCGCCGCGTCAGCCCCATCTTCGTCCATCCGATCTGCGCCGTGACCGACCCGCACCGTCCTTCCACTCACCGCGCTGAACTGTTTCTCTCCCTGCTGCGCGAGTTGCACGCCCGTTCCGCCGCGCATCTGGGCAACTGAGTTATCCGCTTCGTCACGGCCCTGCGCCGTCATGGGGCGTGACGTCCCATGACGGGGCGCTGCGCCGCCGCTGACGGGGGGAGGCTGTTACGCCATCCCCTGGTGCCTGAGACGCCGGTGATGCAGGCAGGGCTGCTTTCTGTTTCGTTTGTATCGTCGTAGGTCGTCGCGGTGCTGCGCAAGCCCGGTGGCAGAGCCGTACAGAGGCAGGCGTGGTGCTGCCGAAAATGGTTCATTTGGATCGTTTGTGCCGGCAATTGGCACACATGTTGCTCATACAGGGCTATCTTCCGCCCCGGCCCTGCATCGTGAACCAAGCTGCGCTGACTGTCCTCATCAAGGAACGCTTCGACCGCCTGTCGCGCCAGGTGCGGGAGGTGGCTGCCTTCGTGCTGGATCACCCGCACGAGGTGGCGGTGCTGTCCATGCGCGAACAGGCGCGCCTGATCGAGGTGCCGCCTTCCACCATGACGCGCTTTGCCAAGGCGATCGGACTGTCCGGCTACGACGCCGTGCGCGAAGTGTTCAAGGCCAGCCTGCGCAGCCATGGCAGCGAATTCGGTTCACGCGCCCAGGGCCTGGTGGAGTTGCACCAGCGCATCGGCGAGGAAGCCCTGGCCATGGACCTGGTGCAGACCGCCGAAGCGCAGATGCGCTCCTTCGCCAGCGGTCCAACCATGCCCGCCATCATGCGCGCGGCCAAGCTGCTGTCGGCGGCACGTGACATCTTTTGCCTGGGTCTGCGCGGTTCCTTCCCCGTGGCCTTCCAATTCGCCCATGTGTGTGAATTCTTTGCGTGCAATGTCACGCTGGTGGATGGCGCCGGCGAGAGCGGCATCATGAAGCTGATGCACCAACCCTCCTCGCGCGACGTGGCACTGATCTGCAGCATGGCGCCGCATTCGCGCCGGGCCATGTCGATCGCCACCCATCTGCAGAAGGCTGGCGTGCGGCTGGTGGTGATCACCGACAGCGCCAGCTCGCCCATGGCCCGCATGGCCAGCGAAGCCATCATCGTGCCAAACAAGGGCGCCTCATTCTTCGATACCTTGCTGCCGGCCTTTCTGGTGGCGGAAATCCTGGCGGCGCTCATGGCCGCCACCGCAAAGATCAACATCAAGTCACAGATCGCCGACACCGAGAGAAAACTCTGGGGCGTGGGCGAGTGGTGGGGCAGTCAGGGCGAGGAAGCTCCCGCGCTGGAACCGCGCGCGGCCGCGTCCACCCGCAACAGACGACGCGGCACCTGAAGAGGCCGCAGAGCACAAAGCATTACCGGAGCGTCGCATGCCCGAGACATGCGACGGACAACAAGCACGCCAGAAGGCGTTCTCGCCCCAACTCATCCTGCGTATCGACGGAGCTTGGCTCCAGAAAGGTTTTCCATGAAACGCCGTCCAATGCTCACCCTGCTTGCAACAGTGGCCCTCGCGGCCAGCCTCGCCGTCGCCAGTTCGCCCGTGCTGGCCGACGGCCTCTACAGCACCATCATGGCGCGCAAGTCCATCCGAGTGGCCGTGCCGACCGACTATCCGCCCTACGGCTCGGTGGGCAGCGACATGACCCCGCGTGGCTACGACATCGATATGGCACAACTGATCGGCAAAAAGCTCGGCGTGAAGGTCGAACTGGTGCCGGTGACCGCGCCCAACCGCATCGCCTACCTGCAGACCAGCAAGGCCGACATCACCATCTCGTCGCTGGGCAAGACCGCCGAACGCGCCAAGGTGGTGGACTTCAGCCTGGCCTATGCGCCGTTCTTCGATGCGGTATTCGGTACCAAGAGGGTTAAGGCCAGCAGCTTTGCCGAACTCAACGGCAAGACTATTTCGGTAACCCGCGGCTCGACGCAGGACCAGGAACTGGAACAGATGGCCCCGGGTGCGGTGGTCAAGCGCTTCGAGGACAACAATGCCACGCTGTCGGCCTTCCTGGCCGGGCATGTGCAGATGTTCGCCACCGGTACCACTGTTGCGGCAGCACTGCAGAAAATGAATCCCTCGCTGGACATGGAACTGAAGGTGATCTTGTCCAATGCTCCCTGCTACGTGGCTATGCCCAAGGGAGAATCAACCCTGCTGGCGAAGATCAACATGATCATCCGCGAAGCCCGCGCCGATGGCACCATCGACAAGTTCTCGCAGACCTGGCTGGGTGCACCGGCAGGGCCGTTGCCGGATTGAGCGAGCCGCACTCCGCCATGGCAGTTGATCCGATGAGCATCATCCCTGCCATGGCGCACTGGCTGGAGCGGCAGGATGCACAGTATCCCGCAGCACATCCGGCGCATCGCCCTGTACAGTCTCATCGATATCCTCGATGATCACTGCGGGTAATCGCACGCGCGTGGCGGCCCACGTCCTCCTGCTAGTCCACTGAATCCGAAGAATCGGATGTGATGCGTCGAGTCGGATCGTTGAATGTCCACTTCAACGGCTTTGGGTCTTTGTTGTACTGACGGATGTAGCACATGAGCTTTTTGTCGAGGTCTTTGACAGAGGTGAAGACGCCGCGAGTGATGACGTCGCGCTGGATGCGGGAGAACCAGTTTTCGACTTGGTTCAACCACGACGAGTACGTCGGGGTGTAGTGCATATGAACACGGCGATGCTTGGCCAGGAACGCCTGCACACGCGGCGTCTTGTGGCTGCTGACGTTGTCGCAGATGACGTGGATCTCACGGCGGCTGGACTGGCTGGCGACGATCTCTTCCAGGAAGGTCACGAACTGCTCGCTGGTGTGGCGGGCAGCGGTCTTGCCCAGCACTTCACCGGTGCTGGTGTTGAGCGCGGCGAACAGGCTGAGCGTGCCGTTGCGCGTGTATTCGAAGCCGTGGCTCTCGGCCCGACCGGGCGACAGAGGCAGCATCCGGTCCTTGCGGTCCAGTGCCTGGATCGCCGTCTTCTCATCCACGCAGAACACGGCTGCATGCGCGGGCGGCTGCAGGTACAGGCCGATCACATCGGCCGCCTTGGTCTCGAAGTCCGGGTCATTGGAGACCATGTGGGTATCGAGCCGATGCGGGCGCACGCCGTCTTGCGCCAGATGCGCTGCACGGCAGAGAACGACACATCGCCGAGTTCGGCGGCCAGCTTGCGGCTGCTCCAGTGCGTCGAGCCGTCCTTGGGAAGGTGCTTGAGTGTTCGGTTCAGAACCCGAGCTTCGAGCTTGGCCACGGGCGTCTTCGGCGCACGACCAGGATGCAAAGACACCAACCCAGCCAGCCCCTGCGCCTGGAACGCCGCAGTCCACTTCGAGACGAACTCGTCGTTGCAGGCGAGCTTGCTGCGGATATCGACCCGGCGTTCTCCGTCGCTCCAAAGCACAACGCACCGCGCTCGACGCGCCAATGCGGCATTGCCGTGACGCCTGCGCATCACAGCATCCAATTCAGCACGCTGCTCGATCGTCAACATGATTCTTTGCATGCCTCAATATCTGGGCACAATGCATCTGATTTCAATGATTCAGTGGACTAGAAATACGTTTGAGCCACGAGATTCCGAGGAGGGTTTGGCTTGTATAAGGGAAATTCCTAAGTCACGCGGGTTAGCATTCATATATATTCGCTTCAAAAGGGCAGTGTTTGAAAAACAAACGTCAAGAAGGGGCGCAGTGCTTGGACAGAAGGGAATCTGAAAGCATTTACTTCATCCGGGCTGCTCTTCGGCAACGCTGACGCAGCAATGACTGAGCCTTCATCGCTCCTAACTTTAAGCGGTTCGCTATTGGAGCTAACTGCGTTTGAAATTCTTAGCGCTTACAGCTAAATACCATCAGAATATACACATGAATGCTGACAGCTTGAGACTTAGCCAACTATCGATGGCGGATAAAAATACGGATGAACGCGCACGGCTTGCCGCGTTGGACTCTTACTGCATTCTGGACACGCAACCAGACTTAATTTGCGACCTTGTTACAGAGTTAGCAACAAGGTTGTTCAAGGTCGAGATTGCGTTAGTCTCTCTTGTTGCGGAAAATCGACAGTGGTTCAAGTCACGCCAAGGATTAGAGGCATCCGGTACGCCACGGTCACAGTCATTCTGCGCCCATGCGATAGAGAAAAATGGTTTGTTGATAGTGCCAGATGCAAGCCGTGATCACCGTTTTGCAGATAATCCACTCGTCCTTAGTGAACCGGGTATTCGCTTCTACGTCGGCGCGTCACTTGTGACGCCGACAGGTCTGCGCTTGGGTACTTTATGCATAATTGGCAAGTCCCCACGGGAGAAATTTACGGTGGATGATGCGGTTACGCTGCAACGGCTAGCAGCCATCGTGATGGCGCGGCTTGAAATCTTACGGGAGAACAGTTATGTAGATAGCCTTACCAAACTACCTAACAGGAATCACTTTTTCGCTGATTTACAGGCGCTACAGGGAACACCTGAGCTACGTAGCTCACGGAACAAGCTGACTGCGGTGGCCGTTGATATTTGTGACCGTAGCTATCTTGATGACATGGTAAAAGCGCTCGGCTGGGATTACGTCGAAGGATTCTTGATTCAAGCGAAAGAGCAGATCCGCCTGGCTTTGGGTGAGATGGGCCTCTATCGTATAGGCACGACTGTATTCGCTTTTTTAGAAAAAAATGAAGATTGTTTGCCGAGGATAGAGCAGATAAAGCAAGCCTTTATGGAAAACCTAAATCATCAGGGAATTCCTCATCATTTAGTGATTTCGATAGGGATAGTACCGTTATCGCGATGCGAGGAAGACAATGAAGTAGTGCCTGCGTTACTGACATCGACAGGCGTTGCACGCGAGCGTGGAACTTTGCATTGTCATTTCGATCTGCCGCTGGGTCACGTACAGAAGCACTCTTTTGAGTTGCTCTCAGCTATTCCAGGCGCACTGCTCTCTACTCAGGAATTCGAGCTAGTTTATCAGCCCAAGATTTCTTTGATTTCTGGGAAATGCGTTGGTGTGGAGGCTTTATTGCGCTGGCATCACCCCTTGCACGGTGTAGTCTCTCCAAGTTTGTTTATTCCCCTAGCCGAAAAAACCGCTTTGATTCGTCAGGTTACGCTATGGGTGCTACAGCGCGGAATCGAGCAGGCTGCAAGATGGTTGAAGCAGGGGAAGGCTATTCCTGTAGCCATTAATGTTTCGGCACGCGATTTTGATAATGAGGAAATGATATTGGCGCTCGGAAATCTTATTGAGCATCACCGCATTCCACCGGGCTTGATGGAGATCGAATTCACTGAAAGTGGCTTTAGCAAGAATCCTGAAAAACTTTACGAAAAAATCCAAAATATTAAGCGTCTTGGTGTGAAGGTGGCGATTGATGACTTTGGGGCAGGGTTTAGTAACCTTAGCTATCTGAAAAATATCCCCGCGGATTATCTAAAGATCGATCAATCCTTCATACGTTCGATGGACAGTAACTATGCTGACCAGCAGATAGTCCCGTCGATGATAAATCTCGGGCAGAGACTTGGGTTCGCCGTAGTAGCAGAAGGTCTGGAGACTGAGAAAGTTCAGCGAATCCTTCGACACCTGGGTTGTGACTACGGGCAAGGTTATGGTATCGCGATGCCCATGTCAGCGGAAGAGGCGTGGAGCTGGGTGTTGGTGCGGGGTTAGTTCCGGTGCGCGGGGAAATTACATGTAGAGCCTGGTTGTTTACTGGCAAATCGAATGGTTCGGAAAGCACCTGATCATCAAGGGCCACTGAAGTCAAATTCGAGTTGAATGCGAACACAATATCTTCACTGTTAGCGTTGAATTACCCGCAAAGTAAGATGGGCGTCCGGATTGCGCGGGCGTTGTCATGGGCTGTAACTTTAGATCTCTAACCATGACATGGGTCAGACTTTCAGCCTGGCTCAGCGCTGAGGCAGTCAAATCGCGTAAGCAGAGACGACACAGATCAGACCGTCGCATCGTAGGAATGCGCGACGGTCGGTCTCATCTAATGCGTAAATCAAAAATCGTGCTTGATACCCACTGCAAGCGCTCTGATGTTCCGTCTCGCTAGCCCGGCCCCACCCGCGCTTCCCGCGCCGCCAATATCGTATTTGGCGTTTACTCCGTTGCGCAGTTGCACCAACTGCGACCACAGTTCGGTACGCTTGGATAGCGCGTAGCGGTAACCCAGCATGATGATGTTGGAAGCACTGCCGTTGCCGACATAGATGCCGGAGAACACCGGCGTCTGGTCGCCATGCCCTTGGCCTGCGTGGTACCAGGACAGCTCCAGCGTATGCGGTCCCTCCTTCTTGCGCGCGGTCAGGCCAAAGCCGTTCTGGCGCAGGTCCCGCAATCCGGGGTTGCTGTATTTCAGCGCCTGGAAGTAGCCGCCGAGATAGAGGGAAGGCGTCACCGAATACCCGGCCGCCAGCATCAGAAGCTGGTCATTCAAGCCAGTGCCGCGCACGTTGTGATGCAGATCGTAGTCCAGTGCCACGATGGCGGCATCGCGCTGATACTGCACCTTGCTGGACCAGGCCATGCCGTTGCAGCCGGTGACTTCGCCCAGCGACAGATGCGTGGCGGCACTGAAGCCATTGATCACCGGTGAGTCATAGCGAATGGAATTGCCGAAGCGGCTGTCAAAGGCAAAGCTGTTGGTCGAGCCGCCATTGCCGGCGACCTGGGTGCAGGCCGTGCTGCCGGCGTTGCCGCTGGTGCCGGTGAAGGTGTTGCTGTAGCCATTGGCCCAGAAGCCGTTGAGATTGTCGTTCATCATGCTGGTCCCGTAGCCCGGGCCGGCGATTCCATGCAGATCGTCTAGCGGATTGAGCATGTAACCGACCTTCACCGATCCGAAGGAACCTTGCAGTCCGACCGAACTTTCCCGGCTGCCGAGGGCGCCGGCACCGGTATCGGGACTGAAACCGGACTCCAGCATGAAGGTGGCTGCCAGCCCGTCGCCCAGGTCTTCGTGGCCCTTGAAGCCGATCCGGCTGGAGAGGTTGTTCTCCTGCGTGACCGCACCGCGGCCTTGACCATAGCCGGAATAATTGACGAAGCCGACGTTAAGCCTGCCATACACCGTCACGTTGCTCTGCGCATGAACAGGCGAGGCCAGAACGATCATGGCGATCGCCGAGCCAGCCAGCGCATTTGCTTTGAAAGACATGTTGATTTCCCCTGTTGTCATAAAGAAGTGGCCTGTCGTTTGCCACATCCATCCAATGGGATTTGCGCCTGTCTTCAACAAGCACCCGCAAAAGGAGGCGATGTAGCGGGCTCAATTCTATGAAGCCGAAGCAGAGTGAAAATTGAGTTTTTCGCACACTACGATGAGCGGCGAACGCATCACGGACGGTGGTTGCGAGAAAGTGCGGGAGGGGGAAAAACTAACAGATGCGCAGATGGACTGCGCGCGACGAAGAGCAATTCGAGGTGAACTTGTCAGGCCAGAGTATTGGCCTGAACACGCAGTGGTGCAACCGTGTGCGCATCACGCGGATCGGCACAGGCCGTCTGCAACCAGGTGCGGAAAGCCTTGAAAACGGGCAGGTTCAACTGCTCCTTCGGATAGCAGAGATAGTGCCCCTGATTGATTTCCACACTGGTGGAAAAAGGCTTGACCAGCAATCCCTTCTTGAGCTCCTGCCCCACCAGGAATTCGGGAACGAGGCCGATGCCCATGCCGTTGACCACGGCTGAAATGAGCACCGAGTATTGCTCGAATCTTGGCCCCAGCAGGGCGCGTGACTTGTCGATCTTCACGTGGTCGCACCACCGTTCCCAGCTGCCCGGCGCCTCGATGTGCTGCAGCAAGGTGTGGCGATGGATATCGTTCACGCCCCTGATGGCGCGTTCGCCTTTCAAGTCGTCCGGCCGGCAGATCACCACGAAACGGTTGCCGATCAGGTATTCGGAGACCACGTTGGGCCAGGTCCCCTTGCCGAAACGCACTGCTGCGGTGACGTCCGGGGGAAACATCTCATCGGATGAAACGTGTGCCTTGAAATTGAGCTTGGCATCCGGATAGATCTGTTGGAACAGCGGCCAGTGCGGGATCAGCCAGTTGGTGGTGAAGGTCGGTACGCTGGAGAGCGTCAATGAGCTGTCGCAAGATCTGACGGCCAACATGTCCAGCGAAGCGGCTTTGATGATGTTGAGCCCCGGCGCTACCTTGGAGAGATACATCTTGCCGTTGCCGCTCAACACCAGCTTTTTGCCGCTGCGGCGAAACAGCGCCACGCCCAGAAATTCCTCCAGGCTGGAGACTTGCCGGCTGACTGCGCTGGGTGTGATGCAGAGCTCATCGGCGGCATCCGTGAAACTCAGATGGCGCGCCGCTGCCTCGAAGGCCAGCAGCTCATGGATCGTGGGACAGATTCTCTTCATTGGGAGGTGCGCGGGGAGCGTCTTGCGTCCGGGCGGAAGCCAGACGGGGCGCCAGTTTGACAAGCGGATATGACAGGAACATGACGCTGCTTGACGGGTGTGGCTTTCTGTTCTTCTCGATGAGCAGTCCTCACCGTTGCATGCAGAATGCGCAAAATGCAGCCCGGAAAGCTACCATAGAATCTCGTTCGATTCGATACACCGTCGTGCATCGCCGCAGCCGGTTCCATTCCGGACAGAGTAAAAAAGATGCTACTCAGACTGATCTCAATTTCGTATGGCCTTTATCTGCTGCTTCCCATCGCGCTGGTCTGCGTGGGCTCGGTGGGCCAGACCTGGACCAACACCTTGCTGCCGGAGGGATTCACGCTCTCCTGGTTCGTCGCGCTGTGGCAGGACGTGTCCATGCGCCGCGCGTTCTTTTCCAGTCTGACGCTGGCCTTGTGTACCTGCGTGTTGTCGACGCTGCTGTCGGTGCCGCTGTCCTACTATCTGTACAAGAACGGCCGTGGCGCCAAGGCAGTGGCCACCGGCCTGATCGCCTCGATGCCCATCGCCGTACCGACCATCACCCTGGCCTTCGGCTATCTGCTGGTCTTCAATTCGGACTGGCTGCCCTGGCAAGGTTCGTTCGGGCTGCTGATCGCTGCGCACACCATGCAGACCATGCCCTATCTCACCAACACGCTGCTGAGCGATCTGCGCCATCTGAAGCTGGATCAGCTGGAGCAGGCGGCAGCGACCCTCGGTGCGAATGGTGCCCAGCGCTTTTTCGGCATCGTGCTGCCCAATCTCGGCCACAGCCTGATCTCCGGACTGGCCATGGTCTCGGCGCTGTCTATCGGTGAATTCGGACTGTCGAACCTGCTCTCCAGTTTTTCCAATCGCACTTATCCGGTGGTCTTGCTGCAAGCCTTCTACGGCGCTATCGGCCTGGCCTGTGCGGCCACGGTGGTTCTGCTGCTGCTGGCTGCGATGGCCTCCCTCATCTCCACTTATTTTGCCAAACGATAATGGGTCTGCATTTCAACGATGTCGTTTTTCACTATGGCCAGAGCCGGCATGGTATCGATCAGCTCAGTCTCAACATCGCCAAGGGCGAACTGCTGGCCGTCATCGGCGCCAGCGGTTCCGGCAAATCGACCTTGCTGCGCCTGGTGGCCGGATTGCTGGGCCAGCAGAGCGGGCACATCGTCCTGGATGGACATGACCTGACCGACGTGGAAGTCCACAAGCGCAATATCGGCATGGTGTTCCAGCATTACGCGCTGTTCCCGCATCTGAGCCTGCAAGACAACGTGGCCTATGGACTCAAGATGCGCGGCATCTCCCGTGACGAATCGGTCCGCCGGGCCGGCGACATGCTGGCGATGGTGGATCTGGCCGAGATGGCACAACGCCTGCCGCACCAGATCTCCGGCGGACAGCAGCAGCGTGTGGCGCTGGCGCGCGCGCTTGCCTATCGCCCCAGCGCCTTGCTGCTCGATGAACCGCTGTCGGCGCTGGACGTCAACATTCGTGGCTATCTGCGCGATCAGATCAAGGTCCTGCAGCGCGAGTTTGGCGCTACCACCCTGATGGTCACGCATGACCAGGAAGAAGCCCTGGCCATCGCCGACCGCATTGCCGTGATGGAAGGCGGGCGCCTTCTGCAGGTCGCTACACCGCAGGAGCTCTACGAACGCCCGGTCAATCGTGCCGTGGCCGGTTTCGTCGGCCATTCCACGATACTGCCCGGCCGCGTTGTCTCCGATGGCATCGTGGATGTCGGCTTCCAGCTGCTGCTTACACACACCGGCAAGCTTGCCGTGGGCACGCAGGTGTGGCTGCTGATCCGCCCGGAATGCGTCAGCGTCGTCGCTGATCCGCGCGCGCCGAACTGCATCGAGGGAGAGCTGAGTACCGTGCGCTATCTCGGTGCCACCAAACGTTACGACTTCTTCCCCAGGGGCGGCACTGCCGCGATTCTGGGAGAGGGCGCGGACTTGCCCGCGCATCGCATTTCCATCAAACCGGAAGATATTTATCTTCTGCAATCCTGATCCTGTCCAGCCATTTCATTCTCGGGGAAACACTATGATCAAGTACCTTCGCATCGCCGGCCTCGTGGCCGCGTTCATGTCCACTGCCACCAGCATGGCGGCCGATTTCAAGGAGCTCTATCCGGGCGAGGCCGCGCTGTACGAAAAGGCCAAGTCCGAAGGCATGGCCGTCTCGTTCGACACCGGCCCTGAATGGGCCAACTGGAAGGCGCTGTTTTCTGCCTTCAAGCAGCGCTATCCCGAAGTGGAGCTGACCTATAACGATCTCGGTTCAGCCGCCACCGTCGTCGCGCTCGACAAGACCCGCCGCCGTCCGCAGGCCGATACCGCCTACTACTTCGCCGCGTCGGCGCTGGATGCGGTGAAGAAGGATGTGGTGGCGACCTACAAGCCGGTCAACTTCGACAAGCTGCCGCCGGTATTCCGCGAAGCCGATGGCAAATGGTTTGCCGTGCATTCGCTCAACATCGCTTTCCTGGTCAACAAGAAGCTGGTCAAGGAAGTACCGCAATCCTGGGCCGACCTGCTCAAGCCGCAATACAAGAGCAGCGTCGTCTATCTGGACCCGCGCTCAGCCGGCGTGGGCCAGGTGACCGTGCTGGCGGCGGCCTACGGCAACGGCGGCAGCGTGGACCAGATCAAGCCCGGCCTGGACTACCTGTCCACGCTGCACAAGTCGGGCAACGTCCTGCGCGTGGAAGCCACGACGCCCTATGCCAAGTTCCTCAAGGGTGAAATCCCCATCTGGATCGGCTACGAGAGCGATGGTCTGAAGGCCAAATATACCGATGGCATGGGTGATGCCATTGCGGTCGTCATTCCTCGCGAAGCCAGTGTCTCCGCGCCCTATGCCATGAGCCTGGTGAAGAACGCCCCCAATCCGAATGCCGGCAAGCTGTGGCTCAACTTCGTGATGAGCGATATCGGCCAGTCGCTGTTCGTGAAGGGTTATGTGCGTCCGGCCATCGCCGTCAAAGCAGCGGGCGACGGCGCCGTCCAGCTCCCCGATGCACCGCAGATCCACGCGTTGGATATCGAGAAGGCTGCCGCGAAGAAGGACGAGATCGACCGTCAGTGGACTAGTGCCGTGCTGTTGAAGTAAGCCCGCCATGCGTGCGCCCTGGCATGTCATGTCAGGGCGGCGAGGCCTTTTGGAGAGTACTTCGTATGCAACGATTTGGATCGTGGCCGGCCTGCATTGCGCTGGCCCTGTTTTTCTTCCTGCCGCTATTGTCCTTGCTGCCCGAGGCCTGGGGCGATGGCGGGCACAGCTTCGCTCATCTGTTTGGCGATCGGCTGTTCTGGCAGGGCCTGCTCAACACCATCCTGTTGGGCCTGCTCTCGGGTGGCATGTCGGTGGTGGTGGGTAGCCTGATCGCCATCCAGCTGGCACGGCAGCCGCAACAGCGGCGCGGCTGGATGATCATGTTATTGGGCTTGCCGCTGGCGTTCTCGGGCCTGGTGATTGCCTATGGTTTCATTCTCGCCTTCGGCCGCTCGGGCTTCGTTACGCAAAGCCTGGAAGTATTTGGTATTGATCCGGCCAGTTCGGGCAGTCTGCTCTATTCCTTGTGGGGTCTGGCTTTGGCGTATGCCTACTACCTTATTCCGCGCGTGGCGCTGACGCTTTATCCGGTCTTCGCCAATTTCGACGTGCGGTCCTTGCATGCGGCGCGGACCATGGGTGCTTCGCCGCTACGTGCTGCTGTTGAGATTGCGCTGCCGCAGGTCTATCCCGCCATCATCCAGTCGGGCTGTGTCGTGGCGGCCATTGCCATGGGCACCTATGGCACGGCCCTGGCGATGGTAGGTTCGCAAATCAATATCCTTCCGCTGCAGCTGTACCAGAAGGTCAGCGACGGTGGTAGCGATCTTTCCGAGGCTGCGGCGCTGTCGCTGGTGCTGCTGGTCTGCTGTTCAACTTTTATTGGAATCGGTGATGCAGTTGCAAGACGTCGACAATCAACTTAAGCAGGAAACACAAGAGGTGCTGGCCCAGCTGGCACAGCGGCAAGCGGGTGCCAATGCGATCCGCCAGCCGGTGGCGATCATTGGTCCTGGCGAGGCTACGGACGAACAGAAGGTCAGTGCGTTTCGTTTTGCGCGTGCATTGGCGGGGGCGGGTGTTCCCATCATTTGCGGTGGCAAGGGCGGGGTGATGGAGGCAGCGGCGCACGGTGCGCGGGATGCTGGTGGGTTGGTTATTGGGATTCTTCCCGACTCGGATGCGGCGACCGGCAACGCCTATCTAAGCGTGGTGCTGCCCACGGGCTTAGGCGAAGCCCGTAATGCGGTCATCGCGAGCAGCGCAATTTGCCTGATTGCGGTTGGGGGAGGATGGGGGACCATTTCGGAAATGGCTTTGGGAATGAAATGGAATAAGCCGGTTTTCGCGACTCAAGACGCAGAAAAAATTCCTGGCATCAAGCAATTCGACAAGGCGGATATGCTACTTTTTCAGGCTGCCCATTGGTTATGTGAGCAGCGTCCAGGTGCATGAAAGACTAACTAGCTAAAAATAACATTGGTGTTGGCTACATTTTTTCATAGCCGATCAACGTGGTCTGATTCAAATGAAAAAAACAGACCACGTTCTACTTATTTAGGGAATAGAGCAATCTGATTTTCGCGGACTGCATTGATCGAATTTACTAAGCTTGCCAGTACCGGCGAATGTGGAAGCCGAAACGCATAGTATCGAGGTCGTCAGCAGGATCCGGGGAGCCTTGCGCATAAATTTTCTCCTTAAAAAAATGTTCAAATGAAGTTTGAAACACTCAAAATGCGTTTCTACTCCATCGCGAAGAATGAAGGTCTGATTGATTGATGATCGTATCGGCCTGGCGGGAAGGGAAGGGAAAAACCGCTCAATTTGACTAACTTGGAAAATGTAAAGTTAGCAAGGAAATCTCTAAGGCAAGTATGACAAAACAAGAACAATTTCTGTGGTCTGTCCAGACTATGATTCTGGCGAACTCCTCGAACGTTACGACGCAACCTGGATTCGATGAGAGCAAGCATCACATCGTCAGCTCCTCTTGACCGTATCGTTGCAGTGTCCTTCCCCGTAATCCAACCTGCAATGCATGCCGTTCAATATAACAGCACGCAGGACCACTTAGCCTAACGCCGTACAGGATTATCTAGTCGGCAGGTTTTCAGTGCGTCATAACAGCCGAGAATTATTCAACTTATCGATTAGTGCGACATCTCGTTCGCTCGGTGCGGGCCGGCCACAGAAAAATCCCTGAATTTCTGTGCAGCCTTCTTTCTGTACGCAATCAAGCTGTGCTTGAGTCTCCACGCCTTCAGCAACGATAGTGACACCAAGCCGACGACCTAGTCCGGCGATAGCTTGAATCACGGCGGCACTTTTTTGATGAGTCACTGCGTCGCGCACGAAAGATCCGTCAATCTTGATTTTATCAAAAGGAAAAAGGCGTATTTGTGCGAGCGAGGAATAACCTGTCCCGAAATCATCAAGCGCAACTTGCACACCTAGATCGCGCACCTGCCGAAGTTCAATGACAGTCTTATTCTCATCAGTAAGAAGAGCCGTCTCAGTAACTTCAATCTCAAGTCGTTGAGACGAAAGGCCAGACGCTGCAAGAACCGCTTGAATATTCGACACGAAAGTGCCTTTGCCGAGCTGCCTAGCTGAAATGTTTACGGCGACAATAGCATTATCGACCCAATTTTGGGCGTCTCGGCAGGCGCAGTTAAGTACGAATAATCCAAGGCGGTCAATAAGACCGCTTTGCTCAGCAATAGGTACGAACTCGCCGGGGGAAATCCAACCGTATTCAGCGTGATACCAACGCACAAGTGCCTCGCGAGCCGTCACCTTACCACTCTTGATATCGACAATAGACTGATAAAAAACGAATAGTCCTCGCATATCAACCAGTGCAGAACGCAGAGCTTCTTCTATGCATCTGCGTCTGTGCAATCGCACTTCCATTTCTGGCAAAAAAACTTTAAGAACGCCTTTACCCGTCGCCTTTGCTGCGTAGAGTGCAATATCGGCGCGAGACAATAAATTCCCCGCATCAGCAGCATGATCGGGGGCAAAGGCGATGCCGACTGATGCGTTGATTTGGATATTACGGTGGTATTCAATACCATACGGTGTCCTCAAAACACGAATAATATTTTCAGCAAAAATCATTGCCTTTTCTGAGTCATTATCTAGCAGCATCACGACGAATTCGTCCCCGCCCAATCGCGCGAGTTTGACGTCAATCCCATCGCATAGATTACTTAGTCTATCGGCTACCTGCCGCAGCAAAAGGTCTCCAACCCTGTGCCCAAGCGCGTCATTAACAAGTTTGAAGCCATCAAGGTCGACAAAAAGCAAACTTGCGCGACTGTCTGGTTTCGCGAGATGGGTATTGATTTGATCATTAAAGGTGCTCCTGTTTGCCAGGCCAGTCAACGTATCAAGCTCGGCTAGTTGACGCATACGCTGCTCGGCACGCTTTCGGGCGGCAATGTCAATGCCGATACCAACAAGACTTGGCTCATCGCCATATTCAAAATTTACCCCAGTAAGAAGATAGGGGATGCTGGTGCCATCCTTAGTGAAAAAGTGGGCCTCGAGAAGATGCTGACCTTTTTCAAATACTTTTTTCATTCCGTTCTTGATGATTTCATGTTCATCTTCCTGAAATAAATCTAGCGCATTCAGATGCTTATATTCTTCTGAAGAATACCCAGTCGCGATAACAAGGTTTTGATTCACGTGCAGAAAACGACCATTAACGTCTATATGATAAAAAACACCTGGGAGACTTTTAAGGATGGCATTAGAAAACTCGAGTTCCCTTTGAAGCTTCCTACTATGTTCTCGCTCACGCTCTATAGCATCTGCCCGTATGTCGTCATCAATTAAATAGCTGATAAGGCCAACAGCGATGATCATCAGCGCCATGCCTGCGATGGCAACTCCGAATATTTGCAGCGCCTCGGGATTGGAAAACGATCCATTAATAACAACAGGATGGACACGAAATGCGACCATTCCAGTGAAATGTAAGGAGATGATCGCCAGCGAGAGCATTACAGCCATCAGATTCCCGGCATGCTTGCCAGCGTTCAAAGCAGCATACAGAGCAATGGAAGAAAAGCTAACTGACAGAATGATTGAGACAATTAGATAGGAGATATTCCATGAAACAATACCTTGCACCCGATAACCTAGCATGCCAGTGTAATGCATGGCAGCGATTGTCAGTCCAATCCAGCCGCCTCCGATCGCAGGCGAAAAACGCGAAAACAGGCTGTCTGCGACCGCAAATCCGACGCCGGCGCCTACAACAGCAATTATCAGAGATGCAACGGTTAAGAATGTATCTATTCTGATCGGAACGTTCACGTCAAAACCAAGCATAGCGGTGAAATGCGTGCACCAAATCGTCATTCCTGCGGTAATGGCTGCCAGAAAATACCACCCGACTCGCTGTAACCTGCTAGCACTCATTTTTCGCAAAAACAGGCGTGCCGTAACCCATGATCCAGCAACGCAGATTAAGCCTGCGAAAAATACTAGCCAGAAATTATGCTGAAAAACCATACATCCTATAACGGACATCATGAAAAACTCACTGTTTTGAAATTGTTATTGAGAAGAACTAATAGTGTTTAAAAGCTTTTCTATATTTCAAGTTATCCCGGTATTTCCCAGGTTCGCTCAGGTTTTCGATACTTCTCTGATCGAAGAATCGGTTGGCTTAAATCTTGGTATTGCTCTACGTCGTTAGCTTGTCGCCAGTTAGATAGTGAGTCGATTTTCAATTTGAGCAGCACTGTAAAAACAACACCTCTCCGATGATACATATCTAATGTTCTTCCAAAACGGGAACCTGACATTTCGTAAGGTTTTGCGCGCTATAACATCAAAAGCTCTCACTCTTCTCAAATTCGGAGATTTTCAGCGTTTTTAAGACAAAAAATAAAAATTTTCCATACTGATACTATGCGCGAAGGATAGAGGAGAATTTAGCAAACTCTCGCACCAGAAAATTTAATTGATTTGCCCTGTGATTTGTGGCTCTTCTCTATAAAAAGAGAAATTTGGTATGCACCTTCATCGCGATCAAAAGCCGCCAGAATTTAGGCTCCAATGCCGCCGGATCCTATTAGACACGACCTTCTAAATTTTCAGAGTTATCAAAGATGTCGCAGATATTTTCTAGCTCCGTGCCTGCGGCATACATCTCGATCAAGCACTTTCTGACTTGCGCTCGCACTAGGTCTCCAACGACTTCCCCTTGAGGGGCCTTTTTTGCGATTTCACGAAGTATCAGCAAATAGCGCTTTACGATCTCTTTCAAGAGTTCATTTGGTATCTCGCTCCCGTCATTTGAGAGTTATACCTGGACCAAAAAGGAGGTGCTATAGGGCGAAACCTGATACTTTACACTTGTCAGTTAAAGAAATTTCTACAGACAGTAGAGGACGTGGGCGAGCTCTACCGTAAATTGGACGGCGTCATGCATGGAATATTTCCCAGAGATGCGGGCAACTCCGTAAGGCAGTGATTTCCTTGATGCGCATGACCAATGGCGTGGCGTCACGTGCCTTGGACTGATACGCATACAGCGAACGCGATATCTTGAACAATGCACTGGTTTGCGTCAGGCTTGTCTGGCATCGGTTACGCAATTCTTCAATCAGCGGCCGGGCGTTCGGCAGCCTCAGGCAACTAACACATGAAGCAGCGGTCTATTCCAAGCAACAGAGAAACAGGCCAGCTTGTCTTCTGTAAGCTATCTAAAAGGAGAACCGCATGGGCAGACCAAAAGGATCGAAGAATAAGGTAAAGGAAAAACAACCAGGCTTCATTTCCGAGCCCGGCGGCAGACTTAATGTCCGCGTTAGCCTGACGACGCGTGAGAGCTTAGTTCAACTCAAAGAAGACTTTGGTTTAAATACCCAGGAGGAAGTTTTGGAAAAGACCGTCGCAATCGTTATGGCGCTACGCAACGCGATAGCCTCATAGATATACGAGATTATTTGAGCACGACTTATTACTGGCAAAAAGCAGGACTCAGGTAATTACTGTGAATTGAGCCTTTAAGGAAAAACACTTAAAGGCTCTAACTAACCGGTTTGCAGATAAACTAGAGTTGAGTTGGCATCTTGTAGAGCAGCCACCCGCATAACACGGAGATCGCAAAAGCCAACGCTCGCAGCGCCAATAGCTCCCTTTGAGCTCGAGCAAAAGATGCATCCTTTTCAAGGCAAGTGGGACATCCTGGTTGATGTTGCCCTCTTTTACTTTGTACCACTTTTTTCACCTCTGGGACCACAACAGGGCACGCTTTAGCAGAGCTAGCCGAAATCCATTCCTCTAGTGTTTCTTTCACGGTTGAATAATGCTCAATCGGGAGCTCGCGGAAATATCGAAGTCCAAAGTCTTTCATAAAGGTCTTATAAATTTCGATTTCCTTTTCGCCGGAAATTGCCGACCATTCTTTAACTAATACGTTGATTCTTTTCCGCTGGAATTCAGTGATCTTTTGTGAATTTTTTGTTTCTTTTACTTCACTCGAATTCCGAGTCTCAGTGGTCGTCGGTCCGGTGACACTATGTACATCCCCATTGATGAGCTGAGAAACATTCCCCCGAATATTTATTTTTCTTACCATTCCTACCCTATTTCCAAAAAACGATCTTTAATACAGCCTTCCGCTTACACCGCAAACGCACTGCTCTAGTTCACGAGAAACTAGAAATCTATTTCTTCTTAGACGGGGCTTTGACAATCTGAGGACCAACGACCTTTTTAAAGGTCTCGCCGTGAATTTGTTGCCCGACTCCGCCATGGATGGTGATGTTCGCTCGGCCTTTGGGAGCGGGCGCAGATGTATTTGTATCGCTCGCTCCTTCGATCACGCCAAGGACGCGAGCCTTCGCACGAAGATCCAGCTTCCGATATCCCACCAGAAGCTCCGACTCGTCTTCCGTCAACTCGTGGGAAGCCGGAACACCAAGTAAAACATACTGAGTGTCAACACCAAGCGCTGCAACGGCAATTAGATAGTCCGCGCCTGGAAAGCGCTTGTCTTGCTCATAATTGATTTGCGCTCCCTTTTCCACCCCACCGACGGCAGCAAACTCCGGTTGAGTAAGGCCTAGGCGCTTACGTTCATCTTTTAATCTCTGACCAAAGGTACTCATTACGCAAATATTTGTTTGACAGGTACGTTTTTGAGAACTAATATTCACGTCATTGCTAAGTGACGTGTACAACCTATTATCCCATATGCCTACCCTCTCCAAGCACGTAGCCCGCCCCCACACCGATACTTCGGTGGCCGTCACCTTCCGCCTTGAAGCTGATGAAGAAGAACGACTGGCTGAGCTGGCACGCCAGGATTTGCGTACGCGCTCTTCATTCGTGCGCCTGCTGATCTTGCGCGGCATGGCCGCCTACGACAACGACGTCAAAGCCGAACGGGCTTGAGCACGGAGGCTGCTATGTACGACGATCCCCGCAAAATTCGTCATCGCCGCATCGTAGTGCGCGTCAACGACGACAACTACGACATCATGAAAGCCCTCGCGCAGTACCAGGGTGAGAACCTGGCCACGCTGGCCCATGATCTGCTGATGCATCAGGCCATCGCCCTGGCGCAATCCTATTCGATGCCGATCTTATCCGAGCAGAACGTGCAAGCCAAGGCGCTCACGAGCCACTTTTCAGTGCCTCGCAATGCCTGATATCGAACTGCCGTTCACCCATCCTGCGTTAGTCGAAGCCCTGGAAGTGATCATGATGCGAGAAGGCTTCGACACAATTGAACAGGCCGCTGAGTTCGCTCTAGCGCAATCTGTTCGAGAAGGTATCAAACGTCTTACCGGCAAGGGGCGTGCACTCTATGCCATCAAGGGAAAGAAAACAACATGCGTGTAATCAGCCTGCCGTGCCCTCATTGCCAAAGCCCTGTGCGTGCAGCCAAAAGCCGGACCATGTCTACGCTGATGAAGGAAATCACCTATCGATGCCAGAACGTCGATTGCGGCCACACCTTCGTGGCCACGCTGGAGATTTCTCGTACCGTTTCCCTGTCGGCTATGCCCAATCCCGAGGTGAGCCTTCCCATCTCGCCCCGTGCGTACCTCGCACCTCAAGGAACAGGCACGGCCTGACTTGCTGCTGACCGCCTAGCCGGTCGCTGAACCCCAAATTGACTAAGACCTGTCGTGCGCCGTTTGGCGCACGCGGGATTCGCTCACCCTAAAGAAACCTCACATGGCTCTCGATCAGCAACAGACAACGCTTGCCCTCGCCTCGCTGCGGCTTCGCATGGGCGACGATATCAAAGAATTTCAGTGCGCCCAGCGCATGCTGCTGCGCAAAGCAGTACTGCAAGACGAACTGCAGTGGAATGTGATCTGGCAAGGGAAGAACGTTATTTCCGCCCGCCTCGTCCAGCGCTTGCAGCGTCTCGGTGGTCTGATGGGGGCATGGTAATGCGTACTGTGATCGCTCATAGCATCGCGGTGTTGTTGTTGCTTGCCCCCTCACTTCTGGCGGCTCTCGGGCTGGTGCGGGGGTAATGATGCGCGGTGCACGAATTAAGGACCATGCGTCATTCCGTTCGGCTGCGGACTTGCTGCGTGAGCGCGCGGCATGGGTGCCCACGCCTCCCGGCAATGAAGCCGCTAAGGCTGAGCTAGAGAAATCCATCTCACTCTTACGCAATCGCAGGCGGCCCAATCTCCAATCCGGCATTGCCTATTCCTGGGCAGCGATGCCCAAGCCAGTGCGCCGACACATCCTCGCCCTGGCGGGGCTCTCGGCGGATCGCTGGGAATGCCCTATTCACTCCTTCACTGAAGCTGAACGCCTGGCCATGCGCCATGCGGTGCTGCGTGCCATTACGACGTATGAAAGAGCCCTCAATGCAGTCTAGAACAGTCGATGCGAAGACACGGCGTCGCCATCGAGCTTTCGTCGAGTCGCACCAGTTTGCCGGAGAACTGGCACGTATTCCGCTAAAGTGGCGCGGACGCGTCGTGAGCCAGGCCCTGGAACTGATGTCGGTATGGCACTGGAACAAGATTTTTGAGCCGGTTGCGGTTCAATTCGTCCGGGAATTCGCTGAGCAGTACTTGCCGGCCGGAGTAGATCTGTCGCAGGATGATGCGGACATCTGCGCCACGGCTGAGAAAGCCGCCGAGAACGTCAAGAAGGTCTTGTGGAAAGCGATTTCTGATACCCACGCACGTGACCTCATCGCGCAGGAGTGTAGTGACTACGGCATTGATATGCCCGAAGTGGATGATGACGACCTGCGCGCCATCATTGCGCGTGTGGTGGATCCGCGCTGGTGGCGCAGGCAACTGCGTAAGGTGGTTGGTCGTGCCTTTGAGGGCGGCAATATCCGCTTGGGCTATGTGCACTATCACGGTGAGCCCTATACCAGTAATGACGCCGTACTCTCTCGCCTGGCACAAAACAGAAGAAATGCCGCCGCGCTGGAAGCGACGATGGTGCGCAATGAGGCTGGCCAGGAATTCAGTATTGCTGAGCTGGCCGAGAAGACGACTGCCAATAAGACCATCCGTCGCGGCGAACTCATGCTGCGTATCAACGGTTTCGAGACCATCGCCAAGGAGTGCAACGATCAGGGCCTGTTCCTCACCTGGTCATGCCCATCGCGCTTCCATGCGACGCTGCATACGGGCAAGCCGAATCCGAAATATGACGGCTCGGACCCGCGCACAGCCAATAAATACCTGGGAAAGATGACTGCGTTGGCGCGCTCAGCGCTGGCCCGTCGCGGCATCGGCCTGTACGGTTTTCGGATTGCTGAGCCGCATCACGATGGTTGCCCGCACTGGCACATGCTGGTGTTCGTGCGCGCGCTGCCGGACTACACCACGCCGCACGTCAAGGACGTGGCCAGCCGCGCTATCCGCGTCATGAAGCGATATGCCTGGCGCGTGGATCGCGGCGAACCGGGGGCATTCAAGCGCCGCCTGGACGTGAAACGCATTGATTGGGCGAAAGGCAGTGCTGCTGGCTATATCGCCAAGTACGTGGCCAAGAATATCGATGGCGTGGCGGACCACAAGACCAAAGAAGGTTACCTCATCACTACTGATATGGCGGGGGACCGTGAGCTGACGCCCTCGGCCCGTGTGGAAGCCTGGGCGGCTCGCTGGGGTATTCGCCAGTTCCAGCAATGGGGTGGCGCACCGGTGAGCGTCTGGCGCGAGCTGCGCCGCGTGCCGGCAGACATGATCAAACAGGCTCCTCCGGCCATGGCCGCCGCATGGGATGCCGTACAAAAGGTCGAGGGCGAGAAGCGTGCGTGCTGGGCAAATTATCTGCGTGCGCAGGGCGGCGCGCTGGTGAAGCGAGACGATCTGATGGTCACGCTCGCGAAGGAGACCAAGACTGTAACCGGCCGCTATGAAGAATGCGAGCGGGTCATGCCCTATGGCGTCCAGTGCCGTCAGATGGTCGGTGTGGTTTTTAAATCCGTTCGTCACACATGGACGCCAGTTCAAGGGCACGACGCCCGCGCTACGGCGGGCTCGGGGTTCCCTTGGACTCGTGTAAATAACTGTACGCAGCCCGCCGGGCCTGACTTTGCGGCTGATGCGTCCTTCGCGCCGAAGGCAGCACCGGTGCCGGTCATGTTCACGCCCGATCAGGTTGCGCAGATCGATCATGCCTGGCTTGCCCTGGGCGCATGCCCCTGGCCCCGGCCGGCTGTCGATGACAGGCCAGCGTGGCCAGCACCGGCTATGACGGCCGATGAACAGGGCCGCGCGCTGGCCTCATGGGAGGCCATCGGGGCCTGCCCCTGGCCGCGCATGGTGCCGGTGCCGGATAAGTCCCCACGTCGTACCACACCGCGCCAGGCGGCCGACTGGCGCGCCGGCCGGCTCGATGTCAGCGAACTTCCGATTGCCCCCCAACCCAACGAAAAGGGAACGCCCCATGACCGCGTTTCGTGTCGTCGTGCGCACTGCCAGCGCACGCCATTCCTACACCGCCATCGCAGCTCATAGCTGCGACGTGATCGCCGCTGCCGTCGATCGTTTTGGTGTGTGCTCCGTTACGGCCATTCAGGAGAACCAAAAGTGAACGCACCCGCAACCACCACCCACGCCGTGTCTTACCGCGCCACAGGCTACGCCGCCATGTATTTCGCCAAGCAGCCGAAACAGCGTGATTTCGTCATGCTGCCGCCGCAGCCCCTGGACCGCATCACGTTCAACACGCCCGATGACGGGGTGCTGGCTGGCTATGTTTCAGTCATTCGCCAGCACCTGGGTAATGGCGAGAGATTTGCATGGGTAGAGCTGGATAACGAACCAGCCGGTCTGTTCCGTGGCGTGCCGCTAGCGGACATCATCACTTGCGATGATGCCGGAACTCTGCGCCGCAATACCTCGAACCGAGAAACCAAATGCCTTTGCCTGGGCGACTACAGCGGCAGTCTGCGTGGTGAAATTGCGAAGAGGAAGCCACAGTCATGAGTAATCTGTTTCTCGACAGTGAGAGCTTGGATATTCTCACCGGCATTCGCCGCGGCTCCACCCGCGCGGGCGTAAAGAGATCCAAGCATCAGCTCCAAGCAGCCTTCCTACGCGAGGCCGGCATACCGTTCATCTCGAATGCACGTGGACAACCGGTTGTGTTGGTGTCGGCCGTAGAATCCCGCCGTTCAACTGATGCACCTAAGCAGATGTGGCAACCAGCAGCAATAAGGACATGAAATGGGACGCAGACCTTCCAAGAACTCGAACCTACCAAAAGGAATGCGCGCCCGTGTCCAGCGAAGCGGAGCCATCTACTACTATTACGAACTCGGCGGCGAGACGCGCAAAGAACTCTCGCTTGGTTCGAACTATGTGGAGGCCGTTCGTAAGTGGGCAGAGCTGGAGGCTGCCCCGCCTATTGCTGTCACAAGCATCGTCACTTTTCGCTACGCCTGCGAGATCTATCAGAAAAAATACCTGGTCGAAAATGCCCTTAAGACAAGGGAAGAGAAACTGCGACAGATTGAAACTCTGCTCGAATTCTTCAACAACCCGCCGGCACCTCTAGCCGAGATAAAACCCATCCACATCAAGCAATTCATGTCGTGGCGCGTTCAGCGTACGCAAGAAGCCATGCGCAAGAAAGGACTACAAATCGAGGGGCACGAAGGGCGCGTCGCTGCCAATCGAGAGAAGTCATTAATCTCGCACATATGGAATGCGGCGCGAGCCGAAGGTCTAACTGATCTCCCGAATCCCTGCACAGGAATCAAATCCTTTCGTGAATTCGGGAGGGAGACCTATGTCTACGACGAGGTCTTCCAAGCCGTGTGGCAGCAAGCAGATATACCGACAAGGGAAGCCATGGACCTCGCCTATCTGACCGGTGGCCGGCCAGCCGACCTACTAAAGATCGACGAGACCCATCTGCGTGAGGGAAACATCGAGGTTCGCCAAAACAAGACTGGTCACAAGCTTCGTATTGCCATCGAAGGAAAACTTGCGTTGCTAATTGACCACATTAAGGCCAGGAAACGTGCAATTTCGGGCGTTGTCGTATCGACTCGACTTTTGGTGAACGAAGAAGGTCAGCCGCTTGGCAAATACGCACTTCGCTTTCGCTTTGACGCGGCGCGGGCCGCTGCCGGCATTGAAGGTGATGACTTTCAGTTTCGGGATCTACGTGCGAAAGCCGCGACAGACAAGACGGACAACACTAGTGATATTCGACAAGCTCAGCAGCAACTCGGTCATACCAGCGTTACCATGACCGAAACTTACGTCCGAAAACGCCGCGGTCGAAAGGTCATGCCGACGGAGTAGCGCAACTCCCGCTAAGCTGGTGCGAATGTTAGGAGCCGAGAGGCACCATAAGACGCTTTAAGTGAACAGTAATCAGATGTAGCTGCTCACCACTTTCCAATGTAGCGAAGCCATGCAAAACACCGTCAACCGCATACAGCCGCCCTTCCAACTCATCCACTGTCGGGAAAGTAACTCTGTCACCTTGTCTTGGGACCGAATGCACACTTAATCGCAGTTCCTTGCGTTCATATCGTTGGAAGCTCGGGTCTTCGAGAACAAATTGACATTCGAACATCATCCCCCCATGTGATAACGTGCTTTAAGAATGCGAGTTATTTTAGACAAAATTAGCTAGGTAGGATGATTGCGAAGCAAAAACAGAATTGCGAAGCAAAAAAAAACGGCTCACATCGCTGTGAGCCGCTTCGGTATTGGTGCTGGCTGCAGGACTTGAACCCGCCACCCCCTGATTACAAGTCAGGTGCTCTACCAGATGAGCTAAGCCAGCAAAAACTTCAGCCGGCGATTATAGCCTACTTGATGCGTGTCAGTACAGGACGGCCGCCCTTTTTCGGTGGTTCCGGATCATCATCGCCCTTGTCGCTGCTTTCAGCCGGCTTCTTTTCGGGTTCGGAAACAGGTACCGAGGACAGCACAGGCGCACTGCTTTCCTGCTCAGGAGCCGGTTGCACCTCGTCGGCCGTGGCCGGCGCAGGCGCTTCAAACGCCATGCCCTGGCCGTTTTCACGGGCGTAGATGGCGATCACGTTTTCCACAGGGATCAGGATGTCGCGCGAAACACCACCAAAGCGGGCGCTGAAGTGAATGTTGTCGTTCTCCATCTTCAAGCCGCTGGTGGCCTCGAAGCTGATGTTGAGGACGATTTCGCCATTCTTGACGAATTGCATCGGCACGCGGGTGCTGCTGTCGACGACCACGGCAATGTGCGGCGTGTAGCCATTGTCGGTGCACCACTCATAGATGGCGCGCAGCAGATAAGGCTTGGTGGAGACTTCTGGCATGACTGGTGTGGTCTGCGATGCGACGGTAAAAACCGCATCTGCCGGCAAGGCCGGGGTGGAAAGCAATATGAACTTCTGTGAACTGCACCGCCGCCCAGGGCGGCAGTGCAGCCGGAACAGCTTAACGGCGCATGACCTTTTCGGACGGGGTCAGTGCTTCGATGTAGGCAGGACGCGAGAAGATGCGCTCGGCATACTTCATCAGCGGTGCCGCTGTCTTGGAGAGCTCGATGCCATAGTGATCCAGACGCCACAGCAACGGGGCCAGGGCCACGTCCAGCATGGAGAACTCGTCGCCCAGCATGTACTTGTTCTTCAGGAACAGCGGTGCCAGTTGGGTCAGGCGGTCACGGATCTCGTGGCGGGCCTTTTCCTGGTTCTTCTCGGCAGCCTTGGACTTTTCATTTTCCAGGGTGTGCACGTGAACGAACAGTTCCTTCTCGAAGTTGAACAGCATCAGGCGCGCACGCGCACGCATCAGCGGGTCAGCCGGCATCAGCTGTGGATGCGGGAAGCGCTCATCGATGTATTCATTGATGATGTTCGATTCATACAGGACCAGGTCGCGTTCAACCAGAATCGGCACCTGGCCATACGGGTTCATGACCGAAATGTCTTCCGGCTTGTTGAAGAGGTCAACGTCGCGGATCTCGAAATCCATGCCCTTTTCGAACAGGACAAGGCGGCAACGTTGCGAAAATGGGCAGGTCGTGCCCGAGTAGAGAACCATCATTTTTTCAGAGCCCTAAAAACAAAAGGGGGGCGAGACGCATAACGCTCACCCCGATACGCAATTCCGCAAAAACTGCGCGGATACGTGATTGTACGTTTTTACTTGATGTTCTTCCAATAGGACGCGTTCAAACGCCACGCCAATACCGAGAAGATTCCCAGGAACAACAGTACCCAGACACCCAGCCGCTTGCGCGTATTCTGCGCCGGCTCGCCCATCCATTGCAAATAGGCAACGAGATCGGCGACATTGTTGTCATACTCCGCCGCGCTCATCTTGCCCGGCTTGACTTGCTCGAAGCCGGCAAACTTGTGGATGGTCTTGTTCGCGTCGTGAGGATCCTTCTCTTCCACGAACTTGGCCTTGCGGATACCTTGCAATTCCCACAACACGTGCGGCATGCCGACGTTGGGGAAAAGCATGTTGTTCCAGCCGGTGGGGCGGCTGTCGTCCGTATAATAACTGCGCAGGTAGGTATAAATCCAGTCCGGACCGCTGCCAGCCTCCGAGGCCTTGGCCCGGGCGATCACCGACAGGTCCGGCGGTGTTGCGCCAAACCAGGCCTTGGCGTCCTGCGGCGACATCGAGATCTTCATCAGGTCGCCGACCTTTTCCCCACTGAACAAGAGGTTGTTCTTGATCTGGTCTTCAGTCAGGCCGATGTCGCGCAGGCGGTTGTAACGCATGGCCGAGGCCGAGTGGCAGTTCAGGCAATAGTTGACGAACAGCTTGGCACCGTTTTGCAGCGAGGAAACATCCTTGGTACGGTCCGGGGCATGATCCAGCGGGAAGCCCCCTTCGTTGGCGCAGGCCAGCGCCGGCAGCAAGGCCAGCGCGGCAATCACTTTCTTGAGCAATGTCATGTTCTTGTCCTTTGGCGGCTGGCTTAGTGCGGGTGGTAGACGACGCGCTCGGGCACCGGCTTGAAGGTACCGGCAGCACTCCACCACGGCATCAGCAGGAAGAAGCCGAGATAGATGAAGCTGCACACCTGCGAGACGGTGGTGCCGATGGCCGTCGGCGGTTGCACGCCGAGGTAGCCAAGGATGACGAAGGCGATGGCAAAGACCAGGTACACGTACTTGTGCCAGCTTGGACGATAGCGGATCGACTTGACCTGCGAATGATCCAGCCACGGCAGGCCGCCCAGGATCACCACCGACAGGCCCATCAGGACCACGCCCCAGAACTTGGCATCAAACACCAGCATGCCGGCGATGATGGCCAGGCCGATCACGATGGCCACGATCTTCAGCTTGGCCGTCAGGCGCGACTTGAACACCAGCAGCAGCACATAGCCTGCCACGCCGGCAATCAACCAGCCCATGAAGTCCGCGGTCGTGGCGCGAAGAATCGAGTAGAACGGCGTGAAGTACCAGACCGGTGCGATGTGCGGCGGGGTCTTGAGCGAATCGGCCGGGATGAAGTTGTTGTACTCCAGGAAGTAGCCGCCCATTTCCGGCGCGAAGAACACCACGGCCGAGAACACCAGCAGGAAGATCGAGACACCGAAGATGTCATGCACCGTGTAATACGGATGGAAAGGAACCCCATCCAGCGGTACGCCACGTTCGTCGGTCTTTTCCTTGATTTCCACGCCATCCGGGTTGTTGGAACCCACTTCGTGCAGCGCGATGATGTGCGCAGCCACCAGTCCGATGAGCACCAGCGGAATGGCGATCACGTGGAAGGAGAAGAAGCGGTTCAGCGTGGCGTCGGAAACGACATAGTCGCCGCGAATGAGCAGCGACAGGTCCGGGCCGATGAAGGGGATGGCGCCGAAAAGGTTCACGATCACCTGAGCGCCCCAATAGGACATCTGCCCCCAGGGCAGCAGGTAACCGAAGAAAGCTTCACCCATCAGGCAGAGGAAAATCCCCACCCCGAACAGCCACACCAGTTCGCGCGGCTTGCGGTAGGAGCCGTAGAGCAGGCCCCGCACCATGTGAAGATAAACGACGATGAAGAAGGCCGAAGCGCCGGTGGAGTGCATATAGCGCACCAGCCAGCCCCAGGGCACATCACGCATGATGTATTCGACCGAGGCGAAGGCCAGATTGGCGTCCGGCTTGTAGTGCATCACCAGGAAGATGCCGGTGACGATCTGGATCACCAGCACCAGCAGTGCCAGCGAGCCGAAGATGTACCAGAAGTTGAAGTTCTTCGGGGCGTAGTATTCGGAGAGGTGGGCTTTCCAGGTGGCCGTCAGCGGAAAGCGCGAATCGACCCAGTTCAGGGCCTTGGCGGCTACCGGTGCATCATCCGGCAGCTTTTTTTCGTGAAATGCTCCCATGATCAGGCCTCCCCTTTCTCGTCCTTGCCGATGACGAGCTTGTTGTCGCCTTCAAACATGTAGCGCGGGACTTGCAGATTGTCCGGCGCCGGCTTGTTCTTGTACACGCGGCCGGCCAGGTCGAAGGTCGAGCCGTGGCAGGGGCACAGGAAGCCGCCATGCCAGTCGTCCGGCAGCGAAGGCTGCGGGCCGCTCTGGAAGCGGGAACTCGGGGAGCAGCCGAGGTGCGGGCAGATGCCGACCACGACCAGGATGTCCTTGCGCAGCGAACGCCACTCATTGAGCGCGTATTCAGGCGTTTCGGAGAAATCGGTGCGCTTGGAGTTGGGATCGGCCACCTCGCCATCGGTCTTCTTGAGGGACTCGATCATCTCGGGGGTGCGCTTGAGAATCCAGACCGGCTTGCCGCGCCACTCAACGGTGCGCATTTCACCGGGAGCCAGTGAAGAAATATCCACTTCCACCGGTGCGCCTGCTGCCTTGGCGCGTTCTGAAGGTTGCAGGGTGGAGACGAATGCTCCAGCGGTGGCCAAACCCGCTACACCTCCGGCCGCACAAGTCGCAACAAGCAAACCTCGTCGACTTGCGTCGACCTGATTCTCGTCAGTCATAAAGACCCCAATCTCCAAATGTAAGTTAGCGTGGACCTTCTAAGTGACCCTCATGCAACTTTTCGATTATATATAAGCTGAATAGGGTTTTGTGGCTAACGGCCGGTATGGTACAGGCTTGCGAAAATGAACATTTGACGCAGCGCAACCCCTTGTCAATCTGCTCTCGTTCTCAGTTTTTTTGCAGTGCGGCGTCAGTGCTTGTCCGATTTACTTTTGCTGGCGGGCAGGATATAACGCGTTGTAAGCCCGCCTCATGTTTAAACAGCAACTTTCAAAGGAGAAACCAGGGATGAGCATGCTCAAGGATTTTCGCGCCTTCGCGATCAAGGGAAACGTGGTCGACCTGGCCGTCGGTGTCATCATCGGCGGGGCCTTCGGCAAGATCGTCAGCTCACTGGTCGAGGATATCATCATGCCCATCGTCGGCAAGATCTTTGGCGGCCTGGATTTCGCCAACTACTACCTTCCCCTGAACGGTCAAGCCTATGGCCTGCCGCTGGCCGAAGCCAAGAAGGCCGGTGCAGTCTTCGCCTACGGCAACTTCCTGACCATCTTCATCAACTTCCTGATCCTGGCCTTCATCATCTTCCAGATGGTGCGTGCCATCAACAAGGCGCGCGACCTGGCTTCCAAGCATGAAGAAGCCGCACCGGCCGCGCCGGCACCAACGCCGGAAGACGTGCTGTTGCTGCGTGAAATCCGCGATTCGCTCAAGAAGCAAGGCTGACGCCTGCCCTGCCCCAAAAAGCTTCACTTACCTGACACGGTAAGTGAAGCAACAAGTATCGCAGCCCCTCTCACACGGGATTGTCGATATCGATGAAGCGATGCTCGATGCCGAAGTGCCTGGCCACATGTTCCCCCAGCGCCTGGATGCCATAGCGCTCGGTGGCGTGATGGCCGGCGGCGAGATAGACGGTGCCGCTCTCGCGCGCCAGATGCACGGTCGGTTCTGAAATCTCGCCGCTGATGTAGGCCGTGGCTCCTGCTTCGATGGCCTCGCCCAGCATGCCCTGCGCTGCACCGGTACACCAGGCGACCTGCCCGATGGCCTGCTGCGGGTCACCGATGAGCAGCGGCATGCGGCCCAGGCGTTTCTCGATCAGCATCGCCAGGTCCGCGGCCGTCTTGACGGAGGGCGCATGGCAGCGCCCGATCCAGCCGATGTCGTTCTCACCGAAGCGGCCAGTGGCGTCAAAGTCGAGTCGTTTGGCCAGCTGCGCGTTGTTGCCCAATTCCGGATGTGAATCCAGCGGCAGGTGATAGCCGAACAGATTGATGTCATGCCCCAGCAGCAGCTTCAGTCGCCGCTGCTTCTGCCCGATCACGCGCATGTCTTCACCGCGCCAGAAGTAACCGTGATGAACCAGAATGGCATCGGCCTGCCATTCCACGGCGGCCTCGATCAGGGCCAGGCTGGCCGTGACGCCGCTGACCACGCGCCCAATGGTGGCGCGCCCTTCCACCTGCAAGCCGTTTGGGCAATAATCGCGATATTGCGCCGCGCTGAGCGTCTGCCCCAGATAGACTGCGAACTCGTTTCTGCTAATGTGGCGGGTCATCTCTTCCTCATCCGATCAGATTTTCAATCCAAATACCAAGAATTCTTTTATGCGACGTTTATGGCTGTTGTTTGCCCAGACCGTGACAGTGGGTCTGGCGGTGTGGTTCATTGTAGCGACCTTGAAGCCGGACTGGCTGTCCGGATCCTTCACTTCGCGTGCACGCCCTGCCCAGTCCACCATCCAGATGCAGGAAGCCACACCCGCCGCGCCCGCCCTGGACTCCTATCGCCATGCCGCGCGCCAGGCCATGCCCTCGGTGGTCAATATCTTCACCACGACCGAAGCGCGGCCACAGAAGAGCCCCTTCCAGAACGATCCGTTCTTCCGCAAGTTCTTCGGCGACCAGTTCGACGAACAGCAGCAGGATGACAAGCAATCCAGCCTGGGTTCGGGCGTGATCGTCAGCCCGCAGGGCTACATCCTCACCAACAACCACGTGGTGGAAGCCGCCGACAAGATCGAAGTGGCCCTGGCCGACGGCCGCAAGGCCAGCGCCAAGGTGGTCGGCATCGACCCCGAGACCGACCTCGCCGTCATCAAGATCGACCTGCCCAACCTGCCCGCCATCACCCTGGGCCATCCGGAAAACAGCTCGGTAGGCGACGTCGTGCTGGCCATCGGCAATCCCTTCGGCGTGGGCCAGACGGTGACCATGGGCATCGTCTCGGCGCTGGGCCGCAACCACCTGGGCATCAATACCTTCGAGAACTTCATCCAGACCGATGCTGCCATCAATCCCGGCAACTCGGGCGGTGCGCTGGTCGATACCAACGGCAACCTGCTGGGCATCAACACGGCCATCTATTCGCGTACCGGCGGCAACCTGGGGATCGGCTTTGCAATCCCGATGTCCACCGCCAAGACCGTGATGGAAGCCATCATCAGCCACGGCCAGGTGGTGCGCGGCTGGATCGGCGTAGAGCCGCAAGACATCACGCCCGAACTGGCCGAGAGCTTCGGCCTGGGCAAGAAGACCGGCGCCATCATCGCCGGCGTGCTCAAGGGAGGTCCGGCTGACCGCGCGGGCATGCGTCCGGGCGACATCCTGGTGAGCATCGACGACAAGCCGGTGGCCGATACCACCGAGATGCTCAACGTCATCGCGCAATTGACGCCGGGCCAGCAGATCGCCATGACGGTGCTGCGCAAGGCGCAGGAAACCAAGCTGAACATCACCGTGGGCAAGCGTCCGCCGCCGCCCAAAAACGATGATGCCGACGAAGAATGAGCCAGGAGAATCTGATCCATGCACGTGCGTGACCTGATCCAGTTCCTCGGGGAACTGTCCGAAAACAACAACCGCGCCTGGTTCGTCATGAACAAGCCGCGCTATGACATCCTGCGCGAGGAATTCCTGGCGCTGACCATCAAGCTCATCGCCGAGATCAGCAAGTTCGATCCGGCCATCGCCGGCTGCAATCCGAAGAAGGCGCTGTTCCGCATCAACCGCGACATGCGCTTCTCCCACGACAAGCGCCCGTACAAGACGCACTTCTCGGCCGCCATCACGGCCAGCGGACTGAAGAAGCCCAGCCAGGGCGGCGGTCCGGCCTACTACTTCCACATCAATGAAGCGGGACAACTGCTCATTGCCGGCGGTGAATACCTGCCACCGACGCCGCGCCTGCGCGCCATCCGCAACCGCGTGGTGGAGGATGCAGCAGGCTTCACCAAGATGCGGAAGAACAAGAAGCTTGTTGCGACATATGGCGACCTGCAGGAAGAAGGAAAGCTGCAACGTCCGCCCAAGGGCTTCGATCCGGACACCCCAAACATCGAATACGTGAAGCTGAAGAGTTTCATCGTCTGGACCGAAGAGGACATCCGCAAGAAAATTCCTGCCGACCTCGGCAAGCAGGTGCTGGAAGGCTTCAAGGATGCCTATCCGCTGGTGCAATGGCTGCGCGAGATTCCGCTGATGACTATCGAAGAGTGAACGGTTTATCCAGCTCCTTCTCCTGAAGCCAGAAACGACAAAGCCCGCTCATCATCGAGCGGGCTTTGTTTTTGGTGAATTGCCAGGCTTATTCGGTGGGCACGGAACTGCCAGGTTCCGCCTCCGGCGCACGCGTGGCACGCTCGAAGATCGGGGCCACCAGCAGGCCCACCTCGTAGAGCAACACCAGCGGCACGGCCAGCATCAGCTGGCTCATCACGTCCGGCGGCGTGACGACGGCGGCAACGATGAAGGCACCGACGATCACGTAGGGACGGATCTGCTTCAACTTGGCCAGCGGCACCAGGCCCATGCGAACCAGGACGATCACGATCACCGGAACCTCGAAGGTCACGCCGAAAGCCACGAACATGGTCAGCACGAAGTCGACGTAGCTGTCGATGTCCGGTGCCACCGAGACTGACTTGGGCGCGAAATTGTTGATAAACGGGAAGACCACGCCAAAGACGAAGAAGTAGCAGAACGCCACACCCGCCACGAACAGCAGCGAGGACGAGATCACCAGCGGCGCGATCAGGCGCTTCTCGTGCGCATACAGGCCAGGCGCGACGAAAGCCCACAGCTGGTACAGCACCCAAGGCAGCGAGATCAGCACGGCCACCAGCATGGTGACCTTGATGGGGATCAGGAAGGGAGTGATCACGCCGGTGGCGATCATCTTGCTGCCGGCGGGCAGCGCATGGATCATCGGCGCGGCCAGCACGTCGAAGATATGGGCCGCAAACGGCATCAGGCAGAGGAACACTACCAGCACCACCGCAGCCGCCTTGACGATACGGCTGCGCAATTCGATCAGGTGCGAGATGAAGGTGTCTTCGGCTTGGGTGTTTTCTTCAGCCATGGATTCGGAGCATTCTGATGAAGTGAGACGCGCTGCGCCAAATTAGAAGAAACCTGCCGACTTGCCCACCCCGACCGGACGGCGATACTTGGCCACGCGGGCCGAGGCCGAGATCACGCGGGTCTTGTGGCCGCTCTGGTGCTTGTACCAGGACGGCACGCCGGTGGTGCGCGAGAGCTTCTTGCGGCGGAAAGCCTTGGCCTTGATCGCATGCAGGGAGGGGTCGGGCGTGCGGGTCCAGCTGCTGCCGGCACTGCTGCTGTCGGACACGGAGGAATCGTCGCCGCCGTTCCAGGCGTCATTGATCGACGCTTCCGTATCGGACATGCTTTTATGAATGCTGTTGCTGACGTCGCTGGCGGCGTCCTGCACATCCTTGTGCATCTTGCGCAGCTCGTCGAGTTCCATCTCGCGGCTGACTTCGGACTTGACGTCGTTGATGTAGCGCTGGGCGCGGCCGAACAGGGTGCCGGCCATGCGCGCCACCTTGGGCAGGCGCTCGGGGCCGATCACGACCAGCGCGACCACGCCGATCAAGGCCAGCTTGGTAAGGCCGATATCAATCATGAGTCTGTGTGGACATTAAGAGGACAACGCGGGCGCGCCATGCGCTTGAAGACGGGAGTGCCCGCTGCAAATCACGATGCGGGCCCATGCAAGCCCGCCAGGAGGGCTGGCGGGCGGCCTGATCAGCTGCCGGACTTGTCCTTTTCCTTGGCCTGCACGTCGATGGCCGGGTCCTTCTTGGCCGGATCTTCCTCGCCACCCTTGACGCCATCCTTGAAGCCCTTGACTGCCTTGCCCAGGTCGGAACCCATGTTGCCGAGCTTCTTGGTGCCGAAGACCAGCATCACGATCACCAGAACAATCAGCCAATGCCAAATACTGAACGAACCCATTCTCTTCTCCTAAGCGGACATCCCTGCCCTGTGTACAAGTGAAACCTGCCAGCCCCCGGGCCGGCGAATCCTTATTGTTGCACGAACCGTACCCGCCAGGGATGCGGGCCGCCAATCACGTGCATGTGCAGATGGTACACCTCCTGGCCGCCGTCCGGTCCGGTGTTGACCAAGGTCTTGAAACCGCCGGTGGGCTTGCCTTCGTCATCGACGCCATAACCGCAGCCCTGCTCGGCCGCCAGGCGCGGTGCCAGGGCCAGCATCTTGCCCAACAAGGCTGCATGCTGCTCACCGCAATCGGCCAGCGTTGCCACATGCTGGCGCGGAACGATCAGGAAATGCACCGGCGCGGCCGGGTTGATGTCGTGGAAGGCGATCAGGTCCTCGTCCTCGTAGATCTTCTTCGAGGGAATCTGGCCTGCTGCGATCTTGCAGAAAATACAATTATCCAACGCCGTACTCCTGGGAAACAAGGGGATGGGAAGTGCGCAGGACGCTCAGTCCTTGCGGGCAGCCTTTTCTTCCAGGCCCGAGAGGCCTTCACGGCGCGCCAGTTCGTTGAGCACATCCTGCGGGCTCAGATCGAACTGCGCCAGCAGGACCATGGAATGGAACCACAGGTCGGCGCATTCGTAGAGCACCTTGGACTTGTCGCCCGAGACGCGGGCATCCTTGGCGGCCATCACGGTTTCGGTGGCTTCCTCGCCGATCTTCTTGAGGATGGCGTCATCCCCCTTGGAGAACAGCTTGGCGACGTAGGATTTCTCCGGATTGCCACCGTTGGCCAGCTTGCGCGACTCGATGACTTCGGCCAGTCGCTTCAGGGTTTCACTCATGATGGGGTCTTGTCGCTGTCCACGGGCTTGGGGATGGTCTTGCGCACGCGCTTGGGCTTGGCGGCCGGCTCAGCGGCCACTGCGGCCGCGGGGCCACCGCCGGCACCCGGCTGCAGATCCTTCAGCACCGGCTCCACCGTGACCCATTCGCCGCTGTCAGCGCTGCCTTCGAATTTCTGGAAGAAGCAGGAATGACGGCCGGTATGGCAGGCAATGCCGGCCACCTGCTCGACCTTGAGCAGCACCACGTCTTCGTCGCAGTCCAGGCGGATTTCGTGCACTTTCTGGAAGTGACCTGATTCTTCACCTTTGTGCCAGAGCTTCTTGCGCGAGCGACTCCAGTAGACCGCCTGGCCGATCTCCACGGTGCGCGCCAGCGCCTCGCGGTTCATCCAGGCGAACATCAGCACATCATTGGATCCGACTTCCTGGGCGATCACCGGCACCAGGCCGACTTCGTCCCATTTGACCTTGTTGAGCCATTTGGCGCTGATGCTCATGCCAGCCTCATGGAAATGTTCTGGTCGGCCATGAAGCGCTTGGCTTCCTGCACGGTGTGCTGGCCATAGTGGAAGATGCTGGCGGCCAGCACCGCATCGGCCTTGCCCTTGGTGATGCCGTCGGCCAGGTCCTGCAGGCCGCCCACGCCACCGGAGGCGATCACGGGGATGCTGACGGCTTCGGACACCGAACGCGTCAGGTCGAGGTCGAAACCGCTCTTGGTGCCGTCACGGTCCATGCTGGTCAGCAGGATCTCGCCCGCACCCAGCTGCGCCATCTTGCGCGCCCATTCGACCGCATCCAGGCCGGTGGCCTTGCGTCCGCCGTGAGTGTAGACCTCCCACTTGCCGTCACCGGCGCGCTTGGCGTCGATGGCCACCACGATACATTGGGAGCCGTACTTGTTGGCGGCATCGGCCACCAGCTGCGGATTGGTCACGGCCGAGGTGTTGATGCCGACCTTGTCGGCCCCGGCGTTGAGCAGGCGGCGCACATCTTCCACCGCGCGCACGCCACCACCCACCGTCAGGGGGATGAAGACCTGCGAGGCCACGGCTTCGATGATGTCCAGGATCAGGTCGCGGCCATCGGAGGACGCGGTGATGTCGAGGAAAGTCAGCTCATCGGCACCCTGCTCGTCGTAGCGGCGCGCGATCTCGACCGGGTCGCCGGCATCGCGCAGCTCCAGGAAATTGACGCCCTTGACCACGCGACCAGCGGTCACGTCCAGGCAAGGGATGATGCGTTTTGCAAGGGCCATGTTATTTGCTGCCGGAGAGGCGGTTGGCTTCCAGTTCGCGCGTCAGTTCATCCGCACGATCCTGGCCGCTGCGCAGGTCCAGCGTCCCTTCGTAGATGGAACGGCCGCAGATGACAGCTTCGATGCCTTCATCCTCGACCCGGCACAGCGCCTCGACGTCGCCGACGTGGTGCACGCCGCCGGAGGCGATGATGGGAATGGTCACGGCCTGCGCCAGGCGCACCGTGGCCTCGATGTTGACGCCGCCCATCATGCCGTCGCGGCCGATGTCGGTGTAGACGATGGCTTCGCAGCCATAGCCTTCGAACTTCTGCGCCAGGTCCACCACTTCGTGGCCGGACAGCTTGCTCCAGCCATCGGTGGCAACCTTGCCGTCCTTGGCATCCAGGCCCACGATGATCTGGCCGGGGAAGGCGCTGCAGGCGTCATGCAGGAAGCCGGGATTCTTCACCGCGGCGGTGCCGATGATGATGTAGGAGAGACCATCGTCCAGGTAGCGTTCGATGGTGTCCAGGTCGCGGATGCCGCCACCGAGTTGCACCGGGATTTCCTCGACGTCGTTCTCTTCGGCGAAGCTGGCGACCGCCTTGAGGATGGCCTTGACCGCCGCCTCGTTCTTGGGCTTGCCGGCGAAGGCACCATTGAGGTCCACGAGGTGCAGGCGGCGCGCGCCCTGCTTGAGCCAGTGCAGGGCCATTTCCGCCGGATCTTCGGAGAAAACGGTGGCTTGTTCCATATCACCTTGTTTGAGGCGTACGCAATGACCGTCTTTCAGGTCGATGGCGGGTATGAGCAGCATGGCTAGGGGATGACTAGTCAGTAAAAAAGAAGGGTTGGCGACGGTCTGCGGCGAGGTTCTTGCCGGAAAGGCAAAAAATCAAGGTTTCCAGTGTACGAAATTCCGATACAGCTGCAAACCCGCCGAGGCACTTTTTTCCGGGTGGAACTGGGTTGCAAAAATATTATCGCGGGCCACGGCACAGGCGAAGTCACGGCCATACGGCGTTTGGCCGACGATGTGCGACGATTCGGCCGGGACGGCGTAGTAGCTGTGGACAAAATAGAAGAAGGCATTATCCGCAATTCCTTCCCACAGCGGATGGGCGCTGGTCTGATGCACATGGTTCCAGCCCATCTGCGGCACCTTGAACAGCGATCCATCATCCTGGCGCACGCCTTCGAGCTCGAAGCGCACCACCTTGCCGGGCAGCAGGCCCAGGCCGGGGGTGTCGCCTTCTTCACTCCAGTCGAACAGCATCTGCTCGCCCACGCATACGCCGAACAGCGGCTTGGTGCGGGAAGCTTCAAGGACCGCATCTTGCACGCCCGATTCACGCAGGCTGCGCATGCAATCGGGCATGGCGCCCTGGCCGGGCAGGACCACGCGGTCGGCGGCGCGGATATCGGCGACTTCGCCGGAGATGCGGACGTCGGCTTCAGGCGCGACATGGCGCAGCGCCTGCGCCACCGAGCGCAGGTTGCCCATGCCGTAATCGACTACAACAATTTTATTCATGGCGACATTGAACGGCGCTCGCGCGCCGGGAAACCCAGATGAGTTAGCGATACCCTGCGTTTTACAGGCTGCCCTTGGTGGACGGAATCGTACCCGCAGCGCGCGGATCAAGTTCCACGGCCATGCGCAGCGCACGGCCGAAGGCCTTGAACACGGTTTCGGCCTGGTGGTGGGCATTCACGCCACGCAGGTTGTCCACGTGCAGCGTCACCTGCGCATGATTGACGAAACCGTGGAAGAACTCGCTGGTCAGGTCCACATCGAAGGAACCGATCATCGAGCGGGTAAAGGGAATGTGGTATTCCAGGCCGGGACGGCCGGAGAAATCGATCACCACGCGCGACAAGGCTTCGTCCAGCGGCACGTAGGCGTGGCCGTAGCGGCGGATGCCCTTCTTGTCGCCGATGGCCTTGGCAAAGGCCATGCCCAGGGTGATGCCCACGTCTTCCACCGTATGGTGCGCGTCGATGTGCAGGTCGCCCTTGGCGTGGATGTCCAGGTCGATCAGGCCATGGCGGGCGATCTGGTCCAGCATGTGATCCAGGAAGGGCACGCCGGTATCCAGCTTCTGCTGGCCGGTGCCATCCAGGTTGATCGCAACGCGGATCTGCGTCTCGTTGGTATTGCGGACGACTTCGGCGGTTCTCGGTGTAGACATGGTCGGGGTTGGACGGGGTTCTATCGTTGGTAATGCGTGATGCCTGCTTGCCTGCGGTGGACCTTCAAACCTTCACTGCTCGCGCAGTGCATCTTTCAGGGCCGTCAGGAAGATGGCGTTTTCTTCATCCGTACTGACGGTAATGCGCAAACAGTTTTGCAGCAATACGTGCATTCTACCGGCATTTTTGACAAGTACCCTGCGCGCCAGCAAGGCGGCACAGACTTTATCGGCGTCCGGGACGCGGATCAGGATGAAATTGGCCACCGAAGGGAACACCTCCACGCCCTCCAGCGCCGCCAGTTCGGCCGCCAGCACGCTGCGCGCCTCACGCAGCTGCGCCGCCTGCGCCTCCAGCACCTGCAGGTGTTCCAGCACGAACAGCGCGACGGCTTCGGTGAGCATGTTGACGTTGTAGGGCGGACGCACCTTGTCCAATTCGCGCAACAGCGCCGGGGCCGCCGACAGGTAGCCCAGGCGGATGCCGGCCAGCCCCAGCTTGGAGACCGTGCGCATCACCACCAGGTTGTTGTGCTGCGGCAATGCCGGCATCAGCGTCGATGTAGCGAAAGGCTGGTAAGCCTCGTCCACCACCACCAGGCCATAGGGTGCGGCGGCTTCGATGATGCGCAGCACGTCGGCCATCGGATAGAGCGTGCCGGTCGGATTGTTGGGATAGCCCAGCCAGGTGACGACGGGCTTGTGTTGCTCGATGGCTGCCAGCATCGCGGGCAGGTCCAGCGTCAGGTCCGCGCGCAGTGGCACGCCCACATAATCCAGCCCGGCCATTTTTGCCGAGACGCCATACATGACGAACCCCGGTTCCGGTGCCAGGATGGTCCGCCCCGGAATGGCACAGGCCACCGAAAGCATGGTGATGAGCTCATCCGAACCATTGCCCAGCAGGACGTCATAGCCCGCCGGCACACCCAATTGCGCGCAGATGGCCGCTTTCAGGCGGGTATAGGACGGCACCGGATAACGGTTGAGCTCCAGCGCTGCCAGCCGCTGCGCCAGTTCTTCACGCAAGGCCGGCGGCAGCAGGTAGGGATTTTCCATCGCATCGAGCTTGACCATCCCTTCGGCCGACGGCACGTGATAGGACTGCCAGCCGCGCACCAGCGGACGGATCACGTTGGCTACCAGGTCGTCCACGGTCTCAGGCTTGGAGGGATTCATCATCTTGGCTCGCAGGCGCCGGCGCATCGAGCGCGTCGAGACGCTGGTGGATCAGTTCGCAATAATCGGGATTGAGTTCAAAGCCGGTGAAGTGGCGACCGCAACGGCGCGCAGCCACGGCGGTAGTGCCGCTGCCCATGAAGGGATCGAGCACCACGCCGCCCGGCGGGCAAGACGCCTTGACCATGCGCTCCACCACTTCCAGCGGTTTCTGGGTGGGATGGTCGGCGCGCTCTTTATGTTCACGATGCAGGCGCGACACACTCCATACATCCTTGGGGTTGTAGCCCATTTCCAGCCACTTGGCCCCGACGAAGATGGAGCGTGAACGCGCCTTCTTGGTCTGGGCATCGTAGGGAATGCGGATGGCGTCGAGATCAAAGAAATAATCCTTGGCCCGCGCGAAGAAACCGATGGTGTCATGCACCGAGGAATAGCGCCGGGTGCTGCCGCCCATGGAGGGCACGCGGCGATCCCAGATGATCTCGTTGATCATGGTCATGCGCTGCTTGAGCATCACGAAGATTTCCGGCGAATTGCGCCAGGTCAGGAAGATGTAGAGGCTGCCATTGGGCTTCAACTTGGGCAGCGCGGCATCGATCCACTGCTCGGTCCACGACAGATAAGCGGCCGTATCGAGCTTGTCGGAATCGTTGCCGTAATCCTTGCCCAGCCCATAGGGCGGATCGGCGATCATCAGGTCGACGCTGCCATCGGGAATGCGCGCCAGGCCAGCGGTGGCCGAGAGCGCATCCTCGCAGAATACGCGGTCCAGCCAGCCGGCACCTGCGAGGGGGTCGGTGGCGGAGGTCATCCTGTCACTTCCTGAGCCGCAGTTCGGCCGAGCGGGCGTGCGCCTGCAAGCCTTCACCGTAAGCCAGTTCGGCGGCGATCTTGCCCAGCGTCTGCGCGCCCTCTTCCGAGACGCGAATGATGCTCGAACGCTTCTGGAAGTCATACACGCCCAGTGGCGAGGAGAAGCGTGCCGTGCGCGACGTCGGCAGCACGTGGTTGGGACCGGCGCAGTAGTCGCCCAACGATTCGGAGGAGAAGCGCCCCAGGAACATGGCACCGGCGTGACGTATCCGGTCCGCCCACTGCTGCGGCTCCTGGGCGGAAATCTCCAGGTGCTCGGCGGCGATCATGTTGGCGATCTCGCAGGCTTCTTCCATGTCGCGCACCTTGACCAGGGCGCCACGGTCGGTCAGCGAAGTGCGGATCACGTCCTTGCGTGGCATGTCTTCCAGCAGGCGGTTGATCGAGGCTTCCACCTTGGCGATGTAGTCCGCATCCGGGCACAGCAGAATGGATTGCGCCAGCTCGTCGTGCTCGGCTTGCGAGAACAGGTCCATGGCGATCCAGTCGGGATCGGTCGCGCCATCGCAGATCACCAGGATTTCCGAAGGACCGGCGATCATGTCGATGCCCACCACGCCGAACACGCGGCGCTTGGCGGCGGCCACATAGGCATTGCCGGGACCGACGATCTTGTCCACCTGCGGGATGGTGGCGGTGCCATAAGCCAGCGCGCCCACGGCTTGCGCGCCACCGATGGTGAAGACGCGATCGACACCTGCGATGGCGGCCGCGGCCAGCACCAGTTCATTCTTCACGCCGTCCGGAGTCGGCACGACCATGATGACTTCCTGCACGCCGGCCACCTTGGCCGGAATCGCATTCATCAATACCGACGAAGGATAGGCGGCCTTGCCGCCCGGCACGTAGATGCCCACGCGATCCAGCGGCGTGACCTTCTGGCCCAGCTCGGTGCCATCGGCTTCGCGATACAGGAAACCATCCGATCCGCATTCCTTCTTCTGGCGCTCGTGATAAGCGCGCACGCGGTCGGCGGCGGTCTGCAGCGCATGGCGGCGCGCCTCGGGCAGTCCGGCCAGTGCGGCTTGCAGCGCATCCTTGCCGATTTCCAGGCCGGCCACGGAAGCGGCCTGCAGGCGGTCGAAGCGCTGGGTGTATTCCAGCACGGCCACATCGCCGCGCGCCTTCACATCGGCCAGGATGGTCGCTGCGGCGCGGTCGATGGCCTCGTCTTCGCTGGCTTCAAAGGCCAGCACGGCCGACAGCTTGTCACGGAAGCCGGCTTCGGCGGAATCGAGTTTTCGGATGGCAATGCTCATGGTCTCACCTGCTCTGCGAAGATATCTGGGGTCGGGGATTTACTTGGCCTTGGACGCCTTCTCGAAGGCATCGAGAATCGGCTGCAGGCGCTCGCGCTTCAACTTCAGCGCGGCCTGGTTCACCACCAGGCGCGAGGAGATGTCGATGATGTGCTCGACTTCCACCAGCTTGTTGGCACGCAGGGTGCCACCGGTGCTGACCAGGTCGACGATGGCATCCGACAGGCCCACCAGCGGGCCCAGTTCCATCGAGCCATACAGCTTGATCAGGTCCACGTGCACGCCCTTGGCGGCGAAGTGTTCGCGCGCGGTATTGACGTACTTGGTCACCACGCGCAGGCGCGCGCCCTGGCGCACCGCATTGGCGTAGTCGAAACCTTCCTGCACCGCCACCGACAGGCGGCACTTGGCGATGTTCAGGTCGATGGGCTGGTACAAGCCTTCACCGCCGTGTTCCATCAGCACATCCTTGCCGGCCACGCCGAAATCGGCCGCACCGTATTGCACGTAGGTCGGCACGTCCGAGGCGCGCACGATGATGACGCGCACGTCGGGGTCATTGGTCGGCAGGATCAGCTTGCGCGAGGATTCGGGATCCTCGGCCACGGTGATGCCCGCGGCCTTGAGCAGCGGCAGGGTCTCTTCGAAGATACGGCCCTTGGACAGCGCCAGCGTCAGTTGTTGGGTCATGATGGTGTGCGTTTTCTGGGGTCCGTCAATTTACTTGATACGTTCGATATCGGCACCGATGGCCGACAGCTTGGCTTCCATGCGGTCATAGCCGCGGTCGAGATGGTAGATGCGTTCCACCACGGTCTCGCCTTGCGCGGCCAGCCCGGCGATGACCAGCGAGGCCGACGCGCGCAGGTCGGTCGCCATCACTGGCGCACCGAGGAATTTTTCCACGCCGGTGATGATGGCGGTATTGCCTTCCACATCGATGGCCGCACCCAGGCGATTCAATTCCTGCACGTGCATGAAACGGTTCTCGAAGATGGTCTCGGTGACGTGGCTGGTACCTTCGGCCAGGCAGTTCAAGGCCATGAACTGCGCCTGCATGTCAGTCGGGAAACCCGGATATTCGGTAGTGCGGAAGCTCACCGCCTTGGGACGGCGCGCCATCTGGATGCGGATCCAGTCTTCACCCGAAGTGAGGATGGCACCGGCTTCGCGCAGCTTGTCCAGTGCGGCATCCAGCAATCCGGCACGGGTGCGGTGCAAGGTCACGTCGCCACCGGTGGCGGCGACAGCGCACAGGAAGGTGCCGGTCTCGATGCGGTCCGCGATGACTTCATGTTCGGCACCGTGCAGCTTCTCCACGCCCTGGATGACCAGGCGGTCGGTTCCGATGCCCTCGATCTTGGCACCCATCTTCACCAGCAGGTGAGCCAGGTCGCCCACTTCCGGCTCACGCGCGGCGTTTTCCAGCACGGTCTCGCCATCGGCCAGGGCCGCGGCCATCAGGAGGTTCTCGGTGCCGGTCACGGTGATCATGTCGGTGACGATGCGTGCGCCCTTGAGGCGCTTGGCCTTGGCATGGATGTATCCGGCCTCGATATGAATTTCCGCGCCCATCGCCTGCAGTCCCTTGATGTGCTGGTCCACCGGACGTGAACCAATGGCACAACCGCCGGGCAGCGACACCTTGGCCTGGCCGAAGCGCGCCAGCAAGGGGCCCAGCACCAGGATCGAGGCACGCATGGTCTTGACCAGTTCATACGGCGCTTCCGGGCGGGTGATGTCGTTGCCGTTGAGGACCAACTGCTCGCCGTTCTCGCGCACGCGCAGGCCCATCTGGCTCATCAGCCTGGTAATGGTGACCACGTCCTGCAGGTGCGGCACATTGGAGAGCACCAGGTCGCCATCGGTGAGCAGGCCCGCGCACAGGATGGGCAGGGCGGCGTTCTTGGCACCGGAAATGGTGACGTCACCGGAGAGGCGCTTGCCGCCACGGATCAAAAGCTTGTCCATCGTGTTGCCTTATTTCTGGAATTCTTCGGGAGTCAGGGTCTTCATCGACAGCGCGTGGATTTCTTCACGCATGCGGTCGCCCAGGGCGGCATAGACCAGCTGATGGCGCTGGATCAGGCGCTTGCCGGTGAAAGCCTCGGCGACGATGACGGCGGTGAAGTGCTGGCCGTCGCCCTCCACTTCCAGGTGCTGGCAGTCGAGGCCGGCGGCGATATAGCTTTTGACGAGTTCAGGTGTGGGTAGCATGGTGAGGCTCTTCACAGGAATGGGGGAGATGGCGGGGCGCGGCGTGTTCAATGCGAACCTGCGCGCAGCTTGTAGCCGCTCTTGAGCATGCGTACGGCCAGGGTCGACAGCGCCACGAAGAACACGGCGACGATACCGAGGCTGGTCATGGGGGGAATGTCGGACTGGCCGAAGAAGCCGTAGCGAAAACCGTCGATCATATAAAAAAACGGGTTGAAATGCGATACCGCCTGCCAGAACGGGGGCAGCGAGTGTATCGAATAGAACACGCCGGCCAGGAAGGTCAGCGGCACGATCAGGAAATTCTGGAACGCCGCCAGCTGGTCGAACTTCTCCGCCCAGATCCCGGCAATCAGGCCCATGGTGCCCAGGATGCCTGCACCCAGCAAGGCGAACACCAGGATCCACAGGGGGGCGACGAAGTCCAGGTGACCGAACCAGACGGTGACCACGAACACGCCCGCACCCACCATCAGGCCACGCACCACGGCCGCCAGCACGTAGCCGCCGAACAATTCCCAGTGGGACAGGGGTGTCAAGAGCACGAACACCAGGTTACCGGTGATCTTGGACTGGATCAGCGAGGAAGAGCTGTTGGCAAAAGCATTCTGCAGCACGCTCATCATCACCAGGCCCGGCACCAGGAAGCCGGTGTAGTTCACGCCCGGATAGACCTGCACGCGGTCCTGCAGGACGTGGCCGAAGATCAGCAGGTACAGCAGGGCCGTGACGATGGGCGCAGTGATGGTCTGGGTGGCGACCTTCCAGAAACGCAGGATTTCCTTGTAGAACAGGGTGCGGAAACCGATCATTTTTCATCTCCCATGATCTGGATGAAGACGTCTTCCAGGTCGGCCTGCTGCAATTGCAGATCATCGATCTCCGCGCCCGAGGCGCGCAGCGTGGCCAGGATGGGTTCGACTTCCTTGTAGTCATTCACGCGCAGCGTGTACTTGTTGGCGGCATTGCCGGCCAGCAGCTCCTCTGGATGGGTGACCAGCGCCTTGAGGCCATCGGGCAGGCTGCCGCGCTTCAGTCGCAGCACCATCTGCGAACCGGAGATGCGGCGGATCAGCGCATCGGTCGAATCCAGCGCCACCACCTTGCCGAACTTGAGCATGGCGATGCGATTGCACAAGGCCTGGGCTTCTTCCAGGTAGTGCGTGGTTAGCACGATGGTATGCCCCTCGCGGTTGAGGCGGCCGATGAACTGCCACAGGGTCTGGCGCAGTTCCACGTCCACCCCGGCGGTCGGCTCATCGAGCACGATGACCGGCGGCTTGTGCACCAGCGCCTGGGCCACCAGCACGCGCCGCTTCATGCCGCCGGAGAGCGCGCGCATGTTGGTATCGGCCTTGTTGGTGAGGTCGAGGTTGTCCATGACCTCGTCGATCCACTTGTCATTGTTGGTCAGGCCGAAATAGCCGGACTGCATGCGCAAGGTCTCGCGCACGGTGAAAAAGGGATCGAAGACCAGTTCCTGCGGCACCACGCCCAGGTTCATGCGCGCGCCGCGATAGTCGCTGACCACGTCATGCCCGTGGATGGTGACCGAGCCGGAATCGGCCCGGTTCAGGCCGGCGATGATGGAAATCAAGGTGGTCTTGCCGGCGCCGTTGGGGCCGAGCAGACCAAAGAATTCACCTTCTTCGATTGCCAGCGACACACCACCCAGCGCCTGCAGGGACTGGTAGCGCTTCTTGATGTCTGTGATTTGGAGAGCGGCCATTGCCTCGCCCGTTCAATACGTTACTTGCCAGAAAGAAATAAGGAGCCAGGAGTTCCACCGGGGAATCCGCTGTCCGCCTCGCCTCGGCCGCGCCATCCTCCCGACGGGGAGGCGTATGACGCAGTCATGTTGTCGTTGCGCTATGAAATAGCCGGAATGTTTTGCCGATGCCGACGGGCGGGAGAGTGCCTGGCGGAAACGTGATCCGCTGCCAACGCTGCCAGCGCGCCTGCAAAACCTTCGATTATAGGGGAATTCGATATTCCGGGCCGCCGTAGCCCGGGCTTCCCGGCACCCGGGAGCCCGGGCCGCGAGGGAAAATGCGATCAGTGATGTCGATCGGTAGCGGAGGTCGGTGCGGCTGCACCTTGCAACAGGGCGGTCACGCCGTAGAGATCGGCCAGGCTCTGCAGGTTGGCAGGCAAGGGACCGAAATCCAGCGCGGCGCCACGGCCGGCAGCGGCACGCCGCCAGGCCAGCAGGGTCGCCACGGCCGAGGAATCGACCACGGCCACCTCGCTGACGTCAATGCTGGCCTGGCCGGCGGCGATGGCCGACAGGCCTTCGCGCAGGACGGTGCTGGCATTGGTGAAGGTCAGCGAGGCGCCGGGCTTGAACATGGTGCGTTCTTTCGGTTCAGGAGATGGGTCGATGAACGGAACAGCTTACTTCTTGCCGTTGCCGCGTGCGGCCAGCTGCTGGTTCTTGTCGGTCAGCGCCTTGATCAGGCCGTCGATGCCGCCCTTGCTGATCTCGTTGGAGAAGGTGCCGCGGTAGGCTTCCACCAACCAGGCGCCCAGCACGTTGACGTCATACAGCTTCCAGCCATCGGGCTTCTTTTCCAGGCGATAGCTCAGCTGGATCGGCTCACCGCCGCGCGAGGAGATTACCTGCGAGTTCACTTCCACTTCGGTATCGGTCGGGGCGGCGCGCAGCGGCTTGAATTCGATCTTCTGGTCACGCACCTGCGACAGCGCGCCGGAGTAGGTGAACACCAGCAGACTGCGGAACTGGGTGATCAGCTGCTTCTGCTGCTCCGGGGTAGCCTGGCGCCAGTAGCGGCCGGCGGCCAGCTGGGTCATGCGCTCGAAGTCGACGTAGGGGAGGATCTTCTGTTCCACCAGCTGCATGATGCGGGTATTGTCGCCGGACTGGATATCCTTGTCATTCTTGGCAGTATCCAGCACTTCCGAGCTGATGCGCTTGACCAGCGCATCCGGGGCTTCCTGGGCGGACGCTGCGCCGGAGAAGGACAGCGCGGGAACCGCGAAGGCAGCGATAGCGAAAAGTTTGGTAAGCATCTTCATAAGTCGGTTTTCCATTCGAGTCAGCAGAAGGTGCCGGGGCTGCCCCGGCTGCATCGCAATGAGTCGCGATGCGTACGCCGACGGCAGCCGGCATGTCCTTCGAATGCCCGCCCGGGAGCGGGGTTCCCGTGCCGTCACAGTTCGGCACGGATGTTACAGATTGCCCTCGGAGGGCAAAGAAACTGGGCAGACAGCGCAGATTGGGCAATTGGCCCACATTTCAAGACAAGACTGCGGCACCGCAAGCGAGACCGCGGCCTCCCCGCTGGTCAGCGGGGCAAGGCCGGCGGCCATCAGGGCTTGATCGCTTCTTCCTTTTGCTCGCGGCCGCTGGAGCCACCATTGATCTGACTCTGGCGACGTTGCAGGTAGGCGTCGCGCACGAAGTCGTACTTGTCCAGCGCGGCATCTTCCAGCAGGGTCGAGGCATCCAGCAACTGGGCGCGGCGGTCGACGATGCGGACCACGGCACCGACGTTGCGCCAGCGGGTCGGACGCTTGTAGGTCCACAGGTCGCCGTACAGGTCCACCGGCATGCCGGCAGTGTCACGCAGCGTGGACGGGCCGAAGAACGGCAGCACCACGTACGGGCCGGAGCCGACGCCCCACTTGCCCAGGGTCTGGCCGAAATCGGACTTCTCGCGCGGCAGGCGGGCTTCGGTCGCCACGTCCAGCACGCCACCCAGACCGAAGGTGGTGTTGATGGCCACACGCATGAAGGTCGAGACGCCCTGCTCGATCCGGCCCTGCAGCAGCTGGTTGATGGACGACCAGACATCGCCGATGTTGCCGAAGAAGTTGCCCACGCCATGCTGGATCGGGGTCGGTACCACGGTGTCGTAGGCTTGCGCGGCCGGCTTCAGGGCCACCTTGTCGACCGTGTCGTTGAAACTGAACATGGTGCGGTTGAAGCCTTCCAGCGGATCGTTCGGATTGTTGCTGGTGCTGGCGCAGCCGGTCAGAGCTGCCGCCGCCAGGGTCAGGGCGCCGAGACGGCCTGCGTAGACGGTGCTGATGGCTTTTTTATTCATTTGATTCATTTGGAATCATCCTTTCCCTCTGCCGCCTTGCTGTACAGGAATTGACCGATGAGGTTTTCCAGAACGATGGCGGATTGTGTCATCTTAATCGTATCGCCCGAGGCCAGGTTAGCAGTATCGCCGCCTGGCTCGATCCCGATGTATTGTTCACCCAACAGACCCGAGGTCAGGATCTTGGCCGAGCTGTCCTTGGGGAATTTGTAGCTTTCGTTCATGTTCAGCGTGACCACGGCGCGGAAGGTCTGGTCATCGAAGCGGATCGAATCCACCCGGCCCACGACCACACCGGCGCTCTTGACCGCCGCACGCGACTTCAGGCCGCCGATGTTGTCAAAATTGGCCTTGAGGGCATAGGTCTTCTGGCCGAAGGACATCGAGCTCATGTTGCCGACCTTGAGCGCCAGGAACGCCAGCGCGGCCACACCGGCCAGCACGAAGATTCCTACCCAGGCATCCAGAGATTTACGTTGCATATTGAACCCTTTTTCTACCCTTTTATTCACATCATTGCGCCCCGACCGGGCGCTTGTCCAAGCACTGCGGCACTCAGCTGAACATCAGTGCAGTCAGCAGGAAATCCAGGCCCAGTACGGTCAGCGAGGCGATCACCACGGTCCTGGTGGTGGCCCGGGCCACGCCTTCGGGGGTCGGCTGCGCTTCATAGCCCTGGAACAGCGCCACGAAGGTCACGGCGATACCGAAGACGATGCTCTTCAATACGCCATTGGCGATGTCATTCCACACATCCACGCCGCCCTGCATCTGCGACCAGAAGGCGCCTTCATCCACGCCGATCAGCAGCACGCCGACCACATAGCCGCCCAGCACGCCGACCGCACTGAAGATGGCCGCCAGCACCGGCATGGCGATCACGCCAGCCCAGAAGCGCGGGGCCACCACGCGTTGCAGCGGGTTCACGGCCATCATTTCCATGGCAGAAAGTTGCTCGCCGGCCTTCATCAGGCCGATCTCGGCGGTCAGCGAGGTCCCGGCGCGGCCGGCAAACAGCAGGGCCGTCACCACCGGCCCCAGTTCACGGGTCAGCGACAAGGCTACCAACAGACCGAGCGCCTGTTCCGAACCATACTTGTTGAGCGTGTAATAGCCCTGCAGTCCCAGCACGAAGCCCACGAACAGGCCCGACACCGTGATGATCACCAGCGAGTAGTTGCCGATGAAGTGGATCTGGTCGGTGATCAGGCGCGGGCGGCGCAGCAGGCCCAGGGAGGCGCCCAGCATATTGATGAACATGCGTCCGGCGAAGCCGACCCCGACCACGAATTCGCGCACGCTGCGGCCGAGGCCGCTGACGAAACCGGCGATCATGCTGCACCTCCCAGGCCCAGGTCCTCGGCCAGCGATTTGCCGGGATAGTGGAAGGGCACCGGGCCGTCCGCCTGGGCGTGGACAAATTGCTTCACATAGGGATCGGTGGATTCACGCATTTGTTGCGGTGTCCCCTGCGCCACGATCTTGCCGGCCGACAGGAAATACACATAGTCGGCAATGGCGAAGGATTCATTGACGTCGTGCGATACCAGGATCGAGGTCGAGCCCAGGGCATCGTTGAGCCGGCGAATCAGATTGGCGGTCACGCCCATGGAAATCGGATCGAGCCCGGCGAAGGGTTCGTCATACATGATCAGGGCCGGATCAAGCGCGATGGCCCGTGCCAGCGCCACCCGGCGCGCCATGCCGCCGGAGATCTCGGCGGGTTTGAGCGAGGCGGCATTGCGCAGGCCCACGGCGTTGAGCTTCATGAGCACCAGGTCGCGGATGAGCGTTTCATCCAGATCGGTATGCTCGCGCAGCGGGAAGGCCACGTTGTCGAACACCGTCATGTCGGTAAAGAGCGCGCCGTTCTGGAACAACATGCCCATTTTGCGACGCAACACGTAGAGTTGTTTGGTCGCCAGCGACGGCACGTTCTCGCCATCGACTTCCACCCTGCCCTCCTGCGGCTGCAGCTGCCCGCCGATCAGGCGCAGGATGGTGGTCTTGCCGGATCCGGAACCGCCCATCACCGCCACCACCTTGCCACGCGGGAAGTCCATCTGCAGACCGGTCAGGATAGGCCGGTCGCCATAACGGAAGTGCAGATCGCGGATTTCGACGATATTAGTCAAAGCAGGCAAAGGGATTCGTTGAGGATTTGGGAAAACCGACATTGTAGAGCAAATTTTACAAATCGCTTTCAAGAAGGCAATACAGCCTGTAAATGGCGGGAGCCGAAAAGCCCCGTTCTTTACAAGTTACCTGCATGTTCACTACAAATAACTACAATTTCCGCCAACCAACTAGATGACGATTGAGTCATTTAAATATTGCATCGGCAAAAAATTTCTCATTGCGTGGTGCGTCTGCAACGAAATGGTGCAATGCAAACAATTTTCCGAGACGCGAATCAAGGCTCGCATGTTACCAGTGATGGGGAGATACCACAGCGCGGGGGTGCGGAAGGATGCTGCATCGCAAAGCTGGGGCTTGGGGCGTGCGGCTTGCTACAATGTCGGTTTTGCTTTCGGAAGAATCTGTCATGAGCCTCAAATGCGGCATCGTGGGTCTGCCCAACGTCGGTAAGTCCACTCTTTTCAACGCGCTGACCAAGGCGGGCATCGCCGCCGAGAACTATCCGTTCTGCACCATCGAGCCCAACGTCGGCATCGTGGAAGTGCCCGATCCGCGTCTGAAGGCGCTGGCCGAGATCGTCAAGCCCGAGCGCATCCTGCCGGCGACGGTGGAATTCGTGGACATCGCCGGCCTGGTGGCGGGTGCCTCCAAGGGTGAAGGTTTGGGCAACCAGTTCCTGTCGCACATCCGCGAGACGGACGCCATCGTCAACGTGGTGCGTTGTTTCGAAGATCCGAACGTGATCCACGTGGCCGGCCGCGTGAGCCCGCTGGACGACATCGCCGTGATCCAGACCGAACTGGCACTGGCCGACATGGGTACGGTCGAGAAGGCCATCCACCGCGAGCAGAAGAAGGCCCGTTCCGGCGACAAGGATGCCGCCAAGCTGGTGGCCCTGCTGGAGCGCATCATGCCGGCGCTGGACGAAGCCAAGCCGGTGCGCGCGCTGGGCCTGGATGCCGAAGAGATGCTGCTGATCAAGCCGCTGTGCCTGATCACGGCCAAGCCGGCGATGTACGTGGCCAACGTCTCCGACAGCGGTTTCACCGACAACCCGCTGCTGGACCAGCTGACTGCCTATGCCAAGGAGCAGAACGCGCCCATCGTGGCCATCTGCGCGGCCATCGAAGCCGAGATCGCCGACCTGGACGACGCCGACAAGGCCGACTTCCTGGCCGACATGGGCATGGAAGAGCCGGGCCTGGATCGCCTGATCCGCGCGGCCTTCAAGCTGCTGGGCCTGCAGACTTACTTCACCGCTGGCGTCAAGGAAGTGCGCGCCTGGACGGTGCCGGTGGGCGCGACCGGCCCGCAGGCGGCTGGCGTGATCCACACCGACTTCGAACGCGGCTTCATTCGTGCGCAGACCATTGCCTTTGAGGACTTCATTGCCTTCAAGGGTGAGGCCGGTGCCAAGGAAGCGGGCAAGATGCGCGCTGAAGGCAAGGAGTATGTGGTCAAGGATGGGGATGTGATGAATTTCTTGTTCAACGTGTGACGCCTTCCCGATCGACGCGAGTCGACCTCAATAAAAACCCCGAATTGATTCGGGGTTTTTTATTAGAACTCATTTCATAAATAGGCGTGAGATGCGTTCTGCCCAGAAAGGGCGCTGGCAAGGCGCGCGACGCGTCGTGTGGCGGTGCCACACGCAAGGAGCGCAACGCGGCCAGCGCCCTTTCTGGGCAGAACCCGTAGGGAGCGGCCCGTTTGGGCGAATTGCTGCGTTACGAATTTGGGTCAAGACGTCCAGTCTTGACCCAAATTCGCGCCTTGCACTTCATCCCAAACGGGACTCGCTCGCACTCACGCCTATTTATGAAATGAGTTCTAACAGCCGCCTTGCGGCTTGATTCAATGTCGTACCAACATGTAGTACTTCCACTTGAAACGCCTCCGGCTCGCGATCAGGATTCCAGCCACTGATCGGCAAGTGCGTCCGGATGCTCGCCTTGCCGGCCCTTATCTCCTCCCACTACTCAACTGCGGCGTCAAAAACGACTGCCTGAAATACTCCCGCACCGCCTCCATGGCTGGCGTAAACGTCACCCCCTTGCGCCAGGCCAGCCCCACATTCATGGCAGGCACGTGATCCATCAGCAGCACCGTCTCGATCCGCAATCCCTCCAGCGACCAGGGCCGATACACCAGGTCCGACAGAATGGCTACCCCCGAACCATTGGCCACCATGCTGCGCACCGCCTCGATGGAACTGGTGCGCATGATGATGTTGGGCTTGCGTCCGCTTTGATTCCAGTAACGCAGCGCGGTCTTGTCGGCCTCGTCCACCGTCAGCAGGATGAAGGGCTCATTGGCCACTTCGGACAAATTCACCACCGTGCGCTCGCCCAGCGCGTGCCGTGCCGGCAGCCACAGGCGGCGCACTGATCCGAACAAGGTCTCATAGGCAATCTCGCGGTGACGCAGATTGGATGTCAGCACCACCGCCATGTCGATCTCGCCCTCCACCAGGCTCTGCTCGATCTCCGCGCGCTCCTTCTCATGCACGTGGATCTTGATGCCCGGATAGGATTGCGACAGCCGTTGCAGATGGTGCGGCAAAAAATATCCCAGCACCGTGTAACTGGCCGCCACCCGCAAACTGCCGCTGGCCGTGTTGTCCGGCAAGGGACTCTTCATCGCATCGTCCACGCTGCGCAGGATCGAATACGCATGGTTGAGGAAATGCCGCCCGCTGTCGGTGAGGATCATCCCCTGCGGAGAACGGATGAACAGCGGTGCCCCCAGCAAAGCCTCCAGTTCCTGGATGGCACTGGTGACCGAGGATTGCGAAATGTGCAGATGGATCGCCGCCTGCGAAATCTGCCCCACTTCCGCTGTGGCCACGAAATAACGGATCTGCCGGAGGGTGATGGCCATGTTTGACGCCCTTCATAAGCTATCGGATTTTTCGATATCAAGCCCTCTGATAATACATCTGTCCAATACCGTTGACGATTTCTATACTCGGTTTCATGTGCTGATTCCGACAGCACCGGAGACCACCAGATGAAGACAATCGACCTGAATTCGGACATGGGCGAAGGCTTCGGCCCCTGGACCATCGGCGATGGCGTCGATGCGGCCATCATGCCCCTGATCAGTTCAGCCAACATCGCCACCGGCTTTCACGCGGGCGATCCCAACACCATGCGGCGTACGGTGGAACAGGCCCGGCAACACGGCGTTGCCATCGGCGCACATCCTGGCTTTCGCGACCTGGTCGGCTTCGGCCGCCGCCATCTCAACGCGCCGGCCATCGAACTGGTCAACGACATGCTCTACCAACTCGGTGCCCTGCGTGAGTTCGCCCGCCTCAACGGCATGACCCTGCAGCACATCAAGCCGCACGGCGCGCTCTACATGCACCTGGCCCGCGATGAAGAAGCCGCCCGCGTCTTCGTGCAGACGCTGCGCCAGCTGGACCCGAACTTGCTTCTCTTCTGCATGCACGGCTCGGCGGTCTGGCGCGTGGCGCAGGAACTGCAGCAGGCGGTGGTCTGCGAGTTCTATGCCGACCGCGATTACGACAACAGCGGCTCCATCGTCTTCACTCGCCGCGTCGGTGCGCTCGATCCGGCCCAGGTCGCAGCAAAGGTGCTGCGGGCGTGTCGCGAAGGTGTGGTGCGGACGGTCGAAGGCCGCGACATCCCCATCGCCTTCGACTCCGTCTGCATCCACAGCGATACCCCTGGTGCACTGGCGCTGGTGCAGGCCACGCGCAAGCGCCTGGATGCGGCCGACATCGCCATTGCCGCGCCGCGCTGATCCCCCCATTCGTTACGAAGGAGAAAAGTCATGGCAGTCCACGAAGTGCACTCCCCCTTGCCCGGCACCTTCTATCGCCGGTCCAGCCCCGATGCCCCACCCTATGCAGAGGCAGGCGACGTCATCGAAGCCGGCCGCGTGATCGGCCTGATCGAAGTGATGAAACAATTTACGGAATTGCAGGCCGAGCAAGGCGGCAAGCTGCTGGCCTTCCACGTCGGCAACGGCGACCCGGTCGAACCCGGCCAGCTGGTCGCCGTGATCGAGACCGCAGACTGAGGCCGGCATCATGACGACTTCCCTGCGCAAACTCCTCATCGCCAATCGCGGCGAGATCGCGGTGCGCATCATTCGTGCCGCACAAGCCCTGGGCATCAAGACGGTAGCTGCCTGTAGCGAAGCCGATGCCGATTCGCTGGCCGCGCGCATGGCCGACGAAGTCCAACTCATCGGCCCGGCCCGCGCCGACCGCAGCTATCTCAATATGGACGCCTTGCTGAAGGCGGCACGCGACAGTGGTGCCGATGCCATCCATCCTGGCTATGGTTTCCTCTCCGAAAACGCTGCCTTCGCCGAAGCCGTCAGCGCGGCCGGATTGATCTTCGTGGGACCGGAGGCCGATACCATCCGCCGCATGGGCGACAAGGCCGAAGCGCGTCGTACCGCGGCCGCCGCCGGGGTGCCGGTGGTGCCGGGCTCGGCGGGCGAACTGGAGGATATTGCCAGCGCGCTGGCCTGTGCCGACGAGGTCGGCTATCCGCTGCTGATCAAGGCCTCTGCCGGAGGCGGCGGCCGTGGCATCCGCATGGCGCGCGATGCCGCCGAACTGGCGCGGGAGTTCCCGCTGGCGCAAGGCGAGGCACAGGCTGCCTTCGGTTCCGGTGCGGTGTATCTGGAGCGTTTCATCCGCCGTGCGCGCCACATCGAAGTACAGATCCTGGGCGATGGCCAGCGAGCCGTTCACCTGTTCGAACGCGAATGCTCGCTGCAACGGCGTCGCCAGAAGGTCTTCGAAGAAGCCCCCTCACCTGCGCTCACGCCGCAACAGCGGCAGGCCCTCTGCGACAGCGCCGTGCGTCTGGCCGCCCGGCTGCGCTACCGCGGTGCCGGGACGCTCGAATATCTGTTCGACGACGAGAGCGGCGAGTTCTTCTTCATCGAGATGAATACCCGCATCCAGGTCGAGCATCCCGTCACCGAGATGATCACCGGCATCGATCTGGTCCAGGCCATGTTGCGCATCGCCGGTGGCGAGCCGCTTGGCCTGCAGCAGTCCGACATCCGCATGCAAGGCGCAGCGCTGGAGATGCGCATCAATGCCGAAGATCCCGAGCGCAATTTCTTCCCCTGCCCCGGCACTGTTGCCGAACTGCAGTGGCCGCAGGGCGAGGGCATCCGAGTGGAGAGCCATCTCTATGCGGGCTATCGCATCCCGCCGTATTACGACTCGCTGCTGGCCAAGCTAGTGGTCCATGGCAAGGACCGCGCGCAGGCCATCGCCCGCGCCCAGGCGGCGGTTGCTGCCACGCACATCACCGGCATGGCCAACACCTTGCCCCTGCATCAGTGGTTGCTGGCCGATGCCCGCGTGCAGGCCGCCCGCTTCGATACCGGCGCGCTGGAAAGCTGGCTGGCCGAACGTGCCAACGCGCGCACCGCGCAACTTGAGGAGGCCTGAAATGAACCGCCCACAGACCGCCCCTGCCACGCCCATTCGCTACAGCATTGCAGGTGACGAACATCTCTTTGCGGAAGTATCGGAGTCGATGTCACTGGAAGCCTTCTTCCGCGCCATGGCCATCACGCGCGCAGTGGAACGGCTGGCATTGCCCGGCGTACTCGATGTCTGCCTGGCCAATGCCTCCTTCCAGATCCGCTTCGATCCCGACCTGATCCATCCGCTGGCCCTGCTGGAACAGGTCAAGGCGCTGGAAAGCAGCACCACGGCCGAGCGCCGCATCGACACGCGCATCATCGAAGTTCCGGTGCTGTATGACGATCCCTGGACCAATGAAACCCAAGCGCGCTTCCGCGACCGTCACCAGGATCCCGCCTCCACCGACCTGCAATACGCAGCGCGCATCAATGGCTACGAGGAAGTGCAAGCCTTCATCGCAGCCCACAGTGGCACGCCGTGGTTCGTCTCCATGGTCGGCTTCGTGGCCGGCCTTCCCTTCATGTACCAGATGGTCGAACAGGACCGGCAACTGCAAGTCCCCAAGTACCTGCGTCCGCGCACCGACACCCCGAAGCTGACACTGGGACACGGCGGCTGCTTCGGGTGCATCTACTCGGTACGCGGTGCGGGCGGTTACCAGATGTTCGGCGTCACGCCTGCGCCAATCTACGATCCGCAACAGGGCCTGCCCTACCTGCAGGAATCGATGGTGTTCTTCCGCGCTGGCGACATCGTGCAATTCAAGGCCATCGATCGCAGCGCGTATGACGCCGCCATCGCGGCCGTCGATGCCGGTCGTTTCGACCTGCGCATCCGCCCGGCGCGATTTGATCTCGATGCCTTCCAGGCCGATCCCCAGGCCTGCATCCATGCTCTCAAGGAGGCCCTCCATGACGATTAAGGTGAAACAGCCCGGCCTGGCGACCTCGGTGCAGGATGGTGGCCGGGAAGGCTACTACCATCTGGGCATCCCGCCCTCTGGGGCGCTGGACCAGTACGCCCTGCGCAGCGCCAACCTGCTGGTCGGCAACCACGCCACCACCTCCGCGCTGGAGTGCAGCCTGCTCGGACCGCAACTGGAATTCCGGTCTGACGCCCTGGTCGCCGTGACCGGAGCGCGCATGCAGCCGCGTGTGGATGGCAGCGAACGCCCGCTCGATACCGCCTTCATGGTGCGCAGCGGCCAGGTCCTGAGCTTCGATTATCCGAAAGCGGGCGCACGCAGCTATCTCGCCATCGCCGGCGGCATCGATGTGCCGGTGGTGCTGGAAAGCCGTTCCACCTATGCGCTGGGTGCGCTGGGCGGATGGCAGGGACGCAAGCTGGTCAAGGAGGATGAACTGCCGCTTGGCCAGGCCTCGCCGAAGGCGGTCGAGGGGCGTTCCCTGCCGCTGTCGCTGGTGCCGGTCTTCGATCGAGAAGCCACGCTGCGCGTGGTGCCGGGGCTGTATATACATCGTCTCACCGAGGAGGCCGTGGAGCGCTTCTTTGCCGATACCTGGACCGTCGGCTCGGAAGCGGATCGTATCGGCTACCGCTTCAAGGGTGGCCAGGCGATGCAGTTCAAGCCACGCGAACAGCCCTTCGGCGCCGGCTCGGATCCCTCCAACATCGTCGATGCCTGCTATCCCATCGGCTCGATCCAGATCCCCGGGGGCCTGGAACCCATCGTCCTGTTGCGGGATGCGGTCTCCGGCGGCGGCTACGCCACCATCGGCACGGTCATCAGCGCCGACCTCGACCTGATCGGGCAACTGCAGCCCAACCACAAGGCGCAGTTCGTGCGGGTGACGCTGGAGCAGGCCCTGGAGGCCCGCCGCCAGTACCAGCAGCGCTTCCAGCGCCTGAGCAGCCTGCTGGGCAGCTGACACTTCCGCGCAGGTCACACCGCGTTTGACGCTTGTCCCCAGGCCAGTCCGCACAGGCGGCTGCCCTGGGGCCGGGCCCGGCTTTGCCTTCCCATTCGTACTCGCAGTCGCAGCAACTTGCAGCAACTTGTTGGAACGTCCTTCTTGCCTCTCATCCGCCTCATTGAATCATTGCTTCAACGTCTCTGGAGAAACTGACATGGCCGGCCTATCACACACGCAGAACAAGGAAACCGATCTCTCCACCCACAGCGTTCCCGCCAGCGCGCGCATGGGCAAACTGTCGCTGACGATGGCCTGGTGGGCCGTCTGCAGCGCGATCTTCTACATCGTCGTGGGCGCATCGCTGGCGCTGACCTACGGCGCGCGCAATGCCCTGATCGGCATGGTGCTCTCGGTCATCAGCTACGGACTCATCAACGCCTGCATCAGCCGCTACGCCATGCGCACCGGCCTGTCGGTGGCCCTGTTCTCGCGCATCCTGTTCGGCCGGCTCGGGGCCTCGCTGGCCACGCTGATCTTCTTTTCCACCGCGATCTATTACGCCGTCTTCGAGGGCTCGGTGATTGCGGTGGCCCTGCATCATCTTTATCCCTCGCTGCTCTATCCGGTCGCCGCGCTGATCGTGGTGCTCTACAGCGTGCCGCTGGTGTTTGGCAGCGTGCAGAACTGGCTGGACAAGTTCAACGGCGTACTGCTGCCGCTCTATCTGCTGGGTCTGCTGATGGCGCTGGTGCTGGCGGTGAGCCAGTATGGCTACCAGCCGCAGTGGCTGGACTTCGGCCCGGCAGTGCCGCCGGCAGATGGCTGGTGGAGCTGCTTCACGTATTACATGGGCGTGTGGGTATTGATGATGTTCACCTTCGACTATGCCCGCTTCGGCAAGCCGGAAGATGCGACGTATCACGGCCGCTTCAATTTCGGGATGCCCTTCTACCTGGTCACCATCCTGCTCAATGGCGCCGCCGGCATCTACCTGGCCAGCAGCATTCCGCAGGATGGCCCGCTGTCCGAGGTGTCGGTGGTGATGGCCATCCTCAAGCTGATGGGCTTCTGGGGACTGCTCTTCGTCTGGGTCACGCAGACGCGCATCAATACCGCCAACTACTATCTGGCAACGGTCAACATGCAGGCCTTCTTCGGCAACCTGCTGGGCCTGCACGCCTCGCGCCTGGTGTGGTCGGTGGTGGTCGGCGCAGTGGTCTATGCGCTGATGCTGGCGGACGTGTTTTCCTATCTGCTCAAGGCACTGGCCTATCAGGGCGTGTTCGTAGTGGCCTGGGTGGGCGTGGCGCTGGCGCATATTCTCACCGTACCCGATCACGCTGGCACCGGTGAAGGGTCGGCCGGCATCAATCGTGTCGGACTGGGGGCGTGGTTCTGCGGCGTGGTGCCGGGCTTCGTGCTGATGGAGATGGCAGGCTTCTGGCCATCGCTGTCGGCACCGCTGACCTTCGTGGCGTCAATGGGGGTGTATGCCCTTTGGCAGCAGCGGGGACGCGCGGGCAAGACCTGGCAGACGGCGAAGTGATTACGTTCCTGCGCAACACGAGGGCGGCCATGGCCGCTACCACCGCCCCGGCTCAGAAAAATTCGGCGTGATCCTGATGCCCGGCGACATCGCCCTTTACTGGCTGAACCTGGGACCGCACGGCGAATTCCTCGGACGCGAGGCCATCACCTGGGAACTGCTCGCCGAACTCTAAACCCTTGGCAACCTGAGCGCAGCCCTCAAAAACCCTGCCTGGCCGTCGTCCATTCACCGCATTTTTTTCGGCAAACAGACTTGCCCCCTGCGGCGAATACCCTCCATAATCACCGCATGAAACACGGTGATTACACTTACCTCTGGCAGGCTCCCGACTGGCCCCGATGGCGCTACGACCTCAACGTCCTGGCCGCACCACTGGCCGAGGTGAGTCATGCGCAAGGCCTGCTGCTGGGCCGGCTGGCCGATGTGGGACTGGGGCTGCGTGATGAAGCCAACCTGCTGGCCCTGACCGAGGACGTCCTCAAAACCAGCGCCATCGAAGGTGAACAGCTCAATCTGGCCTCGGTCCGCTCTTCCGTGGCACGTCGCCTGGGTGTCGACATCGGTGCCTTGGCCCCGGTGGATCGCCACGTGGAAGGAGTGGTCGACATGATCTTCGACGCCACCACGCATCACCGCAAACCACTGACGGCCAAGCGTCTCTTCGGCTGGCATGCGGCCTTGTTCCCGACCGGCTATTCAGGGATGAGCGAAATCATCGTCGGCGACTGGCGCGATGATGCCCAAGGTCCCATGCAAGTAGTCTCCGGTCCACTGCATCGACAGAAAGTCCATTATGAAGCGCCCCCGGCCCGACGCCTGGCGCGCGAGGTGACGCGCCTGCTCAACTGGATCAATACCGCGAATCCGGTAGAGCCCGCCCTGCTGCGCGCGGGCCTGGGGCATCTTTGGTTTGTCACCCTGCATCCTTTCGATGACGGCAACGGACGTATCGCCCGGGCCATCGGCGACCTGCTGCTGGCCCGCGCTGACGGCAGCCCGCAGCGCTTCTACAGCCTGTCGGCGCAAATCCAGCGCGAACGCAAAGCCTATTACGAGATCCTGGAACGCACGCAAAAGGGCGACATGGATGTCACCCCCTGGCTGCTGTGGTTCCTGCAGATGCTGTCAGCTGCGGTGAGCCAGGCGCATCGCACGCTGGATGCGGTACTGGTGAAGGCCCGCTTCTGGCAGAGAATCGCGGGCACCCCGCTCAATGGCCGTCAGGTCAAAGTGCTCAACCGTCTGCTCGATGGTTTCGAAGGCAAGCTGACCAGCAGCAAATGGGCGGCGCTGGCGAAGTGCTCTTCCGACACCGCCCTGCGCGATCTCAATGAACTGGTCGCGCTGGACCTGCTGCACCGTTCGGCCGCAGGGGGCCGCAGCACGAGTTACGAACTCACGTTGCGCTGAATCAGCTCCACCGGCTCGCGCGCCACCCCCAGATAACTCTCCACGATCCTCTTGTCCGCCGCCAGCGCCCCCGCCGGCCCTTCACAAACGATCTCCCCCATCTCCAGCACATACCCGTAATCGGCCACCTGCAAGGCCGCCCGCGCATTCTGCTCCACCAGCAAGGTGGCCACGCCGGTGCTGCGCAACTGGCTGATGATGGAAAGAATTTCCTTGGTGATCAACGGTGCCAGCCCCAAACTGGGTTCATCCAGCATCAGCACCTGCGGCTTGGCCATCAGGGCGCGGCCCACCGCCAGCATCTGGCGTTCGCCACCGGACAGCGTCCCGGCCGCCTGCTTGCGCCGTTCCTTCAACCGCGGGAACAAGGCATAGACAAACTCCTGCTGATCCAGATAGCCGGACTCGCCATTGCGCCGCCGCTTGTACGCACCCAGCAGCAGATTGTCCTCCACGCTCATGGACGTAAACAATTCACGCTTTTCCGGCACCAGCGACAGCCCGCGCGCCACGCGCTCCTCCACCTCCATCTGGCTCACGTCCTCGCCCTGGAAAGCGATCCGCCCGCTGGCCGCCGCACCCGCCGGCATCGCGCCCATCATGGCATTGAGCAAGGTCGATTTGCCCGCCCCATTGGGCCCGATCACGGTCACGATCTGCCCGGCCCGCAGCGACAGCGCAGCCTCGGTCAATGCTGGCACCTTGCCATAGCGCGCCGAGAGCCCGCTGACTTCCAGCAACAGCGGCGCGCTCGCCGCACGCACGTCAGATTCCACACTGGCAGCGTTCATCATGGTCGCGGCGGTCATCATTGGGCTCCTCCCAGATAGGCTTCCAGCACCGCCGGGTGGACCTGGATCTGGGCCGGCGTGCCCTCGGCAATCTTGGTGCCGAATTCCATGACCACGATGTGGTCCGTCAATTGCATCACGAAGTCCATGTCGTGCTCCACCAGCAGCACCGCCATCCCCTCGCCGCGCAGCTTGTCCAGCAATGCCGCCAGCGCCTGCTTCTCTTTCAGGCGCAGACCGGCCGCCGGCTCATCCAGCAACAACAGCGCCGGATCACAGCACAGCGCCCGTGCAATCTCCAGGATGCGCTGCTGGCCCAGCGCCAGGCTGCCCGCAGGCCGGTCAATCAGGTCGCCCAGGCCGACACGCTCCAGCTGCCGCCGCGCCTCACTGAGAATGCGCGCTTCCTCCTTGCGATTGGCACGCGCCAGGCTGGCCAGGATGCCGCGCTGGGGCGCGAACTCGCCGCGCCGGAACGCGCCCATGGCCGCGTTCTCCAGCACGCTCATGCCCGGCACCAGCCGCACATGCTGGAAAGTGCGCGCAATGCCACGGCTGGAGATCTCGCGCGAGGACAAGCCCGCCAGCGACTGCCCGCGGTAATTGAGCTTGCCACTTGTGATGGAGAGCACACCGGTCACCAGATTGAAGGTCGTCGACTTGCCCGCGCCATTGGGCCCGATCAGTCCCACGATCTCTCCGGCCTTCACCGAGAAACTCACATCATTGACCGCCACCAGTCCACCGAACTGCTTGCGTGCCGCCTCCACTTCGAGGATCACTTCGCCCCGCGCCGGCTTGGGAATCTGCGTCAATGGCGCAGCATCCGCCGGCAGCTGACGCGGCAGGCGACGCCCGAATCGCGCCTGCAGACGCGGCCACAAGCCCTCGTTGGCGAACTGCAAAAAGATCACCAGCGCGATGCCGAAGACGATGGCCTCGAAATTGCCGCCGGTGCCCAGCACCCCCGGCAACCACTCCTGCAGGAAATTGCTCAGCACCGCCAGCAGGCCCGCACCGAGGATCGCTCCCCACACATGGCCGGCACCACCGACCACCACCATCAGCAGGTAGTCGATGCCGTATTTCAAACCGAAGGGCGTGGGATTGACCGCCTGTTGCAGGTGCGCGTAGAGCCATCCGGAAATGCCGGCCAGCACTGCCGCGTAGACGAAGATGACGATCTTCAGTCGCGCCGTATCGACGCCCATGGCTTCCGGCATGACGGTGCCGAACTTGAGCGCACGCACCGCACGCCCCGCCCGCGAATCGAGGAAATTGACCACCGATACCAGCGCCAGGATCACCACGGCCCAGATCAGCAGATACATCGAGGCCCCGTTGCCGAAGGTGAACTGGCCGATGGCAATCGGCGGGATGCCGTTGATGCCGTCATGCTTGCCCAGCATCTCCAGGTTGCCGAACAGGTAGTACAGCGACAGGCCCCAGGCAATCGTGGACAGCGGCAGGTAATGGCCGGAGATGCGCATGGTGAGCGTGCCGATCAGGAAAGCCGACAAGCCGGTCAGTCCGATTCCCGCCAGCAAACCGACCCAGGGCGAGAGTCCGAACTGCGTCGTGAGATACGCAGTCGTGTAAGCACCGATGCCGACAAACGCCGCCTGCCCGAACGAGATCAATCCCGCCACGCCGGTCAGCAACACCAGCCCCAGCGCGACGATGGCATACAGGCCCACATAGGACAGCAGCGTGACCCAGAACGGCGGCAGGCCCAACTGCGGCAGCACCAGCACGATGGCGAAGAACAGCACCGGCAAGGCGGCGCGATGCGATGTGAATGCAGTCATGGCGGCGTCCTCAGGCTTCTTCGTCGATGTGGTGGCTGGTCAGCGAGCGCCACAGCAGGATGGGAATGATGACCGTGAAGACGATCAGCTCCTTGAAGGCACTGGCCCAGAAGGAAGAAAAACTCTCGATCAGTCCGACCGACACCGATCCCAATGCCGCAATCGGATAACTGGCCAGCCCGCCGAAGATGGCTCCCACAAAGCCTTTCAGGGCGATGATGAAACCGGACTCATAGTTGACGATGGTGAAAGGCGCAATCAGGATCCCGCACAGCGCACCGATCCCAGCCGACATCGCGAAGGACAGCTTGCCCGCCTGGTTGATGCCCACCCCCACCAGCCGCGCACCGAGACGATTGACGGCAGTGGCGCGCAGGGCCTTGCCGGTCAGGGTGCGCTCGAAGAAGACGTAGATCACGGCGATCAGGGCCGCCACCGTCACCAGCACGATCACGCTCTGCCCCGAGACCGGGCTCTCGCCCAAGTTGAATTGCATCTCCGTGAAAGGCTTGGTGTTGGTCCCCTCGGGGCCGAACATCAGCAGTCCCAATCCGACCATGGCCAGATGCACGCCGAGTGAGACGATCAGCAACACCAGCACGCTCGAATGCGCCAGCGGCTGGTAAGCCACGCGATAGATCATCGGCCCCATCGGCACCACGATCAGCAGCGTCAGCAGGATCTGCCAGGGCATGGCCAGCGCTTGCAGATCGACGTAACGCGTCAGTGCGTAGAGCACCAGCGGCAGGCCGATCTGCATCGCCAGCAGCGACGGCAGGCGGCGCAGAAAACGCGCGCGCGTTGCGGCCAGGCGCAGCGCGTTGCCGCCTTCAACGGCCAGCGTCACACCGCCCAGCGCCACCAGCAGCAAGGCGGTGCCGGGGGCCTGCCCGTTCTGGATGGCCGCCAGAGTCAATGCGCCGAAGGCGACGAACTCGCCCTGCGGCAGGAAAATCACCCGTGTCACTGAAAACACCAGGACCAGCGCCAGCGACAGCAGCGCATAGATCGCGCCGGTCGTGATGCCGTCCTGGATCAGCACGGTCAGAATGCTGGTATCCACTTGTCTCCTCCTGTTGATGCCGGCCGCCGCAGATCGGGCTGCGACTGGCCGGGATAGGCCCGGTTCTTGTCAGAGATGAACCTTTGGGGCTGCTTTCTTGTGTCTGGCGCGGAATACCGGATGGAGCATGAAGCTTTCTGCAAAAAACCGGATGGCTCAAGCCTGCGGCTTCTTGGCCACCAGGGTCAGGATGTCGTAGGACGCCACCAGCTCGCCGTCCTGGTTGCTCACCTCCACATCCCAGGCCACCACGCCCTGCCCCTGGCCGTTGGCATCCTTCTTGTTGCGGTCGATCTTGCGCTTGCAGGTCAGGCGCGCCGAGATGGTGTCGCCGATGCCCACCGGCTTGACGAAGCGCAGCGTATCGAGTCCGTAGTTGGCCAGCACCGGACCCGGCGCCGGCGAGACGAACAGCCCGGCGGCCGCCGACAGCACGAAGTAGCCATGCGCGATGCGCTTGCCGAACGGCGACTGGCGTGCCGAGATGTCGTCGAAGTGCATGTAGAAATGGTCGCCCGAGAGGCAGCCGAAATTGACGATGTCGGCTTCGGTGACGGTACGGCGGTGCGTAGCCAGCGAGTCGCCAATCTGCAGATCCTCGAAGTAGTGGCGGAAGGGATGGATATCCGATTCGCGCACCTTCGCACCCCGCACGTGTTCGCCCACGACTGCGGCCAGCATGGTCGGCGAGCCCTGCACCGCCGTGCGTTGCAGGTAATGCTTCACGGCGCGCGAGCCGCCCAGTTCCTCACCGCCACCGGCGCGGCCAGGACCACCGTGCTTGAGCTGCGGCAGGGGCGAACCGTGGCCGGTGGATTCCGGAGCCGCTTCGCGATCCAGCACCAGCAGACGGCCATGCCAGGCAGCGGCCGCAGGAATGGCACGCGCCGCCACCGATGGACTGCGCGTGACCAGGCTGGCCACCAGGCTGCCGCGTCCGCGTGCGGCCAGCGCCAGGGCTTCATCGAGATCGTCATAAGGCATCAGCGTGCTGACCGGACCGAAGGCCTCCACTTCATGCACCGGGCTGCCGGCGGAGGTATCGCGCGCCAGCAGCAAGGTTGGCGCGAAGAACGCACCCTCGCCCACGCCTTCGCCTTGCGGCAGGAAGCTGTTACCCGCACCCAGGATCAGCTCGGCACTATGTTTCAGCAAGGCCACGCGCTCTTCCACATCACGTTGCTGTGCGCGTGAGGCCAGCGGCCCCATGCGCACCGACTCCATTGCGGGGTCGCCGATCACGGTCTTGGACAGGCGCGCGACGAGTTTTTCCGAAATTGCATCTAAGTGCTGGCGCGGCACGATGGCACGGCGGATGGCGGTACATTTCTGGCCGGCCTTGGTGGTCATCTCGCGCGCCACTTCCTTGACGAAGAGATCGAATTCCTCATCGTCGGCATTGACGTCAGGGCCAAGAATCGCGCAGTTCAGCGAATCGGCTTCGGCATTGAAGGGAATGGAATTCGCAATCAGGTTGGGATGCGCACGCAACTTGGCCGCCGTATCGGCCGAGCCGGTAAAGGTCACCACGTCCTGCGCCTGCAGGCGGTCGAGCAGGTCGCCGGTGCTGCCGATGACCAGTTGCAGGCTGCCTTCGGGCAGCAGGCCGGATTGCTGGATCAGGCGCACCGCCGCTTCAGCCAGGTAGCTGGTGGCGGTGGCGGGCTTGACGATGCAGGGCATGCCGGCCAGGAAGGTCGGGGCGAATTTTTCCAGCATGCCCCAGACCGGGAAGTTGAAGGCATTGATATGCACCGCCACGCCGCCGCGCGGTACCAGGATGTGCGTGCCGGCGAAGCGGCCCTGCTTGCCCAGCGAGATGGCCGGGCCTTCGTGGACCAGGTTGGACGAGGGGAATTCATTGGTGCCGATGCTGGCATAGGTGAACAGCGTGCCGCTGCCGCCTTCGATATCGATCCAGCTGTCGGTGCGGGTCGCGCCCGTGTGGGCGGAGACGGCGTAGAGCGTTTCCTTGTGCTCGACCAGGTACTTGGCCAGCGCCTTGAGGATCGCTGCACGTTGCTGGAAGTCCAGCTGCATCAGCGCCGGCAGGCCCTTCTTGCGGGCATGCTCCAGCGCTTCGCCGAAGTCGATGGATTCCTGGTGGGTGCTGGCGACGGTGTGGCCATTGACTGCGCTGTGCAGTGCCTGGGCCGGGCTTTCACCGAACCAGCGGCCGGCGATGAAACTCTGGAGCAGAGGGGGACGGGTAGTCATCGGGGACTCCTGATTTGCATAGTGGATGAGCTTTACAAAATGAGGCAGCAGCAGCGATTACATCCGTCACCACCGGCCGTTCGACCTGAGTAGCGGCGCCGCCGCGTATCGAAGGCGTGGCTACGTTACAAACTCCGCAGCGCCTTCGATACGGCCCGTCGGGCCTACTCAGGTCGAACGGTCAGCGGTGCGCGAGCGTATTCGTTGTTGCTCTCAGGGCTGGTACTGCCAGGCGCCATCAACGATCTTGACCATCACCGAAGCCCGCTGGTCCAGGCCCAGGTGATCGGTGGCCGACATGTTGTAGACGCCGTGCACACCGGTGACTTCCTTGGTGGCTTCGAGCGCATCGCGCAGGGCGGCGCGGAATTCCGGCGTGCCCGGCTTGCCGCGCTTCAATGCCACCGGAATGGCCGACTGCAGCAGCACGCCCGCATCCCAGGCATAGCCGCCGAAGAGCGAGACGCTGTCCTTGCCGTGCGCCGCTTCATACTTGGCGGTGTAGTCCAGCGCCACCTTGCGGATGGGATTGGCCGCAGGCAGTTGCGCCGCTACCAGCACGGGACCGGCCGGCAGCAGGGTGCCGTCGAGCATCTTGCCGCCCACGCGCAGGAAGTCGGCATTGGCCACGCCGTGGGTCTGATAGATCTGGCCCTTGAAGCCGCGCTCCTTCAAGGCACGCTGCGGCACCACGGCCGGGGTGCCGGAGGCGGCGATGAGGATGGCATCCGGCTTGGCCGCCACCAGTTTCAGGGCTTGCGCGGTGGCCGAGGTATCGTTGGGGGCGAAGCGTTCATTGGCCACCAGCTCCAGTTTCTTGAGGCCGGCGGCTTTCTTGAATTCTTCGTACCAGCCTTCGCCATAGGCGTTGGAATAACCGATGAAGGCAATGCGCTGGTAGCCGCGCGCCACCATGTCCTTGGCGATGGCCAGCGACATCATGATGTCGTTCTGCGGGGTCTTGAAGACCCACTTCTTCTTGGCGTCCATGGGCTCGACGATGCGCGCGGCCGCGGCCAGCGAGATCATCGGCGTCTGCGCTTCGGCGGCCACTTCGATCATCGAGATCGAGTTGGGGCTCACCGACGAACCGACGATCACATCCACATTGTTTTCGGAGACGAAGCGGCGTGCGTTCTTGACCGCCTGCGTGGTGTCTGAGGCGTCATCGAGGACGATGTAGTTGATCTTCTGCCCGCCGATGGTGGCAGGCAGAAGTGCGATGGTGTTCTTTTCGGGGATGCCCAGCGAAGCGGCCGGGCCGGTGGTGGATACGGTGACGCCGACGTTGATGTCGGCGTGTGCGACGAGCGCGCAGCCGGCCAAAGCCAGCGCCAGCAAAGGGCGAGCAAACTGCATGGAGGTCTCCTTGATGATTTTGTCATTGTGGTGCTGCATGCCTGCAATGACGCTACCGATCAAGGGCTCACGTCATCGTTTCTTCTTCCCGGTGCCTTCCAGGCTGACGGCACCGATTCCGCCAAACAACAAATCGGACACGACCACGGCCATGCGTTCATGGGTCAGTTCGCCATCGGGCTTCAACCACATGAACATCCAGTTGATCATGCCGAACAACAGCATGGCCAGCGGCTTGGCCATGCGGCTGCGATCCAGTTCCGGCCGCACCGCGCACATGGCCTCGGCCACCGCCTTGACCACCTTGCGCTCGCCGCTGAGGATGCGCTTCTGGTCTCCCGGTTCCAGGAAACGCACGTCCTCGGTCAGGACGCGATGCTCGTTCTGGGCATCGCGGTATTCCTCCACGAAGCGCTGGATCAGCAGGCGCAAGCGCGGCTCGGGGTCCAGCTCCTGCTGCGCGACTTCATCGACCAGCGCACAGAGGCGATCGATGTGGTCTTCGCAGATGTGCATCAGCAACTGGTGCTTGTCGGCAAAGTAGTGATACAGCGACGCCTTGGACAGGCCACACGCCAGCGCCACCTCATTCATCGATGTGCCCACGAAACCATTGCGCGCAAACAAGGCTGCCGCCTGTTCGATGATGGTCTCGCGCTGGTTGTCGTATCCCGCTGCTCGCTTGCGTGGCATAAATGCTTCCTCGTCGATATTTCCGCAAAGTCATGATTGTGCCGTAAATCAAAACTCTTACGAAACATCTATCGGAGACATCCCGCTCTGCCAGCCTCCCTGCCCTGCCTCAACTTCCCTGCCTGCTGACCACGGTCAGAAAAAATCTTCAAAACATTATTGACCAACCGGTCGGTCGAAATTATTATTCCTCAAAAAACAGCGGCAGGCAAATGCTTTTTTCCATGCGTTTCAACCGGGAAAGACAAGCAAAGTTCAGCACGCTGCAACCACAAGCTGCTGGCGCCTGCAGTGAAAGCGCCGGCCAAGGAGACGCTGTGCCCTGTTATTCGATCGAAGGCGTGATCCCGGTGGTCGACCCGGCCGCCTATGTCCATCCCACGGCGGTGCTGATCGGCGACGTCATCGTCGGCCCCGATTGTTACGTCGGCCCGGCCGCCTGCCTGCGCGGCGACTTCGGCCGCATCGTGCTGGAACGCGGCGCCAACGTGCAGGACACCTGCGTGGTCCACGGCTTCCCCGGCCACGCGACAGTGGTGGGCGAGAACGGCCACATCGGCCACGGTGCGGTGCTGCACAGCTGCACCGTCGAACGCGATGCGCTGGTGGGCATGAATGCGGTGGTGATGGATGAGGCAGTGGTGGGCGCACAGTCCATCGTGGCGGCCTGCGCCTTCGTGCGCGCCGGCATGCAGATTCCCGCGCGTACCCTGGTGGCCGGTTTGCCGGCCAAGGTGGTGCGCGACCTGACGGAAGAAGAGATGGCCTGGAAACGGGCCGGTACCGAGACGTATCACGACCTCGCCAAGCGCAGCCTGAAGAGCCTGCGGGAGGTCAGCCCCCTGGCGCAGATCGAAGAGAACCGGCCGAGCCTGGCCGCGCCCTTCGTCGAACCGCTGATCGCGGCCAGACGGGCCTAGCAGACGGCAGCATATTTTTTCAGTTTCAAGATTCACGCTTACACCTCACGCAGACGCAGGGCCGGTCCCTGCGGCAAGGACCGTGTTCGTCCTGCCTCCGCGTGATCCACCTTCATGGAGAAGCAGCATGTATGCACAACTCGTAGAAACCGGACTGGCCAAGGTGCGCAGCGCCGATGACATGTCCCCCGAAGAACAGGCTTTCCAGGCGCGCATCGATGCGGGCGTCAAGATCGAGCCCAAGGACTGGATGCCCGAGGCCTATCGCAAGACGCTGGTACGCCAGATCTCGCAGCACGCCCACTCGGAAATCGTCGGCCAGCTGCCCGAGGCCAACTGGGTCACGCGCGCCCCGACCCTGGAGCGCAAGGCCATCCTGCTGGCCAAGATCCAGGACGAAGCCGGGCACGGCCTCTACCTCTACAGCGCGGCAGAAACCCTGGGCGTGTCGCGCGATGCGCTGCTGGGCGACCTGCATTCCGGCAAGGCCAAGTACTCCAGCATCTTCAACTATCCGACCCTGAGCTGGGCCGACATGGGGGCCATTGGCTGGCTGGTGGATGGCTCGGCCATCATCAACCAGATCCCGCTGTGCCGCTGTTCCTATGGTCCCTATTCGCGCGCCATGGTGCGCGTATGCAAGGAGGAATCCTTCCACGCCCGCCAGGGGTACGACATCATGCTGGCGCTGTGCCGTGGCACGCCCGAGCAGAAGCAGATGGCGCAGGATGCGCTGAACCGCTGGTGGTGGCCGGCGCTGATGATGTTCGGTCCCTCCGATGCGGAATCGGTCAACAGCGCGCAATCGATGCAGTGGCGCATCAAGCTCTTCTCCAATGACGAACTGCGCCAGCGCATGGTCGACCAGACCATCCCGCAGATCGAATACCTGGGCCTGACCGTGCCCGACCCCGATCTCAAGTGGAACGAAGAACGTGGCCGCTACGACTTCGGTGAAATCAACTGGGACGAATTCCACAACGTCCTGCGCGGCAATGGCCCCTGCAACCGCGAACGCCTGGCCACCCGCAAGAAAGCCTATGACGACGGTGCGTGGTTCCGCGATGCGCTGGTGGCGCACGCCGACAAGCGTGCCGCGCGCAAGGCGGCGTGATTCGCCCATCGTCTGTTTCTGAATCGCTTCATCTCACAACCTGCCAGTGGCCGCCCGACATCACCGGGCGGCCCGCCAACAAGGAAACGCATCATGAGCAAGGAATGGCCTCTCTGGGAAGTCTTCATCCGCAGCCAGCACGGTCTGGCCCATAAACACGTCGGCAGCCTGCATGCCCCCGATGGCGAGATGGCCATCAACAATGCGCGCGACGTCTACACCCGCCGCAACGAAGGCGTGGGCATCTGGGTGGTGCGTGCCGCCGACATCGTCTCCTCCAGCCCCGGCGACAAGGCCCCGCTGTTCGAACCGGCCAACAGCAAGGTGTATCGCCACCCGACCTTCTTCCCCATGCCGGCCGAACTGAAGAACCTGTAAGAGGCGCGCACCATGACCCACAAAACCGATTACGTGCGACGCCTGGGCGACAACGTCCTGGTGCTCTCGCAACGCCTCTCCGAATGGTGTGGCAAGGGCCCGGCCCTGGAAGAAGACATGGCCTTGATCAACGTCTCGCTGGACCTGATCGGCCAGGCGCGCCTGTGGCTGGCCTACGCCGCTGAACTGGAAGGTGCAGGACGTAACGAAGACCAGCTGGCCTTCCTGCGCGATGCCCATCAGTTCCACAACCTGCTGCTGGTGGAGCTGCCCAATGGCAGCTATGCCGATACGCTGGCACGCCAGTTCCTCTTCGACGTGTGGCATTACTTCCTGCTTGAGGGACTCTGTGAAAGCAGCGATGCGCGCATCGCCGAGATCGCGCAGAAGTGCTTCAAGGAAGTCACCTATCACGTACGCCGCAGCACCGACCTGATGATCCGCCTGGGTGATGGCAGCGAAGAAAGCCATCGCCGCATGCAGGACGCCATCGATGCGCTGTGGATGTACACCGGCGAACTGTTCACCACCGACGCGCTGGACCAGGCCATGCAGGCCGAGGGCATCGCACCGGATCTCGCAGAACTGCAGCAGAAGTGGCAGCAGCACGTCACCGAGGTGATGCGCGAAGCCACACTGCAACTGCCAGCGTCCGGACTGTGGATGCAGAGTGGCGGCAAGCAGGGACGGCATACCGAACACCTGGGCTACCTGCTGGCGGAGATGCAGTTCCTGCAGCGCACCTATCCGGGAGCGAGCTGGTGAACGAGCTGGCCTCCCGCGCGCAGACGCTGCAGGCGAGCATCTGGGAATGGCTGGAGGCCATTCCCGATCCGGAGATTCCGGTCATCTCGGTGGTGGACCTGGGCATCGTGCGTGCCGTCGAGGTTTCCGATGACGATGCCGAGGCAGCACGCTGCACCGTGGTCATCACCCCGACCTACTCCGGCTGCCCGGCCATGGGCGTGATCGCGCAGGACATCAGCACGGCACTCAAGCAGCACGGACTGGCCGAGGTGGCCATCCGCACGCAGCTGGCACCGGCCTGGAACACCGACTGGATGAGCGAGAAAGGCCGCCGCAACCTGCAGCAATACGGCATCGCGCCCCCGGCGCAGCAGGTCATCGACATTCGCGGCATCAGTATCCGGCGACAAGCTGCACCGCAGGTGCAATGCCCGCATTGCGGTTCGATGCAGACGGTCTGCGTGAGCCAGTTCGGCTCCACCTCCTGCAAGGCGCTGTACCAGTGCAAGGACTGCCGCGAGCCGTTCGATTACTTCAAGGCGCATTGAGCCGCGCTCAATGTCCCAGAACAAAGGCACAAGATCATGAGCAAATTCTATCCACTGACCATCTCGGGCGTGAAACAGGAAACGCGCGATACCATCGTGGTCTCCTTCGCCGTCCCGCCCGAATTGCAGGACACGTTTTCCTACCAGCAAGGCCAGCACCTGACGCTGCGCTCGCACATCGAGGGCGAGGAATTGCGCCGCTCCTATTCGATCTGCGCGGCCACCCAGGAAAAGCAGTTGCGCGTGGCCATCAAGCGCGTACCGGGCGGGCTGTTCTCGAACTGGGCCAATGAATCCTTTGTCCCGGGACAAAGCATCGAAGTGATGCCGCCCATGGGCCACTTCAACGTCCCGCTGGATGCGGCCAACCGCAAGCACTACCTGGCCTTTGCGGCGGGCAGCGGCATCACGCCGATGATCTCCATCATCAAGACCACCCTGCTGGCCGAGCCGCACAGCCGCTTCACGCTGGTCTATGCCAATCGCGCTTCCTCCTCGGTGATCTTCAAGGAAGAGATCACCGACCTCAAGGATGCCTACCTCGAACGCCTCAACGTGATCTGGGTGATGAGCCGCGAACAGCAGGACGTGGAATTGTTCAACGGCCGCATCGACCGCAGCAAGTGCGATGCCTTCTTCGCCTCCTGGATCGACCTAAAGGACGTGGATGCCGCCTTCCTGTGCGGCCCGGAAGAAATGGTGCAGGCCGTCTCCGATTCGCTGCAGGCGCATGGCCTGCCCAAGGCGCAGATCAAGACCGAACTGTTCGCCGCCAGCGCGCCCACGCGTGCGCATGCTTCGCGCCCGGTCGTCGGCAAGAAGGAATGCGAAGTCACGGTGATCGTCGACGGTTATCACAACGTCTTCACCATGGACAAGGAAAAGGAATCCGTGCTCGACGCAGGCCTCAAGCACGGCATCGACCTGCGCTACTCCTGCAAGGGCGGCGTGTGCGCCACCTGCCGCTGCAAGGTGGTCGAGGGCAAGGTCGACATGGATGCCAACTACGCGCTCGAAGACTACGAGATCGCGCGCGGCTTCGTCCTGAGCTGCCAGTCCTTCCCGGTCAGCGACAAGCTGCTGCTGGACTTCGACCAGGACAACTGAGCCAGCCACGCCCGCACGATGCGGCCCTCCCTTTGATCAGCCCCTGAACTTTCCTGAGCCCATGAGCGACTCCACCATCCTCTTCGAGAACCATGACGGCATCGCCGTCATCACCCTGAACCGCCCTGACAAGCTCAACAGCTTCACCGTGGCCATGCACCTGGAATTGCGCGAGGCCATCGCCACGCTGCAGGCCGACACCAGCGTGCGGGTGCTGCTGCTCACCGGTGCCGGTCGCGGTTTCTGTGCCGGCCAGGACCTGGGCGACCGCGCCGTCAAACCCGGCGACGGCGCCGTCGACCTGGGCGAATCCATCGACAAGTACTACGGTCCGCTGGTGAAGTCACTGCGTGCGCTACCTTTCCCGGTGATCTGCGCCGTCAATGGCGTGGCCGCCGGTGCGGGCGCCAACCTGCCGCTGGCCTGCGACATCGTGCTGGCCGCGCGTTCGGCCAGCTTCGTGGAAGTGTTCTGCAAGCTGGGACTGATCCCCGATACCGGCGGCACTTATTTCCTGCCGCGCCTGGTAGGCACGGCGCGCGCCATGGGCATGGCACTGCTGGGCGAGAAGATCAGCGCCGAGCAGGCCGAACGCTGGGGCCTGATCTGGAAGTGCGTGGACGACGACAAGCTCATGGAAGAAGCCTATGCCATGGCCACCCACTTCGCCCGCGCCCCGACCAAGGGACTGGCCGCCACCAAGGCCACGCTGTATGCCAGCCCGGCCAATACGCTGCCCGAACAGCTGGACCTGGAACGCGACACCATGCGTGCCCTCGGCCACAGCCGCGATTACCGCGAGGGCGTGAACGCCTTCCTGGAAAAGCGCGCGCCGCAATTCACGGGGCAATGACATGAGCGCAGCAGTGTCTCCGCACGCCCTGCCCGCCACGGCCCGCGTCGCTGTCATCGGCAGCGGCACCATGGGCGCCGGCATTGCGCAGGTGGCGGCAGTCGCCGGCCATCCGGTGCAGCTCTACGACAGTCGCGACGGTGCCGCGGCCAAGGCCATCGCCGACATCCGCGCCAGCCTCGACAAGCTGGCCAACAAGGGCAAGATCACGCACGAACAGGCGCAAGGCGCGAGCGACCGGCTGTCGGTAGCCCACGCGCTGCAGGAAATGCGCGATGCGCGCCTGGTGGTGGAAGCCATCGTCGAACAGCTGGCGGCCAAGCAGGAACTGTTCGGCAAACTGGAATCCATCGTCGATGCGCAGTGCATCCTGGCCAGCAATACCTCCTCGATCTCGATCACCCAGATCGCAGCCACGCTGCGCCATCCCGAACGTCTGGCCGGCATGCATTTCTTCAACCCGGTGCCGATGATGGCGCTGGTGGAAATCATCCGCGGCGTATGCAGCGATGCCACCGTGGTGCAGTGCCTGCATGACACCGCGCTGGCCTGGGGCAAGGTGCCGGTGGTGGCCGCCTCGACACCGGGCTTCATCGTCAACCGGCTGGCGCGTCCCTATTACGCCGAAGCCTTGCGCGTGCTCAATGAGCGCGGTGCACAACCGGCGACCATCGACGCCATCCTGCGCGAGTCCGGCGGTTTCCGCATGGGGGCGTTCGAACTGATGGACCTGATCGGGCATGACGTCAATTTCGCCGTCACGCAATCGGTGTTCCAGGCGTATTTCAATGATCCGCGTTTCACGCCGTCGCTGATCCAGCAAGAGCTGGTGCACGCCGGCTTCCTCGGGCGCAAGAGCGGACGCGGTTTCTATCGCTATGGCGCGGCGCCGGAAACGCCACAGCCAGTCACCGTCCCGGCATTCGGCACGCCCACGGTACCGCTGCAATTGTTCGGTACGCATCCGCTGGTGGAAGTAATCCGCGCGCGCTATCAGGGCCGCGTGGAGTACTGCGAGGCGCGCGCCGACCAGCTGCTGATGAAGGCCGGCCCCGGCCGCCTCTACATGACCGGCGGCCGCACCGCGACCCAGCAATCCTACGACTACAACATGCCCGACGTGGTGCTGGTGGACCTGGCACTGGACTATGCCACGGCCCCGCGCCTGGCCCTGACCCGCGCCGACCAGTGCCGCGACCGTGCCTGGGAGGCGGTGGCCGGCGTGCTGCAACACTGCGGCTTTGCCCTCTCGCCGCTGCAGGACGTGCCGGGCATGGTGGTCATGCGCACCGTCTGCATGCTCATCAACGAAGCGGCGGACGCCGTCAGCCAGGGCGTGTGCAGCAAGCAGGACGCCGACCTGGCCATGCAGAAGGGCGTCAACTATCCGCGCGGCCCGCTGGCCTGGGCCGATGCCATCGGCGTCGACACCGTCGCCAATGTACTGCGCCAGCTCAGTGCCACCTATGGCGAAGACCGCTACCGCGTCTCGCCCCTGCTCCAACGACTGCAAGCATCCGGGAGGAAATTCCATGAGTGAAACCGCATTGTCATTCCCATCTGCCGAGATGGATCCGCAAGCCCTGGCCGAGGCCACGGTACAGGCCATGTTCCCGCGCGACAACGCTTCCCAGGCGCTGGGCATGAGGATTCTGGAAGTCGCGCCCGGCCGCGCGCGCATGAGCATGCTGGTGCGCAGCGACATGCTCAATGGCCACGCCACCTGCCACGGCGGTTTCATCTTCGCGCTGGCCGACAGCAGCTTTGCATTTGCCTGCAACAGCCGTAATCTCAACACCGTGGCATCGGGGTGCAGCATCGAATACGTGGCACCGGCCCTGCGCAATGACGTCCTGACTGCCGAGGCACAGGAACGTACGCTGGCCGGCCGCACCGGGGTCTACGACATCACCGTGAGCAACCAGGACGGCAAGATCATCGCGCTGTTCCGGGGCAAGTCCTATCGCATCAAGGGCGAGGTGATCACCGGATTGCCGGCGGCACGACAAGACCACGCATAAAAGAACACCCATACCAACAGAGACAGGAGACCACCATGACCACCCGCACTCCACAACCCGGCGATCTGGAACCCATCGAAACCGCCAGCCGCGACGAACTGCAGGCGCTGCAGCTGCAACGCCTGAAATGGTCCTTGCAGCACGCCTATGACAACGTGGCGCACTACCGCAATGCCTTCGACCAGGCCGGCGTGCATCCGGACGATCTCAAGAGCCTGTCGGATCTGTCCAAATTTCCCTTCACCACCAAGCAGGACCTGCGCGACCACTATCCCTTCGGCATGTTTGCCGTACCGCGCGAACAGGTGGTGCGGGTGCACGCTTCCAGCGGCACCACCGGCAAGCCGACCGTGGTGGGCTATACGCAGAACGACATCGATACCTGGGCTACCGTGGTGGCGCGCTCCATTCGCGCCGCCGGCGGCCGGCGTGGCGACATCGTGCAGATTTCCTATGGCTACGGGCTCTTCACCGGCGGCCTGGGCGCGCACTATGGTGCCGAAAAACTGGGCTGCACCGTGATCCCCATGTCGGGTGGCCAGACCGAGAAGCAGGTGCAGCTCATTCGTGATTTCAAACCCAGCATCATCATGGTCACGCCCTCCTACATGCTCAACGTGATCGAGGAGTTCCAGCGCCAGGGACTGGATGCGGCGGCCAGCTCGCTGAAGGTCGGCATCTTCGGCGCCGAGCCCTGGACCGATGCCATGCGCCGCGAGATCCAGCAGCGCGCCGGCATCGATGCAGTGGACATCTACGGCCTCTCCGAAGTGATGGGGCCGGGCGTGGCCAGCGAATGCATCGAGAGCAAGGATGGTCCGGTGATCTGGGAAGACCACTTCTATCCCGAGATCATCGACCCGGATACCGGCGAAGTGCTGCCCGATGGCTCTGAAGGCGAACTGGTCTTTACCTCGCTGACCAAGGAAGCGCTGCCGATGATCCGCTACCGTACCCGCGACCTCACACGCCTGTTGCCGCCGACCTCGCGCGCGATGCGCCGCATCGGCAAGATCACCGGACGTTCGGACGACATGCTCATCATCCGTGGCGTGAACGTGTTCCCGACCCAGATCGAGGAACTGATCCTGAAGCTGCCGCAACTGGCCCCGCAATACCAGCTGCAGATCGAACGCCACGGCCACATGGACAGCATGTGCGTCTTCGCCGAGCTGCGCGAAGATGCCTCCAACGAACACGTGGAGGCGCTGGAGAAGGAGCTGCAGCGCAGCATCAAGACCTATGTCGGCATTTCGACCAAGGTGACGGTGGTGCCGGCCGGCATGATCGAGCGCACTTCGGTGGGCAAGGCCAAACGCGTGATCGACCATCGCAAGAAGGCGGAAGCCCCCGCCACCTCGGCCGTTCCGGCCTGATGCCCGGCCCTGAAACCCTTGATCCAGGAAGAAAAAACTTATGGAAGCATTGATCTGTGACGCCATCCGCACGCCCTTCGGCCGCTATGGCGGTGCATTGGGCGCGGTACGCGCCGACGACCTGGCGGCCGCGCCCATTCGCAGCCTGATGGAGCGCAACCCCGGCGTGGACTGGCGCTGCGTCGACGACATCCTCTATGGCTGCGCCAACCAGGCCGGCGAAGACAACCGCAACGTGGCCCGCATGGCCGGTCTGCTGGCCGGCTTGCCCATCGAGGTGCCGGGCACCACCCTCAACCGCCTGTGCGGCTCCAGCCTCGATGCAGTGGGCATGGCTGCACGCGCCATCAAGTCGGGCGAGGTGCAGCTGATGATCGCCGGCGGCGTGGAGAGCATGACGCGCGCGCCCTTCGTGATGGGCAAGGCGGAATCGGCCTTCTCGCGCAGTGCCGCGATCTTCGATACCACCATCGGCTGGCGCTTCGTCAATCCGCTGATGAAGGCGCAGTACGGCATCGACTCGATGCCCGAGACGGCCGAAAACGTCGCCACCGATTTCAACATCAACCGGGCCGACCAGGACGCCTTTGCGCTGCGCAGCCAGCAACGCTGGGCGGCAGCGCAGGAGGCCGGTTTCTTCGCGGGCGAGATCGCACCGCTGGCCATCCCGCAGAAGAAGGGCGATCCGCTCATCGTCACCACCGACGAACATCCGCGCCCGGACACCACCTTGGCCACGTTGGCCAAACTCAAGGGCGTGGTGCGTCCCGATGGTACGGTCACGGCCGGCAATGCCTCCGGCGTCAACGACGGCGCCTGCGCGCTGCTGCTGGCCTCGCCCAAGGCGGCCGACCTGTATCGCCTGAAGCCGCGTGCGCGCGTGCTGGGCATGGCCACCGCCGGTGTCGCGCCGCGCATCATGGGCTTCGGCCCGGCCCCGGCGGCACGCAAGGTATTGGCGCAAGTCGGGCTGACGCTGGCGCAGATGGATGTGATCGAACTCAACGAAGCCTTTGCCGCACAGGGACTGGCGGTGACGCGCGATCTGGGCTTGCCCGACGATGCCGCACACGTCAATCCGAATGGCGGTGCGATTGCCATCGGCCATCCGCTGGGGGCTTCCGGCGCGCGGCTGGTGACCACCGCCCTCAACCAGCTGGAGCGCGCCGGCGGCCGCTATGCGCTGTGCACCATGTGCATCGGCGTGGGCCAGGGCATCGCGCTGGTGATCGAACGGGTGTGAGCCCACGAGACTGGCCCGTGCGCGCATGTTTGCTCGCTTGCAACATGCCGCGCACGGCAGCAGCACTTCACGAAGCTGACATCGGGATCGGGTAAAATGCCCGGCCACGGCAGGCCTTTGCCGAGCTCCGGAGCTCGCCGCCCTGCCCCCGAATCCACCCCGCCGGCCTGCGCGCCGGCCCTTCGCCAGTGCAGCATCATGAGCAAGCAAGCCAACAGCGCCCCCGGCCGCCAGCCGAACCGGGCCAAACCCACTGCCGAGAGCGCCCCGCAGGCGCATGAGATCCGCCCCGGCCAGTCCATCGAACTGCTCAAGGAACTCCACATCCTCACGCGCGACGGCAAGCTGAACCAGGACAGCCGCCGCAAACTGAAACAGGTCTACCACCTCTACCAGTTCATCGAACCGCTGCTGCAGGAAGTGCTGGACGATCATCCCGACGTGAGCCTGGTCGACCATGGCGCGGGCAAATCCTATCTCGGCTTCATCCTCTACGACCTGTTCTTCAAAAGCCTGCAAGGGGCACCGCGCATCTACGGCATCGAAACGCGCGAAGAGCTGGTGCGCAAGTCCGAAGAACTGGCCGCACGCCTGGGCTTTGGCGGCATGTCCTTCCTGAACCTGTCGGTGGCCGATTCCATCACCTCGCCCAGCCTGCCGGAACAGATCGATGTCGTTACCGCCCTGCACGCCTGCGACACCGCCACCGATGACGCCATCCATTTCGCGCTGGCCAAACAGGCCCGCTTCATCGTGCTGGTGCCGTGCTGCCAGGCCGAAGTGGCCTCGGTGCTCAACCGCAACAAGGGCAAGTCGCTCGCCAATTCGCTCACCGAGATCTGGCGCCATCCGCTGCATACGCGCGAATTCGGCAGCCAGGTCACCAACGTGCTGCGTTGCCTGCAGCTGGAAGCGCATGGCTACAAGGTCAGCGTGACCGAGCTGGTGGGCTGGGAACATTCGATGAAGAACGAGTTGATCATTGCGCAATACCGCGACCTGCCGCGCCGCCGTCCGGCCGAGCGCCTGCAGGAAGTGCTGCGCACGCTGGGGCTGGAAGAGATGGGCGAGCGCTTCTTCGCGCCCCTGGCCGCCTGAGCCGGCGCCAGCAGGCAAGCGGACGGGAACGCTTCTTGCTGCACAGGAATGACAGCGGGACGGGCTTCATTTGCCGCCGTCCCTGCCGATAACGTCGGATTGGATCACGGCAATCGCAATACAGGCAGTCAGGCCGCACGCGCGACATCGCGGCCGCAGGGAGACCGGGCAACCGGATTGGGCAAGGGGCCGGCCGGACGCCGGAAAATGCAGATGAGCACATGAAAGCCACCATCGATATGGAATCGCTGATTGCCGACAACGAGCAACTGAGGAGCGAGCTGCAGGAGCTGCTGCAGCAGGCGCACATCAACCAGTCCATCATCGAACGCCATCAGGCCTTCGACCTGAAACTGATCGGCGCCAGCGAATTCCGCGAACTGATTGACGTCATCCTGACCGTGATGCCCGGCGTGTTCAGCCTGGAGACGGTGACGCTGTCCCTGATCGATGGCGACTACGCGATCCAGCGCATCCTGCGCGACCTGCAGATCGGCGTGAACGAATTCCCCAAGCTGCTGTTCCTGAAGGCCCCGCTGCACTTCATCGACGAGGATGATCCGCTGGACGATGAAAAACCGCGCCTGGGCCAGTACGTGCCGGCGCTGCACGGCGCGCTGTTCCCGCATTACCAGCCGGTGAGCGTGGCGGTGCTGCCGCTGGTGCGCCAGCACCGGCTGCTGGGCTACCTGTCGCTGGGCAGCGCCTATGCCGAGCGCTTCACCCGCAGCCTGGCCACCGACTTCATCCAGCGCCTGGCGACCGTGGCGGCCATCTGCCTGGAAAACGTCATCAACAACGAGCGCCTCAAGCACATCGGCCTCACCGATCCGCTGACCGGCGTGAACAACCGCCGCTACATCGAGCAGCGCATGCAGGAAGAAGTGGCACGCAGCCAGCGTGACCGCTCGGCGCTGTCTTGCCTGTTCATCGACATCGACCATTTCAAGCGCGTCAACGACCAGTTCGGCCACCAGAGCGGCGACGATGTGCTGCGTGAAGTGGCCGCGCGCATCAAGAAGGAACTGCGCCTGTCGGATGCGCTGGGGCGCTTCGGCGGGGAAGAATTCGTGGTGCTGCTCACGCACGCCACGCGGGACGACGCCGCACGCATCGCCGAGCGTATCCGCGCCGGCATCTGCAGCCGTGGCGTGATGATCGAAGGCTCGCGCGATCCGCTGCGCATCAGCGCCTCCATCGGCGCGGCCTCGCTGTCACCGCCCGACCGCAGCCGTCCCGCCGCCGAGGTCAAGCAGGCCATGCTCAAGGCCGCCGACCAGGCGCTCTACCAGGCCAAGGAAGCCGGGCGCAACCGGGTCATGCTGGCACCGGCCGAATGAGCGGCTGATCAGGCCGGCTGCACCGCCACACGGCGATCGCGCACGATCCACGGGGCGGCGATGATGAGTACGCCGCCGATCAGATCCTGCGGCCGCAGCTCGGCCGCGCCCAGCATCCAGGCAGAGAAAGTCGCCACCAGGATTTCGGCCAGCATGATGACGGCCGCGATGTTGGCCGGCAGCCGCGCCACGCCATATTGCAGGCTCAGGTTCGACACCAGGAACAGCACCGCCCACAGCGCCACCACCGGCGCAGCCGCCATCGGCAGGGGCAGCGGCCAGGCCACCACCCCGGCCGCCGACAGCACCACGCCCAGCAGGCTGGCAAAGACGCCGCTCCCCACCAGCATCGCCACCGCCCGCGTGCCATCGGAGAAACCGTGCAGACGACGCAGGAGCACGTTGGTCACTGCAAAGAGCAGGCCCGAGGCCACCGCCATCCAGTCCGGCAGGCTCTGCGGCAGCGGCAGGCCCAGGCGCGGCTGGTACAGCACGATGAAGGCGCCGCCCAATCCCAGGGCCACGCGTGCCAGCGAACGCGGGGTGATGGCTTCGTGCAGCACCAGGCGCGCCAGGATCACGGTCCACACCGGCATCAGGTAGAACAGCAGGATCACCCGCACCACGTCGCCATAGGCCACCGCCATGTTGAAGGAGGCATTGGTCAGCCCCGTGGCCAGCCCCACGCCCAGCAGGGCCGGATGGCGCCACAGCAGCGGCAGTTCGCGATGGCGCAGGGTCAGCAGCAAGAGCGCACAGCCGCTGAAGATGGCGGCCGTGGCCCAGACCGGATGCAAGCCCATGCCTTCCAGCGCGCGCGTGCCGGTCCAGGACAGGCCCCAGATGAAGGTGTTGAGCAGCAAGGCGGCGACGGCGGATTTGGGAAGGGAGTGCATGTCGTGTTCAGGAGGAGGCGCGTCAGTCAATCCGGCAGGCAAGCCAATGTACGTGCGCAGTGGCAGACGGTGGTTGGCCGGCGCTGATAGCGGGTATTAATCCAGGCTTAATGCTCCACACAAGGAGCATTAACAAAATCAAAATGCCGTTCAGTGCAGCACTGAACGGCATTCAATTGCAGCACGACCGCAGCCGGAACATCAGCTGCGCTTGGCCTCGGCCTGCAGGCGTTCGTACTTGTCCATCAACTGCTCGCGGCTTTCGCGCCAGGCCGGATTGAACGGGATGCAGGCCACCGGGCAGACCTGCTGGCACTGCGGCTCCTCGAAATGGCCCACGCATTCGGTACATTTGTCCGGATCGATCTCATAGATCTGCGGCCCCATGTAGATGGCCTCGTTGGGGCATTCCGGTTCGCAGACGTCGCAGTTGATGCAATCGTCGGTAATCATCAGTGCCATTGCCGCACCTCGCTTGCTTGAAACATCATTGCACTACCTTTTGCTTGCCTGTTGCCTGGCTTGAATCCTGACCATCGCCGGCATCATTGCTTGGCGATCTTTTCCTTGAGCCACTTCTCTACCGAGGGGAACACGAACTTGGACACATCGCCGCCCAGCTGCGCAATCTCGCGCACGATGGTGCCGGAGATGAACTGGTACTGGTCGGACGGGGTCAGGAACAGCGTTTCCACGTCCGGCAGCAGGTAGCGGTTCATGCCGGCCATCTGGAATTCGTATTCGAAGTCCGAGACCGCGCGCAGGCCGCGCACGATGACGCGCGCATTGTTCTGGCGCACGAAATCCTTCAAGAGGCCCGAGAAGCTCTCCACCTGCACATTGGGATAATGCCCCAGCACTTCGTTGGCAATCGACAGGCGCTCTTCGAGCGAAAAGAAGGGCTTCTTGTTCTTGCTGTCGGCTACGCCCACGACCAGCTTGTCGAACAATCCGGAAGCGCGGCGGACCAGGTCCTCATGACCGCGCGTCAACGGATCGAATGTCCCCGGATATACAGCTGTGACCATGGTGTCTCCTCTCCGGCTATTGAATCAGAAGGCGCATTATGCCTCAATTTGGGTGCCGCTTTTGCGTTGCAATAAATGATAGAAGACCATGCCGGCCTTGTCGGCGCGGACCACTTCCCAGTCCTGCATCCATTCGGGGGCCTGCTCGCCGTCGAGCGGATATTCGGCTTCGGCATAAACCAGTCCGGAGGGCGTGAGCAAAGGCATGCAGGCTGGCAACACTTTTTCCAGCCAGCCCTGGTGATACGGCGGATCGATGAAGACCAGGCCGTAGCCCGCGGGCTCGCGCTGGGCCGCGCTCTGCACGGCGGCCAGGGCGTCGCCACGGACGATGGCCAGCTTGTCGGCCTTGAGCTTGTCGCGGTTGGCTTCCAGCTGGCGCACGGCCGGGCTGCTGTTTTCCACCATCACCACGCGGCGCGCGCCACGGCTGGCGGCTTCGAAACCGAGGGCGCCGGAGCCGGCGAAGAGATCCAGGCAGGCCACTTGCTCCCAGGCGCCATCGATGAGATGGGTGATCCAGTTGAAGACGGTCTCGCGCACGCGGTCGGGCGTGGGACGCAGGCCTTCGGCGTCCAGCACCGGCAGCGGCGTGCGCTTCCACTGGCCGCCGATGATGCGCACCTGGTGCGGGCCACGGTTGACGGGCCGGGATGGCTTGCCGCCCTTGGAGGGCGCGCCATGGGAGGGGAGACTGCTCTTGCGCATGACTTTCCTTGCTGCTGACGGCGGGGCCGTCGACGGGATCGGAGGATCCCGTGATTCTCGAACGAAATGAACTAAATGATTTACTCGGCAGCTTCACCAACGATGACGGTGGACAATTCTTCCGGATGCACATGCTTGCGGAAGGCCGCGCGCACATCCTGCACGCTCACCGCGCGGATGCGTTCGATCCAGTGGTCCAGGTAATCCAGCGGCAGGCCATAGAAGCCGATCACCGAGAGGTTCTCCAGCAGCTTGGCATTGCTGTCGATGCGCAGGGCGAAGCCACCGGCGAGGTTGTCCTTGGCGGCCTTCAGTTCGGCGGCGGTCGGGCCTTCCTGCAGGAATTTGTCCAGCGTGGCGCGGGTCACGCGCAGCGCTTCGGCGGTCTGCTCCTTCTTGGTCTGCAGGCCGATCTGGAACGGACCCGGCTGCGCCAGCGGCGAGAAATAACTGTAGACGCTGTAGCTGAGACCGCGCTTCTCGCGCACTTCATCGGTCAGGCGCGAGACGAAACCGCCGCCGCCCAGCACGTAGTTGCCCACCGTGAGTGCGAAGAAATCATTGTCGCCGCGCTGGATGGCCGGGGCACCGATGAGGATGTGCGATTGCGAAGCCGGATGGGCGATGCGGCGCTCCACGCCCTTGGGCGCAGCCACTTGCGGCAGGGCCGGCAAGGCGCTGCCCTGCGGCAGTTCACGCGTGAGGGCGCTGGCGATGCTGCGCGCCTGCGCTTCGGTGATGTCGCCGATCAGGGCAATCACGGCGCGGTTGGCCACGTAGTGGGCGCGATGGAAGGCCAGCAGGTCCTCACGGGTGATGGCCTGCAGACTGGCTTCGCTGGCATCGACGGCATAGGGATGGCTGCCGTAGGCGGCTTCCATGAAGGCCTTCTCGGCGATGGTTTCGGGCTTGGTCAGTTCTTCCTTCAGATTGGCGATGGCCAGCGCACGGTCACGCTCCAGGCCCGCCTGCGGGAAGGCCGGATGGGCCAGCATGCGGCCCAGCAAACCCAGCGCGGCATCGCGCTCGGCGGGCGAGGACAGGCTGCGCAGGCTCACGCCGGCACGGTCCTGCCCGGCACCGCCATGCTGCTGGGCGGCGACATCGGCAAAGCCGTCGAGGATCTGGGCTTCGGTGAGTGCCGGCGCGCCGTTGGCGGCCTCCACGCCGCGCGTGAGGCTGGCCACGGTCAGCTCGGCCAGGCCGGCCTTCGCGGCGGGATCACGGCGCTGGCCGGCATCGAACTGCACGCTCACATCCAGCATGGGAATGGAGTGATTGGCCACGAACAGCACGCGCGCGCCATCGGGCTGGGTCCAGGACTGGATGGCCAGGGCCGCCGAAGCGGGAGCGCTGCAGAGGAAGGCCAGCGGGAGCAGCAGGAGAGGAAGAATTTTTTTCATGGAAACGGAAATCGAAAGCGACGGGGCAAGCGTGATGTCAGGCGTTCTGTTCAGGTTCAGGTGTAGCGGCGGGCTGTCCGCCCAGCCACTGCAGGATGGGCTGCCACTGGTCGAGATCGCGCTGCACGCGCGAGGGCGCGATATCCCACAGGGTCAGACCGTGTGCAGCCAGTTGCACGTAGTTCTGGGTATCGCGCAGATGGCCCAGCACCGGCAGCTTCAGGCCCTCGATGAAGCGCTGCAGCTGCTCGGCCGAGCGGGTGCGGGCATCGACCCGCATGCCGACGATGCCGACATCGATCTGGCCATCGCGCACCGCCTTTTCATTGGCCAGGCGGCGCAGGAAATCCTGGGTGGCCAGGATGTCGAAAATCGAGGGCTGCAGCGGCACCAGGATCTTGTCGGCCAGCTTGAGGGTATCGTTGAGACGCCAGCCATGCAGCCCGGCGGGCGTGTCCAGCACCACGTGGGTGCTGCCCTTGGGGGGCTTGGCGACGTAGTCCTCGTTGATGTCCCAGGTGCTGATGGGGCGCGCCTGTTCCGGACGGATCGACAGCCAGGCGCGCGAAGACTGCTGGCGGTCGATGTCGCCCAGCATGACGGCATGGCCAAGACTTGCGAAATAACCGGCCAGGTTGGTGGCCAGGGTGGTCTTGCCTACGCCTCCTTTGGGGTTGGCGACGACGATGACGGGCATGGTTTTCTCCGTAAAGAACAGAAGCCGATCGATCAGGAAAGGAAGAACTCAGCGACTTGGGCATCCCATTAAGCCTGCGTTAATGCCGTTCGATACAGCATTCATCCCGGCTTAATGGTGCAAAAAACGTCAATCCTCAATGCAACAGGCCGGGCGGCGGCGCGGCGGGCTTCTTGCCGTTCAGCGGCAGCGGGACCAGCGTGGCGACCGTGAGCGTATCGTCCTTGAAGTATTTCTGGGCCACCGCCTGCACCTGGGCGGCGGTCACGCTTTTGAGGCGGTCGATGATGCGGTCGATGTTCTTCTGGCCCAGGCCGGTGGTTTCCATCATGCCGATCTCCATGGCCTGGCCGAAAACGGAATCGCGCTTGTAGACCTGCGAGGCGATCAGTTGCGTCTTGACGCGCTGCAGTTCCTGCTCGGAGACGCCTTCGCTGGCGATGCGCTGCACTTCGGCGCGCAGCAGGCCTTCCAGCTGTTCGGTGGAAACGCCGTTGGCCGGGCTGCCTTCCAGCGTGAACAGCACCGGGCCGCGTGCTACACCGCTGTAGCTGGCACCGACTGCAGTGGCCTGGCTGGCGGTGCGGATCAGGTTGGCTGTCAGGCGGGCATTGTCATAGCCATCCAGCACGGCGGAGAGCACGTCGAGGGCGTAGGCTTCCTGGTCGGCTTCCACATTGCGCAGGGCGGGCACCTTCCAGGCCATCACGACATAAGGATTTTCAGCCGGTGCCTTGACGGTGACGCGGCGCAAGCCCAGTTGCTCGGGCTCGTTCTGCGGCTTGCCCTGGGGCACGGGGTGGGACGGGATCTTGCCGAAATATTTTTTGGCCAGGGCCAGCACGCGCTGGGCGTCGACGTCCCCGGCCACCACCAGGGTGGCGTTGTTGGGGGCGTACCACTGGCGATACCAGCCGGCGATGTCCTGCACCGTCATGTGCTGCAGGTCGTCCATCCAGCCGACCACGGGGTGGTGATAGGGGTGGGCGGTCCAGGCGGCGGCGTTCAGGGCTTCATTCAGCAGGCCCATGGGCTGGTCATCGGTGCGCCAGCGGCGTTCTTCCATGATGACGCGGATTTCCTTGGCGAATTCCTTGGCGTCGAATTGCAGGTTGGCCATGCGGTCGGCTTCGAGCGCCATCACCTTTTCCAGATGGCTCTTTTCGATCTGCTGGAAGTAGGCGGTGAAGTCATTGGCGGTGAAGGCGTTTTCCTGCCCGCCCAGCTCGGCCACCAGGCGGCTGAATTCGCCGACCTTGTGGTTCTTGGTGCCCTTGAACATCATGTGTTCCAGCGCATGCGATACCCCGGTGGTGCCGTTGAGTTCATCGATGCTGCCGACCTTGTACCAGACCATCTGCACCGCCGTGGGGGCGCGCCGGTCTTCCTTGACGACCACTTTCATGCCGTTGGCCAGCACGAATTCGCGCGCCGGCTCGGCCCGCACCTGCGCCGCCGTAGCGGCCAGGAGGCTCAGCAGGGCGGTGGCCAGGAGGGCTCTGATCTTCGATTTCATGGGCTGTGCTCTGATAAAATGCAGTATTCATTGACCCTGGCGGCCATGCGCGGGTCTTGTGGAAGGGCAATTGTAACCTGTCCACTGCGGTTGTCAGGGCAGCCACGCGCCTGCCGTCCCGCCCTCCCCCGCCCCGGCCGCAGCTACCATCCAGCCTATCCGCCATCCGATGTTCAGTTTTTTCAAAAGAAAACCCAAACCGGAAGCGCAACCCGCGCTGCCGCCCCAGGCCGAACCGGCAGCCCAGCCGGCCCCGGTGGTTCCGCCCCCGACTGAATCCGTTGCTCCTGCTCCTGCCGCTCCCGCTGCGGTTCAGCCACCAGTTGCCGCGCCTGCACCGGTAGCACCCCCAGCCCCGACGCCGATCGCTGACCCGGAGCCTGTGCCCCAACCCTTGACTGCCCCGGCCGCCCCCCCGGAGCCGGTGGCCGCCGTCGAAGAGGCCGCCGAAGAAGTCGAGATCGTCGCCGCGCCGGAACCGGCCCCAGAGGTCAAGCGCTCGTGGCTGTCGCGCCTGAAGGCCGGGCTGTCCAAGACCTCGAGCAACCTGACCACGCTGTTCGTGGGTGCGCGCATCGATGAAGACTTGTACGAGGAACTGGAATCGGCCCTGCTGGTATCGGACGCCGGCGTGGAAGCCACCCAGTGGCTGCTGGCCGAACTGAAGAAAAAAGTCAAAAACGAGCGCCTGACCGAAGCCGCCCAGGTGCGCACCGCCCTGCGCACCCTGCTGATCGACCTGCTGCAGCCGCTGCAGCGCCCGCTGGTGCTGGGCCGCGACAAGCCGCTGGTGATGATGATTGCCGGCGTCAACGGTGCCGGCAAGACCACCACCATCGGCAAGCTGGCCCTGCATCTGCAGGCGCACGGCCAGTCGGTGCTGCTGGCCGCCGGCGACACCTTCCGCGCTGCGGCCCGCGAGCAGTTGGCGGTCTGGGGCGAGCGCAACAACGTCCAGGTGATCGCGCAGGAATCCGGTGATCCGGCCGCCGTGGCGTATGACTCGGTGCATTCGGCGCAAGCCCGAGGCACCCATGTGGTGATGGTCGATACCGCCGGCCGCCTGCCGACGCAATTGCACCTGATGGATGAACTCAAGAAGATCAAGCGGGTCATTGCCAAGGCGATGAACTCGGCACCGCATGAAGTGCTGCTGGTCATCGACGGCAACACCGGCCAGAATGCGCTGGCCCAGGTCAAGGCCTTCGATGATGCGCTGGGGCTGACCGGCCTGGTGGTGACCAAGCTGGATGGCACCGCCAAGGGCGGCATCCTGGCCGCCATCGCCAAGACCCGCCCGGTGCCGCTGTACTTCATCGGCGTGGGCGAGAAGATCGAAGACCTGCAGCCGTTCAATGCCACCGAATTCGTCGATGCCCTCCTGAGTTGAACCGATGATTGAATTTACCCGGGTTTCCAAGCAATACGCGCGCGAGGTCTATGCCCTGCGCGACATTACGTTGTCGGTGAAGAAGGGCGAATTGATCTTTTTGGCCGGCCCTTCCGGTGCCGGCAAGTCCACGCTGCTGAAGATGATCGCGGCCATCGAGCGGCCCACTTCGGGCAAGCTCACCGTCAGCGGCACCGACATCGCGGGCTTGAAACCTTCCGGCCTGCCCTACCTGCGGCGCAACCTGGGGCTGATCTTCCAGCAGCAGAAGCTGTTGCTGGACCGCAATCTGCTGGCCAACGTGATGCTGCCGCTGATCGTGACCGGCTCTTCCCGCCCGGATGCGGAAAAGCGCGCCCGCGCCGCGCTCGACAAGGTCGACCTGCTGGAGAAGGCCATGTGCGAGCCGCTGGAACTGTCCGGCGGTGAGCAACAGCGCGTGGCCATTGCACGCGCCATCGTCAACCGTCCGCAGATCATTCTGGCTGACGAGCCGACGGCCAATCTGGACCGGGCCAATGCCAACAAGGTGCTGGCGGCCCTGAAATCCTTCCACGGCGTGGGCGTGACCTGCCTGATCTCGACCCACGACGAAAATTTCCTCACCGGTGCCGACCGCATCATCTACCTGGACCGTGGCCGCATTGTCGATGGCTGGCACAACGGCGTGGCCAATCCCGTGGAGGTGTCGCCATGAACTGGCTCCGACAGCATTTCGCCGCCATTGCGGACGCCCTGCGCCACCTGCTGCGCTCGCCGGGCAATTTCCTGTTGAACGTGCTGGTGGTCTCGATTGCGCTGGCGCTGCCCTTTGCCGGCCTCTCGGCGCTGGAAAACGTGCGCCCGATCTCGGAGCAGATGTCGGTGGAACCGGAGATCAGCATCTTCATGAAACCCGATGCCAGCCGCGAGGCCGCGCAGGCCGTGGGCAAGACCATCAGCCAGGTGTTGAAGGACAGCAACACCAATGGCAAGGTCGAGTTCATCCCGCGCGAAAAAGCCTTCGATGCGATGAAGAGCAAGACCGGCCTGGCCGACGTGCTCGCCACGCTGGGCAGCAATCCGCTGCCGGACAGCTACGTGGTGCGCCTGCCCGGCTTCGAGAACGCCATGAATGCCAGCCGGGTGGATGACATCGCCCAGCAGCTCAAGAAGCAGCCGGGCGTGGATACGGTGCAGATCGATTCCGAATGGGTCAAGCGCCTGGCGGCGCTGCTGCGCATCCTGCGGCTGGTGCTGCTGTTCCTGGGGATCACGCTGGGGGCGGTGGTGGTGGCGGTCGTTTTCAACACGATTCGCCTGCAGGTCATGACGCAGCGCGACGAAATCGAGGTCTCGCGGCTGTTCGGGGCGACCAATTCCTTCATCTATCGTCCGTTCTATTACACCGGCGCGCTGCTGGGCCTGTGTGCCGGCGCGGTGGCGCTGGGGCTGGTGGTGGCGGCACAGCAGCCGCTCAATGAAGCCATCCTGGACTTTGCTCACCTGTATGCGTCGGAATTCCAGCTGGCCCTGCCCAGCCCCATGGCCATCGGCCTGCTGCTGGCCATCAGCGGCTTGTTGGGCTTGTTCGGGGCGATGCTCTCGGTGCGCAGGCAGTTGGCCAGGAAGGCTTGAGCGCCAGCTCAGCCATCCGGTTCGCCAAGCCAGAAAGCCCGCTCATGCGGGCTTTCCTTTTTTGACAGGAACATTCACCTGATCCTGCTGCCCATACAATAAGAGCGGCGTCAGATCGTCTTCTACTTGAAGCCAAGTTCATTTGACCGGTTTACCACCCCCCCAGCACCGAAGCTTCCCAATGCAGGATGGCCATTTCCTGCGCCTTGCCCCTCACTTGGCGCGCTGCAAAAAAGTGTTACAAGTTTCTGGCCCCCTTTTGACCCCAATCGCAACTTTTGTCGCCCAAAGGCGACTAATATGAAGAGGAAGTAATGCAATGATTAGCTGAGCAGCAATAGTTCTTGGCTATCAACACCGCACCATCATGCAATTAGCACTCTTGGGTGACGAGTGCTAGAATACCTTATTGAATTGCTCCAGTTTTATCGGAGCACAGCACCAAACAGCGTCTGGCCACGTTGGCCGCGCCGGGGAAGTTGGCAACATTGCCCCCGGCAACCGAAGCATCCGCTTCCTACCGTTTCATACTGTTTCCGCAAAGGAACCAAGGAGAATCCATGAAAACTGCGTCTGCACACACTGCACTCATGCCTGCCGAGTCCAATGCACTCGCGCTGGGTTTTTCCGGCAGCCTGGGCAATATCGACGCGTATATCTCGGCAGTGAACCGCCTGCCCATGCTGACCCACGAAGAAGAGATCAAGCTGGCGCGCGACCTGCGTGAAAAGAACGACCTGGGCGCCGCTCAGAAGATGGTTCTGTCGCACCTGCGCTTGGTGGTGTCGATTGCCCGTGGCTATCTCGGCTACGGCCTGCCGCACGCCGACCTGATCCAGGAAGGCAATATCGGCCTGATGAAGGCCGTCAAGCGCTTCGACCCGGCCCAGAACGTGCGTCTGGTGTCTTATGCCATGCACTGGATCAAGGCCGAGATCCACGAGTACATCCTGAAGAACTGGCGTCTCGTGAAGGTCGCGACCACCAAGGCCCAGCGCAAGCTGTTCTTCAACCTGCGCAGCCACAAGGAAGGCCTGGACGCGATGACGCCGGCCCAGGTCGAGGCCCTGGCCAAGACCCTGGACGTCAAGCGCGAAGAAGTGATCGAGATGGAAACCCGTCTGTCCGGTCGCGACATCGCCCTGGAGTCGCCCACCGATGATGAAGATGACAAGTTCGCCCCCATCGCCTACCTGTCCTCCGACAATTCGGAACCGACCCGCGTGATCGAAGCCAAGCAGTACGACCGCCTGCAATCCGAAGGCCTGGAAGCGGCCCTGTCCAAGCTGGATGACCGTTCGCGCCGCATCGTCGAAGCCCGCTGGCTGGCCAATGACGACGGCTCGGGTGCAACCCTGCATGAACTGGCTGACGAGTTCGGCGTGTCGGCCGAGCGTATCCGCCAGATCGAAGCAGTCGCGCTGAAGAAAATGAAGACCGCGCTGCAGGCTTATTCCTGATCCGGATTTCATTCAGGTCAGCAGCAATGAAAAAGGCACCCTCGGGTGCCTTTCTTTTTATCCAAACGATTTATATCGTTTCAAGCCATCACGACAGCAGCAGCTTGATGTCATGCGCCAGCGTCTGCGGCCCTTGTCCGTGCTTGACGAACAGGCGGATGTGTCCCTGCGGATCGAATACGTAGCTGCCCGCCGTGTGATCCATCGTATAGCTGCCCGGCTGCTTGCCCGGCACCTTCTGGTAGAACACCTTGAATTCCTTGGCCACCTTCTCGGTCTGCTGCAGATCGCCGCGCAAGCCAAGGAAACGCTTGTCGAAGGCCGGCACGTATTGCGCCAGCACTTCCTGGGTATCCCGCTCCGGATCGACGGTCACGAAGAGCACCTGCACGCGGTCGGCGTCCGGTCCCAGTTCCTTCATGACGTTGGACATCTCGACCATGGTGGTCGGGCACACGTCCGGGCATTGCGTATAGCCGAAGAACATCACCACCACCTTGCCCTTGAAATCGGCCAGAGTGCGCGGCTTGCCGGTGTGGTCGGTCAGGGCGAAGTCCTTTGCGTAATCCAGCCCGGTGACATCGGTATTGTTGAACTTCAGTTCAGGCTTGGACGGCCCGCAGGCCGCCAGCAGCGTTGCGCAGCCAGCCAGCAGCAGCGCCGAGAGGAATCGTTTCATGCGTTCAAGGAATCAGAAACTGCGGAACAGGAAATAATGGTCCACCAGCAGCACCGCAAACAGGATGGACAGGTAGACGATCGAATAAGCAAAGGCCTTGCGCGCGATCAGGTCGGTGTAGTGGCGATAGATCTGCCACGAATACCAGAAGAAGATCGCACCCAGCACGATGGCGGTACCCAGGTAGATCAGGCCGCTCATGCCGATGGCGAAGGGCAGCATGCTCACCGCCAGCAGTGCAATGGTGTACATCAGGATGTGCAGCTTGGTGACATCCATGCCATGCGTGATGGGCAGCATCGGCAGGCCGGACTTGGCGTAATCGTCGCGGCGGTACATGGCCAGCGCCCAGAAGTGCGGCGGGGTCCAGATGAAGATGATCATCACCAGCACCCAGGCCTGCATCGGCACGTCATTGGCCATGGCCGCCCAGCCCAGCGCGGGCGGCATGGCGCCGGCCAGGCCGCCGATGACGATGTTCTGCGAGGTCGCCGGTTTCAGGATGATGGTGTAGATGATGGCGTAGCCGACGAAGGTGGCGAAGGTCAGCCACATGGTCAGCGGATTGACCAGGTTGTACAGCACCCACATGCCCAGGCCACCCAGCACGCCCGAGAACACCAGCGTCTGTCCCACCGTGATTTCGCCGCGCGCCATCGGACGGCGGGCGGTGCGGGCCATGCGCGAATCGATCTCGCGCTCGACCAGGCAATTGATGGCGAAGGCCGCGCCGGCAAGCAGCCAGATGCCCAGCGTGCCGAAGATGACCTTGCGCCAGTCCGGCAGGTCAGGCGTGGAAAGGAACATGCCGATCACGGCACAGAACACTGCCAGCTGCGTCACGCGCGGCTTGGTCAGTGCCCAGTACTGGGCGATGCGGTTGGGTTGGGCGGTCAATGTGGTCATGGCGTGACGGGCCGGGCGGATGCTGGTGGAGCAGCGGCGGCCAGGCCGGAGGGTGCGTAACGGACCTTGTAGTTTAACATGACCATCAGGATGACCAGCAGCGCCGCGCCGCCGTTGTGGATCACCGCAATGGCCAGCGGCCAGTTCAGATAGATGGTCGCCAGACCAGTACAGAGCTGCAAACCCAGCACCGTCAGCATCCAGCGGGCGGTCTTGCGCAAGCCTTCATCACGCAGTGCGCGGTGTGCCAGCCATACAACATACAAGATGACGACAAAGGCAAAACTGCGATGCACCCAGTGGATCGCGGTCAGCGCTTCCACCGGCAGGTAGTCGCCCGAGGAGGTCATGCCAAGATGCCGCCAGAGGGTGAAGCCATGTTCGAAGTCCATCTCCGGCACCAGCTGGCCATTGCACAGCGGGAAATCGGAACAGGCCAGCGCCGCGTAATTGGTGCTGACCCAGCCGCCCAGCGCGATCTGCAAGCCCAGCAAGGCCGCGCCGATGGTGGCCGGCGCGATCAGCGCGCGGCCTGCGGGCGAGACCGGCACATGCTGCTCCTGCCGCGCCCCCAGCCAGGCCAGCATGGCCAAGAGCGTCAGGCCCAGCAGCAGGTGGATGGTGACGATGATCGGTTGCAGCTTCATGGTCACGGTCCACGCACCGAAGGCGCCCTGCAGGCAGACGAAGCCCAGCAGTGCCGTCGGGAACCAGGGACGGAACTGCAGTTCGGTCTTGCCCGACTTGATCCAGCGCCGCCAGGCGGCCACCATCAGCACGATGATGAGGAAGCCCACGGCCATGGCGAAATAGCGGTGGATCATTTCGATCCAGGCCTTGGCCCAGGTCACCGGACCAAACGGCATGGCCTCCTGCGCGGCATTGATGTGCTCATGCGCCAGCAGCGGATTGGCATGGCTGTAGCAGCCCGGCCAGTCGGGACAGCCGAGGCCCGAATCGGTCAGGCGCGTGAAGGCCCCGAACATGATCAGGTCGAAGGTAAAGAACAGCGTCACCCACACCAGCTTGCGGTATTTGTTGGCCACGCCCTGTGCGCGCCACACCAGCGCCAGCGGAATCAGGGCCACCACGAGCCCGGTCAGGCCCAGTTGTATCAGCGTCGTTGCATTCATCTTGAGTCAAACGTGCGTCACTGCGCGCAGGGGATCCATCCGCATCAGCCGATGGAGGAAGCGCGCAGCAATTTGGAAATGTCCTTCTTCATCTTGCCGGGATCGGGGTCCTTGGGGAAGCGCATCATCAGGTTGCCCAGCGGGTCGATCAGGTAGATGTGGTCTTCGGCCGAGGTGCCGGCATCGGCCGGCAACCAGGACTGCAATTTGCCAGCGTCAACCCGAAGGATATCGGTTCCGTCGAATTCGCGCAGGAGCATGGTCGCAATCGGCGCGCGATCCGTCACCAGCCATACGCGCTCGATGCGCTCCATTTCCTTGCCTTGCATCAGCCGCAGCTGGCGCATGGTCAGCAGTTTCTTCTGGCAGGGTTCGCCGCAGTCGCCGCGATCGACCTGCAGCATCACCCACTTGCCCTTGTAATCCTGCAGCTTGGCCGGACCGCCATCGATGGCACTGCTGCCCAGATCCGGAATCGGATACTGGCGCGGATCGATCAGCGCACCATAGTTGTTGCGGCTCTGCGGCTTGATCACGTAATAGGTGAGGTAGGAAGCGATGAGCGGTGCGGCACACACGGCCACCACCGCCAGCATCTTCCAGCGGCCGATGCGGCGGCGGCGCGCCTCGTCGATGGATGCGGCTTGCGCGGATTGTGGAGCTTCAGGCTTTGTCATGACGACCACGTTTGAATCCTGTCACGATGAAAAAAAGAAGAGCCATGCCCGCCAGTGCATACCACTGCACGGCATAGCCGCGATGACGATCGATGCCCAATGAAGGAGCGGGCCAGTCGCGCACCAAGGTATCGCCCGCCGCCCCGCCCTGCTCGATCACCAGCGGTGCGAGCGGCACCCCGCTGGCCTTGGCCAGTGCCGGCACATCGAGATTCTGCAGGATGGCTTGCGGACGCGGCGCATCGGCCGTCCCCAGTTGCAGCACATGCCCGGCATCGCGGCGCAGGATGCCTTCCACCTCGGTGACTCCTGATGGCGGCGGCACCTGCGGCACACGCGTGCGATCGGACGCATCGCGCGGAGCCCAGCCACGTGCCACGACCACGGCCGGTCCACTGCCCTCGGGCTGGAACAGCGTGAGGACATGGAAACCGACTACGCCGTTGTAGGGGCGGTTCTCCAGATACAGCGTCCACTGCGGAAGATAGTGGCCGCGCAGGCGGATCTGTCGAAACTCCGCATCGCTCGCATCAACCGGCAGCGCACTCAGAGGAGCCTCGCTGCCCCGCGCCTGCATGCGCTGCTGCAAGCCCAGCTTTTCCTCGGCGCGATGCGTCTGCCACTGGCCCAGCGCAATGCCGGCGGCAGCCACGACCAGCGTGGCGCAAAACGGGATGAGGCGAAAAACGAATCGGGTCGGCATCGATGAAGTTTGGCCTTACAATGAAGCGCACACAGGACAAGAAAAAATCTTGCATATCAGCGTCGCAGCATACCGCATGCACGCCTTCGGAGACAGGGTTCCATCCTCATGAAAATCATCGTCGCCATCGCCTTCATCCTGATCCTGGCCAGCCTGGCCTCGGCATTGATCTTCCTGATGCGCGACAAGGGCAAGAGCAATCGTACGGTCCAGGCGCTGACGCTGCGGGTCGGCTTCTCGGTAGCGCTGTTCCTCTTCATCCTCCTGAGCTACAAACTGGGCTGGATACAGCCGACCGGCATCCGCTGATGTCATCCTCACGGGTCGCATGAAAAAGCCGCACCGAAGTGCGGCTTTTTCATTGCGCAGGCGGTGCCCGCCTTACAGCCAGTACACCACCACATACAGGCCCAGCCACACCACGTCCACGAAGTGCCAGTACCAGGCCGCGCCCTCGAAGGCGAAGTGGTTGGTGGGTGTGAAATGCCCGCGCAGCACCCGATACAGCACCACCGACAGCATGATCGCACCCATGGTCACGTGGAAGCCATGGAAGCCGGTCAGCATGAAGAAGGTCGAGCCGTAGATGCCGGAGGTGAGCTTGAGGTTGAGCTCGCTGTAGGCGTGGATGTATTCATAAGCCTGGAAGCCCATGAAGACCGCGCCCAGCAGAATGGTCAGGAACAGCCAGACGGCCGTCTGCGCACGATGGCCGGCGCGGATGGCATGATGCGAGATGGTCAGCGTCACGCCCGAGGTCAGCAGCAGCAAGGTGTTGATGGTCGGGATCGGGAACGGACCCATGGTGGTGAAATTCTCCACCGTACCGGCCGGGCCGATATTGCCCCACTGCCCGGTGAAGTCGGGCCAGATCACCTTGTGGTCCAGATCGGCCAGCCACGGCATGGTGATGCTGCGCGCATAGAACAGCGCACCGAAGAAGGCCGCGAAGAACATCACCTCCGAGAAGATGAACCAGCTCATGCTCCAGCGATAGGAAAGATCGATGCGCTCGCTGTAGAGGCCCGACTCCGATTCGCGGATCGCATCCCCGAACCAGTAGTACAGCACCACCAGCACCATCAGGATGCCGAGGATATTGACGTAGGGCGCCCACGAGACGCCATTGACCCAGGCCGAGGCCCCGATCATGGTGATGAGCATGGAAATGCCCGCCATCATCGGCCAGCGCGACGGGCCTGGAACGAAATAATGGGGTGCCTTGGCTTGTTGAGAACTCATGTTCTTCTCCCGGTACGAAATCCGATTGTCCTGGCCTGGGCAAGAGCAGCAAACATGGGCATTAAGCTGCGTTGAATGCTCTTGCGATACAGGGTTTACGTTTCCTTAATGCTCTTTTTCGGTCAGTCTCATCCACCTGCCGCGCTGCGTACCACCAGCTTGACGATGCTCACCAGCACGGTCACGAAGATCACCGCACCGAGAATGCCGGCGATGATGACGTGCACCGGATTCAGCCGTGCTGCATCCGACTCGTAATCCTTGCGCTTGCGCACGCCGAAGAAGGACCAGAACACCGCCTTCATCGTCGCGCCGAAGGAGGCCTTGCGCCGGGCCGCCTGTTTCAGCTCATCGTTCACACCCGCTCCTCGGGGCTGGTCAGCCCGCCGTCTTGGCCTTGCCGTTGATCTCGAAGAAGGTATAGGACAGCGTGATCGTGGTCACTTCCTTGGGCAGCTTGGGGTCGATATAGAACACCACCGGCATCTGCTTGGCCTGGTTTGGTCCCAATGTCTGCTGCGTGAAACAGAAGCACTCCACCTTCTTGAAGAAGGCCGCCGACTGCAGCGGTGCATAGCTCGGGATGGCCTGTGCATCCACATTGCGCGGCTGGGTGTTGACCACTTCGTAGGTGACCTGCGTCATCTCGCCGGGGTGCACCTGCATGCTGGCCACCGTCGGGCGGAAGCGCCACGGTCCCTGTGCATTGCCATCGAACTCCACGGTGATGGTGCGCGTCTTGTCGATCTGCGTATTGGCCGGCGCTTCCACCGTCACATCCTTGGGCGTGAGGAAGTTCACGCCGGTCACTTCGCAGATCTTGCGATAGACCGGGATGAGCGCATAGCCAAAGCCGAACATCAGCACCGCCACCACCAGCAGCTTCCTGAACATCACGCGGTTCAGGCCGCGTGATGTCGTCTCTTCCACCTGATCGTCATCTCTGCTCATTTGGCAAACCAGATGCGGTTGATGAAGATGCCGACGAAGAAGGCCAGCGCCACCAGCCCCAGCAGCAGGCCGGTGCGCAGGTTGTTGGGTTTCTTGCGTTCGGTCATGAGGGTTGCCTTTGCATTAGGGGCGATGACTTGTGTTATCCACAGGCGATTACTTCACCACCGGTGGTTCTTCGAAGGTGTGGAAAGGCGCCGGGCTGGGCACGGTCCATTCCAGGCCCTCTGCACCTTCCCAGGGCTTGGCTTCGGCTTTCTTGCCACCCTTGATCGAGGGAATCACCACGAAGAACAGGAAGTACACCTGCGACAGCCCGAAACCGAAGGCGCCGATGGAGGCGATCATGTTGAAGTCGGTGAACTGCGCCGGGTAATCCGCATAGCGGCGCGGCATGCCCGCCAGCCCGAGGAAGTGCATCGGGAAGAAGGTGATGTTGAAGGTGATCAGCGAGGCCCAGAAGTGGAACTTGCCGCGCCATTCGTTGTACATGAAGCCGGTCCACTTCGGGCCCCAGTAGTAGTAGCCGGCGAAGAGCGCGAACAGCGATCCGGCCACCAGCACGTAGTGGAAGTGCGCCACCACGTAGTAGGTATCCTGCATCTGGATGTCGATCGGCGTCACCGCCAGGATCAGGCCGGTGAAGCCGCCCATGGTGAAGACGAAGATGAAGCCCACCGAGAACAGCATCGGCGTCTCGAAGGTCATGGAGCCGCGCCACATGGTGGCGATCCAGTTGAAGATCTTCACGCCGGTGGGCACGGCGATCAGCATGGTGGCGTACATGAAGAACAGCTGCGCCGTCACCGGCATGCCGGTGGTGAACATGTGGTGCGCCCAGACGATGAAGGACAGGATCGCAATCGAGGCCGTCGCATACACCATCGAGGCATAGCCGAACAGCGGCTTGCGCGCGAAGGCCGGGATGATCTGCGAGACGATGCCGAAGGCCGGCAGGATCATGATGTAGACCTCGGGGTGGCCGAAGAACCAGAAGATGTGCTGGTACATCACCGGGTCACCACCGCCGGCGGCGTTGAAGAAGGAGGTACCGAAGTGACGGTCGGTCAGCGTCATGGTGATGGCACCGGCCAGCACCGGCATCACGGCGATGAGCAGGTAGGCGGTGATGAGCCAGGTCCAGCAGAACATGGGCATCTTCATCAGCGTCATGCCGGGCGCGCGCATGTTGAGGATGGTGACGATGATGTTGATCGAACCCATGATGGAAGAGGCACCCATGATGTGCATGGCGAAGATGCCCATGTCCATGCCGGGGCCCATCTGGGTCGACAGCGGTGCGTACAGCGTCCAGCCGGCCGCGGTGGCGCCGCCCGGCACCAGGAAGGAACCGGCCAGCAGGAGCGCGGCCGGCGGCAGCAGCCAGAACGAGAAGTTGTTCATGCGCGCAAAGGCCATGTCGGACGCCCCGATCTGCAGCGGGATCATCCAGTTGGCGAAGCCCACGAAGGCCGGCATGATCGCACCGAACACCATCACCAGGCCGTGCATGGTGGTCAACTGGTTGAAGAATTCAGGACGGAAGAACTGCAGGCCCGGCTGGAACAGCTCGGCCCGGATCAACAGCGCCAGCACGCCGCCCGAGAGCAGCATGGTGAACGAGAACCACAGGTAGAGCGTACCGATGTCCTTGTGGTTGGTGGCAAAGAGCCAGCGCCGCCAGCCGTGCGGATGGTCGTGCGCGTGGTCATCGTGAGCGTGCCCATGCCCGTGATCGTGGGAATGATCGGGGGCGTGATCGGCGGTGGTAGTCATGTCCGGTTCTCCAAACGATTACTTGCGGGCGGCCAGGATTTCGGCCGGCTGCACGATGTTTTCCTGGGCCTTGTTGGACCAGCTGTTGCGCGTGTAAGTGATCACGGCGGCGATTTCGGTGTCGTTCAAGACACCCTTCCAGGCCGGCATGGCGTTCTTGCCGTTGAGCAGGATGTGGATCTGGCCATCCTTGGGGCCATTGACCACGGCACTGCCGTCCAGCGCCGGGAAGGCTCCCGGCACGCCCTTGCCGTTGGCCTGGTGGCAGGCCACGCAGTTGGCTGCATAGACCTTCTCGCCGCGCTGCTTGAGCTCATCCACCGTCCAGACCTTGCTGGGATCGTCGGCCTTGGCGGCCATTTCCTTCTTCTTGCCCTCGACCCATTTCTTGTAGTCGTCATCACTGACCACGTTGACCACGATGGGCATGAAGGCGTGATCCTTGCCGCACAATTCCACGCACTGGCCGCGATAGGTACCGATCTTCTCGGCGCGGAACCAGGTGTCGCGCACGAAGCCGGGAATCGCATCCTGCTTCACGCCGAAGGCGGGGATGGTCCAGGAGTGGATCACGTCATTGGCGGTGGTAACGATGCGCACCTTCTTGTTGACGGGCACCACCACCGGATTGTCGACTTCGATCAGGTAGTTGTCGTTTTTCTTCAGGGTAGGATCGGTGACCTGCTCGCGCGGCGTGGCCAGGCTGGAGAGGAAGGAGATGCCCTCACCATCGCCCTTGAGATAGTCATACCCCCACTTCCACTGCATGCCGGTGACCTTGATGGTGAGGTCGGCGTTGGAGGTGTCCTTCATGGCCACCACGGTCTTGGTGGCCGGCAGGGCCATGCCGATGACGATCAGGAAGGGCACCACGGTCCAGGCGATTTCCACGGTCGTGCTTTCGTGGAAGGACGCGGCCTTGTGGCCGACCGACTTGCGGTGCTTGATGATGGAATAGAACATCACCCCGAAGACCGCCACGAAGATGACCAGGCAGATGATCAGCATCAGGATGTGCAGGTCATAGATCTGCTCGGCGATCTTGGTCACCGGTGGCTGGAAATTCATCTGCAGCACGGCCGGTCCGCCCGGACTATCCACCACTGCCCAGGCCGGCAAGCCGGCCGCCAGCAGCGAGGCACCGAGGGTCAAGGATTGAAGGCGCTTCGCAAGTTTCATGGATTTCCTCAAAAGCCCAAAATTATAAGAATGAGAGTGCTGCCACCCCGCCACCCCTGGCGGCCAGTTCCTGTTGCAGCTCCTGCACCAAAGCGCGCCGCTGCCACAAGCTCATGAACCGGCCAATTTCCACGCGCTGCCCCCGGCTTTCCAGGGCCACCAGCGACTGCCGGCCCACAGGAAAAGCGATGCGCATGCCATGCAACTGCAAGCTGCTGCGGTGCGAACGACTACCCTGGATGACTTCCACCTCCAGGCCATGATCGGCCAGCACCAGCACTTCGCGATCGGTGGCGTGACGGGCGTAGACCAGCATGGCCGCGCCCACCGCTACCAGTTCAATGCATGAAAAAACCAGGATGATCCAAGCGCCGCGCAGCGTGAAGCCCAGCGCGACCGTGAGTGAAACCGTACAAAGGACTGCGAAGACCCACGCCAGCTGGCGTGGCGCAATCGAACAATTGCGCTTCAATATCCATTCCCGCGTCTCCATGGCACCTCGCCAGCATGATTGTCGGTCGAGCGTGTCTCTGTCTCTTACCGCAGGGGATGCTCACTGGATGCGGGCCAGCCCGTTCTTGCCGGGGGCCGTCTTGCGTGGGGCGCACTCCGTGGCTATCCGTTTTGCGGTCTTTATTTATTCTTGCTATTCGTTCGTACTGGAATTTCTTTGTGTGAATTTTTTTACCCATTTGAGTATAAGGGCTAACGTCGCCATGGATCAAGCACGCACCGCCGCATTGACAACGGTGGCGCCTGCGGGCTGTCCGGCGGGCCGGGATAGCGGCAGCAGAGCCGCCAGGGGCGCGGCTTTGCGGCGATATGAAGGCTTCGGCAGGAACAGGCAGGGCGTAACGATACAGCAACTATCTGGCAGGCCAGATAGAGCTGGGCGACTAAGCCTTATATGAAGTTTCGACTATCGCGGCGGGCGTTCGAAGCGAATGATGCTCTCGCCGGCCGCGGTGGTCTTGGGCACCGGACGGAAGGCGTGGCCGTAGACGACCTCGAAGGTCAGCGGGATCTTGCCGTCGGGCTTGCGCATGGCCTCGAAGGCCGCCAGCAGGCGCTGGTACTGGCTGCGGCTCATCATGCTGCGGCGCCGCGATTCCAGCGGATTGCCACCCCAGGCGCGCACGTCTTCCAGCAGGCGCTGGGGCGTTTCGTAGGTGACGGTGATGGTTTCCATGTCCATCACCGGTGTGGAAAAACCGGCATTGACCAGCATGTCGCCGAAGTCGTGCATGTCGACGAAGGGCAAGGTGTGCGGTGCAAGATCGATTTGTTCGAAGGCGCTGCGCACTTCGCGCAGGGTATCGGGGCCGAAGCAGGAAAACATCAGCAGGCCCTCCACCCGCAGCACGCGCCGCCACTCGGCAAACACGCGGTCGGGCTGGGGATGCCAGTGCAGGGCCAGGTTGGACCAGACCAAGTCCAGCGCGTTGGCGCCCAGCGGCAGGCTGGCGAAGTCGGCGCAGGCCAGTTCCGGCCCGCCGGCACCCGGACCGGAACCGAGCCACTTGTTGATGGAGCCGAACAGGCGGTTCATGGCCGTCTGCGCGCCGCGCTGGTGGTCGGCGGCCTTGGCCAGCATGCCGTAGGCGCCGTCCAGACCGATCACCTGCGCCTCCGGATAGCGTTTCTGCAGCACCGGCAGGTCGGCCCCTTCGCCGCATCCGGCGTCCAAGACTTCACGCGGGGCGATTTTCACCAGGGCCAGGCGCTCCTGCATGCGGGCCGAGACTTCGCGGCGCAGGAAATCGGATTCGGCCACGCGCTGGGGCTGGCCGAAACGGCGGCGCACCAGGGGCAGGTCGATGGGAGCACTCAGCTTGGCGCTGGCAGAAGGGGGCGGCAGGGACATGGGCAACGGAACAGGAAGATGGACTGCGCAGCAGCGTGGCAAGCTCGGGCGGCCAGCAGAGGGGCGCCGATCCACGGGGCTGATGCGATAATGCGCGTAGTTTAGTCGAAATCCATTTTTCCCGGGCGCACCTCGCATGGATCTCAAATCCCCCAAACCCGCTGCACCATCGCCCCAGGCCAAGCCTGGCACCGCCTATCGCGCCGTCGGCGGCAAGCCGGCCCGGCCGGGCAAGCCATCCGGCCCCGGCTGGCTGCAGCGCCTGCTGGCCCATATGCCGCAACTGTTGCCGTCGTCCTGCGCGCTGTGCGGCGCGGCCGGACGCGAGACTCTCTGCGCGCCCTGCCACAAGCGTTTCTACACGCGCCAGCACCGCCGCTGCATCCAGTGCGCCCTGCCCATGCCGGTCACCGGCAAGGAACTGCGCTGCGGTGCCTGCCTCAAGGACCGCCCGGCCTTCGACGCCACCATCGTGGCCACCGATTATTTCGCCCCGTCCGACCAGCTGGCGCTGGCCCTGAAGTTCGGCGGCGACCTGCGCCTGGCACCGCTGCTGGCGCGATTGATCTTCGATGCCACGCGCCGCAATCCGGTGCCGGGCAGCGACGTGCAGCTGCCGATGCCGGTCTTGCTGGCCCCGGTGCCGCTGGGATTGGCGCGATTGCAGGAACGCGGCTTCAACCAGGCGCTGGAAATTGCCCGGCCGCTGGGCAAGCTGATGGACATCCCGGTGCAGCCGCGCCTGCTGGAACGCAAGAAGGAAACCGATGCCCAGTCGGCCCTGCCGGTCGGGGCTCGCGCGCGCAACGTGCGTTCGGCCTTCGCCCTGCCGTTCGCGGCCATGGACCAGGTGCGCGGGCTGCATGTGGGCATCGTCGACGATGTCATGACCACCGGCGCGACCTTGAATGAAGTGGCGATCGTGCTCAAGCGGCACGGCGCCCGGCGCGTGACCAACCTGGTCTTTGCGCGCACCCTGCCGACCTGAAGCGGGCCGGCCATCCTTTACATAGCAGGAGAATTGTTTGTTCCACGTCGTCCTGGTCGAGCCGGAGATCCCTCCCAATACCGGCAACATCATCCGCCTGTGCGCCAATACCGGCGTGCAACTGCACCTGGTGGAGCCGCTCGGCTTCCCGCTCGATGACGCCAAGATGCGGCGCGCCGGGCTGGATTACCACGAATACGCCAACATGCAGGTGCACAAGGACTGGGACCAGTTCCTGGCCCATCGCCGCCAGGATCCGCAGTTCGATGAGGCGCGCATGTTCGCCATGACCACGCATGGGTCCACGCCCTTTGCCGGCCTGGCCTTCCGTCCGGGCGACACCTTCGTGTTCGGCTCGGAAACGCGCGGGCTGGCACCGGAGCGGCGTGAATCCTTCCCCACGGCACAGCGCATCCGTCTGCCGATGCGGCCGGGCAATCGCAGCATCAACCTCTCCAATACGGTGGCGGTGGTGGTGTATGAAGCCTGGCGGCAGAATGGCTATGACGGTGGCAGCTGACGATCCGCTGCGCCCATGAAAAAACGGCTCCCGAGGGAGCCGTTTTCGTTGGCAGGGCAGATCAGCCCAGCAACAGGGCGTCGTCCGAGAGCTTCTCGCCGCGCGTCTGCTCGAACATCTTGAGCAGGTCCGGCACGTCCAGCCCGGCGCGTTCGGGGCCGGAGACATCCAGCACCACGCGGCCCTGGTGCAGCATCACGGTACGGTCGCCGTAGTCCAGCGCCTGGCGCATGCTGTGGGTCACCATCATGGTGGTCAGCTTGGCCTCGGAGACGATCTTGGCCGTCAGTTCCAGCACGAAGGCGGCCGTCTTCGGGTCCAGCGCGGCCGTGTGTTCATCGAGCAGCAGGATGCGCGAAGGCTGCAGCGAAGCCATCAACAGGCTCACCGCCTGGCGCTGGCCGCCCGAGAGCAGGCCGATACGGTCGGTGAGGCGATTCTCCAGGCCCAGGTTGAGGATGGCCAGCTTCTCGCGGAACAGCTCGCGCATCTTGCCACGAATGGCGAAGTTGAAGCCGCGGCGGCGGCCACGGGCCATCGCCAGCGCCATGTTCTCCTCGATGGTCAGCGCCTCGCAGGTACCGGCCATCGGATCCTGGAACACGCGCGCCACCATGCCGGCGCGATCCCACGCCTGCTTGCGGGTGACGTCGGTGCCGTCGATTTCGATCTTGCCGGTATCGACCAGCAGATCACCGGAGATGGCGTTGAGGAAGGTCGACTTGCCGGCGCCATTGGAGCCGATCACGGCCACGAACTGGCCGGTCGGGATTTCCAGCGAGAGGCCGCGCAGGGCCGGGTTCTCGATGGGCGTGCCGGGATTGAAGGTGATCTTGAGATCGGTGGCTTTCAACATTTCAGGCTCCCTTTCTCAGCAGTTTCAGTTTGCGCTTGCCCATGGGCAGCACCAGCGCCAGCATCACCAGCACGGCCGTCACCAGGTTCAGGTCCTGCGCCTGCAAGCCGACGAAGTCGCTGTTGAGCGCCAGGGCAATGAAGAAGCGATACAGGATCGCGCCCAGGATCACCGCCAGCGTGGTCCACACCAGGCGGCGCGCCGGCAGGATGTTCTCGCCGATGATGACGGCAGCCAGGCCGATGACGATGGTACCGATGCCCATGGAGATGTCGGAACCGCCCTGGGTCTGCGCAAACAGGGCACCGGCCAGGGCCACCAGGGCATTGGCCAGGGCCATGCCGGCCAGCGTCGCGCGGCCGGTGGCGATGCCTTGGGCACGCGCCATGCGGGCATTGGCGCCGGTGGCGCGCATGGCCAGGCCGATCTCGGAAGAGAAGAACCAGTCCAGCAGCAGCTTGGCGCCAGTCACCACCACCAGCAGGATCAGCGGTCGGGCCACGTAGTCGGGAATCGAGCCCGGCTGCAGGATGGTGAAGATGGTCGGCTCGGAAATGAGCGGCACGTTGGGCTTGCCCATGACGCGCAGGTTGATCGAGTACAGCGCGATCATCATGAGGATACTGGCCAGCAGGTCCATGATCTTCAGGCGCACGTTCAGCCAGGCGGTGATGAAACCGGCCAGCGCACCGGCCAGCAGCGCGACGAAGGTGGCGAGGAAGGGATTGAAACCGGCTGCGATCATGGTGGCGGCCACGGCACCGCCCAGCGGGAAGCTGCCGTCGACGGTCAGGTCAGGGAACACCAGGATGCGGAAGGAAATCAGCACGCCGAGGGCCACCAGACTGAAGATCAGGCCGATCTCCAGGGCGCCCAGGAGGGTATACAGCGACATAAAAAGGACTTTCTAAAAAAAACACATTCGGCACGGCGCGGTACGCCAATGCCGAATGTCTTCTGCGTGGCGCCGGCGCTGCACGGGTGGTGCCGCGCCGGCGGTGCATGGCCGACGAATCAGACTGCGGTCATGCTCTGTTTCAGTTGAGGACCTTGGTGGCCGACTTCAAAAACTCCGGCGACAGGGTCACGCCCTGCTTCTGCGCCGCCGAGGTATTGACGTACAGCTCAAGATTCTTGACCGGCGACGAAGCGATCTCGCCGGCCTTCTCGCCCTTCAGGATACGGGCCACGACCTTGCCGGTCTGGCGGCCCATGTCGTAGAAGTTCACGCCCAGGGCGGCCACGGCACCGCGCTTGACGCTGCCGGTGTCGGAGGCGATCAGCGGGATCCTGGCGTCATTGCAGACCTTGGCCAGCGACTCGAAGACCGAGACCACGTTGTTGTCGGTGGTGGTGTACATCACGTCGATCTTGCCGATCAGGCTCTTGGCGGCCGGGGCCACGTCCACCGAACGGGGGGCGGCGGCTTCCACCAGGGTCAGGCCGGCTTTCTGCAGCTCGCCCTTGAGGTTGTTCAGGGCCGACACGGAATTGGCTTCGCCCGGATTGTAAACCACGCCCACACGCTTGGCCTCGGGCACCACGCGCTTGATGATCTCGACCTGCTTGACCGGGTCCAGCATGTGCGACAGGCCCGTCACGTTGGTGCCGGACGGCTTCCAGTCCTTGACCAGCTGCGCGGCCATGGGATCGGCGATGGCCGAGTAGACGATGGGGATGCTCTTGGTCGCGGCCACCATCGGCTGCGCCGACGGGGTGCCGATGGCCACGATCACGTCGGGGTTGTCCCCCACGAACTTCTTGGCGATCTGGCCGGCCGTACCGGCATTGGCCTGGGCGCTCTGGAAATCCCACTTCAGATTCTTGCCGGGCTCGAAGCCCTCGGCGATCAGTTCATCCTTGGTACCGTCCCGCACGGCGTCCAGCGCCGGGTGTTCGACGAAGGAGGTGATGGCCACCACCTTCTCGGCGGCCAGGGCCGACGCGCAGATGGCGCTCAGGGCGAGCGCGCCGGCGATGGCGCGCAATGACTTCGATACTGCAAACATGGTCCTCTCCTCGTTCATGGTGGTCAGGCCTCGGCGTTCCTCTCGACCGGGCCCGTTATGCGTATGGGCAGATCTTGCTACGTTGCTGCGTTGTTGCGGCCAGATACGGAAGATCCCGCATGGCAGCGGGATCTTCAGGCGAACCCTGGTTTATTGCTTGATGACGGTCTTGGCCGAGCTCACCAGTTCCGGCGACAGGGTCACGCCCTGCTTCTGGGCGGCGGCGGTGTTGACGAACAGTTCCAGCTTGCTGCTGGTGGCCGAGGCGATGTCGCCCGGCTTTTCACCCTTGAGAATGCGTCCGACCACCTTGCCGGTCTGGCGGCCCAGGTCGTAATAGTTCACGCCCAGGGCAGCGATGGCGCCGCGCTTGACGCTGTCGGTGTCGGAGGCCACCAGCGGGATCTTGGCGTCGTTGCCGACCTTGACCAGCGCTTCATAGGCCGACACCACGTTGTTGTCAGTGTTGGTGTAGATCACGTCGACCTTGCCGATCAGGCTCTTGGCGGCCGAACCGACGTCCACCGAACGGGGTGCGGCGGCTTCCACCAGGGTCATGTTGGACTTGGCCAGCAGTTCCTTCAGGGCCTTGACCACCACGGCGGAGTTGGCTTCGCCCGGGTTGTAGACCATGCCCACGCGCTTGGCGTTGGGGACCACGCGCTTGATCAGGTCGATTTGCTTGTCCAGTTCCAGCAGGTCGGACACGCCCGTGACGTTGGTGCCGGATGCTTTCCAGTCCTTCACCAGTTGCGCGGCCACCGGATCGGTCACGCCGGAATAAACCACCGGGATGCTCTTGGTGGCCGATACCAGCGCTTGGGCCGAGGGGGTGGCGATGGCCACGATGACGTCGGGCTTGTCGCCGACGAACTTGCGGGCGATCTGGGCGGCGGTGCCGGTGTTGCCCTGGGCGCTCTGGTATTCCCACTTCAGGTTCTTGCCGGCTTCAAAGCCTTCTTCCTTCAGCTCGTCCTTCACGCCGTCACGCACGGCGTCCAAGGCCGGGTGTTCGACGATGGCGGTCACGGCAACCGATTTGTCGGCAGCCATGGCCGGGGCTGCGCAGACGGCAGCCAGGGACAGGGCGGCGACCATCGCGCGCAGTGTCAGCTTGTTGGTGTAGGACATGCAGTCTCCCTTGGAAAAATGTGAACGAAAACCCAAAAACCCGAAAAGACGCTAAGTCTAGCCTAGCGCCTGTCAACAATCAATTTGCATGAAGGACCGCCGCCGCCCGCGCTGGCAGGCGTGCCGGGCGGCTCGCATTGCGGGACATCCCCTGATCGGGATCAAGCAGCGCGCCGGGCAAAAAGGGCGACGGGCGCTATAATCAGGCCCCATGTCTTCCCGCCTGCGCCCCTCCCCCACACGACTTGCCTTGCGCCGCCCCTGGCTGCGCCTGCAGGTGTGGACCAGCCTGGCGCTGCTGCTGGCGATGGTGGCTGCGCCCTGGTGGCAGCAGGCCGCCGCGCGCACCCTGCGCGACAGTCCGGCCATGGCCATCTGCAGCGTGGGCGGCGGCGCTTCCGGCAATGCACCGGTGCATCTGGCGGCCAGCCATTGCCCGCTCTGTTGCGGCGGCCAGGCGGCCACGCCGGCAGCGGATGCTTCCTTCGATACTACGGTCCTGCCGGGCATCAGCTATCCGCTGGCCGGCACCGCGCTACGCCTGCGTCCGCTCAGCCTGGCACCGGGTTCGCCGCGGGCCCGTGCACCACCGGCCTGAACCCGCCGTCCCCCGGGCCTTTGCGCCCACCCATGCAGGCCGCGCGCCCGCATTCCAGACATGAACAAGACAACCAGGAATCATTGATATGAAGCATTTCGTCCAAAAGCTGGCCACCCTGGCCATCACCTCCGCCCTGCTGGCTGCCGCCCCGCTGTCACAGGCCCATGAATACAAGCTGGGCCAGCTGGAAATCGGCCATCCCTACGCCCGCGCGACGGTTCCCGGCCAGCCGGCCGCCGGTGCCTACGTGAGCATCGAGAACAAGGGCAGCGCGCCGGATCGCCTGGTGGGCGTGTCCTCGCCGGTGGCCAAGTCGGGTGAAATCCACACCATGGCCATGGAAGGCAACGTCATGAAGATGCGCGAAGTCGAGGGCGGTCTGGAAGTCAAACCCGGCCAGAAGATCACCATGCAGCCGGGCAATGGCTACCACATCATGCTGATGGGCCTGTCCAAGCCGCTGCAGGCGGGAGAGAAGGTGCCGGCCACGCTGACCTTCGAGAAGGCGGGCAAGGTCGACGTGACCTTCAACGTCGAGGACCGCAATGCGGCAGCGGCGGGCAAGGATGACATGAAGGACATGAAGGGCCACATGCACCACTGATCCACCGGGCAGCCTGAAACGGCAAGGCCGGCAGCGAGCGATGCTCCTGCCGGCCTTGTCGTTTGCAGCGTACCGCGATCAGCCGGCCAGCTTGCGCACCTTGGCCAGCAGCTTGGTGGTGGAGCGGTCATGTTCGAAGGCAATCGACAGCACCTGGCCGCCATAAGCCGCCACGGCCTGGCCTTCGGGGATGGCGTGCATGTCGTAGTCGCCGCCCTTGACGTAGATCTCCGGACGCGCCTGCTGCACGGCTTCCAGCGCCGTGTCTTCATCGAAGGGGACTACCAGCGACACCGATTCCAGCGCCGCCAGTACCGCCATGCGGTCTTCGCAGGTGTTGATGGGACGGTCATCGCCCTTGCCCAGGCGCTTGACGGAGGCATCGGTATTGGCTGCCACCACCAGCGACGCACCCTGGGCGCGGGCCTGCGCCAGGTAGGTCACGTGGCCGCGATGCAGGATGTCGAAGACGCCATTGGTCATCACCACCGGCTTGGGCAATTGCGCTACGCGCTGCTGGAGTTCGTCGCGGGTACAGAGTTTGGATTCGAAGTCGGCCATCTTGATCGGGATCGGTTCGGGTAAGCGGGTGATTGATTGCTGAGTGCAGCATGAAAAAAGCCGCAACCTGGGTTGCGGCTTTCGTGATTGTACTGCCTTGCTGCCTGTGAAGGATTTTTCCCTGTCAGGCGGCCGCCGTACCCGGCGGCAGGATGCGCTGGGTCACTTCCTTGCGGTAGCGGTTCAGCTCCTGCACGTTGCTGAAGGTCCTTTCGAACAGCAGCGACATGTTGTGCAGGATGCGGTCCACGACCTTCTTTTCCCACTCGCCGTCGAACTTGATCTGGTTGTCCAGCCAGCGTTCCAGCCATTCCGGATCCGGCAGGCGGCTCTGGACGGTGTCGTTGGGGAACAGCGCCTGGTTCACGTGCAGGTTGGTCGGGTGCAGCGGCTTCTCGGTGCGGCGCGCCGAGGCCATCAACACGCCGATCTTGGCGAAGGCGGCACGGGCCTTGTCGCCCACTTCGTTCAGGGCCTTCTTCATGTAGCGCAGGTAGGCGCCGCCGTGGCGGGCTTCGTCCTGGCTGATGATCTTGTAGATCTGCTTGATGACCGGCTCGGTGTGCCAGTCGGCGGCACAGCGGTACCAGTGGTTCAGGCGGATCTCGCCGCAGAAGTGCAGCATCAGGGTTTCCAGCGGCGGGGCGGGATCGAACTCGAAGCGCACGTTGTGCAGTTCCTCTTCGGTCGGGCACAGGTCCGGGCGGAAGCGGCGCAGGTATTCCATCAGCACCAGCGAGTGCTTCTGTTCCTCGAAGAACCATACCGACATGAATGCCGAGAAATCGCTGTCCCCGCGATTGTCGCGCAGGAACATCTCGGTAGCCGGCAGCGCCGACCATTCCGTGATGGCGTTCATGCGGATGGTCTGCGCCTGTTCGTCGGTGAGCAAGGAAGCGTCGAACTTGTCCCAGGGAATATCCTTATCCATATTCCAACGGACCTGCTCTAGCGATTTGAACAATTCTGGGTACAGCATCTCAGTATGTGCCTATATGCGTTAAGTGTTTGATTTTAACAAGATTTTCCCGATCCATACTAAAACGGTCAGGTTTCAGCAATATGACAGAGACCCGGCGCGGCTGCGCCCGGGGCCAGGCTCTGCCATGGCGAGGATCAGGGGGAATTTGGCTTGCGGGAGGCTGGCTTCTTGTTTTGCCGGGATTGTACAACAGCCGTCCGGGCGGGCGCGCTCGTATTTTCCGCACGCTTGGGCGCTTTCTTGACCGCTGGCTTCTTCGGCGCCGTCTTGGCTCCCTTGGCCGGCTTGGGAGCGCCAGCAGGCTTGGCTTTGGCGCCTGCCTTGGGCTTGGGGGCAACTGTCTTATTTTCGCTACGCTTAGGAGCCTTCTCGGGCTTGGGCGGCTTGGCGGGCTTCAACAGCGGTTCCTGCTCAGCCAGGCCACCGGCCAGGGCGTTGCCGACGGCATGCTTGAATTGCTCCTGCAACACATTCCACCAGGCATTGGGATTGGCGATGGCGGACTGGAAATCCGGCGCCGGCGGAGCACTGCCCTCGGCTTCTGCAGCAGGCTCGGCATCGGCCTGCGGCGCAGCGGCTTGCTCCTCTGCAACTTCAGGCACGGAAGCAGGCTCTTCCTCTTCTTCAGGCGTTTCTTCGGGCTGGGCACCTGCTCCCGGCCACATCGGGAAACCGAAGGGGAAAGCCGGGGCCGCGCTGCCCTCTTCCTCCGCCGGGGCCTCGGCCTGGGGCGTGCCGCGCGAGGCCATGATCTCGCTCATGGCCTGCAGGGTGGAGAGGGTCGCGCTCTGCACTTCCAGGGTCTGGATGGTGGCCTTGAGCATGTTCAGGTTCAGCTCCAGCCAGGAGGCCACGGTCTTCAGGTCGCTGATCTTCTTGTTGATGTCCTCCACCGACAGCGAAGGCGTGGCCATCGCGGGGGCGCCCATGCTGCTCCACATCTTCTTCATGAAATCGATGGTATCGGCTACCGAGCCTGCGCCCGGCATCTGCTCATGGTTCAACATTGATCGCTCCTCTTGTTGTGGTGTCGTGCTCAGCGTGGCGGGCGCTGCATCCGGCACGTGCTCGGCAGTGCGGTCTGCTCGGCCGGGATGAAGCGCTCGGTACGGAATCCGAAGCCGCTGCCCTCATTGTCGAAGCGGATGCCGCCACTGTCGGCGCGCTGCATCTGCATCAGGTAGAGCGGCTGGATCAGCTGGTGATCCTCGGCCCGCAAGGTCGCCTCGTGGAAGGCGTTCTGATAATGCGCGCCTTCCAATGCATATGCAACCGCCTTGGGATCGGTGCTCCTGGCTTTCTCGATGGCCTTGACCAGCATGTCGATCATCACCTGCATGCGCAGGTAGAGGTAATCGTCCTTGGGCTGCGGATAGCGCTTGCGGAATTCCTGGTAGTAGGCGTCGCTGGGCGAGCCCGGATTTCCGCCGGCATTGGGATGCCATTCCGCCACCGCACGCACCACGCCCACACCCGCATCACCGATGGCCGCAGGCGCGCCCAGGCTGTTGGCATAGAAGGTGTAGAACTTGGCCTTGAAGCCCGCATCACGTGCAGCCTTCACGAGCAGCGTCAGGTCATTGCCCCAGTTGCCGGTGATGACGGCGTCGGCCCCGGCGCTGCGCATCTTGGCGATGTAGGGGGCGAAATCCTTGATCTTGCCGATGGGATGCAGCTCGTCGCCGACGATGGCGATATCGGGCCGCTTGGCCGTGATCTGCTCGCGCGCGGCCTTGGCGACCTGGCGGCCGAAGCTGTAGTCCTGGCCGATCAGGTAGACCTTTTTGGTCGCCGGATCAGCCTTGATGGCTTCGGTCAGGGCCTGCATGCGCATGTCGGCACTGGCATCGAAACGGAAATGCCAGAAGCTGCATTTCTCGTTGGTCAGCGTGGGATCGACCGCCGAATAATTCAGGAACAGCACGCGCCGGTCCGGCTCGCGCTGGTTGTGCTTGTTGACCGCATCGATCAAGGCCGCAGCCACGGCCGAGCTGTTGCCTTCGATCAGGAAGGGAATGCGCTCGTCCGTCAACTGGCGGAACTGCACCAGCGAGTCTTCCACGCCCAGCTTGTTGTCGAAGGTGGAGAGCTGCAGCAGGTGCTTGCCATCGGGCAGATTCACGCCGCCGCGCGCATTGACGCGCTCGATGGCGTAGCTGATGTTGCGCACCACCGCTTCACCGGCATTGGCGAAAGGACCGGAGAGGCCATCGATCATGCCGATGCGCACCGGCGGCAAGGGTGCGGCAACGCTGGAAACCGGGGTGGAAACGGCGGCCAGCGCCAGCAGGGCGGCCGGGAACATGCGCAGGGGCAGGCGGAAAGACAGGGACAGGTTCATCGATTCTGCAAGAGACAGCGGCAAAACCCGCATTGTACGTTGTTTGAAATGGCCCTCCTTTGCCCTGCGCCCCCACGACGCTCCTTGCATGATCCGATACACTGGCGGGCATGAGCGAAGTTTCCCGTCCCACCCGGCGCTGGCCGCGCCTGTTGATCCTGATTGCATCGAGCCTGGCACTGCACGCCGCGCTGGTGGACTGGGGCCGGCGCCAGATCGTGATGCCGGGCCGGACGCAGGAACAGGCCATCACGGTGGAACTGCGCCCGGTGCCGCCGCCGGAGCAGCCGGTGGCACTGCCGACACCCAAGCCGGTACCACCGAAGACGGCCAAACCGTCCACTCCCGCCAGTCGCCCGGCACCACAGCCACGGCGCGCGCCCGAGCCCTCCGTCGAACCGCCAGACGAGCCTATCCGCGAGACCGTGGAACGCATCACCACGCCTGCCCCGGAAGCGCCGCAAACGGCCGCAGCGCCCTCCGCTGCGGAAACTGCGGGCCCGGCGTCGCCAGGCAGCGGACCGGGCAGCGGCACCGCCAGCACCGCAACCGGCAGCGGCGATGCGCCCGAGGCCGCCACCGGCAAGCAATACCAGACCAGCGCCCCGCCCAGCGTGCTGCTGGAATACGACGTCACCGGCACCAAGGACCAGCAGCCGGCCTACGGCCGCGGCAGCATCGCCTGGCACAACGAGGGCGATCACTACAAGGTGGAAGGCAAGGCCAAGGCGCTGTTCTTCACGCTTCTCAATTTCACCAGCGTGGGCGAGCTTGATGCCTGGGGCGTCTCGCCCGAGCTCTATACGGAACAGAAGGGCTTCAAGTCGGCCACCAACACCCATTTCAATCGCGAACGCAACGTCGTCAGTTTTTCCGCCTCCACCACCAGCTACCCGCGCCGGGGCGGCGAACAGGACCGCGCCAGCCTGATCTGGCAACTGGCCGCCATCGGCCGGGGCGATCCCGGCCAGCTCCAGCCGGGCGCGGTGATCGACCTGTTCGTGGCCGGCGTGCGCGATGGCGAAATCTGGCGCGTGCAGGTCTTGGGCCAGGAAAGCCTGACGCTGCCCGTCGGCACCGTCCAGACCTGGCATGTGGTGCGCCAGCCCAAGCCCGGCTCCTATGACGACCGCGTCGATATCTGGCTGGCCCCGCAGCATGAGTGGTATCCGGTGCGGGTGCGCTATACCGACCTGCGGCCCAATGGCGACTACACCCAACTGGACCTGTCGGGCCTCAAACCGGTGGACCAGTAAGACCAGATCCTGCAAGCCCTGTCAAAATCGGAAACAATTGCGCACAATTACGCGCCCGGACGGCAGAACCGCCCCCCGGCATTTTGGTCGTATTCCTTCATATGGCTCGGCATTGCCTCATCGCCGAGCCCCACAGAGACCAACACGAAGAGCTCGCCATGACATTTCTTTCATATCGCCTCAAAACCACCCTCGCTGCGCTGCCGCTGGCCGCCCTGATCGCCAGTGCGCCCGCTCTGGCCGCCGACGGTCCGCATCCGGTGGACAAGCGCCCCTTCAACCTGCCGCCTTCGGCCGAGCTGCATTACGCCATCACCGCCAAGCAGAGCGGCCTCGATCTGAAGGGGGAAGGCCTGGTCAAGTGGACGCAGAGCAAGACCGCCTACAGCGTCAACACCGAAACCCGCGCCATGCTGCTGGGCAAGATCCTGGAAACCAGCAGTGAGGGCAGCATCGACGCCTACGGCCTGGCCCCGTCGCGTTTCGTCGAAAAGCGCCTGCGCCGCGAACCGACCACCACCACCTTCAATCGCGAACAGAACAAGATCACCTTCACCGAATCGGCCGAGAGCTTTCCGCTGCAGGGGGGCGAGCAGGACCGCACCGGCATCACCTGGCAGTTCGTGGCGATTGCCCGTGCCAATGCCGCCAAGATGAAGCCGGGTTCGGAGTGGAATTTCTTCGTGGCCGGTCCGCGTGATGCCGAGCAGTGGACCTTCAAGGTGGTGGGCCGCGAAAAGATCAAGACCGCCCAGGGCGAGACCGAAGCGCTGCACCTGTTCCGCAATCCGCCCCCGGACGACCAGGCCCAGAAACTCGACATCTGGCTGGCACCGAAGATGGAGTGGTATCCGGTGCGCCTGAAGTTCACCGATCCCAATGGCGACTATATCGAGCAGGTGCTGGATTCGGTCAAGAAAACCAACTAAGCTTGCCGCTATTGCAGGCGCGGGGCCAGGCCGGCAGCGATGCCGCCTGGCCCCGCGTGCGTTTTTCGCCCCCATCACGCGCCTGATTCCCCCGATTCCGATTACTTGTTGAGCCCGACCATGTCCGCCAATCCCGCCAATCCCGCCAATCCCGCCACTCCCGCCATCGCCCCGACCCTCAGCACCCAGAGCGCCCTGGTGCTCTTCTCCGGCGGACAGGATTCCACCACTTGCCTGGCCTGGGCGCTGTCCCGCTATCAACGGGTGGAGACCATCGGCTTCGACTACGGCCAGCGCCATGCCATCGAACTGGAAGTGCGTCCGGCCCTGCTGGAAAAGATGAAAGCCTTCTCGCCTGCATGGCAAGCACGCCTGGGCGAGGATCACATGATCGACCTGTCGCTGATCGGCAAGATTTCCGACACGGCCTTGACACGCGATGTCGCCATCGCCATGCAGGACAACGGCCTGCCCAATACCTTCGTGCCCGGCCGCAACCTGCTGTTCATGACCGTGGCCGCCACGCTGGCTTATCGCCGTGGCTTGAACGTGCTGGTCGGCGGCATGTGCGAGACCGATTTTTCCGGTTATCCCGATTGTCGCGACGACACCATGAAGGCGCTGCAAGTGGCGCTCAACCTGGGCATGGCCACGCAACTGAAGGTGGAAACCCCGCTGATGTGGATCGACAAGGCCGAGACCTGGTCCCTGGCCGAATCGCTGGGCGGTAGCGCGCTGGTGGACCTGATCCGCGCCGATACCCACACCTGCTACCTGGGCGAACGCGGCCAGCTGCATGACTGGGGCCATGGCTGCGGCAAGTGCCCGGCCTGCGAACTGCGCGCCCGTGGCTATCAACAGTACGCGGCACGCAAAAGCGCCGGGTAATCGGGCACAATAGGCTCACCATTCCAAGAGCGAGCCTCATGCCCCAAGCCCGCACCACCCTTCTGCTCGCCCGCAGCGCCGCCGCCTTGCTGGTGCTGCTGGCCAGCGCCGAGATCGGCCGCCGCATCGCCGACCTGCCCAGCCTGCCCGCGCTGGTCGACCTGCAATTCGACCTGACCCCGCGCAGTCAGAGCTTCAAGGTATTCGAGGACAACCCGATTGCACGATCCTCGCATCCACAGCCGCTGCCCACCGCGCTGCGCCCGCTCAACATTGATGTGCCCTGGAAAGACGGCAAGCGCCTGCCGCTGATCGATTTCATCAAGGGGACGGCGGCGCACGCCTTTGTGGTGATCCAGGATGGCAGCGTGGTCTATGAGCGCTACATCGATGGCTACGATGCCAATTCGCGCTTCACTTCCTTCTCGGTGGCCAAGTCCTTCGTCTCGGCGCTGACCGGTGTGGCGCTGAAACAGGGCAAGATCCGATCGCTCAATGATCCCATTGGCCGCTATCTGAAACCCGATGAGATTTCCCCGGCTTACGCCAACATCACCATCGGCCAGTTGCTGGACATGCGCTCCGGCATCGATGTCGATGAAAACTACGGCGGGTCGCTCGCCTCGCCGGTGGTGCGCATGTTCGTCAGCACCGACCTGCAGCGTTTCATCGCCCGCCGCAGTGGTTTGCGCTTTGCACCGGGTTCTCGCTTCGAATATCGCAGCGTCGATACGCTGATCCTGTCGCGGGTGCTGGCGCGCGCCACCGGCATGCGCCTGTCCGACTTCGCCCAGCAGGCGCTGTGGGAGCCGCTGGGCATGGAGCAGGACGCCAGCTGGAGCGTGGACAGCCGCCAGCATGGCGTGGAGAAGGCCTTCTGCTGCCTCAATACCACGGCGCGCGACTTCGCCCGCCTCGGTTTGCTTTATCTGCATGGCGGCCGCATCGGCGAGCAGCAGATCGTCAGCCCGGCCTGGGCCGCCGAGCCGCGTCAGCCGGTCAACAACGGCAATGCGCTGGATTATCGCGATGGCTGGTGGATCCCGCCGGGCAATGCCAATGACCGCGACTTCTCGGCCATCGGCGTGTTCGGCCAGTACATCTACGTCAACCCGGCCACGCGCACGGTCATCGTCAAACTCAGCGACTACGGCACGGAGCAGGATGAAGTGCTGACCATGCTGGCCATGCGCAGCATCAGTCATGTGGTGTCGGGCAAGGAGTAAGCTGGCCTGCCGCATACCGATGGCCATGAAAAAAACCGCCTGTCTTGCAACAGGCGGTTTTCGTTTGAAGCAGCGATCAACGGAAAAAATTTAAATGATATAAATCGTTTATATTTTTTGATCCGTTCATCGAAAATCAGAAATCAGAACAGCTCGTTCTTCATCTGCGTCTTGGCTTTTTCTTCTTCCGGCGTCAGCCCACCGCGATCGCCCATGCCCAGGTCACGCACCATTGCGCTGGGCGGGAACTCGGCATAGTAGTACTCGCCGCCCGATTCGATCACGCCATCCGGCACCTTGCGGTCCACGTTGGGCACATCCTTGAGCGCCTTGGACATGTAGCTGATCCACACCGGCAGGGCCAGGCCGCCACCGGTTTCGCGGTCGCCCAGGCTCTTGGGCTGGTCATAGCCAATCCACGCAATCGCGGTCAGGCCCGGTTGATAGCCGGCGAACCAGGCATCCATGGAATCGTTGGTGGTACCGGTCTTGCCGGCCAGGTCGGTGCGTTTGAGCGACAAGGCCTTGACGGCGGTGCCATGGCGCACCACGTCGCGCAGCATGCTGTCCATGATGAAGGCATTGCGTGCATCGATGACGCGATTGGATTCATCCTCGGCAGTAGCCGGCTTGGCCTGCGAGAGGACTTCGCCGTTGCTGTCGGTGACCTTGGTGATCAGGTAGGGATTGATCTTGTAGCCGCCGTTGGCAAACACCGAATACGCGCCCACCATCTGCAGCGGCGTGACGTTGCCCGCGCCCAGCGCCAGGGTCAGGTAGGGCGGGTTCTTGTCGGCATCGAAACCGAAGCGGGTGATGTATTCCTGCGCATACTTCACGCCCACGCGCTCCAGGATGCGGATGGACACCAGGTTGATCGACTTCTGCAAGGCGCGGCGCATCGAGATCGGGCCTTCGAACTTGCCACCGTAGTTCTTCGGCTGCCACACCTGGCCGCCGGTCTGGGTGAAGGTCAGCGGCGCATCATTGATGATGGTGGCCGGCGACAGGCCCTTTTCCAGCGACGACGAATAGATGAAGGGCTTGAACGACGAACCCGGCTGGCGCCACGCCTGCGTGACGTGGTTGAACTTGTTGCGGTTGAAGTCGAAGCCGCCGACCAGCGAGCGGATCGCACCATCGCGCGAGTTCACCGAGACGAAGGCCGATTCCACTTCCGGCATCTGGGTGATGATCCAGCTGTTGCCATCCTGGAACACGCGGATGATGGCGCCACGGCGGATCTTTTTCTGCGGCGGTGCCTTGTCCGACAGCAGGTTGGCACCGAAGCCCAGGCCGGCACCGGAGATGCTGATCTCTTCGCCGGTCGAGAGCATGGCGGTGATTTCCTTGGGCTTGGCCTCCAGCACCACGGCGGCGACCATGTCGTCACTGTCGGGATGGTCGGCCAGTTCCACTTCAACCGCATCTTCCACCACTTCCTTGGTGGCCTTCTCCGGCAGCTCCATGTAGCCTTCCGGACCGCGATAGCCATGGCGGCGCTCATAGTCGATGATGCCGCGGCGCAGGGCGATGTAGGCGGCGTCCTGGTCGGCCTTGGTGATGGTGGTGAAGACGTTCAGGCCGCGCGTGTAGGTCTCGTCCTTGTATTGCGCATAGACCAGCTGGCGCGCCATTTCGGCCACGTATTCGGCGTGCATGCCGAAGGCCGAGCTGTCGCCCTTGACGCGCAGCTCCTCATCCTTGGCTTCCTGATACTGGGCATCGGTGATGTAGCCCAGCTGGCGCATGCGCAAGAGAATGTACTGCTGGCGCGCATGCGCGCGCTTCGGATTGACCACCGGGTTGTAGGCCGAGGGGGCCTTGGGCAGGCCGGCCAGCATGGCTGCTTCGGCGATGGTGAGGTCCTTCAGTTGCTTGCCGAAATAGATCTGGGCGGCCGAGGCGAAGCCATAGGCGCGCTGGCCCAGATAGATCTGGTTCATGTAGACCTCGAGGATCTGGTCCTTGGTGAGGTTGTTCTCGATCTTCCAGGCCAGCGGAATCTCATAGAAAAACTTGCGCGTGGCCTTCTGCAGGAAGGTCGGCTCGTTGCTGGTCAGGAAGAAGTTGCGCGCCACCTGCTGCGTGATGGTGGAAGCACCGCCGCCGCCGCCGGACAGGTTGGAGAAGGTGGCGCGGGCGATACCCTGGTAGTCGACACCGCCGTGTTCGTAGAAACGGTCATCCTCGATGGCCAGCACGGCCTTCTTCATGATGTCCGGGATGTCCTTGAAGTGGACCAGGTTGCGGCGCTCCTCGCCGAATTCGCCGATCAGCACGCCATCGGCGGAGAAGATGCGCAGCGGGATCTTGGGGCGATAGTCGGTCAGCGTATCGAGGTCGGGCAGCTTGGGATAGGTCAGGGCGACGATGAAGGTCACGCCCAGCAGCACCATCACCACCAGGCCCAGCACGGTACCGAACAAACCCAGAAGGATGCGCAGCGACCAGTGCATGCGCTTGCGGGGCGCTTTTTCTGCGGGGGCATCCGCCGATGCCGGTTTGGGTTGATCGCCGCCGTTGGAAGATGAAGACATTCGAATTAAGCGTTAAAGCAGGCCGAAGCTGCAGGCCAGAGCCGGAGTGGAAGAAACAAGCCCGCATTATAGCGGCTCGCCCTGAGCCGCCGCGCGGCCGGGTGTTGCAAATAGACCAAAGGGCAGGAGGCCGGTTCCGGAGTGAGAGCGGGGAAGTGCGGCATTGGGCGCAAATTGCTGCAAATTGACGGGCATTCCTCAAGTTTCAGCGATTCCCGCCTGGCCGCGCAGACCGGAGAATCCGGGGTTTCCCTCCGCATGAGAACGGCATATGACAGGCTTACCCCACTTTTTCGGCCTCGGCACCCCGCGCCTGTGCGCAGGCCTCGACATCGCGACCGACCGTGTGCGGCTGGCGCTGCTGCGCCGTAGCGGCCGCCGCGCGCAGTTATTGAAGCTGACGCAGCGGCTCACCGGCGGAGTGATCTGCCGGGACGGACAGATCACCGACTTCGAGGCCTTGACCCTGATCTGCCGCTCCCTGCTGGATGAGGCCGGCTGCCAGGGTGCCGCCCTGGCGCTGGCGGTCCCGGTGCAAGGCCTCACCGGACGCCGACTCGTGCTGCCGGCTGACAGTCACCCGGTACAACGCTGGCGGCAAGTGCAATCCGAACTCGCGGCCCACGGCATCGCCGCTGACGATCACGCCATGGACTACCGTGAACTGGGTCCGCCGCCGGGCTCGCCCTCGGACCAGCAGGTACTGGCGGTGGCCGCCTCCCGGCTCATCATCGAAGACCGCCTGTCGCTGGCTGCAGCGGTGGGCCGGCCGCTGGTCACCCTGGCACCGGAAGACCTGTGCCTGGCCGCCTGGCTGCGCGACGACCGGCTTCCCGGCGAGACCGCCGTGCTGCGCCTGGATCGCAGCGCCCGCTGGCTGCTGCACGGCGAGGGTCCCAGCCACGCCTTGCCGGAGGTCAGCGCCCGCGGCGGGCACCTGGCCCTGCTGGCGCACGCCGCGCCCTTGCTGAAACCCCTGCCGCGTCGCCTGCTCCTGAGTGGCGACCATCCGGCTCTCGGCACGATTGCCCGCGCCTTCGTCAAGTACGCGGGGCTGGAGGCGCGGGTGGCCGCGCCTCCCTCCTCGCTGGTGCTGACGCCGCAGATCGCGGCGCTGATGCCGCCGGACTACCAGCTGGCACTGGCCCTGGCCTGGGAGGGACTGGCATGAGATGCGACATGGATTTCTCTCAGTCACCGGCACAGCGGCGGCGCACGCGGGAACGGAATTTCTATCGAGTGCTGGTCTTCTTCCTGCTGCTGGGCATCGCGCTGGCGGCCTTCCCCGGCTGGCGCGTTTCCTTGCACACGGCCTCACTGCAAAAAGCCAATGTGCTGTTGACCGGCGAGTTGCATACCCTGGCCCCCCAGGCCAGGCAAACGGCCGAGTTGCGCAGCCAGATCGCCGCGCTGGAAAAGCAGATCACGGCACACCAGCATCTCGGCAAACGCCGCCAGCAGTCGGCGCAATTGCTGCGGGCTGCCGCCCGAGCGGCGCAGGCAAGCGCGGGCAAGATCCGCCTGCACCGCCTGTTGCTGCAAGGCGATCGCGGCGAATTGCGCGGCCAGGCGGCCAGCGCGCAGGAAGTCCGCGACTTTACCGCCGCGCTGGGTGCTGCCGGCCTGGAGGGGGCCACCCTGCATGACCTGCACGTCGAAGACGGTGCCTATGCCTTCATCCTGGCCATCCCCCTGCCGGCCTTGCAGACGGGCACGTCCCCCGCGCCCGCCCCCGCAACCGCAACCGCAGCCAAGGTGGCCGCACCGTGAACCAGTCGCGCTGGCAGACCCATCCCGCGCACTGGCCGTTGCTGCCCCGGCTGGCCTTGTGTTTGCTGGCCCTGCTGGCGTGTGCAGGCAGTGGCCTGCTGCTGGCCGTGAGCGAACTGGATGAGGCACGGCGGTCCGCGCGCCAGCGACAGCAGGATCTGCGCGTGCAATACCAGGCGGCATTGACCCAGCAGGCGCAACTGCCTGCCCTGCAATCACGTGAACGGGCGCTGGCGGTACAACTGACCGCGCAGCAGAGCCAGTTGTGGCCGACCGATCAGCTGCAGCCGGAGCTGCTGCAAGCCAAGCTGGCCCGCCGCGCCAGTGAATGCGGGCTGACGCTGTCCTCCTTCAAGCCATTGAGCGGCAAGCTGGCCGCGGCCATCGTGCTGCGCGGCAGCCATGCCGGCCTGCTGCGCTTTGTGGAACTGGTCAGCAGCCTGCCCTTGCCTGTGATGGTCGAGCGGCTCGATGTCAATGTCGTCGAACAGGACGGGCAAAGCGAGTTGCAGATGAATGCCTCCGTGAGCGCACTGGTGACGGCGAGCCTGTCCGGCACCGGGACGAAGGAGAGCGCGCCATGAGCCCGCTCTGGCTGGCAGCGCTGCCGGTCTTGCTGGCGGGGCTGGTGATGGGCGCAATGATGGCGCTCGACCATCCCGATGAAGTCCACGCCACGCGGATGTGGATCACGCAGGTCCGGCCCTCTTCCACCCTGCCCCTTCCTGCTGCCGCCCTCTCCGACGCGGCGACGGAAGACAGCCTCCCCGGCGAGGACAGCGAGTTGCCCGATCCCTTCCAGCTCGGCGCGCTTGCGCCCGCCAGTCCGACGCGACCGGCCGCCTCACGGGTTCGCGCGCAAGATGAGGAGGATGAAGAAAACAGTCCAGTCCCGGCCGCCGCCCCGATTGCCCCGCTTCCGACGCCCGTCCTGCGCCTGCTGGGTACGCTGCGCCGTGACCAGGAGTGGATCGCCATCGCTGAACTGGAGGGCAGCACCAGGCAGTTGCAAACCGGGGATACGCTGCCTGGCGGCCTCGGCCGTGTCCTGGCGGTACGCGAAGACGCCCTCGACATCGGCCAGGACGACGCCGCTCGACAGACCATTGCCATGACCACCCTCCCCGCTGCCAGCCCGATGGCCATCGCTCCTGCGCGCAAGGTCCCGGCGCGAACTTCCCAGCGCAACACACGTCGCCGCCTGATCCGTCCCGGAATGTCGCCATGAAAATGATCCTGTTCCTGCTGGCCCTGCTGGCGAGCCACGCTGCCTTGGCGGAAAACCGCCTGCTGGCCATCCATCTCCATCCCCGTGCGGACGGTACGACCCTGGAACTGCAGTTGCAGGCACCCGTGGACCCTGCACTGGTCCAGAACTTCCTGTTGATCGAGCCGCCGCAGTTGGTCCTCGACCTGCCCCGGAGCACGGCTGCGGCAACACTTGCGCGGACCCTGAGCGGCAGCGGCCTGGTCAAGCGCATCCAGCTCGCCGAAGATGATGACCGCCTGCGCCTGCAGGTGCTGCTCAAGCACGCCGCCATCTATCAACTGCGCACCGAAGAAGAGCGCCTGCTGGTGGACCTGACGCTGCAGCCGCCCTCCGATCCCGTTGCGCTGCAAGCGATCGACTTGCGCCGCGGCCCACAGGGCGAGGCGCACCTGGCAGTGGACATGGGCAGCCACGCACATACCGTGCAGGTACGCCAGCTGGGCGGACGCCTGATCGCCGACATCACCGGTGCGACCGTCCCGCTGGCCCTGCGGCGGCTGGTCGAGACCGGACAGATGGGCACGCCGGTCCTGCAATACCGTGCTTACGGCCATCAGGACGGCGCACGCCTGGTCCTGGAGATGCAGGGCCAGTGGCGCTACCAGGCCTATCAGAGCAAACGCCGGCTGATGATCGATGTCCTGCCGGTCAAATCGGCTCTGACCGGGATTGCGGCGGCCGGCTTGCAGGAAGGCAAGACCTACGGCGGCCCCCGGCTGTCGCTGAACTTCCAGAACATCGAGGTGCGTACCGCCCTGCAAGTGCTGGCCGAGCACAGCGGCGTCAACATCGTGGCCAGCGATACGGTCACGGGCCAGCTGAGCCTGCGCCTGAAGGACCTGCCCTGGGAACAGGTGCTGGACCTGATCCTGCAGGCCCGGGGGCTGGAAATGCGCCGTCATGGCGAAGTGCTGTGGATCGCGCCGCGCGACGAGATGCTGGCGCGCGAGCGACTGGAGCTGGAGCAGAAGGCCATGATCGCCGACCTCGAACCCTTGCACGCCGAGAGCTTCCAGCTCAATTATCAGCGCGCCGACACCCTGCGCAAGGCGCTGGGCATCGGCGAAGACGGCAGCACCCAGGCCAATCGCCGCAATGCCCTGCTGTCGCGCCGTGGCAGCGCCATGATCGACAGCCACACCAACCAGTTGCTGGTCACCGACACGCTGGCCGTACTGGCCAATGTACGCAAGCTGATCGAGCGCATCGATGTGGCCTCGCGCCAGGTGCTCATCGAAGCCCGCATCGTCGAGGCCGACGACGGCTTTTCGCGCAATCTCGGCATCAAGCTGGGATTGGCCGCCACCACACGCGGTGCCGCCGTCGGCAACGGCTATGCGGCCATCGCTGAACAGAGTGGCCAGACGCCGGCCACACCCGATCTCACCCTGCGCGAACCGGCCCTGAACCTGCGCGCCGACGGCCTCAGCGGCGCAGCCCCGGGCAGCTTCGCCTTCACCCTCTTCAATGCCGCTGCCCGGCGCTTCCTCAACGTCGAACTCTCGGCACTGGAAGCCGACGGGCGCGGCAAGATCGTCTCCAGCCCGCGCCTGATCACGGCCGACCAGCAGGCTGCGCTAATCGAGCAGGGCGAAGAAATTCCCTACCAGCAATCTGCCGGCAATGGCAGCACCGCCACCGCCTTCAAGAAGGCCAACCTCAAGCTGGAGGTCACGCCCCAGATCACCCCGGACGGCAACGTGATCCTCGACGTGGACGTCAACAAGGACAGCCGGGGCAGCGTCACGCCGGGCGGGCTGGCCATCAACACCAAGCACATCAAGACCAAGGTCCAGGTCGAGGATGGCGGCACGGTGGTCATCGGCGGCATCTACACCCAGACCGACAACGACCACGAGACGCGGGTACCGCTGCTGGGCGACCTCCCGGTGCTGGGGGCGCTGTTTCGCAGCCAGAGCAAGGTGCGGGACAAGACCGAGCTGCTGATCTTCCTGACCCCGCGCATCGTCGCCGGGCCGCGCCCGTATTGAGCCGGAAGGCCCCGGCCACGGGATTTTTCCCCGGTGGCGGGCCAAAGAACGGTAAAATCGCTGTTCCAGGCCCGCTGCGCCGGGCGCAAGCCCGCCAGCGGCGGGCAACACAGCCGTCCACCGGGCGGCAGGCGACCGTGCCGGCAGACGTGCGGCGCCATGACATTGGCCAGTAGCGCAAAGCGCAGAATTCTTAGATATGACGGGAAGCATTTTCCTTGTCGGCCTGATGGGAGCCGGCAAGACCACCATAGGCCGGGCCCTGGCCAAAAAGCTGAACAAGCGCTTCGTCGATTCGGACCACGAGATCGAAGCGCGGACCGGTGCCACCATCCCGGTGATCTTCGAGATCGAGGGCGAGGAGAACTTCCGTCGCCGCGAAGCCGAGATCATCCGCGAGCTCGCAGCCCAGCCCGACATCGTGCTGGCCACCGGCGGCGGTGCCGTCCTGCGTGCCGAGAATCGCGAGAACCTCAAGAAGGGCGGCACCGTCGTCTACCTGCGCGCCAGCATCAACCAGATCCTGCAACGTACCGGCCGCGACAAGAACCGCCCGCTGCTGCAGACCGCCGATCCGCGCCGCAAGCTCGAAGAGCTGTCGCGCCAGCGCGATCCGCTGTATCGCGAAGTGGCCGATTTCGTCGTCGAGACCAACCGGCCCAATGTGCAATTCCTGGTGCAGACCATCATCAGCCATCTGGAACTCTCGCCCAAGCATGGTTCCTGGCTGGCCGAACCGGAACCTGACGAAACCGTCGTATTCGAGAGTCACAGCGCGGTCCTGACGCAAGGCGCGGACGGCAGCACCACGCTGTCCCGCAGTCATTCCACCCAGATCTTCCATGGTGCCGCCAGCACCGAACCGAATCTTCGCAGCATGAACCAGAACACCGCTCCCGCCGCTACCACGATCGCTTCGCTGACCCTCAACGTCGACCTGGGCGAACGCAGCTATCCCATCCACATCGGCCGCGGCCTGCTGGATGACGCCACGCTTTTGCCGCAATACGTCAAGGGCAAGCGCGTGGCCATCGTCACCAATGACAAGGTCGGTCCGCTCTACCTCGACAAGGTGGCGCAAGCGCTGCGCGCGGCAGGCAAGCAGGTCACCGAGATCGTGCTGCCCGATGGCGAGGAAGAGAAGAACTGGGCCAGCCTGATGAAGATCTTCGATCGTCTGCTGGCCGACAAGTGCGACCGCAAGACCACCCTCATCGCCCTGGGCGGCGGCGTGATCGGCGACCTGACCGGCTTTGCGGCCGCCTCCTACATGCGCGGCGTGCCCTTCGTGCAAGTGCCCACGACCTTGCTGTCGCAGGTGGATTCCTCGGTGGGCGGCAAGACCGGCATCAACCATCCGCTGGGCAAGAACATGATCGGCGCCTTCTACCAGCCGCAGGCCGTCATCGCCGATACCGCCACCCTGCACACCCTGCCCCCGCGCGAACTGGCGGCCGGCATTGCCGAAGTCATCAAGCACGGTGCCATCATCGATGCTCCCTTCTTCGACTGGATCGAAACCAATATGGCGCGCCTGGTCTCCAAGGATGACGCCGCCCTGGCCTATGCCATCCAGCGCTCCTGCGAGATCAAGGCCGAGGTGGTGCGCCAGGACGAACGCGAAGGCGGCCTGCGCGCCATCCTCAACTTCGGCCACACCTTCGGCCATGCGATCGAGAATGGCCTGGGCTACGGCCAGTGGCTGCATGGCGAGGCGGTCGGTTGCGGCATGGTGATGGCGGCCGATCTGTCGCAGCGCCTGGGCTACATCGATGCCGCCACGCGCGAACGGATCCGCGCCGTGACCGCCGCGGCCGGCCTGCCGACGGTGGCCCCGAACCTGGGCACCGAACGCTGGCTGGACCTGATGGAAGTGGACAAGAAGAACGAAGGCGGCGCGATCAAGTTCATCCTGATCAAGCCGCTGGGCAGTCCCCTGATTACCAACGCGCCGCAGGAACTGCTCTTGCAAACCCTGGCGGCCTGCACCGGAGAATGACATGCACACTGAAGCGCCCGACCATCTCGCCCCCTATGCCGCCCACTCGGCAAGTTCGCGAGGCCGGCGCTTCAGTGAAACGCCACCGGGCTCGCGCAGCGAATTCCAGCGCGACCGTGACCGCATCGTCCACTCCACCGCCTTCCGCCGTCTCGAATACAAGACGCAGGTCTTCGTCAATCATGAAGGCGACCTGTTCCGCACCCGCCTGACCCACAGCATCGAAGTCGCCCAGATCGCCCGCTCCTGCGCGCGCAACCTGCAACTGAACGAAGACTTGGTGGAAGCCATCTCGCTGGCCCACGACCTCGGCCACACGCCCTTCGGCCATGCCGGGCAGGACGAGCTCAACCACTGCATGAAGCATCACGGCGGCTTCGAACACAACCTGCAGAGCCTGCGCGTGGTCGATGAGCTGGAGCAGCACTACGCTGCCTTCGATGGCCTCAATCTCACCTTCGAGACGCGCGAAGGCATCCTCAAGCACTGCTCCCTGCACAATGCGCGCCAGCTGGGCGAGATCGGCGTGCGCTTCCTGGAAAAGAAGCAGCCCTCGCTGGAAGCGCAGCTGGCCAACCTGGCCGATGAGATCGCCTACAACAATCACGACATCGACGATGGCCTGCGCTCCGGCCTGTTGACCATGGAGCTGATGAGCGAAGTCGATTTCTTCGCACGCCATCTGCGCGAAGTCGAACAGACCTATCCCGGCATCACCGGACGCCGCGTCATCCATGAGACCGTGCGCCGCATGATCAATGCGCTCATCGTCGACCTGAACCAGACCTCGCGCAGCCGCATCGCCGAGATCGCCCCGCGCGACATCGAGGATGTGCGCAATGCGCCGCAGCTCATCGCCTTCTCCGATGCGATGGCAGCCGAAGCGGCCATCCTGAAAAAATTCCTGCGCGAGAAGCTCTACCGCCACTATCAGGTCAATCGCATGACGGCCAAGGCACGCCGCATCATCGCCGAGATGTTCGAGGCCTTCACCACGCAGCCCAGCCTGCTGCCGCCGGACTATCAGGTCAAGGGCATCACGGACGAAACCCAGCGTCTCGACAAGCAGGCGCGCAAAGTCGCCGACTACATCGCCGGCATGACCGATCGCTATGCCATTCGCGAGCATCGGCGCTTGTTCGTGATGGAGTGAGGATTGATGGAGCGGGTGCAACGCCCGCGTTGAACGCCGCGTATCGATACGCGGCGTTTTCATTCAGCGCATCCGTGCGCCCTCATTGTCGTGCTGCCAGCGCAATTTCATTACCTCACTGCAATTGAAATCCCGCTGCCGGTCTCTCGCGCACATTTCGTTACATTTTTTCTTGATCGCCTGCATCCCTTGCGGTCAGCCCGACGGCACGCACGGTATCGCCGCAAACCCGCTTCCAGCAAGGCTTTCCCAAAGATTGCGCGGGTGCAATGCAGGCCTGTCAACGAAGTCCCCCAGAAACTGACAGGTGTAAATTTCTGTCAATATCAAGTCCGCTTTGAACAGGCCGTTATGCAGGAATGGAGTGGATGCGCATGGTGCGCAGTTTCGCTTCCGTGGATCCGTCTCCCCCTCTGATGCCCGGATCCCCTTTCATTTTCAGGAGACCGTCATGGCTATCGGCAACACCAGCGGCGTGGACAACAAGTCCCTGCTGCCCGTCACCCCTTCTTCCACTTCGTCGACCTCTGCCGCAGCGTCAGACAACGACAAGCTGCCCGCCACCGCCGGCGACAGCAGCAGCGGCGACAAGATCGCCCAGGCCAAGCAAGCCAACCTGCTCACCGTGAGCGGCGCCAAGGCCCAGTTCAATCTCTCCATCGTGCAATCCTCGCTGGAGGTATCGCTGCAGACGCAGAACGATCCGCTGTCGCTGGTCTACAAGACCGCCATCGAGAACATCAACGATATCCTGCGTCCGCAGCTGGGCGACAACGCCATCCAGACCGCATCGACCCAGGACAATTCGCCGGAGGCAACGGCCGGCCGCATCGTCTCCTTCATCACCAACATGTTCGAGCTCTACAAGCAGAACAATCCGGACAAGGAAGACGCCAGCAACATTGACGACTACATGAACCTGATCTTCAAGGGTGTCGACCAGGGCTTCAAGGAAGCACGCGGCATCCTGGAGAGCCTGAACGTGCTGCAAGGCGATATCGCCAGCAACATCGACAAGACCTATGACCTGGTGCAGAAGGCGCTGGGCGACTTCATCAACAAGGTCAAGGGCGGCAAGCAGGAGGGTGAGGACGGATCGGGCAGCGAAGGCAATGCGGATGGCCAGGGCGGTACCCTGGTGGCCAGCGAGACGACTGTCAGTATTTCAGTGTCGGTGAGCCAGACGCGGATCAGCACCAGTGCGTAATCGCACCTTGCAGTCGCGCTGAGCTGCAAAAGCCAATTCGCAAAAACTAATAAAAAAGAGGCTGTCTCTCTTGGGAGACAGCCTCTTTTTACTTATTTTTCATGACATCGAAAGGCGTGAGAAAGACCGCCCTCGACATCACAAACCATCACAAACACACATCATCCACGCAACTTCGCAAAGGCCGCGGCCATCGCATTGTTGGCCGGTGCCTGCTCACGGCCGCGCTGGTTCTGGTGTTGCGACAAACGGCGCGAATCGGTACGGTCACCGCGCTGTTCATTGCGCGCACCCGGGGCCGGCGCGGTGTCGTTCAGGCGCATGGTCAGGGCGATGCGCTTGCGCTTCTCGTCCACTTCCAGCACCTTGACCTTGACCACCTGGCCGGCCTTGACCACGGTGTGCGGATCCTTCACATAGCTGTTGGACAGCGCCGAAATGTGGACCAGGCCATCCTGGTGCACGCCGATGTCGACGAAGGCACCGAAGGCCGCGACGTTGGTGACCACGCCTTCGAGGATCATGTCCACGCGCAGGTCCTTGATCTCTTCCACGCCTTCCTTGAAGGTCGCCGTGGTGAACTCGGGACGCGGGTCACGGCCTGGCTTGTCGAGTTCCTTCAGGATGTCGGTGACGGTGGGCACACCGAACTTCTCATCGGCATACTTGGCCGGCGACAGGCCCTTCAACAGCGAGGTCTGGCCCAGCACGCTCTTCACATCCTTCTTGATGTCGGCCAGGATCTTTTCCACCAAAGGATAGGATTCCGGGTGCACCGCCGAGGCATCCAGCGGGTTCTCACCATTCATCACGCGCAGGAAGCCGGCGGCTTGCTCGAAGGTCTTGTCGCCCAGGCGCGGCACCTCACGCAGCGCTGCGCGGGAATTGAACATACCCTTCATATCCCGGTAGGACACGATGCTCTGCGCCACGCTGGCGTTGAGCCCGGAGACGCGCGCCAGCAGCGGTGCGGAAGCGGTGTTCACATCGACCCCCACCGCGTTGACGCAGTCCTCGACCACGGCATCCAGCGAGCGCGCCAGTTGCGACTGGCTCACATCGTGCTGGTACTGGCCCACGCCGATGGACTTGGGATCGATCTTGACCAGCTCGGCCAGCGGGTCCTGCAGGCGGCGCGCAATCGAGACCGCGCCGCGCAGCGACACGTCCAGATCCGGCAATTCCTTGGAAGCGAATTCGGAGGCCGAATACACCGATGCGCCCGCTTCGGAGACCACGATCTTGGTGAGCTTGAGTTCGGGACGCAGTTTGATGAGGTCCTGGGCCAGCTTGTCAGTCTCACGCGAGGCGGTGCCGTTGCCAATCGAGATCAGCGAGACATTGTGCTTATCGGCCAGTTGCGAGAGGGTATGCAGCGAACCGTTCCAGTCATTGCGCGGCTGGTGAGGATAGATGGTATCGGTGGCGACGACCTTGCCGGTGGCGTCCACGATGGCGACCTTCACGCCGGTACGCAGGCCCGGATCCAGGCCCATGGTGGCACGCGGGCCGGCCGGTGCCGCCAGCAGCAGGTCCTTCAGGTTGCGGGCGAAGACGTTGATGGCTTCAGCCTCGGCCTTCTCGCGCAGGTTGGTCATCAGCTCGGTTTCGAGGTGCATGAAGACTTTCACGCGCCAGGCCCAGCGCACCGTGTCGGAGAGCCATTTGTCGGCCGGACGGCCCTTGTTGGACACACCGAAACGTGAAGCAATGCGACCTTCGCAGGGATTGTGCGGGGCATCCCACTTCGGCTTCTCTTCTTCGGTATCCAGGCGCAGGATGACGTTCAACATCTCTTCGCGGCGGCCACGGAACAGTGCCAGGGCGCGGTGCGAGGGAATGGTGGAATAGGTTTCGGAGTAATCGAAATAGTCGGCGAATTTTTCACCGGCATCCTGCTTGCCCTCGATCACCTTGGATTCGACCACGCCGTGCTCGGTGAGGTATTCGCGCAGGCTCTGCAGCAGCTCGGCATCTTCCGAGAAACGCTCCATGAGGATCTGGCGCGCGCCATCCAGGGCGGCCTTGGTATCGGGCACGCCGGGGTTGTCGCCGTTGTCGGTGGTGAAGGCGGGCTTGATGAACTTGGCCGCTTCTTCTTCCGGATTCAGGGCCGGGTCATTCAGGAGCGCATCGGCCAGCTCGGTCAGGCCGGCTTCGGCGGCGATCTGGGCCTTGGTGCGGCGCTTGGGCTTGTAGGGCAGGTAGAGGTCTTCCAGGCGGGTCTTGTCTTCCGCGTGGGTGATGGCATCCAGCAGCACGGGCGTCATCTTGCCCTGCTCTTCGATGGAGGCGATGATCGCGGCGCGGCGGCTTTCCAGCTCGCGCAGGTAACGCAGGCGCTCTTCCAGCAGACGCAGTTGGACATCGTCCAGGCCGCCGGTGACTTCCTTGCGGTAGCGGGCGATGAAGGGAACGGTGGCACCTTCGTCCAGCAAGGCGATGGCGGCAGCGACCTGAACCGGCTTGGCGGCGAGTTCGAGCGCGAGTCGTTGTTCGATAGAAGGCAGCATGGTGAAACCCAGTCAACAGTTGAGCAATTAAGCGGTTAAGCGTTTATGCAGTGAAGAAAAACAAGCGTTGGATGATACGCAATTCAGGCAGCCAAGCCAATCTTGACATTGTGCGATTGCACGCCAAAGTGCCTTGGCACGGGCCTCACCGGCCCCTGCCCGGCAACGCGCGGATTGGACGCGCAGCCGCAAAGCCGGGATAATCGGCGCTTTCGCATTGCGCGTTCTCGTCCTTTAGCACCATGTCCATCCGTCTCATCGTCGGTCTCGGCAACCCCGGCCCGGAATACGAACAAACCCGCCACAACGCCGGCTTCTGGCTGGTCGACAATCTCGCCGGTCCGGTGCGCCTAGCGCGCGAGCAGCGTTTCAACGCGCTGGCGGGCAAGACCAGCATCGCCGGCAATGAGGTCTGGCTGCTGGAACCGCAGACCTACATGAACCGGTCCGGCCAGTCGGTCGGTGCACTGGCGCGCTTCTACAAGATCAATCCGGATGAAGTGCTGGTGGTGCATGACGAACTGGACCTGCCGCCGGGCGCGGCCAAGATCAAGAAAGGCGGTTCCTCGGGCGGACACAACGGCTTGAAGGACATCACCGCTGCGCTGGGCACGCAAGACTACTGGCGCCTGCGCCTGGGCATCGGCCATCCGCGCACGCTGGGGCTGCAACAGCCGGTGGCCGACTTCGTGCTGCACCGGCCGCGCAAGGAAGAACAGGCGCTGATCAACGAGGCGCTGGACAAGAGCCTGAACGTCATCTCCCTGCTGGTGCAGGGCAAGTTCGAACAGGCCATGATGGAATTGCATACCGGGAAGTAATCCCCTGCCGGGGAAAAAACAAGGCAGATGAACGAAGGGCGCTCGACATGCGAGCGCCCTTTTTCTTTATCTGCTTACTTCAGCGAAGACAGTTTCTGTTCCAGTCCCTTGGCATCGACCGCGCCAGGAATGCGCGAGCCATCGGCAAAGAAGATGGTCGGCGTGCCGGTGACCTTGAGCTTCTTGCCCAGGGCCAGCACCTCTTCATGCGGGGCGTTGCAGGAGGCGGCAGCGGCCGGTACTTCCTTGCCGCTCACCATCCACTCGTTCCAGGCCTTGCTCGGATTGGGTGCGCACCAGATGTTGCGCGACTTCACGATGGAATCCGGCGAGAGGATGTTGTACTGGAAGGTGTAGTAGGTGATGTTGTCCACTTCCTGCAGAGTCTTGTGCAGGCGCTTGCAGTAGATGCAGTTGGGATCCTCGAAGATGGCGATCACGCGCTTGCCGTTGCCCTTGACGGTCTTGATGGCCTTGTCCAGCGGCAGGGCCGAGAACGGCGTCTGGTTCAGCGAATCGATCTTTTCCTTGGTGTAGTCGCGATAGGTCTGCGAATCGACCACGCGGCCGATGAAGAGATACTGGGCCTTGGCATCGGTGTAGATGACGTCGCCATCGATCTGGATTTCATAGAGACCGGCATAGGGCGTCTTGGTGACGGCATCGACCTTGGCATCCTTGCCCAGGCGCGGCTCGATGAGCTTCTTGATGGTGGCCTCGGTGCTGTCGGCGGCCTCGGCTTGCGCATGCGCGCTCACGCCCACGACGGTGGAAGCCAGCAGCACTGCCGCCATGCTCAGATGGCGCAAGGAGCTCGCACCTGCGGTCAAAAATTTTTTCATACTCGTCCTGATTCAAATCAAACGCGCGCCCAATCTTCGGAACGTCGGCCGCAAAGCCGCGCCGGGACTGGGTTCGCACATGTCTTTCAACAATGTAGGGGGAAGGTGTTGCGCTGGCGAAGACAGGCATCGTACCGCCGCGCTTCGCCAGAGGCCCTACCTTACCTGAAATCACCGTCCCTTACTGCCCCAGCGCATGGGCAATGAGGCGGCGTTTCAGGATGGGCAGATGGTTGACCAGGCTCATGCCGAGGTTGCGCACCAGGCGCACCGGCTCGGCCTCGGTGGAGAAGAGGCGATGCAGGCCGTCTGTGGCGATCTGCATCAGCAGCACTTCTTCCTTGCGGGCGCGGGCATAGCGGCGCAGCACGCGCTCGTCGCCGCAGTCGTACTGCGGTTCACGCTTGAGCAGGATGTCGATCAACGCGGCCACATCGCCGAAGCCCAGGTTCATGCCGTGGCCGGCCATGGGGTGCACGACGTGGGCGGCGTCGCCGATCAGGGCCACGCGCGGGGCGATCATCGCGTGCGGTTTGATCAGGCGCAGCGGGAAGGCCTTGGCCACTTCGGGCTGCAGCGGTGTGAGCGCGCCCAGCACTGGCGCGGCCCATTGGGCCAGGCGCTCGGCCAGGGCCGACAAGGGCAGCTGCAGCAATTGATCGGCCAGCGCCTGGGGTGCGGACCAGACCAGCGAGACGCGGTTGCCCGGCAGCGGCAGCAGGGCGATCACGCCTTCGATCGGGCTGAACCACTGGTAGGCCACGCCGCGATGGGGCAGCTCGCAGGAGAAATTGGTGACGATGGCGTTCTGGCCGTAGGCGCGGTAATCGAGGCCGATATCGCACTGGCCGCGCACCCAGGAATTGGCGCCGTCGGCACCGACCACCAGCGCGGCTGACAGCGACTGGCCGGATTCCAGCGTCAGGGTGGCGGTCTCACCGGCCACTGCCAGCTCGGTGGCGCGGCCGTGCAGCACGCGCACGTTGGAGGCGAAGCGCAGGGCCGCGTCGAGCGCCTGGTCGAGGTTGCGGTCCTCGACGATCCAGGCCAGGGCATCGGTGCGGGCGGCGTAGGCATCGAAGGAAAGCAGGCCGGGGCGGGCTTTCTCGGGCAGGCCATCGCCATGCACGGTCATGTTGTCCACCGGCGCGATGCGGGCGGCATCCATGGCGTCCCAGACGCGCACCGACGACAGCAGGCGATGCGCGGTGTGGTTGAGGGCGTAAACGCGCACGTCCCAGCTGGCGGGATCGGGCGCGGTGGTCGCGGGCGGGGGAGCCAGCAGGGTCACCTTGAAGCCCGCCTGGGCCAGCCCCAGCGCCGCCGTCTTGCCGACCGCGCCGTCGCCGACGATGCAAATGTCAGTGCCAGACGCAGCCGGCGAAGAAGTATGGGTGTGTGCTTGGGTAGTCATGCTGGCGATTATAAACGGGGTGGCGAAAACTATTTTTCAAAAAGGACTTGCATAATTTTTTAAAGTGTCTATACTTGTCCGTCTTGGCCTGGTAGCTCAGTTGGTAGAGCAGAGGATTGAAAATCCTTGTGTCGGTGGTTCGATTCCGCCCCGGGCCACCAAGTTATAGAAAACGCCAACCTTCGGGTTGGCGTTTTTCATTTCTGCGCCAACATTCTTTGGCCCATTCGGGTTTGCGCCTCTGATCCTCTTGCAACCCACATCCCTACCCATGCCGCTTGCAGCAAACTGATTGGTTATCGGCATAGCGTCCGGCAACTGAGTTACTCTTGGCATCGCCCCAAAGAACCAGCACAACTCACAAGATCGAGTTCTGCGACACTTGCTTGCCTCTTGGTGCAGGTCTTAGAACTCAGCAGTTAGCGCCCAGTCTGATCGCGGTTTGATGAGTAATCCCCCCCTCAACACGCGAAGACTAAATCATGGACAACACCTACAGCTTTGGCCTGCACACCAAACTTTCCCCTAACGAGCTGCTCTTCTACGTCTTCATCGATGAGACGTGCAAAGAGTTTGGCGTCGATGACGTCAGTGCTGCTGCCGCAGTTCTTGTCGGTCAAAATTGGATTCCGACCAGAGCCAAGCCTCGGGGCGCAACCAAAGGCACCTCGTTAGCCTCAATCATGGGGCGTAGATATCTCAACTACGATTTGAAGAGAAAGATTCTTCCAACTGTTACTAACAGAAGTATCAAGACGCTCAAAATTTTGATGACAGCCAATATCGGAAAATTTATTGGTCGTGCGGTACCCATGGTCGGGTGGGCGGTATTAGCCTATAACGTAGCGTCGATCACCAGCCGTTCTATCGCGAACTATAATCGCAGGGTCAAACCGGAAGACAGGGTCTTTTAATGCGGGACATTACTTGGGAAAGATTGGAAGCTTGGGTCCGCAAGGAAAACAGCACGAGTCCCAAAAAGCTGATCACTCGCGATACTCAGCTCTACAATGACTTGGATGTCGATGGTGAAGAAGCGGTTGATTTCATGGAGCACTTCTTTGAAGAATTCTCCATCGACTTCGGGGACTACAATTTTGATCACTATTTTGTCCCAGAAGGCTTCAGCCCACTTGAGATTTTCCTGCTGCTGATCTCGAAGAAAAAGCGGGCTTCCTACGACAGGCCACCAATCACCCTGGGTATGCTCTACCAGGCCGCCCTTGATGGCCGATGGGATTGCGCCCGCCTGGATTCACTGTCATCACTTTCACAGACTTGAATCGACACAACCCATCACGCCAGCTGATAACACAAAAACAGAAAAACAAAACCGAGCTGATCGCAACGTGCGCAACATCACGACCTCAGTTCAATTCCTCTCCCCCCCCATTGACGAACCGCACCTCCACCCGCCGGTTGCGTTCATCACTGGCTGCCAGCCCCGGCAGCGGTTGCGAATCCCCATACCCCGCCACGATCACGCGGCGCGCCGCTTCCGGCGCACTGCGTCCGATCAGCAGCAAGCGCGCTTCGCGGGCACGCGCCGCAGACAGCGTGAAGTTGTCATCGTAGACCGTGCAATATGCGCGCACATCAGTCACCGGGGCCTTCACCGGCTTGTCATCCGTATGGCCTTCCACATAGATGCGGCCCGCCGGATACTGCTGCAAATACTCCGCAATCCGCTCCTCGACCTGCGCAAACGCGGCCCGCGCTTCCGGCTCCACGCAAGCACTGCCGCGACGGAATGCCCCCTCTTTCAGCGTAATCTTCCCCGCCTCGGTATCGACCGCCACCAGGTTGGAAGCGCCCTGCTGCGCAAACACCGTCTGCACCTGGCGCAACACGACCGTCAATCCCGGCCCGTCGGATTCGCGCCGGGCCGTCGCCGGCGCGGCTGGCGGTGGCGCAGCCTCAGCCGCTGCAGGCGCCGGTGGGGTGGGTGCTGCAGCAGGCAAGGGGGCAGCCGGTGGCGGTGGCGGCGTGGAAGCGGCTGCCACCTGCGGTGCCTCCGCACGCAGCTGCGCAATCTCGGGACCACCCGCCCGGCTCACCGCCAGCAGGACGATCAATACCCCCGCCAGCGCCGCCATCAGCCCGGTGGCCGCGACCCATTCGTGATCGGATTGACTCATCACGGCCTCAGGATGAACGTCCGGACTGGCGCTGCAGCGCTTCCAGCCATTCGCCATGGCGCAGATGCGCGCGCTGTGCCTCGGCCTGTTGTGCCGCCAGCAGGGCTTGTCCGCTCTGCTTGATGGCGTCCACCAGACGCTGCTGTTCTTCTGCGTGTTGCACCGCCTGCGCTTGCGCAGCCGCAGTGGCCACGTCCTTGAGAATGCCGATGCTCCACGCCAGCCGCGCCTGCTCATGCCCGCGCAAGATCATCCAGGACTTCAGAATCAGAAACGCCAGCATGCTCCACGCGGCAATCTTGAACTTGCTGCCCAGCGCATCGATCACCGCTCCCAGCGCACCCGGTGCAGCCTGTGGTCCAAGCACGCCGGCCGTCGCCGTCAAGGCCAGGCCCAGGCCGATGAAGGTCCCCAGCAAACCCAGCATCAGGATCAAGCCAGGCATTGCGGCAGCCCAACGTTCCGGCGCAGTGGCCACGGCCTGGCTCAGTTCGTCCGGTGTGGTCGTCGCAGGCAGAGGCCCATGCTCACCGGTCAGCGCTTGCCGCCGTGCCTGCCACTGCGCAGGCCGGGCGCTGCGTGAAAGCAGCAGCGGCAGTGCGATCACCAGCAACAGCAACACCAGCGCAAACACCCACTGCAGGCCGCCATAGGCCGTGCCATCCCATTGCGGCAGCAGGAAACTCCACAGCGATTTATCCATGAACAGCCCCTGTCTGCATGACGAACCTTCCCATCCTTGCTCCCCCTCTTCTTTACATTGTCAGCGTCTTGTCACGACAGGAGATTATCAGAAAGACCACACTGAGGGACGAAAAGCCCCGCGCAGCCGACCGATGTAATGGTCCGGTCACAAGTTGTCAGCAAACTTTCAGTTCTTGACAACTTGCTACCAATTTCTTTGCACATGGCCCGCTCTTCTTTACCTATTCGCCTGCTTCCGCTGGCCCTGGCCCTGCAAGCCATCCATGCCCCTGCCCAAGCGGCCAACTACACGGTGGCCAACGGCACGACCGACACCAGCGCCAAGACCCTGACCAAGAACGGTGCCGATACCATCACCGTCAATGCCGGCGGCACCCTGGCTTCCGGCAGCGCGGCCACCATCCGCACCTCGCAGGACAACGACAACCTCAGCACCGTCACCATCAACAACGCCGGCACCATCGGTCAGAACAGTGGCCTGACAGCCATCAGCATCAACCACAAGAAGGTCAACCTGATCCTCAACAACGCCGCTGGCGGCGTCATCACCAGTTCCTCCAGCAGCGCCAAGACACCGACCATCCTGATCGGCAAGGGCAGCGATACCTTCTCCATCGTCAACCTCGGCACCATCTCGCAGACCGGCCCCACGCCCACCAATGCGGACAATGGCAAGAACTACGCCATCAATGCCAACGGCGACTACTCCACCGCCGGCAATACCATCGTCAACGGCTCGGCCAGCAACAGCAGCGCCACCATCAGTTCGTCGAGTTCGAGCGCGATCAAGATGGGCTCCAACATCCTGCTGACCAACTACGGGCGCATCTTCACCACCAGCCCGGTCAACACCTCCTGTCCGGATTACCTGTCGGCCTGTGCCAGCGGCTCGCCGCCGAAAGCGGCCGATGGCATCTCCATCGACGACGGCATCCGCAATGCGGTCATCGTCAACTACGGCAGCATCACCGGTGCGCGCCACGGCATCGATGGCGGTGATCCGGTGGCCGCCACACCAGACAGCAATCTCGCCAATGCCATCCAGCTCACGCCGCGCCTGAGCGCCACCGGCATCACCTTCGACGCCACCTATGCCGATGGCAGCACGCGCAGCAACGTGGCCATCAGCAACAACGTGGTGATCAACCAGGCCGGCGGCGTCATCACCGGCAACAACGGCTCGGGCGTGGGCTTCGACAGCCATGGCGTGGTCTTCAACTACGGCACCATCATCGGCAACTACGCCGGCAGCGGACGCGTGTATGACGTGCTCGGCAATGGCGCCACCACCAGCAATGGCGACGGCGACGGCGTCGATATCGACGGCACCGCCTACATCGAAAACTGGGGGACCATCCGTGGCAATGGCGCAGGCGGCCTCGATTCCACCGGCCAGCCAAACGGTGCCGATGGCATCGCCGCCGGCGGTGGCACCATCATCAACCACGCGGGCGCGGTGATCTATGGCGATGCCCACGGCATCCTCATCGACGATGGCAACGACTGGTCCAAGGACCCGAGCAATCCGCGCATCACCTACAACACCGGCAACACCACCGGACGCGGCACCGGCGGGACCAACGGTGTCAACGGTGCCAAGGCGTACATCGTCAACGACGGCAGCATCACCGGCAACAAGGGCATCGCCATCGGTCTGGTCGGCAATTACGATGACACGCTCATCAACAACGCCAGCGGCGTCATCACCGGCGGCGCCCAGGCCACGCTCACCGGCCAGGGTGGCAGCACCGTACCGGGCGCGGCGGTGCAGATGGGCGGCGGCAACGATACGCTGATCAACTACGGCCGCATCGAAGGCAAGAATGGTCTGGCCATCGACATGGGCGACGGCGACGATTCACTGCAACTGCTGGGTGGCACCGTGATCGGCACCATCAACGGCGGCGCAGGCATCGACACGCTCACCACCGGTGGCACGCAGACCTTTGCGGCCGGGGTGCTGTCGGGCTTTGAAAACTACGTCGTGCGCGACGGCGTCACACGCTTCAATTACGACCTCGGCACCGTCAGCAACATGACCGTCAACCAGGGGGCGATACTGCAGGTCAATGGCGCCTTCGGCACCAGCGGCAACCTCGCCATCAATGGCGTATTCCAGGCGGCGGAGGGTACGGCCACGCGCACCATCAACGTCGGCGGCAATCTCTCCGTGGGCAGCAACGGGACCCTGCAGGTGGCCGTGGCGGGACCGCAGGCCGATCGGATCAATGCAGCCGACAGCGCCACGCTGGCCAACGGTGCGACCCTGCAGCCGGTGGTCAAGACCTATGTCCCCAATACCGCACGCTGGACCATCCTCTCGGCCGCAAGCGGCCTGTCGGTCGATGTGTCGACGATCCAGCTGGCCGACACCGCCACGCTGGACTACGGTCTGCAAGTCTCGGGCAATGACCTGATCCTCACCGCCCAGCGTACCGCCAGCGTGAGCGACGTCAGCGGCAGCCCGCTGGGCCGCGCGCTCGACGCGCTCGGCAACAACAGCAGCAACGCCCAGGTGCAGAACCTGCTGGCCTCGCTGGATGCCTTGCCCACGGCCGCCGCCTATCGCAGCGCGGTGCGCCAGTTGCAACCGGAAACCAATCGCGCCAGCCAGCAGGCGGCGCAGATCTCCATGGGCAGCGTCTTCTCGGCCGTGGCCGGACGCGTGGACAGCGCACGTGGCGATGCGCCTGTGGCCAGCCAGGGTGGCAGCGGCGTGGCCACCGGCGAAGCCGCCGCACGCGGCCGTGTCTGGCTGCAAGGTCTCGGTGCCTGGGGCCGTCAGCAGGCCCGCGCCGGCGCTGATGGCTATGATGTCAGCGCCTACGGCATGGCCGCCGGCATGGAGACCGACCTCTCCGCCCGCGAAGTGGCCGGACTCACGCTCGGCTACACGCGTGCCGGCACGCGTGGCAGCGACAACGCCAGCGGCAATGACGTCAACGTCGATGCGGTGCATGTGGGCGGCTACGTTGGCCTGGACATGGATGGCTGGACGCTCGACGGCGCGCTCATGGTGGGCGGCAATCATTACGGCAGCCAGCGTGCCATCAGCTTCCTCGGCCAGACCGTCAGCGGCAGCTACAACGGCTGGCAGGTCGGTGCCCGCGTGGAAGCCGGCCTGCCCTTCGCCCTCAGCCAGCGCTGGTCGGGCCGCTGGCTGGCCGGCCTGCGCCTGTCGCACCTGAGCAATGAGGGCTACACCGAAAGCGGCAATGCGGCGCTGGCACAGAACGTGGAATCCAGCCGTGCCAATTCGGTACAGCCGACCCTGGGCGTGGAATTCAATCGCCTGAGCGACAACGGCGACCGCCTGCAACTGCGTGCACGCTACCTGCACGAGCTGGCGGGCAACCCGGATGTCACCGCCAGCTTCGTGGCCGGCGGCCCCAGCTTCACCACCGCCAGCACCGCACCCAATCGCGATGCCGTGCAACTGGGCGTGAGCTATCGCTTCAACGGGGCCCAGGGCAGCTATGGCACGCTCGGCTATGACGCCGAAGTCCGCGACCGCTCGCTGATGCATCAACTGACCGCACGTGTGGGCTGGCTGTTCTGATGCTGTCCTGCCCATGAAACAAGGCCCGCAGCTTGCGCTTGCGGGCCTTTTTCACTCCGGCGACAATCGCCCGATGCGCTCCTCTTTCCTCTCCCGGTTCCGGCTACCCCGCCCTGCCCTGGCCCTCGCCAGCCTCGCCCTGCTGGCCGGCTGCGCCAGCGATCCCGATCTCGTGCAACGTGCCGATGCCCTGGTCGCACCTGCCGGCCTGCAACGCGAGGAAGTCCGCGGCGGCCCCTTCGTGCTGACGGCCTACGTGCACGCGCGCCCGAAAGCCCCGCTGTTGCGCGTGTATCTGGAAGGCGATGGCCGCGCCTGGATCACGCGTACTCAGGTCTCGCCCGATCCGACGCCCCATACCGCCATGGGCCTGCGCCTGGCCGCCAGCGATGGCGGCGACGTGGTGTATCTGGCGCGGCCCTGCCAGTTCACGCCGATGGCGCGCAATCCGACCTGCCAGCCGGAGTACTGGGCCGGCCTGCGCTATTCCCCGCTGGTGGTGAGTGCCATGGATGAAGCCCTGAGCCGCTATGTGGCGCGGCTGCAGCCGGCCCGGCTGGAGCTGGTGGGATTCTCGGGCGGCGGTGCCATCGCCGTGCTGCTGGCGGCGCGGCGCAAGGATGTGAGCGCCATCCGCACGGTGGCCGGCAACCTCGATCACGTGGCCGTCAATCAATGGCACAAGGTCTCGCAGATGCCAGGCTCGCTCAATCCCATCGATGTGGCGGCGCAGGTGGAGCGCATCCCGCAACTGCATGTGAGCGGCGCCGAGGATACCGTCATCCCCACTGCCATCACGCACAGTTTCGTCGACCAGGTCGGCCGCTGCGCCGGACTGGTGACCGTGCAGGGCATGACGCACCAGAGCGACTGGGATCGACTCTGGCCAAGGCTGCTGGCAGTACCGCTGCCTTGTACGGCCAAGCAGCCCTGACCGATCCACCATAAAAAATGGGTAGCCGGGAAAATCCGGGCTACCCATTTTTCTAACAAAACTTCATATCGTGATTGCCTGGAAAACAGGCAATCCCGCCATCACAGCGCCATATCGGCCGATGCGTTGGCTTTTGGCTTTTCCATGCTGCCACCCTTGCCGGTCTGGCCGGCCGCCTTGGGGGCGATCACCGGCGGCGGCATCAGTTGCAGCACATCGGCGGTGTAGGCCCACTCCTTGGCGACCTGGTCCGGGTGGTCATTGAGCTTGGTGCCATAGCTGGGCACGATCTGGCGCACCTTCTGCTGCCATTCGGGCGTGGCCAGCTTGTCCTTGAAGACCTTCTGCAGCACGGTCAGCATGATCGGCGCGGCGGTCGAGGCACCGGGCGAGGCACCCAGCAGACCGGCGATGCTGCCATCGGCCGAGGCCACGATTTCGGTGCCCAGCTTCAGCACGCCGCCCTTGGCGTCATCCCGCTTGATGATCTGCACCCGCTGGCCGGCTTGCCAAAGGCGCCAGTCTTCCTTCTTGGCGTTGGGGAAGTATTCCTTGAGCGCGGCGAAACGCTGATCGTCGGACTGCATCAACTGGCCGGCCAGGTATTCCACCAGCGGGTATTCATCGATACCGACACGGGCCATCGGCCAGACGTTGTGCGTCGTGGTGGCCGAGAACAGGTCCCACAGCGAGCCCTGCTTCAGGAACTTGGTCGAGAAGGTGGCGAAGGGGCCAAACAGGATCACGCGCTTGCCATCCAGCACACGGGTATCCAGGTGCGGCACCGACATCGGCGGCGCGCCCACGGAGGCCTTGCCATAGGCCTTGGCCAGGTGGCGCAGGGCGATGTCATGGTTGTCGGTGATGAGGAAGGAGCCACCGACCGGGAAGGCGGCGTAGTCACGCGCCTCGGGGATGCCGGACTTCTGCAGCAGCTTCAGGGCACCGCCACCGGCACCGATGAAGACGAACTTGGCATCGGTCTCGGTGGTGCTGCCATCCTTGAGGTTCTTGTAGACCACGCGCCAGGTGCCATCACCGTTGCGGGTGATGTCGCGCACTTCGCTGGAGAGCTTCAGGCCGAAGTTGGGACGCGTCTGCAGGTAGGCTGCGAACTGGCGGGTGATTTCGCCGAAGTTGACGTCGGTACCCAGCGGGGTCCAGGTGGCGGCCAGCTTCTGGTTGGGGTCGCGGCCTTCCATCATCAGCGGCACCCACTTCTTGATCTGCTCGTGGTCTTCCGAATACTGCATGCCGGCAAACAGCGGGCTGGCCTGCAGGGCTTCGTAGCGCTTCTTCAGGTAGGCGACATTGTCATCGCCCCAGATGAAGCTCATGTGCGGGGTGGAATTGATGAAGGAGCGCGGATTCTTCAGCACGCCGCTCTTGACCTGCCACGACCAGAACTGGCGCGAGATCTGGAAGGCTTCGTTGATCTCGATGGCCTTGGCGATCTGGATCTTGCCGTCCTTGTCTTCGGGCGTGTAGTTCAGTTCGGCCAGGGCCGAGTGGCCAGTGCCGGCGTTGTTCCAGCCGTTGGAGCTTTCTTCGGCCACACCATCGAGGCGCTCGACCATTTCCATCGACCAGCCCGGCTCCAGCTCATTGAGCCAGACCGCCAGGGTGGTGCTCATGATGCCGCCGCCGACCAGCAGCACGTCGACCTTCTTGACGTCCGCCGCCTGCGAAGCAGGCGTGACGACCAGCGCAACTACGAATCCCAGCAGGGCCAGGAAGGATTTTTTCAACATTGTCTAATCCATTTGTGATGAGAGAGGGCTGCCTCCCCTGCACAGTGGCGGGGAGTCGGACAACCGGTGCATGTCACAGGCCGCAGCGCCTGCCGTGGAGGGCGGGCGCGAAAGCGCTGCGTCATGTGGGCCTTGCAGATCAATGCAAGCCCGGCCGGGCGTGGCCGCGCGGGGCCACGGCGCACGTACAGGCCTGTAGCCTGGGTGGTGCCTGCCGGTTTCAACTGCCTGTCCGATACCTGTCTCCGGCATTTGGGGAATGCCTGTACAAATCGTCTCCGTCAGAGCGGACCGGGATCGGGTCATGTCGAGGGGGCGCAGCGTACCACGGGATGGGAGCCAAAGGCGATTGCGGATATCCCCTATTAACGATGGCGCACAAGCATGTTCTGGGCTAGGGAATTCCCCGATATCGTGTGGGCCGTGCCTGACTGACAATGCACGGACCGCCAACACTCACCGTCCCTCATCGGGGCGCACACAAGAACGATCAGGGGCCCGTATGCAAACCGTCATCAACAAGCCGGAAAATTTCGCGTCGTATCGGTATCACGACCGGGCCTTCAATTGCGACACTGCCAAGATCCTGCCGGGCGAATATTTCTATACCGGCGAGGACATGATGATCGTGACCGTGCTGGGCTCCTGCGTCTCGGCCTGCCTGCGCGACCGTGTCAGCGGCGTGGGCGGGATGAACCATTTCATGCTGCCTGATGGCGGTGGCGAAGCCGACAGCCCGGTCTCGGCCTCGATGCGCTACGGCACCTATGCCATGGAAGTCTTGATCAACGACGTGCTCAAGGCCGGTGCCCGGCGCGAGAACCTGGAATGCAAGGTCTTCGGCGGAGGTGCGGTGCTGCGCGGCATGAACGCCATGAACGTGGGCGAACGCAATGCCGCCTTCGTCAAGAATTACCTGTCGGCCGAGAAGATCCGCGTGGTGGCCGAGGACCTCAACGACATCTGGCCGCGCAAGGTGCATTTCTTCCCGCGCACGGGCAAGGTGCTGGTCAAGAAGATCAAGGACGCCGCTGCCGATCTGGCCAGCCGTGAACGTGAATATGCCTCCAAGCTGCAGGCCAAGCCGGTGGGTGGGGAAATTGATTTGTTCTGAGCGACGCCATCGTCCAAACAAAAAAGCGGAACCCGTTGCATGGGCTCCGCTTTTTTCATGCCTGCTTTACGCGGGCCGATACCAGATCGTAATCAGGCCTTGAGCGTGGTCAGGCCTTGCTCAGCCAACGCCTTCAACCATCCCAATCCCGCCGAGGTCGCCCCCGCCGGGTTGTATTCGCAACCGATCCAGCCCTGGTAACCCAGGCTGTCAATCAGCTTCAGCAGATACGGATAGTTCAGCTCACCCACATCCGGCTCATGGCGCTCGGGCACACCGGCAATCTGGATGTGGCCGATGCCGGGCATGTCGCGCTTCAGCTTCACGGCCACGTCGCCTTCGACGATCTGGCAGTGGTAGCAGTCGAATTGCACCTTCAGGTTGGGCGCGCCCACTTCGGCACAGATGGCCTGGGCATCGTCCTGGCGATTGAGGAAGAAGCCCGGAATGTTGCGGGTGTTGATCGGCTCGATCACCACGGTCAGCCCGGCGGATTCGGCCTGGTGTGCCGCATACGACAGGTTGTCCAGATACACCGCGCGGTGACGCGCGCGATCCTGGTCGGGCTTGATCAGGCCGGCCATCACGTGCAGGGTCTTGTTGCCGATGACGGAAGCGTACTTCAGCGCAGTCTCGATGCTGCGCTTGAATTCGTCTTCGCGGCCCGGCAGCGAGGCGATGCCGCGCTCGCCGGCGGCCCAGTCACCCGGGGGCGCATTGAACAGCGCCTGGGTCAGGCCATTGGCCTCCAGGCGCGACTTGATCTCTTCAGGCTGATAGTCGTAGGGGAACAGGAACTCGACGCCGGAGAAGCCATCCTTGGCGGCGGCGGCGAAGCGGTCCAGGAAATCGTGTTCCACATACATCATGCTCAGGTTGGCGGCAAAACGCAGCATCGGATTCTCCTTGGTAACGAAGGGGCCAGTGTAGCGCGAACACTCTTGCGCGCGTCCACACCGGCAGAAGGTGCAGAAAACGTCAAAGCCCGCAGGCAAAGGCATGCGGGCTTTGAACGGGACATCACATTACTTGTTGACCATGCCCGGCTTGGTAGCCAGCGTGGCAATCGAACCCACCACCAGCATCACTGCCAGCATGTACATGCCGGTCGCGTTGTTGTGGGTCAGGTCCTTCAGGTAGCCGATCAGGTAGGGGCTGACGAAACCGGCCAGGTTGCCCACCGAGTTGATGGCGGCAATACCGACAGCCGCCGCAGCGCCCGACAGGAAGGCGGTCGGGAGCGACCAGAACAGCGGTGCGCAGGTCAGCACGCCGGCCGCGGCCAGCGACAGCGATGCGATCGAGACCGCGGTGTTGTCGGCGAACAGCGCCGCACCCACGAAGCCCACGCCACCCATCAGGGCCGGGATCACCAGGTGCCAGCGACGCTCACGCATGCGGTCGGCGCTGCGGCCGATCAGGTTCATGGCGATGATGGCGCAGCCAAACGGAATGGCCGACAGCAAGCCGATTTCCAGGTTGCCCTTCACACCGGTGGCCTTGACCAGCGTCGGCATCCACAGCGTCAGGCCGTATTGACCCATGACGAAGGAGAAGTAGATCAGGCACATCAGCCAGACACGCGCATCCTTCACGATGGCGCCGAAGCCGTGCTTGCTTTCCTTGCCCTTGGCATCGCCGTCGATGTCGGCTTGCAGGCTGGCCTTCTCTTCATCGGAGAGCCACTTGGCGCTCTTGACGTCGTTGTCCAGGTACAGCACCGTGGCCACACCGATCAGGACCGCCGGAATGGCTTCGATCAGAAACATCCACTGCCAGCCTTCCAGGCCGCCATTGTTGTGGAAGGCATCCATGATCCAGCCCGACAGCGGGTTGCCCAGGATGCCGGCCACCGGAATGCCGGACATGAAGACCGCGATCACCTTGGCACGGCGGTGCGAAGGGAACCAGTAGGTCAGGTACAGGATGATGCCGGGATAGAAGCCGGCTTCGGCCAGGCCCAGCAGGAAGCGCAGGACGTAGAACTGGGTGGCGTTCTGCACGAACATGAAGGCCGCCGAGAGAATGCCCCAGGTGATCATGATGCGGGCGATCCAGATGCGCGCGCCGACCTTGTGCATCAGAATGTTGCTGGGCACTTCAAAGAGGAAGTAGCCGATGAAGAACAGGCCAGCGCCCAGACCGAAGACGGTCTCGGAAAAACCCAGGTCCTGCGACATCTGCAGCTTGGCAAAGCCGACGTTGACGCGATCCAGATAAGCGATCACGTAGCACAGCATCAGGAACGGCATGATGCGCCAGAAGACTTTCTTGTACAGTCCGTCCTTGGATTTGTCGTTGACGTCGAGTCCGACGCCGGAAGTGCTTGCGGTGGTCATGGTGTTACATCTCCCTAAGAGTGTCGCGGCTGTCTATGCACGGCCGCTGGTTGCTTGGTGCCCGTGGTCTGACGGGCAATTTATGGATTCAATCGGACCCGCGTGCCGCTCCTTGCGGAACGGCACGCGGGCCGGCATTGATTGGCCGGTCTTGTGCCGGCTTGGCTGCACCCACCACCTTCCGTTGGGCGCAAGCGGGTCATGGCGGACTGGCTGCGTCCGCCATGACGTGTTGTTGCTATGGGTTGCTGAAGCTGCCTGAGCGCTACCGTTACTGCTACCAGCGCGCCTTGAAGGTGTCGCGCAGATCCTGCAGCGCGGGCTCTTCCAGCGGCGTGGCACGGCCACCGGCCAGGTGCCACAGCTTGGCGGTTTCTTCCAGTTCTTCCAGGGCGAAGGCGGCCTTGGAGACCGAGCTTTCCCACACCACCGGACCGAGCCGTTCCAGCAGCACGCCACGCACTTGCGTGGCGATCTTCGCCACCTGCTCGGCCACTTCCGGCGCACCCGGACGGGCATAGCGGATCAGCGGGATGTGGCCGACCTTCATCACGTAGTACGGGGTGATGGGCGGCAAGACATCCTGCTCGCTGTAGACGCCATTGATGGTCAGCGACACCAGATGCGTGGAGTGCGTATGCACCACCGCATGCATCTCGGGATTGTTGTCGTAGATGGCGCGATGCAGGACCAGGGTCTTGGAGGGCTTGTCGCCCGAGACCCATTCCCCTGCCGCATTGACCTTCGCAATGGCCGCCGGATCGAGGAAACCGAGGCAGGCGTCGGTCGGCGTGATCAGCCAGCCGTCATCGAGACGTGCGCTGATGTTGCCGGCCGACCCGACGGTATAGCCACGCTGATAGAGCGAAGCGCCGATGCGGCAGATCTCTTCGCGCAGCGCGCTTTCGTTGGTGTTGCGGCTCATGCCGTCTTCCCGTCGAGATAGCGCAGTGCCTTCTCGAAGAAATCGACGCTGCCGAAATTGCCCGACTTCAATGCCAGCGCAACCGGTTGTTCATCCAGCGTGGCGGTCGCGGGCACGCCCGGATCGATCTGCGGGCCGATGCGCAGGGCGCGCACATCCAGCGCCTGCACCACCGCACCGGAGGTTTCGCCACCGGCGACGACGAACTGGCGCACGCCACGTTGCTTCAAGCCAGCGGCGATCGATGCCAGCGCCTGTTCGACCAGGTGACCGGCCTTGGCGACGCCCAGTTCTTTCTGCACGGCCTTGACTTCATCGGGCGTGGCGGTCGCGTAAATCAATACCGGCTCGTTCTTGATGCGTTCATCGGCAAAGGCCAGCGCCTGTGCCACCACGTCTTCGCCACGGGCCAGGGCCAGCGGGTCGATGCGGAAGGCGGGACGCTTGGCCTTCCATTCGGCCACCTGCGCATTGGTCGCCTTGGAGGCGGAACCGGCCAGCACTACCGACAGGCCATCGACCTTGGGCAGTTGCGCGGCTTCACCGGCGGCAGTCAGCAGGCCGGCGCGGCGGAAGTTCTCGGGCAGGCCCAGGGCCACGCCGGAACCACCGGTGATGAGCTTCAGTTCGGCGCAGGCTTCGCCCAGCGTGAACAGGTCCTTGTCGGAGACGGCATCGGCGATGGCCATCTTGACGCCGTCGGCGCGCAGGGCCGTGAAGCGTTCCTGCGTGGCGGCCGCGCCGCGTGCCACGGTGTCGTAGCGCACCAGGCCGACCTTGGATTCGGTCTGGCGCTGCAGGACGCGCACCAGGTTGGCATCGGTCATCGGGGTCAGCGGATGGTTTTCCATGCCCGATTCATTCAACAGCGCATCGGCCACGAACAGGTAGCCGCGATAGATGGTGCGGCCGTTTTCCGGGAAGGCCGGGCAGGCGATGGTGAAGTCCTCGCCCAGTTCCTTCATCAGCGCATCGGTCACCGGACCGATGTTGCCTTCGTCGGTGGAATCGAAGGTGGAGCAGTACTTGAAGAAGAACTGCGTGCAGCCCTGCTGCTGCAGCCAGCGCAGTGCGGCTAGCGATTGCTCGATGGCTTCGGCAGCGGGAATGGTGCGCGACTTCAGTGCGATCACCAGCGCGTCAGCCGCCACGGCCGGCATTTCGCTGGGCACGCCGATGGTCTGCACGGTGCGCATGCCGCCGCGGACCAGCATGTTGGCCAGGTCGGTGGCGCCGGTGAAATCGTCGGCGATACAACCGAGCAAGGGACGGGATGTGGACATGAAAACTCCTCGATTCAGATGCAGGGACGACGCTGGATTACTTGGCCTTGGCCGGCGGCAGGTCGATGCCGGGGAAGATCTTGATGACGGCCGAATCATCCTCGCCGCCATGACCAGCGGTGGAAGCCATCATGAACATCTGGTGCGCAGCGGCCGACAGCGGCAGCGGGAATTTGCTGCGGCGGGCGGTATCGAGCACCAGGCCCAGGTCCTTGACGAAGATGTCCACCGCCGACAGCGGCGTGTAGTCGCCGTTGAGGATGTGCGGCACGCGGTTTTCGAACATCCACGAATTGCCGGCGCTGTGGGTGATGACGTCATACAGCGCATCCGGATTGACGCCTTCGCGCAGGCCCAGGGCCATGGCTTCAGCGGAGGCGGCGATGTGCACGCCGGCCAGCAGCTGGTTGATGATCTTGACCTTGGAGCCGATGCCGTGGGTGTCGCCCAGGCGATAGACCTTGCCGGCCATGCCGGCCAGCACGTCTTCGATCTTGGCGTAGACGTCAGCGGGGCCCGAAGTCATCATGGTCATCTCGCCGGAAGCGGCGCGCGCGGCACCACCGGAGACCGGTGCGTCCAGCAGCAGCAAGTCCTTTTCTGCCAGGCGCTTGCCCAGCTCGACGGCGAAGTCGGGCGCCACGGTGGCGCTGGAGATGACGACGCTGCCCGGCTTCATCGCGGAGACGGCACCGTTCTCACCGAAGAGCACCATCTCGGTCTGGGCGGCATTGACCACCAGGGTGATCACCACATCGACCTTGGCGGCCAGCTCGGCCGGGTTGGCACAGGCCACGCCACCGGCGGCGGCGAACTTGTCCAGGACTTCCTTGCGCACGTCGCAGGCATGCACATTGAAACCGGCACGCAACAGCGAGCTGGCCACGCCATAACCCATGGCTCCCAAACCGATCACACCTACATTCTTGGACATAATTGCCTCCGCATTGATGACGCCGCTGCCGCTCTTGACGGGCAGGACATTGCGCCGGGTTGATGATGCAACGCCGGCAAAGGCCGGCGTCAGAATTTCAAAATTTCGTAAAACTTATAAATCGTTTAGAACATTCAAATCATTTGCTGCCGTTCAAGCCGGGACACTCTTTTCAGGACTGTCCCTGGCTCAAGCGCCGTGCCGCGTTGAACATGTGGGTCTGGGCGGCATTGCGGGCCGCCATTTCATCACCGGCGCGAATGGCCGCGACGATGGCCTCATGTTCTTCGCGCACCTGGCGCGAGAAATCCTCATACCGTGCTTCATTGCCACGCGTCACCGCCGTGGCCGCTTCCAGATACTGGGACAGGAACTCCAGCGTCTTGATGAAGTACGGATTGCGCGTGGCCTGCGCCAGTGCGCGATGGAAGGCCACATCGGCGGCCACGCCATCACCGCCTGCGGCCACATCGGCCCCGATCTGCACCAGTGCCGCGTCAATCGCCTGCAGGTCTTCCGCACTGCGGCGCTTGGCCGCCTGTGCGGCGACTTCGGCCTCGATGGCACGGCGCAGCTCGACGATCTGCAACACCGCCTCGGGCGAACTGACCTCGGTGTAATCGATGCGCAGCGGCTTGATGCCGGCCTGCTCGGTCACGAAGACGCCGCTACCCTGGCGCGGTTCGACCACGCCTTCATGTTTCAGGCGCGCGATGGCTTCGCGCACCACCGTGCGGCTCACACCGAACTGCTGCGCCAGCACCGCCTCGGTGGGCAGCTTGCTGCCCCGGGGAAAGGCACCGGCGTCGATGTTTTCCAGCAATTGCCTGGCTACAGTGTCGCTGAGCGCCTGTGCGGGGATCTTCTGAAACATGCTGTCTCGCGGTCGTTATCGTAAAGTTATCCGGTCATCATACAAATTTATTTTGAACGGGGCAATCCGATTTTTTCTCTTTACCGGGAGTAACACCCCCGTTTGGCAAACAATATGTGCAGTTGACGGAACTTGACGTGATATATGCAGCAGTTCGCTCCAGACATCAAGAATACGAATATCTCTGCCAAGGCTGCGCCAGCAGGCCGGGGGCTCTACAATCAGGGCTTTCCTGCCACGGATGTGCCGCATGCCCTACGATCTCTCGGACAAGCTCGTCATTGGAATCTCTTCCCGCGCCCTCTTCGATCTCGAAGTGGAGAACGCCATCTACGACCAGCAGGGTGTGGATGCTTATGCGCAGTACCAGCGTGATCACGAGAATGATCCGCTGCAGCCGGGCACGGCCTTCCCGCTGGTCAAGGCGCTGCTGCAGCTCAATGAACTGATTCCGGAACGCCGTCTGGTGGAAGTGGTGGTCATCTCGCGCAACACGCCCGACACCGGCCTGCGCGCCTTCAATGCCATTGCCGCCCACAAGCTCGACATCAGCCGTGCGGCCTTCACCGGTGGCGGACCGACTGCGCCTTATCTGCAGGCCTTCAAGATCGACCTGTTCCTCTCGCGCGATACCGGCGACGTGCAGGAAGCCATCGATGCCGGCGTGGCGGCGGCCCAGTTGTATGCCGCGCCGCTGGACTACAGTGCGCCGGACAAGCAGATTCGGATTGCCTTTGACGGCGATGCCGTGCTGTTTTCGGCGGAGTCCGAGCGCATCTTTGCGGAGAAGGGATTGGAGGCCTTTGCGCGGCATGAACAGCGCCATCGCAAGAAGGCCATGAAGGAAGGTCCGTTCGCCAAATTGCTGCTGGCCTTGTCGGCGATCCAGAAACAGTTTCCGCCCAAGCAGTGCCCGGTGCGCATCGCCATCGTCACGGCACGCAACAGCCCGGCGCACCAGCGCGTCATCCATACCTTGCGGACCTGGAATGTGACGGTGGATGAAGCCTTCTTCCTGGGCGGGCTGAACAAGGCGGAAGTACTGCAGGCCTTCGGCGCGCACATGTTCTTTGATGACCAGGAGGGGCATGTGCAGAAGGCGGCCGTGGTGGTGCCGTCGGGGCGGGTGCCTTACAAGGGCGGCACGCTGGAAGGGGCACGTGCGGTGCGGGGACGGGCGGTCAAGGGCTGAAGAAGAGACGCTAGCGAAAGAGAAACCAACGATCTCATCCCGCCTCGCACGCGGACAATGCCGCCGATCACAATTGCGCTGACACCTCTCCACACCTGCGGATCCATCTCAGGCAAAACTGTCTCAAAAAATCGGATGGATCGCAATCATCGCGGATGATGTTCCGAAAACCTCCATTTCCTCGTCATCGCCCACCTGCAGTCTCGCCCTGCAGGCCAGCGCCGCCGAACGATGACAGAATCAGCCATCAGGCCCGCCCTGCTTGAGCCGCAGCAGCGCCCCATGTGCATTGCGCATCAGGATCTCCGGGTATCTCTCGACCAGAACATTGAGGCTGGGTACGATCCTCTGCAACGAGGTGGCAATGGCCATCTCCGTCACGTCCTCGCTCCACAAGATCTTTTGTATGAAAAGAACGGCACCGATCTCTCCGACCAGATCGACACAGGTCTGAAACTCGAACGCATCCTGCGCTTCGCCGTAGCACCGCTTGATCACATCGTTCAGTTCTTGCGCCAGTGCATGCGCTGCCGGCGAGTCAGCCTGGCCAGCGGCCGATTGAAAGACCGCGCAGAGCCGATCCAGTTCTTCGGCCAGCCTGATGGTGCTGTTGACGACTTTGCGCAGGTCTTCCAGCGACAGCGCTGTCCGGGGTGGCTGGTCATCCTTGCTCATTGCGCCTGCCCCTCCGGCGCAAGCACCGCCACGCTCGGATCGGCCGGAAGTCGAAAACGGCCTACCAATGTCGATAACAGACCAGCCTGGTCCTGCAGCCCCTGCGACGCCGCTGCGGCTTGCTCTACCAGGGCCGCGTTCTGCTGAGTTACCCCGTCCATCTGTCCGATCGCAAAGTTGATCTCCGTGATGCCTTTGCTCTGATCGTCGCTGGCGCGTGCAATCTCGGCAACGATGGCGGTAACCTGCTCGACGCTGCCGACCACGCTCCTCATCGTCTCGCCCGCTTGCTGAACCAGCAGGCTGCCAACGCCTACTTGCTCTACCGTATCGTCGATCAGCCCCTTGATCTCTCTTGCCGCGGTCGCAGAGCGTTGTGCCAGATTGCGCACTTCCGCTGCCACCACGGCAACCCCCCTGCCCTCGTCACCCGCACGAGCCGCCTCTACCGCAGCATTGAGCGCAAGGATATTGGTCTGGAACGCGATCCCGTCGATGACGGCGATGATTTCGACGATACGCGTCGATGCCTGTTTGATTGCCGACATGGTCGTGACCACTTCAGTGACGACCTGTCCCGCCTCTCCCGCCACGGTTGAAGCATTCACAGCCAGCGCATCTGCCTGGCGCGAATGGGCACTCGCCTGCACGATGCTGCTGGTGATCTGCTCCATGGCCGCCGCCGTCTGCTGCAACGAACTGGCCTGCTCCTCCGTGCGCGAAGACAGATCGATGTTGCCGCTGGCAATCTGACGTGATGCCGTGGCTACATTCTCGGCGCCTGACTTGACCCCATTGAGAATCAGCCGAAGCTCCTCGTTCATGTGCCGCAGAGCGGCGATCACCTGTCCCGTTTCATCGTCGCCGGACAACGCAATCTCGGTGCACAGGTCGCCCGCAGCGACCGTATTGGCGATCCTCGCTGCGAGGATGAGCGGCTGCGAGATGGCCCGCGCGACGATCATCGCGAGCCCACCCCCGATCAGCAGTACGGTCAGCAGCGCAAAGCAGATCAAGGTCTGCGACTCCCCGTAGATACGATTTGTGTCAGCGGCGGACTGATCGCCACCTCGCCGATTGACGTTCGCCAAGGTATCAACATCCTTGAGCAGCGAGAAATAAATGTCCGAAGATTCGCCCGCAAAGATGGTGCTGGCCAGATCGGGATGACCGTCTGCCAGCGCTGCCATGAAGGCAGCGTGGTGCTGCAGCAGTCGTTTGATCCGCAGACTGGCCTCCGGATAGACATCCTTCTCTTCGGGCTCGGAGATCTGCCCCTCGTAGGTGTTGAGCGCAGTCTTGAGATCATTGAGGATATCCAGTGTGCGCCCGGTGAGTTTCTTGGCCTGAACGTGATCGCCTGCATACATGATCAGTTGCGCTTCATTGCTGCGCAGGCGCGCCAGCAGCAGCTTGATCTCCCCCAGTGTCTTGATGCTGGGCAGCCAGTTGGTCGCCAGTTCGTTGGCCGATGCATTGACACGATGCAGCTGCCAGATGGAAAACAGACCGATACTCGTCGTGAACAACAAGATCAGACTGAATGAGATGACGAGCTTCTTGGCGATCTTGAGATCACGAAATTTCTTCACACTACCCCCGAATTATTGATGAATGGCTAAATCGGGACTGATTCACTTGAGGCGGGCGACCGATGGCACCAGTTCGCGATGCTGCATTTCCATCGCCTCCTTTCTCACGGAAGCCCAGAGAGAAACGGCAAGACTCTCATCTGCAACAGACAATGTTGACCTATCCTTCCGGGCCGCACGAGGAGACACTCGCTTCAGGGAGAAGAGCCCCCGAACAAGGTAGCAGCTGTCGTTCGCAATCCTTGCCCGAGAGCGCATCATCATTGACGCACAGCGCAGTCACATCACAAGATGACAATAAATGACGTTGGCCCGCACATTACTCGCCGCTCGGTGTGTGCGCCACCGCACGACGCACTTCATTGGGCGTCTGGCCGAACGCCGCCTTGAACACCCGGCAGAAATGGCTGACGGAAGCGAAGCCCTTGCTATAGGCGATTTCCGAAATACGCAGATGATTGAAAGCGGGATCGGACAGCATTTTTTGACAGGCCTCAAGCCGCCTCTGGAGAATGAAGCGTGAGACCGGCATATCCTCCTGCTGAAAAAGAGAATGCAGGTGGCGTACGGAGATGCGATGGGCCGCAGCGATGGTGGCGGGATCAAGCCTCTCGTCATGCAAATGGCGAAGAATGTATTCCCGAATCAATTGCAGTTTGACGGACGCATTATCGAGTGCCGCGCGAGTATCGTAATGAAGCAGCGCATTGACCAGTTCAAGCAGGGAACGACTGGCAGCACCGGCCACACGAGGATCGAGATGCATGAGCTCACTGGCCAACGCGCGCATCTGATTGACCAGGAGGTAGCCGATACCATGACGCCCCTCACGCAGACCGCCCACAGGCGGTTCCTTGTGCTCGGGAAAACGATCTCTCAACAGGCGCCATGGCAGCATCAGCGTCACCTTGTGCAAGGTCTCGATCACCTCGAACCGCGTCGCATCGGCGGTAGTCCATACGATCAGATCACCCGCGCCCACTTGCAGACGCTGACCTGCTGTATCGAAGCGTTCAGCACCACTCTCTGCAAGCTGGATACCGATATAGAGATCGTCATCCCTCCTGAGCGTTTGGTAATCGCGTTCGCCCTCGCACGGACCGCAGATCGTATTGATGAGCAAGAGCTCATTGAATTCATGTCTGACAAGGTGTGCACGAAACTCGGGAGAAACGGCCTTGGTCAGCGTCCATTCCCGGTAGGATCGGCGCAGCTCCGCTTGCCAGGCATCCGTTCTTTCAGCAGGAGGAATCTCTTCGCTGAGCCAGGATTGCGTCTTCCTTTTACGATACATGACGAGCTCCTTTCACAGGCATGCTCGCATCTGATGCTGACAAAAGAATGACGAATGACGACACCGTAAACGGCGGCGGGGTGGATGAAATTGCCTATCTGGCTATGCGCGCGCATCGCCTGTCTGCAGCATGAAAGCCCGCGTGGTGAGATACAGCACCACCCCATTGAGCAGATGCCAGAACATGTGGGTGCCGATGCTGATGCTCGGGCATACCGCCATGTCCATGGAGCGCAGCACCAGCGACAGCGTAAAGACACCGGTGGCCAGCAGCAGGATCCCTGGCTCCGCATTGCGCATGCGCCAGTGATACACGCCCAGCCCGCCAATGAACAGCCACGCCGAACCATACGACGCCACCGAACCATTGAGCCACTGATCCGGCAGCATGCCGACGCCATACGTGACAGCGAAGAAAAACAGCACCCAGCCCAGCGTCACCAGCCAGCTGCAGCGCGCCACCTGGCGCACATAGAAGGCCAGGAACAGCACCTGATAGACCGAAATCGGAATGACATCGGCGAACAGGGCCCAGCGTTGCGCAAAGGTGTGGAAAAGAAAACTGCCCACGCCGATCACGGCCACCATCAGCGTCAGGATCCGTGACATCACCACGGCACTGCGCCCTTGCGGCAACGGCAAGCGCCACAAGAAATACGCGGCAAGCAAGAAGGCGAGATTGGAAAGTGCATTGACGGGCTCAGCCCAGAAGGCAGTGCTGAGGCGTTCGCAATACAGATCTACCGGGGCAAGAAGCGATGCGGTCATGGTGTGGTCGCCAGCAAGGCGTCGCGTTTCAGGAAGACATCGCAAGCGGTGATCAGGCAGCCACCCGTTCACGATGCAGCCGCCATCATCCTCGAAGCCGCGGATTTTTTCCAGTCGCGCATCGACTCTCTATACGGCCGCCCCGATCACCCTCCCCGGCCGCCCCGCCAACCAGCCCAGCGCCCCCATCAGCACCGCCCCACCCGCACACAAGCCCAGCACCAGCGTCCACCCACCGCTTACATCATGCAGCTGACCCATGAGGATGGGCCCGGCGGCCGCCAGCAGATAGCCCACGCTCTGCGCCATCGCTGACAGCGCAGCAGCCTGTGGTGGTGTCGATACGCGCGTGCCGACAAAGGCCAGCCCCAGGATCAGCACCGCGCCCGTCCCGAACCCAAACAGCGGCACCCAGATGATGGACGCCTGCGGCCACGCAATGAGGCCGATGAGGCTCAGGACAGTCGCAGCCGACATGCTCACCGCCACCGGGCGATGATCGCGCATGCGCGGACCCAGCGGCACCAGCAGCAAGCCCGGCAAAGCCGAGGCCAGTTGCATCAGGCCATGCAGGTTGCCCGCCTCCACCGCACTGTGTCCATTGGCCGCGAGGATGGACGGCAGCCATGCCGTCACCACGTAATACACCAGCGAATTGGTCCCGAGGAAGAAAGTCACCTGCCACGCCAACGGCTGGCGCCACATCGACGCCGCACGTGCAGGCGCAGTGGCCGGGCGCGTATCACGCCGCAATTGCGGCAGCCAGACCAGTACCGTCACCACCGGCAATGCAATGAACGAAGCCAGCGCCCACGCCCAGCCGAGGCCCGCCGCCAGCGGCACCGCACAGACCGAGCCCAGCGCCGACGCACCGCCCATGGTGAGCGCATAGATGGCCGTCATGCGCGTGAGATCATCGGGAAAGTCGCGCTTGAGCAAGCTGGGCAAGAGCACATTGCCGCCGGCAATCCCGCAGCCGATGACACAGGTCCCGGCCAGCAAGGCCGCCACCGATCCCGAAGAGCGCAGCACGATACCGCCCGCAATCAACAGCAAGGCCAGCAGGAGCGTGCGCTCCAATCCGAGACTGCGCGCCACGCGGGCCGCCAGCGGCGAGACCAGCGCAAAGCACAGCAGTGGCAAGGTCAGCATCAGCCCGGCGGCACCGGCCGAGAGCGCGAAGGTCTGTTGCAGCAACCCCATCACCGGCCCCACGGCCGTGACCGGTGCGCGCAGATTGGCGGCGATCAGCAGGATGCCTGCAATGAGCCAGACACTGCGATGAACAGGGCGAACGTGAGGAGGATGCGTGGCGTGCATGGCGGGCGTGATGAAGGCAATGATTGATCGAAAGCAGCGAGCGCCCAGCTTAGCCAATCGCAGCCTGTACGAATTTGGCTACAATGCCAGCTTATTGCTAAAAACGGTCAACCCTGCTCCCGATGGCCACTCTCTACGCCAGCCTGGTCGAACACGATCCGGACCGCCTCGACGCCGCGGTCACGGCCCTGCGCGTGCATACCAGCCAGAGCGAGCGAGAAACCCCCTTCCACAGCCATCGCAAGGGCCAGCTGGTGGTGGCCCTGCGCGGCGCGGTCACCTGCGAGACGGCGCAGGGCATGTGGATCGTGCCGCCGCAGTCGGCGGTCTGGATTCCGCCGGGCGTGCCGCACAGCAACCGTGTCACGCTGGACGGCCAGCTGTGCTTCCTCTTCATCGCGCCACATGCAGCCAGCATGCCGGACCAGTGCTGCACGCTGGCGCTGTCGCCCCTGCTGGTGCAGATGATCTGCCACCTCGCCGAGCAGCGCCAGGACTACGCCCCGCACGAGCGCACCGCGCGCCTGGCCTCGGTACTGGTGGAAGAACTGGAACACAGCCAGCGCCACGCCCTGCCCCTGCACCTGCCCGTGCCGCAACATTCGCGGCTGCGTGCGATTGCGCGCCACCTGGCCGAACAACCGGCCGACCGCAGCACGGTGGCCGAATGGGGCCAGCGCCATGCGATGAGCGAGCGCAGTTTTGCGCGCTTCGTGCAGGCCGAAACCGGCATGAGCTTCGGCCGCTGGCGGCGGCAGATCCACCTGATGCTGGCCCTGCAATGGCTGGCCTCGGGCAGCTCGGTGCAGCGCGTCTCGCAGGACCTGGGCTATGAATCGGTGAGTGCTTTCATCACCATGTTCCGCAATACCCTGGGCAAGCCGCCCGCGCGCTACATGGCACAGCGCCAGGCACCGCTTGCCCGCCCCGCTTCTTCCCCGCCGCCTAGCCCGGCGGCCCCCTACTTCCAACCGACACGGAACGCCTCATGGAAACCGAACTGAAACTGCTGCTCGCCCCCGAGCACACCAAGGCCTTCATCCGTCATCCGCTCATCAAGCGCTACGCCCAGGCCGCGCCACGCATCAAGGACCAGACCGGCACCTACTTCGATACGCCTGACCTGCTACTGCGCCAGAACGAAGCCGGACTGCGGGTGCGTCGGACCGGAAATGAATATATCCAGACCCTCAAGGCAGGCGGCGGCGTCAGTGGCGGCCTGCACCAGCGCAATGAATGGGAGTCGCTGGTGGAAGGTGAACAACCTGACCTGCCGGTGCTGCGCGAGCTGGCGGCCTCCGACGAAGCCTGGGCCAGGAAGGTGTTCTCCGACAAGACCGCTGCGCAGTTGACGCCCATCTTCAGTACCCGCATCCAGCGTATGGTGTGGAACCTGGTATTGCAGGATGGCAGCGAGGTCGAATGCGTGCTCGACCAGGGCACGGTAGAACACGGAGAGCTCAAGGCGGAGGTCTGCGAAATCGAACTGGAACTCAAGCAAGGCGAGGCCAGCGCCCTCTTCGATTTCGCACTGCAACTGCTGCAGACCCTGCCGCTGCGCATCGGCATCCAGAGCAAGGCGCAGCGCGGCTATGGATTGTTCCACCAGGCGCGCCGTGCGCAGCAGGGCATCGCCGCGACCTCGTCGGCCAGCCGCGCCAAGCCGCTGCAGCTGACCCGCAAGATGCCGGTGGAGCGGGCCTTCCTGGCGGTGGTCAACAATTGCGTGGAGCAGATCCAGGCCAATGACATCGCCGACCAGGACAGTGACGACATCGAACGCCTGCACCAGATGCGCGTGGGCCTGCGCCGCCTGCGCTCGGCCTTCACGCTGTTCGAGCCCGTGATCGCCCTGCCCGCTTCCCTGGCCGCTGAATTCGACTGGGTCTCGCAAGCCATCGGCAATGCACGTGACTGGGATGTACTGGCCACGCAAACGCTGACCACGCTGCCACCGCACGCCATCGGTGCCATCGATCTGGAACGGGTGCGCCATGCCGCGCTGGTGGAAGCCGGCAAGGAACATGCACTGGCGGTACAGGCCGTGGCCTCGCCGCGCTATACCGCGCTGGTCCTGCAGTTCAGTCGCTGGCTGCTGACCTCTGGCTGGCGCGATGGCCTCGGCGAGGCGGGACAGGAAGCCCTCTCGCAAGCGCTTTTCCGCTATGCACGGCAGATGCTGCAGCGGGATGAGAAACGCCTCAACAAGCGCGGTGCGCATCTCGAAGAAAACGACCGCGCCCGCCACCGTACCCGCATCGCTGCCAAGAAGATGCGCTACGACATCGAGTTCTTCCAGGCGCTGTATGGCGAGAAGAGCAGCCGCCCCTACCTGAAAGCCTTGTCACGCCTGCAGGAGCAACTGGGCGTGCAGAACGACCTGGTGGTGGCCGATGCCCTGCTGCAGCAACTGCAGCAGAAGCAGGTACGCCTGGCGCCGAGCATCGCCTACGCGCGCGGCTTCCTGGCCGGCCAGGTCAACGATGGCCACGAGCGCATGCGTCGCCTGTGGAAAAAATGGAAGGCGCAGGAGTTGCCTCAGTGAGTACCGCAATGAGTGCTGCAATGAGCGCCGCGCTCATTGCAGCATGAAGGTCTCATACTCCAGCAGTTCCAGCTTGCGGGTGAGCAGCACGAAACCGGCCAGCACCACCACGAACACCGCCAGCGCAAATCCGAAACCGTAGAAGGTCGGACCCAGGTGCAGCGAGAGCGCGGTGAGCGCGAAGTTGAGCACCACCAGTCCCCCGCACAGGCCCAGCACGATGCGGCGCTTGTCGAGATAGAAGAAGACGTTGAGGATGCCCAGCAGCACCACCTGCAGGCTGGCCGCGATGACGTCGATATAGAGCAGCGGCAGGTAGAGCGTGGAAATGCCCAGCCACTTCAGGATGGACTCACCCGTCACCATCAGCAGCAAAGTGGTGATGGCCTGGATCTTGATGATTTCCAGCAGGCCCAGGCGCACCGTTTCCACCATGCCGTTGCGGTGTTTCTCGATGGTTTCCAGCGAGGCCCCGGTGCGCACGGCCTCATAGAAGGCATCGTAGTCCTCGACGAAATCGGTCTCCATGCGCAGCAGGAAAATGGCCATGCCGGGAATGATGGAAAGGTAAGCCAGGAACACCGGCAGGTCATAGATCACCGAGGCACGCAGCGGACCGATGATGGCCTGGCTGGTCTCGGGCGTGTACCAGAACATGGCCTTGTCGATCCAGATCGCGGTGTTGTAGAGCAGGCCGATGGCCATGAGCGAGGGATAGAGTTTCTTGCGCTCATAAAACTCGAAGGAGATGAAGCGGTCCGACGGAAAATTGCGCAGGATCAGCGCCATCATCGCCATCAGCAGCACCGCCTGGCCGATCACGAATCCGCCCATCAAACCCTCCAGCCCCAGCGGACGCAACAGCAGCGCCGCCACCACCGTGATGGCATAGCCGAGCGCATAGATCCAGAAGATGGCCTTGTACTGCTTCATCCCCGACAGGAAGATGGTGGCGATCCAGATGTTGCACATGATGATGAAGGCCGCCAGCAACAGCAGCCGGTACAGCGCACTCTGCTGCGGGAACAGGAAGGCCACCGCCAGCAGGCCCAGCACGCCCCCCACCACCGTCACCGCCATCGACACCGAATGGAAATTGGGCAGAATGGCGTGATTGTCCTTTTCAAACAGGCGGTCCGCTGCGAAGCGCGTCAGGGCCAGCTGGAAGATGCCGGTGAAGATCAGCGACAGCGAAATCACGTAGGTGATGCTGACCTGGAATTGCACGATGGCCAGCTTGGGCATGTTCACCGTATAGCTCACCAAACCGATGACCAGGATGCCGACGATGGACATGATCCACGGCCCCGAACTGATCAGGGCCGCATAGGAATACGCCTGCATCAGCGAGAGCAGGCTGTCGCGCTTCAATATCTTGCGCAGTTCAAAACCGATACCGGCCATGGCGGTCCTCGTCAGTGCCGCACCGGGCAGCGCAGCGGCTGGCCGGATGCGGCGTCGCTGTCCGGCCCGCCCTGCGCCAGCGAACGCTGGTACAGCTCACGGTAGGCACCGAACATCATGTCCTGGGTGTAGTAACGCTCCACGCGCGCAATGCCTGCGGCCTGGGCCGCGTGCCAGCGCTGCGGATCGGTCAGCAGTTTCAATGCCGCGTCGGCCAGCGCCTGGGGCTGGGCGATGCCGACCACATCCCCCGCTGCGCCCAGCGCCTGGTCTTCTTCCGACAGTCCATACAGCAGCTGGCGGCACGATCCCACATCGGTGGCAACGGCCGGCACACCGGCCGCAAAACCTTCCAGCAGCACCAGCGGCAAGGCCTCGCTGATGCTGGAGAGCACCACCAGTCCGATCTTGGGCATGAGCTCGTCGATCTTCTGGAAACCGAGAAACTTGACCTTGTCGGTCAGGCCCAGACCATCGGCAATCGCATGGCACTCACCGGCATAGGCCGGGTCTTCATCTTCCGGTCCGGCGATCCAGGCTTCGGCCTCCGGATACTGGTTGACCACGGTACGCATGGCACGGATGAAGGTCTTCACATCCTTGATCGGCACCACCCGGCCCAGCAGGCAAAGCACCGGCGGAATATTCTCGCTGCGCAATGCGCGCAGCTTCGACAGGCGCGGCAGGTCGATGCCGTTGGGGATATTGCGCGTGCGCTCGGCCGGTGCGCCGTCATGGATCTGGCGCAGGCGGTTGGTCTCGTAGAGCGCGACGATGTCGTTGGACGCCTGGTAGCACAGCCGGCCCAGCGCCTCGAAGAAGCGGATCCACATCTCGCGGAAGTAGGGGATCTGCGAGGCATCCTTTTCGAAGACGTTTCGGTTGTCGCGGATCCACTCGCTCTGGAACAGGTCGATCTTGCGTTCCTTGGTGTAGATGCCGTGTTCGGAAAGGATCAGCGGACGGCCGGTCTGCATCTTCATCAGCGCCCCGAGGAAGCCCGCGTAACCGGTGGAGATGGTGTGATAGCAGCGCGCCGGGATCAGCTGGCGCGCCACGCGGGCCAGGGTCCATACCGGCTGGTGCATGATGCGCACGGTCCAGAAGTAATCGACGAAGGAAGGATCGGTGCAGAAAATGCGGTATTGCGAAGCGAGGTAATCCCAGGAACGCTTGCTGAAGAGGAAGGTGTCCTGGTCCATCTTGCCCCCATCTTCCATCATCGGAATCAGTTCACCCAGTTGCGCCACCAGCGCCGAATGCGAGGTGGCATCGGTGCGATCGTAGGCGCGGAACATGGCATGCAGTTCGTCGATGCGTTCGAAGGCGGCTGCATCGCCGCGCGAACGCACCACCTGCGTCGCCGAGAGATGTTCGTGGATGAAGTGCGTTTCCAGATGGACCACGTTGTCCGGCAGTGCGTACTTGGGGGTGCCGTAATCCTCAGGCCGACTGCCGATGAAGCACAGGCCGAAACGGATCTCGGGAAAACCCCGGATGATCTGGTTGACCCAACTTGACACGCCACCGCTCACATACGGGAAGGTCCCTTCCAGCAGCAGCATGACGTCGCAGTCCTTGGCGCGGCGCTGGTAGGACGCATCGCCGGCGACCGGTTTGACGACAGGCGCATTCATCGGCGGCCTCCGCCAGGACGGCCCGCAGGCGCGGGACTGAAGGTGTCAGGCCGGTTGGCAATGGTGCGCCGGCCATGGCGCCAGTAACGGTGCAGCTGCGGCTGCGAGGACACGCTGGGATCGTATTGCATTTCGATGAAGAGCTTGCGCACTTGTTCGTAGTCGTGTTCGAGGAAGCTGAGTTCGGCCAGGTAAGGCAGGAGACGCACGCGCGAAAAACCATATTCATGGGCGCGCTGCATGGCCTCGGCGGCGTCGGCCACGTTGCGGTTGGCCAGCTCCATGCGCGCCAGCATGAACCACAGGCCCGGTTGGGCGGCATCGATCTGCAGCGCCGCCCGGGCGTGCTCGCGCATCTGGGTGTAGGAGTAGTTCAGCAGGTCGCCCTGCACCAGGTTCTGGTAGATCAGTTCCTGATACAGCTCGGCCACCTGCTGATGCAGGATGCTCAGGGTCTCGGGGTCGGAGACGGTCTTGAGGTGGTTGCGCATGTCGACGATGCGCTGGGTGATCTTCTTTTCCTTGCCATCCAGGATGCCATAGGCCAGCAGCCGCACGTCGTCCGCCGGATCGCCCAGCAGGCTGCGCAGCGAAGCGCCGCTGGCGCGCGTGGGCGCGCTCTGGATCGCCACCAGTGCATTGAGCCGCTTGTCCACGGGGGTGGCGACGTTGCCCAGCTGCGCCCGCACGCGGTTGCCGGAAAAACCGCTGCCCTCGCGCCTGCGCGCAGTGACGAAGGCCGGCGCCTGGCTGGTATCGAAATGGTCTTCCGGTTTGTCCTTGGGCCAAAGCACGGCCACCAGCAGCGCCACCACGGCACACAGCACGCCGCCGATGGGAATGAAGAAATTGAAGAAGAACAAATACAGCAGCAAGGCCGTGCGCGGACGCCGGTACTGCGGCGGGGCCACCTGCGCGATGGCCAGCGCGAACAGCGCCGAGGAGGCCAGGTGCAGCAGCAGATAACCGGAGAGTACGCCCAGCCCGTTGCCACCCTGCAGCAGCAGGGCCACGGAGGCGGTCTCGAAACTCAGACCGGCAGCGGAGAGTTTAAGCAGCACAGCGTTCCGCCAGGTTGATCAAGAGGCGCATCGGCTCATCGCTGCCCAGCGCAGCGGTGTGCGCAGCGGCGAAGTTGGCCAGTGACTTGTTGTCGAACTGCGCGTGCGAAGCGGTCTCGATGCGCATCAGGTAGCCATCCACCGCTGCCGGTCCGGCCAGCGGCAGCAAGGTCATCAACACGTTGCGGCCACCGGCCTTGTAGGTCCAGACCACATCGGCGGCGCGCTTCAAACGGCGTACCTGATCGTACATGTCGCGCGAGAGTTCGTCGTCACCGAACACCAGCGCCACCAGCGAGGAATCGATGTCGGTGCTGCGCTTGAGGCGATGCAGGCGCACCAGGTCCACTGCCAGTTCCGGCGGGCAGGTCGGCAGCTGCTGCAGGATGGCGCGGGCGCTGTCGCCCATCTCGATGCCGTCGGCGTAGTAGTCGATGAGCACCGACATCAGTTGCAGCGTGTCTTCGTTGAGGGCCAGGAAGGGTAACTGCTCCACCACCAGCAAGCCGAACTGGCGGCCCTCGTAGTTGCGCAAGGGCGCACAGACCAGATAGCGGCTCTGGTTGCGCAGGGTCTGGTTCAGGCTCTCGGTCTGGATATGGCCCAGCTTCTGCTGCGTCAGGCAATAGCGCACCAGCGGGTCGTCGGCCGCCAGCGGCGTGACCTTGCCCACGCTGGCCACCGCCTCAGGCAGGACGTGGCCGTGGACATCGCAGGCAAACACCGAGGCCGACTCCACCTGGCAGCTCTGCACCAGGATCTGCAGGAAGGCATCCGGTGCCGGCATGCGGCCCGGGTCCAGCAGGTATTGCGTGAGCGTGAGGGCGCGCATGCGGTCCAGCGATTCACGCAGGGTCAGCGGCTTGGACAGCAGGTCCTGTTCCAGCCGCTCATGCGACAGGCGCAGCAGGAAGTGATTCTTGGTGAGCATGGTCAGGCGCTCTTCCAGATAGGCATTCACCCCGCGCAGGCGGCGGCTGCGCGCATTCCACACTTCGGCGAACTGGCCGCACAGCAGCGTCAGCACCAGCCCGCCCAGGAAATAGGCTTGCGGAAAGGCCTGCGCCGCCGACACCACGGCCTGCGCCTCATCTTCATGATGGCCATGCATGAGCAGATACCAGCCCCCCAGCATGGTGGCCACCGCCACCACGCCCAGCGTGCTGCCGTAGCGCATGGCAAGGATGGCCGGCATCAGCCACAGCCAGGGGAATTGCGCCTCCAGCCCGAACGGATCCTCCGGCGCCAGCCACCAGGCCACACCCAGCGCGGCGGCCACCAGCGCAATGGTCTCGACGATGCGCAGGGCCGCCTTGCGCGGTGATCCGCTGTCGGTATCGAAGCGCGTAAACAGGCGTGACCAGAACTTCTGGCGCTTCTGCGCCGCCGTCGGTGCCGGCCGCGGACTGGCCGCCCACGGCTGGCCACCGCCGGGACGTCCTGAGACCGGTGGTGTAGTGGGCCGTTGGCTGTCGTTCACGTTCTCTCCCATCAGGGGCGCTGCATCTCGGGCGCGGTGGACTCGGTCTGCGCCGCAGCGTCCGCTGCGTTGGCCGCATTGACGGCCGCCGAGGTGCGCGCCAGCGTGCGCAAGGGCGACAGCAGGCTGCGCATGAGCTTCTGTGCCACGGCCGACAAGGCTTCGCGGCTCCAGCCACTCTTGGCACCGGCCGCTGCCCAGACCACCTTGCCGCTGGAGACCTCGATCAGCTGCAGCGTCAGGCCCACCGCCGGCTCGCCATCGATGCCGACCTTGTAGCGCCATTCATCGACGGTGCCGGAGAGCGCATAGGTGATGTTCTCGCTGCGTGCCCAGTCGAGGGCGGCATCGAGCTGCTTGCGGTCCATCGGTTCGAACAGGGTTTCATTGTTGAGCGAAGCCGGATAGCGGCGCAGCTCGGCCAAGCCATTGGCGCGCAGGATGCTCTCCGAGATCGACTCGGCACGCAGTCCGGCCTGCGGGGTCTCGGTGTGATTGGCGAAGGGCAGCAAGCCCCAGCGTGCGTCGGCCGGTACCACCGGCGCGGGGCCGATGTCAGCGGTGGAGCAGGCGGCCAGGCCCAGGGCCAGTACGGCAGCGCTGCCGAGTTTCAACAGCGTGGAGCGGATCTTGTTTGTCATGGTGGTCACCTTGGAGCAATGCGCGGCCTTTCGCGGCCATAGATTAATGAGAGCTGATTCATCGATTTCATTGATCAATCAATTTCGACACGGTACGGACAGCGAGGCCTTCACCTGCAGTTTCAATTTCAGATTCATATTCAGTAGAACCATTTGTAGAGCACATTCAATTCAAACCCGCGCTGCGGCGTGTTGGGCGTGGCGCTGGTGCTCTGCGCCGCTACCGACAACACGTCCTGCCCCAGCACGCTGCCGGCCACCCCGGCGCGCAGGTTGCGGCCCCAGCCGATGTCGGAGGTGCGGGTCAGGCCGAACTCCGCATAAGGACGCCAGGCGCGCGTGTAGGCATTTTCGATGACGGTGCCGGCACCCAGTGCGACACCCCACGAGCGCGCATCCAGCGGCATGTAGCGAAAGCCCGTCGGATCGTTGCCGGCCGGGACCAGGCGTGCGATCTGGTCATCACTGGCGCCGCGATCGCTGAACTTGGCATCGTTGACGAAGCCGCGCAGGGTCAGGTTGGGATACTCCACGCGCAAGTGCGTCCCGATTTCGGCATTGAGGGTGCGGCCATTGCCGAGTGCCGTGCCGGATTGCGTCTGGTAGCGCTGCAGGCCGCCGCCCAGGCGCAGGTATTCGGTACGGCTCAATTGCAGGTTCAGGTTCAGTTCGCCGCCGCTGCGCCGTCCGCCCACGCGGATCAAGGCCGAATCGATGGCCGCCAGGTTCAGCCCGCCATTGCCGGAGAGCGTGAGCTTGGGCGTGAGCTGCTGCGAGAATTCCAGGCGCAGGCCATTGAAGGAAGTCATCGCGTCGCGGTGCTGCAGGCTGGCGCTGACGAACCCATCCTCGATGCGACGGCGCAAGGTGAATTCGAAGAGGCGGTCCACCGCCGGCACAGCGCCCAGCAGGGTAGTGTCGTCCACGGTCTGGTGCCGTTCGGTGTAGCCGACGGAGAAGCGCGTGCCCGGCGTGAGCGCCACGCCGGTGTTGACCGTGAACAGCTTGGTGGCCAGCGGGAATTCGCGCGTGGCGGTGTAGCCCGCCGAGAAGCGCGGCGGCTCATCGGTCACCAGGCCGGTCAGCCGTCCGTGCAGTTCATCGTCAGCGGGCAGGCGTTCGAGCTGGTCGAAGGCCAGCGTCTGTGCCAGGCCGACGCGCCCGGCCACGCGGGCCGCTTCAACGCGGTCATACATGGGCAGCCAGTCGGCCAGGTTGTCCAGCATGGCATTCAAGCGCTGGCGATCATCGTTGCCCAGGGCCATGGCCAGCTCGCCCCACAGGGGCTTGTCGAGCTGTTTGGCAAAGCGCGTGGCCAGCCAGGTGCGGGCCAGGTCGGACTGGTTCTGGTTCATCGCATAGGCCAGCGCCAGTTCGCGTGCACCGGAAGACAAGCGCGCATCATCGCCCGGGCGCTGGCCGGTGTCGGTGGTGGGCGCAAACAGTGCTGCCGGCCCCTCGGCCAGTTGCGCTGATCGCACCTCATCCTGGCTGCGCTGGACGGCATCGCTGCGCGCGGCTTGCTGCATGTCCTTGAGCAGGGCCGGGCCATTGGCGGGCGTGGACTGGCCGTCCGGCCGCGGTGGCAGCGTCACATCGCTGCGCAACAGTGCGCGCATGACGCGGGCGCTGTCGTCGGCGCTCATGAACAGCGGTGCCAGCGCCGCCAGACGATCGCGCCATTCATGCAATTGCCCGGGCGGGACATTGCGCAGCAATTGCGGATTGCGCACTTCCAGCCAGGCATGGCGGCGGATGCGCCAGGCCAGGTCGGGCTGGCCGGTGGCATCCAGCGCCTCGGCATAACTCATCAGCCACAGGTAATCGTCGTGCGGGAAGCCGGATTTGCGGAACCAGTGCAGCGCCTGGTTCTGCCGGTTCAGCGACATGTTGGCGGCGGCGTACGGTCCCCACAGTTGCGGCGTGGTCTCGGCATCATGGGCCCACATCGTCATGGCGCGATTGAGCAGTGCGGCATCGCGCGTGGCGATCAGTACCCAGAGGGTCTCGGCCCGCACATCGGCCGCGCGCGGTGCCAGCGACAGCGCCAGGCGCATGTCGGCACGCGCGCCCTCGAGATCGCGCTGCAATTGCTTGACCGAGGAACGCACGCTGAGGAAAGGAACGTATTTTTCCAATGCCGCATTCTGCTGCGGAGTCAGGCTGGCGAGGAAGCTGCGCGCACCCTCCAGGTCATTGAGACGCAGACGATAGGTCAGCGCCTGCACCGCGAAATTGGGCACGCCAGTGCGGTGGAAACCGAACTCGGCCAGCTCGGCGGCGGCGCGCGGTTCGCGGTCCTGGATGACCACCATCATGTTGCTCATGTCGCCTTCGGCGGCCTGGTCTGCGGCCAGCAGGCGGTCATAGCCGATGCGCGCCTCTTCATTCAGACCCATGTAGCGCGCCACTTCCGCATAGGTGCGCCAGAAGTCGGCATTGCCGTCCGGTGCCACCTTGGCGGCAGCGCGCAGCACTTCCAGCGCATCGTCCAGGCGGCCGCGCAGATACAGGGGATTGGCGGTCATCAGGGCGTTCGCGGCGGAAGGGCCGAACTCCTCGCGCTGGCGGCGCAAGGTCGCCAGCGCAGCATCATCCCGGCCCATGCGCAGATACAGCTTGGCCAGCGCTTCCATCGTGCCGTTGCGCTCGGTGGCGGCGTCGGGAGTGCGGGCCGGCTTGCCACGCAGACGCTCTTCCAGCAAGGCGGCGGCGCGTTCGGGCTGGCCGATGTTTTCGTATTGCGCCACCAGCAGGTTGACCCACTGCGCATTGCCGGGCTCGACCTGCATCTTGTGCTGCAGGGCCTCCACCAGCATGTCTTGTTCAAAGGTCCCGGCGGCGGCACGCAGGACGTTGTCCCACGCCGCCTCGTCACCCGACAGGCGCGCATAGGCCAGCCATTGCGGCGTGGCCTGTTCCGGCACGCCGCTCCATTCGGAGACCTCGGCCAGGCGCTTGCGCCAGGCCGCGTCATCGGGACGCTGGCGCACCGCCGATTGCGCCAGCAGGCGCGCATCGACCAGGTTGCGATTGGCCAGGAAGACGTTGTAGGCCAGCGTGTAGATCTCCTCATCGAAGGGCAGCCTGGCCAGCGCGCGGCTGGAAGCCACATCGGCCGCCGAGGGCTGGTTCTCTCCGGCCACGCGCAACAGGCGGCCCTGCTGCATCGCGCGCTGCAGTTCATTGTGCAGGCGCCGAGGGTGGTGCAGCAGCGATTGCATCTGCTGCAGCGACTGCCGGAAGTCCTGCATGGACACGGCCACCACGCCCCCCTGCCCGGCCCGCGCAGCCGCCAGCGGCGACGGCACACGCGCCATCGACAATTGCAGCAACTGCTTCACGTAACGCTCGGCGGCATCCGGGCGATTGGCCGCCTGGGCCAGCCGCGTCAGGTACAGCAGCACGGTCTTGTCATTGGCCAGCGGACCGAGGTTGGCCTCGGCGGCGGCCAGCGCTTCCTGGTAGAAGCCGCCGGCCTGCAGGGTCCGCATCGCATCGAGGAAATTCTCGCGGCGCGCCGCCAGCGATCCGGCATGTTGCATGGCCAGCAGGTAGAAGGCCGCGCTGCTGTGATAATCGCCCACGCCCAGACTCTGCTGGCCCAGGCGCACCGCTTCGGTATAGGACATGTCGGCCGTGCTGCGATCGGCCAGCAGGCGCGCGAAGGCAGCGCGGGCAGACTCGCCGTCACCGAGCGCCAGCGCATCCTGCGACAGCGTCAGCCATTGCTGTGCAGTGAGCGGATAGGTCATCAGCACATTGAGCTGTTCGCGCAACTGCGCCAGCAAGAACGTGCGCTCGGGCGCATCCTTCGGCAGGGCGAAGACTTCCTGCTGGCGGATGCGGTATTCCAGCCAGGCCGCCGACAGGCGTGCGGCGGCACTGCTGTCCATCTGCAGCAGCGCGAGTTGCGCGCGCGCCTCCCCGAACTGGCCGAGGTCGATCATCTGCTTGACCAGCTCGGCACGCAGCGCCGCATTGCCGGGCTGGGCCTTGAGGAAGACCTTGATGTACTCGACCGTCAGCTGGTCGGATTTGCCGCTGGCATTGGCCACTTCCAGCCGCTGCTGCAGCGAGACCTTGGGATAGACCAGGGCAAGCACCGTCCCGACCGCCAGCGCGAAGCCGGCGATCGTCCAGGGCGAGAACAGCCTGGCCCGTTCATAAGGTGCATTGAACGAGTACCAGGTGCCGTGTTGTCGCGAGCGGGGCGGTTGCGGAGCCGATGTCATATTGATGAACTGCAGTCTTGGCGGTGAAATTGCGGTACCACGCCTGGCCGGTGATGCTGACCGACTTGCCCTTGGCCAGCGCCACGCCATCGGCGGTAGCGGTACAGGCGCGCGCGCCGCTGACGCTGAAGGTCGTCACGCCATTGGCGGTGAGCGAAAAACGCAGCTCGGCCTTGTTGCCGTTGATGCTGCGCTGGAAATCACCGACCTGGCCGGCCGCTTCCAGCAGCATGGGCAAGGCCGGCGACGCATCGGATTGCTCGCTGCTGCTGCGCTGGCGGATGCGCACTTCGCCGGCCGACGTGATCAGGTAACGGCCACTCGGGCCCGGTGCGATCCCGGCGATGCCGGGCTGTGACAAATCCACGTCAGGCGCATCGGCCGGGATGCGCAGCGTGCGCAGATACTCGCCGGTGCGATACACCAGCGTGCCATCGGCGGTGCGGGCGATGCTGGTGTTTTCGAAATCGATGACCTTGCGGATGTACTGCGAGACGTACAGCCGCGTGAACGGCTGCGCCTCCGCCCAGCGGTGGATCTTGTGCAGGGCTGCCACCGAGGCGGGCTTGGTGCCGGCATAGAAGTGGTAGTAGATGTCCACCGCCTTGAAGCGGACCGGCTCGCCGGTCAGTTCATAACTTTCTATGGCGCGCTCGAAACCGTAGAAGGGACCGGTCCAGTTGCCGGTGTAGACATTCTCGTCCTGGTTGGGCGCGAAGACCTGGTACCAGCCCTGCTTGCGCACCCCCTGCGCGGCGATGTCGGTCCAGGTGTTGCGGCTCCTGGTGATCATGGTGTCGCCGCCGTTCATGTTGAGGAAACCGTCCAGATAAGTCTGGGCGATGGCCTCGGGCGGCGGCACGCAGTTGCCGGTCCAGAGGAAGACTTCAGCCTTCTTGCCGGGCGGCAGCAGGGTCTTGTTGATGTAGTCCATCGACCCCTTGATCTCGCGCTGCAGGTTGAATTTGTAGTTGGGGATGTCCAGCGTGCGCGAGGCATCGCCATCCATCTGGTTGATGTCGGCAGTGCGAGTGTCATACATCGCATCGGCCCAGTTGAAGGGATGCGAGAAGGAATGGCTGGCCGGCTCCACATAAGGCAGCGTGAACATCTTGCGCGCCAGCGCCGTGGTCTGTGCGGAGAGCTGCGGATAGACGCCCTGCGGGCTCAGCTCGCCCTCCACCACCGAGACCGTCACGGGGAAGCGGTAGCGGTCCCAGATCTCCCGCTGCAGCACTTCGACCGCAAAGGGCGAGCCCGGATATTCGGCCTTGGAAGGAAAACCATCGCCATCGAGGTGGCTGGTCTGGATGCGGCGGCCGCCCTCGGTGGTCACGTCCGGCACCGGAATGGCAGGCAGGCGCAGCGCGCGCTTGAGGAACAGCATGGGCTGCAGCACCCAGCGCGGCGGATCCATCACCTGCAGCGTGGTAGTGGCGAACGGGGCCAGGGCGAATCCGCCCCAGGGCATGATGGCGGCGGCATCGTAGATGTTGTTGCGGCCATCCTTCATGCGCAGCAGCGACTTGGCGGCAGGGTCGGTCAGGCGCACCAGCTCCAGCTGCGTGCGGTCCACGCGCGGCTTGGTCTCGAAACCCATCAGTTCGGGATCGGCTTGCGTGACCACCAGCTGTTCCGGCGCAGGGGCGGAAAAACTGGTCAGCCCCAGCATGCCGGCGCTGAGTTTGGTCATCTGGAAACCGAAGGCATTGAAGATGGCCACCGGCACACCTTCCTTGATGCGCTGCCCGATCCACGGGCCCAGGCGCTGGTGATCGGTACCGCTGCGGAACCAGGTCACCACGCCGGCATAGCGTCCGGCCAGTGGCTCGGTGGGCAGGCCCTCGCGGCCGACTTCACGGAATTCATAGCGCAAGCCGAGGTGATTCAGCTGGATGCCGAGGAAGCGCTGGGCCTCGGTGGTATGCAGGTCATCGCCCTGAGCCACATCCAGCAGCACCAGCACATTGCGCGGCACCAGTTCGACACTGGACACGCCCATGGACATCAACGTGCCATCGGCCACCCAGGGCAGGAAGCCGTCGGCGCTGATCTTTTTGGCCGTCTCGCGCGCCAGGGCGCGGGCACCGGGCTGGAACGGGTCGACGTAATCGATCGCGATGGCCGGCAGGCGATAGCGGTCGCGGATGGTACGCAGCTGGCCGGAGAGCCAGGCGCGGTCATTGTCGGTGACGGCACCATAGCTGCGGCGGCCGGCGTCGTAGCCGCGATAGAGCGATTCGGCAGCCACCGCATACGTCAGCGGAGCCACATCGGGGAACAGTTCGAAGCCGCGATTGAGAATCAGCTTCGCCTCCGGATAGCGGCGCTTGAATTCGCGCAACGTGGCGATCATGGCCTGCGTCTGGGCGGCGCGTTCGGCATCGGTCTTGGCAAAGAGCTGGTAGGAATCCAGCGTGTCGAGGAAGAAACCGCGCCAGCCCTGCGCCCACAAGGGCGCCACGATCTTGTCGAGGAAGAAGTCACGCCAGCCGGGCGCGGTCTGGTCGATCACGCGGCTGCCCCAGGCGGCGTTGTCGCCCTTGAGCAGGCCGGTCGGCATCTGCTTGTAGTAAGGCCGCGAAGGCTGGACCTCGCCCAGCGAGACATAGGCAAACAGCTGGTGCGCCCCGTTGGCCGCACTGCGCGTGCGTGCGGCCGGGTCGCGCACGAAGGCCGGTTCCACCACGGCCACGTCAAAGGCCTGCAGGTCAGCCAGCGGGGGATTGGGGCCGTAATAGAAGGCGATCGAGGTGGGCGCGGCCGCCGTGGCCGCCGCCGGGTTCTGGGCCGGCGCTGCACCGGTCACCAGCGCCGCCGCGCTGGCGGCCAGGGTCCAGGCCAGCGCCCGCAAGGCGCGCCAGGTCCGGCCGGCTGTTTGTTGTATGGCTTGGCTTGCTGCAGAGCGCGGCACGGGCTCTCCCTGATGGATTTGTTATCAATTTGGCAGGCCGTATGAAACCACGGCTGCGGCATTGCGGAAATCCGGAAAATCCTGACATGGATGAGCTTCCATCCTTGTTCTTGTTAAATTTGCAGGATTTTCCCTGCGTACTTGTTAGCAATTTGTATCAGATTCTAACTAGATTCAACTGCAAGTTTATTACTTGAAGGGAATTTCGATGACTCTTGATGTGAATATTTTGACGTCCATCCAAGATAATCCGCTGCCTGAAATTGCCAATGCATTCATATTCGACAATGCGGCGCACAAAAGCAGGGCAGCCCAAACCCGCGTGTGGCAGGCTCAAGCGCACCAAAAGCAGGCAAGCCCTGCGCCCACTCCTTCATTTCGCCCATTTTGCGCCGCATCACCCGCCCTCCCGCCAGCGTGACCACATTGCGACACCCCGCGCAAACCCTTGCCACACCGGCGTCTGGCCGCCAATAATCGTCGCGGCTTGTTGTATGCCAATCTTGTATATCAGCGTGGCACACAACTTGCTGATGAGGGGATATGAACACCGATCCTTCCGCCAAGTCGTCGTCGCAGATTGCGGTCCGCATCACCGAGGCCATCCTCGCCAAGCAATTGGCACCGGGGACGCGCTTGGGCGAGCAGCAGCTGGCCGACCTGTTCGGCGTCTCGCGTACCCAGGTGCGCGAAGCGCTGACCCGGCTCATGGCGCGTGGCATCGTCACCGTCAGTGCCCGGCGTGGCTGGTTCGTCATCGAGCCGACTGCCGAACAGGCGCGCGAAGCCTTCGAGGCACGCCGCGTGATCGAACTGGGGCTGTTGCGTCAGGCGCGGGTGCGGCCGATCAGCGCGCAGGCCATCGGCCAGCTGCGCGATCACATCGCACGCGAAGAGGCGGCCATCGCCGGGGCCGATGTGGGGGCGCGCAGCTATCTGCTGGGGGACTTCCATGTCTGCCTGTGCGAATGCCTGGGCAACTCGCTGCTGTCGGAAACGCTGCGCGACCTGACCGCGCGTACCACCCTGACGGCCATGCTGCACCAGTCGTCGGAGCAGGCCGAGGATTCATGTTCGGAACATGTATTGATCGTCGAGGCGCTGGAACGCGGCGATCTGGAACGGGCAGAGCAACTGATGCAGGACCACCTGCAGCATGTGGAATCAGGGCTCACCCAGGTGCGCAGCAGCGATCCGCTGGAACCGCTGCGACAGGCGCTGGCATCGGTGTCGCGGCAGGGGGCTGCGGGCGAGACCGGACTGCCACGCCAGGAAAGCAAACGGCCTTGAGCTGCACAACAGGCCACTCATCAACGTAGTCAATGACGTCAACCCAAGGGAAACTGCTATGAAACTGACCAAACTCCTGCTCGGCCTGATGGCCGGCGCCATGATGTTCTCCGCTTCGGCTGCCCGCGCCGACGCCCTGGACGATATCCAGAAGCACGGCACGCTGCGCGTGGCGGTGCCGGCCGACTTCCCGCCGTTCGGCTCGGTCGACAGCGACCTCAAGCCGCTGGGCTTCGACATCGACGTGGCCAACCTGATCGCCAAGAAGATGGGCGTGAAGGTCGAACTGATCCCGGTCTCCAGCGCCAACCGCATTCCCTACCTGACCACGAAGAAAGTCGACCTGGTCATCTCCAGCATGGGCAAGAACGCCGAGCGTGAGAAGGTGATCGACTTCAGCGCTGCCTATGCGCCCTTCTTCAATGGCGTGTTCGGCCCGGCCGACCTGCCGGTCAAGAGCGCCGCCGACCTGGCCGGCAAGACCATTGCCGTCACCCGTGGCTCGGTGGAAGACCTGGAACTGACCAAGATCGTGCCGGCCTCGGCCACCGTGAAGCGCTACGAGGACAACAACAGCACCATCAGCTCCTTCCTCTCCGGCCAGGTGCAGCTGGTAGCGACCGGCAACGTCGTGGCCGCCGCCATCATCGCCAAGAACCCGCCCAAGAAGCCCGAGACCAAGTTCCTGATCAAGGATTCGCCTTGCTTCATCGGCCTGAACAAGGGTGAGAAGAAGCTGCAGGACAAGGTCGACGCCATCCTGGCCGACGCCAAGAAGGACGGCAGCCTCAACGCCATCTCCCAGAAGTGGCTGGGCCTGCCGCTGCCGGCTGGCCTGTAATTTGCTGGAGTGACCGCACACCTTCGTGGTGTGCGGCATGACAGTTGCGGAAATCCACCAGTACAGTAGCAAGGCGACGGCAATACGGTCGCCCTAGAGCACCAATACAGTACCAATACAGCAGCAAACCAGTTTCACCCCGGCAGCAGGCAGGCGGACAACCCGGCAAACGCAGCATTTTCGAGGCAGGGCAGACACGACATCATGGCTTATCAATTCGATTTTCTTTCCACGCTCGACTACACCGACGTCATCGTCAAGGGTGTGGCGACCACCGCCGAGCTCATCGCCATCGGCGGCGTGCTGGGCGTGGCCGTGGGCATCTTCGGTGCCTGGGCACGCACGCAGGGGCCGGGCTGGCTCAAACCCATCGTCAGCGGCTATGTGGAGATCATCCGCAACACGCCCTTCCTGGTGCAGCTGTTCTTCATCTTCTTCGGCCTGCCTTCGCTGAACATCCACATCAGTGAAATCACCGCTGCCATCCTGGCCATGGTGATCAACCTGGGGGCCTACAGCACCGAGATCATCCGCGCCGGCGTACAAGCGATTCCGCGCGGGCAGATCGAGGCGGCGCAATCGCTGTCGATGTCGCGCGGGCAGATCTTCCGCCACATCATCCTGCGTCCGGCGCTGCAGAAGATCTGGCCGGCACTGTCTTCGCAGGTGGTCATCGTCATGCTGGGCTCGGCGGTGTGTTCGCAGATCGCGGTGGAAGAATTGTCCTTCGCGGCCAACTACATCCAGGGCCGCAACTTCCGCGCCTTCGAAGCCTATATCGTCGCCACCGCCATCTACCTGGTGCTGGCCATCCTGCTGCGCCAGTTGCTGCGCCTGATCGGCAACCACTTCATCACCGCCCGGAGGACCGCATGATCACGTTCACCACCTGGGACATCGTCCGCAACCTGATGTTGGCGTGGCGCTGGACCATCGTCCTGTCGCTGGTCACCTTCGTGCTCGGTGGCGCACTGGGCCTGATCATCCTGTTCATGCGCACTTCGCGCCAGAACTGGCTGCGACAAGTCGCCCGGCTCTACATCGAACTGTTCCAGGGCACGCCGCTGCTGATGCAGTTGTTCCTGGTCTTCTTCGGCATTGCGCTGTTCGGTATCGAAGTGCCGGCCTGGCTGGCGGCGGGACTGGCGCTGATGTGCTGGAGCGCGTCGTATCTCGCCGAGATCTGGCGCGGCTGCGTGGAAGCCATTCCCAAGGGGCAGTGGGAAGCCTCATCGGTGCTGGCCATGGGCTACTTCCAGCAGATGCGCTACATCGTGCTGCCGCAGGCTTTCCGTATCGCGATTGCACCGACGGTGGGATTTGGCGTGCAGATCATCAAGTCGACGGCGGTGACCTCCATCATCGGCTTCATCGAATTGTCCAAGGCCGGCACCGTCATCACCAATGCCACCTTCCGCCCCTTCACGGTGTTTGCCATCGTGGGTGCCTTCTACTTCGTGCTTTGCTGGCCGCTGTCCAAGTACAGCCAGTCTTTAGAAAGGAAATACAATGCCGCTCATCGCCATTGACAACGTCAAGAAACGCTTCGGCGACAACGAAGTCCTCAAGGGCATCAGCCTGGACGTCGAGCCCGGTGAAGTGATCGCCATCATCGGCAAGAGCGGCTCGGGCAAGTCCACGCTGCTGCGCTGTATCAACGGCCTGGAGAGCATCGACGAGGGCAACATCAGCGTGGCCGGTGCCAAGCTGGGTGCGAGCGAACTGGAGCTGCGCAACCTGCGGCTGAAGGTCGGCATGATCTTCCAGCAGTTCAACCTGTTCCCGCATCTCTCGGTGGGCCGCAACGTGATGATTGCGCCGATGATCGTGAAGGGCACGAGCGAAGCCGAAGCGATGGCCACGGCCAAGGCCAATCTGGAGAAGGTCGGGCTGGGTCACAAGTTTGATGCATTTCCGGACCAACTCTCCGGCGGCCAGCAGCAGCGCGTGGCGATTGCGCGCGCGCTGTCGATGAATCCGCAGGCGCTGCTGTGCGACGAGATCACCTCGGCGCTGGATCCGGAACTGGTCAACGAAGTGCTGGCCGTCATGCGCGGCCTGGCCAAGGAAGGCATGACGCTGTTGATGGTGACGCACGAGATGCGTTTTGCGCGCGAGGTCTGCAACCGGCTGGTGTTCATGCACCAGGGCAAGGTGCATGAGATCGGACCGCCGGAGGAATTGTTCGGCAATCCCAAGACGCCGGAATTGCAGCAGTTCATCGGGATGACGCAAGGGGCTTGAAGCCGCCATATGTCAGACGGAGTCAGAAATGAAAAAGCCGAAGGTGCTCTCGCCTTCGGCTTTTTTTCGTTCAGGTCCTGCACGGATGTGGCTGACCATTGGGCCAGCCTGGGCGTTACCGCTCCACTTCACACACCTTCCGGTCATTCTCATAAAACACCACCGGCCCCGTCGTGAACCGTTCTTTGGGAATGGCCACCATCAGGTAATCCTTGATGCGATACGAAGCGCCGGAAGCCGGTGCGCGATAGAGATAGTTCAGACGCAGGGTGCCGTCGCGCAGACGCAGCGACAAGGGCGTGAAGACATGGGGACGTTCCGCCGCATCCGGCGCGGTCATGCTGCGCGCCACCACCAGATATTGCTTGCGTTCAAAATGATCGGCCGAAGGACCGAAGGGACGCTTGTCGTTCATCACCGGGGCCGGCTGCATCCAGCGGTCCCACTCGGCGCGGCTGCGGATCAGGGCACAGAAAACCGGCTGACGCTGCTCATCCCAGTTCTTCAGGAAACCCTGGTAAGAACCGCTCAGGACCGTCTTGTACGGTACCACCGTCGGGTCCTCGGCTTCGGTCCACGGCATCATGGAACACCCCGACATGGCCACCAGTACGGTGCCACCCACGATCCACTGCATGCTTTCCCTGATCGACTTGCGCATTCGTTTCCCCCAAGAAGCTTAGCATTTAAACATGGCTTGCCCGATGCTGGCGAGATTTAGTTGCATCCCTGCCAAAGTCCCGCCCGGCGAGAGGCCGCAGCACTGCTGCTCGGAACTCACGCAGCCTCTTTGGTTCAGCGACATACCGGCTTTTACCTTTGTGGAGCCAGGGTTGCGATTTGCGTGATAATGCGGGGTCCGGAAGGCGGCTATGCTGGCGCGGCGAGGTGTCGCGCGGCGCTCGCGGGTCTGTTCCCGCGCCCGCCTTCCCTGTTTCTGCCATTTTTGAAGGGTCGTTTCCATGAGCTCAGCTGTCATTTCTTCCTCCGCTACCGGCGCCGCGCTGGACGGTTTCATCGCCGGCCTGCCGAAAACCGAACTGCACCTGCACATCGAAGGCACGCTGGAACCCGAGCTGATGTTCGCCCTGGCCCAGCGCAACAACGTCGCCCTGCCCTACGCTTCGGTCGAGGACCTGCGCGCGGCCTACAACTTCAGCGACCTGCAGTCCTTCCTCGATCTCTACTACGCGGGCGCCAACGTGCTGCGCACCGAGCAGGACTTCTACGACATGACCGCCGCCTACATTGCCCGCGCGCAAGCCGACAACGTGCGCCATGCCGAGATCTTCTTCGATCCGCAAACCCACACCGAGCGCGGCATTCCGATCGCTACCGTGTTCGCCGGCATCGCCGCCGCCCTGCGCGATGCGCGCCGTCGCGATGGCTTCGGCAGCGTGATGATCATGTCCTTCCTGCGCCATCTTTCCGAAGAGGACGCCTTCGCCACCCTGGAAGCGGCACTGCCGCTGCGCGAGCAGTACGCCGACCTGTGGCTGGGCATCGGCCTGGATTCCTCCGAACGCGGCAATCCGCCGGAGAAGTTCGAACGCGTCTACGCCCGCTGCCGTGAACTGGGCTTCCGCCTGGTGGCCCACGCCGGTGAAGAAGGTCCGGCCGCCTACGTGATCGGCGCGCTGGACGTGCTGCACGTCGAACGCATCGACCACGGCGTGCGCAGCGAGGAAGACCCGGCCCTGATGCAGCGTCTGGCGCAACAGCGCACGCCGCTGACGGTGTGCCCGTTGTCCAACCTGAAGCTGTGCGTGGTCAAGGACATGGCCGAGCACAACCTGGCACGCCTGCTCGATGCCGGCCTGGCCGTGACCGTCAACTCCGACGACCCGGCCTATTTCGGCGGCTACATCAACGCCAACTACCACGCTGTCGCCCGCTCGCTGAACCTCTCGCGCGAGCAGGTGCTGCAGCTGGCCCGCAATGGCATCGACGCCTGCTTCCTGTCCGACGAAGACAAGGCCACCCTGCACCAGGAGCTGGAACAGTACGCCGCCAGCCACTAAACCTGCCGCAGCTTGCAATACCGCGCCCGGCCATGTGCCGGGCGTTTTCATATCCCTTGCGGTCAAGCACGCTTCTTGCATAGGAGTTACAGGGGATTGGCGACGGTCCGGCCCGTCTTTTGCAGCGCGCCACCGGCACCATTGACCACCCGTTTTTGCCGCAATCGAACGCACGGATTGACAACAATTTTTGAAATCAAGATTACGCCATGCAGCATGCGGTACGCCATTGTTCACAAGGGAAGTTTGCCCCATCGGCGCTGCGTCGCAGCATCGAAAGTCGCGTCGGCGGTGACCCAAAGAGGGTCACAGGGCATTCTTTTTGGTGCAGAATGAGCCCCGTTTTGTTGCAAATCCATTTTCAGATTGTTGACGATCCATGCGCCTCGTTGTTGACCGGCAAGACCTTCCAGACAGTCATTCCAGCCAGAGCATGAGCATCATGAACAAAGCCAGCAAAACCGCACGCCCCCCTGCCGCCCCGGGCCGCGCCAGTGCGCGCGAGCGCGAAAGCACGGGAGCGGTCGAGGAGAGGATGTACCAGGACATCTATGACGCGATCATGGAACACCGCCTGCCGCCGCGTACCAAGCTGACCGAGCAGACCCTGTGCCAGATCTACGACACGGCCCGCCACACGGTGCGCAAGGTGCTGTCGCGCCTGGCCTCGGAGGGCATGGTGGATCTGGAAGCCAACCGGGGCGCCTTCATCGCCAGCCCTTCGCATGCCGAGGTGCGCGACATGTTCGAGTTGCGCAACATCCTCGAACATGCGGTGCTGGAGAAGGTCGGGCGCGAGGCGGGTACGCGCCAGATCGCCGGCTTGCGGCGCATGGTAGAGGAAGAGCGGGATTGCTATCTGAACGGTGACCGGCCGCGCTGGATCCGGCTTTCCGCCCAGTTCCACCTGGCGCTGGCGGAGCTGACGGGCAATGCGCTGCTGGTGGAGACGCTGCGCAAGCTGGTTTCGCGCACCACGCTGATGATTGCCAAGACGGAGGCGCCGGGCCACAACGCCTGCTCCTTCGATGAACACGAGACCGTGCTGGAAGCGCTGGAAAAAGGCGATGTTGCCGCTGCCCAGTCGCATATGGCACATCACTTGCATTTGTGCGAGGACCGGGTACGGCCGGATGCGGATGATCAGTTCGATCTGCGTGCCGTGCTCGGCAAGGGACTGTGACCCACGGGCCGGCGCGCACACCCTGATTTTCCCGCCAGGGCGGATCAGGAAGATGGAAGAAGGAAGTGAGAAACAAACAGGGCCACGTCGCGCGGCCGAATGCAATACCGACCGTGTGACCACCACCATGCCGACAAGAGCATGCAGGAAGTCCGTTGAACAGCCCGGCTGCGGCCGGGCGTGATTCGTTTCACCCAACCTTTCTCTCTGATGGAGACCGGCCATGACTACCGATGCTTCCCCCTCCGCTGCACCCGGCGCCTATCTCGCCGGCGCCGACGACGCGCGCCTGACCAATGAAGACCTTGCCCCGCTGAAGAAGCAGACCTGGGGTTCCTACAACATCTTTGCCTTCTGGATGTCCGACGTGCACAGCGTGGGCGGCTACGTGTTTGCCGGCAGCCTGTTCGCCCTGGGCCTGACCAGCTGGCAGGTGCTGATCTCGCTGCTGATCGGCATCAGCATCGTCTACCTGCTGTGCAACCTGGTGGCGCGTCCCAGCCAGGCGCATGGCGTGCCCTATCCGGTGATGAGCCGCCTGTCCTTTGGCGTGCTGGGCGCCAACGTCCCCGCCATGATCCGCGGCCTGATCGCGGTGGCCTGGTATGGCATCCAGACTTACCTGGCTTCGGCCGCCTTCGTGGTGGTGGTGCTGAAGTTCTTCCCGGAACTGAAGCCTTATGCCGATGTTCATGTGCACTCCTTCGCCGGCCTCTCCACGCTGGGCTGGGGCGGTTTCCTGCTGCTGTGGGTGCTGCAGGCGCTGGTGTTCTGGAACGGCATGGAGACCATCAAGAAGTTCATCGACTTTGCCGGTCCGGCGGTCTATGTGGTCATGTTCATCCTGGCGGGCTGGATGATCTACAAGGCCGGCTGGCAGAATGTCGGCCTGAACCTGGGCGAGATCAAGTACAGCGGCTGGGCGGCGGTCTCGGTGATGATCACGGCGATCTCGCTGGTGGTGTCCTATTTCTCGGGGCCGATGCTCAACTTCGGCGACTTCTCCCGCTACTGCCATACTTTCGCCGATGTGAAGCGCGGCAACTTCTGGGGCCTGCCGGTCAACTTCCTGGCCTTCTCGATAGTCACGGTGGTGACGACTTCTGCCACCATCGCCGTGTTTGGTGAGCTGATCACCGACCCGGTGGAAACCGTCTCGCGCATCGACAGCACCACGGCTGCGGTGATCGGCGCGCTGACCTTCCTGACGGCCACCATCGGCATCAACATCGTGGCCAATTTCGTCTCGGCGGCCTTCGACTTTTCCAATCTCTCGCCCAGCCGCATCAGCTGGCGCGCCGGCGGCATGATCGCGGCCACGGCCTCGATCTTCATCACGCCCTGGAATCTGTTCGGCAATCCGGAAGTGATCCACTACACGCTGGATGTGCTGGGCGGCTTCATCGGCCCGCTGTACGGCATCCTGCTGTCGGACTACTACCTGGTCAAGCAGCGCCAGGTAAAGGTTGAGGATCTCTACACCATGCGTCCCGAAGGCCGCTACTGGTACACCAATGGCGTGAACCGTGATGCGGTCAAGGCGCTGGTGCTGGCCGCAGCCGTGTGCGTGGCCTGCGTGATGCTGCCGCAGCTGCGCAAAGCGGCGGACTTCTCGTGGTTCATCGGTGCGGCGCTGGGCGCGGTGTTCTATCTGATGTTCGCGCGCAAGCGTTGAGCGTCACCGACCTGGACTTCATTGCATCAAGGAACAAGCATGCGCATCAAGCTGATCAATCCCAATACCACCATGAGCATGACCGAGGCCATGACCGCCTGCGCCCGTCAGGTGGCGGCACCCGGCACCGAGATCACGGGCGTGAGTCCGCAGATGGGGCCGGCCTCCATCGAGAGCCACTATGACGAGGCGCTGGCCGTGCCGGGCCTGCTGCAGGAAATCGAGCAGGGCGAGCGCGAGGGAGTGGACGCCTACGTGATTGCCTGTTTCGGCGACCCTGGCTTGGCGGCCGCGCGCGAGCTGGCGCGGGGACCGGTGATCGGGATTGCCGAAGCGGCGATGCACATGGCCAGCCTGGTCGCCCCCTCCTTCTCGGTGGTGACCACGCTGGCGCGCACCAGCGGCATGGCCTGGCATCTGGCCGAGCGTTACGGCATGCAGCGTTTTTGCCGTAACGTGCGCGCCTGCGAGATTGCGGTGCTGGAGCTGGAGAATCCGGCTTCCGATGCGCGGGCGCGCATTACCGACGAGTGCCGGCGTGCGCTGACTGAAGACGGGGCCGAGGCCATCGTGCTGGGGTGTGCCGGCATGGCTGACCTGTGTGCGGCCATTGGCCGTGACATTGGTGCACCGGTGATCGATGGGGTGACCGCAGCGGTCAAGCTGGCGGAGTCGCTGGTGGCGCTGGGGTTGGGCACGGCCAAGGGTGGTGAATGGGCGCGGCCTTTGCCCAAGGCTTATCATGGATTGCTCAGCGGTTTTGCACGTGTGTGATTTTCCCTGCGGCGCTGTGGTTGGGCGCTGCGATTTCCTTTCTTGACAGCCAAACGAAGAACTTATGTCACAGCAACAAACTTACCCTCGCGACCTGGCCGGCTACGGCCGCAACCCGCCGCACGCGCGCTGGCCCGGCCAGGCGCGGGTGGCTTTGCAATTCGTGCTGAATTATGAAGAAGGCGGCGAGAATTGCGTCTTGCATGGCGATCCTGCGTCGGAGCAATTCCTGTCCGAGATCGTGGGGGCGGCGGCTTATCCGGCGCGGCACATGTCGATGGAATCGATTTACGAATATGGGTCGCGGGTGGGGGTGTGGCGCATCCTGCGCGAGTTCGAGAAGCGCGGTCTGCCGATGACGATCTTTGGCGTGGCCACGGCCTTGCAGCGTTCGCCTGATGTGACTCAGGCGTTCCAGGAGCTGGGGCATGAGATCGCTTGCCATGGCTTGAAGTGGATTCATTATCAGAACATGGATATCGAGACCGAGCGGGCGCACATGCAGGAGGCGGTGCAGATCTTCCGTGCGCTCACCGGGAGCGCGCCGCTGGGCTGGTATACGGGGCGGGATTCGCCCAATACGCGGCAGCTGGTCGTGGAGCACGGGGGCTTTGCCTATGACTCCGATTACTACGGGGATGATCTGCCGTTCTGGACTGAAGTCGAGACCAGCGGTGGCGTGAAGGCGCCGCATCTGGTGGTGCCTTATACGCTGGATTCCAATGACATGCGGTTTGCCACGCCTCAGGGGTTCAATACCAGCGAGCACTTCTACCAGTACCTCAAGGATAGTTTCGACGTGCTCTATGAAGAGGGTGAAGACGCGCCGAAGATGCTGTCCATCGGGATGCATTGCCGCTTGCTCGGACGGCCTGGTCGATTCCGTGCCCTGCAGCGCTTCCTGGATTATGTGCAGTCACACGACAAAGTCTGGATCTGCCGGCGTATCGATATCGCTGAACACTGGAAGAAGACGCATCCATTTTCGGAGCGTTGATTTGTTCTCTTTTGGAATTAGTCTGTGCCTCCCTTGGGTTTTCTCCTTGGGCGGTATTTTTTTGTCGGCGTTGGTTTTGTGGTTTGGGGTAGTCTGCACGGAATTTCTTCCTGCGCTCTAGCTTAATTATTTTCTCTCTCCGGTCGGAAGAACGCGCCGGGAGCGGCCCGGCAGCCGCTCACTTTTCTTGTCTCGCCAAGAAAAGTAAGCAAAAGAAGGCGACCGCAACTCCGCCGCCCTCCTTCGGAGGGTCCCGCTTCAGAGCCCAACAAAACGGGAAAAATAGAGTCGCTTCGCTCCGACTATTTTTCTGATCCGTTTTGTTGGGCTCTGAAGCGGCGGCGCAGATGCGGACGACTGAGACGGCTCGCCTTCGGCCTCGCAACTTCTCCGACTCGCCTTCGGCTTTGCGTTGGCGTTCTCTCGCCTTCGATACGTCGCTGCGCGACTACTCAGGACGAACGGACGGAAATTATTTAGACAAAAAAAAACAAAAAAGAAAAACCCAAAACCCAGAGCGGGAGTGGAAACGATCGACCGGTCGATGCCGCAGGCGAGCCAACGCAAAGCCGAAGGCGAGTCGGAGAAGTTGCGAGGCCGAAGGCGAGCCTGTGGGGGTTGCCGTCCCCATAGAGCCAGCCGTCGCAGCGGAGCGAAAAGTGGATCAGAAGGATAGTGGGAGCGAAGCGACTCTATCCTTCCCACTTTTCGCTTCGCTGCGACGGGGACCCTCCGCAGGAGGGCTGGCTCTTTGGGGTCGCCTTCTTTTGCTTACTTTTCTTGGCGAGACAAGAAAAGTGAGCGGCTGCCGGGCCGCTCCCGGCGCGTTCTTCCGACCGGAGAGAGAAAATAATTAAGCTAGAGCGCAGGAAAGCAATCCGTGCAGACTGCCCCAAACCACAAAACCAGAAAAGCAGTCTGCCAAGCCACCAAGCAATCAAACCATCATTTAACGGGAGCGCCGCTTTCGAACCACTTCCCGATGATGGCACGTTCATCGTCGGTGATCTGAGTCATGTTCCCTAAGGGCATGGCCTTCTGCACGACAGCCTGTTGATAGATCTGCTGAGCGTGCTGGGAGATATGTTCAGGCGAATCGAGCAGCACGCCTTTGCCGGGCACAGGCATGAGGGTAGGTTTGGCGGCATGGCACTGGATGCATCGCGCCTGGATGACTTGCTGGACTTGGGCAAACGACCCTGCAGCCACAGCTTCGCCAGCAGGAGCAGGAGCAGCAGAGGAAGAAGGAGCAACAGCAGCCACCGGCTTGGACTGCATGGCAGGACTCATCCACAAGATCACCGCCAGCAGCAGTGCAACAGCAATCCCCGGATACCACCAGTTGTAAACCCCCTTGTGCCGCAACACGAAGAACTGCCGGATCAAGGCACCAGCGGCCATGATGCACAACAAGACAATCCAGTTATGCGGCGCGCTGTAAGTCATGCTGTAGTGATTGGACAGCATGGCAAACAGCACCGGCAAGGTGAAGTAAGTATTGTGGACGCTACGCTGCTTGCCGCGCTTGCCATGAATCGGATCGGGTGCTTGCCCGGCGCGCATGGAGGCCACCATCTTGCGCTGCCCCGGAATGATCCACACCAGCACGTTCGCGCTCATGATGGTGGCAAGGGAAGCCCCGCTGATGAGGAATGCCGCCCGCCCCGAAAACAGATGGCAGGCTGCCCAAACCGAAACGATCACCTGCAACCCGACCAGAATATTGACCAGCCGATCCGCCCCCGGCCGATCCCCGATGGTGCTGCAGATCGCGTCATAGATCAGCCAGTTGAAGACCAGGAAGGCAATGGCCGTCCCGCCCGCCATCGACGCCGACATATCGAACACATTGCGATCCACCAAAAAGACGTTCGCATTGAAGAGATACAACAGCGAAAACAAGGCAAAGCCCGACAGCCAGGTACTGTAGGACTCCCAATAAAACCAGTGCAGATGCTCCGGCAACACCTTGGGTGCAAGAAGATACTTTTGCGGATTGTAGAAACCGCCGCCATGCACCGCCCACAGCTCCCCGCCGACGCCCTTTTCCTTGAGTTCAGGATCGGTCGGTGCCACCAGACTGTTGTCCAGCCAGACGAAATAGAACGAAGACCCGATCCAGGCAATCGCCGTGATCACGTGCAGCCAGCGCAGCAGAAGATTGAGCCAATCGAGAAGGTAGGCTTCCATGTCAGAAATGCGTCCTCATGTAGTAGTAAGGCTGGAGGGCTAAAATGCCCCAGCCAAAGGTTCAAGCATAAATGGTGCCGGGATGAGAAAAACACCGACATCCGCTTGCGAACAAGTCTGCATCCCGATTGCCAACAGGCTTAATCCCACCGAGCAACCCAAACCAACAGCAGCCCAGCTGACGCTTGGAGAAGCCAAGCGCAGATTGTGCACAATAGCAATATTTTTTGTTCACAATATGTGGCGATCTTTATAGCCCAAAGTGCTTTTTGCAGATAAGCGTCAACCCGCTCCCGGGCGATACCTCCACGATCAGATCAAGGCCATCGCCAGCCTGCCTGGCAAGCATGTTTTTTTAGTGCATGCCGTCAAAATCAGTGCAGCGAAGGCACCAACTTGTTGCAATTGATCAGAAAACATTGTCAACAAAATGTAAGCCAACTGCCGACGCATACGACAATTGATTGTCGCACCTCCCAACAACCTCAGTCAGAACCACCTCTCCCCTTGTGCAGGGGGCCGGGCTGATGAGTCCCGCCCGCCCTCCAATATCAGCGCCCGGCCCGCAATACCCGGTTGGCACGATATCTGCTAATTGGCGTTGCTGAACCCGCACGGCAGGTGGATCGGGAGAGCGGCATTACCTCCTGTCATGCGCAACACGGTGAAATCGTCGGATCAGCTTTCCGACACCCATTTTTTATCAACAGGGGAGATCAATGAAGAAAACTCGTTTGGCACTGGCTTTATCAGCCTGCCTGATGGCCGGCAGTGCAATGGCGCAATCATCCGTCACTGTCAGCGGCCTCGTCGACGCTTACGTCGGCAGCATGAAAAACAGTGGCGATACCGGAAGCAAGTCCTCGGTCGGTTCTGGCGGCATGACCACCTCCTGGATCGGCTTCAAGGGTGTTGAAGATCTGGGCGGCGGTCTCAGGGCAGAATTTGCCCTGACCTCGTTCTTCCAGACAGATACCGGTGCCTATGGCCGCTTCTCCGGAGACAACCTGTTCTCGCGCGATGCCAACATCGGCCTGTCAGGTGAGTTCGGCAAAGTCTCCCTGGGACGCGGTCTCGCACCAAGCTTCCTGCCAACCGTGCTGTTCAACCCGTTTGGCGACTCCTTTACCTTCTCACCGCTGGTACTGCACGTCTACACCCCGTCGGGAAGTTTCGGTGCGCGCACCTGGACCCAAGCAAACGCAGCTGACAGCGGTTGGAGCAACGAAGTCATCTATACCACTCCGAAGTTCGGTGGCCTGCAAGCCAACCTGCACTATCAGTTCGGTGAAGTGGCTGGCGATAACGGCAAAAAGAACATCGGTGTCAACGCGCTCTACTTCAACGGTGGTCTGGCACTGACCGCCTTGTACTTCGATGCGCAGGTCAGCAACCCCAATTCCGGTGCGGCTGTCGTTGACGCCACCACACCCTTCGCTTCCATCAATCGCCAGAAAACCTGGATGCTCGGCGCGACCTATGACTTCCAGGTGATCAAGCTGTACGGCACCTACCAGACCAGCAAGGACACCACCGCTGGCGCGTCGCAAGCCAAGGACAAGGTAATGAGCGCAGGCCTGTCGATCCCGGTAGGCAATGGCTCCATCCTGGCCGCCATCGCTCGCACCAAACGCACCGGCGATCTGCTGACCACCGGCGACGTGTCGCGCAATACCACCTCAGTCGGCTACGACTACTTCCTGTCCAAGCGCACCGACGTGTACGCGATCGTCATGAACGACAAGATCTCCAGCCAAAGCAATGCAGCATCGTTCGGCCTGGGAATCCGCCATCGCTTCTAACGGCATGTCCGCATATTGAACACACCGCAATTGCGGCATGTTCAAACTGGAGTACGCGCCACCCGTTTCCGATGGCGTGGACTCCGGTCATGCGGTGATCGTGCAGCAGGTTTTACAAGCGTCGTAGCCGTCGCGGCGACTCCTTCTAGCCGTGGCGTGATCTTGAGGCAGTACTTCGGTGGGAACCGCATTACCGGAACGCGCCGCCGGCACTCTGAACGCTATCGTTTCCACGACCAAATAGCGCGCGCGTTGCGGTTTCCATCTTCTTTTTTCAATCGCTTTTCGGGAGATTTCCCCATGCGTCATTTCCGCTTCCTCGGTTGCCTGGCGGCGCTACTGCTCGGCCTGCTGTCGACCTCGCCCAGCTTTGCCCAGGACACCAAAATCAAATTCCAGCTGGACTGGCGCTTCGAAGGACCGGCCGCCCTGTTCCTGGTGGCCAAGTCCAAGGGCTACTTCGCGCAGGAAAAACTGGATGTCACCATCGACGCCGGCAACGGCTCCGGCAATGCGGTCAACCGCGTGGCCTCCGGCACCTATGACATGGGCTTTGCCGACATGGCCGCCCTGATGGAATTCACCGCCAACAATCCCGATGCCCCGGACAAGCCGGTGGCCGTGATGATGGTCTACAACGACACCCCAGCCGCGGTGTTCTCGCTCAAGAAATCCGGCATCAAGAAGCCCGCCGACCTGGCCGGCAAGAAGCTGGGCGCACCGGTGTTCGACGCCGGCCGCCGCGCTTATCCGATCTTCGCCAAGGCCAATGGGCTCGATGCCAGCAAGGCGCAATGGACCAGCATGGACCCGCCGCTGCGCGAAACCATGCTGGCACGCGGCGACGTGGATGCCATCACCGGTTTCTATTTCACCTCGCTCCTGAACCTGAATGCGCGCGGCATCAAGGATGAAGACATCAACGTGATGATGTACCCGGACTACGGCGTGCGCCTGTACGGCAACACCATCATCGCCTCCGAAACCATGGTCAAGCAGAAGCCCGAAGCCATCAAGGGCTTCCTGCGCGCCTTCGCCAAGGCCAGCCGCGACGTGATGGCCAATCCGGAAGCCGCCATCAAGGTCCTGAAGGAACGCGATGGCCTCATCGATGAAAAGCTGGAACTGCGCCGCCTGAAGCTGGCCATCGCCAGCGCCATCGCCACACCGCACGCCAAGGCGGAAGGCTATGGACAGGTCTACAGCCCGCGCCTGACGCTCATGGCCTCGCAAGTCTCGGACGCCTACGGCACCAAGACCCGCGTCAACGCCGACAAGATCTGGAATGGCAGCTTCCTGCCGAGCAAGGCCGAGCTGGACGTGTTCCCCAAGTAAATCATTTATATCGTTTACCAAATTCATCCTTGACTGAAGCATTCATGAGCGAACCCTTCGTCGATTTCCGCCACGTCTACCTGGCCTATGATGGCGCCGCCGAATTTGCGGTGGAAGACATCGACCTGCAGACCCGCGCTGGCGAATTCATCGCCATCGTCGGGCCGTCCGGCTGCGGCAAGTCCACCTTCATGAAGCTGGCCACGGGCTTGAAGCAGCCCAATCGCGGCAGCGTCGTCATCAATGGCCAGACGGTCACGGGGCCGCTCAAATTCGTGGGCATGGCCTTCCAGGCCCCGACCCTGTTGCCCTGGCGCACCACGCTGGAAAACGTGCTGCTGCCGCTGGAGATCGTCGAGCCCTACCGGCGCGAGTTCAAGCAGAAGAAGGCCGAGTACACAGAGCGTGCGCTCAAGCTGCTCAAGACCGTGGGCCTGGATGGCTATGCCGACAAATTCCCGTGGCAACTCTCGGGCGGCATGCAGCAGCGCGCCTCGATCTGCCGCGCGCTGATCCATGAGCCCAAGATGCTGCTGCTGGACGAACCCTTCGGCGCGCTCGACGCGTTCACCCGCGAAGAGCTATGGTGCGTGCTGCGCGACCTCTGGGCCGAGCGTCGCTTCAACGTCATCCTGGTCACGCACGACCTGCGCGAGGCGGCCTTCCTGGCCGACACCATCTATGTGATGAGCAAGCGTCCGGGCCGCATCGTGGTGCGGCGGGAAAACCCGCTGCCGCGTCCCTGCCCGCTGGAAACCACCTATACCGACGGCTTCAACGCGCTGGTGCATGAACTGCGCGAGCACATCGGCCACGTGCGCAATACCTGACCCTCACCAGGCCCGGCCAAGGAAACTCATGAAAACTCCGTTCAACGGCAAACTCAACCGCGCCGCCACCACGCTGGCGCCCTGGATCCTGCTGCTCGCCATCCTGGGCGTGTGGCAATTCATCTGCAGCGTGTGGCAGGTCTCCGACTTCATCTTTCCGAGTCCCGCTTCCATCCTGCAGGCCATGGTGGATTACGCCGGCCCGATCACCGAACATGCGCTTTCTACCTTTTGGGTCACCATGGTGGGCTTTGCCATTGCCGTGGCGGTCGGTGTGACGCTGGGCTTCGTGATCGGATCTTCACCCGTGCTGTATGCCGCCGCCTATCCGCTCATGACGGCCTTCAATGCCCTGCCCAAGGCGGCCTTCGTGCCGGTGCTGGTGGTCTGGTTCGGCATCGGCGCAGGGCCGGCCATCCTCACGGCTTTCCTGATCTCCTTCTTCCCCATCATGGTCAACATCGCCACTGGCCTGGCCACGCTGGAACCCGAACTGGAAGACGTCTTGCGTGTGCTCGGCGCGCGCCGCATGGACATCCTGCTCAAGGTCGGCCTGCCGCGTTCGATGCCGTATTTCTTCGCCTCCCTGAAGGTGGCCATCACGCTGGCCTTCGTGGGCTCGACCGTGTCCGAGATGAATGCCTCCAACCAGGGCATCGGCTACCTGCTGGTCTCGGCCGGCTCCTCGATGAAGATGCCGCTGGCCTTTGCCGGGCTGGTGGTGATCGGGGCCATGGCCATGGCCATGTACGAGCTGTTTGCCATCATCGAGAAACGCACCACCGGCTGGGCGCATCGGGGAAAATGAGGTAAATCGGGCCGTAACGCCGCAACAGGGGCGCAAAACCCGGCAAAAGCGGTATGCGGCGCGGCGCAATTTGTCTATGATGTCGCGCGTGCGAGCCGCAGGGGCGCTCGCGGCGGCCGCAGGCACGCGGACCGCGTTGCATTTCGACATGACCACATTCATCACCACAGGGAAATCACGTGAGCGCAGTTCCACTCCGTCTTGAAATCAGCCATGTGCGCAAGGCCTACCCGGGCGTGCTGGCCAATGACGATGTCAGCCTGGCGGTGGCGCCCGGCGAGATCCACGCCGTGCTCGGGGAGAACGGCGCGGGCAAGTCCACCCTGATGAAAATCATTTTCGGCGCCGTCAAGCCGGACGCCGGCGAACTGCGCTGGAACGGCGAGACCGTGCAGATCGCCAATCCACAGGTGGCGCGCAAGCTGGGCATTGCGATGGTGTTCCAGCATTTCTCGCTGTTCGATACGCTGACCGTGACCGAGAACATCGCCCTGGGCCTGGATGCCAAGACCGACCTCAAGGAACTGGCCGAACGCATCACCCGCACCGGCGAAAAATACGGACTGGAACTCGAACCGCAGCGCCACGTGCATACGCTGTCGGTCGGTGAACGCCAGCGCGTGGAAATCGTGCGCGCGCTGCTGACCGAACCGCAATTGCTGATCCTGGACGAGCCGACCTCGGTGCTCACGCCCCAGGCGGTGGAAAAACTGTTCGTCACCCTGCGCCGCCTGGCCGACGAGGGTTGCAGCATCCTCTACATCAGCCACAAGCTCGACGAAATCCGCGCGCTGTGCCACAGCGCCACCGTCATGCGCGGTGGCCGCGTGACCGGCAACTGCGATCCGCGCAATGAAAGCAGCGCCAGCCTCTCGCGCATGATGATCGGTGACGAACTGGTGCGCCTGCAGCGCGAACGCAATCCCGATTCGCTGCGCAATGAGCGCAAGCTGCACGTCAATCGTCTCTCGCTGCCCAAGGCGCATCTGTTTGCCACCGAACTGAAGGACATCGAATGCGAAGTGCGCGCCGGTGAAATCGTCGGCATCGCCGGGGTCTCCGGCAATGGCCAGCAGGAATTGCTGGCGGCGCTCTCGGGCGAAGACCAGCGCGCTGCGCCCAACATGATCATGCTGGCCGGCAAGGCCGTAGGCGACCTCTCGCCCAATCCGCGCCGCGCGGCGGGCCTGGGCCTGGTGCCGGAAGAACGCCTGGGGCGCGGTGCCGTGCCCGGGCTTTCGCTCACGGCCAACATGCTGCTGTCGCACCAGAAAGCGCCCTACGTGAAGCGCGGCATGATTGACTTCGGTTTTACGCGCCGTGCTGCGGCCTCCATCATCGAACGCTTCAAGGTCAAGGCAGCCGGACCGGATGCACCGGCCAAGAGCCTCTCGGGCGGCAACCTGCAGAAATTCATCGTCGGCCGCGAAATGGAACGCAAACCCGCCGTCTTCGTGGTGGCCCAGCCGACCTGGGGGGTGGACGTCGGTGCCGCCGCCCAGATCCACGGCGAAATCTTGAAACTGAAACAGGAAGGTTGTGCAGTGCTGGTGATCTCGGAAGAACTTGACGAATTGTTCGCATTATGTGATCGCCTGCACGTCATCGCCAAGGGACGTCTGTCGCCCTCCATCCCCATCGAGCAGGCCACGCGCGAACAAGTGGGTGTGTGGATGAGCGGTCTATGGGACGAACCAGCAGCCGCTGCGGCGGAGGTGAACCATGGCTGAACGCATGAGCTTCCCGCTGCGTCTGGAACTGCGCGGTGCGCCGTCCAAGACCATGACTTATCTGTCGCCGGTGATCGCCATCGTCGCTACCCTGTTCCTGGGGGCGTTGCTGTTCCTGGCACTGGGCAAGGATCCGCTGGCGGGTCTGAAGGTATTCCTGATTGATCCGTTCAACGGTAAACGCGCCATCAGCGAGCTGCTGCTCAAATCCGTGCCGCTGATCCTGTGTGCGCTGGGGCTGGCGGTGTGCTTCCGCGCCAGCATCTGGAACATCGGTGCCGAAGGCCAGTTCACGGTCGGCGCGCTCTGCTCGGGCGCCATGCTGGTGTGGCTGGATGTGCCGGGGCACGGCATTTCCGGCGGCATGGGGCTGGTGCTCATGATTGTGGCCGGTGTCATCGGCGGTGCCTTGTGGGCGGCCATCACGGCTTACTTGCGCGACCAGTTCAACGCCAATGAAATCCTGGTCTCGCTGATGCTGACCTATGTGGCGCAGCTGCTGCTGATGTGGGCCGTCAATGGTCCGCTGAAGGATCCCAACGGCATGAACTTCCCGCAGTCGAAGGTGTTCTCCGGCGAATTCATGCTGCCCATGCTGATGTCGGGCACGCGCCTGCATATCGGCTTTGCGGTGGCCATCGTCGCGGCCATCCTGATGGCGATCTTCATGATGCGCAGCCTGCGCGGCTTCTCGCTCATGGTCGGTGGCGTGGCACCGCATGCGGCGCGCTATGCGGGCTTCTCGGCACGGTCGGCCTTGTGGGTCTCGCTGCTGATCTCGGGGGCCTTTGCCGGACTGGCCGGGGCCTTCGAGATCGCCGGTCCGATCGGGCAGCTGTTGCCGTCGGTGTCGCCGGGCTATGGTTTCGCCGCCATCATCGTGGCCTTCATCGGCCGCCTGCATCCGGTGGGCGCCATCCTGGGCGGGCTGATCATGTCGCTGCTGTACCTGGGCGGCGAGCTGGCGCAGTCGCGCCTGGGCCTGCCCTCGGCCATCACGGGCGTGTTCCAGGGCATGCTGCTGTTCCTGCTGCTGGCCTGCGATACGCTCATCGATTACCGCCTGGCGTGGAAAAAGAAAGTCTAAGGAATCAGGACAGGACATGGAACAACTCGCTCCTCTCATCGCAGCCTCCATCAATGCCGGCACGCCCCTGCTGCTGGCGGCCATCGGGCTGTTGATCAATGAACGCTCCGGCGTGCTCAACCTGGGTGCCGAAGGCATGATGCTGGTGGCGGCCATCGCCGGCTTTGCGGTCGGCTATGCCACCAAGAGCCCGCTGCTCGGCTTTGTTGCCGGCGCCGTCTGCGGCATGCTCATGGCGACGCTCTTCGCCTGGCTGGCGCTGCGCCTGGCCACCAACCAGGTCGCGACCGGCCTGGCACTGTCGATCTTCGGGGCTGGCCTGTCGGCCTTCGTCGGCCAGCGCTTTGTCGGCCTGGCGCTGCCGGCGCAACCGAATTCGATTCCGCTGCTGGGTGATATTCCCTTCCTCGGCAAGGCCCTGTTCCACCAGCACTGGATGAGCTATGTGGCCTTCGCGCTGTGCCTGGCCAGCATCTGGTTCCTGTATCGCACACGGGCCGGACTGGTGCTGCGTGCAGTGGGCGAGTCGCCGGAATCGGCGCATGCGCTGGGCTATTCGGTGCGTGGCATCCGCTATCTGGCGCTGCTGTTCGGCGGTGCCTGCTGCGGCCTGGCGGGTGCTTACATGTCGCTGGTCTATACCCCGATGTGGGTCGAGGGCCTGGTGGCCGGACGCGGCTGGATCGCGCTGGCCCTGACCGCCTTCGCCACCTGGCGTCCGGCACGGGTCTTGCTGGGTTCGCTGCTGTTCGGCGGCGTCACCATCGCGCAGTTCTACCTGCAGGGCATGGGCGTGACGGTACCCTCGCAGATCCTGTCGATGGCCCCGTACCTGGCCACCATCGTGGTGCTGGCGCTGATCTCGCGCAACCCCGACTGGATCCGCCTGAACATGCCGGCCTCGCTGGGCAAGCCGTTCCGTCCGGGCGCTTCCTGAACCATTTATACCGTTTAAATCGTTTATATCATTTAAATCGTTTATTCCGTTTTTGTAGCAGCACCTGCATTTATCCACTGACCTTGAGGGAGAACACAATGAAGATTTCGCGCAGGGCATCCTTGACGATGCTCGCCACCTTGGCGGCCGCAACCCTGATCGGTTGCGGCAAGAAGGAAGAACCCGCTGCCGCCGCGCCCGCTGCTGCGCCGGCTGCTGCTGCACCGGCGGCTGATCCGCTGAAGGTGGCCTTCGTCTACATCGGCCCGGTGGGCGACGCCGGCTGGACCTTTGCGCATGACAAGGGCCGCAAGGCGGTCGAAGAAAAATTCGGCGACAAGGTCAAGACCACCTTCGTGGAAAACATTCCCGAATCCGCAGCGGATGCCGAGCGCGTCTTCCGCCAGCTGGCCACCGATGGCAACAAGCTGATCTTCGGCACCACCTTCGGCTACATGGAAGCGATGCTCAAGGTCGCCAAGGAATTCCCGGATGTGAAGTTCGAACACGCCACCGGCTTCAAGACCGCCGACAACCTGGCGCAATACGACGTGCGCACCTATGAAGGCGCTTACCTGGCCGGCGTGGTCGCGGGCAAGATGAGCAAGTCCGGCAAGCTGGGCGTGGTGGCCTCGGTGCCGATTCCCGAAGTGATCCGCAACATCGACTCCTTCACCCTGGGTGCGCGTTCGGTCAACCCGAAGGCCACCACCGCCGTGGTGTGGGTCAACAAGTGGTTCGATCCGGGCAAGGAACGTGAAGCCGCCACCACCCTGATCGGCCAGGGCGTGGATGTGCTGATGCAGAACACCGACTCCGCGGCCGTGGTGCAGACCGCGCAGGAAAAGGGTGTGTATGCCTTCGGCTGGGACAGCGACATGACCAGCTTCGGCCCCAAGGCCCACCTGGCTGCTTCCATGATCAACTGGGGCGTGTATTACACGGCGCGCGTGCAAGCCGTGCTGGATGGCTCGTGGAAGAGCAGCACCAGCTGGATCGGCCTGAAGGAAAACGGCATCGACCTGGCCGCCTTCAATCCTGAACTGCCGGCCGACGTGAAGTCGCTGGTGGAAGAGCGCAAGAAGGGCATCGTCGACGGCTCGGCCCCGATCTGGAAGGGTCCGATCAAGGACAACGCCGGCAAGGAAGTGCTGGGCAAGGACGCCGTGGCCGATGACGGCTTCCTGCATGGCATCAAGTTCTACGTCGAGGGCGTGGACGGCAAGGTACCGGGCTGATTGCCGGTTTCCTCACCCGGCGCTGCTGTCAGGCGCCGGGGCAAGCTTGATGAAGACCGCTGGCATCGCGAGGTGCCGGCGGCTTTTTTTTGGCAAAGTGCGCTTTCGCCGGGTTACTTTTCTCTCAGAAATCTTCACGGCTGCAACTTTTGCCGAATCTCCGAACAGTCTTGGCCGCCTTACTATCGGCTCGCCGAAAACCCCCGCTCCACCGCTATCGCAGCCGCATCCAGCCTGTATAATGCACAGCCAAACCGGGTGGAAAGCCTGCATTTTCCTTCACTTTCCGCCGCATTGAACTACAGGATTTATGCAAAAAACGCGCAAACCGATCGAAATCAAAATTTCCACTGTAGTTGCCATTTCGGCAATCCTGCATGAAACCGATCCGACTTCGCTGGAAAAAGCCCTGAAGGAAATGACTGGCGGCGTCGCCGATTTCTTCGAGGACGAATTCGCGGTACTGGACATCGGCACCCTGGATGCAGCGGCCGCTGCGGCCATCGACTGGAGCGCCGTGGTGGCCCTGTTCAAGCGCTTCCGCTTGAATACCGTGGCCGTACGCAATGCGCCGGAAGAGTTGCACGGCGGCATCGTCGCCCAGGGCCTGGCCATCGACAACTCGGCCGTGGCCGGTGCCGGCACCGCCAATGCACGTGCGCAGGAGGCGGCAGCCCAGCAGGCCGAGCCGGCACCGACACCGGTAGCCGCCCCCGCAGCACCTGCAGCTCCCGCTGCGCCCGCTCCCCAGTCCGCCCCGGCTCCGGTGGCCAACACCGTGGTCATCGACACCCCGGTGCGCGCCGGCCAGCGCATCTATGCGCGCGGTGCCGACCTGGTGGTGCTGGCCGTGGTCAACAACGGTGCCGAGCTGATCGCCGATGGCTGCATCCACGTCTATGCACCGCTGCGCGGCCGTGCCCTGGCCGGAGCGTCGGGCAATACGACCGCGCGCATCTTCGCCGCTTCACTGGAAGCGGAACTGGTTTCCATTGCGGGGGTCTATCGGACCTTCGAGAACGGTCATGCGCCCGAACTCGCCGGCAAGCAGGTGCAGGTGCGACTGCAGGGCGAACGCATCGACGTGCTGCCGATGGCGGCATCGTAAGGCTGCGGCGTAAATCATTTAAACGAATCCAGCCGGAACCGCCGGCGTACTGTTCTTCTTAAGGAGTTTTTCGTGGCAAAAATCATCGTTGTGACTTCGGGTAAGGGCGGCGTCGGCAAAACGACGTCCAGCGCCAGTTTCGCATCGGGCCTGGCCATGCGCGGCCACAAGACGGCCGTGATCGACTTCGACGTCGGTCTGCGCAACCTGGACCTGATCATGGGCTGCGAGCGCCGCGTGGTCTACGACCTGATCAACGTGATCAACAAGGAAGCCACCCTGAACCAGGCCCTGATCAAGGACAAGCACTGCGACAACCTGTTCATCTTGCCGGCCTCGCAAACCCGCGACAAGGACGCCCTGACCGAAGAAGGCGTGGAGCGGGTCCTCAACGACCTCGCCAAGATGGACTTCGAATACATCATCTGCGACTCCCCGGCCGGCATCGAGCACGGTGCGGTGATGGCACTGACCTTCGCCGACGAAGCCATCGTGGTCTCCAACCCCGAAGTGTCGTCGGTGCGCGACTCGGACCGCATCCTCGGCATCATCCAGGCCAAGTCGCGCCGCGCCTCCTCGGGCGGCGAGCCGGTCAAGGAGCACCTGCTCATCACCCGCTACTCGCCCAAGCGCGTGGAAGACGGCGAGATGCTGTCCTATACCGACGTACAGGAAATCCTGCGCATTCCCCTGATCGGCATCATCCCCGAATCGGAAACCGTGCTGCAGGCCTCCAACCAGGGCTCCCCCGCCATCCACATGAAGGACAGCGACGTGGCCCAGGCCTACCAGGACGTGGTATCGCGCTTCCTCGGCGAGACCGTCGAGCTGCGTTTCACCACCTACGAAAAGCCGGGCTTCCTGCAGCGCATCTTCGGAGGTAAGTGACATGTCCCTGCTTTCTTTCCTGTTCCCCAGCAAGCCCAAAAGTGCGGTGGCGGCGAAGGAGCGGCTGCAGATCATCATCGCCCGCGAGCGTTCCAACGGCCGCCAGGGCCCGGACTTCCTGCCGGCCCTGCACAAGGAACTCATCGAGGTCATCTCCAAGTACACCAAGGTCAACGCCGACGACATCAAGATCTCGCTGGACCGCCAGGGCAACCTGGAAGTGCTGGATGTGAACGTGGTGCTGCCTGACAGCGACGTACCGGCTGCCTGAGCGCACATACCGCACTCTGCATGAAGAAAAGGGCAGCTTCGGCTGCCCTTTTTGCCAATACGGTCCACCACACCCGGGCTCTGCGCGTTGACTGCCTTTTACTGCTGCCCTGAACTGATGCAATGAAAATCGGGATCCTTTCCAAAGACGCCGATACCGTGACCCTGGTCACGCAGCTGGCCGATCGCCATGACTGCCAGGTCTACAGCGGCGTCGAAGGCTTTGCCGCCGCCTGTGCCGACCGCGCCAACCTGGTCGTGCTGGATCTGGACGACCTGCAGCGGCATCAGCATGCGGTCACCATGCTGGTCCAGCAGCACCGTCCGCCGGCGGCCTCGAAGGCGCGGCCGGTAGTGTTGCTGCTGTGCACGCCGGCCCATCAGCACTGGCTGCGCAACCTGCGCATGGCGGGGGCCGATGATTTCCTGGTCAAACCGGTGGACCGCCAGGAACTGGCCCTGCGGCTGGACTTGCTGCTGCTGGCCGCGCAGCCCTATGAAGCCCCGCCCAGCGTTGTGGAAGCCGGCGGCTTCATGGTCGACCTGGCGCGCCTGCGCATCACCCATCCCGAGCGGCCCGACCTGGATGCCACGCTCACCCGCAAGGAAGTCGAACTGGCACTGCTGTTCATGCAGCACCTGGGACGCCCGCTGTCGCGCGCCTTCCTGCAGGAACGCATCTGGGGGGCCGAACCGGACACCCCGACCCGCACCATCGATACCCACGTCTCGCGCATCCGCACCAAGCTCAAGCTGCATCCGGGCAATGGCTACCAGCTGGCCACCGTCTATGGCTACGGCTACCAGCTGGAGCGGCTGGAATAACACGCAGTGAACCTTCGCGCAGGCCAGCCGGCGAGTGTTGCATCGGCACCCCGGCCATCTGCGCCAAGCCTGATCCATGTCAGGGACATATACCGATTATCAGGGGCCGTCCCAACCCGAGTGTGGGCAAAGAGTATAATTATTCCCAAAACCGGGGCCGAATCTGTCTGATTTTGTACGAATTGCATTGTTTCGTACGCTTTCATTCAGTTTCACAGCCATAGAAGTGCAATTTCCCAGCTCATCGGCACTGCTGCCTTATAGTCGATTCCTCCATGCATTTGCTCGCCGTCGGACTCAACCACACTACCGCGCCGGTCTCGCTGCGCGAGAAAGTGGCATTCCCCGCTGACCAGATCGGTCAGGCGGTGGCGTCCGCGCGTGCGTGGTTTGGCGGCAATGACAAGATCGTGGCCGCGGGCGAAGCCGCCATCCTTTCCACCTGCAATCGCACCGAGCTGTATGCGGCTGCGGCCGCCGGGCAAGACGGGGTGGAATTCGCCATCGACCGTACCGCGCAGTTCCTGGCCGAGTATCACCACATTCCCTACGCCGACCTGCGTCCCTACCTGTATTCGCTGCCGCAGGACAATGCCGTGCGCCATGCCTTCCGCGTCGCCTCCGGGCTGGACTCGATGGTACTGGGCGAACCGCAGATCCTGGGCCAGATGAAGGATGCGGTACGCCAGGCCGATGCGGCCGGTGGCCTGGGCACCTATCTGCACCAGCTGTTCCAGCGCACCTTTGCGGTCGCCAAGGAAGTGCGCAGCACCACCGAAATCGGCGCGCACAGCGTCTCGATGGCCGCCGCTGCCGTGCGCCTGTCGCAGCGCATCTTCGATTCGATCTCCGGCCAGAACGTGCTCTTCATCGGTGCCGGCGAGATGATCGAACTGTGCGCCACGCACTTCGCGGCCCAGAATCCCAAGACCCTGACGGTGGCCAACCGCACCATGGAGCGCGGCGAAACCCTGGCCCATCGCTTCAGCGGCCGTGCCATCCGCCTGGCTGACCTGCCGGCGCAGCTGGCCAACTTCGACATCGTGGTCTCCTGTACCGCCTCGCAGCTGCCAATCATCGGCCTGGGGCTGGTGGAACGGGCCGTCAAGGCACGCCGCCACAAACCCATCTTCATGGTCGACCTGGCCGTGCCGCGCGATATCGAGGCTGAAGTCGGCCGCCTGGATGACGTTTTCCTCTACACCGTGGACGACCTGGCCTCGGTGGTGCAAAGCGGCGTCGAAAACCGCCAGGCTGCAGTCGCCCAGGCCGAAGCCATCATCGAAACCCGGGTGCAATCCTTCATGCACTGGATCGACAGCCGCGCCATGGTGCCGCTGATCCAGGACCTGCATGAAACCGGCGAGGCCCTGCGCCTGGCCGAACTGGAGCGCGCACGCCGCATGCTGGCCAAGGGTGAGGATGTGGAAGCGGTGCTGGACGCCCTCTCCAAGGGCCTGACCGCCAAGTTCCTGCACGGCCCGCAACAGGCCCTGCATCACGCCCAGGGCGAACAGCGCAGCCAGCTGGTCTCGCTGCTGCCGCAACTGTTCCGCGCCAAGCGTTAGCGCCTCTCCCGCCGCGCTGGCCGCTGCCTGCGGCTGGCAACCTCGCGCCGTCGCCGACGGCTGCCGTCGTCCCCCTCATTGCTGACCGATACTGACTTCCCGACCTCATGAAACCCTCAATGCTCGCCAAACTCGACCAGCTCGCCGAACGGCTGGAAGAGCTCAACAGCCTGCTGGCCCAGGAAGATGCCACGTCCAGCATGGACAACTTCCGCAAGATGACCCGCGAACACGCCGAACTGGGCCCGCTGGTAGCGCTGTACCACGACTATGTGCAGGCCAGTGAAGATATCCGCACCGCCGGCGAGCTGCTGTCAGACCCCGACATGAAAGCTTTCGCCCAGGAAGAAATCGATGGCGCCAAGGCCCGCATGGAGGCGCTGGAGCTGGATCTGCAGAAGATGCTGCTGCCCAAGGATCCCAATGATGAACGAAACATCTTCCTAGAAATCCGCGCCGGAACCGGAGGTGACGAATCGGCCCTGTTCGCCGGCGACCTGCTGCGCATGTACACCCGCTATGCAGAACGCCAGCGCTGGCAGGTGGAGATCGTCTCGGCCTCGGAATCGGAACTGGGCGGCTACAAGGAAGTGATCGCCCGCATCGCCGGCTTCGGCGCCTACTCGCGCCTGAAGTTCGAATCCGGCGGCCACCGCGTGCAACGCGTGCCGGCCACCGAGACCCAGGGCCGCATCCACACCTCCGCCTGCACGGTGGCCGTGATGCCTGAAGCCGATGAAGTCGAGGATGTGGACATCAACCCGGCCGACCTGCGCATCGACACCTATCGCGCCTCCGGGGCTGGTGGGCAGCACATCAACAAGACCGATTCGGCGGTGCGCATCACGCACTTGCCGACCGGCATCGTGGTGGAATGCCAGGACGACCGCAGCCAGCACAAGAACAAGGCGCAGGCCATGAAAGTGCTGGCAGCCCGGATCAAGGACGTGCAATTGCGCGAGCAGCAATCCAAGGAAGCCGCCACCCGCAAGTCCTTGATCGGCTCGGGCGACCGCAGCGAGCGCATCCGCACCTACAACTTCCCGCAGGGGCGCATGACCGACCACCGCATCAACCTGACGCTCTACAAGCTCGATTTCATCATGGATGGCGACCTGGACGAACTGACCAATGCCCTCATCACCGAGCACCAGGCTGAACTGCTGGCCCAGCTGGGCGACGACTGAGGCCACCGGAACCAAACCGGGGGTATCCGTTCAGAGTGCCTTTGCCTGCGCGGGCAGCATGCACGCAGGCCCGGACTTCTCTACAATCGCGTCATGGCAAAAAAACCGCCGGATCATCCGCGTGGTCCCGCCCATCGAACTGCCCCGACGCATTCCCACATTAATGAATCTCTGAATCCTCAACCATGAAATCATCCAAAGCGATTTTCCTGCTGGTGGCGCTGGTGTGCGCTGCCCTGCTGGGCGTTGCCATGTACCTGCAGATCGTCGAAGAAATGCAGCCCTGCCCGCTGTGCGTCATCCAGCGCTACATGTTCGTGCTGGTCGGCGCCTTCGCCCTGATCGGTGCCCTGATGCCCGAAGCCGCCCGCCGCGGCAGCGCCGGCCTGGGCCTGCTGGCCGCGCTGGCTGGCGCCGGCACCGCGATCTGGCATCTGTACGTAAAGGCGCATCCGGGTGTCTCCTGCACCACCGATCCGCTGGAAACGGCGCTCAACCAGCTGCCCACAGCCAAGCTGTGGCCGCAGATGTTCACCGCCGACGGCTTCTGCTCGGCCCCCTGGCCCCCGGTGTTCGGCCTGCAGATCCCGACCTGGTCGCTGATCTGGTTCGGCGTGCTGGCCCTGGTGCTGGCCGTGCAACTGTTCAAGCGCGCCCCGCGCACCACCATCTGGAAGTGATGGAGCCGCTCTCCAGCTATGCCGGCTGTACGCTGGCCACCGTATTGAAGACGGCGCCGCTGGAGCCGCTGGAGAACCGCATCCTGCTGTGCCACGCGCTGCGCATGACGCGCGTGCAACTGATCACGCAATCCGAACGGCGGCTCGATGCCGCTGAATCGGAGGCGCTCACGGCCCTCTACACCCGTCGTCTGCGTGGCGAGCCGATTGCCTACATCATCGGCCAGCGCGAATTCTATGGACTGGACTTGCGCGTCACGCCGGATGTGTTGATCCCCCGGCCCGATACCGAGCTGCTGGTGGAACTGGCCATGGAAAGATTGCCGCAAGGCGCGGCGCTGCTGGACATGGGGACCGGTTCGGGGGCGATTGCCATCGCCATTGCCCATACGCGGCCCGATGCGGTAGTGACGGCACTGGATGCCAGCGCTGCTGCCCTGGCTATCGCACGCGAAAATGCCACGGCCAACCAGGTCCGCGTGACGCTGCTGGAAAGCGACTGGTACGCCGCCCTGCCCGAGGATCAGCGCTTTGCGGTGATCGCCTCCAACCCGCCTTATATCGTCGCAGGGGACGTCCATCTCTCCCAGGGCGACCTGCGCTTCGAACCGGTCGATGCGCTCACCGATCACGCTGATGGCCTGACCGACCTGCGCAGCATCATCGACGGCGCACCGGCGCATCTGCTGCCCGGCGGCTGGCTGCTGATGGAACATGGTTACGACCAGGCCGCTGCGGTGCGCGGACTGCTCTCCGGCACCGGCTTCAAGGAAGTCCGGAGCTGGCGCGACCTGGCCGGTATCGAACGGGTCAGCGGCGGCCGCCTGGCCTGATCCGCTGACCGTTTCTGGCCTTCCTCCTGCTCTCTCAGGCCGCCCGCTTGCCGCCTCCTTGCGGCGAATGCGGCTGCTGTGAGGATCCCTGTTCGAGCTGTGCCAGCAAGGCGGCCTGTTTCTGCATGGCCGCTTTCAGATGGCGTTCCTTCACGTGGCCATAGCCGCGAATCTCTTCCGGAATGCGGGCCACGGCGACCACCTGTTCCAGGTTCTCGGGCGTGAGCTTGGCCAGCAGGCGTGACAGGGTGGCACGGTACTCGCTGATCAGCGCCCGCTCCTGCTTGCGTTCCTCGGTGTAGCCGAAGGGATCGAAGGCCGTACCCCGCAGGAAGCGCAGCTTGGCCAGCACGCCGAAGGCCGACATCATCCAGTTGCCGAAGGCCTGCTTGCGCAGGTGTCCCTGCTCATCCCGCTTGGCCAGCAGAGGCGGGGCCAGGTGGAAGCGCAGCTTGTAATCCCCCTCGAACATGCCGGCGATCTTGGCGCGGAAAGCGGGCTCGGTATAAAGGCGCGCGACTTCGTACTCATCCTTGTAGGCCATGAGCTTGAACAGATAGGTCGCCACCGCGCGGCTCAGTTTGAGGCCGCGTGCCGCCTCACCCAGCGTGCTCTCGCGCGCACGCACTTCTTCCACGGCATCGCGATAGCTGCGCGCATAGGCGGCGTTCTGGTAATCGGTGAGGAAGGCCACGCGGCGTTCCACCAGTTCATCCAGGGTCGGCGTGCGCTTGAATTCGATCACCTGGGCCGTCATGCCATTGCGGCCTGCGGCGGCCAGTACGACCTCGACATCGTGCGCGGCCACGCGGCCCCAGGCGAAGGCCTGCTTGTTGAAATCCACCTGCAGCGCGTTGAGTTCGATGGCGCGCAACAGGGCCGCTTCCGACAACGGTACCCAGCCCTTTTGCCAGGCATAGCCGAGCATGAACATGTTGGTCGCGATCGCATCGCCCATGAGCGCCGTCGCAATGCGGCCGGCATCAATCAGTGAAAGATTGTCGCGGCCGCAGGCCTTGGCGATCTCGCCTTCGCTGGAGGCAGTGGGGAATTGCCAGTCCGGATTGCGGACGAACGCGGCAGTTGGCATCTGCGTCGAATTGACCGCTGCATGGGTACGCCCCTCGCCCATGCGCGAGAGGGCATCGCGGCCTGCAGTGACGATGACGTCGCAGCCGATGACCAGGTCAGCCATGCCGGTGCCCACGCGGGTGGACTGGATGTGCGCCGGGTCCTCGGCCACGCGCACGTGCGACATCACGGGCCCGCCCTTTTGTGCCAGCCCGCTCATGTCGAGCACCGAGCAGGCGCGGCCTTCGACGTGCGCCGCCATGGCGATGATCTGGCCAATGGTGATCACGCCCGTGCCGCCCACGCCGGTGACCACGATGCCATAAGGCTGGGCCAGCCCCGGCAGGACCGGTTCCGGCAGTGTCGGCAAGACCGGACCCGATTGCGTCTTGGCGCGTACCGGCTTCTTCAGCTGGCCACCTTCCACCGTCACGAAGCTGGGACAGAAGCCGTTCACGCAGGAATAGTCCTTGTTGCAGGAAGACTGATTGATCTGGCGCTTGCGGCCGAACTCGGTTTCCAGCGGCTCCACCGACAGGCAATTGGACTGCACGCTGCAATCGCCGCAGCCTTCGCACACCGCCTCGTTGATGACGGCGCGCTTGGCCGGGTCGGGATAGGCATTGCGTTTCCGACGACGGCGTTTTTCCGAAGCGCAGGTCTGGTCATAAATCATGGCCGACACACCGGGCTGTTCACGCAGTTCGCGCTGCACGGCATCGAGTTCGCTGCGATGGCGGATGGTCACGCCCTCGGCCCATTGGGTGCCGGCCGGATATTTGTCCGGCTCATCGGTGACCACGATGATGGGCCGCACGTTTTCGGCCGCCAGCTGGCGCGAGATCATGGCCGGATCGAGCGGGCCATCGAACTCCTGGCCACCGGTCATGGCCACCGCATCGTTGTACAGGATCTTGTACGTGATATTGACCTTCGCCGCGACCGAGGCGCGCACCGCAAGCAGGCCGGAATGGAAGTAGGTGCCATCACCGAGGTTGGCGAAGACGTGTTTTTCCGTCGTGAACGGCGCCTGTCCCACCCAGGTCACGCCCTCGCCGCCCATGTGGGTGAAGAGGCTGGTCTCGCGGTCCATCCAGGTGACCATGTAATGGCAACCGATACCGGCCAGGCCACGGCTGCCATCGGGCAATTTGGTGGAGGTGTTGTGCGGGCAGCCCGAGCAGAAATGCGGCACGCGGTCCTTGTCGGGATCGGGCTTGCTGCTGATGTTGAGGGCCGCTTCCTTGGCTTCGAGATAGGCCACGCGGGTGCGCACACGCTGCTCCACCGGATGGCCGGCGAAGTAGCGCGAGATGCGCGTGGCAATCGCGCGTGCGATCTGCGCCGGATTGAGTTCATAGGTGGCCGGCAGCAGCCAGTTGCCATGGCCTTCGCGCTGCGAACCGCTCCATTCTCCGGTGTCATCGAATTTGCCGACCACGCGGGGTCGAACATCGTCGCGCCAGTTGTAGAGTTCTTCCTTTAACTGGTATTCAAGAATCTGGCGCTTCTCCTCGACCACCAGGATCTCGTCCAGACCCTGCGCGAATTCACGCACGCCTTCGGCTTCCAGAGGCCAGGTCATGCCGACCTTGTAGAGACGGATGCCGATGTCGGCGGCGACCTGTTCATCGATGCCCAGGTCTTCCAGCGCCTGGCGCGTATCGAGGTAGGACTTGCCGGCAGTGATGATGCCGATGCGCGCACGCGGACTGTCCCAGATAATGCGGTTCAACTTGTTCGCACGTGCGTAAGCGAGGGCGGCATACCATTTGTAGTTGATCATGCGCGCTTCCTGGCCCAGCACCGTATCCGGCATACGGATGTTGAGACCATCGGGCGGCAGTTCGAAGTCCGGTAACTCTATCTTCACGCGCTCCGGATCGATCATCACCGACATGCCCGATTCGACCAGGTCGGTCACGCATTTCATTGCCACCCACAAGCCGGTGTAGCGGCTCATGGCCCAGCCATGCAGGCCGTAGTCGAGATACTCCTGCACCGACGACGGATAGAGCACCGGAATGCCGCAAGCCTTGAGGATGTGCTCGCTCTGATGTGCGGCGGTAGAGGACTTGGCGGCATGGTCATCGCCCGCGATCACCAGCACGCCGCCGTGTTTGGAGGTGCCTGCCATGTTGGCGTGCTTGAAGACATCGCCGCAGCGATCGACCCCCGGGCCCTTGCCGTACCACAGCGAGAACACGCCGTCGTATTGCGCGCCCTTGAAGAGATTGACCTGCTGCGTGCCCCACACACTGGTGGCAGCCAGGTCTTCATTCATGCCAGGATGGAATTTGACCTGTTTGGCTTCCAGGTATTTGCGCGCCTTCTCGGCGGTCTGGTCGACCGAGCCCAGGGGCGAGCCGCGATAGCCGGTGATGAAGCCGGCGGTGTTCAGGCCCGCGCGTTCATCGTATTGCCGCTGCAGCATCGGCAGGCGGATCAGCGCCTGAATGCCGGTCATGAAGACGCGGCCGCGCTCCAGTGCATATTTGTCGTCCAGCGATACATCGTCCAGCAGCAGGCGTTGCCCGGCGGGTAGGGGTGCGTTCATGTGGTCTCCGTGCCAAAAATCTTGTTTTTGCCTTGCACATGCTCCCGCCAGTCACGCCCCGCACCCTGTCGCTGTGCAGTTACGCTGATCTGTCGGGAATCGGGAACACGTCAGTCTTGTGAACCGGGTGTCTTCAAGTTGTGGGGTCAAGTTAGCACAAGGGTGACCGGCCCGCTACGCGCGCCGCAGCAGGGTTTCCGGGCTTTTTTGTCTTGCGGGAAACTGTTTCCGCAAGTCCTGCGGCATTCACGGCATTGCGGAGAAGAAAATGCCGGAAAGCGAAAAACAACAACATTTCCGGCTGAAAAAAAAGGGCTGCGGACGCCCCAAGTGTTACAAGCAAGACGTGAATGTAACAGCCCGTAAAAGCCGTTGGACCAGCTCGGCCGCTGACGTTTAATAGACCTCACTTGAACAGCGATTGATTGGTATCCGTTACTGTGCAAGGTTCCTCCCCTCTAGTGTTGAAAGCACCACTAGCTCGCGGATCCGGCCTCCCCTGTCGGATCCGCTTTTTTTATGTGCGCTTCTGCCGGGCACAAAAAAAAAGCCGGACGCATGTCCGGCTTTCCTGAGCGCTTGCTTGCAGCGATGTCATCTTCAGCGATTGGGCGGGAAATTGGTCTCGCCCGGCACCAAGGTATTGGCCGGCAGGGCCTCCTGCTGCTTGAGCCGCTCGTAGAGCGGCGTGAAGTCCGGCGCGGTATCGTTGAAGAGCTGTTCGAAATCCTTGATCACGAAATAGGTCTCCTGATAGGTGTCGATCTTGTAGAGCGTGCGCATGATGCGCTCCACTTCAAACGGCACGCGACGCGGCTGGTCGCTGGAGAGGCAGTACTCGACTTCGCCGCCCGAGGACAGGATGCCGGCACCATAGATGCGCAAACCCTCCTTGCTCTGGATCAGTCCGAACTCGATGGTGTACCAGTACAGGCGCGCCAGATAGGCCAGCCCGTCGAGCTTGAGCGCCTTCAGGCCACCCTTGCCGTATTCCTGCAGGTGGTTGGCGAAGATCGGATTGAACAGCAGCGGCACATGGCCGAAGAAGTCATGGAACAGATCAGGCTCGACGATGTAATCGAACTCGTGCTCTTCACGCAGCCACACGGTGACCGGGAAGCGGCGATTGGCCAGGTGCTCGAAGAAGGTATGGTCCGGCACCAGGCCCGGCACGGCCACCAGCTCCCAGCCGGTGGCCTTGAAGAGCGCTTCGGTGGTACGGTCAAAGCGCGGGATGCCTTGCGAGACATCGAGCGCCTTCAGGCTGTCGATGAAGACATCACAGGCGCGGCCGGGAATCAACTTGGCCTGGCGTTCATAGAGACGACGCCACAGCGCGTGCTGGGCGGGCGTGTAGCCCTCCCAGTTCTGGGCCACGACGTAGTTGGCGTCGGCCTGGCTGTAGTCGCCGCGCAAGGCTCCGCTATCGGACTTGGTGGCGACGGTGGCGAAGAAATCATCGGTGTTGGGATTGGTGCTCATGGCATACCCGTTATCAAAGTGAGGCGCATATTATGCGCTCCCGGCACGGGATGGTCATGTGCGTTCGCGCAAGCAGCGCGTCAGGCAGCAGGCGGCGGCGTGCCGTCGTCCTTCTTTTTGGCACCGATGCCGGTCACGCGCGCGCCCCATTTCAGCAGTGCCTTGAAGTTGGCCTTGACGATATAGTCCAACATTGCAACTTGCTCTTCCAGCGCTTCCTGGAACACCGTGGCCGAGTTGGCAGGCTTGATCTTGAGGTAGGCATCGGCCTCGCCATAGTCGCGATGGATTTCCATGCCAGCCTTCTTGGCAATGTGCATCATCACCTTGTTGGACGAGAGACAGTGCATGTACAGCGTATCGACATCGGCATTGCGACAGTGCATCGAAGCACGCATGAACAGGCGCGTGCCCACACCGAGCCCACGCGCGGCAGCCGTCACCGAGACCCCGAACTCGGCCACCACCGGCTTGATGGTGGCACCGCTGATGCGCGTACTCTCCTTGGGCGCGAAGGCCAGGTGGCCGACACCGAGCAGTCGCAAGCGACGGTCATAGACGCCGAAGACGGTATCGCGCTCGAAGTTGATGCCCTCCACGTAGCGCGTCACCATCTCATCGGAGAGCTTGGAACCGAAGCGCAGCAGGCGATCCTTCTCTTCCAGCGCGAGGAAATGGCGCAGCAGGTGGCGGCGCGCACGCGGCGAGAGCTCCTTGACGAAGACGTTGGGCTTGTCCTGCTTCTCCGGCTGTACAGGCGGCAAGCCGGATTGCTGGCCACGCAAGCGCTGGAGGAGACGGGACAGGGGATGGCTCATCGTGACGTTTCCTCAAGACTGCGCCGGACGATGCTGCTCGACATAGGCCGCCACTTGCGCGGTACGTGCCGCCAGGATGGCCTCAGGAATGAGTTGCGGCTGTGCCTGCTGCTGCGCGATGGCGCCGGCATCGATGGCCTGCGCGGCCTGCAGTGCGCCTTCCAGATAAGCCGCCTGCGGGAAGGGCTGCAACTCCAGCCCGGTGCGGCCGCGATGGTCGCATTCCGAGGCGCGCAGCATGTCGACGAAGCGCTGCGGTTTGCGGAAGGCATCGCACCGTGCGAAGAACTTGACCAGGGTATCGGGACGCATCTCGAAGGAGCGTCCCACATTGCCATGTTCGCGCGCCGTCATCAGCGCCAGGTCACGGCATTCGCCGGGCACCTTCAGGCGCGTGCAGACGTCTTCGGCCAAACGCTCGCTGCGCGCTTCATGGCCATGATGGCGCGGCCAGATCTCGGGTGGCGTGGTGCCTTTGCCGAGGTCGTGCAACAGCGCGGCAAATCGGATCGGCAATGAAAAATTCTGCGCGGCGGCCCAATCGACCACCAGCATCACATGAACACCGGTATCGATTTCGGGATGCCATTTCTCCGGCTGCGGTACGCCCCACAGCGCATCGAGTTCGGGCAGGATGCGCTGCAAGGCGCCGCAGGCGCGCAAGACCTCGAACATGCGAGACGGCTTGTGCTCCATCAGGCCGCGCGCAAGTTCCTGCCAGACGCGTTCAGGCACCAGCGCATCCACCTCGCCCTCTTGCACCATGCGCTGCATGAGCGCATTGGTTTCCGGGGCCACCGTGAAATCGGCGAAGCGCGCCGCAAAACGTGCTACGCGCAGGATGCGTACCGGATCTTCGACAAAGGCCTCGGAGACATGGCGAAATACGCGCGCCTCAAGATCGGCACGGCCGTGATACGGATCGACCAGGGTGCCATCCTCATCCTGCGCAATCGCATTGATGGTGAGGTCGCGGCGCGCGAGATCGTCTTCCAGCGTCACATCGGGTGCGGCATGGAAGGCGAAGCCCTTGTAGCCGGGCGCGGTCTTGCGCTCGGTGCGGGCCAGGGCATATTCCTCGTGGGTATCGGGATGGAGGAACACCGGGAAGTCCTTGCCGACCGGGCGGAAACCCAGTTCCAGCAGCTGCTGCGGCGTGGCCCCCACCACCACGTGATCGCGGTCCTTCACCGGCAGGCCCAGCAAGCCGTCGCGCACTGCGCCGCCGACGGTGTAGGTCTTCATCGGCTGCGCCTCACTGGTGGTCCGGAAGGATTTCCTTCTCGGCCAGCGCCTCGGCGATCCAGCGCGCCACCGCCGGGTGCTCGCGCACACGGTCGGCATAGGCTTGCAGGGCCGGAGCCAGCGGCACCTGGTAGCTGACGAAGCGCATCACCACCGGTGCATAGAAGGCATCGGCAATGGAGAAATCGCCGAAGAGGAATTCATGATGGCCGAATTGCGAGAGGCACTCTTCCCAGATCTCGCACACGCGCGCGATATCGGCTTGTGCGTCGGCGGTGCGCCCCTTGCCGGGGTAGCGGCCACGGATGTCCATGCTCATGGCCGTGCGCAGGCCAGTGAAACCGGAGTGCATCTCGGCACAGATGCTGCGCGCGATGGCACGGGCATCGGTGCGGGCCGGCCACAGGTGGCGGTCAGGGAATTGCTCGGCCAGATATTCGCAGATGGACAGCGAATCCCAGATCGCGATGTCGCCATCGAGCAGCACCGGCACGCGGCCCGAGCCGGTGTAGCGGGCGATCTCGCCGGCGGTCTCGGGCTGGTCCAGCAGCACGCGCACTTCCTTGAAAGGGATATCGAAAGCCACGGCGGTGACCCACGGGCGCATCGACCACGAGGAATAATTCTTGTTGGCGATCACCAGGGTGGGCATGTGGCGTCCGGCCTTTTGCAGGGTTTCGGACAAGACCGGATCCAGTTCTGTATCTTGCATGTGAGCTCGTTTCTCGAAGATCAATGTCGCGGCGACTGAACCATTCAGCGTCGCGCGGTGCTACGGAAAAAGTCGAATTGCTGTTGCGGGCTGCGCGGCAGGAGATAGCCGGGAATGACGTCTTCCAGTGCGCGCGGCGTGAGCTGCAGCTCGGGGGCGATGGGGCCGTGCAGGACATTGTCCACCTTCATCGAGGCGACATTGTCGCGGCTCATCAGCTTGCCCGGCAGGTGTTCCAGCGCGAAGGCCTGCAGCCAGCCGGCCGCATCGGGCAAGCCGATCACCGGACGCGGATGGCCGCTGTACCAGCCCGACAGGCGCACCAGTTCACGCAGAGAATATTGCTTGGGCCCGCCCAGCTCGAACACCTTGCCGCCCAGGCGCGGCAAGGCCAGCGCATTGACGAAGGCCTGTGCCACATCACCCACGTAGACCGGCTGGAAGCGCGCATCAGGGCTGCCCAGCGGAATCACCGGGAACAGGCGGTTCAGGCCGGCGAACATGTTGATGAAATTATCGCCCTCGCCGAACACGACCGACGGACGGAAAATGGCCACATCGAGCGCCGGCGAGGCCAGCGCTTCCTGTTCGCCGGCCGCCTTGGAACGCAGGTACATCGACGGCCCCTGGGCATCGGCGCACAGCGCGCTCATGTGCAGGTAGCGCGGCACGCCCTGCTGCACGCAGGCGGCCACGATGCGGCGCGGCAGCAGCACGTGCTGGCGTTCGAAATCCGGACCATAAGGAGCACCGCCACGCGCCGGACGCGATTGCAGGATGCCGACCAGGTTGATGACCACGTCCGCCTCGGCTACCAGGCGCGCCAGCACGGCATCGTCATGGATGTTGGCCTGGACCACGCTGACCACGGGCGAGACCAGCAGATGCTTGGCGCGCTCGTAGCGGCGCGTGGGCACCATGATGCGGTAGCCGGTGGTGCTGCCCAGCAGTTCGATCAGGCGGGTGCCGATGAAGCCGGAACCGCCGATGACGAGGATCTTCTTGACTGCCATTTGTCTCTCTCCGATTTCCAGGGGGAACCGCTGGCCGCCGCGTCAACGAGGGACGACGGCCGCGGCGATGGGATCAGGGCAGGTCGGTGGCGACGTTGGCATTGGGGGCCACCGTACCCATGCGCTGCTTCAGCGATTGCGGGCGGTTCTCGAACATGGCCGCATAGTAGGTCGCATTGGACATCACGTTCTTGACATAGCCCCGGGTTTCATTGAAAGGGATGATCTCGGCGAAGATCGCCCCTTCGACCGGACGCGGCAAGGTCGCGCGCCAGGTGCGCGGACGGCCGGGGCCGGCATTGTAGCCGGCGGTGGCCAGGGTTTCCGAGCCTTCCAGGTTGTTCAACACCATGTCCAGATAGCTGGTGCCCAGCAGCAGGTTGGTGTTGATGTCATTGACCTGGTCAGCCGTGAATTCGGTCATCCCGATCTTCTTGGCAACGAACTTGGCGGTGGCCGGCATCAGCTGCATCAGGCCGGAAGCGCCCACATGCGAACGGGCCGACTTGATGAAGCGCGACTCCTGGCGGATCAGGCCATAGACCCAGGCGTTCTCCATGCCCAGCGGTCGCGTGGCCGCATTCATCTCGGGCAGGTGCGGTGCCGGGAAGCGCTGGGTGAAATCGAACTCGGTCTTGGTGCGGTCGGAGGTGTTGACCATGCGGTCCAGCACATCATTCTGGCGTGCGTATTCAGCGGCGGCCAGCAACTGGCGGTCGGTCATGTTGCGCAGTTCCCAGTTCCATTCGCGGATGGCTTCGAAGCGCAGGTTCAGCTGATAGAACTTGAGCGAACGCTTGAAGCCGGCGTTCTGCGAATACAGCGCCACTTCACCGGCACCCGGCGGGGTCGGGCCGGGCGGAATGGTGATCTGCTGGCCCAGCTCTTCCAGCGCCAGCTGGCCATAGAAGCTGAAGTTGGGCGCGATCGATTCGAACAGGCGGCGTGCGGCCTCGTTCTGGCCTTCGGCCTTCAGGGCACGGCCGAGCCAGTAGACCCAGGCGGTGTCGCTGCGCAGCGGGGCCGGCATGGCTTCGATGGTCTTGCGTACGGTCTTCCAGTCGCCGTCGCGCAGGGCCATGCGGACCTTCCATTGCATCGCATCCTGGGTCAGCGGCGCGTCCTTGGCTTTGCGCCAGTAGTCCGAGGCTTCCGGTGCCAGCTTGTAGGATGCGGCCAGGGCGATCTGTGCCCAAGCCTGTGCGACTTCCTGCGAGCTCATGTTGCGGCCGGCATCGTTGAGATAGGTCGCGGCCTGGGACGGATTGGTCTTGGCGATGCGGCCCAGCGCGATGATGTAGAGCTGGTGGTTCACCGGGCCACGGCCCGGTCCCTTGGCCAGCATCACCGCCGGACGATCCATCACCTGGGTCACGCTGACATCGCCGCTGTCGACCAGCACCGCCGCACGGCGGGCCACGGTGGCATTGCCGTTCTCGGCGGCCTGGCGGATCTGGAACCAGACGTCGGCATCACTGAACTGGCCGTTCTGCGCCAGGGTGGCAATCAGGTCGCTGCAGCCCTGGCCGTAGTCCTTGGGATTGCTCAGCAGGGTGCGCGCCTCCTCGGCGACATTGGCCCCCTTGAGCGCGCGCGAGTTCAGGGCGAAGCACTTGACCTGGGTATCATCATTGAGCACGAACTTGGGGTACTGCTCATCGAAGACGGCCCAGTTGCCGGTCTTGCCCAGGGCCAGCAGCCAGTCGTTGCGCAGGCGATCAACGATGGCCTGGCCGTCCCAGCGTGCCAGGAAATCGCGGATCTCCTGCTCGCTGGCGCTGTAGTCGCGCACGCGCGGCTTGAGCCGGTAGTAATCGACATAGGACGCCAGCTCATAGCCCGACAGCCGCGAGGCCAGGTCTTGCGCCAGCGCGGCGTTGTCGCTGGCGGCCGCCTGGCGCAGGGCCAGGAAAATATCGTCAGGAGCGGCGTCCGGGGCCACGCGCTTCTGGGCGTGGGCGGCGGGCGCAGCGGTGAGCATGGCGCCGGTCGCCAGCGCCAGGGGGAGCGCCACGGAGGCGGCCAGCGCGCGCAGGCGCTGGTTGAACGGATGATTCTTCGGACGCATACTCATGCAAGCTTCTTCATGCAGATTGTTGGAACAAATAATGAACCCAAGCATAGCACGCGATACGCCCCCTCCACCGACGGAACAGGAGGCGGCCGCCCTTCACAAACAGCGCCTGCGCGCAGAGCTGCTGGCGCGCCGCAAGGCCCTGCTTGACGAGGACAAGATCGCAGCCGATGCCATCATCGGGCAGCGGGTACTGGACTGGTGCGCCACGTACGCCATCCACAGCCTGGCGGTTTACCAGCCGATCCGGCGCGAACCGGATCTGTCTGCGGCCTATAACGCGCTGGCCGCGCGCGGGGTGCACCTGTGCCTGCCGGTGGTGGTCGATAAAGATTCGGCGCTGGAATTTCGCGCCTGGCAGCCTGGCGATCCTCTGGAAAAGGATGGGATGGGCACACTCGTGCCACCGGCCGGGACCACCATCGTGCAGCCGCAGGCCTTGCTGATTCCTTGCCTGGGTGTCAATGCGGGGGGATGCCGTCTGGGCTATGGCGGCGGCTTCTACGACCGCACGTTGGCGGCCAGTCCGCGGCCGCTGGCGGTGGGGGTCTGCCACGGCTTCGGACGGGTCGAATTCGAAGCGCAGGCGCACGACATCGCGCTGGATGGCGTCATTTTCGACGATATATGAAGAAAAAAGCCGGACCCAGGTCCGGCTTGGAAAGGCAATCTCCGCCTACTTCACCAGTTGTTGCCAGATCGCCTCGGTCGGCCCAGCCTGGTTCAGTGAATAAAAATGCAAACCGGGCGCACCGCCAGCCAGCAGGCGCTGGCACAGCTGGGTCACCACGTCCTGGCCGAAGGCGCGGATCGATTCGGTATCGTCGCCGTAGCTGGCCAGCTTGAGACGGATCCAGCGCGGGATCTCGGTACCGCACATGTCCGAGAAGCGCATCAGCTGGGTGTAGTTGGTGATGGGCATGATGCCGGCAATCACCGGAACGGTCGCGCCCAGTCTGGCGGCCTCGTCCACGAAGCGGAAGTAGGCGTCGGCATTGTAGAAATACTGGGTGATGGCCGAATTGGCACCGGCCTTCACTTTGCGTGCGAAGTTCTGCACATCGTCCTGCGGCGAGCGCGCTTGCGGGTGCATCTCGGGATAGGCGGCCACTTCGATGTGGAACCAGTCGCCGGTTTCGGCGCGCACGAACTCGACCAGTTCGTTGGCATGGCGGAATTCGCTCGAAGCCTGATCCATCGCCCCATAGCCGCTGGGCAGGTCGCCGCGCAGAGCCACCAGGCGCTTGATGCCTTGGGAGCGGTAATCTTCGAGAATGGCGCGCAGGCTGGCGCGCGAGCTGCCGATGCAGGACAGGTGCGGTGCGGCCTCGTGGCCTTCACCGATGATTTCCAGCACGGTATCGCGTGTACCTTGTTGCGTCGAACCGCCGGCACCGAAGGTCACCGAGAAATACTTCGGAGCCAGCGCCGCCAGCCGGGCGCGGGTAGCGCGCAGCTTTTCCGCCCCTTCGGCAGTCTTGGGCGGGAAAAATTCGATACTGAAATTATGTGTACTCATTGATTCGAACCCGATTTCAGCAACAGTGTGGACAGTGCCCAGGACACGATGCTGTAGAGCAGTGCGCCGCCGACCGCAGACCAGAAGCCCGCCACGTGGAAGCCGCCGACCAGTTGCGCCACAACCCAGAACATGAGGCCATTGATGACCAGGATGAACAGGCCCAGGGTGAGCATGGTCACCGGCAGGGTCAGCACCACCAGCACCGGGCGCACGATGGTATTGACGAACCCCAGGATCAGCGCGGCCAGCAGGGCCGAGCCGAAGCTGTCGACCTGCACCGAGTGCATCAGGTAAGGAACGGCCAGCAAGGCCAATGCGTTGATGAGCCAGGTCAGCAGCAGGCGCATGAAAAAACCTTTCGATCCCGTCGGGGGAGTGATGAAGACACCCGTGAAGCTTGCATCACCTCAAGAGGGGATGCAAGGTCCGCAGGCGGGAGATGATACTGAGATGCAGGGCCGGCCCCTCAAATCAAGAGAAGGCCGGCGCCAGGCAGGAATCAGTAGCGGTAGTGCTCAGGCTTGTAGGGGCCTTCGACCTTCACGCCAATGTAGGCGGCCTGTTCGGCGGTCAGTTCGCTCAACTGCGCATTGAGTTTCTTCAATTGCAGACGGGCGACCTTTTCGTCCAGGTGCTTGGGCAGCGTGTAGACGCCGACCGGATAGTCCTTGGTGTTGACGAACAGTTCGATCTGGGCAATGGTCTGGTTGGCGAAGGACGAGCTCATCACGTAGGACGGGTGGCCGGTGGCACAACCCAGGTTCACCAGGCGGCCTTCGGCCAGCAGGATGATGCGCTTGCCATCGGGGAAGATCACGTGGTCGACCTGCGGCTTGATGTTTTCCCAGGTGTACTGCTTCAGGGCGGCAACTTCGATTTCATTGTCGAAGTGGCCGATGTTGCAGACGATGGCCTGGTCCTTCATCTTCTTCATGTGCTCGTGGGTGATCACATGGTAGTTGCCGGTGGCGGTGACGAAGATGTCGCCGTGTTCGGCGGCGTAGTCCATGGTCACCACGCGATAGCCTTCCATGGCGGCCTGCAGGGCACAGATCGGATCGATCTCGGTGACCCACACTTGCGCCGACAGCGCGCGCAGGGCCTGGGCCGAACCCTTGCCGACGTCACCGTAACCGGCCACGATGGCGACCTTGCCGGCGATCATCACGTCGGTGGCGCGCTTGATGCCGTCCACCAGCGATTCGCGGCAGCCGTACAGATTGTCGAACTTGGACTTGGTGACCGAGTCGTTGACGTTGATGGCCGGGAAAGCCAGCTTGCCTTCCTTGAACATCTGGTACAGGCGGTGCACGCCGGTGGTGGTCTCTTCGGTGACGCCCTTGATTTCCTTGATGCGCTTGGAATACCACTGCGGGTCCTTGGCCAGGGTGCGCTTGATGGCGTTGAAGAGGCACACGGCTTCTTCCGAATCCGGCTTGTCCAGCACCGAAATGTCCGCCTCGGCACGGGTGCCCAGGTGCAGCAGCACGGTGGCGTCGCCGCCATCGTCCAGGATCATGTTGGAATAGCCACCGTCGGTCCATTCGAAGATGCGGTGGGTGTAATCCCAGTATTCATCCAGGGTTTCGCCCTTGACGGCGAACACCGGGGTGCCGTTGGCCGCGATGGCCGCAGCAGCGTGATCCTGGGTCGAGTAGATGTTGCAGGAAGCCCAACGCACCTTGGCGCCCAGTGCTTCCAGGGTCTGGATCAGCACGGCGGTCTGGATGGTCATGTGCAGCGAACCGGTGATGCGCGCGCCCTTCAGGGGCTGGGAGGCAGCGAATTCCTCGCGGATCGCCATCAGGCCCGGCATTTCGGTTTCGGCGATCTTGATTTCCTTGCGGCCCCAGTCGGCCAGCTTGATGTCTGCGACGATGTAGTCTTGGGTAGGATTGGTGGTCATGGCAATGGCGCTGTTCACGCCCTCCTTTCATGAAAAAGCCAGAAAAAAAGTAACGTGAGCGCGGTTGCCAGGCGACTTGCGCCTGTTCACCGCTTCAAGCCTGGCAGGGGATCTCCCTGTCGCAACGCTCCTTGCAGCGGTGAGGCATTGTGAGATTTGGCGTTCCGGACGCAATGCCAACATCGGAACAGTGCGCGAATCTTCATTCGCGGGAACAGCATTGTAGCGCGGGTCAGGCGTTAGTCAATCCTCGGAACAGGCGTGTGAATCACTCTTCACACGCCTGTTGAGCAGGTTTGCAGATGCATTGGCGCTTCATTGTGCATACTGCAAGCCGGCTCGTGCCGGATGGGCTGGCTTACAGGCCGGCCGAGGCACGCAGGGCGGCGACCTTGTCGGTGCGCTCCCAGGTGAATTCCGGCTCTTCACGGCCGAAGTGGCCGTAAGCGGCGGTCTTGGCGTAGATCGGACGCAGCAGGTCCAGCATCTGGACGATGCCCTTGGGACGCAGGTCGAAGTGCTCCTGCACCAGTTGGGCCAGCTTTTCATCGCTGATCTTGCCTGTGCCGAAGGTGGTCACCATGACCGAAGTCGGCTTGGCGATACCGATGGCGTAGGACACCTGGATCTGGCAACGCTCTGCCAGGCCGGCAGCGACGATGTTCTTGGCCACATAGCGGCCGGCATAGGCAGCCGAACGGTCGACCTTGGACGGGTCCTTGCCGGAGAAAGCACCGCCACCGTGGGGCGCCGCGCCACCATAGGTATCGACGATGATCTTGCGGCCGGTCAGGCCGCAGTCGCCCTGCGGGCCGCCGATGACGAAACGGCCGGTCGGGTTGATCAGGTAGCGGGTGTTCTTGAGCCACTCGGCCGGCAGCACCGGCTTGACGATTTCCTCGATGGCAGCTTCGTGGATGTCCTTCTGCTCCATCTCGGGCGCGTGCTGGGTCGACAGCACCACGGTATCGATGGCGACCGGCTTGCCATCCACATACTTCAGCGTGACCTGCGACTTGGCATCCGGACGCAGCCAGGGCAGGCGGCCATCCTTGCGCAGTTGCGACTGGCGCTCGACGATGCGGTGGGCGTAATAGATTGCGGCAGGCATCAGTTCCGGGGTTTCATTGCAGGCGTAGCCGAACATCAGGCCCTGATCGCCGGCACCTTGCTCCAGATCAACGCCACGGCCTTCGTCCACGCCCTGAGCGATGTCGGGAGATTGCTTGTCGTAGGCCACCAGCACGGCGCAGCTCTTGTAGTCGATGCCGAAGTCGGCGTTGTCGTAGCCGATGCGCTTGATGGTTTCGCGGGCCACATCGATGTAGTCGACGTTGGCGCGGGTGGTGATTTCACCGGCGAGGACCACCAGACCGGTGTTGCACAGGGTTTCGGCGGCGACGCGGGATTGAGGATCCTGGGTGAAAATGGCATCCAGGATGGCGTCCGAAATCTGGTCGGCAACCTTGTCGGGATGGCCTTCGGAGACGGATTCGGAAGTGAAGAGATATTCGTTGGACATGCAAGCCTCTGACTGAAAACGATTTACCATTGTCGCGGCCCATCGTTAGTCGTGCCTGCGACGCTTTAGCGATATTTGTACCCCGTCTCGCAAGTTGTCATTAACTCGACGGCTTGTGCTATTTTACGCGTCTTGCATTTTTCTGCAATTTGACGGCGGAGCAACTCCGCCTTTTTGTTATCGGCAAGTATGCTCGTTTCTTTATTCCGCCTGCTCTCTTTCCTGCCGCTGCCGGCCTTGCATGCCCTCGGCGTGGTGGTGGGCTGGCTGGTTTTCCTGCTCTCGCCCGCCTATCGCCGCCGCCTGACTGACAACATCACCCTGGCCGGCCATCGCGGCAGCCTGTGGAAATCGGTCGGGGAAGCCGGCAAGGGCATGTTCGAGCTGCCCTTCATCTGGTGCGCCCGCCCGGAACGGGTGTTGCGCACGGCGCGCATCGTCAACTGGGATCTGGTCCAGCAGGCACTGGACGCCAAGGCCGGCATCGTCTTCCTCACTCCGCACCTGGGCTGTTTCGAGATTTCGGCGCAGTCGGTGGCGCGCCATCACAGCCTGAGCGTGCTGTACCGCCCACCGCGCAAGGCCGCACTCAAGCCGCTCATCGAGGGTGCCCGCGCCCGCGCCAACCTGCACCTGGCACCGGCCAACCTGTCCGGCGTGCGTATCCTGCTCAAGGCCTTGAAGAATGGCCAGGCCATCGGCCTGCTACCGGACCAGGTGCCGCAGAATGGCGAAGGCGTGTGGGCCAATTTCTTCGGCAAGCCGGCCTATACCATGACCCTGCCAGCCAAGCTGCAACAGATGAGCGGCGCGCCCATCATCCTGGCCTATGCCGAGCGCCTGTCCTGGGGACGCGGCTACGCCATCCATTTCGTGGCCTTTGAAGGTGAACTGGGCGAAACGCCCGAGCAACAGGCTCGTGCCATCAACGCCGCCATGGAAAAGCTGATCGCCCGCTGCCCGGCGCAATACATCTGGAGCTACAACCGCTACAAGACGCCCCCGGGCGTAACCCCGCCGGGAGCCGCTCAATGAGAGCCCTGATCGGGCTGATGTGGCTGCTGCACTGGTTGCCGCTGCCCATTCTGGGACGGCTGGGCGAGGCGCTGGGCTGGCTGCTCTATATCTATATGCGCCCGCGCCGCCGGATCACCCTGATCAACCTGCGGCTGTGCTTTCCCGAGAAATCGGAAGAGGAACGCCGCCTCATCGCCCGCCGCCACTTCCAGGCCTACGCCCGCAGCGCCCTGGAGCGCGGCATCCTGTGGTGGGCCCCGGAGTCCCGCCTGAAGCGCCTGATCCAGGTCGAGCCCGGCGTTCCCTTCGAGACGCTCGACAAGGGTCCGACCATCCTGCTGTGCCCGCATTTCGTCTGCCTGGAGATTCCCGGCATCGCGCTGGTGCTCAACTCGGACTACTCGGTCTGCACCATCTACTCCCGCCAGCAGAACGAAGTGGTGGACCAGGCCCTGCTCAAGGGGCGCTCGCGCTTCCGCCCGGTGACCCTGCTGGCGCGCGAGAAAGGGGTCAAACCCATCATTCGCGCCATGCGCGAGGGCCTGCCCTTCATCATGCTGCCGGATATGGATTTCGGCACCCGCGATGCCGAGTTCGTCCCCTTCTTCGGCGTGCCGGCCGCGACGCTCACTGCCACCGCCCGCATCGCGGCGGCCACCGGCGCGTCGGTGGTGCCGGTGATCACCACCTTCCTGCCCGGCTATCGCGGCTGGAAGACCACTTTCTATCCGGCCTGGGAAAACTATCCGGGCGACGATATCGTGGCCGCCACCCGCCGCATGAATGCCTTCATCGAAGAACGCGTGCTGGAAGCCCCGGCCGAATATTTCTGGGCGCACAAGCGTTTCAAGAACCGGCCCCCGGGCGAGCCCGACGTCTACCGCAAGGGCCAGCACTAGGCCCTGATCTCCCTCCCTGCGCCCTGTGAATCGGGCGCGGCGTACTTATAATGATGTGATGAAAATCAAATTTACCAAGATGCATGGTGCCGGCAACGACTTCGTCGTGCTTGATGCCGTGAACCAGGCCATTTCGCTCACCCCAGCCCAGTGGCAGTTCATCGCCGACCGCCGCTTCGGCATCGGCGCCGACCAGATGCTGGTGGTGGAAAAGGCGCAAGCCCCTGGCGTCGATTTCCGTTATCGCATCTACAACGCCGATGGCGGCGAGGTGGAGCAATGCGGCAACGGCGCGCGCGCCTTCGTGCGTTTCGTTACCGAAAAGGGCCTGACCGACAAGCGGGCGATCCGGGTGGAAACCATGTCCGGCGTGATCGAACCGCGCCTGGAAGCAGACGGCCAGATCACCGTGGACATGGGCGCGCCCATCCTCACGCCGGCCGACGTCCCCTTCGACAGCCGCGGCCTGCAACACCGCACCGAAGCCGAGGACACGCTGTGGCCGCTGGACGTGGCCGGCAAGACCACCTGGATCTCGGTGGTGTCGATGGGCAACCCGCATGCGGTGCAAGTGGTGGAGGACAGCGAAGCGGCCCCGGTCCTGGTGGACGGACCGCTGATCGAGCACCATGAACGTTTCCCCAAACGCGTCAACGCGGGTTTCATGCAGGTGGTGGATCGCCATCACATCAATCTGCGCGTCTACGAACGCGGTGCCGGAGAAACCCTGGCCTGCGGCACCGGCGCCTGTGCCGCGGTCGTCGCGGGTATCCGCCGTGGTCTGCTGGATTCGCCGGTAGCGGTCCAGACCCATGGCGGCGTGCTCAACATCGCCTGGGCCGGCCCGGGCGAACCGGTGATGATGACCGGCCCTGCGGTGACGGTGTTTGAAGGCGAAATCGAACTGCCTGATTCGCTTTGATCCCGGACCGACAGCAGATATAACAAAGCGGCTTGCTGAAGCATCAGCAAGCCGCTTTCCATTTGCGCTGCATGACTTGCGCAGATCAGTGCTTCTGAATCTGTCAGGCCGCCAGATCCTGGGTCTCGGCTTCCTCGTCTTCCTGCGACTGGGGCAGCACGGTCTTCAGACGGTACAGACGCTGGCGGTAATTGCCTTCCGGCCCGCTGGGACCGCAGTCCATGTCTTCGAAGAGCCGTCCGATACGGTTGAGCGTGCCACGCTGCTCGCCGGTCTCCACCATGATGAGCCGCCGCTTGCTGCGCGCGTACTGGCTGCGGATGTCGATCATCAGGCAATGTCCGCAATCCGCCTGCTTCAGGTCGATCAGCAGGGCTTCCGGCCGGGTCAGGCCAAACAGCATGGCCAGCTCGATGCGGGCGGCCAGGAAGGGATGGGCATTGACCTGCTCGCGGCTCATCTGTGCGCGGGCCTGCACGGCCCAAGCGGCAGATTGCGGACGATCCGCCACCTTGTCGAGCAAGGCTTGCGCCTGTTGCGCACCCTGGCTTGCCGCCTTTTGCAACCAGTACAGCGCACGCACGTCATTGGCGGGATCGTCACGCCGGTTGCGCCACGCGCCCACGCCGCATTCCAGCTGCGCCTCCACATGACCCATCTCGGCGGCACGCTCCAAATAATGCTGCACATCGGCAAGGTTGCGCTGTGAAAATTCCGGCTTCAAATAGATACGGGAAAGAACAAACCAGGCCGCTGCCATCCCCTGCTCGCCCGCCAGGGTCAGCCAGCGGATGGCCTTCTTGTAATTGGCTGACCCTTGCCCGGCGAACCGGCGCTCACCCGAGGCGTCGACCCGTCCGTACAACAGGCCCAAGGCCAGTTGCGCATCCCGGTCGCAGGCCAGGGCCGCCAGTTCCAGCAGTTGCTGGGCCTGCAGGAGATCGGGGCGCTTGTCGGACTGGTGCACTTCGGCCAGGCGGCGCAGCAACTGGATGTTCTGCGCGCCGAGCGCAGCAGCCAGCGCCTCCGAAGGAGCATTGAGCTGCGCCACCTGCTGTTCATGCTGGCGCAACAGGGCATCGGCCAGGGGCTGGGCGCGCTGGCGGAAGGCCGCAAAGTCGGACTGCTGCCAGGCGCTGTCGGCCAGCGCATGCTGGGCCTGTTCGATACCGGCATCGGCGGCTTTCTGCGTCCATTGCTGCAATTGCTCGGGCCTCACCGTTGCCGCCGCCGCTGGCGCCACATCGGCTGCGGCCTCTGACGATACTGCTGTCGGGACCAGCATGCGTTCGCCCTGACGTGCCAGCAGCCACTGGGCATCCGGATCGCCCTCCGCTGCCACCGTTTCCAGCGCGCGCAGCGCGCGGTTCTTCTGCTCGGGACTGGCCGCCGCCACGCCGGCAGGGTGTTCCAGGACCAGGCGCGCCAAGGTCAGACCAGCGCGCGTGGCCCCCGCCTCGAAGGCGCGCTCGTACCATTGCGCAGCTTCGTGCGGCTTGCCAAGCTGGCTCACAACTTCATAGGGAATATGCCGGGCAATGAGCATCCAGGCATCGGCCAAGCCCTGGCGGGCAGCCCGCTCCAGCCAGTGCCATGCGGTGCCCGGACTTTGCGGCAAACCATTGCCGCCAAACAGGTAGCGCTGGCCCAGGCTCAGTTGCGCCTGGGCATCTCCGGCACGTGCTGCCCGGATGATTGCTAGATCCTCGCGATTGGCCATCCAGCCTCCACATCAGGTCAGAAAGCCAAAATTATGCCGCACAATCGACATTTTTTTAAAATTCCCTAGAAAAGTATCCAAATGCATCGTTTTAACAACAAACTTGTTGACGAGACGGGGCGGATCAAGTTTTGCTCGGCCATGCCGTTAATGAGTGACACGCTGCAAGCCAAAATTTGCCTGTCATGCATTGACGGGCAGGAAAGCGTTTGAAAAAAACAACACTCCATCCGCGGATTGACGCTTTCAACCAAAATTCCTCCCTCCACGTGACCAATCTGCGGCCACGCCAAATGAGAACCCTTAATGTCTCACCATCCGACCAGAAGTACGGATCCTCAAGACTATTTTTATAGAAGGATGTCAAATGAAAAAATCTCTGCTGGCACTGGCCGTCCTCGGCGCGTTCGCAGGTGCTGCTCAAGCACAAAGCTCCGTTACTATCTACGGTATCGTTGATACCGGTCTGGTTTACACCAGCAAGGCTGTTAACACCACCACTGGCAACACTGGCAGCAAGTTCGGTCTGAACTCCGGCATCGTCCAAGGTTCGCGTATCGGCTTCAAGGGCGTTGAAGACCTGGGCGGCGGCCTGTCGGCTGTGTTCCAACTGGAAACCGGCTTCAACAACGATAACGGTGCTCTGAACGGTCAAGATGCAGGTTCGACCAACCTGTTCCGTCGCAAGTCCGTCGTCGGTCTGTCGGGTGGTTTCGGTACTGTCCTGGCTGGTCGTCAAACCGACTTCGCTGACACCATCTCCGCTTACACCTCCGTGAACGACTTCGGTGGCGTGACCGGCGCTGTCGGCCACAACCTGGACCGTCTGGAAGGTACCCGTACCAACAACTCCATCAGCTACACCACCGCCAACCTGAGCGGCTTCACTGGTAACCTGATGTACGGCTTCGGCGAAACCGCTGGCAAGACCTCTGCTGGTCAGTCCTACGGCATCGGCGGCAAGTACGACAACGGTCCTCTGGGTCTGGGTATCAACTACTACCAGTCCAAGCAAGGCTCGACCCCGTCGGATACCAGCCTGATCTCGACCGCTAACGGCGCCCAAGCTGGCAACACCGCCTTCAAGGGTCTGAACGTCGTGGCTTCGTACCAGTTCGGTCCGGCACGCGTCTACGGTAACTGGTCGCGCGTCAAGCAAGACCTGAACACCTCGACCACCCTGGCTCGCAGCCTGGGCAACACCACCAAGGCTGACGTCTACGAACTGGGTACCGCTTACTCCCTGTCCCCGTCGCTGAAGCTGCTGGCCAGCGTGCAACACACCCGTGCTGACTTCGCCAACGGCGGCAACAAGGGCAAGCTGACCCAATTCAACCTGGGTACCGACTACTGGCTGTCCAAGCGTACCGACCTGTACGCCTTCGTGTCGAACATCCGCGCTACCGACATGATCAACACCGGCGTCTACGGCGACACCACTGGCTCTGACGCCAGCCAAACCGCTGTGGCAGTTGGCGTTCGTCACAAGTTCTAATTCAAGGACCTGAAACCGGTGTGAACACATCGGTTTCAACCTGAGTTGAACCTGAGTCGTACCGAAAGAGGCCTGCATGAGCAATCATGCAGGCCTCTTCCTTTTTGCCCTCATCCGCTGCCATCGCCCCGTCCAACTGCCCTGAACGGTGCCGATGATTGTCAGTGTGTCCGATAGCGAGGATAATCTCGCGATACTTCCGGTGCGCCCCTCCCCGCGCGCCACCGGCACTCCAACACAGACCCCGCGACGATGACCACCGAACTGGATTCCAGCCTGATTGCCGACTACCTGCTCGACCACCCTCATTTCTTCGAGGAGCATGCCGAACTGCTTTCGACGGTCAAGCTCACCAGCCCGGTCATGGGCCGCGCCGTGTCGCTGCAGGAACGCCAGATGGAAATCCTGCGCGAGAAGATCCGCGTACAGGAGCTGCGCATGGCCGATCTCATGCGCATCGCCCAGGAAAACGACGAGATCACCAGCAAATTCCAGGCATGGAGCCGCGCCCTGCTGCTCACGCGCGATGCCGATGACCTGCCGCGCGTGCTGGTGGACCGCCTGCAGGAAATCTTCCACGTGCCGCAAGTGACGGTCCGCCTGTGGAACCTGGGCCCGGCCCACGTCGGCAACTGGGCCACGCAGGAAGTCTCGGACGACGCCCGCATCTTCGCCAATGGCCTGTCGGCCCCGTTCTGCGGTCCCAACAAGGATTTCGAAGCCGCGACCTGGCTGGACGATGCCGCCTCCGTGAAGTCGGTCGCCATGCTGCCGCTGCGCGTCGGTGCGGCACCGGAAGCCTTCGGCTTGCTGGTGCTGGGATCGCCCGATCCGAATCGCTTCACTGCCGACATGGGCACCGATTTCCTGACCCGCATCGGCGAAACCGGCAGCGCCGCGCTGGCCTGCCTGCTGCGCTGAGCGCGGCCGAGCGCGTCCCACCGGGAGTCATGGCATGGATGGCCCAGCTTCCCCGGCTTCTTCCCTGATCGGACAGTATCTTTCCTTCCTGCGCAGCCAGCGCAAGCTGTCGCCGCACACGCTGGACAGCTATGCGCGCGACCTGCAGGAGCTGCGCGCCCTGCTGGCCCCCGCCGATCAACCGCAAGAGACCGAACCCGCGCTGCAGCGCGTGACCCAGGCCCAGATCCGCAAATGCGCTGCGCGCCTGCATGCGCGCGGGCTGAATGCACGCTCCATCTCGCGCAAGCTGTCGGCCTGGCGCGGCCTGTTCGCCTGGCTGGCCGTGGAACAGACGATGCCTGCCAACCCGGTCGACGGCGTCAAGCCGCCCAAGAAGAGCAAACCCCTGCCCAAGGCTCTGCCGGCCGACGAAGCCATCCGCCTGGTCTCCCAGGCCGATCCGGCGCGCGACCCCGATTCCACCCTGGCGGCCTGCAACCGGGCCATGTTCGAACTGCTGTATTCGAGTGGGCTGCGGGTCTCTGAACTGGCCGGCATTGATGTGAAAGACGTACGCGACGGCCCTTATGAATCAGCAGGCTGGATCGATCTGGAAGAAGCGGAAGTCACCGTGACCGGCAAGGGCGGCAAGAAGCGCAAGGTCCCGGTCGGGCAGGCCGCGCTGCAGGCGATCCGCGACTGGCTGCCCCTGCGCGCCAGTCTGGTCAAGGCCGATGGCGGCATGGATGGCCATGCGCTGTTTCTCAATGAACGTGGCGCGCGGATGTCGCCCCGGGTCACGCAGCTGCGCCTGAAAGCGCATGGCAAGAGTGTGGAGATGCCGGCCGACGTCCATCCGCACATGCTGCGGCATTCCTTCGCCTCGCATGTACTGCAGAGTTCGGGGGACTTGCGGGCGGTACAGGAAATGCTGGGCCACGCTTCCATCACCGCCACCCAGGTCTACACCGCACTGGACTTCCAGCGCCTGGCCCAGGTCTACGACCAGGCCCATCCGCGCGCCCGCAAGGGCGGCGGGAAATAGTCACTGACGAGCCACAGTCCGGCCGCCGGCCGCGCCGCCGCGAGCGCCGGGCCGTGATCGGCTAAAATGGAGGCTTCCGCACGCCACGTGCTACTGAATCCTTTCGCCAGTCCTGCTGGCCCAGCACACTCGCCCATGCCGACCATGAAAGCCAAAGCCGCCGACTCCTCTCCCGCCAGCACCGCCGCCCAGGCTGCGACGGTGACCGCGCTGGCCGAGGCGCAGCTGCGCGAGGCCGGCGTGCGCGTGACGCAAGCCCGGGTCAACGTCCTGGGCGCGCTGCTGGAAACCCGCAGCGCCGCCTCCCATCAGGATATCCAGGATCGCTTTGCCGACATGGACCGGGTCACCCTCTACCGTGCCCTGGATTGCCTGACCGAAGCCGGCCTGGCGCACAAGATCTCCAGCGACGACCGCATCTTCCGCTACAGCGCTGGTGCCGATCACCCTGAACACGGGCTGCACGACCATGCGCAGGGCAAGCAGCACCAGCACGGCCACTTCAAGTGCACCCGCTGCAACCGCGTGTTCTGCCTGGATGCCAGCGATGGCACCGACTTCCTGGCCACCGTGCTGCCCGATGCCGACCGTCACCGCTCCACCGCCGCGCAACTGCAGTCGGCCTTGCGCAAGACCCTGGGCAAGGGCTTCCAGAGTCACGAAGTGGAACTGACCATCAAAGGCTGGTGCGCCGACTGCGCCGACTGACTTTTTGACACATCCCTTCAGGTCAGCGCGCAGCCCCCAGCGCCGCGAGCCGTCGCGGCAGCTGCCGCACTGAACGAACCTTCACATCGACAAAACCCGGCAGGCGACTGAGCGCACGCTGGCCTCCCATGTGCCCGAGCAGGGCCTGGCTGCCGCGCAGGTACTGGGTGACCCACGCCGTGCGCACGCCCAACTCGCGGGCGCTCTTGAGGTTATCCACCGTATCCTCGACCAGGATGCAGCGCCGTGGGGCCACCTTGTGGCGCGCCAACAGCTTGCGCAGCATGATGCGCGAAGGCTTGGGGCGCAGCTGGCGATGCACGTGCATGGATTCGATGGAAATGTGATGCGAGAAATGCCGGTGCAGCCCCAGGTGCCGCACCAGCTCGCGCGAATAGCGGCGCGGCGCATTGGTGAGCAGGATCTTCTGCCCCGGCAACTGCGAGAGCCAGCGGCCGATGCCGCGCTCGGCGCGCACCATGCCCGGGAGGTCGTCGAACAGATGCGCTTCATGCAGGAATTCATCCACCCCCAATCCATGATGCCGCACCAGCCCCAGCAGGGTCGCGCCGTAGAGCTTCCAGTAATGCCGCCGCAGGTAATTGACCGCGGCTTCGTCGCTGGGCTGGCCATCGTTGTCCAGCACGCGCTTGATGATGCGGTTCATGTTGGTGTTGATGGCGGGGAAGATCGCGTGCGAGGCGTTGTGCAGGGTATTGTCGAGATCGAACAGCCAGAGCGGTGTAGTATTGGACGCCATAAAAAGACCGGCGCGCCGCCGTCGCCGGGGCGCACCTTCAGCAAGCTAGGAAAGAAAGGCCAGCAGTGACCGGATTGATGCAACGCTTGATTATAGTGAGTTTGACCTGGCTGTCCTGCCTGAACTTGCTCTCCCCGGCCCGCGCCGCGACGCCAGCCGATGCAGCTCCGCCCGCCCCGCCGCGCGGCGCGCTCTACCAGGTCTCCGATGGCCGCCATACGCTGCTGCTGTTTGGCACCATCCACGTCGGCGCACCCGATTTCTATCCGCTGGAACCGAAACTTCAGCAAGCCCTGGCTGCCGCACCCACGCTGGCGCTGGAACTGGATCCGCAGAACGCCGCCGCCATGCAGAGCGCCGTGCAGCGCTATGCGGTCTATCCTGCCGGTCAACAACTGCTGGACCAACTCGACCCGGCGCTGCGCGAACGGACCCGGACCACGCTGCAGCGTTTCGGCATGACGCCGGACAACGTACGGCAACTTCGTCCCTGGATGCTGGCCATGGCCCTGACCGTGCAGGAATATGTGCGCCACGGCTATCGCACCGACCTGGCCGTCGACAGCCACCTGGCTGAGAGCGTGCGCGCACATGGTGGCAGGGTGATCGAACTGGAAAGCGCCGACCGCCAGCTGGGCCTGTTCAGCAAGCTGACGCCGGCGCAGCAGGCGCAATTCCTGTCCGATACCCTGCAGGAGCTGGACGATGCCGACCTCGCCCGCAAGCTCGATCGCCTGGTGGCGGCCTGGCGCAGGGCCGACGGTGCCGACTTCGGTGCCGCCTTGCAGGAGATGCAGCAGGATGACAGTTTCGCCAGCCGCTTTGCCGTGCAAACCCTGCTGCGTGAGCGCAATCCTGGCCTGGCGGCGGGCATTGCCGGACTGCTGCGCCAACAGGACAAGGCCGTGGCGGCTATCGGGATCCTGCATCTGGTCGGGCCGGACAGCGTGCCGGTGCTGCTGGGCAAGCAAGGCCTGCAGGTCAGACAGCTCTATTGACCCGGTCGGTCCACGATATCCGGAAACAAAACAGGGATGAGCACACTCATCCCCGTCCATCTCACCAGCGTCAGAAAGCGGCTTACTTCGCCGCCTTGATTTCCGCCATGAAGTCCTGCTGGATCTGCTACATCCTGGGCTGCATCGCGATGAGCGATTGCTGCATCAGGTCCATGTTCCGCTGCATCAACACTGGCAACTTGTGGATCATGGCCTGTCCGGCCGGGGTCCGGTAGAAGTCGAGCATGCCCTGCACCTCTTCCTCCGTGAAGGTCTCACGGTAGAGGCGTATATAGGCCGGCTCCATCTTCTCCCAGTTGATGCTCTCCCTGATGAGGTTGAGCATGCGGAATTTCATCTTGTCCATCGCCTGCTGCTGAGCCGGGGTGGGCTTGTGCCCCGCGAGCACCGCCGTCATGACCTGATCCATGCGCGCCGCCTGCTGGTCCATGATGCCGTCAACGAGCTGACGCGATTGGGTCACTTCCAAGATCTGGCGAACGGTGTCCTCGCTGGCGGGTGCCGCCAGCGCAGGTGCCGAGACGGCAGACAGGGCAGCCAAGGCCGACAACGCGACGGCCAGCAGGATACGGCGGTGATGCATCATGGTTTCTCCAGTCGATGAGGAAGGCAAACAAAAAAGGATGGGGGCACCATCCTTTTGGGGTTCATGGCGATCTGCGCCGCCTTGATGTTGGAACTTGAATCGCGTGAGGATCAGTGCGAACGGATCATGGTCCCGAAGGCCTGCTCGGTCAGCACTTCCAGCAGCAGCGAGTGTTCAATACGGCCATCGATGATGTGCACCGTGTTCACGCCCGACTTGGCCGCATCCAGCGCCGAGGAAATCTTGGGCAGCATGCCGCCGGAGATGGTGCCGTCGGCGAACATCTCGTCGATCTCGCGCGCCGACAGGTCGGTCAGCAGGTTGCCGGCCTTGTCCTGGACACCGGCGATGTTGGTCATCATGATCAGCTTTTCGGCGTGCAGGATCTCGGCGATCTTGCCGGCCACCACGTCGGCATTGATGTTGTAGGCCTGGCCGTCGTCGCCGAAACCGATCGGCGAGATGATGGGGATGAAGGCATCATCCTGCAGCGCCTTGACCACCGCCGGGTTGATCGCGTCGATCTCACCCACGTAGCCGATGTCGAGGAATTGACCCGGATGCTCCTTGTCCGGCATCTGCATCTTGCGCGCGCGGATCAGGCCGCCGTCCTTGCCGGTGAGGCCCACCGCCTGGCCGCCATAGTGATTGATCAGCATCACGATGTCCTGCTGCACCTCACCGCCCAGCACCCATTCCACCACTTCCATGGTTTCTTCATCGGTAATGCGCATGCCCTGCACGAAGGTCCCCTGCTTGCCGATCTTCTTGAGCGCCGCATCGATCTGCGGGCCGCCGCCGTGGACCACCACCGGGTTCATGCCGACCAGCTTCAACAGGATCACGTCGCGCGCGAAGCCGTGCTTCAGGCTCTCTTCGGTCATCGCGTTGCCGCCGTACTTGACCACGATGGTCTTGCCGTGGAATTTGCGGATATACGGCAGCGCCTCGGCCAGGATTTCGGCTTTGATCTGCGGGGCTACGTGGGTGAGGTCGGTGGTCATGGCAATGTCCTGTCGATGCGATGAGGAAAAGGTGATGGGGTGATGCGGTTAGGGACGCGATTTTACATGGAAAGCCGCTTGCCTTCGCACTGCAACATGCGGCGTGTCCTATCCAGACAACGCCGCCGCGCTCAGGCGCTGCAGGCGCGGATTTCCTGATCCGGGAAGGCGCTCTTGATGTTCTCCAGTGCGGTGCGGGCTTCCGGGCTCAGGTCGCGCAGCTGGAATACCTGTTTGCCGGCCCCCGAGCGGCGCGCAATGATGCGGGCGCTGCGCACGCCCCGCGAGATCAACTGGCCCACATAGGCCTTGGCCGCCTCCTCGGTACGGAAGATGCCCAGCGAGACGCCCGAACGCAGTGCCGGATTGGGGAAACTGTCTGGAATGACGTAGAAATCGCCGATACCCAGCCGGCGCAGTTCGGCGATGCGGCGGTCCGCGCCCTCGCGGCCATCCAGGGGCGGGATGTAGACCATGTGGCTGGTGACGTCCTGGGTCAGCTTCTGGACCACCTTGTCGCGCAGCTTGAGGCTGGCCAGCTGGTCCGAGAAGCGGCGGGCGTCGGCGGCGGTAAAGTTGCCGACTTCGGTACAGGAAGGCGTGACCGTGGCGACCTGCGGGACCGCTGGCTGGGCCGGGGCTGCCGTGGCGGGGGTGGCCGCAGGGGCAGGCGCTGCGGCCGCCGTCCCAGTGTCGGCAGCGGCGGCCTGCGCGATCGCTGGCTGCGCGCGCAGTTGCGACGCGAGTTTGTCGCTATTGGCGGGCAGCACGCTGAGCAGTTCCGGGCGCAATTGCTCAGCCAGGCGCTGCGGCTCGCGCCGTTCGGACGCGTTGGCACCGAAATAGCCGCGCGACATCCCGAACAGGACCACGTTACCTACCAGCAACAGCCAAAAAAGCAGTTTCAGCTTCATCCGCGCCCAGTCTTCCTTGCCCTCATTGATTTGCCTGTCTGCATGGACAAGCGCTCAGCGTCCATGGTTCATACCCGCATGGTGGCCATATGAAGGCCTATGAGCACCAGATTATCCACTTTTTCCAGTGGCGTATCGCCCGATGCGAGATACGGCGCCAGCAACAAGCCGGCGCCCCCGGCCAGCAGGCAGCGCAGCGGAACGTTCGGACGCAGGCGCCGCCGCTCGGCCAGCGCATGCTCGATGGCTCCGACCTGGGCCGCGATGCAGCCGGCGACGATGGCCTCGACGGTATTGTCCGCAAACAGGCGTTCGGGCGGTGCGGCGCCATCGATGCGCGGCAGCTGGGCGGTATTCAAGGCCAGCGAGGTGGACATGGTACCGAATCCCGGCAGGATCATGCCGCCCTCGAAGCACCCGTCGGCACTGACCACGTCGATGGTGGTGGCCGTGCCGCAGGTCGCCACCAGCAACTCCTGGTCCGGAAACAGGGCCCGCGCGCCAATGGCCGCCGCAAAGCGGTCGCAGCCCAGCTGGCCGGGTTGGCGGTAGCCATTGCGCACGCCAGCCCGCTCGGCGGTGGAAGCGAACCATTCGACGATCACACGCGGTCCGAAGACACCGTGCAGAAGGGCCTGCAGGCTGTCGCGCAGGGCCGGGCCGGCGACGTTGGACACACAGATCTGCAACTCCTCCTCAGGAGCAGCCTGTCTGGCCAGTGCCCCCCAGTCCCGTGCCAGCATCTCCACCTGGGCGCGTTCCACCGCGCCTTGCTGCTGCCAGCGCGGCAACGGCGCCATACTCCGATCCGCATCAGCCACGACCGCCCACTTGATGCGGGTGTTACCGGCGTCGACCAGCAGCCTCATGCGTCTTGCAACCGCAAGGAGACATCCCCGGCCAGGATCTCGACCTGCCCGGCCTCGGTGTCCATGAGGAATCGGCCCATCATGTCCACGCCCACGGCCGTGCCTTCCTGCAGCACGCGGCCATTCTCGACGATCTTGACAGCCTGGCCGGCATAGGCGTGGAAGGCTTCCCATCGCTTGACGAAGGCCCCGAAGCCGCGCGCCTCGAACTCTTCCAATACGCCTGCCAGCGCGCTGGCGATGATGGCCAGCACGGTTTCGCGCGGCGGCTTCTGCAGTTCGGGGGCCGCACCGATGGCGCGCTGCAGTTCATCTTCCAGCCCCGGCGGAACCGCCAGATTCAGTCCGATGCCGATCACGGCCCAGGTGGCATTGCCCTGGCGGCCATCCGCGGCGGTCTCGATCAGGACACCGGCCAGCTTGGCGCCATCGCGCAAGACGTCATTGGGCCACTTCAGTTGCGGCCGGATGCCGAACACTTCCAGCGCCTCGGCCAGCGCCACGCCCACAGCCAGCGGCAGACCCAGCAGCGCGTGCATGGGACGCTGCAGGCGCCAGGCCAGCGAAAAGGTCAGGGAATCTTCCGGTGCGGCGCGCCACGGACGGCCCGCGCGGCCACGGCCGGCGGTCTGGCGGTCGGCCACCAGCAGCAGCGGACGCTGCAGGGACGACAGGCGCTGCATCAGGTCGACATTGGTGGAACCGGTCTCGGCCACGGCTTCGACATCGATGCGTTGCTGCCCCTGGGGATCGGAACCGGCCAGGAGCATGCCGATGCGCTCGGGACGCACCAGCGGTGCCGATTCAGACTCGGCGGGCATGGGAAAAGTCAGTGTCATGCGGGCATTGTAACGGCAGAGCGCACCTGCGCGGGGGGCCGGGCACGCTGCAATGGTAAAGACGGCAGCCGGCCGGCGCTGCCTGGCCCGAAATCGGTTACCCTCTGGCCCATGCCCGTTCCACCCGATTCCCGCTCCGAGCCTCCCGCTACCCCGGCCAGTGCACCGGCAGCCTCGTCGTTCGCGCGCGTGAGCCTGCTGGTCTATACCCTGCTGATCGTCTATGCCAGCTGGTATCCCTTCTCCGGCTGGCGCGACATGGGAATCAAACCCTTCGATTACTTGGGCGCGCGCCTGCCCTACTACTGGACCGTGTTCGACGTCTGGACCAACGTGGCCGGCTACATCCCGCTGGGCCTGCTGCTGGTGCTGGCCCTGCACCCGCATCTGCGCCCCTGGTGGGCGATATGGCCGGCCACGGTGGCCGGTGTGCTGCTGTCGGCCTGCATGGAGGCGGTGCAGACCTACCTGCCCACGCGCGTGTCCTCCAATCTCGACCTGCTGACCAATTCGCTGGGCGTGGCGCTGGGGGCCGTGCTGGGCGCAGCTTGCAGTCGTTATTTCCTGGAGGATAGCCGCTTCCTGATGCTGCGCCGCCGCTGGTTCTCGGGCGCGGCCAGCCGCGGGCTGGTGGTAGCGTGGCTGTGGCCGCTGGCGCTGATTTATCCACAGAACCACCTGTTCGGCCTGGGACATCTGGTGCCGCCGTTGTCTGCATTCTTTTCCGACCTGTTCGATACCCCCATCGACCTCGCCACCACCTGGCTCAACAGCGCGCAACCGAGCGCCGAGCAATACTGGCTGGCCGACGTCATCGTCACCGCCTGCGGCCTGACCGGCGCGGCCCTGCTGGTGCTGCTGCTGATGCGCCGCCAGGCCCCGCGCCGGCGGCTGGTAACGCTTTACCTGCTGGCCTGCATCGCGGCCAAGTCGCTGGCGTGCGCGCTGTTCTTCGCGCCGCAGAATGCCTTCGTCTGGATTTCTCCCAGTGCCGTGGGCGGTATCATGCTGGGGACGCTGATGATCGTCGGCCTGGCCTGGGCCCCGCCTACGGCGCAGCGGCGCGTGGCAGCGCTGGCACTGATCCTGAGCCTGGTGGTGACCAACGCAGTCCCGGCCAATCCCTATTACCTCTCCACGCTGGAGACCTGGGTCCAGGGAAAATTCCTCAACTTCGACGGGGCCGCGCAGTTCCTGTCGGTGCTGTGGCCCTTCCTGGCGATCTGGTTCCTGTTGCACCCGGTGCACCGCAGGCCGGGCTGAGCGGGGTGTATCATTGATGCTTTGCCGGCCCGCGCCGGCACTGCCGTCACTCTCCACAGGGCATTCCATGAGCGATCAAGAGCAACCGCAAGAGCAAGAGCAACCCTATTACGAACATCACGTCTTCTTCTGCCTGAACCAGCGCAAGCCGGGCGAACGTACCTGCTGTGCCGACAAGGGCGCGCAGGCCGCGCAGGAACACGCCAAGAAGCGCATCAAGCAACTGGGCCTGTCCGCGCCCGGCAAGGTCCGCATCAACAAGGCCGGCTGCCTGGAGCGCTGCGAAGAAGGCCCGGTGGTGGTGATCTACCCGCAAGGCACCTGGTACACCTACGTCGACAATGAAGACATCGACGAAATCATCGACAGCCACATCGTCGGCGGCAAGGTCGTGGACCGCCTGAAAATCTGACGATATGAAAGTTTGATCATGCTGCCGCCCTGAATGCCGGGCGCAGCAAGCTTCCCCTCATCCGTTTCCCCGCACGCCATGAACGTACATACCCAAAACTTCCAGATCGCCGGTGCCGTCGGCCAGCTCGAATGCGCACTCGACCTGCCGGATCCCGAGCAATTCGCCGCGCCCGTCGGCCTGGCCTTGGTGGCCCATCCGCATCCTCTGTATGGCGGCACGATGGACAACAAGGTCGCACAAACCCTGGCCCGCACCTTCCTGGCGCTGGGCTACGTGGCGGTGCGCATGAATTTCCGCGGCGTGGGCAAGTCCGAAGGGGTGCACGACCACGGTGCCGGCGAGACCGACGACATGGCCCTGCTTCTGCAGCACATGCGCGCGCAATATCCTGACCTGCCGCTGGCACTGGGCGGTTTCTCCTTCGGTACCTTCGTTCAGGCGCAATTGCAGCAGCGCCTGCTGCAACAGGATGCAGCCAGCGCCGCCGAACGCCTGGTGCTGGTCGGCACCGCCGCCGGCAAGTGGCCCATGCCGCCGGCCCCGGCCAATACCATCCTGATTCACGGCGAGCAGGACGACACCATTCCCCTGTCCGCCGTCCTGGACTGGGCGCGCCCGCAGGAGCTGCCGGTGGTGGTGATTCCGGGCTCGGATCACTTTTTTCACCGCAAGCTGCAACATATCAAGAACGTCGTGGTCGAAAGCTGGCATCGCCGCCCGGCGCAGCTTCCGGCCTGAAGGTTTCCGGCACGTCCGGCGTTCATCCGGAAGCATGGCGGCGCTGTACGAGGCCAGAGCCAGGGTGCATGCCGGTATCGTGAGGGGATTTTCGGGGATGAAGATCCATTCAATTGGGAACGATGCCACATGACGTTTTATAATTCAGTGCGACCAGCCAGACCGGCGCAGCGCGCGCCATTGCGGTTGTTCGCATCGATTGAACCAGACTGATCCGTCCTGCCTCACCCTCTTTTCAAACCAACAGCTACGATGTTCCCCCGTGCTGGCAATTTTTCTTAGGCACCGATGAAAAAGCTTCTCGCGGCATTTGCCGCAACCGTCCTTTCCCTTTCCGCCCTGACCGCCTCCGCCCAAAGCCTGCCGCCGCCGACCGTGGCGGCCAAGAGCTGGCTGCTGCTGGATGCCTCGGCCAACCAGGTGATCGCCTCCAGCGACGCCGACACCCGCGTGGAACCGGCCTCGCTGACCAAGCTGATGACCGCCTACCTGGCCTTCGCCGCCCTGCGCGACAAGCGCCTGAGCCTGGAGCAGGAAGTGAACGTTTCGGTCAACGCCTGGAAGGTCGATCCGAGCAGCTCCAAGATGTTCATCGAGCCCAACAAGCCGGTCTCGATCGACAACCTGCTGTATGGCCTGATCTCGGTCTCCGGCAATGACGCCGCCGTGGCCGTGGCCGAAGCCGTCTCCGGTACGGAAGATGCCTTCGTGCAGCTGATGAACCGTGAAGCGCAGCGACAGGGCCTGACCAACACCCACTTCAGCAACCCGCACGGTCTGCCCAGCGCCGACACGTACACGACCGCGCGCGACCTGTCCATTCTGTGCCGCAACCTGATCAACGACTTCCCTGACTATTACAAGCGCTATTACTCGGTCAAGAAGTTCACCTACAACAACATCACCCAACCCAACCGCAACCGCCTGCTGTGGCTGGATCCGACGGTCGATGGCATGAAGACCGGCCACACCTCCAGCGCCGGCTATTCGCTGATCACCTCGGCCCATCGCCCGGTGCCCAACGGCGAGCGTCGCCTGATCTCGGTGGTGATCGGTACGGTTTCCGACCAGGTCCGCACCCAGGAAAGCCAGAAGCTGCTGAACTGGGGCTTCCAGAACTTCGACGCCGTGAAGCTGTATGCCAAGGGCCAGGCCGTGGATACGCCGGACGTGTGGAAGGGTTCGCAGAGCAAGATCAAGGTCGGCTTCAAGAACGACGTCTACATCACCATCCCCAAGGGCACGGCTGACAAGGTCAAGACCAAGCTGGAACGCAATGATCCGCTGATCGCCCCGATCTCGGAAAACGCCAAGGTCGGCACCCTGAAGGTGACCATCGATGACAAGACCGTGGCCGAACTGCCGGTGATCGCGCTGGAATCGGTGGGCCCGGCTGGCTTCATCGGCCGTGCCTGGGACTCGCTGCGGCTGATGTTCAAGTAATCATCAGGCAGTTCTGCCGCCACGGCGGCAGATGAGCAAGATGAGCAAGATGAGCAAGTCAAGAAAACGCCATCGGGTGACCGATGGCGTTTTTTCATGTGCGCTGCCAAGGCCACGCATTGCATGCCGATACGTATACGCAAACCCTTGGATGCATCGGATCACATAGCCCACGCCAGAAACAAAAACGCCACCGGCGAACCGGTGGCGTTTCTTTTACTGCTTTACTGGCTGGCTGAAATCAATCAGCAATCAGGCCGCAACCGCTTCCTTGGCTACTGCCGGTGCCACATCATCCGCCGACGACCGGATCAGGTGATCGAAGGCCGACAGGCCAGCCGTTGCACCTGCACCCACGGCGATGACGATCTGCTTGTACGGCACCGTGGTGACGTCACCGGCCGCGAAGACGCCCGGAATCGAAGTCTGGCCCTTGGCGTCGATCTCGATCTCGCCGTGCTTGGACAAGGCCAGGGTACCCTTGAGCCATTCGGTGTTGGGCACCAGGCCGATCTGGACGAACACGCCTTCCAGTTCCACGTGCTTGACCTCACCGGTTTCACGTTCCTTGTAGCTGATGCCGTTGACGCGCTGGCCGTCACCGGTGATCTCGGTCGTCTGCGCCGAGGTCACGATGGTCACATTGGGCAGGCTCTTGAGCTTGCGCACCAGCACCGCATCGGCCTTCAGTTCGGCTGCGAACTCGATCAGGGTCACATGGGCGACGATACCGGCCAGGTCGATGGCTGCTTCCACACCCGAGTTGCCGCCACCGATCACCGACACGCGCTTGCCCTTGAACAGCGGACCATCGCAGTGCGGGCAATAGGCCACGCCCTTGTTCTTGTATTCCTGCTCGCCCGGCACGTTGACGTTGCGCCAGCGGGCACCGGTGGACAGGATCACGGTCTTGCCCTTCAGCACGCCGCCATTGGCCAGCTTCACTTCGATCAGCTTGTCGCCCGGCACCAGCGCTTCAGCGCGCTGCACGTTCATGATGTCGACGTCATAGGCCCGCACGTGCTGTTCCAGCGCAGTGGCGAATTGCGGGCCTTCGGTCTCCTGCACCGAGATGAAGTTCTCGATGGCCAGGGTGTCGAGCACCTGGCCGCCGAAACGCTCGGCCACCACGCCGGTACGGATACCCTTGCGCGCTGCATAGATCGCCGCCGCTGCACCGGCGGGGCCACCGCCGACGATGAGCACGTCATACGGCTCCTTGGCGCTCAGTTCTTCACCCTTGCGGGCAGCGGCACCAGTGTCGAGCTTGGCGAGGATCTCTTCCACGCCGGTACGGCCCTGACCGAAGACTTCACCGTTCATGTAGACGGTCGGCACGGCCATGATCTGGCGTTGCTCGACTTCACCCTGGAACAGCGCGCCGTCGATGGTCACCGACTGGATGCGCGGATTGATGATGGACATCACGTTCAGCGCCTGCACGACTTCCGGGCAGTTCTGGCAAGTCAGCGAGACATAGGTCTCGAAGCGATAATCGCCGTCCAGGTTCTTGATCTGCTCGATGACCTTGTCGTCGAGCTTGACCGGGTGCCCGCCGACTTGCAGCAGCGCCAGCACCAGGGAGGTAAATTCGTGGCCCATCGGGATCGCGGCGAATTCGACGCTGATATGGGTCCCGGGGCGGTTCAGTCTGAAGGACGGGGTACGTCCCTGGGCATCGGCACCGCGTTGCTCGACCAGCTTGATGCGGTCCGACAGCAGCACGATGTCTTGCAGGAGTTCCTGCATCTCACGGGACTTGGCGCCATCATCGAGCGACGCGACGATCTCGATCGGGTGGCTGACCTTTTCCAGATAGGCCTTCAATTGGGTCTTGAGATTGGCATCAAGCATGATGATTACTTCCTCGTTGAGAGATTCTAGGGTCGCCCTGACCACGGCCTCGCCCTTGTGGGGGTCGGCCGCTTGCCCGGGGGGAGCGGGCCAGGACGGATACTGCAGGGATGTTCAGTGCAGCGCCAGCCGGAGAACAGCGCTTGGCTGGCGCGATACGGCGGGGTGTTGCTTAGATCTTGCCGACCAGGTCCAGCGAAGGCTTCAGGGTGGCAGCGCCTTCTTCCCACTTGGCGGGGCAGACTTCACCCGGGTGCGAGGCCACGTACTGGGCAGCCTTGACCTTGCGCAGCAGTTCCGAAGCGTCACGGCCGATGCCGTTGTCATGCACTTCCATGACCTTGATTTCGCCTTCCGGATTGATCACGAAGGTGCCGCGCAGTGCCAGGCCTTCTTCTTCGATCAGCACTTCGAAGTTGCGTGCCAGGGTTGCGGTCGGGTCGCCCACCAGCGGGTACTGGACCTTCTTGATGGCTTCCGAGGTGTCGTGCCATGCCTTGTGAGCGAAGTGGGTGTCGGTGGACACGCCGTAGATTTCAACGCCCAGCTTCTTGAATTCAGCGTAGTTGTCGGCCAGATCTTCCAGCTCGGTCGGGCACACGAAAGTGAAGTCGGCCGGGTAGAACACGAACACGGACCACTTGCCCTTCAGGGTGGCTTCGGTGATGTCGACGAACTTGCCATCGTGGTAAGCGGTTGCCTTGAACGGCTTGATAGTGGTGTTGATCAGGGACATTGTCGATTTCCTTTTAAAGGGGGGTTGAGTGAAGCGATGGGTTGAATAGTAGAACGCCAAACAAAATAGATCAATTTTATTTAATCAATACTTTTGATTGGATTTAACTATCAGTCTTGAGGATCAGGCTATCGGCAGCGCCGGCGCCCGCAAAACGACGCGGTCACCGGAAACACATGGCATCGGCCTGCGCAGATGCAAGCGCGACACTGGCCAATCTCTGACCGTGATCGCTTAAGATGGAACACTTCCGGCCGCGCCAAGGAGCGGGTGCGAGCGGAAGTGGGAGCAATGTTACTGCAAGCACGCCGTTCTTGTGCAGGTGCACAAGCTGACCAATCCTGACCCTGATGAACCGATGAGCGAGCACCGTCCCCAACCCGGCCGCCGCGCCGATTTCCTGCACTTCCACGCCATTGCGACACGCTGGATGGACAACGATGTCTATGGCCACGTCAACAATGTCGTCTACTACAGCTGGTTCGATACCGCCGTGAACCACTACCTGGTGCAGCGGGGCGTGCTGGATATCGAACGGGGGGATGTGATCGGGCTGGTCATCGAAACGCAGTGCAACTATTTCGCTTCGGTCGCCTTTCCGGACCTGATCGAAGTGGGCATGCGCGTGGCGCATCTGGGCCGCAGCAGCGTGCGTTACGAGCTGGGCATCTTCAAGGCGGGGGAAGAGACTGCCGCTGCGCAAGGCCACTTCGTGCATGTGTACGTGGATCGCGCCAGCCGCAGGCCGGTGGCGTTGCCCGAGGCATTGCGGGCGGCGCTCATGCCGCTGACCTTGCTGATGCCGGGCTGAAAAAACGCTTTCGCCAGATCCGCCACCCCAAAAAGAAAACGCCTGCCGCATCGTTGCGGCAGGCGCTTCCTGTCTTCTCCGAACCGGTCAGCTTAGGCTGCCAGCTTCTTCTCCAGCTTGTCCTTCACGCCTTGCAGTTCGGCAGGCAGCTTGTGCTTGAGCTTGTCGAACAGTTCGGCATGCAGCTCCAGTTCCTTGACCCAGGCGGCCTTGTCGATGGAGGTGATGGTGGCGAACTGTTCGGCGCTGAAGTCCAGGCCTTCCCACTGCAGGTCATCGAAGCGCGGGGTCACGCCGAACAGGTGTTCGACGCCGCCGGTCTTGACGCCCTGCGGATCCTCGATGCGGTCCAGCATCCACTTCAGCACGCGCATGTTGTCGCCGAAGCCGGGCCAGACGAACTTGCCGTCGGCATCGGTACGGAACCAGTTCACGCAGTAGATCTTCGGCAGCTCGGCGGGCGAGGCGGCGATCTTCTTGCCGATGTCCAGCCAGTGCTGGAAGTATTCGCTCATGTTGTAGCCGGCAAACGGCAGCATGGCGAACGGATCGCGGCGCACCACGCCCTGCTGGCCGACGGCCGCAGCGGTGGTTTCCGAGCCCATGGTGGCGGCCATGTACACGCCTTCCACCCAGTTGCGGGCTTCGGTCACCAGCGGCACGGTGGTGGAACGGCGGCCACCGAAGATGAAGGCCGAGATCGGCACGCCGGCCGGATCATCCCAGGCCGGATCGATCACCGGGTTCTGGGTTGCGGCCACGGTGAAGCGGGCGTTCGGGTGCGCTGCCTTGCGGCCGGTTTCCTTGCCGATTTCCGGGGTCCAGTCCTTGCCCTGCCAGTCGATCAGGTGCGCCGGGGCTTCCTTGGTCATGCCCTCCCACCAGACGTCGCCATCATCGGTCAGCGCCACGTTGGTGAAGATGGTGTTGGCTGCAACCGAGGCCATGCAGTTGTAGTTGCTCTTTTCGTTGGTGCCCGGGGCCACGCCGAAATAGCCGGCTTCAGGGTTGATGGCGTACAGGCGGCCATCGGCACCCGGCTTGATCCAGGCGATGTCGTCACCGATGGTGGTGACCTTCCAGCCGCCGAAGGCCTTGGGCGGGATCAGCATGGCGAAGTTGGTCTTGCCGCAGGCCGAGGGGAAAGCGGCGGCCACGTAGTGCTTCTTGCCTTCCGGGGATTCGACACCCAGGATCAGCATGTGCTCGGCCAGCCAGCCCTGGGCGCGGCCCATGGTGGAGGCGATGCGCAGGGCGAAGCACTTCTTGCCCAGCAGCGCATTGCCGCCATAGCCCGAACCGTAGGACCAGATCTCGCGGGTTTCCGGATAGTGGACGATGTACTTGGTGGCATTGCACGGCCAGGCCACGTCCTTCTGGCCGGCGGCCAGCGGTGCGCCCACGGTGTGCACGCAGGGCACGAACTCGCCATCGCTGCCCAGGACGTCATACACGGCCTTGCCCATGCGGGTCATGATGCGCATGTTCACGGCCACATAGGGAGAGTCGGACAATTCCACGCCGATGTGGGCGATGGGCGAACCCAGCGGACCCATCGAGAACGGCACCACGTACAAGGTGCGGCCGGCCATGCAGCCGTCGAAGAGGCCGTTCAGGGTCTGGCGCATCTCGGCCGGATCGGTCCAGTTGTTGGTCGGGCCGGCGTCTTCCTTGTTCTGCGAGCAGATGAAGGTGCGGTCTTCCACGCGGGCCACGTCCGACGGATCGGAGCAGGCCAGGTAGCTGTTGGGACGCTTGGCTTCGTTGAGCTTCTTCATGGTGCCGGCGGCGACCATTTCAGCGCACAGGCGATCGTATTCTTCCTGCGAACCATCGCACCAGTAAATGCGAGCCGGCTTGGTCAGCGCGGCGATTTCGGCGACCCAGTTGATCAGTTTCTGGTGTTTGACGTAGGCGGGCGCATTGACTGCGGGAATGCCTGCCATGAGGGGTTGGTTCATATGCTACCTCCAATGCCACAAGTTGATGAATTCGGTTGGCACGGCAGGATCGTCGTTGCACGGGCCTGGCGGGATACGCACGCCAGTCTGCAATACGGCGGTCTTGTCGATGGCGGCGGTCTCCAGGAGCCCGGCCACCCGGCCCGCCTCCTTGCTGGCGGCGGGTTTTGCTCACTCTTCGACAGTCGAGAGTGCAGGAAAGTGGCAGCGATTGTACCCCGATAAAACGGAATTTACGCAAATTTGTAGCGAAAAATACCCGACTTATGTAGTAGGTAATTACAAATCAAAAAAAATCTGTTAATTCATTACCGTGGCATATAACAGTCATTCCTTGATAAACCGCATGAACACTGGATTTGCGGGGCATTGCGGGCGATATGCCATTCACAACGTGAATATCTCCTGCAGAAATGCGACGAAAACTTTCACCTTGGCCGTCTCGCGGCGTGTTGGTTGGTAAAGCGCCACGATGTCCGGACCGGCCACCTGCCATTCCGGCAGCACCGGCACCAGGCTGTCCTCCTGCATGGCCGGATCGAGGGTCACCGACATCTGCTGGATGATGCCGCTGCCGGCCTGTGCGGCAGTCATCGGAGTCGCTGGCGGCCGCCGGATCGGGCGGCCCTGAAAAATATGCGAGCTTTACGCGCCGCCCCAATTGCATGGGCAACAGCGCCCGTGCCGAATCCCGGCAATCGCTTTATGATGGACGCCCACGCCGGCCACGCAGGTGGCCGGTCACAGCCCTCAAGAGTGCCAGGAGACTTCCCATGAAAATCGCCATCCTCGACGACTACCAGGATGCCGTGCGCCACCTAGATTGCTTCCGTCTGCTCGACGGCCACGACGTCAAGGTCTTCACCAACACCGTGCGCGGCACCGGCCAGCTGGCCGCGCGGCTGGCGCCCTTCGACGCCGTGGTGCTGATCCGCGAACGCACCGCCCTCACCCAGCCCCTGCTGGAAAAACTCCCCCTGCTGAAACTGATTTCCCAGACCGGCAAGGTCAGCGGCCATGTCGACGTGGCCGCCGCCACCGCGCGCGGCATTGCCATCGTCGAAGGCGTGGGCGACCCGACCGCACCGGCCGAGCTGACCTGGGCCCTCATCATGGCTGCCATGCGCCGCGTGCCGCAATATTGCAGCGCCCTGCGCGCGGGGGCCTGGCAGCAGGTCTCGCCCACGCCGCATCACAACCTGATCGGCACCGCCCTGAAGGGACGCACCCTGGGCATCTGGGGCTACGGCAAGATCGGAAAGCTGGTGGCCGGTTATGGCCGCGCCTTCGGCATGCAGGTGGTGGTGTGGGGACGCGAGGCCAGCCGCGAGCAAGCCGTCAAGGATGGCCTGCACGCTGCCGCCAGCAAGGAAGATTTCTTCACCCAGGCCGACGTACTGACCCTGCACCTGCGCTTGAACGACGCCACGCGCGGCATCGTCAAGGCCAGCGACCTGGCCCGCATGAAGCCGACCGCCTGCTTCGTCAACACCAGCCGCGCCGAACTGGTCGAGGCCGATGCGCTGGAAGCGGCCCTGCACGCCGGCCGTCCCGGACTGGCTGCGCTCGACGTCTACGAGCGCGAGCCGCTGCCGGTAGATTCACCGCTGCTGAAGATGGACAACGTAGTGGCCGCCCCGCACCTGGGCTATGTGGAAAAAGACGGATATGAACTTTACTTCCGCGCGGCCTTCCAGAACATCGTCGACTACGCCGCCGGTGCGCCCAGGAACGTGCTCAATCCTGAGGCTCTGGGGTGATGCGGTGAATGGTTCTGACCGGCGGGTCATAGGTGAGCTGGGGCATGGCCCCGGCGCGCTTCCACAGGTGGCGCCAACCCGGCGGCCAAGGTAGCGGCGGGCCGGCGTATTCGGGGACGTTGCGCCGGATCGGGATCACCGGCAGGTGTTCCGGAATGCTGCCGTTGCTGTGCCAGCCAAGGCTGAAGGCGTAATCCGGCAACAGCGTGGCGCACACCAGTTCGAACCAGCTGGCGTGGGCTTCGTCTTCGCCCAGCGCCTGGGCCAGGCCCTGCGGGTCGAACTGGGCCAGCAGGCGCGCCAGTTCTTCGGGAGACGAAGACGGTCCGTCTCCCCAGCCCATCACCGGATTGAAGTTGTAATCGGCGCCCGAGCCATACCAGCCCTCGCGCCAGGGCCGCTCGATCCAGTTGCGCGGACCGCTGAAGAGATGCCAGCGCCAGTGCAGACCGGACGGCTTGGGCCAGCTGTAGAGGTAGAGCCGCTGGTAGCCGGCACGATGCAGCTCGCGCACCATGGCCATCAGGCGCGCATGCGGCATGCGGTCCGGCGGAGCGCGGCGAAACAAAATGGGCGTGCCATCGGCGTGCTGCACTTCGTCCGACGACAGGTTCAGGTCCAGGGTGCGCACTTCGCTGCCGAAGCGCGCAGAAATCCAGCCCGTCATCAGGTTGACGAGCACGATCACGCCATAGCCGCGATGGCGGTGGAAGATGACGGTGCCGGGTGCCAGAGGTTTCATATGCGGTCCATTATAAATGTCCTTGGAAAATCGCTCCTGACCCGCCCGGCTTCGCACGAAAATGAAGCTTCCTGCGTGTAAGATAGCGCCTGCCAGCAGCCATAGCGGCGGCTATCCGGGGGGGAAGCGGCTGGCACGCGGCGTCCGGGACCGCATCTTGCTTATCCCGCGATGTGAACATTTTGACCAGTTGGAAGATAGGAAACCCATGAGCCTGCGCATCATCGCCACCGGTGGCACCTTCGACAAGCATTACGACGAAATCGCGGGCCAGCTTGGCTTTGGCGAGAGCCACCTGCCGGACGTCATTGCCCGCGCCCGCATCACCACCGAAGTTTCCCTGGAAACCCTGCGCCTGCTCGATTCGCTGGAGATGCAGGACGGCGACCGCCAGCGCGTGCTGGAAGCCTGCCAGGCCTCGGCGCAGCAGGCCATCGTCATCATCCACGGCACCGACACGATGCAGCAGACCGCCCAGGTGCTCGGCCAGGCGCTCACCGACAAGACCGTGGTGCTGACCGGCGCCATGATCCCCTACGAGATCGCCAATTCCGACGCCTTCTTCAACTTCGGCTTTGCCTGCGGCGTAGCCCAGATCCTGCCGCCGGGGGTGTATGTGGCCATGAACGGCCGCATCTTCGCCTGGAACAAGGTGGCCAAGAACCGCAGCGCGGGTGTCTTCGAACCGATCTGACCCCAGCCCCTGGCAGGCCCCGTCTTCAGTGCGGTGCCTGCCGCTGCGCCCAGTCGCGGCAGAACGACAGCAGCGCCGCGAGGCTCGGCGAAGGCGCGCGGTGGCGGCTGACCACCATGTAGAAATGCCGGCGCAAGGTCGGCAGCGGCGTCTCCAGTTCGACCAGCTTCCTTGATTCGATCAAATCTTCCACCACCGAGCGTGACAGGCAGCTGATGCCCAGGCCTTCCGCGGTGGCGCGCTTGATGGCTTCCGAATTGCCGAACTCGAAGGAGGACGGCAAATGATGCAGGTAGGGAATGAGCGCATGCTCGACCGCCTCGCGCGTGCCGGACCCGGCCTCGCGCAGCAGCCAGTCGGCTTCGCGCAGCATCTTCAGGGTGATCTTGCGGCGTGCGCGGACGATGGGGTGTTTGGGCGCGGCCACCACGATCAGTTCATCGGTCATCCACGGCTCCACCTGCACATCATCGGCATGGCAGGGGCCTTCAATAAGTCCCGCATCCACTTCGAAGTTGACTACGGCCTCCACGATATCGGCGGTATTGGCCACCAGCGCGCGCACTCGCGCCCCTGCATGACTGCGCCGATAAGCGGCGATCATGGCCGGCAGCAGATAGCTGCCGATGGTGGTGGATGCCCCGAGATGCAGGTCGCTACGCGCGGCCGGATCGCTGAACTGGCGCTCGATGGTCTGGGCTGCATCCAGCATGTGGCGCGCCTGCGGCAGCAGCTGGCGGCCGCTGTCGTTCAACACCAGCCGCTTGCCGACACGGTCGAACAATTGCACGCCCAGCAGGCTCTCCAGTTCGTTCAATGCAGCGCTGGCCGCCGACTGCGACAGCGCCACCAGCCCGGCCGCCGCCGTGGTCGAGCCCGACTGGGCCACGGCCAGAAAAATCTGCAATTGCCGCAGCGTGATCCTCATCGATCCTCCTTTATGCATTTCCGACATGGGGGTGCGCAGAAAACGTCACCGCCCATCTACCTGTTAAACAGGTAGATATTAGCAAAATAACGCGTTTTTCTTTTATAAGCCCGGCGCGTAAAGTGCACTCCATCGACAGCACCCTTCGTGGAGAGCCCCATGCGTACCGCCATCCAGACTTCCTCCCTGCCGCCGGCCGCCGCCGGACTGGCGCTTTCGGGCGCCGTCGCCTGGGCGGCCATGAGCCTGGGCAATATCGGCTGGCTGCAGAATCACGGCTTCTCGGCCCTGACTGTCGCCATCGTGCTGGGCATCGTGATCGGCAATACCGTCTATCCGCGCCTTGGCGCGTACTGCGGCGAGGGCGTACGCTTCTCCAAGCAGACGCTGCTGCGTGCGGGCATCATCCTCTACGGCTTCCGCCTGACCTTCCAGGACATCGCCCACGTCGGCGTGGCTGGTGTGGTGATCGACGCGGCCATGCTGCTGTCCACCTTCGGGCTGGCCTGGCTGGTCGGTACCAAGTTGCTGAAGCTGGATCGCGATGCCGCGCTGCTGATCGGTGCCGGCAGCTCGATCTGCGGTGCGGCTGCCGTGATGGCCACCGAGCCGGTGCTGCGCGCCCGCAGCGAGCAGGTCACCGTGGCGGTCTCGACCGTGGTCATCTTCGGGTCGCTGGCGATCTTCCTCTATCCGCTGCTCTATACGCTGCAGGCCGAACCGGTGTGGGGCCTGCGCCTGCCGGACTTCGGCGTCTACATCGGTTCCACCGTCCATGAAGTGGCGCAGGTGCTGGCCGCTGCACGCTCCATCGATCAGCACACGGCCGACGTCGCGGTGATCACCAAGATGGTCCGCGTGATGATGCTGGCGCCCTTCCTGCTGATGCTGTCGATGAAGGCAGCGCCGTCCGTCACCGGACACGAGCACCAGCCCCGCAAGCTGTCCATTCCCTGGTTCGCCTTCGCCTTCATCGGTGTGGTGGTGTTCAACTCCTTCTTCCCGCTGCCGGCCGCGGTCAACCAGCTGGTGCTGCAAGCCGATACGCTGATGCTGGCCATGGCCATGGCGGCCCTGGGACTGTCCACCCATCTCTCGGCGCTGCGCAGTGCAGGCATCAAGCCCATGATCCTCGGTGCGGTGCTGTTTGCCTGGCTGGTGATTGGCGGTGCCCTGGTCAATGGCGCATTGGGACGCTTGCTGGCCTGAGGCCCACTCCACCTCATCAAGCAAAAAGGCGCGCTCCGCAGGGAGCGCGCCTTCTTATTTTGTTACATCAGGAAAACTGACTCAACGGGAAACTTGATTCAGTTTCTTCAATGCAGCTCACCACGCTGGGTCAGTTCGCGGATGATGCGCACCGTATCGATATCGGCTTCCTGATAAGCCGAGCGGCGGAAGTTGTCATAGAAAGCTTCTTCGCCGGTGACATCCTCGGGCTTGCCGTCGTCATACTCGAAGCGCACGAAGAGCACATCGGCCTGGGGCTCCTCGATGGTCATGCTCATGCGCGACGCCGGGATCTCGCCCTGCGAGGGCACTTCATAGAGCACCTGGATCTGCGGCAGGTAAGTGACCTTGTCGATGATGACCAGCTCGCCATAGCGCAATTCACGGCGCACGCTGTCGAGGCTTTTTTCGGAGAGGCGGCAGTCATCCAGATGCGGCATGAACAGGCGCGGCGACTCCGCACGCAGGACCAGGCCGCGCCAGAGTTGCTCGCGGGTCAGGGAATCGATCAGCGGATTCGTCGGATCGTTGATCTGGATGAGATGGTTGAATTTCATGGTTGCTCTCGTGTTGTTGTTGCCGCCGGCAATGCGGGCATTGTCCCACAGGCGCAGCCGGGCCGGTCGGGCGGGCTGCTACAATGGCGCCTCGTTTCTTCTCCTGCCCACGCCGATCGCCTCCGTATGTCCGCACCCTCCTTCGGCCTGAACAAGCCGCAAAGCGAAGCCGTCCACTACATGGCCGGGCCCTGCCTGGTGCTGGCCGGTGCCGGTTCGGGCAAGACCCGCGTGATCACGCAGAAGATCGCGCACCTGATCGAGAACTGCGGTTACGAATCGCGCAACATCGCCGCGCTCACCTTCACCAACAAGGCTGCGCTGGAAATGCAGGAGCGCATCGCCAAGCTGCTCAAGGATCCCAAGCAGGCCAAGCACCTCACGGTCTCGACCTTCCATTCGCTGGGCGTGAAGATCCTGCGGCAGGAGTCCAAGCATCTGGGGCTGAAGGACCGCTTTTCAATCATGGACAGCGATGATTGTTTTTCCCTCGTGCAAGAACTGGCGGTCACCACCGACAAGGCCATCATCCGCGGCATCCAGAATTCCATTTCCTTGTGGAAGAACGGCCTGGTCGATCCCGAGCTGGCCGAAAAGAATGCCCGCACCGAAGACGAAGCCCAGGCCGCGCGCATCTACCGCAGCTATGTGGCTACGCTGAAGGCGTACCAGGCGGTCGATTTCGATGACCTGATCCGCCTGCCGGTGGAACTGTTCCGCAGCAACGAGGAAGTGCGCGACCGCTGGCAGCGCAAGCTGCGCTACCTGCTCATCGACGAATACCAGGACACCAACACCTGCCAGTACGAACTGGTCAAGCTGCTGGTGACCGGCGTGGGCAAGAAGCCGATGTTTACCGCCGTGGGTGACGATGACCAGGCCATCTATGCCTGGCGCGGCGCGACCATCGAGAACCTGAAACTCTTGGGCGTGGATTTTCCCAACCTGCACCTCATCAAGCTGGAGCAGAACTATCGTTCCAGCACGCGCATCCTGCAGGCGGCCAACGCGGTGATCTCCAACAATCCCAAGCTGTTCGACAAGACCTTGTGGTCCGAGCACGGACTGGGAGACCCGATCACGGTCATGGCGATGGATGATGAAGAAGCCGAAGCCGACCAGATCGCCATCACGCTCTCGGCGCACCGCTTCGAGCGGCGCGCCAAATTTGCCGATTACGCCATCCTGTATCGCGGCAACCACCAGGCGCGCATCCTGGAAAAATCCTTGCGGCGCGAACGCATACCCTACGTGATGTCGGGCGGGCAGAGTTACTTCGACCGTGCCGAGATCAAGGACATCATTGCCTACCTGCGCCTGATTGCCAACCAGGACGATGACCCGGCTTTCATCCGCGCCGTCACCACGCCGCGCCGTGGCGTCGGCCAGGCGACCTTGGAAGTGCTGGGCACGCTGGCCGGGCAGTGGCAGTGTTCGCTGTTCGAGGCGGTCTACAAGGGCGGCCTGGAAGACAAGCTGACCGACCGCCAGCTGCTGCCGCTGCGCAAGTTCTGCGACTTCATCAATGCGCTGGAATCGCGCGCCACGCGGCCGGGTCCGTCCGGCAGCGGCGAAGAGGCCGGCCGGGTGCTGGACGACATGATGGAGGCGATCAACTACGAGTTCTACCTCTACGACAGCTTCGAGGAACGCGCGGCGCAGGCGCGCTGGCAGAACGTGGTGGACTTCATCAACTGGTTGAAGGAGCGTGCCTGTGGCGGGCGCGATGGCGAGGGCGAGGAAAAGAACCTGCTGGAGATCACGCAGATGGTGGCGCTGATGAGCATGCTCGAAGGGCGCGACGAAGAACAGGATGCGGTACGCATGTCGACCCTGCATGCCTCCAAGGGACTGGAGTTTCCGCACGTGTTCCTGGTCGGCGTGGAGGAAGGCATCCTGCCGCACAAGGGCGACCCCGACACCCCGCCCGAGGCTGCTGCTGCGCGCGTGGAAGAGGAGCGCCGCCTGATGTACGTGGGCATCACCCGTGCGCAGCGTTCGCTGCACCTGTCCTGGTGCAAGCGCCGCAAGCGCGCCAAGGAAGTGATCGAATGCCAGATCTCGCGCTTCGTCAAGGAGATGCGCCTGGATGAAGGCGAAGCGGTGCCGCAGGAGAGCGAGAAGATCACGCCGCAGGCGCGGCTGGCGAATTTGAAGGCGTTGTTGCAGAAACCGCGGCCGACGCCTGAAGGAAGTTGAGTCCAGCGGCGCATACGCGCCTGAAACGTGGCGAAAATGTCGATATCACGCACATCCATTGTGCGATTTGATCTCGAAATGAGCGCCCTGGCCGCATCGCGGTTTACAATGCCGCCTGCAAAAAAATCCCCGAGTTTCACCCAAGCAACACCGCCCGCCGCGCTACCCGCTCGCCTGCCCCTGTTGCCCCAACCATTCCAGACAAGGAAATCAAGCAATGATCAAGATGTTCTCCCGCCACGCCCGTACGCTGGCGCTGACCGCCGGCTTCGTCGGCATGCTGGGCCTGGCCGCCTGCGGCAAGCAAGAAGACAAGAGCGCCGCCGCCCCCGCGCCGCAAGCCGCAGCCGCCCGCGTCTACGTGGTCGGCGTGGAATCGGCCTATGCGCCCTTCTCCTCGGAAAACGAACAGAAGGATGTGGTCGGTTTCGACATCGACGTCATGAAGGCCCTGGCCAAGAAGATCGGCATCGAAGTCAAGTTCGTACCGACGCCCTTCGAAGGCTTCTTCAACTTCCTGGCGCAAGGTGACCGCGACCTGCTGATCTCGGCCATCACCATCACCGATGAACGCAAGAAGTCGGTGGCCTTCTCCGAGCCCTACTTCGTGGCCACCCAGACCATCGCCCTGCCGGCCGCCGACACCAAGGTCAGCAAGATGGACGACCTGAAGCCCCTGACCGTCGGTACCCAGAGCGCCACCTCCGGCGACGAACTGGTGCAGCAGGTGCTGGGCAAGAACAGCGCCAAGATCAAGCGCTTCGACTCCACCCCGCTGGCCCTGAAGGAACTGGAAAGCGGTGGCGTCGACGCCGTCGTGGCCGATGAACCGGTGGTCAAGAACTACATCGCCAACAACCCCAACAGCAAGCTGCGTACCGTCACCGATCCCAGCTTCCCCAAGGAAGACTACGGCATCGCCGTGCGCAAGGATGATCCGGAACTGCTGGCCAAGATCAACAAGGGCCTGGCCGACATGAAGGCCGATGGCAGCTTCGCCGCCATCAGCGCACAATACTTCGGCAAATAAGCCCGCACGCCGTCCTGCCGCTCCTGCCGACCTCTACAGGAGCAGAGGACTGCATGAGTGCTTGAGTGCATGACTGCCTGATCCGGCAACAAGACGGCGGCCCCGGCCGCCGTCCCCGTTTTGTTCCTTTCCCGATTTCAACCACCAATCGAGTCCGACATGGATTTCCGCTGGAGCATCATCCAAGGCTACGCGCCACTGTTCGCCAAGGGCGTCCTCATGACCTTGCAGGTGTCGCTGATCAGTATCCTGATCGGCACCGTGATCGGCTTGCTGGTGGGCATGCTGCGCCTGGCCGACCTGCAGCACGGCCCCTGGAAGTGGCCGCTGAAGCTGCTGCGCTGGCTGGCCAGCTTCTACGTCGCCTTCTTCCGTGGCACGCCGCTGTTCGTGCAGATCATGCTGATCCACTTCGCGGTGATGCCGCTGCTGGTGCAACAGGAACATGGCCTGCTCATCACCGGCGAACTGGCGCGCACCATCAAGCAGGACTATGGTGCCTTCCTCTCCGGCACGGTCGCGCTGTCGCTCAATGCAGGGGCCTACATTTCGGAAATCTTCCGCGCCGGCATCCAGTCCATCGAACGCGGCCAGTCCTATGCCGCCGCCAGCCTGGGCATGAACTACGGGCTCACGATGCGCTACGTGGTGCTGCCGCAGGCGTTTCGCCGCATGCTGCCGCCGCTGGGCAACGAAGCGATCACGCTGTTGAAGGATTCCTCGCTGGTCTCGGCCATCGGCCTGGCCGAACTGGCCTATGCCGCGCGTACCGTGGCGGGCACGTATGCCCGCTATTGGGAGCCGTATATCACCATCTCCATCCTGTATTTCTCCATGACCATCTGCCTGGCACTGGTGGTGGCCCGTCTGGAAAACAAGTACAGCGCGCCGCATCGCCGCTGACCGTTTTGCCCGCCGATCCGCAGCGATCAGCGGGAAGCGCGTGCGCTGCTCGCAGGCGGGCGGTATCATGCCGCGCATGACATCGATGCACACTCTCCCCCAACTCGCTCCCGGCAGCCGCCGCGTGGCCGTGATCGGCGCCGGTCCGGCCGGCCTGATGGCCGCCGAAGTGCTGGCCGCACAAGGCGCCGCCGTGGACGTCTACGACGCCATGCCCTCGGCCGGCCGCAAATTCCTGCTGGCCGGGCGCGGCGGCATGAACATCACGCACTCCGAACCGCAACCCGACTTCCTGCCGCGCTATGGCCATCGCCGTGAACAGGTCGCACCCTTCGTGCGCCGCTTCGACGCCGACCAATTGCGTGCCTGGATACACGGCCTCGGCATCGAGACCTTTGTGGGCAGCTCCGGCCGCGTCTTCCCGCGCGAGATGAAAGCCGCACCGCTGCTGCGCGCCTGGCTGCATCGCCTGCGCGAAGCCGGCGTACGCTTCCACATGCGCCATCGCTGGCTGGGCTGGCAGGAGGACGGCGCGCTGCGCTTTGCCCATCCTGATGGCCACACCGATGTGCAAGCCGATGCCGTGGTGCTGGCTCTGGGCGGCGCCAGCTGGCCGCGCCTGGGCTCGGACGGCAGCTGGGTGCCGCTGCTGCAAGACCGCCAGGTCGAGGTCGCACCACTGCTGCCTTCCAACTGTGGCTTCGAGCTGGACTGGAGCGAACATTTCCGCAGCCGCTTCGCGGGCGAACCGGTCAAGCCGGTGGTGGCCAGCACGGCACTGCCCAGCGGCGGCGTGCAGAATCGCCGCGGCGAATTCATCATCACCGCCGAAGGCATTGAAGGCAGCCTGGTCTATGCCATGTCCTCGGCGTTGCGCGACACCATCGCCGCAGAAGGCGCGGCGCGTCTCTACCTGGACCTGCTGCCCGACTGGCCGCTGGAAAAAGTGGAAGCCGAACTGGCCCATCCGCGTGGTGCGCGTTCGCTCTCCAGCCACCTGCAAAGCCGCCTGCATCTCAAGGGCGTGAAGGCCGGACTGCTGCGCGAGCTGGTCAGCAAGGACGACTTCGCCGACATGGGCAAGCTGGCGCGCGCCATCAAGGCCCTGCCGCTGACCGTGCTGCGCACGCGTCCCATCGCCGAAGCCATCAGCAGCGCCGGTGGCGTCAGCTTCGAGGCGCTCGATGATGCGCTGATGCTGCGTGCCCTGCCGGGCGTGTTCTGCGCCGGCGAGATGCTGGACTGGGAAGCGCCCACCGGCGGCTACCTGCTTACCGCCTGCTTTGCCACCGGGCGCGCCGCTGCGGCCGGTGCCTTGCATTGGCTCATCAGTGATGACCGCGCTGCCAGCCTGAGCCACTCTTCCAAGGAACAACACAAGTGACCCAAGACGACCGCCTCATCGACCTGGAAATGAAACTCGCCCATCAGGAACACCTGCTGGACGAACTGAACCAGACCGTCTATCGCCAGGAAAAGAAGATCGAAGAACTGGACATGCTGCTGCATGCCCTGGCCAAGCGCTTCAAGGAATTGTCCGACACCAGCCAGGACCGCGCCGCCGCCAACGAGAAGCCGCCGCATTACTGATCGCGCCGCTTCCGCTTTTTCTTCGCTGCACGCACCACCATGGCCAACGAACGCCGCATCGCCCACCTCGACATGGACGCTTTCTATGCGTCGGTGGAATTGCTGCGCTATCCCGACCTGCGCGGCCAGGCGGTGGTCATCGGCGGCGGTTCGGCCACGCGGCCGGTGGAATTGCCCGACGGTACGCGCCAGTATTTCCGCATGCGCGATTACGCCGGGCGCGGCGTGGTCACCACCTCCACCTACGAGGCGCGCGCGCTCGGCGTCTTCTCGGCCATGGGCATCATGAAGGCGGCCCAGCTGGCACCGGACGCCATCCTGCTGCCGACCGACTTCGAGGCCTATCGCAAGTATTCGCGCCTGTTCAAGGAAGCGGTGCGCAGCATCGCGCCGCTGATCGAGGATCGCGGCATCGATGAAATCTATATCGATCTTTCTGCGTGGCCCGATACCGCGCATGAAGTCGCGCGCCAGATCAAGGATGCGGTGCATGCCGCTACGGCGCTTACCTGCTCCGTCGGTGTGGCGCCCAACAAGATGCTGGCCAAGATCTCTTCCGAACTGGACAAACCCGATGGGCTGACCATCCTCACGCCCGAGGATATCGAGCGCCGCATCTGGCCGCTGCCGGCGCGCAAGATCAACGGCATCGGACCGAAGGCCGCCGAAAAGCTGGCGGCATTGGGCATCGAGACCGTGGCCGACCTGGCACGTGCATCACCTGAAATGCTGCGGGCACATTTCGGGCGCAGTTATTCGGAATGGCTGGGCCGCGTGGCACAAGGCGTCGATGATCGTCCGGTGCAAACTTATTCCGAACCCAAATCCATCAGCCGGGAAACCACCTTTGAACGCGACCTGCATGCGCGTGCCGACCGTACGCAACTCTCGGAAATCTTCACCGCCCTGTGCGTAAAGCTGGCCGGTGACCTGGAGCGCAAGGGCTATGTCGGCCGCACCATCGGCATCAAACTGAAATACGCCGATTTCCAGGGTGTGACGCGCGATGTTACGCTGCCCGCACCCACCGGGGACGCTGCCACCATCCGCCAGGCGGCGGGGGAATGCCTCAAGCGCGTCCCCCTGGAAAAGAAGCTGCGCCTGCTCGGTGTGCGCGTGGGCGCGCTCTCGCGCAAGGATGAGCTTGCATTGACAGCGCAGGCGCTGCAGGCGGAGTTGCCGTTCGGCGGCTGATCCATATTTCCGCGAACTATTTGTGCGTTTTTCTGACGTACTCTGCGGCAAGCCCGGCCACGAAAAATTTAACTGCAAGCGTGGACAATCCGACATCGCTTGCGGCGAGACGGGCGTGTAAAATCTCCCCCTTTCCCTCTTTGCCCTGCTCCGGAAACCTATGTGGTTCAAGAATCTCCAGATCTACCGTTTGCCCGCACCGTGGGCGATCAATGCCGACGAACTCGAATCCCATCTCGCGCCGCAGGCCTTCACCGCCTGCTCCAGCCTGGACATGCAGAGCCAGGGCTGGGTGCCGCCGCGCAACAATGAAAAACTGGTGCATGTGGTCAACCGCCAGCTGCTGTTGAAACTCGATACCGAGAAGAAACTGCTGCCCTCGACCGTCATCAACCAGGTCACCAAGGCCCGTGCCGCCGAGCTGGAAGAGCAGCAAGGTTTCCCGCCGGGCCGCAAGCAGACCAAGGAATTGAAGGAACAGGTCACCGACGAACTGCTGCCGCGCGCCTTCTCGGTAGTGCGCAGTACCTGGGTCTGGATCGATCCGGTCAATGGCTGGCTGCTGGTCGATGCCGGCTCGCCGTCCAAGGCCGAAGAAGTCCTGAAGCTGCTGTTCAAGGCCATCCCCAAGTTCCCGCTGGAAACGCTGCGTACCGTCATGTCGCCGGCAGCGGCCATGACCGACTGGCTGGCCAGCGACGAAGCGCCCAACGGTTTCACCGTGGACCAGGATACCGAGCTGCGCTCCACCGCCGAGAGCAAGGCCACGGTGCGCTATGTGCGCCACACGCTGGAAGCCGACGACATCCGCCGCCACATCGAAGCCGGCAAGCAGTGCACGCGCCTGGCGCTGACCTGGGCCGACAAGGTGTCCTTCGTGCTGACCGAGAACCTGTCGGTCAAGCGCATCGCGCCGCTGGACGTGCTCAAGGAAGACAGCGAGATCGCCGGCAAGAACGACGATGAACGCTTCGATGGCGACTTCATGCTGATGACCGGTGAGCTGGCGAAGCTGCTGACCGCGCTGGTCGACGCGCTGGGAGGCCAACTGAAGGAAAACGACGGAACACTGGCCCGCGCGGCCTGACCGGCATCGCTTCAGTACGCCAGTACGAATGAAAACGCCGCGACGGGCTGACCGTCGCGGCGTTTTTTTCATATCGTCCCGTGCGGGTGGATCAGGTTGCGCACGATGTGCTCGCCGATGGCCAATGACGAGGTGGCCCCGGGCGAAGGGGCATTGCGGATATGCGTGACACGGCTGCTCTGGCGAATCACGAAATCATCCACCAGCCGGCCATCGGGTTCCATGGCCTGGGCACGAATGCCGCGCACCGCCGGGGTCACGCTCACCTCGGACAAGGCCGGCACATAGCGGGCAGCTTCGCGCACGAAGTGCCGCTCGCTGATCACCGTTTTCAGTTCACGCAGGGTCGCGGCCATGTTGCGGCTGGCGAATTTCCAGAAACCCGGATAGCCGAGATAGTCGGCCACGTCGCGCAGGCTGAAACGATCCCCTTGGTAATTCTCGCGCCCCAGCGAAATGAAGGCGTTCGGACCGATGGTCATCTGGCCATCGATACGCTTGGTGAAATGCACGCCGAGGAAAGGAAAGCGCGGATCGGGCACCGGATAGATCAGGCCCCGGACATGCGACTTGAAGGCTTCATCGATGACGTAGTACTGACCGAAGAAGGGCACGATGCGCGGCGTGGCGACATCGCCCGATTGCTGCGCCAGCCGGTCTGACTGCAGGCCGCAGCAGGCGATGACGAAATCGAACGCATCACCGTGCACCTCGCCGCCGGCCAGTTCGATCTGCACATGCTGCCCCTGTTCGAACACGCGTTGCACCGCTGCATTGAGACGGATCACGCCGCCCCTCTGCACGATCTCCTGCGCCATGTGCTGCGCGATCTGGCCATAGCTGACGATGGCCGTGCGCGGCGAATACAGCGCGCGCAGCCCTACGCAATGCGGTTCGATCTCGCGCAGGCGTGCGCTGTCGATCATCTCCACATCCTGCACGCCATTGGCCAGCGCCTTGCGATGGATGGCTTCCAGGCGCGGCAATTCGTCCGCCTCCAGCGCCACCACCACCTTGCCGCATTCATCGTAGGGCAAGCCATTCTGCTCGCAGTAGGTCCTGACCAGCTCGACGCCGCGCCGGCACAGCCGCGCCTTGAGGCCGCCCGGTTCGTAATACAGGCCGGCGTGGACCACGCCGGAATTATGGCTGGACTGGTGGCGGGCCACGGCGTCTTCCTTCTCGAAGACGGTGACGCGCACATCGGGTTGATCCAGCAGCAACTGGCGGGCCACGGCCAGGCCGTTGATGCCGCCGCCGATGACGGCATAGTGCAAGGGTCTCATGAGGCTGGTAAGGGTCCTGGTAACGGCAAAGGGAGGGAGGATATCGTAACGGGCGCAGCCGGCTTCATTCACTCCGGCGGCAGCGCATGCACCATCACGTTTTCCAGCGGCAGCATCGCATGCGCCAGCGTGGCGGCCAGCCGCGCCGTGGAGACCCCATCGCGCGCACCCAGCGCCAGTCCATTGAGGAAGCTGGTATAGAAATCTCCCAGGGCGGTGACATCGGCATCGGCCCGGATCTCCCCTTCACGCTGCGCCTGCAGCAGGCGCGCGCGGATTTCATTGCGGCGCTTGTGGCGACGTTGCGAGAGCGCATCACTGTGCTCGCTGTTTTCGGGTGCACAGTTGATGGCGGAAATCACTACCATACACCCCTTTCCTGCCGGCAAGCCCGGCACCGTCGACTTGCCCGAATACATGCGCACACTGGCGCGCAGCATGGCTTGCAGGTCTTCGCGAATGCCCTTGCCGGCCTGCAACAGGCGCAGCGGTTCGGCGCTGATGGTGCGCGAGTAGACCTCCATGACTTCACGGAACAGCGCATCCTTGTCGCCGAAGGCCGAGTAGAGACTGGGCGCCTTCACGCCTATGGCCTCGCACAGATCGGCCATGGTGGTGCCTTCGTAGCCCTTGCTCCAGAACACTTGCATGGCCTGCTGCAGCGCCTGGTCGCGGTCGAAGCTGCGCGGGCGGCCACGGGTTTTTATCATCGGTTTCCTTTGCGGGGTATTACCCCTGGCGGTAATGGTGTTGCGGAGAAGTGTAGTTTAATTTAGTCGGCATTACAAAAATAAATCGCCAGACCTTGAACTTTGGGGAAGACGTTCCTATTATCTAATGCTCGTTACATAAATAAACTTTGTAGCGGGCAATTTGATCAATCGTCACCATCAACACTGAATCCAGCATTTGACGGCACCCATCGAAAGGACATGCCATGAGCCGCAAGACCCGAATAGAAAACTACCGCAACATCGGTATCAGCGCGCATATCGACGCGGGCAAGACCACGACCACCGAGCGCATTCTTTTTTATACGGGTGTCAACCACAAGATCGGCGAAGTGCATAACGGTGCGGCCACCATGGACTGGATGGAGCAGGAGCAGGAACGCGGCATCACCATTACCTCGGCCGCCACCACGGCCTTCTGGAAGGGCATGGCCGGCAATTACCCCGAGCATCGCATCAACATCATCGACACCCCGGGCCACGTGGACTTCACCATCGAGGTGGAGCGCTCCATGCGCGTGCTCGATGGCGCCGTGATGGTGTACGACTCGGTGGGCGGCGTGCAGCCGCAGTCCGAGACCGTCTGGCGCCAGGCCAACAAGTACAAGGTGCCGCGCATCGCCTTCGTCAACAAGATGGACCGCATCGGTGCGGACTTCTTCCGCGTGCAGAAGCAGATCGAAGAGCGCCTGAAGGGCAAAGCGGTTCCCATCCAGATTCCGGTGGGTGCGGAAGACCATTTCTCGGGCGTGATCGACCTGGTCAAGATGAAAGCCATCATCTGGGACGAAGCCAGCCAGGGCGTGCTGTTCAAGTATGAAGACATCCCGCTGGAGCTGGAGGACACCGCACGCCACTGGCGCGACCTGATGGTCGAGCAGGCAGCTGAAGCCAATGAGGAACTGCTGGAGAAATATCTCTCCGGCAATCCCCTGACCGAAGACGACATCAAGCGCGGCCTGCGCCTGCGCACGGTGGCCAACGAGATCGTGCCGATGCTGGCCGGCAGCGCCTTCAAGAACAAGGGCGTGCAGGCCATGCTGGATGCGGTGATCGATTACCTGCCCTCGCCCGTCGACGTGCCCGCCATTGCCGGCCATGCCGAGGACGACAGCGAGATCGAGCGCCATCCGTCGGACGAGGAACCGTTCTCGGCGCTGGCCTTCAAGATCATGACCGATCCCTTCGTGGGGCAGCTGACCTTCTTCCGCGTGTATTCCGGCATCGTCAATTCGGGTGACACGGTCTACAACCCGGTCAAGGGCAAGAAGGAACGCCTGGGCCGCATCCTGCAGATGCACGCCAACGAGCGCAAGGAAATCAAGGAAGTGTTCGCGGGCGACATCGCAGCCGCCGTGGGCCTGAAGGATGTGACCACCGGTGACACGCTGTCGGATCCGGAACATCCCATCATCCTGGAGCGCATGATCTTCCCTGAGCCGGTGATCTCGCAGGCGGTGGAGCCGAAGACCAAGGCCGACCAGGAAAAGATGGGCATCGCCCTGAATCGCCTGGCGCAGGAGGATCCGTCCTTCCGCGTGCATACCGATGAAGAATCGGGCCAGACCATCATGTCGGGCATGGGCGAGCTGCACCTGGAAATCCTGGTGGACCGGATGAAGCGCGAGTTCAACGTCGAGGCCACGGTCGGCAAGCCGCAGGTGGCTTACCGCGAAGCGATCCGCAAGGGCGTGGAGGATGTGGAAGGCAAGTTCGTCAAGCAGTCCGGCGGACGCGGGCAGTATGGCCACGTGGTCATCAAGCTGGAACCGCAGCCGGCCGGCAAGGGCTATGAATTCGTCGATGCCATCAAGGGTGGCGTGGTCCCGCGCGAATTCATCCCGGCGGTCGACAAGGGCATCCAGGAGTCGCTGAAGGCGGGCGTGCTGGCGGGTTACCCGGTGGTGGACGTGAAGGCCACGCTGACCTTCGGTTCGTACCACGATGTGGACTCCAACGAGAACGCCTTCCGCATGGCCGGCTCCATGGCCTTCAAGGAAGCGATGAAGCGTGCGGGTCCGATGCTGCTGGAGCCGATGATGCAGGTCGAGGTGGAAACGCCCGAGGAATTCATGGGCAACGTGATGGGCGACCTGTCCTCACGGCGCGGGATGGTACAGGGCATGGAAGACATGGTGGGCGGCGGCAAGCTGGTGCGTGCTGAAGTCCCGCTGTCGGAAATGTTCGGCTACTCGACCACGCTGCGCTCGCTCTCGCAGGGGCGCGCGACTTACTCGATGGAGTTCAAGCACTATGCTGAAGCGCCACGGCAGGTGGTGGAGCAGTTGTCGGGGAGCAAGGGCAAGGGTTGATTGGCCCTGCTCGCTGCTGGCTGCATGAGGAAGCCGATGCATCTTTGGGTGCATCGGCTTTTTTTAACTTTAGGTAAATAATCCGGAAAGAATCCGCAAAAACAAAAACGCCCCATTCTTGCGAATGAGGCGTTTTATTTGGCGGAGCGGACGGGGCTCGAACCCGCGACCCCCGGCGTGACAGGCCGGTATTCTAACCAACTGAACTACCACTCCTAAAACCGTTTCAGCTGTCGTTGCTTGCTGAAAGATCGCTATTATAGGAGAGCCTTTTTGAAAATGCCAGCCCTTTTTAAAAATAATTGCGAAATATTTTACGGCCCGGCATCAAGCCTTGAACTTGCCCTCAAACGCCAGCTTGGACAGCGGCTCACGCGGGCTCGGGACTTCACGTGCCTGCAGGCCTTCCGGCAGGATGGACTTGTCACCCAGCTTGCCCACCACCACCATCGCCTCCACCGAAAACTCGGCCGGGACGTTGAGCTCGGTACGGGCCTTGTCCTTGTCAAAGCCGGCCATGCCGTGCGCATGCCAGCCGGACAGCGACGCCTGCAGCGCCAGATAGCCCCAGGCCGAACCGGTGTCGAAGGAATGGGTCGGCGCAGGCACCGCCTCGGTCGCACCCGGCGGCACCATCACGGTACGCGACAGCACCACGAACAGGGCCGATGCATTGGCGCACCAGGAACGGTTGAATTCATTCAACAGGCCCAGCAGGCTGTCCCAGGCCGGCGTACCACGGCGCGCATAGACGAAGCGCCACGGCTGCGCATTGTAGGCCGAGGGTGCCCAGCGGGCGGCTTCGAGGAAGGTCAGGACGGTTTCTTCGGAGATCTCGGCACCGTTGAAGGCGCGCGGGGACCAGCGGTTCAGGAATTGCGGATCAATGGGATAGTCGGCGTTGCGCGGATTGGCGGACATGCTCTTTTCCTATGAGGATGAGGGTGGATGAATTCAGGCAGCAGGCATCTTAGCAGCGCCGCCTGTTTCCTGCAGAGCCAGCCGCGCAGCCATAAAAAAACCCGCGCACCTTGCGGCGGCGGGTTAAATCCAATTCTCAGGGGTGATGAATTGGAGGGGGAGGAACTTCAGAATAACGATCGCCCTCTCGCGCCTCCAACGTTTTTACACGCTGTAACATCCGTTGCAATTGTGCAGTGGACTGTGGGGAATCTGTCAGGAATGGCGTTTCCCCTGTCGTCCACGGCCGACGCGGCTTTGCGCCGCATCCGGCTCATTTCCCGATACAGAACCGCGAAAAAATCACCCCCAGCAAATCATCCGGCGTGAACTTGCCCGTGATGCTGGACAAGCGCTCTTGCGCCAATCGCAACTCTTCTGCAAACAGATCCAATGCATGTTCACCAGCCTCATTGTCCAGCGCCGCATGCGCCGCTGCATGGGCCAGATGTTCATCGGCCGCCTTCAGTGCCAGCAAATGCCGCTCGCGCGCGAGGTAGCGCGATTCCACCGTCTGCTGCCAGCCGGCAATGCGCAGCAACTCGGCGCGGAGCAAGTCCACGCCCTGCCCTTCGGCCGCCGACAGATAGACGTGCGTGGCGTCCGGCATCGGATCCACCGCCGGCTTGTGGCCGGAGCGGTCGATCTTGTTCCAGATGCGGATGATGGGCACGCCTTCCGGGAAGCGCGCGGTAATCTTTTCATCTTCCAGCGTCGGGCCACGGTCCGCATCCAGCATGTGCAGGATCACGTCCGCCTTGGCCACCTCGGCCCAGGTGCGTTCGATGCCAATGCGCTCGACTTCGTCCGGACCGCTGCCATCTTCACCAGCCTCGCGAATGCCGGCCGTATCGATGATGTTGAGCGGCATGCCTTCGATCTGTATCGTCTGCGTCACCTTGTCGCGCGTGGTGCCGGCGATCGGCGTGACGATGGCCACATCCGATCCGGCCAATACGTTCAGCAGAGAAGACTTGCCCACGTTGGGCTTGCCGGCCAGCACCGCATTCAGGCCATCACGCAACAAGGCGCCTTGCGCGGCATGCTTGAACACCTCTTCCAGCGTGCTGCGGATGGTGGCCAATTGGCCGCGTGCGTCGCTCTGTTTCAGGAAATCGATTTCTTCCTCGGGGAAGTCCAGCGTCGCTTCCACCAGCATGCGCAGGCGCGTGACCTGGTCCACCAGCTCGTGGATCACCTTGGAGAACGCGCCAGAGAGCGATTCGGAGGCCGACTTGGCCGCCGCTTCGGTGGTCGCTTCGATCAGGTCGGCGACGGCCTCGGCCTGGGCCAGGTCGATCTTGTCGTTCAAGAAGGCGCGCTGGGTGAATTCACCCGGCTCGGCCAGGCGCAGGCCGATCTCGTGGCCCGCCTGCACACAGCGCGCCAGCAGCATCTGCATCACCACCGGGCCACCGTGGCCCTGCAGCTCCAGCACATCCTCGCCGGTATAGGAATGCGGGGCCGGGAAGTGGATCGCCAGGCCCTGATCGATCGGGCTGCCATCCTCATTGAGGAAGGGCAGATAAGTGGCGTGGCGCGGTGCCAGGCTGTCGCGGCCGCAGACGGCGCGGATCACCGGGCCCAGGTTCTTGCCTGAGATGCGGACCACGCCGATGCCCCCGCGTCCGGGTGCGGTGGCGATGGCGGCAATGGGAGAAGAATCGAAAGTCATCTGCAAATACTTGTTGTTGTGTTGAGGTGAGCCCGCCGCTGCATCCCCCTCGGAGCAACGGCGTAAAGCCATGTTAACCCTGCTTGCGCTCTACGACCGAAAAAAAACCCGTGGATTCCACGGGTTTTTCCTTTGATGGCCTGCAAGAAGCAAATTATTTGGTCTTGCCGCTCTCGATATTGCGGGTGATCACCCATTGCTGCGCGATCGACAGGATGTTGTTCGTCACCCAGTACAGCACCAGGCCGGACGGGAAGAAGAAGAACATGAACGAGAACACCAGCGGCATGAACATCATCACCTTGGCCTGGACTGGATCCGGCGGCGTCGGGTTCAGCTTGGTCTGCAGGAACATCGACGCAGCCATGATGATCGGCAGCAAACCGATGGGCATGTTGAAGTAAGGGATGGTGCCGAACAGGCGGTCCGGGGCGGTCAGGTCATGCACCCAGCCCAGCCAAGGCGCGCCGCGCATTTCCACCGAGGCCAGCAGCACCGAGTACAGCGCGATGAACACCGGGATCTGGATCACGATGGGCAGGCAGCCACCCAGCGGATTGATCTTCTCGGTCTTGTAGAGCGCCATCATCTCGCGGTTCATGGCCTGCGGATCACCCTTGTGGCGTTCGCGGATGGCTTGCATCTTGGGCGAAACCGCCTTCATCTTGGCCATGCTGCGATAGCTGGCGGCCGACAGCGGGAAGAACACCAGCTTGATCAGCACGGTCAGCAGGATGATGGTCCAGCCCCAGTTGCCCACCAGGTTGTGGATGTGGGTCATCAGCCAGAAGATCGGCTCGGCGATCACGGTCAGGTGGCCGTAGTCGCGCACCAGATCCAGGCCCGGGGCAATCGCTTGCAGGGTCTTGGAGACGGTGGGACCGGAATACAGCTGGGTATCCATGGTCACGCTGGCGTTCGGGGCCACGCTGCCCAGCGGCAGGATGGAACCGACCGCGTACAGGTTGTCGCCGACCTTCTTGCTGAAGATGTCGCGCTGCGCGTTCTGCGGCGGGATGAAGGCCGAGACGAAGTAGTGCTGCACCATGGCGATCCAGCCGTTGTCCGCCTTGTTGACGTGCTGCTGCTTGCCGTTGGCGATCTTCTCGAAGTCCAGCTTCTCGAAGTGCTCGGTGCTGCTGTAGACGGCAGGACCGGTGAAGGTGCTGTAGAAGTGCGATTCGCCGCCCGGCTTGTTGCCGTCGCGCACCAGCTGCAGGTACAGCGAAGGATTGATCGTCGCACCCGTGGTGTTGGTCACGGTGTGCTTGACGTCGATCAGATAGCTGTCGCGCTTGAAGGTGTAGGTCTTGGTCAGCTTCACGCCGCCCTGCTCGGCTACCAGCACCAGCTGCACTTCATTGCCGTTGTCCAGCGAACGGGCGCCGGGCTGTGCGGTGAAGATGGTCTTGTGATTGGGGAAGGGACCGCCGATCAGGCCCGACTCCGCCAGGTACATGTGGCCGGGTTCGGAATCGAACAGCACGACGTTCTTGGTCGGATCGACCACGTCGGGTTGCTTCAGCAGTTCCAGGCGCTTCAGTTCACCGCCCACGGTATCGATGCTGGCCTTGACCAGGTCGGTGGTGATGGTGATGGTTTCGCCCTTGGTAGCGGCAGCCACGTCAGCACCGGGGACCGCGCCAGGTGCCGGTGCCGGCGTGCCAGCCTGCGGCACCGGGGAACCGGTCGGGCTGGCGGTGGGCGCGGCCGGATTGGCGGCGGCTTGCTCCTGAGTCGGGTTGGCCGACGGGAAGAACATCGACTGATGTCCGTTATGGCGCATCCAGCCATCCCACAGCAGCAACAGGGAGAAGGAGAATACAACCCACAGGACGGTACGTTTGATATCCATATGCGTATTGATGAGTTCAGGAGTGGCTGCAACCGTCAGCGGCCACAGGGGGAGACAGCCGCGCTACCGGAGACGGCAGCGCAGAGGTCGGGGAATCGGGAACGACGGAAGAAGACGGGCTGTTCGCCTGCGCCTGTGCATGGGCTTGCGCCTCGGCCGAGCCGGGCACGAAATCCAGGCCGCCGGCATGCCAGGGATGGCATTTGCAGAGACGCTTGCCGGCCAGGACACTGCCCTTGAGCGCGCCATGCAGACGCACCGCCTCGGCAGCGTAGTCGGAACAGCTGGGATAGAAACGGCAATTCTGCCCCAGGAAAGGGCTCACTCCCAGCTTGTAGGCACGCAACAGCAGGAGCAGAGGGGTCTTCATCACTTCCTGTTTTCCTGGCTATTTCCTGGCGAACGCGGGGGCGCTCGGCAGGAAGGCGAACAATTGCATCAGTTCGGCACGCAGCATGGCCTTGACGGACGCACTGCGGGCAGGATCCTTCCTGGTATTGACCGGGCGCGACAGGCGCACGATGCAGTCCACGGCAGGCAGTTCAGCCTGGCGAAACAGCTCGCGCGTGGCCCGTTTGATCGTGTTGCGGGTGACCGCACGCGGTGCCAGCCGCTTGGCCGCCACTACGCCCAGACGGGCTTGCGGCAGGCTGTTGCGGCGTGCGTACAACACGAAATGCTCGGTACGATACACGGGGCGCAAACGAAAAACGGATGAAAACTCATCCGTTTTAACGATTCGCCGATCGCGTGGGAAGTCGCCTGCTTGACGTGCTGGAAGCGGTGTACGGACGTCCGTCACACGAAACGGCAGCGCAAAGCCCCGGCTTAAACTGCAGCCAGACGCTTGCGGCCCTTGGCGCGACGGGCGTTGATCACGGCACGGCCGCCACGGGTTGCCATACGGGCACGGAAACCATGGGTACGCTTGCGACGCACGACGGAAGGTTGGTAAGTACGTTTCATGTTGGACTCGCTAAGTTGGGCTGCCTTGGAGCAAACAGCAAAAATAAATCGGAATTCTGGAACCGCTTTCGGTGTGCCTGTTCCGCATCACCGATGCCCTGCCGCCTGTCTGAGCCGGCAGCCCCTGCATCGCTGACACCATTAACTCTGTTGGCCTCTGCCGCCTCCCGGTGTGATCACTGGGTAATCGACCGGTGGACAACTGAAACAGCACTGCGTCGGCACCGCGCGCAATTCTTCAGATGGTGAACCCTGAATTAGACTGCATTTTCCACTTCGCTGTCAATGACTTATGCGCTTTTACGCCCTCCCCGGGCACTCAACGGCCGAGTTCGGGGCCAATGCGTGGCGGAATTGCCGCATCTGGCCAGAATCGCCCCTTCCCTGCCGCCAGCCGGCCGGTAAAAAGCCGATATGAAGTTGCTTGCAGGACATCACCCCGATTTCAGTACAAGCCTTCACCTGACGCGTTCAATGCATGAAGAAAATGCAGGCACGCCATGCGCCCCACGCATGAACAAATCCGTAAATCATCTAAAGCATTTTTTCAGCAGGGCTGGACACCGGTGCGCGGACTTGCCCACGGGAGGCGGATGAGGCCGATCAGCAACATTGAGACACCGCAATCGTCCTGTTACAAAAAAGATGCGTCATGAAAGCTGCACCCTGCAATATGACAAACATGCCTGGCACGATTCCAGCTATAAGGGGAGATGAAGCAAAGAGACCGGCAAGCAGGCAGGAACGAATTGCACCGGCAGGAGGAGATCGGCAGCATCGCCAGGCACCAGCCGCGCTGGCCTGCGCAACCGCCCGACAGGCATTGTCCGCCTGTTCCCTCCCGCCGGCTATCAGGGTTTTCACGATGGCGCGCTGCGCGAAAATAGCGCACCGTGTGGTCAACCGCTGAAGCAATCCGCACATTGAAAGAGCATGATGTGAATGAAGCTGCGAATGTCCCTGCGCACGCAATGGGATAAACGCGTCACCCCAATGCGCGGGAAAATGCAAAGAAAATCCAGCGCTTGCTGAATGAAGCTGCACTATAGGGATCACCAAGCAGAAGCAAAAAAAGGAATAGAATGAACTGCAGGATCTGAAAAGATCTTCGCATCACGTTGTAGAGGCTACGGCTTTCAAAGAACACACCGGCAATGACGCAATACAGAGTCACCGACGCGTTCTTCGATAACCGCAGATGGCAAGTCCAGACATATGAATCTGTTTCGTACTTTTTTGAGAGCGACGGAGGTGGTATGGATATCTACAGCAGCTTTGCAAGCCGGTTCGACAAGACCAGAGAAGAAGAATTATCGCTTGAAGAGTATCTGAATCTTTGCAAGAACGACCCGGCAGTCTATGCATCGGCTGCCGAACGGATGCTGATGGCCATCGGCGAACCGGAGAAGGTCGACACCCGGGAAGATCCGCGCCTCTCGCGCATCTTCGCCAACAAGGTCATCAAGGTCTATCCCGCCTTCAAGGAGTTCTACGGCGCGGAAGAAGTGATCGAGCAGGTGGTTTCGTATTTCCGCCATGCCGCGCAAGGCCTGGAAGAAAAGAAGCAGATCCTTTATCTGCTGGGTCCGGTCGGTGGCGGCAAGTCCTCCATCGCTGAACGCCTGAAGCAGTTGATGGAACAGGTGCCCTTCTATTCCATCAAGGGCTCGCCGGTCAATGAATCCCCGCTGGGCCTGTTCGATTACGACGAAGACGGCCCCATCCTCGAAGAGCAATACGGCATCCCGCGCCGCTATCTCAAACCCATCCTGAGCCCCTGGGCCGTCAAGCGCCTGCACGAGTACAACGGCGACATCCGTCAGTTCCGTGTGGTCAAGCGCTATCCGTCCATCCTGCGCCAGATCGGCATTTCCAAGACCGAGCCGGGCGATGAAAACAACCAGGATATTTCCACCCTGGTCGGCAAGGTCGACATCCGCAAGCTGGAACAATATTCGCAGGACGATGCCGACGCCTACAGCTACTCGGGCGGCCTGTGCCTGTCCAACCAGGGCCTGCTGGAATTCGTGGAAATGTTCAAGGCCCCCATCAAGGTGCTGCACCCGCTGTTGACGGCCACGCAGGAAGGCAACTTCAAGGGTACCGAAGGTTTCGGCGCGATCCCCTTCGATGGCGTCATCCTGGCCCACTCCAACGAATCGGAATGGAAGGCCTTCCGCAACAACAAGAACAATGAAGCGCTGCTGGACCGCATCTTCATCGTCAAGGTGCCGTATTGCCTGCGCGTCTCCGAAGAAATCAAGATCTACGAAAAGCTGATCCGCAGCTCTTCGCTGGGCAAAGCCACTTGCGCGCCCGGCACGCTGAAGATGATGGCGCAGTTCTCGGTGCTGACACGCCTGAAGGAACCGGAAAATTCCAGCCTCTTCTCCAAGATGCAGGTCTATGACGGCGAGAACCTCAAGGACACCGACCCCAAGGCCAAGTCCTACCAGGAGTATCGCGACTATGCCGGTGTGGATGAAGGCATGAACGGCATCTCCACGCGCTTCGCCTTCAAGATTCTGTCGCGGGTGTTCAACTTTGATACCACCGAGGTAGCGGCCAATCCGGTGCACCTGATGTACGTGCTGGAACAGCAGATCGAACGCGAACAATTCCCGCAGGAGACCGAGCAGAAATATCTCTCCTTCGTGAAGGACACGCTGGCCTCGCGCTACGCCGAATTCATCGGCAAGGAAATCCAGACCGCCTACCTGGAGTCGTATTCGGAATATGGCCAGAACGTCTTCGACCGTTACGTGACCTATGCCGACTTCTGGATCCAGGACCAGGAATACCGCGATCACGATACCGGCGAGAGCTTCGACCGTGCGGCCCTGAATGCGGAACTGGAAAAGATCGAGAAGCCGGCCGGCATCAGCAACCCCAAGGACTTCCGCAACGAGATCGTCAACTTCGTGCTGCGTGCGCGGGTCAACAACGGCGGCAAGAATCCGCTGTGGACCAGTTACGAAAAACTGCGCGTGGTGATCGAGAAGAAGATGTTCTCCAACACCGAAGACCTGCTGCCGGTGATTTCCTTCAACGCCAAGGGCTCCACCGAGGAAATGCAGAAACACGAAGACTTCGTCAATCGCATGGTCAGCAAGGGATACACGCCCAAGCAGGTGCGCCTGCTGTGCGAATGGTACCTGCGCGTGCGCAAGTCCTCGTAAGCGCCGCTGTTGCGCATCGCCCGCAGTAGGCGTGGCGATGCGCGCGGCGACCCTTCGGCGCCGTGCGCCTGGCGCACCGCCGACCACTAGCAGGAGAACCGAGTGCTGCATCAGATCATCGACCGCAGGCTGGCTGGCAAGAACAAGAGCATCGCCAACAGGGAGCGCTTCCTGCGGCGCTTCAAGGGGCATATCCAACGTTCGGTGGCGGACGCCGTGCGCGACCGCAGCATCACCGATCTCGAAAAATCGAAGAGCATCAGCATCCCGCGCAAGGATGTCTCGGAGCCCTTCTTCCATCACGGCAAGGGCGGCAAGCGCGAAGCCGTGCACCCGGGCAACCAGGATTACCTGCAGGGTGACCGCATCCCGCGCCAGAACGGCGGCAGCGGCGGCGGTGGCGGCAGCAGTGCCAGCAACGACGGCGAAGGACAGGACGATTTCACCTTCGAACTGACCCGCGAAGAATTCATGCATTACTTCTTCGAGGACCTGGAACTGCCGCGCCTGGTGGAAACCAACCTGCTGCAGGTACCGAACTGGAAGAACCAGCGCGCCGGTTATTCGGTGGACGGTTCGCCCAACAACATCGACGTGGTGCGTTCGCTGCGTTCCTCGCTGGGCCGCCGCATCGCCCTCGGTGGACCGCTGCAGCGCCAGCTCGACGTGGCCGAGGAAACGCTGGCAGAGATGAAGCGCAAACCCGAGGAGCATAGCGCCGACATCCCGCTGCTGGAAGAGGAAGTGAAGCATTTGCGCGCCCGCATCCTGCGCATCCCCTTCATCGACCCCTTCGACCTGCGCTATGTGAACAGAGTGCGCCAGCCGCAACCCTCCAGCCGCGCCGTGATGTTCTGCGTCATGGACGTATCGGGCTCGATGGATGAGCAGCGCAAGGATCTGTCGAAGCGCTTCTTCATCCTGCTGTATCTGTTCCTCACGCGCAATTACGAACACATCGAAGTGGTCTTCATCCGCCATCACACGCGGGCCGATGAAGTCGATGAGAACACCTTCTTCCATTCGCAGGAAAGCGGCGGCACGGTGGTCTCCAGCGCGCTGGAGCTGATGCATGACATCATCACCAAACGCTATTCGCCCAGCGAGTGGAACATCTATGGCGCGCAAGCCTCGGACGGCGACAACTGGAACGACGATTCCCCCAAGTGCCGCGAACTGCTGGAGTCATCCATCCTGCCGCTGACGCGCTACTTCGCCTACATCCAGGTGGCCGAGCCGGAACAGAACCTGTGGACCGAGTACATGCAGCTGATCGAATCGCATCCGCACTTCGCCATGAAGAAGGTGCAATCGGCCGCCGAGATCTACCCGGTCTTCCGCGAACTCTTTGAAAAGCAGGTGCACGCATGAACAGCCGCTTCAAGCATGACCCGCTGCCTTGCCCCTCGGATTGGAGCTTTGATCTCATCGAGCGCTACAACGAGGAAATCGCACGCGTGGCCAAGGGGTACGAGCTGGACATCTATCCCATCCAGCTGGAGATCATCTCGGCCGAACAGATGATGGATGCCTATGCCTCGCACGGCATGCCGGTCAACTATCGCCACTGGTCCTACGGCAAGCATTTCATGCTGACCGAGCGCGATTACAAGCGCGGGCAGATGGGCCTGGCCTATGAGATCGTGATCAATTCCGATCCCTGCATCGCCTACCTGATGGAAGAGAACACGATGACCATGCAGGCCCTGGTCATCGCGCACGCGGCCTATGGCCACAACTCCTTCTTCAAGGGCAATTACCTGTTCCAGTTGTGGACGGACGCCAGCGCCATCATCGATTACCTGGTGTATGCCCGCAATTACATCGCCGAGTGCGAAGAACGCCACGGCTTCGAACGCGTGGAAGAATTGCTGGATTCCTGCCACGCGCTGATGAACTACGGCGTGGACCGCTACAAGCGTCCGCAACGCCTGTCGCTGGCGCAGGAGAAGGCACGCCAGCGTGAGCGCGAGGCCTACATGCAGTCGCAGGTCAACGAACTGTGGCGCACCCTGCCGGCCAAAAAGGAAACGGCCGCCGCAGCCGTGGAAGGCCGCTTCCCCTCCGAACCACAAGAGAACCTGCTGTATTTCGCCGAGAAGAACGCGCCCCTGCTGGAGCCCTGGGAACGCGAGGTGATCCGCATTGTGCGCAAGGTCGGCCAGTATTTCTATCCCCAGCGCCAAACCCAGGTGATGAACGAGGGCTGGGCCACCTTCTGGCATTACACGCTGTTGAATACGCTCTATGACCAGGGCCGCCTGACCGATGGCTTCATGATGGAATTCCTGCATTCGCACAGCAATGTGGTGTTCCAGCCGCCCATCACCAAGCCGTATTACAACGGCATCAATCCGTATGCACTGGGCTTCTCGATGATGAGCGACATCCGCCGCATCTGCGAGAACCCTACCAATGAAGACCGCGAGTGGTTCCCCGACATCGCCGGGCGCAACTGGCTCGATACCCTGCAATACGTGATGCGCAACTACAAGGACGAAAGTTTCATCGCGCAATATCTCTCGCCCAAGCTCATGCGCGACATGCGCATGTTTGCCGTGCTCGATGACGAGGCGCGCAGCGAGATCGAGGTCTCGGCCATCCACAACGAACGCGGCTTCCAGTACGTGCGCCAGGCGCTGTCCCGGCAGTACGACATCAACCACCGCGAACCCAACATCCAGGTCTGGTCGGTCAACACGCGCGGCAACCGCAGCCTGACGCTGCGCCACTTCCGCAGTGACGGCCGCTCGCTGGGCGACAGCACCAACGAGGTGCTGCGCCACATGGCGCGGCTGTGGCAGTTCGACGTCTATCTGGAAAGCGTGGACGACAACGGCTACATCGTGCAGCGCTATGAATGCGTGGCCGAGAACCGGTATGCTCTGCGTTCGTGAGTGACCGCTGCCAGGAGTGACCATGCCCGCCGCCCCCGCTACCCCGCGCCCGCCGATCTCGGCCCAAACCATCCCGCTGTTTCCGCTGGCCAGCACGCTCTTCCCGGAAGGGCGGCTGCCGCTGCAGATCTTCGAGGTGCGTTATCTGGACATGATCGGCAAATGCATCGCCGAGGGCAGCAGCTTCGGCGTGGTGGCCCTGACGGAAGGATCGGAAGTGCGGCGGCCCGGCCAGAGCGAACGCTTCGTCGGCGTGGGCACGCTGGCGCGCATCCAGGAATGGAGCACGCCCTCCCCCGGCCTCATGCGCATCGCCTGCCTGGGCAGCGAGCGTTTCCGCATCGTGCAGGCCGAGCAGCAGAAACATGGACTATGGACCGCGCAGGTAGAGATGATGGAAGCGGACCGTGCCGTGACGATCCCCGAGGAGTTGCGCAATACCTCGCAGGCGCTGGACAACCTGCTGCAATCGGTATTGCGCCAGGGCCTGCCGGACAGTGAAGTGCCCATCGCCGCGCCTTACCGGCTGGACGATTGCGGCTGGGTGGCCAACCGCTGGGCCGAGATGATGCCCATCTCCGTCAACCTCAAGCAGAGCCTGCTGGCGCTGGACAATCCCCTGTTGCGGCTGGAGCTGGTGCAGGATGCACTGGATGAGTTGGGCTGGCTGAAATAGTTAGTTATTTCCATAATGCAACTAACTATCCCGCTTCAGATTTCCTGATAGTTGTACTTCCCCATCACGGCGACACGCCGCTGATCCCCGCCTCGGCCAGCAGCGCCGACATCCCCGACCAGAAGATCTGGATCCCGATACACAGCAGGATGAACGCCGACAGGCGCAACACCACCATGGTGCCCAGACGCCCCATCAGGTGCACCAGCTTGTGCGCATAGTTGTAGCAAAGGAAGATCACCAGCGCCGTGAGCGCCGCGCCCAGGGCGGCACTGCCGACCGAGATCACCCAATCCAGCAGGCGGGTTGGCGTATTGGCGCCCAGCGTGATGGACGCGGCGATGGTGCCGGGGCCGACGGTCAGGGGAAAGCTCATGGGATAGAAGCTGCGCGCCTTGATTTCATCGTCGGGCAGGTCTTCGTCATAGGTCTTGGCCACTTGGGTGGGGATGGAGCTGTCCTGGCTGTTGTCGTTGAGGAGTTTCCAGCCCGAGACCGCCACCAGCAGGCCGCCGCCGACGCGCACGATGGGCAGCGAGATGCCGAAGAAGGTCAGCACGTGCGAGCCGATGAAGATCGCCGCCACCAGCATGAACCAGCAATTGATGGCGACCTGGCGCGCGATGCGCTTTTCGGTGCTGCGGCTGACGTTGCCCAGCAGGTTGGCGAAGACCGGCGCGATGCCCAGGGGATTGAGGATGGGCAAGAGCGTGACCGGGATCAGGACGACCGCCTTGAGGAAAAGGATGAACATGGCGCAATCAGAAATAAACGGCATTGAAGGTTGACCCGGCAGCGTAGCTGAAAGCCGCTACGCTGCCAACCACGGCCGCATCTGGCGTTGCGGGGTGGTGCCCTCTGCCCTCAGGCGGCCCGCAACCGCATGCCGCGCACCCGGGTGAAAAGCAGCACGGCGATGCCCAGGTTCAGCAGGTTCCAGGCGATGCCATTGGCGAAGGCCGCGTGATAGCTGCCGGTGAGATCGAAGATCTTGCCGGACATCCAGCCGCCCAGCCGCCCAGCGCCATGCCGAACATGGTGGCCATGATGACCGCGCCCACACGCTGGCCGGCTTCGGCAGCGGGGAAGTATTCGCGCACGATGATGGCGTAGGACGGCACGATGCCGCCCTGGAACAGCCCGAACAGGGCCGAGATGAGATAGAGCGAGGCCAGGCTGTCGAAGGGGATGAACAGCAGCAGCGACAGGCCCTGCAGGGCCGAGCCCAGCAGCAGGGTGCGCAGGCCGCCGATGCGGTCGCAGATGGCCCCGGAGACCAGGCGGCTGACCACGCCACAGGCCAGCATCAGCGAGAGCATCTGGGCACCGCGTGCCGGGCCGTAGCCGAGGTCGCCGCAGTAGGCCACGATGTGGACCTGGGGCATGGCCATGGCCACGCAACAGGCGACACCGGCCACGCACAGCAGCAGCTGGGCGGAGCCCGGTGCCAGGCCGAAGGGACGCGGGCCGCCACCGGCGCGGGGCGTCGCTGCATTGCTGTCCTGCACCGGCGGGCGGGCGCGCATGAGCAGGGCCAGCGGGCACATGACCAGGATGCAGATCAGGCCCAGACCGCGATAGGTTTCCTGCCAGCCGTAGTTGTCGACGAAATGCTGGACGATGGGCGGCCAGATTGCGCCGCCCAGGTAGTTGCCGCTGGCACAGACCGCCACGGCGATGCCGCGCCGCTTGCGGAACCACAGCGAGGTATCGGCCACCAGCGGAGAAAAGGTGGCGGAGGTCCCCAGCAGGCCGATGAGGATGCAATGCACGGCCATGAAGGTCCAGATGTCCTGGGCCCAGGAAGCGGCGAGGAAACCGCCGCCCAGGCACAGCCCGCCCAGCATCATCGGCCGGGTGATGCCGGAGCGGTCGGCCATGCGGCCCATGAGCAGGCCACCGACGCCCACGCCCAGCATGGTGAGGGTATAGGGCATCGAGGCCAGGCCCCGGTCGACGTAGTAATGCGCCTGCACGTAGGGCAGCACCACTGCGATCACGTACATGCCGCTGGCACCCACGACCATCAGGATCATGGTGATGCAGAGGCGCATTACGGCGTAGGGGGAGTCGACCTGGTGGGGGTCGGTGGGTGCGGGGCTTGCGGGGCTTGCGGGGCTTGCGGGGCTTGCGGGGGAGGATGGGGGCATGGGGGTCTCCTGATCATTTTTTTAATGGGGCGCTGCAACGCCCGCTTGTTCTCGGTTGGCAATTTTTCTTGGCTGACTGCTGGCGATGAGCTTGGTCTGATCAGCCTTGTTTCTCATCTTTTTTATAGGGATAGTAATCGAGGCAGATGCCCAGGCTTGCTTCGGCAAGGCGTCCCATCAGCGCTGGTTCCAGCTCAACGACGATATTGAAATCGCTGAAGAGTCCGACAAACAATTCGGCCCGTCCTCCTTCTGCACGAACTTTCCTGAAAAACAAAGCTTGTTGGGAAAACGCTTCGACTTGCCGCGCTATCTCCTCTTCGACCCAAATGGTATCGGAGAGCACTGTTTTCTTCGTTAGTCTTTCGGTCCAGTAGGAGCAATCATAGGCACCTCCCAAAGGTTTTCCATGAATCGAGAAGCGAGGACTTCCCACAGTCCAACTGCGATTGGGCGTGCGCCCCATCATTCTTGAAATCTCTTCGTGAGGCATATCTGGATGCCAAATCCGAAGGGAAATAACGTACTGATAAGCACAGGGATCTGGTTCTTGCATGTTCATGACACCACGTTTTTGTTCAGAGGGTCGTTATCGGACCAAGCCGCTTCAGCCGAAGGAAGATTCAATCTTGCGCAGTCATAGTCCGCTTCTTTCGCCCCTTTGTTCCAAGAAATTCAACTTCAAGAAGTCGTCGCTTCGAAAAGCTGATCAGCGATTTCCCGACGTCTCTGCGACCAAAAGGCAGCTGTGTTACGAAATGCTGGATGTCATGGCTCGTTGACTATTCCCGGCCTATCGTGACAGCAAGCCACAGTAGCGGAATCACTGCCATCGAAAACAGGAGCACTGGCTGACCGTGTACCTGTAGTCTTGGTGTTGCTCACATTTGGCCGCTGGTGATTTCATGGATCATCTTTAAATCGCGGGATGGAGCCAAAATCCGAGAGCAACTTCTCCTTCAATTGGTTTGCCTTTTCCAGATCCGCGTCACCCATTTTTCCAGCCAGCATCTTTAAATTCGATGCGAGAAATTGTTTTAGCTCTGCTTTTTCTTCATGACTTTCCGCGACAGAGAACCATGCGTAGGAAAGTGGTAGATTCTTGATCGGAGAGCCTTCGCCGTAAGCGAACGCAAGGTCAACTTCAGCTAAACGGAAGCCTTTTTGTGCGGCACCAAGGAAAAACGGAACAGCTTCCTGGATGCTGCGCTCTTTGCGAAGAATGACACCAAGGATATGGATTGCGGGCGGATATCCACTCTCGGCCGACTTGGTTTCCAGCTTGACGCCTTCATCACTATCTTTTCTTCCACATTGCCCCGTCAAAAGCTGAGTACCCAACAAATATTGGGCCTTGCGATTCCCTTGCTGAACTTCCGCCTCCAGCAACTTTTGTGAGGCATCGCTGCAATCGCGGGGGAGTTGCGCATGAGCGCAGTTCGACAGGAATAACAGTAGATAGAAAATCGACGGGTAAATTTTCATTTTGAATTTCCGTGATTACTTGAATTCTTGGTTCCGGATAAATGGGATGTCTGCTTCTGGCCGGAAGCGGTCCTTGATGACTACGGCATTCGAATCAGGTATCTCGTTCAGCTTCAAGTACAGCGACATTAATTAAATCACCGGAACCGACCCCGAGCGTCGCAAATTTTCACTCAAGCAGGCATGCTCCGAAACAGTCAGTCGCCCAGCGACGCAGGTTTATAACGCACTTTGAATTCCTTGAAAATGCCATCTTCACCGATTCGTTCAAAGTTATCTTCATAGTAAGATTTTGCCCACTCAATGAACTCTTCCGCGTCCATTTGCACCATATCTAACAACCAGTCGGAGCCATCATCAATGCCGACAGGAAGTAACGCGGTTCCGGTTTCCCAAGATTTACCGTCTGTACTCCAACAGCAAAACGTAACGAGCTCAGATTCGATGGCCTCGTCCTGTATCAAACGTAGGAATTCTTGCGGCATACCCTCGTAAATCCCTGGCCAGATTCCGTATTCATCGCGCGCATATGGGCTGACTTCTGATTCGTGGTCAAAGCCTTTGAGCACAACTTTTCCGTCAACGCTAAAGAGCGCAATAACATGGTCTCCCGCACCATTGTCGTATTTAGCCATTGCAATCCCGTCCGACCAGTGCTGTTCATACCAGAAGGATCTTAGCCAATCTTCGGAAGTTATCAATGCATCGCACTGAGCTGCGCATTGCCACGTCATTTGGAGTTGAGACGGCGAGAGTTTTGGAATTTTCATTTTATTAATATTTTTAAAAATCTTTTTTAAGCATTGATTTTGGTCCGCTTGTGGCCGATTGCGGCCGTTCTCTTGCCGTCCAATTCGCAACCAAACAATATCTATAATTTTGAAATCTCCGCCATCACCTCACTGTGCCACATGGTATTGACGTTTGCGGCGGCGGCATCTATTCCTTCAATTTCGGTTAAACAAGAGGACATCGTTTCGCTTCGAAGATGCTCTTGGAAGACACAGAGGCATTCTGCAAACTGGTGCACTGTCGAATTGATAAAAACCCGTAAGTTATGCGCATCATGATTAAAGTAGACGACCTGTCGCGAGTCCTCGTCTATCGCAATGATGTCACCTGACCCATTGTTTCCAATGGGAAGGTAATGGGGGGGGGGTAATGCGAAGGTTTCGATACTTTGAGCAATTTGCGACGGAGAATATGCGGAAAAACTTAGAAACGGTGACGCATCGCACGGCAAACCATGTCGTTCAAGGAAGGCGCTATCCTCTTCAGCCAAGCAAGAGAGAAGATTTTTATCAAACTCGACAAACCTGTCCAAATTTAATTCCAGCCCAGGAGGAATAGAAGGTAAAGCCCCGATAAACCGCGTTTTAAAATCAAAGCTTTTCATAGTAGTCATAAGTAGTTAAGTACCTGAAGTAGCGTTGTTGATTGCGGGAGGCTCTACATCAATACCATTTTCAATGCCTGATACTGGCCGTGTCCGGCTATACTTTCAGAACTCAAAATTCGCAATATTCCAGCTTAATTCCGTGCAGTTCAAGGTAAATGCCGTGTTCCGTATCCCATTGTGGAGAGATGTAAAAACATGAACTCAGTGCTTGCATGTCTTCGTCCCGAATGACGACAATATCTCTCACTACAAGATATGGCAGCAGTTCATCTTTATTTAAATTTTCTGGAACGTCGCAGGAAGCTAGCCATTCAGAATGCGCATCGAAACCCCGATAGTGTTCATAGACTTTATCCAATAGTTTATCGGGATGTGCTTGCATAAATGAGACTAATCTTTCAGCTTCATTAACCATCTACAAATCTGGCTCGCCAATATCCGGACGAAGTTCGACGGCAAATAAACCTAATACGCTCGAAATTAAAACTGGGTGGACCCAAAAATCGAAAGCGTACGGCCCTCGCGGTGCTTTCTTAAATTCGGATAGTTGAAAAATTATTGGCATGTGCTTTATCTATTGAAAGTCCGCTTTTGGCCGTATTGAGACTTCATGGAATCAGGTCTACCGTTTCGCCAATCTTCAAAAGCTCGCCATCTTTACGCTCCAGCAATTCAAAGGAAAATACGGTCAAATCTGGTGAGCCGTCTGGTCGTAGTGCGCGTGGTTGTAAAAATTGGCACTTGATACGACCGCCGGCCAGACGCGAGTCCGGCCCTACTCTGAAGTCACCTTTGTCTACTTGACGCGCCAACACATATGGAGCATTGCCAGTCGATAGATATTCCAATTTGAATCGCATATCTGATTCCTTATTGAACGGCATCCTCTGGCCAATAGAAGACATCATATTCCACGCCTTTAGCAAGTCTTTTCGCACTGGGAGCCTATGCCGCCGAACGTTGCGAGAGAACAAAAAACATTTCCTCTTCATTCTCGTCAAATGCCGCATCATGTCGGAATCCGACTAATCGCTCTGCCAGCATAATCGGGACATCAAAAACATAGTCGACATCCGTACGGCCATCCTGTAGCTGCAGCATCTCCGCGCGTACCTCATCAAAAAAGACAGGCGGATTGCCCATCACATCAAGGCTCATGACCCCATCTTCTGCGTCGTGAGCAATAAACCATTGCTCTTTTCCATTTTCCCAGCAAGCTGCCGTGCTGACCATTGCATGCTCTTCTATCTGACATGCGACGATCTTCGTGCTTGCGGAGAGCATACGCAGAAATTCCGGTTTCAATGCCGAAGGACTGGGGGTGTCAAACCATACGACGTACCATCCAGTTGGCAGCGCAATTCCCGCGCGAGCGGTTTCTGTGAATGACTGACGTTGATTGGTCTCAGCTAAACCCAATGCACTAAGCACAATCTCTTTCTTATCGGACGGAGTGGCTAACCAAGAGATAGAAAAACCCATTAATCTCCTTCATTTAATGTAAGCAGTTACATATCTAGGCCGCTAGGGGATACCTGAACTGGAATCAATTTGGGCAAAGCGACGACTAACTGGGCAGGACGAAGCCTCAAAAGTCTGTCCCGGCCCGATTGCGAACTTTGATTCAATCATCGTCACCATACTCATGTGCATCAGAATCCATGACTTGATGGAATTCGGCTAGAGACTGGTAGGTGATAACTGACGGGTATTCTGCTGGATTATTATGCGGGCCGGTTGCCCAGTCGAGATGGACAACTACCATTGCTCCATCGCAACAAAGGACCAATACATCATCGTTGTCCACTCGACGGCCAACGACTTCAATATCTTTCCCCCAGAGGGGATGGCCTTCTGCAAGCTCTCGTTCCAGTTGGAGCTGAAGAGCAGGTACGTCTCGAGGATGGGTCAACGGCCTCCATGGCATCCTCCATAAAATGTCATCGATTGTTTTTGTCATTAATGATAGAAATGGCATGTCTGCTCCTGGCCGATTGCGGACCAGGTGATGGTTCGTTCAAGCACTTATTTTTCGTCCCCGAAAACATAGTATTCCAGCATTCCAAGTCCATCTCCTGGCAGCACCCACCAATAAAGCTTCTCTCCCGAGGAAAACTAAGCTTAATGTTTTTGAAGGGCACCAATTAAATTTCTCTCGAACGAGCGTAGCGTTCTACTTCGATTCAGTAGCTTTGTGAATTCTTCGTCTTTAAGAACGTGAAATGTTTTGCCAATCGCCGGTGCGTCACTGGTCATGTCGGAACGGAATCGATACCAATTGTCGTCCGAGAGTCGTAGCCAGAATGTTCCATCGGCTCGTACAAAGACGGACTGAATCTGATCAATGAAGACATTAGAAGTGTAGTGATCAGAATCGTTGGGAATGAATCCTTTGGGGAGTGGGGCTGAGAGAGCACACGTAGGGGTTCTTTGCTTCTCAGCCTTGGTCCGAATTTCTATAATTTTGAATGTTCCTCCAGAATATTCGTTCGGGCGAATCGGAAGAGACTTCAGGGCGGCAGCATTCACATAAATTCCGCTAGCAAAAGGATTTGCGCTACATTTTGCACTTCCTCCATCACTTACTAAAATACTCTCCAAAGCTGAAGGTGAAACGCCCAATATCGGAACATCTTCAGCAACACGACCATACCAATGATTTGGCGCTCGCCTGACAAGGCGACTTAATGTTGATAGCTCATCTTTTGAGAGCGGACGCGTCATGAACGGCGCTGTAGAATCCGCGTCGCTATCTTCGGAAGTCTGTTGGAACCATGAAGGCACTTCGCCCATGAGATAAATTTGCTGGCTAACGATGCCCCACGCGGGTGTCGCCTGTTTATCATCCAGCGTCCATAATCCTGAATTGAGCAAAGTCGATGCTGATTCAGGCGATGTGATCCATGAACGCAGTCGATCATATGCCTCTCGTGGAAAGCATTCATGATCGAGAAACTGTTTTGTTTTACTTCGGTGGCATTGCATGGAGAGGCAGGAGCGCGTCTCGGTCAGATAACGCGTCAAGAGTTGGTCGTATCCAAGGCGAAAACGTTGCTCGTCGTCGGTGCCGGAAATGTTTAGCTGCGAGACATAGGGCCTCCATTTCTCCCACATTTCTTTCACAATCTCCTGCAATGCTCGTGCATCGTTTGCCGCACAGACTCTCATCTCATTCGCGGCCGCCGGCGTTACGCAATCGATTTGGAAATCCTCAATGCGCCTCTCGTATAGGCGTTGCAGGCACTCTGCATTTTCACCACCACAACCTGCCAGGGAAACAAGCCATCTGCGCTGTTCCAGGGTAATCGCATTTCGCTCTTCCTTATCACTGACCGTTGACATCATGTATCGATAGGCAGCGTCCATTTTTCCGTCAAGCCGAGCGAGATCTGGTGTACCACAAATCTTTTTCTCAACAGGCTTGTCCGCTTTTTCACACTTGAAGCTTGGATACGACTGAGCGTAGGAAATTTGCACCGTCGATGCCATCGCGAACATCAAGACGAATTGGACAAGCCATGATAGAACTGTCCGGCAATCATACAAAGACGCAACGAAAGTGAGATGGCGCACCTAACTCCCCCCATTATTTTTTCTCGAGCAAAGTGGATGTAAATTGAAATTGATCTTGCAGAAAATCAGTTGATGAGGTCTGGCAGGACATCGTGCAAAGTTGTCCTGGCTGCCTGCTCCTGGCCGGAAGCGGACAAGTCATACCGCATCAGTTTCAATAAGTCGTTCTCCCTGCGTAACACCTGCAAAGCAAGGGCCGGCATCCTAAGTGCTGTGGCGAAAATATTGAAGAGTTAAGCTTTAGGTTTGTCATTCTTCTTGCGCCCAATCATCTGGACCGGACCTGATCTCATCTAGCGTCGCGCCAGGTTTTTCTCGCAACTTCTTGCGCATGGCTGCGATGCTACCTGAGGCTTCTCTAAGAGCTCGGGCAGCGTACAAAATCATATTCTCGGCCTCATCATCGTGCGCTGGCCCATGCTTGATCAATTCAGCACACACCAATGCGCTGCGACACTGTTCATACAAACCTAACTTATCCAGATCGTGTTTAGACGCCTCGAGGCTTTCGTTAACCATTTCGATTCCGTGAGGAATGAACTCCGGATTATGGCCTTTGCGGTAGCTGCTAACGGAACCCAATGCATAATCAAGATTTTTCTCAAGCTCCCGCAGTTCTTTCTTACCCATATCCTATTTTCCTTTTTTTAATAGCTCCGGGCCATGCGACCGCTTCTGGCCGAATGCCGACCCATTGTGTCGTCCGTTATCGAGTCCAAGCCATTAGACGGCGGGAGAATCAGACGAACAGCTTACGTTTCCCGGCCGGTAGTGTACGGGCCATGTCCGCAAAGCCTTGGTAGAAGAATGGAATGTTATCGGCAGGGTCACCGTTCAAACGACCACGTATCTTCTCCCAGGTGGCAATGGCAATGTGTGTCGTTGGTTCGCCGACGATAAGAACTGGGCCTTTCGCCTCGTCTAGCCATGCGTACTCGCCCCCGTACGTGGTGCGTGCAACTTCAAGGACGTAGCAGCCAAGGAGCTGAACTAAGCTCGAAATCTCGGGCTGAGGCATTTCACTGATGTAGTCCGAGGCTTCTGCCAGCATCTCTTCCACGATTGAAAGGCTACCCTCAGAGAAATCTAAACCGCCGCGCGACCGGTCATGAAAGGTGTCTACAGCCCGCTTGGCGGTATCGGCTACATCTTGAAGAACTGTTGCCATCAGTTTTTGATTAGTGAGGGTTTAGGAGTAATACAACCACGCATATCAGATTTTGGCCGATTGCGGCCGAAACGATTTTTGCTTTGCATTGCCTCTTAATCCGGGGCCATTATCATCTACCTCTGTCGGGTATCGCCCCTTTATAAATAAAACCGGTCAATTGCATTCTCAAAACAAACTCTACGTGAGCTTCTCGAAATCTGCCTTATAGACCTCGAGGATAGTTGAGCCGAGCAGTTCGTACTCACCCTCCATGTGATGGTGGAAAGCTATGATCTCCCCCGGCCGTGTCCAATTGATACCCCAGGCCTCATCAGCGCTTGATAGGCCAAAAAAGACGAAGGGTTTAATATCAAATCCCGGCCGCAATCCCTGCCACTCCATCCAGAGCGAGGTGGTGACACCAACTAATTCGTCCAGAGGTAGTAGATACGAAGAATTACCAATGCTTTCCCTAAATCCGTCAGCTTGCATGTACAGCACCTTCAGGTCCTCGGGCAGTCGAATGCCGAGTTCCGCCTCTGCACTTTCAATTGCAGCTGCAGATGAAGGTGCGCTAAAACGCCAGTCTGGAAATTGCTCTTTAATCATTTCTCTATTCGCCTTTACCTGAATCAATTTATGTCGCCGCAGCCGATGTCCTCTTCTGGCCGTTAGAGACCGTCAAATTTTCTAGCGTATGTTTATTTTGGCGCCTTCTGGAAGCCCCCTCACTTGCCGAATCAATTGCGATGAAATGTGCCAATAGACATCGATGTCGCATAGCTCTAAATTTTCAAGGCGGTCTTTACCTCCTAGAAAAAGCGGCCTTTTGTAGCCAATACATTCTTCCAGAGCAGGAGACTTCCCACCGTGACCTAACCATTCTTGGAAGAATTCGGTTGCTAATGCGGCATCCCTATAGTGGATTAACTCTTCATCATGAAAGGTCAAGATGTTGGCGGGTATCTCAAGAGCTTCGCCAGATCCTGGTTCAAACATGACGATTCCAGGCAGACCATCTACCACCCGTGAAGAATCTTCGGCAAACAGTCTCCCAAGCCAGTCGTAGCCGAAACATGTTATTCGTTTCTCGAAACCGGGAAAACACAGAGTCACCCGTTGAGCCCATGGCCCGATCTCGGTCGCTAGAAGGACACGATACACGCCGCCACCATAGGATCGCCCTCCCAGCACCTCTATAACTTTGAAGACAACCTGATCACCAGGCGAAGGACGCTGATATTCCTGGGCAAAAGAAGACGGCGTATCCGGTGGGAATTCTCTTAAGAATTGATCGAACATGAAAAGCGCCTAAATTGAATTATGGGAATGTCTTTTTTTGCCCATTGCGGACTTTTCAATGAAGTAAGAATTACCGGTAGCGCGTCCAAGAATCCCAAGGATTGTCTACATCAATATCGATGTAGCCACGCTCGCTGTCTTTGTACAGTTTGAAATAACGGGGCATGACCGTAGCCTCGCAATTATCTCGAGCATCAAAAACTTCTTCAATGGTCAAAGGAGCGCCTTTCCTCTTCTCCATATCCACGAGGATATTTAGGAGCGACGGTTCTGGAACAACCACCATGGGTTCGCTTGCGGGAATTCCCACTAGACTACGCACGTCTTGCAGGCTGACAAGAAAAATCCGGCTGCCATCTGGGGCATATTCGCAGTGAATTCGAAAATTTGAATAGACGAATAAATCCCAAGGATTACCCACATGAGAGTCGCCAGTACTGCTTTTATAGGGGGCACCAAGTTTCCCCCTGACGGCGTCTTGCGAGTCAGAGAAAAAGAGGTCGCCATTCACATGCCCGGAAAAAGCCTCATAACTATCGTCTTTGCCGGGACCAAATAGCTGAGCGCAGTATATTTCCCCACTTTGTCTGTCCGAAATTAAGCAGATTCCTCGTTGAGGAATCTCGAGATAAATATCATTCAAAAAAATAGTTTCATCATCGGAGACCGTGACTTCTTTTCCAAAGACACTTATCACGTCGTCGACTTGCTTACCTAAAAAATCTGATATTTTCATTTTTCGTAAAGTTAAACCTAAAAGCATCTGATGGGCTGAAGGACTTTACTTTCGTCGAACTGCAAAGGAGCGCTTCTGGCCTATAGCGCGCGCCTTGACTTGCCAGCGAGAAGGTCCGCTTCTGGCCGATTGTGGTCGTTATCTTTTCAATTTATGAAACACTGCGTAGGACGACTCTCTATCGTTGAATGCACACCCCCTGAAATAAAAAATATAGTTTTTTGTTTCAATTGTTCTGTGAACAAATATCCCATCTACCGCTATGCGATAGGCGGCTGTCTCTTGAATCACCTTCGACTGTATCCGATTTAGCTCGGAGAGAATTGATCCATATTCAGGGCTGACAGCTCCGGGTAATATGCCAGGAAAAATTGGCAACGGCGCTCCGGTATCATCCTCTATGGACATAACAGACACTCTTTTCGCCGCATCGTCGCCTGGAACGAACAAGACCCCCGTAACGAATGGCGAATCGACACTGTCTATGAATTCGTTGTTCTTGTATTTGCTTGTTTGAAGGCAAACACCATCCGCCAGCCTGTAAAGTGACCCTACCAAAAAAGCCATGGGATCAATGGGACCGTTGTACTTCGTCTTGTCGCCTACAGGCCCAGCATTGATGGCCATAGCAGCCTCCCGATTGATGACTCTTCATCAATTTAGCCGTTCAGGCGAGAAATTTCGACGAAAGTACATAATTAGGAGACATTTAATGGAATAACCTCACTTGAGTAATCAACCAGTACTCCTCGATGCCGCGCCAGCTTTGCTAATGCAACAGACCACACGTCAAATACACGCGGATTATTTTCCAAGAATCCATCCAATACTTGGTTGTGATCTACTTTTTTATCCGTCGAACGCTGAAGAAATAGCGCTTCCTGCCGCGCCAAAATTTTATTAAATTCAGCATTATCTCGCTTGAAGATCAGGCTCATCAATTCATCATAATTGAAATAAACGCTAAAGTAGCGATCAATTATTTTATCCTTCGCATAGCGGGCTTGCGCATGTGCAAACGCCTTCTGATCATCCAATGTGAGAGCAATAATCATTTTTATGATTTCGTCGTGCGGATTGTTGTTTTCCCCCTCTAAACCCTCCTCCTTCATGACGGGTAAGTAGCAAGCCTCTGCCAGCCGCACTGCGCGCTCCCAATCCTCGGTTAAAAATAGTGCTAGGAACGGGAAAGTCAAATTCTTCACATGAATGAAATTGGTGTCCGTAAAACCGATGGCATTGGCTTGACGGATAGCATTTTCAATATGATCGAGGAACGGGGTTATGTCCTTTAATGCTTTTCTGCCCAGATCCCAGTCTTTTTTACTGCGCACGTATAACGCATGCTTGCCAATAAGGCTCTCAATGGCATCGCTCGAGTTTCGAACAACGTATTCAAAGTTTTTTTCGGCATAATTAACAGGGAGAGTGCTTTTAATAATTTCTATCCCGCTATCGGCGTACGATAATTTAAAGCCAATAGGATCATCCTTATAGATTGGGGTTTGGGATTTTTTCTTAAAAAACATTAGCGCCCCACATTTTTGTTGATGAAATATCTATTTGCGTTCAAATTCGCGCCAATCCCATCTGTAAATGTTCGAAGATTGAATTGAGCCAGGCGTTCGTTGCGATTGAGAGATGCAAAACTCTCTATTCTGCCCGTGGCAATCTGAACTCGCATATCGTTAACTAATTGTATATTCGCAGTAGGGATTTCCGAATACCTATCCACAGCGTTTTGGATGTATCTGGCTGACCCCTGCCTATGCTTCAGCGACCCAAAAAGACATTTCCTTGCCATGTCGATGCCAAGCCAATCGCGTCAATGAGAAGCCATTGCCAATCGCTCAGTACCTTCCTTCCCAGTTCGTCATCGAAAACGGTAATTAGCCCCGAGTCGTACACCCCGGGGGGCGACAGAGACCGTCGCCGTCAATTTTCCGGTCACCGCATAGGAAGGCATCGGCTCAGTCGGACTATAGATATGCTCGAACTTACTCAATGCTTTAACCCCTAGTTAAAAGTAACGTAACTATTTGGAGGTCCCGAGGACACGGTAAAGGAAATCGTAAAGGCCAATACATCCGGTGTATCGCCTGGGGCGGGGAAGCCTTCAATCGTCAGTACCCCATCTTCTTAGAGCCCTCTTCAGCTGGTCCGTTTCTGACCGATTGCCGGAAATTTCTACTTTAGACCGGTACTAATTCTGGGGTACGGTCACGCCAGCAGATCAGCAACAGGTATCCATCCTTGAGGATCCAAAAACAAACCTAAAAACATCCGGTTTATGACGGAGCACCAAGCTGAGAAATTTGCTCAGTTCTACCAACGTAGTATTCATATCGTTGTTAAAAACAGGTTCGTAAATAGTATTGATCACGCCGAGTTCCGCACGGGTATCAATGAATAGATTGCCACTGGAATTTCCAGCTAAGTGATCAGGCACAGTCAACAATGGACTGCCCTCCCATCGTTCACCTACACCAGTATCAATGTATGCACCTGGCTGTCGTCACAGCCTATATCGATCAGCCGACCGGCCTGGTCGAACAGCAGAATATGATTGTTGTCGAGACGAACGCGGGCTGATTCGCCAGCCGCCAACGACAACTCTGCAAAGGTCATTCCCGTCCATACGTCCGCCACCACGCATCGCGAGCGGGCGTCATCGGAATGGCTGCGTACCAGCAGCAATCCCTGGGAGAGGCTGACTTCTGGTTTGTCTCGCGCGCTGTCCAGTGCGATCTCTACCGAAGCGGAGATATCACGGCTGTGCACCAACAACGACGAAAAAGGCGCATTCGACGGAAGTCGAAGCACCGTCGGCGTGTCGCGGGTGCTGTTCGGTAATAACTGCCAAACCTGCTCACCCGGACGAGGGAAGCTGTCACGTTGCAGGAGTCGGCGCGAAGGCAATTGATAACGCCATTGCTGTATTTCGTCAGCGCCGGATAGCAACAGTGTTTGCGTGCCCGACTCTTCTTGAAAGGCAAAAATCTGTCCCGGCAAGTCTGCGACTTGCCAACTCACCGCCAATTGCTCCTTGCTGGTGTCAATGGCGACCAGCCGATTGTCGATCACCGCATTCCAGATCAAGCCATCATAATCATCCGCCCAGAAACGCAGTGGCTGCACGATCCAATCCGCTACCTTGCCTGCCAGCAGGTCGATCCGACTGACTCGCCACATGCGGTCACGGGGCGCCAGGGCCAGCGCGCGTTGCCCTCCTGCGGCAATGACCAGGCGTGTTGCCGGAACGGGGAATTGCATCAGTTGGCGGCCATAGCGGTCGATGCGAACAACGCCCGCCTCGCCCAGTGCAAGCAGATAGTGACCATCTGACAAACAACGGGCATCGTGTATCGGCAGCAGACCACGCTCTGTCAGATGCACAGGCAATGTCTGTCTACGCGCCCGTAGCGTTTGTGGCGGCTCCGCGTTGGAAATGCTGAGCGGCGGCAAATCCGCTTTCAATACATGGTCCTCGGATAGCTTCAACAGTTGCGCGAACGACTTTTGGTCGAAGCTATTGCGCCCCGTCATCCGGTCCGCCAGCAACGGCCGCATCAGTTCTGCAGCCAGACGCCTGGTAGCAAACGAATGCTGCGCCATGGTCTTCAATTCCCTTCCCAAGCGGGCACGCTGTTGTGCACCCGGCTCACTCTGATCGTCGAGCAACTGCAGGATGCTGCTCTCACTGCTGGCCAGGCTGTCCGGCAACAGGGTCAGCTTTTTAAGCAGTGCAAGCAAGCCCAGCGTGCCGCCGGCGCGCTCCGCCTGCAACAGCCAAGTCAATGCCTGGTCACGCTGATCGGCAAGCGGCCAGATGACTTCAGCGGCTTCGCTCAGGTGAGCGCGCAAGGCAAGATCCTGCGCCCACAGCAGCCGCAGCGTGGCTGCCTGCGGACTCTGGCGGCGCTCCAGCAACTGCACCGCGGCAGCAAACGCCTGCCCGAGTTGAGCCAGTTGCAGCGCCCGCTCAATGTTGCCTTCCAGGCACCACAGTCGTACCGCAATCTCAGGCGCCAGCTCCATCGTTTCGGCCAGTTGCGCCGCTTGCTTGATGCGACCTTTGCGCTCAAGATAGTCGACCGCTTCGCCACCACATTTGAGCAATTCGGCCAGCACAAAGGTGGCTTCGTCGATATTGCCTTCCCGGTCCAGGCGTTCGAAGGTGCTACGGTATTTATTGCGTAAATAATTTTCCAGCTCGGCGCCCAGACCGATGGCGTTACTCACCGACTGCGGGCCGGTGATATCCAGGCCTGCACGCGGACGCGGCGTACCAAAAGCTGGTCGACTGACTTTAGACAATGCATCGAGGGGGATGGCATAGCGCAGAGCTTCCTGCATATCACCTTTTTCCAGCAATTCCATCATCTTGCGCAGATAGGCTGCCTGACGCCAACCAATAACTTTTGAGGCACGCGTGATGATCGCCAGTTTTTCCGCCATGGCGCGCAGAAGCTGCGCCAGTGTCGAAGCCCCTGATGCGTTTGTGGAGCGCGGTGATGTTTGCTCCTGCCGCACAGTCTGTTGGGAGCCACCACCGAGTAGCTTGCGCAGGATCAACGGGATGCCTCCCAGCAGCATAGCCGCCAGCCCAACCGTAGCTTGCGCCACGGCGGTCCCCGGCATTCTGTTGAGTCCCTTGCGCTGCACCTGCTCCACGCGTTTAAAAAAGTCCTCACGTTGGGCACTGGGCGAAGGGATCGCGCCAGCGAAGATGCTGCGCACCGGCGTCACCGTCAGCGGCTCCACACCAACCGCCTCACCTCGCGGCGGCAGCAACGGCACATGCAAGGTAATCGCGCTGAGATCCAACCAGGCTGCGGGATTGATACGTGGCGCTGCAACCAGACTGATCAGTTGTACTTGTGCCGCCCGTACCAGCCAGATACTGGCGGTGGGCGTCGCGGCGCGTTCATCCGGCGCAAGTGGCGCGCTGCTGAGAATACCTGACTGCTCACACAAAGGCAGGCCGTCCAACATCGCACAATGGCCGTAGCGGGGTGCCGCCAGCATCAGCAAATAACCGTCTTGCACCAGATGCAGCCGCGCGCCCGGCGTCCAATGCTTCAACACCCGGCGCCGGGCTTCAGTCTCACCGAGAAGGGCCAGGTCAAACCACAGCGCATGCACCATCTGCATGCCCTCATACAGCGGGCGCCGGATTTTATGACTCATCCAGACCTCCATCGTGGGAAATTTGCAGCAGCGGCTGATCGTCGTCAATGGCACGCACGACGACGGTGCTGGTTTTTGCTGTAATCCACGCAATCCGGCTACTGGCCACGTCCATGCAGGCATGCTGGATGGGCTCGGCCGTAGCAGCCAGCTCATGGCGTGCTTGGCCGACGCGCAACTCTATCCGCCGCTTTGCGGGATGTAGAACCACCAACCCGGCTTGTGCATGTTTCTTGCTCAAAACAACTCCGAGCACGGTCACGCCCTCTTCGACTTCTATCGTTTCACCAACACCGGACTTACCCAGTGACCAACTGGTGGCGCTCCGTTGAATTGCCATCAGGCCGAAGTTGCAATTTCGATGCCGCTCTTTGCTTCCACCATATAGCAGTTGCCTTCCGGCTTGCTCAAGTCGCCCTTGCTTAAGCGGTACGACATGTTGACTGCTCCAGGTATATAAATCGATGCCATCGCCGTCGGCTGAGGCAAAGAATAAAATGTTGTTGACCTGCTGAATACCGATCACATCGTTGGCGATGTGGAGAAATTGCGGCTCAGAATTGGCCTGATTTTTCATGCGTTTATCTGCACGCCAGCACACCAGCCGTTTTTTGGTATCAAGCACGACTACATCTTCGCTCGGATGAGCGTGGTCGCGTGAGAGCAGATAAAACGTCGGCAGCCAGCGCGCCATGCCCGGCGGCGCATGAAAATCATCCTGCGGTGGCCGCTCGCACATGGTCCGCTGACCTGAGAACAGCGGCCCGGGAAATCCGCGAAAATCCAGCTTGCCGTCCACCGACGTGATGAAAGACAAATTCGGTTTGAAGACGCCTGCGGCAAGGATAGCGCCACTGGTCGGCGCGGCCTGGACGCGATGCTTGCCCGGTTTGGATTGTGCCGATTGCGGTACGTTGTAGACGATCGCGCCGCCGCCGACTTGCGCCACGCAGAGCCAGTTGCCGCCACTGGAAAAACGCGGCGCCTGGGCGCGCGACGGCCGGCTGCCGCGATGATGAAAAACACCCAGTGGCGCAGCCGGCGTGAACGGTGCCCGCAGCAGACGCACCGCCGCTGGCGTGTCGGGCAGCTCCAACTGCAGCGCGCGACGATCGTGCCGCTGCTGCAAGCTGACCTGCAAAAAGTTGCCGCTCAAGGCGCGCCGGATAAGGATACGGTTGACGATTGGTAGCGGCGCTTCACCACCACCGACAAACCAGCAATCGGTCTGTTCTGCATCGAACACTGCTTGCCATTGTTCGCGCGCATCGGCCGGCGGCGCCAGCAAGCTGCGCGACTTCAGCAATTTACGGATGCCACCTAGACCGGTATCGTCATGCAGGATTCCCGGTTGCTGCAGAATGCCCCAACTGAATTGCGCGTCGGCTTGTTCTGCACGGCGCGCCAGCAGGATAAACAAGGCCATCTGCGCCAGGCGCGGCTCCCCCAGCTGTGCCAGTCCGGCGTCGAACAAAGCAACGCTGCGCAAGGAGCGCTGTTGCAGCGCCGGCTCCGGACCGTTGAATAATAATTCGCCATTACCGGCGCGACGAATGAACTCGTCCGGCTCGGCATCCGCATAGACCCACTCGGTCATCAGCAGGCGCTCATAATTGCCGCGGCGGACAATATTGCCGATGCCGGCCGGTTCAATGCCGCGTACCGGAGTGGCGGTGCTGAGCTTGCCGATCAAAGGCTGCAGACGCAGCAAGAGCTCACCGACAGCAGGGATCAGGTCTGGCGCAAACAGCGTCAGCCAGGCTGCCCATGGCTCCAGTGGTGCGGGTAGCCGGGTCATGCCAACTGCCCTGCCAGCCAGTCCAGCAACTGCGGCGTCAGCGTTTGCGCAGCGGCAAGCGACAGTATTTGTTCCGGCCTATGCCATAGCAGCACCGGGCTGCTGCCGGCGCGCTCGATCAAATTCGATTGCAGCAGATCGACCGGCAACAAAGGTTCAAGATGAGTAGGCGTCCACAAGTTGGGCGCTTGCGGTGAAGGCGCGCAGTAGCGCGCCCCGTCAATCCAGGGCAGCGCCTGATTGACGCCCAGTACCACCAGCAAATCGCGTGTAGCGACCACCGACAATACTTGCAGTTGCTCGTCGCTGCATTGTCGCAACTGCGCCAATAGCGCCGGCAGCAACGCGCCGGCCGCCACCAGCCCGGCCGGCGTCAGCGCACTGGTGCGCGCTTGCCATGCCACTACTTGCATCAGACGCCACTCACGGCGGCAACCAGACGCTTGCGGCGTTCGCCCAGTTCTGGCGGCATTTGTTCCGGATCAAAGTTGGCATCGATCTCGCGTAGCAAGGCTTCGAACTTGGGACGCGCATCGCCAGAGCTGCCATCGGCCAGCAGCAGATCGGCGCTTTCCGCCAGACGTGACAGCCGCGCCAATGGTTGTTGGGCCACTTGCTCCACTACCGCGTGCAGCAAGGGATGACTGGCTTCGGCTAGCAGTTCACGCAAGACTTCGCGGGCGCTATGTTGGCCGGCGGCCGTCGGGATCACATACAACAGCGGCCACAGGTCGGCACGGCTGGCTGTCTCACGCCCTGCCAGCACCGTCGCCGCTGCGATCAGTTGCTGGGCTTTGACAATGCGCCGGTCCGACAAGGGGATATGGGCCTGACGCAATAGTCGGATCGCCTGTGCCAAGGGCATGTGCACGCTGTCCAAATCGACTTTCGACACCGCGCGATTAAGTACATCGAGACTGGACAATTCAGCGGCGGCCGTCACCTTGTTTTGGCCTGCCGCCCAGCCGCCGGCCAGCAGATCTTCCAAACGATGGTCGGCTACCGGTTCGACAAACACGTGCAGCAGAAAACGGTCGGCAAACGCGGCCAGACCTTCGTCTTCCGGCAGGCTGTTGGCGGCGCCAACACAAACTCGCAATGGGCAAGCAATGCGTGTGTGGCCGCGACGGAATTGGCGTTCGTTCAACAAGCCCAGCAAGGTATTGAGAATAGCGGTCGAGCCGAGGAACACCTCATCGAGAAACGCGATCTCCGCCTCCGGCAACATGCCAGCGACATCCGTTTCGACCAGGCCTTCGCGCAACTTGCCGAGGTTGACTGGGCCGAACAGCTCTGAAGGCTCGGTAAAGCGGCCCAGCAAATATTCAAAATACTGTCCGCCCAGACTTTGCGCCACACGTCGCACTACGGCGCTTTTTGCGGTACCTGGAGGCCCTACCACCAGAAGATGTTCTTGTGCGACGGCAGCAAGAATCATCAGTTCGGCAAGCTGTTCGCGATCAACCAGCCCTGCTGTGGCTTCGCGGATGGCGACGCGCAGACTTCCTGCGGCTTGGTTCACAGTCAAGGTCATAGGTACTCGGATCGATGTCAGGAATGGTCCGGCATCTTAACAAAAAAAAACAATGGTGCGTCACGGAAACTGCCCCTGATCCGTCGGCAAAATCAAGATACGCAGCATCATTGTGATGGATGCTTCCCTATTTTTTTTGCAGACAGAATAACAATCCCATGACGCACAGCAGTCATTTCGGCAATCACCGAGACGGCAATCTCGGCCGGCGTCTTGCTGCCTATATGCAAGCCGACCGGGCCGTGCAAACGCGCGACATCTTCCGCATTGAGGTCGAATAAAGCCAGCCGCTCGCGGCGGCGCGCATTGTTGTCGCGCGAACCGATAGCGCCGACATAGAAGGCCGGCGAACGCAAAGCTTCCATCAACGCCAGGTCATCGAGCTTGGGATCATGTGTGAACGCTGCCACGGCAATGCAGGCATCGGGTCGCATCTCGATGACGAGATCGTCCGGCATGGCATGCGCTACCGGCACGCCGGGCACCTGCCACACGCTACAGAATTCATCACACGGATCGCGGATACCAAGGCGGATTCAACCGGTCGTCGCAACACCTTCAACCGAGAAGGTGTTTCATGGGGAAGAACGCAATACGGCTCCGGAAATTAACGGGGCGAGAAGAAATGCCATCGCCGGTTGGACCGGTGCTCCGAGGCGAGCTCGAACGTCGGTTCTGGGAGCAGATTGCTACGGGGATCACTCGCGAGAGTGCCGCAGCGGCTGTTGGAGTCTCTCGGGCTCAACCCAAGACAGGGATGCAGCAATTAAATAACATAAGACGGCGACTACGTTTGTGATGGCCAGCACCTTAGTACGCGGTTTATATGAACTAGCAATTTTTGTGTCTGACGGCATAACTAACCCTTTTTCTTTGCGTCGCGGAAGTCCGCAAATGGCCGACAGCTGACTTAATGAGCTAACGACTAAGCAGAAATTGACTGCGTCCATACGGAAAACCGCTCATCGAAGCGACGCTTGATCAGCTCGTAGTTTTCCCAAGTATCTTTCACCGCGTAATCGGAACCCAAATCCTTGACTAGAAGCTCCCGATAGTCTTTCAAAAACATACCCTTAGAAAAATCAAAGTAGTCTCGTGCAAAGCGATTTCCGGTGCTGGTAATCATGTAATCAATCAAGCATTCACCCAATCGTGCATATAACTGGGGGCCAGTCAGCTCGCGTCGTTTGAACCGCGCAATGGCATCCGCGATATGAGGTGTGCTGTCATCTAGAAAATCCATATCAGCCAGCCAGCCGACAAAAACGCCGGTATGCACATAAGCCTGAGTGGCGGGAAACGACGACGGGAAGTCGTCTGCGCCATAGTGATACTTAGCCTTGTCATAAACGAAAGGCTGTTCATCCGGTGAAGTTTTCTTTGTCATACTTGCCCTGGTTTGATGTTTCGTTAGGATTCGGTAAAGGCAGCTCCTGGCCGATTGCGGCCAAATTTAAGCGGAAGTCTGCTCTGGATATTGCTTAAGCTTTCCATTGCTATGGTAATTTAAGAAATCAGACATGATTGGCGTTAGCTCTGTTTTTGCTGCGATTTTCCAAAATCTTGTTTCCCCGAGCACGGGGACGAGACCATCGATGAGTCCTTTGCTGCAATTATGGCTCGCAGACGTCAGCCAGTACTGCAATAAAAGAATAACTTCCTCCAACGGGAGCTGTGATGACCTGGTGAGGGAAAGTGCATACCTGTAGTTCCTCGGAAACAGAGTTCTTATGAACTCGATACGCCCGGAAACCGATTGAGAGCGTAGCCACCTGCGGAGTTCGGTATCAACCTGTGCAATGCCTGAACGACGGACGAACTGTTCTGGTTTGTATTGTAGCTCACTCATATCAGTCATTACTTCAGCTATATCTGCTTGGTGGACATGAAGGGCTGCTGTTGGCCGATAGCGGACACATAGCCCCAATAACAATGACGATCGCCGATATGCAAACCGCCTATGCTTCTCAGCAAATCATGCGAGCCCCTAGACTGGCATGTGGTCGCGATAGCTCCGTTATCTGCCGTTCAGCATTAACTAAAAACGCGGCCAGGAAAGCACGCTGCTGAAAACTTGCGGACGACATCGGGACGTTGAAACGCAAGCATGGAAGCAGCAAGAAATAAGCGGGCGCTCAACGGCAAGTATTGAGATCTGTATTGCTGATGATCATTCCTTGCTTGCTGCCTACGCTCAGGCTCAATGACATATCCTCGGAACGATAACCAGGTTCATCTTGTTCCAGAACGATATACTGCGCGCCGTTTTTCCAGGCACGCAGAGATCCGTAAACCCTTCCCTTTTTGATGTCTTTCAGATACTCGGCTGTTGCGTCGCTATAGTTCTTGTCGAAGCAAAGACAGCGGCCAAAACGGGAACCTGAACATGCGCAAATTCCATCTGGCAGAGTGGTGCTCCCATCACCATCAAAGACTTTGCACGAGGAAAGCATTTATTGGGTTTAGAATCCGAGTCCTGTACGACAACAGCCTTCTTCGATACAAGTAATTGCGCATCAGCCATTTGCCTTACAGTTCTGGGGGTGGCACTTAATTTCTCACAGGCCTCCTGGACCGAGCTTGCAGTCGCCTGAAACGCATCATTGTTACGACACAGACATCGACATCGGGTGAATCTGCAACCGCCAATTCCTGGCCGTCACCAAACACCTTCAGCGATTCACAAGCAGAACGATGGCAGAAAAGATCATTCCCCAAAATACCAACGCGCCTGCCAATCCCATCAACATGAGGATCTGGCTGAGATAACGAAGAGCGGATCGGGCTTGATGGAATCTGTCATTCATCTTTGCCAGGAACAGGATGGCGAGCCCCGAACAAATGGTGAAGAAGATGGTGCCGCGGATACTGGCCGTGACAACCCGATTCCCCTCCTTCAACCACGCGGAATAGGAATGGTCCATGAAGCTCACTACTATCAGCCATTGAATCGCGATAACGATGCCCGCAAGGACCAGTCCGATTTTTGTCTTCATTGAAAATGAGAAGTCATATTTCAGGCCATTTGCCAGTAGTACTTCGCCGCCAGCCGATAGGCTCGCAATTGTTCGGTGACGCTTGCATCCAAGGCAAGCGGTTCATCAATGACTTGTGAGAGCGGATCGCAGGTCATATGGCTTCTTTCGATATGTCGGTTGGGCCGCAGTCCGTCCCGGTCCGATTGTGGGCATCGTGCGCAAGAACAATCCATGTCACTCGCGGTTGCACAGGACTCCGATTACATCGTTACAGGTACCGATTGGCCAACTCGTCGAGCGCCACCGATAGGTTCCGGGACCGATGAAACGCATCTCCCATTCACGATATCGCTCAGGAATTCCGGACAGGTCGGTGTTGTATTTGATGATCAAAACGTTGGGACCGCTGCTGACGATGGTCGCTGAATAGCGCTCCAATTCCTCACCATTCGCCGATTTCCATTTTCTGTCATTCTCGAAGATCAAGGTCCGGAGGTCGCGTGAGGGAGACAATCTCTGGTGCACGTTATCAGGGCTGCCGCCAAATTTCCCTTGTGCACTTTCTGCCTAACTTCCCTTGAGCAAGGTCCAATCAAATCCATCGGCATGGGAAGTGGAAAGCCCACACACCATGAGAAAAGTCGCGAGATGGCGAACGGATCGTTGAGTCAGCACTGGATAAAATTTTAGCTGGCTATTGGTTGGGGCAAGCAGAATATACAGCCACTGAAGCATGATGCAATTTGAGAAGCCACCTCACGTTCTTTCCTTGTATTTTCGTCGTCCGCTTTTGGCCGAATAATATCCCTCACTGTTACGCACGTCATTCCAACGGTTCTTCATAGGGAACCTGAATCAGCTTTCCAGAAGAAATACGTGCGAACGCTGTACGTGGGGGCGAATCAAGAAACGCCACAATATCCGGAGAATAGTTGGCGATGGTGTTCACGTCATAAATTTCGTGATTGGTGCTGTCATCCATATATTCCTGGGTCTCGTCACCCGCCATGAAACACCACCCGCTATCGCCCGGGCGTGAGGTCTCCTCACGGACCATATATCCCACTGGCTTGCCGTCGACAGTGATCCTGTCTGTAGCAATGCATCCTCCTCTGCCAGTTGCGAGAGGCTTGATTTGATCAGCCGTCAGTGCGAACTTCTTTTTTTGTCTATTCATGATTAGCGTCATGGGGTTCAGGGATGTCTGTCTCTGGCCGAGCGCAGACTTTCAGTCCTGTTTCTCTCTGGTCCAAGGTACGCCTTTTCCAGAACGCCAAGCGCACCAGCCTGACGGCAACGAAGCCAGCTCCTGAACGGAAAAATCGATTGCGACGATGCTTTCAAGGCTAACCAGCATAGCATCATCAACAGACAGACCGCCGTCGACATTCGGGAGGAATTGCCAAGTACCGTCATCTGCATCGTGCGAGACGTAAGTCACAGGATGTGAGCCTTCGACAATACATCGAAGTGTAATGACGGCCACGTTTGGAGGGTCCGCAAACAACCAGGACATAACGGCAACTCCTTGTTATTAATTTGCACGCGCGTCCAACCGAAAGCATTTTATAGTTGCTCTCATGCCATAACCTGCCTCAGCCAATTGCTGACATGATGGCCTAACGAATCTGTCCCGATGTCCTTCGGATCAATATCTGCTCATCACTTAAATGCACGCCGCCTAGCAAGGGCATTCCAACCAGCGCCGCTGAAAACCAATCCTGCATCCCTGCGTTCATCACAACAATACCGATAAAAGCACCAAGGATACCAAGGCCAAATCCCGCGCCGAATTTGTACGGGTGCTGAGAAATCGTACAAACTGCGAGGATCCAGAACTGCAATAACGCCCACGCACCCGCTAAAGCACCGATAGCGCTCATCGGTCGGCCTTCTGCCAATTGATTAACGGATCCCCCGACAATATAAAGAAGTCCGCAAATAAACAAAAGAGACGTCGGACCACCCAAAGCTACTGCTTCGATAAAAAGAAAAGAGCGATTTTCTGTGACGCATGGATTCACCTTCCGGACTTCACAAGCTCACATGCAACGATTTCCATGTGCCCCGCTACCAACTCGATACACCCGAAATCACCTTCGAGCGTGAGCCGATGGGGAGCAAACTGTATCGCTTCAATCTCACCCAGGCTTGGGCTGCCGTCGGCAGTGCAACGGCCTGCATTGAGCGCGATTGGATGAAATCTCATCTGCACATCGACATCATGCAGGGCGATGGCGTCGATCCGAACTCTCCGGTCGTCCACAGTAAGGACTTCAAGGCCGGCATACGTCTTCTCTTGCGCCCACTCAATGGAGAGGAGCTCACCCTCCAACAGGTCATGCATGTTCATGCGACACTCCTGAATATCGGCCTGCCAGACACCCGCACACAAAAAAGCCGCCCGGGCCAGCAAGGCGCGAACGGCAATCAAGAACGAAGACGACGGCCTCAGCCCACGTGATAAAGATGCACCGGCCGAAACCCCAGGCGCTCCTTGTGCCGCGCAATCTTCTGCAGCATCCGCAAGCCTTCCTCATGCCCGGCCACCACTACCCGGCGCACGGCGCTGCGGCCTTCGATGCCGTCCCAGGCTTGCGTGAGCACCCAGTCCCCCAGGAGATCCTGCACCAAGTCCACCGTAAAGATGGCGCGCGTCTTGCCGTCGGTGAAGTGCAGGCGCGTGGCCACGGTCACGGGCAGTGCATGGGTGACGTGGTCAGCGGAATCGATCATGGCAAAAGCAGGGCTACGGAACGGCGGGCGTGGATGATAGCAGGACGGCGACGGAATACAAGAACCAGCGGCAAAAGTCCGGAAATGAAACTAACCGTCCGGCATCAGGCCGGACGGCGATTCCGTAAATCATTTACAGGTTCGGCGCCAGCCAGCGCTCCACCTCTTCCTTGGGCACATGGCGGCGCTCTGCCATATCCACGACCTGGTCTTCGCCGATCTTGCCGACCACGAAGTACTTCGACTGCGGATGCGCGAAGTAGAAGCCCGACACCGAGGCGCCGGGGAACATGGCGTAAGACTCGGTCAACTGCATGCCGATCTCGTCGCACTGCATGACACGGAAAGCCTCAGCCTTGACGGTGTGCTCCGGGCAAGCCGGATAGCCGGGGGCGGGACGGATGCCGAGATATTTTTCCTTGATGAGATCGGTGCTGCTCAGGTTCTCATCAGCGGCATAGCCCCACAGGTCCTTGCGCACGCGCTCATGCAGGTATTCGGCAAAGGCTTCGGCCAGGCGGTCGGCCAGGGCCTTGAGCATGATCGACGAGTAATCGTCGTGGGCATCCTCGAAGCGCTTTTCGTATTTCTCGATCCCCAGGCCAGCGGTCACGGCAAACATGCCGATGTAATCCTGCACGCCCGATGCCTTGGGCGCGATGAAGTCCGACAGGCACTGGTTGGGACGCGCCACGCCATCCACCACCGGCTTCTCGGTCTGCTGGCGCAGGCCGTAATAGGTGAAGGCGACCTGGCTGCGGCTGTCGTCGGTGTAGATCTCGATGTCGTCGTCATTGACGGTGTTGGCCGGCAAGAGCGAGATGACGCCATTGGCGGTGAGCCAGCGGCCATCGATAATCTTCTTCAGCATGGCCTGGGCTTCCTGGAAGACCTTGGTCGCCGCTTCGCCCACGACTTCATCGGTGAGGATCGCAGGATAAGGACCGGCCAGGTCCCAGGTCTGGAAGAACGGACCCCAGTCGATGTAGTTGGCCAGCAAACCCAGGTCCACATTCTTGAACAGGCGGCGGCCGATGAACTTGGGCTTGACCGGTGCGAATTCCAGCTTGGTCTTGTTGGCGCGGGCCGCTGCCAGCGACAGCATGGGCGCGGCCTTCTTGCCGGCGTGCTGTTCGCGGATGCGTTCGTAGTCGGCGTTGAGGTCGGCCACGTACTGCGTCTTCTGCTCGTCGGCCAGCAGCGACTGCGCCACCGACACGGCGCGCGAGGCGTCGGGCACGTAGACCACCGGGCCTTCGTAATTGGGGGCGATCTTGACGGCCGTGTGGGCGCGCGAGGTCGTGGCGCCGCCGATCATCAGCGGCATCTTGAGACCCGCGAAATACGGATCGCGCTGCATTTCCTTGGCGACGTAGGCCATCTCTTCCAGCGACGGGGTGATCAGGCCGGAGAGGCCGATGATGTCGGCCTTCTCTTCCTTGGCCTTGGCCAGGATCTCGGCGCAGGGCACCATCACGCCCATGTTGACGACCTCGAAGTTGTTGCACTGGAGGACGACGGTGACGATGTTCTTGCCGATGTCGTGCACGTCGCCCTTGACGGTGGCAATGACGATCTTGCCCTTGGGCTTGGCGACTTCACCGGTGGCGATTTCGAGCTGGCGCTTCTCTTCTTCGATGAAGGGGATCAGGTGCGCCACGGCCTGCTTCATCACGCGTGCCGACTTGACCACCTGCGGCAGGAACATCTTGCCCTGGCCGAACAGGTCACCGACCACGTTCATGCCATCCATCAGCGGACCTTCGATCACGTGGATGGGACGGCCGCCATCGGCGGCGACCTGCTGGCGCACCTCTTCGGTGTCTTCCACGATCCACTGCGTGATGCCGTGCACCAGCGCATGCGAGAGGCGCTTGGCCACCGGCAGGTTGCGCCATTCCAGGGTGGCTTCTTCCTTCTTGTCGCCAGCCTTCAAGGTGGCGGCGTATTCGATCATGCGCTCGGTGGCGTCTTCGCGGCGGTTCAGGACCACGTCTTCCACGCGCTCGCGCAGCTCGGCCGGCAGGTCGTCATAGACGCCGATCATGCCGGCATTGACGATGCCCATGGTCATGCCGGCCTTGATGGCGTGATACAGGAACACGGTATGGATCGCTTCGCGCGCCGGGTCGTTGCCGCGGAAGCTGAAGGACACGTTGGAAACACCACCGCTGATCTTGGCGTAGGGCAGGTTCTGGTGGATCCAGCGGGTGGCTTCGATGAAGTCGACCGCGTAGTTGTTGTGTTCCTCGATGCCGGTGGCGACCGCAAAGATGTTGGGGTCGAAGATGATGTCTTCGGGCGGGAAGTCCAGCTTGTCCACCAGCAGGCGATAGGCGCGTTCGCAGATCTCGATCTTGCGGGCGAAGGTATCGGCCTGGCCCACTTCGTCGAAGGCCATGACGATGACGGCCGCACCATAGCGGCGGCACAGCTTGGCTTCGCGCAGGAATTTCTCCTCGCCTTCCTTCATCGAGATGGAGTTGACGATGGACTTGCCCTGCACGCACTTCAGGCCCGCTTCGATGACTTCCCATTTGGAGGAGTCGATCATGATGGGCACGCGCGCGATGTCCGGCTCGGAGGCGATCAGGTTGAGGAAGCGCGTCATGGCGGCGACCGAATCGAGCATCGCCTCATCCATGTTGATGTCGATGATCTGCGCGCCGTTCTCGACCTGCTGGCGGGCCACTGCCAGGGCCTCGTCGTACTGCTCGTTCAGGATCAGGCGGGCGAAGGCCTTGGAACCGGTGACGTTGGTGCGCTCGCCGACGTTCACGTAGAGCGACTGATCATTGATGGTGAAGGGCTCCAGGCCCGACAGGCGCATCTCGTGCGTGGGCTCGGGCAGCTTGCGCGGGGCGATGGTGGCCACCGTCTCGGCAATGGCCTTGATGTGCGGCGGCGTGGTGCCGCAGCAGCCACCGGCGACGTTGACGAAACCGCTCTCGGCGAATTCCTTCAACAGGGCCGAGGTGACGTCCGGGGTTTCATCGAAGCCGGTATCGCTCATCGGATTGGGCAGACCGGCGTTGGGATAGATGCAGACGTAGGTGTCGGCGATCTTGGACAGCTCTTCCGCATAGGGGCGCATCAGGGCTGCACCGAGGGCGCAGTTCAGGCCGACCGTCAGCGGGCGCGCATGGCGGATGGAGTTCCAGAAGGCCGTCACGGTCTGGCCCGACAGGATGCGGCCGGAGGCATCGGTGACGGTGCCCGAGATCATGATGGGCAGGCGCTTGCCGCTCTCTTCGAAGAAAGTATCAATGGCGAACAAAGCCGCCTTGCAGTTGAGCGTGTCGAAGATGGTCTCGACCAGCAGCACGTCGGCACCGCCTTCGACCAGCGCACGGGTCTGCTCCAGGTAGGCCGCTACCAGTTGATCGAAGGTGACGTTGCGCGCGGCCGGGTCGTTGACGTCTGGCGAGATGGAGGCCGTCTTGGGCGTGGGGCCGAGGGCACCGGCCACGAAGCGCGGCTTGTCCGGGGTCGAGTACTTGTCGCAGGCCGCACGGGCCAGGCGCGCCGATTCCACGTTCATCTCGTAGACCAGGTGCGCCATGTGGTAATCGTCCTGGGCCACGCTGGTGGCGCCGAAGGTATTGGTCTCGATCAGGTCGGCACCGGCAGCCAGGTATTGCTCGTGGATTTCCTGGATAATGTGCGGCTGGGTCAGCGAGAGCAGTTCATTGTTGCCCTTGACGAACAGGTCCTTGCCGGGAACGCTGAAGTCGGCGAAGCGCTGGCCGCGATAATCCTCTTCGGTCAGCTTGTAGCGCTGGATCATGGTGCCCATCGCACCATCGAGGATGAGGATGCGCTGCGACATCAGGTCGCGCAGCAGCAATTCGGTCTGGCACAGTTCGTTCGGCTTCATCTGGCGTTTTTCTCTGGTAACGGCAACAATGCGAGGCCTGATCCCGCACGCGAGCGCGCTGCGGATAAAAAAACCGGCCAGAAAAGAGCCGGTTCGTCAGGCAAAAAGTGAACCCGATTATACGCCAAAGCACCCTCCCCCCGCCTTCCGGCAGGCTTTGCGGGCGGGGCTTGGTTGCAGAATGTTAACTATTTACATCCATGCCCGATCACCCGCCCATCCTCATTCTGACCGCCCTGGAAAATGAACTCGATGCCGCCGCCGCCCCGGCGGGGGTGCAGGTGGTCTATTGCGGCGTGGGCAAGGTCAATGCCGCCCTGCATGCGACCCAGGCCATCCTGACCCGTCGCCCGCGCGCGCTCATCAATTTCGGCACGGCAGGGAAGATCGATCCGGGGCACGACGGGCTGCTCGAAGTGGCGGCCGTCATCCAGCGCGACATGGCGGCCATGCCGCTGGCACCGCGCGGGGTGACGCCATTGATGAACCAGGAGCAACAGCCGGCGCGCCTGGAGTCCGGCTATCCCGGCGTGCTGTGCGGCACCGGCGACAGCTTCGTGACGGCAGCCGACGACTGGCTGCTGGAACAGAAGGTCGATCTGGTGGATATGGAATTGTTTGCCATCGCCCGCGTGTGCCGGCACTTTGGCTTGCCGTGGCGGGCTTTCAAGTTCATCACCGATGGCGCCGATGACGATGCGGCCGATGACTGGCAGGCGCGCGTGCATCTGGGCGAGGAACTGTTCTGGCGGCATCTGCCGCTGGTGCTCAGGCAGTTCGAGGAAGAACAGGCGCGTTGATTCGCGCAGGCATTCAGGCGCGACGGGAGGACTTAGTTCGCGCCTGAACCAAAGTCCTCATGCCTGCCAGAAGGTGGTCGCAGCGCTCAGGCGAAGCGGCCGCCTTCCAGCGGGAATCCCTTCAGGAATTCTGCCGCCGGCAGGCGCTTGCCGCCCGGCTTCTGCAGTTCCGTCAGCAGCAATGCGCCTTCACCGCAAGCCACCACGATGCCGGCCTGGGCATCGGCCGACAGTACCTGTCCCGGCTCGCCCTGCTGCGCCACCTTGACCGGACGCGCCTGCCACAGCTTGACCACGGTATCGCCGAAGCGGCCCGTTGCGCCGGGGAAGGGATTGAAGGCGCGGATGCGGCGAGCCAGTTGCTCGGCACTCTGGGTGAAGTCGAGCGCGGCCTCTTCCTTGGCGATCTTGGCGGCGTAGTTGGCGCCCTCTTCCGGCTGCGGCGTGGCCGGCAACGTGCCCTGTTCCAGCCTCGCAATTGCTTCCACGATCATCTTGCCGCCCAGCGCGGCCAGCTTGTCATGCAGGGTGCCGGTGGTGTCGTCTTCGGCAATGGGGACGCTTTCGATGAGCATCATGGGGCCGGTATCGAGGCCCTCTTCCATCTGCATGATGGTGATGCCGGTCTCGGCGTCACCGGCCTCGATGGCGCGATGGATGGGGGCGGCACCGCGCCAGCGCGGCAGCAGCGAGCCGTGGATGTTGATGCAGCCCAGGCGCGGGATGTCGAGCACGCTGCGCGGCAGGATCAGGCCATAGGCAGCCACCACCATCACGTCATGCGGGGTCGATTGCAGCAGGGCGTGGGCTTCCTGGGCCACGTCCGGATACTTGCCGTTCAGGCGCAGGGAGACAGGCTGCGCCACGGGCGTGCCGTGCTTGATCGCGCACTGCTTCACGGGCGAGGCCTGCAGCTGCATGCCGCGTCCGGCGGGGCGGTCGGGCTGGGTCAGCACCAGCGTGATCTCGTGACCGGCAGCGTACAGCGCTTCGAGCGCGACGGCGGCGAATTCCGGCGTGCCGGCAAAAATGATCTTCATGAAAAACTCCAGGGGCGGCCGCAGCCGCCAGATTACAGATTGCGTTTCTTGTGGGGCGCGCGGGCGAAGGCGATATCGTACAGCCAGTTCGGCAGCAGCCGCAGCAGCTTGGCCACCACTCCCATCTGCCACGGGATGACGCGATAGCTCACGCCCTCGGCGATGCTCTCGACGGCACGCTCGGCAAAGCGCTCCACGGGCATCAGGAAGGGCATCGGATAGGTGTTCACGCGGGTCATCGGGGTATCGATGTAGCCCGGCGCAATGGTCACGACCTTGATGCCCGAAGAGCGCAGCTCCACCCGCAGCGATTCGCAATAGCTGATGACGGCCGACTTGGAAGCGCTGTAGGCCCCCGCCCCCGGCAAGCCGCGAATGCCGGCCACGCTGCCGATGCCGACCAGGCGGCAGCGATTGCGCTGCGCGGGCGGCGCGGCCTTCATGCGGGCCACGAAGGGCGTGAAGGTAGCAAAGGTGGCCGTGACGTTGACGGCCAGGATGCGTTCGAAGGCCGGCAGGTCTTCCTGGTATTCGGTCAGCGTGCCTTGCGAGATGCCGGCGTTGGCAATGACCACGTCAGCCCCGCCGAATTCGGCCAGGAAGGCTTCGGCTGCGGCCGCCAGGGCCGTGTGGTCAGTCACGTCAAGGGCATAGACGCGATGCCGCTCCGGATGCGGCAGGCTGGCGCGCAGGGCTTCCAGCTCGGCCGTGCGGCGCGCGACCAGGCCGAGGATGGCACCACGGCGGGCGTAGGCTTGCGCCAGGGCCATGCCGATACCGCTGGAGGCGCCGGTCAGGAACACGCGTTCCTGGGCTGCAACGACGAGAGGGTTGGCCATGCCTGCTCCTGATGTGAGTTGAAGGTTTAGGTAATTTCTGCTGCCCAAATGACAACGGTCCGCGGCCTTGCGGACGCGGACCGTGTGGAACGGGTGAAGCTTATTTCTTTTTCGCGGGGGTGCTGCCAGCGGCCTTTTCAGCAGCCACCTTGGCCACCAGGTGATCCATCACCTGCAGGGCGGCGGCTTGCTGCATCGATTCCGGCTGGTTGGCCAGGGCCACGCCGACCACGGCCGGCGAAGTCACGTAACGGCCATCGATGGCGATCATGGGCACGCCGTCGACCTTGTAGGCTTCCTGCAGCTGGGCCGCGCGGCGGGCCTTGGTCTGCACGCCAAAGGAATTGTACAGGTCGAGGAATTTCTGCTTGTCCAGGCCGATCTTCTCGATGTAGGCCAGGATGGTCTTGTCGGTGTTGATGCGCTGGTTTTCCACGTGGATGGCCTGGAAGATCTTGGGGGTCAGCTCATCGGCACGGCCCATGGCTTCCAGCGTGTAGTAGAGCTTCTGCTGCGGCACGAAGCTGTCGCGGAAGGCCACCGGCACCTTCTTGAAGCTGATCTTGTCGCCCTGCTTCTTGACCCACGCCGTCAGCGACGGATCCCAGGCCGCGCAGTGCGGGCAGTCGAACCAGAAAAATTCGGTGACTTCGACCTTGTTGCCGGAGTCGGTCGGCTGGGCCTGCTCCAGCACACGGTAGTCGCTGCCCACTTGCGGATTGGCCGGCGAGGCCGAAGCGCCAACGCTGGCGGTGAAAGCCAGTACGCCGAAGCTGACCGCAGCTAGCAGCTTTTGATGGAAACGCATGGTATTACCCTCTCTGATGGATAGTCGGCGGAATCGGCCTGGGGCCGTTCCAAGCCCGTCGTGCCGGTCGGTTATCCCCTGCCGCCGGCATCCACGGTGCGATCTGTTTATTTGGGGATGCGCACGATGGCGGCATCGACCCCGTTATCGGACAGCTTGCTGCGCGTGCGGTTCATCGACTCCGCATGCTCGAAGGGACCGATACGCACGCGGTAAAGCACGCCACTGTCTGCCGTGCGCTCGGTGACCTTGGCCTCGAAGCCCAGCAGGGCCAGCTTGGCGCGGGCACTTTCGGCATCGGCCTGGTCGCGGAAGGCACCAGTCTGCAGGAAGTAAGTCCACTTGTCGTCGTTGGTGTCGTTCTTGGCGGCCGGGCTCGCAGGCGTGTTGGCCGAGGGCTTGGCGTCAGCGGTCTTGCTGTCGGACTTGGACGGTGCCGGCGTGGCCGGGCTGGCCTGCGGTGTCGGCGCTACCGGCGGCACCGGCTGCGCAGCAGCGGTATTGGGCGGCACCGGCGTCTGCGACTGCTGCTGGTCGCGCGCTGCTTCGCGGGCGATGTCGCGGTTGCCGTAGAGCGGACGGTTGGGATCGGCCGCCTGGGCCGGTGTCGGGTCGGCGCGCTCGGGGCGCGTCACCTTGTTGACGAAGGGGATGGGCGACTTGGTGATCATCAGTGCCACACCCACGGCGATCCCAAGGCCGACGATCAAACCCAGGATCAGGCCGAGCAGCGTACCGCCGGCCTGCTTGTGATATTTCGCGTTCAACGGTTTCACGTTTCTCTTTAGCTGCTTGTTTTACATTCTGGCCGGAGCCGATACGCCCAACAATGCCAGGCCGTTGCGCAGCACCTGGCGGGTGGCGGACAACAGCGCCAGGCGTGCAGACCTGGTTGGGACATCGTCGACCAGCACGCGTTCCGCATTGTAGTAGCTATGCAGTTCGCCTGCCAGATCGCGCAGGTAGAAGGCCACCTGGTGCGGTCCCAGTTCCTGCAGGGCATGGGCCAGCATGTCCGGATACTCGGCCAGCTTGGCCAGCAGCGACGCTTCGCGCGGGGCGGTCAGCAGCGACAGGTCGGCCGTGGTCTTGAGCGCTTCTTCATCCACGCCCGACTTGCCAAGCACGGTGCAGATGCGGGCATGCGCGTACTGGACGTAGTAGACCGGGTTTTCATCGGACTGCGCCAGGGCCAGGTCGACGTCGAAGACGAACTCGGTATCGGCCTTGCGCGAGATCAGGAAGAAGCGCACCGCATCGCGGCCGCGCGTGAGATCACGTTCCTGGCCCTCGACCGCTTCGCCGGCCGACCATTCGATCAGGTCGCGCAGGGTGACGTAGGAACCGGCGCGCTTGGAGATCTTGACCTCTTCGCCATTGCGCATGACGGTGACCATCTTGTGCAGCACGTAGTCGGGATAGCCCTGCGGGATGCCCACGCCGGCAGCCTGCAGGCCGGCGCGCACGCGGGCGATGGTGCCGTGGTGGTCGCTGCCCTGGATGTTGATGACCTTGCCGTAGCCGCGTTGCCACTTGTTGATGTGGTAGGCCACGTCCGGCACGAAGTAGGTGTAGGTGCCGTCGGTCTTCTTCATGACGCGATCCTTGTCGTCGCCATAGTCGGTGGTGCGCAGCCAGAGCGCGCCATCCTGCTCGTAGGTCTTGCCGGCGGCAATGAGCGCCTCCACGGCGGCGGCCACCTTGCCGTCGGCGTAGAGCGAGGACTCCAGGTAGTAATTGTCGAACTTCACGCCGAAGGCCTGCAGGTCCAGGTCCTGCTCGTGGCGCAGGTAGGCCACGGCGAAGCGGCGGATCGATTCCATGTCTTCCACATCGCCGCTGCCGGTGACGGGTTCGCCATCGCTGGCCGAGACGGTTTTCTTGTCGAGGAAGTCGCGGGCGATGTCGGCGATGTAGTCGCCGTTGTAGGCCGACTCGGGCCATTCGGCGTCACCCGGCTTGAAGCCGCGCGCACGCGCCTGCACCGAGGTGGCCAGCGTGGCGATCTGCACGCCGGCATCGTTGTAGTAGAACTCGCGCAGCACGTCATAGCCCTGGGCTTCCAGCAGCGAGGACAGCGCATCACCCAGCGCGCCCTGGCGGCCATGGCCCACGTGCAGCGGACCGGTCGGGTTGGCCGAGACGAACTCGACCAGCACCTTCTTGCCAGCGCCCAGGCTGCCACGGCCGAAAGCCTCGCCCTGTTCGTGGATCACCTTGACCACCGCCTGCTTGGCGGCAGCCGCCACGCGCAGGTTGATGAAGCCGGGGCCGGCGATCTCGACCGACTCCACCAGGCCTTCACGCGCCGGGTCGGCCATGACGGCGGCCACGATGGCTTGCGCCAGTTCGCGCGGGTTCTTCTTGAGCGGCTTGGCCAGCTGCATGGCGATGTTGCAGGCGATGTCGCCGTGCGAGGCATCGCGCGGACGCTCCAGGGTGATGGTCGGGGTCAGGCCGCTATCAGCCAGCAGCGGCTGCAAGGCGGACGAGAACAGGTCGGAGATGCGTTGTTTCTGTTGTGCGAGCATGGGAATGAGGGGTAAAGCGGAAGCGGCCGAGGCGCTGGTCTGGCAGGCTGCGCCGCGCGGAGGGATCGCTTGCAATTGGTTGAGCAGCCGAGATTATACCGGCTAGGCGCACCATGTTGGCTGCCCGAGCAAGCAGCTTGCACACAGGCAAGCTCTCTGTTCCATAAAGATGGCGCAATCACAACAAAGCACGCAGCCTCGCTTGCCGGCGCTTGGACGCGCTTAGGTCAATTTTGCAACAAACTTCACCCGGCATTTCACGATGCGCCGGGGGCCCGCCTGCGGCCGGGCTGCCTTCATATATCGACCGGATCGACCTCAAGCGACCAGCGCACCCGCGTCTTCAGTTGCCGCAACTTGGCCAGCCAGTGCTTGAGGAAGCCTTGCAGCGCCGGGCGTGATGGACATTCGATGAGCAACTGCGCCCGCTCCACGTTGGCCACCCGCATCATGGTCATGGGGATCGGTTCGTTGATGGTGATGGCGGGGGCGTCCAACAGGGCGGCAGCCTCCTTCAGGAAAGCCATGGCCGTATCCAGCTCGCGCGCCTCCGCGCGCAGCAGGGCCTGGTACATGAAGGGCGGGAAATGGGCCTGGCGGCGCTCGTCCAGCAGGTCGCCGGCAAAGCCGTCGTAGTCATGGCGCATCACGGCCTGGTACAGCGGGTGATGCGGATAGCGGGTCTGGATCAGCACCTCGCCCGAGCTGCCATCGGCGGACAGCCCGGCCCGTCCGGCGCGGCCGGCCACCTGCATGAGCTGGGCAAAGAGCCGTTCGCTGGCGCGGTAGTCGTGCGAAAACAGCGCCGTATCGGGATTGAGCACGCCCACCAGCGTGAGCTTTTTGAAATCGTGTCCCTTGGCCACCATCTGGGTGCCGACCAGGATATCCACCTCGCCCCGGTGCACGCTGTCGAAGGCGCTCTGGGCCGAACCCTTCAGGCGGGTCGAATCGGCATCGATGCGCAACACGCGCGCGCCGGGGAAAATCGCCCCCAATCCCTCCTCCACCCGCTGGGTACCGCGCCCCAACGGCTGCAGATCGACGTTGCCGCAGGTCGGGCAGGCGCGCGGGATGGCCAGTTCCAGGCTGCAATGGTGGCAGCGCAGGCGGCGCTCGGGCCGGTGCACCACCATGAAGGCATCGCAGCGCATGCAGTTGCTGATCCAGCCGCAGGCATCGCAGGCCAGTACCGGCGCATAGCCGCGGCGGTTCAGGAACAGCAGAGACTGTTCGCCCTGCTCCAGGCGCTTGCGCACGGCGGCGATCAGGCCGGCGGTGAGGCCATCGACGGGCTTGTCGCGCTCCATGTCGATCACCTTGACGGTGGGCAGCACCGCCTGCTGAGCTGCGCGCTGGCGCAATTCCAGGCGGCGGTAGCGGCCGGCCTGGGCGTGGTGCCAGGTTTCCAGCGAGGGCGTGGCCGAGCCCAGCACCACCGGAATGCCGAGCTGGTGCGCGCGCCACACCGCCAGGTCGCGCGCGGAATAGCGCAGGCCTTCCTGCTGCTTGTAGGAGGGATCGTGTTCCTCGTCGATGACGATGAGCTTCAGGGATGGCAGCGAAGACAGGATCGCCAGCCGCGTGCCCAGCACGATGTGGGCCTGGCCCAGGTGCGCGGCCAGCCAGTTGCGGGCGCGCTCGCCCTCGGCCAGTCCGCTGTGCAGCGCCACCACGTTCAGGTGCGGGAAGCGCGCGCGGATGTTGCCTTCCAGTTGCGGGGTCAGGTTGATTTCGGGCACCAGCACCAGGATCTGCGCGGGGGCCGGCGCGGGCTGGCCGGGGTCGGCCGTCTGGGTCTGCTGTTCCTTGTTGCCCTGTGCCGCCTCATCGGCTGCGCGGCGCAGGATGGCGGCGGCGGCTTGCAGGTAGACCTCGGTCTTGCCGCTGCCGGTGACGCCGTACAGCAGCAACGGCGCGAATCCCGTGGCACCGGCGATGGCGTCCACGGCCTGCTGCTGGGCCGGGTTCAGGGGCGGTGCCTCACCCAGCTCGAGCGGATCGGGTGCAGCCTGCAGGCCGGGTTCTGCTGCTTCGGCGGTGATCGCTTCAGCCTCGGCGCGGGTCTTGCGGCGCGCCTTGGTCTTCTTGGGCGCGACCAGACGGCCCAGGGCCTTGAGCGCCTTGTCCAGCGCCACGGTGGTCAGGGCGCGCAGGTTCTTGGGCAGCCCCGGCAGCATCACCTCGCCCAGCGGGCGCTGGTAGTAGTCGGCAGCGAAGCCGCACAGTGCCAGCCAGTGCGCCGACATGGGCGGCAACTGGTGGCGCACGGCAATGACGTCCTTGATCTTGTTGGCCTGCAAGTCGGTCTGATCCGCATGGCCAACGACCACACCCACGGCTTCGCGGCGGCCGAACGGCACCACCACCAGTTGGCCGATGGCCGGCATGGGCTCCTCCGGCGTGTTCGGCTGCCAGCGGTAATCGAAGACGGTATGCAGGGGCGTATCGAGCGCCACCTGGAGCAGGCGTTGTTCCACGAACTTAAAGTCAATCCTGAAAAACCGGGCTAAGCCCCGGTTTCATCGTCATTTTTGGACCTATCCACATACGCTGTGGATAACTTTGGGGACAAGTGCCACTTGACATCGCCCCGCGCAGGCTGGCTGCGGCTTGCGATGCGTTGCCCAAATCGAGGGCAAAAAATTAAGCCAATGAAATCAATGACTTGCATCCGAGGCTTCAAGCACGAAAAATATTTTTGCATGGAAGCTTTGCGCATGGCGCTGGTGCTTCCTGTGTGCATAAGTCTGCACCAAGGGGCAATGTGCCCAGCGTTTGTCAAGTCCTGACCGACAGAATTTTGTCGGCTTTGGCCGGCAGGCCGTTATCTCACTGTCCTACAAACTTAAAGTAAACCTTCAAAGATTTCGATAAGCAGCGGTTTTGTAAACGCTTTTGGGTCTTATGCACAGCGTCTGTGGATAACTTTGTGGGCAACTGCCTATTGACAAGCTCGCAAGCCACGGCCAGTGCATGTTTCAGCAAAAATGTCTCTGCAAGCCAAAAAATTAAACCCAATAAAATCAATGGGTTACACAAGAGCCCTCTGCGCAATCCTTCATATTCAAATAAATTTGATTCTCAGTCAAAAATTCTGCCTGTATGTGCATAAGTCCCTCGCCAGTGGCACGAATGTGCATATGGACTTGGCAAACTGCACAAATACGAAAAGATAACGACAGATACGCGCACGTTCAACCGCGCAGCGAGCGGCTGATCTCGTGCACGGCCTGCGCAAGGGTCGCCACCGCTTCCGGCGGGGTGTGCTGGGAGATGCCGTGGCCCAGGTTGAAGACATGCCCGCTACCGGCGCCGGGGCGTCCGAAGGACTCCAGCAGCTTGCGCACTTCGGCGCGGATGGCGTCGTCACCGGCAAAGAGCACGTTGGGATCGAGGTTGCCCTGCAGGGCTACCTTGTCGCCCACGCGGCGGCGGGCTTCGCCCAGGTTGACGGTCCAGTCCAGGCCGACGGCATCGGCGCCGATGGCGGCGATCTGCTCCAGCCACAGGCCACCGCCCTTGGTGAAGACGATCACCGGGATCTGCTGGCCATCCTGCTGGCGCTGCAGCTGGCTGACCACCTGCTGCATGTAGGCCAGCGAGAATTGCTGGTAGATGCCATCGGCCAGTGCGCCACCCCAGGTATCGAAGATCATCACGGCCTGCGCACCAGCGGCGATCTGCGCGTTCAGGTAGGCGGCCACGGCATCGGCATTGGTCTTGAGGATGTGGTGCATCAGGTCCGGGCGGCGATAGAGCAGGCTCTTGACCAGGCGGAAATCATCCGAGCCGCCGCCTTCGACCATGTAGCAGGCCAGGGTCCAGGGGCTGCCGGAGAAGCCGATCAGGGGCACGCGGCCATCGAGTTCGCGGCGGATCTGGGTGACGGCCTTGAAGACGTAGTCCAGCTTGCCCAGATCGGGGGCCTGCAGGGCCTGGATGGCCGCCTCGTCGCGCAAGGGGCGCTCGAACTTGGGACCTTCGCCATCCGCGAAATACAGGTCCAGGCCCATGGCGTCCGGCACGGTGAGGATGTCCGAAAAGAGAATGGCGGCGTCCAGCGGATAGCGTTCCAGCGGCTGCAGGGTGACTTCAGTGGCGTAGTCGGGATTGGTGGCCAGCCCCATGAAGGAACCGGCACGGGCGCGCGTGGCGCGGTATTCCGGCAGGTAGCGGCCGGCCTGGCGCATCAGCCACAGCGGCGTGTAGTCGGTGGGCTGGCGCAGCAGCGCACGCAGGAAGGTATCGTTTTTGAGCGGAGCGAAGGTGGACATGGAAGAAGAGGAGGACATGGTCGGCCTGCAATGCGGTCTGACGACAATCCGGCATTATCTCATCCTCCGCGCATGGCTTCCGGCTAATTGTCGCTATCAGCGTGCGCTGATATTGATGCAGGTCGTGGCGCGCGGTTTTGCTATGATCCGATGGCTGTCGCCAGCCGGTCCTTCCAATGAACAAGAAGCGGACCGAATTCAATGCCAACGTTCCTGTCCATCATCATCCACGAGGAGCTTCCATGAAGTCCATCATCCGCACCGCCCTGCTCGCAGGCCTGGCCACCCTGTCGCTTTGCCTGACGCTGTCGGCGGCCCGTGCCGACGACGCCCTCCCTGCCTCACGCCTGGACCAGGTCATCAAGGCCGGCAAGCTGCGCATCTGCATGACCGGGGACTACAAGCCCTTCACCTACTATCGCCCCGACCAGACCTTCGAAGGCATGGACGTGGAACTCGGCCAAGCGCTGGCCAAGTCGCTGGGCGTGGAGGCGCAGTTCGTCAAGACCACCTGGAGCACCTTGATGAATGACTTCATCGCCCAGTGCGACGTGGCCATGGGCGGTGTCTCGATCACCCTCGATCGCGCCCGCCGGGCGGCCTTCTCCGAGGCTGTCATGGTGGATGGAAAAGCGCCCATCATCCGCTGTGCCGACAAGGACAAGTTCCGCAACTTCGACATGATCGACCAGCCCGGCACGCGCGCCATCGTCAACCCGGGCGGCACCAACGAGCGCTTTGCCAAGGCCCGCTACAAGAATGCGACCCTGCTCCAGCATCCGGACAACGTCACCATCTTCCAGCAGATCATCGATGGCAAGGCCGACGTCATGGTCACCGATGCCAGCGAGACCCTGTGGCAATCCAAGCTGCATCCGGAACTGTGCCCGGTGCAGCCTGACCAGCCGCTGCAGTTCGCCGAGAAGGCTTACCTGCTGCCGCGCGGCGATGTCGCCTTCAAGGCCTATGTCGATACCTGGTTGCACCTGGCCAAGGCGACCGGCGAATACCAGCGCATCTTCGACAAGTGGCTGAAGTGATCAAGTAAGCGCCGGTTGACTCGTGCCCGGCCTCAGTCGAACTTGAGATCCTTGAGTTCGGGCTTGGGGTCGGGGAAGCGCAGCTTGAGCTTCTGCAGCGTCTCCAGGACCACATTGGCCACCAGCAGGTTGCGGTGGGTCTTGGAGTCGGCCGGCACCACATACCAGGGCGCATGCAGGGTGCTGGTCTGGCGCAGCACCTCCTGGTAGCGCTGCTGGTAGGCATCCCAGAACTTGCGTTCGGCCAGGTCTTGCGGATCGAATTTCCAGTGCTTGTTGGGATCATCGATGCGCGATTGCAGGCGTGATTTCTGCTCGGCCTTGGAAATGTGCAGGAAGAATTTCAACACCACCGTTCCGGTTTCCCACAGCATGCGTTCGAAGTCGTTGATCTGGCGATAGCGGCGCTTGCACTCCTTGTCGTCGATCCAGTCGTGCACGCGGGTGATGAGCACATCCTCGTAATGGCTGCGGTTGAAGACGGCAATCTCCCCCGCCACCGGTACCTGCGCATGCACGCGCCAAAGGTAGTCGTGCGCCAGTTCGATGGCCGTAGGCCCCTTGAAGTTGGCGATGCGGATGCCTTGCGGATTGACGGCCGCAAAGACGTCATTGACGGTGCCATCCTTGCCGCTGGTATCCATGCCCTGCAGGATCACCAGCACCTTGTGCTTGTGGCCGGCGTAGAGCATCTGCTGCTGCAGGCCGATCTCGGCTGCCAGGCGCTGCACGGTGGCGCGGTCGGTTTCCTTGTCGCCGCTGGAGAGCGGCTTGGTGGAGGCTTCACTTTCCTTCAGGACGAACTTGGGATGGACAATGAATTGCGGGCCGATTTTCTTTGCCATGCTGTCTCGCTTTTTTCGTTATAAATCATTTCAGGTTGGGACCGGTGACGTCTTACAACACGCCGTGGGATTGGCCCATGGCGTGCTCGATCTTGATGCACTTGTCCATGACTACCTTCAGCCCGGCGGCACGGGCGCGCGCCGCCGCTTCTTCGTGGACGATGTCGAGTTGCATCCAGACGCATTCCGCGCCGATCGCAATGGCCTCCTCCACCACCGGCGGGATGTCGGCCGACTTGCGGAAGCAATCGACGATGGAGATGCGCAAGCCATCACTGGCCAGGGCCGCGCTGGCGTCCTGCAGGCTGGCGTGGCAGTACTCACCGAGAATGGTCTGGCCAGCGTACATGGGATTGACGGCCACGATGCGATAGCCCGCGGACTGCATGTAGGCCGCCACGTCGAAACTGGCGCGCTCGGGGCGATTGGAGAGACCGACCACGGCAATGATGGGCTTGCCGTGCTGGTGCGGGCTGGCCGTGGAAGGGGATGCGGAAGATGCGGGTGCAGCTGGCGACATGAGGGCTCCTGTCCGGCTGGATTGAAAGGGGCGAATGGTATAAATGATTTGGATGGACGCAAATGGTTCTGTCCTTCACCATCCGGGCACTTTACCCGAGGATGGCAATGCCCGCAGTGCCATTGGACGCGGCATTGGGGAAGGTTTGAAGCAGATTGTTCCTAAGTGCCCGAAACCGGCAGGCTTGGTCAGCTCAGCAATGACTGTGAGCTCGTGAGGAGGGGACAAAGGAAAGCGGAAAGCGAAAAGCAGGTCTGAGCGTACCGAGCGCGCATGAAAAAAGGCAGCCGAAGCTGCCTTTTCACGTACTGAATTACTGCGGTAAACCTGTGCTGCTGTGCTGCCGGGCCGGGCGTGCTTCGCAAGGAAGAACGCCGCTGCCGATCAGCGCTTCTGACGCAACTTCTGGATCGCGGCCAGCTGTGCCACGGCGGCGGCCAGTTCGGCCTGGGCTGCGGCGTGGTCGATCTTGGAGTCACGGTTGACCAGCGCTTCCTCGGCCAGACGCTTGGCTTCGGCGGCCTTGGCTTCGTCCAGGTCGGCACCACGGATGGCGGTGTCGGCCAGCACGGTCACGGCGTCGGGCTGCACTTCCAGCAGACCGCCGGCCACGAACACGAATTCCTCGTGTGCCTGGCCCGCGACCTTGATACGGACAGCACCTGGCTTGATGCGCGTGATCAGCGGGGTGTGACGGGGATAGATACCCAGTTCACCCGCTTCGCCCGGCAACGCGACGAATTCTGCCTCGCCGGAGAAGATTTCCTCTTCCGCCGAGACCACGTCCACGTGAATAGTATGTGCCATGTCGTTTCCTAGTCGATGGACCGCTCCTGCGAACAGGAGCGGCGCCAATGAATCAATGTGTACTTACCTGCCGCCACCGGCCCGGGTTACGCACCCGCTGCCTGCGACGGCATGGCCAGTCTTAGTTGATCTTCTTGGCCTTTTCGATTGCTTCGTCGATGGTACCGACCATGTAGAACGCTTGTTCCGGCAGGTGGTCCAGTTCGCCGCTGGCGATCATCTTGAAGCCCTTGATCGTGTCCTTCAGCGAAACGTACTTGCCCGGGGAACCGGTGAACACTTCGGCGACGTGGAAGGGCTGCGACAGGAAACGTTGCATCTTGCGAGCACGGGCGACGATCAGCTTGTCTTCCGGTGCCAGTTCGTCCATGCCCAGAATCGCGATGATGTCGCGCAGTTCCTTGTAGCGCTGCAGGGTACCCTGGACCGCACGGGCGGTCTCGTAGTGTTCCTGGCCGACCACTTGCGGGTCCAGCTGGCGCGAGGTCGAGTCCAGCGGATCGACGGCGGGGTAGATACCCAGCGAGGCGATGTCACGCGACAGAACGACGGTCGAGTCCAAGTGGGCGAAGGTGGTTGCCGGCGACGGGTCGGTCAAGTCATCCGCAGGGACGTACACGGCCTGGATCGAGGTGATCGAGCCAGTCTTGGTCGAGGTGATACGCTCTTGCAGGCGGCCCATTTCTTCGGCCAGCGTCGGCTGGTAGCCCACGGCCGAAGGCATACGGCCCAGCAGCGCGGACACTTCGGTACCGGCCAGGGTGTAACGGTAGATGTTGTCGACGAAGAACAGCACGTCCTTGCCTTCATCACGGAAACCTTCCGCGATGGTCAGGCCGGTCAGCGCCACGCGCAGACGGTTGCCCGGCGGTTCGTTCATCTGGCCGTAGACCATGGCGACCTTGGAGTTGGTCGGGTTTTCCAGGTCCACCACCTTGGCTTCTGCCATTTCGTGGTAGAAGTCGTTACCTTCACGGGTACGCTCACCAACACCGGCGAACACGGACAGACCGCTGTGCGCCTTGGCGATGTTGTTGATCAGTTCCATCATGTTCACGGTCTTGCCCACACCGGCGCCACCGAACAGACCAACCTTGCCACCCTTGGCGAACGGGCAAACCAGGTCAATAACCTTGATGCCGGTTTCCAGCAGCTCTTGCGAGGGCGACAGTTCGTCGTACGCGGGAGCCTTGCGGTGGATCGAAGCGGTTTGCTCGTGCGAGACCGGACCGCATTCGTCGATCGGGTTCCCCAGCACGTCCATGATGCGACCCAGGGTCGCGGTACCGACGGGCACGGTGATCGGCTTGCCGGTGTTCGAGATGGTCAGGCCGCGGCGCAGACCGTCCGACGAACCGAGCGCAATGGTACGAACCACGCCGTCGCCCAGCTGCTGCTGGACTTCCAGGGTCAGATCCGAACCTTCCAATTTCAAGGCATCGTAAACCTTGGGCATCGCATCGCGCGGAAACTCCACGTCCACCACAGCGCCGATACACTGAACGATTTTGCCATCAGCCATTTTCGTTCCTTCAATAGATAAAATTTAAATTCTGTTTCGCTACGCTACGCCAGCTGATCAGCCGACCGCAGCCGCACCGGCGACGATTTCCGACAGCTCTTTGGTAATGGCGGCCTGGCGAGTCTTGTTGTAGACCAACTTCAACTCACCGATCACGCTACCTGCGTTGTCGCTGGCGGCCTTCATCGCGACCATGCGCGCCGATTGCTCGGAGGCCATGTTCTCGGCGACGGCTTGATAGATCAGCGCTTCGACGTAACGCACCAGCAGTTCGTCCACCACGGATTGCACATCGGGCTCATAGATGTAGTCCCAGGAGTGCGCACCCTCGTCAGCCTTGAGCTTGTCGCTGGTCAGCGGCAGCAGCTGCTGCAGGGTGGCTTCCTGCTTCATCGTGTTGATGAACTTGGTGTACACCAGGTACACCGCGTCCAGCTTGCCTTCCTGGTAAGCGTCGAGCAGCACCTTGACGGGGCCGATCAGCTTTTCCAGGTGCGGCGTATCACCCAGTTGCGTCACGTTGGCGGCCACACGGGCGCCGATGCGATTCAGAAAACCCAAACCCTTGTTGCCAATGGCGACGGTTTCGATGGCCTTGCCCTGGCCTTCCAGTTCACGGAACTTGTTGGTCAACAGACGCAGCGAGTTGGTGTTCATGCCGCCGCACAGACCCTTGTCGGTCGTGACGACGATGAAACCAACGCGCTTGGCCGTATCCTGCTGGACCATGAACGGGTGCACGTACTCCGGATTGGCCTGCGACAGGTTGGCCGCAATGTTGCGGATCTTGTCGCTGTACGGGCGGGCTGCGTGCATCCGGTCCTGCGCCTTGCGCATTTTGGATGCCGCGACCATTTCCATCGCCTTGGTGATCTTCTTCGTATTTTCTACGCTCTTGATCTTGCCACGTATCTCTTTACCTGTAGCCATGAGTAAGACTCCTTATAGCTTCAGTAAGAATTAGTACGCGCCGGATTTCTTGAAGTCAGCGATGGCGGCTGCCAGGGCTGCCTCAGCATCCTTATCCAGTTGCTTGGTGTCTTCGATCTTCTTCAGCAGGTCAGCGTGGCTGGTCTTCATGAAGTTGTGCAGACCCGACTCGAAGGCCAGGATCTTCTTCACTTCGACGTCGTCCATGTAGCCCTTGTTGACGGCGAACAGGGTGACAGCCATGATCGAGATCGATTGCGGGGTGTACTGAGCCTGCTTCAGCAGTTCGGTCACGCGCGCACCGCGGTCCAGCTGCTTGCGGGTGGCTTCGTCCAGGTCGGAAGCGAACTGCGCAAAGGCAGCCAGTTCACGGTACTGTGCCAGGTCGGTACGGATACCGCCGGACAGGCCCTTGATGACCTTGGTCTGGGCAGCGCCACCGACGCGCGACACCGAGATACCGGCGTTGATCGCAGGACGGATACCGGCGTTGAACAGCGAAGTTTCCAGGAAGATCTGGCCGTCGGTGATCGAGATCACGTTGGTCGGAACGAAGGCGGAAACGTCACCAGCCTGGGTTTCGATGATCGGCAGTGCGGTCAGGGAACCGGTCTGGCCCTTGACTTCGCCGTTGGTGAACTTCTCGACGTAGTCGGCGTTCACGCGGGCAGCACGTTCCAGCAGGCGGCTGTGCAGGTAGAACACGTCGCCAGGGTAAGCTTCACGGCCCGGCGGACGGCGCAGCAGCAGCGAGACCTGACGGTAAGCCACGGCTTGCTTGGACAGATCGTCATACACGATCAGGGCGTCCTGGCCGCGGTCGCGGAAGTATTCGCCCATGGCGCAACCCGAGTAGGCCGACACGTATTGCATCGCTGCCGATTCGGAGGCGGTTGCTGCCACGACGATGGTGTATTCCATCGCGCCGTGGGCTTCCAGTGCGCGCACCACGTTCTTGACCGACGAAGCCTTCTGGCCGATCGCAACGTAGATGCAGGTCATGTTCTGACCCTTTTGATTGATGATGGCGTCGATCGCAACAGCGGTCTTGCCGGTCTGGCGGTCACCAATGATCAGCTCGCGCTGGCCACGGCCGACAGGCACCATGGAGTCGATCGACTTCAGGCCGGTCTGCATCGGCTGCGACACGGACTGACGCGCGATCACGCCCGGGGCGATCTTTTCGATCGGGGCGGTCAGCTTGGCGTTGATCGGACCCTTGCCGTCGATCGGCTGGCCCAGTGCGTTGACCACACGGCCCTTCAGTTCAGGACCGATCGGCACTTCCAGGATGCGGCCGGTGCACTTGACCAGGTCGCCTTCAGAGATGTGTTCGTATTCGCCCAGGATAACGGCGCCCACCGAGTCACGCTCCAGGTTCAGCGCCAGGCCGAAGGTGTTGCCCGGGAATTCCAGCATCTCACCTTGCATCACGTCGGACAGACCATGGATACGGCAGATACCGTCGGACACGGAAATGACCGTGCCCTGATTGCGAATCTCAGCGGTATCGCCAAGGCCTTGGATCCGGCTCTTGATCAGCTCGCTGATTTCAGATGCGTTGAGTTGCATACTAACTCCTAAAAATTGTTCTTTCGCTTAGCCAGCCAGAGGCACTTACGCGGCCAGAGCAGCTTGCAGCTGCTGCAGCTTCGCGCGCACGGAGGTATCGAACACTTCGTCGCCGACCACGACGCGCACACCGCCAATCAGGCTGCTGTCGACCGTCACGGAGGGGTTCAGCTTGCGGCCGAACTTCTTCTCCAGTGCCGAGACCACATCCTTGACCTGGGCATCGCTGAGCTCAAAGGCGCTCACGATGTTGGCATCGGCCGAACCTTCCGCCGTGTTCTTGAGCACGTGGAATTGTTCGGCGATCTGCGGCAGCAGGACCAGGCGGCCGTTGTCGACCAGCGTCTTGACGAAATTCTGCGCCTCGACGGACAGCGGGGTCTTCAGGGCAGCGGCAAACACTTCTGCCAGCTTGTCATGCGATACGGAAGGGTTCTGCGCCAGGGCCTGCACCTCGGGATGCGCCGCCACCTGGGCCATCTCGTCGACGAGATCGGACCAGGCTGCCAGGCTGCCTGCCTTGGCCACACGGAACAAGGCTTCGGCGTAAGGACGAGCGATCGTTGCGAGTTCGGCCATATTACAGCTCTGTCTTCAGTTGATTCAGCAAGTCGGCGTGAGCAGCCGCATTCACTTCGCGCTTGAGGATCTGTTCCGCGCCCTTGACGGCGAGCGTTGCGACCTGGCCGCGCAGTTCTTCACGTGCCTGGTTCACTTGCTGTTGAGCGTCGGCACGGGCAGCGGCGATGATGCGGGCAGCTTCTTCAGCGGCCGTCTTCTTGGCTTCTTCAATGATCAGCTGAGCGCGCTTTTCGGCTTCGCCGATGCGCTTCTGGCTTTCATCACGTGCCGATGCCAGTTCGCCCTGGATACGCTTTTCGGCGGCGGCCAGATCGGCCTTACCGCGGTCAGCGGCTGCCAGCCCGTCCGCAATCTTCTTGGCGCGTTCATCGAGCGCCTTAATCAACGGCGGCCACACGAATTTCATCGTGAAGCCGGCGAGGATGAAGAAGACCACGAACTGTGCAATCAATGTTGCATTTAAGTTCACGGTAATTTCCTTCTCAGAATAACGAGTGCCGGAACCAATCGTCCGGCAGATGAGAATCGGCTATGAAGCGCGAATTACTTGGCGATGAACGGATTTGCGAATGCGAACAGCATGGCGATACCAACGCCGATCAGGAAGGCCGCGTCGATCAGGCCAGCCAGCAGGAACATCTTGGTTTGCAGGGTGTTCATCAGTTCAGGCTGACGTGCGGATGCTTCGAGGTACTTACCGCCCATGATCGCGATACCGATACAAGCGCCGATAGCACCCAGGCCAATGATCAAACCGCAAGCCAGAGCAACGAAAGAGACATCAGTCATGACAATTCCTTAAGAAAAGTTAAATTAAATACAAAACCAAAAAACAAACTGAAAAACAGGTACTGCAAGCCTTGTGTTAGTGCGCTTCGTGCGCCTGGCCCAGGTAAACCAGTGTCAACATCATGAAGATGAATGCTTGGAGCAACACGATCAGGATGTGGAAAATTGCCCAGATAGAACCGGCGATCACATGGCCGATGAAGCCGAATGCGGTCGCGGTCGATCCCAGCAATGCGATCAGCAGGAACAACAGTTCGCCTGCATACATGTTGCCGAACAGTCGCATGCCCAGGGACACGGTCTTGGCGGCGAATTCGATGATGTTCAGCAGCAGGTTGAACGGAGCCAGCCAGATGCCGAAGGGTGCTGCAAACAGTTCGTGGATGAAGCCGCCTGCGCCCTTGATCTTGACGCTGTAATACAGCATCAGCGCCAGCACGCCCAGGGCGATGCCCAGGGTGCCGTTGAGGTCGGCGGTCGGAACGATGCGGTGATGCATTTCACCCAGGCCGAACAGGCCCAGGATGCCGGAAGCCAGGTCCACCGGCAGGAAGTCCAGCGAGTTCATCAGGGCCACCCAGACGAACACGGTCAGCGCCACCGGGGCGATGAAGGTGCGGTCGCCGTGGACGATGGCCTTGGACTGGTCTTCCACCATTTCGACGACCATCTCGACGAAGGCCTGGAAGCGGCCCGGCACGCCCGAGGTTGCCTTGCGGGCAGCCAGGAACATGAAGAAGCAGGCGATCACGCCGCAGAACACGGACCAGAAGATGGTATCCACGTTCAGGATGGAGAAATCGACGATCTTGGTCTGGTGATGCGTGGAGAGGTGTCCGAGGTGGTGGACGATATATTCAGAGGCTGTCGGCGCGTGCTCTGCGGCTTCTACGGTCATGGTCGGTGTCTAAACAGTAAAATGAAATAACTCTTAAGCACCACGATGAAGCTCAGCAAAAATGCGAGCCAGTGAACACCGTGGTACAACCAAACGATCGCGCCCATGAGCGCAAAAGTCGTAGCAATCTTGATAAATTCCCCGAAGAAAAACGTCATCGGGTTGGTACCACCGGGTTTCTGCGCACTGACATGAAGTCGCAGTGCAAACAGGGCATTGGGAACGACACAGCAGACGCCTCCCAACAATGCGGACCAAAGCGCCGGAAGTCCGCCCAGCATCCCCGCCACCAGGGCAGCGATGACCGTGGTGAGGAGCTGCAATAGAATGATGCGCAGCATATCTATCCAATATCGTGCATGCGCCGCACCCTTTACGAGCAGACGGCAGCTTAAAAGCCCGGCGATTATAAAGGTTCGTTTTCCGGTAAGTCAAACCTTTTGCAGCCAGATCAAGGGCTTATCTGGGGCACTTCGCAGCGAGTTGTGGCAAATAGGCAGCCACTTCGATTTTTTGCAGTGCAACACAAAAACGCCATTGCGCGTATTTTGTCCACTGCCCGCTATTTGCTCCCGAGAGATCTCCCCTTCTTGTCCCTTTGTTCAGATTTGTGCATCTCGCAGTGAATTTGCGGAAATGCATGCACAAAAGCCGGAAAAACGCGCCGGTTTTTGAAACAGCGCTCAATTTAATCAAAAAAGCCCGTCGACGCCAGAGAAATATCCCGCAAATTCAATGATTTACGGAAATTTTGCGGGCGCTCGCAAACGTTTACGCAAGGCGCTGACATTTTGTCAGGAAATTGGAAGAGGTCGGACGACCGGGCTCGCTTTCAGGGTGGCATGTTGCAGCACAGCGTGAGCCCGGAAAAAAAGTGAGCCCGCTCACCAGACCGGTGCAGTGGTCGGACCGTTGATGCCGTAGAAATACGGCATTGGATGAAGATCAGATCAAACCCAGGTGCAAGCCCTTGAGGGTGGCGGCCGCCCGCGTGGAGCACTGCAGTTTGCGGAAGATGCTCTCGACGTGGGTGCGTACGGTGGAGGGACTGATCTGCATGGTACGGGCGGCTTCCTTGTTGCTCTCGCCCAGGCTGATGCGGCGCAGCACCTCGACCTCGCGCTCGGAGAGCAAGCCCTTGCGGACCGGGAGCGGAACACCCTCTCCTGCCGCTGCGGCCAGCACCCAGCGCACCGCCTCCGGATCAACGCGGCCAAGACGGGCCTGCTCCTGCAGCACCTCCCCGGCGGCCTGCGGCGCATACGCCTCGCGCCAGGGACGGCGGGCGCACAGCGCGGCCTGGACCGACGCGGCCGCCAGGAGTCGGGCTGGCAATCCCAGCATGTCGGCGTCCAGCCCCCGGAAATAACCGCTGCCATCCAGACGTTCATATAGTTGCGAGGCCAGCGCGGCCTCATGACGCAGGTCGGGGATCAGCGCGCCGGCACGGGCGGTCCAGTAGGGTGCGAGGCGAATGCGCTCCCAGTCAGCCTGACCCGGACGGCCCTCGCGCTCCCAGATCGTATTGGAAACCGAAGCACGCCCGATGCCATGGATCAAGGCGGCCCGTGCCAGCCGTTCCTGTTGCTCCACAGGCAGGCCCGCCAGCACGGCTGCCCGCTGCACCAGTTCGCTGACGCGCCTGGAGTAGCCGGTCAACCACGGCAGCTTCAGTTCGATCAGGTCGGCCACGATGCTCAGGGGAACGGCGTGCATGGGCAGGTCCACCGGTATCGCTGCCGCATCGGCCTCCTCGTCCAGCGCCGCCAGCCAGTCTGCCGCCTGCGGCAGGACGCGGCTGACCAGCTCGGCCGGATACTTGATGCCGCCGTTGCGCTGCACCGCCTCCAGGGCGAACGGGATATCGTGCGACCGTGCATGAATCTCCAGATCCCCTGCCAGGCTGGTGTAATAGACCACGGCGGGCACGGCCGCTCCCTGCAGCCGCTGCGGCACGCCGTTGCCATCGTAGTGTTCCCAGACATGGCGCAGTCCGGTCTCGACCCCGCCCGGCAAACCCAGCATGCCGGCCACGTCGCCCGCCACCTCACAGTGGATGCGGGCCAGCGGCTCGACCGTCGCAAAGTTCAGGGGATGCCCCTCGGGCAAGGCTTGCCTCAGCATGGCCTCGCGTCCGCCCACATCGTCACCCAGCAGGCTGGCAAAGCCCGCCGCATTGGCAGTGCAGCCGGACCAGCGCAGCCAGGCCACCAGCTGCGCCTGCTGGATCAGGTCGGCCGAGGCACCGTCCAGCGCGGCAATGCGGGCGGCCAGGACAGCGCACCGGCGGGACTGGTGCGGCGGCTGGCCCATGCTGAGGTCGCCGACCAGTGCCAGAACCTGCACGGCAGTGCCGGCGGCGACCAGGTGGGCGGCGGGTAGCGCGGACGTGCCGGCGTCGGGAAGGGGGGAAGCGTCGGGAGACATCCCGACACTGTAGAGGCAAGCATCCACCGGCCGCAATCAACTCTTCGGTTAATGGGCAGGCCGGTGGCAACCGGCCACAATCGCAGCGCCTTGCCGCACGCTGGCCGGGGTCGGTCAATTGACCGATACCGGCAGCGCAGCGGCATTTCTATACTGGCCTCACTGCAACACACCCCTAGCCCACGCACTCTTTGAACAGGAGAACACCATGAAATCCGCTTTCCCCCGCTTCAGCTTCAAGACCACTCTCGGCATGCTGGCTCTCGCCGCCGCCTTCACCGGCAGCAGCGCGATCGCCGCCGATGCCTCGGACAAGCCGTCGGTCGTGATCGTCCACGGTGCCTTTGCCGATGGCTCCGACTGGGCCAAGGTCATCCCGCTGCTGCAAGCCAAGGGCATCAAGGTCACCGCGGTGCAGAATCCGCTGACCTCGCTGGCCGACGACGTCGCCGCCGCCAAGCGCGCCATCGACAACCAGCCGGGCAAGGTGGTGCTGGTCGGCCACTCCTGGGGTGGCACCGTGATCACCGAGGCCGGCAATCATGAGAAGGTCGCCAGCCTGGTCTATGTCGCGGCCTTCGCACCGGACGCCGGCCAGGCCACGGGCGACCTCGGCAAGGACCTGCCGGTACCGCCGGGCATCGCCAAGCTGTCGGTGGACAAAGCCGGTTTCGCCAGCCTGCCGCCGGCCGCGCTGGCCGCTGATTTCGCCCAGGACGTGCCGGCCAGGCAGGCCGCCGTGATGGCCGCAACCCAAGGTCCGATCGCCATGAAGGCCTTCGGCGACAAGGTCGAGACCGCCGCCTGGAAGACTCGTCCCAGCTGGTACATCGTCAGCACCAAGGACCGCATGATCCAGCCCGCACTGGAGCGCAGCTTTGCCAAGCAGATCAACGCAAAGACGACCGAGCTGGCCGCCAGCCACGTGCCGCAGCAATCGCGTCCGGCCGAGGTGGCCAAGGTGATTCTGGAAGCTGTGGCAGCGACCCGGTAAGCCTCCCTCCTCAGCAAAGTTCGCCGCCGGCCCGCGCCGGCGGCGCATCTCTCATTCCCTTTCCTCCTCTTCCGCCGCTGCGCAACGGCGGGAATGAAAGAAGAAAGCCTGCCTGCTTCACCCTTGCCCGGCCGCCACGCCATGGTCTAATAGGAGCCTCGTCGACACCAACGCTGCTGCGCACATGCATTCGTCCGGGTGATCTCGGCGATATTCCTCTCCCGCATTCGAGGCTGCATGATGTCGAACTTCTGGCGTGACAAACGTGTTTTCATTACCGGGCACACCGGATTCAAGGGCGGTTGGCTCAGCCTGTGGCTGCACATGATGGGCGCGAAGGTCAGCGGCTATTCGTTGCCTGCACCGACCCATCCCAGCCTGTTTGAACTGGCCCGGCTGCACGACTGCGTGCAGACCACCACCGGCGATGTGCGCGACCCGGTGCACCTGGCGCAGACCATGGCAGCCGTGCAGCCTGACGTGGTGTTTCATCTTGCGGCCCAGGCGCTGGTGCGGGACTCCTATGCCAACCCGGTGGACAACTACGCGACCAATGTCATGGGCACCGTGCACGTGCTGGAAGCCGTACGGCACACCCCCAGCGTGCGATCCGTGGTGGTGGTCACCAGCGACAAATGCTATGAGAACCGTGAATGGCTGTGGGGCTACCGCGAAGACGATCCCATGGGCGGGCATGATCCCTACAGCAGCAGCAAGGGCATCGCCGAACTGGTGACCTCGGCCTATCGCCGCTCCTTCTTTGGCGAGCGCGATGCGGGCCGCGCCGCACTCGCCAGCGTGCGGGCCGGCAATGTGATCGGCGGCGGCGACTTCGCCGCAGATCGCCTGATCCCCGATGTCATCCGCGCCCTGCAAGCGCAGACGCCGCTGAACATTCGCCACCCTGGCGCAATCCGTCCCTGGCAATTCGTGCTGGAACCGCTGTCGGGCTATCTGCAGATTGCCAGGCTTCTTTACGAAGAAGGCCCGCGCCATGCGGAAGCCTGGAATTTCGGCCCGGCCGATGCCGATCCCCGCAACGTCGGCCAGCTCTGCGAGAGCTTCAACAAGGCGCTTCGGCAACACGACATCGCGCCGCTGGACATCCGTGTTGAATCCCAAGCCCATGCCCCGCATGAAGCCCATCTGCTGCGGCTGGATATCTCCAAGGCGCGCCAGCGCCTGAACTGGACGCCCAAACTGGAATTGACCGTCGCGCTGCAGATGACCGCGCGCTGGTACGCCGCCTACCTGAACAACGATGAGCTGCGCACCCTGACCGAAGAACAGATTGCGTTTTACCAGACTCTGACATAATCACGCTGTTGCCAACTTACCAAGAGAAGCTCACATGAACATCCTCGTCACCGGCGGTGCCGGCTACATTGGTTCCCATACCTGCGTGGAATTGCTCAAGGCAGGCCACGAAGTGATCGTCTTCGACAATTTCTGCAACAGCAGCCCGGAGTCGGTGGCGAGAGTGCAGCAGATCACCGGCCGTTCACTGGCGCTGGTCAAGGGGGACATTCGCAACCGCGATCAGCTGGAAAGCGTGCTGCGCGAGTTCAAATGCGACGCAGTCATCCATTTCGCCGGCCTGAAAGCCGTGGGCGAGTCGGTGGAAAAGCCGCTCATGTACTACGACAACAACGTGGTCGGCACCGTGCGCCTGCTGGAAGCCATGGAAGCCACGGGCGTGAAGACCATCGTCTTCTCCTCCTCGGCGACGGTCTACGGCGACCCGCAATACCTGCCGCTGACGGAATCCCATCCGCTGTCGGCCAGCAATCCGTATGGCCGCAGCAAGATCGTCATCGAAGACATGCTGCGCGATTACCATCGCGCCCATCCGGACTGGAAGATCGCCCTGCTGCGCTACTTCAACCCGGTCGGCGCGCATGAAAGCGGCATGATCGGCGAAGATCCGGGTGGCATCCCCAACAACCTGATGCCCTATGTCGCCCAGGTCGCCGTGGGCCGCCGTGAAAAACTGAGCATCTGGGGCGGCGATTATCCGACCCCGGATGGCACCGGCGTGCGCGACTTCATTCACGTGGTCGACCTGGCGACCGGCCACCTGGCCGCCCTGCAGGCACTGACCGAACCACAATGCTTCGCGGTCAATCTCGGCACCGGCAATGGCTACAGCGTGCTGGATGTGGTCAAGGCCTATGAAAAGGCCGCCGGCAAACCCATCCCCTACACCATCGCCGCGCGGCGTCCGGGCGATATCGCCTCCTGTTATGCCGATCCGGCGGAAGCGCGCCGCAAGCTGGGCTGGGAAGCCAAGCTGGGACTGGACGCCATGTGCGCCGACTCGTGGCGCTGGCAGCAGAACAATCCGAACGGCTTCAAGCCCTGAGCCATGAAATCCATGCGCATCCTGCTTACCGGCAGCAGCGGCCAGGTCGGCAGTGAATTCCTGCGCCGCCTGCGTGCGATGCCGGCCGGCCTTGATGTGATCGCGCCCGTGCGCGGGCAACTCGACCTCACCGACGCGGATGCGCTGCGCACGGCGGTACGCGAGGCCCGGCCCGATCTGATCATCCACCCGGCCGCCTATACGGCGGTGGTCAAGGCCGAGTCCGAACCGGAGCTGGCGCGTCGCATCAACACCGACGCGCCCGCCCTCCTGGCGCAGGAGGCCGCGCGGCTGGGGGCTGCCCTGATCCACTTCTCCACCGATTACGTGTTCGACGGACAGCACTCCGGTGCCTATACGGAAGACATGCCGACCCATCCGCTGAATGTCTACGGTGCCAGCAAGCGTGACGGCGAACTGGCCATCGCCGCCAGCGGCGCAGCCCACTGGATCTTGCGGACCAGCTGGGTCTACAACCGCACGGGCAACAATTTCATGAAGACGGCCATTCGCCTGGCCCAGCAGAAGGAAAGCTATACCATCGTGGGCGACCAGTTCGGGGCACCGACCTGGGCCTCCACCATTGCGGCGGTCTGCTGCCGCATGCTGGCCGGGACCGACGGCGGGCGCGAGAAAGTTGCGGCCACCAGCGGCACCTATCACCTCACCGCGCAGGGAGCCACGTCGTGGCATCGCTATGCGCAACTGGTGGCGCGCGAGCTGATGGCGCGTGGCGTCCCGGTCAGGCTCAAGGGACTGGACCAGATCACCCCGGTACCGACCTCTTCCTACCCCACGCCGCCCGAGCGTCCGCTCAATTCACGGCTGGATTGCAGCAAGCTGAAACAGCGCTTCGGCATCACCCTGCCCGCATGGGATGAGGACGCCACGGCCTGCCTGCAGCAGATCATCGACCACTACCAGCTCGATCAGGGCAAGCTGCTCCCTGACTGAAGACGCAGGCGGTATCGGCGGCCGGGCCGTGATGAACCTGGTCAGTGGCTGGGGACGTATTTGGTCTGGTCACCACGGGTGATGAGATTGAGCTGTCCAAAGAAACGCATGTAGCCCGGATCACCGTAGCGTGCGCGCAGTTCGCGCAGGAGCAGGTAGCTGCCCAGGCGTTCAGCGCAGAAGGCCCACGCGCGGGATTGATAGCCTTCGCGGCGGGTGTCGTAGTGCTGGACGCAATACCAAGTCACGGCTTCGATCTGCTCCACGGTGCGCAGCCAGAAATCGGCGGGAAACACGCCCATCTCGATGCCGCCCATGAAGAAGGTCTTCTCGTTGAAGAACAGCTCGGCTTCGCTGCGTGCGAAGACCCCCAGCTCGGTTGCGGCAGCCGCATAGCGCAACAGATCCTCGGCGTGATGCGAGACCGCGTAATGCGACAGATAGCCGGCATCCCGGCCGCTCACCTTGAACCCGCAGGTCTTGCCAACCAGGAATTCCTGCTCGCCCGGCTCCATCATCTGCTCCAGCGACAGCCGTGCGAATTCCTTGTCGGAGACCACGTCCATCATCCAGTTGTCTTCAGCAGGCACGCCGCTGATGCGCTCGCGCGAAATGAACTTGCGGTACAGGCAAACGCCCACGCGCTTGACGTGGGGATAGTCGCGCAGGATCAGGTTGCGCAAGGCAAAGTTGCCGAGCATGCCGGCCACGATGGGGTGATAAGGGACCCATTGGGGTGCCAGGTCGCGCAGGTTGAGCGCGCCCTCATGCTGGGCCTCGCCGAGGTAGATCGGCAGCACATGATCGGGGAATTTCACCGGCAACGGTACGTGGGTCATGCAGCCAAACACCAGCTCGCCACGCGCGGCCTGGGCCGCCGCGTTATCGGGCTGCGCCAGCGTGCGCGGTGCCAGCGTCAGCGATGGCGATGGAGATGACGCAGCGGCGAGCGGTGCCGACAGCGGCGCAGGCGGCCGGGCCGGCGCGCCACGCAACTGTCCGCTGCGCAAGCTGAAACGCTGCAGATCAGCGGCGTCACCGCTGGCCGCATAGGCGTTGCGCAAGGCTTCCAGTTCCGCCAGGTCGGCAGCTGCCACGGGCAGGGCAGCCGGCATCAGCGCCGGCGGGCAATGCCATACGCGCAGTTGCTGGTCCAGTCCCAGCACCAGGGAGCCCAGGCGTGCCGCCAGCAGCGACCGTCCGGACTCGCCGGATACTGCCTGGCGCTGCAGTGCCGCGCGCAACTCACCCGGCTCCTGCTCGGCCATCTGGAACAGGCGCTCGGCCAGATCAAACCAGGTTTGCCAGAACGCCGGCTTGGCCGCGATGAAACCGTGCGGCACATTGTTCTGCCACTGCGGCACGAAATGCAGCGGGTCCAGCTGCAAGCCCAGCGCCTGCAGGAAACGCTTGGCCAGCGCGGTGAAACCCTCCAGGTGCTGCTCCGCCTGCAGCAGCAGGTTGAGCTGGCCACAGGCCTCCAGCGGATGCGGCATGAAGGTCCAGGCGGCGGCTTGCGGATTCGCCTCGATCAGACTGCGCACGCCAGCCGCATCCAGACCGGTCTGGCCGAGAAATGCCGACGTGACGAAGGCATAGCAAGCCTCGCCATCGATAGCCTGTTCATGAAAAAAGCGGCGCATGGCCAACAGACCGCCCCAAGCGTCAGGCGCAGGGGTGAGCACGTGCTGGAAGCCTGGCGCTACCGGGACGGTCGACGGAGCGAGCTGCAACAGATGAATATGCATGTTGGCCTCCCTCACCACACCTGAAGCTGCGGCACCGCGATGGCGAAGCGGCCGCCCCACGCACGGATCTCGGCCAGCTGCTGCGCGACCTCGTCCTTGATGTTCCAGGGCAAGATCAGCACCACGTCCGGTTTTTCGTCGAGCAGGCGCTGCGGGGAAACGATGGGAATATGACTGCCTGGCATGTACTTGTCCTGCTTGGAAGGTGCAGCATCGGCGACCATGGCCAGCAGATCGGGATGCACGCCGGAATAATTGAGCAGCGTGTTGCCTTTGGCAGCGGCGCCATAGGCCAGCACCTTCTTGCCGGCGCGCTTCTGCTCCAGCAGGAAGGACAGCAACTGCAACTTGATCTCTTCGGCACGCGCCTGGAACCCTGCATAGCCCTCGATGCGCTCCAGCCCGGCCTCCCGCTCACGTGCCAGCATGGCCTGCACGGCCGGAGTGGCGGCGATAGCGGCATCGGCATGGCAGGCATAGATGCGCAGGCTGCCACCGTGGGTCGGCAGCTCCTCGACGTCGTAGACGCGCAGCCCCTGCGATTGCATCACGCGCTGTACCGCCACCAGCGAGAGATAGGAGAAATGCTCGTGGTAGACGGTATCGAACTGTGCCTGAGCGATCAGGTTCAACAGGTGGGGACACTCGACCGTCACCGTCCCTTGCGGTGCCAGCAGGGCACGCATGCCGCCAACGAAATCATTGATGTCCGGGACATGCGCCAGCACGTTGTTGGCGGCGATCAGGTCTGCCGCACCATGGCTCTCGCGCAGCCGCTGGCCAAGTGCCACGCCGAAAAATTCCTCGACGATCGCAATGCCCCTGGCACGCGCGGCGTCAGCCGTGCTGGTGGTGGGCTCCACGCCCAGGCAGGGGATGCCCTTCTGCTGCACGTACTGCAGGAGATACCCATCATTGGCGGCCAGCTCGACCACCAGAGATTGCGCGTTCAGGTTCAGGCGTGCCGCAATCATGTCCACATAGCGCGCGGCATGTACCAGCCAGGTGCTCGAGGTGGATGAGAAGTAGGCGTAATCGGTGGCAAAGAGCTGGTCGTAGTGCGTGTAATCCTCGGTCTGGACCAGCCAGCACTGGCGGCACACCATCACCTTGAGCGGATAGGTCGTTTCAGGACGACGCAGATCCTCGGCCCTCAGATAAGCGTTGGAGGGCGGTGAGAAACCCAGGTCGATGAACGTGTCATGCAGTTCGGTCTGGCAGTGGCGGCATTTCATAGCGGTATTCCATCGAAATCGGGAGCCAGCAGCGGATGCTGGAGGTCGCGTGGCGACAGGTTCTGCGGCGGCAGCGGCCAGGCAATGGCCACGCGTGGATCATCATGGCGCACACCGCCTTCGGCATGCGGGACATAGGGAGCAGTATGCAGGTAGAGCAGCGAGCTGCCCGCTTCCAGGACCTGGAAACCGTGCGCACAGCCTTCCGGCACCAGCAGCGCGCGGTCGTCACCGGCCGCCAGCTCGACGCCGCGCCACTGCAGGAAGGTGGGCGAGCCCTTGCGCAAGTCCAGCACCACATCGAAGACGCGGCCTGCCAGGCAGCGAATCAGTTTCTTTTCCGCGTGGGGCGCATGCTGGAAGTGCATGCCGCGTACGCTGCCGGGCTCGGCCGTGAACGAATTGTTGACCTGCACGATGCGGCTGCCCTGCAATACCGGTGCCAGTTCCTCGTCGCAGAACCAGCGCGCGAAGCTGCCGCGCGCGTCACCGCGCCGCACACTGGACACCACCGCCGCCCCCGCGATTCCGGTGGGCGTGATCTGCAGGTTCATGCGCACTCCCCGCGCCCGCAGGACGGGCTCAGCTCCAAGTCTTCCATCGTGCCTGGTCCTGGTCCCACATCTGGTTGAGCTGGATCTTGTCGCGCAGGGTGTCCATGCATTTCCAGAATCCGTGGTGCGGCCAGTTCAGCAGCCTTCCATCCCCTGCGATCTGCTCCAGCGGGGCGCGTTCGAAGATGGTGCCCTCGCCTTCCTTGAGGTAATCGAACACGCCCTGGCGACATACCATGAAGCCGCCGTTGATCCAGCCCAGGTCTCCCGGCGGCTTCTCGCGGAAATCGCGGATGAAGCCGGCCTCATCGGTCTGCACCATGCCGAAACGCGCCTCGGGCTGCACCGTGGTCATGGTCACCAGTGCCTGGGGATTGGCCTGGTGATGCGCCACCAGGGCGCTCACGTCGACATCGGAAACGCCATCGCCATAGGTGAGCATGAAATCGCCCTCCTTGAGATAGTCGCGGGCGGCCAGCAAACGGCCACCCGTCTGGGTCGACAGGCCGGTTTCCACCAGCGTCACTTTCCACGGCTCGGATTTGTTGCGATGGACTTCCACCCGGTTGTCGGCCAGATCGATGGTGACATCGCCCTGATGCAGAAAGTAGTTGGCGAAAAATTCCTTGATCAGGTAACCCTTGTAGCCCAGCAGGATCACGAACTCATTGAAGCCGTGCTGCGAATAACCCTTCATGATGTGCCACAGGATGGGCTTGCCACCGATCTCCACCATCGGTTTCGGACGCACATCGGTTTCTTCCCCAAGCCGCGTACCCAGACCGCCGGCGAGAATGACGACTTTCAATTTGTACCCCTAGATGAGTGATGATCCGTCAGCCATGAAAGTATTGCATCCAAAGCAACACTCTCACCAAAGATGCCTATGTTACCGGCTTTGCCAGCAGGAACAACCGTGGGTCTGGGCGGTTTATCGAGGCCAATTTGGCTTTTTGCAGTCCGCCGCAGCAGCCGGCCATGCGAGGATTTGTCGCCCTCTTTGCCGCCAATTCAGGCCATTCCCCGCAAAAGTGCACTGCTATACTGCGCCGATTGCATGAGGTCTGCCCTGCAGGGGGCGCAGCGCCTGGATGCCGCCGCCGGGGGCAGGAAGCCGGGGCGCTGTCCGTTGCGCAGATCATCGAGCCACCCAGAGACAGACCACCGAGTAGCATATGAGACCAGATTTGTTCGCCCGGCTGCACTCCCCCTACTACATCTTTGCGCCCGCCTTCGCCACCCAATCGGAAGAAGCCCTGCTGCTGCATCGCCTCTGCCACGCGCTGAATCTGTGGGGCGAAGAGGCCTATGTCACCGAAGAAGGCAGTACCTCCCTGCGCACGCCGCGGCTGACGCAGGAGCTGATCAACGCCCACCTGGCGGCCGGACGCAATCCCATCGTGATCTACGCCGGCAGCGTGGCCGGCAATCCCCTGTCCGCAGTGAACGTGGTGCGTTTCCTGCTCAAGCCTGGACAGGCCGCGCTGGCCGGCGAATTGCCATTGGCCTGGCAGCCCGGACTCGGTGGCGGCGTGCAACTGCTGGAATTGCCGCTGCTACCAGCGGCGGACCAGACAGCCCGCCGCGACCTGGTGGCGGGGCAGTTGGACGACTTCATCCTGGCCAGCCAGCGGCGCTTCAACGCGCCTCCTGCAGCGCCGGCCTTTGCGCCCGCACCGGCCCCGACGCGCCGCAAGAAACGGCTGGTGGTGTATTCGGTGGAATCGACCTGGAGCCCTTGCCCGCAGATCCGCCTGATCCGTCCCTTCGCCCATCTGCAGGACGAGTGGGAACTGGTCTGGGGTATCCAGAATGGCCAGCTGCAGAGCAATTACCTGGCCGATGCCGACCTGATACTGCTGCATCGCTACACCCCCGGCCTGATGTCGCTGGACGTGCTGCGCACCATCTTCAGTTCCAAGGTTCCCATCATCTACGAGTCCGACGACCTGCTCAACGAGATTCCGGCCGACCATCCTGAAGCCCAGCAAGGCGCGGCCTGGAAGACCGGCATCGAGTTCGCGGTGCGGCATGCGAAGGCCGTCGTGGTCTCCACCGAATTCCTCGCCGCCAAGTACCGCGAGCTCAATGCGGCGGTCCACGTCCTGCCCAACTACATCGATTTCGATCTGTTCTACCGTCCGGTTCCCCAGTCCACCGACCTCGATGGACGCATCAACATCGGGCTGCTGGGCTCTTCCATCCAGCCCTCCAATTTCGCGCTGGTCGACCAGGCCTTGCGCGCCCTGGTTGAGCGCTACGGTACGCGTCTGCACATCGACTTCGTCGGCTGGGAGTGCCCGCAGGGCTGGGCCGGCCATCCGCTGACGACCTTCCATACCTTCGTGCACCAGTACGTGGACTATGCGGCGCAATTGCGCCAGTGGAACTGGGATATCGCGCTGATCCCGCTGGCCAGCGACGAATACAATCAATGCAAGAGCTACATCAAGTGGCTCGATTACTCGGCGGCCGGTATCGCCTCCGTCTTCAGCGACGTCTCGGTGTACAGCCAGGTCGTCACGCATGAGGTCACCGGCCTGTTGATGCCCAATTCAAGCCAGGCATGGCTGGACGCCATCACGCAACTGATCGAATCGCCCGGGAAGCGCCACGCCCTGGCCGCGGCGGGGCAGAAGGAAGTGCGTGAGGGCTTCGACCTGGCTGCCAAGGCCGCCCACTATCACGATGTCTACAGCCGTTGCCTGGCCCCCTGATGACCATGAACAAGCACATCCTGCAGATCCACTACGACGAAGCCAGCCGCCGCATGCTGGATCCCGGCTTCACGCCGCTTGAGATCGTCGGCAATCCCCGGCCTGACTGGCGCGAGTACTGGGGCATCCGCAATTATTTCCTGAACACGGCGCTCAATGAGGACGATTACTACGGTTTCCTCTCTCCGCTGTTCTTCGACAAGACGCGCATGAACGCGCAGCAGGTGCACGCCTTCATGGACAGCCGCCCTGGCGCGGATGTGTACACGTTCTCGCCGTCGATGTCGGATGCCTCGGCCTACCTGAGCGTCTTCGAACAGGGCGCGCGGCGCCATCCCGGCATCGTTCCGGTCGCGCAGGCGCTGATGGCCGATATCGGGCTGGACGTGAACCTGCAATCGCTGATCAACAATTTCCGCTCCACCGCGTACTGCAATTACATCATTGCCAAGCCCGTGTTCTGGGACAAGTGGTTCGCCATCAACGAGCACATGTTCGCCCTGGCGGAGGCCAATGCCACGCCACTGGCGCGCAAGCTCAACGAAGTCACCGACTATGGCAAGAGTACGGTGCAGATGAAGGTTTTCATCATGGAGCGCATCGGTTCGCTGGTGATGGCGCTCATGCCCGAGCTGCAGGTGACGAATCTGAACATTGCCGCCATGCGCTTCGGTGACCCGCTGTTCTATCCCTGCCGCGACGAGATGGTGATGCTGGACGCGCTCAAGACTGCCTACCTGCATTCGGCCGACCAGGCTTACCTCGATCGTTTCCACGCCCTGCGCCACGACCTGCTGCGGCGCTGCGATCCCGAGTACCGGCAGGATCGCCCGGCCAGCTTCTTCTGACCCGGCACCGGACGCCGCCCCGGCGCGGCGTCCCTCTGCGGCCATCCGGCCATTCAAGTTTTACCCTTTCCTTCCGTAGATGAACGCATCGGTGCGGGCTTGCCTACCTGCGCGCGGGCGTTCCTGCAATGACGTCCATGCGATAAATAGGGGGCAAGTTTCCTCGCTTATGTGGCCGTCGCCCGCCTGCCCAAGCTGTCAAGATGCAAGCATGGGCAAGACTCTCTGTGATATTTCTCCAGGGAAATTTCCTGCATTGCAAGCGCACGGTACGGCCTCGGCCGAGGTACCCGCAGCCGCCGGCCTGATCCGCTTTGGCCAGCCATGGCGCGATCACCACTGACAGTTTTTACATTAGGGAATCACGCGTAGATATGAATATTCTGGTCACCGGCGGCTGCGGCTACAAAGGCAGCGTTCTCGTCCCCAAACTGCTGGCGCGCGGCTACAAGGTGCATGTGCTGGACATCATGTGGTTCGGCAATTATCTGGCCCCCCACCCCAACCTGACCGTGACCGAAGGTGACGTGCGCAACATCGACCAGATCAATCTGGACGGTGTGGACACGATCATTCACCTGTCGTCGGTCGCCAACGATCCCTGCGGTGATCTCGATCCCAAGCTGACCTGGGAGGTCAGCGCACTGGCCACCATGCAACTGGCCGACAAGGCCGTGCGCAAGGGTGTCAAACAATTCATTTACGCTTCTTCCGGCAGCGTCTACGGCGTCAAGGAAGAGCTGCAGGTCACCGAAGACCTCGAACTGAAGCCGATCTCCGAATACAACAAGACCAAGATGGTCTCCGAGCCGGTGCTGCTGAGCTACAAGGACCGCATGATCGTCCAGATCGTGCGTCCGGCCACCGTGTGCGGCTACTCGCCGCGCATGCGCCTGGACGTGTCGGTGAACCTGCTGACGATGCAGGCGCTGGCCAAGGGCAAGATCACCGTGTTCGGCGGCACCCAGGTGCGTCCGAACATCCATATCGATGACATCACCGATGTCTACCTGCACCTGATCGATCATCCGGAAATCACCGGCGTCTACAACGCCGGCTTCGAGAACATCTCCATCCTGGACATCGCGCGCATGGTGGCCAAGCACATCCCGGTGGACATCGTGGTGACCGAATCGAACGATCCGCGCTCTTACCGCGTGAATTCGGACAAGCTGCTGGCCACCGGCTTCAAGCCGTCCAAGTCGGTCGAGACCGCCATCACCGAGATCATCGAGAAGTACCGCAGCGGCGTGCTCAAGGATGAGGACCGCTATTACAACCTGAAGTGGATGGAGCAGACCGTACTGTCTCCCAAGGCGGCATGAGCCCGGCACCGGTTTCTCTGACGGCGTTCCAGGATTACGCCACCCGCCTGCAGGCGGTGCTGGCAGGTTCGGACTGGAATGGCGTGGGCCGCCTGGCGCAGGCCATGCAGGAATGCTGGCTCAAGGGCCGCCAGGTCTTCCTGTGCGGCAATGGCGGCAGCGCCGGCAATGCCATCCACCTGGCCAATGATTTCCTGTACGGCATCGCCAAGCGCACAGGCGGTGGCATGCGGGTCTCGGCGCTGTCGGCCAATGCCGCCGTGCTGACCTGCCTGGCCAACGACATCGGCTACGACCACATCTACTCCGAGCAGCTGGCCGTGCAGGCGCAACCGGGCGATCTGCTGATCGTGCTGTCGGGCAGCGGCAATTCGGGCAACATCCTGCGTGCGCTGGAACAGGCCAGGAAGATGGACGTGCTCTCCTGCGCCATCCTCGGCTACAGCGGCGGCAAGGCCAAGGACCTGTGCGACATCCCGGTCCACTTTGCGGTGGATGACATGCAGATCGCCGAGGACATGCAGGTGATCGTGGGACATATGGTCATGCAGTGGCTGTACGAAAACAAACCCGCAGTGGAATGAACATGTCGGCAAAATATCTCATCATCGGCAGCAACTCGTTTTCCGGTGCCAGCTTCGTGGATTACCTGCTGCGCAATGGCAACGACGTCATCGGCGTGAGCCGTTCACAGGAGCCGCATCGCGCGTTCCTGCCTTATCGCTGGTCCGAGCATCAGGCCGCATTCACGTTCTACCCGTATGACCTCAACAAGGACCTGGCCGCGCTGACCGAATTGATTCAGCGCGAGAAGCCCGCCATCGTGGTCAACTTCGCCGCGCAAAGCATGGTCGCCGAAAGCTGGAAGAATCCGGAACACTGGTTCGAGACCAACGTCATGGCGACCATCCGCCTGCACGAAGTGCTGCGCCAGTGCGACTTCCTGGACAAGTACGTGCACATCACCACACCCGAGGTGTATGGCAGTACCGATGGCTTCATCAAGGAAGACACGCCGTTCAACCCGAGCACGCCCTATGCGGTGTCCCGCGCGGCGGCCGACATGAGCCTGAAGACCTACTTCGATGCCTACGGTTTCCCGGTAGTGTTCACCCGCGCCGCCAACGTCTACGGTCCGGGCCAGCAGTTGTATCGCATCATTCCGCGCACCATCCTCTCGGTGCTGACCGGTAAGAAACTGCAGCTGCATGGCGGTGGACTCTCGCGCCGCTCCTTCATCCACATGCGCGACGTATCGAGCGCCACCCATGCCATCGCCACGCGCGGTATCAATGGCCAGACCTACCACATCTCCACCGACGAGATCGTCAGCGTGCGCGAACTGGTCGAGCGCATCTGCGCCAAGCTGGACGTGGATTTCGCGGCCAACGTCGAGATCGTCGGCGAGCGCCTGGGCAAGGATGCCGCCTACATGTTGGATAGCAGCAAGCTGCGCCAGAGCCTGGACTGGAACGTGAAAGTCTCGCTCGACGAAGGACTGGATGAATGCGTCAGCTGGGTCCGGCAGAACCTGGACGCCATGCAGACCATGGAATGGAACTACGTCCACAAGCCCTGAGCCGCACTGATGTGCAGCCTCGGCGAATGCCGCATCGTTTTGCTGCCCGTTTGAAAGAACGGGCATTGCTTTTGGATAGATCGTTATGGCCCAAGACATTACCGCGCTGAAGAAAACAGCCAGCCAGCTGCGTGGCCGCATCATCGAGAATGCGCACCGCACCCAGACACCGCACCTGGGCTCCTGCCTTTCCTGCGTGGACATCCTCACGGCGGCCTATTTCGGTACGCTGCGCATTGATCCTTCCAAGCCGGCCGACCCGCTGCGGGACCGCTTCATCCTCAGCAAGGGGCACGGCGCTGCCGCACTGTTCCAGGTGCTGGCCTTGCGCGGCTTCTACCCGATCTCGATGCTGGACGACTATGGCAAGGACGGCGGCATCTTCGCCGAACACCCCCCGACGCCTGATCACCTGCCCGGTATCGAGGCCGCCACCGGCTCGCTCGGCCATGGTCTGCCGATCGGCCTGGGCATGGCCCTGGCTGGTCGCATCCAGCAACAGCGCTATGACGTCACGGTGCTGCTGGGTGACGGCGAATGCAATGAAGGTTCGGTCTGGGAAGCCGCCATGATGGCCGCGGCCCAGCGTACCGGCAACCTGATGGTGCTGGTCGACTTCAACAAGTGGCAGGCCACCGGCCGCAGCGAGGAAGTGCTGGCCTTGAATCCGCTGGTGGACAAGTGGCGCGCCTTCGGCTGGGACGCGATGGAAATCGATGGCCACGACATGGCGACCCTGGTCGAGATCATGGGACGCCCGCGCGCACCCGAAGGAAAACCCATTGCCGTGGTGGCACACACCGTCAAGGGCAAAGGTGTCTCCTTCATGGAAGACGACAACAACTGGCACTACCGGATTCCCAATGCCGACGAAGTGGCCGCTGCCTATCAGGAACTGGGAGTACAGGCATGAGAAACGCGTTTGCAGACGAGATCACCAAACTGGGTAGCAGTGATCCGCGCGTGGTGCTGCTCTCGGGCGACATCGGCAACAAGCTGTTCGACAAGTTCAAGGCCGCCAACGGCACGCGCTTCCTCAACTGCGGCATCGCCGAAGCCAACATGATGGGCGTGGCCGCCGGCATGGCGCTGTCCGGCTTGCGGCCGGTGATCTACACCATCACGCCGTTCACCACCACGCGCTGCTTCGAGCAGATCCGCGTGGATGCCTGCTATCACAACGTCCCGGTGATCATCGTGGGGACCGGCTCCGGACTGTCCTATGCCGAACTGGGGCCGACCCATCATTCCTGCGAAGACCTGGCGATCATGCGGGTACTGCCCAACATGACGGTGCTCGCGCCGGCCGACGAAGTCGAGCTGCGCCAGTGCCTGCGTGCTGCGCTCAAGCTCGACGGCCCGGTCTACATTCGCATCGGAAAGAAAGGCGAGCAGATCGTTCCCAAGCAGGACGAGCACTTCGAGATCGGCCGCGCCATCAATGTGCGCAGCGGCAGCGATGTCTGCCTGATCGGTGCCGGTACCTTGCTGCCCACCGTGATGGCGGCAGCCGATTTGCTGCAGGCACGCGGCATCTCGGCGCGCGTGGAGAGCTTCCACACCATCAAGCCGCTCGATGAAGCCAGCCTGGAGCAGGCGTTCGCGGGATACGCCGTGGTAGGCGTGGTGGAAGAACACAGCCGCATCGGCGGCCTGGGCGGTGCCATTGCAGAATGGCTGGCGCGGCAGGAGCCCATGAAGGGGCGTCTGCTTGGCTTCGGCGTGGACGACAGCTTCATGCACGAGATCGGCTCGCAAGAATATGCCCGCGCCAAGTACGGACTGACCGCCGACAACATCGCCGCCAAGGTGGAGGCTGCGTTCCGGAAGACGGCGGGCTGAGATGCGCATCGGACTGGATTTCGACAACACCATCGTCACCTACGACTCGCTGTTCCACAAGGTGGCGACCGAGCAGGGACTGGTCCCGGCGAGCTTGCCGGTCTCCAAACTCGCCGTGCGCGACTACCTGCGCGAGGCAGGCCAGGATGCCGTCTTCACCGAACTGCAGGGCGATGTCTACGGCGCCCGCATGGGCGAGGCCGAAGCCTTTGCGGGCGTGTTCGACTTCATCCGTCAGGCTTCTGTGCGGGGTGCCGAACTGCTGATCATCAGCCACAAGACCCGCTATCCCTTCAAAGGTCCGCAACACGATCTGCATGCGGCGGCCACCGGCTGGATTGACGGCACGCTGCGCGCAGCCACCGGGAAGGACGCCGTGCAGGCCGTGTATTTCGAGCCGACCAAGGAGGCCAAGATCGCGCGCATCGCCGACTGCGGCTGCGATTACTTCATCGACGATCTGCCCGAGATCCTGCGCATGCCGGGGTTCCCGCCGCAGACGGTGCGCCTGCTGTTCGATCCCGAGGGCAATCATGCGGCCACATCGGAATTCACGCGACTCAGTGGATGGCCGGGGATCCGGGCCTTCTTCGAGGAACGATGGTGAACACCGGGCTGCAAGCCACCATCACGGCCTTGCTGACACAGTCGGGACTGGATGCTGGCGACCTGCGCCTCACTGCGCTCGACGGCGGCGGCAACAACCGCGTCTATGCCGTCGACACGGCAGGTGGCCGCTATCTGGCCAAGGCCTATTTCAGCGATGCTGCCGATACCCGCGACCGCCTGGGAGCGGAGTACCGTTTCCTGCGCTACGCCGGCAAGCTCGGCTTGCGCTGCGTTCCGCGCGCGCTCGCCTGCGACCTCCAACAGCGGGTCGGCCTTTACGAATACGTCCATGGCGAGAAGATCGCCGCAGCACGACTGACATCGGCCCATGTCATGGCCGCCGCACAATTTCTGCACGTCCTCAATGCGGCGCGGCACGACGGTCACGATCTGCCGCCGGCCTCCGAAGCCTGTTTCGATCTGACGCAACACCTGACCACCGTCGACCGCCGCATCGCGCGCCTGCAGGCCATGATCCCCGGCGATGCGCTGGACGCACAAGCGCAGGCACTGATCAGCGAGATGGCGGCAGTCTGGCAGCGCCACCGTGCACGGCTGCTTGCCGAGGGTCTACCAGTGCTGTTGGAGGCGGACCGTTGCATATCGCCTTCCGACTTCGGCTTTCACAACGTCCTGCTGCGACCTGATGGCCAGTTGTGCTTCATCGATTTTGAATACGCCGGGTGGGATGATCCGGCCAAGATGATCGGTGACTTCTTTTGCCAGCCCGCCGTCCCGGTACCCGTTGGCGACTTCGAGGATTTTGCCGGCCAGGCACTGGCCTGGTCCGAGCGGGCCAGCTGCCTGCGTGAGCGCTCCCGGCAGCTGCTGCCGGTGATGCAAGCCAAATGGTGCTGCATCATGCTCAACGAATTCCTGCCCGAAGCCGCGCGGCGACGGCAGTTTGCCGATGCCTCGATTTCAGTGGAGCAGCGCAAGCGCACCCAGCTCGACAAGGCGCGACAATTTTTCCAATCCAGACTGGTATAAGACATGGCCTACATCGATTTCCTCAGCTCCGTTCACAAAAGCACCCAGCGCGATTATCTGGCGCGCGTGAACGACCCTGAATTCCCCAAGCCCAAGGCGGCCGAGCTGGCCAAGCAATGGGGATTCGACTACTGGGACGGCGATCGCCGCATCTGCTACGGCGGCTATCGCTACATGCCGGGCCGCTGGGCACCGGTGGCGCAGGCGATGATCGACCACTATGGCCTGAAGGCGGGCGACAAGGTGCTCGACGTGGGATGCGGCAAGGGATTTCTGCTGTACGAGATGTCGCTGCTGGTCCCCGGCCTGGAAATCCATGGCCTCGACATTTCTCCGTATGCGCTGGAGCATGCCAAGGAAGAGATCCGCGATCGCCTGCTGTTGGGCAATGCCACCAGCCTGCCCTTCCCTGACCAATATTTCGATTTCGTCTTTTCCATCACCACGCTGCACAACCTGCACAACTACGATCTGGACAAGGCCTTGCGGGAGATGGAGCGGGTCGGCAAGCAGAAGTATGTTTGCGTAGAGTCATATCGCAACGAAACCGAAAAGGCTAACCTGCTGTATTGGCAGGTCACCTGCGAAGCCTTCTGCACCCCCGAAGAATGGGACTGGTGGTTCCGCCAGACTGGCTATACCGGCGACCATTCCCTCATCTATTTCGAGTGAACACCATGAGCATTCCCAAGACCATGCGTGCGGCCATCCTGGCCGAACTGCAACAGCCGCTGATCATCGATGAGGTCGAACTGCCGCCGCAGCTCGAGGTCGGACAAGTGCTCGTGAAGATCGGCGTCAGCGGCGTATGCGGCTCCCAGCTCGGTGAAATCGACGGCGCCAAGGGCGAGGACAAGTACCTGCCGCACCTGCTCGGCCACGAGGCCTCGGGCATCGTGGAGGAAGTCGGTCCGGGCGTGCGTTTCGTCAAGCCGGGCGATCGTGTGGTATTGCACTGGCGCAAGAGCCAGGGTATCGAATCGCTTCCGCCCAAGTACACCTGGCGCGGCAAGCCGCTCAACGCCGGCCTGATTGCGACCTTCAACGAATACGCCATCGTTTCGGAGAATCGTGTCACGCGTATCGATCCCTCCAGCGACATGGATGTTGCGGCACTGTTCGGGTGTGCGGTCACCACGGGCTTCGGTGTGGCCGAGAACAATGCGGACATCCGTTTGGGGGAATCGGTGGTGGTCTTCGGTGCCGGCGGCGTCGGCCTGAACATCATCCAGGCAGCCTCGCTGCGCTCGGCCTATCCCATCATTGCGGTCGATCTGCACGAAGGCCGGCTGGCGCTGGCCAAACAGGTCGGTGCCACGCACCTGATCAATGCCAGCCAGGTCGATGCCCGCACAGCGCTGCTGGAGCTGACGGGCAAGCAGGGCATCGACGTCTTCATCGACAACACCGGACAGCCGTCCATCATCGAGATGGGCTATGAGCTGACCAAGGCGCAGGGACGCGTGGTTCTGGTGGGGGTGCCGCGTGCCGGCCGCAACATCAGCATCTACTCGCTGCCGCTGCACTTCGAGAAGACCATCAGTGGCTCGCATGGCGGCGAGGCCGTGCCACATGTCGACATTCCCCGCTATACCAGGCTGCTTGATGCCGGCCTCATCCAGCTCAAGCCGCTCATCACCGAGCACTTCAAGCTGGACGACATCAACGTCGCCATCCAGCGCATGCGCAGCGGTGCCATGTCGGGCCGCTGCCTGATCCGCATGCACGACTGACCCAGCGCGAGCACGCCATGACTGCACTGAACCTGAAGCACAAGATTTTCGACACGCCCGGCTACTCCAGCGATCTCCGGCTCACGCCTGAGGAGCTGGAGGTGTTTCGCGCGGCCATCACCGAGCAGTGGCTCGACGTGATCGGTAGGGCGCATCCTGAACTGGCGGCGCAATTCGGGGAAGTGGGCATTGCGCGTTACCACGAGCTGTCCCATCTGCTGCAGCACGAATCACTCTGGCCCAAGCAGCATCGCTGCCTGCCGCTGCACAGCTGCCAGCAGATTCGCGGACTGCCGTTCCTGCAGACCATCCGTGCGGAGATGGGCGAGTTTGCCATCTCCGATGTCTTCTATGGGGATACCCACGAGGCCGGACGCGAAGAGATCTACTGGAGACTGGTACGCCCGAATGCGCCACGCGACATCGGCGGCATGCACGCCGACAAGTGGTTTCACGATGTCATGGGCATGGACGACCGCGCCTTCGCGGCACAGGCGGAGACCGTCAAGATCTGGATTCCGATCTATTCACAGCCAGGGCGCAACGGGCTCATGATCGTGCCCGATTCGCATCGCCGCCAGTATCGCTACCACGGCGAACCCGGTGCCGGCGGCATGAAGCCCATCATCGATGAAGATCCTGCGACACTGGGTGCGCAGCTGATGCTCACGGAGCCCGGCAACATGCTCATCTTCAACGAAGGCATTCTGCATGGGGGGGCGGTCAATCTGGGGGACCAGACCCGCGTGAGCGTCGAAATCACCATGGTGTTTCCGCCTTTGCGGCAAGAGCGCCGCTGAAGGCCATTCTGATCACCTTTCAAAATGGAATCTGATGCATGAAAACTCCCGTTCAAACCAAGGAACCTCAATACGCTGAAATTTTCGACATTGTTGAAAAGCATGGCGTGAGCCAGTTCGGCCTAATGGCTAACGCTTCGTGGAATGAAGATCCAAAGCGAACCCTCTTCACACTAGCTCGGTACAAATTCGTTGCCAAGATGCTGGCCGGCCGTCAGCAGGTTCTCGAAATAGGTTGCGCTGATGCTTTCGGGACGCGACTGGTGCAGCAAGAAGTGAGGCACGTCACGGCCGTCGATTTTGATCCGCTCTTCATCGAAGATGTGAAAGCAAGGATGAACCCGGCATGGCCGATGTCGAGCTTCGTCCATGACATGCTGGACGGCCCGGTACCCGGCCAGTTCGATGCGGTCTTCAGCCTGGATGTCCTGGAACACATCGAGCCGGAGAAAGAAGTTATTTTCCTCTCGAATGCAATGCAGTCCTTGACCGAACAGGGGGTGATGATCGTTGGCATGCCCTCACTCGAGTCGCAGGCATATGCCTCACCGCAAAGCAAAGCGGGACACGTCAATTGCAAGAGCGGAAAGGATCTCAAGGCATTGATGCAAAATCATTTCCACAATGTGTTTCTGTTCTCCATGAACGATGAAACAGTCCACACCGGGTTCTATCCCATGGCGCACTATCTGATCGCAGTGTGTTGCGGCAAAAAGGACGCCGCGTGACGGCAACTCCCCGCACGCTGCTGCTGGCCGCGGGATTTGGAACTAGGTTGCAGCCACTCACTTCGTTTCTTCCTAAGTGCCTGGTTCCGATCAATGGACGTCCACTGCTTGATTATTGGATACAGAGCCTGCTAGACCAGGGAGTGACCGATGTTCTCATCAATACGCATTACCTCGCCCCTCTGGTGGAGAGCTACATTGAGCACAGCAGCTGGTTTGGCCGGGTCAATTTGAGCCACGAACATGCGCTGCTGGGCACGGGAGGGACAGTGCTGGCGAATCGATCATTCTTCGGCAACGAACCGCTGCTCATTGCGCATGCTGATAACCTGACGCGCTTCGACTGCAGCGCATTCTTTGAAGCGCATCGGCGACGTCCGCACGGAGCGGCGATGACCATGATGCTGTTCGAGGCGGAGGAGCCGCGTTCCTGCGGGATCGTCGAGATCGATGGCCGCGGCATGGTTCAGGCATTCCATGAAAAGGTCGAGCATCCCCCGGGCAACCTTGCCAATGCCGCCGTCTATGTGATGGAGCCGGAGGTAGTGTCATTCATCGCATCATTGGGAATGCAAGAGGTCGATTTGAGTACACAGGTCATTCCGCATTTCGTGGGACGCATATTTACCTTCTTGAATAGCGATTATCATCGCGACATCGGCACAATCAGCAGCTGGCAGCTGGCTCAGAAAGACTTTGGCATGCCCTCAGCCAGGCCGGAGAACGCCGCAGCCTGGCATCAGCTGCTGGATGCCCTTGGGCCGGATGTCTCGCGTACTCTGGCCGATCTTGATCCTGGCTGATGGGAGTCGCATCGAAATGCCCGAGCGCACTCCGATGACTGCGTTGAGCAAATTCAGTGTTTGAAATCCCTTTGCAAGCTTGTTTTACGGATGGTCCGCGAGGGCAAGCGGGTATTCTCTGCAGGCATGGGGCATCCGGATGGCCTTGCGGATTCAATGCAACCTTCCTGGTGGATCACCGCACGCTTCTCAACAACACACGGTAATGGAGACGAGATTGGATAGTTCATCGCACCCTGACATGGCCGCACTTCAGGAGATCAAGGCTCGGGCTGGAGATGATGCGCGGATCGTTTTCGTCTCCGGCAACTTCAATACGGTCCATCCTGGCCACTTGCGCTTGCTGAAATTCGCCTCCGAATGCGGTGATTTTCTGGTGGTCGGCCTGGCTGGTGATCATGTGGTAGGAGCTGTCCTCCCGGCTCAGTTACGCTTCGAGGGCGTGACCGCAATCAGCTTCGTTGACTATGCCTTCGTCATGGAGTCCTCGCCTGAAGAAATCGTCAAGTTGCTCCAGCCTGCTGTCGTGGTCAAGGGAGGCGAATACGAATCCCGCTTTAACATCGAGCAGTCTGCTGTGGACGAATATGGCGGCAAGTTGATGTTCAGTTCAGGTGAAATGCGTTTTTCATCCATCGAGTTGCTCAAGCGCGAGTTTCTCGAGCCCAATATGTCTTCGATCGTTCGGCCGCTGGACTTTCCGATGCGTCATGGCTTCACGATGAAAGATCTGCGCGCAGTCTTGAACAAGTTTCGGGGTCTGCGGGTTGCTGTCATCGGCGATCTGATCGTGGACGAGTACGTCAGTTGCGATGCACTCGGGATGTCCCAGGAAGATCCCACCTTGGTCGTCACCCCGATCTTGCAGGAACGCTTCATCGGGGGAGCAGGAATTGTCGCTTCGCATGCGTGCAGGTTGGGGGCCGAGGTCAGCTATTTTTCCGTTTCTGGAATCGATGCAGCAGCCGACTTCGCGCGCGAGAAACTGCAGGAATACAAGGTCAATGCCACCATTTTTGAAGACGACAGTCGCCCCACTACGCTGAAGCAACGCTTTCGCGCTGCGGGAAAGACCTTGTTGCGCGTCAGTCATCTGCGCCAGCATGATATCGACTTGAAACTGGGACAGCGTTTTGTCGAGAAGGTCAAGAGCGTCCTGAACAATTGTGATCTGGTCATATTCTCTGACTTCAACTATGGGTGCCTGCCCCAGGTGGTGGTGGACCAGCTCGTGGAGGCCTGCACCAAGCGCAACATCCCTTTCGTCGCTGATAGCCAGTCTTCCTCGCAGATCGGCGACGTCTCAAGATTCAAGGGAGCTATCCTCCTCACTCCTACCGAACGCGAAGCGCGGCTTGCCGTGCGTGACAACAGTGCCGGCCTTGTCATGTTGTCGGAAAAACTGCGTCAGCGGTCGCAGTCATCCAATATCTTGCTCACGCTCGGGGCAGAGGGCATTCTGGCGCATGCTCAATCCGACGGCGAATTCGAGTGGCTGACCGATCGCCTCCCGGCGTTCAATACTACGCCCAAGGATACGGCAGGAGCAGGTGACAGTCTACTGACCTGCTCCTCGATGGCGATGACGGTCGGGGCTGACATCTGGCAGAGCATGTATCTGGGGTCGATTGCCGCAGCCTGCCAGGTCAGCCGCGTGGGGAACATTCCGCTCTCGGCCTCCGACCTGATGCAGGAGCTCCACGATATCGAATAAATGAAGGAAGGCCGCTTTACAGGATGGATGCCGGAATCCACTGCAGATAATGCTTCTGAGGAAAGACAAAAAACGCATCCAGAGGCGTCTTTGCGATGAGCCTGTAACCCAAGGAAGTCAGATACCGTACCACCTCGTTTGACGTGGTGTCGTACAGGGACATGTTCTTGGTTTCGATCACGATCACGCCCGGCTGCCATTGATCCAATCTGGCTCCCACCAGACAATTCAGATCTTCGCCTTCGATATCGACCGACAGCAGATGAATCTCGTCGTCCGGCAGGTAGGTCTTTTTCAGGTCGAACAAGGTCGTTGTGGTCCGTTTCTCCACGATGACGTCCTCCGGGCGATAGCGTGATGAGTAGCGTGCGATCGCTGCCGCATCCATGCTGGAGATGGTCTTTTCCGGATAGATCGCGAACTCAACGTCCTTGATCGCATCCGATATCAGCCCGGTGACAAAGATATCGTCAGCGCGAATTTGTCCCCAGAGCGCGCCGAACTCATCGTTGCCGTCGACCGCAAGACCACGCCAGCCGGATCGGTAGAAGTGGTAGGTATTGTTCTGAACGACCGGATGATTCGCGCCGATATCGATATAACACCCTTGCGAGACGTTTCTGAGGAGCGATCCGACGATCAGATCTGATCCTTCGAAGCTGTAGCTGGCCTTGGCCGATGCGTAGTCGGGTAAATGGGTCATCAGTGAGTTGTATTGTATATGCTGGATGGAGGGATCGGTTTCCGCGGAAATCAGCGCGAGCGCCGAGGGCTTGTCCTTGAAGATCTGGCGGGCAAACTGGGTGAACGAAAGTTCTTCCCTCCCGCCAAGCTGATGGATGCCACCGGCCCGCTGATGCATGAGTAGCGTGATCGCCTCGGCAACCTCGCTGACGGAGATCGGTGAGATGAGCTTGTTGGTAAAGGTTCTGATTTTCTCGCCGTTTCCAACTTTTGTGCGCCACTCGGACAGCAACGGCATATCGTCGGAAATGACCTTGGTCAGTCGTAACACGCAGGCCTGCCGGGGGAAATGGGAGATGATGTGCTGCTCCACTTCCTGCTTGAACCGACCGTAAAGGGTGGTGGGACAGGGTATATCGGCAGGTGTGCGAAACGGCAGACTTCCGTCAAACACGGCATTGGACGACAAGTACACCACAAAGCACTCCTGCCCGACCAGAAAGTCAATCAGCCTGAGCGTGTTGATAACGTTGATTTTCCTGCTTCTTACGGGATCTTGATCGCATTGCGCGATATTGGTCATGGCGGCACAAATGATTGCACAGTCAAAACCTTGCCCTAGCTGGTCCATCTGCAGGTCTTCCAGATCCAGATACCGCGTCGATTGGTCCACGTTCGTCAGCTTGCGGGTGGTTCCGATAACGCTCGCGCCCGACTGTTGCAAGCGGGTTTTCAGGACGCTTCCGATCTGGCTGTCGCTGCCGACAACGAGGGCGTTGAGTTGATCGCTCTGGTTCATGTTCCCTGATTGATGTACCGGTTTCCTCAGGATTTTAACGGGCAACAGGCTGGCCTGTGGCAGGAATTGGATAGCGAAACAAGCCGTAATCTGCCCTGATCACCCTCGCCCGGAGCAGTAAAATGGCTGTCGGAAAAATCCATAGGCATGCTCCAGGCTCGAAGGATTTATAAAAGGCGCGCTATGTTCTACGATGTAAGCTGAATCCCGGATAGACAAGTTTGTTTCGTTGAACCGATAAATCATCTCCCTTTATGCTGACCCTTCTTATCCCTACCAAGAATCACGGAATCTATCTGGACAACGTGCTGAACAATGTCGTGTTTGCGCCAGCCTCTCCAGTTACTCAGCTGTTCATTTTCAATGATGGATCAACGGACAATACTGCCGAAATCCTGGCACGGCATGCAGGGGATAAACGCATCCGCTTCTTTGAAAAATCGTCCAGCGTTGGCGTCATGCGAGCCTATCAGGAAATGTATCCGCAGATAGAGACACCTTACATGACCATGCTGGCCACGGACGACCTTTTCTTTCCCGAACAGATGGCAAGGTTGTTCGAGGAAACAGCACGCCGCAATGCGGATTTGGGATTTGGCAAGTACAAGATCCTGGAAAACGGCCAATACAGTGACCTGCAACATCCAGGTTGGCAAGGACGCCGTTTCAAAGCCGGTTGCGATTTTGAGGCGATGATGGGATTTGACCACTACGTGTTCCTGGGGATCTACAAGACGGCCTCACTTCCCAAGCACGGTGCGGACGAATTCTTTCTCGATCTTTCGCTCAACAAACTGGCCGCGGCGGATGGATTGGGTGAATTTCGTGGACAGGATTGGAACCTGGCCCTCGAAATGGCCCTGGCTCATCCCGATGGGATCTACTTCCTTGATGAGTATGTGGGGGCCTTCCGCAAGGTCGCCAACCAACTGTCATCGGACGTTACCTACGTCCACACCGGCAGGGCGGTCTACGAAATGGGCATATTGATTCTGAAATACTTCAGCGATTACGGCTTGCGACAGAAGATCAAGCATGAACCCTATTTCCACCAAGCTGTGAAGAACCTGTTCTACGCCAAATTCGGCGGCGTCACTGAACAGGCCAAGCAATCAAGCAATTTTCAGGAAATCTACAAGCCGATCATCCTGGCGGCGGACACCATTCTCAACAATATGTAAAAGTGCCGTTCGATTCACGGTGACACCGCGCGTGGGTTGGGGCGTGAAGTTGTCTGGGGCATCAAAATTGCCCGCCCGGCTGGAACGCTTCTCTCAAGGCACTCGGGCGTAGATAGAACAATACGGACATCTGGTCCAATTGATATTGCGCAAAGCACATCAACTGAAAGATCAGCATAATATTTCCCAGCGGAATACGTTGCAATTTAGATAATTGCGTTGGATTTCTGGTGTATGGGCGGGATTGGTGATGTGGTCGCCACGGCTCAGTTAAGGTGGAAGCATCGTTTGCCATTTAAAAGCAATGGCTTCTAAACGGCAAACTTATGATTCCCTTCTCAGTGTGAGGAAGGCGGAAAAGAAATGGCGCGGCTGGCGGGGATCGAACCCACGACCCTTGGCTTCGGAGGCCAATACTCTATCCACTGAGCTACAGCCGCGCTGAATCGGGGCGAACCCCGGAAAGGCCTGAAGGATACCGTCTTTCCGGCTGGACGTCCATGGCGCTGGCGGTTTTTCCGTGTCAAACGGAAAGCATTGTGACTATAATCAAGAGTTCGGCGAGAGAGCGCAATGAAAGCCCTGCCTGATCCCAGTTCCACGCAATGCCAGGCGATAAGGCAATACAAAGGGAACCGACGTTTTCCGCCCCAATTTCGAGGAAACATTACGGAGGGACGCCCATGAGCTCAGCTCAGCAGGAACACGAGTCGGCAATCAAGACTCCCAAGCAATTGATCGCAGCCGTCGTCGCAGGTTTTATGGTCCCCATCGTGTGCATCGTGCTGCTCGTGCAGTACGTCACCAATGGCCAGAAAACCGGTGCCGGCTCCGACAGCCAGACGCCCGAGATGATCGCGGCACGCATCAAACCCGTCTCCGACGATGGCTTCACCTTCCGTGATGCCAACGGCCCCAAGCAACTGCTCTCCGGTGAAGAAGTCTACAAGACCACCTGCGCCGCCTGCCACAGCGCCGGCGTAGCCGGTGCTCCCAAGGTCGGTGACGCTGCCTCCTGGCAGGCCCGCATCGCCGCAGGCTATGACACCCTGGTCTCGCACGCCATCAATGGCCTGCGCGCCATGCCCGCCAAGGGCGGGAACTCTGATCTGGACGACGTCGAAATCCAGCGCACCGTGGTCTACATGGCCAACCAGTCCGGCGCCAAGTTCAAGGAACCCGAAGTGAAGGCCCCGGCCGCCGCCGAAGGTGCCGCACCGGCTGCCGACGCACCCGCCAAGTAATCCTCGCAGTGGCCAGCGACCCGCTCGCTGGCCTCGCCTAAAAAAAATCCCCGAAGCGAAATTCGGGGATTTTTCAATTTCATTCACGTACAAGCGGAGCCAAAAGCCCCTGCGCCCTATTCCAGCCCCTCCGGATGCGCCCTCATGCCGGGCGCATCGGAGAAAGCTTCATATCGCCTCAATACCGCTGGGGTGGAGGCGGCGGCGGGTAGTTGCCCGGTGCATAACCCGCCGGTGCCTGCTGCTGTGCCGGTGCTGCAGCCTGCTGCTCGGCCACGAAGATTTCCACGCGGCGGTTCTTGGCGCGGTTGGCATCGCTGGTGTTGGGGACCAGCGGCTCATGCGAACCACGGCCCGAGATGTTGAAGCGGTTGGCGGCCACGCCGCGCGTCGTCAGGTAATCGCGGGTGCGCGCCGCGCGCTGCTGCGACAGCGGGTCGTTGATGGCATCGCTGCCGGTGTTGTCGGTGTGGCCGACGATGGTCACGGTGGTGGCCGGGTTCTCCACCAGGGTGGCGGCGAAACGATCCAGCACCGGGCGCATCTCCGGCTTGATGTCGGCACGGCCGGTATCGAAGGAGATGTCGCTGGGGATTTCCAGTTTCAGACGGTTGTCGGCAGTCTGCGTGACCTGCACGCCGGTGCCCTGGGTAGCCTGTTCCATGGCGCGCTTCTGGTTTTCCATGCGGTTGGACCAGATGTTGCCGGCCACCGCACCAATGGCGCCGCCGATGGCCGCACCACCCAGCGCACGTCCGCCACCGCCACCGCCGGTAGCTGCACCGATGATGCCGCCCAGGCCGGCACCGATACCCGCACCGGTGGCCGTGCCACGCTGGGTCGGGCTCATGTCGGCACAGCCGGAGAGCGCCAGCACGCCGGCGATCGCTGCGATTGAAATTTTCTTCATGTCATGTCCTTTCTTGCCTTGTCAGTCTTGTTGTCCAGGCCATGGGCCGGTGTCCTTCAGAGCGTATCGGGGCGGATATGTTCCTGCCGCGCTTGCCAAAACGCTATCCATGAATGACAAAGGCACCCGGAAAACCGGATGCCTTTGCAGGAACATCATGGATCACCCCGAAGCCCTCAATCCGGCTCCGGTGGCCCTTGCAATGCAGCCGTATCGGACGCATCCGATGGGTCCCGGCTGCCGCCGCGCTGGCTGAAGTAATACGCCAGCCCGCCCACGGCTGCAATCACGCCGCCCATCATCAGCGGCTTGCGCAGCCAGCGGCGTGACAGCAGCGAGGCACCGGTCATCAGCAGCGGCGTCACCGTCTGCAGATTCAGGTTGCCCAGTCCGCCGCTGAGCGACTTCAGGGATTTGATCGATTGCACCGTCCTGCCGCCGCCGAACAGCGAGGCGGCAAAATGGCCCACGCGGCTCAAGGCACCCTTGGCCAGCGACTCGGCGCTGAGATTCTCGCGCACGACTTCACGCGCTTCCATCACGCCCAGCCGGTACAACGCGCCTTGCGCCAGCACCTTGCGCTTGCGTTCCTCATGGGTCATGCCCTGGTCCTGATCGCTCATGCAGTCCTCATTGAACTAGGAAAATTGCCGCAGACTTCACGTGCAGACAGTCTCATCACAACAGCGCATCGCGGTCCTTGCGCAGCTCGGACATGGTCTGCGGCAGCGACAGCTTGCCCTGCATCAGCACCGACCTGGCGTAATACACCAGACCCACGGTTGCCACGCTGAACACGAAACCCAGCAGGGCCAGGATCTTCCAGCCCCAGGTATCCCAGGCCAGCATGACCACCAGCACCGACCAGAAGGCGATGGCGAACCACAACGCGACCGCGGCCAGCACGAAGATGACGGCGAAACGGACCAGATTGGCCCCGATCTCCGACATCTCCAGCGAAGCCAGTTCGATGCGGCTGATGATGAGGCCCAGCAGGTTCTTGGCCAGGCCCAGCAGGCCCGCCGTCAAGCCGGGGTTGGCGGCATGCGCGGCAGGTGCGGCCGGGCCTTCCTTGTGGGGCGTCGCCATCGGGGCGGCGCTTACTTGCTGCGGCCGATGACCAGGCCGACCAGCAGGCCCAGGCCTGCCGAGATGGCCACGGCACGCCACGGATTCTCGTGGACGTAGTCGTCGGTCTTGGCGGCGACTTCCTTGCCCTTCTCGATGGCGGCGGCTTGAGCGGTCTGGGCGGCTTCGGCAGCGGCTTCCAGCAGGGTCAGGCCACGCGCGCGCAGCTCGTCGGCCTTCTCGCCGGTGGCGGCGGCAGCTTCGGCGAACAATGCCTGGGCGTCCTTGACCAGCGTCTTCATGTCATTGCGAACGGTCTTCAGTGCGGGGGATTGAGGCATGTAAATTCTCCTTTTTTGCCGGTGATGGAAAAGACTAGCAAGTCGCCGCACCCTGAACGCCGCACCTGAAGAGGTGCTGCATTGCGACGACCGTTTGATTCTACAGAGTCCGCAACGAGGCGGGTAGCGCATTGCAGCCATGCTGCAGAGGCGATGCAATTGGCTTGCGCCAGCGCAAAGAGGGTTCGATGACGCTGGCGGGCTTAGGTTCCGGCCAATCGCGCGGGATCAGAAACGTGTTTCGCGCGCTGCCCGCAGGAAACTGTCCAGGATCGGCGTGCAGTCCAGCAGCTCCGGACCGCCCGCGCGGTGGAATTCCGGGTGCCACTGCAAGCCCATCACGAACGGCGCCTTGCGGTAGCGGATGGCTTCAACGATCTGGTCCGGCCCCGAGACGGCCTCCACCGACAGGTCGCGCCCGAGGTTGTGCACGGCCTGGTGGTGGATGGAATTGACGATGGCGTTCTCGGTCTTGACCATGCCGGCCAGCGACGAACCCTGCGGGAAATGCAGCGCGTGATAATTGCTGTCGTACTGCTCGTTGACGTGCGGGATGGCGGTCGGCACATCGGTAGCAATGTCCTGGTAGAGCGTGCCGCCGAAAGCCACGTTGATCAGCTGGCAGCCACGGCAGATGCCCAGCACGGGCTTGCCGGCCTCGATGAATTCATGCAGCAGTTCCAGCTCGTACATGTCGCGCACGCGGTCGCCGCTCCATTCGGGGCGGGTCGCCGCTTGCGCGTAGCTCTGCGGCGAGACGTCGGCCCCGCCCTGCAGCACCAGGCCATCCAGATGCTTGGCATAGTCGCGCAGGCGAATATTGCTCGGGTGGACCAGGCCATTGGTATTGACGGTGGGGATCATGAAGACCAGCACGTCGCGCGACATCACCCATTGCGCGATCGACTCTTCCAGATACTGCAGGGTCTTGCTGCGCAAGCCCTTGGCACCGCTCTCGGGATGGAAGATGCGGGCCGATACGCCGATCTTGAGCGTGCGCTGCATGACGCGCCGGCCGGCCTTGTCCGACAGCTGGCGCAGGCGCGCCGTCAGGAAGCGCCAGGTCTGCGCCCAGGGTGCATCGCCCGCGTGATGCGGAGGCGGCGGCAGCGAGGTATAGATGCGCTGCTGCGCCTGGTCCGCCGTCTGGCCGTGGGCGGCCTCGGTGGCGGGCTGCGCGCCCGGCTGGGCCGGCGGCGTCACGGCTTCAACGGCCGGCACCGCCGGAGAGGCTGCCGGAGCTGCTACCACGGTGGTAGCAGGTGCAGCGGCGGGCTGGGCAGGATTCTGTGATGCGGCCGGCGTACCGGACGCGTCGGCAGACACTGGCTTGGCCGGGACCGCGCCCGGGGAGCGGTCTGGCGGCAAATTGGCTTCGGAATCTTGGATGTCGGACATGGCTGCAATAAGTAATCAGATGAAATGAACTGCGGCGAGTACCAGCGGCGGCATGCAAGCCGTCAATGGCGCGACGGGCCCGGGGAGTGGCTGAGTATATTCGCATTGCCCGGCTTTGGACACCTGCGGACGGCGCCGCCTGCAAGCAGTTTCATCCAAGCCGGCCAGCGCCCTTTCGTGGCACACTCCTCTCCCTTGCAAGGGCAGACAGCGCCAAGGCCATGCATGTTCCGGCCATTTGCACCGGAGGCCATCGTTCCCTCTGCCCACCACCCACATTGCCCGCGCCGACACATGTCCAAGGTCCTGATCCTGTACGCCCATCCCGCTGCCGAGCTCTCGCGCACCAATCGCCTGATGCTGGAAGCCGCCGCCCGCCTGCCCGACGTGACCGTGCATGATCTCTACGAGCACTATCCCGATTTCCACATCGACGTCGAACACGAGCAGCAACTGCTGAGCCAGGCCGAGCTGGTCGTGATGCAGCATCCCATCCACTGGTACAGCATGCCGGCCCTGCAGAAGGAATGGCTGGACCGCGTGCTGGCGCGCGGCTGGGCCTTCGGCCACGATGGCCATGCGCTGGAAGGCAAGCGTTTCTGGCTGGTGGCCTCGACCGGCGGAGAGACGGCGTCCTACCAGAGCACGGGCCGCCACGGCCATCCCTTTGCCGATTTCCTGCCGCCATATCAACAGACCGCGCGCCTGTGCGGCATGCAGTGGGTGGAACCGCTGATCCTGCATGGTGCGCACCACGTACCGCCGGTCGAGTTCCAGCGCCATGTGGAACGCTACCTGGAAGGCTTGCAGGCATGAGCCACGCATCGGATTTCTCACTAATCCTCGCACATCACTGCGCCCTCCCCTTTCAACTGACCAACTGACCAACTGACCGGACCCCGCCATGGATGAACAACTGCTGATCGCCCTCGTCTACCTGCTGGCGGCAGTGGCCGCCGTGCCCATCGCCAAACGCCTGGGGCTGGGTGCCGTGCTGGGCTACCTGCTGGCCGGCATCGTCATCGGCCCGTGGGGACTGGGCCTCATCACCGAGGTCAAGCACATCCTCGAATTCTCCGAATTCGGCGTGGTGCTGCTGCTGTTCCTGATCGGCCTCGAACTCGATCCCAAGCGCTTGTGGGCACTGCGCCGCTCCATCTTCGGCTGGGGCAGCGTGCAGGTGGCGGCGGTGTCACTGGCGCTCTTCGCTGCGGCGCTGGCCGCGGGCGTGCCGTGGCGCATCGGGCTCATCGGTGCGCTGGGCATGTCGCTCTCCTCCACCGCCATCGCCCTGGCCACGCTGGGCGAGCGCAAGCTCACGGCCACACCGGCCGGTGCGGCGGGCTTTTCCATCCTGCTGTTCCAGGACATCGCCGCCATCCCCATGATGGCCGCCGTGCCCCTGCTGGGTGTGGCGGCCAGCCAGGGCAGCGGGCAGGGCTGGCTGCATGCGGGCCAGGTGGCGCTGGTGATCGCCCTGCTGATCTTCGGCGGACGGGTGCTGATCCGCCCCATCCTGCGCATCATCGCCAAGACCGACATGCGCGAGATCTTCATCGCCTTCGCCCTGCTGCTGGTGATCTCCACCTGCCTGCTGATGCAATCGGTAGGCATGTCGATGGCGCTGGGCACCTTCCTGGCCGGCGTGCTGCTGGCCGATTCCGAATACCGCCATGCGCTGGAAAGCGACCTGGAGCCCTTCAAGGGCTTGCTGCTGGGCCTGTTCTTCATTGCCGTGGGCATGTCGGTGGACTTCGGCGTCTTCCTCGCCCAGCCCTGGCGCATCCTCGGCATGGTGGCGGGCTTCCTGACCATCAAGACCGGCGTGATGTGGTTCCTCGGGCGCTGCTTCGGCATTCCGCGCGGGCAGCAATTGTTCTTCGCTTTCCTGCTCTCGCAGGGCGGGGAGTTCGCCTTCATCGTCTTCGGTGCCGCCGTCACCGCCAAAGTGTTGACGCCCGAGATCTCGTCCATGCTGGTCGTCGTGGTGGCGCTGTCGATGCTGATCACGCCCCTGCTCTTGCTGGTGCATGACCGCCTGCTGGTGCGCTGGCTGGAAGGCGGCAAGCGCCGCCCCGAAGACAAGATCGGACCACAGGACAACCAGGTCATCATCGCCGGCTTCGGCCGCTTCGGCCAGATCGTGGGCCGTCTGCTGGCGGCCAATGACATCGGTGCCACGGTGCTGGATCACGATCCGGACCAGATCGATTTCCTGCGCAAGTTCGGCTTCAAGGTGTTCTATGGCGACGCCACCCGCATCGACCTGCTGCGCACCGCCGGTGCCGACAAGGCCAAGGTCCTGGTGATCGCCATCGACGATGCGCAAGCCGCGCTGGACATGGTGGAAAAAGTGCGTGAGGAATTCCCGCACCTGCAGATCGCCGCCCGTGCGCGCAACGTCACGCACTACTACGACCTGATGGATCGCGGCGTCACGGTGCTGGAGCGCGAGACCTTCGAAAGCGCCCTGCACATGGGCCGGCAAGTGCTGCAGCAGCTGGACTTCGGCGCCTATCGTGCGCGTGAAGCCGCGATGAAATTCCGCTCTCACAATCTCAAAACTCTGGCAGCGCTCTACCCGCACTACAAGGACCAGGCGCAGATGGTGTCCATGGCAGTGCAGGCACGCGAAGAATTGCAGGCCATGTTCGCCGGGGATCGCGAAGCCATGCAGCGCGATCACTCGCACGACCAGTGGCGCGAAAAACCCGCGCCCGCCAAACCGGCAGCGGAAGAATAAAAAAAAGGCCGGACACGCTTGCGCACATCCGGCCAAATCCCTCACTGCTTACTGCTTACCACTTACTACTCACTGCTTGCTACTTACTGCTCACCGGTACTACTCACTGCAAAACCTCAAGACTTGAAGACGTCAGTACCGCAACTCATGCAAATCATCCAAATCATTTAAACGATTTAGTTCAATTCAAGGCCAGCGGCACGAAGATCTTTTCGTCACCGCGTTCCACCAGCAGCGCGACGTTCTTGCCTGCCTCGCTGGCCAGCTTGCGCAGTTGCGCCACACTGGAAACGGGCGTGCCGTTGAGCGCCAGGATCACGTCGCCGCTCTGGATGCCGGCCACTGCGGCCGGACCGCTGGCGTCTTCCACCAGCAAGCCTTTCTGGCCACCGATCTGGGCCTGCTCATCCTTGTCCAGCGGACGCACCGCCAGCCCCAGGCGACCCTGGTCATCGGACTTGCCGGGCTTGGCCTCATTCTTGGCCTGCTTCATCTCGCCCACGGTCACGTTCATGGTCACGACCTTGCCACCGCGCATGACCTGGATGGGCTTGCTGGACCCCGGCGCGGTATCGGCCACCAGCGTAGGCAAGTCGACCGAATGATCGATGGCGTGGCCATCGAAGCTCAGGATCACGTCACCCGCCTGCAAGCCGGCCTTGTCCGCCGGGCTGCCCTTTTCCACCGAACTGACCAGCGCGCCCTCAGCCTTCTTCAAGCCAAAGGATTCGGACAAGGCCTGGTTCAGGTCCTGCACCGAGACGCCCAGGCGGCCACGCGTCACCTTGCCGTGCGTGACCAGTTGCTGCTCGACCTTCATCGCCACATCGATGGGGATGGAGAACGACAGGCCCTGGAAGCCGCCGGTCTGGCTGTAGATCTGCGAGTTGATGCCGATCACCTGGCCATTCAGGTCGAACAGCGGGCCACCGGAGTTGCCCGGATTGACGGCCACGTCGGTCTGGATGAAGGGCACGTAGTTGTCATCCGGCAGGCTGCGCGACTTGGCGCTGATGATGCCGGCGGTGGCCGTGTTGTCGAAGCCGTAGGGCGAGCCGATGGCCAGCACCGGCTGGCCGACCTTCACGCGGGAAGGATCGCCGATCTGCACCGTGGGCAGGTTCTTGGCATCGATGCGGATGACGGCGATGTCACTCTGCTTGTCGATGCCCAGCACCTTGGCCTTGAACTCGCGGCGGTCGGTCAGCTTGACCACCACTTCCTGGGCGCCATCGACCACGTGGGCATTGGTCAGGATCAGGCCATCGGACGAGATGATGAAACCGGAGCCGAGGCCGTGCATGATGCGAGGCTGCTGCGGCATCTGCAGTTGCGGACCGAAGCGCTTGAAGAATTCGGAGAAGGGATCGTTCGGATCGAGGCCATTGTCGTCGTCATCGGCGACCTTGCGGGCCTTGCCGGTGACGCTGATGTTGACCACCGCCGGGCCGTAACGCTGGACGATGCCCGAGAAATCGGTCGCCGCCGCGACCACCGGTCCGGCCGGGGCAGCGGGCGCGGTATTGGACGCCACCAGCGGGGCGTTGAGCGCGGCCGCGTGCGCCGACGGCAGGTCGGCACCACGAAAATAGACGTAGCTGCCGCCAACCACCGCGGCAATCATCACAGCCAACGTGTTACGAACAAAAACGATGCGACGGCTCATCTTCTTCTCCTTGATCGAACGGGATATCGAGGGTCGGGGCCGTTGGGCCTCAACCGTTGGAGTGAAGATTAAGCAGTGAAAATTAAGACAAACTTAAGGCTGGAAAATTGAGCATTAATCCGCGCTTAATGCTCCGAAAACGCCATCCGGCAAGCGATTCAGGCCGGCAACAGCGTGAAGACCACGCGCGCCTGCAAGCCGCGCCCGGTATTGCGCAATTCCACCGGCACCCGGTGCAGGTCGGCGATCTGGCGCACGATGGCCAGCCCCAGGCCGCTGCCGAAGGCACCGCGTGAGGAGCCCTGTTCCTGCGCGCGCTGGGCCCGGTAGAAGCGATCGAAGACGCGCGGCAACTCGCTCTCGGCGATACCGGGGCCACTGTCCTGGATCACCACCGCACACCTTTCCGCAGCGGGAAATTCGAAGCCAACATCGACCACGCCGCCCGCCGGGGTATAGCGCAGGGCGTTGTCCACCAGATTGTTGAAGAGGATGCGCAAGGCATCGGCATTGCCCTGCACGCGCACCGGACGGCCATCATCGCCCTGGTCCGACAGCCCGAGATCGATGCCGCCATGATCGGCCACCGAGGACAAGTCGCCCACGACACTGCCCAGCAGCGCACGCAGGTCGACCTCCGCAAAGCCCATCGCATCGGGCTCCTGGCGCGCCAGCGTGAGCAGCTGGTGCACCAGATGGGTGGCGCGCTCCAGCCCGTTCTTGAGATCGGCAAAGGCGGCGCGCCGCTCCTGTTCGTCGGTGGCGCGCTCAGCCAGTTGCGCCTGCAGGCGCAAGGCCGTCAGCGGTGTGCGCAGTTCATGCGCCGCATCGGCGACGAAGGCACGCTGCGTTTCCGTGGCGTGTTTGAGCCGTGCCAGCAGGTCATTCAAGGCATGCGTGAGCGGCTGGATTTCCTGCGGCATGCCCACATCCGACAGCGGCTGCAACGAGTTCATGTCGCGTGCCGCCACTTCGGCGGCGGCCTTGCGCACCGGGGCCAGCCCCCGGCTGACCGCCACCCACGACAGCACACCGATCAGCGGAAACAGTAACAGCAAGGGCACCACCGTCTTGACCGCCATCTGCGCGGCGATCTCGTCGCGCGCGCTCTGGGGCTGCGCCACCTGCACCACGGTACTGCCGATCTGGGCGCTGTAGACGCGCCACATGCCATTGGGTCCGCGCACGTTGGCAAAGCCCAGTTCAGCCTGGCGCGGCATGGCCCCGCGTGCATGGGAGTGATAGATGACCGAGCCACGGCTGTCCCAGATCTGCATCATGATCTCGTCCTCCAGCTCGGGGAACTGCTGCCCCGGCGAAATCGGCGAGAAAGCCTGGCGCGGCAGCGAGGCCGCGATCTGGCGCATCTGGTAATCGAAGATCTGGTTGGCTTCGCCGCGCGCCTGGAAGTACAGCGCCACGCCGGCCAGCACGATGATGGAGAACAGCCCCAGTCCCAGCCACAGCAGCAGCTTGTTGCGGATCGATTTCATGCCGGCACCAGGTAGCCCACGCCGCGCACGTTCTTGATGAAGTCGCTGCCGACCTTCTTGCGCAGCGCGTGGATGTGCACTTCGACGGCATTGCTCTCGATGCTGTCATCCCAGCCGTAAAGTTTTTCTTCCAGCTGGGCGCGCGAGAGCACCACCCCCGGACGGTCCATGAAGGCGTGCAGCAGCGCGAATTCGCGCGCCGACAAATTGACCGGCTTGCCGCCCACGGTCACTTCATGCGTGGCCGGATTCAACACCACTTCGCGCACCTGCACCAGGCTTTCGGCGCGTCCGGCCTGGCGGCGCGAAAGGGCGCGCATGCGGGCCGACAGTTCTTCCAGGTCGAAGGGCTTGATGAGGTAATCGTCGGCACCGGCATCGAGCCCGGCCACGCGGTCGGCCACGGCATCGCGTGCCGTGGTGATGAGCACGGGAATGGCGCTGCCGCGTTCACGCAGGGTGCGCAGCACGGCCAGGCCATCCTTCTGCGGCAGGCCCAGGTCCAGCAGCAGCATGGCGTAGTCCTCGGTGCGCAGGGCCACGTCGGCCGACTTGCCATCCTGCACCCAGTCGATGGTGAAGCCATCCTGGCGCAAACCCTTGCGCACGGCCTCGCCCACCATGGGATCGTCTTCCACCAGCAATACGCGCATGTTGACTACTCCTGATCGGACTCAGAGGATCTTCGCCAGCAGGAACACCACCACCGAAATGAGGATGGTCGAGGCGAAGGGCAGCGAAAAGATGCGGCCGAACAAGCGGAAACGCAAGTCTCCCGGCAAGCGGCCGATGCCCAGTTTTTCCAGCCAGGGCAACAAGGTCGAGAACACGATGACCGAGAGGAAGATGACAACGATCCAGCGAATCATGCGCGGCTCCTCACAGGCGATGGGTGCGGTCGTGGCGCAGCATGCGGGCCGGCCATTCGACGTTCTTGCCAATGGCCAGCACCTTGAAGAGCTCGCCCATCTCGGCCGGGGAAATCAGTTTCTGCATGCCGTTGGCCAACGGCAGGTAGCGCAGGCTGTCCTCGGGCGAGGTGCGCAGCAGCAGCTCGCCGATACCGGCATTGAGCAGGAAGGCGCCCTGGCTGGTATAGGCCAGCACCTCCGCGCCCTCCTCTACTGCCGCCACCGCCATCGCCGTGAAATCCACGTGCGCGGTGATGTCCTGCAAACCCGGCCAGTAGAAAGGATCGGTGTGGGCATGATGGCGGTAGTGGCACATCAGCGTGCCCTGGTCGCGGTCGGGCAGGTAGTATTCCGCGGCGGGGAATCCGTAATCCGGAAGGATCGCCAAGGCACCGGGACCACTGGCCAGCATGCGGCCCAGGGTGCGCATGAAGCCGATGGCTACCGGCGACAGCTCGGTCAGGTAACCGGCCGGCAAGGGTTCGGCCTCGGGAATCTGCGCCACCGGCAGATCGCTCACGGTGCGGTCCGCAAACTGCAGGCGGCCCGTGGCATCGACCGTGACGCCGCGTTCCTGCCAGCCCTCTTCGGCCTTGATGGCCAGGCGCACCGGCATGGCATCGAGCACTTCATTGCCGACCACCACACCCGAGAAAGTTTCCGGCAGGGCATCGAGCCATTCCACCAGCGGCGCGAAAGCGGCCAGGGTTTCCTGCTGGCGGGCGCGCAGCTGGGCCGAGATTTCCACGATGAAATATTTCTCGGGCAGCGCCTCGCGCGACTGCAATTCGGTGAGGATGTCGCGCGCCAGCTTGCCGGTGCCGGCACCGAATTCCAGCAGCACATTGGCCACCTGCGGGCTGGCCGCGATCACTTCGGCGGCCAGGTGGGCCAGGGTCGCGCCGTACAGCGGCGAGATTTCCGGGGCGGTTGTAAAATCGCCCTCCTTGCCCAGTTTGGAAGAACCCCCGCTGTAATAGCCGACCTGCGGCGCATACAGGGCCAGTTCCATGTAACGTTCGAAGGAGATCCAGCCGCCGGATGCGGCGATCTCGCCGGCGATCAGGTGCTGGAGGGAATGCGAGGCGGACTGTGCGTCAGCGCCGGGTTCGGGTAGTTGCAGTTGCATGGGCCGTATTGTATCGACGAATGGAAACCGGGAACATGACATCACCCTCTTCTGCAGGTATAGCACTGGTTACGGGCGCCGCACGCCGCATCGGCCGTCACATCGCGCTGGCTCTGGCCCGCGCGGGCTGGGACGTGGCGGTCCACTACAACCGTTCGCGCGAGGAAGCCGACACGCTGGTGCGCGAGATCGAAGCCCTGGGCCGCCGCGCCCTGGCGGTGCAGGGCGAACTGGGCGACGAAGCCCAGGTCCGTTCCCTGCTGCCCCAGGCCGCGCCGCTGGGACGCATCACCTGCGTGGTCAACAACGCCTCGCTGTTCGATTACGATGACGCCGCCAGCTTCGGCAATGACCGCCTGCTGCGCCACATGAGCGCCAACGTCGGCGCGCCCGTGCTGCTGGCGCAGGCCTTGTTCGAGGCCACGCCGGAGGGCCAGCAGGCCGTGGTCATCAACCTGCTGGACCAGAAACTGTACAATCCCAATCCTGACTTCCTGTCCTACACCCTTTCCAAGGCCGCCCTGCACAGCGCTACCACGCTGCTGGCACAGGCACTGGCGCCCAAGGTGCGGGTAGTCGGCGTGGCACCCGGGCTGACCATGGTCTCGGGCGACCAGACCGAGGACCAGTTCGACAAGGCGCACACGGTCACCCCCCTGGGCCGTGGCAGCACGCCCGAGGACATTGCCGCTGCGGTCTGCTACGTCGCTTCGGCGCGGGCCGTCACGGGTACTACCCTGCTGGTCGATGGCGGCCAGCATTTGCTTCCCCTTTCGCGCGACGTCATGTTCGTGGCGAAATAACCTTAATTTTTTCTGATCATGCTCTTTCTCTCCCATCCTTCCCTGCAAGATTGCCGCCGCCTGTTCCTGCGCAACTACGAGGTGTTCATCAACATCGGCGTGCACGAGTTCGAAAAGAAGGGTGAGCAGCGCATCCTGATCAACGTCGACCTCTACGTCCCGCTGGCCGAGACCACCCCGACGGCCGACCACCTGGACGAAGTGGTGGACTACGACTTCATCCGCTCCACCATCGCCGAACGCATGGCGCGCGGCCACATCCACCTGCAGGAAACCCTGTGCGACGACGTCATGACCGCCATGCTGGCCCACCCCAAGGTGCGCGCGGTGCGGGTGTCCACCGAGAAGCCGGATGTGTATCCGGATTGTGATTCGGTGGGGGTGGAGACTTTCAGGATCAAGGCTTGATCCACATCGGCCAGACTGCTGTTTCCTGCAGACCCCGCTTGATGCGGGGTTTTGTTTTTTGGACCTTCATTTTTCCCAAAGCGACGATTGCCGGCTCGGATGCTTGCGCGTAAAACGCAACGCAAGATCGGTTCAATGTGGAAGCACTCGGAAGGAGCACGGCATGCAATTCAAACTGATACGCACCCGCAAGGATTACCACGCCGCGCTGGCCGAAGCGGAACGCCTGTGGGACGCGCCCGCCGAGTCGGAGCAAGCCGACCAGCTCGATGCGCTCACCCTCCTGATCGCCGATTACGAACGTGCGCACTTTGCCATCGATGATCCCGATCCAATCGACTTCCTGCTGCACGTGATGGAAGCGCGCGGTCTCTCGCGCAATGATCTGGAGCCTGATCCGGGATTGTTGCAAGTGTGAACTAACCCAGAACTAAAAAAAATGCCGTCCAGTCTGCACTGAACGGCATTCATTCCAGCCAGGCGATCCCGCCTGCCCTTCTTACATTCCCATATACCTGCCCGCCCGGTGATTAAAGGCAATCACCAGATTGGCCGTCACCGCCCCGAGGATGGACGCCAGCAGCACGCGCGGCGTCACCACGAACAGCGAACACAGCACGATCACCACATCCACGCCCATCTGCAGCTTGCCGGCGCGCAGGCCGTAGCGGTCTTGCAGGAACAGCGTCACCACATTGATGCCCCCCAGGCTGGCACCATGGCGAAACAGCATCACGAAACCCACCCCCATCAACAGTCCACCCAGCACCGCGCTGTAGAACAGGTCCAGCTTGGCATAACCGATGAAATGCGGATGCATCAGCGAGAAGCCCGACACCAGCGCCACCGCACAGAAGGTCTTGCCGGTGAAGCGCAAGCCCATGCGGCGAAACGCGAAATAGTAGAACGGGATGTTGATGGTGAAGAACACCACGCCAAACGGCAGGCCCGTCAGGTAATGCGTCAGGAAGGCCAGGCCGGCGGTGCTGCCGGTCAACAGGCCCACCTGGCTGTACATGTTCACCGCCAGCGAGACGAAGAGCGTACCGGCCACCAGGGCCAGCACGTCTTCATAGCTCTTGTGGCGCAGGTTGGCCGCCGACACGGCGGCCTTGCTTGCCACTTCAGCCACGCAGCACCTCGGCCATGGTCTCGGCCACGCGTGCAACGTTGCTGTCGTTCAGGCCCGCCACGCAGATGCGGCCAGTGCCCACGGCATAGACGCCGAACTCTTCACGCAGGCGATCGACCTGGGCCGAGGTCAGGCCGGTGTAGCCGAACATGCCGTTCTGGCGCAGCAGGAAGGAGAAGTCCTGGTCCGGCACGGCGCTCTTCAATTGCGAGGCCAGCTTGACGCGCATGTCACGCACGCGCACGCGCATCTCCTCGACTTCGGCACGCCATTGCGTGGCCAGCTTGTCGTCGTTCAGCACATGCGCCACCAGCAGCGCGCCGTTGCGGGCGGGGCTGGAGTAGTTGCGGCGCACGGTCAGCTTCAGCTGGCCCAGCACGTTGGCGGCCTGGCCTGCGTGCGGGCAGAACACCGACAAGGCACCGATGCGCTCGCTGTAGAGCGAAAAGATCTTGGAGAACGAGTTCGACAGGAAGAATGGAATCTGGCGACGCACCGCTTCGCGCACCGGCCAGATGTCGTCGTCCAGGCTTTCGGCAAAGCCCTGGTAGGCCAGGTCGAAGAAGGGCAGCAGGCCGCGCTGCTCGACCACGGCGATGATCTGCTCCCACTGCGCACGGGTCGGGTCGACGCCGGTCGGGTTGTGGCAGCACGGGTGCAGCAGCACCACGGCGCCCTTGGGCAGGCTTTGCAGCTTGTCCAGCATGCCGTTGAAATTGAGGCCCTTGGTCTGGGCATCGTAGTAGGGATAACGCTCGGTCTTGAAGCCCGCGCCTTCGAAGATGCCGACGTGGTTGTCCCAGGTCGGGTCCGGCAGCCAGATGGTGGGCTGCGGGAAGAAGCGCGCGATCAGGTCGGCACCGACCTTCAATGCGCCCGAACCGCCCAGGGTCTGGACGATGGCCAGGTGCTCGGCCGACGGCAGGTCGGCACCGAAGAGCAGCTTGGCCACGGCCTGGCGGTAGGCGGCATGGCCTTCCATGGGCAGGTAGACGTAGGGCGCGCCGGTCTCGGCCACCGCAGCGGAGGCAGTGCGTACGGAGGGCAGCACCGGCACCACGCCACGGCCATCGGTGTAGATGCCGATGCTCAGGTTGACCTTGTTGCTGCGCTCGTCGCGCTGGAATTGTTCCATCAGGCTCAGGATGGGATCGCCGGCATACGGCGGAAGATGCGAAAACATGAGGACCTCGTCAATGTGGGGAAACGCCGATGCCGGCACAGTCCAGCTTGTCCGGCAAGACCGCCATGGTAGCGCGGCACGGGAAAAAATTCCCGTCCCGTGTGCCCCCTGTGCGTTTTTTCACAGGTATTTTTTCAAGCGGAAGTGGTAGATGCTCACGCACAACAGGCTGATCGCGGCGCAAACCATCAGGTAATAGCTGGGCGACACCGGATTGCCGGTCTTGCCCACCAGCCAGGTCACCATGAAGGGCGTGAAGCCGCCGAAGATGGTTGCTCCCAGGCTATAGCTGATCCCCATGCCGCGCACCCGTGTGGCCGGCGGGAAGATCGACGACAGCACCACCCCCAGCGAACCGAAATAGACCGCCTTGAGGATGCCGGCCCAGATCATGATGGCCATCATCACCCACACGGTCGGCATGGCAATCACCCAGACGAAGGAGCCATAGATGGTGGCCAGCGTCAGCACGGTGGACACCACCATGATGCGGGCACGGCCCACGCGGTCGGCCAGCATGCCCATGAAAGGCGCGCCGATCATCAGAATGGCACCGGTCACGGCGGCCGCCGCAAACGCGGTCGACTGCGGCAGGTGCAGCTGCTTGATGGCATAGGTCGGCATGTACAGCAGCATCAGGTAAGTGGCGGCGGTAGAGACCGAGAGAATGCCCATGGCCACCAGCACCCGCGTGACCTGCAGGCCCCAGCTGGCATCGTCCTCGCCGGCCACTTGCGCCTTCTTGGCCATTGGTACTTCATCGATGTGACGGCGGATGTACAGACCCACCGGCGCGATCAGCAAGCCGAAGGCGAACGGCAGGCGCCAGCCCCAGGCGGTGATCTGCTCGGGCGTGAGCCACTGGTTCAGCAGGAAACCGGCCAGTGCCGCCATCAGGGCCGCTGCGCCCTGGCTGGAGAATTGCCAGCTGGCCATGAAAGCGCGGCGCTTGGAGCCGGTCTCGGTCAGCAAGGCCGTGGCCGAACCGAACTCGCCGCCGGCCGACAGCGCCAGCAGGATGCGCGCCACCAGGATACCGATGGGCGCGGCCACGCCGATAGTCTCGTACGTGGGGATCACGGTACAGATCAAGGTGCCGGCCACCGTCATCGACAGCGAGACCAGCAGCGCCGGCTTGCGGCCGACCTTGTCGCCATACCAGCCCAGCAGGATCGCCCCCAGCGGACGGAACAGATACGACAGCCCGAAGGTAGCAAACGTGACCAGTAGCGAGACCGTCTCGTCGCCTGTCGGGAAAAACAGTTTGGAGATGGTCACCGCAAAGAAACCATAGGCCACGAAGTCGAACCACTCCAGCGCATTGCCGATGGAGGAGGCGACGATCAATCGCCGCGTACGCGCGGCCGACATGGGCGCGGGGGCGGCTTCTGCTGCTGAAGAAATTTCCGGTGTTGCCGAGGGTGACGCTGCGTTCATGGTCGTGTTCCCGTTGGAAGATGGACTGCGCTGGCTTGCGTTCTTGAAAATGGAAAAGGCCTCAACTCAGGCCACTGCCGACTGCGCCCGCTGCTGGCGCACCTGCTGCCCCTGCTGGCCGATATCCCACAGCAGGCCCGCCATCAGTTGCAGGCCTTCGCGCGCTACCGGGGCGAGCAGGTGTTCGTCCGGCGCATGCTGCGAGCAGGAGGGATAGGAGTGCGGCATCCAGAGCGTGGGCAAACCCAGCGCTTCCGAGAAGCAGTGATTGGGGATGGTGCCGCCCAGGTTGGGCAGGATGGTCACGGGCTTGCCGCTGGTCTCCTGCAGGGAACCGGTGGCCAGGCGCACCCAGGCGTCATCGGGATCGAGGCGCGTGGCGGGCGCGGCGGCCTGGATCTCGATCTGCACATCGGCATAGCCGTGTTCATCGAGATGGCGGCGCAGGCTCTGCTGCACGTCTTCCCACACCGTGCCGACCACGAAGCGCAGCTGGAACACCGCCTGCGCCCGCGCCGGAATCGCCCCCACCGGACGCTGCGCATTGCCGGCCTCGAAGGCGATCAGTTCCAGCGTATTCCAGGCAAACAGGCGCTCGCCGGCGCTCAGGCCGGGCTCGCCCCACTGCGCATCGAGTACCGGATCACCGTCGTCGCTGCCCACCGCAAAGTCGCGCACCAGCGCCCGCACCCGCTCGCTCACGTTGCGCGGACGCATACCCGGCACGCGGATCACGCCGCGTCCATCCACCAGCGAAGCCGCCGCATTGGCCAACACCGTGGCCGGATTGCGCAGCACGCCGCCCCAGTTGCCGGCATGGTGTGCACCGTTGCCGGTGTCGAGCACCAGCTTGAACTGCAGCGCGCCGCGCGAGCCGAGGAAGAGCGTCGGGCTGGACGCCGCCAGGCGCGGGCCATCCGAGGCCAGGAACAGGTCCGCCTCCAGGTAATCGGCGTGATCGCGGCAGGCCTCGTAGAGACCGGGCGAGCCCACTTCCTCGCCCATTTCGAAAATCATTTTCAGGTTGCAGCCCAGCTTGCCCCCGGCCGCCTCGATGGCGGCGGCCAGCGCGCCCAGGTTGATGCTGTGCTGGCCCTTGTTGTCGGCGGTACCGCGCCCGTACCAGCGATCGCCATCGGGGCTCAGCTGCCAGGGCGAACGGTCCTGCTGCCAGCGGCCTTCCTGGCCGTTGACCACATCGCCGTGGCCATACATGAGCACCGTCACCGCGTCCGCCGATTCGATGCGACGCGCCAGCAGCAGCGGCGGTGCGCCTTCCACCGGATTGGCAATCTGCTGCGTCTCGAAGCCCAGCGCGGCCAGCGCCGGTGCGATCTCTTCGCGCAGGTAGGCGGCCAGTTCATCGGCACGTGCGGCGTTCTGGCTTTCGGTCGGCAGCGCGATGCGGCGTTGCAGGTCACGCTGGAAACGGCCCGAATCAAAATACTCGGCGGCCAGGCGAAGGGCGGTGCTGCGGGACATGGAGGACTCCGGGTGAACTGTCATTGGAGACGATTCTAGGAGCCGATGTGATTTCCAACAATGTCAATTTTTAAAACGCTGCTTTCGCAAATTGGCAAAATGATTTATCGTGTTTTTCAGCGCGTTCCAGCCCAAGAAACGTGCATGAATTGCGCCTCAACGCGGTGATTTCGTGCATCTTCATCCGCGCGCACCAGGATGGCCTTGCGCAGCTTTGCAAGGTTTCTCTTCATTGATTGCCGAATTCAGAAAGCCACTTCTGCCATGCAAAGTACCGCGCTCCGCTATTTCTACCAGGTCGGCCGCACCGGCTCCCTGACGGCTGCCGCCGAACGGCTGCACGTGGCCGTCTCGGCGGTGAGCCGCCAGATCGCCAAGATGGAAGAAGAAACCGGCGTGCCGCTCTTCGAGCGCCGCGCGCGCGGCATGGTGCTCACGCCCGCCGGCGAAGTGCTGATGGCTTTCGCGCGGCGCAACCTGCTGGAGGTGGAACAGGTGATGGCAGAGGTGAAAGGACTGCACGCGGTCGGCCAGAGCGTGGTCACGCTGGCCTGTTCGGAGGGTTTTGCCTGGGACCTGCTGCCCAATGTGATGGCGCACTTCCGCGAGCAATATCCGGGCATGCAGTTCAAGCTCAACGTGGTCGGCGCGGCCAAGGCTTCGCAGATGGTCATCGATGGCGAGGCCGATATCTCGGTCACCTACAGCCTGGGCCCGGTGGAAGGGCTCAATATCGCCTACCGCGAATCGGGACCCATCTTCGCATTGATGCGGCGCGACCACCCGCTGGCCGCGCGCAAGCTGCTGTCCTTGAACGATCTTTCACCTTACCCGCTGGCCCTGCCCGAACAGGGCTCCACGGTGCGCCAGCTGTTCGACATCGCCTGCGGCATGCGCGGCCTGCTGTTCGCGCCGGTCTTTACCAGCCATTCGCTGGGCGCGGTCTACCGTTTCACCGCCCGCTCGCCGGATACGGTGGCGCTGGGCGGCTTCCTGACCGTGCAGGAACGCGCCGAAGAAGATGCCATGGCCCTGGTGCCGATGGCCGAGAGCGAACTGCACCAGCGCACCCTGCAGGTCCAGACCATGGCCGGGCGCAAGCTGCCGCCGGCGGTAGCGGCCTTCATCGATTTCCTGGTGGCGGCGATCCGCCAGATCCGCACGCGGCACGAACTGGGCGCGCTGCAAGCCGACAAATGAGGCCGAGTAATGGCTGAATAAGGACCGAATTAGGGCCGTGATGAGGCATCCATGCGACGCTTGCCCCACGGCAAGCCACGCAGAAATGGCAGGATCCGGCGCTGCATGAGAAAATGCCGGTCCTCCGCCCGCACGCAGCCTTCCGCCCCTGTCCCCTCCGGATAAGGAGGAGCGGCAACATTGCTCGTCCGGCAGCAACAGCCTACCGATTGAAGGAATACCCCATGAACGACATTGCCGCTGCAGTGCAACTGTCCGACCTCGCCGACCTCGATGCCTCCGCCGCCCAGGCGCAGGAAGAACGCGGCCAGCCTGAAGTGACCGCGCGCGGTTCGCGCCGCTTCGAGCTGCTGGAAAAGAACATCCGCCGCCTGACCGGCCGCGCCATCGCCGACTTCGACATGATCCGCGACGGCGACGTCATCATGGCCTGCATGTCCGGCGGCGCCGACAGCTACACCATGCTGGACACGCTGCGCTACCTGCAGACGGTGGCCCCGGTGAAGTTCGAGATCATCGCCGTGAACCTGGACCAGAAGCAGCCGGGCTTCCCCGAGCACATCCTGCCGCAATACTTCGAGCGCATCGGCGTGCCCTATCGCATCGTCGAAGAAGACACCTACAGCATCGTCAAGGAAAAGATCGCCCCGGGCAAAACCACCTGCTCGCTGTGCTCGCGCCTGCGCCGCGGCATTCTGTATCGGGTGGCCAAGGAGCTGGGTGCGACCAAAATCGCGCTGGGCCATCACCGCGATGACATCCTGCACACCTTCATGCTCAACATGTTCTACGGCGGCAAGATCAAGACCATGCCGCCCAAGCTGATCGCCGACGATGGCGAGAACGTGGTGATCCGCCCGCTGGCCTACGTGCGCGAGCCGGACATCAAGAAGTATGCGGCCGCCATGGAATTCCCCATCATCCCCTGCAACCTGTGCGGCTCGCAGCCCAACCTGCAACGCCAGGCCATGCGCGAGATGCTCAACCAGTGGGAAAAGACCAATCCCTTGTGGATCAAGAGCATGTTCACCGCCATGGCCAACATCACGCCGTCCCACATGCTGGACCGCAGCCTGTTCGACTTCACGCATTTCACCGCCGGGGCCGGCAAGGAAGCGCAGGGCGATACCCTGTTCGACCGCGACGACAAACTGGACCAGGGCCAGTCCGTCATCAATCTGGTCTGAGCACACGAGACGCTGCGGCTCATTGTGGCGTCTCGCAAAACCTTAGTCCGGCGAGACACTGCGTTCCACCTCATCCGTAGGAAATGCCCTTGTGGCGCGGCTTTCGCGCCCATTGCCGATTCCCGCAGGCTGATGCAAAAGTAAATTTTTGTTGTCATATGGCTATAGTCGGGGATTGGGCATCAAATACCCTCCTCTTCCACGCTTGAAGGCGAAAACACGCATGTTCTAATCTGTCCCATCGCAATGGCGTGCCGCGAGGCCGCTTTGCCAGGGAAAGAAAATACATAACCATGCAGTCGTGGTTTCGCAGGGAAACGTGGTGTCGGCCAGTGTCACGGCCGGCCTGCGTGGTATCGCCATCCGCGTGATTGAACGGCTTGCCGCCGTCATGCCTCTGCACCCCGAACGACTCTCTGCCATACCGTGTATGAGGCTGCCTGATGGCTAACTTTTGGCGCGACAAGCGCGTTTTCATCACCGGTCACACCGGCTTCAAGGGAAGCTGGCTGACCCTGTGGCTGCACCTGATGGGGGCCAAGGTGAGCGGCTACGCGTTGCCGGCACCGACCAATCCCAGCCTGTTCCATCTGGCGCGCTTGCAGAACTGTGTGCAGACCACCATCGGCGACGTGCGCGATCCGCATCACCTGGCCGAGACGCTGGCTGCCGTGCAGCCCGATGTGGTGTTCCACCTGGCGGCCCAGCCGCTGGTGCGCGACTCCTATGCCACGCCGGTCGATACCTACGCCACCAATGTCATGGGCACCGTGCACCTGCTGGAAGCCGTACGCCATACGCCCAGCGTGCGTTCGGTAGTGGTGGTCACCAGCGACAAGTGCTACGAGAACCGCGAGTGGCTGTGGGGCTATCGCGAAGACGATCCCATGGGCGGCCACGATCCCTACAGCAGCAGCAAGGGCGCCGCTGAACTGGTGACTTCCGCCTATCGCCGCTCCTTCTTTGCCAGCAATCCCGACAACACCGTCGGCATCGCCAGCGTGCGCGCCGGCAACGTGATCGGTGGCGGCGACTTCGCGGCCGATCGCCTGATTCCCGATTTCGTGCGCGCCCTGGAAAAGGAAGAGCCGGTCGTGATCCGCAATCCGCACGCGGTACGCCCGTGGCAGTTCGTGCTGGAGCCGCTGTCGGGCTACCTGCAGATTGCCCAGCTGCTCTACGAGCAGGGCGGTGCGTTTGCCGAAGGATGGAATTTCGGGCCGGCCGATACCGACCTGCAGACCGTGAGCCAGCTGTGCGCCACCTTCAATCATTCGCTGCAGAAGAATGACGCGGGCCAGGTGGAAGTGCGCCTGGAAACCCAGGCCAACGGACCGCACGAGGCCGCCCTGCTGCGCCTGGATATTTCCAAGGTGCGCCAGCGCCTGGACTGGATTCCGAAGATGGAGCTCTACACCGCGCTGGAACTGACGGCGCAGTGGTACGCGGGTTACCTCAACAACGAGGACCTGCGCACGCTCTCGGAAAACCAGATTGCCTTCTATCAAAGCCTGAACTAAGTCCGCAAGGGACTAGCCCCCGCCGGATCTATACCGGCGAGGGCTTTGTTCAATATCCCATCTTTCTGATTTCAGCCATGGTCTGGGTACGCAGGATCAGGCGTTCGAATTCGTCCGACCATTCCCGCGTGAGATTCTTCAGCAGCAGGCTCTTGCCGGCACGCGTGACGCGGCGGCGCACATCCTCGTTGTGCAGCACCGTCTGCAGGTTGGAGCACAGCAGATCGATGTTGCCGACCGGATGCATCAGGGCGTTGACGCCATGCTTGAGACCGATGTGGCGATAGGTCTCCAGATCGGAGAGGCAGACCGGCACATCCAGTTCGAAGGATTCCCAGATGGTCAGCGGCTGTGATTCGCTGGAGCTGGCCAGCACGTAGGCATCCGCCGAGGCCAGGTAGCGCAGGGCTTCCTCGTTGGGCTGCTCGCCCAGGAAGCGATAGCGTTCCGGCAGCGCTTCGGAGAGCTTGCGCGCGCCCTCGCCCAGCTGCAGGTACTTGCCGATGAAGACCACCTCGATGCCCGCACGCTGGTCGCTGCTCATGGCATTGACGGCCATGATGGTGTCTTCCATGCGCTTGCGCGGCTCGATGGTGCCGATGCAGACGATGCGCTTCTTGTCCTTGGGCTTGGGTTGCAGGTCTTGCTGGCGGTAGATGGCGTCGTTCCAGAATGGCAGCACGTGCACCATGGCCGGGCTGTCGAACAGGAAGCTGCCATAGACCAGGCGCTGGAATTCGGTCTGGAAGACGATGTGCGAGGCGCTCTTGAAACCCTGCGCCATGTTGGGATAGCGCAGCAGCAGGTCGCGTCCGATCTCGGCTTCGTGGATCCACCAGATCACCGGGCAGCGTGGCGCCATCTCTCCCACCAGCGCCCCCGAGAGGATGCAGTTGGACACGATCACGTCGGGATCGCCTGCCAGGTCCTTGACGATGGGCACGCCCATCGCCTCGAACTGCTTGCGCACTTCACCCTGGCCATCGATACGCGGCAGGACCGACACCTCATGGTTCTGCACCAGCCGCTCGGCCAGACGCAGCATCGCGGTGCTGGCACCGGTGGTGTAGAACTCATCGTTCAACAGAAGAATCTTCATGCACTTTCCAGGAAGGGTCGGGCTGGGCCGGACCGGTTGTCATTATTGGTTCTATTGGTTCTATTGGTTCTGTCAGTTCATCAGTCGGCTGCCCGCTCGCATCGCTACAGCCTCCTGCAGACGTGGGCAGTCGCAATGCGCGGGCGAGACTGTGCAGCTTGACATGGTAAGGGGGAGCCGTGCGCATAAAGACCGGAGTAAACCGCCAAAGGCCCCTCAACTTCCTCTTTTGCGACGATGCGCAGCGATGGGGATGCTGGCGCGCAGGGGGCGCGTGCTAGACTTTTGGCTTTTCTTCGCTCCTCTTCGCTGCCACTCATGAACATCGTCATCCTCGCCGCCGGCATGGGCAAACGCATGCAATCCGCGCTGCCCAAGGTCTTGCATCCGCTCGCCGGCAAACCCCTGCTGGGCCATGTCATCGATACCGCACGCCAGCTGGCACCGACGCAACTGTGCGTGATCTACGGCCACGGCGGCGATGCCGTGCCCAAGGCCTTCGCCGGCCAGGGGCTCTCGTTTGCCCTGCAGGAACCGCAACTGGGCACCGGCCACGCCGTCATGCAGGCCGTGCCGCATCTCGATGATGGCGCGCCCACGCTGGTGCTGTATGGCGATGTACCGCTGACCACGGCCGCCTCGCTGCAGCGCCTGCTGGATGCGGCCGGCCAGGACAAGCTGGGCGTGCTGACCGTGACCCTGGACAACCCCACCGGCTATGGCCGCATCGTGCGCGAAGACGGCCAGATCAAGCGCATCGTCGAGCAGAAGGATGCCAGCGAGGCCGAACGCGCCATCCGCGAAGTCAACACCGGCATCATCGTCGCGCCCACGGCGCGCCTGCGCCAGTGGCTTGCGAAGCTCTCCAACAACAACGCGCAGGGCGAGTACTACCTGACCGACGTGATCGCGGCCGCCGTGGCCGATGGTGTGGAAGTCGTCTCGGCCCAGCCCGATGACGTGGCCGAAACCCTGGGCGTGAACAGCAAGGTGCAACTGGCCGAGCTGGAGCGCGTGCACCAGCGCAACATCGCTCATGGCCTGCTGGAGAAGGGCGTCACGCTGGCCGACCCGGCGCGCATCGATGTACGCGGCTCGCTGGAATGCGGGCGCGATGTGAGCATCGACGTCAATTGCGTTTTCGAAGGCCAGGTCAGCATTGGCGAAGGCAGCAGCATCGGAGCCCACTGCGTGATCCGCAATGCCCGCATCGGTGCCGGCGTGGCCATCAAGCCCTTCACCCACATCGAGGACGCCGTGGTCGGTTCGGGCGGCCAGATCGGTCCTTACGCACGCCTGCGACCCGGCACCGAACTGGCGCAGGATGTGCACATCGGCAACTTCGTCGAGGTCAAGAACAGCAACGTGGGCGTGGGCAGCAAGGCCAATCACCTGGCCTACGTGGGCGATGCGGATGTGGGCAGCGGCGTCAACGTCGGGGCCGGCGTGATCACCTGCAACTACGACGGTGCCAACAAATTCCGCACCATCATCGAAGACGGCGCCTTCATCGGCAGCGACACCCAGCTGGTCGCGCCGGTGCGCGTGGGCAAGGGGGCCACCATCGGTGCCGGTACCACGCTGACCAAGGATGCCCCGGCCGATCAGCTGACCTTGTCGCGCGCCAAGCAGCTGTCGCTGGCGGGATGGCAGCGGCCGGTCAAGATCAAGAAGTAAGGGTCTCGGGCCGCGCGCCCTGTGGACAACTCCAACTCGGGGGTGGTTAAGGGCGATATGAAGGAAAAAGCCCGTCAACACGCTACTTCCAGACTTATCCACAGGCCAATCCGGCCGAAACCTGAAGGTTTCGGCCGTTTTTCATGGGGCGTCGGCAGCCGCGCCGAGTGGGATGGCCGTCTCGAACTTGCTGCGGTGGATGGAGAAGTAGCTGCGCACATTGCGCACGTTGCGCTGGGAGGCGAACAGCCGGTGCGCCAGTGCGTGGTAAGCCGGCATGTCGCTCACCAGCACCACCAGCACGAAATCCGGCCCCGGCGAGACCCGATAGCACTGCTGCACCGCCGCCTCCCCCGCCACCAGGGCCTCGAAGGCCTGCTGCTCCTCCTCGCCCTGGCGATCCAGCGTGATCTCGACCAGTGCCGTGAGCGTGGACGCCAGTTGGGCCGGATCCAGCAAGGCGACCTGGCGCGCGATCACCCCGGCATCGACCAGCCGCTTGACGCGGCGCAGGCAGGTCGGCGGCGAGGCATGCACCTGCGCGGCCAGTTCCTGATTGGTCTGGCTGGCATCACTCTGCAGGGCCTGCAGGATGCGGCGGTCGAGATCGTCCAGATCGAGGGGGGTTTTCATGGATACCTGCGTCAGCTTGTGAAATTGCCGAAGATTGCGTGAGGTTGAGCGAGATTGAATGACATATAAATCCAAATTTCACTTCTGAATTTAATATTATTTCACCACCCAATAGCGAAGCAATATTAGTTCATTTCCTCGATATTTTAGAAATCTTATTTCACGATGCCTCGCCTAAGATGCATGCACATCTTTTCCAGCGAGGTAATCCATGTGCGGCATCGTCGGCGCGGTAGCGCAACAAAACGTCACTCCCATCCTGCTCGAAGGCCTGAAGCGCCTCGAATACCGTGGTTATGACTCCTGCGGCGTGGCGCTGCATGTGGATGGCAAGCTGCAGCGTTCGCGCAGCACCTCGCGCGTGGCCGAGCTGCAGCAGCAGGTGGCGCAGAGCGGCCTGTCCGGTTTCACCGGCATCGCGCACACCCGCTGGGCCACGCACGGCGCGCCTGCCACCCACAATGCGCACCCGCACTTCTCGCGTGACCGCATCGCGCTGGTCCACAACGGCATCATCGAGAACCATGACGAACTGCGCGCCGAATTGCAGGCTGCCGGTTATGTCTTCGAGAGCCAGACCGATACCGAAGTGATCGCCCACCTGGTCGACCACATGTATGACGGCGATCTCTTCCACACCGTGCAGCAGGCCGTGCGCCGACTGACCGGTGCCTACGCGATTGCCGTCTTCTGCGCCGACGAACCGCATCGCGTGGTGGCTGCGCGCCAGGGTTCGCCGCTGATCGTGGGCGTGGGCGAAGGACAGAATTTCGTGGCCTCTGATGCGATGGCGCTGGCCGGTACGACCGACCAGATCATTTATCTGGAAGAAGGCGACGTGGTCGATCTGCAATTGCAGAAGGTCTGGATCGTCGACGCGGCCGGCCGTCCGGCCGAGCGCGAAGTGCGCACCGTGCAGGCTTATACCAGCGCGGTGGAACTGGGTCCGTACCAGCATTACATGCAGAAGGAAATTTTCGAACAGCCGCGCGCCATTGCCGACACGCTCGAAGGCGTGGTCGGCATCATGCCCGAGCTGTTTGGCGACAAGGCTTACAAGGTCTTCAAGGAAGTGGATTCGATCCTGATCCTGGCCTGCGGCACCAGCTACTACGCGGGCCTGACTGCGAAGTACTGGCTGGAGTCGATTGCGAAGATCCCGGTCAACGTCGAGATCGCCAGCGAATATCGTTATCGCGACAGCGTGCCCAATCCGAAGTCATTGGTGGTGACCATTTCGCAGAGTGGCGAGACGGCCGATACGCTGGCTGCGTTGAAGCATGCGCGTGGTTTGGGCATGCAGCACACGCTGACCATCTGCAACGTGGCCACCAGTGCGATGGTGCGCGAATGCGAACTGGCCTACATCACGCGTGCCGGTGTGGAAGTGGGCGTGGCCTCGACCAAGGCCTTCACGACACAGCTGGCGGCGCTGTTCCTGCTGACGCTGGCGCTGGCGCAGACGCGCGGGCTGTTGACCGAAGAACAGGAAGCCGAACACCTGAAGGCCATGCGCCACCTGCCGGCCGCGCTGCAGAGCGTGCTGGCGCTGGAGCCCTCCATCGTGGCGTGGGCCGAGGCCTTTGCGCGTCGCGAGAATGCGCTGTTCCTGGGGCGTGGGCTGCATTACCCGATTGCGCTGGAAGGTGCGCTCAAGCTCAAGGAGATCACCTATATCCACGCTGAGGCTTATGCCGCAGGTGAACTGAAGCATGGTCCGCTGGCGCTGGTGACGGATCAGATGCCGGTGGTGACCATTGCACCCAATGATGCGCTGGTGGAAAAACTGAAGTCCAACATGCAGGAAGTGCGTGCGCGTGGGGGGCAGCTGTATGTGTTTGCGGATGGTGATTCGCGTATCACTTCGGCGGAAGGGCTGCATGTGATTCGCATGCCGGAACACTATGGGGTGCTGTCGCCGATTCTGCATGTGGTGCCGTTGCAGTTGCTGTCGTATCACACGGCGCTGGCAAGGGGGACGGATGTGGATAAGCCGCGGAATTTGGCTAAGTCGGTGACGGTGGAGTGAGGGGGCAGGGGCGACTGCCCCTGATTGGAACCAAACAATAGAAGCACTTTATTTTGAATAAAAATGGACGGATTTTCGGCCAACCTTCACCGGCCGGAAGTCCAGCCCCCGCCCGATAAACCAGTGCTTTTATTGTGACATTTTTCGCAATACCAACGCACCTTCAAAGTTGGTTATCGCTTTTCCGCATTTTTCCCGCGTTTTCCTGCCCCACCGGCTCCTTTCCCCCCTTCACAGCCCGCTGCTTGGCGACTGCTAAGAGAGCCCTCTCTACCGAAGGATTCGCCTCCTTGAGCTGCTCAAAGTCGACCGAATAGCCATACAGTGCATTCAGAGCTTTGACTAAAGCACAGGACCCACTGAAAACATCTGTTCAAAAAGGATTAGCCTCCAAAGAATCAGAAATTTCCGCGAGAGAGATTCCCGCCGAGGACACGCCCAGCATCGAGACGACCTTCGTCAAAAGTTTTTGGCAGAGCGGCCCGTCGACTAAAGGCAAGAAAATGCCACGTTGGCTGCCTCAATTTGTCGTTGACTACTGCTACGGGCGACGCGGGTGGATTGCCCAATGCATGGAGCAATTGGATATCGAGCTTGGCAGTTCCAATGGCACGCCAGTGGAAAAGTGGACCAAGGCGTACGTTGAAGGCGTAATGAAGTACCGCTTGAAAGCGATGAATCCTGTTCGGAAAGTGCTTGGTGAGCTGGAAAGGACTGACGTCATTAGCTCCAAGGCAAAATTCCTCAGCTACGTGGACTTTCTCCCGAACGAGGTGTTTGAACTTCCATTGCAAGGAACCTGGTACGAAATGCTCGTGACTCAAGGAGATAATAAAAATGACACTTTCGAGCCACCAATTATCAGTGGACCATGAGGCGTTGACGATGAACGGCTGGGGACCTCGCTACGCGGAGATTTGCGAGGCGGGAAGAACGAGTCCGTTACTTCCCAATCCGATGTTGACTCAGGATTAGCTAAGCAAGATTGCGGTGCCATTCGCTGATGCAATCGAGCGAGGCATTGGTGTGCTGTGCGTGCACCTTGCTGCAAACAATCGCACTGCCTTTTTGCTGACCAGGCATTCAGTGCAGAAGGATGTGGATAACCAGGTTATGTACAGGGGTAGAGAGGTGTATATCCCTGGGCATGGAAAACCTACACTCATGCTGGGGGCTGACCGTGGAAGCAACGCCATCGTTGGGTATCACGTTACGTTCACCCCAGAGAATTCGGCGTGCTACAGGGAATTGATGAAAAGCGTCTATAGCTCGAAGGAGCGAGACCTCCTTTTCCATGGAGTCGGAATCCTTGATGGTTTTGTACACGGCTACACTTCGAAGATTTTCATCGACCGCGGACCGGGCATTGCCAATGCATTTCAGGATGCGATAGAAACGCTTAGGGTGTCCTCCCTGTTTGCCGCTCCTGGAGACCCACAAGGCAAAGGACTCATCGAAGGCATCATGAAGCACATTCAGAAGGCCTTATCTGAGCTGCCCGGCTCAACGTACAAGAGTGGAGATGAGGAGCGCGACTATAAGCGCAAGCAAGCATCAGAGACCGAAGCTGTCAGCTACGACGATTTCATGGAGGCGCTTCTAATTGCCATCAGTCGCTGGAACATGGAGGTCGACAATAGGATACTGCTGACAGAGGACATGAAGGACAAGGGAATTTTGCCCTCGCCTAAAGAAGTCTATCTCTACTACAAGGCACGCTTGAGAGGCGATGCAGCATTCGTTTGGCCTCAAGAAGATGTGTTCAGAAGGCTTTACCACAATGAACCTCGGACTGTGGACGACGACGGCATCGTCGAATATGAAAAGGGAAAATTCACTTCGCCCGATTTGCTTGCCTACGCTAGCCACTACAAGCGTATTCATGGAACAACGATGGAGATTACGGTTTATGACCTCGGCCACAACGGTATGCATTTGCTGTGGGATATGCCAGATGGGAATCTCGGACTCCTTGAGGCGAATGGCGACACAGCGCTTGTTCGTGCACCTTCAGCGAGGTTAAAGGCCGTTTCCAACCATATTGGTAACGCGCTATATCGCGAAGCCACCAAGCGCTCGCGACGGAACCTGGACAACATCAATCGGCACATCAGGAATCGAAATGCGATGTCCAAGAAGCACGTCAATAAAATGGCGGCGGCGGACAAGATTGCAATCGCACAATCAAATGCGCAGCTTACTTCACCCGCTGAAGCCAAGCGAGCTGCTACTAAGCAGCTCAACGATGCGAAGCTGGCGCATAGTTTGGGGGGCATAAATGTACCGATGAAAGTGCCTACACCAGCGGTTGTACCCCCAAAGGATACGATGACATTCCAGAAGTCGGATGTCCTTATCGTCGCTGACGACGACTAGCGATGGGCGCGCTGAAACCAGGCTCTCTTTCCCTCAACCATGTCAGCGAGATGGCACGGATAGGGGGAACGATTGCCAGGCTTCGCCGCTCAAAAAGAATGAAGCAAGAGGTGGCTGCACTGCAAGCAGGTCTGTCTCGCGATACTGCCTACAGAATAGAAAAGGGCGAATCGAATGTGGCAATAGGCCAGATTCTTCGCTATCTGGATGCGATATCCCCAGGTTTGAGTCTGAAGGATGTCCTGGTGAACTGCTCGCCTGATGCTAGTGAAGATAGCCAACGCGTGAAGCGTAGGCGTGTCTATCGTGATGCTCCGGCCGTAGACCCTAGCAGCCAGGGAAAGTAGCGACGGACTTGTGGACGCTAGATGGGCCTCGTCTTCGCGAGGATGGAGTCCATACTAGTCTCCGCCGGTAGCGCATCAGGCGTCCGTATCGTAGCACCGGCGCCAATCAGGTCGCTGAGCAGATGCCTTATCCTTCCCAAATCCCCTATCCTTACGCCTTCCTTGGTACCCACCACCAGGTACTGCCCTGTTCTATCTGAATCCGACCATCCGCAGAAGGGCCATATAACCTCGGGTTCTCGGCACCGCGCTTCTTCAATATCCGAAGAAATTACTCTTTGTTCTCCTCAAGCCGCTGCGTCGGCTGCTCTCCGAAATAACCTTTCGCTGCGTCTGAAGCATCAACGGATGCCGACTTGACACACTTGGCCAGCCCCAACCGCTCCCGCCGGTGCAGCGTTGAAGCCACGGTTAAGAGATGTACCGCCCGGGCGTTGATAGAATCGGCAATCTTGCGGACCACGGTCCTCTCTGCGGCCGAGTAGACGTCAGACTTTGCCAAAGTTGGCGCATGCGTCATCATCGCGGATGCAATGGACTTGAGCTCCTCTACCAGAGTCTCTGATGGAATTGCGGCCTCGGCTGCAAATATCGCCAGGTCTTCATCAGTGACATCCTCTACCAAGAATGCATTCCCGAACGCCATCGCCATTTCGTTGGCCATGTCATAGACCCGCGTGCACACGAGGTCGTAGGCCGGCGCCGGCATGATTCCGAGCCGGCTCTGGAAGAATGACAGGTTCTTGGCATGCGCATCGCTGTTCCCAATCAGCATATTGAAGAGCGCCCATCTCACGATGGACATCTTCCCCTCCTGGGGAACCATGAAATTTCGCTCCAACTCGAACATCTCATGAAAGCTGATACCTGAGCGCTTTGGTCGATAGGCGCCACTGTGGCCTTCTGGGCATTCGTACTTGAAGAACGGATGCTCCCCCAACGCTTGGCATGCATCTATGGCGTGAACACGTTCAACCATTTCTGGGTGCCGGATGATACTTCTCGCCCGGTCAAAGCGTTCCACCAGTAGAACTGACTCAGGCACACGCCGAATCTCTACGTTTGCGACGGGGAGGCCAACGGCTTTGGCGAGCGTCATGCAGAAGTGCTCGTTGGCGACCATCCGTCGCTGCGTCCTCCCCTGCGGCTCCGGCTTCAGGATGTGAGTCGAGTTGAGGCTCCCGCCTACCAGCTGCATGTCATTTCCCTCCAGATGTACTTGGAGTTTATCTTGGACGCCGGCCAACGACTGGTAGAACTCGCCATCCCAGAATGAAAACGGGACGGAGCTCCTACTCCGGATGCGCTTTGACAGCTCGGTATCCGGCAACTCTCGGATGACAGGCTCTCGCTCATCAGGGACTGTGAGGCCATCAACGTCCAGGTCAAATCCTATGGCGCCGGCGGGCTCCCGGCATAATTGCATGACGAGGGCAAAGATATTACTGCGGTCGACTTGAAATCGACGCGATGCCTCCCAGCGCGCCTCTCCTTCAGGTAACAAATTGAGCAAGTGGTCCCTCACCACTCGGGAATGTGCTGTTGATTTGCTCGCAGATTTGACCCTCTCCATTTGACCCACCTTCCATTGCCTGCTGAAGGCAGCCACCCGGTCATACGACCCCTCGTATCCCAGTTCTCTTAAGTCCAGGAACATCTGTTTTAGGGTCCTTCTTTGCTTCCGAGATTTGACCGCGTCTGCGCTGAGCCAAGCGGAGAGCTTGGCGGTGAAGTCATCGAGCGAGCTTGGCGAACGCCTTGCTGGATAAGCAGGTTCGCTGACATCGGATCGGATGTAGCGGCGAACTGTGTTGCGGGAAATGTCGAGCCTGCGGGCGATTTCCCGAATTGAGATGCGGTCTCTGATGTACCAGCGTCGAATAATTCCAAGTAGGGCCACGTCTATCACTCCGTTCTCCCGCTCGCTGTCATGAGCAGGATTGTGGTCTAAACATGGGTCAACTTTGGATGCAAATTTCCGGGGAAAGTGGGTCAGTTTTCAATGCAAATCAACACGCATTCTTAAGAATGCGGCGGCGCTTAGCTTTTAAGACGAACACCCGCTATTGCTAAGCCTTGCTAGTCTTTCGACTAGACCTCCTTGCTGGCTGTTGGCTCTCACCGAAGCGGCAGGGAGGATTTTTTTCTCTTAAGATAAATGGAGCATGGTGGTATGTATCGCCGCTCAATCTCGGAGCACGAGACGAGCCACGGTGCAAATACCGAATCAATATGCAGAAGCCCCGACAAGCGGGGCCTCTGGTCCATCGGGTCCGATTCCTCTTACCTAGCGATTGCTAGGCCAAGCAGAACTTGGCGGGCGACCTCGCTAGTCGGCTCAAGAGGTCCTTTAGAACAGCATATCAAGCTGATGGTTACAACGCCAATTCAATGCAGCCCGGGAGCGATTCCGTCTACATGCTTCAACAGGTACCACAGTGCAACCTCATTGGCTTCGCTGAGGCTCAACCCGACATAGTTCTTTGCGAGACGGTAGGATGAGCCGACATGGAGGTCAACCAAGTAAGGGCCATTCAGTCGGCAGCCAGAGTGGAATGCCGGGTCTCTACGACTACAGACGTACACGAATTCCCCTAGATGGACGTCCGAGCGAACGGAAAATCCCTCAATGAACTCTAGGGCGGCTGACCAATTCAACACGGACATCAGCTTGTCTCCAGCCCTGCAGAGGGCATACTATCCCAGCCTTCGACACATGGTAGCCCTTGCGGCATATCTGCCATCAAGTCGACCAGCCTGTATCGTTTGGGGGCGACTCTTCTGTCCGGAACAGGACACTCTTCCCCGCTCGCAACAGAATGTCGACGAGCGAATCGATGGTGATATTCTCAGGATTCATCCTCGTTATTTCATACACCCGCGCAGGCTTCACCCCGAGTTTTTCTGCGGCACCGGCGTACGTGATTTGGTTCTCATCCATCCAGGCCGTGACCTCCTTCATCAGGCTCTCCACGAGGGTCAGTTTTGCCATAAGGGTGGTGTCCTCTTCCTCCCCATTGTCTGGCACCTCCGTGGAATAAAGCACTGCGGTGGGTATAGCACTCTCGACGTCCGCTACAGCAATACGAATTGCCTGCTCCAAAGAGGTAGCACTGCGCGTGAAATCGAGAACAATTTTCCCAGGTGCACCTACTCCAACGAGAGCATCCAAGCAGCCAGCCTCACCGAGCCGTTCGAGGATATCGTCAACGTCAGTCGTGGTGTCGGCAGGGTCCAGCCGGTATCGGAGGATGAAGTTGTGCTCCATAGGTTTAGTCCTCCCTGTGGGAAGCAGACCGCGCACGGAAACGTTCGGCGGCAATCTGCGCCTTGGTCTTGACGGTTAGCTCCGGCGCGGGGCCAGCAGGTCCCTCTTTCATTTTCTTCAACGCTATCTGCTCAAATATGTCGAGCTCAAGGCCGAACCGGTCCAGGACGACCATCAGCTCCAGGACCGAGTAGTCGCAGTCGGCATCCAGGATGCGCACAATGGTGCCCTCTGGCAGTCCCAATTCGGTGTCCAGAGCGTCGTAGTTGAATGCTTTCGCGCTCAGCTCATTCCGCAGAAAGCAGGAGATGTCGTCGAGGCTCTTCATGTCCGTGCTTGGTGAGTATCTGGTGGAATTCAAGCTTACGCGGAAGCTGCAATGCAAAATAGGGCAGAGTAGCGACATCGCTCGGACAACGCACGATTTGGCGGACGGTAAGGGCTAGCGCCCGAAATATCAGGCACGGTAGTTGGCGCAGGGAGCGCAATGCACGGCGTCGTGATGACTATCCAGAAAATCAGGTCATGCGGTCCGCGAGGGTGGAGGCCTGGCAGCGAGGCGTCCCGTCCAATGACATCAACTGGAGCAAAGTAGAATCCAACCGAAGTAGGCTGGAGAGCCGCACTGGCACTGGATTTGGTATGGTTTATTTGCTGAGAAGTCGCGAAAAGAAAATCCGGCATTTTGACTAACCACTTTAGAGGTCAGGATGACGATGGGGAAATGCCAATTTCTGATTTAAAATCAGTGAGATAGTTTGACCGAAGCACATTCGGATAAAGTGCTTCTATTGTTGGGTTCCACTGATCCTCAATCAAAAAATACCAATCGGCGATTTTTAACTATGATGAATAAAGCTGGTCGGAGTCTGATTCCATATTGGCAGGAAACAAAAACCAACGTTCTGTCTTGACCATATCAATGAAGCAGAATTCGCTAACAAAAAGTCGCTACATTTCCTCCTCTTGAATGTCAGGCGCTCTAAACCCCAATTTCAGCGCGCGGCAGTTGCAATTCATTCGCCAGCAGAAGTAGGCCGAGCAATGCAGATGGAACATCCTTAAGATGCACAATGGCTTTCGAAATTACCTCTGCTTGGTCACTCTGTTTTAGCTTCATTCGCTCAGTAGCCAAGGCCGCAGCGAATTCGGATGCGGCTTCACCGTATGCGTGTGAATGGCGATCAAATACTTTACCCAAGAACTCCTTCATCAATTTACTAAGATGAGGGCTAGCAGAGTAATCTAACTCAGACGGAAGACTGGCTCTGAGGAGGGCAGCTTGAAGGATGCTATCGTTAAATCGTAGGAAGCATTCTGGCGCAATCACGACTGACTCGTAACCCGTAGGTTTCAGCTGGTTCCCAGGAATCTTGCACTCTCTAGCTGCTTGCATAGCAGAACTCATTGCTAAAAATACCGCTGCGGCAGGAACCTGTTGAGGACGGTCCTTAAAAACATCACCCAAAAATAGAAATCCGTCGGAGAGTCCGAGGGCAGAACCGTCAAACTTTGCTAGATAGCCATTTCTCGCGATGTTTATTGCGCCTACGGCCGCGCGAATAGAAGCGGCCACGACCGAGGGATCCACTAAGGAATGTGCAACTTCCGCCATATCAGCCTGTTCAGCCAAACGATGCAGAGCTCGCCAAGAATCATCCGAACTCTCAGGCCCCGTAGGCAAAACAAAACGAACCGAAAAGCCATACCGGCGATGTGACGTATTCCTTTCCAGGAATTGCTTAAGTCGCTCCCAAGCTTCCTCGGACTGCGGCAGTCCTGTTCCAATAAGGAAATGACGTGGCAATAACGGATTAACGTACTCGCGTAGATCCCTGCTGATTTCACGAAGCTGTCCGCCGTCACCAGCAAGTGCCGTGACAACAAGTATCCCTCCAGCGGAGGCAAGACTATCTTTACAAATTACATCGCTCGAAAGCACACGAATCGAATCAATACCTTTAGCATCAGCCAATATCTCTGACGCACGATTCGCCAACGCCAACGAACTTTCATCGTTAGTATGCACAACAAGATCGATCGAAGAAGAAACGCTCCACCTAATTTCAGCATCCAACCAAAGATCAAAATCTCCCCCTGCCTCTATCAAAGGGGGCGTAAGCGTTATGACACGCGTTCCGTTCGGATGTCTCGCTGCATTGATATGAGTAAAACCGCTAACATCAAAGAATTTCAAAACAGCCGTCAGGTCCTTTGGAGTATGCGGTAGTCCTAGCGTCACCGCGCGTGGGGGCTTGGCTTTCGAAGAGAAATGCTCCCCCACCAACTCAATTTCGGTTTCCACTCCAGTATGAGTGAACCTCTTTAACTGACTATCAATTTGATCCAACTCAATCAACACGCTGCCGCTGCGGCCCTTCGCAGTCATATCAATAAGCGTAACCAACCTTTTAGGATCAAATCGTTGGTTCTTGTGAAGCTGCCGTACCATTCCACCAGACGTAGACGCAGAAATCACGACCAAGTAGGGCTCTGTTGGTAGTGCAATTTTTTTAACGTCATCATAGGAGTGAAAGCTATGAATTCGCGCTGAGCTGCCCATGAAACTGAGCGCCTCATGGACATAGTGATAGATACTCATCGTATCGATGAACACCGTGCAAAGGCCTTCTTTAACGAAGCCCTCTAACTGAGCAACAATCAATCTGCCAACATAGCAAAGCTGCGGCTCAGACTTTGCCAGCTCGCGTGCCTGAATGAATATCTTATTGACGGTACCCGAAGGATGTTTAAAAACATGGCCCGCTGGCGCCACCTGCACAACATCGTTGCGCTTCACCAAACTCACCAAGCCATTTTTCAATATCCCTTCCGCGTTCAAAGCGAATGGGATATTTGCTTGAGAGGTTGCGTGAATATAGTACTCCGCTACCCCGGCGGCTTCCCAAGAATAAAAGTGAAACGATTTAATGTACTGGACTTGATTCCGAATCCCGCGCGTGACGAAGATTTCTTGCTGCGACTGAGAGCTCCAGTATTCGCTTAAGTCACCAATGATGCGCCGACTTGCAACGAATATCATGCAATCTGGAAGAGTGTCGTTGCTTTTCAATGCTGCTTCAAGTTCAGAAAAAAACTCGACGCTAGAAATCTCTCGCCGCCCATCAAAAAATATGCAAGCGATATCGATTCCTAAATTTGTCCGCTTACAAACGCTCTTAGTGTTGAAGAAAAAGGACTTATCCATCAATTGACTCGCAATGGAATGATGATCGTGATTACTGCACCCGCGACCTCAGCAAGTTCATCGGTACTCCAATCATCGAAATCGAACAATTGATTTGACTCCCCAAATCCGAAACTGTTGAAGATAGAGTGTCGGCCGGACCGAATTCTAATCAACCCCCCAATATCCTTTAGTGCGCTGAGCACACCGGGAATCCCTTGCCCAGCACCTGTCTGTTGCTTCGTGGTGAAATTCTTCTGAAGACATTGAATCAGTACGTTTCTTTCCTCTTCCCTACTCAACTCCATGGTAGGTTTTCCTGCTGCGCGGCTAGCCAACCCGGGGCCCGAGTCGAAAAAACTTAACTGTAAGCACCGCATCGAACTCATCCGTGGCTCGTGCGAAGCCAGCGACTCTCGGGCCCAAAAATTCTTCAATTTGGGGTGTCCCTCAAAGTCCGACATAAACAGCCGCTCCTCCATCACGCCCCAACTCGCGATAAATCCCTCAACATGTGCGACGTATTTTTCGTAGGCGTGATTACTTGTAGCGTGCTCCTGCGTATTTTTAAATAGTTCAGAAGAAAAAATACTAACCGCATTCCAGAACGTTTCCGGCACTAACTCTTGATCTTGATGAGCAATCCGGGTGAATAGCTTTTTGAATAATCCAAGCATTCCAGAAGCATCCTTCGAAGCATCTGGGGATCGGAAATAAAATAACGGTGCCAGATACTGCAGTCTCATTCCGCTCACACACGTCATATCAATGCTTCGCCCTTTGATTATGCGCCCCAAATCCTCATCATCAGTTGCTTGCATTTTCTCCCTAGCCTGGCGCAAAGCCTCTCGCCGCCCGACGAACTGGCCTCCAACTTGAACCCCCTCTGCCATGCGAAGCGCGGCTATTCCTGGGGCATAATCACAAAGCTTCTCTATCAGAGCTTGGAGATTGTTCGAGGCGTGAAAATGGATAATATTTTCTCTTGCCGCTCTCGCCCAGGTTACAAATAATTGCAGCCGCGCCGCGTCGTGCAATGCGCCGCTACGCTTATTTATTGCATCGCGCGGCACCTGAATTGGCGCGCCTCGCGCCTCACTAATTGAACGAAGCCCCGCCTCGACCTCGGCGATGGTCTTTAAATCCGATAAAACGATAGGGTCCATGGCGATGCTTTGACTAACTTTTATACGCACTGGATTCGAGAAGCTCTCGAATCTTCGGTTCCGGCCGCCAGTAGTTTGGGCCCTTTAGAAACTTCCCATTCCCGTCGTAAATTGGCTTACCATCTGCTCCTAACTTACTCTCATTACTATCCATAATAATGTCTAAAACCTGCTCAAGAGGAATTCCATATTTCAAGGCCTCCGATCGGCAGTAGACGACGACATCACCCAACAAATCCGCAATAGCAACAGCAATTTCATTCTGACTAGCACCATCATTAGCAAGGTCTACGATGTCATCGATTTCGTTAACTTCGTCTATCAGTGTCGCTTTAAATTTTTTGAGTCGATCTTGGACATTCTCTGGAATTACCGGCGAGGAATTCGACGGTAGGCCATACATCGAATTCATCAAAGCTATACGCTCTGCAAAGGTTTTTTTCATACTTACTCTCCGAGTGTGAATGAATAATCGAGCGTCGGACCAACCGCACCAACACCTGTATCGGTTTGAGTATATCGCAACTCATTTCCGCACCCAATGAAGATCCAAATCGAATATTGGCTGCATCAGGCATAAAGAACAGCTGCTTCTTTGGACCACTAAAGATAGGTGCCCAAGTATATTAGTGTCACCGAATTTCCAACACGCCCTACGCTAATGGCGCCTCTCTTCCCGAATGAGAATCGCAACCACGTCTGAACATTCGCACTGGAAAAATTATTCCGGCTTTCGCATGCGAACCAGCGTGCAGTTGCCACGGTCGAACAAAAACCATCATCCACCTGGCGTCATCCCGATGAAAAAACTGAGCCGCCTGTGGCTATCGGCCATGAAAAAAGCCGGGAAAGTACAGCGCAAACAATTTCTCGATTTCCTTTCGCCCGCTTCACCCCGCAGCAAAACCTCATCCATACGCAAGCCCAAGACCGCTCCTCTTGCAGCCAGCGCATCCACATCCGAAGTCACGGTCACCTCCGCAGTCCATCACGTCCCCGCCACCACACATTCACTGCAGTATCGCCTCTGCCTGCCCAAGCCCACTTCCTCAGGGCTGCCCCTAATCGTGATGCTCCACGGCTGCCAGCAAAACGCCGCAGACTTTGCGCAAGGGACCAGGATGAATGCGCACGCAGCAAAGCACGGCTTCGCCGTCCTGTATCCAGAGCAATCCCTGCGGGTCCATCCCCACCGATGCTGGCGATGGTATGCACAGGACGCCCAGAAGGGCGACGGTGACGTCGCATTGGTGGCCTCCCTGATCCAGGAGATCCTGAAAACACATCCCATCGACCCGCAACGCATCTACGTCTGCGGAATCTCGGCCGGTGCAGCGATGGCACATCTCCTGGCATTGACGCACCCCGAACTCATCGCTGCTGTCGCGCTGCACGCCGCCCCGGTTTCCGGTGTCTGCAGCAATGCCGCCGGGGCGTACTCTGTGATGCAGCATGGATCGCTGCGCGCTTCAGCCGCCGCCAAGCGGGCGCTCACACGCTTTCCCCGAACGGGCGCACTACCTGCGATCCTCATCGGCGGGACTGACGACAAGATCGTGCGGCCCATCAATCAGCGCCAGCTACTGGAACAGTTTCATTTACTCAATCACACGCAGAGCTTGACCGAGCAGCCTCCCCGGGAAACGCCCTACGGCCGCACCTCCAAAAAGCATCCACGGCGCAGGATAGTTGCAACCCGTGACTATCTTCGTGGACGCAAGCTCATCATCCGATCCGTGCTGATCGAGGGACTGGGGCACGCCTGGAGCGGCGGGGACACCACCCTGTCCTACAATGCAGCGGGGCCGGACGCCAGTCGGCTGGTTGTCGATTTTTTCTCCCGGCATCGCTTGGAACCGGGGATGAAGTAAAACACCCTGGTCACCCGCACTATCGAAAAGAAAGGAGCGCGAAGCCGATCAGCCATGCATCAAAACACGACTGCATTTTGATGAGCGCTAGTTCCTTCTCTCGGGTTCTGCAGCATGAATGAACACGTTGTAAGTATCGGCAGGACGTGTCCCCACGGCCAGATCAAGCGCATGGCCAATCGCCCCGCGATGGTAAGTGCCGTGATTGATGAGGTGAAAGATGACTTCTTCGCGGCTGAGTCTTCCGCGCTTCCCATCCACGAACGTGAAAGAAATATCTTCCTTCAACTGGCTGGGACCGAGACTCCTGGCATAGGTCAGCAACCACTGGTTCGCCGCCATCAGCCTGACCTCCAGCTCAGCCAGTTCAGGCAGGTGCTCGGTATTGGTGGAGTCATGCGGATCGGCCACGCCACGCAATCTGGCTTGGAACAATTCCTCAACACGCACCATGTGGTTCAACTGTTGCCGCGCGAAATCGAACGCGCGCTGTTGTTTCTCTTGCGTGAGTTGCGCAACCGCATCAAGAATGCGGCGGTCCGACCAATGCTTGTATTCCAGGATTTTAATCAGGTCCATTTCCAATTTTCTCCTTGGCCCTGAACGATACCTCAATGGTGCGTATTGCGCCGGGAACGCCGATGGCGCCAAGGCCTTCCAATGTTGGAAGGAGGCTATGCGCCATCAGCAACGGAGCTTTGATATACGGAGATGCATGCATCATTCCTGCATGCTTGCCAGCAGTCACGCCTAAAGTACAACCCCGCCCTCATCATTCCACCTCCGCACAATCCGCTGAAAGAACATGCTGTTGGGCAGCTGCAAAGTTGTCTTCGCTTCCTGCTCCTGCCCTTCCTCCAGCAAGGTGGTATAGACCAGATTGATATCCAGCACGCGCCCCTTCACGCCGGGCTTGTCGCCGCCCTCCAGCACCTCGATCAGATCCCCCACGCGGAACGGGCTGGTGGTGAAGATCAGGATGGCGCAAAACAGATTGGACAACACGCTCCACACCGCAAAGAAAGCCACCGCACCCACAGCAGCAAACCCGGTGAACGCAGACCACAGTACCGCCCCGGAGACGCCCATGCGCTCCAGCGCCCACAGCATGGCACCGCCATAGATGAAAAATCCCAGTACCCGCTGCGTGAGCATGACGGCCGTGGCCGGCAGTCCATAAGTCCGCGCGATCCTGGCCATCACGCTTCGGGCCACCCGCATGATGGCCAGCGCCAGCAGGAAGATCAGGACCACCTCCGTCGCCGGCACGAGCACGTCGAACCAGTCGGCCATCCATTGCGGCAGGTTATCGTGGATGGACTGCAATACTCTGTTCATTCATTTCCTCTTGAAAATCACTTTGACGATGCGTTCCCGATCATGCACCGACACCCCACCTGCAGAAAAAGTGCCCTGAACATCCATAGTGATCCGGCAACAACGAAACGGCGCACAGAGTAAACCAGTTTCAACGGAAAATCTGACTTCGTCACATCAGCGGACAAAGTCCCTGATAAAAACAGGAGAGCCCCTGGCAGGCCCTCCTTCACGTCAGTGCGTCTCCTGCTGATGAAGAGTTGACGCCCTCATGCTGCCCCCCTCCTCTTCCGCCAAAATCCAACCCGGCGCACCACGCCCTCTTCATCCCCCGCATGCGCCAGCCGATACAGCAGCGGCAGCACCAGCAAGGTCAGCGCCGTCGAGGACAGGATGCCGCCAATGACCACGGTAGCCAGCGGACGCTGCACTTCGGCACCAGTCCCGGTCGCCAGCGCCATCGGCACGAAACCCAGCGAAGCCACCAGCGCCGTCATCAGCACCGGACGCAAGCGGGTCATGGCGCCCTCGTGAATGGCCACATCCAGCGACCGCCCCTCCTCGCGCAGACTGCGGATGAAGGAGATCATCACCAGCCCGTTGAGCACCGCCACCCCGGACAGCGCAATGAAGCCCACCGCCGCCGAGATCGACATCGGGATGTCGCGCAAGACCAGCGCGAGGATACCGCCGGTCAGTGCAAACGGAATGCCGGTAAACACCAGCAAGCCATCCTTGACGTTGCCAAACATGGCAAACAACAGCACGAACACCATCAGCAAAGCCACGGGAATGACGATCTGCAGACGCTGCGTGGCCGATTGCAGGTTCTCGAACTGGCCGCCCCAGGTGGTCCAGTAACCGGTCGGAATCCTGACCTCGGACTGCAACTGGCGCTCGGCATCGGCCACGAAACCACCCAGGTCCCGTCCGCGCACGTTGGCGCTGACCACGATGCGGCGCTTGCCATCTTCGCGGCTGATCTGGTTGGGACCCGGCGCGATGTTGAGCGTGGCGACCTCGCCCAACGGGACGTAACTGGTACGCTGCGCGCCCTCCTGCAGCGGCAAGGCCACCGGCAGGCGACGGATCGCCTCCAGATCGGTGCGGGCCTGATCAGGCAGGCGCACCACGATGGCGAAGCGGCGGTCGCCCTGGAACAGCGTCCCGGCTTCCTTGCCGCCGATGGCGGTGGCGATGGTGTCCTGGATGTCCGAGACATTGAGTCCATAGCGCGCCGTCTTCTGGCGATCGATGTCCACCGTCAGCATCGGCAGGCCGGTGGTCTGTTCGATCTTGACTTCGGTGGCACCGGGGATCTTCTCCAGCACGGCCGATATCCTGGTCGCGGTCTCGTTGAGCACCTTCATGTCATCACCAAAGACCTTCACCGCAACGTCACTGCGCACGCCCGAGATCAGCTCGTTGAAGCGCAGCTGGATGGGTTGCGAGAACTCGTAGCTGTTGCCCGGGATCTTTTCCACTTCAGCCTGGATCGCGGCCAGCAACTCTTCCTGTGTCTTTCTCGGCTGGGGCCACTGGTCCTGCGGCTTGAGCATGATGTAGCCATCCGAGATGTTCGGCGGCATCGGATCGGAGGCCACTTCGGCCGTGCCGGTGCGGGCGAACACGCGTTCTATCTCGGGGAATGTCTGCTTCAGCGTGCGCTCGATCTGCTTTTGCATCTCGAGCGACTGGCTCAGGCTGGTACCGGGAATGCGCAGCGCCTGCACCGCCATGTCACCTTCGTTCAAACTTGGTACAAACTCCGTTCCCAGGCGCGTAGCCACTGCACCGCACACCACGATCAGGGCTCCGGCCAAGGTCAGCACCACGGCCTTGTTGTCCATGATGCGCTTGAGCATCGGCTCATACAGGCGCTTGGCCCAGGCCATCATGACGTTCTCCTTTTCCGCGACGCGCTCGCCGATGAAGAGGGCGATGGCGGCGGGAATGAAGGTGACCGACAGGATCATCGCGCCGACCAGCGCCGCCACGACGGTAAAGGCCATTGGCGTGAACATCTTGCCCTCGACGCCGGTGAGCGCAAACATCGGCAGATACACGATCATGATGATCAGCTGGCCGAACAGCAGCGGGCGGCGCGCCTCCTTGGCCGCAGCGAAGACCTCATGGAAGCGCTCGCTGCGGGTGAGCGTGCGGCCATGATGCTGCTGCGCATGGGCCAGCCTGCGCACGCAGTTTTCCACGATCACCACCGCGCCATCGATGATGATGCCGAAGTCCAGTGCGCCCAGACTGAGCAGGTTGGCACTCACCTTGTTGGAGACCATCCCGGTGAAGGTGAACAGCATGGCCAGCGGAATCACGGTGGCCGTGATGATGGCCGCGCGGATGTTGCCGAGGAAGACGAACAGCACCGCCACCACCAGCAAGGCTCCTTCGACCAGGTTCTTCTTGACGGTGGCGATGGCCTTGTCGACCAGTACGGTGCGGTCATACACGGTCACCGCCTCCACGCCCGGAGGCAGGGTGCGATTGATCTCGCGCATCTTCTTGTCGACCGCCTGCGAGACCTTGCGGCTGTTCTCGCCGATCAGCATGAACACGGTGCCCAGCACCACTTCGCGGCCATTCTCGGTGGCGGCACCGGTGCGCAGTTCCTGACCAATCCCCACTTCGGCCACATCGCGCACGCGGATCGGCACGCCCTTGACGTTGGCCAGGACGATGTTGCCAATATCTTCGTTGGAGCCAACCTGGCCCGGTGCACGGATCAGGTATTGCTCGCCGCGCCGCTCGATGTAGCCGGCACCGACGTTGTTGTTGTTCTTCTCCAGCGCCTTGACGACCGTGTCCATGGTCATGCCGTAGGAGGCCAGCTTCTCCGGTGAGGGTGCCAGCAGATACTCCCTGGCGAAGCCGCCGATGGTGTTGATCTCGGTGACGCCCGGCACCAGGCGCAGTTGCGGCTTGATGACCCAGTCCTGGATCTCGCGCAGGTCGGTGGCGGTATAGGGCGTGCCATCGGCTTTGCGTGCGTCCTCCCTGGCCTCTACCGTCCACAGGTAGATCTCGCCCAGGCCGGTGGAGATCGGTCCCATGCCGGGATCGATGCCGGGGGGCAGCTGGCTTCTGGCCTGCTGGATGCGTTCATTGACCAGTTGCCGCGCAAAGTAAATGTCGGTGCCGTCCTTGAAAATCACCGTCACCTGGGACAGGCCATAGCGCGAGAGCGAGCGCACCTGTTCCAGATGCGGCAGTCCCGACATGACGGTCTCGATCGGATAACTGATGCGCTGTTCGGTCTCCAGCGGTGAATAGCCGGGCGCGGCGGTATTGATCTGTACCTGCACGTTGGTAATGTCGGGGACGGCGTCGATGGGCAGCTTATGGTAGCTGTAGATCCCGTACGCGCCCATGCCGAGCACCGCCAGCAGGACCAGCCATCGATGCTCGATGGCAAAGCGAATGATGCGTTCAAACATGATTGTCGTCTTTCCTGAAGTCGCGCTGGTCAGTGGCTGTGCTCGGCGGAACCCTTGCCCAGTTCAGCCTTGATGGCGAAGCTGCCGGTGGCGGCATAGCCGGTACCGGCATCGAGGCCGGAGATAATCTCGACGGACTTGCCATCGGAGCGTCCCACGCGTACTTCCCTGGCCACGAAGCCATCCGCATCACGGACGAACACCACGTTCTTGCCCTCGACCGTCTGGATGGCATCGGCTGCAACGGCCACCGGGACCTGTGTCTCGCCGGCGATCACCTCGACATTGACGAACAGGCCCGGACGCCAGAGGTCACCGGTATTGGGCAACACCACATGGGCCTTGGCCGTACGGCTCTGTTCGCCGATCAGGGAGCCGACGTAGGAGATCTTGCCTTCGGCACTGGCATCGAAGGCGGTGGCACGCACCACCACCTTCTCACCGACCCGGACCACCTGCATGTCCTTGGGCGAGACGATGATCTCGGCCCAGACACTGGCGAGATCGGAGATCAGGAAGGCATTGGCGTCCTCGCGCACGGCCTCGCCCAGGCCGAGATGTTTCTCGACCACGATGCCGTCGAAGGGCGCGCGGATTTCATAGCGGTTGAGGTTGCCGGACGATGTGCCCGTCGCACCGATGGCCCGCAGCTTCTGCTGCGCATTGCGCACCGCCACTTCGGCCTCGCGCAGCGCGGCTTGCGCTTGCAGATAATCCTGTTCGGCAGAAATCTTCTGTTCCCACAGGTGCTTCTCGCGCTGATACGCGCTGCGGGCCAGCGACAGGCGCTGTTCTGCATTGAGCAGATCGGAGCGCTGCTCGGAGACGGCACTGCTGCTGATGACCGCCAGCACCTGCCCTTTCTTGACCTTCTGGCCCAGATTGGCCGAGACCGATTCGACGATGCCGGCGACCTGCGGCACCACGTGCGCAGTGCGATCTTCATTGAAACGGATCTCGCCCGGCAGCTGCACGGTCGACCTGATCTGCAGGGGACCGGCCGTGTCGACCCGGATGCCGGCAGCGGCAATCTGTTCCTTGCTCAGGGCGATCTTTCCTTCTTCCTTGTGCTCACCTTCCTTGTGCTCGTCGTCCTTGTGCTCATCATGCGCACTCTTGTCCTTGTGACCGCCCTCTTCACGATGCTCGCCATCTTCCTGATGAGCGTCCGGCCTGGCGTTGCTGCCCTGAGCGGAGTTGTCCTTCATCAGGATGATTCCCGACACGAGCGCTGCAATGGCGATGATCGCCGCGATGGTGAATGTCTGCTTCTTTGTCATGGTTGTTCTCACTCTGCTGGAAGGGTCTCGACGCCGGCCAGACGATCAAGATCGGCGGCGGCCTGGAAGGCGGTGGACAGGGCTTTCCAGTACTGCGCCTTGGCCTGGAAATAGGTGCGCTGGGCGTCAAGGACGTCCAGATAAGCGAACTTGCCGGCTTCAAATCCGGTACGGGCGGCCTGGTAGGCCGATTGCGCGGCCGGGACGATGTCGTTGCGCAAGGCCGTGGCCTCTTCCCTGGCATTGCGCAGGCGCTCGAAGCCCTGCGCGGCCTCGCCCTGCATCTGCACCTCGGCCACCGCCAAGGCATCGCGTGCGATATCGACGCGCTTCAAGGCTTCCAGCTCATTGCCCTGGTTGCTGTCGAAGACCGGGATGGGCACGGAGACACCCACCACCCACATGTTGCGGGCACTGGATTCATCGCGCTTGTTGCCCAGGGTCAGGCTCACATCGGGTGTGCGCTTGCTGGTCTCGATCCGGGCCAGTGCACGGCGGCGCTCGACTTCAAGCCGGGCCAGGCGCACGGCCGGACCGTTGGCGACCTGTTCGGTCAGTTGTGCAATCGCCGGCAAAGGCGGCAGGGACTCGACGCCGCCTTCACTCAACTGAACGCGGTCATTGCCACCGCCCCACATCATCGCGAGGGTTCTCCGTGCGAGGAGCAGCTCGCTGTTGGCTTGACTCAGCTCCAGTTGCGCGCCGGACTGCGCCACCTGCGCCTTGGTCTGTTCGACGGGAGAAATCTTGCCTGCCATGACGCGCCGACCCGTCATCTCGGCCGAGGTCTTCGCCAATCCGAGCAATTCGCTGGCAAGACGCTGCCGCTCGGTGGCGACCATCACATCGACATACGCGGCCACCACGGCGGCGCGCAGTTCGCTGCGTTTGGCGGCGTATTCCAGCACGGCCATGTCGCGGGCACGCTGCGCAGCCTCGATGCGGGCACCGCGCTTGCCTCCGAGTTCGATGGCTTGATTGATCTGGTAGGTGGTGGTGCGGCTGGATTTGCGGACATCCTCGATCAGTGCCGAGAATTCCGGATTGGGCCGGGCACCCGCTTGCAGGATCGTGGCCTCGACGGCCTCGATCTCTTTACGGGCGGCGGCCAGCGTCTTGTTGTGGTCAAAGGCCAGGCTGATCGCGGCTTGCAGCGAGAGCGGGCCGGCTTCCCGGTCCAGGGCGGATGCCGTGGCGGGCAGAATGGATTGCGGGTTGGATTGCGCGGGTGATTGCGCATGGCTGGAACTGGCCGCAAGCAGCGCCAGCCCCAGCGTGAAGCTGTGACGAAACATCGAATTCTCCGGTGATGAAAAGGGGAATTCGGCGAGAGCAGATGATGGGAAAGAAGTGTCCTCGCCGACTCAGGCGGCGAGCAGCCAGTTGGGCTTGTCGGGCCCGTCGGCGATGTGGGAGGCAGGATGGGAACCATGCTTGAAATGGGCGGACACACACGTGGCCAGCGGCGCGATGAGGAGCCTGCTGCCGGCCTGTACCGACTTCATGGCGCAGAAGTGGCAGAGGGAACAATCCAGGTCGAGCTCCCCTGCTTTGGATTCCTTGGATTCCTTGGAGTCCAAGGATTTCGCCTGCGCGTGCGTCTCGGCGGCGGGGTGATCGTGATGTCCCAGGTGCGCGGACGTACTCTCCTTTTCCGCCTGGCAATACGATGCCACGGCCGCCCAGGAGAGCTGCATCGGCAACAGGAAAGCAAGCAGGAGAATCAGTGCGCGCATGGTGGAAATGAGAGATGGCGACCAGCCAGTCCGGTCGGCAGCCACGGGATGGGGAGGCGACGCTGGCAAGAAGCGGGGGCGATTATGCACCGTCGTACAGCGACGCGTCAAAGGACTTGCGCTGTGCGGGCCTGCATCGGCTGACCCGGACGCGTGGTTTCCGGGAATGAATTCTAAGAAGCGGGTGGAGACAGAAAGATTGCCGAGTCATTACAGCGCTGTAATGACTTCGGCCAGGCTGGCCTTGCATCAGCAAGGCTGATCGGCTGAATCGGCAGGACCGATTTGCACTACCGTGAGTCGACTCTCTAGTATCCGTGCATGGCCTCCTGCGAGGAGGAATGCGGCATCTTCACCAGCACTCCATGAAAGACACACGATGAATACGCAAGCCATCCGCTATCACCAGTATGGCCCGCCCGATGTCATGGCCCTGGAAGCCATTGCGCAGTTCCCGCTGGAACCGGGGCAGGCCCGCGTCAGCCTGCGAGCAGCGGGCGTGGCACCGCTGGATGCCAAGCTGCGCGCGGGCCTGCTGCAAGCTCAGCTGGCGTTGACGCTGCCCAAGGTACCGGGCCGCGACGGTGCCGGCGTGATCGTTGAATCGCGGGCGGAGGGTCTCCCTGTCGGTGAGTCCGTGTGCGTGATGGCCGACATGTTCGGCCAGGGCAGCTACGCCGACAGCATCGTTGTGCCTGCCGCGCGCGTGGTCAGGCAGCCGTCCACGCTCTCGACCAGGCAGGCAGCCGCCTTGTTGCAGCCCGGTGCCAGTGCCTGGATCCCCATCGTCAGGACGGCGCAGGTGCGCAGCGGGATGAAGGTACTGGTGCACGCCGGGTCGGGTGCAGTGGGAAGTCTGATGATCCAGCTGGCGCTGCATCTGGGGGCCGAGGTCTGGGCGACCTGCAGCAGCGCCAACCGGGACGACGTCCTGGCACTGGGCGCGACCGGCGTCATTGCCTATGACAAGGAGGATTTTTCGGCGCTGCGTGGAGTGGATGTCGTCTTCGACCTGGTGGGCGGGGACACCCACGACCGTTCCTATCCGGTGCTCAAGCCGGGCGGCCAGTTGGTCTGGCTGGTCGCGGCACCGATCCGGGAGCGCGGCGAGGAATTCAAGGTGCGCGTGGTCCGCGCGATGATTGATGATGCCCCGGAGTGCCTGCGCGCGGTGGCGAAGCTGGCAGAGGAACGCGTATGGGTGCCGACGGTCGGCCAGTGCTTCCCGCTGGCCGAAGCTGCCCGCGCGCATGCCTTGCTGGAGTCAGGCAAGGCAGCGCGCGGCCGGATCGTGCTGGATATCCCCTGATTCAAACATGGGGGCGGAATGTTTGAATTTCCGCCAGGGTCGCCCTCCGCTCAACGCGCAGCTTGACCGGTCTGTTCCGCAAAGGGCAGCGCGCCATCGCCGTGGCGCACATGGAAGACATTCAGGGTCATCGCCACCAGGGAGTAGTAACCCAACAGACCCACGAGATTGACCAGCACCTCGATGCCGAAACGCTGTTCGGCTTCCCGGTACAAGGGGTCGGAAATGCGTTTGGTCTCGTAGAGTTCCTCCACCAGTTCCCAGATCATCTGTTCATCACGCGCAGCGAAGTCAGGGCGCTCGCCGCGACGGATCCGTTCGACGTTGGCCGCGTCCAGTCCCGCTTCGATCCCGATCGGATAGTGGATCTGCCATTCGGCCTGGGCTTGCCACCTGGCGGCGGTGCACAGGATGGCCAGTTCCGACAGGGACAAGGGCAGCTGCGTGTGATAGCGGCAGAATGCGCCCAGCTTCTGCGCATGCTGGGCCAGTTCGGGACTGTGGATCCAGGACAGGAAGGGGCCGGCGAGGTTGCCGCGCGGGCCCTTCAGGATATCGTCCAGGACTTCCTTTTGGGCCGGCGTGGCGGTGGAGACGTCGACGGCGGGGAGACGGGGCTGGCTCGTGTCTTGCTGCATGGACTTCCTTGGCAAAGGCGGGAGTGACGGAAGCGAGCATGATAACGCCCGATCCGGCTGCGGGGCACCAGCCTAGTGTGCAGCTCATCTTGCCCGCCGCCTCTCCACGCCCGACTATGTTCTGCGAGGGCGCAATGGCCTACTGGCTGGACAGCACACCCAGGACGATGAATCCCGCCAGGGTGATCAGCTGCAGAACGAACAGGATCGACACCGGCTTGTTCTGCCAGGGCTTCTGAATGCAGGCGTAGATCGCCAACAGACAGCCGCCGGCAAATGCAGCGTACAGGACGAAGTTGAACAGTGCCCCGATCAGGTAGACGCCGGCCATCGGGCCCATCCCGGAAGCACCGAACCTGGCCGTGGATATCGTCAAGACCGCCAACCCCACTGGCCCCCAGAACAGCAGCCCCGAGAGGAACAGCACCAGACTGCCCCATGGGTTGCGCACGGCAGCGGCCGGGGATGGAGAATTTTCCGGCGACGGGATTTCCGGGGTTGGAGTTTGGGGTGAGCGGGATTCTGGCGATGAGTTTTCTTGTGGTTGCATGGCGCGCGGGATCTCAGGTAGAAACGGAAACTACCGGGAACCGACGCCAGCGGCGCAGTACCGGACAGTGCTGCTGTAGAGTCCTTTCCGATTCCGGAAGTTCTCGCTTGGCGAGAATTTTCTTTCATATTGCTGCAGCCATTTCCGAGCCACGGCGCCATACCCTCCTCGCGACGGCAGCGCCGAGACTGAGGCCCGGACCTCTTCAATCCAGACCGCGCTTTCCCGCTGCCCAATAGGCCTTGGCCTTGATGCTGCGGTTGCTGACCCCGGCATCGTTGAGACCGCGCTTGACTAACTGAATGGCCGCCGCGCGTCCGGCGAGAATGAAGTCCGTATCGGGAAAAGCCGCTCGCAGTATTGCTTCGCTGATCCGCGCCAGATGCATATCGGCCGATTGACGCTGCACGAGCATCGCATCGTGCAGGCCGAGCGCTTGCAAGACATCACGTGTCTGCGCGACATCGTCCACCTCGAAGACCATCACCGCCCCGGCATGCGGCCGCGCCTGTACCAGCGCAGCGGCCAGTCCGAGGCAGGTTTCATCACCGAACAGCAGAGGCTGCTGCAATCGGCTCACCTCCAGCGAAGCGCGCGGTCCCATGAATGACAAAGGTGTTCCGGGCCTGACCCTGTCAAAAAATGCACAGGTCGCTGTCCCGCCATGCAGGTAGACGATGAATTCTGCACAGCCTTGCGCCGCATCCCAGGAGACTGGCGTGTAGGTGCGATTCTCGAAACCCCTGCCCAGGCTGAGCTGTATCTTGTCGCCCGGCGTCCAGTTCTGATGCTTGAGCGCATCGCCCTGCAAGCGGATGCGCACATACTGCGCGCCCAGTTTTTCCACCGAGCCGATGGTCGCCTGTTTCAGCAGGACTCTCTTGAGCATGCGCGTGAAAGCGCCGTCGGCGGGCGCTTCCTGACTGATCTCATGACTCCGTTGCTGGTTCGCCGTGCTGCGCATGCTCATTCCTTTCGTCTTGGGGATGACAGCATGACGAAACAGCACAGCGATTTATTGTCACCAGGTGAGCGGCCAATGCGCCTCAGCGAATCGCCTGCTCCGGCATGGCCGAGGAGTGATGGTGGGCGATGAGCCACTTGCCGTCCTGCCACTCATAGACATAGGTGTAGCGCGCCTGCACCTTCTTGCCATCGGCGAACTTGAAGGTGTAGGTGCCGACGTCCTGGGCCACGTTGCAGCCGATCTTGACGATGCGGCTGTCGATCGTGCCTTGCGGACCGCTCTTGAGGAACTTCACGAAATAGTCGCGAATCTCGGCCGGGTTGGTGCGCGGCTGGTTGGAGACGGTCGGCAGCAGCACGCCGTCGGCAGCATAGTTGGCCACGACCTGGTCCGGATCACCCGTGCGCAGGGAGGCGTTCCAGCGATCGAACAAGGCTTCGATCTGCTTCGGGGTGGCGGCCGCGCAGGCGCTGGCAGGCTGTGCGGCCGCTGCGGTCTGAGCCGCAGCCGGCAGGGCGGTGGCGATGCCAAAACCGGCCAGGGTCAACAGGGGGATGGCGATACGATAGTTCATCAGGTTTCCTCTCAGGGGGACTGGTTCAGATGCCGTCTCCGGCACCGCGCCACGAAGACGGCGCAACACCATTCTGGAGAGGCGAGATGAACCTCAACCCGCGATTTCCATGAAGGCTCGCTGAGCGGAAGATGAACGCAAGATGAACGGCGGCCGCTGGCCGGCCCTTCACGCAGGCTGGTCGTCGAGGCGATAACCGAGTCCGCGCACGGTCTTGAGCAGGGGCAGATCGTGGCCCTCGTCGATCTTGCTGCGCAGGCGGCGAATGTAGACGTCGACGATGTTGGTCAGCGGATCCTCGTTGGCCCCCCAGACGTTGGAGAGGATGCGCTCGCGGCTGTAGAGCCGGCCCGGTGCGCTCATCAGCAATTCCAGGAAGGCCAGTTCCTTGGCCGTGAGCGTGATGGGCTTGCCGGCGCGCGTGACCTGCATGCGCTCGCGATCGAGCACCAGATCGGCCACTTCCAGCACGGTCGCCACGGTGCGCTGCTCGCGTCCGCGACGCAGCAATGCCTCGATGCGGGCCAGCAATTCCTCGAAGGCGAAGGGCTTGGTGAGATAGTCGTCCGCGCCCAGGCGCAGGCCGGCGACGCGGTCGTCGACATCGCTGAGCGCCGTCAGCATCAGGATGGGGACGTGATTGCACTCGGCGCGCAGTGTCTGGCACAGTTCCAGCCCGGTCATGCCGGGCAGCATCACGTCCAGCAACAGCAGCGCATGCTCGCCTTCGCGGGCCAGCTGCAGGCCGTCCGGCCCGGTGCGCGCATGCTGTACGCGGTAGCCTTCGGCACGCAGTCCACGCGAGAGGAAATCGGCCACGCGGGCGTCGTCTTCGATGATGAGGATGTTCATGGTGATGCAGGATCAGTGGTATCGGCTGCCGGATATCGGTGCGGGATGGCGCGGCAAGTCGATGGTGACGCAGGTCCCCTCTCCGGGTGTGCTCTGCAAACGGATCTCCCCCTGATGCGCATGCAGGATGGCGCGCGCGATCGACAGCCCGATGCCGGTCCCGTCGGCCCGATGCGCCCGCGCACGGCGGCCGCGCACGAAGCGCTCGAAGACCTGCGGCAATTCGTCGGCATCGATGCCGATGCCCTGGTCGGTGATCAAGATCTGCACCCGATCCGGCTGCTGCAGGCATTGCACGCTCACCACGGCCCCGCGCGGGGAATAGCGGATGGCATTGTCCAGCACGATCACGATGGCCTGGCGCAGGCGCTCGGCATCCGCCATCAGCCAGCAGGCATCGGCCTCGGGGAAAGGCAGGCGCTGCACGCTCACCTGATTGTCCGCGCCCAATGCTTCGGCAACGTCGGCCGCATCGGTGAGCAGTTCGTGCAGCTGGATGGGCTGCGGCTGCATCACGATCTGGTCGGCTTCGGCCTTGGCGATGAGCAGCAGGTCATTGATGCGGCCGGTGAGCTGCTTGCTGTCTTCGACGATGCGCTGCAGCGCCTGGCGATATTCCTGCGCCGGCTTGTCCGCGCCGCGCAGGGCGATCTCGGCTTCGCCACGGATGGCGGTGGTGGGCGTACGCAATTCGTGGCCGAGATCGGCGAACAACTGGCGTCGCCGCAGGTCGATGTGCTGCAGGGTTTCATGTGCATGGCGCAGTTCGCCGGTGCGCGCCTCCACGGCCTCTTCCAGCCGGCGCCGGGCGGCATCGGCATCGGCGCGGTGCTGCTGCAGTTCGGCGGCCATGGCATTGAAGCCCTCGGCGACGCGATCGAATTCATCGCCGGAACCGACCGGTACACGATGATCGAGCTGGCCCGCGCGCAAGGCGCGCACGCCATCCAGCAAGCGTTCCAGCGGCCGTTGCAGACGGCGTCCCAGGTGCAGCGCCAGCAGTGCCGCTCCCAGCAAGGTCATGATGACCATGAAGATGGCCTGGGTCCGAACCCGGTCCAGGCCGCGTTCTGTGGCCAGGCGCGCAATCGGCACCGCCTTGCGCTGGCGCTCGATGGCCCCGTTGAGCAGCTCGCGCAGATCGCGTCCGCGCGCCATGTCGAAGACTTGATTGATCTCGCGCCAGACGCCCGAGAATTCGGCATCGCCCCGCAAGGGGGCCAAGGCCAGCAGGCGGGTCTGCACGGCGGCGATGTTGTCGCTCAGCAGGTCAGCCACCGACGCCAGCTGTTCGACATCGGCGGGGATCGGCACCTGGTCGCGCGCGGCGATCTCGGTCCACAGCGTGATGTCGCGCCGTGCCAGTAGCTGCAGGCGCGCGGCACTCTCCTGCATGCTGGCCAACAGGCGGTCGCGTACCTCGGGCGAGGCATCGGCATCCATCAGCTGCTGCGAAGCCCACACGCGCAAGCGCTGCTTGTTGGCGGACAGTTCCAGCAGCTCGGACTGGATGTCGCTGGCCAGCCGGCTGTGCTGCGCATAGTCATTGACGCGGTTGGCACCCCAATAGACGAAACCGGCCTGCACGCAGACCAGCACGACCAGCAAACCAAAGGCGAGAGAAAGCCTGAGACGAAACATGAGCGATGCACGAGGAGGGGCAGGGAACGTGGAGTGTACACGGAACAGATCACCGCAAGATCACGGCTGACCGATGCCCGCGCCCCCGGTCCCGCAAGATGACCCGCTCTCCCCTGCTCCGCCTGGCCCCGCTGGCGCTGTTCCGGCAAACCCTCCCCTCGGATCTCGACCACCTGGTCGCCCTGCGCATCACCGCCATGCGTCCCAGCCTGGAGCAGATCGGGCGCTTCGATCCGCAACGGGCGCGCGAACGCTTCACCAGCGGCTTCGTGCCGGAAGCGACTTTCCACATCATGCAGGCGGGCCAGGCCGCCGGCTTCTTCGTGCTGGAGCGACAGACCGATACCCTGCGCCTGCGTCACCTGTATCTGCACCCGGACTTCCAGCACGGTGGCCTCGGTGCGCAGGTGCTCAGGCGCATCCTGGCCGATGCCCGCCGCCATGGCTGCAGCGTGCAGCTGGCCGCACTGCGCGACAGCCCCGCCAATGCCTTCTACCAGCGCCATGGCTTCGTGCAGGTCGGCGAGGAAGAATGGGACATCCATTACGAGCATCCCCGGTCTGCAGACGCCACCGCAGTGCATGCACCTGAAGCTGGCGTCATACGCTGGCTGGAGCAGGCCGACCTGCCCGCGCTCGATACGATCCTGCGCCAGCATGTCCGCGATCTGCACGATGGCAGCGTGGTTGAGGCCGAGATCGCCGCCATCCGGCAATGCATGAACGGCGAGCGGGATGCCGATGGGCGCTATCGCAGCTATCTGGTGGCGCGCGATGCGCAGGGCGTCGCGCTGGGCTGCATGGCGCTGTCGGGTCCGGACGCGCGCATCAGCCGCCATCTCGCACTGGATACGCAGGGACCAGGGAGCGCGCTCGAATTGCTCAACGTCTTCGTGCAGCGCGACGCCATGCGCGGACGGGGAATCGGTCGTGCGCTTTTGCAAGCCGCCTGCGATGAGGCCCGTGCGGCCGGGGCCACCACATTGGTGGTCAACAGCGGGCCGCGCTATCGCGCCAGCTGGGGTTTCTACGACCATCTTTTCGATGCCGGCCACGGCTGGATGATGGATTACTACGGTGCGGGCCGGCATGCCAGGGTATGGAGCATGGCGCTCTGATCATCACGATGCAGGAGATCAATCGCGGTCGATTCATCGATGCCAGAGATGAATCCCTCAGCGGATCGTCGCCCGCAACTGCGCAATGAGCCACATCAGCACCGGATTGTTTTCCTTGTAGCGATGCCACTGGATCATTTCCACCAGCGGCGGGATTTCCAATGGCAGCGGCACCATCTTCAAGGGTAGACAGCGCAGGTATTGCTCGGCCAGTCGCTTCTGCACGGTAGCGATACGCTGCGTACCGACTACGTAGCGCGGCACGCAGTTGAAGGTGATCGCGCTGACCTCGATGCGGCGCTCCACCTTCTTGCGAGCCAGCACCATGTCGCTGTGGGGCAGGCCGCGGAAGGCGCCGGCCTTGACCATCACATGTCCCAGGCTGAGGTACTGCTCCAGACTGATGTGCTCGCCAAAGGCGGCATGGTCGCGGTCGGCCAGGCAGACATAGCTGTCCTCGAACAGCACCACCGCCGGATGCTGCGACGAAATCAGGTTCTCCGGCATGATGAGCAGATCGATCTCGCCCCGGTCCAGCGCCTCGCCATGGGCGTCGCTCGGCGGCACCAGCTCGAAACTCAGACCGGGCGCGGCCTGCATGGCCTGCTTGAGCGCATCGGCCATGGCCACCGTGGACACATAGTCCGACATCATGATCGTGAAATGCTGGCGTACCGTGCCGGGATCGAAATCGAGCTTGATGTCGATGGTGGCCTGCACCTGCACCAGAATGTCGCTGACCGAGGCGGCAATGCGCTCACCCAGCGCGGTGGGCACCATGCGCCGCCCGACCAGGGTCAGCAGCTCGTCGTCGAAATACTCGCGCAGCCGTGCCAGCGCCCCGCTCACGCTCGACGGGCTCAGGTGCAGGTGCTGGCTGGCACGGGTCACGCTGCGCTCCTTGAGCAGCACGTCCAGTACCAGCAGCAGGTTCAGGTCCAGTCCCTTGTAATGCATGTGTGGTCTCCTCGGCGGGATGGGAAGGCGCCTTGCGGGCGCTCTGAGCTTTCGATGATACCGAATGCAAGTTTCGAAACAAACGATTTTTCAGAAACATCCCTGTCCTTTATAGTCAGTGCCACAACAAGCAAACCGCCGCCGTGCAGGCCCGCGTTGCCGGTGGCGACAACCATGGACGAGACATGAGACTGGTCAGTTTTATCGATGACACCGGCGTGGAAATCGGCGCCCTGGCCGAAGGCGACAGCGTACTGGTGCGCCTGCAGGCCGCCCAACAGTTGCGCAACGGCAAGAATCATCCCCATCTGGCCAGCATGCTGGCCTTCCTCGTTGGTGCCGGGGCGGCGCGCGAGGCCGCCAGCCGGGCGCTGGACTTCGCCCTCAGCGAGCGCCCGGACAACTGCCTGCGCGATCCGGGCAGGGTGGCACTGCTCTCGCCGGTGCCGCGCCCGGAATCGATCCGCGAATTCATGAACTTCGAGCAGCACGTCATCAACGCCACCCGCAAGTACGGCATGTCCCCCTGGCGCGCCCGACTGGACCGCTGGGTGGAACGCCGCTTCGGACGCGATGCGAGCCAGGCCAAGAAACAGAACCGGACCTGGTACGAACGCCCGGTGTATTACAAGGGCAACCGCTTCTCGGTGGTCGGCCACGGTGCCGATGTGGTCGTGCCGGGCTACACCCGGGTGTTCGACTACGAACTGGAATTCGGCATCTACCTCTGCGAGGGCGGTCGTGACATCCCTGCTGCGCAGGCGCGCCAGCATATCGGCGGCTATACCGTATTCAATGATTTCTCGGCACGTGACATCCAGGGCAAGGAAATGGGAGGCCGCCTGGGACCTGCCAAGGGCAAGGACTTCGACACCGGCAACAGCATCGGCCCGGTGCTGGTGACGCCCGATGAGATCCCCGATCCCTATGGCCTCTGCATGACGGCCCGCATCAATGGTGAGGAAGTCTCGCGCGGCAGTTCACGTGACATGTATTTCAGCTTCGAGGAGGTGATCGAATACGTCTCCCGCAGCGAGACCCTGTATCCCGGCGAATTCTTCGGTTCCGGCACCTGCTCGGGCCCGCAAGGCATGGGCTGCGGGCTGGAACACGGTCGCTTCCTCAAGGCCGGTGACGTCATCGAACTGGAAGTGGAGCGTATCGGCGTGCTGCGCAATCGCATCGTGGCCGCACAATGACGCCGCACGGCCGCGCAAGCCGTGCAGACACTATGCGAATCTGGCAAATCATTTATATAAAAAACAAGCAGGAGACCGTCGTGCGACAACTCAACAAAGTGCTGTTCCTGGCTGGCCTGGTGATGCTGATGTCGTGGGTGCAAGTGGCCCGCGCCGAGGACAAGATCATCGTCGGCTACACCGCCATTTCCGATTTCGCTGCCGCCTATGTGGCCAAGGAAGAAGGCATCTTCAAGAAACACGGGCTGGATGTGGACCTGCAGCTCATCACGCTGACCTCCAACATCCCGCCCTCGCTGCAATCGGATTCGATCCAGATCGGTGGCGTGGCGCCCAGCGTGCTGCTGCAGGCCGCCAGCAGCGGCCTGGATCTGGTGGCCGTGGCCGGGGCCAGCCTGAGCGACAGCCAGAGCGACAATCCCGGCATCGTGATCAAGGCCGGCAGCACCCTGCACAGCGCGCAGGACCTAGTCGGCCGCAAGGTCGGCGTGCCCGGCCTGGGTGGCGCGCTGCACGTGCTGGTGCGCCGCTGGCTGGCGTTGAAGGGCGTGGATTACCGCAAGGTCAGTTTCGTCGAGGTCGCTTTCCCGCAGATGAATGACGTGCTCAAGGGCGGCACCATCGATGCGGCGGTGGTGGCTGATCCCTTCATGGGCCGCATCGTGCAGTCCGGTACCGGCACGGTCATGGCCCATCTCTCGCGTGATCTTCCGGATGGCTTCTCGGTGCTGCTGTACGCCGCCACGCGCCAATGGGCCGGCAAGAATCCGGCCGCACTGGCCAGCTTCCGCAAGGCCATCGCCGAAGCCTGCGTGCTGGCCCAGCAGAATCCGCAACTCATGCGCAAGGACATCGGCAAGTACGTACGCGTGCCATCGGCGGTACTCGAACAGCTGCCGGTGCCGCGCCTGTCGGCCGAGATCTCGCAGGAACGCCTGAGCTTCTGGACCAACGCCATGCAGCAGCAGGAAATGTTCAAGACCCTGCCGAACTTCTCCACCGTGGTCATCAAGTAGGAGCTGCCATGCAAGCCTCCGTCATCACCCTCGACAAGAATCTCGCCCCCGGTCCGCTGGCCGCACGCGCCCCGCAGGAGGTGCTGCGCCTGGACCAGGTCTGCCTGGACCTGGGCGGCCGACGCGTCATCAATGACCTCGATCTCTCCATTGCCCGTGGCCAGTTCGTCTGCGTGATCGGCCCCTCGGGCTGTGGCAAGACCAGCCTGCTGCGGCTGCTGGCGGGGCTGCAAAGCCCGGCCGGCGGCAGCATCAGACGCAACGGCCAGCAGGTCCGCGGCCCGGCGCGGGACGTGGCCATCGTCTTCCAGGATTACGCCAAGGCCCTGCTGCCCTGGCGCAGCGTGGCCGGCAATGTCAGCCTGGCACTGGAAGCGGCGGCCATTCCGGCCGCCCGGCGCCGACTCCGCATAGAGGAACTGCTGGCCAAGGTCGGGCTGGCCCGGCATGCGGATCACTACCCGACGCAACTCTCCGGCGGCATGCAACAGCGCCTGCAGATCGCGCGCTGCCTGGCGCAGGAACCGGCCATCCTGCTCATGGACGAGCCCTTCGGTGCGCTCGATGCGATGACCCGCCAGAGCCTGCAGGACGAACTGGGCCACATCGTGGCCGAGACAGGTACCACGGTGGTGTTCATTACCCACGATCTGGAAGAGGCGATCTATCTCGGCGACCGGGTCATCGCCCTGCGCGCCAATCCGGGCGCGGCCCGCAGCAGCGTGGCCGATGACATCGCGGTGAACATCGCGCGCCCGCGCGACCAGTTGACCACGCGCGAACTGCCGGAATTCCTGCGCCTGCGCCGCTACCTGTTCGACTTCATCCAGGAGCACAGCCAATGAAGATCTCCGCCCTCAAAGGCCTGGCCGTGCCGCTGGCACTGGCGCTGCTGGCCGAACTGGCCATGCGGCTGTCACCCACGCAAAGCGAGGCGCTGGCCATGCCCAGCGAAGTGCTGACCGCGCTGGCCGGATCGGCAGCCAGCGGCAGCCTGTGGCAAGGCAGCCTGCAAACCCTGGGGGCCGCCTTTGGTGGCGTCGCCCTCGGTGGCGTGGTGGGCTTGCTCATCGGGATCTGGTTCGGGCTGTCGCGCCTGAGCGCCCGGCTGGCCGGCATGACGGTGCAGCTGCTCATGCCGATTCCCTCGGTGGCGTTGATTCCCTTGTCGATGATGATCTTCGGTTTCGGCTACCGCATGGAGATCGCGGTGGTGGCCTTCAGCTGCTTCTTCCCCATGCTGCTGCTCACGCGGGCGGCCGTCTCGCAGGTCGAGCCGCGCTTGCTGGAAGTGGCCAAGGTGATGGGTCTGGGCGCGCGCCAGACCTGCCTGAAGATCATCCTGCCCGCCGCCGCCCCGCGTATTTTCAACGCCTTGCGGCTGGTGACGGGCATTGCGCTGGTGGTCTCGATCACGGTGGAAATCGCCGCCAATCCGCACGGCCTGGGCTACGCCATGATGATGGCGCAACAGAACCTGCAGCCGGCCGACATGCTGGCCATGCTGCTCTGGATCGGCTGCCTGGGCTGGGCGCTCAATGGCGCCATGCTGCGTCTGCAAGGCCGCGTCTTCCGCATGAACCTGAGTCCTTCCAAGGAGCCGGCATGAAACCTTCCTCCACGACATGGACCTGGGCCGGCAGTGCTGCCGTGACACTGTTGCTGGTACTGGCCTGGGGTCTGGCGGCGCAGATGAAATGGATTTCGCCGGTGTTCCTCCCCAGTCCGCTGGCCACCCTGGCCAGCCTGCTGGAGGGCTGGCGCAGCGGTGAGCTGGCGCGCCTGACGGCAGGCACCATCGAGCGCATGATCCTGGGCTGGCTGCTGGCCTCGCTGCTGGGCATTGCCCTGGGGGTGGCCATCGGCGTGTCGCCGGCGCTGCGCGCCTGGCTGCAACCCTCGCTGGAATTCATCCGCCCCCTGCCGGCTTCGGCGCTGGTTCCGGTGGCCATCGCGCTGTTCGGTCTGTCGCCGGCGATGGTGCTGTTCGTCATTGCCTTCGGCGCGATCTGGCCGGTACTGCTGGCCACGGTGCACGGCTTTGCCAGCATCGAGCCGCGCCTGCAGGAAGTGGCACGCATGCTGGGTCTGTCACGCAGTGCCTTCATCCTCAAGATCGGCTTGCCCAACGCCCTCATCGATGCGCTCTCCGGCATCCGCCTGTCGCTGACCATCTCGCTGATCCTGGCGGTGGTAGGCGAGATGCTGACCTCGCAGGATGGCCTGGGCAGTACCATCCTGCAGGCGGCCCGCTCCTTCCGTGCGGCCGACCTGTTTGCCGGAGTGGTGCTGCTGGGGCTGATCGGATTTGCCAGCAGCCTGTTGCTGGATGCCCTTGAACGCAGCCTGTTGCGCTGGCGCCGCTGACGCGGCCCGACTGATCTCACCCGACTCAATCCGCGTTTTCCCGCCTGGCCGGTCACGTCCCGTGTGTCCGGCAGGGCCGCTGTACGCCAATTTTTCCAGGAGCCTGCCATGACCCGACGTTTCGTCGATATCTCCATCCATCTCGAAAACGATGTGATGTCCGACCCGCCCGGTCTCAATCCGCGCATCGACTACACGCACCACCAGATGAGCTATGCCCAGCTTGCGCCCTTCTTCCCCGGTCTGCGCCAGGAAGACCTGCCCGCCGGCGAGGCCTGGGCGGTCGAAGACGTCAGGCTCAACACCCACAACGGCACCCATCTGGATGCGCCCTATCACTTCGCCTCCACCATGAACCATGGCGAGCGTGCCATCACCATCGATGAAGTGGACCTGAACTGGTGCTTCCAGCCGGGCGTGAAGCTGGATTTCCGCCACCTGCCCGATGGCTACGTGGTGCAGGCCGCCGATGTCGAGGCCGAGCTGGCCCGCATCGGCCACACTCTGCAGCCGCTGGAGATCGTGCTGGTCAATACCCGCGCCGGCAGTTGCTATGGTTCGCCGGAGTACGTGCGTGCCGGCTGCGGCATGGGTTACGCCGCCACGATGTACCTGCTCGAACGCGGCGTGCGCCTGACCGGCACCGATGCCTGGAGCTGGGATGCGCCCTTCGTCCATACCGCGCAGAAATTCAAGGAGACCGGCGATGCCAGCCTGATCTGGGAAGGCCACAAGGCCGGACGCGACATCGGTTACTGCCACCTCGAAAAGCTGGGCGGACTGGAGCAATTGCCGGCCAAGGGCTTCCACGTGGCCTGTTTCCCGGTCAAGATCCGCGGCGCCTCCGCCGGCTGGACGCGCGCCGTCGCCATCTTCGATCCCCTGCTGCAACAGGGATAGCGATTTCCTGCTCCGCAAGGAGAAGACCTGTCCGACCACCCCGACAACAATCAGAGGAGACACTTCATGGGGAAGACAACACCAAGGCAACTGATACTGGCCGCCACCGCCACCGCCCTCCTGCTCAGCGCAGCCAGCCCGGGCTGCCGGGCGCAATCCACGGTGACGGTCTACGGCACCATCGATTCCTATCTCGGCAGCACGCAGCTGGCCGGACGGGATCGCACCAGCGTCGTCAACGAGGGCGGCATGAGTTCGTCCAACATCGGCTTTCGCGGCGCCGAAGATCTGGGCGGCAATCTCAAGGCCGTGTTCGATCTGAACGGCTTCTTCAGCAGCGATACCGGTGCCTCGGGACGCTTCCCCGGCGATACCGGCGGTGGCGTTCTGTTCGGGCGGGCCGCGCGTGTCGGTCTGTCGGGTGACTTCGGCAAGCTGGAAGCCGGCAGCGGGTCCACGCCCTACTTCATCTCGCTGATCGCCTTCAATCCCTTCGGGGATTCGTCGGCATTCTCGCCCATTTTCCTGCATACCTTCACCGGCGGCCAGTTCCCCATCAGCAGTCCGCCGATGAGCGGTGGCTCGGCAGCCGGCGGGGCCGACACGCGCATGAACAACATGATCCAGTACCAGTCACCGGACATGGGCGGCCTGCGCGCCAGCCTCCAGTACGGCATGGGCGAGGTGGCCGGCGACAGCAGCAAGAACCGCATCAGCAGCGCGCTGTTCTATGCCAATGGCCCGTTTGGAGCCACCCTGTCCTATGAGCGCGATACCACCTCGCTGCTGGTCAACCAGGCCCCGGGGGTGGCTCCGAACGAAACCCGCCAGAGCTCCTGGATGGGTGGCCTGAGCTACGACCTGGGCCTGGCCAAACTGTTTGCGCAATATGAGCAGACGCGGCAGGTCTTCGATGTCGCCAACGGCGACCGCGTCTTCAAGACCTGGCAACTGGGCAGCAGCGTACCGCTGGGTCAGGGCAAGGTATTGCTGTCCTGGGCGCACTCCAACATCTCGCTGCCGGCGGGCGTGTCGCCCTACACCATCGTGACCGGCTTCGCACGGCCACCGGCCAGTGCCGCCACCACCGGCGTGAACCCGGTGCGCAATACGGTCTCGCTGGGCTACGACTACCAGATCTCGCGTCGTACCGATCTCTACGGCATCGTCATGCGCGACCAGTACACCGGTCTCGACAATGGCAACAGCCTGGCGCTGGGGATCCGGCATCGCTTCTGAGGCCGCTTTCCGCTCATGCGCCAGATCGATCATCGACAGCTCATTGATCTCTGGCACAGATAAATGGCAAACGGCAACAAGTCCGTTCCGCCTTGCGCATTCCTGAGTCATCTCTTTGCACCAGCACGGTGAATTCCGCCGCGTTGGTGCTTTTTTTTGCATTGGCACATTTCCTGCATGACGGGAAGTGTTGCAGCGGCGCCGCGCCGTCTCATCCGGCTATCGCCGCACTGCAACAAATCCTTTACCATGCGCCCCAGCGGCGGCTGCCGACGACAGAAGGCAGCCGCACACCGATGGCCGATCCGGCTTACCCGCCGGCTGAGCCATTGACGTGACGCGTTCGTTATCCACGATTGATGATTGGTATTGCCATGACGACTTCCACTGCGGATTCCTCGCCCTCCTCGCCGATTGCCTCCGCGCCTCCTGCGCGCGCAACGCCTCCTGCCACCCCGGCCGTGCGCCACAGCTGGATCGACAACCTGCAGGGCCAGCTCTTCGGGGTGGTGATGATCGCCTTCGGCATGTCCATGCTGCACAGCCTGGGCCTGATCATCGGCCAGATCGCCGGCGTGGCCTTCCTGGTGACCTATGCCACCGGGATCAGCTTCGGCATGGCCTTTACCCTCATCAACCTGCCCTTCTACCTGCTGGCCGCCCTGCGCATGGGTGCGGCCTTCACCTGGCGCACGCTGGCGGCCGTCACCGCCGTGTCGGTCCTGACCAACGTGGCTGGCAACTACATCAGCTACAGCCATCTCGATCCCGCCGTCGGTGCCGTGCTGGCCGGTCTGTGCGTGGGCATTGGCCTGATCGGCCTGTTCCGCCACCAGGCCAGCTGCGGCGGCATGAGCATCCTGGCCACCTATGTGCAGGAACGCACCGGCTTCAAGGCCGGCTGGCTGCTCATGGGTTTCGACCTGGCGCTGTTTGCGACGGCGGCGCTGTTCCTGCCGATGGATCGCGTGTTCTATTCGCTGGTGGGCGCCATCACGATGAACCTGTTCGTGGCGTGGAATCATCGCTACGAGTGGTATATCGCCCGCTAGCGCTGGCAGGGGAAGCGCCGGGCGGGGCGATTCCATTACAATCCGGGACATCCATGCATCGCACGAATCTTGCTCGCGATGCGGCCAGCCATTGTGATTCTTAGCCCTGCCCGCCATGAGCCAAGTCCTGAACTACCTGATCACCGCCCGCCGCTGCGAAGCGGAAGAACTGCAACGCTTGGCACACACCTGCCAGCTGGTACTGACCGTGGGCAAGCTCATCCATTGCCTGCAGCAGGAACGCGGCCTGTCCAACATCTATCTCGGTTCGCGCGGCGAGCGGGATGCGCAGGCCTGGCAGGAGCGCGTGGCCGCCAGCCAGGCGGCCCAGTGCGAGTTCGACACCTGGCTCGGCTCCACCGTCCCCGACAACGCCCTCTCCAACGGCGCTCGCCTCTACACCCGCATCGCCTTCGCCCTGCATGCGCTGGACGGGCTGCCCAAGCTGCGCGCCGATGTCGCCGCACTGGCCTGCACCCCGGCGGCCAGCTACGAGCGTTTCAAGACCGTGGTGGGTGCCTTGCTGGCGCTGGTATTCGAAGCCGCTGACGTGGCGGTGGATCCGCAGATTTCGCGGTTGCTGGTGGCGCTGTTCAACCTGATGCAAGGCAAGGAATTTGCCGGCCGCGAACGGGCCGCCGGAGCTGCCGCCTTCGTCACGGGCAAGATCACGCGCGAACAGGAACAGACCATCGAGACCCAGATCGAGATGCAGGAACAGGCCCTGCGCCGTTTCGAATCCTTCGCCGAAGGCTTCCGCAATGAATGGAGCGCCATGCAGGCCACGCTGCCGCTGGCCGATCTGGAACGCCTGCGCCGCAAGCTGCTCACCGCCCACGGCCGGCCGCTGGATCCCGAGCTGGCCGATGCCTGGTATCAGTGCTGCTCCACCCGCATGGACGGCCTGCATCGGGTCGAGATCCATCTCGCGCAATACGTGCAGTCGCAATGCCAGGACAAGATCCGCCAATTGCAGAAGGACCTGGACCATCAGGGCCAGTTCTTCACGCAGGCCGATGACCGTGATCCGCTGGCCTCGCTGACGGCCTTCGCCTCCGGCCTGGATGGCCAGCCGTTGCCGGACGGCTCGCTGAGCGCGGGCGTGGGCCCGCACCTGACCCAATCCATCGTCGACATCCTGCGCACCCAGTCCGAACGCCTGCAGAACCTGACCCAGGAACTGGCCACCGTGCGCGAGAGCCTGGAAGAACGCAAGCTCATCGAACGCGCCAAGGGCGTGCTGATGATGAAGCAGGGCCTCAACGAAGAGGCCGCCTATCGCCTGCTGCGCAAGCATGCGATGAACCAGAACCGGCGCATTGCCGAAGTGGCGCAGGCGATCCTGTCGCTGACCGAGATCCTGCCGGACGCCTGATCCGGCCTCCCTGCCCTCGCTCTTTCAAGCAGCCAGCAGCCGGCTTTCGATGTGACGCTGCCCGGCCAGCGGCCGCCCATGGGCGCGCTGCAGGGCATCGGCCACACCCAGCAGCCTCTGGTCGCTGAAGGCCGGACCGAATACCGTGATGCCCCAGGGCAGGCCGTTCTTCATGAAATTCATGGGCGTGGCCACGGCAGCGTAATCCAGCATGTTCATGAAGTTGGTGTACCAGCCCAGGTCCGAATTGCGCTGCACCGGCTGCTCGCGCAATTCTTCCAGCGTCACCGGGCGCGGATAGGCCGGCGTCACCACGCAATCGACGGTGGCCAGGATGCGGTCGCATTCGGCCTTCAGTTGCTGCAGGCGATATTGCGCGCGGAAGGTATCGACGGCACTGAACTGCGGCGCCTTGCGCAGCACGTCGCGAATCACCGGCAGGATTTCCTGAGGCTGTTCCTGCAGCAGTGCCTCGATGGTGCTGTAGCGTTCTGCTACCCACGGCCCTTCGTAGAGCAGACGCGCTGCCTCCAGGAAGGGAGTGAAATCGATAGTCACGGGCACGCCGCCGATGGCCTCCATCTGCTCCAGCGCCTCCACGAACAGGACCGGACTCTCGCTGCAGCCGAGGAATTCCAGCTGGCGCGGCACCCCCACGCGCAAGCCTTTGCGCGGTGGCTGGAAGGCCGCTGCATCGTTCTGCGGCAGGTTGGCGCGGCTGTATTCATCGCGCTCATCGGGCTGCATGGCCTGCGTGCAAAGCGCCAGCAGGTGGCTGGCCTCGGCCGCCGTGGCAGTGAAGAAGGTCACGCAATCCAGCGTGCGGCAGGCGGGGACCACGCCGGCAGTGGAGAGCAAACCCTTGGTCGCCTTCAACCCGACCAGATTGTTCAGGGCGGCGGGAACGCGGCCACTGCCGGCGGTATCGGTGCCCAATGCAAAACTGCTCAAGCCCAATGCCACCGCCAGCGACGAGCCGGAGGATGAACCGCCGGAAGGATAATCCGGATGCACGCTGTTGCGGCAAGCGCCATAGGGCGAACGCGTGCCGTTGAGGCCGGTGGCGAACTGATCCAGATTGCATTTGCCCACGGGGATCGCGCCCAGTGCGATGAGCTGCGCCACCAGCGTGGCGCTCTCGCGCGGCACGTAGCTGAAGGCCGGACAGGCGGCCGTAGTGGGGATGCCGGCCAAGTCGATGTTGTCCTTGATCGAGAACGGCACGCCATACAGGGGCAGGCTGTGCGGGGATTGCCCTTCCAGTGCCTGCAGGTAGGGCTCGGTTTCCTCCTCGCTCAACAGGTGGATGTAGAGCCGGTATTGCGGGTTGAGCGCGATGGCACTCTCACGCAGGCGGCCGATCACGGCGCGCGGCGACAGGCTGCCATCACGATAGGCCGCCGTGAGCGCATCGATGCGCAGGTCAAAGGAATGGATCATGCGGCCTCCTCTTCAGTGTTTTCCATGACCAGCACGCACTGTCCCGCGCGCACCGGACTACCCGGCTGCACCCGCACTTCGGCGACGATGCCCGCTTCAGGCGCGGTGATGTTGATTTCCATCTTCATCGACTCCAGGATCATCAGCAGCTCACCCTGCGCCACACGCTGGCCGGGGCTGACCTTGACCTGCCACAGGTTGCCGGCAATCGGCGCATCCACCGCCAGCTGGCCCGCCTGCAGCGGCTGGTGCTCCTGCACGATGGCGCTGCTCTCCTCGCTCTCGTAGTTGGCCTGGCCGCTGGCGATCCAGCGCTGGCGTTCGGCATCGAAGGCAGCCTGCTGGTGCTGGCGGAAGGCAGCAATCCCCTCGGCTTCGCGCTGCAGGAACTCCTGGTAGTCCGCCAAGTTCAGCTGCGTCTCTTCGATGCCGACCTCGAAGCGGCCCAGCGGGAAATCGCGGCGGATGGTCTGCAATTCGTCGGCCGTGACCGGATAGAAACGAATCTGGTCAAAGAAGCGCAGCAACCACGGCTTGCCCCGGAAGGCCGCGACCTCGCGATAGCGGTTCCACATCTGCAGCGTGCGGCCCACGAACTGGTAGCCGCCCGGCCCTTCCATGCCATAGATGCACAGGTAAGCGCCGCCGATGCCCACCGAATTCTCGGCAGTCCAGGTGCGCGCTGGGTTGTACTTGGTGGTGACCAGGCGATGGCGCGGGTCCAGCGGTGTGGCCACCGGTGCGCCCAGGTAGACGTCACCCAGTCCCATGACCAGGTAGCTGGCATCGAAGACCGTCTCGCGCACTGCACCGATATCCTTGAGGTCGTTGATGCGGCGGATGAATTCCAGGTTGCTCGGGCACCAGGGTGCATCCTTGCGCACCGTGGTCATGTATTTCTCGATGGCGAGCTGGCAGGCCGGATCGTCCCAGGACAAAGGCAGGTGCACGATACGCGACGAAACCGTCAGGTTTTGGCGGGCACAGACGGCGTCCCATAATCCGGCGATGGTCTCCAGCAGCCTTGGCAAGGGCAGCGCTTCCGGCTGGTAATGCACCTGCAGCGAACGGATGCCGGGGGTCAGGTCGATCACGCCGGGCAGGGCCTGTTCTTCCAGCGCCGCGATCAGGGCGTGCACGCGGAAGCGCAGCACCAGGTCCAGTTGCGGGCTGCCGACTTCCAGCAGCAGGTTGGCATCGCCCGACAGGCGTGCCACCAGGCGCTGTTCATCCTGGCCCAGGTCCAGCACGATGGGCGAGGCCAGCGGTGCAGGCGACCATTCCACCGGCTGCGCTTGCAGGCTGGCGATACCGGCGTGCGCGGCCAGGGCAATGCGGCGTGCCGTGCTCACGTCCACCGCAATGAAGCGGACCTTGTCGCCCGCCTTGAGCTGGCCGATCTGCCAGAGATCGGCCTCGATCACCGTGACCGGGCAGACGAAGCCGCCCAGGCTGGGGCCATCCGGTCCGAGGATCACCGGCATGTCGCCGGTGAAATCGACGGCACCCACGGCATAGGGATTGTCATGGATGTTGGAAGGATGCAGCCCGGCTTCGCCGCCGCTGTCGCGCACCCATTCCGGTTTGGGACCGATGAGACGCACGCCGGTGCGGCTGGAATTGAAATGGACTTCCCAGTCGGTGGCGAAGAAGGTCTCCATGTACGCCGGCGTGAAATACTCCGGTGCTCCGTGCGGACCATAGATCACGCGGACCTGCCGCACCGTCTCCAGCGCGGGATACAGATCGGCCGGCACGACCTGGCCGGCAGCGGGCATCTCATCGCCGGCCAGCGGCAGCAGATGCAGGATGTCGCCACTGGCCAGCGCGCGGCCCGCGTGGCCGCCGAACTGGCCCAGCGTGAAGGTGCTGCGGCTGCCAAGATAGGCCGGGACCTGCACGCCACCGCGCACGGCCAGGTAGCTGCGCGCACCGGCCCCGCTGATGGTGCCGAGCTTCAATGTACTGCCGGCCGCAATATGCAGAACGGTGGCCATGGGCTGGGCCACGCCATCGAGCAGCACCGGGATCACGGCACCGGTCACCACCACGCAGGCGGCGGTATTGAAGCGCAATACCGGGCCCATCATGGTCACTTCCAGTGCGGCCGCATCCTCGGCATTGCCCAGCAGGCGATTGCCCAGCCGCAGGGCGCGCTCATCCATCGGCCCCGAGGGCGGCACGCCGACCGCCCAGTAACCGACGCGGCCGGGATGGTCCTGCACCGTGGTCTGGGTGCCGGGTGACAGCACCTCCACGGTATCGGCGCGATAGACCAGTTGTTCCAGGCAGCGCGTCCATGGCTGGCCGCTGGCGAAGGGGACATCGTCGAGGATCTGGCGCAGGTAGTGCTGGTTGGTCTCCACGCCGTACAGCGCGGTCTCGCGCAGCGCAGTATTGAGCGCCACACGGGCTGCTTCGCGGGTGGGCTGCCAGCTGATGAGTTTGGCGATCATGGGATCGAAATACGGCGGGATCTCGCATCCGGCCTCGACCCAGGTATCGATGCGCAACGCCTTTCCATCGGCGTCCGGGAAATCGACAGCGGTCAGCAGGCCCGGGCAAGGCTGGAACTGGCGGCCCGGGTCTTCCGCATACAGGCGCGCCTGGATCGCATGGCCACGCGGCTGCAGATCGGCTGCCAGTTGCGCCAGCGGCGGCAGGTCGCCGGCGGCCAGCTCGATCATCCAGCGCACCAGGTCCACGCCCCAGACCTGTTCGGTCACGCCATGTTCCACCTGCAGGCGGGTATTGACTTCGAGGAAGTAGAACTGCCCGGCCAGGCTGTCATAGACGAACTCCACCGTGCCGGCGCTGCGGTAGTTCACCGCCTTGGCCAGCTTGATGGCTGCCGCACACAGGGCGTCGGCCATGCCCTCGGGCAGGTTGGGGGCGGGGGTTTCTTCCAGCACCTTTTGATTGCGCCGCTGCACCGAGCAGTCACGCACACCCAATGCGATCACCTCGCCTTGGCCATCGCCGAAGACCTGCACTTCCAGATGGCGGGCGCGTTCGATGTATTTCTCGATGAAGACGCCAGCATCGCTGAAATTGTTCTGGCCCAGGCGCCGCACCGAATCGAAGGCATCGCCCAGTTCGGCATCGCTGCGGCAGACGCGCATGCCGATGCCGCCGCCACCGGCCGTGCTCTTCAACATCACCGGATAGCCGACGCGGGATGCAGCGGCCAGCGCATCATCGATGCTCTCCAGCAGGTCGGTGCCTTCCAGCATCGGCACGCCCTGCTCACGTGCCAGTGCGCGCGCGGTGTGCTTGAGCCCGAAGATGCGCAACTGCGCGGGCGTGGGGCCGACGAAGGCAATGCCGGCCGCTTCGCAGGCTTCGGCGAAGGCGGCATTTTCGGAGAGGAAGCCATAGCCCGGGTGGATGGCCTGCGCGCCGCTGTCGCGGGCGGCGGCCAGGATCTTGTCCACGGCCAGATAGGTCTGGGCGGCCGGCCCTTCTCCCAGCGAGATGGCGCGGTCGGCCTGCAAGACGTGCAGGCTGCCGAGGTCGGCTTCGGAATAGACGCACACGCCGGTCACGTCCAGCGTGCGCAAGGTGCGCAGGATGCGGCAGGCAATGGCGCCGCGATTGGCGATGAGCAGATGGTCAAACATGGAATGGGCCTGGAAATCCGGGTCGTCCCGTGATTCGAAAAACCGGCTCGCGGTCGTCCGCGAGGGGTGCAGGGCAGCGTAAGATCAAGCGGCGCGGATCAGTCCCACACCAGCACTTCGGCCGCCGTCGGGTTCCAGCCGTTGCAGGGATTGTTGAGCTGCGGGCAGTTGGAGATCAGCACGATGAGATCCTGCTCGGCGCGCAGCTCCACGTACTTGCCGGCGGCCGAGATGCCATCTTCGAAAGTGAGACCGCCCTCGGGGGTGACCGGCACGTTCATGAAGAAGTTGATGTTGGCACCGATGTCGCGCTTGTTGAGGCGGCCATCGTGCAGACAGGCACACAGGAAATTGTCGCGGCAGCTGTGCATGTAGCGTTTGTCCAGCGCATAGCGCACGGTATTGCTCTCCTGCGCGCAGGCCCCGCCCAGCGTGTCATGGCGGCCGCAGGTATCGGCCACGATGGTGGCCAGTGGGCGGCCCAGGTTGGAATACAGCACGCTGCCCGCGCCCAGATAGGCGCGGTTCTGGCGGCGCAGGGTGCGCTGGGGATCGTAGCGTTCACGCGGATGGGCGGCGCTGTAGAACAGCGTATCGATGGCCTGGTTGCCTTCCAGGTCCAGCAGGCGCACGGTCTGCCCGGCGCCGAGGTTGAAGAGATAGGGTTCGCCGGCCGGGATCACGTGACGGAACACGGCTTGTTCGGGGGCGCGCTGGCTTTCGATGATGTGCATGTGAGTCTCCCTGCTTCACAGATGGAAGCGTTCGGTGTTGTGGAAGGCGCGCTCGTTCTCGGGGCGAGAATGGCGGCAGGCATGGGTGCTGTCGTCGCTGTGCGTCTGCAGCCACGCCAGCCGGACCGGGCGCGGTGCGTAGTGCGGATGCGGGTCCATGGGATGCTGCAGGGCGGTCAGGATGATGAGCGTGTCTATCGGCGCGGCCAGCTCGATGAAATCCCCCGCCTTGGAATTGCCGGGCACGAAGTGGAAGACGCCCTCGGCATCCACGTTCACGCGCGAGAACAGGTTCACCACCATCAGCAGGTCCTGCAGGTCGAGGTTCCACTTGCCCATTTCCACCAGCAGGTTGTCGGCACCGTTGCGATGGAATCCGTTGCGCAATTCCTGGTAGCGGCCCTGGCCGTATTTCTCGCGCACCTCTTCGGCATTGAGCACGCCGCCGAAGCTGTCATGCCAGCCGCAGGTGTCTTCGGTGATGGCCGCCAGCACGCGGCCCATGTCGGAGTACAGGCAGTGGCCGGCCTGCAGGCGCGCGGTGTGCTGGCCCTTGAGGGTGTCGGGCAGGTTCAGGCGTTCGCTGGGCTGCCGGGCGTTCAGCATCATCATGCTGACGTTGGCGCCGCCTTCGATGTCGGTGATGCGCAGCGATTGCCCGCGCTTGAGGATGAAGGATGTATGGCCGCCGCCGGGCAGCAGTTCTTCGTAGAGTCTGGCCTGCAGGGCCAGGGGATCCTTGCTCATGTCAGCTTTCCTTTGCAGTGAGGAGGGAGGCCAGCTTGTCCGCCTGTTCGCGGGCACGGGCCTCGTTGAGGGCGATGTCGTAAGTGATGTGGGCGCCATAGGCCTGCGGGTATTGCGGATCGACGCGCACCTTGTCGAACACCAGCAGCCGCGTGCCCAGGGTGAAGCCTTCGGAGAGGTCATGGGTGACCATGAAGACGGTCAGGCCGCTGTCCTTCCACAGGTCCAGCAACAGCGCATGCATCTCCTTGCGGATGCCCGGATCGAGGGCACCGAAGGGTTCATCCAGCAACAGCACGCGCGGACGCACGATGAGCGCCTGGGCAATCGCCAGCCGTTGCTGCATGCCGCCCGACAGGCTGCTGGGATACAGGTCCAGCGCGTGGCCCAGACCGACACGATGCAGCAGCTGCGCCGCCTCTTCACGGGCGCGCCGCTTGGCACCGCCGAAGAGGCGACCCAGCAAGGGCGAGCGCGGCAGCTCCAGGCCGATGGCCACGTTGTCCAGCACGTTCAGGTGCGGGAACACGGAGTAACGCTGGAACACCACGCCGCGCGTGGCATCGGGCTCGGCCGGGAAGGGCTGGCCCTGCAGCAGCAGCTGGCCCTTGCTCGGACGCTCCTGCCCCAGCAGCAGGCGCAGGAAGGTCGACTTGCCACAACCGGAAGCACCGACCAGGGTACAGAACTGGCCTTCTTCCACGCGCAGGTTGAGGCGCTCCAGGACCACGTTCTGGCCGTATTGCTGCCACACGTTGCGGATCTCGATGTAGCTCATGCGCGGCCTCCTTCAGCCCAGGGGAAGAAGCGGCGGTGGACGGCACGCAGCAGCCAGTCCATCAGCCACGCCAGCAGCGTGATCCAGACCACGTAAGGCAGGATCACGTCCATGGCCAGATAGCGGCGCACGAGGAAGATGCGATAGCCCAGACCGGCCGTCGCCGAAATCGCTTCAGCGGAAATGAGGAACAGCCACGCCGCCCCCAGCGACAGGCGCAGCGAAACCAGCAGGCGCGCCAGCATCTGCGGCAGGGCCACGCGCAGCACCAGGGTCCAGCTGTTGGCCCCCAGCGTCTGCGCCTTGATCAGCAGTTCGGCGGGGATGGCACGGCCGGTGTGTTCGAGATCCCGCGCCAGCAAGGGCGTGACGCCGATGACGATCAACATCACCTTGGACAATTCATCCAGCCCCATGACGATGAAGAGAATCGGCAGGATCGCCAGCGGCGGCACCATCGAGATCACGGTCAGCAGCGGCGAAAATCCTGCGCGCAGCACCGGGAAGATGCCGTTGGCGATGCCCAGCACCAGCCCGGCCACGGCCGCGATGCCCAGGCCCAGCAGCACGCGCTGCAGGCTGGCCAGGGTGTCGCTCCAGAACAGGTAGTCGCCGGTGCGCGGGTCTTCCATGAAGGCCATGTGACGGACCGCATCGACCATCTGCGCGAGGCTGGGCAGGAGCTTGTCATTGGGATTGTCGGCCAGGCGCGTGGCCGAGCCGAAGGCGTACAGCAGCGCCAGGATGAGGAAGGGCAGGAGCGTCAGCAGCCACTGCCCTGAGCGGCCGGGATGGCGATTCAGGAAACGCATGGCGCGCCTCCCTGGGACAAGGACCGAGGCAGGGACGGACGCAGCGCGCGGGCTGCGGGATGGAACCTGGGGTGGCGAACAGCGATCACGGGAAACTCCGGTCGGGGTTGAACAAAAGCAGGAGCAGCGCGGCACCTGTGGTGCAACTCTCTCCCGGGCTTTTGTCCCGCCGTGTAACCTCGACCGAGGTCGCCGGCTCTCGGACCAGTCATCTGCCTGCGGCAGACCGGAACCCTAGCCAGCTATTTGAACGTCTTGTGCAGCCGTCGGATGATCAATTCATCGTCAGATCATCGGTGCGGGCTGCCCTGCATGTCATTGGATTTCAGCAAGTTCCATACCATCAGCGCGCGCGGCGCAGCCAGCGCAGCGCATGTGTGAGCACCTCGATCAACAGCAGCGAAGTGCGCATGCGGCCACACAGCGGCAGGGCCTGTGCGGCCTCGCTGGAAAAAGCGAAGGGAAAAACGGTAGTGTCGTGAGATCGGGTCATGGGCATGGTCTGCTCCTGCGAACATGGCCTGGCCGTCCAGGGATGGTTGCCGGCGCCGCGTGTGATGCATGCGCTTCATTTGCTTCGGCCCAAGTCGTCTTGGCTCGCCCACGGCGAGAACGACAATCTTGCATGCAAGATCCAGACCAGCCCTGTACGCCCTTGCCCACCCGGCGCAAACCCGCACCTGCACTGGCGTACAGCCAATCGTGTGGCGCATCGCGGATCGCCGGAGCGCAAGCATGGTGCAAACCGGCACCGATTTGGCGCGCGCACGATGCGCCAGCATCGCTCACATATGGCGCATCCAATGGCGCATTGCGCCGTTCGCTATTAATAGCGAAAACCGACATCGCGCATCATCGACATCGCATCCGGGCATTGGCATGAACCTTGCTGAAAAGCGAGCGGGAGCCGGCGAGTCCGGTCTTGAGTAAGCACAATTTGCAATGGACAGCTAGGGTTCCGGTTCGCTGTTGCGGATGTCTGGTCCGAGAGCAGTCGACCTCGCAAGGGGTTACACGGCGGGAGAAAAGCCCGGGAGATGACGCGTTCGCAACGACCGCGCCGCTCCCGGGCTTTTTTCCAATAAACCCTTCGAGGACCCTACGCCGTGTACAACATTTCCCGAATCCTTGGTGGCGCTGCCATCGCCCTGGCCGCCTTCACGGGCGCGCTCTCATCGGCCCACGCCGCCCCCCGCACCGACTTCAAGGTCTGTACTTCCATCTATGCCGGCTGGATGCCCTGGGGCGAAGCCCAGGCACAAGGCATCCTGGCCAAGTGGGGCAAGAAGTACGGCATCACCATCAGCGCCGTGCAGTTGAACGACTACGTGGAGTCGATCAACCAGTACACCGCCGGCAAGTTCGACGGCTGCACCATGACCAACATGGATGCGCTCACCATTCCCGCCGCCGGTGGCGTGGACTCCACTGCCCTGATCGTGGGCGACTATTCCAACGGCAACGATGGCATCGTGCTCAAGGGGAAGAACAAGAAGCTGGCCGACATCAAGGGCCAGTCGGTGCAGCTGGTGGAATTCTCGGTCTCGCACTACCTGCTGGCGCGCGCGCTGGAAACGGCCGGCCTGCGCGAGCGTGACGTCAAGGTGGTCAACACCAGCGATGCCGACATCACTGCCGCCTTCGCCACCCCGGCCGTCACCAGCACGGTGACCTGGAACCCGATGCTGTCCTCGATTGCGGCCTCGCCCGATGTGTCGCTGGTCTACACCTCCAAGCAGCTGCCTGGCGAGATCATGGACCTGATGGTGGTCAACACAAAAACCCTGCAGGAGAACCCCGCCTTCGGCAAGGCCCTCACCGGAGCCTGGTACGAGATGATGGCCATCATGACCGCCAAGGATGAACGCGCCACCCGCGCGCTGACCGCCATGGGCAAGGCTTCCGGCACCGACCTGGCGGGCTTCCAGTCGCAGCTGGCGGCCACCGCCATGTTCTACCAGCCCAAGGCAGCGCTGGAATTCGCCACCAAGAAGGAGCTGCCGGCCATCATGGGCCGCATCGCCAAGTTCAGCTTTGACCACGGCATCCTCGGTCCCAACGTCAAGAGCGCCGATGGCATCGGCGTCGCCTTCGACGGCAACGTGGTGATCGGCGACAAGAAGAACGTCAAGCTGCGCTTCGATCCGGCCTACATGAAGATGGCGGCCGACGGAAAACTTTAAGTTTTTCGCGCACACGCGCGCACAACGTCACCACCACAACAGCATTACCCACTGTCTTGCGCGGGTCCGGCAACGGACCCGCCGGGGCCTGCTCGTCCCTTGCTTTCACACTGATCCACGCTGCTTCCAGACCAAACCACGGAGAGAACCTTGACTACCTACGCCACTTCCCTGTCGCGCCTTTGCGGCCTCGGCACCTGCGCCGCTGCCCTCACCACCCTGCTGGCCTGCGCTCCGGCGCTGGCCGATGATGCCGCGCCGGCTGCGGCCCCGGCCGGTCCGTGGACCATCACCAAACACATCGACCTGGCCTCGCGCTATGTACTGCGCGGCGTCACCACCACCTACGGCAACGGCCAGCCACTGGGCAATCCAGGAGCCGACGCACCCGAATCGGACCAGGCCGCGCTGCAATGGGGCATCGACTTCGTCCACAGCAGTGGCTGGAGCTTCGGCTACTGGGCCTCGACCATCAATTATTCGTACAAGCAGCTGGGCAATTCCTACGGTGATCGCAGCATCACCGAATTCCAGAAGCCGCGTTCAGTGGAAAACGATCTCTACTTCGCCTACGCCGGCAACATCAGCGGCGACCTCGGCTATACCCTGGGCATGACCGGCTACTACTACGCCAATGGCAGCCATGCCAATGCGCTGGAAACCAAGGCCGGCCTGACCTGGGGCGCGCTGTCCTTCAATGCGCAGACGCTGCTCAACGACGTGGTCTGGGGCAACAAGGGCGATACCTACTGGACCCTGGTCTACACCAAGCCGCTGCCCTACGACATCACCTTCACCGGCACGCTGGGCGCCTACACTTACAGCCGCGAAGGCAAGTATCTCGGCACCCGCGACACCGCCACCGGTGCCTCCTGCGGGGCGGGCCAGGCCTTCGTGGTCAATGGCTGCTTCGCCGGCAACGGACCCAGCAGCGGCGGCCTGCGCCACCTGACGCTAGGACTGTCGGCGCCCTTCCCCGACTCTTCCATCACCTGGTCGCTGCAGGCCATCCTTGGCGGCTACAACCGCTTTGACGTCAAGCAGGGCAACCAGCTGGTGGGCATGCTGAGCTGGGGCTTCTGAACCGGGTAGCAATCACAGTCCAGGCAGCGCGGTGACCGTCCGTATCTGGCAGCTTTGATGCGGCGGTCCCCCTGCCTGGACGGCAGGGGCGACATAATACGGTTTCCATCCGTATCCGGCAGCGCTTGCCCGCCTATTGCAATGAGCCCACTCTTTCACCGCTATGAACCGCGCCATGGCCACGGCCTGGCGCACGATCCCATCCCGTCCATCCTGGGTCCGCGCCCGATCGGCTGGATCTCCACCCGCAATGCCAAGGGCCGTCCCAACCTGGCGCCCTACAGCTTCTTCAACATCTTCAACTACCGGCCACCCATCGTCGCCTTCGCCAGCGTCGGCAAGAAGGACAGCGTGCGCAATGCCGAGGCCACCGGCGAATTCGTCTACAACCTGGCCACGCGGGCGCTGGCCGAGCAGGTCAACCAGAGCAGCCTGGAACAAAGCGAGGTCAATGAATTCGAGCTGGCCGGACTGACGCCGGTAGCGGGGTTGGTGGTGGCCGCACCGCGCGTGGGCGAAAGCCCGGTGGCGATGGAATGCAAGGTGACGCAGATCCAGCCGCTGACCACGCTGGAGGGCCGCACGCTGGACACCTGGATGGTCTACGGAGAAGTGGTGGCGGTGCACATCGACCAGTCGCTGCTGGTCGAGGGCGTCTACGATACGGCAGCGGCGCAGCACATCCTGCGCGGCGGCGGACCGGCGGATTACTTCGAGGTGCTGCCGCAGGGCCGGTTCCAGATGCGGCGGCCCAAGTAAGCGCTGCGCGCCGGGTCAGCGCTGCGGACGATAGCGCGTGATGATTTCCTGCAGGAGTTCCTTGAGCATCTCCACCTTCTGCGGATTCATCGAGGCCAGTACCTCGCGCTCGTGCTGCTCGGCCAGTTCGATCAGGCCCGAGACCAGCCGGCGGCCATTGCGCGTGACCCGTACCAGCGTGAAGCGACGATCATCCTGGCTGGTGGTGCGCTCGACATGGCCCTGCGCTTCCAGCCGCAACAGCAGCCGCGTGACCGTGGGCTGCTTGCTTACCGCCGCATCGGCCAGGGCCGAGATGCTCATGCCGCCGTTGCTTGCCAGAATCGACAGCACGCGCCATTCCAGCACCGACAGGCCGTGTGCTTCCACCACCGCATGAAACTGGGTCGACAACAGCTGCCAGGCTTGCCCCAGCAGAGCCGGCAGGTAGTTGTCGACGAATGCCTTTGACTTTGCCATTCCCCTCGCTGCCTCTTCTTCTGAAAGCAGCAAGGATACCCCGTCCCCGGTCGCAATGGGGAGACCCATGGCCTCCGCGGACGGGGCTTTCTTGACCCCGCTCAATAGCGCCCCGACAGCAGCGCGCCAAAACCCGGCACGGCGGTACTCAACTCCAGCCTCTTGAGCATCATGTAAGTGGTGGCCACCGAGGAAGACAGCACCGGCAGGCCGACGCGATCCTCAATGGCCTGCACCGAGGCCAGCGAAGGCATCTGCACGCAGGCCGAGGCCACCACGGCATCCACGCCCCGGGTGTCGAGACGCTTGGTGATCTCGATGGGTGCACGCGGATCCTGGCGGCCGACTTCCAGATTGTCCGGAATTTCCAGCGAGATGCTGTCGACCACTTCGATGCCTTCGTTCTCGATGTAATCGATCACCAGTTGCGTGAGCGGCTTCATGTAGGGCGTGAGGATGGACACCTTCTTGGCCCCGATGGCATGCAGGCCGTCGACCAGCGCGCCGGCACTGGTCACCACGGGAGCCGGGCCGCCATTGTCCACGGTGCGCTGGTGCAGGCGCTGCTCGGAGACACGGTGATAGCCGCGCCCCATGCTCATGATGGCCACCAGGCAGGCATAGCCGAGCACATCCACCCGCGCATCCGACAATTCCAGCGCGCAGCGGTCGCTGTCGCCATCCATGGCGGCCAGCTCTTCCTTGGTGACGTGCTTCATGCGCATGCGGCTGGAGTGGAAAGTGAAACGCTCCGGCAGAATCAGTTCACGCGCACGCAGGATGGCCGGGATCTCGGTCTCCATGGTGGTATTGGACGAGGGCACGATCTGCCCGATGCGATAGCTGCGGGCACTGTCGGCGGCTTGGCTGACTTTCGTGGTCATGGGCGATCCTTTTGAATTTCCGCCACAGCCTCGACCGGCACTTCATCCATGACAGCGTCGCCATCGGAGAAATGCGCAGCCTGCAAGGGCTGGCGATTGACGTTGAGATTGAAGACATCGAAGCGGTTGTAGTGGCCGGTGATGTCATGCATCTGGCGCGGCTGGATGCAGCGCGACAGATCGATGTCGGCATAGACGATGCCTTCCTCATCGATCAGCGGGCTGCCGATCACCCGCCCATCCGGACCCAGCACGCCGGAGAAGGCGCTGTTGCGGCGTGACAGCAGCGCGCGGGCCTGCGGATGGCTGGCTTCCATGGCCTGGATGATCTCTTCCGAGACGGTCGAGCAGGACACGATAGTGAACACCTTGGCCTCGAAACAGTGGGCCGCTGCACGCACCTTGATGGCCTCGGCCATGTCGTAGTCGGCCGGGGCGACCGGCAGCGCAATGTAGCTGGCCACGTGCACCAGCTCGCCCTGCGCCAGCAGCGAGAAGCGCGCCAGCGTATTGGTGTTTTCCCCACAGGCCAGCGCACCGAGCGGACCGATGCTGGTCTGGTGCACGCGCAGGCCCGACGCATCGCCCGGGGCCCAGGTCAGCTTCTCGGCCCAGGTTGGGACCAGCTTGCGATGGCGGCCGATGATGCGGCCATCATCGGCGATGGTGACCACGGTGTTGTAGATGGTGCCGATGCCGTGGCGGTTGCGTTCGTTCACGCCCACCACCACGTTGATCTGGTGGCGCGCGGCCGCCTGCGCGATCTTGCTGATCTCGGGACCGGGGATCTCGATGGCCGAACGCACCAGGCGTTCGAACCAGCTGCTGCCCTCGATCGGGTTCATGATCCAGCTCCAGTAGGGATAGCCGGCCACGAACACTTCCGGGAAAGCCACCAGCTTTGCACCATGGCCGGCGGCTTCGGCGATCAGCGCCACCACCTTGTCCACCGTGGCATCGGTATCGAGGAAGACCGGGGCCGCCTGGACCGCTGCGGCCTTGAAACGTTGAAGTTCGAGCATGTCAGTTCCTTGGTGAGAGAACGGCGGCCCGCACGGCAGACCGCACTTGAATCAAGAGGCTCAGGCCTTGCCCGGCGGCAGCTCGCCCACGGCGACGATGGGGTTGCGCAGGCTGCCGATCTTCTCGACGGTGGCCACCACCACGTCACCCGGCCACATCCATTCCTGCGGCGAACGGCCGGCACCGACACCGGCGGGGGTGCCGGTGGCGATGATGTCGCCTGGTTCCAGGGTGATGCCGGCGCTGATGTCGGCGATCAGGGTATCGACCTTGAAGAGCATGTGGCGGGTGTTGGAGCTTTGTTTGGTCACGCCGTTGACGGTCAGGCTCAGGTCCAGGTTGTGCGGGTCGGGAATCTCGTCGGCGGTGACGATCATGGGGCCGAAGGGTGCGTAGGTGTCCTGGCCCTTGGAATAGATCCACTGGCCTGCGCGGCGGTTGTCGCGGGCGCTGATGTCGTTCATGACGCTGTAGCCGAACACGTAGTCCAGCGCATCGTTCTTGCTCACGCCCTTGGCCTGCTTGCCGATGATGACGGCCAGTTCCACTTCCCAGTCCATCTGGCGGGTGATGGCATGGTTGTGCTCGATGGCGTCACCCTGGCCGATCACGGTGGTGGGCGGCTTGGAGAAGATCACCGGCTGCTTGGGCAGCTCCTTGGAGGTATCCAGGGTACGGCTGGATTCTTCCACGTGCTCCACGTAGTTCAGGCCGATGCCGAAGATGTTCTTGCGCGGACGCGGAATCGGTGCCAGCAGCCGGACATTGACCAGCGGACGGGCCACGCCCACCGGCCACTGGCCGCGATGGCGCTCCAGCAGCGCGGTGGTGCTGGTGATGGCACACGGGCCGAGGTCGATGAAGTCCAGCATGTTGTCGGGCAGTGCCTCGCCGGCGTACAGGCCCAGCTGTTGCAGGTCGACGACCAGGTCATCGACGATGGCGCCCAGGCGGGCGGCGGCGCTCACATTGGCGCGGTAGGTAACCAGTTTCATGGCATCTCACTCCTGTTGGATGTTGGTAGGGCGTTCAGAAAATCCCTGCAGCCTCACGCGGCTGCGGGGGTAATGACGGGTTGATGGCCGTGGTGCTCGGCATAGGCTTCTTCGCGATACAGGCCCAGCTTCTCCATGACCGGCAAATCGCTGAAGCAGAACAGGCAGGCATCCTCGCTGGCGCTGCCATTGACGTGCTCATGCCAGGCCCAGGACGGAACGCAGAAGATGTCGCGCTCCTTCCAGTCGAAGCGCTGGCCATCGATGATGGAATGGCCATGGCCCTTGGCCACCTGGTAGATGAAGCTGCCGGTATGGCGATGCGCGCGGCCCGCGAAACCCGGACGCAGCAACTGCATGCTGGCACCGATGGTGGCCATCACGTGGCCGCCGCTGACCGGGTTGGTGTAATGCATCAGCAGGCCATCAAAGGGGCTGCCCTCGGTGGCGCGGGCATAGCGTTGCAGGGCTTCATAGGTCGGTCCCCACTGGTACTTGAAGAGCGGCGAGTAGGGCCTGTTCCAGCCCACATCCTGCGGACGCAGGCCCGGTGCGCCCCACAGCGCCACCGCATCGTCAACCGGATGGGCCACGGCCTGGTGCAGGTCGGGATGGACGGCGTAGAAGCCGGCCTCCAGCGCATTGACCAGCGGAATGTCCAGGCCGTCCTGCCAGATGCAGGGCAGGCCATCGGCTTCCACGCCGTGCTCGTGCCAGGTGCCATTGGGGGTGAGCACGAAGTCATTGGCTTCCAGCGTCATCTTGTGGCCGTCGACGATGGTGTAGGCACCGCGTCCTTCCATGATGAAGCGCAGGGCCGAGGAGGAATGCGCGTGCGCACTGGCGACCTCGCCAGGATGCATCACCTGCAGGCCGGAATAGAGCCAGCCGACGGCCGCCGAGACCTCGCGGCGGCCCGGATTGTCGAGATAGATCACGCGCCGGCCCGCCTTCTCCGGCGAGACCAGCGCCACCGAACGCAGCACGTGTTCGCGCAACTCGGCATAGCGCCACAGCACCGGCACCGATTGCGATTTCGGCTGCCAGGGCTCGATCTTGTTGGCCACCGTCCAGAGTGCGCCGGTCTTCAACTGTTCCAGCTGGCGGTAGTAGGCCAGCAGTTCCGGCGTGTCCGAGACATCGGCACGGCCGGCCACGCTTTCGCGGTACTGATCGTAGGTGTCATTGCTCACGATGCTTCCCTTTCATTGACGGATGGACGGCTCAACGGCGGGTGCCGGACAGGCTGCGTTCCAGCTGGTCGCGGCCCCACTGGTAGGCGGGCGGCCAGCTCACCTCGCGCCAGCCCTGGCGGGCGCTCTCGTGCAGCAGCCAGGCCGGGTCGGCCAGCAGCGGCCGCGACAGCGCGCACAGGTCGGCGCGGCCGGAGGCGATGATGCCGTTGACCTGGTCGGCCTCGGTAATGGCCCCCACGGCGATGGTCGGCACCCCGGCCTCATTGCGGATGCGGTCGGCAAACGGTGCCTGGAACATGCGGCCATATACCGGCTTCTGCGCCGGCGTCACTTCGCCGGAAGAGACGTCGATCACGTCGGCCCCGTGCGCATGCAGCTGGCGGGCAATTTCCACCGCCTCATCCACGGTCGTGCCGCCCTCGGCCCAGTCGGTGGCCGAGATGCGGACCGACAGCGGCAGGTGCGCGGGCCAGGCGGCACGCACCGCCTTGACCACCTCCAGCACGTAGCGCAGGCGGTTTTCCAGCGTGCCGCCATACTGATCCTGGCGCTGGTTGGTCAGTGGCGAGAGGAAGCTGGAGAGCAGGCAGCCATGCCCGGCCTGCAATTCCAGCCAGTCGAAACCGGCCTCGACGGCACGTCGCGTGGCGGCCACGAAGTCCTCGCGGATGCGCGCCAGTTCCTCGTGGCTGGCCTCGGCCGGGACCTGCGAAACACCTTCCAGATAGGGCAGCGCACTGGCCGAAACCAGCGGCCAGTTAACCGCCGCCAGCGGACGATCCGGCTGCTCCCAGCCGAGCTGGGTGGAGCCACGCCGGCCCGCGTGATTGAGTTGCAGGCCGATGCGTGCCTGGCTGTTGGCGTGGACCATGTTGACCACGCGCTTCCAGCCCTGCTTCTGTTCCTCGTTCCACAGGCCGGGGCAGCCCGGCGTGATGCGGCCTTCGGGACTGACGGCGGTGGCCTCGGTGAGCAGCAGGCCGATGCCGCCCAGCGCACGCGCACCCAGATGCACCAGATGGAAGTCGCCCGCTACGCCCTCGCGTGCCGCATACAGCAAGGTCGGCGAGGCGACCACGCGATTGTTCAGCGTCAGCTCGCGCACCTTGAAGGGCGTCAGCAGCGGCGGCGTGGGGCGCGCGCCATCGGCGGGCAGCCCGGCCCGCTTGGCCAGCCAGCGTTCGTAGCCTTCCAGCCATTGCGGATCACGCAGGCGCAGGTTCTCGTGCGAGATGCGCTGCGAGCGGGTCAGCAGGGAATAGGCAAACTGTTCCGGTTCCAGGTCTTCATAGCGGGCGATGTTCTCAAACCATTCGGTGGAGTTGCGCGCCGCATTCTGGATCTTCAGGACTTCCACCCCGCGTACCGCTTCATATCGCTGCAAACCGGCGCGCAGACTGCCTTCCTGTTTGAGCATGCGCGACAGTTCGATGGCGTCCTCCAGCGCCAGCTTGGTGCCGGAGCCGATGGAGAAGTGCGCCGTGTGGGCCGCATCGCCCATGAGCACCACCGGCACCTCGGCACCGGCCTCGCCATGCGGACGGGTCCACTGCACCCACTTGTCGCAGATCACGCGCGGGAAGCGGATCCAGATGGCCGAGCCGCGCAGGTGGGTGGCATTGGAGATGAGCTTCTCGCCATCGAGCCACGGGGCGAACAGTTTTTCGCAGAAGGCCACACCGTCTTCCTGCGACATCTTGTCGATGCCGGCCGCCTGCCAGGCGGCATCGGTGGTCTCGACGATGAAGGTGGACAGGCCATTCTCGAAACGATAGGCATGCGCCTGGAACCAGCCGTATTCGGTCGGCACGAAGATGAAGGTGAAGGCATCGAAGACTTTGCGCGTGCCCAGCCAGACGAAGCGGCAATTGCGCTGGTCGATGTCGGGCCGGAAGGTATCGGCATAGCGGGTGCGCACGGCGCTGTTGATGCCGTCGCTGGCGATGAGCAGGTCGGCCTGGTACTGGCGCGCGATCTCCTGGTCATCCTGCACCTGGGTTTCAAAGACCAGTTCCACACCGAGTTCTTCGCAGCGCGCCTGCAGGATGTTGAGCAGGCGCTTGCGGCCGATGCCGATGAAACCGTGGCCGCCGCTGCTGATGACGCTGCCCTTGAAATGCACGTCGATGTCATCCCAGCGGCTGAACTCGCCGGTGATGGTGGCGGCCGATACCGGATCGGCCTCGCGCAGGTTGTCCAGCGTGGCATCCGAGAACACCACGCCCCAGCCGAAGGTGTCATAGGGACGATTGCGCTCGACCACCACTACACGATGAGACGGGTCCTGCAGTTTCATCAGCAGACCGAAATACAAGCCGGCGGGACCGCCGCCGATACAGACGATGTTCATGTCGCACTCCTTTGTTGTTGGTGAGCCCCCGTCTCCAGGGCGTTGCGCAGCAGGGCGGGCACATCGATGGAGCGATGCGTCTCCAGCGAGGTACACACCAGCACCTGCCGCACCTTCATGCGCAGCTCTCCGCCTGCAGCGATGCAGGACAGATTGAGCGTGAGCGACTTGCCGCCCAGGCGCTCCACCTCCAGCACCAGCGTGACCTCATCGCCCATGCGCGAGACCGCCTCGAACTGCGCATGCAGTTCCACCGTCGGCAGGCCGTAGCGCAACTGGCCGATGTAGCCGGCAAAGCCGACCCCGGGCAGCAGGTGGTCGATCCAGGCTTCGAGCAGATCGTTGAACAGCACGAAGTACTGCGGATAGAAGACGATGCCGGCCGGATCACATTCGGAAAAGCGGATGCGGTGGGCACGTTCGAATCGCGGAAATGTCATGCCGTCCTCCTCATTGCAGTGCGTGCTGTTGCAGACTGGCACGCAGCTTGTGGCCGTGCTCGTCGGCCAGCGCCGCATCGCGCAGTTCACGCAGGACGGCGGGGGCCAATGCACGGGCATGGCGGTCCACCACCTGCATCAGGGTCTCGTAGTTGCGCAGGCCGCGCACATGGGTATCGCTGTAGCCCTTGACCAGCCGCTGGCATTGCGCCACCTCCAAGGCCAGCGCCGGATTGACCGCCGCCAGTGCGGTCACGCGCTGCCACCAGCGTTCGATGCGCTCGGTCTCCTGGGCATAACGCAAGGTGACGCGGCGGAAACGACGCCAGCGCGACAGCCCGTACAGCAGCAGGAAGCCGGGCAGCGAACTGGTCTTGATGACGCGGCCTTCCTGCGTATAGCGGCGTACCAGGCGATGCGCCCAGTGCGGTCGCGCCAGCCAGCGGCCCAGGCCGGCCGGCAGGGTTTCGCAGATTTCTTCCAGGCGCGGGTGCATGAATTCGTTGATATCGACCAGCTGTTCCTCCTTGGCGCGCACGTCGCTGCGCACCCGGTTGAAGCGGCTGCTGCGGGTCTTGATATCGGCCACGCGGATGGTGTCTTCATACGACATCCACAGAGCCAGGTAGCGCGCCGATTCGGCCAGCAGTTCCGTGTCCTGGCCGCCGGGGGCCGTGGCCAGGGCAGCGAGCCGCTGCAGGTAGAGCGCGGCGTAGTCGGGGTCCTGATAGTCGATCAGGCGACGCACGCCCTCCACCGCGATGGCGGCCACCGGATCGGGATAGGCCTGGGCCTGCTGCACCAGGCGCACGACCTGCTGGTCGGCGATAGCGGCCAGTTGCACCGGCTTGAACTGCGCTGCCTCGGCCGTTGCGCCAGGTGCAGCCGCCTCGGCCTGCCGCGCCTGGTCGTGGCCGACGGCGAAGGCTTTCAGGCTGGGCTTGACGCCGACCCCGCCACGCTCGATGGTGGCTTCGAACTGGGCCCGGCTGAACGGCAGTACACCGGTGCCGCACAGGCTGCCGAAGAGCACGGCGCTGATGACGCTGCCCACCCGCTCGGCGGACTCGGCCATGTCGAAGCTGACGAAACGCTTGGCAGCCTTGCGGGCATGTTCGATCAACGCGTCGCTGTCGACCCGGCCATCGCCCATGGCGGTGCGTTCACCGATGGAATACACGCGATGGGTGGAACTGAGCAAGGTAGTACGGTCCGGCGTGACCAGGCCGCGTTGCACGGCGCGGCCCGCTTCCATCAGCTCGGAGGCGAGCACCACGTCCACGTCGCCCGGCATGGGCATCAATGCCAGCACCGGCGTGCGTGCGCCAGGCTGGCCGGCGCCGGGGAACAGTTCCACGTAGTAGATGGTGGCACCGGTGCGCTGGGCCACGCCGGGCACGGAGGTGGTCTGGGCAAAATAGCCGTTGGATTCGCCCAGGTCGACGATCCAGTCGGCCAGCACGCCACCGCCCTCGCCGCCCATGGCGAGGATGGCGATCTTGATCGGTTTAGGGGACATGGTGCAGCTCCATCTTCAAGGTCAGGTTCTTGTTCATTGCAGTCATGGCGCGTCCCGGCTCAGAAGGCGTAACGCGCACGGCGCCTGGCGTCGCGTGCCTGCAGCCAGCCGATCACCACGGTGCGCACGCGCTGGCGCAGCTTGTCCATGCGGCTGGGGTTGGTGATGATCTCGGCGCGGAAGAACGAGGGGCACAGCACCGCCGCATGCGAGACCTCGCCGCACAGGCCGCAACCCACGCAGCTGTCCACTACGGTGGCGACCGGATCACGCCGCAGCGGATCGGGGTTGCTCTTGATGGAGAGCGACGGGCAGCCCGACAGGCGGATGCAGGAGTGGTCCCCGGTGCAGGTCTCGGGATCGACGCCGAAGCGCTCGCGCACCACGCGCTGGCCGGCAGCGACGGCCTTGCGCACCTTGGGTTTTTCGCGGCGCTGCAGGTTGAGCATGCATTCGCTCTGCGCCACCAGGACCTTGGGGCCTTTCTCGGTGGTGGTCAGGGCTTCGCGCAGGGTGCTGGTCATGCGCTTCAGGTCATAGGTGCGCTTGATCGTGCGCACCCATTTCACACCCACGCCCTTGACCGCCGTCTCGATCTCATGACCGGTGCTACGGGTGGCGTTGACGGCGCGCGAGGACGGGATGTCCTGGCCGCCGGTGGCCGAGGTGTAGTTGTTGTCGATGATGATGGTGAGGTTGTCGCTCTGGTTGAAGACCGCATTGGCCACGCCGCTGGTCAAACCGTTGTGCCAGAAGCCGCCATCGCCCATCACCGAGATGGCGCGCTTGCCGGCCGGCGCATTGAGCGCCGCCGCCCCGGCCCCGCCCAGGCCATAGCCCATGGTGGTGTTGCCCAGGTTGAAGGGCGGCAGGATGGAAAACAGGTGGCAGCCGATGTCGGCGCTGATGTGGTGCTCGCCCAGCTCACGTTCCACCAGCTTCATGGCGGTGAAGATGGGCCGCTCCGGACAGCCGGTGCAGAAGCCCGGCGGACGTGCATGCACCGACTGGTCCAGCGTGGGCAGTTTCGCTTCCTTGATGGTGACCTCGGCGCTCCTGGCCGGGGCATTGCCGTTGGCGATGGGGATCACACGCGGCGTGCTGGCTACCGGTGCGGGAGCGGGTTGCGCCTCGATGATCTGGTAGCGCTCCAGGAATTTGCGCACCCCGGCCAGTACGGTGGCGGTGTTGTATTCACCGGCCATCGGCAACAGGTCCTTGCCATGCAGCTGCGTGGGCAGGCCGAGCTGGCGCAGGATGTTGGCCACGTTCTGCTCGACGAAGTTGGGCTGGCCTTCTTCCAGCACCAGGATGGCGCGCTTGCCCTGGCAGAAGCGCTCAAACTCGGCATCCACCAGCGGATAAGCGACGTTCATCACGTACAGAGGAATCTTCGACTCGCCGAATACATCGGACAGGCCCAGTTGTTCCAGCGCACGGATCAATGTGTTGTAGGTACCGCCCTGCAGGGCGATGCCGACATCGGCTGCGTCTTCGGCAAAGAACTCATTGAGCTGGCGGGCGCGGATGAATTCGATGGCGGCGGGCCAGCGCTGCTCGACCTTTTCCTTTTCATGCAGGAAGCTGGCGGGCGGCAGCACGATGCGGCTGAGGTCGCGCGCCGGATTTTCCAGCGCATCCTTGACGGTGAAAGACGGACGGCGATTGGCCGAACTGACGAACTGCCCGTGCACGTGGCAGGAGCGGATGCGCATCTGCAACATCACCGGCGTGCTGCTGGCTTCGGACAGGTCGAAGCCATCCTTGACCGCCTGCACGATGCAGGGCAGGTTGGGACGCGGATCGAGCAGCCACATCTGCGACTTCATGGCGAAGGCATGGCTGCGTTCCTGCATGATGGAGGAGCCCTCGCCATAGTCTTCGCCGACGATGATGAGCGCACCGCCCAGCACCCCGCCCGAGGCCAGGTTGGCCAGCGCGTCGGAAGCGACGTTGGTGCCGACGGTGGCCTTGAAGGTCACCGCGCCGCGCAGCGGATAGTTCACCGAGGCTGCCAGGGTGGCGGCAGCGGTCGCTTCGCTGGCGCTGTTCTCGAAGCGGATGCCGTGTTCCGACAGGATGTCCTGGGCATCGGCCAGCACGTCCATCAGGTGCGAGATCGGTGCGCCCTGGTAACCGGCCACATAGGCCACGCCCGACTCCAGCAAGGCCTTGGTGACGGCCAGGATGCCCTCGCCGCTGAATACTTCCCCTGCGCCCAGGCGCAGTTTCTTGACTTCTTCTACGAATGATCGCTCGGCCATCGTGGTCCCCGTGTGCAATGAATTTCCTTGTGTTGCACTTTCGTTCCCGGGGAGGCTGGCGTCAATACATGATTAATCATGCATTAGGACTTTTGGCAGAGGCTGGATAAGGCGCGCATTCCGGGGATAGAAACAGGATTGGACCAAGGATGGAAACGGGCGGCAAGACAACTTTTCCGCCGATGGCCGGGGGCGCCAGAAAGCCTTAAACCGTGGGGAAAAATCACCAATAATAATGATTTACGGATTTTCCGTTACTCGCCGACAACATCCGCTGCACGCCATCGATGACGCCATGTTGCAGCGCATATTGCCACCACGGGCCCGGCAATGAGATAAAGACATCACAAGAACTAAAACATGATTTTTCATACATCTTGGCACGAAACTTGTTAGGCAAAGGAAGTCATTTCCGCCCTCTTGTTTCCGCCCTGATGATGACAAGAGACACCACCGCCGGACTAGCCTGCAGAGGTAGCAGCCATGATGAACGTACTCAACTCCGATCCCTCCACCGGGCGCATGCCCATGCCGGCGTCGGTCGAACGCCTGCTCAATGGTTCCAACAAGCTCCTGTTCGCCTCGTCCGACCTGGACGAAGTGCGCTCCATGGTCGGCCGCGTGATGAAACCGCACCGGCTGGACCTCACCGGCCAGGGCGAGCGCCTGGATGCGCGCATGCATTACACCTCGCTGGGCGACCTGTCGGTGAGCCGCCTGCGCTATGGCTCGGCGGTACAGATCGAGCCGGGCTCGCTGGACAGCTTCTTTCTGGTGCAGATGCCTCTTTATGGGATGGCGCGTATCGAAAGCGGTGCACAGCACATCGATTCCTCGGCCGAGCTGGCCTCGGTGCTGAGCCCGCAGGAAGCCACCCGCATGACCTGGATGGCCGGTACCGATCAGCTGATGCTGCGCCTGTCGCGCTCGCTGGTGGAACGCACCCTGGTCGGTTATCTCGGCCATCCGCTCAACGAGCCGCTGCGTTTCGAGCTGGGCTTTCGCTGGCGCGAGTGTGCGCCGTGGCAATGCATGCTGTCCTACCTGATCGACTGCACCCTGCAGCATCCCGACCTGGCCATGCACAAGATCGTGGTGTCGCAGATCGAACAGCTGGCGGCCTCCATCCTGGTCACTTCGCATCGTCACAACCATTGCGAGGACGCCCCGGCACGCCGCAGTACCATCCTGCCGCGCCATGTGCGGCGCGCCCAGGATTTCCTGGAAGCCCATGCACACGAGCCGGTCACGGCCGAGCAACTGGCCCAGGCCGCCGGCGTGAGCGTGCGCAGCCTCTATGCGGGCTTCAAGGATTTCCTCGGCGTGAGCCCGATGCAATACCTGCGCGACCTGCGCATGGAACGCGCCCGCGCCGAACTCATGAGCGGCGACAGCAACCACGTGGCCGGCGTGGCGCTGCGCTGGGGCTTCGCCCACATGGGCCGCTTCAGCAACGAATACAAGCAACGCTACGGCGAATCGCCCAGCAAGACCTTGCGCGCGCGCTGACCCCTGACGATTGACGAAAAAAATGCGCCGGAGTCATCCGGCGCACAAAACCCTCCAGACCAGAGAGTAGAGAAAGAGCGCGTCAGCGCGGCGCCAGCCGCTGCGCCACCATGTAGCCGGAACCCGCGCCCAGTCCCGGTCCGGGATGGGTGCTGGCACCGATGTGGAAAACATTGGCGACGCTCGTCTGTTGTCCGCGCGCCCCGTGGCTGCCGGCAAACGGACGCAGCCAGAAGAACTGGTCGGGCGAACATACGCCCGAATACGGATCGCCGCCCACCAGATTGCAGTTCAACGCCTCCAGATCGGCCGGCGAATAAGCGCGGCGGCCCACGACCCGTTGGCCCAACCCCGGCATGACCTGCTCCAGCTGCGCCTGCACCCGGTCTGCGAAGGCCTCGCGCACCTCGGCGGTCCAGCGGCCATCTGCCGCAACGGCGATCTCGCCGGCGCTGTCGCCCTTGAGGCGGGACGGCAATTCCTGCATCTGTATCCACAGGATCCAGCCCCCCGCCGGTGCGCGCGAGGGATCGACGGCCACCGGCTGGCCGATGGCCAAGGTAGGACGCGCCGGCAGCCAGCCATTGTTGGCCCAGGTCACGTTGGCGCACACCTGCTCCATGCTCTCCGTGAGGTGCACCAGCGGCACCTGCAACAGCTCCGGGGTAGTCCAGGCCGGTGGGGCATTCAGGGCGAAGTGGATCTGCATGCCGCCACGGCCGAACTGGTAGCTCCCGGCCCGCTCCCGCACCGCCTGCGGTGCCTGCGCCAGCAGACGGCCATAAAGCTGCGGCGGCGTGACGTTGCAGACCACCGCCTGTCCAGCCTGCAACTGCGTACCGTCGCCCAGCTCGACGCCGGTGGCGCGCTGCTTGCGGCCTTCGCCGCGCGTCATGATGCGGGCCACGTCCGCGTGCGTGCGCACCTCGCCGCCGTGCCGCATGATCAGATGCGACAGGGCCGCCACCAGTTGCCCGCCCCCGCCCTTGACCACCGGCATGCCACCGCTGACCACTGCAGCGAAGGTCAGCTTGCCGATCAGGGCCGAGGTGGCATCGTCCGGACCGAGACCGGAATGCAGCACCCAGGGAGCGATCAGAGCGCGCGCCAGATCCGACTTGAGCGTGCGCTGCGCCCAGCGGCGGAAGCTTTCCATGGCATCCGCGCCAAACCCGAGCAGGCCATCCAGTCCGCGTGCGCGCCATTCGGAAAACAGCAACCGCATCAGCTTCCAGCCATACGGATCGCTGCCCAGCAGCCCGAAGGTCAATGCGGCATCCGGTCCGAACAGGCGCTGCGCCATGGCGAGCAAGGCCGCGCCATCGCCCGGTACCAGCGCGTCGATGCGGGCAGCGGCATCGGCCAGGTCCTGACGCAGGGCCAGGCCGCGGCCATCGGGCGTGACCAGTCCGGTGGTGTAGGCCGGCTGCAGGAATTCCAGTCCGGCCGCCTTGAGGTCGTCGGCCAGTTCGGCATAGGCGGGGCTGCCCATGAAGAGCGGATACCAGGACGACAATACCTCATGGGTATAACCCGGAAACAGCGTCTCGGTGCGGATGCAGCCACCGGCGCGGTCATTGCGTTCCAGCACCAGCACGCGCTTGCCGCGCCGCGCCAGCAGCGCGGCGCCGACCAGTGAATTGATGCCGCTGCCGACGAAGATGACATCGGCCGCATCCGGCCCGGTAAAGGAATGTGCGCTGGCCATGTGCTTACTCCACCAGTGCCAGCACGCGCAGCGGACTGCCGGAACCGCCCTCGATCTTGAGCGGTGCCGAGAAGAGCATCGCGCCCTGCGGCGGCAACTGATCCAGATTGCGCAGGCATTGCAGGCCGTAGCGATTGGCACCGTGCATGAGCGTGTGGCAAGGATAGGGAACCGGCCACGCATAGGACTGGCCGGCATCGGTGTTGATGGTTTCCACGCCGAAGCCGTGTACCTTGCGCTGGTGGATCAGCCATTCGACAGCGGCCTGCGTGGGACCGGGCGTATGCGCACCGTCCTCGCGCAGATTGAGGAAGGCGGCCGCATCATCGACCCGCAGCGACCAGTCGGTACGCAGCAGGACCCAGGCACCGGCCGGGATGGCACCATGCTGCGCTTCCCATTGTTCGAGGAAAGGCACGTCGAGCAGCCAGTCTTCATTGGCGGCCACTTCGGCGCTGGCATCGATCACCACGGCCGGCGCAATGAAATTGCCGGGCGCGATGGTATCGACGCTGTTGCCGGGATGGTCGCGTCCGCTGATCCAGTGCACCGGTGCATCGAAGTGGGTGCCGGTGTGCTCGCCACAGGAGAAGTTGTTCCAGTACCAGGCCGGACCGGATTCATCGTAGTGCGAGATGCGCTCGATCTTGAAGCCCTGCACCTGGCCGAACTGCGGCGGCAGTTGCAGCGCGGGGAAGGACGGGGACAGCGTTTGCGTGAGGTCGACCACGCGCAGCCGGCCATCGGCCAGACCGGCGGCCAGGGCGGGCAGCAGCGCAGTGGAGGTGTAGGGGGATGCCATGGAGGGCTCCTTCAGTGATGCGAACAGGATGAAATCAGGAGGCCATCAGGCCGCCGCCTGCAGGGCGGTGAAGCGCCCGGCATGGAACACCAGCGGTGCGGCGGGCTGGTGGCCGGTGCGCACGATGCGCCCGACCATCAGCAGGTGATCGCCCACGGTACGGCAATGGTCGTTCTCGCACACCAGCACGGTGAGCGCACCGGCGATCACCGGCAGGTCTTCCGGTGCCTGGGCCACGGCCACGCCGTCGAACTTGTCGGCGATGGCCGGGGTGGCGAAACGCCGCGCCAGCTCTTCCTGTCCGTCAGCCAGCACGTTGATGGCGAAGTGCGCACAGTCGCGGAAGGCCTCCAGGTTGGGCGAGTGGTTCACCAGGCTCCACAGCACCAGCGGCGGATCCAGCGACAGCGAGGCAAAGGAATTGATGGTCAGCCCGACGTCGCGTCCGTCGCGGGTGCGCATGGTGACGATGGCCACGCCGGTCGGATAGGCCCCCATCAGGTTGCGCAGGGTGCGCGGTGCCAGGTCGGTCTGGCCCCACGGGGCCGGTTGCGCCTGCAGATCAGGCGTGGCTTCGGCCAAGGCCAGGGTTGCAATGGACGACATGATGGCTCCTTATGCAGCGACGGCAACGGCCTTGGCCTGATGGCCGGCCACCAGTTCCTCGCAGGCCTGGGCATCGGCCCACCAGGGGAAATAGCGCGGCGGGTGGTTGAAGCCTTCGGCGATTTCCTTGGCCAGCGAGGGCATCTGTCCGGCTGCACCCAGCAGGCCGAGGATGTGCGGCGGCGGCGGGGTCAGCAGGGAGTTGGTCCACTGCACCACCCACTTGGCGTAATCCCAGAACTGTTCAAAGGTCTGCTCCATCCAGTCACGGGTGTAGGGCTGGTCGCCATGGGCCAGGATGGCATCGAGATAGACCTTGGCGGCCTTGGTGGCATTGTTGGCCCCTTGCCCGGTGATCGGGTCATTGGTGGCCACGGCGTCACCCAGGCCAAAGACCAGGCGGCCGGACGGCAGCGTCAGTACCGGCTTGCGCACGGTCGGCGCGAACGAACCGGCAAGGATGCCCTTGTCATCGGTCAGTTCGGCGTGCTCGGCGCGCTCGGCCTCCCAAGGCAGGAACTTGCGCAGGAAGTCCTTGGAGGTGGCCAGATGCTCCTGCGCAGTCCGCACCTCGCGCCAGCAATCCAGCGGACCGCCGGGAATGCCTTCGAAGACCATGATGTCGCACGGGCCGGACAGGGTCAGGGCCGGGAAGACGAAGTACTCGCCCACGCCGGGAATCAGGTTGAAGGCCACGCTGGAATAGTCCGGCTGGCGCTTGAGGCCATGCACATAGGTCAGGGCCAGGGCACGCTGCGGCTTGTCGAAGGGAGACCGGGCGGCATCGCGCTCGAAGAGCTTGACCACTTCACCCTTGCCAGCGGCCAGGATCACCAGGTCATGCTGCTCGGAGAGCACCTCCAGTTCGGCCACGCCGGCGTCCTGGATCAGGACCTTGCCGCCGCGCGACTCCACCTGTTCCAGCCAGGACGACATCTTCAGACGCTGGTCCACCGCCTGTGCCGGACGGTCCAGGCGGGCGCTCCAGTCGATGGCCTTGGCTCCGGCCACTTCCGGATGCGGTACGGCAAAGCTGATGCCCTCCACCGGCGGGCATTGCTTTTCCCAGTCATTGATGCCGAGATCGCGTTCGATCTGCAGCGACGGATCGAACATGCACTGGCTGGACATGACCTTGCCGTTGCGCAGGTCATCGGGTGTGCGATTGGTCACCACGGTGACCTGATAACCCTGCTCCAGCAAACCGAATGCCAGCGGAAGACCGGCCTGACCACCACCTACGATCGCGATGCTACGCATGATGTTTCTCCTCTCGTTGTCAATCGATCCGGATCAGCTGAATGATGCGAACCGATCGTTGAAAATCGTTTAAATGTTATAAATCGTATAAATCATTGATGGCTTCACTGCGCCAGGCGCGGAATGGCCGGCACGGCCTGCTCCGGCCCCATGGCGGAATAGCCGCCATCGACGGCGTAATCGGCCCCGGTGACAAAGGAAGCGTGGCCGGACAGCAGGAAGGCCACCACATCAGCCACTTCTTCCGGGTTGCCCACGCGCTTCAACAGATGGAAATCGGCCGCCACGCGGTCGGTCTTGGCGCGGTCGCCGCCGGTCAGTTCATCCATCACGCGCGACCAGGTCCAGCCGGGCGAGACCGAGTTCACGCGGATGGCGTCACCCGCAAAATCCATGGCCATGTTGCGCGTGACCTGCACCAGCGCTGCCTTGGAGACCGGATAGAGCCAGCGCCCGGTCTGCGCCACCTTGGACGAGATGCTGGTGAAGTTGACGATGGCACCGCCGCCCGCCTTGACCAGATAAGGCCGCACCGCATGGGCGGCCATGACGGCGCTGACCAGATTCACATCCAGGGTCTTGAGCCAGTCCTGGCGTGAGGAAGCGGCACCGTCATCGAGATAGGAGGCGGCCAGGTTGACCAGGAAATCGAGCCGGCCGAAGTGCGCCGCCACTTCTTCCACGGCCTTGGCCACTTGCGCGTCATCGGTGATGTCCACGCGCCAGAAGCGACAGGCGCTGCGGTCTTCACCGGCCACGCGCTGGCCGCCGTCGGCGTCGATGTCGAACAGCGCCACCTTGACGCCATAGCTGCGCAGGCGGCGAACCACGCCTGCACCGATCAGGGTGGCACCGCCGGTGACGACCGCCACTTTGCCTTCGAGATCTTTCATTGCGCTAACCCTCTGTTGTCGGTTGTGGTGATGCAGGGAGAAGAGCATCGCTTGCTCGCTGCGCCTGCAATGCATGATGGATGCAGCAGGCCGCAAAGCCCTATCCGCAGCGCGCACGGGCTATCCATCGTTTGCGGCAATTTGAAAAGCCGGGTCCGGCAGAGGGCCCACGTTGCCGGCCGGCATGGCCGGGTTCGCCGATCGCGCAAGTTCCTGCACTCAGGGGATAGCGATGACCGAATCTGGATCATCGGTTTGCGAGCACTGCCGCGATCATTGATCCGCCTCAATTCATCTACACGCCAGGCCACTCCGCCACCCGCGCCGGTGTTTCACACCGCAGCACGCTGGAGCCGCGGCAAGTGCTGAAGCGAGCGCGTCGTCTGCACCTGACCTGCCACCACCATTTCACACACAGAGGGAAACCATGAAGAACGCACCACGCACACTGCTGGCACGCGCCCTGGGACTGGGCTGCAGCCTGGGCCTGGCCCTGGCCTGTCTGCCGGCCCATGCCATCGACGGCAGCGGCCTGCCGTCCTATCCGGACGGGCTGGAAAACTTCGGTTCGGGCGCACTGCCGCCACCGGGGGTCTACGGCATGGTCTATACCGGCTTTGCACAATACGACCATATCCGCGGCAACAACGGCCAGGACATCGGCCCGCCGGACTTCCGCGTGCAGGTCGGCGTGCTGGCACCGCGCGTGGTGTGGGTCACGCAACAGAGCATCCTCGGCGGCCAGTTGGCCTTCCACGCACTGGCACCGCTGCTGGATGTGGATGTGCGTGCAGGCGGCCGCAATTTCCACAGCCGCGGCCTGGGTGACATCACCGTCGGCCCGGCCCTGGCGTATCACGCCTCGCCGGCCCTGCATTACGCCGTCGGCTTCGACATCACCATGCCCAGCGGCCAGTACAGTGCCGACAATCCCTCCAGCCTGGGCAAGAACATCTGGGTCTACCAGCCGCTGGTGGCCCTGAGCTACATCCAGCGCGAAGGCGTCAATGCCGACGTCAAGCTGATGTATGACTTCAACGGCCGCAACGGTGCCACGCAAACCCGCTCGGGCCAGGCCATCCACGCCGACTATGCGCTGGGCTGGGGCTTCGGCAACGGCCTGGTGGCCGGGGTGGGTGGCTATGCCTACCAGCAGGTGACCAATGACAGCGGCCCCAATGCCGCAGCCGGCAAGTCGCAGGCACTGGCCATCGGCCCCAACCTCAAATACGACAACGGCAAAGGCCTGGTGGTCACTGCCAAGTTCCAGCAGGAATATGACGTCCGCAATCGCCCCGAGGGCAAGCAGTTCTACGTGAAGGCCATCCTGCCGTTCTGACGCGGCTCACGGACTGGCTCTCCCGCCATCGGCCAGGACGGCCGGTGGCGGGCCTCTTCCCTGCCGGCCATCGCCGGCGACCTCATTTGCAGGAGTTCCGCTCATGGACACCCAGCCTGGCACCACGCGTCCTCTGCCCCTGGCATTGCGCATCGGCCTCACCTTCGGCACGCTGGTACTGCTGTGCATCCTGTCCGGCGTGATCGGGCTATGGCAGTTGCAGCTCGTCACCGACAAGCTCGATGCCGTGGTCAACGACGGCAATCTCAAGCTGGCGCTGGCACAGGACCTGTCGCGGCAGGTCCATATCGGAGTGGAATCCTTCCAGAGCGTCATCATCATCAGCGACAAGGCGGCGGCCGAGGCGGCCATGCAGCGCGGGGGCGCGGCGCATGAGCGTTTCATCAAGCAGCGCAAGGCACTGCTGGCACTGGTGTCCGATGAGCAGATGCGGCAACTGACGCAAAGCGTCTTCACCGTGAACGACCAGAAGGCCGAACCAGCCTTTGGATACTTCGTGCAACTAAGTATGGCCGGCCAGCGCGAGGAAGCCGGCCGCTGGCTGGCCACGCAACTCAATCCGGCGCTGGCGCAATTGCAGGCGGCGATCCAGGCGCTCATCGATGTCCAGACCGAACGCAATCATCAGCTGCAACTGCAGAGCCAGCGGGACAGCCAGCGCGCCCGCTGGCTGATGGGGGCGTGCTTCGTGGCTTGCCTGGTCTTTGCAGGCGGGGCGGGTTACGCGCTCATTGCCGGCATGCGCAAGAGCCTGGGCGGCGAACCGCATGACGCGCTGCATGTTGCGCACGAGATCGCCGGCGGCAACCTGGTGGTGACGGTACCGGTGGCCGGACGCGACCAGGCCAGCATGATGGCGGCCATGCGCGAGATGCGCGACAAGCTCATCGCCGTGGTCGGCCTGGTCAATCACAATGCGCAGGCGGTGGCCTCGGCCAGCCAGCAGATCGCGCAGGGACATCATGATCTCTCCGAGCGCACCGAAATCCAGGCCAGCTCCTTGCAGCAGACCACGGCCTCGATGGGTGAACTGAGCAGCAAGGTGCGCTATACCGCCGACCAGTCGGCACTGGCCTGTCGCCTGTCCGATGAAGCAACGACAGCGACCCGCAGCGGGCGCGAAGTGGTGGAGCGCGTCATCGCGCAGATGCAGGAAATCGATACCAGCTCGGGCCGGATTGTGGACATCATTTCGGTCACCGAGGGCCTGGCCTTCCAGACCAACATCCTCGCCCTGAATGCGGCGGTGGAAGCGGCGCGTGCGGGAGAACAGGGACGCGGCTTCGCAGTGGTGGCGACCGAGGTGCGCACGCTGGCCCAGCGTTCGGCAGCGGCCTCGCGCGAGATCAAGCAACTGATCCTGGCGTCGGTGGACAGCAGCGCCGCGGCCAGCAAACTGTCGCGCGAGGCCGGGGCGGCCATGCAGCAGGTGGTGGAGAGCATTGCACGCGTCAACAGCGTGATGCGCGATATCTCTTCGGCCAACCAGGAACAGAGCACCGGCATCGGCGAAGTGAACCAGGCGCTGATCCAGCTCGACGACCTCACGCAAAAGAACGCGGCACTGGTGGAAGAAGCGACGGCGGCCTCGATTTTCCTCAATGACAAGGCGGGGGAACTGGCGCGTTCGGTGAGTACTTTCCAGTTGCCCGTGATTGCCTGATGACAAGAGCGCGTCAGACTTTTCCCACATCAAAAGCACAGGATGACTGATCCCCCTGCGGCTTCATCCGGCGCATCATGGCTCAGCTGTGGGCAAGGCGAGGCCTTGCTCACGCTCCGGATTTCCCTCAAGGAAACGCGCCATGAAAAAAATAAGCATCTCCGCCAATCGCCGCCGTTTCCTGCGCGGCGCGCTGACCGCCGCGCCCGCTGCCGCGCTGGCCGTCACCACCGGCAGCCTCTCCGCCAGTGCCCAGGAACAAGTCGGCAACGTCCCCTACAAACCCGTCTTCTTCAACCAGGATGAATTCGCGCTCCTTAGCGCCCTGGCCGATACCCTCATCCCCGCCGACGAGACCGGGCCCGGTGCGCTCGAAGCGGGCGTACCCGCCTTCATCGATGCGCAGATGAATACCCCCTACGGGCAGGGCCAGCTGTGGTACATGCAAGGCCCCTTCACCCCGGACGCTCCGCCCGAATTCGGCTACCAGCTGCCCTATCCGCCACGCGAACTGTACAAGAAGGGACTGGCCGAATTCGACGCGGCCATCCGCCAGCAGTACGGCCACGGCTATGTGGAACTGAACACCCAGCAACGCGAAAAGATGATGGGCGAGTTCGAGAAGGGCGACCAGGGCAGCCTCAAGATGGCCACCATCCCGCCTGCGGCGCTGTTCAACCTGTTGCTGCAGAACGTGCACGAAGGCTATTTCTGCGACCCCACCGATGGCGGCAACAAGGGCATGGGTTCGTGGAAGATGATCGGCTTCCCCGGTGCCCGCGCCGACTATTACGACTGGGTTGACCAGTACGGCCGCACCTATCCCCTGCCTCCGATCTCGCGCGGCTGATCGCTGCTTCCTCCTCGCATCGTTTGACCCCGAAAGCCCAAGCATATGGCCAACAAGAACATGAAAGCAGTCGACGTCGTCATCGTCGGCTTCGGCTGGACCGGTGCCATCATGGCCAAGGAAATGACCGAGGCCGGACAAAGCGTGGTGGCGCTGGAACGCGGCGTCTATCGCGATACCTATCCGGATGGCGCCTATCCCAAGACCATCAATGAGCTGGAATACCAGCAGCGCTTCAAGTTATTCCAGAATCTGAACAAATCCTCGTTCACCTTCCGCCGCAAGACCGGCGACAGCGCCATCCCCTATCGCCAGATCGCCATGTTCAAGCCGGGCGAAGGCGTGGGCGGTGCCGGCCTGCACTGGTCGGGCTGCCACTGGCGCATCCTGCCGGAAGAGTTGCGCATGCGCAGCCATTACGAGGAACGCTACGGCAAGGGCTTCATTCCCAAGGATATGACCTTGCAGGACTGGGGAGTGACCTACGAGGAACTGGAGCCGTATTTCGATTTCGCCGAAAAGATGATGGGCACCTCCGGCACCGCCTACCGCGTCGGCGGCAAGGTGGTCGACGACAGCGGCAATCCCTTCGAAGCCAACCGCTCGGACAACTTCCCGCTGCCCGCACAGAAGGAGCAATACCAGGCCGCGCTGTTCCGCAAGGCCGCGCAGCAGGCGGGCTTCCATCCCTTCACCCTGCCCTCGGCCAATGCCTCGGCGCCCTACGTGAACCAGTACGGCTGCCAGATGGGGCCCTGCACCTTCTGCGGCTACTGCTCCGGCTATGCCTGCTACAACTATTCCAAGGCCTCGCCCAACGTCAACATCATGCCGGCCCTGCGCAAGAGTGCGCTGTTCGAATTGCGCAGCAGCTGCAACGTGCTGCGCATCGAACTCGACAGCACCCGCAAGAAGGCCACCGGCGTGACCTACGTGGATGCCAATGGCGATACCGTGTTCCAGCCGGCCAACATCGTCATCGCCAGTACCTTCGCGTACAACAATGCGCGGCTGTTCCTGCTCTCGGGCATCGGCAAACCCTATGACCCGGTGAGCAACACCGGTGCGGTCGGCCGCAACATCGCCTTCCAGATGATGTCGACCATCAATGCCTTCTTCGATCCGGGCAAGAACATCAACGGCTTCATCGGTGCCGGTGGCAATGGCGTGGCGGTGGATGATTTCAATGGCGACCACATGGACCACGGCCCGCTGGGCTTCGTCGGTGGCTCGCCGATCTGGTGCAACCCGGCCGGGGCCAAGCCGATCTCGGGCATCGCCGTGCCCAGCGGTACGCCCAAGTGGGGCCGCGACTGGAAGCGTGCGGTCAAGGCCAGCTATCTGAACACCATGTCCTTCGACGTGCATGGCGCCAACATGGTCTATCGCGACGTGTATGTGGATCTCGATCCCAACTACAAGGATGCCTTCGGCCAGCCGCTGCTGCGCTTCACCTTCGACTGGAAGGACAACGACATCCGCATGAGCCGCTACGTCACCGACCAGGCCGTCAAGATCGCGCACGAACTGAAGGCGCGCGAGATCAAGGTCACGGTCAAGGACTTCGGTGCCGCGCCCGACCTGCGCAGCTACCAGACCACGCACTGGGCCGGTGGCGTGGCCATGGGCACGGATCCGTCCACCAGCGTGGTGAACCGCTACCTGCAGAGCTGGGATGTGCACAACGTCTTTGCGGTGGGCTCGGGCGTGTTTGCCCAGGGCATCGGCTACAACCCGACCGGGGCGGCGGTGGCGCTGACCTACTGGTCGGCGCGCGCCATCCGTGAGCAATACCTGAAGGACCCGCGACCGCTGGTCAGCGCGTGAAGACGGGAGCGATGATGAAACGACTGATCCTGATCTCCGCCCTGGCGCTCGGTACCGCTGCGCTGGCCGCCAGCGCCGCCTACAACCTGGCGCATGCCGATGCATCGCTGAGCGTTCCTGCCCCACCCAAGCCGCCCGTGGGCGCGCGCCTGCTCAACCGGGAAACGGCCCCCCTGCGTCCGCTGGCCACGCCGCCGGCCGATGCGGCACTGGCCGAGCGCGTCGCCAAAAAAGACAGCCCCAGTGCCGATGACCAGCTACTCTTGCGCGGTGCTTATCTTGCACGCGCCGGGGATTGCGTGGCCTGCCACACCAGCAAGGGAGGTGCGCCCTTCGCAGGCGGACTGGCGCTGGCCTCGCCAATCGGTGCGATCTACTCCACCAACATCACGCCGGACAAGGAACACGGCATCGGCGACTGGAGCTACGAAGATTTCGCGCGCCTGATGCGCACCGGCGTGACCAAGGCGGGTTATACGGTCTATCCGGCCATGCCCTATCCCTCGTATTCGCGCCTGACCGATGAGGACATGCAGGCGCTGTACGCGTATTTCACCAAGGCCGTGCCGCCCTCGGCGCAGGCCAATCGTGCCAATGACATCCCCTGGCCCTTGTCGATGCGCTGGCCGCTGGCGATCTGGCGCAAGTTGTTCGCGCCGACACCAGCGCCCTATGCGGCACCCGCCGGGACTGACGCACAACTGGCGCGGGGGGCCTATCTGGTGGAAGGACTGGGCCATTGCGGCAGCTGCCACACGCCGCGCTCGACCACGATGCAGGAGAAATCGCTGCGGGATGACAGCAGCCGCCTGTATCTCTCCGGCGGGCAGGTGGTCGATGGCTGGAGCGTACCGTCGCTGCGCAACGAGCATGGCGGTGGTATCGCGGGCTGGAGCCAGGCCGACCTAGTGGAATTCCTGCGTACCGGCCGCAACCAGTACACCGCTTCCTTCGGTGCCATGAATGACGTGATCGAGCATTCCATGCAATACATGACCGAGGCCGATCTCAATGCGATGTCGCGTTACCTGTTGAGCCTGGCACCACGCAACGGAGCCGAGCCCTATCGCTATGACGAGGCCGCGGCCACGGCGGCTTACGAAGGACGTCCGCAGACGCCGGGCGCAGCGCTCTATCTGGATCGCTGCGCGGCCTGCCATCGCAGCAACGGCACCGGCTATGGCAAGGCCTTCCCGGCGCTGGCCGGCAATCCGGTGCTGCAAACCGGGGATGCCACCTCGGCCATCCGCATCATCCTGCAAGGAGGACGCCAGCCCTCCACCGATTCCGCCACGGCGGGGCTGGTGATGGCACCCTATGCGCAACTGCTCAACGATCAGCAGGTAGCGGAAGTCACCTCCTACATCCAGACCGCCTGGGGCAATCGCGGCGCGACCGTGAGTGCGGCCGATGTGGCCAAGATCCGCAAGACGGCCAAGCCCGTAGAAGACCGGGCACCCTGAGCGCAACGCCGCTGCACCCCTTCAATGCAGGCTACGGGCGGCACGATCAATCAGGTCGGCCACCTGTCGCGGATGCGAGACCAGCGACAGGTGGCTGGAAACAATGGTCTCGGTCTGCGCCTTCATGGCAGCGGCAAACTGCTGCTGCACGGCGGTCGACAAGGCGTGATCTCCCTGCGTGACCAGATACCAGCCGGGCTTGTCGTGCCAGGCCGCGTGCATGACCGCTTCCGCGAAGGCGCTGGCGGCAATGGGTTGCTGCACGGCCGCCAGCGCACGTACCTGATCGACCGCCACGTCGTGCGCCATCACCTGCGCAAATACCTTGGGGTCATCCAGCCAGATGAGTCCGTCGTGGTCCGGCTGCAGGCCCTGCATGGGTGCCTGCAGTCGCTGCAAGGCCTGCGCCACGCTCTCGCCGGAATCCGGTGCCAGCGCTGACAGATAGACCAGTCCCTTCACCTTCTCCTGATTCCCGGCCTCCGAAATCACCGCCCCGCCCCACGAATGCCCGACCAGCAGCACCGGATGCGGCTGGCGCGCAATGACGCGGGAAGTGGCCGCCACATCGGCCGCCAGGCTGCTGAGCGGATTCTGTACCGCCGTCACGTGATAACCCTTGCGTTGCAGGAGCGCGATCACTTTGCTCCAGCTGGAGCCATCGGCGAACGCGCCGTGGACCAGGACGATATCGATCAAGGGGGCGGGCTCGGTACGCATGGTCTGGGCCGGTGAGAGAAACGGGATCAGAAAAAGCCAGGCCATCAGGCCGGCCAGCATCCAACGCCTGCGCAGGCGATGGCGGTCCAGGTTGTGCTTCATCGCTCTTGCGCTCCTCATCCGATGAAGGTGGCCTGTGGCACCCAGTGCGCCGGGAAGCCAGCGGCAGCCAGGGCGGGTGTGCAGCCATGGGCCTGGTAACTGGCCACGCCCTGGCTGATGAAGGCATCCAGCGCCATCATCGCGTGCAGTTCCGCTTCATCGGCGCAGGAAGCCAGGATGAGTCCGCCGCCGCCCGCCGCCAGCGGGCCCGCGCAGATCACGCGGCCCTGCTTGAGCTGCGCGGCAAGCCAGGCCTTGTGCGGGTCGAGGTGCCGCTGCACTTCCTCGATGGGTCGGGTATAGGTGAGGACGATGGCAAAGATCATGATGCGCTCCCGATCAGTTGGCCAGCAGGTCGGCCACGACGGACGGGATCTCGTCCAGCGCCACGCGCATGGACTGGCTGCGCAGCTCGGCCCCCTTGGTCAGCCGTTCGGCACGTACGAAGCGCACGCGCTGGATGCCGAGGAAACTGAAGAAGGCCTTCAGGTACGACTCCTGATGGTCCATCACCGCCGCCGGTCCGCTGGAATACATGCCGCCGCGCGTGGAAGCCACGATCACCGCCTTGTCACCGGACAAACCCAGCGGCCCCTGCTCGGTATAGCGGAAGGTGCGTCCCGGCTGGGCCACACGGTCCAGCCAGGCCTTGAGCTGGCTGGGCACCGAAAAGTTGTACATCGGTACGCCCAGGACGATGACGTCACTGTCGAGGAATTCGCTGACCAGCGTCTCTGAAAGCGCGTGCTCGGCCAGTACGCCCGCATCCGTGACGCTGCCACCGGGCTGGCGGAAGCCGGCGGCAATGGCACCGTCCAGGTGGGCGATGGGCGCACTCACCAGATCGCGTGCGCTGACCCGGGCTTGCGGATGCCGGGCCTGCAGATGATCGACGATGGCCGCGCTCAGGACACGTGAGGCGGAGGCATCGGCCAGGATGCTGGTATCGAGGTGGAGAATCTTCATGGCGAGGTCCTTTCAGTCATCAATGAGGAAGAGCACGGGACTGACGATACCGACGCAAAGGCCGCGCCACTAGCCATCATCGGCGCACCAGATTGTTCCATGCATGGAACAATGCCGATCTTATAATCAGGCTTTCCCTCATCGTCGGAGCGCGCATGGAAGACCTCAACGATCTCGCCTTGTTTGCGTCTGTCGTGGTGCACGGCAGCTTCTCGGCAGCCGCCCGTGCGCTCGACATTCCCAAATCACGCATCAGCCGCCGGGTGGCCGAGCTCGAACAGCGACTGGGCGTGCGGCTGCTGCAACGTTCGACACGGGTGGTGCGTGTCACCGATGTGGGTGCGGCTTTCTTTACCCACTGCGAAGCCATGACGCAGGCGGCGCGGGCGGCGGTGGAAGTGAGCGAACAGGCGGGGGCCAAACCTGCGGGCCGGCTAAGGGTGAGGTCGCCCATGGGAGTGGCGCACATCTTCCTGGCGCCGCTGCTGGCGCGCTTCCTGTGCGCCCATCCTGACGTGCGGCTGGAGCTGGAATTGAGCAATCGCCGGGTCGATGTCATCGGCGAGGGTTTCGATGTGGCCATGCGGGTCAGGAGTACGCTGGAAGATTCCAACCTGGTGGTGCGTACCTTCGGCACCAGCCAGCAGGTACTGGCTGCCAGCCCTGCGTACATTCGGCGACATGGTCCCTTCGACAGCGTGGAGGCTCTGCAAGGACAACGCGGCCTGGGTCCCGGCGGCATGCCGGGCCAGGCCCAGCGCTGGCGACTGCACGGTCCGCAGGGAGAAGTCGCCGAGATCGACTACGTCGCAGCCATGGTGACGGACGACATGCATCTGGCGATGCAGGCTGCCATCGGCGGTGCCGGCGTGGCACTGCTGCCCTTCAACGTCTGCCACGCTGCCATCGAAGGCGGTCAATTGAGGGTGCTGCTCCCTCAGCATCGTGGCACGCCGCATCAGCTGCATGCGGTGTTTCCGTCGCGGCGCGGACTGGTGCCGGCCGTACGCGCCTTCATTGAATTCATGGCGGTTGAGCTGTCGCAGACCATGCAGCAGGAAAACCAGGCCTTGTTGGCGCTGCTGGCGCACAAGCCAGCGCGGACCGGTAAGCCCCGGATCAGGCGGACTGGCAGCGCCTGAGCTCGTCCCGCAGGTCGGCTGCGAATGTCTCCGCCAGTGCCAGCCGCTTGCCGGGATAAGGGAAGATGATGGCGCAACGCGTATCGAGCTCTTCCACCACCGGCCGGATCACGACGCCCGCGCTGACGAACGGTTCCGCCGTGATGCGCGATACCAGCGTGATCCCGGCCCCTTCCGCCACCAGCGCACAGGCCACCAGCGAATTGGGCGTCTCCATGGCCACCTGCACCGATACCCGCAGTTTGGACAGCGCATCATCGATCTGGTAGCGCATGTAGCTGTGCTGCGACAGCAGGATCATCCGCTCTCCATCCAGCTCCTTGAGCGAGATCCGCTTGCGGCGCGCCAGCCGGTGCCCGACCGGCAGCACCAGTGCGCGCTCCAGCGGTTCCAGCGGTTCGATCGAAATCGAAGGCTGTGATAGCGGCAACTCGACAATTCCTATATCGAATTGCTTCGTCGCAACCATCTCGGCAATCTGGCGTGACGGCAAGGTCTGCACGAAGACCGACACCTGCGGACGGGCCGCCGCGAAGCGTGCCACCGTACGCGGCACCAGGCTCTGCGAGAGCGCCGGCAATGTCGCAATGCGCAATGCACCGGCCCGCTGGTGCCCGATATCGTGCGCCACCTGGGCAATGCGGTCGAGGTTGCCATAGATCGGTTCGAGCTCTGCATAAAGGGCCTGGGCCTCGGGTGTGGCGACCAGTTTGCGGCCGCGCCGCTCGAACAGGTCGTAGCCGATCCTGATCTCCAGATGCGCGATGGCCCGGCTCACCGCCGGCTGGGTCACGCTCATCATCTGGGCGGCACCCACTACGGTGCCGGTGCGCATGACCGAATAGAAGGCTTCGATCTGGCGCAAATTCACGCTGTTTCTCATATAACCAACTCGCTGTAATGGTTCGGCAAATATGCCTCAAGGAGGTGCAGTATCGCATCTTTGCAGTGCCTTTTCCCTCGTAAATTCGCTGATTTGCACCGCAACAAGACACATAACAAACAGGCATAAGCAACCCTCGAAATTTTAATATTTGAGGCGCGGAGGACTGCCTACACTAGGGGCTCCTGCTGTCCATTCAACTGCAGTCCCTACCCGGAGGAATACCTGATGCGAAGCGTTCTTGGCGTAACGATGGCGGCCGCCTTGCTGGCCACGGCAACTTCCCATGCGGCGGAAACGGTCTATGTCGGCGGCTACGGCGGTTCGACCGAACAGGCCTTCAAGGAAAAGATCATTCCGCCGTTCGAAGCGAAGACCGGCAGCAAGGTGGTCTACGTATCCGGCAACTCCACCGACCTGCTGGCCAAGCTGCAAGCGCAGAAGGGCCGCCAGGAAATGTCGCTGGCCATGATCGACGATGGTCCGATGTACCAGGCCGTCGGCCAGGGCCTGTGCGCCAAGATCGAAGAAGGCAGCGGCTCGCGCGAGGCCTATCCCAACGCCCGCATGATCGGGGACAAGTCGATCGGTATCGGCTTCATCGCCACCGGCCTGGCTTACAACAAGGAAGTCTTTGCCAGGAACGGCTGGAAGGCCCCCGACTCCTGGCAGGACCTGACCAATCCCAAGTACAAGCAGAAGGTGGTGATTCCGCCCATCACCAACGGCTATGGCCTGCTGACGCTGGTCATGATGGCGCGCCTCAACGGCGGCAGCGAAGAAAAGATCGCACCGGGTTTCGACGCCATGATCAAGAAGGTGGCGCCCAATGTGCTGGCCTGGGAGCCCTCTCCGGGCAAGATGGCCGAGATGCTGCAGACCGGTGAGGCGGCCCTTGCCGTCTGGGGCAATGGCCGCGTGCAGGCGGTCATCGACCAGGGCGCACCGGTGGAATTCGTCTATCCCAAGGAAGGGGCGGTGGCACTGATGTCGGCCGCCTGTGTCGTCGAAGGTGCACCGCAGCCCAAGCTGGCGCAGCAGTTCCTGCAGTACGTGCTGTCGGCCGAGGTGCAGGCCATCCTCGCCACGGCCCAGGGCTGGGGACCGGTCAACAAGAACACCAGGCTCGCACCGGAGGTCATGAAGCGCGTGGTCTACGGACCCGAGAAGGTGGGCCAGATGATCGCTCCCAACTACGGCGTGATCAATGCCCAGCGCGCCGAGTGGACCAATCGCTGGAACCGCGCCGTCGAGCGCTGAGCGCTCCTCCTTGCCAGATCAGACCAGGGGATTTCCTCCATGAGCTTTCTTCAATTGAATGGCCTGTCCAAGCACTACGGCGATGTAGTGGCCGTGGGACAGTGCGAGCTGTCGGTGGCCAAGGGCGAATTCATCAGCCTGCTGGGGCCCTCGGGCTGCGGCAAGACCACCACGCTGCAGATGATCGCCGGCTTCGTGCAGCCCAGCAGCGGACGCATCCTGCTCGATGGCCGCGACATCACCGACATCAAGCCAAGCCGGCGCGGCCTCGGCATCGTCTTCCAGAACTACGCCTTGTTCCCGCACATGACGGTGGCGCAAAACGTCTCCTTCGGCATGGAGATGCAGGGCCTGGCCAGCGGCGAGCGCAACCGGCGGGTGGCGGAAACGCTGGAGCTGGTGCACCTGGCTGCGCTGGCGCAACGCTATCCCAAAGAGCTCTCCGGTGGCCAGCGCCAACGGGTTGCGCTGGCACGCGCCCTGGCCATCCAGCCACCGGTACTGCTGCTGGATGAACCGATGGGTGCGCTCGATGCCAAGCTGCGCGAAGAAATGCAGATCGAACTGCGCGCCCTGCAGCACCGTGTGGGTGTGACCACCATCATGGTCACGCATGACCAGGCCGAGGCCATGACCCTGTCCGATCGCGTGGTGCTGATGAACAAGGGCTGCATCGAACAGATCGGCCGTCCCTACGACATGTACGAACAACCCAACGGACGGTTTTCCTCGACCTTCCTGGGCAAGGCCAACGTGTTTGCCGGCACCCGCATGCAGGGCCGCGACTGCGTCGAACTCCAGGGTTATCGCCTGCCTGCCTCCGATCTGGCCACCCACGGCGAGGTCGAATACATCGTGCGTCCCGAGAAGCTGGAATTCACCACGCCGGAAACAGCCATGCTGGCCGGGCGCGTGGAGGCACGCGTATTCCTCGGCAATCACTGGCTCTATCAGGTGCAGACCCCGCTGGGCCTGGTGCAGATCAGCCAGTCCAACAGGGGTGCCCCCAGCTCGGCCGAAGGCGATACGGTCAGCCTGCGCTGGGCAGCGGAACATGCGCACGTGGTCCCCCGTGCGGGAGCCGCGCAATGACCGCCCGCAGCAGTGCCCTGCCCTACTGGATGGGCACACCGGCCGCCCTGCTCACGCTGGCCTTCGTGGTGCTGCCGCTGGTGGTGACCTTGTCGCTGAGCTTCTTTCCGTTCGTGGCTGGTGGCGGCACGGGCGATCAGCTCACGCTGACCCACTATCTCGACATCGCCACCGATGACTACTTCCAGAGCATCTTCCTGCGCACCTTCGGGCTGGCGCTGGTGGTCACCCTGATCTGCATTGCCATCGGCGTACCGGAAGCCTATGTGCTGTCGCGCCTGTCGGAAAGATGGCGGGCGGTGTCCATCGTGATCGTACTGGGGCCGCTGCTGATCTCGGTGGTGGTCCGTACCCTGGGCTGGGCCATCCTGCTGGGCAACGAAGGCGTGATCAACAAGGCACTGATGGCGATGGGTCTCATCGAAACGCCGGTCAAGATGCTGTTCACCTTTACCGGCGTGGTGATCGCCCTGGTGCATGTGCTGGTACCGATGATGGTACTGGCCGTCTGGGCCTCGCTGCAGAAGCTCGATCCGGCCACCGAACAGGCTGCCGAATCGCTGGGCGCGGGACTGGGAACCATCATGCTGCGCATCGTCTTCCCGCAGGTGATCCCGGGCGTGCTTTCGGGCGGACTGATCGTGTTTTCGCTGGCGGCCAGCGCCTTCGCCACGCCGGCCATCATCGGCGGACGACGACTGAAAGTGGTACCGACCACCATCTATGACGAATTCCTCGGCAATCTGAACTGGCCACTGGGGGCGGCGCTGTCGGTGGTGCTGCTGGTGATCGTGCTGGCTGTCTCGCTGGGCGTGAACCGCCTGGTGGAGCGCCGCTACAGGCAGGTGTTCCAATGAAGACGCGCGCTCCGCTTCCGCTGTTGCTGTTCCACTTCGCCTTTGCGGCCTTCATGCTGGCTCCGCTGGTGATGGTGGTCTGCGTTTCCTTCACCGACAAGGGCTATATTTCGCTGCCCTTCGATGGCGCCTCGCTGCGCTGGTACGGTGCCATCCTGCGCGAAGACAGTTTCATGACGGCCTTCTATCGCAGCCTGTCGCTGGGCGTCACGGCAGCCACGCTGGCCACCTTGCTGGCGGTGCCGGCCGGCATGGCCATCGCCTGGTATCGCTTCCCCGGACGCGATGCCTTGCTGGGGCTGCTGCTGTCGCCGCTGATGGTGCCCAACATCGTGCTGGGCATCGCACTGCTGCGTTTGCTGACCTTGCTGGGCTCGCCCGGTACCGCTTGGGGCCTCACGGTGGCACACACGGTCATCGTGCTGCCCTACGTACTGCGCCTGGTGGTAGCCGCAGCCACCGGCTTCGACCGCACCATCGCGCAGGCCGCGCAATCGCTGGGTGCATCGGCCTGGACGGTGTTCCGCCGGGTCGAGCTGCCACTCATCATCCCGGGCGTGGCGGGGGGCTGGATCATTGCCTTCATCAACAGTTTCGACGAACTGACCATGTCCATCTTCGTCGCTTCCGCCGGTACCGAGACTTTGCCGGTGAAGATGTACAACCACATCGCCAACACCATCGATCCGCTGCTGGCCTCGGTCTCCACGGTACTCATCGTGCTGACCCTGGTGCTGATGGCGCTGCTGGAACGCTTCTACGGGCTGGACCGGATTCTCTCTGGAAAGACATCATGATTTCAACGGATATCGATACGCTGGTCATCGGCGGCGGCGTGGTGGGCATGTCCATCGCCTACGGCCTCTCCAAAGCCGGCGAACGAGTGCTGGTGCTGGACGAGGGCGACGATGCCTTTCGTGCCGCACGCGGCAATTTCGGCCTGGTCTGGGTGCAGGGCAAGGGCGAAGAACGGCCCGACTATGCGCGCTGGAGCATGGCCTCGGTGCTGCGCTGGTCCTCCTTTGCGCAGGAGCTGACGGCGGCCAACGGCATCGACCTGGAGCTGCAGCAGATCGGCGGCCTGCAATTCTTCCTGGACGAGGACGAACTGCGGGCCTACGTACGGAAGCTGGAAAACCTGCGCGCCGCCGTCGGTGACTACCCCTTCGAGGTCCTCGATCCGGTCGCGCTGAAACAGCTCTCGCCGCACATCGGCCCGGAAGTGGTCGGTGCGGTCTACGGTCCGCGTGACGGCCACGTCAGTCCGCTGCGCCTGTTGCGCTCGCTGGTACAGCGCTTTCACACGCTGGGCGGCATCCTGCGCAATGGCGTGCGCTGCGAGCAGATCGTCCATCGTGCCGACCGCTTCCACGTGCAGGCGGGCGGCAAGGAATACGTCGCCGGCAAGCTGGTGCTGGCGGCCGGGCTGGGCAACCGCACGCTGGGCCCGATGGTCGGCTTGCATGCCCCGGTCGCGCCCAATCGCGGACAGGTGCTGGTGACCGAACGCATGCAGCCCTTCCTGCGCCATCCGTCGGGGCACGTGCGGCAGACCGGCGAGGGCGTGGTGCAGATCGGCGATTCAAAGGAGGACGTCGGATTTGATGACCGCACCTCGATCGATCAGCTGGCCCACATCGCCCATCGCGCGCGCAAATATTTTCCTCTGCTCGACGGGGCCAACGTGGTCCGTACCTGGGGAGCGCTGCGGGTGATGACGCCGGACGGCTTCCCGATCTACGAAGAATCACGTCAATGCCCGGGCGCCTTCCTTGTGACCTGCCACAGCGGCATCACGCTGGCCGCCATGCACGCCGGTCCCCTGGCGGACTGGATCCGGGGTGCGGCCGAGCCAGCCGCCATTTCCACCTTCAAAGCGGAGCGATTCCATGTTCAAGTCCATGCTGACGGCCAGTGAAGACCAGCGCGCCGACATTGCCATCCTGGTCGATGGCAAGACCATCCGGGCACGCGCAGGTGAAAGCCTCGCCACTGCCCTGCTCAATGCGGGCGTCGTCCCCTTGCGGCATACGCCGGTCTCGGGCAGTCCGCGCGCCCCCTTTTGCCTGATGGGGGTGTGCTTCGATTGCCTGGTCGAGGTCGATGGCCGCCAGAACGTGCAATCCTGCATGGTGCAGGTGCATGCAGGGATGCAGGTCCGCCTGCCCGACGGCGCGCGTCACGTGGGAGACCCGGCATGATGGCCCCCACTCACGATCTGATCATCATCGGTGCCGGACCGGCCGGCATGTCCGCCGCGCTGCATGCGGCCGCGCTCGGTCTGAAGACGCTGCTGCTGGATGAGCAGAGCCACCCGGGCGGCCAGATCTATCGCAATGTCACGCAAGTGCCGCCCAAGGTGGCTGCGGTACTGGGCCCGGACTATCGTCATGGACGCAGCCTGGCCGAGCGCCTGCAGCAATGCGGCGTGGACTATCGTCGCGGTGCCCTGGTCTGGGAGATCACCGAGGATCTGGTGGTCACGTTCCAGCAGGATGAGCGTTCCTCACGCGTGCGGGCGCGCCAGATCATTGCCGCTACCGGCGCCATGGAACGGCCTTCGCCGGTGCCGGGCTGGACCTTGCCGGGCGTGCTCAACGCCGGTGCCGCGCAGATCGCGATGAAGACCTCGGCCTCTGTGCCGCAGGGGCCGGTGGTACTGGCCGGTGCGGGCCCGCTGCTGTTGCTGGTGGCTTGCCAGTTGTTGGAGGCGGGGGCCGAAGTCGCGGCCGTGGTGCAGACAGCGCCCCGCGAAAACCTGCGCCGCGCCCTGCGTCATCTGCCCGCAGCGCTGGGCGCGCCGCACTATCTGATCAAGGGTCTGAAGATGCTGTGGCGTTTGCGCCGGGCTGGCGTACCGCTTTATCAAGGTGCCAGCGAGCTGCGCATCGAGGGCGAGCATCAGGTACAGCAGGTGCAGTTCAATATCGGACCACAGCGCCACACGCTGGCGGCCAAGGTCGTTCTGCTGCATCACGGGGTGGTACCCAATACGCAGCTCAGCCGCCAGCTGCGCCTCGATCACCAGTGGGATGCCATCAATCTCTGCTGGACGCCGGTAGTGGACGCAGGCGGCCAGACCTCCCTGCCCGGATTGCGCATTGCCGGCGACGGTGCCGCTATTGCGGGCGCCCGTGCGGCAGAACCGGCGGGCGTCATTGCGGCCGCCCATGCCGCACTGGCCGTGGGCAAAATCGATGCGCCCACGTGCGCCGCCAGCGTGCGGGAAGCACAGGCGGAACGAGACCGGCATCTGCGGATCCGTCCCTTCCTGGACGCCCTCTATCGTCCGCCGCAATGGCTCGCGCAGCCGCCGGACGAGGCCATCGTATGCCGCTGCGAAGAGGTCACGGCCGGACAGATCCGCGAGATGGCACGCCTGGGATGCCAGGGGCCGAACCAGACCAAGTTCTTCAGCCGCTGCGGCATGGGTCCTTGCCAGGGACGCATGTGCGGCCTGACCGTCACGCAGATGCTGGCGCAGGCGTTGCACAAGTCGCCCGAGGAAGTCGGCGCCTATCACATCCGCACGCCGCTCAAACCCATTGCGCTGGCTTCGCTGGCGGCACTGGCCGATACCGAACCGCTGGCCCCGGAATGATCCGGGGCAGCCCCATGGCAGTGACATGATCCATCGTTGACAGGAGAATCGCTTGAGCACCACCGACCACAGCATCGAGAGAAAACACACCAATGCGCGCATGAGCAAGATCGTCCAATATGGCGGCCTGGTCTACCTGTGCGGCCAGACCGCCAATGGCGGACCGCATGCCGAGGCCGACATCGCGACCCAGACCGGCGAAGTCCTGGCCCGGATCGATGCCCTGCTCCAGGAAGCCGGCACCGGCCGGGAGCGCATCCTCTCGACCACCATCTACCTGCGCGACATCGCCGACTTTGCGGCCATGAATGCGGTGTGGGATGCCTGGGTGCCTGCCGGAACCGCGCCGGCCCGTACTACGCTCGAAGCCAGACTGGGCGCATCCAATCTGCTGGTCGAGATGACCGTGATCGCTGCCCGATAAGCAGAAAAAAAAGAAGGGCAGGCAGCCATTGCGGCTGCCTGCCCTTCCGTATTTTTTGCTCAATACTTCACATTGGCAGAGAGGTAGACCGCCCGCCCATCCCCCGGTGCATGCCGGGTCTGGTCGTTGATCCAGACATATTCATAGTAGCGATTGGCCAGGTTCTTGAGCTGCAGTTCCAGGCTCAGCTTGTCGTTGACCTGATAGGTCGCGCTGGCATTGAAGAGCGTATAGCCACCGTACTTGCCGCCGGTATTGGCCGTGGTCAGGTAGTAGCTGCCCTGGCCGTTGACCGAGGCCGACAGCTTCAGGTCCGCCGTGGCCTGGTAATCGATGCCACCGGAATACACCTGGCGCGGCACGTGGTCGATTTCCTTGCCGAGGGTGTTGGGTGCGGTCGGGTCCGGCGTGATGATTTCCGAACGCTGGCGCGAATACGCCAGCCACAGCGTGGTGCGCTTGCCGGCGCGCAGATTGATTTGCAGGTCGACACCCTTGCGCTGCGTGCGTCCCACGTTTTCCGAATCGCCCGTGGGATCGTTCAGGCGTCGCTTGACTTCATCCGAGGCTCGCTGCTCCCACACCGCCACGCGACCATCGAGCCAGTCCACCGGCGTGAACTTGACGCCGGTTTCCCAGCCGTCATTGATGGAAGGACGCAGGTCATTGTTGTTGGACTTGTAGGCCGCCGCGCCCGCGCCGACCTGGAAGGTGCGGCCCCAGTTGGCATACAGGCTGGCCTCGCGGATCGGTGCATAGACCACGCTCAGCTTGGGCTGGCGGATGTAGCCGTAATCCTGGATGCCATAGCTCACCCCGCGCGAGGGATCGTTGAAACGTCCTCCCACATGGTCGACCCGGTAGCCGGGGATGATGCGCAGCGACTCCACCGGCTTGATCACGGCCTGTACATAGGCACCCACCGTATCGAAGACGAAATGATGGTCGCGTGTCTGCGATACGCGTACCTGGTTGACCGTGTTGTAGCGCGGGCTCTGGTCTTCCTGGCGCTCCATGCTGAAGCCGCCTTCCAGTGCCAGGTCGCTCATGCCTTCGAGCGCCTTCCAGCGCGGGCGATAGGTGGCATTGGTCAACAGCCCGTAGTGGGTCTCGTCGATGACGCGCTCCTGCTGCGAGGTCGTGGAGGAATAGCGCAGCCAGCGCTGGTCACGCACACGATTGAGATAGAGCTTGGCACCGACCGAGAGCTGGTCATCGATGTCGCCATCGAAGTGCAGGCTGACCTGGTCCATCTGGCGGTTGCCGCCATCGGACTGGGCATAGGCATAGGACGAAGTCGGGTTGCTGCGCGCATCCTGGGCCGTCAGGTAGCCCGGTTCCTGGGCATAGGCATTGGCATGACGGATGCTCAGGCCGGTGCGATAGCGGCCATCATCGCTGGTGTAGAACCACTTGCCGGAGAAGGCGATGTTCTCGGCCTGCGCATGGTCGCGATAGCCATCCGATTTTTCGTAGCCGACGAAATAATTCTGGGACCAGTTGCCGTTTTCCACGCCCTTGACCACCTGCACCTGGCGCGTGTTGAAGCTGCCGTAGGTCAGGCGCGCCTCGTCGTAGTTGCCGCCCTGGCGGGTGACGATGTTGACGTTGCCGGCGATGTTGTGCAGGCCGTAGCGCGCATCGTTGGTGCCGCGTACAACCTCAATGCGGGCGATATCGAGCGGGAACAGCGTGCCCAGGAAGGGCATGCCGCCCGCATTGTCATTGCTGGGGATGCCGTCGATGAGCAGCTTGACCGCATTGACCTCGCCCTCGCCATTGAAGCCACGGAAGGACAGCTTGCCCGATTCATTGCCCTGGCGGAACTGGGTCAGCATCACGCCGGGCGACTGCGCGAACAGCTCCCAGTTGTATTGCACCTGCTGTTGCTGGATGCGGTCGGCCCCGATCAGGTCCACCGAGGTCAGCACGTTGTTGAGTTGCAGCGGACCACTGCGGCGTGCGCTCACTTCCACGGTACCGAGCGTCAGTGAAGAATCCTCAGCGGCGCTGGCCGATTGCGCCAGCGCCCAAGGTGCGGCCCCCAGGGCCAGCAGGCCGGACAGGGCGGTGAGTTTGAACACGGGTCGTGCGCGATGCTGCGGCCCGGGCCGGCGGGCGGAGTGAGTCGTCATTGGTCTTGTATTGGTATTGGTATAGGCAGAGCATGCGGCCTCCCCCGGCAGCTGCGCTGCCGTCCCCTGGATGCCGCATGGAAAATCAGGAGCGGCAAGCATAATCTGGTATGACCACTTGTTGAATGTGGCAATTTGTCGCAGGGGCTTGCTACCATGCGAGATCTCTTCCTGCTGATCCTGCGCGCATGAAAAAACCGGACCTCCGTACCCTCGACCTGAACCTGCTCAAGGCACTGGCCGCCCTGCTCGATGAACGCAACGTCACGCGTGCCGCAGCGCGGCTGGGCGTGAGCCAGCCGGCCATGAGCGGCATCCTCACGCGGCTGCGCGAGAATTTCGATGACCCCCTGTTTGCCCGCAGCCAGCGCGGCATCGTGCCCACGCCACGGGCGCTGGAACTGGCGCAACCGGTGCAACGCGTACTGCGCGACATCGATGGCCTGCTGCATCCGCCGGTGTTCGACCCGGCCACGGCCCATCTGGATTTCACCATCGCCGCCACCGACTATGCCTTGCGCGCGGTCGCCCTGCCCTTCCTGACGGCGCTCAAGCAGCATGCCCCGTTCATCCGCGTGGCACTGGCGTCGATGGAAGATGCACCGCTGCAGGAGCGGCTGGAGCGCGGCGAGATCGACCTGGCACTGACCACGCCGCAGGATACGCCGCCGGGCCTGCATGCGCGGCGGCTGTTCGACGAGCATTACGTCTGCGCGATGCGTGAGGATCATCCGGTGGTGCGGGGACAGCGGCTCTCGCTCAAGCAGTTCTGCGCGCTGGATCATGCGCTGGTGTCGTATGCGGGCGATCCCTTCCATGGCGTCACCGATGAAGCATTGGCACAGCGCGGCCTGCAGCGGCGCGTGAGCCTGTCAGTGAAGCGCTTCCTGGTGTTGCCGGAAATCTTGCGCAGCACCGACCTGGTGGCCGTGGTGCCGTCCCGGCTGGTGGCCGGGGTGGAGGGCCTGAAGCTGTTGCCGCCGCCGCTGGAGATCACCGGCTTCACCAAGACAGCGGCGTGGCACGAGCGCACGCATCGCGATCCAGCGCAGCGCTGGCTGCGGCAACTGCTGTTTGCCACGGCCGGGCTGGTGCCTCTGCGCTGATCCTTAGCGCAGCGCAACGGCCTCAGCCGCTGCCCGCGCCAGGCCGGTGATCCATTCCTGATGGGCATTGAGCATGGGATTGGGCAAGGTGGCTGCCAGCTCGCGCGCGGGCTGGCCGTTCTGGGTCTCCTGTGTGAGGATGCGCACGCGGCCGCCCTCCAGGTCTTCGAACAGCCAGGCGTGGTGGACATCCAGACGCTGCGCGGCATCGCCTTCGACCCAGCCGTGCCAGGCGATGCGAGCGGCCTGGCCAGGCTGGGGCGGCAGGTATTCGGTCACTTCCGCTTCGACCGCAAAGCCGAAGGTGGTAAAGCGGAAGCGTGCACCCGCCGACAGCAGCGGACCGCTGCCATCATGGAAGCGGATCTCGCTGGCATTGCCGTAATAGCCGGCCCAGGCGCGCGTGTCGTTGAGCAGCGGCCACACCTGGGGCGCCGAGAGACCGGCGATGATCACTTCATTGGAAACGTAGTTGTCGGTGGTGCCGGGCAGATAGCCGGCCGGCCAGATGATGGCGGCTTGAGTGGTGATGGCAGACATGATTTTCCTTGGCGGATTGTTGGACAGGTCTGCATGATGCGGACCGTCCAGTTATTACGCCAATCCTGAAAAACGATGATGGATATCGGGAAAACTGATATCTGGATCAGGGCACGGGCCTGAGGTTCAGGCGCGGCCGCGTGCGAATTGCGCCGCCACCTCGGCCACGCGCTTGCCCAGATAGGCAGCCGTGGCCAGGTCACTGGCACCGGGCGTGACCTCGGCGGGGGCATCGTCCGATTGCGCCATCGCTCCCAGCCAGCCACCGATGCGATTGAGTTCATCACCGCTCTTGCCGGGGAAGAGATCGACACCGGTCCAGAGCATGCCGTGCTGGGCGGCGAACAGCGCCAGGGTCACCAGGGAATTGAGCTTGTCGCCGTGCAGCGCGCCGGAATTGGTGAAACCGGCCGCGACCTTGTTGCGCCAGGTCTGCGGGATCCACGCCTGGCGGGTCGAGTCTTCCATGAACTGCTTGAAGCGCGCCGAGATGGTGCCGTTATAGGTCGGCGAGCCGAAGATGATGGCGTCGCTGGCGGCAATGGCAGCCCAGTCCACGCTGCCGGCGGCGAGCGGCACCAGGGTGGCGTGAGCCCCTGCGACTTCCTCCACGCCGCGCGCCACGGACTGGGCGAGTTTTTCGGTATGGCCGTAGCCGCTGTCAGAGACGATGCTGATGTTCATGTTTTCTCCTGTGGATAAATCAAACTGTTCGGGACCGGGGAATGACGTAACAGGCTCATTCTGCGCAAATGGATTACATGACGGCAGCAGTGCAATCCTTTAGGATTTATCAAGATGAACTTATCAATCCATTTTTCGGAGAGCAACGGCCATGGATACGTCGCAACGGGTACGCGCCATCATTTCCTTCGTGCAGGCCGCCGATAGCGGCAGCTTCGCCGGTGCCGGGCGGACACTGGGCATCTCCTCAGCTGCGGTGAGCCAGAATGTGGCCGGGCTGGAGACTGCGCTGGGCGTGCGTCTGATGAACCGCACGACGCGCAGCCTGAACCTGACCGAGGAAGGCAGTGCCTTCCTGCGTCAGGCACGCATTGCGCTCGATGCACTGGAACAGGCAACCGATGACGTGGTGGCGGCACGCGCGACACCGACCGGACGCGTGCGCATCTCCACCAGTGCGGCCTTCGGCCGCGAACAATTGCTGCCGCTGCTGCCCGGCCTGAGCCAGCGCTATCCGGCCTTGTCGGTGGAAGTGGATTTCGATGACCGCCTCAGCGAGCTGGTGCAGGACGGCTATGACCTGGCGATCCGGGGCGGACGTATCGCCGATTCGTCGCTGGTCTCGCGCAGCATCTGCAAACTGAACCTGGCGCTGGTCGCCAGTCCCGCCTATCTGGAGGCCCGCGGCACACCGCGCCGCCCGCAGGATCTGCACAAGCACAGCCTGATCACGCGCAAGTTTCTGGGCGGCAAGGTGTCACCCTGGAATTTCCAGGGCAGCGACGGCAGCATCATGACCTGGAATACCGAACACGCACTGCTGACCTTGTCCTCGCCCGAAGCGCTGGTCCAGGCGGCCCTGGCCGGCATGGGTATCGCCGAAGTCGGGGTGCATCACGCGTGGCACTATCTGCAACGCGGGCGATTGAAGGTGCTGCTCTTGCGCAGCCATCATCCGGGCAACTACGAGATGTGCCTGCAATACCCGCACCGGGCGCTGATCGCGCCGCGCGTGCGGGTGGCGGTGGATTACCTGCTGGAAGGCTTCGCCGCCAGCGAGGAACTGCACGTGCCGCTGGCCGCCTTGCGCAAGTACGCGGCCTGATTGCGGCAGCGATTCATTCCTGCTCGATCAGGGCCATATACGGTCCTGGCTGGCGCAGGACCGCGATGTCTCCGGTGATGTGGCCCAGCTTGACCAATCCCTTCGAGTAAGCGAAGTCCTTGTAGAACAGGGCGATATTGCCCCAGGGCGAATAGAAGGCGATGTCCCCGCTGCGCGGGGTATAGCCCTCAGGCTCGCCGCGCGTGGCCAGCTTGCGCGACAGCTGGGCGATCTTCTCGGTCTGGTTGTAGTCGGACAGCTCCAGCGTCAGCGGCAACAGGGCGGCGAAGTCGCGGGCGGCCGGGCCGGGTTCGAGACGCGCGGTCAGGACTGTGTCGGCGATGGTGATGCGCAGGGTCATGGGCAGGCTCTTGGCAGGGGGAAGGGTCTGCGCCGCTGCCGTCATCGGGCAGAGGCTCATCGCGCCGGCCATCAGCACGGCAACTACGGTCAGGCGCGGCAGGAAAGAGAAAGACATGGGCAATCCGGAGGCAATCGATCTGGCCTGATTGTCGCTGCATCATCGGTTCGTGATTAGTCCCGCCGGCCTGAATGCGGTCATCAGTCCAGCTTATGAATCAGGCGCCCTGTCATCACCCCGGCTGACGTGGCCGGTTTTCGTAGCGCAGGGCATTGACCACCAGCGAGAACGCGGGCGAAGGCTGGCGGCGGCTGGGATAGTAGAGGTGATAGCCCTCGAAGACCGGACACCAGTCCTCCAGCACCCGCACCAGCTGGCCGCTCTCCAGATAGGATTGAAGGTCGTCTTCGGGCAGCAGGACCACGCCCAGCCCGGCCAAGGCCGCATCGATCTGCGGCGGCACGGTGTTGAAGATGAGCGAACCGTCGACACGCACGTTGATCTTTTCGCCGTCCTTTTCAAAGTCCCATACGTAAAGCCCGCCCGAGGACGGCATGCGCTGGTTGATGCAATCCTGGGCCATCAGGTCGTTCGGTTGCAGCGGCACCGGATAGCGTGTGAAGTACTCGGGCGAGGCCGCCACCACCATGCGCAGCGGCGGGCCGATGGGCACCGCGATCATGTCGCGGTCGATGGTCTTGCCCCAGCGCACGCCGGCATCGAAGCGGTCGGCCACGATGTCGCGCAGGGCGTAGCTCATGTCGAATTCCAGCTTGATGTCGGGATATTGCTGCAACAGCGGGGCCAGCTTGGGCAGCAGCACGCGCTGGATCATGCCGTCGCCGCAGGTGATGCGCACGGTGCCACCAGGTTTTTCGCGCAGTGCAGTGAGGGCATCGAGCTCGGCCTCGATCTCGTCGAAGCGGTTGCCGATGGACTGGATCAGGCGCTCGCCAGCGGGCGTGAGCGAGATGCTGCGCGTGGTGCGGGTCAGCAGGCGGATCTGCAGGCGCTCTTCGAGGCCGCGGATGGCTTGCGACAGCGCCGATTGCGTCACGCCAAGCGTGGCGGCGGCACGCGTGAAACTGCCCTCGCGCGCCACGGTCACGAAACCCAGCAAGTCATTGAGATTGCGTTTGATCATGCAGCCACCCTTCCTGTGGTGAGCAATAAAGCCGGATCAGCCGGAGGCCGCGCCTGTGAAACTCGGGGTCGGTACCGAAGGGGGACGGGATTCATTGATTAGTTTTTCTAATAGGGTAATTAAGGATTGATTACCTAGTCAATACGGCGCACGCGCGCGACACTGATTGCCTTCACATTCTCCACGGCAAGCGCTGCGACCCGTGCATGCTGGTTTTCGGCGTGCTGCGGCGGGCACAGTCTTGCCCGACATCATCATGAGCAGTTCCTCTTGCACCACCTCTTCACTGCAGGCCACCGACACCCCGGTACAGGCGCACTGGGGCGGCGTCTTCGCGATGACGCTCACGGCCTTTGCCCTGGTCGCTTCCGAATTCATGCCGGTAAGCCTGTTGACGCCCATCGCACAGGATCTGGGCGTGAGCGAAGGCCTGGCCGGGCAAGCGATCTCGGTCTCTGGCGCCTTCGCCGTGCTCACCAGCCTGAGCATTGCGCGCCTGGTCGGGCAGCTGCCACGCAAGACGCTGCTGTTGTGGCTGACGGCGCTGATGCTGATCTCCGGCCCGGTCATTGCGCTGGCCCCCAACTATCCGGTCTACATGGCCGGGCGCGTACTGATCGGCATCGCCATCGGCGGCTTCTGGTCGATGTCGGCCGCCGCCGCCATCCGCCTGGTGCCGCCGCAGGACGTGGCGCGTGCACTGGCCGTCTTCAATGGCGGCAATGCCCTGGCTACCGTCGTGGCCGCCCCGCTGGGCAGTTACCTGGGCGCACTCATCGGCTGGCGTGGCGCCTTCCTGTGCCTGGCACCGGTGGCCTTGCTGGCGCTGCTGTGGCAGGCGCTCAGCCTGCCGGCCATGCGTCCGGCCGCGCGCCACACCGCGCCCACGCATCCGCTGGCCCTGCTCGCCACGCCGCTGGTGGCACTGGGCATGGCGGGCGTGAGCCTGCTCTTCATGGGGCAGTTCACGCTCTTCACCTATCTGCGCCCCTTCCTCGAAAGCGAAACGCGGGTGCAGGTGCAAACCCTGTCGCTGATCCTGCTGGCCATCGGCGTGGCCGGATTCATCGGTACTACGCTCATCGGACGGCTGCTGCGCCGTTCGTTCTACGGCACGCTGGTCTTCATCCCGCTGCTGATGGCCGTCATCGCCCTGGCGCTGGTGGCCTGCGGCCATCACGTGCTGCCGGTCAGCTTGCTGCTGGCGCTGTGGGGTCTGGTCGCCACGGCCGCACCGGTGGGCTGGTGGTCGTGGGTGGCGCGCACCCTGCCGCACGATGCCGAAGCCGGCGGCGGGCTGATGGTGGCGCTGGTGCAATTGGCCATCGGCCTGGGGTCCACCCTGGGCGGACTGCTGTTTGACCACGGCGGCCATCACATCACTTTCTTTGCCAGCGCAGGCGTGCTGCTGGCCGCAGCCTTGCTGGCAGCGCTCACGGCCCGCCAGGATCGCCGGCCTTCTTCCAACGAAAGGACATCTCCATGAAGATCATTCGCAACGGCAGCACCCCATCGGCCAAGGGACCGGCCTCCTTCTTCACCGGCCATGTGCGCATCGACAGTTTCTTCCAGGGTGAAGAACCGGCGCGCGCGGGCGGTGCCATCGTCACCTTCGAACCCGGTGCGCGCACGGTGTGGCACACCCATCCGCTGGGCCAGACCCTGATCGTGACGCAAGGCGTCGGCTGGACCCAATGCGAAGGCGGCCCGCGCACCGAGATCCGCGCCGGCGACGTCGTCTGGTGTCCGTGCCAGCGCCGTCACTGGCACGGTGCCACCGACACCACCGCCATGACGCACGTGGCCATCACCGAACTGCTTGATGGCAAGAACGTGGAGTGGATGGAGCCGGTCACCGATGCGCAGTATCTCGATGGTGAAGTCGTCAGGGACTGAGGCTTCCCCCCACTTCGCTCAGTAATCAAAAAATCGGGCGGACACCTTGTGGGTGCCCGCCCGATTTCGTTCACTACGATGTCAGGTCAGCCGTTGGCCCTCAGGCCGCCATGCTGGCGTTGTCGATCACGAAGCGATACTTGATGTCGCCCTTGAGCATACGCTCATAGGCGGTGTTGATTTCTTCGGCGCGGATCAGCTCGATATCGGCCACGATGTTGTGCTTGGCGCAGAAGTCCAGCATCTCCTGGGTTTCGGGGATGCCGCCGATCAACGAACCCGCCAGCGAACGGCGCTTCATGATGAGGCTGAAGACATTCGGCGACGGATGCGGCATGGCTGGTGCGCCGACCAGGGTCATGGTGCCTTCACGCTTCAGCAGCGAGAGGAAGGCATCGAGGTCGTGCGGTGCCGCCACGGTGTTGAGGATGAAGTCGAAGCTCTTGGCATGCGCGGCCATCTCTTCGGCATTGCGCGAGACCACCACTTCATCGGCACCCAGGGCCTTGGCATCGGCACGCTTGGAATCCGAGGTGGTGAAGGCCACCACGTGCGCACCCATGGCGTGCGCAATCTTGATGCCCATGTGGCCGAGGCCGCCGATGCCGACCACACCGACCTTCTTGCCGGGACCGGCACCCCAGTGGCGCAGCGGCGAATAGGTGGTGATGCCGGCGCACAGCAGCGGGGCCACGGCGGCCAGGTCGGCTTCCGGATGGCGGACCGTCAGCACGTAGCGCTCGTGCACCACGATCTGCTGCGAGTAGCCACCCATGGTCCAGCCGGGCGCGTCATCGGTCTTGCCGTTGTAGGTGCCGACCATGTTGTCGCAATAGTTTTCCAGGCCTTCTTCGCAATCAGGGCAAGTCTGGCAGCTGTCGACGATACAGCCCACGCCGACCAGGTCACCGACCTTGAATTTGCTGACGTGGTTGCCGACGGCGGCGACACGGCCCACGATCTCGTGACCGGGGACACAGGGGTATTGGGTGCCGGCCCATTCGGAACGGACCTGGTGCAGGTCGGAGTGGCAGATGCCGCAATAGGCGATGTCGATCTGCACATCGTGCGGTCCGGTGGCGCGGCGGGTGATTTCCAGATGTTCGAGTGGCTTGTCGGCGGCGTGTGCGCCATAAGCGTGGACTGGCATGGGGATCTCCTCAGTAAACGAGCCAATAAGCTGGCGTTGAGAAAGAACAGGTCAGGGGTGGGCAACCTGTCTTGAAAATGGATGATTGTGGCGTCCGACAATGCGCGAAGACAGACCTATTTCGCGATGATTCTTGCCTAAAATTCCGAGACCATCGCGAAGACAAGCGCGTCATTCCCGCGACATCCGCTTCCGTGTGCCCCGGCAACACGGCGCTCGCACACACTGCGTGCGAGCTTGCAGATTCTGCCTCATCATTGGTACCGGGATTAGCCGGACCGGGCTTAATTGGTCTATAAGCCCGGCTAATTAGTTCCTGTGCCGATGTCATGGCAGACTGGACCTCCGATCGAACGTAAACTGATGCCGCAATGAACGATACTTCCGACCTCAAGGTCTTGCGCGCCCTGCGCGAATGGCGGCGCAATGGGCGCAGCGCGCTGCTGGCCACCGTGGTCTCGACCTGGGGCTCATCGCCGCGTCCGGTCGGCTCGCAACTGGCCATCCGCGACGATGGCCGGCTCATCGGTTCTGTCTCCGGCGGCTGCATCGAGGACGACCTGCTGTTCCAGTACCTGCGCCAGCGCCCCGCCACATGGGGCCAGGCAGGATCACCGCAACAGGTGCGCTACGGCATCGATGCCGATGAAGCGCATCGCTTCGGCCTGCCCTGCGGCGGTACGCTGGCGCTGCTGCTCGAATTCGATCCCCCGGCGGGCATGCTGGACGAACTGGTGAGTACGCTGGAACGTGGCCAGCTGGTCTGTCGCCGCATCGATTGCCACGATGGCAGCAGCCGCATCGAGGTCAGCGAGTCACCGGCCGAACTGCTGTTCGATGGCAATACGCTGCGCCATACCATGGGGCCGGATTACCGGATGCTGTTGATCGGTGCCGGCATGCTGGCCGAATACCTGGCGACGATGGCGCTCTTCAACGGCTTTGCGGTGACCATCTGCGATCCGCGTTCGGAATACCTGGGCAGCTGGTCGGTGGAGGGCGTGCGCATCGTCACCGACATGCCCGATGATGCGGTGCTGGATTTCCGTCCCGATCAGCGCAGCTGCGTCATCGCCCTCACCCACGATCCCAAGCTGGATGACCTGGCACTGCTGGAAGCGGTGGCCAGTCCCGCCTTCTATGTCGGTGCCATCGGTTCGCGCCGCAATAGTGCCGCGCGCAAGGACCGCTTGATCACCCACTTCGAGCAGACCGAAGAAAGCCTGGCGCGCCTGCGCGGGCCGATCGGGCTCTATATCGGCAGCAAGACGCCTTCCGAGATCGCGGTGAGCGTGATGGCCGAGGTGCTGGCCGTCAAGAATGGCGTGGCCTTGACGCCGGTGCATTCGGTGGCGGCGATGAAGACGGCCGGTACTGCGTTCTAAGTTTTCATCCTCCGCGCCAGCTTTTCCTCTTTCCTCCCGTCATGAAAAAAGGACCGCTGCCTGCAAAGGTCAGCGGTCCGAACGGGACTTCATGAAAAAACGATTCAGCGCATCTGCAAGACGATGGGATTGCTGCTGGCCGGATCGGTGCGCTCACGTAGAGTCTTGACGTCGTCCACCTTGACCGCACCGCCATGATCGCCCCAACTGCTGCGAATGAAGCTGAGCACGTCGGCAATCTCGGCATCGCTCAACTGGCTGCGGAAGGGCGGCATGCGATACGAATCCGGTACGCCATCAGCCACCACGCGCACCGAGCCATTCAAGGTCACGTTGATGGCCGAGGCATCCTCCTTGGCCAGCGAAGAGACGGCACCGGCCAGCGGTGGAATCCACGGCGCACGCCCGCGTCCATCGACCGCATGGCAGGCCGCGCACTTGGCCATGTAGGTGCGTGCAGCGGGGCTGTCCAGGCGTTGTGCGGCCAGGGCGGTGGTGGTGCCGTTATCGTATTTCCACGGTTCCCCATCGCGCTTGGGATCGCCCGGCAGCGACTTCAGGTAACGGGCGATGGCCTGCAGGTCCTGGTCGCTCAGGAATTGCGTTGAGTTGTTGAAGGCATCGGCCATGGAACCGAACACCACCGCGTGCTGGTTGCGGCCGGTCTTGAGGAATTGCACGACCTCGGCTTCACTCCAGCGTCCGATGCCGGTGTTGACGTCGCCACGCAGGCTGGGGGCATACCAGCCATCGAGCAGCGCGCCGGACAGGTACAGCGGATGGCCGCCGTCGAGACCCTTCTCGTTCATCGCCACGCCGCGTGGCGTGTGGCAGCTGCCGCAGTGGCCCGCGCCCTGCACCAGGTAGGCACCGCGATTCCAGAGGGCATCCTGTTTCGGATCGGGCTGGTAGGGATGCGGGCTGGTGAAGGCCAGATTCCAGAACGCCAGCGGCCAGCGCATGTTGAGCGGCCACGGGATGTCGCTCTCCTGGTTGGCCTGCACCACCGGTTTCACGCCATGCATGAAGTAGGCATAGAGCGCGCTCACATCCTCATCCGACATCTTGGCGTAGGACGGATAGGGCATGGCCGGATAGAGCCGGTGCCCATCGCGTGCCACACCGTGACGCAGGGCGCGGTCGAATTCGGCCAGGCTGTAGTCACCGATGCCGCTGCCGCGGTCGGGCGTGATGTTGGTGGCGTAGATGGCACCGAGCGGAGTGGCCATCTCCAGGCCACCGGCGAAGGGCTTGCTCTTGGGGGTGCTGTGGCAGGCCACGCAATCGGCCTGGCGCGCTACATACTCGCCGCGCTGGATCAGCGCGGCGGAGGGAGGCGGCGGCGCAGCTGCGCTGTCGAAGGGCGAGGCCGGAGTGCGCAGGGCGACCCAGGCTGCGGCGATCAGCAGCGCGGCGAGGATCAGCAGGAAGACGCGCAGCTTGCCGTTTTTATGATCAGTCATGGATGCGTCAGTCTGCCATCAGGCCTTGAAGGTGTAATGCGACAGCGGCATGCTGCGAATGCGCTGGCCGGTCAGGTGCGAGACCGCATTGGCCACCGCCGGCGGCACGGCCGGCAGGGGCGGTTCGCCGATGCCGCCCATCTTGGCACCGCTCTCGATGATCTTGACGTGCACGCGCGCCATGCGCTGCGGCGGCAGGATGGGATAGAGATCGTAATTGCGGGCCACCCGTGCGCCTTCCTTGTAGACCACTTCCTCCAGCAGCACCTGCGACAAACCCAGCGTCACGGCTCCGTTGACCTGGGCCTCGACAATGGCCGGGTTGACGATGCGGCCCGGATCGATGGCTTCCCAGATGTCATGCACGCGCACCTGGCCGTTCTCGATGGAGACTTCGGCAATGGCTGCGGTCTCGGTACCGAAGGCTTTGGCCATGGCCACACCGCGCGCACGGCGCGTGCCGTCGGGGGCGGTGAAAGGACCGCGCTTCCATCCACCGGAGAGATCCACGGCCGCCTTGAGCAGCGTGGTCAGGCGATCATTTCCCTGCAGCAGGCGCAGGCGCACATCGAGCGGATCCTGGCCGCCCTTGTCGGCGATCTCATCCAGGAAGGCTTCGTAGAAAAAGTCATTCATCGAATTGCCGACCGAGCGCCAGTAGCCGACGATGGGCGGATTCTTCACGAAACGCTGGCCGATGCGCTTGTGGGCAAACTGATAGGACTTGCCGGCCAGCCCTTCCAGCGCAGTGGGGTCGATCTTGTTGCGCTTGTTGGCAATCGATTCGGTCGGCCCTTCGGTGGCGCTGATGGCTTCGATGGCGATGGGGAAACCCTTGTCATCAAGGCCGGCACGGAATTGCACCACCGCCATCGGACGCATGGTATCGCGGGCGAATTCTTCCTCGCGGCTCCAGATCACCTTGACCGGGCGGCCCACGGCCTTGGCCAGCTGGATCGCCTGCGGGAAGGGCATGGCCGTCTCGTACAGGAAGTGCCGGCCGAAGAAGCCGCCCAGCAAGGGCGAATGGATGGTGATCTTTTCCGGGGGCAATCCGGTCTGCTTGGCGATGGCGGCCTGGAACATTTCCGGTGCCTGGTTGGGGAGCCACATCTCCAGCGTGCCATCGGCGTTGAAGCGGGCCGTGGCCGAAGGCGGTTCCAGCTGGGCATGATTGAGATACTGGCTGCGGTAGCTGGCTTGCACCACGGTCTTGGCACCGGCCAGGGCCTTGGTCACATCGCCTTCGGTCTCGGCTTCATCGACGGCCGCTGTGGACTTGGCCAACTGCTCGGCAAACCCTTCGGTGGAAAAGTCGGCCGGCACATAGCGGCGATCCGGTGCCGGGCCGGGATCGCTCCAGTCCACCTGCAGCGCTTCCACCGCACGCTTGGCATTCCACCAGCGCTCGGCCACCACGGCGACAGCGCCCGGCAGGCGATGCACCGAATGCACGCCGGTCATCTTGCGTACCTCGGCTTCATTGCGGATGCTGCCGACGTCCAGGCCCAGGCGCGGTGCGTGTTGCACGGCGGCCTGCAGCATGTTCTCGACTTGCGTGTCGATACCGTATTGCGCGCGGCCCGTGGACTTGTCCAGCACGTCCAGCCGCGCCAGCGGCTTGCCGATCCAGCGGAATTGTTTGTCGTCCTTGAGCTTGATGGTCTCCAGCGGCGGATTGGGCAGGTCCAGCGCCTTGGGTGCGAGTTCGCCATAACTGATCGACCGGCCACTGGCCGCATGCATGACACGGCCGGGCTCGGTGGTGAGGCTTTCCAGCGGCACCTGCCATTGATTGGCGGCCGCCTGCAGCAGCAGGTGGCGCGCCAGTGCGCCCACACGCCGCATGGTCGGATAGCTGGTACGCACCGACATGCTGCCGCCGGTGATGCGGATGCCGATGTCCATCACCTTGTACTGGTCATTGGCGGGCGCGTTGTGGACCACGAAACGTGCGGGGTCGGCATCGAGTTCTTCGCCGACGATCTGCGCCATGGCCGTGAAGATGCCCTGCCCGCCTTCGACGAAGGGACTTTGCAGGTGGATGCTGTTGTCGGGACGGATTTCCAGGAAGGCCGGCACGCGCGTGCCCGGTGCTGCCGGCGCAGCATTGGCCTGGGCGCGGGCATTGCCGGCCGGCAAGGTGAAGCCGACCACCAGCGAACCGGCGGCGGTGCCGGCCGAGGCCAGCAGGAAGCGGCGGCGCGAGACGTTGACCGGCGCACCATCCGGCAGCAATTCGTTCAGGGGAAGATCATGCGGCTGGTTCATGCTTGCTCCTTGCCGGCCTTGGCCTTCTGGGTCTTGCTCCACTGGATGGCGGCGACGGCCCCCACGCCGACCACGGCGGCAGCGGCCACAGCGGCCTTGTTGACGCCATCGGCGCCGGCCGGTGCAGCGGGCGTGGTGGCCGCAGCAGCGGCGGCAGGTGCGCCCGTGCCGCCGGAGAGCTCATGCATGGCGGCCTTGATGGCGTTGTAGGTGCCGCAACGGCAGAGGTTGACCATGGCGCCGACGATCTGTTCGTCGCTGGGCTGGGCCACCTGTTTCAGCAAGGCGGTCGCAGCCATCACCTGGCCGGACTGGCAATAGCCGCATTGCGGTACCTGGTGCCGGACCCAGGCATCGACCACTTTCTGGCCGACCGGATCGGCGGTGACCGCCTCGATGGTGGTGACCTTGCGTCCGGCCATGGCGCCGACGGGCATGACGCAGGAGCGCAGCACCTCGCCATCGACCATCACGGAACAGGCCCCGCACTGGGCCAGGCCGCAGCCGTATTTGGTGCCGGTCATGCCGAGTTCATCTCGGATCACCCACAGCAGGGGGGTCTCGGCATCGGAGGTGATCTGGTAAGTCTTGTCGTTGATCTGGAGTTCCATGGTTCCTGCCATCGGGGTTGAGAACGCAAGCCAGCGCGGACGGGCGCTCTGGAGGGGAAGTGAAGGACGCAGCAAGGCGACACTAAACAGGATCCCCGCATGATGGCGCATCATGCGGGGACTGATTAGCTGAGCCGGGCTTAATGGGGATATTAGACGAGCTAATGAATTCTCGTCTGGAGATGAAGGAATTTACCTTAGGGAGGGGAGCAAGTCAGAGGAAGGGCGGCGAAATTTCCGGGGGTATTCACGCCTCCCTCCTGGTCAGTCCCGCACCCCCAGGCGATACACCGTGGTCTGCCGATACACCTGCCCCGGCCGCAGGATCACCGCTTCGCGCAGCGGCGTGTTGACCTGGTCCGGATAGGACTGCGCCTCCAGGCAGAAGCCATCATGGATGGCATACGGCTGCTCGCCCCGACCCTGTACGCCGGAGAGGAAATTGCCGCTGTAGAACTGCAGCCCGGTCTCTGTGGTGGAGACGCGCAATTCACGCCCCGACCCCGGCTCGTAGACGCTGGCCACTTCGCGCAGGGTCTGCGCCACGCGGCTCTGGCCCGGCTGCGGTTCGTGTTCGCTGCGCAGGCAATAGCAATGGTCGAAGCCACCGGCCAGCTTCAGTTGCGGATCCGGCCAGTCCAGGCGCGGACCGATGGGGGCCGGCTGGCGGAAATCAAACGCACTGCCGGCCACATCGGCGCGGCCCTCAGGAATCAGCTTGGCATCGACCTGCAGGTAGCCATCGGCCTCGATGGCGATGATGTGGTCGCGGATGTCGGAGGTGCCGCCATTGAGGTTGAAATACGCATGCGAGGTCAGGTTGATGGGCGTGGCCGCATCGCTGGTGGCGGTGTAATCGATACGCAACTGGCCCTCGTCATCCAGGCGGTACAGCACCGACGCCATCACCGTGCCCGGAAAACCCGCCTGCCCGGCCGGCGAGACCAGCATCAGGCGCAGGCCTTCCGGATCGGGCTGCACCTGCCAGCGCTGCGCATGGAAACCTTCGCGGCCGCCGTGCAGGTGGTTCTGGCCTTCATTGCAATCGACCTGGTGCGCCACGCCGTCGAGTTCGAAACGGCCGCCCGCGATGCGGTTGCCCCAGCGCCCGACGATGGCGCCGAAATACGCCGGGTTGTTCGTATATTGCTCGACCCGCTCAAAGCCCAGCAGGACATCGGCCTCGCGGCCATAGCGATCAGGTGCCCACCAGTTGACCATGGTGGCCCCCAGGTCGCTGATGGTCACGCGCATGCCGGTGTGGTTGCGCAAGGTGTAGAGACGGATGCCGTCCGCAGAAGTGGTGTGGGAGAGGGTGAAGTGCGTCATTTTGTGGTGGTAAGAAGGGAGGGCCCCGTGGTTTTCTTCTTGGTCCGGACGGCAGGGGCGGACGGTGCAGCCGAGCGCTCCAGTCCGGCGGCGAATTGTTCCTGGTACTCCCTGGGCGTGCAGCCCAGTTCGCGTTTGAAGACGGCGTGCAGGTATTGCACGGTGGTGAAGCCGCAGCTGACGGCGATCTCGGCCGCATGGCTGCCGGCCTGCTCCAGCATGCGCTTGGCGGCTTCCAGCTTGAAGCGCAGGATTTCGTCATGGACGCTGCGGCCGAGCTCGCGGCGGAAATACCATTCCAGCGACGAGCGTGAAATGCCCACGTAATCGGCCACCTGGTCAGTCTTGATGCCCTGGCAGGCGTACTGGCGGATGAAGTGCAGCGCCTGCATCACATGCGGATGATTGCGCACCTCGTGGCGGCTGGAGGCCAGCACGTTGATGCCCACCGGCGGCACCATGATGCGCGTGTCCGGAAAGCGCGCCCCGTGCAGCATCTGGTGCAGCAGGTGCGCAGCGGTGCGGCCCATCTCCACGCTGCCCTGGATCACCGAACTCAAGGGGATGCGCGTCAACACGCGGGCCAGCGGATCATTGTCGATGCCGATCAGCGCCACCTGCTCCGGCACCGCGATGCCGGCGAACAGGCAGGCCTGCAGCAACTGCCGCGCCCGCGCGTCGGTGACGGCGATGATGCCCACCGGCTTGGGCAGGCTGCGCACCCAGGCGATCTGCTGCTCCACGGCGGCGTCCCAGGATTGCGCACTGGTGCCCACGCCGCGATAGATGTGGCCGGTGATGCCATCAGCACCGGTGAGGTCGGTGAAGATGCGCTCGCGCTCCTGCGCCCAGCGGTTGCAGGGCGACTCGGGCAGGCTGAACAGGGCGAAATGCTGCAGGCCGGCTTCGATCAGGTGGTCGTAGGCCAGCTTGACCATCTTGTAGTTGTCGGTGGCCACATAGGGCCGGTTGGCCGGATATTGCGAGGGGTCGGCATAGGAGCCGCCGATGGCCACCACCGGCAGCTGCACGCCTTCCAGCGCGGCGGTCGTCACCGGATCGTCGAAGTCGGCAATGATGCCATGCCCGGCCCAGCGCTCGATACCCTGCGGGCGGCAGCGGAAATCCTCCTCCAGGTACAAGTCCCAGGAGGCACGGGTGCTGCTGATGTATTCGCCGATGCCGGAAATGATTTCCCGATCGAAGATCTTGTTGCCATTGAAGAGCAACGCAATCCGGTGCACCGTGGGGGTTTTTGCCACGCTGTGTCTCCTGGTTGCCGGCGTCGTCAGGCGCGCCGTTCTTTTATTCGTCGAATTGTAGCGAGCCATCGTCGAAATGACGGATATGTGCTCCTGCAACAAAAAGAATCACTAAGCCGTTTGGTGAATTTCGTAATTGTAGAGGGGATTGGCCCGGGGCTAGTATCCCCCTCGCACCATCATGCGGCGTAGACCATTCCTGACAAGCTCGGCCCCACGCGCCATTGGAAGCGATTGCCCCAAAACGGGCCACCGGTTCCACCCGGTCACGCCGCTTCAAAAATCATAATCAATTCAAATTCAATTCAAATCGGAGACTGGACTATGAAGGCAATGCTGAAGAAGACCGTATTGGCGCTGATGACCGTGACCACCCTGTCCATGGTGGCCGGCAGCGCCATGGCCGACGCCAAGAATCCCAAGATCGGTTTTTCCATCGATGACCTGCGTGTGGAGCGCTGGGCGCGCGACCGCGACTTCTTCACCGCCGCCGCTGAAAAACTGGGCGCCAAGGTCTATGTGCAATCGGCCGATGCCAGCGAGCAACGCCAGATCTCCCAGATCGAGAACCTGATCTCGCGCGGCGTGGACGTGATCGTGATCGTCCCCTTCAACGCCACGGTCCTGACCAACACCATCAAGGAAGCCAAGAAGGCCGGCATCAAGGTTCTGTCCTATGACCGCCTGATCCTGAATGCCGACGTCGATGCCTACATCTCCTTCGACAACGAGAAGGTCGGTGAAATGCAGGCCGAGGGCATCCTGAAGGTCAAGAACAAGGGCAACTTCTTCCTGCTGGGCGGCTCGCCCACCGACAACAACGCCAAGATGTTCCGCGAAGGCCAGATGAAGGCCCTGAAGCCCTACATCGACAAGGGCGACATCAAGATCGTCGGCCAGCAATGGGTCAAGGAATGGAACCCGACCGAAGCCCTGTCCATCGTCGAGAATGCGCTGACGGCCAACAACAACAAGATCGATGCCATCGTGGCCTCCAACGACGGCACCGCCGGTGGCGCGATCCAGGCCCTGGCAGCGCAGAAGCTGGCCGGCAAGGTGCCGGTCTCGGGCCAGGATGCCGACCTGGCCGCCGTCAAGCGCGTGGTAGCCGGTACCCAGACCATGACCGTCTACAAGCCCTTGAAGCAGATCGCCACCGAAGCGGCCAACCTGTCCGTGCAACTGGCCCGCAACGAGAAGCCGACCTACAACGCCCAGTATGACAACGGCTTCAAGAAGGTCGACAGCCTGCTGCTGAAGCCCATCCTGCTGACCAAGGAAAACGTCAAGGTCCTGGTCGATGACGGCTTCTACACCCAGGCCCAGATCGACGGCCGTTGATTCCTGAGTGACGAACGCCGGCTGCCGCAACGGTAGCCGGCGTCGCTCTCTGCGCCCCCGGCAAGACCGCCGGGCGCAGGCTCCAGAGGCTTCTTGGAAAGAACAGGCATGTCCGAGTATCTGTTAGAAATGAAAGGCATCGTCAAGAGCTTTGGCGGTGTGCGTGCCCTGGACGGCATCGACATCAAGATCCGCCCCGGCGAATGCGTGGGCCTGTGCGGTGAAAACGGCGCGGGCAAATCGACGCTGATGAAGATTCTCTCCGGCGTCTATCCCCATGGCACCTGGGATGGCGAAATCCTGTGGGACGGCAAGCCGCTGCAGGCCCATTCGGTGCGCGACACCGAAGCCGCCGGCATCGTCATCATCCACCAGGAACTGATGCTGGTGCCCGAGCTGTCAGTGGCCGAGAACATCTTCATGGGCCACGAGATCACCCTGCCCGGTGGCCGCATGAACTACCCCGCCATGTATCGCCGCGCCGAAGAACTGATGCGCGAGCTGAACATGCCCGACATCAACGTGGCCCTGCCGGTCTCGCAATATGGCGGCGGCCACCAGCAGCTGGTGGAAATCGCCAAGGCGCTCAACAAGGATGCCCGCCTCTTGATCCTGGACGAACCCTCGTCGTCGCTGACCGCCTCGGAAATCGCGGTGCTGCTGAAGATCATCAAGGACTTGAAAGCGCGCGGCGTGGCCTGCGTCTACATCTCGCACAAGCTCGACGAAGTGGCCGAGATCTGCGACACCATCTCGGTGATCCGCGATGGCAAGCACATCGCCACCACGCCCATGCAGGACATGGATGTGGACAAGATCATCACCCAGATGGTCGGCCGCGAAATCACCGCCATGTACCCGGAGCGCAACCACGCCATCGGCGAAGTGGTGCTCGAAGCCCGCCACATCACCTGCTACGACATCGACAATCCGCGCCGCAAGCGCGTCGATGACGTCTCCTTTTCGGTGCGCCGGGGCGAGATCCTGGGCATTGCCGGACTGGTAGGTGCAGGACGCACCGAACTGGTCTCGGCCATCTTCGGCGCCTATCGCGGACGTTACGAGGGGCAGGTGCTGCTCGAAGGCAAGCTGGCCGATACCGGCTCGCCCCTGAAGTCCATCCGCCAGGGCCTGTGCATGGTGCCGGAAGACCGCAAGCACCATGGCATCGTGCCCGATCTCGACGTCGGCCAGAACATCACGCTGACCGTGCTCAACCGCTTCTCGCGCGGCACCCGCATCGACAGCAGCGCCGAACTGAAGACCATCCAGGGCGAGATCAGCCGCCTGCGCGTCAAGACCGCCTCGCCCTTCCTGCCCATCACCGGACTCTCGGGTGGCAACCAGCAGAAGGCGGTGCTCTCCAAGATGCTGCTGGCCCAGCCCAAAGTATTAATTTTGGACGAACCCACGCGCGGCGTGGACGTGGGCGCCAAGGCCGAGATCTACCGGCTCATTTCGGAGCTGGCCAAGCTGGGCCTGGCCATCATCATGGTCTCCTCGGAGCTGGCCGAAGTGCTGGGCGTGTCGGATCGCGTGCTGGTCATCGGCGAAGGCAAACTGCGCGGCGACTTCGTCAACGACAACCTGAGCCAGGAAACCGTGCTGGCCGCAGCCATCAACCAGTCCGTCCCGCAAGCGTCCCCACGCGCGGTGGCGGTCTGACAAAACATCACAAGGTGAATTCGGTATGACTACAAGCAATCTGGGCAGCGCCACCGGCGGTGCGGTCGGTGGAGCGGGCGGCATGGCCAACCTGAAGCTGGTGTTTCGCCGCTACAAGATCATTGCGCTCTTGATCGCCATCGCCATCATCTGGGGCTTCTTCAGCTTCATGACCGATGGCGGCTTCCTCACGCCCCGCAACCTGTCGAACCTGCTGCGCCAGATGTCGGTGACCGGCATCCTCGCCTGCGGCATGGTGCTGGTCATCATCGCCGGCGAAATCGATCTCTCGGTGGGGTCGCTGCTGGGCCTGCTGGGCGGCATCGCCGCGCTGCTGGACGTGAGCCATCACCTGCCGCTGGCACTGAACCTGGTCCTGGCGCTGGGCTTCGGCCTGGGGCTGGGCCTCTTGAACGGCTACCTCACCGCCTACCTGGGCATTCCCTCCTTCATCGTCGGCCTGGGCGGCATGCTGGCCTTCCGCGGCATCCTGCTGGGCATTACCGGCGGCCTCACCATTGCGCCGGTGTCGGACAACATGGTCTATCTCGGCCAGGGCTACCTGCCGCCGCAGATCGGCGTGGCGCTGGGCATCGCCTTGTTCGTGCTGGCGGTGGCGCTCACGTGGATGAGCCGTGTCAACCGCAGCCGTCACGGCCTGCCGCTGGCGGCCCTCTGGCGCGATGGCTTGAAGGTGCTGGTGATCGGTGCGGTACTGCTGGCCTTCGTGCGCACGCTCAACAGCTATGACGGCATCCCCGTGCCGGTGCTGCTGTTGCTGGGGCTGCTGGGCCTGTTCAGCTACGTGAGCACGCAGACCGTGTTCGGCCGCCGCATCTATTCGGTGGGCAGCAACATGGAAGCCACCCGCCTGTCGGGCGTGAACGTGCAGGCCGTCAAGCTGTGGGTGTTCGGCATCATGGGCCTGATGTGCGCACTGGCCGGTCTGGTCAACACCGCCCGCCTGGCTGCAGGCTCGCCGTCGGCGGGCAACATGGGCGAACTCGATGCGATCGCGGCCTGCTTCATCGGCGGCACTTCCATGCGCGGCGGCTCGGGCACCATCTATGGCGCGCTCATCGGTGCACTGGTGATGGCCAGCCTCGACAACGGCATGTCCATGCTGGATGTGGGCACCTACTGGCAGATGATCGTCAAGGGCAGCATCCTGGTGCTGGCGGTGTGGGTCGATGTGAGTACCCGTTCGGGTCGCTGATCAAAATGACGCGATGAACTGAGACCGTTCGGACTGAGTAGCGGCATAGCCGCGTATCGAAGGCGCACCAGCAGTAGCGCCTTCGATACGGCCCAAGGGCCTACTCAGTCCGAACGGAATGAGATGAGGAAGCAATTCTTTTTCATCTCTGAATGAACTGATCAATTTTCCGGGTCGCATCTGCAGCCCATCCTATCCTCTGGAGCATCAAGCATGACCGCAGCTACCCCCACCGTCTTCGAACACGCCCTCTATCGCAGCCTCGCCGGCAAGCGGGTCGTCATCACCGGCGGCGGCAGCGGCATCGGTGCGGCGCTGGTGGAAGCCTTCGTCGGGCAAGGGGCGCAGGTGTGCTTCCTCGATATCGCCACCGAACCGTCGGAGGCACTGGTGGCCTCGCTCAAGGATGCCGCCGTGGCACCGCGCTTCTTCCCCTGCAACCTGATGAACCTGGAAGCCCTGCGCGCCACCTTCACCGAGATCGAGACCGTCATGGGCGGCGTCGACATCCTCATCAACAACGCCGCCAATGATGACCGCCACAAGAGCGAAGACGTCACCCCAGCCTACTGGGATGAACGCCTGGCCGTGAACCTGCGCCACCAGTTCTTCTGCGCCCAGGCGGTGCTGCCGGGCATGCGGGAACGCAAGGGCGGGGTGATCCTCAATTTCGGTTCCATCTCCTGGCACCTGGGCCTGCCCGATCTGACGCTGTACATGACCGCCAAGGCCGGCATCGAAGGCATGACCCACGGCATGGCGCGCGACTTCGGCCGCGATGGCGTGCGCGTCAATGCCATCATCCCGGGGGCCATCCGCACCCCGCGCCAGACGCTGCTCTGGCACACCCCTGAAGAAGAGGCGAAAATCCTGGCTGCGCAATGCCTGCCGGTCCGTGTCGATCCGCATGATGTCGCGGCGCTCGCGCTGTTCCTGTCCTCCGACAGCGGTGCCAAGTGCACCGGCCGCGAGTACTACGTCGATGCCGGCTGGCTGGGCGCGTAACTTATCCACACGCCTTTCGGCCCAGAGGAATCCATGAACAAGCCACACGCCACACACCGTCGCTTCCGCTCCCAGGATTGGTTCGACAATCCCGATCACATCGACATGACTGCGCTCTACCTGGAGCGCTTCATGAACTACGGCATCACCGCCGAAGAATTGCGCTCGGGCCGTCCCATCATCGGCATCGCCCAGAGCGGCAGCGACATCAGCCCCTGCAACCGCATCCACCTGGAGTTGGCCAAGCGGGTGCGCGATGGCATCCGCGATGCGAGCGGCATTCCCATGGAATTCCCGCTGCATCCGATCTTCGAGAACTGCCGCCGTCCGACCGCCGCCATCGACCGCAACCTGGCCTACCTGGGCCTGGTGGAAATCCTGCATGGCTACCCCATCGATGCCGTGGTGCTCACCACCGGCTGCGACAAGACCACGCCCTCGCAGATCATGGCGGCGGCCACCGTCGATATCCCGGCCATCGTGCTTTCCGGCGGCCCCATGCTGGACGGCTGGATGGATGGTGAACTGGTGGGCTCCGGATCGGCCATCTGGAAGGGCCGCAAGCTGCTCTCGGCAGGTGCCATCGACAACGAGAAATTCCTGGAGATCGCCGCCGCATCGGCCCCCTCCTCCGGCCACTGCAACACCATGGGCACCGCCTCCACCATGAACGCCATGGCCGAGGCGCTGGGCATGTCGCTCACCGGCTGCTCGGCCATCCCCGCCCCCTATCGCGAACGCGGCCAGATGGCCTATGAAACCGGCCGCCGCATCGTCGGCATGGCCTATGAAGATCTGCGTCCCTCAGCGATCCTGACGCGCGAGGCCTTCCTCGATGCCATCGTGGTCAATGCCGCCATCGGCGGCTCCACCAATGCCCAGCCGCACATCATGGCCATGGCGCGCCATGCGGGCGTGGAGCTGCATTCGGAAGACTGGATGAAGTATGGTTACGACGTGCCGCTGCTGCTGAACATGCAGCCCGCCGGCAAGTACCTGGGTGAACGATTCCACCGCGCCGGCGGCGTGCCGGCCATCATGTGGGAACTGCAGCAGGCCGGCAAGCTGCGCGCCGAGCGCATCACCGCCACCGGCAAGACCATGGCCGAGAATCTGCAGGGCCGGGCATCGAACGACCGGGAAATGATTTACGCATTTTCCGCCCCGCTGCGCGAACGCGCCGGTTTCCTGGTATTGAAGGGCAACCTGTTCGACTTCGCCATCATGAAGACCAGCGTCATTTCGGAGACCTTCCGCGAGCGTTATCTGAGCACGCCCGGCCAGGAAAACATCTTCGAATGCCGCGCCGTGGTCTTCGACGGCTCGGACGACTACCACGCCCGCATCAACGACCCCGCACTGCAGATCGACGAAAACACCCTGCTGGCCATTCGCGGCGCCGGTCCGGTCGGCTGGCCCGGTTCGGCCGAGGTGGTCAACATGCAGCCGCCCGATGCGCTCATCAAGCGCGGCATCTCGACCCTGCCCACGCTGGGCGATGGCCGCCAGTCCGGCACTTCCGACAGTCCCTCCATTCTCAACGCCTCGCCCGAGAGCGCGGTTGGTGGCGGCCTGGCCTATCTGCGCGATGGCGACCGTGTGCGCATCGATCTCAACACCGGCGAGTGCAACATATGCTCATCAGCGAGGAAGAGCTGGCGCGCCGCAAGAGCGAAGGCATTCCGCCGGTGCCGCCCAGCCAGACACCCTGGCAGGAAATCTATCGCAGCACGGTCGGCCAACTGGAGACCGGTGCCTGCATGGAGCTGGCCCTGAAGTATCAGGGCGTGGCGCAGACCCTGCCACGGCACAATCACTGACATGCTGACCCTGCATCGTGAATTGCGCATGCCACCGGCCCCGGTGAGAAGGATCAAGGGGCCGATGCGCATCGACGCGCACCAGCACTTCTGGCGCTACCGTTCCGAGGATTATCCGTGGATCGGTACCGGCATGGACCTGCTGGCGCAAGACCGCCTGCCCTATCAGTTCCAGCCCCTGCTGGACGCCCAGGGCCTGCATGCGTCGATCACGGTGCAAGCCCGTCCGGGCCACGAGGAGACCGGTTTCCTGCTGGAGATGGCGCGGCGCGATGCGCGCATCGCCGGCGTGATCGCCTGGGATGACATCGCCTCGCCGCAACTGGCCGAACGCATGGAGCAATGGGGCCGCCCCAAGATGCTGGGGCTGCGCCATCCGATGCAGGACGAGGATGATGCCGCGCAAGCGCTGGTACAACCGCAGTTCAATCACGGCGTGCGCTGGCTGCAGGAGCGCGACTACGTGCTGGAAGTGCTCACCCATGAACGCCACCTGCCGCAGCTGCGCCAGCTCTGCGCCTTGCATGACCAGCACTGGGTGGTCCTGAATCACCTTGGCAAGCCGGCCCTGAAGGAATTCCGCAAGGGCCGCGCCGCCTATGAGCGCTGGCGCCAGCAGTTGCGCGAACTGGCCGCCATGCCGCACGTGGCCTGCAAGATCTCGGGCCTCTTGACCGAAGCCGACTGGCTGCGCGGACTCTGCACGCGCGACTTCGATCACATCGTGCAGTGTCTCGATACGGCGCTGGAACTGTTCGGTCCGCAGCGCCTCATGTTCGGCTCCGACTGGCCCGTCTGCCTGCTGGCCGCCTCCTATGCAAGGGTGGTGGCGGTGGTGCGGGAATGGGCCGCGCGCCGTCTTTCTCCAGCGGACCAGGACGCCCTGTGGGGCGAATCCTCGGCCCGGATTTATGGCCTGATGCCATAAGGTTTTCCCCGGCTGCCTTTTCATTGCCAAGCGGTTTTCACGGTGCGATATTGCGCCAGGGAACGCTTTGTCATGACAAGGTACGGGGAGACAAAAAATCAAACGCCTCAAACGCAACATGACCCTGCTGGTCGGCTCGCTGACACTGATGGCAGGGGTCATCACCAGTGTGGTGCTCTACCAGAGCTACAAGCAGGTAGAACACATTTCGGTCAATCACACCCTCAACGTGGCGCGTATCGCACAGCGTTCGATCTCGCGCAACATGGAGCTGCTTTCGCTGGCACTGGACAGCCTGGCGTGGCGCTATCGCCATACGCAACTGCATCGCATGCCGGCCCAGCAACAACTGGAATTTCTGCTGGGCGAAAAGATCGAGGCCGGCTACATCGCGGCCCAGGGCATCATCGACGCCGATGGTGAACGCGTGGTCGGATCACCCGTGCTGGACGAGATCATGCCGGGCAATTTTGCCGGCCGCGATTTCTTCGACGGGCCACGACGGGACGCGCGCGCCACCCTCTTCATTTCGTCCCCGCAAGCGGTACGGCTGGAACGGCGCGCCCAGGTGATCGTGCTGTCCAAGCGGCTGGTCCATGTCGACGGCAGTTTTGGCGGGGTGGTCTTCATGGTGCTCTACCTGGATTATTTCCGGCAGCTGTTCGAGGCCATGTCATTGGAAAAGAATGCGGTCATGTCGCTCTACTCGGTGGAGGGCGTGGCCTACATGCGCCTGCCTTATGACGAGGCCTTCATCGGCTCCCGGGTGGAAAATGCCCCGCAGCTGCAAAAGCTGCTGGCGTCCAGCGCCCCCGCTGAAGGCAGCTATTTCACGCGCTCGCAGCAGGATGGGGTGCAGCGCCTCTACACCTACGTGCGCGTGCCACAGACGCGCTGGGTGGTCTTCATCGGCCACACCAAGGCGGCGCTGTTCCGTGAATGGATGCGCATGTTCTATGCCGTGGTCTTCCTGATGGCGCTCTTCAGCACGGCGGCCTTCTACCTCATCAGCCGCGTGCGCGAGGAATTGTTCCGCCGCAGCAAGCTGGACCAGCAACTGGAGGAGCAGGCCCGCACCGACAAGCTGACCACGCTGCTGAACCGCCGCGCCCTGGACGAAGTCCTGCAGGAGGCCTGGCACAAATGCCAGCGCAATGACTCGGCACGCTTTGCGGTGCTGTTTGCGGATGTGGATTTTTTCAAGCTCTACAACGATACCTACGGCCACAAGGCGGGCGACTATGCCCTGGTGGCCGTGGCCCGTTGCATCAAGGGCGCGGTTTCCCGCCATTGCGACCGTGCCGGTCGCTACGGGGGTGAAGAATTCGTGGTGCTGCTCGATGAGGCCGATGCCGAGGGCGCCATGCACGTGGGCAAGCTGATATTGGCAGCGCTGCAGGCCCAGAAGATCCCGCATGAACGCAGCCCGTTCGGCCGCCTCACCATCAGCATCGGCGTGGCCTGCCTGGAGCGCGGCGTGCATCGCAGTGTCGACGAAATCATCAAGGCCGCCGATGAGGCGCTCTATCAGGCCAAGCGCGAAGGCCGCAACCGGGTGCGGCTGTACCAGGCCACCGCCAAGGTGGTCCCGGCTGAATGGCAGCTCAGTTCAGCGAACAGTTGAGCCACTTGGCGATGCGCACCCCATCCAGCCGCGAGCCATCGGCAGTGCCGCTGCCCAGCATGGTGACGATCACCGGCCGGCGGTCATGCACCAGCAGGCGCAGCACCATGTTGTGGCCGGACTCGTTGATGAAGCCGGTCTTCTGCACGGTGGCATTGACCTGGCCGTAGCGGATCAGGCGATTGGAATTGATGTACTGCAGCTGGCCACGGCCGATGTTGATGATCTTCTGCTTGTCCAGCGAATCATTGCGGATGAGCTGGTAGCGGTTGGCCGCCTTGACCAGTTCGGCCAGCTCGCGCGGGGTCGAAACATTCTCGGGCGACAGGCCGGTACCGTTCTCGAAATGGGTATGCGGCATGCCCAGTGCCTGGGCGCGTGCATTCATGGCGGCGATGAAGGCCGGACGGCCGCCCGGATAGTCGCGGCTCATGGCGGCGGCAGCGCGGTTCTCGGAAGACATCAGGGCGATGTGCAGCATGTCGGCACGCGACAGGCTGGCCCCGATGTTCAGCCGCGAATGCGTAAATTTGAGGTTGTCCAGGTCATCCTCGGTCACTTCCAGGCGATTGGTCATGGGCAGCGACTTCTGGTCCAGCCAGACGATGGCCGTCATCAGCTTGGTCACCGAGGCGATGGGGGCGACCGTATCGGCGTTGCGCTCGAAGAGCGGCGTATTGGTCTCTTCATCGAGCACGTACACTCCGCGCGAGAAGATGTGGCGGCGCGAGGCTTCGGTGAAACCGCAGCGCGGCAGCAGCTCGGGCTTGGTGTTGGTGGTGATGGCGGGTGTCGGGCTTGCCGGACTCGCCACGGCGGCAGCGGTGGCCGCGGTCACTCCGGCCGCAGCAGCGGCCGCAGCCGCACGGCCACGACGGCGGCCACGCGCCGGGGTGCGCGCCTTGGCAGGCAGGGCGGCCTTCTTGCGTACGCTGCGATTGCGGCCCTTGGCACCGCTGCTGGCGGCCCGGTGCTTGCCGGCCGTGGAACCGGCGGCCTGGGCCTCGCTGAGCTTGCCCGAGAGCGCCGTCAGCGCCAGCAGCAAGACGCTGCACATCAGGAGACGGACCACCATGCCGGCCCGGCGCAGGCCAGGCAGGATCAGCAGGGAAAAGCGTAAATCATTACCGGAACGGGACTGCTGCGTGCGAAACATCGTCAAAAACCTTGTCGGTGCGATCATCCAAGACCGGCCATGATACGGAAACTTGGCTTTCAATGCAGCAACCTTCACTGCCGTACAGCCGCAAGTGAATAAGATGACAAGGCGACAAGTCCCGGGGAGGCCGCCGCCGCGCGACATAATTTGCTTCCCTGGCTGCAACCGGGCGGCGCATAATCTGTCCATTCCCGGCCGGGGCAGGCTGCTTCCGGCGCACTCCGTCTGACTGAATCAACGATTTTCTTCATGTCCAATCTCATCGTACACGGTGGCCGCCCGCTGCGCGGCGACATCACCCCCTCCGCCAACAAGAATGCCGTCCTCCCCATCCTCTGCGCCACCCTGCTGACCGACCAGCCTCTGCGGCTGATCGGCATCCCCGAGATCACCGATGTCAAGAAGATCCTGGAGATCTTCCGCGTGCTGGGCAGCGAGGTGAAGGTGGACTATGCCAGCGGCGTGCTGGAACTGCATCACCGCGATACGCACTTCGATCCCAAAGTGCACCACCTGCCGGAGGAGATGCGTTCCTCCATCATGCTGGTACCGCCACTGCTGGCGCGCTTCGGCGTGGCGCGGCTGGAGAACGACGTCAAGGGCTGCACGCTCGGCGTGCGCGAGATCGATCCGCACGTCGAAGTCTTCCAGCGCTTCGGAGCGCGGGTGGAGAGCAGCCCGGATTCGCTGATCATCCGCACCGGCGGCTGCATGCAGGCCAATCATCACTGGCTGGACTATGCCTCGGTCACCACGACCGAAAACTTCGTGCTGTGCGCCGCTGCCGCCGAGGGCGAATCGGTACTCACCAATGCCGCCTCGGAACCGCACGTGCAGGAATTCTGCCGCTTCATGGTGATGATGGGCGTGCAGATCGACGGCCTCGGCACCTCGCGCGTGACGGTGCGCGGCGGCCAGCAGATGGGCGGAGGTGAATTCCGCTTCGACGAGGATTTCCACGAGATCGCCACCTTCCTCGCCATGGGCGCCATCACCGGTGGCCAGGTGCGCGTGCGCAACAGCGCACCGGAACAGTTCCCGCTGATCGACCGCACCTTCGCCAAATTCGGCGTCGAAGTGGTGCATGAAAACGGCTGGTCGCACACGCGCCAGAACGGGCCGCTGAAGGTGGTCAAACCCTTCACCAGCAACATCCTCACCAAGGTGGAAGCCGCCCCCTGGCCCTATCTGCCGGTGGACCTGCTGCCCATCTTCATCGCCCTGGGTGTCAAGGCCGAGGGCAACACCATGTTCTGGAACAAGATCTACGACGGTGCCATGGGCTGGAGCAGCGAATTGTCCAAGTTCGGTGCCCACGTGTTCCTGGGCGATCCGCATCGCCTGATCACCTTCGGCGGCCTGCCGCTGTCGCCGGCCTCGGTGGAAAGCCCCTACATCATCCGCGTGGCCATCGCGCTGTTCATGGTCGCCGCCAGCATCGAGGGCCGCTCCGAGATCCGCAATGCGCTGCCGATCCGGCGCGCCCATCCCAAATTCGTGGAGAACCTGCGTTCGCTGGGAGCAGTCGTCGATTGGGTCGAGGAAGACTGATCTCCACGGTTCGACCTTGCAGGGGAAGCGCCCGGCGCAAGCTTCCCCTGCCACCCTCCGATTTCCATTCCGCGATGTGCCCTTCGCACCCGCCGCTTCCTCCCTCCTTTCCCCTGCGATTGCGGCTGTCCTCCCGGGCGCTGTGCTTGTCCTCAGGGCCAGTTTTCTTCTTCCTTTCACAGTTCGTGTTGGCTGCCGCCAGTCCTGCGCCGGCACACTTTTGAAATTGCCCAAAACACCTGCTTGTTGATCAAATAAATCGAATTATTTCGACAGCCCTGCGCCGACCCGGCACGGATAATTTCCGGCGTTAATCTACGCCGTGGCGGAAGTACTGGTCATGCATGGCGGATGCGGTCGAGCCACCCGAACACAAGACAAGGCCGACCGGCCCCGGCAGGAATCGCTTCAGCTCCCTCCACCGAGACAGGCTTCGCCCCACTGATCCGAACGCAGACGCTTGCGCCGGCTAGTCCTGTCTCCTCCGCAATGATCGCCATGCCTGCCGGGTCGGCAGTGCCGTGGCCTCTGTCGTCCTGCGGCTGGCGTAGTCGTGATCAACATGCATGCCGGATGACGCGATCGGGTACCGGGCAGCCTGGCCGTGAGCGTGGTGGAAGGAGAGTTCGGCTACGGGCTCATCAAGATGTCCAACGTCTTCGGCTCCTCCACGGCCCCGCTCACCTTCCCGGCCGTGCTGACCAGGAGCGAGGAGGCCATCCCGACGCTGCCTGCCGGTTTCACTGCAGCCAGCCTGCTCCAGGCGATTCGCGGCATTTCCGCCGAATGGGGCGGCAAGGGCGTCACCGGCGACGGCAACACCAGCATCGGCAGCCTCAAGAGCTACCAGATGTTCGACAAGCTGGGGACCGGCACCACCTCCTTCAGCCTGCTGCAGCAGGGCAGCAGCCTCGATACGCTGGGGGCGTGGCTGAGCCTGGGCCTGAAGCCTGCCGCCACGGCCGGGCTCAACAACGTGGCGCTGGAGATGCTGGGCGGCTTCAAGCGCAACGGCGTAGACCAGTACAAGGTCAGCCCCGATCTGGAAACCGGCCTCAGTGATGTCGGCCTGGCCAACATCGGCTTGCTGTACCAGTTGAGTGTGGCCAATACCAGCAGCCGGCCGGTGATCCGCGTCAAGTACGACGGTGCCTACTCCATCGTGGGCAACGTGATCGAGCTGTATGAAGGCGACCGGCTGGTGGGCCGCAAGGTGCTGGGAGTCAACGATCTCGGCGCAGGACCGAAGGAAGTGGACGTCGCCGTCTTCCAGAGCCTGTCGGCCGGCAAGCATGATCTGGAGGTCCGCTATACCGATACAGGCGGCAACTCCGTCAGCAGCAACCTGAGCGTGAACGTGGCAGCCGGTGGCGCACCGGTGACCTTGTCGGACCTGGGCGTGCGCGGCAACAAGCAGTCTGCCTCTGAAGCACAGTCGCTGGGCCAGTCCGGCGCCTCCTATGCCGTCATCAGCGATGCGGACACCAGCTTTGCCTCCGGGCATGGCAACCAGGGCCCGGTGTTCGTCGGCACGGTCGGCGGCGGCAGCGCATCGGACCGCTATCTGGTCACCATCCAGATGGGCGGCAAGGTCGTGGCCTTCGAGGATGTGGGTGCAGGCAGCTTCGCCATCGGCATCCCGGCCGGCGTGCTGCCACCGGGCTACTACCAGGACCTGAGCATCAGCGCCACCGTGCTCACTCCCGGCGCGCGCCTGGGCCAGACCACCAGCATGCAGGGCCTCAAGCTGGGCTGGTACTGGGCCGCGCAGGCGGGCACCTCGATCGTCGGCGGCAATGGCAATGACGAGCTGGTCTTGGGTGCTGCTGCCGATCCCGAGATCGTCGGGGGCATCCGTGTGCAAACCGGTGCAGGTGACGACAGGATCACCGTGGGCAGCTTCGGCAAGACGAGTGCCCTGAAGGCTACCGTTACCGACTTCACGGTCGGTATGGACCGGGTGAAGGTCTCTGGCCAGATCGTGAACCCGGACTTCGTGAAGAACTACGTCACGGCCTCTGATCTCAACGGCAGCACACAGTTGCAGATCGACCTGGACGGCGCGGGCGCGGGCAAGCTGTATTACCACCTGACCCTGCAGGGAGTGCAGTACAACCCGTCCACCATCGGTAGCATCTTCGGCGTGTAAACGGCAGGTCTCACCAGCCAATGCACAAGGGCGGCCAATTGGCCGCCCTTGTGCGTTACTGCGTTTGCCTTTGCTGCATTGATGGCTGCGTTCAGAACAGCAGGATCAGCAGCAGGATGATGGGAATCGGAATCCCCAAGAGCCAGAGCAGAATGGCACCCATGTCAGTCTCCTATGAAGGTTGGTGTTCAGGTTCGGCGAAACGTGGCGCGGGAGGGCGCTGTTCAACGCAACTCGGGTTCGCCGACGCGATGGTCATGAAGTTCATGACGCAACACCGGTTCGCCGTAGAGTTCGTTGCGGTCACGCAGGCGGCCGCCGTAAGTGGCCAGCAGGCTGGCGACGAAGGCACCGCACAGCAGGGCCAGGAACATCCACAGCGAGGCATAGGCAGCAGCCTTGCGGGCGGCATCAGCGGCTTCCTTGGCCTTGGTGGCAGCCTGGTCCAGATTGCGCTGGTAAGCGGCAAAGGTATCGGCCACGCGCTTCTCGGCATCGGCTTGCGACAGGCCGGTATGGCGTGCCACCAGTTGGCCCAGGTAGCGCTTGTCGTTGTCGGCCAGTTGCTGGTTGGCCAGCGAATAACCGAAGACGCGGACCACTTCCATGCGCTGGGCCGAGGTCAGTTCACGGCCATCGGCGGGAGTCGGTGCAGCCAGCGGAGCGGCGGGAGCAGCGTTGGCGGCATCGCTGCCGGCGGCCGGAGTCACCGGTGCGGCAGGGGCTGCGCTGGTGTTGGCGGTGCCATTGGCGGTGCCGCTACGGAACATGGAATCGATGAAATAACCCGAGGCACGGTCAGCCAGATTGCCCGCCTGTTGCGCACCGTCCGGGCCCATGGCCGCCGCGGTCGCGGCAGCGCCGGTACCGAGTACGCCACCGGCGGCACCCAGGGTCTTGGCCCCGCCCGAGATCACGCTGCCCACGGCCGAGCCCAGCAGGGCGGCGGTGGCCAGCGAAGCCACGGCCCAGGCCAGCAGGCCATGTGCGGTATCGCGGAAATAGACTTCACGGGTATGCAGGCCAGCCCACTTCACGCGCAGGCGGCCGGCCAGGAAGCCACCGATGGCCGAGGCCGCGATCTGGGTGAACAGCAGCCAACCGGCTGTGGAATAGCCGATGGCCTTGGCCGAGACGCCCTCGCCGGACCACGGCGAGATCGACGAGAAGCCGAGCCCGAAGCCCAGCATCACCAGGATGAAGGACAAGGCCGCCGCCGCAAAAGCGCCCGCCAGGATGGCACCCCACGAGACGCCGGAGCCGTTGTTGTTGACGGCCTCGACGCTGGCCGGTGGAAGGGGATGGATGGTTGAGGTGGTCATGAGTCTCCTCGCGATTCTTGATGGGTTGATCTGTGCGACTGGCGCAGGGCTGGGGGGCATTGCCACGGAGAGACTGTAGGCGCGCGCTGGCGCGCGCGCCATCGGCGGAGTTCGGCAGGTGGCGTAGGAGAGCAGGGAAGCGGGGAGTCGGCGTACAGGAAAACGTGCAGAATTCCGTACAAAATTCCGTGCCGAATTCACTCCAGGAATCAGTACGGAAAAACGCACGGAAAAACGTACAGAAAGAGCGGCAGAACAATGCTCAGTACGCTGTACAGAAAACTGCACAGCAGCGCTGCACCGAGTCTTATAGAATGAGCGCCTCACACACCGGCATCCTGCCCTGCCGCCCCAACCTGCTACGGATTCCCATGGCCAACACGCACAGCACTCCGATCACGCATTTCCTGTTCGACCTCGACGGTACTCTTATGGACAGCGACGCCCTGCACCACGCTGCCTTCAACACCATCCTGTCGCGCTGGGGCCGCTCGGTGGATGTGGACTACTACAAGACCCACATCATGGGGGCGTCCAACGCCATGATCTTCGATCACCTGTTTCCCGGCATGCCGGCCTCGGAATACCAGCCGCTGGCCGAAGAGAAGGAACAGCTGTTCCGCTCGCAGCTGGACCAGCAGGTGGCGCCCACGCCCGGCATCGAACGCCTGCTCGACCATATCGCCCGCATCGGCGGACGCACGGCAGTGGTGACCAATGCACCGCGCGCCAATGCCGAGCTGATGTTGAAGGCCACCGGCCTGGCCGGCCGCTTCGATACGCTGGTGATTGGCGATGAGCTGGAACGCGCCAAACCCGATCCCCTGCCCTACCTGACCGCCCTGCAACTGCTGGGCGGCACACCGGACCAGGCGGTAGCCTTCGAGGATTCGAGTTCGGGCGTGAAAGCCGCCAGCAGCGCCCAGGTCTGGACCTTCGGCATGCTGGGTGGACTGGATGAAGCGCGCCTGCGGGCTGCCGGTGCCCACGCCGTGATCCGCGATTTCAACGGTCAGGCGCTGTGGGACAAGATCGGCGGATAAGTCCGCGCCTTCATTGCGAACCGGCCGCCTCGAAGTGATGGTCCGGCAGGAACCACAGCAGGGCCAGCAGCACGTAGATGGCAGTCGCGCCCACCGGGGTGGCCAGTGACAGCGGAATGGCCACCGCATAGAGCAGGATGGAGAGCGCATTCTTGCGCCCGTGTCCCAGCATGGCCGCCAGCGAAGGATGCGCCGCTTCACTGTGGCGCAGCGCGCGTTTCAACAGCAGGAAAGAGACCGAACACATCAGCAGCACCACGCCATAGCAGGCCACGGGTGCGCTTTGCCGATGATGGTTGGCCACCCACGAGGTGACGAAGGGCAGCAGCGACAGCCAGAACAGCAGGTGCAGGTTGGCCCACAGCACGCGCCGGTCGACCTGCGTGGCCAGCTGCAGTAGGTGATGATGGTTGACCCAGTAGATGCCGATGTAGACGAAGCTCAGCACATAGCTCAGCAGCGGCGGCATGAGAGGTGCGAGGTCGGCCAGACCGGCGCCCTGCGGTGTCTGCAAGCCCAGCACCATGATGGTGATGGCAATGGCGATGACGCCATCGCTGAAGGCTTCCAGCCGCGACTTGTTCACGACGTGGCCGCCTTGGCCGGCAGCGGCTGGCGAAATTCCCACACCACCATCGCCACCAGGATCAGCACCGGCACGATCAGCCCGGCAAAGCCGATGGCGTGATAGGCGAAGGCGGCGGCGATGGCACCCGCGCCGAACGACAGCACCGGCCACACGAACTTGATGCAGCGCTCGGTGGTACCGGCATCGGCCGCGCCGCGCAGCATGTCCACCACGTCGATCACCACTTGCGTGACGTTGCCCGTCATCAGCGAGGTCGGTGCCAGATGCGCCAGCAGCAGGCGGCTGATGGCGCTATGCACGCCCATCGATGCCGTGCCCAGCAGCCCGGACGCCATCACCCAGCCCGCCGTGGGCGACTGCACCGGAGCGGCGGCGATGCCGCAGAGCATGAATCCGGTCAGCAACAGCAACTGCAGCAGCAGTGACCAGCCCAGGGCGCGGCCATCGCGGCGCTGGATGGCGGCGATGAACAGGCGTGCCACGGCCACGCCGAGGATGAAGGCCGGGAAGGCCAGGAATTTCAGCAGGATGGACATCTGCGAGGTATCCGCCAGGGCCGCGCCGATGAGGATGAAGTTGCCCGTCACGTGCGCCGTGAACAGGCCGAACAGCGCGATGAAGCCCAGCGTATCGACATAGGCGGCGAGGAAGGCCAGTCCCGAGGACTGGAGGCGGTTGCGTTGTGCGGCATTCATGAGGTCTCTCGCTTCCGGAGGGCGGGGGGCAGGCCGCACACCTTAGCACCGCTGCTGCCGTCCGCCCATTATCCCTGTGGATAAGACAAGTCCGGCGAAGCCGCGCCAAACCCTTGCCGATCCGGCAACGATATGCCCTTGATGGATGCAACAAAGGCATTTTCTACAAAAAACAGCACATTTGTACAATCCAAGCCGGGCCTGAATGCTGATGATGCGAAGGACTGCACGGCAAGGCCTGCGACGCCCGAAGAGGGGCGTTGCGAAGGCGTGCCGGTGCAAGGATTTTCGCAACCCGGCAAGACGGATTCATTATAGAAAGTACCGTATACGTCGTCGATGACGATGGCATGGTCAGGACCGCCCTGTTGAGACTGCTGGCCTCGGCCGGCCTGAAGGCGCGCGGCTTTGCCTCAGCCGACGAGTTTCTGCGCGAGTCGCTGCCGGGCACGCCGTGCTGCCTGCTGCTGGACATGAAGATGCCCGGCTCGGATGGCTTCGAGGTGGTACGGCAGCTGGAACAGCGCGGCGATGCCATTCCGGTGATCTTCATTTCCGGCTACGGCACCATTCCCGTGACGGTGCAGGCGATGAAGGCGGGTGCCCATGAATTCCTTACCAAGCCGATCGAAGACGAGCGCCTGCTGGGCGCGGTGCAGGAGGCACTGGCCATTGCCGGGCGTGATCTGCATCTGCGTGTGGAGCAGGCCGCCAGCACTTCGCGGCTGGAAAAGCTGACCCCGCGTGAGCGGGAAGTGCTGGAACTGGCCATCGGCGGATTGCTCAACAAGCAGATCGCCACCGAGCTGGGCATCAGCGAAATCACCGTCAAGGTCCACAAGCGCCGCGTGATGGACAAGATGCAGACCAAGACCCTGGCCGATCTGGTGCGGGCGGCGGAGCGATTGCAGATTCATTCTGCGCGGCAGCGGTGAGGCTGCCGGCCAGCTGACGGTATCCGCACGAGACGGACCATCAATGACCACCGCAAGAGCGCCCATCGTCGTCGAAGGCCTTCGAAACTGATCCGCTTTTGCGGTATTCCTGAACACATCCCTTCTTCCCATCAGTAAGCTGTGCGGCTCTGACAGCAGCCCGGGCGGCTTCCATCGCTACCCGCACAACCACGATGGGCAATCTCAAGAACATCATTGGCACCGGCGGTGAATACCTGTGCGGTATTGAACTCATGCGTCCGGTCATTCCATCAAGCGTGAGCGCGCCATGAAGACCCCTTTCTTCGTGGGCATCGTCGATCGCAGCACCGCACGCCGGGAGCGGATCTATGTAAAGGGGATAGATGCACGCCAGTCGAAAGGGATCGCACGTCTTGCGCCACACCATGACCTTGCCGAAGACGCCGTCAAGATTGCCATCTACAACGAAGTTTGCCGCGTCTGGTCGCTGCGCAACAATCCGCCACTGACACAGCTCATCTGAGGAGCCGCCCATGCCACGTTCCCGTCGTCAAGAAATCGCACACCAATTTGCCGAGGGCCTGGTTGCGCAAATGTTGCAGCGATCCGGTAGTGAATTCTTTCACGTGACGCCTTCCCGCCCGGGCGAACACATCGGCCTTCTGGTGAGCCAGGGTGACGGCCTGTGCGGCATCGAAGTGCGGTATGCAGAGCGCAGCGAGGGTGTCGAGCAACTCTGGAACGAATGGAAAGACGCCGTTCGCGCATCCGGCAGGAAACGCCGCTCTGCGCTGGCAAGAACGATGAAGGCGATACGACGGGGGACAACGGCAAATCAAGTGGATCCTGATCTCCATCTGGTCGTGGTCACCGGCACGGGAGACAAAATATATACGGACCAGAGCATTGCGCCCTTGTTGACGCCGGATGACCGCACCCATATTTCCGTGCTGAGCGAGTAGGCCTGGCATGGCCTATCCCTGTCCCCTCACCCACCCCATCGGCCCCACCCCCATCACCTGCTTGAACACCCGGCTGAAGTGACTCTGGTCCGAGAACCCGCACTCCAGCGCAATGACCGACATGCTCTTGCCGTCCTCGCGCAGCAGCTGGCAGGCCAGCGCAATGCGCTGGCGCTGCAGCCAGGCGTGCGGCGGCAGGCCAAAGCTGAGCTTGAAGGCGCGCGAGAAATGCGCGCGCGACAAGCCGCACTGGGCCGCCAGCTCGGCCAGCGTGAGGCGCTGTCCCAAATTCGCCAGCATGTAGTCGCGCACCCGCACCTGCTGCCATCCGGCCAGGCGGCCGCTGTTGCGCGCCAGCGGCTGGCCGCCATAGTGCCGGGCCAGATGCGTGTGCAGGGCCAGCGTCACGCTGTCCATGAACACCGTATCGCCATCATTGGCCGCCTCGCCCAGCATCGGCAACATCGCCTGCACCAGGTGCCAGATCACCGGGTCGCGCACCGCCTGGCGCTGCTGCAGCCCGCTGATGCGGCGTCCGCCCTCCTCGCTCCATTGCTCGATGGTGGCGCGCGGCAACTGCAGGCGTACGTTGTCGTAGTCCGACAGGTGCTGGCAGCGCCACTGCTCGCGCAGGTCGGTGATGGCCATTTCGCCGCTGCGGTGGCCGCCCGCATGCACCAGCTGCCGGCCGCGCCACAGCTTGTGATGGCGAAAATCCTGCAATTGCACGATCACCGAAAAGGCATCCTCGCCCGGGATGTCGATCACCGGCACCGCCCCGGACGAGACGCCCGTGACCTGCGACTGCGCGGCGCGCGTCAGGCCCAGGCCGTCCTGCAGGCGGAGACGCTTGATGAAACGCCAGGGCAAGGGCTGGATCACGTGGAAAATCGATAAAAGTGAAAGAAAGAAAAACCACCCGCTCCAGTGGCGGCCAACAAGCCGACGCATCCGAAGCTGAGTGAAGGAAAACGCAAAAAAGGCAGAGCCGTCAAGCTCTGCCTTCCGCACCCTGCATCAGGAGGGAGCGCTCACATCGAGGTCCGCCCCGATTCAAACAGGAACCAGGCCCGCTGCTCGGCCTCGTCGATCCAGTTCTTTAGGGCCTGTTCACCTTCAATCTGTGAGATGCGTTGCCCCCAGAAGGCGGGCTGGCAAGGCGCGCGTCAGGGCTGGTGGTGGTGCCACCAGCCCTGACGTGCAACGCGGCCAGCGCGCCTTCTGGGGGCAACCCTCCGGGAGAGGCCGCCAAGCGTCGCCTGCCGTTGTTGCAGCTCATTGCCGTGGCACCACCACGGCGCGTCGCCGCGCCTAGGCAGTCAACGCTTGGCGACCTCTCGCACTCACAGATTGAAGGTGAACAGGCCCTAGCAGGCTGGCGGTAGCCACGTCACCGTGCTCATCGCACAGCTCGTGGGTTGCCATCATGAAACCGACCAGGCGCAGGTTGTCCTCGCGCAGTTCGGCCAGCATGTCGGAGGGTGTGACGAAGTCGGCATCGTTGTCGGCCAGCCGCTGCAGCTTGCCGACCTGCCCGGTGGACCGCAGTGTGGTCGCGCCGATCTTGCGCACCCGCTCGGCCACCGCATCGGTGATGGCAAGGATCTGCTGGGACTGGTCGTCCAGCAGCAGGTGATAGTCGCGGAAATGCGGCCCCGACATGTGCCAGTGGAAATTCTTGGTCTTCAGGTACAGCGCGAAGATGTCCGCCAGCAACATGGTCAAGGCCCCGCCGATCTCCTGGCTGGCCTGCGCGGACAGCACGCCAGGCGTAGCCAGCGGTGCCAGGCGACGCTGTTCAAGCTGCTGGCGTTGGTTTGCGTCCAGGCTCATGGTACTTACCCCTTCAGGAAGGCCAGCAGGTCTTCGTTGATCTGGTCCTTGTGGGTCGCGCACAGGGCGTGCGGTGCGCCGCCATAGATCTTCAGCTGCGCACCCGGCACCATCTCGGCCACCAGCTTGCCGGTGGTCTGGAAGGGGACGACCTGGTCGTCATCACCGTGGATCACCAGGGTCGGGAAGTTGAATTTCTTGATGTCTTCACGGAAGTCGGTGCCGGAGAAGGCGCTCACGCAATCCAGCGTTCCCTTCAGCGAGGCCAGCATGGCGATGTTGAAGGTCTGCGAGAGTACGCCGGTGCTGACCGCATCGGCCTTGCCCGGGCGGTTGGTGCCGAAGAAGACGGCGGCGAAGTCGCTGATGAATTGCGCGCGATCCTTGAGCAGACCTTCCTTGATGCCGGCAAAGACCTCGGCCGGCACGCCCTGCGGGAAGTCCGGCGCCTGGCCGAAGATCGGTGTCACCGCGCCCAGCAGCGCCGCCTTGGCCACGCGCTTGCTGCCGTGGCGGCCGATGTAGCGGGCCACGTCGCCGCCGCCCATGGAGAAGCCGACCAGGGTTGCGCCCTGCAGGTCCAGCTTGTTCATCAGCTCGGCCAGGTCATCGGCGAAGGTGTCGTAGTCGTAACCGCTCCAGGGCTGGCTGGAACGGCCGAAGCCACGGCGGTCATAGGCGATGACGCGATAGCCGCGCTCGGCCAGGAAGTTCATCTGGTATTCCCACATGTCGCCGTCCAGTGGCCAGCCGTGACCGAAGACGACCGGTTGGCCGCTGCCCCAGTCCTTGTAATAGATTTCAGTGCCGTCGCGGGTAGTGATGGTGCTCATGGTGTGACTCCTTGTGAGATGGTGTGGAGAGGCCGTGCAGGGGACAGCAACCGCCCTGCGCATGGCAGAGCGGCCTGGCAACGTTGAATCTGCCAATGAAGCTGGAAGAGAGACCGCCGTGAATCGACTTGATTCCTACGGCTGAGCTGCGGCCTGGCCCAGCCGCCACTGGCCCGGACCGCACAGCGCGATGGCCGTGAAGATCACCAGCAGCAGCCAGCCGAACTGCCCTTCCGCGATGCTCCAGCCGGGATGCACCGCCAGCATGGCCACCAGCAGCACGCCGATGATGGGCAGGCAGGCCAGGCGGGTGAACAGGCCCAGCGCGATCAACACCGGACATAGCGCTTCAGCCAGGATGGCGGACCAGAGCGATACCGTCGGGCCGAGGCCGAAGGGATCCTCGATGACGGTCAGCTCATGCGCGTAATGCATGAGCTTGGGCAAGCCGTGCACGTAGAACAGCATGAAGCTGCCGGCCACGCGCAGGAACAGCAAACCCGGATCCAGGGGCGGGACCGGCCAACCGGTCCGGCGAGCGGAATGATGCGCTTGCATGATCGGCCCCGCTCAGAACGCGAAGCAGCTGCAACCCAACGCGCCCCAGAAACCGGCGAAGTGGGAAACCGGAACGCTGGACTTGCGCGCCACGTCATGGGAGTGACCATGCACGCCGCACGAACCCGCGCAGGCATGCGGCAGCGCGGTCTTCTTCTGGCGTGCGGCATCGCTGCTGGCGACGGCGCGATAGTGTCCCGGCACCTTGGCCACCGGAGACCAGTCGGGCAGCACCGGGATCTCGCCCGGGCCGTGCGCGGAGAACGGACCAGTGCCATAGACCACCTTGCCATCCACCACGGTCATGACCGATTCGATGGACTTGATGTCGTCTTCATGCACGCTGAAGAAATCCGCCGACAGCACGGCGAGGTCGGCCAGCTGGCCGGCCTGGATGCGACCCTTCTTGGCCTGCTCGCTGGAGAACCAGGCGCTGCCTGCGGTCCACAGTTCCAGTGCAGTTTCGCGAGGTAACCTGCCAGTTGACCGGTACAGTTGCGTGCCGCCAACAGTACGGCCGGAGACCAACCAGTACAGTGCAGTCCAGGGGTTGTAGCTGGCCACGCGGGTGGCGTCGGTGCCGGCCCCGACCGGCACGCCCATCTCCAGCATCTTGGCCACGGGTGGCGTGTGCTCGGCGGCATCGCTGCCGTAGCGGTCGATGAAGTACTCGCCCTGGAAGGCCATGCGATGCTGGATGGCAATGCCGCCGCCCAGTGCCTTGACGCGCTCGATGTTGCGCTCGGTGATGGTCTCGGCGTGGTCGAACATCCAGTGCAGGCCGTCGAAGGGGATATCGCGGTTGACCTTCTCGAACACGTCCAGCATGCGCGAGATCGATTCGTCATAGGTGGCATGCAGGCGGAACGGCCAGCGGTTGGACACGAGGTGGCGCACCACCCGTTCCAGCTCCTCTTCCATGCCGTCGGCGAGGTCGGGACGCGGTTCGAGGAAATCCTCGAAGTCGGCCGCCGAGAACACCAGCATTTCACCGGCGCCGTTATGGCGCAGGAAGTCGTCCCCGTCACCGGGCTTGACCATACCGGTCCACTTCTGGAAATCGGCCAGTTCACTTCCCTTGTTCTGCGTGAACAGATTGTAGGCAATGCGGATGGTCAGTTGGCCGTCGGCTGCGAGCTTGTTGATGATCTGGTAGTCGTCCGGGTAGTTCTGGAAACCGCCGCCGGCATCGATGGCGCTGGTCACGCCCAGGCGGTTCAGCTCGCGCATGAACTGGCGGGTCGAATTGACCTGGTATTCCTGCGGCAGGGTCGGTCCCTTGGCCAAGGTGGCATACAGGATCATGGCATTGGGACGAGCGATCAGCATGCCGGTCGGATTGCCCGAGGCATCGCGCACGATCTCGCCGCCCGGCGGGTTGGGCGTGTCCTTGGTGTAGCCGACCGCCTGCAGCGCGGCGCGATTGAGCAGCGCGCGGTCATACAGGTGCAGCACGAAGACCGGGGTATCGGGCGCGGCCGCGTTCAATTCTTCCAGCGTGGGCATGCGCTTCTCGGCGAACTGGAATTCGGTCCAGCCACCGACCACGCGCACCCATTGCGGATGCGGCGTGCGCGCCGCCTGGTCCTTCAACATGCGCAGTGCATCGGCCAGCGACGGCACGCCTTCCCAGCGCAGTTCCAGGTTGTAGTTCAGGCCGCCACGGATGAGGTGCAGGTGCGAGTCGTTCAGGCCGGGGATGACGGTGCGGCCGCCCAGGTCGATGACCTGGGTGCTGGCCTGCTTGAGACGCATCACGTCGGCGGCGCTGCCGACTTCGATGAATTTTCCGCCGCCGATGGCAACGGCTTCGGCGATGGGGTTTTGCTTGTCGACGGTGTGGATCTTGCCGTTCAACAAAATCAGGTCAGGGGTGACGCTGGCTGCGGTGGTCATGGAGGCTCCGGGCATGGGCTGCAACGATGAAGAGGGCGGATTGCGCAGGGTGTGGCGTCGCGGGCGGCGAACCGTCCATCTCATGCGCTTGTGTTGGTGCTTTTGTTGGTGATGGCAGTGTGCAAAAACGCGCTGCCAGCGTCTAGCTATACGAACAGATAATGGCAGCGCCCTGCCCGCTTGCCTATGATCGCCTCCGGCAGCCTCACTCCCCTGCCACGCCGCTGCGCACCGCCTCTCCCCGGCCAAGGCAGCGGCTGCCGTCTCCCTGCTCACTCCACCTACGGAACCATCATGACCACCAACACCAAACTCGACGTCCTGACCCCGACCAACTGCCAGCTCATCATCATCGACCACCAGCCGCAGATGGCCTTCGGCGTGCAGTCGATGGACCGCCAGGCACTGAAGAACAACGTCGTCGCCCTGGCCAAGTCGGCCAAGGTCTTCAACATCCCTACCGTCATCACCACCGTGGAAACCCAGGGCTTCTCCGGCTACACCTATCCGGAACTGCTGTCGGTCTTCCCCGAGCACGACATCCTGGAACGTACCTCCATGAACTCCTGGGATGACCAGAAGGTGCGCGACGCCCTCAAGGCCAACGGCAAGAAGAAGGTGGTCGTGGCCGGCCTGTGGACCGAAGTCTGCAACAACAGCTTCGCCCTGTGCGCCATGGCCGAAGGCGACTACGAGATCTACATGGTGGCCGACGCCTCCGGCGGCACCTCCAAGGAAGCCCACGACTACGCCATGCAGCGCATGATCCAGGCCGGCGTCATCCCCGTGACCTGGCAGCAGGTGATGCTGGAATGGCAGCGCGACTGGGCCCGCAAGGAAACCTACAACGCCGTCATGGACATCGTGCGCGAACACTCGGGGGCCTACGGCATGGGCGTGGACTACGCCTACACCATGGTGCACAAGGCCGAGCAGCGCCCGCACGGCAACCAGAAGATCCTGGCACCGGTACCGGCCAGGTAAGCCAGTCCGGTCACCGACGCCGCCGCGCTCCTGCCCTGCATCGGCGGGACGCGGCGGCGTCCCATCTTCACGAGGAGCCGGGCCATGTCCGCTTATCTGATTTCCCTGGGGGCCGGCATCCTGATCGGTGTCGTCTACGCGCTCTTCAAGGTGCGCTCACCGGCACCACCGGGCATTGCCCTCATCGGCCTCTTGGGCATGGTGCTGGCCGAGCGCCTGGTCAACGGCCTGGGCCCCCTGCTGGGCCACTGATCCCGGAGTACGCATGAAACCTTACCTGATCTCCCTCCTGATGGGCCTGCTGGCCGGCCTGATCTACGCGGCCCTGCACGTGCAGTCACCGGCACCGCCCATCATCGCCCTGCTCGGCTTGCTGGGCATGCTCATCGGCGAACAGCTGGTGCCCATCGTGCGCCGCAAGCTGGCCGGCGAGCCGCTGAGCGCAGCGTGGTTTCACCGCGAATGCATGCCCAAGATCACCGGCACACCGCCGCCGGACGCCAAGTGAGCCACCGGGCAGACGATGATGAGCGAAGGGGAGACAACGCCACCATCACACCGCCCCATCGCGGTGATCGATGACGATCTCGGGGTCCGCGCGGCCCTGTGCAACCTGCTGGATTCCGCCGGGCATCGCCATTGCAGTTTCGATGGCGGCGAGGATTTCCTCACCAGCACCTGCCTGCCGGTAGCCGCCTGCGCCATCGTGGACCTGAACCTGCCGGGAATGAGCGGCTTCGAACTGGCCGAGCAGCTGCGCAGCCTGCGGCCGGACCTGCCGGTGCTGTTCATCTCGGCGCAGGTCACGCCGCTGCAGCGCCAGCGCGCCACGGCCATGGGCATGGCGCTGCTGGTCAAACCGGTCGACGCCGATACCCTGCTGGTGCTGCTGACGTCCACCCTGCTCTACGGCCCGCCCTGAACCGCGCGCGTCGGCAATGCGGCACAATGCGGCCTTGACCTCATCATCCTTGCCTGGAGATCCCCTTGCCGTCCGACCCGCGCCCTGCCGACGACGATGCCCTGCTGCACGCCCTGCGCGAATTGTCGGCGCTGCTCGACCCGGTCCTGCTCAAGCCGGCACTCACCCGCGCGCTCTGCCATCTGGCCGGTGCACGGCGCTGCCTGCTGGTGCGACATGAGGCCGACCTGACGCTGATCGAGTCCGAGGCCCGGCGCGATGGCATGGGCGTCTGCAACAGCCAGGATCACTGCATCGCCGGGCCGGACGATCTGCACACGGCCACGCTCACCCTGCGCCTGAGCCATCGTGGCCTGGCGCGTGGCGAACTGCTGCTGTATTACGACGCGCCACCCGCTGCGGCCATGACGCGCTGCGCCCATCACCTCGCCGCCCACGCCGCCGTGGCCCTGGCCAATGCCGCCGACCATGCGCAGGCCTTGCTGGAAAAGGAACAACTGCTGTGCGCCGAGCGCGAACTGCGCACCAGCCAGGAACTGCTCAAGCAGGGCGAACGCTTCAACCACGCCGGCAGCATGCGCTACCTGGTGCGCGAAGACCTGATGTTCTGCTCCGATGAACTGTGCCGCATCTACGGCCTGCCGGCGGGCCGCAACTGCATCACCTATGACGAGTTCGCGTCCATCATGCATCCCGATGACCGGCAGGAAGTGATCGAGACCGTCAATGCGGCCGTCGCCATGGGCGGCACCATCCGCGTGGAGCACCGCATCTGCCGCCAGGACACGGGCGAGGTGCGCTATCTCTCCGGCATCGGCAAACCGGTATGGGTGGATGGCACCTTCACCGAATACGTGGGGACGGCCACCGACATCACCGTGCGGCGGCAGGCGGAATACGCCATCCGCGCGGCCCAGGTGGACATGGAGCGCGTCTCGCGCGCCAACACCGTGGGCCAGCTGACCGCGTCCATCGCCCATGAAATCAACCAGCCGCTGATGTCCATCGTCTCCAACGCCGGGGCCAGCCTGCGCTGGCTGAACCGGCCCGTGCCGGAACTGGAGCATGCGCGCGCCGGCCTGCGCGATATCATCAGCGAAGGCCAGCGCGCCGGCGGCATCATCAGCAGCCTGCAGAACCTGACCCGCAATCGCGCGCCGCAATTCGAGCGCCTCGACCTGGCTGCGCTGATCCGCCATACGCTGACCCTGTCACGCAGCGAGCTGGATCAACGCGAAGTGCATCTTTCGCTGTCCCTGCCGCCTGCCGAGGTCCATGTACTGGGGGATACGGTGCAGTTGCAGCAGGTGCTGCTGAACCTGGTGGTCAATGCCATCGATGCCATGGCAGCGGTGCCGGAAAATGCACGCACGCTCAACATTGGCGTGAGCTGCTGCAATGAACAGCGCGTGAAGGTAGAGATACAGGATAGCGGCGAGGGCATCGCGGACGACGCCATGCCGCACATCTTCGATGCCTTCTATACCACCAAGGAAACCGGCATGGGCATGGGGCTGGCGATCTGCCGTTCCATCATCGAGACCCATCGCGGCCGCCTGCGCGTGGAGGCGGCGCAGCCGCAAGGGACGGTGTTCAGCTTCGACCTGCCGCGCGTGCCGTGAGCCCCGCAGCCCTCAGCCCAGCCGGCGACGCCATGCGCCCGGACTGCTGCCCACGATCTGCGAGAACACGCGGCTGAAATGGCTCTGGTCGTAGAAGTCGCAGGCCACTGCGATCTCGGCCAGCGACAACCCGCTGTGGCGCAGATATTCGCGCGCCATGTCGACCCGCTGCAGCAGCAGCCACTGGTGCGGCGTGTGGCCAGTACTGGCCTTGAAGGCGCGCAGGAAGTAGCTGGCCGACATGTTGCATTCGCGCGCGATCTCGGGAATGGAGACCTGGTCGCGGTTTTTCTGCAGCAGCATCTGCTTGGCCCGCTCCTCGTGCAGGCGCGACAGCCGCACATGGCGCGGCGCAGGCAGGCTGGCCCCGCCATAGCGTTGCAGCAGATGGGTGCCCATGGCCAGGCCGAGCTGGTCGACGAACAGGTGATTGTCGGCATCGGGCTGGGCCAGTGCCGGGGCCAGTGCGGCGGCCAGATGGGCCAGCACCGGATCATCGTGGCCGGTCACGGTGGCCAGTCCGCTGGCCTTGCGTCCGCGCAGATCCTCGTTGACCGTGGCAAACCATGACAGCGGCAACTCCACCAGCAGGAAGTCGAAGGGCGTCTGCAAGTCGGCCCGGTAGTCTTCCGAAAAATCGCGGATGTAGACGGCACCGCGTCCGAACTCGAACTGCGCGCCCTGGCGGCCGCGGAAGATGCTGCGGCGGTGCTGCGACGCCATCGAGATGCCGACCAGGAAACCGCGATCGGAGGCCGGCGTGTAGACCTGCGACACCTCACGGCCTTCAACCCGCTTGCGATAGAAACTGAACTGGCTGCCCTGCAGCTCCTGGCTCTGCTTCAGCGCAGTGGACGAACAGCCGAGAGAGTCGCTGCGTGCGGGGGCGTTGGCAAGCGGGACCTGGGCAGTCATGGGCGACCTCGTGGAAAACTGGAATGCAGGAGGGCATGCGACAACCCTGTTCCGGGATTCTACAGGGCCGCGCATTCCCGTGTGAGGAATCAACAGCTTGCTTGCCCGCGACTACTGTTGCTTGCGGGCAGCCTCCTGCAGCATGGCCTCGCCCAGCTGCACATGGCCGCGCTCGGCCAGCGTTCTGCCTGCGCCTTCGATATCCCGCACGTCCTTGTTCTGGCTGAGCTTGCGCTTGCCTTCCAGGCGCGTGATCTCGATTTCGATGCCGACAATGGCCTTGAGCAAGGTATCGGTGTAGTCGGCAGGCGCATCGGACATCTTCCACGGCTTGGCCTCGCCGGCCTCGTGAGTCCGGGTCAGGCGCGCCACCACGCCGCGCAGGTAGCGCTCGTCATCGCGGATGGTCACGCGGCCATGGGCATGCGCCACGCTGTAATTCCAGGTCGGCACCTGGCGATGCGCCTCATGCTTGCTGGGATACCAGCTCGGCGAGATGTAGGCATCCCCCGCCGAGAACACCACCAGCACTTCATCGCCATCGGCCAGCGCGCGCCACAGCGGATTGGCGCGCGCCACGTGCAGATGCAGCGTGCCCAAGGCCCCCTGGGCAGGGTCGAGATGGCAAGGGAGGTGGTTGGCATCCAGCCCGCTGGCCGTGTGCGAGACCAGCACGCCGAAGGGATGGGCGGTGATGAGCTGGTGCAGGCTGGCAGTGTCCTGGTCGGCGAAATGGGCGGGGATGTACATGGCGGGCGGCTGGCGTTGGACTGGCGTTGAAGGGAGAGGAGCGCCCTATTCTATTGCATCCTGCGCCGCGACTTCCTGCAGTTGCGGACAGCTCCAGTCAACGTCACCGTTCGCTCAGCGCGCTTCTGCGGTCTGCGGGCTGACCGGCATGGCCGAGCTGGGCAGGCCGAAGACACGGTCAAAGCCGAGGTTGAACAGATAGGTGTAGATCATGAAGAACACGATCAGCCCGAAGTCCAGTACCAGCGCTTCCCACAGGCTGATGCCCAGCCACCAGGCGAACAGCGGCACCAGCATCACCACCAGCCCGCCTTCGAAACCGAGGGCGTGCGCGGCACGGCGCGCAAAGTTGCGGCCACGGCGCGGCTGGCGTGCCTCCCAGCGTTCGAACAAACCGTTGAAGATGAAATTCCATACGAAGGCGATGGTCGACGAGGCCACGGCGGCGGCCGATGCATGGCCACTGTCATGGCCCGCGAAGACGCTCAGCCCGACCGTGGTGAAAATGATGGCCAGCCCCTCGAAGAGGCAGGCATAGACCAGCTTGCGTTTGAAACCTTGCATGAGTTGCTCCTGAAGACTGCGGCGCGCCAGTCCTCTGGCCGCGCGATGGAAAGCATTCTATGATGAAGTTTTTGATGAATGAAGTCGGCTTCTTTCAGTTTTTCTGACAGGTCGGCACTGCCATACACACAAGGAACAGACGATGGCTTTCTCCAGTGACAACGTCAGGGTCTTCCTGGCCGTGCTCGACAGTGGTTCGTTCTCGGCGGCGGCGCGCCAGCTGGGACGCGTGCCTTCCTCGGTCAGCATGACCATCAGCCAGCTGGAAGCGGAGCTGGACCTGGTGCTGTTCGACCGCACCGCGCGCGATGCCCGACCGACCGAACTGGCGCACGCGCTGGAACCGGATGCACGCCTGCTGGCCAGCACCCTGCGCCAGCTCGACGCCCACGCGCTGGCCATGCATCAGGGACTGGAGCGCAAGCTGACGCTGGCGGTGGCCCCGGAACTGCTGTCGGTGCCCTGGGCCAAACCGCTGGCGGTGCTGGCGGAAGAATTTCCCTCACTGGAGGTGGAAGTACTGTCCTCGCCGCAGGCCGATGCCATGCGCATGCTCTATGACAATACGGCACAGCTGGCGCTGGTCTTCGAGCGCCATGCCGGCAATGACCGAGAGGCCTTCCAGGAATTCAGCAGCGAGATGATGGTGGCGGTGATCGCACCCGAGCATCCGGCGCGGCTGCGCAAGAAGCGCAAGCTGCGTTATGAAGACCTGTACGACATCCGCCAGATCGCCGTGGCCAGCCGCGATGCCAGCATCTCGGACCCGCGCTTCTTCCTCGCACGCCACCTCTGGCGCACCGACAATCACCTGGCCACGCTGTCGCTGGTGCGCGAGGGACTGGGCTGGGCCTATCTGCCGCACAGCCTGGTGCAGGCACAGATCGAGGCCGGTACGCTGGTGGTCATCGATTTCGACAACATCAGCAACCAGCAGCGCATGTGGGTGGATGTGGTGTGGAACAAGGACCAGCCGCTGGGGCTGGGGGCGCAGCGTTTCATTGCCCTGATGCGCGAAATGGCACCGAGCCGGCGCAAGCGCGCGCAGAAATGAATGCGGCCCGCAGAAACTGTTCGGACTGAGCCGCTCCGTCAGGGCCGGCTCGAAGGCGCTGCGCGGGCAAAATTATCATCACGCTGCACAGCGTCTTCGATACGCGGCGGGGCCGCTACTCAGTCCGAACGGTTGGTTTTTGCACGATGAACACCGATTGAAAACCGATTGAAAACCGATTGAAAATCGATTGAAAACCGATTGAACACTGATCAAATTTTCTAAGTTTTTCAGAAGAGCTACCTTAGAGAAAAAATTCAGAAAACTTAGTTTTCACGGAATGATTTTGGTCTTGCTCTTGGCCGCCAGCAACTGCACCAGCAGCTGGTCACGCTCGGCGGCAATGCCGGCAGAAGTCTTGCCGCTCATCTGCTCTTCTACCCCAGCGCGAATCTGTGCCTTGAGCGCAGCGGTGATGGAAGGCGCTCCCAGATCGGCCCACCAGCTTTCGATGGGCGGCCCCAGGTGATCCAGCATGTGGCCGATGCCGCCCTCTCCGCCTGACATGTGCAGATTGAGATAAGGCCCCATCAAAGCCCAGCGCAAGCCGGGACCGTAGGCGATGGCCGTATCGATGTCCTCGGTGCTGGCCACGCCCTGTTCGACCAGGTGGAAGGCCTCGCGCCACAGGGCGGCCTGCAGGCGGTTGGCGATGTGGCCCTTGACCTCCTTGCGCACGTGGATGGCCTTCTTGCCGATGGCGGTGTAGAAATCCAGCGCAGCCTGCACCGCCTCCGGTGCGGTCTGCGCACCGCCGATCACTTCCACCAGCGGGATCAGGTGCGGCGGGTTGAAGGGATGGCCCAGCACCACCCGGCCGGGATGGCGGCAGGCGGCCTGCACCTTGCTCATCAGCAGGCCCGAGGAACTGGAGGCCAGGACCACATGCGCCGGCAACGCGGCATCCATGCGCCGGAACAGGTCGATCTTGAGGTCTTCGCGCTCGGGGCCGTTTTCCTGCACGAAGTCCGCGCCCTCGAGCGCCTCTTCCAGCGAGGCCGAGAAACGCAGCCGCTCAGGGGAGGCACCGGTTGCCAGCCCCAGCAACTCCAGGCTGGGCCAGTGACGCGCCACGGCGGCACGCAACTTCACTTCCGCCTCCGGCATCGGGTCGGTGGCCGAGACCTCCAGCCCCCGCGCCAGGAAATATGCCGCCCAACTGGCCCCGATCACGCCGGTGCCCACCACCGCTACCCGGCGCACCTCCTGTTGACCGGCCCGAGCGCCGCTTGCTGATGCTTGCATCTGTGTCTCCTTTGTTGATGGGCTTCAATGAAGCCGGGTTCGTTATGAATATTCTTGATAAATCTCGATTTTATTCGAGGTTTTAGCACGAGATTTGCATGGGCATTCGGCTACGATTGGCATCAAAGCACATAAACAAATTCCCGGATATGAATCGGGATCAACTCCGGGTCACGCCATGTTTCTCTATCTTCCTTTCCTGCTGGCCTTCCTCACCGTGTTGGGGATTGCACTCGGCTGGAAATCACTAAGCAACAAGCTATGGTTGGCAAGCACCATCGTCACCCTGTGGTGGTTCAGCCAAACCGCCCAGGGCCCCCTGGGTTTCATCTTGTAATGGCACCGTCTCATGGACCGTTCCGTTGTCTTCACCCCACGCGAACCCGTGCTGCCGGGCGGGATTTTCCTCAATTGCCTGTGCCTGCTGGCCATCAGTGGCTACCTGGGCCTGCTGCTGTACCTCCAGTCAATGGCGCTGTTGCCTGGCACCCCGCTACGCCAGCTGCAGTACACCGGCATCATCCTCACCGGCATCGGCTTCCTGCGCAATCTGCGCTTCGGGATCAAGAGTGCGCATTATGGGGTAGCGCTGGTGGGCGCGCTGCTGACCGGGCTGGTGGCCTTGCGCCAGATCTCGCTGGAAGCCCTGGCCGGGCAGACGCCCACGGGACCGCTGTTGCAAGGCATGCATTTCCATACCTGGATGGCCCTGTTTTCACTGACCGCAATCCTGACCATTGCAGCCCTGCTGGGTGTCAAGAGTGCTGAATACCCGGCGACGCTGCTGCTGCTGCAAAGCGCGGAAAAGGAAAATGAACCACGCCGCATCCCGTGGGGCAGGATAGGTGCAGGCACCATCTTCGTGCTGCTGGCCGGTGCGCATCTGGTGGCCAGCATGGGCGACTGCGGCCGGCTGGTCTGTGACGAGGGGCTGATCGATCTCCTGCAATTGCATTCGCCACCCCCACTCAAGCCCTGAAAAAAAAACGGCGCACGCCTGCCGTCAGCAGGGGTGCGCCGGTCAATGACGGCTCAAGACTATCGTGGCCCGCACGCCAACCACGCGTGCCGGGCCAGGGGACTACACGGACATCAGAAGCGGTGCTGCATGCCCAGGGTCATGCCGAACTGGCTGTTGGAGAAGCCGACGTCATCCCGCGACAGGCCCACCAGCTGGTTGTTCTTGGCCTTGGCATAGGCCGTGCTCAGGTACAGGTCGGTGCGCTTGGACATCGCGTACTTCAGGCGCAGCGAGTACATGATGGGATCAGCATCGTTGGCCACGTTCTTGATGTTCTGGTAGTAGATCGCACCGATCACGCTCATGGCCGGCGTGAACTTGTACGTCACGCCGCCCCAGATGAAGTCGCTGCGCTGGTCGGCAGCGCCGCTGGCCAGGGTCTTCTTGTAGTAGCGATAGCCGAGGTTGAACTTCCAGGCATCCGACAGCTGGTAGCCGGCGGCCAGGTGGGCGCTGGTGGCGCGGTCATACTGGGCGTTGGTGGTGCTCACGCTGTTGTTGCGGTCATAGGTCGCGGCCACGCTGAACGGACCCGAACCCCAGCCCAGGCCGACACCGTACTTGGCACCGTTGCTGGTCTCGCCGGCCACTTCGCCGAAGCCGTACATGGCACCGACCTTCACGCCCGCGAACTCGCCCTGGTACTTGACCAGGTTGGACACGCCGGTCGGCATGCCGTCCTTGCGGCCACCGGTGGCACCGGCCGAGGTCACCCAGGAATAGTTGGCCGAGTAGCCCATCGGGTCGAACGGCAGGATGAAGTCATAGGTGGTGGAGAAGGAACGGCCCACCACCACGCGGCCGAAGCCGCCTTCCAGGCCGACGTTGGACTGGCGGTTGAAGAGCTGGTTGGAATCGCCGTCGAAGGCGCCGTTATCCAGCTTGAAGCCGTTTTCCAGCTGGAAGATGGCTTTCAGGCCACCGCCCAGGTCTTCGGTACCACGGAAGCCGATGCGCGAGGTGTTCATGGTGCCCGAACTGAGGCGCACCAGGCTGTTGCCGGCAGCATTGGCATTGGTGACATATTCCACGCCCGAATCGATCAGGCCGTAGACGGTAACGGAAGTTTGCGCCTGCACGGAAGTCGTGGCGAACGCGGCGAATGCGGCCAGCATGCTGGCGGCGAGGTGATTCCTTTGCACTGAGGTCTCCTTGGTTGAAAGCGTTGGATGGCGTCGGCACGGCCGTGCCGTGCGACGTCTTCTGTTCATGCACCCGGTGTGCTCCTGATGGCTTTTCCGGGTGAGCGAGGGGATGGCGGGTAGCCTTGCTCGCTGGTTTTCATCGATGCGATGAACCGTCAAAAAACTAAGTTTTTCCGAACGGGAAACTTAGACATCCCGTTCGGCCACCTTAGTTTTTCAGAATGCCCACAAGGCCTGTTCCGGCAGCGACAGCCAGTATTCGCCCTGGTCCAGGCGCTGCGGGGCGTAGGCGCGCAGGCCGACCGAACCGGCCGGTCCGCCCTCGACCTTGAACAGGCATTCCCAGCGGTCGCCCAGGTACATGCAGGTCGAGAGCGGCAGGCGAATCGCATTGCCGGTCTGCTCACCCGCGATGCGCACCTGCTCGACCCGGATGATGCCGGTGAGCTGCTCGCCGGGCTTGGCATCCTCGCGTCCGCGCAGGGTCGCTACCGCCGTGCCGCCATCCAGCTTGACGGTCACGCGGTCGCCCTCGCGGCTGACCACCTCGGCCGCCAGCTTGTTGTTGCTGCCCATGAATTCGGCGGTGAACAGGGTATTGGGGGTCTGGTACATGCTCTGCGGCGTGCCCTGCTGTTCGATGCGGCCATTGTTGAGCAGCAGGATGCGGTCGGAGATGGCCATGGCCTCGCCTTGGTCGTGGGTCACCATCAGCGCCGACAGGCCCAGGCGCACGATCAGTTCACGCAGGAAGGCGCGTGCTTCCTCGCGCAGCTTGGCGTCGAGGTTGGAGAGCGGTTCGTCCAGCAGGATCACCTGCGGGTTGTAGACCAGCGCACGGGCGATGGCCACGCGCTGCTGCTGACCGCCGGAGAGCTGGTGCGGATAGCGTTCGCCCAGATGGCCCAGGCCCAGCTGGGACAGCACTTCCTTGACGCGCTTGGCGATCTCGGCCGAGGGTGTCTTGCGCAGCTTGAGGCCATAGGCGACGTTGTCGGCCACGGTCTTGTGCGGCCACAGCGCATAGGACTGGAACACCAGGCCCAGATTGCGTTCTTCGGCCGGCATCTCGAAGTTGCGTGCGCCATCAAAAACGCGGCGGGTGCCGATGTCGATGGTGCCGGCCTTGGGCGATTCCAGCCCGGCCACGGCGCGCAGCAGCGTGGTCTTGCCGCTGCCGGAGGGACCCAGCAGCGCCACCACTTCGCCGCGCTGCAGTTGCATGGAAACACCCTTCAGGATGGGGTTGGCGGAGGCGCCGGTGCCATAGTCCAGGTGCAGGTCGTTGACGGAAAGTTCGGTCATGATGATTCCTCAGGATGCTCTTGCTGTATCGGGAGGCCGGCACCCTTGGTACCGGCCGTGCTATCGGTGCAGGTCAGTCGTGCAGCTTGACGCCGAAGCGCAGCGCAATGCCCAGGCCCACGGCCACCAGCGTGATGTTGATGAAGGACAGTGCAGCCACCAGTTCCACTGCGCCGGCAGCCCACATGGAGACGATCATCGAGCCGATCACCTCGGTACCGGGCGAGAGCAGGTAGACACCGGTGGAGTACTCGCGCTCGAAGATCAGGAACACCATCAGCCAGGCGCCCACCAGGCCATAGCGCACCAGCGGAATGGTGACGTCACGCGTGACGCGGGAGCGCGAGGCACCGACCGCGCGGGCGGCTTCTTCCAGTTCCGGGCCGACTTGCAGCAGGGCGGTGTTGATCAGGCGCAGGCCGTAGGCCATCCACACCACCGAGTACGCCAGCCAGACCGAGAAGATGGTCGAACGCAGGCCGCGCAGGGCGGGGATGAAGCTGTCGACCAGCCACAGGGCGATGGGGTTGTCGATGCCCTTCAAGGCCGAGTCCAGCAGCGAGGGCACGAACAGGAACACCCACAAGAAGGACAAGCCGGCCAGCAGGCCCGGCACTGCACGCGGCACCAGCACGCTGTAGTCGAGGAAGCGCGTCACGCCATCCTGCTTGCGGTGCATGGCCAGGGCGATGGCGGTATAGCAGGCCACGGCCAGGGCGCCGCCGATCACGCCGATCAGCACCGTGTTGATGATGCCGCGCACCAGCGAGGGTTGATCCCACACGTTCAACAGGTTCTCAAAGGTCAGCACGTCCAGCAAGTTGACGCCATCGCCCCAGTGCGAAACGAAGGTGCGCAGGCCGATGCCCGAGAGCGGGATGATGACCGTGAACAGCAGCCAGCCGGCGATCAGAGTGAACGCCACCCAGCGCCACTTGCCCAGCGGCAGCGCCTTCTGGCGCGCGCCCTTGCCCTTGATGGCGACGAACTTGTTGGCCGAGCGCAGCAGCCAGCGCTGCAGCATCACCAGCGGCATGGTCACCGCCACCAGGCACACGGCCACCGCCGCCATCAGGTGATACGAAGGCGTACCCAGTTTGTTGGTGAGCTTGTAGAGATAGGTCGGCAGCACCAGGTGGCCTTCCGGATCGCCCAGCACCAGCACCAGGCCGAACACTTCAAAGCCGAGGAAGAACACCAGCACGCCGGAGTAGGCCAGTGCCGGGGTAATCATCGGCAGCGAGACGTTGAGCGCGACCTGCAGCGGCGAGGCACCGGCCACGCGGGCTGCTTCTTCCACATCCGAACCCAGGCTGCGCAGGGCGGCCGAGGCATACAGGTAGACGTGCGGCACGTGGGTCAGGCCGGCGATGATGACGATGCTGGTGAAGGAATAGATGTTCCAGGGATCGCCCTCGAAACCGAACACCGACAGCAGGTTCTTGACCCACACCGTGTAGAAGCCGACCGGTCCCATCGAGACCACGTAGCCGAAGCCGATCACCATGGGCGAGACGAAGATCGGCACCATCAGCGCGGGAGCGATGAAGCTGCGGCCCGGCAGGTCGGTACGCACCATCAGGAAGGCCAGCATGCCGCCCAGCGGCACGGCGATCAGCGCCAGGCCGGTGGCCAGCGTGAGGCCATTGACGAAGGCCTGGCGGAAGTCCGGGTCATCGAAGATGAAGCGGTAGGAATCGAAGGTCAGCGTCTTGACCGGCGCGAAGAACGGGGCCGACAGGAAGCTTTGATAGAAGATCAGCAGCAGCGGCACGAAGATGGCCAGGGCTGCCAGCAGCACGACCAGGCCGCGCGGCCAGTTCAGCCGGAAACGGCGGGTCGGCAGGGCTGGCTCGCTGCGCGGTAGCGTTGTGGTGGTTTGCATGGTGCGCCTCATGAGTGGGCAGATGGATCAGGACAGGCAGGGAAGCGGCCAGGGCCGCGCTCCGGAACAACGATGTTGCAAGGTGCTGACTTGCACCCCGTTCGGACTGGGCAGACCCGCAGGGTCGTATCGAAGGCGTGACGCCCTTGGCACTGCGGACTACCCGGCCCGTGACAGGATGAATCTAAAAAATTTACTTCTTGGTGGCTTCCTTCCACTGCTTCAGGAAGTCCAGACGCTTCTTCTGATCCAGGTATTCCAGCAGTTCGGTGGAGACCGGCATGGGCTTGAGCGACGCACCCAGCTGCTTGGTCAGTTCGGCCGAGGTGGTGGCTCCGGTCACATCGCCACGGATGGCGAACAGCTGCGCATCATTGGCGATGATGGTCTGGCCGCGCTTGGAGAGGATGTAGTCCACCCACAGCTTGGCGGCATTGAGGTTCTTGCCGGCCTTGTTGATGAAGATCACGCGCGAGAGCACCAGGTTGTAATCCTTGGTGAAGGCCACGCCGATGGACGGGTCCTTCTTGGCGCGCACCAGGGCGTAGGGGCCGAGGATGTTGTAGCCGATCAGGTTTTCACCCGAGGAGATGCGCTCGAGCATGGTGCCGGTCGAGGATTGCACGCGCGCAGCCACGCCGCCCATGGCTTTGGCGAAGTCCCAGAAATGCGGGTTGTGCTTCAGGTCATAGGTCATCAGGCTGAAACCGACGCCGGACTTCTCGATGTCGTAGGTGGTGACCTTGTTCTTGAATTTCTCCTGCTTGCTGACCAGCAGCTTGGTGAACTCGTCGTGGGTGGTCGGCACTTCGGCCTCAGTCACCAGGCGCTTGTTGTAGACGATGGCAGCCGGCTCGAAGGTGGTGCCGTAGGCGGTGTCCTTCCAGTTGGCCCAGGTCGGCAGGGCCGCCGCTTCCGGCGACTTGTAGGCCACGGCATAGCCTTCGGAGGCCAGCTTGACCTGCAGGTCCATGGAGGAGGACCACATCACGTCAGCCGTGGCACCACCGGCGGCGGCTTCGGAGATGAAGCGGTTGTAGACTTCGGTGGAGTTCATGTCGTTGTACTCGACCTTCACGCCCGGGTAGAGCGCACCGAAATCCTTGATCAGCGCTTCGGCCGCCTTGGAATCGGTGGTGCTGTAAATCACGACCTTGCCTTCCTTCTTGGCCCCTTCGATGACCTTGGCGTAATCGGCGGGATAGCCGGCGGGGGTGTCGGCATGGGCCACACCGCTGAAAGTGACGGGCAAAGCGAGGGCCAGGCCGAGCGCAATGCTCAGGCGACGTTTGTGCAACATGGATTCTCCTTGATGATGAAACGGACCTTGCGCCGGCCCGGCTGCAGAGCACGCCTGACGGCGTGTGCAACCTGGCTGATCAGCGCACCAGGCCCAACTCCTGGGACTGCCTGCGATAACGCGCAACGGTCTGCGCGATGTAATCCGAGAGCGGCTTGCCGGTCATGGCAAAGGGTTGCAAGCCACCGATACTGCGCTGGCGATCGAATTCGGGATCGGCCAGTACCCGGTCGAAATACCGGACCCAGCGCCGGTAGTCCGCCTCCGGCGCATGCGGGCTCATGTAGAAGCCGCGAATGATCGGCCACACCACCTCGTAACCCTGTTCGCGTGCGGTCGGTATTGCCTGCAGCGGGCCCGGCAGGCGTTGCTCGGACAGCACCGCCAGGATGCGCACCTTGCCGTCGGCGATGAAGTAGGCGGCTTCCGAGGTGTCGCCGGAAATCACCTGCACGTGCCCGGCCTGCAAGGCGGCAAACGAATCACCGCCGCCTTCCAGCGCCACGAAGCGGAACTGCCTCGGCGTAAAACCGGCTTGCTGCGCCAGCAGCGCCATCTTCAGCCAGTCCTGGCTGCCCACGGTCCCGGACAAACCCACGGTCACCGCCGACGGATCCTTGCGGATCGCTTCCAGCAACTGCTTCAGGTTGCGCCACGGCGCATCGCCACGTACCGCGATCATGCCGTGATCGATGCCGATCCCGGCCACCCAGCGCACGTCGCCCACATCGGCGGGGCCATATTTGCCTTGCGCCAGGCTCAGCAGCGAGCCGCCCGAAAACGCCACCAGCGTCTCCGGCCCACCGCGCCGCTGCGAGACCACCGAACTCCAGGCCACCGCCCCGATGCCACCGGGCAAATACGCCACCTTGAAGTCCTGCTTGCCGCCCTCTTCCTGCATGGCCTGGCGCAACAGCTTGCACGAGGCGTCCATGCCGCCGCCCGGCTTGGCCGGGACGATGCACTCGGCCGCCAGCGCGCACGGCATCGCACAGGCCAGCAGACAGGCGGCCAGGAAGCGAACACAGTGTTGCCAACGATGCGAGCGGTCCGCCTTCATGGCGGTCAGCAGCAGAAACGGGAGGCGGGAAGAACGGTACGGACGGGTCCGGACCCAAGGGTGGTCATGATGTGTCTCCGGCTTGGATTTTTTGATATGGGCGCATCGTACAAGAAAAGCCTTTCAGCCGGCTTTCAGCCAAGCTGTCAGTGTGGGATCAATGCTACGCAGTTTCCACAATGGCCGGATGAGGACGTTTCAAAGGCGGCGGCCCATCTGTTAGCATCCGCGCTGGAGACAAGCCGTACCGCAACGTACAAGTAAAAGTAAAAGGGCCGCCGCATGCGCATCCTGCTGGTCGAAGACCATATCGAACTTTCCCGCTGGCTGTCCAAGGCCCTGCGCGACGCCCACCTGACGGTGGAGTGCGCGCACAACGGTGCCGACGCCGACAGCCTGCTGCTCACGCAAGACTATGCGCTGGTGATTCTCGACCTGACCCTGCCGCGCATGGATGGACTGGAAGTCCTCAAACGCATGCGTGCGCGCGGCAGCCGCACGCCGGTGCTGATCCTGACCGCACGCGGCGGCCTGGCTGACCGCGTCAGCGGCCTCAACCTGGGGGCCGATGACTATCTGGCCAAACCCTTCGAACTGGAAGAACTGGAAGCGCGCGTGAAGGCCCTGCTGCGCCGCTCGCAGAGCCAGGAAGCGGTGACCGTGGCGTGTGGTGCGCTGTGCTTCGATACGGTGTCGCGCACCTTCACCTATCACGGCGAACTGCTGGCACTGACCCCGCGCGAACACGCGGTGCTGGAAGTGCTGATCATGCGCCAGGGCCATACGGTCCCGAAGGACAAATTGTTCCAGCAGGTCTTTTCGCTGGATGACAATGCCAGCGTGGACGCCATCGAGATCTACATCCACCGCCTGCGCAAGAAGCTGGAACACGAGGGTGCCGGCCGCGTCGGCATCACCACCCTGCGCGGCCTGGGCTACCTGCTGCAGGCCGCGTAATGGCGCAGGCCACCCGCCGACTGGGCAACCTGCGCAGCCAGCTGGTACGCTGGCTGCTGATTCCGCTGACGCTGCTGGTGGCGCTGGACGCGGTCTCGGTCTACTACAACGCGCTCGAAGTGGCCGACCTGGCCTATGACCGTTCGCTGCTGGCCTCCACCCGTGCGCTGGCCGAGCGGGTCTCCATCGTCAATGGCCATGTCACGGCCGACGTGCCCTACGTGGCGCTGGACAGCTTCGAGACCGATACCCTGGGCCGCATCTACTACAAGGTCACGGGCCTGAAAGGGGAACTGGTGTCCGGTTACGAAGACCTGCCGCCGGTCCCCGCCAACGTCAAGCGCTCGGAAGTCTATCCGGCCCTGGTGCGCTTCTACCAGGCCGACTATCACAACCAGCCCATCCGCATCGCCGCGCTGCTGCAGCCGGTGTATGACGACAGCATGCGCGGCATCGCCCTGATCCAGGTCGGCGAAACCATGGAGGGCCGCAACGGCATGACGCGCAAGATCCTGTTCGACACGCTGTGGCGACAGGGCACGCTGGTGAGCGTGGCGGCGCTGCTGGTGTGGTTCGCGGTGCGCTTCGTGCTGCGTCCGGTGATGCAGCTCAAGGGCGAGGTGGAGTCGCGTGCGCCGACCGACCTGTCCGGTTTTGATCCGGCACTGGTACACAAGGAAATGCGCCCGCTGGTGCAGGCCATGAATGGCTACATGGGCCGGTTGCAGGCCCTCATCAGTGCGCAGCGGCGCTTCATCGCCGATACCTCGCACCAGTTGCGCACGCCGCTGACGGTATTGAAGACCCAATCCGAACTGACCCTGCGCGAACTGCGCCGCACGCGGCTCGACCCGGCCGAGCTGCGCGAGCTGGTGGAGGGCATGGCCCGCACCACCGATTCCGCCGTACATCTGGCCAATCGCCTGCTGACTCTGGCGCGCGCCGAACATGGCGCGGCCGAGGGCGGTACCATGCGCGTCTCGCTCACCGATGCCGCACGGCAGGTCGCGCTGGAGTTGTCGCAGCAGGCGGTGGCGCGGCGCATCGGGCTGGCCTTCGAGGAAGAGGGCGACGTCGGCATCGAAGCCAATGCCCTGCTGCTGCATGAACTGATGGTGAACCTGCTGGACAATGCGATCCGCTATACGCCCGTCGGCGGCCAGGTCACTTTGCGCGTGCGCGCCATGCGCCGTCCGGGGCAGCCGACTGCGGCCCTGCTGGAGGTGGAAGACAACGGCCCCGGCATCGCCGAGGCCGAGCGCGCCAAAGTGTTCGAACCCTTCTATCGTGCCGGGGCCACCCAGCACGTCAACCCGGGGGGTACCGGGCTGGGGCTGGCCATCGTGCGCGAGATCGCCGCCATGCACAGGGCCAGCGTCACGCTGGATGCCCCGGCGCAAGGCAGCGGGCTGGTGGTGCGCATCGCGTTTCCGGGTGTGGTCGAGCTGCGCGCCTGATCACCAGAGTTAGTTCAGAATTGTTCCCAATCCCCGTCACCGGCCGGCGGCGCCTTGCTGCTGGCCTTGGCAATGGCGGCGTTGGCGGCCGTCTTGGCCGGCAAGGCGGGGACCGCGACGGCTGGCGCGGGCGGTGCGGCGGCGGGCTTCTGTGCCGCTGGCTTGGGAGCGGCGGGCTTGCTGGCCACCGGCTTGGCGTAGGCAGTCGCAGCCCCCACCGCCGCATGCTGGCTATCCAGCCGGAAGATGCTGACCGTCTCTGACAGCCGGTGCGATTGCTCCTGCAGGGATTGCGCAGCGGCCGCCGCTTCCTCGACCAGCGCGGCATTCTGCTGCGTGACTTCATCCATCTGCGCGATGGCGCGGTTGATCTGCTCGATGCCGGCGCTCTGCTCGTTGCTGGCGGCCGAGATCTCGCCGACCACGTCGGTGACGCGCCTGACGCTGGCCACCACTTCGCTCATGGTGCTGCCGGCCTGCTCAACCAGGCGGCTGCCGTTGTCCACCCGCGTCACCGAATCATCGATGAGGGCCTTGATCTCCTTGGCGGCCGATGCGCTGCGCTGGGCCAGGGTGCGCACTTCGGAGGCCACCACCGCGAAGCCGCGTCCCTGCTCGCCGGCACGGGCGGCTTCCACCGCCGCGTTCAGGGCCAGGATGTTGGTCTGGAAGGCGATGCCGTCAATGACGCTGATGATGTCGACGATCTTGCGGGAGGCATCATTGATCTCTCCCATGGTCTGCACCACCTGCCCCACCACGCTGCCGCCCTGCACCGCCACTTCGGAGGCGGTGGCGGCCAGGGTGTTGGCCTGGCGGGCGTTGTCGGCATTCTGCTTGACGGTGGAAGTCAGCTCTTCCATGGCCGAGGCGGTTTCTTCCAACGAGCCGGCCTGCTCTTCGGTGCGCGAGGACAGGTCCAGGTTGCCGCTGGCGATTTCCTTCGACGCGGTGGTGATGGCATCGGTCCCCTGGCGGACCTGGGTGACGATGCGGTGCAGGTTCTCGTTCATGGACTTCAGTGAGGCCAGCAGGGTGCCGGTCTCATCCTTGGTGGTGGCCTCGATGCGCACCGTCAGGTCGCCCTGCGCCACCGCACCGGCGATGCTGACGGCCTGGTTGAGCGGACCCGTGATGGAGCGCGTGACCAGCCAGGCGGCAGCGACGCAGATCAGGATGGCCGCACCCGAGAGCAGCAGCATCAGGCTGGTGGCGGAACTGGCGGTCTGTTTGCCCTGTACCACGCTCTCGTCCATCATGGTCTTCTGGTAGGCCACGAAGTCATCGAGCGCCTTGAGGTACTTGTCCTGGACGGGCACGACTTCCTTGAAGAGCAATTCGGTGCCCTCTTCCTTCTTGTTCTGCTTGATCAGTTCCCGCAGCTTGTCACGCGAGGGCGTGTAGGCATTGCGGGCATCCATGACCATCTTGAGCATGTCCTTGTCGCGCGGGCTGGTAAGCAGTTTCTCGATCTGCGCCAGCGCCTTGCCGGTCTTGGCGCTGAAGGACTGTCCCTGTTCAATGTACTTCGCCGATTCCTCGGGCGTGCGGCCGAGCAAGGCATCGCGCAGGCTGCGTACGGCACCATTGACGTTGTCACTGATGTCACTGGCCAGGGCGATCTTCTGGTAACGGTCCTCAACGATCTCGGCGGTGGACTTCTCGACCCGGTTCAGGCTCTTGAGCGCGATCCCCGTGATCACGCACATCACCCCGATGAGCACGGCGAAGCAGACGGCCAGCCGGACGCTGATCCTGATATCTTTGATGTTCATACTTACCCCCTTGTTGGCTGTGAAGACATGCATGTCTTTCTGTCAGCAAATTGTTGGCGGAATGCAACGCCGCACTGGATCGCCTGACGCATGAAAAAAGCGCCGGACAGCAGATGCTGAACGGCGCTTTTGGCCAATACTTGAGAAAACAGGGTGAGGTCCGGAAGACGGACCTGGCCCCTGAGCCTGCGATAGTTAGTTCAGAATTGTTCCCAATCCCCGTCATCGGCCGCCATGGCCTTGCCGCCGGCCTTGGCGCTGGCTGGCGCGGCCGGTTTCGCGGGCAGGGCCTTGGGTGCCGGCACGGGTGCTGCCACAGCGGCCTTGGCCGGTGCGGCCGGCGCGGCGGCCACCGGCTTGCTGCTGGCCTTGGGCGGCACCGGCTTGCGCGCGGGCTGCGCACGCGGCATCTCATGGTTGCTGAGCTTGAAGATGCTCACCGTTTCCACCAGGCGGCCCGACTGTTCCTGCAAGGACTGGGCGGCGGCGGCGGCCTGTTCCACCAGGGCGGCATTTTGCTGGGTCACTTCGTCCATCTGCACGATGGCGTGATTGATCTGCTCGATGCCGTCGCTCTGTTCGTTGCTCGCCGCCGAGATCTCGGCCACCACGTCAGTAACGCGGCGCACGCTGGCCACCACTTCGCTCATGGTGGCACCGGCCTGTTCCACCAGGCGGCTGCCGTTATCCACGCGACTGACCGAATCATCGATGAGGGCCTTGATCTCCTTGGCCGCGGACGCACTGCGCTGGGCCAGGGTACGGACTTCGGAAGCCACCACCGCAAAGCCGCGTCCCTGCTCACCGGCACGGGCCGCTTCCACGGCGGCGTTCAGGGCCAGGATATTGGTCTGGAAGGCGATGCCATCGATGACGCTGATGATGTCGACAATCTTGCGCGAGGCTTCGTTGATCTCGCCCATGGTCTGCACCACCTGCCCCACCACGCTGCCGCCCTGCACTGCCACGTCGGAGGCGGTCGCGGCCAGGCTGTTGGCCTGGCGGGCGTTGTCGGCATTCTGCTTGACGGTGGAGGTCAGTTCTTCCATCGCCGAGGCGGTCTCTTCCAGCGCCCCGGCCTGCTCTTCAGTGCGGGACGACAGGTCCAGGTTGCCGCTGGCGATTTCGGAGGAGGCGGTATTGATGGTGTCGCTGCCGGTCCGTACTTCGCTGACGATGCGGTGCAGGTTCTGGTTCATGGCCTTGAGCGAAGCCAGCAGCTTGCCGGTTTCGTCCCGGGTGGTCTCGCCGATCTGTACCGTCAGGTCGCCTTGCGCCACGGCGCTGGCCACGTCCACCGCTTCATTGAGCGGCCGCGTGATGGAACGCGTGACCCACCAGGCTGCCAGCACGCACAGCAGAATGGCCACGGCCGACAGTTCCAGCATCAGGGCGATGGCCGAATCGCTGGTCTGCTGGCCTTCAGCCACGCTTTCATCCATCAGCGTTCTCTGGAAGGCGACGAAGTCGTTGAGGACGTCGAAGTAGCGGTCCTGCTTGGGAATGACTTCATTGAAGAGCACTTCGGTGGCCTCTTCCTTCTTCTGCTGAAGGATCAGCTCGCGCAGTTTGTCGCGCGACGTGCTGTAGGTGGCACGCGCGTCCTGGATGGCCTTGAACAATTCCTTGCCGCGCGGCGTGCTGATCAGTTTTTCGATCTGGTTCATGGACTCCGTGGTCTTGGCGCTGTTGGCCGCACCGCGGTCGAGATAGCGCTTGGCCTCGTCGGGGTTGCGTCCCAGCATGGCATTGCGCAGGTTGCGCGCGGCCGAATTGACGTTCTCGCGGATCTCCATCACCAACGCGATCTTCACGTAGCGGTCCTCGACAACAATGCGCGAAGCCTTGCTGATGCTGTGCAGGCTCTGCATCCCTACGCCCGCGATCAGGCACATGACCGCGACCAGGATGCCGAAGCAGGCCGCCAGTCGTGCGCTGATCCTGATGTTCTTGATGTTCATTCGTGTTCCCCGATGGAGTGTGAAAGTGCTGGTGAGCGCAGTCTGGCTGCGGGCGCGTCATCCAGCCATCAGGGATATCCTGATGCGCGCGGACAACACGCAACATGCGATTGCCGCAAGGCAATCCGATTGGCCGTGCCCAAAATGAAAAAAGCTGCCGTTCAATCTTCTTGAACGTCAGCTTTTTGTCAGACTTGAGCCTGCGGGATCAAATTCTCATGGCTCGGCTCGCATTTACTTCACACGAACGTCCCGATGGCCGCGATCACCGCCTCCCGCACCGACCCGCTGACCACGAAGCCATGCGCGGCCTGCACGTCGTCGTGGAACCAGCGATCGCCATCCAGACACGCAGGAATCTGGCGGCGGATCTCGTCATAGGCCACCTGCGTACCCTGTCCCAGCTTGAAGTCCTTGAGCAAGTCCTCGGTCATGGTCAGCGCCTGCGCCGCCAGCAACATTTCCACGCCGACGATGTATTGCGTGTTCTGCACCACCGTCATCGCCTTGCGGGCGCACCAGGTCGAGTTGGAGATGTGATCCTCGCTGTTGCCCTTGGAAGGGATGCTGTCGACGCTGCCGGGCATGCACAGGGTGCGGTTTTCCATCACCAGCGAACTCATGGAACACTGCACCACCGGATAGCCGGTATTGACGCCGCGCACGCCGCTCATCAGGTTGCGCGGCAATCCCCACGACAGGGTCGGATCGATCAGGCGCGCGATGCGGCGTTCGCAGATACTGCCCAAGTCGGTGATGGCCATGGCCAGCAAGTCCATCGCCTGCGCCAGATACTGGCCGTGGAAGTTGCCGCCGGAAATGATTTCGAAACCTTCGCCGTCTTCCTTGTTGAAGATCAGCGGATTGTCGGTAGCGGAGTTGGTCTCTTTCTCGATGATGGTATCGATGTAGTCGAGTGCATCGAATACCGGACCATACACTTGCGGTGCGCAACGCAGCGAGTACACATCCTGGATGCGCGCGGTGTAGGGGATATCGGTGCGGCGCAATTCATCGGGCAATTGCTCGGCGCGCGCTTCATGCGTGGTACGGGTGGAGCCCTGGAGCAGCGTGCGGATGACTTCTGCCGTCTTGATCTGGCCCGCATGCGGACGCGCCTGCTGGATACGCGGATCGAAGGCCGACATCTCGGCCCGCATCGCTTCCAGCGTCAGCCCGAGCGACAGGCAGGCATCGGTCAGCAGATGGCGCGCATCGTGCGCGGCGAGGATGGCGACGGCCAGCGAAGCGGTGCAGCCATTGATGAGGGCCGAGGCATCCTTGGCCTTAAGATCAAATTTGACCGAACCTATCCCGGCCTGCTCGATGGCTTGGGTGGCGCGCATGCGCTGGCCCTGATACATCACTTCGGCTTCATCAAACCCGGCAATGGCCGCCGCCAGGTAAGCCAGTGGCGCGAGATCGCCGGAAGCGCCGACCGATCCCTTCTGCGGCATGATCGGATGGATACCGGCATTGATGAAGGCCAGCAGGCGATCCACCACTTCCACGCGCGGCGCGGAATAATTCGATGCAAACGCATTGGCCCGCAGCAGCATGGTGGCGCGGCTGACTTCTTCCGAGAACGGCTCGCCGATACCCGCGCTGTGCGCACGAATCAGCTGGGTCTGGAACAGCTCGATATGCTCGACCTTGATGCGCGTGTCCTTGAGCAAACCGACGCCGGTATTGAAGCTGTACATCATGGGTGCTTCATCGTGCATCCAGGTGCTTTCGATGTAGTCGCGGCTTTGCTTGAGGGCCGTTCGCGAAGACTCGGCCAGCGCCACTTTCAGGTGAGGTGCGCGGGCCACGCTGACGACTTGCGCAGCGGTGAGGTTGAATCCGTCGATGGTGATGGTGGACATGGAGACTCCGTAATCCTTCATTGGAAAGCCTGAGCGCACTCAGGGCTGGAATTGTTCGACCAGATGGCTGAAGACCTGCGCAGCGATGCAGGCGTCCTCGGTGCTCATGGTTTCGTCGGGGTGATGGCTGATGCCGCCGTTGCCACAGCGCACGAACAGCATGGCCACCTCGCCCAGCGGTGCCATGGCCATGGCATCGTGCCCGGCCCCGGAAGGCAGGTGGCGCACCGGCCAGCCGGCCGTCTCGATGGCTCGCGCCAAGGCCGCCTGCAGGCGCGGCGCGCAGGGCACGCTGGCCGCCTCATGGGTCTGGCGCAAATCGATGCCGACCTGGCGCCGCGCGGCAATGCGCTCGATCTCGGCGCGCACGTCGGCTACCGCCGCCAGACGGTCCGCATCCTCCTCGGCGCGGATGTCGATGGAAAAACTGGCCAGCCCCGGCACCACATTGGCCGCGCCCTGCACCACCTCCAGGATGCCCATGGTGCCCACCAGCCCCGGCTTGATGCCGCAGCGCCGTTCGATGTAAAGCCCGATCTCGGCTGCTGCCATCGCCGCATCGCGACGCAAATGCATGGGCACCGTACCGGCATGCCCGGCCAAGCCGCGCACCTCGGCCATGAAGCGGCTGGCCCCCGAAATCGCGGTAACTACGCCCACCGGCAAACCCTCGTTGAGCAACAGCGGGCCCTGTTCGATGTGCACCTCCACAAACGCCGCCACGGAAGCGGGCGACCACGCATCCCCTGCAATCCCGGCCGGATCCAGTCCGGCAGCCCGGATCGCCTGGCGCATGCTGATGCCCTCGCCATCGACGTTCTCCAGCACGGCCTGGTCGAAGGTGCCGGCCACGGTGCGGCTGCCCAGCAGGGTGGCCTTGAAGCGCACACCCTCTTCCTCGGCAAATCCGATCACCTCGATGGGAAACGCAAAACGCTTGCCCGCACGATGCCATTGGGCAATGCAGGCCAGCGGCAGCACGATGCCCAGGTTGCCGTCGTACTTGCCGGCATTGCGCACGGTATCGAAGTGCGAACCGGTCACCAGCGCCGGACGATGCTCATGTCCGGGCGCAGCCTCGTAGCGGCCGATCACGTTGCCGGCGTTGTCGCGCCGCACGCGCAGGCCGGATTGCTCCATCCAGCGCGTCAGCTCGGCGGCGGCGGCCTGGTGCGTGGGGGTGAGATAGGTCCGGGTCAGCATGCCTGGGGCTTCACTGTGCTGCGCCAGCAGCTCGGCCCACTGCATCGCTTGCTGGCCGGCCTGCTGGCTGGACAGGTCCATGGCGTTCATCGCGTCTCCTCTGCTCGACCGGCTCCGGGATGGAGCGGGACTCGAAAATTTTCGTGTTTTTTATTGTATTCAAAAATTGTATGCAATATAGTGATCTCGCGCCACCGCGACAAAAAAGATCACCTGCGTTGGCAACATTTCAATAAAACAAGTCAAGGAGACAACGGTGAGCAAAGTATTCAAGTCCCTGTTCGGGCAGGTGGTGCTGGCGCTGGTGGCCGGCATCGTCATCGGCCTGCTGTGGCCGGACTTCGGCCAGAGCCTCAAACCGCTGGGCGACGGCTTCATCAAGCTGATCAAGATGATCATTCCGGTGATCGTCTTCTGCGTGGTGGTGCAAGGCATCTGCGGTGCCAGCGACCTGAAGAAGGTCGGCAGCGTGGGCGTCAAGGCCATCATCTATTTCGAAGTCGTCACCACCATCGCCCTGCTGCTGGGCCTGGTGCTGGCGCTGGTGGTCCACCCCGGCGCGGGCATGAACATCGATCCCAGCAACCTGGATGCCAGCAGCCTGTCGGGCTACATGGCCAATGCCGGCAAGGTCAAGGAGACCGGTTTTGCCGACTTCATCATGAAGCTGATCCCGGCCACCGCCGTGAGCGCCTTCACCTCCGGCGATGTGCTGCAGGTGCTGCTGATCTCGGTGACCTTCGGGTGTGCGCTGCTGCTGATCGGTGACAAGGGCGCACCGGTGGTGGCGCTGGTGTCGTCGCTGTCGGATGCCTTCTTCAAGTGCATGTCCTTCTTCATCCGCCTGGCACCGCTGGGCGTGCTGGGGGCGATTGCCTTCACGGTCGGGAAGTACGGCATCGGCTCTCTGAAGCAGCTGGCACTGCTGGTGCTGCTGTTCTACGGCGCGGTGATCTTCTTCGTGCTGGTGGTGCTGGGCGGCATCCTGCGCGCCAGCGGGCTGTCCATCTTCAAGCTGATCCGCTACCTGCGCGAAGAGCTGGTGGTGGTGCTGGCCACCACCTCCTCGGACAGCGTGTTGCCGCAGATCATGAGGAAGCTGGAACACATGGGCATCAAGAAGTCCACCGTCGGCCTGGTGATCCCGACCGGCTATTCCTTCAACCTGGATGCCTTCTCGATCTACCTGACCATGGCCGCGCTGTTCATCGCCCAGGCCACCAACACGCACCTGTCCTGGGGTGACCTGGCGGCGATCCTGGCCATTGCCCTGGTGACCTCCAAGGGCGCACATGGCGTGCCCGGCTCGGCCATCGTCATCCTGGCAGCCACGCTGACCACCATCCCGGCCATCCCGGTCGTGGGCCTGGTGCTGGTGCTGTCCATCGACTGGTTCATCGGCATCGCCCGTGCGCTGGGCAACCTGCTGGGCAATTGCGTGGCCACCGTCGTCATCGCCAGCTGGGAAAAGGATATCGACAAGCAACGTGCCCGCGCCGTGCTCAATGGCGAATACGTGACGCCGCTGGCCGAGGAACTGCCCGTCATCGACCTGCCGGGCGTGGCCGGCAACCCGGCCCGGGCCTGAGCCCGCCGATGGACGCAGGGGAAGCGGAATTGGCTGGCCATCGTTGCACTGGTTACAATGGAGCGCCGCCGCAGGGCGGCCTTCCCAGCCACTCGTCCCCCCCAGCCATGACCGCTTCCGCCCCTGCCCCCGCACCCGACAGCTCCGACGCCATCGCCAGCGACATCGCGGCCAATATCGCCGCGCAGCGCCTGCCGCCCGGTGCCAAGCTGCCCGAAGAAGCCTTGGCGCGGGTGTACCAGGTCAGCCGCACCAAGATCCGCGCGGCGCTGGTGATGCTGGCCAAGGACAAGCTGGTGGACCTGATCCCCGACAAGGGGGCCTTCGTCAGCAAACCCACGGTGGAGGAGACGCGCAACCTGTTCTTCGTGCGCCGGGCGCTGGAAGCGGCCATGGTGCGCCAGTTCGTGGCCTGCGCCACCGAAGCGGATTACGCCCGGCTGGAAGCGCACCTGGAACAGGAACGCCAGGCCGTCAAGGATGACAACATGCAGGTACGCTCTTCCCTGCTGAGCGACTTCCACATCCTGCTGGCGCGCATCGTCGGCAACGACGTGCTGACCGACATCCTGGAAAAGCTGGCCGGCCGCAGCGCCCTCATCACCATGCTCTACCAGTCCACACGCGATGCCGCCTGCTCCAGCGAGGAACATGGCGCCTTCATCGCGGCGGCGCGGGCGGGCGATGTCGAGAAGGCCGTCGAACTGATGGAACACCACCTGCTGCATGTGGAACAGGCACTGGCCTTTGAACCCAAGTCCGGCCCGCGCAAGGATCTGCTGCGCGAACTCTTGTCATGAATTCGTCAGCCAGCGCTGAACGGGGTTGAAAAACTTAGTAAAAATTCATTTCCATTCATGTCAGTCCGCCTGCTGCAAGGGATAGCGGACGGTCTTACCGTACTCCGACTAAGTTTTCTTCACATCGGCCCGGAACCGCCCAAGTCTCGGGCAAGCCCGCATCAGACGGTGAAATCCCGCTGTATTCCACGGTTACCACCACGGCAGCGGGGTCCACACTCATGCACCGGTCCGGATGCCGTCCGTCACGATTGAACAGGGCCTGGTTCACCAAAATAATGATTTCAGGGATTCCACATGCTCAACTCCATCAAAGCCCGCATCCTGTTCTATACGATCGCCCTGCTGGTCGTCAGCCTGGCGGTGGTCGGGACGGTGTCCTTCTTCATCATCCAGACCGACAACGACCGCGCCATCGAGCGCAACGCCCAGGCCGTGGCCACCGGTTTCGGTTCCACCATCAATGAATGGGTGGCGGCCCGCACCGCCATGACGGTAGCCGCCGCCGAAGGCGTGCAGGGGGCCGATCCGGTGTTCGTCATCAAGCTGCTGCAGAAGAGCGGCGGCTTCTACGTCACCACCCTCGGCCGCGAGGACAAGACCGCCTTCACCTCGGCTGCCGAAGGCTTGCCGGCCGGCTATGATCCGACCGCCCGCCCTTGGTACAAGCAGGCGGTGGCGGCCGGCAAGCCGGTGCTGACCAAGCCCTACACCGACGTCGCCACCAAGAAGCCGATGGTCTCCTTCACCGCACCGGTGATGCAGAACGGCCAGCGCGTGGGCGTGGTGGCGGCCGCCATGTTCCTCGATGGCGTCTCCGAAGTGGTGCGCGCCATCCACCCGACCCCGGCCAGCTACGCCTTCCTGGTGGACCGTGACGGCCTGATGCTGGCGCACCCGGATGGCCAGTGGGTCAACAAGCCGGCCAAGGAGTGGAATGCCGAGCTGACCCCGGAACGCCTGCAGAGCCTGGCGGCCGATGACAAGGTCAGCGCGCTGCCACTGGATGGCGCGGCCAAGCTCATCAAGGGCATCCCCATCAAAGGCACCGAATGGACCCTGATGCTGGCCATGGACAAGGCCGACGTCACCGCCGGCATGCGCAATGCCACGCGCTCGGCGCTGATCGCGCTGGTGCTGGTGGCACTGGTGGCAGCGGGCATCATGAGCGTGATCACCACGGCGGTGTTCCAGCGCCTCTCGCGCGTGCGCCGGGCCATGGACAGCCTGTCTTCCGGCAACGGCGACCTGACCCTGCGCCTGGACGAAGACGGCAAGGATGAACTGACGCAGATCTCGCGCTCCTTCAACCAGTTCGTCAACCAGATCACCGGCATCCTGCAGGACGTACGCCGCAGCAGCGATACCGTCAAGATTTCTTCCACCGAGATCGCCAGCGGCAACCAGGACCTGTCGGCCCGTACCGAGCAGCAGGCCGGTGCACTGGAAGAAACCGCCTCGGCCATGGAGCAGCTGACCTCGACCGTGCAGCAGAACTCGGAAAGCGCGCGCCGCGCCAACGAACTGGCCGGCAATGCTTCCCGGATCGCTGCACAGGGCGGTGAAGTGGTCGGCAACGTGGTCTCGACCATGGAAGCCATCAATGCCTCCTCGCGCCAGATCGCCGACATCATCACGGTGATCGACGGCATCGCCTTCCAGACCAACATCCTGGCCCTGAACGCCGCCGTGGAAGCGGCCCGCGCCGGTGAGCAGGGACGCGGCTTCGCGGTGGTGGCTTCCGAAGTGCGTTCGCTGGCCCAGCGCAGCGCCCAGGCCGCCAAGGAGATCAAGCAGCTCATCGACAACTCGGTCTCCAAGGTGGCCGATGGCGGCGTGCTGGTGGCCCAGGCCGGGCAGACCATGGAACAGATCGTGGCCAGCATCCGTGACGTCAGCGTGATCGTCAGCGAAATCGCCCATGCCAGCAGCGAACAGAATGGCGGCATCCAGGAAGTGAACCTGGCCATCACGCATATCGACGAAGGCACGCAACAGAATGCAGCGCTGGTCGAACAGGCGGCAGCCGCTGCCAAGTCCTTGCAGGATGAGGCGCACAGGCTGTCGGTGCTGGTCGGCGGCTTCAAGATGTAGTGCAAGTCTCGTCACTCTGACGTGCCGACCTCGTCAGAATGACGAAAGCGCTGACACACCCCACGGCCGGCCCCGCGCGCAAGCGGGTCCGGCCGTTTGCGTTAAAATGGCCGACGCAGTCAGCCTCTTCCGTCCTCCCGCAGGCCGGGTCTGCCAGCCGCGCCGCCCCAGGGCCATCGACATGCAACATGATGAGCCCGCCGGATCTCCCGGGCGGCAACATGATGACCCGTCCCGACCATGATGAATCCTCTCTCTACCGCTCCCGCCCTGCTCTCGGCCCGTCTCAAGAATGAAACGGCCACGCTGCACGAGCAGATGCATGCCCTGATGGAACAGGCGCAACCCTTCGCCAGCCGCGCGCAGTACGTGCGCTTCGTGGCGGCGCAGTATCACTTCCAGCGCGATGTCGAACATCTCTTCGACGATCCGGCCATCCAGGCCGCCGTGCCTGACCTGCAGGTGCGCGGCCGCGAGGCCGCTGCGCTGGCCGACTTGGCCGACCTGGAGGCCGCGCCCGGTGAGGCCGTCATCGCCACCGGCAACGTGGCCATGCCTGAAGCCCTGGGCTGGCTCTACGTCTCCGAAGGCTCGACGCTGGGTGCGGCCTTCCTGCTCAAGGAGGTCAAGGACAAGCTGGGCCTGAGCGAAAGCTTTGGCGCGCGCAACCTGGCGGCCTACCCGGAAGGACGGGCGGTGGTCTGGCGCCGCTTCGTCAGTTTCCTCGATGCGCCCGGCCTCTCGGCGCAGGAACAGGATGCGGTGGTGGCCGGTGCCGCTGCGGCCTTCGAACGTTTTGGCGTGCTGTTGAAACGGCACTTCGCGCTGGACTGAGGCCATGGCGGACAGTCCGTCCCAACCGCCCCTGCCGCTGCCCTCCAGCCAGCTGGCCCCGCGCCGCACGCGCTGGCTGTGGCTGCTGCTGGCCTATGCCAGCCTCGGTGTCGGCATCGTGGCCATCTTCATACCCGGCATTCCGACCACCGAATTCGTGCTGCTCTCCGCCTGGGCCGCCGGCAAGGGTTCACCGCGCCTACAGCGCTGGCTGGAACAGCATCGCCTGTTCGGCCCGATGATCCACAACTGGCGCCACGGCCGCGTGGTGGCGCGGCGCGCCAAGATCAGCGCTTCCCTCATGATGAGCCTGTGCCTGGTCATCATGCTCTTCACCGTCAAGCGTCATTGGGTGATCGTGCTGGCCACGCTGGGCATGGCCCTGGGTGCGGCCTGGATGTGGTCGCGCCCGGAACGCGCGGAAGACGCCGAGCCCGGCGAGCGCTCATGAAAAAAGCCTGTCCCGCGCAAACGGGACAGGCTCTTCGTTGATGCACGTGCCAATCGGCGTCACGTGATCGACGACGACACCTTCCACAGATCCACATCGCCATCAGTCGCATGCTTGTCGATGCTGGCCAGTTCCTCCTGCGTGAAGTCCAGCTTCTTGACCGCATCCAGCGAATCGTCGAGCTGCTCGACGGTGCGCGCACCGATCAGTGCAGACGTGACGCGCGCATCGCGCAGCACCCAGGCGATGGCCATCTGCGCCAGGGTCTGGCCGCGCTTGGCGGCGATGTCGTTCAGGGCACGGATGCGCGCCAGGTTGTCCTCCGACAGCATGCGCTGCGGCAGCGACGGCGCACGCGTCACGCGGGCGCCTTCCGGCACGCCGCCCAGGTACTTGCTGGTCAGCAGGCCTTGCGCCAGCGGCGAGAAGCCGATGCAGCCCACGCCCAGTTCTTCCAGCGCCGGCAGCAGGCCGCTTTCAATCGTGCGGTTGAGCATGGAATAGTTGGGCTGGTGGATCAAGAGTGGCACGCCTTCGCTCTTGAGGATGGCCGCTGCCTTGCGGGTCAGCTCGGGCGAATAGGACGAGATGCCCACGTAGAGCGCCTTGCCCTGGCGATGCAGCTGGGCCAGCGCGCCCATGGTCTCTTCCAGCGGCGTGTCGGCATCGACGCGGTGCGAATAGAAGATGTCGACGTAGTCCAGGCCCATGCGCTTCAAGCTCTGTTCGCAGCTGGCGATGAGGTGCTTGCGCGCACCGCTGGGACCGCCGTAAGGACCGGACCACATCTGCCAGCCGGCCTTGCTGGAGATGACCAGCTCATCACGGTAGGGCAGGAAATCCTTGGCCATCCAGCGGCCGAAGTTTTCCTCGGCGGAACCGGCCGGGGGACCGTAGTTGTTGGCCAGATCGAAGTGGGTGACGCCACGGTCGAAGGCGCGGCGCAACACGGCGCGGCCGGTTTCGAAGTTGTCGACGCCACCGAAGTTCTGCCACAGGCCCAGCGAGACGGCAGGCAGCAGCAGGCCGCTGCGGCCGGTACGGCGGTAGGGCATGCGGCCATCGTAGCGGGAGGATTCGGCGATATAGCTCATGGGTCTCCTTGGAGAAATGTTCTGCGGGAAGAATCGAGGGGGAACTGCCTGAACTGCCACTTCCTGGGTGGTGTGCTGAAGTCTACGCTTCTCTCACTTATTCATTAAATGCAAAATTTTGATGCGATTGATCTGTCTGACAGATGAATCGCCAGGCCCGTTCCCGACGGATCGTCAGCGCGCCGGCAGGATGATGGTGGCGATCAGGCCGCCCTCCGGATGATTGCGCAAGAGCAGTTCGCCACCATGGGCCTGCACGATGTTGCGCGAGATGCCCAGACCCAGGCCCATGCCGCCGCTGTTCTGCGCGCGTCCGTGTTCCAGCCGCACGTAGGGCTGGAACAGCGTACCCATGGCATCTTCCGGCACGCCGGGGCCGTGGTCGCGAATCTCGATTTCGACCAGGTCGCCACCGACACCGGCCGAGGGCCGGATGCTGATCTCGACCTTCTGGCCGTAATACAGGGCATTGTCGAACAGGTTGCCGATGGCGCGCTTCAGTGCCAGCGGCTTGGCCATGACGTTGATGCCGGAGGGCGTGAAGGCGATCTTGTGGCCGGCCAGGCGGGCATCGCGGATCATGCGCAGCACCAGCGCATCGAGGCGCACCTCGGTGCGGTTCTCGTGGATGTCGCTGTCCTTCACCGATTGCAGCGCGCCCTTGACCATCATGTCCAGCTCATCGAGATCATCATGGAAATCGGTGCGCATGGCGTCGTCATCCATCAGTTCGGTGCGCAGCTTGAGGCGTGTGATGGGCGTGCGCAGGTCATGCGAGATGGAGACGAACAGGCGCTCGCGGTCTTCCAGATAGCGCTTGATGCGCTCGCGCATGCCGGAGAAGGCGCGCGCGGTCTTGACGTATTCGCGGCTGCCGGTCTCGGGCAGGCTGGGCACGGTCTCGCCCTTGCCAAAGGCTTCGGCGGCATCGGCCAGCGCAGCCAGCGGACGGGTGGTCCAGCGCACCACGAGGATGGTCAGCAGCAGGATCGCGGCCAGTGACAGACCCTGCAGCACCAGGCGGTCCAGCCACAGCGGATTGTCACTGTCGAGGAAATACGGGTTGGGCATGAGCGCGGCCAGGTAAATCCAGCGGCCGCTTTCCACCTGCATCTGGATCACCAGCACCGGGGCCGAGTTGGGCTTGGTCAGCAGGATGTGCTGCACCCAGTTGTCGGGCAGGTCGTTGACGGTGAGGCCATCGCTGGCTACCGGCAGGCCATCCGGCCAGGCGAAGGCCAGCCGCGCTTCCGGCAGGAAGGGCAGGTCTTCGCGCAGGGTCTGGGCGGCGACATCGATGGCCAGCTTGGCCAGGCGGCTGTCGCCGATCGATTTGACCGGTACCGCGCTGCTGTTGGCATTGATGAAGAAGCGCGTGCCACCCATCTCGCGCAGCTGCTGGATCATCAGCGGACGGTAGTTGGGCGGCAGTGTCATGAAGTAGCGGATCGCCGAAGCGGCGCTGTGGGCCAGGTGCTGGGCGGCGGTGCGAGTCTCGGCCTCGGACTTGCTGCGCAGCTGCACGGCCCAGATCAGGCCACCGGCCACCTGCGTGACCAGCACACCAAAGATCATCACCACCGACAGGCGGCCCAGCAGCGAATCCGGCAGCATCCAGTCCAGCAGCGCAGCCAGGCGACGGCGCAGGCTGGGGGGGCGCGCGGCGGCAGCGGGCACAGCCAGCGCTGCCGTCTCCGCCGCCAGGCTCTCAGGCTGCTGCGGCACTGACGTCGGCCGAGAAGACATAGCCGGCACCGCGCACGGTCTTGATCAGGTGCGGCTGGCGGCCGCCATCGTTCAAGCGCAGGCGCAGCTTGCTGATCTGCACATCCAGCGAGCGGTCCAGCGGACCGGCATCGCGTCCGCGGGTTTCTTCACAGAGCACGTTGCGATCGAGCACGTCGCCCGGATGTTCGACGAAATACTTCAGCAATTGATAATCCATGCCGGTCAGCGGCACGACTTCGCCGGCGCTGTCGGTGAGGGTGCGTTCCACCGTGTCGAGCGAGAAGCCGGCGAAGCGGTAGTAGCGCGGGGCCGCACTGTTGTCGATGCCGATGCGGCGGTGGATGGCCTTGATGCGCGCCAGCAGTTCGCGCGGGCTGTAGGGCTTGGCGATGTAGTCGTCCGCGCCCAGTTCCAGTCCGACCACGCGGTCGGTCTCATCCGAGCTGGCGGTGAGCATGATGACCGGCACGTTGGATTTGCGGCGCACCGCCTTGCACAGGGCAAAACCGTCGGTGTCCGGCAGCATCACGTCCAGGATCACCAGCGAGAGCTCATCGGCAAAGCGCTGGAATTCGGTCAGGAAGGCCGCGCCATCATGGGCCAGGCGCACTTCGTACTGGTTCTTTTCCAGATAGGCCTTCAACAGGGTGCGGGTCTTCTGGTCATCGTCGACGATCAATATCTTGCGCGTCATGTTGCTGCTCCATCTCCGAAATTCTTAATCGTTACGATTGCGGGCGAGTGTACGCGCAATCGCTGCCAGCCGTTTCTGGGTCTGTTCTTCGCTCAGGTTGCGGTCGAGGAAGAAGCGCTGCACCTCGGCCACGATGGCGTCCTTGGTCGTATCGTCGGTGGCCATGCGGTGCACCAGGCTGGGCGCCTGCCAGGCCGGGCCCTTGCTGAAGGCGCGCCAGGAGTCGCGCGCACAGCGGTCCATGTGCGGATCGGCCGCGCGCAGCACGGGAATCGAACCCTTGATCCTATTGTATTCGGACTGCACGGCCGGCGACATGGTCAGCCGCGCCAGCGTTTCCTGCATGGGCTGGTGCGCATAGTTGCCGGCGAACATGGCCAGGGTGTCGGTACTGTAGAGGTGGAAGTCGCCCGTACCCGGCGCCGGTGCACAGCCGAACTGCTGGTCCACTTCCATGCCCCAGGCATTGAGTTCGCCCTTGGCCCAGTCCCCCATGATGAGCATGGCGGCCTCGCCGCTGACCATGCTGCGCGCCACTTCCGTCCAGGGCCGCTCGCGCACCGGCTGCGGCATGGCAGAGGCCAGGCTGCGCAGGCGCTTGAGGATATGCAGCATGCGCGCATCGAGATAGGCGGCCGGGCTCATCTCCACGAACAGGCGACGGTAATAGGCGGGGCCGCTCTCGGCCAGCGCGATGTTCTCGAACAGCGTGGCCAGTTGCCAGGCCTCGGCACTCTGCGCCAGCGGCACGATGCCGGTGCCCTGCAGCTTCTTGACGATCTGGTCGAAGTCGTCCCAGGTCTTGGGCGGCGCGAGGTTGTAGCGCTTGAAGATGGCCGTGTTGTAGAACAGCGAGTTGATGCGGTGGATGCCCAGCGGCGCGGCCACCACGTGGCCGTGGTTGTTGAGCAGGGACCAGACGGTAGGGAACATCTGCTTTTCCCAGTTGCCCTGCACGGCCACGTTGTCCAGCTCCAGCAAGAGCCCAAGGTCAGCCCACTCGCCGAAGACCACGCCATTCAACTGCGTCACTTCCGGGGCACGATTGGCCAGCACCATGCTCTTCAATACCTTGGCGGCGCCCATGCCGGCGCCGCCGGGGATGGCCACGTCGCGCCACTGGATATCCTGTTTGGCCAGTTGATTGACCACCACGTTGATGGCCTGGCGCTCGCTGGCCGAGGTCCACCAGTGCAGCACCTGCAGGGCATTGCCGGTGGCCGGGGACGGCCCCGCTGCAGGCACCTGCGCATGGGCGGGCAAGGCAGCCAGCCCCAGCGCCAGCGCGAGCAGGCACAGCACGGCCAGCCCGAAGCGGGCCGGGCCGACGCGTGCATTCGCGGGCCGTTTCGTTTTTATCATGGGGGGTGCTGTCTCCAAACCGGAAGAGACTATAGCCGGGTGACTGCCATTGTGCAATTTGTGCAGCAGTGAGCCGCCACCGCACGCATCTTGAAAACGATGAACTCGGTTTAGCTCTTGTTAATAAATGTAAGACTGGTTCTGCTTATCTTATCCACAGGCGCGATCCGATGCTGCGCCCCATTACCCTCTTGCCGCCTCGGTGAAACCGCCCGCGCCATGCTGCAGGGCCTGTAAGGATATGTAATGCGCAAGGTGCGGCGAATCGACTTAATTTCGTTTTGAATCAAACACTTGCGGCACTCTCCGGCCAGCCGCTGCCCAGGCTCGCATCACATGCGGGCCGCTGCTACTGTCACGGCGTTTCGTGGCGCAGGGCCGCTGCGATCCCCACAAAAACCAAGGAGACCCAAGATGCAGACCGAACAAAAGGCTGGTCGTTTTTCCCTCATCCCTTCCCTCCCGGCATTGCCGCGCCGTCGCCTGCTGGCTGCCTGTGCCCTGGCCTTCGGCCTGACAGGGCTGGCCGCCGCGCCCAGCCAGGCAGGCACGCTGACCATCGAAAGCTGGCGCGTGGATGACCTGCCGCTGTGGCAGGAGGTGCTGATCCCGGCCTTCCAGCGCAGCAATCCGGGCATTACCGTGAAGTTCTCGCCGACCGCCCCGACCGAATACGATTCCAGTCTGGCCGCCCGCATGGCCGGTGGCACCGCCGGTGACCTGGTGGCCTGCCGCCCCTTCGACGTCTCGCTCTCGCTCTACAACAAGGGCCATCTGGAAAAGCTGGACGGCAAGCCCGGCATGGAATTCTTCGCGCCTGCCGCCAAGGCCGCCTGGCAGACCGATGACGGCAAGGACACCTTCTGCATGCCGATGGCCTCGGTGATCCACGGCTTCTTCTACAACACCAAGATCTTCAAGGAACTGAACCTGGAGCCGCCCAAGACGGAGGCAGAATTCTTCAAGCTGCTCGATACCGTCAAGACCAACGGCAAGTACGCGCCCCTGGCGATGGGCACTTCCGAACAGTGGGAATCGCACCAGGTGCTCTTCACCAGCATCGGCCCCAATTACTGGAAGGGTGAAGAAGGCCGCAAGGCGCTCATCGCCGGCAAAGCCAAATTCACCGATCCGCAATTCGTGGCCGCCTGGGAATACGAAGCCAAGCTCGGCAAGTACCTGCCCAAGGGCGCATCGGCCCAGACCTACAGCGACAGCCAGAACATGTTCGCCCTCGGCAAGGGCGCGGTCTATCCGGCCGGTTCCTGGGACATCGCCTACTTCAACGGCAAGATGGACTTCGCCGCCTTCCCGCCGCCGGTCCCCAAGAATGGCGATGCCTGCTACATCTCGGACCACAACGACATCGGCATGGGCATCAACAAGAAGTCCAAGAACAAGGATGACGCCTACAAGTTCCTGGCCTGGCTGGGCTCGCAGGAGTTTGCCGATCTCTACACCAACAAGGTCACCGGTTTCTTCTCGCTGTCGAACCACCTGATCTCGGTGAAGGATCCGATTGCCAAGCAGATGATGGGCTGGCGCAAGAACTGCGCTTCCACCATCCGCGTCAATTCGCAGATCCTCAACCGTGGCACGCCCAGCATGGAAAACGAGATGTGGAACGTCAATGCCCAGGTGCTCAACGGCAAGATGAGTCCGCAGGATGCGGCGGCCAAGATCCAGGCCGGCTTTGCCAAATGGTACAAGCCGCAACAATGACCTGACGGTCTGGCCAAGCAAGGCACCAACCCGGAGCGAAGGACCCGCCAAGAGGGCCGCTCCCTCCCCTTCAGGAAGAGAGACACCGTGAAAACCATCCGCGCCTGGCAACTGGCGGTGCTGCTTGCACCCGCCGTGCTGATCTACGCGCTCTTCAGCGCCCTGCCCCTGCTCGATACCCTGCGCCTCGGTTTCTACACCGCCAATGATGCAGGCGTGCGCAGCTTCGTGGGCCTGGACAACTACCGCACCATCCTGTTCGATCCCGACTGGTCGGCCGCCTTCTGGAATGCGATGTGGAACAACGTCAAGTTCTTCTGCATCCACATGGCCCTGCAAAATCCCATCGGCCTCTTGCTGGCCTCGCTGTTCAGCCTCAAGGGACTGCGCGGTGCACGCACCTACCGCACGCTGATCTTCCTGCCCACGCTGCTGTCGGTGGTGATCATCGGTTTCATCTGGCAACTGATCCTCTCGCCGCTGTGGGGCGTGGGCGAGAAACTGCTGGGCCTGGTCGGCCTGGCCGACTGGTTCGCGCCCTGGCTGGGGCAGGAATCCACGGCACTGCTGACGCTGTCGCTGATCTCGGTGTGGCAGTACGTGGGCATTCCGATGATGCTGATCTACGCCGCCCTGCTGGCAGTGCCCGAAGAAGTGCTGGAAGCGGCGCACGCCGAGGGGGCCAGCGGGCTGCGCATCTTCTGGCAGATCAAGCTGCCGCTGATCTACCCGACCCTAGGGCTGGTGACCATCCTCACCTTCGTGGCCAACTTCAATGCCTTCGACCTGATCTATTCGGTCAAGGGCGCGCTGGCCGGCCCCAACTACGCCTCCGACCTGCTGGGCACCTACTTCTATCGCACTTTCTTCGGCTACCAGGCGCAGATCGGCAGCCCGACCATGGGCGCGGCGGTGGCGACGCTGATGTTCCTGGTGATCCTGGCGGGCGTGGGGGCCTATTTCGTGATGGTGCAGCGTCGATTGACGCGCTATGCCCTGTGACGGCCAGGAGAACGGCATGCAGCTTTCCTCCTCCGTCGGCACTTCTTCCACTTCTGCAACTATCCCGACCACCATGCGCAAACCCTCGCTGATCCAACGCAGCTTCGGCCCCGCCGGCCATCTCTGGGTGCATGCGGTGCTGTGCCTGTATGCGGTGATTGCGCTGTTCCCGATTGCGCTCATCCTCATCAATTCGGTCAAGACCCGCAATGCCATCTTCGAAGGCCCGATGGCCCTGCCCACGGCCGAGACGCTGACCTTCGCCGGTTTCCAGAAGGTGCTGGCAGGGACCCACTTCCTGCTCTACTTCGGCAACAGCCTGGCCGTGACACTGGCCGCCCTGCTGCTGATCGTACTCTTCGGCGCGATGGCGGCCTGGGCGCTGACCGAGTACCGCTTCTTCGGCAACCGTGCGCTGAACTTCTTCATCGCCATCGGCATCATGATCCCGATCCGGCTGGGCACGGTCTCGATCCTGCAGCTGGTGGTGGCGCTGGACCTCATCAATACGCGTACCGCACTGGTGCTGGTCTACACGGCGCAAGGGCTGCCGCTGGCGGTGATGATCCTCTCCGAATTCATGCGCCAGATTCCGGGCGAGCTGAAGGACGCGGCGCGCTGCGATGGCGTGGGCGAACTGAGCATTTTCTTCCGGGTGATCCTGCCGCTGCTGCGTCCGGCCATTGCCACCGTGGCCGTGTTCACCATGATCCCGGCCTGGAACGACCTGTGGTTCCCGCTCATCCTCGCGCCCGGCGACGACACCCGCACCGTCACGCTGGGCGTGCAGCAGTTCATCGGGCAATACGCCACCGACTGGAATTCGGTGCTGGCGGCGCTGTCGATGGCGGTCATCCCGGTGCTGATCCTGTACATGGCCTTTTCGCGTCAGCTCATCCGTGGCCTCACCTCAGGCGCCGTCAAATAATTCAAAGGAGACTTCATGGCACACGTCAACATCAAGCAATTGCGCAAGACTTACGATGGCCGCGCCGATGTGCTGGCCGGGCTCAACCTGGATATCCGCGATGGCGAATTCTGCGTACTGGTCGGGCCTTCCGGCTGCGGCAAATCGACCCTGCTGCGCATGCTGTGCGGACTGGAAGAGATCAGCGGCGGTGAACTGGCCATCGGCGGCGAGGTGGTCAACCACCTGCCGCCGGCCGAACGCGGCATCGCCATGGTGTTCCAGAGCTATGCGCTGTATCCGCACATGAACGTGTACAAGAACATGGCCTTCGGTCTCAAGGTCGCCGGCAGCAGCAAGAGCGACATCGATGCGCGCATCCGCCATGCGGCCTCCATCCTCAAGATCGATCACCTGCTGCAGCGCCTGCCGCGCGAACTCTCGGGCGGCCAGCGCCAGCGCGTGGCCATCGGCCGCGCCATCGTGCGCCAGCCGCGCCTGTTCCTGTTCGACGAACCGCTGTCCAATCTCGATGCGGCGCTGCGCGTGCAGACCCGGCTGGAGATCGCCAAGCTGCACCGGCAACTGGCGGCCACCATCGTCTACGTGACGCACGACCAGGTCGAGGCCATGACCCTGGGCGACAAGATCGTGGTCATGCACGAGGGCCGCATCCAGCAGGCCGGTACGCCCCTGGAGCTGTACCAGCAGCCGCAGAACCTGTTCGTGGCCGGTTTCATCGGTTCACCGAAAATGAATTTCTTCCCCGGCGTGGTCACGCGCTGCGACGACAGCGGCGTACAGGTCGAAATCGCCGGTGGACTGCGGCTGCTGGCCGATGTCGATCCGCAGGGTGTCGCGCCGGGTGCAGCGGTCACGCTGGGCCTGCGCGCCGAGCAGATCCGCGAAGGGCTGGGTGACGGCCAGCCGCTGCGCGGCGTGGTCAACCTGGTGGAACACCTGGGCGAAGCCAACTTCCTCTACGTGACGCTGGAAGGCGGCCACGACATCGTGGTGCGCGGCGATGGCAATCGCAGCGTGCATATCGGCGAGCTGATCGCGCTCTCCGTGCACAGCCACGCCTTCCATCTCTTCGATGCGCAAGGGCAGGCGCTGCGTCGGCGCAACCCCGGCAACCTGCAGGCGGCTCGCCGCCTCGCCGAGGACTGACGCATGGACGCTATCGCCTATCTGGTGGGCATCGATGGCGGCGGCACCAAGACTCTGGTGCGGCTGACCTCGCCCCAAGGGCAGGTGCTGGCCGAGGCCAGCGGCCCGGGTTCCGCATTGCGCATCGGCGCCGCGCAGGCGTGGCGCGTCATCGGCCAGACCATCGAGGATGCCTTTGCCAGTGCCGGACTCCGGCGTCCCGCCGATGAGACTCTCGCCGTCGGCATCGGCATCGCAGGCGAGAACGTGGCGCAGTGGTCGGCCGACTTTCGGGCACAGACACCGGCCTTCGGCGTGCTGGAGATCGTCAACGATGGCGTGGCCACCTTGCTCGGCGCGCATGGCGGCGCGCCCGGTGCCATCATCGCCGTGGGCACCGGCACCATCGGTTTGTCGCTGGATCTGGATGGCAGCCGCCGCGTGGTCGATGGCTGGGGCTTTCCCAGCGGCGACGATGGCAGCGGCGGCTGGATGGGCCTGCGCGCCCTGCATCACGCCCAGCTGGCGCTGGATGGGCGCAGCCATCGCGGGCCGCTGGCCGACGCCGTGCTGGACCTGTGCCGCAAGGAACTGCCCGCCGACACGGCACGCGACGAACGCGCCACCCTGCTGGACTGGCTGGCACAAGCGGACCAGGCCGCCTTCGCCCGTGCAGCGCGGCCGGTGGTGGCCCATGCCCATGACGATGTGGCCGCCCGCAGCATCCTGCAGGCGGCGGCGGCCGAGATCAGCCGCATGATCGATACCCTCGACCCCGCACAATGCCTGCCGCTGGCGCTGTGCGGCGGACTGGCCGCAGCCTTGCAGCCCTACCTGGAACGCCGCCAGCAGGCCCGCATCGTCCCGCCGCAAGCCGATGCGGTGGACGGAGCCCTGCTGCTGGTGCGGCGCGCCCTGCAACCCAAGGAGACCCCGGCATGAATGCACTGACCCAGTTGCACGGCAACGTGCTCACGCCCCACGGCTGGACCCATGGCAGCATGGTCTTCGACCAGCGCATCCGCTCCATCGACGGCCGCCCGTTGCGGCAGCAGCCGCGCGTCATCGACGAAGGCGACTACATCCTGCCCGGCTTCATCGACTTGCACGTGCATGGCGGCGGCGGGCGCGACGTGATGGAAGGGGGCGACGCGGTGCAGGTGCTCTCGCGCCTGCATGCACGTCACGGCACCACGAGTCTGCTGGCCACCACCATGACCGCGCCGCTGGAGGAACTGGAAGTGGCGTTGAAGGCCATCCGCAGCGCCACCGACGCGCGCTTGCCCGGCCATGCGCGCGTGTTGGGCGTGCATCTGGAAGGGCCCTACATCAATCCCGGCAAGCTGGGCGCGCAGCCCGACTTCGCCATCGCGGCGTCGCTTGAGCAGGTGGATTATCTGGACGGGCTGGCCCCGATCAAGCTCATCACCATCGCCCCGGAAGTGGACGGCCACCTGAAGCTGGTCTGCAAGCTGGCCCATCGCGGCATGAAGGTGCAGATCGGCCACACCGCCGGCAGCTATGACGATGGCGTGGCCGCGCTGGCGCATGGGGCCTCGGGCTTCACGCACCTGTTCAATGCCATGAGCGGCTTTCATCATCGCGCGCCCGGCATGGTTGGTACGGCGCTGGCCCATGCGCAGTATGCCGAACTGATTCCGGACCTCCTGCACGTGCATCCCGGCGCCATCCGCGCGGCGCTGCGTTCCATCCCGCGCCTGTTCTGCGTGACCGATTCCACGGCGGCGGCCGGCATGCCCGATGGCGACTATGCGCTGGGCCGGCAAGTGGTACACAAGTGCGCGGGCGGCGTGCGGCTCGACGACGGTACTTTGGCCGGCAGCGTGCTGACCATGGACCAGGCGCTGCGCAACCTCATTGCGCTGGGCATGGACGTGGCCGAAGCCTCGCTGCGCACCTCGACCTATGCCGCCGATTACCTGGGCCTGGCTGACCGTGGCCGCCTGGCCACCGGCCACTACGCCGACGTGGTCGTGCTGGACCGGCAATTTGCCCTCAAGGCTGTCTATGTGGAAGGAGAAGAGATTGACCTCGCTGATGCTTAAGGAAGCCCGCTCTGCGACCGATTACGTGGCCGTGCAGCTGACCCGCGACCAGGAGCGCTATGCCGCACTGGGCGCGCAACTGCGCGCTGCGCCACCGGCGTCCATCGTCACGGTGGCGCGCGGCAGCTCCGACCATGCGGCCGCCTATTGTGCCTATCTCATCATGGCGCGCCTGGGCCGCATCGTGGCGTCGCTGCCGATGTCGCTGGTGACGCTGAACCGGGCCCCGCTGCAGGTGCGCGATGCGCTGGCCATCGCCATCTCGCAATCCGGGCAGAGTCCGGACGTGGTGGAGCCGATCCGCTATTTCGATGCGCAGGGAGCGCGCACGGTGGCGCTGGTCAACCAGGCCGATTCGCCACTGGCGGCGGCAGCGCAGTGGAGCCTGCCGCTGCATGCGGGCGTGGAGGCCAGCGTGGCGGCCACCAAGAGCTTCATCGCCAGTCTGGTAGCCGGGGCATTGCTGACGGCGCATTGGCAGGATGATGCGGCGTTGCTGGATGCGTTGGGGCAGTTGCCGCAGGCCTTGCGGGCGGCTTGTGAATGCGACTGGTCAGCGGCGGTCGATGCTTTGGTCCCGGCCAATCGGCTCATGATCGTGGGGCGTGGCATCGGCTTCCCGCTGGCGCTGGAGGCGGCGCTCAAGTGCAAGGAGACCTGCGCCATCCAGGCCGAGGCTTTCAGCGGCGCGGAAATCAAGCACGGGCCGATGGCCCTGATCGAAGACGGCTATCCGCTGCTGATGTTTGCCACACGCGGCCCCTCGCAGGCCGGCATGCTGGCGCTGGCCGCCGAGATGCGCGCACGCGGGGCCAGGGTCTTGCTGGCGGCCCCCGAGGATGTGATCGAGCGCGACCTCATCTTGCCGGTGGCCGCCACGCCGGACCTCGATCCCATCGTGGCGATCCAGGCCTTCTATGTGATGGCGGCGCAATTGTCGGCCGCACGCGGGATGGATGCCGACCGGCCACCGCATCTCAACAAAGTCACAAAAACGAACTAACTGCAAACCGGGTCATGTCCCGATCAAGCGCCCTGACTCCCGTTCGGCCTGAGTAGGCCCGCAAGGGCCGTATCGAAGGTGCTCCTGCCTTTGCACGCAGGCACACCCCTTCGGCAAGTTCAAGACAGACTTCGATACGCTGCTGCGCAGCTACTCAGTCCGAACGGTAGGTAAGCCACCTGACGCTCATGCCTGTGCCTGCCGCGCCTCCTCAATGAAGGCGCGCAGGTAATCGATCTCCACATCGCTTTCCCGTGCGCCCAGGTAGATGTGCTTGGCGATGCCCTGCTTGCCCAGGCGCACCGGCACGATCGCCATCTGTTCGGCATATTCCAGCACCAGCCAGCGCGGCAGGGCCGCCACGCCGCGCCCGCTGGCCACCATCTGCAGCATGATGTCGGTGGTCTCGATGGTCTTGTGCCTGCGCGGCACGATGCCGGCCGGGGTCAGGAACTGGGTGTAGATGTCGAGCCGGTCCACCGGCACCGGATAGGTCACCAGCACCTCGTTGTTCAATTGTTTGGGCTTGACGTAATCGGCGCCGGCCAGCGGATGATCGGCCGCCACCACCAGTACCTGTTCGTAATCGAACACCGGCTCGAAGACCAGGCCGGGCTTGTCCAGCGGATCGGGCGTGACCAGCAGGTCGATCTCGTAACCGAAGAGCGCACCGATGCCGCCGAACTGGAATTTCTGCTTCACGTCCACATCCACATCCGGCCAGGCGGCCAGATAAGGCGACACCACTTTCAGCAGCCATTGGTAACAGGGGTGACATTCCATGCCGATGCGCAGCGCGCCGCGCTCGCCCTGGGCGAACTGGCGCAATCGTTCTTCGGCCAGGTTCAGTTGCGGCAGCACGCGGTTGGCGACCGCCAGCAGGTATTGGCCGGCTTGCGTCAGACGCAGGTGGCGGCCTTCACGCAGCCAGATGTCGGTGCCGAGCTGCTGCTCCAGCTTCTTCATGCTGTGGCTGAGTGCGGATTGCGTGACGTGCAGCACGCCGGCCGCCGCCGTCAGCGAGCCCTGGCGTTCGACTTCCTGCACGATGGAGAGGTGGATGCGGTCCAGCATGATGATGAATGGAACTCATGGTTGAGGAGGAATGCATCATTTTAAGTCATGTCTGAAAACTGCTCATCCGGCCATGTTTCAGTTGTAATCTGCACGGGAAGAAGTGACATACAGGGTCAACCAGGGACCGGCAGACTACGTCCATGCCAAGCCGCTTTCCATCCTGATCACTGAACGAGGAGCTCATCATGCGCATTTCTTTCCGCACCCTTTCCGCCCTGTGCAGCATCGCCACCATCGGCACCCTGGCCGTCTTCGCGTCGGCGTTCAGCCAGAGCGCCTATGCCGCCTCGGCCAGTGAACTGGACCAGGCCCTGTCCCCCCATCGTGCCATGGTGCGCACGGCACTGGCCCCCCGGACCGGCGGCGTGAATGACAGCGGCAACACCATGCAACTGGCTTCCAACAGCGAATCTCCCTCCTGCCGCAGCCTGCGCATGCAAGCGGAGCGCGCGCGCACCGGCGATCCGAGCAACGTGCAACGCGCCCCCGTGCCGGGCACCTGGCGCGATGGCCGCTTCACCATGAACGGACCGGGCAACATCGAGTATGGCGAACGCGCCCGCATCGAATCGCGGTACATGAGCGAGTGCCGCTGAAAATCTTAGTTTTTCCTTGCTGCATCTCTCCTGTTGGCAGACCTTCATGGTCTGCCTTTTTTGCATTGACCTTGCAAAACGCTGACAAGACCATCTCGCCAACGCCCGCTTCTGGTGCGACTTTCCAGTCAGTGCTTCGTCAGTTTCCCGTGCGGCGCGATCTTTCCGCGTGACGAAGAACGAAGTCGAACCTTTCTCCATGGCCGTGCTCGAAACCTAACAATGCGCGGTGGTCTGACGTGGCCTGCGCTGTTACATCCCATCACAATTCTGCAGTCAACTGCGCATCGCCGCGTGTCGTTAGCCAGGCTATCGCAACGCGTTTTCCGTGCGCCGTCACGGATCGAGGACTTCATCATGACAACAAGAAACAGAACTTCCGCCATCATCGTTTCGGCTTCGCTGCTCGGTGCAGTGCTGGCCCTCTCCGCCTGCCAGAAGCAGGACGCCGTCCCGCCCACCGCAGCCGCCGCGCCGGCTGCGCCGACCACGCCGCCCTACACGCCGCCCACGGCCGAGCAACTGTCGCAGATGGTGGCCCCCATCGCCCTGTTCCCGGACAAGCTGGTGGCGCAAGTGCTGGCCGGGGCCACCTACCCGGACCAGATCGTCGCCGCCAACCAGTGGCTGGGACAGAATGGCGCGCTCAAGGGCGATATCCTGCAGGCAGCCGAAGACAAGCAGCCCTGGGACGTCAGCGTGAAATCGCTCACCATGTTCCCGGCGGTCCTGTCGCAGATGGCCGCCAATCCGGACTGGACGCGCTCGCTGGGCGATGCCTTCGTCAATGATCCCAACGACGTGATGAATGCCATCCAGGCCCTGCGCCTGCGTGCGCAACAGGCCGGCAACCTCAAGAGTTCCTCGCAGCTGAAGGTGGTCAGCACGGTACGCAGCAGCGACACCGTGCGGGTGGAAGATGCGCCCGCGCCGCGCACCGTCTACGCCGGTGCCCCGGTGATCCCGCCGCCGCCGCAGACCATCGTCATCGAATCCAGCCAGCCGGATACGGTCTACGTGCCGGCCTACAACCCGGCCGTGGTCTATGGTCCGCCGGTGCCGGTGTATCCGGGCTATGCCTATCGTCCGCCCAGCCCGGTGGCCAATGAAGTGGTGGTGGGTGCGCTGTCCTTCGGCGTGGGCGTGTTCGTGGGCGAGGCCATCAGTCATCACAGTGACTGGGGATGGCATGACTGGGGCATGCACTGGGGTGGCGGCGGTGGCGGCGATCGCCCCTCCGGCGACTGGCAGCGGCCGGCCGTGGTGTACAAGAACACCACCTATGTCTCGCACTCGACCACCGTGATCAATCGCGTGACCAACAACAACGTGACGGTCAACAATACGCGCGTGGTGAACAACAACGTGAACAACGTCAGCAACGTCAGCAACGTCAATAACGTCAGCAATGTCAGCAACGTGAACAACGTGCGCAATGTCGACGAGCGCAACGTCAACACCCAGACCCGCATCGACAATCGCCACGAACAGGTGGCACCGGCGGCCATGAGCATGCCGCATTTCACGGCCAGCGATGCACGTCCCGGCGCGATGCCGTCACTGCGCGCGCAGGAAACTCAGCAGAAGATGGCGCTGGCCAACCTGCATGTACAGCCGCAGGCGCAGAAGGAAGCGGTGCAGGCAACGGGTGCGCGCCCGCATCAGGAAGCGCCACAACAGGCAGAGCGCGAGCAGCAGGAGCAACGCCAACTGCAGCAGCAACAACAGGAGCAGCGCGCGCAGAAGGAACAGCAGGCGGCGCACGAACGTGAACAGGCGCAACAGAATGCATCGCAACAAGCCCGCCAGCAGGCCGAGGAAAGAAAGGCCCAGGCGATGAAGCAGGAAAACGTTCATCCGCAGATGCAGGCGCATGCTGCCGCCGCGCCCCGTGAAGAACGTCCGCCGCAGCACGAACAGAAGGCGGCCCCCGAGCGGCATGAGGCAGCTGCCCATGCACAGGAAGCGCACGCGCAAGCGAAGCACGAGCCGGCCAAACACGAGGAAGACAAGCGCGCCAACGACAAGCATGAAGGCGAGAAGCACGAGGGAGAAAAGCACAACGGCTGAGGCCGTGAGCCCCTTCCTCGCATCGCTGAGTAGCAACACAAAGGGCCGCTTCCATGCGGCCCTTCGTGTTTGACGCTGCGGCAATCAGCTGCCGATCTTGTCCGGATCAGTGCGCTGATCCAGCGTCAGTTGCAGGAAGGCCAGGTCCAGCCACTTGCCGAACTTGGTGCCGACCTGCGGCATGTGGCCGACCTGCTCGAAACCGAGCTTCTTGTGCAGTGCGATGGAGCCGACATTGCTGGCATCGATGGCGGCCACCATGACGTGCTTGCCGACCGCGCGGGCACGCGGGATCAGGGCTTGCATCAGGGCCACGCCCAGGCCTTCGCCACGGTGATCCTTGTGGACGTAGACCGAATGTTCCACCGAATGGCGGAAACCATCGAAGGGACGCCAGTCACCGAAGCTCGCATAGCCCAGCACCTTGTCGCCCTCCACCGCCACCAGCACCGGATAGCCCAGTTGGCGACGGGCCGCCAGCCAGTCCTGGCGGTTCTGGTCGTCCACCAGCTTGTCGCTCCAGATGGCCGTGGTATTGACCACGGCGTCGTTGAAGATCAGGGTGATGCCGGGGATGTCGGCAGGGGTAGCGTCGCGGATCTGCATGGTGTCTCGGTCTCGGAATTCGGGGTCTGCAGCGACAATGCTGCGGATGAGCAGTGTAGCCGAAGACGGCCATGGCAGGATCTTGCCGCGGGGCAGCGTCTTAAGACATCTGACAACTAGAGGTGTTAGAATGCGTGCGCTCATCCATAGAGCAACCCGCCTGGCCTGATCGACCGTGGCCAGGACCGGGAACCACAAGAAATGCCAGCCCCGCAAGCTGGACGCAAGATCGGAGACGCGTTGACCCACTCTGAGATTGCGACCCATGCCCCATTCCATTGCAACGACGTCTCATCCTGCGCAGGCCGCCCCACGCGGCATTGCGGGTGCCGGCGCGCGTGCCGTGCAGCGGTCATGGCGGGCGCAGTCCTGCCCGATGCGTCCTTGTCCCGATGCCTCGCGCAGCTTGTTTTCCACCCACTCCACTTTGCTCACATCATGACCACCAAGTTCAGTCCCTCGCGGCGTGCCGTCCTCGCGGCCACCGCAGCGGCAGTGCCGCTAGTCTCGCTGCCCCTGCTCAAGCAGGCCCGGGCCGATGGCCTGGAAGGCATCGAGCTGCAGCACTACCAGCCGGTGTTCTTCAATGCCGCCCAATGGCTCTTCATCCTGGCCGCCTGCGACCGCCTGATCCCCGCCGAAGGGCGCGGGCCGGGCGCGCTGGAAACCAATGTGCCGGTCTTCATCGACCAGCAATTGCATGCCGGCCTGGGCAGCGACATCTACCAGCAGGGGCCGCACCAGACCGATGCACCGGCTACGCTGGGCTTCCAGATTCCCTACGCGCCGCAGGACGTCTACCGCATCGGCATCGACCTGACCCAGCAGATCAGCCAGCAACAGCACGGCAAGCGCTTCGAGCAGCTGGAGGCCAAGGACAAGGATGCCCTGCTGACCTCGCTGCAGAAGAACGCTGCGGACTTTGCCGCGCTGGGCGAGAAGGCAATGAAGCCTTCGCAGTTCTTCGGGCAGCTGCTGGGCGATACCAAGAACGGCTACCTGGCCGATCCCATGTACGGCGGCAACAAGGACATGAAGGCCTGGGTCGCCATCGGCTTCCCCGGTGCGCGTGCGGCCTTTACCGAATGGGTGGACCAGCACAACGTGAAGTATCCGCTGGGACCGGTGAGCCTGTCGGGCAAGCGCGCCTGATGCGCGGCCCCGTCTCCTCGTTCACGCCTGCAACCTCTTACTGACTTAATTCCATGCCTAACATTACCAACGACGACGTCGACGTCGTCATCGTCGGCCTCGGCTGGGCCGGCTCCCTGATGGCCATCGAACTGGCCCAGGCCGGCCTGAAGGTACGCGCCCTGGAGCGCGGCCCGGACCGTCCGCCCGAAGACTTCGCCTATCCCAAGCCAGCCGACCAGTACGGCTACGCCACCCGCAACAAGGTCTTCGCCACCCCGCGCGATGCTGCGCTGACGGTGCGCTACAACACCGCGCAGCAGGCGCTGCCGACCCGCAAGTGGGGCGCTTTCGCGCCCGGTACCGGCGTCGGTGGCTCGGGCCTGCACTGGACGGCGGTGCTGATCCGCGCCACACCGACTGACCTCAAGCTCAAGACCTACGCCGACCAGGCCTACAAGCACAGCAGTCTCGATCCCGAGATGCGCATCAAGGATTTCCCCTTCACCTGGAACGAGATCGAGCCGCACTACGATTTCTTCGACAAGGTCTGCGGCCTGTCGGGCAATACCGGCAACCTGCGCGGCCAGATCCAGCCGGGCGGCGATCCTTTCGAAGGACCGCGCTCGAACCCCTATCCGCTGCCGGCGCTGCACGATACCTACAACAACACCCTGTTCGCCGACGTGGCGCGCAAGCTGGGCTACCATCCCTTCCCCAATCCCTCGGCCAATGTTTCGCAGGCCTGGACCAATCCGTATGGCGCACAAATTGCACCTTGCAACTATTGCGGTTTCTGCAGCAAGTATCCCTGCCTGAACTATTCCAAGGCCTCGCCGCAGACCACCATCCTGGATGTGGTCAAGCGCCTGCCCAACTTCGATTACAAGGTCAACGCCAACGTCATCCGCGTGGACCTGCACGCCGACAAGAAGACCGCACGCGGCGTGACCTACATCGACGAGAACATGAAGGAAGTGTTCCAGCCGGCCAAGATCGTGATCCTCTCCAGCTTCCAGTTCGCCAACGTGCGCCTGATGCTGCTCTCGGGCATCGGCAAGCCCTATGACCCGATCACCGAGACCGGCGTCATCGGCCGCAACTATGCCTTCCTCTCCAATGGCGGGGCGACGCTGTTCTTCAAGGACAAGCACTTCAATTCCTTTGCCACCGCCGGTGCCACCGGCGAAATGTTCAACGATATTTCGCCCGGCAACTTCGACGATGGCATCAAGCTGGGCTTCATCGGCGGTGCCAAGATCCACAGCTCGCAAGCCTCGGGCGCGCCGATCGGCACGGCGCTGCCGCCGGGCACGCCCAGCTGGGGACGCGGCTGGAAGGAAGGCATGATCGACTGGTACGACCATTCCATGAAGATCAGCATCACCACCACCTGCATGTCCTATCGCGGCCACTTCCTGGACCTGGATCCGAACTACAAGGACCCATGGGGGCAGCCGCTGTTGCGCATGACCTTCGACTGGCGACAGAACGAACTGAAGCTGCAACGCTACCTGCGCGACATCGTGCTCAAGATTTCCAAGGAGCTCAATCCGGACCACATGTCGGAAAGTTTCCTGGCCCTGGATTCGCATTGGGACATCACCAAGTACGTCTCCACCCACAACGTGGGCGGCGCGATCATGGGCGATTCGCCGCGCGATTCGGCCTTGAACAAGTACCTGCAATCCTGGGATGTGCACAACGTCTTCGTCCCCGGCGGCAATGCCTTCCCGCAGAACTTCCAGGCCAATCCGACGGCTACCATCGGGGCCATCACGCTCATGGCCGCGCACGCCATCAAGACGCAGTACCTGAAGAACCCCGGCCCGCTGGTCCAGGCATGAAGGGGGGAGAGAACATGAAAAAAATGACTTCATTGCTGGCCGGACTGGCGTTGTCGCTGGGTGTGCTGGGTGCGTTCAATCCGGCGCAGGCGGCGGACCAGGATACGGTGGCTCGCGGCCAATACCTGGCGCGTGCCGGCGACTGCATGGCCTGCCACAGCGCGGCCGGCAAGCCGGCCTATTCGGGCGGACTGGCCATCGACAGCGGCCACGGCATCATCTATTCGACCAACATCACGCCGGACAAGGAACACGGCATCGGCAACTACAGCGAAGCCCAGTTCTCTGCAGCCGTGCGCCACGGCGTGCGCGCCGATGGCACACAGCTCTATCCGGCCATGCCCTACCCCAGCTATGCCAAGGTGAGTGACGAGGACATCCACGCCCTCTACACCTACTTCATGCAAGGGGTGAAACCGGTGGCCTCCACGCCGCCGGCCAGCAGCATGAGTTTCCCGTTCAACATCCGCTGGGGGATGAAGCTGTGGAATGTCTTCTTCGCCAATGACAAGCCGTTCAAGGAGCAGGACGGCTGGAGCGCCGAGATCAAGCGTGGTGCCTATCTGGTGGAGGGCCTGGGCCACTGCGGCAGCTGCCACACCCCGCGCGGGTTCGCCATGAACGAGAAGGCCAGCGACAGCAGCCAGGCGCAGTTCCTCTCGGGGGGTGATCTCAATGGCTGGGCCGTACCGTCGCTGCGCGGCATGCCGCACTGGAGCGCGCAGGACATCGTCGACTACCTGCAGACCGGCCGCAACAAGACTGCGTCAGTGGCGGGCGAGATGAGCCTGGTGGTGGAACACAGCACGGCGCACCTGAAGCCGGAAGACCTGCAGTCCATCGCCGCTTACCTGAAGACGCTCTCGCCGGTGGCCTCCGCCAGCAGCGGGCGCGTCACGCCGCAAGGGGCCGAGGCGACCACGAAGAAACTCACGGCCGCCAAGGACCTGAGCCTGGGCGAGCGCCTGTACCTGGACAATTGCGCGGCCTGCCACTTCGTCAATGGCAAGGGCGCGCCGGGCATCTTCCCGGTGCTCGATGGCGCGACCGTGGTCAATGCCGACAATCCCAGCGCATTGCTGCACGTGATCCTGGCCGGGGCGCGCACGCCGTCCACCGAGAAGGCACCGTCGATCCTGGTCATGCCGGGCTTTGCCCATCGCCTCTCCGACAAGGAAGCGGCGGAACTGGCCAGCTTCGTGCGCCAGGGCTGGAGCAACCAGGCAGGGGCCGTGTCGGAGAAGGAAGTGAAGCGGATGCGCGAGGGCCTGGCCAAGCACGGGTCCTGATCTGCTGCGCAAATCGTCGCTGTGAAAGAAAAGGCTCGCATGGCAACATGCGGGCTTTTTTTACGCGGCTGTCACGCCATGCCGGCTGCAAGTTGATTGACCACGATGAACGATCGCGCCACTATAGCGCCCAGGCAATTCTTCTTGAAAGCACGCATGCTCCCTACCTACGGTGCCACCTATCGCGGCAAGCACATCAGCGTCTCCTGCACGCAGCAACGCGATGGCGACGTCCTTTGCACCGTGCAGATCGATGGCGAACCGGCCCCCGGCCTGCACGGCAATCCCTTCGCTTCGGTGGCCTCGGCACAGGTGGCCGGTGTGGGTTACGCGCGTGCGGTGATCGATACCCAGCTCGACAATGACGTGGCCGAACATCACGGCTATTTCATCCGGGTCAGCAGCAGGGAACAGATCGACGGTACCTGGGTCGGCAGTTACCAGCTGCATCGCAATGACAACCCGGTCGCCTTCCGGCGCGTGGTGTGCGAGGACTTTCGCGGCAATACCTCGGTGGAGGCAGAACAGTATGCGATGGCCACGGCCTTCGTGGCGGTAGACGCCGACGTCAAGGCCGGCAAGCTCTGAGCGGACGGGAAGGCTTCAGGCCGCCTTCTTGCGGCGGGCGGGTAGCTTGTCGTGCTGGGCCAGGATGGCCGACAGCAAACCCGGAAAACGCTGCTCGATATCGGCGCTGCGCAAGGTGTTGATGTGGGTGGTGCCATTGCTCTCGGTACGCACCAGGCCGGCTTCGCGCAAGACCTTGAAGTGGTGCGAGACGGTGGACTTGGGACGCCCGCCATCGAGTTCGCCGCAGGTCGCACATTCCACGCGCGCCAGGTGGCGCACGATCTCCAGGCGGATCGAATCGCTCAGCGCGTAGAGCACGCGCTCCAGCACGAACTCGGCAATCTCGGGATGTTTGTAGGGACGCATCTGCAAGATGATACACCCTGGGTTATACTCCTTCCATAGTTCGAAGATTTACGAACAAACGAAGCGAGTGCTGTGCCAGTGCAGCGCTTGTTGATCTCATTTTCATCATTGACAAGAAGCCACCCATGTCTGCTCTCTTTACTCCCTTCAAGCTGAAGGACCTGAACCTGCGCAACCGCATTGCCATCCCGCCCATGTGCCAATACATGGCGGTGGACGGCAAGGCCAACGAATGGCACCTGTCGCACTACGCCAGCATCGCCCGTGGCGGTGCCGGCCTGGTGATCGTGGAGGCCACCGCCGTGGCCCCGGAAGGCCGCATCACGCCGGGCTGCACCGGCATCTGGTCGGACGAGCTGGCGCAAGCCTTCGTGCCGGTGGTGCAAGCCATCAAGGCCGCCGGTGCGGTACCCGGCATCCAGATCGGCCACGCCGGCCGCAAGGCCAGCGCCAATCGTCCCTGGGAAGGCGACGACCACATGGCCGCCGACGATGCACGCGGCTGGGACACCATCGCCCCGTCCGCGATTGCTTTTGGCAAGGGCTTGCCCAAGGTCCCCAAGGCCATGAGCCTGGACGACATCGCCCGCGTGCGCCAGAACTTCGTCGATGCCGCCATCCGCGCGCGTGATGCCGGCTTCGAATGGCTGGAGCTGCACTTCGCCCACGGCTACCTGGGCCAGAGCTTCTTCTCGGCGCATTCCAACCAGCGTGATGACATCTACGGTGGCAGCGTGGAAAACCGCGCCCGCTTCCTGCTGGAAACCCTGCGCGCCGTGCGTGAAGTGTGGCCGGAACACCTGGCCCTGACGGTACGCTTCGGCGTGCTGGAATACGATGGCCGCGACGAGCAGACGCTGGTCGACTCCATCGGCGTGGTGCGCCAGTTCAAGGAGATCGGCATGGACATGATCAGCGTGACCATCGGTTTCACCATTCCTGAAGTGCAGATCCCCTGGGGCCCGGCCTTCCTCGGTCCGATCGCCAAACGCGTGCGCGAAGAAGCTGGCGTGCCGGTGTCTTCCGCCTGGGGCTTCGGCACGCCGGAACTGGCCGAGCGCGCCGTCAAGGATGGCCAGCTCGACCTGGTGATGGTGGGTCGTTCGCATCTGGCCAACCCGCACTGGACTTATCAGGCTGCCAAGGAACTGGGCGTGGAGCGCCCTTCCTGGACGCTGCCGGCACCTTACGCGCACTGGCTGGAACGTTATTGATGCACTGATGCGGCATCCTGCTGCGGGGCTTGCTGCCTTGGCAGCATGACAGGATGACAGCATTGCCGGTCTGCAAGCCGCTCAGGGATTCCCTGAGCGGCTTGTTTGTTTTCTAGGGAAAATCACTAGAGCCACGGGCGGTGCTTTCTCCTAAGATGAAGTCGTCTTGAGGAGATCATCATGTTCACCACCTTCCTGCTGACTGCCGTTCTCTCTACGCTGGTGACCGTTGCGTTGTCGGCCACGGGCATCTACCTGTTGGCCGAAGCGCGCTGGCGGCATCATCCGCTGGCCAGCCGTGCCAGCCTGCCGCCGCATCGGCTGCCGTATTGAGCGAGCGGGACGGTACCGTGTCCGGTGCCGCCTGGTGTGTGTCTGCCTGAATCGCGATGAAATGATGTTGGCCCCCTGGTCGTCGGACCCGGGGGATTTTTTTTGCGTGAGGGTTACAGGGCAGCGTAGCGCGGCAACAGGTCCTGGTCAGCCAGGCGGATTTCGATGGCGTTGGCGGACTGGATGTGATCGGGGTTTTCATCGTCAAACGCATCGCCCGCCACCGAGACGATGATCGTGCCGCGTTGCTGTCCGTCCTCGTTCAATACCGGCAGCAGCTCGGCGGCCTCGGGGACTTGGGCGCGCGTGATCCTGCCTGGCAGATACAGCAGCCATCCGGCGCCGGGGCGATCGGCGAAGACCTTGTGGCGCATGCCATATCCGCCAGGGTCGACCGCGATGAAGGGAGGCTGCCATTGCAACGAGAGCCCCGTCAGCACCTTGATCAGATTGGCCTTCTGACAAAGCGCAGGAACTGCCTGCGCCTGCAGGCGGAAAGTGGAATTGCCGGGTCCATCGGCCTGCTGCAATCCGAGCAGGATGGCGGAGCCGCCCTCTTCTTCATAGCCGTTCCAGATACCAAGATAACGAAAGCCGTTGGCAGGATCACTGCGCTCCTCCTCTTCCACAATGGCCAGTGCAGCGCGTGTAGGACCGTCTCTTTCAAATGCCTGGATGCGCCGGGCATCTTCCGGCGTATCAGCTGGAGGGCACCAGTCGTCCAGCGGCATGCCCACAGCGTCCAAAAGAACCGCGACTTTCCACAGTATGGAGAAATGTTCGGATGCGCTAGGCAAGGTGGCGAGCGTTGAAGCAAAGGCAAAGTTGATGACAAGATACATGATCATGGCTTATGGAAAAGTTGGATGGCGAGCTTGTTGGCAGGAAAGACCTCGCTCAGATGACGAAAGACCAAATGATCCTGCACGTACCAGCACAAGTGGGCAGGACTGGACTTCAATACGGTCGCGCTCTGCGCGGCGGCTTGTTTCATAAGATTCGGGTACCCCTTCAATCCATAGAAGAACTTGGGCTCACCCGTCTTTCTGTCAAAAAACTGCGCATATCGTGCCTTGGCCTCTTGCAGCAGACACGGGCCCAGCTGGAATCCATCGAAATCAATGTCATCGAAGGCCCACTCGGTATAGGGCGCAAACCCGGTGACACGCGCCTGATAGGCCCGCGCCTCTTCAGACATGTGCCAGTTGCGTGGCACCAGGCTCCCCGCTGCGGGGGGACAGCGCTTGCAGGATTGATCTTTCTTGAGTACATCGGCCTGACTCAATGGGGAGGACTTGGCCTCTTCGGCCCTGCGCGAACTGCTGTAGATGGCCGCCCCGGTACCGGCTGCGACCGCCGACGCACCCAGCCCTATCCATCCAAGAATCTCGCTGCTGATCAGCGGTACCGCCACGACGGGAGCGATCATGATTTGCGCTCCTCATCTTGCGGCGCGGCCAGCTTGTGCAGGACGGCGATCATGTCATCGAGCCTTTGTTCGGGCGTGGCACCCGGGCGGCGAAGGTAACGCACGGTGCCCGGACGACGGAACAGGCCAGGCCAATCGGCTGACAGATACATCATGTAGATCAGGTGGGACAACGCACCGAAGCCCAGCGACAGACCATGCTCATAGGCCTCGCGCATGCGCCGGATTACCTCGCTGCGGCCCGGCACGCGCTGCAGGTCGCCACGCTCGGAGAGGAACTGGTCGGCCACGGCAGCAATGAAGTGTTCGGTATCACGGGCACGCAAACGCGCCAGGTCGTCTTCATCGAGGCGGATCATGTCGGCCTCCCGATGTGAACCCGGCGGCCATCGAGCAACAGGTGCCATTCAAACAGGTGACCGAAGAGCGTGTGGCGCTGCGCTGCCTTCAGGTCACGCGCTGCTGCAGCCAACACGCGCGGATCCCACAAGCGCAGCAGTGCAGTGCGTCCGTCGGGCAAGCTCATCTGCATGCACAAGCGCAATAGTTGCGCCAGGCCCTGCAGATCCTGCGGGCCAATGATCCAGGAAACCGCCGGAGCAATCGCTTCCAGGCGGCTGATCTGCTCCAACAACGCAGGGGACAGCTTCTCGACCGCCAGCAGCCAGGGCCCGGCGGGCGCCAGATGCGCATCCACGGTCTCGGCAAAAAGTGCAATGACGCCGGGTGCCTCACGTAGCGCCGCATCCGTGCAGGACTCGTAGTGCAGTCCGTCCACGAGGACGTACAGCTGCAGTGCCGGCATGGTCTTCCTCGCCTCGGCCAGTCGCTTCATGACGTCGGCGGCCATCAGCTGCGCACCAGCAGGGTGGCGCCGCTGACGGCAGCATCGCGCATGCAGCTCAGGCAGATGCCGGAATCGGCCGATGCAGCGTTCCCGGCGCCGGCCTTGGCTACCTCGGCCTCAGCGGCCAGGAATTCCGGACTGGCAATCCGCCCCTCGGCATGCGTGCTGGTAGCCTGGCTGGCGATGAGTGTGGCGCCGCAGGCGGTGCGGTCACCGTGGCGTGCCACGGCCGCGCCGAGCGAGAACATGTCGCCCGCGCCGGTAGTGATGGCGAAGGTCCCCTGGCACCGGGGACAGACCGTCTGGTCCCCCACGCGCGCCACCGGCTTGCCGTGGACCATGAAAGTGAGATCGCCGGAGATGACCGTGCCGCCGTGGCTGGTCTTGTCTCCAATCGTGATGAAGGCTTGTGGCATACGCTCCTCCTCTGCAGTGATGACATCAGCCGCAGCGCGAAGAAGAGAATCCGAAAGAAGCCTTCAGCCGGTGCCGCAGCAAGGCCGCACATCATGCCGGGGCAAGACGCATCGGCCCGCATCGGGCAGAAAAGAAGAGCGAATCCTGGAAGGATTTTTAGTAACGCCTGATACGATTTCGAGCAGGCGCAAGCAATCAAAACAAATCAGTAAAACAGCAAAGTCCACAAGGGAACGCTGGCCAGCAGCAGACAGCCAAGGAAGGCGGCAAGGAAGAGCAGTTTTTTCTTTCGGGTGGCCATGGTGAACCTGCAGGACGGAAATGGGCGCGCATGCGCAAGGCCGCAGTGTACCGCGCCCGCCGCCATCAGGCCATGCCGTTGCGGCCGTAGGCACGGAAGCCGGGCCGCTCGCTGAGACGCTCGTAATACGCTGCCACGGCCGGCAAGGGCGCATGGTCCAAGGGCGTGCCGAACCAGCGATTGACCGACAACCCGACCGGAATATCGGCCAGCGTGAATGCAGGACCCGCCACGAAACCGCCACTGTGCTGCAACCGTTGTTCCAGCACCTGCATGAAGCGCGTCCAGCCAGCGATGGAAGCCGCCAGTTGCTGCGCATCGCCATGCTCGGGCGACTTGCGCACCAGCGCCATGAAGGCATAGCTCCAGCTGCGGTTGAGGTCGCTGGCCTGCCAGTCCATCCACTGGTCGATGCGTGGGCGCAGACGCAGTGCTTGCGGATACAGCGCACCGTCACCGTATTGCCCGGCGAGATAGCGCAGGATGCTGTTGGACTCCCACAGGACGAAGCCATGATCATCAATCACCGGCACCATCGCATTGGGATTCATGGCAACGAAGGAAGGCTCGCTGGTCGATTTGAAACCAATACCCCAGTCCTGCCGCTCGAAGGCAATGTCCAGCTCGCTGCAGGCCCACAGGACCTTGCGTACGTTGATGGAATTGTCACGGCCGTAGATCGTCAGCATGCAGGCTCCCGTACAGTAAGTGTCAGGCTGGCAAGCCTAGCAGGTGGCCCGGTACGGTGCCATGCACAGTTCTTCCTCATTCTCCCCGGTGACTGTTGCGCTGCAGTCAAGTGGCCCGGTACAAAGCTGCCAACTGTACCGGGACGGCTCGAGGAAGTGGCCGTACAATCGACCTCCCACTGGCCATACCTGCCGCCCACGCCCATGTCTTCCTCCAACATTGCCAAGCTGTTGCTGCTGGCTGCCATCTGGGGCACCAGCTTCATGCTCATGCGCATCGCCGCACCGGTCTTCGGCCCCATGCTGACCACCTTCGGCCGTGCTTCGCTGGCCACGCTGTCGCTGCTGGCCTTTGCCCGCATGCGCGGGGTGCCGCTGCAGTGGCGCCGCAACTGGCTGCCCTACCTGGTGATCGGCATCTTCAATACCGCCCTGCCCTTCGCGCTGTTTGCCTGGTCGGCGCTGCACATTCCCTCGGCCTACATGGCCACCATGAATTCGCTGGCACCGATCTTCACGGCCATGTTCGGTTTCCTGCTGCTGGGCGAACGGCTGAGCCTGGTGCGTACCGGGGCCTTCGTGCTGGGCCTGGTCGGCGTGGCGGTGCTGGTCGGCATCGGCCCGGCACCGGTCGATGCGCTGGTGATCGCCGGAGTGCTGGCGGCCATGGGTGCGGCGGTCAGCTATGGTTTTGCGGCCACCTTCACGCGCATGCGCGCCGGCGGCATCCCGCCCATCGCCATGGCCACCGGCAGCCAGTTCGCCGCTGCCCTGTGCCTGCTGCCGCTGGCTGCGCCGTCGATGCCGCATGCGCTGCAGGCGGGTACCCTGCCTGCGCTGTTATCTGTACTGGTGCTGGGCGTGCTCTGTACCGGTATCGCTTACGCACTGTTCTTCCAACTGATTGCCGCTGAAGGGGCGACCAAGGCCATCACCGTGACCTTCCTGGTGCCGATGACCGCTTCGCTGTGGGGCTGGCTGCTGCTGGATGAACCGGTGACCGTGGGCACCGTGACCGGCATCGCCGTCGTGCTCATCGCCACCGCCACCGCCTTGCGGGCCAAACCGGCAGCAGCCGCCAAGAACAAGAAAGTGACTGCCTGATTCGAGGCTGCGCCAAACAAAAAGGCGCTGCGGGAAAATCCGCAGCGCCTTTTTTCATCCCGCCAGATCCGGCTTACCAGCCGTACTGCGCGCACGCCTTGCGATACGCCAGCCCTGCCAGCGCCACATCTTCCAGCCCGATGCCGATGGCCTTGTAGATGACGATGTCCTCGTCGCGGCGCTGATAAGGCATGCTGCCATCGACAGCCTGCGCCAGTTCCATCACCTTGTCCCACGCGAACACGCCCGGTGCGCACTGCACCAGGTCGCCGGCCTCCTGCTGCGCCTGCGGCTTCCATTCCACGAACAGCGCGGCGGCACGGCCGATGGCGGTGTCGTCCAGCTCGCGCACGTTGGCCTTGGAGGCACCGACGGCGGCCACGAAGGCCCCCGGACGCAGCAGCTTGCCATCGAACAGCGGCGTGGCTGAACGGGTCACGGTGACCAGCACGTCCGCTGCGGCGGCGGCTTCATCGATGCTCACCACGCGCGCCGGAACGCCCAGGGTGCGCGTGACTTCCTCGGCCAGGGCTTCGCGGCCCGACAAGCCGGCGATCAATACTTCCTTGAACGGCCGCACCTGCAGCAGCGCCGGAATGTGCGAACGCGCCTGCACGCCGGTGCCGATCACCGCCAGGGTGGCGGCGTCCCTGCGGGCCAGCGCATCGCAGGCCACTGCGGTTGCGGCCGCAGTGCGCAGGCCGGTCATGGCGTCGCCCTCCAGCGTGCACAGCGGTGCGCCGGTCTCGCTGGAGAACAGCTGGATGACGAACCTGAACTGGCCCTTGATGGTGGTGTAGACCTTGGCCCCGGCGATCCCGGCCGATGGAATGACCGCCCCCATCATCGACAGCATCACGCCATTGGCGGCACTGGTGCGCACGCGCCCCTGATGCGCGCCCTCGGCGGCGTGGGCAAAAGCCTCGCGCATGGAGGCGATGGCGTCTTCGGTGGTCAGCAGTTCGCTGACCTGCTGGTTGGTGAGAAATTTCATGCGGGACCTTGGCTTCAAAAAATGCAGGAAAAATTATGGCGTGCCGTGCTCGGCCTTGAGATAGTTCCAGATCCGGTCTATGTCCGGATTGGCTCCATCCAGACGGCGATAGACGCGGATATCCATCTCGTCGCACCACAGCCCCTGCTCCAGCGCTTCGCTGTCGTTCGGGGCGATGGCCAGGGTCAGCTTGCCCTCGGCGATCTCGCGCGACACCGCACTGGCCGGCAGCCAGGCGATGCCGTGGCCTTCGACGGCCATGCTCTTCAAGCCTTCGGCCAGGTCGGTCTCGAAGCGGCGGAACAGGTGCACGCGGCGCGGGCTGGAATGCAGGGCCTTCTCGACGATGCGCGAGAGCGAGGAATACGGGGAATAACTGAGGAAAGGTTGCGGATCATTGGGCGTCCCTGGCAACACATACTTGGGCTGGCCACTGGGCAGCGTCTTGACATAGGGACGCAGCGGCTCCTTGCCCAGCGAAAGCACAGCATAGCGTTCGGTATCGAGGGCGATGCCCTGCTGGCGATGGTCATAGCACAGCAGCAGGTCGCAGTTGCGCTCCACCAGGGCCATGACGGCATCGTGCACGTTGCCGGCCATGACGGTGGTGGCGATGGCGCCGATGGTCTTTTCGATTTCCGACAGCAGCTTGGGGAACACCGTCAGCAAGAGCGTGTGCGGCATCGCAAAGCGTACCGAGGATTGCGCACCTGCCAGTTGGCCGCGCAGCACCAGCCGCGCCTGCATCGACTGGTTGAGCATTTCCTTGGCGATCGGGACGAAGGATTCACCGGCCGGCGTGAGCGTGCAGGGATAGGACGAGCGATCGAACAGTTCGGCACCCAGCCAGGTTTCCAGCGAGCGGATGCGGCGGCCGAAGGCCGGTTGCGTGACATTGCGCAGTTTGGCCGAGCGGCTGAAATTCAGCGTATCGACGACCGAGAGGAAGTCCTCCACCCATTTGATTTCCATCTTCCCTACCCCGTTGGCTTGCCGCGCTGATCCGGCGGCTTGTCTTTGGTGCCGACCACGTTGTGCCTGGCGGCGACCCTCCTTTGGAACGCAGCCACTATACCGAAATGGCATGAGCAGCGCCCCATGCCATTTTGGCATGAGGCGCATTGAAAGCGGGAGCACAGGCGGTGAATAAACGATGCAGCGCAGTGATCACACCAGCTCAGCCGGGGCCCTGCAACAGCGCTGGCGGCATCAGGGGCAAGCCGTGACGGAAAACTGCATGCGGAATAACAGTTGCCACATCGTACTGCGCATCGCGCAGGCACAGGTCCAGCCGCACCTGCCGGCCCGCACGGTCGAGCCGCACGGCGCGCAGGTAGTGGCGCTCCGGGAGCACGGCCGCAGCGGAGCCGGCCATGGCGGCCGAGAACGGTGCGCCCCAGCAGGTGAGCGCGAAGCCCTGCTGTTCCAGCCAATGGCACACGGCAGCAACCAGTCGCGGATCGTCGGGAAGCAACAGATCCGCATCGGCGGGCGCCTGCGACAACGGCAAATCCTGCAGCCAGCGCGCAAAGCTGCCGTAAAGGACGAACCCCGGATGCGCCAACTGCAGCGCTTGCAGTACAGCAAGAGTCTGCTCCGTATCGATGGCGTGCGGCAGATGGCGCGCGATCAGCGCGTATTCGTGCGAACGATTGCTGCGCAGCTGGCCGGGCGTCTCGGACGTACTGGCGCGGTCATAAACCAGGATGCGTTCTTCGACGAAACGGAAGCGGTCCGCCATCAGCCGTGCCAGATCCCAGGCCAGCGGCACGAACTGCTCGCCCACCCGCAGGTTCTCGGCGCACAGCACCAGCCAGCCGCCGGGACGCAAACAGTCGCGCAATGCGCGCAGCAGACGCTCCAGCATGCCGAGGAAAGCGGCGTAGGTCTGGCTGGCGTAAAGCTGTCCAGCGTGCGCGGCGTCGGAGGCGTCCGGCCACTGGCAGCCGAAGTAAGGCACGTTGCTCAACACCAGGTCCACCGGCGGCAGGGAATGCGCGAGCGCCGTGGCATCGCCTTGCAACACTTGCTGTGGCGGACCATCGGCCCCGAGACGCTGCAGCCGCTGGCGCGTCAATGCCACGCGCTGGCCATCTATCTCAATGCCGATGCCCGCGCGGCCCACGCTGTGCGCGGCGACCAGCGTGCTGCCAAATCCGCAGAAGGGATCGAGCACCTTGCCGTCAGGCGGGCACAGGTGCGCAATGAACGGCTGCATCTGCTCCACCCAGCCGCAATCTCGCGCGCCGAAGGGATCGGTCTCGGCCAGCTCCTGCGGCAGGGTCCAGGCCGGGTCCTGCCTGCTGAGGTGCAGCCAGCTGTTGTCGTTCATCACGGGCTCCGCAGCAGCTGCAACGGCTGCACCGCGCGACTGCGCAGGGGCGCGGCACCGGTGGTTTCCAGCAGCACGTGTTGTTCGGGATTCCAGCCGCCGCACAGGCGGCCATTGGCATGGAACACCAGCTTGTAGATGCGTCCGCTGGCATGGCGCGCATGCATGCGCACATAGTCCGAGGCTTCGAAGGTGAGCTGCATGCCGCGCCAGTGCAGCACCACGTTCCAGAAGTAGTAGCCGGAGGTGGCGTGCACCGGTTGCGCTTCGGCGCTCAGTTCCGGATCGGCCAGGCAGGCTGCCAGCAACGCCGCCACATCGATGCGCGCGCCGCCGATGTAGCGGGCCGTCACGTTGTTGCGGTATTGCGGTCCGAGTTGCGAGAACTCGCGCAGGATCACCGCCGTCACACCGCGCTGTTGCGCCCAGCGCAGATAGGCTTTCAGCGCGGGCACGCCATCGATGCCACCCTGCTGCACGATGCACACCAGCTTCACCGGCAACTGCGGCACCAGTTGCGTGAGCGTGGCGTCGATGCCGGCCTGCGTGGCAACCGCCTGTCCGCTGCGAAAACGCATGATGGCCTGATTGGCTTGGGCCTCATGATGGTGGCGCGACAGTTCCACCCAGCCGAGATCGAAGGCCTGCAAGCGCGCGATCAGCTCCGCGCCACGCGGCGTGGCCAGGCCGGCGCCATTGGTGTAGAGCACGCTGCCCTGCACGGGTGACTGGCGCGCGTGCTCCTGCAGGACATCGAGCATGGACAGCATCCAGCCGGCGTCATCGGTGGTCTCCAGTCCCGACAGCGACCACGACAGCGGCAGCCCGCGCAGCGCAGCGAGCGCTTGCCGGAGCTGTGCGCCGTACTGCGGACCGGGTCGTAGCGCTGCTGCGTGCGGGCCGCCATCGTCCAGCGTTTCGGAACAGAAGCGACAGCGCGCCGAGCATGGTTGCGCCGAGGCATAGGGGGTAAAGGTCACGGGCTGGGCGATCTGCACGGTACGCCCGCCGATCTCCCAGCGCCGCCAGCGCCTTGCGTCGTCCTGGTCGGGCTCTCGCCGGATCACGCGTGGCAGGCGGTTTTCCAGCAGCTGCTGCAGGGCGGCGGGCATCAGGTCCGGCAGGGCCGGGCTATCCGGTGCGATGGGATCGACAGCTTCGGGAATGGCCATGATCTCACTCGCTGCCGGTGAGGTTGAGGAAGGTATCGAGGATATGGAAGTGATCGTCGAAGAAGCTCGCCTCCATCGCCGCCAGTTGTGCAATCGGTGTCCACACCGCCTGGGCCGCATCATCGGCGGCCTCGACCTCGGGAAGTTGTTCCAGCCGCAGGTCAAAGTAGTAAGCGTGAGTGATGGTGCGGCCGCGCGCACTGCGGTCGGGGTGATCGAAAATCTTGACGTCCACCAGCGCCTCTTCCAGCGTCACATCCAGCACGGCCAGGTTGGTTTCCTCGGCCAGTTCGCGCAGGGCGGCCTGCATCAGGCGCTCGCGCTGGTCCAGGAAACCGCCGGGGATGGCCCACAGCCCGCGCCCCGGAAAGCCCTTGCGCTGTACCAGCAGCACGTGGTCCGCCGCGCGGATCACGGCATCCACTGTCGTGAAGACCGGCGGATAAGGTGCCGCAGCCCAGGCCGCTTGATACTTGCGCAACTGGCGATGTTCTTCCACCAGGGCGGCGTAATGCGGCAGCAGTGACCAGGCGCGCAGGTAGTGGCGCACGCTGGGCGGCACCATCGTGTCGAGAACGTCGAGGCTGACTTCCAGGTCCTCGGCCTCGAACCAGACAGTGCGAATGTCGGTGGCATCGATGTCGCCCGCGCGCGGCAGGGTTTCCAGCTGCCATTGCGGGAAGTGACGCAGGTAGTAGCTGGAGGCATCCTTGAAGTGCCCGACCAGCAGCACCCTTGCCTGGGGATCGGTCTCGGCCGCGACCAGGCGGCGCACTTCGGCGGACCAGCGGCGATCGTCGTAGTAATCGCGGGTAGCGACGAAGCGCAGGCGTTCGCGCTGGCCCGGCGGCATGGCACCGGCGATCATGGCGGCGCGCTCTTCCCAGGTGAAGGGGTTCTTGGTGTTGCGGGCGTGGAAGGCCGAACCCAGCACCACGATCACCGTGGCCGCGCGCTCCAGCGCGTGATGCAGCAGGTGCAGGTGGCCGTTGTGCACGGGCTGGAAGCGGCCGATCACCACGGCGGCATCGTATTGCGGAGTCAGGACGGGCATGCGCTTTCCTCAATTTTTATCAACAGGGTCGAACGGCCGTTCACCTGAATGATGGATGACGGATGACGGCCAGCGCCTCAATAGCGCACTGCGATCGGAATCTGCCTTCCGCTGCCAAAGGCCCGGGCGCGCACCCGGATCACTGGCGGCGACTGGCGGCGCTTGTATTCGTTGCGCGCCACCATGCGGCAGATGCGTTCGACCAGTGCTGCCCCGGTTTCGGTTCCGCTGAGCTGTTCGACTGCGCGGCTTGCCGCAAGGGCTTCATCGGCAGGAAGGCGGCTGCCTTCGATGTGCCACTTGAGAATCTCGTCCAGCAGCTCGTAAGGCGGCAGGCTGTCCGTATCGCGCTGGTCCGGGGCCAGTTCGGCCGAGGGGGCCTTGTCGATGATGGCCGCGGGGATGATCTCGCGGCCGGCCTGCGCATTGAGGTGGCGCGCCAGGGCATAGACCTCGGTCTTGTAGAGATCGCCGATCAGCCCCAGGCCACCGTTGGTATCGCCATACAGCGTGCAGTAGCCGACCGAGATCTCGCTCTTGTTGCCGGTGGTCAGCAGCAGCGCGTCATAGCCGTTGGAATACTCCATGAGGATGGCACCGCGCACGCGGGCTTGCAGGTTTTCCAGCGGCAGCCCGCGCAGGGGTGCGCCGAAGGCCTTGGCAAAACCGTCCTCGAACTCGCGCACCAGATCGGAAATGGGATGGCGGAACAGCGTCACGCCCAGCGCCTGGCACAGCGTTTCGGAATCATCGACCGAACCGGTGCTGGAGAACATCGACGGCATGGTCACCGCCACCACGTTCTGCGCACCCAGTGCCTCCACGGCCAGCGCGATGGTGAGCGCCGAATCGATGCCACCGGAACAACCGACCACCACCTTGCCGAAGCCGCAGCGGCGCGCATAGTCGCGCAGGCCCAGCAGGATCTGGCGGCGCTGAAATTCGGGCGTGGCCAGGGTCTGGTCTGCGCGGACCGGTTCGCCCACACCGTCGCTGCGCAGGAAGCGTCCGCTCTCGAAGGCGATGACCTGGAAATCCTCGGCCAGGCGCGCCGCCTCGAAGGCCAGTCCCTGCCGCGGCGACATGGCGAAGGAGCCGCCGTCATACACCAGCTGGTCCTGCCCGCCCACCTGGTTGACGTAGAGCAGCGCCATCTGGCGGCGCAGGCAGGCGGCCTGGAACAGCGCGTGGCGCTGGCTGCGCTTGCCCACATCCGACGGGCTGGCATTGATGGAGACCACCAGTTGCGCATCGGCCTGGGCCAGCTTCTCGAAGGGATTGACGCGATAGCTGCGCAGGTCGTCGTTCCAGCCATCCTCGCAGATCAGGAAGCCGACCCGCATGCCCTTGACCGGCAACACGCAGGCCGTCTCCGAACCGGCCTCGAAATGACGGCCATCATCGAAGACGCCATACACCGGCAGCAACTGCTTGTGATACTCGGCCACGATACCCCCCTCGCGCACCGCCAGCAGGGCATTGAAGAGCGGCTTGCCGGGGCCGGGATTGCGGCGCGGCGCGCCGATCACGGCAGTCAGTCCGGGCAGGCTGCGGGTGGCGTCGATGACCGATTGCAAGGTCTGCTCGGCCTGCGCCAGGAAGCGTGCTTCTTCCAGCAAATCGCCGGGGTAGTAGCCGCAGACCGAGAGTTCTGGAAAGACCACCAGGTCGGCACCGGCCCGGGCGGCGCGCTGCAGGGCATCGAGGTGAAGCGCCAGGTTGCCGGTGAAGTCACCGATGGTGGGATTGCATTGGGCGATGGCGATGCGAAGCATGATGCATCCTTTCTGCCGCCGCAGCGGCTCAGGCAGGGGTGGCCGGCGCAGCGATGCCGAACAGCTGGCGCAGGTAGGCCAGGAAAGTTTCATCCTTGCACAAAGTCTTGCCCGGCGAATCGGACAGCTTGGCCACGGCCTGGCCATTGCAGGACGACAGCTTCATGACGATGTTCAGCGGCGCGATGCCGGTGTCGTTGCTGAGGTTGGTGCCGATGCCGAAACCGGTCATGGCACGGTCGGAAAAATGACGATACAGGCGCAGCGCCTGCGGCAGGTCCAGTCCATCGGAGAACACCAGGCGCTTGGTGTTGGCATCCAGGCGCAGCTTGCGATAGTGCGCCAGCGCCTTCTCGCCCCATTCGAAGGGATCGCCCGAGTCGTGCCGCAGGCCGTCGAAGAGCTTGGCGAAATACAGGTCGAAGTCCGCCAGGAAGGCATCCATGCCGACCACGTCGGTCAGGGCCACGCCCAGGTCGCCGCGGTATTCCTGCACCCAGTCTTCCAGTGCGGCCTTCTGGAAATCACGCAGCCGCACGCCGAAGGATTGGTAGGACTGCAGGTATTCGTGAGCCATGGTGCCGATGGGCACCAGTTGATACTTCTTCGCTAGCCAAACGTTGGAGGTTCCCTTGAAATATTGCGGGACCTCGCGCGCCAGCGTGGCCACCACTTCCTCCTGCCACGCTCCGCTGTAGCGGCGGCGCACGCCGAAGTCGAAGAACTCGAAGGGATGACGGCCTGGCGCTTCAGCGGCGAAGGCGTGCAGCAGAGCAACCTTCTCCTCCAGACGGCGGCGCGCTTCTTCCCCGGCCGCTGCCGTGCCGATCCGGCGGAAATAGAGTTCGTTGACGATGTAGAGCACGAAGATTTCGAAGCCCATGACATGCACCTGCGGACCGCGCGCGACGATGCACAGGCGCTCGCCCTCGGTGCTGACCTCGATGAACTTGCGTTGGAAGCGGAACAGCGCGAGGAAGTCGATGAAGTCGCTCTTCATGTAGCGCAGCTGCGCCAGATAGGCCAGTTCATCACTGCTGAAGCGCAGGCTGCACAGGTGATCCAGCTCGCGCTCCACCTCGTCTTTCAATTCGGCCAGCGGGAATTGCGGCTGGTTGCGGCACACGAAGGTGTATTCGGCCTGGGCACCGGGATGGCTGTGCAGCAAGGCCTGCCACATGGTGAACTTGTAGAGATCGGTTTCCAGCAAACTACGAACGACGGGTGCCATGATGGGCACTCCTTTCAACGTGGATGGGTCAGGCGTTGGCTTGCAGTTCCTGCAGCACCTGCTCCGAAGTGGCCAGGCGCACGCCAGCCTGTGACATGGCCGCCAGGAAGTCCCGGTACTGCGCCTCGAAGCCGGCCACCGGACTCATGCAATCGGTCACCAGTACCAGCCGGGCACGGCCGGCGGCGTCGAGGTTGGCGGCGATGTGCTCGGTGGTGGCGCGCACGCAGTGGCTGCCCGCCTCGCCGGTGATGTAGACGGTATCGGCCTGCGCCAGGGTGGCGATGAAGCCACGGTTGAGCTGGGTGGCCGGATCGTCGTCAACCGGCACTTCGGCCATCACTGCGGAATAGTGCTCGGTCCACGGGTTGCTGCCCTTGCCCAGCTTGGTGACCACGCCCAGCGTGCGTTCTTCCCAGCGGTTGTAGGCGGCGCGCACATCGGCGTGGACCGCCCCGCCCCAGCTGCCGATCTCGCAGTGCACCGGCCAGACCATGAGGCGATAGCGTCCGGCGGTTTCCAGGGCATCGAGATAGGCCAGTGCGCGCGGCAATGCTTGCGGATCGCGTGGCAGGTAAGTGCCGGCACGGACCTGCGCGGCCTCAATCTGGGTGAAAGGCGTGACCGCCGCACCATCGGCTTGCTGCCAGAACGTGGGATGGGCGATGTCCAGCCTGTGGTGGGCGTCGAGGGTGATGCTGATGGCCGACAGGCCGGTACCGCCCTGGTCGATCAGACGCGCCACGCGTTGCAGGTCGGCATGGCTGCCCGCCACCGGCAGCGCTGGTTGCAGTATCCCGCCGGTAGCCGGGTCCACCGGCAGCCAGTCCGTCGGCAGGTCGCAGAAATCGTTTTGCGGATCGATCACGAGGAGATGCAGGGAGCGCTTCATGGTGTCCACCTTTCGGAGTGCGTCGGGTTACGGTAAGGCCAGTGTAGACCACTTAATTTAATTTTGCAACTAACAAAGATTTCGTGAATTTTCTAGATTGGCGCTTTAAATATGGCTTGCAGGTCATCCGTGATTCGAATCGCAACAAATAGATTCACAATGACACTAAGTACCTTTAGACTTCCCGGACTTGGACAAGGCGAGGAGAAAAATGGATCCGGTGATCTGCACAGTGGATGTGGCGTTGCTCACGCTCACGGCCGAGGGGCTGGAAGTGGCGCTGCTCAAGCGCGAACATGCGCCCTTCAAGGGGGTGGCGGCGCTGCCCGGCGGCTACATTCATGCGCGCACTGACGTCGATGCGCGCGATGCCGCGCGCCGCGTGCTGCTGGACAAGACCGGCATCGCCGCGCCCTATCTGGAACAACTGGCCACCTTCTCCGGTGCGGCGCGTGATCCGCGCGGCTGGTCGATCTCGATCGCGTATTACGCGCTGGTACCGGCCAGCACCATCGCCCAGGCCGAGCGGGACGAGGTCCGCCTGCACAGCGTGGACCGCCTGCCGCCGCTGCCCTTCGACCATGGCGACATCATCGGCACCGCCGTCTCGCGCCTGCGCAGCAAGAGCCAGTATTCGTCGCTGCCCTGCCATCTGCTGGGCGATGTCTTTACCTTGCCGCAGTTGCAGCGGGTCTATGAAGTGCTGATGGGCGAGAGCATCAACAAGGTGAGTTTCCGCCGCAAGATGACCGAGATGGACATGCTCGATCCGGTGGACGGACAGTTCGAGAGCGGGGCGCATCGTCCGGCGCAGCTGTATCGCCTGAAGCCCGCCTTTCGTGAAGAGTTGCAGTTGCTGGAGCGCGGGCTTTGAGGCAAATGGCGCTTCGAAACCGGACAGGCGCAAACGAAAGCGGCGCACCCACTGTGGGTGCGCCGCTTTTTTCATATCGAAATTCTTGAGCCAGGCTCAGGCACAGCAATTGCCGCCGCTATCGGCACAGCGTTCACGGCGCTGCAATTCACGGCGGTGGCGCACACGTTGCGAGACGCGATAGACGGCGCGCTGGGTCAGCATCATGGACAGGGTGCTCAAGCTGAACTCGGCGGCAATGAGCAAACCGACCAGAGCGGCAAATTGCAGGTAGATCCGTGGATACACGGAAAGACTACGCGAGAACAGTTGATGCAGCATGATGAGTTCCTCTTTCTTGTTTTACGTGCCGGGGGTTCTGCTACACACCAGTGACGATGCAGCGAACCGCGATGCGTGGCCGGTCATGCCGGTCCACGCATCGGATCACCCTGCATCAGGCACCAGCGTAGGTCGAATCGGCAACGCTGCCGGCGGTTTGCACGGCGCTCTTGGCAGCAGCGTTGCTGACGGCCGGGAACACCGAGTCAGGCTGGTTGGCGATGCCTTGTGCCTGGGCGCGGACCAGGTCGGCCTTCACGGCAGCGCGGGTGGTGTGCGAGACGAAAGGCTTGTCAACCGGGTATTGGGCTTCAGCGAAAGCGACGGACGAAGCGGACAGGGCCAGGACAGCGGCGATGATGGTCTTTGCGGACATGATGTTTCTCCTTGAATGCGTTACGTTAAGTGGACTTCAGTCGGGTTGATTTCTGTTCAGTGATGCGTGGGGCCGGGATGTCGTTCGGCTTACGCCACTCACTCTCTAGAACCGCATCGTTTCTTGCGTTGCGATGTCGTTCATCGATGGACTGAAGTCTACGGAAGAGCGCTCAGGAGAAAAACCATGCTGGAAAGAATTGAGTGTTCCGGGTTCTGGAACAATCGCCATTGCCTATCGAGCCGATAGTCCGAAAGTGATACAAAGCCGCGCCATCAGGTCCACTGGCGCTGGTTCGCGCGCAGGGGCTGGGTGTATTCCTCGTGCTGGACCTGCTTCGCTACCGGACGGGCAGGGCCGGTCTCGGCGCGCACGCGCACCTCGGGCGCGCTGGTTTGCGAGGACATCTGCACTGCAGGCTGCAGCTGGCGCGGAGGACGGACCACCGGCGGCAAACGTCCACCCGCGAGCGTTTTACGCGAGCGCTTGCGCATCGGATCGTCAATTTGCTCAAGCTGGCGGGCAGGCTGGCCGGTTCTGGATTGGTCGGTAGCTGGCATGATTCGGTTCTCCCATCTTGTGGCGGGCACGTTGGCTGCCTTCATTGTCGGGGAGCAGTATCACGCCGGAGGACCGGGCGGTTAAGCGGACAACGGCTCTGCCTGCTGTAGGAAAGCAGGCAGAGCCGCAGCTGACGGCAGCGCCGAATGCGCCCGGATCAGAAGTGATGGTCGTAGCGGATCTGGAACTTGCTGTTCTCGGCCCGGTTGCGCACGGCGAATTCCTGGTACACGTTGAAGAACAGCAGGTCGCGCTCGGACAATCTCACCATGGCCGCCGGCCCCAGTCCGACCACGCGCTCGCGCCGCCCGCCCACATCGCTGCCGTTGACCTTGGTATCGGTGATCTGCTGCAGCCAGTAGCCGGCCGCGCCGATGGTCAGCGCCGGATTGAGCACGTACTCGGCGGAGAAGTTGGCATGCACCGCCTGCCCCGCCTGCGTGGAACTGACGTTGTTGCCGAAAGCCGCATTGGGCGAGTTGTTGCGGGCATTCCAGAGATAGTGCAGACGCCAGCTGAAACTCAGGTTCTGGCTGGCCCACAGCGTACCGGCCCAATAGGGATCGAAGGACCAGGTATTGCTGCCCGGATTGACGGTGGCATTGCGGTCATAGGCCCCGGTCGGCAGGATGAACTGCAGTTCGAACCGCTGCGAATAAAGCGGCCCTTGCGCCCCCATGACGGGATCGTACTGCACAGACACGCCGGCGCTGATGTCGCCAATGCCGGTATTGCCGCGAAGGATGGCATTGTTGGCACCATCGTCCACCTTGGCATTGGCCACCCACGGCACCAGCACCTGGAAGCCCAGTTGCTTGTTGCCGAATTTGGCCCCCGGTGGCACGTAGATGAACTGGCTGATGGGGGCGAACACGCTGATGTCCTGGGTGGCAGGAAATCCCAGCCGGTTGCCGTTGTTGTCCACCAGTTTGGTGGCCTTGGTGTAGGTGAGGTATTCGACGAAGTAAAAGCCGGGACCGCCGGGCAGCGGTGCGCCGTCGAAGAAACTGGTCCCGCCCATGTTGACGGCGGGCTGGTCGTAGGCGCTGGCCAGCGCGGGCAGCAGGCTCAGGCTCAGTGCCAGCCGCGCCGCGCGCCGGCGGGCGGGCTGTCGGTGCTCTCTCATGGTGTCTCCTTGTATTGTTATCGGATGGGGCGCTTGCCGTGCGCCGGATTCAGAGATAGGTCGAGGCCAGTCCGCCATCGACCGGCAGGTTCACGCCATTGATCCAGCGGCTGCCGTCATCGCACAGCCAGACGATGGCTGCAGCGATCTCGTCCGGATAGGCCGGACGCTTCATGCGATGGGCATCCTTCTGCACGCGGTCCTGCCCGAGCATGGTCACGAAATCGCCCAGGATGGGCGTGAGCACCGGGCCCGGCGCAACGCTGTTCATGCGGACCGAATGCTTCAGGAACCAGGGCTGGGCCTGGGCCATGCTCCAGACGATGAGCGCTTCCTTGAAATACTGATAGCAGCGCTCCTGCGGCACCGGATGCTGCGCCAGCCACTCGGCCCCGGCCGCAAAACCGGCGGTCTGCGCCAGCGCCTTGTGCTGGTCCAGGCGCTGCGGCCATTCGGCACCGAGGATGGAAGCCACGTTGACGATGGCGCTGCCCGGCGGCATGCGGCGAATCAGCAGCTCGGTAAGATGGCGCAAGCCGAGATAGTTCACGCGTGCAACCAAGTCCGCCGGGGCCGTGCCGGGCACACCGGCGATGTTGCACAGGCCATCGATCTTCTCGGGCAATTGCGCGGCGGCGTCATGGATGGCATCGGCGGTGGAGAGATCGGCCTGCACGAAACCCTCCACGCTGATGATCGGTGCATTGCGATCCACCCCGATCACGCGGGCCCCCTGGACCCGCAGCAGCCGGGCGGTCTCGGCACCGATGCCGGAAGAAACGCCGGTAACGACGATGGTCTTGTCTTGCAGTGTCATGCTGGTCTCCTTGAATAATATCGTTTGGTTTTTTTACAGCGGCACGCATGCGACGGAGTCAGAAGGGATACGGCGTGGCCTGCTCCTTGACGGTGATCCACTTCCATTGCGTGTACTCTTCCCAGTCGGCCGGCCCGCCCACACTGGTGCCGTTGCCTGCAATGCCGGGACCACCGAAGGGGTTCACGCACTCGTCATTGACGGTCTGGTCATTGACGTGGACCATGCCTTGGCGCAACCGTCCCGCCACCCGCATGGCGCGGGCCAGCGAACCGGAGATCACGCCGGCGGCCAGTCCGCCCTGGTTCTGGTTGGCCAGGGTGATGGCTTCTTCCTCGGAATCCACCGTGATGACGCTGGCCACCGGACCAAAGATTTCTTCATCAAATACGCGCATGCCGGGCCGCACGCCGGACAGCACCGTCGGCTGATAGAACAAACCTTCATAGGAGCCTCCAGCCAGCAAGCGTGCGCCGGCCGCCACGCTGTCCTGCACCAGCCCGTGCACGCGCTGAAGCTGGCGCGCATCGATCAGCGGGCCCAGCGCCACCTGGCCGCTGGCCCCATCGCCCACGGGCAGGTGACGCGCCTTGTCCACCAGGCGCTCCAGCAGACCCGCTGCCTGCGAGGCGTGGACCAGGATGCGATTGGCTGCCATGCAGATCTGCCCCTGATGCAGCCACGCGCCCCAGGCCGCGTTGCTGGCGGCGACGTCGAGGTCGGCATCGTCGAGGATCACCAGCGCATTGGCCCCGCCCAGTTCCAGCGAGACCTTCTTGAGATGGCGTCCGGCCAGCTCGCCGATGCGGCGGCCCACGGCGGGCGAACCGGTGAAAGCGATCATCGGCACCTGCGGTGCCGTCACCAGCGCCTCGCCGGCCTCCGCGCCACCGGGCAGCACGTGCAGCAGACCGGCCGGCAAACCCGCTTCCTCAAAGATGCGCGCCAGCATGAAGCCACCGGACACGGGCGTGCGCACATCCGGCTTGACCACCACCGCATTGCCCGCCGCCAGCGCCGGCGCCACCGTGCGCAAGGTCAGGATCAGCGGGAAATTGAAAGGCGAGATCACCCCGATCACGCCCAGTGGCGCACGTCTGGCGATGCTCAGGCGACCCGGCGCGCTGGGCAGCAACTGTCCCTGCGCCTGCAGCGGCATGCCGGCCGCGAGGTGGCACAGGGTGATCGCTTCGCGCACCTCATGTTCGCCCTTGAAGAGCACGCCGCCGGTCTCGCGCGCCACCATGCGCGCGAGCTCATCGAAGTGCTGCTGGAACAGGTTGCCCGCGCGACGGAAGAACTCGGCACGCTCACGCGGCGGCACCGCCACCCATTCGGCCTGAGCGGCCACGGCGGCCTGGACGGAGATGGCCACGTCATCCGCGCCGGCCAGACCGACCTCGGTCAGCGGTGCGCCGGTGGCCGGTTCGATGACGGTGGTGCCGTGTGCGGTTTCTTCCCAGCGGCCACGGAACAGGTGGCGTTGCCAGCGGGCAGGATCGAGCAAGGGGGTGGATGGGGCGGACATGCGGGTCTCCTTTGTAATGGCCGGTGAAACCGGATCGGCAGCCATTCTGCAAAGCCTGTGCCACCGCGCTGCGCGCCATCCCATGCGGCTTCGCAGCAAGCTCATCCATCCGCGACGGGGACGGCCAGAGCGGGTTTCAGGGAGAGATTTTTGCTGCGATGGAGCGGCGTTCTTGACGCACTGCAGCTTGCGCATTTGCGCAAATTCGCCAACCATCAGCCCACTGAATTTCATCATTTGATGAACCGGGCCCGCGCCCGTCCCGCTTGTCCCTTTCCGCCAGGAGTTCGCCCATGCCGCCATCCCAGCGTATTTCCCTTGCCGAGATGGTACGCAGCCAGGGCAGCGCCGCCGCCCCGGTGCAGCTGAGTTCGGCCAGCACCGACCGCTGGAGCGTGGATGCCCATCCGACCCTGGCGGACCTGGGCGAATGCCTGTTCTTCTCGCCCGGCGACGGCCGCATCTGGCTCAATGACCAGCGCATGCTGCTCATCCACAGCCGCAGCATGGGGACGCTGCGGCGCGAGCTGATCGACAATCTCGGCATCGACAAGGCGCGCGGCCTGCTGACCCGCGCCGGCTACATCTCCGGCGCGCGCGATGCGCAGCTGGTGCGCGAACGCTGGCCCGAGGCCGATCCCTCCACCATCCTCATGGCCGGCACCCGGCTGCATACGCTGGAGGGGGTGGTCAAGGTAATCCCGGTCAGCTTCAGCTATGACCCCGACAGTGGCCGCTACGAGGGCGAATTCCTGTGGCACAACTCCAGCGAAGCCGATGAACACCTGGCCGCCTACGGCGTCGCCACCGCGCCCTCGTGCTGGCAGCAGATCGGCTATGCCATCGGTTATGTCAGCACGCTGCTGGGACATCTGGTGATCTTCCGCGAAGTGGAATGCCGCGCCATGGGCACGCCGCATTGCCGCGTGATCGGCAAGTCGGCCGAACTGTGGAGCGATGCCGAAGACGACCTGCGCTACCTCAATGCCCAGGACTTCGTCGGCAGCGGCATGCTGGCCACCGATGGCGAAGCCGCCGCCAACAGCCACAGCGGGCTCAGCGCCGAGGCGGCGGAAGCCATGGAGGCTGATCTGACGCGCGCGCTGGTAGGCACTTCCTCGGCCTTCAACGCCGCCTGCCATCTGCTGAACCGGGTGGCACCGACGGATGCGACGGTGCTCTTCACGGGCGAGTCGGGCGTGGGCAAGGAGCGCTTTGCACGCATGCTTCACCAGATCGGCCGCCGCGAACGCCAGCCCTTCGTGGCCATCAATTGCGCCGCCATTCCCGAGACGCTGATCGAGACCGAACTGTTTGGCGTCGAACGCGGTGCCTATACCGGGGCCACGCAATCCCGCGCGGGCCGCTTCGAACTGGCCGACGGCGGTACGCTGTTCCTTGATGAAGTGGGGACCTTGAGCCTGGTGGCGCAAGGCAAGCTGCTGCGGGTGCTGCAGGAGGGTGAATTCGAGCGCGTCGGTTCGACCCGTCCGCTCAAGGTCAAGGTACGGGTGGTGGCCGCGACCAATGAGGACCTGGCGGTGGCGGTAAGGGAGGGGCGCTTCCGGCAAGACCTGTTCTTCCGCCTCAACGTGTTCCCGATCCACCTGCCGCCGCTGCGCGAGCGGCGCGACGACATTCCGCTGTTGATGAATCACTTCCTCAAGTTCTACGGGCAACGCCACGGGATAGCGGTACGCGGGTTCACGCAGCGTGCGGTGCAGGCGCTGCTCAACTACAGCTTCCCCGGCAACATCCGCGAACTGCAGAACCTGATCGAGCGCGGCGTGATCCTGGCGCAGGGGCATCCGCTGGATTTGCCGCATATGTTCATCAGCGGTGAGACGCTCAATGACGAGGTGCTGTCGCTGGCCCTGCAAGGCGAAGGGGAAGGCGAGACCGGCACGCTCGCCGGGCGCCAGGGCCAGCGCAGCAAGGAAGCTTCACATCAGCCTGAAGGCAGCCTGCTGGAGACGGTGCAGCAATGGCGCGGCGGCCGCAAGGAGGAAGGTGATGCGCTCTCCCTGCCCGCGCTGGAGCAGACCCTGATCGCCGAGGCCATCGAACGGGCCGGCGGCAACCTGTCGGCGGCGGCACGCCTGCTTGGCATCACGCGGGCGCAGCTGGCGTACCGGCAGCAGAAGCGGGAAAGTTAGGGAATGTGCGGGCATCTCCTGGCAGGCAGGAGACGAGACGAAGAGCGTCAGGCGACATTCTTGTAGGGACTGGGACGGTCGGCCTCATCGGCCACGATCTGCATCTCGCCGATGCGGTTGCGCAGTTCTTCCCAAGGATGGATGGGCAGATCCTTGTCGAGATGTTCGGATTGCCTGCGCGCGGACAGATCTTCCACCTCCTGCATCACTCGGTCCTGCCAGCGGTGTTCGAGCGCGATGAACAATGCAATGGCCGCCACCAGCCCGACCGAACAGATGGCCAGGGCGGCATAGATGGCGTACTGCATGATGGTATCGAACCAGTCCATGTCCTCCCCGTCCTCGTTGTTTGATGGCAATACGGCGATGGTAGCTTGCGGATGGGTTGACGCCCATCAGGAAATGACTGAGGCACCCCCGGCCACACGTCACCCAGCTCATCCACAGGAACCCGCGCTGCCAGCGGGCGGTCTGCCATTCAGGCGCAGGCTGCACGGTGCGGCTCGTCTCGCACACGGAGCCCTCGATGATTGCCACCCCATCCGCCACCATCCCTGCCCGCCTCGACCGCCTGCCGTGGTCACGCTGGCATTGGCGCGTGGTCATCGCCTTGGGCGTGGCCTGGGTGCTGGACGGGCTGGAAGTCACGCTGGTCGGCTCGCTGGGCAGCGTGCTGGAGCGCAGCGATACGCTGGCGCTCGATGCGGCGCAGGTCGGCTGGACCGGCTCGCTCTACATCGCCGGTACCGTACTGGGCGCGCTGGTCTTCGGCCGCCTCACCGACCGGCTGGGACGCAAGCGGCTCTTCATGCTCACGCTGATGCTGTACATGGCGGCGACACTGGCCACCGCCTTTGCGCAGGATTTCCTGTTCCTGGCGCTGTGCCGCTTCGTGACTGGCCTTGGCATCGGCGGCGAATACGCGGCCATCAATTCCGCCATTGATGAGCTGGTACCGGCGCGCGTGCGCGGACGGGTCAATCTCATCATCAACGCCAGTTTCTGGATCGGGGCGGCGCTGGGTGCCGGGCTGTCGCTGGTGATCCTCGATCCGCAGGTGATGGGTGCGGCACTGGGCTGGCGCGCCTGCTTCCTGCTCGGGGCCGTGCTGGCGGTGGCGGTGCTGCTGGTGCGGCGGCATGTGCCGGAGAGTCCGCGCTGGCTGCTCATGCACGGCCGCCACGCCGAAGCCGAAGACGTGGTGCGCCGGATCGAAGCGGAGGTCGAGCAGCAACATGGCCCCCTGCCCGCCGTGGAACACGCCGCGAGCGCATCGACCCGGAGTGGTAAGGCAGGCAGCGGCATGCTGCCCTGGCGCGAGATCGCCCACGTGCTGCTGCATCGCTATCGCCAGCGCAGCGTGATGGTGGCCCTGATGATGGTGGCGCAGGCCTTTGTCTACAACGCCATCTTCTTTACCTACTCGCTGGTGCTCACGCGCTTCTTCCGGGTGCCGGACCATCGCGTGGCGCTCTACATCTTCCCGTTTGCGCTGGGCAATGTGCTCGGGCCGCTGCTGTTGGGCCATCTGTTCGACAGCATCGGCCGTCGCCGCATGATTGCGGCCACTTACCTGCTCTCCGGTGCAGGATTGGCCGCCACGGCCTGGGCCTTCAATGCCGGGATGCTGGATGCGCGTTCACTGGCGCTGTGCTGGAGCGCAGTGTTCTTCGTGGCCTCGGCGGCGGCCAGCTCGGCCTACCTGACGGCCAGCGAGGTATTCCCGCTGCGCATGCGTGCCATGGCCATTTCGATTTTCTATGCCATCGGGACCGGCGTGGGCGGATTCATCGCGCCGGTGCTGCTGGGCTGGCTCATCGCCAGCGGTGACCGCCATGCAGTGGCAGCGGGCTATGCGCTGGGCGCATGCCTGGCGCTGCTGGCCGGGGTGTGCGCGCTGCGCTTTGCGGTGGACGCAGAACGGCGCACGCTGGAAGAAGTGGCGGAATGGAAATCCTGAATGCCTGAGCTGATGACGATGCTGTTCAGTCATCAGCCAGGCTTATGACAGGATTTTTTCCGCAATGCCCGCCCCCAGCGGTGCCAGCAAAGCCTGCAATTCCTCTTCGCCGAACTTGATGGTGGCGGTGTCATCGCGGCCCAGCATGCCCTCGGCCAGCGCCGACTTGCGCGTTTGCAGTTCGAGCAGGCGCTCTTCGATACTCCCCTCGATGACCAGCTTGTAGACGAATACCTGGCGCGTCTGCCCCAGCCGGTGCGCGCGGGCAATGGCCTGCTCTTCCACGGCCGGGTTCCACCAGGGATCGGCCAGCACCACGGTATCGGCAGCCGTCAGGTTCAAGCCAACGCCACCCACCTTCAGGCTCACCAGCATCAGCGGCACTTCACCTTGCTGGAAGCGGGCGATCACACCGCTGCGGGCGGCTGGTTCGGTGTCGCCGGTGAGCATCAGGCAGGGCAGGTGCAGCGCCTGCAGTTCCGCTTCGATCAGGGTCAACATGCTGGTGAATTGCGAGAACAGCAGGATGCGCCGCCCCTCCTCCACCAGCGCGGGCAAGGTATCGCGCAGCCACTCGATCTTGGCGCGCTCCAGTCCACGCGGCATGCGGCCCTGCTTCAGCAGGTAGGGATCGCAGCAGACCTGGCGCAACTTGAGCAGCGCATCCATTACCGACACCTGGCTGCTGCCCAGGCCGCGCCGTTCCAGCGCGCGGCGGACCTGCTTGTCGGCGGCGATGCGCACGCTCTCGTAGAGCTCGCGCTGGCGGCCCTGCAGTTGCAGGCGTTCGATGATCTCGATGCGGGCCGGCAGCTCCTGCAGCACATCCTGTTTGCGCCGGCGCAGGATGAAGGGGCGCACGCGCTGGGCCAGCAGGCGCGCGCGCACGGTTTCTCCCTGTTGCTCGATGGGCTTGCGCCAGAGCCGCGCGAAGCTGCGCGCATCCCCGAGGAAGCCCGGCATGAGGAAATGGAACTGGCTCCACAATTCGCCGAGATGGTTTTCCAGCGGCGTGCCGGTCATGCAAAGCCGATGACGTGCGTGCAGTCGGCGCGCAGCGGCAGTGCTGCGGGCAGCGGCATTCTTGATGGTCTGCGCCTCGTCCAGCACCAGCAGGTGAAAGCGCAGCGACAGCAGCAGGTCGAGATCGCGCCACAGCAGCGGATAGGTGGTCAGCACCAGGTCGGCCTGTCCCTGCGCAATGGCGCTGACATGGCGCGCGCGGTCCTCGCCATGCAGCACCTCCACGCGCAGGGCCGGGGCGATGCGCCGCGCTTCCTGCTGCCAGTTGAACAGCAACGAGGTTGGCACCACCACCAGCGCGGGCAGGTCGAGACGGCCGGCCTGTCGTTCGATGAGCAGATGGGCCAGCACCTGCGCCGTCTTGCCCAGGCCCATGTCGTCGGCCAGGATGCCGGCCAGGCCATGCTGGTGCAGGTACTGCATCCAGGCCACACCCTGCAGCTGGTAACCGCGCAAGGTCAGGCCCAATCCTGCCGGGGATGCCACCGGTTGAACGCTGCCGGCGGCACGCAGCCGCTGTGCCAGTTGCAGCACGCCGGCAGCGCCGCTCATGTGCCACGGCGCACCGCCTTCCAGCAGCTGGAGATCGGCCTGCAGGCTGTGCAGGCGATGGGCATCCCAGGGCGAGAGTTGCAGCGGTCCGTCCTTGCGCTTGAGGTCCACCAGCAGATCCAGCAAGGACAGCACCACCGCCTTGAGCGGACCGGCCATGGCATCGATGCGGCGGCCGCCCGGTGCACGCAGCGAGATCACGGCATGCGGATCCATGCGCTCCACCTGTTGCGCATCGGCCCAGCGCGGGTCGCGCCGCAACAGGTCGGCTACCATCGGTGCCACATCCAGGGTCTGGCCATCGACCTCGATGCCCATAGCCAGCAGCCAGCGACCACTGGGGTCGAGGCCGTCGAAGATCTCGCTGGAGAAGGCGCGCGGCTGCAGGGGCGCGGCCACCTCGCGCGCGCTGAGCTCACCGGTCTGGCTGCTGACGATGAAGCGCCACGCCGTGACCGGCACACTCTCATGCGCAAACCCCGGCCGCACGCGCAAGGTCCAGCCCTGCTGCTGCAGACGCGGGGCCTGGTCGGCCCAGAAGTCGCCGAAGGCGTCTTCCAGCATCAGGGTCCAGAGCGGACCGGCGTCATGCAGGGGATTCTCGGCACGCCATTGCAAGGCATCCTCACGCAAGGGCAGCAGGCCCATCTCGCGAATGCTCTCCAGTGCCGCGGCCTCGGCGGCGTGGTTGCGCATGACGTGCGCCGGCGTGTAACCGGCTTCGTCATCGGCGTGACCCACAGGGGCCGGCATGCTCCAGCGCTGCGCGCCTTCGCCATAGACCCAGTCGATCTGCGCCACCGTCACCATGCCGCCACGCGGCCCGAACAGCCCGTGCGCGCGCATGCCCAGCAAGCCCTCACCACGGGTGAGTGTCTGCAGGGTCAGGCGAGGATGAAATGCACTGGAGGAAGGCGAAGCAGGCATGCGGCCGATGAAAAACGGGGAAGCGGCCATTGTAGGGCGCTTCAGGCCGGGTGTGCAGGAACGCGGGGGAACTGGCTGGGGTCATGCGCATGCCAGCGATGGGAGGCTTACTTCGCAGGCGGCGTGATGCAGAAGTCCAGCATGCCGAACGGCGTGCGGCCTTCACCGGTAGCCCATACCCACACGGCCCAGCACAGCAGGCCGCACACCAGCAGCAGGGCCAGCAGGATGTGCAGTCCGGATGCCTTGCGCAGGAAGCCTTCAACGCGGTCAAACAGGGCAGTCATGGGAATAGATGCAGAAATGGAATAACTCGGAGTATCCCATTGTAGCGAAGCCCCCGGACCGATGAAATGGGACAAATTGCCGCAGTGTCAGGCTGGCAATATCCTTGCGGGGCCGCTTGGCCGGGGCTCTGTTACCCTAGCGCATTCTTCTCAACGCGTTCGCCACCATGACCACAGCCCTGCTCATCATCGACGTCCAGCAAGCCCTGTGCACCGGCCCTGAAGCCGTCGACAACGGCGACACCACAATCGCCAACATCAACCTGCTCTCGGCCCATGCACGTGCGGCAGGCGCGCCGGTGATCTTCGTGCAGCACGAAGATAGCGGCAGCTTGCAGCACGACAGTGCCGGATGGCAACTTGCGGACGGGCTGCATCATCAGGCCGATGACCTCTACCTGCGCAAGCGCGGATCAGATGCGTTCCACCAGACGTCACTGGAATCGCAGCTGCGCGAACGTGGCGTGACACGATTGGTGATCTGCGGCATGCAGACCGAGTTCTGCGTGGAATCCACCGTGCGTCGCGCACTGGCGCTGGGCTTTCCGGTAACGCTGGCGGCAGGGGCACACACCACCGCACCGAACGGTGTGTTGCCGGTGGATCAGGTGGTGGCCCATCATCAGGCCACGCTGGCCAATCTGGGGGCGTATGGCGTGCGCACCACCATCGCGGCAGCCGCCGATATCGCTTTCTGAGGCAGGCCCTCAGAAGCGCTGCGGACTGAACGGTGCCAGATCGATTTCCGGCACCTCCCCCGCCAGCAACTGCGCGGCGATGCGTCCGGTGCGTGCCGAGCAACCCAGGCCGATGTGGCCGTGGCCATAGGCATGGATGATGTCGGCACTGGCGCTGGCCGGTCCGATGCAGGGCATGCCGTCGGGCGTGCTGGGGCGGCGGCCCAGCCAGTATTTCACGTCCTCCGCTGGCAGCGTGCGCGGCAGGCCGGGGAAGAGTTTCAGGGCGATGTCGCGCATGATCTCGCCGCGCCGCCAGTCCGGTGCCGCCTCGAAGGAGGCGAATTCGACCTGGCCAGCGATGCGCAAGCCGGTTTCCATCTGCGTGGCGATGACCTTGAATTCGGACACCATCATCGGCGTGCGCGCTCGCGCCTCCTGGTCGTGCCCGCCAATGACGGCGTGATAGCCGCGCTCGCTCTCCAGCTGCACCTGATCGCCAGCGGCAGCCGCCAGCGCCTTTGAGCGCGCACCGGCGCAGATGACGGCGGCATCGCAGGCGATCTCGCCCTGTTCGGTCAGCACGGCCTTCAAGCGTCCCTGCTCCACGCGGAAACCCGTGGCCCGGCCCTCGACGCGGCTTGCACCGCGTGCCAGGGCATGCGCCTGCAAGGCCTGCAGATACGCCGCAGGATTGCGGCAATGACCGGCCTCGTCGACCTGGACCGCAAAGCCGAAGGCCGGATCCAGATCCGGTTCGCGTTCACGCAGTGCCGCGCCTTCCACCTCCTGCCACTGGATGCCCAGCTCGCGACGCACACCCCAGCCGAACGCATCATTGTCGAAATGCTGGCGCGAACGGTAGACGTGCAGCACGCCCGAGGTATCGATCAGGTGCGCCACACCGGCGCGCTGCGCCACCTCCAGATGCAGGCGGCGGGCATCGGCCACCAGCGTGCGCAAGGCGCGTGCGGTGGTGCGGATGCGATCACGGCGCGCGCTGGCAAGGTTGCGCAGCAGCCAGGGCGTCAGGCGCGGCAGGTAGCGCCAGCGGATCGACAGGGGACCGAGCGGATCCATCAGATAGCCGGGGACTTTCTTCCACATCCCCGGCTCCACCGGCGGGATCACCGAATGCGAGGAGAGCCAGCCGGCATTGCCATAGCTGGACGCCTCCTCGCTGCCGGCCGGATTGAAATCCAGCAGGGTCACCTGCAAGCCCTGGTCCAGCGCGTGGATGGCAGTCATGAGACCGACGGCACCGGTGCCGATGATCACGGCATGGCGGGGAAAGGCTATGGCGGAGGAAGTGGACATGGCGGGATGTGCGATGCAAAGCAGCATGATACGAGAACCGCGCGCGTCCGTCAGGATCGCGCATGGCGCGTCCTGCGGCTTCGCTCGGCTCCATCACGGATCACGCTTCTCCAACGCGATCAGGGAGTCTGGTTGTAGGTCACCGTGCGCGGCAGATAAGGCTGGCCATTGATGCGCCGCTGCTGATGGAAATTGCCGCTGCCGAACTGCTCGCTGAGGATGTCGTGGCGCGCGTCGTAGTAGCGTGACTGCACGCCCAGCAGGCCCATGACGGTGTGCTCCAGCTGGTCGGTCTGGTAAGGTCGGTATTCGAGCCGGGCTTTGTCCTCCGGGCTCTTGCTGGTGAAGGAGCGGGTCCATGCCAGCATCGGAATTTCATAGCCGGTGGCGTCGCTCACCGACTGGCCGGCGTGATTGCGCGTGTGGCCCACCTCCTGCGCATGGTCGGAACTGAAGAGCAGGCTGGCATGGTCCTGCGGTGCCGCGTTCATGGTGAGCTTCAGCATGCTGCCGACCACGTAGTCGTTGTAGGCCATGGCGTTGTCGTACTCATTGCGCAGCTGGCGTATCCACGCCGAGCGGTCGGCGTCCTCCAGCTTTTCGGTCACGCCATCGCGCACGGTATCGAAACGTGCGTACTGGCTGGGGTAGCGCATGTCATAGGTAGGATGCGCGCCCAGCAGGTGCACCACGATCAGCTTCTTCGGGGACGGGTCGTGCAAGGCAGTGTCCAGCGCCGGCAGCAGGTTGCCGTCGAAATTGTTTTCGCCGCGCCCGGCCCCCTTGTTGATGAACACCTGCTCGTCGGCACGGCGCGAGACCAGGCCCAGCCAGCCATCGTTGGGCGGCTGGTTGGACAGCCAGTGAATCCGGAATCCGGCCTCGCGCGCCAGCATCAGCACGTCCGGCTTGCGGTTCCAGGCCTGCGGATCGTTGAGGTCTGCCGGCGTGAGCATCTTCATCAGCGAGGCCATGGTGGCGGGTTCCGACGAGACCACGTCGCGGAACACGATGAGCTCCTTGCGCATCGCTTCCAGCGTCGGCGAGGTATGGCGCTCATAGCCATACAACGACATGTTGGCGCGATTGAGACTCTCGCCGATGATCCACACCACGGTGTTGCGCTCCGGTCCGGCATAGCGCACCTGCCAGTCGGAGCGATGCGCCATGTTGCGCGCCACATCCGCCTCCATGGTGGCGGCCTGGGCCAGTTGCTCGCGATAGTCGAGATAACGGATGGGCCAGAACAGCAGCGGATTTTCCTTGGCCATCGTGGGATTGAAATGCAGGGCCACGAACACCGCCAGCAAGCAGCCGACGGCGGCCCGCCCGCGCCAGCGCCAGGGCGCGGCGGGCTGTCCCTGCTCGCGTCGGCGCAGCCAGCGCTCGCCCAGCCACAGTCCGGTCCACGCCAGCAGCAGCAGGCCCAGCGCCTCGGCCAGGTCGCGGCCATTGTGGCGAAAGAACTCGCTGCTCTCGGCCGGGTTGGTATTGAAGATGGCTTGCAGCACCAGGATGGGATTGGGGCGCAGGCCGAAATAGTCGCGCAGGAAACCCTTGATGGCGGCATCCAGGAAGAATACGCCGATGATCACCAGCGTCGCGCGCGAGAACCAGCGTGGCCGTTCGCGCATCCACGGCAAGACCAGAAACACGCCGGCGATGCCGGGCAAGGCGGTGGCCATGAGCACGCTGCTCTTGGCCAGTTCGTTGGCACTGATGCGATCCAGTGCCCAGAAGAAGACCAGGCCGATGAGGCCCAAACCAAGTCGCTTGACCAGTTTTTCCAATGCTGTCTTTCCGCCGCCCCGCCCGGCAAAATTTTGTTCTGAAGAAATATTGTCCGGAGCGCCGCTTCCCTGGCGGCTTGTCTCCGGCGGCGCAGACGCTCTGTCCGGCCTGCACGATAGGACAAGCTCGGCGATAATTTGTTTCCGCGCGGCAGGCGAAGTATGGCACCGTGCTGGAAAATGACCAACAATACCGACTCCCCGGGCCCCTGCTTCTGAAAGGAACACCATGCGACTCTTCTCTCACGCCATCCTGGCCGCCCTCATCGGCCTGTCGGCCAGCCTTGCAGTCTCCGCCCCGGCGGCAGCCCAGGGCGTCTATGACGAATGGTCGACGGTGAAGGCACCGGCCGCGCCGGCACTGTCGCACGTAGTCATCGACCCGGCCACCACCGCCGTGCTGGTGCTCGACATCGCGCGCCAGACCTGTCATCCGGACAGCCGACCGCGCTGCGTGGCGATGTTGCCGCGCGTGGCCAGGCTGCTGGCCATGGCACGCGAGAAGAAGGTCCCTGTGATCTATACCCTGGGCGGCAACAGCACGCCGGCCGACATCTGGCCCGAAGCGGCCATGCAGGGCGGTGAGCCGCTGTTCAAGTCGGGCCCGGACAAGTTCATCAATACCGAGCTGGAAAAGTTGCTGCGCGAGAAAGGCATCAAGACCGTGATCTGCATCGGTGCGGCGGCCCACGGCGCGGTGCTGCATACGGCGGCCAGCGCAGCCTTCCGTGGTTTTGACGTGGTGGTGCCGGTGGACCTGATGGCCTCCGACACGGCCTATGCCGAGCAATACACGGCATGGCACCTGGTCAATGCGCCGCGTCTCGGTGAGCGCGTCAAACTGACGCAGCTGAGCTGGATCGAGTGAAGCGGAGGTGACATCATCCGCTGCGCAACAAGTGCAGCGAATGCATCAATGCGGGGATCTGATGCAGGCCATGCATCAATCCCCGGAGGGATTATCTGCTTTCCTGTGCGCGTGGCACGGGCTCAGGCGAACTGGAACAGTTGCGCCGCCGTCTCGCCGGTGATGCAACGGCGATCGGCCTCGTCACTCACCAGACTTTCAAAACGCCGCCAGCTGTCGGCATAGCTGGTCATGCTCTCATGCTGGGTGTGCGGCCAGTCGCTGCCCCACAGCAGGCGATCCGGTCCGAAGTGCTGGCGCAGCAGTGGCCAGGCCTGGCCAGCGAAACGGGCACCGCCCTCGCTGCCGCCATTGCGATACTGCGCCGACAATTTCACCCACACCTGGCGCGAAGGGCCGGTGGAGAGCAGGTAGCGGAAACCCGGGTCATCCACGCCCAGTGCCGCGTCGACCCGCCCGAAGTGATCGACCACGACCTTCAATCCCAGTGCCAGCAAGGGTTCCAGCACCCGTGGCAAATCTGCGGCCTCGCGATGAATCTCTACCTGCCAGCCCAGTGCCGCAATGCGCGTGAGCGTGTCGCGCCACGCGCCGCTGAAATCCGGCAGCGGCGCGCCGCCCACCAGGTTGAAGCGCACGCCGACCACGCCGCCCTGCTGCAAGGCCTGCAATTGCGCGTCGTCGATATCGGCATCGACCATGGCGATGCCGCGCAGGCGCTGCGGAGCGCGAGCGATGGCCTGCAACAGGTAGCCGTTGTCGCTGCCCAGGAAGCTCGGTTGCACCAGCACGCCATGACTCATGCCATGCGCATCCAGCTGCGCCAGGTACTCCTCGACGGTCACGTCGTAAGCGGGCGTGTAACGGCGTACGTCGGCCATCGGCAGGCCACGCGCAAAAACGTGCGCGTGGGTATCGATGCGCAATGCGGGCGCGGTCACGGTGGCGGTCTTGCTCATGCGCCGGTTTCCATCTGGCGTCCCTTGGTCTCGGGCAGCATCAGCACGGCGATCACCACCAGCGAATAGGCGATGGCGGCATCGATGCCGATGGCCTGGCCCAGCGGCATGGAGTCGCTCATGTGGCCGACCAGTACCGGGAAGCCGGCCGAGGCCACGCGTCCGAAGTTGTAGCAGAAGCCCACGCCGGTGCCGCGAATGCCGCTCGGATACAGCTCATTGAAGAGCGCGCCGAGACTGGCCGGGATGCCGGCCGCGAAGAAGCCCAGCGGGAAGCCGCAGATCAGCATCTGGGTATCGGTCAGCGGCAGGAAGATGTAGCACAGCACGGTCGCCACGCAGCACAGTGCGAACGACGCCACGGTGCGGCGGCGGCCGATGCGGTCCAGCAATTGCGCACTGGCGATGCAGCCACACCAGAAGGCGATGATGATGACGGCCAGATAACCGCCGGTAGACAGGACCGACAGGTGCTTCTCGGTTTTCAGATAAGTCGGCAGCCAGGTCATCAGCGCATAGTAGCCACCGTGTGCGCCCACGCCGAGCAGACTGCCGATGAGGGTCAGGCGCAGCACGTCGGGACGGAAGATGCCCAGCAGCGTACTGGCCGCAGGCTTGCTGGTGGCAGCCTTGCGGCCGGCCAGGAAGGCATCGGTCTCGGACACCGAACGGCGCACGTAGACCACCAGCAACGCGGGCAGCAGACCGATGACGAACATCACGCGCCAGGCCATTTCCTGCGGCAGCATCGTGAACAGCACCGAGAACAGCAGCACCGCACCGCCCCAGCCCACGGCCCAGGCGCTCTGCACGGTACCCATGGCGCGGCCGCGATGTTCGGCGCGGATGGTCTCGGCCATCAGCACCGCACCGGCCGCCCATTCACCGCCGAAACCGAAGCCCTGCAGGGCTTTGAGCACCAGCAGCTGCGGATAGCTTTGGGCGAAGGCGCTCAGGAAAGTGAAGAAGGAAAACCAGATGATGGTGATCTGCAGGGTCTTGACGCGCCCGTAGCGGTCCGACAGGGCGCCGGCGAACCAGCCGCCGATGGCCGAGGCCACCAGCGTGGCACCGCTGATCATGCCGGCGTCCGCCTTGGAGAGCGAGAAGGCCGCGATCAGCGCGGGGATGGCCAGGCTGAACATCTGCACGTCCAGCGCATCCAGTGCCCACCCGCTGAAGCAGGCCCAGAAAGTCTTGCGTTCCTTGGCAGTGACCTGCCGATACCATGAAAACATTGTCTCTTCCTCTATGCCGAAGGCGCGCTACCTCGGGCTTCCCCGTCCGGCCGCCAGGGCGGTGCCGGAACGTGATGCAAGCACGATGGTGGCGCGTAGCTGATTGATATATTTAGTGGACTACTCATATAGTCATCTATATGAGTTAACGGAAGATAACACAGCCGGGGTGACTCAACAATCCTCCTGAATCCTGATTGGTATTCCTCAGAGTTAAGAGAAAATTTCATCAAAATTTGGCACTAATTGAGAGGAATTCTGAATGAGTGTCGAAAGTCTGTTGATTTACTCGCAGAATTGACCCTCGCCGTCGCCCCACTTTCCACTGCCTTCCGAAGGCAGCTACGCGGTCATACAACCCCTCATATCCCAGTTCTTTCAGGTCCAGGAACATCTGTTTCAGGGTTCTTCTTTGCTTCCGTGATTTGACTGCCTCAGCGCTCAGCCAGGCGGAAAGTCTAGGCGCGAATTCATCGAGCGAGCTCGGTGATTGCCTGGTGGGATAGGACGGTTCGCTCGCCTCGCCCCTAATTAGGTGGTTCCCCCAAAATTCCGAAGGTGGTGCCGTTTAGGAGTATTGCCTGGCTCCTTTACCGAGAATATTCGCCAAAGACGAAAGCACCGGGCTTCGCAAAGAACACCCCAATTTGCAATAGAAGCACCACGTCCAAAGGTACCTGGGAGATTCCAATGCTGTTCAGGCCGCCTTTGCTCAGCCGTTTTGGCGGAGCGCGAAGGAGCCGTACCGAGATTTCAGCGGCAATGAAGATCCAGACCACTTCAGATTCCGGAATGACTGACTGCGACCTGTAGCTGGTAAATTTCTCAAAGAAGCTTGCCTTTGCCGACACTCTTTTTCGACAGCTTCTTGACACTCATGACAATTATGCCAATCCCCGCAGCGCCCGCACCGTAGAAAACAGCCTGTATATCGCCATCAGCTGCACGCGGCTTTGCTACCGACGAGTGCTACCTATGCTGTGTCGCGAGGGCAGGGACGTGCGCAAAAAATGCGTCTATCGACTATAGATACTAGAGGGGCTACAACTTCAAATGAAGGTCACGCTCTTTAAAGAGAGCTGTTGAAAACAATAGCGCAGCATTAAAATCCTAGTGATACCGATACTTGACTTACAAATCGCTGGTACGCGAACCTCGAAGTTTCGCTATTTCTCGCAACGGCCGCCGCTCCAAATTGAAAGTGTCGATAGCTATCATTCCCGGCCGATATTCACTTCCCAGTATCTCAGCAAGTCCTTCAGAATCTTTGCGCCAAAGGGGATGCACGACAACGGTACATACAGGCTCCCCTGCCACAGAGCGGTCAATGAGGCATGCTAGTCCTGATTCAGACAAACGAGTGGTGGAAAGCACGCTGGGCCGCATTGCCGCTACATTTTCGGTCAGCTCGAACGCGTGCTCCCGCCAGCCGCGAAGCTCAGGCAAAGTTTCCTCTTGAGGATTCAATCCGCATGCATATTCGGCGTCTACCAGAGCTCTGAGATAGGACATTCCAAGCCGCCAATCGAGCAACCCGTGATAACGACGATTACCGAAGCGTTGGATACAGCGATAGCATGAAGTCTTGCACTGTAACGGGTGATTCGATACCTCACTGTAGTCTGCCATGAAATCAGTTAGCGGCCATTTGTCACCTTGCGATAGGACAGCTTCTACTAGTTCCCCTATATACGGAGGCGCACCAGGTACGCTCGCCTCACCAAGACGCCGACACAGCCCGGAGCCATTGATTAGTGCATCGGCGATCTGCAACATTGGCCGCCCATCACGTAATCGCGGTTCGAGCGCTTCGAACTCCTCCGCTGAAACATCGAGTTCCAGCGCCGCCTTTTGCACTAAAATCTGTGTGGCGCTGATTGCTGCCGCTCGGGTTGCAATGTCAACGTGCGTCCCTTTGCGCGACACCCGGTCAAGAGTCAGGCGAGAATCAAACCGCTGAAGCTCAAGGTAGATTGCGTCAGTTTTCTTGCGTGAAACTAGCCCGAACGACAACCCTAAATTGCCATTCAATTCATAACGCGCGACGTTTTTCTCTCGCTCGGATGAAGAAACTGCCTGAAAATTTTTCAGCTCCAGTGTTCTTTGCTGATGCTTGATCTGAACAAACTTATCGCTAACCTCATCTACTTTGAAGCGCTGCCCAACTCCATCGTGGTCTGGTACGCCATCGTTAAGTTGCATGATCGTTGCACCCGCGCCGCGTCGAACTACCATGTTCCGGTATTCGATGGGTTCTCCTTGGTCGATGACAGTTGCGGCGGTGCGCTGTGCTGTGCGCGGGGAATCGTCTTTTGCAGCTTTAGGGTGAAAGTCCGTGCGGAATGCAGTCGGTGTCAAATATCGTGTAAAGCACTGGGTTGAGATAGGATGATGGCAGTCGTCACATGATAATTCCGCGGCAGGTTCCGACTCACTATGCTTAACTGACCCGCAATTTCCGCAAGTCGCCACGAATAACTGAGACTCCCACCAATTCGACATCACATCGACATTCACATGCCCCCATGGCTTGGGCTCACTCAAAGTACCAGTGAATCCAATAACCCTGTGATACTCCTTGTCTTTGGCCAGTACCGCGCCGGGTGCATATTCAAACACTGCCATGTCTAGATCGCGATCGATCGTTGACCATTGGTATTCTCCGCCCTTATCCTGCCGCAACTCTAAATAAAGAGGCCGCACTCTAGTAGGCATTCCATACATCGGTAACATTCCACATTCTGCGAGAAAGTTAGCCATGCCGAATGGCGCCTTCGGTGCGTGCTCCCTCAGCGCCTCGATTTGATCCATCAGCTGATCGACGGAGGCTTTTTGAAGCAAGCTCTCTCGATGTTTATCTTTCACCGCAGCTATTAAAAATCGGTCACGCGCATCTATTGTTGCCTCAAGAGCGTTGCGAAGCCTGGTCGGCCATTGAGCATTAATGTCGTAGTAGTAGTCGGCCGTAGTCACGTATTCACCGTGCACATCCGGCGGCAATAGCAAGTCCCCGGGATAAATATCGCCACGAGCATGGAGGTCCTCGCGTAATCTTCGGAACGCTGCACGCAACCAGCACTTCCTAAGCAATCGAAGCGGAATTGGATCATGTCCCACCGCTAAAAATGGAGGCGGCGGCGCATCGCCAGTGATTGCCTCAGGATGTGCAAAGTAATAAGCGTCATGGGTACGCCCACGGCAGAACGTGGCGACGAATGAGAATGCCTGCCCCCGACGTCCGGCACGACCAACGCGTTGTTGATAGTTGAAACGTTGCGGCGGCATGTTAGCCTGATAGACGCTCTGCAATGCTCCAATGTCTATCCCGACCTCCATTGTCGTTGTAACGGCAAGCATATCTATCTGGTTTGCACGTTTTTCTGTTTCGCTTTCATTATTTACGAAAATCCCCTTGAACATGCGCAGGCGATCCGCGAAATCATCGGTTTGACCTGTTAGCTCCTCTACCCTTAGACGGAATCGACTAACACCATCCGCGATTCCGCGTGCGATGCGCTGGCCCAAAAAGTTGCAATTCCATAGCTCTTCTACCGTTCCGCTCGGCTGCACATCAAACGAGTTGCCACAGCGAGTGCAGCAGCCGACCCCTTCATGTAGATGAACCCTGCCGCAGGTGCTACACCGCCAATAGGGATCTCCTTCCCTGGTTACCTTAATATACAGATTCTCTATTTGGAACATTGCACTCCGATGACCGACCGCGGCGAACCGGTCAATGATGTCAGATAGCCCGTCTACGGCACCTGTCTCGCCGTAGACCTTGTTAGCGAACTTTCTGACCCGATTCGTGAGTGGGACGTCGCCTCCCTTTACCCACTCCTTCATTTCGGTTGAGTCGACGTATTGGTTATCACAGATCCTATATGCTCCAGCGAACACTCTCAGCCAAGCATCCATTTCGTTCTCATCGGACCGGTCATGGTAAGCAAAACATGGATAGCCAAGCCCAGTTTCCTCAAGTGCAAAGAAAGTGTTCGCAAAAAGGACGTCGTCGATGAGCTCATACTGCTGAGTGAGCATCTTGCTATTAAGCTCCGAACGATCGGCTCCTACCAAATTTCCTGCATATTTAATGGCTTCGCCTGAGTGCTCGAACAATTCATACCACTCTCGATTACCAAAGCGCGCGCGGCCAGTCTTATCGAAAGGGTGAATGCCCATGCGGACAAATTCGGCGACTAGCTCGCCGACCGGTCCATCCGGCCCCTCGCATTGCAGTAAGTCTCTAAGCGGAACTTTTCGGCCAGCCGCCGGAAGCGGTTTCCCGTCGCCTCCCTTTTTAAATCGAGTGGCTAGCTGTTCGATCTCTGGATACTTTTTCTCCGCTATAAGCTCGCTCACCTGACGACCATATTCCTCCTCGCTCATCCACGAACTCTGTTGTTCCTCAGCTCGTTTCCTCGCAGCCCATACAAGCACCTCACGTCGCAGGTCACGCAAATGCATGCTTTCTATCTCAAGTGCCTGATTTGCGGCGTCCTGCCGGCTATCGGAAAAGCAGATTCCTTTAGGCTCAGCTCCGATGGCATGCAATAGTTCGAATAGCTCAGTAGCAACCAGTTGCGAAGATTTCGAAACACCAGTACGAAACGCTCTTATTGGGGAGCGAGAACGGTTGCTGGCCAAACGCCGCGAATAATCGGTGCCACAATTTGGACAACAGAACGGTTGCGCCGACCTTTCATGGGCCGTCGAGGTCTTTGCCTTTTTACCTTTTCCTCCAGCTACCGCGTCGGCTTTCTGAAAGTACAAATAGCCGCCAATATGTCCTTCAGGTATCTCCTCACCAAGTGTCGCCGTTACGACGCCTGAATTCGGATCAAGATGGGCAAGGTCCCACTGATCATAGTCGCGATCTGGTAATAAGGGCTTGGCACGAGACGGCCAGAACACGGCAAATTCCTCGAACGTCATGCTGTCATAATATTCATTGGCAGCAGCCTCAGGTAAATTTTCTAGATTGCCGGATGAAGGGAGTAATTCTGTGGCTCTTCCATCACCAGTTCGCTGCCCACGTTGCCCGCCAATCAGTAGTTCTCCGCATGCTTCACAGTACAGTAGCTCAAATAGGCGGCGGCCGCGGCTTTCTCCTTCAGCGGCTGGAGCATGTGACAGACCACGTTCGACAGTGAGATCAGAAAACGTAACGTGGCTCGCCAACAAACGTGGTGCTGCGAACAGACCCTCGACATTACGGATGAATGTATGTAAGCGGAAGGCCGGTGTATTGGAGTCCACTCTGGTGTTCCATGCTCCAGATTCTGGTAATGCTCGTGCTAGCATCAAGCCGCGCAGCGCCTGCAATGCGCCTGAAGATTCGGGAGTAAACAGGCGTGCACAGATTTCAGATACAGCAGTCGCACGTACACCACCTCCATCTTTGCAAGCGTAAGTAAGCGCTGCAGCCGCAGCCTCTGCGATATTTTTTACGATTTCATCCTCATTCGCACCGCTTACACCAAGCGCTTCAGCCACCTTCGCGATCATGATTGAAATCTCTTCATTGCGAGAAAGTCTAAGCACGAAGTCGTTACCAGATCCGATAGCCGTTTGCAAGAGAGCAGCGAAAGGTTCTGGCTTAATGAGTCCTCGCTTCCACGACGGTACGTTGGCCACGCCTTTTATCACGCAACCACCCCAGAACTCCGGCTGCTCTGAGCCTCTGTCATTAGGGCCACTGCACGTGCCATATGGTGAGAATAAATCGCGAAGATAGGTGCGTGAACGCTCCCCATCTTTCCCATCCATAGGTAGCGACGCCGATGACGCCAATATGCGTAGTTTGTGTCTATGTTTAAGCTCAGAAAGCCCTAGACGATCAATCAAGGTTTTCACCAGAAAAGCCACCTCGGTACCCGCCGATCCACGGATAAGATGCAATTCGTCAAATACAAGGTAAAAGTAAGCGTCGTCGTGTTCGGTCAGCCATTTTCTTGTGTGTTCAAAAATTGGATCTTCGACTTCACGAGACAACATCGCTCCTAACATAGAGGCATTTGAAACCAGTATGTCGGGCGGCGTGGCCTGCATATCCCAACGAGAGAGCATCTCGCCGCCGTCCGTCGATGGAAAAATGTAGCGCGTTGCGTCGGGCGGCGCTTTACCTTTCCCCACTGCGTCCAGCGCTTCCCTTTCATCGTGTTGCCGAGCGGCACGTTGATTCTCTTCCATGGTGAGTAATGCGGCACGCAATTCGTCAAGTCGGCGCGCCCGCCGAGCCTTCTCCTCCTTAGTACCGGCCAGGCGGGGATGCTGTTCATATCCGGTAACTTTCGTTGCGCTTGTGTACTGCCCGAAAAAGATCCGGTTCGCGGCGAGGCGCTCGTCCATCACTGCTCGCGCTTCCTCAGAATCCAATGTCTTTCGTAGCCGTACCATCTGATCGTCTACCAACGCATTCATTGGATAAAGCACCAACGCTCGGACGGCGGCTGGCCGCTGCTCACCTTCTCGCTGCAAGCTCCAGCTTGCCTTTTCGTCATGCCACCATGGCTCGGACAGGTATCCTTTGTCCGGTGCAGGCCAGCGCACAGCTTCGTTTGCAATGGCCGCTAGAATTGGAAGCATAAAGCTCTCGGTCTTTCCTGACCCAGTTCCGGAGGTGACAATACCTGGCTGACCTGATCGCAATCCTCGCGCTAACATTGCAACTTGATGTTGATACGGGGGATACGTCGATTTTCGACTAAACTGTCCTTCAGCTGGCTTTCCTTCAAAAAGCCCGGATAGTGCTAGTTCTACGAACGCACGTTTTCCGTTTGCAGAGAGGTGCGAAATTGGGCCATTAACATCGGTTGCCAGCTCTTCGAGAGTTTTTTCGCTGGACTCGTAACGCAACACTGGCTCAAGGTAAGGTTCAGTCGTCAAAACTCCTTCTGACTCCAAGAGCTGTCGCCGAGCAGCAGCAACCTTAGGATCTGATATACGGAAGCTGGTCTCAACATAGGAAATAAAAAAATCCTTTATGCGGCTGAATCCGCCGATGGCGTCAAGCATGGACACTGCTCCGTTATGCTAGTGAAGAAATAGGCGTCTCACAATTTCCGCCCACGATTAAATGCACTAATGACTTTGATTGATCTGAGATTCCAAGCCGATTTGCTTCCGATACGACGCGCAACGCACGGTATGTGCCGACGATTCCTAAGCGAGATGAAAGAGGTGCGACCACCGGCATTGCTTTAATCATATCCAGCGTGCGCTCGCCAGGGTCGAGTTCAGTAAAGGTCCCGTCGGCTATCTCTTTCACCGCAGCAAGCACTCCAGCTGGGGAAAATGCACCTCGAATCTCAAGCCGTACTGCATGTGTCAGGATTTCACGAGCCTCATCACAAGTCTCATCCGCAACAGTGACGCATGTAAGTAGCCGTCTAGGTAGATCGCCGCGAGACACCCGATCTGCCAATGTCGGGTACCAGAAACGCGCGCCAGATCGCTCGGCCCCCTCCACTACAGCCAAGGTTGTCCGCGGTGGAGTGCCAAGCCCGTTAGCGATCCTCAGTGCTTGGCCGAGAACAGTGCAAACCTCTGTTCCGGGGCGCAGCCAAAGATCCTCAAATGTAATTACAGTCGGATCCGCCTTTAAACGAGCCGACGATCCGCCGCTGAACATTAATTCAGCTATCGCTAAAAAATCCTGTACTTCTGGCCCACAAAGGGCAGGGACTTCGCCACCTAATGTGAGCGCTAAGAACTGAGCCATTAAACGGGCGCCATCCACGGTTAGAAACGATGATTGGGTTAGGATGGTGCCTGCTTCCTCATGTGCAAGCACCCTAACCGGCACGCTAGGCGGAAACGGTAGCGGGCATTTCTGCTGGGCCTCTGTGAGCTTTTTAGTCTCCCGGGCTAGATCCGAAGCGATCTGCTCCACTTGCACCTGTAAATCCATCACGTGGCCGAGTAGCTCGGCTTCCTCGGCTTTGCGTAGTGCCATCTGCTCTTCTGCTGCAGCTACCTCTGCGTTTAATTGCCCTTTCCTCACTTCCAACGACTTACAACGAGTATCAAGTTCGGCAACCAAAACTTCGAGCGTGGCTCGCCTGTTTCCAATGGAGTGTTCAATTTCTGCCTCGACTTGAGCACGCCGAGTCGATAGTTCTGCACTAAGCTCACCAAGAAGCTTCTCATGCGCAGCGGTATCCTGCGCATGACGTGCCTTAAACGTGGCCTTTAACTCATTTTCCAATTCGATCAAACGCTGACGGCGTATACTCTCAATATCGCGGTGGACGTCCGCCTCAGCCTTAACTTTAGCGCGGCCGCGCTCTTGCTCGGCCATTTGGTCTACGCACTCTTTCAAGAGCCCCACTATCCGCTCATCATTAAATAGAGCATCCACAAATGTCTGCAGCAACGCACGATCCGAGGAAAGACGCTTTGCCAGCTTTCCTGTACGTAGAGCATCATTGACTGCGGCAAGGTCTGTGACCACGACGGGAGAGAGTCCTTCTCCCCTTTTTGCGTATTTTTCCAACCACACAATAAGTTCTTTTGCACGTGGGTCGGAGAGATCTGCAACAGATCGCGCGATCCTTAGCGCAAATTCTTCGTCGGACGACCAGTCGTAAACAAGCGATGGCGGACTATCTGGGCGAAGATCATAAAGCGAAATTTCATCGCCCCCGAAGTGCATGTTCAGCAAAGACCCTTCGTCGAATGGAAACACAGGAACTTTTCCGTTCGAAGCTGAAAGTTGTGCAGTTCCATTAGCTTGCCTCATCTCGACTCGAAGAACCTCGGCCTCGTTCAATCGTACTACCCACAGACCCGACGGGTGCGCGGTACTGATTCCATCAATAGCCAATTTTCGTTTGATCTGCTCAATATTTTCAGATAAGGAGAAATCAGCATAAGGGTACATCCGCTTAAAAGTGCCAGCTTGCCAGTATTTGCCTCGTTTCTTTTTGCTTGCGATAGTGAACGCGACCCAATCGCCTACCTTTATCACACGTATATCAGAGCTACGCATCTCCACTTCGTTGTCGCCACCAAAAAGTGGCTGCGGATTGTCGAGCACTCGCCACGCGCCACCTATCCGCTGCGCAGAAGCCTCCACATAAGCAGCATTTTCATGTTCTGCACGCCTCATACAGCGCCCAGCGTACCAAATTGAATTAGACGCCATACCAGTTTTCCAAAGTGTTGAACTGACTCATAGCACAAGCTCTCCATTTTTCCATTGAAACCGACGTCGCCCCCGCGAGCGACGGGTAGAGGACAAGTCAGGTCCTGACAACGGCTTTTCGCTAATTGGGACGCCCGTAATGCACCCTGGCAGAAGCGATAGGAGCCAAATCGCGTCTTCCTTGCTTGCGGCATAAGCATAGCGCCCTGCATCTAAGCCGGCAGCTTGTAGTTGCCGACGGCGTAGCGTGGAAACAAGCACGTCCGGCAGGGCTCCCTCACGAGTCATCATCTCGATGCGGTCACTATGAAATTCGAACATCGGCTGTTTGGCAGCCACATGTGCAGCGACGATCGACGCATGCCGCGAGAGGTAATGCGTCATCGAGTCAAAGGCTTCTACTCGGTATAGGTCATGATCTTTGCCGTGACTGTGAACCCGGCGCGTGAGCCGCACCGTTCCCTCACTGGCACCGGATTGCACGAAGCGCCGCTTTTCCCAGCACCAAGTGGAGGCCACCCGATATTGTTCACCGTGCCGCTCCGTGCGCTCTAGAACTAGTGGGGCTTGCGAGGGTGTCGCTCCTTGCTCCACGAAGTTCCAATTTAGCTGTTTAGCAAGGGCTTTACCGGATACTCCTACCGCGCCAACCACCGGAACGCTCCATGGCAGCGCACCAAGTAGCCGAAAGGGCTGCCCTCCAAGTCCATAAACGGCCAAACGGAAGTTCTCTAGAAGGTGCGCGCACAGCCCTCCTTCCACCAACGTCACTTCGAGATTGCCATCTTTCGACGCGATGACGGAAGGTGCGACAAGAGTCCAGGCATGTCCGCGCCACTGCTTCCGTAACCTTGGTTCTAGGACACCGCCGTCCTGAAGCATACGTAACATGCGCCAAGGATCAAGTGAGTGTTCGGAGGATGTCTGTCCCAGTAAGCTCATTACTTCTGACTCTTCCCAGCCGCCGGCACCGCTTGCATAGATTGCCTCAAGTAACCATTCCAAGGCGTCATCCGCACGTTCCCATCTAAGCCTCTCGTTCAATCTGGACGTGATCGGTTCCAAATGGACGTGCGTGCACTCTAATAATGGGGATAACTTGCGTCGAGCCTCGTCGAGGGTGCCGTGTGGCACTGCACTGTCGACGAACTGTACACGCAATCGCCACGGCATCGTTTCCTCTAACCTGCCTAGACAAGGCTCAATGTGATAAACCCCTGTTAGCGGGCTTGCAGATGCTAACTGTAGTACGCCATTGTTAATCTTTGTCTGTGCGGGGGAGGCATCGGACTTATCGCAGTAGACCTCGACTCTGTCAGTGTCTGCCTCTACACACGGGAGAAATCCCGGTAGACCGAGCCATGCACCACGGACACGAATGCCGTTAAAAATCGAAGGCCGAAATAAATAATCTGCTGAGCCCGAATTGACCGACCTCAAAACCGTCTCAATAATTGAAATTGGCAGCGCAGTCTGCGTAAGGCACCAGTCACCACCAAGCTCAACTATCCCTAATCGCTGTCCAAGCGCACGATTGAGGTGACTGCGGTATGCCACGTATGCTCGCTCGCGACAACGCGCAAGCTCTGGCTCCGCCTGCCATCGTCCGATTCCAGTCTGCCGAAAAAATAGCAGACCATGTTTGATCGATGGGCCAAGGTTTCCGGTGCTAACGAGCACAGAGTCCGCAATAGCATCCGCGAATCGTGTATATAGTTGAGAATAGTCCAACTCGTCAGTAGCCCGAAATTCCCGATCCCCGTCTTCAGTGAATGAAAATTCAAGGTTCCCTATCCGCGGGACTACGCTTCGCGCGGCCGAGCGCGCCTGCGCAACTAGGCGCCAGAAGCGGTGTCCGGCGATCGCACGGCGCTGCGAAAAATAAGCGCGACGAAAATCGTCATAAGCTTCGGCAAGTCCTAATGACGCGATACCTCGATCAATCACCGCCGTAAATGCATTGAGCACCTGGGCAGGGCTTTCCTGGTCTCGTTCAGATAATGTTGCCAGCACTTGGGTAACTACACGCAGATCAGCACGGTTCGGGAAGGATAGGCGGCGCGTGTACCCGATGTGTTTCCAGCCTTTCGGAGGTTCAGGTAGAACGAGACGTCGGAATGCTGCTCCAGCGGCGACTCTCGAATCAAGCCATTCTGCGAGCGCCTTCCACATCAATGCAACACCACGCAAGTCGTTGAAGGTGCGGTTGATCCCTAGCCAGTCTGCAAGCTTTGCACGAAATTCATTGCCCGCGTCTGACTGCTTATCGAGAAAAATATCGATGAACAAGGTCATCGCCAGAAGGACAAAGTAATTTGGAACGAGGTCGTTGGATTGGCTGATTGGGCCGACCTTAAGTGATCGCAGCAAATATTGAGGTTCTGCCGTTAGAGCTTTATGAAATGAGAGCTCAACGTCCCTTTCAAGGGCTTCAGATACTCCACATGCAAGCGCCAAGGTACGTCTACAGATTTCGAAAGAATGAATATCGCTAGCGTTACCATCTTGGCCGATTGCTAGAAAATACCGCACCAGTGTATGTTCCCACTCTTGGATGGTACCGGGGATGCTGTTGTCAGCCTGCTTGTTTTCTGAGGATTGAGACACGCGACCACCCGTATTTTTATGGTGAATTTTTTCTAGATCTGACCTTCTTTAGGTTGAAACTCGTAACCATATGAATCCCCCATTCCCCGTGTTGATTTAGCTCTTGCGGTTTTGCCTCTATGGTACTTCAAGTATTGTAATCTCAGCGCGGTAACAGTTTGCCAAAACATCACTCCCCGCGTTTAGGGGATGCAGGAAATAGAGATGATCAGCGCGTCCTTAATTGCCCATCAAAATTCCTCAACTACGCCAAGTAGAGATAGCGAATCAAGGTCAGGTAAGGCAAAATATTGGTAGGAGGGATTGCGAGTGGGAAAATTTTATGAATTTTTTGCAGGCGGTGGAATGGCGAAGGCCGGACTCGGCCCAGCCTGGGAGTGCTTGTTTGCAAACGACTCCTGTCAAAAGAAAGCGAACTCTTACCGCGCTAACTGGGGGGGCGAGCGTCTTATCGTCGGCAACATCGAGAAAATTAAGAGCACGCAACTACCAGAGGTGGCAGATCTCGCTTGGGCATCATTCCCCTGCCAAGACCTCTCATTAGCAGGTAATGGGGACGGCTTAGAAGGCGAACATAGCGGAACGTTTTGGGCATTCGTCAAACTGATGAAGCGGCTAAAAAAGGGAGGACGTAAGCCGCGGATTATCGCGCTTGAAAATGTCTATGGCGCTATTACAAGTCATGATGGTTCTGACTTTGAAGCAATTATTGATGCGATCGCCGGTCTGGGTTACCAGGTTGGTGCCATGGTCATCGATGCAGTACATTTTGTACCGCAGTCTCGCCCTCGTCTTTTTGTGGTGGCTATAGACAACAGCGTGAAAGTGCCGACTGAATTAGTAGCTAGTGGCCCTACGGCGGCATGGCATCCAGCAGCAATCATTCGCGCTCACAATCGTCTCTCCATCAAGCTCCGGAAACGTTGGATCTGGTGGCATTTGCCGGAGCCGCAAATTAGACATAGAACGCTCGACGACATCATTGAACCTAACCCTACAAACGTCGAGTGGCACACCACTATCGAGACGCAACGCCTACTAGAAATGATGGCGCCCACAAACCGCAAAAAAGTAATGCAAGCGCAAAAAACAGGTCAACTAAAGGTCGGCACAATATATCGACGTATGCGCGAAGGAATCCAGAGAGCCGAAGTGCGTTTCGACGGTGTCGCGGGCTGCTTGCGTACTCCTTCTGGTGGTTCGAGTCTCCAGACAATTATTATTGTTAATGGCCCAAATATCAGAACGAGGCTGCTTTCGCCTCGTGAAACTGCTCGCTTAATGGGCCTGCACGATAACTACCTGCTGCCAATGCTAAACACATATGCATACCAGCTAACCGGTGACGGCGTCGCGGTTCCTGTTGTTGCTCATCTTGCGCGCCATCTCTTCGAGCCCGCCCTCGCAAGTGCGCGGCAAGCAGCCGTATCTAACGCCGCCTGATGAGTGATGACGCGGCCTTTTATGAATACATAAGTGGAACATCTAAATTGCTACGCAGATGATCGGTTAATCGTTGGCTGCATTTATTGTGGTGGACGAGCAGAAACTCGCGAGCATGTCCCATCACGTGTATTCTTGGACATGCCTTTTCCAGAGAATCTTCCTGTCGTCGACGCTTGCATAGAGTGCAATAACGGATTCTCTTTGGACGAAGAGTATCTTGCCTGCCTCATAGAATCAGTGATTTCTGGATCAGCGGTACCCGAAAACATTGGACGACCACGTATCGCAAATATTCTAAGGCGATCTCCGGCATTACGTGCACGCCTCGAAGCGGCAAGAACTCATACAAATGGTCAAACGACTTTTCTTCCTGAAGAAAGCCGCGTAGCGAATGTTGTGTTGAAGCTTGCAATAGGCCATGCAGCCTTCGAATTAAGCCAACCGTGCAGACATAGGCCGACCTCCTTATGGTTTCGACCGCTGATAAGCATGGATGAGTCGCAACGAGAAGAGTTTGAGTCTAACGATGTGACTGGAGGCTGGGGAGAAATTGGCTGTCGTGGGATGCAGCGGATGATCATCGCGCAGCTGACCTTTCAATCCGCGGACGGTGCGACGAAGCGAATGGATTTGGCCATCAACGATTGGATCGAGGTTCAGCCAGGCCGGTACCGTTACCACGCTGGGGACTGGGGAGACGTAGTCAAAATTAAGCTAGTAATCAGTGAGTACCTAGCATGCGAAGTGGTATGGGAACTCTCATAACAATGAGCGACAAATTTCAGTTTCCTTCCAGAGGCTTCCATATCGTCGCTCAAAAGGTCGGCGAAACCGATTATTTCCTAGACCAACTCAAACAAGTACGCGGGAAGTATTACGAATTCTCATATGTGCTGAGCGCATTTACATCTGCCGCAAGGAGCATCACCTTCTCGTTACAAGCTGTGATGTGTAAGTACCCGAACTTTGAGTCTTGGTACGAAGAAGAGAGAGTGAAGCTAAAATCGAGCCAACTTGCCAAATACTTCGTAAGCCTAAGAAATTTTCAGCAAAAAGTCGGTGAAACACCCGTCGGACACTCCGGTACTATGCGAGATGGAGAAGTACGACACTTGTCATATTTTGTGAACGTGGAGGGACTTGAGGACGCTCCAGCCGGAGAGGTTACACGTCTTGCGGAAGAGTACTTTATTGACATTCTCAGAGTTATCGAGCGGTGCTACCGAGAGTTCTGGGTATATGTTGACCCGAGAGCGATCTTCACAGAGAAAGGTCTTTCACTGCTCGGATGGACAATAGAAGATATAGAGGAGGCAGTTGGCCTACCCAGGGGTTACACGAACGTTCCATATGACGTAGAGGATAAAGTGCTCCAGAGACTGAGACTGCTCCAACATGAGTTCGGAGGAGACGAAATGATGGAACAATACTTCGCTAAGTACAATATCAATTCCAGTAAAGACGACTAGCAAGGTTGTCCAAGTATTCAACTTGCACACCAAATAAATCTCGCCAACTCACAATTTTCCTATGGATTCCAAGTCGTGTTAGGTAAGCGGCTTAGTTTCTCCATCCGCCCTGGCTCAGCCCAAGGAGCTTACTCCAAAAGTGGGGCTGACCTGCGTCGGTAATTTGTAGCCAGTTAGGCAGTGAGTCGGCTGTCGATCATATTCGATTCCAGCCAGGCTCGACGGACCGTAGCTGGAGGTTGGTAGTTATGTGAGCTATGCGGTCTACGCTCGTTGTAGAACTGACGCCATCTTTCAATCAGCACTTTTGCCTCTGCCCGGCTGCGGAACCACTCCCGGTTAAGCAGTTCGTCACGCAGCTTGCCATTGAAGCTTTCCACGAATCCGTTCTGCCATGGACTGCCTGGCGCAATGAAGGCCGGACCAACTGAGGCATCCCGCAGCCAGCGCATGACCTTGGCCGCTGTGAACTCGGCTCCATTGTCCGACCGAACGTAGGCCGGCTTTCCATGTAACCGCATCAATCGCGAGAGCGTCAGGATGACATCCTGGGAGCGCAAACTGGCAGCAACTTCGATGGCCAGGCATTCCCGGGTGTATTCGTCGATCACACACAGCATCTTCAACGAGCGTCCATCCACCATCTGGTCATGAACAAAGTCATAGCTCCAGACTGAATTAGGCTTGGTTGCTCCCGGTAACCGAATGTCGTTGCCGCATCGACGCCTGCGGGGCCGCTTTCGTGGAATGCCCAGTTTGAGCGCGCTCCAGAGCCGTCGCACTCGGGACTCGCCCAAGGCCAGCCAGGCAGACATACGCCGATAGCCGAAGCGAGGGACCTCCTACGATGCCGCGATGAGCTGCTGCGTCAGGCTCCGATCCTTTTCAGGTTGTAGCAACTGATAACCCGCTACCCGCCGGCTCAGCTCCAGATAACGACATGCCTTGCGTTGCGACAGCCCCCGACGAGTAAGGACTTCCAGCGCTTCGCGCCGGCCCGCGGAGGTCATCATTTTTTTCGGCTTAACTCCTTCAAGCCATCAATCACCAGCAGCTGCTCCGCCACCATGCGTTTGAGCTTGTCGTTCTCGGATTCAAGCTCTCTGAGCCGCCGGGCATCCGAGACATCCATACCGCCAAACTTGTTTCTCCAGCGGTAAAAGGTCTGCTCAGTAATGTTGTGGCGCTTGCACAGATCTACCGTCGCAATCTCCTTGCTCTCTGCTTCTCGCAAGATGCTGATGATCTGTTCGTCCGTAAATCGCTTCTTCATTGAGTTCTCCTTGGCGTTAGCATAAAGAACTCACTTAGCCGGTGGCTACAAAATTCGTCTCAGGTCAGGGCAGTTTTCCCTGCAACTCAACTGGCTGGGAACTCAAGATATCCTCATCCGTATCGTTACAACGATACGAAATAAGTAATTGATTATTAAGGATAATTTGAAATACAAGTGACTTTCCGCTACGATTCAGATGATTAGATCTGAACCACAATTCGTCATGAGATGCCTCGAAGAGAATCTGACGGGAAAGAGTTTTAGCGCAGAACTTTTTAGACTGAGAACAGCGCAAGGACGCACTCAGCGCGACATTGCGCGCGCGGCCGGAATTGCCCGCAGTTATTACTCCGAATTGGAAAACGAACGGCGACATCCTCCTAAAACATGCATTTTGGAGAAAATCATCAGTGCGTTGAATCTGTCCACAACAGAGTCATATGCGCTTCGGGAATTGGCAAATGTCGACCGTAAGAAAAAGAGGTATGAAAACACGTCTTATGACCTGCCAGCACTGGTACAGCTCATAAGTACCACAACAGCTCTGTCTGAAGACAAAATTCAGCGAATCCAATCTATTTTAGAGGAGAAATGAAACTGTAAAAACAAAAAGCGACGAACCCCAAATCGAGATCCGCCGCCTTTTGGCCGGGATAGATATCCGCGACTTGACACTTGCAAGATATCTGCCCCCCGCCTGAAGGTCAATCCCCTGTTCACAAAAAAAAGTGACATTGTCTATTCTGCCGCATGCAGAAGGGAGACCTCATGCCCATAGAATCTACCATAGGATCCGACACCTGGATCGAAGATGTCTTCTCAGCAGGCCCCACACGCCACTTAAAAGGGCATTCAAAGACAACCCAATATCATCAGTTCTGGTCTCACTCACAGGCAGGCTATATTGGCACCCAGGGGCGGAATGAACTGATCGCCGCACTGATCTTGGAATATCTTGTTGCACTCGGCGCACTTTCGAAATACAAGGCTCAACCATTCAAGGCGAATGACCCACGGTCAGGCCACGCGATCATTCCTGATTTCTTTGCAATTGGCACGAGCGGCGAAAGATATGTCGTAGAGGTGAAGAGCAATCGCTTTTTAGTTCAGGCTGTTCGTTCGCAACTTGAACGCAATCGCAAATACTTCGCAGAACATCAACTGCACTATCTACTTTGGACAGACAGGGCACCTATAAATCATGCCCTCCGCCGAAACTTCCTCGACATGTGGCGCTACTCGAATAGTGTGGACCGTGTAGAGGTAATCAAGCTCTGCGAATTTCTAAGTCAGCGACATTCAGCGAATGTAAGTGACATATATCAGGCTGGGTGGGACTATGCAGCAATCTTTGCGGCCACCTGGTCAGGCAAGATCCACTTTCCTCTTCACGACGTTTTAACATCATCAACAGTTCTTAAACATGGTAGGTCATCAAGTTTCCTCTCCAGTTTTCTAGGAAAGAACACCGGATTCAATCACCTTTGGAATTCTTTGGAGGATGCAAAATGACCTCTAGAATTTTTCAGGACGGCGCATCGTTCTCTGTTGGTCAGCACTTCATCCATGAAGAAATCATCTTCCACATAGTAGATGCTATAGACGACCAGTTCCTCTTAGAAAATCGAGAGACGTTGGATCGGAAAATGATCTCGGCAGACAGACTTCAACAGCTCTACCTAGCACGGGAAATTGCTCCCATCGACAATCCCGCGAGTTCGGCGACGTTCGTCTTAAAGAGCAGTGCATTTGAGCAAATCCAATCATCGTTAATGGAACACAGCTCAGAGGCGATTTCTTGGGGAAGAATGCTATACGTCCTAATCATAGGATTGCGATCACTTGGCTACCGCAGCCTCCACTCTACAAATCTGCTTGAGTTGGACTATCACAAACTAGTTCAACAATTAAAGACCGACCAAATTCTGCCAGATGTCGACGTACCTGCGCTTAGCACTTTATACCGTTGGTCCCGCACACTTGATCAGAACCACGGCGACTGGCGCGCCCTAATTCCTCGATACAATTTACGGGGAGGGAGCGGAAAATCTCGCATCTCTTCCCTAGCTCGCGATGAACTACTAATCCTGCTGGCAGAGTTAAAAGCCGATTCCAATCAAATAATAAGATATGCAGATATTGAGAGACGACTTACTGCACGCCTTTTACGACATGGAAATATAAGTACTGCTGCCTCAATTCTCCCAAGCCGCGCAACCATAGAAAGAATAACGAAAAAAGAATTAGGAAGCTATTCCATATGTCGGAGGAACCGAGGAAAGCAGATCGCGAACGAACTGTATAGGAACTGGTATCCGCGCGACACAACAACGGCACCGTTACAAATCATCGAATTTGACGATAAGGATAGCCGGGTATTTCTTATCGATGAAAATACCGGTCTTCCCTATGGCCGCGCATACATCACTGCTGGAGTCGATCAGTTCTCGACGGTTCCGCTTGCACTATCAATCAGCGATCAACCACGAAATACCGTCTCGGCGATGGATGCCTTTCAGAGATCTGTGCTACCAAAATTAAAAGACGAACGGCAGTTCGACCTGCTAGATCAAGCGCCCGAATTTTACGGCTTTCCAAGCGTGGTTGTCTTCGACAATGCCCTATATAACCACTCCAAAGCAATTGAACTCGCAGTACATGAATCCACTGGTGCCATCACTGCCTGGGCGAAGCCGCGGACGCCGACTGAGAAGTCGGTAGTAGAGGATTTTAATAACCGTATGATCCGTGGTCTTTTTGAAATGATGCCGGGATATAGCGGCGCCAAAGGTATGCAATCAGGTGCCGCTGAAGGAAGAAAGCTCGCGAGAATGAATCTGCTAACATTTCAGCAACTTCTACAGAAATGGGCCTATGACATTTACTCAAATAGTCCGCGCTCTAAAGGCATGAGCCCTCGACAGCTCTGGCATGCCGCAGTCCATGACATACGACCGCGGGTACCTCAAAATTTAGATCAGTTCAGATTCATTTTCTCCCTTGAGCACACGGCCAGGCTTTCCCCTGCCGGCCTCAAACTATTTGGACTTCAATATCAAAGCACAGACCTCATTACTTTGAGAAAACGGATGGGTCATAGTAGCAGGCTAACGTTTCGCTATCACCCAAATGATCTGACTCAAATATATGTACGCATCCCCCAGACAAAGCAATTTCTGATAGTACCCAGTACAGATATTGGATACACCGCGAATCTGAATCTGACGCAACACAAGTGGATTCTGAAGACTTCTAAAGAGCTCGGCAAAGCTAACCCTATACTCCCAGACCTCTATATGGCTCGAGAAGAACTCATCTCCCGAACAAAGCAACTTGCTACGTCAAAAAAGCTTCGTGAGAGAAAGCTCGCAAATAGAATTGGAAACATAGGTCCAACGGCTTCGCTCGAGGACGATCTGCAAATTTCCGAGATTGAATATCAACTGGAACAACTGTCTCTCGTTGAACTCGAGAACGACGAGGATGAGTGGGAATTTCCGGCCAACTTCGGATCGCAGGAGGAAGCGCAATGATGGATTGGAGAAATACATCGATAAGTGTGCGCCAACAATACATTGCTGCGCAAATGCAAATAGATCACCCGAACTTCGTAAGAGCGGCGATTGAAATTAAACGCCGCGCTAGCCGCTGCGAAATTGAAGAAGCTGGCGCAGGAATTCTTGTCCTTGCTCCGTCAGGGGCAGGAAAAACCCATCTCTGCAGGTTTCTAAAGGCTCAATGGCCCGATCATATTGTCGGCAGCTCCACAAATATCCCAGTTATAAAATTTGATATCCCGTCGCGACCTTCTGATAGGGCAATGGGACGAGCACTGCTAATTTCAATAGGAGACCCACTGTGGAATAGCGGGACGGCAATGGAACTCATGCTGCGCATTCAGCATTTGATCCCGAGGATTGGAACTCGGATTATCTTGATCGACAACGTGCAAGATATTCCAGATCAGCGTAGAGAAATTGGAATTAGGCAGATCGGAAATTGGTTGCGCACTCTTATTGAGGTGAGCAAATGCCTCGTAGTTTTTCTTGGAACACCGTCTGCGGAGAAAATAATTTACGCCAATAGCCAATTGAAGCGACGGACAGTAAAGCAACTTCATCTAGATTACTTTTACTTTGACAGCGAACGGGAAAAGAAAATCTTCGTTCGCTTTGTTCAAAGTATCTGGGTCAAACTTCCCATTGCGGAACGTGACGAAGAGATTGAGCAGGACTTAATTGCCGAGATCCACTACGCGACATTTGGAATACCAGACTATATCTTTCAGCTCTTTATCGAGGCTATTGCGTTGATGCATCAAGGTGGTCGAGAACGCCTTACGCGTGAAGATTTCGCGCGCGCCTTTCCCGTGATTCACAAAGATGCGGTCTCAAGAGCCCTGAACCCCTTCCTGCCAACCGGCCCGAAAAGGCCACTGACTAAAGAATTTGAGCCCTTTGCGAATTGGTTCGACACATCCAACCCACCACTTCGTGCACGGAGAGGGTGAATATGAGCCGAAATAAGAAAGGACGCGGGACGATGCGTAAATTACTTGTCCGGCCCGCTCCGCAACCGAATCAATGTCGGCAAGACTTTCTGTTAACTCTAATCGATGAAAACCACCTACTCAATGTGCAACAACTAAACAAACTGTTGGGAGTCAGCTATATGGCTCTGTGCACGGCACCGGAAGATGTCTTACTAGCGGCTATAGAAGGGGAACTTTCCTTGCTCGAAATCCCCGGCCCACTTCACATGCGCGGGATAGTTCTTCATACCCAGGGCCTAGGTGGAAGGGCAAAGATATGCCCTACGTGCATTGCGGAGACGCGACCTACTCCGCCGCAATTCAATCTAGGCTTGCAGATTTTTTGCGATAGACATTTTCTGTTGCTGCGCGCCCGTTGTGAAAATTGCAGTGCGTTTATCTCATATAGGAGGTTACGGCGTGGCCAGTGTGCCTGCGGAGCTAATTTAGCAGCGCTCCCGCAGGAACTCGCTCCTCCATGGTTAGAGGATTTCTATGAATTTTTTGCCCCCTGGCGAAAAGATGCAGAACCTCCGACGCTAAAATTTGCACGGCTAGAATTTGACATCGCCCGATTGCTCTATCAAGTCAGACATAGTGGCAACGAGAGTATGCTGGGAAACGCATATCCCTATTTCGACATGTCGGACATGCAGGTTTTTCGGGGCTGGTTAAATGATTGGCCTAAGAGCTTTGAGCAAGCGCTTCTAGGCCTTTTTAAACACCGTAATCCTCAGCGATGGATCGCTCTCTTTGAAGATTCACTGCACAATGTCCCGATTCTAAAATCGGCAATTAATATGGCCGCTGAGAAGGTATAGATATGTTCCTTTTTCGCCCGCCGCCCTTGCCAAATGAATCCCTATCCTCTTGGCGCCAGCGCATAGCGCTAGATAATGGATTTCTTCGTTTCCCTCGGGCGCCGAACGAGAGAGCACTAGATCCTGACAGGATGCCTTCTGACGATATTGCCAGGTGGTTGATTAACTATGCATCCGTCGCTCCTGAAACGCTAAGTCAATTAACGGCCGAAGAAAATATCGGAAAGACGTTCCCTACCTCGGGCAAGATTCCTTGGTTAATCACTCTAGGTCATCGTTCAACATCTCAGGTTGCGGCCCCGATGTTCTGTCCAGAATGTTTAAATGGGGATTCCATTCCTTATTTTAGGATCGCTTGGCGGTCTGCACTTTTGACCCGCTGTCACTTCCACGGCAATCTTCTATCGGAGTGTTGCCCGGCGTGCTTCGAAAAGATTTGGCCTTGGGGATATCAGAAAATCTCAGATCTCAGATGGCGCCCTCTGCATATCTGTCGTTGCGGCCACGATCTTCGAAATAACATGCATACCAGCGGTACTCCGCCGTGCATATACGCTCCGGAGCTAGCTAAATCCTTTAACGCTAACGAAGAGGACTCGCGCTCACTTTTCGTCATCAGCCAGCTTCTTGTTCGGCGCACACATATCCAGCTTCGCCGCCAAGTTACGGAGCGCTGGCAAATAATTCTGCGACGTCCTCCCCCTGGAGCGAGATCAATATCTCAACTACCCGTTATTGAGAGAGCGAAATACTTGTCCGCGGCAAGAAATATTCTGGATGATTGGCCTAATACATTTATCGAGGTCTTGATTGCAGCCAAAACCTCACGCCTGCAGTTCTCGGGCCTTTTTGAAACTATGCCGTCACCAATGCGAGACCTGCTCACCGGCAATCTAGCTGCCAAACGTTCGAAGGCATTTGCCTCGAAATCTATCTTCGAGTAGTGCTTTCGACGCACAAATCGCTCGGCCATCTAGATTGGCCAACGGCTTTTCCAGCTGAAATGAAGATAACAGGACATTCCTTCCTGTATTACATAGGGCTTATCATCGTGGTATTCTTTCCCAGGGGTTAGGAATGGATTTTTGTGGTGCGTTAGTTCGCATTGGTCGGCTTTCCACAGTCAGCGGAGTTGGTAAACTTATCAACAGTGACCGAGCACAATAAAGATCTACAAGAAGAAATAGATGGGGAAAAAGCCATGGATCTTATCCATGAGAAAGTACCACGTGAGATTGTTGGGCGAACCACGCTCGCGAGATTTCGCATGCAGTGTCAAGCAGCTGCCTTTGCGGCGCTTGAGATTCTTAGCGGGAAAGAGGTTGATCGCGTCTACTGCGACTATCACGACGACTTCGTCGTGCGTAGAAACGTTTCCGGCGTCGTCGAATACCACTTTTTCCAGGTTAAAACCAAAGGTAGAGCCAACCAGCAATGGGATATTGACGAAGTCTTTTCTCTCAAAAAGAGGGGGGGACTTGATACCCCTGAAAAAATAGAATCTATTCGAAATAGCATTGCTGGAAAATTGTTCATCCACACGATCGAATTTGGCGATCAGTGCCGTGAGGTCACTATCCTAAGCAATGTGCATTTCAAAGATGAGGTGTACGACGTCATTGCAGACCTTGCTGAAGGAAAGTCCAGCAAAAAATACACTCAACAGTTCATTGAGAAGTTTGCGGAAATTGTTTCGCCCGATAGACCTTTATCGCCTCCAGAGGTGGAAGCGGCTCGCAGAAAGATGTCCCTACAGGCCAACGTTCAGCACATAGGTGAAACGCTAGATTCCTTTGGTATCGCTGCTCACAACGCCATTTGGCGGCATTCAGAGATTGAGCTTCACCAGACCGAAATTGAGCGCATTGCGAAAAATCTAGTAATGCTTGTCGAGGAGAAGTCGTGTGGTCCGATTCATGGGCTGTCAAAGGCAGACCTCGAAGTGGCAACTGGGGTTGGCCTTGAGGATTTGCTTCAGGTCCTGAGCATTTCGACACAGGTCTACCAGACGCTGCTACAGGGCGGTGACCCCGCTGCAATCAAGGCAGCGTCCATCCTGCAGCGCAAGCTTAAAGAAGTCGGTGCTACCGAATCCATGATCGAGACCGCTTCTCGAGCGAAGGTCTCCTGGGATGTATGGGTTAGAACTGCTCGACACACATTCCCAGACCTTACTTTTGACCTTCTTCTCGAAGCAATCGATAGCAGCTGCAAATCTTGGCTTCTTGGCGGCGGAGCCTTTGCGGACCTCGAAGATATTATTCAAAAGGTACTGAGCTCACCCATTGGAAATAAATTCTCCTCGCTGGACACTGATTTGATGTTCGGCGCCTTTTGTGCGGCCATCGTTCGGAGGGCGACACGATGAGCACAGCAGATTTCTTCATCGAAGCAAAAAAGCTTAGCCTCAAGTTGAATCTGCCTGGCGAAGAGCATTCGCCGGCGCATACGTTGAACAACGAGGCACTGTTTCAGTTGCCGCTACTTGCTATGGTGATCCTCGCATTGTCGAAGGGGCGCTCAAAGCCATTGCTTCCAGAGATTGGTCAATTGGTCGGCGAATGTCTGGAGCGTACAGTGGCTGGATTTAAATGGTCTTCGCAGAATATTGGGTGGTCTGGAAACCTGCGCATTCGTACGGTGAAAGCGCTAACGTTCCTGGAGTCAACTGGCCAAGTGTCCATCGATAAGGTTACACGGGAAATATCAGCCACCGCTTTGGGGAAAAAAGTTTATATGGGCGCCGTTCAAGGGGAGGGCCTGCTAGCCCTGTCTATGAAAGGCATTGAGCTGAGTTACCAATACATCCGGGACGAAGCCCATGCAAGGGGAGAAGTGAATTGAGACTGAAGTCACTGAAGATAGAGCCACTGGGAGACAATGGATGGGAAAGCCCGCTCCTTGAATTCGGGCACAGGACGACGATGCTTTTCGCGCCGAATGGCAGCGGAAAATCACCGCTGTTTCGAGCGCTCGCGTCCGCCCTTGGTTTTCCCAATAACTTTCGTAATGACATTCTCGAGAAATGCTCGGCAGTCGTTTTGCAGGCAGAGTCAGAAGGAAAGCCACTTACTATTCGTCGTACCATCGATGCGAAGAACTCGGGGTTCTACTCTACGATTGATTTCGATGGTGAAACAACTGAATACCACTCAGAAGCCACGTTTTCTCTCGATCTGTTCAAGCTGCTTGGGCTGACACCACCTAGGCTTCTATCAACTACGGGTGAAGCGGCACAGCCCTATATTGCAACGTTACTACCGGTCTTCTATTTGATTCAAGGCCATGGATACTCGGCTGCCTATCTTCCTCAAAAATCGTTCATTGCCGACCAGTTCGTTGAGATGGTGCGATTTGCGTTCGGACTGAATCCGAAGCACTCGTACGATATTAAAAGGACTCTCCTCGAAGAAAAGAGTGCCTTGGAGGCGCAGACACGCAAGATCGTTGCCGCGCAGCGCGTGCTTGAGTATCAGAGCCGAGGCTTGGATGACAGTGATGAAAATCAAGAGGCGCTGCAGCTGAAAGCAGACAACCTGACGCAGCAGATAGAAGGGCTTCGAGAGTCCATGGATTCCAAAGGGGCTGCAAGCTCCACAATTATGGAGCTCTTGCGTCAAAAGGACGCTCAAATTCGCGGCCGGCAAATGGAACTCTTCGAGCTTCAGAACCGTGTTGCGGGGATTGACGCCATTCGCTCTGAGATTGACGGCGAGATTAATACCCTTGGTTTGAACGATGAGGCTCGACGGGTTTTCACGTCTTTTCAGGAAATATGCCGTACGCCGAACTGTGGGTTGTTCCTGGGAAGCACGGAGTCTTATGGGAAAAACCTCCTGTATCTCAAGGACCAAATCAAAGATCTTGAGCGGAACAGTCAGCGCGCCGAAATCCGAGTTGAGCAGCTAGAGGAAAGGCTTCAAGAGCTTGGGGCCGAGCGGCAGGCCCTCGCGGCTAACCTCGAATCGCCGAGCCTCTCCGGAGTGGATCAATTAGTGACCGCGGTACAAGCCCTGACAAAGCAAATTGTCGCCGTCCAGGGAGAGCTGGGCAGAATCGCTGCACTGAAGGATGAACGTTCGAAGCTGTTCAAACTCGAGCGCGAGCGTGATCGTATTCAGGATCGCATTGAAGACTTATCAAAAACCGGTCGAGCCGACCAAGAATTCAATAAGCTGCGTCTCAAATTACGCGAACTGACCGTAAAGTGGATGCAGACGCTTGAAACACAGAACGTGTCCATGAATGTTGATATCGATTTGAACTTGCGCTTCACCTTTGGCGGTGAGACGCTCGATGTCATCGGCAGCGGCGGTAGTAGCAGCACTACGATCCGCCTCGTGCTGGCAATTCACGCGGCCCTGCTGGAAGCATATCTATCAGACCGGACTCGCCCATTCCGCTTCCTCATTCTCGATACGCCAAAACAGGAGGAGCTGCATACTGCCGATTTGGCGCGGTACCTCACGGAGCTGGAGAAGATGTGTGAGGCAAACAACGCCCAACTTCTCTTCTCGTCCACCGAGTACGACCACCCAACTGGTCCGAAAGACCATCGTTGGTTGCCGCGCTATCGCGGACCGGATAAGCCAATGTTCCTCGGGAAACGAATTGATTTGATTCAAAATTGATGATTTCCAAAAGCCTCCCCTTTTCTTTCGCAGCGAATCCGTTAAGTCATCCCCGGGGCAGACTGTCCACCGAATTGCTGGTGTTCTAGAAACAAGAAAGACTACATGGCTGACTACATTGAAGTACAAGATATAAAAGAGGTACGGCAATACTCCAAAGAGCTCAGTGAGCTATTGGCGAATGATTTTCCAGATAAAGAAAATCGTACTCTTGGTTCACCCAGCGGCAGTTGGGCTGCCAGTGTATGTTTTCAGAGCGATGATAGCGATCAGGCCTTTTGGTGGAGCCATAATGCGAAAGATTCGCGCGGCCTTGCAGTCAACTATTTTGGACACGGTGAGTTTGGTTCGAGCAATGCGCTGATGATCGACATCCAGCTCAACATCGCAGTGACGAAGTTTGCCCGGACGACTGGAGGCACCTTCTTAAAAAAGAAGGCGACCGGCGAGGTATTTCTGGCTCACCGGGGGATTGTCACGTTGGGCCGCTCCAGATTGATCATGGAAGATGTGCTGGACGCTACTAGAACCGCGACCGTTGAAGGCGAAACAGGAACGTGGACGCAACGATTCATAATTGTTGCGTCACTTGGAGCAAAGGCGCTGAGTAAAAAGATTGAGACCTTTGCGCTGGAGATACGCGAGACTGCAAGATTCATCGGTCGTCAACGAGAAGACGCCGAGGTGTATCGAGAGCTGGAAACTCGGCGTAGTTCGCGCAAAGATGCCACGGTAGCGGCGTCGCTGGCTGCATATTTCAGAGAACATTCTGGAAAAGTGCCAATCCCTCCCCGAGGAGGGACCGTGTCCGACCGCTTCCACGGCGATGTTGTGCACGCATTGGCCAAGCTCTTCGACGATGCGACCTGTTTCAAAAATACCTTTGTCGACTTGGCAACCATCACGCGAACTAAGGCGGTCATCTTTGAGGTAAAGACAAGCTCCAAGCCACAGAGCGTTTATACCGCTGTCGGGCAGCTATTGATGCACGTGCCATTAATTCAGAAGAAGGCCGTCGGATTCCCTGTATTGCAGATTGCTGTTCTCCCGGACAAGCCTGAAGGGTATTTTGCGAGTCGCCTCAATGCGCTTGGTATTCAAATTTTGCTTTATTCGCGCTCCGATTCTGGACGGATTACATTTCAGAATTACGATGATCTACTCCTGTAATTCTTTTGGTACGGCTAGGTGACTTGGATCCAACTACCCATGTCGCCGGCTTTATTGGCCTGATTCCGGTAGATTAAGGTTGCGATGATTTTAGGTTGGCTTTCAGTTGGAAGGACCAATATGGCAATCCTCAAGAAATTGTTCGATTTTTTCGGAGCCAAACCGTATCCCATAATCAGTTGACCTGGGTGGTAAGAAATGGAAAAGCGATTCTTAGTAGTTGACCTAGAAGCGACCTGCGCGGATGACGGCAGTATCGCGCCGGAAGAAATGGAAATCATTGAAATCGGGGCCTGTTGGGCCACACAAGACGGCGCGGTCCTTGAGCGGTTTCAGCATCTAGTGAGGCCGTTGGTGCGGCCAATACTCACACCATTTTGCAAGCAATTAATCGGAATCACTCAAATAGAAGTCGATCAGGCGCCTCTGTTTCCTGTCGCGGCACGCGCTCTTCAAGCATTCGCCAACAACGTAGGATCGACCGATACCGTTTGGATAAGTTGGGGAAACTATGATAACAAGCAGCTAAGCAGAGATTCCGAGCGTCATGGGATTGCTATGCCGTTGGTTATGCCCCATCAAAATGCTAAGCGTCTGTTCGCGAAGGCCCAGCGAATTGGCAAGGAAGTGGGGATGGTCCGGGCGTGCTCGCTCACCGGTAATAGCATTGAAGGGCAGCATCATCGAGGGCTGGACGATGCTGTCAACATTGCCAGACTGATACCGTGGGTATTGGGGCATGCCACGATTTAGGCTCAGGGCCGAGTGCGTGGCGTTATTTAGTGGTGAAGCAGTGATTCACTTCAAGATCTTCATCGATACTAAAGTTCACTGCTTATTTGCAGATTTTGACTTTCCCATCATAGTTGATGATCGATGATAAGTGCTTGATAGAAAAAGCCTTCGTACTCAGCGTAATTTTGATGATGTCCACTGATCACTGCGGCGAGCGATGAAACCTTGTGGCGCTCAGGGTTGCATCATCGGTGGACAAGGACGGCGGCGCAGTGCCGTCCACCTGCGTGCGGTACGATGCACCCTGTCGTTGTGGGCGGGCCCGGCCCCGGGTAGACTGAGCACTTTCTCTTTTGCAAGGCAAGTTTCAGCATGCTTGACCAGACCGCCGCCGATGCGCGCCTGCCGCTCTATCTCCAGTTGCGTGACCAGCTCGCGGCGCAGATCCGCGCCCAGAAATGGCAACCGGGACAAGCCATCCCGTCCGAAGCCGAATTGAGCCAGACCTATCAGGTGGCCGTGGGTACGGTGCGCCGCGCGGTCGAGACGCTGATGAGCGAAGGCCTGGTGGAACGCACGCACGGACGTGGCACCTTCGTGCGCAAGGCGCGTTTCGACAATTCGCTGTTCCGCTTCTTCCGGTTCGAATCGGCCGATGGCCGCCCGCTGCAGCCGACCAGCGTGATCGTCAGCCGCAAGGTCATCGAGGCACCGCGTCAGGTGGCCGAGGCCTTGCACCTGAAGACGCACGCCCGGGTGATCGAACTGCTGCGCCTGCGCAAGGTGGATGGACAACCGGTGCTGGCCGAGAACATCTACCTGTGTGCCCAGCGCTTCAAGGCGCTGGCGGGGAAGGCACCGGAGGATTTCGGCGATCTGCTGTATCCGCTGTATGAGCGCGAATGCGGGCTCATCGTCGCCTCGGCGCGCGAAACCCTGACCGTGGAAACGGTGACGGCGGCGCAGGCAAAGCTGCTGGGACTCAAGGAAAAGACGCCGGTCGTGGTGATCGAACGCATCGCCTTCGGCTCGGATGGTGCGCCGCTGGAGTGGCGACAATCGCGCGGGGCGGGGAGCAAGTTCAGGTATAGCGCGGAGATTCGGTGATCTGCTCTTGACGAGGCCGCTGGTACCGTTACCGCCAGGAGGCCTGATCGGCTGGCAATGTGCGCAGCGGATCATGCACGTTCAGTTGATCGGCATGTCCAAGCTTCTCCGTGAAGACCACCAGATTGCAACCGGCGCTGGTAAGGGCCGAGCGAAACAGGATGCCACTGGCACCTGACGTCATGGCTGCATCACCTATCGCCCACGAAGGTGGTTCAGTGGTGTCCTGAAAAAGCAAGCGCCGCCAATCGCAATAGAAACTCCGCCAGATCGGGCTCCACCCCGGGCCGATGCCATCACGGAAATCCACCACCTTCTCCAGCCTCACCTGATAGGCCACGATCACACCCGGCGGCAGCAGCGGAGCCAACTGCTGGTATTCGGCCAGTGCCGTGGCCGTCTCCAGCGAGAGGTACAAAGCCGGCACGCCGGGCCGGTTGAGCCTGCCGCCGAATCGCGCTGCGCCGGCACCTGAGACCGGATCAAACGACCAGCGAGGAACATGGACCCGATAAGCGACCGTCTCAAGACTGGTCAGGATCATCCCGAAAATCCGGCTTCCAGCGAAGAAAGATAACGCACGAGATCATCGGTACGATCTTCCGACACCAGCTGATGCGGCGTATTGCCACCGAAAACCGGGAGCGCGGCCTGTTGAAACCAGCCCAGGGATGCTTCCACATTGCCGAAGAGATCATTGCAGAGCCGAATGACGCGTAGGGCTTCATGCAAATGCCTTTGCATGGCGTAGGCTTCGCTGCCATGTGACAGCGCCGGGTAGCGGCATGAGGCCATGAGCGCGGCAGCATCGATACGCAGCACTGCAGCAAAGCGCTCTGGCGAAAGCGTTTCTGTATCACTGCCCGCGTACAGAAAATTAAGGAGCGCGCGGAAATCCTGACCGAAATCCGGGATGGCTTGCGCGCTGCCGTCGTTCATGATGTCGTCATCCGGGCATAAGAAAGGCCCCATTATTGCACCCTCAACGACGACATCGCGGTTCGATTGCATGCCTTTCATATCACCACCTCTTTTGCCGGTAAGGAAAAGGGCGATTGTGAATCTGCACGGTGCAGAAACGCCACACGGCATTTGAACTTTTCCGACAATCTAGTTTACTATCGTCGCTCAGCCCATCACTTCCCACACCATGCAACTGAAGCGATCCCTCATCCAGACACGCGCTGCCCTCCCGGCGGCTGGCGTCTGCCTGCGCGGGCTGAACACCAAAAAACGGCATCTCCGCTGACGGGGATGTCACGTCCCGTCCGGCGGATCGCCTGGCGGGACTGGATCGCAACATCACCCTTCTTTCAGACCTCGCCCGGCGCACTGCCGGCGGAACGGCTTTCTTCAACCGTTCTTCATGAGGTACACATGCACACAAGCTTTACCGGAGTCTGGGTCCCCATCGTCACGCCGTTCCTGGCGGGCGACGCGGCCAGCATCGACCACCCTGCCCTGGCACGGCTGGCGCAACATCTGGCCGAACAAGGCATCAGCGGGCTGGTCGTCGCGGCCACCACGGGCGAGGGCATCCTGCTGCAGCCAGGTGAACAGGACGCCCTGCTGGCGACCCTGCGCGCTGCAGTCCCGCAGCTACCGCTGGTCATGGGGTTGTCGACCGCGTCCACGCACGATGCGGTGGCGCGCGCACGCGTACTGTCGCGACTGCGGCCCGATGGCCTGCTGGTGACGCCACCGCTTTACGTGCGGCCATCCCAGGACGGTATCCGCCGCCATCTGGAAGCGGTCACGGAGAGCGCCGACCTGCCTGTGCTGGTCTACAACATTCCCTATCGCACCGGCTGCCAGGTCGAGCTGCAGACGCTGCAACAACTGGCGCAGGATCCGCGCGTGGTCGGCATCAAGGAATGCGGCGGCAGCCAGGAGCGCATGCAGCGCCTGGTCAACGAGACCTCGCTGCGCATCCTCTCGGGCGACGACGCCCAGAATTTCATGGCGCTGTGCCTGGGCGCGCACGGCGTCATCGCTGCCTCGGCCCACGTGATGCCGCACTGGCACGTGCAGATGCAGGCACTGATCCGCGACAACCAGTGGCACCAGGCAAGGGACATTGCCGACGCGTTGCAGCCGGTCATCCGCGATCTGTTTGCCGAACCCAGCCCGGCACCGCTGAAGGCCCTGCTGCACGCCGATGGCTGGTGCGCACCGGAAGTCCGCCTGCCCTTCGTACCGGTCAGCGCGGGCTTGCATGCGCGTCTGATGACGCAGCGGCAGGCGCTGCTGTCGTCTGCTTTCTGAACCCTGCTTTCAAGGAGAAACACCATGTCATCCGCCCTGCCCCTGCAACTCCACGTCGACGCCCAATACGCCAGCCCCTATGCCATGTCGGTCTTCGTCGCCCTGCGCGAAAAGGCCTTGCCCTTCGATCTGCACACCGTCGACCTCGACGCCGCCGCCCATCATGACCCCGCCTATGCCGCCCTGTCCCTGACCGCGCGCGTGCCGACGCTGCAGCATGGCGAGCTGGCCCTGTCCGAATCCTCGGCCATCACGGAATATCTGGAAGACGTCTTCGACGGTGCGCCGCTCTATCCTTCCGATCCAGCCGCGCGCGCACGCGCACGCCAGGTGCAAGCCTGGCTGCGCAGCGACCTGATGCCCATCCGCGAAGAACGCAATACGCAAGTGCTCTTCTATGCCGCCCGCAAGCCGCCCCTGTCCGCCCAGGCAGAAGCCACCGCACAGCGGCTGTTCCGTTTCGCGGAAGCCCTGCTGCCGCAAGCAGCGGACCACCTCTTCGGCCAATGGAGCATCGCCGATACTGACCTGGCGCTGATGATCAATCGTCTCGCCCTGCATGGCGATCCTGTACCACCGCGTCTGGCCGCCTATGCAAAGGCACAATGGCAGCGGTCCACGGTGCAGGAGTGGGTGGCCCTGCAGCGCCCGCCGCTGACGGCATGAACGATATCGGGCGTCACTGATCCGTGATCCCCAGTGAAAAAAGGGCGGCGTCCCAAGACGCCGCCCCCTCATGCACTCTTGCGAATGACGACAATCAGGCAATCGCCTCCGGACGCGGACGGGCAATCGCAAACACCACCGCCACGGCCACCAGGTCGAACGCGGCCAGCAACACGAACAAGGGGCCATAGCCAATCTGCGTGACGAGGATGCCGAAGAGCAGCGTGAACAGCGTCGCCCCCAGGTAGCCGCTCATGCCGGTCAGGCCGGTGGCAGTGGCCACCTGATTCTTGGTGAACACATCGGAAGTGATCGAATACAACGCGCCCGACAGCGTCTGGTGCGCAAAGCCGCCAATGGAGAGCAAGGCGATGGCCACATACGGACTATCGACGAAGCCCACGCAAGCCGGCCCGATCATGGCCAGACTGCCCACCAGCATCACCAGCTTGCGCGAAGTGAACAGCGACACATTCAAATGCTTGTGGAAGAACGGGCTCAGGTAGCCGCCCAGCACGCAACCGATGTCCGCCGCCAGGAAAGGCAGCCAGGCGAACATGGCGATTTCCTTGATGTTCATGTGGCGCTCGGTGGCCATGTACAGCGGGATCCAGGCATTGAAGGTCTGCCACGCCGGTTCCGACAGGAAGCGCGGAATGGCGATCGACCAGAAGTTCTGGCTGCGCACGATCTTGGTCCAGCTTTCACGCACGACTTTTTCAGGCGTCTTTTCCTGGCCGTCGAGGATGTAGTCACGCTCTTCCGGCGAGAGCAGCTTCTGGTCACGCGGGCTCTTGTAGAACAGCATCCACAGGAAGAACCACAACACGCCCAGCACGCCCACCACCACGAAGGACATCTTCCAGCCGCCATGCAGGATGGTCCACACCACCAGGGGCGGTGCGCACAGCGCGCCAATCGAGGAACCGATGTTGAACCAGCCGATGGCCACCGACCGTTCCTTGGCCGGGAACCACTCGGTGGAGGCCTTCACGCCACCGGGAATACCGGCCGCTTCGGTCATGCCCAGCAGCGCGCGGAAGAAGGCCAGGCTCTGCCAGCCGGTCGCCAGTGCAGCCGCCGCGCACACCAGCGACCAGGCCAGGGCGAAGATGCCGAAGCCGATCTTGGTGCCCACCGCGTCGAGAACGTAGCCGGCCACCGGCTGCATGACCGCATAGCAGATCTGCCACGCCACCACGATGTAGGAGTACTGCTGGGTACTCATGTCCAGCTCTTTCATCATGGTCGGGGCGGCCACCGACAGCGTGTTGCGGGCCAGGTAATTGACGATCAGGGCCAAGGTGACCAGCGTCACCATGTACCAGCGGATTCCTCTTACGTACTTCATGGCGTCTCCAAAATGGATAGTTCTTCAAAGGGCAGGCAATGCGCGGCCCGTCGCCCCAGGGTCTGGTTGTGCGCCCGCTCTCGCGGTGGATGGCGCACAGCCGTCATCCCCCGGCGGCACAGGGCCGCCTGGGCTCAGGCAGATCGGGAATGCATGCCTGTCTCCAGATGAAGTTTTCTTATCTTTTTTATCATTTGATTTATACGATGTCGTATAAGTTGAGCTGCGATTAGTCGGACTAATTCTTCATGCAGGTGGACAACTCTAATGATCGCGGCTCCGGAAGTCAACCGAATTAAATGCAGATTCCTTCATGGAAACGGCTTTGCAGGCCGATTTCAGGGGGGTGAGGTGAATCTTCCCGCGCGCCGGGCAGCCCAGGCTTGCGCCCCGGCGCAGAACCCTTCATAGTGACCGCAGACGAACTTCCCGGCAGCAGTCATCGTACATGTCAGCATTCCACCCGCCCTCCCCCGATTCTTCACATCGCGGCCAACTCAGCCGGTCCGAACACATCTGCAAGCAGATCATCGCGTCCATCCTGCGCGGGGAACTGGGCGAGAACCGCAAGCTGCCCACCGAAGTGGAACTGGCGCAGCGCTACGAGGCTTCCCGCACGACGGTACGGGAAGCGCTCTCGCGCCTGCGTTCGGAAGGCATCGTGGTCTCGCGCCGGGGCTCGGGCAACTATGTGCAGCGGCTGCCGGTCCTGCAAAGCAGCGCGCCGGCGCAGATTGCCAGCATTCCTGACGTGGAGCGCTATTACGCGTTTCGCGCGTGTGTGGAAGTGGGTGCGGCAGGCATTGCGGCCACGGCCCGCGAGGACGAGGACATCGCCCTGATGCGCCATTGCCTGCAAGCGCTGCGGCGCGCGCAGCTGCAAGGCCAGACCGGCGTGGAGGAAGATCTGGCGCTGCACATGGCCATTGCCCGGGCCACCCGCAATCCCTTCTTCATCTCCACCATCGAACATGCGCTGGGCCCGATCCGCCAGTGCATGGAACTGGCGCAGAACCTGGGTTCACCGCAGGAGAGCGAGCGCATCCAGGTCATCGACGATGAACATCAGGCCATCATCGATGCCATCGCCCAAGGCTCGGCGCAAGACGCCGAGGCGGCCATGCGTGCCCACATCGGGCATGCGCGCCAGCGCATTTTCGAAGGCCGCTGAACGCTGCGCATGACGCAACAACGCCGGGCCATGCTGCACCCGGCGTGGCTGGAACAGATACGGCTTATGCGGGATTCTGCACGGCAGCCGGCAGATCGCGGCCGTGATGTTTCTTGTAGATGGCATTGAGCTTGCCATTCTTCTGGTTGGTCTTGACCCAGTTGTCGATCCATTCCTTCAGGCGTGGCTGGTTCTTGTTGATGGCGATGCCCAGGTCAAAGGCCTTCTGTTCAAATTTCATTTCCAGATTCTTGCCCGGCGCCTTCTTCTGCATCTCCTGCAGGTTGGAAGGCGTGCTGGAGAACACTTCCACCTGGCCCGTGACCATCGAGGTGATGAGGGTGGCATCATCCTCGTAGCGCATGATCTCCGCGCCCTTGGCGTTCTGCGTGGTCAGCGTATCGTTGGGCGTGGCGCGGGTGACGCCGATGCGCTTGCCGTTGAGGTCGGCATAATCCTTGATCGCCATGCTTTTGGGCGCGCCGATGATGAGGCTGATGACCGCATAGGGCGTGGAGAAATCGATGACCTTCAGGCGCTCCGGCGTGATCGACAGCGAGCCCACCACGATATCGGCGCGATTGGATTGCAGGGTCGGCACCCGCGCGGCATTGGCTACCTGGATCAGGTCGAGCTGTACGCCCAGGTCCTGCGCCAGCAGGCGCGCAGCATCGACATCGGAGCCGGCCGGCTGCAGCTTGTCGTCGCTGTAGCCGAACAGCGGCGTGCTGGACGTGGTGGCGATGCGGATCTTGCCGGCCTTCCTGATATCGTCGAGCTGGTCGGCGTGCGCGGCATGGGTAGCGAGGCCCAGGATCAGGGCCGCAATGGCCGGGCGTGCAAGGTGGCGTAATGGGCTTAGTTTCATTTTGTGTCTCCGTTATTTTATGAATGGTCAGGTCAGGCAACAGCGTTTGCGCTACAGGTCGGCAGCCAGGAAGGCTTGCAGTTCGGGGGTGTGCGGGTGGTCCAGCATGTCGCCGGGACCGACTTCCCAGACCCGGCCCTGGTGCATGTAGATGATGCGGTCGGCCACGCGCTTGGCAAAGTTCATCTCGTGCGTCACCAGCAGCATGGTCATGCCATTGGCGGCCAGGTCTTCCATCACGCGCAGCACTTCGCCGGTCAGTTGCGGGTCCAGTGCCGAGGTCACTTCATCGAACAGCATCACCTTGGGCGACATCGCCAGCGAGCGCGCAATGGCCACGCGCTGCTGCTGACCGCCCGAGAGCTGTTCGGGATAGGCATTGGCCTTCTCGTCGAGCCCGACTTGCGCCAGCGCGGCCAGGGCCACGCGGCGCGCCTCGGCCTTGTCCTGCTGCTTGACGTGGCGCAGCGCCAGCATGACGTTTTCCAGCACGTTGAGATGCGGGAACAGGTTGTAGCTCTGGAACACGATGCCCACCTCGCGCCGCAGCCTGTGCAGGTCGACCTGCGGATCATCGACGCGGATGCCGGCCACTTCGATGCTGCCGGAGTCGATGGTCTCCAGCCGGTCGATACAGCGCAGCGCGGTGGACTTGCCGGAACCGGAGGCGCCGATGATGGCGATCATCTCGCCGCGCGCGACTTCAAAGGACACGCCTTTCAGGACCTGGTTGTCACCGAAACTCTTGTAGACCTGGTCCAGCCGGACGATGACCGGCTGCGGCTCCTGGGACGCCCCCACGGCGCGCAGATGCGGTGCGGATTCGGGTTTAGCGATGGCTGACATTGAGCTTTCTCTCCATGGATGCGCTCCAGCGCGATAAGGGATAGCAGAGCAGGAAGTAGAAGGACCCCACCAGCAGGAACACCAGGAAGGGCTGGAAGATGGAGTTGTTGATGATCTGACCGGCCCGCGTCAGTTCGACGAAACCGATGACCGACGCCAGCGAGGTCATCTTGATCAGCTGCACCAGGAAGCCGATGGTGGGCGGCAGCGACAGCCGCGTGGCCTGCGGGATGATGACCAGGCGCAGCGTCTGCCAGCGTGTCAGCGACAGGCACTCCGATGCTTCCCACTGCGGGCGCGGCATGGCCTCCACGCAACCGCGCCAGATGTCGCCCAGATACGCGCTGGCATAGATCATCATCGCCAGCCCCGCTGCCACCAGTGCCGGCAGCACCAGCCCATACACCGACAAGCCGAAATAGACGATGAAGAGCAGGATCAGCAAGGGTATGCCCTGCACGCATTCGATGAAGAGGATGGCAGGCCGCCGCAGCCAGGCGCGTGGCGAGATCCGCGCCAGCATCACCAGGAATCCGCCGATGCCACCGAGCACGAAAGCCAGTAGCGACAAGACCAGGGTCCAGCCGATCGATTGCACCATGAAGAAGAAATAGGTCCAGCTGAAGTTGCCCATCATGATGTGCTCCCTTCGATGCGCAGCGCGGCTGCGGTGTTGACCGCCACCGGCCGCGAAGCGGCATGTACATAAGGCACATGGGCCAGCGGTGCCATCGCTGCCGGATCGCTGGCCGGCAGGCGCGACACCGGACTGCGCCTGCCCTGTGCAGCCGCGCGGCGCAAGGTGCGGCGGCGTTTGAAAATAGTTTCACCGATGGAATAAGCCACCAGCTTGACCAGCACGGCCAGCACCAGGTACAGGGCAGCCACCACGAGATAGGTTTCCAATGAACGGAAGGTATCGGACTGCACGGTATTGGCGATGGCCGTCAACTCTTCGGCGGAAATCTGCGAGGCCATCGCCGAGGCCTGCATCATCAGCAGGAACTGGCTGGTCAGCGCCGGATAGACGCGCTCGATGGCCGGCTGCAGCATCACGTGCCAGCGGATGCGCCAGACCGACAGGCCCAGGCATTCGGCGGCTTCGATCTGTCCGCGCGGCACCGAATCAATGCCGGCGCGAATGATCTCGGCGGCATAGGCGGCGATGTTGATGACCATCGCCAGCACTGCTGCCGCGAAGGTCGGCATGCGGATACCGAGACTGGCCAGGCCGAAATAGAGCAAGAAGATCTGCACCAGGAACGGGGTATTGCGTACCACCTCGATGTAGCCGCTGCAGGTGCGGGCCACGAAGCGATTAGGACTGTTCTTGGCGAAGGCGACGAAGATGCCGATGGCCACGCCGACGATGACGGCCAGCGTGGTCATCTTCAGCGTCAGCCAGGCACCGTGCAGGAACACGGGCCAGTAAGGCGCCAGCGGAGTGAAGTCGAGAGAGAAGTTCATGGGCTGCCGGGTCCGTCAAGGTTTCAGGGAACCGGACATCGGTGCGGCGCGGGCGCGATCCTGCTGCGTGCGAGCGGCCCGGTGTGCCGGGTGCTGCCTTGCTGCGATTCAGGTCAAGCTGTTGCGTGCGTTGCTGCCATGCCGCGCGCTGAAGAATGGCGTGGCGCGCGGAAAATGCAATGAACTGCGGCGATGAACTACGACGGAATGCCGCGATGAAACGAGAAAACGCTGTGGATAAATTAAGTTAGTTCGCCAACGGATCAAAGGGTCCGGCAGCCGTAAAGGCACCACCTTGCAGGGTCGCCACCGGATCATCGGCGGCCGGCTGCGGTTGCGCTTCCACCTTGGCGCGGAAGATTTCCGAACTGTCCTTGGGCGCATAGCCCAGGTGCGCGGCGTGGCGGTTGTCCCACCAGGTCTTGGCGTTGGCCGACATGCCGTAGACGATGGTGTGACCCACGCCAGGGATGAACAGCGCACGGCGCAGCAGTTGCTCGAAATCGTCCATGCTCATCCAGCTGGCCAGCATGCGGCGGTTGGTCGCTTCCGGGAAGATCGATCCGATGCGGATGCTCACCGTCTCCACCCCATAGCGGTCGAAGTAGAACTGCGCCATGTCTTCGCCATAGGACTTGGACAAGCCGTAGTAGCCATCGGGACGCTTCATGTCGTGCGCATCGATGCGCTCATCCTGGCCATAGAAACCGGTGACGTGGTTGGAGCTGGCGAAGATGACACGCTTGACGCCATGGCGGCGGGCGGCCTCGTAGATATGGAAGACGCCCTTGATGTTGGCTTCCAGGATCTCTTCGAAGGGACGCTCCACCGACACGCCACCGAGGTGGATGATGGCCTCGCAGCCTGCCACCATCGCATCGACCGCGGCGCGGTCGGCCAGGTCGCAGCCCAGCACTTCTTCATGCGCCGCCGCGGGACCCGCGGCCTCCATGGCCGCAGCCAGATCCGCCACCCGCACACGCTCGGCAAAGGATGCCAGGCGGCCACGCAATTGCCGGCCCACGCCACCGGCCGCGCCGGTCAGCAGGAGTCGGGAAAAACGGGCGGTCTGCCACGCATCACGGTCGGTGTCTGCGCTCATGCGGGCTGTCTCCTGATGGTTGCTCATCGTTGTTGTTGTCGGATCGGGTGCTGCTTTCAAAGGCGGTGATCTCGCCGATAGGCCTGCGACTTCATCGGGTCGGCAGAGCTTGTACGTTGTCGTATCACTTGGCGGATTATTCCCGCCGGTGTACGGCTTGTCAACCAGATTAAGGGGCAAGTGATGGCTTCAGATATGAAGCTTCACGCAGGAAGCACTTGCAGCAAAATATCGCCAACACACATTCATTTCACGATAAAAATACCGCAATTCACATCAACATCCACAATGGTGCGGGCAGTTCAGCGCCGACCAGAGGGATGCTGACGTGGCGGCCGATGATGATGACCCGCTGACGACCGACATCACGCCGGCGCAGCAGCGGATCGGGCGCTGACGGCCGTCAGCTCGATCACGACGGACTGCGCTGCACAGCTGCCACAGGCTGCGCAGTGTCCTCATTCCAGCCCCCGCCCAGGACCTTGTAGAGCGTAATGCGATTGCTCTGCTCGGTCAGTCGCAGCGAGATCAGCGTCTGCTGTGCGGAGTACAGCGTACGCTGCGCCACCAGCGTGGTGAGATAGCTGTCGATGCCATTCTTGTAGCGTGCCTCGGACAAGCGGAAGGCCTTCTCGCTGGCCGCCGTGGCCCGGCCCTGTGCGTCCAGCCGCTGGTCCAGCGTGGCGCGCACGGCCAGTGCGTCGGCCACTTCACGGAAGGCGGTCTGGATCGCTTTCTCGTAATTCGCCACATCGATGTCGCGCGTGATCTTGGCCGAGTCCAGGCTGGCACGCAGACTGCCCGCATTGAAGATGGGCAGGTTGATCGACGGCACGAAACTCCAGCTGCCACTGCCGGCCTTGAACAAGCCGCCCAGCGTGCGGCTGGCCGTACCGCCATCAGCGGTGAGCGAAATGCTGGGGAAGAAGGCCGCGCGCGCTGCTCCGATGTCGGCATTGGCGGACTTCAGGGTATGCTCCGCCGCCAGCACATCCGGGCGACGCAGCAATACTTGCGACGGCAAGCCGGCAGGCGTGGCAGGCAATACGCTGGCGGTATCCGGCAAGCCGGTGGGCAGCAGCGCCGCATCGATATCGGCCCCGACCAGCAGGCGCAGGGCATTGATGTCCTGCGCAACCTGGCTGGTGTAGCTGGCCACATCGGCACGGGCCGCTTGCACCGTGGCTTCCTGGCTGGCCAGGTCGACCCCGGAGACGGTGCCGATATCATGGCTGCGCTGGCTCAGTTCGAAGGTGCGCGACTGGCTGGCATAGGTGTCCTGCGCCAGCTTCAACAGCTCGCGGTCGGAGGCCAGCGTGAGCCACGCCGTGGCCACTTCGGCCACCAGGCTGATGTGCGTGCTGCGACGGGTCTCGACCTGATACTGATAGGTCTCCAGCGCCGCATCCGAGAGATTCTTCAGGCGACCAAAGAAATCGAGTTCATAAGCGCTGATCCCCACCGTCACACTCTGCTGCCGCGACACCGTGGCGCGGCCGCTGGTGGACAACTCAGACGGCGTGCGGCTGGCAGTACTGGTGCCGGTGGCGGAGATGGCCGGATAGCGATCGGCATCGGTAATGCGATATTGCGCACGCGCCTTCTCGATGTTCAACGCCGCCACCCGCAGGTCACGGTTGTTCTCCAGCGCAGCGGCAATCACCTGCTGCAGGCGCGGATCGAGGAAGAATTCGCGCCAGCCGAGCTGGTCCGCATCGATCTCGCCAGCGGCCTTGCCGGCGCTGGCGCCGACCGGCTTGCCGTCGACCTGCTGGGTCCAGCTGGCCGGCACCGGTGCGGCCGGCTGCGCGTAATCGGGCGCGAGATTGGCGCAGCCCGCCAGCGCTGCCGTGAGCGCCAGCACCATGGCCGTGCGGGTCCGGAGAATGGATTTTTGTTGTGCGGGCCGGGTCATCACACGCCCTCCTTTTGTGTCGCGTGATCGTCATCCTGGCGCGGCTTCTTCGCCGCGCGGCGATCCAGCCAGGTGCCGATCAGGTAGTAGAACAAGGGCACGAAGAAGATGCCCAGCAAAGTGGCCGAGAGCATGCCGCCCAGCACGCCCGTGCCGATGGCGCGGCGGCTGGCCGAGCCGGCGCCGCTGGCCACGGCCAGCGGCAGCACGCCGAACATGAAGGCCAGCGAGGTCATCAGGATCGGACGCAGGCGCAGCTGCACCGCTTCCAGCGTGGCATCCCGCAGGCTCTTGCCGGACTCGTGCAATTGCTTGGCGAATTCCACGATCAGGATCGCGTTCTTGGCCGACAGGCCCACCGTGGTCAACAGCCCCACCTGGAAATACACGTCGTTGGACATCCCGAAAATCCCCGTCAGCAGCACGGTCCCGACGATGCCCAGCGGCACCGCCAGGATCACCGCGAAGGGTACCGACCAGCTCTCATACAAGGCCGCCAGGCAGAGGAACACGAAGAGGATGGAAATCGCATACAGCATCGGTGCCTGGTTGCCCGAGAGCCGCTCCTGATAGGACGAACCGGTCCATTCGAAACCGATGCCGGCCGGCAGTTGCGCCACCAGTTTTTCCACTTCGGCCATGGCCGTGCCCGAGCTCACGCCCGCGGCCGGTTCACCGACGATCTCGAAGGACGACACGCCGTTGTAGCGTTCCAGCAGGGAAGGTCCATAGGTCCACTTGCTGCTCATGAAGGCCGAGAACGGCACCATCTGGCTGGCCGAGTTGCGCACATACCAGCGGTTCAGGTCTTCGGCCTGCATGCGGAAGGCGGAATCGCCCTGCACATAGACCTTCTTGACGCGCCCGTTGCTGAGGAAGTCATTGACGTAGGTGCCGCCCATGGCAGTGGCCAATGTCGAGTTGATGTCGGAGGTCGCAATCGACAATGCATCTGCCTTGCGGTCATCGATGGCCACACGCAATTGCGGCGTGTCATCGAGGCCGGTGGTGCGCACGTTGGCCAGCAGCGCATTGCCGCGCGCCAGTTGCAGGAACTGGTCCCGCGCCTTCAACAGCGCATCGTGGCCCACGCCGCCCACATCCTTCAATTCCAGGTCGAAGCCCGAACTCTGTCCCAGGCCGCGCACCGCAGGCGGATTCATCAGGAACACGCGCGCCCCGCGAATCTTGGACAAGTCCGCGTTGGCCAGGCGCACCAGCTCGGAAGCCGACTGCCCGGTACCGGTACGCTGGTCCCACTCCTTCAAGCGGATGAAGGCACGCGCACCGTTCTGGCTGTTGCCACCCACGCCTGCACCGACGATGGCCAGCACCGAATCAACCGACTCGGGCTTGTTCATGAAGTATTCCTGCACGGTCTTCACGACAGTAGCGGTCTGCTCGGCGGTCGCGCCCGTGGGCAGCTGGATCTGGGCCATCAGCACGCCCTGGTCTTCTTCCGGCAGGAAGGACGTGGGCAGGCGCATGAACAGCACCGCCATCGCCACGGCGATCAGCGCATACATCAGCAGACCGCGCTTGCCGCGCTTGAGCAGGCCACCGACACCGCCCTGGTAGCGGGTGGCGTTGCGGTCAAAGGTGCGGTTGAACCAGGTAAAGAATTTTCCTTGCTGCACGTGGCCGCTGGCATGCGGCTTGAGCAGCGTGGCACACAGGGCCGGCGTCAGGGTCAGCGCCACCATCACCGACAAGGCCATGGCCGAGACGATGGTGATGGAGAACTGGCGATAGATCACGCCGGTCGATCCGCCAAAGAAGGCCATCGGGATGAACACCGCCGACAGCACCATGGCGATACCGACCAGCGCACCGGTGATTTCCTGCATGGACTTGCGGGTGGCCTCCTTGGGACTGAGCTTCTCCTCGCTCATCAGGCGCTCGACGTTTTCCACCACCACGATGGCATCGTCCACCAGCAAGCCGATGGCCAGCACCATCCCGAACATGGTCAGGGTGTTGATGGAATAGCCGAACATGGCCAGGATGCCGAAGGTCCCCAGCAGCACCACCGGGACCGTGATGGCCGGAATGAAGGTGGCGCGGATGTTCTGCAGGAACAGGTACATGATCAGCACCACCAGCACGATGGCCTCGATCAGGGTCTTGACCACTTCTTCCAGCGACACGCGCACGAAGGGCGTGGTGTCGTAGGCGATGTTGGTCTTGAGCTTCATGGAGGCCGGGAAGTAAGGCTCCAGTTCGGCCATCTTCTTCTTGACCGCATCGGCCGTGGCCAGCGCATTGGCGCCGGTGGCCAGCTGGATCGCCAGTGCCGACGACGGCTTTCCGTTCTGCTGCGAGGCCACCTGGTAGCTCTCGCCACCCAGCTCCACGCGGGCCACATCAGATAGTTTCACCACTGAACCATCGGCGGAAGACTTGACGATGATGTTGCGGAATTCATCCGGCGTGGTCAGCTTGCTGCGCGCCGTGATGGTGGCGTTGATCTGCTGTCCCGGCTGTGCGGGCAGTGCGCCAATCTCGCCGGCCGACACTTCGGTGTTCTGCGCTTCGAGCGCGCTGGTGACGTCGGACGGCATGAGCGCATACTTCTGCAGCTTGGCCGGATCGATCCAGATGCGCATCGCGTAATTGGTGCCGAAGGCAGTCACGTCGCCCACGCCTTCCACGCGGCTGATCTGGTCGGTCAGCGTGCTGCTGATGAAGTCGCCGATGTCGATGCTGGTGATGCGCGGATCATCCGAGGTCAGCGACAGCACCATCAGGATATCGGTGGAGGCCTTGGTAACAGTCACGCCATTGTTCTGCACCGCCTGCGGCAGGCGCGCCGTGACCTGCTGCAGCTTGTTCTGCACCTGCATCTGGGCCACGTCCGGATTGGTCCCGGCGGTGAAGGTCAGCGCTACCGTGGCGCTGCCGGCCGAACTGGAGCTGGCCGACATGTATTGCAGGTTGTCCAGGCCCTTCATTTGCTGTTCGATGACCTGGGTCACCGAATCTTCCAGGGTCTTGGCCGAGGCACCGGTATAGGTGGCCTTGATGTTGACCTTGGGCGGCGCGATGTCCGGGTACTGCTCCAGCGACAGCGAGCGGATCGACATCATCCCGCCCAGCATGATGATGATGGCGATGACCCACGCGAAGATGGGCCGGTCGATAAAGAAACGTGCCATGTGCGCCTCGCTTACTTCGACTGGACGCTGGTGGCCGGGGCAGCGGAATCGCCCGCCTTGTCGGCATCACCGCCCAGCGAGGGGTCGGCAGCCGCCGCAGCGGCTTCACGCGCCAGGTCCTTCTGCAAGCTGTCGGTGATGTCGATGGCACGCGGAGTGTCACCGGTACGCACCTTCTGCAAGCCATCGACGATGAGCTTGTCGCCTTGCTGCAACCCACGGCTGATCCACCAGTTGTTGCCCACGGCGCGTGCCACGGTCACCAGGCGCTGCTGGACCTTGCCGTCGGCCCCCAGCACCAGGGCCGTCGCCGCACCGGTCTGGTCGCGGCTGACGGCTTTCTGCGGCACCAGCAGCGCATGGTCATCCACACCTTCTTCCAGCACCGCACGCACATATGCGCCGGGCAGCAGCACGCCATCCGGATTCGGGACCACCGCGCGCAGCGTGATCATGCCGGTGCCGGTATCGACCGACAGGCCCGTGAATTCGAGCTTGCCGGTGCGCTCATAGGTGGAGCCGTCTTCCAGCAGGATCTTGACCTGGGCGGCATTGTCGCCACTCTTCTTGATCTGGCCGCTGGCCAGTTCGCGGCGCAGGCGCAGCAGGTCCACGGTGGATTGCGTCACATCGACGTAGATCGGATCGATCTGTTGCACCGTGGTCAGTGCGGTGGTCTGGCTGGCCGTCACCAGCGCGCCGGGAGTGACGCTGGATTTCTCGATGCGGCCCGAGATGGGCGACAGGATCTTCGTGTATTGCAGGTTGATGGCTGCGGTCTGCACGGCGGCCTTCTGCACTTCCACGTCGGCCTGGTTCTGGCGCAGCGTGCTCTGGGCGTCGTCGTTGTCCTGCTTGGAGACGGCGTCGATCTTGTTCAGCTCGGCATAACGGTCGGCCTTCAGCTTGGAGGAGGCCAGCGTGGCCTGTGCCTTCAGCAGGGAAGCCTTGGCGCTGTCATAGGCCGCCTGGTAGCTGGCCGGATCGATCTGGTACAGCGGCTGGCCGGCCTTGACGTTGCTGCCTTCCTTGAACAGGCGCTTCTGGATGATGCCGCCCACCTGCGGACGGATGTCGGCCGCCAGATAGGCCGTGGTACGGCCGGGCAACTCGGTGGTCAGCGCCTGGCGCTGGGCCTTGACGACCACATAGCCGACTTCGGACTGGGCCGCAGGCTTGGGCTGGTCGCCGGATTTGGAGCAGGCGCCAAGGACGGCCACCAGCATCAGCGACAGCACCAGGCGGGCTGCGGTGGAGGAACTGCGCCCCGGGCGGCGCGGGAGTGAGAGGTTTTCGTGCATGATCGGGTGGCTTTCTGCCCGTCCGCCAGCCGCCATGGGCGCGGGCTCCGGGCGCAATGAGCTATCGGACCTGCGATTATGGAAAACAAATGTGAGGGAAAAATGAGCAAGCGCGACAGCATGTCCGTCCTGCAACATCGCGCATGACATTGGCAACTCGTGCGCCACCGCCGGCCGGGTTCTTGATAAGCTCTGGCCTGATTCCACCGACCGCCTGCCGCATCCCATGTCCATCGCCCACTCGATCGCCGAGCTGACCGACCGCTTCTTCTATCGCGCCAACATTCGCCTCAAGCTCTTCTATGCGATGCTGGCCCTGATCGTGGCGGTGATTGCGGCCATCAATGGCGCGGGGCATTACATCTTCAACCGCGACTTCCTCGGCTATCTCAACGAGCAAGCCCAGCAGCGCATGGAAGACATGGTGCCGCGCCTGGAACAGGCTTATCGCGAGCACGGCAATTGGGAATTCCTGCGCGACAATCCGCGCGCCTGGTTCGAATTGATGAGGCCGGCCATCGTCGAACACGGTGGTGCGGTACGTAGTTCCGGCCCGACCTTCACCCCCTCCGACCTGACCGGCGCGACCCTGCGTTTCTCGCTGCTCGATGCGCGCCGCCAATTGGTGATCGGCTATCCGGATGTCGGTCCCGATGCGCGCCTGAGCCCGCTGATGCAGGATGACGTGATCGTCGGCTGGGTGGCGCAGACCCCCTTCGAGAGCGTGATCGGCTCCATCGACCTGCGGTTCCAACAAAGCCAGTTCCTGGCGCAGATCATCATTGCGGTGGTGGCCGTGATGCTGGCGGCGTTCCTGGTGGTGCGTATCTCGGGTGTACTGACCCGTCCGTTGACGCGTGTAGCCCGCGCCACGCACCGCTTGGCGGGCGGCGATTATGCGATCCGGGTGGAAGTGGAATCGGGCGACGAAGTGGGCATGCTGGCACAGGACTTCAACCAGCTGGCCATGACGCTGGAGCGCAACGAGAAACTGCGGCGCGAATTCATGGCCGATGTCTCGCATGAATTGCGCACCCCCTTGGGCATCCTCAACGGCCAATTGGAAGCCCTGGAAGATGGCGTACTGCAGCCCGACGCGCAGACGCTGCGCTCGCTCAAGAGCGAGGTGGAACATCTCAACAAGCTGGTCGGCGATCTCTACGATCTGTCACTGGCCGATGCCGGTGCCCTTACCTATCGCCGCACCGACATCGACCTGGCACCGCTGCTGCGCGACAGTGCGGCGATCTACGCCGAGCGTTTCAGCCAGCGCGGCATGACGCTGAGCTGCAGCCTGCCCGCCACCATGCCGGTGCATGCCGATGCGGCGCGCCTGCAGCAGCTGTTGAACAACCTGTTCGAAAACAGTCTGCGCTATACCGACAGCGGCGGCCGTCTGCAGGTGCATGCGCAACTGCTGCATCAGCACTGGCACCTGGTCTTCGATGACAGCGAACCGGGCGTGCCTCCTGACGTCATGGCGCGCCTGTTCGAGCGCTTTTTCCGGGTCGAGGCCTCGCGCAACCGCGCCAGCGGCGGTGCCGGGCTGGGCCTGGCGATCTGCCGCCGCATCGTCGATGCGCATCAGGGGACCATCGGTGCCACCGCCTCACCCCTGGGCGGGCTGCGGGTCTCGGTGGTATTGCCGGCCCGCGCAGAAGATGAGAAAGACCACGCATGAACGAATCCACCGACGATTTCCGCTTCGCGCCGCCCGAGCGGGCCGACATCCTCATCGTCGAGGATGAACCGAAGCTGGCTGAACTGCTGCAGAAATACCTGGCGGTGGCCGGCTATACCTCGCGCCATGTGGCACGCGGAGATGCGGCGCTGGATGCAGTCCGCGCACAGCGGCCGGACCTGATCCTGCTGGACATCATGTTGCCGGGGATGGATGGGTGGGAAATCTGCCGCCAGTTGCGCACCTTCTCGGACGTGCCGATACTGATGCTGACGGCGCGCGCCGAGGAAGAAGACCGTCTGCGCGGACTGGAGCTGGGGGCCGATGACTACATCGGCAAGACCCCGTTTTCGCCACGCGAGATCGTGGCGCGGGTCAAGTCCATGCTCAGGCGCAATGCCTCGGTGCAGCGTTCAGTGCCAGCGGACACACAGCCGCAGAGCAGCTCGCCGCTGGTCATCGACGAGACCCGCCATCAAGCCAGCGTACGTGGCGAGCCGCTCAACCTGACTCCGCTGGAACTGCGCCTGCTCAAGACGTTCGCGGCCGCGCCGGGCCAGGTGTTTTCGCGGGAACAGCTGCTCAACCACCTGCACGATGATGACCGCTCGGTCACGGATCGCGCCATCGATACCCACATCAAGAATCTGCGCCGCAAGCTCGAACCCTGCTTCCCCGGACACAATGCCATCCAGGCGGTGTATGGCGTGGGTTACTGCTTCGCGTTGCCACCGGAATGAAAGACATCCTTCCATTCATTCCAGATTGGAATGAATGGAATATGTGGCATATATGGCATATATGGAGGGCGTAACCGCGAATTACGTTGGGCAAAACCTGCTTGAAACACGCCCCGCCGAACCAGCCTCAACGCTGGATCTTGAACACACTCACCACCTGTGACAAGCGCCCCGCCTGATCCTGCAAGGACTGCGCGGCGGCGGCGGCTTCTTCGACCAGCGCCGCATTCTGCTGGGTCACCTCATCCATCTGGGTGATGGCGCGATTGATTTCCTCGATGCCGGTGCTCTGCTCGCTGCTGGCTGCGCTGATCTCGGCCACCACATCGGTGACGCGCTTGACGCTGGCCACCACCTCGCTCATGGTGGCACCCGCGCGTTCGACCAGCTGGCTGCCTGCATCGACCTTCTGCACCGAGTCGTCGATGAGCTGCTTGATCTCCTTGGCGGCAGAAGCCGAACGCTGTGCCAGCGAACGCACTTCGGAAGCCACCACCGCAAAGCCGCGTCCCTGCTCACCGGCACGCGCCGCTTCCACGGCCGCATTCAAGGCGAGAATGTTGGTCTGGAAGGCGATGCCGTCAATCACCGTGATGATGTCGGCAATCCGGTTCGAGCTTTCGGTGATGCCTTCCATGGTCTGCACCACCTGGCCCACCACTTCGCCGCCCTGGCTGGCCACGTCGGAGGCCGATGCAGCGAGCTGGTTGGCCTGGCGGGCATTGTCGGCGTTCTGCTTGACGGTGGCCGTCAGTTCTTCCATGGCCGAGGCGGTTTCTTCCAGTGAACCGGCCTGCTCTTCGGTGCGCGAGGACAGGTCGAGGTTGCCGGTCGCAATTTCCTGCGAGGCGGTGGTGATGGCATCGGTGCCGTAGCGCACTTCGCTGACGATCTTGTTCAGGCTGTCGTTCATGGCGCGCAAGGAATGCATCAGCATGCCGGTTTCATCCTTGCTGTCGGAACGGATGTCCACCGTCAGGTCGCCCTGCGCCACGCGCTCGGCCACGCTCACCGCCTCATTGAGCGGACGCGAGACCGCACGTGCCACCGCCAGCGCCAGCCCGAAAGCGATCACCACGATGGCGGCCAGCAGGCCGATGATCCAGGCGCGCGCCGAGTTGAAGACATCGCTGGCGGTCTGGTCCGAACGCATGCTGCCGGCGTCGTTGATCTTGATGATCTCGTCCATGTTTTCCAGCATGCTGCGGAAGGTCTTGTTGGAATCGCCCTTGAAGATCGCGCGCGCTTCCTCTTCCTTGCCGGCACCGGAAATCTCGGCGAGCTTCTTGTCGATCTCCAGATAGGTGGCGAAGCTCTTGGAGAACTTCTCGTAGGCGAGCTTTTCTGCCGCTTCCGAAATCTGGGCTTCGTAGGTGGCACGCTGTTTGGCCAGGATATCCAGGCGCGACTTGATGGCCTTGAGCGCATCTTCACGCTCGGCGGGGGTGGCCGCCGTGATCATCTGCAATTCGGAAATGCGCATGCGCGGCAGTGAAGCCTGGATCGACTGCGCCGCCTTGATCGTGGGCAGCCAGTTGGTGGCCATGTCGGTGGAGGCCTGGTTCACCGCCTTCAATTCGCGGATCGCGAAGATGCCCAGGATGACCGTCAGGATGATGACGGCCGCAAAGGAAAGGATGAGCTTCTTGGCGATCTTCAGATTGTTGAACCAGTTCATGTCTGCCTCGTTGTTTCGCTTGTGATGGATTTCACCAGCGATTCTAGGCAGCTCAGGAAGCGGCCATAACGCTGATTACACGGGCGTTTACGGGGCAATTGCCCGCTTCCTGCCGGAAGCTGACAAGCGCGACAGGAAGTGTGCCAACTATCGTGCAAACTGGTCAGGCCACCTGATCACTACTTCTCCGCAGACGATAATGTTTTCGATTGCACAAGAGGCGTTTCCTCGTGGCGGGCATGCCAGTCTCCACCCAGGGCCTTGATCAGGAACACCGACACCAGCAGCCGCTGTCCCATCAACTGCGCCGCCTGGCGCTCGCTGTTGAGCAGGGCCTGCTGGGCGGTGATGACATCCAGATAAGGCGTGGCACCGCCCTCATAACGGCTGGTGGCGATATCCAGCACGCGGCGGGCACTGGCGATGGCCGATTGCGATTGCCGCCAGGCGCGGTCCAGTGAAGCAATACCGGTGATGCCATCTTCCACTTCCTGCATCGCGGTCAGCACGGTGCGGCGATAGGTCGCCACGGTGGCGTTGTAGCCGGCTTGGGTGAAATCCACACCGGCGCGCAGGCGGCCGGCATCGAACAAACTTTGCGAGGCCGACACCCCCAGTGACCACAGCACGCTGGGTGCGTTGAAGAGCGTGGCCCAGTTGCGGCTGTCCACGCCATAACCGGGCTGCAGCATGAAGCTGGGGTAGAAGGCTGCGCTGGCCACGCCGATCTGGGCATTGGCCGCGGCCATCGAACGTTCGGCTGCCGCCACATCGGGACGACGCTCCAGCACGTCCGACGGGATGCCCAGCGGAATCTCCGGCAGCGCAATGGGCGCCAGCGAAGGAGGCAGGCTGAAGGCCGGTGCCGGGGTGCCGGTCAGCGTGGCGATGGCGTGCTCGTATTGCGCCCGCTGCCGGCCCAGCAGATCCACCTGGGTCAGCGTGTTGTCCAGCAGGGCTTGCTGCTGGGCCACGTCCAGCCCCGAGGTGGCCCCCAGGTCGTGGCGCGCGGTGGCCAGTTCCAGCGCCTTGCGCTGCAGTTCGATGGCACGCCGGACCACGTCCAGCTCGATGTCCAGCTCGCGCAGGTTGAAGTAATTGCTGGCCAGTTCTGCCGTCAGCAGCAGGCGGGTGTTTTCCAGATCTGCCGCCGATTGCTGGGCCGAGGCCGTGGCCGCTTCCACCGAACGGCGCACGCGCCCGAAGAAATCGAGTTCGTAACTGACATTCAAACCCAGCGCGAAATCGTTTTGTACGGTCGCGAAGTTGGGCGAGTTGTAGTTGGTCAGCGGCCGGTTGGCCGAGATGCGGGCGCGCGCCGCACGTGTATTGATGCCGACCTGCGGGGCTTGCGCCGCGCCCGCCACATCGAGCTGCGCACGCGCCTGGGCCAGCCGAGCAGTGGCGATGGCCAGCGTCTGGTTGCCGGCCAGGGCCTGCTGCTGCAGGGCGTTCAGTTGCGCATCGTTGAAGCGCTCCCACCAGGGCCCGCGCGGGGCGGCGTCCTGCGGCTGCATGGCGCGCCACGGCGCTTCCGGGGTCCAGGCGGCGGGCATGTCGACCTGCGGCCGCACGTAGTCGGGACCGCTGGCGCAGGCGGCCAGCAACACGGCGGCGGCCAAGGCGATAGCGATACTGTGGCGGCGCGGCAGGCTCATGAGGCGGCCTTCTTGTCGGCGGCCTTGTCCTTGGGCTGCTCCAGTGTGGGCTCGACCTGATCACCTTCAGCCAGCGAATCGGAAGGATTGAGGATCAGCTTTTCATCGCCCTTCAAGCCCTCCAGCACTTCCACCGTCAGGCCGAAATTGCGGCCCAGCCTGACCTTCTTCAGGCGCACCTTGTTCTGTTCATCCACCGCCGCCACCAGCGAGCCATCACGTCGGAACATCAGCGTATCGGCCGCGACCAGCAGCGTGCCGCTGGGCTTCAACGGCAGCTCCACCTGCACGAAGGCACCGGGCAGCAGCGCGTTGTCGGCATTGGAGAGCGTGACCTCGATCTGCATCGACCGCGTGGCCGCATCGATGGAGCCAGCGGTGCGTGCCACTTTGCCCTCGAACTTGCGTCCGCGCAGTTCGGACTGGGTCACCGTCACCTGCTGGCCCGGCTTGACCAGGTTGGCATAGGCCTGCGGCACGTTGACGTAGACCCGCAGCGGATCGGTCTGCGACAGCACGAACAATGCGCGGCCCGCGCCCGGATCGATCAGGTCGCCCACATCCACGTTGCGGCGCGTGATGATGCCCGAGAACGGTGCCACGATGCGCTTGAAACCCTCCACCTGGCGCAGCCGCTCGACGTTGGCGTCGGCCGCCGCCAGGTTGGAACTGGCCTGGACAAAGGCGCTGCGGCGTTCATCGAGTTCCTGCTGGGAGACCGCGTCCTTCTTGCGCAAGGCTTCCCAGCGCGCCATCGAACTCCGGGCCAGCTCCATGCTGGAGGCGGCCTGCTGGCGTGCGGCCAGGGCTTGCGACAGTTGCTGGTCGATTTCCGGCGTATCGAGTTCAGCCAGCAGTTCGCCCTTCTTCACTTCCGATCCGATGTCCTTGGTCCAGCGCTTGAGATAGCCGCCCGAACGGGCCGAGATGGGCGACTGCACGAAGCCCTGCAGGCTGCCCGGCAAGGCCAGCGTCTGGCCCTCGGCGCTGCTGCGGGCCGGTGCCACCCGCACGAAGACCTTGGCGCGTTCAGCGGTGCCGGCCTCCAGTGCACGGGCGTTGGCGGCGCGGCTCACGAGGGTGCGCGCAGCACCGGCGGCCAGCAATACCAGCACCACGACCAGCACCAGCCGGGCGCGCTTCATCATCTGCTGGCGCTGTTGCGGCTCGCCCTCGCCGAGAGGGTGGATGCCGAGTTCGGAATGACGGTCATGCGACATGGTTCAAGACTCCTGATGCGCGGGTCCGCCCGCCAGATGGCGTCGCCTTTCGGCGCGGCGGGCCAGCCGCTGATGCACACCGGCGAATACCACCGGTACGAAGAACAAGGTCGATACGGTGGCCAGCAGCAGGCCCCCGATCACGGCGCGCCCCAGCGGCGCGTTCTGCTCGGCGCCCTCGCCCAGGCCCAGGGCCATGGGGATCATGCCGATGATCATCGCCAGCGCAGTCATGAGCACCGGACGGATACGGGTGGAGCCCGCTTCCAGGGCGGAGGCCAGCGGGGTCGCGCCTTCCTCGCGGCGCTGCCGGGCAAAGGCGACGATGAGGATACTGTTAGCGGTGGCTACCCCCATGGTCATGATGGCACCGGTCAAGGCCGGCACCGACAGCGTGGTGCCGGTGAGGAAGAGCATCCACGCAATCCCCGCCAGTGCAGCCGGCAAGGCGGCGATGATGATGGCCGCATCGATCCACGACTGGAAGTTCACCACCACCAGCAGGTAGACCAGCACGATGGCCATGGCCAGACCCACGCCCAGGCCGATGAAGGAAGACTGCATGGTCTCCACCTGGCCACGGATGGCCACCTGGCTGCCGCGCGCCAGCTTGGGCTTGATCTCCTCCACCAGCTTGGCAACCTTGCCCGCCACGCTGGCCAGGTCGGTGCCCTGCACGCTCACATAGACGTCGATGGCCGGCGAGATGTTGTAGCGCGAGGCCACCGCCATCTGGCGTCCGGCATGCACGTCGACCAGGTTGCCCAGCAGCTGCGGCGGCGAGGCGGCATTGGCACCGGCACCGACCGGGATGTTGAGCAGGGCATCGAGCGAATCGACCTGGTATTGCGGCGACTGCACCGCGATGCTGTAGACCACGCCATTGTTGGGATTGAGCCAGAAGGCCGGCTGTGTCTGCGAACTGCCGGACAAGGCGATCAGCAGGTTCTGCCCGACGTTGGCCGCAGACAGACCGAACTGCTGCAGGCGCGTGCGATCCATGCGCAGGTCCAGCGAGGGGCCATCGAGGCGCTGGTGCACGTGGGCATCGACCGCGCCCGGAATCTGGCGGATCTGCTTGGTCAGTTCGGCGGCCAGGCGCGCGTTGGCTTCCATGTTGGGGCCGGTGAACTGCACGTCGATGGCGGCTGGCAGGCCGAAGTTGAGGATCTGGGTGACGATGTCGGCCGGCTGGAAGAAGAATTCGATACCCGGGAAGCGGCGCGGCAACTGCTCGCGCAGCAGCGACACCAGTTCCTCGGTAGGACGATGGCCCTCCTTCAAGGCCATCAGGATCTCGCCATCGAGCGTGCCGATGGTGCCGGCGTTGCTGTAGGAGAGGTTGATGCCGGAGTTGGGCACGCCCAGGTTGTCGAGGATGGTCTCCAGTTCCGAGGCCGGGATCAGTGAGCGGATGACGCGCTCGACTTCATCGGCCGCGCGCGCCGTTTCCTCGATGCGGGTGCCGGTCGGCATGCGCATGTGCAGGCGGATCTGGCCGCCGTCCACGTTGGGGAAGAAGTCGCGCCCGAGGAAGGGATAGAGCAGGCAGGACAGCAGGCAGAACCCCAAAAAGCCCAGCGCGAAACGGCGCCGGTGCGCCAGCAGCGAAGACAGTACCAGCGTATAGCCATGGCGCACGCGCTCGAAGCGGCTGTCGAAGGCGCGATAGAGCCGCTGCAGCAGGCTCTGCTTGGCGCTGTCGACCTGGCCGTGACTGCCCATGAGCAGCATCACCAGGGTCGGCACCAGAGTGCGCGAGAGCAGGTAGGAAGCGGCCATGGCGAACACCACCGCTTCGGCCAGCGGGACGAACAGGAAACGCGCCACGCCCGAGAGGAAGAACATCGGCACGAACACGATGCAGATGCACAGCGTCGCCACGAAGGCCGGCACGCCGATCTCGCCGGCCCCGACGATGATGGCGTCATGCAGCGGTTTGCCCAAGTGCAGATGGCGTTCGATGTTCTCGATGGTGACGATGGCCTGGTCCACCAGGATGCCCACCGACAGCGCCAGGCCGCCCAGGGTCATCAGGTTGAGCGTCTCGCCCAGCGCGGCCAGCATCAGGATGGCCGCCATGATGGACAGCGGAATGGTCAGCCCGATGATGAGCGTGCTGCGCCAGTTGCCCAGGAACAGCAGCACCATGGCGGCCGTCAGCCCGGCGGCGATGAGCGCCTCGCTGATGACGCCGGTCACCGCCGCCTTGACGAACAGCGACTGGTCGAACAGCGGCGTGATCTTGATGTCTTCCGGCAGGGTCTGGGCAGCGCTGGGCAGTAGCTTGCGCAGGTTGTCGACGATGTCCAGGGTAGAGGCCCCGCCATTCTTGAGGATGGACAGCAGCACGCCGCGCGCGCCATCCTGGCGCACCACGTTGGTCTGCGGCGAGAAGCCGTCGCGCACGTTGGCCACGTCCTTGAGGTAGATGGTGGCCCCGTTGGCGGTGCGCACCGGCAGTTCATTCAAGCCGGCTACCGCTTCCGGCGAGCCGTTGAGCTTGACCGAATATTCGGTGCCCCCGAACTTGGCCGTACCGGAGGGCAGGATCAGGTTCTGGGTGTTGATGGCGTTGACCACGTCGATGGGCGAGAGGCCGCGCGACTGCAGCGCGGGCGTATCGAGGTCGACCGAGATCAGGCGCGTCTTGCCGCCATAGGGAAACGGTACGGCCACGCCGGGAATGGTGATGAGCTGCGGGCGCAGCGCCTGCACGGCGGTATCGAAGACGGTTTGCTCGGGCAGCGTGGGCGAGGACAGCGCCAGCTGCATCACCGGGATGCTGGAAGCCGAATACTTGATCACCAGCGGCGGCGTGATGCCCGGCGGCAACTGGCGCAACTGCGACTGCACCGAGGCCACCACCTGGGCGATGGCGGTCTGGATGTTGGCCTTGGGCTGGAAGAACACCTTGATCACGGCCACCCCGGCCAGGGATTGCGACTCGATGTGTTCGATGTCGCTCACCACCGTGGTCAGCCCGCGCTCGTTCTGGGCGGCGATGCGCTGGCCCATCTCCTGGGCCGACAGGCCGTTGTAGTTCCAGATGACGGAGACCACCGGGATATTGATCTCGGGGAAGATGTCGGTGGCCATGTTCTTCAGCGTCAACGGCGTGGCCAGCACGATGAGCAAGGCCATCACGATGAAGGTGTACGGGCGGCGCAAGGCCAGCGCGACCATGTTCATGAACTGCGATCCCTGTGAAACGGGCAGGCCGGACCAGGCGCGCTGTGGCTCACCCATGCCCGCAGCCGGCATCCCGTGCGATGCCTGCCGTCCTCTCCCGCGATGCTGTATTTCGTCTTGCGCGGCGTGGCGTGCTTCCCCGGTGCCCCGATCGCGTTCCCTGAATTGCGCCGTTCTGCTCCCTGTCCTGCGGCCCCGATGTTGTTCTTCTGGGACCGTACGGCGTGGCTATTGTAACGGCCTCGCAGGCCGCGTGCAGAGGGCGTTGCGACAAATCGCTTTCTGACAGAAATGTCAGCGAAACGCTTCTCGCGGGCTGCAAACTGAACCGGAAAAATGTCCACATGACGGCCCCGGCAGGAATGCTGTCGCTATGGCACACTGCCCTTCCCTTCCGCTTTTTCTGCATCATGGAATTCCTGCGCCAGCGCATCGAAGCCAATGTCCTCGCCATCAGCCGCGGCCCCGGCAGTGCCGATTTCCTGCAGCCCCCGGGCGACCCCGGCCTGTTCGGACCGGACTCGGCGGCGTGGCAGGTCTATAGCGATTTCACCGCCATGCTCACCGGCGGCGTCGCGGCGCTGCTGCTGCAGATGCTGCATCCCCTGCCGCTGGCAGGCGTCTGGGACCACTCCAACTTCCAGGCCGACATGCTGGGCCGCCTGCGCCGCACCGCCCAGTTCGTAGCCGGTACCACCTTCGGCAGCCGGGCGGACGCCGAGCGGCTGATCGCCCGCGTCAAACAGATTCATCTTGGCGTCACCGGCGTGGCACCCGACGGCCGCCCTTATGCAGCCAGCGATCCGGACCTGCTCACCTGGGTCCACGTGGCCGAGGTGCATTGCTTCCTGCAGGGGTACCTGCGGTATCGCCGCCCGAATTTTCCGGCGGCGCGCCAGGATCAGTATCTCGATGAGATCGCCTGTGTGGCGGAAGCGCTTGGCGCACGCGAGGTGCCGCGTTCACGGGCGGCCATTGCCGATTACATAGCGCGCATGCGCCCGCAATTGCGCTGCGACGATCGCACCCGCGCCACCTTGCAACTGGTCTTGAATGCGCCTGCTCCCAATGCGGTAGCGCAACCGTGGACACGGCTGATGATGCGCGGTGGGGTGGACCTGCTGCCGCCGTGGGCACAGGAGATGCTGGGCGTGACGCCACGCGGACCGCTACGGCGCGAACTGCTGCGGCGCTCGGTATTGCTGGCCGCGCAGCCGATCCGCTGGGCCATGCGCAATGGCTCCATCCACCTGGCACGCCGGCGCATGGGCTTGCCGCCACAGCCTTGACGATCGCTCAGGAAAACAGACCCAGGCTGTCATCGGTGGCGATGGCCACGGCACCGGCCGCCGCCGCTACCGGTGCCAGATCGGTGGCATCGCGCTGACTGCGGCTGCCCGAGGCTTCGCTGCGGCCTTCGGGACCACTGGTGTCGCCGCTGCCATCGCGGCCGTTATCCCAATCTCCGCTGGCACCGCCACCATCGAACTGGCCCTGGAAGGCATCCGGATCGGAATTACGCTCACTGACGTCGCGGAACAGGCTCACGCCCTGGCTGGACGTGGTGAAGCTGAACAGGGCGGCATTGTCTTCGTCATCGCGGCGCTGCGCGCGGCGTCGTGTCACCGGCTGTACCGCCGGCAGTTGTGCCAGCAACGCGCGCAGCTGGAGCCAGCGCGCTTCCTCCAGGCCGCTGCCGCTGTGCAGCGATTGCCGGATCAGCTGCACCAGCGCCACCAGCGCACGGGACGCGGTCAGCAATGCGCGCCGCTCCTGATCCAGACGATCCAGCTCGGCGCGCAAGGCGGCAAGCTGCCCATGGCGCTGGCGGTCGATGTGGCGGGTCAGGCGCACACGCATCAGGGCCAGCGCCTCGCGATAGGCGGGACCGGCCAGCCAGGCCATCCAGCCGAACCACATGCAGCGGCGCTGATGGCGGGCGAAGCTGTCGAGGATGAGTGCATCGACGAAATCGGGCACTTCCCGCTGCAGGCGCGCCAGCGTGGAGCGCGAGATGGCGGGCAGCAATTGTTTTTCCACCAGCCGGATGCGACAGCGGCGGCGCTGGCGATCGGCGATCTCGATATCGCGCCGGATCTTCTTCAGACGCGGACTGAGTGCGCTGTCAGCCTGTTCAAAAAGCGGCAGGGCTGCGCGCAATTCGGCACGCTGGGCGTCGGTCAAGGGAGGGATGCTCATGCGGCCAGCTCCTCGCCGTCTTCGTGACGGCTGGCAAAGTAACGCGCGAAATAATTGCGCAGGCCCGGCTTGTCCATCGTCGCGGCCCATTCCAGCGGCTGGCCGGGATGGATGGCGAGGTCGTTCCAGGGGTCGTAGCCGAGGTCGGTGATGTCGTGCATGCGCAGGAAATAGCGGCGATTGACGGCATCGCCATGCCACAGGTGGCGGATGTGGCCGGGTACCACGCCCAGGCTGCCGCGCACCTCTGCGTGGAAACGCGCGCTCCATTCGCGCAGATGTGACAGCTGGCGCGGCTCATGCTTGAGCGCATTGCGGATGCAGAAGTTGCAGTCGTTGAAGATGGCATGCGCCATGAAGTGATCGGCGCTGCCGGAGATCGCACATTCATAGAGGCCGACGCGGTCGAAGATGTCGCGATGCATGGCCCAGCCATAACCGGTGTGGCCGTGCAGGTCGTAGCGTCCGGCATCGAGCGTGGCAGGATCCCTGGCCATCACGCTGGCGAAGGAATGGCAGAGGTCGGGCGTGGCCCCGGCCTGACCGTGACGATCCAGCCGTGTGCAGGTCTCGAACACCTGCACCACCCGATGCCGTTGCAGTGCCTGTACCAGATCGGCCGGCCAGCGCGGATTGTCGAACAGGATGTCGCAATCGATCCAGGCGACGAAGCGGCAGCTTGCAGGCAGCCAGGATGCGCCGAGATTGAGCAGTCTTTCCTTTTGCCACAGCAGGGTTTCGGAGCGGATCTGGATCACGTCCAGGCTGGGCGGCAGGTCGAAGGGCGCATCGCCGAAGGCACATTCCACGGTCAGGCAGGGGACGCCGGCCTCCCGCATGCCCTGCATGAACAGTCCGTAATTGCGCCGCCGGCTGGCATAGCCGACCGGATTGAAATAGGTGGTGATGACGAACAGCTCGGACATGGCGCGGCGCTCTTGTTGTCGTTATGGCTGATAGACGCTGATGCGTCAGCCGCCTAGACCGCGCTTATTGCTGGAAAGTTCGCAGATAGGCCAGGATGTCGTCGATCTGCTTGTCGCTGCCGATGCCCCAGAAGCGCATCTTGTTGCCGGGGACGACATCGCTGGGCGCCTTGAGGAAGGCCCGCAATTTGTCTTCGGTCCAGATGAAGCCGGCCGAGGCCATCGCCGGGGAATACTTGAAATCGGTGGTGGAACCAGCCTTGCGCCCGATCACGTTGGTCAGCTGCGGACCAAAACCGGCGCGCGCCGAGGGACCTACCGCATGACAGCTGGCGCATTTGGCGAAGGCGGCGCGGCCAGCCGCGACATCTCCCGCCCCCAGTGCGGACAACGGAGCAACAGCAATGACAAGGGCGAATGCCAGGCAATGATTGGGGCGCATGGATCGTTCCGGCCAACGCCGGCATCAGGAAATTACTGGATCACGAAATGGCTGGCTTCGACACCGGCTTTCTGCAGGAAAGCCAGCAGCGAATCCGCCGTAGTGGTCTCGATTCTATCGCTGAAGCGCAAGGCGTTGGGATGATCGTCAAAAGCGATGTTGGCCTTGAACATGCGTCCGCCCAGGCGCGTCATCGGTCCCAGGTTCAGGGTGTCCGGCACGTAGCCCTTGAACTTCAGCCAGGCCTGCGCCTGCTCACGCGTGGTGATCTGCGGCGCCAGCGCCATGGCGAGCATTTCGTTGACCCACTGGTTGGACTGCTGGTAGCGCGTCGCCCAGGGATAAGCCAGCATGTTGTACTGCGCTTCATGCAGGCGCGTGACCTGCGGGCGCACGAGGATCGCACGCAGGCGCTGTTGCACCTCCGGCTGCGGCACGGCCACATAGGCCTCCAGCAGGAAGGGAGAATCCATGAAGAACTGCCCCAGCCCCTGTTCATAGAGATTGCTCACGGCCGTTCCGCATTCGTTGAGCTTGTGGACCACAACCCACTGCTGGCCATCGCGATAGGCAAACGCCAGGTGCGAATAGCGTTGCCGGTACTTGCTCAGGTCTTGCCCGACACGGCCGATGATGACCACGTCTGCACCGCTGGCATTGAGCCGCTCGACGGTGCGCACGGCCATGTCCAGCTGGGCTTGCACGGCGGTGGCATCAGGGATGGCCGGTTCGCAGGACTGCCCGGCGTGCGCCGCCAGCGGTGCTGCGACGGCCAGGACCAGACCGGCAAGCAGGCATTTGATACGAAGTTGAAACAAAGCCATGGCGATCTCCCCTTGTGCCGGTCAGGACAGTTTCTCGCTCTTGAGCAGCGCCCGGCCCAGCGCATTGGGAATGATCGCCAGCACCTTGCCGGAGGCCACCAGCAGCGTGCCGGACGCAGAGGTCACGAACGTGACCGATTCACCGACGCCCACCGAGGCCGCGCCGCTGACATTGGCACCGACCGTGACCGAACCACGGATGCCCTCGCCCACTTTTTCCAGCACATAGACCGTACCATCGGCGGAGGCTTCCACGCCCTTGACCACGTAGCGTCCGCCTTCGGAAATGAAGGCGGCAGGCAGCATCACCGAGACCACCACCGACACGGTGGACGCATCGCTGTTGCGCGACTGGGCATGTACGGGGGCGCTCAGGAGGGCGGCGATCAAGACGCAGGAAAGCGTGAGGCGATGCAGCAGCGGGCTGTTCATGATGGACTCCTTGTTCTTTGACTGATGAGGGATGTGTGAATGACGGCTTGCTGGTCCGCCTTGGCGGGTCAGCGGGACGCACTGTAGCAATGCCCCTGCAGAACGTGGATCACCTCATCAGAAAGCGCAGTTCCTGTCGCATCCGGTATCGAAATACAATACCGGCCAAACATCGCGCGCCACGCGCATCACAAGGAGGAAGGACATGGCCCAGGCCGAATCGCTGGTCAATGCATTGAAGAATCTGCTCAAGGCGCGTGGCATCACCTATGCGCAACTGGCCAAGGGACTGGGCCTGAGCGAGACCAGCGTCAAGCGCATCTTCGCCGAGCGCAGCTTCACATTGGAGCGGCTGGATCTGGTCTGCACGCTGCTGGGCATCCAGATCAGCGACCTGGCGCGCATGGTGGTGGCCGAGCAGCCGGTGCCCTCGCGCCTGACCGAAGAACAGGAAAAGAAACTGGTGGCCGATCCCAAGCTGCTGCTGGTGGCCGTGCATGCCCTGCACCAGTGGACGCTGGAAGACATCCTCGCCAGCTTCGCCATGAGCAAGGCCGAATGCATCCGCCTGCTGGCGCGGCTGGACAAGCTGGGCATCCTCGACCTGCTGCCCAACAACCGCATTCGCGTGCGCGTCGCGCCGGACTTCACGTGGTTGCCGGGCGGGCCGATCCAGCAGTATTTCCGCGCGCAGTTGCGCAATGATTTCTTCAACTCCCATTTCGACAAGCGGGGCGAGAAGATGATCATGGTCAGCGGCACGCTCTCCGAGGAAAGCAATGCCGCCGTACAACGCGCCATGAACCGGCTGTCCTCCGACTTCCTCAGCGCGCATCAGCAGGATCTGTCGCTGCCGCTGGAACGGCGTCATGGCACGGCGCTGATCGTGGCCCTGCGGCCCTGGACACCGGCGCAATTCCGCGATCTGCGCCGCGTAGAAGACGAATAGGACGATTACTTCGCCACCGCCACCGGCCGGCCGCCCGGCGCATGATCGCGCCGCTCGGCCAGCACGCCCCACACCACCAGTGCCAGCAAGGCGATCCCGGTCAGGGCCGCAAAGGCCGCGCCATAACCGTAATGCTTGGCCACCACGCCGGCCAATGCCGGGCTCATGGCTGCACCGATGGACTGGATGGTCGTGACCGCACCCAGGCCGATGTTGATGTGGCCGCTACCCTGCAGGATGCGCGCCACCGAGCCCGGCAGGGCCACGCCCAGCAGACCCGCACCGACGCCATCGAGCATCTGCACCGGCAACAGCGCCCAGGCCGAATCCCATACCCCGGCCACCAGGCCGCGCACCGGCAACGCCAGCAGTGCCACGGTAATGAGCAGCCAATAGCCCTTGCGGTCGGCGAAGCGGCCCGCAAAGAGCGCCGTGGGAATCATCACCAGTTGCGCCACGATCACGGTCAGCGCCGTATAGAGCGCCGGATCGGCATGGCCGCGCGAGACCACCGACTGGCTCAGCAAGGGCAGCATGGCTGCATTGCCCAGGTGGAAGAGCATCATCGCCAGCGCCAGCAGCATCAGCGGGCGCGACCCGGCCAGCACGCGCCAGGTGGACACCTGCGGCTGGTCAGCGGCACGTTCGGGGTCGAGGCCACGGGCGACATCGTGGTCGATGTCCTCGGGACGGATGCGCGAGAGGCACACCAGCGACGCCATCGCCATCACCGCCATCAGCACGAACACCGCCGGCAAGCCCCAGAAGTAGCCGAGTGCACCGGCCAGCGCCGCCGAGAAGACATTGCCGCCGTGGTTCCAGGCCTCATTCTTTCCCAGCTGCGAAGGCAGGCCCTGCTGGCCGACGATGCCCAGCGTCAGGCCGGCAATGGCCGGTCCGATGATGGCCCCGACGATGCCGGTGCCGACCTGCGACACCGCCGTGATCGTGAAGCTGGGCGAGACCAGCAACAACAGCGAGCCCGCCACCACCAGCACCGAGCCGATGCCGACCACCAGCCGCTTGGCGCGCACCGCATCGGTCAGCGCCCCGGCGGGCGTGGTGGCCAACATGCCGGCAATGCCGCCCAGCGTCATGACATAGCCGATGTCGTCCGCGGCCCAGCCGTGACCCATCAGGAACACACCGAGGAAAGGACCGAGCCCGTCGCGCACATCGGCCAGGAAGAAGTTCAGCCTGGAGAGCCAGGCGATCGAGCCCGCTTTGGTGTTCATCCGATGGGCCCCTTGAAGATGAAGAAGGCACCCAGGCAGATGCAGCCGAAGCCGACCAGGTGATTGATGGTGAACTGCTCACCCAGGTACAGCACCGAGAAGATCGAGAACACCACCAGCGTGATGACCTCCTGCATGGTCTTCAGTTCGGCGGCGTTGTAGACCGAGTGGCCGATGCGGTTGGCAGGCACCGCGAAACAGTATTCGGCCAGGGCGATGCCCCAGCTGACCAGGATCACCAGGTACAGCGGCCGGTTCTCGAACTTGAGGTGGCCGTACCAGGCAAAGGTCATGAAGACGTTGGAGATGATCAGGAAAACAATGGGAAGGATTTTTGGCGACATGGTTCTTATTCTTTATCAGGTGGATGAAATGACACGCGGAGAATCGGGCAGACCGCCGGCCTGCCCTGCCGCAACCCCTTATCGGACGCGGCTGTACAGCGGTTGCAGGGAATCCGCGCTGGCCCCGACATCAATGGCCTCGATGGCGGTACCGAAACTGTTGCGGGTCCCCAAGCCATTGGCAGCAAACGGCGCGCCAGGTTCCAGCGGCGTGCGCAGACTGTCGGGGGCGAAGCGCACGATGCTGCCGTCATCCAGGATGACGCCATTGGCTTCGCCACGCGGGCCGGTCAGGACCATGGCGATCTTGCCGCGCACCGAGAGCTGGCGCAGTTGCGCAGCGCGCAGGTGCGGCGGCAGCGGCGGGTTGGCATCGAAGGCGGGCGGGCGGTCGATCACGGTCTGGCCGTTGGCCAGATTGACGATGGCATCGGCCTTGATCACGCCGGCCGCTTCAGCCTGGCCGAAGATGCGTACCGACTGGCCCGGCTTGACCGCGTTCTGCAGCGTCTGCGACAGGTGCGGCGGGAACTTGATCACGGTGCGCTCGCCCACCATCAGGCCATCGACTTCGCCGTAGGGATTGATCAGGAAGCGGCTCACGCGGCCTTCGGTGATGGGAGCCTGGGCGGTCATGGCGGCGTCATAGGTGGCGGGCGGGACCGGGGGTGCCATCGGGCCGGCGACCGGCGCGGCACCCGGCGGAGGCGGAGCAGGCGGCAAGGCCTGGGCTTGCGCCGCCATCATCGAACCCAACAGGGCCAGGGCCGAGAGCGCGGCCAGCGAACGGGGGAGGAAGGTGGAACGGTTCATGACAACTCCTTTGAGGTGAGAGGGGTACACCCTCTTTTGCAAACCCCGTGCCTGCCACGAATCCCATTTAAATCAATGACTTGCGAACTTCCCCTCAGGCACATGTGTCCGTTCCCGTGACACCTTGGCGTCCGCTGCCGGACACTGTCCGCGCCGCCGTCACATGTCTTCGCCCAGCACCGCCTGTCCCTGGCTGCTCAACAACTGGCCGAAGCGCTCGCCTATCCATTGCGCGGTACTCCCCAGCGGGCGGCCCGGCAGCCACAGCATCTGCACCGACAGCAGCGGCAGGGCCAGCGCCGGACAGCGCAGCGGCACCAGTGCCTTGGCATGATCGAAATATTCGGCGACGTTGACCGGCAGGATGGCCCAGCCCAGGTTGTCGGCCACCATCTCGGCGATGCTGTAGTGATTGTCGGAGCGCCACAGCTTGGGGCTGTAGACCGGTTCTTCGACGCCATCGGCCTGCAGGATCAGTTGCCGGTATTGCGCCAGGTCGGTCTTGCGCAGGCGTTCGCGTGCGGCCAGGGGATGGCGCGGCGAGACGAAGATGCCTTGCGCCACCGAGCCGATGTGGCGCTGGTCGAAGCCGCTGGCCACGCGTCCCCGGTCGAAGTGAAAGCCGATGTCGGCGCGGCGCTGCTGCACGGCTGCCACCACTTCGGCCGGGGTGCCATCGAGCAAGGTCAGTTCCAGCGCCGGCGCGCGCGCCGACAATTCCCGCAGCAGCACGCGCAGGGCGGCATAGGGCAAGGCCTCGTCCAGCACCATGGTCAGGCAGGCTTGATCGCCCAGCGAAAAGGACCGGGCCCGTTCGTCCAGCGCATCGGCCTGGCGCAGCACCTCGCGCGCTTCCTGCAGCATGGCCGCGCCGACCTCGGTGAGGCCGGCCTTGTGGGCCGAACGGTCAAAGAGCGTGACGCCGAGATCGACTTCCAGCAGCGCGATGGCCGTACTGACGGCTGATTGGGCCCGGCCCAGGTGGCGTGCGGCGGCGCTGATGGAGCCCTGTTCGGCTGCAGCGACGAACTGGCGCAGTTGATCGAGATTCCATTGCATGTGGCACTCCATCTGAATTATCGATAGATATTATCTTTGTCGATCTGCCCTGACGGTGGATCATACTGGTTTTCCCACAAGGAGATTCCATGCAGAAATCACATGACCTCACCTGGACCGTGCGCCTGCGTCCGCTGGAGCGCGAAGACCTGCGCTTCGTCCATCACCTGAACAACAATGCGACGGTGATGCGCTACTGGTTCGAAGAACCTTATGAAACCTTCGCCGAACTCTCGGCCCTGTTCGAGGCGCACATCCACGAGCAGAACGAGCGCCGCTTCATCGTCGATGCCGATGGCGACAGCAGCGGCCTGGTGGAACTGGTGGAAATCAACACCGTCCACCGCAGTGCCGAATTCCAGATCATCATCGCGCCCGCCTCCCAGGGGCGCGGGCTGGCCGTAGAGGCCACGCGGCTGGCGCTGGACTATGGCTTTTCAGTGCTGAACCTGCACAAGATCTACCTCATCGTCGACCGCGAAAACGAGAAGGCCGTGCATGTCTACGCCAAGGCCGGCTTCCGGCAGGAGGGTGTGCTGAAGGAGGAATTCTTCATGAACGGCCAGTACCGCGACGTGATCCGCATGGGCATCTTCCAGCGCGATCACCTGGCCCGCATGCAGGCCGAACCGGCGCAGGAACACGCCGCACCCGCCATCGTGGAGACGGCGGTGCATTGAACCGCGCTCACTGAACGCACTGAACTCACTGTTTGCGTCGAATTGATTTATCCACAGGAGAATCCAGCATGTCCGCTTACCTGACCCTGGCGGTGGCCATCGTGGCCGAGGTGATCGCCACCACCGCCCTCAAATCCTCACAGGGATTCACGCGCCTGTTGCCTGGCATCATCGTGGTGCTGGGCTATGGAGTGTCCTTCTATTGCCTGTCGCAGACCTTGCGCACCATGCCGACCAGCGTGGCTTACGCGATCTGGTCGGGCGTGGGACTGGTACTCATCACGCTGGCCGCCTGGCTGATCCATCAGCAGCGGCTGGACTGGCCGGCCGTGGCCGGCATCGCGCTCATCGTTGCGGGCGTGATGGTGATCAACCTGTTCTCGGCCAGCGCGGCGCACTAGCGCACATCAGCACATATCAAGCGCGCACTTCGCGCCGCATCGATTGCGGTGCCACCCCAAAGCCGCGCAGGAAGACTTCGCGCATGTGGCGGCGATCCCGGAAACCGGTCTCGCGCGCCACCACTTCCAGCGGATGGCGGCTTTGCTCGATCATCAGGCGCGCCGCTTCCAGCCGCAGGCCCTCGATGGCCTTGGCCGGGGATTGCCCGGTCTCCGCCGTGAATACGCGGGTGAACTGGCGCGCACTCAGGTTGGCCTGCTCGGCCAGTTCTTCCACCGTCAGCGCGCGCTTGAGATGGCGGCGCGCATAGTTCAGCGCATCCTGGATGCGATCCGTCTTGGGGGCCAGCGCCAGCATTTCCGAATGCTGCGACTGGCCACCGGCGCGATGCTGGTGCATTACCAGCTTGTGCGCCACGCTGCGCGCCACTTCCTCGCCCAGGTCCTTGCCGACCATGGCCAGCGCCAGGTCCAGCCCGGCAGTCATGTCGGCCGAGGTCCACAGCGGGCCATCGACGATGTAGATGCGATCGTCTTCGATCTGGATGTCGGGAAAGCGCGCACGCATCGCCGCAGCAAACGCCCAGTGCGTGGTTGCGCGGCGGCGTGCCAGCAGCCCCGACTCGGCCAGTACGAAACCGCCGGTACAGATGCCGGCGATGCGCCTGGCCTTCTTTGCCGCCCGTTGCAGGAAGGCGCGCTCCTCCTGGCTCGCCGGCGACTCAAGCGGATTGCCCACCCCGCACACCACCCAGGTATCGATGGTGGCTGTGGCAGCCGCCCTGGTGGTGCTCACGCGCATGCCCAGGGATGACGTGATCTCGCCACCCGCGACCGAATAGTTGTGCATGCGGTAGAAGTCGTGGCCCACGACCTTGTTGGCATATTCAAAGACCGACTGGGTGGCCAGGCCCATGACCTGGAAACCTTCGGTGAGCAGGTAGCCGATGTGGTGCATGTCCGGACTCCGTGATGATGTCTCAAAACACTACCATATACGTCATTCAGGAAGTCCGCAAGCGGCCTAAGATGCACTCCATCGACAACCCACACCGAAGGAGAACAGCATGAACCAGCCGCACACCCAAGTCCGTCGTGGTACCGCCCTCGTCACCGGTGCCTCATCCGGCATCGGTGCCATCTACGCCGACCGTCTGGCCCGCCTGGGCTACGACCTGATCCTGGTGGCCCGCAGCCGCGACCGCCTCAATACCCTGGCCGCGCGCATCACCACCGAAACCGCCCGTAACGTCGAAGTGCTGGAAGCCGATCTTGGCCAGGCTGCATCGCTGGCTCAGGTGGAAGAAAAACTGCGCAGCGATGCCAGCATCACCCTGCTGGTCAACAACGCCGGCATCGGTACCCACACGCCGCTGCTGCAAAGCAAGGTCGAGCACATGACCGACATGATCGCGCTCAACGTCACCGCACCGACCCGCCTGACCTATGCCGCCGTGCCCGGTTTCGTGGCCCGTGGCCGGGGCGCGGTGATCAACATCTCCTCCATCGTGGCCGTGGCGCCGGAAGTGCTCAATGGCGTCTATGGCGGCAGCAAGGCCTTCGTGCTGGCCTTCTCGCAATCACTGCATCATGAACTGGCTACCCAGGGCGTGCAGGTCCAGGCCGTGCTGCCGGGTGCCACCGCCACCGAGTTCTGGGCCATCGGCGGCCTGCCGGTGGAACACCTGGACCCGGCCATCGTGATGTCGGCCGAGCAGATGGTGGATGCGGCGCTGGTCGGCTTCCAGCGCGGCGAGCTGGTCACCATCCCCTCGCTGCATGACGAAACGGCCTGGACCCGTTTCGACAGCGCGCGCCAGCAGATGGCGACCCAGCTCTCTGCCAATACCCCGGCACCGCGCTATGCCGGTAGCGATCTCCACTGAGCAGCCCGCAAGGCCCCCGGTTCCTGCCTTTTTTGCCCTGATATGAAGCTTGCCGCCACGGCCCCCTGCGGGCGGGTGTGTGCGGCCTGTCCCAACTGACCTGGTGAAGGAAAATCATGAAACTCACCGCCGGCACCTGCGCACTGGCGGGCCTGCTGCTGGAGCAGCGCCTGCACCGGACCTAAGCGACTGCGCCGCCCTGCTCTTCCAGCTTGCGATACAACTGCTGACGCGAGATGCCCAGCCGGCGGGCGGCTTCGGCACGATTGCCGTTGGCCGCTGCCAGCGCGCGCTGCAGCATCACGCGTTCGACCTGCGCTATGGCCACGGCCAGCTCACCGTCCCAATCGATGGCGACGTCGCTGGCATTTTCCGTGACGCTGCGGTCGGCCAGGGCGATGTCTTCCGGTTCGATGCAGGCACCATGGCTCATCACCGCCGCGCGTTCCATGGTGTTGCGCAACTCGCGCACATTGCCCGGCCAGGCGTGCTGCAACAGGCGACGCGCGGCGGCAGGACTGATGCGCTTGGGGGCATCGCCGCCCTGCTGGCGCAGGAAGTGTTCGGCAATGGCGAGGATATCGCCGGGACGCTCGCGCAGCGGCGGCACCTTGATCGGCAAGACCTGCAGGCGATACCACAGATCTTCGCGGAAACGTCCCTCGCTGATTTCCTGCGGCAGGTCGCGGTGCGTGGCGGCGATCACCCGCACGTCCACCTTGACCGCCTGCTGGCCGCCGACCGGCGTCAGTTCGCGTTCCTGCAGGACACGCAGGATCTTGGCCTGGGTCGGCAGGGCCATGTCGCCGATCTCATCCAGGAACAGCGTCCCGCCATGGGCCTCCTGGAAACGTCCCAGACGCGCGGCGGTGGCCCCGCTGAACGCGCCCTTGACGTGGCCGAACAGTTCGCTCTCGATCAGCTCCGCCGGAATGGCCGCGCAATTGATGGCCACGAAGGGACGTGCGGCACGCAAGCCATTGCGATGCAGGGCACGCGCCACCAGCTCCTTGCCGGTGCCGGTCTCGCCCAGGATCAGCACGGTGGCGTCGCTGGTGGCAGCGCGCCCGATCTGCTTGAAGACCTGGCGCATGGCTTCGCTGTCGCCGACCAGGGCATTGCGCTCGTCACCGGTTGCGCTCTGCGTGACGCTGGCGTCTTCGGTTGCGGCCGGGCTCTGGCGCAGTGCGCGCTCCAGCGTTTCCACCAGGGCCGCGCGCGGCACCGGCTTGGTCAGGTGATCGAAGGCCCCCAGGCGGATGGCTTCGATGGTGTTGTCGCCGCTGGCGTAGGCGGTCAGCATGATGCAGGGGATGGCGGCGATGGCCGGGGCGCGCTGCAGGAAGACCAGGCCGTCTTCCTCGGGCATGCGCAGATCGACGATGGCGGCATCGACCGCATGCGCGGCCAGCAGGGTCAGGCCGGCAGCCGTACTGCCGGCTTCAAGGACTTCGTGGCCGAGGTCGCCGACGGTCTCGGCCAGGCTGCCGCGAAAGGCAGCATCGTCATCGACGATCAGGATGCGCGCCATGGCAACTCCATTTCAAAACGGGCACCGCGTTCGCTCGCGGCCAGGTGGATGACGCCGCCATGCGCATGCACGATCTCGCGCACCAGCACCAGGCCCAGGCCGGTGCCGCCAGTACGCTGGCTGACGAAGGGGTCGAACAGACTATCACGCAATTCCGCCGGCACGCCCGGACCATCATCGGCCACCCACAGCAGCAGTCGCCCGTCCTCGCGCAAGCGCGCACCCAATCCGATGTCGCCGCCTGCGGTGCAATGCGCCAGGGCGTTGAGCAGCAGGTTGTCCACCGCGCGCGCCATCTGCACCGGGTCCAGTGCGCTGGTGACAAGACTGCCGCCAAAGCTGGCGGCATCGATGGCCGAGGCCAAGCGCACCTGCTGGCGCTCGGCCAGTTCGGCGTGGGCCTGGCAGCGGGCCTCGATCCAGCTGGCCAGATCGACGGCCTGGCGCTGCACCTGGAACGGTTGCGCCAGTGCCAGCAGGCTGGCCACCAGCGTATCGAGCCGCTCGGTCTGGCTGACCACCATTTCGAGCGCGCCGGTCACGCGCGTCTCGCGCACCTGGGCGGGGGCGGCCAGGGCATTCTCGGCTTTCATGCGCATGGCCCCGATGGGATTGCGGATTTCATGGGCCATGCCGGCCGCCACCCGGCCCAGCGTGGCCAGCCGTTCGGCGTGGGCCAGCTGGCTGGCCAAGCGTTCGGACTGGCTGCGCCAGCGCGTGAGCGTGGCCCCCAGCCACACCCCGCTGATGATGACGAAGGCCAGCAGCAAGGCGCTGGCCACCAGCAACTGATTGAGCACGCTGGCGCTCATCACCGGCACGCGCTTGAGGGTCCACGCCGCCAGCGCCACCTTGCCCAGCGGCACCGGGCAGGCGGCGAACACCACCGCCTCGCGCAAGCCGGGCCGCACGTCGGTGACGGTCGTGCCGCCATCGAGGGCGCGCTGCGCAGTCGAGACGATGCGTTCCATTTCCGCACCCGGCGGATCACGTTTGATTCCGCTGCCGTCATAGGTCGGGAAGGCATAGGCCACGACGTCGCGCTGGGGATGCCAGAAACCGCCCTCCACCCCGGCCTGATCGCGCAGGGACAAGTCGATCACCGCCTGCATGATGGAGCTGCCGGGCAGGCCATCGCCATCGGCCGCCGTGCGGGACGCGCCGCTGCCGGAAGAGAGCGCATGGGCCAGGCCCGCGCTCATGGTGGCGCAGCTGACGGCGGCCTGGCCGGTGGCCTGGCTGATCTGCGAAGACGCGCCCTGGCGGCTCAGCTGCAGCAGCAGGAAGGCGAGAATGAGAGCGATCAGGGCGATGAAGGCCCACAGGATGACGAGGTCGCGCTTGATGGTGTTCTTGATGTTCAGGGAGCCTCCGGTGCGGCACAGATTCGGTTGACGACGCTCGCATTTGAACACGAAGCGGGCCACGCATTCTGCGATCAGACCGGCAGGGCTGCGCGGCGGTTCATCTTTTGTTGCAAGACAATCACGTTGCCGGCGATCAAGATGGAAGCGCTTTTTGCTTTATGCGTTAATTGCGCCTGGGGATTCGTGGGGGAACAAAAATCAAGCAGTTGAAGAAATACCTGGTCGTGGTATTGGGTATCGCCATGCTGATGGTGGTGGCCATGTGCGCCAGTACGCTTTATCAGAGCTATCGCCAGACTCGTCTTTCGGCGGTGGCCAACGCCGGCAACGTGACGCTGATCTCCCAGCGCGCCATTTCGCGCAACCTGGAGGTGCTGTCGCTGTCGCTGGATACGCTGGCCTACCGCTACCAGCATCCGCTGGGCGCACGCCGGCTGGAAGAGGCGCAGCGCTATGCCTATCTGTTCGGCAGCGCCGCCAGCGTCAGCCATATCGCGGTGATGGCCGTGATCGGCCCCAAGGGCGAGGTGCTGGCCAGTTCGCGCCGCCGCCCGGGCGAACCCGCTCCCAACTATGGCGACCGTGCCTATTTCACCGCGCACCGCGATGCGGACAATGTCGGCCTGTACGTCTCGCGGCCGATCCAGGCCAGCCTGGGCAATGAGCTGCAGGTGGTGGTGCTGTCCAAGCGGCTGTTCAATGACGATGGCAGCTTTGGCGGAGTCGTCGTCATGGCACTGGACCTGGCCTATTTCCGCGATCTGTTCGAGGGACTGTCGCTGGGTGCCGATGGCGTCATCTCGCTGTATTCGGATGATGGCGTGGCCTACATGCGGGTGCCGTATCGGGACGACGTCATCGGCCGCGATCTCAGTGGCAGTGCCAATTTTCAGCGCATCAAGAGTTCTCTCCAGCATGAGGAAGGCAGTTTCTTCGCGCGCGCCAACAGTGATGGCGTAGAGCGGCTCTATACCTTTCGGCGCATTCCCGACTCGCCGCTGATCGTCTTTGTCGGCTATTCGCAGGAGGCGATTTTCAAGAGCTGGCGCAAGACGCTCTATGCGGTGATCCTCTCGCTGTTCATCTTCACGCTGCTGCTGGCCTATCTGCTTTCGCACGTACGCCACGAGCTGCGCCGCCGCGTGAGCATCGAACGGCGGCTGGAAGAACTGGCCCTCACCGACGGCCTGACCGGCCTGCTCAACCGGCGCGCACTGGACGACGCCTTGCAGGCCACCTGGGAGCGCTGCCGGCGCAATCGCAATTCCACCTTCTCGGTGCTGTTCATCGATGTGGACTACTTCAAGCTCTACAACGACAGCTATGGCCACAAGCTGGGTGATGAGGTGCTGCGCGAAGTGGCGCAGGCCATCAACGAAAACCTGCCGCGCAATACTGACTGCGCCGGCCGTTACGGCGGCGAGGAATTCGTGGTGCTGCTGGAGCTGACCGAGGAACAGGGCGCGCTCCTGATGGCCCAGCGCCTGTGCGATGCGGTCTACAGCCGGCTGATCGTGCATGCCACCAGTCCCCTGCGCGTGGTCACCATCAGCGTGGGCGTGGCCACCCTGCAGCGCGGCCACCACCGCCGCGTGGAGGACGTGCTCAATGCCGCGGATGCCGCCCTGTACCGAGCCAAGCGGGATGGGAGAAATGCGGTGAGGGTCACCGGGGTGGAGTGAGGCAGGGGTGGCGAGCTCGTCATGTGACGATATTGCGCACCATCTTGCAAGCCGCGGCTTGCATGCAACTTGACATAACTTGACGCGGTGCGATGGTCTGCCTACCATCAGTCCACCATGCTCAATATCCCCTTGATCCTGCAATCGATGCAACAACGCGGCCTGACCAGAACCGCGTTGGCCACTGCCTGCGAAGTCAGCAAGGAAGCCGTGTCGAACTGGCTTTCCGGGCAATCTCTGCCCCGGCCACGCAAATTGCTGCGGCTGGCGGAGATTCTTCATATCGAAGTGACGCAACTGATGGCCCCCGATGATGAACCCGTCATCGCCTTTCGTACCACGGGTGGCCAGCGCGCCAGTGATGCTGCCAGGGAAGCTGCGGTTACGGCGGCAGAACATCTGCAGGAATTGCTGCCGCACTTGCCGCACCCCCGGCTGTTTTCCCCGGCGGTTCTGGAATCTCCCTCGCTGGAAGAAGCTTATCTGCTGGAAGCCACCCGCCAGGTACGGGACCGGCTGGGACTGGCCGATGATGCGCCAGTACAGCGCCAGGAGCTGCTAGCCCTGTTGCAAGGTTTCGGAGCCATCATGGTGCCGGTTTACTGGAACCGGCAACGGCACGGACATGAAAATGCTTTGAGCATCTACCTGCCGCGCAGCAAGACCACCTGGGTCTTCGTCAATCTGCATGCGTGTATCGGCACCTTCAATGCCTGGCTTGCCCATGAGTTGGGGCACTGCTACACCCTGCACCGGCTGGCTGCCGATGAGGGTGAACTCTTCGCGGAACGCTTCGCCCAAGCGCTGCTGTTTCCTCCCGCTGCGGCTGCACGGGCCGCAGCGGAATTGGGCAAGGTCTCGGGCGATGAGGCCTTGCGTCTGCTGGCCTGGTATGCAGGCAAATACGAGGTACCGATGTCCACCATCGTGGCCCGGGTCGATCTCTGGCTGGCGCACCAAGGCCGCAAGGTCAGCGGGCTCAAGCGCAAGCAGCGAGGCTGCGATGTGCATGGAGAGGGAAGACAGGAAACGCTCTCCGTCAGCGCAGCGCTGTTCGGCGCTGAACAGTTGCCAGCGGAGCACTATATCCGCACCGCCGCTGACTTCTTCCGTACCCCTGTATTCGAGGCGCTGGCGTGCTGGCAACGCCGGCAAGGCGGCGGCTCGCCAGCCTTCGTGGCCAGCGCACTCAATGTCGATATCGGCCACGCGGTAGAAATCTCGTTTGCCCTCTCCCCGGCAAGCGGCATGCTTGCGTCATAGTGCCTCGGCTGATTCGCCGAACAGCTCCAGATATCGCCTGCGCCAGCCAGCTGGAAGCAAGGTTTCCATGCGCACCCAGGTCGAGACTGTGTCGCGACGCTGTTGCGAACTCAAACGCCCGTGCTGCTCCAGCAAATGCAGAAGGGTCAGGGAATCAATACAGGCCTGGGGTGCTTCCTCACCCGCCGCCATGAGGTCTCTGATCAATTCTGTCAGCGCTTTCTCGTCAGTTGCGATCACGCCGCGCAGCACGATGCCTGTGGCCAGCAGCTCTGTATCCTCGCACGACAGCGGCGTCAGCCTGGCGCCGCGCGTGTTGCGATGCTGGACGAACAGCCTCGCGTAGACCGCAAGCGGTCCGCGCTGCGCTTCGACCAGACGCTTCTTGGGCTGTGTCAGGCGCAACGCACCCTGCTCCAGGTCCACCGAGCGCGGGGGAATACCGACCTGCGAGAAGATCTGGCCGAGCCGGGAATTGGCCTTGAATTCATCAATGAGAGACGCCAGTGTCAGCAGCCGATAGCCGCCTACCACCTGTCCCAACAGCGGAAGGACCGGCGAGCAATAGAGACGAAGGAAGCAATTGGTATCGAGCAGAAGTATGCGGGGACTCGGCGCTTTCGGCATGGAAGAGCAGGCAGATTGACGAGGAGAAACAGGAGTCAAAAAGTATAGCCAGCCATGCTGCTGTCCCCGGCTGCTCTACCCGCTTCATCCAGCAAAAACCGATGAATGTGGATGATGGACTCCGGTCGTCCTGCATTCCGGCGCTGAAAATGACGAAGGGCACCACATGCATGGTGCCCTTCGCTCATCCAACACGGCAGTGACTGCCGCCTCCAGTCTTTCAAACGATCAGACCTCGCTCACATCCAGCGGCGCTTCGGTCTTCTCGATCACTTCTTCCTTGGTCACGCCGGAAGCCAGTTCGATCAGCTTCAGGCCGCCCGGGGTCACGTCGATCACGCCCAGGTCGGTGATGATGCGGTTGACCACGCCCACGCCGGTCAGCGGCAGGTTGCAGTCGTTCAGGATCTTCTTGGAGGTGCTGCCATCCTTGGCCTTGGCCACGTGCTCCATCAGCACCACCACGCGGCCCACGCCGGCCACCAGGTCCATCGCGCCGCCCATGCCCTTGACCATCTTGCCGGGGATCATCCAGTTGGCCAGGTCACCCTTGGCCGAGACCTGCATCGCCCCCAGGATGGCGATGTTGATCTTGCCGCCGCGGATCATGCCGAAGGAGTCCGCCGAGCTGAAGAAGGACGAACCGGGAATGGTCGTCACGGTCTGCTTGCCGGCGTTGATCAGGTCAGGGTCGACCTGGTCTTCGGTGGGGAAGGGGCCGATGCCCAGCAAGCCGTTCTCGGATTGCAGCCACACTTCGATATCGTTCGGAACGTGGTTGGCTACCAGGGTCGGCAAGCCGATACCCAGGTTCACGTAGAAGCCGTCCTGCAGTTCCTTGGCTGCGCGCGCAGCCATTTCATCTCTGGTCCATGCCATTTTCTGTGTCTCCTTATGCGCGCACGGTGCGTTGTTCGATGCGCTTCTCGGGCGTGGCATTGACCACGATGCGATGCACGAAGATGCCGGGGGTGTGGATCTGGTCCGGATCGAGCTGGCCCACTTCCACCAGTTCTTCCACTTCCACCACGGTGACCTTGCCGGCCATGGCGACGTTGGGGTTGAAGTTGCGCGCGGTCTTGTTGAAGACCAGGTTGCCGGCCTTGTCGGCCTTGTGTGCCTTCACCAGCGACACGTCGGCCACCAGCGAGCGTTCCATCACGTAGCGCTCGCCGTCGAACTCGCGCACTTCCTTGCCTTCGGCCACCAGCGTGCCCACACCGGTCTTGGTGAAGAACGCGGGGATGCCGGCGCCACCGGCGCGCAGCTTTTCGGCCAGGGTCCCTTGCGGGGTGAACTCCAGTTCCAGTTCGCCGGCCAGGTACTGGCGCTCGAACTCCTTGTTCTCGCCCACGTAGGAGGCGATCATCTTCTTGATCTGGCGGGTGGTCAGCAACTGACCCAGGCCGAAACCATCGACGCCGGCGTTGTTGGAAATGGCGGTCAGGTTCTGCACGCCCGAATCACGCAGGGCGGCGATCAACGCCTCGGGGATGCCACACAGGCCAAAGCCGCCGACCGCAATGGTCTGACCGTCCTTGACGATGTCTTTCAACGCGGTGGCCGCGTCTGGATACACTTTGTTCACGAGTCTCCTTTCGGCTCTTGTCTTGCGAGCAGGGTTGCAAGCGGGCCGGCGGACATGCCGGCTTCAACAGGGATGGGCGCAGGGGCTTCTCTTGCGCAACGTCCGCAGACGTCGCCGGGCCCCGTTCGGCTCCAAATAGCGCCAATTATCATAGGGCAGCTGAAATAGGCCATACAATACGGTAAAAATACCTGGCGCAATGCAGCATGGTACCGTCAGACAGACGGTCCCGCCAGTTGCGAGGGACCAGCCAACCATTGCAGCAACTCATGACCCAGCCACTCCCCATCGATTTCGAACAGGTTTTCATGCACGCGCCCATCGGCATGTGCGTCTCGCACAATCGCGTGATCCAGCAGGCCAACCTGGCCATGGCCGACATGTTCGGCTATGAGGTCGATGCGCTGCGCCAGACTTCCTTCCAGGAGATCTACCCCACCGCCGACGAATTCGAACGCACCGGCCTGCGCCTGGTGCCCATCCTCAACGAAAAAGGTTTTTATTCGGACGAGCGCATCATGAAGCGCTCCAACGATGAAATGTTCTGGTGCCACGTCACCGGCCATGCGCTCAACCGCGACAACCCGCACGCGGCCGGTATCTGGACCTTTGAGGATGTCAGTGCAAAACGTCCCATCGCGCCCGGCCTGACCCCGCGCGAACGCGAGATCGCCGCACTGCTGGTGGAAGGCAAGACCAGCAAGCTCATCGCCCGCCAGGTCGAACTGAGCCCGCGCACGGTGGAAATGCATCGCGCCCGCCTGATGCGCAAGTTCGCCGCTTCCACCTCCTCCGAACTGGTGCACAAGCTGCTGAGCATCACGCCCTGATCACCCTTGATCAGAACGGCAGGCCCGCAAAACGCTGCGCCAGGAAATCGAGCATCGTGCGCAAGGTCGCCGGCATGTGCTTGCGCGAGGCATAGACGCCATAGATGCCCAGCTGCAAAGGCTCGTAATCGGGCAGCAATTGCACCAGCTGGCCGCTGGCTACCAGCGGCGCCACCGTATAGGCCGGCATGTGGCCGATGCCCACACCGGCCAGCACCGCCTGCAGCAACACCGTCACCTCATTGGCGCTGATCGTGCCGCCCACCGCCACGCTTTGCGTCTGCGTCTTCATCTTCGCGGCGGCAGCGCCCTTGCCCGCCCGGGCTTTTTTCTTTTTCGGATCGAACTGCCACAGGCTGCGCCCCACATAGGAATGCGTCAGGCAATTGTGCAAGGCCAGGTCTTCCACCTTGCGCGGCATGCCATGGCGCGCAAGGTAATCCGGCGTGGCGCAGATCACCGAGTGGCAGACCCCCAGCGGACGCGCAATCAGGTTGGGCTCCAGCCGGTTGGTCATGCGGATAGCCAGGTCGATGCGTTCTTCCACCAGGTTCACGGTGCGGTCCAGCGCCAGCAGGTCCACCGCCACCCCCGGATAGCGGCGGCCATACTCGACCACGGCCTGGATCAGCTGGGTCTGCGCAAAGGAGGTACTGGTCGTAATGCGCAGGAGCCCGCGCGGCGTTTCATCGGGCGTATCGAGAACATGGCGCATGTCCTCGGAATACTCCAGCATCTGGCGGCAGCGCGGCAGCAATTCATTGCCGGCGGGCGTGAGCGAGAGCCGCCGCGTGGTCCGATGCAGCAGGCGCGCACCAACCCAGTCTTCCAGCTCGGCCACGTAGCGCGACACCACCGGCCGCGACAAGTCCAGCTGCTCGGCCGCCGCCGACAGGCTGCCGCCATCCACCACCGTCACGAAAACCTGCATGGCCATCAGGCGATCCATCGGGGCCCCTTTTTCATTTGAACGATTTCAGAAACAAACTGTGATCGATTATGCTGTTTTTCGAAATCAAAAGCGATCCTATGATGGCGGCTCCTGACACCCATCCACCTCTTTCCGGAGTCGCCATGTTTTCCACCCGTCGCCTGCTGCGTCCCCTGCTGGCCATCGCTGTCACCGGCCTGCTGGCCTTCTCGGGCGCGGCCGTCCAGGCTGCCGCACCGCTCAAGCTCGACATCTACAATCCCGGCAAGCAAGCCATCTTCCCGGTCAGCTCGGTGCTGGTCACGGGTGAGCGCGAAGCGATCCTGGTCGATGCGCAATTCGGCCAGCGCGAAGCGCAGCAGGTCGTGGACAAGATCCGCGCCAGTGGCAAGAAGCTGACCACCATCTACATCAGCCACGGCGACCCGGATTACTACTTCGGCCTGGAAACCCTGCACTCCGCCTACCCGGACGCCAAGATCGTGGCCTCCGCGCCGACCGTGGAACACATCAAGGAAACGGCTGCCGGCAAGCTGGCCTACTGGGGCCCCAAGCTGGGTGACAACGCGCCCCGCGCCACCATCACGCCGGAAGTGCTCAAGGGCAAGACGCTGATGCTGGAAGGCCGCAAGCTGGAAATCGTCGGCCTGGACGGCCCGCAGCCAGATCGCAGCTTCGTCTGGATTCCCTCGCTCAAGGCCGTGGTTGGCGGCGTGGTGGTGGCCGGCAACATCCACGTATGGGTGGCCGATACGCAAAGCATGAAGTCGCGCCTGGACTGGCTCGGCACGCTGGGGCGCATCGAGAAGCTCAAGCCGGCCGTCGTCGTGCCCGGCCACTATGCCGCCGGTGCGCCGCTGGATATCGCCTCGGTGCGTTTCACCAGCGACTACCTGAAGGCCTTCGACCAGGAAGCCGCCAAGGCCGCCGATGGCAATGTCCTGATCGCCGCCATGAAGCAGCGTTATCCTGACCTGGGCGATACCGGCTCGCTGGAGCTGTCCGCCAAGGTCATCAAGGGCGAAATGAAGTGGCCCTGATCTGAACTGCATTGATCCGAAGCTGTTTGTCCTCCCTCTCCACCAGAAAGGAAACACCATGAAAATCGCACTCATCGGCGCCTCCGGCAACGTCGGCACCCGCATCGTGGACGAAGCCCTGCGCCGCGGCCACAACCTCATCGCCATTGCCCGCGACGCCGGCAAGATCGCCCAGCGTACCGGCGTGACTGCCGTCTCGGCTGACGTCAAGGACGCAGCTGCGCTGGCCACCGCCATCAAGGGCGCGGACGTGGTCGTCTCCAGTGGCCGCTTTACTGCCTTCGGTGCGGACGACCTCCTGCCGGCCCTGAAGGCAGCCGGCGTCAAACGTCTGGCCGTGGTCGGCGGTGCCGGCAGCCTGGAAATCGCACCGGGCAAGGCGCTCATCGATACCCCGGAATTCCCCGCCGAATACATGCCCGAGGCATCCGGTGGCCGTGACTTCCTCAATGCCCTGCGTGAAGAGACCGAGCTGGAGTGGACCTTCCTTTCGCCCTCGGCGCTGTTCATCGCCGGCGAGCGCACCGGCCAGTTCCGCCTGGGCCAGGATGCACTGCTGGTCGGTGCCGATGGCAAGAGCTGGATCTCCTACGAGGACTACGCCGTGGCCCTGCTGGACGAGCTGGAACAACCGAAGCACGTGCGTGCCCGTTTCACGGTAGGCTACTGATCCACTAAGCTTGACGGGCCTGACGGTGCAGAAAACGTCAGGCCCTGTGCCGATTCATTCAAGAGGAAATTGCATCATGACCACCCCCGCTGCCCCGCACGAGACCGTGCTTCACTACATCCACGATCCGCTGTGCGGCTGGTGCTACGGTGCCGCGCCGCTGGTGGCGGCGGCCCGCGCAGTGCTGCCGGTGCAGGCGCACGGCGGCGGCATGATGGCCGGCCGCAACCGTCGACGCGTGGATGCGCAACTGCGCGATTACGTGATGCCGCACGATCAGCGCATCGCGCAGATGACCGGACAGGCGTTTGGCGAGCCTTACTTCAACGGTTTGCTGCGCGATACCGAAGCGGTCTTCGACTCGGCCCCGCCGATTGCGGCCGTGCTGGCGGTACAGGCGCTCAAGGGCGAGGCCGCAGGACTGGACATGCTGGCAGCGATCCAGCGTGCGCATTACCAGCAAGGGCGGCGCATCTCCGAAGTGGCCACGCTGGTCGAACTGGCGCAGACGCTGGGCATCGAGCCCGCTGCCTTCACTGGCGAAATGCAGCGGATCGAACAGGAAGAGCTGGCCAATCACATCGAGGCCAGCCGTGAACTGCTCAACTATGTAGGCGGCCGCGGCTTCCCGACCTTCGTGCTGCAGCGGGGCGATACCCTGGAAGTGCTTGATACCGGGCGCTGGCTGGGGCAGCCGGAAGAGTGGGCGAGTTATCTGCGTGAAGAAACGGCCTCGTCGGGCGCGGCCGTTGCGGCAGCCGACAACGGGCTGGCGCAATGTGATCTGCAGACCGGCCGCTGCGACTGACCCGGCGTTCGTCCAGTCCTCCGACAAAACCTGCCGCACGCAAGCCTGCGCGGCAGGCACCTTCTGTCTCTCCTCGCCCCCCTCCTCTGGTTGCCGATCCGCCGTGTCAGGGCGCAATCGCATCCTTCTTCTGCCCCCGTCCAATCTTGTCCTGGCACACTTCCCTGCTTGACGCAGCCCGTCCATTGGGCGGTTTTTCTGAAGACTGCCGTTAAGTTTTCGGTGCTAATCAAACAAGCGCGTTTGCTCTACAGTGTGCGGTTTTCCCGGGGAAGGCGGCCGGCCCGCCGGGAAAAGAACAGCATCCCTTGTCTTCATCCTTAGTTCACGGCGGGCGGCGTTCCCACAGGAATCGCCCAACTCCACTGAATCAAGATCCGCACTTCCCGACGTTGCCTGTGGCATCAGAACGCCACATCGTCCACCCTTGCCTGCATGGGGTGGCGTCGGGAACGTACTACGAATAACTGCAAGTGTTCACTGGAGTGTGTATGGATTTCACCCGTCTGACGGTTTCTTCGCGCCTCAAGTTCGGCTTTGGTGGCGTGCTCGTGCTCATGCTTCTGATTGTCGGCATCTCGCTGAAAAAACTGGATGATGTGAACCAGCAACTGCTGTCCATCACCGAAGTCAACAATGTGGAGATCCTGCATCTCTCGACCATGCGTGCAGCGGCCTATGAGCAGTCGCTGGCCTCGCGCGGGATCGGACTGGCGACGACCCCGGAAGACATGAAACTCAACGCCGACAATCTGCAACGGCAGATCACCATCTATGCGCAAGCGGAAGCGGCACTGGCCAAGCTCTTTACGGAATTGCAAGAAACCACCGAGACCGAAAAGAATTCCCTCGTGGCGATCCAGAAGATGAGCAAGGAAATTCTGCCCGTCGTCTCGGGCCTGATCGAGTTGGCCAAGGCGCAAAAGAGTGAAGAACTCAAGCCTATCCTGGACGGTCCGCTGGGCAAGATGCAAGCGGAACGCCGCAAGGCGCTGGCCGAGCTGTCAGCATTCGAAGACAAGCTCAACGACGATGCCAAAAACGAGGCGCTGGCCGTCTATGCGGCCGCGCGCAGGCTGTTGATCGCACTTGGTGTACTGGCCCTGGCAAGCGGCATCGTGGCTGCCGTGCTCATCACCAGAAGCGTACTGCGCCAGCTGGGTGGAGAACCGGCGGTGGCCGCTGCGCTGGCGGCACGGATCGCGCAAGGCGACCTGCGCAGCGAGGTGGATGCCGACAGCCGTCTTCCCAACAGCCTGATGATGTCGATGAAGAGCATGAACGCCGGCTTGCGCGAGATCGTGCGGGAAGTCCGCTCCGGCACGGATGCCATTGCAACGGCCAGCAGCCAGATCGCTGCGGGCAATCTCGACCTTTCCTCGCGCACCGAAGAGCAAGCCAGCTCGCTGGAAGAGACGGCCTCGGCGATGGAACAGCTGACGGCGACGGTGCAACAGAACGCCGACAGCGCCGGCGAAGCCAACCGGCTTGCCACCGAAGCCTCGGTGGTGGCCGCCGAGAGCGGACAGCTGGTCAAGGATGTGGTGATGACGATGGCGGCCATCGAGGACTCGTCCAAAAAGATCGTGGACATCATCAGCGTCATCGACGGCATTTCCTTCCAGACCAACATCCTTGCCCTGAATGCAGCCGTGGAAGCCGCGCGCGCGGGCGAGCAAGGTCGTGGCTTCGCGGTGGTGGCGTCGGAAGTGCGCAGCCTCGCGCAACGCAGTTCGTCGGCAGCCAAGGAGATCAAGACGCTCATCGACGACTCGGTGGACAAGGTCGCCAGCGGCAGTGCGCTGGTCAACCGGGCGGGAGAGAGCATGAGCAATGTTGTCTCCAGCGTCGACCGGGTGGTGTCGGTGATCGGGGCCATCAGCGATTCCAGCGCCGAGCAGAGCAAGGGGATCCACGAGATCAACCATGCGATCTCGCAAATGGATCAGGTCACGCAACAGAATGCGGCGCTGGTGGAACAGGCCGCAGCAGCGTCGCAGGCACTGCAGGCGCAGGCGCGGCGGCTCAGTGGTGTGGTGGAAGTGTTTGCGATTGCCTGATGGCCCCGACACCGCACCTGCGAAAACAAATCGATCTGGCGGAAGCGTTCTTGCAGCGCGCCTCCGCCGGACTCAGATGGGCGGCATCACTGCCTCGGCAGTATGGCGCAAGATGTGAACCTTGCTCTGCGCGGCCCAATGTATCGCCCTCTCCTCTATGCCCGGCGACACGAAAAAGAAGTGGCAGGTGTCATCCCCGCTTTCGAGGAATGCGCACGCCAGCTCCGGCAATACGACATGCCATTCCCTATGTCTCAACGACTTGGCCCCGTTCGGCCTGCAGTAGTTCGTCAGCGCATCGCTTGAGTTGAAGGTGCGAAAAACGAGCCTGTCCTTTTTCCGTCCCCGCAACGCGTACGACAGCACCTCCGTCTCGGCGATCATCCTCTTGCAGAAGCTTTCCATGAGCGCATCCCTGCGCTTGCGCTCGTCGGGAGGGACCGCCTCCAGCAACTGGCAAGCTTCTTCTGGCGAGAGCCAATGGTCGAAGACTGATACCGAGATCACCTGGACTTGCGGGTCTTTCTCGTTTTCGTGAACCCGCGGCAACCACGCAAACCGGGCGGCCAGTTCTTGTTGACGATGACGAGGAACATTAAGGAGGCGACGGTGAGACATCGGTTTTCCTGAACCGCGGATCAGGCCTCGCACGGTACGCCAAGCGCACGCAATGCAGCCCGTGTAGCAGTCACATCCACGTGATGAATGCCCTGCCATCCCAGCGCCCGGCACCCATCGATATTCTTTTTCACATCATCGATGAAGACCAGCTCTTCGGGCTTGAGGCCCGGTAGGTGACGTGCATAGCGCTCCAATGCTATCTGGTAGATGCGCGGCTCAGGCTTGATGCAGCGTTCCTCACCGGAGACCACGATATCGCAGAACAGCTGCATGAAATCGTGGTGGTCGCGCGCATGCGGATAGGTTTCCGACGACCAGTTGGTGAGGCCGAATACCGGCACCTGCTGCGCATGCAGTTCGCGCAAGAGCGCTACGCCCTCCGGCAACGGGCCGCGCAGCATCTCGGTCCAGCGACCGTAGAAGGCACGGATCAGTGCTTCGTATTCGGGATGCTGCCGGACCAGATCCGCCGTCCCGTCCGCCAGCGTGCGGCCGCCGTCCTGCTGTACGTTCCAGTCGGGCGAACAGATGTGCGTGAGGAAATGGTTGCGCTGCTGCTCGTCGGCGATCAGCTGCTGATACAGGTGCTGCGGGTTCCAGTCGAAGAGCACGCCGCCGAAATCGAAGACGACGGCGCGGATGGGGCTTGGTGCAGAAAACGTCATGGTGAAAATCCTTGGCAACGGCCGGAAATGTGATGTCAAAACTCCCCTGGAACCATCAGGTCTTCGGGCAAGGGGCCCGGTACGGCAGCCAGCAATGGCTTGGGAATGAATTCCACCAAGTGCCTTTCATCAGCGGCCAGACAATCGTAAGCAAGGATGAACTGCGCCACATGCGCAAGATAATCATGCACCAGCCCGCGATAAGGTTCGCTGACTCGCTCCGGTGTGCTCCTGCCGAGTTGCTCGTACGCCCGCTGCAGGAATAAAGGAATGACGCAGTAATTCTTGCTCAGGTAGAGCGCCGTGACCTGATTCACGTGGCACACCAGCGGGTACGTCGCGCTGGACATGCGGTAGCACTGATCGGGCACAAGGCGTGGCGAATTGAGATAGTGCTGAAACTGCTTGATCGTTCGGCGAGCCTCTTTGGCTCCTTCATTCAGCGTTGGCATGGGGCTGGGTCAGCGAAAATGGATGGCCGTCATCTTATCGAAAATCACCGGCAAGGTAAGCACCGGCTTCCAAAACATCTCTCACTGCGCCTGCAGTAGTGATGAATCAGCATCAGGACAGGGAGAGTGCCCGGGCAATGAAGGCTGCTTTGGCCTGCCGATAAGCCTGCATGGGTTGTCCATCCCATTGCCTCTTGAGCTGATTGTAATCAGCTCTGAGCGCCGCATCTTGCCTGAGCAGACAGAGGAAGGCATCGAACATGTCGTAAGCGCTGTCGCGGACGATCAGTTGCAGCGCAAGATCCACGGAAGACGCCACTTTGTATCCCTGGATACAGTCGTCAGATAGCTGATCGGGATTGCGGGCGAAATGCTTGTCGAGCGTGGTCCTCGCCTCCTCGAACTTGTCCGCCGTCACCTTGACGGCAAAATCCAGATCCTGCTTTCCAATCACGCCTGGCACCGCCGTGCTACCGACTTCGCGCACCTCGGCATCGGGGAGACATTGCTGAAGCCAACGCACGATGCGCACGCGCTCGCGCCGCAGGCCGCGCAGGTCCGGGGCTTGAAGACGAAAGACAGCGTCCTCTTCAGCTGTGGCCCGCACCTCCTGCACAAGATTGAATGCTTCATCCAAAATCTGTATCGCAGCAAACCCTTCCGCCAGCAACGGCGGCTCGAAAAGATGGAAGACGTTGGCAATCGCGTCCTCCGGTATCACTTCGTCCTTGGGGCGATTCGCGTTGCGGGCCAGCGCAGTAGCCAGGCTGACGCGTACCCATACCGCCGAGACAGGTACGCCGGCCTCCTGCGCCACACCGATCACGCGCGCACGGCGCTGCGCGGTAGCAAACGTGGCGTCGACATGAATGCACTGCTGCGGCGATGCGAGCCGTCTGCCGACCCACGTTGATTTTCCCGAGCCCTGAACGCCCATCACCATGACGAGCTCGCGGGGTGCTGCCTTGAGCGACTCTGCCAGCTCGCTGTACAGGCGCTCCCAGGCAGCGGCATTGCGTTCCATCGTGAAATGGCGCCCGGCCTCGGTCTGCAGGTAATGATCGGGATTGAAGTGCCGCCGGTCCGCCGGATTGATCAGAGAATGCAGGACATGATCCCGCCATTGGCCATCAATCTTCAGATAGTCACGCGCACGCCCTTCCTGCTGGAATCCCAGGCGCTGCAGCAGGGCCTGACTGCGCCTGTTCTCGGTGCGCGTGTTGGCCATGATGCGATGCAGGCCAAGCTGCGAAAAGACATGGCCGATGGCCTGCGACAGGGCTTCCTGCATCAGGCCCCGGCCTTGCGCTGCGTGATCGAGCGAAAAGCCGAGATGGCAGGCCTGGAACGGGCCGCGGACGATATTGGTGAATCCGCACTCGCCCACCATGGCACCGGTCGCGTTGTCGAGCAGGACCAGGTGCAATGCCTGTCCGGCGTCCATTGCGCAGGCCATGTCGTGGATACGTTTTTCCATGCTGTCCAGGGTAAAGAAGCTGCCGGATCTTTCCGGCTCCCACGGTTTCAGGTGGAGTCTGTTGCGCACATAGTAGGCCAGCAATTCCGGCGCATCCTGATGCGACGGTGAACTCAGAGTCAGGCGAGATGTCCGGAGCATGATCGCGGTGTCCATTCAAGCCGTCTCCTGATCCGTGGCGCGCGCCTGCAACGCCTCCACCAAATAATCGATGAGCACCCGCATCTTGGGCGCGATATGGCGCGACGCCGGAAAGAGCAAATAGGCCAAGCCCTGATAGTTGCTATCGACAGTCCACGCCGGCAAAAGGCGGACGACACGCCCGGCCGCCAGGGACTCCCTGGCCACGAAATCCGGCACGCACCCCACGCCCAGGCCCGCTTCAATGGCCGCCAGCCGCATTTCGCTGTGATTGACCGCACATCGTCCAGTCACGATGATCTCTGCCGCCTGGGTGCCGGAAAGGAAACGCCAGCGATTATCGCGTTCCTCCTCCCCCAGCGTGAGGCAACTATGGCTCATCAGGTCTTCCGGGTGATGGATCGCGCCATGGCTTGCAAGATAATCCGGGCTCGCCAGCAGGCACTGGCTGACCGGCAGCAATGGCCGCGCCACCATGCCTGGCGGCGGCGTATCGGTCAGGCGGATGACCAGGTCGACACCTTCACGCAGCGGATCGACCAGCCGGTCCACCACCATCAGATGCACATCCACGTCCGGATAGCGGGCCAGGAATTGCAGCAGCACCGGCTGCAGCAGATGGCGGGAGACGGCCTTGGGGGCGCTCATCCTGACCAGCCCCCTGGGCGTGCCGGCATGGCCTTCGGCCGCCAGCATGGTGGCGCGTGCGGCGGCCAGCATCTTGCGTCCGTGCTCCAGCACGTCCAGTCCGGCTTCGGTCAGGCGCAACTGGCGGGTGGTGCGCTGGAACAGCGCCACGCCCATCATCTTTTCCAGACGGGCCACCTGGCGGCTCACGGCCGAGGGCGTCATGCCCTGCAGACGGGCCGCTGCCGAAAAACTGCCGGCGTCCACCACTTGCACGAACGTGACCAGCTCATGCAGTACCTCGGCCAACTCATTTGTTCTCATGCGGCACAACTCCTGTTCTTCGTTCCTGGCTAGTCAGGTCTCATCGGTCCCAAGACAATACACCAGCTCCGCCCAACGCCACGATGAGACCTCATGAACAAGACCTCCCTGCTGCACGCTCCCACCCGGCCGGCAACCCTGCTGCGACTCAATCCTGTTGAATGGGCGCTGCTGCTGGTCGCCGTGATCTGGGGCGGAAGCTACAGCGCCGCAAAAACCGCCACGGAGCAGTTGCCGGTACTGCAGTTCCTGGTGCTGCGGTTTGGCCTGACGTTTCTCCTGCTGGCACCTGCCTTGCGCAGCATCACTTCCGTTCCCGCGTGGAAGAGATCGCTGGCGGGGGCGCTCGTGTTGGGTATGGTCCTGCTGGCCATCTTCATCTGCGAGACTGTCGGCGTCTCGTTGACGACGGCCTCCAATGCCGCCTTCCTGATCAGCCTGTGCGTCGTCTTCACACCATGGTGCGAGTGGCTGCTGCTGGGCCAGCGGCCCGAGCGTTCGGCGCTGATTGCGTGCGCATTGTCGTTTGTGGGCGCTGCCTTGCTGGCATTCCAGGATGGCATCACGCTCTCGCACCTGAGCTGGGGCGACGCACTGATGGTAGTGGCCGCGCTCCTGCGTGGTGTGATGGTGTGCCTGACACGCCGCCAAGGCCTGCGGTTCGGCTTGCCGGCACTCACGCTGACGGCGGTGCAGATGGGTGTCATGACGGCGGGATCGCTGGTACTCATGGCGGTGCTGCCGGGTCAGCGCTGGATGCCCCTTCCGGCCAGCGCCTCCTTCTGGTGGGCGATGGCGTTCCTGGTCTTGCTGTGTACCATCGTGGCCTTCTTCGTACAGAACCATGCGGCCGCACGCACCAGTGCGTCACGGGTGGCCCTGCTGATGGGCAGCGAGCCGCTGTGGGGGGCGCTCATCGCGGTGGTGTGGATGCAGGAACAGATGTCCCTGCAGGGCTGGATGGGCGGCCTGCTGATCGTGGGGGCCACGGGGTGGGTGCTGCGGCCGCGTACCCATTCCACCTAGCGCAGCCTACAAGCCCCGCAAGAAATCAAACAACTCCGGCACATCCGCATACCCCACATTGAAGCGGAAGCTGGTCTTGTGCGGTGCCGACAGGTGAAAGAAATCCCCCGGTGCCAGCCAGATGCCCTTCTGCCGCGCCCGGTCCGCGATCTCGCGCGCTGACAGTTCGCAGCCCTCGATGGTGGCCCAGCTGAACATGCCACCGCGCGCTGCCGTGAAGGGCGTCAGGCCCACCTCGGTGAGCTTGGCATTCAAGGTGGACTGGGCATTGAGCAGCGTCGCATTGAGCGTCTGCACATGGCGCCGGTGATGGCCTTCGGTGAGCACGTTGTGCACCAGCCGCTCGTTGATCTCCGAATTGGTCAGCGTCAGGACCATCTTGGTATGCACGATCTGCCGCGCCAGTTCACGCTGGCAGGCGATGTAGCCCACACGCAGCGAAGGGGCGATGGTCTTGGAATAACTGCCCACGTAGATCACCCGCTGCAGTCCATCCAGCGCAGCCAGCATGGGATCGGTGGCCTGCCCCAGTTCACGGAAGATGTCGTCCTCCACCACCCAGAAACCATAGCGCTCGGCCGTCTGCAGCACGCGCATGGCGCAGGCCGGCGTGTAGGACGTGCCGGTCGGGTTCTGCAGCACGCTGGTGGTGAAGAACATCTTGGGATGATGCTGGCGCGCCAGCGTCTCCAGCATGTCCGTGTCCACCCCGCCAGGCGTACGCGGCACGCCGATTACGTTCAAGCCCGCCAGGCGCAGCATCGCAATCAGGTTGCAGTAGCCGGGATCATCGATCATCACCGTATCGCCCGGCTGGGTCATGGTGCGAATGATCAAATCCAGCGCCTGCGTGGCGCCATGCGTGGTCAGCACCTGCTCGATGCCCAGCTCCAGCGCCCAGTGGCCAAGAAACTGCGTGATGAGCTGGCGCAGCGGCGCGTAGCCATAGGGATGGCCATAGCCGACCTGCTGCGCACCGGGCGAGCGGATGATGCGGCGCTCGGCCTGGTGCAGGCCTTCGTCGTTGAGCCACTTGCCGGGCAGCCAGCCGCAGCCGGCCTTGATGGGCACGCGCTCATCGGCAAACATTTCCGAGAGCAGCCAGGCCGAGTCGATCACTGGCTCGGGCGGCACGAACACCGCACGCGCCCCGGATTGCCCGGGCCGCGCGGCCACGAAGAAACCCGCCCCGCGCCGGGCCTGCAGCATGCCGCGCGCCACCAGCTGCTCATAGGCCTCCACCACGGTGGAAGAGCCGATGTCGTGATGCTGCGCGAACTGGCGCACCGAAGGCAGGCGCTCGCCGGAGCGCAATTCGCCGCACTCGATCAGGCCAGCCAGGCCATCGGTCACCTGCTCCACCAGGCGGGCGGCTGTCTTGCGTTTCAAATCCAGTTGCAGCGGCGCGCTGGCGGGCTTGGCCATGGCGTCCTTTCTCAGAGTGTATCGGGCGGACCGGCGAGTGCATTGCTCCCGTCCACCAAAGTGTAAGCATAAATCCTGAACTGTATTGGTCACTGTCATGCTGCGACCGAACTACCCGAATCAAGCCGCATCCCGTATGGATACAGGGATATTCAAGAACCAGCCAGCGTGAGCGAAGCACACGCTTCTCACCGGACGGAGCAATACAGTTTGCCCCATAGACCAATACAGTTTCCAGTGAAAATCAAAAGTGTAGCTAACAATACGGGCGCTGTCTGGCAATAATCAAGCACTCCCGATTTTTTCCAGACATTTCCCTTTTTCACGGTGCCTGCCATGTCCAGCCAAGACCAAACGCATCCCTCCAGCCTGTCGGCCTACTGGATGCCCTTCACTGCCAACCGCAACTTCAAGGCCGCGCCGCGCATGCTGGTGTCCGCCGAAGGCATGCACTACCGCGACGATGCCGGCAACAGCATCCTGGACGGCACTGCGGGCCTGTGGTGCGTGCCGCTGGGCCACGCCCATCCCAAGATCGTGTCGGCCGTGCAGAAGTCCGTGGCCACGCTGGACTACGCGCCCTCCTTCCAGCTCGGCCACCCGAGCGCCTTCGAACTGGCCGAGCGCCTCAAGGCCTATACCGGCAACCGCTTCGCCAACGTGTTCTATACCGGCTCCGGCTCGGAAGCGGTCGATACGGCCCTCAAGATCGCCCTGGCCTATCATCGCGCCAAGGGCAACGCCACTCGCACCCGCCTGATCGGCCGCGAGCGCGGCTATCACGGCGTGGGCTTCGGCGGCATGTCGGTGGGCGGCATCGGCGGCAACCGCAAGACCTTCAGCACCGCACTGCTGCCGGGCGTGGACCACCTGCCGCATACCCACAACCTGGAAAAGAACGCCTTCACCAAGGGCGAGCCGGAATACGGCGCGCACCTGGCCGATGAGCTGGAACGCCTGGTCACCCTGCACGACGCCTCCAACATCGCCGCCGTGATCGTGGAACCGGTGGCCGGCTCCACCGGCGTGCTGATCCCGCCCAAGGGCTACCTGAAGCGCCTGCGCGAGATCTGCACCAAGCACGGCATCCTGTTGATCTTCGATGAAGTCATCACCGGCTTCGGCCGCCTGGGAACGCCCTTTGCGTCCGACTACTTCGATGTCGAACCGGATATCTTCACCACCGCCAAGGGCCTCACCAACGGCGTGGTGCCGATGGGCGCGGTGTTCGTCAAGAAGGAAATCCACGACGCCTTCATGAACGGCCCGGACGGCATCGAGCTCTTCCACGGCTACACCTACTCCGGCCACCCGCTGGCCTGCGCCGCCGGCCTGGCTTCGCTGGAAGTGTTCCAGACCGAAGGCGTGCTGGAAAATGCGCAAGCGGTGTCGGATTATTTCCAGGAAGCGGCGCATGCCCTGCGCGGCCTGCCGCACGTGATCGACGTACGCACCATTGGCCTCATCGCCGGCATCGAACTGTCCTCCATTCCCGGCCGCGTCGGTGCCCGCGCCTATGACGCTTTCGTGCGTGCCTTCAATGACGGCATCCTGATCCGCGTCACCGGCGACATCATCGCCCTGTCGCCGCCGCTGATCATCAACAAGCAGCAGATCGACGAACTGTTCGGCAAGCTGGCGGCCATCCTCAAGACCCTGGCCTGATCCCCTTCACCCAAGCAATGACGCAAGAAAGATTCATGGAAAAGATTGCACACTACATCGGCGGCAAGCGCGTCGATACCCAAAGCGGGCGCTACGCCGATGTCTTCAACCCGGCGCAGGGCGTGCCGGTGGCGCAGGTTGCGCTGGGCACGGCCGACGAGGTCGATGCGGCAGTGAAGGCCGGTGTGGCCGCCTTCCCGGCCTGGTCCAACACCCCGCCGCTGACCCGCGCCCGCGTGCTGTTCCGCTTCCTGCACCTGATCCAGCAGCGCGCCGACGACTTCGCCCGCATCATCGTGCGCGAGCACGGCAAGACCTTCTCGGATGCCCAGGGTGAAGTGGCGCGCGGCATCGAGATCGTCGAGTTCGCGGCCGGCATCCCGCAGATGCTCAAGGGGGAATACACCGACCAGATCGCCCGTGGCATCGACGCCTGGTCGATGCGCCAGGCGCTGGGCGTGGTGGCCGGCATCACGCCGTTCAACTTCCCGGCCATGGTGCCGATGTGGATGTTCCCCATCGCCATTGCCTGTGGCAACTGCTTCGTGTTGAAGCCCTCCGAGCGCGACCCGTCGGCGGCGCTGCTGATCGCCGACCTGCTGCAGGAAGCCGGCCTGCCCGATGGCGTCTTCAACGTCATCCAGGGCGACAAGGTGACGGTCGATGCCCTGCTCGATCATCCGCAGGTCAAGGCCATCAGCTTCGTCGGTTCGACCCCGATTGCCGAATACATCTATGCCCGTGGCTCGGCCAAGGGCAAGCGCGTGCAGGCCCTGGGCGGTGCCAAGAACCACATGGTGGTCATGCCCGACGCCGACATGCAGCTGGCCGTGGATGCCCTGATGGGTGCGGCTTACGGCTCGGCCGGCGAGCGCTGCATGGCGATCTCGGTGGCGGTGGCCGTGGGCAGCGCCGGTGATGAGCTGGTGGCCGCACTGGCCGAGCGCGCACGCAACCTGAAGATCAACGAAGGCATGGCCGCCGGTGCCGAGATGGGCCCGGTGGTAACAGCCGCTGCCAAGGAACGCATCGAAGGCCTCATCGGCCGTGGTGTGGAAGAAGGCGCGACGCTGGTAGTGGATGGCCGGGGCTACCAGGTCCCGGGTTTCGAGAAGGGCTTCTTCGTCGGCGGCACCCTGCTCGATCATGTGACGCCCGAGATGACGGTGTACAAGGAGGAGATCTTCGGACCGGTGCTGTGCGTGCTGCGCTGCCCGGACATCGCCAGCGCAGTCGAACTGATCAATGCGCACGAGTACGGCAACGGCGTGGCGGTCTATACCCGTGACGGCGGCGTGGCGCGCGAGTTCGTGCGCCAGATCGAAGTGGGCATGGTAGGGGTCAACGTGCCGCTGCCGGTGCCGATGGCCTTCAGCAGCTTCGGCGGCTGGAAGCGCAGTCTCTTCGGTGACCATCACATGTACGGACCGGAAGGCGTACGGTTCTACACCCGGGCCAAGGCGGTGATGCAGCGCTGGCCCAATACGGCCAGTGCCGGTGCGGAATTCGCGTTCCCGCAGATGAAATAAACAGGATCAACGGCATGAATTTTTCATGCCGTTTTTCTTTGGCGGGTGCGTATCATGAAGGGCCTGTCCCGCCCTGCCCAGACGGTGTTGGTGCAGAAAACGTCAGGCAAGGTGCAGAAACGATCAGCCATCCCCAGCCCGCAGGAAGTCAAATGCGGGCTTGCACCAAAAGCAGCAAACCTTAGAAAACCAGACCGTCGTGGCCGACCGGTGGAGACACACCGGCAGCACGGGAGAACGGCAAACCACATTTGGAGACACGCTCTGCGGAGCGGCAGGAGGAGCCCCATGACGGCTCACGCCATGCGGCGCAAAAGCGCGCTGCAACAGCGTTTACGGCTTGTCACGCCCCGTATTGCAGCGACTGCGCAAGACGGTGCGACCCTGTTGACCCACCCTTTTCCGCCGGTTCGTGGCGGAGGATTCCACACGTCCATGCAAATCATCCCTGCCCGGCTTTCCTTAGTTTTTCAGGAAGCACGGGCATGGAACTTGCGTTGACGGGCAGTACTGCAGCATTGCGCAATTCCATGGATGTCATCTGTCAATCGTAAGCTTCGAGGGAGAAACAAGCATGATCAGCCGTCGCAATTTCCTGAAACTGTCCGCACTGGCCGCACCCGGCGCATTGAGCTACCACGATGTGTTTGCCCAGGCCGAGAGCATTGCCTTCGGCTGTCCGGTGCCGATGTCCGGCCCCTTCGCCGCCAACGGCAAGTTCGCCGACATGGGCATGAAGCTGGCCCTGCAGAAATACGGCAAGGTGCTCGGCAAGAGCACCAGCTACGTGACCCTGGACACCGAAGGCAAGCCCGCCACGGCAGTGCGCAAGATGCAGGAGACCATCGAGAAGGGCACGCGCTTCTTCGCCGGCGGCATCCTCTCCGGCGAAGCGCTGGCCATGGGCAAGGAAGCCGACAAGGCCGGCGCAGTCTTCATCACCACCGCCGGGGCCGACGAGATCACCGGCAGCGATTGCAACCGCGCCACCTTCCGCTGGTCGGTACCGACCTTCGGGGCCATCGAACAGACCGTGCGTCCGCTGCTGGAGAAGCTGCCCAATGCCAAGCGCTGGTACACCATCACGCCCCAATACGTGTTCGGCGAAGGCCTGCTGTCGGCGGCCAAGAACATCTTCAAGGAAAAGGGCATCGAGCATGTGGGCAACAGCTACCACTCGCTGACCGAGAAGGAATTCTCCGGCTATCTCACCAATGCCATGGCGGCCAAGCCGGATGTGCTGCTGCTGCTCAACTTCGGTTCGCAATCCTCGGACACGCTGCGCCAGGCGGTCAGCTTCGGCATGAAGAACAACTGCACCATCCTCATGGCCTGGGCCTCGGGACTGGAACAGTTCGAGACCCTGGGGGCCGATATCTGCGATGGCGTCTACTTCGGTGCGCAGTACTGGCACGCCATCGATTCGCCCTTCAACAAGGAATTCGTCAAGCTGGTCAACGACAATCTCAAGATCGATCCCAACTACAGCCTGGCCGGTTCCTACATCTGTACCAAGATCATCCTGGACGCCATCATCAAGGCCAACAGCACCGATCCCAAGGCGGTGATCGCGGCCATGGAAGGCATGAAGTACGAGGGCCTGACCGGCACCGAGGAAATCCGCAAGGGCGACCACCAGGTCATCAAGAACTACTACCTGCTCAAGGGCAAGGCCAAGGCGAAGATGGCCAACAAGAATGACTATGCCGACATCGTTTCCTCCGGCAAGTCCTTCCTGCCGCTGGAGAAGACGCAGTGCAAGCTGTGATGTGGCGTTGATGGGATGCTGCATTCCGGCACTCCCCTTTCCGTTCGGACTGAGTAGCCGCGTCAGCGGCGTATCGAAGGCGTGGCTTCCCCTGTATTGACGACGGCGCGCCTTCGATACGACCCTGCGGGTCTACTCAGTTCGAACGGTGATTTGGCTTGACTGAACTTCCTTGTTCTTCTCACGAGGTTCCATGAACATCTATCTGCTGCAGATCGCCAATGGCGTGGGCATCGGCATGCTCTACTTCCTGCTGGCAGTGGGCTTGTCGATCGTCTTCGGCCTGCTGCGCTTCGTCAATTTCTCTCACGGTGCCTTCTTCCTGCTGGGCGCTTATCTCTGTTACGAGGCCACCAGCCGCGGCCTGGATTTCTGGTGGTCGCTCTTCATTGCCCCCGCCGCCGTGGGCCTGTTCGCCTGGGTGGTGGAGCGCTTCGTGCTGCGCCACGTGTACGCCCTGCCGCATCACTTCCACATCCTCTTCACGGTCGGCATGGCGCTGGTGATCCAGGAAGCGGTGATCTCGGTCTGGGGACCGCTGGGCAACAATGTCTCGCCGCCGGATCTGCTGCAAGGCGTGGTGATGTGGGGCGGCTTCGTCTATCCCAAGTACCGCCTCTTCGTCATCGGCCTGACCGCCGTCATGGCGCTGCTCCTGTGGTGGGTGCTGGAAGGCACGCGCCTGGGCTCGATCGTGCGGGCCGGGTCGGAATCGACCGAAATGGTCAGCCTCCTCGGCCTGAACATCCAGCGCATCTTCAGTCTGGTCTTCGCCCTGGGTGCCGCTACCGCCGGGCTGGCCGGGGCGCTGGCCGCACCGATACGCGGGGCCGATCCCTTCATGGGGGTCGAGGCGCTGGGCATCGCCTTCGTGGTGGTGGTGGTCGGCGGGCTGGGCAGCTTCTGGGGTGCGCTCATCGGCGGCATCCTGGTCGGCATCGTGCAGAGCGTGATGAGCACGGTCTGGTCCGAAGGGGCGCACCTGATGATCTACGTGGCCATGGCCGCCGTGATGCTGCTGCGTCCGAATGGATTGCTGGGCCGGCCCGGCGCGGCCTGAGGCCGCATTACGTCACCTGACGCCACCTGACGTTTTCTGCACAGAGGCTTTCATGAAACAGATTGCGCATTTCCGTTACACCCTGCTGGCCGCCGCCGTGGTGCTGTTGCTGCCGCTGCTGCTGCCTTCCGGCACGCTGGCCACCGAAGTGCTGGTGTTCGCCCTGGCCGCGCTGGGCTGCAACCTGCTGCTGGGCTATACCGGCCTGATGTCCTTTGGCCAGGGCATCTTCTTTGGCGTGGGCAGCTATACCACCGGCGTGGTGCTGCTGCAGTTGAAACTCGCGCTGCTGCCCGCATTGGCCCTGGCGGCCGTGGGCGGCGCGCTGGTAGCGCTGCTGGTGGGCTGGTTCTCGATCCGCCAGCGCGGCACCTACTTCGTGATGCTCACGCTGGCCTTCGCCCAGATGTTTTATTTCCTGGCCTATACGTTGAAGGACGTGACCGGCGGCGACAACGGCCTGCTGGACATCCCGCGTCCGCCGCTCTCTCTGTTGGGCTTCACGCTGCTGCCGACCGCTTCCTCGTGGCAGTACTACACGGTGGTGGCCATCCTGTTCGTGCTGGTGTTCTGGCTGCTGCAGCGCGTGGTCGATTCGGTGCTGGGCAAGACCCTGCTGGCGGTGCGCGAAAACGAAGCGCGCGCCTCGGCGCTGGGCTATGACGTAAGGCTGCTGAAGCTGGCGGCCTTCGTCATCTCGGGCGCGGTCACCGGTCTGGCCGGTGGTCTGCACGCGATGATGACCGGCGTGGCCCCTCTATCCAACATCGAATATCACACCAGTGAAGCGATACTCGTGATGACCGTCATCGGCGGCACCGGCAACCTGTTTGCCTCGGTGCTGGGCGCGAGCTTCTATGTGCTGGTGGGCAACTGGCTTTCCACGCTGTGGCCACGCTGGCTGATGCTGCTGGGGCTGCTGTTGATTGCGGTCAGCCTCTACATGCAGAAGGGCCTGTTCGGCCTGGCCGTGAAGTTGATCGATGCCGCGCGCGGCCGCAAGGATGACGCGGCGCAAGCCGCCACCGTGACCAAGGAGAAGCACTCATGAGCCGCCCCATCCTGCAAGCGGTCAACGTCACCAAGCGCTACGGCAAGTTCACCGCCGTCAACGGCATCACGCTGGACATCGAGGCCGGCACCGTGCATTCGGTAATCGGTCCCAATGGCGCGGGCAAGACCACGCTGTTCCATACCCTGACCGGCACCACGCCCATCACCGAGGGCAGCATCCTGGTCGAGGGCGAGGAAGTGGCGCACCTACCGGGCAATCGCCGGGTGCAGAAGGGATTGGCGCGCTCCTTCCAGGTGACCAGCCTGTTCCCCAACCTGAGCGTGCGCGAGAACCTGCGGCTGGCTGCGCAGGGCCGTTCGCCGCTGGCCGCACTCAATCCCTGGAAACGTGCCGAACAGTTCACTGCCGCATGCACACTGGCCGATGAGCTGGTGGCGCGCCTGTCCCTGCAGGCGGTGGCGGAGCGGGCCTGTGCAGAACTTTCACATGGACAGCAACGCAGGCTGGAGGTGGGCATGGCCATGGCCGGACGGCCCAAGGTGATCTTCTTGGACGAGCCGACCTCGGGCATGGGCATCGACGACATCGCCGAGATGAAACAGCTCATCCACGGACTGCGGCGCGACTACACGGTGGTGCTGATCGAACACAACATGGATATCGTGATGGATATCTCGGACCGCATCACGGTGATGCAGCTGGGCCAGATCCTGGCGCAGGGCAAGCCGGCCGAGATCCGCAGCGATGAACGCGTGCGCCGGGCCTATCTCGGCAGCATGATCACGGGAGGCAAAGCATGATCCTGCAAATGGAAGACGTTCACGGCTACTATGGCAAGAGCCACATCCTGCAGGGCGTGTCGCTGCAGGTCGATGCCGGGGAAGTGGTGACCCTGCTGGGACGCAATGGCGCGGGCAAGACCACGACCTTGAAAAGCATCGTCGGCGTGGTGCCGCCGGCGCAGGGACGCGTGCTGTTTGAAGGCCAGGTCATCAGCGGCCTGCCCTCCTACAAGATCGCGGCCCGCGGCGTGTGCCTGGTGCCGGAGCATCGCGGCATCTTCAAGCTGCTGACCGTGGAAGAGAACCTGACCATGGCCGCGCGCAAGGAATCCGCATGGGGTCTGGACGAGGTCTACACCATCTTCCCGCGCCTGAAGGAGCGCCGCAGGAATGGCGGCGGCCAGCTCTCCGGCGGCGAGCAGCAGATGCTGGCCATTGCACGCGCGCTGATGACGCATCCACGCGTGCTGATGCTGGACGAACCGGTCGAAGGCCTGGCCCCGGTAATCGTGGACGAGATCGTGGCGCAGCTGCGGCAGATCAAGGCGACCGGGATGTCCATCATCCTGGTGGAACAGAATCTGGAAGTGTGTACGCAACTGGCGGACCGGCATTACATCGTCGAACAGGGACGCATCGTCTACAGCGGCAGCAATGCCGCCTTCCTGGCCGATGATGGCGTGAAGGACCGTTATCTGGGCGTGAATCTGGCGGCATGATGGCTGCCGCGCACCAACCCGAACAAGGACTCGATATGGACATGAAAACACAAGCCTCCACCCTGCGCATCGACGGCACGCGCCTGTGGGATTCACTGATGGAACTGGCCCGCATCGGCGGCACTGCCAAGGGCGGCGTCTGCCGCCTGGCCCTGACCGACCTCGACAAGCAGGGCCGCGACCTGGTCACGTCCTGGGCGCGCGCTGAAGGCATGAGCGTGGTGGTGGACCAGATCGGCAACATCTTCATGCGCCGCCCGGGCCGCAACAATGCGCTGCCGCCGGTGATGACGGGCTCGCACATCGATACGCAGCCCACTGGCGGCAAGTTCGACGGCAACTACGGCGTGCTCTCCGGCATCGAGGTGATCCGCACCCTGAACCAGTACAACATCCAGACCGAGGCTCCCATCGAAGTGGCGGTATGGACCAACGAAGAAGGCTCGCGCTTCGTGCCGGTGATGATGGGCTCGGGGGTCTTCTGCGGGGCCTTCACGCTGGAGCATGGCTACAACGCCACCGATATCGACGGCAAGAAGGTGCGCGACGAACTGGAACGCATCGGCTACATCGGTGAGCAGGTCTGCGGCGACCATCCCATCGGTGCGTATTACGAGGCGCACATCGAACAGGGGCCGGTGCTGGAAAATGCCGATACCGTCATCGGCGTGGTGCCGGCGGTGCTGGGGCTGTCGTGGTACGACTGTACGGTGACCGGTTTTGAATCGCATGCCGGGCCGACCCCGATGGAAATCCGCAAGGATGCGCTGCAGGTATCGACCTTCATCATGCAGGAAGTAGTGGCCATCGCCAACCGCTATCCGCCTTACGGACGCGGCACGGTGGGCCAGGTGCAGGTGATGCCCAACAGCCGCAACGTGATTCCGGGGCAGGTGAAATTTTCCATCGACCTGCGCAACGTCAGCGAGGACTCGCTCACGCGCATGCATGAAGACCTGCTGGCCTACCTGGAAGCGATGCGCAAGAAGACCGGGCTGTCCATCGAACTGGAGCGGGTCTCGTACTTCCCGCCCTGCCCCTTCCATCCGGATTGTGTGGACAACGTGCGCGCGGCCTCGGCCGCACTGGGCTACAAGACCATGGACGTGGTCTCCGGCGCGGGACACGACGCCATCTATGCCGCACGCCTGGCACCGGCAGGCATGATCTTCGTGCCCTGCAAGGATGGGGTCTCCCACAACGAGATCGAAGATGCGCGCCCCGAGCACCTCGAAGCCGGCTGCAACGTGCTGTTGCAGGCCATGCTGGCCAGCGCGGGCGTGGTCGCCGACTGATCATTGCATGAATTTGGATTGATGCAAAAAACTGAACATGAAACCGAAAATCGTCATTGCACGCATGAATCACGAGACCAATACCTTCTCGCCGATTCCCACACTCCTTGAAGCCTTCGCCCCGCAATGGGATGCCGATGCGTATCGCGACCAGAAGGGTGCGCGCACCGCGATGGGCGCCTTCCTCGAACTGGCCGAACAGACCGGCGCCGAGATCGTCACGCCGCTGGCTGCATGGGCCAATCCCAGTGCGGCGGTGGCGGCCGATGCCTACACGGTGATGTGCGACGCCATCGTGCGTGCCATTGAAGGTGGCTGCGATGCCATCCTGCTGGACCTGCATGGCGCCATGGTGGCCGAGAACGCCGAGGATGGCGAAGGCACGCTGCTCGAACGCATCCGCCGCATCGCGCCCGATACGCCCATGGCGGTGGCGCTGGACCTGCATGGCAACGTCACGCGAAAGATGGTCACGCATGCCGATGTGATCGTCAGCTTCAAGACCTATCCGCACATCGACATGTTCGAGACCGGCGAGCATGCCGGCCGCCTGCTGCTGGCGCGGCTGCAGGGCAAGTCGCAGCCAACGATCGCCTGGCGCCAGGTACCGGTACTCTCGGCCACGCTGACCAGCAATACCTCGGCCTCGGCCATGCAGCGCGCCGTGGAAGCGGCCAAGGCGGCGGAGCAGGAAGCGGGCGTGCTGGCGGTGTCGGTGCTGGCGGGATTCCCGCTGTCGGATTTCCGCGATGCGGGGATGTCGGTGGTGGTGGTGACCGAGAACGACACCGCACTGGCCGATGCCGTGGCCGAGCGCATCGCGCGGCAGATCTGGAATGAACGTGACGACTTCGTCTATGACAGCCTGCCGCTGGCCGAATCGCTGGCGCAGGCCCGTGCACTGAGCGAGGGACCGGGACAAGGGCCGGTGCTGCTGCTGGATCACAGCGACAACGTCATGTCGGGCGGTACTTGCAACACTATGGACGTGCTGGAAGCCGCTCTGCAGGCGGGTCTCACGGGCATTGCCGTGGGCCCCGTGAGCGACCCGGAAGCGGTGGCGCAGCTGGTGCAGGCCGGGGTGGGTGCGACCGTCACGCTGGCCGTGGGCAACAAGGTGGACCTGGCTGCGCAGGGCATCAGCAAGACGCCGCCGGTTTATACCGGAAAGGTATCGGCCATCAGCGATGGCCGTTTCACCGTCACCGGGCCGATCTACACCGGTTCGACCTTGCAGATGGGGCGCAGCGTGCTGCTGGACATCGGTGCGGCGCGCATCGTCATCACCGAGGAGCGGGTCGAACCGTATGACCTCGGGGTCTTCACCAGCCTGGGCCTGGACCCGGCGCAGCAAGCCTTCCTGATCCTGAAGTCGCGCATGTATTGCCGTCCGGTCTTCGTGCCCATCAGCCGCGCGCTGGTGGAGTGCGATTCCGACAGCGGCGGCCCGACCAGCGCCAATTTCCGGCTGTTCCCGATCAAGAAGGTGCGGCGGCCGATCTATCCGCTGGATCCGGCCATGGACTGGTAACACGCACCGGGCTTGCGCTGCGGGCCGATGGGCTTTGCCGTAATACAACACCCCGGTATCGGGATATTCCCGAGTTGTGTCGTGCCGGGGAGGGCCTGTGTTAGCCTGCAAAGACAGCAAGGATGGGCTGCCCGTCCTTGCTGCCAGCGCCCGGCTCACGATCACAACAGAAAAACAGCACACCAGCCGCCGGTCGCCTCACTCAATCAGGGGAGACGGAATGAAAAACCTCAAGATCGGCGTACGCCTGGCCATCGGCTTCATTGCCTTGCTGATGTTGATGGCCGTGATGGTCGGCCTGGGCGTGTGGCGTCTGGGCAGTATCGGGGACGCCACCGACGAGATGACCCAGATTGCGCTGAAGAAAGAGCGCGATGCCGTACAGTGGCATGCGGCCATCAAGGAAAACGGCGTGCGCACCTTCGCCGTCATGAAGAGTGATGACGATGCCTTCCAGCAATACTTCCAGAAGCAGATCGATGCGCAATCGGCCAAGATCAGCCAGCTGCAGAAGCAAGTGGAAGCGGCCATCACCGATCCCGAGGAAAAGCGTCTCTTCGCGGAAGTCGGCAAGCTGCGGGCCGCCTATCGCGATACGCGGCAAAAGATCTTCGACATCAAGACCGCCGGCGACGATGCACGCGCCCGCGAGATGACCGATACCACGCTGGTGAAGATGATGGATGAGTACGCCGACAGCGTGCTGCGCTATGCCGATTACCAGAAGAAGGTGATCGACCAGGCCGCCACTGAGATCAACGGCGACTATCGTTCAGGCCGCAGCATGCTGCTGATGCTGGGTGCGCTGGAAATCGTGCTGGGCGCGGCACTGGCCTGGCTGCTCACGCGCAGCATCACGCGCCCGCTGAACCAGGCGGTGAGCATCGCGGAAACGGTGGCCGCAGGCGACCTCACCTCGCGCATCGAGGCCAATAGCCGCGACGAAACCGGCCAGCTGCTGGCCGCGCTCAAGTCCATGAATGGCAACCTGCAGGACATCGTGGGGCGCGTGCGTTCCGGCACCGAGACCATCAACGTCGCCTCGCGCGAGATTGCCACCGGCAACCTCGATTTGTCGGCGCGCACGGAACAGCAGGCCGGTTCGCTCGAAGAAACCGCATCGGCCATGGAACAGCTCACCTCCACCGTCAAGCAGAACGCCGACAATGCGCGCCAGGCCAATGCGCTGGCCGCATCGGCCTCACAGGTGGCCAGCCAGGGTGGTGCGGTGGTGGAGCAGGTGGTGGCGACCATGGGCGAGATCCACGCTTCGTCGCAGAAGATCGCCGACATCATCGGCGTGATCGATGGCATCGCCTTCCAGACCAACATCCTCGCGCTCAATGCGGCAGTAGAAGCGGCGCGCGCCGGTGAGCAGGGACGCGGCTTTGCGGTGGTGGCCTCCGAAGTGCGCTCGCTGGCGCAGCGCTCAGCGTCGGCGGCCAAGGAGATCAAGCAGCTGATCGGGGATTCCGTGGAAAAGGTCGGCGATGGCAGCCGCCTGGTGGCCCAGGCCGGTGACACCATGCAGGAGGTGGTGCACAGCGTGGCGCGCGTGACCGAGATCGTGCGCGAGATCACGCTGGCCAGCCAGGAACAGAGTGATGGCATCGAACAGGTCAACCTGGCCATCACCCATATCGATGAAGCCACGCAGCAGAATGCCGCACTGGTGGAAGAAGCGGCCGCGGCGGCGCGCTCCATGCAGGATCAGGCGGCCTCGCTGACCGAGGCGGTCAGCGTGTTTCGTCTCGATACCACCTTGGTAGCGGACGCGCCAGCGCGCCCTCAGTAATCGCTCAACGCGGCACGTCGCCTTCGACGGTGGTGCGATAGAGCGTGCGGCGCAGGTGTTGCGGGGTGATCGCGGCGTAGTGCTGGGTGCTGCGGTTGTCCCAGAACACCATGTCATGCGCCTGCCAGTGGTGCGTATAGACATTCTCAGGGCGCGTGATATGGGCGTGCAGTTCCTTCAAGAGCGCATCGCTTTCGTCACTGGGGATGCCGATGATGTGCGAGGTAAAGCCTTCGCTCACGAACAGGATCTTGCGGCCGCTTTCCGGATGGGTGATGACCACCGGATGCTCCACCGGCGGCACTTCATCGATCTGCTGCTGCGTCAGCGGCTGGCGCCACGGCGAGAGCTTGCGCAGGCGCTCGTAGCGGTAGACGTAGGAGTGCACGGCGCGCTTGCCTTCGAGCTGGGTCTTGAGCGCGGCGGGCAGGCTGTCCCAGGCGGCAGCGGTATTGGCGTAGAGCGTATCGCCGCGTTCAGCGGGCAATTCTTGCGAATGCAGCAGCGCGCCCAGGCTGGGCTTGGGCATGTAGGACAGGTCCGAGTGCCAGTCCGCGCCGGCATCGACCAGGCCGATGGGCTTGCCGTTCTCGACCACGTTGGAGACGATCAGAATTTCCGGATGGCCGGCCAGGTGGAAGCGGTTCAACACATGCACCTGCAGCGGACCAAAGCGGCGGCTGAAATCGATGTGCTGCTGCGGCGTGATGCGCTGCTCGCGGAACACCACCACGCCATGCTCGACCAGGGCGCCGCGGATGCGCGCCAGCTCTTGCGCCGAGACCGGCAGGTTCAGGTCCAGGCCAACGATTTCCGCGCCCAGCAGGGCGTCGAAAGGACGGATCTCGAAGTGTTGTTGCGTCTGCTGCGTGCGTTCCAGTGTGGCGACCGACATGGGGACTCCTGTGTAGGCGGTGCCAGCCCGGCGCATGTCCGGCTGGCCAAACGCTCATTACACTCCCCCGGCTACCCCGGAACAAGGAAGAAGAATTCATATCCTTATGCGGCAATCGAGATAGGGACTGCAGCAACCCCATTAAAATGGCGAGGATGAAACCGTCCGAGCCTTCTCCTTCACTTCACCCCGGAACCGCCCATCCTGCGGCACGGTCCCTGCCGCCACGCCCCGACGTCAGCGGCCTGAGCGCGGAAGAAGCCGCGGCACGCAAGGCGGCGCGCGACCAGCGCGATGCCCAGGTGCGTGGCGTGAGTTCGGTGGCCGAGATGCGTGAGGCCATCCGTGCGGCCAGTGCGGCGTTGCCCGTGGTGCATGAGATCGCGCGCATCGGGCCGCAGAAGACGGCGGCCTTCCGTGAACGGGCACGGGCGGGGTTGCCCTTCATCATGACGGGCATGGCCGGCCGCTGGCCGCTCTCGGCGATGTCGGTGCAAGCGCTGCGGGAACACTTCGGCCAGCTGCCGGTGCGGGCCCGCGTGGGCGACTACATCAACACCGCCTTCGCGCCGGACCGCGCCATGCAGGACATGACGCTGGTCGATTACCTGGAACAGGCGCTGGCCGATGAGAGCGGGCTGCCGCCCTATCTGGGCAATCTGGAATTGCGGGAATTGAATCGCCTGTGCCACTGGCCCAACTTCTTCGAGAAGATGGGGCCGCCGCGCTTCTGGATCGGCCCGGCCGGCTGCATCACGCCGCTGCATTGCGACTATGACGACAATGTCTTCGCGCAGGTATGGGGCAGCAAGCGCGTCTGGCTGGCACCGCCGCATCATGACCAGTATCTCTATCCGAAGGAGGCCAATGCCATCCTGTTCGGTTCTCCCTTCGACCCCGATCATCCGGACCTGGAGCGTTTTCCGCTGGCGCGCCAGGCGGCACTGGTGTGCTGCGAAGTGCAGCCGGGAGAGATGCTCTACATCCCGGCGGGTTGGTATCACCAGGTCAGTTCATTGACCTTCTCGCTGTCGAGCAATCGCTGGGCGCGGGGGCGGCCATTGGTGTTGGACGCCGCAGAATCGCCATGATCGAAACATTGACGAGATAAACGTCGATCATTTTCTAGCTTCCGCTTCTTTTTCTTCCCTTTACGCCTTCCGCAGATATTGGCCCCGCATGATGTGCGGCCTTGCTGCGGCCTGATGCAGACACGCTTCTGCACCTGTTTTCACTTCAACTTCACCAACAGTCCAGATCGCAGCTTCTTCCTGAAGACCTGACGACGAGGAAAACCGTGAAGTCCCAATCGCAACCCGCACGATCAACCAGGCGGCTCGCTGCGCCGACACCTGCGACATCAAGCACATGGACTACGTGAGCCGCCAAGCGCCAGCGGTGGCTGGCGGCGCTGATGTGCTGATCCAGCATCTGCACCGCCATTTCAGCGCTCATTCGGACAGTCGATGCCTGCTGTGGATCAATCCTGTGCTTCAAGATCCCTTCGACGCCGGCGAAGTGGAGCAAGACAGGCGCGTGCGCCTTCCTGTGGCGCATGCCAACTTCGACCCGCTGCTAGGGCCCTATCTGGTGACGCTGGATCTGGCGCGCCGTCACGACTCCGATCTGCTGGAACGCAGCGTGCAATGGGCTTGGGCCGACTGGACACTGGAGCAGCTACAAAGAATGCGTGGGCATTCGGTATGTGGATGGATCACCTGCTCCGTCAGTGCCGAGGATCTGGCCCGACATTGGGCTGCAAGCTGCTATCTCCACAGATGGAACGGACTGGACACCTTGCTGCGGTTTCATGACCCCGGGGTGCGCGAATGGCTTTGGCCCATGCTCGATGCTCAGCAACGCCACACCTTGCTTGGCCCGGCCCAGGCCATCTGGGCCATCGGACGGCAACACAGCTTGCTGGTTCAGGACCGTTCTCCAGAAGACCTCTCTGCCATCGACAGCGCGCCATCCATGATGCGCCTGAAACTGAGTGTCGACCAGTGGGCTGGCGTCAGTGACTTTGCCAACGTCCATGCCGCATGGCTGCAGCTGTGCTCGCAAGACAGCCTGTGGGCTGACCGGCTCGCCATGCAAGCCGGCTGGCCCCAGCGCACCTTCCACCGTCTGCAACATGCCAGCCGTTACGGTTTGCGCGACGCCCGTTGCCGCACCCTGTTTGCCAGACACGCGCTGGAGATTGGCATGGACTTCCATCTTGCCCCCTTGCTGGCCCCGGTATGGCTGAAGACGGCGGAGGGTGTGCCATATGGACGGGCTCTGGAAGACGTCATCCACGACCGCCCTGACCTGCTGGCAGGGATTTTTCGAAAGGCGCTTTGATCATGGCTTGTACCAATCCTCAGAATCCATCCTGCCCGAACTGCAACAAAAGCGGTCTGGCCATCCTGCCGGTACGCTATTGCGTGGTCCCCAAGGAGGTTGATGCATTTGTCCCCGCTCCGTTGGGCAACAAGGTCTTGACGGTTCCTCTGCGCAATCACAACTATGCGCTGCGCACCTTGAGACAGGGTTTCCTCTATCTCTTCCACGAGAAGCATCCCAGCGGCAGCCACATCAAATGGGAAGTCTTTGCGGTCTCCGAGGCCGGCACGCTATGGAAGATGCCATCGGCGAGCGCCATCCGGCTCGTCAGCGAGGAACCCCAGTGCGCGCGCAATGGGCACAATCTCCCGGCATCGGTCATCACGATCGAAGAGCCACAACACTGCAAGCGAGTCTGGCTGGCGTTTTCCGAGCATATGTGGAGTGCGGAGACACTGGCCGACTTTGAGCGTGACGTCAAACTCCGTGACCGCCGGATGCAGTGCTTGGAGCCGGCGACCTGGATAGCCGCTGGCGGCTATCGTCACGGGCTTGCCGCGAGCAAACGCAACATCGAGCAGATATTGGAATATCGCCCGCGGTATGACGCTGGCACGCTCAACAGAAGCGGCATGAGAAACATCAGCAAGCCGGCCAAGGATGGCAGCTACTTCAAGGAAGTACTCACGCGGGAAAGCACCGTCCATGTCTCCTTTTCCCGTGCGGATCAGAGCGAGACCATCGCTAGCCTGATGCAGCAGATCGGCAAGCAGGCAAAGGGAAAAGATCATCCGCCCATGATCATGGGGCTGTGGGATGCGGTAGGCATCGTGCATGAGCTCAATGGCTATCGCAATGACGTGGTCGGTTGGTCGGAAAAGTACGTGGACGAACTGGAGCAGCAGGTCTCGGCGATGATGACCATTGACGGCTTGCGGGAAGTACTGGGGGAACGCGCGGCTCAATTTCAAGAGGCGGTTCAGCAGGCACAGCCTATCAGGCAACCTGATACCGGGCCGATACGGGCCCGTGCCGCGACTCGTCCGATGCAGGAGCGGCAGAAGCTTGAGGAAATCTGCGACCTCATCGATGACTTGCGCATGACGGACATTTCGCCCCGGGTCATCGATCCTGACCATCTGCTCCACCGCGTCAATCGACTACCTGAACCGCAGCGTAGCGAAGAACTGGCAAAGGTGCGCGTGAAGGCTGACGAACTGGTGCGTGCACGGGGAAAAGCGGGCCGCAAGAATGTTGCCTACGCGCGTGCCGGTGCATGGAAAAAATATGAAAGCCGGCTGGACAAGCCGCTGCTGGAAAAATTCAAGAAGAACTACCAGGCTTTCCAGGACGAGGTCGCTCGCATCGCCGAGGAGCGGACGGAAGACCTGGTGCTCTGGCTGGAATCGAAGAGTCTGCTGGACGCCTTCAGCGAGTTTCATGGAAAGAACGTCCATGACGGCATGGTGTTTGACGATCAGGTCGGCCGTGCGCTCTTTGGCATGAACCACAGCCTGGTTGGTCAGCGCAAGATCGCCGCCTGGGTGGACGACATGCAGGCCACCGAGAGCAATCTGCTATGGAGGGCCATGGCGCTCAATCAGGTCGAAGCGATGCACGAACTCGATGCCTACCTGAAAGAGGCCAGCGCCCACAACGACAAGCAGGTGCTGGCGTCCAGCCTTGGCTGGGACACCGTCTTTCAAAAGAGCCTGAAGTCGGTAGCCGACGTCTACAAGAAGGCTAACAGCCTCTACGTCGCTAACGACAAGGCGGCCTCCGCGAAAGGGTCGATGGCCTTCGATGTCGCACTCAAGGCATATCCCACACGGGGCATCGATCGTCAGATCATGACGACGGGTGACGCCATCATGCGGCGATTCCGGATCGACAGCGCGCTCGATTATGGGGGCGAGAAAATGATCCAGCACCTTTTGAGCATCCGGGCGCTGGTGGATCCGGCGGACTCGCTGCAGCTGATACGGGTGCAATCGAAGGAAGAAGGCATTGCGCGACAGCAGACTATGGAGCGGCTGCGCACGGCCCGGACCTTCCTGATGGAAGACAAGCCGGAGATGAGAACGGTGCAGGCGGAGAAGTTGCGCGCGGCCTGGGAAGGATTCAAGAACAGCGGCACGCACACCAATGCCGTCAAGGACATCCGGTTGAACCTGCTGGTCATGTTCATCGAGGGGGGCAACTTCGCCAAGATGATGGGCGAAGTCCTGAAGAAGAATGACAAGAAAAGCTGGCTGGCGCTGGCCGCTTCAGGCATGACGATTACGGCGGGCCTGTTCGATATCACGGCGACGCTGGTGAAAGGGATTGCGCAGGATGCGGCAGGTGATTTTGACAAGGGCGCTTCGCTCTGGAGCTATCAGCGGTTGAAGTTGGCGGGGGGATTGTTGAGTGCCGGGGGATCGACGATTGGGGCTTATTTGGACTATGAGGAATTTGCTAAGGCTGCGGATAGAAAGCAGTGGGGAGTTAGCTTTTTATACGTATTGAAAACCGGCGCAGGAGTAGCTAGCACAATCATCTCCATAGCAACTGCATTCACTTACTCTGCCCCATATATACGTCATTTAACTACTAATTCAGTTCTTCTTCTCGCTGCAAAAAAGGTAGGTCAGAAGGAAGTTCCTTTACTTGTAGCAAGGGGTTTATTGATGACGATGGGAGGGGCGCTCTCTATCGGACTATTCGCCCTACAAGTCCTAATATGGATTTTCGCTGACGACGAGTTGCAAGTCTGGTGCTCCCTCTGCTCATTTGGAGAAAAGCGTGAGACCCCCGCTGGGTACGCGTCTAATAGGGAACAAATGCTGGCTCTCAACAAAGCCCTGGTGGAGCTTGCGCTAGCACCTCCTGCCAAGGAAGCGAATTCCGAGAGAGCTTGGGGATCTCTTGAAGATCCCACATTGGAAGAATTGCGGATATATTTTTGAAAGACAGAAATGACCGAATTTATAGACATCCCCAACGACGATGATTTTCAGAAATTGGCAGGCCATATAAAGAATTTCAGGAAGTCACGCGAGACAGCCAATTTCTTCTTCACTGCACGCGATCAGAGCAACATGCGCCTCGGAGCCATTCTGTCGGCCTTGATCGGTGACTCCGGGCAGGCGGCGACTCTGTCTAACTATGCCTCTTCCATGGAGGGCATCGGAGACTATGTTCAACTTGAGCTTGACGGGCGTACTCTCGGTGGATGGTTATGGGGAAGTCCTTTCAAGGACGGCGACTATGTAGAAGCCGCCGTCAGACGACAAGGAAACTGCTACGAGCTGTTCGCTTTGTATAAACCGGGGGAACGCACTATTGCCCTTTATCCCCATTGCATCAAAGGCACGCGTGCTTTCTTACGTAGCGCCGTAAGAAAGACCTTGGTTACCAACGCTCTCTTTCTCACAGCCATTTCCCTCATCATCCTTTTGGGCGGAAATCAGTCGCTGAGCTACCGGATAGAATTCATTTCTTCAATAGAAGCGAGGTGGGGATTCTTGCTTGCCATCGCACTCACCACTGGTATTTGCTTCGCCATACTTTGGAAATGGCTCCCCTTTGCAAAGCTCGCGGAAAAAATATTTCGTGCTCTAGATTTTCCGCGACCCGCCGAGGTCAATTTGTCGGAATCCACCAAGCGTCTAACCGCACAGGATGAGGATGACGAAGATGAGGAAGACAACGGCCTCTATTTTAAATATTAGAAGAGCCGGCTATCCGAGCACAAAGTTAAAAGTTGACCGCCTTTATAGACATCCCCAACAGCAATGATTTTCAGAAATTATCAGGGCATATAAAGAATTTCAGAAAGTCACGCGAGACAGCCAATTTCTTCTTCACCGCACGCGATCAGAGCAACATGCGCCTCGGAGCGATTCTGTCGGCCTTGGTCGGCGACTCGGGGCAAGCGGCGACTCTGTCGAACTATGCCTCTTCCATGGAGGGTATCGGCGATTATGTTCAATTTGAGTTGGAAGGACGTCGTGTCTATGGGTGGTTGTGGGGCAGCCCATTCAAAGATGGCGACTATGTAGAAGCTGTGATCAAGAAGCAAGGTGGCAGTTACGAATTGTTCGCTCTGTACAAACCAGCAGAACGAACTATCGCGCTTTACCCCCATTGCATCAAAGGAACCCTGAGACGGACCTTGTTTGCCAACGCTATTTTCATCACTGCGCTTTCTCTTTTATTTCTGTTTGGCGGAAAGCAGTCACTGGAGCAAGGAATCAAATTTATTTCCTCAAGGGAAGCCCTGGGGGGTCTCTTCCTCGGCATTATAATCACCTCGGGAATTTGCTTCACCATGCTTCGAAAATGGCTTCCGTTCGCCAAGCTGGCAGAAAAGATCTTTCGTGCGCTGGAGTTTCCATCACCCTCCGACATCAATTTGTGGGAGTCAACCAAACGGCTGAGCGCACCGGATGAGGATGACGAGGATGAGGAAGACAACGGCCTCTATTTCAAATATTAAAATCGCCCCCTCTTTCCAAGCCCCCAATAACAAACCCCACGCCCGTTGCCAGGCGTGGGGTTCATCCACCAACTTGTTGCGCTACCAGGCAACGGGCGTGAATCAGCCCGCCAGCTTCTTGCGCAGCAGTTCCGTCAATTGCGCCGGATTGGCCTTGCCGCGCGTGGCCTTCATGGCCTGGCCGATCAGGGCGTTGATGGCCTGTTCCTTGCCGGCGCGGAATTCCGCCACCGACTTTTCATTGGCCGCCAGCACCTGGTCCACGATGGCTTCCAGCGCGCCGCTGTCCGAAATCTGCTTCAGGCCCTTGGCTTCGATGATGTCATCGGCCAGGGAATCCTTGTCGGACCTGGCTTCCCACATGCCCGCAAAGACTTCCTTGGCGATCTTGTTGGAGATGGTGCCGTCGGCGATGCGCTTCAACAGCAGCGCCAGTTGTGCGGCCTTCACGGGCGCATCGGCGATGTCGGTGTCTTCGCGGTTGAGCGTGGAGGCCACGTCACCCATGAGCCAGTTGGCGGCCGGCTTGGCCTGGTCCTTGCCCGCGGCAGCCACCACAGCTTCGAAGTAGGAGGCCATGCCCTTGGATTGCGTAAGCACCATGGCATCGTATTCCGGCAGCGCATAATCGGCCACGAAGCGCTCGCGCATCGCGGCGGGCAGCTCGGGCATGGTGGTCCTGACGCGCTCGATCCACTCCTGCGAGATGGCCAGCGGCGGCAGGTCGGGGTCGGGGAAGTAACGGTAATCCTGCGCGTCTTCCTTGCTGCGCATGGAACGGGTTTCCTTCTTGTCCGGATCGTAGAGGCGGGTTTCCTGGACCACTGTGCCACCGTCCTCGATCAGCTCGATCTGGCGGCGCACTTCGTAGTTGATGGCCTCTTCCAGGAAGCGGAAGGAGTTCAGGTTCTTGATCTCGCAACGGGTGCCGAATTTCTCCTGGCCCACCGGACGCACCGAGACGTTGGCGTCGCAGCGGAAGGAACCTTCCTGCATGTTGCCGTCGCAGATGCCCAGCCACACCACCAGCGAATGCAGGGCCTTGGCGTAGCCGACGGCTTCGGCGGCGCTGCGCATCTCGGGTTCGGTGACGATTTCCAGCAAGGGCGTACCGGCGCGGTTGAGGTCGATGCCGGTCATGCCCTGGTAGTCCTCGTGCAGGGACTTGCCGGCGTCTTCTTCGAGGTGGGCGCGGGTCAGGTTGATGGTCTTGATCTCGGTCTTGCCGTCCTTCTCGACGGCGAAGGACATGGTGCCGCCTTGCACCACGGGGATCTCGAACTGGCTGATCTGGTAGCCCTTGGGCAGGTCAGGATAGAAGTAATTCTTGCGCGCGAACACCGAGCGCGGGGCGATGGTGGCGCCGATGGCCAGGCCGAACTGGATCGCACGTTCCACCGCGCCCTTGTTCAGGACCGGCAGCACGCCCGGCAAGGCCAGGTCCACCGGGCTGGCCTGGGTGTTGGGCTCGGCACCGAAGCGGGTCGAGCTGCCGCTGAAGATCTTGGATTGGGTCGAAAGCTGCGTGTGCGTTTCGAGGCCGATGACGACTTCCCACTGCATGATGTTGTCCTTGCGAATGCTGTTGTAGTTGACGAGAGCCAGCGATCAGGCCGGTTCGCGCAGGTGCCAGTCGGTGGCCTGCTGGAACTGGTGCGCCACGTTCAAGAGGCGCGCTTCGTCGAAATAATTGCCGATGATCTGCAGGCCGACCGGACGCTTGCCGTTCTTCTCGCCCTGTCCGAATCCGCAAGGAATGGACATGCCCGGCAAACCGGCCAGGCTGGTGGAGAGCGTGAAGATGTCGGCCAGGTAGTTGGCCACCGGGTCGTCGGTCTTGTCGCCCAGGTCCCAGGCGACGGTGGGCGAGACCGGGCCCATGATGACGTCGCACTGGCGGTTCTCGCCGGCCAGGGCGCGCTGGAAGTCCTCGGCGATCAGGCGGCGGATCTTCTGGGCCTGCAGGTAGTAGGCGTCGTAGTAGCCGTGCGAGAGCACATAGGAACCAACCAGGATGCGGCGCTTGACCTCGTCGCCAAAGCCTTCGGCGCGCGACTTCTTGTACATGTCAGCCAGGTCCTTGTAGTCGGCGGCACGGTGACCGTAGCGCACGCCATCGAAGCGCGACAGATTCGACGAGGCTTCGGCCGGGGCGATCACGTAATACACGGGAATGGACAGCTCGGTCTTGGGCAGCGAGATCTCGACCAGGGTCGCACCCAGCTTCTCGAACTCGGCCAGGGCAGCGCGCACGGCCGCTTCCACGTCAGCGGCCAGGCCGGCACCGAAGAATTCCTTGGGCACGCCGATGCGCAGGCCTTGCAGGCTCTGGTTCAGCGAGCGGGTGAAATCTTCCTTGGGGCGTTGCAGGCTGGTGGAATCGCGTTCATCGAAGCCGGTCATGGCGTTCAACAGCAGGCCGCAGTCTTCGGCCGTCTTGGCGATCGGGCCGCCCTGGTCCAGCGAGGAGGCGAAGGCGATCATGCCGTAGCGCGACACGCTGCCATAGGTCGGCTTGATGCCGGTGACGCCGCACAGCGAGGCCGGCTGGCGGATCGAGCCGCCGGTATCGGTGGCGGTAGCGGCCGGCGCCAGGCGCGCGGCCACGGCAGCGGCCGAGCCGCCGGAGGAGCCGCCAGGGATGGCGGTCTTGTCCCAGGGATTCTTGACCGCGCCATAGAACGAGTTCTCGTTGCTGGAGCCCATGGCGAATTCGTCACAGTTGAGCTTGCCCAAGGTGACGGTACCGGCCGCGTTGAACTGCTCCACCACGGTGGCATCGAAGGGGCTCACGTAGTCCTGCAACATGCGCGAACCCGCTGTGGTGCGCCAGTTGCGGGTGACGAAGATGTCCTTATGTGCAATGGGCACGCCGGTCAAAGGACCGGCATCATTGCCTGCCAGGCGTACATCGGCGGCCTTGGCCTGCGCCAGGGTGAGGTCGCGGTCCACATGCAGGAAGGCATTGAGGTCGCTGGCCGCAATGCGGTCCAGGAAAAGGGTCGCCAGTTCAGTGGCGGAAATCTTGCGCGCTTGCAGTTGCGCGGACAGTTCTTTGAGGGTGAGCTTGTGCATGGAGTCGGTTACGCTGCGGTCTTGCGGGCCGGCTGGGCCGGAAGCGGACGGTGGCTGGCGCGAAGCGCCGGATTCATTCAATGACCTTGGGCACCAGGTACAGGCCATCCTGGGTGGCCGGGGCCGGTTGCTGGTAGTCCTCGCGGCGATTGGATTCGGTCACGGCATCTTCGCGCAAACGCAGTGCCAGCGCCGGCTCGATGGCGGCGATCGGGTGCGACAGCGGTTCCACGCCGGAGGTATCGATGGCCCGCATCTGTTCCACCAGGGCGAAGATGCCATTGAGCTTGTCCAGGGTGGCATCGGCCTCGGCCGGGGTCAGCTCCAGTTGGGACAGTTTGGCGATGCGTTGGACGTCGGAAAGGACTAGAGACATGGTCGAAAGGACGCGCAGGGCGCGCCGCGTGATGTTGAAATTGGAAGACCCGTAGCCGCTGCGGCCGCAAGGCGTTTTCCGCAGCCTCGTTGCCGGGGCAAGTTCGCTTGCGCGGCGGGTCGACCGGGTCATGGCGTGAATCGCTTGAAAAACGGCAAACCCGCGCCAGATGGCGGCCGGAAGCTCCCGTAAAGCGGACGTTTTTGGCAAACTGGCTTGCTGGTTTCTCGAGAATTATAAGGTAGAATGTCGGATTAATGCCTTGCAGGCGCCTGATTTTCGCGTCGCCGCAGCATGAACGGACACCTCCCCCTATCAAAAAGCTAGGCGCCCCCTCGCGGGCGCATCAGGACAACTCATGTTTGGATTTCTCCGCAGTTACTTCTCCAACGATCTGGCGATCGACCTCGGCACCGCGAACACGCTGATTTACGCGCGCGGCCATGGCATCGTGCTGGACGAGCCGTCGGTGGTGGCGATCCGCCAGCAAGGCGGCCCCAACGGCAAGAAGACCATCCAGGCGGTCGGCAAGGAAGCAAAGCAGATGCTGGGCAAGGTGCCCGGCAACATCGAGGCGATCCGCCCGATGAAGGACGGCGTGATCGCCGATTTCACCGTCACCGAGCAGATGTTGAAGCAATTCATCCGCATGGTGCATGACTCCAAGCTGTTCCGCCCCTCCCCGCGCATCATCATCTGCGTCCCCTGCGGTTCGACCCAGGTGGAACGCCGCGCCATCCGCGAATCCGCACTGGGCGCGGGCGCATCCCAGGTCTACCTGATCGAGGAACCGATGGCTGCAGCCATCGGCTCGGGCCTGCCGGTCTCCGACGCCACCGGCTCGATGGTGGTCGACATCGGCGGCGGCACCACCGAAGTGGGCATCATCTCGCTGGGCGGCATGGTCTACAAGGGTTCGGTGCGCGTGGGCGGCGACAAGTTCGACGAAGCCATCGTCAACTACATCCGCCGCAACTACGGCATGCTCATCGGCGAACAGACCGCCGAAGCGATCAAAAAGGAAATCGGCTCGGCCTTCCCCGGGTCGGAAGTCAAGGAAATGGAAGTCAAGGGCCGCAACCTGTCCGAAGGCATCCCGCGTTCCTTCACCATCTCCAGCAATGAAATCCTGGAAGCCCTGACCGATCCGCTGAACAACATCGTCTCGGCCGTCAAGAACGCGCTGGAACAGACCCCGCCGGAACTGGGTGCCGACATCGCCGAAAAGGGCATGATGCTGACCGGTGGCGGCGCCCTGCTGCGCGACCTGGACCGCCTGCTGATGGAAGAAACCGGCCTGCCGGTGATCGTGGCCGAAGATCCGCTGACCTGCGTGGTGCGCGGCTCGGGCATGGCACTGGACCGCATGGACAAGCTGGGTTCGATCTTCTCGGCTGAATAAGCCGGCCGAAAGTCGCAGAACAGCCACAGCACCAAAGTACAGCAGTATCAAGGTACATGGGCCTGCCGGACAGCAGGCCCGGGCAGCAAAGCATGAACCGGCAGCGATGTACTGCCGGATGAGTGGGGAACCGAACCGTTCGATATGACGCCGTTCACACCGACCAGCCACAGGATGCGCACCCCGCGTGCGCACCCGATGCAGCGTCGGCGGGTACGGGGTCGCCAGAGCGCCTCGGCTCCCCTTTTTGTTACCGTTTTCGACGCAGGAAGTGAGTTATCCGCCTGCAGCCGGTCACCTGGTGTGACCCTGCAGTCGGCCTGACGCCATGGAAATCCCACCACTCTTCAAGCAGGGCGCTTCGGCCCGGGTGCGCGTGACCGTCTTTGCATTGATCTCGGTCGTGATGCTGGTGGTCGACGCCCGCATGCACGTGCTGGGCACGCTGCGCCAGGCGCTGGGCACGGCCCTCTATCCGTTCCAGACGGTGGCCATGGTGCCGCGCGACGCCTTCACCAATTCGTCCGAATACTTCTCTTCGCTGGCCTCGCTGCAGAAGGAAAACCGCGAGCTGCGCCAGCAGCAGATCGTCAACGCCCAGCTGATGCAGCAGGAACGCCTGCTGGCGGCCGAGAACGTGCAGCTGCGCAAGCTGCTGGACATGCAGCAGAAGGTGCCGGTCAAGTCCATCGTCGGCGAGATCCTCTACGATGCGCGCGATCCCTTCACCCGCAAGATCATCCTCAATCGCGGTTCGCAACAGGGCGTCACGGCCGGCCAGCCGGTCATCGACGAGGTCGGCATCGTGGGCCAGGTGACGCGGGTATTCCCGTTCTCCTCCGAAGTGACGCTGCTGACCGACAAGGACCAGGCCATCCCGGTGCAGGTACTGCGTAACGGCCTGCGCAGCGTGGCCTACGGCCGCGGCCAGACCGGCGCGCTGGACCTGCGCTTCATGCCGGCCAACGCCGATATCCAGAAGGGTGACGTGCTGGTGACCTCGGGCATCGACGGTGTCTATCCGCCGGGCCTGTCGGTGGCCAGCGTGGCGCTGGTGGAAACCCGTTCGGCGGACTCTTTCGCGCGCATCGTGTGCCGTCCGCTGGCCGGCATCGACCGTCATCGCCAGCTGCTGATCCTGCTGGTGGAACAGAACCTGCCGCCGCGTCCGGAGCCGGACGTGATCGATGAAAAATCGGCCAAGCTCTTCAAGCGCCGCCTGCGTGACAGCACCCGCGACAATAGCGCCGAGGATGCCAACGCCACGCCCAAGGACAAGCCCGCCGAAGACCGCAAGGGCGCCGCCAACGTGACACCGCCGGCCAAGCCTGCGGCAGCGGCCGCTTCAGCTACCCCGGCCGCGCCGGCTGCAGCAGCCGCCACCGCCAAACCGGCCGCCAAGGAATCCGCACGATGAACAACCAATACATCCTCCTGCCGGCCAGTCCGCTGTTCATCGCCTTCAGCCTCATCGTGGCGTTCGTGCTGAACCTGATGCCCTGGGGGCAGATGGTCGGCGTGCCCGACTTCGTGGCGCTGGCGCTGGTGTTCTGGAACATCCACCAGCCGCGCAAGGTCGGCATCAGCGTGGCCTTCATGATGGGCCTGCTGATGGATGTGAACGAAGCCACGCTGCTGGGCGAGAACGCGCTGGCCTACACCCTGCTGTCGTATTTCGCCATCATGATCCACCGCCGCGTGCTGTGGTTCCCGCTGCGCACCCAGGCGCTGCACGTGCTGCCGCTGATGCTGCTGGCGCAGGCGGTGCAACTGGTGATCCAGCTGCTGGTGACGGGCAAGTCGCCGGACTGGTTCTATTTCAGCGAGAGCCTGGTCTCGGCCCTGCTGTGGCCGGTGGTAAGCGTCCTGCTGCTGGCGCCGCAGCGCCGCGCGGTGGACCGCGACGAGAACCGCCCCATCTGAGGGGCCAGGTGCAAGCAGCATGACCGAATTCAAGAATACCGCGCATGAGCTGAGGCTGTTCCGGATGCGCCTGCTGGCTGCGAGCGTCCTGGTACTGGTGTGCTTCAGCCTGCTGCTGGCGCGCTTTTTGTGGCTGCAGGTGGTGCGCCACGACGCCTACGCCGCCCAGGCCGAGGAAAACCGCATCTCGGTGGTGCCCATCGTGCCCAACCGCGGCCTGATCCTGGACCGCAACGGCGTAGTGCTGGCGCGCAACTATTCGGCCTACACGCTGGAAATCACGCCCTCCAAGATCAAGACCAACATCGATGACCTCATCGATGAGCTGGGCACCATCGTGGAAATCCAGCAGCGCGACCGTCGCCGCTTCCGCCGCCTGCAGGAAGAATCCAAGAACTTCGAGAGCGTGCCCATCCGCACCCGCCTCACCGATGAGGAAGTGGCCAAGTTCACCGCCCAGCGCTATCGCTTCCCCGGCGTGGAAGTGCAGGCCCGCCTGTTCCGCCAGTATCCCTACGGCAAGACTGCTGCGCACGTGATCGGCTACATCGGCCGCATCAGTCAGCGCGATGCCGAACGCATCGCCGACTCCGACGACGAAGCCAACTACAACGGCACCGACTACATCGGCAAGGAAGGCCTGGAAAAGAGTTACGAAACCCAGCTGCACGGCACCACCGGCTACGAGGAAGTGGAAATCTCGGCCAGCGGACGCGCCGTGCGCTCGCTCTCGCGCACCCCGGCCACGCCCGGCAAGAACCTGATCCTGTCCATCGACATCGAGCTGCAGAAGGTGGTCGAAGAAGCCTTCGGCGACCAGAAGGGCGCGCTGGTGGCGATCAACCCGGCCACCGGCGACATTCTGGCCTATGTCTCCCAGCCCTCCTACGACCCCAACTTGTTCGTCGAAGGCATCGACCAGCAGAGCTGGGATGAGTTGAACAAGTCGCCCGACCGTCCGCTGCTGAACCGCCCGCTGTCGGGCCTCTATTCGCCTGGTTCGACCTACAAGCCCTTCATGGCGCTGGCTGCGCTGGAACTGGGCAAGCGCCGCCCGCAGGATGCCATCCGCGATCCGGGCTTCTTCGTGCTGGGCAATCACCGCTTCCGCGACGACAAGGAAGGTGGCCACGGCGTGGTGGACATGTACCGCTCCATCGCCATCTCCTGCGACACCTATTACTACATGCTGGCCAATGACATGGGGGTCAATGCCATCCATGACTTCATGAAGCCCTTCGGTTTCGGCCAGATCACCGGTATCGACCTGGAGCACGAGAAGCGCGGCATCCTGCCCTCTACCGAGTGGAAGCGCACCGCCTTCCGCAAACCCGAGCAGAAACGCTGGATCGCCGGTGACACCGTCTCGCTGGGCATCGGGCAGGGCTACAACAGCTTCACCCCGCTGCAACTGGCGCAGGCGACCTCCATCCTGGCCAACAATGGCGTGGTGATGAAGCCGCACCTGGTCAAGATCATCGAGGACGGGGTGTCCCACGAGCGCACAGAGACCGTGCCCAAGGAAAGCTATCGCATCCCGCTGAAGCAGGAAAACATCGACTTCATCAAGCGCGCCATGGTGGGCGTGGTCAAGGAAGGCACGGGCGCAGCCGCCTTCTGGGGCGCGCCCTACGAGTCGGGCGGCAAGACCGGGACGGCGCAGGTGGTCAACATCGCCAAGAACCAGAAGTATGATTCCAAGAAGCTTTCGCGCATCTACCACGACAACGGCCTCTACATCGGCTTTGCGCCGGCCGACGCGCCGCGCATCGCCATTGCGGCCGTCGTCGAGAACGGTGGCTGGGGCGCCGGCGTGGCCGCCCCGCTGGTACGCAAGGCCATGGATTACTTCATGCTGGGCAAGCGCCCCAATGAGCCGATCAAGTCGGTCGCGCCCGAGGCGGTGAGCCCGGATACCCCGGTCGAAGGTTCCACCTCCGAAGACGCCGGCAGCAGCAATACGCCGACGGTCCAGCCGGATGTGCAGGAATGAGGCCTGACATCGCAACAAGCAGTACGCACGAGGAGCCGGCATGAGCCTGCAACGTCCGCCCCTGTGGCAAATCATCAAGCCGCACCTGACGGTGTTCGACGGCGCGCTGTCGCTGATCGTGTTCCTGATCCTGTCGGTGGGCATCGTCACCCTCTATTCGGCTGGCATGAACTTCCCCGGCCGGGTGGAAGACCAGCTGCGCAACATCCTGGTGGCCTTCATCGTCATGTGGGTAGCCGCCAACGTCTCGCCCCAGCTGCTGCTGCGGCTGGCCGTGCCGGTCTATACGGTGGGGGTGACGCTGCTCATCGCGGTGGCGCTGTTCGGCATCATCAAGAAGGGCTCGCGCCGCTGGCTCAACATCGGCATGGTGGTGCAGCCTTCCGAGATCATGAAGATCGCCATGCCGCTGATGCTGGCCTGGTACTTCCAGAAGCGCGAAGGCATGCTGCGCTGGGATGCCTTCCTGGTGGCGGCGATCCTGCTGCTGATCCCGGGCTTTCTGATCATCCGCCAGCCTGACCTGGGCACCGGTCTGCTGGTGCTGGCGGCCGGCTTCTACGTCATCTTCTTTGCCGGCCTGCCCTGGAAGATCCTGCTGGGACTCTTCGTGGCAGGCGCGGCCAGCCTGCCGGTGGTGTGGTCCTTCATGCACGATTACCAGCGCCAGCGCGTCATGATGCTCATCGACCCGACCTCCGATCCGCTGGGCAAGGGCTTCCACATCATCCAGTCCACCATTGCCATCGGCTCCGGGGGCGTCACGGGCAAGGGCTGGCTCATGGGCACCCAGACCCACCTGGAATTCATCCCCGAACGTACCACCGACTTCATTTTCTCGGTCTATTCGGAGGAGTTCGGACTGATCGGCAACTGCGTGCTGCTGGTGCTGTACCTGCTCCTGATCGGGCGCGGCCTGATGATCACGGCCAATGCGCCTACGCTGTTCACGCGCCTCTTGGGCGGGGCGATCACGATGATCTTCTTCACCTATGCCTTCGTGAACATGGGCATGGTCAGCGGCATCCTGCCGGTGGTGGGCGTCCCGCTTCCCTTCATGAGCTATGGCGGCACCGCGCTGGTCACGCTGGGCCTGGGCGCAGGCATCCTGATGAGCATCCAGCGCCATCGCAAACTGGTTCAAAGCTGATCCGGACGCACACCCTTCTTGTTGCAGGAATGGCAAGTTTGCGAGGATTCGTGAACTTGCTGTACTGACGAGTTGTCAGCCTCGGTGCATTGCAGTCTGGTATCGTTGCGAACATTCCGGCCGGGACCCGCAAGCACCAGGCCCCGCGCATCGACTGTTGACCAAGGACAGCCCATGGAAACACCCACTCTAGACCATCACCACCCGCGCGCCTCCCTGGGCCGCGCCCTGCGCTGGGGCACGCTGCTGCTGCCCTTGCTGCTGGCCGCTTGCGGCACCACCCAGCAGGCCCCGCGCCAGACCGCCCAGGCACCGGCCACCCCCACCAAGTCCGCCAGTACCCGGCCCTCCAACGTCCCGGCGCTGCCGGCGGCGGGTTCGGGGCGCGGCGGCTACTACAAGGATGACGGCCCGGGCGATCACATCCCCGATGGCCTCCTGGACGTGGCCGATGCCGAACCCCAGGTGGAACCAGTCTCCAAGGCCGCCAGCCGGCCTTATGCGGTGTTCGGCAAGACCTACGTGCCGATCACGGACAACAACCAGCCCTTCATCCAGCGCGGCGTGGGCAGCTGGTATGGCAAGAAATTCCATGGCCAGAAGACCTCTTCGGGCGAACTCTACGACATGTACAAGATGACGGCCGCGCATCCCACGCTGCCCATCCCGTCCTACGCCCGGGTGACCAACCTGAAGACCGGCAAGCAGGTCATCGTGCGCATCAATGACCGCGGGCCCTTCCACTCCAGCCGCATCATCGACCTCTCCTACACGGCCGCGCTCAAGCTCGGCTACCTCGGCACCGGCAGCAGCGAACTGGAAGTCGAGCGCATCCTGCCGGAAGAAGCCCAGCGCATGGCCGATGCACGCCGCAATGGCGGCGGCACCACGCTGGCGGCGGCCGATCCGATCAACCGGGCTGCCGATACCGGGGCCGGTGGACAGGGTGTCTCCACCGGACCGGTGGAAATCAATACGGTCAGCGCGCAAAGCCTGCCACCGCAGCCGACCGTGGCGGCGGTACAGCCCATCAACGCCAGCACCAGCAGCGCCGCCGGTGGCGCGGGCATGGCCGGGGGCGGTGGCATCATCAATGCCGTGGCCAGCGGCTCGGCCCCTTCGCCGGCCATGCCGCAAGCGGTTCCGCTGACGGCCGGCTATTACCTGCAGTTCGGTGCCTACTCGCAGGAAGCCAATGCCCTGGTGGCGCGCGACAAGCTGCTGCCCAGCCTCTCCGGCATCGTCGACAGCATGCAGGCGGTGCAGGTCAACGGACTCTATCGCCTCTATGCCGGCCCCTACCCGACCCGTCCGGCAGCGCAGAACGCGGCCATGCTGGTGCGCCAGCGCAGTGCCGGCACGCCGTTCATCGTGGAGCGTTGAGCCGACTTCGGTTTTTGGGAATTTTCTTCACCCGCCCTGCAGAGGCATTTCAACGCAGGGCGGCGTGGCGGGCGATGCAGGGGTGGCCCCGCAAAAAACTTCATTTGATCGCCCGAACGGGCTGAGCCGGGGGCCTGTGCGGCTTCAGGCGTCCTCGTCCTCTTGTGCGCCTTGGCGGATCTGCAGGGCGCGTTCATACAAGGCATTCTTTTTCTGGCCGGTGATCTGCGCGGCCAATGCCGTCGCCTGCTTGACCGGTAACTCTTCCAGCAGGATGCGCAAGACGCGCTCGCCCTCGGCATCTTCCCCCTCGACCGGCCGCGCCCCTTCCAGCAAGACCACGAATTCACCGCGCTGGCGGTTGGCATCCTGCTCCAGCCAGGCCACGGCCTCGCCCAGCGGGCAGCGGTGGATGTGCTCGAAGAGTTTGGTCAGCTCGCGCGCCAGCACCACCTGGCGGGTGGGGCCGAAGACCTGCAGCATGGACTGCACGGTCTCGACGATGCGGTGCGGAGCCTCATAGAACACCAGCGCGGCCTGCAGCGCCACCAGTTCCTGCAAGGCGGTCTCACGCTGGCGGGTCTTGGCTGGCAGGAAGCCGACGAAGTGGAAGCGGGCATCGGTCAGGCCGGAGGCCGACAAGGCAGTCACCGCCGCCGAGGCACCGGGCAAGGCGATGACCTGGAACCCTGCGGCGCGCACGGCGTCCACTACACGGGCGCCGGGGTCGGAGATGGCCGGGGTACCCGCGTCCGAGACCAGGGCCACGCGCTGGCCGGCCTGCAGGCGTTCGATGATCTTGGCGGCGGCTTCGCGCTCATTGTGTTCGTGGGTTGCCAGCAACTGCTTGGAAAGGCCATAACGCTGCAGCAACTGGCTGGTATTGCGGGTATCCTCGCAGGCCACCGCGTCAGCAATGGCCAGCACATGCAGGCCGCGCAGGGTGATGTCGCAGACGTTTCCGATGGGCGTGGCCAGCACATATAATGCCGACACCGGATAGCTTTGCTGGGCGGCATCCTGCAGGATGGAGGCGGCGACGCTGGAATTCTGATTCATTGGAGGGGGCGGGATGTTCACAAGTTGGAAGAAAATGACCGCGCAAGCGGCCCTGCTGGCAGGCATGCTGGCACCATGGATGATCACGGCCAGCGCCGCAGCAGCCGACAGTGTACCTCTGCTGGCCCAGGCTGCCACGCCTGGTGCTGCCGACCCCGCCCCGCTGGCCCTGCCGCCGGGCACCTCCCCGGAGATGGAATCAGCCGCCATCGGCGCACCCGCTGTGCCGCCACCCCCAGCTACCCCGACACCCGTGCGCGTGGCCCTGCTGCTGCCCTCGCGCAGCGGTGCCTTCGGCGCGGCTTCCGATGCCGTGCGCACGGGCTTCCTGACCGCCTATTCGCGCCAGAAGGAAAATATCCAACTGGCCATCGTCGAAACCGGCGACTCCGCGCCTGACATGCAGCGTGCCTATGACGACGCATCCGCCAAGTTCGACATCGTGGTCGGCCCGCTCTCGCGCAGCGCCGTCACCGCCGTGGCGCAGAGCGGGCGCGTGAGCAAACCCACGGTGGCGCTGGCGCAGCCCGACATGAATGGCGAAACCGAATTGCAGTTGCCACCGCAGATGCTGGCCGTGGGCCTGTCCATCGACGAGGAAGCGCGCCAGGTCGCCAACTGGGTCGAGAAGGAAAAGGCCCCCGGCAAGATTTTCGCCATCTCCACCGGCACCGCCTGGCAGAAGCGCGCCGCCCGCTCCTTCCAGCTGCGCGCGCGCCAGCTCGGACTGCAGGTGGAAACACTGGAACTGAGCACGCCCTCCAACGCCCTCTCCGCGCCCGGCCTGGCGCAACTGGCCAAGCGCGTGGAGCAGGAAAAGCCGGCCCTGATCTTCGTCGCCCTGGATGCGGCGCAGACCGTGCAACTGCGCAGCGCCGTCGGCAACGAGCTGCCGCTGTACGGGACTTCGCAGATCAATCCCTTCACCCTCAAGCGTGACAACCCGAATGACAAGCTGCCCGAACTCGATGGCGTGCGCCTGATCGACATCCCCTGGCAGCTGCAGCCGGACAACGTGGCCGTGGCCCGCTACCCGCGTCCGGCGGTCAACGACAACGAGCGCCCCAATCCCGACCTGGCGCGCCTGTACGCGCTGGGCATCGATGCCTACCGGGTGGCCTATGGCATCGCCCAGAAGCAATCCGGCTTCGACATCGACGGCGTCACCGGCCGGCTGAACGTGAACATGGTCAGCGGCGGCACCACCTTCTTCCAACGCCAGGAAACCCAGGCCGTCTACCAGGATGGCTGGCCGGTGCCGATGGCCGACCAGTACTGAGGCCATCATGGCGCCAGGCAGCTCGCTGCGGCGCACGGCGCGCCAGCGCACCGGGGACGACGGCGAAGACCGGGCGCTGGCCTACCTGCAGGCACAGGGCCTGCAGCTGGTGCAGCGCAATTTCCGCTGCAAGGGCGGCGAGATCGACCTGATACTGCGTGAGGGCAGCACCATCGTCTTCGTGGAAGTGCGCGCCCGCGCCAGCAGCGCCTATGGCGGTGCGGCCGCCAGCGTCACGCCGCCCAAGCAGCGGCGCCTGCTGGTGGCCGCCCAGGTCTGGCTGCAAGGACAAGCGCGCCTGCCGGCCTGCCGCTTCGACGTGGTCACGCTGGAAGGCGGCCGGTTGCAGTGGCTGCGCAACGCCATCGAGGCCTGAACAGCGGACGGTTTGGCGCGACAGCGGGCGGCTGGAGTATCATGTGCGACCGGATTCCGGAAACTTCTCTTTACGAATTGCCCGGACTTGGCCGCGTTCAAGTCCTCTATAATCGCAGGCACTATGACAAATCCCCGCATCCTCGCCCATTTCCAGGAAAGCGCCGACCTGAAGATGAAGGCCGCCAGTGTTCTGGCCCAACCGATCGAACAGGCGATTGAACTAATGTTCACTGCACTGTCGAATGGCAACAAGATTCTTGCCTGTGGCAATGGCGGATCGGCCGCCGACAGCCAGCACTTCGCCGCCGAACTGGTAGGCCGCTTCGAACGCGAACGCCTGCCGCTGCCGGCCCTGGCGCTGACCACCGATACGTCCATCCTCACCGCCGTCGGCAACGACTACAGCTACCAGGAAATTTTCTCGAAGCAAGTCCAGGCCTTCGGCCAGGCCGGCGACATCCTGCTGGCCTTCTCGACCTCGGGCAATTCGGGCAACATCCTGGCCGCCATCGAAGTGGCGCACGAACGCGACATGCGCGTGGTGGCCCTGACCGGCAAGGGTGGCGGCAAGATCGGCAAGGTCCTGAACGACGCCGATGTGCATATCTGTGTGCCGCATGAACGCACTGCGCGCATCCAGGAAGTGCATCTGGTGTCGCTGCACTGCATTTGCGACGGTATCGACGTCGCGCTTTTTGGAGATGATGCGAATGAGTGATGCACGATCCTTGTTGACCCGTATGCGCCGCCCGCTGGCGGCCGTGGCCCTCGGCGGCATGGTGGCCCTGAGCCTGCAGGGCTGTTTTGCGGTGTTTGCCGGCGGTGCGCTGGCCACCACCTTCGCCGCCACCGACCGCCGCACCCTGGGCGCGCAGACGGAAGACAAGTCCATCCTGGTCAAGGGCGAAGCCCGCATTCCCGAAGTGGTGGCCTCCGGCTCCCACGTCAACGTGACGGCCTTCAACCGCAAGGTGCTGCTCTCGGGCGAAGTGCCGGACGAAGCCTCCAAGGCCGCCGCCGAGCGTGAAACCAAGGCCATCCAGAACGTCGACACGGTGTACAACGAACTGGAAGTGGGCCCGTCGTCCAGCTTCGGTTCGCGCTCCAGCGATGCGCTCATCACCAGCAAGGTCCTGGCCAGCCTGGTGGACGACAAGACGCTGTACTCCAGCGCCTTCAAGATCACCACCGAGCGCGGCATCGTCTACATGCTGGGCCGCGTGACCCAACGTGAAGGCCAGCGTGCGGCGCAGATCGCCAGCGGCGTCTCCGGTGTGAACAAGGTCGTGACCCTGTTCGAATACATCACCGAGGACGAACTGAAGGACTACCAGCGCAAGCCGGCCAGCGAGAACAAGGCCACCAGCTGATGGCAGCTGCGTAGCTGATGCAGGTCAAACCGCCGGCGAGTCCGGCGGTTTTCACGTGCAGGGGCCGCCCGCAGAATTCTGCGGCGAGGTCTATAATGCTTCAGTTCAACGAGGCTGCCGTATGCAGTGGCAGGCCTCTTCCCGCAGTCCGGATCCGGAGTTTCCCATGCAAGCACAGGCCAACGCGCCCAAGAGCGGTCTCATGATCAAGCTGGCAGCCGTCCTGGTGGTGGCCGCTGTCGCCGCCTTCGCCTATTTCAAGGTCAATGCCGGCAATGCCGCGCCCGACGTCACCTTCACCAAGCTCGATGGCCAGCAGGTGGCACTGAAGGATTTGCGCGGCAAGGTGGTCATGGTCAATTTCTGGGCCACCAGCTGCACCACCTGCGTGGGCGAAATGCCGCAGATGATCGACACCTACAACAAGTTCAAGGACCGTGGCCTGGACTTCGTGGCCGTCGCCATGAGCTATGACCCGCCCAACTACGTGCTGAACTACACCGAAACCCGCAAGCTGCCCTTCAAGGTCGCGCTGGACCCGCAAGACACGCTGGCCAAGGCCTTCGGCGACGTCAAGCTGACCCCGACCACCTTCGTTATCGGCAAGGATGGCAACATCATCAAGCGCTATGTCGGTGAGCCGCAGTTCGCCGAACTGCACCAGTTGCTGGAAAAGGCGCTGGCTGCCTGAGCCCGCAGCGCTCTTCCCCGCTTGCAAGCCGGCTCCGTGCCGGCTTTTTCATTTCTGATTGCAGGATGACAACTGCACGGAACATCCCCGTGCTTGCCGTAGTCCAAGATATTCATATCGTCGTCATGACAAGCGCTCGCGTGCCTCTGCCGACACCTTCACAACAAAGGAGGCTGACATGAAATTCCGGACCATTTTCCTCATCGTGCTGCTGGCGCTGGTCGCCATCTTCGCCGCCGTCAACTGGACGGCCTTTACGGCCACGACCACGCTCTCGCTGATCTACACCGAATTCCAGGCACCGCTGGGCGCGGTGATGCTGGGCGTGGTGGTGGTGCTGACGGCCTTCTTCCTGCTCTACATCCTGGCCCTGCAGACCAGCGTGATGCTGGAAAGCCGCCGCCTGACCAAGCAGCTGGAAGCCCAGCGCGCCCTGGCCGACCAGGCCGAGCATTCGCGCTTCAATGACCTGCGCGGCTACCTGAAGACCGAGCTGGAACAGCTGCAACGCCGCCAGACCGAACAGCAAACCCTGCTGGCACAGCGTCTGGATGCCTTGCAGCGTGACATCCACCAGCGCGTGGAACAGACCGAGAACGCCGTTGCGGCCCAGGTCGGCGAGCTTGATGACCGCCTGCAGCGCCAGCGCGTGACCACCGTGCCTCAGAATTTGGCATAAACCTTCCAACGCCCACGCAAAAAAGGCTGGAACCTCGCGGATCCAGCCTTTTTCTTCATTTAATGCCTTTTAGCGGCAGTTCCAGGGCACTTAGACGCCGTAACGGGTCCGATACGCTGCTACCGCATCCTTGTACTGGCTCAGGCGAGCATCGCCGCCGTTGGAGATGTACTCGAAGAGGTCATTGAGGTTGCCGATGGAGATGACCGGCATATCGTACTCGCGCGCCACTTCCTGCACGGCCGACAGTTCGGAGAGTGCGCCATCCTTGCCCGAGCGCTCCATGCGGTCCAGCGCGATCAGCACGGCGCAGGGGGTGGCACCGGCGGCGCGGATCATGTCCACCGACTCGCGCACCGAGGTGCCGGCCGAGATGACGTCATCAATGATGACGACCTTGCCCTGCAGCTTGGCACCGACAATGGTGCCGCCTTCGCCGTGGTCCTTGGCCTCCTTGCGGTTGAAGGCAAAGGGGACATTGCGGCCCATGCCGGCCAGCGCCACCGCGGTGGCCGAGGCCAGGGTGATGCCCTTGTAGGCGGGGCCGAACAGCATGTCATATTCCACGCCCGAATCCTGCAGGGTCTGGGCGTAGAAGCGGGCCACCTGGGCCAGGGTCGCGCCCTCGCTGAAGAGGCCGGCGTTGAAGAAGTAAGGCGAGGTACGGCCCGCCTTGGTGACGAATTCGCCAAAGCGCAGCACGCCGGCCGATACCGCGAATTCGATGAATTCCTGTCTCAAGTTGCTCACAATGCATTTCCCGGGAAGAGTCAAAACGGAAGGTGCGGACCGCGCCCGCTTGCCGCCAGGCAAGGCTGCGCGGTGGCAAAGCCTTCATCAGGCCGACATTTTAAATGATTCATCCTATCGGTTATGCTACCGGCCTGATTGAACACACTTCTGCAGCAAGCAAACAGGACATCCATGCCAAAAATCGTCTCCGCCAACCTCAACGGAATCCGTTCGGCCGCCAAGAAGGGCTTCTTCGAGTGGCTGCAAAAGGAAGCGCCGGACTTCGTCTGCGTGCAGGAACTGAAGGCCCAGGCGGCCGACATGACCGAAGACTTCCTGGCCCCGGCCGGCTATGTCGGCCATTTCCACTACGCCCAGAAGAAGGGCTACTCGGGCGTGGGCGTCTACAGCCGCCGCCAGCCGGATTCGGTGCGCATCGGCTTCGGCAATACCGAATTCGATGACGAAGGCCGCTATGTCGAATGCGACTACGGCGACCTGACCGTGATCTCGCTCTATGCGCCCTCGGGTTCGTCCAGCGAGGAACGCCAGGAAGCCAAGTTCCGCTTCATGGAAGCCTTCCTGCCGCACCTGATGGAGTTGGAAAAGAGCGGTCGCGAAGTGGTCATCTGTGGCGACTGGAACATCGCCCACAAGGAAATCGACCTGAAGAACTGGAAGAGCAACCAGAAGAATTCAGGCTTTTTGCCTGAAGAACGCGCCTGGATGACGCGCATCTTCGACCAGCTGGGCCTGGTGGACGTGTATCGCCGCCTGCATCCGGAGACCACCGGCGAAGCCTACACCTGGTGGAGCAACCGCGGCCAAGCCCGGGCCAACAACGTGGGATGGCGTATCGATTACCACGTCTCCACGCCGGGCATTGCGGCCAAGGCGGTCAGTGCGGCGATCTACAAGGAACAGCGCTTTTCGGATCATGCGCCGTTGACGGTGGTGTACGGCGACTAAGCAGCCGCCGAACCAGATCGGCCTCGCCAAGAAAAAGCCCTCGCACCGTAAAGTGCGAGGGCTTTTTCGTTTCTGGCGCCGGAGGATCAGGCGTCCGGAGCCGCAGCCTTTTTCGGCGTCGCCTTGCGCAGGGCCGGCTTCTTGGCCGCTGCCGCCTTGGTCTTGGTGGCCGTGGTCTTGGCCGCCGTCTTGGTCGCCGTCTTCTTGGCGGCCGGCTTGGCTACTGCCTCGTCGGCACCGTCATCGGCGTCCGCTGCTGCAGCCTTGCCCTTGGCGGGAGCTTTGGCCTTGCGTTCCTCGAACTCGAAGCTGATCTTGCCATCCTTGCCGCGCACCAGGAAGGCCTTGAAAGGCCGGCGCGTCCGTTGCGAGATGAAGCCCGGCAGCAGGTCGGTCTTGCCGTCGTTGAGGAGCTTGGCCATCTGCTCCGGCAGGATCTCCTGCTGCAGGATGATGCGGCTGCTGCGGAAGTCGCAGGCCTTGGGCTTGGCCACGGTCTTCTCGCAGACATAGGCCAGGCCCATTTCGTAGACGCCACTGCCGCACTTGGGGCAGGCGCCCAGCGGGGTCTGTTCGCTGAAGTCCACCGGCTCGCCGCCTTCGCCATCGGCCTGGTCCTGGCCGAAGTCGAATTCCAGCTTGAAGTTCTTGATCTCTTCGTCGCGCGAAATCTTCAGGATGGCCGCAAACGGACGGCCCATCTTGGAGCGGAAGCCCTGCAGCGGACCAATGGTGCGGTTCTGCAGCAGCTCTTCCACTTCGGCGATTTCGAACTGGCGGCCACCGGGCACCTTGCTCATCGAGAATTCGCACTTGGTGCAGGCGAAGCGACGGTAATTTTCCTTCACCACGCCACCGCAGTTGGGGCAAGGCGTCTGCAGGGTCGCGTAGTCGCCGGGGATGGTGTCGTTGTCGTATTCCTTGGCGCGCTTGACGATGATCTGGGTCATCTGCGCGATCTCGCGCATGAACTCGTCACGGCTGATCTTGCCGCGCTCCATCTGGGCCAGCTTGTGTTCCCACTCGCCGGTCAGTTCGGGTTCGGTCAGTTCATCCACACCCAGGCCATGCAGCAGCGTCATCAGCTGGAAGGCCTTGGCGGTAGGCATCATTTCGCGGCCTTCGCGCAGCAGGTACTTTTCGTTGAGCAGGCCTTCGATGATGGCCGCACGCGTGGCCGGCGTGCCCAGGCCCTTGCCGGCCATGGCTTCGCGCAGTTCATCGGAGTCCACCAGCTTGCCCGCGCCTTCCATGGCCGACAGCAGCGTGGCTTCGGTGTAGCGGGCGGGCGGCTTGGTGACCAGGCCATTGGCGGTGACCTTGTCGGTCTTGACCTTCTCGCCCGGGGCCACGGCCACCAGGTTGCCGCCGCCTTCCTTGTCCTTGTCGTCTTCCTCGACCTGCTTGCCGTAGATGGCCAGCCAGCCGGGGTTGATCATGACTTTGCCTTCGCTCTTGAACTGGTGGCCCGACACTTCCGTGAAGCGGGTGGTCACCTGGAACTCGGCCGGCGGGAAGAACACCGCCATGAAGCGGCGCGTCACCAGGTCGTAGAGCTTCTGTTCCGGCTCCGACAGGTTCTTGGGCACCTGGGTGGTCGGGATGATGGCGAAGTGGTCGCTGATCTTGGTGTTGTCGAAGATGCGCTTGTTCGGCTTGACCCAGCCTTGCTTGAGGATCTGCTTGGAGAACTGGTGGTAGTTGTTGTTCTCCGCCAGCGCCTCCATGGTGTCCTTGACCGTGTTGATGTAGTCCTCGGGCAGGTGGCGCGAGTCGGTACGCGGATAGGTCAGCACCTTGTGCTTTTCATACAGCGCCTGGGCCAGGCCCAGGGTGTTCTTGGCCGAGAAGCCGAAGCGCGAGTTGGCCTCGCGCTGCAGGCTGGTCAGGTCGAACAGGCCCGGCGACATCTGCGTGGTCGGCTTGGATTCCTCGGTGACATTGCCCGGCTTGTCGCGGCAGGCGGCCACGATGGAATCCGCTGCGGCTTTGCTCCACAGGCGCTCGGGACGCTTCTCGGGATCGGCTTCATCCTTCTTGTGGCCCTTGTCCAGCCAGCGGCCCTTGTAGATGCCGGCAGCGCAGACGAATTCGGCGTGCACTTCCCAGTAGTCACGCGGGATGAACTTCTTGATCTTCTCTTCACGCTCGACCACGATGGACAGGGTCGGCGTCTGCACGCGGCCCACGGTGGTCAGATAGAAGCCGCCCTCCTTGGAATTGAAGGCGGTCATGGCGCGGGTGCCGTTGATGCCGATCAGCCAGTCGGCTTCGCTGCGGCAGCGCGCGGCATTGGCCAGCGGGAGCATTTCTTCATCATCGCGCAGATGGGCGAAGCCCTCGCGGATGGCGCCGGGCGTCATCGATTGCAGCCACAGGCGCTTCACCGGCTGCTTGGCCTTGGTGTATTGCGCGATCAGGCGGAAGATCAGTTCACCTTCGCGGCCCGCGTCACATGCGTTGATGAGGGTGGTGACATCCTTGCGTTTGATGAGCTTGGAGAGCACCTTCAGGCGCGACTCGGTCTTGGCAATCGGATTGAGCGCAAAGTGCGGCGGAATCATCGGCAGGTGGGTAAAACTCCACTTGCCGCGCTTGACGTCGTATTCCTCGGGAACTGCGATTTCCAGCAGGTGACCGACGGCCGAGGACAGGATGTACTCGTCGGATTCGAAATACTCATCGTGCTTGGTGAAGCCGCCGAGCGTCTTCGCGATGTCGTTCGCGACAGAGGGCTTCTCGGCAATGATGAGGGTCTTGCTCATAGGTATGGGTCTCGATGGTGAGAGGTCAGTTGCTGGTGTGCTGCGGGAGTTGCATCAGCCTCACGTGGGGCCGGACTGCTCCGAAACAACACCATGCCATCCCAGGCGGTCAACGATAGGCGGCGGCAAGCTACGCAAGTGGCCGGCGTTTCATTGCCTGTGGACAACGGAATTTTTATATAGTAGCCAATATCGGGCCAATGCGGGGGAATGATAAGCGTGATGCAAATGAAACGGCAAGCACAAGGGCTTGCCGTTTCATTGATTCATGCGCTTTCGCCGGCTTTTATGTTCATTCATGCCGAAATGGCTTGAAATGAAGCAACAGCACGGGGATGCGGCGTCAGCACGTTGTCAGCAAGGCTCCCTCCCAGCCCTGTCGCTCGTGCCAGGCCGGTGCGTTCAGTGCAGCAGGCGCGGTTCGGTATCGTCTTCGTCGAGGAACAGCTCCTCGAACATCAGGCCGTCCGGTTCCTTGCCCTGGCTCCACAGCACCATCAATACGATGACCTTGAGTTTTTCCAGGGTGATCGGCGCTTCACCGGCGGCCAGGGCGCGCTCGATGACGATCTCGCGCTGGATCGGGTCCAACATCTTGGCCGATTCGAGGAACTGGATGAAACCGATGGCTTCCACGCCCAGAATGTCACTTTCCTGGGTCGCATAGATGCGCGTACCGAAGGAAAAGGCGGTCTGTCGGGGATAGTTGTCGGCGAATTCGTGATTGGCGACTTCAAGATCAGTCAGCCATCCGAGTGCCTGGGAGATTTCATCTTCTTCGAAACCGATCGCGGACAACTTTTTGACGAGCGCCTCGGGTTCGGGGCAGGCATCAGGGCGATAGTAGGTTTCGTACAGGTAAACGAGGACATCAAACATGTTCGTACTCTATCGCGAAGGTTATGAATGTACAAGTCAGCCAAGTCCAGTATGGCAGGATTTGCGGCGCTGCGGGGATAATTTCTTCACACGATGCGGCGATAACGTGCACCCGGCAGCAGGTCCACCCAACCCTGCAGTTCCAAGGTTAGCAAACTCCCTGCCAGGCCCGCTGCATCAAGGCCGCAGCGCAACGCGAGGGTATCGGCATCGACCGGGTCATGGCCCAGGCTCTGCAATAACTGTTGGCTTGCCGCATCGAGCTCATCCATGGCGCGCGATGAAGTTGCCTGCACGACAGCTTGCTGCTTCGGCAACGTCGACCAGCCGGGCAGCTCATCGAGAATATCCTGCGTGGTCTCGACCAGCTTGGCCCCTTGGCGGATCAGCTGATGGCAGCCTTTGGACAGCGGCGCGTGGATCGACCCCGGAATGGCAAACACATCCCGCCCCTGCTCGGCCGCCATGCGCGCGGTGATGAGCGAGCCCGACCGGGCCGCCGCCTCCACCACCAGCACGGCGCGCGACAAGCCCGAGATCAGGCGGTTGCGGCGCGGAAAGTTGGCTGAAAGCGGCGGCGTGCCCAGTGCATATTCGCTGACGATGCAGCCGCCCTCGGCGATGCGTTGTGCCAGCGCGCGATTGCGCTGGGGATAATCCAGATCGATGCCGGTACCGATGACGGCCACCGTCGAGCCCGGCCCGGCCAATCCGCCCGCATGGGCTGCGGCGTCGATGCCCAGCGCCAGTCCGGAGACGATGGTGATGCCCGCACGGCTGAGCTCCTCCGAAAACCGGCCCGCATGCTGCACGCCCTGGGCCGTGGCATTGCGGCTGCCCACCACCGCCAGCGCATTGCCCGCCAGCAGCGCCGGATTGCCGCGCACGTACAGCAGCAAGGGCGGATCGGCAATCTGCAGCAAGCCCGGCGGATAGCTTGCATCGGCCAGCGTGATGACGGATTGCCCCGGCACCTGCGCCCAGGCCAGCGTGGCGGCGATGCGCTCGCGCTGCTGTGCGGTCGGTGCGCACACCAGGCGAGCCGCCACCGCCGCTGGCACCACCGCCCGCACGGCCTCCTGATCGACCTGCCAGATACCCTGCGGCAAACCGAACACCGCCAGCAGCCGGCGCGCCAGCACCGGTCCGATGCCCTCGGTCATGGCCAAGCGCAGCCAGGCAGTCAGTTCTGTGGCCGGATCGGCAATAGTGTCGTGGAAAGGCTCTTGCATGAGGATAGATGAAGTGTTGTACATCGGCCGCCCGCTCAAGGCCGTGCGGCGCGGCTCTCCGGGCGGGCCTGTGGCGGGCTGTGATACACTTTTCCAAAAAACGGGAATCTCCTGGCCGCCGCGCCACGCCGCACAGGCCTGCCAGGACCGGCATTGTGCGGTGGCCGTGCTTGAAGCGTCGCGCTTCGGCCGCATTTACATGACAAATCCCGAAATGAATTTCCCGCACGCTCGCAAAATGACGAGATCCGGCCCGAACCAGGTCCCCCGAGACCGAACCCCAAGCTTACCGAGAACACACGTATGGCCCTGCTGAACATCCTCCGTTATCCCGATCCGCGCCTGCACAAGGTTGCCGTCCCCGTGACCGTCTTCGACGAGCGCATCAAGAAGCTGGTGGCCGACATGGCCGAGACCATGTATGCCGCCCCCGGCGTGGGCCTGGCGGCCAGCCAGGTGGATGTGCATGAACAGGTGGTGGTCATTGACGTCTCCGATGAAGGCAAGAACCTGCAGGTCTTCATCAACCCCGAGATCCTCTGGGCCAGCGAAGAAAAACGCGTCTATGACGAAGGCTGCCTGTCGGTGCCCGGCATCTACGATGGCGTGGAACGTCCGGCCCGCGTGAAGGTGCGCGCTTTTGATGCCGACGGCAAGGCCTTCGAGGTCGATGCCGATGAGCTCTTGGCCGTGTGCATCCAGCATGAGATGGATCACCTGAAGGGCAAGGTCTTCGTCGAATACCTGTCGCCGTTGAAGCGCAACCGCATCAAGACCAAGCTGCAGAAGGAAGAGCGCGAGATGAAGAAGAAGGCGGGCTGATACGCCGCCCGCATCTGAGATAAAAAATAACGCCGGCCGGGTCATCCCCGCCGGCGTTTTTCATTGATGCGTCACTTGCATCAATACCATCGATTGATGCAAGAAGGCTTACACCGCCACAAACCGATACACCCCATCCTCCCCCAGCAAGCGCTTGACCGCACCGTCATACCAGAGCTTGTGCAAGTGCGCCACCGCCTCCCCCAGCGCAAAGGACAGCTGATGCGTATCCAGCGGCCGCTTGAACATCACCGGCAGGATATCCACCCCCGTCTGCGGTGTGGCACAGGCCGCCAGCACTTCGGCCAGACGCTCGCGGTGATGGTCGTTCAACTGCTGGATACGGGTATGCAAGCCACGGAAGGGCTTGCCATGCGAAGGCAGCACCAGCACATCGCCCGGCAGGTGCGCGTATTTCGCCAGCGAATCCAGATACTGCTGCACCGGATTGCTCTCCGGCTCGATCGCAAACACCGACACATTGGTCGAGATGCGCGGCAAGACCATGTCCCCCGAAATGAGTACATTCAGCGCCGCGCAATACAGGGATACGTGCTCCGGCGAATGCCCGAATCCGGTAATGATTTCCCAGTCGCGTCCGCCGATGCGCACCGCGTGGCCATCCTGCATGCGGTGATACGCGTGCGGCACCGCCGGCACCAGGTCCTGGTAATACGTATTGCGCCCCTGCAGCGTCGCCACCGTCTCGGGATCCGCCAGGCCATGCCGCTGGAAATGCGGCGTGGCCGCCGTGCCCTCGGCCCCCGGCAAGGCCGCCGACATCACGCGCGCAAAAGCGTAATCACCGGTACTCATCCACAGCGGTGCCTGCCAGCGCTGGCACAGCCAGTCGGCCAGCCCTACGTGATCGGGATGGCAATGCGTGACCAGCACGCGCAGGATGGGCAAGCCATCGAGTTCTTCGGTGAAGATGCGCTCCCAGGCCGCGCGCGTGTCATCGGTGGCGATGCCGCAATCGACCACGGTCCAGCCGCGCTGGCGGCCTTGCGGGGTGTCGAGCTCGTCTTGCAGCAACCACAGGTTGATGTGATTCAGGGCAAAGGGCAGCCCCATGCGCAGCCAGCGCACGCCCGGCGCCACCTCCATGGTGTGGCCGGTGTCGGGCAGGGTGTCGCCGAAGGCGTAGTCGAGCTGGGATTCAAGAGCATTCATCAGTAAGCCTGGCGATCATCGTGAGGGGAGTCAAAGGCGTCGCACCAGCCCTGCATTTTTTGCTGGACGACAGGGCACAATATACTTTACGTTAACGTAAAGTGCCAGACCAACCCAATCCATCCCGTCCATGCCAACCTACACCATCACCGAACTGGCGGAAGAATTCGCGATCACGCCGCGCGCGATCCGGTTCTACGAAGACCACGGCATCCTCAATCCCAAGCGCGAAGGGGTGGGCGGTCGGCATCGCGTCTATCCGGCGCGCGAACGCACGCGCCTGAAGCTCACGCTGCGCGGCAAGCGCCTGGGCTTCACGCTGGCCGAAATCAAGGACCTGATCGACATGTACGAATCGCCCAAGGATACGCAGCCGCAGCTGCAGCGCTTCCTGGGCCTGCTGCAACAGCATCGCGAAAAACTGGAACAGCAGCGCGAAGACCTCGAACTGACCCTCTCCGAAATCGCCGCCCACGAAGAGGAATGCCGGCAACTGCTGGCCGATGCCAAACCGAAGAGCAAACGCAAGGCGGTAGCGGCCTGACGCAAACGGCATTTGCCGCCGCACAGATCGCCCTCATTGACGTTAACGTCAAGCAACAGAAAACGTTTTACACCACAACAAGAAACACCAAACACCCAACGAGGAGACACCCATGATCCACCTGCCCGGCCTCAATTTTGACCATGGCGAAGACATCGCCGCCCTGCGTGAAGCGGTTGCCGCCTTCGCCCAAACCGAGATCGCCCCGCGCGCAGCCGAGATCGACCGCAGCGACCAGTTCCCAATGGACCTGTGGAAGAAGCTGGGCGACCTGGGCGTGCTGGGCATCACCGTCGGCGAGGAATACGGCGGGGCCGGACTGGGCTACCTGGCGCACATCATCGCGATGGAAGAAATCTCGCGCGCCTCGGCTTCGGTGGGCCTCTCCTATGGTGCGCACTCCAACCTCTGCGTGAACCAGATCAAGCGCAACGGCAATGAAGAGCAGAAGCGCAAGTACCTGCCCAAGCTGATCTCGGGCGACTTCATCGGCGCACTGGCCATGTCCGAACCCAACGCCGGCTCGGATGTGGTGAGCATGAAACTGCGCGCCGACAAGAAGGGCGACCGCTACGTGCTCAACGGCAGCAAGATGTGGATCACCAATGGCCCCGATGCCGACGTGCTGGTGGTCTATGCCAAGACCGATCTCGACGCCGGGGCGCGCGGCATGACTGCCTTCCTGGTAGAGAAAGGATATAAAGGATTTTCCGTCGCGCAGAAACTGGACAAGCTCGGCATGCGCGGTTCCCACACCGGTGAACTGGTGTTCCAGGATTGCGAAGTCCCGGAAGAGAATGTGCTAGGCGGCGTCGGCCGTGGCGTCAATGTGCTGATGTCAGGCCTGGACTTCGAGCGCAGCGTGCTCTCCGGTGGTCCGCTGGGCATCATGCAGGCCTGCATGGATGTGGTGGTGCCCTACGTACATGACCGCAAGCAGTTCGGCCAGGCCATCGGCGAATTCCAGCTCATGCAGGGCAAGCTGGCCGACATGTATTCCACCATGATGGCCTGCAAGGCCTACGTCTATGCAGTGGGCCAGGCCTGTGACCGTGCCGACAGCGCCGACAAGGTGCGCGCCCTGCGCAAGGACGCCGCCGGTGCCATCCTCTACTCGGCCGAGAAGGCCACCTGGATGGCGGGCGAAGCGATCCAGTCGCTGGGCGGCAATGGCTACATCAACGAGTATCCCGTGGGCCGCCTGTGGCGCGATGCCAAGCTCTACGAGATCGGTGCCGGCACCAGCGAGATCCGCCGCATGCTGATCGGCCGCGAACTGTTTGCCGATACGCTGTAAGCACCCTCCCCTCTTTTGAAACTCCAAACAGAACGGACATCATGAGCACACCCATCGATTTCTACTTCGACTTTAGCTCGCCCTACGGCTACTTCGCTGCGGTCGAGATCGACAAGCTGGCCGCGAAATACAGCCGCACCGTCAACTGGCATCCCATCCTGCTGGGCCCCATCTTCAAGGCACTGGGCACCAATTCGCTGGCCAACATTCCGGTCAAGGGCGACTACTCGCGTCACGACATGGAGCGCACCGCGCGCTTCCACAATATCTTCTACAAAGCCCCGAGCCAGTTCCCCATCGGCACGCAAGTGGCTGCGCGCGCCACGCTGTGGGTGCAGCAGACCCAGCCGGCCAAGGCGGTGGACCTGATCAAGACCTTGTACAGCGCCTATTTCACCGAAGACATCGACATCAGCGTGCCCGAAAACGTGCTGCGCATCGCCGCCGACAACGGCATCGACCGCGCCGCGCTGGAAGCGGCGCTGGGCACGCCCGAACTGAAGGAGCAGCTGCGCGCAGCCACCGAAGCGGCCGGCAAGGCTGGCGTCTTCGGCTCGCCCTTCATGATCGTCGATGGCGAACCATTCTGGGGCTTCGACCGCTTCACCCAGCTGGAAGCCTTCCTCAAGAACGGAAAGATCTGATGAGCACCAAGAAAGACAAGTCCGGCCCCTGCCCCTGCGGCCAGCCCAGCTTCGAGAAATGCTGTGGCCGCTTCATCACCGGTGGCCAGGTGCCGGCCACGGCCGAACTGCTGATGCGCTCGCGCTATACCGCCTTCGCCCTGCGCGACGAAGCCTACCTGCGCGCGACCTGGTTCCCGGACACCTTGCCGGAAGAAGAACTGACCAGCGAAACCGACGTCAAGTGGATCGGCCTGGACATCAAGAAACACCAGCACGCCAGCGGCAGCGATGAAGCGACCGTCGAGTTCGTGGCGCGCTTCAAGGTGGGTGGCAAGGCGCACCGCCTGCACGAGATCAGCAACTTCGTGCGCCAGCCTGACGACAGCGGCCAGGCGCGCTGGTATTACGTGGATGGGCGCTTCCCGGAGGACTGACGTTTTCCGCACCATGCCCCGCTGCGCCAGCACCGGTGCGGCCGACAGCACAACAAGAAACTGAACAGAGAGACCAAACCATGCCGCAGATTGAAAGCAAGCTCAACCCGCGCAGCGAGGAATTCCAGCACAACCGCGATGCCATGCAGCGCATCGTCGACGACCTGCGCCAGAAGGTAGCGGCCATCGCCGAAGGCGGCGGCCAGGCCGCGCGCGAGAAGCACGTGGCACGCGGCAAGCTGCTGCCGCGCGACCGGGTGCAGAGGCTGCTGGACCCCGGCACGCCCTTCCTGGAATTCTCGCAACTGGCCGCCTACGGCATGTACCGCGAGAAAGACCGCGAAGGCAACCTCAAAGATGCCGCCCCCTCGGCCGGCATCATCACCGGCATCGGCCGCGTGGCCGGGCAGGAGTGCGTGATCGTCTGCAACGATGCCACCGTCAAGGGCGGCACCTACTATCCGATGACGGCCAAGAAGCACCTGCGCGCGCAGGAGATCGCCGAATTCAATCACCTGCCCTGCATCTATCTGGTCGACAGCGGCGGGGCCAACCTGCCCAACCAGGATGAGGTCTTCCCCGACCGCGACCACTTCGGCCGCATCTTCTACAACCAGGCCAACTTGTCGGCCAAGGGGATTCCGCAGATCGCGGTGGTGATGGGCTCCTGCACTGCAGGCGGTGCGTATGTGCCGGCCATGAGCGATGAGTCCATCATCGTCAAGGAGCAGGCCACCATCTTCCTGGCCGGCCCGCCGCTGGTCAAAGCGGCCACCGGTGAAGTGGTGACGGCTGAAGAACTGGGCGGCGGCGACGTGCACACGCGACTTTCGGGCGTGGCCGATCACCTGGCCCAGGACGATACCCATGCCCTGGCCATCGCGCGCAACATCGTCAGCCACCTCAACCGCCGCAAGCCGCAGCAGTTGGCCCTGCGCGAGAGCGTGGAACCCAAGTATCCGGCGCAGGAACTGTATGGCGTGATCCCGACCGATACGCGCAAGCCCTTCGACGTGCGCGAGGTCATCGCCCGCATCGTCGACGGCAGCGAGTTCGATGAATTCAAGGCGCGCTACGGCACCACGCTGGTGTGCGGTTTCGCGCACCTGCACGGCATGCCGGTGGGCATCATCGCCAACAACGGCATCCTGTTTTCGGAGGCGGCCGAGAAGGGCACGCACTTCATCGAACTGTGCTGCCAGCGCAAGATCCCGCTGATCTTCCTGCAGAACATCACCGGCTTCATGGTCGGCAAGAAGGCCGAGAACGAGGGCATTGCACGCCATGGTGCAAAAATGGTCACGGCCGTCTCCACCGCCAAAGTGCCCAAACTCACCGTCATCATCGGCGGCAGTTTCGGTGCGGGCAACTATGGCATGTGCGGCCGCGCCTTCTCGCCGCGCTTCCTCTGGATGTGGCCCAATGCGCGCATCTCGGTGATGGGCGGCGAGCAGGCCGCCAGCGTGCTGGCCACCGTCAAGCGCGATGGCATCGAAACGCGCGGTGGCAGCTGGAGCGCAGAAGAGGAAGCCGCATTCAAGGAGCCCATCCGCGCCCAATATGAAACCCAGGGCCATCCGTATTACGCTTCGGCGCGCCTGTGGGACGACGGCGTGATCGATCCTGCCGATACCCGCCAGGTATTGGCGCTGGGATTGTCGGCCGCCCTGAACGCACCCATCGAAGAGACCCGATTCGGCGTCTTCCGCATCTGAAGCGCGCCACCGAGGAGACACCATGTTCACCAAGATCCTGATCGCCAATCGCGGCGAAATCGCCTGCCGCGTGGCCGCCACGGCCCGCCGCCTGGGTATCGCCACCGTGGCCGTCTATTCCGACGCCGATGCGCAGGCCAAGCACGTTGCCGCCTGCGACGAGAGCGTCCACCTGGGCCCGGCGCCGGCCAAGGAAAGCTATCTCTGCGCCGACAAGATCATCGCCGCCGCACTCGCCACAGGTGCACAGGCGATTCACCCCGGCTACGGTTTCCTGTCGGAGAACGCCGGATTCGCCCAAGCCTGCGCCGATGCCGGCCTGGTTTTCATCGGCCCGCCGGCCTCGGCCATCGATGCCATGGGCTCCAAATCCGCCGCCAAGGCCTTGATGGAAAAGGCCGCCGTACCGCTGGTGCCGGGCTATCACGGCGAGCGCCAGGAGAGCGATTTTTTACGCGCGGAAGCAGACCTCATCGGTTACCCGGTGCTGCTCAAGGCCAGCGCCGGTGGCGGCGGCAAGGGCATGCGCGTGGTCGAACGCAGTGAAGATTTTGAAGCGGCACTGGCCTCCTGCAAGCGCGAGGCGATCTCCAGCTTTGGCGATGACCGCGTGCTGGTGGAGAAATACCTGACCCGTCCGCGCCATATCGAAATCCAGGTCTTTGCAGATGGCCATGGCAATTGCGTCTATCTGTTCGAGCGCGACTGCTCGGTGCAACGCCGCCACCAGAAGGTGCTGGAAGAAGCCCCGGCGCCCGGCATGAGCTGCGGCCGCCGCGCCGCCATGGGTGAGGCGGCCGTCGCGGCGGCCCGTGCGGTGGGCTACGTCGGTGCCGGCACGGTGGAATTCATCGCCAACCAGGATGGCAGTTTTTACTTCATGGAGATGAACACGCGCCTGCAGGTCGAGCACCCCGTCACGGAAATGATTACCGGACTGGACCTGGTGGAGTGGCAATTGCGCGTGGCCTCGGGCGAACCGCTGCCGCTGAAGCAGGAGCAGCTGCGCATCCAGGGCCATGCCATCGAGGCGCGCATCTATGCGGAGAATCCCGAGAAAGGCTTCCTCCCCGCCATCGGCACGCTCACCCGCATGCGCAGCGCTCCTGCGGTGGAATTCACGCTGGCCGCACCCGGTGCCACGCAACCGGCGCCCGTGCGCATCGACGCCGGCGTGCGCGAGGGCGACGCCATCTCGCCCTTCTATGATCCGATGATCGCCAAACTCATCGTCTGGGGTGCGGACCGTGATGCCGCGCTGCGCAACATGGCGCGTGCGCTGGCGCAATACCAGGTGGTCGGACTGGCGACCAACATCGGTTTCCTGCAGCGGCTGATTGCAGGCCAGGCATTTGCGACGGCCGATCTCGATACCGGCCTGATCGAACGCCATCGCGATTCACTCTTCCCTTCCCCGGTTGCGCCCACGGCCGACACGCTGGCGCTGGCCACCGCTGCCCTGCTGCAACAGGAGCAGCGCCATCAGGACAGCCGCGATCCCTGGGCACAAACCAGCGGCTGGCGACTCAATACCCGCCTGCAGCGCAGCCTGAATTTCGAGGATGACTCAGGCAACAGCGAAGTCCGGATCGACTACGCGGGCGACGGCCGGCAATGGCAATTGCAGATCGGCGGCAACACGCACACGCTGGCCCTGCATGCGGCCAACTCCGACAGCGTGCGCATCTCCCTGGACGGCCGTACCCTGCAAGCCGATGTGGCCTGGGAAGGCGAAGGGCTACACCTCTTCGATGGCCGCAGCCAGCACAGCCTGCGCCTGCTCGACCCGATGGCCCACGCCGGCCATGCAGAGGCCGAGGGCGGACGCCTGACCGCGCCCATGCCCGGCAAGATCGTCGCGCTGCTGGTGGACCAGGGCGCGAGCGTCACGCAGGGCACGCCGTTGCTCATCATGGAAGCCATGAAGATGGAGCACACCATCGCCGCGCCCTCGGCCGGCACCGTGGAAGCGCTGCGCTATGCCGTCGGCGACCAGGTGGCCGAAGGTGCGCAGCTGCTGGACTTCAAGGCCGCGTGAGCCGCGCGCCGTGAACACGTCCGTACTGCACCTGCCCCCCTCGCTGCACGTACTGGAGCGGGGCTGGCTGTCGTCCAACAACGTGCTGCTGTTCGGCCGCGATGAAGTCGCCATGATCGACAGCGGCTACGTTGCCCATGCCGAACAGACGCAGACGCTGGTGCGCCACGTCCTGCACCAGCGCGGGCGGGAGCGGCTCGATGTGCTGCTCAATACCCATCTGCATTCGGACCACTGCGGCGGCAATGCCGCCCTGCACGCCGCCTATGGCTGCCGCATTGCCATCCCGGCTGCCGAGGATGCCAAGGTGCGCCAGTGGGACGAAGACGCCCTGAGCTACCGCGCCACCGGCCAGCGCTGTCCGCGCTTTACGCACGATCAGCTGATCCGCAGCGGCGATGTACTGCGCCTGGGTGATCTCGACTGGACCGCCCTGGCCTCGCCCGGCCATGACCCGCATGCGCTGCTGCTGTATTGCGCGCAGGAGGGCGTGCTGATCTCGGCCGATGCCTTGTGGCGCAATGGCTTCGGGATCATCTTCCCGGAGCTGGATGGCGAATCCGGTTTCGAAGAGGCGCGCGCCACGCTGGAGCTGATCCGCAGCCTCGATGTGCGCGCCGTGATTCCCGGCCATGGCGCGCCATTCACCGAGGTGGACGATGCGCTGGAAAAGGCCTTCTCGCGGTTGGATTATCTGCAGGCCGATCCGCTGCGCAATGCGCACAATGGCATCAAGGTCCTGGTGAAATTCCTGCTGCTGGAACGCGGCCGGATTGCACTGGCGGACTTGCCGACGATGATGCGGGAGATCCCCTTGTTGCGCATCACCAATGCGCGCTTCCTGCAGATGGAGGATGCGGCCCTGGCCGACTGGTGCGTGGCGCAACTGCAGAAGGCGGGAGCCGCCGCCAGCGATGGCGTGTTCCTGCTGGATCGCTGAATGCGGGCCTGCGCGGCAGAGGGGGCGGGGGTGCTGTTATCATTTCCGGCTTGTCCTGCTGCCGGCCTTGCGCCTCCTAGTCAAACGCCATGAACGCCATGAACGAACCTGCTGCTGTCCTGCCCTCTTCCGCCCAACGTGTTGCCGACCTGCTGGCGGCGATGGGCCATGACAAACCGGTCACGATGCTGCCCTCGACCGGCCGCACCTCTGCCGAAGCCGCTGCGGCCGTGGGCTGCAGCGTGGCCGAGATTGCCAAGTCCATCATCTTCCGCCGAGTCTCTGACGGTGCGCCGGTGCTGGTCATTGCCAGCGGTGCCAACCGGGTGGACGAAGCCAAGGTCACCGCCCTCACCGGTCCGCTCGGCAAGGCCGACGCCAAGTTCGTGCGCGAGACGACCGGTTATGCCATCGGCGGTGTCTGCCCGATTGGCCACGTGGTCAAGCCGGTGATGCTGATCGATCAGGACCTGTTCAACTTTGACAGCGTCTGGGCGGCGGCCGGCCATCCGCATGCCGTCTTCAACCTCACGGCCGCGCAGCTGGAGAAGATGACCGGCGGCACGGTGGCCGATGTGCGGCTCGATGCCGCGCCAGCGGCCAGCTGAACTGTTCGACAGCCATCCACGCCATACAACAACCCCAACGGAGACCCGCATGATGAGCCTGCCCAAGAAAGTGAAGATCGTTGAAGTCGGACCGCGCGACGGTTTGCAGAACGAGAAGGAAACCATTTCCGCCGAGGTCAAGATCGAGCTGGTCAACCGGCTTTCGGCGGCGGGTTTTCCGAATGTGGAGGCGGCTTCTTTCGTCTCGCCCAAGTGGGTGCCGCAGATGGCCACTTCCAGCGAGGTGATGCATGGCATCACGCGCAAGCCGGGCGTGGTGTATTCCGCGCTGGTGCCCAACATGAAGGGCTTCGAGGCGGCGCTGGAGGCGGGGGTGGATGAGGTGGTGATTTTCGGGGCGGCCTCGGAGGCGTTCTCGCAGAAGAACATCAATTGCTCCATTGCCGAATCCATCGAACGTTTTGCCGAAGTGGCCAAGGCCGCCAAGGACCACCGCAAGCGCCTGCGTGCGGCGGTGAGTTGCGCGTTCGGATGTCCGTACCAGGGTGAGGTGCCCCTGGACTCAGTGGCCGACGTGGTGCGGCGTTTCCGCGAGCTGGGCTGTGACGAGATCGACATCGCCGACACCATCGGCGTGGCCACGCCGGGCAAGGTGCGGCCGGTGATGGAGACGGCGATCCGTGAATTCCATATCGAAGGTTTGTCGGGTCACTTCCACGATACCTATGGGCAGGCGCTGGCCAATATCTATGCCAGTCTGCAGACGGGCATCAGCATCTATCACGCGTCGGTGGCGGGGCTGGGGGGCTGTCCGTATGCCAAGGGCGCGACTGGCAATGTGGCGACCGAGGATGTGCTGTACATGATGAACGGGCTCGGGATCGAGACCGGGATTGATCTGGATGCGGTGGCCGAGGCGGGGCAGTTCATCTCGCAGCAGCTGGGGCGCAAGTCGGTGAGCAGGGTGGGGAATGCGTTGGCGGCTAAGCGGGTGGGGTGAGGGTTATTGGGAGGGGCCGAGATATTGGGGGCGGGATCGGCTTCTGTAACCTCTGCCGCTTGCGGGGTGTTGGGGATGAAGGCGCTAGCTGAGGCATTTGCTTTAGCTGCTTGGGGTGAGCAGGTTGGGCTGGGTCATTGCATTGGCTCATTTTAGTCATCGGTCCTCTTCTGGCTTTTCGGCAGTGATATTTTCTATTACTTCCGCTCAAGATAGTCTTCAGGAAACTTATAGCCTTCAGGGATATCTGGCCACGTGAATCTAGGATCTCGATACATCACCTTGTCGATTTCGTCTTCAATGCTTCTGTATAGATTTTTTAAATTCTGTGCAAAGAGCCTGGCTTCAAGAAGGGCCACATAAGCCGTCAGATGGTCATTCGATTTCCGCGCTATCCGATGAATCTCAAAATACGACAAGAGCTTAGATAAGTCGTAATCATGTTGCTCATCAAGTGATGTTTCATAATCGATAGACCATTCAAATTGACCGTCATCTTTTATCTCCTCATTCATTTCATCGATAGTTAAACCGATACTGGACGTCAACTCCAAAAACGCTGATTGAATCAAATCTAATCCATCTAGGTTTTTCATTTCAATTTTCTTCCTTGAGCAAGAGCCAAATCTCGCTTATTAAAATTAACAGTGCCATCCCAATCTTGGCTGCTAGGGAGATTTCGGTACAAATTCGCGCAGCAGATATCCATCTATTTCCCCTTCTTATCCATCAATAAATGGATTTCTAAGATCAAAGCGACTCTCGTCTAAAATCTCGCCCGAAAATGCGCCGACCACAGCCAAGTCCAACCGCTCATAGAATTCCAAAATCTCGGAATCAGTAAGATTTTGTATCTTGAAAATATCATTGGCATTGAAGTGGGAGGAAATAAGAGATGCAATCTTTACGTACAGTCGAACAACGGCCGTTGCGATTTCCCACTCCACTTTCCGGTGCTTCATTAGCGTCGCTATGTCTAGGAGATCCTTATGAAATTTCCAAAACTCTTGCTCATCCCATATCCCATACTCGACAAGCCTCTCGTAAAAGCTTCCTTCCCAACTAGCATTGCCAGGCAGGCTGCGAAATAAATTTTTATAACATTTATTCATTTGGTCACTCACCGGATTCTGAAACAGTGTTGCCCTCCGACGTACCCGACCGCTCGCAAGCCTCTTGCCGCCCGAGTGAGATTGGGTCTTTGGAGGACTAAGGGACTGACGTCGATGAGACCTCGTTGATCAACAGCCGCCGCTCATCACCAGATGTTCTGGAAATCTGTAGTCATCAGGGATCTCTGGCCAAGCAAATCTTTCATCGAAAATGCTGACCTTATGCGCATCAGCCTTGATATCTCCGAATAACTCCGATATCGATCGGGCATGAGTTCCAACATCTTTGAGGGCCTGGTAAGCGGCCAGCTGGTCACTCCTGTGAGTAGCAATACGGTGGACCTCTACGCTGAGGAAGAGCTGGTCAAGATATCGCTCCAGACGATCACCCAGTGAGGAGTTGTAGTCAATACGCCATTCGAAATGATCATTTTCATCCTTCGCTTTATCCATTTCTTCTCGCGTGTCGCCTATGCTTTCAGCCAATTCGATGAACGTCTTGCTGATTGCGTCGATTCGATCCTTTCCCATCACTACAATTTCTCCTGTCGCGCCTTTCGATAACATCAGTCCGTCGCGACCCGCAGTGTCATCAGGACCCTTCACGCGCTTCATTGTGTCAGCTCCGGCCGCCAACAAATGCTGAGGTATCTGATATCCCTCCGGGATAGAGGGCCAGAAAAATCTTTTATCTCCGTACAGAACCTTATCGACATCGTTCATGATCTCTTCGAAAACATCCTGCAATATAAGCGCATGGAGCCCAGCTCGCATCAGCGCGCAATAGGCAGTCAAGTCATCACCGGAGAGCCTTGCTCTATTAGAAAACTCAAATAAAGAAGTCAGCGCTTGCAAGTTCTTACAGAACTCCAAGCTTAAGGATGCGTCGTGATTAATTGACCAGTGGCATCGTCCGTGCTCGTCTTCCTCGGACATGATCTCTTCTTTAGTCAAACCTACGGATTGGACCAGTGACAAAAAGGTCGTCTGGACGACGTCTAAATTTATGACCGTGTTCATTTTGGTTGCGAGCAATTCAGAACTGAACGATAGCCACAGATGCTCTTTTTCAGTTGGAAACATACGTGGAGAAAACCCAGCCTATCAAGAATGGGGTGACAAACCAAAATGTTTAGGAAGTTCGTAGCCGTCTGGTATGCAAGGCCACGAAAATCTCTTATCCAGAACAGCGACCCTATCGACCTCGTCCTTAATGTTTAGAAAAAAACCGGAAACATTCTGGGCATGGATTCCACAATAGAGGAGCGTTATGTACGCCGCCAACAGATCGTTCTGCTGGATCGCGATTGCCGGAGGCGCTTGCCGTGAAGAGCAAGCCGTCAGTCCCAATGGAAAATCCGACCGATCCCGACGCACCGCTGTTGCGGCTGTGTTGCTCCGATGTCTCCTGCGCTGCCATCAGCCGGACCTCATTGGCGGCCTTCAGCGTAGCGTCCACGCCCGCCTTGATGTCACTGCCCTGGACGAGGATGTGGCCGTCACCACCCTCGCCATTGGCAGTGATGGCGACGCTTCCGCCAGCCGATACGCTTGAACCGCGCACCGTCTTGTGGGTCTGCTCCGATCTGCCTTGGCTGCTGCTCGCACCCAGGCTGAAGGCCAGGTTGATGCCGCCGGCCTTGTCGGCGGCATTGGCATCGCGGGCCGGCGTCTTCCCGGTGGCGGGATCTGTCGGCCCCGTCGCAATCTGATTGGGCTTGTCATTGATGGTCTTGCCCTGGCCCGCGATGACGGCGTCCGCCGCATTGGATGCCGCCAATCCTGCTGTGGCTGCGGCCAGGGCTTGCGTGCGCCGGTCCCTGGTCTTGCCCGCCGCCTCCGCCATCTGCTGCACCGTCTGCACCGCCGACAACACCGGACTGGTCACCGCCACCGTCACCCCTTGCTGGCGGAACTTGTCCTCGGTCACGGTGCGGCTGCTCTGCTGGGCAGCAAGAATGCTGACCGTCCGGGCCACGATGTCGATATCGCCACCCGGTGCCAGCACATCACTGCCCACCTGCGTATAGCGATTGCCCGCCACGATGCTGACATCGCCTGCCACGCTCCCTACCGTGGAAGCAGAGGCCGTCTGCTGCTGCCCATCCACATCGCGGCTCTGCATGCGGCTGCCCACCGTCACGCCGATGCCCGCCCCCATCACGCCACTGGTGGTTTCCTGCCGGAAGTTGCGCTGGGTGCTGCTCTCGCTTGCGGCAACAATGTTCACGTCACGGCCCGCCACAATGGTCGTGCCCTGCGTCGAAGCGATCTGGCTGCCTTTGACATTCACATCGTTGCCCGAGCGCACCAGCACCGTCTCGCCAGAGAAGGTACTGCCCGCCTCGCGGCTGGTGCTGCTGGCGTCATCGGTGCGCACCGTCCTGGCCGTCAGGATTCCGCTGCTGCTGCGCTGCCCCTGGTCGCGTGCGCTGGCCGAGACGTTGGCGGTGCCGATGTGGATGTCACGCCCGGCCTCGACTTGCAACGCGTTCTCCGCCACCACCTGCGCGCCCTTGCTCGTCACATCCTGCCCCGCCTGGATGCGGATGCTGTTGCCGCTGACCTGCGTGGCGACCTCCTTGTTACCGGTCACCACGGCGCGATTGATGCCGACCTCGCTGGTGCCGTGTGCACCGTTGGCGCGATCCACGAAGTTAGGCCCGGTCAAGCGACTGACCCAGTTGCTGCCGCCCTTGTCATCGGCCCAGCGGGTCTCCTGCCGGAAATATTCCTGCACGACACCAAGACGCACATCCCGGCCCGCCGCCAACACGGCGTCACCCGAGGCGGCAATGACGGCAGCATCGGCCTGCAGGTCGCGGCCAGCAAGCAGCACCACGTCCTTGCCACTCACGCTGGCCACCTGATCGATATTGCGTCCCGTGGTGATGGCATTGGCAGTCGTGACGCTGGTACTGCGAAGCACGACATCCCGGCCCGCACTCAGCACCAGCTTGTCGTTGGCATCGATGACGCCGCCGGCATTCTCGATATCACTCTGCGCCACAACGCGAACCGAGCCGCCCTCGATGCGCCCGCCGAGACTCCGGACGTTGTCCGCGCGCAGCGTCACACCCGATCGTGCGGCGATGGTGCCGCCGCGATTGAGGATGTCCTGCACGGTCTGGAAGGCAACCTCATTGCCGGCGATCAGGGTCTGGCGACCACTGACACGCAGGCTCGACGGCTGCAGATAGACCTGCGGCACCAGCACTTCCTGCTCACGGCCATCGGCCAGCATCACCCTCCGCTGTACCAGCCAGACGATGTCCGTTTTAAGCTGGGCGATCTGTGCTTCGGAGAGTGCGATGCCCAACGCATAGCGCTGGACCTGTGCCTGCTGCATCCCGGCTTGCATCAGCGCCAGGTATTGCGCCTCGTTGTTGCTGAAGCCGTTCAGATAGCGCTGGCCGGTGGCTTCCTGGATCTGCCGCTGGATCAGCTGTTGCTCGTAGAAGCCATCACCGAAACGCTGGTACCCCGGCGCAGGACCGAAGCGGTCCTGATACGCACGCACCAGGAAGTCGGACGACAGCCAGTTGCGCTGGCCGATGAAGCGCGGATCGGTCTGCACCAGGGGTGCGGCCACGCTGCTCTGATTGACCTGGTACAAGGCATTGGCCGGCAGGCTCACGTCGACGGCGGGAGCACGCAGGTCAGCCGTCTTGCCCGCATCCGGCAGCGCTTGGGCGGGAACGGTGGCGGGTGTGCGAGGAGTACGGTCGCGCGTGCTGCCTGCCTCGTGCTTGGCGCTCACATCAAGCGGGAATTGAGTTTCTATCGTTTGAGAGGCGTAGGGTGCGCTCTCATAACGACGCTCATCGGCCTTGAGCCAATGTTCCCTGATGAAGGTCTTCTCTGCCGTGCCGGTGGAGGTGACCGTCTGCCTGCCCATGGGGCCGGTGTTGTTGATGGCCGTTCCATTGACGGCATCTCCGGCCAGCAGGCCACCGGCGATGAACTGGCTGGCGTAGTTGTTGACCACACCGGCGGCCAGGGTCATCGCGCCGCCGGAGGTGATCATGCCGGGGGCGCTACGGGTCACGGTGGTGCGCTGGATCTGCTCGGTGCCGTCGTAGATGATCCACTCGCTCGCCATGCGGGCGTAGATGGAACGGTTGAATTTCAGGATCGCCTTGTCGAGCTTGTCGTGGTACGGAAACTGCGCATCACGGATCGCTTTCCATTCGCCGTACCGTCGCCGGTAGTCCGCATCTCGGCAGGAGTCTGGAACGCTGCAGAGTTTCGGCAGAGCGGGCTCCGGCGGTATGGGAGCGGTAGGCCGTGCCAGGCCGAACACATCCCATATCCTGTCCTCAGGCTGATAGACAAAGCGCTCCGGCTCTGCCTCGAAACTGGAGGACTCGGTACTGACGGCAGCAAGCGGGCGAAGATAGGCACGGTCAACACCCACGCCACTATCGGAAGTGTCGCGCCTGCGGACATATCGGCTGTAATCAAACGGCGGTCCGTAGCGAGCAAAGGGATATTCCGCCGACGGCAGCAGCAGGCGGAAGTTGTCCTCATCACCCATCGCGCGCCAGTTCTCCGGCGCGATGATCTGGCCGCTATCCTGATGGATCAGCCGCGCATGGTCACCGGAGACGAAATCCGGCGATCCCACCAGGCGGTAGTTGATGATCCTGCGTCCCGGCTTGCTCTCTTCGGCGATCTCGAAGTGCGCATTCCGGTTGTTGATCGCATCGGCCGCAATGGTGAGCGCGCCATCAGCATTGACAGTCGCGCTGGTGTTGTTGACCTCGCGCGCGCGTCCGGTCGCGCGATGGTCGCTGCCGATGGCACCGCCAATGGACATGTCGCCGACCGAATACAGCAGCGCCTGCTCGCTGTTGTAGAGCAAGCCGGTGCCGATATCCAGACGCTCACGTGCCGCGATGACGGGGGCTCTTTGTACGCCATCGATGATTTCCGGTGCGTTGTGCAGCACATCTGCAGCAAGCGCGACGCGGTCACCGTAGATGCGCCCGGCACCGAGGTTGTAGAGCGTGCCAGCCTGAATGCGCGTGGTGACGCCATCGACCAGGCCGCGGTTGATGAAGTCCTGGCTCGCACCGGCAGACAGCGAGACATCGCCGCCCAGTATCGAAGCACCCGCATGATTCTGGAATCCCCTGGCAGTCACGCGCAACGCTGCCCCTGCGGCCAGCGTGCCGTAGTTGCTGAAGCGGCCGCCGGTGCGCAGATCGAGATCGCCACCGGCAACGGTTTCCCCGCGCTGCTCCAGATCGGTGACCACATCGATACGCAGATTCCTGTGACTCAACAGCAAGCCCTTGCCGATCAGGGAGTGCGATGTGAGACTGAGGTCGCCGCCTGCGAGGATCCGTCCGCCCTCGTTGTCGATCACCAGCCTGCGGGTGCTGGCCAGGTCATTGACTGACAGCGTGCCTTGCGAAGACAGGAGTCCGCCGCGATTGTCCACGCTGTCGCTGGCGGCTATCTGCAATGACTGGCCGGTGCGGATGGCACCGTTGTTGTTGTAGAGCGCGCCCGTGGTAACACTTACGCTGCGGCCTTCGATGCCCTGATCCTTGCCCTGGGTGTCGTCGTTGCGCAGGCTCTGGCTCTGCAGCGTTATGTCTTCGTCGGAACGCATCAGGCCACGGCGGTTATCCATGTCGCCTGCTGACACCTCCACTCGCATCGCGCCCTTCGACTGCAACTGCCCGCCGCGATTGTCCACGCTGCCGGCCTCGATGCGCAGCCCACCACCAGTGGCGATATCGCCACCCTGATTGTCGAGGGTGCTCACTTGAAGACGGGCTTCGCCACCTGCCACCACAACACCCGCGCCATTGCCGAGCGCGCCGGCCTTGATGTGCAGATCCGTGCCGGCACGCACACCTTGATCCTTGCCCGAATGCTGGTTGTACAGTGCCTGGCCGTGGGTATCGATGTCCAGGCTCTTCAGGGCCTGCAACAATCCGCCCTCATTGTTGACTTCACCGCTGGAGAGCGTCAGCTTGCCCCTGGCGGCGATACTGCCGGCACGATTGTCGAGCTCTGCGCTCTCTGCCTTCAGGTCTTGCCGCGCAAAGAGTACGCCGCGCTGATTGTTGAAACGCCGGTTGCGCGCATCAATCAGCACCTCGCCGCCGCCCAGCGTGCCGTCGCTGTTGTCGATGCCAGTGGCCGTGATCTCCAGCCGGGTGTCGGCGAGGATCTTTCCTTGGTTACTGGTCTTTCCGTCTGTCGTCAGTTCGAGAGAACTCTCGGCCGAACGGATCCTGCCCCGGTTCTCCAGCGTGGCCGCATTGACGGTGAGCGTATCGTTGGCGCCGATCTCTCCGGTGTTGCTCAAGCCCTGCTGCAGCGAGAGCTTCATGGTGCCCTCGGCGGTGAACGTCCCGCTGTTGTTCAGGGCCGCCGCCTTCAATGAGACGGATGTCTTGGCCTCAACAGTACCGCTGTTGGTGATGCTTTCTCGGGTCTGTATGTCGACACTCTTGGCCAGCGAATAGAGTGCTCCGCCATTGACCAGAGAGGCCGTCCGGAAATCCACCGTGCCGTCTGCGCCAATCTTGCCGCTGTTGAGTGCAGCACCACCGATACGCATCAGCAAGCTACCGTGCGAGAACAGCTTGCCGCTGTTGTCCAGTGCATCGGCATCGATCTGGAGGGTGCTGCCGGCACCGACGTTTTTTTCGTTGGTGAATTTGCCGGTCACTTTCAGGGCGAGCAATTGGACTGCACTGAGCGTGCCGCGATTGTCGAGGGTAGCAGCCTTGAAGTCGGCACCGGCCCTGCTACCCATGGTGCCAGCATTGGTGAGGGCGGCGCTTGCGCTGGCGTTGAGTGCCGCTTCCCCGATGAAGCGCCCCTGGTTTTCAATCGCTGCCGCCTCGGCATCGAGTGCCCGTTTTGCTTCGATGCTGCCGCTGTTGAAAATACGTCCTGCCACACGCAACTGGACGGAATCGTGAGCTGAATAAAGATCTCCCCGATTGGTCAGCGTAGCGGCCTGTACCTCAAGCAGGGCATTGCTGCCGAGCTTGCCGCTGCTGTCCAGCGTGTCGCGGATACGCAGTGCAAGCGGGCCCGGTGTCACTACGTTGCCGGCATTTTCCATCGCTGCGGCAGCCAGCGTGATGCCTGCATCGCCGAACACGCTTCCTGCATTGCGCACCGCGCCGCTACTTTGCACGCTGGTACCGCCGGCACTGCCGATGCGGCCGCTGGCGGTGTTCTCCAGCGCGGCAGCGTGGATCCGCAACGCGCTATCCGATCCGATCACACCGCTGTTGCTCACCGCGCCTGCAGCCGTCATCAACGTATCGCCGCGCGCAGCAAGCGTCCCGGTATTTTCCAGGCGACCGGCTGAGGTGACGACCAGTTGTCCTTCCGTCGCCGCCGAGGTGCCACCATGATGCACACCCACGCCATGCTCGGTGGCGGTCAGGTAGATGTGGCCGGCATACATGCCGCCGACTTCGGCCACATCTACCGCACGCACCGGTGCTGCATCGGCGGCGGGCAAACCCGGCGTGATCTGAGCATGATCAGCGCTGACCGTATTGAGCCCGGTGGTGAGCCGGATCTGTTTGGCCCGCAGCTCCGCATGTACGCGCACTGCACGGGCGATGACGTCGGCATAGGCGGTATCACTGGCTTGCAGGCCGCGTCCTTCAAAGCTGATCACGCCGCCGTTCACGCGATAGCTTTCCAGATTGCCCTGCCGGATGACGGGCGTGCCGGTGGTCATGGTGGCGCGTTGGGCGTTGATGAAACCGCAGCCCGCGCAGGTGATGCCGGCAGGGTTGGCGATGATCACCTGCGCCGGGTTGCCTGCCACCTCGATGAAGCCGCGCAGGTAGCTGGGGTCCGTTGCATTGACCTGGTTGACGATGATCTGTGCGCCACCGCCGGGCATCCACGGATTGCCAGCGATATAGCCGCCCAGTTCGGACTTGCTGGAGCCACCCGCGTTATTGAGGATGACTCCGCGTCCATCCACATCAAAACGCCGGTAGCTGTTGACCGACAGGCCCTTGGCGTTGGGCTGCCGGATGTTCACCACGGGCACGCCGTTGGCGGCCTTGAGCACCATCGGCTGCTCTTCGCGCGGCGCGTTGCGGTCTACCAGGATCTGCGCATGTGCCACGCTTTGCCACGTCAGTGCCAGGGCCAAGACCAGCGTGCAGAACTGCCACGATGCCGGTGCCACCACACCGGCAGCCCCGCATGCCATCGGTGACCTCTGGCCGCTGGTGGTCGAGGCGGTTTCCGCGACCGCCATCAGCATGCCGCGATGACGGTTGAAGACCAACTGATAGCGCTGACGGTTCATGGATCGCCCCTTTTGCGAGATCGACCCGGACCGGATGCCTCATCGATTCGAGGCGCAGTCTATTTTTTTAGAGCGGATTAAAAAATCAGAAAAGTCTGATTTATGTGCAGACGATAAAAAGAGAAATTGCGATCTCCCAAATTGTTGAGTGATCGCCACACGCGTGCCCGGTGTTGTTTTGCTCGCCGACCATTTCCTTATGAATCGCTACCACTTCCTTTCTCCGCTGCTGCTCGGCGCGCTCTCCCTCCCGCTCTACAGCGCAGCACAATCTCCCGGCATCCAGCAAGAACAACTGCAGCGCGAACGAGAGCGCGTCTTGCGCGAGGCCCTGGAGCAAGCGCCCGATGTGCTCACGCTGGGCCTGACCCCTCCCGCTTCCACGTCGTTGGACTACCCCGAGGACGAACAAGCTTGCAGCCGCATCGACACGATCATCATGGAAGGAGATTCTGCGGAGCGCTTCCGGCCCGCCCTGGGCACGGTGATGAAGGCGGCCGGGGATGGTGGTGCCGCAGGCCGCTGCCTGGGCAGCCAGGGTCTGCAAATCCTGCTGGCTCGCGTGCAGGCCGACATCATCGCGCGCGGCTACACCACCACCCGCGTGCTGGCGCAGCCGCAGGATCTTTCAGCCGGGAGGCTGGTACTGACCGTAATACCGGGCAGGCTGCGCAAGGTGCGCATGGCCGAGGGAGCGGACACGCGCGGCAATGCTGTCACGGCACTGCCGCTGTCTGAGGGAGATCTGCTCGACTTGCGCGCCATCGAGCAAGGATTGGAAAACCTCAGGCGCGTGCCGACAGCGGAGGCCGACATCGAGATCACGCCCTCGGAAGAATCCGACGCGCAAGCCGGCGACAGCGATCTGGTCGTGCAATACCGGCAGGCCTTTCCGTTCCGCGTGTCAGCCTCGCTGGACGATGGCGGTGCGCGCACCACTGGCCGCTATCAGGCAGGCGTGACGGTGGCCTATGACAACTGGTGGACGCTCAATGATCTCTTCTACGCCAGTCTCACGCGCAGCCTGGGGCGCTATGGGGATCGCGGCAGCCGCAGCCATACCGTGCATTATTCGCTGCCCTTCGGCTACTGGCTGCTCTCGGCGACGCTCTCGGGCAGCCGTTATCACCAGACGGTGGAGGGCGCCTTTGAACCGGTGGTCTACAGCGGCCATGCCGAAACGAGCGAAGTCAAACTGTCGCGCCTCCTGCAACGCAATGCCACCAGCAAGAGCCATGTCGCAGGCCGGCTGTTGCTGCGCAAGTCCTTCAATTTCGTCGACCAGATCCCGCTGGCGCCGCAACAGCGCAGGATGACGGCATGGGAATGGAGCGTGAATCACCGCCACTTCATCGGACCGGCCGTGGCCGAGATCAACCTGAGCCATCGCCGTGCACTGGACCGGCAAGGCCGTGCGCCCGAGGACGAACTCGACCTGCCGCAGATCACCACGCGCTATGGACTGTGGCTGGCGGACGCAGCGATCAATGCGCCCTTCACGCTGGGCGCAGCACGCTTACGTTACAACGCAACGGCGCGCGCCCAATGGAACCGGGGCAAGCTGCCGGCGCAGGATCAGTTCGCCATCGGCGGACGCTATACCGTGCGTGGCTTTGATGGCGACATGAACTTGCAGGCCGAGCGCGGCTGGCTGCTGCGCAATGAGTTGTCCTGGGGGATGGGAGAAGGCGGGCAGGAAGTGTACGCCGGCGTCGATACCGGCGCGGTAGCGGGACCACTGACGCAAAGCCTGAGCGGGCGCCGCTTGAGCGGTGCCGTTTTGGGCTGGCGTGGCAACGTGGACAAGCTCGGCATGGAGCTCTTCATCGCTGCGCCACTGACCAGGCCACAGGGATTCCCCACCGGTACGCTGACCGGCGGGTTCAGCCTGCAATGGTCGTATTGAATGAAAAGAATGCCGCGCAGGATGGCGGGCAAGCGCCGCGCTTCACTGCTGGCGATAACGCCGCAGGCCGCGCACCGGCAGCTTGTCCGATTCGATGAGCGCCTTTTTCAGTGCACGCTTGTGCAGCAGCGCGCCCCCAATCAGTGCGACGGCGGCCAGGACGATGATGAGGACATTGACGAGATCAAAGTGTTGCATGATTCCCCCCTACGGCTAATAACGATAGATAGATGGAACGCGGGCATGGCCCTTCCGGCTGAGCCGGTCCGCAAGACGCCCCCGGTAGCGCCCTGCATGGCCTGTTTTTATTGCAGGCTTGTGGAAAACATAGCACGCATGAAGGGAAGACAGTAAATCATATAAATAATTTCCTGAAAATTTCACCTTCGCGCAACAAAAAGCACGACCGTTATATTTTGTCGCTTTTTGTCCTATAATCGCCGGACAAAAGCGGCATGGGGTCCTGCCCTGTTGCCTTGAGATAATGACAACCCAAGAGAGACGACCATGCCACCAGCCCCTGCTTACCCCAAAGCATTGCAAGATCTGCGCCTGCCCATCATCTGCTCGCCCATGTTCATCGCCAGCGGCCCGGCCCTGGTGGCAGCCCAGTGCAAGGCCGGGCTGGTCGGATCGTTTCCTGCCCTCAACGCGCGCCCGGCCGAGCTGCTCGACACCTGGCTAACCCAGCTGCAGGACGAGCTTGCCCAATGGCAAGCGGAACACCCGCAACGCAAGGCGGGACCGATCGCGGTCAACCAGATCGTGCACCAGTCCAATGACCGCCTGGCCCAGGACGTGGCCACCTGCGTGAAGCACCAGGTGCCCATCATCATCTCCAGCCTGCGCGCACCGCCCAAGGAAATGCTGGATGCCGTCCACAGCTATGGCGGCATCGTGCTGCATGACGTGATCTCGCTGCGCCATGCCGAGAAGGCCCTGGAAGCCGGTGTCGATGGCCTGATCCTGGTGGCCGCCGGTGCCGGTGGCCATGCAGGTACGCTCTCGCCCTTCGCGCTGGTGGGTGAAGTGCGCAAGATGTTCAAGGGACCGCTGGCCCTGTCCGGCTCGATCGCCACGGGCGATGCGGTGCTGGCAGCGCAGGCCATGGGCGCGGACTTCGCCTACATGGGCTCGCGCTGGCTGGCCACGCGTGAATCCAATGTCGACGACGCCTACCGCCAGGCCATTGTGGAGTCGACCGCCGCCGATGTGGTCTACACCAACCTCTTCACCGGCGTGCACGGCAACTACCTGAAGAAGTCCATCGTCAATGCCGGCCTCGATCCGGACAACCTGCCCGAAGCCGACAAGACCAAGATGAACTTCGGTTCCGGCGGCGGCAGCAAGGCCAAGGCATGGCGCGATATCTGGGGCGCAGGCCAGGGCGTGGGATTGATGGAAGATGTGCCGACCGTGGCCGAAATGGTGGATAGGCTGGAAGAGGAATATCGCGCCGCGCGTGCGCGACTGTCGCTGTGAGGCGACGCTTTTGCAGTAACGGATGAGCTTCTCGCCATCATGAGCGGCGTGAAAAACTAAGTAAAAGGCGGACCGCTACCCGGGTCCGCCTTTTTTTTCATGTGCGGCCATTCACAGCAAATGGGGAACGCAGCCAGTCCTGGCGCGTCCAAGCGGGCATCTGCTCTTTTCTTTCCGCGCCTTGTGCGCCGGCTTGTACGAATTGTCTGTCGGACAAAATCTTATTTTTCATCTCACTTTGTAACTCGCGGCACTTCTGTTGTGAGGCCCGGTCGTACTTGTTCGCTTCATGCAGATGCAAGGCGTGATGATGCGCTGTGGCCACTCTCACACGGCATCGCCCTGCGGCAAAAGAAGAGTCAACCATTCAATTGCGAGGACCACCACCATGACCAGCTTCCTGAGAACCAGAAAAGACCGTCACCCCAAACATGACAAGCCGCGCCTGCCGCATGAGCATGACCAGCATGCGGACCGCCAGGACGCCGCCAACAGCGGCCATGCCGTCGAGCGCCCCGAGATTCGCCAGGCATATGACGATATCCGCAAGGGCCAGGTCGATACCGACCTGCGCGGCACGGGCGGACTGGATGAAGTGAACAAACGGCCCGGCAGCCGCTCTGCCGAAGCGCCCCGCAAGGAGCGCGACGAGGGCTGAAGCCCCCTTCAAGTCCTGCCGCGCCGGTCCCGGACTGGCCGACGCGCAGGCTTCACAGACCGGATTGCACGATCCAGTCAGAGATGATCCCGAACAATTCCTGCGGCTTTTCCATCGGCGTCATGTGACCGCAGTCGCCGATGATCTCCAGGCGCGAGTGCGGTATCTGGCGCGCCATCTCTTCCGATTCCTCCACACTGCGCAGCTTGTCTTCGTCACTGCTGACGATGAGTACCGGGCACTGCAGCCGTTGCAGATCCTCGGCGTTGCTGTCGCGCAGGGTCTGCAGCTGGCGCAGGAACACCTCCTTGCCATTGGCCAGGGCCATGGCCTGCAGCCGGTCCAGCAGGCCGCGATCGGTGCTGCGCGCCGGATGCAGCGAAGAGGCCAGTGCGCGCGATGTCAGTCCCTTGAAGGGGGTGCGCCGGGCCAGCTCGATCTGCGCCAGTGTGCCCGCCGATTCGCGCTCGGTCTGCGGGCGCGATGAGGTATTGAGCAAACCCAGGCCCAGCACGCGTTCCGGTGCCTTGAGCGCAATGGCTTGGGCCACGAAGCCGCCCATCGAAAATCCGAACAGCACGAAGCGCTCCGGCGCCTGGCGCAGCACGGCGTCGGCCATGGCCTGGATGCCGATATCCTGGCCGAGGTCGCCGAAGGTCAGTGCACCCAGCGTGGACAGGTCGGCCTGCATGTCATCCCACAGGTGGGCATTGAGCATGAAGCCCGGCAGCAGGACCAGATTGCGCATCGTATTTTTTCCTTGCATCAGAGGTAGTAGAAGTGAAAAGCGGAGGCCTTACTGCAGCCACTGCGCGCGGCGGCTGGACCCGGCCATGGCCAGGCACAAGACGCCCAGCAAGGCCAGTGCAGCCTGCAATCCCCAGCCATGGGCGAGGAAGCCGAACACCGGCGGGCCGATCAGGCTGCCGCTGTAGCCCAGCGTGGCCACCGCCGCCAGGGCGCTGGAACCATGCCGTCCGGCAGCGCTGAAGACGAACGGGAAGACCGCGGCCACGCCGGTACCGGCAATGGCAAAGCCAAGAATGGCCAGCGTCATGCCGGGTGCCGCCACGGCCAGGGCGATGCCCAAGCTCGCGATGAGCGTGCCGACCCACACCACGCGGCGCGCGTCATAGCGGGCCTTGAGACGGTCGCCGATCATGCGCATGATGAGCATCATCCCGGCGAAGGCAGCATAGGCCAGGGGCGTGGCACCATCGCTGGCACCGATATGATCCTTCATGTAGATACCGCTCCAGTCGGCCACCGAACCTTCGACGATGGCGCCGCAGAAGGCGATCACGCCCAGCACCACCAGATGTCCGTGCGGCAGCGCGAAGAGCTTGCGTGCGGGATCGTGCTCGGGGCGGTCATCGGGCAGCGCTTCATAGCAGGCGTAGAGCGGATAGAGGAACAGCGCGGCCACCAGCAGGAAGTGCCAGATCGGTGCGATGCCCATGCCCGCCACGGCACTGGCGGCGAGCGCACCGGAGAAGGTGCCCACGCAGAACCAGCCGTGCAGCATGGACATGATGGGTCGGCCGGCGTCGCGTTCGGCCTGGGCGCCCAGCGCATTGATGGCGACGTCGAAGCAGCTGGACGCCGCACCATAGAGCGTGCAGATCAGCATGAGCGAGGCCACGTTCGGCGCCAGTCCCAGCAAGGGCAGCGACACCAGCAGGGCCAGCCCCGCGTAGAGCGTGCTGTGGCGCGCGCCGTAATGGCCGGTGATCCACGCGGCCAGCGGGAAGGAGCCGACCGCGCCGATGCCGCCACACAGCAGCACCAGCGCCAGCGTGGCCGCATCGAGCTGCAGATGGTCCCGGATGGCGGGAATGCGGGCCGCCCAGGTGGAAAACACCACGCCCAGCAACAGGAAGAAGAGCGGGATGGCAAACTTGCGCCAGATCAGGCGCAGGGCAGAAGACGGGCGGGAAGTGGACAGCTTTGTTGTCATCGATCAGTCAGGAATGTAAACTGCGCAGAATCATTTCTTTCCTGAAATGAGTTTCAATATTGCAGACCGCTATTATCCGACAACCGGGAAAACGCATGCACATGCGTCGTCGGACCAGCGGGTCGGGGCCTCCCCAAGAGGGGCTCATTCAGAGAAAAGGAACCGGCAAAGGTTCACGGCAGGTGCATCGCCTGTCACCCTCCATCGAGCAACACCTCTGAGCGACCGTGCACGCTGCCAGCGGCTGCAATCACGCAGGGACAGGAATGCCAGTTTCAGAACCGAACAAGATCTACCAGGAAGTCATCGATGCATTGATCGCCCTGCATCGGCTCACTGACGGCTATACGCCCAACCACGAGGACCAGACCGCCGAGCTGGCGGTGATGATCGGCCGTCATCTGGCCCTGCCGGCCGAGCGCATCGACGTGCTGCACATGGCCGCCCAAGTGCACGACATCGGCAAAGCCAGAATACCGCTCGATTTGCTGACCAAACCCGGCCGCATTACCGCTGACGAATACGGCGTGCTCAAGACCCACGTGCAGTTCGGTTACGAGATCTTGAACAAGATCAGCTTCCCCTTCAACCTTGCCGAGATCGTCTGGTGCCATCACGAGTACCTTGATGGCAGCGGCTATCCGCGCGGCATCGGCGGCGATGCGCTGCCGCTGGAGGCGCGCATCCTGACCGTGGCTGACATCGTCGAGTCGATGTCGGCCGACCGGCCTTACCGCAAGTCGCTGGGCATGGCAGTCGCCCTGGAAGAAATCCAGCGCCAGAGCGGGTCTCGCCTCGATCCCGTGGTAGTGGATGCCTGTCTGCATGTGGTGCAGCAACACAACTGGCGGCCGGTCACCACCTAGGGCCTGTTCACATTAAATCTGCGAGATGCGTTGCCCCCCAGAAGGCGGGGTGGCAAGCCGCGCGTCAGGGCTGGTGGTGGTGCCACCAGCCCTGACGTGCAACGCGGCCAGCGCGCCTTCTGGGGGCAACCCTCCGGGAGAGGCCGCCAAGCGTCGCCTGCCGTTGTTGCAGCTCCTTGCCGTGGCACCACCACGGCGCGTCGCCGCGCCTAGGCAGTCAACGCTTGGCGACCTCTCGCACTCGCAGATTAAATGTGAACAGGCCCTAGCCCGGCGCAGCGGTTTGACCGCTTCGGCTACACTGGCACCCCACACCACAACAAGACCGCCAGGAGACGCCATTCCATGCCCCCGCACGCCGCGCATGCGCCCTCGCCTTTCCTCCTGCGCCATCCCATCCTGACCGCCCTGGCCCTGTCGCTGGGCACGGCCGTGGCGCTGGGGGTGGCGCGTTTCTCCTATGCCCTGCTGCTGGCGCCGATGCGCAGCGACCTCGGCTGGCCTTACCTCATCGCCGGCGGCATGAATACCGGCAATGCCTTGGGTTACCTGCTGGGCGCGCTGCTGACGCCGCGCCTGATGCGCCGCTATCAGGCGCACCGCGTGCTGATCGCGGGGGCCTTCGCCACCGCCCTGCTGTCCTTCCTGCCGGCGCTGACCACGGACACGCTGCTGCAATTGCTGCTGCGGATAGTAACGGGTGTGACCAGTGCGCTCATCTTCGTCTCGGGCGGATTGCTGGTGAGCCGGCTGGCGGCCTTGCATGCGCAGCGCGCCGGCCTGCTGCTGGGCTTGTATTACGGCGGTACCGGCATCGGCATCGTGGCCGCCTCGCTGCTGGTGCCACCGGTAATGGAGGCCGCAGCCGCCCGGGGTGCGCCCCATCCGTGGCAATGGGCGTGGATCCTGCTGGGTGCGCTGGCGCTGGTGGCCAGCCTGGTCATGACGCTGCCCGCGCGGCTGATGCCGACCTCCCCGGCGCAGGCGGCAGGAGGCGGGGCTTGGCGTCCGCGCAGTTTGTTGTTCGGGCTGATCGGTTATTTATTCTTCGGTCTCGGGTACATCGGCTACATGACCTTCGTCATCGCCTTGCTGAAGGAAGAAGGGATGGCACCGGCGCGCATCACGCTGTTCTTTGCGCTGCTGGGCGCGGCGACCTTTGCGTCTTCACGCATCTGGGCGCGCATGCTGGACCGCTTCCGGGGCGGACAATCGCTGGCCATCCTCAACGGCCTGCTGTGCCTGGCCACGCTGCTGCCGGCCACGACGGCCGCGCCGGTGGCGGTGTTTGCCTCAGGGCTGCTGTTTGGCGGCTGCTTCCTGTCGGCCGTGGCGTCGACCACGGCCATGGTGCGTCACAACCTGCCGCCCTCGGACTGGCCAGCCGGCATCAGCGCCTTCACCATCATCTTTGCCGTGGGGCAGATCATCGGCCCATCCATCGTCGGATGGATCGCCGATGGTGCCGGCGGCCTGCAACGCGGCTTGACGTTTTCTGCACTGATGCTGCTGGCGGGGGCGCTGGTGGCGTGGCGGCAAAGGCCGCTGGGCGCGGGAGAAGGACGCACCGCAGGCGCTTGACGTTTTCTGCACATCGGACCGCGCGACCAACACCGGCGCGGCCCGCAGAGGGGACACTTACTGCTGGCCGAGATGGCGGCGCAATGCCTCCACCAGGGTGCCGCAATCCTCATCGGTGCCGATGGTGATGCGCAGGAACTGCTTGATGCGCTCGCTCTTGAAGTGGCGCACGATGATGCCGTCGCTGCGCAAGGCAGCGGCCAGCTCGGCGGCATCGCGCTGCGGATGGCGGGCGAAGACGAAGTTGGCCGCCGAGGGCAGGACCTCGAAGCCGAGTGCTTCCAGCTGCGTCACCAGTGCGGTGCGGCTGGCGATGACCATGTCGCAGGTCTTGCGGAAATAGTCCTCGTCCTCGATGGCGGCGGTGGCACCGGCAATGGCGGGGCGGTCCAGCGGGTAGGAGTTGAAGCTGTTCTTGACGCGTTCCAGCGCATCGATCAGGTCAGCATGGCCGACTGCGAAACCGACCCGCATGCCGGCCAGTGCGCGCGACTTGGAGAAGGTCTGCACCACCAGCAAATTGGGATAGCGCTGCACCAGCGGGATGGCGCTCTCGCCGCCGAAATCGATATAAGCCTCATCGACCACCACCACGCGCTCCGGGTTGCCCTGCAGGATGCGCTCCACTTCGTCCAGTCCCAGCAGGCAGCCGGTCGGCGCATTGGGATTGGGGAAGATGATGCCGCCGATGGCATCGCCATGGCCGAGGTAATCCTCGGTGCGCAGGGTGAAATCCTCGGCCAGCGGCACGGCGCGATAGTCGACTTGGTACAGGCCGGCATAGGTCGGATAGAAGCTGTAGGTGATGTCCGGGAACAGGATGGGCTTGCCATGTTGCAGCAGGGCCTGGAAGGCGTGCGCCAGCACTTCGTCGGAGCCGTTGCCCACGAACACCTCGCGCGCGCTGATGCCGTCGGCGGCATGGCGGCGGGCGATGGCCAGCTTCAGGGGTTCGGCGTCGGGATTGGGATACAGGCGCAGGTTGTCGCTGACCTCGCGGGCGATGGCCTGCAGGGCCAGCGGCGACGGGCCATACGGGCTCTCGTTGGTATTGAGCTTGACCAGGCGCGCGATCTTGGGTTGTTCGCCGGGGGTGTAGGGCGTCAGGCGGCTGACGATGGGACTCCAGAACTTGCTCATGAGAAATCAGCCCGGACCGGGCCACACAGAATTGAGGGAAAGCGCAGATGGTAGCAAACTTGCCGCCACCCGGCCGCAGACGCCTCAGAAATAAGGGCGGTAGCGCGGCTGGCGGGCCTGGTCATCCTGCAGCACAACGGACGGCCGGGGATGGCTGCTCAGCAGCGACAGGGCACGGCCGGCAATCTCGGGCGGCAGGCCGATCAGGTCCTGGCAGGCGCGCTGCAGGGCCGACAGCGAGGCAAACCCGGCGGCGGCGGGACTGGCACCGGCATCTTCCATCCGCGCCAGTTGCGCCAGTACCCAGACCACGCGCTGCTCGCGCACCAGGCTACGCAATGACTCGCCCTCGGCAAACAGCAAGGCACGCAGCCGGGCCGTGGAGATCTGCCACTCACCTGCGATGCGCTCGGCGCACCAGTCGGCGCAAGGCTGCGCAAAGATGGCGGCGGCAAGGCGGCGGGCGTGGGGCTTGCTGGTGTCGGCGGCGCGTTCCATATCGGCGCTGGCCTGTGCCTCCAGCGCCAGCGACCAGACTGCGGGGCGCATGCCTTGTGCCGTCACGCGCGGATGGGCGAGGCAGGAAAAACGCACGAAGGGCGGCACCGTGAAACTTTCGCCCTCCTGCAGCTCGACCGCTACGCCCCCGCTCTTCAAGGTGGCCGCCCCCTTCCAGACACGCACGCGCGCCGGGGCGGCGAAACGCAGTTCTCGCAGCAGCAGGTGATGATGGGTGATGATGGCCATGGAGGGGGCGATGCAGTCTCAATGCAGGGATGCTCGCCTGATCTTAAGCCGGCAGCGGGGGCCTGACTGTCATCGTGGTGACAGGCCGCTCACAGCGAGGCCATGCCGAAGGCGCGCAAGCCATCGAGATCGACCACGCGGATGCTCTGGTAGGAAATCTCCACCAGCCCCAGCTCAGCCAGGTGGCGCATGGCCTGGTTCACGCGCTGGCGCGACAATCCGGTCAAGAGACCAATCTCTTCCTGCGACAGTTCCAGCACCTTGGAAGTACGCGGATACAGCATCGGGTGGAACAGCTGTGCAATGGCCTGCGCCACGCGGGCATCGACATCAAGCAGGCGTTCGTTCTGGACCGTGGCGATGAACTGGCCCATGCGTTCGTTCAACTGGCCGATGACGAAGGCGTTGAAGGGCAGGCTCTCGGCCATGAGGCGGTGGAAGGTATCGGCCGGCACCAGCAGGATCTGTGACGCCCGGATGGCGATGACGTCATAGCGGCGCGGCTCGCGCTTGATGACGCTGCCCTCGCCGCACCAGCCGCCCTCGGGTACGCCCGAGAGCGTACTGCTGCGGCCATCGATGTTGTAGACCGCCAGCTTGATCAGGCCCTCATGCACCCCGATCCAGTATTGCGAGAGTTCGCCGCGCCGGGCCACGAAGGCATCGGCCGAAAAGCGCGTCAACTGGGTGGTGGCGGCGACCAGCGCACGATGTTCGCCGGCCAGCGCGGCGAACCAGTCGTATTGCTGCAGAAGCTGCGCCATCGGACTGCTCATGGGATAGTGAAAGAGGGAAGGAAACGGCAAACATTGTCGCATGTCAGCCTTGTCGTCGTGATGACAAAGCGCAAGGCCGCTTCGGTGCTACCCTAGTGCAGAAAATAACAGGCGGCTGATAAAAAATGCACAGGCCGCGCCCCTCATCCCCGCCGCAAGGAGACAGACATGGCAGATTTCGACACCGGCCTTGGCCGCAACGCCGCCAATTACGCGGCCCTCACCCCCATCGATTTCATCGCGCGCGCCGCCGCCGTCTATGGCCAGCGTCCCGCCATCATTCACGGCGCATTGCGCCAGGACTGGGACCAGACCTATCGCCGCACGCGCCGCCTGGCCAGCGCCCTGCAGCGTCTGGGCATCGGCAAGAACGACACCGTCTCGGCCATGCTGCCCAATACCCCGGCGATGGTGGAGGCGCACTTCGGCGTGCCCATGGCCGGTGCGGTATTGAATGCCCTCAACATCCGGCTCGATGCCGAATCCATCGTCTTCATGCTGCGCCATGGCGAAGCCAAGGTGCTGCTGATCGACAGCGAATTCGCCGCGCTGGCGCAGCAGTTGCGCACGCAATTGCCGGCGCTCAAAATCGTCGAGGTGTTCGACGTGCTGGGTCCGCCGCCGGTACCCGGCGAGCGTTTCGGCCATCTGGAATACGAAGCCCTGCTGGCCGATGGCGATGAAAATTTCGAATGGCAATGGCCCGCCGACGAATGGGATGCCATTGCGCTGAACTACACCTCCGGCACCACCGGCGACCCCAAGGGCGTGGTCTATCACCATCGCGGCGCGGCCCTGAATGCGGTCTCCAACATCCTCGAATGGGATCTGCCCAAGCATCCGGTCTACCTGTGGACGCTGCCCATGTTCCATTGCAATGGCTGGTGCTTCCCGTGGACCGTGGCCGCCCGCGCAGGCGTGAACGTATGCCTGCGCAAGTTCGACCCCAAGCTGGTGTTCGACCTGATCGCCGAACATGGCATCACGCATTACTGCGCCGCACCCATCGTGCATGCGGCGCTGGCCAATGCCCCCGAGGGCTGGCGTGCCGGCATTCGCGGTCCGGTCAAGGCGATGGTGGCCGGTGCGCCGCCGCCAGCGGCCGTGCTGGCCAAGATGGAGGCGATGCAGTTCGAGCTGACCCACGTGTATGGACTCACCGAAGTCTATGGCCCGGCGGCCGTGTGTGCGGAACAGGATGAATGGAGCACGCTGTCGGTGGATCAACGCGCGGTACAGAAATCACGCCAGGGCGTGCGCTATCACCTGCAGAGCGGGGTAACGGTACTCTCGCCGGACACCATGGAACCGGTAGCCGCCGACGGCGAGGAGATCGGCGAGATCATGTTCCGCGGCAACATCTGCATGAAGGGTTACCTGAAGAACGACAAGGCCACGCACGAAGCCTTTGCCGGGGGCTGGTTCCATACCGGTGATCTGGGCGTGATGAACGCGGACGGCTACATCAAGATCAAGGACCGTAGCAAGGACATCATCATCTCCGGCGGCGAAAACATTTCCAGCGTGGAAGTGGAAGACGTGCTGTACCGCCATCCGGCCGTGCTGGCCGCAGCGGTGGTGGCGCAACCGGATGAGAAATGGGGAGAGACGCCCTGCGCCTTCGTCGAACTGAAGGACGGGGCCAACATCGATGCGGCCGAACTGACCGAATTCTGCCGGGGCCACCTGGCGGGCTTCAAGGTACCCAAGGCGATCTACTTCGGTCCGCTGCCCAAGACCTCCACCGGCAAGATCCAGAAGTTCGAACTGCGCAAGCGCATGAAGTCGGACAGCGCAATCAACGTCTGAGGCGCTGTCCCATCACATCGCCTCAGGCCTTGCGCACGGCGATGTGATACAGGCCCCAGGGGCACTGGCCGAAGCGCTCCGGCAAGGGGCGCGCACTCATCTCGGGGAAGCTGTCGGCGTCATACACGGCCCACAGCGGACCGAGTCCGCCCAGCGGGATGGGCTTGCCATCCAGATGGGTGGCGATGATGAATCGATACTTGGCGATATCCTCGGCCGAGACCAGCACCGCATAGCCATCGACGGCGCGCAGGGCACAGTTCTGCACGGTGGCGGGACCTCCGACGGCGCGCAAGACTTCCGAGAGCAGCGGACCGCGCAGGCTGTGGCGGCGGCCATCGTATTCCAGCGTGGGATGGATCTCCACCGAAGGCAGCGCGGCGAGCGCGGCAAAATCGAAGGTGTGGGCCCGGTCGAACGCCAGCTTCTGCTTGGCCATCATCTGGTCCAGCGCCGGATCAAGCGGGCCGCGATTGGCCTTGCTGATGTCGCCGGTCACCGTGAGCAACACCGGACCTGCGGCAGCACCAGGCTTCTTGTCAGCGGCCAGCGCCGGGAGAGCCACGGGCGCGGCCAGCAGCGAGGCACCGAGGCCGAGGAACTTGCGTTTTTGCATGAATAACCCTCCTGATGGAGATGGATGGGACGTGCGGTGATGGCGGATTGTAATCAGTTTTTGCGCTTCGCTGCGCACCAACGACAACGGCCCGCCTCTAGGCGAAGCGGGCCGTTGGATTCAGCGCTGCATCACTGCAACTGCGCTTCAGTCACGCGGCGGACGGCCGCGCCAGTAGCCGGCCAGCAGCGACCCCGAGAGGTTGTGCCACACCGAGAACAACGCGCCCGGCAAGGCCGCCACCGGCGTGAAATACAGCTTGCCCAGGGCGGCCGCCAACCCGGAATTCTGCATCCCGACTTCGATGGCCAGCGTGCGGCAGACTGCTTCGTCGAAGCCCAGCAGGCGGCCACCCCAGTAGCCGCCCAGCAAACCCAGGCCGTTGTGCAGGATCACGCCCACCAGCACCACCAGGCCGACCGAAGCGATGCTGGCCTGGCTGCCCGCAACCACCGCCGAGATGATCAGCAGGATGGCCACCATCGACACCAGCGACAGGTAGGGCTCGATGCGGCGGATCAGCTTGCCCGCGAACAGGTTCAGCACCAGGCCGACCGCGATGGGGACCACCACGATCTGCACGATCGACATCAGCATGGCGTGGGCGTCGAAGTGGATGGAGGCATCCACGTAGAGCTCGGTCAGCATCGGCGTGGCGAACACCGACACCAGCGCGGAGAGCGTGGAGATCGTCACCGACAGCGCCACATCGCCGCGCGAAAGATAGATCATCACGTTGGAGGCGGTGCCGGAGGCGACACTGCCCACCAGCACCATGCCGGCGGTGAGATCGGGCGGCATGCGCAGCACCTTGGCGATGACCCAGGCGGCCAGCGGCATGACCAGGTAGTGCAGGATGATGCCGGCAGCCACCGGTGCGGGGCGCTTGATGATGCGCTTGAAGTCGTCCACGGTGAGGGTGACGCCCATGGTCAGCATGATGAGCGTCAACAGCTGGGTGATGTATTTGCCGATGGGCGTGAAGGTCGGCGGCGAGAAGTAGGCAGCGGCGGAAAGCAGCAGCGCCCACACGGGAAAGAGGCGGGTGGTGGTGGCAAGCATGGCAATGGATGAATGATGAATACAGGCCCGCGCATGAAGACGCTCATGCCGGGATGGCGCGTTTTTTATGTTCATTGCGCGGATGACGCACACTGCGGCGGAGAGACTTCGTGCACCAGGTCCGGTGGCGGCCTCTTCTCTATCCTCGATCACGCGCCTTATGGGCGCGGCAAGGGCGTGATTCTACCCGCGCAGGCCGATTCCTGCCGGCTCCCGGGCCGTGGGACGGCCTACTGGCGAATAAGATCACATTTGAAACTAAGCATCACCTTGGGCGGCATCACGCCGATCACGCCTTCCGAACGTTCGCTGCCGATGATGCGCGCACGGCGGCCCTGCTGACGGCACCAGTCATCGGCCTGCTGCAGACCCTGTGCCGCTACGCCGTCATTGCCGCGCCAGCGTGAACTGGCCACCAGCAGGTAGGTGTCCTTGTCGATCTGCGTGACCGGTTGCGAGGAGGCGCAGCCGGCCAGTGCGGCCCCCATCGCAAGGGACAGCGTCGGCATCAGGCGGATTGTCATCGGGGCTCCCTTAGTCTTGTGATCCACGATGGTAGCCAGCGCGATGGATGGCGTCATGCGTCCCTACAACTCTTTACCTCCGCTGACGATCCACTGCACGGACGAAAAAAAACGCCGCTGGAAGCAGCGGCGTTTTCCCGACCATTTCAGTCAAGCCATCAACGCGTAACCGGTTTGTAACGGATACGCTTGGGCTTGGCGGCTTCTTCGCCGAGGCGCTTCTTCTTGTCGGCTTCGTATTCCTGATAGTTGCCGTCGAAGAAGGTGACCTGCGAATCGCCTTCGAAGGCGATGATGTGGGTGGCGATACGGTCCAGGAACCAGCGATCGTGGGAGATCACCAGCACGGTGCCGGCAAATTCCAGCAGCGCATCTTCCAGGGCGCGCAGAGTTTCCACGTCGAGGTCGTTGGACGGTTCGTCCAGCAGCAGGACGTTGCCGCCCTGCAGCAGGGTCTTGGCCAGGTGCAGGCGGCCGCGCTCACCGCCGGACAGGTTGCCGACCACCTTCTGCTGGTCGCCGCCCTTGAAGTTGAAGCGGCCCAGGTAGGCGCGCGAGGGCATTTCGAAACGGCCCACGGTGAGGATGTCGGCACCGCCCGAGACATCTTCGAAGACCGTCTTCTTGTTGCCCAGGTCTTCACGCGACTGGTCCACCAGCGAGACCTTGACGGTGGGGCCCAGCACCAGTTCGCCGCTGTCCGGCGTTTCACGGCCGGCCAGCATGCGGAACAGGGTCGATTTACCGGCGCCGTTGGGACCGATGATGCCGACGATGGCACCGGCCGGAATCTTGAAGTTCAGGTTGTCGATCAGCAGGCGGTCGCCATAGCCCTTGCTGACGTTCTTGAATTCGATGACTTCATTGCCCAGGCGCTCGGCCACGGGAATGAAGATTTCCTGGGTCTCGTTGCGCTTCTGGTATTCGTATTCGGAGAGCTCGTTGAAGCGCGCCAGACGCGCCTTGCTCTTGGCCTGGCGGCCCTTGGGGTTCTGCCGGACCCACTCCAGTTCCTTGGCGATGGTCTTCTGGCGCGCCGATTCGCTGGCCTCTTCCTGCTTCAGGCGGGCTTCCTTCTGTTCCAGCCAGGAGCTGTAGTTGCCCTTCCAGGGGATGCCGTGGCCGCGGTCCAATTCGAGGATCCATTCGGCGGCGTTGTCGAGGAAGTAGCGATCGTGGGTGATGGCCACCACGGTGCCGGGGAAGCGTTGCAGGAACTGCTCCAGCCAGTCCACCGATTCGGCATCCAGGTGGTTGGTCGGTTCGTCCAGCAGCAGCATGTCGGGCTTGGAGAGCAGCAGCTTGCACAGCGCCACGCGGCGCTTTTCGCCACCGGAGAGCACGCCGATCTTGGCATCCCAGGGCGGCAGGCGCAGTGCGTCGGCAGCCATTTCCAGCTGCTGGTTCAGGCTGTTGCCGTCAGCGGCGGCGATGATGGCTTCCAGGCGCGCCTGCTCGGTGGCGAGGGCGTCGAAGTCGGCGTCTTCTTCTGCATAGGCGGCATAGACCGCATCCAGCTTGGCCTGGGCTTCGAAGACTTCGCCCAGGGCGCTTTCGACTTCCTGGCGCACGGTCTTCTCGGCGTCGAGCTGGGGTTCCTGCGGCAGGTAGCCGATGTTCAGGTTGGGCATCGGGATGGCTTCACCCTCGATTTCCTTGTCGATGCCGGCCATGATCTTGAGCAGGGTGGACTTGCCCGAGCCGTTCAGGCCGAGCACGCCGATCTTGGCGCCGGGGAAGAAGGACAGCGAGATGTCCTTGAGGATCTGCCGCTTCGGCGGCACGATCTTGCCGACGCGGTTCATGGTAAAGACGTATTGAGCCATGGTATGAGTTGCCAGTGAGAGGGAAACGATAGGAGGCGGCGTCAGGCGCCGCCGGCGCTGGGCTCTGCCGAGCTTTGCGCGCGGGTGCGCAGGTAGCGCCACAAGCCTTCGGCGGAGTATACCGCGAGCGCCACCCAGATCACGCAAAAGCCGATGGCGCGCGCCCCGGTGAAGGGCTCGCCGTAGATCAGCACGCCGCCCAGCAGCTGGATGGTAGGCGAAATGTATTGCATCAGGCCCAGCATCGACAAGGGGATGCGGCGCGCGCCATGGGCAAAGAGCAGCAGCGGCACCGCCGTGATCGGGCCGGACAGGGCCAGCAGGATCTTGGCTGTGGTCGATGCATGGGTGAAGGCATTGCTGTCACGCAAGGTATCCACGCCCAGGATGGCCAGCACCAGCGGCAGCATCAGCAAGGTTTCCAGCGACAGGCCTTCAAGCGCGCCCAGGTGCGCGGTCTTGCGCAGCAGGCCATAGAAGGCGAAGGTCAGCGCGATCAGCAGCGAGATCCACGGCAGGCTGCCGTTGGCGAAGGTCAGCCAGATCACGGCACCGAGTGCCAGGAAGACCGCCAGCCATTGCAGGGGACGCATGCGTTCCTTCAGGATCAGGTAGCCCATGAAGACGCTCATGAGCGGGCTCATGAAGTAGCCCAGGCTGGTATCGACGATGCGCCCGGCGTTGACGGCCCAGACATACAGGGTCCAGTTGCCGGTCAGCAGCAGGGCCGAGAGCAGGAAGCCCAGCACCACCATGGGCCGCTTGATGACCTCGCCCACCCAGCGCCATTGCCGCCGCCAGGCCAGCACGGCCACCAGGAACACGCAGGACCAGAAGAGGCGATGCACGACGATATCGAAGGAGGGAATCTCCTTGAGCAACTTGAAATACAGCGGGAACAGGCCCCACAGGACGGAGGCGCAAACGGCGTGAAGCATGGCGGATCAGCGTTTCCCGAGGATCAATGCAGGGCCGGCGTCACCGGCTCATGCTTGGCCACGAAGTGATACAGCAGGAAGGCACTGACGCCGCAGATGGCCATCACCGACACCAGCGGCAAGGCGGTACCGTCATGCCACAGGCTCATCACCACCCCCGAAAGCACGCCCATGCCGAATTGCAGCGTGCCCATCAAGGCCGCTGCGGTACCGGCCTGGCGGCCCTGGTGCTTCAACGCAATGGCAGTGGCATTGGGACCCGTGAAGCCATAGGCCGTCAGGAAACCGAAGAAACCGAACAGCAACAGCGGCAGGCTCTCCAATCCGGCCAGAACGGCCAGCACCACCGCCAGCGACAGACCGGCCGGTACCCACAGCACCTTGCCCAGCACGCGTTCGGCCGAGCGCTTGACCACCAGGCGCGCATTGATCTGCGAAGCGGCGATCAGCCCGATGGCGTTGGACGCAAACACGAAACCGAAATACTGCGGCTTGATCCCGTGCAGCTCGATCACCACGAACGGACCACCTGCGATGTAGGCGAACATGCCCGCCTGCACCAACCCTCCGCACAGCACGAAGGACATGAACTGGCGATGGCGCAGCAAACCCCAGTACTGGCGCAAGGTGCGGCCCAGATGCAGCGGTTCGGCACGGGAGACATCCACCGTTTCGGTAAGGTACTTGCGCGTGCCGAGCATGCACAGCAGGCCGAAGATCGTCAGCACCACGAAGATGCCGCGCCAGCTGGCGAAGACCAGCATCAGGCCGCCGATGAAAGGAGCGAGGATGGGTGCCAGGCCAAACACCAGCATCAGCATCGAGAATGCCTTGGCCGAACCCTCGGCCCCCATGCGATCACGCACCATGGCGCGCGGGATCACCATGCCGGCGCTGCCGCCCAGCCCCTGGAACAATCTCAGCACGATCAGTGTCTCAATGCTCTGTACAAAAATGCACAGCAGGGAGCATACGAAATACAAGGCGATCCCGAAGAACAAGGGCGGCTTGCGGCCGAAGCGATCCGACAGCGGACCATAGAACATCTGCCCGACGGCCAGGCCGACGAGGAAAGAAGCGAGCGTGAGCTGGACCAGGTTGGTGCCCACGCCGAGTTCCTTGGCGATGGCGGTGAAGCTGGGCAGGTACATGTCGATGGCCAGCGCGCCCAGCGCAGTCAAGGCTGCCAGGACGGCCAGCCATGGGGGAAATTTGCCCATGGAGAGCGAAGTATCTTTGTTGTGCATGTGGAATTCGATGAGACAGCTGCATCGCCGGCAGTGAGGGCGATGCAGGCAGGTTGCAGCAAGGTGAAGCGCGATCGCCCCGCAAGGCGTGAGGGCCACATTATAAGGGCCTGTTCATTTTCGTTCAGGCGGCACATCAAGGCGGGCGCAATTGCGCCGTGGCAAAAGCTGAACAAAGACAAGAAATGCGCACGCGGTTCGTGCAGGGCGATCTAAAAACTGGCACACTTGTTGTCATTGTTCTCATGTGCCAGGATCGTGCAAAGGGAGCGGCAGGTAGGCGCAACGCGGGCTGCAGCGGGTTACGTGACGCAGATCACCATGACTGCGCGAAGGTCAACGCGGCACCATGCGCATTGCTGTAAAACAAGAAAAGTTTAGCCGCAGGGGAAATCGATGCGTGGCCGATATACGCCATCAGTAACAGGCGTGCCTGATCCGGGTTGCCACTCCAGCTGCGGGCAGTCAGGCATGACAGGGTACGCCAAGCGCGGACTCGGAATCTTCATCGCGGGGGTGGCGTCAGCACTCCTGCTGACGGCTTGCGAGCGTGGCGACGACAGCGGCAGCGCTGCCACGGCCACCGCAGTCGCCGAACCGGTGGTGCTCACCGCGCTGGTCTGGGCACCCGACTGGTCCGAGGAAATGCATCGCGTGGCCGATGCCTTCTCGCTCAAGCATCCCGAGGTGCGGATCAACCTGCAATTCATGATCGGCAATTCCGTCGAGGAAAACCTCAAACCGCGCGCCGCCACCGACAGCCTGCCCGACATCGTCTCGGTCAACGCCAATCCGTATACGGCCACCCTGGCGGACCAAGGCTTGCTGGCCGACATCGGCGATACCCAGGCCTGGGGCAACATGCTGGAAGTCCTCCAACGCGAATGGACCTCGCCGGGCGGGCGGCGCTACGGCATTCCCTCGGGCGTGGCCACCACGCTGATCTACTACAACCGCGACATGTTCGACCGCGCCGGCATCACTGCGCCGCCAGCCGACTTTGAGTCCTTCCTGGCGGCCGGCGCCGCACTGCGCAAGGCCGGCCTGGTGCCGCTGGCGCTACCGGGTGGCTTCCCCAACATGCTGGGCAATGGTCCCTTCAGCTACGGCTTCGCCAACCAGATCGCAGCCAAGGTCCCCGACTGGCGCGCCCGCATCGCCAATGGCACCCTGCAGCTGGACAATGCTGACGGCGCGGCCATCTTTGCGCGCCTGCGCACGCTGGTGGACCAGAAGATGGTGCAGGCCGACTGTCTGCGCGCGGGCTACGACACGACCCTGCGCCAGTTCGCCGAAGGCCGCGCGGCGATGACCTTCCAGGGCAGCTGGGCCGCCGGCACGCTGATGAATGCGCGCGGCATGCGGGTAGGCGTGTTCGTGCCGCCATGGAATGACAAGGGCCAGCCGCTCAAACCGGTGCTGGGCAGCGAGACCGGTTTTGCGGTAGCCCAGCGCAGCGGCGCGCGGCAACGGCAGGCTGCGGTGCAGTTCCTGGACTTCCTCTACGGTCCGGGGATGCCGATCTGGCAAGCCAAGCGGCAGAACATTCCGCCGTTCCGCGTGATCGCGGCCGATGTGAAAGGCGATCCCGCGCTCTTCGCGCTGGTCGACCAGATGACGCGCGATGCCGCCGCCAGCAATGCCCCGGGACTGTATTACTCGGTGCTGCCGGTCAATACCATCGAGGTCCTGCATCCGCTCCTGCAGGCCGTGCTGTCGGGCAGCCAGACCCCGGCGCGGGCCGCGCGCCTGCTGCAGGATTCCATCACCGAACAGGCACGCCTGTCGGCCAGGTAAGGGAGCGCGTTCGATGAAAAAACGGCTCGACTTTTTCTGGCTGGGTTTCCTGCGCAAGATCGAAATCCGCTACCGGCTCATCAATTCCTTCATCCTGGTCTCGCTGGTGCCGCTGGTGATCTCAGGTCTGCTGGCCTATCGCGAAACCACCCGTGCCACCCAGGAGAAGGTACGCACCTACTCGGTCCAGGTGGTCAAGCAGATCTCGCAGAACCTGATGCTGCGCATGGAAAAGATCGAGGACACCAGCGAGGAGCTGGCGCTCTCCGACAAGCTGCAGCGCCTGCTGGGCGACTATTACAGCGGCGACGAAGCCACCAGTGCTGCGGCCCGCAGCGGGGTGGCGCGCGTACTGCTGGACACCTATGGCTCGCTGCCGGACGTGAACCAGAAATACCTGCTGGACCGCAAGCGCCAGGTCATCGATCCGCAGATCTTTGCGCCGCTGGCCAGCAACATCACCCGCGTGGCAGAGGAGGCGCCGGACCTCGGTGGACGCGGCTGGTGGACGCTCTACAACGGCGGCCATGGCCAGAAGAGCGTGGCCATGCTGCGCGAGATCCGCTTCACGGGCAACAATCGCGGCGCCGGCGTGCTCTTCATCGGCGTGCGCCCGAGCTACTTCTTCAGCATCTTCGAGGGCGTGGACCTGGGCTATGACTCCAGTCTCTTCATCGTCGATGCGAGCGATGGCACGGTGGTCGTGCAGGGGCGCGACACCAGCTTCAGCAGCGCCGACCCGGCCCTGCTGGAGGGCATCACGGCCAGCGTGGGACAACGCCGCACCAGCGATTTCATCGCCTATACACGTGCTGACAAGACACGCTACTACGCCGCCATCGCCCAGTTGCCGCACACCTCGTGGTGGGTAGTCAGCGCCACGCCAAGCGACAAGCTCAACGCCGACACCCGCTCGGTGCGCGACAAGATCATCGCCATCGGCCTGCTGTGCTTTGCCGCTTCGCTGTTCCTCTCGGCGCTGATCGCGCGCAGTATCAGCGTGCCCCTGCAGCGCCTGGTGGGCGCCATGAAGGAAGCCGGCAGCGGCGATACCACGGTGCGCGTGGAACAGGCCGGCGGCGACGAGATCGCCATCCTCTCGCGCAAGTTCAACGAGATGGCCGGCAAGCTGCAGCAGAACAAGGAAGAACTGGAAGATCAGGTCGCCCGCCGCACGCGCGAACTGGAGCTGGCCAACCGCAAGCTGGAAGCGCTGTCGGCCACCGATGGCCTGACCGGGGTGGCCAACCGGCGTCGCTTCGACGAGGTACTCGACAGCGAGCTGCGGCGCTCGGTGCGCTCCGGCCATGCGCTGGCGCTCCTGATGCTGGACGTGGATTACTTCAAGAAATACAACGACCGCTACGGCCACGTGGCAGGGGATGAGTGCCTGCGCATCGTGGCGCGCGTGCTGCAGAAGAGTTCGCGCCGCGCTACCGACCTGGTAGCACGCTATGGCGGCGAGGAGTTCTGCGTCATCATCGCCGAGAGCGATACCGCCCATGCCCTGCAGCAGGCCGAGCACATCTGCCAGGCCATCTTCGAACTCAAGCTGCCGCATGCCGATTCGCCCTTCGGCTACATCACGGCCAGCATCGGCGTGGCCTCGCTGCAGCCGGATGAGCACACCAGCGCCGAACAACTGCTGCGCGTGGCCGACCAGGCGCTGTATCACGCCAAGTACCAAGGCCGCAACCGCGTGGTGCTGGGCAGTGACGCGACCAGCAACCTGTGATCGGGTAGAGTCGCACGGACCGGCTCACCTGACGAAATGCTGACGTCGCGCGACGCTTTGCAAAGTTGCGTCAAGACGCCGCCGGCGGCCCTGAACCAATGTCATCGCGCTGCATCATATCGCTATGCCCACCATCACTTTGAGAAGAGAGGTATAGCAGATGAACCCGAGTCGCCAAGAAAAAAAACACTGGACCATCGATGACATCGACCTGAACCGCATCGACCGCGAGCGGGTGCGGCAGAATGAAGACCTGTTCTACCTGGTGGCCTGCGCTTCCTTCGTCGAAAGCGGTTCCGACCTCTACACCCACAACCTGGTGGAATTCTACAAAGGCGATGCCGAGGTCGAGACATGGTTGCGCGAGCAGTGGGAACAGGAAGAGCTGCAGCACGGCGCGGCCCTGCGCGCCTATGTCGAGCATGTCTGGCCGGAGTTCGACTGGCCGCGCGCCTACCAGGGCTTCCTCGACGAATATTCGCAATACTGCAAGGTCGAGCTGCTCGAACCGACACGGGCCCAGGAGCTGGCCGCGCGCTGCGTGGTCGAGACCGGCACCTCCACTTACTACCGGGCGCTGGCGCGGGCCACCGACGAGCCGGTCCTGAAGCACCTGGCCGGACTCATCGCCAATGACGAGGTCAATCACTACAAGCATTTCTACCAATACTTCCGCCGCTATCGCCGCCAGGAAAACATCGGCCGCTCGCGCGTCTTCGGCACCCTCAGCCGGCGCACCCTGGAACTGAAGAGCGAAGACGCCGATTGCGCCATCCGCCACGTGGTGATGGTGTACAAGCCGGAACTGGCCGCCGATCCGGCACGCGTGAAGGAACTGGCCTCGCGCATGAGCCGTACCGTGCGCGTCAATCTCAAGCCCGAAACCACCATCAAGATGATCATGCGGCCGCTGGAGTTGCCGGTGACCCTGCAGAACATGATCGAATTCCCCTTGCGCCAGTTCATGCAGCACGTGCTGTTGCGCTGATCCCGCGCCGCAGGGTGGTCCGCCAGGACCATCTGAACCACCCCAAGCGCCAGGCAGGCACCGCAATGGATCACGCCGCCTGGCGCTTCATCATTCACGATGTGCTCACTATTGTGAACAATCCGTCTCACCCCTCAGGAAGTTGAGCCACCTGCCGTAAACCCGCCTCCACTGGCGCTTTGCGCGGCGCACCAAGATCGCGCACAGCCGAGCGCCAGGCTGGTGAGTGTTGCCGCAGCGACATGAGACTGTCGACAATGGCGCTCGGCTTTGGTGCGCAATCCTGGCGTGCCTGACAACATTCTTCCCGCACCGCGCCCCTCCCCGCCCCGCTTTGATGCAGCCCGCAGGCCCTTGGCGGGGCATTGGCACGCAATCTGCTAAAGCGACTGGGCAGTGAAAAAAATCTTCCAAAACTTTTCTCGAGGGAGCACCACATGTCACGTCGTACCGTACTGAAAGCCACCGCTCTGGGCGCATTCGCACTGGCCGCATCCTCCTGGCTGCCTTCGGCCTTCGCTGCCGACACCATCAAGGTCGGTATCCTGCACTCGCTGTCGGGCACCATGGCGATTTCCGAAACGTCCCTCAAGGACGTGGCCCTGATGACCATCGACGAAATCAACGCCGCCGGCGGCGTGATGGGCAAGAAGCTCGAACCGGTGGTGGTCGACCCCGCCTCGAACTGGCCGCTGTTCGCCGAAAAGGCCCGCCAGCTGATCTCCCAGGACAAGGTCTCGGTGGTCTTCGGCTGCTGGACTTCGGTGTCGCGCAAGTCGGTGCTGCCGGTCTTCAAGGAACTGAACAGCCTGCTGTTCTACCCGGTGCAGTACGAAGGTGAAGAACTGGAGAAGAACGTCTTCTACACCGGTGCTGCCCCCAACCAGCAAGCCATTCCCGCCGTGGAATACCTGATGTCCAAGGAAGGCGGCGGCGCCAAGCGCTTCGTGCTGCTGGGCACCGACTACGTCTATCCGCGTACCACCAACAAGATCCTGCGCGCCTTCCTGCACAGCAAGGGTGTGAAGGATTCCGACATCGACGAGGTCTACACCCCGTTCGGCCACTCCGATTACCAGACCATCGTGGCCAACATCAAGAAGTTCTCCGCAGGTGGCAAGACGGCCGTGATCTCGACCATCAACGGCGACTCCAACGTGCCCTTCTACAAGGAACTGGGCAACGCCGGCCTGAAGGCGACCGACGTGCCGGTGGTGGCGTTCTCGGTGGGTGAAGAAGAACTGCGCGGTGTCGATACCAAGCCGCTGGTGGGCCACCTGGCCGCCTGGAACTACTTCGAATCGGTGAAGAATCCGGTCAACACCGCCTTCATCAAGAAGTGGAAGGAATACGCCAAGGCCAAGAACCTGCCCAACGCCGATACCGTCGTGACCAACGACCCGATGGAAGCCACCTACGTCGGCATCCACATGTGGGCACAGGCCGTGGAAAAGGCCAAGTCCACCGACACCGACAAGGTGATCGCCGCCATGGGTGGCCAGACCTACAAGGCACCGTCGGGCTACACGCTGGAAATGGACAAGACCAACCACCACCTGCACAAGCCCGTCATGATCGGCGAAATCAAGGCAGACGGTCAGTTCAACGTGGTCTACAAGACCAAGACCACCATCCGCGCGCAACCCTGGAGCCCGTACATCCCGGGCAACGAAAGCAAGCAGAAGAACTAAGCTTGCGGTTGTTGTTGTAGTTCATGGCGTTCTTCGGAGCGCCTTCGATACGCCGCGCTGCGGCTACTCAGTCCGAACGGGTTTTTGTTGCACAATCTACAGACCGTTCGCCCTGAGTAGCCGCGTCAGCGGCGTATCGAAGGCGCTCCGTCCGCCCCGATGCATCTCCCTCCACAAGAAAACCGCCCGACGACTCGCTCCGGCCAGCCTATTGACCGGCCCGCGCTTCGAGGCGCACACCGACCATGAAACCAGCCATCCAGTTCCTACGCGGGCTGCTCGCGACCTGGCTTTGCGTCCACGCCCTGGGGGCGTTCGCAGCCATCGATCCGGCCCTGCTCAAGCCCCTTGGCGGAGACGACCCCGACGCGCGCATCGACGCCGTCAACCAGATTGCCGCGCTGGCCAATGATGACGCGCTCAAGATCCTCAATGCCCTGAACAGCGACGCGCTCTACGTCACCCCCGCCGGTGACGTGCTCATCGTCGACGACGCCGGCAAGGCATTCAATCCGGCCACCGACCAGACCGGCCCGGCCCCCGATGACGCCGAAGGCATCACCGTCAACAACCGCCTGCGCGGTGCTGTCGATGGCGCGCTCTCGGGTCTGAAACTGCTCTCGCCGCAGCGTGACCAGCGCCTGGCCGCCGCCGGTGAATTGCTCAAGAATGCCGACCCGGCCCAGATCCCGCTGATTGAAAAAGCGCTCGCCAAGGAAAGCGATCCGCAGATCAAGGACGTGCTGCAGCAGGTGCAAGCCACCGCCAACCTGCATTCGGCCGACCCGGCGGCACGCCGCGCGGCCGTCAAGAAACTGGCCGAGACCACCAATGCCTCGTTGAAGCCGGTGCTGGAAAACATGCTGGCCAAGAATCCCGATGGCTCCTACGTCGAAGCTGATGAAGGCGTGCGCATCGAAGCAGTCCGCACGCTCTCCGCGCTGGACCGCCACCTGGCCATCGTCGACTTCGCCGGCAAGCTGTTCTATGGGGTCTCGCTGGGCAGCGTGCTGCTGCTGGCCGCACTGGGCCTGGCCATCACCTTCGGCCTCATGGGCATCATCAACATGGCCCACGGTGAGCTGCTGATGATCGGTGCCTACACCACCTACGTGTGCCAGCTGGTGTTCCGCAAGTTCTTCCCCGGCGCCATCGATGCGTATCTGGTGGTGGCACTGCCGGCCGCCTTCATCGTGGCCGCGGCCGTCGGCATCGCGCTGGAGCGACTGGTGATCCGCTGGCTCTATGGCCGTCCGCTGGAAACCCTGCTCTGCACCTGGGGCATCAGCCTGATGCTGATGCAAGGTGTGCGCTCCATCTTCGGTGCGCAGAACGTGGAAGTGGCCAACCCGAGCTGGATGTCGGGCGGGGTGACCGTGCTGGGTTCGCTGGTGCTGTCCTACAACCGCATCGTGATCGTGTTCTTTGCGCTCTTCGTGGTCTTCGCCGTGTGGCTGATCCTGAACAAGACCCGCCTGGGCCTGTTCGTGCGCGCCGTCACCCAGAATCGCCGCATGGCCGACTGCGTGGGCGTGTCCACCGGCAAGATCGACATGATGACCTTCGGTCTCGGTTGCGGCATCGCCGGTCTCGGTGGCGTGGCGCTCTCGCAGCTGGGCAACGTCGGTCCCGACCTGGGACAGGGGTACATCGTCGACTCGTTCATGGTGGTGGTGCTGGGTGGCGTGGGCCAGCTGGCCGGGACCGTCATCGCAGCCTTCGGCCTGGGCGAAGTCAACAAATTCCTGGAACCGATGGCCGGTGCCGTGCTGGCCAAGATCGCCATCCTGGTCTTCATCATCGTATTCATCCAGAAGCGTCCGCAAGGCCTCTTCGCACTCAAGGGAAGGAGCGTGGAATGAGCACCATGATCATGCGCCCCTCGCTGTTCAATCGCCCGTCCTGGACCGGCATCGTCATCTGCACCATCGTGCTGGCGCTGCTGCCGGTCTGCAACCTGCTGTTCCCCGCAGATAGTGCGCTGCACGTCTCCTCCTACACCGTCGCTTTGGTCGGAAAGTTCATGTGCTATGCCATGGCTGCGCTGGCCCTCGACCTGGTGTGGGGCTACACGGGCATCCTCTCGCTGGGGCATGGCGTTTTCTTCGCACTGGGCGGATACGCCCACGGCATGTACCTGATGCGCGCCATCGGCCGTGACGGCGTGTACCAGAGCAACCTGCCTGACTTCATGGTGTTCCTGAACTGGAAGGCCTATCCCTGGTACTGGTGGATGACCGACCACTTCTGGTTCTCCATGCTGCTGGTGGTGCTGGTGCCGGGTCTGCTGGCCTTCGTGTTCGGTTACTTCGCGTTCCGTTCGCGCATCAAGGGCGTGTATTTCTCCATCATCACGCAAGCGATGACCTTCGCCTTCATGCTGCTGTTCTTCCGCAACGATACCGGCTTCGGCGGCAACAACGGCTTCACCGACTTCAAGCGCATCCTCGGCTTCACCATCACTGCACCGGCCACCAAGGCGGTGCTGTACCTGGTGACGCTGGCGCTGCTGTTCGGTGCCCTGGTCCTGTGCCGCATGATCGTCACCTCCAAGCTGGGCCGCGTGCTGCAGGGCGTGCGCGATTCCGAATCGCGCCTCATGTTCATCGGCTACAACCCGCTGTGGTTCAAGCTCTTCGTGTGGACGCTGTCGGCCGTGATCTGCGGCATCGCCGGTGCCCTGTACGTGCCACAGGTGGGCATCATCAATCCTTCCGAGATGTCGCCGGCCAACTCCATCGAGATGGTGATCTGGGCGGCCGTCGGTGGCCGTGGCACGCTGATTGGACCGATCATCGGCGCCTTCACGGTCAATGGCCTGAAGAGCTGGTTCACTGCGGCCTTCCCGGACCTGTGGCTGTATGCGCTGGGGCTGATCTTCATCCTGGTCACGCTGTTCCTGCCGCAGGGCATCCTGGGCCTGGTGCAGAAATTCAAGAAACGCGATGCCGCGTCCGCTGAGGGCAGCGCATCCAAGGAGGCCGCATGAGTGCCATCGAACCCGGCAAGAATCCAGTCGCCATCGGCGGCCTGGGCGGCAACGTCGATACGCCCCGCGCCGACCACGGCGCATCCTACGAACGCATCAAACCCGAAGGCGTCGATACCACCCACGGTGCCATCCTCTATCTGGAAAACATCACGGTGTCCTTCGATGGCTTCAAGGCCATCAACAACCTGAACCTGGATATTTCGGTCGGTGAACTGCGCTGCATCATCGGTCCCAATGGCGCGGGCAAGACCACGATGATGGACGTCATCACCGGCAAGACCCGGCCCACCGCCGGCACCGCCTTCTTCGGCCAGACCATCGACCTGACCAAGATGACCGAATACGAGATCGCCCACGCGGGCATCGGCCGCAAGTTCCAGCGCCCGACGGTGTTCGAGCAGCACACCGTGTTCGAGAACCTGGAACTGGCGATGAAGATGGACAAGCGCGTCAAGACCACGCTCTTTGCGCGCCTGTCCTCGGAGCAGATCGGCAAGATCGAGGAAATCCTCAAGCTGATCCGGCTGAACGGCCAGGAACATCGCGTCGCCGGCCTGCTCTCGCACGGGCAGAAGCAGTGGCTGGAAATCGGCATGCTGTTGATGCAGGAGCCGCAGCTGCTGCTGCTGGACGAACCGGTGGCCGGCATGTCCGACGCCGAGACCGCGCGCACCGCCGAGCTGTTGAACGAGCTGCGCGGCAAGCATTCCATCATGGTGGTGGAACACGACATGGGCTTCGTCGAAGAGATCGCCCAAGGTGGCAAGGTGACCGTGCTGCATGAAGGATCGGTGCTGGCCGAAGGCAACATGCGCCAGGTGCAATCCAACGAACGCGTCATCGAAGTCTACCTGGGACGATAAGAGCGGAGACCATCATCCATGCTGCAAGTCAATGAACTGAACCAGTACTACGGCGCGGCGCATACGCTGCGCGGCGTCTCGCTCGATGTGCAGAAGGGCAAAGTCTTGTCCCTGCTGGGCCGCAATGGCGTGGGCAAGACCACGCTCCTGAAATGCCTGATGGGCGTGCTGCCGGTGGCCAAGGGCAACGTCAGCTTCGAAGGCCAGGACATCACCCGTCTCAAGCCGCACCAGCGCGCCAAGCTGGGCATCGCCTATGTGCCGCAGGGACGCGAGATCTTCGCGCGCCTGACGGTGGAAGAAAACATGCTCATGGGCATGGCCACGCTGTCGGGCCGCCGTGCCTCCACCATCAAGGGCGAGGTCTATGAACTCTTCCCGGTGCTGAAGGAAATGCTGCATCGTCGCGGCGGCGATCTTTCCGGCGGCCAACAGCAGCAGTTGGCCATCGCCCGGGCACTGCTGGCCGAGCCCAAGCTGATCATCCTGGATGAACCGACCGAAGGCATCCAGCCCTCCATCATCAAGGACATCGGCCGCGTCATCAGCCTGCTGCGCCAGCGCGGCGACATCGGCATCCTGCTGTGCGAGCAGTATTTCGACTTCGCCCGCGAACTGGCTGATACCTTCGTGGTGATGTCGCGCGGTGAAGTCGTGGCCGCCGGTACCCAGGACCAGATGGATGGCGAGGACGTCAAGAAGCATCTGGCGGTGTGACCGAAGGATGTCCAGCAGAAACCGTTCGGACTGAGTAGCCGCGCAGCGGCGTATCGAAGGCGCTCCAAGGTTGCGCCCGGCACAGCGCCTTCGATACGGCCCTGCGGGCCTACTCAGTCCGAACGGGGAGCGAGGCACAAGACGAAGCTGCGCATTTGCAGCGGGTCTGCTATAAAGTCGCATGTTCGCGGCCAGGCAGTCCGCTTGCACACGCCGCCTTCCACGCAATGAAGAACCAGGTATGAAACGACTCCCCGGCCATCCGGAACCCGCCAGCATGCCGGCCCCCGCGACACCAGGCGCGCCCCTGCGGCATGCGCCGGACCAGGCACGCCTGGCGCTGGGCTTTGCCGACGACAAGGGCAGCACGCGCCTCATGCGCCGCCAGCACTTCGGCCCCCTGCGCGTGCAGAAGCCGCTCTATCCCGAAGATCCCTCCATCTGCCACGCCATCATCGTCCACCCGCCGGGCGGCATCGTCGGTGGCGACCAGCTCTCCATCACCGCTGAAGCGGGCGAACGCGCCCATGTGCTGCTGACCACGCCCGGTGCGGGCAAGTGGTATCGCGCCAATGGCCAATCCTCGCGCCAGGCCGTCAGGCTCGACGCAGCAGCAGGAGCCACGCTGGAATGGCTGCCACAGGAAACCATCTTCTTCGATGGGGCCGACGTGCGCATGGAACATGAAGTGACCCTGGCCGCCGATGCGGCGTACCTGGGCGCGGAAATCCTCTGCTTCGGCCGCACCGCGTCGGGCGAAACCTTCAACACCGGTGCCGTCAGCCAGCGCACCAGCATCCGCCGCGGCGGCAAGCTGGTGTGGTTCGAGCAGGGCCGCCTGCAGGCCGAGGCAGGGGCCATGCAAGGCCCGCTGGCGCTGGACGGGCAGACCATCTGCGGCACCCTGATCGCCGTGGGCGATGGCATGGATGCGGCGCTCCTCGGACGGCTGCGCGAGACCATCGGCGCCCTGCAGCTGGAAGGACGCAGCGGTGCCACGCTGATGAAGCAGGTGCTGATCGCCCGCTACATGGGGCAATCCAGCCTGGTGGCGCGGCAGTGGCTGCATACGGCCTGGCATGTGCTGCGCCCGGCGGTCACCGGCAAGGACGCGGCCATTCCGCGCATCTGGAATACATGAACACGACGTAAAACGCTGCATCAGGAAAACTGAATCAAGCCTCGCCCTGCGTTATAGAACCTGAAGGCCGCCCAACGGCCAGGAGCCAACATGGAACTGACACCAAGAGAAAAAGACAAGCTGCTCATCTTCACCGCCGCGCTGCTGGCCGAGCGCCGCAAGGCCCGTGGCCTCAAGCTCAACTATCCGGAAGCGGTGGCACTGATCACCGCCGCCATCATGGAAGGCGCACGCGATGGCAAGACCGTGGCCGAGCTGATGTCCGAGGGCACCACCATCCTCACCCGCGACGATGTCATGGAAGGCGTGCCCGAGATGATCCCCGACATCCAGGTCGAAGCCACCTTCCCCGATGGCAGCAAGCTGGTCACCGTCCACCATCCGATTCCTTGAGGAGCGCGTCATGATTCCAGGCGAAATGCTGGTCGAACCCGGCGACATCGAACTCAATGTCGGCCGCCCCACCGTGACGGTGACGGTGGCCAACAGCGGCGACCGTCCCATCCAGGTCGGCTCCCACTTCCATTTCTACGAAACCAATCCGGCACTGCGCTTCGAACGTGAAGCGGCCTATGGCATGCGCTTGAACATCGCGGCCGGGACCGCAGTGCGCTTCGAGCCCGGTCAGGAACGCACGGTGGAACTGGTGGCGCTGGCAGGGGACCGCCGCGTCTACGGCTTCAATGCACTGGTGATGGGCAAGCTGAAGGCCCGGCATGGCAACGTCAAGAAGGGGCAAACCCAATGAGCAAGATTTCCCGTTCGGCCTATGCCGAAATGTTCGGCCCCACCGTCGGCGACCGCGTGCGCCTGGCCGATACCGCACTGTTCCTGGAAGTGGAGAAGGATTACACGGTCTATGGCGAGGAAGTGAAATTCGGCGGCGGCAAGGTGATCCGCGACGGCATGGGCCAGTCGCAGCGCCCCCATGCCGAGGTGATGGATACCGTCATCACCAATGCGCTCATCGTCGATCACTGGGGCATCGTCAAGGCCGATATCGGCATCAAGTCCGGCAAGATTGCCGGCATCGGCAAGGCCGGCAATCCCGACATCCAGCCCGGCGTCACCATGGCCATTGGCGGTGCCACCGAGATCATCGCCGGTGAAGGCATGATCGTTACCGCCGGCGGCATCGACAGCCACATCCACTTCATCTGTCCGCAGCAGATCGAAGAAGCGCTCATGAGCGGCGTCACCACCATGCTGGGCGGCGGCACCGGTCCGGCCGTCGGCACGGCCGCCACCACCTGCACGCCCGGCCCCTGGCACATTCATTCCATGCTGGCTGCAGCGGACGCCTTCCCGATGAACCTCGGTTTCCTCGGCAAGGGCAACGTCAGCCTGCCGCTGCCGCTGGAAGAGCAGATCCGCGCCGGTGCCATCGGCCTGAAGCTGCACGAGGACTGGGGCTCGACGCCTGCGGCCATCGACAACTGCCTGACGGTGGCCGACCGCATGGATATCCAGGTGGCCATCCACACCGATACGCTCAATGAGGGCGGGTTCCTGGAGCACACGCTCGCGGCCTTCAAGGACCGCACCATCCACACCTTCCACACCGAAGGCGCGGGCGGCGGCCATGCACCGGACATCATCGCGGCCGTGGGCGAGGGCAATGTGCTGCCGTCCTCGACCAACCCGACACGCCCCTTCACCGTCAATACCCTGGACGAACACCTGGACATGCTGATGGTCTGCCATCATCTGGACCCGGCCATCGCCGAAGACATCGCCTTTGCCGAATCGCGCATCCGCCGCGAGACCATCGCCGCCGAAGACATCCTGCATGACATCGGCGCGATCTCGATGATGTCTTCCGACTCGCAGGCCATGGGCCGCGTGGGCGAAGTCATCCTGCGTACCTGGCAGACCGCGCACAAGATGAAGGTGCAGCGCGGTTCGCTCAAGGAAGATACGTCGCGCAACGACAACTTCCGCATCAAGCGCTACATCGCCAAGTACACCATCAACCCGGCCATCACCCACGGCATCTCGCACGTGGTGGGCTCGCTGGAAGTGGGCAAGATCGCCGACATCGTGCTGTGGAAGCCGGCCTTCTTCGGAGCCAAGCCGTCGATGATCCTGAAGAGCGGCATGATCGCGGCCGCCCAGATGGGTGACCCCAATGCTTCCATCCCGACCCCGCAGCCGGTGCATTACCGGATGATGTTCGGCGCCTATGGCGGTGGCCTGAAGACCTCGATGACCTTCGTCTCGCAGGCGGCCTTTGATGCCGGCATCGGTGAACAGCTCAAACTCAACAAGCCGGTGGTAGCCGTGAAGAACATGCGCAACCTGCGCAAGCGCGACATGATCCACAACGGTGCCACGCCGAAGATGGAAGTCGATTCCGAGACTTATGAAGTGCGTGCCGATGGCGAACTGCTGGTGTGCGAACCGGCTGTCTCGCTGCCGCTGGCACAACGTTATTTCCTGTTCTGATTTTCTTTAGATTTTTTCATGCTCACTCTCAATACCAAGATAGCCCAGGCCGAGCAGATCGACGGCGAACTGGAACTGCCCTATGACCAGCGCGAGAAGAGCCGCCTGCGTGCCACCCTGCGTTCGGGGGAAGACGTGGCGGTGTTCACCGTGCGCGGTACGGTGCTGCGCGATGGCGACCTGCTGCGCGGCGATGATGGCCGCGTGGTCAGGATCATCGCCAAGGCCGAAGCGACCTATCGCGTCGATGCCGCCGATGCGCACCTGCTGCTGCGTTGCGCCTTCCACCTCGGCAATCGTCACACCCAGGCGCATGTGGGGCACGAAGGCGGCGTCGGTTTCCTGCGCATCCGCAAGGACCCGGTGTTGAAGGAAATGCTGGAAGGGCTGGGTGCGCGCGTCTCCGAAGAGCTGGCGGCCTTCGAGCCGGAAGCGGGGGCCTATGGCGGCGGCCATCACCATCATGGCGATGACCATCACCACAATCCGCTGGCACCGATTCCGCTGCGCCAGAAAATCCATCGTCCCGGCGACAAGAAGGAAGAGGGCTGACCCCATGCAAGCTGCCGCCTTGCTGCATCTGCTGCAACTGAGCAGCCCGTCCTTGCCGATCGGCGCCTACAGCTATTCGCAAGGGCTGGAGGCGGCCATCGAGTGTGGGCGCGTGGGCAGCGAAGCCACGGCCCGCGCCTGGATCGGCCATGCGCTGCATGAAGTGGTGGCACGTTTCGAGGCACCCATCTTTGCGCGGCTGGTAGCGGCCTTCGAGGCCCGTGATGCAGAAAAGGTCACCTTGTGGACCGAGCGCTTCATCGCGGCCCGCGATACGTCCGAGTTTCGTGCCGAAACCATTCAGATGGGCTATTCGCTGGGCAAACTGGCGACCGACCTGAAGCTGGGCGATGAGGCCTTGCTGGCCATCCTGCAGGCGCAGCCGGAACTGCCGCTGCCCTCCTCCCTGGCCTTTGCTACCGTGGCCCTGAAGGTGCCGCGCGAGGCGGCGGTGCTGGGCATGCTGTTCGCCTGGGCGGAGAACCAGGTGCTGGCCTGCGTGAAGACGGTGCCGCTGGGCCAGGTGGCGGGGCAGCGCATCCTGCTGTCGCTGCAGCCGGAACTGGAAAAGGCCGCGGCCACCGCGCTGACGCTGGAGGATGACGAACTGTGCAACTGGGCACCGGGCCTGTCGCTGCTGTCGATGCAGCATGAGGTGCAGTACAGCCGCATCTATCGTTCTTAATTATTGAATTGTCGAAATCGTTTATATCGTTTTCGTTCCAACACGACCAAGAGATCAAGAGACCAACCATGAGCAACTCCACTTCCAATCCGCTGCGCGTGGGCATCGGCGGCCCGGTCGGTTCCGGCAAGACGGCGCTGTGCGAAATGCTGTGCAAGCGCATGCGCGACCATTACGACATGGCCGTCATCACCAATGACATCTACACCAAGGAAGACATGGAAATCCTGCTGCGCGCCGATGCGCTGCCGGCAGAACGCCTGATGGGTGTGGAAACCGGCGGCTGCCCGCACACCGCCATCCGCGAGGATGCCTCCATCAACCTGGAAGCGATCGCCCGCATGAGCGCCGATTTCCCGGACCTGGACCTGATCCTGGTGGAATCCGGCGGCGACAACCTGGCCGCTACCTTCAGCCCGGAACTGTCGGACCTGACCATCTACGTGATCGACGTGGCCGGTGGCGAAAAAATCCCGCGCAAGGGCGGCCCCGGCATCACCCGCTCGGATCTGCTCATCATCAACAAGACCGACCTGGCTCCCTATGTGGGCGCAAATCTGGATATCATGGCGGCCGATGCCAAGCGCATGCGCGGCGAACGCCCCTTCGTGTTCACCAACCTGCGCAGTGGCGACGGGGTGGAGAAGGTCATCGAATACATCCGCAAGCAGGGCTTGCTGGACGAGAAGCCGAAGAACTGAACCTGAACCCTGTCACTTCCCCGATTCAAGAATCTGCCGTATCAGCCCAAGGAGAAAACATGTTGACCCTCTCGACCAAGACCCGCGCCCGCCTGGGCGTCCTGGCCGTCACCGCACTGGCGGCCGGCACTGCCCTGGCGCACCCCGGCCATCCGGGTTCCACCATGGATGCCTCGGCCAGCATGGCCGCCGGCTTCGCCCATCCGTTCTCGGGCATCGACCACCTGCTGGCCATGCTGGCCGTGGGCCTGTGGGCGGCACAGAACAAGCAGCGCGCCCTGTGGGTGCTGCCGCTGGCCTTCCCGCTGATGATGGTGGCTGGCGCGCTGCTGGCCTTCGCCGGCCTGCAAGTGCCGGCCGTGGAAACCGGTATCGCCGCTTCGGTGGCCGTGCTGGGCCTGCTGATCGCCTTCGCCGTGCGCCTGCCGCTGTGGGGCAGCACGCTGGTGGTGTCGGTCTTCGCGATGTTCCATGGCTACGCACACGGCGCTGAACTGCCGCACGGCAGCTCGGCCGCCCTGTACGGTGCCGGCTTCATCGCCGCCACCGCACTGCTGCATGCCGCCGGCCTCGGTATCGGCCTGATCGCGGGCAAGCAGATGGCTGACCGCGTGGTGCGCATCGGCGGCGTCGGTATCGCCGCCGTGGGTGCTTACCTGCTGGCTGCCTGAAGCAACTCGCCCGCTTCGGCGGGTGGTTCCTGACCGGAAGACTGGCCGCCGCGCGCGGCCAGCCAGGCGTCCAGCACGGCCTCGCTGCCCTTGGGGAAATGCAGGCCGAGCTTGGAACGCCGCCACAGGATGTCGGCCGCATTGGTGGCCCATTCGTGGCGCAACAAGTAGTCCACCTCGGCGGCATAGAGCCCGCCCAGGATTTCTTCTCCCATCTCTTCCAAGTTCTTTCTTCCTTCCAGCAGCGCATGCGTGCGGCTGCCATAGGCACGCGCATAGCGTTGCAACAATGCGGCAGGCAGCCACGGATACTGCTGCTGCAAGCCTTCCACGTAATGACCGAATTGGCGCACCGAGCGATTGGACGGCTGCGCCCCATACAGGTCGCCACCCGGCAGGCAGCCGTGTTCGGTCCACGCGCCACGCTGGTTGCCCAGTACCGGCGCGATCATATCCACCGCTTCCTCGGCCAGCTTGCGGAAGGTGGTGATCTTGCCGCCGAAGATGGAGAGCAGCGGGGCGCCTTGCGTGTTCAGGTCGAGCTGGTAGTCGCGCGTGACGGCCGAGGCGTCGGCGGCCGCATCTTCCAGCAGCGGGCGCACGCCTGAATACGACCACACCACGTCGGCCGGTGTAATGGGCTTGGCGAAATAGCGATTGGCCAGCTGGCAGAGATAAGCCGTCTCATCCTCGGAGATGGCCACGTCTTCTACCTTGCCCTGATACTCGATATCGGTGGTGCCGATAAGCGTGAAGTCCTGCTCGTAGGGAATGGCGAAGACGATGCGGCCATCCGGGTTCTGGAAGATGTAGGCGTGATCGTGTTCGAACAGGCGTGGCACCACGATGTGGCTGCCCTTGACCAGGCGCACCGACTTGCTCGAATGCACGTGGGCCGCACCGCCCAGGAACTGCGCCACCCACGGGCCGGCGGCATTGACCACGCAGCGCGCGCGCACCTGCATGGCATGGCCGTCTTCACGGCGCAGCACCGCTTGCCAGCCGTTGTCCTGGCGCGTGAGCGATTCGCAGCGGGTGCGGGTCATGATGTGCGCGCCTTTTTCGGCGGCATCCATGGCGTTCAACACCACCAGCCGGGCATCATCGACCCAGCCATCGGAATAGACGAAGCCACGCGTGAACTGCGCTTTCAATGGTGCCCCCGAGGCGTGGCGGCGCAGGTCCAGTGCACGCGAGCCCGGCAACAGTTCGCGTCGGGCCAGGTGATCGTAGAGGAACATGCCCAAACGGATCAGCCAGGCGGGGCGCTGTCCCTGGTCATGCGGCATCACGAAGCGCAGCGGCCACATGATGTGCGGGGCGCTGCGCAAGAGCACTTCGCGTTCGATCAGCGCCTTGCGCACCAGCCCGAATTCATAATGTTCCAGGTAGCGCAGGCCACCGTGGATGAGCTTGCTGGAGGACGACGACGTATGCTGCGCCAGGTCGTGCTGTTCGCACAGCGCCACCGACAGGCCGCGCCCGGCCGCATCGCGCGCGATGCCCGCGCCGTTGATGCCGCCGCCGACCACCAGCACATCGTATTGCGGAGGATAGGTGATGCCTTCCATGCCACGTGCTTTCATGCTGGCTCCCGGTCAGAGTATGCGCTTGCGGATTTGCGTGACCACCACTTCGGTCACGATCACGATGGCGAAGATGGAAACCAGCACCGTCGCCACGCGCGGCCACTGGAACAGGTTCAACGCGGTATCGAGCACCATGCCCACGCCACCGGCACCGACGATGCCCAGCACGGCGGATTCACGCACGTTGATGTCCCAGCGCAGCAGCACGATGGACATGAAGGCGGGCTTCAATTGCGGCCAGTAGCCATACCAGATCTCGGAGAACTTGCTCGCGCCCGACGCCTGCAGCGCCTCGATGGGGCCGCGCGGCATCTGCTCGATGGTCTCGCCGGCCATCTTGCCGACGAAGCCGATCGAGCGGAAAGCGATGGCCAGCGTGCCCGCCAGCGGACCGGGTCCGAAGATGGCCAGGAACAGCAGCGCCCACACCAGCGAATTGACCGAGCGGCTGGCCACCAGCACGATGCGGGCGAACAGGTTCAGGCCGCGATGGCGGGTCAGGTTGGGCGCCACCAGCAGGCCAAAGGGAATGGCCAGCACGATGGAGAGCAGGGTACCGAGCGTAGCGATGTGCAAGGTCTCGATCAGTCCGGCCTGGACGTCGCTGCTGAAGTAGGCCCAGTCGATGGGCCACATGCGGGCGAGCATGTCGCTCATCTGCTCGGGCGCATCGTAGAGGAACTCGGGGATGATCTCGATGTAGCGCAGCGATTGCACCACGGCCAGGGCGATGACCAGCCACACGGTGAAACGCAGGATGCGCTGCAGGGGCGTATGGCGCTGCCATTCGCGCTCGGCCGGGTTGAGCGCGGCAGCGGGGCGGGGGAGGACGGTATCAGACATTGAAAACCTTCTTGACCGAATTGGCCAGCAGTTCGCCGACGACGATGATGGTGATGATGGTGACCAGGATGGTGAGCACGAAGTCGTAATCGAAGCGCTGGAAGGCGGAGAACAGCACGCCGCCCACGCCGCCCGCACCGACGATGCCGACCATGGTCGAGTTGCGCAGGTTGGAGTCGAGCTGGTAGGTCGAGAAACCGACGAAGCGCGACATCACCTGTGGCAGCACGCCGAAGAGGATCACGTTCATGAAGGAGGCACCGGTGGCGCGGATGGCTTCGACCTGTTTGATGGAGATCTCTTCAATGGCTTCGGCAAAGAGCTTGCCGATGAAGCCGATGGACGCCACGATCAGTGCCAGCACACCGGCCAGCGCGCCAAAGCCCACGGCCTTGACGAACAGGATGGCCACGATCACCGGATGCAGCGAGCGGCATACCGACACCAGCGCGCGTGCAGGCCAGGAGATCCAGGAGGGCATCAGGTTGCGTGCGCCCATCAGGCCGATGGGCAGCGAGAACAGGATGCCAAACAGCGACGCCAGCACGGCAATCTGCAGCGTCTCCTTGATGCCGCCCCAGAGAATGTCGCCCTTGGAGAGATCGGGCGGAAACATGCGGCCCAGGAACTTGGCGCCATTGCCGAGGCCCGAAGAGAAACGCTCCCACGAGAAACCCAGTTGCGTGGCTGCGTAGATCGCATACAGGGCGATCAGCCAGATCACCACGCGGGTGGCCAGTTGCGGCTTGAAGGCCAGGCTCACGCGGGGCGTGGAGGAAGTGGAGGAGGTCGTCATGCCAGCCAGTCCTCGCCGCCGTAGATCTGTTTGAGGAAGTCATCCGACAGGTTCTCTGCATTGCCGTCGTAGACCACGTGGCCGCCGGACATGCCGATGATGCGGTCGGCATAGCGCTTGGCCAGTTCCACGTCGTGGATGTTGACGATGACCGGGATCTTCTGGGCGCGGCCCTGTTCCTTGAGCAGCGAGATGATCTCGAAGGAGGTCTTGGGGTCCAGCGAGGACGTCGGTTCATCGGCCAGCAGCAGGCGCGGGCGCTGCATCAGGGCACGGGCAATGCCCACGCGCTGGCGCTGGCCACCGGAGAGCGCGTCAGCCCGCTGGTTGGCGAAGTTGCCCAGGCCCACGGTATCTAGCAATTCAAACGCGTGCGCGATGTCTTCCTTGGCGAAGTTGCGGCGCCAGGCGGTGAAGGCATTGACGTAACCCAGTCTTCCGCACAACAGGTTCTCCATCACGGAAAGGCGTTCCACCAGGTTGTATTCCTGGAACACCATGCCGATGTGGCGGCGCTGTTCGCGCAGGGCGCGGCCGCGCAGTTCGGCCAGGTTCACGCGCTTGCCTTCGCCCTCGAACCAGATCGCACCACGGCTGGGATCGACCAGACGGTTGATGCAGCGGATCAGGGTGGACTTGCCGGTGCCGGAAGGGCCGATGATGGCGATCAGGCCGGCGTCGCCAATCTTCAGGTCGATGCCTTTGAGGATGGGATGACCGGGCTTGTATTCCTTGACCAGGCCCTGGATTTCGATGGCGTGTGACATGGGAGACGCTTTCTCTGGTGATGTTTCTGGTGGTGCGCGGCGGACTGCGGGATGCGAGGGGCCGCAGCCCCTGCCGATGGGCAGGGGCCGTGTTGCTTGTGCTGGATGGAATCGTCTTGCGGCATCCGGACCGGAGGTCACGGATGCCTTGCGGTGATGCTTACTTCTTGCCGGCGTTCTGCTTGTCGTAGGCGGCACGGTTGAAGGATTCACCGGCGGACTGGGCGACGAAGCGCACCATCTCGAAGTCCTTCTTGTAGTTGATCGGGTAGAAGCGATCGGAACCGGCGAAGGCCTTCTTGAGCTCATCGGTGAAGCGATAGTCGTAGAAGCACTTGAGCATCTTGTCGCGGAAGTTGGGCTCCAGGTCATGCGCATAGGCGAAGTCCTGGGTCGGGAATTTCTCGCTGTGCCAGATGACGCGGAAGTTCTCGGCCTTGATGACGCCACGCTCCACCATGCGGTCAAACACGTCGGAGGCCACGGCGGCAGCATCGTAGTCACCCGAGTTCACGCCCAGGATGGACTGGTCATGCTTGCCGGAGAAGATGACCTTGTAGTCCTTGTCCGGCGTCACGCCCAGCTTGGGGAACAAGGCCATCGGGGCCATGTGGCCGGAGTTCGACGAAGGCGCGGTGTGGGCGACCTTCTTGCCCTTGAGGTCGGTCATCTTCTGGATCGGGCTGTCCTTGCGCACGATCACGTTGAGGGTATAACCCTGATAACCCTTGGCGTCACCGATGACGGCAAACGGCACGGCACCGGCGATGTTGACGGCGAAGTTGGTCGGTCCCGGCGAGAAGCCGCCGACGTGCAGGCGGCCCGAGCGCATGGCTTCGATTTCAGCGGCGTTGGATTGCACCTGGAAGAAGACCACCTTCTTGGCGGTACATTGCGACAGGTAGTCGGTGAAGGGCTTGAAGATCTTGTCGTAGACGGCCGGATCTTCCACCGGGGTGAAGGTGAAGACCAGGGTATTGGGGTTCTTCAGCTTCTTGGGATCGGTGGGGGTGTCGGCGGTCAGGTCGTGATTGGCGTCGCAGTATTGCTGGTCGAGGTCGCCGCGATTGCTGCAGGTGTCCTGGGCGAAGGCGATGGCCGGAGCGGCCAGGGCGAGTGCCAACAGGGTCTTGATCAGACGTGGGGTCATGCTGTCTCCTGGAGATGGTTTTGGTCTTGGTGCCGGTCGCGACGGCGGTGTTGATCAGTGCGTGGCCGGCGATGTGCGGGAGTGTAGGCGAGGGGGACGGCTTTTGCCATGGGGCGATGCCGCCGAGGAGGGGGTTTCCTGTCAGCTGCCTTTCCAGTGGCTTTCAATCTGCTTTCAAAGCGTGCGGAGCCGGGGCTCGCGCCCCGCGTGGATTGGCGGTATAAAGGCGGCTGCACAACGATAACGACACGGGAGATCATGCATATCCTGCTGGTAGAGGATGACATCGACATGTCGCGCGCCCTGGTGCGCGCGCTGGAGCGGCGCGGCTTTCAGGTCACGCATTGCGGCGATGGCATCAGTGCGCTCTCGCACATCAAGGACGGGATCGGCGACCTGGTGGTGCTCGATCTCAATATTCCCGGACTGGACGGGCTGCACCTGCTGCAGCGCATCCGCTCGCAGGACATCGGTACCCCGGTGATCGTGCTGACCGCGCGCGGCGCGGTGGGCGATCGCGTAGTGGGCCTCAATGCCGGTGCCGATGATTACCTGGCCAAGCCCTTTGATCTGGATGAGCTCGATGCGCGTATTCGCGCGCTGCTGCGGCGGCGGACCAATGCCGATGACGGTGGGCAGCGCTGCGGGCACTTGCGCTTTGATCGGGCATCGGGGGCGTTCTATTGTGACGATGAGCCGCTGGAATTGACTCCGCGCGAGCATACGCTGTTGAAGGCATTGATCGCCAAGCCGGGACATGCGGTGACCAAGGAGAAATTGTTCAGGCTGGTTTTTCCGATGGAGGAGAACACGCAGCTCGAAGCCATCGAAGTGGTGGTGCACCGGGTGCGCAAGAAACTCATGGAGACCGGTGCCGAGATCATGACCCTGCGCGGGCTGGGCTATCTGCTGCGGGATCGGCAGCAGCAAGGTGGCGAGGGCTGAGGACGTGGCACATCTGTTTTCGCGGCGTCGGTCGGTGCGCGCCTATCTGTTGGCGTGGATCATTTCGCCGATTGCCCTGTTCATCGTCATCGATTCCTTCTCGCTTTATCGCAATACACTGGAGTCGGTCAATACCGCTTATGACCGGATGCTGATTGCCTCGGTGCATTCGATTGGCGATCTGCTGCGCATCGAGAATGGCGAGCTCAAGGCTTCGCTGCCTTATGCGGCGCTGGAAATTTATGAGGCCGATTATTCGAGCCGCATGATTTATCGCATCAATGGCCTGGACGGCAAGTTCTTCGAGGGCGATCAGGATCTGCCTTCCTACAAGGGGAAGGCGGACAAGGAAGCCATCTATCCGGCCCTGGCGCATATCTACGAAGATACCTATAACGGCGTGCCGGTCAGGGTGGCAGCGCTGTTCCAGCCGGTGGTGACCAATGATCCGCGCGGCGCCGCACTGGTGCAGGTAGCCGAGACGATGGAGAACCGCAGTGCGCTGGCGCGCAAGATTTTCTGGGAGACGCTGATCCGGCAGGCGGCCTTGCTGGTGGTGATCGTGTCGGTGACCTTGTATGTGGTGCGGCGTGCGTTGCAACCGGTGGATGCCTTGCGGCGGCAGCTTGATGAGCGGCCGGCGGATGATCTCTCACCGGTGGCGCCGCCGATGGCGCCACGTGAATTGCAACCGTTCATCGATGCCTTGAATCAGTTGATGGCGCGCTTGCGGCGGCTGCTGGATCATCAGCAACGTTTCGTGGCCAATGCCTCGCATCAGTTGCGTACGCCATTGGCCGTGCTCAAAACACAGTTGCAGTCGGGCTTGCGGGGCGATGCGCCGGCACCGGTGATCTGGCAGGAGATGTCGGGTACGGTCGAGCGGGCCACAACGCTGGCCAATCAATTGCTGTCATTGGCTAAGGTCGAGCAGATTCGCGGTCGCGGGGCGCAGGAGGTGTGTGACCTGGGCATGCTGGCGCGCGAGACGGCAGTGGATCTGTCGCCGCTGATTGCGGAGAAGGATCTGGACTTCGAGCTGGAGGGGGAGAAGATCCTCGTGATGGGTCATCCGTGGATGATCGGGGAGCTGATTTCCAATCTGCTGCATAACGCGATCCGGCATACGCCTGTGCATGGGAAGCTGGGCATTCGCATCAGTGCTCGGGAAGATGTGGCGGAGTTGCTGATCTGGGATAGCGGAGAGGGGATCGATGACCAGGCGATGGAGAACGTGTTCAAGGCATTTTCTTCCAATGTCTCATCAGCCGGAGGCTTGGGTCTGACCATCTGCGGAGAGATTGTCGATTCGATGCAGGCAACCATCAGCTTGCGCAATCGGATCAGCAAGGAGGGGGCGCTTGACGGCTTGGATGCACTGGTGCATTTCAGATCTGTTGCGGGGTGAGGCTGGTGTGGCAAGAATGTGGAGGGTGTGGAAAACTTAGTTTTTTGTCGGTCTCGTTCGTCACTCAGCACAGCATGGGCGGGACGCCTCGAATGCCTGTGTATAAGTTTTTGTACACTGTTTCCACTTAGTTCAGGTTGTGGACAAAGTAGCTTGCGTCGCATCCGTGGCGGAATTGGGGATAAGTTGATTGGTTTCCCACGGAGATGGTGTCATCACTCATTTGTTAGAAAAGCCGGCTTTGCCGGCTTTTCTTTTGGTGTTGGGTTATGTTGACCTGAGACGAATTTTGTAGCCACCGGCTAAGTGAGTTCTTTATGCTAACGCCAAGGAGAACTCAATGAAGAAGCGATTTACGGACGAACAGATCATCAGCATCTTGCGAGAAGCAGAGAGCAAGGAGATTGCGACGGTAGATCTGTGCAAGCGCCACAACATTACTGAGCAGACCTTTTACCGCTGGAGAAACAAGTTTGGCGGTATGGATGTCTCGGACGCGCGGCGGCTCAGAGATCTTGAATCCGAGAATGACAAGCTCAAACGCATGGTGGCGGAACAGTTGCTGGTGATTGATGGCTTGAAGGAGTTAAGCCGAAAAAAATGATGACCTCCGCGGGCCGGCGCGAAGCGCTGGAAGTCCTTACTCGTCGGGGGCTGTCGCAACGCAAGGCATGTCGTTATCTGGAACTGAGCCGGCGGGTAGCGGGTTATCAGTTGCTACAACCTGAAAAGGATCGGAGCCTGACGCAGCAGCTGATCGCGGCATCGCAAGAGGTCCCTCGATTCGGCTATCGGCGTATGTCTGCCTGGCTGGCATTGGGCGAGTCCCGAGTGCGACGGCTCTGGAGCGCGCTAAAACTGGGCATTCCACGAAAGCGCCCTCGCAGGCGTCGATGCGGCAACGACATTCGGCTACCTGGAGCAACCAAGCCCAATTCGGTCTGGAGCTACGACTTTGTTCATGACCAGATGGTGGATGGACGCTCATTGAAGATGCTGTGCGTGATCGATGAATACACCAGGGAATGCCTGGCCATCGAAGTTGCTGCCAGTTTGCGCTCCCAGGATGTCATCCTGACGCTCTCGCGACTGATGCGGTTACATGGAAAGCCAGCCTACGTTCGGTCGGACAATGGAGCCGAGTTCACAGCGGCCAAGGTCATGCGCTGGCTGCGGGATGCCTCCGTTGGCCCAGCCTTCATTGCGCCAGGCAGTCCATGGCAGAACGGATTTGTAGAAAGCTTCAATGGCAAACTGCGTGACGAACTGCTTAACCGGGAGTGGTTCCGCAGCCGGGCAGAGGCAAAAGTGCTGATTGAAAGATGGCGTCAGTTCTACAACGAGCGCAGGCCGCATAGCGCACATCAGTACCAACCTCCAGCTACGGTCCGTCGAGCCTGGCTGGAATCGAATATGATCGACAACCGACTCACTGCCTGACTGGCTACAAATTACCGACGCAGGTCAATGTCTCTAATACTCCAGGAAACTTGGAAAATGATCCATTACCTTGTTCTGCAACGGAATGACGTTGACTTGAGAAGCGCAAGACGTCACCCAGCAGGATCGCTGTGGACAATTCATCCACGGCCAGTTCAAGAGAAGTTGGCCCTGTGGAAAACATAAGCTGGCTTTTCCTGTTGCTGGCCTGTGGAAAAGACAAACCGCGCGCGGTGTTGGGCGGTTCGGAGGTGATATGAAGAAGGAGGGCAGGACGGCCCGATATGCGGACGATGCGTAGAGAGCGCCTGTGGAAAAGATGAAGCAAGGCGCTGTTTTTTCAGTGCGGCGGACTGAGCTGAGCCGAAGATACGCCAGGCCATCTGCATCAATCAACAGCCTGGCGCGTTTCATGGCTTCCAAGCCGAGAGGACAGCATCGGAACCTCTGGCCACACAGGGATTTACTTCGCCTGCCGACCAAATGAAAACCGAGCGCACAAAGCAAAAACCCTCGCTACTTGCGTAACGAGGGTTCTTGGGAGTAACAAGCCTGACGATGACCTACTTTCACACTGGTTGCAGCACTATCATCGGCGCGAAGTCGTTTCACGGTCCTGTTCGGGATGGGAAGGGGTGGTACCAACTTGCTATAGTCATCAGGCATAACTTGTAAAGTCAGTTGCTCTCGACGGAGCAGCAACCAACCCAAACTGGAAGAAGTATTTAGTAGATTCTTGGGTGTGATGCACTAGGGCAAACACAATATATGCTCAACTTGTCTATAACAGAGCTAATGTTATAGGAACAAGCCGCACGGGCAATTAGTATCAGTTAGCTTAACGCATTACTGCGCTTCCACACCTGACCTATCAACGTCCTGGTCTCGAACGACCCTTTAGGGGAATCTGAGTTCCCGGGAAGTCTCATCTCAAGGCGAGTTTCCCGCTTAGATGCTTTCAGCGGTTATCTCTTCCGAACTTAGCTACTCGGCAATGCCACTGGCGTGACAACCGATACACCAGAGGTTCGTCCACTCCGGTCCTCTCGTACTAGGAGCAGCCCCCTTCAAACTTCCAACGCCCACGGCAGATAGGGACCAAACTGTCTCACGACGTTTTAAACCCAGCTCACGTACCACTTTAAATGGCGAACAGCCATACCCTTGGGACCGGCTACAGCCCCAGGATGTGATGAGCCGACATCGAGGTGCCAAACTCCCCCGTCGATATGAACTCTTGGGAGGAATCAGCCTGTTATCCCCAGAGTACCTTTTATCCGTTGAGCGATGGCCCTTCCATACAGAACCACCGGATCACTATGTCCTACTTTCGTACCTGCTCGACTTGTCAGTCTCGCAGTTAAGCACGCTTATGCCATTGCACTATTAGCACGATGTCCGACCGTACCTAGCGTACCTTCGAACTCCTCCGTTACACTTTGGGAGGAGACCGCCCCAGTCAAACTGCCTACCATGCACTGTCCCCGATCCGGATAACGGACCAAGGTTAGAACCTCAAACAAACCAGGGTGGTATTTCAAGGTCGGCTCCACGCAGACTAGCGTCCACGCTTCAAAGCCTCCCACCTATCCTACACAGATTGGTTCAAAGTCCAATGCAAAGCTACAGTAAAGGTTCATGGGGTCTTTCCGTCTAGCCGCGGGTAGATTGCATCATCACAAACATTTCAACTTCGCTGAGTCTCGGGAGGAGACAGTGTGGCCATCGTTACGCCATTCGTGCAGGTCGGAACTTACCCGACAAGGAATTTCGCTACCTTAGGACCGTTATAGTTACGGCCGCCGTTTACTGGGACTTCAATCAAGAGCTTGCACCCCATCATTTAATCTTCCAGCACCGGGCAGGCGTCACACCCTATACGTCCACTTTCGTGTTTGCAGAGTGCTGTGTTTTTATTAAACAGTCGCAGCCACCATTTTATTGCAACCCTTTTGTCCTTCTGGCGCAGGCCAGTCAAACTACTTGGGCGTACCTTATCCCGAAGTTACGGTACCAATTTGCCGAGTTCCTTCTCCCGAGTTCTCTCAAGCGCCTTAGAATACTCATCTCGCCCACCTGTGTCGGTTTGCGGTACGGTCTCGTTAGACTGAAGCTTAGAGGCTTTTCTTGGAACCACTTCCGATTGCTTCGCGAACAAGTTCGCTCGTCTCACACCCTTGAATTACGCTGCCGGATTTGCCTAACAGCCTTCTTCGATGCAAAAACCGACTATTCCAACAGTCGGACAACCTTCCGCGATCCGTCCCCCCATCGCATCTAACGACGGTGCAGGAATATTAACCTGCTTCCCATCAGCTACGCATCTCTGCCTCGCCTTAGGGGCCGACTCACCCTGCTCCGATGAACGTTGAACAGGAAACCTTGGGCTTACGGCGTGCGGGCTTTTCACCCGCATTATCGCTACTCATGTCAGCATTCGCACTTCTGATACCTCCAGCATCCTTTACAAGACACCTTCACAGGCTTACAGAACGCTCTCCTACCATATCCTTGCGGATATCCGCAGCTTCGGTGACTGGCTTAGCCCCGTTACATCTTCCGCGCAGGACGACTCGATCAGTGAGCTATTACGCTTTCTTTAAAGGATGGCTGCTTCTAAGCCAACCTCCTGACTGTTTTAGCCTTCCCACTTCGTTTTCCACTTAGCCAATCTTTGGGACCTTAGCTGGCGGTCTGGGTTGTTTCCCTCTTGACGTCGGACGTTAGCACCCGGCGTCTGTCTCCCAAGCTCGCACTCATCGGTATTCGGAGTTTGCAATGGTTTGGTAAGTCGCGATGACCCCCTAGCCATAACAGTGCTCTACCCCCGATGGTGATACTTGAGGCACTACCTAAATAGTTTTCGGAGAGAACCAGCTATTTCCAAGTTTGTTTAGCCTTTCACCCCTATCCACAGCTCATCCCCTAATTTTTCAACATTAGTGGGTTCGGTCCTCCAGTGCGTGTTACCGCACCTTCAACCTGGCCATGGATAGATCACTTGGTTTCGGGTCTACACCCAGCGACTGAACGCCCTATTCGGACTCGATTTCTCTGCGCCTTCCCTATTCGGTTAAGCTTGCCACTGAATGTAAGTCGCTGACCCATTATACAAAAGGTACGCAGTCACCCCTTACAGGGCTCCTACTGTTTGTATGCACACGGTTTCAGGATCTATTTCACTCCCCTTCCGGGGTTCTTTTCGCCTTTCCCTCACGGTACTGGTTCACTATCGGTCGATTACGAGTATTTAGCCTTGGAGGATGGTCCCCCCATGTTCAGACAGGATTTCACGTGTCCCGCCCTACTTGTCGCAAGCCTAGTTCCACACCATCGATTTCGCATACGGGGCTATCACCCACTATGGCCGGACTTTCCATTCCGTTTTGCTATCGTTGATGCTAAATCTTGCAGGCTGATCCCATTTCGCTCGCCACTACTTTGGGAATCTCGGTTGATTTCTTTTCCTGTAGCTACTTAGATGTTTCAGTTCGCCACGTTCGCTTCGTTACCCTATGTATTCAGATAACGATGACCTTACGGCCGGGTTTCCCCATTCGGAAATCTGCGGATCAAAGCTTGTTTGCCAGCTCCCCGCAGCTTATCGCAAGCTACTACGTCCTTCATCGCCTGTAATCGCCAAGGCATCCACCATGTGCACTTATTCGCTTGTTCCTATAACGTTAGCCTCTTTTGCAAGAGCGTTATATGAAGCGTTGAGTTTTAGCGTTTGCCGTATTCCAAAGTAAGTCTTCTAATTGCTAAGATCACTTCGTAATACTTTGATTGATACAATCACACCCATTTTTACTTTCGCAAGAACCGAAGTCCTGGCGATCGTTTAAATGAATCTTTACTTCTTCCAGATTGTTAAAGAACAAAAACAGCCATTGATCGTAAAAGATCAAACCTAAATCACTACGTCTTGCGTTTTGCGACGCTGACTTAGGTTTGACATTTCTTGGTGGAGGTTGACGGGATCGAACCGACGACCCCTGCTTGCAAAGCAGGTGCTCTCCCAGCTGAGCTAAACCCCGAAACCTTGGTGGGTCTGGTTGGGCTCGAACCAACGACCCCCGCGTTATCAACACGGTGCTCTAACCAGCTGAGCTACAGACCCGCTTGGATCAGTATCAGTAGCCAGTCAGTGACCTTGTGTCACGGACCGCGCTTCACCAAATAACTGTTCTTGATTTACAGCCGATAAGTGTGGACGCTTAACTTCGTGTGCACTCTAGAAAGGAGGTGATCCAGCCGCACCTTCCGATACGGCTACCTTGTTACGACTTCACCCCAGTCACGAATCCTACCGTGGTGAGCGCCCTCCTTGCGGTTAGGCTACCCACTTCTGGTAAAACCCGCTCCCATGGTGTGACGGGCGGTGTGTACAAGACCCGGGAACGTATTCACCGCGACATGCTGATCCGCGATTACTAGCGATTCCAACTTCATGGAGTCGAGTTGCAGACTCCAATCCGGACTACGATACACTTTCTGGGATTAGCTCCCCCTCGCGGGTTGGCGGCCCTCTGTATGTACCATTGTATGACGTGTGAAGCCCTACCCATAAGGGCCATGAGGACTTGACGTCATCCCCACCTTCCTCCGGTTTGTCACCGGCAGTCTCATTAGAGTGCCCTTTCGTAGCAACTAATGACAAGGGTTGCGCTCGTTGCGGGACTTAACCCAACATCTCACGACACGAGCTGACGACAGCCATGCAGCACCTGTGTGATGGTTCTCTTTCGAGCACTCCCAAATCTCTTCGGGATTCCATCCATGTCAAGGGTAGGTAAGGTTTTTCGCGTTGCATCGAATTAATCCACATCATCCACCGCTTGTGCGGGTCCCCGTCAATTCCTTTGAGTTTTAATCTTGCGACCGTACTCCCCAGGCGGTCTACTTCACGCGTTAGCTGCGTTACCAAGTCAATTAAGACCCGACAACTAGTAGACATCGTTTAGGGCGTGGACTACCAGGGTATCTAATCCTGTTTGCTCCCCACGCTTTCGTGCATGAGCGTCAGTGTTATCCCAGGGGGCTGCCTTCGCCATCGGTATTCCTCCACATATCTACGCATTTCACTGCTACACGTGGAATCTACCCCCTCTGACACACTCTAGCCGTGCAGTCTCAAATGCAATTCCCAGGTTGAGCCCGGGGATTTCACATCTGACTTACACAACCGCCTGCGCACGCTTTACGCCCAGTAATTCCGATTAACGCTTGCACCCTACGTATTACCGCGGCTGCTGGCACGTAGTTAGCCGGTGCTTATTCTTCAGGTACCGTCATTAGTAATAGATATTAGCTACTACCGTTTCTTCCCTGACAAAAGAGCTTTACAACCCGAAGGCCTTCTTCACTCACGCGGCATTGCTGGATCAGGGTTGCCCCCATTGTCCAAAATTCCCCACTGCTGCCTCCCGTAGGAGTCTGGGCCGTGTCTCAGTCCCAGTGTGGCTGGTCGTCCTCTCAGACCAGCTACTGATCGTTGCCTTGGTAGGCTTTTACCCCACCAACTAGCTAATCAGATATCGGCCGCTCCAGGAGCATGAGGTCTTGCGATCCCCCACTTTCATCCGTAGATCGTATGCGGTATTAGCTAGTCTTTCGACTAGTTATCCCCCACTCTAGGGCACGTTCCGATATATTACTCACCCGTTCGCCACTCGCCATCAGGAGCAAGCTCCTATGCTGCCGTTCGACTTGCATGTGTAAGGCATGCCGCCAGCGTTCAATCTGAGCCAGGATCAAACTCTTTAGTTTAATCTCTGTTTTGTGCCATTTCTGGCTACCCCGAAGGGCATCGCTCTCTCAAAATACTGACAGGTAATTTCTTGCGAACTTACCTATATTTCTTGTGAGCATTTAATATTTAAAGTTTCCAGAACCGAGGCTCTGTCGCACTTCATTAAACGCCCACGCTTATCGGCTGTTAATTTTTAAAGATCTGTCTGTCGCAAACGCGCTTGGCGCTGTTTGCATCGCTGCGAATCGTTTTGTTCGTCAGCAGCAGAGAAACGAGATTATGTAGCAGTTTGTTTATCGCGTCAACTACTTTTTTGCGATTCGTTTTAAATCTTTTCGTCTCGCTTAACTTCGGCTTTGACTACTTCCATTTAAAACGTACTTCACACTGCTTCATGCCTCTTTGCTTTCCGGTTCAACCTGGTTCGCTTTTCAGCGGTCACCGTTGTTCCGGCCAGCTCGGTGAAGACTCATTCATACGTCAGGGTCTCACACGTATACTTAAAAGCAAAAACCCTCGCTACTTGCGTAACGAGGGTTCTTGGGAGTAACAAGCCTGACGATGACCTACTTTCACACTGGTTGCAGCACTATCATCGGCGCGAAGTCGTTTCACGGTCCTGTTCGGGATGGGAAGGGGTGGTACCAACTTGCTATAGTCATCAGGCATAACTTGTAAAGTCAGTTGCTCTCGACGGAGCAGCAACCAACCCAAACTGGAAGAAGTATTTAGTAGATTCTTGGGTGTGATGCACTAGGGCAAACACAATATATGCTCAACTTGTCTATAACAGAGCTAATGTTATAGGAACAAGCCGCACGGGCAATTAGTATCAGTTAGCTTAACGCATTACTGCGCTTCCACACCTGACCTATCAACGTCCTGGTCTCGAACGACCCTTTAGGGGAATCTAGTTCCCGGGAAGTCTCATCTCAAGGCGAGTTTCCCGCTTAGATGCTTTCAGCGGTTATCTCTTCCGAACTTAGCTACTCGGCAATGCCACTGGCGTGACAACCGATACACCAGAGGTTCGTCCACTCCGGTCCTCTCGTACTAGGAGCAGCCCCCTTCAAACTTCCAACGCCCACGGCAGATAGGGACCAAACTGTCTCACGACGTTTTAAACCCAGCTCACGTACCACTTTAAATGGCGAACAGCCATACCCTTGGGACCGGCTACAGCCCCAGGATGTGATGAGCCGACATCGAGGTGCCAAACTCCCCCGTCGATATGAACTCTTGGGAGGAATCAGCCTGTTATCCCCAGAGTACCTTTTATCCGTTGAGCGATGGCCCTTCCATACAGAACCACCGGATCACTATGTCCTACTTTCGTACCTGCTCGACTTGTCAGTCTCGCAGTTAAGCACGCTTATGCCATTGCACTATTAGCACGATGTCCGACCGTACCTAGCGTACCTTCGAACTCCTCCGTTACACTTTGGGAGGAGACCGCCCCAGTCAAACTGCCTACCATGCACTGTCCCCGATCCGGATAACGGACCAAGGTTAGAACCTCAAACAAACCAGGGTGGTATTTCAAGGTCGGCTCCACGCAGACTAGCGTCCACGCTTCAAAGCCTCCCACCTATCCTACACAGATTGGTTCAAAGTCCAATGCAAAGCTACAGTAAAGGTTCATGGGGTCTTTCCGTCTAGCCGCGGGTAGATTGCATCATCACAAACATTTCAACTTCGCTGAGTCTCGGGAGGAGACAGTGTGGCCATCGTTACGCCATTCGTGCAGGTCGGAACTTACCCGACAAGGAATTTCGCTACCTTAGGACCGTTATAGTTACGGCCGCCGTTTACTGGGACTTCAATCAAGAGCTTGCACCCCATCATTTAATCTTCCAGCACCGGGCAGGCGTCACACCCTATACGTCCACTTTCGTGTTTGCAGAGTGCTGTGTTTTTATTAAACAGTCGCAGCCACCATTTTATTGCAACCCTTTTGTCCTTCTGGCGCAGGCCAGTCAAACTACTTGGGCGTACCTTATCCCGAAGTTACGGTACCAATTTGCCGAGTTCCTTCTCCCGAGTTCTCTCAAGCGCCTTAGAATACTCATCTCGCCCACCTGTGTCGGTTTGCGGTACGGTCTCGTTAGACTGAAGCTTAGAGGCTTTTCTTGGAACCACTTCCGATTGCTTCGCGAACAAGTTCGCTCGTCTCACACCCTTGAATTACGCTGCCGGATTTGCCTAACAGCCTTCTTCGATGCAAAAACCGACTATTCCAACAGTCGGACAACCTTCCGCGATCCGTCCCCCCATCGCATCTAACGACGGTGCAGGAATATTAACCTGCTTCCCATCAGCTACGCATCTCTGCCTCGCCTTAGGGGCCGACTCACCCTGCTCCGATGAACGTTGAACAGGAAACCTTGGGCTTACGGCGTGCGGGCTTTTCACCCGCATTATCGCTACTCATGTCAGCATTCGCACTTCTGATACCTCCAGCATCCTTTACAAGACACCTTCACAGGCTTACAGAACGCTCTCCTACCATATCCTTGCGGATATCCGCAGCTTCGGTGACTGGCTTAGCCCCGTTACATCTTCCGCGCAGGACGACTCGATCAGTGAGCTATTACGCTTTCTTTAAAGGATGGCTGCTTCTAAGCCAACCTCCTGACTGTTTTAGCCTTCCCACTTCGTTTTCCACTTAGCCAATCTTTGGGACCTTAGCTGGCGGTCTGGGTTGTTTCCCTCTTGACGTCGGACGTTAGCACCCGGCGTCTGTCTCCCAAGCTCGCACTCATCGGTATTCGGAGTTTGCAATGGTTTGGTAAGTCGCGATGACCCCCTAGCCATAACAGTGCTCTACCCCCGATGGTGATACTTGAGGCACTACCTAAATAGTTTTCGGAGAGAACCAGCTATTTCCAAGTTTGTTTAGCCTTTCACCCCTATCCACAGCTCATCCCCTAATTTTTCAACATTAGTGGGTTCGGTCCTCCAGTGCGTGTTACCGCACCTTCAACCTGGCCATGGATAGATCACTTGGTTTCGGGTCTACACCCAGCGACTGAACGCCCTATTCGGACTCGATTTCTCTGCGCCTTCCCTATTCGGTTAAGCTTGCCACTGAATGTAAGTCGCTGACCCATTATACAAAAGGTACGCAGTCACCCCTTACAGGGCTCCTACTGTTTGTATGCACACGGTTTCAGGATCTATTTCACTCCCCTTCCGGGGTTCTTTTCGCCTTTCCCTCACGGTACTGGTTCACTATCGGTCGATTACGAGTATTTAGCCTTGGAGGATGGTCCCCCCATGTTCAGACAGGATTTCACGTGTCCCGCCCTACTTGTCGCAAGCCTAGTTCCACACCATCGATTTCGCATACGGGGCTATCACCCACTATGGCCGGACTTTCCATTCCGTTTTGCTATCGTTGATGCTAAATCTTGCAGGCTGATCCCATTTCGCTCGCCACTACTTTGGGAATCTCGGTTGATTTCTTTTCCTGTAGCTACTTAGATGTTTCAGTTCGCCACGTTCGCTTCGTTACCCTATGTATTCAGATAACGATGACCTTACGGCCGGGTTTCCCCATTCGGAAATCTGCGGATCAAAGCTTGTTTGCCAGCTCCCCGCAGCTTATCGCAAGCTACTACGTCCTTCATCGCCTGTAATCGCCAAGGCATCCACCATGTGCACTTATTCGCTTGTTCCTATAACGTTAGCCTCTTTTGCAAGAGCGTTATATGAAGCGTTGAGTTTTAGCGTTTGCCGTATTCCAAAGTAAGTCTTCTAATTGCTAAGATCACTTCGTAATACTTTGATTGATACAATCACACCCATTTTTACTTTCGCAAGAACCGAAGTCCTGGCGATCGTTTAAATGAATCTTTACTTCTTCCAGATTGTTAAAGAACAAAAACAGCCATTGATCGTAAAAGATCAAACCTAAATCACTACGTCTTGCGTTTTGCGACGCTGACTTAGGTTTGACATTTCTTGGTGGAGGTTGACGGGATCGAACCGACGACCCCCTGCTTGCAAAGCAGGTGCTCTCCCAGCTGAGCTAAACCCCCGAAACCTTGGTGGGTCTGGTTGGGCTCGAACCAACGACCCCCGCGTTATCAACACGGTGCTCTAACCAGCTGAGCTACAGACCCGCTTGGATCAGTATCAGTAGCCAGTCAGTGACCTTGTGTCACGGACCGCGCTTCACCAAATAACTGTTCTTGATTTACAGCCGATAAGTGTGGACGCTTAACTTCGTGTGCACTCTAGAAAGGAGGTGATCCAGCCGCACCTTCCGATACGGCTACCTTGTTACGACTTCACCCCAGTCACGAATCCTACCGTGGTGAGCGCCCTCCTTGCGGTTAGGCTACCCACTTCTGGTAAAACCCGCTCCCATGGTGTGACGGGCGGTGTGTACAAGACCCGGGAACGTATTCACCGCGACATGCTGATCCGCGATTACTAGCGATTCCAACTTCATGGAGTCGAGTTGCAGACTCCAATCCGGACTACGATACACTTTCTGGGATTAGCTCCCCCTCGCGGGTTGGCGGCCCTCTGTATGTACCATTGTATGACGTGTGAAGCCCTACCCATAAGGGCCATGAGGACTTGACGTCATCCCCACCTTCCTCCGGTTTGTCACCGGCAGTCTCATTAGAGTGCCCTTTCGTAGCAACTAATGACAAGGGTTGCGCTCGTTGCGGGACTTAACCCAACATCTCACGACACGAGCTGACGACAGCCATGCAGCACCTGTGTGATGGTTCTCTTTCGAGCACTCCCAAATCTCTTCGGGATTCCATCCATGTCAAGGGTAGGTAAGGTTTTTCGCGTTGCATCGAATTAATCCACATCATCCACCGCTTGTGCGGGTCCCCGTCAATTCCTTTGAGTTTTAATCTTGCGACCGTACTCCCCAGGCGGTCTACTTCACGCGTTAGCTGCGTTACCAAGTCAATTAAGACCCGACAACTAGTAGACATCGTTTAGGGCGTGGACTACCAGGGTATCTAATCCTGTTTGCTCCCCACGCTTTCGTGCATGAGCGTCAGTGTTATCCCAGGGGGCTGCCTTCGCCATCGGTATTCCTCCACATATCTACGCATTTCACTGCTACACGTGGAATTCTACCCCCTCTGACACACTCTAGCCGTGCAGTCTCAAATGCAATTCCCAGGTTGAGCCCGGGGATTTCACATCTGACTTACACAACCGCCTGCGCACGCTTTACGCCCAGTAATTCCGATTAACGCTTGCACCCTACGTATTACCGCGGCTGCTGGCACGTAGTTAGCCGGTGCTTATTCTTCAGGTACCGTCATTAGTAATAGATATTAGCTACTACCGTTTCTTCCCTGACAAAAGAGCTTTACAACCCGAAGGCCTTCTTCACTCACGCGGCATTGCTGGATCAGGGTTGCCCCATTGTCCAAAATTCCCCACTGCTGCCTCCCGTAGGAGTCTGGGCCGTGTCTCAGTCCCAGTGTGGCTGGTCGTCCTCTCAGACCAGCTACTGATCGTTGCCTTGGTAGGCTTTTACCCCACCAACTAGCTAATCAGATATCGGCCGCTCCAGGAGCATGAGGTCTTGCGATCCCCCACTTTCATCCGTAGATCGTATGCGGTATTAGCTAGTCTTTCGACTAGTTATCCCCCACTCTAGGGCACGTTCCGATATATTACTCACCCGTTCGCCACTCGCCATCAGGAGCAAGCTCCTATGCTGCCGTTCGACTTGCATGTGTAAGGCATGCCGCCAGCGTTCAATCTGAGCCAGGATCAAACTCTTTAGTTTAATCTCTGTTTTGTGCCATTTCTGGCTACCCCGAAGGGCATCGCTCTCTCAAAATACTGACAGGTAATTTCTTGCGAACTTACCTATATTTCTTGTGAGCATTTAATATTTAAAGTTTCCAGAACCGAAGTTCTGTCGCACTTCATTAAACGCCCACGCTTATCGGCTGTTAATTTTTAAAGATCTGTCTGTCGCAAACGCGCCTGGCGCTGTTTGCATCGCTGCGAATCGTTTTGTTCGTCAGCAGGGGGCGAACTATAGCAACGCATCCGGCAGCGCGCAAGTACTTTTTGAAAAATAGTTCAAAATAATTTAGAAGGATATGGGCCAGGCTCCGTCCGGTACGCCGAAAAGCCTTACCCAGCTTGGGCCTCGGAGATTCTGGCCAGGACCGAAAAAAACCAAAAGAATCCGGGCCATCCCTGGCGGGACGGCCCGGATTCTTTTTTACTGGTCTAAATAATTCAAATAATTACCGGATTTTCTGCAAACCCAGGCGGCTCTGCTTAACCCGCCTTCACGGTCAGGTCGCTCTTCACGTCTCGCACTCCCTCGACCCCGGCGACCAATTGCAAGGCATGCTGGCCCAGCTCGGCGCTCGGGACGGAGCCCTTCAGGGTGACCACGCCATCCTTGGTGCTGACCTTGATCTTCATGGAAGAGATCTGCTTGTCTTCCACCAGCGCCGCCTTCACCTTGGCGGTGATCACGGAATCGTCAATATAGGCTCCGGCCTTCTGCGCAGAGGGCGCATTGGTGCTGGCGGAATCCGCCGCGTGGACTGCCGGTGCGGCAGCGGCCATCACCATGGCGGCGGCCAGCAGTCGTGCTGCAAGTGAAGATGTCTTCATGAAGTTCTCCTTGTTCAATGAGGTGGACCTGGCATTGCCCTTCCCTTCACCGAGGCGGGCAACTCTGGTCTGTTCGTTCGCAAATGCCATGCCACCCCAAGCTATCCTCAATGACATCAGTGACTTATCGCGCGAACTCAGCAGTACGGCAGCAAAGATGAGCCGGCAAACCCACCATTTCCGTCGGCCGGACCCGACATCATGTCGCAGCGACAAGCGCAACTCCTTGATTTCAAACGACTCCATCCTGTCGCTCCATCACGACGGCCTCCTCGCCACCCCGGAATCGCCTTGGATCCAGTCCATTCTTCTGCAGCAGCCGGTAAAACTCGGTTCGATTGCGGTCGGCCAGCCGGGCTGCGTCGGAGACATTGCCATCCGTCAGCTTCAGCAGCCGCACGAGGTAATCCCGCTCGAATTTCTGCTTGGCCTCTGCATAACGCAGCAGATCCAGCGTCGGCACCCGCAATGCGCGCTGCACCAGCGACGCCGGGATCAGCGGCGCGGTCGACAACGCGCACACCTGCTCCACGACGTTATAGAGCTGGCGCACATTGCCCGGCCAGTGGGCCAGGCTGAGCACTTCCAGCGCATCCGGGGCAAAGCCCGTCAGGCGCTTGGGATAGCGCGCGGCGATGGTCTTGAGGAAATGATTGGCCAGCAGCGCGATATCCTCACGCCGCTCTTCCAGCGGCGGCAGGCTGAGCGTGACCACATTGAGCCGGTAATACAGATCGGCCCGGAAGTGCCCCTCATTCATGGCCACCTCCAGGTCGCGGTGGGTGGCCGAGATCACCCGTACGTCGACCTCGGCAGCCTGGTTGGCCCCCACCTGCCGCACGGTCTTTTCCTGCAGTACGCGCAACAGCTTGACCTGCAAGGCCAGCGGCATATCCCCGATTTCATCGAGAAACAGGGTACCGCCTTCCGCCGCCTGGAATAAACCTTCACGATGCTCTACAGCGCCGGTAAATGCGCCTTTCACATGGCCGAACAATTCGGACTCCAGCAACTGCTCGGGAATGGCACCGCAATTGACGGCAATGAAGGGCTTGTCCGCACGTGGACTGGCACGATGAATGGCGCGGGCCAGCACTTCCTTGCCGGTACCGCTGTCGCCACGGATGAGGATGCTGGCGTCGGAGGCCGCCACCAGCCGGGCCTCGGCCAACAGTTCATCGACCCGCTGGCTGCGGCTGATGATGTCGGCGCGCCAGGCTTCATCCGGCGTCTCCTGGGCTGGCGCGGACAGGCTCAGGGCCTGCGCCACCTTGTCCAGCAGGACATGGCCATCAAACGGCTTGGTGAGATAGGCGAAGGCCCCCTGCGTGGTGGCCTCGACGGCATCGGGAATGGTGCCATGGGCGGTGAGCAGGATCACCGGCAAGGCCGGATAGCGGCTGCGGATCTCGGCAAACAGCGCCAGCCCATCCATGCCGGGCAGACGCACGTCGGTGATCACCAGCGCCGGCAGCGCAATGGCCAGCTGGGCCAGGGCGGCCTCGGCGCTTTCCACGGCCAGGATGCGGTAGCCGCTGGCGTTCAGGCGCAGCGTCAGCAATCGCAGCAGGTCGGGATCATCGTCGACCAGCATCAGGGGGGCAGTCTTTCCCATCGGGACTCCAGTTCCAGTAAAGGGAACGGCCCCGGCGGGATGGCGGCACCCCGGGTCTTCAGGGATGCAGATTACTTGCCGCCAGCCGGCAGGGTCCGTTCGATGTTCTTGAGCGCTTCCAGCTTGTCGTTGAGCTGATCGACCTTGCGCTGCGCTTCCTTCAGTTGCACCGAGGACTTCTCGGCACCGTCGGCCACGCGGCGCAGGTCGGAATAATGTCCAACCAGCAACTGCACCAGAGGCTTGAGCTTCTCCGCTTCGACGCTGCGATCGGCCATGACGTTCCATAGCTGGGCTTCGGCCTTGGCCAGGTCGATGGCGTCGCGCGTCAAAGACAGGGCCATGGCGCGGCGCACATTGGTCGCCGGACCGGCCGGATAGGTATTGACACGCTGCAACTCGCGGCCCAGTTCGGCCGGCGTCATCTTGCGCAGTTGGGCGTTGTAGGCCAGCAGTTCGTCGATGTTGCTGGAGGATTGGATGAGCTGGACGGTCGACGTCGGTGCGGACGGCTGCGGTCCCACACACGCGGCCAGCACGACGGAACAAGCCAGGATCAGGATCTTATTTTTCATCAGGCAACTCGATTCGGAAATGCGCCCCGCCCTCACGCGGGACCAGATAGACCTTGCCGCTATGCGCCTGTACGTACTCGCGCACCACGGACAGCCCGATGCCATTGCCACGGCGGGCACCGGTGGGCTGATGCAAGCCCTGGTAGAAGGGTTCAAAGATGCGGGCGGTATCGGTCGGTGCCACGCCCGGCCCCTGGTCCAGACATTCCACCCGCACCATGCCCGGAGCCTCGCTCAGCAGGAAGCGGATGAAGCCGCCCTGCGGGCTGAAGCGCACGGCATTGGACAGCAGGTTGGCCAGCACGATGGCCATCTTCTCGGGATCGACCACCACGGTACGGGCCGCACCCTCGATTTCCACCTTCAGTTCGCGCGCCAGCCATTGCAGGCGCTGGTCGTCGATCACCTTGTGCAGCAGCGCGCGCAGGTCCACCGGCACCGGATGGATACGCTGGGCATCGAAGGAGACTTCGTTATAACGCAGCAGATCCTCGATCTGGGTCTGCAGCGACTGGGTATTCTGGCGCAGGATGCGAGCGATCTCGCGCTGGTTCTCGGTCAGTTGCCCGGCCACGCCGTCATCCAGCAGGGCCGCGCCTTCGCACAGCGCCGCCAGCGGGGTCTTCAATTCATGGGAGACATGGCGCAGGAAGCGCGACTTCTCCGCCTCCAGATCCGCCAGCCGTTGGCGCAGCCAGTCCAGCTGCTGGCCCAGGCGGCGGATGTCGGCCGGGCCGCGCACGTCGATGGGCTGGTCGAAGCGATTGTCGCCCAGCCGGCCAATGGCCTGCTCCAGCCGTGCCATCGGACGCGACAGCCAGAGTCCGAAGCAGAACGCCAGCAAGACCGCCAACACGATGGCCCCCACCACCTGGGCGGTGAGCAGCTGGCGCTGCTGCTCCAGCGCCGCCGATAAAGCATTGTTGCGGCGATCCACCTCGCGTCGGCTCTCCAGCGCGATGCGTTCATTGAGCGCGGGCAGGCGCGCAAAGTCCTGGAACAGCTTGGCCTGCTCGCCCTTGTCCTTGCGCGACTCCGCCTCCAGCACGCCGGCGGCTTCATCCACATACACGCCCCACTGGCTGAACAGGTCGCGCGGGGCCATCGGCAGCGAATCCGACAATTCACCCAAAGCCTGGCGCGCCTGCTCGCGCGCCTCGTTGAAACGATCATGGAAAGCGCGGTCATCCAGCACCAGGTACTGGCGCGCACTGCGCTCCATGGCCACGGTGCGCTCGGCCAGCCGCTGGGCGGATTCGGTCAGCTGCACCGCCTGGCGCGCCGTCTCGCGGCTGTTGGCCGACATGCGGTCCAGTGTGAAGAGGGCGTGGATGGACGTACCGCTCAGGAGCGCGGCGATCAGCAGGAAAGCCGCCAGCAGCAACTGCCGGAACGACAATCCAAGATAGCCGGGCTTGCGGCCGGCGGGCGACTGGGGCGGATGAGTGTGCTCGATGGCGTTGAACATGCGATTGATCTCGGTCCCACAAGACTTGCCTGGTTATCCGGCTGGCGCACTGCCCTCCGGCCCGAAACATGCCGACAGGAAACGCCGGCCACGCTGTTGCGGGCACACATTGTAATCATTTGTCGGGCGGCCTGCGATGCGGCGACGTTTCCCCATGGCAATTCCGCGAGCGCGACCTGCCACGGAGGACCGCAGGCGCGCCCGGAACGGCGTCGGCCTCAGTCTTGCGGACCGAGGAAATCCAGCAGCATCAGGGCGACCACCTTGGTGGCCTTCTTCAGGTCATCCAGCGCCAGGTTCTCATCGGCCTGCTTGGCATTGGATTCCATGAGCGTGCGCGGACCGGCCCCGAACAGCACCACCGGAATGCCTGCTTCACCATACAGGCGGGCATCGGTATAGAGCGCCGAACCATTGGTGGTCAGGGTCTCGCCCATGACCTGTTCGGCATTGCGCAGCAGGCTGTCCACCAGCTTCTCGTGACCCGGCAGCGGGCGCAGCGCACGCGCCAGCAGCAGGCGGCGGATTTCCACGCGGATGCCCGGCAGGCCGGCCACTGCGTCTTCGATCAGCTTGCGCACGCCAGCTTCGACCTGCGCCGGATCTTCCTCGGGAATCATGCGGCGGTCCATCTTCAGCACCACCTTGCCCGGCACCACATTGGTATTGGTACCGCCATCGATGCGGCCGACGATCATGGTCGGATGGCTGATGCCCGGGATGGAGGAGCGGATGTCCTTCAACCCCGGCAGCGCGCCATAGATCGCATTGAGAATGGCATTGGCCGCCTGCAGGGCATCATGGCCGGTCTCGGGCATGGAGCCGTGCGTGGCGCGGCCATGCACGGTCACCTCGAACTGCAGGCAGGCATTGTGGGCAGTCACCACGTTGTAGCTGAAGCCGGCCGCCAGCACGTAATCCGGACGGGTCAGTTTCTGTTCCAGCAGCCAGCCCGGGCCGAGCACGCCGCCGAATTCCTCGTCATACGTGAAGTGCAGTTCCACTGCGCCGCGCAGCGCTGCCCCCAAGGACTCCAGCGCGCGCGTGGCGAAGATATAACTGGCGAAGTCGCTCTTGGAAACCGCTGCCGCACGGCCATAGATGCGGCCATCCGCCACTTCGCCCCCATACGGGTCATGGGTCCAGCCTTCGCCCGGCGGCACCACGTCGCCGTGGGCGTTGAGCGCCAGGGTCGGTCCACCGTCGCCATAGGGACGGCGCACGATCAGGTTGGTGATGCTCTGCATGCCATAGTCGCGCACCTGGTCGGCCGGTACCGCGTGCTTCTCGGCCTGCCAGCCCCAGGACTGCACCAGCTCGGCCACCGCATCGGCGTGCGGGGCGTTGTTGCCGGGCGGGGTATCGGTGGGGATGCGGATCAACTGCTGCAGGACCCCGACCTCTTCCTCGAAATGCTGATCGATCCATGCGCACAGGCGCTCCGACAACTGCTGTTTGGACATGCTTGCCACTCCGTGATCAAAGGCACCAGCCGCGCTGGCGCAAACCGCCATCATAGCGCAGCCGCCCCGCGTGTGGCCGCCGCCTGCGCATCCGGGCGTTCCCCGCTATCATTGACCGGCGCTGCCTTGCGGGGTGGCGCGCATTCCAGGACCTCCAAGACAACCACGACAACAAGCGGCAGCACCAGCACGCTTGCACCGCCAACACCCAACCACACCATGTCCTCGCAGCCTTCCACTTCCGGCACGTCCGATCCTGCCCATCACATCGTCATCGCTGGCGAGGGCCTGCCGCCCGAGCAGCGCGGGCGCGCCATCCTGGCGCTGGGCATCGCGGTCGGCCTGGCCACGCTCGACACCGCCATCGCCAACACGGCCCTGCCCGCCATGGCATTGGACCTCAACACCACACCGGCAGCCTCGGTCTGGATCGTCACCGCCTATCAGCTGGCGATGATGGTGGCGCTGCTGCCGCTGGCGGCGCTGGGGGAAATCGTCGGTTACCGCCGCATCTATATCTGGGGACTGGTGCTCTTTACCGCGGCCTCGCTGCTGTGCGCGGTGGCCTGGTCGCTGCCCACGCTGGTGATGGCGCGCTTCCTGCAGGGACTGGGCGGGGCCGGCATCATGAGCGTGAACACCGCGCTGATCCGATTCATCTATCCGACCCGCTCACTGGGCCGTGGCGTCGGGCTCAATACCCTGATCGTGGCCATCGCCTTCACGGTAGGACCATCGGTCGCCTCCGGCATCCTCGCCATCGCACCCTGGCCGTGGCTGTTTGCGGTCAACGTGCCGCTGGGCGTGGCGGCCGTCATCCTGGCCCTGCCCTCGCTGCCGCATACCGCGCTGTCGACACACGCCTTCGACCTGCGCAGCGCCGTGCTCAATGCGGCTGCCTTCGGCCTGCTGATCCTGGCCATCGGTGAAGGCGCGCACCAGGCAGAGGCCAGCGTGGTCGGACTGGAACTGGGCGCCGCCATCGTCTGCGGCCTGTTCCTGCTCAAGCGCGAACTGTCGCATCCGGCACCGATGCTGCCGGTGGACCTGTTCCGCCATCCCATGTTCACGCTCTCGGCGATCACCGCCGTGTGTTCCTTCGCGGCACAGGGCCTCGCCTTCGTCTCGCTGCCCTTCTTCTTCCACCATGACCTGGGCCGCAGCCAGGTCGAGATCGGTCTCCTGATGACACCCTGGCCGGTGGCCGTGGCGATCATGGCACCGATCGCCGGACGGCTGTCGGATCGCTATCCGGTCGGCATCCTCGGCGGCGTCGGGCTGGCGCTCCTGTGTGCAGGGCTGCTATCGATGACCTTCATGCCGGCTGCGCCCACCGTATGGGAAATCAGCTGGCGCATGCTGCTCTGTGGCATGGGCTTCGGCTTCTTCCAGTCGCCCAATCTCAAGGCACTGATGACCAGCGCCCCGCCGCATCGCAGCGGTGGTGCCTCCGGCATCGTGGCGACGGCACGGCTGCTCGGCCAGAGTGTCGGGGCCGCGCTGGTGGCGCTGTGCTTCAACCTGTCGGAGACCCAGGGCTCGCGCTTTGCCCTCGGCTTCGGCGCCGCCTTTGCGGGGGTGGCCTGCATTGCCAGCTTCCTGCGTTTGCTCACCAGCAACCCTTATGCGCCGCCACTGAAAAAATAAGTTTTTCTCACCATTCCTCACAGCCACCGTCGGCCGGATTCTCAGGCGGTGGCTGCCTGTCTCGGTATTACATCAATTTTTCAACGATCTTCAGATCAAACATTTTCCGCACATAAACTTCCGTGCGGACGCAGGTAAAATTCGTCGGCAAGATGACGACAAGCCGCGTAAAACTGATGCCATTCTGTTACGATAGCCCGTCAGTGGAATGATGTTCACAGAACATCGCCGAGCTTCATTCCTTCAGACAACAGGCGTCCATTTCATCAGGGAAATCGAACCGCTTTCAGTACGGGAACCAGCGACAGGCACAGACCTGAATTCGATATGTTGAAATCCATCGCCTTGGCTCAATTACGGTTGGGCATGTACGTTCATTCCATCCCCGGCGGATGGATCAATCATCCTTTCTGGCGCAAATCCTTCAAGATCGAAACGCTGGAAGACCTGCAAACCCTGCGCGAGTGCCCGGTCGACGAAGTGACCATCGACACGGCCAAGGGCCGCGACATCGCCCCCGAACACGATATCGACGACGAGACCGGCGAGGCGGAGCAGGATGACGCCGCGCCCCCCGCCGAGATTGCCATCGCCCACCAGGGTGCCAGCGCCACGGTGGCCGTGCGCAAACCGGCCACCCGCACCGAGACGGCGGTAGAACGTGAACGCGCGGCGCGCATCATCTCCTCCTCCAAGTCCACCGTGCTCAACATGTTTTCCGAAGCGCGCATGGGCAAGACGGTCGACGTCAAGGATGCCGCCGAACTGGTGACCGAGATCACCTCCTCGGTCTCGCGCAATGCCGATGCGCTGATCAGCCTGGCGCGGCTGAAGACCACCGATGATTACACCTACATGCATTCAGTGGCGGTCTGCGCGATGATGATCTCGCTGGCCGACCAGCTCGGCATGACGCAGGAACAGATCAAGCAAGCCGGGATGGCCGGCCTGCTGCACGATGTGGGCAAGATGGCCGTGCCGCTGGATATCCTCAACAAACCCGCCAAGCTGACCGAAGAAGAATTCGCCTCGGTGCGCTCGCACACCGTACAGGGCCACAGCATCCTCAAACAGATCGAAGGAATTGGCGAAGCCGCGCTGGATGTCTCGCTGCATCATCACGAGAAGATCGACGGCAGCGGCTATCCGTTCAATCTCAAGGCCGACAGCATTTCCATCATGGCCAAGATGGGCGCGGTGTGCGACGTCTACGATGCCATCACCTCCAACCGTCCCTACAAGGCCGGCTGGGACCCGGCCCGCTCGATCCGCCACATGGCCGCCAGCGCCGGGCATTTCGATCCGATCACGATGGAAGCCTTCGTCAAGGCCATCGGCATCTACCCGACCGGCTCCTGCGTGATCCTGCAATCGGGCCGGCTGGGCATCGTGGTGGACCAGCGGCCGGAGCACCTGCTCACCCCGCGCATCAAACTGTTCTACTCGACCACCAGCCGCATGCCGCTCAAGCCGGAGATCATCGACCTGGCCCGTGGGGGCGACAAGATCGTGGCCTACGCCGATCCGGCCAAGTGGGGCATCCGCAGCCTGCCCAGCATCGACCTGGATTAGGCCTACGAAAATCACGCAGCCAAGAAAAAACGGCACCGCAAGGTGCCGTTCTCACATCCGCGCGAACCTGCGCCATCAATCGCGCTGGGCGAAGGCCGCCGTCGAGGCCAGCTCATTGAGCAGCGCCACGGTGGAACAGCTGGAAACATCGTAGGGATTGAGTTCGCCCGTGACCGAATACTTCAGCAACAGCGAGCGGTTGATCTTGTCCAGGCGGATCTTGCCCATGGTCCAGGAGGAGTACTGGCGCTCGTCGATCGATTCATAAGCCAGCAGGATCACGTCCTGATGACGGTCATCACGCAGCAGGCGGCCATACAGGCGATTGACCTGATCGCGCCCGCCTTCGAGCACCTGCACGAAGGTCGTGTCGCTGTAGCACAGCACGCCGGTGATGCCCTGCTGCGGATTGCGCTGGCGCGAGGCAGCCAGGATGCCCTCGATGGTCTCGTGGGTGATGGTCTCGCGCGAGCGGCTTGCGTAGATCAGACGAACCAGCATGATTAACCTCGTTGACGTTGGGAAATCAGCGCCAGGAATTCGCGGCGCAGGTTGGCATCACGCAGGAAGGAGCCGCGCATGACGCTGTTGATCATCTTCGACTCAACATCCTTGACGCCGCGCCAGTGCATGCAGAAGTGATCGGCTTCCATGACGATGGCCAGGCCATCGGGCTGCAGCTTCTGCATCAGCAGGTCGGCGGCCTGGGAGACCGCTTCTTCCTGGATCTGCGGGCGGCTCATGATCCATTCCAGCAGGCGCGCGTACTTGGACAGGCCGATCAGGTTGGAATGTTCATTGGGCATCACGCCCACCCACACCTTGCCCATGATCGGGCACAGGTGGTGCGAGCAGGCACTGCGCACCGTGATCGGGCCGACGATCATCAGTTCGTTCAGGCGCTCGATGTTGGGGAACTCGGTCACCGGAGGCGCCGCCTGGTAGCGGCCCTTGAAAACTTCGTTCAGGTACATCTTGGCCACGCGCTTGGCGGTGTCCTGGGTGTTGTGGTCGCTCTCGACATCGATCACCAGGCTCTCCAGCACCGCGGCCAGCTTGGACTGCACCTCGGCCTGCAATTGCTCCAGTTCGCCTTCCCGGATGAAGGCGGCGATATTGTCGTTGGCGTGGAAACGCACGCCGGCCGCCTTGATGCGCTGGCGGATGCGGGCCGATACCAGCTGCTCGTGCACGCTGGGCGCTGCAATCTCGGCGCTGGTGGCGGCCTGGTTCTTGTCTGTTGCCATGATGGAGTGCGATCACGCCAGGCGGGACCGCTGAGTTGGGGGTGGCGTCATTATGCACGGAAAAACGCAGACGCATTGAGGGCAAACCAGCGTCAAGCCCGAGTCAAAGCGATCACAGCAGCGCGGCTGTGGCGTGCCGTCCACGGCAGCGCCTGCGGCGAAAAAGGGGGCCGCCGGATTCATCCGTATGACCTCCGTGCCCCGTGTTTAATGCTCGTTCGCAGGAGCATTCATCTGCGCTTAATGCTGCCCAGCGCACGACTTAACCGCCATTGATGATTGTTTGCCGCACTTTACACGGGCCTAACCGCTGCTTACGCCTGCAGCCACCATCATCCCTGCACGCGCCGCCCGCGCGTTCATGCTTCCTGCGAGGTGGCTGCCCGCCTCAGGCAAGCAGCAGGTCAGAAGCAGGCAACAGCGGGCGGTGGCTCGTGCCGGGCATCCAGCCTGGCCGCCATCGGGGGAGTACCATGACATTCCAGTATCGCCTTGCCGGTGCCTGCGCACTGGCCGTTTCGCTATCGGTCTCGCTGTCGGCCTGCAACAGCCCGGCGCCCATGGTGACCGGGCCCACCAGCGTGCGGCCGGCCTATCAGGTGGCCAACGTGGAAAACAATGGTGCCATCTTCCGCGTCTCCAGCGCGCAGCTGTTCGAAGAGCCGACCACCTACAACGTGGGCGACATCATCAAGATCGACATCTCGGAATCCATCAGCAGCAGCAACAAGGCGGCCACCACCAACAGCCGCGACACCACGCTCACGCAAAAGGGCCCGGGTTCGGGCGCGCCGCTGGGCGGACTGTTCACGCAACTGTACGACGCCAATTATTCGGCCAACGGCAGCAATACATTCAAGGGCTCCGGCGACAGCAGCAATACCAACACCATGACCGGCACGCTGATGGTCTCCATCGTCGAAGTGCTGCCCAACCGCAACCTGGTGGTGGCCGGTGAAAAGCGCATCGGCGTCAACGGCAACACCAACACGCTGCGCTTCTCGGGGGTGGTGCGCACCCGTGACATCCGCGGCGGCATCGTGGCCTCCTCCAACGTGGCCGATGCGCGGCTGGAACAGGTCGGCGGTGGCTCCATTGCGGATGCCAGCACCGATGGCAACTTCTTCCGCCGCCTGCTGACCATCTGGTGATCGCGTGATGGTGTGATCGGGTACGCGCTGCAGGCGCGAGATCACCCGGTCTGCAAACGACAACGGCAAGCGCGCAGCTTGCCGTTTTTCATTGGAGGCGCAACAGCGTGACCGCCGAGCGCGCCGAGTGCGCCGTATTTCTTCTTCCGAATCCGCCTTCAGAATCCGTTGGCCGCGCTGCGCATGTTGTCCGGCGAATTGTCCGCCACCTGCGGATTGCCCGGGAACAGCGCATCGATCAGCGGTGCCAGCTTGTCACCCGCGCTGGCCCACTTGTCCTGGCCGAAGGAACCGAGCCGGTACTGCGCCGTGCCCAGCACGCGGCCTTCGCGGCGCAGGGTCAGTGCGGCATAGGTGAGATAGGGGGTATAGGCATCGGTGAAGACCTTGGTGTCCCATTTGACGTAGCCCACATAGCTCAGCGTCACCGGGCAGGCCAGCGACTGGGTACCGGCATCGTAGACCCGGCTCTGTACGCCGTGTTTCTGCAGCTCGCCCTGCAGGCCGGGCACGAAGTCGCTCAGCGCCACCGAGCCATTCCACTCGATGCAGACTTCGTGGATCGGGTCCTTGCTGTAGACGATGGGATTCTGTACCGAGTTGGGCGTCATCGCGCGCACGCTGGAGGCGGTGGAACCGACCAGGCCCACGGCGTCGACCAGGGCATTGCCGGACGTGACGATGCAGCCCGACAGCGATGAAGCCAGCAAGGTGGCAATGATGATGGTGCGCATGATGCTCTCCCCGAGCGCAATCCCTTGGCTTTCACGATCCCTGCATGGCGCAGGTGGCCGGGATTACAGGCTGCCCATCATAGCGGCGCATATTGCAGCCTCAGGACCGTTTTACCTTGATTTACGCTGACCCTGTGCAGGCTTAACAGCCACGTACGTCACGCAAATACAAGGCTTGGCGGGGACCTGCACAGTACTGGCACAATAGCCGCCTGTGCCATTTCATGTGCTGCCTTACAAGGAGACTTCCATGCCCTCGCTCATCATTCGTTCCCTGCTGGCCTCCCTCGCCTTCACCGGCCTGCTGCAGGCCGCCCAGGCCGATACCCTCAAATCCGACACCGAAGTGCGCGCCCTGGCCGACAAGGTCATGGCCCAGGCTGGTGCCGGCCGCACCGATGATGCCTATGGCCTGCTTTCGCCCTATGCGCTGGTGGACATCCGCGCCTTCGAGGGCGCACGCACCAGTGCACGCAGCGCGCGCGCGGCCATCGAAGCCCTGGTCGGCAATTCGGTCGGCTACGAATTCATCCGTTCCGAGAAGGTGGGCGAATCGCTGATCAAGCTCACCTACATCGAAAAAACCGAACGCCAGGCCATCCCGTGGATGTTCATCTTCTACAAGACGCCTGGCGGCTGGGCCGTGAGCAGCTTCAGCAATGGCGACAATGTGGATGCGCTGTTTGATCGCTGATCATTGATCAGCGATCGGCAGCGCTCCGCTCAGAACGTGCGCTGCGGCTCCAGGTCGGCGCTCTCGATGGCGCTGGCCACGCCCGAGATCTTGTCGGCGATGATGGCCGAGGACCCGCAGGCCGTGGTCCAGCCATTGGAGCCATGGCCGGCGTTGAGCCACAGGTTGGCATAGCGGGTGGCACCGATGAGCGGTGCGCCGTCCGGTGTCATGGGGCGCAGTCCGGCCCAGTACTCGACCTTGGCCAGATCGACGCCCTGTGGATAAAGATTCTTCAGCGACTTCAGCGCGGTGGCGCAATCGCGAGGGGTCACCCGCGTATCCCAGCTGCCGATCTCGGCCGTGCCTGCCGCGCGGATGTGATTGCCCATGCGGGTGATGGCGACCTTGTAGTACTCGTCCATGACACCGCTGTGCGGCGCGCTCTTGGGATCGGCCACCGGCACCGTGATGGCATAGCCCTTGACCGGATAGATCGGCAGGTCCAGCCCCAGGGGTTTCAGCATCGGTACTGACGCACTGGCGCAGGCGACCACGTAGGCATCGGCGCGCAAGGTACCAGTGGGCGTGCGCAGGCCGCTGACCTGGCCACCGGCCACCTCGATGGCCTGCACCTCTGTGGACAAGTGAAACTCCACCCCATGCGCCTGCAGCCAGCCGGCCAACGCGCGCGCAAACAGCGGGCAATTGCCGGTTTCATCCATCGGCAACAGCAAACCGCCCTTCAATTCATGACGGGCCGCATGCAAGCCCGGATCGAAGGCCACGCAGCCATCGGCATCCAGCAGCTCGAAAGGCACGCCGGCTTCCGCCAATACCTTGGTCGACAGCCCGGCATTGTCCAGCCCTTCCTGGGTGCGGAACAATTGCAGGTTGCCGCCGGTGGTCTGTTCGTAGCGGATATCGAGACGCTCGCGGATCTGTTTCAACTGGCCGTGGCTGTAGCGTGCCAGGCGCCCCATGCGGGCCTTGTTGACGGCATAGCGCTCGGGCGTGCATTGCGCCAGGAAGGTCTTGAGCCACTTCCACTGATGCGCATCCAGGCGCGGCGTGAAACGCAAGGCCGCCTCGATCCCCAGCCAGCTCTGCACCGACCACTTCAGCGACTTGGCCGGCATGCCGGGAGCCGCCCACGGCGTGGCATACGAGGGGCAGACATGGCCGGCATTGCCGACGCTGGTCTCGGCCGCCACCTCGGCGCGGCGTTCCACCACGACCACTTCATGGCCGCGCTCGCGGAGGAAATAAGCAGTGGTGACGCCGACGATGCCGGCGCCCAGCACGATGATGCGCATGGTCTCAGTTCAACTTCCGAAAAATGTAAATGATGTTAATGGAGCTAATGATATAAATGATTTAAACGATTTAAACCATTTTTGCATTACAGGGTGAGTCCGCCATCCACGTGCCACACCTGTCCGGTGACGTAGGAAGCCGCCGGACTGAGGAGGAAAGCGATCACATTGGCGATCTCCTGCGGCTGTCCCAGGCGCTGCAGCGGGATACGCGCCAGCGCCGCCTGCCAGGCGGCCGGGTCGATGGCCGACTTGGCCGGGTCGCTTTTCTGAACGTAGCCGGGCGCCACCGCGTTGACCGTCACCCCGGCCGCGGCCACCTGCACCGCCAGCGATTTCACCAGGGCCTCGATGCCCGCCTTGGCCGCCGCCGATGCCGGGAAGCCCGATTCCCCCAGGCGGAACACGTGGGCCACGAAGGAGCTCACCGCCACCACACGGCCCTGACCGCTGGCCTGCAGCGGCTCGCGGCAAGCCGTGATCAAGCGGAAAAAGCCACCCAGGAGCGCATCGAGCGAACGCGACCAGTCCGCCTCATCGAGTTCGCCAATGCGCTTGCGATCGGCAAAGCCGGCATTGGCCACCAGTGCATCGAGCCTTCCGTATTGCGTCAGCGCAGCGTCACGCAACTGCGCTGCGGTATGCGGATCGGCCAGGTCGCCCAGCGCCAGCGTGCACTGCGCGCCCTGCGCGCGGCATTGCTGCGCCACCGCCTGCAACTCCGGCGATTCGCTGCGGGCATGCAGGACCAGGGCGACATCGGGTGCCGCCACGGTGGTGGCCACCGCCGCGCCGATGCCGCGCGCGGCACCGGTGATGAGGATGACACGCACAGAAAGGGGAGAACTGGCAGCAGGAATGGAAGAAAAAGGGGACGGGTTCATGATCCAAAAGGTGAAACAGCACGTTCCCGCTGACCGGGAATTTGGCATAACACTTCACTTGCGCAATCCCGTCATTTTAGCCAAAGCCCGCATCTACGGGGGTTCCCGGCGCATGATGAGACGTTTTGTTCAGTTCGTGCTCCAGGCGTTCTCCTTTACAATGGCCGGGTTCGCGGCACGCCGCAGCGTCGGTTGCGGTCGCCTGCAATCCATGCGCGGGCAGTTCTTCCCACGTCCTCCCTCCTCCCGGTACCCGGCGCACAACTGCCCCGGAGGGATAGGGCATGGTTCGTGCCTGCGCTGCACACCCTGCCCTCCCCGGGCTCATGCAATTGGCAACCAAGGAAAATCGCAGATGTATCAATGGGACTTCGGCTCGCTCTGGCAATTCAGGAGCATCATCGGAATCGGCTTCGTCTATACCCTCTCCTACACCGTGGCCTGTATCGCGCTCGGCCTGCTGGTCGGTCTGGTGGTGGGGCTGGGCCGGCTGTCGTCGAACCCCTTCATTTCCGGCCCGCTGCGCGCCTTCGTCGAAGTGTTCCGCTGCACGCCGGTACTGGTGCAGCTGGTGTGGTTCTACTATGCGCTGCCGGTGCTGCTGGGCATCGAGATGTCGGCGGGCACGGCGGCCATGCTGTCGCTGGCGCTGTATGGCGGTGCGTTCTATTCCGAGATCATTCGCGGCGGCATCGTCTCCATCGATGTCGGCCAGTCCGAAGCGGGCTGGGCACTGGGCATGACGCGTTTCCAGCTGATGAAGCGCGTGATCCTGCCGCAGGCCTTCAAACGCATGACGCCACCGCTGGTGAACCAGTCCATCATGCAGCTCAAGAACACCTCGCTGCTGTCGGTGCTGGCCGTGCCCGACCTGCTGTACCAGGGCCAGATCATCGCCCACGAAACCTATCGTCCGCTGGAAATCTACACCCTGGTGGCGATCATCTACTTCGTGATCCTGCTGCCGGCCACCATCTGGGCCAAGCGCCTGGAAAACCGCCTGTCGGTCCAGCATGGTTGAGGAGAAGACGATGAACAACCAACACTCGGACGCGATGATCCAGATCAGCAATCTCAAGAAGGCCTTTGGCGAGCACGTGGTGCTCAAGGACATTTCCATCGCCGTGCCCCGTGGCAGCGTGGTGGCCATGATCGGCCCCTCGGGCTCGGGCAAGTCGACGCTGCTGCGCTGCCTGAACCTGCTGACCGTGCCGGACCTGGGCACGGTACGCATCGGCGAGCGCCACTTCGAATTCAATGGCCGCAAGTCGCGCCTGCCCAAGGACCGCGAGCTGGCCGCCTTCCGGGCGCGCACTGGCATGGTGTTCCAGCACTTCAACCTGTTCCCGCACATGACGGCGGTGGAAAACGTGATGGAAGGCATGGTCACCGTGCTGCGCACGCCCAAGGCCGAAGCGCGCGCCAAGGCCATGGCGCTGTTGCAGAAGGTGGGCCTGTCGGACCGTGCCGACATGTATCCGCAAAAGCTCTCCGGTGGCCAGAAGCAGCGCATCGCCATCGCCCGCGCGCTGGCCATGCAGCCGGACGTGATGCTGTTCGATGAAGCGACCTCGGCGCTGGACCCGGAACTGGTCGGTGAAGTACTCAACGTGATCCGTGGCCTGGCCGCCGATGGCATGACCATGATCCTGGTCACGCACGAGATCGCCTTCGCCCGTGAAGTGGCGGACCAGGTGGTGTTCATGCGCGATGGCGTGGTGGTGGAAGCCGGACCGCCGTCGCAGGTGATCGACAATCCGCGCGAGGCGGCAACGCAGGCTTTCCTGGCCCGCTTCAATGCCTGACCGGGAGTGATGGAGATGGCATCGAAACCGCGCTGACAGCAGCTTTTCAGCCGGACGAAAAAATGGCGCGCAGATTTCTCTGTGCGCCATTTTTTTCATCTGCCGTCGCCGGTCTCAGGCGCGGGCCTTATCGGAGATGATGCACCTCCTGCAAGCCATACACCGGTGTCGGAATACCCTCCATGCGCGCCTTCAGCTGCAGCGCCAGATACAGCGAGTAATGGCGCGACTGGTGCAGGTTGCCGCCATGGAACCACAGGGCTGGCTGCTGCGTGGGCTTCCACATGTTGCGCTGTTCGCCTTCCCACGGTCCCGGATCCTTGGTGGTGGCCGATCCCAGGCCCCAACACTTGCCGACCTTGTCGGCCACCTCGTGCGAGATCAGGTCGGCGGCCCAGCCATTCATGGAACCGTAACCGGTGGCATAGACGATCACGTCGGCCGGCAATTCGCTGCCATCGGACAGCAGGATGGAGTGTGCGCGGATCTCCTTGACGTCGACGCCGCTCTTGAGACGGATCTTGCCTTCGGCGATCAGCTCGGAGGCACCGACGTCGATGTAGTAGCCGGAGCCGCGCCGCAGGTATTTCATGAACAGGCCGGAATCGTCATCGCCGAAATCGAGCAGGAAACCGGCCTCTTCGAGACGCCGATAGAAATCCGCATCGCGTTCGCGGATCTTGTCGAACACCTGCTTCTGCATCGACGGCAAGACCTTGTAGGGGATCGACGCAAACAGCAGGTCGGCCTTGGCGGTGGTGAGGCCGCTGGCCACTGCGCGTTCGGAATAGAGATCGCCGAGGGCCAGTTCCATCAGTGAATCGGACTTGACGATGTGGGTGGAGGACCGCTGCAGCATGGTCACGTCCACGCCGTTCTCCCAGAGCGCCGCGCAGATGTCGTGCGCCGAATTGTTGGAGCCGACCACCACCACCTTCTTGCCGCGATAAGGATCGGGGCCGGGATGGCGCGAGGAGTGATGCTGATCGCCCCGGAAGTTTTCCGCTCCGGGAAACTGCGGCACATTGGGCTTGCCCGACATGCCGGTGGCCAGCACCAGCTGGGTCGGCTGCAGCACGACTTCCTTGCCTTCGCGCTCGACCACCACGGTCCACTTCTGCGTGGCCTCGTCGAAGCTGGCGGACTTGCAGACGGTGGAGCCCCAGTAGTTCAGTTCCATCACCTTGGCGTACATCTCCAGCCAGTCACCGATCTTGTCCTTGGGCGCGAAGACGGGCCAGTTCTCGGGGAAGGGAATGTAGGGCAGATGGTCGTACCACACCGGATCATGCAGGCACAGCGACTTGTAGCGCTTGCGCCAGCTGTCACCGGCGCGCTCGTTGCGTTCGATGATGATGGTCGGCACACCCAGCTGGCGCAGCCGCGCACCCAGCGCAATGCCCCCCTGCCCGCCGCCGATGATGAGGCAATACGGTTGCTGCTGGTAGCCCAGTTCGCGCGCCTCCGCTTCGCGTTCTTCCTTCCAGGTACGGCGCTGCGTATGCACGCCATGCACCGCCCCGCGCGGGCGGTTCACGCCCTTGGGTTCTTCGTGGCCCTTCAGTTCGGCGGCGGTGGTCAGCAGGGTCCAGATCTTGCCGTCGCGCAGGCGCAGGTAGCCCTTGCCGCGGGCGACGGCGGTCTCCAGCAGGATCCAGCCCTGGGTTACACCATCGGCTTGCGAGGGCGTCTCATCGGGATCGGGACGCAGCTGTATCGATCCCAGCTGCGGCAGCTGCGATTGCAGCATGGCGCAGATCTGGTCGCGGCCTTCCAGGGTCTTGATGTTCCAGGTGAAGGCAATCAGGTCGCGCCAGTAGCCGTCCTCCCCGAACAGGGCGGCGGCCTTGGCGGCATTGCCTTCGCGCAGGGCGGCCTGCAGGGTTTCCAGCAGGTGCGCGATGGTCTGGCTGGGGGTTTCTTCGGGCATGACAAGTCTCCTCTATCTCGACAATAGATCTCGTGGTTGGATGGGGGTGGCGGTTCTGTGACCGCCTGGGTGAAGCCTGCCGCGCTAACGTCGATGCGGCGGCAGGATGCGGTAGCGCGCCATGCGCCGGTACAGCGTGGCGCGTGACATGCCCAGCAACTGGGCGGCGTGCGGCGCACGCCATTTGCATTCAGTCAGGGCGGCGACGATCTGGTCGCGCTCCTGGCGTTCATCGGCTTCGATGGCGGGGCTCTCGCTGGTTGTGGCCACCGGCGTCGCCGCCGCATGGGCACGGGCCGGACGCACCGCACGCGAGACGGGTGCGCGTACGCGGCCATAGAGCGTGCTGCCGCCATGCAGGCGCAGCAGATGCAAGCCTTGCAGGGCGCGGCTGTCGAGCAGGCGTTCGAACTGCAGGTCGAAGATCTCGCCCATGGGGCGCGGCAATTGCTGCAATCCCGCGATGCATTCGCGCGCGCGGCGATTGGCCGCGATGATGTTGCCCAGGGCGTCGAAGGCGATGAGGATTTCCGGTTGCGCTTCCACGTAATGGCGGCTGCGATGGACCAGCAGCACCCAGGCGCAGGCCATGGCATTGAGGAAATAACCGTCTTCGATCAGGGTGGCGCTTTGCTGGACGATGCGGTTGACCAGGTTCTGGCTGTCGCGCGCATCGGGCGAGCGGATCGCCGATGCATCGAGCACGCCGATCAGCTCACCCGACGGCGAGAAGATGGGGGCGGCGCTGCAGGTCAGTGTGGTGAAGGCGGCGCGGAAGTGATCGCTCTTGTGGACCGTGATCGGCAAGGCATCCTGCAGCACGGCGGCCACTCCGCAAGTCCCCTCTTCGCTCTCGGACCAGCAGGAACCGAGATAGAGACCGGCCCGCTTGAAATCATGCCGGCGCTCGCGGTCCACGCGATAGTCGATGGTGGTGCCGCCGGCATTGGTGAGCATCACGCAGTAATCGGCTTCGCGCACGGTCTGGTGCAGCACCGACAGGCACTGCCCTGATGCCCGCAGGAAATCTTCCTCGCCCTGCTGGACCTGGCGCAGCTCGCCGGAACTCAGCACGCGCGGACCGCGCATGTCGGCCGGGTCGAGATGGTGCTGGTCGAGCGAACGCAGGTAAGACGAGCTCAGCCGTTGCAGGTAGGGACTGGCGGCAGGATCGGGCTGGCCGTCGAGCAGGCGGCGCACGCGGTCGAGATGGCTGACTTTCGCAACGTAGGGCATGGGGGCTCCTGGCTGGACGGCACTGCGCGGATCCATCGGCATCAATGCGGATCAGGGCGCAAACGACGGTGAAGCGATGGGTGATGTTGTAGCACAGCGTGCGCGGCGAGTTGTCCTGCGGCGCAGCATCGGGGGATGGTGAGACGCTTGTCTCAAGGCGCGAAGGGGGGCTCATGTCGACGCTGATCGGAGCATGAGGGGCGGTTCACAGGCCCCGGCCAGCAAGACAAAAGCCCGGCAGCGGCGTTCTTGTGCTTGCAAATTGTCAGCAAATATTTTTCTGCTTCATGATGCCGGCTTGCAGAAAGACGCTACCAGCGTGCGAGAGATGCTCCGCAAAAAATCGAGACCCTCCTGCAAAAATCTGCAATGGCCTCGACTTCAGGCAGGGCATCAGGCAAGTTCGCGGTTCTCCCCTTTCCCTGTCAGGAGGTTCATCATGCGTACTGCTGCCGTCGCAACCATCGTGGTCGAAGCCACCGCGCAAGAAGAGAAAATCATCGCTGCCAAGGCCCGCAAACTGGGGCTGCAGATCTCGGAGCTGATGTGTCTCGGTGCCCTGGCGTATGAGGCTGCGCAATGGGAAGAGGAGCTGGACACACTGGCCATTCTGGCGCAGGAAGCCGCCGAACGGGCCGGAGCCAGCGCCGATGCGTCGCTGGCCTTCATCGAGGCCAGCAATGCACGGCTGGCTGCGCTGGACGCATCCGCCCGGTCCTGGAGCTCCTGATGTTCGGCATTACCGGCCGTATCTGGAGCGCTCTGGCGACCGTCATCAAGCTGGAGGACAAGGTGACCCGGCAGAGCGAAGCCCTGCGTCAGCAACAGATACGGATAGAAAACCTTACCGAGCGCATGATCAAGCTGGAAACCCTGCTGGAGGTGGTGCTCCATGCCAGCGAGCTCAAGCGAATCAAATGATGCAATTGCATCGGAGGCGATCCAACCTGCCATGAAAGATGCTCCGCAAAAAATCGAGACCTCCCGGCAAAAAATCGTCATGACCTCGACATTGGGGAAGGCATCTGGCAACTTCGCGGCTCTCCCTTTTTCCCCTGACTGGAGGTTCACCGTGCCTGCCGCTGCCATCGCTCCCCACGTGCTCAAGGCTCATGCGAAAAACAAGAACGCCATCGCGCCCGAGCCCCGGTCGCAAGCCACGCCTGGCATCTCTTCAGGGTCGATCCGGGCACTCAAGGGCTGCGTGCGGCCGCAGCAGCGCCCCGTGTCTCTGCAGGAAATGGAGCAAGCCATTGCCCGGCGAGGCGGGGCCGCGCAATGATCGGCTTGGACACCAATGTGCTGGCCCGTTACTTCGCCCAGGACCATCCGCTGCAATCAGCCCAAGCGACGGCAGTGATCGAATCGCTGAACGAGCAACAGCCGGGCTTCCTGTCCCAGATCGCCCTGGCAGAATTGGTGTGGGTGCTGCATGCTGCCTACAAGGTGCGCAAGCCTCAATTGGTGCGCATCATCGAGAAGCTCCTGCTGGCCCCTGAAATTGTTGTCGAAAATTCCGAAAGCGCATCGCAGGCGCTTCACCGCTTTGCTGAATCGACAGCAGGATTTGCGGATTGCCTGATCGAACGCAGCGGCTACCAGGCTGGATGCAGCGATACGCTGACCTTTGATCGCAAGGCCGCCAGAACCGCCGGCATGCGTTTGCTGGGCAACTGAAACGTCTGCCCACAAGCGCCCTCCGACCCGCCAATAAAAAACCCGCACTGGCATTTCAGCGCGGGTTTTCTTTGTCTGCAGCGCGGCCGATCAGGCCGCCCGGCATCACAGCGGAATCTGCGCCGGCACATCCTCCGGCTTCACCCCGGAGAGCTTCTGCAGATTGCCCAGCACGGTCGGCTTGATCTTGCCGGCGGCGCGCTCGGCGGCGATCCACTTGTTGATGGTCTCGACCCAGGCCTTGTCCTCTTCCTTGGGCACGCCGATGTTGGTGGAGGTCGCTTCCAGCGGCTGCGGCACGGTCATCTTGCCCAGCGCAGGATTCTTCTTGAGGATGTTCAGGGCCAGCAGCCACACCAGCACCTGCGCATCGACGCGGCCGGTCTGCAGCGCCAGGGTGGCGTCGTCAGCCTTTTCCAGGCGCACGATGGTGGCGTTGGGACAGACGCGGCTGATCATCTGGTCATGCGAAGAACCGATGTCCACGGCGATTTTGACTTCCGGCTTGTTCAGGTCGGCCCAGGTCTTGAACTCCTTCTTGGAGACCACCGTGAAGGCGTTCAGGAACAGCGGTTCGGTAAAGCCGATCACTTCGCGGCGGGCCGGGGTCGGGTTCATGCCGAAGAACAGGTCGATCTTGTGCGTCTGCAGGTCCAGCACCGAGTTGCCCCAGGTGGTTTCGGTGATGTCCAGCTTCACGTTCAGGCTGGCCGCCAGGCTCTTGGCGAAATCGATCATGAAACCGCCCCACTCGCCGCTGGCCAGGTCCTTGTTGTAGTAGGGTGCGGCACCGCGCACGGCACCGATGCGCAGGGTCTTGGTCCGCTGCACGCGGGCCAGGGTCGGTTCCGTGGAGCCGGTCGCAGCGGCGGCCTGGGCGAAGACGTTGGGGATGGCAGTGGCGGCGGCAAGGCCGGCCACGCCGGTGATGAAACTGCGACGGTTGGTCATTCTCGGTTCTCCCTGATTTGGCGGATGGTACCGCTGCGCTGTGGTCGGCAGCATGGCACACGTGGTCTGCCACCCGGCCCTGGCCGGACGGCGTCGATGATTTTAGCCCAGCCGCAAGCCGCTCGCGCAGGCAAATGCCATGCACGTGGAGCCACATGGCCCTGGCTCCCAGCAGGCAGGAAATTATTTACGTGCACATGAAGTAGCCAGCGCCCTGACACGCCTGTACGAAAATTGACAGGTCACGCTATTTTTCGAACGCCATTGAAGATTTTTTTACAGCCACGCCATCCGGGTAAAACCGGGTAAGCCACCCCCAACGGCAGCCATGCCGCGCGTAGGCTTGCCCTGTCGTGTTGATGCCGCAGGGCAATTCTGCCGACGGCACGCGTCACGAGCACAACGGGGGATCTCATGCGCACTCAACGTCAACATCATCGCCGCCGCGCCAGCCTGGCCGCAGCCTGCCTCGGTGCCGCCGCCTTGGGCGGCTGCGCCAACTTCAGCGAAGTCAGCGCCGGGCGTGGCGATCTCTACACGGTCTCGGCCACGGGGGTGAGCTACACCATGTCGATTCCGGCCCTGACTTCGGCCGCGCGCGAGAAAGCGACCGCCTTCTGCGGCAAGCAGCAGATGCAGGCCGACCTGCGCCAGCTCATCCGTGGCTGGCGTCCGATGCAGGTAGAGCTGATTTTCCGCTGCCAGCCTGCTGGAACCAGCCTGCAGGCGCTGCTGGACTGAGCCCGCTGATCAGGCCGCCGGCAGATCGCGCGCACGCACCGGCTGTCCGTGCTCATCAAAGCCATCGGCCAGGCGCACGGCCGTCACACCCAGCGAGGCCACCGCATCGGCGGCATCGAACAGCACCGCCTGCAGATCGCCCTCGACCAGATGTTCAGAGCGGGCCAACGTGGCTTGGGCATTGCGCAGTACGACCTGCAGGGTGGTCTCGTCGTCCTCGTCCACCAGCGCGATGTAGGCACTCGCCTCTGCCGCCTGTGCAGCGGATTGCGCCAGACCGGCTTCCAGTTCGGAGAGCATCTGCAGGGTGCGGTATTCGCCATTGCCTGTGTGCTTGGCGCCATGGAACAGATCCTGGTACAGGAAGTGCAACTGGCACTGCGCCGCCTCGCCGGTTTGCCCGGTCAGGCATTGCTGCATCAGCGGCGTGATCTCTTCGCTCCACTGGCGGAAGCGTTGCGCGCGCGATTCGAAGTAGGCATCGGCGGCCGCTTCTTCCTGTGGAATCACATAGAAGGGATCAGTCACCTCCTTGAGCGAAAAGCCCAGCAGGAAGCGCAGTTCCAGCGCCTCATCGTCGGCCGCGAAATGGCTGGCCGGCCAGCCGCGCATGCTGCGCTCGATGGCCGGCACGCTCAGGATCTTCTTGTCGGTCAGTGAGGCAAAGGCATCGCGATTCATGGCCTCCACTTCACTGAAGCTCAAGGCGTTGATCTCTTCCGGATGATAGAGATGATGCACCAGCACCACGCGCGCCTTGGGACTTTCCAGTCCGGCTTTCTGGATGCTCTCGCGCAGGGTGTCGAAGGCATCGCCATCGGCCAATGCCTGCGCCTCGCGCAGGCCACCGCGCGTGCGGACCAGCAGGGGGATCAGGAAGGCATTGATCTCCAGTTCCTTCTCGCCACGGCGCAGCACAATGATGTCGGCGCCCTCTTCCACCACTTCACGCAGGAAAGCGTGGCCGCGCGGATCGTCGTAGCGCAGCTGTTCCAGCGCTTCGTAGAGGGTGTCGTCATCGCGCTCGCGCAGGGTATTGCGCACCATGCGTTCCAGTTCATCCTGGCCGACGCGGCGGCCTGCGCGGTCCGGCGCATCGGCGGCCACCGCACTGGCCAGCGCCACCATCTGCTGCACGCGCAGTTCATCTTCATCCAGGCTCTGCGAGGCCGCATGCGCCTGGTGCTGGCGACGGCGGGCGGCTTCGGTGGAGACGTGGGTCTTGGGCTTGTCGCGTGCCGGGCCCGCGGTCGCGGGCTTGGGGCCCGCCTTCGCGGCTGGCTTGGCGTGGCCCGGGGGGGCTTTCTTGGGGCCGGGGGAATGTGGTTTGCCGGTGGGGCGTTTGGTTTGATTCATTTTTTTCCTCGCTCAGTTCAGCGGTAACTTGTCGGCAGTATTGCGGCCAGGCAGCGTGGCCAGGAACATCCCGGCCAGGGCCACGGCGAAGGCGCCGGCCTGCAGGGCCGAGAGGCTTTCACCCAGGGCCAGCACGCCGACCACCGCGGCCGAGACCGGCAGCATCACGGTAAAGACGCCGGCACGCGCAGCCGGGACCACCTTCAATCCCGTCATCCACAGCCACACGGTCCAGACGCTGGCGGCCAGGGCATAGAACACCAGCAGCAGCCAGATGTTGACCGGCACGGTGGAGAAATTGAATTGCAGCGCGGTGTAGAAGCCCATGGGAGTCATCAGCAGCAGGCCCCACAGGTTGATGACGGCGCTGATGCGCTTGGGCGTGAGGACCGTGGTCAGCTTCTTGCCGATGACGGCATAGGCGGCCTCGCACAGCACCGCGCAGAACACCAGTACGTTGCCCAGCCAGGCGCTCTGCCCGCCGCTGGCGGCGGCCGCGCCATGGCTGTCCTTGGCCAGCGACAGCAAGCCGATGCCGATGGCCCCGCAGGCCACCGCGCCCCAGACGCGCAGGCTGATTTTTTCCTTGAGGAAGACCCAGCTCATCACCGCCACCACGGCCGGAATGGAGGACATGATCACGCCCGCCGAGACCGCATTGGTCATCGACACGCCGGTAATCATGCACAACGTAAAGAGGAAATTGCCGAGGAAGGATTCGAGGAAGACCAGCCAGCGCGACTGCGCGGAGAGCGGTTTTTCATCGGCCGGTTTTTTCAGCCAGCGCAGCATGGCGACCGCGCCGATGGCGAAGCGCAGCCAGGCCAGCAGGAACACCGGCAGCAGCGCCGCCAGCGGCTTGGTCAGCGCGACGTAAGCGCCGACCAGGGACATGCTCAGGATCAGGCAGCCATAGCCCATGGGGCGGCTGGGGGTGTAGCTCATGTTCGGTTCGGATATCGTGTCGAGGCCGGCGGTATGGACGACGCTGGCTCCGGTGAATGGAGCCAGCATTTTACCTGCTCGAACGAGGGGAACCGGATGAGGGCGTGCAGCCCTGTGGAAAAGAAAAGTGCGGCGAGCTCAATGCCAGAAAGTCTCGATGAGTTTTTTGACACCGCCCAATAGCAGAAGCAGCAAAACGAACCCAATCGTGCCAAGCTCAGCCACCAGCGCACCGGCGTGCATTTCGCCGTTTTTAAGATCCTGCCAAAGCTTGCGGAAAAATGACATGAGCGAATTCCCTCTCGTGAACGTTGAACCGGCCGCATGCGGACATGCGCCGGGACTTCACTATAAGGGCCGCTCTCTCGACGTTGATGCGTTTCAAAAACTTTTGCCGCGCCATCAAAACAAATCAACGCCCGGCAAGAACGATCGCACTCACCAAGCCGCCAGAATCCCTCCCTTGAACTCCGTCTCGATATACCGCTTCACTTCCGGCGACTGATACGCCTGCACCAGCTTGCCCAGCCAAGGCTGCGCACGGTCCTTGTCGCGCACGGCGATCAGGCAGGCATAGGGGCTGTCGCCGCTTTCCACGAGCAGGCTGTCGCGCGCCGGATTGAAGCCGGCCTTGGAGGCATAGTCGGCGTTGATGGCCGAGGCATCCAGGTCATCGAGCGTGCGCGGCAATTGCGCGGCGTCGATCTCGACGAACTTCCACTTCTTGGGATTCTCGGTGATGTCGATGGGCGTGGCATTGGTGCCGGTCAGCGGATCGATGCCCTCGCGCAGCTTGATGAGGCCCTGCTTCTGCAACAGCAGCAGCACGCGGCTCTCGTTGGCCGGGTCATTGGGAATGCCGATCTTTGCTCCCACCGGCAGGTCCTCCAGCTTGCGATACCTGCGCGAATAGATCGCCATGGGCCCGATCATGGTCTTGCCCTCGGCATAGAGCTTGTAGCCGCGCGCCTTGATCTGCGCATTGAGGAAGGGACGATGCTGGTAGCTGTTGGCATCGAGCTCGCCTGCGTCCAGCGCCGCATTGGGCTGGATGTAGTCGTTGAACTCGATGATCTTGACCTTGTAGCCCGGATTGTCACGCTCGAAGACGCGGCGTGCCTGCTCGAAAATCTGCGCATGCGGACCACTGGTCACGCCCACGCGAATCACCTGGTCGGTGGCGGCCTGGGCCGTGATGCTGGCGCTGGCCAGCACGCCGATGGCAAGGTGCGAAAGCCAGTTGGTGACGATCGATTTCATTGTTTTCCCCGGTTGAAAAAAGGCCAATGTAGCGAGCCCTCAACCGGTGCGGAAGGAATCATTTCCGCTTTGCTTATGTGCTGCGCGCATGTGCCTGCGCGCAGCCACCAGGCGATTTTCTTCAGGCGTGCTCGACCGCCGCTCCCGCCCGGAAACCCGCACCCACGTGCTCTTGCGGCAAGGTGGCACCGCGCTGGAAAAGTTTTTCACGCAAAGTTCCCTGGGCGTATTCGCGCTTGTAGGAACCGCGTTCCTGCAGGACCGGAATGACCAGGTTCACGAAGTCTTCGAAACTCTCCGGCGCGACCGTACGGGTCAGGTTGTAGCCGTCGATGCCGGTGTCTGCGACCCAGCTTTCCAGTTCATCGGCGATGCGGTCGGGCGCGCCCACGATGCTGGCATAACGGCCACCCAGTTCGAGCTGTTGCAGCAGCTTGCGCTTGGTCCAGTTCAGCTCCGGTTGCGTGACCACCTTGGTCAGCGATTCGATGGCATTGGTCTTGGCCGCGCGGATCGGTTCATCGAACTCATACTTAGAAAAATCGATGCCGGTGCCCGCCGAGAAATGCGCGAGCCCCGCTTCGGGACTGGCGTAGCTGGCGTATTCGCGGAAGCGCTCCTGGGCCTCCTCGTCAGTGCGGCCGGTCACCACCGTCAGGCCCATGAAGATCTTGATGGCGTCCGGATCGCGTCCCTCGCGCACCGCCCCGTCACGAATGCTCTGCACCAGCTTGCGCGTGGCGTCCTTGCTCTGGCTGGAGATGAACACGCATTCCGCATGGCGTGCACCGAAGGCCTGTCCACGTCCGGACGAACCGGCCTGGTACAGCACGGGCGTGCGCTGGCGCGACGGCTCGCTCAGGTGGATGCCTTCGACGTGGTAGTAGTCGCCGTGATGCGCGATCTTGTGCACCTTGGCCGGGTCAGCATAGACGCGGCGCGCGCGGTCACGCACCACGGCACCGTCTTCCCAGCTGCCTTCCCAGAGCTTGTAGACCACTTCCATGAATTCATCGGCGCGGTCATAGCGCTGATCGTGTTCCAGCTGTTCATGCAAGCCCATGGCGCGCGCGGCGCTGTCGAGATAACCGGTGACGATGTTCCAGCCCACGCGGCCACGACTTAAATGATCCAGCGTGGACATGCGGCGCGCAAACAGGAACGGGGCCTCATAGGTCAGGTTGGCAGTGACGCCAAAGCCCAGATGTTCGGTGACTGCCGCCATCGCCGAGACCAGCATCAGCGGGTCGTTCACGGGCAGCTGGATGGTCTCGCGCAGGGTGAGATCGGTATTGCCCTGGTAAACGTCATAGACGCCCACGATATCGGCCAGGAACAGGCCGTCGAACTTGCCGCGTTCCAGCAGGCGCGCCAGGTCGGTCCAGTAGGCGATGTCGGTGTAGTCCTGCGAGCGGTCGCGCGGGTGCGTCCACAGGCCGTGGTTGATGTGGCTGACGCAATTCATGTTGAATGCGTTGAGACGGATTTCCTTCTTGGCCATGCGGGCTCCTCAGATCGCGCCGTGGCGCGGCGGCTTCTTGCCATTCAGGACGTAATTGCCGATGGCGTGATATTTCCAGCGCACCGGATCATGCAGCGTATGGGTGCGGGCATTGCGCCAGTGGCGGTCGAGATTGTGTTCGGACAGGGTCGATTGCGAACCGGCCAGCTCAAACAGTTTGCTGCCGGCCGCCAGCGAGACTTCGGTGGTCAGCACGCGTGCCTCGGCCACCGCAATGGACGCCTCTGCGATGCTGTCTTCCGTGGGCGCGGCAGCGGCGGCATCGACCTTGCGGCCGGCGCGGCGCACCAGTGCTTCGGCGGCGTGCAGTTGAATGGTCAGGTCGCCCACTTCGCGAATGGTGAGCGGATCGTCGCCGGCGCGTTCCACACCGCTGTCAACCCAGGGCCGCGAGCGGGTGCGCACGAATTGCAGCAGGTCCGCATAAGCTGCGCGGGCAATGCCCAGATCGATGGCCGCGTGCTGGATCTGCGCCATCGGGCCGATCTGCGTGGGCCGCGAGAAGGCAGTGGCAAACCCGATCACGGCATCGGCCGGTACATGGACGTTCTCGAATACGGCACTGCCGCTGCCGGTGGTGCGCTGGCCGAAGCCGGACCAGTCATCGATGATGGTCAGGCCCGGTGCATGGCGCGGTACGATGGCCAGCTGCTGCACACCCTCTTCGTCGATCACCGAGGTCGGGACCCAGTCGGCATAGAGCGCGCCGGTGGCGTAGAACTTGCGGCCGTTGATGCGGTAGCCGGGGCCATGTTCGTTGCGACTCAGACGGGTCTTGCGGTCATGCGAGGTCTTGGTGCCGAGTTCGGCCAGGGCGTTGCCGAAGCGGTCGCCCTGCAGCACCCGGTCGAAGAAGAAACGTTTCTGCGATTCGCTGCCGTTGACGCGGATCAGTTCCACCGCATAGAAATGGTTTTGCGGAATCTGTCCGATGGAACCATCGGCCGCAGAGATGGTAGCGATGACTTCGGCCAAGGTCCCGTAGCTGACACCCGCACCGCCGTATTCCTTGGGCACGGTGATGCCCCACAGGCCCGAACGCACGTAGCGTTCCAGCTCGTCCCAGGGCAGCTTGCGCTCGCGGTCGCGCAGCGCGGCTTCGCGGCTGAAGTCCTCGGCCAGCTTGCGCGCGGCGGCGATGGCTTCGGCGTCGTCGCGGATGCGCGCCACCAGGCGCGGTGGCGTGCCCGACGGCGGCGGCAGGGAATCGAGCGTGGTGTGGGTGGCCTGGGCGGCAGCGGTCTGGGTCATGATGGTTCGCGTTCGAATGAGGGAAGGCAGGGTCCGGGCATCAGCTCCAGGAGTGGCGCGGCGGCGGCGTGCCGTTCAGGGCGTAATTGCCGACCGCAAAATATTTCCAGCGCACCGGATCATGCAGCGTGTGCACGCGCGCATTGCGCCAGTGGCGGTCGAGGTTGTGGCTCGCCAGGGTCGCAGCCGAGCCGGAGAGTTCGAACAGTTTTTCCGAGGCCAGCAGGGCCACTTCGGTGGACAGCACCTTGGCCTCGGCCACGGCGACCGAGGCTTGCGCCATCTGCTCGAAGCTGATCTTGGCGGACAGGCTGTCGAGCACGGCGGCCGCCTCTTCCAGCAGCGCTTCGGCCGCATGCAGGCGCAGGCTCAGGTTGCCGATGTCGCGCAGGATGTAGGGGTCGTCGCTGGCACGCTCCAGGCCGCTGTCCACATAGGGACGCGAACGGGTGGTGACGAAGGCGATGGTGTCCTGCACGGCCGCATGGGCGATGCCAGCATCGATGGCGGCCTGGATCAGCTGCGAGACCGGGCCGATGTTGTTGGGCTGCTGCAGCACGTCCTTCAGGGGCAGCACCTGCGACGCCGGCACGCGCACGTTGTCGAACACCACCGTACCGCTGGCCGTGGTGCGCTGGCCGAAGCTGGACCAGTCATCGATCACCCGCAGACCCGGCGCATCGTGGCGGCTGTAGACCACCAGCGGCTGGCCCTCATCATCGATGGCGCGGCTGGGAATCCAGTGCGCATAGAGCGCACCGGTGGAATAGAAACGCGTGCCATTGAGCAGGTAGCTACCATCACCTGCTGCGGTGTCGAGGGTCGCGCGGGTACGCACGTCGAGCACGTTCTTGCCGTTGCGCTCGGGACCGGCATTGCCCAGTCGCGCGCCTTCGAGCACCTCGTTGAAGAAGAAGCGCTGTTGCTCTTCGCTGGCGAGCTTGGCGATCAGGTTGAGATTGCCGAAATGATTTTGCGGAATCTGGCCGATGGAAGGGTCGGCCGCAGAGATCAACCGAAACACCTCGGCCACCGTCTGCCATGATGCGCCGATACCGCCATGGGAGCGCGGCACGGTGATGGCCCACAGGCCGCTGTGCGAAAAGCGTTCGATCTGGTCGAACGGCAGGATGCGCTCACGGTCGCGCTCGGCGGCGCTTTGCGCGAACTCGGCGGCCAGCTCGACGCCAACCTGCAGCGCCTGCGCTTCACTGGTTATGCGCTGGGCCTGGCGCAGGCCGGGACGGCGGACGGTTTCTAGGATGTGCGCGGACATGAACCACTCCTGAGGGATAGTGCGGGCAGCGCCGAATGGCGCGCGCGAGGGGTCTCATTAGAGCAAAGCGAGGGGGGAATCCGAACGAAGCATTGCGCATGTGCTTGCTTGTTTTTCGCATGCTGCAGAGAACGCGGATGCTTATGCGGAAATTGCATGGAGGTCCGGCAAGCCCGGCCATACTGTGTTTTCAACCAGTATCGGCGGCTGAAATGGAGTAGAATGCGCCGACGTTTTACCTTACGTCTTTATCAAGAAATACCGCCATGCTCACCCTCACCGAACTCGAAGATGCAATCAACTACTGGCGCCACCAGCGCCCGGCCAGCGGAGAGGAGTGCGCACTGTCCCCGGAAGTCAATGCCCTGGCGGGCTTGTACGCGATGATGATTTTCCATCGCCGCCATGAAGTGGACCTGGAGCAGATCGATGCCCAGGCGCGCCAGCTGATCGAGGCCTGGCTGGCCAGCTGAACTCCAGGTTTTTAGTACGTCCGCGTACAGTGACGGTCACTTCCGTGTAAGCGCGTTATCCTAGACTCCTTCTGAACATTCAGAACGTTCACGTTGTTCCCGGATCAATCCGGTATCCCCAGAAAGGAAGAACGATGCGCAAGGATCAGGATCAGTCGCCGCCCTCCCCCCGCCGCAAATCCGCCCCCGCCGCCGTGGCTGCCAAGCCGCGCGTGGCGCTGGTGCTGCAGGGAGGCGGTGCGCTGGGTGCCTACCAGGCCGGGGTCTACCAGGCCCTGCACGAGAATGACCTGACCCCCGACTGGGTGGTCGGCACCTCCATCGGTGCCATCAACGCCGCCTTGATTGCGGGCAACCCGCGCGAGACCCGCATCGCCCGCCTGCGCGAATTCTGGGAGACGGTGGCGCATCCGGACGTGTTCGACCTGCGCCAGGTCCCGGACGCCTTGCGCCCCTGGGCCACCCGCCTGACCACGCTCGATACGTTTCTGCGCGGCACGGCCGGCTTCTTCCGGCCGCGTCCGCTGAACCCCTTTGCGCTGGGCCTGCCTGTGCCGCCCGACGAAGCCAGTTTCTACAGCACTGCCGAGCTGGGCGAGACGCTCTCGCGTCTGGTCGATTTCGATTACCTCAACGGTCCCTCCGGCATCCGCATGACGGTCGCGGCGGTCAAGGTCACCTGTGGCACGCTGGTCAATTTCGATTCGCGCCAGCGGCCGCTGGGACCGGAACATGTCATGGCCAGCGGCGCCCTGCCCCCGGGCTTTGCGCCGGTGCGCATCGACGGCGAGCTGTACTGGGATGGCGGGCTGTATTCCAATACGCCGCTGGAAGTCGTGCTCAACGATGAGCCGCGTACCAACCTGCTCTGCATGATGGTCGACCTGTGGCATGCCGACGGACCGGAGCCGCGTACCCTGGAAGAGGTGCAGACGCGCGAGAAGGATGTCACCTTCGCCTCCCGTTCCCAGCGCCACATTGATGCCTACCTGCAGCAATACAAGCTGCGCCGCGCGGCCCACGCGCTCTACAAGCGCCTGCCGCCCGACATGCTGACCCAGCAGGACCGCCAGATGATGGCCGAACTGGGTGCCGACAGCACCATCCACATCGTGCGGCTGGCCTATGCCGGGCGCGACTGGAACATGGCCTCCAAGGACGTCAACTTCGCCAAAGGCTCGGTGATGTGGCGCTGGGAGCAAGGGTATCAGGATGGTCTGCGTGCCATCGCGCTGGGCAAGGGCTGTCCGTTTTCCGAAAGCGATACCGGCATCGTGGTCCACGACCTCCCCAGCGGCGACACCCACGTCCGCCCGGAGAAAACGACCGAACGTTCGGCTTGATCGCCCGCAAAGCCGCTGCTGGTTCGGCGTAGCAAAATGTCCACGCGGCGGACTATTTTTTGTGCGCCGCACAAATAACACTTGATTTCACCAAAGAAGTGCATAAAATAAGAATTGTTGCGGCGCACAAATCATGATTGTTGATTGATTCTGGTCGAAAGCCGCGCTCGAACGCCGATTGTTTTGATCGTCACGCTCGTCGGCAAGCTCATTTGTTCATATCACCTAGGAGATGCACATGTTTTCGTACCAAGATCAGTTTTCCGCCGCCACCAAGGCCAACCTGCAAGCCCACCTGGACCTCATCAACAACCTGACCGCCAAGGCCTTCGAAGGCGTGGAAAAGATCGTTGAACTGAACCTGTCGGCCACCAAGGCCACCCTGGAAGAAGCCACCGCTGCCGCCAAGCAGCTGGCCGCCGCCAAGGACCCGCAGGAACTGCTGTCGCTGGCCGCCGCCCAAGCCCAGCCGGGCGCTGAAAAGGCCACCGCCTACAGCCGTCACCTGGCCGGTATCGTGTCCTCGACCCAGGCTGAATTCACCAAGGCTGCCGAAGCCCAGATCTCCGAAACCAGCCGCAAGCTGTCGGCCCTGATCGACGAGATCAGCAAGAACGCGCCCCCGGGCTCGGAGCAAGCCGTCTCCATCCTGAAGGCCACCCTCACCAACGCCAACGCTGCCTACGAGCAACTGTCCAAGAACTCCAAGCAAGCTGTGGAAACGCTGGAAGCCAACCTGGCCAACGCGACCAAACAGTTCACCGCTGCTGCTGAAAAGACCGTCGCTTCGGCCCGCGCCAAGAAGTAATCTTCACTTCAGGCCGTAAAAACAAAACGCCGCCCCGGGTCACCGGAGCGGCGTTTTGCTTTGGGCGGTCCGGGAGGATCAGCCCTGTCCCACCATGTCCAGCGCCAGCGCTTCGGCCACGCGGATGCCGTCGATGGCCGCCGACATGATCCCGCCCGCATAACCGGCGCCTTCACCGGCCGGGTACAGGCCCTTGGTGTTGAGGCTCTGCAGGGTGTGGTCGTCACGCTTGATGCGGATGGGCGAGGAGGTCCGCGTCTCGATGCCGGTCAGCACGGCGTCATGCATGGAGTAGCCACGGATCTGCTTTTCGAAAGCCGGCAGCGCCTCGCGGATGGCATCGATGGCATACGTGGGCAGCGACGGGTTGAGGTCGCCCAGGGTCACGCCCGGCTTGTACGATGGCTCCACGCTGCCCAGCTGGGTCGAGGGACGATTGGCGATGAAGTCGCCCACCAGTTGCCCCGGCGCATTGTAGTTGCCGCCGCCGAGCTCGTAAGCGCGGCTTTCCCACTCGCGCTGGAAGGCGATGCCGGCCAGCGGATGGCCCGGATAGTCGGCCGGCGAGATGCCCACCACGATGCCGCTGTTGGCATTGCGCTCATTGCGCGAATACTGGCTCATGCCGTTGGTGACCACGCGGCCCGGTTCGGAGGTCGCCGCCACCACCGTACCGCCCGGGCACATGCAGAAGCTGTAGACCGAACGGCCATTGGAGGCGTGGTGCACCAGCTTGTAGTCGGCCGCGCCCAGGATGGGATGGCCGGCACCGGGACCGAAGCGGCACTTGTCGATCAGCGACTGCGGGTGCTCGGCGCGGAAGCCGATCGAGAACGGCTTGGCCTCGATGTAGACACCGCGCTCGTAGAGCATCTCGAAGGTATCGCGGGCGCTGTGGCCGATGGCCAGCACCACGTGGTCGGCTTCGATCTGTTCGCCGGTGTTCAGGGTCAGGCCACGGATCTGGCCGTCTTCGATCAGCACATCCTCGACGCGCTGCTCGAAGCGGAATTCGCCGCCCAACTTCTCGATCTTCTCGCGCATGAGCTGGATCATCTTGACCAGGCGGAAGGTACCGATGTGGGGCTTGCTGACGTACATGATTTCGGGCGGCGCATCGGCGGCCACGAATTCGGCCAGCACCTTGCGGCCATAGTGCTTGGGGTCCTTCACCTGGCTGTAGAGCTTGCCGTCGGAGAAGGTCCCGGCCCCGCCTTCACCGAACTGCACGTTCGATTCCGGTTTCAATTCGCGCTGGCGCCACAGGCCCCAGGTGTCCTTGGTGCGCTCGCGCACGGTCTTGCCGCGTTCCAGGATGATGGGATTGAAGCCCATCTCGGCCAGGATCAGCGCCGCAAAAAGACCGCAGGGACCGAAGCCGATCACCACCGGACGCTTCTTGATGCTCGCCGGGGCGCGCGTGACGTAGTGATAGGAGGTATCGGGCGTGGGGCCGACATTGGTGGTCTTCGCATGGCGTGCCAGGACCGCCGCCTCGTCCTTCACCTCGACGTCGATGGTGTAGTTCAGGGTGATGGCCGTCTTCTTGCGGGCATCGTAGCTGCGGCGAAACAGCGTGAAGGACAGCAGGTCGCCGGCCGGGATGCCCAGGCGGTCGAGGATGGCGGCGTTCAGTTCGTCTTCCGTATGGCTCAACGGAAGGGTCAGTTCAGAGATGCGCAACATGTGCGGGGACTTTCAACAAGACTGGGGATGCAGGAGGTGGCGCAGGCCACGATGGCCGGTGTGCTCACGGCGGAAGGCTGCGCGAAAGGCGACATTTTACTCCAGCCCGGCAGGCGCTCCCAGCCCGGCCCTGCCAGTTGCGCAGGTGCGACAGCCAAGATGGCCCGGGCTGCTAAACAAGTTGCATAACGCAATCATCTGGCGCAGCATTGATTGCACTTCGCAACCATTACCGGATCTTGCCATGGACTATGACGGCCTGCACTCTCCCCCGCGCGACCAGACCATCCGCCAGTTGCGCGAGCTGTCGCGCAAGCTGGTGCGGGAACTGGGCTTCATGCGCAGCACCCTGGCCGGCAGCGACCTGGCGCCCTCGGCGGTACACGCGCTCATCGAGATCGGCCTCAAACCCGGCTTGCAGGCGCGCGAGCTGGGCGAGCTGCTGTATCTGGACAAATCCAACACCAGCCGCCAGTTGGCCAAGCTGGAGGCACTGGGGCTGGTACGCCGCAGCCCGGTGCCGGGCGACGGGCGCGCCTACAGTCTGGCGCTGACCGAAGCGGGGCAGGCGCTGCGCAAGAAGATCGACAAGTTCGCCACCGACCAGGTCTCCGGGGCCCTGCGGCGCATCCTGCCGGAAGACCAGCAGGGCCTGGTGCGGGCGCTGGCGCTGTATTCCGAGGCCCTGTCGCGCGACAACCCCAATGCAGCAGCTCGCCCGGCCAAAGGCGCGGCATCGGAATTGAGCACCGGCTACCAGCCCGGCTGCATCGGCGATATCGCCAGCCTGCATGCGCGCTACTACGCCGCAGCGGCCGGCTTCGGGGTGTTCTTCGAACACAAGGTGGCCAGCGAACTGGGCAGCTTCGCACAAACCCTGCCCCAGGCCGGCAAGCAACTCTGGACCCACGTCGAACACGGGCGCTGCCTGGCCTCCATCGTGATCGATGGCGACCTGGAGCGCCGGCAAGCACACCTGCGCTGGTTCATCGTCGACGACAGCCTGCGCGGCAGCGGCGTGGGACGGCGCTTGCTGGAACAGGCCATGGCCTTTGTCGATGCCCATCGCCTGGCCTGTTATTTGTGGACCTTCCAGGGACTGGATGCGGCACGCCACCTGTATCTGTCGGCCGGCTTCGAACTGGCCGAGGAGTCGCCCGGCGAGCAATGGGGCAGCCGCGTGGTGGAGCAGCGTTACGAGCGCCCGGCGCGCAGGAAATGAGCGCTGCATGGCTGGCGGCATGTATCGGTGTGCCGCGATTTGTTACCGGATTCCCCCGCGCGGTGCTGCCTTCGGGGCTGCCATACGCAGCGCTGGCAGGTACGGACACAACTGGAAACACAACATTACAGTCTTAAAGAAGCCCGGCTCCTACAGTGGTTTTCACAGCGCGGCCCCGCTTGCGCTGCATCCACGCACCACCACCTTGCAGGAGTCCACCATGAAAACCAAGATCACTCGCCTCGCCTTAGTCCTTCTCACGACCCTCTCAGCGCTCGCTGCCACCGCAGCCCTGGCGCCTGCCGCGCAAGCGCAGGTAGTCGGCGTCGATGTGCGCATCGGCACGCCACCGCCCGCCCCGCGTTATGAAGTGGTGCCCGCCCCGCGCCACGGCTATGCCTGGGCACCCGGCTACTGGGCCTGGAACGGCCATCGCCACGTCTGGGTCGGCGGCCACTGGGAACGCATGCGCCGCGACTACGCCCGCTATGAGCCGGCGCACTGGCAACCGGGTCCGGGTGGCTGGGTGTTCATTCCGGGTCACTGGGTGCGTTGAGGCCGATCGCTGAATCCGCGCCGAAACGGGCCGGGTCCAGCGCTGCCACCAATTCGCGCGGCAGCGGCAAGGGCTCGCGCTCGATCATCGCGGCCAGCAACTCGGCCATCAGCGGTGCCCAGATCAGGCCGCGCGAGGCATAGCCCAACAGGCCATAGATCCCCGCCTCACCCGGCAAGGCACCGACCAGCGGCAAGCGGTCCGGCGCGATGCAGCGCTGACCGACCCGCCCAGGAAGATCCGCATCCGCCTGCGGCAGCGACATGTGTGCCGCGATCTGCGGCAGCATGTGCTGCAGGCGGGCCAGGTTCTCGGCATGGCTGTCGGCACGCAGCGCAGGATCGTCGAAGCGATCATAGCTGGCCCCCATGCACACCTGCCCGGCATAGGGACGCGTGAGGTAACCGTCACCACACAGCGCATGCGGCAAATCGGGGAAGCCTGTTGCAGGCAGGTGCGTGACCTGGCCGCGTACTGCATTGAGCGGCAAACCCGCCGCCTGCTCCAGCACGCGCGCCTGCGCGCCCGCAGCGAGGATCACCACCGGCGCTTGCGCGATCAGCAGGCCAGCGGCATCGAGCGCCTGCCATTGACCATCCACGCGTACCAGACGGGCGACGGCGCGATTGAAATGCGTGCGCACCTCGCCGTGCGACTGCGCCACCGCCAGCATGCGGCGGCACACCGAGGGCGGATTGAGCCAGCCCGCTTCCGGGAAGAAATAGCCGCCGCCCATGGTCGGCATGCCCAGTGCGCTTGCCGTCTCACCGGCGGACATCCAGCGCGCATAACGCGGCGGATACTGCCACTCCTGCGCGCCCTGCTCGAAGGAGATCGCCTGCTTGGCATCGCGGCCGAATTGCAGGATGCCGCAGCGCTCGCCACGAATGGCGGCGCGATCATCCAGACCGACCCCGCCCAGATCATCGAGACGCTGCGAGGCAAACAGGAAGGCCGCCCGTGTGAGCCGCGCCAGCGGGCTGTCATCGCGTGCCAGCGCGGGCATGAAGAGACCACCGTGATTGCCTGAAGCGCGGGTGGCCACCTCCGGGCCCGCATCGATGAGATCGACGCACCAGCCGCGTGCCGTGAGCCGCTCGGCCGCAGCGGTTCCGGCCAGCCCGGCCCCGATCACCAGCGCCTGCCGTGCATGCGGCAGGTCGCGCCGCAACGGCGTATCGGATGCCGCCACGTGCGTGGCCGGACGCGCCCAGGCCGGTGCATAACGCAAGGCCAGCGCGCCGTCCTGCGCCTGTCCATGGAAACCGACCTGACGCATCGCCGCTATCAGCGCCACATCGGCCGCCGCACCGAACACCAGCGCCCGCGCCCCGGTCCAGGCCAACCGCGCCAGGCGCTTGCAGGCATGCGCATGCCAGGATGGCGCGGCGGGATCGAAGCGGGTCGGGTCCGCATGCAGGTAGAACAGGTCTACCGGCGCTTCCAGCCGGGCCAGCTCTTCTTCCAATGCACCCCAGATCAGAGTCAGCGTGACGCGGCCTTCATCGAGCAAGAGGCGGTGCGTGCCCGGCAAGGGCAGCGGCCATGCAGCGCGCAAGGCCTGTGCATAAGTCAAATCTTCATGGAGGACATCGGCGGTCGGCGGATGCGGCAGGATCGCAATGTAGTGCAAATGTGCGGCGCCCTCCCCTTGCGCGCGCTGGCGGGCGAAGGCATGCCAGGTGGCGAAGAAGGACTGACCCAGCCCGAAATGCAGGTCCAGCACGGTGGCGCTGCGCTGTTCGCGCAGGCAGTCCGGAACGCCCTGCAGTGCGGCGGTGATGGTATCGGCCTCGGCGCGCCAGGCGGCCAGCAATTCAGGGGAGGCAAGTTGAAGAGGACGCGCAGGCATCGTGAAAAGCCCTGTGGATAAATCAGACAAGGCCGCCATTCTACGCCGCCCACCCCGTGCGGCATTGCGCCTTGACAAAGCAGGAGCGGCTCCGTAGGGTCTGTTCCCACCTCCGACGCCGGTCAACCCGCCACGCCATGCTCGCCATCTTCAACATCGTCTTCCCGATTTTTTCGTTGATCTTCCTGGGCTGGATGTGCCGCAAGCGCCGCATCCTCTCGGCGGGCGCGGCCAGCGAGCTGAACCGCTTCGTGATCTGGCTGGCGCTGCCGGCGCTGCTGTTCGATTCCATGTCGCGCCTCAAACCCGCGGACTTCGCCAACCTGCGCTTCATCGCCGTCTTCGCCATCGGCGTGGCGGTGGTGTTCCTGATCACCGCCGCGCTGCGCCTGCGCCAGAAGGCGGCCGCCCCTGACGTCATCATCGATAGCCTCGGCAGTTCCTATGCCAATACCGGCTTCATCGGCATTCCGCTGTGCTACCTGGCCTTCGGCAGCGACGGCCTGCCGCCCTCGGTGATCGCCATGGTGATGACGGCCTGCCTGCTCTTTGCGGTCGCCATCGTGCTGCTGGAAACCTGCCTGCATGCCCAGGCCGCCTTCGGCCAGACCGTGGCCAAGGTGGGCCGCTCGCTGCTGCGCAATCCCATCATGATCGCGCCCGTGGCCGGCATCATCGTGGCCCTGAGCGGGGTGGCCATCCCGCCGGGCGTGCAGCAGCTCTTCAAGATTCTGGGCGGTGCGGCCGGTCCTTGCGCGCTGGTCTCGCTGGGGCTGTTCCTGGCCCAGCCGGTGCGCACGGCGGGAGGCTCGCCGGTGTGGCTGCTGGTGGCCTTCAAGCTGCTGCTGCAGCCGGCCGTGACCGCCGTGCTGGCCTACTGGATCCTGCCCATGCCGCGCCTGTGGGCCGACAGCGCGGTACTGCTGGCGGCGCTGCCCATCGGTACCGGCCCCTTCATGCTGGCCGAGCTGTATCAACGCGAAGTCACTGCCATGTCGCGCGCCATCCTGTACTCCACCACCCTCTCGCTGCCCACCATCGCGCTCATCCTGGCCTGGATTGCGCATCATTGAGCCCAATATGAAAAAGGCCGCAGCGGCATTGCCGTGCGGCCTGATTCCAGAACAGCGCGTGAAGAAAAATTACAAAATCACCCGCTCTTCGCGCAGGATCTGCTCGAACTTCTCGGCCGCCACCGGCGGGCTGAACAGGTAACCCTGGATCTCGTCGCAGCCATAGTGGCGCAGGTAGTCCAGCTGCTCATCGGTCTCCACGCCTTCCGCAATCACGCGCAGTTTCAAGTGGCGCGCCAGCGAGATGATGGAGGCGGTGATGGCCGCATCATCGGCATCGATGGTGATGTCGCGCACGAAGGAACGGTCGATCTTGAGCACGTCGATGGGGAAGCGCTTCAGGTAGGCCAGCGACGAATAACCGGTACCGAAGTCGTCGATGGAAAGACGGATGCCCAGTTTCTTCAAGCCCGCCAGGATGCCGATGGCGTGCTCGACGTCGGTCATCATGAGGCTCTCGGTGAGTTCGATTTCCAGCGAGGCCGGCGGCAGGCCGGTGTCTTGCAGCACATCGGCAATCGAGGAGACCAGATCCTTCTGCAGGAACTGGCCGACCGAGAGGTTGACCGACACGCTGATGTCCTCATGCCCGGCCAGTTGCCACTGGCGGCACTGGGTGCAGGCGGTGCGCAGGACCCAGGCACCGATGGGCAGGATCAGGCCGGTCTCTTCGGCCAGGCCGATGAAGCGCGCCGGCGAGACCATGCCCAGTTGCGGATGCAGCCAGCGGATCAGCGCCTCGCTGCCCACCACGCGGCCCGAGGCCAGGTCCACCTTGGGCTGGTAGTGCAGCAGGAATTCGCCGTGATCCAGCGCATTGCGCAGGTCGCCTTCGATGCGCAGGCGTTCCAGCGCCTGCTCGTTCATGGCCGGGGTGTAGAACTGGAAATTGTTGCGGCCGGTCTGCTTGCCGCGATACATGGCGATGTCGGCATGCTTGATCAGCGTCTCGCCATCGGTACCATCGTTGGGGTAGCAGGCCACGCCGATGCTGCAGGTCATGAACAGCGTATGGCCGCCCAGCGTCACGGGGGCCGCCACCGCATCCATGATGCGTTGCAGGCTGCGGGTATCGAGCGAGAGTTCGTCCTGCTCCGGCAGGATCATGATGAATTCGTCGCCACCCAGCCGCGCCACGGTATCGGCTTCACGCACGGCCGCACGCAAGCGACCGGCCACCGTGCGCAGCAGGGTATCGCCGGCCTTGTGCCCGAGGGTGTCGTTGACGAACTTGAAGCGGTCCAGGTCTACGAACACCACCCACAAGGCCTGCTTCTGCCGCTCGGCCGTGCCGATGGCCTGCTCCAGATGATGGCGCAGCATGTGGCGGTTGATCAGGCCGGTGAGCGTGTCGCGGCTGGCCTGGAATTCCAGTTCGGCTTCATAGCGCTTCATCGAGGTGATGTCGTAGAGCGCCGCCACGAAATGCGTCACCACGCTACTCTCGTCGCGCACCGGGGCGATGTAGAAATCGTTCCACAGCTCCGAGCCATCCTTGTGATAGTTGCGCAATACAACATTGTGTTCGCGCTGTTCGCGCATGGCGATCCACACAGTCTCGAAACCTTCAGGATCGCTGTCGCGGCCTTCCAGGAAACGAATGCTCTTGCCCACCGCTTCACCGCTGCTGTAGCCGGTGATGCGGGCGAAGGCCGGATTGACGTATTCGATGGCGTAGTCCGGCTCCTGCGCCGAGAGGATCAGGATGGCATTGGCACTGGCCTCGATGGCCTGATGACGCAGGCGCAGCGCACGTTCGGCCAGGCGGCGCGCCTTGATGTCATCCGACAGCAGGGCATTGGTCGTGCGCAGCTCCGCGGTCTTGTCTTCCACCAGTTGCTGCACGCGGTGCGAACGCATCGACAGCGCCCGCATGTAGGCCGCGCCCAGCAACGAAGCGATCACGCCGACCAGGCCGATGAGCAGCGAACCGTAGTGGTCCGAGAAGACCGACCGTGGCGGGATGCTGATCTCCATGTGCCAGGTCTGGCCGGCGATGTCGAAGCTGGTGATGGTGGTGGAGGGATGGCGGAAGAAGCTGCCCGGCTTGATGACCTGGTCCATCCACTGCATGGCGCGGGGCTGGCTGTCGTGGCGGTAGACCAGGTTGGCCGGATCGGCCTGGGGTCCGACGTAGAGGCGCAGGCCGATCTCATGGTCGGACATCAGCCCGGCACCGTCGAGGATCTTCTGCACCAGGCCGTTGAGTTCCAGTACGGCGGTGGTATCGCCGACCAGCAGTGCGCGCCGGGCCGCCGTGTCGGTCGGCTGTACGCCACCACGATAGACCGGCTGGATCACCAGCAGGCCGCGCTCATCCGGGCCGGTCTGGGCCAGCCGGATCGGCGGCGTTGAAGAAGGATTCCCGCTGACCACGGCGGCGTCGAGCGCGCCCATGATGGCGGGATTGCGCGAGACATCCAGCCCGAGCGCCGCTTCATTGCCGGCCACCGGTTCCACGTAATCGACCACCAGATAGGTCGGCTGCTGCGAGGCGCGCACGGTGCGGTCGCCATCGAGCGCGGTGATTTCAAAGCCCGGCTTGGCCCCCTGGCGCAGAGCTTCGAAGACCAGGCGGTCTTCGTCGGCCACGAAGCGCTGCACGCTGAAGGCGCGCACATAGGGATAGCGTTCCAGCAGCGGCCGCGTGAAGCTCTCGAACTGTTCGCGCGTGGGATCGCCCACGGTGGCATAGAAATGGTTCACCACCGACTGTACCTGCACCGCCTCTTCCAGACCGCGCTGTATGGTGAAGGCGCGCAGGCCCGCCCGACGCTCGAAGTCGAGCTGGACGGCATCCTCTTCCAGATGGCTGGTCGCGACGAACACCGTCGCAGTGGCACACAAACCCAGCATCAGCGTGAGCGATGCCGACAACGTTGCCCCCAGCTTGTTGATCACACGCTGCATAAACGAATCGTTATATCCCTTAGGAGAGCCCGATCATAATCCGGGACTCCCCTTGTTATCGGTCAAAGCGCATTTATTTTTAACCGGACCAGCCTGCTCGCATGTTTCCACATGGGAACAAACGCATTTGTTCAGCGTGACCGGGCTCAATAAACCGATGGTGACTGGCGCTGCTCGCGTGCTTCGCGCTCAATCGCTTGGGCCTGCATGAAGGCATCGAAGGAACGCTCGATGGTCGCGCGCTCGACATCGCGGGTGATGAAGACGATGCGGCTGCGGCGGTCTTCCGAGGGCCACTCCGGCAGCGTGGCCGTGGGGTGGAAGATGTGCTGCACGCCGTGGATGACGGTCGGCTTGTCCTCGCCCTTGAGATTGAGGATGCCCTTGATGCGCAGGATGTTGGGGCCCTTGAAGCCGACCAGCAAACTCAGCCACTCATCGAAGAGCACCGGATCGATGGGTTCGTCGAAGGTAAAGCAGAAGGCGCGGATGTGGTCATCGTGACGATTGACGTCATGGGCGTGATCGTCATGGTGGTGCCCATGATGATCGTGGTGTCCGTGCTCGTGGCCATGGCCGTGGTGATGGTGCGCATGATGGGCGTGCGCCTCTTTCTCGGCGAAGGCTTCCTCGTTGAGCCAGCGCGCGACGTCAGGCATCTTCTCGCCGGGCTTGAAGAGGCCCGCGTCGAGCAGCTCGGCAGCAGCGATCTGGCCGACCTGCGGCTGCAGCTGGCGCGCGCCGGGATTGAGCGTGCGCAGGCGCGCCTGCAGGGCCGACAGCGTATCGGCATCCACCAGGTCGGTCTTGGTCAGCAACAGGCGGTCGGCGACGGCGGCCTGCTGGATCGCTTCCGGGTGATGGTCCAGGGTCGACATGCCATTGACGGCATCCACCGTGACGATCACGCCATCGAGGCGATAGCGCTCCGAGATGAAGGCATCGGTCATCAGCGTATGCAGGATGGGCGTGGGCGAGGCCAGGCCGGTGGTCTCGATGACGACACGGTCGAACTTGCGCTGGCCGCCTTCGGCGAAGCGCCAGGTGATGTCCTTCAAGGTCTTCTTGAGGTCGCCACGGATGGTGCAGCACAGGCAGCCGCTGCTCATCTCGACGATGGTCTCTTCCTGGCTGTGGGCCACCAGCAGGTGATCCAGGCCGATCTCGCCGAACTCGTTGATGATGACCAGGGTGTTCTTCATCTCCGGCTGGGTGATGAGATGGTTCAGCAGCGTGGTCTTGCCGCTGCCCAGGAAACCGGTCAGCAGGGAAACGGGGATCGGCGCGCTGCCGGCAGGGACGGATGGATTCATGGTGTAAGGACGGGGAGTAAGGACGACGCAGCCGTCATGCTACCTGATGCGCCAAGCGGGCTGCTTCCGCGAGACAAAAAAAAGACGGACCGCATGGGGTCCGTCCTGACGGCAAGCCGCGCCCGGCGGGAACCGGTGTCTTTACCTGGTTTTACCGCACGGCAGGAATTCACGCTCTGAATGGCCGCCTGCCGTGTATTCACCCGCGTGATGAATGCGCGTTACTCGTTGTCGTGCGCATCCAGCGGCACTTTTTCCGTCTTCTCTTCGGTCTTGGCCAGTCCCGGCAGCAGGTGGCCCAGCTTGCGCGCCTTGGTGCCCAGGTAGCCGATGTTGAAGGGATTGTGGTTGGCGATCAGCGCAATGCGCTCGGCCACGGTGATGCCGCTGTCTTCCAGCGCCTTGACCTTGCGCGGGTTGTTGGTCATCAGGCGCAGGCTGGTGATCTTCAGGTGCGCCAGCATGGGCAGCACGATGGTGTAGCGGCGCATGTCGGCGGGGAAGCCCAGGCGTTCGTTGGCTTCGACCGTATCGGCGCCCTGGTCCTGCAGGTGATAGGCGCGGATCTTGTTCAACAGGCCGATGCCGCGGCCTTCCTGGCGCAGATAGAACAGCACGCCACGGCCTTCCTTGGCGATCTTCTTGAGGGCCGCTTCCAGCTGGGCACCGCAGTCGCAGCGCTGGGAGAACAGGGCATCGCCGGTCAGGCACTCGGAGTGCACGCGGCCCAGGACCGGCTCGCCGTTGCCGACATCGCCCAAAGTCAGGGCCAGGTGTTCCTTGCCGGAAACTTCATCGTAGAAGGCGTGCAGTTCGAAGGTCGCCCAGGGCATGGGCAACTTGCACGAACTGACGAAAACCAGTTTTTCTTCCGGCGCGGCAGCGGCCGGTGCGATCGGTGAGGACATGACAACCTGCTTTCGAATCGAATGCTCAGAACCGCGTATCTTACCTTGCGCCCGGGTTTATTTCAGCGCGCGGGCCGCTCCGGTGAAGGCAATTGTCCAATTCGTGCAGGGAATTTGAACAGGCCGGGCCGGCCGCGTCATAATGCCAGCCAGTCCGGGACACACCGGACACGGTGCCAGCCCCAAGGGCGGCATCCCCTTGAAAGCCGGTCAACGATAACAAAGGGAGACAACCGTGCTGTTCGATTACGTCATCGCCGGTGGCGGCTCGGCGGGTGCCACACTGGCCGCCCGCCTGTCGGAAGATCCACGCGTCACGGTCTGCCTGCTGGAAGCCGGCGGCCAGGGCGACAGCCTTCTGGTGCGCACCCCGGCCGCCGTGGTGGCCATGCTGCCCGGCTACGGCAAGCTCAACAACTGGGCGCTGCAGACCACTCCCCAGGCCGGCCTGAACGGCCGCCGTGGCTACCAGCCGCGCGGCCGCGCCCTGGGCGGCTCCTCGGCCATCAACGCCATGCTCTACATCCGTGGCCAGCGCCAGGACTACGATGGCTGGGCCCAGGCTGGCTGCCCGGGCTGGGACTGGGAGTCGGTCCTGCCCTACTTCAAGCGCTCCGAGAACAATGTGCGCGGGGCCGATGCCTGGCACGGGGCCAGCGGCCCGCTGCAGGTCTCGGAACAGAATCGCCCGCGCCCGATCACGCGTGCCTTCATCGAGGCGGCGCAAGCACGCGGCTATCCGCTGTGCCAGGACTTCAATACCGGCGACAACGAAGGCGTGGGCCTGTACCAGGTCACGCAATTCCACACGTCCGATCATCGCGGCGAGCGCTGCTCGGCGGCGGCGGCCTACCTGCATCCGGTGATGGGGCAGCGGCCCAACCTGACCGTGCTGCGCCAGGTGCGCGCACAACGTGTCTTGTTCGAGGGCAAGCGTGCCGTGGGCGTGGCCTATCGCCAGCAGCAGCAAGAAGCGCAGGTGCGCGCCACGCGTGAAGTCATCATCGCCGCCGGGGCCTTTGGCTCGCCGCAATTGCTGCAACTGTCGGGGGTGGGCCGGCCCGAGGACATCCTGCCGCATGGCATCGCTCTGCATCACGCCCTGCCCGGCGTGGGCCAGAACCTGCAGGACCACCTCGATTTCACGCAAGGATGGACCACCCGCGACACCGACAACTTTGGCCTCGGCGTGGTCGGCGGCCTGCGCCTGCTGGGCCAGCTGCTGCCCTGGAAGCGGCATGGGGAGGGCCTCATCGCCACGCCCTTTGCGGAAGGCGCAGCCTTCCTCAAGACCCGGCCGGAACTGGAGCGGCCGGATATCCAGCTGCATTTCTGCATCGCCATCGTGGATGACCATGCAAGAAAGCTGCATGCAGGTTATGGCTTCTCCCTGCACATGTGCATGCTGCGCCCCCATTCGCGCGGGCGCGTGGGGCTGCAATCGGCCGATCCCATGGCCGACCCGCTGATCGATGCGGGCTATCTCTCCGACCCGCGCGACCTGGCCACCATGATCGCCGGGGCCCGCATCGCGCGCCAGATCGTCATGACCGAACCGCTGCGCCGCTATTGCCGGCGCGAACTCTTCGGTGGCCGCGAGGGCATGGATGACGCGGCCTGGGAAGCCATGATCCGCCAGCGTGCCGATACCATCTACCATCCGGTGGGCACTTGCCGCATGGGCGAGGATCAGATGGCGGTGGTCGATGCGCAATTGCGCGTGCATGGAGTGCAGGGCCTGCGCGTGGTGGATGCTTCGGTGATGCCCACGCTGGTCAGCGGCAACACCAATGCGCCCACCATCATGATTGCCGAGAAGGCGGCCGACATGATCCGCGCCAGCCAGGCCCATGCCGAGACGGCCTGACACTGTTCGATGACACCATGCAAGGATGCATCAATGACTGATACCACCGCTGCAGAATTGCAGCAGCTTTTCATCGCGCAGCAACAGGCGTTTGCTGCCGACAGTGATCCCTCGCACGCAGTGCGCATGGACCGGCTGGCGCGCCTGCAGGCGCTGATGGACGAGCACGAAGCGGCCCTGATCGCCGCCATCGATGCCGACTTCGGGGGCCGCTCGCAGCATGAAACGCGCATGGCCGAACTGTTCGTGCTGCGCGCCGGCATCAACCATGCGCAATCGCACCTGAAACGCTGGATGCGTCCGCAGCGGGTGGCCACCGCCCTGCACTTCCTGCCCGGCAGCAATCGCCTGCTGGCGCAGCCGCTGGGCGTGGTGGGCATCATCTCGCCATGGAATTACCCGCTGCAACTGGCGCTGGGCCCGGCGCTGGCGGCCCTGGCGGCAGGCAACCGGGTACTGCTCAAACCCTCGGAACTGACGCCCCGGCTCTCGGCCCTATTGGCCGAGCTGGTCGCGCGTTACTACGCCCCGGAGGAAATGGCCGTGGTCACCGGGGACGCCAGCATCGGACAGGCGTTTGCATCGCTGCCGTTCGATCACCTGTTCTTTACCGGATCGACCCAGGTCGGGCGCCAGATCGCGCAACTGGCGGCGGCCAACCTGACTCCGGTGACGCTGGAACTGGGCGGCAAATCGCCGGCCATTCTCGATGCCTCGTGCCGCTTGCCGGCCAGCCTGCAGCGCATCGCCTTCGGCAAGCTGCTCAATGCCGGGCAGACCTGCGTGGCGCCGGATTACCTGCTGGTGCCGCGTGGCCAGGCGGCCAGTGTGGCGCAGCAACTGGCCGAAGCGATGGGTCGGCTGTATCCGCGCCTGCACGACAATGCGGACTACACCGCCATCATCAGCCCGCGCCATCGGGCGCGATTGCAGGCGCTGGTGGAAGAGGCGCGTGCGGCGGGTGCGCAAGTGATCGAGGTGAACCCGGCCGGTGAAGACCTGGGCCGGAGCCGCAAGCTGGCGCCCACGCTGATCCTGGGCGCGACTGCGTCGATGCGGGTGCTGCAGGAAGAGATCTTCGGGCCGGTGCTACCCATCCTCGAATACGAAACACCCGAGCAAGCCATCGCCCATGTGCGGCAAGGTCCGCGCCCGCTGGCGCTGTACTGGTTCGGCGAGGATGCGGCACGGCGCGAACAGGTGCTGCGGCAGACCCATGCGGGCGGCGTGACCATCAATGATTGCCTGTGGCACCTGGTGCAGGAGGAGCAGCCCTTTGGCGGCGTCGGCGAAAGCGGCATGGGCGCGTATCACGGGCGCTGGGGTTTCGATACCTTCAGCAAGCGCAAGCCGGTGTTCCGGCAGGCGCGTTGGAACGGCGGGTCGCTCTTGCATCCGCCTTATGGAAACAAATTTGAATGGGTGATGGAGCTGATCAGGCGATTGAGCTGACGCGGCTCATCCGGGAGCAGGCAGCAGATCCAGATACAAGCGCAGCGAACGCTGCACGCTCTCGGCCACGAGGGTGGTGATGGCCGCATGGTCGCCGCTGACGCAGGCCTCATCAAGGGCGTCGTAATACGCCAGCCGGTCTTCCTTGCGGATGACCGCCGGGGGATAGCCGGATTTCATCAGTTCCAGGTTCAACAGCAGGCGGCCGCTGCGGCCATTGCCATCGATGAAGGGATGGATCTTCACGAAGCGCGTATGCAATTGCGCTGCACGTTCGACCGCATGCAGGCTGCCGGCCTGCTGATACCACGCCAGCAAGGCGCGCATTTCATCGTTGAGATGCAGGAAATCGGGCGGGGTGGTGCTGGCGCCGGCGATCACCACGTTCTCGCGGCGATAGCGGCCGGCTTCATCGGCATCGATCCCCTTGAGCACGAGACTGTGGATGTCCTTGATGTGCGCTTCGCTCAGGGGCTCGCAGCCGGCCACGACCTGCTCGACGAAGAGGATGGCATCGCGGTGATTGATGGCCTCGAAGTGCTCGCGCAGCGACTTGCCGCCGACGGTGATGCCTTCCAGTACCACCTTGGTTTCGCGCAGGGTCAGCGTGTTGCCCTCGATCGCATTGGAGTGATACGTCCACTCCAGTACCAGCTTGTCGCGCAGCGAGGCGACCGTGTGTTGCGGCAGCGGGCGTGCCGCATCCAGCCTGGCCTTGTCGGCATCGATCGCCTGGTACCAGAGAGGGTGCAGCATCGCTTGCGGGGGGATGGAAGCGGAAAGCAGCGGGTCAGACCAACCCGTGCGCCTGCTGATCCGCATGGTAGCTCGAGCGCACCATCGCGCCCACGGCGGCATGCACGAAGCCCATCTTGTAGGCCTCTTCCTCGTACATCTTGAAGGTGTCGGGGTGCACGTAGCGGCGCACCGGCAAGTGGTCGCCGCTGGGCATCAGGTACTGGCCGATGGTGAGCATGTCGACGTTGTGCGCGCGCATGTCGCGCATGACCTGCAGCACTTCCTCGTCGGTTTCGCCCAGGCCCACCATGATGCCGGACTTGGTCGGCACTTCCGGATGCAGGTCCTTGAAGCGCTTCAACAGGCTCAGCGAATATTCGTAATCCGAACCCGGACGCGCTTCCTTGTAGAGGCGCGGGGCGGTTTCGAGGTTGTGGTTCATCACGTCCGGCGGGGCCATCTTGAGGATTTCCAGCGCACGGTCCATGCGGCCGCGGAAGTCCGGGGTCAGGATTTCGATGCGGGTCTCGGGCGACAATTCACGTACACGCTGGATGCAGGCTGCGAAGTGCGCCGCACCGCCATCGCGCAGGTCGTCGCGGTCCACGCTGGTGATGACGACGTAGGACAGGCGCAGCTGGGCGATGGTCTTGGCCAGGTTTTCCGGCTCGTTGGGGTCCAGCGGATCGGGTCGGCCGTGGCCAACGTCGCAGAAGGGGCAGCGGCGGGTGCACTTGTCGCCCATGATCATGAAGGTCGCGGTGCCCTTGCCGAAGCACTCGCCGATGTTGGGGCAGGAGGCTTCCTCACAGACCGTCACCAGGTTGTTGGCGCGCAGGATGTCCTTGATCTCGTAGAAACGCGTGGTGGGCGAACCGGCCTTGACGCGAATCCAGTCCGGCTTCTTCAGCTTTTCGGCGGCGACCACCTTGATCGGGATCCAGGCGGTCTTGCCGGCGCCCTTCTGCTTGTCCAGCGGATTGGCGCGCGCCGAGCCGGTGGCATTGGAGGAAGAATCTGCTGCGGGAGTGAGTTCGGTAGTCATGTCGGTCGTTCCGGCCCCGGGCGCTCGCGGCGCGTGGGGCTCAAGCCATGCCCGCGAAGCGGGCGATCAGTTGGTCGGCAAGCAAGTCCTGGACAGCGTCCAGCCGGGCATCGGCAGCCCCGAGGGTCTGCATGTCCACGGTGGCCAGGCCTTCGTAGCCGCAGGGGTTGATCCAGGAAAACGGTGCCAGGTCCATCGCCACATTGAGCGAAACACCATGGTAAGTGCAGCCGTTGCCCCGTATCTTCAAGCCCAGCGCGGCCACCTTGGCGCCCTGCCAGGGGCCGTCGGCGGCGTAGATGCCGGGCGCCCCCTCCTTGCGTACACCGGCCAGATTATACGCCGCCAGCGTGGCGATCACCGCCTCTTCGATGTTGTGCACGAATTCGCGGGCGAACAGGCGCGCCCCGCTGCGGTTGCGGCGCAGGTCCATCAACAGGTAGATCACCACCTGGCCAGGGCCGTGGTAAGTGACCTCGCCGCCACGGTCGGTCTGGACAATCGGGATGTCGTGCGGATTCAACACATGGGCGCGGTCTGCACCCAAGCCCAGCGTGTAGACAGGGGGATGCTCGACGATCCAGAGCTGGTCGGGGGTATCGGCGGTGCGCGCATCGGTATAGGCGCGCATGGCGGCGAAGCTCGCCTCGTAGGGCTCGACGCCGCGCCGGACGATCTCGGGCCGGCGGGCGCCAGCCACGGGCGTGCTGGCGGTGGGCAGTGCGGTTTGCATGCCCGCCAGTGTAGCGAAATTCCTCTTTGCCCGTATCAGAACCAGCGGATCAGGCCGTGCGGCAGGAGCTTGGCAATACGTACCGTATCGTCGCTGGCCCCCTTGGGAGGCAAGGGAGTGACCGTGAATTCGGCCGCACCGTTGACCGCTTCGAAGATGGCCTCGCCGCGCTCGTGAAAATCAAAGCAGCGGCCGGCCTTGAGCCAGATATCCTCGCGGCAGCCGGCAATGGTCAGCCACACCAGTCCGGAGGTCACACGGATGCGCACGCCGCCCTGCAGGCGACGGGTCTGTACCTGGCCTTCCTGCAACTGGCCCGGGAGGCTGGGATCTGTGAATGAAATTGTCATGGCGCTGGCTCCTTTGCTCGACTGCCTGATTCGCCAGGCAAGCCGCGTCCCTGCCGCGATGCCCTGGAGGGTGCGGCTGCAAGGGGGGAAATGCCTGGAATGATGTGTGATGAGTCATCATTGTAGGAAAGCCCGCAAGCGCGGCAAAACGATATATATTGGTTCTCCTTGCTAATTGAATTCACAAGGAGCCGTCATGGCCGATTTGCGCAAGCTCCCCAACCTGGCCGCCCTGCGCGCCTTTGATGCGGCCGCCCGCCATGGCTGCTTCTCGCGTGCGGCTGAAGAAGTGCACGTCACGCCGGGGGCGATCAGCCACCAGGTGCGCGCATTGGAGGAAGACCTGGGCCTGCAGCTGTTCCATCGCCATGGCAAGCGCATTTCCATCACCGAGACCGCTGAACGCTTCGCCGCCACCATCCGCAAGGCCCTGGGCGAGATCGCGCAAGCGGCCGACCACCTGCGCAGCCAGACGCGCCAGCAGCGGCTGGTGATCTCGGCCACGCCCTCCTTCGCTTCACGCTGGCTGGCGCCGCGCCTGTGGAAGTTCATCGATGTCCATCCGGAAATCGAGGTGGTGCTGCAATCGGGCAGCCATCTGGTCGACCTGCGGCTGGACGGGGTGGACATCGGCATCCGCTTTGGCCGGGGCCAGTACGCGGGCGTGGTCACCGAGAAACTGAGCGAGGACTACTACTACCCGGTGGCCGCGCCCGGCTATCGCGGCAAGCAGAACAAGAAGCTGGTGCGTCCCGCCGACCTGGTGCACTGCACCCTGCTGCGCATGGACACGCGCGAATCCTGGCAACCGTGGCTGACCCTGGCCGGGCTGGACCTGCCCGAGCCGCGCGGCACGCTGGTGGTGGAGGATTCTTCGCTGACGCTGCGCCATGCGGTGGAGGGCAAGGGGGTGGCGCTGTCACGCCATACGATTGCCTGGCAGGAGATCGCCAGCGGCACCCTGGTGCGGCTGTTCGACGTGGCGCAGCTCAGCGAGGAGGCGCACTACCTGGTGCACCTGCCGGAAGGGCTGGAGAAGCCCGGGGTGGCGGCCTTCAGGAAATGGATCGTGGAAGAGATGCGGCAATTCCAGGCGCAGTCGGAATGGCCGGCCAAGGTGCAGAAAACGTCAACCCGCAAGAAGTGATGCGGCCATGAAAAAACCGGCGCGCCTTGCGGGCTGCGCCGGTTTTCGCGAGGAGACTATTGACCTCAGAGCACGAACTTGACCATCTCGTGCGTGGAGAGCGCGCGGTAGATGTTGTCGAGCTGGGTGCGGCTGGTGGCGCGCACGGTCAGGGTCAGCGACAGGTACTTGCCCTGGGTGGAGGGACGCATCTCGACCTTGCCCGCGTGAAACTCGGGGTCGTGCTCGATGACCATGGCGACGATGGTCTCGGCGAAGGCATCATGGGTGATCCCGACCACCTTGATGGGGAAGTCGCTGGGATACTCGATCAGGGATTCTTCAGGGGAAATAGTGGGCATAGTCATGGCAAACCGCCTTGGCGTTGTCCGCCTGGCGCTCCGGTTTCAATCCTCCCAGATGGGGATGAACAGGCCGGGTTCAAGCGGAGGTGTTGGGTGGGGAATGCCTGCATTCTACGCCATGCGGGCGGGGCGGCGTGCAGAAAACCGCAGCGCCACCCGCTGGTCATGACAAGCTGCAAATGTCTTACAGCCGCGCCTTGGCCGCCTGATACGCCGCATACACCTTGGCAAACACCGGCCCCGGCTGGCCGCTGCCGACCGGCTGGCCATCGAGCGTGACCACCGGCAGCACTTCCTTGCTGGCCGAGGAAATCATGAGTTCATCAGCCGCCAGCACTTCCTCACGCGTGATGCGACGCGACTCCAGCACGATGCCCTGCTCGGCGCACAGCTCTTCCATCAGGCCATAGCGGATGCCTTCCAGGATCAGGTTGTCCTTGGGCGGCGCGGAAATCTTGCCATCCTTGACCACCCACACGTTGGAGGACGACGCCTCCGACAGATAGCCATCACGGAACTGGATCGCTTCGGTCACCTGGTGCTCGGCCGCAAATTGCGCCGCCAGCACATTGCCCAGCAGCGACGTCGACTTGATCTGGCAGTTCAGCCAGCGGCGGTCTTCCATGCTCACGCAGGCCACGCCCTTCTCGATGGACGCAGCCGGCGGCAGGGCCATCGGATTGGTCATGATCAGCACCGTCGGCACCACCTCCTTGGGGAAGGCATGCACCCGCTTGGCCACGCCACGGGTGACCTGCAGGTAGATCATCTGGTCGTCCAAACCGTTGGCCTCGACCACCTGGTCGATGAGGGCATTCCAGCCGGCTTCGTCATGCGGATTCGGAATACCGATGCTGTCGAGGCTGCGGAACAGGCGCGCCAGGTGTTGCTGGCCACGGAAGGCCTTGCGGCGATACATGGGGATCACCTCATAGATGCCGTCGCCAAAGATGAAGCCGCGATCCAGCACCGGCACGCGGGCTTCCGAGAGGGGCGTGAGTTCGCCGTTGAGGTAGACGATGGGATCGTTCATGATGGGCTTTCCGGTAATCGAGAGTGATCGGGTGAAGGCGGCAACCGTGCCGCGATGAATCCATTCTGTCACGCAGCTTCCGGCGCCCCCATGCAAAAACGGTATAACGTCGCCCTGCCCTCACGCCGCTATCGGCAGCGCCTCCACACGATGTCCGGCCCCCTCGCCGGCGGCGGGCGGCACGAATTTCCAGCGCACGTCATGGAAGCGCGCCAGCGTCTCGCGGTGGGCGATGCTGATCACGGTCACGCCCGGCAACTCGCGCGGCAAGGCGGCATAGAGTGCTTCCTCGGTCTCGCCATCCATGGCGCTGCTGGCCTCGTCCAGGAACACCAGGCGCGGACGGTTCAGGAACACCCGCACGAATGCCAGGCGCTGCTGCTCGCCCGGTGACAGCGCCTGGCTCCAGTTGGCCGCCACGTCCAGCCGCGATGCAAGATGCGCAAGACGGCACAAACCCAGGTAACGCGTAATGAGTGCATCCTCGAAACTGCCCTCGGCGGCGGGATACGAGAGCGCTGCACGCAGCGTGCCGATGGGCAGGTAGCTGCGCTGGGGCAGGAACATCGCGGGCGCATCCTGCGGCAGCGCGATGCGGCCCTTGCCGTAAGGCCAGATGTCGGCCATGGCGCGGATCAGGGTCGACTTGCCGCAACCGGAAGGACCGCTGATGAGCACGTGCTCGCCCGACTCCACGCGTGCATCCAGGCGGCGCAGCATGAGGCTGCCATCGGGGAAGGACAGCTGCACGCCCTCCAGCGTCACCGCACTGCCGCCATGCTGCGTGACGGCCAGCGTGCGCGGCATGCCGGCAGCGCGTTCGACATCCGCGTGGAAGCCCGCCAGCCGGTTGATGGAAGCCTTCCAGCTGGCCAGCGTGGTGAAGGCATTGATGAACCACGACAGCGCATCCTGCACCTGTCCGAAGGCATCGCTGATCTGCATCAGCACCCCCAGCGAAATGGCCCCGGAAAAATAGCGCGGTGCCGACACCAGCATGGGGAAGATCACCGCGAACTGCCCGTAGAAATTCACGGCCACGTTGAGCTTCTTGGTCAGCCGCATGATGTTCCACCAGTTCTCGCGGATGTCATCCAGCCGGGCGGTCAGCTGTGCGCGCTCCTGCGGCTCGCCGCGATACAGGGCCACGGCCTCGGCATGCTCGCGTACGCGGATCAGTCCGAAACGGAAATTGGCCTCGAAGCGTTCCTGGTTGAAGCTCAATCCCACCAGCGGACGGCCGATCCACCACACCACACCGGAGCCGATGGCGGCATAGGCGATCACGAACCAGACCATGTAGCCGGGAATGACCCACGATTGCCCCAGCGCCGTAAAGGACAGCGGCCCGCTCACCGACCACAGGATGTGGATGAAGGAGAACAGCGTCACGCTGCTGGAAATGAAACCCAGCACCAGCGACAGCGTATCGCTGGTCAGCGCATGCAGGTCCTCGGCAATGCGCTGGTCAGGGTTGTCGGAGAGGCGGCCCTCCTGTCCCTGCTCGATGCGGTAGTAGGCGCGGTGCGCCAGCCAGCGGTCGAGGTAGCGCGTGCTCATCCAGTAGCGCCAGCGGATCTGCAGCGCCTGCTTCAGGTAGACGCTGTAGATGGCGATGGCCACAAAGACGAAGGCCAGCCCCGAGAACTGCCACAGCAGCGATTTGAACTGCGGATAGTCGCGCGACTGCAGCACGTTGTACATGTCGCGGTTCCAGGAATTGAGCCGCACGTTGATGTAGACCATGCCCAGGTTCAAGGCCAGGATGGCCAGCAGCAAGGCCCAGGCCTTCCACTTTTCTTCGGAAACCCAGAAGGGCTTGATGAGGCGCCATATCTCCGCGCGGGTCGCGCGATTGGCGTGGCTGGCCTGGCGGGCAGGTGTTTGTTCGGTCATGGCGAATCCTGTGGATGTTGTCCTCTTTGCTGCCCAGCTTGCCGCAAAAGACTTAACTCAGGCTTAAAGCTGCATCAGGAAGGCCCTGGAAAGCATTAAGGAACGCTTAATGCTTTTGCAATTGAGCATTAAGGGCTATGGAATGCATCGAAACAATCAATCCCGCACGCCCGTGAACAAGGCTAGACTGCGGTCTTCGCCGATATTGCCGTGCGTCAATGCTGCTCATGGCAGCAGCGTGCATGGCCAGCGGCCCCTCTTTCGGAGAATTCCATGCAGACCCTTCCCCCCAAGCGCCGCTCGCTCAGCGTGGCGGCCCAACTGGCACTGAGCTTTGCGCTGGTGCTGGCGATGATGCTGGTGCTGACGGTGGCCAGCATTTCCAAAGTCAATGCCATCGAAGGCAGCCTGGCCACGGTGAGCGAGGACAACAGCGTCAAGCAGCGCTATGCCATCAATTTCCGTGGCAGCGTGCACGACCGCGCCATTGCCCTGCGTGACCTGACGCTGGTGGGCGACGCCGAGGTCAAGGACGTGATTGCCCTGATCAACAAGCTCGATGTCGACTACCAGCAATCGGCCCGGCCACTCGATACGGTCTTCTCCACCATGAAGGTCAATGCGGATGAACGTGCCAGCCTGGAACGCATCAAGGCGGTCGAAGCCCGCACCATGCCGCTGGCCGCCAAGGCCATCGCCCTGCGCACCGCCGGCGATGTCGACGGCGCACGCCAGCTGCTGCTGACCCAGGTAAAACCGGCCTTCGTCGAATGGCTGGCCACCATCAATCACTTCATCGACCTGGAAGAACGCATGAGCCAGATCGAATCCGCCAAGGCCCGCAGCACCGCCCACGGCTTCCAGGCCTTCATCCTGGTGCTGCTGGGTGCCGCGCTGGTGGCCGGTGCCGTGCTGGCCACGCTGATCACCCGCAGCATCCGGGGTGCGCTGGGTGCGGAACCCGATGAGGTCAAGCAGCTGGCACTGGCGGTGGATCGCGGCGAGCTGTATCACGCCGCTGCCGCAAGCCGCGCCGACGACGGCGGCAAACGCCAGAGCATCATGGCGGCACTCTCCGAGATGAGCGGCAACCTGCGCAATACCGTGACCCATGTGCGCGATGCCGCCACCGGCGTGGCCACCATCAGCGCCCAGATCGCCGCCGGCAACAGCGACCTCTCGGCGCGCACCGAAGACCAGGCCGCCTCGCTGGAAGAAACCGCCTCGGCCATGGAGCAGCTCACCGCCACCGTGAAGCAGAACGACGGCCACGCCCGCGAAGCCAATCAACTGGCACGCAACGCCTCCGATATCGCCAAGCAGGGCGGTGCCATCGTGGAAGAAGTGGTCGATACCATGGCGGCCATCAACAGCTCCTCGCGCAAGATCGTCGACATCATCGGCGTGATCGACAGCATCGCTTTCCAGACCAACATCCTGGCCTTGAATGCCGCCGTGGAAGCGGCCCGTGCCGGCGAACAGGGACGCGGTTTTGCGGTGGTGGCCACCGAAGTACGCAACCTGGCCCAGCGCAGTGCCGCCGCCGCCAAGGAGATCAAGCAGTTGATCGATACCTCGGTCGGCAATGTGGACACCGGTACCCGCCTGGTGGAACGCGCCGGCGAGACCATGGAGCAGATCGTGGCCAGCGTGCAGCAGGTCACCGATGTGATGGGTGAAATCTCGGCCGCCAGCCACGAGCAGAGCCTGGGTATCGAGGAAGTCAACAAGGCCATCGCGCTGATGGATCAGGTGACCCAGCACAATGCAGCCCTGGTGGAAGAAGCCACGGCCGCCGTGGCCACGCTGCAGGAGCAGGCCGTGAACCTGACACGGGCAGTCGGTGTGTTCCAGCTGGATGCGCCTGATGCAGCAGGACTGGTGGCAACCCCGGCACCCGCGCCCGTGCTCAACACCGTGCAGGTCCCGCTGCGCGTGGTGCCCAAGCTGGAAGTGGTGCGCAAGGCTGCGTGATCCAAAGCAGCAGTCAGCGTGATTCGTCGCACGGCGCAAGCAGGCTGACTGCACAAGGGCGAGGCTCTACATTACAGCTCGCCCAGGAATTGCTCCACAAACCCGCGCATCTTCTCCTGGCGCTCCTGCGCCATGGCGGCACCGGCAGCCGTCTGGAATCCTTCCTGCAAACGGAACAGCTTGGCCGGGAAATGATCCAGCGCATAGCGCGTATCCTGCAGCGGCCGTTGCTGCGCCTGCGGATCGAGCGCTTCATAGAGGCTCGATCCCATCCTCCCCGCTACATAGAAACAGCGCGCCACGCCGATGGCCCCGATGGCGTCCAGCCGGTCAGCATCCTGCACGATCTTCGCCTCCAGCGTCAGCGGCGTGATCTGCGCCGAATAGCTGTGGGCCTGCACGGCATGGGCCACGCGCTGTGCCTCCTCCCGCGTCCATCCCAGTGACAGCAAAATCTCCTGTGCGCGTTGGGCAGAGAGCGTGGACGCCTGGCTGCGCAGCGGCGAATTCTTTTCCACCCGCACGCAGTCGTGCAGGATGACGGCCGCCAGCAGAATGCGCAGGTCGCCGCCCTCCTCGGCCTGCAGGCGGCGGGCGTTGTTCCATACGCGCAAGAGATGCGAGAGGTCATGCGAGCCATCGCCGGCGTCATCCTCGACCTGCGGCAACAATTGCGCGGCCAGCGTGTCGAAGGGGCGGAAGGCGGCGGCAACCTGGGAAAGATTCATGATTCAAACAGATACAAGGGTGACAATTCATCAGTATCGCAGATCAATCACAGGGACCGGAAAATGCGGCCGGGTTCACCATTCCGATTTTCCGACAAGTGTTTTCCCAGGGCTCTGCTACACGCAAGCCAGTCGCATGTGAGATGATGCGGCTTCCATCAATTTCGCGGCCTGACCCGGGATCACGATAGCGGCCCTGCTGCCGCAGCGATCTGCCCGCCGCGCATGAACGGCGTACCGCCACGCGCAATATTCCCTTCCGGTATGCCACAGTAACAACGCCCGACCGCGCCGCTACGCTGGTGGCTGCCTCGCTGGCAGTCTGCCTGTCGCACCGCCGTCGGCCCTGATCCGATTTTTGGAGTTCCCTGATGTTCAGCTGGTTTGAAAAACTGGTCCACCCCTACCCCGAGTCGCAGCCGATGCCGCCGCCGCGCGGCTTCATGCGCTTCATCTGGTTCTGTACCAAGGGCGTGCGGCCCTACATCGCCGCCATGACCTTGACGACGGCCATCATCGGCATCTTCGAGGCACTGCTCTTTGCTGCGCTCGGCCGCATCGTCGACTGGCTGTCCAAGATCGAGCCGGCGCAGCTGTGGGCGCAGGAAGGCCATACCCTGGTGTGGCTGGTGGTGATCCTGGCGGCCAGTCCGCTGCTGATCGCGCTGCAGACCATGTACAAGCACCAGACCCTGGCGGGCAATTTCCCCATGCTGCTGCGCTGGAATTTCCATCGCCTCATGTTGAGCCAGAGCATGAGTTTCTATCAGAACGAGTTCGCCGGACGTGTCGCCACCAAGGTCATGCAAAGCGCGCTGGCGGTGCGCGACTTCTGCATGATCGTGGGCGACATCCTGGTCTTCATCGCCATCTACTTCGCTACCCTGATCGGTGTGGTCGGCAGCTTCGACATGTGGATGCTGGCCCCCTTCTTCATCTGGCTGGCGGCCTTCGCGGTGGCCTTGCGCTACTTCGTGCCGCGCCTGTCGGCAGTGGCACGCAACCAGGCCGATGCGCGCTCGCTGATGACCGGGCGCATCACCGATGCCTATACCAACATCGCCACCGTGAAGCTGTTCTCGCATGCCGGGCGCGAGGCCGATTACGCCCGCAGCGCCATGCGCGAATTCCTCACCACGGTCAATCGCCAGATGCGTCTGGTGTCGAGCTTCGAGGTGGTCAATCACATCCTGAACATGGTGCTCATCATCGGTGCCACCGGGGTCTCGCTGTATCTCTGGACCCAGGGCAAGGTCGGTGTCGGTGCGGTGGCAGCCAGCACGGCAATGGCGCTGCGCCTGAACGGCATCGCGCACTGGGTGATGTGGGAAATGTCGTCGCTGTTCGAACACGTGGGTACCGTGCAGGATGGCATCAACACCCTGGCGCGTGCACACGAGGTCAAGGATGCGCCCGATGCCAAACCGATCAAGGTCAGCCAGGGCGAACTGCGCTTTGAGGGTGTGAGCTTCAGCTATGGCGGCTCGGCCCCGCGCCCGGTGGTGGACAAGCTGGACCTGGTGATTCGCCCCGGCGAAAAGATCGGCCTGGTGGGTCGCTCCGGTGCCGGCAAATCGACCATCGTCAACCTGCTGCTGCGCTTCTACGATATCGAGGGCGGCCGCATCACCATCGATGGCCAGGACATCGCCCACGTCACGCAGGACAGCCTGCGCGCGCAGATCGGCATGGTCACGCAGGATACTTCCCTGCTGCATCGCTCGGTGCGGGAAAACATCACCTATGGCCGTCCCGATGCCGGCGATGCCGAGATGATCCACGCCGCTGAACGGGCCGAGGCGCATGACTTCATCGGCACCCTGGCCGATGCCAAGGGCCGCACCGGTTACGACGCCCACGTGGGCGAGCGCGGCGTGAAGCTTTCCGGTGGCCAGCGCCAGCGTATCGCCATTGCCCGCGTGATGTTGAAGGATGCGCCGATCCTGCTGCTGGATGAAGCCACCAGTGCGCTCGATTCGGAAGTGGAAGCAGCCATCCAGACCTCGCTCTACAAGCTCATGGAAGGCAAGACCGTGGTGGCCATTGCGCACCGCCTCTCGACCATTGCGGCGATGGACAGGCTCATCGTGCTGGACCAGGGCCGTATCGTGGAGCAAGGCACGCACGCTGAATTGCTGGCCGCCGGTGGTTTGTATGCGCGCTTGTGGTCGCATCAGAGTGGCGGCTTCCTCGGTGAGGAGGAAGAGGATGCAGCCGTGATGGCGTGATGGCGTGATGCCGCAAAGGCGTAACGCCTGATTTTTATAAATGATTTAGATCATTTTTGGCTACTGCAAAAAAAATGGGCGCACTGTCGAGTGCGCCCATTTTTCTTTTCTGTCCGGCTTTATTGCAGATTGAACGATGCCGTTTTCACGTCCTTGGAGTCCAGCCCGATCTGCACCTGGAATTCGCCCGGCTCGGCCACGTATTCCAGCTTGGCGTTGTAGAAGGACAGCGCCTTGCGGTCGATGCTGAATTGCACCTCTTTCTCTTCACCCGGCTGCAGCATCACCTTGCGGAAATCCTTCAACTCCTTGACCGGACGCACCACTGACGCGGCCACATCGCGGATGTACAACTGCACTACAGTCGCACCCGCACGGCGGCCCGTGTTCTTCACCGTCACGCTGGCCTGTACCTTGCCATCCGCCGTCATGGTCGGCTGCGACAGGCGCACTTCGGAGAGCTTGAACTCGGTATAGCTCAGACCGTATCCGAACGGATACAGCGGGCCATTCGGCTCATCAAAGTACTGCGAGGTGTAGTTGCCCGGCTTGCCTTCGGTATAGGGACGGCCCACGCGCGGATGGTTGTAGTAACTCGGGATCTGGCCAACCGAACGCGGGAAGGTGATGGGCAGCTTGCCGGAAGGATTGACGTCGCCGAAGAGCAGGTCGGCAATCGCATTGCCGCCCTCGGTGCCGGTGTACCAGGTTTCCAGAATCGCCGAGGCATTCTCGCGCGCCCAGTTCAGATCCAGCGGCCGGCCATTCATCAGCACCAGCACCAGCGGCTTGCCGGTGGCCTTCAATGCCTTGAGCAGATCCAGCTGGCTCTGCGGCAGCGACAGCGAAGTACGGCTGGAAGATTCATGCGACATGCCGCGCGATTCGCCCACGGCGGCCACGATCACCTCCGCATTGCGCGCCGCCTTCACCGCTTCATCGATCATGGCCTTGGGGCTGCGTTTGTCCTGCACCACTTCCGGATCATCCCAGTTCAGGAAGTTGAGGTAATCGACGATGTGCTTGTCTTCGGTGATGTTGGCACCGCGTGCGTAGACCAGCTTGCCCTGCCCTCCCATCGCCGCCTGCAAACCTTGGCGCAGCGTGATGGTCTGCTTGTCCTTGCCGGCGGCGGACCAGCTGCCCAGCATGTCGATGTGCGAATCAGCCAGCGGGCCGACGAGCGCGATGCGTGCGTTCTTCTTCAGCGGCAGCGCAGCGTTGCGGTTCTCCAGCAGCACCATGGACTGCTGCGCCACTTCGCGCGCATCGCGGCGATGCAGGCGGCTGTCGGCATAGACATCAGCCGGATCATCGGCCGCACGGCCGATGCGCACATACGGATCCTTGAACAGGCCCAGGTCGTACTTGGCTCCGAGGATGTCGCGCACGGCGTTGTCCAGTTCCTGCTGAGAGACCTTGCCCGAGCGCACCAGCTCCGGCAATTGCTTGATGTAGACCTGGTCGGCCATGCTCATGTCGGTGCCGGCCTTCATGGACAGGCGCGCGGCTTCGGCATCGTTCTGTGCCACGCCATGATTGACCAGTTCGGTGATGGCACCGTGGTCAGATACGGTCAGGCCCTTGAAGCCCCAATCCTTGCGCAACAGGTCCTGCAGCAGCCAGGTGTTGGAGGTGGCCGGTGCGCCGTTGATGGAATTGAGCGCGACCATGACCGCTCCCGCGCCTGCATCGATGGCAGCGCGATACGGCGGCAAGTAGTCGTTGTACATGCGCTGCGGGTCCATGTTGACGACGTTGTAGTCACGTCCGCCTTCGACCGCACCGTACAGCGCAAAATGCTTCACGCTGGCCATCACGCGGTTGGCGGCGATGGGCTTGGTGTCGCCCTGCAGGGCGCGTACCGAGACCTCGGCAATGCGCGAGACCAGGTAAGGATCTTCACCAAAGCCTTCAGACGTGCGGCCCCAGCGCGGATCGCGGCTGATGTCGACCATGGGTGCGAAGGTCATGTCGATGCTGTCGGCTGCGGCTTCCTCGGCGGAGATGCGCATGGCGCGTCCGACGATGTCCATGTCCCAGCTGGAGGCCAGCCCCAGGCCGATGGGGAAGGTGGTGCGGTGGCCATGGATGACGTCATAGGCGAAGAACATCGGGATCTTCAGCCGCGAGCGCATGGCCCCGTCCTGCAGCGGACGGTTCTCGGGACGGGTCACGGAATTGAAGGTGCCACCGACGCGCCCGGCGGCCAGTTCCTCGGCCAGTTTCTTGGCGGGCATTTCAGGACCGATGCTGATCAGGCGCAACTGCCCGATCTTTTCTTCCAGCGTCATCTGGCGCAGCAGGTCGTCGATGAAGGCAGTCTTGTCGCCGAGCAAGGCGGGATTGGCTTGCGCGTGGGCGGCCGGGCCGGTGAGCGCGGCGCTGCAGGCCAGCGCGCACAGGGTCATGGCCAGGGCCAGGCGGGGACGGCGCGCGGACGCGGCTTGCCGCTCGGTAAGCTTGTGGGACACGGGTTTCCTCTCTCTTTTTTAAACTTTGGCGGCAGTCTGCCCTCTACTCTGTGACCTGCACAAGCGGGACAGCAGCCGGAGCGGCGGGAGCAATTATTGCTTGCGTTGTTTGATGCTTAGCCAGCCGGACGGTTCGCTATATTATTCTGTTTTGATGCCTGCGGGACACGCAGGCGCATGGCGGCGACCCGGGTTCCAACGTCCGCGCGCTGCTTCTTCATGGAGAAATGCATTGATCAGACATGGATTGAAATGGCCCCTGCTGCAGGGCCTGGTACTCGCGGCATCCCTGCTGACGGCCTCGGTACAGGCACAGAGCGCGCAGGGCTTCGACCTCAACCAGGCGGTGGCACGCGCGAAGGAACTGGCCGCCAAGCCCTATCAGAAGCCGGTGAGCAATCTCTCGCCGACCTTCGCGGCGATGCAGTTCGCCGATTACATGAAGATCCAGCCCAAGAGCGAGAAGTTCGAATGGCGCGACCAGAAGACGCCCTTCAAGCTGGCCTTCTATCACCAGGGCATGCAATTCAATGCCCCCGTAGCCATCCACGAAATCATCGATGGCCGCGTGCAGGACGTGGGCTACAGCACCGACCGCTTCAACTTCGGTGACCTGGCGCTGGCCAGGGACAGCACGGCACACCTGGGCTATGCGGGCTTCCGCGTGGTCTATCCCCTCAATCGCGATGACAAGGAAGATGAAGTCATGAGCGTGCTGGGCGCGAGCTACTTCCGCGTGATCGGCAAGGGACAGGTGTACGGACTCTCGGCACGTGGACTGGCGATCGATACCGCCATGATGAGCGGCGAAGAATTCCCGCATTTCACCGAGTTCTGGATACAGCGTCCGGCCCCGGGCGAAAAGCAGCTGACCTTCTACGCGCTGCTGGATTCGCCGCGTGCGACCGGCGCCTACAAGTTCACGCTCACGCCCGGCAAGGATGCCCTGCTCGATGTGCAGGCCCGCGTGTTCCTGCGCGCCGAGGTGGGCCGCCTGGGCATTGCGCCGCTGACCAGCATGTTCCTGTTCGGACCGAACCAGCAATCCTCGCGCCGCAACTTCCGTCCGGCCATTCATGATTCCAACGGCCTGGCGATCCACACGGGCAGCGGCGAGTGGCTGTGGCGTCCGCTGAACGATCCGCAGAACGTGGAAGTGAGTTCCTTCGAGGTCACCAATCCGCGCGGCTTTGGCCTCCTGCAGCGTGGCCGCGAATTCTCTTCCTATGAAGACCTGAAGGACCGCTACGACCTGCGTCCCTCGGCCTGGATCGAACCCAAGGGCGACTGGGGCAAGGGTGCCGTACAACTGGTTGAAATCCCGACCGCCGACGAGACCAATGACAACATCGTGGCCTACTGGGTGCCTGCACAACAACCGGCACGCGGCACGCCGCTGGCTTATGACTATCGCATCCACTGGACCATGGATGAACCCGCCATCCTCAACAATGAAGTGGGCTGGGTGAAGCAGACCTTCCATACCGATGGCGAACTCACGCAAGCCAACCTGATCCGCGCCTTTGATGGCACCACGGCCTTGCTGGTGGACTTCACCGGTGGGCCGCTGGGCTCCCTGCCTGCAGGGACGGCGGTACAGCCGCAGGTGAATGTTTCCAACAATGGCGAACTGATCGATGCCCAGCTGCAGCCCAATCCGGCCATCAATGGCTGGCGCCTGACGCTGCGGGTGAAGATTCGCAACGTGGCGCAGGCGGTCGAATTGCGCGCAGCGCTCACGGCCAACGGCAAGCCGCTCACCGAGACCTGGAGCTATCAGCTGCCGCCGCGTTCGGATGTGCAGCGGACTTTCTGATGTCGCCGTAAATTATTTATATCAATCAAAAAAGGGGCTGTTCCGAATGGAGCAGCCCCTTTTGCTTTGATGCGGAAAGATGATGCGATCAGCTCTCCACCGACTCCCCGCGCAGGCGCGCGATGACACCATCGAGCGCATCGAGGTCGTTGAAGTTGATGATCAACTGGCCCTTGTTGCGGGCACCGGTCTTGATGCTGACCTGGGTGGCCAGCAGGTCCGAGAGTTCTTCTTCCAGGCGCGCGATATCGCGCGACTTGTCCTTGGCTTCGCGCGGCTTGGCGGCCTGCTCGGCGCTGGCGCGGGTGACCAGCTTCTCGGCATCGCGCACCGACATGCGCTTGGCCACGATCTGGTTGGCCAGCTGGATCTGCGTCGCCGAATCGACGGCCAGCAGCGCACGGGCATGGCCCATGTCGATGTCGCCGGCCATGAGCATGGTCTGCACCGGCTTGGCCAGGTTCAACAGGCGCAGCAGGTTGGAGACCGCACTGCGCGAGCGTCCTACGGCCAGTGCCGCCTGCTCGTGGGTGAAGGCGAAATCGGTGATGAGGCGATGAATGCCCTGGGCTTCTTCCAGGGGATTCAAATCCTCGCGCTGCATGTTTTCGATCAGGGCCATGGCGGCCGTGGTCTGGTCGTCCACGTTCTTGACCAGCACCGGCACCTCGGTCAGCCCGGCGATCTTGGCCGCGCGGAAGCGGCGTTCGCCGGCGATGATCTCGTAGGTATCTTTCCCGTTCTTCTGGCCGATGGCGCGGATCAGGATGGGCTGCAGCAAACCCTGTTCCTTGATCGAGGCCGCCAGTTCATTGAGCGCGCCTTCATCCATGCGGGTCCGCGGCTGATACTTGCCGGCCTGCAGTTCGGTCACGGCCATCACCGTGGGCAGGCCCTGCGCAGCTTGCGCCTGGGCTTCTTCAGTGATGTCGGAGGAGCCGCCGAGAAGCGCGTCCAGTCCGCGTCCCAGACCCTTGGATTTTTTCGGTAGAGTTGCCATGCGATTGCCTGATGAAAACGATGCGTGATTACGGCGTTGGGAGGTGCTGCCATTGGAGCGTGAATTCAAGCGTCAATTCGCGTATGAATTCACGCCTGAATTCGCGCTGTGATCAGCGCCTGAATTACAGCGTCTTGATGCGTTCAACCATTTCCGCGCCGAAGGCGATGTAAGCCTGTGCGCCCTTGGACGAAGGATCGAAGGTCACCCCCGGCAAACCATACGAAGGCGCTTCAGCCAGTCGCACATTGCGCGGGATGACGGTCTTGAAGACCTTGTCGCCGAAGTGCTGTTCCAGCTGGTCCGAGACCTGCTGCGACAGCGTCATGCGCGGATCGAACATCACGCGCAACAGGCCAATGACTTTCAGCTCCGGGTTCAGCTTGGCGTGCACCTTCTTGATGGTGTTGACCAGGTCCGACAAGCCTTCGAGCGCGTAGTACTCGCACTGCATCGGGATGATGACGCCATGCGCCGAGCACAGCCCGTTCAGGGTCAGCATCGACAGCGCAGGCGGGCAGTCGATGAGGATGAAGTCATAGTCCTCGGCGACGGCGGCGAAGGCGATCTTCAGGCGCGCTTCGCGCTGTTCCAGCTCCACCATTTCCACTTCGGCACCGGCCAGTTCGCGGTTGGCGGGCAGCACGTCGAAGCCGCCGGCTTCGGAACGCTTGCGTACGGCGCGGATGTCGGACATGCCCAGCAGCACTTCATAGATCGAGCCTTCCAGCGTCGACTTGTTGATCCCCGCCCCCATGGTGGCATTGCCTTGCGGATCGAGGTCGGCCAGCAATACGCGCTGGTTCAGTTGTGCCAGTCCAGCCGCGAGATTGACTGCGGTAGTGGTCTTGCCTACGCCACCTTTCTGGTTGGCGACACAAAATATTTTTGCCATAGTTCGTTCTTATGAGTGCGTTATTGCGTGGTCAACTTGATGCCGAAACCGATCAGGAACACGCCGGCTGCCCGTGAAGCCAGCTTGGCGATGGTGCGATTGCGGGCCATGCGGCGCGCGGCGGCATTGCCGACGATGACCAGCAAGCTGCCATACAGGAGGGTGCAACTGCTGATGACTGCGCCCATCGTGAAGAAGGTCAGCGCGCCTTGCTGCGTGGCCGGATCCAGGAACAGCGGGAAGAAGGCCATGTAGAACACGATGGCTTTCGGGTTGAACAAGGTGACCAAAAAGCCGCGCCGGAAATCTGCGGCATTGGAAAAGGGTACGACTGTACCACCGCCCTCGCCTCTTGCAAACAGGAGACGTCCGCCCAGGTAGGCCAGATAGGCCGCGCCCAGGTATTGCAGGCCATGGAACAGCAAGGGATTGGCATGCAGCAAAGCGGCCACGCCGGCTGCAGCCAGGAACATCAGCACGATGTCGCCCAGCATGAGACCCGCCTGCGCCATGAAGCCGCCGCGCAAGCCGCCCTTGGCCGCGCAGGTGAGCACGCAGAAGGTACCGGGACCAGGCAGGAGCAGGAACACCATGGTGGCCGCAATCAGTTGCCAGATGTCGGTGATGCCGAGGGAATGAAAGATCGCCTGCATGGTGGGTCTCCTTGAATGTGAGCGGCCCGGGTTGCTGCCCGGGCCGCTCGCCTGATGTGAGGTACCGTGTTACGGCTTGCTCTTGACCACCCGCGCGGTATCGAACCCTTGCTTGGTGGCGTTGTTGAGTGCGTTCTCGTATTGCTCGTCACTGATGGTGGGCGTGCGCGAGAGGATCCACAGGTATTCGCGCGAGGGGCTGCCCACGGTGGCCAGGGTGTATTGATCGTCCAGGTCCATGATCCAGTAGTCACCCCACACCATCGGGATCCAGGACAGCCAGGCCGGCGCAAAGCGCACTTCCAGCTTGCTGTTGTTGCTGCCCGGGACCACCCGCGCCACGCCCTTGGCTTCCTCCGTGCCATCGGCCGTCTTGCAGCGGTTGACGACATCGATCATGCCATCATCGCGCGCGGAATACTCTGCGCTGGTGCCGGAAATGCATTTTTTCTGGAAGCTGTTGGGAATCTTGGCGATTTCGTACCACTTGCCGGCGTAACGCTTCAGGTCTACCGACGGGACCGTCTTGACCTCCTGGGCGGAGGCGGATGCCATGCCCAGGCCGCCATAGGCTGCCATCGAGACCATGGTGGCCACCAGGGCCAGTTTCAGTTTGTTCATCAGGTCGTTCTTTCCATGAAGATGAGATGCCGTTCGGCATCCAGGCCCGGTACCTGCAGGGGCTGCACTTGCTGCACCTTCCACCCCGCCGGCAACCGGTCGATTTCCTCTTGCGGCAGCACGCCCTTGAGCGCGATGTACTTGCCACCTTGTTGCAGGAGGTGGTTCGACCATGTGACGAAGTCCTTCAGTTCCGCAAAAGCACGCGAAGTGATGACATCGTATTGTTGCTCGACAGGCAACTGCTCCACCCGGGCATGCAGCACCGTCACATTGCCCAGGTGCAATTGCGCCTTCACTTGATTGAGGAAGGCGGTTTTCTTCGAGACCGTATCGACCAGGGTAATCTGCATCTGCGGCTGCGCCTCGGCCGCCCAGATGGCCAGCACGATGCCCGGCAGGCCACCGCCGGCACCCACATCCAGCACACGCTGGGCACCGGCGAAGGCCGACACCGCCGAGAGCGAATCGAGCAGATGGTGCGTCACCATCAGCGCCGGATCACGCAAGGCCGTCAGGTTGTAGACCTTGTTCCACTTGGCCAGCAGAGCCTGGTATGCCATCAGCTTGTCGATCTGGGCAGCGGAGAGCGCCAGGCCCATGGCCGTGGCGCCTTCCTTCAGGGTGCGGGTCAGATTGTTCAGGTCTGCAGTGTTGCTCATCCGTGATGCCTTGGTATTGATCTGGTTCGGGACGGGTGTCCGGTATTTTTCTTCACGCCGCCTGGTTGTCAGCGCCAGTAGCCTGTTTCAGGCCACCCTTCTTCAGGTGCACCAGCAGCAGCGACAGCGCCGCCGGGGTCACGCCGGAGATGCGGGAAGCCTGGCCCAGGGTTTCCGGGCGATGCTTGTTGAGCTTCTGGCGGACTTCGATGGAGAGTGCCTTGACGTCCATGTAGTCGAGGTCGGCCGGCAGCTTCAGGTTTTCATTGTGATCCTGGCGGCTGATCTCGTTGGCCTGGCGCGCGATGTAACCGGCGTACTTGACCTGGATCTCGACCTGTTCACGCACCGGGCCCTCTTCGATGCCGGGGCCGGCCAGCGCCTGGCCTTCGGTGCCGGTCAGGCCCATGAGGCTGTCATAAGTCACGTTGGGACGGCGCAGCAGGTCCAGCAGGTTGTATTCGCGCTCGATGGCCTTGCCCAGCACGCGCTCGGCTTCAGCCGCGGCCAGGATGCGCGGGTTCACCCAGGTCGACTTCAGGCGCTCCATTTCACGTGAAACGGCTTCGCGCTTGCGCTCGAAGGCTTCCCATTGTGCATCGCCGACGCAGCCGAGTTCGCGGCCGATTTCGGTCAGACGCAGGTCGGCATTGTCTTCGCGCAGCGAAAGACGATACTCGGCACGGCTGGTGAACATGCGGTACGGCTCCTGCACGCCCTGGGTGACCAGGTCGTCGACCAGCACGCCGAGGTAGGCTTCATCGCGGCGCGGGGTCCAGGCTTCACGGCCCTGGGTCTGCAGGGCGGCGTTGATGCCGGCCAGCATGCCCTGGGCGGCCGCTTCTTCATATCCGGTGGTGCCGTTGATCTGGCCGGCGAAGAACAGGCCCTGGACCTGGCGGGTTTCCAGCGAGGACTTCAGGCCGCGCGGATCGTAATAGTCATATTCGATGGCATAGCCGGGACGCAGGATGTGGGCGTTTTCCATGCCCTTCATCGAGCGCACCAGTTCCAGCTGCACGTCGAATGGCAGGCTGGTGGAGATGCCATTGGGGTAGAACTCGTGGGTGGTCAGGCCCTCGGGTTCCAGGTAGATCTGGTGCGAATCCTTGCTGGCGAAGCGATGGATCTTGTCTTCGATGGAGGGGCAGTAACGCGGGCCCACGCCTTCGATGACGCCGGTGTACATGGGGCTGCGATCCAGCCCGCCACGGATGATGTCGTGGGTGCGGCTGTTGGTATGGGTGATCCAGCACGGCATCTGGCGCGGGTGCATGGCGGCATTGCCCATGACGGAGAACACCGGTACCGGATCGAGATCGCCCGGCTGCTCTTCCAGGATCGCCAGGTTGATGCTGCGGCCATCGATGCGCGGCGGGGTGCCGGTCTTCAAGCGGCCCTGCGGCAGCTTCAATTCCTTCAGGCGCGCCGACAGCGAGACCGCTGGCGGATCACCGGCACGGCCGCCGGAATAATTGTTCAGGCCAACGTGGATCTTCCCGTCCAGGAAAGTACCGGCGGTCAGCACCACGGCACTGCCGGCGAAGCGGATACCGGCCTGGGTGATGGCGCCGACGACGCGGTCGCCTTCCAGCATCAGGTCATCCACCGCCTGCTGGAACAGCCACAGGTTGGGCTGGTTTTCCAGGCGCGAGCGGATCGCCGCCTTGTACAGGATACGGTCGGCCTGGGCGCGGGTAGCGCGCACGGCCGGACCCTTGGAGGAATTCAGGATGCGGAACTGGATGCCCGCCTCGTCGGTGGCAATTGCCATCGCCCCACCCATGGCATCGACTTCCTTGACCAGGTGGCCCTTGCCGATCCCGCCGATGGAGGGATTGCAGGACATCTGGCCCAGGGTTTCGATGTTGTGCGTCAGGAGCAGGGTTTTCTGGCCCATGCGTGCTGCGGCCAGTGCAGCTTCGGTGCCGGCGTGACCGCCGCCAACGACGATGACGTCAAATTGTGTGGGGAATAGCATGATGCGGGCCTCGCGTAGAGGTGAGAACAGAGGCGAGATTATAAGACCTTTTATCTGGCGGGGTCGGAGGCAGGGTCCGTAGCTGTTGGTTTACCGCACTTCCCTGCCCTGCCAGACACTATCGGTCGACCGATTCGATAGTCTTGGCTGATCAATGAAACATCGATGGGGATTGTTTCACGTGAAACAGCGGGCTGGGTTTTGTGGCTGAAGCAGGAATATGAATGAAAAAACGGAGCATCGCGCTCCGTCGTTTGGGTCGGGGGGTCGGATGTTTCACGTGAAACACCAGGTGAAGTTTTTTGCTCTATTTGAGGAAGGCGTCGTAACCCGACTTCAGGATCAATGCCCCCACAACGACCAGGAATAACTTGCGGACAAAGACGCTGCCATGCTTCATCGCCAGTCGTGTGCCCACCAACGAGCCACCGATGTTGAACACGGCCATCAGCAAACCCAATTGCCAGATGACGTGGCCACTGTACCCGAACCAGCACAGGGCTGCCAGGTTGGTTGCAATGTTGACGAACTTGGAGACGGCCGAGGCCGACAGGAAGTCATAGCTGAACACCCGCACGAACAGGAACACCAGGAAGCTGCCCGTACCTGGACCGAACACGCCGTCATAAAAGCCCACTGCCCCACCGATCAGCGCGGCGTAGATGATTTCCCGGGTGCCGCTCAGCGTGGGCGCATGGGTGGTGCCGAAGTCCTTCTTCTTCAACGTGTAGAGTGCAACGGCGATCAGGACGAAGGGCAAGGCCTTGCGAATCAGGTCGGTCGGGATATGGGTGACGACATAGGCCCCAAAGAAGGAAAAACCAAAGGCAGCCATCGCGGCTGGTGTCACGGTGCTCCACCTCACCGCGACCTTGCGCGCGAAGTTGATGGCAGCAGCACTCGTCCCCATTACCCCGGCCACCTTGTTCGTCCCCAGCAAAGTCGCCGGGGCCGTATTGGGAAAGACGGAGAACAGCGTCGGCACCAACACCAGTCCGCCTCCTCCCACCACGGCATCGATCAAGCCGGCAACGAAGGCCGCGCCACACAACACTACATAATCCAGCATCACTTGCCCTCCCCGGTCGACGTGAAGAAATGAACTGCAAGATCGGCAAAGGATGAAACAGGGCTGAACATGGGATGAGGGGGGATGGATAAACGGTGAAATGAAGAATGGATCAGGCGGGCCACATTCTACCGCCCTGCCCCGGCTGGCATCAGCCACAGAGATGACGCTTTGGGCACTGTTGCGGAACACATCCCTGCTGTTCTGGCTGGCCCGTCATGAAGACAAAAAATTACCGCCGGGAAATCACCCTCAGGTGACTTGCCGGCGGCAGATGAAGTTTTAGGCTTCAGCTAAAAACTAGTGCGATCCCTTGGCTTGCCCCTTCCCGGCCAAGGCCAGGATTTCGCCCACGATGCCTTTTCGGAACGCCAGCACGCAGACGATGAAGATGAAGCCGGTCACAATCGTCACCGAATCTCCCAAGGTATTGAACCAGTCGATGCTGGTGACATTGGCCAGCCAGGCACCGATATCCCCGAGCTTGTTCTCCAGCATGATGATGATGATCGCGCCGACGATGGGACCGACAATGGTACCCAGGCCACCGACCAGGGTCATCAAGACCACCAGGCCGGACATGCTCCAGTGCACGTCAGTCAGCGTCTCGAAGCCCAGCACCAGCGTCTTGGTGGCACCCGCCAGACCCGACAAGCCGGCCGACAGCACGAAGGCCAGCAGCTTGTAGCGCGCCACGTCATAGCCCAGCGAGATGGCACGCGGTTCGTTCTCCTTGATGGCCTTGAGCACCTGGCCAAACGGGGAATGGATGGTCCGCACGATCAGCGCAAAGCCTGCCACCGCGATCGCCAGCACGACGTAGTACAGGGTCATGTCGCTGCCCAGGTCGATCACGCCCAGCAGCTTGCCGCGCGGCACGCCCTGCAAGCCATCCTCGCCACCGGTGAACGGTGCCTGCAAGGCCACGAAGAACAGCATCTGCGCCAGCGCCAGCGTGATCATGGTGAAGTAGATACCCTGGCGGCGAATCGCCAACAGTCCCATCACCAGGCCGATCAAGGCACCGGTCAGGGTACCGATGATCAGGCCCAGTTCGGTCGGCAAACCCCACACCTTCAGCGACTGGCCGCACATGTAGCCGGCCCAGCCGAGGAAAGCCGCATGGCCGAAGGACAACAGGCCGGTGTAGCCGATCAGCAGGTTGAAAGCGCAGGCGAACAGCGCGAAGCACAGCATCTTCATCAGGAACACCGGGTAGATGCCGAACGGTGCCGCCAACAACAATATTAGTAAAACAGCAATTCCGATTTTCTTGTTCATGCCGGTCTCCGATTATTTCTCTTTGCCGAACAGGCCGGCCGGACGGACCATCAGGACGATGGCCATGATGATGAAGACCACGGTGGCCGACAGTTCCGGATAGAACACCCGGGTCAGGCCTTCGATCAGCCCCAGCACCAGCCCGGTGATGATCGAACCGAGGATGGAGCCCATGCCGCCGATGACCACCACCGCAAAGACGGTAATGATCAGGTTGGAGCCCATCAGCGGCGAGACCTGGATCACGGGCGCGGCCAGCACGCCGGCGAAGGCCGCCAGGGCCACGCCGAAGCCGTAGGTCAGGGTCACCATCAGGGGCACGTTGATGCCGAAGGCTTCCACCAGCTTGGGGTTCTCGGTACCGGCGCGCAGGTAGGCACCCAGGCGCGTCTTCTCGATCACGAACCAGGTGGCAAAGCAGATCACCAGCGAGGCCACCACGACCCAGGCGCGATAGTTGGGCAGCACCATGAAGCCGAGGTTGGTCGCGCCCTGCAGCAGGTCAGGCACCGAATACGGCTGGCCCGAGACGCCATAGATGGAGCGGAAGATGCCCTCGATCATGAGCGTGATGCCGAAAGTCAGCAGCAGCCCGTAGAGGTGGTCCAGCTTGTAGAGCCAGCGCAGCATCGTCTTCTCGATCACGATGCCGAACAGGCCCACCAGGATCGGTGCCACGATGAGCATGACCCAGTAATTGAGTCCCAGATAGGTCAGGCCCATCCAGGCCAGGAAAGCGCCCAGCATGTAGAGCGTGCCGTGCGCGAAGTTGATCACGTTGAGCAAGCCGAAGATCACCGCCAGGCCCAGCGAGAGCATGGCGTAGAAGGAGCCGTTGACCAGGCCCAGCAGCAGCTGGCTCAACAAGGCTTGCAGGGGTATGCCGAATAGTTCCATAAAAACCCGTTCATCCAGATGGGTGAAGAACGCCACCGCTTACAGCAAAAATCTGCCATCCCCGCGTGAACAGAAATGACAGATTTTGCTGGCTGTGCGATGGCCTTACTGCTTGATGCGTGCAGCTCGATGCGAAAGGATTACTTCCAGGCCGCGCACTTGGATTCGGCCTTGGTGGTCCACGCCTGCTCTGCCGGAATGGTCTGCACCAGCTTGTAGTAGTCCCACGGGTACTTCGAATCCGCCTGGGCCTTCACCTGGTACAGGTACATGTCGTGCACCACGCGGCCATCGGCGCGCAGGTAGCCGTTCTTCTGGTACAGGTCGTTGAACTTGGCCTTGCGCAGCGCAGCCATGACCTTGTCGGAATCATCGGTACCGATTTCCTTGACGATCTTCAGGTACTGCAGCGCGGCCGAGTAATCGCCGGCCTGCAGGGAAGACGGCATTTTCTTGCGCACGGCGAAGTAGCGCTTGGCGAAGGCACGGGTTTCCTCGTTGGCATCCCAGTACCAGCTGTCGGTCAGGTACAGGCCTTCGGTGTTCTTCAGGGTCAGCGAGTGCACGTCGTTGATGAACACCAGCAGACCCGCCAGCTTGGCCGTCTTGGTGATGCCAAACTCGTTGGCGGCCTTCACCGAGTTGATGAAGTCGCCACCGGCGTTGGCCAGGCCGATGATCTGGGCCTTGGAGCTCTGTGCCTGCAGCAGGAAGGAGGAGAAGTCGGAAGCGCCCAGCGGGTGCTTGACCGCGCCCACCACGGTGCCGCCGGAGGCCTTCACGACGTTGGCGGTATCGGCTTCCAGCGAGTGGCCGAAGGCATAGTCAGCAGTCAGGAAGAACCAGCTCTTGCCGCCCTGCTTCACCACCGCCGAACCAGTGCCCTTGGCCAGGGCCACGGTGTCGTACGCGTAGTGCACGGTGTAGGGCGAGCACTCTTCATTGGTCAGGCGGGCCGTGCCGGCACCGACCGAGAAATACACCTTCTTCTTTTCGGCTGCGACCTTGGCGCTGGCCAGGGCAGTGCCGGAGTTGGTGCCACCGATCAGCACATCCACGCCCTGCTGGTCGAACCATTCACGGGCCTTGCTGGCGGCCACGTCGGCCTTGTTCTGGTGGTCGGCCACGACCAGTTCGATCTTCTTGCCGTTGATGGAACCGCCCATGTCGGCGATGGCCATCTTGATGGCTTCCGCGCCACCCTGGCCGTCGATGTCCGAATACACGCCCGAGATATCGGTAATGAAACCGATCTTGATCACATCCCCCGAGATCTGTGCCGAAGCCGGCGCGGTCGCGAATGCCGCAGCGGCTGCGGTAACGGCCAGTGCCATTGCCTTGAGTTTCATTTTCATCTCCTCTGTTATGAAGCCCGCTTGATGATTTCGATGCGAGACAACTTGGTGGAACGGGGAGAGGATCTGCTCACCCCGCGGACGTACTTGTTGGCAGTACTTCTTAGTCGTGAAGCTGGTGATACCGGAAAAATCTGGAGGCCGCCCTCGGCAGTGCAGTGCAATGCCGAGGCGCGATGCTTAAACGCCGAGCAGTTCGTTCAGGGTCTGCATCTTCGCTTCCAGCTGGGAGGAAGCGAAGGATTCGACGATCTGGCCGTGTTCCATCACATAGAAGCGATCCGCCAGCGGCGCGGCGAAGCGGAAGTTCTGCTCGACCATGACGATGGTGTAGCCCTTGGCCTTGAGCGTGGTGATCATGCGGGCCAGGGCCTGCACGATGACCGGCGCCAGGCCTTCGGAGATCTCGTCGAGCAGCAGCAGGCGGGCACCGGTGCGCAGGATGCGGGCCACCGCCAGCATCTGCTGTTCACCACCGGACAGGCGCGTGCCCTGGCTGTTGCGACGTTCCTTCAGGTTGGGGAACATCTCGTAGATCTCGTCGATGGACATGCCCTTGTCGGTCTTGGAGACGAAGGGCGGCAGCATCAGGTTTTCTTCGGCCGAGAGCGAGGAGAAGATGCCCCGCTCTTCCGGGCAGTACCCCACGCCATAGTGGGCGATCTTGTGGGTGGCCAGGTTGATGGTTTCCTGGCCGTTGATCTTGATCGAGCCCTTGCGGGTACCGACCAGGCCCATGATGGAACGCAGCGTGGTGGTGCGGCCGGCGCCGTTGCGGCCCAGCAGCGTCACCACTTCGCCCTGGTGGACGTTGAGGTTGACGTTGTGCAGGATGTGCGATTCGCCGTACCAGGATTGCAGATCACTGATCTGCAGCACCAGCGGCGCGGAAGAAGAAGACGTCGTCATGGCAGCAGCATTCATGGTGGCGGTACTCATCAGTGAGCCCCTTGCAGTTCGGCCGAGGTGCTGCCCATGTAGGCTTCCATCACCTGCGGATTGCGCGAGACTTCTTCATAGCTGCCTTCGGCCAGCAGCGCGCCGCGTTGCAGCACGCTGATGCGGTCGCAGATGCCGGAGATCACGCTCATGTTGTGCTCCACCATCAGGATGGTGCGGCCGGCCGAGACCTTCTTGATCAGGGCGGTAACACGGTCCACGTCTTCGTGGCCCATGCCCTGGGTCGGTTCGTCCAGCAGCATCAGTTCCGGCTCCATGGCCAGGGTGGTGGCGATCTCCAGGGCGCGCTTGCGGCCGTACGGGAGGTCCACCGTGGTGGTGCGGGCAAAACTGGTCAGGTCCACTTCTTCCAGCAGCTGCATGGCGCGCTCGTCGAGCTGCTTCAGGCTCTCGCCGTTCTTCCAGAAATGGAAGGAGGTACCGAGCTTGCGTTGCAGGCCGATGCGCACGTTTTCCAGCACGCTCATGTGCGGGAAGACAGCAGAAATCTGGAAGGAACGAATGATGCCCTGGCGCGCGATCTGCGCAGGCGCATCCATGGTGATGTCTTTGCCGTTGAACAGGATCTGGCCCGAGGTCGGGACCAGGAACTTGGTCAAGAGGTTGAAGCAAGTCGTCTTGCCGGCACCATTGGGGCCGATCAAGGCATGAATGTGACCGCGCTCAATTTGCAGGTTGACCGCGCTTACTGCCGTGAAACCCTTGAATTCCTTCGTCAGGTTTCGTGTCTCCAGAATGACGTCTGTCATGGTCTCTTCTTTCCCTTTGATGCCCGCGCCGGTGGATCCGGTCGTCAAGGCCTGCCTGCTGCAGAACACTGAATCTTTGGGATTCAGGAACCGCTTTGTTTACCTGGCGAATCGAGAAGCTAGTTTTAATATTTGGCGCATAGTAGCCGGTTCGTACCATTCATACAATACGTATAAGTACCGTATGGTCCAGCGCCTGAGAATTGCCGTCTTATGCCCGGGAAAGCAGGCTGGACGCGACTTTCTCGGCGATCATGACAGTCGGGGAATTGGTGTTGCCGGAGGTGATGGAGGGCATCACGGAGGCATCGGCCACGCTCAATCCTGATACGCCACGCACCCGGCATTGGGCATCGACCACGGCCATGGCATCATCGCTGCGCCCCATGCGGCAGGTACCGACCGGATGGAAGATGGTGGTGCCCACTTCACCGGCGGCGCGATACAAATCGGCTTCACTTTCATACTGCGTGCCGGGCTTGTATTCCTCCGGGCGATAACGCGAGAGTGCGGGTGAGGCCGCGATGCGGCGAGTCAGGCGCAGAGCGTTGGCGGCGACCTTGAGGTCTTCTTCGGTAGAGAGATAGTTGGTGGTGATGCGCGGGGCCAGTGCGTGATCGGTCGAGCCCAGGCGTACATGGCCGCGCGAAGTCGGACGCAGGTTGCATACGCTGGCGGTGAAGGCCGGGAAGGCGTGAAGAGGATCCCCGAATTTTTCCAGCGACAGCGGCTGCACGTGATACTGCAAGTTGGCGCTGGCCTGCTGCGCATCGGACTTGGCAAAGGCACCCAGCTGCGAGGGCGCCATCGACATCGGGCCGCTTTGCAGGAGCAGGTATTCCAATCCGATCTTCATCTTGCCGACCAGAGTGGACGCCATGGCGTTGAGGGTCCTGGCACCATCGACCTTGAAGACCATGCGCATCTGCAGGTGATCCTGCAGGTTCTCGCCCACGCCTGGCAGCGCATGCACCACCGGGATCTGGTGCTGTTGCAGCAGCGCGGGATCGGCGATGCCCGACATCTGCAGGATGTGCGGCGAACCGATGGCACCGGCACAGAGGATGGTTTCCTTGGCTTCGGCAAACCAGGCACTGCCCCCGCCGGTGAATTCGACGCCGGTGCACACCGTCCCCTGCTCGCCCTGCTCCATGCGCAAGCGGCTCACGTGGGAGCCGGTCATGATGGTGAGGTTGCCATCCTTCATGGCAGGCCGCAGGAAGGCCTTGGAAGCGTTCCAGCGCACGCCGCGTTTCTGGTTGACGTCGAAGTAGCCAGAGCCCTCGTTATCGCCGCAGTTGAAGTCCTCGACCTTGGGGATGCCATTCTCGGCGGCCGCATCGCGGAAGGCATCGAGGATGTCCCAGCGCAGGCGCTGCTTCTCCACGCGCCATTCACCGCCGGCACCGTGGAACTGGCTGGCACCGAGGTGATAGTCCTCGCTTTTCCTGAACAGTGGAAGGACGTTCTGCCAGCGCCAGCTGTCGTCCCCCGTGACTTCGGCCCAGTGATCGTAATCACGCGCCTGGCCACGCATGTAGATCATGCCGTTGATGGAAGAGCAGCCGCCCAGCACCTTGCCGCGCGGGTAGATCAGGCTGCGGCCATTGAGGCCCGGATCGGCCTCGGTGCGGAACATCCAGTCAGTGCGTGGATTGTTGATGCAGTAGAGATAGCCGACCGGGATGTGAATCCAGATGTAGTCGTCCTTGGCCCCCGCTTCCAGCAGCAGCACCTTCTTGCCGGTCTGGCGCGAAAGCCGGTTGGCCATGACGCAGCCGGCGGTGCCGGCACCAATGATGATGTAGTCGTATTGCCCTGCCGATTGCATGGTGTCTCCGCTGGCTTGTTCTTGTGATCTTGTCGTCTGCCGCCGCCCCCTGCCACGGCAAGAGGCGGCCGGCGCCCTGCTTACTTCGCCACCGGCATGGTGAACTCAGCCCCCTTGCCGATGGTGGCGGACCAGCGCTGCATGATGGACTTGTAGCGCGTATAGAAGCGGATGCCCTCTTCGCCATAGGCATGGGTATCGCCGAAGAGCGAACGCTTCCAGCCGCCGAAGGAATGCCAGGCCATCGGCACCGGGATGGGCACGTTGATGCCCACCATGCCGACCTGGATGCGGCGCGAGAATTCATGCGCGGTATTGCCGTCGGCCGTAAAGAGCGAGACGCCATTGCCGTACTCATGCGCGTTGATCAGCTGCACGGCCGACGCGAAGTCCGGCACGCGCACCACGCACAGTACCGGACCGAAGATTTCTTCCTGGTAGATCTTCATCTCGGTCGTGACATTGTCGAAGAGCGTGCCGCCGATGAAGAATCCTTCCTCATGGCCCGGCACCTTCAGGCCGCGGCCATCGACCAGCAGCTTGGCACCGGCCTCCACGCCGCTCTGAATGTAACCCTCCACCTTGGCCTTGTGGGCGGCGGTGACCAACGGGCCCATCTCGGCGTCCTCTTCCATGCCGTTCTTGACCTTGAGTGCCTTCACGCGCGGGATCAGTGCATCCACCAGCTTGTCGGCCACGCTGCCCACGGCCACCGCCACCGAGATCGCCATGCAGCGCTCGCCGGCCGACCCATACGCCGCACCGATCAGGGCATCGACGGCCTGCTCCAGGTTGGCGTCGGGCATGACCACCAGGTGGTTCTTGGCACCGCCCAGTGCCTGGGCGCGCAGCGGGAAGGTGCCCGCACGCTCGGTGGCCTTGCGGTAGATGTATTCGGCAATCGGGGTGGAGCCGACGAAGGACACGGCCTGCACCTCCGGATGTTCCAGCAGCGCGTCCACGGCCACCTTGTCGCCCTGGACCACGTTGAAGACGCCATCCGGCAGGCCGGCGCGCTTGAACAGTTCAGCCAGCATCAGCGAAGGTGAAGGATCGCGCTCGGAGGGCTTGAGCACGAAGCTGTTGCCGGTCGCAATGGCAATCGGCGCCATCCACAGCGGCACCATCACAGGGAAGTTGAACGGCGTGATACCGGCAGTCACACCCAGCGGCTGGCGCAGGTTCCAGTTGTCGATGCCGCCGCCGATGTTGTCGGTGAACTGGGTCTTGAGCAATTGCGGGATGCCGGTGGCGAATTCGACGATCTCCAGGCCACGCGTGACCTCCCCTTTCGCATCCGAAAACACCTTGCCGTGCTCCAGGGTGATGGCCTTGGCCAGCGCATCGTGGTTCTGCTCGATCAGCTCCTTGAACTTGAACAGCACCCGCGCCCGCTTCAAGGGAGCCGTCTCGGCCCAGGCCGGTGCCGCCGCACTGGCGGCTGCCACGGCCGCATTGACTTCCTGCACCGAGGCCAGCGAGACCTTGGCGGTGGCAGCACCGGTGGCCGGATTGAAGACATCCTGGCTGCGGCCGCTCTCGGAGCGGGAAATCTGGCCATTGATGAAGTGATCGATGTGCGGGAGGCTCATAAGGTTTCCTTTGGTGTTTTCAATGAAGGTGGAAGGCGCTGTCTCCTGCTCCCTCCTGCAATCTGGCCAGTCCGTCACCCCGACGGACCCATGGCATGGATGAGCAAGAATAGTCGCCCACCCGCCGGACATCCAATGAGGAATTATCAAGAGCAATATAAAGATTGCTTATAATCTGGACTTTCTTGTACACACGCTACCCACAAGATCCTCACAGCCTGATCACAGGGATATCCACGGGTTTATCCACATCCAGGTTCGTGAATAAGAAGGATCAATTGCGGGAGAAGACGATGGATCTGACCCAGTTACGCGCATTTATCGCAGTCGCCCATGAGGGCAACCTGACCCGGGCCGCTGAAAAACTGCATCTCACCCAACCCGCAGTGAGCTTGCAGATCAAGGCCTTGCAGGAAAGTCTTGGCATCGGATTGTTCAATCGGAGTGCATCCGGCATGGTCCTCACCGCCGAGGGCAACACATTGTTGCCGCTGGCCGAGCGCGTCCTGTCCGATGTCCAGGCTTTACGGCGGCACGCGACCGACTTGCGATCAAGTGAAAATATCGTGTCCGGGACATTGGCCATCGGCACGATCCTGGATCCGGAGTTCATCCGGCTCGGGGCTTTCCTGAAGTTGCTGGTCGAGCGCCATCCGCAATTGTCGACTCAGCTGGCGCATCACATGTCGGGATCAGTCCTCAATGAAGTCCGGGCTGGCCATCTGGATGTGGGATTCTTCCTGGGCGACCCCGGCAAAGGTTTTCATGCGATGACGCTGACCTCGTTCAGCTACAACGTCATCGCGCCCGCGGGCTGGAAGAACCGCGTCTCGGGCAAGGGATGGAAGGAACTGGCGCGGCTGCCGTGGATCTGGACGCCGCCAGAATCCGCTCATCATCGTCTATTAAGCAAGATCTTCGCTCAACATCAGATAAAACCACAGACTGTAGCCTTGGTTGACCAGGAATCATCGATGCTGGATCTGGTGAAATCGGGGGTGGGATTGTCCTTGGCGCGTGAATCGATCGCGCTCAACCAGGCTCATGCGCATGGCTTGGTCATTGCAGATGCGGTCGAACTGTCGACTGAACTGAGCTTCATTGCATTAGAAAAAAGACAACATGAAGCAGCGATCAGGGCGGTTTTCCAACTGCTGCAACAAGTCTGGCAGAACTGAGCGCTCCAAGAAAGTTGCCGCATTGACATCTCATTGGGTTGCATTACAGCAATATCTTTCAGAAATCTCCTTCTTCCTGCCGAACCTAAAGGACTTTTCATCCGTATCAGGAGCTTGCCAAGGCCTTTTGGTGCGGTTTTTGGGGTTGAAAGCCAATTTTTTGGAAAGATGTCCACTGCGCACGCGCTTTCGGTTCTTTAATTCAGATGTGGATATATATAAGTAGTAGTAGTTGTTAACGTCGCCAAAAACTGTGGATAACTCGGTTTACACGAAAAAAATCAAGACTTTAGCTTTCTGATAAACGCTTGGTAAGCTTCTGCATTATCGAGGCACAGATTCTGGACAAAAATTCGGCCGTGGATAAATCGGCGAGATATACCCAAAACGCCCAGCGGATATGCAGAGACTTATCCACAGGCGGCCTCCAAACCCCGCAAAATTACGGCATGGACTCCAAAAAATCTTTCCTGATCGCAATTCAGCCTTCGGGTTTGCAATTTGAACAAGTCGCCGGACTCTCGGTGTTGCAATCAGGCTTGCGCGCCGGCATCCGGCTGCCCAATTCCTGCCGGAATGGCACTTGCCGGACTTGCATGTGCAAATTGTTCACAGGCGAGATCGCTTATCAGATCGAATGGCCCGGCCTGACGCGAGAAGAAAAGGCCGAAGGCTGGATCCTGCCTTGCGTGGCCGAGGCCCGAAGTGACCTGGTGCTCGACGTTCCAGCCGCCGTCGACCTGAAGGCTTGATGTTTTATCCACAGCGGTCCCCGGGACCGGTCGATTTTTAGCCGACAAAACCAGATTACCTCTCCCTGTGGATAAAAAAAGCCGCCCAAGGCGGCGAGGAGCCCGCTGGCAGCATTTCTTTTCCACAGCGCTCTGCACCCTGCGTTCTCTCTGACGGCGTCGCCCAGGACGTCATTCAATGCCGTTGCCGACGATCAGCTGTAAAAACACCCGCACAGCAAGCTTTTCCTGGTCGACAAGCGCCTTGATCCACGAACACTTTTGTTTTGCCCACAGCCGGTAGTGGTCCTGATGGCCTGCAAACCAAGCCGCGTCGCGCGCGAAAGCTCGCGCGCTTAGGCTTTAAATCTAAGCTGTTTATAAAATTAGTAGTGATGGTTAACGTCAGTCTTGCGTTGTGGATAACCTTGTTTACGTGTGAAAAATCAGCTGTTTACGAAAAGGACAACGCCTTGGGCAAGGTCTGTATGAAGTCATAACCGATCTTGGATAAAAATCCGCCTTTGGATAACTTTTTGACTTTTCCCCAAACGATGAAAAAGTTATTCAGAACTTTATCCACAGGCTGAGCGGAAATTGACGGATTCGCGTCGTGAAGGCAGGGAATTTCGGGATGTCACCGATTTCAGGCAATTCGACCCCGATTTAAGTCCTTGGCATGGGGGAAACAGGGGGCAGGAAGGGGGATTTCGGGAAATTTGCCCACAGGTGAAAAAAGCAAACGGGAGCCGAGGTCCACTGCGACTCATCCGAAATCACACCAAAAGCCAGCGGGCCAGGAAAGTTATCCCCTGGCCCGCCGGCTTTTTTCATGGTGTTTTGAGGCTGCCTATTTTTTAGGCGTCGACTTCAACGGCAGGGATTTTCCCGGTGGCGGGGCCTGCGGCGCCTTCTTCACTTCCTCCAGCAGCTGGCCACATTCGGCCTTCTGATCACCGTCGATATTGATGAGGGGCAGGATGGCCGTTACCGGTGCCAGCAGGCCGAGCGCCACCGCACCGCCAGCACGCAGTGCCAGCACACCCTTGTTCACGCCGACATCCGGATTCTTGAAGCTGCCCTTCACGTACAGCGGCGAGCGCAGCGAGATGATGCGCAAGCCCTTGCTGCGTGGATGCACGTTCAGGTCCAGCTGTTCGTGCTTCATGTCGATGCTGCCATCGACCACGATCAGGGCGTCTTCGGTGTCCAGCAGCAGGGTCTTCACATTCATGACGCCATCGCGCACCGGCAAGTCGCCGGCCAGGCAATTGAGCCTGACCTCCTTGTCGCCAAACAGCTTGCTGATGACCACGTTGCCCACGTTCAGGCCCGCCGCTTCCAGCAGGAATTTGCTGATCGCACCCTGGTTGACCAAGGTCTTCACTTCGCCATTGGCCGAACCCAGCATGGCGGCGACCGAATTGCCCGTTGCGCTCAGCTTCGCATCGCCGTTGATCTCGCCGAAGCTGGTGCGCGAGGCATCGAGCTGGGGATAGAGTTTCTGGATCTTCAGCTTGCGTGCAGAAAGCTTCATCTCGGACTTCATGCGTGCCGCCTGCCCATCCAGCCGGATGGTGGAGGTCAGGTTACCGCCGGCCACGCCGAAATTGAGGGGATCGAGCGTCAGCACCTTGTCCTTGAGGATCAGATGCGCCTGCAGGTCGCTGATGGGGAGTCCCTGCTGGCGCGTGATGCTTTTGCCGGTGAAGCGCACATCCGCATCCAGTGCGCCCCAGGCATCGGTACTGAAGGTCTTGACCGGCAACACCTTGTCGCCGGGCTGGCGCTCCTCGGCACCGCGCTGGGCTTTCTCCGCATTGGAGTCGGCACCGATCAGCGGCGCCAGATCATCAAAGCGCAGCACGTTGGAGGTCAGCGCCCCGGTCAGTTGCGGGCGTGCGCCCCCGGTCAGGTAGTCCAGGCTGCCGTTGAGATCGCTGTCGCCGACCTTGCCGCTGAAGTCCTGGTAATGCCACTCGCTGCGATCCGGGGAGATCTTGCCGATCAGGCGGCCCTCGGTGGCGAAGGGCGGCGTTTCCGGCAGCAGCACGCCGGTCAGGGGATAGAGATTGCCCATGCTGGCCCCGGCAATCGACAGCCGCAGTTCCAGCGCGGCCAGTTCGGCCGGCTTGGTCAGGGTGCCGCGCACGCCGATGGCGGTCTTGCCGACCTTCACCTGGGCCTGCAGCGGATACGGTTGCTGCTGGTCCTGCAATGACAGCACGCCGCCGGCCTTGCCTTCACCTGCAACCGGCGCGCCGTTGAAACTGCCGCTCAGCTTCCAGCCCAAGCCATAGACCTTTTCCTTGTCGGGATCGAGGGTGTCGATGTCGGCCTTGATGTTGATCTTTTGCACAGCGTCGTTGAGGGCCAGCTTGCCCTGGCGCAGGCTGATGCGGCCCAGTTGCAGCTGCCAGGCCGATGGAGTGCTGCTATCGGTTTTGAAAGTCCAGTTGTTCACAGCCTCGCGGTTGCGCAGCAGAGAAACTGAAGGATCCTGCACTTCCAGCGACGGCAGGGAAATCTTGTGCACCAGCAGCGGCAAGGGATTGAGCGTAAAAGTGACTTGTCGCACTGTCGCCATCTGGCCTGAGGACGCGAACGCTGCCGGATTGCCCAGGCGCAGATTCTCCGCCTGCAAGCGCGGCCACGGCACCCAGCGCGCCCAGAAGCCAGCCGGCGGCGTGGTCGGCTCAGGCCGTTGCCAGTGCAGGGAGAGATTGCCGTCGATGGCGAACTCGCGCCCGGTGGCGGCCGAGACGCGGGTATTGATCCAGGGCTTGGCCCGGTTCCAGTCGAAGGTAAGAATGAAAATGACCGCGGCGGCGATCACGAGGACGAGGCTGGCAAGCAGCCAAAGGAGGATTCTGGTCAGGCGCGGCATCGGGTCGGCTTCCCTGGTTGGGGTTATCAACAGGCACCGATGCGCGCGGACGGGGGCTTTCCGGGCGTCTGTCTCCTGGACGCCTGTGGATGAGTCAGTTCGGAAAAGCCGGGTATCGCACGCGCTGCATCAGCGCTTCATGTTGATACGACCGAATTCATCATGGGTTGTTGCAGACAAGTGCGCACGCAGCCACTTGTGGGCGGGATTGCGGGCGTCTCGTTCATGCCAGAGCATGTCGACATGCTCTTCCGGCGTCTGGAAGGGCAATTCCTTCACCACCAGCGCCTCAGCCATGCCGGTGGCCGCCACCAGGTGGCGCGGCAGCACGGTGATGAGCTCGGAGCTGGCCACGATGCGCCCGGCCGTGAAGAACTGGTTCACCGTCAGCAGGATCTTGCGCTCGCGGTTCATGCCCGCCAGCACATCATCAATGACCGCATGGGGTTTGCCGGACAGGCTCACCAGCAGGTGATCAGCGCTGCAGTAGCTATCCAGCGTCAGCGGCTGGCCGGCCAGCGGGTGGTTCTTGTGCATCACGCAGACGTACTGCCCGGTGTAGAGCCGCGCATGGCTGATCTGGCTCTTGGCCATGCCCTGCCCATCGGCCAGCTGCGCGGTCACGCCGGGGAAAAAGCCGACGGCCAGGTCGATGTCCCCCCGCAGCAGCATGGCGCGCGGGTCGCGGGTGGTCAGCGGCATCATGCGGATCTTGATGCGCGGAGCGTCGCGCATGATGGTGCGCACCAGCGAAGGCAGCCACAGCGCGGCCGTGGCATCCACCATGGCCATGCGGAAGGTGTTCTGGGCACGCGAGATGTCGAAGCTTTCCGGCGCAATCACCGCTTCCAGCTCGGACAGCGCCCGACGCACGGTCGGCCACAGTTCTTCGGCGCGCGGCGTGGGCTTGACGCCGTGGGCGGTGCGGATCACCAGGTCATCGTTGAGGGTGTCGCGCAGGCGGCGTAGCGCATTGGAGACAGCCGGCTGCGTCATGGCCAGCAAATTGGCGGCGCGCGTGAGGTTCTGCTCGGTCATGACGGCGTCGAATACGCGCAACAGGTTCAGGTCCAGGGTGAGAAAGCTCATAGGGCGGGCCTTTGCGGCGGTAAGGAGAGGCAGTATGGACGCCGGTGATCGCCGGCAGAAAGATTATTCACAGATTATATAACTGATATCCGAAACGGAAAGTGGGCAAACAAATGTGAGTTCACTACACTGCAATGCAACATAACACACAACGTCAAGGATCGAATCATGGCAACCATCGCACAAAGCACCAACAGCACCTTCAAGAGCAAGTTCGCCGCCGTCATGCGCAACATCTTCATCCACTTCGTCAAGGCCCACGAGCTGCAAGCCGTTGCTCTGGTCGCCGCCGAACAGGATCGCGCTACCGGTGCCCGCCAGCTGAACCGCATGGCCGACAAGTTCGAAGCCACCCAGCCGAACCTGGCTGCTGAACTGCGCTTCATCGCTTCGCGCGGTTAATCGAAGGTTTCTGCTTTACCAGATTCAAGTTTTACCGGTCGCGCATGACTTCTGCGTGACCTTGGCATCAGCCCCGAGCGGCCGATGCCGGTAGTGAAGGATTTCGGTAGTTCCCGGCGCGTACGGCGCTTATGTTGACGCTGATTCGATCAACGCGTCAGGACACCGATCCGTTGTCTCCTCCTCCCTCTTTAGGAAGGATTAACCCCGCAGGCTCAGCCTGTGGGGTTTTTTTTCGTGGGTCGGCTACGAGCCCCGTCCGGCGGGCTTCCTGCCTTTGCAGGCTTCATTTCCGGATGGCCGGATGTGAGCGTTTTGCCCGATTTCCCCATGTCAGATATTCAGCGCCCTCGGGCTTGGCGTCAAACGGCGTTGTAAATCCGCATCGGTTCCGTCAAGAAAGGTGTGTCGGAGCGACTGCATCGGCGGCCCCTGACCGGCTTGTCTCGCGCTTGACGCGGGTTCCAGGGCGATATGAAGAGTTTTGCATGCTGAAAGCCCTTTATTCACAAACGCTATAACTGATATGAGAACTCTAAAGTAGTCATACAGGGTCCGAACCATCATACTGCGACGCAACAACAGTGAACTTGAACGCCGCGCAGTCGTGTCGCGGCCTGATTATCAGAGGTAGAAATATCATGTCCTTCCTGAACCTGGCCTTTCCCGCAGAAGCAGCCCTGCCCTTCGCGCAGTCCTTCTTTGGTTTGATCGCGGCTTATGTCCGTCCGGCGCTGGGTCTGGGTGCACTGGTGACCCTGGTGATGGTGTTCAAGCCGCTGATCCTGGGGCTGGCGCAAGCCGCCGTGCTCCTGGTCAAGCCGCGCAAGTCGCTGGAGCAACGCATCCTGGCGCACAAGTTCAGCGGCAAGATGATGCTGAACCGCATGGCCAATGAATACAGCCTGTCCCAACCGAGTTTTGCCGCCGAACTGCGCAACATGGCCGCGCGTGACTGATCCAGTCCCCGCCTGACCGTAGTTCGAGGCCCACCGGCTTCTGGTCGTGTAGTAGAAGTTTTGTAGGTCGTACTGTGTCTCCTCCTCCCTCTTTAGGAAGGATTAGCCCCGCCAGCGCAAGCTCGCGGGGCTTTTTTTTGTCCACAGCCCGCGTCATGGCCGGCGGCAATCGTGATAACTTGTTCATCTGACTATCATCACAGCCTCACCGCAAGACATCATGTGCCAGCTTCTCGGAATGAACTGCAACACCCCCACCGATATCGTCTTCAGCTTCACCGGCTTTGCCACCCGTGGCGGGCTGACCGATCATCATCGCGATGGCTGGGGGATCGCCTTCTTCGAGGGCTCCGGGGTGCGCACCTTCGTGGATCACCAGGCCGCCGTGGAGTCGCCGGTGGCCGAGCTGATCAAGCGCTATCCGATCAAGTCGCAGCATGTCATCGCTCATATCCGCAAGGCCACGCAAGGCCGCGTCACGCTGGCCAACTGCCATCCCTTCGTGCGCGAGCTGTGGGGCCGCTATTGGGTATTTGCCCACAATGGTGACCTGAAAAACTTCACCCCCAAGCTGGACGGGCCTTTCCGGCCGGTCGGTACCACCGATAGTGAACTGGCCTTCTGCTTCATCCTGCAGGAGATGCGCAAGCGCTTCGGTGACACCCTGCCCTTGCTGGCCGACCTGCGCGTGGCGCTGCGCGAGATCGTCGACGGCATCGCCAGCCATGGCACCTTCAACATGCTGCTCTCGGATGGCTCGGCGCTTTATACCCACTGCTCCACGAATCTCTATTACATCGTCCGCCAGCATCCCTTTGCCAAGGCCAAGCTGTCCGACGAGGACCTCTCGGTCGACTTTTCCGAAGTCACCACCACCAATGACCGGGTGGCCGTGATCGTCACCCAGCCGCTGACCGACAATGAAGTCTGGACCCAATATCAGACTGGTGAAATGAAGGTCTTTGTCGATGGTGCCGTGGTCGACTGAGGCCGGCCTTTTTGTTTTATCCACAGCCGGTTTTTTCCTTCAGTTCATGTTGCCCACAGGGGAAATCAGGGACAGAATTCGTCCCGATTTCCGGTTTTGCACAGGCTGTTACAAAAAACATCGTCCCCAAGGATGAGCTTGTCTTGTCCACAAGCGGGCTACTCTGTCCCCCTATCACCCGCCCCTCAAGCGCCTTTGCGTGAACGTCACGAAGATGGCTGCTGCGCAGCCTGTGGATAGATGAGGTTTTTCAGGGCTTTTTGACGGTTCGCCTGTGGATAACTTAAGTTTACCGGAGTAAAATGCGTCCCTCGTTTCGCGCCCGGACGACTTCGTCCACAGGCCCGTCCTTTGGATGCGGCAGTCGGGCGCCGCAATCATCCGACAAGAAAGCTTCATGGAAAACTTCTGGCAGGCCTGCTCCCACAAACTTGAGCAGGAGCTGACGCCTCAGCAATACAGCGCCTGGATCAAGCCGCTGGTCCCGCTCGACTTCGAGGACGGGCTGCTGCGCATCGCCGCGCCCAACCGCTTCAAGCTGGACTGGGTCAAGACGCAGTTCGCCAACCGCATCACGGCGCTGGCCTGCGAGTTCTGGGACGCGCCCACCGAAGTGCAGTTCGTGCTGGACCCGCGCGGCAACCAGGGCCGCCGCCCGGCCGCCAATGCGCAAGCCAATGGCGGTGGCGCCAGCGGCCTGGGTTTGCCCAACCACGAGCAGCTGCACCTGGATCCGGAACCGGCCCAGCCGGTGCGCGCGGTTGCCCCGCGCCAGGAACAGTCGCGCATCAACCCGGTGCTGACCTTCGACAACCTGGTGACCGGTAAGGCCAACCAGCTGGCGCGCGCGGCCGCGACCCAGGTGGCCAACAACCCTGGCACGTCCTACAACCCGCTGTTCCTGTACGGCGGCGTGGGTCTGGGTAAAACCCACATCATCCATGCCATCGGCAACCAGGTGCTTGTGGATAACCCGGGCGCCAAGATCCGCTACATCCACGCCGAGCAATACGTGCGTGACGTGGTGACGGCCTACCAGCGCAAGGGCTTTGACGACTTCAAGCGTTATTACCACTCGCTGGACCTGCTGCTGATCGACGATATTCAATTCTTCGGCGGCAAGAGCCGCACTCAGGAAGAATTCTTCTACGCCTTCGAGGCCCTGATCGCGGCCAAGAAGCAGATCATCATCACCAGTGATACCTATCCCAAGGAAATCAGCGGCATGGATGACCGCCTGATCTCCCGCTTCGACTCCGGCCTGACGGTAGCCATCGAGCCGCCCGAGCTGGAGATGCGGGTGGCGATTTTGATGAAGAAAGCTTCCGCAGAAGACGTGGTGCTGTCCGACGACGTCGCCTTCTTCGTGGCCAAGCACCTGCGTTCCAACGTGCGCGAGCTCGAAGGCGCGCTGCGCAAGATCCTGGCCTACTCCCGTTTCCACGGCAAGGACATCACCATCGACGTGGTCAAGGAAGCCCTGAAGGACCTGCTCTCGGTGCAGAACCGCCAGATCTCGGTGGAAAACATCCAGAAGACCGTGGCCGATTTCTTCAACATCAAGGTCGCGGACATGTATTCCAAGAAGCGCCCGGCCAACATCGCCCGTCCGCGCCAGATTGCCATGTACCTGGCCAAGGAGCTGACCCAGAAGAGCCTGCCGGAAATCGGCGACCTCTTTGGCGGGCGCGACCACACCACCGTGCTGCACGCGGTGCGCAAGATCGCCGCCGACCGCGCCAAGAGCCCGGAATGCAACCACGAGCTGCACGTGCTGGAACAGACCCTGAAGGGTTGATGCGCGCAACACAGCACGGGCGCGAAAACGCCTGTGGATAAATCGACATGCCGCCCGCTTCCAGCGTGAACCGGGCGGCATTTCTTTTCCACAGGGCAGCGCGGCAAAACGATGATGAATTTCACCAAAATCGCCTGTGGATAATTGAAAAAAGCCGCCTTCGGCGGCATATGAAAGAAAAGACAACACGGCCTGTTGCCCATCCTTTTTTCCCTTCCAACGCCCTCGCCTGTCCCCTGCCGCACTACTCTGAAGAGGGGATGATTGGTACAATGGAAGGCGTTATTTCGCAGGCGGACGCAAGGGCCGGCCATGGAGCAGGAAATCCGCGAAGTATCACGGAAACATCGAATAAAACCCCGGGAAGTTCCGGCAAAAGTATTCAAATGTTCCAAACGTATAGCCAAGTGGTTCTGGCTGCCCGGGTTTGTCAGGCGCAGATGGACAATGCCGGGTCGCTGTATCACCAGCTCTTCGGGAACGGGTATCGGACCGGCAGCGGCCGGTCATGCACAAGCAGGAGCGTTGCGTATTTCAGGAAGTGAGTTCAGCAGTGCGTAGGCAGGTTGCACTGCAGGCAGCAGCTGTTTTTCACCAGAGGAGGAACACGCGCGACATGGGCATGACTGAACGCCGGCCAACGGCGCCCTTTAAACCACTATTAGCAAGGACAAACTGACTATGCAATTGGTTAAAACCCAACGAGACACGCTCCTGCGTCCTCTGCAGATCGTGAGTGGTATTGTCGAGCGTCGGCACACATTGCCGATTCTGGCCAATATTCTCATTCGCAAGGACGGCGAGAAGGTGTCTTTTCTGTCCACCGACATCGAAGTGCAGATCACCACGCACGCCGACGTCGGTTCGGGTAGCGAGTCCACGGCCACCACGGTCGCGGCCCGCAAGCTGCTCGACATCCTGCGCGCCCTGCCGGATTCCGGCGAAGTGTCGGTCTCCCTCTCCAACAAGCGTCTGACCGTGCAATCCGGCAAGTCCCGCTTTGCCCTGCAGACGCTGGCCGCCGAAGAATTCCCGACGGTGGCCCAGGCCGAGCACTACAACGCCCAGGTCAACCTGCCGCAGAAGACCCTGAAGCACCTGTTCAACATGGTTCATTTCGCCATGGCCCAGCAGGACATCCGCTACTACCTGAACGGCCTGTTGCTGGTAGTGGAAGGCAAGAACGTCATTGCGGTCGCCACCGACGGCCACCGCCTGGCCTTCTGCCAGGTCGAGACCGAGCAGGACTTCCCGCGCGAGGAAGTCATCATCCCGCGCAAGACCATCATCGAGCTGCAACGCCTGCTCGACGACAGCGATGACGAAGTCCAGCTGCAGATCGCCAACAACCAGGTCAAACTGACCTTCGCCGACATCGAGCTGATTTCCAAGCTGGTCGAAGGCAAGTTCCCCGACTACACCCGCGTGGTGCCCAAGGGCTACAAGAACAGCTTCACCATCAGCCGCGACCAGCTGCTGCGCTCGCTGCAACGCGCGGCCATCATGACCAGCGACAAGTTCAAGGGCGTACGCTGGGTGATCGCCCCTGGCAGCCTGAAGATCAGCTCCACCAATGCCGACCAGGAAGAAGCGGTCGAAGAACTGGAAATCGACTACGGCGGCGACACCGTCGACATCGGTTTCAACGTCAGCTACCTGCTGGACGTGCTCAACAACCTCAAGAACGACTACGTCAACATCGCCCTGGGCGATGCCAACTCGTCGGCCCTGATCACCATCCCTGACAACGCCGACTTCAAGTACGTCGTCATGCCGATGCGGATCTGAGCAAACCCGCTCCACGCGCACGAGGGGCCGTCCCAGACGGCCCCTCGGTTGCTTTTAAGAATTCCAAAGATTCGTCCCCAGAATTCCGTTTTTTGCAGCTCCCTAGTCGTTTGGCTAGCATTTTCAGAAGGTAACCATGTCCTCCAGCCCCGCAGACAACACCAATTCCGCGCAACAAAGCTATGGCGCTTCTTCCATCCAGATCCTGGAAGGCCTGGAGGCGGTGCGCAAGCGTCCCGGCATGTACATTGGCGACACCTCTGACGGCACCGGCCTGCACCACCTGGTGTTCGAAGTGCTGGACAACTCGATCGACGAAGCCCTGGCCGGCTATTGCAGCGAGATTCACGTCACCATCCACGCCGACAACTCCATCTCGATCACCGACAACGGCCGCGGCATCCCCACCGGCCTCAAGATGGACGACAAGCACGAACCCAAGCGTTCGGCGGCCGAGATCGTGATGACCGAACTGCACGCCGGCGGCAAGTTCGACCAGAACTCTTACAAGGTCTCCGGCGGCCTGCACGGCGTGGGCGTGTCCTGCGTGAATGCCCTGTCGAAGAAGCTGAAGCTGACCATCCGCCGCGACGGCAAGGTCCACGCGATGGAATTCGCCAAGGGCATCGTGCAGAACCGCGAACTGGAGATGGTGGATGGCGTGCAGGTCTCGCCGATCAAGGTCGTGGGTGAATCCGACAAGCGCGGTACAGAAGTCCACTTCTGGGCCGACGAAGAAATCTTCACGCACGTCGAATTCCACTACGAGATCCTGGCCAAGCGTATCCGCGAACTGTCCTTCCTGAACAATGGCGTTCATATCAAGCTGACCGACCAGCGTACCGGCAAGGAAGAGGACTTCGCCTTCGAAGGCGGCACACGCGGCTTCGTGGAGTACATCAACAAGAACAAGAGCATTCTCAACCCGACCATCTTCCAGGCCACCGGCGAGAAGCAATCCGACCAGGGCACGCTGGTGTCGGTGGACGTGTCGATGCAATGGAACGATGCCTTCAACGAGCAGGTGCTCTGCTTCACCAACAACATCCCGCAGCGTGACGGTGGCACTCACCTGACCGGCCTGCGTGCGGCCATGACCCGCGTCATCAACAAGTACATCGAAGAAAACGATCTCGCCAAGAAGGCCAAGGTCGAGATCTCCGGCGACGACATGCGCGAAGGCCTGACCTGCGTGCTGTCGGTGAAGGTACCGGAACCGAAGTTCAGCTCGCAGACCAAGGACAAGCTGGTCTCCAGCGAAGTGCGCGGCCCGGTGGAAGAAATCGTCGCCAAGACCCTGACCGACTTCCTGGCCGAGAAGCCGAACGATGCCAAGATCATCTGCGGCAAGATCGTCGAAGCCGCGCGCGCCCGTGAAGCTGCACGCAAGGCACGCGAACTGACGCGCCGCAAGGGTGTGATGGATGGTTTGGGTTTGTCTTCCAAGCTGGCTGATTGCCAGGAACGCGACCCGGCGCTGTGCGAGCTGTACATCGTCGAGGGTGACTCCGCAGGCGGGTCGGCCAAGCAAGGGCGTGATCGCAAGTTCCAGGCGATCCTGCCGCTGCGCGGCAAGGTCTTGAACGTGGAGAAGGCGCGCTTCGAGAAGATGCTTTCTTCCGAGCAGATCACGACGCTCATCGCCACCCTGGGCACCAGCATCGGTGCTGACGAATTCAATCCGGACAAGCTGCGTTACCACCGCATCATCATCATGACCGATGCGGACGTCGACGGCGCCCACATCCGCACGCTGCTGCTGACGCTCTTCTATCGCCAGATGCCGGCGCTGGTCGAACGCGGCCACATCTACATCGCCCAGCCGCCGCTGTACAAGGTCAAGGCGGGCAAGGACGAGCGCTACCTGAAGGACGACTTCGAGGAAGCGCAGTACATGATGCAGATCGCCCTGAACGATGCCGAGATCAAGCCTTCTGAAGGTGCTGCGCCGATCAGCGGCGAGGCGCTGGTGGAACTGGCACGCCAGTACAACACGGCCAACGCGATCATCATGCGCCTGTCGCGCGCCATCGATGAATCGGCGCTGAACGCCATCATGACCGGCGGCGTGGCCCTGAAGATGGACAACATCGAGCAGGCCACCGCCACTGCGGAAGAACTGAAGAAGGCCATCAACGACATCAACATCGACGTGCAGGCGCGCGTGGATGAGCATAGCGAGAAGGTGGCGCTGCATATCCATCGCCGCCAGCATGGCAACATCAAGGCGACCGTGATCGATGCGGACTTTGTGAGCGGTCCGGATTACCAGCAGTTGTCGACGGCGGCCGAGACCTTCAAGGGACTCATCGGCAAGGGCGCCATCGTGGCGCGCGGCCAGGGCGAGAAGCGCAAGGAATCGGTCATCACCGAATTCCGCCAGGCCATGTCGTGGCTGCGTGATGAGGCCGAGCGCGGCGTGAACAAGCAGCGTTACAAAGGTCTGGGTGAGATGAATCCTGAGCAGCTGTGGGAAACCACCATGGATCCGACCGTGCGCCGTTTGCTGAAGGTGCAAATCGAGGATGCGATTGCTGCGGATCAGATCTTCATGACCTTGATGGGCGATGATGTGGAGCCGCGTCGGGCGTTTATTGAATCGAATGCGTTGCAGGCGGGGAATATTGACGTTTGATCAGTCTGTAGCAGGAGCCATAACCTGAGATTTTGAGATGCATCCTTTGAGATATCAATTGAGCGTGTCTCTCAATAGTTCAGATCAATTATCGAAAAATACATCGGCCATTTCTTTGAAGTGGCCGATTGTTTGTTCAGCTAGATCGCATTTACAAATTCTGCGTGCTCCAGTGCTTCTTGCGCACCGTCACATCGAACGATAAGCCAATCCTAACCTGTCACAGCCTAGTAACAGCTCCTGATCAAGATCGAATGGCAACACTTCCAAGGTCAGTCCGCCACTAAAGTCGAACGTATCTAATGGGCTCGTGAAAGTCTCTGTGAGCGGATAGATCAAAGCCATTCGCCCGGCTCCCCCTAGATACTTCTGCCCATAGGCAAAGAGTTGGTAGAAATCAGATTGACTTAGACCGTATTTATCCCCGCGCCTGCCCGCATTCAATAACTTCCATTTAGTATCTAGAACCCAGCACTGACCGTTATCGTGGATGAATATATCCGGCTCGAGGCGGAATATCGGCTTTTCCTGGTGCTCACACAGCGACTGGCTGCGCGCTGGCGTACGTATTTCCATGTCAGGCATTAGCGCTGCCCGAAACCAACGCGCGACAAAACGCTCGAAAAGCTTCTCCATCGGAAAAAGCAAGCTTATACCTTGGTAATCACCAGCTACGGCCAGAGGCATCTGTTGGTTCAGAATCAATTCGCACCATGGTTTGATTGCCCGGTATTGTGCCAGGAGCCGATCCTGCCCCCACGCTCGAAAGTCTTTCTCAACCTGGCAACTGGCTGGAATTTGCGCTAGCCGAAAACTCATCTCTTGCGCCAAGCGCCAATGGTTCGCGTTTTGTGTGTTCTGACGCACGCGATCTAGTGCCAGCTTCAATAGCCGGTTCTCTGGTCGATCTGGCAAATACACTTCGTGCCGGATGTGGAAATGATGTTCTTTCCCTGGAAATTGCCGTAGTTGCTGAGGCAAGTTAAGTTGCCCACGCAAGAAAGGCAGTTCCTCTTCCATCCGTTGGTAATCGAACCGCAGACCGCGGCTTATCAGTGAATCTAGTTCCTCCAAATAGCGTCCGATCACCCAATCAGACAACGGCGCAACAAATAGCTGCAAAGACGCTGTGCCAACGTCGCGAGTGGGCAAATCCAGCAAGGCGAGTAACAGCTTGCGCAGCAGCATACGGGCCTCGAATAAGTTTCCGCCATCAGCATGATGCTTCGGAAGGATCTCTAGTACCGTGCCGCAGGGCGTCTGCACAACCCCAACAAAGCCATCCAACTTCAGCCGCTGTCGCCCTTCTATTTGCAGTAGCCGCGCACCACTGGCTGAATAGCGCTCGCTAAGTTGGCACAAATAGTCAAACGCAGACTTGCTAACCTGAGCACAATCAAGACTTGCGGAGACTGGCTCCGTACAGAGCCAGGCGTGCTCACGAACGCTAATGGTTTGAAATTCGCCGGAAGTAGTCACACAGAGGCGTCCTCATGGTCGATAACGCCTAAATAGCTTTGCTCGCACAAAAAGGCATCTTCATTGATACGCCAAAGATTTTTTGATTGAGTAACGTTGACTATGTCACCAAATAACTCGGCTACGTTAACCTCATTTTCGATCACGAAACGATAGGCCGCATTGCGCTTCCGATGATCGTTAAGAACCCACTGAATGCGCTGCCAATCATCAAAGAAATATTCCTTCAAGAGAGGAAGCACCTGGCCCCGGAAAATCTCTGCCAGCTTTTGCATCGAAGGATCCTCTCGCAGCGGCAGGAAGTAGGCATGGCCCAAGCAATGGTCGCGATCAAGTAAGGCCTCGATTCGTTGATTTATTACCGTAAGCAATATATCAATCAAGATGGTGTCGACCTCTACACCTTGCAGAAGTGCTGGGCACGGAGGCATCTCCTTGAACAGGAAACGTCGCCGCAAGGCTACATCCATGCCGGTCAACGACAAGTCGGCGGAGTTCATCGTGCCGATCAGATATACGTTAGCGGGTACGCTGAAAGGCTTTTTCGAGTAAGGCAGCAGAACCTCCAGTGCCTCGGCAGCACCTGTGCGTTTAGACGGTTCGATTAACGTAATAAGCTCACCAAAAATCCGCGAAATGTTGCCTCTGTTAATTTCATCGATAATTAACACGTAGGGTAGCTTTTCTACGTCTGTGGTAGACGCTAGGGATTCCGGCAACGTACCTGCTGCTCGTAGGGCGTTCTCTAGTTGTGGCCACTCGATTCGTGTGAGTGGATACACAGCTTGCAAAGTGAGCTGCTTCCCACCGTTCAGGGCTGTGATATCGAAATCCAGCTGCGTATTCAGCCAACGTACCGCGCGACGATGTACATAGTCTTCGCGCACGCCTTCAGGCACGCTCGAGGAATACTGATATTCCCCTACCACGACGCCTACTGCCCGCACGGAGGTTTTGCTACCAAGGCAGAGAACAATATCGCCGACTTGCATCTCATACGCGAAATTTTGCAGCGATGCCTGCTCTTTCGTTCCGAGATGCAGTGCCGGATCAGCTAAATTGACGTGCCGTACGTCCCCAACGTGTTTCCATCCAATACGGGCCTCGTTATTATCCAAACAGTATTGCCGAGTGCCATCTTTGCTGCTGGCCTCAGAGATAGAAATCTTCCATACTGTTGGCGCGAACCCGATACCAATGCGGACATCTGCTTCCTGGTTACGTTTGGCATCTACACACAATGCTCCGAATACACCATGTTCAACTGAATAGCTCAGCGCTCCAGCGTTCGCCTCATCATCTGTAACGGCACGAATTCCTTCAACGAAGTCCTCGTAGCTGAAGCTCTGATGGAAAGTTACAAATCGCACTCGCCGCTCGCGTTCAAATTCTGCGAACCGGGCCTTTAAGGCCTTACGGTCGCTCAGATTTGCCGAAAGAAACGTGGGATCCAAAATTGCCAACGCCGCGTCAATCGTGGCATAGGTCTTGCCGGTTCCAGGTGGCCCGTAGAGAATTTGATTCAACGGTTGCGACATGACACTGTCGTCGCATGAAAGTACCTGGGCCATTTTCTTGGCCTCCGTAGCATCGTCAAGTCCAGCATCGTCGGCCACGTCGTCTTCCTTCGCAGGAGCCAGGCCTAGTCGTTCACTGTAAAGTGCTTTCATGAAGCCAAACGGGGTCAGTCCGTAAACTGACTGGCGAGCCAGATCGAAGTATCTGCGCAGCAGCAGCATGCGAGTGACCGGTTGACGCTTGGGAGGTAGATCATCAGCTGGCCAACCTAGAACCTCCAGGAAATGTCCAAGATGGCGCGACGAGGAAATCGGTAGCGTCTCTTCAGGGTGATAGCACGCCAGCAGGCGTAGCTTGCGCCCGTCGCCCATCGTCATGAGAGGCTCGACGCCTGCACGCTGATAGAGTTGAGCATCGCTGTCGATCCAGCTAGGGTCCTGACTCATATCTGCCTGCGCGATACAGGCTTGGATGCGCAAGGTATAACGTAGGGCCTCCTCATCGCTAAGCGACCTCAACCGCCGGTGCTTGTACAGCGTGCCATCCTCTCTTTGAAAGTACAGAATATGGCCACGAGATGTTCCCGGCACATAACGTCCCATTAGCGGCTGAAGGCCTCGCTCAAGCCACCAGCAGAAGGATTCGCCGTCACCCTTACCCACGCAGTATTCCGCAAGGCTCAGCTGCGGCAATCGGCTAGCAGGGAATCGTGCCAAGAACTGTTTATATAATGGCTCTTCAGCAGAATTCCGAGTAGCCTGATCACCAAGCATAGACAACTCGTGGAGCAATTTCTGAAAGTTTCCATTGGTTTGCAGGCTGCTGTTGTTTGGGCCTTCCATTGAATTTTCCCCTTATTCTTTGTGTGGATGCTCTTGTTTTCGCAACATGGCTCAATTAACCCATAAATCTTTTCTATCCGAGTCAAGCTCAAGTGCTAGCTGCCTCATGTTGTCCCAAATTATTTCTGGTTGTAGCAGCTCCTGACTAGCTTCCTCTGCAGCCAAGACCAGAAGTGGTAAGGGGGCTTCATCAAAAAAGTGAATCATGTTTGTGCGATACCGATCTGGAACTTTTGCAGTTTTCAATATCTCTTTGAGCTTGTCAGCATTCAATTCTTGTTTGTATCTGACGCTCGAGGAGCGCGCTGCCATTTCGAGCCCCCGCTTGGTAAGCCGTGCGTGAGGAGTAGGCAGGTCAAAGGCTAAGCCAATAATCGCCATCATCCGACAAAGACTGTTGTGGCTAATGTCCTGCAAATTTCCATTCTCTAGTTCAACAACATCGGCTTCTTTGACTAGGGCGAGTCTCGCCAACAGCGCCTCTGTCATTCCAAGTGAACGCCGGCGCTTAGCAATAACCCGTCCGATTTGATAGATCCACATTCTGCGGCCTATACCTCAATCAATATGCAAACAGTTTCCTTAAGAAGCAGCCCTTTAACTGGGAGCTGAGCTTCTCCATTAGACCGGTCAAGGTTAAGAATAACTGCGTTCTACAAGAAGGCGTTTGAAACACCAGAAGCCATGTCGTTAGCAAACGACAGCAGGGCACCCGCTTTAGAAATCTGACGGCTCTCGATAAGGATGCCTACGATTTGCACTGCATCGACCACAATCTTTTTAAAGACGATGCAGGTAGCCTCGCTGCGACATCACATCACTTGCGGCCAAAGCCCAAGTCTCAGCCACTGCTATCAAATATTCCGACACTCGCCAAGTATCCCCCAAGTAGCCAGGCGCATGTGCCTGACCTAGCTTGTGGTTGAGGCCTAAGCCGCAAGTACATCAATGGATTGCGCGTGCGATGGGTTCCAAGCTCTGCGTTTCGCAGGATTGGACTGGCGGCGATTTGCAGAAATAATTTGAGGAGAGAGGTCTTCGATCAGATGCACCAGCGAGCTTGTAGCAGATGCGTTGCTCATTTCTGGCGTCGGAAAAAGGAAAGATGAGATCCAGGGGGGGCAATATCTCCATCGCTAGAGAGATCTACTTGGCGCACCCAGTCTTACCCCTGCGAAATTTGCTGCAGAGCGGTAAGATTCGTCATCCATCTTTCCCCTAAACCCACCCGGCCGACAGGGCTTCCGCCTGCTGCAAAACTGTCTGGACGGCGGCGTCCTGCAAATCAGGCGGATAGCCGTACTTGCGTAGGATACGCTTGACCAACACGCGCATCCGGGCGCGCGCCGAATCGCGATGTGCCCAGTCAACCGAGACATTGCTTTTCAGACTTACCAGTAATTCATGGGCGATAACTTTGAGATTGTCATCGCCAATTACTTGTAGTGCCGACTCATTTTCAGCCAGCGCGTCATAGAAGGCTATTTCTTCGTCGCTGAGTCCGGACTCCTCTCCGCGCTGTCGCGCAGCTCGAATGTCTTTCGCTAACTGGATGAGCTGCTGCAACACCTCGGCGGTTGTAATGGCATTAGCGTGGTAGCGCGCCACGGCCTCCTCTAGCCGTTCCGAGAAGGTCCGAGTTTCGACGATGTTGGCCTTACTTCGCGAACGGATACCATCGTTGATGAGCTTGCGCAGTGCTTCAAGTGCGAGGTTCTTCTTCTGCATCTGCTGTACTTCGGCAAGAAACTCGTCGGACAGAATGGAAATGTCCGGCGACTGAATGCCTGCGGCTTTCAGGATGTCTACGATCTCTGTGCTGACCACAGCTCGGCTGACGATCTGCTGGATGGCGAAGTCACGCTCCTGCGAAGTCACGCCTGAGCCAGCGCTCGATTTAACCAGTGCGGCGCGAATAGCTTGGAAGAAACCGACTTCCTCGCGGATGCTGCGCGCCTCGTCGGAAGCTGACGCTAGCGAATACGCCTTCGACAAGGACAGCACAGCGTCCTTATAACGCCGCTGAGCGTTCTTCTTGCCTTCCTCGGTGGTTTCCGCCGCTGCCCATCGTTGCTGCCTGTCCAGAATCCACTCGATGGCTCCGGCCATCGTCGCCAGTCGTTGTTGTGGCGTGCCGCTTAAGGCCGGGGCGTAGTCGAAGCCATGGTACATGTCACGCACCACTTCGTACTTCTCCAAAAGCACGGCCACCGCCTGCGATTCATCGACACCCGTAGTTTCTTGATCGCGTGCCGAATACTGCGCCAGCGCCGACTTCAAGCTCTGCGCGATGCCGATGTAGTCCACGATCAGCCCCGCAGGCTTGTCACGGAACACGCGATTGACACGAGCGATGGCCTGCATGAGCCCGTGGCCTTGCATCGGCTTGTCCACGTACATCGTATGCATGCAGGGGGCGTCGAAGCCGGTCAGCCACATATCGCGCACGATGACCAAATTGAGCGGATCTTTGGCATCGCGAGCACGCTTAGCGAGCAGGTCACGTCGCGCCTTGTTGCCGATGTGCTGCTGCCATTCGGGTGCGTCGCTGGCTGTGCCCGTCATCACGATTTTGATGGCTCCCGCATTGTCATCAGTGCTGTGCCAGTCTGGGCGCAACCTAGCAATCTCTTTGTACAGCGCCACGCAGATGCGGCGGCTCATGCATACCACCATTGCCTTGCCATCCAGCGCGGCCAGTCTGTTCTCGAAGTGTGCCACTAAATCCTTCGCCACCAGAGCGACGCGCTTTTCGCTACCGACTAGTTGTTCGACCGTCGCCCATTTCGCCTTCAGCTTTTCCTGTTCGGTAACCGCCTCGTCCTCAGTTAACGCTTCCACTTCAGCATCGAGCTTGGGCTTCTCACCCTCATCTAGTTCAATGCGCGCCAGGCGCGATTCGTAGTAGATTGGTACCGTCGCGCCATCCTCTACTGCGCGGCTGATATCGTAGACGTCAATGTAATTGCCGAACACGGCCGGAGTGTTCACGTCCGTCGCCTCGATAGGCGTACCGGTGAAACCGATGAAAGAGGCATTAGGCAGCGCGTCGCGCAGGTATTTGGCGAATCCGTAGGAGACCTCGCCGGTCTTGGCATCCACCTTCGCGCGAAAGCCGTATTGCGATCGGTGCGCTTCGTCTGCAACGACTACTACGTTGTGGCGTGTGGTCAGCGGCGCGTTCACCTCTCCAAATTTCTGCAAGGTGGTGAAGATCACACCTCCAGAAGCCCTGGCAAGCAATTGCTGCAAATGATCGCGGTTTTCAGCCTGCACCGGTGTCTGGCGAATCAGGTCGCGGCACATCGAGAAGGTGGTGAACAACTGGTCGTCCAGGTCGTTGCGATCGGTCAGTATGACAAGCGTCGGGTTCTCCATCGCCGGATGCTTCACCAGCCGCCCCGCGTAGAAAGCCATCAGCAGACTCTTGCCGGAACCTTGCGTATGCCAAATTACTCCCGCTCGCCGGTCGCCTTTGTGTTGTGTCGCTAAGCCGGACAATCCGTAGGATGCCGGCTCTTCGGCCACGCCCTGCTGCGAGTCGGCGGCACGAATCGTGGACGCGATGGCGCGGTTGACTGCGTGGTACTGGTGATAGCCGGCCACGATCTTCGCCAGTCCGTTGCCAGTTTCGCCGAACACGGTGAAGTTGCGCAGGACATCGAGGAACCGCTGTTTCTCGAAGATGCCCTCGATCAGCGTTGGAAGTTCCGGCAAGCCTTTCTCCAGGACGGCCGTACCATCCGTAGTGCGCCACGGCATGAAGCGTTCCAGATTGGCCGACAGAGACCCCACGCGGGCCGCGATACCATCCGATGTAACTAGCAGGGCATTGGTGTGAAATAGCGCTGGGATCTGCTGCTTGTAAGTCTGTAACTGGTTAAATGCGCCCGCTAGATGCGCACCTATGCTACCAGGTGCCTTCAGCTCTATCACCGCAAGCGGCAAACCGTTGACGAACAGCACCACGTCCGGTCTACGCTTGACTTGGCCGTGAATGACCACGAACTGCGGCACAGCTAGCCAGTCGTTGCGCTCAGGTGTATCGAAGTCCAGCAACGCCACCTTGTCTGCCGTCAGCACGCCATCGTCGCCGTAGTATTCCACGTCTACGCCCTCGGTTAGCAGCCTGTGGATTCGGCGGTTTTCTTCCAGCAAAGCGGGAAATACGGATTGGGACAGCTTGTGGATGGCATCAGCCCGTGCTTCCGATGGTAGGTGAGGATTGAGACGCAAAACGGCATCTGCCAACCGTCGGTATAGGAATACGATATCGTGACTTTCGCGCTCCGGCGCGCTGCCGTCCGGGCTGATGACCTCATCAGATGCAATCGCGTATCCCAGCCTGCGTAGTTGCTCTAGCAAGGCTTGTTCGATTTGGGCTTCAGACAAAAAAGCCATCAGGCTCCCTCTTGCTTTTCGTTTGCTTTCGCCACTGAGATGGGAACGCCGCGAGCGGCGTTCAGGGCTTCGATGTAGGCGTCCCGATCAAGCTGGTAAAGCAAACGGCTGACCGAAATGTTCAGGGAAAGGTATTCTTCTCCAGGCAACAGAACCCTTAGTTCTGAATTGCCCTCGTCGTCCGTTACCAATTCCAAGCCGATATTCGTGTCGATCAGTTGATTGAATGCCTCGAACCGCTCCCACGGCTCACGCGAACTGACAGGATCGCGCTGCGCCTCCAGATAGGCCTGGTGCAAGAACGCCACTAGTGCATCTGACGACAAGACCGCAGAGCGCCGATGATGTATAGACAGCTTGGCGAGGAATCCGTCCCGACCGTGGCTGACTGGCCCGGATTCATTTCGCAGATCGCCTAAGGCCGTCGTCAGCTTGTGATGTTGGGAGACCAGCTTCAAGAACTTGCTGTTCTGGTTCTCACCAAGCTTCAGCACTCGCACTGCCGCGCCGACCCATTCGCCGAAGTCGGGAGCCGCAGCTTTCGGCTTGACGGGTTGGGTGGGCGAATCCAGTTCGTCCACGATAATTCGACAGAACACCTCGACGATGGATTTTGCGCAGTCAATGCAAGCATCGTTCTCCTGCTCCAGGGTACGCTCGAGCGCCTCGAAGGTCTGCTGCAACATCGGCGCATCGCGCCAGTGCAAGCAGGCCTCGCGAATACCGGGATACCAGTCAGGACTCATTCCACCACCTTCAATTTGCCGGCTAGAAGGCACGGTAGCAACGTATCACGTAGGCTGGCGAGAGTGCGAATTCGCAGCGCATTGTTGATCTTCTGCTCGAACAGTGGTGCGATCACGACATCGTGCTTCGTCATCTGGTCAGGCGGAGGTACGGCAATTTTGGCAGCGGACAAATGTCCACGTTGGATGTGACCCATGGTCGTCGCCTTGCCGGCCGCGATCGCTCGGAAGTCCGATAGATGCTGACGCGTGGCAAAGTAATAGAACCACTTGGGCACTTCGCAAGAAGTAACCTTGAACAAGTGCTGGTTCAACGCGCCGCGCCCTCCCGTCCACACTTCGACTTCCAGCGTACCCGACCACGAAAACAGCACATCGCCATCTTGGACGATGTATTCTGGCCTGAGCTTGGTGCTTGCCTTGTCCGCGCCGCCGGTATTGCCGGCGCGCAGCTGCGCGATCTTGATAACAGGTAGATATTCAGTGTCACTTTCGGGCGGAAACTTTTGTAGCGCCAAGCCGTTGAGGTAGTCGGCAATTGCGTCAAGCGAGGCTACCCGCCATCCATTCGGGATCAAGCCCAGTTCCGATTCCTGCATGTCTTCAGGTAACACACCGTCGAAGTTCACGAAGCGAGACTTGAACTGTGCGGCGGCGATAGCTTCCAGCGTGGCGTTGCTTTGGCGCAGGTTGTTGATGCGGTCGTCCAGCGTCGCCAGAACTTCCGCCGCTGCGCGGCGAACTTCTGGCCGTGGCAACTCGAATTCATAGCTGGCAATGGATTGCCACGTAACGCGCTGGCGCCCCGATGTCCCTTCCATACGGGAGATTGCGAAGTTGCGAAACTCTGGGTCGCGGCACAGGTAGTAAACGAAATCGTTGTCCGCCGCATCGTGACCACAAAGCACAATGAATTCAGTCGAGCCTTCGCCGATGGTGCCCTCTGGGAGCACATTAACCTGTGCTGTCTTACCATTTTCGAGGCACGGCGTGATTCGCGCGAGAAGCGTATCGCCATTCTGAAAATGCGCTCCAGCGGCCTTTGCGATGCGCGTGTCAACGGCTGCAGGAGAAATATCTCTCCCACTCAAGGGCAACGCAGCCATTTCGATAAATGGTACGAATTCGCCTTTCTTAACTTTTCGGGTCGGGTTGATGGTAGCTAAATCAGAAAGCTTGGCCATAGCCTAATGCCTCCAATCTTTCACGGATGACTGCATCTAGTTCTAAACCCCGCTCTGTTTGCTCTAACAGCAGAGCGGTCATCCGCCGCATCTTGTCCTCGAATCCCTCTTCATCCTTGCCCTGCTCCTCCGCTCCTACGTAGCGTCCCGGTGTCAATGCGTAGTCGTGTTTGCGGATTTCTTCGAGAGTGGCTGACTTGCAGAAGCCGGGAATATCCGAGTATTCACCCGCATCGGTTTCGCCACGCCACGCGTGGTATGTGGATGCGATGCGGGAAATTTCTTCGTCGGTCAGTTCCCGCCGCGTGCGGTCCACTAGTACCCCCATCTTGCGGGCGTCAATGAACAGCACTTCGCCGCGACGATCTCGCAGTTTTGTCTTCTTCACCTGACCGTTGCTTCGCCCTTTGGCAAGAATCCATAGGCAAGCTGGAATTTGCGTGGAATAAAACAACTGACCGGGCATTGCAACCATACAATCCACGATCCCTGCATTCTCTGCAGCTTCAAGCATAGCTTTGCGAATTTCACCCTCGCCACTTTGCTGGCTGCTCATGGAGCCATTAGCAAGCACTACGCCGGCGACGCCTTGCGGTGCAAGGTGATGGAAAATGTGCTGCAACCACGCATAATTTGCGTTACCCACAGGTGGTGCGCCGAATTTCCAGCGCACGTCTTCGCGTAAGCGCTCGCCGCCCCAGTCAGAAATATTGAACGGCGGGTTGGCGAGGATGAAGTCGGCTTTCATTGGCGCACCATCATTGCCGCGCTGAGAGGCAAACTCATCCTTGTGGAAGCTGCCTTCATTATTCCAAAAAATCTTGGAATCAATGCCACGCACGGCCAGGTTCATCTTGCACAGGCGCCATGTGGTGTAGTTGCTTTCCTGTCCATAGATGGCAATATCTCCGATGCGACCGCCATGTTCAGTGACGAACCGCTCGCTCTGCACGAACATGCCGCCGCTGCCACAGCAAGGGTCATACACGCGCCCGCTATACGGCTCCAGCATTTCCACAAGTGTTTGCACTACGGAGCGAGGCGTGTAGAACTCGCCACCACGCTTCCCTTCGGCACCAGCGAACTGGCCAAGAAAGTATTCATAGACACGGCCTAGCACATCGCGGGATTTGTCACTGCCATCATGCAGAGCGATGCCAGAAATCAGGTCGATCAATTCGCCCAGCATCACCTTATTGAGTGCGGGGCGGGCATAGTCCTTGGGTAGTACGCCTCTGAGCGACTCGTTGTCTTTTTCTATGGCGCGCATCGCGTTATCAATCAGTGTACCGACGGTACTCTGCTTTGCGTTGGCTTGCAGATGCGACCAGCGTGCTTCCTTGGGGACCCAGAAGATGTTGTCAGCGAGGTACTCGTCCTTGTCCTCGGCGGCAGCGGCATCTTCGGCCATCAGTTTGGCGTGACGGGCCTCGAAGGCGTCAGAGATGTACTTGAGAAATATCAGGCCCAGTGCGACGTGTTTGTAATCACTGGGTTCCATGTTGCCGCGAAGCTTGTCGGCGGCTTTGAACAGTTCCGCCTCGAAGCCAAGGTTGCCGCCGTTATTGTAGCTCTGTGCCATTGTGTCCCGTCCTACATAAGTGCTGGATTGTCCAGCGCCAACAAAAATTTCATTGCCGGTCCTATTCATGAACAAACACCGCCAACAAGCTGGCAAGGGCGGAGCGTGCCTGCTCTTTGTCTGGGCTGCCCAACGTCATGCGCACTTGCTGCGCTAGGTCGTCCGCTGATGGCACTGACATCCCATTACCGATATGCGTCTCCCGCATACAGGCATTGATCACCCTGGCAGGTGGATCGTATTCCCCCCGCTCATACCGGCTCAACTGGGACTGTGAAACGCCCAAAACAGTGGCGAACTCCGCCTGGGTTCGCCCATTGCGGGCGGCCCGGATTAGGTCAGCAACGCTGTTGGTCATAGGGTATCCTGGTGGCAGAAAATATGCTTATAAAGCATTATAGATCACTGTTAATGCGTAGTGAGCATTTTTGTTAGAGGCCTTGAGCCATTGGCTCGGGCTCCAACCGCGAGAGGGGCGTCAAGAAGATTACGTTCACCGACCCAGGTAGGCGGCAGCGACTTTCGTTCGCTCATGCCCTAACTCGCGGCTGATGGGATGAGCGAACCAGGCGACCAGCCGTTGTGTTTCGTCAGCAAAGTACGGGGCCGGATGGTTTCCAGGCAACCAGCTGGTTGCCCGGCACGCTGGGCGGGTACCCGAGCAGAGTGTCGTAATTGAGAATCGCGGTGCTGTCGCTGCCGGGCCGCGCGCGGAATGTCGGCCAGGCGTTGCGCTCCAGTGGTGTCAGCCGCTCATTAACCTAGAGGGCTTTCGGGTGAGGATATTCGAGGTTTGGTGCGATATTGTATGGCTTCTATCGGTATCGCCAACTGCCCCAAGGAGCCGTCATCTCACTCTGGCGTCACCGCTGCCTCAGCCATTAACCCGAACTGCACACCTCCCGGTATTTCGGCTGAGACAGGGCGCAACATCATTGGTGTGCCAGCTCAGGGGGGAAACAAGTTGCCTTCAGCGCATGATACATTGGCTAACGTCGATGGCTAGGCTCACTGCATCTGACCAGGCCGTCCGCTGACGTATCGCATTGGAAACGGGAGAACGGGAAGCGTCCAAGCAAGGCCCTCTGCCGCTACCAATGGACACGCCTGGTAGTTGGGTCCAAGAATAGGTCCAAGCTCGTTGCCAGACCGCTATGACTAATTTGGAAGTCAACGGCGTGCCGCAGAAATGCCGCGTCTGCCTCGTCACGTGAGGTCGGATCCAACGACCTCCGATATCTCAAAAGAAGAAAGATGCTTTCGCCTACTGGCCAAAATACTGCTAACGGCCCGCCCTTTAAAGCAAACGTCGCGTTGAAAAGCGTCGATGATTTTTTTTCTAGGTGGGCCGATGTCAAGATCAGGCCCTATCAACGGATCAATTGCAAGCGCGATGGCGAAGCCGCGTGTCCCGCGAAACACCCGGCACATTATGCGAACCTCTTCGGATGATGGTTTCAAGTGAGCACTCGTGCCAGTTGTATTGCCAGCGACCCGATGCAAAACATCGGCCCATAGAGAAAACGCATAATTATCCAAATAAAATCGCTGTTCGTTCCAGCAAACTTTATTGAAGACTCGCTCAACGTACAGATTAAATAAGTCGTCTCCAATTCTTCGGCATTCAAAGTGATGGCCGAGCATAAGGAGCACACGAAGAGTGCTTCGCGCAAACTCAGGCGCCAAGTCGAAGTTACGCCGATCCAAATTCACGAACACCAGTACCGTCAGGCATGCGAGTGCATCCATGCTGGCTCTATTCTCAATTTTCTCCAGCAGTCGAGGCCAGCCATGATCCCGAATTCTGGTCCCGCCATCGAATACTAGTATTTGTAATTCTGGTTCTATTTGCCGTAACCACCTTTGCGCATGTACTGACCTTTGCGTGCTCTCGCGCAAAATCTCCCACAACACATGGTTTAACTCCTCACTGGATCCAGGCACCGACAACTCCACTCGCGCTACGAGTGCCGGCTTTGGTGTGTGGTCACCCTTCTTATAGGTTACCCAGGTGGACCGATTAAATAGGATCCCGTCTTTATTCCTTCCGAAACCGTCCGGGACGAACAGTCGCTCAAGCGCATAGGCACTAGTTAGACCGGTCGCTTGGCGAACACCTTCGTACCAATAAATCCGCCTTATCCTCTCAACAGGGTCGGCTTTGGACGCAGAATTTTTGGTCATGCTGACTTTTGTGACGGATTACTAAAGGTCGCGTTCATTGTGCAAAACTTAATATTTTCAAAGAGTTAGATTCATAAGCTATCAAAAAATAGAGTGACATACTACTCTCGGCGTCTATCTAGGCCTTCACCAGCGGAGTTGCTAGTATTTGATGTGACTAATCGTGACAGAGCGAATGACATGAATCCAACGCATATCAATGAGCCGCTGGCGGTCCTTTTGGATAGAGAATTAACAAGTCGATACGGCCCCATTGTGTCAAACGACAACCTACGGCTGGTGCTTGGATACTCGTCGATGGAGGCATTCCGTCAGGCCGTTTCACGCAAGACAATTCCTATCCCGGTTTTCGAGATCGAAAATAGGCGTGGCAAGTTTGCGCTTGTTAAGGATGTTGCCGCATGGCTTGCGGCTCAACGGGAGCGCGCTTTGAGCGACGATATAGCAATCATGAATGCCGCAGAGACGCCGGCGGCCGGTTCCACAATTACATCTGGAGGCGACTGATGACATAACCTCAATTCAATCGCGGGTAAAGTTGGGGTGCTAGAACGGCCAAAGCCCAAGAGTTGGAGCTCTTGGGCCTTGTATTTACTGCTTGGATATTGACTGATCCGGCACTGAGTATGGTCCTTCCTGAATCCACTGTCAACGCCTTGAACTCCTAATGGGCCGTTCAAGTGGATTCGCACGTCCCCTGATATTTCATTTTCGTGCTGGCTCCTTAAATTCGGGCGCTTGGCACGATACGCCTATGTTGCCCCGATGCGTCAGGGCAACACGTGTGTGGAATCTATCTGACAGGAGGTCACATGACAAAGCGCAAGTTCATCCATCGGTGGGCGCCTAGAAATAAATGGCAACCTGCAAGCCTGTCATGGAGTAATGCTATTGCGGCAAAAACTATGGTGAAGCAAGCAAGAGCTGCCTGGAGGCTGGTATGAAAAGCTCACCATCCTATGGCACTCGCAGTCGTCGAAATGCGGCGAATGTTGGAGTCCGGTTCACCGCTCGGACATACGGTAAAGCTCGCATCGGCACCTATGCAGAAAAAGCCGATGGCCACATTACCGTCGAATCCGACGCAGAACGACTGGTTGCACACATACTCAGCATCGACCCGCGTGTGCGCTCATTTAAGCAACAACCGTTCACCGTTGACCTGGTCAGTGAACGGCTGCTGTTCACGCGCGAAGAAGTATCCGAGGCACGTAGCATGCGTGGATGCCGCACCGGAGAGATGGAGTACACACCAGATTTTTCTGTGGTTCAGACCGATGGTCTGCTTTGTGCGTACGAAGTCAAAATTCAGGGCTACGAGGGCGACGACCAGTACTGGATGAAACTCGAGCGTGCGCGGAAAATCATGGAGGCTTACTGCTATCCGCTATCTACGGTGATTGTACCTGCGGACGAACGGCATCCAGTCATCGTCAACGCTCAACTGCTAAAACCAGCGTTAGCGCGTGCCCATACATATCTGACGCCGGACATCATCGAGCGAGTCGAGCGCTATTGCGAATCCGGCCCGGTGCTTCAACACGCACTGTGCACCAGCCTCCAGATTCCGACGGCGCTGATCCCGCCACTGCTTGTTACTGGGGTGCTGCAGGCAGACTTGGCACGCCACCATATTTTTGCAGCACTGGAGCTGTCAGCTGGATATGGTGATCTGAGTCACCTTTGCTTGATAGAGGAGCTGCGGCCATGATGTCCGACCTGCGCATTGGTGACAGACTTACGTTGCCTGGCAATCCGGATAGCTACTTGGAGGTACTGGACGCTCGTATCCATGCCGGCACCATTCATATTTTCGATGCAAATAAACGTGAGGCCCGCTATGTCGACGAATCCGGCATTCGGGACCGAATCGCAACTGGATGCCTGATATTGCGTCGAAAGGGGCTACCTCGCGTTGGGATCGCCGCCCAGTACGATAATCCGAAACTTCATGCCCAGGTTAGATTGCTTCAGGATGCACTTCGGCGTATCGATGCTATCTGCTCGAAATGGAAACTATCGTTTAATGCAGCGATTTCCCATGCTCGTGAAGCCTACGAGAAAGAAAACGCAGACAAACTAATTTCCTGCAGATTTCCATCCCGTCCGACCCTGTTCCGAGCGCATAAGAACCAACTACTCGGCCTGCCGGTTCTTAAAGGAGACAAAAATAAGGGCAATCGAACGGCTAGGTACTGGAGCCAACGCTGAACATGATGGAGATCCCCTCCCCGACTCAGCAGCTTTCTTTTCTGGATCATGTCCAACGCTTGTTTGACGAGGGCGAATTTTCGGCCACCTACAAGTTCGCGCTGCTGCAGTCGATTACCGAACTGGCTGTCGAGCATGGAGAAGATTCTGGCGAATGCCTTGAGCTTTCCCACGAGCTAATCGCTGACAAGTTCTTGGAGATCTACTGGCCGCAAGTCGCGCCCTATACCCGCGACGGATTGGCAGCCGTCCTGATCCAGAACAGTGGCAGACAGGCAGCAACGATTACGCTATTGCAGGAACTGCGCAGTCGACACGGCACGCTTCCTAAGGCCCGTGCGTCTGAGGACTGGGCGAAGGCCCTGCGCAAGACGGTAGTGCTGTTGAAGGAAATGCCTTTGTGGCGACTGCAGATACTTCGTCGGGAGCAAGTCCGATTTCTCTATGAGCCTGCTTCAGAAGCCGCAATACGCCTGCTGCCAGGCGTGATGTTCAATCTTCGGCGCTTCCATGGACTGCTCCATCAATTGAGCCGCCATGCGTGGATTCAGCACTTGCATGCCAATCCGCTCAATACCGCCGTGCTGGGCACGGGATCGGATCTGGAACAGCTCCTGTTTGGTGCTGATCGCGCCAACTTGCGCGCCGCGCGCCCGGTCCTGAACACCATACAGAAAGGCCAGTGCTTCTATTGCCAGCAATCTCTTCAGGAGAATGGCGAGGTCGATCACTTCATCCCCTGGTCACGTTATCCACGCAATCTGGGCGAAAACCTTGTTCTGGCGCATCGCCGCTGCAATGGTGATAAAAGAGATCTGTTGCCGGCTGCCATCCATCTCGCGAAGTGGCAGGAACGCAACCGTACGCATGGAGCGTATTTGTCCGAGCAGCTAGGCGCGGGCTTTGTTTGCGATGAGCCCGCCATGCGGCGTATTGCGTATTGGGCCTATCACCAAGCCTATGCAACCTCCTCCCAGTGTTGGTCCGGCGTCGGGCAGACTGGCCCATTGAGCCGCGATTACCAGCACCTCCTGGCCGGGCAAGTGTACTGAGATGATGCGGCTCAAGAACTTGAATTCGCCCGAAGCCGTTCGTGCGGCAATGAGCGAATACGACCGCCTTGGCAGAACCTACTTCCTTGAGAAGTACGGTTACGGCAAGTCACGCGATTACATGCTCCGTGATCGTCACTCAGGCAAGCTCTACGATGCAGCGGCCGTCGTGGCGGTGGCTTATGGCGTTGCATTTCCAGATACTGGTCCCCTCCGATCGGAGACCTTTTCTGAAGGTGGCGTTTCCGCTGAAGCGATTCTTCGTGAACTGGACTTCGAGGTAGTCAGGATCGGTCAGGACTGGACTGCTGAAGAGGTGGAGGCCACCGTTCGTGACTACTTTAATATGCTCCGCGCGGAGGCATTCGGGCTTCCGTATAACAAAGCCGAACACAATGAACACCTGCGCCGCCAGCTGACGACTCGCAGCAAATCTTCCATTGAGCTCAAGCACCAAAATATTTCGGCCGTGCTGGATCAGCTGGGACTACCCTATATTCGCGGCTACAAACCGCGGACCAATTTGCAGGAATTGCTCCGTCGCACCGTGATTACCTTCATCGACGCACAGCGTGGCGAGCTCGCCAAAATGATGGATAGTTTTGACGCACAAACCGAGCCCGCGCAACAGCAGTTTCGTGGCGTGCTCGTTGCTCGACCAACAGTGGAGCCAACGATACGTATGCCCAAGCGGCTGAGGCTCCCGCGCAAGTTGGACTACGCCGCGCGTGAAGAGCGTAACCGCCAATTGGGTCACGCTGGCGAAGCGTGGACGGTGTCGTTTGAAAAATTCAGACTCCATGACGAAGGACGTGATGATCTCGCAGGCCGGGTCGACTGGATCGCTGACCGTATTGGGGATGGCGCCGGGTATGACATCCTGTCGTATGAGTCCGTGGATCAGGCGCGATTCATCGAGGTGAAAACGACCAACGGCGGTCCGCTGACGTCCTTCATCGTGACCCGGAACGAATTGGAGTTTTCGGAAGAGGTCGGCGACGCTTTCTGTTTATATCGTCTCTTCGAGTTCGCTACTTCCCCCAAGCTCTTCATTCTACGCGGCACGATTTCATCCAATCTTGAACTGGAAGCCGTCGACTATCGCGCTCGGCTCAAGGCGACCGCCTGAGCCATTCCCATCAGCAAAAAATCTCAATTCCTCACGACCGCAATTCCACTCCCTGTCGGCTTCGCAGCCGATTACCCCATCGCTGCCCCCACACCACAAAATCCTCACCACCCCACACAAATCCTTGCGATTCCCTCCCCGCTTGCATAACATCATCTGAACAATTCGAGCTCCCCACCGCCATGAGTAGAGACAAGTCGAGCGCCCGAAGCGTAGTCGCGGTCTTTCTCGTCCTGGCGATGAGTCTGCTCTGCGCCGCCTCCGCCCGCGCCCAATCGCCTGCCGCCAATGCGCAAGTCATCGAGATCAAGCTCGCCGATCTCCATGAGGACAACCCCCTCATCAACTACCGCAAGGCCGTCCTCGAACTGGCCATGCGTGCCAGCAGCCGGCCCTTCTCCATCAAGGGCTGCCGCGTCGCCAATGTCGCCACCTCCGACCAGCGCTACGTGCAACTGATCCAGGCCGGCCAATACTGCAACCTCATCACGACCTCCGCCGGCAGCGGCATGACCCGCAACCTCGAACCCATCCCCTTCCCCATCTATCTGGGCGGCGGCGGCTATCGGGTGTTGCTGGCCAACCGCGAAAGCTTCGAACGCGCCCGGTCCATCCGAACCCTGGACGACCTGCGCGCCTTCACCATCGGCTCCGGCATCGGCTGGGTCGACACCAGCATCATGCAGGCCAACCAGCTCAAGGTGGCGCAAAGCAACTACCTGAACCTGTTCGAGATGCTCAAGGCCGGCCGCTTCGACTTCTACAACCGCTCCATCTTCGAAGCCACCAGCGAACTGGAAACCTATGATTCCGGCCATCAACTGGCCATCGTCCCCGACCTGGTGCTGTACTACCCGACCGATCTCTTCTTCTACACCTCCCCGGGGCGCGACGATATCCGCGATGCCCTGCTGGAGGGCCTGAAAAAAATCCATCGCAATGGCGCCCTGCTGGACCTGATCCAGAAACACAGTTCCACCCGGCAAGTGCGCCAGTCCATGCGCGGCACGCATCCGCGCGTGATCGAGTTGTACAACGACAGGCTCACCCCCATCGAACGCCAGGCCATCGAGACTTACAAAATGGACTGGTTCAAATAGTCCACGCCGCCCTTCCATCCACCTTCTGACCCGCACGGCCCGCCATGATCAAGAAGACCACCAGCCTCGGCCTCTACATCGCCTGTGCCATGCTGGTGGCCATGAGCCTGCCGGTCGTGGTGGCGCTGACCATCCTCAACGGCACGCGCGAGCAGCAGATCAGCCAGGAAATGACCGCCCTGGTCGATGAAAAAAGCCAGACCCTGGCCCACAGCCTGGTGCTCCCGGTCTGGAGCCTCGACCAGAACGACATGATGGCTCTGCTGCAAGGAAGCATGCTCGATACCCAGGTGGTCTCTGTGGAAGTGCGCGACCCCGAGGAGCGTGTCCTCGTGCGCAAGGAAGAACCGCTGCGCCGCGCCGGCAGCCTGCTCACGCGTACCCTGCCGCTGACCATGCAGCAGCCGGACCGCATGGTCACGCTGGGCAGCGTGCAGGTGGTGGTGTCGGACGCCCAGCTGCAGCGCAAGCTCGCCGCAGACAAGCGCTTCCAGACGCGGGTGCTGCTGGCGCAGGCAGTGGTGGCGCTGCTCATCATCGGCTTCCTGGTCTATCGCCGTATCCTCGCGCCCATCCGCAAGCTGACCGTCGCGGCCGGCCGCATCGAACGCGGGCACTTCGATACTCGTATCGCACTCACGCAAAAGGATGAGATCGGCCTCCTCGCTCACCGCATGGAAGCCATGCAGACCAGCCTCAAGAACCTCTTCGACGAACAGGCGGCGATCCTGGGCAATATCCCGGCGGGCGTACTGTTCGTGCGCGATGGACGGATCGCCTTCGCCAATGATGCTGCGCAGTCCATGCTTGCGCTCAATGGCGCGGGACTCACCACGCTGGCCAGTGCGCAGATCTTCGAGGATGCGCAGCAGCAAAGCCTCTACATCAACCACACCCTGCTGCGCCCACATGGAGCGACCGGCGAGATCGTGTTGCTCAAGCGTGCCGATGGCCGCAGCTTCCCGGCCGAACTGCATACCTCGCTCATCGATGGCACGGGTCAGAACGACCAGATCTGGGTCATCATCGATGTCTCCGAACGGTTGGAAGCCGAGAGCCGCATCGACCGCCTGGCCTTCTATGATCCTGTCACCGAGCTGCCCAACAAGAAGCTGTTCCTCGATCGCTTGCGCCGTGGCCTGGGACGGCAGCAGGCACATGGCCTGCCGCTGGTGGTGTTCTACATGGAAATGCATCGCGCCGATCTCTCGCACGGCCTGGTCAAGGCCGATGATGCAGACCGGCTCTTCAAGGAATGTGCGCGACGTCTGGGGGCCTGTGTCGCCGCCGACCAGACGCTGGCGCGGCTCGATGGCGAACGATTTGCGCTGGGATGCGATCTGCCGGTGAGCGAACTGGCCGAAGGCATCCGCTTCTGCGAAACGCTCGCACACCGCCTCATCGCCGCGCTGGCCGAACCGCAGGGCAGCACCGTGAGTTTCCCCTACTCTCTCAACATCGGCATCAACATCCTGCGCGGTGACGTGCAATCGGCCGAGGAAGCGGTGATGCAGGCCAAGCTGGCCATGGTGCAGTCACTGGCCGCAGGCCGCAATGTGTTCCGCTTCTTCGATCCGGCCATGCAGGCCCTGGCCAGCCAGCGCAGCGCACTGGAAGTGGAATTGCGCACGGCGGTGGCGCAGCATCAGTTCGTGGTGCATTACCAGCCACAGGTTACCTTTGAGGGCAAGGTGGTCGGGGCTGAGGCGCTGGTGCGCTGGAAGCATCCGATGAAGGGCATGGTGCCGCCGGCACTGTTCATTCCAGTGGCCGAAGAATTGGGATTGATGGAAGAGATCGGCCACCAGGTGCTGGAAGCCATCTGCCGCGATCTCGAAGCCTGGCAGCGCGAGGGTCTGGCCAGGGAGCTGGTGGTGGCGGTCAATGTGTCGGCGCAGGAATTCAAGGTGGACCACTTCGTGGCGCGCTTCCACGAAACCATTCGCCAGCACCGCATCAGCTCCAAGGCCGTGAAGGTGGAACTGACCGAAAGCATGATGATCGACAAAATCGATGAGGTCATCGAAAAAATGAATGACCTCAAGTCGCATGAGGTCTCGATTTCGCTGGATGATTTCGGGACCGGCTATTCGTCCCTGTCCTACCTGGGACGCTTCCCCATCGACCAGCTCAAGATCGACCAGAGCTTCGTGCGCAGGATGCAGGACGATGCAGCCACGGCCAGCATCATCCGCAGCATCATCATGCTGGGCCAGAGCCTGGGGCTGTCCATCATCGCCGAAGGGGTGGAGACGATGGAACAGCGTGACCTGCTGCATGCGCAGGGCTGCACGCTGTATCAAGGCTATTGGTACGGCCGGCCCATGCCGGGAGAACAGTTCACGGCGCTGCTGGAGGGCCGGCAGCGCGCGTCCTGAGCAGAGACCCAGGCAGGTGCGATCACGCGCCGCTGTAGAGCGAGGTGTCGAGCGCCTGGCCCTGGGTGCTGCTGTCGGAGACCGAAGGTTTGGTGCCGGTGTTCTGCATCGGCTCGCCCAGGCGCGCTGCTTGCAGCTCGGCGACGACATCGGCGCGCGTCTTGCTGCCCTGGAATTGCACCACCGGATAGTTGCTGCGGGCGTTCAGGTTGGCCTGATCGCGTGCGGCTTCCGTGGTCACGTTCGATTGAGCGAAGGCTGACAGGGAGAAGGCGGTGGCCAGTGCGCCGAGGACGAGGTGCGAGGTTTTCATGATCAGATTCCTTTGAGTGCGTTTTCACAAGATCCCTGGTGCTGCACAGGATGTGCGCTGCCAGGGATGGCGCGATCGCCGTGCTTGGTTGGCGAGTCGTTGGAATGGATTCTAGGGAGGGGGTCCGTACAGAAACATTGCCCAGTCATTACACATTTGTAATGAATGCCGCATCCGGCTGGGTCACAATACGCGCTTGTCCGTCAGGAATTCCGATCATGCACATCTTGTTGGTAGAGGACGAGCCCAAATCGGGCGAGTACCTGCGTCGCGGCCTGACCGAGTCCGGCTTCGTGGTGGACTGGGTGCAGACCGGTGTGGACGGCCTGCACAATGCGCGCACGCTGGACTACAAGCTGATCATCCTGGACGTGATGCTGCCCGGCATGAACGGCTGGGACATCCTGCGCGAACTGCGCCGCACGCATGACACCCCGGTGCTCTTCCTCACCGCCCGCGACGAAGTCGAAGACCGCGTCAAAGGCCTGGAGCTGGGTGCCGACGATTATCTGGTCAAGCCCTTCGCCTTCACCGAACTGCTGGCGCGCGTGCGCACCCTGCTGCGGCGCGGTCCCAGCCGCGAGGCCGACCTGATCGAGTACGAGGATGTGGTGGTGGATGTGATTCGCCGCAAGGTCACGCGCGCCGGACAGCGCATCGATCTCACCGCCAAGGAGTTTGCCCTGCTGCACATGCTGATCCGCCGTCCGGGCGAGGTGCTGTCGCGTCCGCAGATTGCCTCGCAAGTATGGGATATGAATTTCGACAGCGATACCAACGTGGTGGACGTGGCCGTGCGCCGCCTCCGCGCCAAACTGGATGAAGGATTTGACCAGAAGTTGCTGCACACCGTGTGGGGCATGGGTTACGTGTTCGAGGTGCGGCGGTGAGACGAGCTACCGCGTCGATGAGCCTGCGGCTGGTGGTGCTGTTCGGATTGCTGGCACTGGTGCTGTTCACGGCCGTCGGCAGCTATCTGTCGCACTCGCTGCACATGCAGCTGGAGGCGCGCGACGATGAAGAGCTGGCCGGCAAGTGCCGCTCCATCAATCACCTGGTCGAGCATGCGGCGTCACTGGAGGACATCCTCGCTCGCCGCCACCTGGTGCTGGACACCCTCTCCGGCCATGACCAGCTGCTGGTGCGCATCGCCCGCGCCGATGGCAGCACCCTGCTGGAAAGCCATGACCCCACGCGCACCTCGCCGGATGTGGACCTGTCCACCGTCAAGATCCGCAGCTGGGACCACATCGAGGCCTTGCGCATGGGCGACCTGCGCGCGCGCTACATTGCCAGCATGCCGGTCACTCGCTCGGGCGAAAAGGCCATCGTGCTGGTGGTGCGTACGGCCTCGGATCGCATGCTGCTGCTGGCGGACTATCGCGCCGATGTGTGGTGGGCGGCGGCCATCGGCACCGTGCTGGCAACGCTCTTGAGTTACTTCCTCGTGCGCAGCGGCTTGCGTCCGCTGCGCATGATGGCGGCACAGACGCGCGCCATCTCGGCCAACAAGCTCGATACCCGGCTCGATCTGCAGGGCGCGCCGCGTGAACTGCACGAGATCGTACACTCCTTCAACGACATGCTGGACCGTCTGCATCGCAGCTTCCAGCAACTGAGCCAGTTCTCCGCCGATCTTGCGCATGACGTGCGCACCCCGCTCAACAACCTGATGGTGCAGACCCAGGTGGCGCTGGGCAAGCCGCGCAGCCTGGATGAATACCAGGCCCTGCTCAGTTCCAACATCGAGGAATACGAACGCCTCTCGCGCATGATGGAGAGCATGCTGTTCCTGGCCCGCGCCGACAACGCCCACGTAGTGCTGCAGATCCAGCCGCTGGACGTGGCCGAGGAACTCAATCGCATCGCCGACTATTTCGAGGGCATCGCCGAAGACGCGCAGGTACGCATTGCGGTGGCCGGCAGCGGCATCCTGCACGCCGATGCCACCCTGCTGCGTCGTGCAGTGGGCAACCTGGTCGCCAATGCCATCCGCTATACACCGCCGCAGGGCGTCATCAGCCTGGAGGCCACCGTGGTGGCGGGCGCGACCCTGATCGGGGTGGCCAACCCCGGGCCGGGGATCCCGCCGGACCAGATCGAACGCATCTTCGACCGTTTCTACCGCGCCGATCCTTCGCGCAGCAGCGCCAGCGGTTCCAGTGGCTTGGGCCTGGCCATCGTGCGGACCATCATGGCGCTGCACGGCGGACAAGCCAGCGCAAGCAGCGAACCGGGACGACGTACCGTGTTCACTTTGCGCTTCCCCGAAGCTGCGGTAAACGTGCCGGACAAAGCGTGACACAGGTGGCGAACAGCGCGCGTGCACTGTACCGGGAAACGTGCAGAGCGATGTACAGATGAACGTGCAGAAAAACGAACAACAAAACGAACAACAAACCTTGCAAGAAGACAGTCAACAAGAGTCGAAAAGCGCAGCAGAAAGCAAACATGGCGCGCACGCGCCATGCAGCTTCAAGCCGGGATGCCGGGGTTCAGCGCGAATCCTCACTGGGCAGCGAAATCAGGCTGGTCCGCATGAGATCGGGCAATTCCATCTCCAGCGCGAGGGCCAGAGCCTCCATGTTGTCGACGGAAATATTCCTTTCCCCGCGCTCGACTTCGCTCAGGTAGGTGCGACTGATGTCAGCGCGGAAGGCCAGCTCTTCTTGTGACATCTCTTTAAGCCGGCGCACCCTGCGGACGTTCTGTCCGAAGATGACGCGGGCGCTCTGTGGAGTCTCTGATTTTTTCATGAGCGCAAGGATCAATGCGGCTAGGGGTGACGGTCGATTAGCTACAATTACAAACGCACAAACTATCGGTGACAATCACTTATACCCTCGAATGTCTTGGTGAATAATCGAAATTTATCGAGATTCCGATCCTAGTTTCAGCGCGTATTTTTCGAAATTGTTCTAGTGGCGATTCGAAATTTTTCAGAACTTCCCGCCTTGTTTTGACTCCTCGTCTCATGCTGCGAGCATGCAGCCGGAAATTTCTCACTCTCTGCCATGGATAAACAACAAGCCTTGCGCCGTACCAAGCGTCTAGCCCTGGGTTGTCTGCTGGGCTCGGCAGCGCTGTTCGTAGCCGCCTCGCTGGCAGCGCCCTCCACCTGGAGCGCGTTGCTGCGTGCCATGGCCGAGGCCGCCATGGTGGGCGCACTGGCCGACTGGTTCGCCGTCACGGCCCTGTTTCGCCGGATTCCGCTGCCGCTGCTGGCACGCCATACCGCCATCATCCCGCGCAACAAGGAGCGCATCGCCGACAACCTCGCCGTCTTCGTGGAAGAGAAATTCCTGAGTCCGCAGTCGCTGGCCGGACTGGTGCGCCGCCATGATCCGGCGCAGCGACTCTCGGCCTGGATGGCTGCGCCCGAGAATGCCGCGCGCCTGGGCGGCTACATGGCGCAGGCGGTCGGTGGCGTGCTCACGCTCACCGATGACCGCCGCATCCAGGCCTTTGTACGGGAAGCTCTGCAGACCGCGCTGGGCAAGCTGGACCTGTCGCGCTCGCTGGCCAGCATTCTGGATACGCTGACGCTGGATGGCCGTCACCAGCAGCTGCTGGACCGCGCCATCGTGGCCCTGGCCGAGCTGCTCAACCGCGAACAGACGCGTGCGTTCATCGCCGAGCGCATGGTGGAATGGCTGCAGCGCGAATATCCCAAAATTGAAAAATTGCTGCCCTCGAACTGGATCGGCGAGAAGTCCGCCGATACCCTCGCCGACATTCTGGACAAGCTGCTCACCGGCATCGCCGAGGATCCGCAGCACTCGCTGCGCCAGGCCTTTGATCGCCAGCTGGCCGGCTTCGTGGCGCGCCTGAAGAAAGACCCGGCCCTGCGCGAGCGGGCGGAGGAGATCAAGCGCGAGATCTTGCAGGGCGAGGCCGTCAACGCCTATGTGGGTAGCCTGTGGGACAGCCTGCGCCAGTGGCTGCGGCAAGACCTGGCGCGTCCCGATTCGGCCCTGCACGCCCAGGCCGGCGCGGCCATGCAGTGGATCGGGCGCGCCCTGCAGGAAGATGCCGAGCTGCGTGCCTCGCTCAACGCCCATCTGGAACAGGCCATCGCCAGCCTCAGTCCGGATGTGGCCCAGCTGCTCACGCGCCACATCAGCGACACCATCAAGCAGTGGGACACGGCCGAGCTGTCACGCCAGATCGAACTCAACATCGGTCGCGACCTGCAGTACATCCGTATCAACGGCACGCTGGTCGGGGGACTGATCGGCGCGCTGCTGTTCGGCTTGTCGTGGCTGATGCAGTGGCTGGTGCACGGAGTTTGAGCGGCCTCAGGAGGATTGCTCGGCACGCTCCTTCAAGGCCTTGCGCATGATCTTGCCGGTGGCCGTGGTCGGCAGCGCGTCGACAAAGGCAATTTCGCGCGGATATTCATGCGCCGCCAGCTGTGAACGGACATGCTGCTGCAGGGCCGCCACCAGTGCGGCGTCCGGGGCATGTCCTTCCTGCAGCACGACAAAAGCCTTCACTACCTCCGTACGCAGGGCATCTTTCACGCCGACCACGGCCGCGATCCGCACTGCCGGATGGCGCATCAGGCATTCCTCGATCGGAGCGGGGCCGATGCGATAGCCGGCACTGGTGATGACGTCATCATTGCGGCCCAGGTAGCGGATGTAGCCGGCTTCGTCCATGTTGCCCAGGTCACCCGTGAGCAGGAAATCACCGGCGAATTTTTCGCGCGTCGCTTCATCATTGCGCCAGTAGCGCAGGAACATCACCGGATCCGGCGCACGGATGGCGATATTGCCGACTTCGCCGCGCGGCAGGACGGCACCCTCTTCATCGACGATCTGCACATCGTGTCCCGGGACTGCACGTCCCATGCTGCCCGAGGCACTGGGGTAGAGCAGCGACGAGGACGATACGACGAGGTTGCATTCGGTCTGGCCGTAGAACTCGTTGATGGTCACGCCCAGCGCGCTGCGGCCCCAGGCGATCAGGTCATCGCCCAGCGTCTCACCACCGCTGGCCACGCTGCGCAGCGCAAAATCCCATTGCGCACGTGGATCCGGCGTGCCGCGCAGCATCTTCAACGCAGTCGGCGGGAAGAACACATTGCGGATGCCATGCCGCGCCAGCAATCCGAAGACGGTGGACGCATCGAATTTTTCCAGACGGCGCGCTACCACCGCCACGCCGTGATACAGCGACGGCAGCAGCACATCCAGCAGGCCGCCGATCCAGGCCCAATCGGCGGGCGTCCAGAAGCGGTCACCGGGCTGCGGGAAACTGTCGTGCGAGACTTCCACGCCCGGCAGATGGCCCAGCAGGACGCGCTGTGCATGCAGTGCGCCCTTGGCCTTGCCGGTGGTGCCGGAGGTATAGATGATCATGGCCGGATCATCGGCCAGCGTCGTGACCGGTTCGAACGTGGGCGAGGCCGCATGCAGGCGGTCCCAGAAATCGGTAGTCTGCGGCAGCACGATGTCGGACTGCTCCACGCAGAACACCACTTTCAGTGCCGGCAGTTCTCCGGCGAGATGGAGCTTGTCCATGCCCGATGCGTCGGTGACCAGGGCGGCGGCCTCGCTGTTGTCGAGACGATAGGCGATCGCGTCCGGGCCGAACAGGTAGAACAGCGGCACCGTCACTGCGCCCAGCTTGTAGGCGGCGATGTGAGTGATGACGGTCTCGATGCGCTGCGAGAGGTAGATCCCGATGCGGTCGCCGCGCCGGATGCCGGCCTCGCTCAGCACGTTGGCGAACTGGTCGCTCAGGATCTTGAGCTGGTCGAAACTCCAGGTGGTGACCTTGCCATCGCCGTCCTCGGCAATGATGGCGGGACGCCCGCTGCCATCCGCCCAGCGGTCGCAGGCGGCGTGGGCGATGTTGAAGACCTCGGGGATCTGCCAGTGGTAGGCGGCGGTGGTATCAGCACGGTAGTGGGCCGGGGTGATCACGGGGCGTGGCGCGATGTCTGGGGGCACGTCTTGTCTCCTGTCGGGTGGCTGTGGGCCAGGCCTGCATGGGGCCGGGCTCCGGATGGCCGGTCATGCCGGCACGCCGCCTATCATAGCGCCCTCGGGGCGGATCAGCATGGCACAACAAAATGACAGTCGCGCAATGCGACTGGTCGAACTCTGACGAGTTTGCCTGGCAACCTCGGCCACTTCCTCCAAGCGCGCGCAGCCCTCCTTTAGCATGGCTCTCCTCTCGCCTTCTGCCGTTTGATGCCGGCATCGCCCGGGTTCCGGGATGCTGCGCGGATGGCTATTCCAGCAAGGATGTCCGTATGCCCGACCGCACGTTTTCCGCGCTACTCCAACCATGGTCCCAACAGGCCCGCGCCCTTCGGCTGCGCTTGCCGCAATCGCACGTGGCCTTGCCTGACCAGTCCGGACATTGTCATGCCCATCGTATTCGTACCCGGCATCATGGGCACACGACTCAAGCTCAAAGGTCGCGACAAGGGCCCGGCGTGGTTTCCTCCGGAGGGCGGATGGGAAACCCTGGCGCTGGCGCTCAAGCATGTCGTCCGCACGGCGGCGGACCGACAGCGATTGCTCAATCCCGATAGTACCGAGGTAGACGAAGACGGCCCGGCCTTTCCCGACGACATCAGCAAGACACTGCTGGCCTTCGCCCCCGGCAAGAGCGACGCCGAGCGCATCAAATGGCGCGGCTGGGGGCAACTCCACGCGGACAGCTATCTGCCCATTCTTTCACTGCTGGAGACCAGCATGGCCCTGATCTTCGACCCTGCAAGCCAGGGGAAGAAGCTCACTTCACATTGGCAGGAACTCGTGATGGCACGACAGGATGCAGGCAAGCTGGGTGCGCAGAAGCCCTTCACGCCGCTGCAGGAAAAGCAGCTGCGGGAGGCTGCTGAACTGCTCTATCCGGTGCACGCAGTGGGTTACAACTGGCTGCAGAGCAACAAGGTATCGGCACAGCGACTGGCCAAGGAAATCGAACGCATCACCGCCTATTACCGCAGCAAGGGAAGAAGTTGCGAGCAGGTGATCCTGGTCACGCACAGCATGGGTGGTCTGGTCGCCCGCGCCTGTGCGGAGTTGCCGGGGATGGCCGAGCGCATCCTCGGCGTGGTCCACGGCGTGATGCCGGCCCTCGGTGCGCCGGCGACCTACAAGCGCATCCGGGCGGGCTTTGAGGGAGCCGGGCAGGTCGTCCTGGGACGCAATGCCGCCGAGTGCACGGCAGTGATGGCCAATGCCCCCGGGCCACTGGAATTGCTGCCGACGGCGCAATACAAGACGTGGAGCAATCGCGGGGAACGGCATTGGCTGCGGGTGAGTTACGTGGGTATCGGGCAGCGTGGAATGGCTGAGGAAATGGAAAACTTTCTGGGCGAGGGCGATCCCTACCGCCACATCTATCTCAACAATTCGTCGGATTGGTGGAAGCTGATTCGGGAGGATTTGATTGATCCGGCGGGTAAGGAGGATCGCGTACCCTCGCGCGAGGGAAAGCAGGTCACGGGTAACGCCTACTCATCGGACTTCAAGAGATTTCGCGACAACTTGGAAATCGCCGCCAAGCTTCATTCGCTGATCAAAGATCGCTATCACGCAAATACTTATGCGTATTACGCCAGCGATCCCGAACAGCCGGCGTGGAATGAAGTGCACTGGAAGATTCGGTCCTCCGTACCAAAGGATCCCGCGAACGGAAAGCTGGTAGCCGATGATTTGAACGGTTCCGTCACATTGCTCTTCGACGGAGGAAAACGACGTACTTTTCGAATACAGGAGGGGACGGGGAACGGTGATGGAACCGTGCCCGCCGAGTCGGCTGAAAGCGCGACAAAACATGTGATTCAGATGTTCAAGCATGGAGGCAAAGCCAATGGGCATGACAGCTACGAACATCAATACTCGTACAACGCTCCGATCGCTCAATCAGTCTGTCTTTACTCCATCGTCAAGATGGTGGCGGAATCAGACCTGATTAAACACGCTTTCACAGAGCCATGAGGTTTCGCAATTTCGTCATTCTTGTATTGGCCTCTTTGTGCCTTAGTACTACAAGACCACTCTATCTTCACTCTGCGCTATCAGGACCAATCACGATGCACGACAGCTCGAACAGCAAGACCACAAACCCTGTTACCACATTCTGTACAGGCAGGTTCCTGATTGACCTTCCCGCAGGATCACTATCGAGTGGTGGCAACTATCGTTATGACTTCGCGCATATTGATCGGCCCAAGACGATGAGCAAGGATGATTTCGAAAGAGATATTCTCGCTCGTCAAACACTGCTGCAAACAACGAGGCATGATTCAGGGGCTTCGATGTTGGTCGAAGCTATTCGGCCGGATGAGCAAAGCGCGATTCTGGTGTCGTGGAATCATGATGCCAGCACTTCCATGATGTCGATGACAGGGCACCGGTGGATTGAAGGTCTCGCTTTTTCGTTCGCGATGAAGGTTGATGACGATCACAAGGCCGAAGGTTTGAAAGCAATGCATGAGATTCTCGGCCGATTGCACTCTCGCTCCGATAACAACATCCCCACCGACCCCGGCTATTGCTTCGAAGGCGGCTTCATCGCCAACCCCGAATGGGAAAACGAAGAAGCCGGCATCGATATCGACATTGCCGGCCACCCGGATGCCTTCGTGTCCGTCTGGTTCTATCCCCTGGCGATGAGCAAGCACGACCGCCCGTTGCTGGAGCGCATGCATAGCGGACTGCAGACCCTGGGCCGTTTGGCCACTGCCGTGCGCGTGCTGCGCAAGGGAAACCGTCAGATCGGTCCCTACCAGGGCCAGGAATTCCTGGTCACCGTCCTCAACAGCGGCGGTGGGCGCAGCCACAGCTTCATCTGGGAAACCGAAGGCCAGGGCACGCTCGATACCCCCGCCATCAAGATCGAACTGACCACCGGCCATCACGACCAGAACAGCAATGCGCAACAAACCACACTGAACGATGCGCAAGCGCTGCAGCTGTGGGATGCCGTGCTGACGAGTTTCCGGCTGCGGCCAACGCAGGTAGCACCCGCATCAACTACGTCAGGTACGCCACCATAGCCGCCTGCAGCAACATTTCAGACCCCTCGCCCGACCTTCACCCTGGCCCCGCCTCCACTCTCACCCTGCTTGAAAGGAATCCACCATGCCCAACATCATCCGCCTCGGCGACGCCACTTCCCACGGCGGCAAGGTCACGCAAGTGAGCGCGACCCATTTCAAGGTAGGCGGCCTGCCGGTCGCGCGGGTCGGCGATGCCTGCAGCTGCCCCCGGCAGGGGCACGACAACTGCACCATCGCCGAGGGACACCCGCATCACAAGATCGATGGCATCGCCGTCGCCTACGGCGGCCACAAGACCAGCTGTGGTGCCACGCTCATCGCCAGTGCCGGCAATTTCAGCGCGCAATAGCGCTATCCCTTTCGTGCGATCTTGCGTGAACGGTCTCACGCACAGGCCAGCCGCGCCGCCGTGGGTGCCGCAACGCGCTTGTGCTCCGGTGCCCCGCCCTCCAGCTTGAACACCGACACCAGCCTTGCCAGCTGCGCCGCCTGATCCTGCAAGGATTGTGCCGCGGCTGCGGCTTGCTCGACCAGCGCGGCGTTCTGCTGGGTCACCTGATCCATCTGCACGATGGCCAGGTTGACCTGTTCGATGCCTGCACTCTGTTCCTGCCCGGCGGCGCTGATCTCGGTGACCACTTCACCGACCCGCTGCACGCTTTGCACCACGTCCTGCATGGTGCGTCCGGCTTGCTCCACCAGCCGGCTGCCATTGCCGACCCGTGCCACCGAGTCGGCGATCAGCCCCTTGATCTCGTGCGCGGCGGTCGCGGAGCGCTGCGCCAGCGCCCGCACTTCCGAGGCCACCACCGCGAAGCCGCGTCCCTGCTCGCCCGCGCGCGCCGCTTCCACTGCGGCATTCAGGGCCAGGATATTGGTTTGGAAGGCGATCCCGTCGATGACCCCGATGATGTCCACGATCTTCTTGGAGGACGCATCGATGGCCCCCATCGTATCGACCACCTGGCTGACCACCTCGCCGCCCTGGCGCGCGATATCGGAGGCCGATCCGGCCAGCTGGTTGGCCTGGCCGGCATGACTGGCGTTCTGCTTGACGGTGGCGGTGAGCTGCTCCATCGACGAGGCCGTTTCCTCCAGCGAGGCCGCCTGCTCTTCGGTACGCGAGGAGAGATCCAGATTGCCGCGCGCAATCTCGCTGCTGGCCGTGGCAATCGTATCGGTCGAGACCCGCACCTGGCTGACGATGTCCAGCAAGCGGTCATTCATCTTCTTGAGCGCACGCAACAGCATGCTGGTTTCATCGCGGCCTTGTGCCTCGATGGCCGAGGTCAGGTCACCGGCCGCCACCGTCTCGGCCACGCGCACCGCGCGATCCAGCGGCGCGGTGATGCTGCGCGTGATCATCCAGGCGATCGCCGCCGCAGCAGCCAGCCCGGCGGCCGCCAGCGCCAGCAGCAGCGTACGGGCCTGAACGTAATTGCTTTCGACTTCATCGCCGGCACTCTTCATCATGTCGTGCTGCTGCTTGATGAGGGCGTCGGCGGCGCTCATGGTGGCGCTCTGCACGGGCCGCACCTCGTCGATCAGCATGTCGATCGCACCTTCCTTGCCGCCCTGCTGCACCATGGCCAGCACCTTGTCGCGTTTTTCGAAGTAGGCGTTCTGGGCTGTTACCAGCTTCTTCAGTGCGGTGCGGCTGTCTTCGTCGGTAAGCAGCTTCTCCAGTTGTGCCAGGTCCTCGCGAATGGCACGGTCCGCACCGGTGATGCGGTCGTATTCGCTCTTGATCTGCGGTTCCCGCTTCAAGAGCAGAATGTTTCGTACCGAGCGCGCGATCAGGTTGAGCTGGTCGACGATATCGCCCGCCACTACGGTCTTGGGATACTTGTCGTGGATTACATCCTTCATTTGCCCGTTGAGCTGCCCCAGGCGGGCGATGCCGCTGGCCGCCATGGCCAGCATCAGCACCATCAGCAGACCGAAGCCCAGCCACAGGCGCGCACGAATGGTCACATTGGAAAGTTTCATGGAATTCCCCCTTGTTATCGTTGATTGTCGGCAGGCGAGCCACTGGCGCGGCGTAACTGGAAAGCAACTAATGCGTGGCAACAAGTTGCGGCCTGCCCGCTTCAGCATAGGTGACGGGAGGGAGGAATCCAAGCGCGGCCGATGCCACGCAGCAGGAGTGCGGCTGGTCTCAGCCCGGCGCGGCCATGACCTCCACCCGTAGCGCTTGCGGCGCAGGAGAAAAACCGAAGCGCACTGGCAGAAAGGCCTCGATCACCTCGGCGTTGGAGGCCATGTGCGGGCTCAGTTGCGTGGTGGTAAAGCGCCCCGCGCCGGCCAGTGCCAGCGGCAGCATCAGTTGATCGGCCAGATGCTCGCCGACCGCCGCATTGCTCTGCAGATAGCGCTGCATGGGTCCCAGGGCATCCAGAGCAACCTGTTCGGCCGGCCGGGATTTGGCACCATGGCCGCAGAACAACTCGTCCACATGCGCATGCGTCACATGCAATTCGACCAGATTGCCCGGACCATCGCAGTCGCTCAGGGCGATCACCTTGCAATGATCCTGCAAGCCCTCCACGGCTTCGCCCAGGACCTGCAACTCCCGCTTGCCGATGGCACTCGGCAGATTGGCCACCAGGGCGCGCGCCCGCGTCTGCAGCAGCGCGCCGCGCTCCTCCAGGACCAATCCCTGCAAGCCATGGCCCGCCTCCACCTGCAGGCGCACCTGGCCGCCACCGGCCGGATGGAATCCGTGCCGCAGCAACTCCAGCGTGACCGCGGCCCCCATTCGCCGCAACAGCGGCAGGAAGCAGTGCTGCAGGAAATCGGCCGATGGGGCCAGGGGATTGTGCGTGCCGCCGCTGACTTCAATGCAGAAGCGCCCCGCTGGCGCGGCCAGCATGGCGGGCAGCAGGGTTTGCAGGACCAGCGTGGTACTGCCGGCCGAGCCGATGGCGAAACGGAAATCGCCGCTGCGCACCGCACCGGGCACAAAGCGCAGTGCGCTGCTGCCGGGCTCGGCACCTTCCACGACGGCGTCGCACAAGGTGGCGGCGGCCGTCACGGCGGCCAGGTGCTGGCGCATCAGACCGGGTTTGGGGCGTTGCGCGCGGATCGCGCCGAGCTCGAACGGACGGCCGGTGATCATCGCCAGGCTCAGCGCACTGCGCAGGATCTGGCCGCCACCATGGCGGCCATCCAGGGTCAGAGGAGAGGACATGTTTGTTCTTTTCTTTCTTCGTATGTTGCGTTTTGTTGCTGTGCGCGAGCGGGCCTCACAGGCAGCGCACCCAGTGCGTAATACGCTCTCGGCGCGCTGTATTTCAGCCTTTCACGCAGACGATCTGGCGCAGCGTATGCACCACTTCCACCAGGTCTTGCTGGGCCGCCATGACGGCATCGATGTCCTTGTAGGCCATCGGGATTTCGTCGATGACGGCTTCGTCCTTGCGGCACTCCACACCTTCGGTGGCGCTGATGTGATCCTCTACCGAGAAGCGCTTCCTGGCCTCGGTACGGCTCATGGTGCGTCCCGCACCGTGGCTGCAGCTGTGGAAGCTCTCGGCCTCGCCCTTGCCGCGCACGATGAAGCTCCTGGCCCCCATCGAGCCGGGAATGATGCCCAGTTCGCCGGCACGGGCCGATGCTGCACCCTTGCGGGTGACCAGCACATCCTGGCCGAAGTGATGTTCCTTCTGCACGTAATTGTGGTGGCAGTTGACCGCCTCCACGTGCGTCTGGAAAGGCTTGGCGATCACGCTGCGTACAGCGGCGATCAGGTTCTGCATCATCACTTCACGGTTCATGCGCGCAAATTTCTGCGCCCAGCCCACGGCTTGCAGATAGTCGTCGTAGTGCGTGCTGCCCTCCTTCAGATAGGCCAGGTCGCGATCCGGCAGGTTGACCATGTGCTTGCGCATGTCCTGCTGCGCCAGTTCGATGAAGTGGGTGCCGATGGCATTGCCCACGCCGCGCGAACCCGAGTGCAGCATGAACCAGACTGCGCCCTCTTCATCCAGGCAGATCTCGATGAAGTGATTGCCCGACCCCAGCGTGCCCAGGTGCTTGTAGTGGTTGGTCTTCTCCAGCTTGGGCGTCTTCTGGCACAGCACGTCGAACTCATCCTTCAGCGTCTGCCATGCGGTATCGACCGGTGCCGGCGGATGTTCCCAGGAACCCTGATCGCGGCCGCGATGGCTGCGCGTGCGTGGCGAGGAACCGTGCGGCACGGCGCGTTCGATGGCACTGCGCAAGGGACCCAGGTTGTCCGGCAGGTCGGCGGCGCACAGGGTGGTCTTGGCCGCCATCATGCCGCAGCCGATATCGACCCCCACGGCGGCGGGAATGATCGCGCCCAGGGTCGGGATCACGCTGCCGATGGTGGAGCCCTTGCCCACGTGCACATCCGGCATGACCGCAATGTGCTTGTAGATGAACGGCATCTTGGCCGTATTGCCCAGCTGGGTTTTTGCCTCAGCTTCCACCGGCACGCCGCGGGTCCACATCTTGACCGGCTTGCCCTGCCCGGTGGCCAGGGTGTCGTAGGTCGCTGATGCGATGTTGTCGAGTTTGTCCATTTTCGTTACTTTCTTGCTGAACATGAGGGAAGGCGAGACGCGACAAGAGTGCCAGCGACGGGTTTTCCGTGAAGGTAGTCGCTTGCGCATTCGCGCCTCACCTGAAAAAGTCGGGGCTCCTGCCCCTCGGCGGCCCGGCAATTCCGGGCCGCCCGCTTCATTCCGACCAGATCGGCAGGATTTGCGCCGATTCTTGCGAACCGCCGTCCCGGAGTTGAACCGGGCTACCCAATGTAATCCTGCCAGCATTCGGAATGATCAGGACCACTCCCGCCCGACCAGAATGTGCGCGATACGGAGATGTAATCGCAACGGCATTCGGGCGGCAGTGGCAACCTGTCTTGCACCATCAAAGCGGTGTGGACGCGATCTCCTGCACCCAGTGTCCCGCCTGCATCTGTCCGGCCGCAAAGCTGGCCAGCAGTTTGAAGACCTCGTCGGAGAATCCGCCGATGTTGAGGATATCGTCCGACTCCGGTGCCTGGCTGGTGGCGTACGGCGCCAGATCGATGCAGACCAGGCGCGCCTTCGGATTGCGGCGCTTGAACTGCTGCCATTGGCGCATCGTTTCGGTCGCGCCGCTGGCGTGATGGCGCAGCCAGGACTCGTTGTCCGACACCAGCACCACCAGATCCGCACGCTGCTGGCGTTCGTTCAACCAGCGCAGCGGCGCACTGCAGTCCGTTCCGCCACCGCCGATACGCGCCAGCCGCGCGGCGTTGGCCATGACCTTGTCATGGGGAACCAACGGGCAAGGCACCACGCGCTGTTCGAACGGCAGCACGCAGGCCGCAGGATTCTTGCGCACGATGGCCGCGGCCAGCAATGCTGCCACGTCGATGCATCGCACCGCGCTGGTACCGCCGGCACGCATGCCGCTCACGGGGCTCGACATGGACCCCGACACATCCGGGCAGACCACGACCGAGCCTTCCAGCACCGGCACATTGGCCAGCGCGATTTCCATGGCGCTCTGCAAGGCGTCGCGCACCAGCTCCGGCACTGTCCCGGCAGCAGCCTGCCACGCGGCCATCAGCTGATACGGGAACACCCGTGCCGCGGCAATGGCCTGTGGATCACACAGCTTGGCGGCGATCAGCTCGGTCATGCCGGGCAGCTCGAACACGCCGTGGCGCGCGAAGCTGTTCAGGTTCATGCGCACCATGTGCCAGCCACCCTGCCGCGCCATCCCGGCCCATTCTTGCGTGCCCGGCTGCAAGGCAGTGAGCAACTGGAATGGCACCGCCGGTACCGGCTGGCTGCGGTCACGCTGATAGGCCCGCAGGGCACGCGTCAGCGGCGGCAGTGCGGCCTCATCAAACGGACGGCCGATCAGCCAGGCGAAGAACGCGGCGCGCCACGGTTCGGCCGGCTTTGGATGCACCATGCGGACCACGTCGGCCAGCGACGGCGACTGCCCTATACAGGCGGCCAGCAGTTGCTGCTCCGTGGCCTGGTTCAGCCAGGCCTGCACCAGCTTCTTGGGACGAGTGCCCAGCGACTTGCGGCCGGTCACGCCGGAACGCAGGATCTGTACGAAATTGCGCAGCATCTTGCCCTGATCCACCACGCCGGCAAATGCCGGTGCCAGTTCATCGACACCACGGGCCGCCAGTACGGCCAGCAGCAGCGCCGGCATGTCCTTCATGTAGCTGCGGCGCCGAGCGTACAGCGCGGTCTGGGCGATGAAGCGCGGGGCGATGTCCTGGCTCAGGTCCAGCACGGTGGCCAGTTGCGCTTCGGCACTGGCGTAGAAGGTGCGGTTCAGACAGCCGGTGGCCGCGTACTGCGCCAGGATGTGCTCCTTGCTCAAGGCATAGGCAGCGCCGCCGGCGTGATTCATCGCATCGGCTGCCGGCAGCAGGCGGCGCTTCAGGGTCTGGAACAGTTGCACATTCGCCATTTTCTTTTCCTCGTTGATCGCTTGGTCTTGTTCCCTGTATTGCAACGGGTGTGCCAGCTCGGACTAGATGTGCGGAAACTCCTTTTAACTCATTGAATTGATTGAATAAATCTGATTTTGGCCTGATTTCCCGAGATTTGCCTGTACCCGAGAAAAACAGGATAATTTATCCATCAAGATAAGAAGTTATCTAAAAATATGGCAAAGAAAAAAGTCGTCATCGGTTTCGCCGGTACCCAGCTCGACCACGGACGTGGTGCGCCGCGCTGGGAAAAATGGCGTCCGACCATCGCGCTGACGCAGTACCCGGACGTGGTCATCGACCGTCTGGAACTGCTCTACATCGGCGAGCGCCATCTGGGGCTGGTCGGCCAGATCGGGCGCGACATCGCCAGCGTCTCGCCTGATACCGTCGTGCGGCCGCATGATCTGCCGATCCAGGACCCCTGGGATTTCGGTGAGGTCTACGCCAACCTGCTCGACTTTGCGCGCGCCTATCCTTTCGACACGGACAACGAGGAATACTGGATCCACATCACCACCGGCACCCACGTGGTCCAGATCTGCCTGTTCCTCATGACCGAGGCGCGCTACCTGCCCGGCGTACTGTTGCAGACCTCACCGCCGCGCCGGCAGGCGGCAGGCTCTCCTGGCAGCTATGCCCTCATCGACCTCGACCTGTCGCGGTACGACCTGATCGCGCAGCGCTTTTCGAGCGAACAGCGTGAAGCGCTGGCCTTGCTGAAGTCCGGTATCCCCACGCGCAATGCGCACTTCAACCACATGATCGAGGAGATCGAGCGCGTGGCCATCCGCTCGCGCGCACCGATGTTGCTGATGGGGCCGACCGGGGCCGGCAAGTCCTTCCTGGCGCGGCGCATCTACGAACTGAAGAAGTCGCGGCATCAGTTGGAGGGCCGCTTTGTCGACATCAATTGCGCCACGCTGCAGGGCGACGGTGCTGCCTCCACCTTGTTCGGTCATGTGCGCGGTTCCTTTACGGGCGCAGCCCATGATCGTCCGGGCTTGCTGCGTTCGGCGCACAAGGGATTGCTGTTCCTCGACGAGATCGGCGAACTGGGGCTGGATGAACAGGCCATGCTGCTCAAGGCCATCGAGGAGAAGCGCTTTCTGCCGGTCGGTGCCGATGTCGAGGCGCAGAGCGATTTCCAGCTCATTGCCGGCACCCATCGCGACTTGGCGCGCGAGGTCGCGGCGGGCCGCTTCCGCGAAGACCTGTTTGCCCGCATCAACCTGTGGACCTATGCCCTGCCCGGCCTGGCCCAGCGCCGCGAAGACATCGAACCCAACCTCGACTACCTGCTCGACCGCTTCAGCGCCGAGCATGGACAGGTGGTGCGTTTCAACAAGGAGGCGCGGATGCGTTATCTGGCCTTTGCCGTGTCATCGGCAGCCAGCTGGTCGGGCAATTTCCGCGACCTGTCGGCGTCCGTCGTGCGCATGGCCACGCTGGCCGATGCGGGGCGCATCAACGATGCGCTGGTGGAGGAAGAGACTGCGCGCCTGCAGCGTCAATGGCGCGCCAGTGCGCAGCCTGCGTCGGGGGAGCAGGACGTTGATCTGGACGCCTTGCTGGGTGAGCACGCGCAAGCGCTGGATCTCTTCGATGCGGTGCAGTTGCGCGCCGTGGTCGCCGTGTGCCGCCGTTCGCGCTCGCTGTCGGAAGCGGGACGCACGCTCTTCGCGGTCTCGCGGGATGCCAAGGCAAAACCCAATGATGCGGATCGGCTCAAGAAATATCTGGCGCGCTTCGGCTTGGCTTGGGATGATGTGGCGTAGACGCAGAACCCGGAGCCACTAGCATGAACATCTCCCTGGAATCGCCCACCCTGCCAGAGGTCAGGCAGCTCATTGAAGCGCTGGACGCTTATCAGCAGCCCTTGTATCCGCCCGAAAGCCATCATGGCATTGATATCGATGCGCTGGCGGCCGATGATGTGCTGTTCGCCGTGGCACGTGATGAGCATGGCCAGGCGGTAGCTTGCGGTGCCATGCGACTGGAGGATGGCAGGGCCGAATTGAAGCGCTTCTTCACGCTGCCCGCACAGCGTGGAAAAGGAACCGCCCGGCAACTGCTGGCTTGGCTTGAAGCGCGGGCCTGCCAGCTTGGATACCGGGAATTCCTGCTGGAGACGGGCTATCTGCAGCACGCAGCCATTCGCTTCTATGAAAGCTGCGGCTATCTCCCGTGCGGACCCTTCGGTACTTACGTGGACGATCCCAACAGTGTTTTCATGCGCAAATGCGTCGCCTGATTCACTGCCCTTGCATCACCACATCCCGCAGCAACCGATCCAGTACCGAATATTCGCCCCGCGCATCCTTGTGCGGCGTGGGCACATGCTCCAGCCGCTGCAATTCCAGTTCGATGAAACGATTGATCTCGGGAATGGCCGCGCCCTCTTCGGCTTCGCCCGCGCGCCGTTTGATGACCAGCAGCGCATCGATGGCCGCGCGCAATGCCGCATCGCTCACGATCGCCTCGACCAGGTCGAGGAAACGCATCGGCACCGGCCCGCGCTGCTGCTCCACCCACAGCGCTGCCATCAAGGGCCGCAGTACGTAGAGATATTTTTTCAGGCGTACGCGCTCGCCCTGCAAGTACTCGCGGTAATTCTTGCGCGCCATCTGCAGGTAGTGATGGAACACGCGATCCGGACGATGTACCAGGTCGGCCGCCGCATTGATCTTGTCGACGAAGCTGACGTCGGCCCGGTAGACCACCGGCGACGACAGCCATTCCACCACCGTGGCGTTGCCGTTGTGAAGGAGGGCCAACGTCTTGCGCAGGTCCCAGCCGCTGACGTCATAGGTGGCATTGACGGGCAATTCGATCACGTCGCGGCCGGGGAAGACGGTGAGATACCAGTCGGGCCGGTGCACGTAGATGAAGCGCACGTCGTAGTCACTGTCCGGCGAGGCAAATCCCCAGCCCCGGCTGCCTGATTCGCAGGCGAACAGCACGCGCACCTGATGCTCGGATTCGATGCGCGTAAGCGTCTTGTCGATCTCGGCACGGATCTGCGGATCAATCGGATGTTCATGGTGCTGCCAGTCGGCGGCAGCGGCGGGTGAGGTGGCGTCCATGCCGTGGATCATAGCAGGCAGGACCGGGCGGGAAGGCAAGGCCCTGGTGTTTCTCAGTCCCCCAGATCGATCGTCCCCGCCAACCGCACTGCCTCCGGAGTCTCATACATGGCCACCATCCAGGCCTGATCGGCATCAGCGGCATGTGCATTGAGCGTAGCCGCAACGAACTGGATGGAAGCACGATCCAGACTGGCGTAGGGATCGTCCAGCAAGGTCAGCGTGGCGTGGGCCGCGAAGGCGGCCGCCAGGTAGACCTTGCGCTTGCTGCCGGTGGAGAGCATGAAGAGCTTTTTCTCCAAGTGCGGCGTCAGTGACAGACCTTCGGTGAGAGCCGGCAACAAGCCATGATCGAAATGCGGATACCGTTGCGCCAGGGCTGCAAAGACTTCCGGCGGCGTCATCTGGTCATAGGCCTCGGTCCGCGGATCGATGAAGAACACTTGCCGGCGGTAATTCTCGGGCTCGCCATCGAGTCGCAGACCATTCAACTCCAGCACGCCATCGCGCGCCGGCATCAAACCACCCAGCAGATTGAGCAGCGTGGTCTTGCCGCGGCCATCGCCGCCGCGCACCAGCGTCACGCCGGCCGTGATGCGGGCCGAGAAGTCCTGGAACAGGTCCAGGCCGGGATAGGAAAAATTCAGGCGCGATACCAGCAGCAGCGCTGCGCGGTCAGAAACTTGGGTCATCGGTGAGGGGCGTGGGGAATCGAAGGGAGAGCGGATTGCGCTCAGGAGCGCTGGCGGCGCGCCGCCTGGCGTTTGGCTTCCTCGGCGGCCTGCTTTTCCTTGCGGGCATCGGCCAGCATGGCCAGGGCCAATGCCAATGGCGGATACAGCAGGATCAGGCCGCTCCAGTCATGGTCCGACAGAAACATCAGCGCGGCAATGCATAGGTCGACCGCCATCAGGAACATCAATGGCCAACCCACGGGCGCACCCAGGAAGGTCTTCTGTCGCTTGTTCTTGAAATACAGTGCCATGCCGTTCACCCTGCTTTGTGTTTCGCTGCATGGCCGCCGGGCAGCGCCGCAGGGCGCATTGATGGGCGGGCAACATGCTGGCGATGGGTTGTCTCCTGCCCCGGATTATAAAAGATGTGGACCCGGGGAGGGAGCCGGCAGCACATCTTCCCATCCGGCAAAAATGGTCCAGCCTGTGGAAAAAATATAAAAAAAAAACGGTCCCGGCAAACGCCGGGACCGTTGTCCTTGGCAAGACCACCGCAGGGCGCCAACTCAACGGGCCTTGGCTGCCCCCGGCCACATGCGTACCACCAGGGCCAGCACGGCCGCCGCCACTGCCAGTGCCACCACCGCAATCCAGCCCCACTGTGCCAGCGCCAGGCTGCCCAGCGCCGCACCGGCGGCCATGCCGATGAACATGCCCACGAACAGCACCGCATTCAGACGGCTGCGGGCACCGGGTTCGATGCTGTAGACGATGGTCTGATGCGCCACCAGCGTCGCCTGCACGCCCAGGTCAAAGCCGATGGCGGCCAGTGCCAGCAAGACCAGTTGACCTTGCGTCGAGAACCACGGCGACAGCGCCATCGAGGCGAAGGACAGCGCCGCCAGGCTCACACCCAGACGGGTCACCAGCTCCGGACCTTTCTTGTCCGAGATGCGGCCCGCCAGGGGCGCTGCCAGCGCACCAGCCGCACCGGCCAGACCGAAGGCACCGGCCGCCGCACTGCCGAGGTGAAACGGTGCGCCATGCAGCATCACCGCCAGCGTCGACCAGAAGGCCGAGAACCCGACCGACAGCAAGCCCTGGGCCAGCGCCGCGCGGCGCAACGCGCCATGCTTGCGCACCAGCGTACCCAGCGAGCCCAGCAGTGCGCCATACGACAGATGCGTGGTCGGATGGAAACGTGGCAGCCCGCGCCACGCGGCCAGGCCGATCAGCGCGATGCTGGCCGAGGCCCCCACGAACATGGCGCGCCAGCCAAAGTGCTCGGCCACGAAACCGCTGACCACGCGCGACAGCAGGATGCCCAGCAGCAAGCCGGTCATGACGGTACCGACGATGCGGCCGCGATGCTGCTCCGGTGCCAGGGTGGCGGCGGCCGGGACGATGTCCTGCGCCAGCGTGGCCGTCAGGCCGATGGCCAGGCTGGCGGCCAGCAGGGTAGCGATGCCGGACGCCGCACCCGCCAGCAGCAGCGCCACCGTCAGGATGGCCGCCTTGATGAGGATGATGCGGCGGCGGTCATAACGGTCGCCCAGCGGTGCCAGCAGCAGGATGCCCAGTGCATACCCGAGCTGGGTCGACATCGGCACCATGCCCACGGCGCGCTCGGAGGCACCGATGTCATCGGCCAGCACGCCCAGCATGGGCTGCGAATAGTAGAGCGAAGCCACGGCCAGGCCGGCCCCGGTGGCCAGCAGGCCGATCAGCCCGGTCGACAGGCCGTGGGCAGGAGAGGAAGCCGCAGCGGGAGCGGCTGTATGCGTCTTGGGAATGCTGTTCATGATGGAACCTCAATAAGTGAGTCTGGCTGCCGGCCCGGAAAAATCCCCTTTCTGCCAGCGTTGGAACGGATTGTCCGCTTCCCGGCTCGCATCTGGTAGTAGCGCCTGCGGCAGAATTGTTATACGTTAGCCGTATGACCAAACCCCTCTCCCCTGCCCCCAGTTTCTCCGCCACCGGCCTGACGGACCGCATCGAGCTGATCCAGACCTTCGTGCGCATCGTCGAGGCCGGCAGCCTGTCGGCAGCAGCGGCCCAGCTCGCGACCACGCAACCCACCGTCAGCCGCCGCCTGCAGGCGCTGGAGCGCTCGCTGGGGGTGCGCCTGCTGCAGCGTTCCACCCACGCCATGAAGATGACCGAGGATGGCGAACGCTGCTACGAGCGCGCCAAGGAATTGCTGGCCGGCTGGGATGAGTTCGAAAGCGAATTGCGCGGTGCCCGCCAGCATGCTGAAGGCACGCTGCGGGTGGTGGTGCCGCACGCCTTCGGGCAGAAGCAGCTGATCGCGCCCTTGTTGCAGTTCATGCAGCGCCATCCGCGCATCACCGTGGAATGGCTGCTGCATGACCGTGCCGCCGATTTCATCAGCCAGGGCATCGATTGCGCCATCCAGGTCGGCGAAGTCAATGATCCCTCGGTGGTCGCCATCCACCTGGCCGAGGTGCCGCGCATGACGGTGGTGGCGCCGGCGCTGCTGCAGGGCCGCGCCCTGCCGCGCCAGCCTGAAGAGCTGGCGGATTTCCCGTGGATCGCCATTCCGGCTTTCTACCGCCGCGAGATCATGCTCACCCACGCCACCAGCGGCGAACAGCGCCAGGTGGCTTTCCGTCCGCAGCTGGTCACCGACAGCCTGTATGCGTTGCGCAATATCGCCATCGAAGGCATGGGCGTGGCGGTAGGCTCATCATGGGTATTGGCCGAGGATGTGGCCGCCGGCCGCCTGGTCCAATTGCTGCCGGAGTGGGAGCCGGCACCGCTGCCGGTGTCGCTGATGTACCCCTATGCACGTTTCTACCCGGCCCGGCTGCGCCACTTCATCGACACCATGAAGGAAGCGATGCCCTCCGTGGTGCACCAGGCCGTGGGACGGGGTGCGCTGCAGGGGTGATGCCCGCTGCCTATGAAGCCTTGGTCCCGACACGCTCCATCCAGGCAGCGATGTTGTCATCTAGGGAAATGCCTGAGGTTCAAGGATGAGTTAACCGCCTATAGTGGGCTCAACATCTAGTCCTGCGCGGCCGTGAATGCCAATGGCGGCTTCCGGCCCGGACAACGTTGGACAGGAATGATGTCCCCGCGCACAGGCGCGCAGACGCGCATTCGTATCGATCATCCAAAGCGGGGAACCAGAAAATGGCCATCGAAAAAGAGGATGACGCTCTTGCTGAGCATCATTCCCGATCGCTGATCCACCAGCTCAACCGGCTTGAGCAGATCATGGAAACCCTCACAGCGACGTTTGAAGAGATCGCACTTCATGCCGACATCCGGACCGGGGATTCTTTCAAATCCCAGGCTGCTGATGCCATTGCCAAGGCCATGAAGACCTGATGCCATTGCGCATCGGGTACGCGCTCGCACTTCTTTTTTAACTGTTTGCATCAAAGACCCCGCCGCCTCGTGCAGAGCGCTGCGGGTACGCTGTCGCGCATTCCGGTGCGCGGCATTTCAACGCAATGACATGAAAACCAACCAGCGATGCGCTGGCAACAATGGGGTGAGGAAAATGTTTGGATCAATGACCGTCGGTCGAAAACTGGGGCTGGCCTTTCTCAGCATGGTGGTGGTGTCGCTGGCGGTAAGCAGCCTCTTGCTGTTCAACTTCAACCGGCTCGAAAGGGCCAGTGCCATGAATGTCCATACCTATGAGGTCATGGGCGCGGCCGACGACATGCTGATCAACATGGTCAACATCGAGACCGGCATTCGTGGTTACGTGGCCTCCGGCAACGAGGCGTTTCTCGATCCCTACCTGGGTGGGCGCAAGGCGTTCAGCAAGGCTTTTGATCAGGCCAAGGCGCTGACCGCCGACAACCCGGTCCAGCAAAAGCGGCTGACCGAGATGCTGGAGTTGACCAACAAGATCGAAGAGGTCGACCAGACCCTGATCAGGTTGCGCAAGGAAGCCAATGCCAGCGCTTCCACCCAGGCTCTGCAAGCCTACTTCGGCGCGACCCACGACAAGGTTTTCATGGACCGCTTCCGCGGCCTGCAGAGTGAATTCGTGAAGGCCGAAGAATCGCTGCTCAAGGTACGCGGCGAGCAGGTCCGTGAGCTCAGCAGCGCCACCCTCGCGGTGCTCATCGGCGGCGGCGCGCTCACGGTACTGTTGGCCGTCGTCGCCGGCCTTGCGATCACCCGCAGTATCCTCAAGGCCCTCGGCGGAGAGCCGGCCGCCGCCGCGCTGGTCGCCCAGCATATCGCCGCGGGAGACCTGACGGTACCGGTTCCCCTGAAGCAGAATGACCGCACCAGCCTGATGGCCTCGCTGGCCAGCATGCGCGAGCAGCTCACCACCATCGTGCGTGGCATCCAGACCTCGGGGGAATCGATTTCGGTGGCCGCAGGCGAAATCGCCACCGGCAATACCGATCTGTCGCAACGCACCGAGCAGCAGGCGGCATCACTGGAAGAAACCGCGTCGAGCATGGAAGAGCTGACCTCCACCGTGCGTCAGAATTCCGACAACGCCCGGCAGGGCAACGTCGTGGCCGAGGATGCTTCCGCGCTGGCCCTCAAGGGTGGCGAAGTGGTCGGCCGCGTCATCTCCACCATGAACGAGATTTCCGACAGTTCCAGCAAGGTGTCCGAGATCATCACCGTCATTGAAGGCATCGCCTTCCAGACCAATATCCTGGCGCTCAATGCGGCCGTGGAAGCGGCACGCGCCGGTGAGCAGGGACGCGGCTTTGCCGTGGTCGCCAGCGAAGTACGCTCACTGGCCCAGCGCAGCGCCGCCGCCGCCAAGGATGTGAAGGACCTCATCGTGCTGTCGGGGGAACGCGTACAACGCGGCACTCACCTGGTCAGCGAAGCGGGCGGGACCATCGATGAAGTGGTGCAGGCGGTGCGCAACGTCACGCAGATCATGAACGAAATCTCCGCCGCTTCGCTGGAACAGACGGCCGGCATCGAGCAGGTCAACCAGGCGCTCGGCCAGATGGACCAGGTCACCCAGCAGAATGCGGCACTGGTGGAGCAGGCAGCTGCGGCGGCCCAGGCCATGTCTGAACAGGCAACCGAACTGCGCAGTGCGGTGGGGATCTTCAAGACCGCCGGCGGCGTGGTGCGGCCAGTGCCGGTGGTGCCTGCGGCTGCTGCCGCCAAGCCGGCCCCCAAGGCCGTGTCCAGACCGTCGCTTCCGGTGGCACCTGCGCGCGCCGCCAAGGCACAGCCGGCTGCCGGGCAAGGCCCTTCCTCCTCCTACAAGAAGGATGCTGGCGAGGGCGACTGGGAAACCTTCTGAGGGGCTGTCCCGCTGACGGGCCCGCGTATCAACGTGAAAATGCCTGCATCACGCAGGCATTTTTTTTGATGGCGCGTGGTGCACGTCAAGCATGACGCTGATCCATCCGCATGGTGCGCTGTTGCGCGTAATGCTGGTGCCAGGAGAACGCCTCGCCCAGCAGATGCGGCGTATGGCCACCGGCCCGGCAGGCGCGTTCGAAATAGTCGCGTAGCTGCGGCCGGTAATCCGGATGGCAGCACTGCTCGATCACCTTCACCGCGCGCTCGCGCGGTGCCAGGCCGCGCAGGTCGGCCAGTCCCCATTCGGTGACCAGCACGTCCACATCATGTTCGCTGTGGTCCACATGCGAGACCATGGGCACCACGCTGGAAATGGCTCCGTCCTTGGCCACCGACTTCGACACGAAGATCGATAGCTGTCCGTTGCGCGCAAAGTCGCCCGAGCCGCCGATGCCATTCATCATGTGGGTGCCGCCCACGTGGGTGGAATTGACGTTGCCGTAGATGTCGAATTCCAGCGCGGTATTGAGCCCGATGATGCCCAGTCTGCGCACCAGCTCCGGATGATTGCTGATCTCCTGCGGACGCAGCACCAGCTTGTCGCGATAGCGATCCAGGTTGGCCAGGAAATGCGCATACTTGGCCTGCGACAGCGTGATCGAGGAGGCGGAGGCAAAAGCCAGCTGGCCCGAGTCGAGCAGATCGATGGCGCTGTCCTGCAGCACTTCCGAATACATCACCAGATTGCGGAACGGTGACTCCACCAGCCCGTGCAGCACCGCATTGGCGATCGTGCCGATGCCTGCCTGCAGTGGCGCCAGCGTATGCGGCAGACGTCCGGCTTCCACTTCGCATTCGAGGAAATGGATCACGTGACGCGCAATGGCCCGCGTCTCATCGTCCGGCGGCAGCACCGAGGAGGGGCTGTCGGGCGTCTCGGTGAGCACGATGGCCACCACCTTTTCCGGATCGAAGGGAATGGTCGGATGGCCGATGCGATCGCCCGCTGCCGTCAGCGGGATGGGTTTGCGCTCGGGTCGTGCGGCCGGCAGGTAGATGTCGTGCAGGCCCTCCAGCGCCAGCGGCATGCTGGTGTTGAGTTCGATCACGATATGCCGCGCCTGCTCCACGAAGCTGGCCGAATTGCCGACCGACATGGTCGGTACGATACCCTCTTCGGTAATCGCCGCAGCTTCGATGACGGCGATGTCGACGCGCGAGGGCGTGCCGCTGCGCAATTGTTCGGCCGTCTCCGAGAGATGCTGGTCGATGAACATGACCTCGCCCGCATTGATCTTCCTGCGCAGTGTGGGATCAACCTGGAACGGCAAGCGTCGCGCCAGCAGGCCGGCCTCGGCCATCAGGCCATCGCTGCCATTGCCCAGAGAGGCCCCGGTGATGACGGTGAAATGCAGCTCTTCCTGCGCGGCGCGGTCGGCCAGCGCACGCGGCATGGCCTTGGCATCGCCGGCGCGGGTAAAGCCGCTCAGGCCGATGGTCATGCCGTTGTGGAAGAAGGTGGCCGCCTCGGCGGCGGACATGACTTTGCCGGCCAAGGCGGGCTGGCGAATGCGCTGGCTATCCATGAGAGTGTGCTCCTGCTCGGGTTCTTTAGGGAGTGAGAAGTGCATCCATGACGGACTTCTTGCATCTTGTTTGTCCCAAGTATAGGAGCCGGCAGGTATGCACTGTATGATTAAAATTCCGCCGTTCCAGTCGGAAAATGCATACTTCCCTGCCACCCTGAAACACCGCCGAAAGCCGCTGCCATGGACATCCGCGCCCTGCGCTACTTCACCGAGACGGTCCGCCTGGCCAGCTTCAGCCGCGCGGCCGATGCCTTGCACGTGACCCAGTCCACCGTCAGCAAGATGGTGCGCCAGCTGGAAGACGAGGTTGACGCCCCGCTGCTGGTGCGCGATGGCCGCCGCCTGCAGCTCACCGATACCGGACGCGTGGTGTATGAGCAGGGCCAGCAGATCCTGGCCTCCATGCAGCGGCTGGACGCCGAGGTGCGCGATACCAAGGCGCTGCGCTGCGGCCGTCTGGAGATCGGCATCCCGCCCATGATCAACATCCTCTGCACCCCGGTGCTGAAGGCCTTCCGCGAACGCCATCCCGAGATTGCCATCGTCCTGAAGGAAGACACCGGCCCGCAGATCGAAGAGCGCGTGGCCAATGGCGAACTGGAAATCGGCATGACGGTCCTGCCCGCTGATCCGGAACTGGAATTGCAGACCCTGCCGGTGGCGCGCTATCCCATGTGGGCCGTGGCCCAGGCCGGCCGCTTCCAGAAGAACCGCGCCACCCTGCGCTGCGCCCAGCTCGATGGCATGCCGCTGGTGCTGCTCAACAACGAGTTCGGCCTCACCCGCAGCCTGCGCGGCATGTTCGGGGAATTGGGCATCCGGCCCGAGATCGTGGCCCAGAGCGCCCAGTGGGACTGGCTGGTGGCCATGGCCCTGGCCGGCATGGGGGCGGCGCTGCTGCCCGAACCCTTCATCCACCGCCTCGCCACCGACCAGCTGCAGGCGGTGCGGCTGGTGGAGCCGGAAGTGCAATGGCAGGTCGCCTATGTCACACGCGGCGGCGGGTATCTCTCGCATGCGGCGCGGGCGTGGATGGCCTTGAGCGAGGAATTGTTTGCGGGTGGCCGCGTGCGCAGGTAAAGAGAAAAGAGCGTACCGGCGCGCCTCGGTGCAAAAAGCGTCAGCATTCCATTTTGGAATGGAATCGGTGAATTTAAGTCATGCCATGAATACAGCCAGATTCCTATACTGGACCTGCCGATACCTGCCGCCCCTCCTCACTCGTGAATTCGGAACCGGAATGACGTCTTGACGCCGTGAGTGCGCAGGTGTCGGCACTCTCCACGAGTGCCCTGCCCTCCTCCACCTGTCCGCTCGCCAGCACGATCATGCCGCCGCTCTTGTCGTCGCGTTTTTCCGTCCGTTTTTCCCTCTATCGATTCCTGCTGCTGCACTACTGCCGGCGCTGCCGCACCCGTGTCGAACGCTGGCGCCTGCAGTTCCCGCTGCGCCACGCCAACCTCTCCGAGGGCCTGCGTGCGGCCTGCGGAGCGGCGGCCATGCTGCTGCTGGGCGAGTGGCTGGGCAATCCCCTGTTCTCGTGGGCGGCCATCGGCGCCTTCCTGACCAGCCTGGCCGACAGCGCCGGTTCCAATCGCGCGCGCCTGGCCTCCATGGGCGGCTTCGCGCTGGCCTCGACGCTGGGCGGCATGATCGCCGCCAGCGCCGCCGGCTGGCGCGTGGAAGCAGGTTTGCTGACCATCATGGCCTGCGCCGGCGTGGCCGGCTTCTCGCGCATCTACGGTGCCGCAGCGGGTCTGGTGCTGATGCTGGCGGCGGGCGTCTCTGCCATCATGGCCGATGCGCCGGTGGTGCTGTGGCCGCTGGCGCAGAGCCATGTCCTGATCTATTTCGCCGGTTGCCTGTGGGCGCTGCTGCTGGGCTTGACGGTGTGGCGCATCCACCCCTTCGCCCCGGCGCGCCAGGCGGTGGCGCGCGCCTATGGCACGCTGGCTGAACTGGCCGCCCTCGCGGCCAATACCGATGCCGCCGATCCCGCCTATGCCGTGCATGCCGCCGATCTGGCGGCCCACACCCGCCGCCATGCGCGCTTCGATCTGGCCGCCGCCCATCGCACGCTCGATGCGGTGGCGGTCGAACGCACCGAGTCCCGTCGCCTCTACGAAAACCTGCTGGTGCGGCTGGCGCGCGCCGAGGCGCTCCTCGATGGCATCACCGTGCTGGCCGACCTGCAGCTGACGCATTACCAGCCCCTGCGTGCGCGTCAGCGCAGTGCCCGCGTGCTGGGTGCGATTGCGCGCCAGCTGCAGGCCATGCAGCGCGAGATGCAGCGCGGCGAGGCGATTGCCGCCGATGAAGATGCGCGCATCATGCTGCGCCTGCGCCAGCTGGTGGCGCGCCTGCCCAGCGGCACCGGGCGGCTGTTGCAGCAGCTCGATACCCCGCTGGCCCTGGGCGCGGACGATCCGGCCCGCCTCAAGCAGGCCGCCCGCGCCGGACATCAGGCGCGCCACGGCATGTCTGCCCTGCTGCACCGCCTGCGCGCACTGGGGCGCAAGGCCGCGCTGCACGTGCACGCCGGATCGGCGGAATGGCATCACGCCTGGCGCTGCGCGGCAGCGGCCGGGGCGACCTACCTCATCGTGCATCTGCTGGAACTGCCCTTCGGCTACTGGGCCACCATGGCCACCATGCTGGTCATGCAGCCCAGCATTGCCGACAGCTGGTCGCGCAGCATGGAGCGCGCCGTCGGCAGCGTGGTCGGCGGCGCGCTGGCCGTGGCCGTCTGCCTGGTGGTGCATTCGCCGCTGGGGCTGGCGCTGCTGGTGTTCTCGCTGACGGTACTGACGATGGCGCTGCGCCCGGTGAGCTATGGGCTGTATGCGACTTTTCTCACGCCGGTATTCGTGCTGGTGGCCGATGTCGGTGGCGATCCCGCGCATGAGCTGGCCAATGCCGCGCTGCGCGCGGGCAACAATGTCATCGGCGCGCTGGTGGCGGTGCTGGCCAGTTACCTGTTCTGGCCGCGCCGCCACGAGGCCGATCCACAGGGCCAGTTGCGCACCATGGCCGGTCTCAATCTGGCCTATCTGACGGCGGCACTGGCGGTGCACGACACCGCAGCCGACAAGGCCCGCCTGTCGTCGCTGCATGCGCATCGCCGCGCGGCCTGCGTGGCCAACGTCGAGGCCGGTCTGCTGTTGCAACGCCTGGCGCGCGAACGCGGCTGGCCCGAACGCGATCACGGGCGCGGCCGCACGGCGGTGGCCCTGTCGCGCCGCCTGGCTGCGGCGGCCAGCCATCTGTGGGCGCATCCGCAGCCGGTCGAAGCGTCCCTGCCGGCCTGGCTGCTTGCCCTGGCGCAAGCCCTGCAGGCGCAGGATGGGGCCGCATTGCACGCCCTCACGCGCCAGCGGCCGGCGCCGGTTGAGCTGGCCCAGGCAGCGGCGGTGGAAACCGCCTGCCTGCTGGTGGCGGCGCTGGAGGCCACGGCAGCCGCCGGTTTGGCGGCATCAAGCGGGCCCATGCCAGGAAATTGACGGAAACAAATTCCCCCATCCCTGTTCGAACCGGAAAAAGCGCCCCGCGCGTACCGCTTCAACAACACTCTGGATGGAAGGGAAAGGATGAGCCTGGATCTCGATTTTCTGTACAACATGAACGAGGGGCCGCTGCGCTCCGGCCTGATCGTATTGGGCGTGGCCTTGGTGGCGGTGGTCGTCGGCATCGTCCTGCACCGCATGGGCATCGCCCTGGTACGACGCCTGGCGCGCGGCCGGCCCTTTACCACCACGGCCACGACCGTCACCTTCAATGCCAGCCGCACCTGCGTGATCCTCTTCATGCTGCGCCTGGTGCTGGCCGGTGCGCCGGACAATACCCCCGGCCTCACGCGCATCTCCTACCTGACCTCGGTGGCCTTCATCCTGGCGCTGACCTGGTTCCTCATGCGCTGCGTGAAATCGGTCAGCACCACGGTGGTCAACCTCAATCCCTATGATGTGGCCGACAACCTCAAGGCACGCCGCATCCTCACCCAGACCCGCGTGCTCTCGCGCAGTGCCTACTTCATCATCGCCCTGCTGGGCCTGGCCTTCGTGCTGCTGACCTTGCCCGGTGCGCGCCAGTTCGGTGCCAGCCTGCTGGCCTCGGCCGGGGTGGCCGGTATCGTCGCCGGTATCGCGGCCAAGCCGGTGCTGGGCAATTTCTTCGCCGGCCTGCAGATTGCCTTTTCGCAACCGATCCGCATCGATGACGTGCTCATCGTCAAGGGGGAATGGGGCCGTGTGGAAGAGATCACGGGCACTTTCGTCGTGGTCAGGATCTGGGATGAGCGGCGCATGATCGTGCCGCTGCAATGGTTCATCGAGAATCCCTTCGAGAACTGGACCCACACCTCCTCCACCATCCTCGGCACGGTCTTCCTGTGGCTGGATTTCGCCGTGCCGACGAACGCCATCCGCGCCGAATTCGAGCGCGTCTGCCAGACCCTGCCGCTGTGGGACAAGCGCGTCTGCGTGATGCACGTGACCGATACCAGCGAACGCAACATGCAGATCCGCCTGCTGGTCTCGGCCCGGGATTCGGGCTCGGCCTTCGACCTGCGCTGCCAGATCCGCGAGCACATGATCGGCTTCATCGCCAGCAATTATCCGGAAGCCCTGCCCCGCCTGCGCGCCGAGGTATCGTCGCGCAACCAGCCTGAGGCACTGGACACCATCATCGATGGCGCGCCGGGAGAGAAAACCGGCTGAACAAAACGAAGCGGGCCGCACTTGCGTGGGGCCCGCCTGGAGGGGAATCTGGCGCGCCGGCTGGTCCGGGGCGCCTTTTTTGCGACCGCAACTTACTGATTCGAGATGGCCAGCTCGCCATTGGCGCGGGCCTGGACCAGTTCGGCGCGGACTTCATCACGGCTCTTGCCGGAAGCCACGGCCTTCACGTCCTGGTCACGATCACTCACCAGCAGCTGGCCATTGGCACGGGCCTGTTGCAGCTCGGCTACGACATCGGCGCGGGTCTTGGTGGAGACGAAACGGGTTTCAGCGGGGTATTGGGCTTCAGCCATGGCAGCACCGACGGCGGTGGTCAGCAGCAGGCCGGCAAACAGGTTCTTGGCAATGTTCCTGGTGTTCATGATGGGTTCCTTTTTCGTGAGAGAGGATGCGCACGTCAACCCGTTCCGGTGGTGGTGGATCAGTCATCGCGTGCTGTCATCTTGGTACCCAGTTTAGGGAAACACGGCACCGGGAAAAAGGTGAAAAACCGGAATTCATTGTTCCGCAAAATACTAACAATTCGATTTCTTCAGCGATCACCTCGTGGTCACATACCTGACTGATGAATGAGAGGCAAATGGTCGATAAAGTCGCGCAAGAAAAACTTAGAAACAGGAATGGACGTTTCTAAGACTTTGTTGCATAAAAAACTAAGTAAATGGGACTGCATGCGGTTCCACAAAAATGGCCAGCAAGCGATGAAGAGAGGAATGCGGAAGCGCAAAGGCAGGCGGGCCAGATTACCGGCGACCGAGGGGAGAGAACGTCGCTTTCATGAGGCCCGCCTGGGGAGAAACGCTGGCACCGGCGCGGCCGGTGCGAAGTGATGCCGATACGGAGACTGATGCGTCAGGGCTTACTGGTTGGAGATGGCCAGTTCACCATTGTTGCGAGCCTGGACCAGTTCGGCGCGCACTTCGTCGCGGGTCTTGGCGGAGGCCACGGCCTTGACGTCCTGGTCACGGTCGGTCACCAGCAGCTGGCCGGTGGCGCGGGCTTGCTGGAGTTCGGCGATGACTTCGGCGCGGGTCTTGGTGGAGACGAACTTGGTGTCGGGGACGCGCGAGGCTTCAGCCATGGCGGTACCGACGGCGGTGGTCAACAGCAGGCCGGCGAAGAGATTCTTTGCAATGTTCTTGGTGTTCATGATCGTTCCTTGGTGAGTGAGGAGATGAGCACGTCAACCTGGGCCGACGTTGGTGGTTCAGTCGTTGTGTGCTGTCATCTTGGTATCCAGTGTAGGCATCTGCGGCAAGTGGATAAAGAGGCCAAAACGGAATTCATCATTCCGAAATCCAGAACAAGCGGATGCAGAAAAACTTATAACTTGATATTCGCAAAACTTATAAATGTAAAAGTCGAAATTTAAGTTTTATGACAGTCGGTAAATTGTCGTTTTAAGTGCTTCTTCATAGGAGAAATGCCCTTCGAGACGAGGCAAATCGCCTTGCAGAAAACTTAGAAAATGGAATGAATGGAGCAGGCAGATTCGTGGTGGCGAAATTGCCTCCGTGCAGATCTGCAGAGGCCTGTTGAAGACGGGGGGCCGCAGGCAGGAAAGGCAGGCGGGCCGCACTACCGGCGACCGAGGGGAGAGAACGTCGCTTTCATGAGGCCCGCCTGGGGAGAGACTGTCGCACCGGGATCGCCGGTGCGTTTGCTGCGGCCCTGGCCTGGCGCGTAGGCCGGGTCAGGACGGGATGGTGCGGGTTACAGCGAAGGTGCCTGGGTGTTGCTGACGGCGGTGCCGTCCTGGCGGGCTTGTTGCAGCTCTTGCTGCACCTGCGCGCGGGTCAGGGTCGAGTGGAAAGGCTTTTCCACCGGATATTGATCGCTCACCAGCAGTTCACCATTGGCGCGGGCTTGCTTGAGCTCGGCGACCACGTCGGCGCGGGTCTTGGTGGAGACGAAGGGCTTGTCGACCGGATATTGGTCGGTGACCAGCAGCTCGCCGTTGGCGCGGGCCTGTTGCAGGTCGGCGATCACTTCAGCGCGGCTCTTGGTCGAGACGATCTGGGTCTCGGCAGGATACGGTGCCTCGGCCATGGCGGCGCCAACGGCGGAGGTGAGCAGCAGACCGGCAAACAGGTTCTTGGCAATATTCTTGGTGTTCATGATCGTTCCTTTGTGAGTAAGAAGATGAGCACTGCAACCTGTGACTACCCTTGTGGTTCAGTCGTTGTGTGCTGTCATCGTGGAACCCAGTTTAGGGATTTCCGCCGCCGGGAAAAACCGGATAAAGCGGAATACATCATTCCAGAAACGCGAACAATCAGTTTTTTCGAGGCTGTACCGTCGATTTTACGTCGCAACTGCACACGGGATTTTGACAAGAATTTGCATTTCTTCTTCTTGGATATTGGGATCAAGTTGTTGATTTAAAAGGGTTAAGACGAAATTTCTTTCATATCTGCCTTTTAGCTGGCCCTCCATCTTTTGCGCCGCCGCAAAGCTTTTTCTATTTCATCAATAGAGAATACCAATGACTTGTTCAACTATTTTGAGCAAGTTTTTCAGGCAGACGCTGTATACGTTACGATATAGTGAAGCCGGGTTCGCCAGCTTTTCCCTTCATATCACTCACAGGACCAGCCCGATGAAAACCGCCCTCGCCCTGCGTCACGTTGCCACCGAAGACCTGGGCCAGCTGGCCCCGCTGCTCACTGCCGGCGGTTACCAGATCCGCTATTTCGATGTCGGGGTGGAGTCCTTCATTGACGTTTCGCCGCTGGATGCCGAACTGGTCATCGTGCTGGGCGGACCGGTAGCGGTGTATGACAGCGAGTCCTATCCCTGGCTGCGCGCGGAAGTGGCGTGGCTGCGGGCACGCTTGCTGGAAGATCTGCCGACGCTGGGCATCTGTCTCGGCGCGCAGCTGATGGCGGCGGCCTTGCATGCGCGGGTGTACCCGGGCAGCTGCGGCAAGGAGATTGGCTGGGCCAGCCTGCAGGCGGGCCAGCATCTGGCCGAGACCCCCTAGCTGCAGGAACTGGTGGAACAGCAGACCCCCGTGCTGCACTGGCACGGCGACACCTTCGACCTGCCGCCGGGGGCGCGTCATCTGGCGTCGTCGGCGCTGTATCCCAACCAGGCTTTCGCCTGGGGGCGACATGGGCTGGCGCTGCAGTTCCATCCCGAGGTGGACATGCGCACGGTCGAACACTGGCTGGTGAGCCACGCCCACGAGATCGCCCACACCCGCAACCTCAGCCTGGCCACCCTGCGCGCCGATGCCCAGCGCCATGGCCGCCAGTTCGAGCGGGCGGTACGGCGCTTTTGGCAAGGCTGGCTGGAGAGCCTGCCCGCTCAGTCCCCGGCAGCGGAACAACGCCGCGCCTGAGGCCTCAGCGCGCGGCGGCCGCGGTGATCTTGCGACGGTCGACCCGCAGCAGCGGCGGCAGCGCTGCGGCCAGCGCATCGATCACGGTGCGCACGCGCAGCGGCAAGTGGCGCGTGGGCGGCCAGGCCAGGTGCATGTCGATGGTGGCGAAGGAAGCTTCGGGCATCAGCTTCACCAGCCGGCCGGCCTTCAGATGGTCGCGGATGAGCCAGCACGGCAGGTGGGCCAGCCCGGCCCCGGCGACGGTGGCATCGGCAATGGCTTCCAGATCGTCGAAACGCAGCCGGCTGCTGACGGTGGCGATGCGCACTTCGCCCGTTTCATCGCGGATGGGCCAGCCGCTGGTCTTGCCGTAGAGGATGCCGTGATGCCGCGCCAGATCCTTGAAGTGGCGCGGCCGGCCATGCTGCGCGAGATAGTCCGGCGAGGCATACAGCATCATGGTCTGCGCGCCCATCCTGCGGGCGACCAGGTCACTGGTGTCGGGCATGGGACCGCTGCGCAGGACCAGGTCCACCCCCTCTGCGATCAGATCCACACGGCGGTCCGTGAAGGAGGCCACGATGTCCAGCTGCGGCCAGCGCCGCGCCAGTTCCACCAGCACCGGGGCCACGCACAGTCGGCCGAACAGGACTGGTGTGCTGATGCGCACCTGGCCAGCGGGCTCGCGCTGGCCATCGCCGACCAGTGCCTGGGCGCTTTCCAGTTCTTCCAGTGCGCGCAGGCAGCGTTCATAGTAGGCGCGTCCCTCGGCGGTCAGGCTCTGGCTGCGCGTATTGCGCTGGAACAGGCGCACGCCCAGCCGTTCTTCCAGCCGCGCAATGCTCTTGCCGACCGCCGAGCGCGTCAGGTGCAGGCGTTCTGCCGCGCGAATGAAACTGCCCGCCTCCACCGCCTGAATGAAGACCGAGATGCCGCTGAAGCTGTCCATTTGTTTCCTCTGAGGCCTGCGAACTTGTCCGCAGTGCCAGGTGATTGGTGAATCTGATTCTACAAGCAAGAGAAAAAAGTCCGCCACAAGCCGGGGCGCAATTTTTCTACACTGGCGCTCTTCTTTTTCTCTCGATCATCAGGAGCCACCATGGACCACACCATGCGCCGCTGGCATCTCGGCCAGTTCGGCAAGCAACACCTGCAATTGCAGACCGTCGCCATTCCCCGGCCTGGCCCCGGCCAGATCCTGGTTCGCGTGGCCGCCGTCGCCCTCAACTATCGTGACAAGATGAACATCGACAACGGTACCGGTGGCGCGCAGGTGCAGCCGCCCTTTACGCCCGCTTCCGACATGGCCGGCGAGGTGGTGGCGGTGGGAGACGGTGTGCAGCGTTTCATTGCGGGCCAGCGCGTGATCTCCACGTTCTGGGGCGGCTGGCTCGATGGTCCCTGGCCGCAGGGCACGCTGGCACTGGGCGCGCCCGGTCCCGGCATGCTGGCCGAGTACGTGCTGCTGCAGGAAGACTGGGCCGTCGCCGCGCCATTGCACTTGACGGATGCGCAGGCCAGCACCCTGCCCTGCGCCGGCCTCACGGCGTGGATGGCGCTGGTGGAGCAAGGTCACTTGCACGCCGGGCAGACGGTGGTGCTGCAAGGCACGGGCGGCGTGGCGCTGTTCGGTGTGCAACTGGCGGCGGCGCATGGCGCGCGCACCATCCTCCTCTCGGGCGATGCCGGCAAGCTGGAACGCGCACGGGCGCTGGGTGCCACGCACGGCCTGCTGCGCAGCCAGCACCAGGAGTGGCAGCACGAGGTACGGGCCCTGACGGAAGGACGGGGTGCCGATCATGTGCTGGAACTGGTGGGCGGCGAGAACATCGGGCGCTCGCTGCAGGCCCTCAGGCAAGGCGGCCGCTTGTCGGTCATCGGCTTGCTGGGCGATGCGCAGTTGCAGACTTCGATCTTTCCGTTGCTGCTGGGCCGCCACACCATTCAGGGCATCGGCGTGGGACACCGCCGTGCGCTGGAAGACCTGGTGCGTGCCGTGGATCACCTGCGCCTGGTGCCGGTGGTGGAACAGGAATATGGATTCGCGCAGTTGCCCGAGGCACTGGCGCATCTGGAGCGTGGGCCCTTCGGCAAGGTGGTGGTGCGCGCGGATTGCTGAACGAAGCTGCCGTGATGCCCGCCGGAAAGTGAGTACAAGCCTTGCCGGGCGGGCAGTTCCCGCTTGTTACGATTGCTTGCAACGCTCACTGACGCTTGCACTTTCCTCCGAACCTTGTTGTGCGGGATGCGTTCAGAGCTTCACGCATGACGCAAATGGAGCTGAGCGGCAGGTCACGAAACCGCTCATCAATTTGCGGCATCGGGGAAGCTGAGAATCAGACCTTGTCCGACATAGCGCAACAGCAAGCCTGCCTATAGTGATGGACATGGATCAACGATCCAGCGCCCCGACCTTACTGAAAGCCTCGGGCTTTTTGATAAACACAACGCAAGGAGGTAAGCATGAAGACTCGTCACATCCTGATTTCGTCCCTGTTCATGGCCCTGGCCGGTAGCGCCATGGCCCAGAATGCACCGACCAACGGCAACGCCGTGGGTGCTGCACCGACTGCGCCGATGAGCGCCACCGCGACCACGCCGTCGGCTGTGCCGTCGAACGACCCGTTCGTTCAGAAGCGCCAGGCTGATGCCGACGCCAAGGCCGAGTACAAGGCGCAGAAGAAGGCTGCCAAGCAGGAGTACAAGGCCGACAAGAAGGCCGCCAAGGCCCAGTTGAAGCAGGAAAAGAAGGACTCCACTGCCCAGCGCAATGAAGCCCTGGCCACTTCGCCGGCCACCCCGACTGACAAGACTCCGTAATTTGACAGACTGAGGTCTTGAGGATTATCCCCGGCTGCGGCCGGGGATTTTTTTGCCGCAAATGAATAACTTGAGTGCTAGTTGCTCTGATGAGGAAGCGTATGCCGCGTGTCAATCCGAAGGTGCGGATCGCGCATACAACCAACTATTTCCTTTCGGACTGAAGGAACGACACGCTTAGCCCCTCAATATCAAAAGAGCTTTGTTGTGCGATACGTTCCTGAATACTTTTTCTGATTTCAACGAAAAGCGGCTCAACCTCTTTCTGAAGTTGTTCCCATGCCCCTTGTTGCATCTTCCAGTCTTCTACCTCACGCCCTACGTTCTTGGTCACGCTGGCCGACCAGAGAAGCTCCCTAATACCGTCAAATTGGCTGCGCAGATCTTCAGGCAAAAAGATACTGTTTCTCGCAGAGTATTTTTGAAATTCTCGGATGGCTTTTTCAGCTAGATTATTTTTAAAGCCATCGTAAATTTTCCTGTACTCTTTCTCCCGATAGTTTCCGGGTATACCGCGTAGATAGTTCTTGTCCGGCTTTCCCAAGAACGATATCTCATCGATGAATTCTTCCCATTCCTCGTCTGTCATCCTAGCTAAATTCGGATAGCTTTGTAATGGAGAGATGACCCACCTGAGAGTGTTAACCGCTTCGTCGAGCAGTCCCCAGGCTTCTGGAAGCACTTCGAATTCCTTCTGATGAAGGCGATTGATACCGCTGGCCGCGGTTTCGAGACGCTGCTTTAGTTTCGATAGCTCAATTGCATATGCATGCTCAAGAGTTTTTAGACGCTGAGCAAATTTGGTGTCCAGCCACTTTTCTCCAAGAGTCTTGAACAACCCAAATGCAATGAGTGCGGCGCTTCCTGCGTATACGAAAAGATTCGCAATGAACTTACCAATTTGCTCGTCCATCATTCCCCCTGAAAGTCAGATGATAAGCAATATTAGCTGAAGCAGCCGAAGTGAAATTGCCAGACTAGTTGCGTCCCTGCCGCCACAAGCGCCGCGCCAGCCAGGCCGCCGTCATCACCTGCAACAGCATGAAGGCGGCCACCGCATTCCAGCCCGAGTGTTCCCAGAACCAGCCACCGGCCGAACCGAGGACACTGCCGCCCAGGTAGTAGGACAGCAGATAGAGCGAGGCCGCATGGCCGCGGCCGCTGCTGGCCATGCGCCCGACCCAGCTGCTGGCGGCCGAATGCGTGGTGAAGAAACCGATGGTCAGCAGCACGATGCCCGTGATCACCAGCGCCAGTGAGGAGGTGCAGGTCAGGAACAGTCCGGCGCACGAGGTGGCGATGCCGGCCGCCACCAGCGGTGCGCGGCCATAGCGGTCGGCCAGCGAACCGGCCCAGGAAGAGGACACGATGCCGAAGATGTAGGCGCTGAAGATCAGCCCGGTCAGTGTGGCCGAGAGCGAGAACGGCGGGCTCATCAGACGGAAACCCGCATAGTTGTAAGACGTGGCGAAGATGCCCATGTTGAGCGCCGCGATGCCGAAGGTCAGCGGCAGGCGCGCATGGCCCAGATGGCGCTTCCACAGCGCGACGTGATCGCGCAACTGCATCGTACCGTTGCGCACGAAGTTGCGCGAGGCCGGCAGCATCAGCACGAAGGCCACCGCCAGCGCCAGATCCAGCGCGCCGATGGCCAGCATGGCATGACGCCAGCCGATGTGCTCGGACAGGGTGCTCATTGCTACCCGCCCCACCATCCCGCCAAAGGCATTGCCGCCCACATACAGCCCCATCGCATAGCCCAGCCCGCTGGCATCGATTTCTTCCGCGAGGTAGGCCATCGCCACCGCCGGTACGCCACCCAGTGCGATGCCCTCCACCGCACGCACCACCAGGATCAGCTCCCAGTTGGGTGCCACCCCGGCCAGCAGGTTGCAGCAGGCCGCGGTGGCCAGCGAGGCGAACATCAGTTCCTTGCGGCCGTAGCGTTCCGACACCATGCCCGCCAGCAGAATCGACACCGCCAGAAAACCGGTCGACAGCGAGAGTGCCAGCGATGCGCTCGCGGCACCGATGCCGAATTCCTGCGCGAAGGCGGGCAGCAGCGGCTGCACGCAATACAGCAGCGAGAACGTGGCGAAACCGGAACAGAACAAGGCCAGTACGATGTTGCGATAGGCGGCTGATCCGCGCACGGCCCCGCGCGGCAGAACGGTGGCGGGTTGCTTGACCGGCTTGCCGTGGAGGGCGCTGCTGCCGTTGGTGGAGGTATCGGAGACGGACTGCATGGCGATGCGCGCGCCAGGGATGGGCCGGCGCACGGGGTGTGTTGTGGAGGGAGGCAGTCTGGAATAATTCGGCTATATTGTCCAATATATGGCACCCACGCTCGCCATCTATAAAACAGATATCAGCCACTCTTCACAGGGCGCCCGACATGGAACTCCGACACCTCCGCTATTTCCTGGCCGTGGCCGAACAGCGCAGTTTCACGCGCGCCGCCGAGAAGGTCGGCATCGGCCAACCGCCGCTGTCGATGCAGATCAAGGATCTGGAAGCCGAGATCGGCGGTGCCCTCTTCCTGCGCACCTCGCACGGCGTGGAGCTGTCCGAGGTCGGCCGCGTGTTCCTGCCGCACGCACAGAAAGCGGTGGACGATGCCGAGCAGGCCTTGCGTGCCGCGCAGCAGGCGGCCAGCGGCGAAGTGGGTTTGTTGCGCATGGGATTTACTTCGTCGGCGGTATTTCATCCACTGGTGTCGCACGCCTTGCAGCAATTCCGCGAACGCCATCGCAAGCTGGAAATTTCCCTGAGTGAAGGCATCACCGAACAGCTGCTGGCCGATATTGCTGCCTCACAACTGGATGCGGCCTTCGTGCGCATCGTCACCACGCCCTCGGCGGAGCTGGGCGTGGTCGAGCTGCCGGCGGAAAAACTGAAGGTGGCGCTGCCGCGTTCGCATCCGCTGGCGCGGCGCAAGTCGCTGTACTTGCAGGATCTGGCCGGGGAGAATTTCATCATGGTCCCGCGCGGCAAGGGCTCGGCACTCTATGACAACATCTTCAGCGCCTGCCAGGCGGCCGGCTTCGACCCGCAGGTGATCCAGCTGGCCCCGCAACTGACCTCGGCCATCAATCTGGTGGCCGCGGGGCTGGGCATCTCCATCGTGCCCGAGGCGATCGAACAGGTGCAGCTGGCCCAGGTGCGCTATATCGACATCCGCGAGCCGGCACCGCGCGCGCAGCTGTCGCTGGCCTATCACCGGCAGTCGATTGCGGCCTCGCGCTTTGCGGCGCACTTGCAGCGTTCGCTCAAGCGCAGCGCGCCGGACAAGTGAGTTGAATAAACGTCCTAGTTGGACTTGAAGCGCCCCAGCACCGAGTTGGCCTGCCGCAGGAAGGCGCGCGGATGCGCTTCCACCAGCAGTTCCAGCGCGGGCAGCATGCGCTCCAGCGCGATGGTCAGTGCGATGTCGCTGATCTCCTCGCCCCACAGCACCTTCTGCACGAAGGCGGCCGGGCCGATCTCGGCGATCAGGCTCATGCTGATCTGGCGTTCCAGGGTGTCGGTGCGCGGCCCGAAGGTCTCGTCGAAGATGCGCAGGATGGCGTCTTCCAGGTCTACCGAGGGGGATGGATGGGCGGGGCTGGCATCGGCCTCGTCATCCTGGCTGCTGACTCCTGAGGGTGACGGGGCAATGGGTGCGGGCCTCTGGCTGTTGTCGATCAGTGCGCTGGCCTCGCCGGCCATGCGGCTCAGTTGCTGTACGTGCAGCGTCAATGCGCTGATTTCAGCCAGCAACGTGCGCAGCGGCATCGGCTGCGGCATGTCGGATCCGGCGGGCCCTGCTGGATGTGGAATCATCTTGTTGTTGTCACTCAGGCCGCCAGGCCTGGTCCCGTGCAAGCTGCTTGAATCGATCGCACCGGCCCGGCCACCCCCACGCGGCCCTTCCGGCTCCCAGTCATCCGGCCTGCGCAGCCGGTCATGCGTTTCCCTGGGAAACAAAAATAAGTATAGTGCGCTGCAAAAATTTACGCATGGAAATTTCAACGGGCTTCGGCGAAGAAGCGACATGATTGCCGAAATTATTGTTCAGATGATAAAAGAAAATGATGAAGTTGCGTTTCTTTCATTATCTTTAATCCAACACTTTGGAGAGGATTGCGCGGCGGTCGCTGCGGCATATCGCCGCAGCCGCGTCGGACAAGGCCGGGCGGGGCGCTGCCGGTCAGCAGCCGTCAGGCGTTCATCAGGGTGAAGGAATATAATGAGAATCGTTCCTGAATCCTGATCAGAAGAAAAACCATGCGTCTTACTGAACTAGCCAAGGGGGTCGGTGCCATCGTCGACCAGGTGACTGACCTTCAACCCGCCGATGCCGTGGCCGCGCGCCTGCGCGACCTCGGTTTCGTGCGCGGTGAACCGGTGCGGGTGGTGGCCAGCGCGCCCTTTGGCGGCGATCCCATCGTGGTCCAGATCGGCTCGACGCGATTTGCCCTGCGCCGTGCCGAAGCCGAGCGCGTGACGCTGGCTGCGGGAGCGGCGGCATGAGCAGCGCCGCCCTCAACATCGCCCTGGTGGGCAATCCAATTGCGGCAAGACCGCCCTCTTCAACCAGCTGACTGGCGCGCGCCAGAAGGTCGCCAACTACGCGGGCGTGACCGTGGAGCGCAAGTCGGGTGCCTTCACCGCCCCTTCCGGACGCCATGTACGTGTGATGGACCTGCCGGGCGCTTACAGCCTGCAATCGGTGAGCCCTGATGAACGCGTGACGCAGGCGGTGCTGGCCGGCCGCTATCCCGGCGAGACGGTGCCGGACCTGATCGTCTGCGTGGCCGATGCCACCAACCTGCGCCTGCACCTGCGCTTCGTACTGGAGGTGCGCCGCCTGGGCCGGCCCATGGTGCTGGCGCTGAACATGATGGATGCAGCCGCCCGGCGCGGTATCCGCATCGACGTGGCGGCGCTGTCGCAGCGCCTGGGCATGCCGGTCATCGAGACCATCGCGGTCAGGCGCGGCGGCACGCGCGCGCTGGTGGCGGCCATCGATACGCAGGCCCCCGTGCCCTCCCCGGCCGCCGGAGAACCGGATGACTTGCACGTGGAAGTGCGCGCCCTGCTGGCCGATACCGTGGTGATGCCGGCCCCGACCGACCGCCGCGATGATGCGATCGACCGCGTGGCCCTGCATCCTGTGTTCGGGGTGCTGTTGCTGGCGCTGACCATGTTCCTGGTGTTCCAGGCGGTATATGCCATCGGCAAGCCCATGACGGACGCCATTGCCGATGGTTTCGGCACGCTCGGCGGCGTGGTCGGCGAGTGGCTGCCGGAGGGGCCCTTGCGCGGGCTGGTCACCGATGGCCTGCTGGCCGGGCTGGGCACGGTGCTGGGTTTCCTGCCGCAGATCCTGGTGCTGTTTTTCTTCATCCTGCTGCTGGAGGAGTCCGGGTACCTGCCGCGCGCGGCCTTCGTGCTGGACAAGCTGATGGTCTCGGTGGGCTTGTCGGGACGTTCCTTCATTCCCCTGCTTTCCAGCTTCGCCTGTGCCATTCCCGGCATCATGGGCACGCGCAGCATCACCGATCCGCGTGACCGGCTGGCGACCATCCTGGTCGCGCCGCTGATGACCTGTTCGGCGCGCCTGCCGGTGTATGCCCTGCTGATCGGTGCCTTCATTCCGCATCGTCCGGTGCTGGGGATCTTCAATCTGCAAGGGCTGGCGCTGTTCTGTCTCTATGTGGCGGGGATTGCCGCCGCCATGTTGGTGGCCTGGGTGGCCAAGCGCATCGGCAATGCGCGCCAGGAGCGCGCGCTGTTGATGGAGCTGCCTTCCTATCGCCTGCCGAATGGGCGCGATATCGCGCTGGGCCTGTGGGAACGCGGTGCCATCTTCCTCAAGCGCCTGACCGGCGTGATGCTGGCGCTGACGGTGCTGATGTGGGCCATCTGCACCTTCCCCTCGGCACCGGAGGGCGCGACCCGCGCCGCCATCGATTATTCCATCGCCGGTTATATCGGCCACAGCCTGCAAATGCTGTTCGCTCCGCTGGGCTTCAACTGGCAGATCAGCCTGTCGCTGATCCCCGCCTTCGCCGCGCGGGAGACCGCCGTGGCCACGCTGGCCACCGTCTATGCGGTGGGCGGTGAAGAAGGCGCGGCGCTGCAAAGCGCGCTGGCTGCGCACATCTCGCTGGCCAGTGCGCTGTCGCTGATGGTGTGGTTCGCCTTTGCGCCGCAGTGCATGTCCACGCTGGCCATCATCCGCCGCGAGACGCAGTCCTGGCGCATGGTGGCGCTGTCCTTCGGCTACATGTTCGTACTGGCCTATGCCGCGTCCTTCCTGACCTACAACATCGCGAGGTGGCTGGCATGAATCACACGCTGTGGTGGCAATACGCGGTCATTGCCGCGCTGGTCACGGCCAGTGCGCTCTACATGCTGCGCAAGCTGGCACCCTCGGCAAGCTGGCGCTGGCAGGCGCGGCTGGCGAGCTGGCTGATGCGTCGTCGTGCGGGGATGTGGCAGGCACTGGGCCGGCGCTGGTTGCCGCCCGCCAAAAGCGGGGGCTGTGGTGGCGGTGCGTGTGATGGCTGTGGCGATAGCGGTGATGCCCTGCCGCCGCTGGAACAGAAGATCCGGTTCCATCGCCACCGCTGAACCCGAGATCCGGCGCGGCGGCGAGGCCTGCGGTCAGTGCAGCTCTTCGGCCTCGAAGCCGGCCGCGCGCAAGGCTTGCAGCACCTGGGCCAGATGCGGACGGCCACGGGTTTGCAGCACCAGTTCGATATCCACGTTCTGTGCGGCCAGGAGCGTAAAGGCGCGTTGATGATGGACTTCATCGATGTTGGCACCGGCCTCGGCGACGATGCCGGTGATGCGCGCCAGCGTGCCGGGCACGTCGCGTGAACTGACCTTGACGCGGGCCAGCCGTCCGGCGCGCACCATGCCGCGTTCGATGATGGCCGTCAGCAACAGCGGATCGATGTTGCCGCCCGACAGCACCAGCCCCACGCGCTTGCCACGGAAGCGGTCCGGATAGCGCACCAGCGCGGCCAGTCCGGCGGCACCCGCCCCTTCCACCAGGGTCTTTTCGATTTCCAGCAGCATCAGCACGGCCTGTTCTATATCGCCTTCATCGACCAGCAGCAGCTCGTCGGCTTCGCGCGCGATGATGGCGCGGGTCAGCGTGCCGGGCGTGCCGACCGCGATGCCTTCGGCGATGGTGCTGGCACCGACCGGGTGTTCCGTACCCTTGACGGCATTGACCATGGTCGGGAAGCGGCGTGTCTGCACGCCCACGATCTCGATCTCCGGCTTGATGGCGCGCGCGGCCACGGCCATGCCGGCCAGCAGGCCGCCACCGCCGATGGAGACCACCAGGCAATCCAGGTCCGGCACCGCCTTCATCATCTCCAGCGCAACCGTACCCTGGCCGGCGATGATGGCTTCGTCGTCATAGGGGTGGACGAAGGTCAGGCCCTCTTTCTCGGCCAGTTCGTAGGCGTGGGTGCGCGCCGCTTCCAACGTGTCGCCATGCAGCACGACATTGGCACCGAAGCCGCGCGTGCGTTCGATCTTCACGCCGGGCGTGAAGCGCGGCATCACGATGGTGGCTGGCAAGCCCAGCCGCTGTGCGTGATAGGCCACGCCTTGTGCATGGTTGCCCGCCGACATGGCGACCACGCCGCGCGCACCGCCTTCGCTGGCGGCGACGTCGACCATCTTGTTGCAGGCGCCGCGTTCCTTGAAGGAGGCGGTGAATTGCAGGTTTTCGAATTTCAGGAAGACCTGGGCGCCGACGATCTGGGACAGCGTGCGCGATTCCACACAGGGCGTCTCCAGGATCTGGCCTTGCAGCCGCAGGGCGGCGGCTTCGATGTCGTTGAGCGTTGTCATGCTGAGATTGTAGAGCCAATGGGATGATTTGTAGCAGTTCGGGCATGCAGCCGCTCAGGATGCCGCGAACGCAAAGTCATGGGCCGTTCTGCTTGCAAATTCGAAAATCCGTCGCGTAATTTTTTGCCTGGCCGATGATAACCAGTACCTGAGCAATTGCAGTCCAGACAACACAAAATTTCTTTGCGAGTGGCCATTGAAGTCCGTCGCTGCGCCGACTAGAGTAAAGACTCGTCGCGCCGCCAGCTGCTTCCACCAGGAGACAACAGCCAGCGCGGATGCGGCACCCGGAAGTGGCGCGCGCCCTTCCTTCTCACGCAGATCCGAACAGTCTCAGCAGTTCTCACCCAGGAGATACCCATGAGCATGGCCACCCGGCAACCGGATGTCCGATCGTCCCCGCCCCTGCCCTTCAGTCCCCTCGTTCCCCCGCGCGAACGCGCGCGCTACCACCAGCGCACCACACCCCTGCTGTTGAAACTGGTGGAACTGGATCCGCGCGAAGTCGTGGACGGCATCATGACCCCCAATGGCTTCCTGGCCGCCGAGGTCACGCCGGTGGGCCCGATGCGCGAGGCTTGCCCGCATTGCGAAGGCGTGGCGCTGCAGCTGGTGCTGCGGCATCACCATGTCAAGCGCAGCCATTTGTTTTGCCGCGCGTGCACGCGGGTGTATGACGCGTTGAACGAGAGCGGGCAGTCGGTGTTGACGGTGTGAAGCGAAGCATCCTCATGTGCAGGGCGCTGCTGGAAGGCAGCGCCCTGTTTTCATTGGGAGAATGCCTCCCCATCTCGCTGCCGAAACAGTAGAATCAGCCCCCTCAACGCAACAAAAGAGATGCCAATGGAATACGCGTACAAGCTGATGGCCTCCCCGGCCGGTTTGCTCAAGCTGGTGGCCAAGGGGGATCACCTGGCGGCCATCCTGTGGGAGGACGATGATTCCCTGCGCGTGCGCCTGGGTGAAATGGTGGAAGATGAAGACCGTCCGGTCCTGATCGAAACCGAACATCAGCTGCGCGAATATTTTGCCGGCGAACGCGAGAGCTTCGACATCCCGCTGCATTTCGAAGGCACCGAGTTCCAGCGCCAGGTGTGGTCGGCCCTGCTCGACATCCCTTATGGCCAGACCCGCACCTATCTCGATATCGCACGCCAGCTCGGCAACGACAAGGCGGTGCGCGCCGTGGGGGCTGCCAGTGGCCGCAATCCCATTTCCATCATCGCACCCTGCCATCGTGTCATCGGCACCGGCGGCGAACTGACCGGCTTTGCTGGCGGGCTGCACGTCAAGAAACTGCTGCTGGCCATCGAGGGCATTTCCACCGAGGGCCGCGATATCGGCCAGGTCATCGACCCGCGCCGCAAGGCGCAATCGCGGCGGCGCGAGGATCCGAACCAGCTGTCGCTGCTGTAAGTCCGAAAACGCAACTAACTTTCCTGCAACAGCCAGCATGGCCGTGCAGCATGCTCAGCGCTGCATGCCCCACTTCTTCACGGTCACGCGTTCCAGCGTATTGAAGACCAGGTTCTCTACCAGCAGGCCAATCAGGATCACCATGGCCAGCCCGGCGAAGACCTTGTCGGTATAGAGTTCGTTGCGATTCTGGAAGATGTACCAGCCCAGTCCGCCTTTGCCGCTGGTGGCACCGAAGACCAGTTCTGCAGCAATCAGCGTGCGCCATGCGAACGCCCAGCCGATGCGCAATCCCGCCAGGATGGAGGGCAGGGCGGCCGGCACCAGTACCTGCAGCACGAAGCCCAGGCCGCGCAGGCCATAGTTGCGGCCGGCCATGCGCAGGGTGTCCGAGACGCCCAGGAAGCCCGCATAGGTATTGACCGCCAGCGCCCACAGCACCGAATGCACCAGCACGAAGATCAGGCTGCCTTCGCCCAGCCCGAACCACAGCAGGGCGATGGGCAGCAGCGCAATGGCCGGCAGCGGGTTGAACATCGAGGTGAGCGTACCCAGCAGGTCGCGCCCGAATTGCGTCGACACCGCCAGCGTGGTCAGCACGAAGGCTGCCACGATGCCCAGCAGATAGGCCTTCAGCAGCACCTGCAGCGACAGCCAGGTCTTGCCGAACAGTTCGCCCGTCTTGAGGCCATCGATGAAGGCCTGCGCGGTCTGCAGGAAGGTCGGCAGCAGCAGGTCATTGTTCTGCCAGCGCGCGACGACTTCCCATATCAACGCCAGCAGCAGCAGGATGGCCCCCTTGCGCACCCAGCCCTGTTGCCAGATGCGCTGCGGCAGCGAGAACTGGCGCTGCAGTACCAGGCCGGGCAGGGGAGTCAGCGGCAGTTCGTATTCGTCGCGGATCGGGGGAGTCTGGGGCATGGCGTATTTCGGTCTTTAGTAAGAAAAACGGACATCGCTGAAATTGATGACCGGTGCCGCTGTGCTGGCCGCGCTGTTCTCGCCGCCTTCATCGAAGAGCAGGCGGTGAATGCGCTGAGCGGTCTGCTGGAAGCCCACGCCGCCGAGGCTGGACAAGTCGTATTGATGGCTGTTGATCTCGGCGCGCACGCGGCCCGGATGGGGCGAGAGCAGCAGGATGCGGTTGCCCACCACCAGTGCCTCTTCGATGGAGTGCGTCACGAACAGCAGGGTGAAGCGCACCTCATCCCACAGGGCCAGCAATTCTTCCTGCATCTTGCGGCGGGTCAGCGCATCGAGGGCGGCGAAGGGCTCATCCATCAGCAGCATCTTGGGTTGCATCGCCAGCGCGCGGGCAATCGCCACGCGTGCCTTCATGCCGCCCGAGAGCGTGTGCGGATAGGCATCGGCAAAGCGCGCCAGGCCCACCTTCTCCAGGTAATGGCGCGCGCGCTCGGCGGCTTCGCGCTTGCCCAGCGTGCGTGAGGCCAGCAGCGGAAACATCACGTTCTGCAGCACCGTCTTCCACGGCGGCAGCTGGTCGAATTCCTGGAACACCACGATGCGGTCCGGCCCCGGCTGATGCACCACCTGGCCATCGAGACGGATCTCGCCGCCAGCCGGTGGCAGGAAGCCCGCGACCGACTTGAGCAGGCTGGACTTGCCACAGCCCGACGGACCCAGCAGCACGAAGCGGTCCGCCGAATGCACGTCGAAACTGACTTCATGCGTGGCCTGCACCACGGCCGTGGCGGTACGGTATTGCAGGCTCACGCGGTCCACCTGCAGCAGCGGCTGCAGGCTGGCCGCGGCGCTCACGCTGGCGGTTTCAGCTGCCGGGTTGTGCATACGCTTCCTCGAAGAAGTAATCCTTCCAGCTGCTGGCGCGATTCTTCAGCACGCCCAGCGCATGCAGCTGCTCGGCATAGACGAAGGTGCGCTCGGGCGAGACGGTGAAGTTGATTTCCGGGTCTTCCACGATCTTGCGCACGAACGCCGGCGAGAGTTTGGACTTCTGCACGCGGATGAAGGTATCGGCTGCCTTGGCCTTGTTGTTGCGCACGAATTCGGCCGCTTCCACCAGCGCCTTGTAGAAGGCGCGGTAGGTCTTGGGGTTCTCGTCGTGGAATTTCTGCGTCGTGTAGAGCACGTTGAAGGTCGCCGGGCCGCCCATGATGTCGTAGGAGCTGATGACCTTGTGCACGTTCTTGTTTTCCAGCGCCTGGTACTGGAAGGGCGGGCTGGAGAAGTGCGCATTGATTTCCGAGCCGCCCGCGATCAGGGCCGCCGTGGCATCCGGATGCGAGAGGCTCACGCTGATGCTGTCGAAGCGCTTGAAATCTTCCTTGCCGAACACCTTGGCGGTCTCGATCTGCAGCGTGCGCGACTGGAAGCCGACGCCTGCGGCCGGGACGGCGATGCGGTCCTTGTCGCTGAAGTCCTTGATGGTCCTGACCTTGGGATTGTTGCTCAGCAGGTAGTTGGGCATGGAGCCCAGCGAGGCGATTGCCTTGACGTTCTGGCGTCCGCGCGTGCGGTCCCACAGCACCAGGGCCGGCGGCGCACCGGCCGAGACCACGTCCAGGGCGCCGGCCAGCAGGGCTTCGTTCATGCCGGTGGCGCCCGACAGGCTGGTCCACTCTACCTTAATGTCCACGCCTTCCTGCTTGCCGTATTTTTCGATCAGCTTCTGGTCCTGCACCACGTCGAGGATCAGGTAGCCGATGCCGAATTGCTGGGCGATGCGGATGCTGCCTTCGGCGCGCGCCACCAGCGGCGCGCCCAGCAGCGACAGCGCCAGGGTGGTGGTAAAGAGACGCCGCAGGCGCCCTTTGGAAGAGAGTCGTGTAGTCATGGTGTCCTGTGCGGTGGAGGTCGGCCGGGTTCGGTGGAGAATCCGGCAGTGGATGTGCGGTGTCGGCTTAGAACCGTCGTGGTGGTAAAACGCGGTTCTTTATTCGTTCGGAGTATATAAAGGGCAGGGGAGAAAGAAAAACTCGATTACCGCATATCGATATGCGGCCGCTGTATGGGCCGCAAAGCCTTGTCCCACGCCGGTTCCAAGCGATATGAAGGTTTTTTGCGGCAGTGCAATTCCGGAACCGCGTCCGTGCGCGGCTGTCAAGTTCCGCAAGCCAGGCGAGAGGCGCGCGCGCAACGTCAGGGTGACGTCTGCGGCATTTTGAGCGCACCACGGGTAGAGTGCGCTAAAGTACGCGTCCTGCCCGGACAGTGGCCAGCCCTCCCCGCCGAGGGTGGCGTCTGCCCCCAGAACCTGTCCGCCGGCACTCTATTTGAAGAAGCAAAGGGAGCAAGATGGGTTCATCTCATACCAATTCAGGCCTTTCCCTCCGGTCGACCAAATTCCACCTGATTACCCTGGCCGCGCTGGGTGTGGTGTTCGGCGATATCGGTACCAGCCCGCTGTACGCATTGAAGGAATGTTTCAGCCCCGACCACGGCATCGCCTTTTCTCCGGGCGCGGTGCTGGGCATCATCTCGATGCTGTTCTGGTCGATCTCCATCGTGGTCACCATCAAGTACGTGATGTTCGTGCTGCGCGCCGACAACAACGGCGAAGGCGGCGTGCTGGCGCTGATGGCGCTGTCGCTGCGCTCAGCCATCTCAGGTTCGCCGCGCGCCAAGCTGCTGATGATGCTGGGCGTCTTCGGTGCCTGCATGTTTTATGGCGACGTCGTCATCACGCCGGCCATCTCCGTGCTCTCGGCGGTGGAAGGGCTGGAGATCGCCGCGCCGAGTACGGCGCATGCGGTCATTCCGCTCACGCTGGTGATCGTGGTGATCCTGTTCCTGATCCAGCGGCATGGCACCAGTGTGGTGGGCCGCTTCTTCGGGCCGGTGATGTTCCTGTGGTTCTTCTCGCTGGCGCTGCTGGGCCTCTACAACATCGTCAAGGCGCCCGAGGTGCTGGTGGCGATCAATCCGTATTACGCCGTGCATTTCATGGCCGAGCATTCGCTGCAGGCCTTCATCGTACTGGGCTCGGTGGTGCTGGTGCTGACCGGGGCCGAGGCGCTGTATGCCGACATGGGCCACTTCGGCATCAAGCCGATCCGCTACGCGTGGCTGTTTACGGTCATGCCGTCGCTGCTGATCAATTACTTCGGCCAGGGCGCCAACCTGATCGCCAATCCGGATGCGATCAAGAATCCCTTCTACCTGATGATCCCCGATCCGCTGGTGCTGCCCATGGTGGTGCTGGCCACCTGCGCCACCGTGATTGCGTCGCAGGCAGTGATCTCGGGGGCCTTCTCGCTGACCAGCCAGGCCATCCTGCTGGGCTTCGTGCCGCGCATGCGCATCCTGCATACCTCCGAGGATGAACAGGGCCAGATCTACATTCCCCTGATCAACTGGATGCTGCTGGTGCTGGTGGTCGCTGTGGTGCTGGCCTTCAAGAAATCCGACAACCTGGCCGCCGCCTATGGCGTGGCCGTGACCACCACCATGGTGATCACCACCATGTTGCTGGGCGTGGTGATGCGCCACATCTGGAAGTGGCGCATGCCGGCCGTGGTGGTGGCCATCGGCTGCTTCATGGTGGTCGACGTGGCCTTCTTCGCGGCCAACCTGCTCAAACTTACCGAGGGTGGCTGGTTCCCGCTGGTCATCGGCGGCGCGGCCTTCTTCCTGCTGATGACCTGGTACTCGGGCCGCATGCTGCTGCGCATGCGCATCAAGGATGACGGCATTCCCATCGAGCCCTTCATCGAAGGCCTGCTGGCGCATCCGCCGCATCGCGTGGGCGGGACCGCCGTCTTCATGACCGGCAACATCGCTACCGTCCCGGTCGCGCTGCTGCACAACCTGAAGCACAACCGCATCCTGCATGAACGTGTGTTCTTCCTGAAGATCAGCATCTGGGACGTGCCTTACGTGGCCGACAGCGAGCGCCTGACCATGAAGGACCTGGGCGGCGACGTCTACCTGCTGCGCGCCGCCTTCGGCTTCAAGGAAGCACCGGAAGTGCAGAAGGTCATGACGCTGACCGAGCAGCAGTTCGGCCATCACTTCGACCTGATGGATACCTCCTTCTTCCTGGCGCGCGACACGGTGGTACCGAGCAAGCTGCTGGGCATGTCGCTGTGGCGCGAGCGCCTGTTCGCCTGGATGTACCAGAACGGTGCCAAGCCGTCGGACTTCTTCCACATCCCGGCCAACCGGGTGGTGGAGCTGGGCACCAAGGTGGAGATCTGAGCGGCATGGCACACGCCGCGTGATGCAGAAACAGGGCCGTCCTTCGGGGCGGCCCTGTTTTTTTGTGGAGTGCCCGGACCTATCGCGGGAGCAGGGTGATGGGCAGTGGCGAGGTCGGCTTGACCTCTTCCAGGCAGATCATGGAGCGCAGCCCGGCCACGCCGGGGACCTGCATCAGGCGGTCGGTGAGGAAGTGCGACAGGCTCTTGAGATCCTGCGAGACCACCTTGAGCAGGTAATCGAAGTCGCCCGAGATGGTGTAGCACTCGACGATTTCAGGAAAGGCCTTGATCACCTTTTCCACTGCGCGCACCTGCTTGAATTGCGCCCGGTCCAGCGACAGCGAGACGAAGGCCGTGACATTGAGCCCGACCTCGGCCGGTGCCACCAGGGCGGCATAGCGGCGGATCACGCCTTGCTCCTCCAGCGCACGCACGCGCCGCATGCACTGCGGTGGCGAGAGGTGGATGCGCTCGGCCAGGTCGACGTTGCTGATCTGGCCGTCGGCTTGCAGCAGTTCCAGGATCTTGATGTCGATCTTGTCCATGAGATTCATCGTCACGAAATAATATTTCGTCATCATGGCAAATCATGACGAAAAACGAAAGCCTGTTTCGCTTCGTTGTGGATAAGATTTCATCCATCGCCACTGCCGAGGCAGCCTTTGCACAAGAGGCTGATGCATCATGGTCAAGTACATCGGAACGTCGGACCTGCAAGCCCATCTGGCCACGCATCCCTTGCCGGAGGTGATCGGCGGCATGGTGCAGTATCTGCGCGAGGACTTCCTGCGCTGGCCGCAATTCGACAAGAGCGCGCGCGTGGCCAGCCACTCGGCGCGCGGGGTGATCGAGCTGATGCCCATTTCGGATGGACGCTGGTATGCCTTCAAGTACGTCAACGGCCATCCCGCCAATACGGCCCAGGGTTTGTTGACGGTTACCGCCTTTGGCGTGCTGGCCGAGGTGGCCAGCGGCTATCCGCGCCTGCTGTCGGAACTGACACTGACCACGGCCTTGCGCACGGCGGCGACCTCGGTACTTGCAGCACATCATCTGGCGCGCCCGGACAGCCGCAGCATGGCGCTCATCGGCAATGGTGCGCAGGCGGAGTTCCAGGCCATCGCTTTCCATACTCAGCTGGGCATCACGGAAATGCGGCTCTTCGATGTCGACCCGGCCGCCACGGACAAGCTGATGCGTAATCTGCGCGATTGGCCTGCATTGCGGCTGATCCGTGCGCGCAGCACGGCCGAGGCGGTGGCGGGGGCCGACATCGTCACCACCGTGACCGCCGACAAGCGCCGGGCAGTGATCGTGCATCCGGACATGATCGAAGCGGGCATGCACCTCAATGCGGTCGGCGGCGATTGCCCCGGCAAGACCGAACTGCATCGCGGCGTGCTGGAGAAAGCGCGCGTGGTGGTGGAATTCGCACCGCAATCGCGTATCGAAGGGGAAGTGCAGCAGATGCCGCCGGACTTTGCGGTGACCGAACTGTGGGAAGTGCTGGCCGGCAAGGCAGCAGGCCGCCGCGATGCCCATGAGGTGACGGTCTTCGATTCGGTCGGTTTCGCGCTGGAGGATTTCTCGGCGCTGCGCTACCTGGATGACCATATCGATGCGCATCACGCGCAGCAGATCGATCTGGTCCCCGTACTGGACAACCCCAAGGACTTGTATGGCTTGGCCATCCCCGTTCTTCCCTACAAGGAGCAGGCAAACGCATGAACAAGATCAGGATGATGGGCGCCCCCACCGATGTGGGCGCCAGCCGCCGTGGTGCCTCCATGGGACCGGCCGCCCTGCGCGTGGCCGAGCTGCAGCGCAGCCTGCAGCAGCATGGACTGGAAGTCATCGATGGCGGTGACCTGGGCGGTCCGGCCAATCCGCAGCAGCCGCCGGTACAGGGCTTGCGCCATCTGGAACAGGTGGTGCAGTGGAACCAGGCCGTCTTCGATGCCGTATCGGGCAGCCTGGCCGAGGGTGAAGTCCCGCTGCTCATGGGCGGCGACCACGCGCTCGCGGTCGGGTCGATCGCTGCCGTGGCGCGTCACTGTCGCACGCATGGCAAGGACTTGCGCGTGCTGTGGCTGGATGCCCATGCCGATGCCAACACCAGCCAGTCCACCCCGACCGGCAATATCCACGGCATGCCGGTGGCCTGTCTGCTGGGGGTGGGGCCCGAAGCGCTCATTCGCCTGGGGGGGCAGACGCCGGCCATGCAGCCGCAGCAGATCTGCCAGATCGGCATCCGCAGCGTGGACCGTGAAGAAAAGCGCCACCTGCGCGAACTGGGCGTGCGCGTCTTCGACATGCGCCACATCGATGAATACGGCATGCGCACCACCATGCAAGAGGCACTGGCCGGCATGGGCCCGGAGACCCATCTGCACGTGAGTTTCGATGTGGATTTCCTCGATGCCGCACTGGCACCAGGGGTGGGCACGGCGGTGCTGGGCGGGCCGACCTATCGCGAGGCCCAGCTGTGCATGGAGATGATTGCCGATACCGGCCGCCTCGCTTCACTGGACGTGATGGAACTCAATCCGGCCTGCGATGTGCGCAACCAGACGGCGGAGGTGGTGGTGGACCTGGTCGAAAGTCTGTTCGGAAAATCCACACTGATTCGCTGAGTTTGGCTGACGGCTCTCATCGTCTGCAATTGGAGGTTGAAGGATTGCGGGCAATGCCCGATCATTCAGGGTTTTGTCGCGTCCGGTGGGCGGGTGCAGGGTAATGACCCCGTATTCCCGCGTGCCGGGAAGCGCTCGCACGCCGGGGGCGACAGCGGGGTGCGCACGCATCTTGCTCTCCCGGATTACTCCTCCGTCAGAAAGAAGTCATCATGTCTCTCAAGAAATTCTTCATCGTGGCCGCCAGCGCGCTGGCCCTGTCCTGTGCTGCCGGCAGCAGCTTCGCAGCTGACCAGACCTACGTGGTCGGCGCCGGCGGTACCTATCGCCCGTTCGAATTCGAAACCCCGAAGAAGGAACTGGTCGGCTTCGACATCGACCTGATCAAGGCGATCTCGCAAGCTTCCAACTTCAAGATCCAGCTGGTGAGCACGCCCTGGGAAGGCATCTTCGCCACCCTCGGCCAGGGTGACCGCGACATCATCATCTCCGGCATCACCATCACCGACAAGCGCGCCCAGATGGTCGACTTCTCGCTGCCGTACTTCCCGGCCGAACAAGTCATCATCACCAACGCCGATGCCAAGATCGCCTCGCTGGCCGACCTGAAGAAGACGCAAGTGGCCGTGGTCAATTCCACCGCCGGTGACATCGTGGTCTCCGAAGAACTGGGCAAGGCCAGCACCGCCATCCACCGCTTCGACAACACCGTGCTGATGCTGGAAGAACTGTATCGCGGTGGCGTTGATGCGGCCGTGGGCGATGTGGGCGTGATCAAGTTCTACATCAAGAGCCATCCCGAGAAGAAATTCAAGGTGGTCGGCGACACAAAGTTCGTGCGCCAGTACTTCGGCATCGCCGTCAAGAAGGGCAACAAGGAACTGCTGGACAAGATCAACGCCGGCCTGAAGCAGATCGTCGCCGATGGCACCTACGCCAAGATCTACAAGACCTGGTTCGACGGCGAAGTGCCGACCCTGCCGCTGAAGTAAGCCTTCCGGTGCACCGGCCCAGAGGCCGGGCACTAGCCTGAAAGCGCCGCCCCGTGCCGTCTTGCGGGGTGGGCTGCTGGTGTTGCCGGATTCGCCGGTATCGCCTGTTCCGCTTTTTTCCGCTTCTCCGCTTTTCTCAACACCTCCGTTTGAACGGATTCATCATGCATTCCTTCTTCCAATGGGAAATCATCGGCGAGTACGCGCCGCTGTTCGTCGAAGGCACCTGGATGACCCTCAAGGCCGCGATCATCTGCGTGATCGCCGGCACCTGCTGGGGCCTGGTGCTGGGCGTGGGCCGCCTGGCCGAAGCACGCCATGGTTTCTGGAAATATTTTCTGTGCTACTGCGTGCAGTGGCCGATTCGCTTCTACGTCAGCTTCCTGCGCGGCACGCCGCTGTTCGTGCAGATCCTGCTGATCCACTTCGCGCTCATGCCGATGCTGATCAACCCCAGCGGCGGCCTGATCCTCTCGGGTGACCTGGCGCGTGAGATCCGCTCGCACTACGGTGCTTTCGCCTCGGCGGTGCTGGCCATCACGCTCAACTCGGGCGCGTATGTGTCGGAAATTTTCCGCGCCGGCATCCAGTCCATCGACCGTGGCCAGAGCGAAGCCTCGCGCTCGCTGGGCATGAGCTACCTGGGCACGCTGCGCCGCGTGGTGCTGCCGCAGGCCTTCCGCCGCATGCTGCCGCCGCTGGGCAACAATGCCATTGCCATCGTCAAGGATTCCTCGCTGGCCTCGGCCATCGGCCTGGCTGAACTGGCCTACGCGGCGCGTACCGTCTCCGGTGCCTACGCGCGTTACTGGGAGCCGTACCTGACCATCTCGGTGATCTACTGGGTCATCACGCTGGCGCTGGCGGCGCTGGTACGTCATCTGGAAGCACGTTACGGCAAGGGAGATGCACGATGAGCACGATGATCAAGGTCAACCAACTGCAGAAGCGCTTCGGCCAGGCGCACATCCTGCGCGGCATCGATTGCGAGATCCGCGCGCGTGAAGTGGTGTGCGTGATCGGGCCCTCGGGCTCGGGCAAGAGCACTTTCCTGCGCTGCCTCAACGGACTGGAAGAAGTCAGCGATGGCGACATCTTCATCGAAGGCGTCAAGCTCAATGACCCCAAGGTCAACCTCAATGCCTTGCGTGCGGAGCTGGGCATGGTGTTCCAGCGCTTCAACCTGTTCCCGCACATGACGGTGCTGGAAAACCTGATCATGGCGCCCATGCAGGTGAGGAAGCTGTCACGCCGCGATGCGGTCCTGGTGGCCGAGAAGCTGCTGCAGAAGGTCGGCCTGCTGGACAAGATCGATGCCTTCCCCAACCAGCTTTCCGGCGGCCAGCAGCAGCGCGTGGCGATTGCCCGCGCACTGGCCATGGAACCGAAGGTGATGCTGTTCGATGAACCCACTTCCGCGCTGGACCCGGAACTGGTGGGCGAAGTGCTGACCGTCATGAAGCAGCTGGCCGAAGAAGGCATGACCATGGTGGTGGTCACGCACGAGATGGGCTTTGCGCGTGAAGTGGCGGATCGCGTCTTCTTCATCGACCAGGGCGTCATCATGGAAGAAGGTCCGCCGCAGCAGGTGCTGGGTGAACCGGTCCATGAGCGCACGCGCGATTTCCTGCGCAAGGTGCTGTAAGCCATCACGCAGTGCGCCGCAAACGAAAACGCCGGGAGCAATCCCGGCGTTTTTCGTTGCAGGCTCAGTGATGCGCCCCCAGCACGATGGCTCCTGCCGCAATGACCGCACAGGACAGCACGCGCCGCAGCGTCAGCTTCTCGCCCAGGAACAGCGTACCGATCAGGAGTGCAAACAGCACCGAGGTCTCGCGCAGCGCCGAGACCATGCCCATGGGGGCGAGCGTCACGGCCCAGATCACGATGCCATAGGCCAGCAGCGACATCACGCCGCCCGCCAATCCGATCCAGGTGTCCTTGTGCGAGAGCACCACCGGCGAGCGTCCATGCTTGTACTGGTAGAGCAGGGCCAGCGGGATGCTGTCGGCGAGGAACAGCCAGCCCGCATAGGCGATGGCGTCGCCCGCCAGCCGCGCGCCGATGCCGTCGGTGATGGTATAGGCCGCGATGAAGGCTCCGGTCGCCAGGGCTGCCAGCGGGCCGGACAGGTGCTCGCGCTGGCGCATGGCGCGCAGGTTGGCCAGGCTGACGATGCCCAGTGAGACCAGGGCGATGCCGATCACCGTATAGATGCCCAGCTGCTCGCCTGCAAAGACCGCTGCCCCCAGCGCCACCAGCAAGGGTGAGGAGCCGCGCGCAATCGGATAGGACTGGCCGAAGTCGCCAATGCGGTAGGCGCGGATCAGGAACAGGTTGTAGCCGGTGTGCAGCAGGCCCGAGAGCAGGATGTAGAACCAGCTCTCCGCTTGCGGCCACGGTCGCCACAGCACCAGCGGGATCGCGCCCAGCCCCGCGCCCAGGGTCATGAGCGAGAGTGACGCCAGGCGGTCGTGACTGCTCTTGAGCAAGGCGTTCCAGGAAGCGTGCAGCAGCGCAGCGGCCAGGACCAGGGCGATGACGGGGAGCGTCATGCGCTGCGGCCCGTCAGTGCCTGCGCATCCAGATCGGCTGCGACGCGCCACAGCGAGTGGCCTGAGGCGAGATATTTGCGCTCGAAGGGCGTGATGGGCTGATCGGGTTGCCAGGCTTCGGTACGGAAAGTGCCGCCAGATAGCTGGTTCAGGGCCGAAGTGAATTCTTCGACATAAATCTGCCAATTGCTGCGGCATTCCAGTTGTCCACCCAGCGCCACGATGAAGGGAAACACCGGATGGCCCTGCCAGCGCCGGGCCAGGTGGCCGATCTTGGGCCAGGGATTGGGGTAGAGCAGGTAGTGCCGCGCCGGCCGCAGCCCGGTTTCATGCGCCAGCCGCCAGTAATCGACCAGGTCGGCGCGCACGAAGCAGAGATTCGCCGGTTCCGGACCATCCCAATGCGTGTTGCGGGCCAGGCGGTCGGCCGACTGGTCGATGCCGATGACGAAATGATCCGGGTAGCGCGCCGCCAGGTGCAGCGTCGACAAGCCCACGCCACAGCCGGTGTCGAGGATCAGCGGCGGCTCGCCCGCGGCGCGCCAGGCCGCCATGCTGGCATCGAAGGCGCGCTGGTTGTAATCGGTGACGGGTTTGCGGAACGGATGGGCGGGATCGGCGTGGCGCGCCACCAGGGTGGCCAGTTGCTCATGCACGCCGGTCTGGGCGCTGCTGATGGGGGATGAATTCACGACAAGGTGGTCAAGGCGGCAAAACGCCATTTTAATGGACGTCGCGTGCGCGCCGCTGATGGCAAGCTGACCAAAAGAAAACGCCGCGCGGGGGGCGCGGCGTCATTGCCTGTAAAGCGGGAGTGCTTGACCCGATCAGTGCAAGGTCATGGGATGACGCATCATCACGTCGTAACGGCTCAGGAAGTTGTCGATATCGTCCATGGTGGGTTCGGAGGCGATCAGTTCCTGGACATCCTTGCGGAACAGTTCGGCCGCCGGGCCATCGATGTAGATTTCACGCTGGCCGGACTTGTCCATGATCTCGTAGCCGCCGAAGCGCAAGGCTTCGTGGTCGGAATCGGCACCGAATTCGACGACGCTGTACTGCTCACTGTTGTAGATCAGGTTCATAGTGACTCCTTATGCTGGAATACTGCTTCGAAAAGGAAGTGGCGCCTTCACCGTAAATTTCAAGACCCTTCACCTGGGCCGCGCCTCGTGTGCATCTCTGCTACTTCGATACAGCTCCCTCGCGGAACGCCGCGTCGCTTGCGTTCCTGAGTCTGTTGACGGCAGTTTGTCCGAAAAACTTTGATGCCTGCCGTGTTGCCTTTCCGCATGCACGAAATCTTGCATGTTTCTTAATGATGCACCGTCACCTGCTGAAGATAGATGACAAGCTCGCCTGGAAGTTCATCGCGCTGCAGCAGGCCGGGTTGCGGCCTGGCAAGCCTCATCACGCCTTCAGCATGCCGCTGTCGGACGTAAAAGAACATCAGGAAATTTCTGACGCCGCCACACCCTGTGGCGGACTGCCCCCAAAATGTGATCAGACTACCAAAAGAAACGGGACCGCGCTGCGATCCCGTTGTCCTGGTGTTCATGCCGGTGCGGCTCAGTGATTCTTGCGTGCCAGCTTGCCTGGTTCCACCCCGAGCTGCTTGAGCTTGCGGTAGAGGTGGGTACGTTCCAGGCCGGTACGTTCGGCCACGCGCGTCATGCTGCCGTTTTCGCGCACCAGGTGGTATTCGAAGTAGGCGCGCTCGAAGGCATCGCGGGCTTCGCGCAGCGGCAGGTCGAAGGAAATATTGGCGGCATTGTCGGCCACCTGTCCGAAGGGTGCCGCGGCCGGCGTGCCGTGATGCAGCGATTCGCTGCCCAATGCGGGCGCGTAGGCGGCCACCGGGGCGACGTGTTCGGGGGTGTGCAGGCCGTCGGCTGCACCATTGGCCACGGCGGCCACCGGGGCCGGGCGATAGCTGGCCGGACGCACCGCTTCGCGGCTGTGTGACAGCCCTTGCTGCACGGCCTTGAGCAGCTTTTGCAGCGCGATCGGCTTTTCCAGGAAGTTCAGTGCGCCGATGCGAGTGGCCTCGACGGCAGTGTCGATGGTGGCGTGGCCGGACATCATGATGACCGGCATGGTCAACAGGCCATCGCGTTGCCATTCCTTCAGGAGCGTGACGCCGTCGGTGTCGGGCATCCAGATGTCGAGCAGCACGAGGTCGGGGACTCCGGCCTGGCGAAGCTCGCGTGCCTGCTGCGCGTTTTCCGCAGTGGTCACGACATGCCCCTCATCGCCCAGAATTTCTGAGAGCAATTCGCGGATACCCATTTCGTCATCGACGACCAGGATGTTAGCCATGTGCTGCTTTCCTCGCTGCTAGTTCATTGTCCAAGTTTTCGATCTTGTTCCGGGCCGGCGCGCTCGACGCGGCGTTAGCGAGCGTGCCTTGATGAACTGCCGGGTCCCTCCCGGCGACTTGCTGTCGAATCTTGACCCTGGGGACGGTTTCCTGAGAAAACTGTCTCTTAATCAATAGGTGCTAACTTTACCAGCAAAATTACAATTTTTGCGCCTCGGCCATCGGTCCGATTCTGGATATCGATGCGACCGCCATGTTCCTCGACGATTTTCTTGACCATCGCCAGTCCCAGGCCGGTCCCTCTGGCCTTGGAAGTGACGTAGGGTTCGAAGGCACGCGCCAGGATGGTCGGCGAGAAACCGGGACCGTTATCCATGATCGACAAACGCACGGCCGGCCGGCGCTGGCCGTCGGTGCCGGCGATGTCGATCTGTTCGGTCAGCACGTCGATGCGCGGCGCGCTTTGGCCGTCATCGGTCACGGCATCCTGGGCATTCTGCAGCAGGTTGTGGATGACCTGGCGCATCTGGGTGGCGTCGCCCATGACCTTGCTCATTTCCGGGGCCAGGCGCGCGTGGATCACGTCGCGGCCATCGCCGGCCAGGTAGAGGTTGAGGATTTCCTCGATCAGGGCATTCAGATCGAGCGCCACCGGCTTGGCCGGCGGGGTCTTGGCGTAGTCGCGGAAGTCGTCGACCATGCGCTTCATGGCCGTGACCTGGTTGACGATGGTGGTGGTGCCCTTGTCGAGGATGGCGGCATCGGCCGGCATGAGCTTGTCGGCCAGGCGATGCTGCAGGCGTTCGGCCGAGAGCTGGATGGGGGTCAGCGGATTCTTGATCTCGTGCGCCAGGCGGCGCGCCACCTCACCCCACGCAATCGAGCGCTGGGCCGAGATGACGTTGCTGATGTCATCGAACACCACCACGTAGCCGACGCCGTTTTCCACCGGCAGGTGCGAGCCACGCGCCAGCAAGGTCAGCTTGTCATGGTCGGGCTTGCCGCCTTGCTCGTCACCGGCATCCAGCACCGCGCCAGGCTGGCGCGACAGTTCGAACTGCCGCTGCCAGTGCAGGCCGTCGGCCCCTTCGCTGCTGTGCTGGGCCAGCTGTTCGGAGAAGGCGCGGATGACGGCTTGGGCAAACGGTGCCTGGCTGTCGATGGTTTGCAGCGGCGTGCCGATGTTGGCCGAGAAGTCGTAGCCCAGGATGCGGCGCACCGAATCGTTGGCGCTGACGATGTTGAATTGCCCGTCCAGCACCATCACCCCGGCCGACATGTTGGCCAGCACCGATTCCAGATAGGCCTTGGCGTTTTCCAGTTCGGCCCGGTTCTTTTCGACCGAGGTGCGCGCTTCCAGCAGCTGGCGCGTCATGGTGTTGAAGGATTGGGTCAGCGTGCCCAGCTCATCCGAGGTACTGACGATGGGGCGCGGCGAGAGGTTGCCTTCGGCCACCGCCTTGGTACCTTCGGCCAGCAGCAGCAGTGGCTTGGCGAGGTCGCTGGCGATCAGGAAGGCGCTGGCGATGGCGGCGAAAATGGCCAGCAGCAGGGTCAGTGTCAGCGTCACCAGGTAGATCTTGCGCAGGCCCGAGCGCGACACGGAACGTTGCTGGTACTCGTTGTAGGCCAGGCGCAGCGTCTCGGCATTGGTGGCCAGGTAATCCGGGACCGGCTGCAGGATCTGCAGGTAGCGCGTTTCATTCTGCAGCGACAATCCGCGGCTGGGAGCCGGAACCAGTACCACCACGTGCAGCCGCAGGTTGCCGTCGGTATCGGAGCCGCTGGGGGGGCGGGTGTCATCGCTTTCCACCGCCGAGAAGGCCCGCGAGACCCGCGCCTGGCGCATCGCCTGGCTGCTGGGCAGGATGGGCGTGAGCGAGCCGATGGAGCCGCCGACCGTACTCATCACCTGGCCATTGGCGTTGACGATGGTGATCTCCATGTTCTGGTCGCGCTGGCGCGAAAGGTAGGTCACCTGTTCGGAGTCGCTCATGTCGGAGAGCTCCTGAGCCATGCCGCGCGCGCGCGAGACCAGGTCCGACAGCGAGGAGTCCAGTGCATTGCGGCCCAGGTTCAGGCCCGATTCCAGCGCCGCTTCCATGCGCACGTCGAACCAGGATTCGATGGAGCGCGACACGAACTGCACCGACATCAGATAGATCACCGCCCCCGGCACGATGCCCACCAGGGCAAACATCAGCACCAGCCGCGCCAGCAGCTTGGAGCCGAACTTGCCGCGCCGGTAGCGTTTGTAGAGCCGGCCCAGCAGCAGCAGCACCAGGCCCAGCAGCGAGATGGCGGCCAGGCCGTTCAAGAACAGCAGCCACGGGTAGTGCTGCTCGAAGAGGGCGGAGTTTTCGGAGGCCGAGGCCAGCAGGAACAGCAGGACGCTGATGACGCCCCCGCCGACCACCAGCAGATAGCGTAAGGTGCGGCTCATTCGGGTTTGTAGTTGAATTCGATCCAGTCGGAGGACAGCCGCCAGTCATTGTTGTTGAGCGCGTTGACCTGGAAGGGCTTGGGCAGCTGCGCCACGTCCAGCCGCATGCGCAGGCCGACATGGTAAGTCTCGCCGGCCTTGAGCGTGTTGTTGTCGGCGATGATCCAGCGTGGCGGACGGCGGATCAGGGTCAGCGCGTCGTCCAGGTTGGTGAAGCTCTGCTGCAGCTGGCCGCTGATGGCGGTGTGATATTGCCGCGTCAGCACGTTGTAGGACAGGCGCAGGGTGCGGGTGGCCGCGACGCTGGTCTCGTCGAACCAGTACCAGCGCCGCCGGGTCAGCTGGACCTCGGTGGTGAAATACAGGGGCACGCCGCGCGAGAGCGCATCTTCCAGGCCGCGATTCAATTCGAAGTCATAGGACACCGAGAGCCGGTAGCCTTCGTCGCTGGCTTCGATGGCGGCCTGGTTGACGGTGATTTCAGCGGCCTGGACGGCCAGAGCGGAACAGGCCAGCAGCAGCGCCAGCAGCCATTGCAGCGCCGCGCGCAGCCGCCGCGGGAAGCCGGCATCGCGCGGGCGTGCGGACGTGGAAGTGGGGAAGGGGGCCGATTGCGTCAAATTCATGCACCAGGTTTTTGGAACAGCGCATAGAACAGGCCATCGTGATCGGCATCGGCACCGGCGGTCGGCAGCAGTTGACCTGGAGCGGGCAGCCGGATGGCATGGTTTTTCTGCGCGAAGGCGATCGCTTGCTGCTCCGATTCCTGGGGCCACAGCGAGCAGGTTACGAGCAGCAATTTACCATCCGGTCGCAGCATCTGCCAAAGCTTGTCCAAAATTTGCGCGGAAAGTGTTGCAAGCTGCGCGGTGTCGGTCTTGCGGCGCAGCCAGCGGATATCCGGGTGGCGGCGCACGATGCCGGAGGCGGTACAGGGCACGTCAGCCAGGATGCGGTCGAAGCCCTGGCCATCCCACCAGCCATCTTCCCGGGCATCGCCGGTGATCAGTTGCGCCTTGAGCTGCAGACGGTCCAGGTTTTCGGCGATGCGCTGCAGGCGGCGCGGATCGTGGTCCAGCGCCTGCAGTTCGATGTCGGCCAGTTCCAGCAGGTGGCCGGTCTTGCCGCCCGGCGCGGCGCAGGCATCGAGCACGCGCATGCCATCAGCTACCTCCAGCAGCGGCGCGGCCAGTTGGGCCGCCGCATCCTGCACCGAGACCACGCCCTCGGCAAAGCCGGGGATCTGTTGCACCGGGACCGGCTTGTCCAGCCGCACCGCGTAGGGCCCGACGGCGCGTGCGCCGATGCCGGCCTGCTGCAGGGTGGACAGGTACTGTTCCACGCTGGCGCGGCGGCGGTTCACGCGCAGGGTCAGCGGCGGCGGCTGGTTGCCGGCGTGCAGGATGGCCTGCCACTGCTCGGGATAGGCGCCCTTGAGGCGGTCGATCCACCAGGTCGGATAATTCCAGGTGCCAGGCGGGGTCTTGGTGGCCTGCGGCATGAGCGTCGCGCGTTCGCGCAGGAAGCGGCGCAGGATGGCATTGACCACGCCCTTGGCGAAACTCATCTCTTGGCTGATGGCGGCGGCCTCGACGGCCTGGTCCACCACGGTGAAGCTGTCGTAGCCCGCGTCTTCTTCATTGACCAGCAGTGCCAGGGCCGTCACCAGCAGGCCGTGCAGGACCTCCGGTTGCGGTGGCTTGTTGGCCAGCAGGCCCAGCAGGCTGTCGCTCAGCCCCAGGCTGCGCATGGCGCGATAGCTCAGGTCCTGGATGGCACCGCGTGCCGGCGGCGGGGCGTCGCTGCGGGAGAAGATCTGCGCCAGTGCCTGCGGCAGGGCGTGGCCGGCGCGTACGGCGGCCACTGCCTGGGCGGCATAGGCCAGCTGATAGGCCAGGGAATCGGCCTTGGCACCGGGAGGGAGGAGAGAAATCTGAATCACGTCTTTGCTGGCTCGGAAGATAAGGCGGCACCCCGTATTGCAACCCGGCAATGGTCGGAGCAAGGGGCGCGGGCCGCCAGTGTACCAGCGGCCAATGGTGCTCACACCTGCGCGATGCATTTTGGGTGGTGCAAGTGTCGGTCCGGCACGGCAGAATGCCGCCCGACAAGGACAAACGGCCGCCGCGGTGGATGTTCGCGGCAGCCGTTCGGCGCGGGTATGTCAGGGTGATGCAGGCAATCAAGCGTCAGGAAGTGTCAGGAGCGCAACGCGTCCGGGCTTCCTGCAGGCATCAGACGCCCCACAGGATGTCGTAATTGCCCTTCTTGGCTTCGCGCAGCATGTCCAGCAGCGGATAGGCGCGTGCCGAGAAGCTGACCGGCTCGATCTTTTCGTGGTTGTGGTCGTCGACGTCGGCGTTGTGGTGGGCGTTGACGTCACGCGCCAGCGCTTCGGCCGCTTCATGCGACTTGCTGGCGTTGATCTGCTGTTCCAGCAGAGTGATGGCGTCACCGGCCTCGGCGGCGGTGATCACGCCACGGGCAGGATCCTTGTGCAACAGGTCCAGAATGGGTTTGGCGTGCGACTCATACATCACCACATCGGCAGCCGCTTTTGATTTGAAGGTAATCAGCATATTTCCTCAGGGTCTTTGATTGATAACGTTTTTTGGGCAGGCCCGCCAAGGCGGGCGCGCTGGAAATGCGCTGCAGACTGCATCCGCATTTCTGCGGGAATGCCTGTTTGGAGAGTCAGGCAGGACAAGAATACCCCGGTAGCCGGAATATTGTCATCCGGCTCGGCCCCGCTCAGGTTGGTTTGAAAGAGCTGAAAAAGGTTTCAATATTTTCCTCGGTGAAGGCCTTTTGCTCCCCCACGATGAGAATCTGGTACACCCGCCGCTCACGCACCGCCAGCCGGGCGACCAGCCGCAGAGGGCGGCCGCGGGACACGCCCCGCGCGTCCAGGTCCAGCGTGCGCGCCAGGCCCGTGGTCTTGCCCGGCCACACCGGCGTGCCCTGCGGCTGGCCGCCGATGTTGTTGAGCAGGGCGGTGCGCATTGCTTCCAGCGCCCGGTTGGCCGCGGCCGCATCGGGCAGTTCGGCCGTTCCCACGGCGAAGGTGAGGCCGTCGACTTCGGCGGCGGTCATGCTCATGTCGACCTTGGGGCCGTCCAGGTCGACCGGGCGCGTCACGCTGGCCGGCTTGGCGGGCAGGAGCACCACGAAATGCGCGCCGTTGTCGCTGGCTTCACGCCAGTTGTAGCGCGGAGAGCAGGCCGCCAGGCACAGGCAGGCCAAGGACAGCAACAGCAGGGCAGGACGAAGGCGGCGCATGGGAAGGGTCCGGAACGGGGAGAGGGGCATCATATCAAAGCCGGTTTGAGGCACATATGAAGCAAATAGCGCGATTGTCCGATGGCCGTACGGCAATTCTTGCGGTATAAGAACGCATCGAAACGGAACCCTTTCCCGATATGAACCAAGATAACCAAACCGGCCTGCCGGAACTGACCCTGCGCGGGATGCTGCTGGGCGCGCTCATCACGGTGGTCTTCACCGCTTCCAACGTGTATCTCGGGCTGAAGGTCGGCCTGACCTTTTCCTCGGCGATCCCCGCAGCGGTGATCTCGATGGCGGTCTTGCGCCTGTTTTCCAATGCCAACATCCTGGAAAACAACATGGTGCAGACCCAGGCCTCGGCGGCCGGCACGCTCTCCTCCATCATCTTCATCCTGCCCGGCCTGGTGATGATGGGCCACTGGCAGGGCTTCCCCTTCCTGCAGACGCTGGGCATCTGCGCCGCCGGCGGCATGCTGGGGGTGATGTTCTCGATCCCGCTGCGCCGGGTGATGGTGGTGCAGAGCGCGCTGCCCTATCCGGAAGGCGTGGCGGCCGCGGAGATCCTGCGCGTGGGCAGCGCCGACGCCGAGGGCGGCGAGGAAACCCGGCGCGGTCTGCGTGACATCCTCTTCGGCGGCACAATTGCAGCAGCCTTCAGCGTGATCGCCAGCGGATTGAAGCTGTTTGCCGAAAGCATCAGCCTCTGGTTCACCGCCGGTGCTTCGGTGGTCCGCCTGACCATGGGCTTCTCGCTGGCCCTGGTGGGCGCGGGCTACATGATCGGCATCGTCTCCGGCATCGCCATCCTGATCGGCCTGGTGATCGCCTGGGGTGTGGCCGTGCCTTATCTCACCGCCGTCACCCCCCATGCGGCCGATGTCGCCCTGTCGGACTTTGCCAACGGATTGTGGAAGAGCCAGGTGCGCTTCATCGGTGCCGGCATGATCGGCGTGGCCGCAGTGTGGACCCTGGCCACCCTTTTCAAGCCCATGCTGGAAGGCGTGAAGGCCTCGCTGTCGACGCTCTCGCGCCGTCAGCAGGGCAGCACCGAGCGCACCGACCAGGACATGTCGCCGCGCTGGATCATCGTCATCAGCCTGGCCATGATTGCGCTGCTGGCGGTGGTGTTCGCGTCCTTCCTGTCCGAAGCACCGGTGTCGCCTGCGCTGTTCATCGGGCTGATCGTCTATGCGGTGGTGTTTGCCTTCATCTTCGGCTTCCTGGTGGCGGCGGCTTGCGGCTACATGGCCGGGCTGATCGGCTCCTCCTCCAGCCCGATCTCGGGTATCGGCATCGTGGCCGTGATCCTGGTGTCGGTCCTGCTGCTGGTCTCGGGCGCAGTCGATCCGCTGCTGGCCACGCCCGAAGGCAGCAAGCTGGCCATCGCGGTGGCGCTGTTCGTCACCGCGGCCATCATTGCGGTGGCGGCCATCGCCAATGACAACCTGCAAGACTTGAAGACCGGCCAACTGGTCGGCGCCACCCCCTGGCGCCAGCAGGTGGCGCTGCTGGTCGGTTGCGTGGTGGGCGCGCTCATCATCCCGCCGGTGCTGAACCTGCTCTACAACGCCTATGGCTTCACCGGTGCCCTGCCGCGCGCGGGCATGGATGCAGCCCAGGCCCTGGCGGCTCCGCAGGCGACCCTGATGACGGCCATTGCCACCGGTATCTTCACCCGCGAGCTGAACTGGACCATGCTGGGCGTCGGCGTGGCGCTGGGCATCGTGCTCATCGTGATCGACTGGCTGCTGGCCCGCCGTGGCGGCGTGGCGCGCTTGCCGGTCCTGGCGGTGGGTATCGGCATCTACCTGCCGCCGATGGTCAGCAGCGCCCTGTTCCTGGGCGCGGTGCTGGGCTGGCTGATCGAACGCGCCCTGCGCCGCCGCGCGCTGGCTGCCGGTGCGGACCCGGAAGCCTATGCCGACAAGCCGCGCCAGCGCGGCATCCTGGTGGCCTCCGGCCTGATCGTGGGGGAAAGCCTGGTGGGTGTGCTGCTGGCCGCCATCATCGGCTTTACCGGCAAGGATGCACCGCTGGCGGTGGTGTCGGGTGCGTTTGAATCGACCGGGCAGTGGCTGGGCCTGGTTGCGCTGGTGCTGGTGCTGATCGCGTTTGCGCGCCGCATCCTGCCGTCACGTTGACGTTAGCGAGAATGCGCTGCTGGTGGTACTTCAGTGCACCCACCAGTAGCGCAGGATATGAAAGAAAATCGGTGCCGAGAAACTGATCGAATCGACCCGGTCCAGCATGCCGCCATGGCCTTCAATCATGGCACCCCAGTCCTTGAGTCCGCGGTCACGCTTGATCGCCGACAGCACGAATCCCCCGAAGAAGCCCAGGATGTTGATGGTCAGCGCCACCAGCGCCGCCTGCCAGACATTGAAGGGCGTGATCCAGTACAGCGCAGCACCGACGGCGGTGGACGTCAGCACGCCCCCGACCAGGCCTTCCAGCGTCTTGGAAGGTGAAATCTGCGGGGCCAGCTTGCGCTTGCCGAACAGCTTGCCCCACACGTACTGGAACACATCGCTGGACTGCACCGTCAGCACCAGGAACACGATGAGCTGCAGGTTGCGGCCTTCGAAGCCCTCGATGGGCAGCGTCAGCAGGGCCGGCACGTGCGAGATGCAGTAGACGCAGATCATCAGCCCCCACTGCACCTTGGCCGCACGTTCCAGGAAGTGCTTGGTGTCGGTGGAGAGCGAGGCCGAGATCGGCAGCAGCAGGAAGGCGTAGACCGGGATCAGGATGGAGAACAGGCCATACCAGTCCATCCCGATGAGCACGTACTGCAGCGGCAGGAACACGAAGAAGCACCACAGCAGCGCGCGATGGTCGCCCACGCGGGTGTAGGTGACGGAAATGAATTCACGCAGCGCCTGCAGTGAGATGAAGGCAAACAGTACCACCACGCCGGTCTTGCCGATCCAGAACGCGATGGCCAGCGCGCCGATCATCCACCACCAGGCCTTGATGCGGGCATTGAGATTGTCGATGACGCTGCTGCTGCGTCCGGCCAGCCGCCAGCGTAGCAGGCCACCGACCGAGCTGGCCAGGGCGAGGACGGCGAACACGCCGCCAAACAGGGCGATGAGGGTATCTTGAGGAGTCATGGTCGTTCGTCGCGGATCATTCGGCCACGGGGGCCAGGGCGAGCAGGGCCTGGCGGGTGCGGGCCAGGAACTGTTCCTTGCTTTCGTCGGGGCGCAGCATCAGGGGCTCGCCGAAGCTGAGGGTGCAGAGCAGCGGCAGCGGCACCAGATGGCCTTTGGGCATGGCCCGGCCGAGGTTTTCGATCCATACCGGCACCAGTTCCACTTCCGGATGAGCGCAGGCCAGGTGATACAGCCCGCTCTTGAAGGGCAGCAGGCCCTCGTCCAGGTTGCGTGTGCCTTCCGGGAACAGGATCAGCGATTCGCCACCCGCCAGCACCTGGCCCATCACGCCGATGGGATCGGCGCGGCGGCCGGCCTGGCGGTCCACCAGCACGCCCCGGAACACCCGATTGATCACATAGCGCCGCACGGCACTGCTGAGCCAGTAGTCCGAGCCGGCCACCGGCCGGGTGCGCTTGCGCATGGCGCGCGGCAGCATGCTCCAGACCAGCACGAAATCACCGTGGCTGCGGTGGTTGGGATAGTAGACACGCAGCTTGCCGGGATCGGGCGCGGCAAACCAGCGGGCACGCACGCCCGTGAGGACGCGGGCGAAGGTGCAGATGGCGGAGGCGAAGAGGCGGTCGATCAGCATACAAATTCAGTTTTCAAGGATCAGGAAAGGAACATGAACACGAAACCGCCCACCCATGCGCCGACCTGCAAGGCCAGGCATCGGCACTGGTTGCGCAACAGCCGGCGCGCACCGGCCGTGCGCTCGGCAATTCCGCGTGCAGGCTCTGGTTGGCGCCCCAAGCCGCTTTCCTTGAGGGCCAGATCGAAGGCGGCCAGATCGTCCTGAGGCGCAATACCTTGCTGCCAGCGGCGCGCCCACGAGGCGAAGAGTGGCGCATCGAAGGCGCAGCGCAGCGCGAAACCGCATTCGGCGATGCCAAAGGCGATGGACATCGTCAAGGGTATCCAGAGGCCGGAAGTGTCCACCTGCAAGACCAGCAGGATCAGGGCCGCGATGGTGAGCATTCGGCTGAAGGCATCCACCGGACGGCTCAGGCCCAACAGCGCTGCGGCGATCTCGGCCTGATGCGCCGCCTTCAGAGCCGCTTGCTGGGTGTCGGGCGGGAGATCTTGATGGGCGGGGTCATTGGCGGCATCGCCCCCGGAACCCTGGCGCAGGTCAGGCATGACATTCTCCTTGAGCAGGCGTTGCTCGACCTCCCGCAGGCGTTCCCGCAGCGCCGCGTTGATGACCACCGTGGGGCGGCGTTCGGCCAATAGCGCAAGAGCAGAGTCCATGTCGGGGCAGCGTCCGCTCAAGCACAGCCAGGTTGCCACTGCAGCAGCGCTGCGCGAATAGCCCAGCGCACAGGCCACCAGCACGGGGCCATGGCTGCGCAGCGATTCGATGCTGCGAGCGGCTGCCAGCAATTGATCGGCGTCGGGGGCGACCAGGTCCAGCCAGGCATGGCCGGCATAAGCCCACGGACCGCGCGGGGCGGGCAATTCGGCGCAGAGGTCGCACAGGGCGGCGAACGGACCGGCGTGCATGTCGACGATATTCGGGAGCCGGCCCAGCCAGACATCTCCGGTGATGGCGTCAGGCTGCGGACGGCGGCGGGTCCACAGGCGGGCATTGATCCAGGCACCCAGTGCGTGGGGTGCCAGCAACCAGGCAGCGGCCAGCGAGCGGCGGCCGTCGTGCTTCTGGAAACCGGCGGCACCGGCATGGGCGTAATTCCACGCCACGATGGCCAAGGACAAGGCCAGCCAGCCTAGCGGGGCGGCCAGGGCGCGCACGAGAATCGCCAGCGCCAGTGCCAGCAAGGCTCCCAGCGCGTAGGCCAGCGCCAGACGCATGCGGCGCGCACTGCGCTGGCCGCTGCGACGCAGCGGCGTACCTCCCTCATCCGGCCACAGCCACAGGCAGAACAGGCCCAGCATGGCACCGGTCGGGATATCAATGAAGTGATGCTGCCAGGTCGTCAGCACGGACAGGCCGATCAACAGCGCCCAGCCATGGATCACCAACTGCCAGAACCAGTGGGTGCGCAGCCGGGCGAACTGGACCCAGATCAGCACCAGCAGTGCGATATGCAGCGAGGGGGCCTGGTTGAAGGGCAGGTCGAAGGCCGCCAATGAGGCGAAGAGCGCGCCAAACAGTCCATCGGTGGCCGGCCGCACGAAGGCAAAGCGCAGCGGGAAAGCCAGGAAGCAGGCCACCGCGATCAGCTGCGTCGTCAGCAGCCGCAGCGCGTGGCGATCGGTCTCGCGCGGGGTGCGGCAGCACAGGAAGGAAAATCCGTAGAGCAGGTCGATGGACCAATAGGGCAGGATGGTCCAGGGCAGGAAGGGAATATGACGCTCCCAGCCGTAGAAGAAGCTGGGCACGCTGGCGCGCGCGGCGGCTGCATGGTTGGCGAAGCCATAGCTGAGGAAGAACAGCGGCCCCAGCAACAGCAGCCAGGCCACGCCGCGCTTCCACGGCAGCGGCGTGGCCGGTGCTGCCGCGGGCAGCAGGCGGTCGGCCTGGCTCATGCGGCCTTGCGCCGGGCCAGCGAGACGGTAAAGATGCCCCACTGGTCGATGCGCTGTTCGATCTTCTCGAACCCCGCTTCGGCCACCAACTGGTCCATCTCGGCTTGCGTGCGGCGGCGCATGACCCAGGCCTGGCCGCCGCGATGGCTGGTCAGTGCGCGGGCGATCAGTTCCAGTTGCGGATGCCAGGGCTGGCCGGTGTAGACCAGATAGCCGGCCGGCGCGATGGCATCGGCCAGCCCGGCCAGGGAGGTGGCCACGGCATCATTGTCCGGGAACAGTTCGTACAGGCCGGAGACGATGCCCACCGTCGGGCGCGGCGTGACGGCGGCCAGGCTGGCGCGGTCAAAGGCGTCGCCTTGCTCGAAGCGGGCGATGTCGGCCAGGCCCTTGTCAGCTATCAGCGCCGTGCCTTGCTGCACGTTCAGTTCGCTGTAGTCGCGCAGCAGGATGGAGTGGGGACGCGGTCCCTGGCCCAGTGCTTCCAGCACGTAGCGGCCATGGCCGGCGGCGATGTCGAGCACGTGCAGCGGCTGTCCTTCCGCCTGCAGGCGGGCCAGGGCCGTACGCAGCAATTCCTCTACATGCAGCTTGCGCTGGCGGATGCCTTTCCAGCCGATCGCGTCCAGATACTGGCGATCGATGGCGCGGCCCAGCGGACCGACGCCTTCGGGGGTGTTGCGGTAGACGTAGTCGAGCGTGCTGCCCGAATCAAAACCGGTGCGATGCCCCAGCGCCACACCCTTGGAGAGCAGGCCGCCCAGCTTCATGTTGGCGCGGTAACCGGCCCAGTACAGCCCCTTCGGGCTGAGAGCGGGCAGCGGCGCGGACAGCTGGCGCGACTCCTCGAAGGTCGGGCCCTGGCGGTGCGACTGGCGCAGGTCCGGACGGGCCCAGGCTTGGGAGAATTGACGCAGGATGAATTCACGCGCCAGGTCGGTGGCGATCTTGCGGTCCTTCTCGCCGAAGGTGTCGTGATAGAAGCCGGGGAGGACGTGCTTTTCCTTCACTGGTGTGCCCAGGCGTGCGAAGAAATCGTGCTGGGGACCATGGTGCACCACCCAGTCCGCGCCGGATATGAGCAATTGCGTGGGAATGGTGATGGCCTGGGCATCGGCGACCACGCGTTCGGCCGCTTCATACAGCGCCAGCAGGATATTCACGGAGATCGGACGGCTGATCAGCGGATCGCTGTCGTAGGAGGCCTGGCGCTGCCGGTCGTGGGTCAGATACTTCGCCTTGACATAGCTGTTGACGAAGAAATTGCCACGCAGCTTCTGCTGCAGGGCCAGTCCCGGACGGGCGAAGGGAACATAAAGCTTCACCTTGAAGGCGGGCGAGGCCAGCACCAGGCAGCGTACGCGGGGCGCGTAGTCATGCGCCCAGGTCGAGACCAGCACCGCGCCCACGCTCTGGGCCAGCACGGCCATGTCTTCCTCGGCCACCTGCCACTGGTCGCGCAGATGGTGGATGAAGGTTTGCACGTCCCGCACCGAGTGCGCAAAGCTCGGGGAATAGCCGCGCGGGCCGGGCGAACGGCCATGGCCGCGCGCATCCCAGGCATAGAAATCGAAATCGGAGAGGCCGAGTTCATCGACCAGATGCTCCATGCGCCCGCCGTGCTCGTGGCCGCGATGGAACATGACGACAGCGCCCCGCCGCTGCGGGCCGGTGGCCGGCCAGCGGCGATAGAACAGGGATTGGCCGTCGTGGGTGGTGAACTGGTGTTCCTGGCAGGATCGTGTCATGGGTGGGGGGCGGCGCGCAGGCCGCTGCGGATGCGGTTGACGATATTGAGGAGGATGGCGGCGACAGCCAGCGGCAGCACCCAGAAGATCCAGCCCGGGAGGCTGCCGGCCAGTCCCAGCCACAAGCCCAGCGCGCCGAACAGGAAGGCGCGGTCGCTCTTGCCCATGGGGCCGTCGTACTGGCGCGGCGCACTGACCATGGGGCCGAGCGCCCCGGTCATCTCCGACACCGCCGACAGGAAGATCACTCCGCCCACGGTGGCCCAGCCAAACGGGGCCACCAGCGCAAAGGGCAGGTACAGGGCGGCATCGGAGACGACGTCGGTCAGCTCGTTGAGATAGGCCCCCAGCGCCGACTGCTGGCCGAATTCACGCGCCAGCATGCCATCGACGGCATTGAAGGCCATGCGCAGGAACATCCACAGCGGCAGCAGCAGGAACAGCGCCGGCCGCTGTGGCCCGGCCACGAACAGCAGCGCGCCCAGTGCCAGCGAGACCAGCATGGCCAGCACGGTGACCGCATTGGCCGTCACGCCGGCCTCGGCCAGGGCGCGCACCATTGGCCGCAAGAGCGCCTGAAAGCGGGGTTTGAGTTGATAGATGCTGATCATGCGGCACCTGCCGCACGGTCGTCGGGGAGGGAAGAGGGCATGGGGGATCGTCCTTGTTGTCGATTCTGATTTGTTATTTGTTGTATCGGGCGAAGCTCACCTTGGGCAACGCAATGACGATTTCTGTTCCCGGCTGATGCGAGCAGAAGTTGAAATCGAGTGAATGAAAGGGGAGTTCTCGTCGCCGTTCGAGGCGTGCGTTGACTGAATATCATCGGCTTTGGCGCCGTTGCCGCAGGCAGGCGAGGGAGAAGGCGACGTTGCGATGCGCTCCCGGTGAGCGCATCGTTACGTCGAGAAGTGAGGCGGGGGAGGGTCAGCGGCGCTGGATCAGCATATGGACGGCCAGTCCGGCCAGCACGCTGCCCATCAGCCAGCGCTGCAGGCGTTGCCAGTGTGGACGGCCAGCCAGCAGGCCCGAGATGGAAGCCGCAGAGAAGGTGATCACGGCGTTCATGCTGACGCCGACCACGATCTGCGTCAGGCCCAGGGCGAAGGACTGGAGCAGTACGCTGCCGTGCTCGGGCTGGATGAATTGCGGTAGCAGCGACAGATACATCACGGCGATCTTGGGATTGAGCAGGCTGGTCAGCAGACCCATGCTGAAGAGTTTGCGTGGGCTGTCCGGGGGCAGGGGGCGCAGGGCAAACGGCGATCGGCCGCCTGGCTTGAGGGCTTGCCAGGCCAGGTAGAGCAGGTAGAGCGCTCCCGCCAGGCGCAGCGCGTCGTAGGCCAGGGGCAGGGTCATCAGCAGGGCGCTGATGCCCAGCGCGGTACAGAGCATGTAGAACACCAGTCCCAGCGCGATTCCGGCCAGCGAGATCAACCCGGCCTTGCGGCCCTGGCAGACCGAACGCGAGACCAGATAAAGCATGTTGGGGCCGGGGGTGAGCACCATGCCCAGGCAGAGGGCGGCGAAGGCCAGCAGGGTGGAGACAGTGGGCATGGCGATGATCCTCTTTCGGTCGGCAGGTGGGGGCGGCAGTCGATGCCGTGTGAATTGCAAGGCTAAAGCCCGGCCGGCCGAGGGAGAAGATACAGACGGTGCTCTTGCATGGCGCAACAGGGGAATGCTCTTGTCTGCCGGGACAGATCCGTTGCCGCTCAATTGCCGGCCAGCGTCCGCCGGTATTGCACTGCCTCGGCCACATGCGCCTGTGTGATTACATCGGACTCCGCCAGATCGGCGATGGTGCACGCCAGTTTCAGCACCCGGTGATAGGCCCGCGCCGACCAGTTCAGCCGCAGCATGGCGGCTTGCAGCAGTTGGGCCGCCGCCACATCGAGCTGGCAGTGCCGGTCGATTTCGCTACCCCCCAGCTGGCTGTTGGGTTTGCCCTGGCGCTGGCGCTGTCGTTCAAAGGCGCGCGCGACCCGTTCCGCGATGGCCGCGCTGGTTTCACCCGGCTGCTGGACGGCCAGTTCGGCGGGGCTAAGGGCGTTGACGTGCAGTTGCATGTCGATGCGGTCCAGCAGCGGGCCGGACAAGCGCGCCTGGTAGCGCTTGACCAGTTCCGGCGTGCAGCGGCAGCGGCCCTGGCTGTCGCCATACTGTCCGCACGGACAGGGATTCATGGCCGCGATCAACTGGAATCGTGCCGGGAATTGCGCCTGCCGCGCCGCCCGCGAGATCACGATGTGGCCGGACTCCATCGGCTGGCGCAGCACATCCAGCACGCTGCGGGGATATTCGGCGATCTCGTCCATGAACAGGACCCCATGATGTGCCAGCGAGATTTCACCCGGCCTGGGCGAACTGCCGCCGCCGACCAGTGCCACGGCGGAGGCGGTGTGGTGCGGCGCCCGATAAGGCCGCTGCCGCCAGCGCGCGATGTCGAAACTGCCGCTCAAGGATTGCACTGCGGCGGATTCCAGCGCTTCGTCCTGCGTCATCGGCGGCAGGATCCCGGGAAAGCGGGTCGCCAGCATCGACTTGCCGGCACCGGGCGGGCCAACCAGCAGCAGGCTGTGCTGGCCCGCCGCGGCCACTTCCATGGCGCGCCGGGCCTGCAATTGCCCCTTGATATCGCTGAAATCCGGATAGGCCGCCCGCTTGCCGCCCGGCTGCGGCTGGTGCCGCTGCAGCCGGGCCGCGGGATCGCGCGTGCTGAAGTGGGTGCAGACGTCCAGCAAGGAGGTCGCCGGGAGGATTTGCGCCTCGGGCAGCAGTGCGGCTTCGTCGGCATTGGCGGCCGGCAGGATGAAGCTGCGCCGGTGGCCATCCTGCTGCTGCTCGCGCTGCATGGCGCAGGTCATGGCCAGCGCGCCGCGAATGGGCAGCAGCTGGCCCGACAGCGACAGTTCGCCGGCATATTCGTGGTCGTCCAGACGATCCGCAGGCATCTGTTCGGAGGCGGCCAGGATGCCCAGGGCGATGGGCAGGTCGGCGGGGGCCAGGTTGACGGTAATGCGGCGGGCGGGGAATTCAAACCGGGCGTTTTGCAGCGCCGCCCGGACGCGGTCCTTGGCTTCCTTCACCTCGGCTTCGGGGAGTCCGACGATGGTGAAGGCCGGCAAGCCATTGGCCAGATGCACCTCGACCGTCACCGGCGGGGCGCTCATGCCGGCCAAGGCGCGGCTGCGCAATACTGCCAGGCTCATCGCGATGAACCCGGCAGCTGGTCAGCAGAAAGAAGGGAAGGGGGAGGGAAAGAGAAAAGTGTCCGGGCCAGGGTCATGGATTCTGTTTTTGCTGAGCCTCAAGCTCGGCAACACGCGCTTCCAGCGCCTCCAGGCGGGCACGGGTCTTGGCCAGTACCTGGGCCTGGACGTCGAATTCCTCGCGCGTGACCAGGTCCAGCTTGGCAAAACCCTGACTCAGCATGGCCTTGACGTTCTTCTCGATGTCCTTGGCCGGAGAGTTCTCGATCGCCTTGTTGATCTTGGATTGCAGGTCTTCAAAAAATGGGGGCTTGTCCATGTCGGATCTCCTTGGCAGATAGCTGTACTGCAAGTTTAGCGGTTTCCCGCCCATCCTCCTACCGGGATGTCCCGCTGAGACCGCATTTTTGCCAACAGGTGCCGGCCAGCGCTTCAAAACGGGCAGAAAACGCGCTGAAATGCAGTGAATTTTCCTGCAGGAAATGCTCCGACTTGGTGATCTTTGCTTCGCCCGCCACCCGCGCACCAAAATGTGTTCGCCGCGTTTGATGCAGGATTGATAAAAAACCATCAATATCGCACCAGTAGCGTGCATTTGGGTGGCGCATGCACTATTTTGAAGCTGATCTCGAAAAAAATCGTTGCAAATCTCTGGTTTCACGCAAAAAGACAAGTCTGCCTTGCCGAACGGACATGGCACGGCTCCTGCTAATGAGTCTGGGCAAAGACAAAAAACCGACTTTATTGTTAAAACATAAACCAGAGGGAAAGTCATGAAGAAACTGATTCTTGCAACAGCCATCGCCGCATCCTTCGTTTCTACCGTGGCCCGCGCAGAAGACGCCAAGCCGGACAATGAACTGAGCTTCAACGCTGCCGTGGTGAGCGACTACCGCTATCGTGGCCTGACCCAGACCCGCTTTGATCCGGCCCTGCAGGTTGGCGCTGACTACACGCACAACCCGACCGGCCTCTACGCCGGGACCTGGCTGACCAACATCAAGTGGATCAAGGACGCGGGCACCCTGACCGGTACCGACACCAAGGGTGACGTCGAGTGGGACATCTACGGCGGCAAGCGCGGCGACATCGGCGGCGGCTTCACCTATGACGTCGGCGGCCTGTACTACTACTACCCGGGCAACACCCTGGCCAACAGCGGTGCCAAGAACGCCAACACCTTCGAACTGTATGGCCAGGTCGGCTACGGTCCGGCTTACTTCAAGTATTCGCAATCGCTGACCAACCTGTTCGGCGCCGTCAACAGCAAGTACAGCCAGTACTTCGACCTGGGTGCCAACATCGAGACCTACTACGGCGTGATGCTGGGTCTGCATGTCGGTCACCAGAGCGTGCGCGGCAACCCCAACGACTTCAGCTACACCGACTGGAAGATCGGCCTGTCCAAGACCTTCGACGAGGCAGCCGGCATCACCCTGGGCCTGGCCTACGTCGGTACCGACCTGAAGGACGGCGTGACCACCACCCCGGCATCGGATGGCGCCAAGAACGTCGGCAAGAACGGCTTCGTCTTCTCCATCAGCAAAACTTTCTAACAAGAGGTTCGTATGAAACTGATCACTGCGATCATCAAACCGTTCAAGCTGGATGAGGTGCGTGAAGCCCTCTCGGCCATCGGTGTGCAAGGCATCACCGTGACTGAAGTCAAGGGCTTCGGTCGTCAGAAAGGCCATACCGAGCTGTATCGCGGTGCCGAGTATGTGGTGGATTTCCTGCCCAAGACCAAGATCGAGGCCGCCGTGGACGACGCCATCGTCGAACGCGCCCTGGAAGCCATCGAGACCGCCGCCCGCACCGGCAAGATCGGCGACGGCAAGATCTTCGTCCAGGACTTGCTGGACGTGATCCGTATCCGTACCGGCGAGACCGGTAAAGACGCTCTGTAAAAAAGGGGAATTCTAATGAGCATGAAGAAAATGTTTTCCGGCGCGCTCGCCATTGGCGCGCTGTTGTTGGCGGTAGGTTTTACCGCTCCGGCCCAGGCGCAGGACGCGCCCAAGCCTGAAGCCGCAGCGGCCACCGCCGCTGCCCCGGCCGCTGCCGCTCCGGCTGCGCCCAAGGCTGAAGCAGCTGCCCCGGCTGCCGCTGCCCCTGCAGCGCCGGCCGCAGCCGCTGCTGCTCCGGCTCCGGTCCCCAACAAGGGCGACACTGCCTGGATGCTGGTGTGTACCGCTTTCGTCATCCTGATGACCCTGCCAGGCCTGGGCCTGTTCTACGGCGGCCTGGTGCGCAGCAAGAACATGCTGTCGGTGCTGATGCAGTGCTTCATGATCTTCTCGCTGATCTACATCCTGTGGTTCGTCTACGGCTACAGCATCGCGTTCACCGAGGGCAGCGCCTTCTTCGGCGGCTTTGATCGCCTGTTCCTGCACGGCCTGACCGGTGACTCCAACACCGCTACCTTCAGCAAGGGCGTGGTCATTCCGGAACTGGTCTTCGTCGCCTTCCAGGGTGCGTTTGCCGCCATCACCGTGGCGCTGATCATCGGTGCCTTCGCCGAGCGCGTGAAGTTCTCCGCCGTGATCCTGTTCTCGATCCTGTGGTTCACCTTCTCCTACCTGCCGATGGCCCACATGGTCTGGTTCTGGCCGGGTCCGGACGCCTTCACCGATACCGCCGCCGCTGAAAAGGCGACCGCCATCTCGGGCTGGCTGTTCCAGAAGGGCGCGCTGGATTACGCTGGTGGCACCGTGGTGCACATCAATGCCGCCATCGCCGGCCTGGTGGGTTCCTACGTGATCGGCAAGCGTATCGGTTTCGGCAAGGAAGCCTTCAAGCCGCATAGCCTGACCCTGACCATGGTCGGTGCCTCGCTGCTGTGGTTCGGCTGGTTCGGCTTCAACGCCGGCTCCGGTCTGGAAGCCAACGGCACTGCTGCCCTGGCCTTCGTCAACACCATCCTGGCCACTGCTGCCGCGGTCTTGTCCTGGAGCTTCGGCGAATGGATCGGCAAGGGCAAGCCTTCCATGCTGGGTGCTGCTTCGGGCGCCGTCGCCGGTCTGGTGGCGATCACCCCGGCGGCCGGCTTCGTGGGCGTCATCGGTGCCGTAGTCATGGGCCTGCTGGCCGGCCTGCTGTGCCTGTGGGGCGTGAGCGGCCTGAAGAAGATCCTGGGTTCGGACGATGCACTGGACGTCTTCGGCGTGCACGGCGTGGGCGGCATCCTGGGCGCCATCCTGACCGGCGTGTTCGCAGCGCCCAGCCTGGGCGGCACCGGCATCTACGACTACGTGGCCAACGCCGTTGCTCCGGATTACTCCATCGGCGGCCAGGTCTGGATCCAGTTCCAGGGCGTGCTGACCACCGTGATCCTGTCGGGTGTGGTTTCCTTCATCGCCTACAAGATCGTCGACGTCGTCATCGGCCTGCGTGTGACCGAGGAAGAAGAACGCGAAGGCCTGGACATCTCCAGCCACGGCGAATCGGCCTACCACTAAGCATCTGTCGTACTGAGTCTGCAGTATTCCTTCGGGGCTGGAAACGGCCTCTTTACAAGGCACCTTCGGGTGCCTTTTTTCATTTGCAGGCTTCACGACATGAAGAGGATGCAAGCTTGCCAGGGAGTCAAGCTGTCGTTTTTTTGCCATTTCCTTCAGGTAAAGCGGTTTCCTGATGCATTGCCGCGTCGCAGGGGGATAATTCCCGAGTATTTGAGTCGGACTCTTTAAAATGCCGCCATCATCGCCATGTGAACACTCCCGGCCACGCCTTTGCAGCGACCGTGGCCGGATCCCGGCTTTGCTGAAATGGCAACAGCGGCGTCTACTGCGTCGCAACACGGTTTCAGGAATCCGCTAAAATCGAAGCTCGCTGCCGGCATTTACATATTGTTAAGGTCTTTTATGGTCCCGCATCTCGTCACCGCTCTGAATGGTCCCCTGCTGGAGCTGGAGAAGAAAATCCTGGGTGCCACGCCGGCCATCGAACGCTGGTTCCGCATGGAGTGGCAGGAGCACACGCCGCCCTTCTATTGCTCGGTGGACCTGCGCAATGCCGGGTTCAAGCTGGCACCGGTCGATACCAACCTGTTCCCGGGCGGCTTCAACAACCTCTCGCCGGAAATGCTGCCGCTGGCGGTGCAAGCGGCCATGGCAGCCATCGAGAAATACTGCCCGGATGCGCGCAACCTGCTGCTGATTCCGGAAACCCAGCCCGGCAATACCTTCTACCTGCAGAACATCGGCCGCCTGATGCAGATCTTCCGCCAGACCGGGCTGAACGTGCGCCTGGGTACGCTGGCCCAAGGCGCAACGAAGCCGCAGCAGATCGAACTGCCCGACGGCACCCACATTACGCTGGAACCGCTGGAGCGCTCGGCCAACGGCCGCCGCTTGGGCCTGAAGAACTTCGACCCCTGTACGGTGCTGCTCAACAATGACCTCTCCAGCGGCATTCCCTCGGTGCTGGAAGGGCTGCATGAACAAAGCGTCCTGCCGCCGCTGCACGCGGGCTGGGCGCTGCGCCGCAAGAGCAACCACTTTGCCGCCTACGATGAAGTGGTGAAGAAGTTTTCCAAAATGGTCGAGGTCGACCCCTGGATGCTCAACCCGCTCTTCGCCAAGGTCAGCGACATCGACTTCCAGGAGAACACCGGCACCGACGCGCTGGCCGACAGCGTGTCCTCGCTGCTGTCGAAAATCCGCAAGAAGTACAAGGAATACGGCATCAAGGAACAGCCCTTCGTCTTCATCAAGGCCAATGCCGGCACCTATGGCATGGGCATCATGGCGGTCAAGGATGCCAGCGAGATCAAGGACCTCAACCGCAAGCAGCGCACCGGCATGCTGGCCGGCAAGGAAGGCCTGGAAGTCTCGGAAGTGATCGTGCAGGAAGGTGTGCACTCCTTCGAGCGCATCAACCAGGCCGTGGCCGAGCCGGTGGTCTACATGATCGACCGCTATGTGGTGGGCGGTTTCTACCGCGTGCACGCCGAACGTGGCGTGAACGAAAACCTGAACGCCCCCGGTGCGCATTTCGTGCCGCTGGCGTTCGCCCAGCAGCATGCCCTGCCTGACATGCATGCCAAGCCGGGCACGGCCGCGCCCAACCGTTTCTACATGTATGGCGTGGTGGCGCGACTGGCGCTGCTGGCCGCCTCGGTGGAGATGGAAAAGACCGACCCCAACCCGGAAGTTTATTAATATCGCGCCTTTGCCAGGCTCAACAGGACCCCAGCCTCATGAAAATCGCTTTCCTCGCCGATCCTCTGGATACGTTCAAGACGTACAAGGATTCCACCTTCGCCATGATGCGCGAGGCCGCACGCCGCGGACACAGCATCTACGCCTTCGAACAGGGCGACCTGGTGCTGGAAAACGGCCTGGTGACTGCCAATGCCTTCAAGATCACGCTGACCGGCGAGGCCGATGACTGGTACCGTGCCGACAAGCCGGCGTCGTCCTTCCTCTCCGAATTCGATGCGGTGATCGTGCGCAAGGATCCGCCCTTCGACATGGAGTACATCTACACGACGTACTTGCTGGAGCTGGCCGAGAAGCAGGGGGCGCGCGTATTCAACAAGCCGGCCGCCATCCGCAGCCACAACGAGAAACTGGCCATTGCCCAGTTCCCGCAGTACACCGCGCCGACCCTGGTCACGCGCGACGCCAAGCGCCTGCGCGCCTTCCACGACGAGCACCAGGACGTGATCCTGAAGCCGCTCGACGGCATGGGCGGCATGGGGATCTTCCGCGTCAAGGCCGATGGCATGAATCTGGGCTCCATCATCGAAACCCTGACCGACAACGGTCAACGCACGATCATGGCGCAGCGTTTCATTCCCCAGATCAGCGCAGGCGACAAGCGCATTCTCCTGATCGGCGGCAAGGTGGTGCCCAATGTGCTGGCACGCATTCCGCAGGGCAACGAGGTGCGCGGCAACCTGGCCGCAGGCGGTCTGGGCAAAGCGCAGCCGGCATCGGCTCGCGACATCGAGATCGGCGAGGCTTTGGGGCCGATCTTGTATCAACGTGGCCTGTTACTGGTAGGATTGGACGCTATCGGCGACTATCTCACCGAAATCAACGTCACCAGCCCGACCTGCTTCCAGGAAATTACCCAGCAGACCGGCTTTGATGTGGCGGCGATGTTCGTGGACGCGCTGGAGGCAGCCGCAGGGGCAGCAGAGGTTAGAGGGTCGGTCGGATAATGGGATCGACAGAGCATGACGGGCTGCTCGGGGAAAAGCGCGTCGCAACAGATGGCAACAATTCCATGGTTGGTATTCTTCTCTTGACGCACGCCCCGCTGGGGCAAGCTTTCCTGGCCGCCGCCACGCACGTTTTCCGCGGCCGCCCCGAACGGATGGAGGCGATCGACGTGATCGCCGACCAGAACCCGGCGGAAGTGCAAAAACTGGCCATCGAGGCGGTCGGACGCCTCGATGATGGCAGCGGCGTACTGGTCATCACCGATGTGATGGGCGGCACGCCCTCCAACTGTACGGGCTTCCTGTGCGGCTTGGGCAACGTCCAGGTGATCGCCGGCATCAGTCTGCCCATGCTGCTGCGGGCGCTGACCTACCGTAACGATACGCTGGATGTAGTGGTGGAAATGGCGCTGGCAGGGGGCCAGAATGGTGCGGTGCGGATCGACAACCGCATCCGGGTGGCGGCCTCGGCCTGAACCTTGCTTGCCCGGCTGCATCGAACCGCGCCAATACGATAAAAACGAAAGCAGAACATGATTCAAAGAGAACTCGAAATCGTCAACAAGCTGGGCCTGCATGCACGCGCCTCGGCCAAGCTGACCCAACTGGCCGGCAAGTTCAAGAGCGAAGTCTGGCTGACCTTCAACAAGCGCCGCGTCAATGCCAAGTCCATCATGGGCGTGATGATGCTGGCCGCTGGCAAGGGCAGCATCGTCACCCTGGAAACCAACGGCGCCGATGAGCAGGAATGCTTCACCGCCCTGGAAGCGCTGATCGCCGACAAGTTCGGCGAAGGCCAGTAAGCCCCTTCACCGCGCTGGCGGTATTGCGCCGCAACACTGCGGCGCGGCTGGAATGCTTCTTGCGATATGTCAAGGCCCGCGCATTTCCTGTGCGGGCTGAAACAATGTTCATATACGCTGCCTGTCCATCTGTCTTCAGTGTGTCGCGCCCGGTCCTGATTGCCAAACCGTACATTGTTCGGTAACTTGCTCCAGCTACCGCGCGCAGGCAACACGGCGGACTATAAGAAAACAGGCAGGAGATACGCGATGGCTTCATTCAGCTTACATGGAATCGCGGTGTCGCAAGGCATCGCCATCGGACGCGCGCACTTGATGGCGCCGGCCGCACTGGACGTCAAACACTACCTGATCGCGCCCGACCAGGTCGAGGCCGAGATCGACCGCTTGCGCAGCGCGGTCAAGGCGGTGCACCAGGAACTTCATATCATCCGCTCGGAATTGCCCAAGGATGCGCCGCCCGAGCTGGGCGCGTTCATTGATGTGCATTCGCTCATTTTGTCGGATCCGATGCTGGCCGAGGTGCCGCAGGACATCATCCGGCACCGCTACTACAACGCCGAATGGGCGCTGGTGACCCAGATCGAGGAATTGTCGGCCCAGTTCGACGAGATCGAAGACCCTTACCTGCGCGAGCGCAAGGCCGACATCCAGCAGGTCGGCGAGCGCATCCTCAAGATCCTGACCGGCAGCGCCACCCACCTGCCGCCCACCGGCGAGGCCGCCGCCAACATCATCGTGGTGGCCCACGACATCTCGCCGGCCGACATGCTGCAGTTCCGCGAGAGCGCCTTCGCCGGCTTCGTCACCGACCTGGGCGGTCCCAACTCGCACACCGCCATTGTGGCGCGCAGCCTGGCCATTCCGGCAGCCGTCGGCATGCACAATGCGTCGGTGCTGGTGAAGCACGATGATGTGCTCATCATCGATGGCGACGCCGGTGTGGTCATCGTCGATCCTTCCCCGCTGGTATTGGCGCAGTACCGCGCACGGCAGGAACGGCTGCTGCGCGAGCGGAAGAAACTTTCACGTCTCAAGAAAACCCCGGCCATCACCCAGGATGGCGAACCGATCACGCTCCTGGCCAACATCGAGCTGCCCAACGATGCCGCCAACGCCTTCGAGGCGGGCGCGATGGGTATCGGGCTGTTCCGGTCGGAATTCCTGTTCATGGGGCGGGCCGGGCATCTGGAGAAATTCCCCAGCGAGGATGAGCAGTTCGAATCCTACAAGCAGGCCGTCATCGCCATGAAGGGCAGGGTGGTCACCATCCGTACCCTGGACGTGGGGGCCGACAAGCCGCTGGACGAGGATGAGGAAACCGCCCTGAACCCGGCGCTGGGTTTGCGCGCCATCCGCTACTGCCTGTCCGAGCCGCAGATGTTCCTGACGCAGCTGCGGGCCATCCTGCGGGCGTCGGCCTATGGTCCGATCAAGCTGCTGGTGCCGATGATGGCGCATGCCTTCGAGATCGACCAGACCCTGGCCATGATCGAACAGGCCAAGCAGCAGCTGCGCGACCGCAAGCAGAAGTTCGATGAAGAGATCCCGGTCGGTGCCATGATCGAGATTCCGGCGGCCGCTTTGGCGCTGCCCTTGTTCATCAAGCGGCTGGACTTCCTTTCCATCGGCACCAACGACCTGATTCAGTACACCCTGGCCATTGACCGCGTGGACCATGAGGTGGCGCATCTCTACGATCCGCTGCATCCGGCGGTGCTGTTCCTGCTCTCGACCGTGATTTCACAAGGCCGCAAGGCGGGCATTCCGGTGTCGGTGTGCGGCGAAATGGCCGGTGACCTGAAATGGACACGCCTGCTGCTGGGCATGGGGCTGCTGGAGTTCTCCATGCATCCCTCGCAGATCCTGTCGGTGAAGAACGAGATCCTCAACAGCGACTTGCGCCTGCTGGAGCCGCAGGTCAAGAAGGTCCTGCGTGCCACCGAGCCCGCTGCCATCAGTGCGGCCATGGCGCAGTTGCAAGCCTTGCACGCCGAGCCGGCCGTGGCCGAAGCCAAGGTGGCGGCGCGCCGCCGCTAGCCGCAAGGGAGCCGGGCAGGGCCGTTTGACGGGCCTGCCCGACTTGGGTATTCTTACGCCACTGCGCCGATTTGAACGGTTTGACCAACTTCAGCTTGCGGGCGCCGGGATCCTGATCCCATCTAAATGCGGCTAAAGCGAGCTTGGATCAGCTGTTCCTCCCAAGACTGCCCCGCCCCATCGATGAGTGAGCCCGCAAGCACTGCTTCCGGGCTTTTTTGTTGCCCGCGCACGAGACTGGCCACGCCGCCCGGCGAAGCGACCGCCAATGCCGCTCCCCGGAGCCGGCTGGCGCCGAGTCACTTACGCAGAACAATCATGTCGATCGGAATCGTATCGCCCCAGGTCATGCATTTCGCCGAGCCGCTGCCGCTGCAAAGCGGTGCCGCGCTGGCGGACTACTCGCTGACCTATGAAACCTACGGCACCTTGAATGCCGACAAATCCAATGCCGTGCTGGTCTGCCATGCGCTCAATGCTTCACATCACGTGGCTGGCGTCTACGCCGATGCCCCGGACAACGTGGGCTGGTGGGACAACATGGTCGGTCCCGGCAAGTCGCTGGACACCGACCGCTTCTTCGTCATTGGCGTGAACAACTTGGGTTCCTGTTTTGGCTCGACCGGGCCGATGCATCCGAACCCGGCTACCGGCCAGCCCTATGGCGCAGACTTCCCGGTGGTGACGGTGGAAGACTGGGTCAACGCCCAGGCGCGCCTGGCCGACCGGCTCGGCATTGACTGCTTTGCCGCCGTCATGGGCGGCTCGCTGGGCGGCATGCAGGCGCTGGCCTGGAGCATGATGTATCCGGACCGCCTGCGCCACTGTCTGGTGATCGCCTCCACGCCCAAGCTGTCGGCGCAGAACATCGCCTTCAACGACGTGGCGCGCCAGGCCATCCTGACCGATCCCCAGTACCACGGTGGCGATTTCTATGCGCACGGCGTGGTGCCCAAAAATGGCCTGCGGGTGGCACGCATGGTGGGCCACATCACCTACCTGTCGGACGACGACATGGCCGAGAAATTCGGCCGTGACCTGCGCTCGGGCGAGTACCAGTTCGGTTATGGTGTGGATTTCGAGATCGAATCCTACCTGCGCTACCAGGGCGACAAGTTCTCGACCTACTTCGACGCCAACACCTATCTGCTCATCACCAAGGCACTGGACTACTTCGATCCGGCGCGCGAATTCGGTGGCGACCTGGCGCGCGCTTTCGCCCGCACGAAGGCCAAGTTCCTGCTGGTGTCCTTCACGACCGACTGGCGCTTCTCGCCCGAACGCAGCCGCGAGATGGTGCAGGCGCTGGTGGCCAACAAGCGCCGCGTGAGCTATGCCGAAATCGACGCCCCGCACGGGCATGACGCTTTCCTGCTGGACGATGCGCGCTACATGAAGGTGGTGCGCGAGTACTACGGAAGCATCTGGACTGAACTGCAGCAGGAGGGCCGCGCATGACTTTCGAACAATTGAGCGCGCTGCGCCCCGACCTGGCCTTCATCGCCCACTGGGTGCGCGAGAAGTCGCAGGTGCTGGATCTGGGCTGCGGCGATGGCGTGATGCTGGACTATCTGCAATCCGACAAGGGCTGCTCGGGTTATGGTGTGGAGATCGACGATGAGCAGATCCCCAAGTGCGTGGCGCGCAATGTCTCGGTGATTCAGCAGGACCTGAACGGTGGCCTGGCCATGTTCGAGGACAATGCCTTCGATACCGTGCTGTGCCTGTCGGCGCTGCAGATGGTCAAGGATGTGGAGGGGACCTTGCGCGAGATCGCCCGGGTCGGGCGCGAGGTGACGGTGTCCTTCCCCAACTTCGCCTACTGGCCGCACCGCGTGGCGCTGCTGCGCGGACGCATGCCGGTGTCCAGAAGCCTGCCCTACCAGTGGTACGATACGCCGAACCTGCGCTGCGCCACGATCAGGGACTTTGAGGCGCTGGCCAACGAGCTGGGCCTGGAAGTGCTGGAATGCGTGGCCCTCAAGGATGGCAAGCCCGTGCGCTACTTCCCGAACTGGCGCGGCAGCCTGGCGGTCTTCCGGCTGCGCAAGAAATAAGCTGAAATCGCATCGCCAAGTTTTTGCAAAGAGCTTCACCATGCCCCGCAGACGCCGGTCCGGCAGTGCCTATCGCTGGCGACCGGCGGTTTTTGTTTCATGTTTCGCGTTTTTCGAGCTGATCCGCCCATGACCGCACCCGCCGCTTCCTGGCAGCAATACCTGAACCGGCGCATGCTGATCTGCGTCTTCCTCGGATTCACTTCCGGCCTTCCGCTGTTCATCCTGCTGAGCCTGTTGCAGGCCTGGCTGGCCAAGTCCGGCTTGAACGTCAAGACACTCGGGCTGTTTGCGCTGGTGATGTTCCCCTACACCTGGAAGTTCGTCTGGTCGCCGCTCATGGACCGCTTCCACTTCGGCCGCATCGGTCGCCGGCGCGGCTGGATGGTGTTTACCCAGCTGCTGCTGTTCCTGGCTATCGGCGGCATGGGCATGCTCGATCCGCTCACTGACGTGAGCACGATTGCCTTCATGGCCTCGGTGGTGGCCTTTCTCTCGGCCAGCCAGGACATCGCCATCGATGCCTACCGGCGCGAGATCCTGCCCGAAGCCGAACTGGGCCTGGGCAGCGCCATCCACGTCAATGCCTACAAGCTCTCCGGCATGGTGCCGGGCGCGCTGTCGCTGGTGCTGGCCGACCAGATGCCATGGCCGACCGTGTTCTGGATCACTGCAGCCTTCATGCTGCCGGGGCTGCTGTGCTCGCTGGTGGTGAAGGAGCCCAAGGTCTACGGGACGCCACCCAAGAGCCTGACTGAAGCCGTGGTGCTGCCTTTCCGCGAATTCATCGCCCGGGGCGGCTGGGGCAATGCGCTGTGGGTGCTGGGCTTCATCTTCCTCTACAAGCTGGGCGACAGCATGGCCACGGCGCTGGCCACCAAGTTCTACATCGACCTCGGCTTCTCGATGACGGAGATCGGCGTGGTCTCCAAGACGACCAGCCTGTGGGCCAGCGTGGCCGGCGGCATCATCGGCGGCATCTGGATGGTACGGCTGGGTATCAATCGCGGGCTGTGGGTGTTCGGGGTACTGCAGGCGGTACCCATCCTCGGGTTTGCCTGGCTGGCCCACGTCGGTGCCAGCCTGCCGGTGCTGGCGGTGGTGATCGGGCTGGAAGCCTTTGGTGTGGGCCTGGGGACCACGGCCTTCGTGGCCTACATCATGCGTGAGACCGATCCGCGCTACACCGCCACGCAGTTTGCTTTGTTCACCAGTTTGATGGCCGTGCCTCGAACTTTTGTGAATTCTTCGGTGGGTTACATCGTCGCCGACACCGGCTGGTTAAATTTTTTTCTAATTTGTTTCGTTCTGGCCTTGCCTGGAATGCTGATGTTGCCTAGAATTGCGCCCTGGAATGAAAAGCCGGTTGAGTCGCAGACACAAAAAGCCTGAAGATTCGAAAAAACGTCGCGGGTCGTTCCTCTGAGCAATATCCGGCAGTTGATAAAATATTTTGCCCTGAAGCGAAAATTTAGTTGACAGTCTAGAGATGTTCCTCTATAGTTTTGAGTTCCCTGCACGGAGAGGTGGCCGAGTGGTTAATGGCAGCAGACTGTAAATCTGCCCTCTTACGAGTACGCTGGTTCGAATCCAGCCCTCTCCACCAATAGGCCGGGAGTCAAAGCAGTCTGCAGTACATACGCGATCGAAAGACGCGGCGGTTGTGAAGTGAACGTAGTTTCCTCGCGGGTGTAGCTCAATGGTAGAGCTGAAGCCTTCCAAGCTTAAGACGAGGGTTCGATTCCCTTCACCCGCTCCAAGTTTTGGTCCGGTTGCATGTTTGGTTGTTGTGCAGTCGGAAAAATGCCCTTGTAGCTCAGTGGTAGAGCACTCCCTTGGTAAGGGAGAGGCCACGTGTTCAATCCACGTCAAGGGCACCAGTTTCTCGTCGTATCGCTGACAAGTCAGTAATCAGTCGGGCGTGTTGCCTGGACATTCTCATCAAATTTAGGAGTCTAAGATGGCAAAAGGCAAGTTTGAACGGACCAAGCCGCACGTGAACGTCGGCACCATCGGTCACGTTGACCACGGCAAGACCACCCTGACCGCTGCAATCGCAACCGTTCTGTCGAAGAAGTTCGGCGGCGAAGCGAAGGCCTACGACCAGATCGACGCAGCGCCTGAAGAAAAGGCACGCGGCATCACCATCAACACCGCACACGTCGAATACGAAACCGCAAACCGTCACTACGCACACGTTGACTGCCCAGGCCACGCCGACTATGTGAAGAACATGATCACCGGCGCAGCCCAGATGGACGGCGCGATCCTGGTGTGCTCGGCCGCTGACGGCCCGATGCCCCAGACTCGCGAACACATCCTGCTGTCGCGTCAGGTTGGCGTTCCTTACATCATCGTCTTCCTGAACAAGGCTGACATGGTGGACGACGCTGAACTGCTGGAACTGGTGGAAATGGAAGTCCGCGAACTGCTGTCGAAGTACGAGTTCCCTGGCGACGACCTGCCCATCGTGAAGGGTTCGGCCAAGCTGGCGCTGGAAGGCGACACCGGTCCCCTGGGTGAGCAAGCCATCATGGCCCTGGCCGAAGCTCTGGACACCTACATCCCGACCCCGGAACGTGCCGTTGACGGTACCTTCCTGATGCCGGTGGAAGACGTGTTCTCGATCTCCGGCCGTGGCACCGTGGTGACCGGTCGCGTTGAGCGCGGCATCATCAAGGTCGGCGAAGAAATCGAAATCGTCGGTATCGCTGACACCCAGAAGACCACCTGCACCGGCGTGGAAATGTTCCGCAAGCTGCTGGACCAAGGTCAAGCTGGCGACAACGTTGGCGTGCTGCTGCGCGGCACCAAGCGTGAAGACGTGCAGCGTGGCCAGGTTCTGGCCAAGCCGGGTTCGATCAAGCCGCACAAGCACTTCACCGGCGAGATCTATGTTCTGTCGAAGGATGAAGGCGGCCGTCACACCCCGTTCTTCAACAACTACCGTCCGCAGTTCTACTTCCGTACCACCGACGTGACCGGTGCGATCGAACTGCCGAAGGACAAGGAAATGGTCATGCCGGGCGACAACGTGTCGATCACCGTGCAACTGATCAACCCGATCGCCATGGAAGAAGGTCTGCGCTTCGCTATCCGTGAAGGCGGCCGTACCGTCGGCGCCGGCGTGGTTGCCAAGATCTTCGACTAAGATCAAGCTGTAAAACACTTTGCCGCGGTGCGTAACGTATCGCGGCATTCGTGTCTCAATCGCGAGTTTTTGTAGGGGCGTAGCTCAATTGGCAGAGCGTCGGTCTCCAAAACCGAAGGTTGGGGGTTCGATGCCCTCCGCCCCTGCCACCGAATCTGGTGCAGGGTACTGAAAGTAAATATGTCTAGCCAGCCAGTTCAAACCGTCAACACCTCCAACGACAAGATCAAGATCGCATTGGCGATCGTGGCTGTGGTTGCAGGCGTAGTCGGTTTTTTTGTGTTGTCTGATCAGTCGACTCCGGTGCGCGCTGTCGCCCTGGTCGCCGGTCTGCTGGTGGCTGTGGCGTTTGCTTGGACGTCTGCACAAGGCCGCGGCTTCGTCGGTTTCGCCAAGGAATCCGTGCGCGAAACCAAGAAAGTCGTCTGGCCCACCCGCAAGGAAGCCATGCAGATCACGGCGGTGGTCTTCGCCTTCGTGCTGATCATGGCCATCTTCCTCTGGGGTACGGACAAGTTGCTCGAGTTCCTGTTGTACGACGTAATTTTGGGCTGGAAATAACATGAGCGATAGCACGCAAGACAGCGCACCGATTGGTGCGCAAAGCGTTTCAAGCGCAGGAAACAAGCGCTGGTACGTGGTGCATGCATATTCCGGCATGGAAAAGAGCGTGCAGCGCGCGCTGACCGAGCGTATCAACCGCGCCGGCATGCAAGAACAGTTCGGCCAGATCCTGGTGCCGACTGAAGAAGTCGTTGACATGAAGAATGGTCACAAGTCCGTGACCGAGCGTCGTTTCTTCCCGGGCTACGTCCTGGTCGAGATGGAAATGACGGACGAGACCTGGCACCTGGTGAAGAATACCGCCAAAGTGACCGGTTTCATCGGTGGCAAGTCGAATCGTCCGACTCCGCTGCCGCAGCGCGAAGTGGACTCGCTGCTCCGCCAGATGCAAGAAGGCGTCGAGAAGCCCCGTCCGAAGGTGCTCTACGAAGTTGGCGAAATGGTCCGTATCAAGGAAGGCCCGTTCACCGACTTCAACGGCAACGTCGAGGAAGTGAACTACGAGAAATCGCGCGTGCGCGTCTCGGTCACCATCTTCGGTCGCGCCACCCCGGTCGAACTCGAATTCGGCCAACTGGAAAAAGTCTGATCCCGCCCTCCGGAATCCCGCCTTTCCCTGTCAAGTTTTCAACGCCCGCTGGAGCGTACCGGACAAGTCATCGTCCGATCATCCAGTCATCCGAGGAGCCGCAGTAAGGAGCCGCAAGGCGAATGACACGGCGCTACAACTCAATCAATAAGGAGCCGTCATGGCAAAGAAGATTATTGGTTTTATCAAGCTGCAAGTGCCAGCTGGTAAAGCAAACCCGTCCCCCCCGATCGGCCCGGCCCTGGGTCAGCGCGGTCTGAACATCATGGAGTTCTGCAAGGCCTTCAACGCCCAGACTCAAGGTGTCGAACCCGGTCTGCCGATTCCGGTCGTGATCACCGCCTTCGCGGACAAGTCCTTCACCTTCGTGATGAAGACCCCGCCGGCGACCATCCTGATCAAGAAGGCTGCTGGTATCCAGAAGGGTTCCGCCAAGCCGCATACCGACAAGGTCGGCAAGATCACCCGCAAGCAAGCGGAAGAGATCGCAACCCAGAAGAAGCCGGACCTGACCGCTGCTGATCTGGAAGCTGCCGTGCGTACCATCGCTGGTTCCGCACGTTCGATGGGCATCACGGTGGAGGGTCTGTAATGGCTAAGGTATCCAAGCGCGTCAAGGCAATGAAGGAAAAGGTCGATCGTACCAAGGCCTATCCGTTCGACAACGCCGTTTCCCTGATCAAGGAATTTGCAACCGCCAAGTTCAACGAATCGATCGACGTCGCCGTCCAGCTGGGCGTGGACGCGAAGAAGTCGGACCAAGTGGTCCGTGGTTCGGTGGTGCTGCCTGCCGGTACCGGCAAGACCGTTCGCGTGGCCGTGTTCGCCTCCGGCGACAAGGCTGAAGCTGCCAAGGCAGCCGGCGCTGACGTGGTCGGCATGGAAGACCTGGCAGAGCGCGTGAAGGCCGGCGACATGCCGTTCGACATCGTCATCGCTTCGCCCGACACCATGCGTATCGTCGGTACCCTGGGTCAGATCCTGGGTCCCCGCGGCCTGATGCCTAACCCGAAGGTTGGCACCGTGACCCCGGACGTGGCAACTGCCGTCAAGAACGCCAAGGCTGGTCAAGTGCAATACCGTACCGACAAGTCCGGTATCATCCACGCCACCATCGGCCGCAAGTCGTTCTCCGACGCCGATCTGAAGGCCAACCTGCTGGCCCTGATCGATGCCCTGAACAAGGCCAAGCCGGCCAGCAGCAAGGGTGTGTACCTGCGCAAGATCGCTCTGTCGTCCACCATGGGCGCTGGCGTTCGCGTGGACCAGGCTTCCCTGGCTGCCTAAGCAAGCAATACAGTCCCCGTTTCCGTAAGGAAACGGGGCATCTCTTTGGGCTGTCGCAGTTGAGCGCAATCAGCAATCGATTGCGGCAGGCCTTCAAAGACCGTTGGGCGGAAGCCGGCAGCAACAAGCCGGACGAAGTTAAAAATGCTGGCCGCAAGTCCAGTGAACCCAACGCAGATGGTGAACCCGAGCAAGTTTCGTAGTCTCAGGCAGCATATTCAGTTTTGCCCTATGCTGCAGTGAACTCCTAAACGTCGGACGCCGTGTTCGAACCGGTGCAAGGCAAGCAGGCAGTGGCCTGTGTAGTGGCCGAGTACTATTTTTGGAGGTTGATCTTGAGTCTCAATCTGAATGACAAGAAGGCCGTCGTCGCCGAAGTTTCCGCAAAGGTAGCAACTGCGCAAACGATCGTCGTGGCCGAATACCGTGGCATCCAGGTTGGTTCCTTGACGCAACTGCGCGCACAAGCGCGTGCCCAAGGCGTGTACCTGCGCGTGTTGAAAAACACGCTGGCTCGTCGCGCTGTTGAAGGCACGAAGTTTGCCGACCTCGCCCCGCAACTGACCGGTCCGCTGATCTACTCGATCTCGGAAGATGCCGTGGCCGCTGCCAAAGTCCTGTCGGACTTTGCCAAGACCAACGACAAGCTGGTTGTGAAGGCAGGTAACTACGAAGGCAAGCAGCTGGACAAGGCTGCTGTGGCTTCGCTGGCAAACATCCCGTCTCGCGAAGTTCTGCTGGCCCAGGTCCTGGGCATGATGCAGGCTCCGGTGTCGGGCTTTGCGCGCGCTCTGGCTGCCCTGGCAGCCAAGAAGGAAGCCGAAGCCGCATGATGCACGGCCGCCTGAGGCGGCCCCGCTCTGCAGTTTCGATGCTTTCGCGTCACTACCAATCTGATGTTATTACCGAAATAAATTTAGGAGTTTCAAATGGCAATTAGCAAAGAAGACATCCTGGAAGCCGTTGGCGCGCTGTCCGTGATGGAACTGAATGATCTGGTCAAGGCATTCGAAGAGAAGTTTGGTGTTTCCGCTGCCGCAATGGCCGCTCCCGCTGCTGGCGGTGGCGCTGGTGCCGCTGCTGCTGCTGAAGAGCAGACCGAGTTCACCGTTGTGCTGGCTGAAGTCGGCGCCAACAAGGTCGGCGTCATCAAGGCCGTGCGTGAAATCACCGGTCTGGGCCTGAAGGAAGCCAAGGATCTGGTTGACGGTGCACCGAAGCCGGTCAAGGAAGGCATCGCCAAGGCTGACGCTGAAGCTGCCAAGAAGAAGCTGGAAGAAGCTGGCGCCAAGGCCGAACTGAAGTAATTCTCTTGCCTACCAAGGCGAGTCATTACTCCGGAGTCAAAGTGCAGAATCCCTTGAAAAAGGGATTCGGCTTTGGCTCCTTTGTCGTTTCTTATTTTTGCTGGTGATGTTGATGCGCCGCAGTATTCGTTGTCGGGAATATTAAGCGCGATCTCAGCAAAAAACTAGGGTAGACATTTGAAGATTTGAGTGCCGATGGCCCGGACTGCTTTGCCGGCAAGTCGCGCGGTCTGATCGAATCTTGAATTCTCTATCCTTCCTGTCACTCACGGAGTGTCCATGCACTACTCATTTACTGAGAAGAAGCGCATTCGCAAATCCTTCGCGAAACGCGCAAACGTCCACAACGTTCCGTTCCTGCTCGCGACTCAGATCGAGTCGTATCAGAATTTCCTGCAACCCGAACGTGCCGCATCGGAACGCAAGAATGAAGGCCTGCAATCGGCTTTCACCTCGATTTTCCCCATCGTGTCGCACAATGGCTTTGCGCGCCTCGAATTCCTGTCGTATGTGCTGGGCGCTCCGCCGTTTGACGTCAAAGAGTGCCAACAACGTGGCCTGACCTTCGCGTCCCCGCTGCGTGCCAAGGTGCGCCTGGTGATCCTGGACAAGGAATCGCCGACCAAGCCGGTCGTCAAGGAAATGAAGGAACAGGAAGTCTACATGGGCGAACTGCCCCTGATGACCACCACCGGTTCCTTCGTCATCAACGGCACCGAGCGCGTGATCGTGTCCCAGCTGCACCGCTCCCCGGGCGTGTTCTTCGAACACGACCGCGGCAAGACGCACTCGTCGGGCAAGCTGCTGTTCTCGGCCCGCATCATTCCTTACCGTGGCTCCTGGCTGGACTTCGAATTCGACCCGAAGGACATCCTGTTCTTCCGCGTCGACCGCCGCCGCAAGATGCCGGTGACGATCCTGCTCAAGGCCATCGGGATGACCTCCGAGCAGATCCTGGCGAACTTCTTCGTCTTCGACAACTTCAACCTGCACGCCGAAGGCGCGGACATGGAGTTTGTCTCCGAGCGCCTGCGCGGTGAAGTCGCACGTTTCGACATCACCGACAAGTCGGGCAAGGTGATGGTCGCCAAGGACAAGCGCATCAACGCCAAGCACGTGCGTGACATCGAAGCCGCCGGCATCAAGCACATCTCCGTGCCTGAGGACTACCTGCTGGGCCGCGTGCTGGCCAAGAACATCGTCGATCCGGAGACCGGTGAAGTCGTGGCCAGCGCCAACGACGAGCTGACCGAAGAACTGCTGGCCAAGCTGCGCGAAGCCAACATCTCGGCCATCCAGACCCTGTACACCAACGACCTGGACCAGGGCGGCTACATCTCGCAGACCCTGCGTACCGACGACACCGCTGACCAGACCGCTGCACGCGTGGCGATCTACCGCATGATGCGTCCTGGCGAACCGCCGACCGAAGAGTCCGTGGAAGCCTTGTTCAACGGCCTGTTCTACAGCGAAGACCGTTACGACCTGTCGGCCGTGGGCCGCATGAAGTTCAACCGTCGCGTCAGCCGCGACGAGCTGACCGGTCCGATGACCCTGTCCAATGACGACATCCTGGCCGTCATCAAGATCCTGGTCGAACTGCGTAACGGCCGTGGCGAAGTCGATGACATCGACCACCTGGGCAACCGTCGCGTGCGTTGCGTGGGCGAACTGGCCGAAAACCAGTTCCGCGCCGGCCTGGTGCGCGTGGAGCGCGCTGTCAAGGAACGCCTGGGCCAAGCCGAGGCGGACAACCTGATGCCGCACGACCTGATCAACTCCAAGCCGATCTCGGCTGCCATCCGTGAGTTCTTCGGTTCGTCCCAGCTGTCGCAGTTCATGGACCAGACCAACCCGCTGTCGGAAATCACGCACAAGCGCCGCGTTTCCGCCCTGGGCCCTGGCGGTCTGACCCGCGAACGTGCCGGCTTCGAAGTGCGCGACGTGCACCCGACCCACTACGGCCGCGTCTGCCCGATCGAAACGCCTGAAGGCCCGAACATCGGCCTGATCAACTCGCTGGCGCTGTATGCCCGCCTGAACGAATACGGTTTCCTGGAAACCCCGTACCGCAAGGTCGAGGGCAGCAAGGTCACCAACCAGATCGACTACCTGTCGGCCATCGAAGAAGGTCGTTACGTGATCGCCCAGGCGAACGCGACCATCGACGGCGAAGGCAAGCTGTCCGACGAACTGGTGTCGGCCCGTGAAGCTGGCGAAACCATCCTGGTCTCGCCGGAACGCGTGCAGTACATGGACGTGGCCCCGGGCCAGGTGGTGTCGGTGGCAGCCTCGCTGATTCCGTTCCTGGAACACGATGACGCGAACCGTGCACTGATGGGCGCCAACATGCAGCGCCAGGCCGTGCCTTGCCTGCGTCCGGAAAAGCCGCTGGTCGGCACCGGCATCGAGCGTACCGTGGCAGTCGACTCGGGTACCACCGTGCAAGCCCTGCGTGGCGGCGTGGTGGACTACGTCGATGCAGGCCGTGTGGTGATCCGCGTCAACGACGAAGAAGCGCAAGCTGGCGAAGTCGGTGTGGACATCTACAACCTGATCAAGTACACCCGTTCCAACCAGAACACCAACATCAACCAGCGCCCGATCGTCAAGATCGGTGACCGCGTGGCCAAGCATGACGTGATCGCCGACGGTGCCTCCACCGACATGGGCGAGCTGGCCCTGGGCCAGAACATGCTGGTGGCGTTCATGCCCTGGAACGGCTACAACTTCGAAGACTCGATCCTGATCTCCGAGAAGGTCGTGGCTGATGACCGCTACACCTCGATCCACATCGAGGAACTGTCGGTCGTTGCACGTGACACCAAGCTGGGTGCAGAAGAAATCACCCGCGACATCTCCAACCTGGCCGAGAACCAACTGGCCCGCCTGGATGAGTCGGGTATCGTCTACATCGGCGCCGAAGTCGAAGCCGGCGACACCCTGGTCGGCAAGGTCACCCCGAAGGGCGAGACCCAGCTGACTCCGGAAGAGAAGCTGCTGCGCGCGATCTTCGGCGAGAAGGCTTCTGATGTGAAGGACACCTCGCTGCGCGTGCCCTCGGGCATGGTCGGCACCGTCATCGACGTGCAAGTGTTCACCCGCGAAGGCATCCAGCGTGACAAGCGCGCCCAGCAGATCATCGATGATGAACTCAAGCGCTATCGCCTGGACCTGAACGACCAGCTGCGTATCGTGGAAGGCGATGCCTTCCAGCGTCTGGAGCGTCTCTTGATCGGCAAGGTCGCCAACGGCGGCCCCAAGAAGCTGGTCAAGGGCACCAAGCTGGACAAGGCTTACCTGGACGACCTGGACAAGTTCCACTGGTTCGACATCCGCCCGGCCGATGACGACATCGCCAACGCGCTGGAAGCCATCAAGGAATCCATCGCCGAGAAGCGTCACCAGTTCGACCTGGCCTTCGAAGAGAAGCGCAAGAAGCTGACGCAGGGCGACGAACTGCCTCCTGGCGTGCAGAAAATGGTCAAGGTCTACCTGGCCGTGAAGCGTCGTTTGCAGCCTGGCGACAAGATGGCCGGCCGTCACGGTAACAAGGGTGTGGTCTCGCGTATCCTGCCGATCGAAGACATGCCGCACATGGCCGACGGTACCCCCGCCGACATCGTGCTGAACCCGCTGGGTGTTCCGTCCCGTATGAACGTCGGCCAGGTGCTGGAAGTTCACCTGGGCTGGGCGGCCAAGGGTCTCGGCCTGCGTCTGGGCGAGATGGTGCAGGCGCAAGCCAAGGTCGCGGAACTGCGCAAGTTCCTGACCACCATCTACAACGAATCGGGCAAGAAGGAAGAACTGGATACCTTCAGCGATGAGGAAATCATCGAGCTGGTGACCAACCTGAAGAAGGGCGTGCCCTTCGCGACCCCGGTGTTCGACGGTGCGCATGAAGAAGAAACCCGCCGCATGCTCGATCTGGCCTATCCGGACCCGATCGCCAAGCAGCTGGGCATGACCCCGTCCAAGAACCAGGTCACCATGTATGACGGCCGTACCGGCGAAGCTTTCGAGCGCACCGTGACCGTTGGCTACATGCACTACCTGAAGCTGCACCACCTGGTCGACGACAAGATGCACGCTCGTTCCACCGGCCCGTACTCGCTGGTGACCCAGCAGCCGCTGGGCGGCAAGGCGCAGTTCGGCGGCCAGCGTTTCGGCGAAATGGAAGTGTGGGCACTGGAAGCTTACGGTGCCTCCTACGTCCTGCAGGAAATGCTGACGGTGAAGTCCGACGACGTGAACGGCCGTACCAAGGTGTACGAGAACCTGGTCAAGGGCGATCACGTGATCGATGCCGGCATGCCGGAATCCTTCAACGTGTTGGTGAAGGAAATCCGCTCGCTGGGTATCGACATCGACCTGGAACGCGAATGATGTAAAGGGGTGCGTGGCGCAGGCTGCGCACCCCGCCGGTTTTTCCGGCAAAACAAGAATTCAAGAATTCAGTAGTGACGCATCGCTCCACGGGCGATGTGAACGAATCAAGAGATTCAACAGATTCAAGAGATTCAAGCGAAGTACGGCAGTAAGCTGGGGAGGTCTGTCCCGGTATCGAGCGGCACCACGAAGCAGAGGCTTCGCTGGCTCTCCCGCCGATGCGAACAGGGTTAAGCAGGGTGAACCGGCCACACGTAAATTTAGTTTCTCACGCCAACCTGGAGTGATACATGAAAGCACTGCTCGATCTATTCAAGCAAGTCCAGCAAAACGAACAATTCGACGCGATCAAGATCGGTCTGGCTTCGCCTGACAAGATCCGCTCGTGGTCCTTCGGCGAAGTCAAGAAGCCGGAAACCATCAACTACCGTACCTTCAAGCCTGAGCGCGACGGCCTGTTCTGCGCCAAGATCTTCGGCCCCATCAAGGACTACGAGTGCCTGTGCGGCAAGTACAAGCGCCTGAAGCACCGTGGCGTGATCTGCGAGAAGTGCGGCGTGGAAGTGACTCTGGCCAAGGTGCGCCGTGAGCGCATGGGCCACATCGAGCTGGCTTCCCCGACTGCCCACATCTGGTTCCTGAAGTCGCTGCCGTCCCGTCTGGGCATGGTGCTGGACATGACCCTGCGCGACATCGAGCGCGTGCTGTACTTCGAAGCCTACGTCGTGACCGATCCTGGCATGACCCCGCTGAAGAAGTGCCAGATCATGTCCGAAGACGACTACGCCGCCAAGTACGAAGAGTACGGCGACGACTTCATCGCCTTCATGGGCGCCGAAGGTATCCGCGAACTGCTGCGCTCGATCGACATCGACCGCGAAGCGGAAACCCTGCGCCAGGAACTGAAGGACTCCAAGTCCGAAGCCAAGATCAAGAAGTACGCCAAGCGCCTGAAGGTGCTGGAGGCGTTCCAGCGCTCGGGCATCAAGCCCGACTGGATGATCATGGAAGTGCTGCCCGTGCTGCCGCCGGAACTGCGTCCGCTGGTGCCACTGGATGGCGGCCGCTTCGCGACCTCCGACCTGAACGACCTGTACCGCCGCGTCATCAACCGTAACAACCGCCTGAAGCGCCTGATGGAGCTGCGTGCTCCAGAAATCATCACGCGCAACGAAAAGCGCATGCTGCAGGAAGCGGTGGACTCGCTGCTGGACAACGGCCGTCGCGGCAAGGCCATGACCGGTGCCAACAAGCGCCCGCTGAAGTCGCTGGCCGAAATGATCAAGGGCAAGGGCGGCCGTTTCCGTCAGAACTTGCTGGGCAAGCGCGTGGACTACTCCGGCCGTTCGGTCATCGTGGTGGGCCCGCAGCTGAAGCTGCACCAGTGCGGCCTGCCCAAGCTGATGGCCCTGGAACTGTTCAAGCCCTTCATCTTCAACAAGCTGGAACTGATGGGTCTGTCGACCACCATCAAGGCCGCCAAGAAGCTGGTGGAAGCGCAAGAGCCGGTGGTCTGGGACATCCTGGAAGAAGTCATCCGCGAACACCCGGTCATGCTGAACCGCGCGCCGACCCTGCACCGTCTGGGCATCCAGGCGTTCGAGCCGGTCCTGATCGAAGGCAAGGCGATCCAGCTGCACCCGCTGGTTTGCGCGGCGTTCAACGCCGACTTCGACGGCGACCAGATGGCTGTCCACGTTCCGCTGTCGATCGAAGCACAGATGGAAGCCCGCACCCTGATGCTGGCCTCCAACAACATCCTGTTCCCGTCCAACGGCGAACCGTCGATCGTGCCGTCCCAGGATATCGTGCTGGGTCTGTACTATGCCACCCGTGAAGCCATCAACGGCAAGAACGAAGGCATGATGTTCCAGGACGTGTCCGAAGTCATCCGCGCTTACGACAACAAGGAAGTCGAGCTGGCTACCCGTATCACGGTGCGTATCGTGGAACACCCGAAGGATCCGGTCACCGGCGAATTCGTGCGTACCGTCAAGCGCTACGAGACCACCATCGGCCGCGCCATCCTCTCCGAGATCCTGCCCAAGGGCCTGCCGTTCTCGGTGCTGAACCGCGCGCTGAAGAAGAAGGAAATCTCCAAGCTGATCAACACGTCCTTCCGCAAGTGCGGTCTGCGTGCCACCGTCGTGTTTGCCGACCAGCTGATGCAGTCGGGCTTCCGCCTGGCGACCCGCGCCGGTATCTCCATCTGCGTGGACGACATGCTGGTGCCGCCGCAAAAGGCCACCCTGATCGCGGCTGCCGAATCGGAAGTCAAGCAGATCGAACAGCAATACTCCTCCGGTCTGGTGACCGCAGGCGAGCGTTACAACAAGGTTGTGGACATCTGGGGCAAGGCCGGTGACGAAGTCGGCAAGGCCATGATGGACCAGCTGAAGGTGGAAGACGTCATCACCCGCGAAGGCAAGAAGACCACTCAGGAATCGTTCAACGCGATTTACATGATGGCCGACTCCGGCGCCCGTGGTTCGGCTGCCCAGATTCGCCAGCTGGCCGGTATGCGCGGCCTGATGGCCAAGCCTGACGGCTCCATCATCGAGACGCCGATTACCGCGAACTTCCGCGAAGGCCTGAACGTGTTGCAGTACTTCATCTCGACGCACGGCGCCCGTAAGGGTCTGGCCGACACCGCGCTGAAGACCGCAAACTCCGGTTACCTGACCCGTCGTCTGGTGGACGTGACCCAGGATCTGGTCGTGATCGAAGACGATTGCGGCACCTCCAACGGTTCGGCCATGAAGGCGCTGGTTGAAGGCGGTGAAGTCATCGAAGCCCTGCGCGACCGTATCCTCGGCCGTGTGGCTGCGACCGACATCGTCAACCCGGAAGATCAAGCCACCCTGTTCGAAGCTGGCACCCTGTTGGACGAAGACAAGGTCGAAGAGATCGAACGCATGGGTATCGACGAAGTGAAGGTGCGTACTCCGCTGACCTGCGACACCCGCTATGGCCTGTGCGCCAAGTGCTATGGCCGCGACCTGGGCCGTGGCCTGCTGGTGAACTCCGGCGAAGCGGTTGGTGTGGTGGCTGCGCAGTCCATCGGTGAGCCGGGTACCCAGCTGACCATGCGTACCTTCCACATCGGTGGTGCGGCATCGCGTGCAGCGGTGGCCTCCTCGGTGGAAGCCAAGTCCAACGGCACCGTGCGCTTCACCGCAACGATGCGTTACGTGACCAATGGCAAGGGCGAACAGATCGTCATTTCCCGTTCCGGCGAAGTGCTGATCACCGACGACCTGGGCCGTGAGCGCGAGCGTCACAAAGTGCCGTACGGCGCCACCCTGATCGTCAAGGATGGCCTGACCATCAAGGCCGGTACCGCCCTGGCAACCTGGGATCCGCTGACCCGTCCGATCATCACCGAGTACTCCGGTACCGTGAAGTTCGAAAACGTGGAAGAGGGCTCCACCGTGGCCAAGCAGATCGACGAAGTCACCGGTCTGTCGACCCTGGTGGTCATCGATGCGAAGCGCCGTGGTCCTTCCTCGAAGGTCATGCGTCCGCAGGTGAAACTGCTGAACGAACAAGGCGAAGAAGTGAAGATCGCCGGCACCGAACACTCGGTGACCATCGGCTTCCAGGTCGGCGCGCTGATCACCGTCAAGGACGGCCAGCAAGTGCATGTGGGTGAAGTGCTGGCCCGTATCCCGACCGAATCGCAGAAGACCCGTGACATTACCGGTGGTCTGCCGCGCGTGGCCGAGCTGTTCGAAGCCCGTTCGCCGAAGGATGCCGGCATGCTGGCCGAAGTCACTGGTACCGTTGCCTTCGGCAAGGAAACCAAGGGCAAGCAGCGTCTGGAAATCACCGACATGGAAGGCACCAAGCACGAGTTCCTGATCACCAAGGACAAGCAAGTGCTGGTGCACGACGGCCAGGTGGTGAACAAGGGCGAAATGATCGTCGACGGTCCGGCCGATCCGCAGGACATCCTGCGCCTGCTGGGTATCGAAGCGCTGGCCCGCTACATCGTGGACGAAGTGCAGGACGTGTACCGTCTGCAGGGCGTGAAGATCAACGACAAGCACATCGAAGTGATCGTGCGCCAGATGCTGCGCCGCGTGCAAGTGGTGGAGCCGGGCGACACCAACTACATCACCGGTGAGCAGGTCGAGCGCTCCGAACTGCTGGACGAGAACGACCGCGTGACCGCCGAAGGCAAGATCCCGGCGACCTACGAAAACGTGCTGCTGGGTATTACCAAGGCATCGCTGTCGACCGACTCCTTCATCTCGGCCGCATCGTTCCAGGAAACCACCCGCGTGCTGACCGAAGCGGCGATCATGGGCAAGAAGGACGGCCTGCGCGGTCTGAAGGAAAACGTCATCGTCGGCCGCCTGATCCCGGCCGGTACTGGCCTGGCCTTCCACCGCGCCCGCAAGGAAAAGGATGCATGGGAAGCCGAAGAGCGCGCAGCACTGCTCGAAGCCGAACGTGCCTCCCGTTCCGACTTCGCCGACGAGGAAGTCTCCTCAACCGAATCCATCGGTGGCGGCGAAGGCGAAGCGTAAGCATCGCCGGCAAGGCATCAAGGGGTGGCCAGCTGGACCGGCCACCCCGGCAAAACAACAAGCTGCAAGAAAGAACGGCACCGGAAGCAATTCCGGTGCCGTTTTTTCGTTCATGGGGGGTGTTTGCCGGGGCATCACGGCCTTCATATCCCTGTTTGTCCCTACTGGCGGTAGGCCTTGCTGCTTGCGGCATTGCCAAGGATGAGTGAATCTTTTATCATCTCCAAATAATAATGATTCTCATCTTATTCCCGTCGCGTGGAATCAATCTTCATATCGATGACGACCTGTTTCCACAGGCCGTTTTTATCCAAGAGGTAGCCAGCCAGCGCTAGTAACCGAACCAGACCAAGGGGTGGTTACCAGTGTTTCCAAGCAAATCGAAGTGTGCAGCGGCCGTGTTCCTGGCGCTGCAGCAGTGGCTGTGTGCGAGTGCCTTTGCGCAATCGGCCGATGCCAATACCCAAAACGATACCGCTCGCGCGTCGGCGAGTGAATCCATCACCTTGGCGCAAGCCAGCGGCAAGAAGCTGCAGGACGTGGTGGTCACGGCCAATCGTTCCGGCAGCAGTGACCTCGATCACGCGGCCGCCACTGTCTCCGTCATCACCTCCGACGAGATCGAGGAGCACAACGCCAAGGACATCAAGGATGCCTTGCGCTACGAGCCGGGGGTGGAGGTGCGGCGCTCGGTGTATCGCATGTCCGGCATCACGGGGGCGACGGCCACCACCGGGCGTGGCGGCAATGAGGGCATCACCATTCGTGGCCTCGATGGCAATCGCGTGCTGATGCTGGAGGATGGCATCGTCATGCCGCGCGCTTTCAGCCAAGGCGTGGCCAGCGTGGGGCGGGGTGCGACTACGGACACCGAACTGTATCGCCGCATCGAAGTGCTGCGCGGGCCTGCGTCTTCGCTCTACGGCAGCGATGGGCTCACCGGCGCGGTCAACTTCATCACCAAGGACCCTTCCGACTTGCTGGACGTTTATGGCAAGTCCAGCTATTTCTCCTTCAAGCCTTCCTACGACTCGGTCGACAAGAGCTTTGGCGCGACCGCCAGCGCGGCCTGGGGCGGCCAGCAATGGCAGGGAATGCTGATCCTCAATGCGCGCCACGGCAACGAAAGCGACAACAAGGGGACCAACGACGTGCGCGGCAGCGCCCGCACCACGCCCGACCCGATGAGCACTACCAATCGCTCGGCCCTGGGAAAACTGGTCTTCAAGCCCAATGGCATCGACACCTTCAAGCTCACCCTGCAGGCTACCGAAGAGCGAGAGAGCGGGGACAGCCTCTCTGCGATCGGCAATGGTGTGACCGCCTACAGCACCAGCAGCAAGTCCACCGGCCAGCGCGTCACGCTGGCCTATGAACGCAACGATGCGGATCAGCCGTGGATACAGAAATTCAAGGCCAGCCTCACTTATCGCAGTGCCGACACCGACCAGCTCACCAATGAAGCCGGCACCAGCACGGCGACGATCGTGCGGCCGCGTTTCCGTGCGGTTTCCTATAGCGACCAGATGATCAGCGGCAGCCTGCTGGCCGAGAGCAACTTCGGCTCCGATCGCTGGCGGCACAAGCTGGTCTATGGGCTGGACCTGAGCCTGTCCACCTTGCAGACCAGCGCCGACGGCACCGGCTGGACCAGTTGCACCGGCACGCAGTATTGCCAGTACTTCCCCAAGACCGAGAGCACCCAGCTCGGGGCCTATGTGCAGGATGAGATGCGCACCGGCGCGCTGACCACCATCGCCGGCCTGCGCCTGGACAGCTATGAACTCAAGCCCAAGGCCAGCGCGAAATATGACGCCCAGGCCATCGCCAACGGGCAGCCTGCAGTGAGCAGCCGCGACAGCGCCTTTTCGCCGCGCCTGGCGTTCCTCTATGAAGTCACGCCGGCTTTCATCCCCTACATCCAATATGCGCGCGGCTTCCGTTCGCCTTCGCCGCAGGAGATCAATTCCTTCTTCAACAATACCGTCTATCGCCAGATCTCCAGTCCTGACCTCAAGCCCGAAACCAGCAACACGGTCGAAGTCGGCCTGCGCGGCAAGCTGGCGGCCGGGCCCGGAGCGTTGCGCTACAGTGCGGCGGCATACAAGGGCAATTACCGCAACTTCATCGACCTCGTGACGGTGGGCGGCAACCTCACGGCGGCCAACCCGACCATCTTCCAGTACCGCAATGCGGCCAAGGCCGAGATCCACGGGCTGGAAGGGCGGATCGATTACGCGCTCGACAATGGCTTCACCGTCAAGGGCGGGTTCGCCTGGACCAAGGGAACTACGACCACCAATGGCGTCGAGCAGGGACTGGAATCCGTGGCCCCGCTGTCGGTGGTGGCGGGCCTGCGCTATGAGCGTGCCCAGCAGTGGTTCGTGCAGAGCGACCTGGTCTACAACGCGGCCAAGAAGAAGGAAGACATTCCGACCGCCACCAACTTCGTCTCGCCCTCCTTCTTCGTGATGGATCTCTCGGGTGGCTATCACCTCACCCGCAACATGACCGTCACCGCCGGCATCCGCAACCTGTTCGACCGCAAGTACTGGAGCTGGACCGACATCCGCGGCTTGTCGCTGGCCGACAGCGCGGTCAACAAGGATGCCTATACCGAGCCGGGGCGCAGCTTCAACGTCAGCCTGAAGATCGCCTACTGAGTCGCCGGACCCATCCATCTCTCATTCATCCTGAAGGAATTCCATGAGCAAGCACATCATCGCCCGCCCCGCATTGCGCCGTACCTCCCTGGCCGTGTTGCTGGCCGCGACCTTGGCCGCTGCCGGCTGCGCGACTCAGCCATCCTTGTCCGAACGCTGGGCAGAGTTGCAGCGTTCGCAGCCAAAACTTCATACCCGAGATGCTGCACGTGAACTCGGTGTCAAAGAATCGGCCTTGCTGGCCACCCAGGTCGGCCGCAATGCTGTGCGCCTCAAGGGGGACCCGGCCGATATCGAGGCCCTGTTCGAGCGTCTGCCGGAGCTGGGCCGCATCAAGGCCATCACGCGCAACGAAGATGCCGTGCTGGAGCGCAGTGGCGAAGTCACGCCCGTCAAGCGGGATGAGCAGGGCAGGGTGATCCCCGGGACCGGCTTCGCGGGCGGCCCCATTGACCTGCGTTTTGCCACGGCCAAATGGGGCAGCGCCTTTGCGGTGGTGCAAGCGGGCCGGGATGGCAAGACCAGCCGCAGCCTGCAGTTCTTCGACCGCCAGGGTGATGCCGTGCACAAGGTCTATCTGGACAATGAGCAGCACGTGGCCCAATTCGATCGCCTGATAGCGGACTTCAGGCTGCCCGATCAACAGGCGGCCTTGAACATCGAGCCCGGCCCGGTGACGGCGACTACCCAGCCGGCTGCGCCACCCAGTGCCGAGGCGATCCGCGAACTGCGCCAGTCCTGGCATGAGTTGACCGACGTGCACCAATTCCCGCGCCTGCTGCGCGAGCTCAAGCTGACCCGCGAACAGGCACTGCAGCTCATTGGTCCCGACTCCGCCTGGCGCATCGCGCCGCAGGCGGCCCAGGCGCTGCTGGAAGACGCCAGGCAACGCCAGCAGCCCATCATGGTGTTCGTCAGCAATGGCGGCATGACGCAGATCTATAGCGGCCTGATCGGCAAGACTGCCGCGGCAGGGGACTGGTACAACGTCCTCGATCCGGATTTCAACCTGCACCTGCGCGCCAAGGCGGTGGATCACGGTTGGGTGGTGCGTCGTCCGACCGATCACGGCATGATCACCTCGGTGGAGTTCTATGACGCCCAGGGCAAGCAGATCGTCAACTTCTTCTCGCGCCGCGACCGCGGCCAGCCCGAGACGATGCAGTGGCGCAACATGGTCGAGGCGCTGCCGCGCGGCTGATCTTGCCACGCGGGCAATGGAAGAGCCGCACACAACTCTTGCATAACGGAAAACATTGCCAATTCGCCACCCGTAAACCGTGGCGAATTGGCCATAAACCGCGTCAAATCGGCACCGGAGCCCGCTTCGGGTTGACCCGCTAGACATTCCGGCGTACACTCGCGAGTTCTCGAATTTAGGCTCTCCCGGGCTTAAGCGTTCTTTGGTCTGAAACATCGCTTCTGCGACGCTACCCTCCCTTCCGGTCTTAAATCCGATTTGCGCATTGTCTTGCGCACAAGAGTTTCCTGTGTGGTTCCGGGCAACCGATTCCGGAACCTGTTTTCAATGTTGTACTTTGTTGGATTAAAACGATGCCAACCATCAATCAACTGATTAGCAAACCACGTGTCCGCGCGATCGTGAAGAGCAAGTCGCCGGCGCTGGAAAACAGCCCGCAAAAGCGCGGTGTCTGCACCCGCGTGTACACCACCACCCCGAAGAAGCCGAACTCGGCGCTGCGTAAGGTGGCCAAGGTGCGCCTGACCAACGGTTTCGAAGTCATTTCGTACATCGGCGGTGAAGGCCACAACCTGCAAGAACACAGCGTCGTGCTGATCCGCGGCGGCCGTGTGAAGGACTTGCCGGGTGTGCGTTACCACATGGTTCGCGGTGCACTGGATACCCAGGGCGTCAAGGATCGTAAGCAAGCTCGCTCGAAGTACGGTGCCAAGCGCGCCAAGGCAGCGAAGAAGTAATAATTGGTGTTTATCATGACGCTTTCGCGCGTCGTGTGAACAGACTCAGAGTCGGTCCAGGTTGGGCCGAGTAAGTGGAAGCCATGATGGCTCTCCGCGAGTGCAGGCGAAGTTGAAGCAGGGTTCGCCCACTCAACTGAAGATTGAAAGGAATCGAAATGCCACGTCGTCGTGAAGTCCCCAAGCGGGAAATTCTGCCGGATCCGAAGTTCGGCAACGTTGAAGTCGCCAAGTTTGTGAACGTGCTGATGCTGTCGGGCAAGAAGTCCGTCGCTGAAAACATCATCTACGGTGCCTTCGACTACATCCAGACCAAGTCGGGCAAGGACCCGCTGGAAGTGTTCTCTGCAGCCCTGAACAACTGCAAGCCGATGGTGGAAGTGAAGTCCCGCCGCGTCGGTGGCGCCAACTACCAGGTGCCCGTTGAAGTGCGTCCGGTGCGCCGTATGGCCCTGTCGATGCGCTGGCTGCGTGAAGCCGCCAACAAGCGCAGCGAAAAGTCGATGCCGCAGCGCCTGGGTGGTGAACTGATGGAAGCCGCCGAAGGCCGTGGTGGCGCCATGAAGCGTCGTGATGAAGTGCACCGTATGGCAGAAGCGAACAAGGCGTTCTCGCACTTCCGCTTCTAATCAAGACTGGGCCGGGACGTACCCTATCCGGGTGTTTCCAGGCCTGCATCTAAATTGGTTCGAGCCGAGCGTTTATTTGAAAAAAATGACGCTCGGTTTCGTGCATTAAAGACTTAGGAATAAATCATGGCTCGCAAGACCCCCATTGAGCGCTACCGCAACATCGGTATCTCCGCGCACATCGATGCTGGCAAGACCACCACGACCGAGCGCGTGCTGTTCTACACCGGTGTGAACCACAAGATCGGTGAAGTGCACGACGGCGCCGCCACCATGGACTGGATGGAACAGGAGCAAGAGCGCGGCATCACCATCACGTCCGCAGCGACCACCTGTTACTGGAAGGGCATGGCGAACAACTTCCCGGCCCACCACATCAACATCATCGATACCCCGGGTCACGTTGACTTCACCATCGAAGTGGAACGTTCGATGCGCGTGCTCGACGGCGCCTGCATGGTCTACTGTGCAGTGGGCGGCGTGCAGCCGCAGTCGGAAACCGTGTGGCGTCAGGCCAACAAGTACAAGGTCCCGCGTCTGGCCTTCGTCAACAAGATGGACCGTACCGGTGCCAACTTCTTCAAGGTCTACGAGCAGATGCGTGCTCGCCTGAAGGCCAACCCGATCCCGATGCAAGTGCCTATCGGCGCCGAAGAAAACTTCGAAGGCGTGATCGACCTGGTCAAGATGCGTGCGATCTACTGGGACGACGCTTCCCAGGGCATGAAGTTCGACTACCGCGACATCCCCGAGCACCTGAAGGCTGACGCGCAGAAGTGGCGTGAAAACCTGGTCGAAACCGCTGCTGAAGCATCGGAAGACCTGATGAACAAGTACCTGGAAGAAGGCGACCTGACCGAAGCCGAAATCAAGGGCGCGATCCGTCAACGCACCATCTCCGGCGAAATCGTCCCGATGATGTGCGGCACCGCCTTCAAGAACAAGGGCGTGCAAGCGATGCTGGACGGCGTCGTTGAATACCTGCCGTCGCCGGTGGACATTCCCCCGGTTCCGGGCCTGAACGAAGACGACGAGCCGGTCGTGCGCGAAGCCAAGGACGACGAGAAATTCTCCGCCCTGGCCTTCAAGATCGCTACCGACCCGTTCGTTGGCCAGCTGTGCTTCATCCGCTGCTACTCCGGTACCCTGAACTCGGGCGACACCGTGCTGAACTCGGTGAAGTCGAAGAAGGAGCGTATCGGCCGTATCGTTCAGATGCACGCCAACCAGCGTGAAGAAATCAAGGAAATGATGGCCGGTGACATCGCCGCCGTCGTGGGCCTGAAGGACACCACCACCGGTGACACCCTGTGTGACGACAAGGCAATGGTCGTGCTGGAGCGCATGGTCTTCCCCGAGCCGGTGATCTCGCAGGCTGTGGAACCCAAGACCAAGGCCGACCAGGAAAAGATGGGCCTGGCCCTGAACCGCCTGGCTGCTGAAGATCCGTCGTTCCGCGTGCGTACCGACGAAGAATCGGGCCAGACCATCATCGCCGGTATGGGCGAGCTGCACCTGGACATCATCGTTGACCGCATGAAGCGTGAATTCAACGTGGAAGCCACCGTTGGCAAGCCGCAAGTGGCTTACCGCGAAACCATCCGCAAGACCTGCGAAGAATCCGAAGGCAAGTTCGTCAAGCAGTCGGGTGGCCGTGGTCAGTACGGTCACGTCGTCCTGAAGATCGAGCCGCAAGAAGCCGGCAAGGGCTTCGAGTTCGTCGACGCGATCAAGGGCGGTACCGTTCCTCGCGAATTCATCCCGGCCGTTGAAAAGGGCGTGCGTGAAACCCTGAACACCGGCGTGCTGGCGGGTTACCCTGTCGTTGACGTCAAGGTCACCCTGTTCTTCGGTTCGTACCACGATGTGGACTCGAACGAAAACGCCTTCCGCATGGCCGGCTCGATGGCCTTCAAGGAAGGTTGCCGCCGCGCCAGCCCCGTCATCCTGGAACCGATGATGGCTGTCGAAGTGGAAACCCCGGAAGATTACGCCGGTACCGTGATGGGCGACCTGTCCTCCCGCCGTGGCATGGTCCAGGGCATGGATGAAATCGCCGGCGGTGGTGGCAAGATCATCAAGGCGGAAGTGCCCCTGTCGGAAATGTTTGGTTACTCGACCACGCTGCGTTCGGCTACCCAAGGCCGTGCAACCTACTCGATGGAATTCAAGCACTACTCCGAAGCGCCCAAGAACGTGATCGACGCAATCGTCACTTCCAAGGCCAAGTAAGTTGCAGGAATGGCGATCCCTTCCGAGTGGAGGGGATCGCTGGCTGGATCACCAGCCTTACATTGAATATTGAACATCGAACATATCGTTCTTTTGAAGGAAATTTAAAATGGCAAAAGGCAAGTTTGAACGGACCAAGCCGCACGTGAACGTCGGCACCATCGGTCACGTTGACCACGGCAAGACCACCCTGACCGCTGCAATCGCAACCGTTCTGTCGAAGAAGTTCGGCGGCGAAGCGAAGGCCTACGACCAGATCGACGCAGCGCCTGAAGAAAAGGCACGCGGCATCACCATCAACACCGCGCACGTCGAATACGAAACCGCAAACCGCCACTACGCGCACGTTGACTGCCCAGGCCACGCCGACTATGTGAAGAACATGATCACCGGCGCAGCCCAGATGGACGGCGCGATCCTGGTGTGCTCGGCCGCTGACGGCCCGATGCCCCAGACACGCGAACACATCCTGCTGTCGCGTCAGGTTGGCGTGCCTTACATCATCGTCTTCCTGAACAAGGCTGACATGGTGGACGACGCTGAACTGCTGGAACTGGTGGAAATGGAAGTCCGCGAACTGCTGTCGAAGTACGAGTTCCCTGGCGACGACCTGCCCATCGTGAAGGGTTCGGCCAAGCTGGCGCTGGAAGGCGACACCGGTCCCCTGGGCGAGCAAGCCATCATGGCCCTGGCCGAAGCCCTGGACACCTACATCCCGACCCCGGAACGTGCCGTTGACGGTACCTTCCTGATGCCGGTGGAAGACGTGTTCTCGATCTCCGGCCGTGGCACCGTGGTGACCGGTCGCGTTGAGCGCGGCATCATCAAGGTCGGCGAAGAAATCGAAATCGTCGGTATCGCTGACACCCAGAAGACCACCTGCACCGGCGTGGAAATGTTCCGCAAGCTGCTGGACCAGGGTCAAGCTGGCGACAACGTTGGCGTGCTGCTGCGCGGCACCAAGCGTGAAGACGTGCAGCGTGGCCAGGTTCTGGCCAAGCCGGGTTCGATCAAGCCGCACAAGCACTTCACCGGCGAGATCTATGTTCTGTCGAAGGATGAAGGCGGCCGTCACACCCCGTTCTTCAACAACTACCGTCCGCAGTTCTACTTCCGTACCACCGACGTGACCGGTGCGATCGAACTGCCGAAGGACAAGGAAATGGTCATGCCGGGCGACAACGTGTCGATCACCGTGCAACTGATCAACCCGATCGCCATGGAAGAAGGTCTGCGCTTCGCTATCCGTGAAGGCGGCCGTACCGTCGGCGCCGGCGTGGTTGCCAAGATCTTCGACTGATCGTCGGATCAGCAGTAGCAGTACCCCAGTAACACTAGTCGCATTTTTAACATCGCCGGGGATGATCCCCATCCCCGGTTCGTTCTTTAAAGGAAAATCATGTCGGTTCCTAGCCAAAAAATTCGTATCCGTCTGAAAGCTTTCGACTATCGTCTGATCGACCAGTCCGCACTGGAAATCGTTGACACCGCCAAGCGTACCGGTGCTGTCGTCAAGGGCCCGGTTCCCCTGCCGACCCGCATCCAGCGCTTCGACGTTCTGCGTTCGCCGCACGTCAACAAGACCTCCCGCGATCAGTTCGAAATCCGTACCCATCAGCGCCTGATGGATATCGTCGATCCGACTGACAAGACGGTTGACGCATTGATGAAGCTGGACCTGCCCGCTGGCGTTGATGTTGAAATCAAGCTGCAGTAATCAGCTGGCATAGTGTTGGAAAAGCGCACAACCTCGGTTGTGCGCTTTTGTTTTACGGGCTATAATGCTCGGCTTCGATGTGGGTTTTGCGTTTGCAAGGCCCATAATTTATGGTAGTACGAACATCAGCCCCGCCCAATCGCAGGCGGGAATGGAGAAAACAATGAGCCTGGGCCTTGTTGGTCGCAAGGTTGGTATGATGCGCATCTTCACGGAAGATGGGGATTCGATCCCTGTGACCGTGCTGGACGTGTCCAACAACCGCGTGACTCAAATCAAAACGCCTGAAGTGGATGGTTATTCCGCTGTTCAGGTGACCTTCGGTCAACGCCGCGCTTCGCGCGTGGTGAAAGCCGCCGCCGGCCACTTCGCCAAAGCTGGCGTCGAGGCAGGTACTGTCCTCAAAGAATTCCGTGTTGACGCTTCCAAGGCTGCCGAACTGAAGGCTGGCGACGTCGTTGGCATCGGCATGTTTGAAGCTGGCCAGAAAGTCGACGTGCAAGGCGTGTCGATCGGTAAGGGCTACGCCGGTACCATCAAGCGTTACAACTTCTCGTCGGGTCGCGCGACCCACGGTAACTCCCGCTCGCACAACGTTCCTGGCTCCATCGGTATGGCGCAGGATCCGGGCCGCGTGTTCCCCGGCAAGCGCATGACCGGTCATCTGGGTGATGTCAAGACCACCGTCCAGAACCTGGAAATCGCCCGTGTGGACGCAGAGCGTCAGTTGCTGCTGGTCAAGGGTGCCGTTCCTGGCGCCAAGAACGGTCAAGTGATCGTTTCGCCGGCAGTCAAAGTCAAAGCGAAGAAGGGGGCTTAATAATGGAACTGAAGCTCCTGAATGACCAAGGTCAAGCTGCTTCGAACGTCGCCGCACCGGATACCATTTTCGGTCGTGACTACAACGAAGCCCTGATCCACCAGGTCGTGGTTGCCTACCAAGCCAACGCTCGTAGCGGCAACCGCAAGCAAAAGGATCGTGAAGAAGTCAGCCACACCACCAAGAAGCCCTGGCGTCAAAAGGGTACTGGCCGTGCACGTGCCGGTATGTCCTCGTCGCCTCTGTGGCGCGGTGGTGGCCGTATCTTCCCGAACTCGCCTGACGAAAACTTCACCCACAAGGTCAACAAGAAGATGTATCGCGCAGGTGTCTGCTCGATCCTGTCCCAGTTGGCACGTGAAGGCCGCCTGTCGGTCGTCGAAGAGTTCGCCGTCGAAGCCCCGAAGACCAAGCTGCTGGCCCAGAAGTTGAAGGGCATGGGCATGGAATCGGTGCTGGTTATTACCGACAGCCTGGACGAAAAGCTGCTGCTGGCCTCGCGCAACCTGCCGGGCGTGCTGGTGGTCGAGCCGCGTCAAGCTGATCCCGTGTCGCTGGTGTACTTCAAGAATGTCTTGATCACCAAGCCGGCTCTGGCAAAGATTGAGGAGTTGCTGGCATGAACGCAATCGTGAAACATAGCGAAGAGCGCCTGATGAAGGTGCTGCTGGCACCGGTGATCTCCGAAAAGGCAACCTTTGTCGCCGAGAAGAACGAGCAAGTCGTCTTCCTGGTTGCCAAGGACGCCACCAAGCTGGAAGTCAAGGCCGCCGTCGAACTGCTGTTCAAGGTGGAAGTGGAATCGGTGCAAGTCGCCAACCGTCAGGGCAAGCAGAAGCGCTCGCGCAACGGTATGGGCCGCCGCAACCACACCCGCCGTGCTTTCGTCAGCCTGAAGCCGGGTCAAGAAATCAACTTCACCGAGGAGGCTAAATAATGGCACTCGTAAAAGTGAAGCCGACCTCGCCCGGTCGGCGCGGCATGGTCAAGGTCGTCAATCCCGACCTGTACAAGGGCCGTCCGCTGGCATCGCTGGTCGAAAAGAAGTCCAAGACCGCCGGCCGTAACAACAACGGCCACATCACCACCCGCCACATCGGCGGTGGTCACAAGCAGCACTACCGTGTTGTCGACTTCCGTCGCAACAAGGATGGTATTCCTGCCAAGGTTGAGCGTATCGAATACGACCCGAACCGTACCGCGCACATCGCACTGCTGTGCTACGCGGACGGCGAGCGCAAGTACATCATCGCTCCCAAGGGCGTGTCGGTTGGCGATCAGCTGATCAGCGGTTCTGAAGCTCCGATCAAGTCGGGCAACACTCTGCCGATCCGCAACATCCCCGTCGGTACCACCATCCACTGCGTGGAAATGCTGCCGGGCAAGGGCGCGCAAATCGCCCGTACCGCTGGCGCCGCTGTCGTGCTGATGGCACGCGAAGGCACCTACGCTCAGGTTCGTCTGCGTTCCGGTGAAGTGCGTCGCGTTCACATCGAATGCCGCGCCACCATCGGTGAAGTCGGTAACGGCGAGCACAACCTGCGCAAGATCGGTAAGGCCGGTGCAACCCGTTGGCGCGGTGTGCGTCCGACCGTTCGTGGCGTTGTCATGAACCCGGTGGATCACCCGCACGGTGGTGGTGAAGGCAAGACCGCCGCTGGCCGTCACCCGGTTTCCCCGTGGGGCCAGCAGACCAAGGGCAAGAAGACTCGTAGCAACAAGCGTACGACTTCGATGATTGTCTCGCGTCGCGGCAAGAAATAAAGGATAAAACATGACACGTTCATTGAAAAAAGGTCCTTTCTGCGACGCCCACCTGGTGAAAAAGGTTGAGGCTGCCCAGGCTACCAAGGACAAGAAGCCGATCAAGACCTGGTCGCGTCGTTCGACCATCATGCCGGACTTCATCGGCCTGACGATTGCCGTGCACAATGGCAAGGCACACGTGCCGGTCTATGTGTCGGAAAACATGGTTGGTCACAAGCTCGGCGAATTCGCGCTGACCCGTACTTTCAAGGGTCACGCTGCCGATAAGAAGGCTAAGAAATAAGGTCCTATGATGGAAACTAAAGCTACTCTGCGCGGTGTGCACCTGTCGGCCCAGAAAGGCCGCCTGGTTGCAGACCTGATCCGCGGTAAAAAAGTTGATCAGGCACTGAATATCTTGGCCTTCAGCCCCAAGAAGGGCGCGGTCATCATCAAGAAGGTTCTGGAGTCCGCTATCGCGAACGCCGAACACAACGATGGTGCCGACATTGACGAGCTGAAAGTCAAGACCATTTATGTGGAAAAGGGTGCGGTCCTCAAGCGCTTCACGGCGCGTGCTAAGGGCCGTGGTGATCGTATTTCCAAGCAGTCGTGTCACATTTACGTGACCGTCGGAAACTAAGGAGTCACGATGGGACAGAAGATTCATCCAACCGGTTTCCGTCTGGCGGTTACGCGTAACTGGGGCTCGCGTTGGTATGCAGGCAACAACAACTTTGCCGACATGCTCAACGAGGACCTGAAGGTCCGCGCTTACCTGAAGAAGAAGCTGAAGAACGCTTCGGTTGGCCGCGTGGTCATCGAGCGTCCGGCCAAGAACGCCCGCATCACCATTTACAGCTCCCGTCCGGGCGTTGTGATTGGCAAGAAGGGGGAAGACATCGAAGTGCTGAAGTCGGCACTGGCCAAGCTCATGGGCGTGCCCGTGCACGTCAATATCGAAGAAATCCGCAAGCCGGAAGCCGATGCTCAGCTGATCGCTGACTCGATCTGCCAGCAGCTGGAAAAGCGCATCATGTTCCGTCGCGCCATGAAGCGTGCGATGCAGAACGCCATGCGTCTGGGCGCCCAAGGCATCAAGATCATGTCGTCGGGCCGTCTGAACGGCATCGAAATCGCACGTACCGAATGGTACCGCGAAGGCCGTGTGCCTCTGCACACCCTGCGCGCCGATATCGACTATGGCTTCGGCGAAGCTGAAACCACCTACGGCATCATCGGTGTGAAGGTGTGGGTCTACAAGGGCGACCGCCTGGCAAACGGCGAATCGCCGGTGCTGGTTGGCGAACTGGAAGACGACAAGAAGCGTCGTGGTCCCCGTCGTGACGACGGCAAGCCGGGTGCACGTCCCCGCTCCAAGACTGGTGCTCCTGGCGCCGGTGCAAAGCGTGGCGGTGGTCGTCCTCAAGCTGCCGATGCCGGTGTATCGGCTGAGAAAGCAGGAGAATAATCATGCTGCAACCAGCACGTAGAAAATATCGTAAAGAACAAAAAGGTCGTAACACCGGCATTTCGCACACCCGCGGAACCGCCGTCTCGTTCGGCGATTTTGGTCTGAAGGCAACCGGCCGCGGCCGTATCACTGCCCGTCAGATCGAAGCTGCTCGTCGTGCGATGACCCGTCACATCAAGCGCGGTGGTCGTATCTGGATCCGCGTTTTCCCGGACAAGCCAATTTCCCAGAAGCCCGCAGAAGTGCGTATGGGTAACGGCAAGGGTAATCCGGAGTACTACGTGGCTGAAATCCAGCCGGGTAAGGTACTGTACGAGATGGACGGTGTGGACGAAGCCCTGGCGCGCGAGGCGTTCCGTTTGGCTGCTGCCAAATTGCCGCTGTCGACGACTTTCGTTGTTCGCCAAGTCGGTCAATAATTAGGAGCGGAACATGAAAGCATCTGAACTCCGCGGTAAGGACAAGGCAGGACTGGAAAAGGAACTGGGCGAGCTGTTGAAAGCTCAGTTCAGCCTGCGCATGCAAATTGCGACCCAGCAACTGAACAATACCGCACAGCTGAAGAAGGTACGTCGCGACATCGCACGTGTGAAAACTGTGATCAACTCGAAGGATGGCCAACAATGAACGATCAAGTGAAACAAGCGCTCAAGCGCACGCTGATTGGCAAAGTTGTGTCGGACAAGATGGATAAGACCGTCACTGTCGAAATCGAGCGTCAAATGAAGCACCCGCTGTACGGCAAGATCATCAAGCGCACCAAGAAGTACCACGCGCATGATGAGCAAAACACGGCGAAGGCCGGCGATGTGGTGGAAATCACCGAAAGCCGTCCGATCTCCAAGACGAAGGCGTGGACTGTGACCCGTGTGGTACAGGAAGCACAAATCGTTTAAGTAGCAAAGGTAGTACTTGCGTGCTCGATATTATGGTGCCATAATATCGAGCTCTTTCTTTGCAAAGTAAAGTTTGCAAAGAGAGGCTCAAGAGTAGCTCTATTCGTCCCCTAACTAGCGAGTTCGCTTGCTAACAGGACCAAGACTGACCGCCAGCGCATCCTGCGAAGCGGATTAAGTTGGGAAAGAAAATATCATGATTCAAACTGAAAGCCGGCTCGAAGTGGCCGACAACACTGGTGCGCGCGAAGTTCTGTGCATCAAGGTCTTGGGTGGTTCCAAGCGCCGCTATGCGGGCATTGGCGATGTGATCAAGGTTACTGTCAAGAGCGCAGCACCGCGTGGTCGCGTCAAGAAGGGTGAAATTTATAACGCTGTCGTCGTTCGCACCGCCAAGGGCGTGCGTCGTCAGGATGGTTCGCTGGTCAAGTTCGATGGTAATGCTGCCGTCCTGCTGAACGCCAAGCTGGAGCCCATCGGCACCCGTATCTTTGGGCCGGTGACTCGTGAGCTGCGTACAGAGCGCTTCATGAAGATCGTCTCCCTGGCGCCTGAAGTTCTGTAAGGAGTAGTCATGGCAAAGATTCGTAAAAACGATGAAGTCATCGTGTTGACCGGCAAAGACAAGGGCAAGCGCGGTGTCGTGACTGCTCGTGTGGACGCCGATTATGTCATCGTGGAAGGCGTGAATGTCGCAAAGAAGGCGACCCGTCCGAACCCGATGACGGGTGCAACTGGCGGCATCGTCGATAAGCTGATGCCAATTCATGTGTCGAACGTCGCGTTGTTCAACGCTGCGACCGGCAAGGCAGATCGTGTGGCTTACAAGGAAGTGGACGGCAAGAAGGTCCGCGCTTACAAGTCCAACGGCGAAGTCGTTAAGGTTTAAACATCATGGCACGTCTTCAACAGTTTTATAAAGATAAGGTCGTCGCCGATCTGACTACGAAGTATTCGTACAAGTCGGTGATGGAAGTTCCGCGCATCCTGAAGATCACCCTGAACATGGGTCTGTCCGAAGCAGTTGCGGACAAGAAGATCATCGAGCACGCCGTTGGCGATCTGACCAAGATCGCTGGCCAGAAGCCGGTGGTGACCAAGGCTCGCAAGGCTATCGCAGGTTTCAAGATCCGCGAAGGCTACCCGATCGGTTGCATGGTGACCCTGCGTGGCGCCCGCATGTACGAGTTCCTGGATCGTCTGATCACCGTGGCCCTGCCGCGCGTGCGTGACTTCCGTGGCGTGTCCGGTCGTGCGTTCGATGGTCGTGGCAACTACAACATCGGTGTGAAAGAGCAGATCATCTTCCCCGAAATTGAGTACGACAAGATCGATGCACTGCGTGGCATGAACATCAGCATCACCACGACTGCAAAGACCGACGACGAAGCGAAGGCGCTTCTCGCCGCATTTAAATTCCCGTTCAGAAACTGAGGATGCCATGGCAAAACTGGCACTGATTAACCGTGAACAGAAGCGCGCAGAAATGGTGAAGAAGTATGCTGCCAAGCGCGCCGAGTTGAAGGCTATTATCGACGACCAATCGAAGTCGGAAGAAGAGCGTTACGAAGCCCGCCTGAAGCTGCAGGCTCTGCCGCGTAACTCTGCTCCGACCCGCCAGCGCAACCGTTGCGCGCTGACTGGCCGTCCCCGTGGTACTTTCCGCAAGTTCGGATTGGGCCGTATCAAGGTCCGTGAAATCGCCATGCGCGGCGAAATCCCGGGTTTGACCAAAGCTAGCTGGTAATAGGAGAAGAAGCAATGAGTATGAGCGATCCTATCGCCGATATGCTGACCCGTATCCGCAATGCGCAAGGCGTGAACAAGACTACCGTCGTCATGCCGTCTTCCAAAGTGAAGGTCGCCATTGCCAACGTCCTCAAGGACGAGGGCTATATCGAAGATTTCGCCGTGGTTGCCGCTGATGGCAAGGCTGAATTGAAAATCGGTTTGAAGTATTACGCTGGCCGTCCGGTCATCGAGCGCCTGGAGCGCGTGTCCCGTCCGGGTCTGCGCATCTACAAGGGCAAGGACGATATCCCCAACGTCATGAATGGCCTGGGTGTGGCAATCGTGTCCACGCCGCGCGGCGTGATGACTGATCGCAAAGCACGCGCAACCGGTGTCGGTGGCGAAGTGATTTGCTACGTGGCCTAAGGAGTGCAAGATGTCTCGTGTAGGTAAAATGCCTGTTGCACTGCCGAATGGCGCGGAAGCGACCATCACTGCAGAGCAAATCACCGTCAAGGGCCCGCTGGGCTCCTTGACCCAACCGCTGACCAAGAAGGTCAAGGTGGTCAACAACAATGGCTCGCTGAGCTTCGAAGTGGCTGATGACAGCCGCGAAGCCAACGCGATGTCGGGCACCCTGCGTGCTCTGGTCAACAACATGGTCAACGGCGTCACCAAGGGCTTCGAAAAGAAGCTGAACCTGGTTGGCGTGGGTTTCCGTGCACAAGCACAAGGCGACAAGCTGAACCTGTCGCTGGGCTTCTCGCACCCCATCGTTCACCAGATGCCCGCCGGCATCAAGGTTGAGACCCCGACCCAGACCGAAATCCTGATCAAGGGTATCGATCGCCAGGTGGTTGGCCAGGTCGCCGCTGAAATTCGCGCGTACCGCGAACCCGAACCCTACAAGGGCAAGGGTGTGCGCTACGCTGACGAAGTGGTGACGCTCAAAGAAACCAAGAAGAAGTAATAGGGGTTGACGATGGACAAGAAACAATCTCGCCTGCGCCGTGCGACTCAGACTCGCGCCAAGATCGCAGAACTGAAGGTGAATCGTCTGGCTGTGCACCGTACCAACACGCACATCTACGCCAGCGTCATCGGCCCCGACGCCAACGTGCTGGCTTCCGCTTCCACCCTGGAAGCAGAAGTCCGCGCCCAGCTGGCAGGTCAGACCGGCAAGGGCGGCAATGCTGCTGCTGCTGCCCTGATCGGCAAGCGCGTGGCGGAGAAGGCTCTGAAGGCCGGTGTGACTGAAGTCGCATTCGACCGCTCCGGTTTCCGTTATCACGGTCGCGTCAAGGCGCTGGCTGAGGCTGCGCGTGAAGCCGGCCTGAAGTTCTAAGGATTATCGATCATGGCAAAAATGCAATCGAAAACGCAAAGCGACAAGCCAGATGACGGCATGCGCGAAAAAATGATCGCGGTCAACCGCGTCACCAAGGTGGTGAAGGGCGGCCGCATCATGGGTTTCGCAGCGCTGGCAGTGGTCGGTGACGGCGATGGCCGTATCGGCATGGGCAAGGGCAAGTCGAAGGAAGTGCCCGTTGCCGTGCAGAAGGCGATGGAAGAAGCTCGTCGCAAGCTGATCAAGGTGACCCTGAAGAACGGTACCGTGCAACACACCGTCATCGGCAAGCACGGCGCTTCGTCGGTGATGATCTCGCCGGCCAAGGACGGTACTGGCGTCATCGCCGGTGGTCCGATGCGCGCGATCTTCGAGGTGATGGGCGTGACCAACGTGGTGGCCAAGTCGACTGGTTCGACCAACCCCTACAACATGGTCCGTGCCACCCTGGACGGTCTGTCGAAGATGAACACTCCGGCTGAAATTGCTGCCAAGCGCGGCAAGTCGGTCGAAGAAATCCTGGGCTAAGGTGATCGAGATGGCTAACACAATCAAAGTCAAACTGGTCAAGGGTCTGATCGGTACTCGTCAGGACCACCGCGCTACCGTGCGCGGTCTGGGTCTGCGTCGTGTCAACTCGGTGTCCGAACTGGAAGACACCCCGTCGGTGCGCGGCATGATCAACAAAGTGTCCTATCTTGTGAAAGTTGTGTCGTAAGCCGCGGCTTGCGAACGGAGCGAATCATGCAATTAAACACTATCCAACCCGCAGACGGCGCCAAGCACGCTAAGCGTCGCGTCGGTCGTGGTATCGGCTCTGGCCTGGGCAAGACCGCTGGTCGCGGCCACAAGGGTCAGAAGTCGCGTTCGGGCGGTTTCCACAAGGTCGGCTTTGAAGGCGGCCAGATGCCCCTGCAACGTCGTCTGCCCAAGCGCGGTTTCAAGTCGCTGGCAACGCCTTACAAGGCTGAAGTGCGCCTGTCCGACCTGGAAAAGCTGCCCGTCGCCGAGATCGACGTGCTGGCACTGAAGCAAGCCGGCCTCGTGTCGGAACTGGCTCGTGTCGTGCGTATCATCAAGGCTGGCGAACTGACCAAGAAGGTAACCGTCAAGGGTCTGATCGCAACCGCTGGTGCCAAGGCCGCTATCGAAGCTGCCGGTGGTTCCATCGCTGAGTGATCCGGTCCCGGAGCATTAATTGGCAACTACTCCTCAATTAGCAAAAGGTGCCGCAAAAGGATTCCCCTGGGGTCGTTTGTGGTTCCTGCTGGGGGCGTTGATCGTTTATCGCATCGGTGCACATATCCCGGTTCCGGGTATTGATCCGACGCAGTTGGCGCAGCTGTTCAAGCAGAATCAGGGCGGCATTCTGGGCATGTTCAACATGTTCTCCGGTGGTGCCCTGTCGCGCTTCACGATCTTCGCACTGGGGATCATGCCGTATATCTCGGCATCGATCATCATGCAGCTGCTGTCGGTGGTTTCGCCGCAGCTGGAAGCATTGAAGAAAGAGGGTGAAGCCGGTCGTCGCAAGATCACGCAGTACACCCGTTACGGCACCCTGGTGCTGGCGACCTTCCAGGCGCTGGGCATCGCGGTGGCGCTGGAATCGCAAGCCGGCCTGGTGCTGGATCCGGGTCTGGCCTTCCGTCTGACCACGGTGGTGACCTTGATTACCGGTACGATGTTCCTGATGTGGCTGGGTGAACAGATCACTGAACGTGGTCTGGGCAATGGCATCTCGATCATCATCTTCGCTGGTATTGCGGCAGGTCTGCCGAATGCTCTGGGTGGCTTGTTCGAGCTGGTCCGTACCGGTTCGATGAACGCCCTGTCGGCAATCCTGATCTGCGTGATCGTGGCTCTGGTGACGTTCCTGGTGGTCTTCATCGAACGTGGCCAGCGCAAGATCCTGGTGAACTATGCGAAGCGTCAGGTCGGCAACAAGATCTACGGTGGCCAGAGCAGCCACTTGCCGCTGAAGCTGAACATGGCTGGCGTGATTCCGCCGATCTTTGCATCGTCGATCATTCTGTTCCCGGCCACGATCACCAGCTGGTTCACCTCCGGTGATACGTCGAATCCCTTCATTCGTTTCCTGAAGGATCTGGCGGCATCGATGGCTCCAGGCGAACCGATCCATGCCTTGCTGTATGCGGTGGCTATCGTCTTCTTCTGCTTCTTCTACACCGCACTGGTGTTCAACAGCAAGGAAACGGCAGACAACCTGAAGAAGAGTGGTGCTTTTGTTCCGGGTATCCGTCCGGGTGACCAGACAGCGCGTTATATCGACAAGATCTTGATGCGCCTGACCTTGGCCGGCGCCGTGTACATCACCTTGGTGTGCCTGCTGCCAGAGTTCCTGATCGCACGCTGGAAGGTACCGTTCTACTTCGGTGGCACATCGCTGCTGATCATTGTGGTCGTGACGATGGATTTCATGGCCCAAGTGCAGAACTATGTGATGTCTCAGCAGTATGAATCGTTGCTCCGCAAAGCTAATTTCAAGGGTGGCATGACACCGCGATAAGCGGGCTCATGCTCCAGGGAAGAAGACACGGAATGGCAAAAGACGACGTTATTCAGATGCAGGGCGAGATTCTTGAAAATCTGCCCAACGCGACATTCAGGGTTAAGTTGGAAAACGGTCACGTTGTACTCGGCCATATTTCCGGCAAGATGCGCATGAATTACATCCGTATCCTGCCCGGCGATAAGGTAACGGTGGAACTGACGCCTTACGATTTGAGCCGGGCACGTATCGTGTTCCGAACCAAGTAACAGTGAAACATTGAAAGAAAGAGGGCCACAATGAAAGTGCTCGCATCAGTCAAGCGGATCTGCCGCAACTGCAAAATCATCAAGCGCAATGGTATCGTTCGTGTGATCTGCACCGAACCTCGCCATAAGCAGCGCCAGGGTTAACTTAACGTTATTGATCGAGGAATAACGAATGGCACGTATTGCAGGGGTCAACATCCCCAACCATCAGCACACCGTAATCGGCCTGACCGCCATCTATGGTATTGGCCGTCCGCGCGCACAAGACATTTGCGCTGCTACCGGCGTTCCGACCAACAAGAAGGTCAAGGACCTGGACGATAACGAGCTGGAAAAGCTGCGTGACGAAATCGCCAAGTTCGTCGTGGAAGGCGATCTGCGCCGTGAGTTGTCCATGAACATCAAGCGTTTGATGGACCTGGGTTGCTACCGCGGTCTGCGTCACCGTCGTGGCCTGCCGGTTCGTGGTCAACGCACCCGCACCAACGCCCGTACTCGCAAGGGTCCGCGCAAGGCCGCTCAATCGCTGAAGAAATAATCCCGGCAGGCGCAAGCACTGGTCGGATTCAAGGAAGAAATTATGGCAAAGTCCCCCAACAACGCAGCAGCATCGCGTGTTCGTAAGAAAGTCAAGAAGAACGTTGCTGAAGGCATCGCGCACGTTCACGCTTCGTTCAACAACACCATCATCACGATCACCGACCGTCAGGGCAACGCTCTGTCGTGGGCAACTTCGGGTGGTGCTGGCTTCAAGGGTTCGCGCAAGTCGACTCCGTTCGCAGCCCAGGTCGCCGCTGAAAGCGCCGGCAAGGTTGCCATCGAATGCGGCATCAAGAACCTGGAAGTGCGTATCAAGGGCCCCGGCCCGGGCCGTGAATCCGCAGTGCGCGCTCTGAACAACCTGGGCATCAAGATCACCCAGATCCAGGACGTGACTCCGGTCCCGCACAACGGCTGCCGTCCGCCGAAGCGCCGTCGCATCTAAGTTGTAGTATAATCTTGCGCTTTCGCCTGTTCGTCAGGCAAAAGCGCAGGCAAATCACCCGCCAATCACCTTGGCGGGTTTTGTTCTTAAGACCACTGTCTGGCCGCATGCAGGTCAGACTAGCGTCCGGCAACATGGGACGTCATTGATAAAGGAAATACCGTGGCACGTTATATCGGACCGAAAGCAAAACTCTCCCGCCGCGAAGGCACCGACCTGTTCCTCAAGAGCGCACGCCGCTCGCTGGATTCCAAGTGCAAGCTGGATTCCAAGCCGGGTCAGCACGGCCGCACTTCGGGCGCCCGCACCTCCGACTACGGCAACCAGCTGCGTGAAAAGCAGAAGGTCAAGCGCATGTACGGCGTCCTCGAGCGCCAGTTCCGCCGCTACTTCGCTGAAGCCGACCGCCGCAAGGGCAACACCGGCGAAACCCTGCTGAAGCTGCTGGAATCGCGCCTGGACAACGTCGTCTACCGCATGGGCTTCGGCTCGACCCGCGCTGAAGCGCGTCAGCTGGTGTCCCACAAGGCCCTGACCGTGAACGGTCAAGTCGTGAACATCGCTTCGTACTCCGTCAAGGCTGGCGACGTCATCGCCATCCGTGAAAAGGCCAAGAAGCAAGTGCGTATCGCCGAAGCCCTGTCGCTGGCCGAGTCGAACGGTTTCCCGCAGTGGGTTTCCGTGGATTCGAAGAAGCTGGAAGGCACCTTCAAGTCCTCGCCGGACCGTAGCGAAATCGCTGCCGACGTCAACGAATCGCTGATCGTCGAACTGTACTCGCGTTAATTCGTAGTACCGCCGTACCCCTGTGCCCACCTCATGGTGGGCATTTTTCCGAACTGCCATCAGCCTTATCGGTGTAACGAGCCGAGGGTATTGAAAAGGACAATTCATGCAAAACAGTTTGTTGAAGCCCCGCATCATCGAAGTGGAAACCCTGGCCCCCGGTCACGCAAAGGTCGTGATGGAGCCGTTCGAGCGTGGTTACGGTCACACCCTGGGCAACGCGCTGCGTCGCGTCTTGCTGTCGACCATGAGCGGTTATGCTCCCACCGAAGTCACCATCGCTGGCGTCGTGCACGAGTACTCCTCGCTGGACGGTGTGCAGGAAGACGTCGTCGACATTCTGCTGAACCTGAAGGGCGTGGTCTTCAAGCTGCACAACCGTGACGAAGTCACCCTGACCCTGAAGAAGGAAGGCGAAGGCGCCGTCCTGGCTTCCGATATCGATCTGCCGCACGACGTCGAACTGATCAACCCGGATCACGTCATCGCCAACCTGACCGGTGGCGGCAAGCTGGACATGCAGATCAAGGTCGAGAAAGGCCGTGGCTACGTGCCGGGCAACGTGCGTCGCCTGTCCGAAGACACCAACAAGACCATTGGCCGCATCATTCTGGATGCGTCGTTCTCGCCGGTTCGCCGCGTGTCTTACGCCGTCGAATCCGCTCGTGTGGAACAGCGTACCGATCTGGACAAGCTGGTCATGAACATCGAGACCAACGGCGTCATCACCCCGGAAGAAGCGATCCGCCAATCGGCCCGCGTGCTGGTTGATCAACTGAACGTGTTCGCTGCTCTGGAAGGCACCGAAGCGACTGCAGAAGCACCGTCGCGCGCACCGCAGGTCGATCCTATCCTGCTGCGTCCGGTCGACGACCTGGAACTGACCGTCCGTTCGGCAAACTGCCTGAAGGCCGAGAACATCTACTACATCGGCGACCTGATCCAGCGCAGCGAAAACGAACTGCTGAAGACCCCGAACCTGGGTCGCAAGTCGCTGAACGAAATCAAGGAAGTCCTGGCTTCGCGTGGCCTGACCCTGGGCATGAAGCTGGAAAACTGGCCGCCGGCTGGTCTGGAAAAGTAATTCACGTCAACTGGCGGGCTGCGGTGCGAGCCGCACCGCCATTCTGGCTTGAGGCCGTACCTGAAGTATTCGTCGTATCCGTAGCAAAGAACTTTTATCCGATATTTACCGGTCCGCGGTCAGGACAGCCCAGCTGGCCTGCCGATAGAAGAACTGGATCAAAACTGTAACCTGAAAGGAAATTACCATGCGTCACCGTCACGGTCTCCGCAAACTGAATCGTACTTCGTCCCACCGTCTGGCCATGCTGCGCAACATGACTGTCTCGCTGCTGCGTCATGAAGCCATCAAGACCACCCTGCCGAAGGCCAAGGAACTGCGCCGCGTCGTCGAGCCGATCCTGACCCTGGGCAAGACCGACACCCTGGCCAACAAGCGCCTGGCCTTCAACCGCCTGCGCGATCGCGAAATCGTCGGCAAGCTGTTCTCCGAACTGGGCCCGCGCTACGCTGCCCGTAACGGCGGCTACCTGCGCATCCTGAAGATGGGCTTCCGCCAAGGCGACAACGCACCGATGGCCTTCGTTGAGCTGGTCGATCGTCCGGAAGTCACCGACGCTGCTGACGCACCGACCGCTGAATAATTCACCGGACGTTGCTTCACAAAGAAAAAGCCAGGCTCTGCCTGGCTTTTTTGTTTTGCGCGGCTGCATTTTCTTTCATCCGGCTGATGTGCGCCGTCACGCCTGGCCTCCGGATGTGGTTGAATACGGACTCTGCAAGGAGTCCTTTCATGTCCGCATCGCTGTTGAACCAGCCTTTGCTGGTACTGGCCAACCTGCCCGACCAGGCCTTGGCTGAACGCTTGTCCAATACGCTCGTGGAACAAGGTCTGGCCGCCTGCGTCAACATTCTGTCGCCTGTGCAGTCGGTCTATCGCTGGCAGGGCAAGATCCAGCGCGATACCGAGATCCCTTTGTTGATCAAGACGACCCAGGCGCGCTATCAGGAACTGGAGCAGGCGATTGTCCAACTCCATCCCTACGACGTGCCCGAGATCATCGCCCTGCCCATCACGGCGGGTCTGCCCGCGTATCTGGCCTGGATGCAGGATGAGACCGTCCGTCCCTTGCGCGTATAAGCTCAGAGCACTCCTTTCGAACGAGGAACACCGTTGAACCGCATCAACCGGCGCACGCGCCTGACAAGATATCCCCTGCTGATCGTATTGGCGCTGCTGGCCCTGCTCGGCCTGCTGGTGGCCAAGGCTGCCAAGGCGGCTGAGGATTACCTGCCGCCTGAACAGGCCTTCCAGCTCACCGGCCGCATGGTCGACGCCCAGACGCTGGAGCTGAGCTATCGGATTGCAGATGGCTACTACATGTATCGCGACCGCTTCCACTTCAGCGCCGAAGGCGCGACGCTGGGCGAGCCGCAATTCCCGGCGGGTAAACGCAAGTATGACGAAAACTTCCAGAAGGAAGTTGAAACCTTCCATCAGTCGGTGACTGCCCGGATTCCGGTCAGCGGCGCAGTGAAGGATTTTGTCATTTCGGCAGTATCGCAAGGCTGTGCCGACAAGGGCTTGTGTTATCCACCGATGACCTTGAAGTTGGCGATGTCGGCCCAGGATATTGGCAAGAACGTCACTCCGGCGGGCGTCAATGCGGATGCGCCCAGCACGGGCGGCAGCGATATCGATGGTATTGCCGCCGTGCTCAAGGGCGGCAAGCTGTGGAGCATCCTCTCGCTGTTCTTCCTGCTGGGCATCGGGCTGTCCTTTACGCCCTGCGTGCTGCCGATGCTGCCCATCCTGTCCTCCATCATCGTCGGACAGCAGCCGAGCGCCGGCGGCGGACGCGGGCGCAGCTTCCTGCTGTCGGTCGATTATTCGCTGGGCATGGCCCTGGTCTACACGGCATTGGGCGTAGCCGCCGGCATGCTGGGAGAGGGCTTGTCTGCTTATCTGCAGAACCCTTGGGTGCTGGGCGCGTTTGCCTTGCTGATGGCCGGCCTCGCATTGTCGATGTTCGACCTCTACACTCTGCAAGTCCCCGCCTCGATGCAATCCAGATTATCCACAGCCTCCGGTGGAGGCAGTGGCAAATGGGTCGGTGTCTTCCTGATGGGCGCGATTTCGGCGCTGATCGTTGGTCCCTGCGTGGCAGCGCCCCTGGCCGGGGCCTTGCTGTACATCAGCCAGACCGGCAACGTGGTACTGGGCGGTAGCGCCCTGTTTTCCATGGCACTGGGCATGAGCGTGCCGCTGCTGCTGGTCGGCGCCTCGGCCGGTGCCCTGCTGCCGCGCGCCGGCGCCTGGATGGATGCGGTCAAGCGCTTCTTTGGCGTATTGATGCTGGGCACGGCCTTGTGGATGGTGTCGCCGGTGATCCCTGCGTGGCTGCAGGTGGCTGGCTGGGCGGCGCTGGGCATCGGCTATGGCGCTTTCCTGCTCTGGACGCGTCCGGCTGGATGGATATCCCGGGCACTGGGCCTGGTGGTGGTCACGCTGGGCTTGCTGCAACTGATCAGCGTGGCCACCGGCGGGCGCGATCCGCTGGCGCCGCTCTCGCATCTGCGCGGCCAGTCAGCCGCCGCGCAGCCCACCGACTTCGTGCGCATCCGCTCCAGCGCTGAGCTGGATGCGGCCCTGAAGGAAAACGCCGCTGGCGAGCGCCGCCCGGTCATGCTGGATTTCTATGCCGACTGGTGCGTTTCCTGCAAGGAAATGGAACGCTTCACCTTCTCCGATGCGCGTGTGAAGGAACGTTTCGGCCAGATGCTGCTGCTGCAGATCGACGTGACCGCCAACAATGCCGACGACCGCGCCATGTTGAAGCGCTTCAATCTCTTCGGTCCGCCCGGCATCATGTTTTTCGATGCCGATGGCCGGGAACTGGCACAGCGCCGCGTGATCGGTTATCAGGATGCCGACCGGTTCATCTCTACGCTGCAACATCTGTAGTTCCACATGTCGCAAGGTAATTTGAAAAGCACTTTATAGTCGTTGGCCTGAGGCTGGCCTCGCGTTATAGTCAGCCTTCTGTTTTCATTCTGTCCACCAAGGAGACCACCATGACGCTGCGCCTGGGCGATACCGCACCGGATTTCGAGCAAGAATCCTCGATCGGCAAGATCAAATTCCACGACTGGGCGGGTGACTCCTGGGTCGTGCTGTTCTCGCACCCGGCCGACTTCACGCCGGTCTGCACCACCGAGCTGGGCCTGACGGCCAAGCTCAAGCCCGAATTCGACAAGCGCAACGTCAAGGCCATCGCGCTGTCCGTGGATGGTGCCGAGGCCCACAACCAGTGGATCAAGGACATCGAGGAAACCCAGCAGACCGTGGTCGGCTTCCCGATCGTGGCCGACGTCGACAAGAAGGTCGCGGGCCTGTACGACATGATCCATCCGAACCAGTCCGAAACGGCGACCGTGCGTTCGCTCTTCGTGATTGACCCGAAGAAGAAGGTTCGCCTTATCATCACCTACCCGATGAGCACCGGCCGCAACTTCGACGAGGTGCTGCGCGTCATCGATGCGCTGCAACTGACCGACGGTTACACCGTGGCCACCCCGGGCAACTGGAAGGATGGCGACGACGTCATCATCCCGTTGTCTGTCAAGGATGAGGAAGTCATCAAGCAGAAGTATCCGAAGGGCTACAAGTCGCCGCGTCCGTACCTGCGCATTACGCCGCAGCCGAACAAGTAAGCCTGGTCCGCTGTACGGTCCGAAAGCGCTTCTGAAGGAGCGCTTTCGGATGAGGCCTGAAGAACCCCGTGTTTGCGAACACGGGGTTTTTTTATGCGCAGAGGAATCGCACGTAGCTGGCCGAAGGTGCAATAGCCAAGCGTTCTGGCGAAGACTTGATAGAACGATTTCTAGAAGGTTTTTCGAGGACCGTAGACCTTTTCACCGTTTCGGCTCCGCCTGCTGTCCTGAGCCTTATCGAGCGCAAATGATGTTGATAACGTATGCCGTTTCGCCAACTTGGAGACGGTATGGGATGCAGGTCCATTTGCTGTGCAGTCGGCACGACTGCAAACGCTGACGCGGGAGTCGGCGCTGGCAAAAACGATGGCGCTTGCCGCCAATGCTGAACGTCGAGCAAGCTGCGGCCCTCCCTGATTTGCTGGCGACGACCGCTGAAAAACTCACTGACCGCCATACGGATCAGTTGGCCTTCGGATGGCGTCGCCGGCCTGATCGCCTGGCCAACCCGGCATTGGACTTCGCCGATCTTGCCGCTTACGACGACCGCATGCAGGCGTCGTTGACGGCGCTGGTTCACCTGGGAGAGCCAGCACGGCAACACTTCCACAATCTCCTTGAGGAACCGGTGCGCAGCGCCGAGCTGTTTGCGGTGACTTGTTACGCGCTGGCCACGCAAGACGCCGAGCTCTTCAGCGCCGCCAGTGCACTGACCACGGCGATCGCTGACCTGATGCCGGCGAAGGTGGCTGCGTTGCAGTGGGCACCGGACTCTGCGCTGCGCATATCGGCCATCGATTCGCTGTCCGTGGTGCAGCAACTGAGACTGGTGGGTCTGGGCTACCGCCAATGGCCGGACCTGGATGAACGCGTATTGGCTTGCCTGCGAGCGCAGCAATCCGATGCAGAGAGCGTCAGCGCGGCATTCCAACTGATCCGCAATCTCGGCCGAACCGACTTGGCACACACGGGCCTGCGCCACCTCGACGACGATCATCCTGCAGTACGCCTGGCGGCGGCGCAGACCTTGCTGATGCTCGGATCACCCGGTCACCATGGTCCTGCCTGCGCCACCTTGCAACCCCTGGCAGTGAGCGAGCAGGACGCAACTGCAACCGCCGCGTTGCGCGCCCTCGCTTTGCATGCGCCGGCCTACACCGAACCGGTATTGGCCCGGCTTGCCGCGATGCCGCAGCATCGCCGGCGCTACCTGATGGCCCTCGGATGGATGGGGCGAGCGGACGCCGTTCCTGGTCTGATGGCGGCCCTGGAGGACCGCCACCATGGCCGCGCCGCCGCCGCCTCGCTGGCACTCATCACCGGCTCCGATCCCGGTCGCGACGGCTGGTCAGGTCCCAAGCCTGAGCGTCGCCAACGTCCCCCAGAGCCGGGCGATCAACTTTCCGCACACCCCGATGACCACGAATTGCCTTGGCCGGACCCACCCGCCTTCGCTGCCTGGTGGCGCAAGCACAGCGAACGATTTGCCGCAGACCAGCGCTATTTCGCCGGGCGACCGCTCACGCCCGCTTGGCTTGCGGCGGTCCTGCGCACTGGTCCGCTGCCTTGGCGCACCTTGGCTGCCGAGCACCGCCAGCGCTTGCTCCACGCGCCCTTGTTTGCCACGGACTTGCCCGCCGACGTGCAGCGTCAGCGGCTTCATGAACTCAATTGAAGAGAGGAATGAAATCGCATGGAACAGGAACTCGAACTGTTGTTATCCAAATCAGAAGCCGACGCTGCAACTTCGGTTGCACCCACGTGTGAACCTCCCGCTCCGATGGCCGAAGAGCTGGTTTTCGAAGCCAGGCGGCAAATCACCTTGCGATGCGGGAAGTCCAGCATCACGCTCTATCCCAACGGAAAAATCGCGCTGCGCGGCGAATACATCCTGAGCGACGCGGAAGGTCTCAACCGCATCGTCGGCGGTCAGGTGGAGCTGAACTGAGCCATGTGGGCGCTCGACAATCGCACCCCCTTCGCGGCCGACAGCGGCTGGATTCGTGACAGTGACGGTGCCGAAGTCTGGATCGTCGTGGTCAAGGCCACCTATGACATTCTGCCCGACGGCGACACGCGCATCGCCTCCGAGCAGGTCCCGGTGCACAGCGGCCCCGTGCCCCACGATGATTTGCGCAGTCTGCGCTACGACATCGACCTCGGCCCGCCCAAGCCCGCCACCGACGTCCTCCTCAATGGCCACGCCTATGCACAAGGCACGCAGCCCGTGGAAGAACTCCATGTGGGCTTTCGCGTGGGCAGCATGAAGCGCTTGGCCAAGGTATCGGGAGATCGTTACTGGCGGCGCGGCATGCTGTTCACTTCGGCGAGCAAGCCTGTTCCTTTCATGCGCATACCGCTGGTGTATGAGCGCGCTTTCGGCGGCGATGCGCCGGATGCCGAACATGGCAGCACAAATCCCCTGGGCCGTGGTGTCACGCCAGACGCCGATGGGCGGGTCTGGTTGCCCAATGTCGAGCTGCTCACTCATCCCATCCACAAGCCAGGCGACAGGCCTGCACCCATGAGCTTTGGCCCGCTCCCCTGTCACTGGCCAGAGCGGCAGCAGTATGCCGGCACCTGTGACGAAGCCTGGCTGGAGCAACGCTACCCCCTGCCGCCGAAGGATCTTGATCCACGCCACTGGCAGCTGGCACCGGCCGCGCAGCAGGTAGACGGTCATCTGCGAGGTGGCGAGGAGGTGGTGCTGGTGAACCTCACCCCGCCCGGCTTTGCGGCTGACGGCAGGTTGTCGTTCAAGCTGCCCAAGCTCACCCTGGCCTTCCAGACCTACTTCACCGACGGCCACTCAGTGACCAGTCGCTCCAGGATCCACACCGTGATCCTGGAGCCCGATCATCCACGCGTGAGCATCGTGCACCACATGGCCTTGTCTTGCCATGAGCACATCAACCGGTTGGACAAGACACGCATCCTGCAAAAACGGCGTCCCCTCGATCGTCCGTTCAGTCCTGTTCACGCAGATCTGGAGTGGCCTGCCGGTGACGATCAGCAAGGAGCGAATCAATGAGCAACGCGGTGTTTATCCTGGGGGCTTCCTGCGTCTTTCCCTCCGGCCCCAGCCTCCCGCTGGCCGATGCAGCGCTACGCAGCCAGCTCTCGCTGCTGCAATACCACCCGCAGTACCTGGACAGCGCGGGTGCTGCGCCGCGCATCAGTTGCTTCCCCGACCCGCCATCGTTCGATGCCGCCCGTTGGGGCTGGCTTGCTCGCCACGCCCTGGCCCAACTCACGCAAAGCCTGACGTCGCAATCGCCCACATTGCAAGCCGCGCCCCGCCTGCTCTGGCTGGTGCTTCCCGACGCGGCCCGGCCATACATGCCAAGCGGCCTGGTGGCGCAAGTCAGCGCCGCCGTCGAGCACGAACAATGGCCGTGGCAGCGTACGCACCTGGTCTGCGGCGGGCACGCCGCCGGCATGGCCGCACTGATCGACGCCAGGCTGGCATTGGACGCCCAGCCCGACGCCCTGGCCGTGGTGCTGGCCGTCGAAGCGGGCCTGGGTCGCGAAGCCATGTACTGGCTCGACATGCAAGGGCTGCTGCATGGTGCCAGCGTGCCGCACCACGGCCAGCTGCGCCGCAACGCCTACGGGCGCGTGCCGGGTGAGGGCGCCGCCGCGATCGCCCTCAGTACCTCGCCGCAGCACGCCTCGTCAAGCTGGGGGCGCTTGCTGGGCTGCGCGACCGCCATTGAACCTGTGACTCATGCGTCGTCCCAGCCCTGTACAGGCCAAGGACTCGCCCAGGCGGCACGACAGGCGATCGAACAGGCGCACCAGCATGGCCCGGCCCGGATCGGCCATCTGTTCGCTGATCTGAACGGCGAGCCCTATCGCGCCGACCAGTTCGGTTTCACCGCCTTGCGCCTGGGCCGCGTGCTCACCCCGGACTGGCAGCGCAGCGTACCGGCGCTCGCCAGCGGCGACCTGCACTGCGCCAGCGCCGTAGCCCATGTCGCGCTGGCCGCCTACGGCCAGCTGATGCGGCCACAGGCCAACCCGACTCTGGTGCTCGCCAGTTCGGACGACACCCTGCGCGGCGCTGCCGTGCTGGCCGCCAATCCACCCATTGAGAACCTTCCGGAGATTCGCGCATGGCGATCACCATCAACGTCAACGGCCTGAGCCTGTGCCATCGCGGCAGTGGCGGAGTCAGCCACAACACGCTGCCCAATGTGTGCAAGACGCCCGACAAGGGCATCCCGCTGCCCTATCAGAACGAGGCCTACTCGCGCGACCTTGCCAAGGGGACCTTCAGCGTGTTCGCCGACGGCGGCCACAGCATTGCCAAGGATGGCAGCCAATTTGCCAGGAGTGTGTTCGACGAAGCCGGGTCGATGGGGGGCGTGGTCTCCGGCACCCATTCGGCCGAGACCGACTGGATCAGCCACTCTTTCGACGTATTCTTCGAGGGCAAGCCCGCTTGCCGGCTCACCGACAAGCTGTTCATGAACCACCGCAACACCGTGAACATGGCCGGGCTGAAGCAGCGTGATCTGCCCAAGCCGGATCAGGATTTCTTCGACGAGATTTGCGAGCTGGCCTGCGAGTGTTGGAACACCCACAAAAAAGGCGGGCCGCAGCCGCTGCCAAAGGGGCATACGTTTCAGGAATGCATGCGCAAGAAAATCGATGACAAGTACTACGGCGGTCCGGCCAATGCCCGCAACGGTCGTTATCCCAAGCCTGATGCCCGCATGTGGCGCGAAGTGTCCTTCGATCGCGGCAACAACTGGGAAATGATCGGCAGCAAGTCCAACCCGGGCCTGCCCAGCTCGCAATACCCGTGGGCCGATTCACGCCGTCTGGACATCGCCCGTATCGGACCGGATGGCAAGGTAATCAAAATCTTCGATGTGAAGTTTGGCAAAGATACGCTCTCAGACGACGCGGCCGATGACTACCGCAGTATTGCCGAAAGGCATGCCGGTAGCAAAAAGAACTTTGAGAAGTTCGAAGTTAATGAACGCTGTAACTGCGACGACGAGAATCCCCCTCAGCATCCAGTACCGGTCACTGCGTCCGAGCCGAAGAAAAGCCTCATCGACAAGTTTGGCGATGTGATCCACTCGACCACCGGTGTGCAGTTGACAGGAGGGCTGTTGGTGCTCGCGCTGATCATTTCCGAAGCTACGCGGCTCTTCCCACCTCGCAATGCCATCCCCATCCCTTGACCCCATCCCGCACTATCAACCAGGAATAACTTCACATGGACATCAACCAAGCCATTACCGAACTTATAGAACGAGAAGGCGGTATCTGCATTTTCGACAAGATTGCTTTCCCTCTGCCCTACAACACCGATGCTGTCGCCTGCAAATTCGGCCTGGGGGCCGAGCTTTATATGGTGCCGACTGATCAGCCCCTGTTACGCCAACGTGCTCTGGAATTCTTGGTGGATTATTGGAAGACTTTTCCGGACAAGGTAAACCGCTTTTTGGCCCGAGACACGACCCGCGCAGTCAAGTTCTCTGGCGACCCTCGCGGCCGTATTCAAGCCGATATTGACCTTCCACCGCTAAATGGTTACGGCGCGGCGCTCATGGGCATGGTGGACATTGGCATGAAGATTGACAACGTTAATCCGTACCGAGCCGATGTACTGGTCCGCCGCGCAGAACAACGCGAGCTTTCCTGTGTAACCGCTCATTTTCAAATCTGTAACGGCCAGGGCACCCCAAACTTCGAGGTGCTGCTCGCCGCGACACTGCGCTGGTGCGCTATTTGCCAGCCGGTACATGGTAGTGCAGGGTGTGCCTTCGTATTCGAGAACGACCAAAAGAGTGAGTACACCCAACAACTGTTCAAACGCTTTCCGGGGTTTGATTTCCAGGATGGAGGATGGTTCGCCTTGGAGGCCCGAGACGTTCATAACCGCATCAAATGTGTGAACTGGCTGACCGTGCTGTGTGATGCGCTGGTTGAAGAATTGGGAGGACGCGAGAAGATGCGTGCAGCGCTGGAGCCAGTGTGCAAGTTGCACGACTACCCCGGTGGAGTGGTAATTCAGGCCGGAGCCTCTCCCCAGATCGGCGACACTTGGCGTGATGAGGTTCCAGAAGCCTACAGGTTGGTAGCCTGCTATACCAAAGCGATACGGTTCGAGGCATACCGCGAAGGTTTGTTCCGCGTCCCGCAGGGTCTGGACGACAATGAAGAAACCCTCGCATGGATTCGGCGCTTCGATTGACATGGATTGGGTGAGAGGGCTGAAGGGGTAATTGCTCGCCCTCATGCGGCACCATCAACCAGGAGAATGAGACCCCCATGGACATCAATCAAACCATAGCTAAACTTGTGCAGAGCGAAGGCGGTATCTGCGTTTTTGACAAGATTGCTTTCCCTTTGCCCTACAACACCGAAGCCGTCGCCTGCAAATTCGGTCTCGGTGCCGAGCTGTTCATGTCGCCGACTGATCAGCGCCTGCTACTCCATCGCGCACTTGAGTTCTTGGTGGATTACTGGAAGACCTTTCCAGACAAGGTCGACCGCTTCCTGGCCGACGAAACGACTCGCACTGTCAAGTTCTCTGGCGACCCTCGTGTCCGTATTCAAACCGATATGGACCGTCAGCCGCAATATGGTTACAGCGCGGCGCTGATGGGCATGGTCGACATTGGCATGAAGATTGACAATGTGAATCCGTACCGTTCTGACGTGCTGGTCCGCCGCGCAGAAGAGAACAATCTTTCCTTCGTAAACGCCCATTTTCAAATCTGCAATGATCAGGGCGAGCCAAACTTCGAGGTGCTGCTGGCTGCCACATTGCGCTGGTGCGCTATTTGCCAGCCGCTACATGGCAGTGCCGGGTTTGTCTTTATATTTGAGAACGACCAAGAGAGTGAGTACACCCAACAACTGTTCAAACGCTTTCCGGGGTTCGATTTCCAAGATACGGGGGCGTTCTCGTTTCAGGCCCGAGAGATTCACAACCGCATCAAATGTGTGAACTGGCTGACCGTGCTGTGTGATGCGCTGGTTGACGAATTGGGAGGAAGCGACAGGATGCGTGCGGTGCTGGAGCCGGTGTGCAAGGTGCACGACTACCCAGGCGGAGTGGTGATCCAGGCTGGAGCCTTTCCACAGATCGGTGACACCTGGCGTGATGAGGTTCCGGAAGCCTACAGGTTGGTGGCCCGCTATACCAAAGCGATCCGGTTCGAGACATATCGCAGCGGTCTGTTCCGTGTCCCGCAGGGTCTGGACAAGAAAGAAGAAACCCTCGCGTGGATTCGGCGATTCGATTGAGTCGGGTTAGGTGAGAGGGCTGAAGCGGTAATTGCTCGCCCTCATACCGCACCATCAACCAAGAGAATGAGACCCCCATGGACATCAATCAAACCATAGCTGAACTTGTGCAGCGCGAAGGCGGTATCTGCATTTTCGACAAGATTGCTTTCCCTCTGCCCTACAACACCGATGCCGTCGCCTGCAAATTCGGCCTGGGGGCCGATCTGTATATGTCTCCCACTGATCAGCCCGTGCTACGCCAGCGTGCTCTGGAATTCTTGGTGGATTATTGGAAGACTTTTCCGGACAAGGTAAACCGCTTTTTGGCCCGAGACACGAGACGGGCAGTCAAGTTCTCTGGCGACCCTCGCGGCCGTATTCAATCCGATATTGACCTTCCACCGCTAAATGGTTACGGCGCGGCACTCATGGGCATGGTGGACATTGGCGTGAAGATTGACCATGTTGATCCGTACCGCGCCGACGTATTGGTCTCCCGCGCAGAAGAACACGAGCTTTCCTGCGTAACCGCTCATTTCCAAATCTGTAATGGGCAGGGCGAGCCAAACTTCGAGGTGCTGCTGGCCGCCACATTGCGCTGGTGCGCTATTTGCCAGCCGGTACACGGTAGTGCAGGGTGTGCCTTCATATTCGAGAACGACCAAAATAGCGAGTACACCCAACAACTGTTCAAACGTTTTCCAGGGTTCGACTTCCAAGATGGGGTGCAGTTTTCCCTGCAGGCCCGACAGATTCACAACCGCATCAAATGCGTGAACTGGCTGACCGTGCTGTGTGATGCGCTGGTTGAAGAATTGGGTGGGCGCGACAAGATGCGTGCGGCGCTGGAGCCGGTGTGCCAGGTGCACGATTATCCCGGCGGTGTGGTGATCCAGGCCGGGGCCACGCCGCAAATCGGCGACACCTGGCGTGATGAGGTTCCGGAGGCCTACAGGTTGGTGGCCCGCTATACCAAAGCGATCCGGTTTGAGACATACCGCAGCGGTCTGTTCCGTGTCCCGCAGGGTCTGGACAAGAAAGAAGAAACCCTCGCATGGATTCGGCGATTCGATTGACTCGGCTGAGTCAGCCCGGCGCCGCCACCCCGCGCCCAAATCCATCCACGAACAACCGCGCCACCGGCGACAGGAGCGTACCGCGCCGCGTCACCAGCTGATAGGGTTCGCTGCGCGTATGCAGCTTCAGCGGCAGGATGCGCGTCATGCCGAAGCGCGTGCAGAACTGCGCCACATCCACCGACAGCAGCGCCACGAAGTGCGGATTCTTCTGTAGCAGCGACAAGGTGGTGAAGGCCGAGGTGGTTTCCATCAGGTGCAGCGGGAAGCGCAGGTCGGCATCATGGAATTCCCGCTCCAGCGTCAGCCGCATCGGCATGTTGGCCGAATAGACCACCCAGCGCGAATCGGCCAGGTCTGCCAGCTGCAGGCTGCTCGCCTCAGCCAGCGGATGCTGCACGCTGGCCACCACGGCCAGCTCTTCCTCGTGGATGTTGAAGGCGTCATACAGGTCCGGGCGCTGGCTGATGCTGGTGCGGCAGATCGCCAGGTCCAGCCGCCCCTGGTCCAGCAGGCGCAGCAGGCGGGCGCTGGTGTCTTCCACGATCTCCACGGAGAGGGTGGGATGCGCCTCCAGCAATTGCGTGAGCGCATCCGTCAAGAGCGGTACCGCGCCCATGATAGTGCCCACCGCCAGCCGTCCACCATGGCCTTGCATGATGGATAACATTTCTTCACGCAGGTGGGTCAGGTCGGTCTGGATCAGCCGCGCATAGCGGATCACGCAATGGCCCAGCTCGGTGGCCTCGAGCCCGCGATTGGTACGGGTGAACAATTGCGCACCGAGCGTGCTTTCGATTTCCTGCAAAGCCTTGCTCGCCCCCGGCTGGGTCAGCGCCACCTGCTCCGCCGCCTTGAGCAGGGAACCATGGTCGGAGAGTGCGATGAGCAGCCGCAACTGCCGCAGGTGCAGGCGCGAAGTGATGGAGGCCAGCGAGGGCAAGGTGGTGTGCATGGAAGTGATCCCCAAAGAAGCCGCTAGTATGAGCGTTGGTTATACCCATATCAACAGCTCTCATTAGCCAAGCGCCCCTTGATGGCTTAGAGTCTGGCTTTCCAAAGCGGGACCCCCATTGGGGAGCGCCGGCTTCTGCAGGGTTTCGGAGCAAGCCCGCCGATGACGGACCCGGTGGAGACATCTATAAATCAAGGCTATGTAATGGCACTCATCAACTACATTACCCAGGTCCAGTTCGACTACGGCGCGCTGGCGCTGCTGCAGCAGGAATGCGACCGCCTGGGCATCAAGAAGCCGCTGGTGGTGACCGACCCGGGCATCCGCAACGCCGGCTTGCTGGACAAGGTCCTGACCCAGTTGAAGGACGGTGCCGGCAGCGTGGTCTATGACCAGACCCCGCCCAACCCCAATGAGGGTGCGGTGCGCGCTGCCGTGGCATTGTTCCGCGAGCATGGCTGCGATGGCATCGTGGCTGTTGGCGGCGGTTCCTCCATCGATCTGGCCAAGGGCGTGGCCGTCTGCGGCACCCACGAAGGCCCGCTGAAATCCTTTGCGCTCATCGAAGGCGGCCTGGCCAACATCACGGCCAAGACCGCCCCGGTCATCGCCATCCCGACCACCGCCGGCACCGGCAGCGAAGTCGGCCGGGGCGCCATCCTGATCCTCGACGATGGACGCAAGGTCGGCATCATCTCGCCGCACCTGGTGCCCAAGCTGGCCCTCTGCGACCCCGAACTGACCCTGGGCCTGCCGCCGCTGATGACCGCTGCCACCGGCATGGATGCCATCGCCCACTGCCTGGAAACCTTCATGGCCCCGGCCTTCAACCCGCCTGCCGACGGCATCGCGCTGGACGGCCTGTGGCGCGCCTGGGCGCACATCGAACGCGCCACGCGTGAACCGGGTGACCGCGAAGCGCGGCTGAACATGATGAGCGCCTCCATGCAGGGCGCCATGGCCTTCCAGAAGGGGCTGGGTTGCGTGCACAGCCTGTCGCACTCGCTGGGTGGCATCAATCCCAAGCTGCACCATGGGACCCTGAACGCGATCTTCCTGCCGGCCATCATCGCCTTCAACGAAAGCGCGCCCAGCATGGTCAAGGACAACAAGATGGCGCGCATGGCCCACGCCATGGGCCTGGCCAGCGGTGCCGGGATCGGCCCGGCCATCCGCGACATGAGCCGCCGCCTTGGCTTGCCGGCCGGGCTGCGCGAGCTGGGCGTGAGCGAATCCCTGTTCCCGCAGATCATCAAGGGTGCCCTGGCCGACCACAGCCACAAGACCAATCCGCGCGAAGCCTCGGAACAGGATTACCTGAACATGCTGCAGCAATCCATGTGATGGCCGACAATGAACAGCGCGTGCAGGCCACCAAGGGCCTGCTGCGCATTTCCCCCTCAGCTGCTCCTGCCTCGCGCGGGCGCAGCTTTCTTGCCTGACCCGGCCCCGGGCGGCATCAACGACACCAGCAGGAGCACAACGTGAGCGACAAGATCCTAGGACACAACTACATCGGCGGCCAGCGCAGCGGCCAGGGCGACGTCGCCCTGCACAGCGTGGACGCGGCCACCGGTGCCCTCTTCGAAACCCCTTTCCTGACTGCCACCGAGCACGAAGTCGCCGCCGCCGTGGATGCGGCCGAGAAAGCCTATCCGCTGTACCGCGCCGTTCCGGCTGAAAAGCGCGCGCTGTTCCTGGAAGCCATCGCCGACGAGATCGATGCCCTGGGCGACGACTTCCTGGCCGCCGTGGCCCGTGAAACCGCCCTGCCGGCAACCCCGCGCCTGGCCGGCGAGCGCGCCCGCACCAGCGGCCAGATGCGCCTGTTCGCCAAGGTCCTGCGCCGTGGCGACTTCTACGGTGCCCGCATCGATACCGCCCTGCCGCAACGCCAGCCGCTGCCGCGCCCGGACATCCGCCAGTACAAGATCGGCGTGGGTCCGGTGGCCGTGTTCGGCGCCAGCAACTTCCCGCTGGCCTTCTCGGTGGCCGGTGGCGATACCGCTGCCGCCCTGGCTGCCGGCTGCCCGGTAGTGTTCAAGGCCCACAGCGGCCACCTGGTCACTTCCGAACTGGTGGCCAACGCCATCGAGCGCGCCGTCAAGAAGACCGGCATGCCGGCCGGTACCTTCAACATGATCTACGGCGACCGCGTCGGTGCCCAACTGGTCAAGAGCGCCGGCATCCAGGCCGTCGGCTTCACCGGCTCGCTGCGTGGTGGCCGCGCCCTGTGCGACATGGCCGCCGCCCGTCCGCAGCCGATCCCGGTGTTTGCCGAGATGTCCAGCATCAATCCCATCATCCTGATGTCCGAAGCCCTGAAGCTGCGCGGTGACGCCATCGCCAAGGACCTGGCCGGTTCCGTCACGGTCGGCGTGGGCCAGCTGTGCACCAGCCCCGGCCTGCTGCTGGGCGTGCGTTCGCCGGAATTGACCGCCTTCATCGAGAAGCTGTCGGCCGCCTTCGGTGGCACCAACCCGGCCACCATGCTCAACAGCGGCGGCCTGACCCATTACAACGGCGGCGTAGCGCGCCTGACCCAGCTGCCGGGCGTGAAGGTCATCGCCACCGGCGGCACCAGCTATACCCAGGCCGTGCCGTACCTGTTCAAGGCCGACGCTGCCCTGCTGTTCTCCAAGGAAGCGCCGCTGGAAGAAGAAGTCTTCGGCCCCGCCACCGTGATCGTCGAGCTGGAAAGCCGTGAGCAACTGCTGGACTTCGCCGCCAAGATGAATGGCCAGCTGACTGCCACCCTGCAAGCCGAAATCGGTGACCTGCAAGGCAACCAGGACCTCATCGCGATCCTTGAGCAGAAGGCCGGCCGCTTGCTGTTGAATGGCTTCCCGACCGGCGTCGAGGTGTGCGATGCGATGGTCCACGGCGGTCCCTATCCGGCCACCTCGGATGCCCGCGGCACTTCGGTGGGCACGCTGGCCATCGAGCGCTTCCTGCGCCCGGTGTGCTACCAGAACTATCCGGACGCGATGCTGCCGGCCGCGCTGCAGAACGCCAACCCGCTGGGCCTGCTGCGCCTGGTCGATGGCGAACAGACGCGCGCTACCGTCGGCTGATCATCCACAAGCAGGACCGGACCGGCGAGGCACTGCCGGTCCCGCAAGACCTTCCCCGCACTCGATTGCGGGGTCGCAACAAGAATCACATTCCAGGACCCCCAAAGGAGGAGACCCCATGACCGCATTCATCCGGCGCGCCGCGCTGTCGGCCGCCTGTGCCCTGCTGGGCGCAGCCACCCTGCCATCCGCCCAGGCGGCGGGCGACACCATCAAGATCGGCTTCATCACCGACATGTCCGGCACCTATGCCGACTTCGACGGCCAGGGCGGCGTCGAAGCCATCCGCATGGCCATTGCCGATGCCGGCGGCACCATCAACGGCAAGAAAGTGGAACTGGTCTTTGCCGACCACCAGAACAAGGCCGACATCGCCGCCAACAAGGCCCGCGAATGGTTCGACCGCGATGGCGTGGACATGCTGGTCGGCGGCGTGAACTCGGCCGCCAGCCTGGCCATGGGCAAGGTGGCGGGCGAGAAGAAGAAGGTCTTCATCTCGGTCGGTGCCGGCACCACCCGCCAGACCAATGAGGAGTGCAATGCCTACACCGTCCAGTACGCCTACGACACCACGGCCCTGGCGCGCGGTACGGGCGCGGCCATCACGCGCCAGGGCGGCAAGTCCTGGTATTTCCTGACGGCGGACTATGCCTTCGGTACTTCGCTGGAGAAGGACACCAGCGAGGTCGTCAAGAGCAATGGCGGCAATGTCATCGGCGCGACCCGCGTGCCGCTGGCGACTTCGGATTTCTCGTCCTTCCTGTTGCAGGCGCAGTCCTCCAAGGCGCAGATCCTGGGGCTGGCCGTGGCCGGGGGCGATGTCATCAATGCCATCAAGGCCGCCAATGAATTCGGCGTGAACAAGACCATGAAGCTGGCCGGCCTGCTGATCTTCATCAACGATACCCATTCGCTGGGTCTGCAGATGACGCAAGGGATGTACCTCACCGATGGCTGGTACTGGGACTTGAACGATGAGAGCCGCGCCTGGGCCAATCGCTACTTCCTGAAGATGAAGAAGATGCCGTCCATGTTCCAGGCCGGTGACGCGTCGGCCGTGGGCCAGTACCTGAAGGCGGTCAAGGCCGTGGGCAGTACCGATGCCGACCAGGTCATGGACTACCTGCGCAAGAACCGCATCAAGGATTTCTTCACCAGCAATGGCGTGGTACGCCCGGACGGCCGCATGGTGCACGACATGTACCTGATGGAAGTGAAGAAACCTTCCGAATCCAAGCGCCCATGGGATTACTACAAGCTGGTGCAGACCATCCCCGGCGAGCAAGCCTACATGACCAAGGCGGAATCCAAGTGCGCACTGTGGAAGTGAGCGCACCGGCGCCATGAAGCATCAAGCCGGGTGGCGCTGGTGAAGCCGCCGCCCGCCAGGTTTTGAGCAAGAAGTCTGATGTGGATCGGACCATGTTCAACGCATCCCGGGTGACCGGGGTGCGTTTTTTTTCACCTGCCTGATCTGTCTGATCTGCCGATGGGCCGATCAGCCCTGCTTGAGCTTGCGTGCGATGTCCAGCGCGAAGTAGGTCAGCACGCCATCGGCGCCGGCGCGCTTGAAGGCCATCATGGCTTCCATCATGGTCTTGTCGTGGTCCAGCCAGCCGTTCTGGGCGGCGGCCTTGATCATGGCGTATTCGCCGCTGACCTGGTAGGCGAAGGTGGGCACGCGGAATTCATCCTTCACGCGGCGCACGATGTCCAGGTAGGGCATGCCGGGCTTGACCATGACCATGTCGGCACCTTCCTGCAGGTCCAGCGCCACTTCGCGCAGGGCTTCGTCGCTGTTGGCCGGATCCATCTGGTAGGTGGCCTTGCTGCCCTTGCCCAGGTTGGCGGCCGAGCCCACGGCGTCGCGGAAGGGGCCGTAGAAGGCCGAGGCGTATTTGGCCGAGTAGGCCATGATGCGGGTGTAGATGTGGCCTTGGGTTTCCAGCATGGCGCGGATGGCGGCGATGCGGCCGTCCATCATGTCCGAGGGTGCCACCACGTCCACGCCGGCATCGGCCTGGGTTTGCGCCTGCTTGACCAGCAGCGCGATGGTTTCATCGTTGAGGATGTAGCCGGTTTCGTCCAGCACGCCGTCCTGGCCGTGGCTGGTGTAGGGGTCGAGCGCCACGTCGCACAGCACGCCCAGTTCGGGGAAGCGGTCCTTCAGGGCGCGCACCACGCGCGGCACCAGGCCGTCGGGGTTGGTGGCTTCGATGCCGTCGGGCGTCTTCAGGGCCGGATCGATCACCGGGAACAGCGCCAGCACCGGCACGCCCAGCTTCACGCATTCCTCGGCCACCGGCAGCAGCGCATCCAGCGACAGGCGCTCGACGCCCGGCAGCGAGGCCACGGGGGTGCGCAGGTTCTGGCCCTCCTGCACAAACACGGGGTAGATCAGGTCGGCGCTGGTGATGACGTTTTCGGCCATCAGGGCGCGAGAAAAGGCGTCGCGGCGCATGCGGCGCATGCGCAGGGCAGGGTAGCCGGCGTTGGAACTGAAATCGGTCAAGGACATAGGTCAGCTTTCAAAAATTAGATGTTATTTGAGGCTATCTTGGAATAATTTCGAGGCAAATATCGCTATCTTCGGAGATTTGATTCCTTTGATTACAGATCTGCTCCAATTTCCGCGACTTGCATTATCTTGGCGGCAGGTGATTTTTTCACCTCCCGCTTCCCCTTCCCTCCCTGAGCGGGGCTGATCGCGCAAGCGAAAGGCGTTCTTCCCCGGAGAATTTCCCTGTTCTCCGGGGTTTTTTTATTCATGCGTTGTACTCCGTCTGGAAAGATCTTGCCTTGTCGGCGATCAGGCTTGCGGTGTGTTGGTGTCGGCGCTGCCAACACCTTCATTTGCCAGCGCAGCCGGGGCCACCGGTTCGGCCGTCTCAACTGGCTGGTTCAGGCCGGCCAGTTCCAGGATCTTGTCGTTGGCTTCGTCCAGACCGATACGCTTCAGCGCCGAGAACAGTTGGGCCGTGAACGGGAAGGGCTGGCCATCCGCATCCACATAGCTTTGCAGGAAGGTCTGGGCCTGGCGCAGGGCATTGGTGGATTCGTTGCGGTTGAGCTTGTCGGCCTTGCTCAGGATGCAATGGATGGGTTTGCCGGTGGGGGCGAACCATTCGATCATCTGGATATCCAGATCGGTGAAGGGACGGCGCGAATCGACGATCATCACCAGCGCCGCCAGTTGCTCGCGCTGGCGCACGTAATCACCCAGCAGGGCTTGCCAGTGATGCTTGGCCGAGCCGGAGACCTCGGCGTAGCCATAGCCGGGCAAATCCACCAGCATGGCGCGGATCTCGTCGGGGCGCGCCTCGTCATTGCGGTGCTGGCCGACGTGGGCGCCGCCCAGCGAGAAATAGTTGATGTGCTGGGTGCGTCCCGGTGTCTTGGAGGCGAAGGCCAGGCGCTTCTGGTTGCACAGCACGTTGATGGCACTGGATTTGCCGGCGTTGGAGCGGCCGGCGAAGGCGATTTCCGGCACACTGGTCTTGGGCAGGTCCCGCAGGTGATTGACGGTGGTGAAGAAACGGGCTTGCCAAAGTTGCGACATGGTGGGGGGAAATCCGAAAGAGGAGGGAAAAACGCGGAGAAGCTATTGTACAATGGCCCGAAACCCAGCGCCTCGTTGACGCCAAGCAAGCAAAAAATATGGCGGCCATTGGAGACAGGTCAAACAACAGGCATTTGGGCAGGGGGCAGCCAGCCGCCGAACGGGCAAAATCTCTCAATTCCACAATAAGTATTAGGGTGACGAATGAACCGTGCCTTTTCCCCACTGTTGTATACCGTTCTTGCTGCCGTGCTGGCAGTGTCCTCGGCGGCCCATGCGGCCGATGACAAGAAAGCCCCGATCAAGGCCGATCCGGCCAAGGGGGAAGCCCTCTACACCAATGGCGACAATGCCCGCAACATCGTGGCCTGCGTGTCTTGCCACGGCGCAGCCGGCAATTCGACCATCACCCAGAATCCCAAGCTGTCCGGCCAGCACGAGGCCTACATCGCCAAGCAGCTGCTCAACTTCCGTACCCCTGACCGCAACAACCCGGTGATGTCGCCGCTGGCCAAGGCGCTCTCGGATGAAGACATCCACAACGTCGCGGCCTACCTGGCTGCCCAGGCGCCCAAGCCGGGTGCCGCCAAGAACAAGGACACCATCGAGCTGGGCAAGCACATCTGGCGCGGCGGCATCGCCTCCAAGAACGTGCCGGCCTGCGCCGGCTGCCATAGCCCCAATGGCGCCGGCATCCCGGCCCAGTATCCGCGCCTGGCCGGCCAGCACCAGGATTACACGGTGGCCCAGCTGACCAACTTCCGTGGCGGAGCGCGCACCAACAGCGCCCAGATGACCGCCATCGCCGACCGCCTGTCGGACAAGGAAATCAAGGCCGTGGCCGACTACATCGCCGGCCTGAAGTAATCAGCCTGCCGCCACACGGCGCGGGAAGGAAAGAGGCGGCCGGCGTGCCGCCTTTTTTCATGCAGCTTGACGCACGTCGTGGTGAAACATCGTCCAACACGGCATGATCCCTCCCCGCCGGACCAGATAATCGCCCCGGCATACCCGGGCTACGCAGGCGCGTATCACGGACTTTCCCCCGGAGCGGTAAAATCCGGGTTCGCATCGCTTTGCCGACCGGCAAGGAGATCCCCCCAGGTAAGCGGAACCGGCAGGCCCGGTCCGGTAAGGCAGGAATATGACGACGGGCAGCAGTACCCAAGGAATCCAGATCAGGACTCGCCAGCGCTGGCTCGGCGAGGCCGTCGAAGTGGTCTCATCGATGCGCTTTGCGATCAGCCTCCTGACGCTGATTGCCATCGCCTCGGTGATCGGCACGGTGATGAAGCAGAACGAACCGATGCCCAACTACGTGAACCAGTTCGGTCCGTTCTGGTTCGAGATCTTCAACAAGGCCGGTTTGTATGCGGTGTATTCGGCCTGGTGGTTCCTGCTGATCATGGGCTTCCTGGTGCTGTCGACCTCGCTGTGCATCGCCCGCAATGCGCCGAAGATGTTGCGCGATGTGAAGAGCTGGCGCGACAACGTGCGCGAGCAGTCGCTGCGCAATTTCCATCACAAGCATGAATGGACGACTGCCGAAGCCCCGGCCGAGGCTGCGGCGCGGCTGCAGCGCCAGGTCGGCGCGCGCGGCTACAAGACCAGGCTGGCCGACAAGGAAGGCGGCACGCTGCTGGCGGCCAAGCAGGGGGCGGCCAACAAGTGGGGCTACATCTTCGCGCACGCGGCCATCGTCATCATCTGCCTGGGCGGCCTGCTCGATTCGGATCTGCCGATCCGCTTCCAGCAATGGTTCTATGGCAAGTCGGCCTTTGCCGGCAATGGCATCATTTCCGAGATCCCCGAACGCTATCGCCTGGGCCTGAACAACCCGACCTTCCGCGGCAACACGCTCATTCCTGAAGGCTCCAGCAGCAGCACCGCCATCATCCCGCAGAAGGATGGCGTGATGATCCAGGACTTGCCCTTCACCATCCAGTTGAAGCGTTTCATCATCGACTTCTACTCGACCGGCATGCCCAAGCTCTTCGCCAGCGAAGTGGTGGTGCGCGACCATGAAACCGGCAAGGAAACCGCCGCCACCATCAAGGTCAACGAACCGCTGATCTACAAGGGCGTGGCGATCTATCAGTCCAGCTTCGAGGACGGCGGCAGCAAGCTCAAGCTGGTCGCCTATCCGATGCGCGGCGGCAGCAACAGCCACTTCGACCTGGCCGGCGAGGTCAACGGCACCACGCCGCTGTCCTCCAGCAGCGGTGACTACACCATCGAGTGGAGCGGCTTCCGTCCCTTCAACGTCGAGAACATGCAGGCCGCCGCCTCCGGCCAGGCCTCCGGCTCGACCTCGGGCGATGCGCGCGCGGTCAACGTGGGCAAGAATGTCAATCGCGGCATCATGGACGGCCTGGACAAGCACCTCGGCTCCAGTGCCAAGAATGCCAACAGCAAGGACTTCAAGAATGTCGGCCCGAGCGTGCAGTACAAGCTGCGCGACAAGACCGGGCAGGCGCGTGAGTACTTCAACTACATGCAGTCCTTGCCCATCGATGGTGCCGACGTCTTCCTGGCAGGCATGCGCGAGCAGCCCGACCAGCCCTTCCGTTACCTGCGCATTCCCGCCGATGACAACGACAGCGTCGCCGAGTGGATGCGCCTGCGCGCGGCCTTGGCCAATCCGGCTTTGCGCCAGGAAGCCGCACGCCGCTATGCGCGGCAGGCCATCAGCAGCGGGCGCGAAGCCTCGCCCGTGTTGCGCGAGCAACTGGAACAATCGGCCCTGCGCGGGCTGACCATTTTTGCCGGCGACGGCAAGGTCTCCGGCTACATCGCCGTGACGCGCTTCCTGGAGCAACTGCCCGCGGCCGAACAGGAAAAGGCCGCCGACATCTTCATGAAGATCCTCAACGGCAGCATGTGGGAACTGTGGCAAGCTGCGCGCGCCCAAGAGGGTCTCGCTCCGGTGGCCAGCGACGAGAAGCACGGACGCTATCTGCAGCTGGCCATCAATGCCCTGGCCGATGCGGCCTTCTATCCGGCACCGGTGCTCCTGCAGCTCACGAGTTTCCAGGAGATCAAGGCCTCGGTGCTGCAGGTGACGCGTTCACCGGGCAAGAAGGTGGTCTACCTGGGTTGCCTGTTCCTGGTACTGGGCGTGTTCGCGATGCTGTACATTCGTGAACGGCGCCTGTGGATCTGGATCAAGCCCGGTCCCGATGGCCAGGGCAGCCAGGCCCTGCTGGCCATGAGCACGCAGCGCCGCACGCTGGACTTCGACAAGGAATTCGAACAGATGAAAGGCCGTCTGACCGGCGCGGGCCAGCCCACCCCCGGTCGCTCGGCCTGAACCCTTCATGCCGCCGGTAATGGCGGCGATCCCCCGGGCCATGGTCCGGGACAGCAGCAGTGGAGAACACAATGCAACTGACCCAAGCAAACCAGGCCTACGAGCAAGAGCAGGGCTTTTTCCGGCGGCTCAGTCTCGTCGACTGGATCTACGCCGCCGCGCTGGTGGCCGGATCGCTGTACGCCTTCGGGCGCTTCGGCAGCTATATGGATTATTACGAGAAGGCCGTGCTGCTGCTGGCCGCACCGACCTTCGCCTGGCTGGGCTGGCACTGGAAGCCGGTTCGCCTGCTGATGCTGGTGATCGCCGTGCTTTCGCTGGGGGCCATCGCCATGTATGGCGGCGCGCTGGAACTGGCGGACAAGAAATTCTTCCTCAAGTACATGCTCTCCAGCCAGTCCGCGATCCTGTGGATGAGCGCGCTTTTCGGCCTCTCCACGCTGTTCTACTGGGGCGGCCTGGCCACCACCGCCGGCACCGGCAGCGCGATCGGCTCGCGCCTGTGCTGGGCGGCCGTGGTGCTGGGCTTCACCGGCATGATGGTGCGTTGGTACGAGTCCTACCTGATCGGCCCGGACGTCGGCCACATCCCCATTTCCAATTTATATGAAGTTTTCGTCCTGTTCTGCCTGATTACGGCCCTTTTCTACCTGTACTACGAAGAACGTTACGCCACGCGCCAGCTGGGTGCTTTTGTGCTGACCGTCATCACGGCGGCGGTCGCTTTCCTGATGTGGTATACCGTCTCGCGGGATGCGGCCGAGATCCAGCCGCTGGTGCCGGCGCTGCAGAGCTGGTGGATGAAGATCCACGTGCCGGCCAACTTCATCGGCTACGGCACCTTCGCCCTGGCGGCGATGGTGGCGGTGGCCTACCTGCTGCGCGAGCGCGGCATCCTGGCCGATCGCCTGCCCACGCTGGAAGTGCTGGATGACGTGATGTACAAGGCCATCGCCGTCGGCTTTGCCTTCTTCACCATCGCCACCATCTTGGGGGCGCTGTGGGCCGCTGAAGCTTGGGGCGGTTACTGGTCGTGGGATCCCAAGGAAACCTGGGCCCTGATCGTCTGGCTCAACTATGCCGCCTGGCTGCACATGCGCCTCATGAAGGGCCTGCGTGGCCGCACCGCCGCCTGGTGGGCGCTGGTGGGCTTGCTGGTGACGACGTTTGCCTTCCTGGGAGTGAACATGTTCCTCTCGGGCCTGCATTCCTACGGCGAACTTTGATGGGTTTGGCGGCTCCTTGAACAGGGCGGCCAACGCCCCCGAACAACAAGGAGCAATGATGAAGCAGCCCCCTGCCGCGCCCGAACTGGTCATCTTCGACTGTGACGGCACCCTGGTCGACAGCGAAGTGGTGGCCGCCCGGGCCTGGTCCGAGTACGTGGCCACTTACGGCGTCACCCTCAGCCCCGACGAGGCGTTGGCGCGTTTTCGCGGCGTGAGCATGAAGTGGTGCATCTCGCACATCGAGCAATTGCATGGCCAGACCCTGCCTGACCACTTCGAGCAAGAGCTGCGCGACCTCATGGGCGGCATGCTGGAGCAGCACCTGCAACCCATCAGCGGTGCCGTCGAGATGGTGGAGCAGTTGCACCTGCCCTTTGCCCTGGCGTCCAACGCCCCGCATCACAAGATCGAGCTGTGCCTGCGCGTGACCGGACTGCTGCCGCATTTTGCCGGCCGCATCTTCAGCGCTTACGACGTGCAACGCTGGAAACCCGATCCCGCCCTGTTCCTGTTCGCCGCAGAACGCCTGGGCGTCCCGCCCCGGCGCTGCGCCGTGGTGGAAGACAGCCTGCCGGGCGTGCAAGCCGGGCTGGCAGCGGGCATGCGTGTGATCGCCTTGCAGGAGCATGGCGTGCATCCGGAGCTGCCCCCGGAAGTGGCGGTCATCACCCATCTGGCGCAATTGCGGGCGCAACTGGGCTGACCGCAGGGACAGTTCCGGCACCGTCCAATTTCGGTAAGATCTGCAAGAAACTTCATCTACGGACCCCATGCTCCGCTCCATCGACCGTGAACGGCAAATCATCTACTGCGACCGCGCCATCGAAGTGCGCCCGCTCGGCCTGCGCGAGGCCCCGGCGCTGTATGACGCGGTGCGCCAGTCGCGCGATGCCATCGGCCAGTGGGAAGCCTGGTGCACCCCTGACTACGGCCTGCTGGATGCCAAGCTGTTCCTGCAGCGCGCCATCGAGCAATGGCATGTACACGCGGCTTATGATTTCAACATCATCGATCGCAGCAACGGCCTGGTGATCGGCTCGGTGGCCATCAATCAGGTCAGCCAGCTGAACCAGATGGCCAACCTGGGCTACTGGGTGCGTGAGGGCTACACCGGCCGCGGCATCGCCGCCCTTGCCGCGCGGGCGGCGGCGGCTTTCGCCTTCTCCAGGACCGGGCTCACCCGCCTGGAAATCGTGGCCCAGGCCGGCAACCTGCGTAGCCAGAGGGTGGCGGAGAAGGCGGGTGCCACGCTGGAATGCCTGGCGCGCAATCGCCTGGTCTTTCATGGTGAGCCGCGCGATGCAAAGGTTTTTTCACTCGTACCGGCGGATCTCGGTCTGCCCGTGCCGGTGCACGGATGAGTTGTCGCAGCGGGTGATAAATATTCTTCTTGGTAATTTTTCGTCGTATTTTTGATGCGTCTCGTGAAGGAAGATACGTTTCGCAACATTTTTTTTCTCTTTTTTTTGTTCAGCAAAAGTGCGCAATCCTGCGCATTCTGACAGCGCTGTCAGCCTTGATGGTAGCGGGTTTGCGTCATTTTTTGCGCAGCCGCATGAATTTGCCGGCGAGCAGTAATTTCAATTTGGCTGACAAAATACTGACTTTTCGCGTATTCCAAAATGCCGCTCGGGCGTTACATACCTAAAGCACTGTCAAGAAACGCAGTGCTTGTGTATCTGGAGCAGTCTCCCGGAATCAAGGCAGCAGGCAACATCTTCCGGGGCGCTGCGTGTTCTTCCGAACAACAACTCAGGATGGAAGAACGTTGAGCGTCAGCGACGTAAGAGGAAATACGATGCAAGCCATACAACGCAACAAGACCACGAACAATAACCACGCCGGCCGCGCCGCCCAGCAATACGTCATGGGCGGGGAAGCGCGCAGTACCCGTCTGGCCAAGCGCCTGAAGGGCGCAGAAGCCGTCCCTCAGGACGATGACTGCAGCGCGCGCTACGACAAGATCTCCAAGCAGATGGATGACGCGCTCGAAGGCGGTTCGCCGCAACGCTTCAAGCGTCCCAAGATGGAAAGCGACATCATCGCGCGTTGAAGCAGGGCGGATTCAGGCAACAACCCGCCTGAATCCTCTCCGAATTCTCGGGCGATAAAAAACAGCCGGAGGCATTTCTGCTCCGGCTGTCATTTTCTCCGCTTCACTTTCAGGTGAGGTTTGGTGAATCTCCTGTCCCAGTGTGCGAGCGGGAGTGGCTGTCTTACAGGCTTTCTTCGCGCGGATCCCGCGCCAGCAGCCGGGCCACCATGTCCTGCACCGACACGCCGTCGAACAAGGCTGCCGCCACCGCATCGGTGATCGGCATCTCGATGCCTTTTTCGCGCGCCAGCGCCCGCACGGCCTGTGCGCAGCGCACGCCTTCGGCCACGTGGCCGAGTTCGGCGACGATATCGTCCAGTTTCTTGTTTTGAGCCAGTCCCAGACCGACGCGCCGGTTGCGCGAGAGGTCGCCGGTGCAGGTCAGGATGAGGTCGCCCACCCCTGAGAGTCCCATGAAGGTTTCTGCACGTCCGCCCAGCGCCACGCCCAAGCGCGTGATTTCAGCCAAGCCGCGGGTGATCAATGCTGCACGGGCGTTCAAGCCCAGTTGCAGGCCATCGGCCACGCCGGTGGCGATGGCCAGGATATTCTTGACCGCGCCGCCAATCTCCACCCCCACCAGATCATCGCTGGAATAGATACGGATGTTGTTGCCATGCACCGCCGCGACCACACGCTCGCACAGCGCCGCATCGGCACCGGCGATGGTCAGCGCGCAGGGCAGGCCGCGCGCCACTTCCTGGGCAAAGGAGGGGCCGGAGAGCACCCCTGCCGCCACGCCTGAACCGAGCACTTCCTGCACCACCTGGTGCGGCAGCAGGCGCGTGCCCTCTTCCAGACCCTTGCACAGCCACACCAGGTTGGGAATGGCATAGGCGCGCAAATGCTCCGCCAGCTCACGCAGGCCGGACACCGATGAGGCGGCAATGAGCAGCGAATCGGATGGGTCGTCGCAGACGTGGCGCACGGCGGCATCGAAGTCCGAACTCACCGCCAGTTCGGGCGGCAGCGCGAATCCGGGGAGGTAGAGGCCGTTTTCGCGTTGCTCGCTGGCGGCCTTCATGGCCTGGGCATTGCGCCCCCACAGCACGACCTTATGCTTGCGCGCCAGGGGAATGGCCAGCGCGGTACCCCATGCGCCAGCGCCCAGAATGGTGATTTTCATCTCAGGCCGCTCTTCGCTCAATCGCCCCAGACATCGCCGGCCTTCACGAAGCCGCTCTGGCCGTCGCGGTGGCGGACCTTGACCCAGCCGTTGTTGGGGCTTTCCAGCATCTCCAGCAGGACCGACTTGTCGGCCGTGAAGACCACCGGGCTGCCTTCATCGGCAGCATTGAAGATGCGCGCATTGGCCACCGACACCACCAGCATGCGCTTGGGCGTCAAGGCCTTGGAGGAGATCCAGGACAGCGTGCCGGCGGCATCCCTGACCTTGCTCCAGTCGCCATAGGTCAGCACCACCTCGACCGGCATGCCGCGCGGCGCGACATAGACGCGGCGGCCCTTTTCGGACGGGGCGTCATACATGATGGCGGGCGAGGCGCCGACCGACTTGAAGTCCAGGGCCAGGGCATCCTTGGCCATGAAGGCGCCGAGCAGGGTTGCGCAAAGAATCAGGGGCAGGCGTTTCATCGTGAAGGTCTCCGCAGAAGGGAAAGCGCCGCAGCACAGGCTGCGGCGGCTCGTTGTCGTGCCGGGCTGCCGCAGAGGATGCGGCCGGGCCGGCAGGCGGACAGGGGGTGAAACCCGATCAGTTGACGGCGGTGGAGCCGTTGTTGACCAGGGTCGCGCCTTGTTGCTCGGCCAGTGCCTGCAGGCGCTGCTGGTAGAACACCTCGAAGTTGATCTCGGCCAGGTGCACCGGCGGGAAACCGGCGCGGGTGATGGCGTCGGCGATGTTGGCGCGCAGGTACGGGTAGATGATGTTGGGGCAGCCGATGCCCAGCAGCGGGTCCAGCTGTTCGGCCGGCACGTTGCGGATCTCGAAGATGCCGGCTTGCTTGCCCTCGACCAGGAAGGCGACTTTGTCCTTGACCTTGGCGGTCACGGTGATGGTCACGGTCGATTCGAACACGCCTTCAGCCAGCGCTTCGGCACCGACGTCCACCGACACTTCGATCGAAGGGGCTTCCTGTTCCAGGAAGATGGCCGGGGAATTCGGCTGTTCCAGCGACAGATCCTTCAGGTAGACGCGCTGGATCTGGAAAACGGGTTGCTGTTGGGCTTCTTGGTTCTGTTCCGACATGGATCTCTTTCAGGTTCGGTGAATCGATAGGGGGGAGTGTGCTGCCCTGGCGTCAGGCTTGCAGCAGCGGGTCCAGCTTGCCGGCACGGTCCAGTGCGCTCAGGTCATCGAAGCCACCGACATGGGTGTCGCCGACATAGATCTGGGGCACGGTACGGCGGCCGGTCTTTTGCATCATCAGCTCACGCTGCTGAGGTTCGAGATCCACGCGGATCTTCTCGATCTGCGTGATTCCCTTGCTGGCCAGCAAACGCTCGGCCATCATGCAATACGGGCACACGGCGGTGCAGTACATGGTCACGGGAGCGCTCATTTTGCCTCCTTGGTGGTCAGCGGCAGGCCCTGGCCTTGCCAGGCGGCGATGCCGCCGTTCAAGCCGTAGACTTCGGTGAAGCCGGCCTTCTTCAGCGACGCTTCGGCACGGTTGGCCTGGGTGCCGGTCTGGCACACCACGATGACCGGGCGGCCCTTGAGCTTGTCGAGCTCGCCGATGCGCTGCGGCAACTCTTTCAAGGGAATGTTGCGGGCGTCGCGCAGGTGGCCGGTGGCGAATTGCTCGGCATCACGCACATCCAGCACCAGCACCTTGCCCTGGTTGAGCATCTGCGTGGCCTGCAAGAGGCTCAGCTTGTTGCCGCGCTGCTGCAGGTAGGGAACCAGCAGCGCACCGCCCGAGACCAAGGCCAGGGCGATCAGGAAAATATTGTCGATGATGAATTTCACGGCAGTCCAATGAGTTTACTGAATCCCGGCATTATAAAATAGAAGCATTCGCGGTTTGCATCCGGACCGAACAGTCTAGTTTAAGGCGTGCACCCGGTCTCGCGTAGTCGATCTTTGGGGCAGCCGCAGCGGTTTATCCATCATCAATACAAGTCCTGCTATGTACAAAATCGTATTCATGCGCCACGGCGAATCGACCTGGAACCTGGCCAACCGCTTCACCGGCTGGGTCGACGTCGACCTGACCGAAAAGGGCGTGGCTGAAGCCCGCCAGGCCGGCAAGCTGCTCAAGGAAGCCGGTTTCTCCTTCGACCTGGCCTACACCTCGGTGCTGAAGCGCGCCATCCGCACCCTCTGGACCACGCTGGACGAAATGGACCAGATGTACATCCCGATCAAGAACGACTGGCGCCTCAACGAACGCCACTACGGCGCCCTGCAAGGTCTGAACAAGGCCGAGACCGCCGCCCAGTACGGCGACGAGCAGGTGCTGGTCTGGCGCCGCAGCTACGATACCCCGCCCAACCCGCTGACCCCGGGCGAAGAGCGCGATGCCTTCGGCGACGCCCGCTACGCCGGCCTCTCGCGCGAGCAGGTGCCGCTGACCGAATGCCTGAAGGACACCGTGGCGCGTGTGCTGCCGGCCTGGAATGACTCCATCGCCCCGGCCATCCGCGCCGGCAAGCAGATCATCATCTCGGCCCACGGCAACAGCCTGCGTGCCCTGATCAAGTACCTGGACGGCATCAACGACAACGACATCGTCGGCCTGAACATCCCCAACGGCCAGCCGCTGGTCTATGAACTGGACGCCGACCTCAAGCCGATCAAGAGCTATTACCTGGGCGACCAGTCCGCCATCGAAGCAGCGCTCAAGGCCGTGGCCAATCAAGGGAAGTCGAAATAAAACTGCGTTGCTCCAGCAAGACGCCCGCCGCACAGGCGGCGTCCCTTTCCGGAAAGTGCATTCCACCGGCGCGCTCCGCCCTCCTGTCGGGCGCGCCGCGGGGAGTCTTTCGCTTGCTGGCGACGATGGCTTGCGGTCTGCTGCTGTGTGCCGCGGTGCAGGCCCAGCCGATCACCGAGCGGACCCGGCAGAAGCAGGCCGCCGAAAAGGAACAGGCCGACCTGCAACAGCGCCTGACTACGCTCAAGCGCGATATCGACCAGACCGAGACCGCCAAGGACAATGCCGCCGATGCCTTGGCCGCTTCCGAACAGGCGATCTCCAAAGCCAATCGTTCGCTGCGCGATCTGGCGCAGGAGCAGCAGGCCACTGAAGCGCGCCTGGCGCAGCTGGTCAAGCAGTTGAACGAACTGACCGCGCTGGTCAACGCCCAGCAGGCGCAGCTGTCCAAGCTGCTGCGCGAGCAATATGTGGCCGGCAACGAGGACCGCATCAAGCTGCTGCTCTCCGGCGACAATCCCAATCGCATCAATCGCGAGCTGCAGTACATGGGCTATGTCTCGCAAGCCCAGGCCAAGCTGATTGAAACCCTGCGTGTCAACCAGCAGGCGATCCGCGCCAACAAGGCCGAGACCCAGAATGCCAAGTTCGAACTGGATGAAATCGCCCAGGAAGAACAGGAACAGAAGAAGGTACTGGAACGCGAGAAGGGCCGCCGCCAGACCTTGCTTGCGCAGCTTTCCACCAAACTCAATGCCCAGCGCCAGGAAGCCGGCCGCATCGAGCAGGATCAGCAGCGCCTCTCCAGCCTGGTGGACAAGCTGGCGCAGATCATCGAGCAGCAGAAAAAGGCCGAAGCCGAAGCTCGCGAGAAACGTCGCCAGGAACAATTGGCCAAAGCCAAGGCCGAACGCGAGAAGCGTCTGGCTGAACAGCGTGCCCGCGCCGAGAAGCGCGCCGCCGAAGCGGCCAAGGCCGCCAAGGAAGGCAAGCCGGCGCCGAAGATGCCCGATCCGGCAGACGCCATCGATGATGACGAACCGCCGCAACAGGCTTCCTTGGGCCGCAACGACACGCTGCCCGAGCCGCAGGCGGACAATTTCGGCAAGCCCTTTGCCAGCCTGCGCGGACAATTGCATCTGCCGGTCAGGGGCGAGCTGGTATCGAAATTCGGTAGCCGCCGCGGCGACGGACCGACCAGCCGGGGCCTGTTCCTGCGCGCCCAGGAAGGCGCGGAAGTGCGGGCAGTGGCAGCAGGACGCGTGGTCTTCGCGGACTGGTTGCGCGGTTTCGGCAACCTGATCATCGTCGATCACGGCAACCAGTACATGACGATTTACGGCAACAACCAGTCGGTATTGAAACGCGCCGGTGACCTGGTCAAGACCGGGGAAACCATTGCCACTGCAGGCAACAGCGGCGGCAATGAGCAATCGGGTTTATACTTTGAAATGCGGTATCAAGGCCGCGCATTCGACCCACAGGGGTGGGTAACTTCTAGGTGACACATGGGCAGCAAACTCAAGAATATCGGTTTGATCGGGTTGGGCATGGTGGCAGGTGCCACTGCGATGATTCAGTTCGACGCCATCGCGCAAAAGAATGCAACGGCGTCGCTGCCCCTGGAGGAGCTGCGCCAGATGGCCGACGTGTTCGGTCTCATCAAGTCAGATTATGTCGAGCAGGTCGATGACAAGAAGCTGCTGACCGAAGCCATTTCCGGCATGGTCGCTTCGCTCGACCCGCACTCCGCCTATCTGGACAAGAAGGCCTACAAGGAGCTGCGCGAAGGGACCATGGGCAAGTTCGTGGGCCTGGGCATCGAGGTCGGCATGGAAGATGGCTACGTCAAGGTCATCTCCCCCATCGAGGATTCACCGGCCTTCCGCGCCGGGATCAAGGCCGGTGACCTGATCACCCGCCTGGACAGCACCCCGGTCAAGGGCCTGACCCTGGATGAAGCCGTCAAGAAGATGCGCGGCGAACCCAACACCAAGATCACCCTGACCATCGCCCGCAAGGAAGAAGACAAGCCCATCATCCTGACCATCACTCGTCAGGAGATCCGCGTGCAGAGCGTCAAGTCCAAGGTGGTCGAACCCGGCTACGCCTGGCTGCGCGTGACCCAGTTCCAGGAACCGACGGTGGACGACATGTCCAAGAAGCTGGCCGCCATCTACGCCCAGGAACCCAACCTGAAGGGCATCGTGCTGGATCTGCGCAATGACCCGGGCGGCGTGCTGCCGGGCGCCATCGGCGTGGCGGCGGCCTTCCTGCCCAAGGATTCGGTGGTGGTCTCCACCAATGGCCAGCTGCCGAGCTCCAAGCAGACCTTCTACGCCAAGCGCGAATATTACGCCGCCAACCCGCTGTCGGATCCGCTGTCGCGCCTGCCGGATGCCATCAAGAAGGTGCCGATGGTGGTCCTGATCAACAGCGGCTCGGCCTCGGCTTCCGAAATCGTGGCCGGTGCCCTGCAGGATTACAAGCGCGCCACCATCATGGGTACGCAGTCCTTCGGCAAGGGCTCGGTGCAATCGGTGATCGCGCTGCCGCCGGAGAAGAACACCGCCGTCAAGCTGACCACCGCCCGTTACTACACGCCCAAGGGCCGTTCCATCCAGGCGCGCGGCATCGTGCCGGACATCATGGTGGACGAGTACCCCGATGGCGACGGCCTGAACGGCCTGCGCCTGCGTGAAGCCGATCTCTCCAAGCACCTGACCAACGACACCGACAAGTCCGCCGAGGTCAAGGCCAAGGCCATGGATGAACAATCGGAAGAGCGCCTGATTGCCGCCGAGAAGAAGCGCAAGCCGCTCGACTTCGGCAGCAAGGACGACTTCCAGCTGACCCAGGCCCTGAACCAGCTGAAGGGCCTGCCGGTGAAGGTTTCCAACGCCAAGCCGGAAGTGCGCAATGAAGAAGGCAAGAACGACACGCCGGTGAAGGACGAGCGCAAGGACAACAAGGCGCCCGCCGAGAAGATCGACACCACCAAGTAATACGCCGCCTGCGGGCAGGCACATCGGGCCGCTAGCACTTGCCAGCGGCCCTTTTTTTCATCTCAACCATGTCGGATATGACGATGGATGACCAACAGCTGCTGCGCTACTCGCGCCACATCCTGCTTGACGAGATCGACATCGAAGGCCAGACCCGCCTGCTGCAAGGCCATGCGCTGGTCATCGGTGCCGGCGGCCTGGGCTCGCCGGCGGCCATGTACCTGGCGTCGGCCGGGGTGGGCCACATCACCCTGGTGGATCACGACACCGTCGATCTGACCAACCTGCAGCGCCAGATCATGCATACCACCGCGCGCGTGGGCCAGCCCAAGGTGGCGTCCGGGCGCGAAGCCTTGCAGCAGATCAACCCCGGCGTGCAGGTCACGGCGCTGGCCGAGCGGGTGGAAGGCGAGCGCCTGCAGGCGCTGGTGGCGGCAGCCGACGTGGTGCTGGACTGCAGCGACAACTTCGCCACCCGCCATGCGGTCAACCGCGCCTGCGTGGCAGCCGGGGTGCCGCTGGTGTCGGGGGCAGCGATCCGCTTTGATGGCCAGATCAGCGTTTTCGACCCGCGCCAGGAGGCCAGCCCCTGCTATGCCTGCCTGTTCCCGCCCGAGCGCGAGTTCGAGGAAGTGCAATGTTCCACCATGGGCGTGTTTTCGCCCCTGGTCGGCATCATCGGCACCATGCAGGCGGCCGAGGCCATCAAGCTGGTGGCCGGTATCGGCCGCTCGCTGGCGGGACGCCTCCTGATCCTGGATGCGCGCGAGATGGAATGGACCAGCATCGGCATCGGCCGCGACCGCCAGTGCCCGGTGTGTGCCCGGCGGCACGGATAGACGCGGGCGCTGTGGATGGCACGCATCGTCGCTTCCATCCCGCCCCGTTCTTCTGGTATAAACACGGATGGATGTTGCAATGCAAATAGCATGCAGCATGCGCCAGGCTGATGTTCCGAACGACGACAATTCACAAGCGCGATCAGCCCGCCCCGCCTAGCCCGTCACAGGGGAAGTCATGAACCGCTCCATGAACCGGAACGCCGCCCGAGGAGATGGCCAGCGGGCCGCCGCGCCAAAGGCTTGGCATACGGAATCGTTGGTGTACAATCCTTGACCGCGAAAAAGCGTACGCCATCGGCAGCGCGCCCCGGTCCTGACGGCTCGGACCTGCGCACTGATCGCGTCAACGTCAATCGAAGAGGTGCCAACGCGGCAAGGGAAGTGGATTCACAAGCGACCTGTTCCGGCAGCCGTGCATCAGCCGGGAATGGATATAGTTGAAAAACCCGTAGTATTGAAAGTAAGCGAAGTGGCAACCAAGACTCCCAAAACTACCCCTGCAGCGCAGTTGCTGACCGAGGAACAAATCCTCAAGATGGACGAGAAGGACTACATGAACGAAGCGCAGCTTGCTTTCTTCAAGGCCCGTCTCCAGCAGCTGGAAAAGGATCTGCTCAAGAACGCGGATGAAACCACCGAACACCTGCGCGAAACCGTGCTGGTGCCGGACCCGGCTGACCGCGCCACCATCGAGGAAGAACACGCGCTGGAACTGCGCACCCGCGACCGCGAGCGCAAGCTGCTCAAGAAGGTGCAGCAATCCATCGTCTCCATCGACAATGGCGAGTACGGCTGGTGTGAAGAAACGGGCGAACCGATCGGTATCCCGCGCCTGCTGGCGCGTCCGACCGCGACCCTGTCGCTGGAAGCCCAGCAACGCCGCGAACTGAAGCAGAAACTCTACGGCGACTGATCCTCGCCTCGCACGATGACGCCTGCGCCATGCGGTGCGCAGGCGCAGTGCCGCTGTCGTTTCCAACCTGGTCCCGCCTCATGCACCGTCTGCGCGCCCTGCGAAGCTACACCGTCATCGCCCTGCTGGCGATGTCGCTGTTGTTCGCGCAGATGCTGGGTTTCGTGCACGGTATTGCGCACGCCGGCTGGGAACCGGGGACGGTCCATTCGCTGATCAGCGAAGCCCTGTTCGACGAGGGCGAGGAGGCGCACGCCGAACTCGCTGCCGCCGACGGGCATGATGCCCATCACCACCACGCCCATGGCCTGCACCACTCCTGCGTGGCCTATGACGCCGCTGCCTTGTCGGCCGGTGTGCATGTCGATTTTCCTCCCCTTCCGTTGCTGCCGCCGGTGCGCGTGCTGGCCCTGTGGCTGGCCTTCGCGTCCTGGGACGCGCCGCTGAACTGCCATTTCTCCTCGCGCGCCCCGCCGCGCTGAACTCCTTCTCCCTGCAAGACCCGCATTACTGGTTACCGGTTGTCGCTCGCGCATCCGTGCGTGGCGCGGCGTCGTCCTGACGCCGCCGCTGCGTGCGATCGCGTGCCGACGGCCGGTGTATCCGCGCCGCCCCATCCACCCTCACGACAAGGCGGGCGGCGCTTCGCGCATAACAAGGAATTCACATGGCTCTTCAACGCCAACGCATCGCCTCGGCCGTCTTCTCGGCTCTGGCGGCCTGGTCCGCTTCGGCTTCGGCCCAGACGGCTGACACCACCGCGACCCCTGCAACCGCTGCCCAACCGGCGCTGCAACCCATCGTCGTCACTGCCACCCCCTTCGCCTCTCAGGAGGATGTACAAGTCCTCACGCCCGCCAAGGTCATCGCCGGGGACGAACTGCGCAACAAGCTCGGCAACTCGCTGGGCGACACCCTTTCGGGTGAACTGGGCGTGTCCGCCAGCGCCTTCGGTGCCGGCGCTTCGCGTCCCATCATCCGCGGCATGGAAGGTCCGCGCGTGATGATCCTGCAGAACGGCATGGGCGTCTCCGACGTTTCCACCGTCTCCAACGACCATGCGGTCGCCACCGAAGCCGCTACTGCCCGCCAGATCGAAATCCTGCGCGGTCCGGCCGCGCTGCTGTATGGCTCGGGCGCCATCGGCGGCCTGGTCAACGTGGTCAATGACCGTATCCCCACCGAGCTGGTCGGCAAGCCCACCGGCACCGTCGAAGGCCGCTACGGTACCGTCGATGGCGAAAAGAACACGTCCTTCTCGCTGGATACCTCGGCCGGCCAGATCGGCCTGCACCTGGACGGCAACTACCGCGATACCGACAATTACAAGATCCCCGGCAACGCCCGCCAGGGGGACAGCAGCAGCGCATCGGGCCGCCTGCCCAATTCCTTCACCCACGAGACCAGCCTGGGTGGCGGCATTTCCTATGTGACCAACTGGGGTTACGTCGGCCTGTCGGTGGCGACTCTGGACGATCACTACGGGATCCCGACCGATGAAAAATCCTTCATCGACCTGCACCAGAACCGCTACGACCTCGATACCGTCGTCAATCGTCCCTTCGCCGGCATCGAGAAATTCCGCTTCCGCATGGGGTACACCGACTACACCCACATCGAGAAGGCGGAGGATGGCACGCCCAACACGGTCTTCTCCAACCGCGCCCTGCAGACCCGCTGGGAACTGACGCACGCACCGCTGGCCGGCTGGCACGGCACCTTCGGCGTGCAGACCGAGCAAAGCAACTACTCGGCCCTCACGCCCGATACCGGGGTCTCCGAGCTGACTCCGCCCACGCGTTCGACCTCCTTTGCCGGCTTCCTGGTGGAAGAGCGGCAGTTCGGCCAGGTGCTGGCCAGCGCCGGCCTGCGCGCCGAGAGCGTGAGCCGCCGACCGGACAGCGGCAGCAGCAGCGACAGCGTCCGGCCGGGACGCGATTTCAGCCTGATCTCCTGGTCCACCGGCGGTCTGTGGACCTTCCAGCCCGGCTACGGCCTGGGCCTGACCTATTCCTTCGCCCAGCGCGCGCCGACGGTGGAAGAGCTGTACTCCAAAGGCCCGCATGAATCGACCTCCACCTACGACATCGGCGACAACCAGCTGAAGAAGGAAACTTCACACAACATCGAGTTGAGCCTGCAGAAAACCGAAGGACTGGTGCGCTGGAAGGGCAATGTGTTCCGCAACAAGGTCAACAACTACATCTACGGCCGTACCAACGGCCAGGTGAACGCTGCCGGCGCGGCCGATCCCGATGGCGAATTCACCCAGCGCTTCTGGTCGCAGGGCGATGCCACCATCCGCGGCGTGGAAGCCGAGGTCACGTACAACTGGAACGGCGAAGGGGTTTCCGGCCGGGTCTTTGCCGATACCTCGCGCGGCACGCTCGACAATCTCGGCAACCTGCCCCTGCAGCCGTCCACCCGCTATGGCATCGAGCTGGGCTACAAGACCGGTCCCTGGGCCAGTGGCGTGAAGGTCTTGCGCGCGCAGAAGCAGGATCGCCTGGCGTCCTTCGAAACCTACGAAACCCCGTCCTACACCCAGCTGGACGCCAACCTGTCCTATACCCAGCGTCTCAACGGCGTGAAGCTGACCTGGTTCGCACTGGCCCGCAACCTGCTGAACCAGGACATCCGTTTGTCCACCTCGGTGCTGCGCGAAACGGTACCGCTGGGTGGCCGCAACTTCATCGTGGGGGTACGCACCGCCTTTTGACCGATATGAATGAAACGCCAGCTGCCCCGGGCAGCGGCGTCACCGGGTGCCGGCGGGAGACTGCGCCTCCCGCCAGCGCAGCTTGCCCGGCCGTCTCCGCAAGGAGGCTGCCGGGCTTTTTTTCGCCTGTCGTTTGCGTATGAAGGAATGGGGCAATTTCCTGGTGCCGGCGGGAAATTCGGAACAGTATCGTTCACATAATTGACGAGATGGGTGAAAGCCGCCGTGATCAGCGGATAGGCAGGCGGATGGTGTTCTTCACTTCTTCCATCACCGCATAGGTATGCGTCTCGCGCACGCCCTTCAACTGCAGCAGCGACTTGCCCAGGAATTCACGATAGGCGTTCATGTCCTTGACCCGCGACTTGACCAGGTAATCGAAGCCACCGGCCACCATGTGGCATTCCATGATCTCGGGGATGCTCTGCACGCTCTTCTTGAATTCGGCAAAGACATCCGGCGTGGTGCGGTCCAGCACCACTTCGATGAAGACCAGCAGGGAGACATCCAGCAATTCCGGATTCAACTGCGCCGCATAACCCAGGATATAGCCGGCTTCCTGCAGTTTGCGAACCCGCTCCAGGCAAGCGGCCGGCGACAGATTCACGCGAGCGGCGAGGTCGACGTTGCTGATGCGGCCGTCGTTTTGCAGCTCCGCCAGAATTTTCTTGCTGATCTTGTCGAGTCCGGCCATGGTTTCTGAACTTTATTCAGTTAAAAATATATAGAGAAAATTTTATTCCGATTATAAGGGGAATAAGCGCGCCTAATATCAAGGAAGAGTCAATAGAATCCTCCCTCATAAAAAACATAACGTAATGCGGGCATGAAGCGAAGTTCACCTCGTTTCTGCGCGGATCACAGCAGTATCTCGACAACAGATTTGACGAGTTTTGTTTGCCAGGTCCAGCCTGCGCGCGGCGGTGAAAACCGGCCTGACGCGGTCGGCCCGGCATCAACGGAATGCACCGCTCCAGCCCACGAGGCGGGGGATGGCGCAAATCCTGCTTTTCCGGCGTTTTCAATGCAATCACCCACCGCAGTCTGACTTTCTAGAAGAGAGGAAACACCCCATGTTCAAGCGCGTCTCCGGACTCAACATCATCGCCGCCTCGCTGGCGCTGATCCCTGCTTTCGCCATGGCGCAGGAAACCCAGGTCGTCAAGATCGGTTTCTCCAGCCCGTTGACCGGTCCCCAGGCATCGGCCGGCAAGGACAACCAGGGCGGCCTGATGATGGCCGTCGAGCGTCTGAATGCGCAACCCATCACCGTGGGCGGCAAGAAGATCAAGTTCGAAGTCCTGGCCGAAGATGACCAGGCCGACCCCAAGCAAGGCGTGGCGGTGGCACAGAAGCTGGCTGACCAGGGCATCAAGGCCATCGTCGGTCCCTACAACTCGGGCGTGACCATTCCTGCTTCGCGCGTCTACAATGATGCCGGCATCGTGGTGGCCACCGTGGCCTCCAACCCCAAGATCACCCAGCAAGGTTTTGCCACCCTGTTCCGCGTGGCTGCCAGCGACAGCCAGCTGGGCGGCAAGATGGCCCTGTATGCAGCCAAGGAACTGAAACTCAAGCGCGTGGCCGTCATCGATGACCGCACCGCCTACGGCCAGGGCCTGGCCGAGGAATTCGCCAAGGTCGCCAAGGCCAACGGCATCGAAGTCATCAGCAAGGACTTCACCAACGACAAGGCTACCGACTTCACCGCCATCCTGACCTCCATCAAGGGCAAGAAGCCCGACGCCGTGTTCCTGGGCGGCTACGCTCCCCAAGGCGGCCCGATCAAGCGCCAGATGAAGCAGCTGGGCATTGACGTACCCCTGATGGGCGGCGACGGCATCTGTTCGCCGGAAATGGGTCGCCTGGGTGGCGATGCCATCGGTGAAACCGTCTACTGCACCCAGGGCGGCACCATGCTGGACAAGGCCAAGGATGGCAAGGTCTTCGCTGACGACTACCAGAAGAAGTACAGCCGTCCTGCTGAAACCTATGCAGTTTCCTTCTACGATGGCATGATGCTGATCGCGCAAGCCATGAAGCAGGCCAACTCGGTCGATCCGAAAGCCTTCGGTCCGGCCATGGCCAAGATCAGCTACAAGGGCGTGGCCGGCCAGTACGACTTCGACGCCAACCACGACCTGAAGCAATCGCCCGTGACTGTCTATCGCTTCAAGGATGGTCTGCCGGTTCCCCTGACCAGCTACTGATCGGTCCTTTCCCGGCCTGATCCTGCCGCCCGCAGTCGCGGGTGGCGCGCCAGGCCCTGATCCCAGCTCCACATTGCAGTGTCCCGCTTCCCGCCGGTTCCGACCGGCCGGGAGCGGCTTGCCGTACCCGCTTGCAGGGCCCATGTCCGGTCCGCAGAGTTACCCTCTGCCCAGGCGGACCCGCAGCATACCCGGAAGGAAGACCATGCTCAGCTATACCCGTACCGTCCAGACCATCGATGCCCACACCGGCGGCGAACCGCTGCGCATCGTGGTCTCGGGCCTGCCCAAGATCCCGGCCGGCACCATCCTGGAACAGCGCGCCTGGCTGCGCGAACATCGCGACGACCTGCGCCGCTTCCTGATGAACGAGCCGCGCGGCCATGCCGACATGTATGGGGCCTATCTGCTGCCCCCGGTCACGGCCGGTGCCGACTTCGGCGTCATCTTCATTCACAACGAAGGCTACAGCGACATGTGCGGCCACGGCATCATCGCGCTCGGCAAGGTGCTGGTCGAGATGGGCTACGTCGAACGTACGCAGCCGCAGACCCGCATCTGCTTCGATGCTCCGGCCGGCTTCATCGAAGCCTTCGTCGAGTGGGATGGCGTGCGCGCCGGCAAGGTCAGCTTCAACAACGTGCCCGCCTTCATTTATCGCCGCGACGTCGAAGTCGAGACGTCCGGGTTTGGCAAGATCACCGGTGACATCGTCTTCGGTGGTGCCTTCTACTACTACATCAACGCGGCGCAGGCCGGCCTCACCGTCAAGCCTGAACTGGTGCGCCAGCTGATCCAGCTGGGTGCCGAGACCAAGGCCGCCGTCATGGCCAAGGTCGCCATCGCGCATCCGCTGGAGCCGGGCCTCAATACGCTGTACGGCACCATCATCGACAGCGAACCCAATTTCCCCGGCGCGGACCAGTCCAACGTCTGCATCTTCGCCGACCGCGAAGTGGACCGCTCGCCCACCGGCACCGGTACCTCGGGCCGCGCCGCCCAGCTGTTCCTGCGCGGACAATTGGCGCTGAACCAGCACTACGTCAACGGCAGCATCGTCGGCAGCAACTTCGGCGTGCGCGTGACTGCTGCGACCAAGGTGGGCGACTTCGATGGCGCGCTCACCGAAGTGAGCGGCCATGCCCACATCATGAGTACCAACCAGTGGGTGCTGGAAGAGTCCGATCCCTTCCCGACCGGTTTCTTCCTGCGCTGACTTCCCCACAGGATTCCCATGCACATCCTCGATTCCCTCCAGACCGCGCAGGCACTGCCGTATTCCGCACTGGTCGATGCCCTCGCACGCGCCGCGCAGGAACTGGCCAGCGGTACGATTCGCGCCCCGGAACGCCAGGTCGTTCCCATTGATGCCAACAGCGTCTTGCTGGGCATGCCGGCCATTGCCGAGGATCTCTCGGTGACCAAGCTCATCACCGTGCATGGCGACAATGCGCGCCATCAGCTGCCGGCGATCCAGGGTGAGGTGATTGCCTTCGAAACCGATACCGGACGACGCCTGGCCTTGATGGACGGCCCGACCGTCACGGCGCGCCGCACCGCAGCCATGAGTCTGCTGGGCATTCGCACGCTGTTGCCGCGCACGCCGCAATCGGCGCTGTTGATCGGTACCGGCGCGCAGGCGGCGGCGCATGCCGATGCACTGGCGGAGGTGTTTGGTGTGCGTCAGTTCTGGGTGGCCGCGCGTGACCTCGCGCGTACCCAGGCTTTCTGCCAGGCCATCAGCGAACGCCATCCGCAAGTCGTGGCCAGTCCGCTCCCGGCACAGATGTTGCAACAGGATTTGCCGCGCACTGATGTGGTGATTGCCTTGACTACGTCGCGCGTGGCCGTGATTCCCGAACAGATCGCGGCCGATACGCTGGCCATCGGCGTCGGTGCCTTCAAGCCGGACATGGTGGAGTTCCCGGCCAGCCTGCTGCATGCACGCCGCATCGTGGTCGATGACCTGGCCGGCGCGCATCACGAAGCAGGCGACCTGATCCAGGCCAAGGTGGACTGGGCGGGGGTGGTCGGCATCGGCGATGTGCTGGCCGGCAAGACGGCGGTGAACACGCTCGACAGCGCGGGGGCGCTGCCGGTGTTCAAGACCGTGGGCCAGGCCGCGTGGGACCTGGCGGCAGCGCGCGTGATGCGCACCACACTGGGGATATGAAAATTGCGCGTGCATGCGCGCTTAATTTGATAAATAATTTACGCTTTTTTCGCGAACGCCCGTGCGTTTGCGGTTTCCTTGCAGTTTCCTGACGTTTCACAACAATCATCCTCCTGAAGGAGACACCGTTTCATGGACATTTTCATCCAGCAGATCATCAACGGATTGGTGCTAGGCAGCATGTACGCACTGATCGCCCTGGGCTACACCATGGTGTACGGGGTGCTGAACCTGATCAACTTTGCCCACGGCGACATCCTGATGGTAGGGGCCATGGTCGGCCTGTCGATCCTCAAATTGGTGCAGCAGGTTGCCCCTGACCTGCCGAGCATCGTCAAGCTGATCATTGCCATCGTCGGTGCCATTCCGGTGTGCGTGATCGTCAGCCTGCTGATCGAGCGCATCGCGTATCGTCCGCTGCGCAACGCGCCGCGCCTGGCACCGCTGATCACCGCCATCGGCGTATCGATCCTGCTGCAGACCTTCGCCATGATGATCTGGGGCCGCAGCCCGCTGCCGTTCCCGCAGATCATGCCCTCGACCCCGGTCAACATCGCCGGTGCCCTGATCTCGCCGACCCAGATCATGCTGCTGATCCTGGCCCTGGCCGCGATGATCGGCCTGGTGCTGATCGTGGAGAAGACCAAGATGGGCCGCGCCATGCGCGCCACTGCCGAGAACCCGCGCATCGCCGGTTTGATGGGCGTGGATGCCAACCGCGTCATCATCGTCACCTTCGCCATCGGCGCGGCACTGGCCGCGATTGCCGGCGTGATGTGGGCTGCCAACTATTCCACCGCACAATTCGCCATGGGCTTCGTGCCGGGCCTGAAGGCCTTCTCGGCGGCCGTGCTGGGTGGTATCGGCAACATCTACGGCGCCATGCTGGGCGGCATCCTGCTGGGCCTGATCGAGAGTCTGGGTGCCGGTTACATCGGCGACCTGACCGGCAACTTCCTGGGCAGCAATTATCAGGACATCTTCGCCTTCATCGTGCTGATCATCGTGTTGACCTTGCGTCCGTCCGGGATCATGGGTGAGCGTGTGGCGGATCGGGCCTGAGTTTTTAAGATTTAAAACCTTAAAAACTTAAAAACAGAAACTTAGAAACTTAAGAAATCGGAAGAGAACACTATGGCTCTCATGACCTTCGACATGAAGCGCAACCCCCAGCAGGCGCGGTTCAGCCTGCTGGCGCTGTTGGCGCTGATGATCATCTTCCCCATGATCGCCCAGCATTTCGGCAATTCGTGGGTGCGCATCATGGATATGGCGCTGCTCTACATCATGCTGGCCCTGGGCCTGAACGTGGTGGTGGGTTTTGCCGGCCTGCTGGACCTGGGCTACATCGCCTTCTATGCCATCGGTGCGTACACCGCCGGCCTGCTGGCCTCGCCCCAGTTCGCCGCCGTGATCGAGTCCTTCATCAATACCTATCCGGCCATCGGCAATTTCCTGGTCTGGCTGTGCGGTCCGCAGATCGTGCAGAACGGCATCCACCTCTCGCTCTGGCTGATCGTGCCGATCTCGGGCGTGCTGGCGGCGCTCTTCGGTGCGCTGCTGGGTGCGCCGACCCTGAAGCTGCGCGGTGACTACCTGGCCATCGTGACGCTGGGCTTCGGCGAAATCATCCGCATCTTCATGAACAACCTGAACGCGCCGGTGAACATCACCAATGGTCCGCAGGGCATCAACCTGATCGACCCGATCCGCGTGTTCGGTGTCTCGCTGGCCGGTGAACCGGGTTCGGGTTCGATGCTGAAGATCTTCGGCATGAACCTGCCCTCGGTGAACGCGTACTACTACCTGTTCCTGGTGCTGTGCATCTTCGTGATCTTCTTCTCGAGCCGTCTGCAGGATTCGCGCCTGGGCCGTGCCTGGGTGGCGATCCGTGAAGATGAAATCGCCGCCAAGGCGATGGGCATCAACACCCGCAACGTCAAGCTGCTGGCCTTCGCCATGGGCGCGTCCTTCGGTGGCGTGGCCGGTGCCATGTTCGGTGCCTTCCAGGGCTTCGTCTCGCCGGAATCCTTCTCCCTGACCGAATCCATCGCCGTGCTGGCCATGGTGGTGCTGGGCGGCATCGGCCACATTCCGGGCGTGGTGCTGGGTGGCGTGATCCTGGCCGCGCTGCCGGAAGTGCTGCGCCACGTGGTGGAGCCGCTGCAGATGGCCATCTTCGGCAAGGTGTGGATCGATGCCGAAGTGCTGCGCCAGCTGCTCTACGGCCTGGCCATGGTGATCATCATGCTGACCCGTCCGGCTGGCCTGTGGCCCTCGCCGCGCCATGAAGACCGTCCCGAAGTGGACCACACCCAAGTCGGTACCACCGGCGAAGTCAAAGCTTAATCTGGAGCACAGAACATGACACAAACACTGCTCAAGATCCGTGACGTCAGCAAGCGTTTCGGCGGCCTGCAAGCCTTGAATGGCGTGGGCATCACCATCGAGCGCGGCCAGATCTATGGCCTGATCGGCCCCAACGGCGCCGGCAAGACCACGTTCTTCAACGTCATCACGGGCCTGTACCAACCCGATACCGGCAGCTTCGAACTGGACGGCAAGCCTTATTCGCCGAGCGCCCCGCACGAGGTGGCCAAGGCCGGTATCGCGCGTACCTTCCAGAACATTCGTCTCTTCGGTGAAATGACCGTGCTGGAAAACGTGATGGTCGGTTGCCACGTGCGCACCAAGCAAAATGTCTTCGGTGCCGTGTTCCGCCACAAGGCCGCGCGTGACGAAGAAGCGGCGATCCGCGCCAAGTCGCAGCAGCTGCTGGACTTCGTGGGCATCGGCCAGTTCGCCAAGCGCACGGCGCGCCACCTGTCGTATGGCGACCAGCGCCGTCTGGAAATCGCCCGCGCCCTGGCGACCGATCCGCAACTGCTGGCGCTGGACGAACCGGCGGCCGGCATGAACGCGACCGAGAAACTGGCCTTGCGCGAGCTGCTGGTGAAGATCCAGGCCGAAGGTAAAACCATCCTGCTGATCGAACACGACGTGAAGCTGATGATGGGCCTGTGCAACCGCATCACGGTGCTGGACTACGGCAAGCCGATTGCCGAAGGCGTGCCGGCTGACGTGCAGAAGAACCCGGCGGTGATCGAGGCCTACCTCGGTGCAGGACATTAAGCGAGACCACAGAACATGACAACGAACATTCTCAAAGTCGACCAACTGAGCGTGGCCTATGGCGGCATCAAGGCCGTCAAGGGCATCAGCCTGGAAGTCAACGACGGTGAACTGGTCACCCTGATCGGCGCCAATGGCGCCGGCAAGACCACCACCCTCAAAGCCATCACCGGCACGCTGCCCAGCAGCAAGGTCGACGGCCACGTGTATTACATGGGCAATCCGTTGAAGGGCAAGAAGTCCTTCGAGCTGGTCAAGGACAAGCTGGCGATGGTGCCGGAAGGCCGTGGCGTCTTCACGCGCATGAGCATCCAGGAAAACCTGTTGATGGGTGCCTACACCAGCAATGACAAGGGCCAGATCCAGGCCGACGTCGACCGCTGGTTCGAGGTCTTCCCGCGCCTGAAGGAACGTGCGGCGCAGATGGCGGGCACTTTGTCGGGCGGTGAACAGCAGATGCTGGCGATGGCGCGCGCGCTGATGAGCCATCCCAAGCTGCTGTTGCTGGATGAGCCCTCGATGGGTCTGTCGCCGATCATGGTGGAGAAGATTTTTGAAGTGATCCGCAATGTGTCGGCACAGGGGATCACCATCCTGCTGGTGGAGCAGAACGCCAAGCTGGCGCTGCAGGCGGCGCATCGCGGGTACGTGATGGAGTCGGGCCTGATCACCATGGAAGGGCAGGCGCAGCAGATGCTGGATGATCCGCGGGTGAAGGCGGCTTATCTGGGTGAGGGATAAATCGATTCGTCAATTCGTAAATGATATAAATCATTTGTAATGGATCGAAGAAAAAGCGCAGCCGAGGCTGCGCTTTTTTTCGTATAAATCTGGTGCTTCGTTTGGATGGGATCACGTATATACATTGATGAGCGATCGCTATCGGCCAAACTCAATACTCTTGAGTGCTCGCATGAAGTCCCGATAATGCAGTTCGTTCGGCTCCCTGGGATTACGGTCCCGCGCAAGGCAGGTGGCGAACTCCAGGCTGTTTTTCTGATTGCCGATCAGGGCGATGAAACATCGTTGTGGCCGTTTCGGTGCCGCATCGCCCATCTCCTTTCTGGTCGGCTCCGTGCGCCGCGTCCAGAGATAGCCGGTCCAGTCCTTGCCGCGAAGTTTCTCCCGCTTGATCTCATCTGGCCGGGTTCCCCATAGAAAATCCACACCGTACTCGTTGAGCTGTATCGCATCGTCCCCCTGATCCAAGTCGCCAGTCCGCGCAGGGACGGCGATCCAGTCCGAGATGCCTGAAGCGAGGTAGTCCTGCGTCGATTGTCCCGAGAGAAAACCCTCCGTGAAGGCCAAGAGGCCAGGTCCCGGAAAGTCCTGCGGATAATGGCCTATCTGCAGCACCTTGGCGCCAGGGTAGCGGGGAAGGTCCGCACAGGTGATGAAGGCAGCACTGCGGGGGAGTTGCATGTCGATCAGACAGGTCCGACGAACATCATCGCGAACTTCACGTGCGAAGGCTTCGCGGTTTCCCGCCATGCTGGTGGTTGCCAGCGAGGCCGTGATCAAGAGCGAGCAAAAGATCAGACACATGTTCAACGATATTCTCCTGCATGGAAGAACGTTTTTCCCGTGCGGACCAAAGTCATTTTCTCGACAATTCCGGAGAAGGATCTTAGGGCTTCGTTGTGTATGAATTGTTGAAGAAAGTATTCAATGCCTGGAATTACGTATCCGCGTTCGTCGAGACCCCTCGCGCATCCAGCCGAACTGAATGACGCAGAAAAATGGATTTGCGAATCGCAATCTTCCAGTAGCTCCAATGGAAAATTTTCACGTTGCTTTGACTTGAAAGGAGTCGCCCAACTGGAGTCCGGCATAAGGAAACTAAGGAAGATCGCCATGAAAAATGCACTTGGACTCATTTATTCAACTGCCTTTGGAAAGGGAAAGATCTAAGGTGTCGAAAGTAATGCTGTAGATCATCTTCATGAAGTCATCCGCATCAAACTCAGCAGGGTCGGTTTTTTTTCCATTTCGGAAGATGCAGACGTCGGAAAAATGCAAGACCGTTGTTTCATTTCCCAAGATCGCTGTAAAACAAATGGTTGATTCAGAGAGACCCGGACAACCATCGTCCATCTGTTTCCTCTTGATTCTGCGGACAGGTTGCCATACATATCCACGCCAGCCATTCGCCTCGATTACCTTGATCGCGATGTCGTGCTTTGACTTGGCACAAAGCCTGGCTATGTGTTTCTCAGTCAGATCTGGCAGCGGGGAGGAGCTAGCGTTCGTCCTCGAACCGATGGGAAGAACATCTCCCGAGGCACCATTGCGCAGGTACTCATCCAGGGAATCATTTGACACGATGGCCTCGATGTAGCGCCCAAAACCATTATGGACAAACTGATTCCTGAAATAGGTTACGGTGACCAACGCGTCTTCCTCTTCACGGAGATCTCCGGAGCAAGCTATCGAATAGGCGGCTTCGGGAATCACCATGTTCAGCCTGCAGCGTTTTTCGCCGGATGTGGATAGCGTGCGTGGCGGACGATCCTCGGTTTGAGAGAGCGCAACTGTTGGAAAGCCGGCGGCCACGAAGGTGGCGATACAGGCAATGGTTGGCCAAATAGTCATTCGGGCGGCCTCTGAATCCAATTGGGTATTGTGGAAGGGATTTTTGCAACTCCCAATATCAAAAGCAGATCAGCCAACGCGGCTTGGCGAGCTGGGAAACGGGTCGTCTCGCCGTCGCCAGCGTAATCTTGCGTGGCGCCGCCCAGGTCACACCGGCATTGGCACTGACCACCTGTAACTGATCACCCGACTGCACATCGATGTCGCGCTGCGCTCTTTTTCTTGGTGACGACGTGCATCGCATGCATGAATCCTTTGATGGTGCCATTGGCAATGGCTAATGGCCAAACTCGATGCTCTTCAATGAGCGCATGAAGTCCCGATAATGCAGTTCGTTCGGCGCTCGGGGATTACGGTCTCGGGCAAGGCAGGTGGCGAACTCCAGGCTGTTTTTCTGATTGCCGATCAGAGCGATGAAACATCGTTGTGGCCGTTTCGGTGCCGCATCGCCCATCTCCTTTCTGGTCGGCTCCGTGCGCCGCGTCCAGAGATAGCCGGTCCAGTCCTTGCCGCGGATCTTCTCCCGCTTGATTTCATCTTGTTGGGTGGCCCAGAGAAAATCCACACCGTACTCGTTGAGCTGTATCGCATCATCTTCCTGATCCAGCTGGGCAGTACGAGCAGGGACGGCGATCCAGTCGGAGATGCCCGAAGCGAGGTAGTCCCGCGTGGATTGTCCGGAGAGAAATCCTTCCGTATTCGCCAGCAGCCCGGGGCCGGGAAAGTCTTCTGGATAATGGCCCATCTGAAGTACCTTGGCACCAGGATAGTGTGCAAGCGCAGTGCATGTGATGATGGGTGAGCTGCTCGGTGGACGCATCGAAAAATGGCAGGTTTCCTTGATCCTGCGTTGCTTGAACTTGAAAAGAGTAGCTGCGTTAGCGGCGGCCGCATGGACGTGACAGCTTGACGCGAGACACAGCATCAGGAGCGAAATCAGTATCTTCACCGATGAGGATTTTTGGAGGGATCCGGGAGACAGGTTTGGTTCTGTGTTCATGGAAGGGGAAAGTCTCATTGACTATCGAAAGTGATGCTGTAGATCATCTTCATGAAGTCGCCCACATCGAACTCTGCTGGGTCGGTTTTTTTTCCATTACGCGGCAAGCAGATGAGATCCGAGTACAGCGTCACGGTCGTATTCCCGATGATCAGGAGAAAGCATTCCTTGTCGATTGCATCGTAGGGACAATCCCGTACAAGGTCGCTCTTTTTCAGTCTGGATGATCTGCGCCAAAGGTAGCCTCGCCAGTTGTTGGCCGCGATCTTTTCTACCTGAACCTGTCTCATGCTCTTTACGCACAGGTCCTTCACTAATTGTTCGGTGAGATACAGTTCGTCGCCAGGGATTGATTCGCCGGTATCGTCATTTCTCTTGAGTTTTCCTTTTGCGCCGGATCCAACGAGCTTTTCTAAAGAATGATTGGTGATTCCCAAAGTAATCTGGCGAGCAAAGTCGTTATGCTCAAACTGATTCACGAAGTAGCTGATGCTCATCGCCCGGTAGGCATCGGTCAATTGCCGATCCCCACTGCAATTAACCCCGTCAATCGTATCGGCCAGAGTGAGTGCGAACCCGCAGCGATTCTGCATTTCCACATCCAGATAGATAGTTTCCTGGTAGATCGCTGCTGTGTCAGCGGAGAACGATATTGCTGCAAGCAGGGAGATTTTCGAGGCCGTTATAATCCAGCTCATTCTTTGTCCCTTCGCTGGGCTTGGATCTTCGTATTTTTCGTTTTTTTATAGTCTCCGAGTAGCTGCTCAAGATATGACAAATAGGCGAACCGTATTGCTAAATGCGTGTTGCCACCGTTCACAGCCTTTGTCACAAGCACACAACTCTCTTTTGAGAAGCCATTGTCCGTATGACGATTGATGTTGATCTTGATGTAGGACTTTGATACCCAATACTTCAACGCCGAATCAATCGTGTTATACGAGACGACAGCAATCAAGTCATTATGTTTTTCAGTCGTAAAGTCTATGCCGCGGTACTGCCCGTACTCGCTGTAGTTGGCTCGACCTGTTAGTTGAATCAACCCGCGCCCTTTAAATCGGTTTCCGTCGCCTAGTTGTGTATTGCCTAATTCCTTCGCCTTTTCTTTTACGACTTCGGGTCGATGCTTTTTATAGGCTTCGAGTTCGTACAGCGTCTTGGTTCCTTTGATATACACGAAGTGCAGCTTCCAAGCGGTACTGGATTTGTTGAGATAGTCTTGCTCGCATTCCTCTGGGGTAATGACTTCGTACATCGTTCTAAAATATCGCTCATTTCCTTTCTCGATGGCGGAAAAGAACAAATCTGACTCTTGCAGAACGTGACTAAAAAAATATGATGTACGTGTCGGTGACGCTGCTAGCAGATACTTTCGGGAAAGTAGATTCCAGTTTTTGTGGATATCTGCAGGCATCGTTCCCTTGTCCTTGATGGTGCCAGCAGTAAGCCTGGTCAGTGCTTCGTCCCAAGCCAGACCATAAGTAATATTGTCGACTTTTATCGCTCGTGGAATTATTTGCACCATTTCATCAAGGCACATCCATCCATTTCTTCTAAAGCTAAGTAAAAACTCACGCGGATTGAACCGCCACTTCGCCATCAATACCTCTTTGTGATCGATGCAAAGCGCCCTCGCATGTTTTTTGAATTGCTCAAATCCCTCGGCATTCAATCGCACCGGCACACCATTCTCACTGCGTGTCAGCCATGACCATCGCGCCTCCAGCCTGGCCGCATCCCACTCACTTTCCACCCTGCAGATCAAGCGCGAAAGCCGCTGACGTGCAGTCTGGTCATCCAGTGCCTTCAAGGCTTCCTGTTCCGTCACCTTGCCGTCGCCATCCAGATCCAGCCAGCGGGAGACGGCGTTGGCTGCGCATCGGCTATCCACGGATCGGGAATGCTCTTCTTCCCTGACGAGTTGCCAGTGCTGCCAGGGAGGGAAGTCGGCATCGCTGTATTTACGGATTCCCGCGCCATTCAGATTGACCCAGCCTTTTCCCGTTGGTAGCGCAATCTCCCGCCAGTGCGGTACATCGGACGGTACCAGCGGATCAGGCCCCACGATCCTGCCGAAGCGCAGCAGTTCGTAAACTGCGCTGGGCGCCGGACGCTTGCCTTCGGGATAGGCCAGGCTGATCTTGTTGGCACTGGCGTAGAGGAGATATTCCGCTTCCGGCAAGCGGAGGGATTGCCCTATCCGTTCCCCATCCGCACGATAGGTCGTGATGAGCAGGTCGCCACGCTGTGCGGGCGCGCCGTCGCCTTCGGCATAACGCAGTCCGACGATCAACACCTCCTTGCTCAACTGCAGCGTTTCAGTGTCCGGCGGACTCTGATTGCGCTTTGGTTCTTTGGAATAGAGCCGTGTGCCCGCCGGTATCAGAAAATACATCTCACCGAAGAGCACATCGGTGCGTCCATCGCGGCTCAGGTCCAGCTTGTTGTCGCTGCGTCCGATCAATTTTCCAAGGTTGACGTCATCGCAAGCGATCTCGAAGTGGATCAGTTTGCGTGAGCTGTCATGGCACTGGCCGGCCATCCCCAGCAGATCCTTGCGGTAGACTTTTTTGCCTGCCTTCATGCCAGGTTCCACTTGGCTCAGATGCATGTAGAGAGAATAGAAGACGATCTGGGTGGCCGCCGCACCCTCACCGATGTCGGTGTCATGGCGAATTACGACGCAACCATCATCGGTCCATCCCAGATAGTTCAGGGCATGTTCACGATTGTCGTTCTTTGGCGTGGCGCTACGACTGAAGATGACCGTGCCATCGGAAATGGCATGGACCCATTCCGTGCCCTTGGCGTGAGCTGGAGCCTGCACATGCAGGCCGCCATGCCAGTTGAGATCACGGCTGACAGGAAACAAGCCCTCGCCAGCCGGTGAGTCGGGCAAGAGCGTGTTCAGCCATGCTGCATCAGAGAGATTGCCAGGGCGGGGAGGCAGGAAGGGAGGGCTCAGCAGCATGGTGTCTCACTTTGAAAACGGTGACCGGTTGTTTTCCTGAAGAGGGGCTTTGGGTAGAAGAGGGAGTTCGAACTTCATGCGTGCGGCCCCCTCCAGCAGCTTTTGCCCCGCATGCACCGTCAGCGTCCCGGGACAGAGAACCGTAATATTCCCCCCATCAATGACGATGCTGGCCCCACCCGCCGTGGCCAGCATGATCTTGCGCGCCGCCGCCCAGGTCACGCCGGCATTGGCACTGACCACCTGCAACTGGTCACGCGCCTGCACGGTCAAGCTCCCCGCCTGCGCCTGCACATCGATGTCGCGCTGTGCGGCAATCATCTGCAAGCCGATGCCCTTCTCACCTGCAGCCGTAGCCCCGGCCAGCATACCGATGGCCTGCTGCGTACGCACCCGCAAATGCTGCCCGCTGACGTGCTGCGCATCCTGGCCGGCAATGAGGCTCACGCTCCCGCCGTTGGCCATCTGCAGATGCTGGCCCGCCACCACGCCCAGCCCTTCCTTCGCAGCGACCTGAATCAGCGGCGTGCTGCTGGCAGGCAGGTCCTCCTGGGCGATCTCGGCTTGCACGGCGATGGCCTTTTTGAGCGCATCAAGCCCTTCGGCCGTGCCTACGGTGCGATGCGTGCGCGCCGCTTCACCGAAGGTCTTGTTGAGCTGCGCCGCCTGCCGCACCATGGCCCGCTGCCCCATGTTGTCCCCCGCCGGGTCGCGACGGCTTGCGTGATGTTCCACCCGGTAGCTGGAGAACAGGAGGCCGCGTCCCGCACGCATCACGCCGTAGGCATCGGTGCGCAATTCCACGCCCGTGCCACGGAAGCTGCCACGATAATTGTCGGCACTGTGAATCATGTGCCCGAGATTGAGCTCGCTACCCGCCTGCGTGGTCTTGAGCTGGATGCGGCCACGGCGGTCGCTGTCGTCGAAGAGCAGCTGGTTGTACCCCCAGCCACCGAACTCCTTGGAGCGGATGCCCCATTGCGCGGCAGGATTGCGGTGCCCATCCAGATCCGCACTGGCGCCATGCCAGGTCGGCGCATGGCCGCCCGCCAGATTGCCCTGGCCGCTGGCCGCCGTATCGCTGGCCGATTGGAATACTTGGGTTTTTGCAGAAAACTTCACTTCGCCACCGGGCGTCGGCGGCTCACCCCCCTCCCCACGGCCGTTGTAGAGGGCCGCAAGCACAATCGGCCGCTCCAGGTCGTTATCGAGGAACTGCACCAGAACCTCCTGCCCGATGCGCGGCAGGAATTGCATCCCCATGCCCGGCCCGGCGCAGCGTTGGCCTACGCGCACCCAGCAGGTGGCCGCCGCATCCTCATGCCGTCCTTGCCAGTGGAAACGGATACGGATCCGTCCCAGGCGGTCGCAGCAGATTTCGTCGGGGCCATTGGCTTCGGTCTCGCCCCGATAGCCGACCACGATGGCACTCTGGCTGCCCTGCGCCATGGCATGAGGACGACGCGTCAGCCCCGTGCCATCGCCCAGGACAGGCCGCCAGACAATATCGGCGCGAATCGCTTCGAAGAGCTTGGCATGGCCCATGCGGCGTGCGAGATCGATCAGGCTGCGGTCCGGTGCCTGTATCTCGCCCACCGTGGCGACCTTGAGGCAGGCATGGAGGGCGTCTTCCAGCAAGATCGGCAGAGGACCGAACAACTCGGCCAGCGCCGCTTGCGTATCGGCGGGCAGGTTGTTGACGCCCACGCTGAGCACCGCCAGCACGGCGTATTCCTGCTCCTTGCCCGCCAGCGGCCCTTGTCTCAGGGTAAAGCGCGCTCCGGCCCGCAAGCTGCGCACCGTGCTGCGTCCAAGCCAGCGCTTGTTGCTGGCCTCGGCGGCTTCCATCATCAGGCGCGCATGGCGGTCGGCGGCGTCCTTGTCGTCGGTCACCGGGCCTGCGCTGTCATAGCTTTCCAGCCTGGGCGCATCGCGCCCGCCGAAGTCGTGATGCGTGGGGATGCTGGCGGTGATGGCTTGTTTGTTCCGGTAGTCATACGACAGCAGCGTGCAGCTGGCCGCCTGCAGGCTGCGACAGGCCGCCAGGGCCTGGATGCCATCCTGCTGATCCAGCTCCCTGGCACCCTGGAAGCGGATGCCATCATGGGCCGCGCTGGTGGGATCTTCCGGAAAGGCGCTGCGCGCCGTGCTGTCGGCAAAGATCACCAGGCGATGGCCTTGCGGACTGGGCGCATGTTCTTCGATGCGCCACGACAGTCCTTCTCCGGCCAGCAGACGGCTGATGAAATCGAGATGCGTCTGCCGGTACTGCACGGTGTAGCTGCGTGGCGGCACCCGAGCCAGATACGCCAGCGCATCAGCCGACCAGTGCCAGTCCGCGTGTTGCGGGAATTCGCGGAAGACGTCTTCGACCACTTCGATCAGGGTCTTGTCCTGCCAGACCCGGCTGGTGCTGGCCTGCGACAGCAGCCAAGGCCAGGGCGCCATGCGCAGCCGATAGCGGCCGAAGCCGCCGTCGCCACCCAGCTTGGCCACTTCAAGGATCAGGCCGGTCGAGCGGCACATGCCACCCTCCGCAAGCCGGCTGCTCAGCGTGGCCAGGCTGCCCAGCAGGGACCGGGCTGCCACCTCCGCATCCAGGCTCAGCACGATCAGCTCGGTGGCGCCGACCGCATGCAGGGACTCTACGGCCGCCCATGCTTCGACCAGGAAGCGGTCCTCGGGCTGGCCGGCGATCTCCAGACGATAGAGGCGCGTTGCCGCTGAGAAGGGGAGCAGACGAGAGAGCAACTGACTGGCGTGATCCATGACAAGCCCCAGAACAATGACGGGCCGTCATTCTTGTTCGGCAACTTCGTACTTCCAGAAAATCCAAGAAAATCTCAGGCAAAGCTCGAAAGGCACCGAAAAATGTTTCGAATAAATTGGGAATTGCCTCGCCAGGAGGGCAATGGCCCGGGCTCAGGCCAGCTCGGACCGTTCATCGCCCCGGAAGCCGCGACAGTACTGCGAAAGGCGCCATGGCGGCATCGATGTGGAAAATTAAAAATCGAATAAATGAAATAGTCCGAATTAAATATTGGCCGGAAGCATGAAATACAGAATTAATATTGGCATCAAGCACATAGAATCCGGTTGCCCATTTCCATCCCATTTCGACTCCAGACCATGACCACCGTCGCCTCCGCCGCCCCTGCGGCCTCCGCTTCCAGCCTGCCCTTTGGCACATTCCAGGCCGAGTTGCTGCCGGCCCCCAGTCCGCTGCGTGCGGCCATCACTGCCGCCTATCGTCGCGACGAGCGTGAGGCCGTGCAATGGCTGCTGCAGCAGGTGCAGGGCCAGCAGCCCTGGAAGGACGCCACCCAGCAACTGGCCAAAAAGCTGGTGCAGCAGGTGCGCGAGAAGCGCACCCGGTCCTCCGGCGTGGATGCGCTGATGCACGAATTCTCGCTGTCCTCCGAAGAAGGCGTGGCGCTGATGTGCCTGGCCGAAGCGCTGCTGCGCATCCCCGACCGCCAGACCGCGGACCGCCTCATCGCCGACAAGATCAGCAAGGGCGACTGGCGCAAGCACCTGGGCGAGTCGCCGTCGCTGTTCGTCAATGCCGCCACCTGGGGCTTGCTCATCACCGGCAAGCTGGTCTCCACCAGCAGCGAAAGCGGCCTCACGCAAGCCATCACGCGCTTGATCGGCAAGGGCGGCGAGCCGCTCATCCGCAAGGGCGTGGACCTGGCCATGCGCATGCTGGGCAACCAGTTCGTGACCGGCCAGACCATCGAAGAAGCGCTGGACAACAGCCGCGACAACGAAAAGCGCGGCTATCGCTATTCCTACGACATGCTGGGCGAAGCCGCCCTGACCATGCACGACGCCGATGCCTACTACCAGTCCTACGAGACCGCCATCCACGCCATCGGCCGCGCCTCCAACGGCCGCGGCATCAAGGATGGCCCGGGTATCTCGGTCAAGCTCTCGGCCCTGCATCCGCGCTATTCGCGCGCCCAGCATGCACGCGTGATGGGTGAACTGCTGCCGCGCCTGAAGCAGTTGCTGCTGCTGGCCAAGCAATACAACATTGGCCTGAACATCGACGCCGAAGAAGCCGACCGCCTCGAACTGTCGCTGGACATGATGGAAGAACTGGTGGCCGACCCCGACCTGGCCGGCTTCGACGGCCTGGGCTTCGTGGTGCAGGGCTACCAGAAGCGCTGCCCCTTCGTCATCGACTACCTGGTCGACCTGGCCCGCCGCAATGGCCGCCGCCTGATGATCCGCCTGGTCAAGGGCGCCTACTGGGACAGCGAAATCAAGCGCGCCCAGGTCGATGGCCTGGAAGGCTATCCGGTCTATACCCGCAAGGTGCATACCGACCTGTCCTACCTCACCTGCGCGCAAAAGCTGCTGGCCGCCACCGACGTCATCTATCCGCAATTCGCCACGCACAATGCCCACACGCTGGCGGCGATCTATCACTGGGCCAAGCAGCACCAGGTCGACAACTACGAATTCCAGTGCCTGCACGGCATGGGCGAGACCCTGTACGACCAGGTCGTCGGTGCCGAGAACCTGGGCAAGGCCTGCCGCATCTATGCCCCGGTCGGTTCGCACCAGACCCTGCTGGCCTACCTGGTGCGCCGCCTGCTGGAAAACGGTGCCAACTCCTCCTTCGTCAACCAGATCGTCGACGAGGCCGTGCCGCTGGACCGTCTGGTGGCCGATCCCATCGAGACTGTGCGCGCCCAAGGCGGCGTGCCGCATCCGGCCATCGCCTTGCCGCAGCAGCTGTATGGTCAGGAGCGCAAGAATTCTTCGGGTATCGATCTCTCCAATGAATCGCGCCTGCAGCAACTGGGTGAACTGTTCGTCTCCATGGCCCAGCGCCAATGGCAGGCCGCACCGCTGATCGCGGGCGAATTGGCTGCACAACCCGCACAGGCGGTGCGCAATCCGGCCGACCATCGTGAAATCGTGGGCCAGGTCAGCGAAGCCACCGTGGCCGATGTCGATATGGCGCTGACCGCCGCCACTGCTTACGCGCCGCAATGGCAATCGACCCCAGCCGCCGAGCGCGCCGCCATGCTCGAACGCGCGGCCGACCTGCTGGAAGAACATATCGCCGAACTGATGGCACTGGCCGTGCGCGAAGCCGGCAAGTCGCTGCCCAATGCGATTGCGGAGGTGCGTGAGGCGGTCGACTTCCTGCGTTACTACGCCATCGCTTCGCGTCACGACGGCAACGTGCTGGCCTGGGGCCCGGTGGTGTGCATCAGCCCGTGGAATTTCCCGCTGGCGATCTTCATCGGCGAGGTCAGCGCTGCGCTGGCCGCCGGCAACGTGGTGCTGGCCAAGCCGGCCGAGCAGACCACGCTGATCGCCCATCGCGCCGTGCAACTGCTGCACGAGGCCGGCGTGCCGCGCGCCGCCCTGCAATTGTTGCCGGGCCGGGGCGAGACCGTGGGTGCGGCATTGACCTCGGATGTGCGCGTCAAGGGCGTGATCTTCACCGGTTCCACCGAAGTGGCGCAGCTCATCAACCGCACCCTGGCCCAGCGCAAGCACGATGATGGCGACGGCAGCGGCGAACATGGCGATGTCCCGCTGATCGCCGAGACCGGCGGCCAGAATGCGCTCATCGTCGATTCCTCGGCGCTGGCCGAACAAGTCGTGCAGGACGTGCTGTCCTCCGCCTTCGACAGTGCCGGCCAGCGTTGTTCGGCTCTGCGTATCCTGTGCCTGCAGGAAGACATCGCCGACCGTACTCTGGAAATGCTCAAGGGCGCCATGGCCGAACTGCGCGTGGGCCGTCCGGACCGCCTTTCCACCGACATCGGCCCGGTCATCGATGCCGAGGCGCAGCAGAACCTGCTGGCCCACATCGAGCGCATGCGCAAGAGCGCGCGCGCCGTGCACCAGCTGCCGCTGGGCGAGGATTGCCGGCACGGCACCTTCGTGGCGCCGACCGTGATCGAGATCGACGACCTGGCGCAACTGCAGCGCGAAGTCTTCGGCCCCGTACTGCACGTGCTGCGCTATCGCCGCGATGCGCTGCCGCAGCTGATCGATGCCATCAATGCCACCGGCTATGGGCTGACCCTGGGCGTGCATTCGCGTATCGACGAGACCATCGATTTCGTGGCCCAGCGTGCGCACGTGGGCAACATCTACGTCAACCGCAACATCGTGGGCGCGGTGGTGGGGGTGCAGCCTTTCGGTGGCGAAGGCAAGTCCGGCACCGGTCCCAAGGCCGGTGGTCCGCTCTACCTCAAGCGCCTGCAGCGCCATGCGCAACTGCACGAGGAACTGACCCGCGCGCAACCGGCGCAAGTGCCCAATACCTTGCTGGACAGCCTGCTGGACTGGGCCCGCACCCATGGCCACGAGCGCCTGGCCGCCAGTGGCGAGCGCTATCACCGTGACAGCCTGCTGCAGCGCAGCCTGCTGCTGCCCGGCCCCACCGGCGAGCGCAATACCCTGGGCTTCGCCCCGCGTGGCCTGGTGCTGTGCGTGGCCGCCAGCGTCGGCACGCTCTTGAATCAACTGGCGGCGGCCTTTGCGACCGGCAATACGGTGGTGGTCGATGAGACCACTGCGGCGCTGTTGCCGGCCGGCCTGCCCGCGCCGGTGCGTGCGGCCATCCGCCGTGCCAGCCAGCTGGAGGCCGAAGCGCTGCAGGCCGCCCTGGTGGACAGCCACCAGGCTGCCGCATGGCGCGTGCGCCTGGCCGAGCGCGAAGGTGCGCTGGTGCCGTTGATCCTGTGCAGCGAAGACGGTGCCATTCCCCTGTGGCGCTTGCTGGCTGAGCGCGCGCTGTGCGTCAACACCACGGCCGCCGGCGGCAATGCCAGCCTGATGACGATTTCGGTGTAATCGCTCCCGCTGCCTCAGACGGGCACCCCGGCCTTGTGGTCAGGGTGCCCGTTTTTCTTGCGGGCGTACAATATTGCCCTCGATGGCGGCCCACCCGATGGCATGACTTGCAATCCGGCCGGCCAGCCCCATCTCGACAGGAATGCGGAACCGGTACGTCCCTCCGCTGCTCCCCGGCACATATTGAACAGAGGCAAGCATGGAACAATTTCACGGCACCACCATCCTTTCCGTCCGTCGCGGCAACCAGGTCGCGCTCGGCGGTGACGGCCAGGTGACGCTTGGCAACATCGTCATGAAGGGCAGTGCGCGCAAGGTGCGCAAGCTCTATCACGGCAAGGTCCTGGTCGGTTTCGCCGGCGGCACGGCTGACGCTTTCACCCTGCTCGACTTGTTCGAAGCCAAGCTGGAAAAGCACCAGGGCAACCTGATGCGCGCCTCGGTCGAGCTGGCCAAGGACTGGCGCACCGATCGCATGCTGCGCCGCCTGGAAGCCATGCTGCTGTGCGCGGACCGCGACACCACCCTGGTCATCACCGGCAATGGCGATGTGCTCGAACCCAATGACGGTATCGGCGCCATCGGTTCCGGCGGCAGCTATGCCCAATCGGCCGCCAAGGCCTTGTATGAGAATACCGAGCTGACCCCGGCCGAGATCGTCAAGAAGTCGCTGACCATCGCCGGCGAGCTGTGCATCTACACCAACCTGAACCACATCATCGAGACGCTGGACTAAGCCGCGCAGCGCGCGTTTCCTGCCTGTTTCTCCGATGAATCGTCACAGCGAAAAGATCACCACCATGAATATGACTCCCAAGGAAATCGTCTCCGAACTCGACAAGCACGTCGTCGGCCAAGCCCGCGCCAAGCGCGCGGTGGCCATCGCGCTGCGCAACCGCTGGCGTCGCCAGCAGATCGAGGAGCCGCTGCGCCACGAGATCACGCCCAAGAACATCCTCATGATCGGCCCCACCGGCGTGGGCAAGACCGAGATTGCGCGCCGCCTGGCCAAGCTGGCCGATGCGCCCTTCATCAAGATCGAAGCCACCAAGTTCACCGAAGTCGGCTACGTGGGCCGCGACGTGGACACCATCATCCGCGACCTGGTCGACATCGGCATCAAGCAGACGCGCGAGCTGGAAACGCGCAAGGTGCGCACCCGCGCCGAGGATGCGGCCGAGGATCGCATCCTGGACGTGCTGCTGCCCCCGGCCCGCGATTTCGGTTTTACGCCCGATGGCAATGCCAGCCCCGAGAAGGATGACAAGAACACCACTCGCCAGACTTTCCGCAAGCGCCTGCGTGAAGGCGCGCTGGATGATCGCGAGATCGAACTGGAATTGAATGACGCCGCCCCCTCGATGGAAATCATGGCACCCCCGGGCATGGAAGAAATGACCGAGCAGATCAAGTCCATGTTCTCGGGCCTGGGCAACCAGCGCAAGAAGGCGCGCAAGATCAAGATCAAGGAAGCCATGAAGCTGCTGATCGAGGAAGAAGCCGCCAAGCTGGTCAACGAGGAAGAGCTCAAGCAGAAGGCCATCGCCAATGTCGAGCAGAACGGCATCGTCTTCCTGGATGAGATCGACAAGATCGCCACCCGCTCGCAGAATGGCAATGCCGATGTCTCGCGCGCCGGGGTGCAGCGCGACCTGCTGCCGCTGGTGGAGGGCACGACCGTCAACACCAAGTACGGCATGATCAAGACCGATCACATTCTCTTCATCGCGTCGGGCGCGTTCCATCTCTCCAAGCCTTCCGATCTGATTCCGGAATTGCAGGGACGCTTCCCGATTCGCGTGGAGCTGGATTCGCTGTCGATTGCCGATTTCGAGCGCATCCTGACCGGCACCGATGCCTGCCTGACCAAGCAGTACGAAGCGCTGCTGGCCACCGAAGGCGTGAAGATCGAATTCGCCGACAGCGGCATCAAGCGACTGGCCGAGATCTCGCATACGGTCAATGAGAAGACCGAGAACATCGGTGCGCGCCGTCTCTATACCGTGATGGAAAAGCTGCTGGAAGAGATTTCCTTCACGGCGGGTGAGGCTGGTGTGGATGGGCTGCTCATCGATGCCGGGTATGTCAACGAGCGGCTGGGCGAGCTGGCCGTGGATGAGGACATGTCGCGCTACGTGCTGTAACGCGATGCTGTCATGATGCCCGCCGAGGCAAGGAGAATGCGATGGCCAACAAGACTTTGGGAACCCGGCAGAAGCTGAGTTTTCGCATCGAGCCATCACAATCCAAGCCACGCAATCCGGTGGCGCTGGCTGCCCAGCAGCGCGCCGGAGGTGCCGGTGCACATCGCAAGAATGCATCGGCGCAGCGTCAGCAATTGAAGTCGGAGCTGTTGAAGAAGCTGGCCGGTGAACCCAAGGAAGATAAGCAGGAGTGAGTGCAATGCATGGCTGTACAGTGATGGAACGCGATATTGCATCCAACCAGTCGCATTCGCCAGAAACGTACGAAAATGTACGGAAATGCGCAGCGAGTGACAAGAAGCCACGCTGGCTTGCTTAACAAGAACCCATTGGTTGTTGCCAGCAAGATGTATCAAAATGTTAGAAATGACGAAAAGCGCCGGTAGGGATACCGGCGCTTTTTCCTTGATGCAGGCCGATAGCGGGACAGTCCTGCCGCAGCACATCCGAAAGCGGCGATAAAAAAATACAACAATTGCCATTTCAATCTTTGGCTCCCGTCTAAAAAATGACTTCTATCGACCAAGGTGCAGTCATGGACGACGAGAAGCATTAATGTTTGCCCATCCGACTGCAAGTGCGGATCCTCAAGACTATTTTTAGAGAAGGACGTCACATGAAAAAATCTCTGCTGGCACTCGCCGTTCTGGGCGCGTTCGCAGGCGCAGCCAATGCGCAAAGCTCCGTCACGATCTACGGTATCGTCGATACCGGTGTTGTCTACCAAAGCAAGGTTGCCACCTCTTCCGGCGGCACTGGCAGCAAGTTCGGCCTGAACTCGGGCGTCATCCAGGGTTCGCGTATCGGCTTCAAGGGTGTTGAAGATCTGGGCGGCGGTCTGTCGGCCGTGTTCCAACTGGAAGCCGGCTTCAGCAATGACACAGGTGCGCTGGACGATTCCAAGACCAGCAACACCTTGTTCCGCCGCAAGTCGGTGGTAGGCCTGACTGGTGGCTTCGGTAGCGTGCTGGTCGGCCGTCAAACCGACTTCGCTGACACCATCTCCGCTTACACCGCCGTCAATGACTTCGGTGGCTGGGTCAGCAACTCCGGCTCCGGCCTGGATCGCCTGCAAGGCACCCGTACCAACAACTCGATCAGCTACACCACCAACAGCCTGAACGGCTTCACTGGTAACCTGATGTACGGCTTCGGTGAAACCGCTGGCCAGACCTCCGCGGGTCAAGCCTTCGGCATCGGCGGCAAGTACGACAACGGTCCGCTGGGTCTGGGTATCAATTACTACCAGTCCAAGGCTGGTTCGACCGCGGCTGACACCTCCCTGCTGAGCAGCAGCACCACCACCAGCGTAGCCAGCGAAAGCAACCTGGCTGGCAGCACCGCTCAGAAGGTCCTGAACGTGGCAGCGTCCTATCAGTTCGGCCCGGCTCGTGTGTACGGTAACTGGTCGCGCGTCAAGCAAGACCTGAACTCCCAGACCAACCTGACCGCAGCCGGCGTCGGTTCCCTGACCAGCATCTCCAACCGCACCCTGGCCAACTCCAAGAAGGCTGACATCTACGAAATCGGTACCGCTTACTCCCTGAGCCCGTCGCTGAAGCTGCTGGCTGCCGTGGATCACACCCGTGCCGACTTCGACGGCGTGTCGCAAAAGGCCAAGCTGACCCAAGTCAGCCTGGGTACCGACTACTGGTTGTCCAAGCGCACCGACCTGTACGCCTTCCTGGCTTACACCAAGGCTAGCGACCTGAACAACCCGGGCGTCTCCAACGCCACCGGCACCGATGGCAACCAAGGCGCTGTCGCCGTGGGTATCCGTCACAAGTTCTAATGTGAGTTGACCTGCGTCGTCTTTCCGGCGGCGCAGTGTGATGCACAAGTGAGCAAAAGAAGCGCCGCATGAGGTTCATGCGGCGCTTTTTTTCATGCTTCTTCTGATCGCGATTTTTATTAGTTTTGGCAATAGTCCATTTCGTTCTTCGCAGGAATGCAGCTGATTTCGCGCATGGCTCATCGGGCACTCGGATTTGGTGCAACGCTGCCCCCGAGCTTGCACAGGAAAGCTCATTTTTTGCATTGCAAAAAGCTCGCTTTCTGTTTGTCAAATCCTGACAAAAGCCTTACTGGTGGCCGATCTTGATGTCTGTAAAGAAAGCGTAATAAGCTCTCGGCCTTGCGCACTTTTTTGCGGCGCACTGCTCTAATAGCAGCACCATTTCGATGCGCATGGAGGTGGAACACTTCCATGGATCGCGTATCGCACCGCCCCACAACGGACTGGCGGACCGCATTCAAAACCTTAGTTTTTTGATGCACACCGGACTGACGCAGCTTGCTGCGCCAGCGGGGATTTTTTCGTCCGCGATTTCGTGATTGCGGATTTGCTGAGAAAGGAAAAGAACATGGCAACGAGAGAAGAGCTGGCCGTCATCAAGGCCGCCCGTGCCGGCGAATCGCGCGCGCAGCTGGCGCTGGGCCGACGCTACCTCGACGGCGGCAGCGGCCTGCCTCGCAGCAAGGGCACCGCCTTCTACTGGCTGCGCCGCGCCGCGCAACAGGGTGTGGACGATGCGTGGATGATCATCGGCCGCAACATCACCTACGATCAGGTCAAGGAATTATCTTCGCCGCAGGAAGCGGCCATCTGGTACGAGAAGGCGTTTGAAGCGGGCGTGCCGCAGGCCGGCGTGATCTTTGCGCGCCTGGTACTGGAACACACCGAACAGTTCGACAGCAATGCTCACGCGCGTGCCATCGCCGCGCTGTCCTTGTTGGCCAGCCGCGATGACCATGAGGCGCAATGGCTGCTGGCGCAGCAGATGCAGCGCCACGGCCAGCCCATGGTGCCCGGCCTGCCGGCTTCGGCAGTCGAAGAACGACTGGTGCGCGAAGCAGCACGTGCCGGCATCGAACAGGCGCAATACGCGCTGCTGGACAAGGCCTGGCAGCAAGGCCAGGGTGCGGCCTTCGCGCGCGGCGCGGCGGTGCTGGTCAAGCGCCTGATCGAGCGCAACAGCCAGGCGGTGGCGCAACTGGACAAGGAAGGCGATGCTACCGGTCTGGTGCAGCTCAATGCCGAGGAAGCCACGCTGCTGCTGCGCTATGGCCAGTGGCAGGCACGTGCGGCCGCGCCCGAGTTGCCGCAACTGATGCGCTTGTTTGAACTGGCAGCGCTGGCCGGAGAGGTCGAGGCGCGTCTGGAACTGGGACTGCTGTGCGCCAAGATCGACCGCGCCGGCAATCGCGTCTTCATGGAGCAGGGCCTGGCCAATTTCAAGAAGGCCTTGCACTGGCTGGTGCTGGCGGGAGAGGGCGGTTCGGCTCAGGCCTGGCATGCGCTGGCGCGCATCTATTCGCGCTCGATCTATTCGCAGCGCAATCTGCAGGTCGCCCAGCAATATCTGGAAAAGGCGGCGGAGTCCGGTCTGGTGGAAGCGCAGAGCGAGCTGGCGCAGATTTTCTGGCGCAATCGCCGCGATGATCCCATGCATGACGTCAAGGCCCTGTACTGGTGGCAGCAGGCGGCCGCCCAGGGCGAGGCCGGCGCAGCCGACGCGCTGCAGCCGTTCATGGCCGTGGAAGACGCGCAGTCATGGGCGGTGCAGGCGCGCGCCCAGCTCAGCGACAAGCTGCGCAACAGCAACCCCTTCCTGAGTGCGCGCATCGAACTGGCGGCCATCTTTGGCCTGACCAAGCCGGAAGCCTTGCTCATCGATATCAAGCAGGCCGATTATGGCCACTGTCTGGTGGTCGACATCTGCGCTCATCACGCGCGCAGCAAGCGCCGCCTGATCGCGGTGCAGACCGAAGCCCAGCGCGCCGCCATCAACCGCGTGAGCCGCCTCTTCGGTGACGTCGACTGTGGATTCAGCGGTCCGGAAGGCAACTACCGCCAGCGCCAGTACCGGCTGCGCACGGCCTTCCCGGATATCGCCTGAGATAGCGACAGGCTTGATCAGGCGGTAGTTGCCGCCTGATCGGTCTCCTCAATGCTGGCGGATGACCTGCTCGCCGTCGGCACCGCCGTCCGGGCCGGCCTGGCCGAAGGAATAGAGTTCGTAACTGGTGCCGTCGTCATCGGCACCGTACTGATAGGAATTGCCCCAGGGATCGCGCGGCAGGCGATCCACGTAGCCGCCGATGGGCCAGTTGCCCGGCACGGGTGCCCGGGTCGGCTTGATCACCAAGGCCAGCAGGCCCTGGGCGGCGCTGGGATAGCGGCCATTGTCCTGGCGATAGCGTTCCAGCCCGGCGGCGATGGCTTGCATGTCCTTCTCGGCGGCCAGGGCTTGCGGGCTGTGGTCGTGGTTGAAGCGCGTCACCAGCGGTGGCAGCAGCAGGGCGGCCGCCACGGCCAATACGGTCAGCGCCAGGATCCAGCGCAGGCGCGCCAGGCCGCGCTGCAGGAACAGGAAGGCAGGATGTCGGAGAGATCGACGCATGAATGCTGCAGTCTTATTGTTGTGGACGGTGCAAGCCGGCAGGGCGCAGGTTCAGGCGCACCGCCGCTGGGGCGGCAGGACGCGCAGGCCGGCGCCGCGCTGGCTCAGGGCTTGATGGTGACGGGAACGCCCGCCTGGCTGCTGACCACTTCCGACAGCGTGGCGTAAAGCTCGGTGCCATCGCGGGTGTTGAGCCAGTGGCTGCCGTCGAACTTGTAGTGGAAGCCGCCGGAACGCGCGGCCAGCCACATTTCCTGCATGGGGGCCTGGCTGTTGATGATGATCTTGGAGCCATTGTCCACGCACTCGATTTCCAGCACGTTGCCGCTGCGGCTGCATTCCACATCCAGGTCGCTGGCGTCGCAGGCGTCTTCCAGGGCCGTCTCGATGGCGTTGAGGGTGGCGTCAGCCAGGTCCAGGAATTCCGATTCGGTCATGCTACACTCCAAGTCATTCTAAGATTTCGATGTAATCCGTCATTTTATCGTGAAGTCACCCCATTCTCCCGTCCGTTGTGCAGCTTCCCTGGCGCTGTGCGCCGCCGTCCTGATGCTGGCCGGTTGCGGCCAGAAAGGCCCGCTGTACATGCCCAAGGTGCCGCCTGATCCCTTCGTGCGCACCCAGCCCGCCGCGCCGGCAGCGGCCCAGGACAAGGCAGGCACCCAGGAGGGTGAGGCCAAAGCCTCCGGCGACACCCCCGCCGCCGACGCTCCCAAACGATGATGCCTGGCTGAAACATCGCGCTGTACTGCGGCCGGTCCCCCGGCAATGAGGGCGGGGACTGCGCCGGATGATTCCACCGATTGCCTTTTTCCGCTGACTTTTCCGGATTCCCATGTCCCACTTTTCCTATCGCAACGGCGCGCTGCACGCCGAAGACGTCTCCCTGCAAGCCTTGGCCGATCAGTTCGGCACCCCGCTCTACGTTTATTCCAAGTCGGCGCTGGTGCAGAATTTCTCGGCCTATGCCGATGCCTGCCGCGCGGCCGGCCGTGCCGAGGGCGGCAAGGGTGGCGCACTGGTGTGCTACTCGGTCAAGTCCAATTCCAACCTGGCGGTGCTGAACCTGCTGGGCAAGCTGGGCTCGGGCTTCGACATCGTCTCCGGTGGCGAGCTGCTGCGCGTGGTGGCCGCCGGCGGCGATGCGCGCAAGGTGATCTTCTCGGGCGTGGGCAAGGGCCGCGACGAGATGAAGCTGGCGCTGGAACATGACATCCTCTGCTTCAACGTGGAATCCATCCCCGAAGTGGCGCGCCTGAATGAAGTGGCCGGTGCGCTCGGCAAGCGCGCCCGCATCTCGCTGCGCGTCAATCCCAACGTGGATGCCAAGACCCATCCCTACATTTCTACCGGCCTGAAGGAAAACAAGTTCGGCGTGGCCTATGAAGATGCGCTGAACTGCTATCGCGCCGCCGCTGCCCTGCCCAACATCGACGTGGTCGGCATCGACTGCCACATCGGCTCGCAGCTGCTGGACGACTCGCCGTTGCTGGAAGCACTGGACAAGATCATCGACATGGTCGATGCGCTGGAAGCCGAAGGCATCGCGATTCACCACCTCGACATCGGCGGGGGCATCGGCATCCGCTACGACGACGAGCAACCGGTGGCCATCGGCGACTACCTGGCGCGCGTGTTCGCCCGCGTCCACGCCTGGCGCGCCAAGAAGTACGACGGCCGCCCGATCCAGGTCATGTTCGAGCCGGGCCGCTCGGTGGTCGGCAATGCCGGCCTGTTGCTGACCGAGGTGCAATACCTCAAGCATGGTGAAGAAAAGAACTTCGCCGTGGTTGATGCTGCCATGAACGATCTGATGCGTCCGGCCATGTACGAAGCCTGGCATGGCGTGCAGACCGTGAAGGAAAACGCCTGCCAGCCCCGCATCTACGACGTGGTCGGTCCGGTGTGTGAATCCGGCGACTGGCTGGCCCGCTCGCGCGAACTGGCCATCCACGAGGGCGACCTGCTGGCCCTGATGTCGGCCGGTGCCTACGGCATGACCATGGCCTCCAACTACAACACCCGTGGCCGTGCGGCGGAAGTCCTGGTCGATGGCAGCCAGGTCCACCTGGTCCGTGCCCGTGAAAATCCGGCCGACCTGTTCGCGTTGGAAAAGATCGTGGACTGACGCGATTTATTGTCGGTCTGCCAAGCGGCAGTCCCGGAAACGGGGCTGCCGTTTCCTTTTGTGCATCATTCCGGGCGCGTTTATTGATAGCCCGGCAAGTCCCGCCTGGCTTGGCTGCAGATATTTTTTGCAGAGCCGCATTTTTGTTTTGCCTTTCAGAAATTTCGGCGCAAAATAGCCATCCGTCCGAAAAACAATCGAAGCATCAGAACATGCCTGGGGGCAGAGCTGCCCGCAACGCGAGACCTGGCAAGCATTCACGGACGTGAGGGAGCACATCAGGGCCACCGGGACGGTGGTCGCTAGCGTCATACAGGGGAATTCCAATGCAAGTTCTGGAACGGTCAGAGGGAGATCGCGACCGTCGCGTCGCCAGCGAGGGCGTGGCGCAGGCCGGCCATGGCGATCCGTCCGGCCAGCTCATACACAGCAGTCAGTCCAGTCACGCCAGCCAGTCGCCGGCACCGGCGCGCGCTGCGTCCGTGCAGCCTGACCTCAGCGAAGAGGAGCTGGAAGTCCGGGCCTCGCACATCACGGCTGCCGCTGTTGCCGCAGCCGCCGTCACGGCGGCGGTGGCCACCTCGGCCGGCACCGCCAGCCTGCCGTATGAAGACACCGCCACGGCGCCGGCGGCGCAGGAAGAGCCCGCAGCCCAGACCCGCCGTGGTCCGCGTGGTCCGCGCAGCGAACCGGAGCCGCGCGCGTCGACCCGTGGGGCCTTGCTGGTCTCGCTGCTGACACTGGCCATCATCGGCGTCGCTCTGTGGGTGGGGGCGCAATGGCCGCAACGCTCGCTCAAGCCGGTGATGCAGCAATTGCCGTCGCTGTCCAAGGCGGCCCCGGTGGACGCCGTGGCGCCGCCCGCCAGCCTGGACCATGCCGAGCCTGCCGCCAGCGATGCTGCCCCCGGCCCCGAAGTGATCGCCCAGCTGCAGCAGGAAGCCGACGACAAGGCCCGGCAACTGGCGCAGAAGCGCGCCGCCGCCGAAGCCCGCCACCGCCGCGAGGATGCCGCCCTGGCCCTGCGCGAACAGCGTCGCCGCGAAGCCGAGGCCCAGCTGGCCAACGCCCGCGCCAAGGCGGAGCGGGCCCAGGCCGTGGTGCCGGTGCCGGAAGTGGTGGAAGTGCAGCCCGTGCCGACCCTGGCCGAGCAGGTCAAGCAATGCAGCACCTTGTCCGTCTTTGCGCGCGAGAGCTGCCTGTGGAAGCTGTGCGACGGCAAGTGGGGCAAGAACGGCTGCCCCTCCTACGAGCGCAACAACGAAGGTGCCTGATCCCTCCCTCTCCTGCGCTGCCGCTTCCGGTGGCGCAGGCTGCTTCACTCCCGCTTCATCTCCCCCGACAAATTCCTGAAGGCCCGCCCGTGCGAGCGGGAGCATTTCTTGCTTGCCGACAGACCACTCCGCAGCGAGCGGCCAGCACGGCTGTGGTCCGCTGGCGACAGATGAAAAGTCTTGCCGCAAGCGGCTTTGCGCGAGGAAGTTGCCGCTATAATGCGCGTTTTTCTTACCCCCCCTGCAAGGAAAAAGGCATGAATGCACTGCTCTGGTTCGTCGTCCTCTACTGGGTCATCTCGGTCGGTATCGGCCTGTATGCCACCCGCTACGTGAAGAGTTCGAAGGACTACGCCGTCGCCGGCCGCTCGCTGCCGATGTCGGTGGTGACCGCGACCGTCTTTGCGACCTGGTTTGGCTCCGAGGCGGTGCTCGGCGTGTCCTCGACCTTCCTCAAGGACGGCCTGGGCGGCATCGTGGCCGATCCCTTCGGCTCGTCGCTGTGCCTGATCCTGGTGGGCGTGTTCTTCGCCAAGAAGCTGTACCGCATGAACCTGCTGACCATCGGCGACTACTACAAGAAGCGCTTTGGCCGCGCCGCCGAAATGCTGGTGACGATCTGCATCGTCATCTCCTACCTGGGCTGGGTGGCGGCGCAGATCAAGGCGCTGGGACTGGTTTTCAACGTCGTCTCGGGCGGCTACATTCCCATGCACTGGGGCATGATCATCGGTGCCGGCAGCGTGCTCATCTATACCCTGATGGGTGGCATGTGGGCCGTGGCCATCACCGACTTCCTGCAGATGATCATCGTGGTGGTCGGCATGCTTTATATCGGGTATGAAGTTTCGGGTATGGTCGGCGGTCCGGGGGTGGTGATTGCGCACGCCGCCGAGGCCGGCAAGTTCAACTTCTGGCCGGCCGCTGAACTGAAAGACGTGCTGTGGTTCTTTGCCGCCTGGATCACCATGATGCTGGGCTCGATTCCACAGCAGGACGTGTTCCAGCGCGTCATGTCCTCCAAGAACGAGAATGTGGCGCGCAACGCCTCGGTGCTGGGTGGCGTGATTTATTTCTTCTTCGTCTTCATCCCCATCTTCCTGGCCTATTCCGCTACGCTGATCGATCCGGCCATGGTCTCGCGCCTGCTGGAAACCGATTCCCAGCTGGTGCTGCCGACCCTCATCATGGAAAAGATGCCGGTGTTCGCCCAGGTGATGTTCTTCGGCGCGCTGCTGTCGGCCATCAAGAGTTGCGCCAGCGCGACCCTGCTGGCACCGTCGGTGACCTTCACCGAGAACGTCCTCAAGGAAATTCGCCCGTGGAAAAGCGACCGTGAATTCCTGTTCTCGATGCGCGCCGTGGTGCTGGTCTTCACGGTGGGCGTGACCACGCTGGCCCTGAACAGCCAGTCCAGCATCTATGAAATGGTCGAGAACGCTTACAAGGTGACCTTGGTGGCGGCCTTCGTGCCGCTGGCCTTCGGCGTCTACTGGCAGCGCGCCACCCGTCAGGGCGCACTGATGGCCATGGTGCTGGGCCTGGTCTCCTGGATCACGCTGGAATATGCCGCCCCGGACGGCCTGTGGCCGCCGCAACTGGCCAGCCTGCTGTTCTCCATCGGTGGCATGGTGGCCGGTTCGCTCCTGCCCCAGGTGCTGGCCCCGGTGCCGCCCATGGTGGCGGTGCCCGCCGAGGGCAGCGTACAGTCCTGATCCGGCTTGCTCCAGCGAAACGGTCGCCCGGCCTTGCCGCGCGGCCGTTTCGTCTTTTTGGGGAAGCCGCCAGAACTGCTGGGCCAGGTGCTGTCAAAGCAATTCCAACGCCCGGGTTTTCGAACTTGTTCGATATTTATTTGACAATAATTCGAGAGCCACCCGGAACTTATTTGCTTTCCATCAACCTGAAATGGCATGACTGAGCACATTCGCCCCTACGATGTCGCTGCCGATGCGTTGTTTCTGGACTTCGACGGCACCCTGGTCGACCTGGCGCCCCAGCCTGAAGAGATCGTGGTGCCGCCGGAGCTGATCACGCTCCTGCAGCGCATCCAGCAAGAATCGGACGGCGCGCTGGCCATCGTCAGCGGCCGTCCGCTCGATCAACTGGATTTCTTCCTGGCCCCGCTGCGCCTGCCTGCGGCCGGTGTGCATGGTGCCGAGCGGCGTACGGCCGATGGCCGCATCCTGCAGCAGCCGGTGCCGGACGTGCATCACCTGCGCGAGCGCCTGCTGCCGCTGGTGGAGTCGCATCCCGGCCTGCAGCTGGAACTCAAGCGCGGCGCACTGGCCCTGCATTACCGCCACGCCGCCCATCTGGAACAGCGCTGCGTGGAGACCATGATGGACGCGCTGCGCCATGAACCGGGCTTCACCTTGCTGCACGGCAAGATGGTGGTGGAAGCCAAGCCGCACATCAACAAGGGCGACGCCGTCGCCGCTTTTCTGCATGAGGCCCCGTTCCGGGGCCGCCGTCCGGTCTTCATCGGCGATGACGTGACCGATGAGGCCGGCTTTGCCATCGCCCAAGGTGAAGTCTTCGGCGGATTTGGCATCAAGATCGGCGCCGGCCCCAGCCAGGCCCTGCAACGCCTGGCTGATCCAGCCGCCGTGCTGGACCTGCTGCGCCAGAGCGTGGAGGTACGCAGCACCCCCGGATAGCCGTCGTACCGGCCTGTTTGCCGGCCCCGCAGCACATCGCCTTCCATCAAGAAATCTGACCCACAGAACAGAGCACGAGGAACCATGAGCCAGCCCAGCCCCGATCCGCATCAAGAAGCGCAACCGCAACCCCACTCCCAGACGCAGCATTCCGAACAACCGCACCTGGCCGCCCAGGCGCACGACATGCCCTCGACCTCCTCGCTGGAGCTGGGCGTGATCGGCAATTGCGCCTTCTCGGCCTTGGTGGACAAGATGGGCCGCATCGTCTGGTGCTGCCTGCCGCGTTTCGATGGCGACCCGGTCTTCAATGCCTTGCTCGATCCGACCGACAATGGCGCGCTGTGGGCTTTCCAGCTGGAGAATTTTTCCCACAGCGAGCAGTGGTATGAACCCAATACGGCGGTGCTGCGCACCCGCCTGTACGACACGCTGGGCCAGGGCATCGAGATCACCGACCTGGCGCCGCGCTTCCAGAGCCGCGGCCGCTTCTTCCGGCCGCTGCAGCTGGTACGCCGCATCCATCCGCTCTCGGGCGCGCCGCGCATGCGCGTGGTGCTGCGTCCCAAGTTCGACTGGGGCCGCGAAGTGCCGCCGCAGACGCGCGGCAGCAACCACATCCGCTATGTCGGCCAGGAACAGACCCTGCGCCTCAATACCGATGCGCCCATCAGCTACATCGTCGACGAGACCGCCTTCGTGGTCAGCCGCCCCTACAACTTCATCCTCGGTCCGGACGAAACCCTGCATGGCGGCATCAACGATACCGCCCGTGATTTCGAGCAGGAAACCACCGCCTACTGGCGCAACTGGAGCCGCGCCCTGGCCACGCCGCTGGAGTGGCAGGATGCCGTCATCCGCGCCGCCATCACGCTGAAATTATCGGTGTATGAAGATACGGGCGCGATCATCGCCGCCATGACCACCAGCGTGCCCGAAGCACCGGGCAGCCAGCGCAACTGGGACTACCGTTATTGCTGGCTGCGTGACGCTTTCTTCGTGGTGCGTGCCCTCAACAGCCTCTCCGAGCTGGGCACCATGGAAGACTACCTGCGCTGGCTGACCAATGTGGTGGTGCGTTCCGGTGGCGGGCACGTGCAGCCCCTGTACGGTATCGGCCTGGAAGAAGCGCTGCCCGAGCAGATCCTGGATCACCTGCCGGGCTACCAGCATCACCAGCCGGTGCGCGTGGGCAATCAGGCGTATGAACATTTCCAGCACGACGTCTACGGCAACATCGTGCTGGGCGCGGCGCAGGCCTTCCACGACATGCGCCTGCACCATCGCGCCGGGGCCGAACACTTCCAGCATCTGGAAGCCGTGGGTGAACGTGCTTATGAAGTCTACAACCAGCCCGATGCCGGCATGTGGGAGTTGCGTACCCGCTCGCGCATCCATACCTCGTCGGCGCTCATGAGCTGGGCCGCCTGCGACCGCCTGGCCAAGATCGCCGCCCGCGTGGACCTGCCCGAGCGCGCCCGCTACTGGGGCGACCGTGCCAAGGAAATCGGCGACCGCATCCTCACCGAAGCCTGGAATGAACAGCGCCAGGCCTATGCCGAAAGCTTCGGCGGACGCGACCTCGATGCCAGCGTGCTGCTGATGGTGGAAGTTGGCCTGATCTCGCCCACCGATCCGCGCTTCATCTCCACCGTGGAAGCGCTGGAGAAATCGCTCTGCGACGGCCCCTACATGCGCCGCTACGAAGCCCCGGATGATTTCGGCCGTCCCGAGACTGCCTTCAACATCTGCACTTTCTGGCGCATCGACGCGCTGGCACGTATCGGCCGCAAGGAGCAGGCGCGCGAGATCTTCCAGGCCATGCTGGATGCCCGCAACCACCTGGGCCTGCTGTCCGAGGATACGCATCCGGTCACGCGCCAGATGTGGGGCAACTTCCCGCAGACCTATTCGATGGTGGGCATCATCAACTGTGCGATGCGCCTGTCGGCGTCATGGGAGGCGGTGATCTGATGGGCAGACTCGTCGTCGTTTCCAATCGCCTCGCCGATCCCCGCAAGCCGGCTGCCGGCGGGCTGGCCGTCGCGCTTGGCGAGACCCTCAAGAAGACCGGCGGACTCTGGTTCGGCTGGAGCGGCAAGGTGGTCGAGCACGGCACGCCCGGCGAGGGCGAGCTGCGCGTCAACCAGGCCGGCCCGGTCACCCTGGCCGAACTCGATCTGTCGCAGGAAGACCATGATGCCTACTATCGCGGCTACGCCAATGGCGTGCTGTGGCCGGTCTTCCACTATCGGCTGGACCTGGCGCATTTCGAGGCCGGCCACCTGGGCGGTTATCGCCGGGTCAATCAACTCTTCGCGCGTAAATTGTTTCCGCTCTTGAAGCGCGATGACATTGTCTGGATCCACGATTACCACCTCATCCCGCTGGCCGCCGAACTGCGCGCCATGGGCTGCGAGGCGCGCATTGGCTTCTTCCTGCATATCCCGCTGCCGCCGCCGCCGATCCTGACCGCCATCCCTTCGCATGAATGGCTCATGCGCGCACTGTTTGCCTATGATCTGGTGGGCTTCCAGAATCACGCCGACCTGCAGCACTTCGCCCAGTACGTGCAGGCCGAAGCGACCGCCGAGCCGGTCGGTCCCAACCAGTTCCGCGCCTTCAACCGCACGGTGCATGCCAATGCCTTCCCGATCGGCATCGACGTGGCCGAATTCCAGCGCCTGGGCCAGGCCAAGGAAGCGCGCGATACCTATGAAAGCACCAAGGCCGAGTACTCACGCCGGCGCTTGCTGATCGGCGTGGACCGGCTGGATTACTCCAAGGGCCTGCCGCAGCGCATCCGCGCCTTCCGCGAGCTGCTGCGCCTGTATCCGGAAAATCGCCACAGCGCCACCTTGTTGCAGATCGCCTCGCCCAGCCGTGAAGACGTGGAAGCCTACGGCGACATCCAGCGCGAGCTGGAAAGCCTGTGCGGCTCCATCAACGGCGACTTCGGCGACTTCGACTGGATGCCGATCCGCTACATCCACCGTACCGTGGCGCGCCGCCGACTGCCAGGTTTGTACCGTGCTTGCGCTGTGGCCCTTGTGACGCCCCTGCGGGACGGCATGAACCTGGTGGCCAAGGAGTTCGTCGCCTCCCAGGATCCGGACGATCCGGGCGTATTGGTGCTCTCGCGCTTTGCCGGGGCGGCCGAGCAGATGAAACAGGCGCTCATCATCAACCCCTACGACACCCACGGTGCCGCCCAGGTGATCCAGCAGGCCCTGCAGATGTCGCAGGGCGAGCGGCGCGAGCGCCATGCCGCACTGATGGAGAACATCCGCCAGTTCGACGTGCATTGGTGGTGTCGTGAATTTCTTGACACCCTGCGCAGCAGCCGCGCCGCCCCTGTTGAGGGATGAGACGGGAGCAGGCCACCGGCAGGGCCGGGTGGTGAATAAACTTTCCAAAAAGCAAATCTTTGCCTGGTGCGAGGCCCGAGCCGTCGCGCCAGCGCATCGCCTGCGCGGGCAGGTTCACTAAAACTCCGCCAAAAGCCTTTATAATTCAGGGTTTTGGAAGTTTTTTGCGGAGTTTGTCATGCCCATTTATGCGTATCGCTGCGAAGCGTGTGGTTTTGCCAAGGATGTCTTGCAGAAGATCTCTGACGATGCGTTGACCGTTTGCCCCTCCTGCAACAAGGACAGCTTCCGGAAGCAGCTGACTGCGGCCGGCTTCCAGTTGAAGGGTTCGGGCTGGTACGTGACCGATTTCCGGGGCAATGGCAGCGGCACGGCCAACAGCAAGGGTGCCAATGGCACCGGCATTGCCGGCTCAGCTGACGCCCCCGCTGCGCCTGCCGATGCACCTGCTGCTGCAGCTGCTCCGGCCGCTGCGCCCGCACCGGCACCGGCGGCGGCTGCCCCTGCGGCAGCGTCCACCCCCAGCGCCAGCTAACGAGGCCTTCCTTTCCCCCATGCGCAAATACTTCATTACGGGTCTGCTGATCCTGGTCCCCCTGGCGATCACGCTGTGGGTACTGAACCTGATCATCAGTACCATGGACCAGTCGCTGCTGCTGCTGCCGGAGGCCTGGCGGCCGGCGCACTGGCTGGGCCACAACATTCCCGGCCTGGGCGCGATCCTGACGCTGCTGATCGTCTTCCTCACCGGCCTGGCCGCGCGCAATTTCATCGGCCGCCGCCTGGTGCTGCTGTGGGAAGGCCTGCTGACCCGCATTCCGGTGGTGAAGTCGATCTATTCCAGCGTCAAGCAGGTCTCCGACACGCTGTTCTCGCCCTCCGGCAACGCCTTCCGCAAGGCCGTGCTGATCCAGTACCCGCGCCAGGGTTCGTGGACCATCGCCTTCCTGACCGGCGCGCCCGGTGGCGAGGTCAAGAACCACCTGCAGGGTGACTTCATCAGCGTGTATGTCCCTACCACCCCCAACCCGACTTCCGGTTTCTTCCTGATGCTGCCGCGTGCCGATGCCATCGAGCTCGACATGTCGGTGGATGCAGCCCTGAAGTACATCGTCTCCATGGGCGTGGTCGCCCCCGAGATGGTCACCGACAAGAAGATCATCACCGACGCGGCGGCGCCGAAGAATTGAGGGGGCGGCCGGCAGTCCGCTGCCCGGCCAGCCCCGCCTTCGCCCTTAGCGTCTTCTCTGAAATCCAACAAGAACACTGTCAACGGAATCACAACCATGTCCATGCGAACCCAATACTGTGGCCTCACTACCGAGGCACTGCTCGGCCAAACCGTCAGCCTGTGCGGCTGGGTGCACCGTCGCCGCGATCACGGCGGCGTGATCTTCATCGACCTGCGCGACCGCGAAGGCCTGGTCCAGGTGGTCTGCGACCCGGATCGCGCGGATGTCTTCAAGAATGCCGAATCGGTGCGCAACGAGTTCTGCCTGCGCATCACCGGCCTGGTGCGCAACCGTCCGGAAGGCACCACCAACGCCAACCTGAAGTCGGGCAAGATCGAAGTGCTGTGCCAGGAACTGGAAGTGCTGAACCCGTCGGTGACGCCCCCGTTCCAGCTGGATGACGAGAACCTGTCCGAAACCACCCGCCTGACCCACCGCGTGCTGGACCTGCGCCGTCCGCAGATGCAGAACAACCTGCGCCTGCGCTACAAGGTCGCCATGGAAGTGCGCAAGTTCCTGGATGCCCAAGGCTTCATCGACATCGAAACCCCGATGCTGACCAAGTCCACCCCGGAAGGCGCACGTGATTACCTGGTGCCCTCGCGCGTGAACGCCGGCGAATTCTTCGCCCTGCCGCAATCGCCGCAGCTGTTCAAGCAGCTGCTGATGGTGGCCAACTTCGACCGCTACTACCAGATCACCAAGTGCTTCCGCGACGAAGACCTGCGTGCTGACCGCCAGCCGGAATTCACCCAGATCGACTGCGAAACCTCCTTCCTGAACGAACAGGAAATCCGTGACTTGTTCGAAGGCATGATCCGCCTGGTCTTCAAGAACGCGCTGGACATCGACCTGCCGAACCCGTTCCCGGTGATGGACTTCGCCACTGCCATGGGCATGTATGGTTCGGACAAGCCGGACATGCGCGTCAAGCTCGAATTCACCGAGCTGACCGATGTCATGAAGGACGTGGACTTCAAGGTCTTCTCGGGCGCTGCCAACAGCGAAGGCGGCCGCGTGGTCGGCCTGCGCGTGCCGGGCGGCGCCGAAATGCCGCGTTCGGAAATCGACGCCTACACCCAGTTCGTCGCCATCTACGGCGCCAAGGGCCTGGCCTACATCAAGGTCAATGAAAAGGCCAAGGGCCGTGACGGCCTGCAGTCGCCCATCGTCAAGAACATCCACGATGCGGCCCTGAACGCCATCCTCGAAAAGACCGGCGCGCAAGACGGCGACCTGATCTTCTTCGGTGCCGACAAGGCCAAGGTGGTCAACGATGCCATCGGCGCGCTGCGCGTGAAGATCGGCCACAGCGAATTCGGCAAGAAGAATGGCCTGTTCGACGACGCATGGCGTCCGCTGTGGGTGGTCGACTTCCCCATGTTCGAATACGACGAAGACGGCCAGCGCTGGGTCGCCCTGCACCACCCGTTCACCTCGCCCAAGGATGGCCACGAAGACTTCATCTCGACCAACCCGGGTGCAGCCATTGCCAAGGCCTACGACATGGTCCTGAACGGTTGGGAACTGGGCGGCGGTTCGGTCCGTATCCACCGTGCCGACGTGCAGAGCAAGGTGTTCCGCGCCCTGAAGATCGATGACGAAGAAGCCCGCCTGAAGTTCGGCTTCCTGCTGGATGCCCTGCAATATGGCGCGCCCCCGCACGGCGGCATCGCCTTCGGCCTGGACCGCCTGGTCACCATGATGGCCGGCGCCGAATCGATCCGCGACGTGATCGCCTTCCCCAAGACCCAGCGCGCCCAGTGCCTGCTGACCCACGCTCCGTCGGAAGTGGACGAGAAGCAGCTGCGCGAGCTGCACATCCGCCTGCGCAATACCGAGCCGGCAGTGAAGGCCTGATCGATTCATCGATTCATCGATTCGACATTCAGCTCCGTATCGATTCATCGATGGGGTGGATGAATCGATGAGGGCAGCAACAAGAAGCGCGTGCAGAAATGCACGCGCTTTTTTCATTCCGGCAGCGGATTGCTAAACGATATAAACAATATAAAAATTTAAGGCGAAAAATCGCCAAATCATTTACGCATGCATGCGCACAGAGCATGGCTGCATGCACAGATATCATTTCCGCCAGTCTCCCGCTGACCCTATTATCGGCCGCATATCAACGTCTGACATGAGGGGAGAGCATGCAAGCAACGACATTACCAGCCGGCGGGATTCCGGTGGTCACCAACCACCAGCGCCGTCGCGCGATCATTGCCACCGTGATCGGCAATGGTCTCGAATGGTTCGATTTCACCGTCTACAGTTTCTTCGCGGTGATCATCGCCAAGCTGTTCTTCCCGACCGGTAACGACCTGACCTCCTTGCTGCTGGCAGTGGCCACCTTCGGTGTCGGTTTCTTCATGCGCCCGGTGGGCGGCATCCTGCTGGGCATCTACGCCGACCGCGTGGGCCGCAAGGCGGCGCTGTCGGTCACCATCCTGCTCATGGCGGTGGGCACCACCATGATCGGCCTGGCACCGACCTATGAAAGCGTGGGCCTGTTCGCCCCGCTCATCATCGTCGTGGCACGCCTGCTGCAAGGCTTCTCGGCCGGCGGCGAAATGGGCAGCGCCACTGCCTTCCTGACCGAATACGCGCCCGAGCGTGAACGCGCCTATTACTCCAGCTGGATCCAGGCCAGCATCGGCGTGGCCGTGCTGCTGGGGGCGGCCGTCGGTACCTTCGTTACCACCAGCCTGGATCCGCAGGCCCTGGCCAGCTGGGGCTGGCGACTGCCCTTCCTGCTGGGCATCATCATCGGCCCGGTGGGTTACTACATCCGCAATCACCTCGAAGAAACCCCGACCTTCCTCGAAGAAAAGGACAAGACCGATTCGCCCTTGAAGGAAGTGATCCGCAACTTCCCGCGCGAGACTTCGGCCAGCTTTTCGATGGTGATCCTGTGGACGGTCTGTACCTATGTGCTGCTGTTCTACATGCCGACCTACTCGGTCAAGGTGCTGAAGCTGCCGCAGACCACCGGCTTCATCGCCGGCATGGTCGGTGGACTCTGCATCATGGTGCTGGCCCCCATCGTCGGCCGCCTGGCCGACCGCATCGGACGCCGTCCGCTGCTCTCCGGTGCCGCCGCGCTGATCCTGGTGCTGGCCTATCCCATGTTCGCTTACATCAACAGCGCGCCCAGCCTGTCCACGCTGCTGATCTTCCAGCTGGTCTTCGGCACCCTGATTGCGGCCTATACCGGCCCCATCCTGGCGGCCTTCTCCGAACTGTTCCCGGCCAAGGTGCTTTCCACCGGCCTGTCGGTGGCCTACAACCTGGCCGTGACCATCTTCGGCGGCTTTGCTTCCTTCTTCATCACCTGGCTGATCGCTGCCACCGGCAACAACATGGCCCCGGCCTTCTACGTGATGATCGCCGCTGCCATCAGCTTCGTCGGCACCCGCTTCGTGCGTGAGCCGCAGTACCTGCAACAACATTGAATTTCGCCATGACCAAGATTCTCCTGAAGGGCGGCAACGTCCTCGACCCGGCGCTGGGCAGCCTGTTCCCGCGCCATGATGTCCTGATTGAAAAAGACCGCATCGTCGATGTCTCCGCTACCCCGCTGGAGGTGAGCGGCGCACGCGTGATCGACGTCACCGGCAAGACCGTCATGCCCGGCCTGATCGATTGCCACGTGCACGTGCTGGCCTCGCTGGCCAACCTGGGCCTGAATGCCTTGCAACCCGGCTCGCTGACTTCGATCCGCGCCTTGCCCATCGTCGAAGCCATGTTGAATCGCGGCTTCACCAGCGTGCGTGATGCGGGCGGTGCCGACTGGGGCCTGGCGCAAGCTATTGCCATCGGCCTGGTGCCGGGTCCGCGCATCTTCCCCTCGGGCAAGGCGCTGTCGCAAACCGGCGGCCATGGCGATTTCCGTCCGCGTTCCGATGTGCTGGAGCCGTGCTCCTGTGCCTTCCGCGCCGGTGCCATTGCGCGCGTGGCCGATGGTGTGGATGCCGTGCGGCTGGCTGCCCGCGAGGAATTGCAGAAGGGGGCAACCCAGATCAAGATCATGGCCTCGGGCGGCGTCGCTTCGCCCACCGACCCCATCGGCAATACCCAATACAGCGAAGATGAAATCCGCGCCATCGTGGCCGAAGCCGAAGCCGCGCAGACCTACGTGATGGCGCATGCCTACACCGGCCGCGCCATTGCCCGTGCCGTGCGCTGCGGCGTGCGCACCATCGAGCACGGCAACCTGGTCGATGCCGAGGCCGCACGCGTGATGCGCGAGCACGGTGCCTTCGTGGTGCCCACGCTGGTCACCTACGACTCGCTGGCCCGTGATGGCGCGCGCCTGGGCCTGCCGCCGGATTCGGTGGCCAAGATCGAATCGGTGCGCCAGGCCGGCCGTGACTCGCTGCGCATCTATGCCGAGCACGGCGTGCAGATGGGCTTCGGCTCGGACCTGCTGGGCGAGATGCATCAGGATCAATCGACCGAATTCCTGATCCGCGCCGAGATCCTGGGCAACCTGGAAACCATCCGCTCGGCCACCTCGATTGCCGCTGCGATCCTGCAGCGCGAAGGCGAATTGGGCACCGTGCGCGCCGGTGCGCTGGCCGACCTGATCGTGGTCGACGGCAATCCGCTGCAAGACATCACGCTGCTGACCGGCCAGGGTGAACACCTGTCGCTGGTCATGCAATCCGGTCACATCCACCGCAGCCGCTGATCGCCGGCACTGCGTCGTTTGCGCCGCAGCTTTCCGCACCTCATGGGAAAGCTGCGGCGGGCATGCTTTTCGCTCTACCATCTCGACCTGGATGAGACCTTTCGAGCCGGAGCGCCGACCATGCGTATATCGCCCCTTCCCCCATTACCTTCGCTGATCGCCTTCGAGGCGGCCATGCGCCATGGCAGCTTCACCCGCGCGGCGGCGGAACTGCACCTCACGCAAAGCGCCATCAGCCGCCAGATCGCCCAGCTGGAGCGCTTTCTCGGCAAGAAGCTGTTCCTGCGCGAGCCGCGCGCGTTGCGCCTGACGGTGAGCGGCCAGCGCTATGCCGCGCTGGTGCAGCGCCTGCTGGTCGATTGCGCTGAAGCCACCGAAGACATCATGAAGCGCAAGGGCCATCAGGAACTGACCGTGGCCTGTTCGCAGGGGGTGGCGGTGCTGTGGCTGACACCGCGCCTGGCGCGTTTTCGCGCCCAGCATCCGGATTGCCACCTGCGCCTGGTGGTCAATGACAGTCTGGCCCAGCTGTCCGAAACCGATTTCGACATGGGCATCTACTTCCTGCGCGATGGCCCGCCTTCGGGCCTGGCGGTGCGCCGCCTGTATGACGAGGAAGTGTTCCCGGTCTGCTCCCCGGCCTATCTGAAGGGCCGTACGCTTGCTCCGGCCGAGCTGCCCCAGGAAACCCTGCTGATGCTGGAGGACGGGCAGCGCCAGTGGATGTCTTGGCAGAACTGGCTGGCGCACAACGGGGTGGACGATGTGCGCATCGAACAGCAGATCCTGTCGAACCAATATCCGGTGCTGTTGCAACTGGCCATGGAAGGGCAGGGTATCGTGCTGGCCTGGCGTCACATGATCGACGCCTGCATGGAGCAAGGGCTGCTGGTGCGCGCCTGTGAAGCCAATGCCAGCCTGGGCGGCGGTTATTATGCGGTGTGGCCGCGCGACCGCATCGAGCATGCAGCGGCACGGGCCTTCCGCAGCTGGCTGGTGGCCGAGAGCGAAGCCTCGCTGCTCTGAAACGCTGCCGTCCCGATACAATGGAGCCTTTCCCGCATCACGGACAGGCCATGACGCAAGCCAAGCCCCACAAGATTCCCGAATCGGTGCTGGTGGTGATCCACAGCGCCGATCAATACGTGTTGTTGATCGAACGGGCCGACCAGCCCGGCTTCTGGCAATCGGTGACCGGTTCCAAGGATGCCCTTGATGAGCCCTTGTCGGAGACCGCCCGACGCGAGGTGGAGGAAGAAACCGGCATCGTGGTGGCCGACACCGGCGTAGACTCCTTGCAGGATGGCGGAAACCGCGTGCCGCGCGCGCATCTGCGCGACTGGCAACTTTCCAACATCTATGACATCTATCCGGTCTGGCGGCACCGCTATGCGCCGGGCGTGACGAGAAACACCGAACATGTCTTTGGCTTGCTGGTGCCCCGTGATATTCCGGTGACGCTGGCCCCGCGCGAGCACACCCGCCATGTCTGGCTGCCGTATCGCGAGGCAGCCGACCGCTGTTTCTCGCCCTCCAATGCGGAAGCGATCCTGCAGTTGCCGCGCTATCTGGCGACCTAGCCAGCGTCTTGCGCGGGACCGCCACCGGACAAGAAGAAGAGAAAGGTTGCATCGATGAAGCTGCGTGTCGCCACATACAACATCCACAAGGGCGTGACCTCCTTTGCCGGCCGCCCGCGCATCCTGGCGCTGAAGCAGGCGCTGGCACAACTGGATCCGGATATCCTGTTCCTGCAGGAAGTGCAGGGCCGCCACGACCTCAACGCCCTGCGCCACGCCTCCAACTGGCCGCAGCAGGGGCAGCATGAATATCTTGCCGGTGATACCCACCACGCCGCCTACGGCATGAATGCCGTGTATGACCATGGCCATCATGGCAATGCGCTCATTTCGCGTTTTGAAATCGCTTCCATCCGCAACCAGGATGTGTCGGACCATGCCTATGAGTCACGTGGCATCCTGCATTGCGTGGTGCCCATCGAAGGGGTGGAGGTGCATTGCTACGTGATTCACCTGGGGCTGTTCGCAGGGGGCCGTCGGCGCCAGATCGATGCGCTGATCCAGGCCGTGAGCACCTCCTCGCCGCCCGATGCTCCCTTGCTGATTGCCGGTGATTTCAATGACTGGACCAACCAGTTGAGCCGCACGTTGTACCAGAACCTGGGCGTGACCGAAGTGTTCGATCAGCCGCAGCCCAATGCGCGCGGCGTGATGCATGGCTTGCGCCGACTCGGTGGCTTGTCGGCACCGATCCGCCCGGCACGGACCTTTCCGGCCATGATGCCGTGGCTGAGATTGGACCGCATCTATGTGCGAGGTTTCCGCGTGGAAATGGCGGAGGTCCTCAAGGATGGCCCTTGGGCGCGCCTGTCGGACCATGCCCCGATCGTGACCGAACTGCAGCTGGCCTGATCTTGCGCCACCTCACCTTTACTGACGGCAACCAGATTGCGCTGCTGCACAGTGGCGCGGGGTTCTATCCCGCCCTGATCAGCGCCATCGACGCAGCACGCGTCGAGATCTATCTGGAAACTTATATTTTTTCGCTCGACGATACGGGGATACTGGTCTGCGAAGCCCTGCAAAGAGCCGCCGGACGCGGCGTTGTGGTCTATGTCATCAATGACTGGCTCGGTACCGGACGCGAAAATACTAACAAATTGCGACTCGCGCTGACGGCGGCCGGGGTGCAGCATCGCTCCTTCAATCCTTGGTTCCGGCGCGGCGTGGCGCGCAGCCACCGCAAGCTGTGCGTGGTGGATCGGCAGGTGGCCTTCGTTGGCGGGCTCAACATCAATGACGACATGGTGTCCGACCGTGACCACATCACCGCGCTGCCCGCACCGCGCTGGGATTTCGCCGTGAGCGTGCTCGGGCCGCTGGTGCAGGACATCTATCGTGAAGTGCAGGCGCAATGGCTGCGTGTGGGGCGCATGAAACTGAAGGCGCGCTGGCGCAACTTCAAGCGCCTGCGCCATGGCCACCCAGGTCCAGTGCATGACCAGACCCAGGCTGCGCTGGTGGTGCGCGACAATTTCCGCAACCGGCGCACGATCCAGCGCGCCTATCTGCAGGCGCTGGGGCGTGCGCGGGAGACGGCCTTCCTCGCCAATCCCTATTTCGCCCCGGGCCGCAAGATGCGTCGCGCGCTGGAAGAAGCCGCCATGCGCGGGGTGAAGGTGACCCTGCTGCTGGGCGTGGGACAGTTCGTGATGCAGGATGCGGTGGCGCATTCCTTCTATCCCAAGCTCCTGCGCGCGGGCGTGCGCATCATCGAATACACCCATACGGAACTGCATGCCAAGGTGGCCGTGGTGGATGACAAATGGGCCACCGTGGGATCGAGCAACTATGACGGCCTGTCGCTGTTCGTCAACCAGGAAGCCAACGTGGTGGTGCAGGATCCGGCCTTCGCCGCTTACCTGCGCCAGGAGATCGAAGCCGGTGCGGCCGGGGGCCGGGTGGTGCACCTGTCGGACTTCCTGCACGTGCCCTGGTACAAGCGGGCGGCGTATGGTGCGGCCTTCCTCTTGTATCGCACGGTAATTCACATCATCACGCTCGGAAAAGACGCTTGAGACTTTTTGCCGGGTGTTTGATTTACCGAAAATTCACCATATCGCGTTCCAAGCTGAAATCGAATAAGATGACCATCCCGGTTTTCGAAGGACAGCCGTGCGCGGCTTCCTGCCATTTCAATAAAAGGAGCGAGTTATGGATGATGTGGTCATTGTCGCAGCACAGAGAACGGCGATCGGCAAATTCGGCGGATCCTTGTCGAAGATTGCGGCGGCCGATCTGGGTGCGCAAGTCATCAAGGCCCTGCTGGCCAAGACCGGCATCAAGCCGGAAGCCATCAGCGAAGTCATCCTCGGCCAGGTGCTCACGGCTGGCCTGGGCCAGAACCCGGCGCGCCAGTCGGTCATCAAGTCGGGCCTGCCTGACATGGTCCCGGCCTTCGTGGTCGGCAAGGTCTGCGGCAGCGGCCTGAAGGCGGTGCAGCTGGCGGCGCAGGCGATTCGCTGCGGCGACGCCCAGATCGTCATCGCCGGTGGCCAGGAAAACATGAGCGCCTCGCCGCACGTGCTCAACAACTCGCGTGACGGCTTCCGCATGGGCGATGCCAAGCTGACCGACACCATGATCGTCGATGGCCTGTGGGACGTCTACAACCAGTACCACATGGGCATCACCGCCGAGAACGTGGCCAAGAAGTTCGAGATCAGCCGCGAAGAGCAGGACGCCTTCGCTGCCGCCTCGCAGAACAAGGCTGAAGCGGCGCAGAAGGCCGGCAGGTTCAAGGATGAGATCGTGCCCATCGAAATCAAGGGCAAGAAGGAAACCGTGGTCTTCGATACCGATGAATTCGTCAAGCACGGCGTGACTGCCGAAGCCCTGGCGGGTCTGCGTCCGGCCTTCGACAAGGCTGGCACGGTGACGGCCGGCAACGCCTCCGGCATCAACGATGGTGCGGCGGCCGTGGTGGTGACCTCGGCCAAGCTGGCCGCGGAACTGGGTCTGCCGGTGCTGGCCAGGATCAAGGCGTATTCCTCGGCTGGCCTGGATCCCAGCATCATGGGCATGGGCCCGGTGCCGGCATCGCAGCTGACCTTGAAGAAGGCCGGCTGGACGCCGCAGGATCTGGACCTGATGGAAATCAACGAAGCCTTCGCCGCGCAAGCCATTGCGGTGAACAAGCAGATGGGCTGGGACACCAGCAAGATCAACGTCAATGGCGGCGCCATCGCCCTGGGCCACCCCATCGGTGCCTCGGGCTGCCGCGTGCTGGTGACGCTGCTGCATGAGATGGTGCGCCGTGATGCCAAGAAGGGCCTGGCGAGCCTGTGTATCGGTGGCGGCATGGGCGTGGCGCTGGCGGTGGAGCGTTGAGCCTGTTGATGCGCTTGTCGTGATGAAGAAACGCCGGCTTTTCAGCCGGCGTTTTTCTTTGGGGCAAGATGGGGGCCCCGCCGATCAGCTTCCTTTTGCCATTGGTTCTTCCGCACTGAAATTGCGGATCGTGATGGCTTTGCGTCCTGAAGGCAGGGGTTGGTTGGCCTGATCCAGCCATTGCCATTCAATTTCTTTCGGAGAGATGTCCAGCCCGCGATCACGCGGATCGGGGAAGGGCTGCCCTTCTTCGACATAGGCCTGGCGGTTCCACTGGTTGAAGACCTTGGCCAGAGGATGGGCCGGATCAATTCGTCCGTGCCAGATACCGGTAGCGGGTGCAGGAAGCAAGCCTGTGGCGCGCAGTTCGCGTGAAGGAACGGGGATCTCGCGCAGCACGCCTTGGGGGACGCGCCAGTCTGGGACATGTCGTGCAGCTGGCGCTTTGGGAACCGGTATGCCGAGATAGTGGAAACGAAGAACGCCAGACTCTTTTGTGATGTCGTCAGGGGGAGTGAAGGATTCGCCCTGCTCGTAGTGCATGGGTACCTGTGCCGCATTCCAGGCGACTTGGCGGGGAGTGTAGGGTTTGACTAATTGGGCGATCCAATAACCGCTGATGACGGCATTGGTGTTTGGATGCTGGATCAGAGGGCCACCTTGTGGCTTTTCAGGGAGGATAAAGCCGTCTGGGATGTGAGCGCGGCCTTGGCGCTGGGAAGCTGGGGAGGGTTTGCCGATTTCAGATACAACCACCTTGACGGGTTTGGCACCGTCGATCAGGGATTGTTTGTCGCCATCCCAGTAGGGGAGGATGGCGGGAGGCAGGGGGAGGACTTTGTCGAGGTTGGGGAGGCGCAGGTCCGGGTTGAGGTGGAGCATATCTCCGATTGCCATATATCGGTCGGCCCTGTCTGGATCGGGTACATTGCCCGTCAGTTCGTCAGCAGTAGCGAAGCTTGCTGCGAGATAATTGGCACTTGCCGCGCTGCCAAAGGTAGCTCCTTGATGGAGTACTCGCAGCGCTTCATCATATTTCGTCATTGCATTCAGACTGACGCCCAAATTCAGGCTGGCAAGTGCACTCTCTTGTGCAACAGCACACCTCAGCATTGTTAATCCGATCGCCTTATTTCCCCAAAATGATCCGCGAGGATCATCGTAGTTGGCGTTGAGTTTTCGGCCCAGGTAGGCCTGTGCTGCGGAGCTACCCATCTCAGCAGCGAGAGCCCAAAATGCGTAGGCTCTGGTGGCGTCCTTTTTTACTCCGGATCCGTTTAGATGGTATGTCCCCATCAGATCGTAAGCGCTTGGAATGCCCATCTGCATTGCTTGTTCAACCAAGGTAACGGCGCGCTCGGAATCTTGCGTAACCCCCCTGCCTGCCAAGTAAAGACTTGATAAATTCAACATGGCTTTCCAATGCATTTTTTTTGCGGCGTTTTCCCAGAGAATGGCTGCCTTTCTGTAGTCCCGGTCTTCAGGCCAGAGGTCGTAGCTGGTGATTGCCAATCCCTCTCGAAACCAGTTCTCTGCGATCTCATCCAGCTTGCTCTCGACGTCTTTCTCATGTCGGCAGATGAAGTTTTCCATATGGGGCTGGAATGTTTTAAGGGGCATATTGCGAGGAAGATGGTCCATGGAGCAAGCTGAGAAAAAGGGGAGTGACAAATACACCAGCGATCTTTTGATGCAGTAGAAAAGGCCGATGGTTTCGGATTTAAGATCACACTTCATCTGTGAAGTCATGCCAATCGGAACTCCGAAGTTCTCTTGTCCGAAAATGGGAAAAGAAAGCTTTTGGGTGAAGTATTTGCTTCCTTGCTGCTCTGGTTGTCCAGCATCTGTCGTTGCCATTGAAGGAAGGTTCTCTTGATGTCCAATGGAGATCCATTTCCGCCATCGCACGCTGTCGTGCTAAATGAGTGCAAGGAAAGAACTTCCTTCCTCAGTTTTTCGCTCAACAGCGGATCATCACACCCGATATTGATTTCAGCATCCACCGCCATGCTGCGCAGATTGAGATTGGCGCTGCCCAAGGTGAAGAAGGCATCGTCGATGATCATCAACTTGCTGTGAATGTAGATCTCGCGATATTTGTCGCCCGTGCTTTTCCCGGTATGGTCGTAGGTCCAAAGGCTGGCTGCCAGCGTCTTGATACCCAATGCCTCCAATTCCTCGGCGATCTCGGCATTGCCGTAGGGTTCCTGTTGTCCCGGCGGGGGCTTGGGCGTTCGTACAAGCTCCGGTGGCGTACCATTCCCCGTCTCTTTGAGGCTGACCCTTTCAATCTCCCTCTGTTGTTGTTTCTGACGGACCTGTTGCTGCTCTTCGAACATCTTGTCCTGATCAGGCATCGAAGTTCCCAGCCCGAGCAGCTTGAGTGTTTCATGCGTGGCCGGGACCATCTGTACTCGTTCGGGTGTAGGGATGACGATGAAGACATGCAGATCCGGAAGGGTCTTCAATGGCTGTCCCGCTTCCTTCCACGCAGCAATGAAGTTGCGCCGCATTTGCTTGAGATACCTGGCCCATTCGGTGTACTGGAAATACTGGTTTTCGATGTAGATGTAGTTGGAAGCAAAACTGGTCGCTTGCCGATACAGGCGCTGGATGGTTTTGTCACCTTCCTCCGGCTGGGTGCGCACGATCTGTGCGCGGTGAGCGGCCTTGCCCGCGCTTGCCTTCAGGCCAGCAGGCGGTGAGCGCAGATCATGCACGCGCTGGATTGTCTGACCGGGAGGGGCGACCCGATTCCAGGCATCGACAAAGTTCTTGCTCACGCAGATGAGTACCTCACCGACAATACGGCACGCATAATCCTGAAATGGCTTCAGGCCCGGGAGATTGTCTCCACCGCCTTCCCATGATTCACCTCGGCGCGGATCATGAAACAGGTGTTTTCTGGTATCCCAGTAATCGGTGACGCTGTTCAAGCCCATGACGTAACCAACCGCGTGCTTGCCGTGCGCATGGTCATAGTCGATCAGTATCGTTTTTTGATGCGCAGTCGAGGCTTCCATGAAGGAGATAGCTTCCATCCGCGGGAAGATCTTCTTGTTTTCTTTCGAAAGGCTCTCGCGCACCTTGTCGCTGTCGCACGCGCGGACCTTGAAGCTGAGATGAGAATGGGTGCCGTGGGTCGCATCAAAGAACCACAATGCGTTGAAGTAGTCGCGGCGCTCCTGTGGCGTCATCCCGGCTTCATGTGGTTTTCCGGAGAGGCGCTCGTGATGCCGGATGCGCTTGACCTGCTCCGCTTGGAACATCCCGTAGCCCGGTGTATTTCTCGCCAGAGCGGAGACCAGTCCATCACGCCAGCACAGCACCCGCACCTGAACCGGCTTGCCGTTGTTGTACTTGCCGGCCGCGACCTCCCTGAGCAAATCCCCCCAGGTCGGACCCCGAGGCCAGGTATTGCCCGTGCGTTCCAGTTCCATGGCGGGATCGAAGCCCCAGCAAATGATTTCCACACTGTGCTTGGCCCGCCGGATGTCCTGCAAGATACGGGAAAAGCCTTCTTCGCCGCAGATCAATATTTCCAGCTGGTTGGCGTGATAGATCGGAGAGTTGCTGTCTTCTGCGCGTTCCAGCAGCCATTGTGCAGTGGCGGTGGCCGATCTTTTGCGCAGATCCATGGGCACGCTGCCCGGATGATGTGTTTCTTTCATAAGTAGCGTCGTTGAAAGCGCGATGGTTGTCGTCAACGAGCGCTTGTCGTTTCTGAAGGGGAAAAGTTGCGAATCGTGATGTCCTTGCGGCCTGAGGGCAGGGGCTGATTCGCCTGATCCAGCCATTGCCATTCAATTTCTTTCGGAGAGATGTCCAGCCCGCGATCACGCGGATCGGGGAAGGGCTGCCCTTCTTCGACATAGGCCTGGCGGTTCCATTGGTTGAAGACCTTGGCCAGCGGATGGGCCGGATCAATTCGTCCGTGCCAGATACCGGTAGCGGGTGCAGGAAGCAAGCCTGTGGCGCGCAGTTCGCGTGAAGGAACGGGAATCTCGCGCAGCACGCCTTGGGGGACGCGCCAGTCTGGGACATGTCGTGCAGCTGGCACTTTGGGAACCGGTATGCCGAGATAGTGGAAACGAAGAATGCCGGACTCTTTTGTGACGTCGTCAGGGGGAGTGAAGGATTCTCCCTGCTCATAGTGCATGGGTACCTGTGCCGCATTCCATGCGACTTGGCGGGGTGTGTAGGGTTTGACTAATTGGGCGATCCAATAACCGCTGATGACGGCATTGGTGTTTGGATGCTGGATCAGAGGGCCACCTTGTGGCTCGTCAGGGAGGACAAAGCCGTCGGGGATGTGCGCGCGGCCCTGACGCAGTGAAGCGGGGGAGGGTTTGATGTCCGCCAGTGAGGCTGTCTTGACTGGCTTGGCACCATCGATCAGGGATTGTTTGTCGCCGTCCCAATAGGGGAGGATGGCGGGAGGGAGGGGGAGAACCTTGTCCAGGTTGGGGAGGCGGAGGTCGGGGTTGAGGCGGAGCATGTCGCTGATGGCAGAGTAGCGTTCAGCACGATCGGGATCCGGTCTCGGACCGCCAGATTCGAGACCTCCTCGAAACTCTACCGCCATATGGATGGCACTCATTTCGTTCCCGAATTTCACGCCGTCGTGATAAACCTTGAGCGAGCGTTCCAGTTCTTCAGGCAGTGCGATACGCAATCCAAGTTCGGACGCGCCATTACCGTTTTCTTGTGCGTAGGAACATTCCAGCATTTTTCTTCCAATGACTGAATTGCCCCAGAATGTTCCCTTGGGGTCGTCGTATGCCGCCATGAGCTTTGCCCCCAGATAAGCCTGAGCATCAGCATCTCCCATCTCGGCCGCGAGGATCCAGAATGCATAAGCCCTCGTCGCATCTTGTTTAACACCTGTTCCATTGATGTGGTAAGTCCCCATCAAATCGAAGGCCTTCGGCACTCCTTTGCGCATAGCCTCCTCAACAAGTTGAACAGCACGCTCCGTGTCCCGCGTAACGCCTTTTCCCTCAACGTAAAGACTTGCCAGGTTGAGCATGGCTTTCCAATGCTCTTTTTCGGCCGCCTTGGTCCAGAGAGCCGCCGCCTTATTGAATTGACGATCATCAGGCCAAAGGTCAAAGCTGGTTAACGCCAAACCTTCTCTGAACCATTGCTCGGCTTGTGCATCGAGTTGAGGTTCTGCAGGTTTTTCGTATCGGCACGTCCATATTTTCATGTGTGGATCGAATGCCGTCAGGGGCATGTTGCGGGGAAGGGAGTTCATGCAGGAATTCAAGAAAAGAGAAAGAGTAATGGCGAGCGAAATTGTCTTGAGAATGCCCTTGCCGGGAAATGCTTTTGGAGTAGGTTCGTTGTTCATGCCAGTCGGATCGAGGAAGTGCGTACATCAAAAAATGGCAACAAGAAGCCTGTTAAGGGTTTCCGTGAAGCTTTCTTATTCTGGTTAACTCGCAACAATTCCTGCCAAGCTTCAAATGCAGATTGAATTGACGATGAAGTTCCGTTGCCGCCGTCGCATGAAGCAGTGCTTCCGGAGTGCATAGAAAAAACCTCCCTCCGCAGTTTCTCGCTCAACAACGGATCATCACATCCGATGTTGATCTCAGCATCCACTGCCATGCTGCGCAGATTCATGTTGGCGCTACCTAACGTAAAGAACGCATCGTCGATGATCATCAACTTGCTGTGGATATAGATCTCGCGATATTTTTCACCCTTGCTGTCCCCGGCATGATCGTAGGCCCACAGACTGGCCACGAGCGTCTTGATGCCGAGGGCATCAAGCTCCTTTGCGATGTCTGCATTGCTTCGGGCTTTACCGTCAGGAGTAGCTGGCTTGGGTCCCCGCACCAGCTCTGGCGGAGCACCATTTTTCCTTTCCTTGAACGCGTAGGTCGCCAGTTCTTTCTCCTGTTCCCGCAGAGCCAGCTCTCGTTCCACTTCCTTGTCCTGATTGGGCATCAATGTGCCATGCCCGAGTGCCTTGACGGTCTCGTGCGTGGCCGGAACCATCTGCGTGCGCTCCGGGGTGGGGGTGACGATGAAGACATGCAGATCGGGAAGCGCCTTCATCGGCTGTCCTGCTACCTTCCATGCCGCGATGAAATCACGCCGTAGCTGCTTGAGATACCGCGCCCACTCGGTGTATTGGAAGTACTGGTTCTCGATGTAGATGTAGTTGGAAGCAAAACTGGTCGCCTGCCGATAGAGACGCTGGATGGTCTTGTCGCCTTCCTCGGCCTGAGTGCGCACGATCTGCGCGCGATGAGCGGCCTTGCCAGCGCGAACCTTCAGGCCAGCTGGCGGGGAGCGCAGGTCATGCGCACGCTGGATTTTCTGATCGGCAGTGGCCACCCGATTCCAGGCATCCACGAAATTCTTGCTCACGCTGATCAGGGCCTCGCCGCAAATGCGGCAGGCGTAGTCTTGCAGTGGTTTCAGGCCGGGAAATTCATCCCCGCCGCCTTCCCACGATTGCCCCCGGCGCGGGTCGTGAAACAAGTGCTTTCGCGTATCCCAATAATCGGTGACGCCGTTCAATCCCATCACGTAGCCGACTGCATGTTCGCCTTCTGCATGGTCGTAGTCGATGAGTATCGTTTTCTGATGCGCCGTCGATGCCTGGACCAGGGATTGGTGCTCAGCCATCGCCAGCCTTGCCGAACGCTCTTCTGCAAGACTCTGGCGGACCTTGTCGGCATCACCCGGGCGAACCTTGAAGCTGAGATGCGCAGACGTACCATGGGTGGCATCAAAGAACCACATTGCGTTGAAATGACGGCGCCGTTCCTGCGGTGTGAGGCCGGCTTCGTGTGGCTTGCCGGAGAGCCGTTCATGATGCCGCAGGCGCCTGACCTGATCCGCATTGAGGGTGCCATAACCCGGCGTATTCTTGGCCATCGTGGAGATCATGCCCTCGTTCCAGCACAGCACCCTTACATCGACCGGCTTGCCGTTGTTGTACTTGCCGGCCGCGACCTCCCTGAGCAAATCCCCCCAGGTCGGACCGCGCGGCCAGGTGTTGCCCTTGCGTTCCAGTTCCATGGCAGGGTCGAAGCCCCAGCAGATGATCTCCACGCTGTGCCGCGCCTGGCGGATGTCTTGCAAGATACGAGCAAAGCCCTCTTCGCCGCAGATCAATACTTCAAGCTGGTTGGCGTGATAGATCGGGGAGTTGCTGTCTTCTGCGCGCTCCAGCAGCCATTGCGCCGTTGCGGTAGCACTACGTTTGCGCAGGTCGATGGGGACGCTGCCTGGGTGGTAGGTCTGTGTCATGGCGATGATCCAGAAAGGGAAGGGGTTCAGGCGCCTGCATGGCGCAGGCGGCTTTCTGCGTCCGCTTCAGTACTGCGGTAGCCCGAGGCCGCCAGTTGTTGGTCCAGTGCGCTGACCTGTTCGTGGACCGGTAAATCAAAGCAGTAGCCATTGGGGAGCTTGACCGAGTAGCTGTCGTCGCCCGGCTGATGGCCTTCGATCCTTAATCGCCCGGCCGCGTCAGTGACGCCCACGTCGATCTGCGCCCCCTGCTTGAAGAGCGTATAGGGCTGGTGTGCCAGCGGCCTTCCATCGCGCGCATGACTGCGCAGGCGCACCAGCAAACTGCCGCTCTGCTGCAAGTCTTCATAGGTAGGCGGTGGCGCTATCTCCGGTGGCGGACAATTGGCCGGACCCAGCACATTGTGTTCAGCAGCCTGTTGCCGCCACTGTCCGCTGGTGCCGTGTTCGATGAGGCTGGCATTCCAGCGGCTGAAGCTGCCGCCGCCATGGATTTGCGTGTCATCGCGCGAACGGATGCTGATCTTCGGGGCCTGCAGAATGATCTCTTCGCTGGCCTCCAGCAGGATGCGTCGCGCAGCCTGAAGCTCGACGTGTTCTTCGTGCGCCTGCACCTTGACACTGCCCTTGCCGCTGATCAGCTTCATGTGCTTGCCGGCAAAGGCAGCGAACATTTCTCCTGCCCGCATCAGCAATTTGCGTCCGGCATTGAGCTGGGTATTGTCCCGGCTGACCAGGTCGATATGCCGGGACGCGCCCAGCACCATGGTGTCCTGGCTCGTCACGCTCACGCCGGCCGGTGCGTCGAGGGCGACCATGGGTGCCGCAGCGTGCCTCGTGCCGCCGGCCGCTTCGCTCGTGTCCCATGCCTGCAGCTGCTTCCTGATGCGCTCCAGCTGCGCCAGATCGGTCACTTCTGCGTGGTACCTGGCGGCATCCTGGCTCAGGCGCTGCGCCAGTTCCTCCAGACTGTGCAGGGTGTCCAGCAGGGCCTCGCGCTCCAGCATGCGGCCGCGCCCCCGGTCCTGTGCTTGTGCCGTAATGAGGATGCCTTTGGCCCCACGCAGGACGCCATGCCCATCCGTGCGCGCCTCCAGTCCCTCGCCACGGCCATCTCCCTGCCCGTCGTGGCGCGGTTCGGTGAGATAACCCAGATTGATCTGGCTGTGCTGGTGCTCGCTGGCCAGTTGCGTGCTGATCTGTCCGGGTGTGTCATCCAGCCGCAGCTGGTTGTAGCGGACGCCTTCGATCTCCTTGCTCTTGATCCCCGAGAGGAAGCGATTGCCGGGCAAGCCGCCGCTGTGGCTGAAGCGCGCCGGATGGTTGATGCCGTTGTGCAGGACACCGGCGACGAACATCTTGTCCGGATCACCCCCAAGAAAATCGATCAGCACTTCCATGCCGACCCGGGGCACCGCATCGTGCCCATAGCCTGCTCCGGCCCAGGCGCTCGATACCCGCACAAATGCGCTATCCCGTTCCTGCCCGCTGGTGCCCGCACCTTGCGCGTGGACGTGGTCTTCCACGTGCAAGCCCTGCAGTTGTACCTTGATGCGGCCCAGCTCGTCGCAATACACCTCCTCGTTGGCAGGCCCGACTACCAGTGCGGTGACCGGATGCACGGCCGGCAGATGCAGCCGGGGATCGTAATGCGGTGCCAGCGGCGCGCTGCGGCGGCGGCAGCTGAGCTGGTTGCGGTAGCGCATGTCCGCTGCGCCCTGTACATCGGCTTGCCAGGTGGAGGCGGGCAGCAGGCGGTCGATCGCATCCTGCAACGCTTTGGGGAAATTGTTTTCGGCTTGCTGCCGCAAGGAGGTCACGATGAATTCGCGCAAGGTGCGATCTTGGCCGTGCATGTCCGGATGCCCTTCCAGCTCGAACCAGTGCCCCACCGCCAGATCGCGCACCGTACCACTGGCCTCGAAGGATTCGCTGCGGCCCTCGTGCGCCAGCATGCGGGCATCGGCCAGGCGCAAGTGATCTTGCTGGCCATCCGCAGCGTGAGGGGCCTCGATCAACCCGTCATTCAGGATGGCCGCCAATGCCCGGCCGGTATCGCCCTGGTCGATCGCGCTGTGGCTGGCGGCTTCCTCCACGCGCACCGCCTTGTAGTCCCAGCTGCCGCGCCATACGCGACCCGGCACCAGGTTGCGCTGGCGGCTCCATGCGCTGATGGTGTCGCGCTCCTCGGTGGCACCCTCGCGGTGGTAACGCACCGTACCGGCAAGGGCTCGGGGCAGCAGGGCGGACTGATCGCAGAACACCAGCTTATGCATTGGAACGTCTGCATCCTCTGTCCTGCCGGTCTCGGCAGCGGGCTGGGGGCTGGCTACATACCAGGCAATGCCCTCGCGCCGGCAGAGCCGCCTGATGAAGTGCGCATCGGATTCGTTGAACTGATGGCTGATCTCGCGCATCGGATAGCGGCGATCTTCCAGGCCATCCAGATCGAAGTGAAACGCCGTCGCCAGTGCGGGGCTGCGCTGACGCCATTCACCGAGCATGATCTCCAGGATGCGCGGCACGCTCAGTTGACGGAAGACGCGGGTGTTGATGCGCTCCTCCATGATCGACAGCGCGTCCTTGAGCGTGAGCTGGTAGACCCGCAGCGCACCGTCGGCCTGGCCGGCGCGCGCCTCGGTGATGATCCCGTTGGTGTGATGCAGAGCGCCGCGGTCAGTCACGATCTCGATGCCCAGCGGCTGTCCGAGCAGGGCCTGCAGCGGCAGTTCAGGATCGCTGGACACGCAGGTCAGCTTCGCCTGCAGCCCTTCCAGACAAGCTTCCTCGATGTCGACCCGCTGCACCAGCAGCCATTGCGCGAAACGAGCTTCCTGCGCTCGCCAGCGCAGCCTGAGGGGACGGCGTTGCTGCGAGAGTACGACGCCGGCAAATGCCGCAGCGATGGTCTGGAATTGATCTGTCATGGCGGAATGGACGGCAGCGACAAGTGTGGTCGCAAAACTGGCCAGCATAGTGAGGCTGATCCACCAGGGCAGAGATTCACCAAAGAAAGGATGTGAATCCCGATTTTCTTGAGCAAATGATTCAAAAAATATCGATAATTAGCCCTACCTACTTAGCGCCAACGACCAATTCTCATCCCTACATGGACACCACCCGCATCGACAAATGGTGCTGGGCCGCACGCTTCTTCAAGACGCGGTCTCAGGCCACCGAAGCCGTGGAGCGCGGCCGCATCAAGCTCAACGGCGAGCGCACCAAGCCCGCCCACAACGTCAGGAACGGCGACCGCCTGGACATCGACAACGGTTCCACCGAATGGGAAGTGCTGGTCACCGGCATCGCCGACAAGCGCGGCTCTGCCGCCATTGCCGCGACCCTCTATCAGGAAACCGAGGAGAGCATCACGCGCCGTGCCGCGCTGGCCGAACGCCATCGCCTCTTCCGCGAACCCTCGGCCGAGATCAAGGGACGTCCCACCAAGCGTGACCGCCGCCTGCTGGACCGCTCCTCATCCTGATCCCGCCGCAGCGCTGGCTCGTTGTAAGATGAAGGCCGTTTCCCCGGCCTGTCTTTTCTCCAACCCAGGTGCAAAGGTGCAGATGTCTCAGGTGGTCTCTTCCGAATCGATGCAGTCCGTCCCCGTGGCCCGGCCCCTGCGCAAGGAGTGCCCGCCCGGTGCCTGCGATTGCCAGCGTGAGGCGCTGCTGGAATGCCTGCACGCGCCCGAAGCGCGCGTACTCTGGCTTACCCGTGAAGAAGAAAAACGCCTGATCGAACGCATCACCCGCATCAGCACCTACGACGAGCTGCTGCATGTGGGCAGCCTCATGCGCAAGAACCTCGGCATCCACCTGCACATCAGCCCCGGGGCCAACGAGGTGCGCACCGTGCGCGGCCTGCAGATCCACCTGGCCGAGCAGCCCGGCCTGTGCCGCAAGACGCGCGACACCATCCCGGCGGCCATCCGCAAGTGCCTGGAAAACAATCCCACCATCGTCTATGCCCTGCTCGATGCCCACGACCTGCTGGGCGCCGCCAGCCCCCCTCCCGAGTCCGCCTGAAGACTTGCCGCGCAGCAAAAATCCGTACCACAAGACAGCCCGATTTTTTGTTTGACATTTGCGGCGCGATGAATAATAGTACGATCGTTCGAATAAATTCTGCATGAAGATAAATTCATGTCAGGTTATCCAGGGCACAAGACAGCGGACCCCGAGCCGCGCCCGTCGAACCGGTTCCTTCCCGTCGCCGCCTGCGGCGGATATCAAAGAGACAACGATGACTGAGACAAGCAAGGTGACCACCGCGCCCGCCCGGCCCAAGTTCCTGCGCAAGGGCGAGCAGACCCGCGCCGCCATCCTGGATGTGGCGCTGGAGCTGGCCAGCCGTGATGGCCTGGAAGGGCTCACCATCGGCCTCCTGGCCGAGAAGATGAAGATGAGCAAGTCCGGCGTCTTCGCCCATTTCGGCTCGCGCGAGGACCTGCAGATCGAGGTCGTGCGCCTGTACCACAACCGCTTCGAGCAGGACGTGTTCTATCCCTCCATCAAGGAGCCGCGCGGCCTGCCGCGCCTGGAAGGCATGTTCGCGCGCTGGATCAAGCAGGTCACGGTGGAAATCGCCCTGGGCTGCATCTACATCAGCGGCGCGGTCGAGTATGACGACCGCCCGGGCGCCATCCGCGACCACCTGGTTGCCATGGTCCAGGCCTGGCGCGATGCGCTGGAACGCTGCATCAAGCAGGCCATGGAAGTCGGCCACCTGCGCACCGACATCGAGGTCAGCCAGATGGTCTATGAAATGTATGGCCTGATCCTGGCCCTGCATCACGATGCGCGCTTCCTGCACATTCCCGGCAGCGTCGAACGCGCCGAGGCCAGCTTCCGCCGTCTGATCGACAGCTACCGCCCGCAGGGCAGCGACAGCGCCAGTACCAGCGCCCCCAAGAATTCCAAATCGGCTGCCAGGAAGGCAGCGTAACCCGTCCGGAGACATTCATGCCCCAATACAACGCCCCCTTGCGCGACATGCAATTCGTGCTGCACGAGCTGCTCAATGTCGAGGAAGTGTTCAAGGAACTGCCGCCCCACGCCGACACCAACCGCGAACTGGTGGATCAGGTGCTGGAAGAGGGTGGCAAGTTCGCCTCGCAGGTCCTGTTCCCGCTGAATCATTCGGGGGACCGCGAGGGCTGTCATTTCGATCGCGAGAGCAAGGCCGTGACCACGCCCAAGGGTTTCAAGGAAGCCTACAAGCAATACGTGGAAGCCGGCTGGGCGGCATTGTCCTGTGATCCGGACTTCGGCGGCCAGGGTCTGCCGCTGACGATCAACAATTCCTTCTACGAGATGCTGAACTCGTCCAACCAGGCCTGGACCATGTACCCCGGCCTGTCGCACGGTGCCTACGAGTGCCTGCATGCGCACGGTTCGGATGAACAGAAGCAGCTCTACCTGCCCAAGCTGGTCTCGGGCGAATGGACCGGCACCATGTGCCTGACCGAAGCCCATTGCGGCACCGACCTGGGCCTCCTGCGCAGCAAGGCCGAGCCGCAGGCTGATGGCTCCTACAAGATCACCGGCAACAAGATTTTCATCTCCGCCGGTGAGAACGACGTCTCCGCCAATATCGTTCACCTGGTCCTGGCCCGTTTGCCCGATGCGCCGGAAGGTTCGAAGGGGATTTCACTTTTCCTGGTACCCAAGTTCCTGCCCAATGCCGACGGCTCCCTGGGCGCGCGCAACCCGATCTTCTGCGGTGCCATCGAAGAGAAGATGGGCATCCACGGCAACGCTACCTGCCAGATGAACCTGGACGGCGCCACCGGCTGGCTGATCGGCCAGCCGCACAAGGGCCTGCAGGCCATGTTCGTGTTCATGAACGCGGCGCGCCTGGGCGTGGGCATGCAAGGCCTGGGCCTGACCGAAGTGGCCTACCAGAACGCCCTGGTCTACGCCAAGGACCGCCTGCAGATGCGCAGCCTGTCCGGCATCAAGGCCGCCGACAAGCCGGCTGACCCGATCATCGTGCACCCGGACGTGCGCCGCATGCTGCTGACGGCCAAGGCTTTCGCCGAAGGCGGACGCGCCTTCACTTCGTATGTGGCGCTGGAGCTGGACAAGGAACTGACCCACCCGGATGAGCAGGTGCGCAAGGACAGCGCCGACATCGTGGCCCTGCTGACCCCGGTGGTGAAAGCCTTCCTGACCGACAACGCCTGGATGGCCACTTCCGAGTGCCTGCAGGTCTACGGCGGCCACGGCTACATCGCCGAGTGGGGCATGGAGCAATACGTGCGCGATGCCCGCATCAACATGATTTATGAAGGGACCAACACCATCCAGTCGCTGGACCTGCTGGGCCGCAAGATCCTGATGGACAACGGTGCCAAGCTGAAGAAATTCGGCGCGCAGATCCAGGCCTTTGTGGAAGAACACGGTACGGATGAGTCCATGTCCGAGTTCATCACTCCGCTGGCCGACATCGGCGACAAGGTGACCAAGCTGACCATGGAAATCGGCATGAAATCCTTCGCCAACCAGGATGAAGCCGGTGCGGCTGCGGTGCCCTACCTGCGCGTGGTGGGCCACCTGGTGTTCTCCTACCTGTTCGCCCGCATGGCCAAGATCGCGCTGGAGAAGCAGGACAGCGGCGACGCCTTCTACACCGCCAAGCTGGCCACGGCGCGCTTCTACTTCGCGCGCCTGCTGCCGGAAACCGCGATGCTGATCCGCCAGGCCCGTTCGGGTGCGGCCAACCTGATGGCGCTGGACGCAGAACTGTTCTGATCGCAACACCACGCCGCGCGCGGGCTGCACGCCTGCACGCGGCGTTGATCCAACGCAATGCGGCCCGTGACGGCGTCACGCGGGCGTCACTGCGGCAGGGCATGCTGTGAGCCGCCGCACCCGGGATAAAGAGCGTACAGTGAGCGCTCGTCCCAGCGGCGCAGCACCTTGCCAGGCCCGAATTCATGTTTCATGTTTGCAGCACCAGCAAAGGAGATTTGCGTGTCCAATTTCATCGTCAAAAAAGTGGCCGTGCTCGGCGCGGGCGTCATGGGGGCCCAGATTGCCGCCCACTGCATCAATGCCCGCGTGCCGGTCGTGCTGTTCGACCTGCCGGCCAAGGAAGGCCCGAAGAACGGCATCGTGCAACGCGCCATCGAGAACCTCAAGAAACTGAGCCCGGCGCCGCTGGGCAACAAGGATGACGCGGCCCTGATCCAGGTCGCCAACTACGAGGATGACCTGGCCGTGCTGGAAGGCTGCGACCTCATCATCGAAGCCATCGCCGAGCGCATGGACTGGAAGCACGACCTCTACAAGAAGGTCGCCCCGCACATCGGCCCCAAGGCGATCTTCGCCTCCAATACCTCGGGCCTGTCGATCAATGCCCTCTCCGAAGGTTTCGATGCGGGCCTGAAGGCGCGCTTCTGCGGCGTACACTTCTTCAACCCGCCGCGCTACATGCACCTGGTCGAACTGATCCCGACCCAATCGACCGAACCGCACATCCTCGATCAGCTCGAAGCCTTCCTCACCACCACCCTGGGCAAGGGCGTGGTGCGGGCCTTCGACACGCCCAACTTCGTGGCCAACCGCGTGGGCGTGTTCGGCATCCTGGCCACCATCATCGAAGCAGAAAAGTATGGTCTCTCGGTCGATGTGGTCGATGACCTGACCGGTGCCAAGCTGGGCCGTGCCAAGTCCGGTACCTTCCGTACTGCCGACGTGGTGGGCCTGGATACCATGGGCCACGTCATCCGGACCATGCAGGACAACCTGAAGGACGATCCCTTCTTCTCTTCCTATGCCACCCCGCCGCTGCTGGCCAAGCTGGTCGAGCAGGGGGCGCTGGGCCAGAAAAGCGGTGCCGGTTTCTACAAGAAGGTGGGCAAGGACATCCTGCGCATCGATCCGGCCAAGGGCGATTACGTCCCGGGCGGTGCCAAGGCCGATGACATCATCGCCCGCATCCTCAAGGAAAAGGATCCGGTCAAGCGCATGAAGGCGCTGCATGATTCGACCAATCCGCAAGGCCAGTTCCTGTGGGCCATCTTCCGCGATGCCTTCCACTACATCGCCGTGCACCTGGAATCGGTGGCCGACAACGCCCGTGACCTGGACTTCGCCATGCGCTGGGGCTTCGGTTGGAGCGTCGGCCCCTTCGAGACCTGGCAAGCTGCCGGCTGGAAGCAGATCGCGCAATGGGTCAAGGAAGACATCGAAGCCGGCAAGGCACTCTCCACCGCACCGCTGCCCGACTGGGTCTTCGATGGCCGTGATGGCGTGCATTCGGAGAAGGGCTCCTGGTCGCCCTCCAAGAAGGCCGACGTGGCCCGTTCCGAGCTGCCGGTTTATCAGCGCCAGGCCTTCCGTGCCCCGCTGGTGGGCGAAGGTGCAGCCGATGGCAAGAGCGCCGGCACCACCTTCTTCGAAGACGAATCGGTGCGCATCTGGCATCAGAACGACGATGTGCTGATCCTGTCCTTCAAGACCAAGATGCACGTGATCGGCCAGGGCGTGATCGATGGCATGAACAAGGCCGTCACCGAAGCCGAGCAGAACTTCAAGGGCCTGGTGATCTGGCATCCGGATGCGGCCGAAGGCGGCGCCTTCTCGGCCGGTGCCGACCTGCAGTCGATGCTGCCGCTGTTCATGTCCGGTGGCGTCAAGGCCATCGAGCCGGTAGTGCACCAGCTGCAGCAGGCGCACCAGCGCCTGAAGTACGCCAGCGTGCCGGTAATCGCCGCGGTCGCCGGCCTGGCGCTGGGCGGTGGCTGCGAATTGCTGCTGCATACCGCCAAGCGCGTAGTCTCCATCGAGTCCTACATCGGCCTGGTGGAAGTGGGCGTGGGCCTGATCCCGGCCGGTGGCGGCCTGAAGGAAGCCGCCGTGCGCGCTGCCAAGGAAGCCAAGGGCAACGACATCCTGCAGTTCCTGAAGGAATACATGCTGGCTGCGGCCACTGCCAACGTCTCCAAGTCCGCACTGGAAGCGCGCAAGCTGGGCTACCTGCGCGAGGATGACGTGATCGTCTTCAACCCCTATGAATTGCTGCACGTGGCCAAGGTCGAGGCGCGCGCGCTGTTCGATGCCGGTTATCGTCCGCAACTGCCGCCGCAGGTGCCGGTGATCGGCCGCAACGGCCTGGCCACCATCATGGCACAGCTGGTCAACATGCGTGATGGCGGCTTCATCTCGGCCCACGACTTCAAGCTCGGCAAGATGATTGCCGAGACCGTCGCCGGTGGTGAAGTGGAAGAGGGCAGCATCGTCAATGAACAATGGCTGCTCGACATCGAGCGCAAGTTCTTCATGGAACTGCTCAACCACCCCAAGACCCAGGAACGCATCATGGGCATGATGCAAACCGGCAAGCCTGTGCGCAATTAATGAAACCTCTCTCCCCCTGAAGGGGAGGGAGAGTCCAAGGAGATTTGGTAATGAGCAAACAACTGCAAGACGCCTACATCGTCGCCGCCACCCGCACCCCCATCGGCAAGGCGCCGCGTGGCATGTTCAAGAACACCCGCCCGGATGACCTGCTGGTGCGTGCCATCCAGTCCGCCGTGGCGCAGGTGCCGGGCCTGGATCCCAAGCTGATCGAGGACGCCATCGTCGGCTGCTCCTTCCCCGAAGGTGCACAAGGCCTGAACATGGCGCGCAATGCCGTGCTGCTGGCCGGCCTGCCCAACACCATTGGCGGCGTCACCATCAACCGCTACTGCGCCTCCGGCATCACCGCTATCGCCATGGCGGCCGACCGCATCCGCGTCGGCGAAGCCGACGTCATGATCGCCGCCGGTGCGGAATCGATGTCCATGGTGCCGATGATGGGCTTCCATCCTTCCATCAACATCAACGCTTTCAAGGATGAGAACGTCGGCATGGCCTATGGCATGGGCCTGACCGCCGAGAAGGTGGCGCAGCAGTGGAAGGTCTCGCGTGAAGCGCAGGACGAGTTCTCGCTGGCTTCGCACCAGAAGGCCATCGCCGCACAGCAGGCCGGTGAATTCGCCGACGAGATGACCTCGGTCGAGATCGTCGAGCGCTTCCCCAACCTGGCCACCGGCGAAATCGACATCAAGACCCGTACCGTCGCCCTGGACGAAGGTCCGCGCGCCGATTCCAACCTGGCCGCGCTGGCCAAGCTGAAGCCCGTCTTCGCCGCCAAGGGCAGCGTCACGGCCGGCAACAGCTCGCAGACCTCCGATGGCGCAGGTGCGCTGATCATCGTTTCGGAAAAGATCCTGAAGCAATTCAACCTGACCCCGCTGGCGCGCTTCGTCTCCTTCGCCGTGCGCGGCGTGCCGCCGGAGATCATGGGCATCGGTCCGAAGGAAGCGATTCCTGCGGCCCTGAAGGCCGGTGGCCTGACCCAGGACCAGATCGACTGGATCGAACTGAACGAAGCCTTCGCTGCACAAGCGCTGGCCGTCATCGGCGACCTGGGCCTGGACCCGAGCAAGGTCAACCCCATGGGCGGTGCGATTGCCCTGGGTCACCCGCTGGGGGCCACCGGTGCGATCCGTGCCGCCACCACCATCCATGCACTGCGCCGCAAGAACCTGAAGTACGGCATGGTGACCATGTGCGTGGGCACCGGCATGGGTGCGGCGGGCATCTTCGAACGCGTCTGATCCGCGCCAGCAAGGCCTGATGCAAAAGCCGCACTGCGCATGCCGTGCGGCTTTTTTCATGAACCTTATAAATCATTTATAACATTCAAGGAGACTGTGCAGATGGATATCCAGCTCACCAAGGCCGATGGCATCCTGACCATCCACTTCGATCGCGAAGACAAGAAGAACGCCATCACCGCGGCCATGTACCAGCAGCTGGCCGATGCCTTGAAGGAGGCAGAGACTGACAATGCGGTCCGCGCCATCCTCTTCACCGGCAAGCCCAAATCCTTCTCGGCGGGTAATGACCTGGAAGACTTCCTGAAGAATCCGCCCAAGACCCAGGATGCGCCGGTATTCCAGTTCCTCTGGCAGATCAGCCATGCCAGCAAGCCCATCGTGGCGGCCGTCTCGGGCGTGGCCGTGGGCATCGGTACCACGCTGCTGCTGCATTGCGACCTGGTGTATGCAGCTGACAATGCCAAGTTCTCCATGCCCTTCACGCAACTGGGTTTGTGCCCGGAGGCGGCGTCTTCGCTGCTCTTGCCGCACATCGCCGGTTACCAGCGTGCGGCCGAGAAGCTGTTGCTGGGCGAAGCCTTCGGCGCAGACGAAGCCTGCCAGATGGGTGTGGTCAACCGCGTGCTGCCGCTGGAGGAATTGCTGCCCTATGCGCAGCAGCAGGCAGCCAAGCTGGCGGCGTTGCCGGCGGCCTCGATCCGGGTGACCAAGCAGTTGATGAAGAAGAATCGCGTCACTGCGACCGAGCAGCAGATGGTGGCCGAGATCGAGCACTTCTCGCGCATGCTGACCGCGCCTGAGGCCAAGGAAGCGTTCACGGCTTTCTTCGAGAAGCGCAAGCCGGATTTCACGCAGTTTGCCTGAGCCGGGGCGGCGGGGGCGCCCGCCGTCACTTCCAGCTGCTCTTCCCCGAAGCAATCACCTCCACCGGCTCCACCCGCTGCTCATAGGGATGGCGCAACACGATGCGGCTGGCGAATTTCTCGATGCCGATCTCGTCCTCCAGCAAGCGTTCCATCAACTCCTGAAACAGCGCCACGGTGGGCGAGACGATCTTGAGCAAATAGTCATACCCCCCGCTGACGTTGTAGCACTCCACGATTTCCGCATACTTGGCCGCGCCCTGTTCGAACTTGCGGAAGTCCGCCGGGCGATGACTGCCCAGCGTAATCTCGGAGAACACCACGACATGACTGCCCAATTTGTCCAGCGCGACCCGGGCGGCATAGCCGGCGATGACGCCGTTTTCTTCCATGCGCTTGGTCCGGGTCAGACAGGGACTGGGGCTGAGATTGACGGCCTCGGCCAGCTCCACGTTCGAGCACCGGCCCTCGCGCTGCAAGTGCTCGAGGATCTTGATGTCGGTGCGGTCGAGAGGGTCGGTAGGTCGCATGGTCCGATCATAGCACCGCATCGCCGGCCTCAGGATCAACGCCGCCCCGCCGCCGATCGCGCTTCCGTCAGCGACTCGTCCAGTGCATCGATCACCATGCCCGCCTGTTCCGCCGTCAGCACCAGCGGCGGCCGGATCTTGAGCACGTTGTGGCCCATCGCGCAGGCGCTGAGCAGCACGCCCTTCTGACGCATGCGGTTGACCACCTCGCTGGTGAGCGCGCGGTCAGGCGTGCGCTGCGTCCGGTCCGAGACCAGTTCGACACCCACGAACATGCCCGCACCGCGCACGTCGCCGATGGCTTCATGGCGTTCGGCCAGCGCACGGATGCCGTCAAACAGCACGCCACCGACCTCCCGTGCATGGGGAATCAGGCCTTCACGTTCAATCGTCTTCAGCACCGCCAGCGCAGCGGCACACGAGACCGTATTGCCGGCAAAGGTATTGAAGTAACGCGAGCGCTGCCCGAACTCCTGCAACACATCGGCCGTCGCCAGAATGCCTGCGACCGGCTGGCCATTGCCCATCGGCTTGCCCATGGTCACGATGTCCGGCGCAATCCGGTGGCGCTGGAAGCCCCACATGTGCTCGCCGGTGCGGCCGAAGCCCGGTTGCACTTCATCGGCGATGAACAGGCCGCCGGCCGCCTTGATGGCCTGCACCGCGCCCCGGAGGAAGCCCGCTGGTCCCGGCAGGATGCCGTCACTGGTGAAGAGTGAATCCACGATCAGGGCGGCAGGCTGGATGCCGTGCCGCTGCAGGTCGGCGATGGCGGCTTGCACGTCGCGGGTGAATTTTTCTCCCAAATCCTGCCCCGGCGCATGATAGGCACGCGGGGCCGGCACCAGGCGCACATGCGGTCCCAGGTTGACGCTGCTGCCCAGCGAGGGCGAGAACTGCGAGACCGCATCGGTGATGCCGTGATACGCCGTGTCGGTGACGATCACGCCGGTGCCGCCGGTGCGGACCTTGGCGATGCGATAGGCCAGGTCATTGGCTTCGCTGCCGGTGCAGGTGAGCATCAGGTGCGCCAGCGATGTATCCGGCACCGTCGCCAGCAGGCGTTCGGCCAGCTCCAGGATGGTGTCGTGCAGGTAGCGCGTGTTGGTGGCCAGCGTCTGCACCTGTTCGCAGATCGCTGCGGTGACGGCCGGATGGCAGTGTCCCAGCGAAGTGACGTTGTTGTACACATCCAGATAACGCCGCCCCTGCGGATCGATCAGCCAGACGCCCTCGCCACGCACGATGTGCAAGGGATGTTCATACATCAGCCGATACGCCGGCCCCAGCAGGGCATTGCGGCGCTCGATCAGGGCCCCGGTGACGGGCCCGACGTCGGCACGGCCGGGGATGTAGGCGTTGACCATGGTGAGGTCGGTAGGGGTGCTCATGCAATGCTCCTGTGTCAGATGTCGGAAAGCAGGCGGTCACGCGCGTCCTGCCGTGGCAGGTCGGCCAGCTGGCCGAGCGCCTCCCAGGCCGCCGGGTTGTGCCGCATGATGTAGGCGCGGTTGTGGGGATAGCGCACCGCGCGCCATTCGGAAATGAGCGCCGTGACCAGATGGCGCGTGACCATGAGGTCGGCGACGATCTCCTGTTCCGGCGCGGTCAGCGGCAGCTCGGCGTGATAGGCCGCGACGAACTGCGCTGGTCCGGCAAACGGATCCTCGCTGCCGGTCATGTGGAACGCGGCCGCCGTGGCGACTTCACCCACCAGTGGCGCATGCAGCATGTCGCCGAAATCGATGATGCCGGTGATGCGCTCCAGCTCCTGCGGTGCCACCAGCACGTTGTAGAGGTGATAGTCGTTGTGGATCACCTGCGCACGCACGTCGCCCAGGCGCGGCAGCACATCTCGTTCGAAGCGCGCCATGAAGTGCCGTGCCAGCTGCTGCTTGGCCGGATCCTGCAGGCTTTCCATCTTGTCGCGCAAGCGGTGCGCTGTGGAGACATTCCACAGCAGGTCATGATGCGCCCCGGTATGGCTGAATCCTTGCAGGGCCAGGTCCAGCCTGGCCAGGCCACTGCCCATGGCGCGCCGCTGGCCGTCGCTGCGTTCGGTGTGCTTGATCTGTACGCCGTCGAGGTAAGTCAGCAGGCGCACCATGCTCACGCTGCCATCCGGCAGTGTCACCTGTTCGATGCTTTGCCCGCTCAAGGAGCGCAGTACGCGCTGAATCGGAAGATCCGGTGCCGCCCGCGCGATGTGATCCAGCGCGGCGATCTGGAAATCCACCACCGCCGCCTGTTCGGAAGGATTGCTGATCTTCAGCACGTAGCGCGTGCCATCGGCGCTCTCGATGCAGGCGTTCTGGTCGCGCTCACCTCCCAGGGCGCTGGACTTGCCCGCGATGCCATAGCGGGCGGCGGCCAGTTGTTCCAGCGCTGCCGGCGCAAGATCAGGTGCCGCCGTATTCAAGGCGGCGGGTTCTTGCAATGCGGTCTCAAGCATGATGCGTCCTGTCTCTCGTAGGCGCGACGGCAGCCATCAAAGGCCTACCAGCGTGGCCAGCTGGCGGAAGTCCGTCAGCCGGCTCACGCCATAGCCATCGCAGTAGGGCTCGTGATTGCGGTCGATGTAAGCCTTGCCCATGAAGCCGAGATCCTTGGCCGTCATCAGGTCATAGCGGAAGCTCGACGAGCAATGCACCATCTCTTCCGGGCCGCAGCCCAGCTGGTCGAACATGTATTCAAAGGCCTGCCCGCGCGGCTTGTAGGCTTGCGCTTCCTCGGCGGTGTAGACCGCATGGAAGGGCGCTTTAAGGTGCGCCACGCTGTGCGGAATCAGGTCGATCATGGAGTTCGAGAGGATCACCAGCGGGATGTGGGGCGCGATCTTCTCCAGCGTTTCCACCACATGCGGATGTGGCTGCCAGGTCGGCACGGCCGCATAGAGGGCCTGGCCATCGCTGTCCCGGCATTCCACGCCATGGGCGTGGCAGGTGCGGCGGATGGCGTTGTCCACCACCTCCAGGAACGGTTTCCAGGCGCCCAGCACTTCGTCGAGACGATAGAAACGGAAGCTATCCAGGAAGGACGGCATGCGCTTCTCGTCGACGCGGTCGGCAAAGAGCCTGCGGGCGGTCGGGCCCATTTCAAAATTGATCAGGGTGCCATAGCAGTCAAAACTGATGTACTTCGGCTTGAAAGTCATTTGCTCAAACTCCTTCGTTGGGGATGGAAGAAGTATGGTCGCCGGCCTCCAACTAATAATTTTTATTGCGCCGGGATCGGAGCAGCTTCTACTTTTAAAAGTCAGCTTTCCGGCATTTTTCGTTACGCTGCGCTGCTCGTCCTGCTGGCAGCCAGCAAGGACGGGCGCTGCACGAGCATTAACCTGGGCTTAATGCTGCGTTCAATGAGCATTAATCACCGTACCGGGAGCGCGCACCATAATCAGTCCACACCCCGTTGCGGCCTCGTCCCCTGCGTTCATGATCCGGCTGCCGACTGTCGATGGAGCTCCTGATGCAATTGAAGTCGTACTGGCTGGACACCTCATCCCCCTTCGTCAGCACCCACACCGCCTTGCCGGGCGACGGATGCGACGTACTGGTCGTCGGTGGCGGCATCACCGGTTCAGCGGCCGCCCTGGCGCTGGCGCGCAAGGGGGCCAGGGTGGTGGTGTGCGAAGCGGATATCGTCGGCGGTGCCGCCTCCGGCCGCAACGGCGGCATGTGCAACAACGGCTTCGCGCAGGACTACGCTGCCTTGTCACAACGCCTGGGAACGGAATGGGCCAACCGGCTGTATCGCGCCTTCGATGCCGGCGTCGATACGGTGGAACGGCTGGTGCGCGAGGAATCCATCGACTGCAGTTTTGTACGCTACGGCAAGCTCAAGCTGGCGGCCAAGCCCGAGCACGTCGACAAGCTGGCGCGCAGCCAGGCCCTGCTGGCCGCCAACGTGGATGCTGACACGCGCCTGATCACCCGCGCCGAGCTGCGTGACGAACTGGGCAGCGACCGTTACTACGGTGGACTGCTGATGGAAAAGAGCGCCGGCATGCATGTCGGCCGCTATGTGCGCGGCCTGGCCCACGCGGCCCAGCGACGCGGTGCGATCTACCTCGAACACACTCCCGTGCTGGGCCTGAAGGCGCAAGGAGGCGGCTATCAGGTGCAGACGCCTGCCGGCAGCCTGCGCGCCAGCCAGGTGCTGCTGAGCAGCGGCATTTCCCAGGTCGGTCCCTTTGGCTGGATACGCCGCCGCATCGTGCCGGTCGGCGCTTTCCTGATCGTCACCGAACCCTTGCCGGCGGAGCTGCTGGCACAGTTGCTGCCGACGCGGCGCATGTACACCGACACCAAGAATTTTGTAAATTATTTCCGCGCTACGTCGGACAATCGCCTGCTCTTCGGCGGACGCGCGCGTTTCGCGGTGTCCAATCCGCAGTCCGATGCCCGGAGCGGCGAGATCCTGCGCAGCCAGATGCTGGAGGTCTTCCCGCAACTGGCCAAGGTCCGCATCGACTATTGCTGGGGCGGCATGGTCGACATGACGGTGGACCGCCTGCCGCGTGCCGGGCAGCGCGATGGCGTGTTCTATTCCATGGGTTACAGCGGCCACGGCACCCACATGGCCAGCCTCATGGGGACGCTGATGGCCGAGGTCATGGACGGCAGGACCGATCTCAATCCATGGAAAGATTTCGACTGGCCGGCCATTCCCGGTCATCTGGGCAAGCCCTGGTTCCTGCCCCTGGTCGGGGCCTGGTACCGGCTCAAGGATTGGCTGCAGTGAGGTGTGCCGGGCTCACGACGAGCCGGTCGCGTCCGGCGCGCTTGGCGTCATACAGGGCCGCATCGGCCAGCGCCATCAGGCTTTCCAGCGCCAGTGCCGGCTTGGTGTAGAGACTGACGCCCACGCTCAGGCTCACCGCCTCGGGAGTGGCCACGCCCTTGCGCGCCACGTGGGAGAAGGCCATCCGCAACTGTTCGCCGAGATGGGCGACCTGTTCTTCACGCACATCCTGCAACAGGATCACGAACTCATCCCCGCCCAGCCGCGCGGCCAGCGCATCGGCGGGCAAGACTTCACGCAGCAGCGTGCTCAGGGCTTCCAGCAACTTGTCGCCGGCGGCATGGCCGTGCAGGTCGTTGACCTGCTTGAAGTTGTCGATGTCGATCAGCAGCAGCGCGCCCGGATGGGCCTCGCTGGCCCGTGCCAGCAGCGCCGGTGCGCGCGCCTGCAGGGCGCGCCGGTTCAGCAGTCCGGTCAGGGGATCACGTGCGGCCAACTGCCCGATGCGTTCTTCGCGGCGATGGCGCTCGGTGCCGGTCATCGACAAGGCGATCAGCATCACCGCCATCGATCCCTCCACCAGCGACACCTGGATCAGCACGCCACCAAAGGCCGCCAGATCCACGAACGCCCCCAGCGCCAGCGCCGAGACCGCCTTGGCCACATAGAACAGTCCATGGATCAGCAGTACGAAGCGCAGCTGCACCGCGCCCACGCTCAACGACGCACCATGCGGACGCAGCAGGGCGCTGGCCTGCAAGGTGAGGGCGGCGATCATCAGCGATTGCAGTCCCAGCATCACGCGCGACCACCAGGCGTGCACGGGCAGCAACAGCATCAGCAGCCACAGCAAGGCAATCAGCCACCAGGCGCGCGAGATGCGGGTGCGCGTGAACCAGGCCACGCCCGCCAGGAAGCAGGCATGCGCCGCGATCAGCAAGCCGTTGGCGAACCAGATGCCGACCAGCAGATAGCCGCGCGAGCGCAGCAGCGCAAGGAAGGAGCCGACCGTGATGATGGCGAAGCCGCTGCTCCACAGCAGCAGCGAACGTTCCCGGACGCTGGTCCATTCGATGGCCAGGTAGAGCGAAGCGGCTGCCGCCAGCGCGATGGTGAGGATGAGAAGAGTGGAGGGATCGAGAGCCATGACAGGAGCAGCGCCAGTTTGCCGCGCAATAAATACGGCTCCATTTTAGCCTTCCGGCACGATGCCTCCGGAAATCCCTCCGCAGGAGGTGTTGCTGCGGGAGAACTCAGTCTGCCGCCGCTGGCCCGGCAGGTGCCGTTGATGCTTCTCCAGCGTCTGCCGCCGTCGTGCTGTCGGCAGCTTGTTGCGGCGAGAGATGCGGCAGTTTCCTGTTGATCAGGGGCAAGTTCTGACGTTCGCTGCCATCGGGCATGACGGCCTGTTCGGCCGATAACCAGTTGCCGTTGTCTTGGGACATGAGGGTTCTCCAGGTCATGAAAGGGGTTCAGCAAGCCCGGAGCTTGTCTCTTCCACGCCAACAACTCGTTGATAAATCTCAATGGGGCTCATGTTTTGATGGGAATTCTTCTTATTCATTGGATAATACCCGCCATCGGTAGCGCTACCTTGGGCAGGTGGCCGCCGCTTCTGCCTCGCCGCTCGGCGGGCAGCGCAACTGGGCACCACGGGATGGGGATGTGAACGAACTCAAGACAGAAACCGGTGCCGGCGACCACGCGTCCCGGCTTGCATTGCGACAACTGATTCGCGCGGACCAGCTCACGGCGGCCCGCCATACCGTCATGCTGTCGATCCCGGTGGCCTTCGTGCTGAGCGGCATCTCCACTTTCGTGGCCTGGCATTCCGGCAAATTCTGGGTGGCCCTGATCTGGCTGGCCTGCGCCACGCTGGTCAACCTGGTGCGGATCCCGCTGTGCCGCCTCTCACCGCAACGCGTGGCGCAACTGGTGCCGTGGATGGCCCCGCGCGGTCAGGTGCGCGACGCCAGCGACGTGGTGGAACTGAACCTGCGCCTGCACTGGATCCTCGCCCTGATCTCGGGCTTCGCCTGGGCCGGCATGCCCTGGCTGAGCGAAGGCTATACCACACCCGAGACCCTGTTCTATCTGACCTGCGTGTGCGGCATCACGGCCGGTGCGGTCACCCACGGCTTCGCGTTTGCTCGCATCCCGATCAGCTTCATCACGCCGCCGCTGCTGTCGGTGATCTTCAGCCTGTTTGCCTTCAATCGCACGCCGACCCGCCTGGCGCTGGCAGCGACGGCCGTGATCTACCTGGCCGGCCTGATTCGCGGTGCCCGCGTGGGCGAGCGCATGTTCGCGCGCGCCTGCGCCCTGAAGAACGAAGCCACTGCCGCCAGCCAGGCCCTGGCCGTGGCCCACGAAGACCTGCGCCAGTTCGCCGCGCGCATGCAATACCAGGCCGAGCACGATCTGCTGACCGGCCTGCTGGACCGTGCCGGTTTCATGCAGGTGGCCGCGCAGGTCCTGGTGCAGCAGCGGGAACGCCAATGCCTGATGTTCCTTGACCTGGATGGCTTCAAGGTCATCAACGATGCCTACGGGCACGAAGCGGGCGATCAGGTGCTCATCGAAGTGGCACGCCGCCTGCAGGCGGCCTTGCCCGAGGGCGCTACGCTGGCGCGCCTGGGCGGCGATGAATTCGTGATCCTCTATCCGCTCACCGCCCACGCGGAGCCGCCGGAGCACGTGGCGCAGCGCCTGATCGCAGCGATGCGCCAGCCCTTCGCGCGCCTGGCCCATCGTCACATCGGCCTGAGCCTGGGCATCTACCTGTCGCGTGGCGACGATATCAACGAGATGCTGGTCTGCTCGGATGCCGCCATGTACGAGGCCAAGCGCCGTGGCCGCAATCAGTACCAGGTCTTCAATACGGCGCTGGATGCGCATCTGCAGATGAAGCGCGATGTCGAACGTGATCTGGCGCAGGCGCTGGCCGATGGCGAACTGCAGGTGTGGTTCCAGCCCATCGTCTGCGAGGACGGGCGCGCGCTTGATGGCTTCGAAGCGCTGGTGCGCTGGACGCATCGCCGCCATGGTCCGATTGCGCCGCCCGATCTGATCGAGATTGCAGCGCTGGCAGGACTGTCGGAAGAGCTGCTGCGTTTCATCATGGGCGAGGTGGCGCACATGATCCAGTTCATGCGGGACAACGGCCGCAGCGACCTGCGCGTGTCGATGAACATCTCGCCGCGCGAAATGGAGCGCATCATCATCGAGGATCTGGTGGTGGGCACCCTCAAGCGCCAGAACCTGCCGGCGCAGATGCTGGAGATCGAGATCACCGAAGAGACCGCGCTCGACCTGCAGGCCGCCACCCAGACGCTGACCGCGCTGGCGCTGCAGGGCGTGAGCATCGCCATCGACGATTTCGGCGTGGGCTATTCCTCGCTGGGCTTCCTGCGCCAGCTGCACGTCTCGCGCGTGAAGATCGACCGCAGCTTCGTCACCGGCCTGGCCGACCAGACCGAGAACCAGGCGCTGGTGTCGGCGGTGCTGCAACTGGCGGCCTCCTTCGGCTTCCAGGTGGTGGCCGAGGGTGTTGAGAGCGAGGAAGACCTGCAGGTCCTGCAATCCATGCATTGTCACGCCATGCAGGGGCATTATTTTGCCGAACCGATGCCCGCCGAACGCGCGCGCCAGCACGTGCTGGCACTGACTCCGGCCTGACCGTCCGCAGTCCCGCCCGCGACGGCGGATGCACCCGGACAAAGTTGAAGCAGATCAAGCTTTGTGTTCTCTGTCCGGTTTGCGGGCAATCCTGCAATTGAACTCACCTCCGCCTGCGGCTATGCTGCGACACAGCAAGCCCGCATGAGTGCGTCCGGCCTCATGCCATTCCCTCAGGAGGACACCATGTTTCCACCGACGCAGGCCACGCCTGCCGAGCGCTACGGTCAACTCATCCGCGATGCCCTGGGCGCGCAGACGATGCGGGTCGCTGTAGTCCACCCCTGTTCCGCCGAGGCCTTGCAGGGCGCGCTGGAAGCGCGCGAAGAGGGCCTGCTGGAGCCGCTGCTGGTCGGGCCTGAAGCCCGGATACGGCGCGTCGCCGAAGAAGCCGGCCTGTCGCTGGCGGGTCTGCAGATCGAGTCCACCGAACACAGCCACGCCGCCGCTGCGCGCGCCGTCGAGCTGGCGGTACAAGGGCGGGTATCCGCGCTCATGAAGGGCAGCCTGCACAGTGACGAACTGCTGGGGGCGGTCGTGGCCTCCGGCTCGGGACTGCGTACCGAGCGCCGCATCAGCCATGTGTATGCCATGGCCATTCCCACCTATGCCAAGCCGCTCATCATCACCGATGCCGCCATCAACATTGCGCCCACCCTGGCGCACAAGCGCGACATCTGCCAGAACGCCATCGACCTGCTGCACGTGATGGGCGTGCCGCGTCCGCATGTGGCGGTGCTGGCGGCAGTGGAGACGGTCAATCCGGCCATGCCCTCCACGCTCGATGCCGCAGCCCTCACCGTGATGGCCACGCGCCATCAGATCACCGGTGCGCTGGTCGACGGCCCGCTGGCTTTCGACAATGCCATCAGTCTGCAATCGGCCAGCATCAAGCAGATTACTTCGCCGGTGGCCGGCAGTGCCGACATCCTGCTGGTCCCCGACCTCGAAGCCGGCAACATGCTGGCCAAGCAATTGATCTACCTGTCGCAGGCCGAGGCCGCCGGGCTGGTGCTGGGGGCACGCGTGCCGGTCATCCTCACCAGCCGCGCCGACAGCCTGCGCGTGCGTCTGGCCTCCTCGGCACTGGCCCGTCTGTTCGCCTCGCGCAGCAAGGTGCAGGCGGTCGGCAAGGAGGCTGCATGAATCGCTGGCTGCTGACCTTCAATGCAGGATCGTCCTCGATCAAACTGGGCGTCTTCCGGCTCGATGGCGAGCGCGCCAGCAAGATCGGCCACGGACAGCTCGACCTGCATCTGTCTCCCTTGCGGCTGCGCCTGGAGATCGAAGGCAAGGCGTCGGCCATGGCCATCGACGCCGATCCTGCTGCCTCCATGGACAAGGTACTGGAGCAGGTGCTGCACCAGCTGGAAGTGGGTCACGAGCAGGGCGCGCTGTGTGCAGTGGGCCATCGCGTGGTGCATGGCGGCTTGCATCTGGCCCATTCGGTACTGCTGGATGAGCGCATCGAACAGGAACTGGAATCGCTGGCCCCGCTGGCCCCCCTGCATCAGCCGCAGAACCTGCGCCTGATCCGCGCCATCGGGCGCCTGCGCCCGGGCCTGCCCCAAACGGCCTCCTTCGATACCGCATTCCATGCGACGCAGGATGCACTGGCGCGCCGCTTCGCGCTGCCGCGCAAGCTGCATGACGAGGGCGTGCTGCGCTATGGTTTCCATGGCATTTCCTACCGCTACATCGCCAGTGAATTGCGCCGCCGCCAGTTGCCCGAGGCGCATGGCAACGTGGTGGTGGCGCATCTGGGCAATGGTGCCAGCCTGTGCGGCATCCAGAACGGGCGCAGTGTCGATGCCAGTACCGGATTCTCCACGCTGGAAGGCGTGCCCATGGGCACGCGCTGTGGTGCTCTCGATGCGGGCGTGCTGCTGTATCTGCTGCAGCAAGGGATGACGCCGGCGGCGCTGGAAGACTTGCTGTACCACCAGTCTGGCCTGCTGGGTGTGTCCGGGGTGAGCGCCGATGTGCGCACCCTGCAGCAGAGTACGGAACCCTCCGCGCGCGAGGCGCTGGAGTTGTTCGCGTTGCGCTGTGCCGGTGAAACCGCACGCCTGGCGACCACGCTGGGCGGCATGGATGCGCTGGTCTTCACGGCCGGCATCGGCGAACACGATGCGCGCATGCGTGCGGCCATCTGCGCTCGTCTCGACTGGCTGGGCGTGCAGCTCGACGAGAGCGCCAACACCCAGCATCTCGAATGCATCAGCCATCAGGCCAGCCGCGTGCGCGTGCTGGTCATTCCGACCAATGAAGAACAGGTCATTGCCGACGATGCGGCAAGACTCATCCATGGGAGCCCTGCATGACGACCTCATCTGCCAGCCACGCCCGCCATCCCGCACCAGAGCCTGCGGCCTGCGGGCCCGGCTGCGTACCGCTGTTCTGGCCCATGATGCTGGCCACCGAAGTGTTCCGCCAGGGACAGGAAGTGGTGGACAAGCATCTGCGCTTTCTGGAAGAAGAGACCAAACTGCATTCCCTGCATCACCCGCAGATGGCCACCGCCAACCAGGTGCGCCTGACGCTGCGTACGCTGAGCTTGCGCGAATACGGCAAGCCCGCTGCCGCGCATGCGGTCCCGACGCTGGTGGTGGCTCCCTATGCGGGACACACCTCGGTGATCGCCGACTACTACCGCGGTCAGAGCCTGGTCGAAACGCTGATGGAACATGGCGTACCGCACGTGTTCCTGACCGACTGGCACAGCGCCAGCGAGGACATGAAGGACCTGGAGATCGACAATTATCTGGCTGATCTCTGCGTGGTCATCGATGAACTGGGCGGGCGCGCCAACCTGGTGGGTCTGTGCCAGGGTGGGTGGATCTCGGCCATGATCGCGGCGCGCTTCCCGCACAAGGTACAGCGGCTGGTACTGGCCGGCTCGCCCATCGATGCCGGGGCGGGAGAAGGCCCGCTCAAGCAGATGGTGGAGCGCACGCCGATTCGCTTCTACGAAGATCTGGTGCGTACCGGCGGCGGCCTCATGCGCGGCAGTTTCATGCTGCAGGGCTGGAAGAACATGCATCCCGACGAGCATTACTTCAGCGAACATGTGGACTTGTTCCAGCACATCGACGACCCCGTGTATCTGGCCAAGCGCGAGATCTTCGCGGCCTGGTACGAAACGCCGATCGACCTGCCGGGACGCTGGTATCTCCAGGCCATCCGCCAGATCTTCAAGGCCAATCTGCTGGCACGCGGCCAGTACGTGGCGCTGGGCAAGATGCTGGACCTGCGCGATATCACCTGCCCGCTCTACCTGCTGGCCGGGGAACGCGATGACATCACCACACCCGAGCAGGTGCTCAACGCAGCGCAATTGGTGGGCACCCCTGCTGCGCACATCACGCAGCGCGTGGTGCCGGGCGGGCATATCGGCCTGTTCATGGGCGGGCGCACCCTGGCTGAGGCCTGGCCGCAGATCGCGCAGTGGCTCGCTGCATGAAGGCCGACCTCAGATCGCGGAACTGATCGCCACCCGATTGCGGCCCGCTGACTTGGCGGCATACAGGGCCTGATCGGCTTCGGCCAGGAGTTGTTCGGCTTGCGCGTGACGCTGCAAGTCGGCCTGGGCCACGCCGAGGCTGATGGTGACCATGCCGAAACGGCTGTGCGCATGCGGCAGGGCGAGGTGCTCGACGGCTGCCCGAATGCGCTCGGCCACCTTGCTCGCGCCAGCCGCATCGCTGCCCGGCAGGATCACCACGAATTCTTCGCCGCCATAGCGCGCCGCGCCGTCCTCATTGCGCGCCAGGCTGGTCCGCAAGGCGGCCGCCACCTGGGCCAGAACCAGGTCGCCGGACTGGTGGCCGTAACCATCGTTGTAGAGCTTGAAGAAATCGACATCGATGAAGATCACGCTGAGCTGCCGCAACGTTCCCTCGCGCAGGTGCTGCCAGTGGCGCGCCATCAGCTCGTCCATCGAGCGGCGGTTGATCAGTCCGGTCAGGCCATCGATGGTGGCCAGCGTGGTCAGGGTCTTTTCCGACGCATGGCGGCGCAGGAATTCGCTTTGCATCGAGCGGAAGAAGGAGAGGGCGCTGAAGATCAGCAGGATGGAACCGATGATGAGGATGGCCAGCGTCTTCTGCCAGTAGTTGTAGATGTTGCTCTTGGCATAGCCGACGAAGACCATCAGGTTGGTGCCCGGCACCGCGTGAAAGGCGTACAGGCGCTCGACGCCGTCATTGACCGACTTCCAGAAGAAGTGACCGGAGTCCTGCTTCAGGAAACTGTCGAGCATCGGTGCCGAACTCAGATTGCGGCCGACCATGGCCGGGTCATAGGGAATGCGCACATACACTGTGGCATCGCGCGAGTAGATCGACAGGACGCCGTTGTTGCCCACATCCACCCCTTCCAGCATGGAACGGAAATAGGCCAGGTCCAGCACCATCATGGCCACGCCAGCGAAGTTGCCCTGCACGTCGGTGATGCGCCGGGACAGCACGACGACGAAGTAATCCTTGGCCAGCTGGATCGGCTTGGAGAGGAACAGCTTGCCGGCGGGGCTGTCGGCGTTCTGCTGGGCCTGGAACAAAGGCGCATCGCTGAAATCATTGGTCAGCAGCGTCGGCGAACTGCGTGAACTGGAGACCAGGAGGCCGTGCTTGTCGAGCACGGCGGTTTCGACGATGTAGCGATTGGCTTGTCCGCCCGTGAAGAGAAACGATCCCAGCTCGCTGCCCGACACCGGGAAATGCAGCACCTGGCGATAGCGTTCGCCGATGGAATCGAGGACCGAACAGAAAAACTCTGCGTGCCGCTGCAGGCCGCGCTGCATCACCAGCGTGATGTTGGCCGCATGGCCGATGGCCGTTTCTTTCGCCTGCTGGTGACTCTGGTAGATGGCACCGCCGCCGAGCAGGATGGCCATCAAGACCATGATCACCCAGCCCCTTTGCACATCGCGCTTCAGGATTTGAATTTTGGACTCCGGAACGTCACAGACCAGATGCGTGGCCCGTCCATTTCTGTTCCGGGAACTGCCTCACGTGGCTATCTGCAGGAAAGGGCGAGCAGGCAGCCCCTTTTTTGGAAACGGAATATAGCAGCAAGCGCCAGTGCGCGCAGCTTCCAGGCCGCGGGATGCAGCCTGCCAACAACACGAGCAGGGGAGGTCATACCAGTTGTTGCAGCGATTTCTCAGGCAGCAGGACTTGCAACCACTGCTGCACCGGGTGCGGCAATCGCAATGGACGCCTTGAGGAACCACGCCAGCACCGATTCGGCGGTCTTGCCATCGACGATGTGCGGTACGCAGCGATAGGAAAAACTCACGCCCTCGCACAAGGCCATCAGCCCGATGGCGATCTCGCGCGGCGGCGCGGCCGGGGCGGTGCCGGTCAGGCGGCAGTAGGCTTCGACGAAGCGGGTGATCTGGCCGTAGCGCTGCTCCAGGAAGGTATCGAGCTGGGCGCGGAATTTTTCGTCGCGCAAGGCAATGATGCGCGCTTCCATCCACAGCAGGCTGCATTTGTCATCGCGGTACAGCGCCGAGTACTGCACTGCCAGCGCGTCGCGCAGGGCATCGGGGTCGGTCAGTTCGCCACCGAGGATGCGCTCGAAGCCGCGGTCGATGCTCTCGCCTTCACGGCGCAGCAGCTCGAAGAACAGCTGCTCCTTGTCATCGAAGTTGGAGTAGAAGGCCCCGCGCGAGTATCCGGCGGCGGTGCTGATATCCTCCACGCTGGCCTGCGCGTATCCCTTCTGCATGAACACCGCGTGCGCCGCCTCCAGCAGACGTTCCCGGGTCTGCTCACGGCTTTGCTCGCGGCTGAGTCGTTGGCGTGTCATGGGGCTGGATTCTAACACTGTTGTATTCGGATACAGTATTGCATTTGAATTCATATGTGCATTAGAATCGCTGAACTTTTGTAAAGATGCGGAACGCGCCGCGGTCCGACACCTGACACTACCCTTTCCCGAAAGGAATGCTGTGAAGCCAGTCTCCCGTCCGTGTTCCGGCCGTCTTTCCACGTCTCTTTCGGCCCCTCGCCGCGTTCCGCTGGCGCGCATGGCGCTGCTGGCGATTCCCTTAACGTTGTTGCTCTCGGCCTGCAGCAAGCCGGCCCCGGTCGCCGACGCCCCGCGCGAAGTGGTGGTGCTGCAGGCGCAGGAACGCGGCAGCACCCGGCCGCTGCACCTGCCGGCCGAAGTGCAGTCGCGCTACGTAACCTCGCTCTCCTTCCGCGTGGCCGGCCAGTTGGTGGAACGGCGCGTGCATCTGGGTGACGCCGTGCGCAAGGGCCAGGTGCTGGCGCGCCTCGATCCCTCGGACGCCGACCAGAATGCCGCCTCGGCGCGCGCCGAACTGGCCTCCGCCCGCCAGCATCTGGATGCAGCGGAGAAGCAGTTGCAGCGTGACACCGCACAAGCCGCCGAACAGCTCATCAGCGCCCAGCAACTGGAGCAGAGCCAGGATGCGCATGCCGCCGCGCTGTCGCAATTCAAGGCCGCGCAGGCCCGTGCCTCGGTGGCCGGCAACCAGCGCGACTACACCACCCTGGTAGCCCAGCATGATGGGGTCATCAGCGCCGAGCAGGCCAATACCGGTGACGTCTTGAGTGCGGGCCAGCCGGTTTATTCGCTCGCCTGGTCGGGCGCAGTGGACGTGGTCACCGACGTGGCGGACCGCCAGTTGGCCGGCCTGCAGCCCGGTGCCGCCGCCGAGGTCACGCTGGCGGCCCTGCCCGGCAAGAGCTACAAGGGCCGCGTGCGCGAGGTCAGCCCGGCGGCCGATCCGCAAAGCCGCACCTTCCGCATCAAGGTCACGCTGGAACAGCCGGACGCCAGCGTGCGCCTCGGCATGACCGGTGAAGTGAAGATCACACCGGCCGATACGGCGCAGGGCCAGGTGCTGCTGCTCCCGGCCACCGCCCTGTTCCATCAAGGTGCCAAGCCTGCGGTGTGGATCGTGACCAATGATGGCAAGCTGGAACTGCGTCCGGTCACCGTCGCGGCCTACGGCGAGCGCAGCATCTCGCTCTCGCAAGGCGTGGCCACACAGGACAAGGTGGTGGTGCAGGGCGTGCATACCCTTACCGCGGGTGAGAAGGTCAAGCCGGTCGCCCCGCTGCACGCCGAGGACTTCGCCCTATGAGCGCGCCTGGCCGTTTCAATCTTTCCGCCTGGACCCTGCAGCACCAGGCGCTGGTGACCTTCATCCTGGCGCTGGTGACGCTGCTGGGCATCGGTTCCTACTCGCGCCTGTCCCAATCGGAAGACCCGCCCTTCACCTTCAAGGTGATGGTGATCCAGACCGACTGGCCCGGTGCCACCGCGCGCCAGGTGCAGGAGCAGATTACCGACCGCATCGCCCGCAAGCTGCAGGAGACGCCCGATGTGGATTTCCTGCGCAGCTATTCGCGCGCAGGGCAGTCGCAGCTTTTCTTCACCATCAAGGACACGGCCCCGGCCTCGCAGGTGCCGCAGACCTGGTACCAGGTGCGCAAGAAAGTCGGCGACGTTGCGGCGACCTTGCCACAGGGCGTCAGGGGCCCTTACTTCAATGACGAGTTCGGGGACGTCTACACCAACATCTACGCCCTGGCCGGCGATGGCTTCACGCCTGCGCAGCTGCGCGACTATGCCGACCAGCTGCGCGGCGAACTGCTGCATGTGCCGGGCGTGGCCAAGATCGATTACTTCGGCGAGCGCCAGGAGCGCATCTACATCGACATCGGCAATACCCGCATGACGCGCCTGGGCATCAGCCCGCAGCAACTGGCCGACGCCATCGGCGGGCAGAATGCGGTGGTGCCGGGCGGCCTCATCACCACCAGCAGTGACCGTGTCTACGTGCGTCCCACCGGCCAGTTCGACAACCTGCGCGCGCTGGAAGACAAGATCATCCACGTCAACAACCGCAACTTCCGCCTGGGCGACATCGCCACCATCACGCGCGGCTACGACGAACCGCAGGAGCAGGAGATGCGCGCCAACGGCCAGCCGGTGCTGGGCATCGGCGTGACCATGCAGCCGGGCGGCGACGTGATCCGCCTGGGCAAGGCGCTGGACGAGCGAACTGAACAATTGCGCAAGCGCCTGCCTGCCGGGCTCACGCTGACGGCAGTGTCGAGCATGCCGCATGCGGTGGAAAAATCGGTCGATGACTTTTTGGAAGCCGTGGCCGAAGCGGTCGCCATCGTGCTGGTGGTGAGCCTGGTATCGCTGGGCATCCGCACCGGCATGGTGGTGGTGATCTCGATTCCCATCGTGCTGGCGGTGACGTCGCTGTTCATGTACCTGTTCGACATCGGCCTGCACAAGGTTTCCTTGGGCACGCTGGTGCTGGCACTGGGTTTGCTGGTGGATGACGCCATCATCGCCGTCGAGATGATGGCGGTGAAACTGGAACAGGGCTGGAACCGCCGCCGCGCTGCGGCCTTCGCCTACACCAGCACGGCCTTCCCGATGCTGACCGGCACTCTGGTGACGGTGGCCGGCTTCCTGCCGATTGCGCTGGCCAAGTCGGGGACCGGCGAATACACGCGATCCATTTTCGAGGTCTCGGCCATTGCACTGCTGTTGTCCTGGCTGGCGGCGGTGGTGCTCATTCCGCTGCTGGGCTATCACATGCTCAAGGAAAAGCCGGGCGCGCTCACCGATGAACAGATCGCCGCCAATCCGCATGCCGGCCATGATGAGGAAGACCACGATCACCCCATCTACCAGACCCGCATCTACACCTGGCTGCGCCGTTCGGTGGCCTGGTGCGTGGCCTTCCGCGGCCGCGTGGTGATCGCCACCACGGTGCTCTTCATCGCTTCCCTGGCGGCCTTTGCGCTGGTGCCGCAGCAATTCTTCCCCAGCTCCGACCGCCCTGAATTGCTGATCGACCTGCACCTGCCGGAGCGCGCCTCCTTTGAAGCCACCCAGCGCGAGGCGGTGCGCATGGAAGCGCTGCTCAAGGATCGCCCGCAGATCGACCACGTGGTCAGTTTCGTCGGGGTCGGTGCGCCGCGCTTTTACCTGCCGCTGGATCAGCAACTGGCCAGCCCCAACTTCGCGCAATTCGTGGTCACCGCCAAGTCGGTGGAAGATCGCGAGGCCTTGGCCCGCGCGCTGGAAGAGCCGCTGCGCAAGCAGTTCAGCGGGGCACGCACGCGCATGACCCGACTGGAGAACGGCCCGCCGGTGGGCTTCCCGGTGCAGTTCCGCATCAGTGGCGAACAGATTCCCAAGGTGCGTGCCATCGCCGAACAGGTGGCGGCTGAATTGCGCAAGGAGAGTCGCGCCACCAACATCCAGTTCGACTGGGATGAACCGGCCCAGCGTTCGGTGTCCTTCGAGATCGACCAGAAGCGTGCCGGCGAACTGGGGTTGAGCAGCCAGCAGATTGCCAATTTCCTGGCGATGCAATTGTCGGGCTTCACGGTGACTCAATACCGCGAACGCGACAAACTCATTGGCGTCGACCTGCGGGCCCCGCGCAGCGAGCGGGTTGATCCGTCGCGCCTGGCTACCTTGTCCATGCCGACCGCCAACGGCCCGGTGCCGCTGGCCGCGCTCGGCCAGTTCCACAATACGCTGGAATACGGCGTGATCTGGGAGCGTGATCGCCAACCGACGATTACCGTATTGGCTGACGTGCGCGCCGGCGTGCAGGGCATCGACGTCACCAATGACGTCAACCGCAAGCTCGATGCGCTGCGTGGCGAGCTGCCGGTGGGCTATCGCATCGACGTCGGCGGACCCGTGGAAGAGAACGCCAAGGCGCAATCCTCGATCTCGGCGCAGATGCCGCTGATGATCATTGCCGTGCTGCTGTTGCTGATGGTGCAGTTGCAGAGTTTCGGCCGCACCCTGATGGTGGTCATGACCGCACCGCTCGGATTGATCGGCGTGGTGGGCGCACTGCTGCTGTTCGGCCAGCCCTTCGGCTTCGTCGCCATGCTGGGTACCATCGCCATGCTGGGCATCATCATGCGCAACTCGGTGATCCTGGTGGACCAGATCGAGCAGGACATCGCCGCAGGACGTGGCCGCTTCGATGCAATCGTCGGTGCCACCGTGCGCCGCTTCCGTCCGATCACGCTGACTGCGGCGGCGGCCGTGCTGGCGCTGATTCCGCTGTTGCGCAGCAACTTCTTCGGTCCGATGGCCACTGCCCTGATGGGCGGTATCACCATCGCCACCATCCTGACCCTGTTCTACCTGCCGGCGCTGTATGCGCTGTGCTACCGGGTCAAGCCGGATGAAACCCATCACCGCGACCACGCCGCGCAAGGGAGCCACTGATGAGCGCCGTTCGTTTGATGTTCGCCCCGCAGGTGCGCCCTCTGGCGCTGGCCGCCGTACTGCTGCTGTCGGGTTGCGCGCTGGGCCCGACCGGCGAAGCACCGGCCGTGCCGCAACCGGTCCACTACGCCGCCGAGGCCACCCCGGCCACGCTGGGTCCGCAGGAGGCGCGCCAGACCTTCGTACTGGGCCAGCGCAGCGTGCCGCAATGGTGGCGCGCCTTTGGTTCGGCGGATTTGTCCGCCTGGGTCGAGGAGGCGCTGCGCAGCAATCATTCGCTGGCTGAAGCGGATCGCAACCTGGCCAGTGCGCGCCTGCAATTGCGTGCGCAGATCGATGAATCGCTGTGGCCGACCATCGACGCGGTCGGCCAGGCCCAGCGCCAGCGCGCCCTGGGTCTGCCCAATCTTGGCCCGACCACCAACCTGTACAACGTCTTCGCCGGCCAGATCCGCGCCAGCTATACCTTCGACCTGTTCGGCGTGGAGCGCTTCGCCAACTCGGCGCTGGCCGCCCAGGTCGATGCCCAGTCCTACCAGTTCGATGCGGCACGCCGCGCGGTAGCGGCCAATGTGGTCATCACGGCCATCAATGCCGCCTCCCTGCGCGCGCAGGTGGCCGACACCGAGCGCCTGGTGGCGCTGGCCGATGCCGACGTGGGGGAATTGCAGCGGCGTCTGGCGCTCGGTGCCGTGTCCAATGACGATGTCCTGTCCGCGCGCGCCAATGCGCAATCGCTGCGCGCCAGCCTGCCCGCCCTGAAAGCGCAATGGCAGGGCGCACGTCACGCGCTGGCGGTACTGATGGGCCGCACGCCGGATGCCGCACCGGCCGATCTCGACATCACGCGCCTGAAGCTGCCCGAACAGGTGCCGATGACGGTGCCTTCGGAATTGCTGAAACAGCGCCCCGACATTCTCGCGGCCGATGCCGCATTGAAGGTGGCGGCCGCACAGCAGGCGCTGGCGACAGCGGAGATGTTCCCCAGCCTGTCGATCAGCGCATCGTTCGGCCAGTCCGGTTTCTCCTGGGCCAAGGCCACCAGCGGTGCGGGAGCCGTGTGGGGTCTGGGCGCATCGCTGACGCAGCCGCTGTTCCATGGCGGTGCCCTGCGCGCCAAGCGCGATGCCAGCAAGGAAGCCTACCTCGCGGCCGAGGCGCATTATCGCCAGACCGTGTTGAATGCTTTCCAGAACGTGGCCGATAGTCTGGTGGCCTTGACGCAGGATGCCGACGCCTTGCAGGCCTCGGCGGCGGCACGCGCGGCCACCGAGCAGGGCTGGCGCAATGCGCAGCGGCGCGCGCAACTGGGTGCTTATCCGGCCAGTGCTGCGCGGGCCGGCGAACGCCAGTATCTCAATGCGAGGCTGGGTGAAATTCGCGCAACCGCCAGCCGCATGAACGATACGGCCACGCTGTACCAGGCCATGGGCGTGGGGTTGGACGCACCGCCGCAGCAGGCCGCCCAGCCCTGAGGATCGCGCAGTTCAGCCACCGGTGTACTGGTGGAACAGGTGGCTGAACAGCCGTGTCAGGTCCTTGAACAGCATCGCCCCGCCGCGTCCGGCGTGGGCCTCGACAGTCATGCTCAACATGCCGATGAACACGGCCAGGCGCAGGGTGGTGGTATGCATGATGTTCTCCTTGGGTTGCGGTGTCGATGGAGACATCGTGCGCCGCTGCCATCACGGCCGTATGTCAAAAAACCACGCGCGTATTTCAGCTGAAATATTTTCTCTTTCCTGTCAGTGATTCGTCAGTCACGCGACGCGCAGCTCGGCTATATTCTCGCAGGATGGCAGGCCTCCGGCCCGCCATCGAGGGATGCGGCAACGATAACGACAACACGCGCGGGCGCGCAAGGAACATCGGGGATTTCATGTTGAGAATGCTGGTATGCATGGCAGCCTTGCTGCTGAGCGGTTGTGCCTCCATCACGGGCACGCAGACGCAACCCGTTTCGATTCAGGCCACGCAGGGCAACCAGATCATCTCGGGCGCCACGTGTACCCTCACCAATGACGCGGGCCAATGGTTCGTGAAGACGCCGGGCAGTGTCACCGTCAGGAAGAGTACCGCCGACCTCTTCGTGGAATGCGCCAAGGATGGCGTGACCGGACAAGTCAAAGCCGTCTCCCGGGCCAACAACAATGTCTGGGGCAACGTCTTCGCGGGTGGGCTGATCGGCTATGCCATTGACCGCAACAGCGGTGCCGGCTTTGATTATCCCGAGACGGTCACGGTGATCCTGGGCGGCAAGCTGGGCATGATGTCCCCCTCTGGCGTGGCCGGGGCGGCACCTCCCAACGGCAGCAACGTGGGCACGGTCAGCATCGATCCAAGCCCGCCGGACGGCCGCTGGCGCGCTGTCATGTCCTGCGATGCCAACCGCTTCAACAAGGATTCACAGCCCTTCCAGGCCAACTTCAACGCCCAGGTGGACGGCAACCGTGTGGTCATCCGACGGCGCAACAAGATTGCCGAAGAAGTGATGTCGGGCACCATCTCCGGCGAGTCCCTGAGCCTGGCCGGGATGGGTTACCGGCTGGAGAACCCGGCCAATTCGTGGACCTTCAAGATTGACGGCGTCTTCATGGGCAACGGCAAGATCTACAACGGCAAAGGCGCGCAGCTGGCCAAGAATGGCACGACTGCACGCCTTTGCACGGTACTCATGATCCACACCGATGTGCCGCCCCCGGTACCACCGCAAACGCCCGAGGCGGGCGTCGCGACCCTGCAGTAAGCGCGGGCCGCGATCCTTCAGCCCTTGCTGGCCCCGAAGGTCAGCCCGGCCACGAATTGCTTCTGCATCACGAAGAACAGGATCACCGAAGGCAGCGCTGCCAGGATGGAACCGGCCGAGACCAGGTTCCAGGCCGTGGTCCATTGCCCGCGCAGCGCCGCCACGCCCACGGTGATGGGCGCCACGTCATCGCCCTGGGTCAGCACCAGCGCCCAGAAGTAATCATTCCATACGAAGGTAAATACCAGCACCGCCAGCGCTGCCAGTGCCGGGCGAATCAGCGGCAGCACGATGCGATAGAACACGGTCCACTCGCCGGCCCCTTCGATGCGCGCCGCCTCGATCATCTCGAAGGGCAGCTGCTTGATGAAATTGCGCAGGAACAAGGTACAGAATCCGGTCTGCATGGCGATATGAAACAGCATCATCCCGGTGATGGTGTTGAACAGGCCCAGCGACAGCGACAGGTCGCGCACCGGAATCATCAGGATCTGCTGCGGCACGAAGTTGCAGGCCACGAAGGTGGCGAACAGCACCGTGTTGCCACGAAACTGGTAAGTGGACAGCGCAAAGCCGGCCATGGCCGCCAGCGAGATGGCGCCGATCACCGAGGGGATGGTGATGAGGCAGCTGTTCCAGAAGTAATGCAGCATGGGCGAGGCGGTCAGCGCCTCGCGGTAATTCTCCAGCATGGCGAAGTCCTGCGGCCAGCCCCAGTAGTTGCCGGCCATCAGTTCATCGTTGGAGCGGATCGAGGTGACCAGCGCGGTCAGCATCGGCAGCAGCCAGATCAGCAGCGCCACCGGCAGCGAAGCCCGGTAGAGCGCGCGGTTGATCGGCTTCCATTTTTCTATCGGCATGGGGAACATGGCGATCTCTCTTTTCTCTTGAGCGTTGGGCGATGGACGTGCAGCGACGGATGATCAGCGTTCGTCGCGCAGCATGCGGCGCAGTTGATAGATGATGTAGACCAGCATGATGGCAAACAGCGTCACCGCCACGGCCGCCGAATATCCCTGGCGGTAATACTTGATGGCCTGGTCATAGGCGTAATACGCCAGCACGGTGGAGCTTTCGTAAGGACCGCCGCTGGTCATCACCGAGATCAGGTCGAAGCTGCGCAGCGCCCCGATGATGCTGACCACGAAGGCCATGAAGGTGGTTGAACGCAACTGCGGCAGGATCACGTAGCGCAGCATGCTCCAGCCCTTGGCCCCTTCCATGCGGGCGGCTTCCACCTGGTCATGGTTCAGGGCGGTCAGGCCGGTGAGGAACAGGATCATGCAATACGCCGTCTGCGGCCACAGGGCGGCGAAGATGATGCCGAAGGTGGCATAGCGCGCATCGCCCAGCACCGGCACGCCCTGGCCCAGGATCAGCGACAGCAGGCCGAAGCTGGGATCATAGAACCAGCTGTAGATCAGCCCGACCACCACGCCCGAGAGCACGAAGGGCGCGAAGAACAACGACTTCACCACGCGCATGCCGGCCACTTTCTGGTTCAGGTAAAGCGCGATGGCCAGGCCCATGGGCGGGGCCAGCAGGAACATGAGCAGCCACAGCACGTTGTTCTTCAAGGCCGTATAGAAGGTCGGCGCATGGAACAGTTCGATGTAGTTGGCCAGGCCCACGTATTTGGGAGCGGTCATGCCATCCCAGCTGAAGAAGCTGAGATAGATCGTATAGAGAATCGGGTACAGCACGTAGACCAGCGTCATCACGCAGGCCGGCGCCAGGAACCAGAAGGCGGCGCGATTGCGGCGGGCGGCACTGCGCTGCGGGCCGGAGACCGGCGTGGCAGCAGGTTGGGTCGCAGGCGGCTGCGCGGCGGATGTGGGCGCTAGCATGGCGGGGGCTCCTTCTTTTTCTGCGGGCCATTCCGCTGCTGCACGGGGCAGGCGGAATGGCCCGGATGGGCTGCCTGGACCAGCCAGGCATCAACAACGACGATCAGGACTTCTTGTAGATACGCTTGCGGCTTTGTTCCAGCTCGTTGAGCACGTCATCGATCTTGGTCGGATCGCTGACGAACTTCTGCATGCCCTTCATGCCTTCATCGGCCATTTCCTTGGTCATGTCGCGATCATAGAACTGCGAGATGCCGCCCTTGGCGTTGGAGAGGATCTCGAAGCCGATGCGCGAGATCGGATCGGCCGGGGCCGGCGACTTGCTGTTGGCCGGCAGCGAACCCAGGCCATCGGCCAGCTTGGCGCTGATGGCCGGCGTGCCGACGAAGGCGATGAAGCGGCGCGCATCGGTCTTGTTGCGGGCCTTGGCCGGGATGTGGATGGATTCGGTCGGACCTTCTTCGGCGGTCGGCACATTGGCATCGATGATGGGGAACTGGAAGTAACCCATCTCCGGTGCCAGCTTGGCCGGGAAGCCCTTGGCGATGAAGGTGCCCATCAGCATCATGGCGGCCTTGCCCTGGAACAGGAAGGGCTGGGCGCCATCCAGGTCATAGGACAGCGCATTGTCGATGAAATACTTGTTGTCGATCAGGCTCTTCCAGGCGGTGTAGACCTTCTTGACGCGCGGGTCGGTGTAGGCGACGTCGCCGGCCATCAACTGCTGGTGGAAGGCGTTGCCGTTGATGCGCAGGTCGAGGTAATCGAACCAGCCGGCCAGGGTCCAGGCGTCACGGCCACCCACGGCGATGGGGGCGATGCCGGCGGCCTTGAGCTTCTTGCAGGCCTCCAGGAATTCATCCCAGCTCTTGGGTTCGGCCGCGATGCCGACCTTCTTGAACAGGTCCTTGCGATAGAACATGCCCCAGGAGTAATACACGGTCGGTGCCGAGTATTGCTTGCCCTGCCAGGACGAGGCTTCCTTGGTGGAGGCGTAGGTGCTGTCCCAGCCGTTCTTCTTCCAGTCTTCGCTCAGGTCTTCCAGCAGGCCGCGGCTGGCGTAGAAGGCCATGCGTTCGCCGTTGTGCCAGTTGATGATGTCCGGGGCCTGGGTCGAGAGCCAGCCCGGCAGTTGTACCTTGTAGGCTTCTTCCTCGATGAAGGACACCTTGACGTCGACGTCCGGGTTGGCCTTCTTGAATTCATCGACCGTGGATTGCCACACGGTGCGCTGTACGGCGCCCTTGTAGGCGATGTTGACGGCCAGCGTGCCGGCCAGGGCGGCGGCGCTCCAGGCGGCGGAGGCGGCCAGGCAGCCGGCGATCACGGTCATGCGCATCATTTTCTTCATTGTTGTCTCCGAATGTTTGGTTCAGACAGTTGAAACCATTGAAACCGCTAAACAGTTTATAAAATTTATAAAGTTTAAAAAGTCTTGAAGTTCTAAAAAGTTGATACGGCGGTGTCGTGGATCTTCCAGATTTTTCCAGGATCCTGCAGGTTCTGTCGCCTGCTCATGCACGGCTGCCGCAGCCGCCGTGCTGTCTTCCAGAGTGAGGCCGGCGTGTTGCTTATCCTTGCGTACGCGGACGATAAATCGCCACGCCCTGCGGTTCCAGCGCTGCCTGTCCGACCAGGAACTGCGCGCCGTCGGCATGCGGCAGCGTGATCGGTGCGTCACTGTAGTTGAAGGCGAACTGCAGGCCGCCGCGCTGCTGCAGGCGCAGGCCTTCTGGCAGACGTTGCGGAGCCAGTCCGGCGGCGCGCGCCACCTGCTCGAAGTAGCGCGTGGTCAGCCCGGCATCGAAGATCCCAGCCAGGTAGTGCGCACGCTCCTTCTGCACGATGGCCGGGTGGCCGTCAGCGAAGGTGGCAATGGTCTGCAGGCCGTCGCCATCGGCTTCGATCAGGTCGCGCCAGTAGCGGGCCTGGCCTTCTTCCGTACCGAACCGTACTGTTTCGCTGACGTTGGGACGCATCGATTCCACGCGCCATACGCGCATCGGCAGCAACTGCTGCAGCGGGCCCGGCGGCAGGGTCGAAGGAATCTGCAGCGATTTGGTCTTGGAGCCGCTGCGCGGACCGAACACCACCTGCGCGCCACTGTCTGCGATGCGGCCCGGCAGGTCGTCCGGCACGATGGGCAGCGGCGGCACCACGATCATGGCGTAGCCTTGCAGATCGGCGTTGAGCGGGACGATGTCCACATCCAGACCCAGCGAACGCAGGGTCGAGTAATAGTCGAAAGCGAAATGCGCATATTCGAAATCGATGCCCTGGAAATGGATCTCGAAGAGCCACTTGGCATCGTAGTCGAACAGCAGCGCCACCTTGCCGCGCGGCTGGGCCAAGGCACCGTTGGCGTTTTCCACCGCGATGATTTCCTGGGCCACGCGCTCCGCTTCGGTACCGCCCACGTCGAGGCGATTATCCGGGCGGTTCAGGCCCGCATGCAGTTGTTCTTGCGCGAACGGGCACTGGCGCCAGCGGAAGTAGGAGACGCAGCCGGCGCCATGAGAGAAGGCTTCCCAGCTCCACAAGCGCACCATGCCGGGCAGCGGGGCCGGATTCCAGTGCGCCCAGTTCACCGGGCCGGGCTGCTGTTCCATCACCCAGAACGGCTGGGCCGACATGCCACGATACAGGTCGTGGTTGAAGCTGGCGAAATCGGGATGGCCGGTGCGCAGCCAGCGGGCCTTCGTTTCGGCGTCGTACCACATCACTTCCAGCGCACCCAGCGGGTAGCTGTCCCAGGTGGCGACATCGAGGTCGGCCGCTACCGGATAATGATCGAACTCCAGGAACATCTGCATGAAGTTGTGCACCATCAGCCGGCCCGGCGAGAGCGGGCGCAGGATCTCGACCTGCATGCGGTTGTAGCGCACCACTTCGTCCGAGGCAAAGCGGCGATAGTCCAGACGATGCGAGGGATGGGCCTCGGTGACGGTGCCGACGGGCGCATCGATCTCGTCGAAGCTGCGGTATTCCATGCTCCAGAACACCGTGCCCCACGCGGTATTGAGCGCATCGATGCTGCCATAGCGCTGGCGCAGCCACTGGCGGAAGCGGCGCTGGGCCGAGGGCGAATAGCTGACCACGGTCTGGTGGCAGCCGTATTCGTTGTCCAGCTGCCAGGCGGTCACCGCCGGATGCTGGCCGTAGCGTTCGCCCAGCAGGCGCACGATGCGCTGCGATTCTTCGTAATACGAGTCCGAGGAAAAATCATAATGGCGGCGCGAACCGAAGGCGCGTTCGCGGCCGTTGGCATCCACCGCCAGCACGTCGTCATGACGGTCGATGAGCCACTTGGGCGGGGTCGCGGTCGGGGTGCACATCACCACTTCCAGACCGTGGCTGGCCAGCACCTCGATGGCGCGGTCCAGCCAGTCCCAGCGCAGGTCGCCGGGCGAGGGCTCGATGCGGCTCCAGGCGAATTCGCCGATGCGCACCTGCTTGATGCCGAGCGCCTTCATGCGCTGGGCATCGCTTTCCCACATGGCCTCGGGCCAATGTTCGGGGTAGTAACAGACTCCCAATCGTAACGACATGATCGTGGTTCCTTAGCGGTAGTGAAGCGTCAAGAGAAGAGGGCGCGTGCGCACTGCCTGTTCAGGCTGCGGCGGCCAGGCCCGGATGAACTTGTGTGCGCGCCAGCGCCACCCCGTCCGCATCGAACAGGTAGGCGCAGCTCGGCGCGACCGACACGCGCAGGCGCTCGCCGCGCGCGATGTGGGCATCGCCCGGGGCCTTGGCCACCAGCGGCTGGCCGGCCGGTTCGTCCAGGTGCACATAGGTCTGCTCGCCCAGGCGCTCCACCAGCATCACTTCGCGGGTGATGCCGTACTGGCCCTGGCTGCCGATTTCCATGTGTTCGGGGCGTACGCCCAGGGTCACCGGCTGGCCCGGCTGCACCGGTCCCTTGGCCGCCACCAGCAGGGTTTCCTCGCTGTGCTGCAGGCGGATCAGGATGCCGTTCTCCTGCGCATTCACCACCTGCGCGGGCAGGAAGTTCATGCGCGGCGAACCGATGAAACCGGCCACGAAACGATTGCGCGGATGGTGATACAGCTCCATGGGCGCACCGACCTGGGCGATGCTGCCGAAGCGCTGGGTATCGGCACCGGCATGCAGCAGCACGATGCGGTCGGCCAGGGTCATGGCCTCGACCTGGTCGTGCGTGACGTAGACCACGCTGGCCTGTTCGAACTGGCGATGCAGGCGGGCGATCTCGATGCGGGTCTGGCTGCGCAGGGTTGCGTCGAGGTTGGAGAGCGGTTCGTCGAACAGGAACACGCCGGGACGGCGCACGATGGCGCGGCCGATGGCCACGCGCTGGCGCTGGCCGCCGGAGAGTTCCTTGGGCTTGCGCTGCAGCAGTTCTTCCAGCTGCAGGATGCGCGCCGCTTCGCGCACCTTCTGCTCGATCTCGGCCTTGGGCAGCTTGGCCAGGGTCAGGCCGAAGCTCATGTTTTCATACACCGTCATGTGCGGGAACAGCGCATAGCTCTGGAACACCATCGCTACCGAACGCTGCGCCGACGGCACGTCATTGACGCGCTTGCCGCCGATGAAGAGATCGCCGCTGGTGAGATCTTCCAGGCCCGCGATACTGCGCAGGAGCGTGGATTTGCCGCAGCCGGAGGGACCCAGGAAAACACAGAATTCATGTTCGCCAATGTCGAGATCGACATTACGGATTACCGGCGGTGCGTCGCCGTAGGCTTTTTGTGCTGCACGCAAGCTGATGCTGGCCATCACGTTTTCCTAGCAGAAATGGATTGCAGGGCAGGGCACCACGAGGCAGGTGCAGCGTCAGGTTAAGCGCTTAATCAAGTGACCCAAAAAAAAGATCGCCTGAGTTTCCTGTATGCAATCGGGGGTTGTCTCCACGTCGTTGTTCTGAGCGTGTTGCCGTGTTGGGTTGGCAAATATTTTGGTCGATCATACCCATCTTGGATGGCCTCTGCAACAACAATCCTGTAACGAAAAACTGCCAGCGTTTTGTCAGGATTGTGTTCCTCTGAAGGAGTGGGGCGCGGATGAACAATGCGTAAATCATTTACGGATCGGCTGCGCGGCGCGTCTTCAGTTTGAGCAGCGCGGCCCGCGTGTGCGCGTTGACAAGCCCGTCATAAGCGGTTTGAATGCGAGGGCTTCCAACTCCATGCACCCATGACCACCTTATCCGAAGTTGCCCGTCTGGCCGGTGTCACCTCGGCCACTGTGTCCAATGTCCTGCGCCAGCGCGGCAAGGTCGGCGAGCAGACGCGCCAGCGCGTGCTGGAGGCGGTCGCCCAGCTCGGCTATCGTCCGCACCTGACCGCACGTGCCCTGGCTGAGGGGCGCGCGCCCACGCTGGCGCTGGTGGTCTCCAGCATCGCCAACCCTTTCTATCCGGAATTCGCCCTGGCGGCCGAGCGTGCGGCGCGCGAGCGCGGCCGCTTCCTGATCGTCTGCAATACCAACGACGATCCCGACACCGGCCGCGCCTACCTTGACCAGATCGCCGGAACGCTCTCCGACGGCGTGCTCATCATGAATGCCAACCTGCCCATGGACGAGCTCAAGAAGACCGAGCGGCGTGGCGCCCCGGTGGTGCTGTGCATGTGGGAAAAACCGGACGCCCCGCCCGAGCTGCCCTGCATCGCGGTGGATTTCTATGCGGCTGGCGCGACTGCCGCGCAGCACCTGCTGGGGCTCGGCCATCGTCACATCGGTGCGCTGGTCGGCAGCAAGAAGAGCGGCATCCACGCGGAACGCTATCGCGGTTTTGTCGAGGCCTGTGCCGCTGCCGGCGTCAAGCACACCTTGCAGAGTGCGCGCTACATCGCTGATACGGTCGAGGCGGGGTATCAGGCCACCATCGCGCTGCTGCGCGAGGAGCCGCAGCTCACGGCCATCTTCGCCAGCAATGATCTGCCGGCACTGGGTGCGATGAACGCCATCGCCGACCTGGGGATGAATGTGCCGCGCGACATCTCGGTGATCGGCATCACCGACATCCAGTGGGCGCGGGTCTCGCGTCCGGCGCTGACCACCGTGGCGGTGCCGACGGAAGAAGCGGCGCGCATGTCCATCGACCTGCTGCTGGCCTTGATCGAGGGCCGCAGTCCCTCGCCCGTGATGCGCGTGACGGCGACACCGCAGCTGGTGCAGCGGGCTTCCACGGCGGTGCCGCGCAAGCGCAAGGTGTGAGCGCGGTTCAGCGTGGCTGCAGGCTGTCCAGATAGGCGCAGAACATGTCGGCCATGGCCTCGCCATGGGCGCGTATTTCCCTCTCAGGCAGCGTGCCGCGCGAAAGATGTTCGCCCGCCGTGGTGAGTGTGGTCATCATCAATTGCCCCGCGCGTTTGCGCCGCGGCGCGGACACCCCCGGCAAGGCTTCGCGCATGAACTGCGCGATGATGCCGTCCCAGTCGTGGCGCATTTCTTCAGCCTCGCGCGCATCGCGGTAGAGCGGCGCGGCATCGGCCAGCGCCATCCGTACCTGGGCCTCTTCGAATTCGCTGCGCAAAAAGGCATGCACCAGTTCGCGCAGGCGGCGTGCCGGTGGCTTGTCCGTCTCCTGCAGCAGCTGGCGCACCATCGCCGTTGTCTGCTGCCACTCGTCGGCCTGCAGGCGAAACAGGATGGCCGCCTTGTTGGGGAAATACTGGTACACCGATCCCACACTCACGCCCGCGCGCTCGGCCACGCGCGCGGTCGTGAAACGCGGCGCACCTTCGCGCAGCAAAACCTGAACAGCAGCTTCCAGGATGGCTGCCACCAGCTCGGTGGAGCGGGCCTGTTGCGGTGTCTTGCGCAGGGAAATCTCGGGGCGGCGGGGCTTGTTCATGGGGAGAAGGGGGAAGAGGCGAAGACGTAAATGGAATGCGACTAGGAAACCTGACGAATCCGTCACATACTGCCATTCGACGGAATATGACGGATTCGTCGCATTCTACTGCGCAGCGTTCCTGCCATCAACGGGACTTCCGCAACATTCCTGAGTCCACCCTTCACAATTTTCTTCGAGGTTTCCCATGAACGGAAAACAGGCAGACCCGCCTCACTCCATCCCGCCGGCCACCGCCGCCGGCACCGGCACATCCGTCCTGCAGGCGCTTGCACCGCTGACGCTGGCCGTCTTCATCGCCTTTCTCACCATCGGCCTGCAGTTGCCGGTGCTGCCCTTGCACCTGAAGGAGGCACTGGGCATGAACGCCACCGTAGTCGGTGTGGTGGTCGGTGCGCAATTTGCAGCGGCGCTGCTCTCGCGTGCCTGGGCCGGCAACGTGGCGGATCTGCGTGGCCCCAAGCGCGCCGTCGTCGGCGGCTTCGTGGCCGCAGCGCTGTCGGGGTTGATCTATCTGGCCTCTCTGCTGTGGCTGGACCAGCCTGCCATCTCGGTGGCGGTACTGCTGGCGGGACGCGTCCTGCTGGCGCTGGGCGAGAGCCTGGTCATCACCGGCACCATGGGCTGGGGCATCGCGCTGGTCGGGCCGCAGCATGGCGGCAAGGTGATGGCCTGGCTCGGCATCGCCATCTATGCAGCCATGGCCGGCGGTGCACCGTTGGGTGTGGCCGTCAGCAAGGCCTGGGGATTTGCGGGGATTGCCGGTGTGAGCGTGCTCTTGCCGATAGGGGCGCTGCTGGCCGTCAGTCCCCTGCGTGGCGTAGCGCCCGGTGCCAGCCGCCGCACGCCCTTTTACCAAGTACTGGGTGCCGTGTGGCAGCCTGGCCTGGGGCTGGCTCTCGCCAGCGTCGGTTTCGGCGTCATCACGGCATTCATCGCCTTGTTGTTTGCGGCACGGTCGTGGGGGGATTCCTCGTTGGCCTTCACCAGCTTTGGTGTGGCGTTCATCTTGGCGCGCCTGTTCTTTGCCCATCTGCCGGATCAGATCGGTGGCGCAAAAGTGGCGCTCGTGTGTGTGGTCATCGAGGTGTGCGGGCAGTTGCTGATCTGGCAGGCCGATAGCGCCTGGATGGCCTATGCGGGTGCGGCACTGACCGGTTTTGGCTATTCGCTGGTGTTCCCCGGATTTGGCGTGGAAGCGATGCGCCGCGCACCACCGCAGACGCGCGGCCTGGCCATGGGGGCGTATGTGGCCTTCCTGGATCTGTCGCTGGGCATCACCAGCCCGCTGGCCGGTGCGCTGGCCAGCCATGCAGGGTTACAGAGCGTGTATCTCGCGGGGGCCGTGGTGGTAGGCTTGTCGATGCTGGTGGCGCTCTCTCTGCTTTCCAAACCGCCTGCCAGTCAAGGGCGATAAGAGCTCGCTACGGACTATAAAAAAATCGCCGCTGTTTTCACAGCGGCGATTTTCGTTCCTGCCCAAGCGTCAGCAGCGGCAAGCAGCGAGCTCATGCATTGCGCGGATTGCGCCCATGCTTGCGCTGATACATGGCCTGGTCAGCCGCATGCAGCAAGGCGCTGAAGTCGCACATCTCCGAAGGCGTCACGGTCGCCGCGCCCAGGCTGATCTCGATGTCGGTGTGCGGCCACTTCACGCGGGCCACGGATTGCTTGATACGTTCCGAGACTTGCATGGCACCGGTCTCATCGGTATCCGGCAGGATCAGCGAAAACTCGTCGCCACCGTAACGTGCCAGGAAGTCGCTGGCCCGCAACGGCGAGCGCAGCACGCGCGCCAGTTGCACCAGCAGCGCATCACCGGCCGGGTGGCCATAGGTGTCGTTGTATTGCTTGAAGTAGTCCACGTCCACCATCAGCATGGTCAGCGGACGGGCATTGCGCAGATGGCGTGTCCATTCTTCTCGAAGGCGCGAATCGAAACTGCGGCGGTTGCCGATGCCGGTCAGGGCATCGGTCATGGTCTGCTGTTCCAGCTTCTGCATGGCGCGATGGCTGTCGATCTGTGCTTCCAGCTGGCGTGCCAGTTTCTGGAAGGCGTCACGTTGTGCCGGGGTCAGGGTGCGCGGTACGCGGTCCATCACGCACAGCGTGCCCAGGATGTCGCCATTGCCCGACACCAGCGGCACACCCGCATAAAAATGCACAGCCGGATTGCCGCGTGCCAGCGCACTGGTGGCAAAGCGCAGATCGCTGGACAGGTCATTGACTTCCGTGATCTGGCCCGGCGTACGTGCCGCCATTTCGCACAGCGAGAAGTCGACCGCATTGCGCATCACCCCGGTCTGGCCGGGGAAGCGCCACCACTGGTTGCGGGCATCGCCACGGCCATTGTTGACCGACAGGTAAGGATGCTGCAGGCCGATGTCTGCGTGCAGCTGGCTGAACATGCCCATGGGCGTGCCGCAGACGCTGGAGGCCAGCGAGATGAAGTCGGACAGGGCCGGCTCCAGCCAGGCATCGGCGTCACTGTCGGTGTGCGCAAGCTCGATGCGCTGGGAGGCGTTGTCCGTCATGGCGCGATGCGCAGCTTGGGTCCGCTTGAAAATGGAGCGTTCGGGAGTGTACTGAGCGTGCAAATCTCGAATGTTCATGGCGCGATACTCGTGAGGGTTGTGTTGCGTTATGTTTGGTCGCCGTCAGCGCAGTGGACTGCAGTGGGGAGGACGGCGTGGCATAGCGGTGTGCAAGTGGAAATATTTTTCTTTTTCTTCGCCACACACCATGTTGCCCTGCGACATCAAGGTAGCAGATCGAGTTCGGAAGTAAACCGATTTGGAACATCCTCTTACAATTTATACGCGTTCGTAGCGCAAACGATGCTATTCCGATCACATACAAACAGCTTGGCTGATCATGCTGACAATTGACGATTTATTAGTCTCTTACCGGCGATATGCGACATTAGTTTTTTCGCGCTGAAATGAACATCGGACAGCACCACTTTCGCGTGTCAGCGGATTCTTATATTGCTCTGCAATATGTCGGGGGAAAGGCGACGAACGGGCGTCGCCATGCGGCGACATAACGCTGTCGCCACAGGGAGACGATTAATGCTTGCCAAGCGCGATGGTCGTAAATAAACTCTGCCGTTCCTTGTTTGATCCGATCAACGTTTTTGAAAGCAGAGATGTCGACCCAGCCCAAAGCAGGCGCAGTCCTGTTCGCCAAAGATGTAGCCCGCCTCGCCGCGTTTTATGCGCAGGTGCTGGCGGTGGTTCCCAAGCAGGCCCAGGCGGAGAAAGTAGTGATCGAAGCCGAGGATTTCCTGCTGGTGATTCATGCGATTCCGCAAGCCAGTGCAGCTACGGTGGAGATCACTTCGCCACCGGTGCTGCGCGAGAACGTGCCGGTGAAGCTGTTCCTTCCCGTGCGTTCGCTCACCCACGCCCGACTCGCCACGCAGCAGCTCGGCGGTGGCATGAAAGCGGCCGAGGACGAATGGAGTGGTCCGGATTTCCGTGCCTGCGATGGCTTTGATCCGGAAGGCAACGTGGTGCAGTTCCGCGAATTCCTGCGCGAACCCGCACTGGCATCCTGAAGCTCGGATGCACTGACCACGCACGGTCGCGCGGCATCACAAGAACAATATCGCGCACCTGTCGTGCACCAGCAAAAAAAGCCGCCCGGTCTGCACCGTGCGGCTTTTCGTTTTGAGGGCCGCGCCGTGATGGCGCAGGCAGGCCCGCAGCTTATTGCAGGGCGAGCTTGAAGTAGCTCTCGCGCTGCATGTCCACCACTTCCACCGTGAGCTGTACCTGCAGATCCTTGGGCCAGCTCTGGTCCTTCTGGAGTGCCGCGCCCAGCAGGTCGGATACCTGCTTCTTGTCTTCCAGCGTGCGACCGGTCAGGATGGCCAGGCGCACCGCCACGAAGGCACGTTTGGCCTCCGGTGCGGTACCGACCAGGTAGTTGTCCAGACGCACGGCACGCGCCTTGATGGCGGTTTCTTCAAAGTGTCCGCTGGCCACCAGTGCCTGGTTCAGCTTGAGCAGCGTCGGTTGCACATCGAGGGCGAGATTGCCGGTGTATTCCAGTACGAGATGGGGCATGGTGTTTCCAGTCCTTGTGGGTGAGTGGAGGGATCAGCATTGAATGATGAGGGCTCAACACTGTAGGCCAAAACGAAGTCGCGTGCGATTGGGCTCACTGATGCGCCAGATAATCAGGACAAATAACCCGACAGCTTGCCCAGGTCAATGTTGCCGCCGCTGATGATGACGCCCACGCGTTTGCCCTGCAGCTGCTCCTTCAGCTTGCGGGCGGCAGCAAAGCCCAGGCAGCCGGTCGGCTCGACCACCATCTTCATGCGCTCGGCAAAGAAGCGCAGGCCGGACACCAGCTCGGCATCGCTGACGGTGTGGATGTCGTCCACCAGCTGGCGAATCACGTCGAAGGTGTACTTGCCCAGATGCTGCGTCTGCGCGCCATCGGCGATGGTCTTGGGCGTATCGATATGCACGATCTGGCCCGCGCGCAGCGACTGCTGTCCGTCGTTGCCGGCTTCCGGTTCGACGCCATAAATCTTGCAATCGGGAGACAGTGCCCGCGCCGCCAACGCCGCACCGGACAGCAGGCCGCCGCCGCCGAGGCAGACGAAGAGCGCATCCAGCGGACCGGTTTCCTGCAGCAGTTCCAGCGTGGCCGTGCCTTGCCCGGCCATCACGTGCGGATGATCGTAGGGCGGGATGAGCGTCATCTTGCGCTCGGCGGCCAGGCGCGCACCGATGGCCTCGCGGTCTTCGGTATAGCGGTCATACATCACCACTTCGGCACCATAGCCACGCGTGGCGGCGACCTTCGCTGCCGGCGCATCCTCGGGCATCACGATGACGGCGGGAATGCCCAGCAATTGCGCGGCCAGCGCGGTCCCCTGCGCATGGTTGCCGGAGGAGAAGGTGATGACGCCATGCTTGCGCTGTTCGCTGTCGAACTGCGAGAGCGCATTCATGGCACCGCGGAACTTGAAGGCCCCCATGCGCTGGAAGTTCTCGCACTTGAAGAACAGCTGTGCGCCCACTTCTGCATCGGCCGTGCGCGAACGCAGGACGGGCGTTCTGTGCGCCCACGGCTTGATGCGTTCGGCGGCCAGCAGGACATCGGCGAAGCTGGGGGATTCGGTAGCGCTGGAGACGGGAATCATGAGGTTTCCTTCAAGTGGGATGGAAAGAGACAGTGACGATGCATATGGCGGGGAGCGCGCGTGACGGCCGCGCTTACTCCTTCTCGTCGTTGTAGACGGTAGCGCGCGAGACACCCAGATGCGCGGCCACGATCTCGGCCGCGCGCCGGATATCCAGGCAGCCGGACTGGCGCAGTTCACGCATGAGCTGGCGGCGGTCTTCGGCCTTGAGGCTGCGCGGCGTAGTCGACAGCCGCGCGGCAAAGGCATCGATGCGGCTGCGCAGGCCTTCGGCACCGGCCGGCTCCAGCGTCTCGGCCACGCGCACGCCCTGGTCGATGCCACCGAACTGGCGCAGCATGCCCTGCAGCGCACTGAACAGGGTCAGGTCGATGTTCATGCACAGCGCGGCCATGTATTTGCCATCGGCATCCTTGATGCCGATCGAGGTGCTCTTGGCTTGTCGTCCGTCCGGCAAGGTGTTGGCGTAATTGGTGAGGACCTGCGGATAGCTCTCGTCGGCGATGCGCGCCAGACCCAGTTCGGTAGTGGCGTCGCCGACCTCGCGGCCGGACAGGTTGTTGTGCAGGGCGACGATGGAGTGATCCGCATCGCGCAGGTCGTGCAGCACCACTTCGCAGAACGGCGCAAAGGTCTCGCCCAGACCTTGCGCTACCTGTTGCAACTGTGAAAGCAGCAGGGCGTGGTCGGGACGGTCGGGTTTCTTTTTGCGGGTGCGGGAGCTCATGCAATACATATTATCTAAAATTAGACGTTGTGTATAGATTGGATTTTACGCTGCATTCTCGTCCGCTTGCGAGGGCCGTTGCGGACTGCAAGACGGCGGCTGTTGCTATCATGAGCTCTCATTCATGACCGGTTTTTCCAGCCGTCCACCCCTGAGCGCACCCATGAGAGACCTTCCCCCCACGGCCACGTTGCGGGCCTTCGAAGTTGCGACCCGGCATGCCAGCTTCACCTCCGCCTCGGAAGAGCTGCATGTCACCCAGAGTGCGGTCAGCCACCAGCTGCGCCACCTCGAAGCGTTGTGGGGCATGGCGCTGTTCCAGCGCGGCAAGTCCAACACGCTGACGCCGGCCGGGGCCGCGCTGGCGCCGGTGGTGCGCGAGTTCTTCGCCCGGCTGGAGGCCACGCTGTCCGAGCTGCTGGTGACGCTGGAGACCACCGATACGGCCATCCACTTCACGCCGGCCGAACCGGATGTGGCGATCCGCTTCGGTCCCGGCCACTACCCCAGCCTGTTTTCCGAATTCCTGTTCCGCGAGCAGATCTTCCCGGTGGCCAGCCCGGCCCTGCTGGCGCGCCTGGGCATGCCCCGCAAGCCGGCTGACCTGCGCCGCTATCCCCTGCTCACGCGGGCCGGGGCCGACATGGTGCCGAAATGGGACCTGTGGTTCCAGCAAGCCGGGGTGAGCGTCTCGGCCCTGCGCGAAAGCGTGCGCCTGGCCGATACCAACATGACCATCGAAGCAGCGCTGCTGGGCCAGGGCGTGGCCCTGGCCCGCAGCGGCCACGTCGAACAGGAACTGGCCAATGGCAGCCTGGTGCGGCTGTTCGAGCTGGCCTTGCCCTCTCCGCTGGCGTATTACTTCGTCTGTCCCAAGGGCGTGGAAACGCAGCCGCACGTGGCCAGTTTCCGGGCCTGGCTGCAGGCGCAGTCACAGGCGGCCGGTGCACGCTACTGACATGCAAGGTCACCGCCTCGGCGCCAGGTATGAGGATTTGCTCATGGCGGGATGAGGAGACTTCGCTTCTGTCCGGCGGCGCTCCTGCTTACCATGGCGCATGCCTTTGCCCGTCGTCCTGCTCATCCTCCTTGCCGCCTTCCTGCACGCCAGCTGGAATGCGCTGCTGCGCAACGGCGCGGACCGTCTCTGGTCGATGGCCGTGATGTGCCTGGCCGTGGCGTTGGCCAGTCTGGCCGTGACGCCGTGGCTGCCGCTGCCCTTGCCGGCCAGTTGGCCGTACGGACTGCTCTCGGCCCTGCTGCACGTGGGCTACAACCTGTTCCTCGTCCGCAGTTACCGTAGCGGTGAGCTGGGCCAGACCTATCCGATCGCGCGTGGATCCTCGCCCCTGCTGGTGACGCTGGGTGCGGCCCTGCTGGCCGGTGAGATGCCGGGGCCGGCGGCGCTGCTGGGAACAGGACTGGTATCGGGCGGCATCATCGCGTTGGCATTCAGGGGCAGCAGGATGGCGTTGCCCGGACTGCGCTATGCCCTGGGGACCGGCTGCTTCATTGCGGCCTACAGCGTGGTGGATGGCCTGGGCGTGCGGCTCTCCGGCAGCCCCATGGCCTATACCGCATGGATGTGCGCCGGCTGGGGTTTGCTGATGCCCGCCGTCTTCGTGGTGTGGCGCGGCCCCCGCGCATTGTGGCAGCCCCCCGCCTCGGCGGCGACCTGCGCCACCGCCTTCGCTGGCGGACTGGTCTCGCTGCTGGCCTATGGCATCGTCATCCAGGCCATGGCGCTGGCACCGATGGGGGCGGTCTCGGCACTGCGCGAAACCAGCGTGCTGTTCGCCGCCGTCATCGGCCGTCTGTTTCTGGGCGAGACGCTGACTTGGCCACGTGTGCTGGCCTGTGCTGCCATCGCAGCGGGGACGGTACTGATCGGTTGATCCGCTGGCCGTTCCTGCTCCCCTCCCGTTTTGCTCACTCCATGGAGATCTGTCATGACTCACGCATCAACCAAGCCCGTCATCCTCATCACCGGCGGCAGCCGCGGCATGGGCGCCGCCACCGCGCGGCTGGCCGCTGAACGTGGCTACGACGTGGCCTTCAGCTACCTGCGCGATGCGGCCGCGGCCGATTCGGTGGCGGCCGATATCGCGCAGCGCGGCGCACGGGTGCTGGCGCTGCAGGCCGACAGTGCCGACCCGGAGCAGGTGGCGCAGCTCTTCGCTGCCATCGATGCGCGCTTCGGCCGTATCGACGTGCTGGTCAACAATGCGGCCATGCTGGAGCGCCAGTCACGCATGGAAGACCTGGGTTTCGCGCGCATGCAGCGCATCTTCGCGGTCAACGCCATCGGACCCATGCTGTGCGCGCAGCAGGCCGTCCGGCGCATGGCCTATCGGCATCAGGGCAGGGGCGGGGTGGTGATCAACGTGTCGTCGGCCTCGGCCCGCCTGGGCAGTCCCAACGAGTATGTCGACTACGCCGCCTCAAAAGGCGCACTGGAAACCTTCACCACGGGCCTGGCCAAGGAAGTGGCGCGTGAAGGCATCCGCGTCAACTGCGTGCGGCCCGGTCACATCTATACCGAGATGCATGCCAGCGGCGGCGAACCGGACCGGGTCAACCGGGTCCGCGAATCCATCCCCATGGGAAGGGGCGGACAGCCCGAGGAAGTGGCGCGCGCCATTCTCTGGTTGGCCAGCGAGGAAGCTTCCTTCAGCACGGGGACCTTTCTCGACGTGACCGGAGGCAAGTGAAGCCGGGCTCCCGAGATCAGGCCGCGATCTTGTGCACCCGCGCGAGGAAAGCCTGGGTGGCCGCCTGCGTCGGCGCATCAATCACCTGCGCCGGCGGCCCGGCCTCAACCACCACACCATCGCGCATGAAGATCACCTTGTCCGCAACCTCGCGGGCAAAGGCGATTTCATGGGTGACCAGGATCATCGTCATGCCGCGCTCGGCCAGTTGCTTGATGACGTTGAGGACCTCGCCGACCAGCTCCGGATCCAGTGCCGAGGTGGCTTCGTCGAACAGCATCACTTCCGGATCCATGGCCAGCGCCCGCGCGATGGCCACCCGCTGCTTCTGGCCGCCGGAGAGCTTCTCGGGATACATCTCCGCTTTCTCCGCCAGCCCGACCTGCGCCAGCAGTTTCATCGCCTGGGCATGGGCATGCGCCTTGGGGCGGCGCAGTACGGTGACCGGGCCTTCCATCACGTTCTGCACCACCGTCATGTGCGGGAACAGATTGAAGTGCTGGAACACCATTCCCGTCTGCGCGCGAAAACGTGCCATGGTCCGGTCGCTCAGCTTTTCCGGCACCGTCTGGTCGAAGTCAAAACACTCGCCGCCGATCTTGATGACACCGTGATTGGGCGCGGCGAGCAGGTTCAGGCAGCGCAGCAGGGTGGATTTTCCCGAGCCCGAGGGACCGATCAAGGCCACCACTTCGCCCTTGGCAATCTCCAGGTTGATGTCCCTCAGTACCGTCTGGTCGCCAAAGGACTTCTTCAAGCCGCGTACAGAAATCATGATGGGTTTGCTCATGGCGCTTCCTCAAGCCTTGATCTGATGCAGTTCCAGCCGCTTGGCCACCACGGTGGCCGGGAACAGGATGATGAAATACAGCACCGCCACCAGGGTATAGATCTCCAGGGGGCGATAGGTGTCGTGGGCGATCAGCTGGCCCTGGTAGACCAGGTCGGGGACGGCCAGCACCGAGAGCAAGGACGTGTTCTTCAATTGCATGATGGACTGGCTCACCAGCGGCGGCGTCATGCGCCGGAAGGCCTGTGGCAGGATCAGCCGCCGCATCACCTGCCAGCGGGTCATGCCGATGGCCTGGCCCGCCTCGGTCTGCCCGGCATCGATGGAGACGATCCCGCCTCGCACGATCTCCGAGTAGAAGGCCCCGCCATACAGCGTCAACGCCAGTGCAGCCGCCATCCAGGGCGAGAGTTCGATGCCCAGCAGTACCGGTAGCGCATAGTAGAACCAGATCAGCTGCACCAGCACCGGCGTGCAGCGGAACACCTCCACATAGCCGCGCAGCACACCGCACAGGGTGCGGTTGGAGGAGACCCGGCCCAGACCCACCAGCACGCCTACCAGCAGGCCGGTGACGACGACCACGGCGGTGAAGAGCACCGTGGTGATGACGCCCGACACGATGATGCCGCGGTATTGCCACAGCATCCCGAAATCCCAGCTGTACATGGCCGCTCCTCAGAACTTGAGCTGCGGTGGGAAAGCGGTCGGGGGCACCTTGGCGAGATTCTGCATGTTGGCCACGATGATTTCGCGGATGCGGCCGGCCTTGCGCGATTCCTCCAGCCAGCCGTTCACTGCGGTCACGAAACTCTGATCGGCCTGCTTGCGGATGCCGATGTTGGTCGGGGCCGTTTCATCCGGTGTGGGGAAGACGATGTGACCGATGTTGGGCAGTTTCACCAGCAGCGAGGTCGACAGCAGCACCACCAGCACCTGGCAGTCGGCGCGTCCCGATTGCAGCGCCATGGTGGCCGCGGCCGAGGTCTCGAAGCGCAGGATGGTGGCCTTGGGCAGAATGCGCGTGACCAGCTGGTCGTGCGAGGAGCCGACGTCCACGGCGACTTTGATTTCAGGCTTGTTGAGATCTTCCCAGGCCTTGAACTCCAGCCCCTTGCGGGCGACCACGGTATTGATGTTGTTGTAGAGCGGATTGCTGAAATCGACCACTTCGCGGCGCTGTGGTGTGGGTGCCATCGCCAGTTGCGCATCGATCTTGTTGGTCTGCACGTCCAGCACCGCATTGCCCCAGGTGGTCTCGACCCATTCGACTTCGGCCTTGAGATAGCGCGCCAGGTCACGGCCGAAATCAGCACAGAAACCTTTCCACTCCTGCGTCACCAGATCCTTGTTGAAATAGGGGATGGCACCGTTGATGGCACCCAGGCGCAGCTTGCCGGTACGCTTGACGCGCGCCATGGTCGATTCGATATCCTGCGCGAAGACTTCCGGCAGGGTCAGTACGGCCGTGCCGGCCAGTGCCGAGTGGAGGAAATGTCTGCGTGAAATGCTCATGTGGGTCTCCTGGTAGGGTGGGTCGTGGCTCGTGCTTGCGGGGTTTCACTTGAAAAAAGACTGCGGTACAAAGCGCATTGCAGGCGGGGTCGACCTAGCGATTTTCATGCCATCCATACGCACGGCTGATCGATGCAGTACTCGCCCGGCCAGCCTCTTGCAAGAGGCTGGCCGCACCATGAACGGTCGGTGTTGCACCACGGTGAAGGCATGTGCCGGCATGGTGCTTGCTGTCTGCCTTCGTCAGGCGCGTTCTTGTCGCTATTGTCGTGGCCGCTGAGGCTGAATCCGTGAGCTGAATCTGTGAACTGCAATCTGCAAATTGCAATTTTCGGTTTCCCTGAAAATTATTTAAACAATTATCGTCGGGAATGCGTTGCCGTGCACGCCGCACTGCACATCGTCGCGCGCGCGGCATCAGGGTGTGTCGAGCGCCCATGCACGGCCATCATGATCGCGCACCCGCACCGTCGCCAGCCAGAGATGGACGTCTTCCACGCAGCGCACGTTGACGTTGATCTGCGCAGGTGCCGAGCGCGGGTGGCAATGAGTATGCGTGCCGCACAAGCGACAGAAGAAATGCGTGGCACGCAGGGTGCCGAAGCGGTACAGGTTCAGTGCCCGGGCGCCGGCCAGCAATTCGAAGTGGCGGGCGTCGATGCGATGGTGCAGCGCGGCCTTGCGCACGCAGTAGGAGCAATTGCATTGGACCACCTCCTCGATATGGGAGAGGAAACGGAAGCGTACGGCACCGCAGTGACAGCTGGCCTGATGCAGGCGCAGGCCTGGCGCGGTGCCCCGGTCCTCCACGTCAGGATCCTGGGGGCGGGACATGGAAGACGCTCTCGAGGCGGATCAGGCGTAGACCTGACCGAAGCGGTTGGCCAGGAAATCCGGCAGGCTGATCGCCTCCTGGCTGATGAAGCCGCGCTGCGGCAACTTGCCGAGCCGGAACAGGTCGACCGCCGTGCAGACGCCGGAAGCGGTGGTGCTCTGGATCGCACTCTCGTAGTGGCCTTCCTCATGAATGGCGAAAATCTTGCGGGTGAAGACTTCCTGGACGAACTTGTCGCCGCGCATGCCGCTGACGGTCACGAACACCAGCACCACGTCCTGCATGGTGGTGGGGACGGCCTTGCGCAGGATGGTCTTGAGCAGTTCCTGGTCGTGCTTCAGGCCCAGGTCGCTGAGCAGGAATTTCATGCGCTGCTGGTGACCGGGATAGCGCACCGATTTGTAGTCGAGATTGCGGATGCGGCCGGCCAGCGTTTCACACAGCGTGCCGAGCCCGCCGGAGGTATTGAACGCTTCATACTCCACGCCATCCAGCGAGAAATGTTCGATGTCGGCCAGCGGATCGACCGCCACCTTGACGCCGTCGCGCAGGGCTTCGCAGGGATGGCAGTACTCATTGACCAGTCCGTCCACGCTCCAGGTCAGGTTGTATTTGAGTTCGTTGGTAGGGTACTGCGGCAGCGCCCCGACGCGCATCTTGACGTCATGCACTTCGTCGAAGGAACCGGCCAGATGGTGCGCGGCGATGCCGATGAAGCCCGGTGCCAGTCCGCATTGCGGCATGAAGGCCACGGGCGCGTCGGCAGCCAGTGCGGCGATGGCCTTGGTGGCCCGCACGTCCTCGGTGAGATCGAAGTAGTGGGTACCGGTATTGCGCGCTGCGCTGGCCACCTTCACGGCCATGTGATACGGCAGGGCGTTGATCACGATGTCGGCCGGGTGCAGCAGTGCTTCCAGCGCCCGCGCATCCGAGGAATCGACCACGGCCTTTTCGATGTTGAGCGCGCTGACGGCCTGCAGGGCCTGGGCATCGCGGTCGGCGATGGTGACGTTGTAGTCGCCGCTGTCGGACAGCAGACGTGCAATCGTTTGGCCAATGTGGCCCGAACCCAACAAGACGGTGCGCATGATGAAACTCCAGAGTGAATGAGACGAAGAGGCTGGTCTTCATTCTAGGAAGCTTCGCGGACAGAATATACGGACAATGTGTCAGAAAGCAGGGTCCGGCACTACAGAAAGTAGTGCGACTTCGTCATTCTGTCGGTTCGCCTGGTCCGGAACGGCCGTTCAGCGGGTCTTGGGCGCATCGCCGCGGTCGATCTTGCGTGCCAGCACGACCGAGGTGGTGGTTTTGATGACGCCATCCATTTCGCCGATCTCGTCCAGAATGCGGTCGAGCTGCTCCGGCGTGCTCACGCGCAGCCATGCGACATAGTCGAACTCGCCGCTGACCGCGCACAGCTGATGGACTTCCGGCATGCGGTTGAAGCGCCGCACCACATCCTTGCCCGCCTTGGGCTGCAGGGTGATGCCGACATAGGCCTGCAGGCTGGAATCGAGCACGTCACTGCCCAGCTTCAGGGTGTAGCCGGCGATGATGCCGCTTTTTTCCAGACGCTCCACGCGCGCAATGATGGTGGTCCGCGCCAGGTCCAGCCGGCGCGCCATGTCGGCCACCGAGGCCCGCGCATTCATCTGCAATTCCGAAATGATCTGGCGATCGACATCGTCCAGCAGGTCCAGTCTGATCATGCTGTGGGCTCCGGGGAAGGGAGGAAAAAATCAGTAAGCGCTACAGAAAGACGAAACGGCACGTCATTACGTCAGTTTAGACCACTATTTCGACGTTCTTGCCCTTTTTTGTGTCAGCGCTCCACCCTAGACTGCGGTCTCGCTGCCGGCGAGTGCGCCGGTCCCTTCCATGCTTCACTCTTTTGCAGGTGCAGCGCACATGAAAGTCGTCGTCATCGGAGGTGGCATCATCGGCACGGCCACCGCGTACTGGCTGGCCACTCGCCACGTTGAGGTGGTGCTCATCGAACGCGAGGCCGATGTGGCCTGCCAGACCAGCGCCGGCAATGCCGGCGTGATCGCACCCGGCTATGTGACGCCGTGGGCAGCGCCGGGCATGCCGGGCAAGATCCTCAAGTATCTCTTCAAGGCCAGTTCGCCAGTGGTGTTCCGGCCGCGGATGAGTGCACGGCAATGGCGCTGGATCAGCCAGTGGCTGGGCAACTGCACGCTGGAGCGCTATCGCCGCAACAAGCTGCGCATGCAGCGCATCGCCTATTACAGCCGCGATTGCCTGCACGAGTTCCTGGCGCAGCATCCATTTGATTACGGCCGCAGCCAGGGCTATCTGCAGCTCTTTCGCAGCCGCTTCGACGAGGACATGGCGGCCCCCGCACTGGCCTTGCTGGAGGAAGCCGGCATTGCCCACCAGCGCTTGAGCGCGGCGCAATGCGTGGCGACCGAACCGGGGCTGCAGCACGCGCGCATCGAACCGCTTTCGGGCCTGTACCTGCCCGATGACGAGGCCGGGGATTGCGCGGTTTTCGCGCGCCAGTTGCGGCGCTTGTGTGAGGAGATGGGCGTGCAGTTCCGCTTCGGTACGCAGGTCAGCGGTCTGCTGGTGCAGGGTGGACAGGTGCAGGGTTTGCAGGTGCGCAGCGTAGGGCAAGCCGGGCAGTTGGCATGCGATGCCCTGGTGGTTGCCGCCGGCGTGGACAGCCATGCCTTGCTGGCACCGCTGGGCATCCGTGTGCCGCTGTATCCGGTCAAGGGCTATTCGGCCACCATTCCCGTCCGCTTTCCCGAGGCGGCACCGCGTGCGGCCGTCATGGATGAATCCCTGAAGACGGCCATCACCCGCATGGGCGATGTGGTGCGGGTGGCCGGTACCGCCGAACTGGGCGATGACCGTCTGCAGTTGCGCGCCGCTTGCCTGCATACCTTGCGTCAGGTGATGCGTGACTGGTTTCCGCTGGCCGGCGATCTTGATGATGCGCAGTTCTGGGTCGGACGCCGTCCCATGACGCCCGATGGACCGCCCCTGCTGGGTCCCACGCCGGTCCGCAATCTGTTCCTGAACCTTGGTCACGGTTCGACCGGCTGGGCCATGTCGCTGGGCTCCGGCCGCATCGTGGCGGACCTCATCACGGGTAGCCCGCCGGCCATCGATATCGATGGCCTGACCCTGGCCCGCTATCCATGAGCAAGGCAACCCTTACCCCTACCGAAACGGAGAAAACATGACTGGTGCAGATGTCCTCGTGAAACTGCTGGAAGAATACGGCGTGGAAGTGATCTTCGGCGTGCCCGGCGATACCAATGTGGCTTTCTACAAAGCCCTGAACCGCTCCGGCAAGGTGCGCCACGTGATGGCACGCGACGAGCGCTCGGCGCTCTACATGGCCGACGCCTATGCGCGCTACAGCGGCAAGCCCGGCGTGGCCGAGTGCCCTAGCGGTGCCGGTGCCATGTATTCCCTGCCCGGCATGGCCGAGGCCAACAGTTCTTCCATTCCGCTGATCCTGCTGACCAACGATATTCCCCTCAAGGGCGAAGGTCGCGGCATGATCACCGAGCTGGACAACGCCAAGCTGTTCGAACCGGTGTGCAAGCTGTCCTTTCAGGTCAAGACCACGGCCAAGATTCCGGAGGCAGTCAGGCGCGCCTTCCGGACCGCCACATCGGGTCGTCCGGGCGCGGTGCACCTGACCTTCCCCGAAGATATCCTGGCCCACGCCTCGGCCAGTACGCCGGACGAGATTTACGCCGAGCCTGAGTGCCGGCGCTTCCCGGCCTTTCCCATGCGTCCCGATGCGGATCTGGTGCGGCAGCTGGCCGCGTTGCTCGACGCATCGCGCCGCCCGGTGCTGGTGGCCGGCGGCGGGGTGATGCATTCCGATGGCGGGGCAGCCCTGCTGGCCCTGGCAGAGAAGATCGACGCCGCCGTGGTCACCACCATCACCGGTCAGGGGGCGGTGCCGGACGAGCACCCGCTGGCGCTCGGTGTCATTGGCGACAATGGCTTCCATCCCCATGCAGCACGGGCGGTCGAGGAGAGCGATCTGCTGGTTTACCTCGGTTGCAAGATGGGATCGGTGGTCACCATCGGCTGGACCTTCCCCAGCCATCAACAGGAACGCCAGCGCGTGCAGGTCGATATCGACCCGGCAGTACTGGGCAATACCGGTCGCAACGATCTCAACATCGCCGGCGACGTCCGTTCGGTCTTGCAGGATCTGCTGCCGCTGGTGACGCAGCACGAACCGCGTGCGTGGAATGCTGAACTCAACGGCATGCGGCGTCGATTCTGGGAGCAGGCCCAGGCGGATTTGCACAGCGATGCACTGCCGCTCAAGCCCCAGCGCGTAGTCCACGAATTGAACCGCCGGCTGCCGCCGCGTGCGGTCATGGTCTCCGACGCCGGCACGCCTACGCCGCACATGACGCGTTATCTGCGCCTGCCCGGCGATGGTTCGCGGCTGGTGATCCCGCGTGCTTTCGGCGGACTGGGCTACGCGATTCCGGCGGTGGTCGGTGCCTGGCTGGCGCGGCCCGACGTGCGGCCCATCGGCCTGTTTGGCGATGGCTCCTTCTCGATGTCCTGCGGCGAACTGGAAACGCTGACCCGCCTGCAGGTACCTGCCGTGCTGCTGCATTTCAACAATGGCTGTTTCGGATGGATCAAGGCGCTGCAGAAGCTGCACAACGATGCGCAATACCTCTCGGTCGATTTCACCCGGCTGGATGTGGCGCGCATTGCGCAGGGCTTCGGCCTCAAGGGCTTGCGTGCGGCCAATGCCGAAGAACTGGTCGCTGCACTGGATGAAGCCTTTGCCAGCGAGGGGCCGGTGCTCATCGATATCGTCTCCGAATCCATCGTCGATGAATGTCCGCCGGTCTATTCGTGGATCAAGGCCATGGGCAAGGATCCGCTGGCCGTGGGTGGCGCATAGCAGGCGTTTTGCCCGGGTTTGGTTAGAATGCCGGGCATTCCTTCCGATTTTTTCAAAGGCCACGCATGCTTGGCATCGTCATGCTCGATACCGTTTTTCCGCGTCCCGTGGGCGATATCGGCAATCCCGCGACCTTTCCTTTCCCGGTGCGCTTGCGCAAGGTCAGCCGGGCCTCACCCCAGAAGGTGATCTTCGAACGGGCCAGCGGCATGGTGGATGACTTTGTCACTGCGGCGCAGGCCTTGCAGGCGGACGGCTGCAAGGCCATCGTGACCAGTTGCGGTTTCCTGGCGCTGCATCAGCAGACCATCGCGGCAGCGCTGGAGATTCCGTTTGCCAGTTCCAGCCTGTGCTGGTTGCCCACGCTGTATCACGCCTTCGGCGGTGCGCGCCATGTCGGCATCCTGACGGCGTCCGGTGCCAGTCTCGGTGCGGCGCACCTGGCTGCGCTGGGGGGCAGCATGGATTCGCCCATCGTGGGCATGCCGGTGGAGTCTGAATTCGCGCGCGTCATCGTGGGCAATCAGCCCGAGGGGGATATGGATCGGGTGCATGCCGAGATGGTGGCGGCCGCCGATCAGCTGGTCGCCACCCAACACCAGGTGCGTGCCATCCTGCTTGAATGCACCAACATGCCGCCGGTGGCGGGCCTCATCGCACAGCGCACCGGGCGTCCGGTCTTCGACCTGGTGGGACTGGCCAGGCAGATGATGGGCCTGGCACCCTGAGTGCCAAGCTGGTGAAGAGGTCCTAAGGCTTGCCCTTGGCCGGCTTGGGATAAACCTTCAGTACGTCGATGGGCTGGGCATAAGGCGAACTCCAGGTCTGCTCATGCAGGGCCGCCACGCGTTGTGCCATGGCCGCGTCATGCAGCACCACTTCCAGATTGCGCGAGTTGTCCAGATAACCGCCGGCCCAGTTGCTGGTACCGACCCAGGCCACCTTGCCATCGATGCTCATGGCTTTGGTGTGGATCACTCTGGCGAAGGGGATGAAACCGCTGCTGGCCTGCGGCAGGGTCACGATGCGGATCTCCACGTTGGGCAGCACCGCCAGGCTTTGCAGGTAGCGGATGGCGGGGGCCTCGGTGTTCCAGTTGGAGACCATCAGCTTGATCTTCACGCCGCGCGTGGCCGCTGCGCGCAGGGCATCATCGATCACGGCGTAATAGGGCCGGGTGTGGTTGGGACCATAGGAGAGCGGCGCATAGTCCAGCAACTGCACCCGCACTTCCTGTTGCGCTTCTCCGATCAGGCGTACCAGTTCGCTTTGCGAATCGCCCACGCCGGGCGGGTTGTAGGCATTCGGGCTGGCCACGAGGTAATTGCCGCGCGCCACATCGGCCGGGACCACGCTGCGGTTGGTCATGACCGGGGTTTGTCCTGCGGCGATGGCCGCCTGCGCCGCCCAGTCGATTTCGAAGATGGCCTGCACCTGCGCTGCCACGGCCGGGTCGGTGATCTTCAATCCGGTCTCATGGATGTGCGAGAACGAACGCCAGTCGAAGTTCTGGCTGCCCACATAGGCGCTGCGGCCATCGACCACGAAATACTTGGCGTGGATGATGCCGTTGCCGGTCATGCGGGAATAATCGATCTGGCGGAATTCCAGATTCGGGATGCGCTTGAGCTTCTCGATGGTGGCCGGGACCGAGGCGAACTCGCCCTTCTTTTCCATCAGGAAGCGGATCTTCACGCCGCGCCGTCCGGCCGCCTCCAGGTGCGCCATGATGTCATCGAGCGCCTCGCCATCCTGCCCGGCCACGTAGAACTGGCCGAACACGATCTCGCGCTGCGCGCTGTCGAACATTTCCTTCCACACCACGGCCGCATCGCGCAGATCCGGCGTGGCCAGCGTGGTTTCGCGCGGCACGGTGTGGACCAGTTCGAAGCCGGGAATGGCGAATTCGGCCCGGACCGGTGTGGCCAGCGAAAGAACCAGCCCGAAGGCGGCAGCGAGACGAAGCAGAAGACGGCGTGGCGCGAGGGTCATGATGTCGGCAAGGGAGAAGTCAGTGTGGTGCTCAGGCGATGTGCAGCTTGCCCTGCGGTTGCGGGCTGTGTTGCGGCTGCGGGTTCAGGCGGCCGACGCAGGCGCGCAGCATCAGGACCTTCAGATGATCGTTGATGCGCTCGATGCGTTCTTGGAACAGGTTGAAGAAGAACATGCCGACCACCGCAATGCCGATGCCCAGTGCCGTCGCATACAGCGCGGTACCGATGCCCTGCGACACCTGGCCCGGGTCCGACACGCCCTGCACCGCCAGTGCCTTGAAGGTGTCGATGATGCCGAGGATGGTGCCGAGCAGGCCCAGCAGGGGCGCAGCGGTCACGATGGTATCGAGGATCCACAGGCGCTGCTGCACTTCGCCGCGCTTGGCAATGTAGACCGACTCGCTGAAATCTTCCAGGTCCTTTTCGGTATGCAGGTGATGCTTCTCGGCCAGGATGTCCGACACCAGGGCCAGCGGCAGGCTGGGACGGGTGGTCAGTTCGGCCGGCAGTTCCTGCAGATGCTGGACCGCGTGCGTCATGGCGCGCTCCAGGCCCGTGGCCTGGCGCATGGTGTAGCCGAAGAACAGACCGCGTTCGACGATGACGAAAATGGCCAGCGCCGCGCAGGCGTACATCAGGTAGAAGGCCAGTTCGTGGAGTAGTTGCATGTTCATGCTTGCCTCTCTTGCAGTGATGGGCGGCCCGTGTTGCAGGTGCGGGCCGCCCGGTTCAGGCCGCGATCAGAAATCCGCGGTCAGGGTGACGGTGAAGGTGCGCGGGGCACCGATGTAGAGCGAAGGATCGGTGCCAGGGATGCCGTTGACCGCCACTGCGTTGGTGGTGAACTGGCTGCCGCTGCCGCCGTTGAGGTTGAGGTACTGCTTGTCGAACAGGTTGTAGACGTTCAGGCGCACCGTCGGCTTCTTCAGCCAGGTGGTGGACGCGAAGGTCATGCCGGCACCGGCGTTGAACAGGGTGTAGCCACCCAGTGCATCGTCGTTGACCAGCGTGGTGTAGCGGCGGCCGGTGTACTTGGCCTGGCCGAACACGTACCAGCCATCCTGTTGGTATTGCAGCGACAGGCCCGACAGCCAGTTCGGCGTATCCGGGAATTCCTTGCCCGAGGTCGGCAGGAACTGGGTCGAACTGTTGCGCAGGTCCTGCTTCATCTTGCTCTTGATGTAGGACAGCGAGCCATACATCGACAGGTTGCGGGTGAAGGCGTAACCGGTTTCCAGTTCCAGGCCGTGCGAGCTGGCATCGCCGACGTTGTAGTCGGTCTTGTTGTTGGTGTCCGGGTTGTAGGCGCTGGCGATGCGGTTGTGATAATCGATGTAGAACAGCGAACCGGAGGCCATCCACTTCTCCGTGTTGTAGCGGTAGCCGAGGTCGTAGTTCCAGGAGGTTTCCTTGTCCACCGGCACTTCGCGCTGGGTCGCCCCGACCAGCTGGCCGTTGACGATGGTGCCGCCCGAGAGCAGCCCGAAGTAGGAGAAGTTGCCCGGCGCCTTGAAGTTCTTGGCGGCATTGAAGAACACCGACTGCTTCTCATCGAGCTGGAAGCGCACGCCCAGGCTGGGCAGGAAGTCGGCGTAGTTCTTCTTGACCTTGTAGTAGCCGGCGCTGGAATAGCTGTTGGTGCCGCTGGTGGAACCGGTGCTCGGGTAGTTGGTGAAGTCGCGGTCGATGGAGGAGTAGCGGCCGCCGACTTGCACGTTGAGCTTGTCGTTCATCATGCTGATGCTGTCCTGCAGGAAGATCGACTGCGCCGTGCTGACGGTCATGGTGTCGCGGTACTGCAAGATGGAGCCATCGGCATTGCGCAGCCACTGGTCCGAATTGTCCTGCCACAGGTCGGCGATGTTGCCGTTGTTGTCCACGCGGCTGAAGGGGCCGGTCTGCTGGTGACGGGCGCGCTCGACCCAGTAACCGGCCAGGATGCGGTGGTTGTCCAGCTGCTGGTTGAACTTGAAGGTCACGCCCGGACGATAGGTGCGGGTGCGGCTGCCTTCGTAGGCGTAGACCGTATCGAGACGATCGCCGTCGCCGTTGACGTCGCGTGCGCCGCCACCAAGCTGGCTGGCGCCGGTCACGCCGCCTTCACGCACGGTCTGCAGCTGGTTGCCGCCGGTGCCGAAGCCGTACCAGAAGTAGGGATCGATATCCAGGCTGGAGGTCGGGCTCAGCTGGAAGTGCGCATTGATGGTGCCCAGCCAGTTCTCGAAGGGATTGAGGTTGTAGGCGTAGTACGCGTTGTTGGCGATGTTGGCCGCAACGTTGGGTGCATAGGTGGTGTCGTTCTGCGCGGTACCGGCCACTGCGGGCTGGTGCTGTGGAATGGTGCTGCCGAAGTCGGCATTGCGGCCCAGTTGGGCGATCTGGGTCTTGGTCAGCGAACGGTAGTTGTTGTTGAGCTGGCGGTTGTAGAGCAGGTTGGCGTTGATGAAGCTGCCCTGGCCCAGGTCGAAGTTGGTGCCGATGTCGACGTGATCCTTGATGGCGCCGCCCGGTCCCTTGAACTTGTCGGCAGTGGTCTTGGAGTACGAGATGAAGAACTTGAACTTGTTGTCCAGCAGCTTGCCCGAGTCGAAGCGCACATAACGCTTCCACAGGCTGTTGGAGCCGAAGGCATTGGTCACGCGGATGCGCTGCTGGTCTTCCGGTGCGCAGAAGGTCATGCCGATGTTGCCGCCGGTGGCGCCCACGTGCGGCGCTTCGGTGTCGGTCGAACCCTGGGTCACGAAGACGTTGCACAGGTTGTCCGGCTCGGTGTACTCCTGCGGATACACCGCGAAGTTGCCGGAGTCGTTGACCGGTGCGCCGTTGATGGTGAAGCCCAACTGGTCGCTGTTGAAGCCGCGCACCCGGATGTTGCCGCCGAACAGGCCCGAGCCGTCGTTGTCGTAGGTGTTCACGCCGGGCAGCAGGTTGATCATCTGGTAGGGCGTGCCGGTGGGCGATTGCTTCTCGATGTAGTCACGGTTGACCGAGCTGCGCGCCTTGGGCGAATCTTCCGCCTGGATCAGGCCGGTGGCTGCAGCCGTGCCGGCACTGGCGCTGCCGCCGCCCTGCACGGTCACGGTGCCGACGTCAGTGGTGGTGGACTGGGCGAAGCTGAAGGCCGGTGCGCCTGCCATGAAGAGCCCGGATATCAGCAAGGACAGCCGGGTGAGTTTGCATTGCATGTCGTGTTCCCCTGGGTTTGTTGAACTGCGTGTCGAAATCGTTGCGCCCGGTGCGCGCCCCCTGCGTTCTGCAGCGAGCCGCGTCAGACGGGAATGAATTCCAGATCGGCGGTAAACCGGTGCGTGCTCTCGCCCTTGTAGCTGTCTTCCGGGAAGGGCGCGAAGGCGGCGCGATTGATGGTCTTGCGGGCGGCATCATCGAGCAGCATGGAGTTCGATGAACTCTCGATGCCGCTGTCGACCACGCTGCCATCGCGCTTCAACACGAACCACACGCGCACCTTGCCTTGCGGGCGCAGGGTGCTGGCTTCGCGTCCGGTCGGATAGCGCTTGATGCTGTTCAGATGTGCGCGCAACTGGCCGACGTAGGTCTGCTCGATGTTGGCGGTGTTGGTCGGCGGCGGCGACGGCGGGGCCACCGGCGCGGACTGCACCGGAGGTGCGGCCGGAGCGCTGGGTTGCGGCGGCGTGGCCGGCAGGATCGGTGCGGTGGCCGAGGGCGGTGCCGGGTCCACCGGGGCCGGCGCTTGCTTGACCGGAGCCGGCTTGGCCACGGGCTTGGGTGCTTCCTGTTTCTTCGGCGGCTCGACCGGCTTGGGCTGCGGTTCCACTTGCGGCTTGGGTTGCGGCGCCGGAGGCGGCGGTATTTCCGTCAGCGAGATTTGCACCGGCTGCGGATCTTCCTTGCGCTTGAGTTCGGTCACTTTCTGCACGCCGGCCAGGATCAGCACGGCCAGCACCACCAGCGAGGGCAGCGTGGCCAGCGGCTCACGGAAACGGAAGAGGATGGGAACGTTCATCATCACTGCTTGCGAGTGGCAATCGAGATGGAATCGAAGCCGCCCTTCTTGAGCGTATCCATCACGTCGACCAGGCGCTGCACTTCCACGCCGCGGTCGCTGTTGATGATGAGATTGAGTTTCTCGCCATCCTTGCGCAGCTTGTCGAGGCGGGCGGTGAGGGCGTCCAGGGTGGTGTTCTCGCCATCGACCTGGATCACGTCTTCCTTGGCGATGGTGATGACGGCCTTGGTCTGCGGTTTCAGATCCTGGGCGGTGGACGAACTGGGCAGCTGGGTCTTCAGGCCCAGGGCCGGAATCACGTTCAGGCTGATCAGCACGAAGAAGACCAGCAGGAACATCATGACGTCGATCATCGGGATGATCTCGACGCGGGCCTTCCGTTTTTTGGGTTCGTCCCAACTGCGCATGCCACACTCCTCGAAGCTTCGTTATACGATTTGTAGCGCTATAGTTTTTATAGCGATGCGCAGCGTAGCGAGGAAATGTGTCGTGCGTATTGCACCATGCGGGTTTGCGTTAACCCGAGTGAAGAAAATGTTGCCTGGGATTATCCGCAAGTCCGCAGTTGTGCCAGCGGCTGACGCCTGCCGGCGACAGCGCGCGGGCTGCCATCAGCGCCGTGGCACGGGCATGCGGGGCAGCATGGACAGCAGCAGCTTGCACAGGTAGACCACGATCAGCGAGCCCGAGAGATCGCCGATGGACATGACGATCAGGCCGCTCCAGAAATCCGGATAGACCCCGCGCATGACGAACCAGATCAGCTGGAACAGCGGATTGGAGAGCGCATAGAGCAGGATGCAGGCCATCAGCCGGGTGGTGTTGAGGTTGCCCAGGTTGCGCCCCAGGTCCATGCCGGAGAGGGTGAGGCGGTAAGCCAGGTAGGGGGCGCCGGCCGAGATCAGGCAGTAGCCGGCGGCGGCGATGAGGTCATGCGGGAACAGCTGATAGGTGGCCGCCGTGGCCAGGGAGCCGACCAGCAGGCCCACGCAGCCGGCCTCGGCAAAGAGCAGGGTGCAGATCAGGCGCACGCCGGCGGGCAGGTAGATCCAGGCGATGCCCTCGGTGAACTGGGTGCGCCGGAACAGCCATTCGTTGATCGAATAGAACAGGAAATAGCACAGCGCCGTGCCGGCGATGGCGGCCAGGTGGGTGCGCAGGACGGAACGATGGTCGGGCGAGGCGTGCATGGCGAGGGGAGGCTGGGACATGCGGAACGGCGCGTATGTTACCCAATGCGGCGGGGCGCTGCACCTCAACAATTTTCAGCAGTGTGGCGCGCCAGCCTCGCAAATCGGCGTGCAAACGTTACCGCCGGACGCATTGCTGCCGGTCAAGACGGTAAAGTTTGCACTTTCCGGCAGGCCCGGCGTATGATTCGCTATCAATTCTGGAACGATGTCGCGCGCGCGTGTTACGCGCGCTCCGTACGTAACGCGTTCCTGACTTGCAAGACAACAACCAACACCATCGCCATATGGGTAAAAACAAGCGGCCGGCGGATATCTACCTGAGATTTCTGCAACTGGCCGAAGCACTCCGGGGATTGCCGTCACTGGCTACGCTGGATCCGCTCGAAGACCGGATCCTGGCTTTCATCGCCCGTGCCGGGCAGGAGCAGCAACGCCTGTCGGTGCGCGACCTGATGGCGCAAAGCGAATTCGGTTCGCCCGCGATGCTGCATGCACGCCTGAAATCCATGCGCGAGAAGGGCTGGATCGTGCTGGCCGATACCGAAGATCCGCGCCGCAAGCAGGTCGAGCTGAGCCAGGCTGCCTGGCTGCATTTCGACAAGCTCTCCAAGTGCTTGGTGCAAGCCACGCGCGACAAGTAATCTCCCCCCGTCATACGGCTGTCATGCTGCGGACATACCGGGCCGTTAATCTCACGGCCTCGCTGCGGCGCTGACTGCCTGCCGCCTTGCAGCTCATTGTCCCGGATGGTTTCGATGCGACTGCTTTCCCTTTTTTCTTCCCGCGCCGCCTTCCTGTGCTCGCTGTTGCTGGCCGCCTGCGTCTTGTCGGCCAGTCCGGCCCGGGCCGCCGATCCCCACAAGCTGTGGGAAATCACCAGCCAGCAATGCCTGCCCAACATGCAGTCCACCGGCCAGCCGCAGCCATGCGTGATGGTCGATCTGGCGCGCGGCTTCGTGGTGCTCAAGGATCTGGTCGGTCCCGCGCAATACCTGCTCATGCCGACCCGTCGCCTGACCGGCATCGAAAGTCCGGAGTTGCTGGCGCGGGATGCGCCCAACTACTGGGCTTATGCATGGGAGCAGCGCGGGCGTGTGGCGCAGGCCCTGGGCCGTCCGCTCTCCGATGAACAGCTGGGCATTGAAATCAATTCGGCGGCCGGCCGTTCGCAATTGCACCTGCATCTGCACATCGATTGCATGCGCCGCGATGTGGCGGCCAGCCTCGATGATCACCGGGGTGACCCTTTGCAGCAATGGCTGCCGTGGTATTTCGAAGGCCATCGCTACTGGGTCATGCGCCTGCCCGCCGATGCACTGGCACTGCACGACCCCTTCAAGCTGGCCGCTGCCCGCAGCGCCTATGCGGCCGACAACATGGCCGCGCAGTCACTGCTACTGACCGGGGCGCGTTTTGCCGATGGCAGCACCGGCTTCTTCCTGGTCAACATGCCGGTCAACTTCGACCGCGAGGAACAGGGCAGTGCCGAAGTGCTGATGGATCACGACTGCCGCTGGTAAGCCAGCACATTCACTCGGCGAATTCGCGCACCAGCGTATCGAACACCAGCCGCAGGCGCGGCGGCACCGGTCCGCGTTGCGGACGGTAGAGGTACATGTCCCAGGGATCGGGTTCGTGATCAGTCATGACGGGGACCAGCCGTCCTGCCGCGATGTCGTCCTCGCACAGGAACCCGGCGATCTGGCCGATGGCCACGCCACTTCTCACCAATAAATATTCGCCCTCGGAATCATCGCAGAGGAAGCGGGCATGATCGGCCATCCACTGGTTCTCCTGCGCGAACAGCCAGGGCCAGGGGCGGCCCGTGCCCCGGTCCAGCATGGCGGTGCAGGGCAGGGCGCGCAGGGCCTCGGTGTCCTCCGGGGCCCCATGGCGGCGCAGGAAGCGCGGCGTTGCCACCACGTAGAAGCGTACCTTGCCCAGACGCCGCACCACGAAGCGGTTGTCCGGCACGGTGCCGACGCGGATGCCGATGTCGATCTTTTCTCCTACCACGTCGGCGCGCTGATCGGTCAGGCGCAGGTCGAAGCGCAAGCCGGGATGCGCCTGCGCCAATCGCTCCACGATGGGCAGCAGGCGGCTGCGACCCAGTGCCGACGGTGCGGCCAGGCGCACCAGTCCGCTCATCTCGTCGGCCGGGCTGGCGGCCTCCGTTTCGAAGAGTCCATCCAGATCACGCAGGCTTTCGCGTGCGCGTTCGGCGAGCGCTTCGCCGAAACTGGTGATGCGCACCTGGCGCGTATTGCGATGGAACAGCATCTCGCCCTGCAGGCGCTCCAGTTCCTGGATGGCGCGGGTGACGGCTTGCGGTGAAATGCCGAGCCGGATCGCGGCTTCCTTGAAGCTGCCGGTATCGGCGGCAGCGCAGAAGATGCGCAGCATCTCCAGTCGGTTGAGCATGATGATTCCTGAAAATGGAATTCTGTAATCTTATCATTTCCATTGTTTGGCATAGTGGCGCCACCCATAATCCTCCCATCGACACGCAGCAACCGCAAGCCAACCCCTCACTGGAAAGGATTCATCATGAGCAACAACATCAAGGACAAAGTCGTCGTCATCACCGGTGCCAGCAGCGGCCTGGGCGAAACCACCGCACGTCACCTGGCTGCACTGGGCGCCAAGTTGGTACTCGGTGCGCGCCGCACCGATCGTCTGGAAAAGCTGGTGGCCGACATCACCGCCGCCGGTGGCCAGGCCATCGCCGTGACCACCGACGTGGCGCGCCGCGACGACGTGGAAGCCCTGGTCGCCAAGGGTGAGCAGCACTTCGGCCGCATCGACGTGCTGGTCAACAATGCCGGCATCATGCCGCTGGCCCCGATGGCCAAGCTCAAGGTCGAAGAGTGGGACCGCATGATCGACGTCAACGTCAAGGGCGTGCTCTATGGCGTAGCCGCCGCGCTGCCGCGCTTCGCTGCGCAGGGCTCGGGCCACATCATCAATGTGTCGTCGGTGGCGGGCATCAAGGTCTTCGCCGGCATGGGCACGGTCTACAGCGCCACCAAGTTCGCGGTGCGCGCCCTGACCGAAGGCCTGCGCGCCGAAGCACCGGACGGTGTGCGCACCACCATCATCTCCCCGGGGGCGGTGGATTCCGAACTGAAGACCCACAGCAGCGACCAGGAGACCTCGGAAGCCCTGCTGGCCTGGTATGAGGCCAACCAGATTCCGGCCGATTCGGTGGCGCGTGCGATTGCCTATGCCATCGAGCAGCCGGCCAATGTGGATATCAGCGAAGTGGTGCTGCGTCCGGTGGCGCAGGAATTCTAAGTTTTCCACAGCCGTTTTCAGCCGGTTCGATCTGACGGCACCGTCGGGCAGCCTTGCCCGGCGGTGCCGTTTTTCGTTGGCTTGTCATCCTGCCATTGCCGAATCGGTAATGATTTCACGGCGGCATGTTGTTTGCTTCAAACGCCGCCATGACGCCGTGCAGACAAGCACCGTCCTTTTCTATATGATTGCCGACCCAAAAAGAAGGAGTGATCGATGGCGAACGCGTGCGGTGTGGATTTCGGCACCTCCAATTCCACGGTCGGCTGGATGCGTCCGCAGGCCGGGGATTCCCTGCTGCTGCCGCTGGAAGACGGCAAGGCCACGCTGCCTTCGGTGGTGTTCTTCAATGCCGACGAGAACAGCTTCAGCTATGGCCGCGCCGGTCTGGGCGAATACCTGGCTGGCTACGAAGGCCGCCTGATGCGCTCGCTGAAGAGCTTGCTCGGTTCCGGCGCCATCGATGGCCAGACGGAAGTGGGCGGCCGGGCGCTGCCCTATCGTGGCCTGCTTTCGCAGTTCATCGGTGAACTCAAGCAGCGCGCCGAACGCGCGGCCGGGACTTCGTTCTCCAAGGTGGTGCTGGGCCGTCCGGTGCACTTCGTCGATGAGGATGCGGCCGCCGACCAGCTGGCCCAGGATACGCTCGAAGAGATCGCGCGCGATGTCGGTTTCAAGGACATCGCCTTCCAGTTCGAACCGATTGCGGCCGCCTTCGATTACGAGTCGCGCATCGACAAGGAAGAGCTGGTACTCATCGTCGACATCGGCGGCGGTACCTCCGACTTCTCGCTGGTGCGCCTCTCGCCCGAGCGCGCGGCGCGCAGCGAGCGGCGCGAGGACATCCTGTCCAATGGCGGCGTGCACATCGGCGGCACCGACTTCGACAAGTATTTCAGCCTGGCCTGCGTGATGCCGCTGCTGGGCCTGGGCGGCCGCCTGCAGGGCAATGCCGAGATCCCCTCCAGCTATTACTTCAACCTGGCCACCTGGCACACCATCAACCAGCTCTACACCCGCAAGGCCTGGCAGCAACTGCAGGACGTGGCGCGCGAAGTGGCCGACCGCGAGCGCTTTGCGCGCCTGCTGGACGTGGTCGAGCAGCGTTGCGGCCACTGGCTGGCGCTGCAGGTGGAGGCGGGCAAGATCGCGCTCTCCAGCGCCGAGCAGACCCTGCTGGACCTGGACCGCCTGCGCCAGCCGGAGCGATTGCCGCTCCTGCGCAGCGACTTCAACGGTGCCGTCGATCACCTGGTGCAATCGGTGGAGCAGACCGTGCTGGCGCTGTTGCAGCAGGCCGGCCTGCGCGCCGACGATATCGACAGCGTGTTCTTCACCGGCGGTTCCAGCGGCGTGCGCCTGCTGCGCGAACGCATCAGTGCGCTGGCACCGCAGGCGCGGCATGTGGAGGGCGACCTGTTCGGCAGCATCGGCAGCGGCCTGGCCATCGACGCTGCACGCAAGTTCGGCTGACGCCGCAGCAGGGCCTGGCTGCTATACAATGCGGCGACCCGGTCCGGATCGCGTGGGTTTGAGGCGATATGAAGCAAATCGCCCGCCACGGCTTCGCGACCGCCCGCATTGAACTGCCTCGCGGATCTGCCCCGCACCGACATGAAACCTTCTGCCGAATCCTTCGTGCGCCGCGTGCGCAGCAAACTCGACGAACTGTCCAGTACCGAACGCCAGCTGGCCGACTTCCTGCTGGAGTTCCCGGGCGAGCTGGCCAGCTATGCCGGCAACGAGCTGGCGCAACTGGCGGGCGTGTCGCCGTCGACCGTGAGCCGCTTCATCCGCCGCGTCGGTTACGAGAGCTACGAGGAAGCGCGCCGCCACGTGCGCGAGGAACAGGAGACCGGCTCCCCGCTGTTCCATGCCAGCAGCCCCGGCGCTGCGCGCCAGGTGCGTTCGGTGGCGGCGCACTTCCAGCAATCCCAGCAGAACCTGGCGGCCACCTTCGAGCGCCTCTCCGACGCCACCCTGGCCGAGATCGCCCGCGCCATCGTCAACGCGCCCCAGGTGCTGATCTTCGGCAGCCGCAGCAGCCAGGCCTTTGCGCTCTACCTGCGCTGGCAGATCATCCAGGTCTTGCCGCGCGTGGCCTGCCTGCCGGGGCCGGGCGAGACCCTCGCGGAATACACTGCCGGTCTGTCCGAGCGCGATTGCGTGATCGTCTTCGGCACGCGCCGCCAGACCGGGCAGATGGAACGCCTGCTGGAGGCCGCCACGCGGGCCGGATCTTATCTTCTCTACATCAGCGACCAGGCCTCGGCCGACTATGCTTTGGCCACCTGGTCGCTGCAGGCACATTGCCGCGGTCCCGGCTCGCTGGACAATCATGTCGGCGTGATGGCGCTGTGTGATCTCTTGTCCACCCTGGTGATCGAAGCCAGTGGTGCCGCCGGACGCAAGCGGCTGGCGGCAGTGGAGCAGGAGCATGAGGAACTGGGCGACTTCGATTGAGTTGCCGGGCTGGAATGTCGGACGACTGCCTGCTTCCAATATTGAAATCGTGATTTCAGGCACTTCAATTTTCTGACTCCCGATTTTCATGCGTGCCGCCCCGCGCCGGTGCGGCGACCGTGCTGCCTGCCCTCTTGCGGCGCATGCCGGGCGTTCCCGGCCGGTCATTTCCTCCTGAAATCCTGATTTCATCCCTCCAAAATGGCTGGCACGCAGATTGCTAATGCAGCTGCATGAGTGAAATCTCAATTTCAATAAACAATATATATTGAAATCTAGCTTTCATTTCTGGGCATGCTGGACTACAGTAGTTTCACGGCCGCAAGGTCAGGTGGCCGTGGTCTCCCAGCCTCGCATCACCCGATGCACATACCGAGCAGCACTCATTGGACCTTCCAACGCAAGAGGAGCAGACCATGGCCGGACCCACACTTTCATCGCCCGACCTGCCGCACTCGCCGCGCGTGGCCGAACTGGACGGCGCGCTGGACAAGATCGGGGTGACCCGTTCGCATCACACCATCATCTTCCTGATTCTGATCGGCTGCCTGTTCGACGCCTTCGAACAGAACGCCATCGGCCTGGTCGGCCCGCTGCTCAAGCAGCAGTGGGGCCTGACGGCGACCGACATCGGCCTGCTCAATACGGTCACCTTCGCCAGCGCCGCCATCGGCCGCATCGTCTCCGGTCTCGTGGCGGACCGTTATGGCCGGCGCGTCATGCTGAGCCTGGACCTGCTGCTGTTCACACTGGGAGCCGGCATCTGCGCGCTGGCCCCGGACCTGACGGTGATGGCTGTGGGCCGAGCCATCGTCGGTTTCGGTCTCGGCGGTGAAATCGCCATTGCGGTCACCATGCTGGCCGAATTCTGTTCCAGCAAGTTCCGTGGCACCGCCGTGGGCCTGGTCAATGTGGGCGCGGGCGGCATGGGCAATTTCCTGGCGCCGGCCTTCGGCCTGCTGGTGTTTACCCTCTTTCCCGGTGAAAACAGCTGGCGCTGGCTGTTCTTCTGCCTGATGCTGCCGGCACTGCTGGGGGCCTTCTATCGCCGCTACATTCCGGAGACGCCGCGTTTCCTGCTCTCCCGCAACAAGATCGCCGAAGCCAATCAGGTGCTGGCGCGATTGGCCAGCGGCAAGCTCTCCGGCCCGGCGCCGCAAGGCCGTGACTGGATCAGCGACGATGGCAGCCGCCAGCAGGCCGCACCGGCCAAGGTGCGCTCCATGGAAATTTTCCAGGGCGCGCTGGCGCGGCGCACGCTGCCGCTGTGCATCGCCATCTGGATGACCTATGGCGCGCAGATCTCGGTGCTCACGCTCATGCCGACCATTCTGGTGAGCCTGGGCTACACCATCTCCAAGAGCCTGCTGTTCACCATGGTCATGCAGAGCGGCAGCCTGCTGGGGGCGATTGCCGCTTCGGTGGTCGGATTCCATCTGCCGCGCAAGCGCGTGCTGACCGCCGGTGCGATCTGCGCCTGCCTGGCGGCGCTGGCGATCGGCTTCCTGGCCAAGAGCATCGTGCTGATCCTGGCGGCGGGTGCGGTGTTCCAGTTCTTCGTGCTGCTGCTCAACACCACCATCTGGATCTTCGCGCCCGAGCTGTATCCGACCCGCGTGCGCGCCTTCGGCACCGCCTTCATCCTCGCCACCGGTACGGCGGCGGGTGCTCTGATGCCGCTGGTCGCTGGCCGGCTGTTCGATGCCTTCGGGCTGGCGGGCGTGTTCGGCATGATCGCCGCCATGTACGGCATCTTCACTGTTGCCATCCGCACCGTGCCCGAGACCTATGGCAAGTCGCCCGATGCACCGCTGGAGGAGACCGCGCCGGAGGCAGTGGTGCCGGCGGTCGCTGCACGTAGTTGATTTTCTTTTTCATGAGTCTGGCATGCCGCATATCCTGTTGATCAATCCCAATTCCTCCCAGGCCACCACCGAGATGATGGTGGCCATTGCCCGCACCTCGCTGCCAGCGGGATATGCCCTCAGCGGCGTGAGCGCGCGGCAGGGGCCGGAGATGATCGTCAATGCCGTGGAACTGGCGGCAGCGGGGGCGGAGGTCGAGCGCAACTGGCGCGAAGGCGGACGGCACAGCGTCGGGTGCATCATCAGCGCCTTTGGCGATCCTGGCATTGAGCGCCTGCGTGCGCTTGATGGCCGGCCCGTCGCCGGGCTGTGTGAAGCGTCGATGCTGGAAGCAGCCGAGGGTGGACGCCGCTTCGGTGTGGCCACCGTCACGCCGGAGCTGGCTGATGTGATTGGCGAAAAATCGCAGCAGGCGGGTGTCGGTGCGCTCTACACCGGCATTCGTCTGACCGCCGGTGATCCGCGCGCGCTGGCGGCCGATCCGCAGGCACTGGTAGAGGCACTGGCGCAAGCCGTGCGCGCCTGCGTGGAGCGCGATGGTGCCGAGGCGGTGGTGATCGGCGGCGGTCCGTTGGGGCAGGCGGCGATGGCACTGGCGCAGCGGTTTTCGGTGCCGGTGATCGCGCCGATTCCGGCGGCCGTGCGCTACTTGCTAAAGGCCTTGCAAGCCATGGAAGCAGCCGCCTGAATCTTGAACGTCGATTGCGGCATCATCCACCGTTCGTCCTGAGTAGACCCTCGAGGGTCGTATCGAAGGCGTGGCTACGGTAACAAGGCAGGTGCGCCTTCGATACGCCGCGCTGCGGCTACTCAGGTCGAACGGCAGGTTTGGTGCGACATGTTCATAGCATCGCCAGCGGCTGCTTGCGCCGTGGCGGTGGAAAGGCCGCGTCCAGCTCACTGTAGTCATTTTCGTTCAGATGCAGCGCCAGGCAGGCCCGGTTGGCCTCCACGTGCGCGACATCGGCGGCCTTGGGAATGGCGATCACCCCGGGACGTCGCAACACCCACGCCAGCGCCACCTGCGCCGGTGTCACGCCGTGGCGCTGCGCGACCGCCTTCAGGGCCGCCTGCTTGAGGATGCGTCCTTGCTCGATGGGCGAATAGGCCATCACGGCTACGCCGCTTTGTTCGGCCTGCGGCAGCAGGTCATATTCGATCCCCCGGCGCGAGAGGTTGTACAGCACCTGATTGCACAGCACCTGCTCGCCACCGGGCGCATCGGCCAGCTCGTCCATGTCGTCGGTGTCGAGATTGCTGACGCCCCATCCGCGAATTTTTCCCTGCGCCATCAGGGTCTCCATGCCCGCGATGGTGGCTGAAAGCGGATGCGATCCGCGCCAGTGCAGCAGGTAGAGATCCAGATGATCGGTGCCCAGGCGCTTGAGGCTGGCCTCGCAGGCGGCGATGGTGCCGCGCTCGCTGGCGTTGTGCGGCAACACCTTGCTGACCAGATAGACCTGTTCGCGGCGGCCGGCGATGGCTTTGCCGACCACGCGTTCGGACTGGCCATCGGCATACATCTCTGCGGTATCGATCAGCGTCATGCCCAGGTCGATGCCGGCCTGCAGGGCGCGAACCTCGGTGCTGGCGGCCGCGGCGGACTCGCCCATGTTCCAGGTGCCCTGGCCAAGTGCCGGGACTTGCGCGCCATTGCGCAGGGTGATCATTGGAATGGGCTGCATGCGGGGCTCCTTCATCGGTGGCGGGAAATCATTAGAACCCATTTTGCGCATCGGTTCATCGCGCCCGGCTTATTTCCCTTATTCATGCGGTCATGCCGTGTGGCAACTCCCGGCGTGCCGCGCCGATTGTGGGCACAGGCAACTGGTGGCATGATCGCAGCCAATCAAAAAAGGAATCGGGGGAAAGTCCATGTTGCGTCGTTTGCGTACCGCCTTCGCCAAGTACTGGGCGCGCTGGCTGCTGGCGCTGTTGCTGATCGGCCTGGCCGAGGCGGTGGTGGTGGGTGTGCTGCCCAATCGCGTGGTCGAGCGCATGGACCTGTTCTTCTATGACTTGCGCATGCGTGTGGCCAAACCGGCACTGGATCCGCGCATCGTCATCGTCGATATCGACGAGCGCAGCATCAACGAGCTGGGCCGCTGGCCCTGGAGCCGCGACCTGGTGGCCAAGCTGGTGGAGCAGATGACGCAGGCCTACCAGGCGCAGTCAGTCGGTTTCGACGTGGTCTTCGCCGAGCCCGACACCACCTCCGGCTATGGCCGTCTGGAAGACCTCGCGCGCGGACCGTTGAAGGACGTGCCGCAACTGGCACAGCAATTGCGCCTGCTCAAGCCGCAGATGGATTACGACGCACGCCTGGCCGCCGCCCTGCAGGGCCAGCCGGTGGTGATGGGCTATGCCTTCTCCAATGAGGGCGGGGCCGTGATCAAGGGGCAGTTGCCGCCGCCCGCCTTCAGCGTGGCCGCCCTGGGCGGGCGCGATGTGGAGGTGGTGCGCTGGCGCGCCTATGGTGCCAACCTGCCGCAGCTGCAAGCGGCGGCGCGTGCCGGTGGCTTCTTCAATCCGGTGCCCGATGATGACGGGCTGATTCGCACGGTCTCGCTGCTGGCGCGGCATGGCGACAACTTCTACGAGTCGCTGGCCCTGGCGACGGCCCGGGTGGCGGTCGATGGCAAGCGCATCAAGCCGGTCTTCCTGACCGGCGCGGATGGACTGCTGGGGAATCAGAAGGAGACCTACGATGCGCTCGCCGCCATCGCCGTGGAGGCGCGTCCCCAGCCGCTGATCATTCCGGTGGAGCGCGGGCTGACCACGCTGGTGACCTATCGCGGACGTGGCGGACCGCAGGGCGGTGCCTATCGCTATGTACCGGCAGTGGACGTGATCCGTGGCACCTATCCGCACGACCAGCTGGATGGCCGCATCATGCTGGTCGGGACCACCGTGCCTGGCCTGAACGACCTGCGGGCCACGCCGGTGAGTCCGGTCTATCCCGGGGTGGAGATCCACGCCAACCTGATCGCCTCCATCATCGATGATGATTTCAAGACCCGCCCCGATTTCGCGGCGGGCTATGACGGGCTGCAGGTGGCGCTGGCCGGCCTGCTGCTGGGCCTGCTGTTGCCCGCGCTGGGGCCGCTGGCCTCGGTGCTGCTGTCGCTGGGGACGGCGGCCGCCCTGGGCGGACTCAACTACTGGCTCTATGACAGCGCCGGCCTGGTGCTGCCGCTGGCGTCCTCGTTGCTGCTGGTGGCGCTGCTGTTCATCAGCAACCTGGCCTGGGGCTACCTGTTCGAATATCGCAACCGCAAGGCCATCGTCAACCTGTTCGGCGAATACGTGGCTCCCGAACTGGTGGCCGAAATGGCGGCCAATCCGGCCAGCTACAACATGGAAGGCGAGATCCGCGAACTGACCGTGATGTTTTCCGATGTGCGAGGATTTACTACCATCTCCGAAAGCTTGCAGCCCAACGAGCTGCGTGAATACATCAACATGTATCTCACGGCCATGTCCGAAGATATCCGTGGCAATCGCGGCACGCTCGACAAGTACATCGGCGACGCCGTGATGGCCTTCTGGGGCGCGCCCCTGGATGTGCCCGATCACGCCGCCCGCGCGGTGGCCACGGCATTGAAGATGCAGCAGACCACGCTGTTGCTCAACGAGGAATTCACGCGCCGCAACTGGCCGCCGCTGAAGATCGGCATCGGTTTGAACAGCGGCCAGATGCGCGTGGGCGACATGGGCTCGCGCATCCGCAAGGCCTATACGGTGATGGGCGATGCGGTCAATTTGTCCTCGCGCCTGGAGTCGATCACCAAGGTCTACGGGGTTGGGGTGCTGGTCGGTGATGCCACGCGCCAGGCCGCGCCGCAGTTCGCCTATCGCGAATTGGACCGGGTGCGGGTGAAGGGCAAGAACGAACCCGTGCCGATCTTCGAGCCGCTGGCCGTCGAGAGCGAACTCGATGCCGGGTTGCGCGCGGAAGTCGAGCAATGGCATGCGGCGCTGGCGCTGGTGCGCGCGCTGCGCTGGGAGGAGGCGCAGGCCGCCATCGAAGCGCTGCAGGCCGCGCACGCGCGGGGACTTTATGCGCTCTACCTGGAGCGTATTGCGCACTATCGCCAGTCGCCGCCGCCGGCCGATTGGGATGGCGTGACGACCTTCGATACCAAATAAAAAGACCTGGTCAGTCCGCCGCATTTTCCCTGGGGAAATCAGCGCGGTGTGATCGCCGCGTGACTTGTTTTGCACAAACGTTCTCATCCGCTGGCACTTCACGAAAATCTTTGCATGTTGAAACCGCAAATCATTTCCGAGTGGCAATCAAGTGCTGTGCAATCAGCCGCAAACGCCCGCTGGAAGCGGTTTTTCAGCGATTCTTGTCGACGCGGTCAGGACTAGTCAGTATACTTTACAAGCATCAAGAGTGATGTTGCCTGGCAAGGCGGCGTCGCTGCCGGACGCGATTGATCCCTCCTCCAAGAAGTGGAATATCGGTGTCCGGGCGCATCTGCTTCAGGGGTTCCTTTTCGTCTTGTTGTTCGCTTCCGTGGTCCGGGTACCTGCGTGCCGGCCACGCATTGCGTCCGCGCGATCCATGTGCTGACGTCAGTGCAGGCGGCTGGCCGGATGGGAGGGTGGCAGTGACAGCGTGGCTTGCCGCCGCGCTGCGCAACAAGAAAACTGGGAGGGCTCGCCGGGGGGCGGGTCACAGAGACGATGAAACGATGCTTTGGGCATTCTCTGATGGGGATGGCGCTGCTGGGCAGCGCCGTCGCCGCGTGGGCGCAGCCGCAGCCGGCACCACAGGCTTCCGCCGTGGCGGTGGGCAGCGCGCCAGTCCGCAACGACGAACGATTCGACATCACGCGCTTCGCGGTGGAGGGCAACACCTTGCTGACCCAGGCCAGGGTCGACGAAGCGGTCACGCCTTTCCGCGGCCCCGGCCGCGTCTATGGCGACATCCAGCAGGCGCTGGAAGCCCTGGAGAACGCCTATCGCAGTGCCGGGTATACCGCCGTGCAGGTCAGCGTGCCGGAGCAGGAACTGACCGGCGGCGTAGTACGCCTGCAGGTGGTCGAGACGGTGGTGGGCAAGGTGGTGGTGAGCGACAACCGCCATTTCAGCGAGCAGAACATCCGCGTCAGCATTCCGCAGTTGGTGGAGGGCAGTGCCCCCAACTTGCGGCGCATTTCCGAATCGGTGCAGCTGGCCAACGACAACCCGGCCAAGCAGGTCAACGTCACGCTCACCGCCTCCGAATCCACCAACCAGATCGATGCGGCCATCACGGTCAAGGATGACAATCCCCTGCGCGTGATGCTCAACGTCGACAACAGCGGCAACCGTGATACCGGGCAATGGCGCACCGGCGTGGCCGTGCAGCACTCCAACCTGTTCAACCGCGACCATGTGGCCACGGTGGCCTACACCACCTCGCCCGACAGTCCCTCGGGGGCCAAGGTCGACCTGTATTCGCTGGGTTATCGTCTGCCCATGTATGGACTGGGCGACAGCCTCGATTTCATCTACGGCAAATCCAACGTCACATCGGGCCAGACGCTGGCGGTCAACTCCACGCTCAACATCACCGGCCGCGGCGAAATCTATGCGCTGCGCTGGAACCACTACTTTGCCCGCAGCGGCGAGTGGAGCAGCAAGCTGGTCTTCGGTGCCGACTACAAGAAGGTCGATTCCAGCTGCAACATCAATGGCGGTCTGCTCAATGGCGCCTCGCTCAATACCTGCCTGCCGTATTCCACATTGCCGCTGTCGGTGAGCTACAGCGCCCAGCAACAGGGCGTGGGACAGGTGCTGGACTACAACCTTGGCATCGCCCGCAACATGGCCACCGGCGAGGCGCGCCGCAACGACGCGCTGCAGGTGACGGACCGTTATTCGCTCTTCACCGGTTCGCGCCAGTCGATGGACAATTTCATCATCGTGCGGGGCGGTGCAAGCTGGTTCAAGGTCTTCCAGAATGACTGGCAGGTACGCCTGGCCAGCAGCTTGCAGGTCTCTCCCCATGCGCTGCCGCCGGTGGAACAGTTCGGTCTGGCCGGGGCTAATACCGTGCGCGGCTTCACCGAGCGCGCGGTGGCCGCCGACAGTGGTGCGGTGGTCAATGCCGAACTCTATACCCCGGATCTGCTGGTCAAGAGCGAAGCGCGCGGCAACCTGCGTCTGCTGGGTTTTTTCGATGCCGCGCGCGGTGCCAACAACAACGTGACTGCGGCCTCGACGGTGCCGTCCACGCTCACGCTGGCCAGCTTCGGCGCCGGGTTGCGCTATACGCTGGGACGTGACTTCACCTTGCGCCTGGATGTGGCGCGGGTTCTGCTCAACGGCAATTCCGTCACCGAACAGCGGGGCGATCTCAACGCCCACCTGAGTGCCATCCTGGGGTTCTGACATGACATCACCATCCACTCCCGCACCAGCCCCGGTTCCGCCGGCCATCGAACTGCTGCCGCCCTCGATCACGGTACGTGTCGGCAAGCGCCGCCTGACGGTTTCCTGGCGGGCGCGCAAGCCCTTGCCGCTGCTGCTGTCGCGTCTGTTGCAGCGTGTGTGGAAGCGGGCGCTCGCGCCCGGGTTGCGGCTGTCGCTGGCCGCCGCCGCCGTGTGTGGCGCGTGGCAGGCCCCGGCGCTGGCTGCCGCGCCTGCGCCCGGTACCTTGCCCACCGGCTGGAGCGTGACCAATGGCAATCTCAGCTTCAGCCAGAACGGCAACACGCTCAACATCAACCAGTTGTCGCCGCAGGCCATTGCCCGCTTCGCCTCGTTCAGCATCGGTGCCGATGCGGCGGTCAACGTGGCCCAGCCGAGTTCGTCCGCGGCCTTGCTGGCCAAGGTGACCGGTGCCGACATCTCGCAGATCTACGGCAAGCTCTCGGCCAATGGCACGGTGGTGCTGTACAACCCCAATGGCGTGGTGATCGGGCCCGGCGGTACGGTGGATGCCGCCCGCTTCATCGCGACCTCCCTGGCCATCAGCGACAACGACTTCCTGGTCGGCCGTCTCAATTTCATCAAGGACGGCAATGCCGGCCTGGTGGACAACCAGGGCAAGATCAGTTCGGCCACCGGCGGCAGCGTCTACCTGATTGGCGGCAGCGTGTCCAACAGCGGCATCATCACCAGCCCGCAGGGCGAGGTCATCCTCGCAGCCGGCCAGACCGTGACGCTCGCCGATACCGCCACCCCGGGCGTGACCGTGAACGTGACCGGCAGTGCCGGCAACGTCACCAACCTCGGCACCATCACGGCCGAAGCCGGGCGCATCGGCGTGGCGGCGGGCCTCATCACGAATGGTGGCGTCATCAATGCCTCCAGCGTGGTGCGCGAGGGCGGACGCATCTTCCTGCGCGCCTCGGGCAATCTGACCACCACGGCCAGTTCCGGCATCAGTGCCGATGGCACCAAGGGCGGCAATGTCACGCTGTATGCCGCCAATGCCGCCTTCATCGATGGCGATGTGTCGGCGCTGGGCGCGCCAGGGCAGGGTGGATTTGTGGATACCTCCGGGCTGAAACGGCTGGATGTGGTGAAGGTGCCGAAGGTCGGGACGGGCGGGACCTGGCTCATCGATCCGCATGATCTGGAGGTGGTGCCCAACACCACAACGAACGTCAGCTTCGATGGCTGTTCGTCCTACGCGGTCACCTCCACCGATAGTGGCGCGACGATTTCGGCGGCGACCATTTCCAATCAGCTCAGCAATGGTGTCAGCGTCAGCCTGACCACCGGCGATAGCGATGGCGTGGGCGGCAACATCACCGTCTCCGCCAACATCACCAAGAGCGGCGGCGCGGACAGCACACTGACGCTCAACTCCGCCAACAACATCAGCATCCGGGCCAACATCATCAGCGAGAGCGGACGGCTTGGGCTGACCCTCAACAGCGGCTATGTGCAGTCATCGCAAGAGAGCTTCTCGGAAGCCCGCATCATGGACGCGGTCAAGCCGCGCAATCTGAGTACCATCGACAATGGCGCACGCATCGTGCTGAACGGCGGCTCGCTGAGGGTCACCGATGATTCCGGCAACGGGGATCTGCTCATCAGCAATGGCACGGTCAACCTTGGCAGCGGCAACCTCTACGCCGCAGCAGTGCGCGTCAACAGCGCCGGTACGCTTACGCTCAACGGCGGCGGGGGCAATATCAATTCGCTCACCAACAACGGTACCGTCAGCGTCGCCTCCAACGGCGAGGGCAGATTGTCGGTCGGTAGCGATGGCATCACCAACAACGGTACGCTCAACATCAGCGGTCGCGTCAACTCCAGTGGTGATGTGACCAACAATGCCAATGCCACGCTGGTCCTCAATGGTGACGCTGCCGTGTTGAGCGTCACCGGCAATGCCAGTGTGAGCAACTATGGCACCCTGACGATGGCCGGCGGCAATGTCAGCGCGAGCTACATCCGCAACGAGACCAACGGCACCATGTCGGGCAATGGTACGTTGTCGGTCAGTGGGTCGTTTACCAATGACGGTATCCTCGCACCAGGTGGCGACGGGACAGTGGGGCGTCTGGCGTTGCGGGCAACCGGCGACCCCAGCGATGCCAGCTTCAGCCAGGGCGATACCGGAAAAATGCTGATCGATATCGCAGGTGCCAGCGACGGCAGTTATGACGTGATCGAATTGACCGGATTCTCTTCGACCAGGCTGGACGGCAGCCTCAAGACTCGTCTGCTGGGCGGCTACTCACCCGCTGGCGAAGTGAGCATCAATGCCATCAACATCAGCGGCACTTCGTCACCGACTGGCTACTTCCGCTCCGTGACCGGGGATATCGTCACGGCGGGCGGACAGGAGAAGATGTTCAAGGCGGTCTACGGTGACAACGGCCTGGCGAACCTCTCCCTGCGCGGTGCCGAGACCTTCACTTATCAGCAGTACGGCTATTCGGAAGGGGGCTGGGAGGACCGCCAAAACTGGGTCAGCAACGCGACCGTAGGCAACGTGTCCACCTACATGCCGACCCAGATCGATACCGTGGTGATCTCGGGCAACCAGACCGTGAGACATGACAGTGTTGACGATACCATCGCCAATCTGCAGATCGCAGCGGGATCCGAGCTCAACCAGCGCGGCGGTACGCTGACGGTACGCAACAGCACCAGCAACAACGGCACGATCAGCGTCAACCGCATGAGTGGCTCGAACAACAGCATCGCTGCCCTGGTGCTCAATGGCACCACCAGCGGAAACGGCACGCTCAATATCGGCAGCACGGACTTCATCAACGGCGAGACGGTCCTGCTCAACGGAACCGTCACCTTGGCCAATGCCGCCCAGTCCAACATGACGGCGGAGCTGGTCGCCGGCAACCTGACCCTGGGCGGCGATGTCCGCCTGTCCAATCTGACCGTGTCCAACGGCACCGTGACCGGCAACGTCGGCTCGCGCCTGGTCGTGGCTGATGCCTTCAGCCAGACCGGCGGCAACCTGACCCTGGCTGATGCCGCGCTGTCGCAGGCTACCGGCTCGCTGGCCATCGGCAACATCACCGCCAACAATCTGGTGCTGCAGGCTGCCAATGGCAACCTTACCCAGAGCACCGGTACCTCGATGCGGGTGAAGTCGCAATTGATCGCCTCGGCCAGCAGCGGCATCACCTTCAACAACAGCGGCAACCAGATTGCCGGCTTTGCCGCCAACAACAGCGGCACCGGCGACATCACGCTGAAGAACGCGCTCAACACCAGCGATGCCAGCGCGGTCAGCATCAACGGTGTGACCACCGCGCGCGGCAACATCAGCATCGACAACACGGGCGGTGTGGTCACTTCGGCCATCGGCACCCGCGCCAGCTTCCTCGGCAGTCTGCCCAGCAATGCCAATGGCACGGCCATCAGTACCGACAGCAAGCTGGCCACCTTGGGCATCAACAGCACCGGCCAGCTCAAGAGCAGCAACGGTTCGGTCAGCGTGGTCACGCACAGCCCGCTGACCATCGGTTCGGGCGGCGTCAGCGCCACCGGAACCATTACCCTGACCGCGAGCGCCTCGTCGGGTAGCAACGACACGCTGACGGTCAATGGCGTGCTGGTTTCTACTGGCGGCAACATCACGCTGTCGGCGGGTGATTCGATGACCATCAACGCCAACATCTCCACCTCGCCGCCGGGCGTGGCGCTGCTGTCGGTGGATTCCGGCCAGGTGATCGGTTACGCCCAGGGCGTCACCATCGTCGACGCCAACGGGACGCGCACGCCGGTAGCGGCCAGCTCCAGCAGTTCCAGTTCCAGTTCCAACTCCAGCAGTACCAGCAGCAGCGCGTCCAACAGCCAGACCGCGCTGGCCGTGCAGCAGCAACAGAACCAGCAGAGCCGTGACTTGCAGGCCAGCCTGAACAACGCCCAGCTCACCGATACCGTGCCCGCCACCAGCGGCAATGTCGTACAGCAGACCGGTGCCACCACCCAAACCGTGGGCGGTACGACGGACCACTTTGGCGACGAAGGCGATGACCGCAAGCAGGCCAAGAAACCGCTGCCGATGTGCACCTGATAACCGGATGATGTGATCTTCATGAATTCCTTCAAGCAAACTTCGCCGGCCTCGGTCCGGCGCCCTCTGGCCGGGTTGATCCTGGCGCTGCTGCTTCTGCTGGCGGTGGCGACTGCTTTCGCCCAGTCGCAGCCGGTGGTGGGCCAGGTCACCCATCTGTCGGGTGTGCTCAGCGTGCGCCATGCGGACGGTGCACGCGTGGTGCTGTCGGTGAAATCGGCGATCCTGCAAGGCGATACGCTCATCACCGAGCGCGAGACCTATGCCCGCGTCAAGTTCGTCGACAACGGCGAGATCGTGCTGCGGCCGGGTTCCGAGGTGGCGGTGAGCAAATACCTCTATGACGAGAAGGAACCCAAGAATGATGCCGTGGCCATCGGCCTGGTCAAGGGCGGTCTGCGGGCGGTGACCGGGCTGGTCGGCAAGCGCAATCATGATGCCGTCAATTTCGATACGCCCACGGCCACCATCGGCATCCGCGGCACCCACTTCGGTGCCCTGTACTGCCAGGACGATTGCGCCGGCGTGCCTACCCCGAGCGGGCAGCCGCCGGCCAATGGCCTGCATGTGGATGTGGTGACCGGGGCCATCCAGGTCACCAACCCGAGCGGATCGCAACTCTACAGCGCCGGCCAGTTCGGCTTCGTCCCCTCGATCTCGCAGCCGCCGGTGATCGTGCCGCCGGCACAGGGCGTGACAGTGACGATGCCGCCGGCCATCAGCAGCAATGGCAACACCGGGACACAGAAGATCGGCGCGGCCAAGCTGGATGCCTGCGTGACCCAGTAAGGCGGGAGCGGCTGGCGGTAGACCAAGAGAAAAGGCACCGGCTCTGGAGCGCGGTGCCTTTGTCGTTGAGGGCGGGATGGATCAGAAGTCGAGCACGGTGCCCGTGGCCAGCATGCGCGGCTGGTGCGCGCTGTTGCCAGCCTTGATCTCGGCGGCGATCTCGTCCAGCTGCCCGGGTTTGGCGTGCGTGATCAGCACCTCGGGCCGGCCTTGCAAGTGTTGCAGTTCTTCCAACAGCAGGCTGGGGCACAGGTGCTTGGACAGCAGCGCAAGCTCACGGTCGCGATTGGCGAACGCGGCCTCGATGATGAGGTAGCGCAATTGTCCGATGCGATTGAGCGCTTCCCACAGCGGCGGGCAGAGACAGGTATCGCCGCTGAAGGCCAGTGACGACCCGCTCACATGATTGCGCAGCTGGTAGCCGACCGCCGGCACCGTGTGCGCCGCAGGCAGCGGCGTGATGCTGCGCTGGCCCAGTTGCACCGGCTGGCCGGGCTCGACCGTGGCAAAGCGCAGGAAGGCTTGCTCGGGGGTCGGGATGACGCTGAAGTCGGGCCAGATATGCCAGTTGAAGATGTGCTTGCGGATGATCTCCATGGTCGCGGCCGTCGCGTGCATGGTCAGCGGCGTGCTGCGCATGTCGCCCACGCTGTCGATCATCAGCGGCAGGCAGGCAATGTGATCCAGGTGCGCATGGGTGATGAAAACGTGATCGATCTGCGCCAGCCGCGTCAGCGGCAGGTCGCCTACGCCAGTACCGGCGTCGATCAAAATATCGTCATCGATGAGCAGGGAGGTGGTGCGCATGCCATTGCCACCGATGCCCCCGCTGCAGCCCAGGATTTCTACACGCATTGTGATTGCCGCTCATAGAGTTGTGGGTTCCGGCCCTGCCGCACGGGTTGAGAGGGAACCTTGTTGCAGCCCGGAAACCCTTTTCCGGACTGGCTTTGCGGACGATGTGGCAAATTATGCAACACAGATGGATGGTAAGGGATACGGCTCATCAGCGCAATCGGGAGATCCCTGAACGCGGGCGCGGCCAAGGGGTGCTGGTCGCGGTTGCCGGCAAGCGCAGAATTGGCGGCCAAATCCCCTCAAGCTCGCTGCAAGACGGCGTGCGCTGCCGGTCTAGAATCGCGATGATGCCGAAAAAGCATCCGCCAGAAGTGCGTCGGCATTGCCCTTGCGCAATGATCGCGCCGTGTCCGTCCGCCAACGCTTCAGGGAGTCGCATGTTGCCAGCAGTCCACCCAGCAGCCCACACCTGCCAGACCGTCCAGTGCCTGCACTGCGGCGGACGGGAGCGGGCGGCATGAACGTCCCGGCCAGCATGCATGATCTCGCCCCCACGACCGGCGAGCACCGCGACATTGCCTATCGCCTGGAACGGCTGACCGAGCTGTGCCGCGAGCTGGGCAGCCAGCGCGACATTCCGCTGTTGCTGGAGCGCATCCTGCTGACCGCGCGCGACATCACGCGCGCCGATGGCGGCACGCTGTACCGCACCACCGACCATGGCGACGCGCTGCGTTTCGACATCTCCGTCAACCAGACCCTCAAGATGCACCAGGGCGGCAGCAGTGGCCAGGCCGTCTCGATTCCCGATATCGCCCTGACGCTTCCCGATGGCCAGCCCAACCTGGCGGCGGTCGCTGCCTATGCGGCCAACACCCGGGAGTCGGTCAACATCGCCGACGTCTACCAGGCCAGCGGCTTCAACTTCAACGGCATGCGCCTGTTCGACGAGAAGTATGGCTACCGCTCGAAGTCCATCCTGACCGTGCCGATGCAGGATCACGAGGGGGAACTGGTGGGGGTGTTGCAGCTCATCAATGCCATTGATCCCGACAGTGGCGTGCCGGTCCCCTTCTCGGAGACCGACCAGCGCTTCATCGAGGCCCTGGCCTCGCAGGCCGCCATGGCGATGACCAACCAGCAGTTGATCGCGCGCCTGGAAAACTTGTTCGAAAGCCTGATCAAGCTGATCAACATCGGCATCGGCGAAAAGTCGCCGCACACCGGCCGCCACTGCGAGCAGGTACCGCAACTGGCCATGATGCTGGCCGAGGCTGCGCACAACACCACCGAAGGCCCGCTGGCCGATTTCCGCATGACCGACGCCGATCGTCGCGAACTGTGGCTGGCAGCGCTGCTGCACGACTGCGGCAAGATCGGCACGCCCAGCCACATCGTGGAAAAAGCCACCAAGCTGGAAACCATCTTCGATCGCATCCACCTGATCGATACCCGATTCGAAGTGCTCAAGCGCGATGCCCAGATCCGCGTGCTGCAGGAGAAGCTGGCGCTGGGTAGCGCGCTCACGCCGGAGCGCTCCGCCGAGCTGGACGCCGGCCTGCAGGCCGAGTTTCTGCAGATGGAGGATGAGCGCGCCTTCCTGCGCAGGATCAACTACGGCAACGAAGGCATGCGCGCCGAAGACCAGCAGCGCGTGCTGGATATCGCCGAACGCAGCTGGCGCGGTCCCGACGGCCAACTCCGCAAGCTGCTCGATGACGAAGAGGCCGGCAACCTGCGCATCCGTGCGGGGACGCTAAACGATGCCGAACGCGCCATCATCAACAACCACATCGTCATCACCATCAAGATGCTGGAGTCCCTGCCGTGGCCCAAGCAGCTGGCCCGCGTCACCGAATTTGCCGGTGGCCACCACGAGCGTATGGATGGCAAGGGCTATCCCAAGGGACTGACACGGGAGCAGATGTCGGTGCAGGCGCGCATCATGGCGGTGGCCGACATCTTCGAAGCCGTGACCGCCGCTGACCGTCCCTACAAGCGCGGCAATACCCTCAACGAGGCGGTCGATATCCTGGCCGGCTTCAAGGCGCGCAATCACATCGATCCGGATATCTTCGACCTGTTCGTGCGCGAACGCATCTACGAAAAGTATGCCGAGCAATTCATGCATCCCAGCCAGATCGACCCGGTCGACCTGTCGCGTATCCCCGGCCATGGCGGGTGAAGGCGCGACGGCATCGCCAAGCTGGGTTATGCTGTTGGCTTCATAAAGTCTCCCTTCATTGAAGACGCTGTGCGCACTGCGCGGCAGCGCATCGAGGAAAAGCATCACGTGTCCCAGGCAGTAATCCGATCGTCCGTTCCTTCCAGCCCGCCCGCCAGTTTCCTGCGCCGTCATTGGCGCGGTGATTATTCGCTGGGCCGTTCCTACTGGCTGCATACCGTCCTCCTGACTTCGCTGGTGCCGGCGCTGGCCATCTCGGTACTGGCGCGGCTGACCAATGACATGCCGGCGCGCTACGGCATGGCCGGCGTGCTGGGTATCGCCACCTTCAGCTACCTGGCCTGGACCTGGGGTGTGTGGGGCTGCTGGCGCTCGGCCAGCAAGCACGTGGCACGCGGCGGACGGCGCTGGGCCGAGGTGGTGGTCAAGTTCCTGATCGTGTGCGGTGCCATCAGCATGGTCACCAGTACCTGGCGGGCCGCGCATTCCGTGCGCGAACAGCTCGAGATCGCCCTGGGCAAACAGCTCGGGCCACCGGTGGTGTACCAGGTGCGGGTGGATGGCAAGTCGGTCCTGCTGCAAGGAGGGATGAACGACGGCGCGGCCGATGGGCTGGATGCGATCCTGCAGCAGCATCCTGGCGTGCAGACGGTGGTCCTGTATTCGGCCGGTGGCTGGGTGCGCGAAGGCAAGCTGGTGGGCGAGGTGATCCGCCGCCGCCGGCTCAATACCTATGTCGAGCAGGAGTGCTCGTCCTCCTGCACGCTGGCCTTCCTGGCGGGACGTGACCGCGCGATGGATCCGCGTGCGCACATCGGTTTCCATACGCTCTATACGGTCGGCGGCGATGATCGCATCAACAAGAGTTTCGACCGCAAGCTGACCTTCGATACCTACGGCAAGCTGGGTCTGCCGCATGACTTCATCGAACGCATTGCCGATACCCCGGCGGCGCAGAGCTGGTATCCGGAGCTGGGCCAGCTGCTGCAGGCCGGTGTGCTGACGCGTCTGGCACCGGGCGGCGAGACCGCGCAACTGGCCACCATCGCCACCTCGCGCGACGTGCTGGAGGCGGAATTCAAGAAGGGGGCGCTGTTCGACATCATGGCCCGTTACCACCCCGCCGACTTTGCCCGCACCATCGACCTGGCCTGGGCCAAGGTACAGGCGCATGCGTCGGACGCCGAGATCCTGGCCGTGGGCCGCGAGCAGGTCGGCCTGTTGAGCCGGCGGCTGCTGCCGATTGCCTCTGATGCGTCACTGGCCGAATTCCAGCAATTGCTGCTGGACGAAGCTGTGGCCTTGCGCGGCATCAGCGTGGCGGCCTGCACCGAGCTGATCTACCCGCGTTCGCGCGCGGAGGCGGCGGCCGGGCGCGAGGCGCCGCAAGCGGCCTTGCCGCAGGAATTCGCCAATCGCGAACAGGTGATGACGCAGCGTCTGCTGCGTGACGCCGATCCGGCCAATGCCGGGCGCTACAGCCTGGCCGAGCGCACCCGCGTGATGCGCAAGGCACTTGCGCCGCTGACCCAGGAACAACTGAAATTGCTGTCTTCGCCCCTGCGCCGCCAGGCTGACCCGGACGCTACCTGCGACGCCTCCATCGCCTATCTGCGCGCAGTCATGCAGTTGCCGGCGGAGGAACGGCGGGTGGCCCTGCGCGTGCTCTACTCACGCAGCTGACACGTTCCTCATGGCCGATCTCCCAAGCTCCCGCCCCGCCTTCGCCGACAGTCTGCGCACGCTGTTGGCAGCGCTGGCGTGCGGCGTGGGCTATGCCTTGCTGGCCAGTCCCGCTGCCCATCTGCAGGACAGCACTACGCTGGCTCCCATCGCTGCGCCGGCACCGGCGCTGATGATCGCGCTGCTGTGGCGCGAGCCGGCGCGCGACTGGTTCCCTTATCTGCTGGCGGTGTTCGTGGCGATGATGGTGGTCGGCGATCGCGACAGCCTGCCGTGGCAGGTCGATGCCGGCTTTGCACTGCTCAACGTGGTGCAGATCGTGGCCTGCGTCCTGCTGGGGCGGCGCTTCGTCAGCCGCGACGGACAATTCGACGGGCTGGTCAGGCTGGGCCGTTTCCTGCTGCTGTTGCCGCTGGTGGCGGTGGCCGTGGTGGCGGCGCTGAGTGCCACGCTGGCTGCCGATGTGATGCCGGGCGGCTGGTGGGCCGAATGGCGCACGCTGTTGGTGGGGCATGGGCTGGCGATCCTGGTGTTGACGCCGGCCGTGCTGACGTGGTCAGACGGTGCCTGGCGCAGGCTGTTCCATGACCGCATCACCCTGCTGGGCGCGCTGGCGGTGAGCGGCGTGCTGCTGGCTTGCGCGGGCTTGGGCTGGTCGGGCGAGGTGCAGCGCGTGCTGCTCTCGCTGGCGCTGGCCGGCGCCGCGCTGTATGGCGGCCTGCGCAGCGCCACCCTGGCGACCAGTCTGGCGGCCGTGATGGCAGTGCTGTTCACGCTTTACGATATCGGCCCCTATGCGCAGGAGGGGCTGGACAGCACCTGGAACCTGCAGGTCGACCTGGCCGGCCTGGCGATGCTGACCTTCTTCATTGCCGTGGCCATGCGTGAACGACAGGTCCTGGCCGCCCGCATGGAACAGATGCGCCGTTTCGAAGCGCTGGGGATGATGGCCGGCGGCATCGCCCATGATTTCAACAATGTCCTGGGCGCAGCCGGCGGCTATGCGGAACTGGCCCAGGAGCAGCTCGATGCCGACGCGCCCGCCCAGCGCCCATTGAGCGAAGTGCTGGCGGCCGTGCGTCGTGGCCGCGATCTGACCGAGCAGATCCTGCTGGCCGGTCGCCGTGGCGATCGTCATCGCAGCCTGCTCGATATCCGCGATCCGGTGGCCGAGGCCGTCATGCTGGCCCGTCCGCTGTGTCCAGCGGCCGTGGTGATCGCCTACCAGCCGCCGCCACAACCGCTGGCCGTGCAGGGCCATGCGGGACAACTGGCGCGCCTGGCGCTGAACCTGATCCGCAATGCCAGCCAGGCGGCGCGCAGCCAGGTGGTAGTCAGTCTGCATGCCGGAGCCACGCCGGCGCAAGCGCCGCTGGCCGGTGAGCTGCCGCAGCCGCAGGCGGTCTGGCTGGAAGTGACGGACGATGGTGCCGGCATCGCCCCGGAACATCTGGCACGCCTGTTCGAGCCCTTCTTCAGCACCCGCAGCGGGGGCGGCGGCAAGGGTAGCGGCACCGGTCTGGGGCTGGCCATCGTGGCCGGCATCGCCATTGAACATGAAGGCGGCGTGGCGGTCAGCAGCTCGCCGTCGGGGACGCGCTTTCGCCTGCTGCTGCCGCTGCCGGCACAGGAGCTGCCGCTGGCAGTACCTGAGCGCGTCGTACCCTCTGCTGCGCCGGGCGCGGCCGGCGCGAGTGCCTGTGGACAAGGCGAATGCGTCTTCGTCATCGATGACGATGCAGCCCAGCGCGCCCTGTGCGCGCAGTGGCTCGCCAGTCTGGGCTACAGCCCCATGGTGTTCGGCGACCCGCAGCAGGCGCTGGCGGAATTGACGCTGGAGCCGCTGGCCGTGGATCTGGTCATCACCGATCTGGACATGCCGCAGATGCAGGGCGATGCGCTCATCGCCGCCATGCGCACGCTGCGTGCCGACCTGCCCGTGCTGCTGTGTTCCGGCCAGCCGCGTGTGGCCACCCTGGCGGCGGCGCTGGCAGCGCGATCGCTGGCCAAGCCGTATGATCTTCCTGCCCTGCGGCGTGCGGTCCTGCACGCCCTGGGCGCATCCGAACGAGGTTCTCCATGAGCATCACGCCCCCGCCGCGCATTCTGGTCGTCGATGATGACCAGGCCATGCGTCAATTGCTGGTCGACTACCTGAGCGGCCACGGACTGATCGTGGACAGCGCCGCCACAGGTGCCCAGGCGCAGGCCGCCGTGCAGGCCACGCAGTACGACATGGTGCTGCTCGACCTCGGTCTGCCCGATGTCGATGGTGCCGAACTGGCGCGCGGCTGGCGGGCTGCGGGTGGCTTGTCCATCATCTGCGTGACCGGCCGCAATGAGGAGGCCGACATGGTCATGGGCCTGGAACTGGGCGCGGATGACTACATCACCAAGCCCTTCTCGCCGCGCGAAGTGCTGGCACGCATGCGCGCGGTGCTGCGGCGCGCCGCGGCGCAGGCTGCGCCGGCCGCTCCGGTGACGCGCGGCCGGCATCCGCGGGCCTATCGCTTCGCCGGCTGGGAGCTCAACCTCAATACGCGCCGGCTGACCGCGCCGGACCAGCGCCAGGTCAGTCTGACCAATGCCGAATTCAGCCTGCTGGTGGCGTTCCTGGGCGCACCGGGCCGCATCATTTCGCGCGAACACTTGCTGGAAAGCACGCGCGCCTTCGACGAAGTCTATGATCGCGCCATCGATGTGCAGATCCTGCGCCTGCGCCGCAAGCTCGAAGCCGACCCCAAGCATCCGACCCTGCTGCGTACCGAGCGCGGGGCCGGCTATCTTCTGGATACCGAGATCGAGGTGATCTGGAGCTAGGGCTGGCGTGGCAGCCGCGCCACGGCCACCGGCAGTCGATGCTGCGGTGCGGTAAAATGCTGTCTTCAAGTCTTGCGGACGTGCTTTCGCCCAGTTTCCGGCGATGGCAGTGCGTGCGCAGGGCATCTCTGCCGTACCGCCCTTGCCGCCTCACGCGCGCTGACGCGTTCATGATGGTGCCGGCCCCTGCGGCCTGTTTCTTCCCTGCCCATGACGACTCTCTCCTCATCCACTTCGCGCCTGCGCGACCTGCGCCAGAACGTTCTGGCCGGCCTCACCACCTCCTTCGCGCTGGTGCCCGAATGCATCGCCTTTGCGCTGGTGGCGCAGTTGAACCCGCTGATGGGGCTATATGGCGCTTTCTTCATCTGTACCATCACGGCCCTGTTCGGTGGCCGCCCGGGCATGATTTCCGGGGCGGCCGGCTCGATGGCCGTGGTCATCGTGGCCCTGGTCGTTCAGCATGGTGCACAATATTTCCTGGCGACGGTGGTGCTGTCGGGCGTGATCATGCTGCTCTTCGGCGCGCTGCGGCTGGGCAAGCTGGTGCGCATGGTGCCGCATCCGGTGATGCTGGGCTTCGTCAATGGCCTGGCCATCGTGATCGCGATGTCGCAGCTGGAACATTTCCGCGTCGAGACCCCCGCCGGTCCGCAATGGTTGCAGGGCGGGGCGCTGGCCATCATGATCGGCCTGACGCTGGCCACCATGCTGATCGTGTGGCTGCTGCCGCGCGTGACCAAAGCGATTCCACCGGCGCTGGCGGCCATTCTCGGCGTGGGCCTGGTGACTTATTTCAGCGGCCTCCACACCCGCACCCTGGCCGACATGGCGCAGATCGCCGGCGGCCTGCCGCCGCTGCACTGGCCCAGTGTGCCGATGAACCTGGAGACGCTGCGCATCATCGGTCCCTATGCGGTGCTCATGGCCATCGTCGGCCTGCTGGAAACCCTGCTGACCTTCAACCTCACTGACGAAATCACCGCCAGCCGTGGCCAGCCCAACCGCGAATGCCTGGCACTGGGCGCGGCCAACATCGTCTCGGGCCTGTTCGGCGGCATGGGCGGTTGCGCCATGATCGGCCAGACCATGATCAACCTCGGCTCGGGTGGGCGCTCGCGTCTTTCCGGTGTGGTGGCGGGCGGGATGATCCTGCTGTTCATCCTCTTCCTGTCGCCGGCCATCGAGCGCATCCCGCTGGCCGCGCTGGCCGGTGTCATGTTTGTGGTGGCGCAGGAGACCTTTGCCTGGGGTTCGCTGCGCGTGCTGGGCAAGGTGCCGCGCAGTGATGCGCTGGTCATCATTGCGGTGACCATCATCACCGTGCTGACCGACCTGGCCGTGGCCGTCCTGTGCGGCATCGTCATCACCGCGCTCAACTTTGCCTGGCAGCATGCCCGTGAAATCCGTGCCGACCGCCGCGATGAGGCCGACGGCAGCCGCACTTACCTGCCGCAGGGCACGCTGTTCTTCGCCTCCACCACACACTTCCTCGACCTCTTCGATACGGCCAGCGATCCGCAGCAGGTCACCCTGGATTGCCGTCATCTGCGCCTGGCGGACCACTCCGCCATTGCGGCCGTGCAGACCCTGGCCGAGCGTTACGTGCGTGCTGGCAAGGAGTTGCGCGTGGTGGCCTTGTCGCTGCGTTGCAGCCAGTTGCTGGAACGCGCGGGTTTGCCGCAGGTGGCGTAAAAAAAAGCCCGCCGTCGCTTGCGCAAGGCGGGCCAGAAGTACCACGGGAAATCATGCTTCATCGTCGGCCCGCATCGCAGGATGCGGGCCGATGTCACGTCTGCGTGCTTACTTCGATGAGGATAGTTGCATTTCCGGACTACCCCATCCGCCGCCCAGGGCACGGATCAGGTTGACGGTGGAACGGGCCCGTTCGCCATCGAGCGTGACAGAGGCGCGCCGGGTCTGCAGCACGGTGCGGTCGGCATCGATGACGCTGAAGTAGCTCACCGCACCCTCGCGGTACTGCGTGTGCGAGAGTTTGGCTGCGCGCGCGGAGGCGGCCACGGCTTCATCCTGGGCGCGGTTCTGGTCGTCCAGGATGCGCAGGTTGGCCAGGTTGTCTTCCACTTCGCGGAAGGCGTTCAGAACCGTGCCGCGATAGGTTGCCACCTGCTCTTCATAGCTGGCGCGCGCACGATCCACACCGGCCTGGCGGCGTCCGCCATCGAACAGCGGCATCGACAGCGCCGTGCCCACCAGCGGGCCCAGGAGGAAGGTGCGGCTGGACCAGTTGAACAGATCACCCAGTTGCGCCGACTCATACCCCAGGCCACCGGTCAGGTTCAACGCCGGGAAGAAGGCCGACTTGGCCACGCCCACGCGGGCATTGGCGGCAGCCATCGCGCGTTCGGCGGCGGCGATGTCGGGACGGCGCTCCAGCAGCGTCGAGGGCAGTCCGGCCGGCACCGACACGCTCAGGCGCGTCAGCGGTTGCGGCGGCAGCGAGAACTCGGCCGGGGTGCGGCCCAGCAGGATGGCCAGCGCGTGTTCGGCGGTGGCGCGCTGGCGGGCGATGCCCAGCGCTTCCGATTGGGCCGAGGCCAGTTCGGAACGGGCGCGGGCCACGTCCACTTCACTGATGTCGCCTTCGTCGAAGCGGCGCTGCACCAGGCGCAGCGATTCCTGGCGCAGTTCGACGGTGCCGCGATAGAGCTCGGCGGCAGCGTCCAGTTCACGTACCTGGAAGTACTGCTGCGCCACGTCTGCCTGCAGGGCCAGCAGTACCGAGTGGAACAGCGCTTCGCTGCGCTGGGCGTCGGCGGTGGCGGCATCGACGGTCGAGGCGACCCGGCCAAAGAGATCAACTTCGTAAGAAACGTTCACCTGAGCACGATAGAGAGTGAACGGTTGTGTGTTGGCATCGGCCGGCAAGCCTTGCGAGGCGGGCGACGGGCGCTGGCGGGTCGCACCGACCCCTGCATCCACCTGCGGGAAGTAGCCCGAGCGCGCATCGCGGGTCAGGGCGCGCGCCTGGCCCAGGCGGGCGGCGGCCGCCTTGAGGTCCTGGTTGGCTTGCTGGGCGGTGTCTTCGAGGGCGTTCAACTTGTCGTCGCCGAAGATTTTCCACCACTCGCCACGGGCAATGTCTTCGGCCGGTTGCGCGGTCTTCCACTGGCTGCCGTTCTCGCCTGTTTGCGGCGCAGGGGCCGCTTCCTTGAAGGCGGCCGGGGTGTCCACCGCCGGACGTTCATAGGTCGGGGCCACCGAGCAGCCGGCCAGCACCAGCAGTGCCGCCAGCAGTGCCGAGCTGATGCGCACGGGGCGCAGCAGGCGGCTCATCGAGAGAGATTGGGTCATCATTTTTCTTGCTCCATTCATGGGCCGATCCGCAGATCAGCGATCATCCTGTGCGCCCGGTGCAGCGTGGGCGATGTGGGTGCCGGCGGTCATCGGGGCTTCGTGATGCGAGGCCGAGTGCAGGGCACGGCGATCGATGGTACGCAGCAGGACATAGAACACGGGCGTGAGGAACAGGCCGAAGAGGGTCACGCCCAGCATGCCGAAGAACACTGCAATCCCCATCGCATGGCGCATTTCCGAACCGGCGCCGGAGGAGGTCACCAGCGGCACCACACCCATGATGAAAGCGATCGAGGTCATCAGGATCGGACGCAGACGCAGGCGGCTGGCTTCGATGGCGGCTTGCACGGCACTGCGGCCCTGCATCTCCAGTTCGCGGGCGAATTCCACGATCAGGATGGCGTTCTTGGCCGACAGGCCCACCAGCACCATCAGGCCGATCTGGGTGAAGATGTTGTTGTCGCCGCGGGTCAGCCACACACCGGTCAGTGCCGCCAGGATGCTCATCGGCACGATCAGGATCACGGCCAGCGGCAGGGTCAGGCTTTCATAGAGCGCCGCCAGCACCAGGAACACCAGCAGCACGCTGATCGGGAACACCCAGACGCCTGCGTTGCCGGCCAGGATCTTCTGGTAGGTCAGGTCGGTCCATTCGAACTTGATGCCGCGCGGCAGGGTGGCAGCCGCCACGCGTTCAGCCGCAGCCTGGGCCTGGTCCGAGGAATAACCCGGAGCCGGACCGCCATTGATGTCGGCGGCGGTATAGCCGTTGTAGCGCACCACCATTTCCGGACCGAAGGTCTGCTTGACCTTCACCACGGAGGACAGCGGCACCATCTCGCCGGCATCGTTGCGGGTCTTCAGTTGCGCGATGTCCTCGGCCTTGGCGCGGAAGGGCGCGTCAGCCTGGGCACGCACCTGGTAGACGCGGCCAAAGCGGTTGAAGTCGTTCACGTACAGCGAACCCAGGTAGATCTGCATGGTGTTGAAGACGTCGGTGACCGGAATGCCCAACTGCTTGGCCTTGACGCGATCCAGTTCCACATCCAGCTGCGGCACGTTGATCTGGTAGCTGGAGAACATCGGGCCCAGCGCCGGTTCCTTGGCGGCGGCCTTCATGAAGGCTTGCGCGGCCTTGTCCAGTTCGGCGTAGCCCAGCGCATCGCGGTCTTCGATCTGCATCTTGAAACCACCCAGCGTACCCAGGCCCATCACCGGCGGCGGCGGGAAGACGGCGGTGAAGGCTTCCTTGATGCCGCCGAATTTCTTGTTCAGCGAGGCGGCGATGGCGTTGCCCGACAGTTCCTTGCTCTTGCGTTCCTCGAAGGGCTTCAGGCCCACGAAGACGATACCGGCCGAAGAGCTGTTGGTGAAACCGTTGATGGACAGGCCAGGGAAGGCAATCGCGCTGGCCACGCCCGGTTCCTTCAGCATGATGTCGCTCATCTTGCGCATCACTTCTTCACTGCGGTCGATCGAAGCGCCATTGGGCAGCTGGGCGAAGGCCACCAGGTATTGCTTGTCCTGGCCCGGCACGAAGCCGCCGGGAACGATGTAGGACACACCCAGGGTCGCCGCCAGCAGCACCACATACACGCCCATGGTGGCACCCTTGCGCTTGATCACGCCGGTCACGCCATGACCGTAGTTGTCGGAGGCGCGGTTGAAGAAGCGGTTGAAGCGGATGAAGAAGCCACCGAGGAAGCGGTCCATCTGCCGCGTCAGCCAGTCCGGCTTGTCGCCGTGGCCCTTGAGCAGCAGGGCGGCCAGAGCCGGGGACAGCGTGAGCGAGTTGAAGGCCGAGATGACGGTGGAGATCGCAATGGTCATCGCGAACTGCTTGTAGAACTGGCCGGTGAGGCCTGTCATGAAGGCCAGCGGAACGAACACAGCCACCAGCGTCAGGGCAATGGCGATGATGGGGCCGGAGACCTCCTGCATGGCGCGATAGGTGGCGTCACGCGGCGAGAGGCCGGCACCGATGTTGCGTTCCACGTTTTCCACCACCACGATGGCATCATCGACCACGATACCGATGGCCAGCACCATCCCGAACAGCGACAGCGCATTGATGGTGTAGCCAAAGCCCAGCATCAGCGAGAAGGTACCGATGATGGAGACCGGCACGGCCAGCAGCGGAATGATGGAAGCGCGCCAGGTCTGCAGGAAGATGATCACCACGATCACGACCAATGCAATGGCTTCCAGCAGGGTATGCACCACCGCTTCGATGGAAGCCCGCACAAACTGGGTCGGGTCATAGACGATGCTGTAGCTGACCGAGCTGGGGAAGTCGGCCGACAATTCCTTCATCGCCGCGCGCACCTGGGTCGAGACATCCAGCGCGTTGGCGCCAGGGGCCTGGAAGATGGGGATGGCCACGGCCGGCTTGTTGTCCAGCAGCGAGCGCAGGCCATATTCGGAGGCGGCCAGTTCGACACGTGCGACGTCACCCAGGCGGGTGGTCGCTCCATCGGGCGAGGCCTTCAGGATGATGTCGCGGAATTCGCCCTCGGTCTTCAGACGACCCTGCGCGTTCACCGACAATTGCAGCGGTGTCTCCGGCGAGCTGGGCGAGGCACCGATCACACCGGCCGCCACCTGCACGTTCTGCTCGCGGATGGCGCGCACCACGTCGGTGGCCGTCAGGCCGCGCTGGGCCACCTTGTTGGGATCGAGCCAGACGCGCATGGCGTAGTTGCCCGAGCCGAACAGGCCGACTTCACCCACGCCCTGGATACGCGCCAGCCGGTCCTTGACGTTCAGGACCGCGTAGTTGCGCAGGTAGGTGGTGTCGTAGCGGTTGTCGGGCGAGGTCAGGTGCACCACCATGGTCAGCGTGGGCGAGGATTTGAGCGTGGTCACGCCCAGTCGCTGCACGTCTTCCGGCAGGCGCGGCAGGGCTTGCGAGACGCGATTCTGCACCAGCTGCTGGGCCTTGTCGGGATCGACGCCCAGACGGAAGTTGACGGTGATGGTGAGGTTGCCGTCGCTGTTGGCCTGCGACTGCATGTAGAGCATGTTTTCCACGCCGTTGATCTGCTCTTCCAGCGGCGAAGCCACCGTTTCAGCGATCACCTTGGGGTTGGCGCCGGGATACTGCGCGCGTACCACCACGGAAGGCGGCACCACTTCCGGATATTCGGAGATGGGTAGCTGCAGCATGGCCAGCACGCCGCCCAGCAGCAGCAGCACCGACAGCACGCCCGCGAAGATCGGGCGGTCGATGAAGAATTTTGAGATATTCATGTAGGTTCCTTGTCAGTCGTCAGGATGCAAATGCCCTGGCAGCGGGCCTTGCAGCCCCTGCGACTTGTTCTTCCTTGAATGCGAGAGCGTTCTGGCGTGGATCAGGCCTTGCCAGCGGCAGGTGCCGGTGCGGCCGTAGCGGCCTGGGTCTGCATCGGCACCACGGTCGGGGTGATGGCGTCACCCGGACGGATGCGCTGCAGGCCATTGACCACGATGCGTTCGCCCGGCTGCAGGCCCTTTTCGATTACCACCAGACCGTCATGGCCGGCGCCCACCACCACCTGGCGGTAATTGGCCTTGTTGTCCTTGTCGGCTACCATGACGAAGCGCTTGTCCTGGTCGGTACCGAGGGCCTTTTCGTCGATCAGCACGGCCTGGTGCGGCGCGCCGCCACCCAGGCGCACGCGGGCATACAGGCCCGGGACCAGCTGGCCATCGGCGTTGTCGAAGATGGCGCGCACGCGGATGGTGCCGGAGGCGGTATCGAGGCGGTTGTCCACCGAACCGACGCGGCCCTTGCGGGAGTAGCCGTCTTCATTGGCCAGGCCCAGTTCCACCGGTACGGTGGCACCCGCGGCGCGCGCCGGGTTCACGTACTTCAGGAAGCTTTGTTCATCCACGTCGAAGGAGGCATAGACCTTGGCGACCGACACCAGCGTGGTCAGCGGGGCATTGGCTGCGCCCGGGTTCACCACGTTGCCCACGGTCACTTCGGCGCGCGAGATGCGGCCCGAGACCGGTGCGGTGATGCGGGTGTATTCCAGGTTCAGGCGGGCCGCGCGCAGGGCGGCACGGGCGGCGGCGACATTGGCCGAGGCTTCGCGCGAGGCATTCTGCTTCTCTTCGAAGTCGCGCTTGGCAATGGCGTTGTCGCCCAGCAGGCGCTGGCCACGGGCCAGGTCGGAGGCGGTATAGCCGGCACGTGCTTCGGCACCGGCCAGTTGCGCTTCGGCGCGGGCGACTTCGGCCTCATAGGGGCGCGGGTCGATGGTGAAGAGCACGTCGCCCTTCTTCACCAGTGCGCCATCCTTGAAGTGGACGGCGGTCAGGGTGCCGCCCACCAACGGGCGGACCTCGACGCGATCGACCGCTTCGATGCGGCCCGAATAGGATTGCCAGTCGATGATCTGGCGCTGGACCACTTCGGCGACATCGACCGGCGCGCCGGCGGCGGCAGCGGTCGGGGCCGTGGAGGCATTGGCCGAGAGGCCGACCATGGAGATGGTGCCACCGACCGAGAGGGCGATGACGGCCAGGACTGTGGCAGTGAGAGCGAAACGTTTGCGCAGTGGGGCGGGAGTGTTCATTTTCTTGTCCTCAGAGTGAAGTGGAGGGGTGAAGCGGATGCGGCAAAAATTCAGGGAGCGCAGCATCGCGTCGCAGGGTGGCGAAGCGGCAGCGCAGGAAATTGACGATCTCGGTCAGCAGCGGCAGGTGCGTACGCAGGGCCCCGTGCGTGATGCCGACGAAGCGCGAGACCTGCGTGGGCACGCCGGCGCGGATCAGGCTGGAGGCGTATTTCTCGGCCTCCGGGCAGAGCACGTCACGTTCGGCGGTGGCAATGAAGGCCGGCGGCAGCCCCGCCAGGCGGCTCACTTCCAGCGGCGCGGCATAGGGATGCAGGCGCTGCATGGTCTGCGGCAGGTACTGGCGATAGCTGGCCGCGCAAGTCTCGGCGGTGACATCGGATTGCAGGCGGGTGGCATCGCCCAGCAGGCGCATGCTGGGGTCCAGCATCGGGCTGATCAGTACCTGGGCCGCCAGCGGCTTGCCGCAGCGGTCGCGGGTCATCATCGTCAGGCTGGCGGCCAGGCTGCCGCCGGCATCGTCGCCAGCGACCACCATGCGGTCCAGGTCCACCTGCAGTTCGGTGGCGTTCTTGCAAGCCCAGGTGGCAGCGGCGAAGGCATCTTCGGGCGCGGCCGGGAAGGGCTTGGCCGGCGCCAGCGCGTAGCCGACCGACAGCACCACCGCCTGGTTGTGCTCGGCCAGGAAGCTGGCCGGGGTGTCGGCGTCATCCAGCGAACCACTGGTGAAACCGCCGCCGTGGAAATACAGCACCAGCGGGCGTTTCTCACCTTTGGGCAGGGCGGCAGCGGGCTGGTACAGGCGCACGGGGATGCGTCCCAGCGGGCCGGGAACGAAGAAATTGCGGATGTCCAGCGGAGAGGAACCTTGCATGATGAGCGCCTGGGCCGAAGCCACTTGTCCAAGAATGGAGCGGATTGTGCGCCACAGCAGGGTCTCGAATAAACACCTATAATCCAACAACACTGTTCGGTCAGTCTGAACAATCAGTGAAATTAATTCATTCACTTTTCTGATCCTTTCAGTGAAGAAAAAGCCCTAGCTTCCTGCTTCGGTGAAGTGGGTGGCTCATGCAACATCGATGCTGTTGTCATCCGATACGCAAAGTTGGCTGGATTTTGTCTGTATTTGGTTTAAATTGGGATGGGGCTGGTCACTGCGATCCAGGTCCATCCGGTCATGGCAAGATGGCGCGCCGGGGGCGGTGCCTGGTCTTGCAGGGATCTGTCTTGCCCCCGATTGCCGCCCCGGCGTTTTCCCTGGCGTCGGCCTCAAAGGAGAGAGCGATGGACCGTTTCCAGGCCATGCAAGTCTTTACTGCTGTGGTGGATGCCAACAGCTTCACACGCGCTGCCGACAACCTGAACCTGCCGCGCACTACCGTGACCACCCTGATCCAGGGGCTGGAGAGCATGCTGAAGGTGCGCCTGCTGAACCGCACCACACGTCGCATCAGCCTCACGCCCGACGGCGCGGCGTATTACGAGCGCTGCGTGCGCATCCTGGCGGACGTCGAGGAGACTGAACAATCCTTCCGCAATGTCACCCGCGGTCCGCAGGGGCGGCTGCGTATCGATGTGCCGGGCTCCATCGGCCGGCTCATGCTGCTGCCCAACCTGTGCGACTTCTACAGCAAGTACCCGGACATCGAGCTGGTCATGGGCATGGGCGATCGTCCCGTGGACCTGGTGCAGGAGGCCGTGGACTGCGTCATCCGCATCGGCGACTTGCAGGATTCCTCGATGGTGGCGCGCCGCATCGGCACCTTCCAGACCGTGACCTGCGCCGCCCCGTCCTACCTGGAGCGCCATGGCGTGCCGCACACCATCGAAGACCTGCAACAGCACCAGTCGGTCCATTATTTCTCCGGCCGTACCGGCCGCACCATCGACTGGGACTTCGTGGTCGATGGCATCACCCGCGAGGTGAAGATGAATGGCCGTCTCTCGGTCAACGATGCCGATGCCTACGTGGAGTGCGCCCTGCAAGGCTTCGGCATGGTGCAGGCGCCGCTCTACATGGTCACCCGCCACATCGATGAAGGCCGTCTGGTGGAAGTGCTGTCGCAATGGAAGCCGGCACCGCTACCGATTTCCGTGGTGTACCTGCACAACCGCCATCTCTCGCCCAAGGTGCGTGCCTTCGTCGACTGGGTGGCCGAACTGTTCGCCACCTGCCCGTTGAACAAGGCCTGCACCATGGGCATGGAAGAGAGCGAGTGCCACTTCGTCAACAAGCCCGAATCCACGACGGTGCGCACGGTGGTGGAGCAGTACAACATCGCCGAGAGCGTGTTCTGATCGATGTAAATCTGGCTTGGGGTTCGGCGAGGATTATGCAGGGCGGGCCGGTGTTTTCGCGTGCCTTAAGCTGCTGGTTTTTTGCCCGATTCTCTTTTCATGCTTGCTGGAGTTTCAGGTGAAATCGCGCTGGCGCGTGGTTTTCGGTGTGTTCGCGCCATGATCATTGCGCTCAATCGTGCAAGGGCATACCTGATCCTGCAAACTTCTTGCCCGATTCTCCATGGATGGGCTGCGGAGGATCAGGCAGTTGCCAGTCCGCGCTAGAGTCGCGTCTGTCTTTCAATGAGAGGAGCTTATGGACCTCGATCTGCATTCCGTTCAGGATTCCGGCCCGTTGCTGCTGCCGGAGGCAGTGGAGAGTGCGCCCGCCCGGCAGCAGGATGATCCGCGTTTCCAGGCCATGCAGCAGGAGCTGCTGCAACTGCTGGAGCGCACTACGGCCGGCGTCGAAGGCATGCTGGCTACGGCCATCCCCAACCTGGAAATCTATCGCATCACCTGTCCGAGCGGCCCCAAGCACGCGGTGCAGAAGCCGGTCTTTGCGGTCATTGCGCAGGGTTCCAAGCGCATCTTCGTGGGCGATGAGATCTACGAATACGATCCCATGCATTACCTGGTCGCCTCGGTGGATCTGCCGGTGGTCGGCAAGGTCATGGTGACCAGTCCCGATGAACCCTATCTGGGGTTGCGGCTGGAGCTCGATACCCAGGAAATCGGCGAGCTGATCGGCGACGAGAACCTGCCGGCGTCGGCCAATTTTGGCGAAGGGGCTGCGCGCGGCCTGTATGTGAACCGGCTGGACGTTGACCTGCTCGATGCCGTGCTGCGCCTGTTGCGCCTGCATGAGACCCCGCGTGACGTGCCGATCATGGCGCCGATGATCCGGCGCGAGATCCTGTATCGCCTGCTGATGAACGGCCAGGGAGCGCTGTTGCGCCAGACCGTGCTGCAGGACAGCCAGATGAACCGCGTGGCCAAGGCCATCCGCCTCATCAAGGAGGGCTATGAGCAGGCCTTGCGCATCGAGGATGTCGCACGCGATGTGCATATGAGCGTGTCTTCGCTGCATCACCACTTCAAGCTGGTGACGGCCATGAGTCCGCTGCAATACCAGAAGAATTTGCGCCTGCAGGAAGCCCGCAAGTTGATCCTCACCGCCGACGCCAGCGTGGCTACTGCCGCGCATCGCGTGGGTTACGAGAGTTCATCGCAGTTCAGCCGCGAGTACAGCCGCCTGTTCGGCGCACCGCCGCTGCGCGACAAGCGCCGCTGGCAGGAAGAGGAAGCGCCGGTGCTGTGAGCTTGAGCAGGCGTACCAGGAGCTCGCTAGAATGAGCGGCTTGCGGCAGTTAAGTTATCCACATCCCATTTGATTCGGAGACAGCATGCATTATCGTCGCCTCGGCAAGAGCAACCTGAAGGTATCGGCCCTGTGTCTGGGTTCCATGATGTTCGGGGACCAGACTGACCTGGAAGAGTCCGGCCGCATCGTGGCGTCGGCCCGCGAGCATGGCATCAATTTCATCGATACGGCGGACGTCTACACCAAGGGCAAGTCCGAGGAAATCGTCGGCAAGCTGCTGGCCGGACAGCGCCATGAGTGGGTGCTGGCCAGCAAGCTGGGCAATGCCATGAGTGGCAAGCCCAATGAGTCGCACTATTCGCGCAGCTGGATCGTGCGCGAGACCGAGAACATCCTCAAGCGCCTGGATACCGATTACCTCGACATCCTCTACATGCACCGCGACTACCAGGACGAGAACCTGGAAGAGGCCGTGCAGGCGCTGGGCGATTTGATCCGTGCGGGCAAGATCCGTGGCTTTGGCGTCTCCAACTTCCGTGGCTGGCGCATTGCCGAGATCGTGCGCCTGTGCGAGAAGAACAATGTCCCGCTGCCGCTGGTGTGCCAGCCGTATTACAACCTGTTGAACCGTCAGCCCGAAGTGGAAATCCTGCCGGCCTGCGCCAACTATGGTTTGGGCGTGGTGCCCTACAGCCCGATTGCACGCGGCGTGCTGACCGGCAAGTACCAGCCCGGCCAGAAGCCGCCACAGGACACGCGTGCCGGGCGGGGCGACAAGCGCATGATGGAGACCGAATTCCGCGAGGAATCGCTGCTGATCGCGCAGCGCCTGCAGCAGCACTGCGAAGCGCGCGGGATCAAGCTGGGCCAGTTCGCCACCGCCTGGGTGCTGGCCAACGCGTCCATCAGCAGCGTCATTGCCGGACCGCGCACGCTGGCGCAGATGGAGGATTACTACGATGCAGCGGAAATGACGATCAGCGCAGAGGAAGAGGCATTGGTCGATAGCCTGGTCACGCCGGGGCATGCGTCCACGCATGGGTACAACGATCCGAATTATCCGTTCTTTGGGCGGGTGGTGAGGGGCTGACGTCACACCGCGCGTCGCGCATCGGTGCATGAAAGCGGATCAGCTGCAGGCGGCTGATCCGCTTTTTTTGTTTACGATTTTCCCGGGTAGCACGTCAGCGCAACGCAGCGATCCTCCGCGCCCCCTCCGCCTTGATCTGCTGAATGTCAGTCCCCGGCACCACCAGGTCCATGCCGATGCCCTTCATGCGCTGCGCCATCTCCATGGTGCCGGCGAAGATCCCCACGTATTTGCCCAGCTTGCGCGCCAGCGCCAGCAGATGATCGATGGCCTCGTTGAGGCGTGCATCATCGTAGGCGTCCGGCGCCAGGCCGAGTTCGATGGCCAGGTCGCTGGGGCCGATGAAGATGCCGTCCAGGTCCGGAGTCTGCAGGATCGCTTCGGCGTTGGCGTAGCCTTCGCGGGTTTCGATCATGGCCAGGGTCAGGATGGTGGCGTTGGCGTGCGCGAAGTAGTCCGCGCCGCCATACAGGAAGCCGCGCGCCGGTCCATAGCTGCGTCCGCCGCGCGGTGAATAGTGGCAGGCGCGCACGAAGCGCTCGGCGTCGGCCGCCGTGTTGATGAGCGGGCAGATCACGCCGTAGGCACCGGCATCGAGCAGTTTGTTGATTTCTCCCAGGCTGTTTTCGGAACAGCGCACCAGCGGCACGGCGGGCGTGCTGGAGATGGCCTGCAGCATGGGCAGTGCCGATTCGATCGAGAACGGACCGTGCTGCAAGTCCACCGTCACCGCATCGTAGCCGCTGTGGCCCAGCACCTCGGCCAGCAGCGAATTGCCCATCGATACCCAGCCCGAGAGGGCCAGTTGCTGTTGCGCGAAGAGGGTGCGCAGCCGGTTTTCCCGCATCGTTCGTCTCCCATGGATGGGCCTGCGCCATTGCAGGCCAGGGGCCATGTTAAGTCCGAATGCCGAAGCCTGGCATGAAACTTCTTCAGCCGCGGTACTGGAAGGCCGTGTCGTCGATGGCGCGCCGGCGGCCGGCGATCTGGTCGGCGACCAGCGCCGCGCTGCCGCAGGCCAGCGTCCAGCCCAGCGCACCCTGGCCGATGTTGAGATGAAGATTCTCCACCGGCGAGGCGCCCACGATCGGCACGCCGCTCGGCGTCGCCGGACGGAAGCCCATCCACGGCGACAGCGTGGCATCCTCGCCCAGCGCGCAGCCGGGGAAGAGTTCGCGCAGGCCGTTCTTCAGTTCTTCGATGGCCGCCGGCGGAATGCTGCGATCCTGGCCCACCAGCTCGATGCGCCCGGCCACGCGCAGGCGCTGGCCCAGGCGCGCATAGACGATCTTCCTGGAGATGTCGGTGATGGAGACTTGCGGTGCCGCCGTACGGCTGGCTTCGTCCTCCAGCGGCACGGTGATGCTGTAGCCCTTGAGCGGATAGAGCGGCAGGCGCAAGTCCAGCAAGCGGGCGAACTCCACGCTCTCGGCGCCCAGCGCCAGCACGAAACGATCCGCCGCAATCCATTCGCCACCGGCCTGCACCGCACGCAGCGCGTGGCCTTCACGACGCACCTCACTGATGCGGGCACCACCGATGAAGCGGAAGTTCGGATGGGCCTGCATGGACGCCACCAGCGCGCGGCAGAACTGCGGACAATCGCCCGCCTCTTCGCTCGGCGTGTAAACGCCGCCGACCCAGTCGCGCTGCGAGTGGCCCAGCGCCGGCTCGATGCGGATGCATTCGGCCGCGCCCAGGACTTCCTGTTGGCAGCCATATTGCGACTGGAATTGCACCTGCTGCGCGGCGGCTTCCAGTCCCTGCGCGTCGGTGAACATCACCAGCTTGCCGGAACGTTGATGGTCGAATGACAGCTGCAGGCCGGCGTTCCATTGCGTGAGCTGATCGCGGCTGTAGAAGGCCAGTTGCAGCAGGTCGATGGTGGTCTGGCGCACCCGCTGCGCGTTGCAGCAGCGCAGGAATTCCAGCAGCCAGCGGTATTGGGCGAGATCGGCCGTGGGCCGGATGGTCAGCGGCGAATCCTTGCTGAAGAGGTAGTAAGCCCACTTGGTCCAGACCGAGGGGTCGGCCAGCGGCGCCACATAGGAGTAACTGAGCTGGGCGCCATTGCCCTGGCTGGTGCCCTCGCCGGGCTGTTGGCGAGCATCGATGAGGCTGACCTGATGGCCATCCTGCAGGAGACGGTAGGCAGTGGTCACGCCGATCACGCCGGCGCCCATTACGCAGATATGCATGGAATTTCGTTGAAGTCAGTCAAGAACCGCGCGGCGCGTGGCCTGCAGCGGATCAGCAGCAGACTACCGAAGAGCCGCACGGGTGTCACATGCCGAATTGGCATGAGCTTTTGCGCGCACGCAAAAGCGTTTTGCGACGGAGGATCTCCGGTGCCGGCCCATGCTGCGCTACAATAGCGCCCGATGCAGGCCAGACAGCCGCTGGCCGTCTTCGCAAGGAGGTGGCGGGAGGAAGGTCCGGACTCCACAGAGCAGGGTGACGGTTAACGGCCGTCCGCTGAAAGCCGGCGCAAGCCGGTATAAGGCGAGGAACAGGGCCACAGAGACGAGCGTATTCAGTTACGGTGAAACGCGGTAACCTCCACCCGGAGCAATTTCAAATAGGCACGCGTTGATGTGGCTCGCGGAGCGTGCGGGTAGAAAGCTTGAGCGGCGGAGTGATCCGTCGCCTAGAGGAATGGCTGTCATAGCGGGTTTCCCGCCGTAACAGAATCCGGCCTACCGGCCTGCTTCATTGAATTCATTGACATAAAACACACTGCGGCCCGTGGGCACTGCGGGCTCGCCAGAGACCCAGGAGACCCATGAATCAAACCGCCGCCCCCGTGGTATTCGAAGAACTGACGGCTGCCAACGGCCGTCGCATCGGCATCGCCACCCTCGCTTCCGAAAAAACGCTGCATGCCATCTCGCTGGAGATGGTCCGGCTGCTCACGCCGCAACTGCAGCAGTGGCAGGCCGATCCGGGCGTGGCCATGGTGATCCTGCAGGCGCAGGGCGAGAAAGCCTTCTGTGCCGGGGGCGACCTGCAGCAGCTCTATCGGTCCATGCGCGAGCATCACGCTTCGCCCGCACGCGAGGACATCCGCGCCAATACCTACGCGGCCGAATTCTTCGAGCACGAATATCGTCTGGATTATCTTGTCCACAGCTTCGCCAAGCCCATCCTGTGCTGGGGGCATGGCATCGTCATGGGCGGCGGCATCGGCCTGATGGCCGGTTGCAGCCACCGCGTGGTCACCGAAAAATCGCGCCTGGCCATGCCGGAAATCACCATCGGGCTTTATCCGGACGTGGGCGGCAGCTGGTTCCTGGCGCGCATGCCGGGCAAGACCGGCATCTTCCTGGCGCTGACCGGTGCCAACCTCAATGCCAACGACGCGCTCTTCGCCGGGCTGGCTGACTATCGCGTGGCGCATGCCGCCAAGGCCTCGGTGATCGATGCCCTGCTGATGCAGCCGTGGGGGCAGGGCAATGATGCCGAATTGCTGGATCGTGTCCTGGCAAGCGCGCAGGCCTCGTCCTCGCAAGAAGGGGCGGCGGTCTTCGCGGCCGCCAACCTGCGCACGCATTTCGATCTGATCGACTCCCTGTGCCGCCGGCCCACGCTGCCCGAGATCGTGGACGGCATCCTCACCTTGGAGACCGAGGATGCCTGGCTCGTCAAGGCACAAGCGACCTTGCGCGCCGGTTCGCCCGGTTCGGCGTGGCTGGGCTACGCCTTGCAGAAGCGGGTGCGTCCGCTGTCGCTGGCGCAGGTGTTCCGGCTGGAATTCGTGGTGTCGCTGCATTGCGCGGCACGCCCCGATTTCGTCGAAGGTATCCGCGCACTGATCATCGAGAAGGACCAGAAACCGCAATGGAATCCGGCTTCGCTGGCCGCCGCCACGCCGCAATGGGTGGAAGGTTTCTTCGCTGATCCGTGGCCGCAGGCGGATCATCCGCTGGCTGACCTGGGTGCATGAAACGCTTCAGGCGCTCCCCGGCCGGGCCAGCGGTCCGGCCTTACAGACCCAGTTCGGACAGGCTCGGATGATCGGCCGGGCGCGGGCCTGAACGGTCCCAGTGGAATTTGCGGTCTGCCTCCTTGATGGGCAGGTCGTTGATGGAGGCATGACGCAGGCGCATCAGGCCATGCTCGTCGAATTCCCAGTTTTCATTGCCATAGGAGCGGAACCAGCTCCCCGAATCATCGTGCCATTCATAGGCGAAGCGCACGGCGATGCGGTTGCCTTCGTGCGCCCAGACTTCCTTGATGAGGCGGTAATCCAGTTCGCGCGCCCATTTGCGGGTGAGGAAGGCGACGATCTCGGCCCGTCCGTGGACGAAATCTGCACGATTGCGCCAGCGGCTGTCTTCGGTATAGGCCAGCGAGACGCGTTGCGGATCGCAGGAATTCCACGCATCTTCGGCGGCACGCGCCTTCATGGCGGCGGTCTCGCAGGTGAAGGGCGGAAGTGGCGGACGCTGGGCAGGGCTATTCATCGACGGTCTCCTTGGATGAACCGGACGGGCCGGCTGTTCATGGTGTACGACGGGACGGCAAGCGGAAATGAGGCAGTGTGCAGAAGTCAGGCCGAAAAAATTCTAGGCGCTGCGGGTGGCCTTGGCAAACGAAGCTTGCTGCTCATGGAGGTCGCTCCTGCTGTACGTGCCGGTCCGGATGGCAACTGTGCTGGCGGGGCTTGTGCAAGGAATGCGTCCGGACACCGTGCATTCACTGTGGCCAGTGTGCAAGCGAAGAACCATCAGGGGAGCGTAGTGCGGAAGCGGGTGAAGCGAGGGGGGGAGGGGACGGCCGATCCTGTCGAATCGGCCTCGATTTGAATGCCCTGAACCTGGTTTAGGGCATTCAAATGCGCGAAGCGTGAAATTATTTCTTCTTCTTGTTCACGGCTTCCTTGAAAGCCTTGCCAGCCGAGAACTTCACGGTGGTTGCAGCGGCGATCTTGATTTCTTCGCCGGTTTGCGGGTTACGGCCGGTGCGAGCAGCGCGCTTGCCGGTCGAGAAGGAACCGAAGCCAACCAATTGCACGGTATCGCCCTTGGTCACGGCCTTGATGATGTTCTCGATGACGGAGTCCAGCGCGCGCTGGGCTGCTGCCTTGGAGATCTCGGTGTCGGCGGCGATAACGTCAACCAATTCAGATTTGTTCACTTTAAAATTCCTTTCACTGTTAAGGTGCCCAGATTTTAGCACTGGAATGAGCCGGATCCGCAAGCCCTATCTGCGTTTTCAGCCGATAGGCCCTGGCCGGAACCGGCTTGGATTGAAAAAAATCGACGTGCTTTTCAACACCCGCAAACGGGCCATGCCGGCCGCGTTCTTGCGTATCGATCTTCCCAAAGACACGGATAGTAAAAGGTGCTCGCCGCGGAAGTCAAAACAAAAACGCTTCCGGCCATTCATTTGACGAAGAATTTGATGAAGTTTCGGGCTCGGATGCTGCTTCGCCGACCTCCTTCCTGTACGCCCTCCCGGTATCACCTTCCTCGTGGTTGTGACCGGGATGGAAAACGATCCGGGTGATGGCATCCCGAATCCGGATATTTTTTGCCCTTTTTTCCGCCCTCTGGTGAACTTAAGTTGCACTGCAAAATCCATGTCCGTTAGCCTCGCGCACTCGCAAATCGGGCGCAGTCGGATTCCCTCCAATTTCCTCTCTGGCGCTGCCCCGAAATCGGGCGCAGCGGCTGTTCCATGCGGCGCAAATCCGCGCCGTTGCGCAATTCTGGCGCGAAACACATGTGTATAGCTCAGGTTGCACCTTCAATGTAAATGCTAAGTCCTTCATTTTCTTCACAAATGTTGTGAATGGCCGGTTTTAAGGAAGTGCGCTAAGTCTTTGACTTTATTAGCAAAATCCCGGTTTTTCGCTGCGTATACCGCTTGACCTGCAATAGTGCATCCACTAAAGTGGGCGGCAGTGTCAAAAAGTGTTTTTTTGTGGGGCATTTGTGGCGTCATTTGCATTTGCCCGGCAGGACACGGCACCCGATCAGCAATCTCACTCGCCGCAGGCGAAGGAAAAACACAGTGTTCCAGGGCGCGTCAGCACTCAATCTCGATGCCAAAGGACGGATGACCATTCCGGCCAAGCATCGTGACGCCCTGATTGTGCAGTGCGAAGGACGCGCCACCGTGACGCGCCATCCGCATGGCTGCCTGCTGTTTTTCCCGCGCCCGACTTGGGAAACGCATCGCGAGCAGATCGCCAACTGGCCGATGTCGGCCCGTGCCTGGCAGCGCATCTTCCTGGGCAATGCCCAAGACGTGGAGCTCGACAGCGCCGGCCGCATCCTGATCGCGCCCGAACTGCGCGCGGCCGTGGGCTTGCAGCGTGATGTGATGTTGCTGGGCATGGGTAGTCATTTCGAAATCTGGGATGCCGTCAAGCTGGCCGAAAGCGAGGCCGAGGCTGTGGCAGGTGGCATGCCGGATGTGTTGAGCAACTTTTCCTTCTGACGGCCGGACAAGATGAATCTGCAACCGGTGCCCGAGCTGCAGCACCGCACCGTGCTGTTGGAAGAAGCCGTGGACGCGCTGGCCATTGTGGGCGAGCGCGCCAATGGCATTTACCTGGACGGAACCTTCGGCCGCGGCGGTCATAGCCGCGCCATCCTGTCCAGGCTGGGCCCGCAAGGGCGCCTGATCGCATTTGACAAGGATCCGTTGGCCATCGCCACGGCGCAGAAGATTGACGATGCCCGGTTCGAGATCGTGCACGACAGCTTCGCGACCATGGATGAAGCGCTTGCCGCACGCGGCATTGCGCAGGTCGACGGCGTATTGATGGATTTGGGCATCTCGTCGCCGCAGGTGGATGACGCCGCGCGCGGCTTCAGTTTTCGCCTCGATGGCCCGCTGGACATGCGCATGGATACCACCCGTGGCGTGTCGGCAGCGGAATGGCTGGCAACGGCAGATGAACAGCAGATTGCAAAGGTGATACGAGATTATGGGGAAGAACGGTTTGCTCTTCAGATTGCAAAGAAGATTGTTGCTGGCCGGGCAATCGAGCCAATTTCAAGCACACGACAGCTTGCCGCGCTCGTGGCACAAGCCGTCAAAACCCGCGAGAAAGGCAAAGACCCGGCCACTCGTACATTTCAGGCTGTACGGATTTTCGTCAATCAAGAGCTTGAAGAACTCGAAGTAGGTCTGGACAAGGCATTTGCCCAGATGGCGCAGCACGGGAGATTGGTCGTGATCAGCTTTCACTCGCTGGAAGATCGCATCGTCAAGCAGTTCATGGCCTCCAAAGCCCATGCGCCGCAGCCCGACCGTCGCCTGCCGATCCGTGCCGTGGACCTGCCGCAAGCGCCGGCCCGCCTGCTGCCGCGTGTCATGCCCAGCACTGACGAAGTCACTGCCAACCCGCGTGCCCGCTCGGCGGTCATGCGCGGCCTGGAGCGCGTGACGCCCGTTTCCTCCACCACGACCCAAGGGGCGCCTGCATGACCGGGCGCCTGTGCATCCTGCTGACCATCATGCTGGTGGGTTGCGCGCTGTCGGTCGTGAGCGCCCAGTACAAGGCCCGCAGCCTGTTCATCGAGCTGGAACGCGCCCAGAGCGCGGCCCGCCAGCTCGACGTCGACTGGGCGCAGCTGCAGCTGGACCAATCGACGCTGGGCAAGAACGCCCGCATCGAGGAACTGGCGCGCCGTGACCTGGGCATGGTTCCGGTCTCCTCCGCCCGTACCCAATACCTGACCGTGGGGGCACCATGACCAAGATGCCTCCGCGTACCAACCTCTCCGGTGGCCGTGTGGCGGCTTCCAAGGGCGTGGCGTTTTCTTCCAATCCCATCTTGCAGGTCAAGCTGCCGGCCTGGCGTTCGCGCTTCGTGCTGTTCGTGCTGTTTGCCGCCTTCGTGGCGCTGGTATTGCGCGCGCTGTGGCTGCAAGGCGTGTCCACCGATTTCCTGCAGAAGCAGGGGGCGTCACGCTACGCTCGCACGCTCGAATTGCCGGCCACGCGCGGCAAGATCACCGACCGCAACGGCCAGGTGCTGGCTTCGTCGGTGCCGGTCAAGGCCATCTGGGCCATCCCGGAAGACGTGCAGGCCGCACCCAAGGACAAGCTGGTGCAGCTGGCCAAGCTGCTGGAAATGAGCGATGCCGAACTGCGCAAGAAGCTCGATTCCGACCGCAGCTTCGTCTACCTGAAGCGTCAGGTCGAACAGGATACCGCTGACAAGATCGTCAAGCTGGGCATTCCCGGCATCGAGACCCGCAAGGAATACAAGCGCTTCTATCCCGAAGGCGAGGTGATGGCGCACGTGGTCGGCTTCACCAATATCGAAGACGCCGGGCAGGACGGCATGGAACTGGCCGCGCAGAAGACCCTGGCCGGCATGACGGGCAGCCGCCGCGTCATCAAGGATCGCCTGGGCCGCGTGGTGGAAGACATCGAATCCATCCGCGAGCCGCATGACGGCCGCGACCTGACCCTGTCCATCGACAGCAAGATCCAGTACATCGCCTTCACCCAACTGAAGGAAGCGGTCGAGAAATTCAAGGCCAAGGCCGGCGGCATCATCGTGGTCGATGCCAAGACCGGCGAGGTGCTGGCCCTGGCCAACCTGCCGACCTACAACCCCAATGACCGTTCGGTGCTGACCGGCGCGCAGCTGCGCAACCGCGTCGTGACCGATACCTTCGAACCCGGCTCCACGCTCAAGCCCTTCACCGTGGCCCTGGCGCTGGATACCCATCGCGTCACGCCCTCGACCGTGTTCCAGACCGCGCCCGGCAAGATGACCATCGGCACCGCCACCATCGGCGACTCGCATGCCCACGGTCCGCTGACGGTGGCGCAGATCATCGAGAAGTCTTCCAATATCGGTACCGCCAAGATCGCGCTGGGCATGCCGCCGGAAGAGATGTGGGAAATGTTCACCACGGTCGGCTTCGGCCAGCAGCCCAAGTTCGGCTTCCCGGGTGCGGTGGCCGGGCGCGTGCGTCCCTACAAGTCGTGGCGTCCGATCGAGCAGGCCACCATGAGCTACGGCCACGGCATCTCGGTCTCGCTGATCCAGCTGGCGCACGCTTACCTGATCTTTGCCCGCAATGGCGACATCATTCCGCTGTCCTTCACCAAGGTCACCGATTCGCCCATTGGCCAGCGCGTCATCTCGGCCGATACCGCCCTGCAGATGCGCCGCATGCTGGAAACCGTGGTCGCCCCCGGCGGCACGGCCCCGCAGGCCCAGGTGCCGGGCTATCGCGTCGGTGGCAAGACCGGTACCGCCTACAAGATCGAGGGCGGCAAGTATGTGCGCAAGTACGTGGCCTCCTTCTCGGGCATCGCCCCGATGTCGGACCCGCGCCTGATCATCTCGGTGATGATCGACGAGCCGCAAGGCCAGCACTACGGCGGCCCGGTGGCCGGCCCGGTGTTTGCCAACGTGGCCGCCAATGCCTTGCGCGCATTGAACGTACCGCCTGATTCCAGCGTGACCAACATCATCATTCCCAAAGAACCGCTAGAGGAGAGCATGTAATGTCCCAGCGCGTTCCGAGCCTTCAAGAGATCCTCGCCTGGCTGCGCCAGGCGTCGCCGTCTGCGCAACTGACCTCGGATTCCCGCCGCGTGGCAGCGGGCGACGTGTTCTTCGCCTACGTGGGCGACGCCGACGGCCGTTCCTATATTGCCGATGCCGTCGAGCGCGGTGCCGCTGCCGTGCTGTATGAAGCCGATGGCTACAGCTGGCCCGAGCAGATCGATGCGCCGCACCTGGCCGTGGCCGACCTGAAGATGCGTGCCGGCGAGATCGCCGCCGCCTGGTATGGCCAGCCTGACCAGCACATGCTGACGGTGGCCGTGACCGGCACCAACGGCAAGACCTCCTGCGCCTACTGGCTGGGTACGGCACTGTCGCGCCTGGCCGGTGCCAGCAGCGCCGGTGTCATCGGCACGCTGGGCGTGGGGTCATTCGTCAACGGCAAGCCGCAAGGCTTCGACGTCACCGGCTACACCACGCCGGACGCCGTGCTGCTGCAACGCAGCCTGTTCAAGCTGTCGCAGGCCCGCGTGAGCGCGCTGGCCATTGAGGCTTCCTCCATCGGACTGGCCCAGGGCCGCATGAACGGCATGCACGTCGATGTCGCCCTGTTGACCAATTTCACCCGCGATCACCTGGATTTCCACGGTGACATGCAGACCTACGAAGACGCCAAGCGCAAGCTGTTCCAGTGGCCGGGCCTGAAGCATGCCGTGGTCAATCTGGATGACGGCATGGGCCAGCGCCTGCTGCCGTTGCTGGCCGAGCGCAAGCTGCCGGTGATCGGCTACGCGATTGCGGACGAGCTGGGCGGCGATACGCACGGCGTACCGACTTTGCGCGCCAGCCAATTGCGCAGCAGCCATACCGGTACCGCCTTCCATGTCGATTCCCCTTTCGGCAGCGGCCAGGTCAAGACCCAGCTGGTCGGACGTTTCAATGTCAGCAACGTGCTGGGCATCATGGGTGTGCTGCTGACCCAGGGCGTGGCCTGGGATGCCGTGGTCGCTGCGGCCGCCGCGCTGCTGCCCGCGCCAGGCCGCATGCAGCAATTTGGCGGACCCGATGTACCGCTGATCGTGATCGATTACGCGCATACGCCCGATGCCCTCGACAAGACCCTGTCCACCCTGCGCCAGGTCGCTACCCAGCGCGGTGGACAGCTTTGGTGCGTGTTCGGCTGCGGCGGCGATCGCGATCCGGGCAAGCGCCCGCAGATGGGCCAGATCGCCGAGCAGGCCGACCAGGTGGTGCTGACCAGCGACAACCCGCGCACCGAAGATCCCCATGCCATCATCGAGCAGATCCGCGCCGGCATGAGCCGCGTCGAACCGACCGTGCTGCCCGATCGCGCCGGTGCCATCCTGTGGGCGATCCGCCATGCCACCAAGGCCGATGTGGTCCTGCTGGCCGGCAAGGGGCACGAGCCCTACCAGGAAATCGCCGGCAAGAAATTGCCCTTCCTCGATGCCGACCATGTCGCGCTGGCGCTCGCCGCGCGCTCGACCATGATGGGGGGCGCATGATGCGATTCGATTTCCGCCAGTTGCTGGAATGGATCCGCACCGCGGAGGAAGCCGCCTCCGCGCACACCGTGCCGGGCGTGGTCAATGCGTCGGCCGGCGTGCTCGACCTCAATGACGTGGTCACCGACAGCCGTGCGGTCAAGCCCGGCAATGTCTTCGTCGCGCTGCGCGGCGAACGTTTCGATGCGCATGATTTCCTCGATGCGGTGGTCGCCCAAGGCGCTGCCGCCGTGGTGGTCGACCGCGTGCCGCCGGGATTGAGCGTACCGGCCATCGTGGTGCCCGACACCCGCGCCGCACTGGGCCAGATCGCCCATGGCTGGCGTGCGCAGCGCCAGATTCCGGTCATTGGCGTCACTGGCAGCAACGGCAAGACCACCGTCAAGGAAATGATCGCCGCCATCCTCGCTGCCGCCTTCGGTGAAGACGGCTACCTGGGCACGCGCGGCAATTTCAACAACGAGATCGGCGTGCCGCTGACCCTGTTCCGGCTGCGCGCACAACATCAGGCGGCCGTCATCGAGATGGGCATGAACCATCCGGGCGAAATCGCCGTGCTCTCGCGCATCGCCGAGCCGACGCTGGGCCTGGTCAACAATGCCCAGCGCGAGCATCAGGAATTCATGGCCAGCGTGGAAGCGGTGGCCCGCGAAAATGGTGCCGTGATCCGCCACCTGCCCGCCGATGGCGTGGCCGTGTTCCCGGCCGATGACGATTTCACTGCGCTCTGGCGTGAAGAAGCCGGTGCGCGCCGCGTGCTGACCTTCGGCCTGAATGCGCAAGCCGATGTGAGCGCCAGCTACCAGGCCACCGCTTTCGGCAGCACCCTGCAAGTGACGGTGAAAGGGCTGGCCGTGCCGCCCGCACAGTTCAAGGTGGAACTGGCTGCCGTCGGTGAGCACAACGTACGCAATGCGCTGGCGGCTGCCGCCTGCGCGCTGGGTGCCGGCATCCCGGTGGACGCCGTGGTGCGCGGCCTGCAGAGCTTCGCCCCGGTGAACGGCCGCCTGCAGCGCAAGCAAGCCCGCAGCGGTGCGCTGGTGATCGACGACACCTACAACGCCAACCCTGATTCCGTGCGCGCCGCCATCGACGTGCTGGCGTCCATCGCCGGCCCGCGCGTGCTGGTACTGGGCGACATGGGCGAGGTCGGCGACCAGGGTCCGCAGTTCCATGCCGAGATCGGTGCCTATGCCCGCAGCCGTGGCATCCCGCTCTTCTTCGGACTGGGCGAATTGACGAAACACGCCGTCACTTCGTATGGCCCCGCGCTGCAAAACGTAGCGCAGGCCATGCATTTCGACGACATCGCCGCACTCAATACGGCGGTAGAACAGGCCGCGCCGCAGGGCGCGACCGTTTTGGTAAAAGGTTCACGCTTCATGAAGATGGAGCGAGTTGTACAGCATCTGGTCAACGTTGAATCCCTCACGCAACATCAACAGGAGACCCATTAGCATGCTGGTCTGGCTCGCACAGAATTTTCAACAGGATTTCGGCTTTCTGCGCCTGTTCAACTTCATCACCTTCCGCGCGGTGTTTGCCACGCTCACGGCCCTGCTGATCGGCATGATCGCCGGCCCGGCCGTGATCCGCATGCTCACCCGCATGAAGGTCGGTCAGGCCGTGCGCCAGGATGGTCCGCAGACTCACCTCATCAAGTCCGGCACCCCGACCATGGGCGGCGTGCTGATCCTGATCGGCATCGGCATTTCCACCTTGCTGTGGGCCGACCTGTCCAACCGCTTCGTGTGGATCGTGCTGATCGTCACGCTCGGTTTCGGCGCCATCGGCTGGGTCGATGACTACCGCAAGGTGGTCTATCGCGATCCGGAAGGCATGCGCTCGCGTGAAAAATATTTCTGGCAATCGCTGATCGGCCTGGTGGCCGCGTTCTACCTGGCCTTCTCGGTATCCGAGGTGAGCAACATGAAGGTCTTCGATCTCTTCGTCGCCTGGGTGCGTTCCGGCTTCAGCCTGGACCTGCCGCCCAAGGCCGACCTGATCGTGCCCTTCTTCAAGACCGTGACCTATCCGCTGGGCGTGTGGGGTTTCATCGCGCTGACCTATTTCGTCATCGTCGGCACCAGCAATGCGGTCAACCTGACCGATGGCCTGGACGGCCTGGCCATCATGCCGACCGTGCTGGTCGGTGCGGCCCTCGGCCTGTTCGCCTACCTGACCGGCAATGCGGCCTATGCCAAGTATCTGTTCATCCCGCACATCCCGGGGGCCGGCGAACTGCTGATCTTCTGCGGAGCCATGGGCGGCGCGGGACTGGCCTTCCTCTGGTACAACGCCTACCCGGCGCAGGTGTTCATGGGCGACGTCGGCGCACTGGCGCTGGGCGGTGCGCTGGGCACCATCGCGGTCATCGTTCGTCAGGAAATCGTGCTCTTCATCATGGGCGGCATCTTCGTGGTGGAAACGCTCTCGGTGATGATCCAGGTGGCCTATTTCAAGTACACCAAGAAGCGCTTCGGCACCGGCCGCCGCGTGCTGCTGATGGCACCGCTGCACCATCACTACGAGCAGAAGGGCTGGAAGGAAACCCAGGTGGTGGTGCGTTTCTGGATCATCACCATGATGCTGGTGCTGGTCGGTTTGTCGACGCTGAAGCTGCGGTAAACAGGCGATATGAACAAAAACGGCAGCCCTTGTGAAGTATGGCAAGCGCTGCCTTTGTGGTTGGCAGGGCAGTCCCTGCATGGCAAGAAACAAGTGAAGAAGTGAGTCTGGAAACAACGATGAATTACTCGGGCAAACACGTTCTGGTGCTCGGACTCGGCGAGTCCGGCCTGGCAATGGCGCGGTGGCTGGTCTACTGCGGCGCCGGCGTGCGCGTGGCCGATACCCGTGGCGAAGCGGCCCTGGCCGAGCGCCTGGCCGCCCTGCGCGCCGACGCGCCCGAGGCGCAGGCCGTGCTGGGCCAGACCTTGTCGCCGTCCTTGCTTGATGGAATCGATTTCGTCGCCGTCAGTCCCGGCCTGGCCCCCGAAGGCGAGCTGGCACCGCTGATGCCGGCCATTGCCGAACGCGGCCTGCCGCTGTGGGGCGAGATCGAATTGTTTGCGCAGGCGCTGGCCGCCTTGCGCGAAGAGACCCTGTATCAACCCAAGGTGCTGGCCATCACCGGCACCAACGGCAAGACTACCGTGACCCGCCTGACCGGCCTGCTGTGCCAGCGCGCCGGCCTGTCGGTGCAAGTGGCGGGCAACATCAGCCCGGCCGCCCTGGATGTGCTGCGCGAAGCGGTCATCAAGGACAAGGTATTCTTGGCCGAACTGGCCGAGCAGGATGCGATCGCCGCCGAACAGGCTGCCGCCGAAGCTGAAGCGCAAGCCGCGCAGCAGGCCGTGCTGGATGCCCAGCAGGCGGCCGAAGCCGAGAAGCATCGCCGTGCCGCCGCCAGCATCGAGGCGGCCGCTGCGATTGCGGTGCCGGTGTTGCAGGCGCAGCCGCAAGCAGACGCGCCGGTCTCCGCATCGGAATCTGAACCCGCGCCGCAGATGGATCTGCTGGCGACTGCGGAGCAGCAGCCGGTGGCAGAGCAGGAAGCAGGACAGGAGAACGTACAGGATTCTGTACCAGCTTCTGTGCAGGAATCTGTACCGGAAACAGGACAGGGTACAGGACAGGAAACAGGACAGGAAACAGGACAGGAAACAGGACAGGAAACTGCACTGCAGCCGGCACCCGAGACCGCGCATTCCGCCACCGAAGCCTCCCCCGATGACGCCGAGGCAGCCGGCTCCGCCGCGCACGAAGCGCCGGAGCCGGCTGTCGCGGCCACGCTGGACGTCGCTTCCGACGCGATCCCGCAAGCCGAGATCGACGCCCCGGCGACCACTGGCGAGGCCATGAACCTGGGCGACTTCATGGAAGTCTCGCGCAAGGCCGAGGAAGATGCGCTGGTGGAAGTCCCGCCACCGCCGCCGCCCGAGCCGACCTATCGCGGCTCGATGCCGCAAGCCTGGGTGCTGGAGCTCTCCAGCTTCCAGCTGCACACCACGCACAGCCTCCAGCCGCACGCCGCCACCGTCCTGAATTTGACCCAGGATCACCTGGACTGGCACGGCAGCATGGAGCACTATGCCGCCGACAAGGCCCGCATCTTCGGCCAGGATACCGTGCGCGTACTCAATCGCGATGACGCCCTGGTGATGGAGATGAGCGCCGCCGCCGCGCCGCTGTCCACCTTCGGCCTGGATGAACCGTCCACGCCCAACAGCTTCGGCCTGGTCAACGACAACGGCATGCTGTGGCTGGCCAATGCCTTCGTGCATGAAGATGACGAAGTGCCGGAGGGCAAGCGCCGCCGCAAGCAGAAGGACATGCTGCCGCCGCCGGTGACCGTCAAGCGTCTCATGCCCGCCGATGCCCTGCGCATTCGCGGTGCCCACAACGCCATGAATGCGCTGGCCGCACTGGCCCTGTGCCGCGCCATCGACCTGCCGATGGCACCGCTGCTGCATGGCCTGCGCGAGTACACCGGTGAGCCGCATCGCGTGGAACTGGTCGGCGTGATCCAGGATGTCGAATACTACGACGACAGCAAGGGCACCAATGTCGGTGCCACGGTGGCCGCGCTCAATGGCCTGGGGCTGGGCGGCCGTCCCAATCGCATCGTGCTGATCGCCGGCGGCGACGGCAAGGGCCAGGACTTTTCGCCGCTGGACCTGCCAGTACAGAAATATGCTCGTGCAGTCTTGCTGATCGGCCGTGACGCTCCTGCCGTGCGCGCCGCCCTGGCCGACAGCGGGGTCGAGCTGATCGATTGCGCCAGCCTCCAAGCCGCCGTGGAAAAGGCCGGAGAACTCGCCACCGCTGGCGACATCGTGCTGCTCTCGCCGGCTTGCGCCAGCCTGGACATGTTCCGCAACTACGCCCATCGCGCCGAAGTCTTCGTGGATGCGGTGCGTGAACTGGCGCTCTCGCGCGGTGAGGTGCTGGCATGAAACTGGGCCTGTCTTCCGTGCGCAGCTGGCTGGGTGGCTTGAAAGAAGCCGCGCCGGCGGCCGCCGGCCGCGCCCAGGGTGGCCGCAGTGGCCGTGGCAGCGCATCGGGCAGCATCGGTTTCGAGCAGCGTTCGCGCATGATGGAATACGACCAGCCGCTGATCTGGGTGGTGCTGCTGTTGATGCTGTTCGGCATGGTGATGGTCTACTCGGCCTCGGTGGCGCTGCCGGATTCGCCCAAGTACGCCTCCTATTCGAATTACCACTTCCTGATCCGCCAGGCGATCTTCATCGTGCTCTCCATCATCGCGGGCGCGCTGGCCTTCCGCGTGCGTATGGAGACCTGGCAGAAGTGGGCGCCCTATCTGTTCGCGATCACCCTGATACTGCTGTTGATGGTGCTCATTCCTGGCGTCGGCAAGGGCGTCAACGGTGCCAAGCGCTGGCTCTCGCTGAAGGTCATCAACCTGCAGCCCTCCGAACTGATGAAGCTCTTCATCGTGCTGTACGCCGCCGACTACACGGTGCGCAAGCAGGCGGTGATGCACAAGCTGGTCAAGGGCTTCTTCCCGATGGCGGCCGCCGTCGGCCTGGTGGGCTTGCTGCTGCTGCTGGAGCCCGACCTCGGTGCCTTCGGCGTGATCGTCTGCATCGCCATGGGCATCCTGTTCCTGGGCGGCATCAACGGCGTCTGGTTTGGCGGCATCGGTGCCACGCTGGTCGGGGTGTTCTCGCTGGTCATCGTGACTTCTCCGTGGCGGCGCGAGCGTATCTTTGCCTACCTGAATCCGTGGGAAGAGGAAAACGCACTGGGCAAGGCCTATCAGCTGTCGCACTCGCTGATCGCCTTCGGCCGTGGCGAGCTCTTCGGCGTGGGCCTGGGCAGCAGCGTGGAAAAACTGCACTACCTGCCGGAAGCGCATACCGACTTCCTGCTCGCCGTGATCGGCGAGGAACTCGGTTTCGCCGGCGTGCTGGTGGTGGTGCTGCTGTTCTACTGGCTGGTCAAGCATGCCTTCGAGATCGGCCGCCAGGCCATCGCGCTGGACCTGACCTTTGCCGGCCTGGTGGCCAAGGGCATCGGCATCTGGCTGGGCGTGCAGGCCTTCATCAACATGGGCGTGAACCTCGGCCTGCTGCCGACCAAGGGCTTGACGCTGCCGCTGATGAGCTATGGCGGTTCGGGCGTGCTGCTCAATTGCGTGGGCCTGGCCATTCTGCTGCGCATCGATTACGAAAACCGGGTGCTCATGCGCGGAGGCCGTCTATGAACGCGCCCCGCACATTGCTCATCATGGCCGCCGGTACCGGTGGCCACATCTTCCCCGGCCTGGCCATTGCCGACACCATGCGTGCGCGCGGCTGGCAGGTGAGCTGGCTGGGCACCACGCACGGCATGGAGCGCGAGCTGGTGCCGCGCCATGGCGTGGAGATGGACAGCATTGTCTTCGCCGGCTTGCGCGGCAAGGGCCTGATGCATACGGTCAAGGGCGTGTGGCGCCTGGCGGCAAGCTTCTTGCATTGCCATGCCATCCTCGGCCGCCGTCGCCCCGATGTGGTGCTGGGCATGGGCGGTTACGTTACCGTGCCGGGCGGCATGATGGCGCGCCTGCGCGGCAAGCCGCTGGTGCTGGTCAATGCGGACGCGGCCCTGCTGCTGTCGAACAAGACCCTCACGCCGATGGCCACCAAGGTGCTGTTCGGCTTCCCTGCCGATTTTGGCAAGGCAGCGGGCAAGGCCGAGGTCACCGGCAATCCGGTGCGCAAGGAAATCATCGCGCTGCCGCAACCGGCCCAGCGTTACGCCGGCCGCAGCGGCCCGCTGAAGATTCTGGTGGTGGGCGGCAGCCTGGGCGCCAAGGTGCTGAACGACAACGTGCCGGCGGCGCTGGCAAAACTGCCCGCCGGGTTGCGTCCGCAGGTGACGCATCAATCGGGCAAGCAGCACATCGCGGCCTTGCGTTCAGCGTATGAGGCGGCAGGCGTGCAGGCCGAAGTGGTCGATTTCATCGACGACATGCCGCGCCGCTATGCCGAGGCTGATCTGGTGATCTGCCGCGCCGGCGCGATCACCGTCTCCGAGCTGACGGCAGCGGGCGTGGCCAGCGTGCTGGTTCCGCTGGCGGTGTCGACCACCTCGCACCAGATCGACAATGCCAAATGGATGGCACAGAACAAGGCGGCGATTCACCTGCCGCAACGCGAACTGACGCCGGATCACCTGGCCGGTTTGTTGCAGAAACTGGACCGCGCTGCATGCCATGCCATGGCGCAGGCGGCGTACGAACAAGGCCGGCGCGATGCCAACGAGGCAATCGCGCGCGTGCTGGAAGGACTGGTAACACCATGAAGCATCGCGTCAAGAATATCCATTTTGTCGGCATCGGCGGCTCGGGCATGAGCGGCATTGCTGAAGTCTTGCTCAACCTGGGCTACGGCGTCTCCGGCTCGGACCTGGGCAGCAACGCCGCCACCCAGCGCCTGGCGCAGCTGGGTGCCAGCATCCGCTATGGCCATGCAGCCGAGAACATCGAGGGCGCTGACGCCATCGTCACCTCCACCGCCGTCAAGGGCGACAACCCGGAGGTGCTGGCCGCGCGCAAGAAGCACATCCCCATCGTGCCGCGTGCGGTGATGCTGGGCGAACTGATGCGCCTGAAGAAGGGCATTGCGATTGCCGGTACGCACGGCAAGACCACCACCACCAGCCTGGTGGCGAGCGTGCTGGCGCAGGGCGGGCTGGACCCGACCTTCGTCATCGGCGGCCGCCTCACCAGCGCCGGCGCCAACGCCAAGCTGGGCACCGGCGAATTCATCGTGGCCGAGGCCGATGAATCGGATGCGTCCTTCCTCAACCTTACGCCCGTGATCGAAGTCATCACCAACATCGATGCCGATCACATGGAAACCTACAACCATGATTTCGCGCGCCTGAAGCAGGCCTTCGTCGAGTTCACCCAGCGCCTGCCGTTCTACGGCGTGGCCGTGCTCTGCCTGGATGACCCACACGTGCGAGAAATCATGCCCATGGTCTCCAAGCCCATCCTCACCTATGGCTTCCATGAAGACGCCGATGTGCGCGCCATCGATGCCAAGGCGGTCGAGGGCAAGATGGAATTCACCGTGATCCAGGACGGCTACGCCCCCATGCAGGTGAGCCTGAACCAGCCCGGCATGCACAACGTGCAGAACGCTTGCGCCGCCATCGCGATTGCGCGCGAACTGGACGTGGACGATGCCGCCACCCAGAAAGCACTGACCGAATTCAACGGTGTGGGCCGTCGCTTCACGCGTTATGGCGAAGTGCCGATCACCGATGCGCAGGGCAATCCGGCCGGTCATTTCACGCTGGTGGACGATTACGGCCACCACCCGGTCGAGACCGCCGCCACCATCGCCGCCGCCCGTGGCGCCTATCCGGGCCGCCGTCTGGTGCTGGCCTTCCAGCCGCATCGCTACACCCGCACGCGCGACCTGTTCGAGGATTTCGTGAAGGTCCTGTCCTCGCCCGATGTGCTGGTGCTGGGCGAAGTGTATTCGGCCGGTGAAGCGCCCATCGTGGCCGCTGACGGCCGTTCGCTGGCGCATGCGCTGCGTGCGGCAGGCAAGGTGGAGCCGGTCTTCGTGGATGACATCGGCGACATGCCCGAGACCATCCGCAACGTGGTGCGCGATGGCGATGTGGTCATGACCATGGGCGCGGGATCGATTTCCGCCGTACCCGGCCGCCTGGTGGCGCAAGCCGGTGGCAAGAACGAACAGGGGGCCGCATGATCAGCCAGGACCAGATCAAGGCCTTCGGCCGTGTCGGCGTGCTCTTCGGCGGCCGCTCCGCCGAGCGCGAAGTGTCGATGATGTCGGGCAACGGTGTCCTGCAGGCCTTGCGCAGCAAGGGTGTGGATGCGCATGCCTTCGACCCGGCCGAGCGCAGCCTGGGTGATCTGCAGGCCGAGAAATTCGACCGCGTCTTCATCGCCCTGCATGGCCGCTACGGCGAAGACGGCACGCTGCAGGGCGCGCTGGAACAGATGGGCCTGCCCTATACCGGTCCCGGCGTGATGGCCTCGAGCATCGCCATGGACAAGATCATGACCAAGCGCATCTGGCTCTCGCACGGCCTGTCGACGCCGCGCTTCCTGAGCCTGGATGCCAAGGCCACTACGCGTGAGCAACTGCGCGTGGTCCCTGACGAGCTGGGCCTGCCGCTGATGTTGAAGGCGCCGCACGAAGGTTCGACCATCGGCATTGCCAAGGTCAACGGCTACTCGGACATGCAGGCCGGCTTTGATCTCTGCGCGCGCTACGACAGCGTGGTGCTGGCCGAGGAGTTCATCCGTGGCCGCGAACTGACGGTGCCTGTGCTGGGCACGGGCCGCGAGGCGCGCGCGCTGCCGGTCATCGAGATCCGCGCACCGGAGGGCAATTACGACTACCAGAACAAGTATTTCACCGACGACACGAAATATTTGTGTCCGGCGCCCCTTGACGAGGAACTGACGCGCCATTTGCAGGATCTGGCGGTACGTGCGTTCAATGCGCTCGGTTGCCGTGGCTGGAGCCGTGTGGACTTCATGCTGCGCGAGGCCGATGGCAAGAGCGAGCCCTTCCTGCTGGAAATCAATACCTCGCCCGGCATGACCGGCCATTCCCTGGTGCCGATGGCGGCCAAGGCCGTGGGCCTGAGCTATGAAGACCTGTGCTGCATGATCCTGCAGATGGCGTCGCTGGACATGACGCCCTCGAAGGACTGGACGCCGCAGGCGGGCCAGCCGTAATGGCCCGGGTTTAAGGAAGAACGCGTCGATGTGGCAGGACGTCAAGATGCTCAACGCCATCAGCAGTGCGCTCATTGCGCTGGTGCTGCTGGCCCTGGTGGCATCAGGTTTATGGTGGGTGGCGCAGCGGCCGATGTTTACGCTGCACACGATACGCATCGAATCCTCCGGCGACATGCCGCTGGAGAAGGTCAATGCGTTGACGGTGCGGGCGACCGCGGTGCCGCGCATCCATGGCAATTTCTTCACCGCCGATCTGACGGCGGTGCGGGCGGCCTTCGAAGCCGTGCCCTGGGTGCGCAAGGCCATGGTGCGGCGTGAATGGCCGGACCGGCTGGTGGTGAAGATCGAGGAACACAAGGCCCTGGGCACCTGGGGCGAGGATGGCAAGCTGCTCTCGCAGAAGGGTGACGTGTTCACCGCCAACCTGGCCGAGGCCGAGGACGACGGTGACCTGCTGGAGTTCGATGGCCCGCCCGGCAGCGAGAAGCAGGTGGTGGCGCGGCTGGCGCTGTTTCGCCAGTGGTTCGCGCCCATCAAGCTGGAGCCGGAGTCGCTGGTGCTCTCGAACCGCTACGCCTGGACCGTGCGGCTGGACAACGGCATGACCGTCGAGCTGGGCCGTGACCAGGGCGATGCGGTGTTGAAGGAACGGGTGGCGCGGCTGGTGGCGGTGTATCCGCAGTTGCTGGAACGATTGCAGGGCAAGATAGAAAGCGTCGACTTGCGCTATCCCAACGGGATGGCCCTGAAGGCAGATGGAATGGTGCTGGCGGCAATGAACGGGAAAAAGAAATAAGCGGAATGCTATGACAAAAGACGCAAAAAATCTGATCGTCGGTCTCGACATCGGCACCTCGAAAGTGGTGGCGGTGGTGGCCGAGGTGCTGCCCGATGGCCGCCATGAAGTGATCGGGCTGGGGCAGTCCGAATCCAAGGGGCTCAAGAAAGGCGTGGTGGTCAACATCGAGGCCACCGTCGAATCCATCCAGCGCGCGCTGGAGGAAGCCGAGCTGATGGCCGACTGCAAGATCCGCAATGTCTACACCGGCATTGCGGGCAGCCACATCCGCAGCTTCAATTCCAGCGGCATGGTCGCCATCAAGGACAAGGAAGTCACCGCGGCCGACGTCTCGCGCGTGATCGAGACCGCCAAGGCGGTCAACATCCCGACCGACCAGCAGCTGCTGCACACGGTCCCGCAGGAATTCATCGTCGACAACCAGGAAGACGTGCGCGAGCCCATCGGCATGAGCGGCATCCGCCTGGAAGTGAAGGTGCACATCGTCACCGGTGCGGTCTCTGCCGTGCAGAACATCGTCAAGTGCGTGCGCCGCTGCGGCCTGGAGGTGTCGGACCTGATCCTGCAGCCGATGGCTTCGGCCGATTCGGTGCTGACCACCGACGAGCGCGAGCTGGGCGTGGTGCTGGTCGACATCGGCGGCGGTACCACCGACGTGGCGGTCTTCACCGAAGGTGCGATCCGCCATACCGCGGTGATCCCCATCGCCGGCGACCAGATCACCAACGACATCGCCATGGCCCTGCGCACGCCTACGCTGGAAGCCGAAGAAATCAAGCTGCGCTATGGCGTGGCCAAGCAGATCCTGGCCGATCCGACCGAGACGCTGGAAGTGCCCGGCCTGGGCGACCGCAATCCGCGCACGCTCTCGCGTCAGGCCCTGGCCGCCGTGATCGAGCCACGCGTGGAAGAGCTGTTCGCGCTGGTGCACCAGGTGGTGCGCGAGTCGGGTTATGAAGAGGTGCTGTCTTCCGGCATCGTGTTGACCGGTGGCTCGGCGATGATGCCGGGCATGACCGAACTGGCCGAAGACATTTTCCTGAAACCGGCGCGCCTGGGCACGCCCGAGTACAGCGGCCAGCTGGCCGACGTGGTGCGCAGCCCGCGCTACTCGACCGTGCTCGGCCTGCTGCAGGAAGCCAAGAAACAGTATCTGCGCGGCTACATCGTGACGCGCCAGGAAGGTTCGGTGAAGGCGGTCTGGCAGCGCATGAAGGAATGGTTCCTCGGCAATTTCTGATCGATTCTCATCGGCTGCCACGAGCGGCCGGTGGTGAATGCATCAGGATGTAAAAGCATTGGTCGTTGCTGGCGGTTCGGTTGTACGGTTCTGGCAGTAAAAATTGATGAGAACGGCAGCAAATTTGCAGCAGTGTTTTCTTAGAATAGCGGTATCAAGGCTTCAAGAATTTAAGGTTTCAAGAATTTAAGGTTTCAAGGTATCAGTCGCATCATTGGCAGCATCGGTATCAGCATCAACAAGAAACAACAGGGAAGCACACATACGGACAGCAGTGATCAGTTGCTAGTCGTCACACCGCGTGATGCCTATCAACTGCCAGCTGCAGGACACATATATTTTAAGGAGTCATCATGGAAATCGATATGGTCGACAATGCGACGCTGGGTACGATCATCAAGGTCGTGGGCGTTGGCGGTGCTGGCGGCAATGCCGTGCAGCACATGATTAACAAGGGTGTGTCCGGCGTCGAATTCATCGCCGCCAACACGGATGCCCAGGCACTGAAGCAATCGAAGGCGCACAACGTCATCCAGATCGGTGATACCGGTCTGGGCGCCGGCATGCAGCCCGACGTCGGCCGCCGCCTGGCCGAGGAAACCCGCGCCCGCATCGAAGACTCCCTGCGCGGCGCGCACATGGTCTTCATCGCCGCCGGCATGGGTGGCGGTACCGGCACCGGTGCCGCTCCGGTGGTGGCGCAAGTGGCCAAGTCGCTGGGCGCACTGACGGTGGCCGTGGTCTCCAAGCCCTTCTCCTACGAAGGCCAGAAGTGCATGGACATCGCCGACGCCGGCCTGGAAGAGCTGACCCAGCACGTCGATTCGCTGATCATCATCCTCAACGAAAAGCTGGAAGAGATCTACGAAGACGACAGCATGATCGAATGGCTGTCGCACGCCGATGACGTGTTGAACAACGCGGTGGCCGGTATCGCCGAAATCATCAACGTGCCCGGCCACATCAACGTCGACTTCAACGACGTCAAGACCATCATGGGCGAGCAGGGTAAGGCCATGATGGGTACCGCAACCGCTGCTGGTGTGGACCGCGCCCGCGTGGCCGCCGAGCAGGCCGTGGCCTCGCCGCTGCTGGATGGCATCGACCTGTCCGGCGCGCGCGGCGTGCTGGTCAACGTCACTGCCAGCCGTGGCCTGAAGGGCAAGGAAATCAAGGAAGTCATGGCTACCGTGCGCGCCTTCGCGGCACCGGACGCCTCGATCGCCCAGGGCATCGCCTACGATGACAGCATGGGTGACGAGATCCGCGTGACCGTGGTGGCCACCGGCCTGGGCCGTGCCCGCAAGGCCGTGCAGCTGGTGCAGACCCCGGTCATGCGTACCGGTACCCACAACGAGCCGATGATGGCCGTCGGTGGCGTGATGCCGCAAGGTAACGCGCAAGCCGGTGGTGCTACCTTCGGTGGCCTGAAGGCCCCGGCCGTGTGGCGTCGCGAGTCGGCTTCCGACACCGTGCGCGCCCTGGAAAAGAACGGCATGGAAACCTACGACATCCCGGCCTTCCTGCGCAAGCAGGCGGACTGATCGTCGTTGGCCACGGACGGCTGCCAGCTTCACAGCAGGCCGCTCCGTTCCAAGGCATACTAACGCCGCGCCTGGTGCGCGGCGTTTTTTCGTGCGCAGCGTGCCGGCAACTCATCTGCTGAATCGATCAATCGCGGCAGATGCATCTGTTTCACCACTTAATTCACTGTCCTACAACCAGACGAGGAAACACCATGACCATCAAGATCGGCGACCGCCTGCCCGAAGGCACCCTGACCGAATTCATCGAGACCGAGACCGAAGGCTGCAGCCTGGGCCCCAACGCCTTCAAGGTGTCGGACCTGGTCAAGGGCAAGAAGATCGCGCTGTTCGCGCTGCCCGGTGCCTTCACCCCGACCTGTTCGGCCAAGCACGTGCCGGGCTACATCGCCCTGGCTGACCAGTTCAAGGCCAAGGGTGTGGATGAGATCTGGTGCATCTCGGTCAACGATGCCTTCGTCATGGGCGCCTGGGGCCGCGACCAGAAGGCCACCGGCATCGTGCGCATGCTGGGTGATGGCAGCGCCACGTTCACCAAGGCCTTGGGCATGGAATTCGACCTGACCGAACGCAACATGGGCGTGCGCTCGCAGCGCTATTCCATGCTGGTCGAAGACGGCGTGGTCAAGCAACTGAACCTGGAAGCCCCGGGCAAGTTCGAGGTCTCCAACGCGGAAACCCTGCTGGGCCAGCTGGGCTGATGCCTGCCGGGATTTCCCGGCCACCAGGCGAAAAAGAAACGGCATGCTGCGGCATGCCGTTTTTCCTTGGGGAAACGGATTTATCGCTGTGATCGATGAATGGGCGCCTCCGGCCCCTGTTTTACAGATAGGAACGATTTGCAACAAAGCCCTGCGGCAAGGGGCGGGGCAGGGGCATCTTGGCTATAATGACCGGATGTTGAAACAGCGCACAATCAAGAATCTGGTCAAGACCACCGGCGTCGGCCTGCACTCCGGCACCAAGGTCGAGCTGACCCTGCGTCCGGCCGCCCCCGATACCGGCATCCTGTTCCGCCGCGTGGATCTCGATCCCGTGGTCGAGCTGCCGATGATCGCTACCGGCGTGGGCGATACCCGCATGGCCTCGACCCTGACCAAGGATGGTGCCAAGGTTTCCACCGTCGAACACCTGCTGTCGGCCTGCGCCGGGCTGGGCATCGACAATCTGATCATCGACCTGACTGCCGAAGAAATCCCCATCATGGATGGTTCGGCCTCGTCCTTCGTCTTCCTGCTGCAGCAGGCCGGCCTGCAGGAGCAGAACGCGCCCAAGAAATTCATCCGCGTCAAGAAGGCGGTGGAAGTGCGCGAAGGCACGGGCGACAAGGAAAAATGGGCGCGCCTGGAGCCCTATGACGGCTTCCGCCTGAAGTTCTTCATCGAATTCAACCACCCGGCCGTGGATGGTACCGGACAGGTGGCCGAGGTCGATTTCGGCATCGACTCCTACGTCAAGGAAATCGCCCGCGCGCGCACCTTCGGTTTCATGCAGGACGTGGAAACCCTGCGCGGCATGGGCCTGGCCCGTGGCGGTTCCTTCGAGAACGCCATCGTCATGGATGAGTACCGCATCCTCAATGCCGACGGCCTGCGCTACGACAACGAGTTCGTGCGCCACAAGATCCTCGATGCCATCGGCGACCTGTACATCATCGGCCATCCGCTGCTGGCCAGCTACGATGCCCACAAGTCCGGCCATGGCTTGAACAACCTGCTGCTGCGCGAATTGCTGTCCCAGCCGGATGCCTATGAGATCGTCAGCTTCGACCAGCTCGACCAGGCCCCGCAGACTTACGTGATGCAAGCCCAGCAGGAGTGGGCGCTGAACTGACGCTGGCGCTGATGCTGGCTGCACACGCCGCAATGTAAAACGCCCCGGCCTGGACCGGGGCGTTTGCTTTTCTGGCGGTGGCTTGCTGGCGATCTGACGAGAGAAATCTTGTAAATTTTTTAGAAGAATCTCGTGATCCGGCTATTTCAGGACTATTTTCTCTGAAGAAATGGCGGGTCTTCTCCTGCCTGCTTGGCCAATCTGCGCTGGTCGCGCCGCCGTATCATGGCGTCGATGGCTTCCTTCAGGCCCTGGCTGCGCGGATCGCTGGCCAGTGTACTGCTGAGTTCGGCGAAGGAAGTGAGCGCGTTTTCGGTCAGTTCCAGCACCCGTTTTGGCGCTGGCGGGGGGGGCGTCCGGCCAACTTGCACTTTGATTCGGATTGAATTAACCTGCCATCCGTCCTTCAGCAGGCGGTCCTGCAGCCTCGGGGTTTGCTGCTTCAACCGTGCCGCCAGCGCTGCATTGGGCGCGCTCATGACCAGCACGCCAGCTTCAAACTGCAAGATCTGACACGCGGCAAACATCGCCGGCAAGTTCGCGGCCACTGACTGCTGCAGCGTGCCCATGCGAGCCAGGGCGGGCAACAGCGCCGCCATCGTCGAATTCGACCGCAAGAAATCCGCGGCTCCCTTCGTGCTCTTCGCCATGCGTTGAGCACTTGTGAGAGCAGGCCGATAAGGGGTAAACGTAGATGCGTACTTCATCTTTAAACCTTATCACATCCGGTGTCTGACCGGCCGGAGACCAAGGAGCAAAGATGCAAATTATCCTGTTGCACCCCCGTTTCACCAAAGCCCGATCGGTCACGCTCGGTACCAAGCACCTCCTGCTGATGTTGCTGCTGCTGGTGAGCGTGATCGCCGGCGCTTCGCTGTCCATCACCTATTTTCTGCTCAACAAGGCCGGCGACCCGGATGCCGCGCCCATGCTGCACAAGCTGGCCGTCTCCATGAGCCAGGAAGAAGATGGCCGCAACGAGAAATTCCTGAAAGAGAACCTGGCCATGATGGCCGTGAAGGTCGGCGAGATGCAGGCCCAGATGATGCGCCTGGATGCGCTGGGCGAACGCGTGCAGGGCCTGGCCGGCATCCGTCCGGAAGAATTCAATTTCAAGGAGCTGCCCGGTCGTGGTGGCGCTGAAGTCTCCAGCATCGCCGGCTCCGGCCGGGATGTCGGCATGGACGAGCTGCGCCGCATGCTCGACAACCTGGCCCAGGATGCCGGCCATCGTTCCGATTATCTCAACGCGGTGGAATCCACCCTCATGGGCGACAAGATCAAGTCGCGCCTGCTGCCGACCAATCAACCGGTCAACGTGGCCTACAACTCGTCGAGCTTCGGCTGGCGGCTGGACCCCTTCAGCGGCCATAACGCCTTCCATGAAGGCCTGGACTTCCCGGCCCCGGTCGGCACCCGGATCGTCGCCGCCGCCGCCGGGGTGGTGATCGCCTCGGAATATCATTATCAGTTCGGCAACATGCTTGAAATCGACCACGGCAACAACATCATCACCCGCTACGCCCACGCCTCGCGGCTGTTCGTGAAGGTGGGCGACATCGTCAAGCGCGGCCAGCATGTGGCCGATGTGGGTTCGACCGGGCGTTCGACCGGGGCGCACCTGCACTTCGAGGTCCGCATACGCGGCATCGCCCAGGATCCGCGCAAGTTCCTGGCGCTCGGTGCCACCGGCGGCAACCAGCCCAAGCAGATGCCGGTCTTCGTCGCGGGCCGCTGAGTCCGTTCAGGCAAGTTCTGGCCGGCGCCAGCCCCCGTGGGGCGGGCGTTTGCGGCCGGGCAGGGTAGCCTGCAGGCCGCATTCCCTGCACGTTGTTGCATCTCTGGCAAGCCTGGCATGACGATTTTTGCCAAATCCCCATCCCCCATTGAAACCTTGCAAACACGCCCGATCTAAAGCGAATGCGGTGCGCAGGCGGCATGAAGACGGGCTGGCGAGCCAATGCCCTCGGCCTGCGTGCTAGAATCCATGGTTTATTTTCGGGCGTTGTCGGCTGGAATCCCGCGGCCGGGAGCCCAACGTCACTCTGCCGGATCGTTCATCGGCGCTTTTATAGAATCCAAGCATGTCATTCCTGACCAAGATTTTCGGCAGCCGTAACCAGCGACTGCTCAAACAATATCAAAAAATCGTCCGCCAGATTAACGCGCTGGAGCCCTCGGTCGAGAAGCTGAGCGACGCCGAACTGCAAGCCAAGACGCCCGAATTCAAGCAACGCATCGCCGGCGGCGAGACGCTCGATGCGATCCTGCCGGAAGCCTTCGCCGTCTGCCGCGAAGCGTCCCGCCGCGTGCTCAAGATGCGTCACTTCGACGTGCAGCTCATCGGCGGCATGGCGCTGCACTTCGGCAAGATCGCCGAAATGCGCACCGGTGAAGGCAAGACCCTGATGGCAACCCTGCCGGCCTACCTCAATGCGCTCGGCGGCAAGGGCGTGCACGTGGTGACCGTCAACGACTACCTGGCACAGCGCGATTGCGAAGACATGGGCCGCCTCTACAGCTGGCTGGGCCTGACCACCGGCGTGAACCTGTCGCAGATGGAACACGACGTCAAGCAGGAAGCCTACGCTGCCGACATCACCTACGGTACCAACAACGAATTCGGTTTCGACTACCTGCGCGACAACATGGTCTTCGATGCCGATGACCGCGTGCAGCGCGCCCTGAACTTTGCCATCGTCGACGAAGTGGACTCGATCCTGATCGACGAAGCACGCACGCCGCTGATCATCTCCGGCCAGGCCGAGAACCACACCGAGCTGTATTACAAGATGAACGCCGTGCCGCCGCTGCTGACCCTGCAGATCGGTGAAGAGACCCCGGACGGCAAAGGCAAGATCGAAGTCCCCGGTGACTACACCAAGGACGAGAAGAGCCACCAGGTCCTGCTGACCGAAGCCGGTCACGACAAGGCCGAGGAAATCCTGACCCAGATGGGCCTGCTGCCCGAAGGCGCATCGCTCTATGATGCCGCCAACATCACCCTGATCCACCACCTGTACGCCGCCCTGCGCGCGCACACCCTGTATCACCGCGACCAGCATTACGTCGTGCAGAACGGCGAAGTGGTGATCGTCGACGAATTCACCGGCCGCCTGATGACAGGCCGCCGCTGGTCCGATGGCCTGCACCAGGCCGTCGAAGCCAAGGAAGGCGTGAAGATCCAGAACGAGAACCAGACCCTGGCCTCGATCACCTTCCAGAACTACTTCCGCATGTATGCCAAGCTGTCCGGCATGACCGGTACGGCCGATACCGAAGCCTACGAATTCCAGGAAATCTATCACCTTGAAACCGTGGTGATCCCGCCCAACCGTCCCAATGCCCGCAAGGACCGCCAGGACCAGGTCTACAAGACCGCGCAAGAGAAGTACATGGCCATGGTCAAGGACATCCAGGACTGCTACGAGCGCGGCCAGCCCGTGCTGGTGGGCACCACCTCGATCGAGAACTCGGAACTGCTCTCGGGCATCCTGACCAAGTCCAAGCTGCCGCACAATGTCCTGAACGCCAAGCAGCACGCGCGTGAAGCGGAGATCGTGGCGCAGGCCGGCCGTCCCAAGATGATCACCATTGCCACCAACATGGCCGGCCGTGGTACCGACATCGTGCTGGGCGGCAACGTGGGCAAGCAGATCCAGCTGATCGAAGCCGACGAGTCCCTGTCGGATGCCGACAAGGCCGCCAAGTCGCAGCAGCTGCGCGATGAATGGCAGTCCCTGCACGACCACGTGGTCAATGCCGGCGGCCTGCACATCATCGGCACCGAGCGCCACGAATCGCGCCGCGTGGACAACCAGCTGCGTGGCCGTTCCGGCCGCCAGGGCGATCCGGGTTCCTCGCGCTTCTACCTGTCGCTGGATGATGCGCTGCTGCGCATCTTCGCCGGCGACCGCGTGCGCGCCATCATGGACCGCCTCAAGATGCCCGAAGGCGAACCGATCGAAGCCGGCATCGTGAGCCGCTCCATCGAGTCGGCCCAGCGCAAGGTGGAAGCCCGCAACTTCGACATCCGCAAGCAATTGCTGGAATACGACGACGTCGCCAACGACCAGCGCAAGGTCATCTACCAGCAGCGTAACGAGTTGCTGGAGTCGGCCGAGATGGCCGAGATGATTGCCTCCCTGCGTGATGGCGTCTTCACCGACCTGTTCCGCGAATACGTGCCGGCCGAGTCGATGGAAGAGCAGTGGGACATCCCCGGCCTGCAAGCTGTGCTCAAGAACGAATGGCAGCTCGACATCGACCTGGAAGCCATGCTCAAGGCCGAACCCGACCTGGCCGAAGACGAACTGCTGGAGCGCCTGCTGACGGCCGCCAAGGAGACCTATGAAGCCAAGGTCGCCGTGGTCGGTGTGGATGCCTTCGCCGGTTTCGAGCGCAGCGTCATGCTCCAGAGCATCGACAACCACTGGCGCGAACACCTGGCCGCACTGGATCACCTGCGCCAGGGTATCCACCTGCGCGGCTATGCGCAGAAGAACCCCAAGCAGGAATACAAGCGCGAAGCGTTTGAGCTGTTCGCCCAGATGCTGGACCTGATCAAGAACGAAGTCATCAAGGTCGTCATGACCGTGCGCATCCAGAGCCGCGAGGAAATCGAAGCGGCCGAGGAAAGCATGGCCGGTGGCTCGCCCATCAACGTCAACTACCAGCACGCCGACTTCGATCCCGAAGCCGCGCCGGAGGAACTGCTGGCACCGACCGCCCAGGCCGGTGGCGAAGACGACGGATCGGAATACCCCAAGGTCGGCCGCAACGATCCCTGCCCTTGCGGCAGCGGCAAGAAGTACAAGCAGTGCCACGGCAAGCTGGCCTGAACCAGAGTCCCCCGGTTCGGCCGCATTCCGGCCAGAGGTGAAGAGGCTGTCCACCCAGGCGGGTGGGCGGCCTTTTTTACATCCTGCAGGTGAAGGCTTCTGCAAAATTGGCCTGGCTCCCTTTATGATGAACGCTCCGGCAGCCCACGCCTGCCGCCCAGGAGAACAAGAAGATGTCGCTCGCCAAGATGTTTCGTGCTTCCCGTCCCAGCGTCACTGCCACCGCCATCGCCATCGCCGTCCTGCTGGCCGGCTGCGCGTCCTCGCCGCTGCCGCAGTGGCGCGACAGCGGCAACCCTGGCTACGCGCCCGTCACGCCCTCCATCCCGGTGACCAATACCGGCGTGCCCGCCGTGGCCATCAGCACCGCGCCCCCCACCCGTGCGGCGCTGGTGGAAGCGGCCAAGGCCGAGTGGGATTTCTTCGGCAACCAGCAGATCGACATGCGCCATGAACCCTTCAGCGCGCCGCGCCTGGGCTTGCTGGAAGACGAAGGCGAGGCCGTGCAGCGAGTGGCCGAGTACTGGCACGCGGTCGGCAAGAACCTGACCGGTGCGGATTGCCAGCAAGCCTGGTCGGCGGCCTTCATTTCCTGGCTGATGGTGAGCACCAATGTGCCGCCGCAGGATTTCGCGCCCAACGAAACGCACTTCAACTACCTGAGCTTCCTCAAGGACCGCCAGTCGCGCCCCTCGCCGCAATTCGTGTTGCGCCCGGCCGAGAGCGAGCCGATTGCGCCCGGTGACCTGATCTGCGCCCCGCGCGGCAACAACAACATCACCACCATCGACGAGATTCGCCCCGGCCTGGCCGGCCATTGCGACCTGGTGGTGGAAGTGCATGCCGATGATGGCTGGGCCGGCGTGATCGGCGGCAATGTATTCAATTCGGTCTCCGAATCCCTGATCCCGGTGGATGAGCAGGGCCGTGCCCAGCCGATTGCCGCGCGCCCGTGGCTGGTGGTGCTCAAGAACCTGCTGCCGTGAGGCCGCCCATGCTGATCCTGGGAAAACTGCTGCTGGGGCCCCTTTTGCTGACGCAAGCCAAACGCCTGCGCCAGACCGCGCTGCGCCTGCCGGAAGCGGCCGGTCCGCGCAGCGGCATGGAGTTTCCCGCCTTGCAGCCTCGGCTGGTGGCCGAGCCGTTGCGCGTGCTGGTAGTGGGTGATTCCTCGGCGGCCGGGGTCGGGGTGGAGCATCAGGAGCAAGCCCTGGCCCAGCCGCTGGCTCGCCAGCTGGCCGCGCGCACCGGCCATCCGGTGGCCTGGCAGCTGGTGGCGCAGAGCGGCGTCAATTCGCTCGAAGCGCTGGACCTGCTGACGCGCCATGAGATCGGTCCGGCCACCGTCCTGGTGGTGGCCCTGGGCGTGAACGACGTGACCTCGCAGATGAGCCCGCAACGCTACGTGGCCAACCTGCGCCTGCTGTGCGAACGCCTGATGGCGCAGGCCGGGGTGGAGCACATCGTCTTCTCGGGCTTGCCGCCCATGCACCTGCTGCCGGTGGCACCGCAGCCGCTGCGCTGGTATCTGGGCCGCTACGCGTGCAAGCTGGACCGCGCCCTGCGCGACTGGATCGATGCCGAGGCCGCCTTGCGTTACTGCTCCCTGCAATGGGCGCTGCCGCATGAGATGGCGATTGACCGCTTCCATCCGGGCCACGGCCAGTATGCGCAATGGGCCAGGATGAGCGCCGAGATCATCGAAAGCGAGTTCCTGCGTCATCAGCCGGTGACGGAAAGTGTTTAAAATACGCGTTCCGATTTTTACGCTGAAAGCTCGCCATGGCCGTCAATTCCCCGATTCCCGTTCCTTCCGACCTGAAAGCCGTCGCCGGCATCGAACTCGGCCATGCCGAAGCGGGCGTGCGCAAGGCCAATCGCAAGGACGTGCTGGTCATGAAGCTGGCCGAGACCGCCACGGTGGCGGGCGTCTTCACCAAGAACCGTTTCTGTGCCGCCCCGGTGCAGATCTGCCAGGCCAACCTGGCGCAGCTGAGCGCCGGCAAGCCCATCCGCGCCCTGGTGATCAACACCGGCAACGCCAACGCCGGCACCGGTGAAGAAGGCCTGCAGCGCGCCAAGTCGGTCTGTGCTGCATTGGCCCAGCAGATGGGCGTGGAGCCGCAGCAGATCCTGCCGTTTTCCACCGGCGTGATCCTGGAGCCGCTGCCGGCTGATCGCATCATCGCCGGCCTGCCGCAAGCCATCGGCAACCTGAAGGCCGACAACTGGTTCAACGCGGCCGAGTCCATCATGACCACCGACACCCAGCCAAAGGCCGCGTCGCGCACGCTCACCATCGGCGGCAAGCAAGTGGTGATGACCGGCATCAGCAAGGGCGCTGGCATGATCAAGCCCAACATGGCCACCATGCTGGGTTTCCTGGCCTTCGACGCGAAGCTGCCGCAGGCACTGCTGAACCAGCTGGTCAAGGATGCCGCTGACCATTCCTTCAACTGCATCACCATCGATGGCGATACCTCGACCAACGATTCCTTCATCCTGATGGCCACCGGTGCCGGCGAACTGGAGATCACCAGCGCCGACAGCGAGGAATACAAGCAACTGGCCGCGGCCGTCACCGACCTGTCGCAGCACCTGGCGCACCAGATCGTGCGCGATGGCGAAGGCGCGACCAAGTTCATCGAAGTGGCCGTGGAAGACGGCAAGAGCATCGAGGAATGCCGCCAGATCGCCTACTCCATCGGCCACTCGCCGCTGGTCAAGACCGCCTTCTTCGCCTCCGACCCGAACCTGGGCCGCATCCTGGCCGCCATCGGCTATGCCGGCATCGAGGATCTGGATGTGTCGAAGATCAACCTGTGGCTGGACGATGTGTGGGTCGCCAAAGATGGCGGCCGCAACCCGGATTACCGCGAAGAAGACGGCCAGCGCGTCATGAAGAAGGCCGAGATCGTGGTGCGTGTGAAGCTGGCGCGCGGCACGGCCAAGGCTTCCATCTGGACCTGCGACCTGTCGCACGACTACGTCTCGATCAACGCCGACTACCGTTCCTGAGCGTTTTTCTTCACCTCGCGGCGTTTCGCCGCCATCGGCCCACCCATCCCCGGGCCGGTGGCGCGCCCGGGATGGCGGCGGCAACATGAATGTCCGCGCCCTCGGATCAATTTTATTCACACCGGCCGCCAGCGCCTTGCGCCACAATGGCGCGTGCATTCCCGCCCCGTTCATCCCGATTTGCGATCACCATGACCCAGCTAGACCAATTCCTGCAGCGTGCCGAAGCCTTGCTGGCGCGCGTCGAAGCCATCCTCCCCAACGCCGCCGCCCGTGAACCCGACTGGAACGCCGCCGTCGCCTTCCGCTGGCGCGGTGCGACCGCCCAGCGTCCCGGCTACCTGCAGGCGGTGGGGCAGATCTCGAAGATCGGCCTGTCGGACCTGCATAACATCGGCCCGCAAAAGGAACAGATCGACCAGAACACCCGCCAGTTCGTCGAAGGCCGCCCGGCCAACAACGTGCTGCTGACCGGCGCGCGCGGCACCGGCAAATCCTCGCTCATCAAGGCGTGCCTGAACCAGTACGCCGACCGTGGCCTGCGCCTCATCGAAGTGGACAAGGATGACCTGCACGACCTGCAGGACATCGTCGAACTGGTGGCGGCGCGTCCGGAACGCTTCATCGTCTTCTGCGACGATCTTTCCTTCGAGGAAGGCGAGGGCGGCTACAAGGCGCTGAAGGTGGCCTTGGACGGCAGCATCGCCGCGCAGTCCGACAACGTGCTGATCTACGCCACCTCCAACCGCCGCCACCTGATGCCGGAGCGCCTCTCCGACAACAACACCTACACCCACACCGAGGATGGCGACCTGCACCCCGGCGAAACGGTGGAAGAAAAGATTTCGCTTTCCGAGCGCTTTGGCCTGTGGGTGACCTTCTATCCCTTCAAGCAGGACGATTTCCTGGACATCGTGGCGCACTGGCTGCGCCACTTCGGCTGCAATGATGCGCAGATCGCCGAAGCCCGCGCCGATGCCCTGCGCTGGGCGCTGCAGCGCAGCTCGCGCTCGGGCCGCGTGGCCTGGCAGTTCGCGCGCGACTACGCCGGCAAGGCGCAAGGCTGATGAGCGGAGATTCCAAGCCGGTGGCCAAGCCCATCGATGTAGCCGTGGGCATTCTGATGCAGCCCAACGGCGACGTGCTGCTGGGCCAGCGTCCGGACGGCAAGCCCTATGCGGGGTACTGGGAATTCCCCGGCGGCAAGGTGGAGCCGGGCGAAAGCATCTTCGCGGCGCTGCAGCGCGAGTTCAAGGAAGAGCTGGGGATCGAGGTGCTGGACGGTGAGCCCTGGTGCGGCGTCGAGCACGTCTATCCGCATGCCCATGTACGCCTGCATTTCTACATTAGCCGCCAGTGGCGCGGTGAGCCGCAGAGTCTGGAAGGCCAGGCCTTTGCCTGGCAGGGCAGCGTGGGCGTGGAACCGCTGCTGCCGGCCACCATTCCGCTGCTCCAGTGGCTGGATCAGCTGCGATATGGCGACGAAGCCTGAAGATGGGTGGCTTTAAGGCGAAATGAAGGAAAAAGCCCGTCATCACTGCACGGGCTTGTCCCCTTCGTCTTCCAGTGGCAGGTTCACTGCGGGGATGGTGTACTTTTCTTCGGCCCAAGCACCCAGGTCGATTTGCTTGCAGCGTTCGGAACAGAAGGGGCGGTACTTGTTCTTCTCGCTCCATTCCACCTTGGTGCCGCAGGTCGGGCAGTCTACGATCGTGGCCATACGTTTACTTCACTTCATTCGATTCAGATTACGGATCAAAAGCCGCACAGCGCCAGTTCGAAGGGCACTTCGCCCTCGAAGGAGCGCGGCTTCTCGTCGCCATCCTGCTGGGTGAAACGCACCCACAGCATGTATTTGTTGGCCGAGATCTCGGGGATGGCGCCGAGGTTGATGTCCAGTGACAGGCGCAGCATCTGGTAGACCTTGCCCTGCAGCATCTGCTGGTAACTGCCGCCTTCGGCGTTGATTTTTACTGCATGTCCGGATTCGCGCAGCAATCGCATGACGATGGCGATGGCATCGAACAGCGGGATCAGCGGGGCGAACCAGTTGGAAATGTCCTGGAAACGGCGTTCAAACGGATGTTGTTGCCAGGCGTAATAGGCCGGCAGGTCGAATTCGCAGGCGCCGCCCGGGATGATGGTGCGGCCGCGAATGCTCATGAGCCATTCATTGTCGCGGATGTTCTGGCCGGTCTTGCCCTGGGCAGCCGAGAGGGCGCTGCTGGCCTGGTCGACTTCGGCCAGGATGGCATTGAGCATCTCGGGCTCGACATTGGGATTGGACTGGTAGGCCAGGAGGATCTGCTTTTGCCGTTCCAGCTCTTGCAGCAGGTCGGACTTGAGGTCGGCGCGTCCGGCGACCTCCAGCATTTCAAAAATGGTGGCAAGGGCGATGTGATGCTGATGCGGGCTTTCCTGGTGCAGGAAGAAGACGAATTTCTCGTAGAGGTCTTCCAGTCGCAACAGCGTGCGAATACGCTCATTGAAAGGGTATTCGTAGACGATCAAAGCATGATCCCTTTATTGGTTGAACCGGACTTGTTAGGCCGCTGACAGGCCGCGTGGGTGCAATAACCTCGTCAACATGTGCAATGTCTGTGATTCTGACCCATGCAGAAGAAAATTACAAATGCAGTCGCCATCAAATGAAGCTGCAGGCGCGCATCGCATTTGCCGCGCTGCCCAAGTGCATTGCTGCAGCCGCGCAAGCTGCACCATCGCTCAGTGCCCGCCTGCCAGCGCCAGGTAGCGCGCATGCAGCTCGCGTACCTGAGCCGGCAGCTCGGCATTGCTGCCGCCGTTGTCGATGACGTCCTGCGCCACCGCCAGCCGCGCCTGCCGGCTGGCCTGCGCGGCCATGATGGCTTCGACTTCCTCGCGTTGGAGGCCGTTGCGCTGCATGACCCGCGCGATCTGCACCTCTTCCGGACAATCCACCACCAGGATGCGGCTGGCGCGGCCAACCCAGGTGCCGGACTCCACCAGCAGCGGCACCACGAAGATGACATAGGGACCGGTGGCATCCTCGGCCTCGCGCACGGTTTCGCTGCGGATCAGCGGATGCAGGATGGCTTCCAGCGCATGGCGTGCCGTCGGGTTGCCGAACACGTGCTGGCGCATGCGGGTGCGGTCCATGGCACCGTTCGCATCGATGAATTCGCCGCCGAAATAATCGCGGATGGGATCGATGGCCAGGCCCTGCGGTGCGGTCAGGGCGTGGGCGATGGCGTCGGTATCGACCAGCGAAGCGCCGAGCTCGCCAAACAGGTTGGCCACCGTGGTCTTGCCGCTGCCGATGCCGCCGGTCAGGCCGATGGTGAAGCGTTCAGTCAATGAGGTCATGGGATCAGAAGTCGTAGAGAAGTTGCGTGAGCCAGCCATGGCCCATCAGCAGGGTCAGCATGCCGGCGCAGGCCAGGCAGGGGCCGAAGGGAATGGCCTGGCCGCGCCGGTGGCGGCCCAAGCCCATCAGCGCCAGGCCCAGGACTGCGCCCAGCGCCGAGGCCAGCAGCAAGACCAGCGGCAAGGCCTGCCAGCCCAGCCAGGCCCCGAGTGCGGCCATGAGCTTGAAGTCGCCATAGCCCAGACCCTCCTTGCCGGTGGCCAGCTTGAAGATCCAGAAAATCAGCCACAGCACGCCATAGCCGGCCATCGCGCCCAGCACGGCATCCTGCAGCGGCACCAGGCGATGCACCACGTTGACCAGCAGCCCCAGCCACATCAAGGGCAGGGTGAGGTCGTCGGGCAGCAGCATGGTCCGGGCGTCGATCACCGCCAGCGCAATCAGGAAGGACGCGCACACCATCAGCGCCACGCCGTGCAGGCCCAGGCCGAAACGCCAGCCCAGCAGGGCGAACAGCAGTGCGGTCAGCAGCTCCACCAGCGGATAGCGGGCGCTGATGGGGTGGTCGCAGAAGGCGCAGCGTCCTCGCAGCAGCAGCCAGCTCAGTACCGGAATCTTGTGATGCAGCGCCAGCGGCGCGGCGCAATGCGGGCAGGCGGAGGCCGGCAGCCAGAGGTTGTAGCGGTCGGCATGCGGCAGGGCCTCGCCGCGTTCCTGGGCCACGAAGTTGGCAGTCTCGCGCAGCATCATCAGCGGCACGCGATGGATCACCACATTGAGAAAGCTGCCGACCAGCAGGCCCAGCAGCGCCGCCGCGCCAGCGAGTGCAGCGTTGCCGGGGAAGGCCAGAGCATCCAGGAAAGACATCGTCGGGTTCAACTGGTTTGGTCGTCAAAGAAGGGGAAGACAGGCGTGCCGGCTTATACCACTGCACCCATGCGGAACACCGGCAGGTACATCGCCACCACCAGGCCGCCGATCACCACGCCCAGCACCGCCATGATAACGGGTTCCATCAGGCTGGTGAGGGCAGTGACGGCTTCATCCACTTCGCGTTCGTTGAGATCGGCGATCCTGCTCAGCATGGCGTCGAGGGCGCCGGCCTCTTCGCCCACGGCCGTCATCTGCACTGCCAGGTCGGGGAAGACGCCCGTGGCCTGCATGGCCGCATGCAGCGAGGCGCCATTGCGCACGGCGTCGCGCACGGCCAGCGAGGCGTCGGCATAGACCACGTTGCCGGCTGCGCCGGAGACCGTTTCCAGCGCTTCCACGAGGGCGATGCCGGCACCGAAGAGGGTGCCGAAGGTGCGGCTCCAGCGTGCCAGCGCCGCTTGCCGCAACAGCTTGCCGAACAGCGGCAAGGACAGGCTCAGGCGCTGCGCCGCCAGTCGCAGCGGAAGATAACGCCGCCACGCCAGCATCGCCAGCACGCCCGTCACCAGCGTGCCCAGCAGCAGCCAGGGACCATGCTGTCCGAGCAGACGCGCCGTGGCCATCACGATGCGCGTGGGCAGCGGCAACTCGGCCCCGAATTGCTGGAACATCTGCTCGAAAGCCGGCACCACCCACAGCATGATGACCACCGTCACGATGATCGCCACCAGCACCACGGCACAGGGATAGGCCAAGGCCGCGCGCACCTTGCCGCGCAAGGCCAGGGATTTTTCGCGATAGAGGGCGATGCGCTCAAGCATGCTGTCGAGCATCCCGGCTTCTTCGGCGGCGCGCATCAGGTTGCAGAAGAGCGCATCGAACTGGCGCGGATGGCGCGCCAGCGCCGCATGCAGGCTCTCGCCGCGCGCCACGGCCTGGCGCACGTCGTCCAGCAGCGTGGCCAGTGCGCTCTGGCCGGCGCCGCGAATGGCGATGTCCAGCGACTGCAGCAGCGGCAATCCTGCCCGCAGCATGGTGGCCAATTGGCGGGTGAAGAGGGCGATCTGTTTGGCGCTGATGCGGCCACGCGCCCTCGCTGTGGCCGGGTTTGCCGCAGGGGCCGGGCCATTGTCGAGGTCGGCCGCACGCTCCGCGCGCCGCAGCCGCGCCACGCGCATCCCCTGCTGGCGCAGCCGGGCACGTGCCTGGGCTTCATCGCTGGCTTGTATCACACCGCGTTGCGGGCGATTGTGGCGGTCCAGCCCTTCCCAGCGGAATTGGGACGCCGATGTCGTGCGATCAGGTGCAGGCAAGGATTTCTCCCATGCTGGTTTCACCGCGCAAGACCTTCAGCAGCCCCGCCCGCCGCAGGTCGATGATGCCCTCCGCTTGCGCCTGCCGGCCCAGTTCCAATGTGCCGGCCTGGGCCAGTATCAGCGACTGCATGGCCGCGCTGACCGGCATGACCTGATAGATGCCGGTGCGCCCGCGAAAGCCGGTCTGGTTGCAGGCCGGGCAGCCGTGCGGCACGAAGGTGGCCGGCGTACCACCGGCCGGACGGCGGCAGCGGCACAGCTTGCGCACCAGCCGCTGGGCCACGATCAGGCTGACCGATGCCGCAATGTTGTAGGCCGGCACGCCCATGTTGAGCAGCCGCGTGAGCGTGGCCGGGGCATCGTTGGTGTGCAGGGTGGAGAGCACCAGGTGCCCGGTCTGCGAAGCCTTGACGGCGATGTCGGCAGTTTCCAGGTCGCGGATCTCGCCTACCATCAGCACATCCGGATCCTGGCGCAGGAAGGCGCGCAGTGCCAGGGCGAAGTCCAGTCCGGCGCGTTCGTTGATGCTGACCTGGTTGATGCCGGGCAGGTTGATTTCCACCGGATCCTCGGCGGTGGCGATGTTCACCCCCGGCTGGTTCAGGCGCTGCAGGCAGGCATACAGCGAGACCGTCTTGCCGGAGCCGGTCGGCCCGGTCATCAGGACCAGCCCGTGCGGCTTGCTGATGGCCTGCAGCAGCGCTTCCTGCTGGGCCGGTTCATAGCCGAGGTCGCTGATCGACAAAGCCGCCTGCGCAGTATCGAGAATGCGCAGCACGATCTTTTCACCGAACTGCGTGGGCAGCGTCGAGACGCGGAAATCCACCGTGCGCGCACCCAGCGCCAGGCGCATCTTGCCATCCTGGGGCAGGCGCTTTTCGGCGATATCCAGACGCGCCAGGATCTTCAGGCGGGTGGCCAGCTTGTCGCGCAAGCTCAATGGCGGCTGCGCCAGCTCGTGCAGCACGCCATCCAGCCGCAGGCGTACGCGGAAGAGATGTTCGAAGGGCTCGAAATGCAGGTCGGAAGCGCCCATGCCGACGGCATCGGCCAGCAGCTTGTGCAGCAGGCGCACCACGGGGACGTCATCATCGGCCACGGCCGTGTCGGGAGTGTGCAGCATGGGAGACCTCGCGCAGGGGCGCTGCCGCAGGGCAACGCACAGGGGAGGGCAAGTCTCCCACGCGCGGCGGCCGCCCGAAAAGCGGGCCGGCCGTTTGCGCGGGACAAAATCGGTGGAGTTCGATGCCGGCCTGCAAGGCCCGGCGCAGGTTCAGTCCTGTGCCTTCACTTTCGCAGGCAAGGCGATGAGCTTGACCATGCGGATGGCCTGGTTCTGTACCTGCACGATCTCGATCACGCAGCCATCGATCTTGACGGCCACGCTGGCTTCGGGAATGTCCTGCAGGGTTTCCAGCAGCAGGCCGTTGATGGTCTTGGGGCCATCCAGCGGCAGCTTCAGGCCCAGGCGCTTGTTGATGTCGCGCAGGGTGGTGCTGCCCTCAAGCAGGCAGGTACCGTCCTTGTCCCAGCCGAAACCTTCGCCGGAGGATCCGGGCGAGGAGGTCGTGAATTCGCCGATCATCTCTTCGATGATGTCCTCCAGCGTCACCAGTCCCTGCACTTCACCGTATTCATCGACCACGATGCCCAGGCGTTCGTGGTTTTCCTGGAAGTACTGCAGCTGGGTGAAGACATCGGTCTCCACCGGCACGTAATACGGTGCCGAGAGCAGGGTGCGGATGTCATCGTGGGTGATGTCGTCTTCCTGGCGGAACAGCGAGACCGTCTTGCGCACATGCAGGATGCCGACGATGTGATTGATCTCGCCCTCGAACACCGGCAGCTTGTTGTGATAGCAGGTGGCCAGCTGGTGCAGGATCTCCTCCACCGGGGCGGCCAGGTTCAGGGCCTCGACCTGGGCGCGCGGGGTCATGACGTCTTCCACCGAAATCTTTTCCAGGTCGAACAGGTTCAGCAGGATGCTCTTGTGCTTCTGCGGAATGAAACTGCCGCCTTCGAGCACGATGGAGCGCAGCTCTTCGGGAGAAATGCGCTGCTCGGCCGCGCGCGATCCGGTCTTGATGCGCAAGACCTTGAGGATGGCGGAAACGAAAATGTTGACGAACCACACCAGCGGCTTGGCCACCCGCATCAGCGGCTTGAGAATGAAGCTGGTAAAGAGCGCAATGCGTTCGGGATGGGTGGCACCGATCACCTTGGGCACGATCTCGGCAAAGATGATCAAGAGCGCCGCCACGAAGGCGGTGGCCGCCGTGATCACGCGCTGGTGGTTGCCGAAGGCGGCAATGGCCAGCGCCGTCACCAGGGCTGTGGCCAGCGCATTGATGACGGTATTGGCGATGAGGATCAGCGAGAGCAGCCGTTCAGTGCGATCCAGCAACCACAGGATGGTGATGGCGGCCCGGTTGCCCTGTTTGGCCAGGTGCCGCAGGCGATGGCGGTTGGCGGCCATCAGCGCCGTCTCGGTCATGGAAAAGAAGGCCGAGAGCAGGATGAGAATGAGGAGTGCAAGAGCTTGCACCCATATGGGTACGGTATCCAAACGTTGCCGTCAGTGGGTTGCCCTCACGCATGGGAGGGAGTCGGCGGGCCTGTTTGCTTGTCATCATGACAGGCAAGCCAGGGCGGCCAGCGAGCGCCAAAGTCTAGACGATGGGGGCTTATCTCGCAAGCCGGGCGGCGGCGCGGTGTGGCGGCTGCGCCCGGACTTGCCCTTCAGTAACCCTTGCTGCGGTCGTAGAGATGCGGCGGCGGCAGGCCGCCCAGCATGGCGGCAATGGCCACCGCCGCCTGCCTGGCGCGTTCGCGGCGCGAGGGCGTGGCCGCTGCATGGGGCGTGACCAGCACGCGCGGATGGCGCCAGACGGCAGCCTCGGCGGGCAGCGGTTCTTCATCGAACACGTCCAGCACGGCACCGGACAAGTGCCCGCTGTCGAGCGCGGCCAGCAGATCCGGCAGGCACACGTGGCTGCCGCGGCCGACGTTGATGACCGCGGCACCGCGCGGCAACTGGCGCAAGAGATCGGCATCGATGAGGTGGCGGGTATCGGTGGTCTCGGGCAAGAGGCAGATCAGGATATCGGTGCGGGCCAGGAAATCCGGCAACGCAGCGGCCCCGGCAAAGCAGGCCAGCCCCTTTTCGCTGCGCAGCGAGCGCGCCCAGCCGGCGGTCTCGAAGCCGACCGCTGCATGCATGCGCGCCGCCGACAAGCCCAGCGCACCCAGGCCCAGCACGCCTACGCGGGTTTCGCGCGCCGTGCGGGGCGTGGAGAATTCGCGCCATTCGGCGCGCGCCTGCTGGGCAATGATGCGCGGCATGTCCTTCAACAGCATCAGGCTGCTCATGAGCGTGAATTCGGCCATGCGCTGCTGCGTTTCAGGCGTGACCATGCGCACGATGGGCAGCTCCGGCAGGTGCGGGTCTGCAAGGATGTGATCGACTCCGGCAGCCGCACTGATGATGGCCTTCAGGTTGGGGAACTGCGCCAGCCGCCCCGGCTCGGGCTGCCACACCAGCACGAACTGCACGCGCGCCGGATCGACTTCCGGATCATCCCAGGCGCGCACGTCGAGGCCCAGTTCGGGTGCGAATTCATGGAAGCTGGCGCGCCACTCGGCCAGCGCGGCAGCACCGCCGGACTTGATCAGCAGCACGGGAGCAAGAGCAGGGGTGGTCATGCTTGTGGCTCCACGGGATTGGCCTGGTGCATGGGCCGGCGCAAGGCCGGGTCGAAGGGATTGATCCGGCGCGACAGGGCGGCGGCTTCCCGCTGCAGCATCTGCACCAGGGTCGGCAGGCGCTCCTCGGTCAGGCGCGAGGTCAGCGTGCCTACGCTCAAGGCACCGACGATGTTGCCGCCGGCATCGAAGAGCGGCACACCCAGCCCGGCCATGCCATCGAGCAGGCCGGCCTGGCGTGCCGCATAACCGGTCTCGCGCACACGCTCGATTTCCGTGCGCAGGTAGACCTCGTCATAGACCCCGAATTCGCGCAGGCGCGGCACGTTGTAGCGGATCACTTCCTCGCGTTCTTCTTCCGGCAGGAAGGCGAGGATGGCCAGCGCGCCCTGGCCCACGCCCAAGGCGACGCGCCCGCCGATGTCGCCGGTGAAGGCGCGGATCGGGAAGGGACCATCGACGCGATCCACGCACACCGCATCGAAGCGCGAGCGCAGCAGCAGGAAGACCGTATCACCGAGACTGCCGCACAGCCGCAGCAGCGCCGGGCGGCACAGGCTGCGCACATCCGACGCATTGCCGGCGCGTGCGGCCAGGGCGAACAGGTCCATGCCCAGGCGATACAGCTTGCTGCGCTCATCCTGTTCCACCACGCCTTCCCCGGCCAGCGATTGCAGCAGCCGGTGCGTGGTGCCCTGGGTCAGGCCGATGGTCTTGGCCACTTGCGTCACCCGCATGCCTTGCGGTGGTGCATCGGCCAGCGCGCGCAACACCGCAAAGGTGCGCTGGATGCCGTTGACCGGCAGGGAGGCGGGGGCGCTGGCGGCCGTGGCCTCGTCGTTTTGCTCGCTCATGAGGGGGCTTTGTCTGCTGGGTGGAATCGGCGGTGGTTCGCTCGCCGATGCATTTCATTGAATGGAATAAATATAAAAAATTTCCCGACTGTCGAAATACGATAGCAGAATTGGCACCGAAATTGCATCAATAACGAAACAGGAGACGCGCCGCTCACATCGCTTCAGCGATGGGGTTGCGCAATTGAAAGTATGCATCGGAGCGCCCGCCGGCCGACAAGCCCGCCAGCCGTGCAGCGCCCGAACCTTGCGACAGGGAGCTTGCAATGTCATTTCTCACGCTGACCAATGTCAGTAAGTTCTATGGCGATACCCAGGCGGTATCGGGGTTCAACCTCACGGTGGAAAAGGGTGAGTTCATCTCCCTGCTCGGTCCTTCGGGCTGCGGCAAGACCACCACCCTGCAGATGATCGCGGGCTTCGAGGCCGTCAGCGGCGGCCGCATCGAACTCGACGGCCGCGACATCACGCATGCCAAGCCCAATACGCGCGGCCTGGGCATCGTGTTCCAGACCTATGCGCTGTTCCCGCACATGACGGTGGAGCAGAACGTGGCCTTCGGGCTGGAGATGCGCAAGTGCGGCGCCGCTGAGAAGCGCGACCGTGTGGCGCAGGCCATGTCGCTGGTGCATCTGGAAAAACACGGTGCGCGCTATCCGCGCGAACTCTCCGGCGGCCAGCGCCAGCGTGTGGCACTGGCGCGTGCGCTGGTGATCGCTCCGCCGGTGCTGCTGCTCGATGAGCCGCTCTCCAACCTCGACGCCAAGCTGCGCGAAGAGATGCAATTCGAACTGCGCGACATCCAGCGCAAGGTCGGCACCACCACCATCATGGTCACGCACGACCAGAGCGAAGCCATGTCCATCAGTGACCGGGTGGTGGTGATGGAGGCCGGCCACATCACCCAGGTCGGCCGTCCCCTGAACGTGTATGAACATCCGGCCAACCGCTTCATCTCCACCTTCGTGGGCAAGGCCAACCTGCTCGAAGGCCAGGTGGTCGGTGCCGCAGGTGAACGCGCTGACATCGCGGTGGGCGGCATGATGCTGTCGCTGGAAAGCACCGACGCCGGCCTGCGCGGCGGCGGCCGCGTGGTGCTGGGCCTGCGTCCGGAAAAGATCCGCTGTACCGCGCCCGGCCAGGGCCGCTGCAATGGCGAAGTGGTGCGCCGCTTCTTCCTCGGCAGCCAATGGATGTATGAAGTGGAGACCCCGCTGGGCCTGCTCTCGGTCCTGTCGGCCAACGATGGTGCCGAAGCCCTGGAGCAGGGGGCTGCCGTCGGCCTGGCGTGGAGCGACTACAGCCTGCGCCTGGTCTCCACCGCCCGCAGCGATGAAGGGGTCGCAGCATGAGCGCGGCCGGCACAACTTCCGTGGCACCGCCCGTGGTGAGTGCCGCCGATAGCGACAAGGCGCCCGGCCAGCGCAGCCTGCCCTGGCTGATGTCGGCCCCGGCCATCCTGCTGTGCACGGTGATGCTGCTGGTGCCGCTGGTACTGACCTTCGTGCTGTCCTTCAACGCCTATGATGCCGAGACCGGCCCCAAGGCCGGCACCTTCACGCTGGAGCATTACGCAGCGGTGCTGACCGATCCGTATTACTACGGCATCTTCTGGCGCACGCTGTGGATCTCGGGCCTGGTCACGCTCATCTGCATCGTCGTCGGTGCGCCCGAGGCGTACATTCTCAACCGCATGCGCAAGCCCTGGCGCTCCATCATGCTGCTGGTGGTGCTGGCCCCGCTGATGATCTCGGTGGTGGTGCGCGCCTTTGGCTGGAGCATGCTGCTCGGTCCCGAAGGCCTCATCAACGGCACGCTGGTGGCGCTGGGCTTTGCCAAGGTCAAGCTGCTCTATACCGAAACGGCCATCGTCATTGCGCTGGTGCATGTGATGCTGCCCTTCATGGTGATCCCGGTGTGGACCTCGCTGCAGAAGCTCGATGGTGGCGTGGCCAATGCGGCGCTGTCGCTGGGCGCCTCGCCCATCACCGTGCTGCGCCGTATCGTGCTGCCGCAGATCATGCCCGGCATTCTCTCGGGCAGCCTGATCGTCTTCGGCCTCTCGGCCAGCTCCTTTGCCATTCCGGGACTGCTGGGCGGACGCCGCCTGAAGATGATGGCCACCATCATCTATGACGAATACCTGCACGAACTGAACTGGCCCCTGGGCGCAGCCATCGCGCTGCTGCTGCTGGTGGCCAACCTGGTCATCATGCTGGGCTGGAACCGCATGATCGAACGCCGCTACAAGAAAGCGCTGGGCTGAACCATGAACAAGAACGGACCGATTGCATTGTGCTTCAATGCGCTGGTGATCCTCTTCACGCTGGCCCCGATCCTGGTGGTGTGCGTGATCGCCTTCACCCCCGAAAACACCCTGACCATGAACGGGCCGGAATTCTCGTTGCGCTGGTTCAAGGCGGTGTTTGAGTTTCCCGACTTCGTGAGTTCCTTCTGGAACAGCCTCTGGCTGGCCCTGGCAGCGGCCACCATCTCCACCGCCCTGGCCATTCCGGCGGCCATGGCGCTGGTGCGTTATCCGCATCGCTGGTCCGGCGTCTTGCAGGGCCTGTTCCTGTCGCCGCTGATCATTCCGCACCTGGTGCTGGGCGTGGCCCTGCTGCGCCTGTTCTCGGTGGTGGGTGGCGCGGGCAGTTTCGGCTGGCTGGTGCTGGCGCACTCGCTGGTGGTGACGCCCTACACCATGCGCCTGATCATGGCCGCGCTCATCGGCTTCGACCGCAGCGCCGAGCATGCCGCCCTGTCGCTGGGGGCCACGCGCTCCACGGTGTTCCTGCGCATCACGCTGCCGATGATCCTGCCGGGCATCACCGGGGGCTGGCTGCTGGCCTTCATCAACAGCTTCGATGAAGTCACCATGTCCATCTTCGTGACCTCGCCCTCGACGGTGACGCTGCCGGTGCGCATGTACATGTACGCCACCGAATCCATCGATCCGATGATGGCGGCCGTCTCGGCGCTGATGGTGGCCATCACGGCGGTGGCCATGATCATCCTGGACCGGGTCTATGGCCTGGACCGCGTGCTGGTGGGGCGTTCATGAATCACACCTCTGCTCCTGCACAGGCCCAGCTGGTACGGCTGGCCGAACGCGATCGCGCTGCGGTCAGCTTCACGCTGGACGGCCGCCCGGCGACCGCGCTGGAAGGCGACACGGTGCTGACCGCCGTACTGACCAATACCGCGAGCCTGCGCCGAAATGAATTCAGCGGCCAGCCGCGGGCCGGCTTTTGCATGATGGGCGCGTGCCAGGATTGCTGGATCGCCACCGACAGCGGCGAGCGCCTGCGTGCCTGCTCCACCTTCATCCGTGCCGGCATGCAATTGCGCAGCGGCCAGGAGGAACCCGCATGACGCGCGCAGCTCCCGTCATCGTCGGTGCCGGCCCGGCCGGTGTGCGTGCGGCGCAGACGCTGCTGGCCCATGGCGTGCGGCCCATCGTCATCGATGAAGCCGCGCAGGCCGGCGGCCAGATCTATCGCCAGCCGCCGCGCGGGTTCCTGCGCAGCCGCAAGACGGTCTATGGTTTCGAAGCCAGCCGCGCGCAATCGGTGCACAGCACCTTCCATGCGCTGCGCGAGGCCATCGACTACCGTCCCAACACCCTCGTCTGGAATGCTCAGCCGGGTTTGCTCGACCTGATGGAGGGCAGCGCGCAATCCGCTTCAACGCTGGCCTGGGAAGACATCATCGTGGCCACCGGTGCGACTGATCGCGTGCTGCCTTTCCCCGGCTGGACCACGCCGGGCGTCTATACCCTGGGCGGCTCGCAGGTCGCGCTCAAGTTCCAGGGCTGCGCCATCGGACGCTCGGTGGTGTTGGCCGGCAATGGTCCGCTGCTCTATCTGGTGGCCTACCAGTATGCCAAGGCCGGTGCCCGGGTGGCGGCGGTGCTCGACAGCAGCAGCCTGGCTGACCGCATTGCCGCACTGCCCGCCATGCTGGGCCAGCCGGCCTTGCTGGCCAAGGGCATCTACTACCTTGCCTGGCTCAAGCTGCATGGCGTGCCGGTGCATTCGCACGCGCGGGTGCTGCGCGTGGAAGGCGATGCGCGGGTGCAGGCGCTGGTCTGGCGTCGCGAGAACCTGGCAAGTGCGAGTGGCAAGCCGGGTACCGAGCAGCGCATTGAATGCGATGCCGTCGGTTTCGGCTATGCACTGCGTTCTGAAACGCAATTGGCTGATCTGCTGGGTTGCCGCTTCCAGTTCGACAGCCTGCAGCGCGCGCACCTGCCGGTGCGCGACAAGAGCACCCGCAGCAGCGTGCCGGGCGTCTATCTCGCCGGTGACGGTGCCGGCATCATGGGGGCCGATGCCGCCGAGCTGGCCGGTGAACGCGCTGCGCTGGCCTTGCTGCAGGATCGCGGCATCGCCGTCGATGCGGCCCGTGTGACGCAGATCGAAGCGGAGCTGGTGCGCATCGGCGCTTTCCGTCTCGGACTTGAGCGCGCTTTTCCCTTCCCCGAACGCTGGGCGGCGACTGCATCGGACGATCTGGTGATCTGCCGCTGCGAGAACATCCGCGCCGGTGAATTGCGCGCGGCCGTGCGCGAGAAAGGCGCAGCGGAAATGAACCGGCTCAAGGCGCTCACCCGCGTTGGCATGGGCCGTTGCCAGGGCCGCATGTGTGGTGCCGCGGCCGCCGAAATCCTGGCGCATGCCGCTGGCCTGCCGGTGCAGGAAGTCGGTCGCCTGCGCGGCCAGGCACCGATCAAGCCGATTCCATTGGGCATGCATGTGCCGGCCCCCGAGCCGGTCTCTGCGCGCGTGATCGCGCTGCATGCGCAGGAGGATGCTTCATGAAGAGCCTCCATACTGAAGTCCTCATCATCGGCGGCGGCATCGTCGGCAGCTCGGCTGCGCTGGTGCTGGCCAAGGCCGGACGCCGCGTGACCATCCTGGAACGCGACCTGTGCGGTGCGCGTTCCAGCGGCATCAACTACGGTGGCGTGCGCCGCCAGGGGCGGCCCGAAGTGCAGCTGCCGCTGTCGCAACGGGCGCATCAGATCTGGGGCGATCTGCAGTCCCTGATCGGCACCACCGGCGAATACGAACGCAGCGGCCACTTCAAGCTGGCCCGTAGCGAGGCCGACATGCAATCGCTGATCGCTTATGCCGAACTGAGCCGGCCCTATGGCCTGGGGATCGAACTGATCAGCGGCGAACGCCTGCGCCAGCAATGTCCCTGGCTGGGCGGCGCGGCGGTCGGCGGCTCGCTGTGTCCGGAAGATGGCCAGGCCAATCCGCGCCTGGTCTCGCCGGCCTTTGCGCGTGCGGCCGAAGCGGCGGGCGCGACCGTGATCGAGCGTTGCGAAGTCATGCAGGTGGGTCACGATGGCCGCGACTTCGTGGCCGAAGCGCGGCAGGGTGGCGAACCCTTGGAAGTGCGTGCGGAAGTGCTCATCAATTGCGCCGGTGCCTGGGCCAATCGCGTGGCGCAGTCCTTTGGCGAGGCCGTCCCCCTGACCAGCGGCCACCCCAGCATGGTGGTGACCGAACCGATTCCCCACTTCCTGCCCTGGAGCCTGGGCGTGGAGGGCGGCTCCATCTACTGCCGCCAGGTGGCGCGCGGCAACGTGGTGCTGGGCGGCGGCCGCGGCTACGAGCAGGATGAACTGCGCGCCCGCGCCTCGCATGATTCCATTCTCGGGCTGCTGCCGCAGGCGGCGGCCTTGCTGCCGGCGCTGCGCCATGTCCACATCATCCGCAGCTGGAGCGGCGTGGAAGGCTACTTGCCGGACCAGCATCCGGTGATCGGTCCCAGCACCACGCAACTGGGCCTGCTGCATGGCTTTGGTTTCTGCGGTGCCGGTTTCCAGATCGGGCCGGCTGCCGGTGAGGCACTGGCCGAGCTGGTGCTGCATGGCCGCAGCACCATCGCGCTGGATGCTTTCTCGATTGGCCGTTTCCTGCCGCCACGTTCCGACGCTGTCGACCTGTTGTCCTCCCACCCTGAAAGGAAGATCTCATGATGTCGCTTTCCCGCACCGCTGCCCTCGGACTGTTGCTGGCCGCCACCGCCGCCCAGGGGCAGGCGCAGACCCGCACGCTGTACGTCGGCATGAATGGCGGCAACATGGAGAAGACCTTCACGCAAGCGGTGTTCGCTCCCTTCGAGCAGAAGTACAACGTCAAGATCGCCGTGGTGCCCGGCGGCTCGGCCGACATCCTGGCCAAGGCCCAGGCCGCCAAGGACAAGCCGCAGATGCACCTGATGTTCTTGGACGATGGCGTGATGTATCGCGCAGTCGGCATGGGCCTGTGCGAGAAGCAGAAGCCCAATCCCAACCTGGCCAATCTGCTGCCGGTGGCGCACATCAAGGATGACCTTGCTACCGGCGTGACCATCAGCGTCACCGGCCTGGCCTACAACACCAAGGTCTATGCCGAGAAGGGCTGGGCGCCGCCGACCTCCTGGCTCGACCTGGCGGACCCCAAGCTCAAGGGGCGCGTGGTGTTCCAGTCGCTGCCTTCATCCACTTTCGGGCTGCATGCCTTCCTCGCCTTCAACCAGCTCAAGGGCGGCACGGATGCCAACGTCGATCCCGGCTTCAAGGCCTGGCCCTCGACCATCGGGCCCAATGTGCTGGAGTACATCTCCAACTCGGCCAAGATTTCCGAGATGGCACAGACCGGCGAGGCGGCCCTGTTCCCGTACACGCCCACGCAATCGACGCTCTTGAAGAGCAAGGGCGTGCCGGTGGAATACGTGCAGCCCAAGGAAGGTGCCATCGTGCTGATGGTGGCGCAGTGCGTGATTGCCAACAATACCGAGCCGCAGCTGGCGCAGGAGCTGGCGGCCTATCTGCTCTCGCCGCAGGCGCAAGCGCTGGCGCTGGAAAACGGCAACTACAACCCGACCAATACCAAGGTCCAGGTCAGCGGCACGGCCGCGGCCGAGCAGGCGCGCATGAATGGCTTCGTCAAGGCCGCGCGCGCGGTGGACTGGGATGAGATCAACAAGAATCGCGCCGTGTGGAATACGCGCTGGAGCCGCACCATTGAGCGATGAGATCGGCAGCTCGTTGGCCTGAAACGCAGGGATGCGTAAATGATTTATCTGATTTTGCAGAACCTCTGGTAGTTTTTTACGCCACCTGCGCGGTGGCGTTTTTTTTTGCGCTGATGGCGCGTGATCCCCATTTTTGTTTATCTGTGGCATCGATAAATCGATGTCGATTGTGCAATGGCGCAGATAAACCACAGCAGACCGTCCCGAGGCGCGCAGTGGCGGGTAGGGCAAAAATCGCGTATAATGCATGGATCGCTCAAGAACCGAGCGGAAATCCTGATCCCCACGCGCCTTGTCGTACAGCATCTTGCAATCCGCGTGATTCGCATCTTCATCCGCTTCCCCGAGTAAAGAAACTGCGCTGCCGGTCTCGCCGCCAGCGGGTTCACCTGTCCTCCGACCTTAACGCTCCCGGCCTCCCCATGGCGTGGCCAGTCGTCAAAGCCAGAGATTGCAAATCCCCGAGCCCTTCCTCCGTGAGGTCGCGTGCTCACGCACAAGAAAGAGAAAATGGCAAAAGAAGAACTGATCGAAATGCAAGGACAAGTCTCCGAAGTCCTCCCCGACTCGCGTTTCCGCGTGGCGCTGGACAACGGCCATTCGCTGATCGCCTATACGGCCGGTCGCATGAAGAAGAATTTCATCAAGATTCTGGCGGGCGACAAGGTTACGCTGGAACTGTCTCCCTACGACCTGAACAAGGGTCGCATCATCTTCCGTCACCTGGAACAGCGCGGCCCGAGCGGCCCCCGTCCGGGTTTCCGTCGCCGCTGAGATCGCGCGGCGCATCCCTCCCACGCCCAATGGCGTGATGCGCCGCCTGATGCCTTCCGGCTCGCCTGTCCTTCACGACGGTATGCGCCCTCCCATGATCGGTTTTGCGAAAGAAAAAAAATATGCAAGCTCCGGTCACTCATCAGGAGCAGTACAAGGGCTTTCACATTTCACTGCGCTGTCAGGGCGAGGGTGGCTTGTGGGAGGTTGCTGAAGTTCATATCGCCGACAGCGGCGGGCTGGCGCCGCCCCTGTTTCCACGTCGCCAGCTGCCTGGCCGGTTTGATAGCGCGGTATTGGCCGTGGAGCGCGGCATGGGTTGGGCGCGGGCGGTGATCGACAATCTTGATCCAGCGCTGGATGGGGATTGGCTGAAGTGAATTGCGTTGAGTTGAGCCGGTCCGGATGGGCCGGTGGCTCAAGCTGATGAAGCGCGACGGGCTCTTCCTTCCCTTTCTTTTTCTCCCCCTCCACTGGCTACTCCCTTCATGGAGCATGGACACACGCCATGCGAAGCCGCATGAACGGTCCGATATCCCTGCGTTCTCGCGCATCGAAAAAATTTAGACTTTTAGTGCAAATTATTCTCGTCCGACGGTAATTTCATTTCCCTCGGTTAATCTCTGCCCTCCATTTTGGTACCGATGCTTCCGGTGCAGCCTGCCCCGGGACCACCGCGTCAGCGGTGCATCGCCGGGGGCATGAGTCTGTCTTCCATCGCTTCTCCTCCCCCGATGCACCTGTGAGCAACTGGATGCCGTTCACCCTGCGACGGCGTTCATCGTTTGGGGATGCAGTGATTTACCTTCCAACTGTGCTGCAGAGGCTTGCGGGCCTGCTGCTGCTCTTTCTTTCCTCCTTGGCCCAGGCGCAGCAGCCGCTCGACGTGGCTTTCGCGGGCTTCGCCTATTCCGGCAGCGAGAGCACGCTGGACGACCGCTTTCCGTACTCGCGCCGCTACGAGGCGACCCGCAAGCGTGCCGGCACCACCCTGCATCAGACACTGATGCAGCAACTGCAGGCCACGCCGCCCGCCCACCTGCGCATCGTGCCGCAACTCGACGAACTCAAGGGCCGCGACCAGGCGCTGGCCGTGGCGCTGGTGGTCGGCAACGAGATGGTCTCCGAGGAAAGCTTCGGCAGCCTGCACAAACTGCTGATCGTGGTGCGCGCGCAGGTGATGTTCTTCGATTTCAAGTCCATGAACGTGATCCGTTCCTATCCCGTCAGCTTTGCCTACGTCGACGTCCTGGATCACCCGGCTTCGGAAGACGAGATCCTGTCCCGCATCGCCCTGGTCTACGAAGGCAACGGCGGCAAGCCCGGCATACTCGGCCGCTTCGTCAACAACGTGGCCAAGGCCGAGTTGCCGGCGCAGGTGTCGCGCACCCTGCAGGTCGTCAACGTGCAGGTGAGCCCGGAGGCATCTGGCCTGCTGCCTGGCTTCCTGAAGTCCGCTCCCGGCGCATTGGAGAACTGGGCCGCCGATCTGGCCGGCGAAGCCATCTCCACACGCGCCGGCGTACCCATCCTGCCCTTCAGCAAGGGCTATGCGATCGGCAACGTGATGTCCTTCCGCGTCTCCGATGGGGCCGTGTGGGACCTCAAATTGCCCAAGCCCGACTACGAGATCAGCGTCGATCTCACCGGTTTCAAGAAGGTCAGGTTCAGCGAAGTTGAAGGCGGTGCCACCACCTACGTCTACGGTGCCTACGGCGGCATCCGCCTGATCGAACCGCTGGGCAACAAGGTGTATCTGGATACCGCGCTCAAGAACGGCGAGTCGCGCGTGATTCCGGCCAGCCAGGATTACGTGGACGACTTCCCGCATTTCTATGACGCGCTCAATGGCATGTTCGTCAAGCTGGCCCAGGTCATCGATGGCCGGGGTGACGAGAAATGGCTCAAGAGCGCCGCTGCCGCTCAAGACATCGAACAACAGATTGTCCACACCAAGGAGTTGATGAAGTCATGCAAATAAATCGCCATCCCATCCGCCATCGTTGCCGGTCTTTCCTCATCCTGCTGATGGCGGCGCTGGCCCTGTCGGCGCAGCCGGCCCTGGCGCAGATCCAGCAGGCCCGTGGCCAGTACTCGCTGAGCTACAAGGAATCGGTTGGCGTATTCGACCGCACCGAGGCCTCGCCGGCCATCAAGCAGAAGGCACGCCAGGAGGCCGCGCTGAAGGCGGTCGAAAGCTACTACGCTGAAGCCGGTCAATCGGAGTCGGCCAACTTCGATGCGATCCGCGCCAAGATTCTTGAGAATCAGGATCGCTACATTCTGGATACCACCGTGCTCTCCGAAACCGATGACCCCAAGGAGATGCGCTACACCATCGCCGTGCGTGTCTCGCTGAACGTGGCCAATCTGCGCAACGCCGTGCAGGCCAGCTCGGCGGTGGGCAAGGCAGCCCAGGGCGAGAAGTCGGCCATGAGCTTCGTGTTCGTCTCGCGCCAGGTGGACAGCGCCAAGTCTTACGATGATCGCGTCTACAAACGCCAGGACGAGGGTGCGCAATTCTCCGGCTCGGCCACCGCCAAGGAGAGTTACAAGGAGTCCACCAACGAAGGTGAATCGGTAGGGAAGGGGCGCGTCAGGACCCAGGGTGGGATTTCGCGCGAGAGCCGTAACGGCGTCGACGTGTCGGCCAAGTCGACCGTCACCTCGGAGACTGGCGGCAGCACCACGCGCAAGGCGACCGACACCACCTGGCGCGTGCTGCCCAGTGCCAACCTGAACCAGACCTTCGTGGCCAAGTTCTCGCAGGCCGGCTATGACGTCATCGAAGCGGCCATGGTTGAAACCGCCGGCTTCAAGATCGCCGCCATAGAGGCCGACTACAAATCCGGAAATGATTTGCAGCCGCAGACCCTGCGCGCGATCGCGGCCGGCATGAAGGAACATCAGATCCCCTACATCGCCCTGGGCACGCTGGACGTCGGCTTGGCCGAGAAGGATCCGCAGAGCGGGCTGCAGCGCGTGGCGGTGACCGTCAATGCCAAGGTGTGGGACGTGACCAAGCCCATTCCCCGCACCCGCGTGGCGGTGGGCCCGGTGGCCTATGCCGGCGTCGGGCCGACCGAAGAGGAGGCGCGTGGCAATGCGCTCAAGGCCGCTGCCAGCAATGCTGCCCAGGAACTGTCGAGCCGCATGGCCACCATGGGACTGCAGTGATTGCGCTGCTTTTTCCCTTTGTTTCCCTCTGACTGAAAGATCTTCATGAAAAAATCTATCGCGTTCGCCGTGGTCTCGATGGCCCTGGTTTTCCCTGTTACCAGCTTCGCCCAGTTCGGCAATTTCCTGGGAGGCAGCAAGCCCGCTTCTTCCAGTACAGGTGCCGATCTGTCCGGACAGCAGTCGCAGCTCACGCGCACCTATCGTGCGGCCGGCAAGGACGTGCTGACTGCCAACGGCCACATCGGTGCAGCGCTTGGCATCAAGGCCCAGGCCATCAATGCGGCAGCGACGTCCGATTCGATGTCGGCCAGCGACCTGGAGGCGCAGGACAAGGCCATCAGCGCCGATGCCCAGGCCATCTCCGATGCCTTGAAGAGCGGTGCCACCCTCAAGGATGAGGCGGCCAGGAAGGAATACGCAGAGGGCCTGGTGGTACTGGTCCAAGGGGTGAAGAAATACATCGCCATGTCGGCCGAGGCGCAGACGTTTGCCAATGGCCTGAGCAGCGCCTCGCCGATGCAGCTGCCCGGTCTGCAATCGGGTGCCTACATCGTCAAGAGCCTGCCCACCAGCATCGGCAACCTGACCGGGCTGCTGAAGAATGCGGTCAGCTTCGCCAGGAGCAATGGCGTGGCAGTCCCGGCCGATGCCACCAGCGTGCTGTGATGGCGCCCGGACTGTTCCATTGAGAGGACGCCATGCAGCCAAGAGTGCGAGCAATACTGATGGTCTTGTCGATGGCGTTGCTGTCGGCCTGTGACAGCAAGGACGAGTCGGCTGCTGGTGTTTCGGCCAGCAGTCAGACGACGACCACGGCGGCGACACAGTCGCCGGCGCCGCCGGCGCTGGGCGTGGGCAGTACCAGTCGCGTCAGCCGCGAGGCCGAGGCGGTCGGCAGCACGCTGGAACTGGCCGTGGTTGCTGCCTTGCAATCGGCGGTGGCGCAGGTCAACGGCGTGCAGATGGCGAGCCGGATGCACAGCCTGCGGCAGGGGCTCGATGTGGTGGTCAACGGCGAGCGGGATTCCGTGCGCACCGAGGCCTTCGCGCAACGCATGGTCGCGGCCTCGCAGGGTGCGGTGCTGAGTTACGAGATCCTCTCGCAGGAGGAAATCGACAAGCTTGATGAAGAGACTGTCGCCAAGGTGCAGGCCAGTGACGCCGGGTACCGCTATTCTTCGGCGGTGCAGGGGGAGGGCAGCCAGGGCGCGCAATCGGCGTCGGCCGAACTCAGTCACAAGGCCATGCGCAGCTACTGGAAGGTCAAGTTGCGCGCCGAGATCGCCCAGTACCAGGCGCCCGATGAGAAGGGCCGGCCGAAGATCGTGGTGGTGCTGCCCAAGACACTGGTGTCCACCTATGCGGTCGGCGACAGCAAGGTTGCCTCCGATGAAGTGGCGCGTGCGGTGCGTGGCCGCCTGTCGGACATCCTCACGCAGACCAGGCGCTTCATCGTGCTGGATCGCGAATTCGGTGCCGAGCTGCAAGCCGAGATCGATCACATCAACAGCGGCAACGTCCGTGTGCAGGACAGTGCCCGTATCGGCCAGCAACTGGCCACGGATCTGTTGCTGATTCCGACCATCGAGCGTTTCGACTATCCGCGCTCGGTACGCAAGCTGCGCATGTCCGATCGTGAGCTGGTGTCGTACGCGGGCGGCGGTCGCATCACCTTGCGGCTGGTCAACGCGGCCACCGGCCAGGTGGTGATGTCGCAGAGCTTCGAGCACAAGCTGGCCAGTGCCGATCCGAGTACGATGCCGCGGGTCATCGATGGCAAGAGCATGGCGGCCGGGTTGATGGATGCTTTGTCCAGTCAGATTGGTGGTGCCATTGTGACGGAAATCTTTCCGGTATCGGTGGTCTCGCTGGAGGGCGATCAGGTGGTCCTGAGCCAGGGGGGTGAATCGCTGCAGGCGGGCCAGCGCTGGAAGGCCGTCTATCTGGGGGAAGAACTCAAGGACCCGCAGACCGGCAATTCGCTGGGGCGCAAGGAAACGCCGGTGGGGACGATCCGCATTGATCGCGTCGCCGCCCAGACGACCTATGGCACGGTGGAGGAGGGCAGTATGCTCAAGGAGCTGTCCTTCAAGGCAGGCAGCATCGAGTTGCGCGCCCTGCTGGCCAAGGCCGGCCTGGCGCAGGCCCCTACGACTGCCAACGGGCAGTTCTCGAGCAAGCCCGTAGCAGCTGCGGCTGCGCAATCCCGTAGTCGCAGCGACAGATCCGCCGCTGGGGAGACTTCCCTTGCCAGTGAGTCCGAGAAGGATGGCAAGTGGTGAGCGCATGATGAGCGGGGGGAGTCAAGGCCCGCTTCGTCTGCAGGGGCCTGTAACCCGAACCCCTAGTTAGGCGGCTGTCTCTTGATTGGCCTGATTTAGTGGGTACGGCAAGCTACAAAAATGCGCGCAATATCTGGCCGCGCACTGGTCCGTCCAACTGTCCGTACGCTCAGACTGGCCAGGTTCTATGCTTGAAGTGATGCGCTAGTTGAACTTTACTGCCAGCAGCGCTTCTCCCGCTTTTTGCTGCTTTCTGTACCCGGCTTCCTTATTTTCAGCGGAACTATTTTGCTCGCCGTCTTTCATTCGATCAGCGCGCCGTGTGGCGCCGGCCAGTTTGATGCAATTTTCTGGTCGTGGTCGGCATGTGGCTTGTAGTCTGTATCCTTCGCACCATAGAATAGCGCCGCGACTCATTCATTTTTGTTAAGTTTTCGGGGGGTATATGCATCATTTCCATTTGGAAATGATTCGCCGAGCTGGCGGCCCAGCTTCCCGATTTTCCATTTCACCTGGTTCGGATCGACAAATCTGAACAAGAGCACGGACGACATGCGCCAGAAACGCCATGAACATTCATTTAAGCCCCCGCGTATGTGATGCGCCCGTTAGCTCAAATCACGCCCCCGAAGTGCTGTCTCGCGCATTGGGCGCCTGGCTGCGTCTTGCAGTGACCGTCTTTCACAATGGGGGGGCGGTATGAGCATTCCCGCCACGTCGGAGCGCGCTGCAGGCACTGTCCGCTTCTCCGGCTATCGGCCCTGGCTCGATGGCATCAGGGCGGTGGCCATCTTGCTGGTGCTGCTGGAGCATACCAACCTCTTCAAGCAATTCAACTTGGGTGGGGTCGGCGTCGGTATCTTCTTTGCGCTGTCAGGTTATTTGATTACCGGTCTGCTGTGGGATGAGTTTGCCCGCGAAGGCCGACTGGCACTGGTGCCTTTCTACATTCGGCGCTTCGCGCGTCTGGCCCCGGCGCTGCTGATCGTGGCGGCGGTCGCGGGCGTGGCATTTCTGGCAGAAGGGCAGCGGCGCGCTGCTTTCAACGGCCTGTTCGCCGTGACGTACACGGCCAATTACGCTGCCATTTTCAGCGGCCATCATCTGGCTGGATTCGGGCATACCTGGTCGCTAGCGGTGGAAGAGCATTTCTATCTGGTTTGGCCACCACTGATGCTGTTGTTGCTGCGGCGTTTGCAGGCGTCCAGCTTCATCAAGGCCGTGCTGGCGATCTGCGTGGCAGTACTGTGCTGGCGGGCTTTGCTCTTTGTGTTCTTTGGGGAGCAGGTCAGGCTCATGCTCTATGCCGGCAGCCTGGAACGGCTCGATTCCCTGCTATATGGTTGCGCGGCGGCGGTCGCCGTGCGTCGCGGCTGGCGTCCGGGGATTGTTGCCCTCCTGGCTGGCGTGGCGGCAGTGGCAGCCAGCATCGTGTGGCTGGCCCCCCTGAGCAGCGTGTTCTGTCCGACCCTCATCGGTGCGGGCGGTGCCTTGCTGATCGCGGCACTCGACTGCGAGCGTCGTGCCGTGGTGCAGCGGCTTCTCTCAGCAAAGCTGATGGTGCGTGCCGGGATACTTTCCTACGGTATTTACCTGTGGCACATCCCTTTGCTGCAACTGGCTACACGTGACGGCGAGGGCCCCTTGGGTCGCATTTTGCTGGCGATGACACTGGCCGTGATCTTGGCACATGTCTCCTATCGTTACTGTGAAGTGCCGATCCGCGATAGTGTGCGGCGGCGGCTGGCGCGCAAGCCTGACCCGGCACCGATATGAAGGCAGGGGCGCATTTGCCTGCGATCCGGCAGGTGCCTGCGGTATCGGCAGGACTCTGTCAGTGTCACGAATGAAGAATCAGGAATAATCGGTCCCGTCCGTGACGGGCCGGTCAGTGAGGAAGATGAGCAATGCGCGCTCATTTTTGAGTCCTCTGGACAAAGCTGGTGCAAACGGAATGCGCAAAAAAAACAGCGAGTTATTTCAACTCGCTGTTTTTTTCGGTAATTCTGGTCGGGGTGAGAGGATTCGAACCTCCGGCCTCTACGTCCCGAAGAATGCGCACAGTGTATGGAGCCGCCCAATCTGCGGGGTGGTCAGTAAAGTACTACAGTCAGTACTACACTGCTTCATGTTTGAAAAAGCAAAGGTTTCGCTGCTGTAAAGATCCTACTTTTTCGGGCGCTTCTCCCCTAATTTCTCCACCCATGCATTCAGCTGGTTGAGCAGAAAGATACGATCTGCCTCATTCAGCGTGTCGATTTTCCCAGCTATCGAATCAACGACTGTCGCGGATCGCGTAGAGGCTCCATCAAACAGCTGGGAAAGTGGGACGCTCAATTCATCTGCAAGGGCTTCTAAGGTGGCTAATCCTGGCGCAACGACACCTCGCTCGATACGCGAGAGCGAGACCGTATCTATACCTAGCTTCTCCGCCACTTCTGCCTGAGTTCTCCGTTGGGTCCTTCTGGCATCAGCGGCGTTCTTGCCAATCCGTTGAGCAATAGTAATCGTCATTCCTATGAGCGTAATTTGCATAGTACAGGCGACTTATGTTGTTCTATTCCTTTCCTTTGTGTAATATCTAAATATGCCTTTTATAGGCATATTGAGTTTATTTTGGTGGGTTCCCTTGGCCGTTAATCGGATTGTTGGCGCGGGTGAGAGCTAGGCCGCGTCGAGGTAGCTGCGGGGGACAGAAGCTATGGGGGAAAGCGATGAAAGGCAGGATCATTCCAGTAGCAATTTTTGCGGTGCTGTTCTTTGTGGGGATGAAATATGTTGTAGAGCCGTGGAAGAAGGGCAGTAAGTCAAATGCGCCGGAAGTGAGCAAAGCCGTCCCTGGAAAAACAGAGGGGAAGCATGAGTCAGCGATCGAAGCCGCACGGAAGAGAGAGCTAGCAAGCGATTTGAAAGATCCAGTTTTCGCCGCGGCTGGAAAGTTGCAGTTAGCAGCGAACCGAGCAATAGGCTTTCTGATGAGGGAAGCGCCTGACTACTACCAAATGTACAAAAGCGATTTGGATCGCCGACAAGAGGCGGTGACGAGCGAGTTCAATTCATATTCAGGTACGAAGACGTCGAAGATCGGAGTCATCGTGGACTATGCGAAGACTGTTGGTCGAGTATGTGAGAGCGCCCTCGCATCGGGTTCGTTCGAATGCGGAACGCTCAAAAGAAATCTTGAGGAATTTAGTTCTCTGGCAGGCGATTACCGTTAGTCGCCGTGGCCATCACAGATTCTGATGTTGTCCTAAATATGTTTAAGCATTATTTAAAGGGGAAACCATGAGCAGTTTGGAACGTGAACAGCGAATTCGGGAGGACGAGAGAATTCGCGTCAATGAGCGCATGCAGCTGGAACGGAAGCAGGAAGAAAAACAGTTGAAATTGATTCGTGACGCGGAGAAGATGGCTGCGATCGAACACCATATCGCAGCTTACGGCTTCAAAGAAACGTGGGTAAAGGTTGTCACACCCTATTTGTTGCTGAGTATCTTGTTTGGCGTAGTGGTTGGCTTATTCAGATGGTTCAATATGGGAGATGAATCCTTCGTCATGAAGATAGTTGAGCCGGCGTTGTGGGCCTTTTCAGCCGCAGCGATAGGTGCGTTGGTTAGCGTAATTGCGGCATGGCTAGAATGCCTTGAAGCGCGGTAGTGAAAGGATTGGAGGCCTGGTTCTGGCGATGCAACTGGGAGTATGAATAGATGCGATGGGAAGACGCTATGTCATTCGGCTTGAATTTTCTTTATGTCAGAAAGACGTTGTAGCTGTTGAAAATATTCTGGCCGATTCTTGGCTAGCCATCGCACCACGGCTGCATTTTCCAACAGCGTTGATCCGATATACGTTTTGACGATCTCGAGTTGTAAGCTAGCCGGGCCGTAGCCCTCTTCAAGTAATTTGGTATCCGCTTGCATTGCGGATAATTCTCGCTCTAAACGGCGGAGAGCATCAGTTGGGGGAGCAGTTTTTTTACTAGAACTCGCCTTCCTTACAAGCTGATCAGGCGGAGTATTTTGAAGCATTGCTGTTGCGAGCTTCAGTGAATAGTTTCCGAGATTAATCATGGCTTGAGCTACATCGATTTGTCGAAATGGGGTCATTTGCTTCAGGATTCGGAACATTCCAGACGTTGCTGGCTTATCCGCCAACAGCGTAATGACTTCGCTACAAATACCATCAAGTAAGCGAAATCGCTCGCGAATCGCATTCGGTGAAATAGCTAATGCATCGGCTAATTGCTGAATAGATGCCCCACGTTCGGCAGCGAGAACAATCATTCGGTGTGCTTGAACAACTGATAGACGATTTACCTGCTTGTTGTACGTATAGCCTTCGTCGTCAGTGGCTAGTAAGCACAATGCGTGTTGTAGTCCAAGATCCCGCAGAGCCTCTACGCGTAAGCGACCATCCAAAATGATGAATTCTCCGACCTGACTTGGGTTATTCGTAACGACAATTGGCTCTACCAGGCCTATGGTCTTAACTGAGCTTTGAATTTGCAGATATACAACCGATTCCTTTATCCCCGTCGGTAACGGAATCGGAAAAGATAAATTTTCCAGCGGTATCTTGATGCATTCACGTTCAAAGCCTAAACGAACTGACTTGGGATGAGAGTTCGTCATCGTGCAGTACCCTTGCGAGGCAGAAGATCAGCTAAGGGCTGAGGAATGCTTATCAGCTTTTCTGATTCAAGCAAGGACGCAAATTCTCTATTCGTAAATAAATCCTTAAAAATCTCACGTGCCACTACGAGAGAATGTTGGACGTACTCAGATTTCTTTTGAATTCGGCGATGCATTTCAACTTCCCGCTTGTATAGCTTTGTGAGCTCTTCTGGAGTCATGGGCTTTCGATTTGCTGCCTTTGCGAAGCCATTATTTCCTTTCTTGCCACTACGAGCTCTTTGCTCCAAAATTCTGCGTACGACAGTAACTTTGTGACCTTTAAGTTCTCCGCTGTCATATGCGCTTAAAAGCAGTTGCTGTGTTTCGCTATCGTTAGCACGAGAAATGCTGACGGCGAGATGCAATGGAATGTGGCCCGACTCAGCGGCGGCTAGAAGGCGTTTTTCTCCTCGCTCAAGAAGATTTGCTACATTGTTTACCCAAGAGGTAGTACATCCCAGCTTCGTTGCCACTTCATGATCACTGTATCCGCGCTGCTTCAGTACCCTAACTTGCTCCATTGTTTCAGCAGCTCTTGGCGTACGTCGAGCGATGTTTTCCACAATGCTCATGACATGTCCGGTTTGTTCATCTACATCCAGAATTAGTGCAGCGATTTCTGTTTGGCCCAACATTTTGCAAGACTCTAGACGACCCTGGCCGCAAATGAGTGCATAAGGTAATGCTCCAGTTGTCGAAGGAACGCGTCGCACTGTGATTGGTCGTTTTAGCCCAATCCGTTCAATATTCTCAGTAATCGCCTTGTGAATTTTTTGGTTGCGCACGCGCGGATTCGCTATATTAATATCAGCGATAGGTATCATTTCGACTCGTGGGGGAGATGTGTTCATGCTACCTCTCGGAAGTTGGTCCGCCCCGCTAACTGATAAAAATTCGCCAATGAATCGGTGCGGTAAAAGTCCAATGAAAATTCGTTATCTGCCAGAATCGGCAGGTTTTCCGATGAAAAATCCAATGCGGGGAAAACGTAGTAATCATGGGCTTGCGTATTTGATGAGTCCATACGAACCACGATCGTTATATCTGGGTGAAGACCAGCGTCAAACCGAATTAGCCAGCGATGCGAGCCTGCTGTGCTCGTTTTGCACCTTGCGATAACGAGCGACACAGAGAGTTCGTTGTTGATCGTTATTAAGTCGTTTAAGCCATTGTGAGAGGTCCATCCACCTGCCAATTGGATCCCCGCAGTTATCTCAGCTATAAGTTGCGGATGACGTTGACGTAAAGCACGATTAATTTCCAAATAGGTGTAGTCTCTGCGCGGCGTGTACCCAATAAGGCTGTAAGCGCGCAATAGGCTTCCAAAGCGCGTTCGATATGCAGAAGTGGAGGGGGCTTCGTCGTCTTCGTCAATCAACATTCCCGACAGCGCTCCGTATCGAGTCAGTGTTCTTCGAAGTAAGTCCAGCATTGCCGTGTCATCTAGGTGCTGAGATCGACTCGCGATAACAGACTGGACCTCCATAAACATCGCTACAGGAACAATGGCTTCGAAAGCGCCATCTTTGCGAATCCATTGCTCGGGTGGATTCCTTACATGCTGAATTTTTAGCTTGAAAGAAGAGCGGTTATAGACATTGTTGCCAATGTATTTTTCGTTGGTGAGGATTTGGTGAATGGCACCTTTGCTCCAAGGTCTTCCTGCATCGTTCTTCAGGCCTTCCTGGTTCAACTTGGACGCTATTACAAGTTCAGGCATTCCCTCTTCTAGAAACAACCGATAGATGCGGTTGACTGTGGCAACTTCTTCTTCTGGACCTGGCACGAGAATGACGCGATCCGTTTGGATGCTTTTTTTCTGTCCTCGCGAGAGCAACCCCTTCGAATTCTGCTGTTCGTCAATAAGCTGTCGGCGTAGTCCAAATCCCGGGGTGCCGCCTTGACGCCATCCTCGTTGGACAAGGTTGCACGCGCCATTGAAGACTTTCACTCCAAGTTCTCGACTGTATTCAGCGGCCATGCTTCTCTTCAGGCCGATAAGAACAGTTGAAGATATCGATCCATCGTTATCGAATGGCTCCGCGCAATAGATTATTTGTATGTTTCGTCGTTTGCACGCATAGACGTACGTGGCAGCTTCATCGGGGTCGGGAAAGCGGCCCCACCGACTAATGTCGTAGACCAAAATGGCCTTGAAACTAGGAACGTCCTGCTCGACGTCGTGGAGCAGTGCCTGCAAGCCCTTGCGCCCCCTAAGATTCAAGCCACTCTTGCCAGAATCCTCATAGGTCTTAACTATTGTCATGCCGTGTGAGCTAGCGTACTTGGCAATGACTAGAGCTTGATTTTCTGTGGAGTACTTTTGATGCTCAGTAGACATGCGTACATATTGCGCAACCGGAATCTGGGATGCTAACGAGGGATCTGCAGTACTGTTCTGGCGTGTTCCCGGCATGCGTTCACTCCACCTAATGGGCAATAGCTGTCTCGCTCACTATAGTTCTGAACTCTTTCAGAATGATGACCGTTTCATGACGGAAGTAGCGAATTTAGGCTGGGTGTAGACACTGCTGCGAAAGCAAAGCGACTCATCACAACGGCGCAACTATATGCCTATATGGTAGCAGTGCTGTTTAGTATGCTTATGGCGTGGTTCGAATGTCTTGATGCACGTGAATAGCAGGTCTTACGTGCATCCGCCACTTTGTTCGTAAATTGCCCATCACTACGCTGGGCAATTCTTTATGGGCGTGTGTTGATCTTTGCCAATGTTTGTTGCGTTTGTTGCTGCTTAAGCCTTAAGTCTGCAGCCTTCGCAAGTTCAGTTGCCCGCTTGGCGTTCTTCAGTTGTTGCTTGGCTTGATCCTTTTGTGCCTGCACTTGCCTTTTCTGGCCATCCATTTCTTCGATCATTTCTTTGTATCGCATAAGCGCCTCCTCACTATATTTATTCTTTACCGTCGGTGCTGTAATCTGACGTGATAATTTCAACTATATGTGAGCATCGGCATATGCCATATCCAATTGACCGGAAACTCGTTATCGGAATTGCTTCTAGCGCACTCTTTGATCTTTCTACATCGCATCAGGTCTTTCTTGATAAGGGGGCTGAGGCATATCGAAAACATCAAGAAGAGAATATCGATAAGCCTTTTGACAAAGGCGTTGCGTTTCCTTTCATTCGGCGTTTCTTGAACATCAATAAGGCGTTTCCAAAGCAATCGCCGGTTGAAGTCGTCCTTCTTTCTAGGAATTCACCAGAAACGGGACTTCGAGTTTTTAGATCTATACGGCACTATGGTTTGGACATATCACGTGCTGCTTTTATGACAGGGCGTTCTCCTTATGAGTACGTTCCGGCTTTCAACTCGTCTCTGTTTCTGACGGCAAATGAAGAAGACGTTCAGAAGGCCATTGACGCAAACTATCCCGCAGGTTTGGTACTTCCCTCCATAGTGTTTGATGACGAACTAGATTTGGAGCTGCGTGTAGCCTTCGACTTTGACGGGGTCATCGCTGACGACGAGGCGGAAGCGGTCTATAAGAAAAATAATGATCTGAATGAATTTCAAGAGCACGAAGCGCAGAAGGTACTGATACCTCACAAGCCCGGTCCATTGGCAGACCTCTTTACCAAGCTTGCTTTCATGCAGAAGCTGGAAGAACGACAAATGAAGCATGACTCCGCATACAAAAAAATATTGCGTATCTCGATTGTGACTGCACGAAATGCCCCTTCGCATGAACGTGTGGTGACAACACTGAAGACATGGGGGGTGTCAGCAGATGAGACTTTCTTCCTTGGTGGTATGGAGAAATCGCGGATCTTGACGATTCTGAAACCGCATATGTTTTTTGATGACCAGAGAAGTCATCTGCAATCTTCCGCAGGAAATATCCCGATGGTTCACATCCCATTCGGTATCGCAAATAAGTGATGTGAATAGAGATAAACGACGAATGGCCGAAAGGAAGGGCCATTCGATCAAGGGCGTACATCAGGATGAATGCTTGAATCCTGCGCTCAACGATTTGCTGACTACTTCCAGTTGTGCATCAAGCTCACCGGCAGAGGCCGCCGCTTTCAGCGCTTCAAGGGTGGGAATAAGCTCAGCGATAGTGCCCACTTCCACAGTGCTCTTCCCCTTTGCAAGTTCGACAGCTTTAGCACCGTATTTTACGGTCATACAGATTTTCCCGTTGTCTGCCGTCCACCACCACGGACGAATACGTTTGCTTGTTTCGACAGTGCTGCGAGCACCAGTGTCAGTATTCTTGATCGTCCGAAAGATCGTTGGAGAAAACACCGTTCCTTCTTGTTGTGCTTTGGCGAGCTGGACTTGTTCCCAGATCTTAGCGATGAATCGGTTACGGCGTTGCATGAGTGGAGGCATGCCACTCGGGCGCTTCGTTGTAACCAGTTTCAGATTTGCCAGCTCGCCCATCTTGTTCTCCTATGTAAAGTTGATGCAGGAGAGGATGTATTCGCCTTTGAATGGAATCAACTGATTTTTTGACGTATTTCGGATGCCGTCACAAATCAGCCGTATGCCGGTAATAAATACCGACATGACCGAAGATCAAAAACGAATACAGCAGGCTTGCATCGAATGGATGGTTCAACATAAAGACGCCTTTAACTACGCAGTAACGCTCACCCTTAAGTCTTGTCGGCGATTAAGGAATGATCGAGGACAGGCCGTAGAGCAACTAAGCCATTTCGAGGCAAAACAGACACTACGTTATTTCGTGAAGCGCTTGAACATTGGTCTATTTGGGAAAGCCGCGAAGCGCTTTGGTCGGTCTGTTTCGATCATTCCTGTATTGGAAGGTCACGGTGCAAATAAACGACTGCACTATCACTGCGCCATTGGTCTCTTGCCAGAGAAAATGAGTGTTGATACGTTCAATGCCGCAGTCAGAGATGCATGGTCAAAAACACCGTTTGGCTATGACGAGATTCGCGTGACACCAATCAGTAGCGTGGATTGGTTTTCCTACATGGGGAAAGAAATTGGTTTCAAAAACGCAGACGTTCTCGATTGGGAAAATGTGGTGATTCCGTCTGCATCTACGTCGCTGGTCTAAGCGCCCTTCGTAGACTGATCGTTAAAGAGCATCAGTGCTCTTTAATGGGCTTCCTACGAAAGGTGAAAGTGCAGCGAGTAAAAGGTATGTGCCGTTTGTTGAAGAAGACTGATATCTCTAGCTAGAACGGAATCTCATCATCCATATCCGAGAAATTAGGGGCTTTCCCAGAAGCAGGCTTTTTTGCTCCACTGATATGCAAAGTGAACTTTTGCTCGTTGCGTTCGATCCATTCCCATCCCAGTGCGGTAACAAGGAGCCCTTCGTAGCTGTTGTAGCTGTTTCCTTCGTCGGTCATTTCTGTAATTTCGACGAACGCTTTCTGTTTGAGCCGACGTAGACCGAGAGAAAAGCCAATGTTTGTCAGTCCTGCGCGTTCGACGTCCTTTTTGACGCCCCAAAGAGCAGTGGCTTGTTCATCGTCTGGAACATTTCCTGCTGCAATCGCCAGCACAGTAAGTTCAACCTGCGAGAGCCCTTCTACATCGGCAACAGGATCTGTCTCCGCAATATGTTCAATTGTTCTAGCCTGATTCAACATAGCGGACAACTTTTCTGTCAATTGATTTTGGAAGTTCACAAAATCTTGAGGTGCCTCTGTCTTGTAAGTTAATACTGCGCGGTGCTGAATATCAAAGGGAAATTTTTTCCCTTCCTTGAAGCGTTCGTCGCTGCACACCATAACAACGGGTCTGCCTGCTGCGAGAGCAAAGCCTAGCTCATACCAAACATTCGGATTGTCGGTTGTAATATCAGCCAAACATACCGCTGCACGTCGGATGTTCTCCTCGATGGCTTGGATTAGGATGGTCGCGGATGCATCTTTGTCGACACGATATGGTTCCATTCCGGCATCTTTAATCGCGGGCTTGAAGATGCTTTCAAACCGCTTATCAAACTTCCCAGAATCAAATGGCTGTATTACAAAGCAAGTTTGCATGTCCGGCCTTCACCTTTGTTTTTGAATTTTTAACGTCGATCAGATAGCAAAGAAAATAGCAGAAATCTTTGCTTTGTAGGTAAGTGCTTGATTCTTCTGGGCCTCTGCGCGATCAGCTTTTATGTTGATCTTCGTAAGAAAAGAATACATCGTCTGACGTGTGTTTTCTTTGATTGCAGAGGATTTATGTCGCAGGCAAAAACGCTTACGGAAAAGGAACTGAAGAAAGTTCTTCTCTACATCGCGTTACGCAAACATGCAGCACGCAATCGTGCAATGTTGTTGCTTACACATTGGTCGGGTATGCGGGTAGGGGAAGTTGCAGCATTACGCATTGGTGATGTTTTGTCCTCGGACGGTTCTGTTAAGTCAGAAGTCCGGTTGCTGCCGGAGCAGACAAAAGGAAGTCATGCACGCACAGTCTTCCTTGGTACGCGAATCCGTAAGGAACTGACGGCGTACATCGCAACGCTACAACGACCATCGTCGGACAAGCCGTTGTTCTATACCCAGAAGCGTGCTGGATTTACGGCCAATACTCTGTGCCAACACTTTCACCATCTTTATAAGCAGGTCGGTGTGGAGGGAGCTAGCAGTCATTCTGGGCGAAGGAGCTTCATCACAAATCTTGCAGCGAAAGGTGTTGGTGTACGTGTCCTGATGGCTCTTGCTGGCCATCGTAATATCTCCACCACTCAGGCATACATTGATGTGAATGACGAACTGCAAAGGGCTGCAGTGGAGTTGCTTTAACCCCCTACAAGTTTGCAGCAACATAGAAGTCTCAGTGCTCTATGGCGTTCCGAGTCTAGTTGCTTGAACGGAATTGATCGACGACACGTAGCTGAGGATTCCTTCGCGCTGAAATTCACTTTCAGACTCGTTAAATGCCGCAACAAACTTATCGTATCGGCCTTGCTCAATTTTGAGATGGTGATTAGATAGCGCCACATTAAATGCGGTTACCTGAGGTGCGGGACCTTGTTCTTTATTGGGATTCAAATTGAATCTAGACCGAGCCGCGGATATCTTTAATTCTGCAGTGGCCGCTATCAAGTCTGCTTCGTTGTCGCTTGATAAGATGATGTCATCGACATACACACTGACGGCTAAGCCTGCAAATTTTCGAGGTAAGGCCTGCAAACTGTGACCAAGTGCACTTTTAGCCAAGCAAAGAGACGCTAGCAATGGCGATTGAACAAAGCCAAACGGAAGAATCAAAGCCTTGCTAGCAGGGTGGATGACAGTAGATTTCGTAGCTATAGACCTAGCATCTTTGTAGCTGAAAATCCCCTTAAGGCTTCTTGTTACGCGCGATTTGTTAATGCTGCCAAAGAAATCCTGGATATCAAGATGAACAAAGAGTGAGTTGTTTGTATGCATCTCCAATGCTTTAACGTGCCCGCCGGCTCTTAAGTGGAAGTAGTTTTTTGGCGGCTGCCAACGATTGCCCAGTAACTTCTTAATGGAATTCCCATCCTCCAACGTTTCACTCGTCGGTACAAAAACCCAAACACCTGGTTTTAGTTCGAATTTAGATGCCCAAGTCGGAAGCATATGGCCAACGATAGTTGTAAATCATGCCCAGCAGAACAACGAGCTTAGTCGCAAACCGGAAAATCTCGGTTGCGAGCACGATGCTTGCCAGGACCAGGTGATGTTTATTGTTCATAACCATCCTCCTCATCAAATCCCGGCTTGCCTAGCGCAAAGCGCATGATTACCCAACCAACAGATACCATGAGGAAACATATAGATACTTCTAGGTATCGACATAGTCACAGGGTGACACGATGAGGGATAGGCATCGAGGTACGAAGGTGCCTATCGCCGGGATAATAGATATTAGCACGAGGTATTGCGGGTTGTGCCTTGGACCGGAGATGTGCTCTTCTTGCGCTTTGTCTGTGTTCCGCTCTCCTTATTTCAGTTGCAGGTTGTGGGTTTCATTGGACAACACAAGACCATTGAGGCAGTCCTGGGTGGACGTCTCGGAGATAAGATCTGATTGTCTTGCCTCCGTCCGACTTGGCATTATGCTCAGCTTCGGAGGGAGGGCTTGGTACTGCGGTATTACTTGTTACTTTGCGCTGCAAGAATGCGACGAGCTTCGGCAACGGTCTGCTTCTTAGGGGACGTGTGCAGGACACTCGGAACGCTAGACAAATCCCACGCAATCGCATCATTGTTAATGTATCCAACTTCCTTTGTCAGATAGAAAGATGCGCCGTCAGTGTCATGCAGCGGGGTCAAGTCGAAGCGCGACATGCTGCCAGTCGTCCTGTTCCAAACGCCCCGAATGGTCTTTTCCAAGTGTTCGTTACGCTCGCCCGGAATGTTTCCGATAATCAGATGCGCATGAATCCGCTTGTTTCCGTTTTGACCTTCGATCACGGGGATGGCAATGATCCTGCACTTGGATTTCGTACGCGCAGCACGGCTGCGGTTGCCGTGCATTTCCCAGTTCAGTTTTGTAATGAAGTAGCGCACCGCAGACCTTGCGGCGTGGACTGAGATGTCGTCCTTCATGGTAAGCGTCAGCATGTGTGACGCGAAATCGGTGTAGCGGTTAAGCAAGTGCTGATGCCCGCGTTGGAGATTATTGTTGTTCATTTTTATTCTTCTTTTTCGTATTTCAGCACAGCTTGTTCTGTGTTGATGCCGCCATTGTGCATGGTATCGGGGCCGCCGTCTAATAAAAAAGGCGGGCCTTGGAAGGCCCGCCATGCGTCGGTTTTTGTCGTTACGTATTCTGCGGTGCAGCCAGTGCGATATGCCCGTTTTGGAGCGTCAGGCGCTTTTTGGGATCAGCATCTTGCGCAAGCCTGAATGTCTTTTTCGTGCGATTCGATTGCAGTGCGTCGATGTTCATTTCTCCTGACAACTGGCTGGCATAGAAGCGTTCGATCATTTCTACAGAAGTGCGAGCGTTTCGCGCGAGAGTCAGCAGATCAATGTTATCCCCGTCGAGCAATCGGAACATGATGCAAGTGTGACGAAGGCTGTAAATCGTACGGTCTTCTTCGAGCGCGCCTTTCTTGAAGTTCAGGTCTTGCAGCAGATAGTTGAACTGCTGCTGTAGCTTGCGCAGTGCCGTTGCCCGATTTGTATAGGTCGGCATGAACACGTAATTGTTCGGTTCGGCAAGTTCGCTTTTCGCGTTCTCAGTCTGGATTCCTTCGTAAATGGCGACGGCTTTTTCGAGAGTAACGATTGGTTTGTCGTGCTTCTTGCTTTCAGGCAGCGTCAACCGCAAAAACGTATGATCGCCACGGATGATCTCGATGTGTTTGTGGCACATGTTTTTCAAGTCAGTAGGGCGGATGAATCCGTTAACCATGAACGCGATCATGTTGGGCAAGTCGCTGGTGATCGTTACGCGTCGAATCTCCCGTTTTTTTTCCTTTGTTTCATCGGTCGCGGATTTCAATTCGACGTCTTGTCCGACGAGCTGTTTTGCCCGGGCCAAGAGTGCGTCGTATTCGGATGGCCGGAACCAGCCGCGAGGTTGATCCTGTTTCTGTACTTTGGGGAATAACGGCATTGTTTTCAGCAAGTGCCGATTGTGCGCATATTCTAGAACCTTACGCACCAGACCCAGATACCGTAAGATCGAGGATCCCGACAAGGTTTCGCCGAGCTTCGCCACGAATTTCTCAAGTTCATCGAATGTTACATTTGCGACGTCCATGGTGCGGAAGCGGGGCAAAATGGTCGCATCGAGGAAGTATTGGTCGTTCTGATGGGCAGCCTGAGAGATGTCTTTGCGAACCACCCGCGATTGTTGCAGTTCCATCATGGCTTTGGCGCAGACATCGAACCGGCTCTTGGATGAAGTGCTCGTTCCGTTCAGGCGATGGTAAACGACCTCCTGATACAGCATCTTCGCAGCCTTGAAGGCTTCGGCTTTATGTTCTGACTGCGAGCTGCGCTTGATGGTCTTCTTTGCCTGTTCATCGTACAAGCGGATCTGCCAGAACTTACTTGCGGGCATCCGGTAAATTTTGAGTTTGTCGGGATAACCAGGTACGCTGTGGAGCGAGTCGGGAATTGGTACGGTGCGCGACGCCTTGGTCGACGCCGGGATCGAATTGCTGGACGCAGCTTGGGCTGCGATTGTAATACGGGTCATTTTTATTGTTTTTATAAGTTAAGATGCTTACAAGCAAGCACCAGACCCGTAGTCTACGTTCGCCGATACGGCTACGCAAATTGTATTTTGGCGTTTTTACTGCGCTTAAACCGGGGCCACATCAACCGAAACGCGATTTATCGCATACCGTGCCACAGAGATTCCGCTCGCCTTATCCGGATTGAATAATGCGAGGTTCATGCCTGTGCTGACTGAGCTACGGAAGGCAACGCCGTCGTAACCACTCTTCTTGATGAACTCGCATAGATATTGACTTGGAATATAGTCGATTGCCGCGCTCCTCGGAAGAACGGGACGTGTTAGCTCCTCTCCCAGTCTCTCAAGAAAAGGTATGTCTGCACGGAGTTGCCCGATTGCGCTCGCGTCGCCAAGAACAAAAGGTGAAACCAATTTGCGGGGTTCGCGCAGATCAACCGCAGCCAGCGGAGGGAGAATCCTGAATTCTGCGACGCATGCAATTTCGCCCGTATGGGGCCGTATCTCGGCCGCTGCCGTTTCAGGCAACGAACCCAAATACAGATAGGGAATTCCGACGGGGTTAGCGCGCCCATGCGTTGCATATTGTTTGGGAGGTGCTCCCATCTCAGCAAGCGGATATGGGGTGTCGCTGGTCATTATTCGCGCTCGATACCATATCTCAGGTAGCGGATCAGCGATCAAGTGAGAGAGAAGTTCGCGAAGTCGGGCCGTATCGAGCGCTTCGTCGAGAAAATATCTGTTTTTGTAGAGGAGTTCGTCTCTTAACGTTTCCCACCGTACCAAGCCTTCGCTCTTATACGTCGCTGAAGGAGCGAACGATTTCCTAACAATCTCTCCATCGTCCAGAACTTCTGCTAATAGTGCTTTTGCGTTAGCAAGATCAAGGCGTGGATGCGAGAAAAGGCTCCAATCTTCCTTCATCCATTCGGCTAGAGTTTTCCCTTGAGCGCTCGGCTCGTAGACACTGACGAGCATTTCAAAGACGGTCGCAAGTTGAGCTGGCTCAATTAAGTCAACATCTATTGAGCCGCAAAAATCACATGTTCCTCGGTTGGGATTCAATGACGGAATAATGTTTTTGCTGAGGCCCCGGTCTCCGAAACACTGAGGGCAACAATAAGCAGCCATAGTCGAAGTCTACGAGAGAAAATCTGCAAGCGTCTCTAGATGATGTTTCATTGCCAGTTTCTTCACATGCCCTAATCCAGGGAAGTGCTTCTTCTCATGGAGCTCTCTGAATTCGGCGATGGAACTACCTTCAACTAAATGGGATGCTCCCGAATTTAGTTTGGCAATTAGTTTCTCAAGAGCCTGACTAAATTTGCCGGCCGGATCCGTTGGCGTGTCATTTGTTGTCGAGAGAAAATGATATACGTACATCACATCATCTTTATCTGGATCGATATGAGTGAGATGAATTGCAACCGCATAAGCAGGCCCACCGCCTTCGCTGTAATCATCTCCAACCACGAGAAAGTCACCGAATCCGTTCATGCCTTCTTCCTCAAATGTGACATGAAGATCTGAGAATTTTTCAACCGGAGGATAGTCTGCGTTCTTGCGCCGTACGAAACCGTCACGTATAAGGACACGTTGGCTACCCTTGAAGTGCCTCCAATACAATTTACCGCAGTATTTTTCAACAAAGACGTGTAGCGCGTCTATCTGCGCGCTTTGAAGCTTGTCCGCCAGTACTTTCGGTTCAGTAAATCCAGCATGTATGAAGACGGGGCTATGATCTTTATGAGTCTCGTAACACTGAAATGCGATGTCGGCAGACATGCTCTCTTTCAGCAAAACGCCGGCTGATATTGTCTTTTGGTCTCCAAAGTTATCTTGGAGTAGTTTTGAAATATCGGCGCCGTCACTTGCGTGATCACCATAATCCGGATTCACAATGACAATGGCCCTGCCGTTCGCATCGCAAATTGCTTTGAGAGTTCGATCTAAGCCATTTAATGCTTCTTTCACCGGTTCAATAATTGGTACGAACTGTGCGTTCGCCATTAAACCAGCAGTCTCGCGAATTGCTAGGAGCTCAAACTGTTTGCCGCGAAAGTATGGGTGGTACATTTTGTCGTTATGCCCAAGTCATTGCTACGTTAAGCGGTGTTTGCACTGCGTCAACTAGGCGACCATGATCCGCACGCTTTACTTGAATGGAGAGCGCGGCTGGTCGTAAAGATGCTGGCAATTGTTCAACGAAAGAATTCAGCGATGCCAAACTGCGGGTCTTCTTTAGCGTGCTAATCATCTCGCGATGCAAATCTTGAGGCGGTAACGTTTCAAAACGTCGCCGTAATGCCCCCCAAAGCATTGTATTTGGAACGTCAGGCGCTTCGACCCCAAGATTCCTCAATACTGTTTGAGCTTCTTGTACGCGTAGCGTCTCGAAAATAGCTATCGGACAAATTAACTCGGTTTGTTCGACTGCAGTGCGAACAGTGCAGATTCGATCCCATCGAGCCAGACTTAAAATGCCGATTTCCGTGGGAGTGTTATCGATAACTCCCTGTACATGAGCCTCGCCGGCAATCACGTAAACTTTTGGAAATACCTTGCGATAGTTTGAAATTTGGTTGGCTAAACGTGCGAGAGAATCACGGTCAGACTTAATCTCATAGACTGTGGCTGTACCGTTTAAGATAATCAAATCCGCTTTGCAGGAGCCTATGCGGAATTCCGTAAGCATGCTCGCAGTGTTCAGCGAATGGCGCCCTAGCAGAATATTATGTGTTATTGCTGCGCGATAAACATATTCGTCGCGGGTGCCAGCTTTACGAAGGATGCCGAAGGCTTTATCAAACGCGGAGCTTACGGTATCTGAGTGGTTTGGCTTGTCGCTAAGAATGCCAGCATCAGCCATCAATCGCGCAAATAATGGGGAACGGCCTTTCCTTGCCAGTTCGTGAAACACGCTGGACGAGAAAAGGCGAGAAAGCGCTGATAATTGTCTTGTAGTTAATGCCATTCTTTTTTCAGGCCCATTTGCAATTGCCTGAGCCATAGGTCCCCGATGTTCCTTGGCTGTTACCAAACGATCTAGCTTCAGTTTATATCATTACCCCAATGATGGCTTGATCCAATAAAGCTGACGCTAGTTTCGTTTCGGGAAATCAACGAAGAAGCGACGCATAGCCTTACGGCTTGCTCTTGTGCAAAAGCTATTTTGTCGTGATGTTGGGGAATAATGCGGCGTTTGATCGTGGAAATCAAAGGAAATCCACAGACCTAACCTAACAGATGTACTACAGCGAACACTGTAGTACTGGGAAACAGACCATCTTATGGAAACCCGCATGGCTGCTGGGTTTAATGGTCGGGGTGAGAGGATTCGAACCTCCGGCCTCTACGTCCCGAACGTAGCGCTCTACCAGGCTAAGCTACACCCCGTCGAGTGAGATCTAAGTCAGTGATTTCGATCTACTGCGAAAGCCGATAATTCTAACAGGGATTTTTTGAATTGGCTATCGGGAAGTGAAATAATTGCATCCGCAGCGCGCCGGGCGGCGATTTCCGCCTGTTCGCGCGTATAGGCCAGGGCGCCGGAGTGAGTGATGGCCGACAGCACTTCGTCGAAATGCTGTTCATCACCGTTCTCGATGCAGGTGCGCACCAGTTCGCGCTGTTGCGGTGTGCCGTGCTGCATGAGCCAGATCAGCGGCAGCGTGGGCTTGCCTTCGCGCAGGTCGTCGCCGACGTTCTTGCCGATCTCGGCGCTGTTGCCGGAATAATCCAGCACGTCGTCGATCAGCTGAAAGGCGGTGCCGATGGAGCGGCCATATTCGCCGGCAGCTTCGATGCTGGCTTTGTCGGCACCGGCAATCAGGGCGCCGATCTGGCTGGCGGCCTCGAACAGCTTGGCGGTCTTGGAACGGATCACCTGCAGGTAGCCGGCTTCGTCCACATCCGGATTGTGCATGTTGAGCAGCTGCAGCACCTCGCCCTCGGCGATGACGTTGGTGGCATCAGCCACGATTTCCATCACACGCGGGTTGCCCACCGCCACCATCATCTGGAAGGCGCGCGAATACAGGAAGTCGCCTACCAGCACCGAGGCCGCATTGCCGAACATGGCATTGGCAGTCTGCTTGCCACGGCGCAACGAGGATTCGTCGACCACGTCGTCATGCAGCAGCGTGGCCGTATGAATGAATTCGATCACGGCCGCCAGCGAGTGGTGATGCTCGCCCTTGTAGCCGAAGGCATTGGCGATGAGCACTACCAGCACCGGGCGCAGGCGCTTGCCGCCCGCACTGATGATGTATTCGGCGACCTGGTTGACCAGCGGCACCTCCGAGTACAGCTGGCGGCGGATGACTGCGTTGACTGCCTCCATGTCGGCGACGATCGGATGCATGATGGTTTGTTGCGAAGCGTTTTGTACGGCGGCAGACAAGGCGGAACCTGTTGGAAATGGTTATTCCCCAGATTATACGATGACAAGGCAGGGGCACGCCAAAGACCCTGAGCCCGGAAACTAAAGGTTTTTCATTGTTGGAATGAAAACATGGGTGGGGATACGGGTTGCCTGGCGGACAAGTTCTCTTCCATTGTCCTGCGGGAAACTGTGTTGTACAGAGGTCGGGCAAAGTGTCAAGGCTTTTGACCGTGCGGCTAAGTGCCTGTATAATTTGCGGTTTTCCTGTTTCGCCATGGGTTTTTGACGGGCGCGGCAAGGGAAAAATCGTTCTTATTCATTCATTCGTGAGGTTTCACATGTACGCGGTCATAAAAACCGGCGGCAAACAATACAAAGTTGCTGCTGGCGAAAAACTCAAAGTAGAACAGATACCGGCTGACATTGGCTCCGAAATCACTTTGGATCAAGTGCTCGCAGTGGGCGCAGGCGAAACCGTGAAGTTCGGTGCGCCGCTGGTCGCAGGTGCTACGGTGCTGGCTACTGTGGTAGCACAAGGTCGCCATGACAAGGTCCGCATCTTCAAGATGCGTCGTCGCAAGCACTACCAAAAGCGTCAAGGCCATCGTCAGAACTACACCGAACTGCAAATCGTCTCCATCAACGCCTGAGCGTTGACCCGAACGAACTGCTCATCCAAAGTCATCAAGGAGTTTTAAATGGCACACAAAAAAGGCGGCGGCACTACGCGCAACGGCCGTGACTCAGAATCGAAACGCCTGGGCGTCAAGGTTTATGGCGGCCAAGTGATCAACGCTGGCGGCATCATCGTCCGTCAACGCGGCACCCGCGTCCACGCTGGCGAAAACGTCGGCGTCGGCAAGGACCACACCCTGTTCGCCCTGAAGGACGGCAAGGTCAAGTTCGTTGTCAAGGGCCTGCAACAGCGTCAATACGCTACCGTCGTTACGGCGTAAGCGTTCCTGTCATCCGGGTTCGCCCGGAAACCAGGCATAAAAAAGGCTCTGCCGATGGTGGAGCCTTTTTGATTTTTGAAGAGCCGTCAACAAAGCGCCGAGCCCAGGCTTCCGTCGGAAGCGCCGGGGTGGGTCCTGACCAGGACCGAGGTGCATCGACGTTTTGTTAGCGGCTCCCATGTCCCATGAGGCGTCCAAATCATGAAATTCATCGACGAAGCACGTATTGAAGTCGTGGCGGGGGATGGCGGCAACGGTGTCGCCAGCTTTTGCCGCGAGAAATTCCGCCCCTTCGGCGGTCCCGACGGCGGCGACGGCGGCAAGGGCGGCACCATCTGGGCCGTGGCCGACCGCAACGTCAACACCCTGATCGACTATCGCTACGCCAAGCTGCACCGCGCCGGTCGCGGCGAAAACGGCCGTGGCTCGGACTGCTACGGCAAGGGTGCCGATGACGTCTACCTGCGCATGCCGGTGGGCACGCTCATCGTCGACATCAACACCGGCGAACACATCGCCGACCTGACCTTCCACGGCCAGACCGTGATGCTGGCCAAGGGCGGCGAAGGCGGCTGGGGCAACATCCACTTCAAGACCTCCACCAACCGCGCCCCGCGTCAGAAGACCGAAGGCAAGGAAGGCGAGCGCCGCGAGCTGCGCCTGGAACTGAAGGTGCTGGCCGACGTGGGCCTGTTGGGCATGCCCAATGCGGGCAAGTCGACCTTCATCACGGCCGTCTCCAACGCCCGTCCGAAGATCGCCGACTACCCCTTCACCACCCTGCACCCCAACCTTGGTGTGGTGCGCGTGAGCCACGAGAAGAGCTTCGTGATCGCCGACATCCCCGGCCTGATCGAAGGTGCGGCCGATGGCGCCGGTCTGGGCGTGCAGTTCCTGCGCCACCTGCAGCGCACCGGTCTGCTGCTGCACATCGTCGACCTGGCCCCCTTCAATGAGGAAGTCGATCCGGTCAAGGAAGCCAAGGCCATCGTGCAGGAACTGAAGAAGTACGACCAGTCCCTGTTCGACAAGCCGCGCTGGCTGGTCCTGAACAAGCTGGACGTGGTGCCCGAGGCCGAACGCGCCAAGCGCGTGAAGGATTTCGTCAAGCGCTTCGGCTGGAAGGGCCCGGTCTTCGAGATCTCGGCGCTCAACCGTGACGGCTGCGAAGAGCTCATCAACGACATCTACAAGTATCTGGAAACCAAGCGCGCCGAAGAGCACCGCGCCGAAGAAACCCAGATGACCGAGGAAGCCCGCGCCATCTCCAGCATCGATCCGGACGATCCGCGCTTCAAGGTCCTGGACTGATTCATCCCGGCGCAGCCCTGAAGCTTCTTGGGGCTGCGCGCGGGGGCGGTTCGGGCTATCATCTCTGCCTGTCGGATTTTACGACCGCTCCCAGAAGAATCAGAACCCGGAACACTATGCAATCGGTCATTCAACGCGCCAAGCGACTCATCATCAAGGTTGGCTCTTCCCTGGTCACCAATGATGGCAAGGGCCTGGACGCCAACGCCATCGCCCGCTGGGCGGAACAGATCGCGCAATTGCGTGCGCTCGGCAAGGAAGTGGTGCTGGTCAGCTCCGGCGCGGTGGCCGAGGGCATGCAGCGCCTGGGCTTCGACAAGCGCCCGACCGGCATCCATCACCTGCAGGCCTGCGCGGCCGTGGGCCAGATGGGCCTGGCACAGATCTACGAAACCAGTTTCCGCAAGCACGACCTGCACACCGCACAGGTGCTGCTGACCCACGCCGACCTGGCCGACCGCGAACGCTACCTCAATGCCCGCTCCACCCTGTTCGCTCTGCTGCAACTGGGCGTGGTGCCGGTCATCAACGAGAACGACACGGTGGTCACTGATGAAATCAAGTTCGGCGACAACGACACCCTCGGCGCGCTGGTGGCCAATTTGATCGAAGCCGAAGCGCTCATCATCCTCACCGACCAGCCGGGCCTGTTCACCGCCGATCCGCGCAAGGATCCGACGGCCACCCTCATTTCCGAAGCGCGTGCCGGCGACCCGTCGCTGGAGCTGATCGCAGGCGGCACCGGCACCGGCATCGGCCGTGGCGGCATGCTGACCAAGATCCTCGCCGCCAAGCGCGCGGCCACCTCCGGCGCACATACCGTGATCGCCTGGGGACGAGAGGAGCAGGTCCTCACACGCCTGGCTGCAGGTGAAGCCATCGGTACCCAGCTCAATGCCGAGACCGCGCAACTGACCGCGCGCAAGCAATGGATGGCAGATCACCTCAAGACCGCCGGCCGTGTGGTGCTCGATGCCGGCGCAGTGCAGAAGCTGAGCCTGGAAGGCAAGTCGCTGCTGCCTATCGGCGTGGTGGAAGTCTCGGGCGAGTTCGGCCGGGGCGACGTGATTACCTGCGTGGACGAGAGCGGCCGCGCCATCGCGCGCGGCATGAGCAACTACAACAGCTCGGATGCGCGGCGCATCATCCGCCATCCTTCCTCCGAGATCCAGGCCATCCTCGGGTTCGTCGAGGAGCCAGAACTGGTGCATCGGGATAATCTGGTGCTGCTGTGAAGGCGATGCATCGAATTGCAGCAAAGAAATAATTTATACGATTTATACGATATAAATCATTTCATGCGGGCAATAAAAAACGCGGCCAAGGCCGCGTTTTTTATTGTGTGCTTCGAGCCAGCCGCCGGGATCAGCGACGCACCGGATCAATACGCGTCTGCGTCTTGAGGCGATTGACGATGCTCTTGACGTTCTCATTGTCGGCAATGATCTTGCCTTCGCAGAAATAATCCTTGAACAGCGCGCCATCGATGCGATTGACGCCGATATCGCGGATCGGCTGCCACTTGTCGCGGCGCGAGCGCGACCATTTGCCATCGGGATGGCCGAAGGCGTAGGTCTTCTTTTCCCAGGTCTCGCAGCGCATGCCTTCGTACATCACGTTGACCGCACCGCCTTCGGTCTTGGTGACCACGGTGTAGCGCACTACCTTGTCGGTGCCGATCGACACGGAATTGGTATCGATGTAGGCCTTCATGGTGGCATTCGGGCTGAGATAGAACTCGGCCAGGTTCTGCTCTTGCGGCGTCGGCGGCAACTGCACGGCAATTTCCTGCCAGGGCTTTTCCTCGTCGTCGAATTCTTCATCGAAGCTCTGCGCCAGTGCGCCGGCGCAGGCCGCCAGCAGCGAGCAGGCCAGCACCGTGCGGCGCAGGCCGCGCACGGTGAACAGGGAACGTGGGGGTTCAGGTTGCTGGAAAGAGGGCATGGAACTCACTTGGTTTCCGGCGTGTTCGCGCCGTTGCAGGGCTGGGCTTGTGCGGCCTGGCCGGGATTCTTGTGGGGATGCGCAATGCGCCCGGCTTGCTCGGCCCGGCGCGGGCCGTGGCCCGGACGACTCAGGAAGCGCGACAATTCCTGCAGCGCCTGCTGATAGACCTCGCGTTTGAACTCGATGACCACATCAAGCGGCACCCAGTAGTCATGCCAGCGCCAGGCATCGAATTCCGGATGCGAGGTGCCGCGCAGGTTGACGTCGCAATCGCGCCCGACCATGCGCAGCAGGAACCAGATCTGCTTCTGGCCGCGGTAATGGCCGCGCACTTCGCGCTTGATGAAATGATCGGGGACTTCGTAGCGCAGCCAGTCACGGGTGCGGCCGATGATCTTGACGTGCTCGGCACGCAGGCCGATCTCTTCTTCCAGTTCCCGGAACATCGCCTGTTCGGGGGTCTCGCCGTGCTTGATGCCGCCTTGCGGGAATTGCCAGGAGTGCTCGCGTACGCGCTTGCCCCACCACACCTCGTTATTGGCGTTGAGCAGGATGATGCCGACGTTCGGGCGGAAGCCTTCTCGATCCAGCATGGTGATCCTCAAACTTTCTGCGGCTGGAAGTCCCTTTCAGGCAGGCTCATGCGACTGCGGGCGCACGCGGCAAAGCCGGTACGCCAGGCGGTCAGGAGCAATCACATCGATGCACGGATGTCATTGAAACTAGGAGCAAATCTGCAAAGAAAGGGCGCATCAGCCAGCTAATCCTTTAAAATTGGAACGATTATAACCCTCCTCTTTTTAAAAAGAACCGACCGTCATGCGCGCCTCACGTTTTTTTATTTCCACCCTGAAAGAAGCCCCGTCCGACGCTGAAATCGTGAGCCACAAGCTGATGATGCGTGCTGGCATGATCAAGCGTCTGGGAGCTGGCATCTACACCTACATGCCCATGGGTCTGCGCGTGATTCGCAAGGTCGAAGCCATCGTGCACGAGGAAATGAATCGCGCCGGCGCCGTCGAGCTGCTGATGCCGGTGGTGCAGCCGGCCGAGCTGTGGCAGGAAACCGGCCGGTGGAACAAGATGGGTGCCGAGCTCATGCGCGTGAAGGATCGCCATGGCCGCGATTTCGCCATCCAGCCGACTTCCGAAGAAGTGGTCACCGACGTGGCCCGTACTGAGCTGCGCAGCTACAAGCAATTGCCGGTCAACTTCTATCACATCCAGACCAAGTTCCGCGACGAGCGCCGTCCGCGTTTCGGCCTCATGCGCGGCCGTGAATTCACGATGAAGGATGCCTACTCCTTCGACCGCGATGTCGATGGCCTGAAGAAGTCCTACCAGGCCATGTATGACGCCTACGTGCGCATCTTCACCCGCTTCGGCCTGGAGTTCCGTGCCGTGGCCGCCGACAATGGTGCCATCGGCGGTTCCGGCTCGCACGAGTTCCACGTCATCGCCGCCACCGGTGAGGACGCGCTGGTCTATTGCCCCACCTCCGATTACGCCGCCAACATGGAAGCGGCCGAAGCGCTGCCCGTGGACAGCAGCCGTGGTGCCGCCACCCAGGCGCTGGAAAAGACCGCCACGCCCGGCAAGTCCAAGTGCGAAGCCGTGGCTGAATTGCTGGGCCTGCCGCTGGCACGCACCGTCAAATCCATCGTGCTGGCAGTGGACAACGAAGATCCGGCCAAGAAGGAAATCTGGCTGCTGCTGTTGCGCGGCGACCATGAACTCAACGAAGTGAAGGCCAGCAAGATTCCGGGCCTGTCCACCTACCGCTTCGCCAACGAAGCCGAGATCGTTGAATGGTTCGGCACGCCCCCGGGCTACCTGGGCCCGATCGGCACCAAGAAGCCGGTCAAGGTGGTGGCCGACCGCACGGTCGCCAACATGGCCGATTTCGTCTGCGGCGCCAACGAAGCCGATTTCCACTACACCGGTGCCAACTGGGGCCGTGACCTGCCCGAGCCGCTGGTGGCCGATATCCGCAATGTCGTTGAGGGCGATGCCTCGCCGGACGGCCGTGGCGTGCTGGCGATCCAGCGCGGCATCGAAGTGGGCCACGTGTTCCAGCTGGGCACCACCTATTCCGAAGCGATGAAGGCGACTTACCTGGATGAGTCCGGCAAGCCGCAACCGCTGGTGATGGGCTGCTACGGCATCGGCGTGACCCGTATCCTGGGCGCGGCCATCGAACAGAATTTCGACGACCGCGGCATCATCTGGCCGACCTCGATTGCGCCCTTCGAAGTGGTGCTCTGCCCCATGGGCTATGACCGCAGCGAAGCCGTCAAGACCGAAATCGACAAGCTGTACGCGCAACTGACCGAGGCGGGTGTGGATGTGGTGCTGGACGATCGTGGCGAGCGTCCGGGCGCGATGTTCGCCGACTGGGAACTGATCGGCGTGCCGCATCGCATCGTGGTCGGTGACCGTGGCCTCAAGGATGGCAACATCGAATACCAGGGGCGCCGCGATGCAGAAGCCACCCAAGTACCGCTGGCCGAGGCGCTGGCCTTCATCCGGGGCAAGCTGGCCGCCTGATCTTTCCACAGGCTGCAATGACAAAGGCGGACGCCATGGCGTCCGCCTTAGTTTTTGGGGAGAGCGAAATTACTTGGCCGGGACGATGGTCACGGTCTCGCGCAGAATGCCGCCCGAGGCGACGCTGCCATCGCTGTTGCCCTGGCCGTTGACGCGCTTCTCGCAATCGATGCGATCCGATTGCGGCAAGCCCTCACAGCGGCGCAGGGCGTTTTCCTTCAGTTGCGCCGCGCCCGGATCGGTCAGCGTGCCGCGCGCAGCGGCTTGCTGGGCAGCACCGGCTTCACGCAGGCAGGTAGCGCGGTCTTCGGTGGAGGCGCCGCTCTTGCAGGCGGCGATCTGCTGCTGGTATTCCGAATTGCCGGCCTTGCCCGCAGCGAACACGTGCGAGGCACCGCCCAAGGCGGCCAGGCCGATCACGAGGGCGCTGGCCGAACGCAGCAGTTGGTGACGCAGGGTGGCGGTTTGGTTTGGCATGGTCATTTCCTTTCTCTTGGTCATGAGCGTCCAGGCTCATCAGTGGATGGCACAGGGATAGACCCGGTTTCCGGTTTTCGGTTCTTTTATTCAGTTCTGCCGGAGGCGATGTGAGCTGGAAAGCTGAAACCGGCCTTTGCGGCCAGTGCCACACCCTGCAGAACCGCCATGATAGGCGGTGACAGGCCTGCTCGCCATCAGAGAAGTGCTGCATGCGGCGTCAGACAAGAGGAAAACCGGCCGGCAAGGCGACGCCTTCTGAAACATCCGGAAACAAAAACGCCCGCATGACATCTGCGGGCGTTTTTGTTTGCAAGTCGCTTGCAAACCGCGGGCGTCGATCAGCTCAGGTGAGCCGAGATCAGCTTGGTCATTTCAAACATCGTGACTTGCTTCTTGCCACCGAAGATTGCCTTGAGCTTGTCATCGGCATCGATGTTGCGCTTGTTTTCGGCGTTCTGCAGCTTGTGCTTCTTGATGTATTCCCAGACCTTCTTGGTCACTTCAGTGCGTGGCAGCGGCTTGGCACCGACCACCTCGCCCAGGGCTGCCGACGGCGTCAGCGGCTTCATGAAGGCGGCATTGGGAGTACGTTTTGCTGCGGGCTTGGCGGCGGGTTTTGCTGCGGCTTTCTTGGGAGCGGCTGCCTTGGGAGCGGCCTTCGGTGCGGCTTTCGGCGCTGCCTTGGCTGCAGGCTTGGCTGTGGCCTTGGGAGCGGCGGCTTTGGCGGCCGGTTTGGCGGCTGCCTTGGCGGCGGGTTTGGCTGCGGGTTTTGCTGCTGGCTTCTTTACTGCGGCTGCTGCTTTTTTTGCTGTGGCCATCGGAAAGACTCCTCACAAGAATGAGATGAATGCGTCATTTACGCACCGCTAATAGTGGTGCTCTTTGCACGGCCACGCAAGTATTTTTTAGTGGATTTTCCCGTGAAAGCGCCAGGAAACAACGAGCCGCCCCGATCCGCCGTCAAGCCGCGCCGGTAAAGGGATCGCGGCGGATCGCGGAAGTCCCGGAAAGGGCCGCATCGGCGATATCGGAGGGGAAGGAAAAGCGATGAAAGAAGGGCATGTTTTCGTGCGCATGACGCGTGCAGAAAACGTATCCGGAGAGACCGGATTGGGGCTCGAAAACGGAGCGGAAAAGCGGAGGAGGGGAGTTTTTCCGGCGCCAGAAGAGACCGCCGGAGATCGTGTGGAAGGGCCGCAAAGCCTTTTCCAGAAAGACTTTGCGGCCGATGCCGTCAGCGCATGCCGCCCGGCAGCATGCCCTTCATGCCACGCATCATCTTCATCATGCCGCCGCCCTTGAGCTTCTTCATCATCGATTGCATCTGCTCGAACTGCGACAGCATGCGGTTGACTTCCTGCACCTGCACGCCGGCACCGGCGGCGATGCGGCGCTTGCGGGTGGCCTTGATCAGTTCCGGCTTGGCGCGTTCCTGCGGGGTCATGGAGTTGATGATGCCTTCCATGCGGCGCACCTGCTTCTCGGCCTGGTCCATGTTGGCGTTGCCGGCGGCGGCCTGCATCTGGGCCGGCAGCTTGTCCAGCAGGCTGGTGAGGCCGCCCATCTTCTTCATCTGCGACAGCTGGGCCTTGAAGTCATTGAGGTCGAACTTGCCGCCGCCCTTGATCTTGTGCGCCAGGTCCTGCGCGGCTTCCATGTCCACGCCCTTGCGTGCCTCTTCCACCAGCGCCAGGATGTCGCCCATGCCCAGGATGCGGTTGGCCATGCGCGAAGGATCGAAGGCTTCCAGGCCGTCGAGCTTTTCGGCCACCCCGGCGAACTTGATGGGCTTGCCGGTGATGTGGCGCACCGACAGCGCAGCACCGCCGCGCGAGTCGCCGTCCAGCTTGGTGAGCACCACGCCGGTCAGCGGCAGGGCGTCATTGAAAGCCTTGGCGGTGTTGATGGCGTCCTGGCCCAGCATGGCGTCGACCACGAACAGGGTTTCGATGGGCTTGATGGCAGCGTGCACGGCACGGATTTCATCCATCATGGCCTGGTCGATGCCCAGACGGCCGGCGGTGTCGACGATCAGCACTTCGTGGTGATGCTTCTTGGCGTAGTCCAGCGCGGCCAGGGCGATGTCGACCGGCTTGTCGGTCGGCTGGCTGGGGAAGAAGTCGGCACCGGCCTGGCCGGTCACGGTCTGCAGCTGGCCGATGGCGGCCGGGCGGTAGACGTCGGCGGAGACGGTCAGGACCTTTTTCTTCTTGTTCTCGCGCAGGTACTTGGCGAGCTTGCCGACGGTGGTGGTTTTACCGGCACCCTGCAGGCCGGCCATCAGGATGATGGCCGGCGGCTGGGTGGCAAAGTTCAGTTGCGAGGCTTCGGCACCGAGGTCGGCGCCCATCAGGCTGGCCAGCTCGCGCTGGACCACGCCGACCAGGGCCTGGCCGGGGGTGAGCGAGCCGATGACCTCTTCGCCCATGGCTTTTTCCTTCACCTTGGCGATGAACTCGCGCACGGCGGGCAGGGCCACGTCGGCCTCCAGCAGGGCCAGGCGCACTTCGCGCAGCATCTCGGCGGTATTGGATTCGGTCAGTCGCGCCTCGCCGCGCATGGTTTTGACGACTTTGGCGAGGCGTTGGGTCAGGTTGTCTAGCATGGTGATATCTGCAAATGAATGGGGGCGGAAAGGCCGCAGGGCCGCTGGCCGCGACTACGACGCACCGGGAGTGCGCAGGCGGGGCGGCGGGCAATCCTGCATTCTAACCGATCAGCCCCGCTGCGCCCCTGCCGGCGCGTGCGGCCCAGATGGGGGCGCTACGTAAAATTAACAGCTTGTACGGCTTGCGCTCTTTGTGTATACATGGGCGCTGAATTTCCAAGCGCACAGAATAATCAAGGCCCCTGCCACGCAGCACGGGCCAACGCCATCGAGACTGCCGGCCTGCACGACTGCCGCCGGCGCGCCGTATCAACAACGATACACACAAGAGGAGAGTGGAAATGCAAAAGCAAAAACCAAAACAATGGATCGCGCTGGCCCTGCTGGCCACTGCCGGTTTCTCGGCCACCAGCCACGCGGCAGACGACGTCATCCGCCTGGGCAACCTGAAGTTCGCCCACTATGGCGCGGTGTCCTACATCAAGGAGATCGCCCCCAAGTGTGGCATCAAGGTCGATGAAAAGGTCTTCGCCAAGGGCCCGGACGTGATGCAGGGCATCCTGGCCGGTGAGCTCGATGTGGGCACGACCGCCTCCGAGGCCGCCATTTCGGGCCGGGCCAACGGCGCACCGATCTATGTGGTGGCCGGTTTCGCCAAGGGCGGCGCACGCCTGGTGGCGGGCAAGGACTCCGGTATCAAGTCGGTCAAGGACCTCAAGGGCAAGAAGGTGGGCGTCACCCGGGGCGGCATCCATGAAGTGCTGCTGGATGCCGAATTGGGCCAGAACGGCCTGACGGCCAAGGATGTCACCATCGTCTATCTGGCCTTCGCCGACCTGAACCAGGCCCTGCTGGGCAAGAACATCGACGCCATGATGCAGAGCGAGCCGCAATCCTCGCAGGCCATCAACAAGGGCTTCGGCGTGGAAGTGATGAAGCCGTATGACACCCCGATCGGCGAGCCCTATCGCACCATGGTGATGACCGAGAAGTTCTACACCGAGAAGCGTCCGCTGGCCGAGAAGTTCATGCGCTGCTTCCTGGAGGCGACCAAGACCTTCATCGACAAGCCGGAAGTGGCCGAAAAGTACGTGCGTGAAGTGATCTTCAAGAACCAGATCACCAAGGAAGACTTCTACGACGCCATCGGCAACTCGCCTTACGCCTACGACATCACGGCCGAGCACATCCAGGTCACCACCGACACCATGGCCAAGTACGGTACCGGCAAGATGGCCAAGCCGCCGGTGGCCAAGGATTGGGTGAAGACCGATCTGCTGGAGCAGGCCAAGAAGAGCATGAACCTGAAGTAAGACGGGGGAATCTCGATGGCAAATAACAACAAGGGCAGCTTCCTGCAGGGGCTGCTGGTGCCGATCGTCGTGATCGCGCTGTGGGAGGGCGCGTCCCGGGCTGGCTGGATCAATCCGCAGATCCTGCCTTCGCCCTGGGCGGTCCTGAAGAAATGGGTGGAATACGCCACCCCGCTCAAGCCCTATGAGCCCGAGGCCGGCAGTTGGCTGGCCTGGGCCTTCTCGGGCGAACTGATCATGGATGCCATCGGCAGCCTGTACCGGGTGGTGGCAGGCTTCCTCATTGGTGCCGGCCTGGCCCTGCCGCTGGGCTTGCTGATGGGCTCCAGCCAGCGCATCTATGGGCTCATGAATCTGACGGTGCAGGTGATCCGTCCGATTCCGCCTATTGCCTACATCCCGTTGGCCATCCTCTGGTTCGGGCTGGGCAATCCGCCGGCGCTGTTCCTGATCTCGCTGGGGGCGTTCTTCCCGGTGCTGATGAATACCATCGCCGGGGTGCGCCAGGTCGACAGCATCTACCTGCGCGCGGCCCGCAATCTGGGGGCGAGCCAGTCCACGCTGTTCCTGCGGGTGATGCTGCCGGCGGCGGTGCCTTACATCCTCTCGGGCGTGCGCATCGGCATCGGGACTGCCTTCATCGTGGTGATCGTGGCCGAGATGATTGCGGTGAGCAATGGCCTGGGCTTCCGCATCATGGAAGCACGTGAATATTTTTGGTCGGACAAGATCATCGCCGGCATGATCACCATCGGCCTCCTGGGCCTGGCGATCGACCTGGGCATGAGCCGCCTCAACAATTACATGCTGCGCTGGCATCGCGGGCTGGAGAACTGAGATGAACCAGACAAATGCTTCTCCGCGCATTCGCATACAGAATGTGCACAAGGTCTTCAAGACCGATGACCGCGAGGTCGTGGCCCTCAAGGACATCCATTTCGATATCCCGGACGGCCAGTTCGTCTGCCTGCTGGGGCCTTCCGGCTGCGGCAAGTCGACGCTCCTGAACGCCATCGCCGGGTTTGCCCTGCCATCGTCCGGCCAGATCCTCACCGGCGACAAGGTGGTCACCGAGCCGGGACCGGATCGCGGCATGGTGTTCCAGGAATACGCGCTCTTCCCCTGGATGACGGTGGAACAGAACGTGGCCTTCGGACTGGAGATCAAGGGAACGCCCAAGGCCGAGATCCACCAGCGCGTCACGCAATTGCTGGACAAGCTGGGTCTGATCGACTTCCGCACCCGCTTCCCCAAGGATCTCTCGGGCGGCATGCGCCAGCGGGTGGCCATCGCCCGGGTGCTGGCGCTGGATTCGCCCATCATGCTCATGGACGAGCCCTTCGGTGCCCTCGATGCGCTGACCCGCCGCAACCTGCAGGATGAGCTGCTGCGCATCTGGGACGAGTTCAGGAAGACCATCGTCTTCGTCACCCACAGCATCGAGGAGGCCATCTACCTGGCTGACCGCATCGTGGTCATGACCTACCGCCCGGGCACGGTCAAGCGCGACATGCTGGTGAACCTGCCGCGCCTGCGCGATCCGGCGGACCCCGAGTTCAATGCCTTGAAACGCGAACTGGGCCAGCTGGTGATGGAAGAGCAGCAGCGCCATCACAATGCGGAGATGAAGGCGGCGGCGGTCGACTGACGTGGCTGCAGCTCTCTATAGTGATGTGCCCGACACGGCAGGCAAGCCCTGCCGTGTCGCATTTGGCGGGCCCGATTCGCGCGCCGGCTGACCGGGCGCAAGCGGGCCGGGGGCCGAGATGGTGTAAACTCGGGTGATGCAAACTTATTTTTTCATCCTGGCTGCGCTGCTCTATCTGGGCTGCGCCTTCATGCCTTCGGAGCGGCGCGTGCCGATTTCGGCGGGCATCGTGGCCGGCTGGATGCTGCATGGCGGGGCGCTGCTGTCGGACATGTTCGCGCCCGACGCGTTGCGGGTGGGCTTTGCGGTCATGCTGTCGTCCACGCTGTGGATCTCGGTGGCGGCCTACTGGCTGGAAAATCGCAATTTCTCGCTCGACAGCATGCGCGTGCTGGTCTTGCCGGTGGCGGCGGTGGCCGTGGTGCTGCCCAGCGCCTTCCCCGGCAACATGGTGGCGCTGGCCGGCAAGTCCGACTGGTTCCTGGCGCACATCGCCATCTCCATCCTGGCCTACAGCACGCTCACCATCGCCGCCTTCCATGCGGTGCTGATGGTGCTGCAGGAGTCGCGCCTGCATACCCGGCCCGGTCCGGCTGCCCAGTCGGGCTGGTTCGGGCTGGCGCTGGATCGACTGCCGGCGCTGCTGACCATGGAAAAACTGCTGTTCCGCCTGATCGCCTTCGGCTTCACCTTGCTGACGCTGACGGTGCTATCGGGTGTCGTCTTCTCCGAGCAGTTGTTCGGGACACCATTCAAGTGGGACCACAAGACGGTCTTCACCATGCTGTCCTGGCTGCTGTTCGGCCTGCTCCTGGCCGGCCGTCGCTGGCAGGGATGGCGGGGGCGGACCGCGCTGAGCTTCACGCTGGCCGGGTTCGCCATCCTTTTATTGGCTTATGTGGGCAGCCGGTTCGTTCTTGAAGTCGTGCTGCATCGGGTTCTGATATGAAATATCTGATTTGGCTGGTGGTCCTGCTGGCCGTGGTGGTGTGGTTCCAGCGCGCCAAGAAATCCATGCTGGCCGGCAGCGACCGTGCCGCCGACGGCAACTCTGCCGCCGGTGAGCCCGAGCCCGGCATGCCGCGGCCCAAGCCCTCGCGCTTTCGCCGCCGTGGCGACAGCAATGTCGAGACCATGGTGCAGTGCGCCCATTGCGGCATCCACTTCCCGTCCTCCGAGGCGGTGGTTCACGCCTCCGGCGCGCACTACTGCTGCGAAGAGCATCGCCGCCTGGCTTCCTTCTGAGCATGGACGCTGTCTTCTCTGACCCCGGCGCCTGGATCATCGATGGCGACGGCTGGTGTGATCACGCCCGCCGCGAACCCTCGCCCAATTGCGACGAACGTCCCGAAGGCGTGGCTGCCGAGCTGCTGGTGATCCACAACATCAGCCTGCCGCCCGCTGAATTCGGCGGCCCTTATATCGCCGACCTGTTCTGCAACCGGCTCGACTTTGACGCGCATCCTTATTTCAACCAGCTGCGTCCCCTGCGCGTCTCGGCCCACTTCCTGATCCGCCGCGATGGCGAAGTGGTGCAGTTCGTCCCGGCCCATCGCCGCGCCTGGCATGCGGGCGTGTCCAGCTTCGAGGGGCGCGAGCGCTGCAATGATTTTTCCATCGGCATCGAGCTGGAAGGGACCGACTTTGAACCCTTCACCGAAGCCCAATATGAGACGTTGGTGCAGCTCTCCCAGGCCCTGGTAACGCGCTACGGATTGACCGCCGTGGCTGGCCACGAACACATCGCGCCGGTGCGCAAGACCGACCCCGGACCCTTCTTCGACTGGGACGGCTATCACAACAAAATGGTGAAAATCGTTAACGCGGCGCAATTGCGCTTCCCCGTTGGCCTTCACAAAAGTCAAGCTTGAGCAGCAGAAAAATTCTCTAAATAGCGGTTGCATCCGCCCGGACCCGCTACTAGAATTAGTCCCATTCGATGTTTTGATACTAGATGTAGTGTTCAGTTGAACTTGTTGTTGGTATCGGGTCTTCATCCACGGTCGGCCCGTTTCAGGCAGTGCTTCAGAAGGTGCAAGACCCGCGAGGCAGTAACCAAGTACGACAACGCCCCCGGTTCTCCTTCTTTTAATTCCGTTCCACACATCAGTTTCAAGCAGTTTTGCGTCAGCATGAATGTCCACGCAAGGGACAGTCATTGTGGGACGCTTCCGCCGTTCGCGGGTCCTTTGCCGTTCGGGGCCCGGATGAAGTTATTAGCAACGCAGGTGGCAACCCCCGGCCATCTGCCCCATGTACCCCAGGAGGCTAAGTGCGCTCAACCCAAGAAATTTCCGTCAAATCGCCCGCTCCGTTCGGCACCTCTGCCGAGCTGGAAGGTTCCGCTGAAGGCCAGGCCATCGTGTCCCAGACCGCTGGCCTGGGCGAATACCGCATCATCCGCCGCAATGGCGCGGTGGTCGGTTTCGAGCCCTCCAAGATTTCCATCGCCGTGACCAAGGCCTTCCTGGCCGTCAACGGTGGCCAGGGTGCCGCTTCGGCGCGTGTACGCGAGATGGTCGAGCAACTGACCACCAACGTGGTGTCGGCGCTGGTGCGCCGCCAGCCCACCGGTGGCACCTTCCATATTGAAGATATCCAGGATCAGGTCGAGCTGGCCCTGATGCGTTCGGGCGAGCATGACGTCGCCCGTGCCTACGTGCTGTACCGTGCCAAGCGCATGGAAGAGCGCGCCCAGCAAGGCGCCGCCACCAAGACCGAAGCGGCCGCACCGCAACTGCACGTGACCGAAGACGGCCAGAGCCGTCCGCTGGACATCAACGAAGTCCGTTCCCTGATCGCCGCTGCCTGCGTCGGCCTGGAATCGCACGTCGATGCCGATGCCATCCTCTCCGAAACCGTCAAGAACCTGTATGACGGCGTGCCCGTCGAAGAGCTGTACAAGTCCGCCATCCTGGCTGCCCGCGCGCTGATGGAAAAGGACCCTGCTTACAGCCAGGTGACCTCGCGCCTGCTGATGCACACCATCCGCAAGGAAGTCTTCGGCAAGGAAGTGGCTCAGGCCGACGCCCCGGCCGAGTACCTGGAGTACTTCCCGCAATACGTGAAGAAGGGTATCGAAGCCGAGCTGCTCGACACCAAGCTGGCCCAGTTCGACCTGGCCAAGCTGGCTGCCGCCATCAAGCCCGAGCGCGACCTGCAGTTCGGCTACATCGGCCTGCAGACCCTGTATGACCGTTATTTCCTGCACATCGGCGGCACCCGCATCGAGATGCCCCAGGCGTTCTACATGCGTGTGGCGATGGGCCTGGCACTGAACGAAATCGACCGCGAAACCCGCGCCATCGAGTTCTACGACCTGCTGTCCTCGTTCGACTTCATGAGCTCGACCCCGACCCTGTTCAACTCGGGTACCCAGCGTTCGCAGCTGTCTTCCTGCTACCTGACCACGGTGGCCGACGACCTCGACGGCATCTACGAAGCCATCAAGGAAAACGCCCTGCTGGCCAAGTTCGCCGGCGGCCTGGGCAATGACTGGACCCCGGTGCGTGCCCTGGGTGCGCACATCAAGGGCACCAACGGCAAGTCGCAAGGCGTGGTCCCCTTCCTGAAGGTGGTCAACGATACCGCCGTGGCGGTCAACCAGGGCGGCAAGCGCAAGGGCGCGGTCTGCGCCTACCTGGAAACCTGGCACATGGACATCGAGGAATTCCTCGAACTGCGCAAGAACACCGGCGACGACCGCCGCCGCACCCACGACATGAACACCGCGAACTGGATTCCCGACCTGTTCATGAAGCGCGTGATGGAAAAGGGTGAGTGGACCCTCTTCTCGCCCTCCGACACCCCGGACCTGCACGACAAGTTCGGCCGTGCCTTCGAAGAAGCCTACACCGCCTATGAAGCCAAGGCCGCTCGTGGCGAGCTGAAGCTCTTCAAGAAGGTGCAAGCCAACGACCTGTGGCGCAAGATGCTGTCGATGCTGTTCGAAACCGGCCACCCGTGGATCACCTTCAAGGATCCTTGCAACATCCGTTCGCCGCAGCAACACGTGGGCGTGGTGCACAGCTCCAACCTGTGCACCGAGATCACCTTGAACACCAACGAGAGCGAGATCGCGGTCTGCAACCTGGGTTCGGTGAACCTGCCGGCGCACCTGGTCAATGGCGAGCTGGACCATGCCAAGCTGCAAAAGACAATCCGCACCGCCATGCGCATGCTGGACAACGTCATCGACATCAACTATTACGCCGTCAAGAAGGCACGTGATTCCAACCTGCGCCACCGTCCGGTGGGCATGGGCATCATGGGCTTCCAGGACTGCCTGCACATCAAGCGCGTGCCGTACGCCTCGATGGACGCCGTCGAATTCGCCGACCGCTCCATGGAAGCCGTCTGCTACTACGCCTACATGGCTTCGACCGAACTGGCCGAAGAGCGCGGCCGTTACGCTTCCTACCGCGGTTCGCTGTGGGATCGCGGCATCCTGCCGCAAGATTCCCTCAAGCTGCTGGCGCAAGAACGCGGCGGCTACCTGGAAACCGACAGCACCGAGACCCTGGACTGGGGCGCCCTGCGTGCACGCATCGCCGAACACGGCATGCGCAACTCGAACTGCGTGGCCATCGCCCCGACGGCGACCATCTCCAACATCATCGGCGTGTCTGCTTGCATCGAGCCGACCTACCAGAACCTGTACGTGAAGTCGAACCTGTCGGGCGAATTCACCGAGATCAACGAGTACCTGGTGCGCGACCTGAAGGCCCGTGGCCTGTGGGACGAAGTCATGGTCGCCGACCTCAAGTATTTCGACGGCAGCCTGGCCAAGATCGACCGCATCCCGCAAGACCTGCGCGACATCTACGCCACCGCCTTCGAAGTGGATCCGTCCTGGCTGGTGGAAGCCGCCTCGCGTCGCCAGAAGTGGATCGACCAGGCCCAGTCCTTGAACATCTACATGGCCGGTGCTTCCGGCAAGCGTCTGGACGAGACCTACAAGCTGGCGTGGCTGCGTGGCCTCAAGACCACCTACTACCTGCGCACCATCGGCGCGACCCACACCGAGAAGTCGACTTCCCGTGCTGGTGCACTGAACGCCGTGGCCGTTGATGGCGGCGCCGGTGCCATGGCCTCGGCTTCCGGTACGGCCGTGCCGGTCGCACCGATCGCTTCGGCGGCTGCTGCCTCGGCTGCCTACGTGATGCCGACCCCGGGTGCTTCGATCGAAGCCGATGGTCCGGTCTGCACCATGCGTCCGGGCGATGCGGGCTTCGAAGAGTGCGAGGCCTGCCAGTAAGCAATCCGGGCAGGGCCGGGACGGCCTGCTGATGAGGATGATCCAAGGTCATCCGAGATGACGGCAGCAACACTGTCCCAAGTCCTGCCCACCCTAGCCGGCGCATCGCGGTGAACTTCACCGGATGCGCCGTTGTCACCTGATAGACACCCGCCGCGCCATGGTCATGCGACCTCGCCGGCAGCTACCGATAAAGTAAAGAGGAACCACAGATGCTTTCTTGGGATGATGAAGTCAAGCAACCGGCCCAGGCGCCGCGCACCCCCAACCTGCAGCCGCAACTGCAACCGGCCTTCGGCCAGTCCAATGCTGCGCTGAACCCGGCACTGATGGCCGGCAACAGCGAGCAGGTCGACACCACCCGCCGTGTCAATGCTGCCGACAAGCGCATCATCAACGGCCACACCGACGTCAACCAGCTGGTGCCCTTCAAGTACAAGTGGGCCTGGGACAAGTACCTGGCCGGCTGCGCCAACCACTGGATGCCGCAAGAGATCAACATGCAGCGTGACATCGAGCTGTGGAAGAACCCGAACGGCCTGACCGAAGACGAGCGCCGTCTGGTCAAGCGCAACCTGGGCTTCTTCGTCACCGCCGACTCGCTGGCCGCCAACAACATCGTGCTGGGCACCTATCGCCACATCACCGCACCGGAGTGCCGCCAGTACCTGCTGCGCCAGGCTTTTGAAGAAGCGATCCACACCCACGCCTACCAGTACATCGTCGAATCGCTGGGCCTGGATGAAGCCGAGATCTTCAATGCGTATCACGAGGTCGCATCGATCCGCGACAAGGACGAGTTCCTGATTCCCTTCATCGATACGCTGACCGATCCCGAGTTCAAGACCGGCACGATGGAGAATGACCAGAAGCTGCTGAAGTCGCTGATCGTCTTCGCGTGCATCATGGAAGGGCTGTTCTTCTACGTGGGCTTCACGCAGATCCTGGCACTGGGTCGCCAGAACAAGATGATGGGCGCGGCCGAGCAGTACCAGTACATCCTGCGTGACGAATCGATGCACTGCAACTTCGGCATCGACCTGATCAACACCGTGAAGATGGAGAACCCGCACCTGTGGACTCCGGAGTTCCGCGACGAAATCAAATCGTTGTTTTTACGCGCGGTGGAGTTGGAATATCGTTACGCAGAGGATACAATGCCGCGAGGCGTGCTCGGGTTGAACGCTACCATGTTCAAGGGCTACCTGCGATTCATCGCAAACCGCCGCGCACAGCAAATCGGATTGGACCCGCTGTTCGCACAAGAAGAAAATCCGTTCCCGTGGATGAGCGAGATGATCGACTTGAAGAAGGAGCGCAACTTCTTTGAGACCCGTGTCATCGAATACCAAACCGGGGGCGCACTGAGTTGGGAATGATGTGCAGTCTTGAAGTTCTCTTCATCGAGACATGATGCACAACAGGAGCCGGGTAGCTTGCAAGATGCCCGGCTGCTGAAACGGAAAAGGCCTACGCCAAATTAATGAACAGTCAGAGACCGAATCAATCTTCTCTGTTATCGCCGCTTAACCCCATCTTGTCGGGTCAGGCGGCTTTTCCTTTGAAAAACACCAAGGTTTTTCAGGAACGCGATTCCGACGCTAGCGTTTGAACACGCTGGCGTTTTTTTTGGTGTCGCGCCTGCTCCCGTAGTCGCATCTTCCTGCGCCATTGCGCGGGCACTACCGGAGGGGCGTCGCCAAGATAGCTGAAGCGCTGCATAGGTGAGGGGATGCAGCAGTTCAGCTGGTGCCGAATTCATTAGCGCAAGCCACAGGCGGCTTGTGCCGATGAATAGCTCGCCCGCGTCATCGCGATGTCGCGTGCGGGTTGCTTATATCAAGCTTGATTTTTTCCATTCACGTGAAGAAGGAGAAACAAAATGGCAACAGCAGCAAAGAAGACCGCGGCGAAGAAGCCGGCGGCAAAGAAGGCGGCAGCCGCCAAGGAAACCACCAAGAAGGTAGCCGCGCCCAAGGCCGCAGCCGCCAAGAAGACCGTGGCCAAGGCCGCCGCCAAGCCGGCAGCTGCCAAGAAGGCAGCCGCTCCGAAGGCAGCAGCGAAGAAGGTTGCAGCCCCGAAGGCAGCAGCAAAGAAGACCGCAGCTCCGAAGGCAGCCGCAGCGAAGAAGGTTGCAGCCCCGAAGGCAGCAGCCAAGAAGACCGCAGCTCCGAAGGCCGCCGCAGCGAAGAAGGTTGCAGCTCCGAAGGCAGCAGCCAAGAAGACCGCAGCTCCGAAGGCCGCCGCAGCAAAGAAGGTTGCAGCACCGAAGGCAGCAGCCAAGAAGGTTGCAGCTCCGAAGGCAGCAGCCAAGAAGACCGCAGCTCCGAAGGCCGCCGCAGCGAAGAAGGTTGCAGCTCCGAAGGCAGCAGCCAAGAAGGTTGCAGCGCCGAAGGCAGCCGCCAAGAAGGCAGCAGCTCCGAAGGCAGCCGCAGCGAAGAAGGTTGCAGCGCCGAAGGCAGCAGCCAAGAAGGTTGCAGCTCCGAAGGCAGCCGCCAAGAAGGCAGCAGCTCCGAAGGCAGCCGCTCCCAAGGCCGCAGCCGCCAAGAAGGTTGCAGCGCCGAAGGCAGCTGCTCCCAAGGCCGCCGCCAAGAAGGTCGCCGCTCCGAAGGCCGCAGCGCCCAAGGCAGCTGCAGCACCGAAGGCAGCCGCCAAGAAGGCCGCCGCTCCGAAGAAGGCAGCCGCCAAGCCGGCAGCCGCCGCAGCAGCACCGGCCGCCAAGACCGTGCTGAACCCGGCCGCTGCATGGCCGTTCCCGACCGGCGCTGGCCGTCCGTAAGATCGGCGTGCGTCTAGTCTGATCCCCTCAGACTGAAGGCCGCTGTATGGCATTGCGCCATGCAGCGGTTTTTTTATGCCTGCCGGAAGGGCCTTGCCTCCCCCGTGCCGCCGCTCCCGGCGATGATGAAGGACTGCATCTCTGCTCTGGCATTCCGGCACAATGGCACAATATATGAAAGCTCAGGTATGCTCGCACGCGGCGCTAACGCTTGCCTGCGCGACCACCTCGCCGCGGGCAGCACGCAGCAGTCAGCGATTGCGCAGCGACCGCTTGCCCACTAGTATGTGCCCTGCCTCTCACTGATGGAGATCCCTGTGCTGCATAGTATTTTCACGATGATCGTCAACGCCGTCGCCAGCATTCTGGCCGGTGTCCTGCTGCTGCGCTTCTGGATGCAGGTAGTGCGCGTACGTCCGCCGCAATCGGTGGGTCAATTCGTCTACCAGCTCTCGGACTGGCTGGTGCTGCCGCTGCGCCGGGTGATGCCGGGCGGCCGCCATGACTGGGCCAGCCTGCTGGGGGCCTTCCTCATCGTGCTGCTGTCCATCATCGCCATCCTGGGCTTTCAGAGCGGTTTCGACTTCAAGCTCATCTTCCTGGTGGCACTGGAGCGCTTCTTTGAATGGATCTGCTACGGCTTCATGGCCACGCTGATCATCGAGGCCGTCTTCAGCTGGGTCAATCCGCACGCACCGCTGGCCCCCTTCGTGCGGGCCCTGAACGATCCGCTGCTGCGTCCGCTGCGCAAGATCATCCCGCCCCTGGGCGGTGTTGACCTGTCGCCGCTGGTCCTGCTGATCCTGCTGCAGATCGCGGTGCGCGTGGTCAGTGGCCTGCTCTTCGGCGGATTCTGACCAGACCGCCGGGTTTGTCTCCACGTGAAAAGAGCCGGACATCCGGCTCTTTTTTCATCTGCACGCGGCAACAACGCGATCAGCGCTTCTGCTTTGCCGACCACTGCTCCAGCGCCTGCATGGTGTTCTCCACATGCTTTTCCGGATTCATGTCGGTGTACTCGTAGAGGATCGCATGGTCCGGCGTGATGACGTAGGAGGTACGGCTGGCATAGCCGGTGACCTTCATGAACTGCGCGTCATAGGCCTTCATGATCTTCTTGTCGACATCGGCCGCCACCGCGAACTTGCTGCGGCATTCGCTGACCGAGAACTTGTTGAGGGTCTCGATGTTGTCGCCCGACACACCGATGACGGTGGCCCCCAGCGCCTTGTAGCGATCCACGGCTTCCGCAAACAGGTGCGCTTCGATGGTGCAGCCGGAGGTGAAGGCGGCCGGATAGAAGTACAGCACCACCGGACCTTTCTTCAGCGCTTCCGACAGCGAGAAGGTCGACACCTGTCCGCCCAGCGAACTCGGTGCGGAGAACTCGGGGGCCTTGTCGCCCGGCTTGAGAGCGGCCAGTGCGCCCTGCGAACACAGCACCGCCCCCAGCAGGAGCGAGGCACCACACCAGCGGCGCAGGCGCGCGGCCGCATCGGCCGTGAGGGAAAACGAGGAAGGGTTCAGCATGGCGAATCTCCTTGATGATGCGGGGAGCCGGCATCGCGCGTGAGCCGCTGCGCGTGACCGGCAGGGAAGCCCATCAGCCGAAGCGATAGCCGAAGGCCTTGTGGAAGCGCTCTTCGATCTCCGCCTTGGACGGTGCATGGTTCTGCGGACCTTGCGAAGCGATCTTGATGGAACCCATCAGGCTGGCCAGGCGGCCGGTGGTTTCCCAGTCATAGCCTTCGGTCAGGCCGAACAGCATGCCGGCGCGGAAGGCATCGCCGCAGCCGGTCGGATCGGCGATCTTGTCGGCCTTCACGCAGGGGATGGCGTGGTGCTTGCCGTCCACGAAGATGTCGGCACCCAGTTCGCCGCGTGTGACCACCAGGGCCGTGACGCGTTCAGCGATCTGCGCCAGCGACAGCCCGGTGCGCGCCGTCAGCAGTTCGGCTTCGTAGTCATTGACCGCGACATAGGTCGCCAGGTCGATGAAGTTCTTGAGGTCATTGCCATCGAACATCGGCATGCCCTGACCCGGATCGAAGATCAGCGGGATCTTCAGTTCAGCCGCCTGCTGCGCGTGCTGCAGCATGCCGTCACGGCCATCGGGCGCGACGATGGCGAACTTGACCGCACCGGCGTCAGCGACCTTGTTCTCGTGCGACCAGGTCATGGCACCCGGGTGGAAGGCGGTGATCTGGTTGCTGTCGGCGTCGGTGGTGATGAAGCACTGCGCAGTGAAGGAGGATTCGAACTGGCGCACGCATCGGGTCGAGATGTCCAGGGCGGCAAAACGCTCCATGTAGGGTGCGCTGTCCAGGCCGACGGTGGCCATCACGATCGGTTCGCCACCCAGCAGCTTGAGGTTGTAGGCGATGTTGCCGGCACAGCCGCCGAACTCGCGGCGCATGGTGGGCACCAGGAAGGAGACGTTGACCTTGTGCAACTGGTCAGCCAGCAGGGCTTCAGCGAAACGGCCCTCGTATTGCATGATGTTGTCGTAAGCGAGGGAACCGCAGATCAGGGAGCTCATGGCGTGGTCGGGACAAGTGAGTGAATGATGCCGCATTGTAGAAGAAAAGCGGCGTGCAGTCCGAACCTGACGCAAGTCGTTTCGAGTTCAGGCCGGGCAGTGATGATCGGTGACGATCAGCCGGGATGAGTCCGGGTCAGGGATAGAAGAGATAGATGCGATAACCCGAGACCAGCGCATCCTTGAGCTCGAAGTTGAGCTTGATCTGCTGCTCGCTCTCGGGCCCGATGCCACGGTCGACCTGCGCCGGGTCGGCCAGGTAGTCGCGCGGGCGGAAGACGCGCCGCACCACCGCCTTCTCGTCGTCATTGTTGAGCGTAAGTTCAATATGCGGCCAGGCCTGGGCGCTGGTGCCGCGATTGCGCATCACCAGCGAGAGCGCATAGACGTTCTGGTTGGGTGGCACCACCTGCAGTTCGTTGGATTCCAGCGAGAGGCGCTCGATCTCGGTGGGCAGGCCCACGGTGCAATGGAAAGCCACGCACATGCCGTTGAGCATGGGACGCAGCTGCGGCACGGAAGCCGCCAGCGGATTGCGCCAGTAATAGAGCGATTGCAGCAGCAGTACCGGCACCATCACGCCGGCCAGCACCATCATCACCATCTTCATGGCCTGGCTGATGCGCGCGCGGCGCTCGGCACGCTTGACGAAGCCGGGTTCGTCGGCGGGCTCGCCGTCTTCCGCTTCCGCTTCTTGTGCGTCGGATTTTTCGCCATCGCCGGGGACGCCGTCCTTGGCATCGGCCACATCATGCAACACCGGCTCATCGTCGATACGGAAGACGGCGGCCACCTCGGGCGGCGCGGCAATCTCGTCGGACTCGGCCGAGGAGCGGCGCAGCAGCGCTCCGCTGTCGGGGCCATCCTCTTGCGGCGGCATCGGGCTGCTGGCTTGATCCTCGGGACTTGTCTTGTCCACAGGCACAGCGGGTTTGAAGCTCGCACCAAGATCCGGGAGGTAGCCCGGACTGGTTGGCGAGCGGAACACCTTGGGCTCGGCAATGACCGGGATGGCGGCAGGCAAGGGAGCCGGCGCAGCAGCCTGGACGGGCGCGGCTGCCGACATTGGCTGCGGCGCAGGAACGTTCACCTCGGGGACGGGCGTTTGAGCAGGGGGAACGAAGGGAGGCTGTTGCGCGGTCAGCGGCGCGCCAGTTCGTTCATAGGGGCTGTTAGCGGGGGGCGTCGGGACGGAGGAGGACGAAGCTGCCGGCGCAAACACCGGTGTCGCCATCCCGGCCTGGGCTTTGCTGCCTGGTGCCGGTTGGTAGTGGCCGTCGGCCACGCTGGCCTCGACCAGGTATTCGTTACCGTTGAAGACCTGGCGGCAATTGCCGCAGCGGACCAGTCCGCCGCGCAGTTTGAGCTGGTCGCTGGCGACCCTGAAGATGGTCAGGCAGTGCGGACACTGGGTCGCCAACGCCATGGATTACTCCGGCAGGCGGCCTGCCAGGGCCACCCAGCCTTCATGTTCGGCCCAGACGGTCAGGGCGATCCAGGGCGCGTAGGCGTTGATGACTTCTTGCGCCTGGCGATCCAGCACGCCCGAGAGCACCAGCGCACCGCCGGCGCGCACGCGGCCGGCCAGCATGGGGGCCATCAGCTGCAGGGGGCCGGCCAGGATGTTGGCCACCACCACGTCGAAGCGCTCACCTTCCGGGTGGGCTGCGGCGAAGGGTTCCGGCAGGTAATAAGTCGCGCTGCAGTGGTTGCGTTCGGTATTGTGCTTGGCTGACTCCAGCGCCTGCGGATCGATGTCCACCCCGATCACCTGCGGCACGCCGATCTTGGCGGCCACCAGGGCCAGGATGCCCGAGCCGCAGCCGTAGTCCAGCAGGGTTTGGGCCTGGGTGGCATTGGCTTCCAGCCACTCCATGCACAGCCGGGTGGTCGGATGGCTGCCGGTGCCGAAGGCCAGGCCCGGGTCCAGTTCCAGCACCAGGGCGTCCGGATCGGACGGTGCCTCGTGCCAGCTGGGTACCACCCAGATACTCTGGCCGATGTGGATGGGCTCGAACTGGGATTGCGTCAGGCGCACCCAGTCCTGCTCTTCCACAGTGCGCGTGGCAAAGGGCAGGGCATAGTCCAGGCCGATGGCCTTGGCCGCATCCATCACGATGGTGGCGTGGTCGGCATCCTTGCCGGCCAGCGCCACCACACGGCTGCGGTCCCAGGCGGCTTCTTCCGGCTCCATGCCGGGTTCGCCGAAGAGCGGACGCTCGGCGTCCGTCCCTTCATCGGCATCTTCCACCGACACCGAGAGGGCGCCAGAGTCCATCAGGGCGTCGGACAATGCCTCCGCCTGTTCGCGCGCCACTTCGATGACGATTTCTACCCAAGCCATGCCTGCCTTTGCTGTCGTTACTGTTATTACTGTTGTTGCTGCTGAACTGCGATTTACTTCTTGAGGGACTTGTCCGCTTCCGGCGCCGTCGGACGTTCCGACAACTTATGTTCCAGATAATGGATATTGGTTCCGCCTTCGAAGAAACGCGCATCCACCATCAGCTCGCGGTGCAGCGGGATATTGGTCGAAATGCCTTCCACCACCATCTCCGACAGCGCGATCTGCATGCGGCGGATGGCCTGTTCCCGGGTCGCACCGTAGGCAATCACCTTGCCGACCATGGAATCATAGTTGGGCGGCACGAAATAACCCGAGTAGGCATGCGAATCGACGCGGATGCCAGGACCACCCGGCACGTGCCACGCCGTGATACGGCCCGGCGAGGGGATGAACTTGAACGGATCCTCGGCGTTGATGCGGCACTCGATGGCGTGACCCTTCAGTTCGATGTCGCGCTGGCGGTAACGCAGCTTTTCGCCGGCGGCGATGCGGATCTGTTCCTGCACGATGTCCACACCGGTAATCATTTCGGTCACCGGGTGTTCCACCTGCACGCGGGTGTTCATCTCGATGAAGTAGAACTCTTCATTTTCGTACAGGAACTCGAAGGTACCGGCGCCACGATAGTTCATCTTGCGGCAGGCTTCGGCGCAGCGTTCGCCGATCTTCTCGATGATCTTGCGCGGGATGCCCGGTGCTGGCGCTTCCTCGATCACCTTCTGGTGGCGGCGCTGCATGGAGCAGTCGCGCTCGCCCAGCCAGACGGCTTGCTTGTGCTCGTCGGCCAGGATCTGGATTTCCACGTGGCGCGGATTTTCCAGATACTTCTCCATATAGACTTCCGGATTGCCGAAGGCGGCACCGGCTTCGGTCTTGGTCATGGTCACGGCATTGATCAGCGCGGCTTCGGTATGCACCACGCGCATGCCACGGCCACCACCGCCGCCGGCGGCCTTGATGATGACCGGATAGCCGATCTTGCGGGCGATCTGGACGATTTCCTTGGGGTTGTCCGGCAACGCGCCTTCCGAACCCGGCACGCAGGGCACGCCGGCACGGATCATGGCCTGCTTGGCCGAGACCTTGTCGCCCATCATGCGGATGTTTTCCGCGCGCGGGCCGATGAAGACGAAGCCGGACTGTTCCACGCGCTCGGCGAAATCGGCGTTTTCCGAGAGGAAGCCGTAGCCGGGGTGGATCGCTTGGGCGTCCGTCACTTCAGCGGCGCTGATGATGGCCGGCATGTTCAGGTAGGACAGGGCCGACGGGGCCGGGCCGATGCAGACCGACTCATCGGCCAGCTTCACGTACTTGGCCTCGCGGTCGGCCTCGGAGTGCACGACCACGGTCTTGATACCCAGTTCGCGGCAGGCGCGCTGGATACGCAGGGCAATTTCGCCACGGTTGGCGATGAGGATTTTTTCAAACATAACAGGAATGAGGCGTCGCCAGGTTCAAGCGTTATAGGTTCCGGAGCCGGGCCGCAGCAGCCGGCATGTGCCGCGCGGCGGCCGTTGCTGCCAGGCCAGGGACTGCTGCGGCGGGAATCAGCCCAGCACGAACAGCGGTTGGCCGAACTCGACGGCCTGGCCGTTTTCCACCAGGATCTGCTTGACCACGCCACCCTTGTCGGCGTCGATTTCGTTGAGCAGCTTCATGGCTTCGATGATGCACAGGGTATCGCCTTCCTTGACTTCCTTGCCCACTTCGACGAAGGCCGGTGCGCCCGGTGCCGAGGAACGGTAGAAGGTACCGACCATGGGCGACTTGACGATGTAGCCTTCCGGCACGGCCGGCGCCGCCGGTGCGGCAGCGGGAGCAGCTGCAGCCGGGGCGGCCGCGGCCACGGGGGCGGCGGCGGGGGCGTAGGCTTGCTGTTGCGGCACCATCACGACCTGGTTCTGGGCATTCGGGGACGACTTGACGATGCGGACCTTGCTTTCGCCTTCGGTGACTTCCAGCTCTTCGATGGCCGATTCAGCAACCAGGTCGATCAGCGTCTTGAGTTTTCGTAAATCCATTTGAATCCCTCGGAATGTAGATGAGTAGTGTTAAACGAAACGCCGGCGCTCTGTGGCGCCCGGCGGGTTCAGTCTGGGTCTTGCAGTACGTGAAGCGATCCGTTCGAAGCGGCGTGTCCGCCCTCAGGATTGACGCAGCCAGAAATCAACGGCCATACGATAGCCATCGACCCCGAAGCCGCACAGGACTGCCCGGGCGATGCCGGACAGATAGGAAAAATGCCGGAACTCCTCGCGCTGGTGCACATTGGAGATATGCAATTCCACGAAGGGAATCGCCACCCCGGCCAGCGCATCGCGCAGGGCCACGCTGGTATGGGTCAATCCACCCGGATTGATGATGATGCCATCGACCCCCTCCAGGCGCGCTTGGTGGATGCGGTCGATCAGCGCACCTTCGTGGTTGCTCTGGAAGGTGGCCAGGGTCGCGCCGGCGGCGCGGGCCTGTTCTTGTGCACGCTGTTCGATATCGGCCAGCGTGGTGGATCCGTAGACTTCCGGCTCCCGGGTTCCGAGCAGATTGAGGTTCGGACCATTGAGCAGGAGAAGCTGTTTTGCCATGGAGATTAAGCTCCGTTTGACGACGATGCGCGCATTTTGCCGTCAAATGCCATCATTTGGCAAGAAAAACTTTCTTTTCACGGATTTGCGTTTGCGGGCCGCCGAGGTGGCCCTGCGAGTGACTCTGCGAATCAGAGCTGTGACAGGTCGGCGCGCAGTTCATCGAACTTGATGCGGCCCAGGTAGACCTTCTTGACGTTGCCGTCCTTGCCCACCAGAGCGGTGAACGGAAGACCGCCCGCCTGATTGCCGAATTGCCGCAGCAAATCGGTGGCGCCGGTTCCGGCAACGAAGAGAGGATAGCGGATTTGGTACTTTTGCGCAAACTTGGCGATATTTTCCTGACTATCGACGCCAATTCCGAGGATTTGCACCGGCGCGATCTCCTGCTGCAAGGCCGTCAGCTCGGGCATTTCTTCCACGCAGGGGCCGCACCAGGTGGCCCAGAAGTTCACGACCAGGGGTTTGCCCTTGTATTGCGCCAGCGATTGGGTCTGGCCGCTGGCATCCGGCATCGATTGCGACAGCAGCTTGTCGAGCGCCTGGGTCTCGGGCGAGGCGGGCGGGTTGGCGCGATGGCTGGCATAGATGCCAACGCCCACGCAAACGACCGCAACCACGGCCAACAAGATCACATTTTTCAGTTTCGTCATGAATCAGTCCTCGGAGGGGGCATCGATGAGCGCCGCCAGCGCGGCCGCATCGCCGCGCTCGGGGCGTTTGCCAGGGGCGGCACGCAGGCTGCCGCGCAAGTCGTCTTCGTCATACAGGGCCAGATGGGCCAGTTCGGGGTCGGCACCGCGCTGGGGCAGCAGGAAGCTCAGGGTTTCCACCGCCTGGCCGGTGCGGAAGTGGCTGGTTTCGCCGACCTCGAAGTTCACATTCTTGTTCAGAAGGAAAATCTCGACATCCTTGGCGCTGGGGGAGAACAGCTGCAGGTGGATGTCCGAATGTTCACCTGCCGTGCCATTCCACACCGCGCCGGTAATGTAAGGATTGAACTGCTGCAGGTCCTGCATCAGCTGCAGGGCCACCTGGCGCAGGTGCAACAGGCGCGCCGGCTGGGTATCGGCAAAGAAGAGTTCGTTGTAGATGCGGACTTCTTCTTCGATCTGCTCGTTATCCGGCATGATCTCGCCGCGCATCTTCTGGTTGCCCAGGATCTGTTTGGCCGCCTTGCGTTTGGCGCTGCCGTAGTCGGCACCATCTTCGGCGATCATGCGCGCGGCGGCGGCGGCGATTTCTGCACGCAGCTGCTCTGTGGGGGAGGTGAATTCAAATTCAGACATGGGCGACATCATACTCGTTAGCAGGTGCAGCCGCCGGCTCAGGTAAAATCGCGGGATTACACCCCAAGATTCGCTATGCATATACACATCCTCGGCATCTGCGGCACCTTCATGGGCGGCCTGGCCGTGCTGGCCAAAGAGGCTGGCCATACCGTGACCGGCTGCGACGCCAACGTCTATCCCCCCATGAGCACCCAGCTGGAAGCCCAGGGCATCACCCTGACCCAGGGTTTCGAGCCGTCGCAGGTGGAGATCAAGCCGGACCTGTTCGTCATCGGCAACGTGGTCTCGCGCGGCAACCCGCTGATGGAGGAGATCCTCAACCGCGGCCTGCCCTATGTCTCCGGCCCGCAATGGATGGGCGAGAACATCCTGCAGGACAAGTGGGTCCTGTCGGTGGCCGGCACGCATGGCAAGACCACCACCTCGGCCATGCTGGCCTGGGTGCTGGAACACGCGGGCTACCAGCCGGGCTTCCTGATCGGCGGGGTGCCGATGAACTTCGGCATCTCGGCGCGCCTGGGCAGTGATGGCCAGGGGGGACCTTCGCCCTTCTTCGTCATCGAGGCCGACGAGTACGACACCGCCTTCTTCGACAAGCGCAGCAAGTTCGTGCACTACCGCAGCCGTACCGCCGTGCTGAACAATCTTGAGTACGATCACGCCGACATCTTCCCCGATCTGGGGGCCATCGAGACGCAATTCCACCATCTGGTGCGCACCGTGCCCGGGATCGGCCGGGTCATCGCCAATGGCCGCGAAGCCGCATTGCAGCGCGTGCTGGCGCGCGGCTGCTGGAGCGAACGTGAAGATTTTGGCGTAGCCGCCGGCCAGCCCGGCTGGTCGCTGCAGACCCATGAGGATGGCCGTTTCGAGGTCTTCTTCGCAGGCCAGTCTCAAGGTACGGTGGACTGGTCGCTGACCGGTGAACATAACCGCATGAACGCCCTGGCTGCGATTGCCGCCGCCCGTCACGTGGGCGTGCCGGCGGCCCAGGCCATCGAGGCATTGGGCGCGTTCCAGAGCGTGAAGCGGCGCATGGAGCTGCGCGGCAGCGCCAATGGCGTGGCCGTCTATGACGATTTCGCCCATCATCCGACCGCCATCGCCACCACCGTGGCCGGCCTGCGCAAGAAGGTCGGTGCCGCGCGCATCCTGGCCGTGCTGGAGCCGCGTTCCAACACCATGAAGCTGGGCACGATGAAAGAAGCCCTGCCGGGCAGCCTCACCGAAGCGGATCTGGTCTTCGGTTTCGGCGCCCAGTCCGGGCGTGATGCTCTGGGCTGGGACCTGGCCGAGGCGCTGGCCCCGCTGGGCCAGAAGGCCGCTGCCTTCCACGACCTCGATGCACTGGTGCAAGCCGTCAAGGCCGCCGCGCAGCCCGGCGACCATGTGCTGGTGATGAGCAATGGCGGCTTCGGCGGCGTACACCAGAAGCTGCTGGACGCGCTGGCATGATCCTGTACCTGCACGGCTTTCGTTCCTCGCCGCAGTCCTTCAAGGCGCGCGTGATGGGACAGCGCATGGCCGCGCTCGGCCTGCAGGACCAGTACGTCTGCCCGCAACTGCCGGCCTCGCCGGCCGGGGCCATCGCCCTGGCGGGTGCGCTGGTGGCAGGGGTGGACCCGGCCGAGCTGACCGTGGTCGGCTCGTCGCTGGGCGGTTACTACGCCACCTGGCTGGCCGAGCACACCGGCTGCCGGGCGGTGCTGGTCAACCCGGCGGTCAAGCCGCCGCGTGACTTGGAATCCTATGTCGGCGTGACCACGCAATACCACTCCGACGAACCCTTTGAATTCAAGCGCGAGTACATCGCCGAGCTGCTGGCCCTGTCGGTGCCGGCGATCACGCGCCCCGAACGCTATTTCCTGCTCGCGGCCACCGGTGACGAAGTGCTGGACTGGCGCGAGATGGTGGCCCATTACCCCGGCGCGCGCCAGACCGTCATCGAGGGCAGCGACCATGGCATGGCCGAGTTTGCCGACCATCTGGACGAGGTGCTGGCCTTCTGCGGCGTGGACCTGCCCGGCAAGGCGGTGCGCTGATGCCCCATCCTGTCCGCAAGGCGCGCTGGATGGCGCATCCGCAGGCATTGGCGACGCTGCTGGCGGCCGATGGCGACCTGATGCGGCGTACCCGCGCCTGGCTGGCCGACCCCGGTTCCATGACCCTGAAATTGAAGAAACGGACTGAAAGCTTCAGCGTGCGCCTGCTGCGCCAGCGTCCGGGCCGCATCCTGGCCGATGAGCATGAAGCCTTGTGCATATCGCCCCGTAGCCGGGTGGTGGAGCGCGATGTCATCCTGCTGGGCGACGGGCAGCCGGTGGTGTTTGGCCATACGGTGCTGTCGACCAGCTCGGTCAAGTCCGACTGGCCCTTTTTCAGCAAGCTTGGCAGCACGCCCCTGGGGGCCAACTTGTTCTTTGATCCGCTGGTCGGGCGCAGCCCCATCCAGTATGCTCGGCTGCCCGCCGGCCACCCGCTGATGCGCCGCATCGCGCAGGCCTTGCCCGAGTCCGAATTGCCGACCAGTTTGCTGGCGCGCCGCTCCCTGTTTACCCGGCGCGGCGGCGTGCTGATGGTCACCGATGTTTTCCTGCCGGCACTGGAGGCGCTGATGCGTCCGCTGCCGGCCCACGTACCGATTGAAAAGCGATAGAAGCAGATGAATTTATTGTTCGAAGAATCCGGCGATTTCAAGGCCGGCTCCATCATGACCCAGCAGGGCGAGTCCTACCAGGTCGAGATGGCCTCCGGCAAGCGCGCCAAGGTCAAGTCGCGCGATGCGCTGCTGCAATTCGCTGCCCCCGCGCCGCAGGAGCTGATGCAACAGGCCCAGGCCATCGCTGATGAAGTCGACCTGGATTTCCTGTGGGAAGTGGCCGGCGAAGAAGAATTCGGCTTCACCGACCTGGCCGCCGAGTATTTCGGTCACGCCCCGCTGCCCCCGGAAGCGGCCGGTCTGCTGCTGTGCCTGCATCGCGCACCGATCTATTTCTACAAGAAGGGCCGTGGCCGCTACAAGGCGGCACCGCAAGCCTCGCTGCAGGCGGCCCTGGCCGGGCTGGAAAAGAAGAAGCAGCAACTGGCCGCACAGGCCGTGTATGTGGAAGAACTCAAGGCCCACAAACTGCCGGAAGCCTTCCGCCCCATCGCCCTGCAACTGCTCTTCAAGCCGGACAAGAACGGCATCGAATTCAAGGCCCTGGACGCCGCCGCCAAGGAAATGCAGACTACCCCGCAGCGCCTGATGCTGGCTGCCGGTGGCGTGGCCTCTCCCAAGGATCTGCATTACGCGCGTTTCCTCTACGAATTCTTCCCGCGCGGCACCGGTTTCCCGGCCATCGATATCCCGCCGGCGGCTACCGATCTGCCGCTGGCCGATGTCCAGGCTTTCTCCATCGATGACGTGACCACCACCGAGATCGATGATGCCCTGTCGGTCACCCGTCTGCCTGACGGCAAGCTGCGCGTGGGTATCCACATCGCAGCCCCGGGCCTGGCCATCAAGCGCGGCGACGCCATCGATGCGATTGCGCGTGCGCGCATGTCCACCGTCTACATGCCGGGCGAAAAGATCACCATGCTGCCCGACGACCTGGTGGCCACCTATACCTTGGATGCCGGCGCTGCCCGTCCTGCGCTGTCGCTGTATGCCACGCTGGACGCGGCCAGCTGGGAAGTGCTGGGCACCGAGACCCGCGCCGAGCTGGTGCCGATCGCCGCCAACCTGCGCCACAACGACCTCGACGAGCTGGTCACCGAGGAAGCCCTGGCCGAAAATCGCGGCGAGTATCCGCACAAGGAAGAGATCGCGCTCCTGTGGCAGTGGGTGCAATTGCTGGAACAGGGCCGCATGGCCAAGCGCGAGAGTTTCGGCCTGCGCCCGGAACAGAACAATCGCGTCGACTTCAATTTCTATGTCGAGAACGATGTGGTGAGCATCGTGCGCCGCCGCCGTGGCGCGCCGCTGGACAAGATCGTGGCCGAGCTGATGATCTTTGCCAACAGCACCTGGGGCAAGCTCATGGCCGATCACGGCGTGCCGGGCATCTACCGCGCGCAAGGCGGCGGGGCCGGCGGCTGGGCCGCCAAGATGCAGGTGCGCATGGTCACTCACGCCGCGCCTCACCAGGGCCTGGGCGTGGATCAATATGCCTGGAGCACCTCGCCGCTGCGCCGCTATACCGACCTGGTCAACCAGTGGCAGATCCTGGCCTGCATCGAGCACGGCGTGACCGCCCCGCTGGTGGCGCCCTTCAAGCCGCGCGATGCCGATCTCTTCGCCATCGTCTCGGGCTTCGATGCGGCTTACTCCGGCTATGCCGATTTCCAGTCGACCATGGAACGCTACTGGTGCCTGCGCTGGCTGGCGCAGGAAAACGCCCGTACCGTGGAAGCGGTGGTGCTCAAGGATGAAATCCTGCGCCTGGTCGAGATCCCGCTGGTGCTGCGCATGCCGGGCCTGCCGCAACTGGCGCGCGGCCTGCAGGTCAAGCTGGACCTGCTGCGCTGGGACGAGGTCGACCTGACCGTGGAGGCGCGCCTGCTGGAAGTGCCGGCCGCTGCGGCCCAGGCGCTGGCCAGCGACCTCGGTGAAGACGATGACGAGTTGCTCGAAGGCATGGCCTCCATGGGCAGCGAAGAACAGGGCGAGGAAGCCGCTGCCGAGCAAAATTCGGTACAGAACAATGTACAGAACGATGCACAGGATTCCGTACAGGAAAATGCACAGGAAGAGCCACATCCCGACGCCGCCGATGCCGACGAAAACCCGTCGGCCCAAGCCGCGCAATGACGCGGTGCTGGCGTAGAATTGGCGCTGTGAATATCGTCGTTGCTCCCCGTCTGCTGTGAATCTGTTTGCCCAACATCGTCTGCTGAGCGTCGCGCTCGGAATCTCGCTGCTGGTGCATGGCCTGCTGCTGGCCGTGCACTTCGCCGCGCCCGACGCCTTCCGCTTCAAGCCGTCCGATCCGGAACTGGAAGTCATCCTGGTCAACGCCAAGCATGACAAGAAGCCTGTCAACGCCCAGGCGCTGGCGCAGGCCAACCTGGATGGCGGCGGCAATGCCGACGACGGCCGCGCCAGATCGCCGCTGCCGGACATGCAGCACGTGGAGAGCGGTGACAGCGTCAAGGCCGCGCAGCGCAAGGTGGCCGAACTGGAACAGCAGCAGCGCAAGATGCTGGCGCAGTTGCAGGAGGCGCGCCAGCACGTGGCCAGCGCCGAGCAGCAGAAGCCGACCGAGACGCCGCAGCCCAACGCGCGCGACCTGACCGAAACCGCCAAGGCCATGGCGCGCATGGAAGCCGAACTGGCCAAGGACATCGCGCAATACAACAAGCGCCCCAAGAAGACTCAGATCACGCCAAGCACCCGCGAAGTCGGTTATGCCCAGTACTTCAAGGCGCTGCAGGACAAGATAGAAAAGGTCGGCACCCTGAACTTCCCGACCCGCGACGGCAAGAAGCTCTACGGTGAACTGCTGGTGGTGATCCCGGTATTCCAGGACGGCAGCATCTACGAGCGCGATGGCGGCGTGGTGGTGCGCACCAGTTCCGGCAATGCCGCGCTGGACCAGGCGGCGGTGGCCATCGTGCGGCGCTCGGTGCCGTTCGGCCGTTTTCCGGAGAACATGCGCACCAGCGGCAAGGATGATGTGTGGGAAGTCATCGTGACCTTCCGTTTCACCCGTGACCAGGGCGTGCAGGCAGAACTGGGGGCCGGCTGATATCGCCAGCGGCGCAGCGGTCCGATACAAGAACAGCAAAGAGCAGTCAGAACATATAACGAGGGAGCAGGCAAACCACCATGGATGAATACGTCGTCATCGGCAATCCGATTGCCCACAGCAAGTCGCCCGAGATCCATGCGCAGTTCGCCGCCCAGACCGGCCAGTCGCTGCATTACGATCGCCTGCTGGTTCCGCTGCACGGTTTCAAGGCAGCGGTGCAGGTGTTCCAGCGGCGCGGCGGACGCGGTGCCAACGTCACCGTTCCCTTCAAGCTGGAAGCGCATGCGCTGGCCGATCAACTGACCGAACGCGCGCGTCTGGCCGGTGCGGTCAATACGCTCAAGTTCGAAGGCGGCCGCATCCTCGGCGACAACACGGATGGTGCCGGCCTGGTGACCGACATCATGGTCAATGCCGGCCAGGCGCTGGCAGGCCGTCGCGTGCTGTTGCTGGGCGCCGGCGGTGCCTCGCGTGGCGCGCTGCTGCCGCTGCTGCAACAGCAGCCGGCCGAACTGGTGATCGTCAACCGCACGCAAGCCAAGGCCGATGAACTGGCGCGCCAGTTCCGGGAATTCGGCCCGGTACGCAGTGCGGCCTATGCCGAACTGGAGGGCGTGTTCGATGTCATCATCAACGCTACCTCGGCCAGCCTGTCGGACGATCTGCCGCCGCTGCCGGTATCGGTGTATGGCAGCGAGACCCTGGCCTACGACATGATGTATGGCCGCCAGCCCACGGTCTTCATGCAGAGCGCCCAGCAACACGGGGCCAGCGTGCGCGATGGCCTGGGCATGCTGGTCGAGCAGGCCGCCGAAGCCTTCCAGCTGTGGCGCGGCGTGCGGCCCGCCACCGCCGAGGTGTTTGCCAGCCTGCGCCAGCAGTTGTCGCAATAAGCACCAAGCACCAAGCAAAAGGCCGGCAGTCCTCCACAGATGTAGAGGACCGCAGGAGTGCAGGACGGTATGAGTGCATGAGTGCACCTCTGCAGGATCGCACCATGACGGAATTTCCCGGATCGACAGAACACGGCAACAGAACAACAACCGGCTCATGAAATCGCTACGCAAGCTGCTCTTCTGGATCATCGTCCTGCCCATCACCCTGGTACTGCTGCTGCAGCTGTACTTCTTCGTCCAGATCTGGTGGTGGAAGGATCACAATCCGGAGTCCACCAGTTTCATGCGCCAGCAGTTGTCGATCCTGCGCGAGAAGGACCCGAATGCCCAGCTGCAATTCCGCTGGGTGCCTTACGCTCGCATCTCCAACAATCTCAAGCGCGCCATCATCGCCTCGGAAGATTCCAACTTCTCCGAGCATGACGGCATCGACTGGGAGGCCCTGCAGAAGGCCTACGAAAAGAACGAGAAGAAGGGCAAGGTGGTGGCCGGCGGTTCCACCATCACCCAGCAGCTGGCCAAGAACCTGTTCCTATCGGGCGAGCGCAGTTACCTGCGCAAGGGCCAGGAATTCATCATCACCTACATGCTGGAATTCCTGCTCGACAAGCAGCGCATCTTCGAGCTCTACCTCAACGTGGTGGAGTGGGGCAACGGTGTCTTCGGTGCCGAGGCCGCAGCCCAGCATTACTACCGCACCACGGCCGCCAATCTCGGCGCGGAACAGGCGGCACGGCTGGCGGTGATGCTGCCGCGTCCGCGCTATTACGATCGCAATCGCGGCTCCGGCTATCTGGCCGCGCGCACCAGCCTGATCCTGCGCCGCATGAACGCAGCCACGCTGCCGCCCACGCACAAGTAATCCTGCGCTGCTGCCGCAGCCACATGACCGCCGTATGACAGCGCACTCCGTTCGCCACAGCCGTGCGGCATGCGGCGCATTGGCGCTTGCCTGGCACGGGGCTTGAACGTACACTTGCGCACGTTTCGCGCCTGTCGCCACGGGCTGCCGCATTTCACCCGGGACTCTTCCCCCCGCGTTCCACCGAGCGAGAACCCATGATCAATGTATTCGTGTTGCAAAACGGACGGCTGAGCCAGGTCAACATCGACAGCCGCACCGACCTCGAACAGGCCGCGCCGGTCTGGGTGGACCTGACCGAACCGAATGACGAAGAGCGCGCCTGGGTCAAGAGCATCTACGGCGTGACCCTGCCCGACGAGGACGAATTCAGCGACATCGAAGCCTCGGCTCGTTACTTCGAAGCCGAGAACGGCGACCTGCACCTGCGCACCGACTTCCTCTTCGAAGGCGACGACGATTCTTCCTCCACCATGACGGTGGCCTTCATCCTGGCACGCAACATCCTGTTCTCGGTGCATGCGGAAGACCTGCCGGTGTTCCGCCTGGTGCGCATGCGTGCGCGCTCGCGGCCCGGTTCCATCGGCGACTACCGCGACGTGCTGCTGGACCTCTACGAGACCGATGCCGAATATTCGGCCGATGCCCTCGAAGGCATCTACCAGAAGCTCGAAGCGGTGAGCACCAGCGTGCTCAAGAAAAGCCTCTCCGACCAGGCCGCCGCCGAAGTGCTCAACACCATCGCCCACGAAGAAGACTTGAACGGCCGCATCCGCCGCAACATGATGGATACGCGCCGCGCGGTCAGCTTCCTGATGCGCGGACGTCTGCTCAGTTCGGAGCAGTTCGAGGATGCGCGCCAGATCCTGCGCGACATCGAATCCCTGGATGGCCACACCGCCTTCCTCTTCGACAAGATCAACTTCCTGATGGATGCCACCGTCGGCTTCATCAACATCAACCAGAACAAGATCATCAAGATCTTCTCGGTGGCCTCCGTCGCTTTCCTGCCGCCGACGCTGATCGCCAGCATCTACGGCATGAACTTCAAGGTCATGCCGGAACTGGATTGGGTGGTGGGTTATCCGCTGGCCATCCTGATGATGGTCGGATCGGCCATCGCGCCGTTCTGGTATTTCCGTCGGCGCGGCTGGCTCAACTGAGACTGTCTGCTGACGGCGACGTCCTCATTTCTCCGACAAGCATTGCCGGGCTTCTCCGATGCCGCGCACGCAGGCTGCGCGGCACACTGCGAACATCGTCCATCGCATTCGTGCATTCGTGCAGAGGAGAACACCATGTCCGTCCGTCATCACTACATCTCGCTGGCCGTGATCAGCGCCAGCTTTGCCGGTTTGCTGATTGGCTGCGCGAGTCCGCAGCAGGCTCCCTATGGCGCGGCACCGACCTCGCAGAACTATGAACGCGTGGCGTCCTATTCCGGTACCGGCGTGGTGGAAGCCATTGAAGTGACTCACAAGGAAAGCAGTGGCGTGGCCGGTGCGGTCATGGGTGGCGTGGCCGGTGGCCTGCTGGGTAATGCCGTCGGCGGCGGCACCGGCCGCGTGCTGGCGACGGTCGCGGGTGCCGCCGGTGGTGCCTATGCCGGTAACCAGGTCGAGCGCAATAACTCTGCCGGTCGCCAGGTCTACAACATCCGCGTGCGCATGAGCGATGGCTCCTTGCAGACCTTCGCGCAGGAAGACAATACCGATTTCCGCGTGGGGGACCGCGTGCGACTGGATAATGGCCGCATCAGCCGTTATTGATCGCCGTCAGCAAGCGTCATCAAGCGCCATTACTGATATTACTGATTGTTGAATTCATTTTGATACCGACCCGTTCGGTATTGAAACAGGCGCCAAACATCATGAAGCGCTAAAGAGAAAGCCGTCCGTGCCATGCACCGGACGGCTTTTTCGTTTCTGCGATCGGACCTCAGGCCGGGTACAACGCGCCGAGCACCCGCAAGCCGCGTGCCCCGGTCACCGCCGGCAGGTTGCCCGGCAGCCGCAGATCAAAGCGCCGCGCCAGCCAAGCGAAGGCCAGCGCCTCCACATGCTGCGCAGCCACGCCCAGAGCGGCCGTCGACTGCACGGTTGCGCGGCTGTCCAGTTGCTGCTGCAACAGCCGCATCAGGAAGGCATTCTCGGCGCCGCCTCCGCATACATAGACCTGCTGCGCCGTGGGTGCGTGCGCGGCGATGGCGTCGGCAATGGTGCTGGCCGTGAGCAGCGTCAACGTGGCCTGCACATCTTCCGGGGCGATTGCAGCGCCCGTGCGCAGCAGGGCCGCCTGCAGCCAGTCGAGATGGAACAGGTCGCGTCCCGAACTCTTGGGCGGCGGCAAGCGGAAGAAGGGTTCATCGCGCAATTGCGCCAGCAGTCCCGCATGCACTTGTCCCGAGGCACCCCATTCGCCGTTGGCATCATAGGCGCGCTGCTGGTGCAGATGAATCCAGCCATCCATGAGCGCATTGCCGGGGCCGGTATCGAAGCCGTAAGCGCCGTCTTCCCCCGCCGGCAGGATGCTGATGTTGGCGATGCCGCCGATATTGACGACCACCCGCGACTGCGCCGCATCGCCGAAGATGGCGCGATGGAAGGCCGGCACCAGCGGTGCGCCCTGGCCACCTGCGGCGACGTCGCGGCTGCGGAAGTCGGCCACCACATCGATGTTGCACAGTTCGGCCAGCAGCGCCGGGTTATTGGTCTGACGCGTGAAACCGAGTTCGGGACGATGGCGGATGGTCTGTCCATGCACGCCCACCAGGTGCACGTCGGCCGCCGTCTTGCCGGCCTGCAGCAGCAGTTGCGCCACGCAGTCGGCGTAATGCACGGCCAGCGCATTGGCGGCCAGGGCTTCGCGTTCGATCTCGTTGGGCCCGGCGGCCTGCAGGGCCATCAGGTCCGCGCGCAGATGGGCGGGGAAGGGCACGTAAGCCGCCGCCAGCGTGGCGGTGATCGTCTGGCCATCGAAGGCGGCCAGGACGCCGTCGACGCCGTCAAGACTGGTGCCGGACATCAGGCCGATGGTCAAAAAGGGAGAATCGTTCATGGCAGGCAGCTCGTAAAAAGAAAAGGGCGGCCGCTGATTCTACAGCGCCGCCCTGGTCGGGGAGTTCGGACAGCCGTCTCTTACTTGGCTGCCGCCAGCTTCACATCGGGCGCACCCGGTACGCGCAGCATGGCCATGCGATGCTGCATGTCGGCGGCCACGGTGCGGAAGCGCTGCAACTGCGGGCCGGTCAGGGCCTGGTTGTTGGGCACCTCCACCGACAGCGGATTGCGCGGCTGGTTGTTGACGCGGAACTCGTAGTGCAGGTGCGGGCCGGTGGCCCAGCCGGTCATGCCGACGAAACCGATCACGTCATTCTGGCTGACCTTCATGCCCTTCTTGATGTTGGGCGCGAAGCGGCTCATGTGGCCGTAGGCGGTGGAGTAGCCGCTCCAGTGCTTGATGACGACGATGTTGCCGTAGCCATTCTGCTGGCCCACGAAATCGACTACGCCATCGGCGGCCGCATGGATGGGCGTGCCGGTCGGTGCGGCGAAGTCCACGCCGGTATGCTGCTTCCACTGACCCAGGATCGGGTGCAGGCGCATCGAGAAACCGGAAGAGATACGGGTGAAGGCCAGGGGCGACTTCAGGAACGCCTTCTTGAGCGACTTGCCATCGAAGGCGTAATAGCCGCCACCGCCGGTCTTGCTGGCCGGGTCGCTGAACCACACGGCCTGGTAGCGGTTGCCGGCATTGTCGAATTCACCGGCCAGCACGCGGCCGGTGCGCACCAGGTCGCCATTCTGGTAGAAGGTCTCGTAGACCACGTTGAAACGGTCGCCACGGCGCAGGTCGGAGGCGAAGTTGATGTTGGTGGCGAACATGTCCACCAGCTGCATGGCGACCGCATCGGGGATCTGCGCGTTGTCGGTGGCGGCGAAGAGCGAGGAGAAGATGGTGCCGGCACGCATTTCCACGCGGCGCTCCAGCACGGCGGGCTGGGCTTCGGCGGTGAGCTTGCCGTCATGGCGCGCGATCACCAGGTTCTTGGGCGTGTCGCTGCCGTCGTCGAGGGTGGCGGAGAGCTTGATGAGCTCGCCGTTGTCATCGGTCTGGGCCACGACGCGCTTGCCGGCGCGCAACTGCATCACGGTGCGCGCCAGGGTATCGGACTTGATGAAGGCGGTGGCCTCATCGTCATCCACACCGAGGCGGTTGAGCAGGGTGGCCAGGGTGTCGCCGCTGCGGACCTTCTCTTCGTTGACGTAATACTGCGAACGCTCTTCCAGTGCACTGATCTGCTGTTGCAGGTCGGGCAGGGCCAGTTCCTTGGAAATCGGGTTCACCGGGGCATCGCGCAGGTCCGGCTCGGCCGGGGCGAAGCCGGCGGCACCGATGGTGAAGGCAGCCAGGAACAGGGCGCTGGCGCCGATGATGCGGGTCTTGGGCGAGGAAGCGGCGACTTTGTGGTGGCAGGACTGCAACGCGGAGAAGCACAGGGACGAGACGTGCTTGAGTTTATCTTGTGGGAACATGCAAACCGAATACGTTAAAATCTGACGTTTCCGTGGCGGATGGCGGGTGATGGCTGCAATGCGGCGTTTCCTGTCCCCCCGCCGTGTTGCGCCCGCGTAACATCGCCTACGGGTCGAGAACGTTTTCCTGCTGCTGAGCTTCTGAGGCCGCGTCCTGGCGCTGGGCAGAAAAAACGAAAGTCGGAATTATAGCAACACGATTTAGCGGTCCTGTCCTACAAAAGCCAATTTTTTAGTTATATCGATGAACGCCGACCAGTCCACCTCCGCCGCCTCTGCCCAAGCAGCTCCTTCCCGCCTGCCTCTCACCGACAAGGTGCAGGAAGCGCTGGCCATCACCAAGCGCGGCATCGATGAGCTGCTCATCGAAAGCGAATTCGCGCAAAAGCTGGCGCGCGCCGAGCAAAGCGGCCAGCCGCTGCGCATCAAGCTGGGCCTGGACCCGACCGCGCCCGACCTGCACCTGGGCCACACCGTGGTCCTGAACAAGATGCGCCAGCTGCAGAACCTGGGCCATCAGGTGATCTTCCTGATCGGCGATTTCACCTCGATGATCGGCGACCCGTCCGGCCGCAATGCGACGCGCCCGCCGCTGTCGCGCGAGCAGATCGAGATCAACGCCAAGACCTATTTCGCCCAGGCCAGCCTGGTGCTGGATCCGTCCAAGACCGAGATCCGCTACAACTCCGAATGGTGCGATGCCCTGGGCAGCCGCGGCATGATCCAGCTGGCCTCGCGCTACACGGTGGCGCGCATGATGGAGCGCGATGACTTCACCAAGCGCTTCAAGGAAGGCACGCCGATTTCGGTGCATGAATTCCTCTACCCGTTGATGCAGGGTTATGACTCCGTGGCCCTGAAGTCGGACCTGGAGCTGGGCGGCACCGACCAGAAATTCAACCTGCTGGTGGGCCGCGAACTGCAGAAGGATTTCGGCCAGGAGCCGCAGTGCATCCTGACCATGCCGCTGCTGGAAGGCCTGGACGGCGTGGAAAAGATGTCCAAGTCCAAGGGCAATTACATCGGCATCACCGAGCCGGCCAACACCATGTTCGCCAAGGTGATGAGCATTTCCGACGTGATGATGTGGCGCTACTACGACCTGCTGTCGTTCCGTTCGATGGCCGAGATCGCCGGCTACAAGGCCGAGGTCGAGGCCGGCAAGAACCCGCGCGACATCAAGGTGGCGCTGGCCCAGGAAATCGTCGCCCGCTTCCACTCGCAGCAGGCCGCGGAAGATGCGCTGGCCGACTTCGTGAACCGCTCCAAGGGCGGCATCCCGGACGATATCCCGGAAGTCTCGCTGTCGGGCGCGCCGCTGGGCATCGGCCAGCTGCTCAAGCAGGCCAACCTGTGCGCCTCCACTTCGGAAGCGCTGCGCATGGTCGAGCAGGGCGGTGTGCGCATCGACGGTACCGTCATCAGCGACAAGGGTCTGAAGGTCGAGGCCGGCCAGTGCGTGGTGCAAGTGGGCAAGCGCAAGTTTGCCCGCGTCACCCTGGCGTAAGCTGGAACGCGCATGATCGCTCTCTTGCAGCGGGCCAGCCAGGCCTCGGTGGTGGTGGATGGCCAGACGCTGGGCAGCATTGGCACCGGGCTCATGGTGCTGGTCTGCGCCGAGCGCCATGACACCCCTGCCGAAGCCGACGCCCTCTTGAAGAAGCTGCTGGCCTATCGCGTCTTCAGCGACGAGGCCGGCAAGATGAATCGCAGCGTTGCCGACGTGCAAGGGGGCTTGCTGCTGATCCCGCAATTCACGCTGGCGGCCGATACCAATTCAGGCACGCGCCCGTCCTTCACGCCGGCGGCAGCACCGGAACTGGGACGGCAACTGTTCGACCATTTCGTGGCCCAGGCGCGTGCGCGCCATGGCGAGGAAAGGGTAGGAACGGGGCGCTTCGGAGCCGATATGAAGGTGTCGCTCACCAACGACGGTCCGGTGACCTTCTGGCTGCAGGTCAAGCCCAAGGCGCCGGCTGCCGATATGAACGTTACTGAATAAAACCGAGCCCGGCATTGAAGCCGGGCGGCGCGTCCCCAAATGGATTCGTAATGCGTGTTGCATGTGGCCTTACTTTTAGGAGGTGATATGAAATTCTGGAGCGATTCTTTCAAGGACGGTGCCAACATCCCGGGCGAATTCGCCTTTGCGGTGATGGATCCCAAGACGCACGTGGCGCTCTCTGCCAATCGCAATCCGCACTTCGCCTGGAGCGATCTGCCGGCTGGCACCAGGTCGCTGGCGCTGGTGGTGCATGATCCCGACGTGCCTTCGCGCGGCGATGATGTGAACCAGGAAGGCAAGACCGTGCCGCTGGAGCTGCCGCGTGTGGATTTCTATCACTGGACGCTGGTGGACATTCCGGCGGGCGTGAGCGAAATCAAGGCCGGCCAGTTCAGCAACGGCGTGACCGCGCGCGGCAAGCCGGGACCGGCGGTGCTGGGCGATGTGATGCCGGGCGCGCGCCAGGGTATCAACGATTACACCGGCTGGTTCGCCGGTGACGGCGACATGCGCGGCGACTACTTCGGCTATGACGGCCCCTGCCCGCCGTGGAACGATGCGCTGGTGCACCGCTACATCTTCACGCTGTACGCGCTGGACGTGGAACAGCTGCCCGTGGTCGGCAACCTGGAAGGTTCGGTGGTGGTCACTGCGCTGCGCGACCATGTGCTGGATCAGGCGTCCCTCACCGGCCTCTACACCCTCAACCCTAACGCGGTACCGCGTAGCTGACCTGACTGCACTGCATGACCGACATCCTGCTGATCCGCCACGGCGAAACCGACTGGAACGTGGACAAGCGCCTGCAAGGGCATATCGACATCGGCTTGAATGAAGCCGGCCAGCGCCAGGTCCTGGCGCTGGGCGAGGCGCTGGCGGGGGAGGGCATCGATGCCGTTTTCGCCAGCGACCTGCAGCGTGCGCGCGATACGGCCCAGGCCGTGGCCGGGCCAGCGGGATTGGCGGTGCAGATCGATGCGGGCTTGCGCGAGCGCTGCTACGGCGGCTTCGAGGGCTTGCGCCATACCGAGATCGAAGCGCGCTATCCGGAGGCGTATCGCCAGTGGAAGGCGCGCGAGCCGGACTTCCGCTATCCCGCCGGCGAGCGCATCGCCGAGACCATGCGCGAATTCTATGAACGTTCGGTGGCGGCCGTGCAGCGCGTGCTGGCTTCGGGCAGCTATCGCAAGGTGGCCATCGTCACCCATGGCGGCGTGCTGGAGTGCGTACATCACTGGGCCAGCCAGACTTCCTTCGCCCAGCCACGCAGCTTTGACATCTTCAACGCCAGCGTCAATCGCCTGCACTGGGATGGCGAACGTGCCCACATCCGCTCCTGGGGCGAGATCGGGCATCTCCAGCGCGAGACGCTGGATGAGGTGGATCGCTAGTCATTCATTGCCTTGAGGTAATCAGCAGGGTGGCAGGAAGGCATTTGGCCTGCCGTTTTTCCTGTGCAGTGATATTTGATATTGGCATTTCTCCAACAATCTCCGCTGCCCAATAAATAATCAGCCCCAAAGATGTAACCGCGCCCGATTCTTGTTGGGCGAGGCAGGCAATCGCGCTAAAATAGCGCCCTTCCCCGTATCTCCCCCTATCCACGTCGTGAACATTGGGCCCTATTCCCTGCGCAACAACGTGTTCGTCGCCCCCATGGCGGGTGTGACCGACCGTCCGTTCCGCCAGCTGTGCAAGCAGCTGGGGGCGGGCTATGCCGTCTCGGAAATGGCCGCGTCCGATCCGCGCCTGTGGCACAGCGAGAAGACCTCGCGCCGCATCAACCACGATGGCGAGATGGAACCCAAGGCGGTGCAGATCGCCGGGGCCGATCCCGTCATGCTGGCCGATTGCGCGAAGTACAACGTCGAGCGCGGGGCGCAGATCATCGACATCAACATGGGCTGCCCGGTCAAGAAGGTCTGCAACAGCTGGTGCGGTTCGGCCCTGCTGCAGGACGAGGAACTGGTGGCGCGCATCCTGGACGCGGTGGTCTCTGCGGTGGATGTGCCGGTGACCCTGAAATTCCGCACCGGCTGGAACCGCGCCAACAAGAACGCCCTCAAGATTGCCGCCCGCGCCGAGGCCGCCGGTATCGCCATGCTGACCCTGCACGGCCGCACCCGCGCCGACGGTTACAGCGGTGAAGCCGAGTACGAGACCATCGCCGCCGTGAAGGCCGCCGTGAAGATCCCGGTGGTGGCCAATGGCGACATCACCACGCCCGAGAAGGCGCGCGAAGTCCTGCGCCTGACCGGGGCCGATGCCGTCATGGTCGGCCGTGCCGCCCAGGGACGGCCCTGGATCTTCCGCGAGATCGATCACTTCCTGCGCACCGGCGAGCACCTGCCGGCACCGCTGGTGACCGAGGTGGCGCACCTCATGGATGAGCACCTGCAAGCCCACTACGCTTTTTATGGCGACTACCTGGGCGTGCGCACGGCACGCAAGCATATCGGCTGGTATGTGCGCGACCTGCCGGGCGGCGAGACCTTCCGCCGCAGCATGAACCGCATCGAAGACTGCGGCCAGCAGTTGCAGGCGGTGCGGCAGTTCTTTGCCGAGCAGGCCGTGCATGGCGATCGCCTGCAATACGGACTGGCCGACGAGGTAGCCCTGGCCGCCTGAAGCAACACTGCAGGACGGCAGGACGGCAGGACAGCACGACAGGACAACAAGGGTATCGGATGCGCTGGCGCAAGCAGCAACAGCGGGCGCAATTGATCAACAACACGGCATCGCCACGCACCATCGCGCCCGCGGGAAAACGGCGCATTCAGGTTTGCGGGGTGACACCGACAAGAACAGAAGCAGCAGAGCAATGAGCAAAGAAAGTATTGAGGATGTCGTCAAGAAGAGCCTGGAAAAATATTTCCGGGATCTGGGTGAACAGCTACCGACCAATGTCTACGACATGGTGCTGGCCACGGTCGAAAAACCGGTCTTCGAGACCGTGATGGCGCGCGCCGAGGGCAACCAGTCCCAGGCCGCCGAGATCCTCGGCATCAACCGCAACACGCTGCGCAAGAAGCTGCAGCAGCACGGCCTGCTGTAGCCGCCAGCGGCCTTGCCGGCGCGCCAGGGCGGGCGCCGGGAGGGTGCGCGGGTGCAGCTTCCTTCCACGGTTTTTCAGGTTTCCTTTTCCTTACCAGTCTTGCCTACCATGATCAAACAAGCACTCATTTCCGTATCCGACAAGGCAGGCGTGCTCGACTTCGCGCGCGCACTGTCCGCCATGGGCGTCAACATCCTGTCCACCGGCGGCACCGCCAAGCTGCTGGCCGACAATGGCGTGCCGGTCACCGAAGTGGCCGACTACACCGGTTTCCCGGAAATGCTGGATGGCCGCGTGAAGACGCTGCATCCCAAGGTCCATGGCGGCATCCTGGCCCGTCGCGATTTCCCCGAGCACGTGGCTGCGCTGGAACAGCACGGCATCCCCACCATCGACATGGTGGTGGTGAACCTGTATCCGTTCCAGCAGACCGTGGCCAAGGATGAGTGCTCGCTGGAAGATGCGATCGAAAATATCGACATCGGCGGCCCGGCCATGCTGCGTTCCTCGGCCAAGAACCACAAGGACGTGATCGTCATCTGCGATCCCACCGATTATGAAGGCGTGCTGGCCGAGCTGAAGTCCGGTGGCGACCTGGCCTACGAAAAGCGCTTCGCGCTGGCCAAGAAGGTCTTCGCCCACACCGCGCAATACGATGGCGCCATCACCAATTACTTCACTGCCCTCGGTGAAGACAAGCAGCACAGCACCCGCAGCGCCTATCCCGCGACCCTGAACCTGCACTTCGAGAAGGTCCAGGACATGCGCTACGGCGAGAACCCGCACCAGAGCGCTGCCTTCTACCGCGACATCAAGAAGGTCGATGGCGCGCTGGCCAACTACACCCAGCTGCAGGGCAAGGAACTGTCCTTCAACAATATCGCCGATGCCGATGCTGCCTGGGAATGCGTCAAGAGCTTCGATCCGGCCACGGAAGCGGCCTGCGTCATCATCAAGCACGCCAATCCCTGCGGCGTGGCCATCGGTGCCCACCCGCTGGAAGCCTACAGCAAGGCCCTGCAGACCGACCCGACCTCGGCCTTCGGCGGCATCATCGCCTTCAACCGCGAAGTGGACGCGGCAGCGGCCGAAGCTGTGGCCAAGCAATTCCTGGAAGTGCTGATTGCCCCGTCCTTCAGCGCCGAAGCCAAGCAGATCTTCGCTGCCAAGCAGAACGTGCGCCTGCTGGAAATCCCGCTGGGCACCGGTCTGAATGGCTACGACTTCAAGCGCGTCGGCGGTGGCCTGCTGGTGCAGTCGCCGGACGCCAAGAACGTGCTGCTGGCCGATGTGAAGGTGGTCAGCAAGAAGCAGCCTACCCAGCAGCAATTGCAGGACCTGATGTTCGCCTGGCGCGTGGCCAAGTTCGTCAAGTCCAATGCCATCGTGTTCTGCGGCAATGGCATGACCTTGGGCGTCGGTGCCGGCCAGATGAGCCGTATCGATTCTGCGCGCATCGCCTCCATCAAGGCGCAGAATGCCGGCCTGACCCTGGCCGGTTCGGCCGTGGCGTCGGATGCCTTCTTCCCGTTCCGCGATGGCCTGGATGTGGTGGTCGATGCCGGTGCCACCTGCGTCATCCACCCGGGTGGCTCCATGCGCGACCAGGAAGTCATCGATGCGGCCAATGAGCGCGATGTCGTCATGCTGCTGACGGGGACGCGTCACTTCCGTCACTGATCGTCAGTGTTTGCTGCAACAAAAACGCCCGGCTGCATGCCGGGCGTTTTTCGTGGTGCACACTCTTGCAGCAGCAAGGCTGCGCATGGACCTGCCGGTGGCTCTTATCCCGATTGACCGGCATCCGGCGGTGTGTCGTATTCTGGATCTGTTCCAAGTGCTTCGAGCCGAGCACAATTCCATTTCCCATCCAATGCCGCCTGGTAGAGCATCCCCAAGGTCAGCGGGGTCCGCTCGTACTTGGCCCGCTTTTTCTTGGACAAAGCCATGTGGATCACCTCGATGAGATTGAATCCCTCGCCGAGGAAATATCGGTCGAAACTATAGTCCCCAGGATCGATGGAAAACGCCGCGAAGTAGCGATCAATGAAGTCAGCAGCTTCATCGCCGGTGAGGTGCATGTCTCCGGTCAGCGTGGTGGTTCTCACCAAGTGCATTTGATCGCTGGTGCCATGTCGCTGTCGGACCCAAGCTTCAAAGGAGTCCCATGTCAGAGTGTTCATGACAGAACTCTATCGACAGGGTCGACGCGACGGTTGTAGTTCGCCACAGCTCGAACGCTGATCGCTGCAACGTTGTAAGCCATGAAGACCCATCCAACAACCGGGACAGCTCGTCCCACAAAAGCACCGATGTTTCTGGTCATGAGGATTTGGAGGCGCTTGATGCTTTCTCGTGTCACCGTTGGTAAGATGCGTTTCTTCAGATCGTAGTTCAGGTATCTTCGAGACAATATGGACGCAACTGACGTACCCTTCGTCGCTCCCCTGGGCTTGGCGCGTGTGGGAATAATGTTTTCACCAGCGACGATGGCAGCTGCCGCGCCAATATCGTCTACACCAAGTTCTTTGCAGGTCTCGTCGACAAAAATGTAGAAAAGTAATTCATTTGGGGAGAGGTTTTCATGAATTCCATAGCGATATTTGTTAGTCATTATTTTTCCTATCTCGGATGAATCAAGAAACAACGGGGAGCTGTGACAAGCCGTTCAGACAACTCCGAATTGCCGAGGTTCGGAAAGAAGAAATGCACTTTGGTGCTGCATTGTGGTGGTGCCATAGACGCAATCATCAGGGCGTCAAGCCGGCTTTAGCTGTTCTCGCTGATCATTCCTTCGTGGATGGCAATGCGCGTCAAGGCCGCTTCAAACCGCTGCCGCGATTCCGAGGTCAGCTGCTGCAGGTATTGATGCAATTGTGCGTCAGCCACGTTGCGGTTGGCGCATTGCGCGCTGTAGCGCTCGAACTGCGACAGCTGCATCAGCAATTCCGCCACGTGACGGGGGCACTCGCAGGCCACCGTGGTGGACTGGTTGGCAAAGGCGATCAATTCATTGTCATCCCAGCGGCGCGGCGGCAGCGCCTTGTCGCCTGCCTCTTCATCGCGCGCCGGTGACGACAGTGCCGCCAGGCCGCGCAGCCATTGCAGGATCACCACATCGGGCTGCGGCGCACGCAGCAGGCTGATGCCCACCGCCGCCAGCGTCTCGCACACGGCTTCGCTGGCAAATCCATACAGCACCGCCATCGGCAGCCCGCTCAGCGCGGGTGCCGAACTCTCCAGCGCGCCCAGCCAGCCGGCGTGCAACTGCGGCTCGTGCAGCAGCAGGGCATCCACTTCTTCCCGCTTCAAGGCCATGGCCGCCTGTTCGATGCTCTCGAACGGACCCAGCAACTGCAGCGGACGCCCCAGGCGCTGCAGCAGGCCGGGTTTGTCCAGGCGCTGCGCCAGGGTGGAGCCGATCACCGCCAGCCGCCATTGCCCCTGCACCGCTTCCGGTGGCGTCGGGCGGGCTGCGTGCAGTTCCGCGTGGGTGGCCGCCACCTGCTGCAGCTGATCCATATCCAGTCCGGCCAGGCTGCCGATGGCGTGGCCCAGTTCGGTCAACTGCCGGATCAGCGCCAAGCGCCGCACATCGGCTTCCGAATACAGGCGCTGGCCGCTCGGTGAGAGCTGGCCCTGGGTCAGCGCATAGCGGCGCTCCCACACCCGCAGCGTGGCCACCGGCATGCGCAGCATGCGCGCCACCGCGCCAGTGCGGCGCAAGGCTTCGCCAGCAGGTTTGTCGGCCGCAAGGGCAGGGGAAGAGGTCGATTGCGCAAGGCTCATGATGGGCTCCGGTGAATCATATTTGACACAGATTATAGACGCTAATTTGGCGTCATGAGTCAAGTGTGACGCATTTATTCAGTACAATCCGGAGTCATGAAACAGAAAAGCCAAGTCACCGGACATCGCGGCAACAAGGCGCACTTGCCCAGCAAGCCCTGCGCCGTGTGCGGCCTGCCCATGACCTGGCGGCGCGCCTGGGCCAAGAACTGGGACGAGGTCAAATACTGTTCCGAAGCCTGCCGCCGCAAGCGCGCCCACCCTGGCCTTTGAGGAGTCGAGCCATGTATCGCAAACATCAATTCGACCTGGTGCTGGAGTCCCCTTCCCCGGAAGACGCACCCGCTGCACCCGCCACCTCTGCTGCCGTCGCAGCGGTCCCCACGCCGCGACCGCTGGCGCTGCTGCCCCTGCTGCCGACCCTGGCCGCCGCGCGCGAGCGCATTGCCGCCGTGCGTCCCGGCGCCTATGCCCGCACCCGCAACAGCCTCGATGGGGCGGTGACCGGCTTGTCGCCCTATCTCACGCACGGTTTCGTCAGCCTGCGCGAGGTGCTGGCGGGCGTGTGCAGCCGCCAGGCGCTGGATGTGCAGCACAAGTTCGTCTATGAGCTGGGCTGGCGTGCCTTCTATCGCTACGTGTGGGCCAGGCGCGGGGCGCGCATCTTCGATTCGCTGCACGCCGGCCCGCTGCCGGAGTCGGCCTATGCGCGCGAACTGCCGGCCGATATCCGCGAAGCTGCCACCGGCCTGCCGGTGATCGACCAGGCCGTGCGCACCCTGTATGCCACCGGCACCCTGCACAACCACGCGCGCATGTGGCTGGCCAGCTATGTGGTGCATCTGCGCAAGGTGCATTGGCGTGCGGGGGCGGACTGGATGGTCGGCCATCTGCTGGATGGCGACCTGGCCAGCAATCATCTGAGCTGGCAGTGGGTGGCCGGGACCGGCAGCCACAAGCCTTATCTGTTCAATGCCGAGAACGTGGCCAAGTACGCCCCGGCCGAGTGGCACAGCCCAGGCACGGTGGTAGACACCTCATATGAAGTGTTGGGCGAAATCGCCCTCAATCCCGACCCGGTAGCCGCCGAACCCGCCCAGCGCGCGCGGGAACGCTGCAAGGAGCCGACCCTGCTGCCAGTGCCACCTGAACATTTGGGCAGTTTGACCCCGGAGGCGCAAGCCGTGGCCGGACGCGATGTCTGGCTGGTCCATCCGTGGAGCCTGGGCGAGTTGCCCGCCGATCTGCCGGCTGACACCATAGTGGTGGGACTGTATCTGTCTGACTTCCATCTGCTCTGGCCGTGGGACCAGCGCCGTTGGGAGTTCGTCGGTGCGCGCATGTGCGAGCTGACCTCGCTGTGCTGGCACGGCGACGCAGCCACCGTCGGCCGTGCCCTCAAGACTGCCCGCAGCGTGCGTTGTGTGGCCGATCCGCATCTGGCCCCCTGGTTGCCGCTGTGGGCACAATGCGTAGCGGCACCGGAACTGTTCCCGGTGGTCGACAAGCCCAGCGACCTGTTCACCCAATGGTGGCGGCGCAGCACGCAAGGCCTGCAGAGCGCCGCCGAGCTGTTGGCGCGCACCGAGCGCAAGGAGCGGCGCGATGGCGGAGCCTGACCCTGACCCTCGTCCGCCACAGGAAGAGATTACCGTGCTGTATGACGGTGCCTGTCCGCTGTGCCGGCGCGAGATCGGCGTGTACCAGCGCGGCGCGGAGGATGCCCCGCTGCGCTTTTGCGATATCAGCCGCCCGGATGTGCCCGCCACAGAGCTTCCTGCGGGCATGACGCGCGAGCAGTTGCTGGCGCGCTTCCATGTGCGTCGCGCTGATGGCGTGGTCTTCAGCGGTGCCGAGGCCTTCGTGCAGTTGTGGGCCACCTTGCCGGGATGGCGCTGGCTGGCCCGGCTGGCGCGTCTGCCCGGCATGCTGTGGCTGATGGAGCGCAGCTATCGCGGCTTCCTGCGCGTGCGTCCGGCCGTGCAACGGCTGGTGGTGCGGCTCGAACGTCGCCAGGACCGAGGCTGACATGAGCGTCGGCCTGGTCTGGTTCAAGCGCGACCTGCGCTTGCGCGATCACGTGGCGCTGGCTGAGGCGGCGCGGTGTGAGCGTGCGTTTGCGGTGTTCATCATCGAGCCTGCATGGCTGCAGAGTTTTGAATGCGATCCGCGTCACGTGGATTTCCTGTTGCGTTCCCTCGTCCCCTTGCAGATCGAATTGAAGCAACGCGGCCTGCCTTTGCTTCTGCGCATTGGTGAGGCAGTGCAGGTATTGGAATCCCTGCGTCGCGAATGGGGCGTGACCCATCTCTTCAGCCACGAAGAAACCGGCCCGGCCTGGAGCTATGCGCGCGATATTTCGGTGAACCGCTGGAGCCGCATCCAGGGCGTGCAGTGGCAGGAGTTTCCTCAAACCGGCGTGGTGCGCCGCCTGCGCAGCCGCGATGGCTGGGCCGCGCGCTGGGTGCAGCGCATGGAGGCGGTGCAGATTGCCAATCCTGTCGGCTTCCGTGCGCCGCAAGGGATGCAGCCCGACAAGCTGCCCACATTGACCGCACTGGGTTTGCCCGAGGTGCGCCTGCAACCGCCCGCCGGCGAGGCGGCAGCGTGGGATACGCTGCGCGCCTTCCTCGGTGGCGGCGGGCGCGAATACCGGCGCGGCATGTCCAGTCCGTTGACCGCACCCGACGCCTGCAGCCGGCTCAGCGCGCATCTGGCCTTCGGTACCATTTCCATGCGCAGCGTGCACCAGGCTACCGAGCTGGCCATCGAACACACGGCTGACCGCGAGCTGGCGTATGGCCTGCGCGGATTCTCCAGTCGCCTGCGCTGGCATTGCCACTTCATGCAGAAGCTGGAAGACCAGCCCGATATCGAATGGCGCAATGTGGCGCGTTCGCTGGATGGCTTGCGTCCGGGCGATGGCGGTCCGTGGGGTGCGGAGGCGCAGGCGCGTTTCGATGCCTGGTGCGAAGGCCGTACCGGCTATCCCATGATCGATGCCTGCATGCGCCAGCTGTGCGCCACCGGCTGGCTCAACTTCCGCATGCGCGCCATGCTGGTCAGCTTTGCCGCCTATCACCTGTGGCTGCACTGGCGAGCGCCGGGGCTGTTTTTGGCGCGGCAGTTCCTGGATTTCGAACCGGGCATCCACTGGAGCCAGATGCAGATGCAATCCGGCACCACCGGCATCAACACCCTGCGCATCTATTCGCCGTCCAAGCAGGCGCGCGATCATGATCCGCTGGGCGAGTACGTGCGGCGCTGGGTGCCGGAAGTCGGTACGGCGGCTTATCCCGATCCCATCGTGGACGAGAAGACGGCGCTCAAGCAGGCCAAGGATGCCCTCTACGGCCAGCGCAGCAGCAGTAGCGCGCGCGGAAGCCGATGCCATCCAGGACAAGCACGGCTCGCGCAAGAGTGGCCTGCCCTCGACCACCCAGCGCCGCCCGCGCCAGAAAACCGCGGATCCGGGGCAGGGCGTCTTGTTCTGACACGGGTTGCCCGCCTGATCGGTTAGACTGGCGGGCATGAAAATCCTCGGTATCGACCCTGGCTTGCGCACCACCGGTTTCGGGGTCATCCACAAGCAGGGCAACACGCTTTCCTATATCGCTTCCGGCACCATCAAGACGCCGGATGGCGACCTGCCTTCACGCCTGAAGGTGATCCTGGCCAGCGTCGGCGAAGTGGTGAAGTCCTATGCACCGGACTGCGCGGCCATCGAAAAAGTGTTCGTCAACGTCAATCCACAATCCACCCTGCTGCTGGGACAGGCGCGCGGCGCGGCCATTTGCGCGCTGGTGGCCGCCGACCTGGCGGTAGCCGAATACACGGCCTTGCAGGTCAAGCAAGCTGTGGCCGGCCATGGACGCGCCCAGAAGGCGCAGGTGCAGGAGATGGTGGCGCGGCTGCTGAAGCTGCCCGGCCTGCCGGGCACCGACGCCGCCGATGCGCTGGGCGTGGCGATCTGCCATGCGCATGGGGGAGGGGTCTTGTCCGACCTCGGCGCGCTGGCCCCGGCGCTGGCGCGCAAGGGCATCCGCATGCGTGGCGGGCGTCTGGTCGGTTAGTGCTTTTTCTTGAAGAGCGACAGCACGCGCTGCGCCAGCTTCACCACCACCAGCACCACTGCCCCTGCGACCACGCCGAAGAGGGCATTCAAGACCGCCGGGGTGATCGCCCCGAGGATCGGTCCGACGACCGCGATAGCCTCCACCGCTTGCGCCGCCACCTCGATGGCGTGATGCGCGAAAGGCAGGCCGTGGGTCAGGATGCCGCCGCCGACCATGAACATGGCAATCGTCCCGATCACCGACAGGCTGCGCATCATCTTCGGTGCGGCCGCCAGGACTGCCCGGCCGATACCGGCCTTGAAGCGTCCCCAGGCGCTTGCGCCCGCATGCTGCACCAGGTAGCGGCCGCCGTCATCGAGCTTGACGATCCCGGCCACCAGCCCATACACGCCCGCCGTCATGATCAGTGCGATGCCGACCAGTACCGTGATCTGCTGCTGCAGCGGCGCACCGGCAACGGTACCCAGGGTGATGGCGATGATCTCGGCCGAGAGGATGAAGTCGGTGCGCACGGCATCCTTGATCTTTTCCTGCTCGTAGACCAGCGGATCGACGTCCTCCGCCGCCTTGGCGGCGACTTCATGATGTTCGTCATCGTGCGGAAGATACTTGTGGGCCAGTTTCTCGAAGCCCTCAAAGCAGAGGAAAGCGCCCCCCAGCATCAGCAGCGGCGTCACCGCCCAGGGGATGAAGGCACTGATGGCCAGCGCCGCCGGTACCAGGATGGCCTTGTTCTTCAACGAACCCTTGGCGACCGCCCAGACCACAGGCAATTCCCGCTCGGCGCGTACGCCCGCGACCTGCTGGGCATTGAGGGCCAGGTCGTCGCCCAGCACGCCGGCCGTCTTCTTGGCGGCCACCTTGGTCATCAGGGAAACGTCATCGAGCACGGTGGCGATGTCGTCAATCAATGCGAAGAAGGCGCTACCGGCCATGTTTTTCCTTTGTCTTCATCTCTGAGGGTGGCTTGGATACTGTTTATCCGAACAGTGCTGTATCATCGCGGGATTATCACAGAAGCTGCCTCCCACGCACATCCCTGACGCCATGATCGGTCGCCTCTCCGGAATTCTTCTAGAAAAAATCCCCCCGAACCTGCTGGTTGACTGCCAGGGCGTCGGTTATGAAGTGGCCGTGCCCATGAGCACCTACTACAACCTGCCGGGCCTGGGCGAGAAGGTCACGCTGCTGACCCATCTGGCCATCCGCGAGGATGCGCACATCCTGTTCGGGTTTGGGACCGCCGAAGAACGCAATACGTTCAAGGAGCTCATCAAGATTTCCGGCGTGGGGGCGCGCACGGCCTTGTCCATCCTCTCCGGCATGTCGGTGGCCGACCTGGCCCAGGCCGTGACCCTGCAGGAAGCCGGGCGCCTGACCCGCGTGCCCGGCATCGGCAAGAAGACCGCCGAACGCCTGCTGCTGGAACTGAAGGGCAAGCTCGGTGCCGATCTTGGCGCGGTGGCCGGCGTGGTCCACAGCGACGCCTCGGCCGACATCCTCAATGCCCTGCTGGCGCTGGGCTATTCGGACAAGGAAGCGACCCTGGCCATGAAGCAGGTGCCCAAGGACAGCAGCGTCTCGGACGGCATCAAGCTGGCCCTGAAGGCGCTCTCCAAGGGCTGAGCCCGGCCAGACAAGGATTAGAGCATGAGCATCCAGACCGACGATTTCTCCGAACAGCGCATCATCTCCGCCACCCCGGCCTCGGCCAACGAGGAAGCCATCGAGCGCGCCCTGCGGCCCAAGCAGCTGGACGAATACGTCGGCCAGGAAAAGGTGCGCGCCCAGCTCGAAATCTTCATTTCGGCCGCCCGCAAGCGTGGCGAGCCGCTCGACCACACCTTGCTGTTCGGCCCGCCCGGCCTGGGCAAGACCACCATGGCCCACATCATCGCCCGCGAGATGGGCGTGAACCTGCGCCAGACCTCGGGCCCCGTGCTGGAGCGCGCGGGCGACCTCGCCGCGCTGCTGACCAATCTCGAAGCCAATGACGTGCTCTTCATCGACGAGATCCACCGCATGTCGCCGGTGGTGGAGGAAATCCTCTACCCGGCACTGGAGGATTATCAGATCGACATCATGATTGGCGAAGGCCCGGCCGCCCGTTCGGTGCGGCTGGACCTGCAGCCTTTCACGCTGGTGGGCGCCACCACCCGCGCCGGCATGCTGACCAATCCGCTGCGCGACCGCTTCGGCATCGTCGCCCGGCTGGAGTTCTATACCCCGCCAGAGCTGGCCCGCATCGTCACGCGCAGCGCCGGCTTGCTCAATGCCCCCATTGTCGAGGAAGGCGCGCTGGAAATCGCCCGCCGCAGCCGTGGTACCCCGCGTATCGCCAACCGCCTGCTGCGCCGCGTGCGCGACTATGCCGAGGTCAAGGGGGAGGGGCGCATCACCCGCGAGATGGCCGATGCCGCTCTGGTGATGCTGGACGTGGACCCGGTCGGCTTCGACCTGATGGACCGCAAGCTGCTGGAGGCCGTGCTCTTCAAGTTCGGCGGTGGGCCGGTCGGGCTGGACAACCTGGCGGCGGCCATCGGTGAAGAACGCGACACCATCGAAGACGTGCTGGAGCCCTACCTGATCCAGCAAGGCTACCTGCAGCGCACCCCGCGCGGGCGCATCGCCACGGGGCTGGCCTATCAGCATTTCGGCGTGACTGCGCCGCAAACCGGTCCGAACGGTGAACTCTGGGGCGCATGAGCTCTGCCATTCTCAAGTTGGACAGGACTGTTGCAGCCACTGAAAAACAGCATGACGCGGAGCAGGTCAATCTGATGAATTTTTTGTCAGATCTCGTATAAAAGCGAGTTTTTGCTTGTGCAAAAATTAATCGTCATCGACAATGGATAGCTATTCACTATCTTTCGATGTGAGCCCTCCATGCTAATGTCGAGCCAAGCCCTCCGCTACGCGCATCAGTTGCTGGATGCCCGCGCTCAGTCCCGCATCATCCCGCGCATTTCCGAGTCCGAGCCGCTGTCGGTCGAAGACGCCTACGAAATCGCCCACAACATCCGCAATATCCGCGTTGCCCAGGGCGAGCAGCCTATCGGCCGCAAGATCGGCTTTGTGGTGCGCAAGAACTGGGAGCGCTACGGCATCATCGATGAAGCGCGGATTCCGACCTGGGCACCGATGTACGATGCCACGGTGCGCTTCGCCGAAGACAATCACGGCGCGCAATCGCTCACCGGTGCGGTGCAGCCGCGCATCGAGCCGGAGATCGTCTTCAAGCTCGGCAAGACCCCGGCCCCCGGCGCATCGCTGCTGGAACTGGCCGATTGCCTGGAGTGGATGGCGCATGGCTTCGAAATCGTGGTCTGTCCCTTCCCCAACTGGGAATTCACGGTAGCCGATTCAATTGCCGCCTTCGGGTTGCATGGCACCCTGATCGTGGGCGAGCCGCACGTGCTGTCTTCGGCGACCAAACACCACCTGCCGCAGATCCTGGCCAGCGCCAGCGTCTCTCTGTCCTGCAACACGGAGTCGTCCAGCGTGCTGCGTGCCGCCGGCTTCTGCAATGACGAGATGGACAGCCCCCTGCACGCCCTGTGGCACCTGCACCAGCTGCTGCAGAAGCAGACCCGCTTCCGCCAGCTGCAGGCCGGCGAGATCATCAGCACCGGGACGTGGACCGACGCCTGTCCCATCGAACCCGGCCAGACCTGGACCACGGCCTTCTCGGGCGTGACCCTGCCGGGCCTGACCGTGTCCTTCGTCTGACGCAGGCGAACGCGCACTGATGGCGATCTGGGTGGATGCCGATGCCTGTCCGGGTGTCATCAAGGACATGCTGTTCCGGGTGGCCGACCGCACCACCATCATCGTGACGCTGGTGGCCAACCGCCCCTTGCGCACACCGCCTTCGCGTTACATCAAATCCATGGTGGTGCCGGCCGGCTTCGACGTGGCCGACAAGGAAATCGCCCGCCAGTGTGAACCCGGCGACCTGGTCATCACCGCCGACATCCCGCTGGCCGCCGACGTGGTGGCCAAGGGCGCGCTGGCGCTCAATCCGCGCGGCGAGCTCTATACGGCGCAGAACATCGGCCATCACCTCAGCACCCGCAATTTCATGGAAGAGCTGCGCAGCAGCGGCGTCGAGACCGGCGGCCCGGCCGCCTTCAGCGCCAGCGACGGCCGCGCCTTCGCCCGCGAGCTGGACCGTTACGTGCTCAACGCTTCACGTCTGGCCTGACGCGTCGGCGTTACTGCTCCCGCAGCCAGGTTTGGGTGCGGCCCAGCATGGGCATGCCGACATAACCGCGCACATTGAGTTTTTGCCCCTCATCGACCACCGTCAGCTTGCTCTTGTAGACCTTGCCATTGGCCGGATCGATGATCTGGCCACCGTTGTATTCTTCGCCGTCCTTCTTCAGGCCCGACAGGATGGTCATGCCGATGACCGGCTTGTCCTTGAGCTCGCCTTCACACTTCTGGCAGACCGGGTTCTGGTCTTCTTCCGGCGCACGGAACAGCTTCTCGATCTTGCCGCTCAGTTCGCCATTGTTTTCGCTGATGCGGATGAGCGCCTTGGGCTTGCCGGTGGCGTCATCGATGCTCTTCCACAAGCCCACCGGCGAGCCATCGGCCCAGGCGGCAGCACTGGCCAGCAAAGTAGCAGCCAGCAGCGACAGCGTGGCCAGGCGGGAAGGGGAGGAAATACGGTTCATGCTGATCTCCTGTTATCGAGTCGAATGCCATAAAAAGCACGATTGTTCTAATTTTTTCGATCCAGTCTAGACAAGCCCGCGCCGCAAGGCAAGCAGAAAAAACAAAAGCCGCCGTCCCTTGAGGGACGACGGCTTCATGAAGAAACAGGCTGGCTTACTTGAGCTTGGCCAGCTGTTCCTTCACCTTTTCCAGCGTAGCGCTGAAGTTGGCGACACGCTCCTTCTCCTGCGCCACCACGGCTTCGGGCGCACGGGCCACGAAGCTTTCATTGGACAGCTTGCCATTGGCCTTGGCGATCTCGCCGGTCAGGCGAGTGACTTCCTTGCCCAGGCGTTCACGTTCGGCGGCCACGTCGATTTCCACCTTCAGCATCAGCTTGACTTCGCCGACGATGGCCACCGGTGCCGGCGACTCCGGCAGTTGCGGCACCACCGTGGCTTCCGACAGGCGCACCAGCCCTTGCAGGTAAGGCAGGAAGGATTCCACGGCCGACGCATCGGCGGCTTCCACGATCAGCGGCACGCGCAGCGACGGCGCCAGTTGCATCTCGCCGCGCAGGTTGCGGCAGGCATCGGTGTAGGCCTTGAACTGGGCGACCCAGGCTTCGGCATCGGTGTCGATCTTCTCCAGGTCGGGACGCGGATAGGCCTGGCGCATGATGGAATCGCCCGCCGGATCCGGCTTGCGATCGGTCAGCGGGGCCACGCTTTGCCACAGCTGCTCGGTGATGAAGGGCAGCACCGGATGGGCCAGGCGCAGCACGCTTTCCAGCACGCGCAAGAGCGTGCGGCGGGTGGCGCGCTGTTGCGCTTCATTGCCGCTCTGGATCTGGGCCTTGGCCATTTCCAGGTACCAGTCGCAGTACTCGTCCCAGACGAACTTGTAGATGGCGGTGGCGATGTTGTCGAAGCGGTAGTCGGCAAAGCCCTTTTCGACTTCGGCCTCGGTACGCTGCAGCAGCGACACGATCCAGCGGTCAGCCTTGGAGAACTGCAGCTTTTCCTTGTCGCAGACGCCCTTCTCGTGGCCGTCGAAACCGCAGTCCTGGCCTTCGGTATTCATCAGCACGAAGCGGGTGGCGTTCCACAGCTTGTTGCAGAAGTTGCGATAGCCTTCGCAGCGGTTCAGGTCAAAGTTGATGTTGCGGCCCAGGGTCGCCAGTGAGGCGAAGGTGAAGCGCAGCGCATCGGTGCCGAAGGCCGGAATGCCGTCCGCAAATTCCTTGCGGGTAGCCTTCTCGATGCTGGCCGCCTGCTTGGGATTCATCAGGCCGACGGTGCGCTTGGCCACCAGTTCATCCACGCCGATGCCATCGATCAGGTCGATCGGGTCCAGCGTGTTGCCCTTGGACTTGGACATCTTCTGGCCAGACGCATCGCGCACCAGGCCGTGGACGTAGACGGTGTCAAACGGCACCTTGCCGGTGAAGTGCGTGGTCATCATGACCATGCGCGCCACCCAGAAGAAGATGATGTCAAAGCCTGTCACCAGCACCGAGGAGGGCAGGAACAGCTTGTAGTCCGGCGTTTCTTCCGGCCAGCCCAGGGTGGAGAAGGGCACCAGCGCCGAGGAGAACCAGGTGTCGAGCACGTCTTCATCGCGCTTGACGGACTTGCCACCGGCTTGCTTCTTCGCTTCTTCTTCGGTGCGGGCGACGTAGATGCCGCCATCCTCGTCGTACCAGGCCGGGATCTGATGGCCCCACCACAGTTGGCGCGAGATGCACCAGTCCTGGATGTTGTTGAGCCACTGGTTGTAGGTGTTGGTCCAGTTCTCGGGGACGAATTTGATCTCGCCCGAGGCAACTTTTTCCAGCGCGGTTTCGGCAATCGACTTGCCGGGGAAGTAGGTCCCTTCCGGTGCCGGCTTGCTCATGGCGACGAACCACTGGTCGGTCAGCATGGGCTCGATCACCACGCCGGTACGGTCGCCACGCGGCACCATCAGCTTGTGCGGCTTGACCAGTTCCAAGAGGCCCAGCGCGTCCAGGTCGGCCACGATCTGCTTGCGCGCTTCGAAGCGGTCCAGGCCCTGGTACTTCTCGGGCGAATTCTCGTTGATGGTGGCCTTGAGGGTGAACACGCTGATCATTTCCAGGTTGTGGCGTGTGCCCACCTGGTAGTCGTTGAAGTCGTGCGCCGGGGTGATCTTCACGCAGCCGGTGCCGAATTCCTTGTCGACGTATTCATCCTTGATGATGGGGATCTCGCGGCCCACCAGCGGCAGCTTGATCATCTTGCCCACCAGCGCGGCGTAGCGCTCGTCGGTCGGGTCCACGGCCACGGCGACGTCGCCCAGCATGGTTTCCGGACGGGTGGTGGCTACCACGATATGGCCGCTGCCATCGGCCAGCGGGTACTTGATGTGCCACATGGAGCCGTCTTCTTCTTCCGACACCACTTCCAGGTCGGAGACGGCGGTGCCCAGCACCGGGTCCCAGTTCACCAGGCGCTTGCCACGGTAGATCAGGCCCTGCTCGTAGAGGCGCACGAAGACTTCGGTGACGGCCTTGGACATCTTCGGGTCCATCGTGAAGTATTCACGGGCCCAGTCGGTGGAGGCGCCCATGCGGCGCATCTGACCGGTGATGGTGGAGCCGGATTTCTCCTTCCACTCCCACACCTTCTCGACGAATTTTTCACGGCCCAGGTCGTGGCGCGAGACCTTCTGCGCATCCAGCTGGCGTTCCACCACGATCTGGGTAGCGATGCCGGCGTGGTCGGTGCCGGGGATCCAGGCGGTGTTGTAGCCGCGCATGCGGTGGTAGCGCGTCAGGCCATCCATGATGGTCTGGTTGAACGCGTGACCCATGTGCAGGGTGCCGGTCACATTGGGCGGCGGCAGCTGGATGGAAAACGAGGGCTTCTCCGCGTCGGTGGTGGCGGCGAAGTAACCGCGCTTTTCCCACTCCTCGCGCCAGAATTTCTCAATCTCGGCGGGCTCGAACGACTTGGCTAATTCCATGATTTGACGTGTGTTTTTGCGAAACCCATCATTATAAGGGACGGACAGGGCAAATCTCGCCACAGGCGCGAAATTGACGCGCTCAACGCCGGTCTTGGGCCGCCCGCCAATCCATTGCCCCAGGGCATGTTGCCCGGTCCGAATGCTGCGCTGCACACCCAGCCCATCCGAAATGAAGCCTTGTTCCTCACGCCAATTGGAGTAGAATCCGGCCCACGACAAGGACTGCGCAAGCGGCCCGCGTCGCATCGCTAGGGGTCCTGGCACCGGAGCACATGCTCTGGCAGCCGGGTGAGAAATACCCTTGAACCTGATCTGGATAATGCCAGCGAAGGGAAGCAACCGGCAGCATGACGCACCCACGGTCCGCAGTACTCCACGCCGTTCGTCCTCTTCCGCAACCTCCTTTGCTGGCTCCGAGCCATGAGTCATCAAGCAAAGGAGCCGAAATGAATGCCAACCCGAAATTCCTGTCCGCGACGGCCACCGTCGACGAGGCAGCCGTCCAGCCTCTCCCGAATTCCCGCAAGATCTATGTGACCGGCTCGCGCCCGGACATCCGCGTGCCCATGCGCGAGATCAGCCAGGCCGACACGCCGGCCATGTTCGGTTCCGAAAAGAATCCGCCGATCTATGTCTATGACACGTCCGGCCCCTACACCGACCCGGACGTGAAGATCGACATCCGCGCCGGCCTGTCCACCCCGCGCCTGCCCTGGATCCTGGAACGCAACGACACCGAGGAACTGCCCGGCCCGACTTCCGAATACGGCCAGCAGCGCCTGAACGACCCGGCCCTGGCCGAGCTGCGCTTCAACCTGCATCGCAAGCCGCGCCGTGCCAAGGCCGGTGCCAACGTGACCCAGATGCACTACGCACGCCGCGGCATCATCACGCCGGAAATGGAATTCATCGCCATCCGCGAAAACCTGCGCCGCAAGGAATACCTGGAACAACTGAAGGGCTCCGGCCCCATGGGCAACAAGCTGGCCGACCTGATGGGCCGACAGCATCCCGGCCAGTCCTTCGGAGCGTCGATTCCCGCCGAGATTACCCCTGAATTCGTCCGTGACGAAGTTGCCCGCGGCCGCGCCATCATCCCCGCCAACATCAACCACCCGGAAGTCGAACCGATGATCATCGGCCGCAATTTCCTGGTCAAGATCAATGCCAACATCGGCAACTCGGCCGTCACTTCCTCCATCGGCGAGGAAGTGGAAAAGATGACCTGGGCCATCCGCTGGGGCGGCGACAACGTCATGGATCTCTCCACCGGCAAGAACATCCACGAGACCCGTGAATGGATCATCCGCAATTCGCCGGTCCCCATCGGCACCGTACCGATCTACCAGGCGCTGGAAAAGGTCAACGGCAAGGCCGAAGACCTGACCTGGGAAATCTTCCGCGACACCTTGATCGAGCAAGCCGAGCAGGGCGTGGACTACTTCACGATCCACGCCGGCGTACGCCTGCAATACGTGCCGCTGACGGCCAAGCGCATGACCGGTATCGTCTCGCGCGGCGGTTCCATCATGGCCAAGTGGTGCCTGGCGCATCACCGCGAATCCTTCCTCTACGAACACTTCGAAGAGATCTGCGAGATCATGAAGGCCTACGATGTCAGCTTCAGCCTGGGCGACGGCCTGCGTCCCGGCTCTATCTACGACGCCAACGACGAGGCCCAACTGGGCGAATTGCGCACCCTCGGTGAGTTGACCCAGATCGCCTGGAAGCACGACGTGCAGGTGATGATCGAAGGTCCCGGCCACGTGCCCATGCATCTCATCAAGGAAAACATGGACCTGCAGCTGGAGCAGTGCCACGAAGCCCCGTTCTATACGCTTGGCCCCTTGACCACCGACATCGCGCCCGGCTACGACCACATCACCTCCGGCATCGGCGCGGCGCAGATCGGCTGGTATGGCACGGCCATGCTGTGCTACGTCACCCCCAAGGAACACCTGGGCCTGCCCAACAAGACCGATGTGAAGGACGGCATCATCACCTACAAGATCGCCGCGCACGCCGCCGACCTGGCCAAGGGCCATCCGGGCGCGCAGATCCGCGACAACGCGCTGTCCAAGGCACGTTTCGAATTCCGTTGGGAAGACCAGTTCAACATCGGCCTGGACCCGGACAAGGCGCGCGAATTCCACGACGAAACCCTGCCCAAGGATTCGGCCAAGGTGGCGCACTTCTGCTCCATGTGCGGCCCGCACTTCTGCTCCATGAAGATCACCCAGGAAGTGCGTGATTACGCCGCCAAGGAAGGCATCTCCGAGATCGACGCCCTCAAGCAAGGGATGCAGGTGAAATCGGTCGAGTTCGTCAAGATGGGCGCCGAGATTTATGCGAAGCAGTAAGCCATGCAGATCGAACTGAACGGCAAGCCTCATCCGCTGCCTGACGGCGCCACGCTGGACCAGCTCATTGCCGGCCTCTCTCTGGCCGGTAAGGCGGTGGCCGTGGCGGTGAACCGCCAGGTGGTGCCCAGCGCGCAATGGCCTGAGCGCGCGCTGGCCGAGGCCGACAAGGTAGACGTAGTGCGCGCCATCGGGGGCGGATGAACGATTGTTCCGCGGCGGCGCGCTGGAGCTTCCAGGCGCCGCCTCCCGTGGCACGCAGCTCTCACAGACAAGGAATCGACATGAACATGAACGACGCCCCCCTCCTGAGCGAGGACAAGGGCCTGACCATCGCCGGCAAGACCTATCGCTCGCGTCTGCTGGTCGGCAGCGGCAAGTACAAGGACCTCGACGAAACCCGTGCGGCGACGGTTGCCAGCGGTGCCGAGATCATCACGGTGGCGATCCGCCGCGTCAACATCGGCCAGGACCCGAATGCGCCCAGCCTGCTGGACGCGGTGCCGCCCTCCGAATTCACCATCCTGCCCAATACGGCGGGGTGCTACAACGCTGCCGATGCGGTCTACACGCTGCAACTGGCGCGCGAACTGCTGGGAGGCCACAAGCTGGTCAAGCTGGAAGTGCTGGGCGACGAGAAGACGCTGTTTCCCAACATGCCCGAAACGCTCAAAGCCGCCGAGACCCTGGTCAAGGATGGCTTCGACGTGATGGTGTATTGCAGCGACGATCCGATCCAGGCGCGCATGCTGGAAGACCTGGGGGTGGCCGCCGTCATGCCGCTGGCCTCGTTGATCGGCTCGGGCATGGGCATTCTGAATCCATGGAATCTCTCGCTCATCATCGAACAGGCGCGGGTGCCGGTGCTGGTCGATGCCGGCGTGGGCACGGCCTCCGATGCGGCCATTGCGATGGAGCTGGGCTGTGATGGCGTGCTGATGAATACGGCCATTGCCGGTGCACGCGATCCGATTCGCATGGCGCGCGCCATGAAACTGGCGGTGGAGGCGGGCCGCGAAGCCTTCCTCGCAGGACGCATTGCGCGCAAGTTTGCCGCCTCGCCGTCCTCGCCGATGGCCGGCCGCGTGGCGTGAGCATGCAGGCCGCTTATCGCGCCACGCCGCCCTGCGTGCTGGTCTTCTCCGGCTCCGACCCCAGCGGCGGGGCCGGCATGCAGGCCGATATCCCGGCCATCACGGCACTGGGTGCGCATCCCTTGTCGGTGCCGACGGCATTGACGGTGCAGGACAACGTCAGCGTTTTTGCGGTGCATGCGCTCGATCCGGAACTGGTGCGTCATCAGGCGCAGGTGCTGATTGACCGCTTCGACATCGCAGCGGTCAAGCTGGGCATCGCAGGCAGTCGAGAAAATGCCGAAGCGATCGCCGGCCTTATCCGGCAGTTGCGCGCGCGTGACCCGCATTTGCCGGTGGTGCTCGATCCGGTGCTGGCCAACGGCAAGGGTGACCAGCTCTCTCGCGACGATGCTGCGCGGGTGATCGAACCCTTGTATGAATTGGCCACCGTCATCACCCCCAACCTCAACGAGGGGCGCCGCTTGTGCGGTGATGTGGAACCGGCGCGGCAGGCGGCGCTGCTGATGGAGCGCGGCTGCGCGCATGTGCTGCTCAAGGGCGGCCACGGTCCGCAGGAGCAGGATGTGATCAATCGCTGGTTCGGACAATTGTTCCGTTCCGAGTTTGCCGAAGAGGCCATCGAGAGCGCGCGCTGGCGCTGGACCCGGCTGCCTGATGAATTCCACGGCAGCGGCTGCACGCTGGCGGCCGCGCTGTCGGCCTGCCTGGCGCGCGGCCTGCCGATGCGCGAGGCCATCGACCTGGCGCAGCAGTACACGCAGCAGGCCTTGTCGACGTCCTATGCGATTGCCGAGGGGCAGCGCATCCCCAATCGCGTGCCTGCCTTTGAACCTGTTATTGACGCCGCCGTTGCGGCAGGAGCCTGACATGAAACCCGAGTACGCAACGCATCTGCGTGGCCTCTACATTGTCACGCCGGATTGGGATGACACCGCCCAATTGCTGGCCGCCACCGAGCTGGCCTTGCAGAACGGTGCTGCGCTGGTGCAGTACCGCCACAAGACCGCCGGTGTGGAGCAACGCCGCGCACAGGCTTCGGCATTGCTGGCGCTGTGCCGGCAATATGATGTGCCCCTCATCATCAACGACCACGTGGACCTGTGCCTGGAGATCGATGCCGATGGCATCCACGTCGGCGGTACTGATGCTTCCATTGCCGAGGTGCGCAAGGCCGTGGGGCCGGAGCGCATCGTCGGGGCCTCGTGCTACGGCACGCTGGAGCTGGCGCATGCGGCGTATCGCGATGGCGCCAGTTATGTGGCCTTCGGCGGCTTCTATCCGTCGCGCGTGAAAAAATATGATTTCCGGACGGCCCCGGAAATCATTGCGCAATCCAAGCGCGAGATCCCCTTGCCGGTGGTCGTGATCGGTGGCATCACGCTGGAGAACGCGCCGCCGCTGGTGGCGCAGGGAGCGGACATGGTGGCTGTCATCAGCAGCGTGTATCTGGTGCCGGTGGAGGAGCGCAAGACGCGGCAGTTGGCGGATCTGTATCGCTGAGGCGCATCTTCATACTCTCTGACCGTTCGGACTGAGTAGACCCGCTGGGTCGTATCGAAGACGCAGCGAAGACACTCCAGTGCAGCTGCGCCTTCGATACGCCGCAGTGCGGCTACTCAGTCCGAACGATAAGTGAATGACCAAACAAAATGTAAATGGCGTCGCGCCGGGTATCTGATGAACCTCGTCCCGAGTCATTCCGAATTTGAGCGGTTCGACGCCTACGTACGATGTGATGATGTGCTCTTGCATACTTAACCTGTCCCGGCGAACTCTGGATCGCCTCGCCGAAGTTGCTAATAAAATATTTGAATCTTTCGTCTCTCCTCTCATTTCCTTGCCACCACAGGTCCCAGTTTGAAATTCATGAACGGGCCCGATGTCTTGGAACTAGGTCGGCCAGTGTCAAGAAAGGAAGGAATCTTTGGTCGTGACTTTCCTCTTCAATGCTTTTGGGTAAACGGTTTGAGTTTTGGGAGCCATTTGTCCCAAGCGCCGCGTGGGAACATGGTAAGAGCCTTCTGAGAAACGTTTTGATCGTGAAATCCTGTGAGTGTTATTCCAAGTTTGAAAAGAACGATGAATCCAAGGTATGTGAACGGGTTGCCGTCTTCCGCGACCAGCTTCGCAAGAACGACGCTTTCTTCATCGAGGAATATATTGCTGTCCTTGAATCGGACGTTCTCCATCTGCCGTCCAAAGCCGATGTGAGATACGGTTTCGGCAGACCCGGGCGAATAGCCTATATTTGTGAAGCTGCGGAATTCCACTCTCTGCTTCAGATGATTGAAAGTTACGCTGTCTGCGGGACCATAAATTTTCTCAATTTCTTGAGGCGTCATACCGAAGCATATTTTCCCTGCTCCAATATACGGGATGATTTCGAACGATTCGTCTTCATTCATTTCTTGTCACCTTAAAAGAGAGTTCTTCTCAAGACATTTAAAATATTCCAGCATTTCAAGCATTGCCTCGTTGTACCTTTTGGTCTCGCCAGCTCCTTTCGCAACCTTTCTTACATCTCGAATCTCGATCGCCATTGCATCTCTCCACTTTCCTTGTGAAAGTAACGATTCAATGGCATTTCTGTATGCGATCGAACCTGGCATTTGACCGTTGCTAGCAGTCTTCGAGTGGTCTCCAGGGGCCATTTGGATTGCCGGTCCGTCATTGTGCTTCAATGGACTAGCATCATTAGCCGGCATGTGATGCGAATCTTTTCCATCGTTCCTTGGCCTGCTCGTCTTGCCGTGTGCTCCCCCTCGATATGGCCCTTTGCCACTTCCCTGTCGGAGATGATCACAAGGCCCCTTCTTCCTTCCCTTGATCGTGGTATCTTTGCCGCCCCTCTTGCCTCCGCCACCTCCTGAGGCCGTCGTCGCTGCATTGACGTCCCTCGCCACCTTGGCGTTTTCCTGCGCTTCTTTAGCGGCCTTCGCAGCCTTGAGCGCTTCTTCAGCTTCGCGGGCTCCCTTGGCGAATCTTGCCGCGCTGACTGCTCGCTTGGCCACCTTGCCTGCCGTCGTGACAACCTTGCCACCCGGGATCATGCTTGCCGCAGCAATTCCCGCTTCAACGTAATCGCCCTCGGCGGTATAGATGGCCGCATCAATCGCACCCGTGATGACAGACAAGCCCGGAACGAAACTGGCCACGCCCAGCACGCCGTGCACCCACGGACTGGACTTCTGCCAAAACGTTTTCTCGGCCGCAGTCTCTGCCTTGATGGCTGCATTGGCTCCGCCACCGAGCGGTTCGATGCGCGTGAACGACCTGTCAGCCTGTTCGAGGATGACGCCTTTGGTCGTCATGACACTGCATCCCGCGTCATGTCGACCGGGGCGCAGGGCGAGCCGTTTAGTCCAAGCCAGGTGTGATCGGCCAAGCGCCCAAGAACAGGCGCGAAGCCGCGTGGCAACCGCTCGCTGGCGTCAAGCCGGTTGACTAGCAGTTCATGTGGGGAGACGAGGTGAAACGGGGAAACCCGCCGCAGAATGCGGACGGAGAGAGTGTCCGGAAGCAGCTCTTCCAGACCCGGGGGCGCTTTGGGCATGCGAAGATCCTGTGCTCATCAAGTATCCCTCCCTGATGCAACACTGGCCCGCATTGTAATGTTTCCGTGCGGGAATCCGCAACTCCCGGATGATGACTTCGGCAATGAAGCGCTGAAGACGCGACTGACTGATACCGGGCCTGCCTAGGCTATCGCTCGATAAAAAAACAGCCCCGGCCGTGTGAACGACCGGGGCTGCAGGTTACAGCGTGCGAGCGCCTTGCGTGCCTCGCAAAAAGAGCCAGCTCTCCTATCAGCCTTCCAGCAAGCTGCGCAGCATCCACGCATTCTTTTCGTGCAGCTGCATGCGTTGGGTCAGCAGGTCGGCGGTCGGTTCATCAGCGGCGGCATCGACGGTCGGGAAGATCGAACGTGCGGTGCGGGTCACGGCTTCCTGGCCGGCCACCAGCTGGGCGATCATCTCTTGCGCATTGGGCACGCCTTCGGCTTCGGGGATCGAAGACAGCTTGGCGAATTCCTTGTACGAACCCGGTGCCGGATAGCCCAGTGCGCGGATGCGTTCAGCGATCAGGTCCACTGCCAGTGCCAGTTCGTTGTACTGGCCTTCGAACATCAGGTGCAGCGTGTTGAACATCGGACCGGTCACGTTCCAGTGGAAGTTGTGGGTCTTCAGGTACAGCGTGTAGGTGTCTGCCAGCAGTTTGGACAGGCCGTCGGCAATCTTCTTGCGGTCCTTGTCGTTGATGCCGATGTTGATCGAGGGGGCTGCCACATTCTTCTTTGCCATTATTCGCTCCTTAGCTGTTCGGTTTTTCGTAAGCGGGTACATACACTGCGCAACACCGCGATTCTATTGCAAATCGCAAACGGACAAACTGCGACTACGCAACTATTGATAAGAGAGTGGGGCCGACGTTCCCCATTTCAATCGATTTTGGAGATAAATGCACGCCTATAAATCAATCGGGCCGATAGATCAAAACCTATCGGCCCGACGTCTCATCGACTGCAACGGCAATCAGATCAGGATTTGGCGCCCTGCTGCGCACTGCGATACAAGGACAGTGACAGGGCCACGCCACCAATGGCCGCAATGGCGGCGAAGAGGAACACCTGCGGATATCCCAGTTGTCCCGCGATGGCCCCGGCCAGCGGACCGGTGATGCCCAGCGCCAAATCGAGGAACACCGAATACGCTGCCAGTGCCGCACCACGATTGGCCGGTGACACCAGGCTGACGGCTTCCACCCCCAGCGAAGGAAACACCAGCGCAAAGCCGAAACCGGCCAGCGCCGCGCCCAGCAATGCGAGCGTAGGCGTGGTGGCGCTCCACAGCAGCAGCAGGCCGACCGATTCGGTCAGGAAGCACACCACCGCCACGCGATAGCCACCGAAGCGCGTGATGACGTTGGCAAACAACAGACGCGCACCGACGAAGGCGGAGGAGAAGGCGGTCAACGCAAAGGCCGCGCCGCTCCAGTGCTGATCGGCGTAATACAGGGTGATGAAGGTGGCGATCGACCCGAAGCCGATGGTGCCGAAGGCCAGGCCCATGCCATACGCAAACACCTTGCGCAGCACCAGCTTGAAGGACAGCTGTTCGCCCTGCACCACCGGTGTGACCGGACCACTGCGCGCCAGCACGAAGCCGAGTACGGTGAGCAGCATGCCGGTCAGGCCGATCATGGCAAAGCCCAGCGAGCGGTCCAGCACCACGCCCAGCGGTGCGCCGATGGCCAGCGCCGCATAGGTGGCGATGCCGTTCCAGGAGATCATCTTGGCGGTGTTCTCCGACCCCACGCGGCCCACGCCCCACATGATGGCGCCGGTACCGACCAGGCTTTCGCCGAGACCGAGGAAGGCACGGCTGGCAAACAGCAGCACCAGCGACAGGAAGGGCAGCGGCTGCGCCAGCGCCGAGAGCAGCAACAAGCCGCCGCTGGCCGAACACAGCAGCATGCCGCGCATGACGGTGTGCTTGGCGCCCATGGTATCGATCATGCGGCCGGCATTGGCGCGGCTCACGAAGGTCGCGAAATACTGCACGCTGATGCCCAGGCCCGCGATCACCGAGCTGTAGCCCAGGTCGAGGTGGATGTAACCCGGCAGCACCGCCATCGGGATGCCGATGGCCAGATAAACCAGGAAGGTGAAGAAGGCGGTGGCGATGATCTGCCGCGTGACCTTGGCCGGCGTCAATGGACGCGGCGCAGCGGCGGGCACGGGCGTGCCGGTGGAACTGGGACTACAGGAATCGTCGGACATGGCGGGAAAGTCGGAATGTGAATCCGGAAGGGCAAACCGGAATGAACAGGCCGCGCGCGCCGGTGTGCGCGTGAACAGCCAAACCGAATTTTACTCCCGCCCTAAAAATGCTGCAGGACAGCAAAAGATTTTTGCCTGTCAATTCAGCAACTTAGTCGTTTTTGTGCGACGTCTTGTTGCCTGCAGGCTGTATTTCAACGCTGGCAGTGCAGTGCGTCGGTGGCCCGTTCGCGTACCGCGGGGGCGTAGTCGGCCCCCAGGATTTCCGGTGCCAGCTCGGCCAGATCGCGCTGCACGGCCGGTTCGCACCAGTGGCCGTTCAGGCGGGCCAGCGCCGCCAGCAGGTCGGGAGTGAGGCGGTCCAGCACCGGGCGCACCTGCAGCGCCAGGTCTGGCGGATTGGCGAAGGGCGGACGCTGCTCCACACGCCACTGGCGATGCAGGTCGCGCTGCACGATCTTGCCGGCCTCGAACTGGTCCTGGAAGAAGCGCCGGGTCCATGCGGCATCCAGTCCCAGTTTCTGCGCACGGGCGGCCACGTCGTCGAGAATGACCGCCTCGCGCGCCGGATCATCGATGGGCGCATGCGAATTCCATTTGCTGCGCGCCACGGGAGCGGCGACGTCGAGACGGGTCTTCTGCAAGGTCAACAATTGTTCGACATCGCTGCGCGCGGCCGGGGGCGGCGTGGTGGCGCAGGCGGCGAGCAGCAGGGCGGCGATCAGGGGCAGGGCGGCGAAGGAGCGGGAAGACAGGCGGCGCATGGTCGGAAGAGTCGATTGCTGAGGTGAGTGCCGGGTTCGGCTGTGGATAAATCAACTGTGCGGCAGTATAGCGCCGCGCCTGCCCGCCCGGTCAGGGCACGCGCCCTTTATAATCGCGGGATGCAAAATCTTCTCCACAACCTCAATGAAGAGCAGCTCGCCGCCGTGACGCTGCCCGCGCAATCGGCGCTGATCCTGGCCGGTGCCGGTTCCGGCAAGACCCGGGTGCTGACCACCCGCATTGCCTGGCTGATCCAGACCGGGCAGGTCTCGCCCTCGGGCATCCTGGCGGTGACCTTCACCAACAAGGCCGCCAAGGAAATGACCGCGCGCCTGTCGGGCATGCTGCCCATCAATACGCGCGGCATGTGGATCGGGACTTTCCACGGACTGTGCAATCGCCTGCTGCGCGCGCATCACAAAGATGCCGGGCTGCCGCAGACCTTCCAGATCCTGGATACGCAGGACCAGCTCTCGGCCATCAAGCGTTTGCTCAAGCAGATGAACGTGGACGACGAGAAGTATCCGCCGCGCAACCTGATGTACTTCATCAACAGCGCCAAGGACCAGGGCCTGCGTGCCAAGGATGTGGATGCTTACGACGACTACAACCGCAAGTTCGTCGAACTCTACGAGCTCTACGACCAGCAATGCCAGCGCGAAGGTGTGGTCGATTTCGCCGAGCTGCTGTTGCGCACCTATGAATTGCTCTCGCGCAACCAGCCGCTGCGCGAGCACTACCAGGGCCGCTTCCGCCACATCCTGGTCGACGAGTTCCAGGACACCAACGACCTGCAATACAAATGGTTGAAGCTCATGGCTGGTCAGCACGGCGCGGTCTTCGCGGTGGGCGATGATGACCAGAGCATCTATGCCTTCCGTGGTGCCAACGTGGGCAACATGTCGGCCTTCGAGCAGGAATTCCATGTGGAGAACCTGATCAAGCTGGAGCAGAACTACCGCTCGCACGGCCACATCCTGGACACCGCCAACGAACTGATCGCCAACAACAGCAAGCGCCTGGGCAAGAACCTGCGCACCGATGCCGGCCACGGCGAGCAGGTGCGCGTCTATGAAGCCACCAGCGACCTGCAGGAAGCACAATGGATCATCGAACAGGTCAAGGACCTGATCGCCGAAGGCTGGGCGCGCAGCGAGATCGCCATCCTCTATCGTTCCAACGCGCAGTCGCGGGTGCTGGAACATGCGCTGTTCAGCTCGGCCATTCCCTATCGCGTCTACGGCGGCCAGCGCTTCTTCGAGCGCGCCGAAATCAAGCACGCGATTGCCTACCTGCAGTTGATGGACAACCTGCACAATGATTCGGCCTTCCTGCGCGTGGTCAACTTCCCCACGCGCGGCATCGGTGCCAAGGCCATGGAGTCCTTGCAGGATGCAGCGCGCCAGTATGGCTGCTCGCTCTACGCCGCCGTGCCTTACGTGGCGGGCAAGGCGGGCTCTTCCTTGAATGCCTTCATCAAGCTGATCGAAGGCGCGCGTTTCGAGACCCAGCATCTGCCCCTGCCCGAAATGGTCAAGGTGGTACTGGACCTGTCCGGCCTGATGACCCACTATCGCAACGAAAAGGAAGGCGCAGACCGCATCGAGAACCTGGAACAGCTGGTCAGTGCGGCCACGCTGTTCGTCTCGGAAGAGGGCTATGGCCTCGATGCCCCGGCCTTCCTCGGCCCGCAGGCGCAGGCCTCGGCCGGCACGGCCATCACCACCGCCGATGGCGTGGAAGTGCTCGATGCCGATGCGCCACTGGTGACCATCATGTCGCCGCTGTCAGCCTTCCTCTCGCATGCCTCGCTGGAAGCCGGCGACAACCAGGCGCAGGCCGGCCAGGATGCCCTGCAGCTGATGACGGTGCACTCGGCCAAGGGGCTGGAGTTCGACGCGGTCTTCATCACTGGCATGGAAGAGGGATTGTTCCCGCACGAGAACAGTGCCAAGGAAGAGGGCGGCGTGGAAGAAGAGCGCCGCCTGATGTACGTGGCCATTACGCGGGCGAGAAAGCGGCTCTTCATGACCTTCTCGCAGACCCGCATGCTGCACGGCCAGACGCGCTACAACATGCGTTCACGCTTCTTCGATGAAATGCCGGAGCAGTCGATCAAGTGGCTCTCGCCCAAGATCGCCCAGCATCACTGGTTCGCCAATCCCAAGTCGGCCTGGGATGAAGTGCCGGAAGCGGGCAACAACCGCATCGCGCAGAACTTCTCGCGCCAGACCGATTCCGGCTGGCGCATCGGACAGAACGTGTCCCATGCCAAGTTCGGCGAGGGCGTCATCGTCAACATCGAAGGCGGTGGCGGTGCGGCGCGGGCGCAGATCAACTTTGGCAAGTTCGGGATGAAATTGCTGGATCTGTCGGTGGCGAAACTGGAGAAAATCTAAGTTTTTGCGTTGCCGTTGAATTGGGTTTGCGCAGTGAAACGCCCCGTTGCCTTCTGCAGTGCAACGGGGCGTTTTCCATGCCTGCTCCGGCGACTGAATTCTCCATTGTGCTGCTGGATGCACGGCGTGACCACGGACCGCAATCGTAAAATCGTAAAAGAGATTCAAGCCCTTGCAACGATGGCTTTCGACGGGTAACTTGCCAGAATGACTGAGGTGGTAACAGACCCGAACCTTGCCAGTGCATCGATCGCGGCTTCCAGCTGCGCCATCTCCTCCACCACGACGCGCACGACAAAGCAGTCTTCCCCCGTGATGCGGTCTGCATCAATCACCTCTGGCATCGACGCGAAGGCGAGCAAGCAGCGTTTGATCTCCGCGTGGGTCGTGCGAATCCGCACCAATGCGGAGATATTGTGTCCCACCAAGCCCGGATTTATTTTTGCCGCGTAGCCTTCGATGACACCCCGGTCTTCCAATTTCTTGATACGTGCGGTGACGGCTGGTTGAGATAAACCGATCTGCTTTCCCAGTTCCGTATTACTGATGCGCGCATTGTGTTGAAGCGCCTCCAAGATGCGCCAATCCAGGCGGTCCAGCGCATCCCCTTTGATTTCATTCGTAGAGTCACTCATCTTTTTTTGATTCATTCAGTTGAGGCCTTGAATTCATTCGAAGCTTCATGGTGCCTGAAATCCGTTCTTCATACAATGAGCGCTGTTTCATCAATGGAGACTTCGCAAATGCATCCTTCCGTCCTTCTGGTTCCTGGTATCGGCAACTCCGGCCCTTCGCACTGGCAGAGTTTATGGCAGTCTTCACATCCGAACTGGCGGCGCCTCATGGTCGACAATTGGGACAACGTTGAATGCGAAGACTGGGTATCCGCACTGGAGCGACAACTTGTCAATGCTCCTGAAGACACCCTGCTGGTAGCCCATAGCCTGGGATGTCTGGCGGTGGCACATTGGGCTGCACAATCGCAGAAGAAGCTCGGTGGCGCCTTGCTGGTGGCCGTTCCCGATCCTGCCTCCTCTTCATTTCCACGTAGCGCGGCGCGTGGATTCTCGCCACTGCCTTCGCAACCATTGAGGTTTCCGACGCTGGTCGTCTGCAGCACCGACGATCCCTACGGTAGCGTGGACCATGGCCGAGAATGCGCCAATGCCTGGGGCAGCGAGTTCGTCGTGGTCGGAGCGAAGGGACATCTGAATGCTGAAAGCAACTTGGGTGCCTGGCCGCAAGGGCTAGATTTGCTCGCAAGACTATCCTCTTCGATCGCTGATGGCCAAGGGAATTGATGAAACCTGGGGGCAACTCACACTTTCGCGCCGACGATGTCATCCCTGAAGCCATCAGATCAAAACCCCCGTCGGCGCTCCTGCTTCAGCCAAGCCTTGATCTGCTGCACATCCGCAAATGACGCCAACGCCGCCCGCAGAGCTTTGCCGTCTTCCCGCATCCAGGTCATTTCCTTGTTCAGGTCGCGCACGATACCTTTGGGTGAGACGCGCGCATAGGGTGGCATGTCATAGCTCTGCTTGAAATGCTGTTCTACGTGAGATAGTTCCTGATCCAGCTCCACCAGTTGTTCCTTGAGGATCTGGTTGTAATGCTTCAATCGTTCCGCGCTGATGCCGTTCAACGCACCCTGGTCGATATGCTCCAGTTCCAGTTGGAGTTCAAGCAGTCTCAGCAGGTCGTTCTTTTCGTAGGCCTGGTTGACCTGCTGCATCAGCTGGGTCTTGCGGTCACGCTCGGCGGCGTCGGGTTCGCGGTCGGGATGCAAGGCGCTGGCCAGCTTGCGGTAGACCGCACGGATGGATTGGCTCAGTTCGATGCGTTCCGACTCAAGTTTGACTTCCGCTGCCCGCTGCCGCGGTGATTTCTTGCGGCTCGCGCGGCGCTCCTCGCGCGCTTGCGCCGCCGCCATTTCCTCCTGCTCCCTCTGTTCGAGCATGGCCTCCATTTGCTGCATGATCTCTTCCGGCGTCGCACTGCCAAGATCGTCGCCGAGATCGATGTCCAGCATCTCTTCGATCACCTGCTTGACCTCGTGGAGTTCATCTTCGGTCTCACGATCATAGTCAGACGCACTGTGCTGGTTGTAGATGAGCTTGAGTTCAGGATCGTCCTGCTTTCCAAGCAGGCGATGCGCCATGTCGGCAATCATTTCCGAGAGCATGGTGCGCTCACCCTTGGTCAATCCTTTTTGTGGCCATGCTTCATGCAGGCGCCGGACCAGCTTGCCATTGAGTTCTTGCAGCTCCCGGTCCAGCGGCACGAACTGGTCGACATACTTTTTTTGGAAGTCGGCCATGGCATTCTCCCATTCCGCCAGGCTAGCGCGCCGCTTGCCAATCTGCTTGATAAGGTCATTGAACTTCTTCTGGGCTGGCGACAGGGGGACTTTCTGTTCGGTGTCGTCAATACTGATGGCGCGCAGGTGTGGCTTGGGCATGGGGTAGGGGACTGACTCGGAATCCAGAATTTTAACCGGGTCCGCGACAAGCCAGATGCGTACGTTGGGGCTGGCGCCTCGTGCACTGGACGGGCATTGGTGAAGGAACTGGCAAGGGTCCAGACCAGGTGCGGCCGGGGTGAAGTTTTCTGTAAATTTGCCTCAGCCGAGTTCGATCATGGCTTGCACTTCGTCCCAGGTCGCGGCATAGGCCCCGGCCTTGGAAGCGGCAATGGCCGCCCCGGCCGCCGCACATTGCAGGTGGACCTGCGCCGGGGCATCGGGCTGGCGCAGCTGGCTGGCGATCCAGCCGCCCATGGAGGCATCGCCGCAGCCCACCGTATCGACCACCTCGACGCGATAGGCAGGCTGGTCGATGACCTGCCCGCCTTTGATCCACTGCATGCCCTTGGCCCCCAGGGTGTAGAGGATTTCCGCCTGTGGAGCCAGCGCTTGCAGTGTGGCCAGCGCATTGCCGTCACCGGGGAAGAGGCGCTCCAGGTCTTCGTCGGACACCTTCACGTAATGCGACAGCGACAGCAATTGCTGCAACAGGATGCGATAGGAGGGGCTGTCCATGAGCTTGCGCCAGTTGGGATCGAAGGCGATCTTCTTGTTGCGCAGTGCCGCTTCCTGGGCGATCTGCAGCAGTCGCGAGGCCAGCGGTTCGCGGGTCAGGCTGATGCAGCCGAAGTGCAGCACGCGGGCCTCGTCCATCCAGCCGGCGGGCAGGCGCTGCGGGTCGAAATGCAGGTCGGCGCTGTCGTCGCCGATGAAGAAATAATCGGGTGGGGTGGTCGAGGTCACCATGGCCAGCAGCGGTGCCTTGGCGTGCTGCTGGGTGAAGCGCATGTCCAGTCCGGCCGCTTCGGTGAGCGCATACAGCTCGGCACCGAAGACGTCAGTGCTGACGCTGCCGGCGTAACCGGTGGCCACGCCCAGGCGGGCGGCCGCGCGTGCCACGTTCCAGCAGGCACCGCCGGGAATGGCGCGCCACTGGCCGTCAGGCTGGCGGATGAAATCGGTCAGGGCTTCGCCGAAGACGACGAATGCGGCGCTCTGGGTCATGCTGGTCTCCGTGGGCTTGTCGTTATGGGGGTAAGAAATAGATCGTCGGTTCAGTCTTGCAAGGCGTGGCGCGCGCAGGTCTCGTCGGTCACCAGGCCGGTGAGCCAGCCGCCGCGCAAGGCGGCGCGCACGGCGTCGGCTTTCTTGCTGCCGCCGGAGAGCGCGATCACCGGCCGCTGCGGTGCCTGCGCCAGCGGCGGCGTGGTCACGCGCGCAGCCAGCGACGAGGGCAGCATGACGCCGTCGACGTCGAAGGCGTGGCAGATCATCTCGCCGATCGCCCCCTGGCGCTGCAGGTCGGCCACTTCCTCATCGTCGATGAAACCGTCCTCGTGCATCGCGCCCTGCAGGGCGATGGTGCCGATGCCCAGGAACGTCACATCGGCGCGCTCGGCCAGGCCGGTCACGATCTTGTAGGCGCGGTGGTTGCACCATTGCTGGCGGTCGCGTTCACTCTCGGCCACGCGCGGGGCGGGCAGCAGGTAGAAGCGCGCGCCCAGTTTTTCTGCAGCTTGCAGAGCCACGTCGTAGCGGTTGGCCGAACCGTCGGAAGCAAAGGCACCGATCATCGAGACGATCTGGTGCTGCGGACGCTCCAGTTCCGACAGGCGCTCGATGGCCGCCTTGAGCGTGCGTCCCGAGCCGACGTTGACCACCAGCGGTGCTTCCGAACTGAGGTATTGCTCCATCACTTCGGCCCCGGCCACGGCCAGCATCTGCTGCACTTCCTGTGATTCATTGGGGTTCTCAGCCCCGCCTGCGCCCGGCACCACGCGGCACACTTCCAGCCCGTAGCGCTCCTGCAGGCCCTGCGCCAGTTCCAGGCAGGACGAGACCGGATGCGTGATCTGCACCTTCACCAGATTGGCATCGGCCGCATAGGCCACCATGCGCTGCGCCATCTGGCGCGAGATGCCGAGCCGTTCTGCGATTTCGTTCTGGGTGTTGCCGGCCACGTAGTACATCCACGCGGCGCGCGCCGCCAGGTCGAGTTTGGATGCGCTGCTAGACATGTTCTCCTCGCCAGCCGGCCCGTGGCTGCCTATGCAGGCGGGCGCGGGCTGTCTCTGTGATGTTGATGCGGTGAATTCCCTCTTGGGTCGCCATTTTACGGCCAGTTGACCGTTCCATTATTGCGAAGCTTGGGCAAATGCTCAATCAAAAAGCAAATGCTTGACACAAATTCGAGAATGGATGAATATTTGCCCATAAAAATAATATTTGCTCAAAACGTAGTTAGCGAAAACCGTTAGCGAAAACCGCCTTTCCCTGCATGCGTACACCGGCATCGTCTGCCGCTGCCACCCAGGAAGAACGTGCAGGAGGGCCCATAACATTCGGAGACCAGCATGTCCAAACTCGTGCGCACCCGTGCGTCCGGCTTTACCCGCGTTCGCTTCACCCTGGCCGCTGCGGCCATCTCGACCCTGTTTGCTGCCGGCCATGCACGAGCCGAGCCGGTGACGCTGAACATCGCGTCCATCAACAACCCCGACATGATCGAACTGCAGAAGCTGGCACCGGCGTTCGAGAAGGCCAATCCCGACATCAAGCTGCGCTGGGTCACCATGGAAGAAAGCGTGCTGCGCCAGCGCCTGACCACCGACATCGCCACCAACAGCGGCCAGTTCGACCTGATGACCATCGGTGCGTATGAAGCGCCGATCTGGGCCAAGAAGGGCTGGCTGGCACCGATGAGCGGCCTGCCGGCGGATTACGATGAGGCCGATCTCATCAAGCCGGTGCGCGAGGGCCTGAGCGTCGATGGCAAGCTCTATGCGCTGCCGTTCTACGCCGAAAGCTCGATGACCTACTACCGCAAGGATCTGTTCGAGCAGAAGAAACTGACCATGCCGCAGCACCCGACCTGGGATGAGGTCGCCAAGCTGGCCGCGCAACTGCATGATCCGGCCAAGGGCGTCTACGGCATCTGCCTGCGCGGGCGTGCCGGCTGGGGCGAGAACATGGCCATCATCACCACCATGGCCAATGCCTGGGGTGGCCGCTGGTTCGACGAGCAATGGCAGCCGCAGCTGTCCTCGCCGGAATGGAAGAAATCGGTCAACTTCTATGTCGACCTGATGCGCAAGTACGGCCCGCCGGGCGCCAGCTCCAACGGCTTCAATGAAAACCTGGTGCTGTTCTCCAGCGGCAAGTGCGGCATGTGGGTCGATGCCACGGTGGCGGCCGGCATGCTCTATCACGGCAAGGATTCCAAGGTGGCCGACAAGACCGCCTTCGCTCCCTCCCCGCAGCAGGTGACCGACAAGGGTTCGCACTGGTTGTGGATCTGGTCGCTGGCCGTGCCGAAGTCCTCCAAGTCGCAGGACGCCGCCAAGAAGTTCGCCGCCTGGGCCACCTCCAAGGAATACATCAATCTGGTCGCCAAGGATTCCGGCTGGGCCCTGGTGCCGCCGGGTACGCGCAATTCGACCTACGCTTCGGCCGAATACAAGAAGGTCTCGCCCTTCTCCGACTTCGTGCTCGATGCGATCCAGACCGCGGACGCCAACAAGCCGACCCTGAAACCGGTGCCTTACACCGGCGTGCAGTTCGCCACCATCCCCGAGTTCCAGTCGATCGGGACCGTGACCGGCCAGGCCATTGCCGGTGCACTGGCCGGCAAGACCAGCGCGGATGCCGCCCTGGATGCCGCCCAGGCACAGGCAGTGCGGATGATGCGCCAGGGCCGCTACATCAAGTAAGTCCTTCCGCTTGTGGTTCCGCCGGCATGCAGCCCGTGCTGCATGCCCCGCGCGCGATGTGAGCGGCATGCCTGCATGCCTTGCACATCGCGCCGTTCTCCCCGGCTGTCTGCACCTTGCGTGCGCCGCCCGGATTGAAATGCCGAGGCCGTCATGTCCACGATCCACTCTACCCAGGTGTCGTCCACCTCACCGATGATGCAGAGTTCTTCCCAGCCTGCTGCACGCAAGCAGCAGACCAGTCCGCCGCGCAAGGAGCGCTTCAATCCCATCCGCCTGATGCAGACGCCGTCGGTGCTGATCCTGCTGGCCTGGATGATCGTTCCGCTGGTGATGACCATCTATTTTTCGGTCAATCGCTACAACCTGATGGCCCCTGACCAGACCGGTTTCGTGGGTCTGGAAAATTATATTTTCCTGTTGCAGGACCCGGCCTTCTGGCCCTCCATCGGCAACACCGCGCTGCTGATCGGTTCGGTGCTGGCCATCAGCGTCATCGGCGGCACCCTGCTGGCGGTGCTGTTCGACCAGCCCTTCCGCGGGCGCGGCATTGCGCGCCTGCTGGTCATCGGTCCCTTCTTCGTCATGCCCACCGTGGCCGCGCTGATCTGGAAGAACATGATCATGCATCCGGTCTATGGCATCCTGGCCTACGTGATGCGCCACCTGGGGCTGGAGCCCATTGACTGGCTGGCCGAGTACCCCATGCTGTCGGTCATCATCATTGTGGCCTGGCAGTGGATTCCGTTTGCCTTCCTGATCCTGTTGACCGCGCTGCAGTCGCTCGATACCGACCAGAAGGAAGCTGCACAGCTTGATGGCGCAGGGCCGGTGCGCATCTTCTTCTACATCGTTCTGCCGCACCTGAAGCGCGCCATTACCGTGGTCATCATGATCGAGACCATCTTCCTGCTCTCGGTCTTTGCTGAAATCTTCACCACCACCGCAGGCGGCCCCGGTACGGCCACCACCAACCTGACCTTCCTGGTCTATTCGATCGGCCTGCAGCAGTTCGACATCGGCATCGCTTCGGCGGGCGGCATCTTCGCGGTCGTGCTGGCCAACATCGTCTCGTTCTTCCTGGTGCGCATGCTGGCCAGGAACCTCAAGGGAGTCAACGAAAAATGAGCGATCCTAAGAAAAGCCCCCTGTGGGTGGCGGCGCTGGGCTGGGCCTGCGCCATCGTGCTGTTCTTCCCCATCTTCTGGGTGGCGGTGACGGCCTTCAAGACCGAGTCCCAGGCCTATACCCCCTCGCTGATTTTCTTGCCCACGCTGGACACCTTCCGCGAAGTCTTCAGCCGCAGCCACTACCTGGGCTATGTGCAGAATTCGTTGATCGTGTCGCTGGGGTCGACGCTGTTGTCGCTGCTGCTGGCGGTGCCGGCGGCGTATTCGATGGCCTTCTTCCCGACCGGCCGCACCCAGAAGCTGCTGCTGTGGATGCTGTCGACCAAGATGATGCCGGCCGTGGGCGTACTGATCCCCATCTATCTGCTGGCAAAAAACACCGGCCTGCTTGATACGGTAACCGGGTTGACCATCATCTATACGCTCATCAACCTGCCCATCGCAGTGTGGATGGCGTTCACCTACTTCAATGACGTACCCAAGGAAATCCTCGAAGCAGCCCGTATCGATGGGGCCAACGCGTGGCAGGAAATGATTTACCTGTTGCTGCCCACGGCCATGCCGGGCCTGGCTTCCACGGCCTTGCTGCTGATCATCCTGTCGTGGAATGAAGCCTTCTGGAGCCTGAACCTCACCAGCGTCAATGCGGCACCGCTGACGGTGTTCATCGCCTCCTATTCCAATCCGGAAGGCCTGTTCTGGGCCAAGCTGTCGGCCGCCTCGCTGCTGGCGATTGCCCCGATCATGGGGCTGGGCTGGCTGGCGCAGAAGCAGCTGGTGCGCGGCCTGACCTTCGGAGCGGTGAAGTGATGATGGCGCGCCAGGCGATCACCCACCTGATCTGCGACTGCGACGGCGTGCTGCTCGACAGCGAGAGCATCGCCCTGCGCGTGCTGCATCGTGAACTGTTGCCGCTGCTGCCCGCCTGGAGCGGTGCCGACGATGACGAGCAGGAAGAGCAGCGCAGTCAGGCCCTGCACACCGCCATCGCGCATCGCCTGGGCATGTACACCGACATCCTGCTGGGCGAAGTTGATCTGGAATTCGAACTGGGCCTGGATGCATCCGCCGCCGAGCGCATCCACCAGGCGGTGGCCGTGGCCTGCGGCGAAGAAGCGCAGCCGGTGCCGGGCGTGGTCGAGGCCTTGCAGGCGATCCGCTTGCCGCGTGCGGTGGCCAGCAACAGCGATGCGCCGCGCATCGAAGCCGGCTTGCGCCGTTGCGGCCTGTATCCGCAATTCGCCGGCCGCATCTACAGCGGTCATGACGTGGCCCATCCCAAGCCGGCACCGGATGTGTATCTGGCGGCAGCGGCGGGCTTCAATGTTGATCCGGCGCGCTGCGTGGCAGTCGATGACAGCGTCACCGGCGTGCGTGCGGCGGTGGCCGCCGGCATGTACGTGCTCGGCTTCACCGGGGTGGCGCATGACCGCAAGACGATGGCGCGCAAGCTGAAGGATGCCGGCGCGCATCAGGTATTCGAGGACATGAAACAGTTTCCGCAACTGGTGAGTGAATTGATCTGGCTGCGCTGAGCAAAGAGCGCGCAGTCCCCCTACAAGAGAACGAGGAGAATCCCATGGCAGCCGTGAGCATCAGGAACCTGGCCAAGCGCTACGACGACAACGAGGTCATGCGCGACATCAATCTGGAAATCGAGGATGGCGAATTCGTCGTCTTCGTCGGCCCCTCGGGCTGCGGCAAGTCGACCTTGCTGCGCATGATCGCCGGGCTCGAAGAGATCAGCGATGGCGACCTCGACATCGGTACGCGCCGCATGAACGACGTGCCCGCGTCCAAGCGCGGGGTGGCCATGGTGTTCCAGTCCTATGCGCTGTATCCGCACATGAGCCTGTACGACAACATGGCCTTCGGGTTGAAGATCGCGGGCAAGTCCAAGGCCGAGATCGATGCCGCCGTCCAGCATGCCGCCAAGATCCTGCACATCGATCACCTGCTGGACCGCAAGCCGCGTGCGCTCTCCGGGGGGCAGCGCCAGCGCGTGGCCATTGGCCGCGCCATCACGCGCCAGCCCAGCGTGTTCCTTTTCGATGAGCCGCTGTCGAACCTCGATGCCGCGCTGCGCGTGAAGATGCGCCTGGAATTCGCCAAGCTGCATGACGACCTCAAGACCACCATGATCTACGTGACCCACGACCAGATCGAAGCCATGACTCTGGCCGACAAGATCGTGGTGCTCTCCGAGGGACGCATCGAACAGGTCGGTTCGCCCCAGCAGCTGTATCACCATCCGGCCAATCGTTTCGTGGCCGGCTTCATCGGTTCGCCCAAGATGAACTTCATCGATGGCACCGTGGCTGCCGTGCAGGCCGATGGCGTACAGGTGCAATTGCCCGGGGGCGGTCTGCAGTGGGCTGCGGTTGACGGCAGCACGCTGCAAGCGGGGCAGAAGGTCACGCTGGGCGTGCGTCCCGAGCATCTCAACATCGCCCGGGGCCAGGCTGCGCTGCAGGCACGCTGCACGGCGCTGGAGATGCTGGGTGATTTCTCTTACCTCTATGCGGCCCATGAAGGCAGCGACGATGCGCTGATCCTGCGCGTGCCCGACAGCCTCGATCCGCCGCATGGCAGCGTCTTGCACCTGGCTGCCGATCCGGCCCGCTGCCATCTGTTCGGTGCCGACGGCCAGGCCTTGCCGCGCCTGGCATCGGGCGTGGCCGCGCCGCGCCCGCATTGATCCCTTCGACCATTCACCTCCTCGACAAGGACCAGGCATGACCCGTACCGCCACTTCCATCGACCAGGACGCCGCCGACAGCCTGACCTGGCTGCACATCGGCGCCGGCTCCTTCCATCGCGCCCACCAGGCGGTCTACCTGAATGCGCTGCGCGAGAGCGGCGCTGACTGCCGCTGGCAACTGGCGCTGGCCAACATCCGCGCCGACATGAGCCCGCTGCTGGAAGCGCTGGCCCGCCAGCAGGGCCAGTACACGCTGGAGACCGTCACGCCCGAGGGTGAGCGCAGCTACCAGCGCATCGCTTCCATCGGCCGCATCCTGCCGTGGGATGAACGGCTCACGCAACTGATCGCCGCCGGTGCGGAAGAGCGCACCCGCATCATCTCCTTCACCGTGACCGAGGGCGGCTACTACCTCGACCATCACTACCAGCTCGACACCGGCAACGCCGATCTGGCCGATGACCTGCGTTGTGCCCTCGACGGCAGCGGTGCACCGCGCACCATCTACGGCGCGATTGCAGCCATCCTGCGCGCACGCAGCCAGGCCCATCCGCAGGCGGCGCTGACCCTGCTGAACTGCGACAACCTGCGCCACAACGGCGAACGTTTCCGCGACGGCCTGCGCCAGTTCCTGACCCTGCGCGGCGAGAGCGCACTGGTGGCCTGGATGGATGCCCATACCACCAGCCCCAATGCCATGGTGGACCGCATCACCCCCCGCCCCACACCGGCGGTTGCGGCCCGTGTGAAAGAAAATACAGGTGTCGACGATCCCTGCGCCCTCATGGGCGAGTCCTTCATCCAATGGGTGATCGAAGACGACTTCAAGGCCGGTCGCCCGCGCCTGGAAGCGGCCGGCGTGGAGATGGTGCAATCGGTGCTGCCCTACGAGGAAGCCAAGATCCGCATCCTCAATGCCAGCCACAGCTGCATCGCCTGGGCCGGCACGCTGGCCGGGCTGCAATACATCCACGAAGGTACGTTGCGCGAGGACATCCGCCAGATGGCGCATGACTATGTGACGCAGGACGTGATTCCTTGCCTCACGCCCAGCCCCATCGACCTGGCGGCATATCGCGATACTACGCTGGCGCGCTTCTCCAATCCGGCCATCCAGGACACCAACCAGCGCGTGGCCGCCGATGGCTATTCCAAGATCCCGGGCTTCATCCGCCCGACCTTGCAGGAGAGCCTGGCGGCCGGCCGCGATCCGCAGGCTACAGCCATGCTGCCTGCGCTGTTCCTGGTATTCCTGCAGCGCTGGGCGGCCGGTGCGCTGCCTTACGAATACCAGGACGGCATCTTCGACGCCGCCGCCGCGCGCAGCATGCTGGCGGCAGAGGATGTAGTGCAGGCCTTCTGCGCCGATGCCGTGCTGTGGGGCGAACTGGCCGGGGACGCGCGCCTGGTGGCGCTGGTGCGCTCGGCTTATGGACGCGTGCAGCAGTGGCTGGGGCAGGCGCACTGACGCTGCCTTTTGTGCCCAAGGCGTCATAGAATTGCCGTTCAATAACGAATAACGAGGAGCACCATGTATCTTGGGATCGACCTGGGTACGTCCGAGGTCAAGGCGGTGGTGATCGACGAGACGGGCGCGCTGCTGGCGCTGGCTGGCAGTACGCTGACGGTCTCGCGTCCGCATCCGCGCTGGTCCGAGCAGAGTCCGGCCGACTGGTGGCAGGCCACCTGTGCCACCGTGGACAAGCTGCGCGAGCAGCTCGGCAGTGAGCGCTTCGGCCGCATCCGCGCCATTGGCCTGTCCGGCCAGATGCATGGTGCGGTGCTGATGGATGCGCAAGATGCGGTGCTGCGTCCGGCCATCCTCTGGAGCGATTCGCGCAGTGCCCCCGAATGTGCCGAGCTGGAACGCCGCGCACCGCGCCTGCACGGTATCGCCGGCAACCTGGCCATGCCGGGTTTCACTGCGCCCAAGCTGCTGTGGGTGGCGCGCCATGAACCGCAACTGTTTGCGCGTATCGCGACCGTGCTGCTGCCCAAGGATTGGCTGCGCTTCATGATGACCGGGCGCAAGGTGTGCGATCCCTCGGACGCCGCCGGCACGCTGTGGCTGGATGTGGAAGGCCGCAACTGGTCCGACGAACTGCTGGCCGCCTCCGGCATGCGGCGCGATCAGATGCCGGCGCTGGTCGATGGCAGCGCGGTCTCGGGCACGCTGCTGCCGGAAGTGGCACAGGCCTGGGGCTTGCGTGCGGACGTGATCGTGGCCGGTGGTGCCGGTGATGGCGCGGCCAGTGCAGTGGGCATCGGTGCGGTCAAGCCGGGTGATGGTTTCCTTTCGCTGGGCACGTCCGGTGTGCTGTTCGTGGTCAATGATCGCTTCCGTCCGAATCCTGGGCGCGCCATTCACGCCTTCTGCCACACCCTGCCGCAGCGCTGGCACCAGATGAGCGTGATGCTCTCGGCGGCCAGTTGCCTGCGCTGGTTCTGCCGCTTGTGTTCCGTGGATGAGAAGAGCCTCCTGGCCGAGATCGAACAACTCGACGAAGAAGCGCGCAACAATGCGCCGCTGTTCCTGCCTTACCTGTCAGGTGAGCGCACACCGCACAACGATCCTTACGCCACCGGCGTCTTCCACGGGCTGACACCGGAACACCAGCGTGCCGCACTCGGTTATGCGGTACTTGAAGGCGTGGCCTTCGGCATGGTGGATGGACTCGATGCGCTGCGTGCGGCGGGCACCGATGTGGCCGAATTGTCGCTGGTAGGAGGTGGCGCGCGCAGTGCTTATTGGGCACAGTTGCTGGCCGATGCGCTGCAGGTGCGCATCGTCACCCACGTGGGCAGCGAGGCCGGCGGTGCGCTGGGTGCGGCGCGCCTGGCCTGGCTGGCCGACGGCGGCGATGAAGCCGAGGTGTGCCGCAAACCGGCACAGCAGGCGCTGTACCAGCCCGATGCAGCACGGCATGCGGCCCTGCAGGTGCGGCTGCAACGCTATCGGGCAATCTATGCGCCGTTTGCGCCCTTGCAGGGAGAGAGTGCCTGAGCGCAGCGCTTACTTGCGCTGGAACTTGAACACCGAGATCGCCTGCAGCAGGCGCATGGTCTGCTCTTCCAGACTGGTGGCCGCTGCGGCCGCTTCTTCGACCAGCGAGGCATTCTGCTGGGTGCTGGCATCCATCTGCGTGATGGCTTCATGCACCTGGTTGATGCCCGCACTCTGCTGCTGGGTCGCCTCGTTGATCTCGCTCATGATGCCCGAGACCCGCTGCACCGAAGCCACGATGTCGCGCATGGTGCTGCTGGCCTGCTCCACCTGGCGATTGCCCACTTCCACCTTGGCCACCGAGTCGTCGATCAACTGCTTGATCTCCTTGGCCGCCGCTGCCGAGCGCTGCGCCAGCATGCGCACTTCCGAGGCCACCACCGCAAAGCCGCGTCCCTGCTCGCCGGCGCGCGCCGCTTCCACGGCGGCATTGAGTGCCAGGATATTGGTCTGGAAGGCGATGCTGTCGATCAGGCTGATGATGTCCACGATCTTGTTGGAGGATTCGCTGATCTCGTTCATCGTCGTGCCGGTGCTGGCCACGGCATCGCCGCCGCGCATGGCAATGGATGATGCGGTCCCGGCCAGCTCGTTGGCCTGGCTCGCGTGATCCGCATTCTGGCGCACGGTGCCGGCGAGCTGGTGCATGCTCGATGCCGTTTCTTCCAGATTCGCGGCTTGCTGTTCAGTGCGGCGTGAGAGATCCATGTTGCCGGTGGCGATTTCGCGGGTCGCCATATTGATGGTCTCGACGTTGGATCGCACGTCGCCGATGATGGCGGTCAGGTTCACGTTCATCTGGCGCAGCGAGGCCAGCAGGCGGCCCAGTTCATCATGGCGGCCGGTCTCGATGCGCACCGAGAGATCGCCTCCGGTGATGGCGTGGGTGATATCGAGGGCCTGCTGCAGCGGCTTGATGAGCGCGGCGCGCAGGGCGATCCACTGCACGATGGACAGCAGGGCTGACGCGGCCGCCAGTGCGCTGATCCACCACTGGTGCAGCGTCATCATGCCGGCCAGTACGACGGCGATCTGGATCGCCAGCATCACGCCCATCGACCAGTTCAGGCGCGTATTCAACTGCATGCGCCCGAGCCTGCCCAGCCATCCGGCCAGTCCGGTCCGCACCACTTCACCACGATGCAGGGCAATGCCCTTGGCCTGGCCACGGCGCATGCTTGCGTAGAGCTTCTCGGCGCCATCCACCGCCGCGCGTTCGGGCTTGGTGCGGACCGACATGTAGCCGACCACCTGGCCGCTTTCGCGGATGGGCGTCACGTTGGCACGCACCCAGTAATGGTCGCCGCTCTTGCTGCGGTTCTTGACCAGTCCGGTCCAGGGTGTGCCGCCCTTGATGGTGGCCCACATGTCGGCGAAGGCCTCGGGCGGCATGTCGGGATGGCGGATCAGGTTCTGCGGCGCGCCCAGCAATTCCTCTTCCTCGAAACCGCTGATCTCGATGAAGTAAGGATTGACGTAGGTGATATTGCCCTGGAGATCGGTCTTGGAAACGATGGCCTTGCCATCGATGAGCAGGCGTTCCTGCCCCGTGACCGGCATGTTCATGCGCATCTGATACCCCCGTGTAAGAAGCTGTGATGATGGAAAGTCCAGCTGGCGGGGGCGGGCGGTGGAGCGGATGCTGTTCGCCTCTCCCTTGCGAACACATCGGACCGGGCGCGCCAGGCAGCGACAGCCTGGCGCAAGGTCCTGTATGACGGGAATGACGCGTCAGACGATGGGATTGTCTCCGTTGTGCGGGCTGTCGGACCCTCTGCGGGGCTTTCCGAAGACGCTAGTGTAGGTCGGATAGAACGAACAGTACATGATGACCGTCAATATTATCGAGATCGGCAGCAGGATGAAGAACACCGCCGTAATGCTGCCGGTCAGCAGCGTGATGGCCATGCTGATGACCGTGGGCACCACGATGGCGATCACGATCCAGGCCAGGCCGAAGACCAGGAACGCACGCCCGGCGCGGCGCACCGCGAAGAAGCTGTAGAACAGTGCCTTCCCCAGCGGCATCTGCTGCCACATGATCAAGGGGGCGGCATACCAGAACGCCATGGCCGCCGGCACGTAGAGGGCGGCCGCCACCAGCATGGCAATGCGCATGCTGCCAGCGGCGCTTTGCAGTTCCTCGGTCGACAGGCCGCCACCCATCATGGCTTTCCAGAAGCTGCCGCCGTCGGCCAGCGCCGAAGCCGCTACCACCAGCGTGGCCACCAGCAGATAGAGCAGGCCGAGCTTCAACAGCGTATTGCGCGCCGGGCTGCGGAAGCCGATCAACAGCAGGTTGGGGAACACCCGCTCACCGCGCTCGATCTGCGCGCAGGCCTGCATGAACGACATCGAGAACAGCGGGATCAGGATCAGCGGCAGCATCTGGCCGAGCACCGGGATGATGCCCAGCGCCAGCATCAGGAACATGTAGGCGAAGAACAGCGTGGAGATTTCGGCCGGTTGCTTTCTGAACAGGGCGAAGCCCTGTTTGACCCAGGACCAGCCGGTGTGTGCGGGGATCTTTTCCATGGCTCCAGTGCTTACAGCGTCGGTGGCGCATCCTGGATGCGCAGGCGCAGGATGCGTTCGAAGTGCGTCGGATCATGCGGCGTGAGCATTTCGGCTTCGCGCGGCAGATAGAAATCGTACAGGCGCGAGAGCCAGAAGCGCAGCGCGGCAGCGCGCAGCATCGGCTGCCACGCCACGCGTTCGGCGTCCGAGAACGGACGCACGGCACGATAGGCGGCCAGCATGGCTTCGCTGCGGGCAGTGTCGAGCACGCCCGTGTCCAGGTCCACGCACCAGTCGTTGACGGTCACGGCCAGGTCGAACAGCCAGGTATCGCAACCGGCGAAATAGAAATCGAAGATGCCCGACAGCTGCTCGCCCACGAACATCGCGTTATTGCGGAACAGGTCGGCATGCACCGGTCCACGCGGCAGGGCGCGGTAGTCGGCGGTGGCGGCAAAGTCCTTCTGGTACTGCACTTCGCTGGCGAGCAACTGGCCCAGTTCGGCCGGCAGGAAGGGCAGCACCGCCGGGGTGGTTTCCAGCCACCAGGCCAGGCCGCGCAGGTTGGGCTGCAGGATCTTGAAATCCTTGGCCGCCAGGTGCATGCGCGCCAGCATGTCGCCCAGCGCGGCGCAGTGCACCGGCTGTGGATCCAGCTGCGACTGGCCTTCGAGCTTGCTGACGATGGCTGCCGGCTTGTCGTTGAGCAGGTTGACGATGGCGCCCTTGTCGTTGGGCACCGGCGCCGGCACCGGGATGCCGCGCTGCGCCAGGTGGCGCATCAGTTCGAGATAGAAGGGCAACTGTTCGATGTGCAGCTTCTCGAACAGCGTCAGCACGTATTCGCCTTGCTCCGTGCCGATGAAGAAGTTGCTGTTTTCGATGCCCGAGGAGATGCCTTTGATCGAGGTGGCGCGGCCGAGCGGGAATTGTTCAATCCAGTCCGAGAGTTGTTCCAGACTGACCGGTGTAAAGACTGCCATGACGAAAATGAAAAGAGGATGCTGGCTGGGGCGCGCTGCCGCCAAATCCGGCGGCTGCGCGAGGGGGAGGGCAGATGCGCCGTCCTTCCCGTTCCTGAACCGGCTGCGCAATGCGGCCGGGTGATGCGGTTGATCGCTGTCGATCGCGCGCCATCATCGTCTGGCGACGCGCGCGATCAACGGAATCACTTCTTGGTGGTGCCGTCGGTGTCGCCTTCCTGAGGCTTCTTGACACCCCAGTCGAACTCGCCGACCTTCCACTGGGCCGAGCTAGGCGGCGGGCTTTGTGCATCGCCGGGGGTGGAACCGCCCAGTTGCGGATTGGGACGCACGTAGTAGGTGCTGGGACCGGACTTGACTTCGATTTCCTTGGTCTGGCCGTGGTCGCGGCGTTCCTTGATGCTGTTGCCCTGCGTGCGGCTGTCTTCGCCCGGCTTGCGGATGGTCACGGCCGGTGGTTCGCCTTCTTCCAGCTTCTCCAGTTCGGGCGGCGGCGGAGCGGGCTGGGCAGCCAGGCCTGCGGGCGGAGTTTGTGCCAGCGCCAGCGGCGCGGCCAGGCCAGCCGATGCGCACAGCAGCAGCGCTGCCAGGGACTCTTTGAACCGGAGTTGGGATGGTTTCATGATCTTATGAAGAAAAAGGGGTGTTGTTTTCTTCATTGTAGCAAACCATCAAGGTCTGGCCGTCGCGTTTCTTCATGGGAATGATCAATAAGACAACAGGCAAATGCGAGCGCGCGTGGCCGTGTTGAGCCGGATCCATCGCCGGGGCTAGTCCAGCAGCGGGATGCGGGTGCTCAGCCAGTCGGCCAGGGTAGGGGGCATGGCCACCACTTTGACGAATTCTTCATCTTCGCCTTCGCTGGCATCGAAGTAGGCGAGGTGGTCGCGGGCATAGTCGATCAGCACGGGATAGTGCCCGCCCCATTGCACGGTGAAGTAGCGTACCGCGCGCCACTGGCCCTGCTCATCGAAGATGCGCAGGCGGATCTGGTCGTGCCGGTGGTCGCCGCTGCCGGTGCCGCACAGTTCGACCAGGAAGTCTTCGCCCCGATAGTGGCGCAGGCCGCCGTTGAGCTTTTCGGTGTACATCTGGCATTGCTGGTAGTGGGGCCGGGTGCTGGTGACCACGGCAATGGCCACGCCATAGCTCATCACCACCATGTAGAGCAGGGTGGTGGTCCAGTAGGCTGGCTGCCAGCGCGGCTGGGCCTGACCGATGACGCGGCCCATGCCCCAGCAGAACCAGGCCAGGGTGGCGGCCATGAGCAGGGCCGCCAGCCAGTACAGGGTTTCACGGTGCGCGTGCAGGCTGTCTTGCCACCGGTCGGGGTGCCATGGCTGCCACTGTGTGGCGGGAAGAAACAGCATGGCCGCACCGGTCGCCATTGGTATCAGGCACAGGAACAGCGCCGCGTACAGCGTGCCCAGGAAGAGTTGCGTGAAATAGGCGCGGGCGACCGGCATAAAAGAGAAGGTGCAAGAAAGTGGTATGAATCTTCATGAAGTTGCCCTGCATCATGAATTCTTGCGTTGTTGTTTCAAATCGTACGTTGGTGAGGGGAAGTGAACTTTCTTGCGTCTATCGCTGATGCCATGCCGGTTCTGGTCCGGTAAAAAGAGAAGGCCGGACGGCATCGCTGCGGTCCGGCCTCGTCGTGCTCATGAAGTGCGGTGTTACAGATACATCCCGCTCTGACGCTCTGCCTCCTGCTGGGTTTCCGCCGGCTTGGACTTCTCGGCGTGGAATTTCTGGATGGCTGCCAGCACGTCGGCAGGTTCATCGATCACCTGCAGCAGGTTCACGTCCTTGGGCGAGATCATGCCGTCGTCCACCAGGCGGGTCTTGATCCAGTCCACCAGTCCGGCCCAGAACTCGCTGCCCACCAGGATCACCGGCATCATGCGCGACTTGCCGGTCTGCATGAGGGTCAGTGCTTCGGTCAGCTCATCCAAGGTGCCGAAACCGCCCGGCAGCACCACGTAGGCATCCGCATATTTCACGAAGGCCACCTTGCGCGCGAAGAAATGGCGGAAGGACAGCGAGATGTCCTGCCAGGCATTGCCGTGCTGTTCGTGCGGCAGTTCGATGTTCAGGCCCACCGAGGGCGAAGCGCCTTCGTAGGCGCCCTTGTTGGCAGCCTCCATGATGCCGGGGCCGCCGCCGGAGATGACGGCATAGCCGGCGTCGGAGATCAGGCGGGCGATCTCCACACACAGTTGATAATGGGGATTGTCGGGCTTGATCCGGGCAGAACCGAAGATGGAAACGGCAGGACGCAGCTCGGAGAGACGTTCGGTCGATTCGATGAATTCTGCCATAATCGTGAGTACATGCCACGACTCGCGCGCCTTCTTGGCCGTCGCGCGTTCGATGTCCCCCACCTCCCGCAGACGCGGGACATTTTTTCCTCTCTGTTCCATATGCAAAAAACCTTGTTGTTAGTTGATGGTTCCAGTTACCTCTATCGGGCCTTCCATGCACTGCCCGATATGCGTAACGCGGAAGGCGCGCCCACCGGTGCGCTGTACGGCATCATCAATATGCTGCGCCGACTGCGCAACGATTATCCCGCAAGTTACGTTGCCTGTGTGTTCGACGCCAAGGGCAAGACTTTCCGTGATGATCTCTATCCCGACTACAAGGCCACCCGCAAATCCATGCCGGAAGACCTGGCATTGCAGATCGAACCGATTCACGCCGCCGTGCGCGCCCTGGGTTGGCCGATCCTGATGGTCGAGGGCATCGAGGCCGATGACGTCATCGGTACGCTCTCGGTACAAGCCACCGCCGCCGGACTGGACACCATCGTTTCCACCGGCGACAAGGACATGGCCCAACTGGTCAACGAACACGTTACCTTGGTCAACACGATGAGCAATGAAGTTCTCGACATTGCCGGCGTGACTGCAAAATTCGGCGTGCCGCCCGAGCGCATCGTCGATTACCTGAGCCTCATCGGCGACACCGTCGACAACGTACCCGGCGTCGAAAAGTGCGGCCCCAAGACCGCCGTGAAGTGGCTCTCCGCCTATGGCTCGCTCGACGGCGTCATGGCCAACGCCGACAAGATCACCGGCGTGGTCGGCGAGAATCTGCGCAAGGCCCTGGACTGGCTGCCGCAAGGCCGCGTGCTGGTCACGGTCAAGACCGATTGCGATCTGTCGGAGCACATGAAGTCCATCCTCGAATCGCTGACCATGCAGCCGGTCGACAAGGAAGTGCTCAAGGATCTCTTCACCCGCTACAACTTCCGCACCTGGCTGCGCGAACTGGGCGAGGGCAGCGAGCCGGCGGGTGCCAAGGCCCCGCTGGTCGGTGCCAGCGCCGCTGCAGCACTGGAAGCGCCGGCCCAGGGTGGCCTCTTTGCTCCTGCGCCCAAGGTCGAGTACGAGACCGTGCTCACCGATGCGCAACTGGATCAGTGGATCGCCACCATCAACGCCGCCGAACTGACGGCCGTCGATACCGAGACCACCTCGCTGGATGCGATGCAGGCCGAGCTGGTCGGCATCTCGCTGTGCTGCGAGCCGGGCCGTGCTGCCTACATTCCGGTGGCGCACAACTACCAGGACGCACCCGAACAATTGTCGCGCGAGCACGTGCTCGCCAAACTGAAGCCCTGGCTGGAAGACGCCAGCAAGCCCAAGCTCGGCCAGCACCTGAAATACGACAGCCACATCTTTGCCAACTACGGCGTTCGTCTCGCTGGCGTGAAGCACGACACGCTGTTGGAATCCTACGTCTTCGAATCACATCGTCCGCATGACATGGACAGCCTGGCTGCACGTCATCTGGAGCGCAAGACCATCACTTATGCCGAAGTGTGCGGCAAGGGTGCGTCGCAGATCGGCTTCAATGAAGTGGCCATTGAACGCGCCACCGAATACGCCGCCGAAGATGCGGAAGTCACGCTGGCCCTGCATCACGCCATGTGGCCGCAGATCGAGCATGATGACAAGCTGCGCTTCATCTACGAGAAGATCGAAGTTCCGACCTCGGTAGTGCTGCAGAAGATCGAACGCAATGGCGTGCTGATCGACAGCGAGCGCCTGGGCCAGCAATCGCACGATCTCGGCAAACGCATGCTGGAAATCGAACAGCAGGCCTACGATCTGGCTGGCCAGCCTTTCAACCTGAATTCGCCCAAGCAGCTGGGCGAGATCCTGTTCGGCAAGCTGGAGCTGCCGGTGGTCAAGAAGACCGCCTCGGGCGCACCGTCCACCGATGAGGAAGTGCTGCAGAAGCTGGCCGAGGATTATCCGCTGCCCAAGGTCCTGCTGGACTATCGCGGCCTGGCCAAGCTCAAGTCCACCTACACCGACAAGCTGCCCAAGATGATCAACCCGGCCACCGGCCGCGTGCATACCAACTATGCACAGGCGGTGGCGGTCACCGGCCGCCTGTCCTCCAACGAACCGAACCTGCAGAACATCCCGATCCGCACGCCCGAAGGACGCCGCATCCGCGAAGCCTTCGTCGCCTCCGAAGGCTGCGTGATCGTCTCGGCCGACTATTCGCAGATCGAGCTGCGCATCATGGCGCACATCTCCGAAGACGAGAACATGCTGAAAGCCTTCGCCAACAACGAAGACATCCACAAGGCCACCGCCGCCGAAATCTTCGGCATCGCGCCCGAGCAGGTTGAGTCCGAGCAGCGCCGCTATGCCAAGGTCATCAACTTCGGACTGATCTACGGCATGAGCGCCTTTGGCCTGGCCGGCAACCTTGGCATCGAACGCTCTGCCGCGCAGATGTACATCGACAAGTACTTCATGCGCTTCTCGGGCGTGAAGCGCTACATGGATGAAACGCGCCTGCAGGCCAAGGCGCGCGGCTACGTGGAAACGGTCTTCGGCCGCCGCCTGTGGCTGCCCGAGATCAACTCGCCCAACGGTCCGCGCCGACAAGGCGCCGAGCGTGCGGCGATCAATGCGCCCATGCAGGGCACCGCGGCTGACCTCATCAAGCTGGCCATGATTGCCGTGCAGGACTGGCTGGAGTCGACTGGCATGAAGAGCCGCATGATCATGCAGGTCCACGATGAACTGGTGCTGGAAGTGCCCCAGGAGGAGCTGGCGGTGGTGCGTGAAAAGCTGCCTGAATTGATGAAAAATGTTGCGGAGCTGAAAGTTCCCTTGCTTGCCGAGGTCGGAATCGGTAAGAATTGGGACGAAGCGCATTAATCTTCACCCCCTCACAGGAAAACGCGGCTTTCCGCTGTGCGATAGTGCAGGGGCGTGAACGATTAGGCAAAAAAGCAAGATTGGCAGGAAGGCAAGCTGACGCCGTGACGTGACCCCAGTGGTCAGCAGGCGTCAGTGCCCCGACCAAGCCAGCACCTGAATGACAAGACAAGCAGACCGGCGTCGCAACCGCAGACGAACAAAGACGGGATGACGCCCTGGGTGGTACCGGACGGGGTCCGGGCAACCGAGGCTGAGGCAGGGAAGCAGGGGACAAGCACATTCATCACCGGCCATGACCGCATGCGGTCCGTGGCCGTTGTCATCTCCGTCTTTCCGTCCGGCCTCCGATGAACACATGGGAGGAGACGTCATGAAGTCAGGAATGAAGGTAGGTACGCGCCTGGGATTGGGGTTTGCGTGGGTGGTCTTGCTGCTGGTGCTGGTGACCGGCTTCGGCATCTTCAACATGCACCAGGTACAGGGACGCTTCACCCACGTGGTGGAGGTCAAGAATCCCGAGAGCGCACTGGTCAAGGAGATGCTGGAGACCGTGGGCGAGCGCTCCATCTCGCTGCGCAACCTCATGCTGCCCGCCGCGCCCGAAGATGTGGACATCGAGGCGCAATACATCGAAGGCCAGACCCAGAAATACAAGGTCGCCGCGCAGAAGCTGCAACAGCTCTTTGCCGATTCTTCGGACACTTCCGAGGAAGAGAAGGCGGCCCTGCCCAAGATCCAGGCGCAGGCCGCTACCGCCGAGAAGCTCATCAACGAAGCCGTCGAATTCGGCAAGCGCCGCGAAGCCTATGAACTGGCGCAATTCCTGAAGGAGCAATACCTGCCGGTGCAGAAATCCTGGCAGGTCGAACTGAAGGCATTGGCCGCACTGGAAGACAAACTCAACCGCGAAGCCGCCGACAGCAGCGCCGCCGCCTATGCCCGTGCGCGCCTGCTGATGCTGCTCATCAGCGCCATCGGCGTGGTCACCGCGATCCTGGCGGCGGTCTGGATCACGCGCCAGATCCTGCGCAAGCTGGGTGGCGAACCGGACTACGCCGTGCAGATCGCCGGCCAGATTGCCGAAGGCGACCTGGCTGTCGTGATTGATACCCGCGCGGGTGACAACGACAGCCTGCTGGCGGCCATGCGCGTGATGCGCGACAAGCTCGCGGCGATCGTCTCGGAAGTGCGACGCGGTTCTGAAACCATCACTACCGCCTCGACCGAAATCGCACGCGGCAACCTGGACCTCTCCGGCCGCACCGAGCAGCAGGCTGGCGCGCTGGAAGAGACCGCCTCCTCCATGGAGCAGCTCAATTCCACCGTCAAGCAGAATGCCGAGAACGCCCACCAGGCCAACGACCTGGCGCTGGCTGCCTCCGACGTGGCGGTGCAGGGTGGCAGCATCGTCTCGCAGGTGGTGGAGACCATGCAGTCCATCAATGCCTCCTCGCAGAAGGTAGCCGACATCGTCAGCGTGATCGATGGCATCGCCTTCCAGACCAATATCCTCGCGCTCAATGCGGCGGTGGAAGCGGCGCGTGCGGGCGAGCAGGGGCGCGGCTTTGCAGTGGTGGCGTCCGAAGTGCGTTCGCTGGCGCAGCGCTCGGCCTCGGCCGCCAAGGAAATCAAGGTGCTCATCGGCGACTCGGTGGGCAAGGTGGAAAACGGCAGCAAGCTGGTCGAGCAGGCCGGCAGCACCATGACCGAGATCGTCACCAGCATCCGCCGCGTCACCGACGTGATGACCGAGATCACCCACGCCAACCGCGAGCAGAGCAGCGGCATCGAACAAGTCAACGAGGCCATCATCCAGATCGACGACATGACCCAGCAGAACGCCGCCCTGGTCGAACAGGCAGCGGCCGCAGCGCGCCAGCTGCAGGAACAGGCGGCCGGTTTGCAGCAACTGGTGAGCGTGTTCCGCATCGATGCGGCACAGGCGCGCGTGACTTCGTCCACTTCTGCAACTTATGCACAACCGGCTTCGGCTGAGCGCGTCATCGACGTCACGCCCGGTGCGCCGGAGCTGCCGGGCGGCAAAGCGGCACTGGCGGTGCAGGGATGAAGCCGGGTCAAAACCTGGTCAAGCCGCGCTCAACACGTTCTGCCGATTGCGGTTAGACTCCGGCAGGGGATGAAGCCGGCGTGCGAAAAATGCCAGCTTGTCCGGTGCCATGAAAGCGGTCTGCAAGGACCGCTTTTTCATCTTGGCGCTCCCCCGCATCACCATCACTTCCACCACAACGAGGCCAAGTGCCACCAAGATGGAGAACCCGATGAACGACCTTCGCAATGATTTCAACAGCCTGCTGGGCCAGAGCAACCTGTCCGGCAACGCTGATCGCCGCACCTTCCTCAAGACCGCGCTGGGCACCGGCTTTGCCGCCGCCGTGCTGCCGGTGTGCGCGCAGACCATGATCAAGACCGATACCCAAGGCCTGACCGCAGGCGAGGTATCCATCGACGTCAACGGCCAGCGCGTGCCGGCCTATCGCGCCCAGCCCGAGGGCAAGACCGGCCTGCCGGTCATCATCGTGGTCTCCGAGATCTTCGGCGTGCATGAGCACATCGCCGACATCGCGCGCCGTTTCGCCAAGCTGGGCTACCTGGCCATCGCACCGGACTTCTTCGTGCGCCAAGGCAATCCCATGGCCTATACCTCCATTGCCGAGCTGCAGAAGGAAATCATTTCCAAGGTGCCCGATGCGCAGGTCATGGGCGACATTGATGCCTACGTGAAATGGGCCGGCGAGAACGGCGGCGACATCAAGCGCCTGGGTATCAACGGCTTCTGCTGGGGCGGCCGCATCGTGTGGCTCTACAGCGCCCACAACCCCCAGGTCAAGGCCGGGGCCGCCTGGTATGGCCGCCTGGTGGGCGACAAGACCGCGCTGTTCCCGAAACAGCCCATCGATATCGCGCCCACGCTGAAGACGCCGGTCATCGGCCTCTACGGCGGCAAGGACCAGGGCATCCCGGTTTCCACCGTGGAGCAGATGAAGGAAGCCCTGCAGAAGGCAGGCAACAAATCCGAATTCCATGTGTACATGAATTCGGGCCATGCCTTCAACGCCGACTACCGTCCCAGCTATGTGGAGGCGGACGCCAAGGATGCGTGGAGCAAGGTCGTGGCTTTCTTCAAGCAGCATGGCGTGGCCTGATGTTGATGCAATAATTTGGCGAGCTTCTTGTTGGTGCGCTTCTGATGCAGATCAAGGCAGGGCGCACCAAGATGTGCAGCGCGCAGGCAAAGGGACGGAATTCTCCGTCCCTTTTTCATTGAACCGCAGAAAGAACACATGGGTTTACGGCGCTTCCGGCCTTGGCACGCCGTTTGCTAAAGAAGCGATTGAGTAGAAGCGGCTAGCAGTCGGTAACGAAGACACTTACCTTCTTGCGGGGCATTGCTCGTGACGCCATCGGAGCCTTCCGGTGGTCCCTCTCTTTTGACAGGACACGAGACCATGCACATTGCCCGAGCGCCTTCTCATTCTGCGTTGCCGTTTTTCGCAATACTCCCCCTGATCGATTCCCTTTCCGGCAATGCCATCCGAGGTGGGCGATGAACGCTGTCACCGATCGTTTCAATGGTAGTGCCGACACCACACTGCCTTTGCGGGTGAGGGCAGTGCGCCACGCGGCCGAAGGGATTCGTCTCTTTGAACTGGTGGCGCAGGAGGGTGCCGCGTTGCCGCCCTGGACGCCGGGCGCGCACCTGCGCCTGCATTTGCAAGACGGTCTGGTGCGTGCCTATTCCCTCTGCAATACGCCGCAGCAGCGCGACTGCTACGTGATTGCCGTCAAGCGCGAGAGCGATTCGCGCGGTGGATCCGCCTTCCTGCATGAACAGGTGCAGGCGGGTATGGCGATCAGCGCATCGTCTCCCGTCAATGCCTTTCCCCTCATCGCCGACACCCGCGCGCCCTTGCTGCTGGCCGCTGGTATCGGCATCACGCCGCTGCATGCGATGGCCGCCGAGATGGCCGCGCAGGGCAGACGTCATCGCCTGCATTACTTCGCGCGCAGCCTGGCACACGCTGCATTTTTCCATGAACTGGCCGCCTGTTCGCAAGGCATGTCGCTGCACCTGGGGCTGGACGGTAGTGAGACCGAGCGTGCCATCGCAGCGGCGCTCGCAGCCGTGCCGCCTTCGTCGCCGCTCTATGTGTGCGGACCTGCACCTTTCATCGAGGCCGCGCGCCGTCATGCGCAACTGGCGGGTTGGCGCGAGCAGGACATTCATTTCGAATTGTTCGCTGCGCCTCTGATGGCGCATGCCGAGCCGCCATCCGCTGCGCAGGCTCAGGCCGAAGAGCACGTCTTCGAACTGGTCCTGCACCGTTCCGGCCTGCGCTGCGAGGTGCAGCCCGGACAGAGCATCGTCGCAGCCGCTGCGCAACTGGGCGTGGTGATCGGCACCTCCTGCGGCGAAGGTTTCTGCGGCAGTTGCGAAAGCGTCGTGCTGGAAGGCCAGCCCCTGCATCGCGACAGCGTGCTCTCTGACGCCGAACGCGCCAGTGGCCGCCGCATCCTGCCCTGCGTATCGCGCTGTGCCGGCACGCGACTGGTTCTGGATCTGTAATTGGTTAGTGCGCAAAGCAAGTTCAACCCACCTGGAGAGGAAGGCTATGAAGAAGCAATCGATGCAAAAGCGGACATTCCTGCGGCACCTGGCCGCGCTGTGGCTGGGCGCGGCTGCCCTGTCGGTGACGGGCCTGGCCCACGCCGAGGACAAGGTCACGCTGCTGTCGAACTGGTATGCGCAGGCCGAGCACGGCGGCTTCTACCAGGCGGTGGCCAAGGGTATCTATAAAAAATATGGGATGGATGTGACCATCAAGATGGGTGGTCCGCAGGTCAACAACATGCAGATCCTGGTGGCCGGGCAGGCTGACTTCAGCATGGGCTATGACTTCACGGTGATGAAGGGGATCGAGCAGGGACTGCCGCTGGTGACTGTCGGTACGTCCTTCCAGTCCGACCTGCAGGGCATGATGACGCATGATGATGTCAGCAGCTTGGGTGGTCTCAAGAGCAAGACCATCCTGGTCGCTGGCTCGGGCCAGTCGAGCTGGTGGCCGTGGCTCAAGTCCAAGTACGGCTACACCGATGCGCAGTCCAAGGCCTACACCTTCAACCTGCAGCCCTTCTTTGCCGATCCCAACATCGCGCAGCAGGCTTATCCCTCGTCCGAACTGTTCCAGGCCGACAAGGCCGGCGTGAAGAGCAAGTTCTTCCTCTTCGCCAGCGAAGGCTATCCGCCTTATGGCACCACCATCGTTACGCTGCAGAAGACCGTCGCCACCAAGCCTGACCTGGTGCAGCGCTTCGTCAAGGCGACTGCCGAAGGCTGGAAAAGCTACCTGGAAGACCCGGCACCGGCGAATGCCCTCATCAAGGCCGACAACAAGAACATGGGCGATGAGCAACTGGCCTATGCCCTGGGCAAGCTCAAGGAACTCAAGGTCGTCACCGGGGGGGATGCGGCCAAGATGGGCATCGGCGTGATGACCGATGAGCGCTGGAAACAGACCTATGACGTCATGGTCGCCACCGGCCTGCTCAAGGCGGGGACCGATTATCACAAGGCCTACACCACCCAGTTCGTCAAGGACATGAAGGTCATGCCCTGATGTTGTGACCCGCCGATCGCTGCTGCCTTGTGCTGTCCGCAGCAGCGATCCCCTTCGCGTGAGGACGCCATGATTCCCTACACAGTACCCATGACCGCGCGCCGCATTCCGGTGATCGATTTCGCCGATGCGTTCTCGCCCGAACTGGCCCGCCGCGAGGCGCTGGCCTGGGAGATCCACAAGATCTCGCGTGACGTGGGGTTCTTCTACCTGGTCAATCACGGTGTCGCGCCCTCGCTGGTCGAGCAGCAATTCGATTGGGCGCGGCGTTTCTTTGCCTTGCCCCAGACCAGCAAATCGGCCATCGACATGCGGCATTCTCCGTCCGGCTACGGATACGAGCGCATGGGCGCGCAGGCCCTCGATGAAGGATCGCCCGCCGATTTGAAGGAAGGCTTCCAGTTCGGCTTTGACATCGCGCCCGATCATCCGTATGTACAACGCGGCCTGCTGCGCTATGGCCACCACCTGTGGCCGCAGGATCTGCCGGGTTTCGAAGAGCACTCACGGCTGTATTACGACGCCGTGCGCGCCCTGTCGCATCGCCTGCTGGGCATGATCGCACTGTCGCTGGAGATGCCCGAGGATTTCTTCGAGCCGGTGCTGCAGGCACCCATCGCCACCCAGCGCATGCTGCACTATCCGCCCCAGCCTGACGGTGCCCGCCACAACCAGATCGGTGCCGGGGCCCATACCGATTGGGGCCTGGTCACCATCCTCGCGCAGGACGACATCGGCGGACTGGAAATCTGCAATGCCGATGGCCAATGGGTGAGCGCGCCTCCCATCGCGGAAAGTTTCGTGGTCAACATCGGCGACCTGTTGCAGCGCTGGAGCAATGACCTGTATCACAGCAATGCGCATCGCGTGCTCAATGCGGGCAGTGCACCGCGCTATTCCCTGCCGTTCTTCCAGGATGGCGACCAGGCGGCGGTGGTGGCCTGCCTGCCCAGTTGCTGCAGCGATGAACGCCCGGCGCGCTACGCCCCCTGCACCATCGGTGACTACCTGGAAATGAAAGTGAAGCAGACCTTCGGGGCGGTAGCGGCGGCCTGAGCTGCCGCATGACACCTCGAAGCCAATGTATTTCGGCGAAGGCGACCGTGTTGGCACGCCGGCCGGAACACTGCGAACCATGGCGTTCGCAGTCCAAGCAGAAGGAGCAGCCTCATGCTGGTAACTCAACAAAAAGTCTTGCGCAAGTTCTGGTACGCGCTCATGCCCGTCACGCAATTGAAGGATGGTCCGCAGCCCTTCACGCTGTTGGGAGAGAAACTGGTGGTATGGCTCAAGGAGGACGGCTCACCCGCCGCCTTGCAGGACCGCTGCTGCCATCGCACGGCCCGGTTGTCCAAGGGCTTCGTGGAAAACGGCAACATCGTCTGCGGCTATCACGGCTGGACCTTCAACGGCGAGGGCGCCTGCGTGCGCGTGCCGCAGAGCGTGGATGGCAGCGTGCCGTCCGGTGCCTGCGTGAAGTCGTATTTCTGCAAGGAACGCTACGGTTATGTATGGGTGGCGCTGGAAGAACCGCTGCGCGATATCCCGGAGTTTCCCGAGGATGGCGCGCCCGGCTATCGGCGCATCTTCCAGTTCTACGAGCGCTGGGAGACCAGTGCCTTGCGCATGATGGAAAACTCCTTCGACAACTCCCACTTCAGCTACGTGCATCGCGCCACCTTCGGCCTGTATGACCAGCCCAAGCCGGAGAAATACGAGATCGAGGAAACCGACTACGGCTTCGAAGCCGAAACCCGTGTGCCGATCAAGAACGTCCCGGCCAGCCATCGCGTCACCGGCAGCACCGCCGACACCACGGTGCGCCACATGTTCAACCGCTGGTACCTGCCCTTCGTGCGCCGCTTCGGCTGCACCTATCCGGAGAGCGGTCGCCATCACATCATCTACAACTGCGCCACGCCCATCGATGATGGTGCCATCATGCTGTCGCAATGGCTCTATCGCAACGATACCGAGGAAGAGTGTTCCGAAGCCGAGCTGATCGCCTGGGATGCGCCCATCCTGGTGGAAGACCGCGAGATCCTGGAAGCCACTGACCCCGATGCCTGCATCGACGTGCGCCGCCGCCAGGAATTTCACATGGCCTCGGATCGGCCCGGTCTCATCATGCGCCGCATGCTGCTGCAATTGCTGGAAGAGCACGGCGAATCCGAAGTGTTCCGTATCCACCCCGCTGCATGAACCCGCCAGGAGATCCCATGGACAGAGATGAATTCGCCATGTCGCAGGCCGCGGCATGGGAGCAGGAGAGGGCGGCCGCGGTGGCCGCGGTGTCTGATGCGCCGCCGGTGCTCTCGGCACAGCGGGTGGAGAAGACCTATCGCAACGGCACGCATGCGCTGGACGAGGTGAAGCTTGATATCGGGCGCGGCGAGTTCGTCTCGCTGCTGGGCCCCTCGGGTTGCGGCAAGAGTACCTTGCTGAAGATGTTTGCCGGGCTGGAAGAACCCTCCCACGGCCACATCCGCTGGTGGGGCGGCAACCTGGCCACGGTGGGCACGCCTGAACGCACGCTGGCCATGGTGTTCCAGGAAGCCACCCTGATGCCCTGGGCCACGGTGGAGCAGAACGCAAGGCTGCCGCTGGAGCTGCGCCACGTGCCGCGCGCGCAGGCCGATGCGCGGGTGGCCGAGGCCTTGAAACTGGTGGGCCTGGAAAAATTCCACAAGGTGCTGCCGCGCGAACTGTCGGGCGGCATGCAGATGCGGGCGTCCATTGCCCGTGCGCTGGCGACCTCGCCCAATCTGCTGCTGATGGATGAACCCTTCGGGGCTCTGGATGAATTCACCCGCAACAAGCTCGACGCCGACCTGCGCGACATCTGGAGCAAGCAGGACCTGACCGTGGTCTTCGTCACCCACAGCATCTATGAAGCGGTGTTCCTGTCCTCGCGCGTGATCGTGATGGCAGCCCGCCCCGGGCGGGTGATTGCGGATGTGGCCATCGAGGTGGACGGTCCGCGCGATGAAGCTTTCCGTATTTCGGCCCCCTTCATGCAGTACTGCAAGACGCTTTCCGATTACCTCACGCTGGCCAACCAGCAAGGAGACGGCCATGAAGCCCAACACTGATCCGCTGGTCAATCGTCCCGGGTTCTGGCGCGTGGTCGCGCCGCTGTCCATTGGCATCGCCCTGCTGCTGATGTGGCAGATCGTCTGCACGCTGCTGGAGGTGCCGCCTTACCTGGTACCCACGCCCGCGCTGATTGCCAAGACCCTGGTGGCCGATTGGGGCATGCTGATGGAGTCGCTGCTGGTCACGCTGAAGATCACCTTCCTGGCCTTCGTGCTGGCGGTGATCCTGGGCGTGTCCATCGCTTTCGTGTTCGTGCAGAGCCGCTTTATCGAGGTCAGTCTCTTCCCTTACGCGATCATCCTGCAGGTCACGCCCATCGTCGCCATCGCTCCGCTCATCATCATCTGGGTCAAAGACACCACGGCCGCGCTGACGGTATGCGCCACCATCATGGCGCTGTTCCCCATCATCTCCAACACCACGCTGGGACTGCGCAGCGTCAATCCGGGCCTGCTCAACCTGTTCCGGCTCAACAAGGCCACGCGCTGGCAGACCTTGCGCCGCCTGCGCATTCCCAGTGCCTTGCCGTATTTCTTTGGCGGCCTGCGTATTTCAAGCGGGCTGGCGCTGATCGGGGCGGTGGTGGCCGAGTTCGTGGCGGGCACCGGTGGCACCGGATCGGGACTGGCCTACCAGATCCTGCAGGCGGGTTTCCAGCTCAATATTCCGCGTCTGTTTGCGGCCCTGCTGCTCATCACGCTGACCGGCATCCTGCTGTTCTGGCTGATGAGTGCGCTGTCGCGCGCCATGCTGGCCGGCTGGCATGAGAGCGAGATGGCATGATGACGACTGTCCAAGGAGCCGACCTGTCATGAACACTTTCTTGATCCGCAACCTGCAGGCCATCCTCACCGGCCTGCCCGGCGAGGCCGCGCGCCACGCCGGTCCCGACATCCGCGTGGCCGATGGGGTGATTGCCGCCATCGGAAAGCTCGACGCACTGCCCGGTGAGAACGTGATCGATGCCAGCGATTGCGTGGCCTATCCGGCCTGGGTCAATACCCATCATCACCTGTTCCAGTCGCTGTTGAAGGGGGATCCGCTGGGCATCAATGCCACGCTCACGCCCTGGCTGGCGGCCACGCCTTATCGCTATCGCGCCAAATTCGATGCCGAGCTGTTCCGCCTGGCTGCGCGCATCGGCATGGTCGAACTGATGCGCTCGGGCTGCGGCACGATTGCCGATCACAACTACCTGTATTACCCCGGCATGCCGTTTGATACCTCGGAGATCCTGTTCGAGGAAGCGGAGAAGCTGGGACTGCGCTTCGTGCTGTGCCGGGGCACCGCCACCCGCACGCGGCAGCTGGAGGCGGAGTTGCCCAGTGCACTGCGTCCGGAGACGCTCGATGCTTTCCTGACCGACATGCAGCGCCTGGCCAGGCGCTTCCATGATCCCGCGCCCGCTTCGATGCGGCGCGTGGTGATGGCACCGACCACGCCGCTGTATTCGGCGGCCCCGGAGGAAATGCGTACCATCGCCGATGCCGCGCGGGCGTTGGGTTTGCGACTGCATAGCCATCTCTCGGAGACCGTCGGCTACCAGGACAGCGCACACGCCATGCATGGCTGCCGCCCGGTGGAATTTTGCGAGCGCATCGGTTGGCTGGGGCCAGACGTGTGGTTTGCGCATCTGGTGAAGCTCGATGCCGAGGAAATTGCCTTGCTGGGAAGTACCGGAACGGGCATCGCCCATTGCCCGCAAAGCAATGGTCGCCTGGGCAGCGGCATCGCCCCGATCCGGGCGCTGGAGGCAGCGGGCGTGCCGGTGTCCATTGGCGTGGATGGTGCGGCCTCCAACGAGGCGGCCGACATGATCTCGGAAACGCACGCCGCCTGGCTGATGCAGCGCGCCCGGCGCGGCCAGGAGGCGACTCCGACGTTCCGGGGCGGGGCTTTCGAAGGCGGTGCCGATGAAGCGACGGTGGAGGATGTGGTGCGCTGGGGTACGACCGGTGGCGCCCGGGTGCTTGGCCTGGACGGACTGCAGGGCCTGCAGGTGGGTCAGCAAGCTGACATTGCCTTGTACCGGCTGGATGATCCGCGCTACTTTGGCTTGCATGATCCGGCCATCGGCCCCGTGGCCTCGGGTGGGCGGCCTTTCCTGAAGGCAATGTGGGTCGGCGGCCGCGCCGTGGTTCGCGATGACGCCATCCCCGGCGTGGATCTGGCCGAACTCGGTGCGCAGGCGAGGCAGGCTGTCAAAAAGATGCTCGAAGGCAATTGAGGCTGGCAAAGCCGGCTGCATGCGGCCGGCTTTGCGCGCGCTGCCCCACGAGCCACATGGGATCCCGGCCAAAACTGCTAAAATGCCGGGATGATCAAGAGACGCAATTCTCCCTTCAGTTTCTCAGCCGAGGATTTCGACGAATCCGTGGATTCCTTTGGCGCTTTCGACCCATTCCATTCCGACGCCCCTTCCCGCCACGCTGCCGGCTCCGATGCCAGCGGCCAGGCCGAGGGCGACGATGCCGCTGACGAGGTCCGTCCCCCGCTGGAACTGGACCTGACCAATCATTTCCTGATCGCCATGCCGTCCATGCTGGACCCGATCTTCGGCGGCACCGTGGTCTATCTTTGCGAGCACAACCACAACGGCGCGCTGGGCGTGGTCATCAACAAGCCCACCGACATGACCATGGATGTGCTGTTCGACCGCATCAATCTCAAGCTGGAGATCCGGCCCGACACCCCCGATGCCATGCCCGAGCTGTATCGCCGCCCGGTCATGTTCGGCGGCCCGGTGCAGGTGGAGCGCGGCTTCGTGCTGCATTCGACCTCGGAAAAATATTCCTCGACCCTGCAGGTTACCGATGAGGTCGCGCTGACCACCTCCAAGGACGTGCTCGAAGCGGTGGCCCACGGTGATGGCCCCGAGCGCGTGCTGGTCACCCTGGGTTGCTCGGGCTGGAGCCCGGGCCAGCTCGAAGGCGAGATCGGCCGCAATGGCTGGCTGACGGTCAAGGCTGACCCTGCCATCATTTTTGAGTTGCCGGTGGAGCAACGCTTCACGGCGGCGCTGGCCCTCTTGGGCATCGATCCGGTGATGCTGTCCGGCGACGCCGGCCGGGCCTGAGGGAGCGGGGACGTTTGGATACCATCCTGGCCTTCGACTTCGGCTTGAAGCGCATCGGCGTGGCCGTGGGCAATACCGGCCTGAAGCAGGCGCAGCCGCTGGCGGTGATCAGCGAAGCGACCAACGACGGCAAGTTCGCGGCCATTGCGCGCCTGATTGCGGAGTGGCAACCGGCGCGCTGCGTGGTCGGCCTGCCCCTGCATCCGGACGGTGCCGAGCACGAGATGAGCGTGCGCTGCCGCCGCTTTGCCAACCAGTTGCACGGCCGCTACGGGCTTGAGGTCACGCTGGTGGATGAACGCTACAGTTCGGCGGTCATCCAGCACCAGCGCGGCGAACAGATCGACGACCAGGCGGCCGCCATCATTTTGCAGCAATACTTTGACGACGCACATTCATGAGCACAACACCTTCCCAGCTTGATGCAGAAGCGCTGTACCAAACCTTGGTACAGCAGATCCAAGCCGGCCTGCAGGGCGCAACCGAGGTTGCGCTGGTGGGCATCCACTCCGGCGGTGCCTGGCTGGCTGAACGCCTGGCTACCGAACTGGGCCTGGCCGAGCGCCTGGGCTTCGTCGACGTGTCCTTTCACCGTGACGATTTTTCCGAGAAGGGCCTGCGCGCTGACGTGAAACCCAGCCAAATTCCCTTCGATGTCGAGGGCGCCACCATTCTGCTGGTCGACGACGTGCTCTACACCGGCCGCACTACACGGGCCGCCATCAACGAACTGTTCGACTATGGCCGTCCGGCGCGCGTGCTGCTGGCGGCGCTGGTGGACCGCGGTGGCCGCGAGCTGCCCATTGCCGCCGATTTCGTCGCGGCCTCGGTCGAACTCAGCAAACAAGAAAACCTGCAACTGCAACGCGCCGACGACGGCCGCTTCTCCCTTACGGTGGTCCATGCTTAATCCCCAACTCAACAAAAACGGCGAACTGCAACACCTGCTGACCATCGAGGGCCTGCCGCGCTCGATCCTGACGCACATCCTCGATACTGCCTCGTCCTTCGTCAGCATCGGCGACCGCGAAGTCAAGAAGGTGCCGCTGATGCGCGGCAAGAGCGTCTTCAACCTGTTCTTCGAGAACTCCACGCGCACCCGCACCACCTTCGAGATCGCCTCCAAGCGCCTCTCGGCGGACGTGATCAACCTCAACATCCAGGCCTCCAGTACCAGCAAGGGCGAGTCGCTGCTGGACACCATCGACAACCTGGCGGCCATGCACGCCGACATGTTCGTGGTGCGCCACGCGCAATCGGGCGCGCCCTTCCTGATCGCCAAGCACCTGATCGATACGAAGCAGTCGCACGTCCACGTGGTCAACGCCGGTGACGGCCGCCACGCGCACCCGACCCAGGGTCTCTTGGACATGTACACCATCCGTCACTACAAGAAAGACTTCACCAACCTGCGTGTGGCCATCGTCGGCGACATCCTGCACAGCCGCGTGGCGCGCTCGGACATTCACGCGCTGACCACCCTGGGCGTGCCGGAAGTGCGCGCCATCGGCCCGCGCACCTTGCTGCCCAGCGGTCTGGAGCAGATGGGCGTGCGCGTCTTCCACAACATGGAAGAAGGCTTGAAGGATGTGGACGTCATCATCATGCTGCGATTGCAGAACGAGCGCATGAGCGGTGCCTTGCTGCCGTCGGCGCAGGAGTTCTTCAAGAGCTACGGCCTGACCCCGGAACGCCTGGCGCTGGCCAAGCCGGATGCCATCGTCATGCACCCCGGCCCGATGAACCGCGGCGTGGAAATCGACTCCGCCGTGGCCGATGGCGCACAGGCCGTGATCCTGCCGCAGGTGACCTTCGGCATTGCGGTGCGCATGGCGGTCATGAGCATCGTGGCTGGCAATTGAATTGAGTGTGGTGTCCTGAATCTGCCCTTCGATACGCCGCTGCGCGGCTACTCAGGGCGAACGGAGTCGATGTTTGACGATCCCGTTTCACCTGAGCCCGTTCGGGCTGAGTAGGCCCGCAGGGCCGTATCGAAGTCAGCGCACGGTGTGCGCGATCAGAAGTAGAGGTGAGCATGGCGTTTTATGTTTATCTTTTACGCTGTTCGGATGGAAGCTATTACGTAGGCCATACGGACAATATCGAGACGCGGATTGCACAGCATCAGTCTGCTGCATTGAAGTGCTATACCTCGACTCGGCTGCCGGTGCAGTTGCTGAAGACGGAAAGCTTCGATACCAGAGATGAGGCTCTGGCAGCGGAGCGACAATTGAAGGGCTGGACTCGCAGGAAAAAAGAAGCCTGGCTCGCAGGAAATTTTGAAGAATTAAGACGACTCGCTAAAAAGACATTCAACTGATGAAACTGCATATCAAGAACGGCCGCCTGATCGACCCGGCCAACGGCATCGATGCCCAGCAGGATGTGTATGTGGCCGCCGGCAAGATCGTCGGCGTCGGCCAGGCCCCGGCTGACTTCGTGGCCAACAAGACCATCGACGCTACCGGCCTGATCGTGGCTCCCGGCCTGGTGGACCTGTCGGCCCGCTTGCGCGAGCCCGGCTACGAATACAAGGCCACGCTGGAATCCGAAATGCAGGCCGCCATCCAGGGCGGCGTGACCAGCCTGGTCTGCCCGCCGGATACCGACCCGGTGCTGGACGAACCTGGCCTGGTGGAAATGCTCAAGCACCGCGCCCGTTCGCTGAACCAGGCCCACGTCTATCCGCTGGGCGCGCTCACCGCCGGCCTCAAAGGAAAAGCGCTGACCGAAATGGCCGAGCTGACCGAAGCCGGCTGCATCGGCTTTTCGCAAGCCGAAGAGCCGATCACCGATACCACCGTGCTGCTGTCGGCCCTGCAATACGCCAAGACCTTCAACTACACCGTCTGGCTGCGCCCGCAGGACCCGCACCTGGGCCGCACCGGCATCGCCCACAGCGGCCCGGCCGCTTCGCGCCTGGGTTTGTCGGGCGTGCCGGTGATGTCGGAGACCATTGCGCTCTATACCCTGTTCGAACTGATGCGCGCCACCGGTGCCCGCGTCCACCTGTGCCGCATGTCCTCGGCCGCCGGTCTGGAGCTGGTGCGCCAGGCCAAGAGCGAAGGCCTGCCGGTGACCTGCGATGTGGGTGTACACCACATCCATCTGTGCGACCTGGACATCGGCTTCTTCGATTCCAATGCCCGCATGACGCCGCCGCTGCGCTCGCAGCGCGACCGTGAAGCGATTCGCACGGCCTTGCTGGATGGCACCATCGATGCCGTCTGCTCGGATCACACCCCGGTCGATGACGATGAGAAGCTGCTGCCCTTCGGCGAAGCCTCGCCGGGCGCAACCGGCCTGGAACTGCTGCTGTCGCTGTCGCTGAAGTGGGCGCTGGAGACTGAAGGCGAGGGCAAGGAAGTACTGTCCAAGGCCATCTCCAAGGTGACCCATCGCGCCGCCAAGGTGGCGGGCCTGAAGGCCGGCAACCTGGCCGTGGGCAGCGTGGCCGACCTGTGCCTGTTCGATCCGAATACCTTGTGGAAGGTACAGGGCTCGGCACTGGCCAGCCAGGGCAAGCACACGCCCTTCCTGGGGTATGAGCTGCCGGGCGTGGTCAAGGCGACCATCGTCTCGGGACATATTGCCTTCGAGCGCTGAAAACCTGCCGCTTGATTTTCGGTTTGATTCTTTCTTGATCGATGGTTGACTAGAGGCAACCTCGATCTTGAATTTCAATCAAGCCGTTGTTCGTCACGACGATTCGATCACGCCCTCATCAAGACCCGAATACGCCATGTTCGTTTTCCGTTTGCTGCGCCTGATTGCGCATCTCTTCAAGGGCATGGCGGTCTGTGCCTTCCTGTTCCCGTTGACCTCCGAGAAGGGGCGGGAGGCGCACATCCGGCGCTGGTCGCGCAAGCTGCTGCGCATCTGCGGCATCGCCATCAAGATCGACAGCCCGCTGCCGATTCCGCGTTCGTTGCTGGTGTCCAATCACGTGAGCTGGCTGGACATCTTCGTGGTCAATTCACTGCAGCCCTGCCGTTTCGTGGCCAAGTCGGAAATCCGCAGCTGGCCCCTGATCGGCTGGCTGTGCGCCAAGACCGGCACCATCTTCATCTCGCGCGGCAAGGCCAGCGACGTGCGACGCATTTTCAAAGGCCTGGTGGAAAGCATCGAGAAGGACGAGCACGTGGCCTTCTTCCCCGAAGGCACGACCGCCGCGCAGGGCACGCTGCTGCCTTTCCACGCCAACCTGTTCGAGGCCGCCATCGATGCCGGGGCACCGGTGCAGCCGTATGCGCTGCGTTATGTGGATAGCGAGGGCCGGCTGCATGCGGCGGCTGACTTCATCGGGGACATGTCCATCGCCGAGAGCATCATGAGCATCCTCAAGTCCAAGGGGATGACGGCCGAACTGAAACAATTGCCCCTGATCAGCACGGAAGGCGCGCATCGCCGCGACCTCGCGCGCACCGCACGTGAAGTCATTGCCACCGGACTGGGATACTCGCTGGAATCGCTCAGCCCGGCCGCCGCGCCTGCGGACACTGCACCTGGAACAGCGCCCGATCCTCAAGTCGCACCGCACTGAGCTTGCCGCCCCAGACACATCCGGTGTCGAGGGCGATCAGGTTGGGGCGCATCACCAGACCCAGTGTGGACCAGTGACCGAAGACCACCGTCACGTCTTCGGTCCTTCGCCCTGGCACCTCGAACCAGGGCATCAGTCCTTCCGGAGCCGCTGCCGCGCCTTCCTTCACCGCAAAATCCATCGTCCCGTCCGCCTGGCAGAAGCGCAGGCGGGTGAAGGCATTGATGATGCAGCGCAGGCGATCGTGGCCGGTCAGGTCATCGCTCCAGCGATCGGGCTGGTTGCCGTACATGTGGCGCAGGAAGTCCATCCACTGGTCGCTGCGCAGCATGGTTTCCACTTCGCTGGCCAGGGCCAGGGCTTGTTGCAGGTCCCATTGGGGCAGCACGCCGGCATGCACGATCAGGTGGCCTTGTTCGTGGATGGCCAGGGGACGGTGGCGCAGCCAGTCGATGAGCGCGTCACGGTCGGGGGCGTTGAGGATCTCGTCCAGGGTGTCGTCGCGGTGCGCCGGGCGGATGCCGCAGGCCACGGCCAGCAGGTGCAGGTCATGGTTGCCCAGCACCGATTGGGCGCGCTCGCCCATCTGCATCACGGTGCGCAGGGTTTGCAGGGACTGGGTGCCGCGGTTGATGAGGTCTCCGGCGAAGATCAGTGAAGGGGTGGTGTCCGGGAGGCTGGCCAGCAACTGTTCCAGGGAACCGGCACAACCCTGCAGGTCGCCGATCGCATAGATAGGGGAAGAAGAATGCATATGAAGTAAAAAGCTTGCTGTGCCTGCAAGAATGGGCAAGGAAATGTTAGCGGCTGTCATACATAAAAGTTATCATACGACGGCATTTGCACGGTTGTGCCTATTTTGATCATGAAACGTTTCTTTGACATTTTTGTTGCTGTGGCGGCCTGCCTGGTGCTGGCACTACCGATGTTGCTGGTGGCCATCCTGGTCAAGCTGACCTCGCGCGGACCGGTCCTGTACTGGTCGGATCGGGTAGGGCAGGATAACCGGATCTTCAGCATGCCCAAATTCCGGTCGATGAAAACGGGAACCCCGGCGGTGGCGACGCATCTGTTGACCGATTCCGGTTCACACCTGACGCCCATCGGCGGCCTGCTGCGCAAGACCAGCCTGGATGAGCTGCCGCAACTGTGGAGCATCGTGCGAGGCGACATGTCGCTGGTCGGTCCCCGGCCGGCGCTTTACAATCAGCATGATCTCATCGCGTTGCGCAGTGAACGCGGGGTACACAGGCTCAAGCCGGGCCTGACGGGCTGGGCACAGGTGAATGGGCGCGATGAACTGCCGATTCCCGTCAAGGTCCAGTTCGACGAGCAATACCTGAGACAGCAGTCCTTCTTCTTCGACCTGCGCATCCTCTGGATGACGGTGGCCAAAGTGCTCGGACGGGATGGTATTTCTCACTGAACATCTTGCAAGGAACCAATAAAAATGAAGGATTGGCAGTCATGAGACGCCATGTGCTGGATTTGCCGCGGTTGAACAAGCAAGCCATCGTTGCCACCATCGATGTCCTGATCTCCTTGCTGGCGACCTGGATCGCCTTTTCCCTGCGCTTGGACAGCTTGCACTGGCCGCAGGGTTACCAGTGGCATGTCTACCAGATTGCTCCGGTACTGATGTTGCCCATCTTCGTGCGCATGGGCCTGTACCGCTCGGTGTTCCGCTACACCGGGATTGCCGCGATCGTGACCATCGCCAAGGCGGTCGCACTCTACGGACTGTTGCTGTTCACCTTGCTGGTGTGGCTGGCCTTGCCGGGCGTTCCGCGTTCGCTCGGCGTGCTGCAGCCGCTGCTGCTGCTGGTGATGGTGGGCGGAAGCCGCGCCTTTGCCCGGCTGTGGCTGAGCCAGGTCGACTCCAAGCGCAAGCATCTGCGGCAGTCGCGTCTGCTGGTCTACGGTGCCGGCCAGGTGGGCGCGCAGATTGCCGAAGCCATGGAGCGGCAGCACCAGCTGGTGCTGTTCGGTTTCCTGGAAGACAACCGCGAACTCTATGGCAAGACCATCAACGGCCGCCGCGTCTATCCCGCCAGCGAGGCCGAGCGTCTGATCGAGACCTTTGCCATCACCGATATCCTGCTCGCGCTGCCCTCCATCAGCCGGGCCCGGCGCAAGGAAATCATCGAGAAGTTGCGGCCGTTCCACGTGCATATACGCTCGGTCCCCGATCTGGCAGACCTGGCGCAAGGAAAAGTGGCCATCACCGATGCCCATGAACTGGATATCCTCGATTTGCTGGGGCGCGAGCCGGTGCTGCCCAATCCCGCGCTGGTAGGCCGCAACGTCACCAACAAGGTGGTGCTGGTCACCGGGGCCGGCGGCAGCATCGGCAGTGAGCTGTGCCGCCAGATCCTCAGCTCGCGGCCCTCCAAGCTGCTGCTGTTCGAGCAGAATGAATACAACCTCTACACGATTCACCGCGATCTGCAGCAGCGGCAGACCAGCGTCTCGCCCGGCACTGAACTGATCCCGCTGCTGGGCGACGTCTGCCACTTCGATCGCATCAGCCAGGTCTGCCGTACCTGGCAACCGCGCACGATCTACCACGCCGCGGCCTACAAGCACGTGCCGCTGGTTGAGCACAACCCGGTCGAGGGCGTGACCAACAACGTCTTCGGGACCTATTGCGTGGCGCGGGCTGCGATTGAAAACCAGGTCAGCGACTATGTGCTCATCAGCACCGACAAGGCGGTGCGCCCGACCAACATCATGGGAGCCAGCAAGCGCATGGCGGAAATGGTCTTGCAGTCGCTCTCCGATGTCGAGGTGGTGCCGCGTTTCCTCGGGCAGGAAGCCAATGGCACCGGGACGCGCAACCTGACGCGTTTTTCGATGGTGCGATTCGGCAATGTGCTGGGCTCTTCCGGCTCGGTGGTGCCGCTGTTCCGCGAGCAGATCAAGGCCGGCGGTCCGATCACGCTCACCGATCCCGAGGTGACGCGCTACTTCATGCTCATTCCGGAGGCCGTGCAACTGGTCCTCCAGGCCGGTGCGATGACCGAAGGCGGTGACGTGTTCGTGCTCGACATGGGCGAGCCGGTCCGCATCCTTGATCTGGCGCGACGCATGGTGGAATTGTCCGGCTTGTCGGTACGCGATGAGCACAATCCGGACGGAGACATCGAAATCCAGACGGTCGGACTGCGCCCGGGTGAGAAGCTGTATGAAGAATTGCTCATCGGCGAACAGCCGGCGCCGACTGCGCATCCGCGCATCATGACCGCGCATGAAGATTTCATCCCGTGGGACCGTCTGGCCGAGGAACTGCGTCATCTCCATGACGCGCTGCAGGCCAATGACATCGGGGCCATCCGCGCGCTGCTGCACAAGCTGGTCAGCGGCTACCAGCCGGCAGCCGAGATCGTTGACTGGGCCTTTGTCGAGAAGCGCCGCCAGGCCGCGCAGCGACAGGAGAGCCCGCGTCTTGAGGTGGTCAGCAAATCATGATGGCTCGCTCTGAATCCGTATTCCCTCCAACCCGTATCCGTACTTGAGGACCTGATTTCCATGATCTCCAATTCCATTTTCAAAGCCTACGACATCCGCGGCATCATCGACAAAACCCTGGACGACCAGGTCGCCTTCCAGATCGGCCAGGCCTTCGGTGCCGCCGCCCTGGCCAAGGGGCAGAAGAAGGTCGTGATCGGGCGCGATGGCCGGCTCTCGGGCCCCTCGCTGTCGGCCGCGCTGGCCAAGGGTTTGCAGGCGGTCGGGGTGGATGTGATCGATCTCGGCATGGTCGCCACGCCGATGGTCTATTTCGGCACCCACGTGCTGGACACGCAGTCCGGCATCATGGTCACCGGCAGCCACAATCCGCCGGACTACAACGGTTTCAAGATGGTGCTGGCCGGTGAAGCCATCCACGGCGAGACCATCCAGGGCCTGTACCAGGCCATCGTCAAGGGCGAATTCCCGCAGGGTGCCGGCAACTACAGCACGCATGACATCAAGGCCGCCTACATCGCCCGCATGATTTCGGACGTCAAGCTGGCCCGTCCCCTGAAGATCGCCGTGGACTGCGGCAACGGCGTGGCCGGTGCCTTTGCCGGTGAAATATATCGCGCGCTGGGCTGTGAAGTCACCGAGCTGTTCTGCGAAGTGGATGGCAATTTCCCCAACCACCACCCCGATCCGGCTCATCCGGAAAACCTGCAGGACCTGATCCGCTGCCTGCAGGAAACCGACAACGAACTCGGCCTGGCCTTCGATGGCGACGGTGACCGCCTCGGCCTGGTGACCAAGGATGGCCAGATCATCTACCCGGACCGCCAGCTGATGCTCTTCGCCGAAGACGTGCTGACCCGCAACCCGGGCAAGGAAATCCTGTACGACGTCAAGTGCACCCGCCACCTGGCGCCCTGGATCACCGCACGCGGCGGCCAGCCGCTGATGTGGAAGACCGGCCACTCGCTGGTCAAGGCCAAGTTGCGTGAAACCGGTGCGCCGCTGGGCGGCGAGATGAGCGGCCACATCTTCTTCAAGGACCGCTGGTTCGGCTTCGACGACGGCCTCTACGCCGGCGTGCGCATGCTGGAACTGATGGCCCGCCAGAGCGATCCGTCGGCCGTGCTCAATGCCCTGCCGCAATCGGTCAGCACCCCGGAACTGCAACTGAAGCTGCAGGAAGGCGAGAACTTCGCGCTCATCGGCAAGCTGCAAAGCGATGCCAGGTTCGAGGGTGCCCAGGACATCATCACCATCGACGGCCTGCGCGTGGAGTACGCCGACGGCTTCGGCCTGGCCCGTTCCTCCAACACCACGCCGGTGGTGGTGCTGCGTTTCGAGGCCGAGACGCCGGAGGCACTGGAGCGCATCCAGGGCGAATTCCGCAAGGTCATCCTGGCCGCGCGTCCTGATGTGACACTGCCGTTCTGATGGGCCGATGAGGTAAGATGCTGGCCCACCAATAAAGTCACGCCAACGTGGGTCAGCCTTGAACATTCTTATCGTCCGTGTCTCCTCGCTGGGAGACGTCGTCCACAACATGCCGATGGTGGCGGACATCCATCGTCATTTCCCCGCGGCTCAGATCGACTGGGCGGTCGAAGAGGGCTACACCAGCCTGGTCGGCCTCAATCCCCACGTCCGCAAGATCATCCCGATCGCCCTGCGTCGCTGGCGCAAGACCCTGTTCTCGGCGGCCACGCGCGCCGAGATCGGGGCATTCCGGCGGGAGCTGCAGGCCGAGCGCTATGATCTCGTGTTCGATACCCAGGGCCTGCTCAAGACCAGCGTCGTGATGCGCATGGCGCGCCTGGCACCGCAGGGCCGCCGCATCGGCCTGGCCAATGCGACCGAAGGCTCGGGATATGAACCAATCTCCCGCATTTTCCATGACCAGAGCATCCCGGTCGGCCTGCGCACGCATGCCGTCACGCGCGCCAGGCTGGTCGCGGCGGCTGCGCTGGGCTATCAGCTGGAAGGTCAGCCCGACTTTGCCCTGCAGCCGCCGGAGCCGGCGCGCTGGGCCTGGATGCCGGAGCAGCCGTATGTCGTTTTCTTCCACGGTACCGCCCGCGCCGCCAAGCAGTGGCCGCAGGCGCAGTGGATCAAGCTGGGCCAGGCCCTGGCCGAGCGCGGATTGCAGATCCTGCTGCCCTGGGGCAGTGCCCGCGAGCAGGAGGCGGCACGCCAGCTGGCGGCCGGCATTCCCGGTGCCACCGTGCTGCCGGCGCTGCCGATGATGCAGGCCGTGGCCCTGGTGCAGCAGGCGCGGCTGGTGGTCGGACTCGATACCGGCCTGACCCACATCGCTGCCGCCTATGGCAAGCCGACGATCGAACTCTACTGTGACTCGCCGCGCTGGAAGACCGAGGGCAACTGGTCGCCGGCGATCATCAACCTGGGCGATCTGGGCGCGCCGCCGTCCGAAGAGGATGTGTTGAAGGCTGCGCTGGGCCTGCTGGCCTGAGTTTGATTGTCCCTTGGGGCGGACTTGGGTATGCGTTGAAGCAGATCAAACGCCCCGTTCAAAGCATCAACTTTGCGTGACAAGCCGCATCCGGCCTGCCTTGCAGGCGTGCCGGAGCAGCCGTGTTGGCCACACGGGCAGAGCGCTTGCGGGCATAATACGCGCCATGGAATCGCAAATTATCGAGATTGGCCTGACCGAATGGCAGGTCGAGTATCCCAATCAGGACTGGATCACTGCGCTGGAAGCCGGCAAGGTGCTGTACTTCCCGCAGCTGGCATTCCAGTTGATGGACTCCGAGCGCAAGCTGCTGGATCCGGCCGTGCGCGCGCCCAAGTCGCGCAACATCAGCCTGGACGCCCGCGGACACATCAAGGGTGCCGCCGGCGGCACCGAGCAGCAGCTGGCCCTGGCCGCGATGATTGGCCGCTTCCGCGAGCAGGCGTTGTCGCTGGTGCATACCTTGTTGCCCAAATACCGCGATGCCTTGCGCATTGCTCCGACCAGCTACCGCCCGATGCAGGTGGAGACGCGGGCCCAGTCGTGGCGTGCCGATGACCGCCGCATGCACGTGGACGCCTTTCCTTCGCGGCCCAATTACGGCGAACGCATCCTGCGCGTCTTTACCAATGTGAATCCCGATGGCGTGCCGCGCGTCTGGCGCGTGGGCGAGCCTTTCGAGACCGTGGCGCAGCGCTTTTTGCCGCGTGCCAAACCTTATGTGCGCTGGCAGGCCAGCGTGCTCAAGGCGCTGCATGTGACCAAGTCCTTCCGCAGCGAATACGATCACCTCATGCTGCAATTGCATGACGGCATGAAGGGCGACATGCAGTACCAGCAGGATGCCCAGCAGGTCACCATGCCCTTTGCCGCCGGCTCCGTCTGGATCTGCTTCTCGGACCAGGCCTCGCACGCGGTCATGTCGGGCCAGTACATGATGGAACAGACCCTGCACCTGGCACCGGACCAGCAATATGATCCGCAATCCAGTCCGCTGGCCATTCTGACGCGCCTGGTCGGCCATCCCCTGGTCTGAGATGCGGCTGCTGTATTCACTCGTCTGGTGGCTGGTGCTGCCGTTGGTACTGCTGCGCCTGTGGCGGCGCGGCCGCAAGGAACCGGGCTACCGGGCGCATGTGGGCGAGCGCCTGGGCTTCTATTCGCAAGAGGCGCGCCTGTCTGGCCCACAGGCGCGTTTCATCTGGGTGCATGCCGTCTCGGTTGGCGAGACACGTGCCGCCGAGCCGCTCATCGACGCCTTGTTGCAGCAATATCCGCAGCATTCCATTCTGCTCACCTGCATGACCGCCACCGGCCGCGAGACGGGGACTCAGGTCTATGGCAAGCACGGTGCGCGCGTGGTGCAGAGCTTCCTGCCGTACGACACGGGATGGATGTGCGCGCGTTTCCTGCGCCACTTCCGGCCTGTGGTGTGCGTGCTGATGGAGACCGAAGTCTGGCCCAACCTGATCAGGCAATGCCGCCGGCACCAGGTGCCGGTGATGCTGGCCAATGCCCGCCTGTCGGAGCGTTCACTGCGGCGCGGCCAGCGTTTTGCCGCGCTGCTGCGTCCGGCGGCCGAGGCGATCGATGTGGTCGCGGCCCAGTCGCCGGCCGACGCTGAGCGCCTGCGTGCCTTCGGGGCGCGGCACGTCGAAGTGACCGGCAGCCTCAAGTTCGACGTGCAGCCGCCGGCCGAGATGGTCGAACGCGGTCTTGCATGGAAGCGCGCCATCGGGGAGCGCAAGATCCTGCTCTGTGCCAGCACGCGCGAGGGCGAGGAAGCCTTGATTCTGGATGCGCTGGCCAAGCTGGGGAGGACCGGCTGGCTGACGGTGATCGTGCCGCGCCACCCGCAGCGTTTCGATGAGGTGGCCGGGCTGATGCAGGCACGGGGTTTGCGCCTGCGCCGGCGTGCTGCCCTGGGGCAGGGCGTTGACTGGGATCAGGTGGATGTCGTGTTGGGCGATTCCATGGGCGAAATGTTCGCCTATTACGCCTTGTGTGATGTGGCCTTCATTGGCGGCAGTCTGTTGCCGCTGGGGGGGCAGAACCTGATTGAGGCGCTGGCGCTGGGCAAGCCGGTGCTGGTTGGCGAGCACACCTTCAATTTCCTCAGTATCACGGACCAGGCCATCGAGGCCGGTGCGGCTTGCCGCATCTCTTCAACCGAACAGTTATGGGACATGACGAGCGCGCTGTTTGCCGATCCGGATCGGATCGCTGCCATGACGCATGCGGCGCATGGCTTCGCCGGCGCGCATCAGGGCGCCTCGCATAAAACAACAGAACTGCTGGCACCCCTGTTGGCAAGATGAGCGCGTGAAGTCCGTTTCAGAACTCGTAACTTTACGAGGCGCAAGGAGTTGTTGCTTTCGGGAACGCCTGTCAAGCGGCCAATCTCGCAATTGGTCACCAGTTCTGAGATAATTCCCGGTCGTTGGCTTTTGGAGTTGTCTTAAATGCAACTTAACGAGTCCATTGCTATTTGCCGTAAATTTATCAGGGTCGTGAAATGATTTTTGTCACCGGGGGGGCGGGCTTTATCGGTTCCAATTTCGTGTTGGAATGGCTGAAATCCAATGACGAGTCTGTCGTCAATTTCGACAAGTTGACATATGCAGGCAATCTTGAAAATCTCAAGAGCTTGGGGGATGATCCCCGCCATATTTTCGTCCAAGGTGACATCTGCGATCAGGATCAGGTGCAGGCGTTGTTCCTGCAGTACCGTCCGCGCGCCATCCTGCACTTCGCCGCCGAAAGCCATGTGGATCGTTCCATCCATGGTCCGGGCGAGTTCATTCGCACCAACATCAACGGTACCTTCTCCCTGCTGGAGGCAGCCCGTGCCTACTGGAACGGGCTGGACGGACAGGAAAAATCCGATTTCCGTTTCCTGCACGTGTCCACCGATGAAGTCTACGGCTCGCTCAGCCCTGAGGATCCGGCCTTCACCGAGACCACGCCGTACGCGCCCAACAGCCCTTATTCGGCCTCGAAGGCGGCTTCCGACCACTTGGTGCGCTCGTATCATCACACCTACGGTTTGCCGACCCTGGTGACCAATTGCTCCAACAATTACGGTCCCTATCACTTCCCCGAGAAGCTGATTCCCCTGGTCATTTCCAATGCCCTGGCGGGGCAGTCGCTGCCCATCTACGGTGACGGCATGCAAGTGCGAGACTGGCTGTACGTGACTGATCACTGCGCGGCCATCCGCCGCGTGCTGGAGGCCGGTCGTCCCGGGCAGGAATACAACGTCGGCGGCAACAATGAAAAGGCCAACCTGGACGTGGTCAAGGTCTTGTGCGGCCTGCTGGATGAGCTTTCGCCCAAGGCCAGCGGCAAGTATTTTGATCAGGCCGTGTTCGTGGCAGATCGTCCCGGCCATGACCGTCGCTACGCCATCAACGCCGCCAAGATCGCCGGCGAACTGGGCTGGACCCCGGCCGAGACCTTCGAGACCGGCATGCGCAAGACGGTCGAGTGGTATCTGGCCAATCAGGACTGGGTAGCCAACGTGCGTTCGGGCGAATACCGCAAGTGGATCGAAGGCAATTACCATGGCCGTGAGCAAATCGCCGGAGCACAATAATGAGCACAGCTACCCAATCGGCAAGCACCAAGAAGGGCATCATTCTCGCGGGAGGCTCGGGCACGCGCCTGTACCCCGTCACCACGGTGGTGTCCAAGCAGCTGCTGCCGGTCTATGACAAGCCCATGATCTATTACCCGCTGAGCACGCTGATGCTGGCGGGGATTCGCGACATCCTCATCATCTCGACACCGCAGGACCTGCCGCGTTTCCGCGACCTGCTCGGTGACGGCAGCAAGTGGGGCCTGTCGCTGAACTACGCGGTGCAGCCTACACCGGATGGCCTGGCACAAGCCTTCATCATCGGCCGTGACTTCATCAACGGCGAGAACTCGGCACTGATTCTGGGTGACAACATCTATCACGGCGAGGATTTCGAGCGCAACCTCAAGCACGCTGCGGCGCGCGAGAGTGGTGCGACCGTCTTCGCCTATCATGTCAATGATCCCGAGCGTTATGGCGTGGTCGAGTTCGACGCTCAGCGGCGCGCGGTCAGCATCGAAGAAAAGCCGGTCGCACCGCGTTCCAACTACGCCGTGACCGGGTTGTATTTCTACGACAAGCAAGTGTGTGACATCGCGGCATCGATCAAGCCCTCCGCCCGCGGCGAGCTGGAAATTACCGACGTCAACCGTGCCTACCTTGAAGCAGGTACCCTGAATGTGGAACTGATGGGGCGCGGCATGGCATGGCTCGATACCGGTACGCAGGATTCCTTGCTTGAGGCCGGGCAATTCATCGCCACCCTCGAACACCGCCAGGGACTGAAGGTGGCCTGCCCGGAGGAAATCGCTTTCCGCAAGGGCTACATCGACGCCGAAATGCTTGAGCGCCAGGCCGAGGTTCTCAAGAAGAACGCCTACGGACAGTATCTGTTCAGACTGTTGCGCGGAGATATCGTCTAGTCCACGCCCATCGGACATCAGCCATGCGGATCCCGATGGGGTCCGTTTTTGATTTTTCCCTAGCCCATTGACGCAGCATGCAAATCCAGACGACAGACCTGCCCGGAGTAGTGATCATCGAACCCAAGGTGTTTGGCGATGACCGCGGGTTTTTCTATGAAAGCTTCAATGAGCAGCGCTTCGCAGAAGCGACTGGTCAGCGCGTCAACTTCGTGCAAGACAATCATTCGCGCTCGGCGCGCAATGTCCTGCGCGGGCTGCACTATCAGATCCAGCAGGCGCAGGGCAAGCTGGTGCGCGTGATCATGGGCGAGGTGTATGACGTCGCCGTGGACATCCGCAAGAGTTCGCCGCATTTCGGACGCTGGACCGCCGTGCGGCTGTCTGCCGAAAACCGCCGCCAGTTGTGGATTCCGCCGGGCTTTGCCCATGGTTTCGTGGTCACCACCGACTACGCTGAATTCCTCTACAAGACCACCGATTACTGGGCGCCCCAGCATGAGCGCTGCATTCGCTGGGATGACCCGGCGCTGGGGATCGACTGGCCGCTGGATAGCGAGCCCGTGTTGTCGGCGAAGGACGCGGTCGGCGCATTGCTGGCCGATGCGGAGGTATTTGAATGAAGATTCTGGTGACCGGCAAGAACGGTCAGCTTGGCAGTGAACTGGTCCGTGCGTTTCGTGGCGTGGCCGAGGTCGCGGCGTTTGATCGTCAGACGCTGGACCTGGCCGATATCGGGCAGTTGCGCAGTCTGATTCGCGCGCAAGCCCCCGATGTGATCATCAATGCCGCGGCCTACACCGCAGTGGATCGCGCCGAGACCGAGCAGGCGGCAGCGCACGCGATCAATGCGCAGGCACCTGCCGTCATGGCCGAAGAGGCCAGCGCTCTGGGGGCGGCACTGATTCATTATTCCACCGACTACGTCTTCGACGGACGCAAGGCCGGGCCATACCTCGAAACCGATCCGACCGATCCGCAGAGCGTCTACGGCAAGACCAAGCTGGCGGGCGAGCAGGCCATCGCCGCGGCTACCGACAAGTTCTGGATCTGGCGGACCAGCTGGGTCTATGGCGTGCACGGCGGAAACTTCCTCAAGACCATGCTGCGTCTTGCCAGCGAGCGCACCAGCCTGCGTGTCGTGGCGGACCAGTTCGGTGCGCCGACCTTCGCCCGCGCAATTGCTGAAGCTACCCGCGATGCCTTGATGGCAGGCGACAACGCCGGCACGCCCGCGCGCGTGGCCGATACGGCGGGCATTTACCATTTCACCGGCGGAGGCCGGACCAACTGGCATGGCTACGCTCAATACGTCATCGAGCGTGCAGCCGAAGCCGGGCAGCCCTTGAACATCAAGGCAGCCGACATCGAGGCCATCCCTGCATCGGCTTATCCGGTACCGGCACCGCGCCCGTCCAATTCCTGCCTGTCGCTGGAGAAATTCACGCAGACCTTCGGCCTGCCCATCGCTGCCTGGCAGGATGGCGTCGATCGCTGCCTGGCAGAATTGTTAGCGCACCATGATCAAGCATAAGAGCACGCCCCTCTCGATGTTGTCCGGACTGTGGAGCCATCGCGTCCTGATGCTGGAACTGGCGCGTCGCGAGGCCATCGGCCGCTACAAGGGTTCCTTGCTGGGCGTCTTCTGGAGTCTCGTGACGCCCTTGTTCATGTTGACCATCTACACGCTGGTGTTCAGCCATGTCTTCAAAGCGAAGTGGGGCGGGACCGGCGACGAGTCGCAATCGCAATTCGCCATCGTGCTGTTTGCCGGGCTGATCGTCTTCAATTTCTTTTCGGAATGCATCGGCAAGGCGCCCAGCCTGGTGCTCAACAACGTCAACTTCGTCAAGAAAGTGGTGTTCCCGCTGGAGATCCTGCCTTGCGTCAATCTCCTGTCGGCGCTGTTTCATGCGGCAGTGAGCCTGCTGGTCCTGGTCGGTTTCGAATGGACTGTGGCGGGCCATGTGCCGGTGACGGCGCTGTACATACCGCTGGTGCTGCTGCCCCTGGCCATGCTGATTGCCGGGGCGAGCTGGCTGCTGGCGGCCACCGGCGTCTATCTGCGTGACATTGGCCAGACCATCGGCATCTTCCTCACCGGCCTCATGTTCCTGTCGCCGATCTTCTTTCCGACCTCTGCATTGCCGGAGCAGTGGCGTTCGCTGGCGCGGCTGAATCCGTTGGCGATTCCCATCGAGCAATCGCGCCAGGTGCTGATCTACGGCCATGCGCCCGACTGGCGCGAATGGCTGGTGTATGCGGCCGTCGCCGCAGTGACGGCCTGGTTCGGTTATTTCTGTTTTCAAAAGGCCAGAAAGGGTTTCGCGGATGTCCTCTGATATTGCGATCCGCGTCTCCGGTGTCAGCAAGAGCTTCAACACCTACGAGCGTCCTGCCGATCGGCTCACCCAGGCGGTACTGGCAGGCCTGGCCAGAATCGTGCCGGTGCCGGGCTTGCGGCAACGCCTGGGCCAGCGTGCGCATCAGCTGGCGCGCAAGCACCATGCGCTGTCCGATATCTCGCTGGAAATTCGCAAGGGCGAAACGGTCGGCATCATCGGCCGCAACGGCTCGGGCAAGAGTACCCTGCTGCAGATCATCTGCGGCACGCTCAATCCGAGCGCCGGATCGGTCGAGGTCACGGGGCGCGTGGCAGCCTTGCTGGAGCTGGGGTCCGGTTTCAATCCGGAATACAGCGGACGCGAAAATGTCTTCATGAACGGACAGCTGCTGGGTCTTACGCGCCAGCAGATCGAAGCCCGCTTCAAGGACATCGAGGCGTTTGCCGATATCGGCGATTTCATGGACCAGCCGGTCAAGGCCTATTCCAGCGGCATGTATGTGCGCCTGGCCTTTGCCGTGATCGCCCACGTCGATGCCGACATCCTCGTGATCGATGAAGCGCTGGCTGTAGGCGATGCCTTCTTCACCCAGAAATGCATGCGCTTCCTGCGCGGTTTCATGAAGACCGGTACGGTGCTGTTCGTCAGCCATGACACCGCCTCGATCAAGAACCTGTGCACGCATGCCGTCTGGATCGACCGCGGTCACATGCGCTCGGCAGGCGAGCCACGCCATGTCTGCGATCTGTACCTGCAGGAATTCTATGAGGCCCAGCAGGGCAAGAGCGCCGTCGCCAAGGTGGCGCGGTCCAGCATTCGCGCTGAAGGTCCGAGCGTGGATGTGCGGCGTGACAAGATCAATGCCAGCAACCTGCGCAATGACCTGCAGGTCTTCACCTTCGATCCGGAGGCCGCAGCCCTGGGCAGCGGCGGTGCCGCCATTACCGATGTGAGCTTCGTCGGTGAGGATGGCGAGCGTCTGAACTGGGTGGTGGGCGGCGAGGCGGTGACGCTCGCCATCAGCATCACGGCTGTCGATTCCTTGCGCTCGCCGATCGTCGGTTTCTTCGTCAAGGACAAGCTGGGACAGACGCTGTTTGGGGAAAACACCTATCTCAGCTATGAGTCCGACCCCGTACCGTGCGCGGCGGGTGAGCAGCTGCAGGCGCGCTTCGAGTTTCGCATGCCGATCTTGCCCAATGGCCAGTACTCGATCAACGTCGCCGTGGCCGAGGGCACGCAGGACGAGCATGTACAATTGCATTGGATTCATGACGCCCTGATCTTCAAGTCCGAGTCCAGCAGTGTTTCCAGCGGACTGGTGGGCATACCCATGCAGGCCATCGTGCTGGAGCCGACCTGACCATGCGCGCCGCAGCCCTACTGCGCAATACCGCATCCCTTTCTTCAAACCATGGCCATCCCGTTGCAATTGGCCGTAGCCGAAATGATCAATGATGAACGTGCAATCCAGAAATGACAGCCAGTCCGCCACGCCGCAGCAATCGGGCCTGGAATTCACGGGCGAACGCTTTGTCCCGGAAGAGCATGGCAACATCGAGCTCGAACATTGGCACCGCTATCTGCAGGCGCGCGAACTGGCCGTCGGCAAGGATGTGCTGGATATCGCCAGCGGCGAAGGCTATGGTTCCGCCCTGATCTCGGAAGTGGCGCGCCAAGTGACGGGCGTCGATATCGCCCCCGAAGCCGTGGCCCATGCCAGCGCACGCTACCAGCGTCCCAACCTGCGCTATCTGGAGGGCAATTGTGCGGCCATTCCGCTGCCCGATCACAGCGTCGACCTGATCGTCAGCTTCGAGACCATCGAACATCACGAGCAGCACGAAGAAATGATGCGCGAGTTCAAGCGCGTGCTGCGTCCCGATGGCCTGTTGCTGATTTCCAATCCCGACAAGCATTTCTATTCGGAAGTGCCGAACTACAGCAACCCGTACCACGTCAAGGAGCTCTACGAGCAGGAGTTCAAGCAGCTGCTCTCGGGCTGGTACAAGAACACCCGCTACTTTGGACAACGGCTGGTGTACGGTTCGGCGATCTTCCCGGAGGCCGGGGCGTCGGAGTCGATCCACTACGAAATGCAGGATCGAGAGATCCGTCCCAGCAGTGGCCTGCCGCGTCCGCTCTACTGGATTGCGCTGGCATCGGATGTGGAGCTGCCGGCGCTGTCGACCGGCTTGTTCGAGCAGGATATCCTCAAGTCCGAATTGCTGAGCCAGTGGAAAGCCGCGGTCAAGGATCAGGCCCGCGTGCTTAGTGAGCGGGCCCATCAGCTGGAGGAACGCGCCGAACACATCAAGCGCCTCAATGCCGAGCTGGAGGCCGCGCAGGAAGCCTTCGCTGCGGTGACCACCAGTATTTCCTGGAAGGCCTCCTTACCCTTGCGCGAAGCCCGCCGATGGGTGATGACACCCGGCGCCCAGATTCGCCGTTACAGCGGGTACGGTTTTGGCGGGGCGCGCTGGATCTATCGCAGCATTCCGTTCTCGGCGCAGGCGCGCGTGGGACATCGTCGCTTCGTGCAAAAGTATCTGCCGGCGCTTTGGCGTCTGCTGACCCGTGTCGATCGCGGCCGTGTCGGCAACCAGGCACGCGCCATCAAGGGAACGCCCTATACCGAGTTCCCGTGGCAGACCACCACCATCGAATTGCCGCAGCACGCACAGCCGCTGGTGTCGGTCATCGTGCCCATCTACGGCAAGCACAACTACACCCTGCGCTGCCTGGCGTCGATCCAGCGCCATCTGCCGGCCCTGCCGTTCGAGGTGATCGTGGTGGACGACTGCTCGCCTGACGAATCGCGTGACATCCTGGCGAAGGTCAAGGGCATTCGCCTGGTCCTCAACGAGACCAACCAGGGATTCCTGCGCTCCTGCAACCTCGGTGCCAAGCAGGCCCGCGGGCAGTACCTGTATTTCCTCAACAACGATACCGAAGTCACGCCAGGCTGGCTCGATACCCTGATCGCCACCTTCGACCAGTTCCCGGGGACCGGCCTGGTCGGTTCCAAGCTGGTCTACCCTGACGGCGTGCTGCAAGAGGCCGGGGGCATCATCTGGAAGGATGGCAGCGCCTGGAATTTCGGCCGCTACAAGGACCAGCTTGATCCCGTCTATTGCTACGCCCGCGAAACTGACTACTGCTCGGGCGCTTCGATCGTGGTGCCGGCCGCGCTGTATGCCGAGCTGGGCGGTTTTGACGAGTTGTACTTGCCGGCCTACTGCGAGGATTCCGATCTGGCATTGCGCATCCGCAGCCGCGGCTATCGGGTGATCTACCAGCCGCAGTCCGTGATCGTCCACTATGAAGGCGTAAGCAACGGCACCGACCTCAACTCTGGCGTCAAGGCCTATCAGGTCGAGAACATGCGCAAGCAATACGAGCGCTGGAAGGACTTGCTGGCGACCTACCAGGACAACGGCGTGGACGTCGACCGTGCCAAGGACCGCACGGCCGCGCGTCGCGTACTGGTGGTGGATCACTGCACGCCGACGCCGGACCGCGATGCGGGATCTGTGATCATCTTCAATCTCATGCTGCTGATGCGCGAGATGGGCTTCCAGGTCACCTTCGTGGCCGAGGACAATCATCTGTATCTGCCCGGATACACCGATGAGCTGCAGGCCTATGGTGTCGAGGTGCTTTATGAACCCTACTGCCCGTCGGTGGAGGCGCACGTCAAGCAGTGCGGTTACCGCTATGACCTGGCGCTGCTGATTCGCCCGGGCGTCATCGAGAAGCATCTGGAAACCGTGCGTCGCCATTGCCCGCATGCCAAGCTGATCTATCACACCGTGGATCTGCATTACCTGCGCATGCAGCGCGAGGCCGCCGTTGCCGGCATCGACAACAAGCGCGACGTCGAGCAGATGAAGCTCATCGAGCATGATGCCATTCGCCGCGCCGATGCCAGCATCGTCGTGAGTACGGCCGAGCAGGCGCTGCTCAGGCAGGAGTTGCCGCAAGCACCGGTGCACGTGCTGCCCCTGATCATGGACGTGCCGGGTACCCGCGTCGGCTTTGCCGAGCGCCAGGACATCATCTTCGTGGGCGGCTACCAGCACACGCCGAACGTGGACGCCGTCGAGCACTTCGTGGCCGAGGTGCTGCCGTTGATTCACCAGAAGTTGCCCGACGTGCGCCTGCATGTGGTCGGCAGCAACGTGCCTGCCAGCATCGAGGCACTGGCCAGCGAGCGCGTGATCATCACCGGATTCGTCGACGATCTGCAGCCGCTGCAGGACCGCATGCGTGTCAACGTTGCGCCCTTGCGCTACGGTGCCGGCATCAAGGGCAAGATCGGCAGTGCCATGGCCGTCGGCCTGCCCAGCGTAGCCACCACCATCGCCACCGAAGGCATGGGCCTGGTGGCCGGCCGCGACGTCCTGGTCGGTGATGATGCACAGGCGCTGGCGGATCAGGTCTGCCAGCTTTACACCGATGAGGCCCTGTGGACCGCCATGAGCGCAGCCGGTATCAGTTTCGCTGATCAGGCATGGGGAGCGCGCGCGGCATGGAAGGCCTTCGAGAAGATCCTCGACAGCGTCGATCTGCCGGTCCGCCAGAGCAAGCGGCCGCTGTCGCTGTGGCGTCCGACATCAAACTGATAAAAAGCGGATAGGGGGAATACGTGAAATTCGGACTGGGTACCTGGAGGTTTTTGCTGGCCGTGCTGGTGGCCATCTCCCACTTGTGGGAAGGGATGATTCACGGTCCTGCCGCCTATGCGGTATGGGGTTTCTTCATCCTGAGCGGCTATCTGATGACGCATGTGCTGTGCTTCAAGTACGGCCATGAAGAAGGCGGCCTGCGCGACTATGCGTTCAACCGCTTCCTGCGCATCTATCCGGCCTATGCGGTTGCGGTGGTGGCCGGTGCGGCCACGCTCTACATTCTGCCGCGCATCGGCGTGCTGCCCTCGGCGCTGAACCCGCAGTTCGTGCGCCCGCATGGCGCGCTGGAGTGGCTGTCCAACGCCTTCCTGCTGCCCATTCCGACGCCGGGCCTGTTCGTGCCGGTGGCTGGCGCGCTGGCGGTGGAGATCGGGGCCTATGTCTTGATGCCCCTGATGGCCATGAACCGTTCCGCAGCCTGGCTGGCATTCATTCTGAGTGCTGCGCTGAACGTGAAATACGGATTTGGCCTGGAGACCTTCGGGGATCGCTACTCGGGCTTCCTGACCTGTTTCATGGCCTTTGCCGCAGGCACCTTGTTGTCGCAGTATCGTGAACCCTTGTCGCGCCTGCGCGCGCCCTGGCTGAGCCTGCTGGCCTGGGGGCTGCATTGCCTGGTCTGGCTGCGTTTCCCTTATTGGCCGTGGACTTATGGCCTGTATGTATCCCTGCTGCTGTCGGCGTGGGTGGTTCTGTCGCTGGCACCCAGCAAGCCGGGATGGCTGGATCAGTTCCTCGGTGACCTCTCCTATCCGGTCTACCTGTTTCATACCACCGCCGCCATCTGGCTGGTGGCCGCAGGCATGCAGATGCGTTCGTTCCCCTTCTTCTGCGTAGCCTTCGTGATCACCCTGCTGGTGTCTTGGTTGGTGATTCGTCTGGTCGATCGTCCCCTGGCGGGCTTGAAGAAGAAACGTATTGAAAGGATGAAACAAGCATGACCGAAGTTCAAGCCACCGTGCGCGATGTGACACCCGTGACCGAAGCCGGTGACGGTGCCCGCTTCGATGCCGTCGTTGCCGTCGTCATTCCCAGTTACCGTGTCACGCGCCACATCCTGGGCGTGATCGAGGCAATGGGGCCGGATGTCGCCCAGATCTACGTGGTGGACGACAAGTGCCCCGACGGCTCAGGTGACTTCGTCGCCCAGCACTGCACTGACCCGCGCGTGCGGATCCTGCGGCATGAAGTGAACCAGGGCGTGGGCGGTGCGGTGATGACCGGCTACCAGGCTGCGGTCGAGGGCGGGGCCGATGTCATCGTCAAGGTTGATGGCGATGGCCAGATGGATCCGGAGCTGATTCCCTACTTCGTCCAGCCCATCGTCGATGGCATTGCCGACTACACCAAGGGCAATCGCTTCTACGATCTCGAAGAGATCGGCGCGATGCCGCCGATGCGCCTGTTTGGCAATACGGTGCTGTCGCTCATGGCCAAATTCTCCACCGGCTACTGGGACTTGTTCGATCCCACCAACGGATTCACCGCCATCCATGCGGATGTGGCGCGCCATCTGCCTTATGACAAGATCAGCCGGCGCTACTTCTTTGAGACCGACATTCTGTTCCGTCTCAATACACTGCGCGCGGCCGTCATCGATATTCCCATGGCGGCCAAGTATGGCGATGAGGTCAGTGGCCTGAAGATTTCAAAGATCGTCGGCGAATTCCTTGTCAAGCATGCACGCAACTTCGGCAAACGCATCTTCTACAACTATTACCTGCGCGACCTGACGCTGGCCTCGCTGGAATTGCCCATCGGCCTGCTGCTGCTCGGCTTCGGCGTGATCTATGGCGGTTATCACTGGCTGGTCGCAGCCGGTTCCGGAACCGCCACGCCGGCCGGTGTGGTGATGATGGCCGCGCTGCCCATCCTGACCGGCTTGCAGTTGCTGCTGGCATTCCTTGGCCACGACATCTCGACGGTGCCCAAGCGTGCGCGCCACCTTGGGCGTCTGAAACGACTGCGCAAGCCGGCCAAGGACAAGCTCCCGGCGACGGAGCAGTGATCTCATGAAATACCTGCGATTCCTGAAAGAAAAAGCCAAGGGATATTCACTCGGCACCATGCTCAGGCTGGAGTTCGAGTCGCTCTTTTTCGGCATCTTTTCGCTGGTGCCCACCACCGGTGGCGTGATCCTGCGCGCCCTGGTGAGCAAGGTCTTCTTCAAGCGCTGCGCCGGCTTTGCCTGGATTCAGCCGCGCGTGACCATCGTGCATGCCGACCGCATCACCATGGGCAGCAACTTCGGCGTCAATTCGGGCAGTTACATCAACGGGGTGGGTGGTATCGAATTCGGTTCCTATGTACTGATCGGCAGCAACGTGACCATCTCCTCGGGACAGCATCCGATTGAGGGTGAACTGCCTCCGGTGTTTGCCCGCCAGAGCATTCCGAAGAAGATCGTCATCGGTGACGATGTCTGGATCGGTGCCGGTGCCGTCATCATGCCCGGAGTCACCATTGCCAGGGGCACCGTGATCGGTGCCAATGCCGTGGTGACCAGGGATACTGAAGAATATGCTGTCATGGTCGGCGCACCCGCACGCATGCTGCGCAAGAGGGGGGCAGCATGAGCAGCACCCTGGTGCGATACCTGATCGTGGCAGTGCTGGCCTATGTGATCGACATGGGCGGCTACTATGTGCTGCTGAAGATGGGCGTTGATCCGATCTGGGCCAACGTGGCAGTCAAGATCCTGGCGGCCATCTGCGGTTTCTTCATGCATCGCCGCTTCACCTACCAGATCAAGGAAGCCGACGGACAGATGGCCCATGCGACCAAGTATTTCGGACTGGCGCTGCTCTATACCCCGATCTCGTCGGTGGTTCTGTACCTTCTGATGCTGGTCATTCCGCATCCGGTCTATGCCAAAGCAATTGCTGACGTGCTGCTGTTCATCGTGACCTTCTGGGTGACGTCAAGTTTTACCTTTACCCGCAAGAAATCTGGCGCTGCGGCCGCCGTTGGCGGTGTCGATGCCAACGAGAAGAACTGAACCCGAGACACCATGGAAATTGAACTGATCGAATCCGATACCGCGCGCATGGATGATTACATCGCGCTGTACCAAGCCTGTTTTCCGCAAGCAGACAAGCTGCGCCGCCAGTATCTGAACTGGCTCTACATCGATAACCCGGAGGGCCGGGCACTGGGTGCCGATGCCGTCTGCGATGGCAAGGTGATCGGACAGGTGATTGCGCTGCCGGGCCGCTATCGTCTACGTGGCAGGCAGGTGCGCGGGCTGGTGGCGGTCAACGTTGCGGTCCATCCGGATTTCCAGGGCAAGCACCTGTTCAAGCGATTGGGACTGAAGATGTGCGAATTCGGCGCCTTGCGCGGATTCGAGTTTGTCATCGGTGTGGCCAATGCGGCGGCGACGCCAGGCTGGGTGCGGCAGATGGGCTTCCAGTTGGTGGGCCCGCTGCAGGCCCTGGTGGGACTGGGTGCGCTCAACGCGCGAGCCTGCGAAGAAGGGCTGGCCCAGGCGGACCTGTTTCAGGAGTGGGGCGATGCCGCCCTGCAATGGCGCAGCAATAGCCCGGTCAATCCGGTCGCGCTCCAGCGCGGTGCCGATGGCCAGCTGCGCGTGTTTGCCTCGGCAGGAAAGCCAGGCATGACGGCACTGGCGGTGCTGCCGCCGGCGGCCCACGAGAAGGTCCAGCCCAATGGACTGGGTGCCGGGCTGCTCTCGGCCAAGGTGTTCGTGGGCAACATTCCGGGGTACCGCTTCGGTGTGAATTTCCAGCCTATCCCCGAGCGTCTCAAGCCGTCACCGCTGAATCTGATCTACAAGAATCTGGTGGACAATACCGACAAGCTGTCCCTGGACAAGTGTTATATCACGTTCCTGGACTTCGATGCCTTCTAAGCACGCCCTTTTCCTGTTCGCGCATCAGGACGACGAGTTCGGTGTCTTCGCCGAAATCGCGAGACTGCTGGAGGCCGGCGATCGCGTCTCGGTCGTCTATCTGACCTCAGGTGCGCTCGATGGTGGGCCGCGTCCCGATCGCAATGCCGAAAGCCTCGATGTGCTCGGACGCTTGGGCGTAGCGGCCAGCAGCGTGCATTTCATCGGAGAGAAGCTGGGCGTGCCGGACAGCAAACTGGTCGAGCACATGCCGGCCGTACTGGCCGAGCTGGCTGCGCTGTGCCATCGCATTGGCCAGCCGGAGCTGCTTTACCTGCTTGCCTGGGAAGGCGGTCATCAGGATCATGACGCCGCCCATCTGATTGGCCTGGCGCTGGCAAAGTCCTCGCATTGCCTGCCGCAGACCCGCCAGTTCACGCTCTACACCGGGGCCGGGCTGAGCGGACCTTGGTTCAAGCTGTTTGCGCCCTTGGCCGCCAACGGCGAAATCATGGCGCGGCGCATGTCGTGGACCGAGCGCCTGCGCTTCATGCGCTACTGTTTCCTGTATCCCTCGCAGGCGAAGACCTGGGTGGGACTTTTTCCATTTTTGTTCCTTCATTATGTGGTCCGTGGTACGCAGATGCTGCAACCCTGTTCGCTCGCGCGCATCCACGAGGCAGCACATGACGGGCCCCCCCTGTATGAGCGTCGCGGATTCTGCAGTCAGGAAGACTTTTTCCGTGCGGCCCGCCCTTTCATCGCGTCCAGCATTGGCCATGTGAAGGAGCTGCGGCCATGAAGATCGCCATCACCGGAGCCACAGGCTACATCGGTCGGCAGCTGGCGGCTCTGGCCTTGCATCAAGGGCATCATCCGCTGCTGCTGACACGGACCGCACCGGCGGCCGATGCCGGCGCATGGCTTCGTTACGATCTTTTTGATACGGACGCCCTGACCCTGCCGGGCGATGTGCAGGCCGTGGTGCATCTCGCCTTCAATCCGCGCGTGGCGACCGAAGCCGATGGCGACGCCGAGATGGTGGCCGCCCTGCGCCTGCTCGACGCCGCTGCCGCCGTGGGTGCGCGCTTCGTGTTCGTTTCCAGCCAGACGGCGCGCGAGGATGCGCCTACCGCCTATGGACGCACCAAGTGGCGTATCGAGCAGCTCGTGCTGCAGCGTGGCGGCAGCGTGGTGCGTCCCGGCCAGGTGTACGGCGGCGCCGCGATGGGACTGTTCGGGTTGCTGGTCAATCTGGTGGACCGGCTCCCGATGTTGCCCGCATTTCTGCCTGCGCCATTGATACAACCGGTCCATGTCGATGATCTCGCGTTGGCGCTGTTGCGCATCGCGCAGCTGCCGGATGCGACACCCGAAGTGCATCTGATCGCGCAGTCGCAAGCGCTGAGTTTCACAACTTTCCTGCGCGCGATTGCAGCCAGCCATGTGCGCAAGACACGATTTTTCGTGCCAGTGCCGACCGCACTGGTCCGATTGGCCGTGCGACTGCTGGGCGCTGAGCGCAGCAATCGGCTCGGGCTGTCCCGTCTGGATTCCCTGTTTGCCCTACCGGTCATGGATACCCGTGGCAGCCTGGCGCTGCTCGGCTTGCAACTGCGTTCGCTGGAGAGCGGCATGCAGCCCGCCGCGCCCGGCGACCAGCTCGCCGCCGAAGCCGCGGCAATGCTGTGCTACGTACTCAATCGCCGTCCCGACAGTGATCTCGTCGAACGATACATCGCTGCCATCGGGCGCTTCCGGGAAGGGCGCGCTCTGGGTCTGCCCGGCTTTACGCTGCGTCATCCGGCGCTGCTGGCCTTGCTCGATGATCGCGCCTTCCTGGCCAGCGAACGCGGGCAGGAACTGGCATGGCGACTGGACGCGGCCACCTTGCTGGCAGAGGCAACGCAGGCGGGTGCAGAGCGTTTCATCGGCATCCGGCAACGGGCGGGAATGCTGCGCTATGGTCTTGGCCTGGCGTGTGCCGTCGCATCGGAAGTGTTCTGGCGGATTGCCCGCCCGGTGAGCATGCCGCTGTTCTTGCGTGACGCCATCAACAGGAGTTTCCCGTGAGCCCGGAGTTTGACGTCATCATCGTGGGAAGTGGCCCGGCCGGCGTATCGGCGGCGTTTCCGCTGGTCGAGGCAGGCGTGAAAGTGCTGATGGTCGATGGCGGACGCCAGGAAGACGTGCGGCGTCCGACACGCAGCTTTCTGGAAGAACGTGCGACCGATCCGCGGCAGTGGGAGTGGATGGTCGGCGAGCGCTTCCATGCCCTCGGCATGCGCGAGGCCATCTCTCCCAAGTTGCGCGTGCCGACCCATGCGCACGTCTTTGCAGACTTTGCGCAGGTCAATCGAGTGGATTCACAGGGATTCATTGCATTGGGGTCGCTGGCTCCCGGCGGCTTGTCCAATGCCTGGGGCTGCGGTGTGGCGCAACTGTCTCCCCAGGAGCTGGCGGCGTTTCCCTGCCCGAGCGATGCCATGCACGATTCCTATCGCACCGTGGTGGAACGCATTGGCGTGAGCCGTTCGCAACAGGATGAACTCACTGACTATTTCGGCATGCAGGGCGAAGCACAGCCCGAGATCGCGCTCGACAAGCTGCATACGGCACTGGACCAGAAGTATCGCCGACATGGTGCTGATCTGCTGCAGCAGGGTTTCAGGCTCGGGCGTTTTCCCGTGGCCGTGCTGAGCCAGGACCGTGGTGCGCGCAAGGGATGCAATCGCAGCGGGAACTGCCTGTTTGGTTGTGAGCGTCGCTCGCTGTATTCCGCCAGTGAAGATCTGGCGACGTTGCGTCAATTCCCCAACTTCCGCCATGCACGCTTGCAGGTGGAGTCGCTCCGGCAGGATGCAGGGCAGGGCTGGCAGGTGTACGGGGAGGATCCGCAGGACCGTCAGCGCAAGACTTTCAGCGCGCGTCAGGTGCACCTGGCTGCGGGCACTGTCGCCACCACCCGGCTGGCATTGTCTGCCCTCAAGCACGAGGCACCGGTGCGGCTGCTGTCCTGCCCCACGGCCGCCTTCATTCTCTGGATGCCGTCTTTCCTGGGCAAGCCACGCGCCGACGCCTTCGGCTACGGGCAGCTGGCATTTGTCCAGACCCTGCGGGAGGATGTGACCGCACTCGGTTCGACTTTCTCGACCGTCGGCCTGCCCATGACCGAGTTCGCGCGCCATCTGCCGCTGCGTCGCAGGCTGGCGGTGGACGTCTTGCGTTCGCTGATGAGTTCCTGCGTGGTGGGCAACATGTTCCTTCCCGGGCATCTCTCCGCGAACCAGGCACATCTCACGCCAGACGGACGCCTGCACATCCGGGGCGCTTACCATGAAGACGTTCCGACCCTGTTGAAGCAGGCCGCGGCAAGCCTGCGCCGCGCCTACGCGCGCTTGGGGGCCTACATGTTGCCGATGAGTTTCACGGCCGGGCAGCCGGGCGGCGACATTCATTACGCGGGTACCTTGCCGATGCGCGAGCGGCCGCAAGCTGGCGAGACCTCGGCCATCGGCGAACTCGCCGGGCTCGACGGACTGTTCGTGGTCGACGGCGCAAGCCTGCCCAACCTGACAGAAAAATCCCATACGCTCACCATCATGGCCAACGCCGATCGTATCGCCCGGGCCGCATTGCAGCGTCTTCACTCCGCATGAATCTCATGAACTCATCTCTTCCTGATCGCAAGCCGGGATACCCGGGCGTCGCGCAACCGATGCTGCTGACCATCACCGCAGTTGTCCTGGCGGCGGTGGCACTCTGGGGAACGGTCTCACAAGGCTGGTGGCAACAGAGCATATGGGCCTCCGCCGCCGCTGGCATTTCCTTTCGCGCCACCGTCGGCACGCTGCTGGTGCTGTGCTTTGCGGGCCTGGCTGCGGGACTGCCGTTCCTGCTTCTGCTGGGGGCATGTGCGTCCCTGTTCGTGGCACTGGCCGGACTGGGACCCTTTGCCGCCGTGATCTGGTATTGGACCTGCGCCACCCTGATCGGGGCCTGGACCCTTTCGTGGTGGAAGGACGATTCGGCCACCGTCTGGAGCGTTCGCAACAGCGGATTCGGATTCGTGTTCACCGGCAGTCTCATCGGTCTCATGGCGCATTTTCCGATCAATACGCCGACGCTCTATCTGCTGCTCTTCAGCGGCTGGGCTCTGCTGGCCAGCTGGCGTCTCGGCGTGTGGCGCGCGGTCGGCCGGCCCTCGCGCATGCGCGAGCTGCTGGTACGCCAGCGTCGCAGTGTCCAGGAATCCCTGCTACTGTCCCTGGTACTGGTCGGCATTTCGCTGGTGCTGTTCGTGACCATGCTGCCCGAGCTGGGGCACGATGCGCTGGCCATGCACCTGAACCTGCCGGCCCGCATTCTGGCAGCCAAACGCTGGGACTTTGACGTAACCCAGTACATCTGGTCGGTGATGCCGTTCGGCGCCAATTGGGTGACGTTGCCGCCATTCTTCCTGGATGGCCAGCAGGCGGCGAAGTTGATGGACTCCTCCTTCGTGCTGGCGACGGCGTGGCTGTCGTTCCGCATCCTGGCGCCTCGCATTGGTCCGGTCTTGGCGCTGGCGGCACCTGCCCTGATGCTGACCTTGCCGCTGAGCATGCTGGTGTCGGGCTCGATGTTCGTGGAGCCAGTCATCGGCTTCCTGTTCCTGTTGTGTCTGGCCGAGTTGACCGGCACCAGCGAAAAGCCGCATGGTGCCTGGCTCTATCTGGGGGCCATCGCCGGCTATCTGTGCGCTTCCAAGCTGCTGGGCGCGCCGCTGCTGCCGATTCTGCTGCTGGCGGTGTGCCTGCTGGCGCGTCAGGGCAAGTTCCAGCGACCGAGTTTCCTGGTGGTGGCGGCGGCAGTCGCCTTGTTCTTGCTCATCAGCTGCCAGCCCTATGTCGTGGCATATTTGAAGACGGGCAATCCGCTCTTCCCGTTTTACAACAACATTTTCAAATCGCCGTTCTTTACCATCGGCAGCGTCTTCAACAATGGACAGGCGTTTGCCAATCCGTTCTATGTGCGGCCGCTGGGCCTGGACATGTTCTGGGATGCGAGCATCAAGTCGATGGGATACGGCGAGTTTCCCGCAGATGGTGCCATCGGCATCGTCTTCCTGGTGCTCATCCCGTTGGCCTTGCTCACCGCCATCCTGACGCGTCACTGGTGGGTCCTGGGCGGCTTGCTGGCCACCACCTTTTATTGCGCGCTGGTGTTCCAGACGCAGGCCTATTTGCGCTATGTGTACCAGATGCTTCCGTGGTTCATCGTGTTCGGTGCCTGGGCTCTGGCACGCCTGTCCAAGGCAGCGCTGACGGCATCCGCGCTGGTGCTGCTGCTGTGCCTGGTCAGCCTGGCGCGCTATCCGGTGGTCTACTGGCCGCTGATGCAGTTCTCTCCGCGTTTGCTGGTGGATCGTGATGCCCATCGTGCAATGCTCGAGCGCAGCAAGCCCGCCGTGATCATCGGCGACATCCTGCAGCAGATGGATAGTATCCGCAGCAAGCAGATTCTCATCGTTGGCACCGATCCGGTCTACAGTCATTACCCGGCAGGCACCATCGCGTTTTCTTGGCACTCGTGGCCGTTCTTCTCCTCGCCCGAGCGCGACACCAATTTCAAGAAATTGCTGCGCGATTTCGACATCGAGGTCATCGTGCACCCGGTGGGGCAAAACGAATCGCATGAGGCCGATATCATGTCGGTGACCACCGAGCTGTTCCGTCTCAATGGCATGCGCGTTGGTCTGGTCAAGACCGATGGCCTGTTCCGGGTCGAGCGCGTCGCAGGACCGGTGCTCGATCAACCTGGTCCCAAGTGGGATCTCAACGGGAATGCCGTGGTCAAAGGCGGCGTGACCGCTACCGTCACGCATCCGGTCTATCAGACCATCGACGTGAAAGGACAGCGCCGTGGCCTGTTGCATGTGAAGGTATCTTGCCCTGAGGGAACACAGTTCCGATCCCAGGTTAACTGGATCAATTTCCGCGGTGAAATGAGCAGCACCGACATCGAAGTGCATTCTTGTCACGGTGAAAACACTATAATTGACCGCGCTGTGGCGATTCCTGCCGGGACCGTTCAGGGCATCGTGTTCGGCAGTTCGCACGATGAGCGTCCCGTGACCGTAGGCGAGATCTCCTTCAAGACCCCCTCATAAATTCTTTATCAATCCAGACTCGGCTATCCCTCAGGCTATGAAAACCGCAATCATTACCGGCATCTCAGGACAAGACGGCGCTTACCTGGCGCAACTTCTGCTTGACAAAAACTACGTAGTCTATGGCACCTATCGACGCACCAGTTCGGTCAACTTCTGGCGCATCAACGAGCTGGACATTCAGGATCATCCGAACCTGCATCTGGTGGAATTCGACCTGACCGACCTGGGCACCACGCTGTCCCTGGTGCAGAAGGTACAGCCTGACGAAATCTACAACCTGGCCGCCCAGAGTTTCGTCGGCGTCAGCTTTGAGCAGCCGACGACCACGGCCCACATCACCGGTCTGGGTGCGCTCAACATTCTGGAAGCGATTCGCCTGGTCAATCCGCGCATCCGCTTCTACCAGGCGTCGACGTCGGAAATGTTCGGCAAGGTTCAGGAGATTCCCCAGCGCGAAAGCACGCCTTTCTATCCGCGTAGCCCGTATGGCGTGGCCAAGCTGTACGCGCACTGGATGACGATCAACTATCGTGAGAGCTACAACATCTTCGGTACCAGCGGCATTTTGTTCAACCATGAAAGCCCGCTGCGCGGCCGCGAATTCGTGACCCGCAAGATCACTGACTCGGTGGCCAAGATCAAGCTGGGCCAGCTGGACTGCCTGGAACTGGGCAACCTGGACGCCAAGCGCGACTGGGGCTTTGCCAAGGAATACGTGGAAGGCATGTGGCGCATGCTGCAGGTGGACGAGCCCGATACCTTCGTGCTGGCCACCAACCGTACCGAGACCGTACGCGACTTCGTGCAGATGGCCTTCAAGGGTGTGGGCATCAACCTTGAGTTCCGCGGTGCAGCCGAGCAGGAGACCGCAGTGGACGTGGCCACCGGCAAGACCGTCATGCGCATCAATCCGAAGTTCTACCGTCCGGCCGAAGTCGAGCTGCTGATCGGTGACCCGACCCGCGCCCGCGAAATTCTGGGCTGGCAGCCGCAGACCACGCTGGAGCAGTTGTGCGCGCTGATGGTGGAAACCGATGTGCGTCGCAATCAGGCGGGGACTTCGTTTTGAAGATATTCCTTACCGGGAGTGATGGATTCACTGGCAGGCATTTCACTGCCAGTGCCATTGCGCGCGGACATGAAGTGATCGCCCTGACCGGGCAACTGGATGACAAGGCGGGACTGGAGCATCAGCTTGCGCAAGCGCAGGCGGATGCGGTGGTCCACCTGGCGGCCATTGCGTTCGTTGGCCACGCGGATGCCGGTGCGTTTTACGATGTCAACGTGCTGGGCACGATGAATCTGCTGGATGCTCTGGCGCGCGTGCCGAAGCGTCCGGCGGCAGTGCTGCTGGCCAGCAGCGCCAACATCTATGGCAATTGCGATGTATCGCCGATTGGCGAGAGCCAGCCCCCGGCTCCTGCGAATCATTACGCCATGAGCAAGCTGGCCATGGAATACATGGCGCGCAACTACCTCGACCGCTTGCCGATCGTGTTCGCGCGTCCCTTCAATTACACCGGGGCAGGGCAGCACGCGTCCTTCGTCATTCCCAAGCTGGTCGACCATTTTGCCCGACGGGCCAGCGTGGTGGAGCTGGGCAACCTTGATGTCGAGCGCGAATTCAATGATGTGCGTACCGTATGCGACGCCTATCTGGCCCTGCTCGACAAGGGCGCGCCAGGGCAGTGCTACAACGTCTGCTCGGGCCAGCCCGTGACGTTGCGCGCCGTCATCGCCTTGCTGCAAGAGATCACGGGACACAGTCTGGAAGTGCGCGTCAATCCGGCCTTCGTCCGTGCCTCCGAGGTGCGCACGCTGTGCGGCAGCCCGGCTTTGCTGGAACAGGCCATAGGCCCCCTGCATCATCCTGGCCTGCGCGCGACGCTGCAATGGATGTTGGACACCAGCCCGGTGGCGCATTGATGGTGGCGAATTCCTTGGCAGGTCCGGCAAGGCTGACGTGCGGAATTGCCATGTGCACCTGCAACGGCATGCCCTACCTGCCGCAGCAGCTCGACAGCCTGCTTCAGCAGGACCGCTTGCCCGATCAGATTGCCATTCATGACGATGCCTCCGATGACGGCAGCTGGGAATACCTGCATCAATGGGCTGCGCGCCAGAGCATCGACGTGAAGCTGGTCAGGAACGAGCCCCGCCTTGGGGTGGTCAAGAATTTTGAGGCTGCAGTGCAGTCGCTGCAGACGGACCTGATCTTCCTGTGTGATCAGGATGACGTGTGGCTGCCGTTCAAGATCAGTCTGCTCAGCGAGCAATTCGAGCAGGATCCGGCGCTGACCCTTCTGCACAGCGACGCCCGGCTGGTCGATGCGCAAGGCGTCGACATGCAGGCTTCGCTGTTCCAGTCGCTCGGTCTGAGTGAGGAAGAGCGCGGCTGGGTGGCGCAAGGCCGCGCACTGGACGTGCTGTGCCGGCGCAATATCGTCACCGGAGCGGCGGCTGTGTTCCGCCGCAATCTGCTGCCCCTGGCCCTGCCGTTTTCGCCGGATTGGGTGCACGATGAATGGCTGGCCATTCTCGCAGCTGCCACAGGCAAGATGCGCTCCGAACCAAGCAGCACGGTCCAATATCGTCAGCATGGACGCAATGCCATCGGCATGGAAGCACCAGGCCTGGCCAGATTGGTCAAGCGCTTCAGGTTCGTGATGGCGCTCCCCGAAAGCAAGTTCCAGTTGCTGCGGCTGACCCGTGTTGAACAGCTCAAGGCACGCCTCGAACGCGAGGGCCGCCTGACCCCGGACCTGGCCGCGATGCTTGCTGACTGGCTGCGCTTTGCCCGTTTTCGTGCCGGCCTGTCGCGGTATCTGCCGTTGCGCATTCTGGCTGTCCTCAGGCATGCCGTGTCTACCAGTGATTACCGTCGTTTCGGCCGCGGTCCGCTCAGTGCGTTGCGCGACGTGCTGATGCGCTGAGCGTCTGCGCCTTCACTCCTTGCCCGTCCGTACGCGAGACCGCTCCATGTCCCCAGCTCTCATTTCCCTGTCAGTCGTCAGTCACGGTCACCGCGCGCACATTGCCTTGCTGCTGGCCGATCTGGCGCGATTGGGGCGTACGGATATCGAAGTGATCCTGACGGTCAATTTGCCGGAATCCTTCGACGACTTGCTGGCGGACCTCCCGTTCCCGGTGGTCGTGCTCAACAATCCTGAACCCAAGGGTTTTGCCGCCAATCAGAATGCGGCCGTGGCGCATGCAAGCGGGCAATGGTTCGTCATCCTCAATCCGGATATCCGCTTTCATGACGATCCCTTTGACGCCCTGCTGGAGGTCTCGCGCATGGTGCCGGCTGCCATCGTCGCACCGCTGATCGTCAATGCAGAAGGACAGGAAGAAGACAGTGCGCGTCACTTTCCCTCTCCCTTGCAACCGTTCAAACGCTATCTCGCCCGGCTGTTTGGCGTCCACCTTGCCAATGACAGTATTCCCACGCGTGGTCAGGTGGCCTATCCGGACTGGGTGGCAGGCATGTTCATGATGCTGCCCAAAACCATGATGGAGCAGTTGGGCGGACTTGACGAGCGTTATCGCATGTACTACGAGGATGTGGATCTGTGCGCACGCGCTAGGCTGGCCGGGCATGAAGTGCGCGTGGCGCGCGCCATACCGGTCGAGCATAACGCCCAGCGCGACAGTCACCGCAAACTGCGCTACCTGCGCTGGCATATCAGCAGCGTCATCCGCTTTTTCACTTCCCCGGCATATCGTTCCCTGCGGCAACAACGTAGTCGTTGAAACGCTCTGCCGATGCGGTTCTTGCGGGTCTTCATTGCACGCAGTTGCAAAGAGTGGTGCGGCAGGACATTTTTGCCGTGAATTTTTCGGAATTCTCATCCGGCGTGGTTAAAATACTGGGTTTTGCAGGAAAACTCTGCAAAAAGATCGGCATCTGCGCATCGATAGCGAGCGGGATGCATGGCTGGAGAGGGCGATCGCCCACAAGGGGGGAGTAAATGTTGTTGTCAATTGTTGTGCCATGCTACAACGAAGAAGAGGTGATCGACTTCACCAAGCTGGAGTTGTTCAAGCTCATGGATGAGCTGGACGATCTCGATGCCGAACTCATCTTCGTCAACGATGGCAGCCGTGATCGTACGCTGGAAAAACTCAAGGCCATCGCCCGTGAAGACGCCCGGGTGCGCGTGGTCTGCCTGTCACGCAACTTCGGTCACCAGATTGCCGTGACGGCCGGCGTCGACGCTGCGCGCGGGGACGCCGTGGTGCTCATGGATGCCGACCTGCAAGACCCGCCGGCCGTGGTACATCAGATGGTGGCCCATTGGCGCGAAGGCTATGACGTCGTCTACGCCGTGCGGAGCGAACGCGAAGGCGAGTCAGCCTTCAAGATTGCCACTGCCCGTGCTTTCTATCGCTTGCTCAACAAGATGTCGGAAGTCGACATTCCCCTGGATACCGGCGATTTCCGTCTGATGAGCCGCCGTGTGGTCGACACCTTGTGCGCCATGCCGGAGCGCGACCGCTTCGTGCGCGGCATGGTGAGCTGGGTCGGCTTCAAGCAGATGGCCCTGCCGTACGCGCGCGCGCGCCGGGTGGCCGGCGTGACCAAGTATCCCCTCAAGAAGATGCTCAAGTTCGCCACCGACGGCATCCTGTCCTTCTCCAGCAAGCCGCTGCAGATGTCCATCGGACTGGGCATGAGCGCTGCGGGCCTGGCATTTCTCGGCATCCTCTATGCCCTGTTCCTGCGCATCTTCACCCAGGTCTGGGTCGAGGGCTGGACCGCGCTCATGATTGCGGTCCTGTTCATCGGCGGCGTGCAACTGGTGTCGATCGGCATCCTGGGCGAATACATCGGCCGCATCTACAGCGAGATCAAGCGTCGGCCCCTGTACGTGGTGTCGGAATACATCGGATATGCACCCGAGGCCCGCATCGAGGGCTCGCGCAGCCCGGTGGTGGCGGTCGTCGATGCATCGGCCTGAGCGGGATGCCCCCTTGATGAATCGATTTTCCGCCAAACAGCTGATCCGCCTTGCCGTCGGCGTAGGCGTTGCGCTGGTCTTCGGCTGGCTGGCCTTGCGCCACACCGACTGGAATCAGCTCAGCACGACGCTGCTGGCCGCCAACAAGAGCCTGATCCTGCTTGGTTTGCTGATCTTCGCGGTCGGTTACGCCTGCCGCATCGCGCGCTGGACCTCCATGCTGCGCGTGTCGCGACCGGCCTTGCGCTGGTCCGATTGTGCAGGCCCCTTCCTCGCCAGTTTCGCCGCCAACAACGTCCTGCCTTTCCGGGCCGGCGATCTGATGCGCATGGTCGCCTTCAATCAGCAGCTGGGCACCTCGGCGGCGACGGTGGTGGCCACTTTGTTCGTGGAGCGATTGCTGGACCTGCTGATGGTCATCGTCATGCTGGGTGCAGCGGTCCTGCTGGTGGGCGCACGCCTGCACAGCTATGTCGATCTGGGTGCCGGTGCCTTGCTGCTGATGGCGCTGGCGATCATGGCGGTGCTGCTGTTTCCGCACGCCATGCGTCCGCTGGCGCGCTTCTTCCTGGCCTTGCTGGCCAAGGTGTTGCCGGGGCTGGCCAAGCGCCTTGGCGATGAAATCGGCAAGGCATTCGACACGCTGGAGTCGATGTCGCGTGGCCCGACCATGCTGGTGCTGGTGGGATGGTCGCTGCTGGCCTGGCTGTGCGAAGGCATGCTGTTCTGGCTGGCGGCGCTTTCACTGCCTGCCGTCAGCGAGCCTGCCAGTGCCTGGCTGGCGCTGCCGGTCGGTACCCTGGCCACGCTGATCCCCAGCACGCCCGGCTACGTCGGCACCTTTGATTTCTTTACCGCGAAGACCCTTGCCATTGGCGGCAACGATATGGCTGCCTCGACGGCCTATGCGCTGCTGGTCCATCTTCTTTTGTGGCTGCCGCCGACCCTGAGCGGTGGTCTTTACCTGCTGGTGCGCTCGCTGCGCCCCAAGAAAGTGCTGGAACATGAGTGAACAGATCCGCGTCAGCGTTGCCGTCATCGGTGGCGGTTTTACCGGGCTCAGCGCAGCCTATGAATTGTCCAAAGCCGGCGCCTCCGTGGCCGTGCTGGAAGCTGAAGAAGAGCTGGGCGGCCTGGCCGCTGCCTTCGATGTGGAAGGCGAAAAGCTGGATCGCTTCTACCATCACTGGTTTACCAATGACCTCGAAGTGATGCACCTGATCGACGAGATCGGCCTGTCCGACAAGGTCACCATCAACCCGACCAACACCGGCATGTACTATGCCAACCAGTTCTTCAAGCTCTCCACACCGATGGATCTGCTGCGCTTCACGCCGCTGGGTTTCTTTGACCGCATTCGCCTGGGCCTGCTGGCCTTGCGCGCGCGCCGCGTCAAGAACTGGATGGAGCTGGAAGACAAGACCGCGGAGCAATGGCTCAAGGAACTGGGCGGCGAGTCGGTCTTCCGCGTGGTGTGGGAGCCGCTGCTCAAGGGCAAGTTCGGCGAAGCAGCCGCCCGCAAGGTCTCGGCCGTGTGGTTCTGGAACAAGCTGAAGCTGCGCGGCGGCAGCCGCGGCAAGGGTGGGGAAGAGCGGCTGGCCTATCTGAAGGGCGGCTTTGTCTCGATTGCGACCCGCCTGGCAGAGCGCATCACGCAGGCCGGCGGCCACGTCATCACGCGGGCACCGGTGCAGAGCTTCCGTCGCGACGATGGACTATGGCAAGTGCAGACGCCCAAGGGTGTCATCGTCGCCGATCATGTGATTGCCACGCCGGCGCTGCCGCTGATCGCCGATATGGTGAAGGAATGGGCCAGCCCCGACTACCTGCAGCAGCTGCGTCGCATCGAATACCTGGGCAACGTCTGCCTGGTGCTGGAACTGAACAACAGTCTCTCCAGTACCTACTGGCTCAACGTCAACGATCCGACTTTCCCGTTCGTGGGGGTGATCGAGCACACCAACTTCGAGTCCACCGCCACGTATGGCGGACGTCACATCGTCTATCTGTCCAAGTATCTGCCGGTCGACGAGGCGCTGTATTCCATGAGTGCCGATGAAGTCCTGGCCTATGCCATGCCGCACCTCAAACGCATGTTCCCGCGCTTCGACGAGAGCTGGATCCTCGACCACAAGGTATGGAAGTCGCGCTGGTCGCAGCCCGTGGTGGAGAAGCACTACAGCCGCCTGATTCCGTCGGCCGAAGGGCCTCTGCCGGGCCTGCACATTGCCTCCATGGCGCAGATTTATCCGGAAGATCGCGGTACCAATTATGCGGTGCGTGAAGGGCGCAAGATTGGACGGCATGTCGTTCGCTTGCTTGGGAAGGCATGATGAATTCGTTCCGACGTGGCTACGCGATCTTGCTGACGCTGGCGCTGATTGCGTTCGCCGTCTTCTACTGTGTCGCAAAGGATTCGGTGCAGCTGAATCGGCAAGGCGATGCGGCCCTGTTCGAACAGCTCGCAGAGAACGTCCATGCCGGACGCGGCGTCGTGTCGCAAGTGTTTTCTCAAACGCAGAATTTCATCGATCGCTCCTACGCTGGAACGCCGCCCGATGTCTTGTTTGAGCGTGCGGTGTCGGGGCAACTCATCGAGCCCGCCACTGAAGAGCGCAGCATGCTCGGGTTTCATGCCTACTTCGTTCTTTATCCGATTTCTCTGCTGCTCTACCTGATGTCATCTTCGATGGCACTGGTCGTCTGGCAGACTGCGGCTTACTGCGGGTTGCTGTGGGTTGCCTGCTCCTTCGTGGCCAGGCGGAGCGGAAGTCTTGCACTTGCTCTGATGTTCGGGATGATCGTCGTGGTCAATCCGAACTGGTTCCTGGGAATTCAGGGGCAGTTCTATCCGGACCGCCTGTTCGTCTGCGCGGGATTCGTGCTGATGTGGGCACTTCATATTCGTGCCCGCCTTTGGTCTCTTCTGCTGATATCGCTGTTTCTGGTCGTGCTCAACGAGCGTGCCGCGCTGATCGGTGGATTGTTGATCGGGATGCACGCAGTATTGTTTGGAATCGGGCAGGGAGCGCCGGCGCGCAGTCGGGTGGTCACATTGATTGGGATCGCGGGGCTGTTATTGGTATATGCATTCCTGGCGAAGAAATACATTCTCACCAATGCGTATTACTCCAGCTATATGCCCGCCAGTCTCTCGCACCTGATGGACCGCTTGGCAGATGGAGCATTTTCCCGGGGTATCGCACGCAATTTGCTGAATAACGCGTTCCTGTTGATCCCGGCTCTTTTTGCCCCACGATATTTTCTGATGGCGTTGGTCGTATTGGCACCGAATATCGTCGGATCCATCGGCGGGGCGGAGAAGGTGGGTTGGTCGACGCACTATCACTCCTACTATTTTCCGGTACTGGTATTTGCAGCTGCGGCAGGTTTCCTGAATCTCTACGGGTATTTGCGGTCGCGCATCAAGTGGGTGATGCCGGCATTTGCCTTGCTGTCAGTGGCCAGTGTGGCGGCGCAGGAGGCTGGTGCATGGAGCGAGATGGGCAAGCCGTCTCAATGGCTCTCTTCCAGCCTCGCACAATATCTGGCCTATCAGAAAGGTCAGCCTACGGGTTACGAATTACGTAAACGGGTCTCGGAAAGCTTTACGCCCGGAACGCTCATCTCTACCAATGAGATGGGCATGGGGTTGTTGCATCAGCAGAATTCGGTTGCGCCGTTTCCTTTGGGGCTGTCGAAGGCACAGGGCATATTGATCAATTGTGATGAATTGCTTCTTCCCGTGCATTTGGACGGACATGCGGAGAGTCTGACTGTTGGAAAAGTCCTTCAGACCAGACTGGGCTTCGATGTGAAAGCAATGAAACAGCCATTTCCTGGCTTGTGTGCCATCCTTGCCGGCCATCAGTAGATTGCCGCTTCAGTTCGCTTGCTCTGAATCGAGAACGCAACTTGTCCAAATTCAATGTCAACTCAATCGCTTCGGCATGCCGTAGCGAAAACTTCCGGCAGATGATCCGCTACGGGCTCGTCGGTTTGATGAATGTATCGATTGAATATCTTGTTTTCAATCTGGTTTACTATTTTTTCAAACAGTCGACCCTCGTGGCGAATACCTGGTCCATCGGTATCACCATGTCTTTCGGGTTTCTTTTTCACCACGCTTTTACCTTCAAAAACCGCTTCTACAGTTGGGTGCAGGCGCTGCGCTACGTTCTTGTAGTGACGCTTGGTGCCGCACTTAATTACGGACTGCTGTTTTTGTTGCTGAAGGTTATAGATCAGGCCTACCTGGCAAAGCTCCTTCAGATCATTTTGCTTTCCCTGTACAACTTCAACATGTACAAGCACTTCGTCTACGTGAACAAGGACTGAACTCCATGGCTGTCGTCGTCTTCATGACCATTGTCATGCTTTCCTGGTTGACCGGAATCGGTCTCTTGCGTTTCTTCCGTGTGGATGCAGGACGAATGGTAGCTGCAGATCCTCTGCTGGAAAGCATGCTTGGATTCATTATGCTCTCGCAGCTATATTGTCTGCTGGGTTTGTTCGGGATACTGCAGCGCTCTTACTTCCTGATGAGCAGCGCAGTTCTCGTCTTGCCAGGTGTTTTTCTCCTGTGGCAGAAAAGGACGCAGTACTTGAATCAAGCGTTGGCTTGCGTGAAACGGCTGACGTGGCCGGCTATCCTGTGCATTGCTCTGCTGCCGATGCTGCTGTTGGCCCTTACGGTAGCGACACTTCCTCCGCTGAATTGGGATGAGATTTCCTACGCCTTGACGTTTCCTAAGCTGCACATTGCTGCGGGTAATGTCAGCTATCTGACTCAGTACGGAATTTTCAGCGCCTTTCCCTTGTTCGGTGAGACGCCGATCGGTATTCCTTATCTCCTGGTTCCAAGCCCCACTGGATCGCACCTTGTGGTCCTGGTATTTCTATTCGCGTCCTTGATGCTGGCTTTCCGCCTTGCGGGCGCACTGTTCGAGTCGCGCTTGAACGCATGGTTGTGCGTCATCGCCTTGGCCTACCTGCCCCTGACCTTGGGTAATATCGGGACCGCGAAGATTGAGCCATATCAGCTGGCCTATATCCTGGCGGCATTTCTCATGCTGGTCCGGTACAGTCAACAGCCACATGAGACTTATCGTGTCCTGTCTTATGTATTCATCGCTTTCGCAGCGGGTATCAAGTACACCACCATCTTTGCGGCACCTTTCTACCTGTGCGCATACCTCATGGCAACGCCCATCCAGCGGGGGGTGCTTGTCCATGTGAAGGAGATTTGCCGGCTCGTTTTGATTGGTATTGCCATCAACGCGGTCTGGTTGATCGTGAACTGGCACAATGTGTGCAATCCCTTTTTCCCCAACCTTGTCGGCGTCTTTGGCCAATGTCTAAAATATCCGGTGACCAAGGACATCATGGATATGGTTATGGAAGGGACCATGTGGCAAAAGGGCACATCCTGGTCTACTACGCATTCACTTGAGAACTTCAAGGCTCTTTTCATCGCCGGATTCGGAACGATCAACTCGCTGCTGCTGATTGTCGCTCTGTCCGTGTTTGCCGTGCGCAAAAAAAGCCGCTCGCTGCCCCATCTGAACTGGATATTTGGCGGCATTGTACTGACACTGTTGTTGCAGGCTTTCGGTATCTATTGGGAATTCCGCTATACCTACTTTGCCTTTACGTTCTTCCTGCTCTTTATCGGAGCCGTCCTTTTGCAGACGGTACCTGGAAGACTGGTCCGAGTAGCGACTGCCGTACTTCTGAGTCTGCAAGCCTATCAATCCTGGACCGCTTATTTTCAGCACAATCCCGCAGTCGGTTTTGTCATGAAGGGCGACATTCCGCGACAAGGCTACCCGGACAAGTTCGTGCATCTGTATTGGGTAGCGGCCTGGCTGAACCAGAATACGCCGTCCAATGCGGTTATTGCGTTCAACTGGGGCGTGCAACCTTTCTATTATCTGGACCGTACTTTTTATTTCCTCCATGACTGGAATCCTGAAGAAAATATTCAGTTGTTTGATCAGGCGACACAGTTGCAACAGGCATTGCGGCACCGGAATGCCAGCTATCTCGTGTGGAGAAATCAGGATGACAGCGGCTATGTCGATCCCAGCAAGTCCAAGGCATTCCGCGCACGCATGAATCATTTCGTTGATGAACTGGAGCGCAGCGGGTGGCTCAGGCAGGTGCATAGCCAGGACGATGTCCGCATTTTTGTCATTCAGAGAGAGGCCTCTCTGCCTTCTCCTGAAGGCTCTCCAATAACGCAGCCAAAGTAACTGACCATGTACGATCTGAACGGTAAGAGAATTCTGGTTACCGGCGCTACCGGTTATGTCGGACGCAACCTGGTGAGATTCCTGCTGGCCAAGGGGCACAAGGTCATTGCATGCAGTCGCAATGCTGGTGATGCAACTGCCTTCATGCAAGCTGGTGCGCAACATCGTGTGCTGGACTATGGTGATACTTCCAGGTTGACACAGCAGCTAGTTGACGTTGACGTGATTTTTCATGCCGCGGCCGATCTGCGAAATTGGGGACGCGAAACCGAAGAGCAAAATTTCAATGTCGGTGCTACCGGGCGACTGCTCAAGGCGGGCAGTGGCTGTGTTCAGAGATTCGTTCTGGTAAGTACGGAGGCCGTCTTGTTGGGAACGGGATCAATGCAGGGTCTCACCGAGGGCACTCCCTATCCAGCCGATCCTGTCGGCCAATATGCGCGCTCGAAACAGGCGACCGAGAAGCTGGTCCTGGCAACGGATCCGCACGAGGTGGAATGTGTCAGTGTCAGGCCGCGCATGATCTGGGGAAGAGATGACACGACCATCTTGCCCAAGCTGCAGCAGGCTGTTTCGTCGGGTCGTTTCTTGTGGATCAATCACGGCAACTATCTGACATCCACTACGCATATCGATAATCTTTGCGAAGGCCTCTATCTGGCCGCGGCCCATGGCCGTGCCGGGCGTGCTTATTTCGTGACAGATGGGGAGCCAGTGCTCTTCCGTCATTTTGTGGAATATCAGTTGCGTGGGGCCGAGGGCAAGATCAGCGCTCGTTCGCTGCCTCGCTGGTTGGTACTCTGTTTGGCAACTGTGGTAGAGACCCTTTGGCGCGTGCTCGCAATCCAATCGCTCCCGCCGATCATGAGATCGCAGGTTTATCTGACGGGCAGTCCTGTCACCATTGATGATTCGCTTGCACGAACTGAACTGGGATATCGTGGTAAAACCTTTGCGCAACTTACGCAACAGCCGTCGCCGGAGCTGTCGGTTGATGAAAGCAAGGCATGATCTTGTTTGGCACCTGTACCTCATTCCGTTCTTGTGATGAAGCCTAATACGTTAAAACGTATCGACAATACGATAGGGCGCATGATGCTCGTGCTGCTGCGCCCAGTCGTTTTTTGTATCGATAAATTCTGCTCCCGCAGAGTCTTTCCTGACCAGCCCAAGAAGATTTCCTTCTTGAAGATACTGGGCGGAGGAAGCTTGCTGATTGCCTACCCGGCAATCCTGAGCATCCGCAAGCAATTTCCGCAGGCGCGACTCATTCTAGTGTGCGCCAAGGAAGTTGCTGTTTACGCAGAGCTGACAGATTTGTTTGACGAGATCGTGCCGATCAACACCGGTTCGATATCGGCTATTGCTCAATCCTCGCTGCGTGCAATCAAGGCCTGTTTCGCCAGCGACTTTTTCGTCAACTACGAGTTGCATTCCAAACTGAGTGCCATCTTTGCTTCTCTCACCTGCTCTACCGAGCGTTTTGGTTTGTACCAAGACTGGAATCGTTGGCAGGAACGGTACATCAATCATCCGGTCTTTTATAACTCTGCAACTCCCATTTACGTCGGATATGAGCAGATTGCAAGAAAGACCGGTGCCACTCCGGTTGAGTGGTCTGCCGCATGCAGACATTTCCAGAGTCATCTCGGGTTTCAGCGCGCGGCCAGCGCATCTGCATCTGATAAGTCGACACTGATTGGTGTGGCAGCATTTTGTTCTGCCTTGTACAAAGAACGGCAGTTTTCCAATGAGGAGTTCGCGCAGATCCTTGATCGCCATAGTCCCGAGAGCGGTGCCGAAGTCATGATCCTGGGGGGGAAGGCTGATCTGGAGCCCGCTACCGCGCTGGCCGGGGTGATCGAATCGCAACTGCCGTTGTTGTCGGTGAAGAACATGGCCGGAAAGACCTCATTGCGCGACGTGGTGCATCTTTTTGAGCGGTTCACGTTCCTGCTTTCCATCGATTCCGGCTTGAATCACATCGCCAGGCTCTTGCAGATACCGACGATTACCTACTGGGGACCAAGTGACCCGCAGTCACGTCTCAAAGAGATCAATCCGGCTTACGAGACCGTTTTTTATCAGAAGATTTCCTGTGCGCCCTGTGTGCACCTGATCGACCTGCCGCCATGTGCAGGCAACAATGTTTGCATGAAGCAGTTTGTTCAGCCGCGACTGGCTGAGATTTCGAATGATGGGTGGGAAATATGATGAGTCTGCGAGTGGCAGTGGTGGGGTCTGGGCCTTCTGGTAGTTCTGCTGCCAAAGTATTGATGGATGCCGGAATTTCTGTCGACATGTTCGATGTGGGTGTCGATGCAGCATCGGCTGCGTCGGCCGAACCTGTCCATAAAAAGGAAGGACTCATTCCTCACAAGACCCTGTTTGGCTCCTCTTACATGTACCGCCGTCAGGATGGTCTTGCTCTGCAGGTTTCTGATAATGTCAGCTTCGATACCAGCCACGCAAAGGGGGGGCTTAGTTCTGTGTGGGGTGCAACGGTAGGTGCCACGACCGCGCATGACATCGCCGATTGGCCGGTAAAGATCGAGGATCTGTCCCATCATCTCTCCCAGGTGTTTGAGGATATGAGATTGTCCGCGCGAGCGGATATGCTCGACAGCATTTATCCAATCACCTTGCACGGCACGGAACTACCTTACGAAAATCGTCAAAGTGCCCATATCCTGCGCAAGGTCGCGGAGAACTCAACGGCCTTGCTTGCGGATGAATTGATGGTGGGCAAGGCCAAGCTTGCCATCGACAGTACTCCTGGTTCACCGACCGCGTGCGTATTGTGTGGCGAGTGCATGACCGGGTGCACGCGGGGCGCGATATTCAATGCCTGGGACAAGGTAGCGTTGCTGAAGAAGCGGCCACAGTTCCGCTATCTGGAAGGTAACATCGTTCATCAGTTTGAGGAACGTGATGATGGCGTCGACCTCATTTTTTCACCGCTGCAAGGCGGCGACCGGCAGCGTGCGGGTTATGATGCCGTGATTCTGGCGGCAGGGTGCATCGACTCTACCAAAATCGCCGACGCGTCGCTCGGATGGACCGGATACGAATACAAGATCCTGGATAGCCAGAAGTTCTATTTCCCGGTCTGGGTGGGCCGTGGTGGCCACAGCCCCATTGATGAGTCCATCTCCCTTGCACATCTTTATGTACAAAGTTTTGATAGCAACAAGAACATCATTCAAGGGCAGCTTTATCCGGGAAAACTGATCGCCCAGACGATTCTGGAACATCTGTTGGGACGGGTGGGCAAGATGTTCGGAAAGCTGATCTCCCCCTTCCTCAATCGCTGCTTTGTAGGCGTGGCCTATTTTTCCTCTACAGTTTCCGGAAGGATAGGAATCCGTTTCGAGGAAGGGAACAAGATGGTGGTCAGCGGCACTGATAATGTTCGCAGTACGACCGAATTCGACACATTTGCCCGAAAGCTCAGGAAGCACGCAAAACGCACGGGCTTTACCGCTCCCTTCGGACTCAAGATGCGTTCAAAGCTGGGGCATAGCCAGCACTTCGGCGGTACTATCCCGATGAAGGCCAACCCTGCCCGTTACGAATCGGATAGTCTCGGACGGCCCTTTGGCTGCCAAAAGGTATTTATCGTTGACTCCACCGTATTGCCATCCATTCCAGCGACCCCTACCACCGGTCTGGTCATGGCGAACGCAGCGCGCATTGCGACCTGGATCTCTGCCAATCTTCGGAGCCATTGAGACAGGGCACCGGCCCCGTGCTTTGAGCGCAGACCTTAGCTGCAAGCGATTTGTCTGAATGCCTCATCCGGTGTGCAGGGTGGCTGCCAGCCGAGTTTGCTGCAGGTCTTCCCAATCTCCACCTGCAACGACCCGCACAATCTCTGCGCCACCGCTCCCTTCCCCAACAACCTTGCCCCCCATTCGAGCACCGGCGCAGGCACGGGAATCAGCCTGGCCGGGCGGCCCAAGGCCTGGCCCATGCGGCGCAACAGCTCGGTGGTCGACAGATCCTCCCCATCACTGACCAGAAAGATTTCATTGGCTGCCGCCGGGTGATGCATGCACAGCGTCATCAGGTCGACCAGGTTGTCCAGGGCGACCAGGCTGCGGCGGTTACCGGTGATGGCACCGAGCGGGAGCGGGATCCCCTTTTGCAGCCATCGCATCATGCTCCTGAAATTGGCCTTCACGCCCGGCCCGTAGACCAGCACCGGCCGGATCACCACTACTTCCATGCCACCCTCGGCAGCCAGAGCCATCAGTGCCTGCTCGGCCTCCATTTTGGAAATGCCATACGCATCGACGGGGGCCGGCGTATCGTCGGCGGTGAACGGGTGTCCCGGTGCAGTCTGCTCGCCATTGACCTTGATCGAGCTGAGAAACACCAGTCGCTTGACGCCCGCGTCCCTGGCCTGTCTTGCCAGCGCAAGACTCCCCTCCACATTGACCCGGCGGAACAAGCTCAACGGATCGCCGGCGGTCTCATTCATCACGTGAACGCGCGCAGCACAATGCACTACCGTATCAATGCCGGTCAGCGCCGCGTGCCAGTTCGTCTGCGGTCCCAGGTCGCCGGTCTCCACCGCCTCCACACTAGCAGGCAACAAGCCGCCGGACGCCGCGGTGCGCAGGGCCGCACGCAGAGCGAGATCGGGACGGGGAGCGAGGTGCCGCAGCAATGCGCTGCCGACAAAGCCGGAAGCGCCGGTAACGAGGATACGCATGAAGGAGTGCGGGATCGTGATGGCCAGAAGGGGCTCCATACTAACATCCGATCCGGCTCGCAATGATCCGGAAACACGTCGCGGCCGGACGCCATCGTCCGGCCCCGTTGGGCAGTTGCGTCATGCCTGCACAAAAGCCCGGTGGCCATCGTACAATCTCAGCACCAAAATCAAGCCGGCCGTTGGCACCCGATGCGTCGGCAAATCATCAGGGGAAAATTCATGCGATTCGTGTCGCCGAGAGGGCTGCTCGCCACCCTCCTGTGCAGTCTGTCCTTCGTTGTCCATGCCCAGTTGCCAGCCGCTGCCAGCGCGGCAGCGACGGAATCCACGGAAGCCCCGTCATTGCCCGTGCGCGAGATTCAGGTCGCCTCCGAAGCCTTCACGCGCGGCGACAAGATTCCTTCCTGGGTGGAACCCATCGAGGTGCCCGGGACGCGGCGTACCGAGGCCATCGTCATGCGCCTGTGGGACACACAGTTCCGCGCCGACAGCCAGCCGGTCTTCTACGTCAATCGCGCAGCACAGATCAATGACAGCAGCGCCCTGGCCTCGGCCGGGCAGTTGATCATCGACTTCGTGCCGCAGTATCAGAAAATGCATCTGCACAGCCTGCGCGTGTTGCGCGGCAAAGAGGTGCTGGATCACACCAGCCGGGTGCAGGTGCGCTTCCTGCAGCGCGAACTGGGCATGGAAAACGGCGTCTTCAGCGGCTCGGTCCAGGCAGTCATGCTGGTGCCGGACCTGCGCGTGGGCGATACGGTGCAATACGCGTATTCGGTCGAAGGCACCAATCCGGTCTTCGGTAGCACCTACGCGAATGAGGCAGGGTGGGACTGGCCCATTCCGGTCGAGTTGCGCAGTGTCATCCTGAGCCATCCTGTCGGCCAGCGCGTGGACTGGAAAATGGTGGGCGAGATCGGCAACACCGATATCCGTCCCGACATCAGCCAGGCCGCCGGCTGGCGCAAGCTTCGCTTCACCGAGCGCGGCATCCGGATCGAGGAACCCGATCGCTGGGTCCCGGCCGACTTCAGCCTGCGTCGTTTGCAGTTCACCAGTTGGGATAGCTGGAACAGCGTCGCCCGCTGGGCCGATGGCCTGTTCCCGCCCGCGCCGGTGCCGGCCGCGCTGCAAGCCCGTCTGGAGCAATGGAAGAAACTACCCACCGATGAGCAGCGGGCCGTGGCGGCCCTGCGTTGGGTGCAGGACGAGATCCGCTACTTCTCCGTCTCCATGGGAGAAAGCTCGCATCGTCCGCACCCGCCCGCCGACGTGGTCCGTGACCGCTACGGTGACTGCAAGGACAAGACCTATCTGCTGGTGACGCTGCTGCGCGCCATGGGGATGAACGCCGTTCCCATCCTGACTTCGCTGGCCGAGCTGCGCACCGTTGCGCGTTATCTGCCCAGTCCCCTGGTCTTCGACCATGTGCTGGTGCGCCTGCGGCTCGATGGTGCGGATTACTACCTGGACCCGACCATGCAGGGACAGTCCGGCTCGCTGAGCAAGCAGGGCAGCGGTGTCGAAGGCGCAGCGATACTGGCGGTGGCACCGGAGACGACTGCCCTGGAGAGCATGCACTGGACTGATGCCGTGGCGCGCAATACCGCCATCCTGGATGAAGTGATAGAGATTCCCGCCCTGGATGCCGATGGCACGCTCAGCGCGACCTGGACCTGGGTCGGCAGTGATGCCGAAACCATGCGCGTAGTCTCCCGCAGCCTGCCGGAAGAGCGCTTGCGCAAGTTCGCACTCGGTGGCTACGAGCGCCGCTATCCCGGTATCGACCTGGTGGCCGTGCCGGTGCTGGAGGACGATGCCGCCAACAACCGCGTCATCGCGCGTGCCCGCTTCAAGCTGCCCAAGCCGGCCAAGGCCTATCCGGATGGGTGGGTAGTCAAGTACGGGGCCAGCATCATGCAGGGCATCTATGATCTGCCGCGCAACTTCAAGCGCAGCTACCCGGCCAAGGTCTCGCGTGCCCCTTACCGCCTGCGTTACACCTTGCGCATGGTCTGGCCTTCCAATGTCTCGATGATGCGCGATCCGCTGGAACGCAACCTGCGCAACGAGTTCTTCACGTATTCGACCAAGCGGGTCTTCCGGGGCAACGTGCTGCAGGTCGAGCGCAGCACTGGAAGTGCTCAAGGAGACCGTCACTCCTGACGAGCTGCTGGCACTCAACGGCGCGCTGCAGCAGCTGGAATCGATCACCGCGCAAGGCGAATTCGTGGAGCGCGAGGCGATCAAGACGAGTGGCTTCATGGGCATGGGCGGCAGCACGCTCAAGGACACCGTGCGCCGTCGCCTGCAGGAGGAACTGGCCGCCTACGACCGCGTCATCGCGGCTGGCCGCCTGCGTGGCAATGACCTGGTCGAGGCCTTGTGCCGCCGCGCCGAAGTGCGCGCCGAGATGGACGAGCCGGCCAAAGGGATGGCCGACGCCGAAGAGGCCGTGCGCCAGGGACCGTCCAATCCCCGTGCCTGGGAGTGCCGCGGCCACGTCGCGCGTGACAGCCGTGATTTTGCACGCAGCATTCCCGATTACACTCGGGCGCTGACCCTGGGTGGCAATGAAGGCTCGCTGTACCAGTCGCGCGGGATCTCGCGCTTCTTCATGGGCAAGTACCAGGAGGCCTTGGCCGATTTCACGCAGTCGGTTCTGATTTCCAAGGATGACGCCGAGTCCCGCCATTACGTGCTGCTATGGCAAGGTCTGGCGGCCCGGCGAACCGGTCAGCCACCCAGTGCAGAGCTGCTGCAGGCGGCGCGCGGCAAGGGCAGCGACGATGTCTGGCCGAACCCGCTGCTGGCGCTGGTAGCCGGCAGCCTTGGCGAGGACGGCGTGCTTCAGGCAGCACAACGCAAGCAGGGCGATGACAAGGACATGGCACTGACCGAAGCCTGGTTCTTCATCGGCCAGATGCGCCTGGCCAGCGGCAATGTCCCGGCCGCACGGGAGGCATTCGAGAATGCGCGCAAGCCGGGCGTGAGCGTCTATCTCGAGTACCAGGCGGCGGGCTGGGAGTTGGCCCGCCTGGAACAGGCGGCCAGCAAGTAGCGCCAGCAGAACTGGATCTGAAGGAAAAAAAAGAGCAGACCCTCGGGTCTGCTCTTTTTGCTTCGGCGTTTTCGGCGTCCGAACGATGAATGGCAGTTGGTTTGTCGCTTACTGCTTGGCCGCCACGCTCACCGTATTTTCGTTGAGGCCACCACCCAACGCCTTGTACAGATCAATCGCATTGTTCAAGCGCAGTTGCCGTGCCTGAATCAAGGCCTGCTGCGCCGAGAACAAGTCTCGCTGCGCATCAAGCTGATCCAGCGAAGAGGCAATCCCGTTCTTGAATCGCAGGTCGGTCAGCTTCAGGCGTTCCTGCTGGGCCGCCAGGAAAGCTTCCTGCGCCTTGACCTGATCGTCCAGCGTACCGCGTGCCACCAGGGCATCGGCCACTTCGCGGAAGGCGGTCTGGATGGTCTTCTCGTAGGTCACCACGGCCTTGTTCTTGCGCACTTCCGCCAGATCCAGATTGGCGCTGTTGCGGCCGAAGTCGAAGATCGGCAAGGACAGCGAAGGACCAAAGCTCCACGCACCCGAACCCGACTCGAACAATCCACCCAGCGTGCTGCTGGCGCTGCCGTAGCTGCCGGTCAGCGAGATGCGCGGGAAGAACGCCGCCCGCGCCGCGCCGATGTTGGCATTGGCCGCCAGCAGGCTCTGCTCGGCCGAGCGGATGTCCGGACGATTGGTCAGCAGATCGGAAGGCAAGCCCGCCGGAATATCGGTCACGATCTTTTCATCCGACAGCAGCTGTGCCGGCGGCAGGTCGCCGACCTTCTTGCCGACCAGCAGCGTCAGTGCATTCTCGGCTTGCGCGCGCTGGCGTTCCAGCTGGGACTTCGATACTCGGGCCGACTCCACCAGCGTCTGCGTCAGGCGGAAATCCAGCGCCGAACTGGCGCCCACGTCAAAGCGCTTCTGCGCCAGATCCAGATTGGATTCGCGCGACTTCAGCGTGTCGTTGGCCAGCTGCAGCTGTTCCGCGTAGGAACGCTCGGACAGATAAGCCTGCGCCACCTGCGCGATCAGGCTGATCTGCGCCGACTTCTGCGCTTCTTCGGTGGAGAGGTAGCTCGCCAGTGCCGCATCCTTCAGGTTGCGCACACGGCCGAAGAAGTCCAGCTCGTAGGCGGGAACCGCCAGGCCGACCTGATAGCTGTTGCTGATGAACGGCTGGCCGGTCAGCGACTGGCTGGCCGCAGTCCGCGTGCGGGCGGCGCTGCCATTGACGTTCAGGTTGGGCAGCAGATCGGCACGCGCGATCTGGTATTGCGCGCGGGCTTCCTCGATGTTGAGGACGGCCGTGCGCAGGTCACGGTTGTTTTCCAGGGCAGCCGCGATCAGCTGCTGCAGGCGCTGGTCCGGGAAGAACTGGCGCCAGCCGAGGTTGACCGCCTGCAGCTCGGCACGGCCGGCGGCATCGGCCGGGTAGGCCGTCTCCACCGGGGCTTGCGGACGGTCATAGGTGGGAGCCAGCGAGCAGCCCCCCAGTACGCCGGCCACCATCAGCGCTGCGCACAATTGCAGCAGGCGAGGCGAGCGCGGCAACGACAGATTAGCCATTGTCATTCTCCACTATTGATCTTGGGCGAGTGGTCGGCGTCAAACTTGCGCTGACGCTCGCTGCCCTTGAAAATCTTGCGCACGACCACGAAGAAGATCGGCACCAGGAACACCGCCAGCACGGTGGCAGTGATCATGCCGCCCATCACGCCGGTACCGATGGCGCGCTGGCTGGCCGAACCGGCACCCGAAGCGATGGCCAGCGGCAGCACGCCGAGGATGAAGGCCAGCGAGGTCATGATGATCGGACGGAAGCGCAGGTGCACCGCTTCCAGCGTCGCTTCAATCAGGCCCTTGCCCTGCGCCTGCAGATCCTTGGCGAACTCGATGATCAGAATCGCGTTCTTGGCCGACAGACCCACCACCGCAATCATCCCCACCTTGAAGTACACGTCGTTGGGCATGGCGCGCAGCGTCACCCCCAGCAGTGCACCGAGGATACCCAGCGGCACCACCAGCATCACCGCCAGCGGGATCGAGGTGCTTTCATAGAGCGCGGCCAGCACCAGGAACACGGCGATCAGCGACAGGGCATACAGCGCCGGAGCCTGGTTGCCGGAGGTCTTTTCTTCCAGCGACTGGCCGGTCCACTCGAAACCGAAGCCCGGCGGCAGCTTGGCCACATAGGATTCCATCTCGGCCATGGCTTCACCGGTACTGCGGCCAGGCGCTGCGCCACCGGCAATCTTCATGGCCGGATAGCCGTTGTAGCGGATCAGCTGCACGGGGCCGTTGATCCACTTGGCCGTCACGAAGGCCGAGAAGGGCACCATGCCGCCATTGGCGTTGCGGGCGTACAGGCTGGTCAGATCTTCAGGTTGCAGGCGACGGTTGGCATCGGCCTGCACGATCACGCGCTGCTGGCGGCCCTGGTTGGGGAAGTCGTTCACATAGGACGAACCCAGCGCCGTGGACAGCACACTGTTGATCGTCGAGAACGGCACGCCCAGCGCATTGGCCTTGTCGCGGTCGATGTCCAGTTGCAGCTGCGGCGCATCTTCCAGGCCTTCCGGACGCACACCGGCCAGCACCTTGCTCTGCGAGGCCATGCCCAGGATCTGGTTGCGTGCCTGCACCAGCGCCGCGTGACCCAGGCCGGCACGGTCCTGCAGACGGAAGGTGAAGCCCGTTGCATTACCCAGTTCCGGAATCGGCGGCGGGTTCAGCGGGAAGACGATCGCATCCTTGATCTGCGAGAAGGCACCGAAGGCCTTGCCGGCAATCGCATCGGCCGACTGCGACTTGTCGCGCTCGGACCAGTCCTTCAGCGGGGTGAACACCAGCGCCGCGTTCTGGCCGTTACCCGAGAACGAGAAGCCCAGCACCGCAATGGCGTGTTCCACCGCCGGATCCTTGAGGTAGTACTCCTCGATCTTCTTGACCACCTCGGTAGTACGCGCCGTGCTTGCGCCAGGCGGCAGCTGGACGTTGGTGATGATGTAGCCCTGGTCTTCGTTCGGCAGGAACGAGGCCGGCAGGCGCACGTACAGCAAGCCCACGCAGGCCACGATCACCACGTAGACGATCATGTAGCGGCCGGCCTTGCTGAGCATCTTGCCGATCACGCCCTGATAGGCATTGGCGGTGGTGTTGAACTTGCGGTTGAACCAGCCGAAGAAACCCTTCTTCTCGTGGTGGTGACCCTTCTCAACAGGCTTGAGGATGGTCGCGCACAATGCCGGCGTGAGGGTGAAGGCCATCAGCACCGAGAACACCATGGAAGCCACCATCGACAGCGAGAACTGGCGATAGATCGCACCCACCGCGCCACCGAAGAAGGCCATCGGGATGAACACCGCGATCAGCACCAGCGTGATACCGATCAGCGCGCCGCTGATCTGGCCCATGGCCTTGCGGGTCGCATCAGCCGGCGAGAGACCTTCCTCGCTCATGATGCGTTCGACGTTTTCCACCACCACGATCGCATCGTCGACCAGGATACCGATGGCCAGCACCATGCCGAACATGGTCAGCACGTTGATCGAGAAGCCAAACAGCAGCAGCGTGGCAAAGGTACCCAGCAGCGCCACCGGCACCACGATGGTCGGGATGATGGTGTAGCGGATGTTCTGCAGGAACAGGAACATCACCAGGAACACCAGCACAATGGCTTCGATCAGGGTCTTGACCACTTCCTCGATCGAGATCTTGACGAACTTGGAGGTGTCGTAAGGGATGGTGTACTTCACACCGGCCGGGAAATACTTGGCCAGCTCTTCCATCTTCTTGTGCACGGCGGTGGCGGTACCCAGCGCGTTGGCGGTCGGCGACAGCTGCACGCCGATGAAGGACGAAGGCTTGCCATCCAGACGGCCGGAGGTGTCATAGCTCTGGCCACCCACTTCGATGCGGGCGACGTCGCGCAGGCGCACGCTCGAACCGTTGGTATTGGCACGCAGCACGATGTTGCCGAACTGCTCGGGCGAGGTCAGCTGACCGTTGACCACCACGGTCGCGGCGATCTGCTGGCTGCCGGGGCTGGGCAGGGCACCCAGCGTACCGCCGGCCACCAGCGCGTTTTGCGCCTGGATCGCGGCCGTCACGTCAGCCGGGGTCAGGCTCAGGCCGATCAGCTTGTTCGGATCGATCCAGATGCGCATGGCGCGTTCGGTACCGAACAGCTGCGCCTGGCCCACACCGGGCACGCGCTTGATTTCGTTCAAGACGTTACGCGACAGATAGTCACCCAGCGCCACCGGATCGAGCTTGCCATCGGTGGAAGACAGACCGATGAAGAGCAGGAAGTTGGAACGCGACTTGGTCACCTGCACGCCCTGTTGCGTCACGGCTGCCGGCAGGCGGGCCTCGACGCGCTTCAGGCGGTTCTGCACATCCACCGCCGCCAGGTCCGGATTGGTTTCCGGCGAGAAGGTGATGGTGATCTGCACCTGGCCGTTGGCCTGGCTTTGCGACTCGATGTATTGCAGGCCATCGGCGCCGTTCATTTCCTGTTCGATCAGGCTGGTCACCGAATCGTCCAGGGTCTGCGCGGTCGCACCCGGATAGGTCGCCGTGACCACGATGGTCGGCGGCGCGATGCTGGGGTACTGGGCTACCGGCAAGCCGGTAATGGCCAGCGCACCTCCCAGCATGATGAAGATCGCTAGCACCCACGCAAATACGGGGCGATCAATAAAGAACTTTCCCATCTGGCAGCCTCTTAGTTAGCTTTCTGTTGGGCGCTCGCCTCTTGCTTGGCCGGCTGGCCAGCAGCTTGTGCGGGAGCGCCCGCGGGATTCCATTGGACCGGCTTGACGGCGGCACCCGGGCGGACCTTCTGCAGGCCTTCCACGATGACGCGATCACCTTCCTTCAAGCCATCGATGACCTGCCAGTTGTTGCCGCGTGCGCCGCCGGTCTTGACCGGACGGGCCTCGACCTTGCTCTCGGCATTGACCACCATCACCGAGGAGCCGCCGGCATCACGCACCACGGCTTGTTGCGGCACCAGCAGGGCCTGTTCGTCCACGGCTTGTTCGATCTTGGTCCGCACGTAGGTACCCGGCAGCAGCAGGCGCTTGGGGTTGGGGAATTCGGCACGCAGCGAAACCGAACCGGTGCTTTCATCCACGCTGATGTCGGAGAACAGCAGCTTGCCCGGCTGTTCGTAAGCCTGGCCGTTTTCCAGCACCAGGGTCACGCTGGCCTTGTTGTCGCCCACGCTCTTGAGTTGACCGGCGGCCATCGCCTGCTGCAACTTCAACAGGTCGGCGCTGGACTGGGTCACGTTGACGTAGACCGGATCGAGCTGCTGCACCAGGGCCAGCTGGGTGGCATCCCCCTGGCCGACCAGCGCACCTTCGGTCACCAGCGCGCGGCCGATGCGGCCGGAGATGGGCGAGGTCACGGTGGCATAACCCAGGTTCAGGTTGGCCGTCTGCACCGCTGCCTTGCCGGCGGCGACATCGGCTTCAGCCTGCTTCTGGGCGGCCACGGCGTTGTCATATTCCTGCTTGGAGACCGCGTTGACTTCCACCAGCGGCTTGTAGCGCTGCGCGGTCAGCGAGGTTTGCGTCAGGTTGGCCTGGGCGCGCGCCAGCGTGGCTTGGGCGCTTTCCAGGCTGGCCTTGTACTGGGCCGGATCGATCTTGAAGAGCACCTGGCCCTCCTTGACCTCGCTGCCTTCCTTGAAGACGCGCTTTTGCACGATGCCTGCCACCCGTGCACGCACCTGCGCCACGCGGAAGGCTTCCACGCGGCCCGGCAGTTCATTGGTGATGGCCACGCGCTGCGGGGCAATGGTCACCACCGACACCTCGGCCGGCGGCATCTGGCCGCCTTGCGCGGCGGGTTTCTGTCCGCAGGCAACCAGCGCGGCGGCAACGGCGACGGTCATGGTGAGGCGCGTGAAACGACTGACTGAGCTCATAGATATCTCGCACGAAAGTAAAGTTGAAGCCGCCAGGGGCGGCGATGAAACGAATTCGGTAGAACCGGTCACGACGATGATGCTGTGCCTGTCATCCGGTGATGGAGGGGATGGATGAGCCGGGCTACAGATTGTTGCAATGCAAGAAAGTCCCCACCCCTTCATGCCAGGGTGATGAATTTTTTTGCAGATGATGAACGGCAGGGACTTGAAGCGGATGCTATTATACATACATCCATGAATGTATGTATTTCTTCCAAACATCACATTAATTTAACAAACTTGTTCGAAACGGCGTAGCAAAATATGAGCGATTCCTTGCATTTTGATTCGAAAGCTACTCTGATGCCGTTTCCGCTGGTCTGAATCCGAGCTCTTCCATGCCTTCGGGCGATAGGCCGAGCTGCTGGGAAGACGAATTTGACGCCCTGATATTGTGCACGAAACTCACTTACTTCTTCATGACGATGATTGCGCACATGAAGCCTTTGACGAAACTCTGCCGGTTGCGGGTGATGTGCATCCGCAACACGGCCGCCCAGTGGCGCGCCTGAGGGGCTGCGCCATGGCCATTTGCCCGGGAGTCTGTTGACATGGCCCGTTCGACCAAGGAAGAAGCGCTGGAAACGCGTGCCCGCATCCTCGATGCGGCCGAGCAGGTGTTCCATGAGCGCGGCGTCTCGCAGACCTCGCTGGCTGACGTGGCCAAGGCCGCTGAAGTCACGCGCGGGGCCATTTACTGGCACTTCAAGAACAAGAGCGATCTGTTCGACGCCATGTGCGAGCGCGTGCGCCTGCCCATGGAAGCGGTGCTGGAAGAAAACGCCAGCCCGCAGGTGGAAGATCCGCTGGGCCAGTTCCTGCGCAGCGGCATCTATGTGTTGACCATGGCGGCGACCGATGAGCGCTGCCGGCGCGTGTTCGACATCATCTTCAACAAATGCGAATTCGCCGACGCGCAGGACCCCATCCTGATTCGCCAGCGCGAATGCCACGTCGATGGATTGTTGCGGCTGGAGCAGATCCTGCTCAATGCGGTGGCACGCGGCCAGCTTCCGGCCACGCTCGATATCCGCCTGGCCTGCCTGGCGGCGCATGCCACCTTCAGCGGTCTGCTCACTGACTGGTTCTTTTCCCCCGACAGTTTCGACTTGGTCAAGGATGGCGAGCGCATCCTGGCGGCCTCGCTCTACGCGCTCAAGACCGCGCCGTCGCTGCAGAAGACGCAGCCGGACTAATAAGCCTCGAAACCCGGGTGGTTTTCAGGCGATATGAAGGATCAGGATAAAACGGAAGGGAATTCAGGCAGGCCGGAGAACCCAGCCCCCGCCTGACCGGCCTGCGCCATGTACATGACGCCCGCCGGCCAGAATGCGATATGAATCAATAAACCAAAAGACCAGGCTCAATAGGTCGGCATCGAAGGATCCACCTGGGCGGCCCAGGCATGAACGCCCCCGCTCAGGTTGATGACCTTGGTAAAGCCCTGGCGCTCCAGGAAGGCGGCCACCTGCATGCTGCGGCCGCCGTGATGGCAGATGCAGACCACCGGCTGTTCCTCGTCCAGCTCCGCGAAGCGGCCGGGAATGGTGTTCATCGGCACCAGCTGCGAGCCGGCGATGTGGCAGGTCTGGTGTTCCCAGGGTTCACGCACATCCAGCAGCAGGGGCGTGGGGCGGTCCGGATCGTTGATCCAGGCCGCCAGTTCCGGGGCAGAGATGTGCTCCATGATGCTTGTCCTGTCTCGGCCCTGAGGCTCAGAACGTGAAGTGGGACGGCGTGATCGCTGCGTGCAGCGGCTTGGCCAGGGTTTCCACGATGTTGACGGTTTCGAAGGCGTGTTCCGAGGTGCGGGTGATCAGTTGCAGTTCCATCACCGGGGCCGAACCGACGATGGCCAGCAGGCGGCCGCCGATCTTGAGTTGCTTGCCGAAGGATTCCGGCAGCAGCGGCAGCGAGCCCGAGATGACGATGACGTCGTATTCGCCAACCTTGCCATCGGCACCGGTCCAGCCTTGCGCGCCATTGCCCAGTTGCACGTCGACGTTGGCCACGCCGTAGTCCGACAGGTTCTGTTCGGCCAGGGCCTTCAGTTCCGGCGAGATTTCCACGGTCGTTACGTGGCGCGCCTTGTGCGCCAGCAGGGCTGCCATGTAGCCCGAACCTGCGCCGATTTCCAGCACGTATTCGTGCTTCTTCACATTGGCTTCCTGCAGGATGCGCGCTTCGATCTTCGGAGCCAGCATGTTTTCACCACCCGGCAGCGGGATCTCGGTGTCGAAGAAGGCCAGGCTGCGATAGGCGGCCGGGACGAATTCTTCACGCTTGACGACCATCAGCAGGTCCAGCACGTCTTGCGCCAGCACGTTCCAGGGGCGGATTTGCTGCTCGATCATGTTGAAGCGGGCTTGTTCGATATTCATGGCGGTGGCTCGATCTAATCTAATAGCGACGGAAAGGCAGCATTTTAGCAAACACCGCCCGGCTAATCAGCCCATCTATGCGCCGAAAAGGCCGCTGGAGGCGCTTCTGTTGCGGGTTTTCCTCAATGCAATGCGAGCGCGACGGGCTGGCGTCAGGCTTTGAGCCCGTTCAGGCAAAGGTCGATCATGCTCTCCAGGTAGGCCAGCGGATCGATGGGTGTGGCTGCGCAGGGTGCGAGTGATTGCTCCCACAGCATCAGCATGATGAGGGGAGCGACGATGACTTTCTTCATGGCGTCGGCGTTGATGCGGCGGAATTCCCCGCGTGCCATGCCGCGTTCGAGCACGCGCACTATCGTCGCATCTCCGCGCGCGGTCACTTCATCATGGTAAAAGCGTGCAAGTTCAGGGAAATTGCCGGATTCGGCCACCATCAGCTTGGCAATGCCGACCACGCCGGAATGCGAGGCGGACTGCCACCAGTGCAGGATGAGATCACGCAGCAGTTCGGCGCTGCTGCCGGCGTGGCCTTCGATGCGGGCTTCGGCCTGGTCCAGCAGGGGCAGCACATTGGCGCGTACCACCGACTTGAACAGGCTTTCCTTGCCATCGAAGTAGAGATAAAGGGTGCCCTTGGAGACACCCGCGCGGGTGGCCACGTCTTCCAGTCGGGTCGCGGCGTAGCCGCGTTCGACGAACAATTCCAAGGCCGCCGCCAGCAATTCCTGGGGGCGGTCCTGCTTGCGTCGTTCCCAACGCGGTTCTTTGGCCGATGCAGACATGAGAAACAAGATTACCGGGAGGGGGCACTGTAAGTGGCAAGCCGCGCCGCCGTCAAGCGGCCAGATCAAGCCGCCGGCACTGCGCGCCGCCCGATGCACTACAATGCAGTCCCTCCGCGCCAACCGCCATCAGGAAAGTCCATGAACTGCCGAGACGCATGCGGCGCTTGCTGCATTGCCCCTTCCATCACCAGCCCGATCCCCGGCATGCCCGATGGCAAGCCGGCCGGCGTGCCGTGCGTACAACTGGGCGAGGACATGCGCTGCAAGATCTTCGGCCAGCCCGAACGTCCGGATTTCTGTGCCGGCTTGCAGCCTTCCGTGGAGATGTGTGGAGAGCACCGCGGTCAGGCCATCGCCTGGCTCAGTGAACTGGAGACGCTGACAGCGCCGGGCAGCCAAGCTGGCCGGCGAGGGGAGAGCATCTGAAGCTGGGAAGCCTGTCTAGAAGGCTTCCTCGCGCCGCCGTCGGGCTTCTTCGCGGATATCCTCGATGAGCCGGCGGGTATCCACCTTTTCCTTGAGGTGTGCGGCATGGGCTTCACGGCTGATGGGAGCGATGGTGGTCAGCTCCTTCAGATCGGCAGTACTTTCTTCGTGTCGATGATGCACCGCTGCTCCTGAGTCGATAAGGGGAGGGAGGAACTCTGCCTTTGTACCACGGATCGGGCGCATCTGGCGAGTTTGGCATCAAATGACAGCGGATGCCAGCCCGATACGCCCCGTTTCGGTGCTTACGGGAAAATCTCCGCCAGCCGCTCGCTGGGACGCACCAGCATCGTGCCTTTCGGCGCCACCACGATCGGGCGGTTGATCAGGACGGGGTGTTCCAGCATCGCATCGATCAGTTGGGCGTCGGTCACGCCATCCGCATCCAGCCCCAGTTCCTTGAACAGCGCTTCCTTGCTGCGCACCACCTCGCGCACCGGCACGCCCATGGCCTTGATGAGGCCTTCGAGCGTGGCGCGGTCGGGCGGATTCTTCAGATATTCAATGATGGTCGGCTCGACGCCGCCGTCGCGCAGCCCTTGCAGGACATTGCGTGAGGTACCGCACTTGGGGTTGTGATAGATCGTGATGCCGGTGTTCTTGCTCATATCGTCAGCCGAGGAAGGGAATAAAAAGCCATGTTAGCGCGGATTCCTGACAGCAAAATGTAAGTTTTGTCACCCTGCTAAGGTAAAATCCGATTTTGTTGCAGCGCACCGAGTGCACTTTTTGCAGCCGGGTGTGGTCGAAACGCCGCTTTATGGCGACGCCAGCCATCCCGGACGGACCTTCGCTGCCACTTTTGCAGGGTTTGCCCCTGGCCGGGACGGAAAAAAGGCCATTTGCTTCATGTTGTAGCGGCTTATTGTGTTCCGATGGCCGGATTGCCGGGCTTTCGGGCCTGAAAGCAGCCATTTCCTTCATTTCGTTCATTTCCCGTCAACCCCACATCAACAGCCACCCACAGCACCCGTATGGATACTCTCCTCGCGCTCAAGGCGCTCATCATGGGCATCGTCGAAGGCCTGACCGAATTCCTGCCCATTTCCTCCACCGGCCACCTGATTTTGGCCAACAGCCTGCTGCAATTCACCGGCCCCGATTTTTCCAAGGAGAAGGCCGACGTTTTCGAGATCGTCATCCAGGCCGGTGCCATCCTCGCGGTGTGCTGGGAGTATCGGGTCCGCATCGCCACCGTGCTGACCGGCATGTTCACCGACCGCAAGGCCCAGCGCCTGGTGATCAACCTGATTGTGGCCTTCCTGCCGGCGGCCATCCTCGGCTTCCTGTTCAGCCGCCGCATCAAGGAAGTGCTGTTCAACCCGGTCTCGGTGGCCATCGCCTTCATCGTCGGCGGCCTCATCATCCTGTGGGTGGAACGCCGCAACAAGGACCGCATGAGCATGGCCTCGGCGCGCGTCGAAACGGTGGATGACATGACCCCGCTGGATGCCCTGAAAGTCGGCATCGCCCAGGCCTTCGCGCTGATCCCCGGCACCAGCCGCTCGGGCGCCACCATCATCGGCGGCATGATGTTCGGCCTGTCGCGCAAGGCGGCAACCGAATTCTCGTTCTTCCTGGCCATCCCGACCCTGTTCGCTGCCACCATCTATTCGCTCTACAAGGAGCGCGCCCTGCTGTCGGCCGCCGACGTCCCGCTGTTCACCGTGGGCACCGTGGCTGCCTTCGTCTCGGCCTTCCTGTGCGTGCGCTGGCTGCTGCGCTACATCAGCTCACACGATTTCACCATCTTCGCCTGGTATCGCATCGTCTTCGGCATCATCGTCCTGGTGACCGCTTATACCGGCGCTGTCGCCTGGGTGGAGTGATCCCCCGGTGCCTGACGCCCGTGCACGGCTTGCGCGGGCGTCAGGCGCCTGTCAGCCAGCGCCCTGGCGGGCGCGGTACACTGCAGCACCCGTGGCCGGCCTCGCTGCCGGCGGCGGTCTACAACTTCCTTTTCGCCAACTCCCTTCAGAGCACACCCCATGGCCAACGTCTGCAGCGCCGGGCTTGATATCGGCTTTGCCTCCCTCGGTTACGCGCAGATCGGTTTCCTCGGCATCGTCCAGGGCATCACCGAACTGCTCCCCATTTCTTCGACCGCCCACATGCGCGTGGTACCGGCCTTCCTCGGCTGGCATGATCCCGGCTCGGCCTTCTCCGCGGCCATGCAGCTGGCGGCCCTGGCCGCCGTCATCAGTTATTTCCGGCGCGACGTGAGCGCCGTCACCGGCGGCAGCCTGGCGGCCTGGCGACGCCGCGATTTCAACGATCCCATGTTCAAGCTGGCCGTGGCCATCATCCTGGCCACCATCCCCATCGGCATTGCCGGGCTGGCCTTGTCGCATGTCCTGAACGCCTGCGGCTCGCCGCTGCGCAGCCTGACCGTGATCGGCTGGTCCTGCATCGTCATGGCGGTGCTGCTGGCGATCTCGGAAATGGTCTGCCGCCATCGCCGCAGCGTCGACCAGATGCGCCTGCGCGATGCGCTCATCGTCGGCCTGGCGCAGGTCGGTGCGCTGATCCCGGGCGTCTCGCGTTCCGGCTCCACGCTCACGGCGGCGCTGTTCCTGAACTTCCGCCGCGAGGAAGCGGCGCGCTTTTCCTTCCTGCTGGGCTTGCCTGCCATCGCCCTGGCCGGACTGAAGGAACTGGCGGTCTTGCTGCACGCCCATATCCCGCTGGAAGCCTGGGGCGTGCTGCTGTTCGGGCTGGCCGTGGCGAGCGTGTCGGCCTTCGCTGCCATCTGGGGGTTGATGAAATTCCTGGAGCGTTTCTCGACATGGCCCTTCATCGTCTATCGAGCTGCGCTGGGTGTTTTCCTGCTGCTGGCGGTGTCGCGAGGCTGGCTGCAATAAAATAGCGCCTTCGCTACGCAGCAGCTTCAGGTTTTTTCATGGTCGATTTCGATTCCCTGCCTCCCGGTGCCACCCAGCAAGAACGTGCTTTGCACGTGCTGGAAACGGTATTCGGCTACTCGTCCTTCCGCGGTCACCAGAGCGAGATCGTCCAGCACGTCGCCGGGGGCGGGGATGCCCTTGTCCTCATGCCCACCGGCGGCGGCAAGTCGCTCTGCTACCAGGTGCCGGCGCTGCTGCGCGAGGGCACCGGCGTGGTGGTTTCGCCGCTGATCGCGCTGATGCAGGACCAGGTCGATGCACTGGCCGAAGTCGGCGTGCGGGCCGCCTTCCTCAATTCCACCCAGAGTTTCGACGAAGCGCTGCAGATCGAGCGCCGCCTGCGCCAGGGCGACCTGGACCTGCTCTACGTCGCCCCCGAGCGCCTGATGACGCCGCGCTGCCTGGACCTGCTGGAGTCCGCCCGCATCTCGCTCTTCGCCATCGATGAGGCGCATTGCGTCTCGCAATGGGGCCACGATTTCCGTCCGGAATACATCAAGCTCTCGATCCTGCACGAGCGCTTCCCGCAGGTCCCGCGCATTGCGCTGACGGCCACCGCCGACCAGCAGACCCGCGAAGAAATCATCCACCGCCTGCAACTGGAAGATGCGCGCCAGTTCGTCTCGTCCTTTGATCGTCCCAACATCCGTTACCAGATCGTGGAAAAGGCCAATGGCCGCAAGCAGTTGCTGGACTTCATCAAGAACGAACACCCGGAAGACGCCGGCATCGTCTACTGCCTCTCGCGCAAGAAGGTCGAAGAGACCGCCGAGTTCCTGCGTGGCGAAGGCCTCAATGCGCTGGCCTATCACGCCGGCATGGACTACGCGCTGCGCACCAAAAACCAGGCGCGCTTCCTGCGCGAAGACAAGATCGTGATGGTCGCCACCATCGCCTTCGGCATGGGCATCGACAAGCCCGACGTGCGCTTCGTCTGCCACCTCGATTTGCCCAAGAGCGTGGAAGGCTACTACCAGGAAACTGGCCGCGCCGGCCGTGACGGCCTGCCAGCCGACGCCTGGATGGCCTACGGCCTGCAGGACGTGGTGCAGCAGCGCCGCATGATCGACGAATCCGAAGCCGACGAAACCTTCAAACGCGTGCTCGGCACCAAGCTCGATGCCATGCTCTCCCTGTGCGAGACGCTGCACTGCCGGCGCGTGCACCTGCTGGATTACTTCGGCGAGAAGTCCAGCCCCTGCGGCAATTGCGATACCTGCCTCACGCCCCCGCTCTCCTTCGATGCCACGGTTGAGGTTCAGAAGCTGCTCTCCACCGTCTATCGCGTCGAACAGCGCTTTGCCCCCGGCCACGTGATCGAGGTCTTGCGCGGCATCGATGGCGAGCGCGTCAAGCAATGGCGCCATGATCAACTTTCCGTGTTTGGCGTGGGCAGCGATCGCGGCGAGGCGGAATGGCGCGCCATCCTGCGCCAGGTGATCGCGCTGGGGTTGCTGACGGTGGATGCCGAGAACTACAGCGCCCTCAAGCTCACCGAGGCCGCGCGTCCGGTGCTGCGCGGAGAACAGCAGGTGCAGCTGCGCCGCTATCGCAAGCCGGAAAAAGCCAAGCGCAGCTCGCAGCGCTCCAGCTTCGTCGAGACCGATCTCAGCAGCGAAGAGCAGGCACTTTTCGAGAAGCTGCGCTGGTGGCGGATGGAAACCGCGCGCACACACAACGTGCCGGCCTACGTCATCTTCCACGATGCCACCATGCGCGAGATCGCCAAGGCCCGGCCGCAATCGCTGGACGACCTGCGCCACGTCACTGGTGTGGGCGAGAAGAAGCTGGAAACCTATGGTGCCCAGATCATCGACCTGATTGCCGGCATGGAGTCGGCCGACGCCTGAGAGGGCGACGGCGGATTCTCCCTGATTTTAGTCAAATCCCTTCATTGCCTGCGTCACCTGCGCCAGCGCGATAAAGCGCCGGGCGGGCGTTTGCGGCCGACGTTGCTGCCGTAACGCAACTTTCCTTCATACGGTACTTTTACCGGCCTCTTCCCTGATTTGCTGGCCCCGCTTGGCGATATCATCAACGGCGGGGAATCGGGTTCAACACCAACGAAGGTGAGCCGGGGGGCGATATGAAACTCAATGATCTGAAGATAGGCGTGCGCCTGGGCATGCTGTCGGCACTGCTGCTGGCGGCCATCGCCTTTGTCGGCATACGTGGCGTGATGGTGGTCGGGGAAATCTACGGCCAGGGGGCGCAGGGCATGGAGACGGGAGCCCTCATCGAGCAATCGGTCGATGCCGCCCGCAGTGCGCAGGTGCAATTCAAGATCCAGGTGCAGGAGTGGAAGAACACCTTGCTGCGCGGCAAGGATCCCGCTGCCTTCAACAAATACCGCCAGGCCTTCATCGATGAAAGCGCCGCCACCCAGAAGCAGCTCAAGACCCTGGAAGCGCTGATGCCGCGTATCGGCATGGATGCCGAGCCTGCGCGCAAGGCCCAGCAGGCCCATGCCGAGCTGCTCAATCGTTATCTGGAAGCGCTCAAGCTCTATGCCTCCGACGATCCTGCCTCGGTGGCGCGGGTGGATGAACAGGTCAAGGGTGTGGATCGCGTGCCGACCAAGATGATCGATGACATCGTCGTCGCCGTGCTGGACCACAGCCGCAAGACGCGTGACGCCATCAATGCCGACAGCCTCTTCGACTACCAGCAGGCGCGCTTGCTGCTGCTGGTCTCGATCGGCCTGTCGCTGCTGGTGGGCCTGGCCATCACCTGGACGCTGGTGCGCAGCATCGTGCGCCCGCTGGGCGAAGCGGTGCAGATTGCGCAGACGGTAGCGGCCGGCGATCTGCGCTCACAGGTTGTCATTCACGGCAAGGATGAGACGGCGCAACTGTTGCGCTCGTTGAAAGAGATGAACGACAACCTGGCCGGCATCGTTTCTGAGGTGCGCAGCGGCACCGGTGCGATTACCGTGGCGGCGACCGAGATCGCCAGCGGTAACAGGGACTTGTCCGAGCGCACCGAAGAGCAGGCCGGTTCGCTCGAAGAGACGGCCGCCTCGATGGAAGAGATCACCTCCACCGTGCAGAAGAACGCCGAGAACACGCACCAGTCGCATCAACTGGCCGATGAGGCATCGGGCGTGGCACGCAAGGGCGGCGACATGGTCGGTGCGGTGGTGCAGACCATGCAGGCCATCGAGGAGAGTTCGCATCGCATCGTCGAGATCATCAGCGTCATCGACGGCATTGCCTTCCAGACCAACATCCTTGCGCTCAATGCCGCAGTGGAAGCCGCGCGCGCCGGCGAGCAGGGGCGCGGGTTTGCGGTGGTGGCTTCGGAGGTGCGCAGCCTGGCCCAGCGCAGCGCCACGGCCGCGCGCGAGATCAAGGAGCTGATCGACGATTCGGTCGGCAAGATCAATGCTGGCTCGGCCCTGGTCAGTGGTGCAGGCGGCACCATGGAAGACATCATCACGGCCATCCAGAAAGTGGCGGCGATCATGGATGACATCAACGTCGCCAACCGCGAGCAGAGCGCGGGCATCGATGAAGTCAACAAGGCGGTGGTGCAGATGGACAGCGTCACGCAGCAGAATGCGGCACTGGTGGAAGAAGCTGCTGCGGCGGCGGAGAGCCTGCAGTTCCAGGCGGAATCGCTGTCACGCGCGGTGGCGGTCTTCAAGCTTCAGTGAGGCCGTCGCAGAAATGACAATGGCATGCCTTGGAGCATGCCATCGGAGCGATCTTTAAGTGATCACCGTGGGTGATCGCTTTCATTCATCACCTGTCGCATGCACGATTGCGCGTTGAATCATGCATGCAGCGCGCGTATTCAGGCGCGCTTTTCAAACACCAGATCCCACACGCCGTGACCGAGGCGCAGGCCACGGTTTTCGAACTTGGTGGTATCGCGGTAATCCGGACGCGGCACGTAGCCGGAGGGATCGGTGGCGGTGTTCTTCAGGGTGGGTTCAGCCGACAGCACTTCCAGCATCTGGATGGCGTATTCCTCCCAGTCGGTGGCGCAGTGGAGATAGCCGCCGGGGGCCAGGCGCGAGCTGATCAGTTGCACCAGGGGCGACTGGATCAGGCGGCGCTTGTTGTGGCGCGCCTTGTGCCAGGGATCGGGGAAGAACACGTGCACGCCGGCCAGGGAATCGGGGGCGATCATGTTGGTGAGTACTTCGACGGCATCGTGCTGGATGATGCGCACATTGTCCAGGTTGCCTTCGCCGATCAGCTTGAGGTAGCTGCCGACGCCGGGGGTATGGACTTCGACGCCGATGAAGTTTTTCTCGGGCATGAGGGCCGAGATCTTGGCGCTGGTTTCGCCCATGCCGAAGCCGATTTCGAGGATGGTCGGAGCCTGGCGACCGAAGGTGACAGCCAGGTCCAGCGGGGCCTTGTCGTAGGGGACCAGGAAGCGCGGACCCAGTTCTTCCAGCGCGCGTCCTTGCGCGACCGACACGCGCCCGGCGCGGGTGACGAAACTGCGGATGCGGCGCTCGCTGGGATCATAGAACAGCGGCTTGCCGGATTTGTTTTCAGACATGGATGACTCGAAGCAATTGAGGCGCGGCCCGCAAAGTCGCACCGGTCAGGGACGGGCGAACAGGGCCGCAGGGAAGCGATCTGGAGCGGGTGAAGGGGATCGAACCCTCGTCTTAAGCTTGGGAAGCTTCTGCTCTACCATTGAGCTACACCCGCGAGGCGAGCAATTTTACGCGGTTTCGGGGTGTTTTGTGAACTTGAAGATTGCTCGGTGGTATCGATTCTGTAGTAGCTGGTTACTTCGAGCGGTTATCGCAAACCGACTACGATGCGTTTCTTCTTGAGGCAGCCTCAATGAGCAAGACAGCCAAATACTATCGCGTTGTGGAATGGCGGAAGTATTTTGGAGCGAGCTTTCTCAGATATAGCGAGGCTGCCACAATAACGAGGACGTTTTGACCAAGGAATGCAATTCATTGGCTCTACATGCATCTTCTACAGCTCGTTTGTCTTCTCCTTGCAGGTTGGGGCCTAATATTATTTCTTCTATCAAAATATGTGGCTCAAATGGTACGCTGATACCGGATTCTGGCACCGCTACGCCAGCTTCTTCGGCGTAGCGAAGCGAAATCGCGATACGCAATTCATGTTCACTTTCAAAAGCTTTGTGTTTATAGAAGAAACGTTCAAGCATACCTACGTTAAGTCTTACTTTAGTTAAGTCAACGTATCTGACGTGACCCCATACAGGAGTCTCCTCCGCAAATCTAGGTTCGAGATGAAAAGGCCTCAGCGCATTCTTCAATTTTGATGCAGTAGTTCGTATCGCAACTCCTTTTCTTTCCGAGGCGTAGAGCTTCCACATCGCTTCGCTCTCATCTTCTCCCTTATTCCAACAACTAATTTTAGTTAATCGTCGAAGTTCTTCGAAAGCTCTCTCAGTACCGTCGATTCGTTCAAATCGAGGGTCAACAGGATGCGGATAAACTATTGACGTTGCGCCTTCAAACGGATCGTCAAACTGACGTGCCTAGATAAAAGCAAGCTATCAATGTGGCGCTTCAGCTCATTTCTTCTGGTGACGGGCTGCGCTCTAATCTCTCCAATAACTGTAAAATTGAAAGATTTTAGTTAGTGTTATTTTGATTCGATAGGAAGGACTCATCTATCGGAAGTTAAATTTTCCTCCGTATTTTTCTGTATTGCCAATGATAGATTTTATTTCGTTACGTCTCACGTTGACCAAGATCTCCGAGCATATTACCGTATCGGAAGATGACGTCGCTTATTATTCAGAGTTGGTCGGTGCCAATGATAAGTCGTTGAAAATGTGTATGTATTGCACGGGGTCGTTTTTCAAGATGTCCAGGGCTGCAATGCAACTATCAGCGCTGCTATTTCGGCAGCCTCAGAAGATTGACTGGTTTGATAAAGGCGATATTGGTAGTCCTCTTTTCTTGCCGCAGGCTAAAGAAGAGGCCAAAGCAATGTTGATCAACTGGGCTTTACGAGAACGGAAACTTAAACAAGAGCTGAACTTCCACTGTCTATCGAGATACTCAAGATGGAGTGAAGTAAAGTCCGAATTGTCGACCTTGGCCTATAGCGCTCGTCTACCTAGGATGTGGGAGATTGGCTTTGATCGTACCCAAATTATCCCGCTTCTTGTTGAACATAAGATGATTCCTGCGCCCGTCATTGAATTAGTGCCGCCTTCAGTTAAAAAGGGAAAACACTATTTCAGAGGCGAACTAAGTGAAATTTTGGAAGAGGCCATCGAAAGGGCAGAGCGTCCGGAAGATGAAGAGGCTATCTGGATAGAAATGGTCAAATTTGCGCACAGTGTTCCCCCATATTTCCCCATCACTGGGTATTGCGCAAAAAAAGGGATTCTCTACGTGATTGTCAATAAAGATGGTACGTCAGAAAATGAGACAAGTTCAATGACGAAATCTCAGTTCATGAAGAGGATCAGAAGAAGAATAAAATCCGATTAAGTTCGTAGAATTTGCTCAAATTTTTAATGTGCCGATAGTGATAGAAAGATGTCCGAAGATTTTGTCTCGCTATATAAAGTAATTGAATTGGTCGCAATTCGCGTGCCTGTCTCCACCGAGGAGGTAGACCCATTCGCCGATGAGCCTGTCACTAACAGTGCGGTTGCGAAAATACTCGCACGTTCCCCCGTACTCAGTTGCTTCAAGAGTGCACGAGCGTCGATTGCTTTACTCCATCTATTCTTTGGTAAAGAAAACAGTATCAGCTGGCTCGAGCTCACGGAAGCGGGTTTTGCAGTCTTGTCGGATGTCGCCCCGGGGGAAGGTCAAGAGATTCTCTTAAACTATTCTCGAGGCGAGAAGCAATTTAAGGCTTGGGTAAAGGCTGGGCGGGAACAAGCTGACTCGTCCGAAGTATCTTTAGCGCTTCCACAGTTGCCTCGTTCCATGTTTATTGGTTTTTCGAAAAAACAGGTCATCGAGCTGCTAGATGATGCAAAAATCGATCACAATCTCGTGAAAGATGAGAATGCGTCTACCGTAAATGTTTCTTTGATCTCTGATTCCGCTAGTGACAATTCAGCTCACGCTACTTCGGTAGTTGCAGCAAAGACCAAACAACGACGATTCAATGGTCCTATGCGGGAGCCGTTAACCTTGGCATTCAAAATGGCCAGTGATCCTTCATCCTGGCGCTCAGTATGGGCGGCCCTCGTGGTTCTTGCTAAGTCGGATCCAAAACCTTACCCGATCACTGGTTACAGCGACACGGAGGGCGTGAAGTACAAGTTAAAGGGCGTCGATCGTTCTTTCACTCAAGACGATGTGGCGTCTCGAGTGCGAACTCGTACGATTAAAACTGACACTTCTAAGGAAAAGGTTAGTGTTCTAACCCCTGAGCAATAGAGCGCGACTGAGTTGGCAACAATCTCAGCGGAAGCCTCAAATTTGAAATGGTGTAAACTCGTTTATCGCAAGTCTTCGAGCAATAATCCTCCCCCACGTGCTGGTCGAAGCATCGGCGCCCACCTTGATGAACACCTTGTGGAGAAGGAAATAATCAGGCGATTCCTGTTGGATCTTTCAGCAGCGATATTCTCATCCAGGCGAACTCAAGCGTTACGCACTGCTGGCGAAAATGGGCTCATGAACAGATGCAGCTTCGAGCCGCGGTTTCGGGGAGTATGTTGCCTTGAGGTAATTTCTGGTGAGGTTAAGACTCTGATGTATTTTCGTTGAGCAATTCCCAATAGGGGGGCGTTTAGCACTTGGTGCTCCGGCCGCTATGATGGGCTCAATTCTGTGAGAATTTAAACATAAAGCCGTCGAGTGCCGTTTCGGCATATCGGCGGCTTTATGCCATTTAGCCGATATGGCTTCGATTATCCTCCATGTGCATCAGATAATTTTTATTTGGAAATTATCTGATGCCAATACTGAAATGGACGCGGCCATAACTTGTCCAAATTTAGCCAAATCGGCCGTAACGCCATTAGGGCGCGACAAAAAAATAAGCTCCGATTCAGCGATTGGGATGTCTTCTTATAGATGAAGAGAAGGGCAGCCCCAGTCGTGAACCTTAATTTATGGAGCTTAGCATGAATATCATTGTCCCTTCCGAGCAGGTGCCTCGTCTGCTTACCACTAAAGAATTGGCCCGCGTGATGTCGGTCCGGTCTCAATCGATTCACAAGCGGTACTGCCTCACGGGCAGCTATCACGGTGTTCGCCCGTTGAAGATGCTCAACCGCCGCCTCATGTGGCCTTCGGATTCGTTTGAACAACTGATCAAGGGGATGAAATAATGTACCAACTTGCCCCTATGAATTCTCAGCCTGCATATCCGCTGCATGCTTTCCCCGGTTTGCTGGGGCAGTTGATGCAGGCCCAACTGCGTTGCGGCATGATTGCCGAACTCGCTGGGCCGATTGGCGTAGCCCTCTCCACGTTGGCCACCCAGGATCTGGCCAACGTCCAATTTGGCGCTCAGACGCAGCAGCCAGTGGGAGGTAGTGTCGTCGTGCTCGCCCCGAGCGGAACCGGTAAATCGATGATGCTGCACCCTGGTCTGCGGCCCTTTGTGGATTTCGATAACGATCAAGCCCGTTTGGCAGAGGAGCGTGCGCCGTTGGAGCGCGCTCGGGAAAAGGCTTGGGAAGCTGAATGCCGCGCTGTGCAAGACGCCATTGCCAAACACCTTGAGGAGCCGGCAAAGCTAACTGAGTTGAAGGAGCGTTTGCAGGCTCTCTATCAACAGAAGCCGGAAGCCACGAGTCAGGCGACCGTATTGTGTCAAGACATGACTACCCAGGCGATTGTCCACGATCTGTCGCAATGGCACGCGATGGGCCTTGTGACCGATGAGGCCGCTCTTTTGCTTAACGAGCGTCCCGCCAAAAACTTTCCGCTTTACGTGCGCCTAAATGACGGCACGCCTTATACGGTGAGCCGTGTCACAACCGGTCGCAAGCGCCTGGAAGCGCCCCGTTTTTGCTCCCTCCTGATGTTGCAACCGGAGCTTTTCTTCGAGCATCGCCTGAAGTACGGGAAGATTGCGCGGGGTAGCGGTTGGGATGCGCGCAATCTGTTCTCTGTGGTGTCTCCTTCCGCTCAGTCGTTCTATTTCCAGACGCCGGAATACTACACAGCGCATGAAAAGTATGCCGCACGTGTTACGCAATTACTGAACGAAAGTATTCGTCCTGACAGGAAGGGGGCTGCAGATCGCCGGATCGTCAAGCTGACGCCCGAAGCCGCAGCGTATTTGCAGCAGCTCAACGAAATGGTAAAGCAGGCACGGTCCCACGGTGGACCGTGGGCCAGCATATCTGACTATGCCGCACGTCACGCTGAGCGTACGGCAAGGGTCGCCGCTGCTTGGCACGTCTTCGAAGGCACTGAAGGTGATCTGTCACAGGAATATATCGAGCGCGCTAATGCCGTGTGCAGCTGGCACCTCGGCGTGTACTTCCAGTACCTGGGTGTTTCCGTGGAGAAGTCCCTTGTGATGGCGGATGCGCAGGCGCTGGAGTCGATCTTGCAGGATTGTGTGCGAGACAACGGTAACCCCTACTTCAAGCTGAGCAAGTTACGCAATGAATCACCCAACGCGGGTTTGACTAAACCGCGCTTCGATAAGGCGTTGGAGCAGCTCTGCTACCAACGCAAGGCACAGATCATCGAAAATCGTAACACGCTGATCGTTCAGCTTATGTCAGTCGCACATCCATTCTTCGCTCAAATTCCGACGCATCCGGCTCAGCGTTTCTGAGCTAAAAATCGGCGCGTTTCAGTATATTCCTCATTAACCACTTTCCCGCAGCCCGCCGGGGTGTTCAATCTGCACGTCCCGGTGGCAACGCGAGGAAGGTGGGTGGGGTCTTTTTGCTTATTAATAGGATAAATAGATTAACTATTAAACGGCAATAAGGGGGCCTGCATGGATACCGCAATGCCTTACAAGGTACAACTACTATGAAAAAAGATACTGCTACACCTAGTAGTGGTGAAGAGCCACTACGCTTTTTCCTTAATCTGAGTCGTACATTGAACTCAGTACGGGATGAGTGCGGAACGCCTATCACGGGCGGTCATGACTTAGAGAACATCTCCTCATTGCTACGGTTCATGAGACAGGTCTTGTACAGCCTTGCACAACCCTACGAGCTGCGTCGGCGAAACGACCGTGAGATCGTGCATGGAACACCATGGGCCAAAGACTTCCAGAGATTGGACATATTTGCTCATCTCTATGCGGACGATCTGCACTTTTCGCCCTTATTGAACTTGTTTTTCCAAGTCTATCGTCGCCATCCTATTCGCCTGTGGGTTGCTGATGGGCGCATTCGAGGGGGCGAGGACGCTACCTTGCCAGCGCGTATGCGGATGTGTAATCACTTCGTTACCTGCATGCGTAAGCGTGCGATAAGGCTGAAGCTCAAAGCCAAGATTTCGGACTGGCAGCGCAACATCAAGAAAAATCAGGAACGGCTGTTCCGCTACATTCCGGCTTTGTACGAAGAGTCGAGCCGTTTGGTTTTCGTTCGTCTGGATCTGTTGTATCGCAAGAATCTGAAGCCTAGGACCGAGATCGACAAGATCCTGGATGAGCGTCCCTTTACCGTGGGCGTACAACAGGACCGTTACTTCAACCTTTTCCCGTCGCGGCAGAGCAATGAGGTAGGACAGGGGCAGCGCGTGGCCTTGCAACGCAATCAGCCAGTACAGCTAGGTCTTTTGGGGGATGCCTCCTCTTCGCAGATGGTTTCGCGTCCGAGTATTAACGAAGTGTTGAGCGATCGCGAACGCTTGATGACCAACCTGCGTAGCAAGCCGTCGTTGTTTAGCAAGTTGGCAGGTTATGTTATCCGTATCGAGTTCACTCGAGACGCCGGGTACCACCTGCATGCGGCATTTATATTCAAGGAGGCCAAGCATCACGCCTACTTGGGAACGCAAATTGGGAAGTACTGGGAAGAGGTGATCACGCGTGGTCGGGGCTACCATTTCAACTGCAATCGCGAGGACTACAAGTATTTTGCCGTGGGGCCGATTGACGCTCATGAAAGTGAAAAGCGAGAAAAGTTGATGGAGGTGCTGTGCTATCTGGCCAAGAGAGATCAGTACGTGCACGTGAAGCCTTCCAAAGGGGCCAAGATGTTTACGACTGGACAGTTTCCAAAGAAGCGCCTGAAGAAGCTAGGCCGGCCCAGAATTAATAGGCTAAAACCTGCTGAGAAAGTGAACAAAGACGCTCAGATCGCGACATCAGACATAGTTCTTGGCCAGCAGGGGCGTGGCTTTGCGAGGAGTGGTGCTAACTGGGGCACTGCTGGCTTGGAAAAAATTACGGGGTGGGGAAAATGATAAGAGGAGCAGCAAATGGGCGCTACTTGGGCGAGGCTTCGTTGTGTGGGTCACACACTATCGGACTCATTTTAGGGATCCTTTCCACGGCATTGGGCCTAGCACTTGCAACCTATGTTGGCTGGTACCGAGCAGGATCGCCAGTGGAAAAATTTTTCTGGATGGCGCTCGGAACGGTGACGGTGCTCGGTACGCATCTGTTACCCGTGCGGTTCGGGGTGCCAGGTAAAGCGCGGGTGGCGGTCATAGTGATCTGGGCTGGGTGTTTGGGGCTGGCTTTGTACAGTCATGTCACGTTCTATTTATTGAGCCAGGAGCACGCTGGCCAAAAACGCGCGGCAGCCGTCCATATTGACCAGAGGGACCAAAGCAGTACCGGTACTCCACCTCGAACTTTGCTGGCGATAATTAAGGAACGTGAGAAGGTCTCAGTCGAATTGGCCAACAATCAGGCGCATGCTTGCAGCGGCTCATGTCCATGGCGGGATGTCAGGGCGACGGCTCTGCGTGCAAGGCTGGAGACCTTGACTACTGAGGAAACAGCCGTAAAGCGCTGGCAACAAGGCCGTGATCGTGCAACCGAGCGTTTCCAACAGCAACAGGATGCGGCGCGTCAAGATCTGGTGGCGGCTAAGTTATCCGAAGTGCTGGACATTTCGGTCGATGACATCAATGTCGCCCACGCCTTGTTGTTCGCGGTCGTCTTAGAAGGGCTAGCTTGCTTGGGCTGGCTGTTCGTTTTCTCCACGGGCAGGCCTCCGCCGGTCGACCAAGGGCTTGCTAAGGTGAGCACAGGTATCCTTGGGGACAGATCAGAGGTAGTCCCCGCAGGCAGAATCGAGGTGACTGACTCAGACGGACAGCAGAAGGCGTCCGAAACGGTATCCAATTCAGAGCCAGGCGGCGATTGGACTATGCAGATACCCGGCAGAGATACACCACGCAAAGTCAAGGAGGCGTGGCTCGAAGTACAGGTGCGAGCTGGCAAGCATAAGCCGACTGTTGTGAAGGTTCGTGAATTTTTGGGGTGCGGGCAGCTTGATGCTCGGGATTTTACCCGTCATCTGAAGGAAGTCATGGCAGAGGCTTCGCCCGAGTCGGTCACGCGACATCGGAGACAGCGATCATGACCATCTGATACGTCGGCCATGACCAGTGGAAGGGTCGCCTCACTGTAGGCAGGCGACCTTTTAGATAGAGGTCTGGCAACGGAATCCCCGTTGCCAGGTTACCAGGGCATTCTTCGGTCATGACTGCGCGTGACTTTGCAATGTTGTTGCACTTTCTCCGCGGATTGACAGAAATGCTTTACGTGACAGCGTGACCAAAGTCGAGATCCTACCTGGTGGTCGACGATTGCAACATTTGACTAAGGTAAGGATTGTCGCGTCGTGATAACAGCTTGAGAGGCGCCAGCATACGTTCCGTCAACATAACAGCAAACGTTGCCGCTAGGTGCTAGGATCCTCTGGTAGAGAGGGGCGAGATATGATCGACGAGAGCGACAACGAAGTGGTAGTGGGCCAAGTGATATATGTATTTGCTTCCGTTGGCCTTGCCAGGGAATTTAAGGCGTGCTTAAACACTGGCTCGATTGGAACATGTATGGAAAATTGGCCGCCGGTGGCAATCTACCCGCCGGCTATTCTCGGCGCGAAGCCTATGTAATGTCAGAAATGGACAAAAAAATAAGCAGAGGGCTTCGTTGTGGCGATGTGCCAGGCGCTTTTCATTGCTCTTCAAAAGTGAATATTAAGAGCTCTGGGGCACGAATTGCTGGAGCCGTGAAAGAGCTGTGGCCCACCTGGTCCGGTTGCCGGGTATGAACGATCGACCGCTCCCGAGGGGCTAGTGTATCCGACTGGCCTAAATAGAACAGTTGGAATACCAGATCCATACGGTGATCGATATGCACCTCGACAGAGATAGGGTGCAATTCGTGCAAACCAGTGAGTAGATGGACAGCGCCCTAGTTGCTATGCATTGGCACGCAGGCGAAGTCTGTTTCTCTTCGTCGCCTGCTGGGTCAAAAGCGGGGAAATTCAACGCCCAGTTCGGGCGAGCCCTGGACGGGGCTGCTCGCAAAGGACGCTTATCAAATGCCTGTGCCACCTAGCGACCTTTAGGGCAGGACGAAAAGAACTCACCAGTCTCGTGGTAATACTTCGAGATATATCGCTTAGTGGCGCCTTGCCCTGCAAGAAGTATTCCTGCGGGGCATTTCAGTTCAATGAGGGTGTTTCCCCGACTTGCACCAGGATTCCCACTCGGCGAGCTGATCATGGGAGACGATGGCATCGGCACCTTGGTCCTGACGGAACGCATTGATCCAGTCGTTCACACATTGATTCGGATCACCGGTGGGTGGCGCGGACGTGACCTCCTTGCCAAATTTGTAGTTCTTTTCTGAAATTAGCGTACCGTTAGCATCCCATCCTTTGACTATGCCGTGCACGACGAGACCATGTTCGTTGTCGTAGTGATAGGGAACTTGTCCGGTCATCTTTCCCGTACCTGGATCAAATGACTCATCCAGTTGCTGCACTCCGTTGCTGAAAGTAGTGCGACGAATCACTTTCCCGTCTGGATCATAACTGGTCATCTCTCCATCGTACTTGCCACCCATGATGTTGGCTTCACGCAGACGTTTGCCGGTCTTCTGGTCAAATATCTCTTCAGGTCCAAACAAGGTGCCGTGTTGCCACTGTGCCGTATGGACCAGTATGTCGCTGTCAACGCTATAACTACGCTGGGTACCATCCGGTTGTCCATCCTCCATGTTGACTTCCGTTCTGAAACGTTCTCCGCGTTGACTTTGTCCGACCAGTTTCAATTGGTAGGCAAGGTGATTGTTCTTGAAGGCCGCTTCGATCTCTGCATTTTCCTCTCCTGGACGTTTGCAGACGACAGTCCCATCCAGAACACCATCGGAGACGTGGATATCACAGAGACGGCCAAAATATGAGGTGTAGCCGCCGGTGACTTGGTTGAGTGTGCTGAGTACCTTACCAAAACCGGCATGCGATCCCATGAACTTCTCAGCAGGGACGTTGGTTACCAGGCCACTGAATGGTGAATTGGACGAGCCTGAATAGATCTTGCCATTGGAGATCTGGGCGTTACGGAAGTCCAACGTGCTTGGCTGGCACCCAGCCAAGCTAAGCAGGAGAGGCAAAAGAAATAGGGGAAGGTGTTTTGTAAGCATGATGGAATCACAAAAAAGATGGTTGAAGAACTGGCCTATGCAATGAGATAGGTCCGCGATGCCTACGAATTTCTGAAATCATTTCGTCGTCGGGTCCATGCGTACAGACGGCGGTTCAAGCTATCCCGCCCCATGTAAAGTTCCCGTTTGAGCTTTTGGAGTAGGGTGCGCTTCGTTTTCTTCCGACCAATGGTTGTGCCGAGGATGTCGTGGCGATGAACGAGAACAGCAGGCGTCACCGATAGCGTTCTCACGTGATGCTCCCAATTGCGGTTGAGTAGATCGTCGACCGCATAGACAATCTTCCGTGCATGGGCGACCAAGATGCGAGCCGCATCGCGATGAATGACATACCCTTGGGTGCCAAAAGGCTGCTTGCGATGATCTTTGACTACGTTTCCGTTGGACAATGTGGCGACCTCCCATGAGTCTTCTCCGCCGATATCACACAAGCGCATGATTCCGAACGAGAAAGTCGCATGAGCAATTGCATCCAACGTAGGTAGGAAGTCGTCGGTCAGTTCAACATCATTTTCCAGAACACACCACATTTCGTCGTTGGACTGAATCAGCTGCTCCCAGATCTGGTAATGACTGTCATAGCAGCCGACCTCGGAGAGATTCATATGATGGCCATGGACCTTCCAGCGGGTGATTGCGTCATATGAAGATGGATATTCCGTGAAGCGCTCTGCGTCAAAGAACCGAAATTTCCTTTTTAGTTTGGAAAACTGCTTGGCAATGTATTGGCGTCGAACTTTGCTCTCGACGAGCGAAACGACAATGATGGAAATTTCACGGGAATTCATTTTTCTTTTATGGAAATAGGCGAAGGCGTTCCAAATACCGACGGATGAGCGAAGCTGCCATTCGCGATATCTGGAACTGACCTTGATCGTCGATATGAGGGCTATCGAATTGGCGAACCAATTCAGGCTGCGTAGAGACAAGACGCTTAGCCCGACAAAGCACCACAGAGCGCGGATGCGGGGCGGCAAAATCCTGCCCCTTTCCGCACCCGAAAGTCAGATCGGTAGCGCTGGCTAAGGAGGTGGTCTTCCCGTCAGCGCCAAAGTTGAACCAGTACGATCAACGCAAAGAGGATGAGCAGCGTGAATTTGAAGCTCTTCGGGAAAGCTTGGACTTTTCCGTCCTTTAAGAGGTAGACGTCGCCCGAGAAGGCGATGATCAAGGCGATCGGCATGAACACCAGGACGGCAAGAACTAGTGCCCAGCGGCGACGATACCAAGGTACCTGGTCATAGCTGGTGTACCCCAGCACCTCGGCGGGAGCGCCGCAATTGGGACAAGCCGTTGCGCATGCGTGTACTTGATGCTGGCAATGCGGGCAGTTGAGAAAGCGGGACATATTTTTCCTTTTTGTTTGAGTGATTGGTTTTAAGAGCCGATGAAAACGAGAAGGGAAACGGCCGACAGGACAACAGCCGTGCTGGCCATCCCTTTGCCGGATCTGTTTTGTTGGAGGTTGATGGCGCCGGCGGCTAACCCGAGGCTCGCGAGAGCACCCGCGCCGATGATTTGGTCGTGATCGAGAAAGTCGACCTGGAGGGCACAGAGAGTGGACAGGATTGCCAAGACAAGACTGATGATTGCGAGCCAAGGAGAGCCTTGAACTCCCGCAGCCAAGCCGGCTTGTGGTGCTCCGCAGTGAGGGCAATGCAGGGCGGCGGCATGAATTTCGTTGCCGCAGTCGCGGCAGAAGACCATGGGCATATAGTTATTCCGTCAACTGTTGATGTGTTTTTAGGCCGCTGGAAACGCAGGCAGGGCTGGGCTGGTGCCGTACGACGCACAGTTACGGTGGTAATTATTGATGAATATACTCAACATGTAAACGTTGAATAAAGGCCGTCGTTAATCAGTCATCGGTTTGGCATCATGCGCGGCATGGTCAATCGACAAACAACGACAAGTACGGAGCCGCCTAGTGATGGTAGGAATGCGGTCTGCGTTGAACTTGGCAGTGCGCTCAAAAAATTCCGAATCGCAGCGGAAAAGTCCCAAGAGACATTGGCATTTGAATCGCTCGTAGACCGAACCTACATTTCAAGTGTGGAGCGAGGTGTCGCAAATCCATCTGTTCTGACGTTGGCGAACATTTGCTATTGTTTGAACATCACCTTGGCTGATTTATTTGAGTCGATACATGTATCGCTGGCGCCGGACGAAGAGAACAGGCGGCGATCGAATCGAGCTCAACCTCGATTGACGCCAAAGAAGTCGAGATTGCGTTAGTTCGACGAGGTGTGCTTTGTCCGGGCGGAAACTTTTTCGCGCAACTGATGACTGAAGGGACTCGCTGATTGAGGACCTACTTTCATTTCCGCAGTCGGCAGAAAGAACTCGTCCACAACAGCCGGCAATTCTTCCACCGACTCCTCAAATACTCCATTTTCAAGTCCTGTCTTCGCCGCGTGATCCAACGCTTGCTGATCAAATCCTCCTTTCATGCGGCGATCATGTGTTTCTTGCGCTTGGCGGATGGCGTCTTCCAATGTGGTTCCCTCCCGAATCGTTAAATCCACGTAGTAGATGGGCGTGCGATGTGACTGCACCGTGCTTTTTCCTCTCAGCCTGAGCTCCAGGGGAAGGGCGGCCAGCAGTCCTCCAGAAACCGCGGCGTAGTAGTGCAACCTGGCCGTTAGTGTCCGAATACTGTTGTAGCCAGTCGTCCGGAAGATGAAAGTCCCCAGCTCGTCAGCCTGGTCGATCTGCACGTTGAGACGCCCGTATGGCTTGCACTGACCTTGCGCGAATTCGCAGGTATCGGGGCCAGGGCAGGGTAGATCAACCATCCCGTCTTGGGTCAGACGGCGGCATGTGGCGCCGTTACCATTGCACAGCGGCCTGCTGGCATGTCGGTCAAAGAAGCAGTAAGATGCGCGCAGGTTTAAATCAGGCTCACTGAACATGACCGTGACTGGTATGGCGCGCAGCTTATTGCCGGGGGATGCTCCTCGATAGACGGCGTCGAGTGGATGCGGTGCCCAGCCGTCTTGCAGTTGTATCTGGCTGATGATTGTAAATTGGTCATCCTTCTCCGGCAGCTTCCGTCCGTTCTTCTCTACCACCTTGCCAATTGAAATCCGCCCCAGAATAGGCGGGGTAATGCATAGACCTTTGATCATGGGATGCTCCAAAAAAGTAAAGCCAGGCATCCGAAGATGCCTGGCGATCAGGGGAAAACCAGGAAGCGGCGGTTGCCGGCTTTGGGAGAGAGATAGCTTTTGACCAAAGTTGGATGGTCGGCTTCCAGTCGGCTGGTATCGAGCTGAGTACTGTCTTTGCTGCGCTTCCAAGAGACGGATCCCGTCTCGAAGAGCGCCCGACTGGCGCTTCCCATCATTTGCTGGATGGTTTGCTTCAGTTGCTGCTCGATTTTGTCTCGGGTGGCGATTTCTTCTCGAATGGCCTGCAGATCTGCAAAGACGGCCGACATGGCGCGGTTGTCCCGGAAGTCGGCTACATCGCAATAGTCATGCGCGTACAACGACCGTAAAGCCCGATCCGCCGACTCTGAGCCGTCGGCAGGCGGTTGCATATCCCGTTCTACGTAATACCAGAACTCACGTTCGAGCTTGATCAATCCTTCGATTAGCTCCTCATCGCGCTCAATCCGGTGAATCTGGATTTCCTGACCGCAGATCAGTACACATATATCAGCCGCGTCCTTACCGGTCACAGCCAACTGGTGCTGGACTTGGCATTGCACGTATTCAGGGACCCCCTCACGCCAGATCCGGGCGCCAAACTCGCCGGCGGTCTTGCATTCCAGGATCTGGACACCAGGTGCTCCCAGAATCTCGCGATCAATGTTGGCGAGCATCCAGGATTTGTCGGGATCGGGATGCTGAAGCACTGCATTGAGCTTGCGTACCTTGTTGCCGGTCTCATGCATATAGTGAGCCGCCACAATGGGTTCTAAGAGACTTCCCCAATAGGTTGCACTGGTACGATCTCCCGGATCGGCTTGAGGGAGCAGGTGGGCGCGGCCTGTCTTGATCATCCACAGCTCCAGCATGGATTGATGGGGATTCAATCCGATCGCGGCAGCCGCATCCGAACTTCCGATGCCCTTACGCCGGACCGATAGCCATTCTTCTCGAGACAGGTCACGGGTCTTGACTAACCGTAAGGCAGCACGACCGGGACGCCTGGTCGGTTGCGCATTTAGTACAGGCATAGCACTCCTTTCAGAAAAGAGAAAGCCCGGGCACCCGGCTCGGGCTTTATGTCGTTGAGATCAAGGCTCAGCTCACCAGAGCGATGGCTTGGGCCAGGGCATCATTCTTCAGATTGGCACCCGTGCCGAACCAAGCGGAATCCAGGCGGTAGTCCGTACTCCTGGCACGGCGTTCGTGGTCCACGAACTCGGTCACTGCATTGAGCAGGCCGAATGCGGTGTTTTTGGTGGAAGACAGCTCCGCACCCCGGCCATGGCCTGCATACAGCTCCCGTACTTTCTTCATGGCGCGTTCGTTGGTGAGTTTCTCCTGGGGATTGGCAAAGAGTTGAGTAATGAACGCATCCGATTCAACATGCTTCAGTTTGCGTTCAGAGAGTGTCTTCATCTGATAGACGAAATCGTCCCAAGAGGAAGACGACAGCCCCAGTTGGCGTTTGACCGCCTTGGGATCGAAGGTGGTGGAATGAGGCACTTTGACGGCGGCACTTCCGTCCTTGAGAGCAATGGCCAGAGTATTGTTGCAGACGACCCGAATGCTGGTGAACTGGGCGGTTGTCGCCAGCGTGCCGTCACACCCGGTGGCCAGGAGCAAATAGCCGTTCATGGTGTCATTGCCCTTGATGTTAGCGCTCATGTTGGTCTTGGCCAGCGCCCACACCTTACGGCCGCCTTTGAGAACCCCGGCTGTTTCCAAGGTAAAACCATGTGCCTTGGTCAGGTCACGGTAGAACTCCAGGACATCGCGAGGCTGTACGACTTGGAACCGTTGCGAGACCACCGAGAGTGCGGCGCCTGTGTCAGAACGATAGAGCACTTTCTGATCGTCGAATGCGCAGTGGCCTGCGTTCTCGCCAGGCTGGAAGTAGACAGGGGACTCCTGGATATTCCATTCCATGCCGGCCTGCTTGGCCCAAACGGAGATGGGGGATTTAGCTGAGAGCTGATTGCCGAGACCGTGCCAGGGTGTGGCGTTGGCGTAGGCCATTGTTTCAATCAGGTGTGCCATGGTGATTTCCTTTCTAGAATGAAAAAAGCCCGTCGTGAGACGGGCTGTTGAGAGGGCAATGAAGGGGATTAACTGGAGAATGTGTAGTTGCAGTCGGCGCAGCGGTATGTGCGTAGAACCTTCGGAACGACGTTGTCGGTTATTGTTGATTTTGTCTTGCAACCACTTGCACTGCCGACCAATGTATCGATGCAGGATTTCGCAAATATCACCAACGGGAACCTCCGCGGGGGCGTCGGCGAGCCGCCGGGACCAGTTCCGATTTTTCTGGCAACTGGCGGTGCAGAGCGGCTTGGTGCAGTACCTCTTGTGACGCCGAACAAGCCGCCGATCCATTTGCCGCGGTGCTGAAAGAGTAGATTCAAGGAGTGGCAGGCAGGGCAGGCGAGACTCATGCTGTTCCTTTGTCGGTCAGGAATAGGAAGGTCAGCACGGCGTTTCCCACGATACTGAGGATGAGGATAATACGGAGATTCAACATGAGTATTCCTTGGTGAGCGTTAAACGAGGAGTTGGAAGAGTTACTTTTCCAGTCTCACACAAGGAATATATATCTGAAGAATTCTAGGATGTATCGGTAAGCAATGGTGTTGGTGGAATGTCAGGAAGGGAGCTTTTCGACGAACGTGAGTGCGTCCCTGTCCGTCATCGGATGCGAAAGATAATAGCCTTGTGCAGAAGGGCACTTGAGCTGCTGCAGCACCCTAACAGAAAGCGCGGCAGCTTCTGGATGCTGTTCAGCGTGGGCGATGAACTCCTGCACAATTTATGCGGATGAGATTAATCGCCGTATATGCCCCCAGCCAAGGAAGCGCATCCGAGATCTGCCCTGCGTACGACGCGACCAGTGCACAGAGAATGCTTAACACGGTGGTGACGGGAATGGAGTTGAGCGTCGATTTGCGAACGACATCGAGCTGGTCGGCGTGGATAAGCCGTAAGAGGGAGGCATTTTGTGGTGAATAGGCCGGCTGATCAGTAGTCATAAGGCAGGGAAAGCGTGAAGCATTGTTGTGGGGGGCAGGTCGTTCGATAGATGAAAACATCGCGTCAATGCGCGTCGGACACGGCTGTTGAGGACAATGACTTTTCATCGTTCGTCGCTGACTTCGGCTGACATTTTTCTGGGCGTGAGTTGATTGACGCGGCAAGATGGCGTTTCAAGGTGATGGGGTGCACACCGAGGTGTGCAGCGACATCGGAGGGGCGCCAGTTATGGACATCAACAAATCGACGTGCCTGTGTAATCTGCGGTCCGGAGAGGCGAGGACGCCTGCCAATTCTCTTTCCTTCGGCCTTTGCGGCAGCCAGGCCGGCACGGGTGCGTTCACTAATGAGCGCCCGTTCAAACTCGGCCAGGGCGGCCATCATATGAAAAACGAGACGTCCACCCGAGGAGCTGGTATCGATGTGTTCGGTGATGGAGTGAAAAGAAATACCTCGTCGGTTCAGGCTCTCGAGAATCCGAATGAGGTGAGAAAGAGAACGTCCCAAACAATCCAGTCGCCAGACGGCGAGCGTGTCACCGGGACGTAGACGTTTGAGTAATCGCAGCAAACCTGGGCGCTCAGTCGATGCACTCGAGATCCCCAAATCTTCAAGGTGAGCAGGTTTGTCTGGATCACGGCAGTTCGCCAGCTAGGGTAAGCCGTCTGCAGAGCACTTCCCAATAGATTAAAAATCATATTTCAAACAAGACCTCGTTTCACTCCGCAACTGGAATAATCTGGCGTTGCTCGTCCTTAATTGGCTTCATTCAACAACCCCTGCTCCACCATCCCCCTACGCGCCTCTTGCCCCGCAAACATCGTCAAGAAAGCCCGCCCCGCCACAGCAGACCCCGAGCGCGCTCCAACCGCCCCGGCATACACGGTATAGCTCTGAATGGCAGCCGGTAACGGCCCCACCAAACGCGCCCCTTTGACCAGCAGGATTTCACTCTGCTGATGCAAGGCCAGCGCAGCGCTGCCATCCACCAGCTTCTCCGCCACCAGCCCCCCAGGCACAAGCACTTCCTTGGCATGCATCTGCGCAGCGATGCCCAACTGCTCAAACAATTTTTCCAGATAGATACCACTCGATCCCCCCGCCTTCGGATCAATCAGCGCAACGGAGGGCGCCTCCAGCAACGCCTTCTTGAACTGCGCGACGGTAGCGATGGCGGGCAACGGCGCACCTTGCTTCACCGCCACCGCAATGCCCACGCGCGCAATCGGTCGGCTGCTGGTGAGGTTCAGATAACCATCCTTGCCCAGCCCGTTCAACACGCCATCCGGCAGCACCGCCACGTCAAAGGCCGCTCCTGAACGTACACGTTTATCCATCACGCCGCCGGTCGCATTTTCGACCGTCACATGGATACCGCTGCGCTGCTCAAAGTCCGCAGCAACGGTCCGCACGACCGGCGCAATGGCCCCGGCAGCAAATACCTTGAGCTCCTCCGCCGACGCAGGCGAGGCGATCGAGACGGACAGGGAGGCGATAGCAAAAAACGAGACACAGAACGAACGCACGGTTTCTCCAGGATATCGATGACGGCCGATGAGACAGGCGCAAGCAGAAGGGGATGACAGCCGCGCTGATTATACGTCGCGTAGTTGTACCGTGTTGGCGCCGCGCAGCCGGCGCGAAAAGGGGGCCACGCCCTACCCGAATGTAATGAAATGTATTGGGATCGCCGGCCCAATACGTTTCATTACTTTTCTCGCCGTTGACGACATATTGCCGCGCCAACAGCCGGATATAGTCAAAGCCAAGAATGGGAATCATTCCCGTGTTGCTACGGGCTTTCCCTCATAAGGTTCTGCAAGGAAGCATCGTGAATTTCAAGCGTCTCTTTTCCGGGCTGGCGATCGTGTCGGCCCTTGTATTGTCTGCTCACGCCTCGGCGCGCATGGTGACCGATCTTGCCGGGCGCAACGTCGAAGTCCCCGATCATCCTCAGCGCGTGCTGCTGGGCGAGGGGCGCTTCGTCTTCGCCATGGCCTTGCTGGACCGGGACAATCCGGTCCAACGCATCGTCGGCTGGCAGGGCGAACTCAAGGCCCAGGACCCCTATGCCTGGTCGCAACTGCTCCAGCGCTTCCCGCAAGCCGGGCGCGTGCCGCTGATCGGCAAGACGTCAGAAGCCAGCGTCAGTCCCGAGAAGATCGTCTCCCTGCAACCGGATCTGGCCATCTTCGGGCTCACCGGTCACGGTCCCACGCCCTCCAATCCCATGCTGCGGGCACTGCATGACGCGGGCATCCCCGTTATCTTCATCGACTTCCGCGACAAGCCCATGCTGCACACCTGGCCCAGCATGCAGTTGCTGGGCCAGGTGCTGGATCGCCAGAAGGAAGCGCAGCAATACATCGACTTCTACCAGTCGCACCTGGCACGGGTGAAGCAGATCGTCGATGCGGTGCCCGCTGCGCAACGTCCCAAGGTCTTCGTGGAAATGCTGGCCGGCGTCTGGCCCGCCTGTTGCCACACCACGGGCAACGGCAGTTTCGGCGATATGGTGCAGGCCGCCGGCGGCCTCAACATCGCTGCGGCCACGGTGCCGGGAACGCTGGGTGACGTCAGCATGGAATATCTGCTGTCGCACCAGCCCGATATCTACGTCGCCACCGGCAGCCGTTCCGAACCGGGCCGCGATGGCTTGCTGATCGGGCCCGGCGCAGCGGCGACGCTCTCGGCGTCGAGCCTGTCGGTCCTGCTTGCGCGTGACGGCATTCGCGATCTGCAGGCGGTCAAATCGCATCACGCCTTCGGTATTTGGCACGCCTTCTACAATTCGCCCTACAACATCCTGGCCATCGAAGCGCTGACCAAATGGTTCTATCCGCAACGCGCCGCCGCACTCGACCCGGATGCCTCCAAGGATGAGTTGTATCGCCGCTTCCTGACGGTGGACGGCACCGGCACCTATTGGACCCAGCCCGCCAAATGACCGCTTCGCATCACCTGCCCCTGGAGAGCGCGGTGGCTTCCGGGTCGTCCGCCGTGATTGATCCGGTGCGCGCCTATCGCCGTGCCATACGCCGCCGGACGATGTTCACGCTGGTCTTGCTGGCCCTCATCGCCGCATCGCTGTTGCTGGACATTGCCACCGGGCCGGCCGGCTTGTCCCTGCACGATCTGCTGCGCACCCTGTTCCATGCCGATGCCGTGCCGCCCGCCATGCGCGTGGTGGTGTGGCAGTTCCGCCTGCCCACCGCACTGATGGCCTTGCTGGTCGGGATGTGCCTGGGGCTGGGCGGTGGCGAGATGCAGACCGTGCTGGACAATCCGCTGGCCAGCCCCTATACGCTGGGCATCTCGGCCGCTGCCGCATTTGGTGCCGCACTGGCCATCACCTTCAACTGGCAGTTCCCCTTGCTGCCAGCGGGCATGACCATTTCGGCCAGTGCGTGCGTGAGCGCACTGTTGTCGGTGCTGGTGCTGGAACGGGTGGCGCAGTGGCGCGGGGGCTCCACCATGGGTGTGATCCTCTTCGGTATCGCACTGGTCTACGCTTTCCAGGCGCTGATCATGCTGCTGCAATTCGTCGCCAGCGAGGAAGCCCTGCAAGGCATCGTGTTCTGGACCATGGGCAGCCTGGCGCGTGCGAACTGGACGACCGTCACCATTCTTGCGCTGGCCTTCGTGCTGGTGGCGCCCTTCGCCATGCGCGACGCATGGCGGCTCACCGCCGTGCGGCTCGGTGAGGACCGTGCTGCGAGTTTTGGTATCGACATGCGGCAGTTGCGGCTCATCAGCCTGCTGCGCATCAGCGTGCTGGCGGCCTTGTCCGTCTCCTTCGTCGGGACCATCGGATTCGTCGGCCTGGTGGCGCCACATATTGCCCGCTTGCTGCTGGGCGAGGACCATCGCTATTACCTGCCGGGCAGCGCCATGGCCGGGGCACTGATCATCTCGCTGGCTTCCGTGGCCTCCAAGTCCATCCTGCCGGGCGTGCTGATCCCGGTGGGCATCGTGACGTCGCTGGTCGGTATCCCGCTCTTCCTGGCCATCGTCGTGCGCCGCTTGCGGCAAGACTGATTTCTCCACCCTCACGGTTATTTCATCATGAACAAAGCGTTCTTCTCCCTGGCCATGCTGCTTGGTATGGCCGCTGCCTTGCCCGCGCATGCGGCTTCCACCGATGCCTGTGCGGTCGCCATCCAAGGCCAGCCCGGCAAGAAGTTCTCGCTGCAGCGGATCGATGTGCCGGCCACCTGCGAGCGCTTCACCGTGCATCTGGTTCACACGGGCAAGAAGCCCAAGGAACTGGCCGGTCACAACTGGGTCCTGGTGCGCACTGCGCAGATCGATGGCGTTATCCGCGATGGCCTGCAAGCAGGACCTGCCGCCGACTACCTGCCCCAGCATGACAGCCGCATCATCGCCGCCACGCCGATGCTGGGCGGTGGCGAGCGCGCCAGCGTGAGTTTCCCGACGGCGCGTCTGCAGGCCGGCACGGACTATACCTTCTTCTGTTCCTACCCCAGCCATGCCATGCACATGCGCGGCACGCTGGTACTGCGTCCGCAAGCACAGCCGTGAACGCCAATTCGCTCCACGTCGGCGGCCTTGAAGTCGCCTATGGTCCGCGCAAAGTGATCGATGGGTTGGACCTGCCCACCTTGACGGCGGGCTCGGTCACGGCGCTGCTGGGGCCGAACGGCAGCGGCAAGTCCACGCTGCTGCGCTCCCTCGGTGGGCTCACCAGCATGCAGGCCGGCAGCATCCGCCTGGGTGAACTGGAGCTGGCGCACGCTGGCGTTGCGGCGCGCGCACAGCACGTGGTGTACATGCCGCAGACCTTGCCGCGGCCGATTCATTTGTCGGTCTTCGAATCGGTGCTGGTGGCAGCGCAGGCCCAGCAGCGCAGCCGGCCCGACGTGCGCGAGCTCGAACGCGTGCAGGCCCTGTTGCAGCACCTCGGTATCGGCCACCTGGCCCAGCATCATCTGGACGAATTGTCCGGGGGGCAGCGTCAGCTTGCAGCACTGGCGCAGGCGCTGGTGCGCCGTCCGCGCGTGCTGTTGCTGGATGAGCCGCTGTCGGCACTGGACCTGAACTATCAGCATCTGGTCATGGAACTGCTGCGGCGGGAAACGCGCCATCATGGCCTGGTCACGGTGGTGGTGTTGCACGATCTCAATACCGCCTTCCGCCACGTTGACCGGGTGTTGCTGTTGAAGCGTGGCCGCTTGCTGGGCGCAGGCTCCGCACGCGAGGTGCTCACGCCGGCAGCACTGGCCCAGGCCTATGGCGTGCAAGCCCGGGTCGAGCCCTGTTCACGAGGCTACGGCCAGGTGCAAATCGATGGCCTGCTCAGCGTGGAATGACGATGGTGACGCGCAGCCCGCCGCTGGCGCGATTGGATAAGCGGATCTCGCCACGATGCGCCTGCACCACCGTGGCGGCAATCGACAAGCCCAGGCCGAAGCCGCCCGTGCTGGCATTGCGCGAGTCTTCCAGGCGATAGAAGGGTTCGAGCACGCGCTGTTGCAGTTCTTCGGCGATGCCGGGGCCGTCGTCGTCGACCGTGATGGTGACCTGCGTGGCACTGTCGTGGAGCTGGATGCGCGCCCGCTCACCGTAGCGCAGCGCGTTCTCCACCACGTTCTGCAGGCAGCGCCGCAGGCTGCGCGGATAGCCTTCCAGCGCCTGCGCATGGCCGCTGACGGCCACGTCGCCCCCTACCTCGGCCTGGTCGCTGCGCAGGCTTTCCAGCAGGCTGTTGAGATCAATACGCTGGCGATTCTCCTGCACGTCGATGTCCTGCACGACGTTCAAGGTGGCAGAGATCATGGCGTCCATTTCGTCGAGGTCCTTGCGGAATTTTTCCTTGCGATCTTCATCGGCCAGCATTTCGGTGCGCAGTTTCATCCGTGTGATCGGTGAGCGCAGATCATGCGAGACCGATGCCAGGAAGCGCGTTCTCTCGGCGATGTTGTCGATGATGCGCCGTTGCATGGCATTGAACGCCTGCGCTGCCGTGCGCACTTCCAGGGGGCCATCGGTGGCCAGCGGCGCACTGTGGATGTCTCTTCCCAGCTTTTCGGCCGCATGCGCCATGGCCTGCAATGGCTTCATGGCCAGCCGGACCGCCATCCACGCCACCAGGGCCACCGCGAAAATGCGCAGCGCATAAATGCGGACGATGTAATCCAGCGTTGCGCTGTGCGGCACCGTGCTCATGCCAGCCTGGCCCTCCTGGATGTCGGCCTGCAGCCAGCTGCCATCCTTGAGTGCCACCTGTACCACGAAGCGGCCATGCGGAAATTCATCGGTCAACAGCGTTTTCCAGGCGCCCTCGCGCGTGCCGAGTCGGTCGTCCAGCTCTGCTTGCAAAATGTGCCATGGGCGCGTCCCGGCATGCTGTTGCAACACCTCCGAAAAAAGCGCTATTACGCTCTGCTCGGCATGGCCCGCCGGCGATGTGGCAGACGCATGATCCGGGCTGTTTTGCATCAAGGCTAGATTGAACTGGCTGTGCGACAAGGACCGCACCAGATCCGCGCGTTGCGCCGGACTGGCCTGGTCGAGGATGTTCACCACGTCAGCCAGGTGGGTGGCTGCCAGCCGAGTCGGCATTTCCATGGCGGTGCCGTAGCGCATGTCGTACCAGATGGTGCCGGTGAGCATCTGCGCCACCAGCATGCCTGCCACGAGGATCAGCGCCAGCCGGCCGGAGAGCGACTGCGGCCACCATCGCAAGCGCAAGGGCAGCGCCTTCATGCGTCGTAGACGACATCGGCCATCAGCATGTAACCGGTATTGCGGACGGTGCGAATCAATGCAGGGGCACGCGGATTGTCCGCCAGTTGCTGACGCAAGCGGCTGATGCAGACGTCGATGGTACGGTCGAAGGGCGTGGCCTCCCTGCCGTAGACGAGGTTGAGCAGATAGTCGCGCGAGAGCGCGCGCTTGGGATGATCCAGCAGGGTACGCAACACCTGATAGTCGGTACTGCCCAGCGTAATGGTCACGCCCTGTGGCGAGATGGCCTGGCGTGCCTGCGTATCCAGTTTCCAGCCGGCGAAACTGATATAGGCGATGCGGTCGGCCTCCTGCTTCTCGGGGAAGCTGCGGGCGCGCCGCAGGATGACCTTGATCCGCGTGAGCAGCTCGCGCGGATCGAAGGGTTTGGGCAGGTAATCGTCGGCGCCCATTTCCAGTCCGACGATACGGTCGATCAGCGTGCCGCGGGCGGTCAGCATGATCAGCGGCGTGTTGCGTTTCTTGCGCAGTTCGCGGCACAGCTCCAGTCCATCTTCGCCGGGCATCATGAGGTCGAGGATGATGATGTCGATCTGTTCCTGGCCGAGGATGTGCCACATCTGCTCGCCGCCCGTGGCGGTGTAGGGGCGGTAGCCGGCCGATTGCAGGTAGTCGGCCAGCAGCTGGCGGATTTCCGGATCGTCGTCGACGATCAGCACGTGATCTGGTTTGCTCATGAGCGCGAGGTCTTGCGGGCCGTCGTTCTGTTTTTCCAGCTTGGTGGAAAGGCAGAAGATCTTGATGGCGGCGGCGTGTTGCCCAAGACAAGATTCGTTCAAAAATGAGAATCATTATAGCTTGAGCCACAAGACAGGCCGCCGCGGCCTATGCGCTCCAGTGCATGAGGCACCGTCTCAGGTCAAAGGCGTGTGCCCGGCCGCAACCCCGCAGAGGCATTCCAATCCCCAAACGCCCGCGACTTGACGCCGGCTTCGATCAGGCACTTCTTCACCAGCTTCAACACCACCAGCGCCAGCCCGAACATCACCATCAGCGATCCCGTCTGCACCAGGGCTTCGCCCCACATCGGCAGGCCGGGTGTGCGCAAGGGCAAGCGTACCTGTCCGGCCTGCGCTGACCAGAACAAGGTCCATCCCAGCCATCCCATCATCGGCATGAACGGCAACATCGCCCGCCATCGCAACAGCACTGGTCCGCAGAACAGCAGCCAGTACATGAACACCAGCAGCGGCAAGAGTACGTGACGCAGCGTGCTTACCAGCGCCGGCAGCAGCGCTACGCGCTGTCCTGCGGCTAGTCCCGCATCTGCCATGCCGGCCAGGACGATGCACACGAGCAAGACGGCCAGCGTTGCCGAGGTGCCAGCCGGTGCGAACAAGCCGCGTTGCTTGCGCCACAGCAGTTGCGCGAAACAGCCGCCGCACAGCAGACCAGTGAGCACGCTCGTGATGACGGCCGGCAATGGCAGCGCGCGATGCAGCAGCGCCGCCGCCACCAGCGTGATACCGGCCACGGCAATGCCGATCTCCATGGCCCATCGGACGCGCCGATGCAATGGCAATACGTGGATGTGATCGTTCACGGTCGCTGCCCTGGCGCGGACCGGGGAAGCTGCACGTGTGCGCGAGAGGACGCGCGCAAGAGGAGGAGCAAGCGAAGAGGCAAGCGGCATGGCGACACTCCTCGGGGCCACGTCGTGGCAGTGAGTGCAGGGAGATCAATCGTGAGAGGCAGCATTAAGCAAATTTTAATGCTCGTTTCATCAAATGAAATCAGTCCGTTTGGACTGGAAAGCCGATCCCAAGATATCCATTGCCTGCACGCATCCTGAGCATCTCACTGCACCCAGTCCATTTGGACTGGTTCATTTCTGCAGATCGTCCCTTATAATTTTTTGCCCCTTTTTCAGGAGTGGGCGCACCGGGCTCCGCCCACATTTCACTGGCCGGCATGGGGTATGCCGGTCCTTGCTTCGTCTCCTGTGGAACGCTCATCGTCTATGTTGTTGCTTACCGGAAGTACCGGATTCATCGGGGGAGCGCTGGCCGCTCGTCTCATCAAGACGCCTCGCTGGGAGCGCACGCTGTTGCTGGTCCGATCGGCCAACCGCGAAGAAGGATGCGCACGTCTTGCCGCCAACCTGCGCCTGCATGGCGTGAGCGAACAAGCCCTGCTGCGCCTGTCGTCCGGGCAGATCATCTGCGGCGACCTCACCGGTGTGGAGCGCTGGATCGATGATCCACGCCTGCTGCAGGTTACCGATGTGGTGAACTCGGCGGCACTGGCTTCCTTCGGTAGCCATCGTTCCATCTTCCCCACCAATGTCGATGGCGTGCTCAGCATGGCTCATGGCCTCAGCCGCGGCCGCAAGCTGCGGCGTTTCATACAGATCGGCACAGGGATGTCCTGCGGACGCAATGCGCCGCGTCCGGTCTCGGAAGATTACGCACCCGGTGACGACGTGGAGCACTACCTCGACTACACCGCCAGCAAGTACCAGGCCGAACAGCGCCTGCGCAACGAATTGCCGGACCTGCCGCTGGTGATCGCGCGGCCCTCCATCGTGGTCGGTCATACCGAACTGGGTTGTGCCGCCTCGGGCAGCATCTACTGGGTATTCCGGCTGGCGCGCGCCTTGCAGGCTTTCCCGTGTGAGCTGGACCAGAAGATCGACGTGATCCCGGTGGACTATTGCGCCGAGGCCCTGCACCTGCTGCTGGAAAAAGCCACCCTCAAATACTCGGCCTACAACATCTCTTCCGGACCCACGCACGCCTGCACCTTCGGCCAGATCGACGAAGCCATCAGTTTGGGAACGGGCGGCAAGAAAATGTCACGCTACCGCCAGACCCATTACGAAAGCTTCCTGCAGATGCAGGACCGCTTCAAGGATCTGATCGGTCCCTGCAACCGGCGCATCGTGCTCAAGGCGATTCGTTCGTATGGGTATTTCGCAGCCGAGGAAGTGCTCTTCGACAATGCGCGCCTGATGGAAGAAGGCATGCGGCCGCCGCAGCCGCTGACGCATTACGTGACCCTGTGCGAGCGTACCAGCAAGGATATTCTGATCGCCCAGCAGATGAAGTACGACTACAAGACCTGAGCAAGACCCGACCCGACCCGAGACCCGACCCATCCGCCCAGGCCATTGCCTCATGCGGTCTCGTCGGGTGCATCGAGCAGGATCTCGATGCGCTCCTTGCCCCGCCCGGTGTTCTTGCGCTTGAGCCGGATCGTTCCGACTTCGGCGGTGGTGCGCGGATGAGTACCGCCGCAGGCCATGCGGGCAAATCCTTCCACTTCCCAATAACGGCGTCCGGCCGCTTCATCGCTGAAGGCGGTGACGATGGGCAGCCCGGCCGCCACCAGTTGCTGTGCGGCGGCCTCGATGGCCGGGAACAGCGGGGCCAGGCTGATCTGGCTGGCGAAGTCCACGCGCGCCTTGTCCACCGCGATATGCGCGCCGATACGTTCGATGCCGGGGCACATCTGATAGACCAGCTGCAAGACCATCTCGGCAGCGAAGTGCAGGCGCATCAATCGGTAGCGCCGCGCCCAGTCGATCTGCAGCGTGACAGCATCGCCGGCCTTGAGGCCATGGCCGGGTGGCAGCGTATAGAGGATGGCCTGCTCGCGCTTCTCGGCCAGCAGCACGGGGTGTCCGCCCAGCGTGCCGGCGTCGCTTTCCTGACCACCGGAGAAGGCAAAGAAGATGGTCTGCGCCACCTGCACCTGATCGCCCTCGACGGCGGTGATGGTGGTGTCAAGCTCGGTCTGGTAGGGGGCAGACCAGAAAATTTTTTGCGTCATGGTATTGCCTGGCGGAATCAGTGGCGCTGCAATTCGATATGCGCCATATGGGGTGAGCGCAGATTCTACGATGAAAGCGGACTTGTCCGACGCTTCGCCGCTTCACGCCGGGGCCGTGTCGAGCAGGCGTTCGATGGCCGCAATATCGACCTCATCGCGCTGCGCCGGCCGCAGCAATTCATCGGCATAGCTGCGCCACAGCCCACTCTGCAGGAAGTAGCGGAACAACTGCGCATCCAGATGCTGCTCGCGGCACATCCTGGCCATGATGCGCAGGGACTCCGACAAAGTTTTGGCGGGCTTGTAGGGACGGTCAGCCGCCGTGAGCGCTTCGAACACGTCAGCCAAGGCCATCACCCTATCTTGCAGCGGCAACTCGCTTGCGATCAGGCGACGCGGGTAGCCGCTGCCATCCATTTTCTCGTGATGATTGGCGGCCGTGTCGGGCACGCTCTTGAGTAAGTCCGGCCAGGGCAGGCGCTTCAACATCACCAGGGTTTGCACGATGTGGTTGTTGATGGCGAAGCGGTCTTCCTCGGTCAGCGTGCCGCGCCGCACGGTCAGGTTGTGCAGCTCGCCCATGTTCTGCCGGTACTGCGGCAGTGTCATGTCGAAGCCCAGGGTGTTGCGCGGGTCGCCGCGTTCGACCGGAGGGCGGTGCTCGTCCTCCCAGGCCACCTTGTGCTCGGGCCGGTCGGCCAGCAATTGTTCGGTGCAGGGCAACGTCTGTTCAGGCAAGCCGGCGCGGGTGGCCAGCAGGCGGCGGCTTTCTTCGTCGGCCAGGCCCAGGGTGTCATCGAAATGGCGCTGCCAGGTCTGCGTGGCAATCTGCTGCAGGCGGACGATGGCCTCGTCGGACATGGTCTCGCCGCCGACGTTGCATTGTGCGACGAAGGCAAAGTCTTCACGCAGCCGCTGACGCCGTTCCTCCAGCCGTGCGCGCAAGGCCTCGGCCTGATCCGCAGGCAGCGCGGCGGGCAGTGCGCGCAGCAATTCCAGCTCGGCATCGCGCCACAGCACTTCAAAGCGCATGCGCACTTCGTGGATGCGGTTGTGGATCACTTCCAGCTTGGTGGCCTTGTCGACGATGTGCTCGGGGCTGGTGACCTTGCCGCAGTCATGCAGCAGCGCTGCCAGCTGGAATGCGTAGCGCTGGTCTTCGTTCAGGGTGAAGTCCGCGTAAGGTCCTTCACGCTCCTGCACCAGGCTTTCCACCAGCATGATGGCCAGGTGCGGCACGCGCTCGCAATGGCCGCCGGTGTAGGGACTCTTGGCGTCGATGGCGTCGGCCATCAGGCGGATCAGGGATTCCAGCAGTGCCTTCTGCGCGGCGATCAGCTGGCGTGTTTCGATGGCCACGGCCAACATCCCCGAGAGCCGCCGCGCGAAGGCCAGGAAGCGCGGATCTTCGTGTGCACTGTCATGCGCATGCATCAGTACCAGCACCCCCTCCAGCGAGCCGTTGCGGCCGCGCAGATCCAGTTCCACGCGCAGCCGCCCATCCCCGGTCTCATGGGCCTGGTCGCTGGCGGCACCCTGTTCGTCATAGGCCATGTTCTCGGCCAGGCCGCATTGCTGGCCGTAGGCTGCCGCGCGCTGCATCTGCCGCTGCTCGCGTTGCCACAGGTAGACCGCGCCACCATCGCAGCGCGTGGCCTGTACGAATTTTTCCAGGACCTGCTGCAGCATCTCCTCGACGTGGGTCTCGGTGCTGAGGATGGCGCTGATGTCGAGGAAGGCCTCCACCGTCAGGCTGACGTGATCCACCATGTCGGTGAGCATGTTGACTTCGCGCAAGGTGCTGCGATCGCGGTTCTGGGTACGGAAGTCGAAGCGCGACATGCGTCCGGCCTGCTGCGCCAGCCGCTCCATGCTGCGGCCGATGGCGCGTCCAGCCCACCAGCCCAGCGGCAGGAAGGCCAGTACCAACAGCAAGGCCACCAGCACCATGTTCTTGCGGTTGCGGTCCAGCTGGCCCAGCAGTTCGTCGCCGGGCGCGGCGATGAGCAGCTTGAGGGCATGGCCGTCGATCACGTTGAAAGGCAGCGACAGGCCCAGCCATTCACGGCCTTCCACGCTGTAGAGGGCGCTGGATTCGCCCGCCCTTGCGCGCTCGGACAACTGCGTCAGGCTCGGCACGTCCAGTTCCGCGAGTCCCCGGAAACGAAAACTCTCGCCCTCCTGTTCCAGCACGCGCGCCATGTCGCTGTAAGCGATCACCTTCTGGTGCTCGTCCACCAGCGCCAGTTCGCTATGCGGGGTCAGGCGCAGGTTGCCCAGGCTGGTCGCCAGATCGTCCAGGGTCATGTCGATGGCCACCACGGCATCGCTGTAGCGGGCGCGCTGCGAGAGGCTGATGCCGATCTGGCGCGTGGTAAAGAACACGTACGGCGCCGAGATGGCCGGTATCAGCGAGCGGTCTGCGGCGGCGTACCAGGGCCGCGTACGCGGGTCGAAGCGATAGGCCGGTTCGTCGCGCAGGGATAGCAGTTTCAGTTCGGCGTCATAGAAGCGGTATTGGCCGTGCTGTGCACCGGCGGCATCGCGCACGATGCTTTGCACCAGGAAGGCTGCGTCGGGCGGGGCTGAAAAGAAGGCGCGCTGTTCGGCTCCACGCAGCGAGCGCACCAGCAGGAAATCGCCATTGGGGTAGCCCACGTAGACCGCCGACACCAGCGGATTGGCCACCAGGTCGATGGAGAAGGCGGCGATGCGCGTGAGGCGGTCATCGAGACGGCTGGCTTGCGTGATGGGATCGAAGGCCAGCTGGCGCAGCGTGGCCACGGCGGGATCGATGATGCGGCGTGAGCGCTCGGTCATGATGCGGCCGGCGTCTTCGGCCGAGCGTTCGGCCATGTCCAGCAACACCTGGCGCGCGCCCCACCAGCCCACCGACACCAGTACCGCCGCCAGCAGGATCATGCCCGCCATCACCAGTCCGGAAATGCCGAAGCGCACCGGCAGGCCCGGCACGGTGGCGTCATCATCAGAGGGGGCAAACAAAGGGCGTTCGGGAGGGGGCATTGAGCACACAGTGGCTGGGTGACATGCAACGGAACCCGCGATGCCATCGGCGCCGCCGCACCACCGGCGCACAACGGGACACGGCCTTTTTTTGTTCGAGCCAATATACCGGAATTACGTTGGCGCAGCAAAAAGCAGTCAAGGGGTGTTTCATGCCGCTGACTGCTGCTGTGCAGGCGGGCCTGTGGCGCAGTACAGGCACGGCTTGTGCGGCGGTTGCTCACGCGTCGGCGACGGAAAAACCACACATTTGCCAACAGATGCAAGCATGTTGCTGCTTGTGGTGTACAATACGACTTGTACTTGCATCAAGTTGTATTCTTGTTGGTTCCAATTCCGCCTGACTGTCGTTCCCTCCTCGGTCGTTCTGTTTTCTTTCCTTCGGTTTCAGTTCTTGGTTTCAAGTGCCTTCGAGGCATGTGCCTTCATTCGTCCAAACTTTCCAGAGGAAACAAACATGAGCAGTCAAACCGGCGTAGTCAAGTGGTTCAACGATGCCAAGGGCTTCGGCTTCATCACTCCTGATGCCGGCGGTGCCGACGTCTTCGCGCACTTCCAGGACATCCAGTCCAACGGCTTCCGCAGCCTGTCGGAAAACCAGCGCGTGTCCTTCGACCGCGGTGTCGGCCCCAAGGGTGAAAAGGCCACCAACATCAAGGTCATCTAAGACCGCGATCTTCGCGCAAGCGAACCCGAACATCCTCGCTGACCGCGCCTGAACGCTCCCGGAATTCCATACGCTCCAGGGGCCGGGCCGGCAGACCCGCAGTCTCTTCTTGTCGGCGCGATTTTTTCGCAGACTCTCACCTGGCAGATAGCCGGGGAGGGCCGGTTCCGCAGGAGGGGAGTGCGCAGGGCGCAGCCCTGCCAGAGAACCACTTGTGGCCGTGCAGATAGCGCGGGCGGGTGGACTACGAAGGCAGTGGCGCGCGCCGATCACGGCAAGCGCCGTGGAGCAAATAGTTAATTAATCGCTCGTAGCAGCGTGACACCGGACCGCACCAACGGCGGCCCCCGGACCACAACTCGAACACCTGGATTGCGACCGCACCGGCCATATAGGCCGGGCAGGACAACTCCGCAGCACCTGGCAGATCGCCAGGGTCATGGGGTAATCCAGCGTTAATCAATGAACGGCCCACCTGGTTCCAGGTGGGCTTTTTGCGTTCTGGAAACAATATAAATAATTTCTGCGAATCAGCCGGCAATACCGTGTTCGCCTCCTCCGAGCAACTGCAGCGCCTGCGCCACTACCGCTTCCGGAGTGATCTGGAAATGCCGGTACAGTACCTCGGCCGGCCCCGGCGCGCCAAATCCAGCCATGCCGACGAAGCCGCCGCGCGTACCCAGGTATGGGTCCCAGCCAAAGCGCAGCGCTGCTTCCACCCCCACGCGCACCGTTCCCTTGCCCAGGACCGATGTGCGATAGTCGTTGTCCTGCTGGTCGAACAATTCCCAACACGGCAGCGAGACCACGGCCGTGGCAATCCCGCGTGATTCCAGCACGTCCCGCGCAGCACAGGCGATGGCGACCTCGGAACCGGTGGCCAGCAGGGTGACCTGGCGCGGGCCACATTGCGCCTCTTCCAGCACATAGCCTCCGCGCGCGCAGAGATTGCTGGCCTCGTAACGCTTGCGCACTGGCGGCAGGCTCTGTCGTGCGAAGACCAGGCTGACCGGTCCGCTGCGGTGCTGCATGGCGACTTCCCAGCATTCCACCGCCTCGCTGGCATCGGCCGGCCGCATCACCAGCATGTTGGGCATGGCACGCAGCGAGGCCAGGATTTCCACCGGCTGGTGTGTCGGCCCGTTCTTGCCGATGCCGATGGAGTCGTGACTGAACACGAATTTCACCGGCAAGCCCATCAGCGCAGCCATGCGCATGGCCGGCCGTTCGTAATCCGAGAAAGCCAGATAGGTCACGGCCAGCGGAATCACGCCGCCATGCGCGGCCATGCCATTGGCCATCGCGCCCATCACGTGTTCGCGTACACCGCAGTGCAGGTAGGCGCCGCTGCGGTCGCTGGCGGTGAAGGCCTTGAGCGAACCCTTGTGCGCCGTGGGCGCTTCAAGATCGGCGCAGCCCACCATGCGTTCAGGGATCACTTCGGCCAGCAGCTGATTGAGCGCGGCCGAGATCAGGATGCCGCCCTGCGCCTGCGCCGGCTCGTGCGCGCTACGCTTGAATTGCAGCAACACCTCCTGCCACCCATCGGGCAAGTCACCCCGCAGGACACGTTCGAATTCGGCGCGCTGCGTGGGCGGCAGGGCCTGCAGGCGCTGATGCCAGGCGGCATGTTCATCGCGATTGCGTTGGCCGAAGTTGCGCCACGGCGTGAGGATGTCCTGCGGGATCTCGAAGGGGGCATGCGGCCATTGCAGCAGATCGCGTGCGGCTTGTGCATCCTCCGCGTAGAGCCGTGCGCTGTGGCCGCCGCGCTGGCCCTGCACACGCGGGATGCCACGGCCGATGATGGTGCGGCAGGCGATCATCGAGGGACGGTCCGAGGCACGTGCAGCGTCGAGTGCGCGCGAGACCGCCTCGATGTCATGCCCGTCCACCTCCACCACGTGCCAGCCGGCCACGCGGAAACGCTCGGGCACGTTCTCGCTGATGGAGAGTTCGGTGGCGCCGTCATCGGTGATCTGGTTGTCGTCCCACAGCAGGGTCAGTTTGGCGAGGCGCAGATGGCCGGCCAGGGAAATCATTTCCTGTCCGATGCCTTCCTGCAGGCAGCCATCGCCGACGAAGGCGTAGGTGCGGTGATTGACGATGCCATCGCCGAAGCGCGCATTCAGGTAAGCCTCGGCCACCGCCATGCCGAAGGCATTGGCGATGCCCTGGCCGAGCGGGCCGGTGGTCACTTCGATACCAAGTTGCGGATCGTATTCCGGATGGCCGGCACAGTGCGAACCGAATTCACGGAAGTTGCGCACCTGCTCCAGCGAGATGTGTTCATAGCCGGTGAGGTAGAGCAGGCTGTAGAGCAGCATTGAGCCGTGGCCGTTGGAGAGCACCACGCGGTCGCGGTCCGGCCAGGTCGGATCGGCAGCGTGAAAGCGCAGGTGGCGGGCGTAGAGTGCGGTGGCGATCTCGGCCATGCCCAGCGGCACGCCTTGATGGCCTTCAGTGGCGCGCACGATGGCGTCGATGGAAAGAAAGCGGATGGCATGCGCCAGCGGCTGCAGGGGATGTGGGGTCATGACAGCAAGACGCATCTGCCCGGCAGAACAGGGCGATGCGTCAGTCTCCGTTGTAATGGTGGAGACTTATTCTTGGCGGTCGGTACGGGTGCAGGCAAGCGATGAAAATTCAGGCTTGGCTGAATTGGCGTCAAGTAGACGCAAGTTTCCCGCTCTCTTCACGCAACCACTGCAGGAACAACACCACCTCCGGCCGCGACTTGTTGCGTGCCGGACAAACCGCAAAGTGCTGCGTGATCTCCAGCGCCATGCCATTCGCAAACACCGGCTGCAGCCGTCCGCTGGCCAGATGCCCGGCACCGAAGGCATCGCTCTCGAAGACTACGCCCAATCCCTGTACCGCTGCTTCGATGCTCATCATGGCGCGGTCGAAGCGCAGGGCGATGCGTTCCGGACGCAGGTCCGGCGCGTAGCGGGCAAACCATTCCGGCCATTGCAGCAGGCTGCCGCGCGACTGGATCAGCGGGGCCAGCACCAGGTCTTCCGGGGTCTCGATGCGATGGCGCGCGAGAAAATCGGGACTGGCCATGGGGATCACCTGCTCCGACAACACCGGTTCGATTTCCAGATCCGGCCAGTGCGGTACGCCGCAGCGGATGTCCAGATCCACCTGCCCGATCTCGAAATCGGAAATTTCCGGCGAGGCCGACAAGCCGAAGGCGATCTCCGGATAGCGCTGCGTAAAGCGTCCGATGCGCGGCATCAGCCACAGGCTCGCGAAGCTGGGGCTGGAATGGATCTGCAGCGAATTTTCCACGCCATGCCGCAAATCGTCGGTGGCCGAATTGATCGCCCCGAGCGCACCGGCCACGCGGTTGAGATAGCTCTGTCCTGCCGGCGTGAGCTCCACACCCTTGGTGGAACGCTCGAACAGGCGCAGCCCCAGCAGCTTTTCCAGACGCGCCACCTGGTGGCTGATGGCCGACGGCGTGAGATGCAATTCAGCCGCCGCAAGATTGAAACTCTTGCGGCGTGCGATCGCTTCGAAGGCCATCAGAGAGGTCAGTGGAGGAATCATGGTGTCTCGGTTTTTGGTCTTGTGAACGTTTCTGCTGCGTCACGGCATGCGCGGGCGCGGGCTCGCGGCCGATTTTAGCGCATCGATCCGGCAGATGAAGCTTCGTCACATTTTCATGACAAAGCATCACTTGTCGCAGCCGGATGAAAGTTCGAAGATCGCCGCCAGAACAACAGGGAGACATCCGTCCATGCGCGCTATCTGGCGCGGCATCCGCTCGCGGGAGGACTGCGCGGAGGTTTTCACCGTTGCTCATTCGCATGCCACTTTCAGGAGACCACACCATGCTGCTCAAGAACAAAGTTGCCGTCGTTACCGGCGGTGCCGGGCTCAACGGCCTGGGATTTTCCACCGCGCGCCTGATGGCTGCGCATGGCGCGCGCGTCGTCATCCTCGACCTTGAACGCGCCGAGCCTTCCACCGCTGCGGCCCGTCTGGGCGAGGGCCATCTCGGCCTGGTGGCCGACGTCACCGACAAGGCCTCCTGCGAGGCCGCAGCGCAAGCGATCCTGCAGCAGTTCGGCCGCATCGACATCCTGGTCAACAATGCCGGCATTACCCAGCCCGCCAAATTCCTCGACATCAGCGGCAAGGACTATGACCGCATCCTCGATGTCAGCCTGCGCGGCACGCTCTACATGTCGCAGGCAGTGCTGCCGGCCATGCGCGCGCAGCAGGGCGGTTCCATCGTCTGCATCTCCTCGGTCTCGGCCCAGCGCGGTGGCGGCATCCTGGGCGGTCCGCACTATTCGGCGGCCAAGGCCGGCGTGCTGGGGCTGGCGCGGGCCATGGCGCGCGAGTTCGGACCGGACGGCATCCGCGTCAATTGCGTCACGCCCGGCCTCATCTCGACCGACATCAACAAGGACATCCTCAGTGCCGAGAAGAAAGCCGAGATCGCCCAGACCATTCCCTTGGGCCGCTTGGGCGGGCCGGATGACGTGGGCGGCGTCTGCGTGTTCCTGGCCAGCGACCTGTCGCAGTACTGCACCGGCATCACGCTGGATGTCAACGGCGGCATGCTGATCCATTGAGTTGTTCACGCGCCGCTCGGTCGTGTGGCCCGGCGCGGTTTCATCGATTCCCACCATAAAAAATGCCAGGAGACAAAAGATGAAAGACGAGATCGCATCAAAGAAGATGAGCCGCCGCCAGATCCTGAAGGCAGGCGCTGTCGGCGCTGCACTGCCGCTGTTTTCCATCCTCACGCGGCCCGCCAATGCGGCCGAGTTTACTTATAAATTCGCCACCGGCCAGGATCCTTCGCACCCGGTCAACAAGCGCGCGCAGGAAGCCATCGACCGCATCCGCAACGCCACCAACGGGCGCATGGAGATCAAGCTGTTTCCGGCCAACCAGCTGGGTTCCGATACCGACCTGATGTCGCAGATCCGCAATGGCGGTGTGGAATTCTTCAACCAGGCCAATACCGTGCTCTCCACGCTGGTGCCGGCCGCCGGTATCGTCAATACCGGTTTTGCCTTCCAGGATTACGCGGCCGTGTGGAAGGCCATGGACGGCCCGCTCGGCACGCACGTGCGCGCGCAGATCGAGAAGGTGGGACTGCTGACCATGTCCAAGCCATGGGACAACGGCTTCCGCCAGATCACCACCTCGACCAAGGCGATCAGGAGTGCCGCCGACGTCAAGGGCCTGAAGCTGCGCGTGCCGGCAGCGCCGATGCTGACCTCGCTGTTTTCGGCACTGGGCGCGAGTCCCACGCCGATCAATTTCAACGAGGTCTATTCGTCGCTGCAGACCAAGCTGGTGGAAGGGCAGGAAAATCCGCTGGCCATCATCAGCACCGCACGGCTTTACGAAGTGCAGAAGTTCTGCACGCTCTCCAATCACGTCTGGGACGCCTACTGGATTCTCGGCAACCGCCGCGCCTTCGACAAGCTGCCCAAGGACATCCAGGAGATCGTCCGCCGCGAACTCGATCAGGCCGCCACCGATGAGCGCGCCGACATCGCCAGCTTCTCCGGCATGGCCCGCAATGACCTGGCCGGCAAGGGTTTGCAGATCGTCGATGCGGACAAGGACTCCTTCAAGCAGGCGCTGGCACAGGCCAATTTCTACAAGGACATGCGCGCCAGGTTTGGCGAGGAGGCGTGGAAGCTGCTGGAATCCAGTGTCGGCACACTGGGCTGAGGAGCTGCATCAGAACTCCGCAGAGGGAATACGTAATTCAGAATACAAAATATAGAATGCGGAAAAGAGAAGGCCGGAGTCAGTTTGCTCCGGCCTTCCGTGTCTGTCACCGGGGAAAAATCTCAGCGTGGACCACCGCCTGGTCCGCCATCGCCCCAGCCTCCACGTGGTCCGCCGCCGCCCGGGCCGGGTCCGCAGAACCAGGGCGCGCAGACGCAGCCCCCCAGCGTGGTCAGCAGCAGCGCTGCAGCCAGCAGCGTCGTCAATCGTTTCATGGTCAACCTCATGCAAAGAAATGGAAAGAGATGCAGTGAGGCAGCATTGAACTACGCCAGTCTGCTAAGCGCAGTCAGGCAATTGCAACAAAGGATGTCATTTGCCGGGGAGGGCGTTCGCTTCAGTCGAAGCCGCGCACGCGCTCCTTGTCCATGCGCGGCAATTCCCAGTGAAAGCGGATCGCCAGCAGGCGCACCGAAAAGCCCAGCAGCAGGGAGCTCAGGGTGGCGATGCGGCCATCGATCTGCCAGTGCAGGATCAGCACATACAGGCTGCCGGTCAGCAGCGACACGCTGGCATAGATCTCGCGTCGCAGGACCAGCGGAATCTCGTTGCACAGCACGTCGCGCAGCAAGCCGCCGAAGACACCGGTGACCATGCCCAGCATCACCACGATGGCCGGGTGGAAGTTGTCGAAGCTGCGCGCGATATCGCAGCCAATGATGGTGAAAGCCACCAGCCCCAGTGCATCCACCACCAGGAAAGCGGACTTGAAATGATGCAGGGCGCGCGCCGCGACTGCTGCCACGATCGCCGCGCAGATGGTGAAGCCCAGATATTCGGGATGCGCCACCCAGCCCAGCGGATAGTGGCCGATCAGGATGTCGCGCACGGTCCCGCCACCCAGCGCCGCCACCGTGCCGATGAGGCAGATGCCGAAGATGTCCATGTCCTTGCGGATGCCCATGAGCGCGCCCGAGATGGCTTCGGCGCAGATGGCGATGAGGTAGATGGTATGCAGCAGCATGGCAGGGTCCGGGCTGGCGGTAGTCGCGAAGCCCGAATTATTGCATGGCGCGGTCCCGGCGCCATGCTGCGGCACCCAAGATCAGGCGGAGGTATCGATGATGTTGCCGATGGCCTTGACGCCCGAGGTCACGCTGTCGGCCACCGAATGCGCGGCCGAGGAAACGGCATCGACCGTGGTGTCGTAGGCGCTTTCAATCTCGTCACCGACTTCGGAGGCGACGTTCTTGATGGGCTGGATGATGGTGTTGTAGAAGCTGCTGTTGCCGGAGGAGACCGAAGACACGCTCATTTGAAACTCCCTTGTAGTGGTAGGCAGCCAGCATCCCCCTCTGATGAGGGAGATGCGGACAGGAGTTCATCATAGGCAAGCGCGGTGAGCGTGCAAAGATGCAGACACCCCCTTATCGGGTAAAGAAATGCAATGCCTTGTAAAGCGGTGTAGGCATGCCGCTTGCACGGCATGCCACCGGGCCTTACTGCGCCAGTGCCAGCGTGGTTTCCTTCTGGCGCGTGGCAGTGTTCGCGCTCGCAGAGGCCGGTGAGCGCGGGGCGCTGTAGCTGATCTTGAACACCGACATGGCCTGGCTCAGTTTGATCGACTGGTCGCGCAGGTTCTCGGCAGCGGCGGCAGCCTGTTCCACCAGGGCGGCATTCTGCTGGGTGGTTTCGTCGATGGCGTTGACGGCCTGATTCAATTGCTCGATGCCGCCGCTCTGCTCATTGCTGGCCACCGTGATCTCGGCCATCGTGACGGCCATGTTTTCCACCGCGCCCCCGAGGTCGCCCATGGCTTGCGCGGTTTCGCGGACCAGCTGGTTGCCGCTCTCGACTTTCGCGCGCGAGTCGTCGATGAGGCCCTTGATGTCCTTGGCGGCGGCCGCCGAGCGTTGCGCCAGCGTGCGCACTTCGGCGGCGACCACGGCAAAGCCGCGTCCCTGCTCGCCGGCACGCGCCGCTTCCACGGCGGCGTTGAGCGCCAGGATGTTGGTCTGGAAGGAGATGCCGTCGATCAGCCCGATGATGTCCACGATCTTGTGCGACGCCGCGTCGATCTCGTCCATGGTCTTGCCCATGCGCTGCACCGAATGGCTGCCACGCTGCGCAATGGAGGAGGCCGATTGCGCCTGGCGATCGGCGTTGGCCGCCGAGTCGGCATTCTGGCGCACGGTGGCGGCGAACTGCTCGACGCTGGAGGCGGTCTCTTCCAGTGCCGAGGCCTGCGATTCGGTACGGCTTGAGAGATCCATGTTGCCGCTGGCGATCTCGCCGGTGGAGATGGTCATCGATTCCACGTTGCGGCGCACGTCGCCGATGATGGCGCGCAGGTTGACGTTGAGCTGCTGCAGCGCTTGCAGCAGCAAGCCCATGTCGCCGCGCGCATCGGTATCGATATGCAGGTCGAGATCGCCGCCGGCCAGGCCATGGACGGACTTGATGGCGCGCTGCAAGGGCGCCACCACGCTGGCATGCAGCACCGCCCACGAGCCCAGCAGCAGCGCAGCGCCACCGAGCGTGCCGAGCCACACCGCATAGGGGCTGCCTCCGGCCGTTTGCACGGCACTGCCCGCGACCGCACCGCCGAGGATGAACATGAGCGTGAGCACGCCCATCATCCAGCCCAGCCGCTTGGCCAACGGCAGATCACGCAGGCCCTGCAGCCAGCCGATGAAGCCGGTGCGCGCCACTGCGCCGCGACGGATGCGCAGGCCGCGCGCCTGGCCGCCGACGAAGGCACGATAGGCGCTGTCGGCCGCCTGTACCTGCTCCCGCGAAGGACGCGTGCGCACGGACATGTAGCCGACCGCGCGGCCGTTCTCGCGCACCGGCGTGACGTTGGCCTGGACCCAGTAGTAATCGCCATTCTTGCAGCGGTTCTTGACCAGCCCGTTCCAGGGCAGGCCTTCCTTGAGCGTGGCCCACATGTCGGCGAAGGCCTCGCGCGGCATCTCGGGATGGCGCACGATGTTCTGCGGGGCCCCGATCAGTTCGGCTTCGTCGAAACCGCTGATTTCCACGAAGTAAGGATTGACGTAGGTGATGTTGCCCTGCAGGTCGGTCTTGGAGACGATGGACTTGCCATCCTCCAGCAACCGTTCGGTGGTGGTGATCGGTAGATTCATGCGCATGCTTGCCCCCGTTGCCCTGACCGTTGCTGACCTTGCGGGGTCACGGTCCTGCCGCTGTTGTAGAAAGCCGCCGTGCTTCGTCCCCAAGCGCGGCGACCCCGTTTTCATACCGGGCCGCGTGCGGCCTAGTGTGGAATTGCGTGTCGGTGTCATGGCGTTCCATGGCATTTCCGCAAAGATGTGCGACGCCAGCCTGTATCCGGCTTGGGCGGCGCGACACGGAAACCATGATGACCAGAATCTAAACGCTGTACCGCGCTTTCAATCGGTCAAAAAGGCGGGACTTTCCATGGGTGAACCAGAAACGGGAGCAGCATTCCTGCCGGGCGGGGCGGGGCGGGGCAGGGGCGATGAGGAACGGAAACTGTTTCCGCTCATCATCGTCATCGGCATGACGGTGGTCGCTTATTGGCGCGGCTGTACCTGAAACAGCACGCCTTGCGGCACCAGTTCTACCGAGAGCAATTGGTCGGCCACCACCTCGGTCATGCGCTGGCCGGGATTGTCCAGGGCGACCGTGGTGAGGCGGGTAATCAGGGGCAGCAGCTTGTCCTCGCTGCCGGAGATGAAACTGCGCGCGGCACTGGAGGCGCAGATCAGGAATTCGTCACGGGCACCGGGGACCTTGTTGGTCATCATCACGCCCACGTTGCGCAGCTCACCCTTCTTGTTGAGCGTGCCGATGAGCGTGGTCCGGGCCGGGCCGACCTGGGTGTCGAGCACGTATTCATATTTTCCCGGATGCAGGCGCGACGCGTCCAGCATGTAGAGGTGGGCCATATGCTCGGGCTCTTCCACTTTCATGTCCCTGAGCACGTCAGCCAGCCGGTTGTTGAAGCGATCGGCAAATTGCTTGGGGGTGAGGCCCAGCGTGGTCTGGGCCGCTTCGTGCGCTGCCAGCTCCTGGTCGATGTGGCGGTCGCAGCCGGTCGCCAGCAGCGTGGTGGCCAGCAGGGTGCAGGACAGAAGACGCAGCGGAGATCGTAAAAGTGTCAGCATGTTCGTCAGAATGTCGTGTGTTGCGCTACATTGTGCATCATTCCCGTGGGATACAAGCTGTCGCAGATCAAGTGTGGAGGCCGGTTTGTGTGGGTTGGTGATAAAGTACCTTGCCGACAACAAGGCCAAGACGACAACATCCAGACCCACGCCAAGCCCATGACCGCTTCCCCCTCCGGCCAGCCCGCTGCTGCCCCCTCCGATCTGCACGAATTGCGCGAGATCATCCGTAGCTTTTCCAGCGAACGCGATTGGCTGCGTTTCCATACGCCCAAGAACCTGGCCATGGCCCTCTCGGTGGAGGTGGCCGAGCTGATGGAGCACTTCCAGTGGCTGCCGACGGGTGCCGATCATGAACTCGATGACGCCGCGCGCGAAGGCATCCGTCATGAGATGGCCGATGTGCTGGTCTATCTGATCCAGCTGGCCGACCATACCGGCGTCGACCTGCGCAGCGCCGTGCTGGAAAAAATGGAACTGAATCGTCGCAAGTATCCGGTTGAACTGGCCCGTGGCAATGCGCGCAAATACAGCGCGCTGGCCGGGCCGGCTGCCGGTACCGACGCCGGCGATGATGCCTCCGGTGCCGGCTGAGGCTGGCGCTGTCCTTGCTTTCCTCCCTCTCATGTTCGCTGCCCGGAGCTCGCCTTGACCAACTGGAATGACGGTTACGTCGTCGACATCGCCTACACCTACGGCTATTACCCCGGCATGAATCCGGCCCGCCTGCCGCTGGCCTTCGCCTTCCACGGCCTGCAGGCACCGGCCATCCAGACCGCCTGCGAGCTGGGTTTCGGGCAGGGCCTGTCGACCAATTTTCACGCAGCGGCATCCACCACGCGCTGGTGGGGCAATGATTTCAATACCTTGCAGGCGGCCTTCGCCCAGGAACTGGCGGCGGCCAGTGGCAGCGGTGCGCAGCTGGAGGATTCCAGCTTTTCGCATTTCTGCCGCCGCGACGATCTGCCGGATTTCGATTTCATCGCCCTGCATGGCATCTGGAGCTGGGTCTCCGAGGACAACCGCGAGATCATTCTCGATTTCATCGACCGCAAGCTCAAGCCGGGCGGCGTGCTCTATCTGAGCTACAACACCCAGCCGGGCTGGTCGGCCTTCATGCCGCTGCGCGACCTGCTGGTGCAGCACACGCAACTGGCCGGCAACGAGGAACGCGGCCTGCCCACGGCCGCTCGCATCGAGGCCGCGCTGGCCTTTGCCACACGGCTCTTCGAGACCGACCCGGTCTATGCCCAGGCCAACCCCTTCATGCGCGACCGCTTCAAAATGCTGCAGCAGCAGTCGCGCAGCTACCTCGCGCACGAATATTTCAATCGCGACTGGCACGCCGAGCCCTTCGCCGAGATCCATCGCCGCTTCTCGCAGGCCGGTCTGCAGTTCGCCTGCCCGGCGCACTACATCGATCACCTCGACATGGCCAACCTGACCCCGGCGCAGCGCCAGTGCCTGGCCGAGATCGACGACCCGGTGCTGTACCAGAGCACGCGCGACTTCATGGTCAACCAGACCTTCCGCCGCGATTACTGGGTGCGCGGCGGGCAGGTGCTGGACGAGCGCCAGCGCGTGCAGGCGCTGGCGCTGCAAAGCGTGGTGCTGCTGACCGAGCCGGACAAGGTGCCGCTGACGATTCAGAACGTGGCCGCCGAGATCACCCTCAACCGGCTCATCTACGAACCGATCCTGCAGGCGCTCTCGGACTACCAGCCGCACACGCTGGTGGACCTGGCGGCCTCGCTGGCGCATCGCAACCTGAACCTGTCGCAGGTGATCGATTCGGCGCTGATGCTGATCGGCACCGGCCACGCCGCTCCGCTGCCCCCCGAGCTGGATGTCGCCACCCAGGCCCAGATCGCGCGCCGCACGGCCGACCTCAATGCCTATCTCCTGCATCGCGCAGCGCTGGTGCTGCCGGAGAGCCAGGAGGGCGACATTGCTCATCTGGTCAGCCCGCTGACCGGCGGTGGCGTGAAGGTGGACCGCGTCGAGCAGTTGTTCCTGCTGGCGCGCGAAGTCTGCGGTGACGATGTCGAAGCCTGGCCCGCCCAGGCCTGGCAGCACATCGCTGCGCAGGGCAAGCGGCTGGTGCGCGATGGCGTGCGGCTGGAAGCCGAGGACGAGAACCTGGCTGAACTGGCGACGCAGGCGCGGCTCTTCGCGCGTACCAGGCTGCCCTTGCTGCGGGCGCTGCAGGTGGCGTGATGCGCGTGCCGATGCCATGGATGAGCTTGCCGCCGCGTTTGTCGTGAATTCCTCACACCCGGCCTGACGTCCGCATGACAGCGCCCTGACAAGCACGGCGATCCTGCGTGCAGGGCGGCAATCGCGTTGCGTCGCAGCGAACTAGCCTGTACGATTTCGCGTGGCCATATTGCCGCCCATCACTGCCGTGCCTGCCGCGCCTGTCCTGCCGGTGCCGAACCTCTCTTTTAGGAAAGTCGGTTTTCAGCTTATGTCCCTGTCTCGTCAACTCCAAACACGCCTGACCCTGTCCGGCACCGCCGCTGCGCTGCTCACCGCCATCGTGCTGACCGCCATGGCCATGAATGGCAGCACGCAGGGCCTGGCGGTCGCCGCCGTGGTCCTGGTGCTGGTGTCGGCCCTGCTGTCCTGGGTGCTGGCGCGGCAACTGCTGCAACCGCTGTCCGGTCTGGAGGCCGGCATGCAGCAGCTGCAGGAAGAGCACAAGCAACTGGTGGAGCAACGCGATGATGCCCGCACCCACTTGGAAGAAATGGAAAAGACTCTGGCCCGCGTCGGCCTGGAAGATGCGCTGACCGGCCTGGCCAACCGCCGCCAGTTCGAGCGCGGCCTGCTGGAAGAATTCAACCGCGCGGCGCGCACCAACCTGTCGCTGGCCATCATCATGATCGACATCGATCTCTTCGATGAATACAACGCCAGCTATGGCCGCATGGCCGGCGACAAGGTCTTGCGCCGGGTCGGCAGCGCCATCCGCGATACCAACGTGCGTCCGGAAGATCTGCTCTCGCGTTTCGGTACCCAGGAGATCGCCGTACTGTTGCCGGGTTCGCGCCTGGATGGCGCACTGATCGTGGCCGAACGCATCCGCAAGTCGATCGAACAGCTCAACATCGAGCACAGTGCCAGCCCGACCGGCCGCGTGACCATCAGCATCGGCATCGCCGCCGTGGCCCCGCAGCGTCAGGTCGACGAACCCGATACCGTGCTGCGCGAATCGGAAAAGGCGCTGGCCCTGGCCAAGGCAGCGGGGCGCGATTGCATCCGCACCACCGACGATTTCCGCAAGGCTTGAGCTGCATAGCGCTAGCCGCTACCCGCTGCCCCAATGAAAAATGCGGCCCGTGGTGTCCCACCGGGCCGCATTTTTCATGGTTCTTCGACGCTCCGCGTTCAGGGCTGCTCGGGCCCCGGCACCAGGAACTTGGACTTGGCGCAATACATCTTGGCGTTGGTATCGTTGTAGACGATCTTGCTGCCGGCCTGCGACTGCCTCATCGGATAGGCCGAATCATCCTCGGGGGTGAAGCGAATGCCCAGTGCGCCCTTGATGGCATCGGTCAGCTTGACCGGCGTGGTGTTGAAATACGCGCCGATGAAGTCGGCCTGGCTGCTGCTGTCATTGACCAGGAAATCGGTGGCCTGCATGCCCCACAGCGTGACATTGGTGGCCTTGAACCAGTAGGCCCCGCCCTCGGTCTTGTAGGGCGGGCCGAAGGCGGCCACGAGGTAATCGAAGAAATACTTGCTGTTGAGCTGGTTGAGGCACAGCAAGGCATTGCCGACCTCAATGCCGAAGCTGGGTTGTGGCGCAGCCTGCGCCGCCGGTGCGCCGGCCACGGCACCGGCCAGCGTCAGCACCAGCGCGCACAGACGCGGGCGCAGGCAGGTGCGCAGGCGAGATACGATCTTCAAACGAACTCCCGGAAATTGCCGTCTTGGCATGTTGTCGGTACGGCACGCAGGGCGGGCCGGGGAGTCGATTGTAGGGGGGATTTGAGATTTTTTCCAAACAGCAGGATATTTTTGTTGCTGGCAGGAATCGTCTGGGGCCTGTTCCCATGCATCTCGCAGATTGCATGGGAACAGGCACTAGCGCTTGCCGCGCAACACCCGGTCGCCGCGGGCCGAGGGTCCTTCCTGCGGTGCTTCGCTGGCGGCCAGGTGGCCCAGGCCATCGAGGAAAGAGGCGATGCCGGTGCCCTTGACCAGCACGCAGGGCTTGCCCAGCTTCTTGCAGGTGCTTTTGACCAGGTGGTAGGCGTTGTGGCTGATGTTGCCGGAGGCGCAGATGACGATGTCGGCGGCGGCCAGCATGGGCGTGAGCCGGTGCAGGTTGTCCTCGCGTCCACCATCGTGATGCAGGAAGCGCCCGGCGCGGGTTTCGATCTCGGCCCGGTAGTGATTGCGGGCACCGGTCAGGCCGCCGACGCAGAGCACACAGCGGTCATCGAGGGACAAGGCGATGGGGCCGGCCGTGGAGGCCGAAGCGGAAGCAGAGGCAGCAGCACGCATGAAGGGACTCGCAGGAAGTGAGTGACGGTCCCAGCCTAACCCCAGTGCCCCGGCTTGCGAACGAATCAATTTGCAGCAGCATATGCGCTTTGCGTTGGCGCAGCGCCACGCCCGGTCAGGCAGCGGGCGGTGGGGCGGCAGGCGTCGGTGGTGTTGCCGGAGCTGCCGCGGAGGATTGCTGTGCGCGCACCTGTCGCTGCATGGCCCGCACGAAGTCCGGCAGGCGGCGGCCATTGCGGTCAGGATAATGGCCTTGTTCGCTCATCTGCCGGACGCGGTCCAGGCGGAAGGAGCGGAAATCGTCACGCGTTTCGCACCAGGCGGCCAAGAGCCAGGTGCCGCCGAAGAAGGCCAGCGCCAGCGGCCACACCACCCGCTGGCTGCTGCGCTGCTGGGCATCGGTGTAATGCAGCAGCAGTTTGTGACGGCTGTTGATGGCCTGGCGGATGGCTTCCAGCCGCTCGCCCTGGCCGCAGTCGTCCTGCATGGCCGGCGCAAAGAGCGGAGTGGCCTCGACGAAATCGCGTTTTTCCTTGGGCAGGGCCAGCACCACCTTGGCCAGCGCCGAGGCCGCCGAGGCGCCCAGCTGAGGGCCGCCCCAGGCTTGCACCATCCGCATGCCGATCACCAGCGCATCGATTTCATCGGCGTTGAACATCAGCGGCGGCAGGTCATAGCCAGGCTTGATGCGGTAGCCGACCCCGGCTTCGCCATCCACCGGCACGCCCGAGAGCGAGAGATCGCGGATGTCGCGATAGACCGTGCGCTCCGACACCGACAGCCATTGCGCCAGCTGGCGCGCCGTGGTGAGACGGCGTCCGCGCAGGTACTGGGTGATCTGGAACAGGCGGTCGGCTCGACGCATGACAGGCGGAGGAAAAAATGATGCGCGCCATTCTGGCACGCATGTTCCCGGCCCGCCACGAACTTCGATGCTGCTGTGCAAGATGCGGGCATGGCGCTGGCCTGGCGAGCCGATCCGGTCCGTTCAATGCATTGCGTGCAAGGCCAGACGATTGCCTTCGCTGTCGATGAACTGGGCGATGTAGCCGATATCGTTGGGCAGCTGGAAGCGCTCCATGGTCACTTCACCGCCGGCCGCCTTGACGCGGTCCAGCACCGCCTGGATCGAGGGGCCGGCATCCAGGTAGATCAGCGTGCCCTGGCGCGTGGGTTCCAGCCAACCCGGCGCGGTCAGGCAGCCGATGGACTGCCCGTCATCGCGCACGAAGATGGCCATGGGGCCTTCCTCGGACAGCTGCTCCTGGCGCAGCTTGGTGGCAAAGACGGCTTCGTAGAAGCGGGTGGCGCGCTGCAGGTCCTTGGTGGCGATCTCGAACCAGTTGACTTGGGTTTGCATGATGTTCTTCCTTTTCTTGGGAGGGGAGCGTTGTCTATGCCGGCTGGCATGGAAGGCATCATGCGCGAGGGCTACTGACAACGTCCTGTCAGTAGCCCTCGCGCCCCCGGGAAGAAACGGTCAGCAATCAGCGCGTCGCCGCCGCCGCCACGCCCTCCTGCTGCGGGTGCTCGCCGCTTTGTTCACTTTCCTTGCGAGCCGCATAGCGCCGCGCCAGTACCGCGCACAGCATCAGCTGCATCTGGTGGAACAGCATGATCGGCAGCAGCACCACCGCCGCCCCGCTGCCGGCAAACAGCACCGAAGCGATGGGGATGCCCGAGGCCAGCGACTTCTTGGAGCCGCAGAAGACCAGCACGATTTCATCGCCGCGCGGCATCTTCAGGGCGCGGGCGCCATAGGTGGTCACCAGCAGCACGGTCCCCAGCAGCACCGCATTGACCAGCACCAGCAAGGCCAACTGCCCCGGCGGGAACAGGTGCCACACACCCTGCGCCACGGCCACGCTGAAGGCGGCATAGACCGACAACAGGATGCCGCCGCGATCGACGACATTGACGATGACCTTGTGGCGATTGATCCAGTCACCGATCCAGGGACGCATCAGGTTGCCCAGCACGAAGGGCAGCAGCAATTGCAGCAGGATGCTCAGCACCTGCGACATGCCGTTGGCTTCGTGATGACGATGCAGCAGCAAGGTCACCAGCAGCGGCGTGATGATGATGCCCAGCAGGTTCGATGCAGTGGCACCGCAGATCGCTGCCGGCACGTTGCCGCGTGCAATGGAGGTAAAGCCGATCGAGGATTGCACGGTGGAGGAGAGCGTGCAGACGAACAGCACGCCCATCCACAGTTGCGGCGTCAGCAGGTCGGGAACGGCGCTCTTCAAGGCCAGGCCTAGCAGCGGGAACAGGATGAAGGTCGAGGCCAGCGTTAGCAAGTGCAGGCGCGGCTGCTTCAGTCCGGACAGGGCCGCCTCGCGCGAGAGCTTGGCGCCATGCAGGAAGAACAGCAGCGAGATGGCCGCATTGCTGGCGATGTGCATGATGTGCTCGAAGCTCCCGGTGGCCGGGAAGAAGGTGGCCAGCAGCACGGTGCCGATGAGCAACTGGGTGAAGCGGTCGGGGAGAAAGCGGTTCATGGCGCGCTCGCGGAAAAAATGAAGGGACGATTCGGGTTGCCCTCATGATAGGAAAGCGCACGGCCATCGGGAACCCCTCTGATCACGTTGACTGTCATCGGAAACTCCGATGATAATGGCCGCATGCTCAATCCGCTCTGGCTCCAGACCTTCGCTACTGCCGCGACCTCGTCCAGCTTCACCGAGGCCGGGCGCCAGCTCGGGCTGACGCAATCGACGGTGAGCGACCACATCCGCCGCCTGGAAGAGAGCCTGGGCCGTCGCCTCTTCGTGCGCGATACGCATTCGCTGGCACTGACCGCTGATGGCGAAAGCCTGCTGGTCCATGCGCGCCTGATCCTGCAGGCGCATGCCCGCGCCGAAGCGCAGTTCAGCGCCCCGCGCCTGCGTGGCCGGGTGCGCTTCGGCACCTCCGACGACCTCGCCATGGGCCCGCTGCCGGACATGCTGGCGGCCTTTCGCAGCCAGCATCCGGAAGTCGAACTGGAAATCACCATCGGCCTCACCAGCGAGCTCTATGCCTCGCTGGACCAAGGCAAGCTGGACTTGCTGGTCGGCAAGCGGCGGGCCGGCGAATCGCGCGGGCACAGCATGTTCTCCACGCCCATGCAGTGGCTCACGCGGCCCGATACCCTGGTTGACCTCACCGAACCCTTGCCGCTGATCCTGCTGCCCGAGCCCAGCATCACGCGTGCGGCCACCTTGCAGGCACTGGGCAAGTCAGGCCATCACTGGCGCATCGTCTGCACCAGCGGCAGTCATGCGGGCTGCATGGCGGCGGCGCGCGGCGGGCTGGGGCTGGCGGCATTGCCGCAGCATCTGGCCTCGCGTGACCTGGTGGTGCCGCTGAATCATGCGGCACTGCCGCGCCTGCCGGATGTGGAATATGTGGCGCTCACCGCGCGGCGCTTGTCGCGGCCGGCGGACACGCTGTACCAGATCCTGATGGCCAGCCGCTTGAGCCGGGGCTGAACAGCACAGCGGGAGCGGGTTTCAGGCCGCCTCGACGATCAGCGCCGGAGCATTCAGTGAACGGATGCGGCGATCCACGAAATAACCACCGGCTTCCATGTAGCGCAGATAGTGGCGTGCGCATTGCGTGCAGCGCGCGATATTGCAGCGGTTGTACGGATACCAGGCCGGCGCGATGGGAGCCTCGGGCGAGGCGTAGCGCGTGCCCTGCGGATGGTATTCGGTGAAGGTCGGTTCGTCGTAGGGATCGGCAATGAGCGTGGCCACGTCCACCAGTTGCGTTTCCGGCAGCGACAGCGGCAGGCTGATCCAGCCGCTGCTGTCGGCCGCGCGGCAATTGCAATCCATGGTGATGGCCGCACTGTCGGCTGCCAGGGCGCGCAGTTGCGCCAGGTCCGGATGGGGGAGCAGGTCTTGCATGAGCGGGAGCAATCAGTGCGTGAGCGCGGAACGGCCTGTGGATAACCGAAGTGCAAATGCTATAAACGATTTATCCACAGGCTGGCGGAAAACAAGAAAAACCCGGGAAAACTACTTTTTCGGGTTGTAGCGGATATCCCCTTCGAACAGCTGTGCGGTGCCGCCACCCAGGTCGGATTGCACCGGCCACACTTCGTGCCCGATGCGCAATTCCGTACCTTCGTAGACGGCCTTGGCGACGATGATGCGTGCGTCCTCGGCGGCGACCATGCCTTCCTTCATCTGGCTCACTTCTTCCAGCAGCACCTTGACCTCGTAGGCCAGCGCCTTGCGCTTGTCGCTGGTCTCATGCAGCAGTTCGGGGGTGGCCTTTTCGGGATTGAGCTTGTAATAGCTCTGCTGCTTGATGGTGCGATCCAGCTCGGCCACCTTGCGCGTGTATTCCTGTTCCTTGATGGCGATCTTCTCTTCCAGATACGGATCGAGGCCGACCTGGACGCGCGTATGCGTGGTGGTGGACGCACCGATCACGTTGGCGCGGATGATGTTGGTCGCTTCCACGCGGCCGCCGATGATGTGGCCGGTACGCGGATTGCCCTTGCCGACCGTGATCTCGTTGCCGGCCAGCAGCTCGCAGTGACGGGCGTTGCCGAGTACCAGGATGTCGTCGGCGGCTTCGATGTGGGCGCTCTCGGCAAACATCACCTGCACCGATTTCTGTGAACTGATGCGCGAGGCAATGGCGGTGGTGCCGGCCTGGGCGGTGACGCCTTCGCTGTGGCCGATCACGCCGCCCTTGACCGTGACGCTGCCGCCGGCCACGATCTCGGCCGCTTCCACGGTGCCGTTGATGACCACGTCGCCGCCCACATTCATCTTCATGCCGGTAAGCACGTCACCGGAGACGCGCACCGTGCCTTCGAAGCTCAGGTTGCCGGTGGAGAGGTCGACGTTTTCCACATCCAGCACCGGGTTGACCTTCACGCCATTCTTGATGACCGTGGGCTGGCCCGGCACGATGGCCACCAGCAGGTCGGGGTCTTCCTCGCTCGGTTCGGCACCGATGCATTCCTTGGCGAAGGGCACGTCGGCAATCGGCCGTGCCGGCACCTTGCCGCCGCGGATGTCGATGCCATCCTGGCCCGGTACCGGTGGCGTGCGGCGCATCAGCGGATCACCGACCTTGACCAGCAGGATGTGGCCCATGTCGGCATAGGAGACCACGGCATCTTCGTCGATGTCGGCCAGCTCTTCTTCCTTCTCTTCCAGCAGGCTCTCGAAACGGGCCGGCTCGGCAGGCGTGGGCATGAGGCCTTGCGCCACCACCAGCTTGTTGCAGAAGCCGGCCGAGAGCGCCCCGCGCAGCTGCTCGTGCAGGATGCCGTAAGTGATGCCGGCGGCGCGGATGGCGTTGACCACTTCCACGCTCTTGGCGCGGCCACCGTAGGGCGGCACCAGGGTCAGCGAGGCCGTCATCAGGTCATCGGACACATCGAGCGAGAATTCACCATCGCGCCGTTCGGCGATGACCTGGGTAACAGGTTCCTTGGCATCCTCGGCCTTGCGCACGAAGCCATTGAGGACCGAATCCTGGAAAAACAGTTTGGTCAGCCCATGATCGGTCATGGCCTGTTTCAGGAAGGCCAGCGTCAGCGGCGGGAATCCCTGTATGGGTTGCCAGGTGGCGCTCAGTTCGCCGCTGGCCCTGTCGAACGCAAACGACAGCGGTTGCGGAGTTGCTTGGTTCATGCTGTTCCTCGATGTAAGGCTGCACCGGGTCTGTCTCGGATCGCTCGCGTGTCATGGCGCCAGCCAGGTACGCGGGGATGTCTTGTCGTGCGATGGAGGTGCGGGCCGTGATCCGGCGCGTTGCTGACCGCACCGGCAAAAAAGCGGCGGCAGTCCCCCTGACGCAATACGGATGACATTGTAATGTGGCAAGATGATCCAGTAATTTGTTCGATAGCACAAGTTTTGCCAATTTTGGCTCTAGATTAGGCTCTTATCGTTGGTTTTATGTTAAGTACCCAAATAGAAGACTTCAAGGGGGAAGATCCTCGCGATGAGGCATTGAGTGCGGCCCGTTATCGCGCTGGCCGCACCAGTACGCTGGTGAGCATCGTGGTCAATATCGCGCTGGTGATGCTGCAGGTCACGGCCGGCGTGTTCTCCGGATCGCAGGCCCTGATTGCGGACGGCATTCATTCGCTGTCCGATCTCATTTCCGATTTCGTGGTGCTGCTGGCGGGCCATCACAGCCGCAAGCAGGCTGACGACGATCACCAATATGGTCACCAGCGTTACGAAACGGCGGCCTCGCTGGCGCTGGGTGCATTGCTGCTGGCGGTGGGCCTGGGCATGCTGGTGTCGGCGGCCCAGAAGATCCAGCACTATGGCGAAACGCCACCGGTCCATGTGGCGGCCTTGTGGGTGGCGCTGGCGGCCTTGCTGGCCAAGGAACTGCTGTTCCGCTACATGCTGCGCATCGCCGAGCGCGTGCGCTCCAGCATGCTGGTGGCCAATGCCTGGCATGCGCGTTCGGATGCGGCTTCCTCCTTGGTGGTGGCGCTGGGCATCGTCGGCAGCCTGGCGGGCTTCACCTTGCTGGATCCGGTGGCTGCGGCGGTGGTGGGCTTGATGGTGGTGCGCACCGGCTGGGGATTTTTCTGGAGCGCGCTGCATGACCTGATGGACCGCGCCGTGTCCGCTGAAGAAGGCGAGGCCATCCGCGCTACCATCCTCGCCACGCCCGGAGTGCAGGGGGTGCATGACTTGCGCACGCGGCGCATGGGCGATCTCACGCTGGTGGACGTGCATCTGGAAATCGATGGCACGCTCACCGTCACCGAAGGCCATGCCATTGCCATCGACGCGCGGCGCCGGGTGCTGGAAGCGCATCCTGTGCTGGATGTGATGACGCATGTGGATCCGGTCGATGCGGTCGATGCGGTAGAGCAGGGTGATGCGTACTGATCGTCACAATGTCTGCCTGGCAATACATTGTGTAGCGTACGCCGCAGCATTCTGACGAACCCGGCACGACAACTTGTCTAGCGCGGCCGTCTTCGTTTAAAATCCGGGCTTCTCTTTGGGGAGTAGCCAGCTTCCGGGTCATCCGGAAGAGCCCGTGTCAACATTCTCGGCAGCATCGCTGCCGTGGCGCGGGTAGCCATCCAGGTAGGCGAGACCATAGACGTATCCTGCGGCCAGGCTGGGCGCGCAGGCGCGTCCATGGACTTTTCGCCCGGCCAAGGAATCCCCGCTCATGAATTTCCCCGCTCTCCTTCTCCTCGCGCTGGCGATGTCCACGGACGCCTTTGCGGCCGCCATCGGCAAGGGCGCCGCCATGCAGAAGCCTCGCTTCCTGCAGGCATTGCGCATCGGCCTGCTGTTCGGCGTGATCGAAGCCATCACTCCCCTCATCGGCTGGTTCGCCGGTTCTGTCGCGACCAAGTGGGTCTCGGAATGGGATCACTGGATCGCCTTCGTGCTGCTGCTGGTGCTGGGTGCGCGCATGATCCGCGAAGGCTTGAGCGACGATGATGAGGAAGAAGAGGCCAGTGCTACCCCGCAGAAGCAATCCGTGGTCATGCTGGCCCTCACTGCGGTGGCCACCAGCATCGATGCCATGGCCGTGGGCGTGGGCCTGGCCTTCATCGACGTCAACATCCTCGAAGCCGCGCTGTTGATCGGCCTGGCCACCACCACCATGGTCACCATCGGCGTGATGGTCGGCCGCGTGCTGGGCCACCTGATCGGCAAGCGCGCCGAGATCATCGGTGGCGTGGTGTTGATTGGCGTGGGCGCGGCGATCCTCTATGAACACCTGAGCCGCGTGGGCGGCTGATATCAGGCTGGTGCCGCCGGACGCAGCCTGGCTGCGCGTTCGGCACAGTAGTCGGCGGCCATCAGGCGGAAGGCCGTGACCGCCGGATTGTCCTGGTCCGCGCGCCAGGCCATGCTCATCTCGGCACGCGGCATGTCGCCTGCCAGCGGACGGAATTCCACCCGGTCGTAATGGAAGCGCTGGGCCGAGGCGGGCAGGATGCCTACGCCCAGCCCGGCACGCACCAGCGACAGGATGGTGTGGCTCTGGTCGATGTATTGCGTGAAATCGGGTTTGACGTCCGCCGCACCCAGCATGGCCATGATGCGTTCGTAGAAATATTTTCCATGCGTGGGCGAATGCATGATGAAGGGCTGGCCATCGAGCTGGGCCGTGGCGATGCGCTCATGCGCGGCCAGCGCGTGGCCTTGCGGCATGGCCAGCACCAGTGGCTCGTCATCCACCAGTTGCAATTCCAGCGGCTGGCGTGATGAGACCGGCCGCAGGAAGCCGATGTCGATGGTGTTGGCGGTGAAGGCTTCCAGTTGCGACACCGAAATCAGTTCGAACAGCACCACGTCGATCTCGGGCAGGCTCTTGCGCGCCTGCATCAGCAGCTCAGGAATCAGCTCATAGCCGGCCGCACCGGTGAAGCCGACCCGCACCCGCCCGGTCTTGCCCTGGCTGGCGCGGCGCACCGTGCTCTCGGCCTGCTCCGACAATTGCAGCAGGCGTGAAGCATCGGCCAGGAACACCCGGCCTTCGGTGGTCAGGCGCACGGTGCGTCCGACCCGTTCAAACAATTGCACGCCCAGCCTGTGTTCCAGCAGATGGATCTGCCGTGACAGGGGCGGCTGGGTCATGTTCAGCAGCGCCGCTGCACGACGGAAATTGAGTTCGGTCGCAGCGACCACGAAACAACGGACTTGAGCCAGATCGAGCATGGGGATTCGCCGGTAAGGGGAGCGTGCATTATAGGCAGTTACGCTCCCGGCCACGGCCATGATCCTGTTCAGGTGGTGAGGCTGCCCTCCGGCCGCTGTCCGGCCAGACCTTGCGCCAGGCTGGCCAGCACCATCTCGCCCATGGCCGTGCGCGACTCCACGGTGGCGCTGGCGCGATGGGCTTGCAGAACCACCTGGTCCATTTGCAACAAGGCCGCCGGTACGTTGGGTTCATCCACGAACACATCCAGACCCGCACCGGCGATCACGCCGCGCTGCAGGGCATCCACCAGATCCTCTTCCACCACCAGCTTGCCGCGCGCGATGTTGATGAGGATGCCTTCGCGTCCGAGCGCACCGAGCACGGCGGCATTGATGATGCCTTGCGCCTTGTCGGCGGCGGCCGCCAGGACCAGCACATCGCTCTCGCGCGCCAGTTGCAGCAGCTCGGCCTGGAAGGTGTAGGGCAGGTCCTCCATGGCGCGCAGGTCGGTATAGGCGATCGGGCAGCCGAAGGCCGCTGCGCGCTGGGCGATGGCGCGGCCCACCTTGCCCATGCCGACGATGCCCACGCGCTTGCCGCTCAGGCGGCGCGACAGTGGAATGGCCGTCGGCGAAGGATGGCGCACCCAGTCACCGCGCTGCACGAAGGCATGGCCCGGACAGATCTGCCGGCTCACCGCCAGCATCAGCCCCAAGGCCAGGTCAGCCACATCCTCGGTCAGCGCGCCGAAGGTGCCGGTCACCGGCAGGCCCTTGCTGCGCGCATGGTTGAGGTCCACCGCATCGGTCCCGACACCATTGACCGCCACCACCTTCAACGCCGGCAGGCGATCCATGAGCGCATTGCTGATGCCGGTGTGGCCGCCGGTGATGACGCCTTCGATCACCGCACCATGGCGCTCGATGTAGGCTTCCTTGTCGTCCTGCTCGAACAGGCGGTGCATATGATAGAGGCTTTCCAGCTTGTCGTTGATGGCCGGGACCAGGATGGGATTGAGCTGCAGCACGTGGCGTTTCATGGGGGGACTCCTTCTCGTTCGGTGGCAATGCCGGCGGATGATGCGGGCATTCGGGCAGGGCGTCCAATCCGAAAAGGCTATCAATTGATTCACGAAATGGTGACTGATTCGGTATCAGTATCGATTCAATCCGCACATCACCTGATAGCCAGAAAAGATTGGACGCCATGCAGGGCCGCCGCCATGATTCCCAGCGTCGGCCACCGAGACACGCAGGGGCCGCAATGAATGCCGGGCGTCAACAGATCCCTCCGGGGACACACAACAAAGCCCGCCACCCGCACAGGAGACAAGCATGAACCTGGGATCACCCCGGACCGGCCGCACGCTGCCGTCCTGAGCGCGGCAGTGCCACGCCATTGCCGCCATCCATAACGATAAACACGAGACACGCCCAAGGAGTCCGACGATGAATCACGTCGACGCCGCCGACCCGGTCGGCCGCCGCAGTTCCGCCGCATCCGCCTCATCCGCAGCCCCGGCCGCCAGCGCGTCCGCACCGCTGGCCCAGCAGAAACCGACCCGCTATCGCTGGGTGGTGATGGGCCTGATCTTCATGATCTGGGCCATCGCCTGCGCGGATCGCGCCAATTTCGGCATCGCCCTGCCTTACATGAAGAAGGAGTACGGCATCTCCAATACCGAAGCCGGGATGATCGTGAGCCTGTTTTCGTTTGCCTACGGCATCGTGCAGATTCCGGTCGGGCTGATGTACAAGCGCCTGAGCGAGAAGACCACCGGCATTCTCTTTTCCGTCTTCATGCTGCTGACTTCGCTGTTCACCGGCCTCATGGGCACGACCTCCTCGGTGCTGCTGTTGCAGCTCTACCGCGTCGGCCTGGGTTTGTCGGAAGGTCCGCTGGGCATCGGCTGTACCAACGTCATCAATCGCTGGTTCCCGCCCGAGGAAAAGGGCACCGCCACCGGGCTCTGGATTGCCGCCTCCAAGCTCGGCCCGCTGATCGTGCCGACGGTCTGCATCATCGTCATCCAGCTCTGGGGCTGGCGCGAAATCTTTTACGTATTTGCGGTGCCGGGCATTTTCCTGGCCATCCTGTGGTTCTTCCTGGTGACCAATTCGCCGGCCGAGAATCGTTTCTGCAATGAGGCCGAACGCCGCTACATCACGCAGGACGTGCCCGCCGGTCCGGCCAGCAGCGGCGCACGTCCGGCCCAGGGCGCGCAAGTGGCACCGATGCCCTGGCTGGACGGCATCAACCGGACCCGCCGCGTGCCGCGTCTGGAAACGCTGCGCCAGGTCTTCACCTCCTGGAACGTGATCGGCGTGGCCATCGGCTATGGCTGCATGATCGGCATCAGCAACATCTTCATGTCATGGATCCCGACCTACCTGGTGACGGTCAAGGGGTTTGCCTCGGTGAAGATGGGTTTCCTGGCCTCGGCTCCGTTCATCGGTGCGGTGGCCGGCAACATGCTGGGCGGGATCATCTCGGATCGCCTGCTCGGTGGCCGCCGCAAGCCCATGATGCTGCTGGGTGCGCTGGGCACGGCCGTGATGACGCTGATGCTGGTGGAAGCCCCGGACAGCGTGCTGTACCTCGGAGCCATGCTGATGTTGTCGGGCCTGATGCTGGGCATCGGCTTTGCCGGGTATTCTGCTTATCCCATGGGGCTGGCGACCAAGTCCACCTATCCGACCGCGTTCGGCATCGTCAATTCGCTGGGGCAGATCGGTGGGGCTTGCGCCCCCCTGGCGGTGGGCATGCTGCTGGATCGCTATGACTGGACCAGTGTCTTCCTCTACATGGTCGGCACCTCGCTGCTGTGCCTGGTGCTGCTGCTGAGCGTGGTGGAACCGATTACCGTGATGAAGGCCGGAGAGGAAGCCTGAGTCTCATCTGAGCCGTGAAAGCGCGAAGGGCCCGCCATGGTGCGGGCCTTTTGCTTGCCTGAAGAGGCTATCCATGTTGTTTTGGAATAATATCCTACGGATATTAATAGGCATCGAATTATATATTGGACAAACACTCTCCCCGAAGGCACTCTTGGGCTCCCTTTTTCCCTAAGCAGCCCTGAGGAGACACCCATCATGCCGACCTACCGTTCCTATACCACCACCCAAGGCCGCAACATGGCCGGCGCGCGTGCGCTGTGGCGTGCCACCGGCATGAAGGATGGCGATTTCAGCAAGCCCATCATTGCGGTCGTGAACTCCTTCACCCAGTTCGTGCCCGGCCACGTGCACCTGAAGGACCTGGGCCAGCTGGTGGCGCGCGAGATCGAGGCGGCCGGCGGCGTGGCCAAGGAATTCAACACCATCGCCGTGGATGACGGCATCGCCATGGGCCACGACGGCATGCTGTATTCGCTGCCCTCGCGCGACCTGATCGCCGACTCGGTGGAATACATGGTCAACGCCCACTGTGCCGACGCCATGGTCTGCATCTCCAACTGCGACAAGATCACTCCGGGCATGCTGATGGCCGCCATGCGCCTGAACATCCCCGTGGTCTTCGTCTCCGGCGGCCCGATGGAAGCCGGCAAGGTCATCAAGACCGTCAACACCGACAAGAAGGTCATCAAGCTCGACCTGGTCGACGCCATGATCCAGGCCGGCGACAAGAACATCTCCGACGCCGACGTGGCCGAAGTGGAACGCTCGGCCTGTCCGACCTGCGGTTCCTGCTCGGGCATGTTCACCGCCAACTCGATGAACTGCCTGACCGAAGTGCTGGGCCTGTCGCTGCCGGGCAATGGCACCGTTCTCGCGACCCACGCCGACCGCAAGGAACTTTTCCTGCGCGCTGGCCGCCTGATCGTCGAACTGGCCAAGCGCCACTACGAACAGGACGACTACAGCATCCTGCCGCGCAACATCTGCACCAAGGAAACCTGGGAAAACGCCATGGCCCTGGACGTCTCCATGGGCGGCTCCACCAACACCGTGCTGCACCTGCTGGCCGCAGCCCACGAAGCCAAGGTGGAATTCACCATGGCCGACATCGACCGCATCTCGCGCAAGGTCCCCTGCCTGTGCAAGGTCGCGCCGATGACCAACAAGTACCACATCGAAGACGTGCACCGCGCCGGCGGCATCATCGCCATCCTGGGTGAGCTGGCCCGTGCCGGCCTGCTGGACACCTCGCGTCCGACCGTGCACAGCAAGACCCTGGGCGAAGCCATCGAGAAATTCGACATCCGCGTCACCAGCGATCCGGCCGTGCACAAGCTGTTCCGTGCCGCCCCCGGTGGCGTGCCCACGCAGACGGCCTTCTCGCAGGAAGAGCGTTTTGAAGACAGCGACCTGGACCGCGCCAACGGCTGCATCCGCGATCGCGAACACGCTTACTCGCAAGACGGCGGCCTGGCGGTCCTGTACGGTAACATCGCCGAGAAGGGTTGCATCGTCAAGACCGCTGGCGTGGATGAAAGCATCCTGAAGTTCTCCGGCACCGCACGCGTCTTCGAGAGCCAGGATGCGGCTGTGGAAGGCATCCTGGGCGACAAGGTCAAGGCCGGTGATGTGGTCATCGTGCGCTATGAAGGCCCCAAGGGCGGCCCCGGCATGCAGGAAATGCTGTACCCGACTTCGTACATCAAGTCCAAGGGCCTGGGCAAGGCCTGCGCGCTGTTCACCGATGGCCGCTTCTCCGGCGGTTCCTCGGGCCTGGTGATCGGCCACGCGTCGCCGGAAGCGGCCGAAGGCGGTGCCATCGGCCTGGTGGAAGAGGGTGACATGATCGATATCGACATCCCCAACCGCACCATCAACCTGCGCATCTCCGGTGAAGAGCTGGCCAAGCGCCGTAGCGAGATGGACGCTCGTGGCGACGCCGCGTGGCAGCCGGGCAACCGCCAGCGCGTGGTCTCGCAGGCACTGCAGGCTTATGCGGCGCTGACCACGTCGGCTGATCGCGGTGCCGTGCGTGATTTGTCGCAGTTGAAGCGTTGATACGTGCGACGTCACTGACCGCGACGAAACGACGCTGCAAAAGCAAAACCGCCCGGTGCGAGCCGGGCGGTTTTTTTCTCCTGCGCATTGAGGTTGCGCGGGCTTACGCCTTGATCGCCGGTCGCATATGCGTAGACGCAAACGCCAGCCCTTCTTCGAAGGACGACAGCACCATGTCCACCTGTTCTTTCACGGTCGTGGCCTCTACCTCTTCATTGAAGAATGAGGGGCGGATGGTGACCAGCAGCGCATGCGGCAGGTTCTCGCGCAGGTCATGCACCACCGCCATCCACGCCTCCAGCTTCTCGCGCACCGGATAGACCAGGAACACGATGGATACCAGTTCCGCCTTGCTGGTATCGGGCTGTTCATCCTCGGGCTGGTCCAGCGTGATGCTGCGGGCATCGATGCCGGTCACGCGCAGCGCATGCACCAGCAGTTCGGAGAGCAGGTCATCGCGCTCCCCGCGCAAGCCGCCGCACAGCACCACCGAGCCCTGCGGCACATCCAGCGAACCCTGCCAGCGGCCCAGCCGCGCCTGACGCAGTTCGCGCAGGTGTGCGCCGACGCCGCTGTTGAGCAATGGCACTTCGCGCCGGCGACGCAGGCTGCGTGGTGCGCCCGGGCTTTGCGTGAGCACTTCGGTGAGCTGCGACACCGAATGCAGCAGCCGTTCCTGCTGCGCACCCTCGATGCGGCCATGGCGCAGGTCCAATGCCGCCAAGGCCAGGCCCGGCAGCAGGATCTGGTCGCAATACTTGGCGAAGCTCTGCTTCTGAAGATGGCCGCGTGCATCGCGGATGATGGCCTCGGATTCACCGGCCAGGGCGCGCTGGTAGAAGCGCTCAGCGTGCGTCATGTCCGGCGCTTCGCCCAGCAGGATGGTGATCGGTTCGAGTGCGGCCACGTGGCGTCCGGCCACCACCAGGCACAGCGTCAACGGGGTGGAGAGCAGCAGGCCGATGGGGCCCCACAGCGTGCCCCAGAACAGCGCCGAGACGATCACCGCCAGCGGAGAGAGACCGGAGCTGTGACCATACACGCGCGGTTCGATGAAGTTGGCCACGATCACTTCCAGCCCCACGTAGAAGGCCAGGAAGGATAGCGCCAGCCACCAGCCTGGATCAATGGCGGCGATGAAGACCGAAATCATCAGTCCGGACGCCAGCGCGCCCAGGTAAGGAACGAAACGCAGCACCCCGGCCAGCGCACCCCACAGCACCGCATGCGGCACGCCGCCGGCGGCCAGCACCGCGCCCATGATGAGTCCGAACACCAGGTTGACCACGAACTGCGAAAAGAAGAAACGCGACACGCCCTCGGCGGCATCGCCCAGCGCCTGCATGGTGCGGCTCATCTCGGTCAGCCCGGCCAGGCGGATCAGGCGTTCGCGCAGGGACTCCTGTTCCAGCAGGATGAACACCAGCAGCACCAGCACGATGCCGGCCTGGCCGATCGGCCCCCAGGCCAGCGCAAACAGCCGCCGCAAGGCGCCGCGCACCGACATGCGGGTATCGGTTTCGGGCGTGGCCGCCGCTGCAGCGGCGGCGGCTGCGGTCCGGCTGTTTTTCTTGCCGCTGCGCGCGCTCTCCGGAACCGGCTGCGGGATTACCGCGCTCAGTTCGGCTTCCAGCCTGGCGAAGGGGCGCTCGGCCATGGCGCGCACGCTTTCCACCTTGTCCTGGATACCTTCGCGATATTGCGGCAGGTCGCTGGTCACGCTCACCAGCTGGAAGGTCAGCACCACCGCCAGTGCCACCAGGCAGCCACCGACCAGCAGCACCGAGACCATGGCCGCCGCCGCCCGGTTCAGGCCCAGGGCATCGAGTTTCCTCACCAGCGGCAGGATGATCAGGCTGGCGATGCCGGCTACGGCCAGCGGAGCCAGGATGTCGCGGCCGAAGTAGAGCATGCCCAGCACCACGGCAGCCCCCAGCAAGGTAGTGGAGCTCAGGCGCGAGAAGGCGGAAGTCTTGAGGTTTTGCATGGCGTGGATGTGGGCAGGAAGGCAGGCCGGTCAGGAATGCAGCGCGAGTATAGCCGTTGCCCTTGCGGTGCGCGCATGGCGGCTTGACGTTTTCTGCACCATGCCGCGCAAGCTCAGCTGTGGCGCGGCTTGCGGACGGGCCAGTTCAGCGGATCACTTCATACAGTTCCAGTGGCAGCCCATCCGGATCGGCGAAGAAGGTGAAGCGCCGGCCCGTGTATTCATCCACGCGGATGTCTTCCACCACCACGCCACTGGCCTCCAGCTCAGCCTTGCTGGCAGCCACGTCGGCCACGGCAAAGGAGAGATGGCGCAGGCCGCAGGCCTCGGGGCGCGAAGGACGGGGCGGCGGTTCAGGGAAGGAAAACAGCTCGATCTGGCTGCCATCGGGCAGGCCCAGGTCCAGCTTCCAGGAGTCGCGCGCCTGGCGGTAATGTTCGGCGATCACGCGCAGACCCAGCAGGTCCACATAGAAGGCCTTGGAGACGGCATAGTCGGAACAGATGACGGCCACATGATGAATGCCTTGCAGTTGCATGGAATGCTTTCAGGAAAAGGGTTCAGCCGGGACGGCCTTTGGCACCCGCACCGTGCTGCGCCAGTCCGGCACAGACCGCGCGCACCTTGTCGCGCAGCCAGCGGTGCGCCGGGTCCAGCTCCACGCGCGGATGCCACATCAGCGAGACGATGATGGGAGCGGTCGCGATCGGCAATTCGAACAGATGGATGCCGGACGCGCTGCCATCCTTGCGCGGCGCGCCGGCCGTGGTCAGGAAGGAGCGCGGCACCATGGCCACCAGGTCGGAGTTGCGCACCACCGCCAGCGCACCGGGAAAACTCGGCACCACCGCCACCACCTTGCGCACCAGACCGCGCTCGGCCAGCGCGGCATCGAGCGGACTGGCGCGGTCGCCGCGCGGCGAAGCGCTCACGTGTTCATAGGCGCAATAGCGCTCGGCACTCACGCGCCGCAGGGCCGCCAGCGGATGGCCGATCCGCACCGCACCGACGAAACGGTCACGGAACAGGGTCTGCAGGCGCACCTCCGGTCCCATCTCGCTGGCCACGCCGATTTCGAGATCGGCACTGCCTTCACGCAGGGGCAGCGGACTGCGCTCCACCTTGGGCGCGAAGCGCAGGCGCACCAGCGGCGCTTCGCGGGTGACGGCACGGATGAGCGCGGCACCACAGGCTTCGATGAAGCCCTCGTTGGCGCGGATGGTGAAGTCGCGCTCCAGCCGCGCCACATCCAGTTCCGGTACCGAAGGGCGCAACACCGAGCGCGCTTCATGTACCACGTTGCGCACACGCTCCTGCAGCGCTTCCGCGCAGGGTGTCAGGACCATCTGCCGCCCGGCCCGCACCAGCAACTGGTCGCCGGTCGCCTGGCGCAGGCGCGTCAGGGTGCGGCTCATGGCCGAGGCGCTCAGGCCCAGGCGGCGCGCAGCCCCGGCCACGCTGGCTTCGGCGATGAGGGCATCCAGAGCGATCAGGAGGTTGAGGTCGGTATCGGGCATGGCGGCATCCTAGCATGCGAGGGGTGACATGGCGTCCCGTGCAATGATCCAATGCAAGCCATGCGTCTTCCGCCTTGTCTCGCGGCTGGCTATAGTGAAGACCTGATTCGATCTTCCCAAGCGATCCCCATGTCACTCTTTACCGACCTGCCCGGCGACGAAGGCCTGCCGGGCGTGCAGCGCCGCCGCGCCATGCTGGCTGTCATGATGGCCACCACCATGGCTGTGTTCGACGGCACCATCATCAACGTCGCCCTGCCGCAGATCAGCCTGGCCCTGCAGACCTCGGCCGCGGCTTCCGTGTGGGTGGCCAACGCCTACCTGCTGGCCACCGCGATGACGCTGGCCGCGTTTGCGGCCCTGTCCTCACGGCTGGGCTTTCGTACCCAGTTCACGGCCGGGCTCGCCGTGTTTACGCTGGCGTCGCTGGGCTGCGCCCTGTCGCGCTCGGTGGATCTCCTCATTGCCATGCGCGTGCTGCAAGGGCTGGGTGGCGCGGCCATGCTGAGCATTGCGCCGGCCATCCATCGCACCGTCTTTCCCAATCGCCTGCTGGGCCGCATCCTTGGCCTCAATGCCGTGCTGGTGGCCGCCAGCACCGCCGTCGGTCCGGTACTGGGCGGCACCTTGCTGGCCGCGCTGGGCTGGGAGTGGATCTTCCTCATCAACGTCCCGCTGGGCATCGTCGCCGTGCTGCTGTCGTGGAGTGCCATTCCGGAAACACGCAAACCGGCCCAGGCACCCTTCGACGTGGCCGGTGCGCTGTGGTCGGCGCTGGCCATGGGTGCCATCATCATGGCCGCCGACACCTGTGCGCGCTTTGCCGAACCGGGGCAGGGCACTCATGCCATGCTGGAGGCGGCAGCCTACGCGCTGGTGGCGCTGCTGGCCGGCACCGCTTTCGTGCGCGGGCAGCGCCGCGTGCCGGAGCCGCTGTTGCCGCTGGACATCTTTGCCAATGCGCGTTTCTCGCTGGCCGCACTGACCTCGCTGGCGTCCTTCGTGGGGCAGGGCATCGCCTTCGTGGCCTTGCCCTTCCTGTTCCAGAACGGCTATGGCTATACCGCGTTTGAATCGGCGGCGCTGTTCACACCCTGGCCGCTGGGCATCGTGCTGGTGGCGCCGCATGCGGGCAAACTGGCGGACCGCCATTCCCCCGCGCTGCTGTCGAGCCTGGGCCTGGCGCTCTTTACGGTAGGCCTGGCTTTGCTGGCGCTGCTGCCCGATCACGCCCAGGCCTGGGACATCGGCTGGCGTGCCCTGGTGTGCGGCATGGGCTTCGGTTTCTTCCAGAGTCCCAACAATCGCGAGATGTTGTCCAACGTTGCCCGCGAACGCAGCGGCAATGCCTCCGGCGTGCTGGCCATCATGCGCACCTTCGGCCAGTGCCTGGGCGCCGCCTTGCTGGGTACGGTCCTGGCGATTTACCCCGCCGGTGCCGTCGCGCAAGGGGAAGTGCGCATGAGTGCGGCGCAGGATGGCGAGGCGATTCGTCTCGCACTGTGGATCGCGGTATTGGCCACGGCGCTGGCGACTGCGGTCAGCGCCAGCCGTCTTCGGCGCAAGGCGCAATCGCCCGCCTGATCTGCCCTCGCGGGCCATGGTGCAGAAAACGTCAACGCCCGCCGAGCTCATCATTGACTGAAATGTACCCAAATTGGTAACTTTTTAGTGAGCCGATAAATCCTCGCTGATTCTCGCTTTGTCCCGGCAGGCAGGAGCATAGACTGCTTCTGCTTGTCGGCGGACTGACTGCAACAGGGCGAACCACAATCACAACAGCGTCCCGCTTCACCCCTCCTCGCCCACTCAAGCGTTCAGGTCCCGCAGTCCTTCCCGGGCAAGCTCCGTCAAACTCTCTCCGGCCTCACCTTCCATCGGCCGGGGGATACCGCAAAAGGGGGCAATACCATGGGCAAGTTGAAAGTCGTGACCAGGCTGGCGTTGGGCTTCGGCCTGATTCTCGTGTTTCTGCTGGGCATCTCCGTACTGGGCATGGCAGGCATGTCGCGCATCAATGATGCACTCACCGACATCACTGCCATCAATAATGCCGAAACCAAGTTGGTTACCGTCTTGCGCAACGCATTGAGTCAGCGCGCCATCGCGATTCGCAATATTGCCTTGCTGGAAGATCAGGAAAGCATGCGCGTGGAGTCGCAGACATTGGCGCGGCAGGAAAAGATTTACGCCGATGCCTTGCTTGCGCTCGACAAGATGTTCAGCACGGAAGCCGCTACCACCGAGCGCGAGAAGCAGCTGCTGTCGAAGATCAAGGCCGATGAAGCCGCCACCGTGCCGCTGATGGCCAAGGCGCTGCAGCTGGGTCTGGACAACAAGCCGGCCGATGCCGTGAAGGTGCTCATCACCGAAGTGCGGCCCAAGCAACTGGCCTGGATCAATTCGCTTACCGAGCTGGCCGATTTTGAAGACCAGCTCAATGAGGAAGCTGCCGCCGATGCACGTACTACCTACGCCTGGCTGCGCACGGTGATGCTGACCGCCGTCGTGCTGGCGCTGCTGGTGGGTATTGCCGCCTCGGCTCTGATTGCGCGCAGCATCCTGCGCCAGCTGGGAGCCGAGCCGTCGGAGGCGCAGGCCATCGCGCGCGAGATTGCCTCGGGCGATCTCACCGCCACGGTGCGCCTGCGGGACGGCGACGGCTCCAGCCTGATGGCTTCCATCGAGCAGATGCGTTACCAGTTGAACGTGATCGCACACGGCATCAAGTCGGCGGCCGAGACCATTTCGGTGGCCAGCGGCCAGATCGCACAGGGCAACTTCGACCTCTCGCAACGTACCGAAGAACAAGCCGCCTCGCTGGAAGAAACCGCCGCCAGCATGGAAGAGCTGACCACCACCGTGCGCCAGAACACCAGCCACGCCGCCGAGGCGCTGCGCCTGTCGGGTGGTGCGGCCGAGACGGCAGCCACCGGCAGCGAAGCCTTCGATCGCGTGGTCTCGACCATGGACAAGATCTCGGCCAGCTCGGGCAAGATGGCCGACATCATCGGCGTGATTGAAGGTATCGCCTTCCAGACCAATATCCTCGCCCTCAACGCAGCGGTGGAAGCGGCCCGTGCCGGTGAGCAGGGGCGCGGCTTTGCGGTGGTCGCCTCGGAAGTGCGCTCGCTGGCGCAGCGCAGTGCGGTGGCGTCCAAGGAGATCAAGGACCTGATCGGGGAATCGATGGCGCATGTTGGCGCTGGCTCGCAACTGGTGGCCAGCGCCGGTGAGCAGATGAGCGGCATCGTGGCCTCGGTGCAGCGCTTCGGCGAGATCATGAACGAGATCGCCACCGCGACCCAGGAACAGGGCAGCGGCATCGAGCAGATCAACACGGCCATCGTGCAGATGGATCAGGTGACCCAGCAGAATGCGGCACTGGTGGAAGAAGCCAGTGCGGCAGCGCAGTCGCTGTCGCAACAGGCCAGTGGCTTGCTGAAGGTGGTGTCGATCTTCAAGATCCGCCAGGATGCCTCGACCATGCCCGGCAGTGGCCATGCATCGCCTGCTGCACCGGGCTTGCAGGGCGCGCCGCTGGCGGCCCTGCACTGAGACTGGCTGCGCGAAGCAGTTGCAGGCCGGCGCTTGCCGGCCCAGCGAGCCTCAGCCCTGGCCGCCGTCTTCCTCGTCTTCGTCCTTGGGGACGAAGACCATGCCGGTCTTGGCGTTGTAATCCATGAGACCGGCATAGCGGCCCCAGGCGATCATGGTCTCGAAAGTCTTTTCGGGATTGTCGTAGGGCAGGGCGCTGCCGATGTCCTTCAAGACGCGTTCGGCCTCGATTTCTTCCGCTTCGCCCAGCACCGCCAGGATGATGTGGAACAGACGCAGCTTGTAGACCTGCTCGGCGAAGATGGCGCGCTGTCCCTTGCGGTCGGCGGCCACGAAGCGGCGGCCGAGGTCGGTCAGGTAGACCTCCTGCTTGGGCGTATCCACCAGTTCCAGGATCTCGGCGGCCTTCACGGTGCCGATGGTCTCGCCGAATTCCTTGCCGATCTCGTCCGAGATGTCGTAGATGTTGTTCAGTTCCGGCTCGTCGTGCAGCAGGCTCATCAGGCCCAGGATCTGGCCCACCGGGATCAGCGGGATGGATTCCATGCGCTTGCGTCCGCGCGAGATCGGCTCGCCCGGCACATGCACTTCCGGCGGCAGGTCGGGCAGGGAGAGCGTGGTGATGGCTTCGTGGATGATGTTGACCAGGCGCTGGAATTCCGGGCTCTTGGAGTCGCGCGGATAGGGCAGCGGATTCTCCAGCACCAGGCCCAAGCGGCCCGGACGCGGGAATACCACGACGATGCGGGTAGCCATTTCCACCGCTTCCTCGATGTTGTGGGTGACCATGAAGATGGAGGTCAGGCCGCTGTCCGGGGCACGCCACAGGCTGATCAATTCCTGGCGCAGGTTCTCTGCGGTCAGCACGTCCAAGGCACTGAAGGCTTCGTCCAGGCACAGCAGTTTGGGCTTGGACACCAGCGCGCGCGCAATGCCCACGCGCTGGCGCATGCCGCCCGAGAGCTCACGCGGATAGGCGCTGTGGTAGTTGCCCAGGCCGATCAGTTCGATGGCGCGGTCCACTGCCGCATCACGTTCCTCGCGGGTCGGGTTGTGCGACATCAGGCCCACGGCCACGTTCTGTTCCACCGTCAGCCACGGGTAGAGCGCAAAGGTCTGGAACACCACCGAGGCATCGCGATTGACGCCATTGAGCTGTTTGCCGGCGGCCATGGTGTGGCCCGAGCTGGGTTCGACCAGGCCGGTCAGGCAGCGCAGGATGGTGGACTTGCCCGAGCCGGACTGGCCCAGCAGGGCCAGCAGTTCGCCCTCGTGCACGGCCAGGTCGATGTTGTCCAGCACCTTGAGCTCGTGGCCGCCGGCGGTGTTGTAGGATTTGCTGACGGCGCACAGTTCAGCGACGGCGGGACGTTGTTGCGGAGAAGTCATGGTCATGGCGTGGCTCAAGGTCAATCGAGGCGGAAACGGCGTTCGGCGAAGGCATACAGGCGACGCCAGACAAACTTGTTCATCAACACGACGAACATCGACATCACGCCGATGCTGGCGATGATGAGGGGCGTGTCACCGGATTTGGTGACTGCCGAAATATAAGCACCCAGGCCATCGGCCTTGAGCGAGACATCGCCCCAGCTGGCCAGCTCGGCCACGATGGAGGCATTCCATGCGCCACCGGCGGCGGTACAGGCACCGGTCACCCAGAACGGGAAGATGGCCGGCAGGATCAGGGTCTTCCACAAATTCCAGCGCGACAGGCCATACATGCGGGCGGCTTCCTTCAGGTCATTGGGAATGGCCATGGCACCGGCGATGACGTTGAAGAGGATGTACCACTGCGTGCCCATGGCGATCAACAGGATGCTGCCCCAGTTCATGCTGACGTTGGCGGCCACGAACCAGCCCACCACCAGCGGGAAGGTCATGTTGACCGGGAAGGACGCGCCGATCTGCGCCAGCGGCTGGGCGAAGCGGGCGATGTGCGGCTTGGAGCCGATCCACACGCCCACCGGGGTCCAGATCAGGGTGGCAATCACGGTCATGGCCAGCACCCGCAGCATGGTCAGGAAACCCAGCCAGACGATGTGGCCGAACAGGCTCCAGCTCATGGCCCCGTGCAAGGCATCGATGGCGGCCACCAGTCCGCGCAGGGCTTCGAAGATCAGCAGGCCGCAGATCGCGCCGGTGATGACGCGCTTGGTCCAGCGCTCACGGGTGATGCGGGCCGGCGTGGGCGCGGCCGAGGTGGCCGGACGACGGCGCGCCAGCCAGTCGCCCAGCGGCAGCCACAGTTTTTCATCAAGCCAGGTAAAGACGTAGGAGCCGCGCAGCAGGTCATACACCCACGAGGTCGGCGGCGAGGTCGATTCGGTCAGTTCGATCTTGAACTTGTCGGCCCAGGCCAGCAGCGGCCGCCAGACCAGCTGGTCGCTCACCAGGATCAGCGCCAGCATGGCGATGACCGCCCACAGTGCCGCCGTATGGTCGCCCTGGTCGATCGCCTGGGCCATGTAGGAACCGAGGCCGGGCAGCTTCAGGTCCTTGTTCATGACGCTGATGGCTTCGCTCTGCGCCACGAAGAACCAGCCGCCGCCGAAGGACATCATCGAGTTCCAGATCAGGCTGTGCGCCGAAGCCGGCAGCTCGACCGTGCGGAAGCGTTGCCACGCGGTGAGGCGGTAGGTGGAAGCGGCTTCCTGCATGTCGGTCGGGATGGTGACCATGGAGTGATAGAAGCCGAAGGCCATGTTCCACACCTGGCCGGTGAAGATGGCGAAGATGGCCGCGCATTCCACGCCCATCAGGCTGCCCGGGAACAGTGCCATGAAGCCGGCCACGGTGGCCGAGAGGAAACCCAGCACCGGCACCGATTGCAGGATGTCCAGCGCTGGCAGGATCAGGGCACGCGCGCGGCGGCTCTTGGCGGCCAGGTAGCCGGTGCCGATGGCGAAGAACAAGGAAAACGCGAAGGCGATCCACATGCGCAGCAGGGTGCGGCCGGCGTAATAGGGGATCATGGCGGGCGAGCTGTCGACCTCCAGCTGGTCGGACGGATCGAAGTGCACCAGCATGCCCTTGCCGAAGTGCAGGGCGCTCCACAGCAGGCCGAACAGCACCGCCAGCACCAGCGCATCGATCCAGCCGAAGCCAGGCTTGACTTCTTCATAGGCCGTCAGTTGCGGCGAGGTGGTCTTCATTGTCATGGCGGCGAGGCTGGATGGCGGTGTTGGCGGTAAGTGCGGTTGTGGCGGTGTTGGCTCGGCAAGGCATGGTCAGGCGCGCCGAGACCGGTCGTGCACGATCCATTCATGACCGATCCGTCACCCCCCGGGACCGGCGCGTCACTGTATCAAGGAATTCTGACAGTTTCTTGACCAGCTTTCCGGAGGCCGACATTTGGTTCTTCGCTGGAAGCAAACTTGTGGCTTAACGCCTTGGAGACGAAAAAGGCTGACGTCCGCCGAATTCGATCCGCAACGTATCGCCATGTCGCCAACAAAAAAGCCGCCCTGTTTTCACAGGACGGCTTCGCGCATCGAAGTGAAGGACCGTTTCAGGCGGGCTGCCGTTGCCCTTCCGGCACCCCCTTGCGCGGGATCATCGTCCACATCGTCAAGCCGCTGAGCAACAGCAATCCCGCCAGGATATACAGCGCGATATCGATATTGCCGGTCCGCGTCTTGACCAGGCCGATCAGCCAGGGACTGACGATGCCGCTGGTGATGCCCACGCTGGAGATGAAGGCGATGCCGGGCGCGATGGTTTGGGACGGTAGCAAGCCCGGCGGCAGCGACCAGAAGATCGGCAGGGCCGCAAAGATCAGCACCGCCGCCACCGACAGCAGCCCCAGCGACACCGCAAAGCTCGACGGATGCAGAGTCAGCGCCGCCAGTGCCAGCGCACCGCCGGTGGTACATACCAGGAAGTGGCCGTGACGTTCATTGCGGCGATCCGAGCGGCGCGCGATCAGGATCAGGCCGATGGCGCCGATGGCGTTGGGGATCACGGTGTAGAGCGAGACCTGCACCACATCCTTGATGCCGAAGTCGCGGATCATCAGCGGCATCCAGAAGTTCAGCGTGAGCGAGCCGCAGGTCAGCGCAAAGTAGATGAAGGCGAACAGGTAGGTCGGCCGATGCGACAGCGCCTGCTTGAGCGCCGTCAGCGAGTGGGCGCTCACGTGATGCGTGCGCAGCGCTTCCTGGCTCTGGCGGTTCTGCAGGAAGCCGCGTTCTTCCGGCGTGAGCCAGGTGGCCTGCGCCGGTCCGTCGGCCAGCAGGAAGATCACCAGCACCCCCAGCACCACCGCCGGTGCGCCCTCGATGGCAAACATCCACTGCCAGCCATAGAGGCCCATCACGCCCGCCATGTCACGCATGATCCAGCCCGAGACCAGTCCGCCCAACACGCCCGCTACCGCCACCCCGGCAAAGAAGATCGCCATCACCGCCGCGCGGCGGCGTGCCGGGAACCAGTAGCTGAGATACAGCACGATGCCGGGAAAGAATCCTGCCTCGAATACGCCGAGCAGGAAGCGCAAGACATAGAAATGCGTCGCGTCGCTGACGGCCATCATGCCCACCGACGCCAAGCCCCACAGCACCATGATGCGCGAAAAGGTGCGGCGTGCGCCGAAGCGGGCCAGCAGCATGTTGCTGGGCACCTCGCACAGGACATAGCCGACATAGAACACCGCCGCGCCGAGGCCATACATGGCGTCGCTGAAGCCAAGGTCCTGCTTCATCTGCAACTGGGCGAAGCCGATGTTGATGCGGTCCAGGAAGGACACCACATAGCAGATGAAAAGAAAGGGAATGATGCGCAGCCAGACCTTGCGATAGATCGCGTCTTCGGCCGCCACGCTCAGCTTGATTGCGGAAGGGGCGGCCAGCGTGCCGGCACCCGGGGATGGGGTCATCATGAAAGTCTCCGTTGAACAGGCACCTGTGGCGGTGCTCTTGTGGATGTCGATGAAAGAGGTGGGTCGCTCAGGCTGCTTCGGCCAGCGCAGCCGATGCTGCCGGGTCCACCCCGGCACGCGCGCGCTGCATGGCTTCGATCAGCACCTCGTGGCCGCCGATGTGATTGGCCAGCAGCAGGATCAGGCGCGCATTGACGTCCTGGCTGGTGGCGTCGTCCAGGCCGCGATGCATCTCGATCAGGGCTTCATAGAAGTCGTCCGGACGCGTCAGGTTGGGGGCGGTATTGAGGCTCATGCTCGTCTCCTTGTTGAAAGTGTTGTCAGGTCATGCAAAGGGATCAGGCCGCGTCCAGCACCGTGGCCGGCTGCGCAGCGGGCTCGTGGCCGGTGGCGCGCTGCAGGGCTTGCTCCAGTGCGGCTGCATCGACCGTGCGCCAGCGTGCGCAGACGTGCTGGTCGGGGCGGATCAGGTAGCAGGTATGCGGCTGGCCGTCGTAGCGTTGCGCCACCAGGCCCTCGATGTCCTGTACCTGCACGGCACCGTCTCCCAGTGCCGAGAGCACGGTGTGGTCTTCCGCACTCGCCTGCGCGCCGCTGACGAACAGCAGGCGCAGCGGCAGGCTGCCTTCGATCAGCCGCACCAGCGCCGGCAGCAGCGCGGCAGAGAGGGAGGCCGGCGGGGCAAAGATCATCGCCACGAACTGGTCGCCCAGATGCGGCAGCAGCCAGCCGGGTATGGTGTCGGTCAGCACCGGCGCATCGGTGCAAGGGGCGCCGGCTTGCATCGCGCCGTGGAAAGGCGCGCTGTCGGCGCTGCTCAGGGGCGAACCGTGCAGCGTGGCCGGCAACGAGAGGCGTCCGCTGTTGACCAGCCTGCGCGCGAAGGCGTGCTCGCGCGCCAGCGCCAGTACGGCATCGCGGAAGCAGCGGCTGACCGCACTCTTGGGCGTGATGAAGTCAGTGGAGCGGGTGGAGTTGAGCAGGTTCTCGTCGGCGGCGAATTCACGCTCGCTGGCATAGCTGTCCAGCAGGCTGTCAGGGGCCTTGCCTTGCAGGACGAAGGCCAGCTTCCAGGCCAGGTTCTCGGCATCCTGTATGCCGCTGTTGGCACCGCGCGCGCCGAACGGCGAGACGCAATGCGCGGCATCGCCCACGAACAGCACCCGGCCATGGCGGAAGCGGTCCATGCGCACGCAGGAGAAGGTGTAGACGCTCACCCATTCCAGGGTGAACTGAGCGTCCTTGCCCAGCAGCGCCTGCACGCGCGGGATCACGCGTTCGGGCGTTCTCTCCAGCACCGGATCGGCATCCCATCCGAGCTGGAAATCGATGCGCCAGACATCATCGGGCTGGCGATGCAGCAGCACCGACTGGTTGGGATGGAAGGGCGGATCGAACCAGAACCAGCGTTCGGCCGGGAAGGGGGCCGCCATCTTGACGTCGGCGATGAGGAAGCGGTCGCGGAAGGTATGGCCCACGCTCTCCAGCCCCATCATCTTGCGCAGCGGACTGCGCGAGCCATCGGCGGCCACCACGTAGCGCGCCTTGAGCAGATAGCTGCCTTCGGGAGTCTCCACCGTCAGCGCTTCGTGATCGCCATGATGGGCAATGGCGCTGACCCGGCTCTTCCAGCGCAGCTCGATCAGGCTGTGCTGTCGCGCCTGCTCCAGCAGATAGCCTTCCACGTAGTACTGCTGCAGATTGATGAAGGCCGGGCGCGCATGGCCGCATTCGGGCAAGAGATCGAACTCGTAGATGGCCTCCTCGCGCAGGAAGACCTTGCCCCGGTTCCATCCCACCCCCTTGTCCACCATGCGCTGGCCGCAGCCGATGCGGTCAAAGATGTCCAGCGTACGCTTGGCAAAGCAGATCGCGCGCGAGCCGGTGGAGAGGGTGTCGTCGTCATCCACCAGCACCACGCGGATACCCTGGCGGGCCAGGTCGATGGCGGTCACCAGTCCGACCGGACCGGCCCCGATCACCACCACCGGATGCAAGGCCGCATCGGCAGGACGGGTTTGTTCGAGGCAGGGCTGGTACATGAAACGTTGCTGCTGGTAATCGATGGCTGGGGTGGAATGCATGGTGTCTCCTCGCTGTCCTTTCTCTTCTGTGTTCTGGCGCGGGCAAATCGGGTCAGGCCTGCAGTGCGGCCCACATTTCCTTGTCGCGTTCGGCAGTCCAGATGCGCGGATGGCTGATGCCGGACGCCTCGTCCGCTGGCAGCACCCGGTGCTGGGGCATATTTCTCCTGCGGTGTTCATCGCGCTGGCGGAGAAGACGGCGCAGATTCGCCAGATCACGGCCTGGGTGGTGCGCCATGCGGTGGCGCAGGCGGCGCAATGGCACGCGCGCGGGCTGGTGGTGCCGATTGCGATCAATACTTCGGCGCGCGATTTCGAGTCCGACGAGCTCTTGCGCCTGCTGGCGTCGCAACTGAAACAGCATGCGGTACCGCAGGGCCTGATCGAGATCGAATTCACCGAGAGCGCCATGGCCAGCAATCCAGAGGTGGTGCGCCAGCGCGTGCAGGCCATTCGTGAACTGGGCGTGCAGGTCGCCATCGATGATTTCGGCAGCGGCTTCAGCAACCTGTCCTACCTCAAGAGCATTCCGGCCGACATCATGAAGATCGATCGCTCCTTCATCCGCAGCCTGGCCGAGGATGAGGCCGATCAGGTGATCGTGCCGACCATCATCCATCTGGCGCACCAGCTCGGGTTCAGCGTGGTGGCCGAAGGCGTGGAGAGCGAGCGCACCGCCCGGATCCTGCATCACCTCGGCTGTGACTTCGCGCAGGGTTACGCGATCGCACGGCCGATGCCGGCGGAGGACCTGGAAGAATGGCTGGGGATGGTGCAATGAGCAGCGCCTGGGGCCGGGACTTGTGTGCTGACGCCCGCGCGCTGCTCGGGGGATTACTGCCGGTTCGCTTCCAGCAGTTGCAGCGACAGGATGTCGGTGGCCAGAGCGGCCAGTTCTTCCAGGGCCTGTCGTTCGTGGGCGCGCAGGATGCGCGGTTCGGTATCGATTACGCACAGCGAGCCAAACGCGCGGCCCTGGTACATCAGGCGGATGCCGGCATAGAAGCGGATGAAGGGCGCTCCGGTGACCATGGGATTGTTGACGAAGCGCGCGTCCTTGGTGGCGTCGGAGACGGTGAAGATGTCTTCCTGCATCACGGCGTAATTGCAGAAGGCCCACGAGCGCGGCGTGGACGTGATGTTCAGGCCATGTGCCGCACGGAAGATCTTCAGCTCCGTGGTCAGGAAGGTGACCAGGGCAATGGGTACGTCCAGCAGTTCGCTGGCGAGCCATGTCAGGCGATGAAAGCGGGCCTCGGAATGTGTGTCTTCCATTGTCTGTTCAACAAAGCGCGCACGTTCTGGCTCGTTCGGGCTGACCGGATAAGGAACCTCGATCTGTGGCCCAGCGTGACCGGCAGTGGGCTCGGGTTGTTTCACTTCACGATGGCCGAGCAGGGTCATGACCGAACTCAGCCGGGTACGCCGATGGCCGCCCGGGGTTTTCCAGGAGGCCAGCATGCCGCTTTCCATCCACATCTGGGCGGTCGTGATCGATACCCCCAGCAGACGGGCGGCTTCTCTCGAAGTCATCGCCGGGTCGCCAGGAGGCATCTCCTTGTCATCAGATGGTACTGCTCGACCCATTTGATTGATCCTTGTAAAAGTATAGCTGTTCAGGTGTAAGATTTGTATATTTCACATATTTAATATTTTTGCGGATGGCAGAAATGCAACGAATCATAGATTCTTTAGTATTTTTCACTTTCTGCGGGATCTGCTGTGTGCAAAATATGAAATAAACAGAGATTCATACTGTAGTCAGAGGAGCTTACGTGTTCCTTGTGGTGGCGACATTCTTGTTTGGCGGGAATGTGTTGCGCCGCGTCATCTTGGGTGACATTCATGCCAAGCGGGCATTGTAGTGCCCCTTGCGAAAACATGTCGGACAAGCGCCAGCCTTCTGCCCGGAAGCTGACCTGCGTCAAGCCTTGGGGGGCTGGCAGGACGGCTGGGAAGGGAGCGGTGGCAAAGCGTTGGAAAGAGACGGGATGGATCATGGGCAAGCAAAAAGGGGTAGCCCCGGCTTCTCATCGGATGAAAATGAATGTGGGCGACCAGACCTACGTGATTGAAAGCCGCACGCTGGGCGGGCTTCACGAGCATCGGCTCTATGCCTATCGGGTGTGGTGCGACGGCGAACTGGTGAAGGATTGGACCGAAGGCAACATGGCCGACTTTTTCGGCCAGTTGCCCACGGCTGGCAGGTCATAGAACGCAACTGCTCCGGCACGCCTTCGGTGCCGGAACGCTGTCCCGCCTTCTCATCCCCCCGAGAAGGTGTTAGCCCTGCTCCGCAAGGAGCGGGGCTTTTTTTTGCCTGTGCGCGCCGCAGCGAAGAATTAGGTATGAGTGAATCTCATTGATCGATGAGATCAAATCATTTTTATTCATGGATGCGGCGACATAGAATCCAGCCTGAACATTGACCGCACCGAGTCTGCTGCGCACGCCGCCTTCATCATTGGCGCGTGCCTTGCAGATTCGATTTCCGCAAAGGGGCGCAGACACATCATGAGCAACGACTTCTCATTTGCCATCAAGAGCATCTGTTTCGACGAGGACTATCGTCCCGGCGACAACACGCGCATTACGACCAACTTCGCCAACCTGGCGCGGGGCGCGCAGCGCCGGGAGAACCTGCGCAATACCTTCCGCATGATCAACAACCGCTTCAATGCGCTGGCACACTGGGACAATCCCAAGGCCGACCGCTACGCAGTGGAGCTGGACATCATCTCCGTGGAAATGGGGATGGCGGGACAGGACACAGCACAGGCGCTGCCGCTGATCGAGGTGCTCAAGACCAACATCGTGGATCACCACACGGGTGAGCGCATCGAGGGCATCGTCGGCAACAATTTTTCTTCCTATGTGCGCGATTACGATTTCAGCGTGGTGCTGCTGGAGCACACGAAGCAGCAGTCCGCCTTCAGCGTACCCGATCATTTCGGCGAACTGCATGGCAACCTGTTCAAGCGCTTCGTCGCTTCTCCCGCCTACCGCCAGCACTTCAGCAAGCCACCGGTGATCTGCCTCAGCGTGGCCAGCAGCAAGACCTATGAGCGCACGGAGAACCTGCATCCGGTGCTGGGTGTGGAGTACCTGCAAAACGAAAGCTCGCTGACCGACGCCTACTTCGCCAAGATGGGCCTGACGGTGCGCTACTTCATGCCCCCCGACAGCGCCGCGCCGCTGGCCTTCTACTTCAGCGGCGACCTGCTGCGTGACTACACGAACCTGGAACTGATCGGCACCATCAGCACGATGGAGACTTTCCAGAAGATCTATCGACCCGAGATCTACAACGCCAATTCCGCAGCCGGCAAGACTTACCGGCCCAGCCTGCAGCATGAGGACTATTCCGTCACGCGCATCGTCTATGACCGCGAGGAGCGCAGCCGTCTGGCGGTCCAGCAGGGCCGCTTCGCCGAAGAACATTTCATCAAGCCGTATCGCGCCGTACTCGAACAATGGTCGCGTGCCGGCGCTCATTGAACTCTCCACCTGCAAGGTTCTCCACCGTGAAAAAATTATTGCCCACCTCCACCGCCGGCAGCCTGCCGAAACCCGTCTGGCTGGCCGAGCCCGAGAAACTCTGGTCGCCCTGGAAACTGCAGGGCGATGAACTGCAGGAAGCCAAGCGCGATGCGCTGCGCCTGTCGCTGCAGGAGCAGCAGCATGCCGGCATCGACATCGTCAGTGATGGCGAGCAGACGCGCCAGCATTTCGTGACCACCTTCATCGAGCATCTCGACGGCGTGGATTTTGCAAAGCGCGAGACGGTACGCATTCGCAATCGCTACGACGCCAGCGTGCCCACGGTGGTGGGGGCGGTATCGCGCCAGAAGCCGGTGTTCGTGGAGGATGCGCGCTTCCTGCGCAGTCAGACCGAACAGCCGATCAAGTGGGCGCTGCCCGGCCCCATGACGATGATCGACACGCTCTACGACAATCACTACAAGAGCCGCGAGAAACTGGCCTGGGAATTCGCCACGATCCTCAACCAGGAAGCGCGCGAGCTGGAGGCGGCGGGGGTGGACATCATCCAGTTCGATGAACCGGCCTTCAATGTCTTCTTCGATGAGGTCAACGACTGGGGCGTAGCTGCGCTGGAGCGTGCCATCGAAGGACTCAAGTGCGAGACTGCCGTGCACATCTGCTATGGCTACGGGATCAAGGCCAATACCGACTGGAAGAAGACGCTGGGGTCGGAGTGGCGGCAGTATGAGGAGACGTTCCCCAAGCTGCAGGCTTCCAACATCGACATTGTCTCGCTGGAATGCCACAACGCGCGCGTGCCGATGGACCTGATTGAACTGATTCGCGGCAAGAAGGTGATGGTCGGTGCCATCGATGTGGCCAATCACGCGATCGAGACGCCGGAGGAAGTGGCGGCGACCTTGCGCCGGGCTTTGCAGTTCGTGGCGGCGGACAAGCTGTATCCGAGTACCAATTGCGGGATGGCACCCTTGCCGCGTGAAGTGGCGCGCGGCAAACTCAGTGCGTTGAGGGCGGGGGCGGAGATGGTGCGCAGGGAGTTGGATGCCTGAAATTTGCGCGAGCAGATCAATCTACTGGTGATGCTGCCAATTCTTCGGTCACGCGTTTATTCAAGGCACCGCCAGCCTGGTAGTTTTCGGTAATCAACTTGACGTGAGTTTTGAGTTCGGGAACATACCAGAACGCGTCGTACATTCTGCCGCTGGCCGACTGTTGCGTGCTGGCGTTTCGGCTGGCGGAAATGGCCACTGAACCAGCCTGGCTGCTGGTGACGGTGGAAGTGGCGACGGCGGCAGTCGGATTGAATTCCTTGCTCCATTCGCCTTCCATTTCCACTTTGATTGCATGGTAGGTACCAGCCGGTACTTTGATATCGACCCAGCCCAAGACCGTGTAATTTTTGGTGATGTGCTGCACCTTCGTGCGTGCATCAGGGTTGGCGGTATCGTATTCCACTTTCCAGGTCTTGCCCGGTTTGAGCGGGAAATCATAGGGACGATTGGTAACGGTATTCTTGCCATTGATGTTTTGCACTACGGCCCAGTCGGCATTGCGCAACAATTCCTTGGGTGGCAGATTGGAGTCTTCCGCCTTGGCGGAAATGACCATGGTCTTGCTGCCGGAGCGGACAATGGCGACGTCCCATTTCTTGGTGGTAGAGCCGAGTATGCCTGCCGTGTTTTGTTCTTCGGTGGCTTGATAGACCCAGGCATCACCCTCCTGCAACGATGGCGCATCGGCAGTTTGGGCGTAACTGGCACTGGCGCACAGCAGAGATGCGCTGGCAGCAAAATAGCCGATGATGGGACGGGTTTTTATCATCGAGTATCCTCGTGAGGTCGTTGTTGTGCAATTGGTGTCGCGCAGATGTATGCGGTCAATGCATTGATAGTGCTGTGATGGCAAAACAGCTGCAGCGATCATACGGCCTCTGGCTTTCAAATCACTGACTGATCATTCTCATTCGGATCGGTGCATTGACCACTCTTTGAGAGAGGAAGATGGGGCCTGGCTGCAATCGATTTTCCATATGAAAAGGCCACCGAATGGTGGCCTTTTCAAAAGCGTCGACGCTTTGGTGATGGTAGTTTTATTTCAGTCCCGAGGAGTCCGATCGATTCGAATGGGCTCGCTAGATTTCATTGTTGCTTGTCACCGTCTTACCAGCTGGTCTCCCTCTCCGCCGTAGAAGAAATCTTGTGAATGGCCAGATCCGCCCCTTCAAATTCCTGCTCCGGATCCAGTCGTATCCCGACCGCCTTCTTCAGCAAGCCATAGACGATCCATCCGCCCGCTGCCGCAATGGCGATCCCCATGATGCTGCCGATGAGCTGCGACATGAACGACACGCCACCGCGTCCGCCTAGCGCCTGCAAGCCGAAGATACCCGCCGCAAGACCGCCCCACAGGCCGCACAAGCCATGCAGCGGCCACACGCCCAGCACATCGTCGATCTTCCACTTGTTCTGGGTGCGGGTGAACATCCACACGAAAATCGCCCCCGCAATGCCGCCGGTAACCAGTGCACCCAGCGGATGCATCAGGTCCGAGCCGGCGCATACCGCCACCAGGCCGGCCAGCGGGCCGTTGTAGGCGAAGCCGGGATCGTTGCGACCCATCAGCAGCGCCACCAGCGTGCCGCCGGCCATGGCCATGAGCGAATTCATGGCGACCAGGCCATTCATCTTGTCCAAGGTCTGCGCGCTCATCACGTTGAAGCCGAACCAGCCGACCGTCAGGATCCACGCACCCAAGGCCAGGAAAGGAATGTTGGAGGGCGGATGCGCGGCCACCGCGCCTTCCTTGCTGTAGCGGCCACGGCGTGCGCCCAGCAGCAGGACCGCCGGCAGCGCGATCCAGCCACCCACCGCGTGGACCACGATGGACCCGGCGAAGTCATGGAACTCGGCACCGAAGGTGGCCACCAGCCAGGCTTGCACGCCCAGGTGCTGGTTCCACGCGATGCCCTCGAAGAAGGGATAGACTAGTCCCACCAGCACCGCCGTGGCGATCAGCTGCGGATTGAATTTGGAACGCTCGGCAATGCCGCCCGAGATGATCGCCGGGATGGCCGCCGCGAAGGTCAGCAGGAAGAAGAATTTCACCAGCTCGAAACCGCTGCGCTCGGCCAGCGTTTCGGCACCGGCAAAGAAGCTCACGCCGTAAGCCACGTAATAGCCGATGAAGAAATAGACGATGGTCGACACCGCGAAGTCGGCCAGGATTTTCACCAGGGCATTGACCTGGTTCTTCTTGCGCACCGTCCCCAGTTCCAGGAAGGCAAAGCCGGCATGCATGGCCAGGATCATGATCGCCCCCAGCAAAATGAAGAGGGCGTCTGCGCCGTTTTTGTGATCGTCCACCAGAAAATCTCCCAAAAAGTGTGCAAGGAAATGTTTGAAAGCCACGACTAAAGCAATTTCCGTTCCATTTTGGTGATTATTTTGCAGTCGGCTGATTTTAAAGAACTTTTCAGGTGCATCAGCCTATATTCATTCTTTTGGCCGCACGAAGAGTGTGCAAGACGAGGCGCGTCTTCAAAGGCTGGCTGCATTTTGGTGCGCAGGCCTGCCGGGCTTCAGAGTGCTCCCTGAGAGCCGAGTCAGTGCGATGACACGAACAGCGCCGACGGTTCCGGATCGGGCAGCGCATACGCATCCTTCATCCGCGCCACCTCTTGCGTCGGCGGCAGTTCGAACAGGCGTTTGAATTCGCGGCTGAACTGGGATGCACTCTCGTAGCCGACGCGTGCGCTGGCTTCGGCCACCGTCAGGCCATTGCGCAGCATCAGCAGACGCGCCTGATGCAGGCGCGTCGATTTCAGGTATTGCATCGGCGAGGTAGCGGTGACCGCCTTGAAATGCGCATGGAAGGAAGGCGGACTCATTCCGGCCTCGTGCGCGAGCTGCCCCACATCCAGTTTGTCCGCGTAGGCGGCATGGATCTTCCTGATGGCCCTGGCGACTTTTCCATACTGCCCGTCAGTGCGCAGTGCGGCGCGCATGGAGGCTCCTTGCCGGCCCGTGAGTACCCGCAGGTAGATCTCCTTCACCAGTGAACGGCCCAGGATCCTGGCTTCCATCGGCACCCGCATCGCTTCCAGAAAACGCAGCACGGAGGCGGACATGCTGGCATCCATCCGGGTCGCGAACATGGTCTGCGGATGGGCGGAGAGGTCGGCATCGTCCATCTGCACCAGCACTTCAGCCAGCAGCTGAAAATCCAGCCGGAAATAGATCGCCAGCAAAGGCGTCTTCTCTGTGGCGTCGGTTTCCATCGTGAACGGGACGGGTACCGAAACAGCCAGGTAGTGACGGGCATCATAGAGATAGGTTTGCCCGCCGAGGAATCCACGCTTGCGTCCCTGCACGACCACCACGATGCCCGTCTCATAGAGGACCGGCGTTTCACTCAATGCACGGTTGGACCTGAGGAAGCGCACATCCGGCAGCAGCGACAGGTTGTAGCCCTCGTCAGGAGCGAGCTCGGTGAGCAGCTGCACCATGCGCTGGTGCGCATTCGATTTTTTCTGCGCGGATTTCTTCGTGCTTCCCGACATGAGCAATCTCATAGTTTTAGGCAAACACCACATGCTAACCGACATGGCGGATTTGTGGAGTCCTGCCTATGATGGCACCCATCGTCCTCTGCGTCGGGAAGCTGCTTCGGCCTCCGGGAGAAGCCACCATCAAGGAGCTACAAGGATTCCCATGAAAAATTCCAGGACATTGCATTTCCTGATTACGGGCGTGAGCTCGGGCTTTGGCCGGGCGCTGGCGGATGCTGCCCTGCAGGCTGGCCATTCAGTAACAGGCACAGTGCGCAGCCAAGCCGCCAAAGAGCAATTCGAGCAGCTTGATCCCGCACGGGCGACGGCCATCGTTCTCGATGTGACCAATTTCCCCGCCATTGCTGCGGTGGTCGAGCACCTGGCTCCGGTGGATGTGCTGATCAACAACGCCGGCTATGGACATGAAGGCGCGCTCGAAGAATCCTCGTTTGAAGAGATGCGGCACCAGTTCGATGTCAACGTGTTTGGTGCCGTGGCCATGATGAAGGCCGTGCTGCCCACCATGCGCGCAAGACGCAGCGGCCACATCATCAACATCACCTCCATGGGGGGATTCATCACCATGCCGGGCATTGCTTACTACTGCGGCAGCAAGTTCGCCCTGGAAGGCATTTCCGAGACCCTGGCCAAGGAAGTGGCGGCGTTCGGCATCAAGGTCACCGCCGTGGCGCCCGGTTCCTTCCGTACCGACTGGGCAGGGCGCTCCATGGTGCGCTCGCCCCGCAGCATTGCGGATTACGACGCCGTGATCGATCCGATCCGTGCGGCACGCCAGGCCAAGAGCGGACACCAGCTCGGCGACCCGGCCAAGGCGGCGCAGGTGATCCTCGACATTGCCGGCGATGCCAACGCGCCGGCCCATCTCCTGCTGGGCAGTGATGCCGTCAAGCTGGTGCGCGAAAAGCTGGCGCGGATGGGCGAGGAAATCGACGCATGGGAAACGATCTCGGCATCAACGGATTTCCGGTGAACGATCTTGCGTGAGAGTCCGATGTCGTTGAGATAGTGTGATGCCTGGATCGATCGCGACACTATCCATCGGGAAGAGGCGAGATCATGCGGCCCGAGGGCCGCATTTTTTACGAGAAGAGCGCCGCATGTTTCTGCGGTCAGGACTGGTCAGCAGGGTTTCATCGGACGGTCATATTCGGTTGCTAGATTGCAAGCCCCCGTGTCTTCGTCACTCTTTCCCTCACCCTCACAGGAGTCGCCATGCCAGACCGCAACCCGCTAGCCGACCACAGCCGCCGCCGCTTCCTGCGCGACAGCGCAGTCACGACGATTGCCGCCACTACCACCTTGGCCGCACCCGCCGCATTTTCCGCCGCCCCCGCCATCGTCACTTCCGAGCGCCTGCGCCCGCAATTCCCCGGCGGCATCATGAGCGGCGATGTCACCCGCGACAGCGCCATGATCTGGGCGCGCGCCGACCGCAATGCGCGCATGCTGGTCGAGTATTCCACCCGCGAGGATTTCAGCAACCCGGTGCGCATCGCCGGTCCCACCGCACTGGCACGCGAGGACTACACTGCCCGCGTCGACCTGCGCGGCCTGCCGGCCGGTCAGCGTCTCTACTACCGCGTGCGCTTCCAGGACCTGGTGCATGAGTCCGCCCTGAGCGAACCGCTGACCGGCAGCCTCATGCTGCCCGCCACCACGCCTGCCCAGGCGCGCGACATCACCTTCGCCTTCTCGGGCGACGAAGCGGGCCAGGGCTGGGGTATCAACGAACAGTGGGGCGGTTATCGCGTATATGAAAGCATGCGCCGCTTCCGTCCGGATTTCTTCATCCACTCGGGCGACCAGATCTATGCCGATGGCCCCATCCAGGCCGAAGTGAAGCTGGAGGACGGAACGCTGTGGCGCAACGTGGTGACCGAAGCCAAATCCAAGGTCGCGCAGACGCTGGACGACTATCGCGGCAACTTCGCCTACAACATGCTGGACGCCAACAAGCGCCGCTTCGCCGCCGAGGTGCCCTTCCTGGTGCAGTGGGATGACCACGAAGTCCGCAACAACTGGTATCCCGGCCAGGTGATCGGTGCCGCCGAAAAGCGCTACGACGAACGCAACATCGATGTGCTCGCCGTCCGCGCGCGCCAGGCCATGTTTGAACACAATCCCTTCCGCATCGACAGCGCCGATCCTTTCCGCATCTACCGTGCCTTCAACCACGGTCCGCTGCTGGACGTGTTCATGCTGGACGAGCGCAGCTATCGTGGCCGCAATTCTCCCAATCGCCAGAAGGGCGGCCATGATGCCGACTTCCTCGGTCCCGAACAGATGCGCTGGATCAAGCAGGCGCTGCTGCGTTCGCGCTCGACCTGGAAGCTCATCGCCAGCGACATGCCGCTCTCCATCGTGGTGCCGGACCTGAACCCTGATGTGCCCCAGGGAACCTTCGAGGCCTGGGCCAATGCCGACAACGGCAAGCCCTCCGGGCGCGAACTGGAAGTAGCCGAACTGCTGCGTTTCATCAAGCAGCACGACATCAAGAACGTGGTGTGGGTCACGGCCGACGTGCACTACGCCTCGGCCACGCACTACGCGCCCGAGCGTGCGCAGTTCACCGACTTCAAGCCCTTCTGGGAATTCGTCGGCGGCCCCATCAATGCGGGGACCTTCGGGCCGGGCGAGATCGATCGCACCTTTGGTCCGGATGTGCGTTTCGTCAGCATCCCGGCGGACATGAAGCAGAACCGTTCGCCAGCCGAGCTGCTGCAGTTCTTCGGCATCGGCAAGATCGACGCGAAGAGCAAGGCCCTCACCGTCACGCTGCACAACACCGACGGCAAGGAAATCTACAAGGTGGAATTGCCGCCCGAGGCCTGATCGCCTGCAGGGAGTACGGGCAGAATCGGACCGGACTCAGCCCGGTCCGGCAAGCTTGCGCGAGATGTTCGCGCAGGCTTGCAGCAGCGGTGTCACATACGCCTGCTGCGCATCGGGCAGGCGGCGATAGAGCGGAATGCTCACGCTCACGCAGGCCACCGGCACGCCATCGGCACCGACGATGGCAGCACCGTAACAAAAAATCTGCGCTTCGTTTTCTTCACGATCTTCGGCGTAGCCGCGCGTGTGGGTCTCTTCGACATCGGCGCGCAGCGCCTCCAACGTGGTGTGTGTGTTGGATGTGAAGGCTTCCAGATGCAGCGTGCGCATCAGGCGTTCGCGCTGCGCTTGCGCCAGCCCGGCCAGATAGGCTTTCCCCACCGAACTCGAATACAAGGTCACGCGCGTGCCGATGCGCGAATCCATGCGCACGGCTTGGGGACTTTCCAGTTTCTCGATGTAGACCATGCTGTGATCGCTGGGCACGGCCAGGTGCACCGTCTCGCGCGTGATGTCGCGCAGCTGGCGCAGCGACTCGATGGCCGTGGTGCGGATGTCGCTGCGGTCCCAGGCACGGCTGGCCAGATGGATGAGGCGTGGCCCGACTTCATACTGCTTGCTGCGCGGGTTTTCCACCACCATGCCCTCGGCCATCAGCGCGCCCAGGATGCGATACACCGTCGGACGCGGATAGCCCGACAGCGCCGCCAGTTGCGCAATGGAGAGCGGCGCTTCCTGATCGGCGATCAGCTGCAGCACCGCCATGAACTTGGAGAAGGCGGCAGTGCCCGCGATCTTGTTGTCGTCAGCTTGTTTGTCGTGGTCGGGCATGAGCGCGGGATCGTGGGGCAGGAGTGGATCAAGGACAGGGGCAGGATTGCGTACAAGATTCAGTACGGAAATCCGTACAGAATTCTGTACCGAATTCGCGCCAGATTATAGCCGAGCCCATATGCAAAAAATCCCGCGCCGTCTGGAGCCGGCGCGGGCAAATGGCATTGCACGTGAAAAGATTGCGTTGGCCTCAGGCCACCAGATAGCCGCCATCGACCGGTACGATGGCGCCGGTCATGAAGGAAGCCGCCGGCGAACACAGGAAGGCCACGACATTGCCGATGTCTTCCGGCTTGCCCCAGCGGCCCAGCGGCGTACGCGCGAGGATGGGGCCGGCACGCACCGGGTCATCCTGCAGGGCCTGGGTCAGCGGCGTGGCGATCCAGCCGGGGGCTACCGCATTGACGCGGATGCCGTCAGCCGCATAGGCGATGGCCAGCGACTTGGTCAGCTGCGCCACGCCGCCCTTGCTGGCGCTGTAGCCCGGCACCAGTCCGCCGCCGAAGAAGCTGAGCATGGACGCGGTATTGACGATGCAGCCACCGGATTGCTTCAGCAATGCGCGGCTGGCGGCGCAGACGCGCATGGTGCCGGTGAGGTTCACGGCGATGACCTGCTCGAAGACATCCGTTTCCAGTTCCTCGCCACGCTTGATGATGCCGGCGCAGTTGACCACGATATCGAGTTGTGTGAGACCGCTCAGCACTGCGCGCACGCTGTCTTCGCTGGCCACGTTCATCTCGGCCAGGGTGATGCCGCTGCCCTCGAATGGCTCATGCACAAAGGGCGGCAGGCCGGCGGCAATGACGTGCGCGCCCAGTGCGGCGAGCTGGCGTGCAACGGCTGCGCCGATGCCTTGGGTGCCGCCGGTAACGAGGGCGGTCTTGCCCTGAAGCAGGTCGGGAATGAAGCTCATGAAAATTCCTTCTGGTGAGTGGCAGGAGACTGGCTGGATGCCGCTACCCGTCGGGCGGCGGCATCGGGTCAGGCTACTGGGGCATGAAGCATTGCGTCATGCGGCGTGCGCCTCGATCGGCTTGTCCACCACGAACATGTAGACCAGGGCAGCGGCAAAGGCTACGGCGGCGCTGATCAGCAGGGCATTGACGAAGGAGTGCGTCTGGTCCACCACCACGCCCGTGATGACCGGGGCCAGCGAGCCGCCGAGATAGCCGCCGAAGTTCTGCATGCTGCCCAGCGAGGCCACCAGGCGGCGCGGAATGGCCACCGACACCAGCGCCCAGGCACCGCCGGAGGCCATGTTCACGAAGGCCATGGCCAGCGAGATGTAGACGATGGCCATGGTGGTGCTGGGCGTGTAGGCGGCCGGAATGGTGAAGGCACCGGCACCGATGAGGCCCGCGCAGATCGGCCACTTGCGGCTGCGGATGGCGGGCATGCCGCGCTTCATCAGGCCATCGGCGATATAGCCGGAGGAAAGCATGCCCAGCGTGCCGAAGATGTAGGGGATCACCACTACCCAGCCGGTGCGGGCGATGGAGAGATGGCGTTCATGTTCGAGATAGGCGGGCAGCCAGGTGAGGTACAGCCACACCATGTAGATCACGCCCATGAAGCCGAACAGCATGCCCCAGGTGGTGCGGTAGGTGAACAGACTCTTCCATTCGGCCCAGCTCAGCTTGGCATTGGCGTTGGGATCCTGGTCGTGGTCATCGGCGAGATAGAGCACTTCGGAAGGAGTGAGCTGGACTTCGTTGCGATTCCGGTAAAACAGGTACCAGCCCACCGAGACGGCGATGCCGAGCAGGCCCATGATGATGAACATCATGCGCCAGCCGAAGGACAGCATCAGGATCGTGAGGATCGGTGGGGCCAGTGCCGGGCCAATGGTGGAGGAGGCCACGAAGATGCCGGTCGGGCCGCCGCGCTCGCGCATGGCGAACCATTCGGACACGACCTTGGCTCCCGCCGGGAACTGCGGCGCTTCACCCAGGCCGAGGAACACGCGCGCCACCAGGAATTGCTGCAGCGTATGGACGAAGCCGCCCGCCAGTTGCGCCAGCGACCAGACGAACATGCCCGCGCCCAGCATCACGCGCGCGCCGAACTTGTCGAGCATCGCGCCGATGGGCAGTTGCGAGAAGGCATAGGCCAGCGAGAAGGCCGACAGCAACAGGCCCATCTGCGAGGCCGAGAGGTTGAGCTCCTGGCTCACCGAGTGGTTGGCGATGGACAGCGTGCTGCGGTCGAGGTAGTTGACGATGCCTGCCAGCATCAGGAAGCTCAGTGCCACGAGCTGTATGCGTTTGAGCCGGGGGCTCTTTTCCTTTTGGACTTCCATGGGTTACGTCTCCAGTGTGAATGAGTCAATGCCATTGGCGTGCTTCGTGCCGGCTCCGTCTATTGCGGAGCTCGCTGTCGATGACATGGCCGAAGCGTCATGCAAGGATGCGGTCTTGAGGACGGTGTGGAGTCCGTCCCTGCGTGTTGCTTGTCCGGCGCTGCCCGGGCGGCGGCTGCCTGCCCCGGCATGCGATCCTTGCTTGCCCGGATGATTCTGGTGGCCGAGCGGCAAGCCGCTCAGTAAGTTGCGCGTCCGCCCGAAAGATCGAACACCGCGCCGGTGTTGAAGCTGCAGGAACCGGAGCACAGCCATGCGCACATGTCGGCGACCTCATCGACGCTGCCCAGGCGATGCATGGGGCTCTTGGCGATCATGGTCTGCACATGGGCCGGCGACATCTGCTCCAGCAGTGCGGTCTTCACGGCGGCCGGTGCAATGGCGTTGACCAGCACGCCCGTCTCGGCCAGCTCCTTGCCCAAGGACTTGGTCAGCGCCAGTACGCCCGCCTTGGCGGCGCTGTAGGCCGAGGCATTGGGCGTGCCTTCCTTGCCGGCCAGCGAGGCGATGTTGACGATGCGTCCGCGTCCGGCCGCGCGCATGGCCGGCGTCACGCTGCGGCAGGCATGGAAGACGCCCAGCAGGTTGACCTGCACGATGCGATGCCACTCACCCACGTCATACTCGTCCAGCGGCACGGTCGGACCGGCGTAACCGGCGTTGTTGATGAGGAAATCGATGCGCCCGGTGTCGGCCAGCAATCGCTGTGCGGCCTGCATGACCGCAGCGGCGTCGGTGATGTTGAGGCTTTCTTGCCGATAGGGCGAGGCCGGGTCGTGCAGCTGGTCCCAGACGACGACCTGCGCGCCGCCAGCGGCCAGGCGTGCGCTGATGGCTGCGCCGATGCCGCCATGGCCGCCGGTGACCACGGCCACGCAGCCGCCAAAGTCATGGGATGCGCGGGAATAAGTCATGTCATGCATCCTCAGCGCACGAAGCGATCGACGTAGTCGCTGCCCAGGCCGACCGCTTCATAGTGCTTGCGGCACATGTCGAGCTTGGTGAAGACATCCTCGTAGCCTTCGAACTTGCCCCAGGGGTCGCAATAGAACATGACGCCGGTGATGTGGAAGTAGGTGATCATCTCTTCCACGTCTTCGGGCACGTAGAGGGTGTGGGTCTCGCCCGGCGGTTCAAAGACGTAGCTGCCCTGTTCGGCGATCCAGTCATGTTCCAGATAGCGCCAGCGGCCTTTGAGCACCATGCCGTGTACCGGTGCCGGATGGCGGTGGCGCGACAGCACGCCGGACTTGCGCACGCGCAGCAGGTTGGTCCAGTAGCCCTGCGAGACATTCAGGCAGAGCGGACGGAACCAGACATTCTCGGCTTGCGGCACCCACACGCGTTCGTCCTCCGGGACCGCCGGATTGACCACGATCTCCAGTGGCGCTTCCTTGGGGTTGGGGAACTGGTAGGGCTTCATCTTCAGATCGGCGGGCATGGGGGTGCCGGTGGCTGTCATGTGGGGTCTCCTGATGTTCTTCTGTTGAATCCGCACTTTGTTCAATATATGGACAAAGCGTTCGCCATATGGTCAATGTCGACGATAGAAGACGGTGTGTCAATGGCGCTTCGGCCCGGACAGGCCCGCCAGAAAGCGAGCCGGAATCGCGTGCGCCGGTCTGCTCCACTGCAATTGCGGGCGCGTGCAGCGTCCGCAAGACGAGCCTGCAAGTTTGTGTGAGGATGCATGAAAATTATGCATGACTGCCGTTCAAGCCAGCCCGCGGGAGAGCATGGGCGCGCTGCGAGAACGTCTGCGTTGCTACCGCCGTGGGATCAGGCGATCAGGCGATCAGGCCTCGGCCGGTCCGGACCAGTGCACCTGCGCGAAGGCTTCGGACAGAAAGTCCAGCATCGCCCTGACCTTGGCCGGGAGATGCGCGCGGCTGGGGTAGACCGCGTAGATGCCGAGGTCCGGCACGGTGTAGTCGGTGAGCAGCGGGACCAACTGTCCGCTGCGCAGGTACTGGTCGATCATGAAGGTCGGCTGGCGCGTGATGCCGATGCCGCCCAGCGCTGCCTGCACGCAGCTGTCGCCATTGTTGACGTGCATGCGCGCATTGACGCGCACGCTCACCGGACCTTCCGGCCCGCTGAACTGCCACTCGTCCTTGCCGTGGTTGTAGCTGTAACTGATGATCTGGTGTTGTGCCAGCTCGTGCGGATGGCGCGGCGTGCCGTGCTGTTCAAGGTAGTCGGGGGAAGCGCAGATGGGCAGGCTGGTGCTGGTGAGCTTGCGGTGGATCAGCGTGGAATCGGCCAGACGGGCGATGCGGATCGCCAGGTCATAGCCTTCGTCGATGATGTCGACGATGCGGTCCGAGAGGGTGATGTCCAGTTCCACTTCCGGATGGCGTTCCAGGAAGATCGGCCACAGCGGTGCCAGGTGCAGGATGCCGAAGGTCACGGGGGCATTGATGCGCAGCAGGCCGGCGGGCTTGGCGCTGCCGGCCAGCAGCAGTTCATCGGCTTCTTCCAGCGCTGCAACTATCTGCTTGCAGCGTTCCAGGTAGAGGCTGCCGGCTTCGGTCAGCGAGAGCCGCCGGGTGGTCCGCTGCATCAGGCGCGAACCCAGGCGCGCTTCCAGTTCCAGTACCGTGCGTGAGACGGCGGCCTTGGAGATGCCCAGCGCGTCGGCCGCCTTGACGAAGCTGCCGAGGTCGGCCACGGCGATGAAGCATTCGATTTCACGCAGTTTGTTCAAATCGTGTTTTCCCCGAGAGGGCGCTGCGCTGGCCCCCCCGGAACAGACGGCGGCTCAGGCAGCTGCCGGAAGTTGTGCCAGCAGGCGGGCGCCGGTGCCGAAGGCGAAGGCGTCCATGCGCAGGCTATGATACGTCGAACCGCTGTCGAGGTGTACCAGCTGTGTCCAGTCATCGGCCGCGCCCATGGCGAAGAACAGGCTCAGCAGGTGTTCGTCGCTGGGATGCGTGCGCACTGCATGCGGGGCGGTGGTCCGGTAGCCGAACAAGGCCTGCAGGTCACCGGCCTGCATGCGGTCGAGGAACCAGCGCAGGAATTCCAGCGTATGCGGGGCATCGCCACCTTCGATCTCGTTGCGGCGCAGTTCGCGCAGGTTGTGCGTGAAGCTGCCCGAGCCGACCAGCAAGATGCCTTCCTTGGCCAGCGGCGCCAGCAGGCGGCCGACCTGATAGTGATATTCAGGCGGCTGCTGCGATTGCAGCGACAGCTGGATCACCGGCACATCGGCTTGCGGATAGAGATAGCGCAGCGGCACCCAGGCGCCGTGATCGAGGCCCCAGCCGCCATCGGTATTGGCCGGCAGGCCGCCGTCGCGCAGGCGTTGCGCCACGTGCTCGGCCAGCGCCGGTGCGCCGGGGGCGGGATAGTCCAGTTCATAGAGTTCCTGCGGGAAACCACCGAAGTCATGGATCACGCGCGGCTTGGCCTGGTTGCCCACGCGCGGCGTGAAGGTCTCCCAGTGCGGCGACACCATCACGATGCCACGCGGACGCGGCAGCGTCGCACCGATGCTGGCCAGCAGCGGCCCGGTGCGGCCCGGTTCGACGGCCAGCATGGGCGAGCCGTGCGAGACGAACAGCGAGGGCAGGGGAAGGCTATCGACGGTGCTGGAGAGAGTGGACACGGTGGACATGATGGTTTCCTTGTGAATCGCTATAAACGATATAAAACATTTAAAACATTTAAAACGTTTGGAACATCGACTGCTTTGATGCGGTTTGAAACTTTGTCGCCGGATGGCGTGCGCCGGGCACGGGCCCGGCGCTGATCCTGCGAGAGATTGTTGGCTGATGATGCCATCAATGTGCCATCAGCGCTGCGCTTCACGCTTCAGGGCAAAAGCGCCATCACCCAGCAGGAACACGGCAATCAGGCCGACGATCCAGAGCGCCAGGTATTCCCAGCCGCCTTTGGGATTGGTGAAGAAGAAGCCGGCCTTGCCATGCACCAGCACGATCGCGCCCAGCAGGTCCGCTGCCAGCGGCAAGGCCAGCCAGCGACCGTAGAAGCCCAGCACCAGCGCGATGCCGCCCACCACTTCCAGTGCCATGACCGGATAGGCGAACCAGCCCGGCACGCCCAGCGAGGCGAAGAAGCCGACGGTCCCGGCGGGTGTGAAGACGAACAGTTTCAGGCCGGCGTGGACCAGGAAGAAAATGCCCATGGTGACGCGCAGCAGGAAGGCGGCGTAGTCGGCACGGGTGTTGACGGTAACGGTGGTCATGGTGATCCCGGAAAAGTGTGGAGTGGATGAAGGATGGCGAGCGTTGCGCTTTTGCTTTTTCTTGCATGCGCAACGGCAGTCGCCAAGTCCACACTGTAGGGAAGAAGGCAGGCCGGATAAACCGGTGGCGGCGGGATGGATTGTCTTGGAGAAGTTGACAATCCATCCGCGCCGGAGAGGATCAGTCTTCGCTGTCGCGCGAGACCGGCTTGGCTTCCTCGCGGCGGTTGTAGCCGGCCACCATGTCGAAGCGGAACAGGCGGCATTCCAGGGCGCCGTTGAAGAACGGGGTCTTGCGGGCTTCCTTGAGGCGCATCAGCTTGGGCAGGCCGAGGTCGGCCGAGAACAGGAATACGCTCCACCCCGCAAAGCGCTGCTTGAGCGTGCTGGAGAAGGCGCTGAAGAACTGCGTGAACAATTCCTCGGTCGGCAAGGCATGGTCGCCGCGCACGCCGATACGCTCACCGTAGGGCGGATTGGAGAGGATGATGCCGACCAGCGGCTTGCCCTCGGCATCGACCGGCGGCTTGATTTCCTGCGCTTCGATCTGCTTGAGCGGGACTTCGAAATGCACACCGGCGCGCACCAGGTTCTTGCGAGTCAGTTCCACCATGTCGCCGGAGATGTCGCTTCCGAACAGCGTGGGCGTGGTCGGAATCGGATTGGGTTTGAAATCGCCCTTGATGGCGAACCAGGCATCGGCATCGAAGTTGCTGAACTTCTCGAAGGCGAAGCGGCGGCGCGCGCCCGGCGGCACGCCGGCGATGATCTGCGCGGCCTCGGCCAGGATGGTGCCGGAACCGCACATGGGATCGAACAGCGGCACGCCCGGCTTCCAGCCGGCGGTACGCAGCAGGCCTGCAGCGAGGTTCTCGCGCAGCGGCGCATCACCGGTTTCTTCGCGCCAGCCGCGCTTGAACAGTGCCTCGCCCGAGGTATCGAGATAGACCGTGAAATTGTGGGCATCGACGAAACCGGCGATGCGCATGTCAGGCGTGCGGGTGTTCACCGATGGGCGCAGCTTGAACTGGTCGAGGAAGCGGTCGCAGATCGCATCCTTGATCTTGAGGGTGCTGAACTCCAGGCTGCGCAGGGGCGACTTCACGGCGGTCAGGTCGACGCGGATGGTGTGCGATACCTTGAACCAGTCTTCCCAGGCTTGCGCCAGGGTGAGGTCGTAGATGTCGTTCTCGTTCTTGTAGGAACCATGGCCCATGCGCAGCAGCACGCGGCTGGCGATGCGCGAGTGCAGGTTCATCTGGTAGGCCGCCAGCAGGGTGCCGGAGCAGTGCACGCCACCGGGAACCTGGTTGTGCACCTTGAGGTTGGCGGCAGGGCCGGCGTGCTCGGCGATCTCGTTGAGTTCTTCCGCCAGGGCCGTTTCCAAGCCGCGCGGGCAGGGACAGAAGTAAGAGTAATTGGTGTCGGGAGATTGCATGGGAGTACCTTTTATCCGTTGGAAAACAAAGTAACAAAAATGAAAAAAGCCGGACTGCGCGGCTAGCTGCGCAGTCCGGCGTCATTGTACGCTGGCCGCTCAGCCTTTCGCGAAGGCACGCTCGATGAAGTCCAAGCGATCCTGGCCCCAGTAGCCTTCACCGTCGTAGACGTACCACGGCGCACCGAAGATGCTGGCGGCATTGGCCTCATCGGTGAAGCGGTCGAATTCGGCCTGCACGCTGGCCGTTTCGGCCGACTTCAGCAGGGCCGCGCCATCGTGGTCATGGGCATTGGCGATGGCGACCAGGGTGTCGTGGTCGGCGATGTTGCGTTGTTCTTCCCACACGGCGCGCATGATGGCGCCGGTCAGGCGCAGTGCGGCGGCGGTGCCGTGGGCCAGCTGGGTGGCGATGATCAGGCGCGCCGCATTGTCGCTGTTGACCGGGAAATAGGTCGGCTGCAGTACCATGGGCTTGCCCAGGAATTCGCTCCAGCGTGCCAGTTCCTTGAGGCGATAGGCCTGGCGCTGCGGTGCGCGCTTGGCCAGCGGCAGGCCGCCGGAGACTCCGAAGATCTTGGACAGATCGAAGGGCTTGGGCAGGATCTGCACCTGGTATTTTTCGGCGAGGGCGACGAAACGATCGTGGCCCAGGTAGGCGAACGGTGAATGCGGCGCGAAGAAGTACTCACAGACTTTGCTCATGACCGGCTCCGGAAGGATGAGTGTGGAATGTAGCGGACGAAGACTGCTGAGATAGTTGCAGAATGATCAGAACGGCTTGACCACCACCAGGATCACGATGGCCAGCATCAGCAGCACCGGCACTTCGTTGAACCAGCGATACCAGACGTGGCTGCGCACGTTCTTGCCGTGTTCGAATTTCTTGAGTAGCGAGCCGCAGGCGTGCTGGTAGCCGATCACAAGCACCACCAGGAACAGCTTGGCATGCAGCCATCCATTGCCGGGGCCCTTCCAGAACGACCAGGTGATGGCCAGCAGCCACACGCCCAGCACCAGCGCCACCAGCGAGATCATGCCGGTGAAGCGGTACAGGCGGCGCGCCATGCCCAGCAGGCGTTCGCGCGCGACCAGGTCGGTCTCCTGCGCCAGGTTCACGAAGATGCGCGGCAGGTAGAACAGGCCGGCGAACCAGGAGGCGATGAAGACGATGTGCAGGGCTTTGATCCAGAGCATGGCTATCCTTGTCGTACGTGATGGCTTGGGGGTGTGGCGAGCGTGTGTCTTACTGGCGGACCTGTCCCTGGCCCAGCACCACGTATTTCAGCGAGGTCAGTCCTTCCAGTCCCACCGGGCCGCGTGCATGCAGCTTGTCGTTGGAGATGCCGATCTCCGCACCCAGGCCGTATTCGAAGCCATCGGCAAAGCGGGTCGAGGCATTGACCATGACCGAGGCCGAATCCACTTCGCGCAGGAAACGCATGGCGCGCGTGTAATCCTCGGTGATGATGCTGTCGGTGTGCTGCGAAGAATGGCGATTGATGTGCTCGATGGCCTCATCCATGTCGGCCACCACTTTCACGGCCAGGATGGGGGCCAGGTATTCGGTGTCCCAATCCTCTTCGGTGGCCGCCTTGAGCAGCGGGTAGCCGGCCAGGATCTCGGCGGCTTCCGGATCGCAGCGCAGTTCCACTTCCTTGACGCGATACAGTTCGGACAGCGGCGGCAGGATGGCGGCAGCGATGTTGCGCGACACCAGCAGGGTCTCCATGGTGTTGCAGGTGCCGTAGCGATGGCACTTGGCATTGAAGGCCACATCGAGTGCCTTGCGGGTGTCGGCCTTGTCGTCGATGTAGACGTGGCAGATGCCGTCGAGGTGCTTGATCATCGGCACCTTGGCTTCCTTCATGAGGCGCTCGATCAGGCCCTTGCCGCCGCGCGGGACGATCACGTCCACGTATTCCTGCATGGTGATGAGCGCACCCACGGCAGCACGGTCGGTGGTCTCGACTACCTGCACTGCCTGTTCCGGCAGACCGGCACCGGCCAGTCCTTCCTTGACCAGCTTGGCCAGCGCCTGATTGCAGTGGATGGCTTCAGAGCCGCCGCGCAGGATGGTGGCGTTGCCACTCTTGATGCACAGGCCGGCGGCATCGACCGTCACGTTCGGACGGGCTTCGTAGATGATCCCGATCACGCCCAGCGGCACGCGCATCTGGCCGACCTGGATGCCGGTGGGGCGGTACTTCATGTTGCTGATCTCGCCGATGGGATCGGGCAGGGAGGCGATCTGCTCCAGGCCTTCGGCCATGGTGGCGATGGCCTTGTCGGACAAGGTCAGGCGATCCAGCATGGCTTCGGCCAGACCGTTGGCGCGGGCAGCGTCCAGGTCCAGCGCATTGGCCGCACGCAGGGCGTCAGCGTCGCGGCGGATGGCGGCCGCGATCAGCAGCAGCGCCTGGTTCTTGGCAGCGGTATCGGCGCGCGCCATGGCGCGCGAGGCAGCACGGGCCTGCTGGCCGATGCGGTTCATGTAGAGGTCGATGTTTTCCATGCAGTTTTCTCCGGGGCGCGATGCGCGCGTCGGGTTCGATGTTCGGTATTCGATGTGCCGGGTGTACGGCCGGATCAGCGTCCGCGTGCCAGCTTCAGGCCCAGTTGCAGCAAGGCATCCCACGGGTCGCCGGCAAAGCTGCGGGCACGCAGGCCCTTGACCATGCGGTCGACCAGGGCCGCTTCCTGCAGCGCCTGTTCCAGCGCGGCCAGGCTGATGCGGCGCAGGGCCGGCTCCATCAGGCGTTCACGAGGGCCCCAGATGCGGTATTCCTTCAACAGGGCGCCCACGGGTTTGCCCTGGGCCATGCCGGATTTGAGCTTGAGCAGGGTGCGGATTTCTTCGGTGACCGCCCACAGCACCAGCGGCAGCGCCTCGCCTTCGCCCTTCAAGCCGTCCATCATGCGCGTCAGGCGCGCGATGTCGCCCGAGAGCATGGCTTCGTTGAGCTTGAAGACGTCATAACGCGCCACGTTCAGCACCGCGTCCTGCACCTGTTCGAAACTGAGCTTGCCGGGCGGATGCAGCAAGGCCAGCTTCTGGATTTCCTGGTGCGCAGCCAGCAGGTTGCCTTCCACGCGATCCGCGATGAAATCCAGGCAGGCCCGGTCGGCGCTCTGCTGCTGGGCCGCCAGGCGGTTGCCGATCCAGGCCGGCAGCTGCGCGCGTTCCACCAGCGGAATGTCGATGTAGACCGCCGCCTGCTGCAGGGCACCGACCCAGGCCGCTTTCTGCGTGGCCCAGTCCAGTTTGGGCAGGCTGATGATGGTCAGATTGTCGGGCGAGAGATTGGCGGCGTAATCCTGCAGCGCCTGTCCGCCATCCTTGCCGGGCTTGCCGGTGGGGATGCGCAGCTCGATCAGTTTCTTGTCGCCGAACAAGGATTGCGACTGGTTGGCCGCCAGCAGCTCACCCCACTTGAAGCTGCGCTCCACCACCAGTACCTCGCGCTCGGTATAGCCGTTGGCGCGTGCACTGCGGCGGATCTTGTCCGCCGCTTCCAGCGCCAGCAGGTGCTCGTCGCTGGCGATCACGTAAAGCGGGGCCAGCGATTTGCCGAGATGGGCGTCCAGGGAGTCGTGGCGCAGTTGCATGCTGATTCCGCGTGCCGCTCAGGAGTCCGAGTCGGCCGCAGCCTTCTCGTTCTTGATGGCGGTCTTGGAGGCCGACAGGCGACGCAGGATCTGCTGCACCAGGTCGGACTGCATGTCGCGGTAGAGCAGCACTTCCTCGGCCTGCTTGGCCAGTTCCTGGTTCTCGTCATAGGTGATGACGCGGCGCAGGGTGATGGCCGTCGGCGGGATCAGGATGACGCCCTTGGCATCGGTGACCGAGAAGGTGAAACGCTGGAACAGCGCGTATTCACGCACGCGGCCGTTGGTGTTCAGGGTCAGCACCTGGCGGTCGCGGGAATCGGCCAGCACCTTCAGGTTGGCCTCGGCCTCCTTGGGTTCGGACAACACCTTGGCGCCGCTGGCCTCGATGTTGCGCTTGAGTTCCACCCCGACCGCCGAGTTGGGCGCGAAGCCCAGGTAGATGGTCTTGAAGGGCAGGTCAGCCGCGCCGCGCATATGGAAGCCGCAGGCCGTGAGCATCACGGCCGCCGCCACCAGCAGCAGCCATTGCGAGAAACGCTTGATTTGGACTTGAGCGTGCATGGAGTTCCGTCGTTAAGGTTGGGCCGGATCAGGCAACGATGTTGACCAGCTTGCCCGGCACCACGATCACCTTCTTCGGTGCGCCGGTCAGGAATTTCTTGACGTCTTCGTTGGCCAGTGCGGCGGCTTCGATGGCGGCCTTGTCGGCATCCTTCGGCACGGTCACTTCGCCGCGCAGCTTGCCGTTGACCTGCACCACCAGCTTCAGCTCGCTCTGTTCCAGCGCGGCCGCATCGACCTGCGGCCAGGCGGCGTCGAGGATGTCGCCCTGCGCCTGGGCATAGCCCAACTGCTGCCACAGCACATGGGTGATGTGCGGAGCCACCGGGTTCAGCACGCGCAGGAAGATCGAGAAGCACTCGGCGATCACTGCATCACCGGCCGCACCGGCCGCTGGCTTGGCGGCTTCCAGTGTGTTGAGCATCTTCATGCAGGCCGAGACCACGGTGTTGTACTGGATGCGCTTGAAGTCGTTGTCGGCTTGCTGCAGGACCTTGTGCACTTCGCGGCGCAGGGTCTTCAGAGCATCATCGAGCTGGGCGGCATCGAGTGCACCGGCGGCGGTGATGCGCGCAGCGTTGTTGTAGCCGAAGGCCCAGACGCGGCGCAGGAAGCGGTTGGCGCCTTCCACACCGGCACCGGACCATTCCAGGGTCTGCTCCGGCGGCGAGGCGAACATGGTGAACAGGCGGGCCGTATCGGCACCGTACTGGTCGATCTGCGCTTGCGGGTCGATGCCGTTGTTCTTGGACTTGGACATCTTCTCGGTGCCGCCGATCATCACCGGCTGGCCGTCTTCCTTCAGCACGGCCGAGACCGGACGGCCCTTGTCGTCGAAGGACAGGTCCACGTCAGCCGGGTTGTACCAGGTCTTCTTGCCGGCGGCGTCTTCGCGATAGTAGGTCTCGTTCAAGACCATGCCTTGCGTCAGCAGGTTGGTGAAGGGCTCGTCGAACTTGACCAGGCCGAAGTCGCGCATGACCTTGGTCCAGAAGCGCGCGTACAGCAGGTGCAGCACGGCGTGTTCGATGCCGCCGATGTACTGGTCCATGGGCATCCAGTAATCATTGCGGGAGTCCACCATCGCCTCGTTGCTGCCCGGCGAGGTATAGCGCATGTAGTACCAGGACGAATCCACGAAGGTGTCCATGGTGTCGGTTTCGCGGCGGGCCGGCTTGCCGCAGCAGGGGCAGTCGACCTTGAGGAATTGCTCATGCTTGTTGAGCGGATTGCCGCTGCCGTCCGGCACGCAGTCTTCCGGCAGCACCACCGGCAGGTCCTTCTCGGGCACCGGCACGTCGCCGCAATCCGGGCAATGGATGATGGGGATCGGGGTGCCCCAGTAACGCTGGCGCGAGATACCCCAGTCGCGCAGGCGGAAGGCCACCTTCTTCTCGCCCAGGCCCTGTGCGGCCAGATCGGCGGCGACCGCGTCGACGGCGGCCTGATAGCCCAGGCCATCGTACTTGCCGGACGCGATGGTCTTGCCGGCTTCCTTGTCGCCGTACCATTCTTCCCAGGCTTCGGTGGAGTAGGTCTTGCCTTCCACGGCGATGACCTGCTTGATCGGCAGCTTGTATTTGCGGGCGAAGGCGAAGTCGCGCTCGTCATGCGCCGGCACGCCCATCACGGCACCGTCGCCATAGGTGATGAGCACATAGTTGCCAACCCAGACTTCGACCTGCTCGCCGGTCAGCGGATGGGTGACGAACAGGCCGGTCGGCATGCCCTTCTTTTCCATGGTCGCCATGTCGGCTTCGATCACGCTGCCTTGCTTGCATTCGGCGATGAAGGCTTGCAGGGCCGGGTTGTTTTCTGCGGCGAGGGTGGCCAGCGGGTGTTCCGGGGCCACGGCGCAGAAGGTCACGCCCATGATGGTGTCGGCGCGGGTGGTGAAGACGAACAGCTTGCCGTCGTTGATCAGCTGGCCGTCCGCGCCCTTGATCTGGTGCGGGAAGGCGAAGCGCACGCCGGTGGACTTGCCGATCCAGTTGGCCTGCATCAGGCGCACGCGCTCGGGCCAGCCGGGCAGCTTGGTCTCGACGTGTTCCAGCAGTTCGTCGGCGTAGTCGGTGATCTTGGCGTAGTACATCGGGATCTCGCGCTTTTCGATCACGGCACCCGAGCGCCAGCCACGGCCGTCGATGACCTGCTCGTTGGCCAGCACGGTCTGGTCGATCGGATCCCAGTTCACGGTCCCGGTCTTCTTGTAGATGATGCCCTTCTCCAGCATCTTCAGGAACATCCACTGGTTCCACTTGTAGTACTCGGGACGGCAGGCCGTCATCTCGCGCGACCAGTCGATGGCCAGGCCCATCGACTGCATCTGCGACTTCATATATTCAATATTGGAATAAGTCCACTGCGCCGGCGGCACGCCATTGGCCATGGCGGCGTTTTCGGCGGGCATGCCGAAGGCATCCCAGCCCATGGGCATCAGGACGTTGTAGCCGTTCATGCGCAGGTAGCGATACATCACATCGTTGATGGTGTAGTTGCGCACGTGGCCCATGTGCAGCTTGCCGGAGGGGTAGGGCAGCATCGAGCAGGCGTAGAACTTCTTCTTGTCGCGGCCTTCCTTGTCGCGGGCGTTTTCGACGGTCTTGTAGGCGTCGATGGCGTTCCAATGCTGCTGTGCGGACTGTTCAACTTCGGCTGGGCTGTATTTATCTTGCATGACGGGCTGATACGGATGGAATTCGGTTGGGAGGGGACTGCAATTCGAAACCCTGCATTATACCGGCTCACCGCCCCGGCGCGGCATTCCGGCCCGCCCTTGCGCGGTCCCCGCGCCGCCCCGCCCGAAAAAAAGCCCGCCTCGGTGAAGAGGCGGGCCAAGACCCCTGTGCCTGAGCAGGGCGGCAGCAGGGATAGCAGCTACACGGTTCCCGCCTGCGAGGGGGCGACGGACTGGGATGGTGCGCTGACCAGCATGAAGGCTGGCGTGACGTATGAAACCATCGGCAACGGCGGTGTGGCGTGTTCTCGAAATACTTCTTGTTAATTCTCGAAAAATTGTGAAAAAGCAATTTTTTATTGAGGTTGGCTTGAATTTGGCTGCTTCGTTTGACGGGAGATGGAAAGTCGCTGTGAGCCAGCATTTGTGAGTTTTTCGTTCACATTCCACACGGTTTGATGGTCATGAGGGCGTAACAATCGGGCGGCATCATGAAATCGTTTTCATTTGCCCCGGAAACCCCGTGCGTCCGTCCATCAAACAAGTTGCCCATCTGGCTGGCGTCTCCATTGCCACCGTGTCCCGCCTGCTCAACAAGCCGGGTTCGGTCAGTGCGGAAACCGCCGAGAAGATCCACCGCAGCATCGCCGAACTGGGTTTCCGTCCCAATTTCACCGGCCGCAACTTGCGCGCCGGCAATTCGCGCACGGTCGGGGTGGTGGTGCCGACCCTGTCCAACACGGTGTTCGCCCAGTGCCTGCAAGGCATCGAGCTGGCCGCGCGCGCGCTGGACTACTCGGTCATGTTCACCACCACCGAATACCTGCCCGAAGATGAGTCGGCGGCGGTGGAGTTGCTGCTGGGCCATCGCGTCGATGGCGTGATCCTGACGGTGGCCGATGCCGGTGCCAATGCCACGCTGGACCTGCTGGAGCGCGAGCGCATTCCCTTCGTGCTGGCCTACAACCAGCTGGCCGATGCCGCAGCCGATGCGGATGCCGAGGCCGCCACGCATCGCGCTTCGGTCTCGGTGGACAACCGCGCTGCCGCCTGCGATGCCGTCAGCCACCTGATCGGGCTGGGGCATCGCCGCATCCAGATGCTCTCGGGGCGTTTCAATGCCTCCGACCGCGCCATGCAGCGCTACTGCGGTTATCTCGATGCCATGCAAGCGGCCGGACTGGCGCCGCTGCCGGCCATCGAGGTCGAGCGCCACACGCTCACCGCTGCCACCGATTACCAGCAGATGATGGCCGACCCCTTGCATCGCCCGACGGCGCTGTTCTGTTCCAACGACCTGCTAGCCCTGAGCGCCATGCGCGACCTGCGCGCGCTGGGCTTGCAGGTGCCGGAGGACATCTCGGTGATGGGCTTCGACGGCATCCCTGTCGGGGCGCTGATGCAGCCGGTGCTGGCCAGCGTGGTGCAGCCCTCCGAGCAGATCGGCGATGTCGCCCTGCGCACGCTGGTCGATGCCATCGAGCGTGCGCTGCCGGCGGCTGCTGCCGCTGCGGCGGTCGAGGAGGCGCCGGTGCCGGTCATCGCCGGAGTGCGCCATATCCTTCCGCATACGCTGCGCGAAGGGGGCTCGGTAGCACCGCCTGCACCGGCCTCTTGCTGATGCAGATGCTGATGTCGTCAAGAATTTGTTGTGCCCTCGTTGTTCAACCCTTAGGAAAGGATCTGACATGTTCCTGAAACGTGTTATTCAAACCGCTGCCGGCGCGCTGTTGCTGTCGGCTTCCCTGGCCGCTTCGGCCCAGACCGCGATCTGCTACAACTGTCCGCCCGAGTGGGCGGACTGGGCTGCGCAGATCAAGGCCATCAAGGACAAGACCGGCATCACCGTGCCGCCCGACAACAAGAACAGCGGCCAGGCCCTGGCCCAGCTGACGGCCGAGAAGGCCAGCCCGGTGGCTGATTTCACCTACCTGGGCGTGTCCTTCGGCATCGAAGCGAAGAACAAGGACCTGGTGGCCGCCTACAAGCCGGCCCACTGGAACGATATCCCCAACGGACTGAAGGATCCTGACGGTTACTGGGTCACCATCCACTCCGGCACCATGGGCATCATGGTCAACGTCGATGCCTTGAAGGGCAAGCCCGTGCCCAAGTCCTGGGCCGACCTGCAGAAGCCCGAGTACAAGGGCCTGATCGGCTATCTCGACCCGGCTTCGGCCTTCGTCGGCTATGTCGGCGCGGTGGCGATCAACCAGGCCATGGGCGGTACGCTGGACGATTTCTCGCCGGCCATCACCTTCTTCAAAAACCTGCAGAAGAACCAGCCCATCGTGCCCAAGCAGACTTCCTATGCACGCCTGATCTCGGGTGAAATTCCCATCCTGCTGGGCTATGACTTCGACGCCTATCGCGCCAAGTACAAGGATCACGCCAACGTGGCGTTCGTGATTCCCTCGGAAGGCACCGTCACCGTGCCCTACGTGGTCTCGCTGGTGAAGAACGGACCGCACCAGGCTGAAGCGAAGAAGGTGCTGGACTTCCTGCTGTCCGACCAGGGCCAGGCGATCTGGGCCAATGCCTACCTGCGCCCGGTGCGTGCGGCGGCGATGTCGAAGGAAGCCGAAGCGCGCTTCCTGCCGGCCTCGGAATACGCCCGTGCCAAGGCGGTGGACTACGGTAAGATGGCCGAAGCCCAGCGCAAGTTCGGCGAGCGCTACCTGGCCGAAGTACGCTGAATGCAGACCGCAGGAGCAAGCATGAAGAGCATGATTCCCCCGGCGTCCGGCGCGCCGGCCCCGCTGGCCGGCCAGCCGCCGGCGGCGCGTCCGCGCGCAGCCGGCAACGGTGTCTGGCTGTGGTTCGCCGTCCCCGGCCTGACCCTGTTCTGCGCCTTCTGGCTGCTGCCCATGGTGCGGCTGGTCGGCGTGGGTGCCTCGGGACCGGATGGCGCGATGGCCTATCTGTCGGTGCTGACCAACCGCCATTACTTCACCAGCCTGATGTCCACGCTGGCGCTGTCGGCAGTGGTCACGGTCGCCACGCTGGCCATCTCGGTGTTCGTCGGCTTGTTCCTGCAACGCAATCGTTTTCCTGGCCAGTCGGTGTTGCTGGCCATGCTGACCTTCCCGCTGGCGTTTCCCGGCGTGGTGGTCGGCTTCATGGTCATCATGCTGGCCGGACGCCAGGGGCTCATCGGTGCCTTCACCAACTGGCTCTTTGGCGAATCGCTGGTGTTCGCGTATTCGCTGGCGGGGCTGTTCCTGGGTTACCTGTATTTCTCGATTCCGCGCGTGATCCTCACTGTCGTGGCTGCCGCTGAAAAACTCGATCCCTCGCTGGAAGAAGCGGCACGCTCGCTCGGTGCCAAGCCGTGGCAGGTGCTGCTGCACGTGGTGCTGCCCGCACTGCTGCCGGCGCTCATTTCATCGGGGGCGATCTGCTTTGCCACCAGCGTCGGTGCCTTCGGGACCGCCTTCACGCTGGCGGCCAATATCGATGTGCTGCCCATGACCATCTACAACGAATTTACGGGCTACGCCAACTTCGCCACGGCGGCCTCGCTGTCCATCGTGCTGGGCCTGATCACCTGGGCGGTGCTGGCACTGGCGCGTTCGCTCACCGGCAGCGGCGTGGCCGCTGCGGCATAAGGAAGAGCCATGCAAAATCGTTTCCGTTTTTACCTGCAGCTGGGATTCACGCTGCTGGTGTGCGCCTTCCTGGTGGTGCCGGTGGTGCTGTCGATGCTGGCCGGCGTGACCGAAAATTTCTTCGTTGGCTTGTCCAGCGGACTGACGCTGCGCTGGGTGGCCCAGGTGTGGGAGATGTACCAGCCCACCATCTGGCGCTCGCTCATCATCGCGCTGGCCTGCCTGGCGGTGACCCTGGTGGCCGGCGTGCCGCTGGCCTACATGCTGGCGCGCTATCGTGGCGGCCACAGCCGCCTGGCGCGCGTCATCGAAGAGTTGCTCATGATGCCGGTGGCCGTGCCGGGCCTGGCCACCGCACTGGCGCTGATCATGGCTTATGGCCAGTTGCGCGGGTTCCGCGCCAGCATTCTCTTCATCCTGGTCGGCCACGTGATCTTCACGCTGCCCTTCATGGTGCGCCCGGTGCTGGCGGTGATGCAGTCCTCGCAGCTGGCCCAGCTGGAAGAAGCCGCCGCCAGCCTGGGGGCGGGGCGGATGCGCCGCTTCTTCGGCATCGTCATTCCCAATGCCGCCTCGGGCATCCTGGCCGGGGCGCTGATGGTGGTCACGCTTTCCATCGGCGAATTCAACATCACCTGGATGCTGCACACGCCGCTGACCCAGACCCTGCCGGTGGGCCTGGCCGATGCCTATGCATCGATGCGGCTGGAGGTGGGGTCGGCGTATACGCTGATCTTCTTTTTCATGATCATTCCGCTCCTGATCGGCATGCAGTGGGCGACCCAGGCAACACGCAAGAAAGTCAGTCTATGAAGCCCAAGCAAGAAGCCGTTTCCATCCGCCTGCAGCAATGCGCCAAGTCCTTCGCCAATGGCACGCGTGCGCTGCAGCCGCTGGACCTCGATATCCATCCCGGTGAAACCCTGGTCCTGCTCGGTCCCTCGGGCTGCGGCAAGACCACCACGCTGCGCATGATCGCCGGGCTGGAGTTTCCCGATGAAGGCGGGCGCGTGTTCTTCGGCGACGAAGACGTGACCGCACTGCCGATTGAAAAGCGTGGCGTGGGCATGGTGTTCCAGAACTATGCGCTGTTCCCCAACATGAGCGTGGGCGAGAACATCGCCTATGGCATGAAGATCCGCAAGATCCCCGCCGGCGAACGTGCCGAGCGCGTCGAGCGCCTGCTCGAGATGGTGCATCTGCAAGGCCTTTCGCATCGCCGCGTGGACCAGCTTTCGGGCGGCCAGAAGCAGCGTGTGGCCCTGGCGCGCGCACTGGCGATGGAGCCGCGCGTGCTGCTGCTGGACGAACCGCTGACGGCACTCGATGCCAAGCTGCGCGAAGCTGTGCGCAGTGACCTCAACAAGCTGCTGCGCAGCCTCGGCATCACCGCCATCTATGTCACCCACGACCAGGGCGAGGCCATGGCGCTGGGCGACCGCATCGTGGTCATGGAACGCGGCAAGATTTCGCAGATCGGTACCCCGCGCGAGATCTACTATCATCCCGCCAATGACTTCGTGGCCGATTTCATCGGGGCGATGAATCGCGTGCAAGGTATCGTTTCGGGAGATAGATTGCTGTTGCCCACAGGGAGCCTGCCGTTGCTCGACAAGCTCGATGCGGCCCAGCAGGGGCAGCAGGCCTGTGCCCTGTTCCGTCCCGAAGATGTCGAGGTGGTGGATGTCACCGAAGCCGATGCGCAGTGCGTGCGCGGCAAGCTGCTCAACACTTTCTTCCTCGGCGACCGTACCCGTTTTGAAATCGAAATTGGCACCGAACGCCCGGTCATTGCCGAGACCAGCCGCCGTGGCTGGTGGGAAGCCGGCCAGCAGATCGCCATCCGCGTGCCGGCCGAAGCACTGGTAAAACTGGCACCGCGTGCCGAGAAGGAGACCGCATGATCCTGGGACAGATTTCCGACCTGCACATCAAGACCGATGGCAAGAAATCCTATCGCGTGGTGGATACCGCCGAAGCACTGCGCCGTTGCGTGCGGCAGGTCAATGCCTTGAAGCAGAAGCCGGACGTGCTGGTCATCACCGGCGACCTGGTGGACTTCGGCAAGCCCTCCGAATATGCCTGCCTGCGTGACTTGCTGGCACCGCTGACCATGCCGTACTACCTGTTGCCGGGCAACCATGACGAGCGCAATGCGCTGCGCGCGGCCTTCCCGGAGCACACCTATCTGCAGCAGGGCGGCGAGCGCATCGAGTATGTGATCGAGGATCATCCGGTGCGCATCATCGCGCTCGATACCGTGATTCCGCGCGCCAGCGGCGGCGCACTGGCCGCCTCCAGCCTGTTGTGGCTGGATGAGGTGCTGGCCCAGCAGCCGGAACGGCCGACCGTGATCGCCATGCATCATCCGCCCTTTACCACCGGCATCGGGCACATGGATGACATGGGGCTGGCCGATCCGCAGGCGTTGGAGGCGGTGGTGCGCAAGCATCCGCAGGTTGAACGCATCCTGTGCGGCCACCTGCATCGCTCCATCCAGCGCCGCTTTGGCGGGACGCTGGCCACGACTTGTCCGGGCGTGTCACACCAGGTGCAGCTGGACCTGGATCCGCAAGCACCTTCCTGCTTCGTCATGGAGCCGCCGGGATTCCAGTTGCACTGGTGGGATGCGGCTGCGCAGAGCCTGGTCAGTCATACGGCCTTCATCGGGGAATTCGATGGGCCGTACCCGTTTTATGATGGGGATGAGTTGATTGATTGATCGATTGAACGATCGATCGCTTGGTTGATTGATCTCTTTGAGAGATCAATCAGGGCCGCCGCAGCGATGGGGGAGATGAATGGAAAACGGCAATATCACTTCCACACCAGCGCAATGACCGGCGGCTCGCCATAATCCTCGCAGCGGTCATTGATGGCCGTGCAGCAGAATTCCACATCCTCCACCAGGTCTGGCAGGCGCTGGTGCAGGTCGGCGCTGTGGCTGATCTCGATGGTCAGCACTTCCTTGGGCTTGAGCCTGAACTTGCACATGCCGTCCTCATCACGCAGATAAGACAGGCAATCGACCCAGGCATCCATGCTGCGGCCATAGAAATCCGGGAAGCCGAAGGCGGCTGCGCTCTCGGTATGGAAACTGTCCCAGTCGGTGATGCGGTCGCCCGCCAGTTGTACGGTGGCCATGCCTGCTCTCTTTCAGTTTGCTTGTCTGTTGCTCTTGCCGCCGCCCTTGGGGTCGGTGACGAAACCCAGCTTGGTCAGCCCCGCACCCTGCGCGGCCGACATCACTTCGGCGATCATTTCATAGCGGGTCGACTTGTCGGCGCGCAATTGCAGCTCGGGCTGCGGTTTCTTGGCCGCAGCAGCCGCCAGACGCGCATCCATGTCCGCTTCGCTGACCGGCTGGTCGTTCCAGTACAGCTTGCCGGCGGCATCGATGCCCAGGGTGATGGTCTCCGGTTTTTCCGGGGCCGGGTTGGACTGCGCGGTGGGCAGGTCCAGCTTCAGGGCGTGGGTGAACATGGGCGCGGTGATGATGAAGATCACCAGCAGGACCAGCATCACGTCCACCATCGGGGTGACGTTGATGTCGGCCATCGGGGCCGAGTTCTGGTTGTCGTTGAATCCGCCGAAACTCATGTGGGACTCCTCTCGGATCGGGTGTCGAAAAAATTATTTGCGCATGCCGCCGACGCGCTCGCCGGTGGTCAGGTAGGCATGCAGGTCATGTGCGAAGCCATCCAGTTCGGCCAGCACCACGCGGTTGATGCGGGTGAAGGCGTTGTAGGCCAGCACGGCCGGGATCGCTACCAGCAGGCCCAGCGCGGTCATGATCAGCGCCTCGCCCACGGGACCGGCGACCTTGTCGATCTGCACCGTGCCGCTGGCCGAGACCGCCACCAGCGCGTGGTAGATGCCCCAGACGGTACCGAACAGGCCCACGAAGGGCGCGGTCGAGCCGACCGAGGCCAGCAGCGTCAGGCCGCGTTCCAGCCGCGCCGAGACGCGGTTGATTTCGCGGCGCAGGGTGCGGGTGATCAGTTCGCCCGGATCGGTCGCGGCGTTGAGCGACGGCGTGCCCTGTTGGCGCGTGCCGATGTCGGCCGCTTCGGCGGCACGCTCGGCCATGGGGGTGTAGATCTGTTCGCTGTCCAGGCGCTGCATGGCGGCGGTGGCGTCGGCCAGGGTCGGGGCCTGCCAGAATTGTTCGAGGGCATTGCTGCCACGGCGGATGCGCCAGGCGGCCCAGGCCTTGGAGAGGATGTAGAACCAGCTGGCGATCGACATCAGCAACAGCAGATAGGCCACCGAGTGCGAAACGGCATCGCCTTGGGCCCAGTAGTGGGCAAATCCAACGTTCTGTTCCATGGTAGGTGCTTTCGGGAAAGACGCCGCGCGCGCGCGGCAGGGAGTCAATGACGGTTGGTTGGGGGTGAGTCGCTTGGAGCGGCGGACCCCAAAAAAATTCGCTGCCGGACCTGGTGGGGCGCGGCAGCGTCGGGCATTTCCTGTGATTGCGGGCTCGGCTTACTTGAAGCCCAGCACATCCTGCATGTCATACAGGCCGGTGTCCTTGTCGGCCAGGAAGCGTGCGGCGCGCAGGCTGCCCATGGCGTACGACACGCGGCTGGAGGACTTGTGCGAAATCTCGATGCGCTCGCCGATGCCGGCAAACAGGACCGTGTGGTCACCGATGATGTCGCCGCCGCGCACGGTGGCAAAACCGATGGAGGACGGATCGCGCTCACCGGTAACGCCTTCGCGGGCGTAGACGGCGACGTCGTCGAGCTTCTTGCCCAGCGCATCGGCGATGACTTCGCCCATCTTCAGCGCAGTGCCCGAGGGAGCATCGACCTTGTGGCGGTGGTGGGCTTCGATGATCTCGATGTCGTAGCCGTGCGAGAAATTCTTGGCGGCCAGTTCCAGCAGCTTCAACGTGACGTTGACGCCCACGCTCATGTTGGGCGCGGCCATGACGGCGGTGCGCTTGGCGAATTCGGCGATGGCGGCTTTGCCTTCGGCCTCGAAACCGGTGGTGCCGATGACGACCTTCACGCCGTGGGCGGCGCAGTATTCCAGGTGCTTGAGCGTGCCTTCCGGACGGGTGAAATCGATCAGCACGTCAGCACCGGCCAGGCCGCGTGCCAGCTCGGATTCGATGATCACGCCGGTGGTCTTGCCCAGGAACAGGCCGGCATCGGTGCCGATGGCAGGCGAGGCGGGCGTATCCAGGGCGCCGGAGAGGTGCAGGCCCTCGGCGTTGAGGATGGCTTCGATCAGCATGCGGCCCATGCGCCCGGAGGCGCCGGTCACCGCGATATTCAGTGCAGTCATGTAAAACTCGGAAGAAAGAAGTGCGAAGGACGGGGCTTGCCTGGCTTACTTGTTGGTGGCCGAGGAAGGCGCCACCGGCGAGGCGGGCTTGATCTCGCTGTCGTCCTTGGGTTTGTCGCTGAAGCCGGCCTTGGAACCGACCTTGGCGTCAGTGATCAGGGTCAGGTATTCGCTTTCGGTGGGCAGGTTCTGGCCGCCTTCGACGTGATCCAGCAGGTCATCCTTGAAGAACACCGAGACGCGGCTGGTCATGATCTCGCCGTTGCCCTTGGCCAGACGGAAATCGTAGTCCCAGCGGTTGCTGTGGAACATGTCGGTCAGCAGTGGCGTGCCCAGCACGAAGCGCACCTGGTCGCGTGTCAGGCCGGGGCGCAGTTGCGCCACCATTTCCTTGGAGACGAAGTTGCCTTGCTGGATGTCGATGCGGTAGGGCTTGAAGAAGCCGAACAGGCTGTTGCTCTTGCCGGTCACCTTCACGCCCGAGGTATCGGTGGGTGCTGCCTGTTCCGGTGCCTTGGTCGAGGAGCAGCCGGCCAGCGAGACGGCCAGTGCAGTCAGGACGCCGATGGCGGTGGTGTGATGACGGGACTTCATTCGGGAAAGCATGCGCATAAAGATTTCAACCGGGTTGAGCCATGAGCCTAAAGCGCTATATGATAAGCTAGAACTTACTTCTTAAATAGGCATGAGTGCGTTCCGGGTGTAAAAGGGCGTTCCCCACCGCCCCGCCGGAACGGTCCGCCAGGTCTTCCCAGTGGACCGCCGCGCCTGTTCGAGACCAGTAAAACCCGGGAACCCACTCTACCATGCCGAACAATCCATCCGAACTGAAGGCCAGCGGCCTGAAGGCGACCCTGCCGCGCCTGAAGATCCTCGAAATCTTCCAGAACACCTCCGTGCGCCACTTGAGCGCCGAAGACGTCTACAAACAATTGCTGTCCGACAACCTCGACGTCGGCCTGGCCACCGTCTACCGCGTGCTGACCCAGTTCGAACAGGCCGGCCTGCTCCAGCGCAATCACTTCGAGACCGGCAAGGCCGTCTTCGAACTCAACGAAGGCTCGCACCACGACCACCTGGTCTGCCTGGATTGCGGCAAGGTCGAGGAATTCTTCGACGCCGAAATCGAGAAGCGCCAGCTCAAGATTGCCCAGGAGCACGGTTTCGAGATCGCCGACCATGCCCTGGCCCTCTACGGTCATTGCAAAAACTGCAAGAAAGTGAAGAAGTAAGTTTGCTTTCGCTTGCCTGGCTTGATTCCGGCAAGGCTGCATGAAGGAAAATGTAAAAAAGCCATGTGAGGTCTCACATGGCTTTTTTGCGTCCTGGCGCGATGGTTGTGCTGGCAGCGATCAGTGCTGGCTCAAGGCGCTGGAAAGCAGCTTGGCCGTGATATCGACGATGGGAATGACGCGTTCGTAGGCCATGCGGGTCGGTCCGATCACGCCCAGAGTGCCGACGATGCGGCCGTTGACCTCGTAGGGGGCGGTGACGATGCTCATGTCGTCCATCGGCACCAGCTGGGATTCTCCGCCGATGAAGATCTGTACGCCCGTGGCCTTGCTGGACACATCCAGCAGCTGCAAGAGCCCGGTCTTCTGCTCGAACATGTCGAACAGGCGGCGCAGTGAATTCATGTTGGAGGAGAGGTCGGTCACCGACAGCAGGTTGCGTTCGCCGGAGATGACCACGTTGTTGTCGGCCTCTTCGTTCATGGCGTCGCTGCCGGCTTCGACGGCGGCCTGCATGAGCGCGGTCATGTCGTCGCGCAGCTGGCGCAGTTCGCCCTGCAGGTGGATGCGCACCTGGTCGAAGGACTGGCCGGCGTAATGCTGGTTGATGTAGTTGGCGGCCTGGGTCAGCTGGCTCGGGGTGTAGTCGACGTCGGTCAGGAGCATGCGGTTCTGCACGTCGCCGCCCTGGTCGACGATGACCAGCAGGATGCGCTTTTCCGACAGCCGCAGGAACTCGATCTGCTGGAACATCGATTCGCGCTTGGGCGTCATCACCACGCCGGCGAACTGCGACAGCGAGGACAGCACCTGGGCCGCATTGGTGATGATCTTCTGGGGCGAACCGCTGTGCTGCAGGCGTGCCTGCAGGCGGCCTTCGAGGGCGCTTTCGTCGATGGCCTCGACGGTGAGCAGCGTGTCGACGAACATGCGATAGCCGCGCGGCGTGGGCACGCGGCCGGCCGAGGTGTGCGGGCTGGCGACGAAGCCCATCTCTTCGAGATCGGCCATGATGTTGCGGATGGTCGCCGGCGACAGTTCCAGGCCCGACAGTTTCGACAGGGCGCGCGAGCCCACTGGCTGGCCGTCGGCGATGTACCGTTCGACCAGGGCCTTCAGGAGTGTGCGGGCGCGGTTATCGAGTTGCATGGGGCATATTCTAGCGGCATATCCGGTAAATGTGACGGCCGCATCAGTTCTTCCAGAAATTGAACAAAGGGTCAGGCTTGCGCCTGCAGCCAGTCGTGCAGCTCATGCAGGTCGCGGCAGATGGCGTCGGGCGTGATGCCTTCGGGCAGGGTGCGGTCGAAACGGTTCATCCATACTGCCCGCAAACCGGCCCGCTGCGCACCTTGCACGTCCAGCAGCGGATCGTCGCCCACATAGACGGTGGCTGCCGGGGCGACCTGCAGTGCCTCGCAGGCGGCGTGGAAGATGGCCGGATCCGGTTTGGCGCGGCCGAAGCGATGGGCGGCAATCGAGACCCCGAAGTGCCCGGCCAGGCCGATGCGCTCCAGATCGGCAAAGCCGTTGGAGACCGAACCCAGCGTGAGTTTGCCCTTCATGCGCAGCAGCGCCGGTTCGACGTCATCGAACAGCGCCACCGTGCTGCGCGCTTCGGAGAACAGGGCCATGGCCGGGTCGACCAGCGCCAGGTCCACGTCATGCTCGCGGAAGACCTCGGAGAGCGCCGTGTGGCGCAGCTTCCAGAGGTCGATGCGATACATCGGGTCGGTCTTCATCAGGGCCATGCGGCGTTCGCGCAGGCCGGCAATGGTATGGGTGGCCACCACGGCGGGTGCATGCTCGCGCAGCCAGTCGTAGAGCAGGCCTTCGGCACGTACCAGCACCGGTTCGATGGCCCACAGGGTATCGTCGAGATCGAACAGGACTGCCTCGATGGGGGAGGGAGCGGGCGAGGAGGGCAGGGAGGAAGCGCTTGGTTTCATTACAATGTCATCTCAAATTATGGTCTAATCCGCAGCATGTGGCCCATCAAATTACCCGTTCAGGCAGCCGTACCCAAAACCGTCGCCATCGTCGGCAAGTTCCAGGCCGTCGGCATCGCGCAGATCTTGTCGGACATCGCGGTGTTCCTGGAGTCGCATGGCCACACCGTGGTCTTCGAGTCCGAGACCGCCGAGAACATCGCCCTGCAAGGCTATGACAGCATGACGCCCGAGCAGATCGGGCATCACGCCGACGTGGCCATCGTGGTCGGCGGCGACGGCACCATGCTCGGCATCGCGCGCCAGCTGGCACCCTACAACGTGCCGCTGATCGGCATCAACCAGGGCCGCCTGGGCTTCATCACCGATATCGCCCAGGACCGCATGATACCGGCTCTGGCCGACATGCTGGAAGGCAAGGTCGAAGCCGAGTCGCGTTCGCTGCTGGAAGCGCGGGTCTACCGCGAGGGCAGCGAGATTTTCCGGGCGCTGGCCCTGAACGATGTGGTGGTGGCGCGCGGCTCCACCTCCGGCATGGTCGAGCTGCGGGTGGAGGTCGATGGCCGCTTCATGTACAACCAGCGTTCCGATGGTCTCATCGTGGCCACGCCCACCGGTTCCACCGCCTATGCTCTGTCGGCCGGTGGCCCCATTCTGCATCCCAGCCTGCACGGGATCGTGATGGTGCCGATTTCTCCGCATTCGCTGTCCAACCGGCCCATCACGCTGTCGGATTCCTGCGAGATCGTGATCCAGGTGGTGGCCGGGCGCGAGGTCAGCGCCAACTTCGACATGCAATCCTTGACCAGCGTGCTGCATGGCGACCGCATCGTGATCCGCCGTTCGGCGCACAAGATCACTTTCCTGCATCCCGAGGGCTGGAGTTATTTCGATACCCTGCGCGAGAAGCTGCACTGGAATGAATACCCCTCCATAGAAGGCCGATTACAATAAGCGCGCATCAAGCCCGGCCTTCGCGTGCCGGCCCGCTTGAGCCTACTGGCCTGTCCGTCCAACCCGCTGCGAGACCACCATGCTGCGTACCTTAACGATTCGCGACTTCGTGATTGTCGATGCCATCGAGCTCGAATTCGCGCGCGGATTCTCCGTCTTCACCGGCGAAACCGGCGCCGGCAAATCCATCCTCATCGATGCCCTGGCACTGGCCATGGGCGGACGGGGCGATCCCAGCGTGGTGCGCGAGGGCGCGGCCAAGGCGGATGTGAGCGCCGATTTCACCGCCACGCCGGAAGTGATGGCCTGGCTGGACGAACACGAATTCAGCGGCGAGCACGACGGCGTGCTGCTGCGCCGGGTGATCGACAATGCCGGCCGCAGCAAGGCCTACATCAACGGCAGCGCCGCCACCGCCGCGCAATTGCGCGAAGTCGGCGAGATGCTGGTGGACATCCACGGCCAGCACGCGCACCAGTCGCTGATGAAGGCCGATGCCCAGCGCCAGTTGCTGGACAGCCAGGCCGGTCTGCTGGAACCTGCGCGCGAGGTGGCTGCCGCCTACAAGACCTGGCGCGCCCTGGCCCGCCAGCGTGAGCAGTTCGAGCAGGATGCGCGCAATGTGCTGCTGGAGCGCGAGCGCCTGGAGTGGCAGGTGGCCGAGCTGCACAAGCTGGCCGTCAAGCCCGGCGAATGGGCTGACATCAGCACCGAGCACAGCCGCCTGTCGCATGCTGCTGCGCTCATTGGTGGCGCGCAGGAGGCGCTGGGCGTGATCTCGGAATCGGAGTCGCCGATCCTCTCGCAACTCTCCTCGATCACGCAGAAGCTGAGCAAGCTGGTCGATGTCGATACTGCCTTGAAGCCGGTGCTCGACGCGCTGGAACCGGCGCAGATCCAGCTGCAGGAAGCGGTCTATGCCTTGAATGATTATCTCGGCCGCGTTGAACTCGATCCCGCGCGCCTGCAGGAAGTGGAAGAGCGCCTGGAAGCCATCCATTCGACCGCCCGCAAATTCCATGTGCAGCCCGATGAGCTGCCCGAGGAGCATCGCAAGCTCTCCGAAGAATTGAAGCAACTGGCCGATGCCAGCGACCTCGATGCTCTGCGCGCGCAGGAAGACAAGCTCAAGCAAGCCTATCTGGCGCAGGCGCAGAACCTCTCCAAGGCGCGCGCCAAGGCAGCGGCCGCATTGGGCGAGGCGGTCACGGCCGCCATGCAGGATCTGTCGATGGCCGGTGGCCGTTTCGAGATCGCGCTCAATGAAGTGGAGCCGGCGGCATACGGCCTGGAACAGGTGGAATTCCTGGTGGCCGGCCACGCCGGCGTGGCACCGCGCGCCTTGGCCAAGGTGGCCTCGGGCGGTGAACTGGCGCGCATCTCGCTGGCCATCTCGGTGATCGCCTCGGCCGCCACCACGGTACCGACCCTGATCTTCGATGAAGTCGACAGCGGCATCGGCGGTGCCGTGGCCGAAGTGGTCGGACGGCTCTTGAAGCGTCTCGGCCAGGAACGGCAAGTGCTGTGCGTGACGCACTTGCCGCAGGTGGCCAGCCAGGCCAACCAGCACTACCAGGTCAAGAAGCGCAGCGAGGGCGGCAAGACCCTCTCCGACATCGACGGGCTGGACCCCAAGGCACGCGTGGAAGAAATCGCCCGCATGCTGGGCGGACTGGAAATCACGGCCACCACGCGCAAGCATGCGCGCGAGCTGCTGGCTTCCTGATCGCCCTCACACCAAGAACATCAAGAAACCCAAGCTCAACGACCATGCCCTTCCGCAAAGAACCTCCCTACACCCACGGCAGCCCGGCCTCCACCGCCGTGGTGCTGGTCAATCTCGGCACGCCCGATGCGCCCAATGCAGGCGCGCTACGACGCTACCTCAAGCAATTCCTGTCGGACCCGCGTGTAGTGGAAATCCCGCGTGCGGTGTGGTGGTTCATTCTCAACGGCATCATCCTGCCCTTCCGCTCCTCCAAGTCGGCCGAGAAATACGCCAGCATCTGGACCGAGGAAGGCTCGCCGCTGCGCGTGCATACACAGCGCCAGGCCGCTGCGCTGGCGGTGCAACTGGCCGGGCGCGGCCATCATCAGTTGCAGGTGGTGTATGCCATGCGCTATGGCACGCCTTCGCTGCCCGAAGTGCTGGACCAGCTGAAGCAACAGGGCTGCACGCGCATCCTGGTGCTGCCGGCCTATCCGCAGTATTCGGGCACGACCACTGCTTCCATCTTCGATGCCGTCTTCGACCATTACCGCCTGGTGCGCAACATTCCCGAGCTGCGCCTGATCCGCAACTATCACGACCAGGATGCCTACATCCAGGCGCTGCGCCAGTCGGTGCTGGATCACTGGGACCTGCACGGCCGGCCAGACAAGCTGCTGATGAGCTTCCACGGCGTGCCCAAGCGCACGCTGATGCTGGGCGATCCTTACCATTGCGAGTGCTACAAGACCGCACGCCTGCTGGCGCAATCGCTGGGGCTGACCGATGAGCAGTACCAGGTCACCTTCCAGTCGCGCTTCGGCAAGGCCGAGTGGCTGCAGCCTTACACCGCGCCCACCGCCCAGGAACTGGGCCGGCAGGGCGTGCGCCGCATCGACGTGATGTGTCCCGGTTTCACCAGCGACTGCCTGGAAACCCTGGAAGAAATCGCCATGGAAGTGAAGGAAGACTTCCTGCACGCAGGCGGCAAGGAGTTTCACTTCATCCCCTGCCTGAATGAATCACCGGCCTGGATCAACGGCATGGTGGAGATCGTCGAGCAGCACCTGGCCGGCTGGCCGACCATGAGCAATGCCGCCTCCCGCGAAGAGATGGCGCGCCAGCAGGCGATCGCCGCAGAGCGGGCAAAGGCACTCGGCGCGGATCGCTGATTTTTCAGGAAGCTTCATATCGGCCGCCGACCTCGGGCGGCCAACCGACGTCAGCCTGCTAAAATGGCGGGCTGAACGCCTTTACTGTCGCCGATGTTGTCTGTCCGGCAACGATCTTGCCTGGTGCAGGGCGACCAGATTGTTCATACAAGAAAAAAACCGGGGGTAGCGGCGCTCAGAGCGTGTATTCGCTCACCAGATGCGTATAGCTGATCCAGGCGGTAGCCAGCAGGCTGTACAGGGCAACGAAGATAATGGCCGCAATCAGTGGCAGTTTCATGATGACACCTTGTTGGCGCGACAAGCGATGAGGGGAAGTGGGAATGCCGTCAAACGAGCCTGCCCCAAAGGGCGGGAACTCGAATTCAGTTTAGGTCGAGGTCGAATTAACTTGAAGTCAGACCCCGTAATTTCTGTAAGCGCGCGTAACATTTTTCTTCTTGAAATCGCATAAACAGGCAAAAAGTCGCCGGAAAGTGCCAAAAAGCCCTTGAAAAAGCAGGGACATGCCCTACTTGTGCCGCATCCCTTGGCGGACGGCGCTTCACATCAGGCTGCCGCACGCACGTAAATCATTGATTTGTTGGAGGTAATTCAGGAATGCAAGACATGGAAAAACAGGAAAACCCATCCGTCCAGCAAGACAACCAGGCTGCTGACGCCGCTGCTGCTACCGCCGCCGAGCAGGCTGCTCCGGCTGCCGCTGCCGAGCCCACGCTGGAAGACAAGCTGGCCGCAGCCGAAGCCCGTGCTGCCGAGATGCAGGACGCCTTCCTGCGTGCCCGTGCCGAAGGCGAGAACATCCGCCGCCGTGCTCAGGAAGACATCGCCAAGGCCCACAAGTTCGCCATCGAGGGCTTCGCCGAGTCGCTGCTGGCGGTCAAGGACAGTCTGGAAATGGCCCTGAAGATCGAAAACGCCTCGCTGGAATCGCTCAAGGAAGGCGTGGACATGACCTTGAAGCAACTCTCCTCGGCCTTCGAGAAGAACAAGCTGCAGGAAGTCAGCCCGCAGGCCGGCGAGAAGCTCGACCCGATGAAGCACCAGGCCGTCTCGGCCGTGCCGGCCGAGCAGGAAGCCAACACGGTGGTTGCCGTGCTGCAAAAAGGCTATATGATTTCCGACCGTCTGCTGCGTCCGGCGCTGGTGACGGTGGCCCAGGGAAAGTAAGCGGACCGGCGCCGGAAGGAGAAAGAGGCAAACGGCATCATTTTTGCTTCATCCGGTGGTTTCGGCGCTTGAAAGTCAGTCTTTCCTCCACATATTCAAACCATTCAAAACACCTGTAGCCCGACATCCAGGGCTGAAAGAACGAAGGAAAAATCATGGGAAAAATCATTGGTATTGACCTGGGCACCACCAACTCTTGCGTTTCCGTCATGGAAGGCAACCAGCCCAAGGTGATCGAGAACTCCGAAGGCGCGCGTACCACGCCTTCCATCATTGCGTATCAGGAAGACGGCGAAATCCTGGTCGGCGCTCCCGCCAAGCGCCAGGCCGTCACCAACCCGAAGAACACCATCTACGCCGCCAAGCGCCTGATCGGCCGCAAGTTCACCGAGAAGGAAGTGCAGAAGGACATCAACCTGATGCCCTACCAGATCGTGGCCGCCGACAACGGCGACGCCTGGATTGGCGTGCGCGACAAGAAGCTGGCCCCGCCGCAGATTTCCGCTGAAGTCCTGCGCAAGATGAAGAAGACCGCCGAAGACTACCTGGGCGAAGAAGTCACCGAAGCCGTCATCACGGTGCCGGCCTACTTCAACGACGCCCAGCGCCAGGCCACCAAGGACGCCGGCCGCATCGCCGGCCTGGACGTCAAGCGCATCATCAACGAGCCGACCGCAGCGGCACTGGCGTTCGGCCTGGACAAGGCTGAAAAGGGTGACCGCAAGATCGCCGTGTATGACCTGGGCGGCGGTACTTTCGACGTGTCCATCATCGAAATCGCTGACGTCGATGGCGAAAAGCAGTTCGAAGTGCTGTCCACCAACGGTGACACCTTCCTGGGCGGCGAAGACTTCGACCAGCGCCTGATCGACTACATCATCGAGGAATTCAAGAAGATCAACGGCCTGGACCTGTCCAAGGACGCCATCGCCCTGCAGCGCATCAAGGCCTCGGCCGAACGCGCCAAGATCGAGCTGTCGTCCTCGCAACAGACCGAGATCAACGAGCCTTACATCGCCATGGCCAATGGCGCACCGGTCCACCTGAACCTGAAGATCACCCGCGCCAAGCTGGAGTCCCTGGTGGAGGAACTGATCGCCAAGACCATCGAACCCTGCCGTACCGCCATCAAGGATGCCGGTGTGAAGGTGTCTGACATCGACGACGTGATCCTGGTCGGCGGCATGACCCGCATGCCCAAGGTCATCGAGAAGGTGAAGGAATTCTTCGGCAAGGATCCGCGCCGTGACGTGAACCCCGACGAAGCCGTGGCCGTCGGTGCCGCGATCCAGGGTTCGGTCCTCTCGGGCGACCGCAAGGACGTGCTGCTGCTGGACGTGACCCCGCTGTCGCTGGGTATCGAAACCATGGGCGGCGTCATGACCAAGATGATCAAGAAGAACACCACCATTCCGACCAAGTTCAGCCAGGTGTTCTCCACTGCCGACGACAACCAGCCGGCCGTGACCATCAAGGTCTACCAGGGCGAGCGTGAAATGGCCGTGGGCAACAAGGCCCTGGGCGAATTCAACCTGGAAGGCATCCCGCCGGCACCGCGCGGCACCCCGCAGATCGAAGTGACTTTCGACATCGACGCCAACGGCATCCTGCACGTGGGCGCCAAGGACAAGGCCACCGGCAAGGAAAACAAGATCACCATCAAGGCCAACTCCGGCCTGAATGAAGAAGAGATCGAAAAGATGGTGCGCGACGCCGAAGCCAACGCCGAGGAAGACAAGCGCCTGAAGGAACTGGCCGAGACCCGCAACCAGGGTGATGCGCTGGTGCACTCGACCAAGAAGGCCCAGGGCGAATACGGCGACAAGCTGGAAGCCGGCGAGAAGGAAGTCATCGAAGCCGCCATCAAGAACCTGGAAGAAGCCCTGAAGGGTGACGACAAGGCCACCATCGATGCCAAGACCGAAGCCCTGTCGACCGCGGCGCAGAAGCTGGGCGAGAAGATGTACGCCGACCAGCAGGCGCAAGCCGCTGCCGCCGGTGGTGCTGCGGGCGCCGCAGGTGCTCAGGCCGGTGCCGCCGGTGCAGCCCCGAAGGACGACAACGTGGTCGACGCCGACTTCAAGGAAGTGAAGTAATCCGGGACTGACGCCTCGTTTCATCGGAGGTCAGCGCTCGCGCCCGGGTGCGGTTTTTCCGCAGCCCGGGCGGATTTTTGAGAAGCATCCACCCGGCCGGGTTGTTTTTTCGGCCAGGCCGGTACGCCGAGTCCGCAGTCAAAAGCTGAACTCGGCTTTTTCACATTGTTGGTTTCCGGTCGTGCTTGCGCGGCCGCAGATGCAGGCCATCGCAGCAGCGACGGAACACAATAACAAGGTGGGTTATACAACATGGCAAAACGCGATTTTTACGAAGTGCTCGGACTGGCGAAGAACGCCAGCGACGACGAAATCAAGAAGGCTTATCGCAAGCTGGCGATGAAGTACCATCCTGACCGCAACCCGGACAGCAAGGGCGCGGAAGACAAGTTCAAGGAGGTCAAGGAAGCCTACGAGATGCTGTCGGACCCGCAGAAGCGCGAGGCCTACGACCGCTACGGCCATGCCGGCGTCGACCCCAACATGGGTGGCGGCGGCGGTGCCGGCGCGGGTGGCTTTGCCGATGCCTTCGGCGACATCTTCGGCGATATCTTTGGCGGCGGCGGTGGCCGCGGCCGCAGCTCCGGCCCGCAGGTCTATCGCGGCGCCGACCTGCGCTACAACCTGGAAATCACGCTGGAACAGGCTGCGCACGGCTTCGACACCACCATCCGTGTGCCGTCCTGGGACCAGTGCGATACCTGCCACGGCAGCGGCGCCAAGCCCGGCACCTCGCCGGTCACTTGCACCACCTGCGGCGGTCATGGCCAGGTGCGCATGCAACAGGGCTTCTTCAGCATCCAGCAGACCTGCCCCAAGTGCCACGGCAGCGGCAAGATCATTCCGGAACCCTGCACCACCTGCGCCGGTGCCGGACGCATCAAGCGCAACAAGACGCTGGAAGTGAAGATCCCCGAAGGCATTGACGACGGCATGCGCATCCGTTCCTCCGGCAACGGTGAGCCGGGCGTCAATGGCGGTCCCCCGGGCGACCTGTATGTGGAAATTCACATCAAGCCGCACGACGTGTTCCAGCGCGATGGTGACGACCTGCATTGCGAGATGCCGATCTCCTTCGCCAAGGCGGCACTGGGTGGCGAGATCGAAGCTCCCACGCTCAACGGCAAGGCGTCCTTCTCCATTCCCGAAGGCACCCAGAGCGGCAAGACCTTCCGCCTGCGCGGCAAGGGCATCAAGGGTGTGCGTTCCGGTTACGCGGGCGACCTGTTCTGCCACGTCGTGGTGGAGACCCCGGTCAAGCTGACCGATCGCCAGAAGGAACTGCTGCGCGAGTTCGAGCAGCTCACCACCGAAGGCGGCGCCAAGCACAGCCCGCAGACCAAGACCTGGAAGGACAAGGTCAAAGAATTCTTCGAGTAATCAGCAGCATCTGCATCATCGGCAGCAAAGCAAAAGGCCAGCGATCTCGCTGGCCTTTTTCTTGTCCACAGCCTGAATCAAGGCCTCAGAAGCAATGCTCCTGTGCCGGGAAGCTGCCATCCTTCACGGCCGCCACATAGTGGCGCACCGCCTCCTCGATGCCGCTGGCCCCGTCCATGAAGTTGCGCACGAAGCGGCTCTTGTGGCCCGGGAACACGCCCAGCATGTCATGCATCACCAGCACCTGGCCCGAGCAATCGGGGCCGGCGCCAATGCCGATGGTGGGGATGGCCAGGCGGTCGGTCACTTCCTTGCCCAGCGTGGCCGGCACCGCTTCGATGACCACCAGCGAAGCGCCCGCCTGCTGTACCGCCAGCGCATCCGCATGCAGCTGCGTGGCGCCATCGCTGGTCTTGCCCTGCACCTTGAAGCCGCCCAGCTGGTGCACTGACTGCGGCGTCAGGCCAATGTGCGCGCACACCGGGATGCCGCGCTCGGTGAGGAACTTGATGGTATCGGCCAGCCACACGCCGCCTTCCAGCTTGACCATCTGCGCGCCCGCCTGCATCAGCTGCGCGGCGTTGCGGAAGGCTTCCTCGCGGGTCGGGTAGGTGCCGAAGGGCAGGTCGGCGATGATCAGCATGGTGCGGGTGCCGCGCGCGACGGCCGCCGTGTGATAGGCCACATCCTGGATCGTCACCGGCAGGGTCGAATCATGGCCCTGGCAGACCATGCCCAGGGAGTCGCCGATCAGCACCGTTTCCAGCCCGGCGCGCTCCATGAGCGTGGCGAAGCTGGCGTCATAACAGGTCAGCATGCTGATCTTGTCGCCCTTGGCGCGCATCGCCTGCAGGGTGTGGGTGGTCACCGGCTTGGCGCGTGCCGCGCCCGATTCCTGAAGATAGCCTGCCATGAAAGATTCAACCTCCGTGATTGAGAAAGGCGCGCGGCCCGTGCATCTCCTGGATGTGCTGCAGCAGGATGGCCAGATCGGCATCGCTGTGGGCCGGATCCAGATGCTCGGTGTTGACGGTCAGTACCGGCGCGTCTTGGTAATGATAGAAAAATTGACTGTAGCACTCCGACAGCCGTTGCAGGTAATCCAGGGAGATGGCTTCCTCCATGGCGATCCCCCGCGTTGTGATGCGCGTTTGCAAAACATCGGCCGGTGCCTGCAGGTGGATCACCAGGTCCGGCACCCGCGCCTTGGGCTGCAACTGGCGATACAAGGCGTCATAAAGCGCCAGTTCATCGCCGGCCAGGGTCAGCTGGGCGAACAGGATGTTCTTTTCCAGCATGAAGTCGGCAATGAAGCGTCCCTCCAGCTGCGCCGGATCCAGCGGTGCCTGCAACTGCCCCATGCGCTGCAGGAGGAAAAAAACCTGGGTCTGGAAGGCATGCCGTGCAGCATCCCGGTAAAACTCGGCCAGGAAGGGATTGCCTTCCGGCTGCTCCAGCACGGCCTGTGCGCCCCCAGAGCGCCGACAGGCGCGTGGCCAGCGAAGTCTTGCCAGCCCCGATCGGGCCGTCGATTGCGATATAGCGATAGCTTTCCAGTTCCATGGTGTCTTTCCCCCGGCACGCCGGGTGCGGCATTGTAGTTGATTTCATTGCGGCCGGCCTGAATGGCCGACCTGGCTTTTTGTTAATTCTTGGCAACTTTTCGATGATTGTCCGTTGGTGCAGACAACTCAACCGGAATTCGGCCTTTATTCCACGCAAGGCGAGACCCGGGCAGCCAGCACAATAGGCTGAGGGTCAGTGCGCGCAGGATAGACCCGTTGCAAGCTGCATTAGTGCCGGGCGGCAGTGGGTGCAGGGGTGCTGAATCGCCTTTGTCGCCGCCAACTTCGCCTGCGCACCGGGCGGTTTTGCCAAAGAAGCGCCCGTAGTTGCCGTAAACACCGTCAAGGGCGGGCTGTGTGCATCGCGATCATGGCCGTGCGCTTTGCCCCGAGCTGACAACAACCAACAGGAAAACGTGGCTGTGAAATCGCTTCGCAATATCTTGCCGATGCTGTGCCTGGTGAATCTGCTGCTGTTCATGATGCTGGCCCAGCACTGGTGGCTGGGGGCACTGGTCGGCCTGCTGATCGGCGGGGCCTTCTACCTGACTTGCCTGCCCGCCCCGGCGGTGCCCGCCATGGCCGCGCCGCAGCCATCCTTGCCACCTGCGGCAGCGCTTGCTGGCGGGCTGCAGAGAGAGCCGGTGATGGCAGCCGAGCCGGCTGGCGCAGTTGCGAGCACCGCGCCACTGGCCGAACTGGTCCGAGAAGTGCTGCCGGTGTGGCAGGGCAATGTGCAACTGGCGCGGGCCCAGACGCAATCGGCCATCGACGGCTTGACGGCCCGCTTCGTCGGCATCCACGAGCGCCTGGGCGGCGCACTGGACCCCGCCCGACATAGCGCCAACGGCGAGATCCTGCAGACCGTGCAGCACGCTGCTGAACAATTGGGTGCGATTGCCTCGGCGCTGGAAGGCATGCTGGCCTCGCGCCAGGTGCTGGTGACCAAGTTCGACAGCCTGATGGCGGCCAATGACGAGATTCGCCGCCTGGCCCAGCAGAACGAGCAACTGGCCGGCCAGACCGGCGTGACCGATCTGCTCAGCGACGAGCAGAGCTGGCAGGAACTGGCCGAGCGCTCGGCCGAGAACAGCCGCCAGATCGCTGCCCGCGCCAAGAGCGCGCGCCAGCAGATCATGGCGGCCATCGGTGCCACCGGGGATGCGGCTGATACCGAAGGCATCGCCGAAAACTCGCGCGCCGTGATCGACCAGATCATCGCCGACTTCCGCCACTCCGCCATGAAGCTCACCACGACCATGGAAACGCTGGAAGACGAAGGCCGCGAAGTCGACCGCGAAGTGTGCGACATCCTGGTCCACCTGCAATTCCAGGACCGCATCAGCCAGATCCTGGATCACGTGCAGCAGGACATCCTGCGCCTGCGCAACGCGGCCGCCGAGGCGCGGGCGCTGCCCTCGCCGCAGCAGTGGCTGACTGATCTTGAAAAGACCTATACCACCCAGGAACAACGCCAGATGCATGCCGGCCAGCAGGGCCATCCCGCGCCACCGTCGCAGGTGGATTTTTTCTGAGATCACGAGGCACCGAGATGGAAAAATGCATATTGATCGTCGACGATTCCTTCAGCCTGCGGCAGACCATCACGGCAGCCCTGAAGAGCGCCGGCTATCAGGTCGAAGAAGCGGCTGACGGCCTGGAAGCGCTGAAGAAACTGGATGGCCGCAAGTTCAATCTGGTCATTTCCGACCTCAACATGCCCAATCTGGATGGGCTGTCCTTCGTGCGCGAGATGAAGCAGATGCCTGCCTACAAATTCACCCCCGTCATCATGCTGACTACCGAAAGCAGCGAAGCGCGCAAGCAGGAAGGCAAGGCCGCCGGCATCCGCGCCTGGGTGCACAAGCCCTTCCTGCCGCCGGTGCTGCTCGATGCCGTAGCCAAGCTGGTACAGCCGTGAGCCATACCACGGACCCTTGAAGAGAATGCCGAGAACCCGACGATGCCGCTGACGTATTCCGTGCAAGAAGACAGGCTGCTGCTCACCGTGAGCGGCGGACTGACCATTTTCCAGGCGGCCGAGCGCAAGCCGGAGCTGCTGCACGCCCTGACGCTGCCGCAGACGCAGGTGGTGCTCGACCTGTCCGGCGTGGATGAGCTGGATACGGCCGGTATCCAGCTGCTGCTGCTGTTGCGGCGCGAGCTGGCCGCCGGTGGACGGCAGCTGGAGATCGGTGTCTACAGTCCGGCCGTGCTGGCCACGCTGGACCTGCTGCAATTGCATGAGCGCTTCAGCCCTGCCGTGGAGGCCGCATGAAAAAGGACTCCGCCCGCGATGCCGTCGTCCAGGAAGCCCGCGAACTGCTCGTGGCCATGGAAGCGGCCTTGCTGCAGATCGAGATGGAAGGACCGAGCCGAGACAGCATCAACGCCATCTTCCGCGCCGCCCATACCATCAAGGGTTCGGCCGGCCTCTTCGCCTTCGACAGCATCGTGCAGTTCACGCACCAGGTGGAGCATGTGCTGGATCTGGTTCGTGAAGAACGCCTGCCCCTGAACGCGCCCATGATGTCGTTGCTGCTGCAGTGTGGCGATTACGTCAGTGACCTGGTCGATGCCATCGAGCGCAACCAGGAAGCCGAGGAACCCAATGCCGAACGCCGAGCCACGCTGCTGGCTGCACTGGCCGAGGTCGCGCAGTCGGCCAGCGCACCGGGCGAGGCGGCCAGCGAGCCGGCACGGCTGCTGCAGCGGCTCACCGGCACTGCCTCCGCGGACGCGGCCCACGGCGGCGATGCCCACCGGGACGAGGCCCTGCAGGCGACGGCCGATTATCCCTACTGGCACCTGTCGCTGCAGTTCAATGAGAATGTCCTGCGTGATGGACTCGATCCCCTGTCTTTCCTGCACTACCTGCGTTCGCTGGGCCGCATCGTCGCCATCCTGCCGGTGGAGGCAGACATTCCCGAAGCGGCGGCCATGGATGCCGAGAGCTGCTACCTGGGCGTGGAAATCTGCCTGGCCTCCGACTCCACCCGGCAGACGCTGGAAGACGTGTTCGAATTCGTACGCGATGACAGCCGCATCGATATCCTGCCGCCGCAGAGTCCCCTGGCGGCGTATGCGACGGTGCTGCAGCGGCTCGCCCCCGACGATGCGGCGCGCCTGGCCGCCCAATGGCGCAGCCTGGACTTGTTCACCGAAGCCCAATGGCGCTGCCTGGGCGCAGCCACGCTCGCTGACGCCGCCGCCCCCGCAGTGCCGGCGGCCGCGCCCGGCGCCGGTGCTCGGCCGCGCCCGCTGGACGAGCGGCGTGCGCAGGAACAGAAGTTCATCAAGATCGAGGTCTCCAAGCTGGACCAACTGATCGACCTGGTGGGCGAGCTGGTCATCGCCGGTGCCAGTGCGCGCCTGATTGCCCGACGCCGCAAGGACAGCCAGTTCGAGGAGGCCACCCAGGCCATCGACAGCCTGATGGAACAGATCCGCGATGCCGCGCTCACGTTGCGGATGGTGCAGATCAATGAGGTGTTCCAGCGCTTCCCGCGCATCGTGCGCGACATCGCCCGCGATCTCGACAAGGATATCGATCTCACCATGACCGGCTCCGAGACCGAGCTGGACAAATCCATGGTGGAGCGCCTGGCCGATCCGTTGATGCACATCGTGCGCAATGCCATCGACCACGGCATCGAGCCTGCCGCCGAGCGCATTGCCGCCGGCAAGCCGGCCAAGGCCTCGCTGCGGCTCAATGCCATGCATGAATCCGGCAGCGTGCTGGTGGAGGTGATGGACGATGGCCGGGGCATGGATCGCACACGCATTCTGGAAAAGGCGATCGCACAAGGACTGACGACGCCGGAGGCCGAACTCAGCGATGCCGAGATCTACCGCTTCGTCTTCGAGCCCGGCTTTTCCACCGCCGAGCAGATCACCGAACTTTCCGGACGCGGTGTCGGCATGGATGTGGTCAAGCGCAACATCGATGCCCTGCAGGGCGAGGTGGCCATCGATACCGAACCCGGGCGTGGCACCGTGGTCCGCATCCGCCTGCCGCTGACACTGGCCATCATCTCGGGCTTCCAGGTGGTGGTCGGCAATGCGGTGTTCGTGATTCCGCTGGACATGGTGGTGGAGTGCATCGACATGCCGCCGCGCCAGAACGGCAGCCATATCGTCGCGGTCCGTGGCGAGCCCTTGCCGTTTGTCCCGCTGCGTGAGCTGTTCGACCTGCCTGCGCGGGAACAGGCCCGTGCGCGCAAGAGTCTGGTGATCGTCCAGTACGGGCAATTGCGCGCCGGGCTGCTGGTCGATGGTCTGCTGGGCGAGTGCCAGGCGGTGATCAAACCGCTGGGGCGGCTGTTCGGCAAGGTCAAGGGATTGTCGGGATCGACCATTCTGGGTGATGGCCGGGTCGCGCTGATCCTGGATATTCCGCACCTGGTGCAGCACACCCAGCAACAGGAACAAGGCAATACGGCGGCCTACGCCGAACGCAGTGTGGCGTCGGCGCCATGACGGGCCCGATCAAGGGACCCGCACCACGAGGGGAAGCGAGCATGCAAGAATCGATGACCAACAGGATGAGCATCAAGCAGATCTTCATCTGGCTGGGTGTAGTCCTGTCCATCCTGGTGGCGGTGGTGATCAGCCTTACCGATACGCTGCGCCAGGCCAATAGTGCGCTGGAGCAAGCGCATCAGTCCCGCTACGACTCCGCCGCGCTGGCCAATGAACTGCGCCGCACCACCGAGGACATGACCAAGTTCGCGCGCGCCTACGTGACCACGGGCGACCCCAATGACGAGGATCGCTATTACATGATCCTGGACATCCGCAATGGCAAGCGCGCGCGGCCTTCCAACTACGACCGTTTCAACTGGGACCTGGTCAGTGCCCGCAAACTGCCGGTGGAGGCGGGTGCCCAGACGGTGCCGCTGAGCGAGCTGATGAAGCAAGCCGGTTTCACCGAACAGGAGTTGGCCAAGATGCAGGAAGCCCTGAAGCTGGGCGACCAGCTCTCGCGCATCGAGATCACCGCCTTCCATGCGGTCAAGGGCGAGTTCGATGATGGCGAGGGCAAGTTCACCGTGGTCGGTGCGCCCAACCAGGCCATGGCGCAGGAGCTGGTCTTCGACCAGACCTACCGTGCGCTGTTCGGCCGCGTGATGGCCCCGATCAATGACTTCCTGCGCCAGGTCGACGAACGCACGCAGGCCCGTGTGCTCAGGGCCGGCCGCGAGTATGCCGAACTGGAACAGAAGATCTTCTGGCTGCTGACCGCCTCGGTGGTAGTGCTGTTCGCCTGCCTCGGGTTTGCCTATCGCACCATCCGTTCGCAGATCGGCGGCGAGCCGCGCGATGCCATGAGCGTCCTGCGCCGCGTGGCCGAGGGCGATCTGACAGTCACCGTGCCACTGCGCAAGAACGACAAGGTCAGCGTGCTCTACAGCACTCAGCAGATGGTCAACAAGTGGACCGACGTCATCGGTGATGTCAGCGGTACAGCCAGTGCGCTGGCCTCGGCCTCGGAAGAGATTTCCTCGTCTTCGCAGGCGCTCTCGCACAATGCTTCGCAACAGGCTGCCAATGTGGAGGAAACCAGCGCCTCGGTGGAAGAGATTACCGCCACCATCGCCCAGAACGCCGACAACGCCCGCACCACCGATGGCATCGCCAGCCTCTCGGCCAGTGCGGCGACCGAAGGCGGCGAAGCCGTGCGCGAGACCGTGGCTGCGATGAAGCAGATCGCCAGCAAGATCGGCATCATTGATGACATCGCCTACCAGACCAATCTGCTGGCGCTCAACGCTGCCATTGAAGCGGCCCGCGCCGGCGAGCACGGCAAGGGCTTTGCGGTGGTCGCGGCCGAAGTGCGCAAGCTGGCCGAACGCTCGCAGACCGCCGCCCAGGAAATCATCGCGGTGGCCGAGAACAGTGTCGGTCTGGCCGAAAAGGCCGGCGGCCTGCTCAACCAGATGGTGCCCTCGATCCGCAAGACCGCCGACCTGGTGCAGGAAATCGCCGCCGCCTCGGCGGAACAGTCGACCGGTCTGGAACAGATCAACAATGCCGTGCACCAGATGGCGCAGACCACGCAGATGACGGCCTCGGCTTCCGAAGAATTGTCGGCGACCTCGGAAGAAATGAGCGCACAGGCCATCCATCTGCAGGACCTGATGCGCTTCTTCCGCGTGGATGAATTGCAGAAGCCCGGCGTGCGCGGTGCGGCCGGTGGCGTACCGGAATCCGGCGGGCGGCGCGGCAGACGCGCTCAGTCCGCTGCGCAGGGCGGGCACGAGAGCACGCGCCGCCTGTCGATGCTGGATGTGGATGAGGATGCGCCGGGCGTGGATGAATCCTCGTTCAAGCGTTTCTGAGGAGCGTGCCATGGCGTTGAACTTGTCCCGTATCAATCCGCCGCGCGCACAGCGCGGCAGCAAGGAGAGCAGTCCATGCCCAGCGTATCGTTGAATGGCGAATCCGTCCGCAAGCGGCAGCAGGAAGAGGTCATCGAAAGCCGCCAGTTCCTGACCTTCCTGGTCGGAACGGAAAGCTTCGCCATGCCCATCGCCAGCATTCGCGAGATCATCGAATTCGGCGGCCTGACCGAAGTGCCGCTGATGCCTGATTTCCTGCGCGGCGTGATCAACCTGCGCGGCTCGGTGGTGCCGGTGATCGACCTGTCGGTGCGCTTCGGCCGTGCCCCCACGATGGAGGCCAAACGTACCTGCATCATCATCATGGAACTGGTCCAGGACGAGCAGCTGCTGTTGCTGGGCGTGATGGTCGATGCGGTCAGCGCGGTGCTGAGCATCGGTGTTGATCACATCGAGCCGCGCCCGTCATTCGGTGCCGGCATCCGCGCCGATTTCATCGAGGGCATGATCAACGTCAATGAGCGTTTCATCGTCGTGCTCGATGTGCAGCGCGTCCTGTCGGTGGATGAACTGGCGAGCCTGCTGGGCATGAGTGCCGAGGATGCGCTGGGCGGTGTGCCGGTGCTTTCGGCAGAAACGGAAAGGGAGTAGGCCCATGCCCCGACCCGGCAACCTGGCAGGCAGCAGCGACAGCACGCACGGCAGCAGTGCCGGTGTGGCCACGGCTGTTGGCAGCGTGCCGGGTCTGCATGCCGGGCGTGGGGCTCAGGCGGCGTCTGCTGCCGTCATTCCGGTGACGCCGGTGGTGGCCGCCATCGCACCGGCCAGCGGATCTGCCGACCCCGAGGTCAGCGATCACGACATGCTGCTGTTCCAGAAATTGTTCAAGCAGGATATCGGGCTGCACTTGCCCTTGTCCAAGAAGGCCCTGCTGCAGAGCCGCCTCAGCCATCGACTGCAGGAACTCGGCCTGCGCGGACTGGCACAGTATCACCGCCTCATCACGAGTGCCGAGGGGGCCGAGGAACGTCAGCGCGCCATCGATCTCATCACCACCAACGAAACCTATTTCTTCCGCGAACAGGGCCATTTCGATTTCCTGACGCAGGATCTCCTGCCACGCTGGCGCGACCGCCAGCATCTGCGCGTCTGGAGCGCGGCCAGCGCCACCGGCGAGGAAGCCTATTCACTGGCCATGCTGCTGGACCATCACCGGCCCGCCGGCAGCTGGTCGATATTCGGCTCCGACATCAGCACGCGCGTGCTGCGCTTCGCGCGCCGCGCGCTCTATCCGATGGCGCGCGGGCAGAACATTCCGCGCCTGTATCTGCGCCGTTATTGCCTGCTCGGCACCGGCGAATACGAAGGCCATTTCCTGGTACAGGCAGACCTGCGCGCCAAGGTCGAATTCGCCCAGCGCAACCTGACTGCGCTGGACGAACACGACGATGGCCTGTATGACCTGATCTTCCTGCGCAACGTCATCATCTACTTCGATTGCGAGACCAAGCTGCAGGTCTTGCGCGATGTGATCGCGCGCCTGCGGCCGGGCGGCTACCTGGTGGTCGGCCATTCGGAATCGCTGCACGGCATGGAGCTCGATCTGCTGATGCATTCCCCTTCCATCTACCGGAGGCCGCCATGAACGCACCATCAGCCATCCGCGTCATGGTGGTCGATGACTCCTCGGTGGTGCGCCAGCTGGTACAGCAGCTGCTGGCGCAGACTGCCGACATCCGCGTCATCGGGACCGCGCCCGATCCGGTGTTTGCCTTGCGCAAGATGCAGCAGGAGTGGCCGGACGTGATCCTGCTCGACATCGAGATGCCGCGCATGGATGGCATTACCTTCCTGCGCCAGATCATGGCCAGCAGGCCCACGCCGGTCATCATGTGCAGTGCGCGGGTCGGCGGTGCCGGCGATATCACGGCCGAAGCACTGGCCGCCGGTGCGGTGTCGGTGATTGCCCGTCCGCAACTGGGCGTGCGTGATTTCCTGCATGAAGCGGTCAACGAACTGGCTTGCGCCATCCGGGCCGCGGCGCTGGCCGGGGCCGGCGGCAGGGGCGCGATGGCGGCCATTGCGGCACGGCCTGTATCGCCCGTGCTCAAGCTGCGCCCGGTCAAAGCAGCCGCTCGCGAAATGCTGCATGATGACGGCTGGGCTGCGGTGCTGCAGCGTCATACCGCCGATGCAGTATTGGCAGCGCCGGGGCCGGAGGACGGCTATCGTCCGCTGACGGCGCGCATCGTCGCCATCGGCGCTTCGACCGGGGGGCCGCAGGCACTGGAGCGGGTGCTCAAGCCTTTGACTGGCCGCTGTCCCGGCATCGTGGTGGTGCAGCATATGCCGCAGCGTTTCACGCGCAGTTTTGCCGAACGCCTGCACCGCATTTCCGGTGCCGAGGTCAAGGAAGCCGAGCATCACGATCTGGTCCTGCCGGGGCGCGTGCTGATCGCGCCCGGCGGCCGGCATCTGGTCCTGCGGCGCGATGGCCAGCAGTACTATGTGGAAACGCTGGATGGCCCGCTGGTGAGCCGGCACAAGCCTTCGGTGGACGTGCTGTTCCGCTCGGCGGCCAAGGCCGCGGGCAGCAATGCAGTGGGCATCATCATGACCGGCATGGGGGACGATGGCGCAAGGGGGATGCGGGAAATGGCCGATTGCGGCGCCGCCACCTATGCCCAGGACGAGGCCAGCAGCGTAGTCTTCGGCATGCCGAAAGAAGCGATACACATGGGCGGCGTCGGTGACGTCCTCCCGCTCGATCATATCTCCGCAGTGATAGAACAATATGCCTCTAGAGAATCTCAATGAGCTGATCGAATCCGCGCTGGTCGTCGACGACAGTGCCCTGCAGCGCCAGCACAGCGTGTCGCTGCTGCAGGAGCTGGGCGTCGATCTGATCTACGAGGCCGGCAACGGCAACGAGGCGCTGGATCTGCTGGCGCTGCTCAAGCTGCCGCCCGGACTGGCGGTGATCGACCTGGAAATGCCGGGCATGGATGGCATCGAGCTGATCCAGCAATTGCAGCAGAAGGGCATCGACATTCCCCTGATCGTCGCCTCCAGCCGCGAGACCTCGCTGCTGCTGTCGGTGGAGACCATGATCCAGGCCCTGGGCATGAACCTGATCGGGGTGCTGCAAAAGCCGCTCAACCAGGGCCAGCTGCGCGCCGCATTGCAATCCTTCCGTCCGCGTGGCGGCGGTGCCCACGCCGATGATGATCCCCAGCCTTCCATGTGTGAAAGCGACCTCGGCACCGCCATCGGTGGCGGCCAGGTACTGCCCTATTTCCAGCCCAAGGTGGACGTGCAGACCGGCATCCTCAAGGGCGTGGAAGCGCTGGCCCGCTGGATCCATCCCGAACGCGGCATGATCCCGCCGGACCGCTTCATTCCGCTGGCCGAGCAGTGCGGCCTGATCCACGATCTCACCATCAGCATGATGGACCAGTCCATGGCGCAGGCGGCCGTCTGGCATAGCCGGGGCCTGGCGATCAAGGTGGCGGTGAATCTCTCGCCGCTGTCGCTGGAGCAGCCGGACTTCCTGCATCGCATTCTGGAACTGGTGGACAAGCACGCGCTGCCGGCCGAGAACGTGGTGCTGGAAATCACCGAGAGTTCGGTGGTGGCGCACAAGGGCAATTCACTGGGCATGCTGGCGCGGCTGCGCCTGAAGGGCTTCGGCCTGTCGATTGACGATTACGGCACCGGTTTCTCGTCGATGCAGCAACTGGCGCGCATCCCCTTCACCGAACTGAAGATCGACCGCTCCTTCGTCCATGGTGCGCATGACCGCAAGAACCTGCGCGTGATCCTGCAATCGGCGCTGGACATGGCCCAGCGGCTGGAACTGGTGACCGTGGCGGAAGGGGTGGAAACGATGGAAGACTGGCGTCTGCTGCAGGACTTCGGTTGCAGCCTGGGGCAGGGCTACCTGATCGGCAAGCCCATGCCGGCCAATGAATTGCCGCTGTGGCTGAAGGGGCATCATCGCCGTCTCGGTGAATTGCGGCCGCTGGGCAAGGGTGCCGCCACGGGCGGCTCGGTTTGAGCAGCCTGGTTCAGATCACAGCCGGCTGATCGGCTGATCGGTGATGGCGTCCAGGAAATGGCGCGCCGCGCCCAATCCCGGAATGCGCACCTGCGCATCAATCTCCAGCATGGGCACCAATACGAAGGCGCGCTGCGCCATGCGTGGATGCGGGACGATCAGTTCTTCATCCTCCAGCTGCGCCTCTCCATACATCAAGACATCCAGATCCAGCGTGCGCGGGGCGTTGCGATAGGGCCGCTCGCGTCCGTGCTGCAGCTCGATGGCCTGCAACGCATGCAGCAGTTCCAGTGCGGTCAGTGACGTGGAGACCAGTACGACGGCATTGACGTAGTCGTCGCCACTGGAATCGATGGGCGCGGTGCGATAGAGCGAAGAGCTCCGCAGCAGTTGCGACTCGGGCAGCCGGGCCAGATGGGCGATGGCTTCTTCGACGATGGCGCGGGCGTCGCCCAGGTTGCCACCGATGCCAATCCAGGCCAGCGTGGAGGATGATTCCACGTTGATCAGTCGTCGCCTGTTGGCGCGCTGTCCCCACCCGCACCACCGGCACTGCCGCTGCTGCGACGGCGGCGACGGCGCTTGGGGGCCTCACCCGTGCCGGCATCTGCTGGTGCATCCGGCGTGTCGGCCGCTTCCTTGGGGGCGCGTGCACGCACCGGCGCAGGGGCAGTGGCTTCCTGCTCGCAGCCGCTGTCGCTGGTTTCAACGGTGTCCCCTGGCGACTTGCTGCGGCTGCGTCCACCACGGCGCTTGCGCTTCTTGGGACCGGCATTGCTGCCGGCAGGATCGGCCGGTTTGCGGGCGATCAGTTCTTCGCGCTCGGCACCGTTGCCGGCGATGAAGGCTTCCCACCATTCGCCGAGTTCGGCATCAAGTTCGCCGGACTGGCAGCGCAGCAGCAGGAAATCGAAACCGGCGCGCAGGCGCAGGTGTTCCAGCAATTTGTACGGAGCCTTGCCGACGCGGCGCTCGAAGCGCGGCTGCATGGCCCAGATGTCGCGCATGTCGGAGGCAATCTTGCGCTGCAGGGCCAGCTTCTCGGTCTGGGCATCGAGCACGTCATCGGCGGCCAGATGCAGGGCGGGAATCGGATACTCGCCGGCAGCTTGGTAGGCGCGCCATTTTTCCAGCACCTGGTGCCACAGCAGCGAAGCGAACAGGAAGCCCGGCGAGACGCCCTTGCCTTCCTTGACGCGGGCGTCGGTATTGGCCAGCGCCAGGCTGACGAACTTCTCGCCCAGCGGCTGTTCCAGCACCACGTCCAGCAGCGGCAGCAGGCCGTGATGCAGGCCTTCCTTGCGCAGCTGCTGCAGGCAGGCGAGCGCATGGCCGCTCATCAGGAGCTTCAGCATTTCATCGAACACGCGGGCGGCCGGCACGTTGTCGATCAGCGGTGCCATCACGCGGATCGGTGCGCTGCTGGCCGGATCGATGGTGAACTTGAGCTTGGCCGCGAAGCGCACCACGCGCAGCATGCGGACCGGGTCTTCGCGGTAGCGCGCTTCGGGTTCGCCGATGATGCGCAGCTTCTTGTCGCGGATGTCGGCGATGCCGCCGTGGTAATCGAGCACGGCCTGGCTGGCCGGATCGTAGTACATCGCGTTGATGGTGAAGTCGCGGCGGGTGGCATCTTCATGCTGTTCGCCGAAGGTGTTGTCGCGCAGCACGCGGCCATGTTCATCCTTGGGCGCGGCTTCGGCCGAGGCACCCCGGAAGGTGGTGACTTCGATCAACTCTTGTCCAAACATCACGTGCACGATCTGGAAACGACGGCCGATGATGAAGGCGCGGCGGAACAATTGCTTGACCTGTTCCGGCGTGGCATTGGTGGCCACGTCGAAGTCCTTGGGCTTGATGCCCAGCAGCAGGTCGCGCACTGCACCGCCGACGATGAAGGCCTTGTAGCCGGCATCCTGCAGGGTTTGCGTCACGCGCACCGCATTGGGCGAGACCAGTGCCGGATCGATGCCATGCTCTTTGGGCCCGAGCACATCGGGCTCGATCTTGCCGCCTGCGGCAGCGGCCTTGGCGCGCGATTTTTTCACGGGCTCGGCACTCTCGGCGGCGGCAGCCTTGCCGCGGCCGAGGATGGAGCGAATCAGTTTCTTGATCATTGCGCGTGGCCGTCGGCGAAGAGGTTCAGCACCGGCCAGCCGCGCGCCTGGGCGTGCGCCAGCAGCTTGTCGTTGGGGTTGGTGGCGATCGGATCGGTCACCCGTTCCAGCAGCGGAATGTCGTTCTGTGAATCGCTGTAGAAATAGCTGCGTTCGAACTGGTCCAGCTTGAAGCCCAGACGCTCCAGCCAGGCTTCGGTGTGGACGATCTTGCCCGGGCCGAAAGTCGGCGTGCCGTCCAGCTTGCCGGTGAGGTTGCCGGCGTCATCGAGCGCGGGCAGGGCGGCGATCAGGTGTTCCACGCCGAAGTGCGAGGCGATCGGCTTGGTCACGAAGTGGTTGGTGGCGGTGACGATGGCCACCAGGTCGCCGGCGTCCAGGTGTTTCTTCACCAGGGCCACGGCTTGCGGCAGGATGGCGGGCTTGACCACTTCGTCCATGAATTGCAGGTGCATCTCGTCGAGCTGCGTGCGCGGGAAGCGCGACAGGTTGCCCAGCGCGAATTCCAGATAAGCCACCGGATCGAGCGTGCCGTTCTGGTAATGGGCGAACCATTCGTCATTGGCCTTGCGGAAGCTGTCGGCATCCACGGCGCCGATGCGCGCCATGAATTCGCCCCACTCGTGGTCGGAGTCGAGCGGCAGCAGGGTATGGTCGAGATCGAAAAGGGCGAGGTTCATTGTTCTCCGGATTCCTGTTGTAACAGTTCGCGTAGCAAGGGCAGGGTGATGGCGCGCTTGGTGGCCAGCGAGTAGCGGTCCAGCGCGTCGAGCATGCGCGACAGCGAGGGCATGTCGCGCCGGTAGTGGGTGAGCATGTACATCATCACGGCCGGGGGAATTTCCAGGCCGCGGTCCAGGGTGATCTGCAGCAGGGCGGCGATCTTCTCGTCATCCGACAGGTCGTGCACCTGGTAGATCAGGCCCCAGCCGAGCCGGGTGCGCAGGTCTTCGCGCAGCTCCAGGCGGGTCGGCGGCAGGGTGCCGGTGCAGACCATGCAGCCGCCCTGTTCGCGGATCTGGTTGAACAGGTTGAAGGCGGCGATCTGCTGTTCCTCGAACAGTTGATCGACGTCATCGAGCAGGTAATGGCTGGTCTGCGGGCTGTAGTCGAAGGCCGACTCGGGGGAGTCGGCACTGATGAGGCGGGCGCGGTTGCCTTCCTGGCCGGCCTTGGTGGCCAGGGCGTGCAGCAGGTGGGTCTTGCCGGCACCGGCTTCGGCCCAGAGGTAGATGAAGCGGTCGGTGCTGGCACTGCCGGTCTGGATGGATTTGTCCACGCCGGCCGTGGCCAGCAGCTTCAAGCGCTCCAGCAGTTCTGCGTTGCGGCCGGTCACGAAGCTGTCGAAGCTTTGCGGCTGGTCCGCGCTCAAATCGAGCGGAATCTGTTTCATCGGTGGCTATCAGCTACGAAGGCCGCAAGCTGCTTGCGGCCAGTTAATGCAGGACGGCGCCAAGCGCCCGAGCCTGCGCAGCGTCCTGCAAGGGCAGGGAGGCTGTGATCAATCATAAACTCTTCAACGGTTGTAAAAATTGCTGGCCAGATACTCGCGCCGCACATGCATGGCGATCACCGAGACGATGGCCGAGGCCGGCAGCGCCAGCAGCACGCCGACAAAACCGAACAGCTGGCCAAAGGCCAACAGCGCGAAAATTACCACCAGCGGGTGCAGGCCGATACGCTCGCCCACCAGCTTGGGCGTGAGGATGAAGCTTTCCAGCACCTGTCCCACGCCATAAATCAGGGCCACCCACAGCAAGCCGATGGCGCCATCGAATTGCAGGATGGCCGCCAGGATCGCCAGCACCAACCCCAGGCCGAAGCCTACATAGGGAATGAACACCAGCAGGCCCGTCAGGACGCCCACCGGCAGGGCGCTGTCAAATCCGGCTGCAGTGAGCGCAACCGAATAATAGACCGCCAGCACCAGCATCACCAGCAATTGTCCACGCAAGTACTGTCCCAGCAGGCTATCGACCTCGGCCGCCATGGTATTGACGCGGCCGGCCCAGCGGCGCGGGATCATGATCTGCAGGCGCTTGAGGAAGGGATGCCAGTCCTGCAGCAGGTAGAACAGCACCATCGGCACGAACAGCAGATTGGCCAGCCAGGCCAAGAGCGCCGTGCCCCCGACCTTGGCCGAGGCCAGCACCGAACTCCACAGCTCGTCGCCACTGGTGCTGATCTGTTGCGTGAGCAAGGCCTTGATGCCCGCCAGGTCCAGCCGCACATCGATGCCCAGCTGGTGCAGGCGCGGCGAGAGGAAGGCGTTCAGCTTGTCCAGCAGCGGCGGCACCTGGGCCTGCAGCAGCGGGATCTGGCGCAGTACCAAAGGCACCACGATCAGCACCAGCGCCAGTCCGGCCAGGATCAGCAGCAAGACCATGATGGTCACGCCCACGAAACGCGGGATGCGCAGCGGGCCGATGCGGCGGCTGGCGATCCAGTCCACGCCCGGGTTGAGCGCATAACCGATGATGCCGGCAGCGACGAAGGGCGAGAGCATCGGGCCCAGCGCCATCAGCAGTGCCAACAGCAAAATGCCGACAATCAGCCACGCCAGGTTCTGTTTTTGCTCTTCGGACAAAGAAAAAGGCATGGATTCGGAGTTCGCGGGTGGCGGTTTTGTTAAAATCACGGCTTGGCAGGGGCACTTCCGCCCTGAATCCCCTATTTTACCGTCTTCACTGGCAATATTTCATCATGACTTCACCTTCCAATGTCTCCCTCTCCTACCGTGACGCTGGCGTCGATATCGATGCCGGTGACGCCCTGGTTGAAGCGATCAAGCCGTTCGCCAAGCGCACCACCCGCGAAGGCGTGCTGGGCGGCATTGGCGGTTTCGGTGCCCTGTTCGAAATCAGCAAGAAGTACAAGGAACCGGTGCTGGTGTCCGGCACCGACGGCGTGGGCACCAAGCTCAAGCTGGCTTTCCACCTGAATCGTCACGATACGGTCGGTATCGACCTGGTGGCCATGAGCGTCAACGACATTCTGGTGCAGGGTGCCGAGCCGCTGTTCTTCCTGGATTACTTTGCCTGCGGCAAGCTGGACGTGCCCTCGGCCACCGATGTCATCAAGGGCATCGCCGCCGGTTGCGAACAGGCCGGCTGCGCCCTGATCGGCGGTGAAACCGCAGAAATGCCCAGCATGTACCCGGACGGTGAATACGACCTGGCCGGCTTCGCAGTCGGCGCGGTGGAAAAGTCCAAGATCATCGACGGTACCAAGATCGCCCCGGGCGACGTGGTGCTGGGCCTGGCCTCCTCGGGCGCGCATTCCAACGGCTACTCGCTGGTGCGCAAGATCCTGGACGTGGCCAAGCCGGACCTGGAAGCCGACTTCCACGGCCGCAAGCTGGCCGATGTGCTGATGGCTCCGACCCGCATCTACGTCAAGCCGCTGCTGTCGCTGATGGAGAAGCTGGAAGTCAAGGGCATGGTCCACATCACCGGTGGCGGCCTGGTCGAGAACATCCCGCGCGTGCTGCAGGATCACCTCACGGCTGAACTGGACGCCAAGTCCTGGACCATGCCCCCGCTGTTCACCTGGCTGCAGCAGCATGGCGGCGTGGCTGATGCGGAAATGCACCGCGTCTTCAACTGCGGCATCGGCATGACCGTGATCGTCTCCAAGGAAAACGCCGACGCCGCTGAAGCCCATCTGAAGGCCGCCGGTGAAACCGTCTACCGTATCGGCACCATCCGCGCCCGCGCCGAAGGCGAAGCACAGACCATCGTGCGCTGATCGACCCCTGTAAATCGTTTTAACGATTTATAAAGTAAAAAGGCTGCATTCTCAGGAATGCAGCCTTTTTTATTTCCGGTGGAGAATTTCTCGCCGGATGAAAACTTAGTTTTGTTAAAACAAAAACTAAGTTTCCAACAAGAAAAAACTAACAGTGAGTTCAGCTCGCCTGCCCGACATCCCCATCCTGCTCCGCCAGGATCTGGCGCGGGACGGCCTGCAGGCCACGTGCCACGCCATTGGGCGGCGGCACGCGCACCGGCTCGCTGATGTCGGCGGCGGTGGAGAGCACGTTCAGGGTATCTTCCGGCGGGGCATCCCAGACCGGATCGTCGATGGCCTCGAAGACGCGCTTCAATTGCGAGCCCCAGCTGCGGCGGATCATCTGGAAATACTGGTTCTGCTCGTCGATGGTCACGAAGCGGGTCACGGCCAGGTCTTCGCTTTCATAGACCAGCAGGTCCAGTGGCAGGCCCACCGAGATGTTGGACTTGAGCGTGGAATCCATGGAGATCAGCGCGCACTTGGCGGCCTCGTCCAGCGAGGTCTGCGGCGTGACGACACGGTCAATGATGGGCTTGCCATACTTGGATTCGCCGATCTGGAAGTAGGTGTTCTCGTCGTGTGACTCGATGAAGTTGCCGGCCGAATACATCTGGAACAATCTACAGCGCTCGCCACGGATCTGGCCGCCGAAGATGATGCTGACGTTGAAATCGATACCGAACTTGCTCAGCTCGGCGGCCTCGCGGTCATGCACGGCGCGAATGGCATCGCCCAGGATCTGGGCGGCTTCGTACATGGAGGTGGCGGTCCAGATGCTGCGGCCTTCCGCATTGGTGCGGTCGGTCAGCATCTGGCGGATGGATTGCGAAATCGACAGGTTGCCGGCGGTCATCATGACCATCACGCGGTCGCCCGGATTCTCGTAAACACTCATCTTGCGGAAGGTGCCGATATGGTCCACTCCGGCGTTGGTGCGCGAATCGGACAGGAACACCAGGCCGCTGTTGAGGCGCATGGCTACGCAGTAGGTCATGATGGAAAAGTGATACGTGGAAACGGAAAGCCGGATTTTACCGTAAGGCCCGGTGCCAGAGCGTGCGCGCCGGGGGCATCTGTCGTGACGTACCTACAGTAACGGCCTGTTTCCCGAAAAGATGACAGCGGCTGTGCTTCTTTCTTGCGCGCGAAGCACAGCCGGGGCGGCTTACGCTGCCAAAGGAACAAGAAAATCGCGGCTGATGCGATTGCCCAGTTCGAAGATGCGCTCCAAAAATTCGGTGAGCGTATCGTGCAGCCCGGCTTCCAGGATTTCCTCGATGCGGGCGAACTTCAGGTCGGCATGCAGCTTGCCCGCAAAGCGCTCGGTATCGGCCGAGACATCATTGCGCACGTGATGCAGATTGGAGATCACGTTGCCCATGCAGGCCAGCAGCGAACGCGGCATGTCGGCCCGCAGGATCAGCAGCTCGGCCACGCGCTCGGGGGTGATGACGTCGCGGTAGACCTTGCGGTAGATCTCGAAGCCCGACACCGAACGCAGGATCGCGGCCCAGTAGTAGAAGTCCAGCTGTCCCGCTTCATCGCGCGCCGACTGGCTTTGCGATTGGGATTGAGATTGCGACTGGCCATTCTGCTTCTGCGATTGCGTTTCCTTGGCCCCGTGGAACTTGACGTCGATGATGCGCGCCGTGTTGTCCGCACGTTCCAGGAAGGTCCCCAGGCGGATGAAGTGGAAAGCCTCATCCTCCAGCATGGTGCCGATGGTCACGCCGCGCGAGAGGTGCGAGCGATGCTTGACCCATTCGAAGAAATCACTCGGGTTCTGCTCCAGCGCATTGGTTTGCAGATAGGACTGCATCTTGATCCAGGTGGCGTTCTGGATCTCCCACGCTTCGGTCGTCAGCGCGCCGCGCACGGCACGCGCATTCTCGCGCGCTTGGCGCAGGCAGGAGGCAATCGAGGACGGGTTGTTGGGGTCCCGCACCATGAAGTCGATGACGTCCTTCTGCGTAAGCTTGTCGTATTTCTGGTTGTAGCCATAGAGCAGTTCCGAGATGCCCAGCACGGCGCGCCAGCCTTGCTCGGCGTCGTCGACCGATTGCGGCAGCAGGGCGGTCTGCACGTGCACGTCGAGCATGCGGGCGGTGTTCTCGGCGCGCTCGGTGTAGCGGGCCATCCAGAAGAGGTGATCGGCGGTACGGCTCAGCATCTTATTTCTCCAGAATCCAGGTGTCCTTGGTGCCGCCGCCTTGCGACGAGTTCACCACCAGCGAGCCTTCCTTCAAGGCCACGCGCGTCAAGCCGCCCTTGACCATGGTGATCTGCTTGCCGGATAACACGAACGGACGCAGGTCCAGGTGGCGCGGAGCGATGCCCGATTCCACATAAGTCGGGCACACGGAGAGGGCCAGCGTGGGCTGGGCGATGTAGCCATCCGGCTTGGCGATGATGCGTGCGCGGAAGTCTTCGATCTCCTGTTTGGTGGAAGCCGGGCCGACCAGCATGCCGTAACCGCCGGCACCGTGCACTTCCTTGACCACCAGCTTTTCGAGGTTGGCCAGGGTGTAGGAAAGATCCTCCTTCTTGCGGCACTGGTAAGTGGGTACGTTGTTGAGGATGGGATCCTCGGAAAGGTAGAAGCGCACCATGTCCGGCACATACGGATAGATCGACTTGTCGTCGGCCACACCGGTGCCGATTGCATTGGTCAGCGTCACCTTGCCGGCGCGATAGGCCTGCAGCAGGCCCGGCACGCCCAGCGCCGAATCGGGACGGAAAGCCAGCGGATCGAGGAAGTCGTCATCGATGCGGCGATAGATCACGTCGACCCGCTTGGGGCCGCGCGTGGTGCGCATGTAGACCACGTTGTCCTTGACGAAGAGGTCCTGTCCCTCGACCAGTTCCACGCCCATCTGCTGGGCCAGGAAGGCGTGCTCGAAGTAGGCCGAGTTGTACATGCCCGGGGTCATCACCACCACCGTCGGATCGGTCACGCCGGCCGGCGCCACCGAACGCAGGTTGTCCAGCAGCAGGTCGGGATAGTGATCGACCGGCGCAATCTTGTGGCGCTTGAACAGGTCCGGGAAGAGCCGCATCATCATCTTGCGGTTCTCCAGCATGTAGGACACGCCGGAGGGCACGCGCAGGTTGTCTTCGAGTACGTAGAATTCACCTTCGCCCGCTCGCACGATGTCGACCCCGGCGATGTGCGCGTAGATGTCGTTGACCACGTTCACATCCTGCATCTCGCGCCGGTACTGGGCGTTCTGGAAGATCTGCTCGGGCGGGATGATGCCGGCCTTGACGATCTTCTGTTCGTGATAGATGTCGTGGATGAACATGTTGAGCGCTTTGACGCGCTGGACCAGTCCCGCTTCCAGCTTGGCCCATTCGGCCTTGTGGATGATGCGCGGGATGATGTCGAAGGGGATCAGGCGCTCGGTGCCGGCATCGTTTCCATAGACGGCGAAGGTAATGCCGACGCGGCGGAAGATCAGGTCGGATTCGGCACGTTTGCGGGCGATGATTTCGGGCGACTGCGCCGAAAGCCAGCTGGCGAATTCTGCATAGTGCTGACGCACTTGACCTGCTTCGCTGCCTGCGCCTCCTGAATACATCTCATCAAAAAAATGTGCCATAGATTTGCTTCGTGTTCCCGTGGGGAGCGGGAATCTTTCTAAGTAGGTTGTAACGAAAACAGAGGCGGTGGGTACGGCAAAACTACAGCGTGGGTACAGCGTAATGCGATGGCGCTAGGGGACTGCCGCTGCACGCCAGCGCCAGCGTGCATGAAGAAAGACTAACAGAGGCTTGAATTTTTTGACAGAGGAAAATTGCATGCTTTTGCTCCTCGCCCGCGCGGGTCTGCTCCCATCAAACGCAGACCCGCAGCGGCTTCAGTTATTCCATGGCGTGGGTGCGGGAACCTCGCAGGGGGCCGGCATGTCGATGGTCTTGAAGTCGGCCGGACTAACGATTTCCAGATACTCCATGTCGGGCGAATAGTCGAACAGGAAGTGCACGATGCCCGGCCGCTGGTGCACGCAATCGCCGGCCTTGACCAGCGTGACTTCGGTCTCGTACATGAAGCGCGCCCAGCCTTTGAGCATGATGACGATGTGGAAGTTGGCCTCGTGCCGATGCCATCCGGTGCCCGTTTCCGGGGCCATGTTGGCCTTGACCAGCTGGGCCACCACCTGGCCGCCGGTGGCCGCGGCAATGCCCAGGTCGCGATACAGGAAGAAGTCGCGCAGCCCTCCCGTTTCATAGGGCGTGTCGCCTTCGCTCACATGCGAAAAGCTGTTCTGCGCCAGTACGCTTGCCTCCGCTACGGTATTCATCACATCCATCCTTTCTGCGGTCTCCCGCCATGGGCCTGCGACAAAAACGGGCGCGACTTTTCCTGCCGGTGCTGCGCGCGCCCTAGAATTCCACGTCCAGTTCGTCGATGTCCTCCGGTTCCTTTTTGGCGGCGGTGATCCATTCCTGCATCTCCGGCATGGCCATGATGCGTTTGGCATAGGCGGTGCAGATGGGATCAAGCTTGACGTCATAGGTCATGAAGCGCGTCACCACCGGCGCATACATGGCATCGGCCATGGTGCGCTGTTCGCCGAACAGGAAAGGCCCGCCGTACTTGGCCAGACACTCCTTCCAGATGGTGGTGATGCGCACGATGTCGGCTTCGGCGCGGGACCACACCTTGAAGTTGGGGAAGTGGCCCTTGAGGTTCATCGGCAGCGCCGCGCGCAGGGCCGAGAATCCCGAATGCATTTCGCCGCACACCGAGCGGCAATGCGCACGGGCGGCGAGGTCGGCCGGCAGCAGCTTGGCGCCGGGGCGGATTTCGTTGAGATATTCGGCAATGGCCAGCGTATCCCATACCAGTACGTCGCCATGGTGGAGGCTGGGTACCAGGATGGAGGAAGACAGCAGCAGGATCTCTGCCCGTGCCGACGGGTCGTCCGGCGGCACGATGTCTTCCTCGAAAGAGAGCCCGGCGAACCTGGCCATGAGCCAGCCGCGCAGGGACCACGAGGAGTAGTTCTTGCTGGTGATGCGCAAAGTCGTCTTAGGCATGTCAGTCCTTTATCTGTTTTGTGCAGGTTGACTTTGGGCACGCGGCCGCGTGAGCGGCGGTGTCTTGTTCATGGTCATCTTCATCGTCCGCCCCGTCTGCGCTCGGGAAGGACACGGGCCACAGGAGCGGACCGCGTACCACTACTTGCAAGGCTTGTGCCAGCTCGCGGGAACGGCAGGCCACGCACCGCCGGCATTTCCGCGCGGCCACCAAAGCCGCTGGAAAACTCCCAAAAGCTGCGCGCAGGCGGGCTGGCGGCCCATCAATGGCACGACAATTGCATCGTCGCCATGGCGAGCGGACACCAAAAAGAGACAACCGAGGGCGGCGCTTCATGATCAATACCTATCAGCTCTACCAGAACTACGCCGACGCCACCGATCCGCTGCGGGCCTGTGCCCGCATGATGGCACCCCTGCTGGGGGCGACCTGGCCTGGCGTTCCGGTCAATCCGGCGTTGCGCAAGATGGCCTCGGCCTGCGAGGTTTTTGCGCGGACGCAATTGACCCATGCGCGCCCGCCCTTCGAGATCGGCGAGGTGCTCGACGGCGGACGCACAATTGCGGTGCACGAGGAGGAAATCAGCGCCACGCCCTTCTGTGGCCTGCTGCATTTCCGCAAGGAAACTTCGGCCGTGCAGCCCAAGGTGTTGGTGGTCGCGCCCATGTCTGGCCACTTCGCCACGCTCTTGCGTGGCACCGTCAAAACCCTGCTGCGCGATCACGACGTCTACATCACCGACTGGCGCAATGCCCGCGATGTTGCCCTGGAGCACGGCCGTTTTGGCCTGGATGAATACGTTTCGCACGTGATCGGATTCCTCGCCGAGCTGGGCCCCGGTGCGCACCTGCTGGCGGTGTGCCAGCCGACCGTGGCGGCGCTGACCGCCGCCTCCGTGATGGCCGAGGACAATCATCCGGCCCAGCCGCGCACCATGACGCTCATGGCCGGGCCCCTCGACACCCGGGTCAATCCCACGGCCGTCAACGCGCTGGCCAAGAGCAAGCCGATCAGCTGGTTCGAGAAGAACATGATCAGCACCGTCCCGGCGCGCCATGGCGGGGCCGGGCGGCGCGTCTATCCTGGCTTCGTGCAGTTGAGCGCCTTCATGAACATGAACCTGAACCGCCACGTCGACGCCTTCCGCAAGCTGTATCACCATCTGGTCGAGGGCGAGGAGGCGCAGGCCGCGCAAATCAAGGATTTCTACGAAGAGTATTTCGCCATGGCCGACCTGCCGGCCGAGTTCTACCTGGAAACGGTGCGCACGGTGTTCCAGGAACATGCGCTGCCGCTGGGCAAGCTGACCTATCGCGAGCGCGTGGTCGACCCGCGCGCCATCCGCCGCACGGCGCTCTTTACCATCGAGGGCGAGAAGGACGATATCTGTGCGGTCGGCCAGACCGTGGCCGCACAGGAAATGTGCAGCAACATCCGGCCCTACATGCGCCTGCACCATGTTCAGACGGCCGTGGGACATTACGGGGTCTTCAACGGACGGCGCTGGGACAACGAGATCTATCCGCGCCTGCGGGATTTCATTAACATGCATCACAGGTAAGCTTGCGGCGTACTTGCCAATGCGAGTGAAAAACTTAGTTTTCAGGATCGAAAGATTAAGTTTTTCTTCCCCCGGCACTTACACTCTCACATACACTCACAACGAGGCAGCCCCAACCGGAAAGTCACCAGGAAAGTAATCAGGCGGTAAGAAAAACAAGGTATGCAGGAGATCTGCTCCGCATGTCGCCAACAACCAAGCCCCGCGCTTGACCATTTGCTTGTCGTAAAGGAATTCCATGTCGATCCACGTGGCCCTGAACCATGTCACCTCTTACAAGTACGACCGTGCCATCAACCTGGGTCCGCAAGTCATCCGCTTGCGTCCCGCCCCGCACAGCCGTACCCGCATCCTGAGCTATTCGCTGCGCGTGCTGCCCGAGCCGCACTTCATCAACTGGCAGCAGGACCCGGAATCGAACTACCTGGCGCGCCTGGTATTCCCGGAGAAGACCACCGAATTCAAGATCGAGGTCGATCTGGTGGCCGAGATGTCGGTCATCAATCCCTTCGACTTCTTCCTCGAACCCTATGCCGAGGAGTTCCCCTTCGAGTATGCCAAGGACCTGCAGAACGAACTGCTGCCCTACCGGCAGAAGCTGCCGCTGTCGCCGCTGTTTGAAAAATTCCTCAAGAGCATTCCGCGCGAGAAGATCGGCAGCGCCAATTTCCTGGTGGCGCTGAACCAGAAGCTGGCCGACCACATCGGCTACACCATCCGCATGGAACCCGGCGTGCAGACGCCGGAAGAAACGCTGCAACTGAAGTCCGGCTCCTGCCGCGATTCTTCCTGGCTGCTGGTGCAGCTGCTGCGCCACCTGGGGCTGGCGGGGCGCTTCGTGTCCGGCTACCTGATCCAGCTGACAGCCGACCAGAAGTCGCTCGATGGTCCCTCCGGTCCCGAGGCCGACTTCACCGACCTGCACGCCTGGTGCGAAGTCTATCTGCCCGGTGCCGGCTGGGTCGGGCTGGACCCGACCTCGGGCCTGTTTGCCGGGGAAGGCCACATCCCCTTGTCCTGCACGCCGGAGCCGGCCTCGGCCGCGCCGGTCAGCGGCCTGGTCGATCCTTGCGAAGTGGAGTTCGAGCACCTGATGTCGGTCAAGCGCATCTGGGAAGCGCCGCGCGTGACCAAGCCCTACACCGAAGAGCAGTGGGCCGCCATCGAGAAGCTGGGCCACGCCATCGATGCCGACCTGCAGGCCAATGATGTGCGCCTGACCATGGGCGGCGAACCGACCTTCGTGTCGCTGGACCACCCGGATGAACCGGAATGGAATACCGCCGCCCTGGGTGCGACCAAGAAGCCGCTGGCCGCCGAGCTGTATCACCGCATGCGCGACAAGTATGCCGCGCAGGGCCTGCCGCATTTCGGCCAGGGCAAGTGGTATCCGGGCGAGCAGCTGCCGCGCTGGGCGCTCAATTGCTACTGGCGCCGCGATGGCGAACCGATCTGGCTGAATCCTGAATTGATCGGCGACGAGACCAAGCCCAACGTCAGCGACAAGATCGTCACCAGCCACTTCCTGCACCGCGTGGCACAGCGCCTGCAGGTGGATGGCAAGAACGTCTTCCCGGCTTATGAAGACGTGTTCTACTACATGTGGCGCGAGCGCCGCCTGCCGGGCAATGTCGATCCCTTTGATTCGCGCGTGGATGACAAGCAGGAGCGCGAGCGCCTGATGAAGGTCTTCACGCAGGGCCTGCAAAGCGCGGTCGGCCATGTGCTGCCGCTGGCGCGCCGCGACGATGGCCGTGGCTGGCAGAGCGGGGCGTGGTTCCTGCGCAGCGAGCGCTGCTACTTGTATCCGGGCGATTCGCCGCTGGGCTATCGCCTGCCGCTGGATTCGCTGCCCTGGGTCAAGGAGGGCGAGTATCCGGCCGTCTATCCGGCCGATCCGACCCAGGCCTTCCGCCCATTGCCCAGCAGCGCCGAAATTCGCCGCCAGCTGGGCAGCCCGCAGGAGCCGGCTGCGCTCCTGAAGAAGGCGGCCAGCACTGCGGCTGCCCTTGGCATGGAAGGCAAGGCGGCGGGCAATACGGCCAATGCTGCCAATGCCGCTACCACGAGCAACGCCACCCAGTCCGTACCGGCCCCCTTCGAATCGGCCAACTGGCTGACCCGCACCGCCCTGTGCGCCGAGGTGCGCAATGGCGTGTTCTACCTGTTCATGCCGCCCCTGTCGCAACTGGAGCATTACCTCGAACTGGTGGCTGCCATCGAAGCCGTGGCCGAGGAACTGAAGCAGCCGGTGCTGCTGGAAGGCTACGAGCCGCCGCACGATCCGCGCCTGCGCAAGTTCAGCGTCACGCCCGACCCCGGCGTGATCGAGGTCAACATCCAGCCGGCCAACAACTGGAGCGAACTGGTCGAGCAGACCACGCACCTGTATGACGCCGCACGCGCCTCGCGCCTGACGACCGAAAAGTTCATGCTCGACGGCCATCACTCCGGCACCGGCGGCGGCAATCACATGGTGCTGGGCGGCATCACGACCAGTGATTCCCCTTTCCTGCGCCGGCCCGATCTGCTGCGCAGCCTCATCTCGTACTGGCACAACCATCCTTCTCTGTCCTACCTGTTCTCGGGCATGTTCATCGGCCCGACCTCGCAGGCACCGCGCATCGATGAGGCGCGCAATGATTCGACGGTGGAAATCGAACTGGCCTTCAGCGAGATGGACAAGCAGGTCGCCAAGGGCGATTGCCCGCCCTGGCTGGTGGACCGCCTGCTGCGCAATCTGCTCATCGACGTCACCGGCAATACGCACCGCGCCGAGTTCTGCATCGACAAGATGTATTCGCCCGACAGTGCCACCGGCCGTCTTGGCTTGCTGGAATTGCGCGCTTTCGAAATGCCGCCGCACGCACGCATGAGCCTGACCCAGCAACTGCTGCTGCGCGGCCTGGTGGCGCGTTTCTGGAAGGAGCCCTACAAGCCGGCGCGCCTGGTGCGCTGGGGGACTGAACTGCATGACCGCTTCCTGCTGCCGCATTTCATCGAGCAGGATTTCGCCGATGTGATGGCCGACATGAACGAGGCCGGCTATCCGATGCGTGCCGAATGGTTCGCGCCGCACATGGAATTCCGTTGCCCCAAGATCGGCGACTATGCGGTCAAGGGCATGCAGGTCGAATTGCGCACCGCGCTCGAACCCTGGCACGTGCTGGGCGAGGAGAACAGCGGCGGCGGTACGGCGCGCTATGTGGATTCGTCGCTGGAACGGCTGCAGGTCAAGATCAGCGGCATGGCCTCCGATCGCTATGTGCTGACCTGCAATGGCGTCTCGGTGCCGCTGCAGCCCACCGGCATCGTCGGCCAGTTCGTGGCCGGCATCCGCTATCGTGCCTGGCAGCCGCCTTCGGCGCTGCATCCGACCATTCCGGTGGATTCGCCGCTGACCTTCGACCTGGTCGATACCTGGAATGGCCGCAGCCTGGGCGGTTGCCAGTATCACGTGGTGCATCCGGGCGGCCGCAATTACGAAACCTTCCCGGTCAATGCCTTCGAAGCGGAGAGCCGCCGCCTGGCGCGCTATTTCCGCATGAACCACACCCCGGGAAAATGGCAGGTCACCCCGGCGCGGGCGTCTATCGAGTTTCCTTTTACGTTAGACTTACGCTACTTCTAAAACTGAGCCGGGCGCGGCCCCGCGCCGCTTGCAAGGCGACACGCCGCACGGGACCTGCTCCCGGCGCGTGCGCCACCCGGCCGCCAATGACTTATGCCCCAGCGTCTCCTGGAAAGCTATCCAGTCGCCAGTGATCGTTACGACGAGATGCTGGCGGCTGACGGCCGCCTGCGCCCGCACTGGCGAACGCTGATCGACCAGCTTGAAAACCTCTCGCCGGAGATGCTGCGCCGGCGCGCCAACGAGGTACGTGACGCCATCGCCTCCGATGGCGTGACCTACAACGTCTATGCCGACCCCAAGGGTGCCAACCGGCCCTGGGAACTGGACCTGCTGCCGCACCTGGTGTCCTCCGAAGAATGGGATTTCCTGGAACGTGCCGTGGCCCAGCGCGCACGCCTGATGAACGGCTTGCTCGCCGACATCTACGGCCCCCAGCACCTGATTGCCGAAGGCCTGCTGCCGCCCGCTCTGGTGTTCGGCCAGCACGGCTACCTGATGCCCTGCCACGGCTGGCAGCCGCCCGGTGGCGTGCATCTGCATGCGTATGCCATCGACCTGGCGCGCTCGGCCGACGGCACCTGGTGGGTCGTGTCGGACCGCACGCAAGGTCCGTCCGGCACCGGCTATGCCTTGCAGAACCGCCAGATCATGTCGCGCGCCATGCCGGAAGCGCTGCGCGACATGCACGTGGAGTCGCCGCACCGCTACTTCCACACCTTGCGCGCGATGTTGACGCGCCTGGCCCCGGCCCAGGGTGAAGTGCCGCTGATCGTGCTGCTCACGCCCGGCCCCTACAACGAAACCTATTCCGAACATGCTTTCCTGGCGCACACGCTGGGCTTCCCGCTGGTGGAAGGGGTGGACCTGACGGTGCGCAGCGACCAGGTATTTTTGAAGACCCTGAACGGCCTGCGCCGCGTGCACGCCATCCTGCGCCGCATGGACGATGACTATTGCGATCCGCTGGAACTGCGCGCCGATTCCGCCCTCGGTGTGCCGGGCCTGACGCAGGCTGCGCGACTGGGCAATGTGGTCATCGCCAATTCGCTGGGCAGCGGCGTGCTGGAATCGACCGCGCTGCACGGCTTCCTGCCGGCCATCAACGAACGGCTGTATGGCGAATCGCTGCTGCTGCCTTCGGTGGCGTCATGGTGGTGCGGCGAAAAACCGGCGCTCGATTACACGCTGGCGCATCTGGATGAACTGGTGATCGTGCCGGCGTTTTCTTCGATGCGCATGCAGCCGGTGTTTGGCCATACCGTTACGGGCACCGCGCGTCGCCGCCTGATCGAAAGCCTGCAACTGCAGCCGCACGCTTATGCCGCCCAGGAATGGGTGCGCCTGTCGCAAGCGCCGGTGATGTCGCGCAGCGGTGACTATCGTTTGATGAACCGTACCATCAGCCTGCGCGTGTTTGCGGTGGCCGATGGCGAAGGTGGCTATCAGGTCATGCCGGGTGGATTGACACGCGTGGCGCCACGCCAGCGGCGCGACGTGGTCTCGATGCAGCAGGGCGGTACCAGCAAGGATGTGTGGGTGCTGCGTGAAGAGGAGCGCCCGGACCCGGCCATGGCCGATGACGGCCATGGTGCAAAAAACGTCACGGTCATCAGGGGCACGGTGGATGTGTCCTCGCACTCGGGCGAGAACCTGTTCTGGATGGGGCGCTATTCGGAGCGCGTGAAAAATCTCTCGCGCCTCTTGCGCACCACCCTGCAATACACCATGGATGGCCAGACCGAGAGCCGTGGCATGCTGGGCAGTGTCTCGTGGATCTGCAGCCAGCTCGGCGTGCAGATGCCCAAATCCGAACCGCGTCCGACCATCACCGGCCTGCAGCAGAGCCTGCAGGCGGCCGTGGTCGATCCTTCGGCGCCGGTGAGCGTGGCCACGCAGTTGCGCCAGCTCGCCAATGCCGCCTACCAGGTGCGCGAACATCTGTCGCTGGACAACTGGCACGCCCTGACCAAGATGCCGGCCATGGTGCAGGAACGCATCAACACACCGGCCGCTGCACAGCATGTGCTGGGCAACGTGATCGATGCCTGCTCGGGCCTGGCCGGTCATGCGCTGGATGACATGACGCGCGATGCCGGCTGGCAGTTCCTGATGGTGGGCCGCCACATCGAACGCATGGCCAACATGGCGGCGCTCTTCGACAACTTCCTGCGCCTGCCGCCGCAGCGCCAGACGGCGGCACTGTCGTGGCTGCTGGAGGCGGCCAGCAGCATCGTCACTTATCGCGTGCGCTATCGCCGCACGCCGGAGTGGCTGCCGGTGCTGCACCTGCTGGTGTTCGACGTCAGCAATCCGCATGGCATGGCCTACCAGTTCCGCATGCTGCAGCAATACATGGCCGAGATCGCCCAGCAGCTGGGCTTGCTGAGCATGACCATTCCGGCGCACCTGACCAGCCAGCTGGAGGCGATGAACCTGGCCGAGTTTGCGCACGATCATCCCAACGTCGCCGAGGCCAATGCGCGCCTGACGCAATTGATGCGCGATGCCGTCAGCGGCGGCTACATGCTCTCGGATGATCTCTCGCGCCATTACTTCACGCCGCTGACCGCACCGGTTAGCCAGGGGGTATGACATGAGCGAGCGCACCGTCTACCGCATCCATCACCAGACCACTTACCAGTATTCGCTGCCGGTGCGGCTGTCGCACCAGGTGCTGCACCTGACGCCGCGCGAACTGCCGTGGCAGCAATGTCTCTCGCACACCGTCAACGTCTTGCCGTCGCCGCAACTGGTGCGCAGCTACGAAGACAATTTCGGCAACGTCATCAAGGCCTTCTCGCTCGATACCGACCACACCAGCCTCGATGTGCAAGCGGATTCCTGGGTCGCGCTCACGCCGCGTGCGCAGCCGCAGCCCGGCATGCAGTGGGAGGAAGCGGCCACGGTGATGGCCTATCACGGCGGCCGCATCATGGCACCGGGCATGCTGGAGGCATCCAATTTCCTGTTCGAATCCTCGCACGTGCGCATCAAGCGCGAGTTCATCCGCTATGCGGCCGAGTGCTTCAGCCCGGGCCTGTCGGTGGTGGAGGGGGTGCGTGCGTTGATGATGCGCATCCATGAGGAATTCGCCTTCGATCCGGCCGCGACCACCGTGTCCACACCGGTGACGGAAGTCTTCACCAACCGGCGCGGCGTCTGCCAGGACTTCGCGCACCTGATGCTGTCCTGCCTGCGCTCCATCGGTTTGGCGGCACGCTATGTGAGCGGCTATCTGCTCACCGAGCCGCCCCCGGGACAGCCGCGCCTGATCGGGGCCGATGCCTCGCATGCCTGGGTCTCGGTGTATTGCCCCGGTGCGGACGGTGGTGAGGGGATGTGGATCGATGCCGATCCGACCAATGGCGTCTTCCCCGATACCAGTCACATCACGCTGGGCTGGGGACGCGATTTCCTCGACATCTCACCCTTGCGCGGCGTACTCATCGGCGGCGGGCAGCAGACCATGCAGGTAGCAGTGACGGTGTTGCCGGGCGAAGAGGCGCAGGGTTTGCAGCTGTCAATCTGAGCGCAATTTTCTGTATTGTTGCCGCCGCGTCGCCACAAAATACGATGGCCACTATTCGAAAGAATAGTGGCCATGTTTGTTTTTACGCCAAGCTCGGGATTGCGCTCAATGTGCCCCTGCGTCCGCCACCATCAGCGGCTTGCCGCCATCGGGACGATTGCGGTCCGAGGCCTGCTTGACCAGCAAGGCCACCGTGGACACCAGCGCAGCCACGGCCACCACGGCGAAGACTTCGCTGAAGCCCAGCTGGCGGCGCGTGAGTTCGGCCACCAGGAAGGAACCGGCGATACCGCCGAAGCGCCCCACGCCCAGCATCCAGGCCACGCCGGTGGCACGGCCCCGCGTCGGATAGTAGGCCGCGGCCAGTGCCGGCAGGGAAGATTGCGCGGTATTCATCAAGGTACCGGCCACGAACACCACGACGGTGAGCACGCCCACATTGCCCGCCGCCTGCCCGATGGCAAACACCGCCACCGCAGTGGCGGCAAAGCCGATCGCGATGACGCGGTTGGCGTTGTAGCGGTCCATCAGCCAGCCGAACAGGATGGCCCCCACGCCGCCCAGCGGGAACAGCGCAGCAATGAGCGTGGCGGTCTTGGGTGCCAGGCCGGCATCCTTGAACAGCACCGGCATCCAGTTCACCAGCGCATAGAAGATCACCAGGCCCATGAAGTAGGCCAGCCACAGCATGCAGGTGCCGACCAGGTAGCGCCGTTCGAACAGCAGGGCGATGCCGCTCTTGCCGGTGGGGGCTTCGCCTTGCGGGCCTGTCTCGGTGAGGGTGAAGCGATTGAAAGCGGTGGCTGAAGAAGAGATGCGGCGCAGGACCGCGCCGATGCGCTCGGCCGCATAGCCCTTGGCCACCATGTGGCGCACCGATTCCGGCAGGCTGGGCAGCATCACCAGCAACAGCAGCAGCGGGGCGGCACCGCCCAGCATGAGCACGCTGCGCCAGCCCCACAGCGGAATCATCCACGCCGCCAGGAAACCCCCCAGCGCTGCGCCCAGCGGGAAGCCGCAGAACATGGCATTGGTCAGCATGGCGCGGCGCGCGGACGGGCTGTATTCACTGGTGAGCGTGACCGCATTGGGCATGGCCGCGCCCAGGCCCAGGCCGGTCAGGAAGCGCAGGATGGTCAGCTCCTGCAGGTTGCCGGCGAAGGCCGAGCCCAGGCAGGCCACGCCCATGACCAGCACCGACAGCAGCAGGATCTTGCGGCGGCCGTAGCGGTCGGCCAGAGGGCCCGACGTCAGCGCACCGGCGGCCAGGCCGAACAACGCGGCGCTCAACACGGGAGCCAGGTCCGGCTTGGCGATGCCCCAGTCCTTGAGCAGCGAGGGGGCGATGAAGCCGATGGCGGCGGTGTCGAAGCCGTCCAGCAGGACGACGAAGAAGCACAGCGCGAAGATCAGCCATTGATAGCGCGAGAAGGGCTCGCGGTTGATGAACGCCTGGACGTCCAGGGCAGGGGTGTCTGGTCTCATGTCTCTCTCTTCTGGATGTTGGGGGTACGGCTGTTTTATTTTTTGTGCGAAAAGTATAAAACAATGCAGAAGTTATTTGTGCGGTCAGTGCGCATATGTGCGGTTAGCGAACACAATCGTGTTTTGTGAAGGAAAGCGCAAAGGCCCCCGCCCGTCGGGCTGGCGCGGGCAGGGGGGATGGGAGCGGTGAAGGAAACTGTCCGAAAACCCAAGCCAGCCATGGGCGCTGGCGTCAGGCGGTTCTGCTCAGGGGGTGCGGATATGATCGATCAGGGCGATGGTGGCTTCATCGGGAGGCGGCGTGAGCAGGCTGACGATGACCATGGCAGCCATCCCGACCGGGACGCCGAAGATGCCGGCCGAGATCGGCGCGATGTGGAACCATTGCCCGGCGGCACTGCCGCCGAAGGCGGGGTTGGTGTGCAGCATGTAATACACGCACATCAGGAAGCCGCAGACGATGCCGGCAATCGCACCGGCCTGGTTGGCACGCTTCCAGAACACGCCCAGCACCAGCGCCGGGAACAGCGTGGAGGCCGCCAGCGAGAAGGCCGCACCGACCATGGAGAGGATGTCGCCCGGTTTCAATGACGCGGCGTAGGCGGCCAGCAGCGCCACTACCAGCAACAGCAGCTTGGAAATGGTCACGCGTTTTTGCGTGGAGGCGCTGGGGTCGACCACCTTGTAATACACGTCATGCGAGAGCGCATTGGAGATGGTCAGCAGCAGCCCATCCGCGGTGGAGAGTGCTGCCGCCAGTCCGCCTGCCGCCACCAGTCCGGAGACGAAATACGGCAGGCCGGCGATCTCGGGCATGGCCAGCACGATGATGTCGCCATCCATGGAAATCTCGCCCAGCTGCACCAGGCCATCGCGATTGAGATCGTTGATGGAGACCAGTGGATTGAGCTTGTCCATGTTGGCCCAGTAATACACCCAGTCCGGCAAGTGACTGTAGCTGCTGCCCACCAGCGAGGTGTAGATGTCGTATTTCACCAGTACGGTGAGCGCCGGCACGGTGAGGTAGATCAGCATGATGAAGAACAGCGTCCAGAACACCGAGCTGCGCGCCCCCGCCACGGTGGGCGTGGTGTAGTAGCGCATCAGGATGTGCGGCAGCGCCGCCGTACCCAGCATCAGGCAGAACACCAGCGCCAGGAAATTGTTGCGTTTGATGTCCGAGCTCTGCTGGTCGCGACCGGGGAAGGGTTCGGTCTGCGAGACCGGTGGCTGCGCGCGTGCAAGATTGGCCGCGCGTGCTTCGGTCCATTTGCGTTCTGCCTCCTGGGGGGACTTGGGATAGGACGATAGCGCGCGGCTGGCGGCCTTGATGTCGGCCAGCGAAGCGTGGCTATCACGCCGTACCTGGTCGGCCTGATTTTGCGCCTCGACACGTCCATCGAGCCAGGATTGCGGCAGGCCCTTGAGCTTGCGGTCGTAGTCATCGGCGCGCGCCTGGAAGATCTTGCGCACTTCCTTTTCCTTGGGGTCGTCTTCCAGTTTGTGTTCCAGCGCCGAGAGCTTGGGCAGCACCGCGCCATAGGCCACCGGCGGCACCGGTACCGTCGCATGCTTGGCCGAGAGCCAGATCACCGGGATCAGGTAGGCGAACAGGATGATGATGTATTGCGCCACCTGGGTCCAGGTGATGGCGCGCATGCCGCCCAGGAAGGAGCACACCAGAATGCTGGCCAGCCCGAGGAAGATGCCGATGGAAAAATCGATGCCGGTGAAGCGCGAAGTAATCAGCCCCACGCCATAGATCTGCGCCACCACATAGGTGAAGGAGATCAGGATGGTGGCCGCCACGGCCAGGATGCGGATCACGTTGACCCCGTGGCTGCCGGGTCTGCCCGGATAGCGCGCGGCCAGGAAATCGGCGATGGTGTATTGCCCGAACTTGCGCAGGTAAGGCGCGATCAGCAGGGCCACCAGGACGTAGCCGCCGGTCCAGCCGAGGATGTAGGCCAGCCCGTCGAAGCCCTGCAGGTAGAGGCCGCCGGCCAGGCTGATGAAGGTCGCCGCCGAGATCCAGTCGGCGGCCGTGGCCATGCCGTTGAAGAGCGGTGGCACGCGCCGTCCGGCGACATAGTATTCGGGCACGTCGGAGGTGCGGCAGACCACGCCGATGCCGGCATACAGGCCGATGGTGACGAACAGGAACAGGTAGCCGATCCACGAGCGCGGCATGCCCTCGCGCTCCAGGATGGCCAGCACGCACAGGAAGATGATGAAGCCCAGCGTATAGAAACCATAGTAGCGGCACAGCCGCCGGAAGAAGTCCTTGTTACTCTCCATGCCAGTGCTCGCCTTGTTCACGTCGGACCAGTTGTTCGATGCGGCGCATGCGGCGCACGTAGAGGACCACGATGGCCAGGTAGATCAGCATCATGCCCTGCGCGGCCATGTAGAAGGAGACCGGCCAGCCGAACAGGTGTACCCGGTCCAGTTCGCGTGCGAAGTAGATGAAGAAGAACGTGGCGGCGAACCACAGCGCCAGCAGCCAGGCCGTCATGCGGCGGGTGCGGTGCCATTGGTTGCCGGGATCCGGGGGAGGCGTGCCGTGGTCCATGTCAGGTGATGTCGTCGAAGAAGGGCGTGCGCGGCATCATGCGAAAGCTCACGCGAAAGAGGCTGCCCGGATATTTGGGATCGCTGCTGCGCGGATTGTGGGTGATCTCGACGATCGCCTCATGCTGCTGCGCGATCTCGCGCACGATGGCCAGGCCCAGGCCGCTGCCGGTGCTGGGCGTGCCGAGGATGCGATAGAAACGCTCGAACACGTTGCTGCGTTCGGCCACCGGAATGCCGGGGCCGTTGTCTTCCACTTCGAGGATGGCCAGGCCTCCGCCCTCATCGGTGCGCGCGCGCACGGTGACGCGGCCATTGCCATCGTGCGGTGTGTAATGCAGGGCATTGTCCAGCAGGTTGGATAACAGTTCGCGCAGCATCACCGGGTTGCCGGTGATGAGGATGGGGTGATCCGGCTGCTCGAAACCGAGGTCGATGCGCTGGGTGAAGGACATCGGCACCCAGTCCTGCACCACGCTGCGCGCCAGTTCGTTCAACTCCAGCGGGACCATGCCGCCGGATTGCGATTGCTGGTTTTCGGCGCGCGCCAGTGACAGCAATTGATTGACCAGGCGCGTGGCGGTTTCCGAACTCTTGGCCAGTTGTTCCAGCGAACGGCGCACGTCGTCCTGGTCATCCTGCCGCAGCGCCAGTTCGGATTGCATGCGCATGCCGGCCAAGGGCGTCTTCATCTGGTGCGCGGCATCGGCGATGAAGCGCTTCTGGATGGCGATGGTCTGCGATAGCCGCGCCAGCATGTCGTTGAGCGAACGTACCAGCGGGGAAATCTCTTCGGGCACCTGGCCGGAGTCGATGGGCGAGAGATCGTCGGGGCGACGCGCACGGATGCGCTGCTGCAATTCCGACAGCGGAGAGAGGCCGCGCGAGAGTGCGAACCACACCAGCGCCAGCGCCACCGGCAGGATCACGAACTGCGGCAGGATCACGCCCTTGATGATTTCATTGGCCAGTTGCGCGCGCTTTTCCAGGGTCTCGCCGACCTGCACGGTGGCAATGCGCGGCTCGCGCTGGGCAGCGCGCTGGGCGGCGCTGCGGCGCAGGTCTACCTGCAGGGTGGCGATGCGTACATCACTGCCGTGCAGGATGTCGTTGCGGAATTGCACCGTGCCAAGTGTGATGCGATCTTCGTCGGCTGGCGGTTGCGGCATGTCGACGTCGCCTTCGACATATTCGCCATTGGGGCCGGTGATCTTGTAGTAGATGTTGTCGATGTCGTCGGCGCGCAGCAGGTCGCGTGCCGATACCGGCAGGCGCGCCACCGCCTTGCCGTTGACTTCCGAGACCTGCTGCGCGAGCACGGTCACGCTGTCTTCCAGCGCGCGGTCGAAGGGCTGGTTGGCAATCGACTGCGCAATCAGGTAAGTGATGGCGATGCTCATCGGCCACAGCAGCAGCAGCGGGGCCAGCATCCAGTCGAGGATCTCGCCGAACAGTGAACGCTGGATGCGTTCCACCGGTTGCGTCGCCAGGGCGGCGCGGCGCTTCTTGCGGGGCGTGGGAGCAGCGGGAGCGGCAGTGGACTCCGGCGCGGCCTCGGGCGGCGGGGCGGATGCAGCGGCGGGGGAAGGATCGCGCGCGGTCATGGGGGATCAGCGCGCGGCGTGCCAGTGTGAAGCGAAGGCGGACGCGGCCTCAGGCCGCGCTGTTGGAGGCCGCCAGCGGGGCAGCGCCGTTCTCGGGCAGCTTCTCCAGGCAATAGCCGAGCCCGCGCACGGTGGCGATGCGTACGCCGCCGACCTCGATTTTCTTGCGCAGACGATGGACATAGACCTCGATGGCATTGTTGCTGACTTCCTCTCCCCATTCGCACAGGTGGTCCACCAGCTGTTCCTTGGAGACCAGGCGGCCGGTGCGTTGCAATAATACTTCGAGCAGCCCCAGTTCCCGCGCCGACAGTTCCAGCATCTGTTCGCCGATGTAGGCAATGCGGCCGACCTGGTCGAAGGACAGCGGACCATGTTTGATGACCGTCGGCCCGCCGCCGGCACCGCGCCGGGTCAGCGCCCGCACCCGCGCTTCCAGTTCGGAGAGCGCAAAGGGCTTGGCCATGTAGTCGTCGGCACCGAGATCGAGGCCTTGCACGCGCTGTTCCACCGAATCGGCGGCCGTCAGGATCAGCACCGGCAGGCGCGAATTGCGCGCGCGCAGGCGGCGCAGCACCTCCAGGCCGGACATCTTGGGCAGGCCCAGGTCGAGGATCAGCAGGTCGAAATCCTGGGTGGACAAGGCGGAATCGGCTTCCACCCCGTTCTTGACGCAATCGGCGGCATAGCCGGAATGGCGCAGGGAACGGGTCAGCCCGTCGGCCAGTACGCTGTCGTCTTCAGCAAGGAGGATGCGCATAAGAATCGGTCAGCGAGGCAAGGCCGGCTGAATTGTCTCGGATGGTTGAATTATTGTGATACCTTTTCATTCATATTCCACTAATTCAACCCCCAATGCAAATCAGGGATTGCCTGATGAGCGCTGTCCTTGAGACAGGTCAGGTCGCGGGTTTGAAGTGTAACAATTCAGATTGGGGCATTGAAGTCTGAAGCTTAGGCCTTATAGTAGGAGGCGTCAGCAAGATTTACTTGCTGGCAGCGCAATTTTTGTTGATATAATTTCTCGCATCCATTTCTGGAAAAACCGCTGGAAAATCTGATGAAACGTTTGTGGGTCCTGCTGCTGATCTGTTTGCTCCCGGTGCAAGTATTTGCAGCGGTGCTGACGTACGCCAGCTCGATGGCCGCGACCGACTTCGCAGTCCCGGCCCCGGTGCAAGCAGCCGTGGCGACCCAGCATCTGGTGTCCAAGACCGTTTCCCTGTCCGACCAGGCCGCTTCACTCAGTGATGACCAGTCGCACGCCTTGGTGGCCGATGCCGCCGGCAGCGATGACGACAGCACCGGTTACGCCGACAGCGGTGAAGATTTCTCCACGCACGCCGGTATCGGTGACGAGCCCGTGCTGATGCAATCCCTGGCCATGGTGCCGCAAACTTCCCGCCTGGCGCCCGCTCTGCGTAGCGATGCCGCCCTGCAACCCCCGTTCCTGCCCCGCGCAGGACGTCCTCCCCGGGCCTGATCCCGTCGCCACGCGCGACAGGTTTTGCTGCGCCCGCTGAACTGCCCCTGATGGATTGAGGCTTCGCGCCGTGCGACAGCAGGACCCTGCGCGTGCGCGGCCAGCGTCGGCCTGCCCGCGCCGGTGCTGATCCTCCAGGGCACACCTGTTCCAGTGATTCCGAATTACGGCCGATGTGACCGCATCACATCATCAGAATCCTTTAGGAGATAGCATGAAAAAAGCATTTGTCGCGCTGATAGTGGCGGTCATGACGCTGTCTGTTGGCATGTCGGCCGTCGAAGCCAAGCGTCTTGGCGGTGGCGGTTCGATCGGCAAACAGTCTTCCAGCGCCAGCCGTCAGGCGCAGAGTCCTGCCCCGATGCAGCAGAACCAGGCCGCCGCTGCCAAGCCGGCCGCGCCTGCTGCCGCTCCGGCTGCAGCCGCCGCCAAGCCGAGCATGTGGAAGGGCTTGCTGGGTGGCGCCTTGCTGGGCCTGGGCCTGGGCGCGCTGCTGTCGCACTTCGGCCTGGGTGGCGCACTGGCCAGCATGATCAGCACCATCCTGACCGTGGCCTTGATTGCCCTGGCGATCATGTTCGTGATCCGCATGTTCCGCCGCAAGTCGGAATCGGCACAGTCCGTGCAACCGGCTCCGGCCTGGGCCAGCGCTGCACCGCAAGCGGCTGACAACGCATCGTCCACGCCGCAGATCGGCTCCATGCTCAAGACCGACCAGTCCGCCGCCTCGACCACCCAGAGCGGTTTCGGTGGTGGTTTCGGCAATGCCGAGGCAGCGCCTGCCTACGGTATCCCGGCCGGTTTCGACACCGTGGGCTTCGTGCGCAATGCCAAGACCTACTTCATCCGCCTGCAAGCAGCATGGGACAAGGCTGACATCAACGACATCCGCGAATTCACGACGCCCGAGATGTTTGCCGAGCTGCGCCTGCAGATCCAGGAACGCGGTGCTGCTGCCAACCAGACCGACGTGGTCTCGCTGGATGCGGAAGTGCTGGGCGTGGAAACCGTGGGCAATGATTACCTGGCCAGCGTGAAGTTCTTCGGCTTCATCAAGGAAGATCCGACCGCCTCTCCGGCCCAGTTCGCCGAGATCTGGAACCTGTCCAAGCCGGCTGCCGGCCAGGGCGGCTGGGTGCTGGCTGGTATCCAGCAGCTCGATCCGGTCCAGGGCTGAGTCACCGGCCCGGACAAATTGGCAAGAACGTTCATGTAGCAAGTATCAGTTTGGCGCGGAAGGCGGCGGTTAGTGGATGAGCGTCGCCAGTCCGTTTTACCGCCGGCTTTTGCCGGCGGTTTTTTTTGTTCGCTTTGTTCTGCATTCCACGCCTGAAGTTTTCTTCATTTCGGTCCGGAGCCGCCCAAGTGGCGGGCATCATCTTTCCTGTTCCGGCCTTTTCCTTCGTATCGCAGCGTCCCATAAAAAAAGCACCGCATCAGCGGCGCTTTTGAGATTGCTCGTCCGGCGCAGTGCCGGTGGGATCTCTGCCCCGATCCCGATCCCGATCCCGATCCCGATCCCGTCCTGGAGAACGCTCGTCCGACAGAGGAAACAACAACGCCACCATCACCAGGATGATCAGCAGTGCCAGCGTGATCTGATCCAGTCCGTCCATGGTCATGCGGTCTTGCCGTGTGATCGACGCCGCGCGTCGCGCCAGCCCAGGCTTTTCTGTTCGACGGTGCGCAGCAGGCTGTCGCTGACTTTGCCCAGCAGGGCCAGGATCAGGATCGCGCACAGCACCAGGTCGGGCCGGCTGCTTTCGCGCCCGTCCGAGAGCAGGTAGCCCACGCCCTTGGTGGCAGCGATCAGTTCGGCCGCCACCAGGAACATCCACGCCAGGCTCAGTCCCCCGCGCAGGCCGGCAAACAGGTAGGGCAGGGAGGCTGGCAGCAGGATGTGGCGGATCAGTTCGCCGGTGCTGAGGCCGGAGCTGGTGCCGACTTCGATCAGCTTGTGGTCGATGTCGCGAATGCCGGCCACCAGATTCAGGTACACCGGGAAAAACGCACCGATGGCAATCAACACCACCTTCGGCGTTTCGTCGATGCCCAGCCACAGCAGCAGGAGCGGAATCCAGGCCAGGCTCGGGATGGCGCGCAGCGCCTGGAAACTGGGTTCCAGCAGGGCTTCGGCGCGGCGGCTGATGCCGACCAGTAGCCCCAGGGCGACTGCCAGCACGCTGCCGATCACGAAGCCGGAAGCCACACGGGCGAGACTGGCAGCGATATGCGGCAGCAATTCACCGCGCTGCGCCAGTGACCACAGGGTGTGTGCCAGCTCGCTGGGCGGTGGCAGCAGGCGCGCGGGAATCCAATCCAGCCGCGCACCGGCTTCTACCGCCAGCAGGAACAGCAAAGGAACGATCCAGCCGGTGAAGCGCCCCGGACGATAGCCATCGTCATGCGGCCAGCCCCGACGGCGCGGGGTGGCCGCGCGCGCCACGGGCGGCTTGGCGGCGTCCGGCTTGGACGTGGCCTGCAGCTTGGCCGGAAGCGGGATGGGATCAGCCATGGCCTCAGGCCTTCACCACGCCCTGCGCATAGCTGGGATCGATCAAGGCATTGATGGTGCGCGGCAGGTCGGTGCCGCTCTTGACCAGGTCTTCTTCCAGCAGGATGGGCGAGGCTGCGCGCAGCGCTTCGATATGTTCGCGGCCGATCTGCGGCTGCGAAAAATCGTTGCGCTTCAGTTGCAGGCGCGCCACCGGGGCCGACAGCCTGGACTCTTCCGACAGCAGGGCCACGGTCTCGTCGGGATGGGCGATGATCCAGGTGCGAGCACGTTCATAGGCGGCGAGCACGCGCTTGACCTGGTCCGGATGACGGGCGGCGAACGTGTCGCTGACGTTGAGGAAACCGTAGGTGTTGAAGTTGACGTTGCGGTAGATCAGGCGCGATCCGGCTTCCAGTTCGCTGGCCGCCAGATGGGGATCGAGCCCGGACCACGCGGCCACGCGGCCCTGTTCCAGTGCGGCGCGGCCATCGGCGTGCTGCAGGTGGACGATCTCGACGTCGCTCTTCTTGAGGCCATTCTCATGCAGTGCGCGCAGCAGGAAGAGATATGGATCGGTGCCCTTGGTGGCGGCGATCTTCTTGCCCTTGAGTTCGGTGATGGACTTCACCGTCGACTCCTTGCCCACCGCCAGCGCCGTCCATTCCGGACGCGAATAGATGTACACCGCCTTGACCGGATTGCCATTGGCCCGCGCCAGCAGGGCGGCCAGGCCGGCGGTGCTGCCGAAGTCCACGCTGTCGCTGTTGAGATATTCGAGCGCGCGGTTGCTGCCGGCGCTGAGGACCCATTTGACTTCCGTGCCTTGCGCCTTGAGGTCTTCCTCCAGCCAGCCGAACTTGCGCAGCACCAGGCTGGGCGGCGAGTAGTAGGCATAGTCCAGTCGGATGGTCTTGGGCGGCTGTGCGGCACGCGCCAGCAGGGGCGCGCTGCCCAGTACGGTAGCGCCGAGCGCGGCGGGGGCCAGGCGCAGGAAGTCTCTGCGTTGCATGAATGGGTTCTCCCTAGGTTGGATCGCCCCGCGCGAAGTGGCGCAGCGCGGCCATGGCAGGCCGCACAGGCGGGACAAACCGACACTCTAAGGACGAAGCTCTGGCGGAAGAACGACTATTTTCGCGCTTGCATATGCGGGCGGCGCATGTGGCCGCAGGCTCGAACGGGGGGCATTCCATGGCGGCCGATGGCCGTCATGTCCTCATGCAGAGATGCAGAGATGCAGAGGTGCAGAGGTGCAGAGATGTACAGATGCAGTTGTGTAGAGGAGACGGGATGCGGCCGTTCAGTCATGTAGTCCTCTGCAGGAGCGGCAGACCGGCCAGGCAGAGAGAGGAGGACGAGGAGGACGATGAGGCCACGGAGAAGATGCGTCTCCGTACGCGCCTCATCGATTTACGGCAGGCACAGCTCGAACAGCGCACCACCATCCGGATGATTGGACAGGCGCGCTTCGCCATGCCGGGTCTCCTTGTTGTGGGCGGTGGCAATGGCATTGCACAGGTCCATGCCCAATCCGGTGGACGGCTTCTTTTCCTGGGTGCCGATGCCGGGGCCATCGTCGCGCACCGTGAAGATCACGCCGCCTTCCGGATGCTTGCGGCAGCCCAGTGCGATCTGCGAGCGTGCAAAGCGGCTGGCATTCTGCAGCGCCGCTTCCAGCGCCAGTGCCACCAGGTGTTCATCGAAGAAGCCGATCACCGGCATGTCGGTTTCGTCCACCCGCAGGGTGATGTCGCTGCTGCGGGAGACGCCGTGCTCGCGCACCAGGGCATCGAGGAAGTCCAGCGGCGAGACCGCCTCGACCTGCGCGCGCAGGCCCTGGGAATCGGCCTTGTAGAGGGTCAGGAAGGCGATCAGCTTTTCCTGCAGGGCCAGGCAGGTGACGTGAGCCTGCTGCACGCGCGGCACGTCGTCGGACAGGCGGCGCAATTCCCCCTCCAGCACGCCCAGGGAGTTTTTGATGTCGTGAATGATGATCGCGGCAAGCTTGGGATCCATGGTCAGCTCTTCGGGGCTACTTTGGTCAGGGTGTCGCGCAGGAATTTGTGCATCTTCGCGACTCTATCGTTGCCGGGAATCAGGCGGTCCAGGGTGGCCAGGTAGCGGCGCACGCGCTTGACGTATTCTTCGTTCCAGCCGCGCTGGCTCATCCACAGCAGGTGCAGCTGGGCGGCGGCGAGCAGCACGCCGGTGTTCTCCGGCATGCTGGCCAGCGCCTCTTCCAGGCGCGCCAGCGACTCGTCGGGCTTGGCGCTGCGCATGAGGGCATTGGCTTCGGCGATGATGCTCATGCAGTGCTTGACGGCACCGTCGATAAGCTCTTCGGCCAGGTTGGCGCGGCCGGTATCGGCCAGCACCTTGCGCGCCAGCATCTGCAGGGTCTTGTTCTCGTGGTCGGACTTGACGGCTTCGGCGATGAGCTTGGCGCCTTCCTCATCCTTGCCCATCGAGAAGGCCGCCTTGGCCAGGGCCAGGGTGGCGGTGTCCGAGGCTTCCTTGCCGGCCGCCTGGCGGGCCGTCTCGAAGGCCTGCTGGGCCGAGATGGTGTCGCCCAGCTGGACGTAGGCCTGGGCCTGCACGGCGGCCTGCGCGGAGACGAAGAGGTTGGATTCCTCGTAGCGGCGCGGCGCGCTTTCCAGCAAACGCAGCGCGGCATCCGGATCGCCGCTGTCGATGTGCACCTGGGCCAGCGAGAGCAGGTCGGTCGGTTGCGCGGTGAGCGAACCCTTGGTGTGCTTCAGCACCTTGTCATAAGCCTCGCGCGCCTGGTCGAGATGGCCGCTGCGGTAGGCCACGTCGCCCACCAGGCGGCTGCGGCGCGCCGAGGGGATGATCTCGGAAGACTTGGTCAGCGCCTCCAGCGCGCCTTCCTGGTTGCCCTGGGCTTCGTCGATCTGCGCCATCAGGTCGTAGGCCGCGATGAACTGCTTGTTCTGCGCCAGTACGTCTTGCACGATCACGCGCGCATCATCCATCTGGCCGGCCACGATGTTGCAGCGGGCCAGGCCGATCTTGGCCCACACCAGGTCGTCGCGCATGGCCAGGGCCTGCTTGTAGACCTCGCGCGCTTCGTCGATGCGGCGCTGTTCGATCAGCAGCGTGCCCTTGGTCTTCATGATCTCGACGATCCACTTGGGCGCCGACTTGAGCACGTTGTCGCATTCGATGATGGCGCCGGTGATGTCCTTGCGCTTCATCTTTTCGGTCACCGGCAGCATGGCGTGCTGCTTTTCCAGCAGGCGGTCCACGCGCTCGGCGATGCGGCTGGCCGTCAGCGGCTTCAACATGTAGGCGTCGGGCTGGAACTCGGCGGCGCTGGCCACCAGGTTGTAGCCGCTCTCGGCCGTCACCATGATGAACATGCAGGTCGGCGACAGCATGTTCTGGGTGCGGAAGAACTCCAGCAGCTGCTGCCCGTTGCTTTCCTTGTTGAGGTTGTAGTCGCAGATGATCAGGTCATAGGTGCCGGACTGCACGAAGCGGATGGCTTCATCGGGCGTGGCAGCCTGGTCGACCTTGGTCACGCCGAGCTGCCCGAGGTGCATGCGGATGTTCTGGCGCATCGTCGGCATGTCGTCGATGACCAGGCAGCGCAGGGCGCTGATGTGGCTGAAGGGCACTAAACTCATGAGAACGGTCTGTAAAGCGATCTGTAAGGCGATCTGTTCGGGATTGCGGAATGCCGTGGGCCGAATAATTGCCGCGGCGCAATATCGTGCGAGATGACGACTATTGATACCAATTTGGCCATTGCTGACGAATTATTCCCCCCAACTCGCGAGTGTGCCGTTTTTTTTCCTTCCATGCATCATTCCTCTTCGATTTATGAAGTTTTTGGAAGGTCTGCCTCTCGTATAATTGTGGTTTTCGCCCACGGATGGAATTTAGGCCGACAAAAACGCTTGCACTAAGCACTGTTTTTTTATACAGTATCGCTCTATCGGGGCGGTCATCCACTGCCCCCCGGGCAACACCCGCGGCCTGCCAGCGATGGCCAGCCACCGTGAGCAACATTCAAGCAACATCAGCAAGACTCCCCCTGACACCCGTCTTCACGACATTTTGCCGAGAGAGATTTATGGACGACAAAAAAGCTGCGAACAACTCTGAAAAGAGCAAGGCGCTGGCCGCCGCGTTGGCACAGATTGAAAAGCAGTTTGGCAAGGGCTCGGTGATGCGCATGGAAGATGGCGTCATCGCTGAGGAAATCCAGTCCGTGTCCACCGGCTCCCTGGGCCTGGACATCGCCCTGGGCATCGGCGGCCTGCCGCGCGGCCGCGTGATCGAAATCTACGGTCCGGAATCCTCGGGCAAGACCACCCTGACCCTGCAATCGATTGCCGAAATGCAGAAGCTGGGCGGCACCTGCGCCTTCATCGACGCCGAGCACGCGCTGGATGTCACCTACGCGCAAAAGCTGGGCGTGAACCTGAACGACCTGCTGATCTCGCAGCCCGACACCGGCGAACAAGCCCTGGAAATCTGCGACGCCCTGGTGCGCTCCGGTGCGGTGGACCTGATCGTGGTCGACTCCGTGGCCGCGCTGACCCCCAAGGCTGAAATCGAAGGCGACATGGGCGATTCCCTGCCGGGCCTGCAAGCCCGCCTGATGTCGCAGGCGCTGCGCAAGCTCACCGGCAGCATCAACCGCACCAACACCACCGTGATCTTCATCAACCAGATCCGCATGAAGATCGGTGTCATGTTCGGCAACCCGGAAACCACCACCGGCGGTAACGCGCTGAAGTTCTACGCTTCCGTGCGCCTGGACATCCGCCGCACCGGTTCGATCAAGTCGGGTGATGAAGTCATCGGCAGCGAAACCAAGGTCAAGGTCGTCAAGAACAAGGTTGCGCCCCCGTTCCGCGAAGCCCACTTCGACATCCTGTATGGCGAAGGCACTTCCCGCGAAGGCGAGATCCTGGACCTGGGTTCGGAACACAAGGTGGTCGAGAAGTCCGGTGCCTGGTACAGCTACAACGGCGAGCGCATCGGCCAGGGCAAGGACAATGCCCGTAACTACCTGAAGGAACATCCGGAGCTGGCTCGCGAGATCGAGAACAAGGTCCGTGTCGCCCTGGGCGTGCCGGAACTGGCCGGTGGCGAAGCGGAAGCCAAGGCTTCCTGAATCCGCGCTTAAAGGATTCAAGCGCCATCGTGGCGACAGGGTTTGCCTGAGCCCTGGGTGTCGTGATGGTGGCTTGTTTATCTCGCTGGTGCCGTGCTGTGTTGGCGGTCTCAGGGGGAGGCAATACCGCAGTACAGCAAGTTCGCAACATGCCAAGACCGCCGATCAGCCTGAAAGCAAGGGCGCTCAAATATCTCTCTTCACGTGAGCATAGTCGCCAGGAACTTGCGCGTAAGCTTGCCCCTTACGCGCAAGAGGGCGATGACATCGAAGAGCTCCTGCAATGGCTGGAGCAGTCCCGTTTTCTTTCCCAGGAACGTTTTTCCGAATCGCTCGTGCATCGCCGCTCGGCGCGCTACGGCAATCAGCGCATCATCTCCGAACTTCACGGCCATGGCATTGAAGGTGAAGCCATCGCCGAACTGAAGGCCGATCTGGCCGCCGGGGAGGGCGAGCGTGCCGCGCAGGTGCTGCGCCGCAAGTACGCCGCACCGCCCGAGGATGCCGAGACCCGCGCCAAACAGATGCGCTTCCTCCAGCAGCGCGGTTTTTCCCATCGCAGCATCCGCGAAGCCTTCCAGACCGCTTGGGCCGACGACGAAGAATCCGCCTGAACCCAAGCTGCATCCAGCAGGGCCGGCCCGGCCAAGCACATTTTTCCCGCGTTTTCCTCGAAATCTCCCACCGGCGTGCGGCTTTGTCCTGCCCGATGGTAATTCCTGCGCATTGCGCCCGGTGTTAGCGCTACCGGCCAACAGGCCGTTTGTCGTGTGCTAGAATTCGGAAGTTTTTGCTGCGGCGCGCAAGCCTGAGGAGATACCGCGTGTTGCCGGTTTGTTAAAACGGCGCAACGGTGCAAGGCCCACGTCAGGAGCAGGAATGGATAATGCGAACGCTTCGGCGCAAGCTGGTGCGTTTCGACTATCAGACCAACTAAAGCAGACGGCATGCATATGCCCAATTCGACGAATTCACTCGCAACCCGCGCAGCTCACGCCTGCGCCCGACTCCATCCGGCAACGGATGCGACCCCCGCCTGCGGGTTGCAGTCTGCTTTCTGGTCGGCCGGCTCAATGCCGGCTTCCGAATTTCAATCCGGCAAGTTTCATTCATTCAGTGTCTAAAGGGAAGCTCCCATGAAAATCCATGAGTATCAGGGTAAAGAAATCCTGCGCCAGTTCGGCGTAACCGTGCCGCGCGGCATTCCTTGCATGTCGGTCGACGAAGTCGAAGCGGCTGCCCAGAAGCTCGGCGGCCCGGTGTGGGTCGTCAAGGCCCAGATCCATGCAGGCGGCCGCGGCAAGGGCGGTGGCGTGAAGGTGGCCAAGTCCATCGAGCAGGTCAAGGAGTACGCCAACCAGATCATGGGCATGCAGCTGATCACCCACCAGACCGGCGCTGAAGGCCAGAAGGTGCGTCGCCTGCTGATCGAAGAAGGCGCGGACATCAAGAAGGAACTGTACGTTTCCCTGGTCACCGACCGCGTCTCGCAGAAGGTCGTCCTGATGGCCTCCAGCGAAGGCGGCATGGACATCGAAGAAGTTGCCCACAGCAACCCGGAAAAGATCCACAACGTCATCATCGACCCGATCGATGGCCTGACCGACGCCCAAGCCGACGACGTGGCTGCCAAGATCGGCGTGCCTGCCGCATCGATCCCGGCTGCTCGCCAGAACCTGCAAGGCCTGTACAAGGCTTACTGGGAAACCGACGCATCCCTGGCTGAAATCAACCCCCTGATCCTGACCGGCGACGGCAAGGTCATCGCCCTGGACGCCAAGTTCAACTTCGACTCCAACGCCCTGTTCCGTCACCCGGAAATCGTCGCCTACCGCGACCTGGACGAAGAAGATCCGGCTGAAGTCGAAGCTTCCAAGTTCGACCTGGCCTACATCTCCCTGGACGGCAACATCGGCTGCCTGGTCAACGGTGCCGGCCTGGCCATGGCCACCATGGACACCATCAAGCTGTTCGGCGGCGAGCCGGCCAACTTCCTGGACGTGGGCGGCGGCGCCACCACCGAGAAGGTCACCGAAGCCTTCAAGATCATGCTGAAGAACCCCGAACTGAAGGCCATCCTGGTCAACATCTTCGGCGGCATCATGCGCTGTGACGTGATCGCCGAAGGCGTGATCGCGGCTTCCAAGGCCGTCTCACTGAAGGTGCCCCTGGTGGTCCGCATGAAGGGCACCAACGAAGACCTGGGCAAGAAGCTGTTGGCCGATTCCGGTCTGCCGATCATCTCGGCCGATTCCATGGAAGAAGCCGCCCAAAAGGTCGTGGCAGCTGCCAAGTAAGTAACCCAACACGCAAGCCTGCGCGGCGCGAGCCGCCGGCTGCAAGCGATTGCAGCCCAGGCGCCGCCCGCGGCGCAGGCATCACAGTCAAGGAAGAGAAATGTCGATCCTCATCAACAAAGACACCAAGGTCATCACCCAAGGTATCACCGGCAAGACCGGCCAGTTCCACACCCGCATGTGCCGCGACTACGCGAATGGCAAGAATGCCTTCGTCGCAGGCGTGAACCCGAAGAAGGCCGGTGAAGACTTCGAAGGCATCCCCATCTATGCCAACGTCACCGAAGCCAAGAACGCCACCGGCGCCACCGTCTCCGTGATCTACGTGCCGCCCGCCGGCGCTGCTGCTGCCATCTGGGAAGCCGTCGAAGCCGAGCTGGACCTGGCCATCTGCATCACCGAAGGCATCCCCGTGCGTGACATGCTGGCCCTGAAGGACCGCATGGCCAAGGCCGGTTCCAAGACCCTGCTGCTGGGCCCGAACTGCCCCGGCCTGATCACCCCGGACGAAATCAAGATCGGCATCATGCCCGGCCACATCCACAAGAAGGGCCGCATCGGCGTGGTTTCCCGCTCGGGCACCCTGACCTATGAAGCCGTGGGCCAACTGACCGCCCTGGGCCTGGGCCAGTCCTCCGCCGTCGGTATCGGTGGCGACCCGATCAACGGTCTGAAGCACATCGACGTCATGAAGGCCTTCAACGACGATCCGGACACCGACGCCGTCATCATGATCGGTGAAATCGGTGGTCCTGACGAAGCCAACGCTGTACGCTGGATCAAGGACAACATGAAGAAGCCGGTGGTTGGCTTCATCGCCGGCGTGACCGCGCCCCCGGGCAAGCGCATGGGCCACGCAGGTGCCCTGATCTCCGGTGGTGCTGACACCGCTGAAGCCAAGCTGGCCATCATGGAAGAGTGCGGCATCAAGGTCACCCGCAACCCGTCCGAAATGGGCCGTCTGCTGAAGTCGGTGCTGTAATTGACCACGGGCTGACTCGCTCAGCCACGGCAGTAAAGCAGTACCGCAAGACCAGCATGGGGAGCTCCGGCTCCCCATGTCATTTCTGGCAAGCCGTCCCGATGGGAGGCACTAACCGCGCATAACGCGGTCTTCCAGCCATGCGCCCGATCCGAGGCGCTGTTTTTCCAAGAGGACATGCATGGAATTCCTGGCCAACCTGAACTGGGTCGCCGTGGCGCAGATCATCCTGATCGATATCCTGCTCGGTGGCGACAATGCCATCGTCATCGCCCTGGCCTGCCGCAATCTGCCCGACAAGCTGCGCATGAAGGGCATCGTCTGGGGCACGGTGGGTGCGATCGGTATCCGCATCGCCCTGATCGCCTTCGCCGTGACGATGCTGCAGTTGCCATTCCTCAAGCTGATCGGTGGCATCCTGTTGCTGTGGATTGGCATCAAGCTGCTCAACGAAGACGATGAGCACACCGACATCAACGGCAGCGACCGCCTGTGGGGCGCCGTCAAGACCGTGATCGTGGCGGACCTGGTGATGAGCCTGGACAACGTGATCGCCATCGCCAGCGCCGCTGAGCAAGCGGCCGGTGAGCACCAGCTGCTGCTGGTGGTATTCGGCATCGTGGTCAGCATCCCCATCATCGTCTGGGGCAGTACCCTGGTGTTGAAGCTGATGGAGAAATTCCCGGTCATCGTCACCCTGGGTGCAGCCTTGCTGGGCTACATCGCCGGTGGCATGATCTTCAGCGATGTCGCGGTACAGGGCTGGATCGAGGGCTTCATTGGCGACACCGAATTCGTGTTGCCGGGCGCTGCGGTGCACCTGAGCCTGCCCGGCCTGGTCGGTGCGCTCGGTGTGGTGCTGACCGGCCTGACGCTCAAGCGCCGAAAGCAGGAGCGCCAGAAAACGGCCGTCTGAGCGGCAAAGGTGCGTGCAGGCCATGGGGATGGCCGACACGCTGCACACCAGAACCGGTGCCGCAGCGCCCGATACCCGGCCATGCTTGAGCCAGGTCAGCGCCGCAGCACGACAAACCTGATAGCTTTGCAATTTTTTCGCTGGTACGCATGACCGGCGCTGCCGATACTGGCAACGCCCTTTTCATTTTTACGAGGATCCCATGAAACCCGTCGTCACCCGTCGCCCCCAACAAGGCTTCACCCTGCTCGAACTGATGGTCACGCTGGCCATCGTCGGCATTCTTGCGATGCTGGGCGCCTCGCAATACCAGGACTACATCGCCCGCGCGCGCGTCTCGGAAGGCTTCAACCTGGCCGAACCCTACAAGCTGGCCGTGACCGAGCAGATCAGCTCCAACAACGGCGTCTTCACCGTGGCGCAACTGGGCCTGCCGGCCTTCACTCCGACCGACAACGTCAGCAAGATCGAAGTCTCGCCGATGGAGAAGCGCGGCGTGGGCGGTGTCATCACCATCACTTACAGCCCGCGTGTGGGCGACGGCGGCACGCTCACGCTGACCCCGACCATCACCTCCGGTACCATCCAGTGGCAATGCGCTGCCAAGGATGTGAAGCAGGCGGCCACGCCCGAAGGGGCTACGGCCAATACCGGCTTCGTTGCCGGTACGCTCCCGGCCAAGTTTGCACCGGCCAACTGCCGCGGCTGATCTATGCTTGCAGCAGCGGATGCAGCATGAAAAAACGCGCCCTCGGGCGCGTTTGTCATTGGTGTTGTCCACAGGTGAATTTGCTGCAGCTTCCCGCCTCAAGGGCGCGCCATGCTGATGTCGCTCTTGCCGCCGCGCTTTTCGGTCACGCAGATATCGGTCATGACCATGGTCTTGTCGACCGCCTTGCTCATGTCGTAGACGGTCAGCAGCCCGACCTGCACGGCCGTCAGTGCTTCCATCTCCACCCCGGTCTTGCCGAAGGTTTCCACTCGCGCGGTACAGCGCACGGAAGAACTGGCCGCATCGGTCTCGAACTCCACCGACACATGCGTCAAGGCCAGCGGATGGCACAGCGGAATCAGGTCGCCCGTGCGCTTGGCCGCCATGATGGCGGCGATGCGGGCGATGCCCAGCACGTCGCCCTTCTTGGCCGTGCCCGATTCGATGATGGCCAAGGTGGCCGGCTGCATGCGGATCACGCCGGTGGCCAGCGCCACGCGATGGGTCTCGTTCTTGCCGCCGACATCGACCATGTGCGCTTGTCCGCCCTGGTCGAAATGGGTGAGGCCGCCGTTGGGCGCGGAGTCGCCGGATGTGCTCATGCTGGTTCGCTGATGATGAAATGAAGGGAAAGGAGCGGGTATCATAGCAGGCAGCCTGCGGCTTGCCGCCAGCGCCGAGCTGTGCACCGACTGCACCGCCGCCGCTGTCTTGCTTTCACCATGTGTCTGCCATCGATGACTGGGTCCATGCAACGAACCGTCCCTGAACTTTCCCGCCGCCCCCTGCGCCGCCTGCTCATGCGTGCGCTCAGTGCCACCTTCCTGCTGCTGCCGGCCGCTCCCTTGACGCTGTTGCCGCATCCCGGCGTGGCGCAAGGCCTGCCGACCCTGGGCGATACCGAACGCGAAGGCCTGTCGCCGCTGATGGAGCGCAAGCTGGGCGAAGAAATCATGCGCGACATCCGCACTGACCGCGATTATGTCGACGATGGCCCGATCTCGGAATACCTCAACAATTTCGGCCAGAACTTGGTCTCCATTCATCCTGAGGTGCGCGGCGAGGCTGGCTTCGATTTCCAGTTCTTCATGGTGCGCGATCCCATGCTGAACGCTTTCGCGCTGCCGGGCGGCTTCATCGGGGTCAACAGCGGCCTGGTGCTGGCGGCACAGTCGGAATCCGAACTGGCCGGCGTGATGTCGCACGAAATCGGCCACGTGGCGCAGCGTCACATCGCCCGCATGCTGGGCCAGCAGAAGCAGAATTCCATGATCCAGCTGGCGGCCATCGTACTGGGCGCGCTGGCCGGGGTGTCCAAGGCCGGTGGCGATGCCGCCATGGCTACCATGATGGGCGGCACTGGCCTGGCCGTGCAGCGCCAGCTCAACTTCAGCCGCGATGCCGAACGCGAGGCCGATCGCATCGGCCTGCAGATCATGCGTGATGGCGGCTTCGATCCGTCGGGCATGGTGACCTTCTTCGGCCGCTTGCAGACGGCCTCGCGCAATTACAGCGATGCCGTGCCGCCTTACCTGATGACGCACCCGCTGACCACCGAGCGTATCGCCGACATCCAGGCCCGCATCCGCGACCAGCGCTACAAGCAGCGCGTGGACAACCCGGAATTCCAGCTGGCGCGCGCCCGTACCCAGGTCTTGCAGAATGACGGCGTGCAGGGCCTGCGCGACAACGTCGCCAAATTCACCGACCAGGCCAAAGGCAATACCAAGCTGATGACGGCTGCCGCCAAGTATGGCCTGGCTTTCGCCTACTACCGCCAGAACCGCTTCGAGCAGGCCGAGGCCGCATTGAAGGAGGCCCAGGAAGCGGCCATCCCGATGAAGACCGGCATCTTCTTCGGCAGTCTCGACATCGACATCAAGATCGCCCGCAAGCAGACCCAGCAGGCGCTGCAGGTGGCGGAGAGCATGCGCCAGCAATACCCGATCTCGCGCAGCGTCGCGCGCCAGTACGCCGATGCCCTGATCGCCGCCAACCGCTACGACCAGGCCGTGGGCTACCTGCGCGACCAGGCGCAGCTGTATCGTTCGGATGCCCAGGTGCAGCAGCTGCTGGCCAAGGTCTACGCCGCGCAGGGCAAGCAGGCCCTGCAGCATCTGGCGTTGGCCGAATCCTATGCACTCAACGGCAGCCTGCTGGCGGCCATCGATCAGTTGGGGATTGCCCGCAAGGCACCGGATGCGACTTTCTACGACCAGTCACAGATCGATGCGCGCGAGCGCGAATGGAAGGCGCGCTGGAAGGATGAGCAGAAGGAGCTCAAAGACCGCTGACCCCTGCCTGCCGGAAAGTCAGGCGGGACGGGGGCTACAGACGAATCTGAAAGTTTGTTCCAGTTGATCGCTGGCGATGCGTTGCAGCGGCAGGTCCTGCCCGTTCCAGGTGAAGGAAAGTGTCAAATCCTCAGCGCCCTCCAGCCAGCGCAGCAGGGCCTCTTCATCTGTTTGCCCGGCGTGATGCAGGCAGGGCAGCAGGGTGGCCAGGTCGCGGTCATCGACGCCGGCAATGATCTCGCCGCTGCGCAGGTAGAGTCGGCCGCGTTCATCCATCCAGGCGGCATCGACTTGTTCCACCGCGGCCTGGGTATGCAGGATGAGGGAGGGCACAAGCGCATCCGCGCCCGGCTCGGTCCGCAGGATATGCGGCATCCACTCCAGATCCACGTACACCCGCTGCGGCCCGTTCTGGAAGTACCAGCGGCCGCTATCGTCGCAGGCGTAGTTGCGGTCGATGAAGGCCAGCAGGGCAGGGTGGCGGATGGGGTCTCCGGGCAGTTCCAGTTGCTGTGCCCTTTCGTCGCGCATGCGCCATTGGCCGCGCGCATCCAGCCGCAGCCAGCCGAAGCAGTACGGCACGTTGGGCCAACGGGCCATGGCCTGGCGGACGATCTCATCCATGGGCCAACTCCGCGCGGGCCACGAAGGCGCTTTCCGCTTTACCTTCCAGGAAATGCAGCAGCCGCTGCGGCAGCCACGCCAGGCTGCCCGGCGGCCCGCCTGCGGCAAAGCCGACATGGCCGCCCTGTTCGGGATATTCCAGCAGCACTTCCGGTGCCGCCGAGCGCGGCAGGTGGCGCGCCGGCAGGAAAGGATCGTTCTGCGCATTCAATACCAGCGTGGGCACGCTGATGTCGTGCAGGATGTGCTTGGCGCTGGCGCGGTCCCAGTAGTCGTCGGTATTGCGATAGCCGTGCAGGGGCGCGGTGACGACGTTGTCGAAGGCATAGAGATCGCGCGCCGACAGCAGGGCCTCGCGGTCGAACAGGCCCGGGAACTGGTCCAGCTTGGCCAGGCACTTGGGCCGCATGGTGCGCAGGAACACCCAGGTATAGAGCCGGTTGAAACCACTGGCCAGCGCCGCACCGCCCCCGGCCAGGTCCAGCGGGGCCGACACCGCGCAGGCGGCGTCGACAATCTCGGCCTCGTGCTGGGATTCGCCCAGCCAGCGCAGCAGGGCATTGGCACCCAGCGAGACGCCGCAGGCATACAGGTGCGTGGCCGCCAGGTCTTGCTGGCGCAGCTTGAGGCGGCGGATGATCCAGTCCAGCTCGGCGGTGTCGCCCGAGTGATAGAGGCGCGGCGCCAGGTTGATCTCCCCCGAGCAGCCGCGAAAATGCGGAATCGCCCCATGCCAGCCACGCCGCTGCACCTCGGCCATGAGCGCGCGGCTGTAGTGGCTGTCGGAAGAGCCTTCCAGCCCGTGGAACAGCACCAGCAGCGGCCGTCCCGGCTGGCCGTCGACGAAATCGATGTCGATGAAGTCGCCATCGGGCGCTTCCCAGCGCTCGCGCCGGAACGCCACCTTCGGCTTGGGCAGGAAGGTGGACGGATAGATGGTCTGGAGATGGCCGCCGGGAAGCCAGCGGGGCGGTATGTAAAGCATGGTGCAGCCTTGCTCGGAATCGGATGGCGCAAGCGCCTGTGGATAAATCAGGCCGCCGTCAATGCAGCATGGCCCCGCTGATCACCGGCTCCACCGGTGCCGCGCCGGGTGCGACCGAGGCGTGGTGCATTACCATGCGCCAGCCCAGGGCTGTCTTGAGGTAGACGTTGGTGGCGATGACGTGCACATCCTGCTGCGGGTCGCCGCCTTGGTCGATGTCTTCCACCACGCTGTGCACGGCGGTCATCATGTTCTGGGTGGCGTGCAACTGGCGCGGGCGGATGTGCAGGCCGCCGTTGGAAAGGATGTCTTCCCATACGGCGCGGATATCTGCGTGGCCGACCAGGCGTTGTGCGCCGGGGTGGATGCAGACGATTTCCTCGTCATCGGCCCACAGGTCCATCAGCGCGTCCAGGTCGGCACGGGCCAGGGCGTCGTAGTAGGCAGCTTCGATTTCATCGGGCGAACCATGGATCAGTTTGTTGCGGGGCATGACAATCTCCGGATCAGATGAAAAGAGGGCCTTGTGGGCCCTCTCGTGTCTGGTGCGAAAGCTCGATGTTAGTGGCCTTTGACCACGGTACCGGGTTTGAGCTGGTACTGGGTACCGCAGTACGGACATTTGGCCGCGCCGTGCGCGTCCAGTTCCAGGAACACGCGCGGGTGCGAGTTCCAGGCCGACATGCTGGGGTTGGGGCAGTGGGCCGGCAGGTCCTTGCCTTCGAGCAGGATCACGCCCTGCGATGCTTGAGCTTGGCTCATCTTGTTCTCCGTTGCTTGCAATTGACTGAAGTTGTTACGTGAAAATCTGCGCTGATCCGGCGGCGCCTCACACCAGCGTAAGCCAGTGCTTGTACTGCGGGGCCCGCCCCGAGACCACGTCGAAGAACAGGGTCTGCAGCTTCTCGGTGATGGGGCCACGGCCGCCGTTGCCGATGACGCGGCGATCCAGTTCGCGGATCGGCGTGACCTCGGCGGCGGTGCCGGTGAAGAAAGCTTCATCGGCGCAATACATCTCGTCGCGGGTGATGCGTTTTTCGATGACCTCGATGCCCAGGTCGCGCGCCATGGTCAGCACGGCGTCGCGGGTGATGCCATCCAGGCAGGAGGCCAGGTCGGGAGTATAGATCTTGCCGTTCTTGACGATGAAGACATTTTCACCCGAGCCTTCGGAGACATAACCGTCCGTGTCCAGCAGCAGCGCTTCGTCGTAGCCATCGGCCAGCGCTTCCTGGTTGGCCAGGATGGAATTGATGTAGTAGCCGCTGGCCTTGGCGCGCACCAGCGAGACGTTCACATGGTGGCGGGTGAAGGAAGAGGTCTTCACGCGGATGCCCTTGTTGATGCCGTCTTCGCCCAGGTAGGCCCCCCACGGCCAGGCCGCGATGGCCACGTGGATCTGGTTGCCCTTGGCGGACACGCCCAGCTTTTCCGAGCCGATCCAGATCAGCGGGCGGATGTAGCAGGATTCCAGCTTGTTCTCGCGCACCACCTGGCACTGCGCCTCGGCCAGGGTGGCCTGGTCGAACGGCACTTCCATCTGGAAGATCTTGGCCGAGTTGAACAGGCGCTGGGTATGTTCCTTCAGGCGGAAAATGGCCGTGCCTTCCGCGGTCTTGTAGGCGCGCACGCCTTCGAAGACACCCATGCCGTAATGCAGGGTGTGGGTCAGTACGTGAATGGTGGCGTCTCGCCAATCGATCAGCGCGCCGTCCTTCCAGATCTTGCCGTCGCGGTCAGCCATGGACATGGTGGTCTCCCTGTGTGCGGTGAATGCAAACTTCCCGAAATGGATTGTTCCGTTCTGACAAATCGAACTGAACAAAGAGCACCATTCTAGCGGATTCACGCGAGTAAAAACTTTCATCTGTAGAATGAAAGGCCTGAGTGAAAATGCACACACCATCACGCGCGCCGACCCTCTGCGGCCGGCCGCTTCTTCAATCGCCCACGGAAGACAAATGCAGAAGGAGACAGGCGAGGACCGATCAGGGGCCGGGAGCAATCCCCCCGCGCACGACCCTGACGCTGCCCGCCGCATCGAGAAGGAAGCCTTCCAGGAAGGCTGGCGCGCCAGTGCCTCGACCATTCCCGCCGTGCTGGCCTGGGGCATGGTTTCGGGCATGGCCATGGTCAAGTCGGGGCTGACGATCTACCAGTCGCTGGGCATGAGCTTGCTGGTCTATGCCGGGTCGGCCCAGTTCGCGGCGCTGCCCCTGCTGGCGGCCGGAGTGCCGCTGCTGGTGGTGTTCTTCACCGCCATGATCGTCAACCTGCGCTTCGTGATCTTCTCGGCGGCCGTGGCACCGCATTTCGAACACCTGCCCTGGTATCGCCGGGTCTGGTACGGCTTCTTCAATGGCGATATCTCGATGGCCTTCTTTCCGCAGCGCTATCCTCCGTCTACTTTTCATCAACCTGCCGGCAAGATCGGTTATTTTGCGGCGATCTGCTATCCGGGCTGGGTTGCTTGGCAGCTCGGCGCGACCATCGGCATCCTCCTCGGCAGCCAGATTCCGGAAAGCTGGAATATCGGCTTTGCCGGCACCCTGGCGCTGATCGCCGTGATGATCCCCATGACCAGCAGCCTGCCGGCCCTGGCCGGGGTGGTTGTGTCGGGTACGGTGGCGGTGCTGGCGCTGGACCTGCCGTACCGGCTGGGCCTGCTGCTGGCCATGGTGCTGGGCATGGCGGCGGCGATGCTGGCCGACAAGCTGCTGCCCGGCAGCGGCAGCGGCAGTGACGGCGATGCAGAGGCGACGGCATGAGCGACTGGTATGTCTGGGGCGCCATCGTGCTGCTGACCATCTCCACGATCGTCACCCGCAGCGGCTTCTTCCTGTTCGGCCATGCGGTCAAGCTGCCGCCGCGCGTCAAGCATGCCCTGAGCTACGCGCCGGCAGCGGCCATGGCGGCCATCATCTTCCCGGATCTGGTGACTTCAGGCGGGGCCATCGAGATGAGCCTGGCCAACCCGAAGTTGCTGGCCGGCATCGGTGCCGGCGTTTTCTTTGCGGCAACGCGTCATCTTTTGGGAACTATTGTGGCAGGAATGTCACTCTTTACACTGCTGCGCTGGTTGCTATGAAGTTTCGCGCAGAGCGCCAGGATGCGCTCCGGATGTTGTTGAGGCTGCCAAAAAGCCGTCAGGAGCGGGTCAGGCTGGAGTAAAATACGGCGTTTTTCGCCCCCTTCTTCGAATTCCACCCTATGAAATTCAACCGACTGAGCGATTTGATTTCCGCCAAGCAATTGCAAGGCAAACGCGTCTTCATCCGTGCCGATCTGAACGTCCCGCAGGATGATGCCGGCAACATCACCGAAGATACCCGCATCCGCGCTTCGGTCCCGGCCATTCGCGATGCCCAGCAGGCAGGCGCTGCAGTGATGGTGACCTCCCACCTGGGCCGTCCGACCGAAGGCGAGTTCAAGCCCGAAGATTCGCTGGCCCCGGTGGCCAAGCGCCTCTCCGAGCTGCTGGGAAGTGAAGTCAAGCTGGTCGCCGACTGGGTCGATGGCGTGGACGTGCAGCCCGGCCAGGTCGTGCTGCTGGAAAACTGCCGTCTGAACAAGGGCGAAAAGAAGAACAGCGACGAGCTGGCGCAAAAGATCGCCAAGCTCTGCGATATCTACGTCAATGACGCCTTCGGTACCGCGCACCGCGCCGAAGCCACCACCTACGGCGTGGCCAAGTTTGCCCCCGTCGCCTGTGCCGGCCCGCTGCTGGCCGCCGAGCTGGATGCGCTGGGCAAGGCCCTGAACCAGCCGGCCCGTCCGCTGGTGGCCATCGTGGCCGGTTCCAAGGTCTCGACCAAGCTGACCATCCTGAAGACCCTGGCCGAGAAGGTCGACAACCTCATCGTCGGTGGCGGCATCGCCAATACCTTCATGCTGGCGGCCGGCCTGAAGATCGGCAAGTCCCTGGCCGAGCCGGACCTGGTGGACGACGCCAAGGCCATCATCGAACTGATGGCCAAGCGCGGCGCTTCGGTACCTATCCCCACGGACGTCGTGGTGGGCAAGGAATTCTCCCCGACCGCTGCAGCCACCGTGAAGGCGGCTGCTGATGTGGCTGACGACGACATGATCTTCGACATCGGTCCCCAGACCGCTGCCGTCCTGGCTGAACAGCTGGGCCGCGCCGGCACCATCGTCTGGAACGGCCCGGTGGGCGTGTTCGAGTTCGACCAGTTCGGCCGTGGCACCGAAACCCTGGCCAAGGCCATCGCGGCATCGTCCGGCTTCTCGATCGCCGGTGGCGGCGATACCCTGGCCGCCATTGCCAAGTACAACATTGCCGACAAGGTCGGCTACATCTCCACCGGTGGTGGCGCTTTCCTGGAATTCCTGGAAGGCAAGACCCTGCCGGCTGTCGAGATCCTGCTGCAACGCGCGCAATAAGCATGACCGGCGCTGCGCCCTGTTGCCGGGCGCAGCGCCCGGCTGTTCCATCCGAATTCTGAGTCTGTAGCACCACCAATGATGAACGCGTCCGAGACGCGCGTTCGGGGCGGAAGCTCTCCGCCTGATCGGCCCTGCATCGGGCCGGGCAGCGGGCTTCTATCACCAAGTCGCAACCAGAAGGTATTCATGTCCAGAGCAACAAAAATCGTCGCCACCATCGGTCCCGCTTCCAGCGACCGTGACACTTTGACCCGCATGATCCGCGCCGGCGTTGACGTCGTGCGTCTCAATTTCTCGCACGGCAAGCCGCAGGACCACATCGACCGCGCCACCCTCGTGCGCGAAGTGGCCGACGAATGCGGCAAGAAGGTCGCGATCATGGCCGACCTGCAAGGTCCCAAGATCCGCGTGGGCAAGTTCGAGAATGGCAAGATCATGCTGGCCAACGGCGACAAGTTCATCCTCGATTCCGATTGCCAGATGGGCAACCAGGAACGGGTGGGCCTGGACTACAAGGCACTGCCGCGCGACCTGAAGGGCAACGACGTGCTGTTGTTGAACGACGGCTTGATCGTGCTGAAGGTCGAACGCGTGATGGGCAACGAGATCCACACCGTGGTCAAGATCGGTGGCGAGCTGTCCAACAACAAGGGCATCAACCGCCAGGGTGGCGGCCTGTCCGCACCGGCGCTGACCGCCAAGGACATGGACGACATCAAGACCGCCATGAGCTTCCAGGCCGATTACGTGGCCGTGTCCTTCCCCAAGAACGCCACCGACATGGAAATGGCGCGCCAGTTGTCCAACGTCGCCGGTGAGCCCTTCGGCCACAAGCCGATGATGATCGCCAAGATCGAGCGCGCCGAAGCCATCCCGCTGCTGCAGGAAATCCTGGATGCCTCCGATGGCATCATGGTGGCCCGTGGCGACCTGGCCGTGGAAGTGGGCAATGCCGCCGTGCCGGGTTTGCAGAAGCGCATGATCAAGATGGCGCGCGCCTCCAACAAGTTGACCATCACCGCGACCCAGATGATGGAGTCCATGATCGTCAACGCCGTGCCGACCCGCGCCGAAGTCTCGGACGTGGCCAACGCCGTTCTGGATGGCACCGATGCCGTGATGACCTCGGCCGAGACCGCCTCCGGCAAGTATCCGGTGGAAACCGTGGAAGCCATGTCGGCCATCTGCCTGGAAGCCGAGCGCTCCGAGAACGTGCAGCTGGACGCCGATTTCCTGAACCTGCGCTTTACCCGCGTGGACCAGTCCATCGCCTATGGCGCGCTGTTTACTGCACACCACCTGCGCGTGAAGGCCATCGCTGCGCTCACCGAATCCGGTTCGACGGCGCTGTGGATGAGCCGTCACAACATCGATATCCCGATCTTTGCGATCACCCCCAATGTCGCCACGCGCCGCAAGGCTTCGCTGTTCCGCAACGTGCATACGCTGGAACTGGCCCAGGCGCCCGACACCGAAGCCATGTTGAAGGGCGCCCAGGATCTGCTGCTGGCGCAAGGCGTGGTACAGAAGGGTGACCTGATCGTCGTGACCTGGGGCGAGCCCATCGGCCAGGTCGGCGGCACCAATGCGCTGAAGATTCTGCGCGTTGGCGAGTACTGATTTTTCATCGTTCTGGAGTTTTCATCATGCCTCTCGTATCCATGCGTCAACTGCTGGACCATGCCGCCGAAAACGGTTACGGCCTGCCGGCGTTCAACGTCAACAACCTGGAGCAGGTCACTGCCATCATGGAAGCCGCCAATGAAGTCGGCGCGCCCGTGATCATGCAAGCCTCCGCCGGTGCCCGCAAGTACGCGGGCGAAGCCTTCCTGCGCCACCTGATCTCGGCGGCCGTGGAAGCCTATCCGCACATCCCCGTGGTGATGCACCAGGATCACGGCCAGTCGCCGGCGGTCTGCATGGCGGCCATCAAGTCCGGTTTCTCCTCCGTGATGATGGATGGCTCGCTGGAAGCCGACGGCAAGACCGTGGCCAGCTACGAGTACAACGTCGAAGTCTCGCGCAAGGTGGTCGAGTTCTCGCACGCCATCGGCGTGACGGTCGAAGCCGAACTGGGCGTGCTGGGTTCGCTGGAAACCATGAAGGGCGACAAGGAAGACGGCCACGGTGCTGACGGCACCATGACCCGCGAACAGCTGCTGACCGACGTGAACCAGGCTGCCGACTTCGTCAAGGCCACCCAGTGCGACGCACTGGCGATTGCCATCGGTACTTCGCACGGTGCCTACAAGTTCTCGCGCAAGCCCACCGGCGACATCCTGGCGATCGATCGCATCAAGGAAATCCACGCCCGCATCCCCAACACCCACCTGGTGATGCACGGTTCTTCGTCGGTGCCGCAGGAACTGCTGGCCGAGATCCGCGAATTCGGCGGTGACATGAAGGAAACCTACGGCGTGCCGGTCGAAGAAATCCAGGAAGGCATCAAGCACGGCGTGCGCAAGATCAACATCGACACCGACATCCGCCTGGCCATGACCGGTGCGATCCGCCGCTACCTGTTCGAGAACCCGTCCAAGTTCGACCCGCGCGACTACCTGAAGCCAGCCCGCGAAGCCGCCAAGCTGGTCTGCAAGGCACGTTTCCTGTCCTTCGGCTGCGAAGGCCAGGCGGGCAAGATCAAGCCGGTCTCGCTGGAAAAGATCGCCGAGAAGTACAAGAGCGGCGAACTGGCACAGATCGTCCAGTAAGCACGCAAGCCGCTGAACGGCCTACGCCGGACGCAAGGCCCCACCGACCGGAATCGCCCTGAAAATGGCGGTTCCGGTTTTTGACTTTACGAGAAGACCACCATGAGCAGTCTCTACAAATCCTCGATCACTTCCCTGCCGCTGCTGGGCACAGGCAAGGTCCGCGAAAACTACGCCGTCGGCGACGACAAGCTGTTGATCGTGACCACCGATCGCCTGTCGGCCTTCGATGTCATCATGAACGAACCGATCCCCGGCAAGGGCAAGGTCCTGAACCAGATGAGCGATTTCTGGTTCGAGAAGCTGGGCCACATCGTGCCCAATCACCTGACTGGCGTCGATCCCGAGTCCGTGGTGAGCCCGACCGAAGCGGAGCAGGTGCGCGGACGCGCCGTGGTGGCCAAGCGCTTGAAACCCATCCTGGTGGAAGCCGTGGTGCGCGGCTACATCATCGGTTCCGGCTGGAAGGATTACCAGGCCACCGGTGCGATCTGCGGCATCAAGCTGCCGGCAGGCCTGCAGCAGGCTTCCAAGCTGGAACAGCCGATCTTCACCCCGGCCGCCAAGGCCGACCTGGGCGAACACGACGAAAACATCAGCTTTGAAGAAACCGAAAAGCGCATCGGCACCGAACTGGCCCACAAGATCCGCGACGTCGCCATCCAGCTCTACAAGGAAGCCGCTGACTACGCGGCCACGCGCGGCATCATCATCGCCGATACCAAGTTCGAATTCGGCCTGGATGACAACGGCGTGCTGCACCTGATGGATGAAGTGCTGACTGCAGACTCTTCGCGCTTCTGGCCGGCGGACAGCTACCAGGTCGGCATCTCGCCGCCGTCCTTCGACAAGCAGTTCGTGCGCGATTACCTGGAAACCGTCGAGGGCTGGCAGAAGACCCCGCCGGCACCGGCGCTTCCGGCCGATGTGATCGAAAAGACCGGTGCCAAGTACCGCGAGGCGCTGGAACGCCTGACCGGCGAGAAGCTCAAGGACTGACGAGGACCGGACATGAACGATACTGTCAAACCGTTGATCGGCGTGGTCATGGGGTCGTCCTCCGACTGGGAGGTGATGCAGAATGCGGTCGCCATCCTGAAGGACTTTGGCGTGCCCTTCGAAGCCCAGGTGATCTCCGCGCACCGCATGCCGGACCAGATGTTCGCCTACGCCGAGAGCGCCCGCACGCGCGGCCTGCGCGCCATCATCGCCGGTGCCGGCGGTGCCGCGCACCTGCCGGGCATGATCGCCGCCAAGACCATCGTGCCGGTGCTGGGTGTGCCGGTGCCTTCGAAGTATCTGCGTGGCGAGGATTCGCTGTTGTCCATCGTGCAGATGCCCAAGGGCATTCCGGTGGCCACCTATGCCATCGGTGAAGCCGGTGCCGCCAATGCGGCGCTGTCGGCCATCGCCATGCTGGCCACCACCGACGCGGCCCTGGCTGAAAAGCTGGAAGCCTTCCGCAAGACCCAGACGCAAGTCGCCCTCGACATGAAGTTGCCTGTATGACCCAGCAGTCCGCCTCCACCCTTCGTCCCGCCGTTCCCTCGACCACTCCGGCCACCTGGCTGGGGGTGATGGGCGGTGGCCAGCTCGGCCGCATGTTCGCCCACGCGGCGCAGAGCATGGGCTTCAAGGTCGCCGTGCTGGAAGCCGATGCCGACTGCCCGGCCGGGCAGGTGGCGGACCGCCTCATCAACGCCGCCTACGACGATGGTGCGGCGCTGGCCGAACTGGGGGCGCTGTGTGCGGCCATCACCACCGAGTTCGAGAACGTCTCGGCCAAGAGCCTGGCCACCCTGGCGGCACAGACCTTCGTGGCACCCGCGGCTTCCGGCGTCTCGATTGCGCAGGACCGTACTGCCGAGAAAGCCTTCTTCACCGAGTGTGGATCGCAGTCCGGCGTGCTGCCGGCTCCGCACCTGGTGATCAACAGCGAGGCCGATATCGATGGTCTCGATGCCAAGCTGCTGCCGGGCATCCTCAAGACGGCCCGCATGGGTTATGACGGCAAGGGCCAGGTGCGCGTGCGCACTGTCGACGAGGTGCGCGCCGCTTTCGCCGCCATGAAGGGCGTGACCTGCGTGCTGGAGAAGATGCTGCCGCTGGCCTATGAAGTCTCGGTGCTGGTGGCGCGCGGCCATGATGGCCAGGCCGTGGTCTATCCGATTGCCGAGAACGTGCATCGTGACGGCATCCTCTTCACCACCACCGTGCCCGGTCCCAACATCAAGGCCGATGCCGCTGCGCGTGCGCAGCAGGCGGCTTTGCAGATCATCGGCGCGATGCAGTATGTCGGTGTGCTGTGCATCGAATTCTTCGTGCTGGACGATGGCGCGCTGGTAGTCAACGAGATGGCCCCGCGTCCGCACAACAGCGGCCACTACACCATCGATGCCTGCGTCACCAGCCAGTTCGAACAGCAAGCCCGCGCCATGGCGCGCCTGCCGCTGGGCGATACGCGCCAGCATTCGCCCTCGGTGATGCTGAACATCCTCGGCGATGTCTGGTACGAGGATGACACGGACGCCCAGCGCGAACCGGCCTGGGATCAGGTGCTGGCACTGCCCGGTGCGCACCTGCACCTGTACGGCAAGGCTGAAGCGCGCCGTGGCCGCAAGATGGGCCATGTCACTTTCACCGGCGCCACGCTGGCCGATGCACAGCGCCAGCTGGCAGCCGCCTGCGCCATCCTCGGCATCACGCTGTAAGCGAGGCCGGCGATGAACGACAAGCGCGCTTCTTCCATTGTGTCCATCGACGTCGCGGCCATCATGCACGCCGCGCGCAAGCTGGAGCAGGGCGGGCTGGTGGCCTTCCCGACCGAGACCGTCTATGGCCTCGGCGGTGACGCCGAAAATCCGGCCGCCATTGCTGCCATCTATGCGGCCAAGGGACGTCCTGCCAATCATCCGGTGATCGTGCACGTTTCACCGGAAGCCGATATCGGCTACTGGGCCGCGTCGGTACCTGTGGAAGCGCGGCGCCTGATTGCCTCGTTCTGGCCGGGTCCGCTCACGCTGATCCTCAAGCGCGCGGCGCACATTCCCGATGCCGTGGCCGGTGGCCAGGATTCGGTGGGCGTGCGCTGCCCTTCGCATCCGGTGGCGCAAGCGCTGCTGCGCGAATTCCGTGGCGGCAAGGGCGGCATCGCCGGTCCCTCGGCCAACAAGTTCGGACACGTCAGCCCCACCACCGCCGAGCACGTGCGCGAGGAATTCGGCAGCGATGCCGACAGCCCGGTGGACTATGTGCTCGACGGCGGACAGAGCGAAGTGGGCATCGAGTCCACCATCGTCGACCTGTCCCGCATCGAGACCCATGGCCCGGTGCTGCTGCGCCCCGGCCAGATCAGCGCGGATCGTATTGCTGCCGTGCTGGGTGTGCCGCTGGCGACGCCCGACGCCACCGCACCGCGCGCATCAGGTACGCTCGATGCGCACTACGCACCGCATACGCCGGTGGTGCAGGTTGCGTCGGCCGAGCTGCCAGCGCTCCTGGGCAAGCTGGCTGGCATCGGTCAGAAGGTCGCGTTGATCCAGCGCGAATTCCGGGGTGATGGTGTGCCCGGCGTGACGGTGATCCGGCCCATGCCACTCACTGCCGATGCTTATGCCCACGATCTCTATGCCGCCCTGCGTGACATGGACCATGCAGGCGCAGACCTCATCGTGGTGGAGTCCCTGCCCCTCAGTGCAGACTGGCAAGGTGTCAACGACCGCCTGCGCCGCGCGGCTTTCGATTCGCAGGGTTTGCTGGCGCGCCTGCTTCAGGGCTGAACGGCAGCTCAACCATAGTTCGCTCGTCCGCTCAGCCAGTGACCTGCCAGGGACAAGTCGTCGCTTTGTACTTCCTCCACGCCCCCGTTCTGCTGCGCCAGTACTGACTCGCCAGTCAGTACGCGGTTGCCAAAAGCAGACATGCACTATCGTGCTCTTCACATGTTCTATACAAAATGTGACAAAGCTGGCATAGTATCTCCACCGAATAGCACGCGCGTTCTTTTTGTTTCGTCAGCGTAAAAACCACGTACGGACCAGTTACGCAGGATTACGTTGAATAATGAAAAACGGTAACCAGCCGTGACAGCAATCCCGTCTATCGCCAGACATCGGGAATAAAAAATCCGGGCACTGCCCGCAACTCTTGGAGACAGCAATGCAAAAACAATTTTCCTTCCTGCCCAAACTCGCCGCATTGTCCGTGATGGCAGCGTGCGCTGCACCGGCCATGGCGCAGACCGCGGGCAGCAATATCATCAATCTCGGCTGGTTCCATCTGGCACCCCAGGATTCCAGCGAAACCCTGCGCAAGAACGACGGTCCTGGCGCTGGTCCGATCCCCGGTTCCGGCGCAACCGTCAATAGCGCCGATACCCTGGGCATCGCTTTCACTCACTTCCTGACGGACAACGTCTCGCTGACCGCCGACCTGGGCATTCCGCCGACCTTCAAGCTTGACGGTACCGGCACGCTGGCCGGTGTGGGTCAGATCGGACAGGCCAAGCAGTGGAGTCCGGCGATCGTCGCGAAGTATCACTTCGGTGATGCCAACAGCACCTTCCGCCCCTTCGTTGGTGCCGGCGTGACCTATGTCTGGTATGACAACATCGAACTGAGCAACAACTTCCAGCGCACCATCTCCAGCAAGTACACCAATGGTGCCGTCACCAGCGCCAAGTCCAGTGCCGCCCTGAGCTCGTCGTGGGCCCCGGTGCTGACCGTGGGTGCCAACTACAACTTCGACAAGAACTGGTCCGTGGGCTTGTCCGTGTCCTACATCCCGCTCAAGACCAATGCCGACATCACCACCGAGCTGCCCGCTGCAGCAGGTGGCACGACGCACTCGAGCACCAGCCTGACGATCAACCCGATCGTCAGCTTCCTGTCGGTGGGCTACAAGTTCTAAGACCTGAACACTGCTGCAAAAAAATGGCACCCGGAGCAATCCGGGTGCCATTTTCTTTTGGGCAGCTGCCTCAAAGCACAGCAGACGCGCTGTTCAGAAAGCCTCAGTCTTCGTGAACCGGCCGTTGTGGAAGACCAGCGCGGCCTGCGGGTCGACTTCGCAATGTTCCACCTCGCCCACGAAGATGACGTGGTCGCCTTCCGGATACTGGCTGCGGTTGTGGCATTCGAACCAGGCCGAGGCCCCATCCAGAATCGGCTGGCCGGTGCGCGAGAGCGTGTAGGCCACGCCTTCGAAGCGGTTTTCCATCTTGCTGGCGAATTGCTGCGCCAGATGCGCCTGCTCGGCGCTGAGGATGTTGATCACGTAATGCGAATTGCCGGAGAACACCGGCAGGCTGTTGGCGCGTGTACCGAGGCTCCACAGCACGAGTGGAGGATCCAGCGAAACCGAATTGAAGGAGCTGGCGGTCAGTCCCAGGAGACTGCCATCGGCCAGCCGCGTGGTGATGACGGTGACGCCCGTGGCGAACTGCGACAGGGCCTGGCGGAAATGCGCCGCGTCGAACTGACGCGCTTCGGCGCGGGGAAAGCGTGTGTGCATCGGGAGTCTGCTTGGAGGTCGAAGCGCTGCGGCCTGCACCTTGCGGCCAGCCGGTCAATGCGCGGAGATGCACATGATAACGGATCGCGCGCAGTCTTGCCGTGCGGGCTGGGCTTGGATGGCTTGAGAATGCTTCACATCGGCCTCACTTGAGGTGCTGAATTGGAGTAAAGTTTTATAACAAGCAACTTAACGGGAGAACATCATGGCCACGGAAATTGCAGTACTCGGCGGCGGCTGCTTCTGGTGCCTGGAAGCGGTGTACCAGCAGGTCAAGGGCGTGCAGTCGGTGGAGTCCGGCTATACCGGCGGCAGTGTGGTCAATCCCAGCTACGAGCAGGTGTGCGGCGGCCAGACCGGGCATGCGGAAGTAGTCAAGCTGGCCTTCGATCCGCAGCAGATCAGCTTCCGCGAGATTCTGGAAATTTTCTTCACCATCCATGACCCGACCACGCTGAACCGCCAGGGCAATGACGTCGGTACGCAGTATCGTTCAGTCATCTACTATCAGGACGAGACCCAGCATGAGACGGCCAAGCACATCATCGCCGAGATGGCCCTGGTGTGGGATGCGCCCATCGTGACCGAACTGTCGCCGCCGCAGACCTACTATCGCGCCGAGGACTATCACCAGAACTACTTCGTGCAGCATCCCTTCCAGGGTTACTGCGCTTTCGTGGTGGCGCCCAAGGTGGCCAAGCTGCGTGAGGTGTTTGCCGAGAAGAGCAAGCCGGAATAAATTCTCGCCGGCGTTACGACGTCCCAAGTACTACGTACAACGGGCCTGCCTCCGGGAAGAGGGCAGGCCCGTTGCTTGATGGGGCTGGCGAATGCTTATTGTTGTGCGTAGATGTACCTGCGCGACCACGGCAGCTGCTGTGCGCTGCGGCCGGCCTTGGTGCAGATGACCTGATACAGCGAGATCCAGTCGCGTTCGAAACCGTAGGCGCTGCCGGCCAGGTAAACGCGCCAGATACGGTAGCGCTTCTCGTCGGTCACGCGGTGGATGGCGTCGGCGTTGGCTTCGAAATTGTCGGCCCACAGGCTGCAGGTGCGGGCATAGTGGCGTCGCAGGTTTTCGACGTCGAAGGCTTCCAGGCCGCCTTCCTGCATGGTCCGCAGCACCGTGCTGATGTGCGGCAGTTCGCCGGCGGGGAACACGTACTTGTCGATGAATTCACCGGCCCCATAGGGCGACTCGCCATTCTCGATGTCGGTGCTGGTGATGCCGTGGTTCATGGCCATGCCGCCATCGGCCAGCAGCTTCCTGATCTGGGCAAAATACGTCGGCAAATTCTTGATGCCCACATGCTCGAACATGCCCACCGAGGTGATGCGGTCAAAGGTGCCGGTGACGTCACGGTAGTCCTGCAGGCGAATCTCGATGCGGTCGCCGAGCCCGGCCGCTTCCACCCGCTCGCGCGCCAGGGCGTACTGGTTCCTGGAAAGCGTCACGCCCACGCAGCGCGCACCGAATTTCTGCGCCGCCCGCAAGACCAGCGCACCCCAGCCGCAGCCGATGTCGAGCAATGTGTGGCCGGGCTTGAGCTGGATCTTCTCCAGGATGTGGTCGATCTTCTTGAGCTGGGCCGTGGCGAGATCCTCGTCGCCGTTCTCGAAGTAGGCGCAGGAATACACCATGTTCTCGTCCAGGAACAGCTTGTAGAAATCGTTGGAAACGTCGTAGTGATACTGGATGGCTTCGGCGTCCCGCTTTTTGGTGTGCGTCACGCTGCGCACCATGCGGCCCAGCCGGCCCTCGGCCTTGAGGGTGTTGGAAGCCAGACCGTTGGCGACCTGGATGATGCTCTTGACCTTGCCCTCGACCTCGATCTTGCCTTCGACGTAGGCCTCGCCCAGGTTGGCCAGCGACGGCTTGAGCAGTGAAGTGATGGCTGAAGCGTGCGGAACCTTGAGCGTGACTTCAGGCGTACCGCTGCTGAAGTCGTAATGCTGTCCGTTCCACAGCTCCAGCCGCAGTGGCAGGGCCGACACATTGCGAATGTTTTCTACCCAGGCGTCTAGCTTCTTTTCCCAAAACACGATGTCCTCCGCGTCAGTGATGAATGCTGATCGGCCCTGCCAGGCATCGTGCGATGTCCTCAGGGCTGCAGGCGCTGCCGTTGCCACTGGCCATCATCGGAGCGCGTGTAGAGCACGCGGTCGTGCATGCGGGAGGGGCGGCCTTGCCAGAATTCGATGCGATCGGGAATCACCCGGTAGCCGCCCCAATGTTCCGGGCGGGTCGGGTGGTCCCCGAATTGCTGCTTGGTTGCTTCGTATTGCTGTTCCAGCGTCTCGCGGCTGGCCACGGTCCGGCTCTGCTGCGAGGCGATCGCGCCGAGCTGGCTGGCCAGGGGGCGACTGTAGAAGTACGCGTCGCTCTCTTCCTTGGTCACGCGCTCGATCTTTCCTTCGATGCGGACCTGGCGTTCAAGTTCGACCCAGTGGAACAGCAGCGCCACGTACGGATTCTCCGCCACATCGACGCCCTTGCGGCTGTCGTAATTGGTAAACCAGGTAAAGCCCAGCTGATCGAACTGCTTGATCAGCACGATGCGCGACGACGGCCGTCCATCAGCCCCCACGGTGGCCACGCTCATGGCGTTGGGCTCGGGGATCTGCGCCTTGGTCGCTTCGTCGAACCAGACTGCAAACTGGTCAACGGGATCGGCGGCAGTGTCGAGTTCGGACAAACTGGCGCGGCTGTAGTCTTTACGTAGGTCAGCTAACGACATGCTTCTTGCTCCTTGGGGAGTGGCGCTAGATTAGCGCGTTTCAAAATGTTTTGCAGAGCAGCAAAACGGCGAATGCGAGCCATTGTGCGGCCTGGCGGCCGCTTGCTCCATGATCGCAAGCAAGGCGCGCCAATAAAAAAGCCGATGCATTATCGCATCGGCTTTCGTGGTTTGCCGGGGCCGGAGCAGGTCCGGCCGCTTCAGGCAAGCGCGAGCAGGATCAGTTGGTCTTGACGGCTTCGACCTGGATGGCCAGCTTGGTCTCCATCGAGAAACCATACTTGGCACCGTAGTCGATACCGAAGTCGGCGCGGTTGAAGGAGGCCGACGCATCGCCACCGCACACTTCACGCTTGAGCATCGGGTGCTGGATGCAGGTGAACTTGTTCAGGGTCAGGGTGACCGGCTTGGTCACGCCGTGCAGGGTCAGTTCGCCTTCGACGGTGGCCGGCTTGTCGCCGTTGAACTTGATGTTGCCCTTGTATTGGGCGGTCGGGTACTTGGCGACGTCGAACATGTCGGCGCTCTTGGCGTGATCGTTCATCTTGGCCATGCCGAAGTCGATGGAGGCGGTATCGATGGTGATGTCGACGGTGCCGGTCTTGGCAGCGCGATCCAGGGTCACGGTGCCGCTGGTCTTGTCGAACTTGCCGCGCCAGATGGACACGCCCATGTGGTCCGCTTCGAAGCTGGGGTAGGTGTGGCTGGGGTCGATGCTGTAGGTGTCGGCAGCGTTGGCGGAGACGGCGGCACCGGCGGCGACCAGGGCGAGCAGGAGGTGATTCAGTTTCATTTGTTTGGATTCCTTGAGTGAAAAAAACCGCAGGGGAGCCCGCCCCTTGCAGGGCGGTGCGTCATGGCGCGGAACGACTTTTATTGATGTTGTTGAGGCTGCTGATGCTGCTGCTACGAATTACTGGGCCACGATGTGGAACTTGATCGTCACTTCATCGGCCACCATGCCGGTATCCTTCCACTCGCCTTCACCGACGTTGTAGGTCAGGCGCTTGATGGGCAGGGCACCGTCGAAGACCTGGGCGGCTCCGTCCTTCTTGACGGTCAGCGGGAAGCTGACATCGGTGCTCTTGCCCTTGATGGTCAGCTTGCCGGCCACGTCATACTTGCCGGCGCCAGCGGCCTTGATGCTGCTGGCCACGAAACTGGCCTTGGGGTATTGGGCGGCGTTGAACCATTCCTTCTTTTGCACTTCCTTGTTGTACTCGGCTTCACCCAGGTCGAAGCTGGCGACGTCGATCTCCACCGACGCCTTGCCTTGTTCCGGCTTGGCGGCGTCGAAGTCGATGGCGGCGTTGAATTTCTTGAACTTGGCATCGACCGGGACGTTGAGCTGCTTGAAGGTGGCAGTGACGCTGCTCTTGGCGGCATCCACCTTCAGCGGGGCTGCGTGGGCGGAGAGGGTGAAGGCAGCAGCGGCCAAGGCCAGCAGAGTGGGTTTGAGGAAGCGGGTGGAGCGAGTGGAGGTCATGTCGGGTTCCGTAAAAAAACGAGCAATATGAATGATCTTGCGTAGCGTGCGGCGTGCAGGGGATCAGGGCAGCATGCGTTTGAAGAGTTTGTCACGATCGATGAACTGGTGCTTGAGCGCGGCCAGCACGTGCAGGGCAAAGGCGGCCAGCAGGGTCATGTTGAGCCAGTAGTGGGTGGCCTTGAGCAGCGGCTTCCACTCCGGATTCGGGGCAATCAGCACCGGCAGCGGCACCACGCCCAGGTAGACCACCGGTACGCCGGCGGCCAGGCTGTAGAAATAACCGGAGACGGGAATGGCGAACATCAGCACGTACAGGCCAAGGTGCAGCCCGTGTGCCGCCGACTGTTGCCAGCCCGGCATGTTGGCCGGATAGGCCGGTGCCTTGTGCGTGAGACGCCACAGCAGACGCACGCAGACCAGCGCCAGTACGGTCACGCCCAGCCACTTGTGCCAGGAAAAATACTTCAGCTTGGTCGGGGTCAGGCCGGGAATGTCGACCATGGTCAGCCCCAGGCCGAAGGCGGAGATGATCAACAGGGCAATCAGCCAGTGCAACAGCACGGCGGGTTTGGTATAGCGTTCCATAGGATGTGGCGAGCGGTGGTGGCGTTTGGAGCGGCTGGCTCTGCAATGGTTCTGCAGGGCGGGCAGGCCGGGCTGGCGTCGCGAAATCCGCGAAGATTCCGGGCGGCAAGCGATCATGCCACTCTTTTTGACTCTGCTGAGTATAAAGAGCTTTCGCTGCTCGCATTACTCGCCGAAATGGCACTTCAGCCATCCGTTTTTGCGAGTAATCCTAACAATGATTCAGGATTGTGGCCGCACAAATGAAAAATGGCGCACATTGCTGTGCGCCATTCGTGCATTTTGCTAATCGTTGATATGAACTATCAGATCTGCTTGGCCAGTTCCACGGCGGTACCGATGTAGTTGGCCGGGGTCATGGCCAGGAGGTGGTCCTTGGCTTCTTGCGGGATGGCCAGGCCATTGATGAAGTCGCGCAGCGCGTCTTTGGAAATGCCCTTGCCGCGGGTCAGTTCCTTCAGCTGCTCATACGGATTTTCGATGCCATAGCGGCGCATGACGGTCTGCACCGGCTCGGCCAGCACTTCCCAGGTGGCGTCGAGGTCGTCGGCCAGGCGTTGCGGATTCACTTCCAGCTTGTTCAGGCCGCGCAGGCAGCTGTCGTAGGCCAGCAGGGTGTAGCCGAAGCCCACGCCGATGTTGCGCAGCACGGTGGAGTCGGTCAGGTCACGCTGCCAGCGCGAGACCGGCAGCTTCTCGGCCAGGTGCTTCAGCACGGCGTTGGCCATGCCCAGGTTGCCTTCGGAGTTTTCAAAATCGATCGGGTTGACCTTGTGCGGCATGGTCGAGGAACCGATTTCGCCAGCCTTGGTGCGCTGCTTGAAGTAGCCCAGGGAGATGTAGCCCCAGATATCGCGGTTCAGGTCCAGCAGGATGGTGTTGGTGCGGGCCACGGCATCGAACAGTTCGGCCATGTAGTCGTGCGGCTCGATCTGGATGGTGTAGGGGTTGAAGGTCAGGCCCAGGCGCTTTTCCACGACTTCCTTGGAGAAAGCGGCCCAGTCGGTCTGCGGGTAGGCCGACAGGTGGGCGTTGTAGTTGCCGACGGCACCGTTCATCTTGCCCAGGATCTCGACGCTGGCGATGCGCTTGGCGGCACGTTGCAGGCGCGCCACGACGTTGGCCACTTCCTTGCCCAGGGTGGTGGGGCTGGCCGGCTGGCCGTGGGTGCGCGAGAGCATCGGCACTGCCGCGTGTTCGTGGGCCAGGGCGGTCAGCTTGGCGATCACGGCTTGCAGCGAGGGCAGCAGCACGGTGTCGCGCGCGGCCTTCAACATCATGCCGTGCGAGGTGTTGTTGATGTCTTCGGAGGTGCAGGCGAAGTGAATGAATTCGGAGGCGGCCACCAGTTCGGGCACATCCTTCACTTGTTCCTTGAGCCAGTATTCCACGGCCTTGACGTCGTGGTTGGTGACGGCTTCGATTTCCTTGATGCGGGCGGCGTCGGCTTCGGTGAAGTCGGCAGCCAGCTTGTCCAGCAGCGCGCGGGCCTCAGGCGAGAACGGCTTGATCTCGGCGAAACCAGCTTCGGACAGCGCCTGCAGCCAGGCAATCTCGACCTTCACGCGATGGTGCATGAAGCCCGCTTCAGACAGCAGCGGACGCAGTTGATCGGTCTTGGAGGCGTAGCGGCCGTCCAGCGGGGACAGGGCCGAGAGAGCGGAGAGGGACATGATGGAAACGATGGAAACGGAAGAGATGCGTTGACTGAAGATTGGCGAGTTTTGGCAGGCTTTTATGCCAAAACCCGAATCGCCTGAGCCCGGCATTTTACCATCGGCACGCCGGCCGGCCCAATTTTCCCGTCCGGCCCAGTCCTGATGGACCGTTGCATTCCGTTCCTGGCGCGATTCTTCATAAATTTGTCAGGAAATGCGAATGTTATAATCGAATGAGATTATTACTCCTCACGCTATGCTAAAACTCATCGGCTCCAATGCCAGTCCGTTCGTGCGCAAGGTGCGCGTCGTGATGGCCGAAAAAAAGATCGATTACGAATTCATCCTGGAAGATGTCTGGAGTGCATCGACCACCATCCAGGAAAGCAATCCGCTGGGCAAGGTGCCCTGCCTGCTGATGGATGATGGCGGTGCCATGTTCGATTCGCGGGTGATCGTCGAATATCTCGACACCCTGACGCCGGTCGGCAAGCTGCTGCCGCCCAATGGCCGCGAGCGCGCCGAGATCAAGTGCTGGGAAGCGCTGGCCGATGGCGCCCTGGATGCCGCCGTGCTGGTACGCCTGGAAAAGACCCTGCGTCCGACCAAGCAGCAGAGCCCGGAATGGATCAAGCGCCAGTGGAGCAAGGTGGAAGCTTCGTTGAAGGCGATGGCCGATGGCCTGGGAGAAAAGCCCTTCTGCGTGGGCAACCATTACACCCTGGCGGACGTGGCCGTGGGCTGTGCGCTGGGGTGGCTGGCGTTCCGCTTCCCCGACCTGGCCTGGCGTGAGGATTATCCGCAACTGGCGCGGCTGTTCGACAAGGTGTCGGAACGGACCAGCTTCAAGGAAACCGTACCGCATCTGTGAGGTGCAGGGCCATGGGCCCTTGGCCAAGTTTGGCGATGACGTAAAAAAGCGCGCTCCGAGGAGCGCGCTTTTTGTTTGCCCTGGGCTGCTTGCGATTACTCGCTGGCCGGGGACATCTGGCTTTGCAGGTAATTCTGGATGCCGACCTTGTCGATCAGGTCCAGTTGGGTTTCCAGCCAGTCGATGTGTTCTTCGGTGTCGTCCAGGATCATCTGGAACAGTTCGCGCGAGACGTAATCGCCATGCTGTTCGCAGGTGGCGATGCCTTCCTTGACGGTCTTGTGGGCCGCCTGCTCCAGCTTCAGGTCACACTGCAGCATTTCCTGGGTGTTCTCGCCGATCATCAGCTTGTGCAGCGCCTGCAGGTTGGGCAAGCCGTCCAGCATCAGGATGCGGTCGATCAGCTTGTCAGCGTGCTTCATTTCGCCGATGGATTCGGCGTATTCCTTGGCACCGATCTTGTCCAGGCCCCAGTGCTTGTACATGCGGGCATGCAGGAAGTACTGGTTGATGGCCGTGAGCTCATTGGTCAGTTGAGCATTGAGCAACTTGATGACTGCGGGATCGCCTTTCATGGGGATTACCTTTAAAAATTGATGTAAGAGGAAAACCGCGTTAATTATGGGTGACTGTATAGCTGCCTGACCGCGGACCGACGGATCATAGTCCAGATGCCTGCATTGTTCAGCAAGAATTATCGCTAATCATTCTTACTTTGGTTGGCGTATGAAGGAAAAAGCAAAAAACCTCCGTCGCCAGGCGAGGGAGGTTTTCGGTTGCAGGCCCGTGGGGCAGGGCTTGCCGGGAAGTGCCGGGGTGGCACTTCCCTTGGGTGTAGCGACTGCTGAAGTTTATTTCTTGTCAGGATCCGTCACGAAACCGATCTTGGTCAGCCCACCAGACTGCGCCGCCGACATCACCTGCGCCACCTTTTCATACTGGGTGGTGCGCTCGGCGCGCAGGTGCATTTCCGGTTGCGGCTGCTTCTGGGCGGCCACGGCGATGCGGGCGCTCAGTTCGCTGCTGTCGATCTTTTCTTCATTCCAGAACACGTTGCCGGCCGCATCGATGGACAGGTTGATGCTTTCCGGCTTGACCTGGTCCGGCTGGCTGCTGGCCTTGGGCAGGTCGATCTTGACCGCATGGTTCATCACCGGGATGGTGATGATGAAGATGATCAGCAAGACCAGCATCACGTCCACCAGCGGCGTGGTGTTGATCTCGGGATTGAAATCGTCGTCCGAATCGGACAGGGAACCCATACCCATCATGCCCTCCCGACTGCGGTCAGCTTGGCCTTGCCGCCATTGGGCTGGCCGTCTTCACCGGCGGCGCGGGCGCCGGTGACGAACAGGGCGTGCAGGTCGAAGCCGAACTTGTTGAGCTTGGCGATGGTGGTCTTGTTGCCGCGCACCAGGGCGTTGTAGCCGAAGGTGGCGGGAATGGCCACGGCCAGGCCCAGTGCGGTCATGATCAGGGCTTCGCCGACCGGGCCGGCGACCTTGTCGATGCTGGCCTGGCCGGTGGTGCCGATGGAGACCAGCGCGTGGTAGATGCCCCAGACGGTGCCGAACAGGCCCACGAACGGTGCGGTCGAGCCGACCGAGGCCAATACTGCCATGCCGGTCTGCAGCTTGCCGGAGGCTTCATCGATGGCTTGGCGCAGCGACAGGGTGACCCAGTCGCTCACCGACAGTTGATCGTGCAGGTGGCCCTTGTGGGCGGTGTGGTGGCTCATGGCAGTGACACCGGCCTTGGCGACTTCGGCGAAGGGATTGTCATGGCCCAGGGTGGCCACGCCTTCGGGCAGGCTGGTGGTATCCCAGAACTGGTGACCGGCGGCGGCCGAGGCCTTGCGGAAACGCAGCAGCTGGAAGGCCTTGGTGAAGATCACGTACCAGGACGCGATCGACATGGCCAGCAACAGGACGGCGACGCCCTTGGTAACGAAATCGCCTTGGGCCCAGAGGCTTTCCAATCCGTACGGACTAACTTCCATGATGTTTCCTTCTATTTTTGGCTATCAGATGAGGGGAATGATGAAACGAAATGACTGCCTGGCCGGGCAAGACCCGGCCAGGCGAGATGCTTTGCTCAGTTCAGGCGGAAGGCCAGGCTGCCGACCGTGCTGACGGTGATGGCCTTGCCGTTCTCGATGTAAGGCTTGAAGACGGCGCGCATCACGGCGCTGCGGGCGGCATCGTCCAGGCGCGAGTAGCCGGAAGACTTGGTGATCTCGACCTTTTCGGCACGGCCGCTGGTGTTGACTGTCACGCGGAATTCCACCACGCCTTCTTCACCCATGCGGCGCGAGACGCTGGGATACGTCGGGTTCGGCTTCTCGATATATTCGATGCCGGAAGTGATCTGCTTGGGCAGGACCGGGCCAGGCGGTGCGGCCGGGGCCGGCGTCGGTTCGGCAGCCACCTGTGGAGCCGGTGCGGCCGGTTGCGGCGGCTGGGGCGGCGCAGTGATGGCAGTTGGTGCCGGCGTTTCGGTGACGGGAACCGGCTTGGGCGGTGCCACCACCTTCTTGACGATCTTCACCTGCTTGGGCGGGGCCGGCTCGGCCTTGGGCGGCGCGGGCTCAGGGGCCTTCTCGGGGACGATGAAGGTGGCGATGACTTCCTTGGGAACGGCGCTGGCAACCTGGTGGACCAGGCCGCTTTGCAGCGCCCAGAAGAAGGCAATGTGCAACAGGATGATCAGGCCCAGCGGGCCGATCTTGCGTGCCTGGCGCATCAGGGCGCTGGGTGGGCTGACACTCATGAGAGACGGTGAAATGGCGTTCATTGATCTGGTTCAGGCAGCGGCCAGTGACGGATGGAATACTACCGGACGCACACCTTGCTGTGTTTGACGGGAACTGCTGAGGCATTCGCGCAGGACGTTCTTGGCGCAGGAATGGCACTTGCCGCAGCAGGTGCCCACGCCAAGCTGCTTGCGCAGCTCGGCCATGGACGACACGCCTGCATCGACCGCCTGATGGATCTTGCCTTCAGAGATGTTGTTACAAACACATACGATCATTTTACGCCTTGCTGCCTGCTTCATCAGGCTCTTGACTTGACGATGGCTAAGTTCTCGCTCCTGCAACCATGCGCGAGAAGAAGTTGAATTTTTCCTGCGGTGGCATCGTGCGTTCCACTACATGTGCCCATTGTTCCGACAGCTGCTGGCAGGTGGCCCGCAGCACCGGTGCCAGGTTGGGCAGGTCCGCCAGGGCCTTGAGGTGTCTTTCGATCACCGAGGCCAGCTTCACGCAGCTCTGCGTTTCCTGGCTGTTGTTGGCGGTGTAGTGCGACATCAGATGCAGCACGGCGGACACCAGAAGTTCAGGCTGGGCCGGTGCGTTGCTCGGTTCCACGAACGTGGACGTCATGTTCTCGTTGACCATCAAACTCTCCTCGCTGGGCTAGCTTGGCTGGCGGTGCGTCATGACGAACGACGCTGGCTGGCCTGTTTATGGATCCACCTTGTCCTGATACTGCCGGCTTACGCCGTCAGGATCAGCTTGTTCAGCTGGGTCAGACGCAATTTATAGATGCGACCGCCGTGATCAATCTCAAGCTCGCGCATCTGACGGAACAGGTCCGTACTCTTGATGCGGGTGATCGGCGTTCCGTTGGCGGTCGTGCCCGGCTTGTTGCGACGGTCCATGCTGTTGTCGTTCAGTTGGCTCATTACAATCACCTCCTATTAAATGCGAACAATTCTTATTTAGATTATTTGCGATTTGCGGCGGGATTGCAAGCCCTTTTATCGGTGTGATTGATAATTTTTATCATTTAGGGTCGTGCAGGAAACACTTCCAGCCTATCAAGGCTGTCAAGCTTGTCCAAAAGAAAATGCCCCGGCGCGAAGATCGCGCGCGGGGCATCCGATAGTTGCCTCTATGAAAGCTTAATCCGGCAGGGCTCCGCTTTCGATGATGCCGCCCCCCAGGCAGACGTCGCCGTCATAGAGCACTGCCGACTGGCCCGGCGTGACCGCCCATTGCGGGGTGTCGAAGGCCAGCGAGAAGCTGCTGCCGGCATCGGCAAAACCACAGGGAACATCCGCCTGGCGATAGCGCGTCTTGGCCGACAAGGCCGGCAGTTGCGGCGCATGGCCTGCGACCCAACTGATCTGGCCGGCCGAGAGGGTCGGCGAGAGCAGCCAGGGGTGGTCATGCCCCTGGACGATGTAGAGGGTGTTGTTTTCCACGTCCTTGCGGGCCACGTACCAGGCATCGCCATGGCCATCGGCATTCTGGTGCGCCTTCAGGCCACCGATGCCGATCCCCTTGCGCTGGCCCAGCGTATAGAAGGACAGGCCCACGTGCTGGCCCACGGTCTGGCCGTCGGCGGTCTTGATGGGGCCGGGCTTGTAGGAAAGGTAACGGTTCAGGAATTCACGGAAAGGGCGCTCGCCGATGAAGCAGATGCCGGTTGAATCCTTCTTCTTCGCGTTTGGCAGTTGCAGCTGCTCGGCGATCTTGCGCACTTCGGTCTTGTGGATCTCGCCCAGGGGGAACACCGTGCGCGAGAGCTGCTCCTGGTTCAGGCGATGCAGGAAATAGCTCTGGTCCTTGCTGGCGTCGAGCGCCTTGAGCAACTGGAAGTCGCCCTGCGGCCCCTGGCGCACGCGCGCGTAGTGACCGGTCGCGATCAGATCGGCACCCAGCTTCATGGCGTGGTCGAGGAAGGCCTTGAACTTGATCTCGGCATTGCACAGCACGTCAGGATTGGGCGTGCGCCCGGCCTGGTATTCACGCAGGAATTCGGCGAAGACGCGATCCTTGTATTCGGAAGCAAAATTCACTGCCTCGATATCCACCCCGACCACATCGGCCACGCTGACCGCGTCGATCCAGTCTTCCCGGGTGGAACAGTATTCAGAATCGTCGTCGTCTTCCCAATTCTTCATGAACAGGCCGATGACCTCATAGCCTTGCTCCTTCAGCAGCCATGCCGAAACCGACGAATCCACGCCGCCCGACATGCCGATGACTACTCTTTTCTTGCTCATGTTGTTTCCGTTCAATGCGGCCATCCATAAAGAGGTCCGCCAAGTGATGCGCCCGCCTCAGCCGGGCAGGGCGCCGATGGCGCTGGGATCCGTATGCACCAGTTCCAGCGGTGCGCGCTGGCCGGCCAGGTAATCGTCCACGCAACGCAACACCAACGGGCTGCGATGCCGTTCGGCGCAGGCGGCCAGTTCGTCGCGTGTCATCCAGACGGCGCGCACGATGCCCTCGTCCAGCGGCCGGTCCAGGGCTTCGCCGACCGTTCCCGCAAAGGCAAAGCGCAGGTAGGTGACCGACCGGCCGCCGCGCGAGGACGACACGTTGCGTGAAAGATAAGTCCCCACCAGCGCCGTCGGTGTGAAGACATGCGCCGATTCTTCCAGCGCTTCGCGCACGGCTGCCTCGATCAGGGACTCGCCCGGTTCCAGGTGGCCGGCCGGCTGGTTGATGCGCAGTCCGCCGGCGCTGTGCTCTTCCACCATCAGGAAGCGGCCGTCGCGCTCGATGATGGCGGCCACGGTGACAGAGGGTTTCCAGACTTCAGACATTGATGACCTCGTGAATCCGCCATTTTACCCTGTCAGGGCCGACTCTTCAGCGCCCGGGCCGCCACGGCGCGGGATCGCCGGGCTTTCTTGCCTGCCCGCCAATTTCTCGCCGCACAAGGCGAGTCGTGTAAGATTGGGCCAAGAATCCACAAAAAAAGGAGTCAGGAATGAGGATAGCGATCCCCGCCGAAAGCCGGGACGGAGAAACCCGTGTCGCCGCCACCCCCGAAACCGTCAAGAAACTGGTGGCGGCCCGGCACGAAGTGATGGTGGAGTCCGGCGCCGGGGTCAAATCCAGCATTCCTGACGAGGCCTATGTGGCCGTCGGCGCCAGCATCGGCAGCGCCGAAGCGGTCTATACCGCCGAGATCCTGCTCAAGGTGCGCGCCCCCAATGAGGGCGAACGCGCTCGTCTCAAGCCGGGTACCGTGGTCGTCGGCATGTTGAATCCCTTCGATGCCGACAACATCGCCGCCATGGCCGCCGCCGGCCTCACCGCCTTCGGCCTCGAAGCCGCGCCCCGCACCACTCGTGCGCAATCGCTGGACGTGCTGTCCTCGCAGGCCAACATTGCCGGCTACAAGGCCGTGCTGATGGCGGCCAACACCTATCAACGCTTCATGCCCATGCTGATGACCGCCGCCGGTACCGTCAAGGCCGCGCGCATGCTCATCATGGGGGCCGGCGTGGCCGGCCTGCAGGCCATCGCTACGGCCAAGCGGCTGGGGGCGGTGATTGAAGCCTCCGACGTGCGTCCGGCGGTCAAGGAGCAGATCGAATCGCTGGGGGCCAAATTCCTGGACGTGCCCTTCCTGACCGAGGTAGAAAAGGAAATCGCCCAGGGCGTGGGCGGCTATGCCCGCCCCATGCCGCCGGACTGGATGAAGCGCCAGGCCGAGCTGGTCCACGAACGCGCCAAACAGGCCGACATCATCATCACCACCGCCCTGATCCCCGGCCGCAAGGCCCCGGTGCTGATCAGCGAGGAGACCGTCAAGGCCATGAAGCCCGGTTCGGTGATCCTGGACATGGCGGTCGACCAGGGCGGCAACTGTCCCTTGTCGGAACCCGGCAAGACCGTCATCAAGCACGGCGTGCACATCATCGGCGAAGGCAACCTGGCGGCCCTGGTGGCGGCCGATGCCTCGGCCCTGTACGCGCGCAACGTGCTCGACTTCCTGAAACTGATCATCGATGCCGAAGGCAAGCTGGTCATCAACAAGGAAGACGATATCGTCGCGGCCACGCTGCTCTGCCAGGGTGGCGAGATCCTGCGCAAATGAATCTGCCGGCCCGGGTCGGCAGAAAACCCGGGCGTTTTCAGTCCCCTCACGCCCATCACTTTTGAAACAAGAAGGAAGAAGTACATGCAACGCATCATGCTGCGCGCGAAGATCCATCGCGCCTCGGTCACCCAGTGCGACCTGAACTATGAAGGTTCCTGCGGGATCGACGAAGACCTGCTGGAAGCCGCTGACATCCGCGAGTTCGAGAAGATCGAACTCTACAACGTCAACAACGGTGAACGTTTCTCCACCTATGCCATTCGCGGCAAGCGCGGCAGCGGCGAGATCTCGTTGAACGGCGCGGCGGCCCGCCTGGCGCACCTGGGCGACCTGCTCATCATCTGTACCTACGCCCCGATGAGCGATGAAGAAGTCGCCAGCTACAAGCCCAAGGTGGTCTTCGTGGACGACAAGAACCGCATCACCAGCCTCAAGGCGATCTGACCCTCGACAAGAACCATGCGGCCCGTTTCACCAGCGGGCTGCCTCACAAGGAGGAACACCATGGAAGTCAGCCACACCATCATCAACCTGATCATCTTCGTGTTGGCCATCTACGTTGGCTACCACGTGGTCTGGACGGTGACCCCGGCCTTGCACACACCCCTGATGGCGGTGACCAATGCCATCTCGGCCATCATCATCATCGGCGCCATGCTGGCCGCGGGCCTCACCGAAGGCACGGTCGGGCGCATTGCCGGCACGCTGGCCGTGGCGCTGGCGGCGGTGAACGTGTTCGGCGGCTTCATGGTGACCCAGCGCATGCTGGAAATGTTCAAGAAGAAAGCGCCCAAGGCCAAGTCGGGAGAACGAGCATGAGCATGAACCTGGTGACCCTGCTGTACCTGATCGCATCGATCTGTTTCATCCAGGCCCTGAAGGGTCTCTCGCACCCGGCCACGGCGCGCCGTGGCAACAGTTTCGGCATCGCCGGCATGGTCATCGCCGTGCTGACCACGCTGGCGCTGATCGTCAAGATCAAGGGGGAGGGATCCAATCCTTCCGGTGATATCGGCTACCTGCTGGTGGCTGGCGGCGTGATCGTCGGTGGCGGCATCGGCGCTTATCTGGCGCGCAGCGTCGAGATGACCAAGATGCCCGAACTGGTGGCGGCGATGCATTCGCTCATCGGTCTGGCGGCGGTCTGTATCGCGGTGGCGGCGGTGGCCGAGCCGTGGGCGCTGGGAATTTCGGCGCACGGGCAGCTGATCCCGGTGGGCAACCGGGTCGAACTGTTCATCGGTACCTTCGTGGGGGCCATCACCTTCTCGGGTTCGGTGATCGCTTTCGGCAAGCTCTCGGGCAAGTACAAGTTCCGCCTGTTCCAGGGTGCGCCGGTCAACTTCGCCGGCCAGCATTTCCTGAACCTGCTGCTGGCGGTGGCCATGATCGGTTTCGGCATCATCTTCGTGCTGACGCAAAACTGGCTGCCCTTCATCATCATGGCCGCCATCGCCTTTGCGCTGGGCGTGCTCATCATCATCCCGATTGGCGGGGCGGACATGCCGGTGGTGGTCTCGATGCTCAACAGCTATTCCGGCTGGGCGGCGGCGGGCATCGGTTTTTCGCTGAACAACTCCATGCTCATCATCGCCGGTTCGCTGGTCGGTTCCTCCGGCGCGATCCTGTCCTACATCATGTGCAAGGCGATGAACCGGTCCTTCTTCAACGTGATCCTGGGCGGCTTTGGCGGTGAAGCGGCGGCCGCCGGTGGTGGGGCGCAGCAGCAGCGCGACGTCAAGTCGGGATCGGCCGACGATGCGGCGTTCCTGATGGGAAATGCAGAAACCGTCATCATCGTGCCGGGTTACGGGCTTGCCGTCGCACGCGCGCAGCACGCACTGAAGGAACTGACCGAAAAGCTGACCCACAACGGCGTGACCGTGAAATACGCAATCCACCCGGTGGCAGGCCGCATGCCGGGCCACATGAACGTGCTGTTGGCTGAGGCCGAGGTGCCCTATGACCAGGTGTTCGAGATGGAAGACATCAACAGCGAATTCGCCCAGGCCGATGTGGTGCTGGTGCTGGGGGCCAATGACGTGGTCAACCCGGCGGCCAAGGATCCCAAGTCGCCCATTGCCGGCATGCCGATCCTGGAAGCCTACAAGGCCAAGACCGTGATCGTGAACAAGCGCTCCATGGCAGCGGGTTATGCAGGTCTGGACAATGAACTGTTCTACATGGACAAGACCATGATGGTCTTTGGCGATGCCAAGAAGGTCATCGAGGACATGGTCAAGGCGGTGGACTGATCTTCCCCGGCCTCAATGGAAAAACGGGTTGCGCAGTGATGCGCAACCCGTTTTGTCTTGGATCCGTGAAGTCCGAAGGTGCTGCTTACTTGGTCCCGAAAATGCGATCCCCCGCATCGCCCAACCCTGGCACGATGTAGGCATCCTCATCCAGGTGGGAATCCAGGGAAGCGACGTAAAGCTTCACATCCGGATGCGCATCAGCGAACACCTGCACGCCTTCCGGTGCCGCGACCAGGGCCACGAAGACGATATGCGAAGCCGGCACGCCGCGCTTCTTCAGGGCATCCACCGCATAGACGGCCGAGTTGCCGGTGGCAACCATGGGGTCGCACAGGATCATGATGCGGTCCTGCAGGTCCGGCAGGCGCACCAGGTATTCCACTGGCAGGTGATTCTCGTCGCGATAGACGCCGATATGGCCCACGCGCGCCGAGGGGATCAGTTCCAGCAGGCCATCGCTCATGCCCACGCCCGCACGCAGCACCGGCACCACGGCCAGCTTCTTGCCGGCGATTACCGGCGCTTCATAGGTCACCAGCGGGGTTTCGATGGTCTCGGTGGTCAGCGGCAGGTCGCGCGTGATTTCGTAACCCATCAGCAGCGTGATCTCGCGCAGCAGGTCGCGGAAGGTGCGGGTGGAGGTGCGCTTGTCGCGCATGTGCGACAGCTTGTGCTGGATCAGCGGATGGTCGAGGATGAAGAGGTTCTTGAAGCGCGGGTCTTGTTTCATGGCAAATGCGTATCTGCTGGGTGGAGCGGCGGGTGCCGCAAGTCAGCATTGTCGCATTTCCTGACCGCCTGCGCGACGCCGGGACGTCGCGCAACTGCAGCATTGTTCACCTCATCGGCGACCGAACATCATCTGTTCGGCCAGCAAGCCGCGTGCTGCCGGCAGCAGGTCGATCGCGCCCAGCGACAGGCCCAGTGCCGCCTGCAGGGGCGAACCTTGGGGCGAGCCGGCAAAGATGCGCGCCATCAGGTCGGTCAGGCGAATGGTCAGGCCGCGATCCTGCCCGCGCTGGCGCTCGAAGGCCTGCAAGGCTTCGGGAGAGACCTCGCGCGCCAGCACATCGGCCAGCACGCGGGCGTCGCGCAAGCCCAGGTTCAGGCCCTGGCCGGCGACCGGATGCAGGGTTTGTGCAGCGTTGCCGATGGCCACCACGCGCCGGCTCTGGCCGGGGCGGGCGTTCAAGCCCAGCGGGAAGGCGTGGCGTACGCTGATGCGGGTGAATCGGCCCACCCGCTCGCCGAAGGTGCGCTGCAGGGACGCGAGGAAGGCGGCATCGTCCAGCGCCAGCAATGCTTCGCCGGTGGCAGGACGTACGCACCACACCAGCGCATAGCCATCATCCTGCGGCAGCAGGGCCAGCGGGCCTTCATCGGTGAAGCGTTCAAAGGCGCGATGGGCGATCACGCCATCGGCCTGCACGTGCGCGATGATGCCCAGTTGCTGGTAGTCGCGCTGCAGGCTTTTTTGCTGCTGTTCTCCGAAGACGCCACCCTCGGCCTGGATCACCAGTTGCGCTCGCAGTACGCGTCCATCCTTGAGGGTGACGGCGACTTGGTCTTCTTCTTCCGTGATCTCCTGTGCTTCGGCGGGGCGCATCTGGGTCAGTCCCAGCGGTGCGATGGCCGAGGCAAGGGCGCGGTTGACCTCGCCATAGCGCGCCACGTAGCCCAGCGCGGGCAAGTGGTAATCATTGCGGTCCAGCAGGGTGCGGCCGAAGTGGCCACGGCGCGAGACGTGGATCTGTTCGATGGCGGTGGCACTGAGGCCGATGTCGTCCCAGGCAGCCAGTTCATCGAGGATCTGGCGGCTGCCGTAGGAAAGGGCAATGGTGCGCGGGTCAGCGGCGGCTTGTTCAGGAGACTTCATGTCCACCAGAGCGATGCGCGCGGCGGACAACTGGCGGCGCGCCAAGAGGCCGGCCACGCTCTGGCCGACCGGGCCACCGCCGCAGATGATGAGGTCGAAATCGACGGATTCCATGATGCCGGGAAATGCCTTCTGCAGAAGATTCAGGAAGGCCTCATTGTAGCGGAGCCGCGCCGGCCGGGCTTGATCCGGCGCATGCGCGGCCCTGGGGAGACGGGCGCTTAAGCCTGGCGCATCAGCGCTTCAATGTCATCGACCTTGGTGGGCACGCCCGTGGTCAGCAATTCGCAGCCGGAGGGGGTGACGTGCGCATCATCCTCGATGCGGATGCCGATGTTCCAGAACTGCTCCGGCACGCCCTCGCCGGGACGCACGTAGATGCCCGGTTCGATGGTCAGCACCATGCCCGGCTGCAGCGTGCGCCAGGGCTTGCTGCCATCGGCGGTGGCGGGATCGCGATAGTCGCCCACGTCATGCACATCCATGCCCAGCCAGTGGCCGGTGCGATGCATGTAGAACTGGCGATAGTCGCCTTTTTCGATCACGTCTTCCAGCGAGCCGACCTTGGATTTGTCCAGCAAGCCGGTATCGAGCATGCCCTGCGCCAGCACGCGCACGGCGGCGTCATGGCCATCCATGAAACGTTTGCCGGGTGCGGTCTCGGCGATGGCGGCGGCTTGCGCGGCCAGCACGATCTCGTAGAGCGCCTTCTGCGGCCCGCTGAACTTGCCATTGGCCGGGAAGGTGCGGGTGATGTCGGCGGCGTAGCTGTCCAGTTCGCAGCCGGCGTCGATCAGGACCAGGTCGCCGTCCTTGATTTCGGCGTCGCCCGCGCGATAGTGCAGCACGCAGCTGTTGGCGCCGGTGGCGACGATGGAGCCATAGGCCGGATACTGCGAACCGTTGCGGCGGAATTCGTGCAGCAGTTCGGCTTCCAGGTGATATTCGCGCAGGCCGGGACGGCAGATGCGCATGGCGCGGCAATGCGCCTCGGCGGAAATGATGCCGGCGCGCTTCATCACGTCGATCTCGTAGGCGTCCTTGAAGAGGCGCATGTCATCCAGCAGCACGCTCACATCGACCACCGCGCCGGGCGCGGACACGCCGCTGCGCGCCAGTGCGCGTACGCCCTGCAGCCAGCGCTGCAACTGGGCATCGCGCTGGTCGTCCTGGCCGAGCGCGTAGTAGACGGCGCGGGCGTCGGAGAGCAGGGCGGGCATGTTCTTGTCCAGCTCCTCGATCGGATGGGCTGCATCGAGCGCGAAGAGCTGCTGCGCGGCCTGCGGGCCGTGGCGGTAGCCGTCCCAGATTTCGCGTTCCAGGTTCTTGTCGCGGCAGAACAGGATGCTGCGGTTTTCCTTGCCGGCCACCAGTACGAGTACGGCTTCGGGCTCGGTGAAGCCGGTCAGGTAGTAGAAGTAGCTGTCGTGGCGATACGGATAATCGGCATCCCGATTGCGCATCACCTCGGGCGCGGTCGGGATGATGGCCACGCCGCCCCCGGCTTGTTGCAGGCTGGCCAAGAGGCGCGCGCGGCGGGCGGCGAAGGGGGTGGCGTCGAAGCTCATGGTCGGGTTCCTTGCGGTGGCAGGTTCAGTGCTTCCAGTTGATCGATGGTGCCGACGTTGTGCCAGTCGCCGCGATACACATCGCCGCCGATGCGGCCCTGGTCGGCGTACTGGCGCAGCAGCGGCCCCAGTTTGGCGTGGCTGCCGGGCGCGATGCCGTCGAACATTTCCGGGCGATACACGCCGATGTTGGCAAAAGTCAGCTTCGGCTGGCCCTCGTTGGCGATGGCGAAGTTGTTCAATGCGAAATCCCCCTCGGGATGGAAGGGCGGATTCTTGACCAGGTACAGCCAGGCCAGGTCACGCTTGTCTTGCGGCAGCGGATTGCCCCACGGGTCCTCGTCTTCCAGCACGGTCAGCAGTTCGCTGTAGTCGAAGTGCGGGCACCAGATGTCGCCGGAGACCGCTATGAAAGGTTCTTCACCCAGCAGGTGGCGGGCCTGGGCGATACCGCCTGCCGTTTCCAGCGCGGTCTTTTCGGGTGAATAAAAGAGCTTTGCGCCATAACGGCTGCCGTCACCGAGGGTGTCTTCGATCATCTGGCCCAGGTGGGCGTGATTGATGACGATCTCGGTGATGCCGGCGCGTACCAGCGAGAGGATCTGCCAGACGATCAGCGGGCGGCCGCGTACTTTCAGGAGCGGCTTGGGGCAGGTATCGGTCAGCGGACGCATGCGCTCGCCGCGGCCGGCTGCGAAGATCATGGCTTTCATGCGGGGCGCCTCAGAAGGTGTAGCCGAACTTGGGCGCGTGTTCCTGTTCGAGCTTCTCGATCAGGCGCACCAGCGGCGTGAAGGCCACGTAGCGGCGCGCGGTCTTGAGGGTGTATTCCATGACCAGCGGGATGTCCTTCAGGTAGCCATCTTTGCCGTCGCGATGCCACAGGCGCGCGAAGATCCCCAGCACCTTCAGGTGGCGCTGCAGGCCCATCCATTCGAAGTCGCGGTAGAAGGTATCGATGTCCGGCGTGACCGGCAGGCCAGCGCGGCGCGCCTTTTCCCAGTAGCGGATGGCCCAGTCCAGCACCATTTCCTCATCCCACTGGATGTAGGCATCGCGCAGCAGCGAGACCAGGTCGTAGGTGATGGGACCGTAGACCGCATCCTGGAAGTCCAGGATGCCCGGGTTGCCCTTGGGCAGCACCATCAGGTTGCGTGAATGATAGTCGCGGTGCACGTAGACCTGGGGCTGCGCCAGGTTGTTGGCCAGGATGGCGTCGAAGGTCTTGTCCAGCACCGCGTTCTGCTCGTCGGTGAGGGTCACGCCCAGGTGCTTGCCGATATACCACTCGCGGAACAGTTCCAGCTCGCGCAGCAGCAGCGGGCGGTCGTATTCGGGCAGGGCCTCGGGCTTGCTTTGCGCTTGTAAAAGTACCAGGGCCTCGATCGCATCCATGTATAGTGCGTGCGCGCTGTCGGCCGAGAGCTGCGACAAGTAGGTCGTGGAACCCAGGTCCGAGAGCAGCAGGAAGCCGCGCTCGGTATCCTGCGCCAGTACCTTCGGCACGGTCACCCCGGTCTCGCCGAAGAGGCCGGCGACCTTCACGAAGGGACGGACGTCCTCCTGCGGCGGCGGGGCATCCATCACGATGGCACTGCCGCCGTCGGGTGTGTCCACCCGGAAATAACGGCGGAAGCTGGCGTCGGCCGAGGCCGGGCGCAGGGTGGAGGACAGCACCGGGGTATCGGCCAGGGTGGCCAGCCAGGCTTGCAATTCGGACAGGCGGAGATCGGGGGTGGAACCAGGTGAAGACATGAACTATCTGAGGAAATCGTTTGACGAGGTTGAGTTCCCATATAATAAGGGATTAAACCCAAAAAATCCGCCTGCACGGTATCTAGCCTCTCTTTTCATGATCCGGTTTTCCAAGTCTTTCACTGAACGTACTGTCAACTGGCGGCTGGCGCGTCTGTTCTCTTCGGCAATGGTAGTGGCTTCGGCCTCGGCCCTGCTGCCGCTGTCGGTGCACGCCCAGATGAGCATGCCCACCGCTGCGCCTGCCACGCCGCCCGCACAGGACCAGGACGCCCCGGTCAATGTCAGCGCCGAGCAGATGACCGGCCGTCCCGACCGCCAGGTCAATCTGGACCGCGACGTGGAGCTGGTCAAGGCAGCGACCACCATCAAGTCCGACAAGGCCGAATACCGCATCATCCAGGATGAAGTCGAGGCCACCGGCCACGTCTGGATGCAGCGCCTGCAGGACCAGTACACCGGCGACTACGCCGAGATGAACATGGGCACCGGCGCCGGCTACGTGACCAATCCGACTTACCTGATCGGCAAGAACGGCGGGCGCGGCAAGGCCGAGCGCATCGACTTCCTGGCGGACGACCAGGCCAAGGTGACGCAGGGGACCTACAGCACCTGCGAAGCACCGGATCCCGACTGGTATCTGCGCGCCAACACCATGGACCTCGACAGCGGTCGCGATATTGGCACCATGCATGGCGGCCTGCTGTATTTCAAGGATGTACCGATTCTGGGTTCGCCCTGGATGACGTTCCCGCTCTCGGGGGAGCGCAAGTCGGGCGTGCTGCCGCCCACCATCGGCATGACCAGTACCGGTGGTGCCGAGATCTCGGTGCCTTACTACTTCAACCTGGCACCCAACTATGACCTGACGCTGGTGCCGAAGTACATCGCGCGCCGCGGGCTGCAGATGGGGGCGGAAACCCGATACATTGGCGACACCTATAGCGGTGTCACCAACGTGGAAGGCATCCAGGATCAGGTCACCGGAACCGGCCGCTATTCGCTGTCCTCGATCCACAATCAGACCTTGGCACCCGGCCTGCAGCTGGCCTGGAACCTGAACAAGGCCTCCGACGACGACTATCCGTCGGACTTCGCGCACTCAATCACGGGCAGTACGCAGCGCCTGCTGCCGCGTAACGTCAGCCTCAGCTACGCCAGCACCTACTGGAGCGTGACCGGACTGGTGTCAAAGTACCAGCTGCTGCAGGACGTCAACGCGCCGATCGGCAAGCCCTACGACCGGGTGCCGCAGATCACTTTCACGGGTAACCGCTACGACATCGGCGGATTCGACTTCAGTACCACCGCCGACTTCACCCGCTTCTCCAGCGGCGACCTGATCGGCGGCGACCGCGCCTACGTCACGCAAGCGGTGTCGTATCCCATCATCCGCCCGGGCTATTTCATCACGCCCAAGGTGATCCTGGATGCGACCAGCTACAACCTGAACAATGTCTCGGCGGGTCAGCCGACCAATCTGACGCGTACGGTGCCGACGGTATCGCTGGACTCCGGCCTGATCTTCGAGCGAGACGCCAACCTGTTCGGCCGCAGCGTGACCCAAACGCTGGAACCGCGCCTGTTCTACGTCCGTACCCCTTACCGCGACCAGTCGCAGTATCCGGTGTTCGATTCCGGCCTGGCCGACTTCAACTTCGCGCAGATCTTCACCGAGAACCGCTTCGTCGGCCACGACCGCATCAGCGACGCCAACCAGCTGACCGCCGCCGTCACCTCGCGCCTGATCGAGGAAAACGGCCTGGAGCGCCTGCGCGCGGCCATCGGCCAACGTTACTACTTTGCCGATCCCAAGGTCGGCATCAGCGGCACCACCACCACCACGCTGGGCAGCAAATCCGATCTGTTGCTGGCCTTGGGGGGGCAGATCACCCGCGAGTTCTCCACCGACAACACCGTGCAGTACAGCGAGACCCTGCGCCAGATGGTGCGTTCCACCTTCGGCATCCGCTGGCAGCCGGCCCCCAAGCGCGTGCTGAACCTGCAATACCGCCTGGACCGTACCTACATCAACCCCTACACCGGCGTGCTCGATCCGCTCAAGCAGATCGACGTGTCCGGCCAGTGGCCGATTACCCAGCGCATCTACGCCGTCGGCCGCATGAACTATTCGATTCCGGACCGCACCGTGGCCGAAGGCCTGGCCGGCTTCGAGTACAAGGCCGACTGCTGGGTCTTCCGGGTGGTGGCGCAACGCATACCGACCTCGTCCACCAAGGCATCGACGGGCTTCTTCATTCAGCTCGAACTCAATGGCCTCTCCAAGATCGGGTCCAACCCGCTGGATGCCATCAAGAGCAGCGTGCCCGGTTACCAGAACGTGAACCTGCCGGATACCATGCCCGGCAACAACTTCTAACCTTTTTCGAACCAACGATTAGTCCATGCGTAATATGCGTACACCACTCCTCGCAACAACCAAAACAGTGACCGCGCTGCTGTGCATGCTGGGCGTGATCAGCAATGCGCATGCGCAGTTCGCGACCACCATCATCCCGGTAACCCCGCCGGAAACCACCAGCAGCGCGCCGTCGGCACCAGCCAAGGGCTCGCCCAAGGCCGCCGTCAAGCCCGCCGCCAGCAAGCCGGCCGCCCCTGCGGCGGTGCCAGCTGCCCCCGCACCGGCGGCAGCCAGCGCGCGCAATGAGCCGCGCCCGGTGGATTCCATCCTGGTGGTGGTCAACAATGAAGTCATCACCCGCCAGGAAGTCGCCGAGCGCCTGGCCAGCGTCGAGAAGCGCATGGCCGCACAGAACGTGCAGCTGCCCCCGCGCCAGCAACTGGTGCGCCAGCTGGTCGAGCGCATGATCGTCGAACGTGCCCAGGCGCAAATGGCCAAGGAAAACGGCATCGTGGTCGACGATGCCATGCTGGACCGCGCCATGCAGCGCATCGCCGAGCAGAACAAGCTGTCCATGCCGGAATTCCGCAGCCGCCTGGAGGCCGAGGGCATGAACTACGCCAGCTTCCGCGAAGAGATTCGCCGCGAAATCCTGAGCCAGCGCCTGCGCGAGCGTGAAGTGGACAACAAGGTGGTGGTCACCGAGTCCGAGATCGACAACTACCTCGCCGCCGAAGCCAATGCCGGCGGCCAGCGTCAGGAACTGGACATCGCCCAGATCCTGATCCGCGTGCCGGAAAACGCCAGCCCCGAACAGCTGGCCGCCCGCCGTGAACGTGCCGAAGACGTGCTGCGCCAGTTGAAGACCGGTGCCGATTTCGCAAAGACCGCCGCCGCTTATTCCGATTCGTCGGATGCCCTGTCCGGTGGCGACCTTGGCTGGCGTCCGGCGGACCGCCTGCCGCAACTGTTCCTGGATGGCGTGGCCAAGCTGCAGGATGGCCAGGTCAGCGGCCTGCTCAAGAGCGGCAACGGCTTCCACATCCTCAAGCTGGTCGGCCGCCGCGCCGCCGGGGGCACCCAGGCAGCCGCCCCCGCCGTGCAGCAGACCCACGTGCGCCACATCCTGATCAAGGTCAACCAAGTCGTCACCGCGGCCGAAGCCAAGCGCAAGCTGACCGAACTGAAGGAGCGCCTGGACCACGGTTCGGCTACCTTCGAGGAACTGGCCAAGCTGTACTCCAATGACCTGTCCGCCTCCAAGGGCGGCGACCTCGGCTGGATCTATCCGGGCGATACCGTGCCCGAGTTCGAACGCGCCATGGACCAGTTGAAGCCGGGCGAAGTCAGCCAGCCCATCGAAACCCCGTTCGGCTATCACCTGATCCAGGTGGTCGAGCGCAAGACCGACGATGCCTCCAAGGAGCGCACCCGCCAGGCCGCGCGCCAGGCCATCCGTGAGCGCAAGATCGAGGAAGCCACCGAGGACTGGATGCGCCAGATCCGCGACCGCGCCTACGTCGAGTATCGCAACGACGATTGATCGCCGCACCGGCAGGGGCAGCCAGCGGGCTGTCCCCATGCGTGCAAGAGAGGCCGGCCTTGTCGCCGGCCCTTGCCTTTTTGAAGCCCGTTTTTTCCCATACAGGCCATGAGTGACACCGCCATGAACCGACCCATCCTCGCGCTGACCTGCGGCGAACCGGCAGGCATCGGTCCGGAAATTTCCCTGCGTGCCGCCTGGGAGTTGCGCCACGAAGCGCGCTGCATCCTGCTGGGTGACGCCGCCTTGCTGGCACAGACGGCCTATGAGATCGATCCGCAGATGCGGGTTGCGGCGCTCTCCATCCAGGCCTGGCGCAACAGCGGCCTGCCCGATTTTCCGGTCGATTGCCTCACCGTCATCGATTGTCCGGTGGCCGAACCGGTGCGTGCCGGCGTGCTGGATGCGCGCAATGGCCGTGCCGTGTTGCAGACGCTGGACCTGGCCGTGCAGGGCGCGCTCTCCGGCGCCTTCTCCGCCATCGTCACCGCGCCGCTGCAGAAGAGCGCCATCAACGATGCCGGCGTGGCCTTCACCGGCCACACCGAATACCTGGCCGAAGTCACCGGCACGCCGCAAGTCGTGATGATGCTGGCCGGCGGCGATGCGCCGCACCTGCGCGTCGCCTTGGCCACCACGCACCTGGCCTTGAAGGATGTGCCGTCCGCGATCACCGGCGAGAGCCTGGCACGCACGCTCGACATTCTGCAAGCCGACCTGCGCGACAAGTTCGGCATCGCCCATCCGCGCATCCTGGTCACGGGCCTGAACCCGCATGCCGGCGAGAATGGCTATCTGGGCTGCGAAGAAATCGAGGTCATCACGCCCGCGCTGGAAGCGGCCCGTGCACGCGGCATTGATGCCCGGGGACCGTATCCCGCCGACACGCTGTTCCAGCCCAAGTACCTGGAAGAGGCCGATTGCGTCCTGGCCATGTATCACGACCAGGGCCTGCCGGTCCTGAAATTCGCCAGCTTCGGCCACGGCATCAACATCACCCTCGGCCTGCCCCTGATCCGCACCTCGGTCGATCACGGCACTGCCTTGGACCTGGCCGCCGCCGGCCTCGGCCACGCCGACCATGGCAGCCTGTGCGTAGCCATCCGTGCGGCTGCCGACATGGCGCGCCGCCGGGCCGCCGCCTGATATTGCAAGAACCCACTGGAACCACCATGAAACACATCCCGCGCAAACGCTTCGGCCAGAACTTCCTCACCGATGACGTGGTGCTGCACGACATCATCCGCTCCATCGCGCCCGCCGCCGACGATGCCATGGTCGAGATCGGCCCGGGCCTGGCGGCCATGACTGCGCTGCTGCTGGAAGAGTTGCGCCACCTGCACGTGGTGGAACTGGACCGCGACCTGGTCGAGCGCCTCAAGAAACGGTTCAGCGCCGAGCGCCTGACCGTGCATTCAGCGGACGCCCTCAAGTTCGACTTCGCCAGCATCCCGGTGCCGGAAGGCCGCAAGCTGCGCGTGGTCGGCAACCTGCCCTACAACATTTCCAGCCCCTTGCTGTTCCACCTGGCCGAGATCGCCCCGCAGGTGCAGGACCAGCATTTCATGCTGCAGAAGGAAGTGGTCGAACGCATGGTCGCCGAACCGGGCGGCAAGGCCTATGGCCGCCTGTCGGTGATGCTGCAGTGGCGCTATCACATGGAGTTGCTGTTCGTGGTGCCGCCGACCGCCTTCGATCCGCCGCCGCAGGTGGATTCGGCCATCGTGCGCATGATCCCCCTGGCGCAGCCCATGGCCTGCGAGCAGGCCTTGCTGGAGCAGGTCGTCACCAAGGCCTTCTCCCAGCGCCGCAAGGTGATCCGCAACTGCGTGGCGGGCCTCTTCACGGAAGACGAATTGCGCCAGGCCGGCGTCGATCCGCAGGCGCGTCCGGAAGCGGTGCCGGTGGACCAGTTCGTGGCCCTGGCCAACCTGCTGGCCGCGCGCCAGGCCTGAGGCCCGTACAGGGCGTGCAATGCGGCTGTTGCACTTTATTACAGCCGCGGCGCCACCCGTAAGAACTGTAACGAAGTTTCATATTCCGTAGTTTCAAGCTGAACCTGTCTTATATTGGAATCGTGCCGCGACAGATCGCGGACTTCTTTGACAGGAGCCAATCATGGCCAGCAAAAAAATCGCATCGGTATTGATCGCCACCACTCTTCTGGCTTCGGCCGCCGTCGTCAGCACGCCTGCGATGGCGCATGACCGGGGCGGCAACGGCGTGGCGATTGCTGCCGGTATCATCGGTGCCGTCGCCATCGGATCACTGATCGCCAACTCGCAGCCGGCACCGGTCTATCAGGCCCCGCCGCAACAGGTTTACTATGAGGCCCCGCAGCCGGTGTATTACCAGCCGCCGCAGCAGGTAGTCTACGAGCAGCCGCGCTACTACGCCCCGCCGCCGCCGCGTCCGGTGCGTTACGTGGAACGGACCGAGGTACGTACCTATCGTTACGACGACCGTCCGGACTACTACTCCTACTACGGCCGCTGATCACGGCCGATGAGCAGGGCGGAGGACCACGGTCCTTCGGCAGGACATCCAGGCGCAAGCCATCTTGAGGAAAACGGGCAACCTTGTCGGGTTGCCCGTTTTTTGTCGTGGGGCGCAGAAAAGCGGTGGTGGGCAAGCAAAGCGTCAGTAAAACGCTACATAATGACGAGCCGCTTGGCATTTTGTCAGCATAATGAGGCTGATCGTTTCGTCAGAATGACGAAACAGCGCGCATTGCCAACCAGCAAGGAGATGCCCCCACGATGATGGCCCCCATCGCCGCCGATGACATCCGGACCGCCCTCGACGCCGGCCACCTCTGGCCGGCGCTGCAGCCGCTGGTGCATCTGCGCAGCGGCCGCATTGCCGGTTTCGAAATGCTGGCGCGCTGGACCTGTCCGCAGCGCGGTGTGGTCTCCCCCATCGATTTCATCGACATCGCCGAACGTGGCGGCGTACTGGATGTCCTGCTGCTCAAGTTGCTCGACACGGTGGCCGCCACCCTGCGCCACTGGCCCCCGGAGCTGCGCCTGGCGATCAACCTGTCGCCCTGCCAGTTCCTCGACGGCAGCCTGCTGGACCGTCTGGCTGCCGTGATGCATCAGCATGGCCTGCCCATGTCGCGCCTGCAGCTGGAGATCACCGAGACCGTGCTGGTGCAAGACCACGAGCGCACCTTGCAGACCATCCTGGCCGCACGCCAGGCCGGGGCCAGCCTGTCGCTGGATGATTTCGGCACCGGCTATTCCAGCCTGACGCGCCTGCAGTCCTATCCCTTCGACGAGATCAAGATCGACGCCAGTTTCGTACGCACCATGGACCAGAACCCGGACAGCTTCCGCATCGTGCTGGCGGTCGCGGGCCTGGGCCAGAGTCTCAAGATGCACGTGGTCGCCGAAGGCATCGAGACTGAACACCACGCCCATCTCCTCAAGCGCATGGGCTGCGAATTCGGGCAAGGCTTCCATCTCGGCCGTCCTGCTCCGCTGGCCGATGCGGCACGGCTGATCGGCGAGCGCGGCGTGTGGTCGCGCCTTAGCGCCGGGATCGATACCTCGCCCTTCCAGCGCTGGCACCAGCTCGATTCGCTCTATCGCAGCGCGCCGGTTGGCCTGTGCTTCCTCGACCCCTTGCTGCGCGTGGTCAGCGCCAATGCCATGATGATCGACCTGCTCGGTGGCTATGCCGGCACCGAGCTGGAGGGCAGCCCGGTCATCGATCTGTTGAACCGCAGCGAACATCGCCCGCTGTTGCAGATGGTGGCCGAGGTGGTCGACGGCGCGTCTCCTGCCGCCACGGAATTCTTCAATTCGCGTACCGGACGTACCTCATTGCTGGCCTTCCAGGTGGTGCGCAGCGACCTGGGTGAATTGTTGGGCATCTCAGGCTCGGCGGTGGACATCACGGCGCGCGTATCCGCCGAGCGCACCGTGCGCGACAGTGAAGAACATTTCCATCGGGCCATCGACCTCAGTCCCAACATCCCCTGGGCCGCCGATGCGCAAGGCGTGATCGACTACATTGGCCCGACCTTCGAATGGCAGCCCGAGCTGACTACCGCCCAGCGCCACCAGCAGTGGCTGGCGCGCATGCCCGAGGAAGACCGCTTGCGGGTGCGTCAGGAATGGCTGGCCAACCTGCCCACGGGGCGCCCCTTCCGCACCGAATTCCGCGTGCTCTGGCCGGACGGCCAATGGCGCTGGATGCGCAGCCGTGCCTCGCCCCACAGCGACAGCGAGGGCCGCATCGTGCGCTGGTACGGACTGATCGTCGACATCAGTACGGAGCGCCGCTTGCAGTACCGGATCAGCGCGCTGGAAGAGCAGATCCACCGTCTGCGCGGGACCGATCAGGACTGAGTGGTCGCGATGCTGCGGACTTGCATGGCGGGCCTTCGGCGAGCGCCCGGCAAATCGGGGATAATGTCGGCTTGCTTCACGTTAGCCATGAAAAGGAGTCGCCAAGTGAGAATGTTGCATACGATGCTGCGCGTGGGAAATCTGGACCGTTCCATCGATTTCTATACCCAGGTGCTGGGCATGAAACTGCTGCGCAGGAATGACTACCCCGACGGCAAGTTCACGCTGGCCTTCGTCGGTTACGGCGAAGAACGCGATCACACCGTGCTCGAACTGACCCACAACTGGGATACCGAATCCTATGACCTGGGCACCGGCTACGGCCACATCGCCATCGAGGTCGACGATGCCTACGCCGCCTGTGAGGCGGTCAAGGCCAAGGGCGGCGCGGTCACCCGCGAAGCCGGTCCGATGAAGCACGGCAAGACCGTGATTGCCTTCGTCACCGATCCGGATGTACCCCAAAGTATTCACTAATTGTTTGCTACCCCAAAGAGTTGTCTATCAGTGTATATCTTTCGCTAGCCAATCCGTCGCGCTACCTTCGTCCACCTCTTGCAGATCAATATTTCACTCTTTCATTACCACTTGCAGCTTGGTTTTTTGTCAGTGAAACGGTGAAATAGATTCCCAATGACTGGAGCGGGCTGCCCGGCCTCAACAGCATCTCCCGCCTGTATCCCGAGCTTGTAAATATATTCTGCATCTTGTCGGCGCATGAAACATGCGCTTGCCTTTCCGCATTTCCCGCTCTTAGTGAATCGCTAGTGGAATTGTCTGAAGGCGCTAGTTAAAGGCTTGACGCACCTTGTCTGGCACAGACATATTTTCCAATGCGCCAGGCCAGATTCGAAAACTCGCTCTACCGCGAACTGGATGGCTGCGTAAGCAATGCGCCCTGATATCCCATCTCTATTTGCTAAACTTACGTAGGTCTCGATCGTCCCACGCCGTTGTTTACAATCGATTTTCTCGTTGGTAGACGCATCTCAACTCCCCTTCTACCAACTATCATTGTTCAATCTTTTTTTACTGTGCGGTTTTTTGCATTGCCTTGCTTAAGATGTTGATTTGCTCGCAGATTTGATAATCATCTAGCCGTCCTCCTCTCGGCAAGCGCCGAGCGATAAAGTAACGGTGCGAACCCAACTTTATCAAGGAGAACAGCAATGTTATTTTGCGGGATAGACCTCCATTCAAACAATTGCTTTGTGGTTGTTTCGGACGACACCGATAAAGTCTTATATTCCAAACGGCTGCGGAATAATCTTGCGGAAATAAGTACCGCACTCAGCCCCTATCGGTCTGACTTATTTGGTGTCGTTGTGGAGTCGACTTACAATTGGTATTGGCTGGTCGATGGCTTGGTGGAAGCTGGGTATCCGGTACACTTGGCCAATACGACTGCTATCAAACAATATGATGGTCTCAAGCATCGGGGCGATGAATCCGATGCACGTCATCTGGCACATATTCTGCGTCTTGGATTGCTACCGGAAGGCCATATCATGCCCAAGCCTTTACGGGCAGTGCGCGACCTGGCACGCAAACGCATGCAGCTGGTTCAGCAACGGACCATTCAAGTCGTCTCGATCGAAACCTGTCTGGCGCAACAAACAGGTGGCCGGATATCCAGCAACGATGTCAAGCAACTGACCAATGCTCAGGTCGACAGCATGTTGCTGGGCATGGCCGAATCAATAGCGATCAAAGCGAATCTGGCGGTGTTACAGGCACTGCAAATACAGATCGATGGCATCGAGAAGGCATTGTCTCAACACTGTCGACGAGATCCCGGCTATCACTTGCTTAAAACGGTATCTGGTATTGGTCCCATACTGGCCGCAGTCATACTTCTTGAAACCGGAAGCATCGACCGATTTGCTGATGTCGGCAATTACGCCTCTTACTGCCGATGCGTCGGCAGTACACATATTTCCAATGGAAAGAAGAAGGGCGCCGGCAACGCAAAGAATGGAAATCCCTATCTGGCATGGGCATTCGTCGAAGCAGCCAATTTTGCAGTGCGCTTCTCCGATTCGGCACGTAAGTTCTATCAACGCAAGAAGGCGAAACGAAACGGCATCGTTGCCATCAAGGCTGTAGCACACAAACTGGCACGTGCCTGCTATCACATGTTAAAGACGGGAGAGCAGTTCTCGATTGAGCGTTGCTTTACGTAAGTTTGGCAACGGCCGGCGAGCCAGGGAAAGGGGTGGACACTGAGCCATCAGAATTGATTGGATGCCGTGCCGTTTGCCATTGCTGTTTGTTCTGGGGGAAATGAATCGTCCGGATTGTGAGCCACAACAGGGCTGGGGCCGCTACGCGGCAACCATAGAATTGTCATCAATTGGACACAAGACGGTACCGAGATGCTTCTGGGGCAGCTGAACTGCCAGGGCGGAGATATCAGTCAGAGCTCCGCTTGATCCATATGGGTGACTGGTGCGATTCACGCAACCATACACTGAAGCGAAGGGCTCGAAGCTGCCAACAGAACGCGAGCGCAATGGCTTGAAATAAAGATATCGCGGAACGTCGCGAGTATTGAATTCGCTCCTTTACAGAGAACGGCTAATGGGTGACCCTCTCCATTTGACCCACCTTCCATTGCCTGCTGAAGGCAGCCACTCGGTCATACGACCCTTCATATCCCAACTCTCTTAAGTCCAGGAACATCTGTTTCAGGATCCTTCTTTGCTTGCGAGATTTGACCGCTTCTGCGCTTAGCCAGGCAGAAAGTCTGGGGACGAAGGAATCAAGCGAGCTTGGCGAATGCCTTGTGGGATAAGAGGGTTCGCTTACCTCTGTGCGAATGTAACGGCGAACTGTATTGCGGGAAATGTCGAGCCTGCGGGCGATTTCCCGAATTGAGATGCGGTCTCTGATGTACCAGCGTCGAATAATTCCAAGTAGGGCCACGTCTATCACTCCGTTCTCCTGCTCGCTGTCATGAGCAGGATTGTGGTCTAAACATGGGTCAACTTTGGATGCAAATTACCTGTGAAAGTGGGTCAGTTTTCAATGCAAATCAACACACAGACCTTCATCGTAAAGGTGATTCAAGCCCTTGGAACGATAGCTTTCGACGGGTAACTTGCCAGAATTACTGAAGTGGTAACTGGCCCAAATCGTGCCAGCGCATCGATAGCAGCTTCCAGCTGCGCCATCTCTTCAACCACGACACGCACAATGAAGCAATCTTCCCCAGTTATGCGGTGTGCTTCAATAATCTCGGACATCGCCTCGAAGGCGAACAAGCAGCGTTTGATCTCCGCGTGGGTGGTACGAATCCGCACCATTGCGGAGATATTGTGGCCCACCAAGCCGGGATTTATTCTTGCCGTGTAGCCTTCAATAACACCTCGGTCTTCCAATTTCCTAATGCGGGCGGTGATGGCTGGTTGAGATAGACCAATCTGCTTTCCCAGCTCTGTATTGCTCATGCGCGCATTGTGTTGAAGGGCCTCCAAGATGCGCCAGTCCAGGCGGTCTAACGCCTCCGCTTTAATTTCATTTGTCGAGTCCATCATTTTCCGTCAATTCATCGGTTCAATGCCGTCAATTCATTCGAATGCCGATGTTGCCTTAGTTCCGGTCTCAATACAATGAGCACTGTTTCATCAATGGAGCTTTCGCAAATGCATCATTCCGTCCTTATGGTTCCCGGCATCGGCAACTCTGGCCCTTCTCACTGGCAGAGCCTATGGCAGTCCTCGTATCCGAATTGGCGGCGCCTCATCGTCGAAAATTGGGACAAAGTAGAACGCGACGACTGGGTATCTGCCCTGGAGCGACAACTTGTCGATGCTCCTGCAAACACCCTGCTGGTAGCGCATAGCCTTGGATGCTTGGCGGTGGCACATTGGGCTGCACATTCGGAAAAGAAGATTGGTGGAGCCTTGCTGGTCGCAGTTCCCGATCCAGCGGCACCTTCATTTCCGCGTGGGGCGGCGCATGGATTCGCACCTATACCGCTGGTGTCATTAAGTTTTCCGACGGTCGTCGTCTGTAGCACGGACGATCCCTACGGCAGCGTGGACCACGGCCGAGAATGCGCCAATGCCTGGGGCAGCGAATTCGTCGAGGTTGGAGCGAAGGGGCACCTCAATGCGGAAAGCAAGCTAGGTGCCTGGCCGGAAGGGCTAGATTTGCTCGCAATAATGTCCATGTCCACCGATCGCGGCCGAGAGACCCCATAGTCAATATGCGCATCGTGGAAAGAAAACTCCAATCGCATTGCCAAGCGACCGTCACCTCCGTGCTAACCGTTTGATCAGTTCATGGTGCTGCGGCCAATCCTCCAGCAGCAACTCTGCCTGGGCGATTTCAAAAGCATCAAATTCGAAGCTTGGCGCCACCGTGCAGCCCACCAGACTGTGACCGTCTTGAACCGTACACTCCGCCGCAAACCAGGCGCCTGCCGAGACCAGCGCCTGGAAATCGGCACCGTCATGCTCAAGCGGATTGCCCAGGCGGAAAGTCTGAAGCGCCCCGTGCGGCTGCAGGACGTGGACGTGTAGAGGGTCACCTTCATAGAAGTGCCACATCTCTTCCGAATCGATCCGGTGCCACGTCGATCTATCCTTGCCACCAAGAAGGTAATAGATTGCGGTCGTCGCTGAGCGCGTCAAACCGCCCGAGGAACGCGCTACGCGCTCCTGGCTGCGATGGGTCTCCCGATAGAAACCTCCCTCCGGATGCGGTTGAAGGTTCAGATGGGAAATCAATTCTTCGAAGCGGTGTCGAGACATTTTCAGGATGATAGATAGGTTAAAGGGGATCCGCTCGATGGTCGGCGTCGAAGTGTTTCGCCACGATCTGGAGTGCGCTCTCGCCAGACATCCTTCGGAATGATCCAAAGCAGACCTGCGCAGCCGTCGGCGGATATCACCAGCATATTACGATCATCGCCTCACATGGCAAGCTTCCGTTTCCTGCGTACACTCACTCTTCCGCTGGTTCAGCGGCATTCTGGCGGCCCCATCCTTCCGCCACGACTCGACGTTGGCTACGAAAGCAGCAGATCACGTCACGCCTGCGGGCCGACCGCCCTGGTGCCATCTGCAATACAGCCCGAACGCGTGTTGATGCAACAGATGTTGCACGGGGACACGCGATCTTTGCTACCATCGACCGGATTCAAATGTACCAACGCACATCCATGAGCCAAGTCGCACATCCTCCGCGCAGTTTCAGTGAACTGGAAGCCTTGATCCGGGAACGTTTCAACGATTTGCGGCCGCAATTTCAAGCCGGCGCGGCCTTCTTGCTGGACAATCCCGGCGAAGTGGCGGTCTCGACCATGCGTGCCCTGTCGCACAAGGCCCAGGTGCAACCGTCCACGTTTGTGCGCCTCGCGCAGCATCTGGGTTTTGCCGGCTGGGCGGATTTGCGTGCGCTCTTTGTCGAGCGGCTGGCCGGTGAGCCCAAGGCCTATGCGTTCAAGGCCAAGAACATAGTCCGTCGCAGCAACAGCGACAAGCTGGTGGCAGAACTCTTTACCGCGCAGCGCGCCAACCTCGATATCTCGGAGCCCAAGAGTGCCGACCGCATGCTCGGTGCCGCACGGGCACTGTTGAAGGCACATCACGTCCACATCGCCGGCTTTCGCGCCGCGTTTTCCATTTCCTTCCTGTTGCATTACCTGTATCGCCTGTTCCGGACGTCGGTATCGCTGGTGCGGGGCAGCGAAGGCTCGATCGAGCTGGAATTGCGCGCCATCGCGGCACACGATGCGGTAATAGTCGTCAGTTTCGCCCCGTACTCCACCGAGGCGGTGCGCGTTGCCGAAGCCGCCAAACAGGCTGGCGCCAAGCTCATCGCATTGACTGACAGCGCGGTCGCTCCGATCGCGCTCAAGGCCGACCATTGCATCTTGTTTTCTCACGAAAGCCCCTCCTTCTTCCCCTCCATGGCTGCTGCCACGGCCATTGCGGAAAGCCTGATAGAGCTGGTGATTTCGATTGACGATGAGCACGCCGTCACCCGGCTGGAACTGGCCGAAAGCGACTTGCACAGTACCGGCGCCTACATAGCCCGTTAAACATCCTTCCTCTTTTTGTCAGGCGCTTCGTGCGCCTGCACCTCTGCATTTCCCCATCTTGCTTTTGACACCATGTTGTGCGGCGACATCGCTGCAAGTGCGCCATTGGTGTGCTTCGCGCCGAGTTCACGCACCAACAGCATGCTGCGATTGCACCAAAATAATCAAATAAAAACAGTTATGCAACATATGTTGCATAACTGTTTTTATTCATTTATATTGCGCCTCAGATCGTTTGTGCAACGAATGTTGAATTTTCTGGTTTTCCTGTCACCAAATTTTGTTGCACATCAAGAGGATAAAAGGACTGTCACCATGACCCATGTTTTCCATCGCAATCCCCGTAGCAAACTTCCCGTGGCCGTTGCCGGCGAAGGGATGGCGCTGATCGATCAGGATGGCAAGCGCTATCTCGATGCATCCGGTGGTGCTGCGGTGTCCTGTCTTGGACATGGTCACCCCCGCGTGATCGAGGCCATTCGCGCTCAGGTGGCTGAATTGGCATATGCCCACACCTCATTCTTCACGACGGCGCCGGCAGAAGAGCTGGCCGCGATGCTGGCCGATGCTGCGCCCGGCTCCCTCAATCATGTCTATTTCGTGTCGGGCGGGTCTGAAGCGGTCGAGGCGGCGTTGAAGCTGGCGCGCCAGTACTACGTCGAAATCGGGCAGCCACAACGCCGGCATATCATCGCGCGCCGACAGAGCTATCACGGCAACACGCTGGGTGCGCTGGCCATCGGTGGTAACGCATGGCGTCGCGACATGTTTATGCCCTTGCTTATCGATGCACATCACATTTCCCCGTGCTACGCCTATCGCGACCGTGCCGACGGCGAAAGCGATGCGCAGTATGTGCAACGCCTGGCCGATGAGCTGGAACAGAAAATTCTCTCGCTCGGCGCCGACCAGGTGATCGCGTTCGTGGCCGAAACGGTGGTCGGCGCAACGGCCGGTGCGGTGCCGCCGGTGGGCGACTACTTCCGCAAGATGCGTGAGGTCTGCGACCGATATGGCGTCTTGCTGATTCTGGATGAAGTCATGTCCGGCATGGGGCGTACCGGCTATCTCTTCGCTTGCGAAGAGGATGGTGTCGAACCCGATATCGTGGTGATTGCCAAGGGCCTGGGCGCCGGCTACCAGCCGATCGGCGCCATGATCTGCAGCGATCGCATCTACGATGCTGTGTTGCGCGGCTCCGGATTCTTCCAGCACGGCCATACCTACATCGGTCATGCAACGGCATGCGCCGGGGCCTTGGCTGTACAGAAAACGATCCGGGAAGAGTGCCTGCTGGAAAACGTCCGCCAGCGCGGAGAGCAGTTGCGTAGCGAATTGCGTCAGGTGTTTGACGACCAGCCGCATGTGGGCGATGTCCGTGGCCGTGGTCTGTTCGTTGGCGTGGAGCTGGTGGCCGATCGCCGCAACAAGCTGCCGCTGGACCCGAGCTTGCGTACCCACGCCCGCGTCAAGGCCGAAGCCATGAAGCGCGGTCTGCTGGTGTACCCGATGGGCGGCACCATCGATGGCCGCAACGGTGACCACATCCTGCTGGCGCCACCGTTCATCGCCACGCCAAACGATATCAGCGAGATCGTGCAACGGCTCTCCGAGTCGGTCGCTGCGTCGCTCGCCTGAGTCCGGTCAGATCCACATTTTCCACGAGGAGGGGTAACAATGAAACACCTAGTCAGTCTGGCCGCACCGGCCGCAATGCTGTCCATGCTGTTGCTTGTACTGCCACAGCAAGCCCGTGCGGCAGATTCCGCATTGGGTCCCACCCTGCAAAAGATCAAGGATGCCAACCTGATCGCCATCGGCCATCGCACCAGCTCCATTCCGTTTTCCTATTACGACGAAAATCAGCAGGTGATCGGCTATTCGCAAGACCTGTGCAACAAGGTCATCGATGCCGTCAAGGCCAGGATCGGCGCGGCCAAGCTGGATGTGCGCATGGTGCCGGTAACGTCGCAGAATCGTACGCCCCTGCTGCAGAACGGCACCATCGATCTCGAATGCGGCGTGACCAGCAATCTGAAGAACCGCTGGCAACAGGTTTCCTTCGCGACCAACTTCTTCGTGGCGAGCAGCCGCATCCTGACCAAGCGCGACAGCGGCATCAAGGACTTTCCCGACCTGGCCGGCAAGGCGGTGGTGACCAATGCCGGGACCACATCCGAGCAACTGCTGCGCAACCTCAATGAGCACCGCAAGATGGGCATGCAGATCCAGAGCGCCAAGGACTACGGCGAGGCCTTCCTGATCCTGCAGTCGGGGCGCGTGGCTGCCTATGTGATGGACGACGTACTGCTGGCCGGCGCCCGTACCACTGCGCAAAGGCCCAATGACTGGGTGTTGACCGGCAATCCCTTCGGTGCGGAACCGTATGCCTTCATGGTTCGCCGTGATGATCCGCAATTCAAGCAGCTGGTGGACGACACCTTGTCCGGCCTGATGAAGAGCGGCGAGATCAAGAAGATGTACGCCAAGTGGTTCACCTTCCCGATTCCACCAAAGAACGTGAGCTTCAACTTCCCGATGTCGGACACCGTCACGAAGTTGTACGCGACGCCCAGCGACAAGCCGATGGATTGAGGCAGGCCATTGCCACATCCATGCTTCAGGAGATCCGTATGACCACGCCCAGCCGCCTGCCTCCCATTGCCCATGAACAGATGACGCCGGAGCAGACCGCCATGCTCGAGGCTATTCTTGCCGGACCGCGCAAGAACCTCAACGGTCCTTTTGTGGCCTGGATCCATAGTCCTGCACTGGGTGAGCTGGCACAGCGGCTTGGCGCGTTCTGTCGCTACCAGACGGGTCTGCCGCTGCGATTGTCGGAACTGGCCATTCTGGTGACGGCAGCCGCATGGCGATCGCAGGCGGAATGGCACATCCACCTGCCGATCGCCCTGGAAGCCGGTCTGGCACCGGAGATTGCAGAGCAGATTCGTCAGGGCGCGACGCCGGAGTTCCACAAGGACGATGAGCGGGCTATCTGGACCTTCGCCAATGAGCTGTATCGCGACAAGCGTGTTTCCGAGCGGACCTATGCAACCGCCGTTGCGATGTTCGGCTTGCCGGTGGTGGTCAATCTGGTGGGATTGCTGGGCTATTACGCCCTGGTGGCGATGACCTTGAACACGTTCGGCATGCGTGCCGAAGGGCAGGGCGAGGCTGACTTGCCCTTCGCCGAAGCGGCGTCCTGAGCGCCGGAAAAGGAAGTAATGATGGCATATCAATGGCAATGGTCAGTATTCCTTCAGGCGCCCAGCGCCGGGCAGACCTATCTGGACTGGCTTCTTTCGGGCCTCGGGGTCACGGTCGCGCTTGGCCTGTCTGCCTGGGGTTTGGCGCTGGCCCTGGGAATCTTCCTCGGCATCCTGCGCACACTGCCCAACCGTGCCTTATCCGGTTTTGCCGCCTGTTATGTGGAGCTGTTTCGCAATGTGCCGTTGCTGGTGCAGATCTTCATCTGGTATTTCGCCATGCCGGAACTGCTGCCCTGGGGCGATGCAGTCAAAGCGCTGCCGCCGATGACGCAACAGTTCTTGATGGCGATGCTGTGCCTTGGCATGTTCACGGCAGCCCGGGTCTGCGAACAGGTGCGCTCGGGCATCGAATCCTTGCCGCGCGGCCAGAAAGGCGCTGGTCTGGCGCTCGGCCTGACACTGGGGCAAACCTATCGTTTCGTGCTGTTGCCGATGGCCATGCGCATCGTGCTGCCACCGCTGACGTCCGAATTCCTCAATATCTTCAAGAATTCCGCCGTGGCGTCGACCATCGGCCTGCTGGAGCTTGCCGCACAAGGGCGTCAACTGGTGGACTATACCGCCCAGCCTTATGAGGCATTCATCGCGGTCACGCTGGCCTATATGCTGATCAATATTAGTGTCATGTCGCTGATGCGGATACTGGAACGCAAGACCAGCTTGCCCGGCATGGCCGGAAAGTAGAGGAGACATGCATGGCATACGAATTCGATTTCAGCGCGGTGACACCGGCGGCACTCAAGGTGCTCGGCGATGGCATGCTGGTCTCGCTCAAGATCACCCTGGTCGCCATTGTGTTCGGCATGGTCTGGGGGACACTGCTGGCGATGATGCGGCTGTCTAGGCATGGTCCCTTGCAATGGTTCGCCGCCGTCTACGTAAATCTGTTCCGCTCCATCCCGCTGGTGATGGTGTTGTTGTGGTTCTTCTTGATCGTGCCGCAGTTGCTGCAGAACCTGTTCGGTCTGTCGCCGGCCAACGATCTGCGCATGACCTCGGCCCTGGTGGCATTTGCCCTGTTCGAAGCGGCATATTACGCCGAGATCATCCGGGCCGGCATCAATAGCGTGTCGCGGGGACAGATGGCGGCTGCCTATGCCTTGGGCCTGAACTATCCGCAGGCCATGGGCATGGTGATCCTGCCCCAGGCCTTCCGCAACATGGTGCCGCTTCTGCTGACGCAAGGTATCGTCCTGTTCCAGGATACGTCACTGGTGTATGTGAGTGCGCTGGCCGATTTCTTCGGACGCGCCTACAGCATCGGCGAGCGCAATGGCCGCATCATCGAAATGCTGTTTGTCGCAGGTGCGGTGTATTTCATCATCTGCTTTTCCATGTCCTTGATGGTCAAGCGCTACAGGAAGAAAGTCGCAACATGATCACGCTGCAAGATGTATCAAAGTACTACGGTGACTTCAAGGTGCTCTCCGGCTGCAGCGCCACGATTGCCAAAGGAGAAGTGGTGGTGGTCTGCGGACCTTCGGGTTCTGGCAAGTCGACACTGATCAAGACCATCAATGCGCTGGAACCGATTCAGGAAGGCAGCATTACGGTCGACGGCATCAAGGTCAACGACCGCAGCACTAACCTGCCCGGATTACGCTCGAGGGTAGGCATGGTGTTTCAGCATTTCGAGTTGTTTCCCCATCTGACGATCGCCGATAACCTGACCTTGGCGCAAGTGAAGGTACTGCGCCGAATGAAGGACGAAGCCCATCAGCATGCCATGAGATATCTCGAGCGCGTTGGCCTGAAAGCACATGCGGGGAAATACCCGGGTCAGTTGTCCGGAGGGCAGCAGCAGCGCGTCGCGATCGCGCGCGCACTGGCGATGGATCCGATTTGCATGCTGTTCGACGAACCCACCTCGGCACTCGATCCTGAAATGGTCAACGAGGTCCTGGATGTCATGGTGGAGCTCGCGCAGGAAGGCATGACCATGGTCTGCGTTACCCATGAAATGGGATTTGCCCGCAAGGTGGCGCATCGTGTGATCTTCATGGACCAGGGAAGCATCGTCGAAGACCGCAGCAAGGATGACTTCTTTGGTGGCGGCACCGGTCATTCAGTGCGTAGCAGACAGTTTCTTTCCAAGATTCTTTCACACTGAGGCCTGGTATGGCGACTCATCACCCTATCTCGGCGGGCGTTTTTTCAAATGGGTCTTCAACAGTCAGTCGATGATCGGCATGGTCGCTTGGCCGCGGGATCTCTGCCAACGGCAGCCTTGCTTGCATGAGGTGAGTATTGGCCGTTAAAGAACCACCTATTTTCATTTTAAAGAGCCAGCAAGTGGCAAATTAGGAGAGCCAGTCAATGGCCGCATGATATTGCCACCGATTGGCAAAATAAGGTGGCCGGCTAATGGCATAGGTTGAGCCACTTAGTGGCCATTTAGAGATCCACCAAATTGCAGAAGCCAACTTCGCTAAGCTTGAGCCGGGCGCATCAGGTCAACCAACACAAAAGGGATCCTGTATGTTGCCACACAGGATCAACGTGCCCAACACAGACACAAAGGAAGGGTCATCGCTAGGCCGTGCTTCAGCGTGGCGACAGGCGTCGTCCTAGCCACATCAGGCCGCCGTTGCAGGCCACGGCGAATATTGACAGTAGCAATGCCACCGCCATGATGGTGCGGATGTCTCCCAGGTTCATGGCATTGGTCAGCAGGAAACCGAGCCCGAGCTGCGAGGCGAACATCTCCCCGATCAGGACCCCCAGCAGCGTCAGGGAAAACGCCAGGCGCAGGCCGGCCGTGATTTCCGGCAGGATGGCCGGCAGTACAATGTGCAGCAGCGACTGGCGGCGCGTTAGCCTCATCGACTGGCCGGCGCGCAGCAGTACCGGACGCATCTGGCGGATCGCATTCATCGTGAAGACCATGATGGGGATGATGCCGTGCATCACCCCGAAGGCCACCTTAGCCGACAGGCCCAGCCCGAACACTAGCAGCACCAGCGGATAGAGCGTGACCTTGGGGATGGCATACATATTCAGGAGGATGGGTTCGGAGACGTCGCGCGCCATCCGGTTCACGCCCAGCAGCAGGCCCGCCGTCAGGCCACCTACCAGCCCGATCAGCAGGGCGTAGAGCAGGGCCTTGCCGGTTTCCAGCGCATGCAGCCAGAACTCGCTGGTCTGCATCATGCTGCCCAGGGTCAGCACGGCCTGCCCCGGCGAAGCCAGCGCACTGCCGCCATTGATCCAGTACAGGCCCTGCCAGGATGCGGCCAGGCCGGCCGCCAGCAGGGCGTAGAGCAGCGGGGTTTGCATCTCGCGCATCGGTTTCATGGCTTGTCCTTTCAGCGACGCAGGCGCGTCTGCAGGCGACGGTCCAGCGCGTTCAGCAGGAGGTTGACGAGGGTCACGCTGGCCAGCACTAGGAACATCAGCGCATACATGTCGTTGTTCTCGAAGTTGTTGTAAGCATAGCCGATCGCATAGCCTATTCCCGAGCCCGATAGGATGAACTCGGAGGCGATCACGCCGATGAAGGCGTAGGCCACCACCAGCTTCACCCCGGTAAAGAGGTAGGGCAGTGCCGCCGGCAGCTTCACGCGCACCGCCGATTGCCAGGGTGTGAGCCGCAGTACCCGGGCGGTCTTGTGCAGGGCGCGCGGGATACGGTCCAAGCCGTTGAGGGTGGCAGTGATCATGGTGACGATGGCCAGCAGCACGGCGATGGCGATGATGGGCGCCGAGCCCACGCCGAAGAGCACGATGAAGACCGGATAGAAGATGAAGGTCGGCACCGCGTAATAGCTGGCCAGCAGAGGTTCGATGGCGCTGCGCAGGCCCGGCAGCGCATGCAGCAGCAGGCCGCAGATGAAGCCGAGGATCACGGCCAGTACCGTGGCTACGCCGATGTTGGACAGGCTGATGGCGATGTCCTTGTCGAACTTGCCCTCGCGCAGGATTTCCCACGCGTGGCGGGCCATGGCCGAGGGCGCGATCATGGTGGTGGGCTGGATGAGGCCGCTGCGGCACAGCAGTTCCACCAGTCCGATCAGTACGATCACCACTGCAATGCGGACCAGGCCATCGAGCTGATGTGCCGACCTACGCGCCGGGCTGGCGGCAGCGCTATGAGCAGAGCTTGCTTCAGCCATGGCTGGCTCCCATTACCTTCAACGACTCCACCCGCAGGCGTTCCCACAGGCGGGCATTGACCTCGCCGAAACGTGGTGTGGAGACCACCCGGCTATCGCGGTCACGCGGCCAGCCGGTCTCGACGATGTCGATGAACAGGCCCGGCCGTGAGGACATCACGCCGACCCGGTCCGACAGCATGGTGGCCTCGTCCAGCGCGTGGGTGATCAGCAGGACGGTGGCGCCGGTCTCGCGCCACAGGCGCAGTAGTTCGTCGCCCATCAGCAGGCGGGTCTGCTGATCCAGCGCGCCAAAGGGTTCATCCAGCAGGATCAGGCGTGGCTGCTGCACCAGCGTGCGGGCGATACATACGCGCTGGCGCATTCCGCCCGAGAGTTGCGCCGGATAAGCAGTGGCGAAATCCTTCAAGCCCATGAAGGCCAGCGCGTAGTCGACCCGGCGCTTGATCTCGGCGCCCTCCATGCCACGCATGCGCAGCGTGAAGGAGATGTTGTCGCGCACGTTCAGCCAGGGGAAGGACGCGTCTTCCTGGAACACTACCCCCACGCCATCCGGCACGCCCTTGACCTCGCGGTTCTCGAACTGCACCGTGCCGTCGGAGGGCGAGGCCAGGCCCGACAGGGTGTCGAGCAAGGTGGACTTGCCGCAGCCGGAAGGGCCGACCACCGAAAAGAACTCGCCCTGGTAGAGCGTCAGGTCAATCGGCCCCAAGGCGTGGAAGACGCTGCCGGCCTTGCCGAACTTGCGGGTGACACCCTGCAGCACGGCATGCGGTACACGGGGCGTGGTGGCCGGGCTGTCCTGCCGGAGGGCCTCGGCGGCCAAGACGGTGTGTTCACTCTTCATGGCGGCCCCCCTCACAGCTTGCTCTTGATCTTGATGGAGGGCGGCAGCATGCTGCTGTCGATGAGCTTGTCCCATTCCACGTTGTCCTTGATCTCGCCGATCAGCTTGAGGCCGTTGGTCATGCGGTCCAGTTCGTCCTGGTCGAAGTCGCCCTCGCTCCACATGCGTGCGCGCACCATGTTGTCCACCGCTTCGCGCGCCACTTCCGGACTGAGCTTGAAGCTGCTCCCCAGTAGTTTGGCGGCGGCGGCCGGATCGCGGTACACCGCCCGCACGCCTTGCTGGCGACCTTCGATGATGGCGCGGATGGTCTTCGGATGGGCCTTGGCATAGGCCCGGGTGGTGATGCCCACCGAGGTGGTCATCGGTTGCAGCACTTCGCCGGCGCTATAGACGGTGCGGTACTTTTCCTTACGCACGATGGACAGGGGTTCTATCAGCACGGCTGCAGCTACCGAACCCTGCTCCAGCATGGTCAGGCCGTTGATGTAACCGCCCGAGGCCACGCGCTGCACCTGGGCTGCATCCACGCCCTTGGCTTTGAGCGCCATCAGCAGCAGCATTTCGGATACGCCCTTGGGCGAGGTGATGGCGACCTTCTTGCCGGCCAGGTCGGCGATGCTCTTGACGGGGGAATTGGGCATGGTCACGGCCGACGCTTCGGCCACGCTGCGGGTACCGGTATTGACGATGACCACGTCCAGCCCCTGGCGCTGTGCGGCCAGCGCGGCCGAGACCGCTACTTCCCCATACGGCAGCTTGCTGGCCAGAATGTTGCGCACCGTGGTGCCGCCACCGCCGGAGGTGAGGATGCCGGTGATGTCGACCCCGGCCTTCTTGAAATAGCCTTGCTCGATGGCAATCGCATAGGGCAGGCCGTAGAGGCTGGTGCCCCATTGCGTCACCGAGATTTCCTCGGCGCGGGCCAGACCAGGGAGGGTGACCGGTACAGCCACTGCAACCAGGGCAGCACTGAGAGACACTACAGCTTGCAGGTTCTTGCAAAAGCTTTTCATGATTTCCTCGACACGTGATGGGCACTGCAATCGGATACTCGCAAGGGGCGTACCTGCAAGCACTTGATGCTGTCAATGCAAACGACGTGCCAAGCTTAGATATCGATCAAAAAATCGTCGAAAAATCCTTCTGCAGTCTGAAAAATATAGTTAGATATCTTAGTACGTGTGAAAAAGGAGATGCATGCGAGGCAGGCGGCCGCGCTTTCTCCGATGGTGCAATTATGCTGCCCGCCCGTCACTTGCTGGTGCGTCTGCACAGGGATGGGGCAGTGTCGAGGAGGTTCAGCCCAGCCCGGAAGCCAGGCGTCCGACCTCTTGGGTGGAGGGCATGCGCTTGCCGGCTTCCACCGCCTGGCGCTCGTCCCGCGCCAGGTTCAGGGCCATGGCGATGAGCACCTTGCGGGTAGTCTCCAGCTCTTCCTCGCTGATACCCTCCAGGCTCAGGTCATTGACGTCCTCGGCCAGCGGCACCAGCTTCTTCTTCAGGGCGCGGCCCTGCTTGCTGAGGAAGACGTGGACCTTCTTCTTGTCGCCCGGGAGATGGGTGCGCTCCACGTAGCCGATGGCTTCCAGCGACTTGAGGGCGGTGGCGGTGGTGGCTTCGCTCACGCCGGCCCGCTCGGCCAGGTCGCGCTGGGACAGGCCGTCGTGTTCCCACAGCACGCGCAGGATGGTCCAGTGGCCGTAGCTGACCCCATGGGGCGCCAAGCGGATCTGCAGGCTGCGGATGAAGGCACGAGCCGCATCCTTGACCAAGTGGGCGACGCGTTCGGCGGCCAAGGCCTGTAGCGCCTGTTCCAATTCATCCGGTTCATTTTTTTCGACCGTGGCGGCGGCCAGTGGCCTGGATCGTGTGGCTTTCATCATTTCATCAGGAATCTAAGATTACGCAATCATACCCATTTGCAGTCCGCTCAGGGGTCAGCGTAAACCACTGTGACAGGCTGGCCTACATCTTGCATAATCGTAGATATCGAAGAATATTTTCGGGGTCACCATGTTTCTCGCCACTGCCATCGATCAGGTCGTACTGTCCAGCTGGGATGAGTTCGCTACCGCCAGCGACCAGCTGGAGGGCTGGGTATTCCGTGGCCAGGCCGATCATCGCTGGCCGCTGGTCAGTTCGCTGACCCGTCACCTGGCACGCTATTGCCCCGATCCCTCGCTGTGGCCCCTGCGCGAGGAGCGGGCGATCCGGGTGTTCCGGCGCAAGGCCCATGTCTTCCTGCATGACGCGGCGGTACTGGACGATGACCTGCGCTGTCTGGCATTGATGCAACACCATGGCGCGCCGACGCGGCTGATCGATTTCACCAAGTCACCCTTCGTGGCGGCCTTCTTTGCCATGCAGCAACTGCATGGCGACGCCGCCGTCTATGCCCTCAATACCCCGGCCTTGTGGAAGGCGGCGCCGCGCTTCGATCCGACGCTCAATCGCGAAGCCATCGACCTGCGCAAGCCCGACAGCTACCAGCGTTATTTCGCCGGCAACGCCTTGCCGCTGGTGTGGTTCGGTGAACCCAACCAGATGGATGCGCGCCTGGTGGCGCAGTCTGGCATCCTAGTCGTGCCGGGTACGCTGGAGGCGCCGCTGGAGCGCCTGCTGGCCGGCTACGAGGCCAGCGAACCGCTGATCCGCAAGTTCATCCTGCCGGCGGCGCTGCGCGAGCCGGCGCTGCGGGCGCTGTACCGGATGAACATCACCGCCGCCACGCTCTTCCCCGGCCTGGATGGCCTGGCCCGTTCCATCGACTACGAGCTGGAGGTGGTGTGGGAGCAACTGATCGTCGATTACCAGTCCAGACTGGGCAAGATCTGAACCCCACGTCGCCACCGCGTCCCTTTTTCCAGGAGTCCTGAACACCCTGCATCACATCCGCCGCATCGAAGTCCGCTCCCAAATTGTTCGATATCTAACTTAATTTTAGTCGCCATTCCAGTTTTCTTCATTTCGGGGCCAGCCAGCCCCTCACCACGCCAACGAAAGGATTCACCATGTACGACCATTACGCCATCGAAAAACTGATCGACCTGTGGCTCTCCGAAGACATCGGCGCCTGCGACCTGACCGCCCAGACCATGATCGAGCCGGACGAGCAGGGCCATTTCGTCATGAATGCCCGTGAATCCCTGATCGTCTCTGGCATCGAGGTGGCCGCCCGGGTCTTCCGCAAATACGACGCAACGCTGGCAGTGCAGGTGCATCACGCCGACGGCAGCCGGGTCGAGGCCGGTGCCATCCTGCTGACTGTCAAGGGCAATGCGCGCAGCGTCCTGACTGCCGAGCGCACCGCACTGAACCTGGTGCAGCGCCTGTCGGGTATCGCCAACGAAACCGCCCGCTACGTGGCCGAGATTGCCGGTACCCGGGCGCAGCTCATCGACAGCCGCAAGACCACCCCCGGCCTGCGCATGCTGGAGAAGCACGCCGTGCTCTGCGGCGGCGGCCTGAACCACCGTCTGGCGCTGGACAACGGCGTCATGATCAAGGACAACCACATCGCCGTTTGCGGCAGCATCAAGGAAGCGGTGGCCCGGGTGCGTCGCAAGCTGCCGGTACTGACCAAGCTGGAAGTGGAGTGCGACCGCGTGGAACAGGTGCGCGAGGCGCTGGCCGCCGGGGTGGACGTGATCATGCTGGACAACATGTCCCTGCCCGACATGCGCGAAGCGGTCGGCATCGTCGATGGTCGCGTCAAGGTCGAGGCCTCCGGCGGCATCCGCCTGACCACCATCCGCCCGGTGGCCGAGACCGGGGTGGATTACATTTCCACCAGCAAGATCACGCAATCGGCGCCGGCCGTGGACATCGGCCTGGACGAAGCATGAGCCCGGCCAGCACGGCGCCCGGCACCTTCTTCCTGGTGGTCGGCCCCAGCGGGGCCGGCAAGGACACCCTGATCAGCGGCGCCCGCGAGGCGCTGGCCGATGCGCCCTATGTCTTTGCCCGCCGCGTGATCACCCGACCGGCCGGCGCCCCCGGTGAAGACCATGACGCCGAGACCGAAGCCGGCTTCGCCGCCCGAGCGGCGGCCGGGGAGTTCCTGCTGACCTGGCAGGCGCACGGCCTGTCCTATGGCCTGCCGGGTCAGTTGCTGGCCGAGCTGGCAGCGGGTCGCCACGTCGTGGCCAATGGCTCGCGCGCCACCGTGGAAGCGCTGGCGCAGCGCCTGCCCAGCCTGGTGGTGGTGGAAATCTCGGCCCCGCCCGAGGTGCTGGCGCAGCGCATTGCCTTGCGCGGGCGTGAGGATCATGCGCAGATCCTGGCGCGCCTGCAGCGCCAGGTCGACCCCGCGCCGCCCGGCATCCTGCGCCAGGCGGTGGCCAACGACAGTGATACCGCCACCGGTATTGCCCGCCTACTGACGGTATTGCGCGCCCCCTTGCAACATTGCGTGGTGCGCGCTGCGCCGGCGGAGACCGGGGAGGAGGCGGTGGCCTATGCCCATCCGCGCCACTGGGCGGCCGGCACTCGCCTGCGCCTACGCGCTGCGGCCGGTGCCATGGTCGACGTGCGCATCCATCATTGGCCAGACGGCGGCCAAGACGCTAGCCCCTGGCTGGCGCTCCCCGCCGGCTTGCGTCAGCGCCTTGGATCGGCTCAGACGGTACAGGCCTTGCGCCTGCTGGCCCCAGCCAGCCGTCCCTTGTGGAGCCGCAAGCTACGCGGCGAACGTCTGCCGGCGCATCAGTACCAGGCCATCCTGCAGGATGCCGTCGATGGTCGCTACAGCACCACCGAGCTGACCACCTTGCTGGTCTCGATCACCCGTGGCCTGGATGCCGAAGAAATCCTGGCGCTGGCCCAGGCGCGAAGCCGCATGGTCCGGCTCATCAGCTGGGACGAGCCCATGGTGGTCGACAAGCACTCCCTGGGCGGTGTCCCCGGCAGCCGCATCACGCCCATCGTGGTACCGATCGTGGCGGCCTGGGGGCTGGCCATGCCCAAGGCGTCCTCGCGCGCCATCACCTCGGCCGCCGGCACGGCCGACACCATGGCCTTGCTGGCCAATGTCGACCTGGATGGCGAGGCCATGCGCCGCTGCGTGCGCCAGGCGCGGGCCTGCATCGCCTGGAATGGCCGTATCAGCCATTCCATCATTGATGAAGTGATGAACCGCATCATCCGGCCCTACGGGTTGGAGACTGCGCACTGGTCGGTGGCCTCGATCCTGTCCAAGAAGGCGATCGCCGGCGTCACCCATCTGGTGGTGGATGTGCCGTACGGTCCCTATGCCAAGCAGCAGACGCTGGAACAGGCGCAGCAGTTGTGCCTGCTGTTCGAACAGGTAGGGCTGGGGCTGGGCATGCAAGTGCGGGCGCTGGCCACCGATGGCAGCCAGCCCATCGGGCGCGGCATCGGTCCGGCGCTGGAAGTGCGCGATATCCGCCAGGTCCTGGCGGGCGATCCGCAGGCGCCGCAGGATTTGCGTGCCAAGGCACTGCTGTTCGCGGCGCATCTGTTGTCCTTCGATCCGCGTCTGGGGGAGGTCGACGTCGCCTTGCAAAAGGCCACCGAACTGCTGGACAGCGGTGCGGCCCAGGCCGCGCTGGCGCGCATCATCGCCGCCCAGGGACCACCCCAGGTGGAAGCCGCGCCCTGCGCCGAGGTCTTGACCTGGCATGCCAGCCAGGCCGGCGTGATCGGCCAGGTCGATGGCTGGGCCATCGCGGGACTGGCGCGTACCGCCGGCGCTCCGGCGCATCCGGGGGCGGGACTGGACTTGCTGTGCCGGGTGGGTGAGCGGGTGCAGTCCGGGCAGGCGCTGTTGCGGGTGCATGCCGCCAGCGCTGCGCACCTGGAGCTGGTCGGTGCCGAACTGCAGGCTCTGGCCAGTCCGGTGGTGTTGGTCGGCCACTGAAGGCTGGACGGAAATGGCAGCGGCGCCCGTACGCGGGGCGCCGCTGCAATGTCACGCTCAATGTCCGGCTTGTGCGCGTGAGCGGGCGATGCTCTCCGGTACGCCTTCCCAGGCCGGCTTGCCGGTGGCGAACTCGCTGCGCAGATAGGCCAGCAGATCACCCACCTGGGCATCGCTGAAGCTGTTGGCAAAGCCCGGCATGTAGCCCAGCGCCGGATTGGCCGGTTCGCGGATGCCTTGCAGGATGACGTGGATCAGATTGTCCGGGGTGTCGCTGTGCAGGTTGGTGTTGACCCGCAACGAGGGCCGCACGCCAAACAGTGTCGGTCCCGCTCCTTCGATGTGACAGGCCGCGCAGGCACCCTGGAACAGCCGCTTGCCATTGGCCTGCGACAGCTTCTGACTCTCGCTGAGGCTGGTCGTGGCGATCGGGGCCGGTACCGTGGCGTTGGCGGTCACGGTCTGGAACGAGGCCAGGTAATGCGCGATGGCGCGCACGTCGCCGGCCGGCAGTTGCGCCAGTTCGGCCACCACCGGCGCCATCGGTCCGGCGGCAATGCCGTGACGGTCCGAGAAGCCGCTGCGCAGATAGCTGAACAGTTCATCCTCGGTCCAGGGCGTGGGCGACTTCGACAGCGCCGTCAATGCCGGGGCTTCCCAGCCATCGCCCGTGCCGCCGCCCAGGTACTGGCGTCCGCCCTGTTCCGCGCCCAGGGCATTGCGCGGTGAATGGCAGGCGGTGCAGTGACCGGCCCCCTCCACCAGATAGGCGCCGCGATTCCACAGGGCCGAGCGGTCGGGGTCGGGCTGGAACACTTCATTCTTGTGGAACAGCAGATTCCAGCAGGCCAGCAGCGGACGCATGTTGAAGGGGAAGCGCAGATCGTTTTCCGGCGGCGTGCTGGAGACCGCCGGCTGGGCCATCAGGTAGGCGTACAGCGATTGCATGTCGGCTTCGCTGATCTTGGCGAAGGCGGTGTAGGGGAAGGCCGGGTAGAGATGTCGTCCGTCCCGATGGATGCCTTCGCGCATGGCGCGTTCGAAGGCGGCATAGGACCAGTTGCCGATGCCGGTCTTTTCGTCGGGCGTGATGTTGGTGCTGAAGACGGTGCCGAACGGCGTCTGCAGGGCATGGCCGCCGGCATTGGCGACCCCGCCCGGGGCCGTGTGGCAGACCGCGCAATCGCCAGCCAGCGCCACCCGGCGCCCGCGTTCGATGGTGGCGGCTGAATACAGGTCGGCCGCAGGCCGCGCCACCGGTGCGATCTCGGCGCGCCAGGGCATTGCCAGGGTCAGCGTGGCGCCCAGTGCCGCCGCAGCACCCCCCAGCCAGCCGTATTTGCGCAGGCGGCGCCAGCCGCCCGGCCGCTGGCCCGAACCCTCTTGATGTTCCAGTGCCAGCCTGATCTGCTCACCCGAAAACGGCGCCTCGCGCAGACGTACGCCGGTGGCGGCATGGATGGCATTGGAAATCGCCGCCGCCGCCGGCAGCGTGAAGGCGCCGCCCGCCTTGAGCTGGATGTCGCGTAGCGCCGGCGCGTTGCCGCCATCGATGAGGTCGACCTGGGGCAGGCCGGCACTGGCCTGGCCCGGCAGGGGGCGCAGTTCGCGCGACCAGGCATCGAAGCCCTGGTCCGGTGCCAGCGTCTGCGCCATCGCCAGTCTGGCCTGTTCGCCCAGCAGGGCGCGTTGTTTCTGGTCGAGTTGATCGTCAGCGGCAGGTGCGGCGGCCGCTGTCGTCCCCGCGCGCTGGTCGTGGCCGGCGGTGACCCGGGTCACGCTCAGTTCGCCCGAGGCGCGGTCGTATTCCACATCGGCCACCCAGGCCGACCAGCTCTGCACCGGCTGGCCCTGTTCCTGTTCCAGCGTGCTGGCATAGGCAAAGCCACGTCCGCGCAGGACGTTGCCCTGCACCTGCCGCGCCGGGCCGTCCCAGCCCGCCCCCTCGGCAACCGAGCGCACCAGCGCCGCGCCATGCGCATCGGACAGATGCCGCAGACGGTATTGCACCGCGTCCTCGCCGATGCGCTGGGCCAGTTCATCGAAAAAGATTTCCTGCGCGAAGGTGCTCGCTGCCAACGGGATTGCGGCACCTTGCGGCCCGATGATTTCCTGCGCCTGCCAGTCATAGGGCGAGGCCAGGGCAACGCCGTCGCGCGGGTCGGTGGCATCCTCCAGCGCATAGGCGGTTTCCGTCAGCAACCAGGCCAGTGGCGGCGATGGGGCGTCCTGCTCGATATGCATGTGGTAGCTGCCGAGTCGGCCATCCTGGTCCAGTTCACCATGCAGCTGCAGCGAGGTCGGGCTGCCGGCAAAGGTGGTCGGCTCCAGCACCAGCGAAACTGCCTGCCCGCATTGCAGGGACAGTAGCGCGACCACGCCGGCCACGTCGCTGGCGGCGCTGAGCTCCTGCATGCAGGCCGGCGGGCGGTGGCTGCGCACCTCCACCTGGGCTAAGGGCAGGGACAGCAGGGCCGCCACTTCCATGGCGATCAGTGCGGGATTGCCGAAGGGCAGGTCCAGTCGCAGGCTTGCGCCCATCGGGGTGGCCATGGCGACGATGCCGGTGGCGGGGAAAGCGGGCGGGGCAGGGGATGCGGATTGCGCATCGCGCCACTGGTAGTGGGCGTCCAAGGTGATGTCGTGCAGGCCGCTGGAATCCTGGCCCCGCGCATGCAGTGTCTGCGCGGCGCGCACGCGTGGGGTGCTGCCCTGCGGCGCTGCCTCGCTCCAGCGCAGGCGCAACTGGCTGCGTGCCTGGTGGGCCAGTTCATCGCTGTCGGCGACGACAGCCACCAGATGCCGGCGCTGTATCACCTGTGGCGCGCCCGGGCAGCGCAGCGCGGCTTCGCTGTCGAGGCCTTGCAGGCGGGCACCGGTATAGAGGGACTGTTGCCAGTCCAGTCGCGGCGGCAGGGCCAGGCGGGCATGACGCAGGGACGCCGCGCCGGTGGTCAGGGGAGCAGCCATCTGCTGGGGCAGGGGCGCACTCATTGCGCCATCCCCTGGCGCTGCAATTCGACCGCGCGCAGGGCCGCGCGCATGATCTCCACATGGGTGCCGCAGCGGCAGAGGTTGAAGTCCAGTTCGCTGCGGATCTCGTCTTCGGTCGGGTTGGGCGAGCGCAGCAGCAGGGCCTTGATGGTCATGATCATGCCGTTCATGCAGTAGCCGCATTGTGCGCCCTGCTCATCGATGAAGGCCTGCTGTACCGGGTCCAGCCGGCCCTCCAGGGCCAGGCCGTCCAGCGTGGTCACATTGCGTCCGGCCACGCCAGCCAGCGGGATCACGCAGGAGCGGGCTGCCACGCCATCGACCAGCACGGTGCAGGCACCGCACTCGCCCAGGCCGCAGCCGAATTTGGGGCCGTTCAGGCAAAGGTCGTTGCGCAATACGTTCAGCAGCGGCGCGTCGGCGGCAATGTCCAGCGTGGCCGTATGGCCGTTGACGTGGAAGATGATGGGTTCTTGCTTGTGCATGGTCTCTGGTGTCGCGGCCTGCCCTGCGAAGGCATTGCCATGGATCTCTATCGTCAGCACATCAAGCATCCTTCATGCCAATGCGCTTGCCTCGGCCAGTATGCCCGCCTGCGGACAGGCCATCCGGCAGCCTTGCCCGGCCTTGCTGAAAAATAGTGTACACACTCAATAATGCCAAGTAAATCACGAATTTCCATGTTGCATTGCGCGGTCTCGAACTGGTGCGGTCGGACGTCTAAAACTCCCGTATTTGGTGCTGCATCGCACATAAAAGGGGATTTGTCTGGCGCGACTGGTGCGACGGAAAATCCCGGTTGCAAAGATCGTGGAAATGATTAAATATAGTGTATGCATTACAAATTTGCGAACTTCGCATGACCATGGCAGATCAAGGAGAACCTTACATGCAGCAGCGTCTTTACCGTATCGGGCAGATCGTCCCCAGTTCCAACACCACCATGGAGACCGAGATCCCGGCCATGCTGACGGCACGCCAGGCGATCCGCCCCGAGCGCTTCACCTTCCACTCCAGCCGCATGCGCATGAAGAAGGTGGTCAAGGAAGAGCTGGCTGCCATGGATGGTGAATCCGACCGCTGCGCCGTCGAGCTGTCCGATGCCCGTGTCGATGTGCTGGGCTATGCCTGCCTGGTGGCCATCATGGCCATGGGCCGTGGTTATCACCGCCAGTCCGAGCAACGCCTGACTGCCCACACCGCCGCCAACGGCGCCGATGCTCCGGTGGTCACCAGTGCCGGCGCGCTCATCGATGCGCTCAAGGTCATTGGTGCCAAGAAGATCGTGGTGGTCGCGCCCTACATGAAGCCGCTCACCGAGCTGGTGGTGGACTACATCCGCCACGAAGGTTATGAAGTGCTGGACTACCGTGCCCTGGAAATCCCCGACAACCTCGATGTAGCCCGTCATGACCCGGCCAAGCTGCCGGCCATCGTGGCCCAGATGGATACCAGCCAGGCCGACGCCATCGTGCTGTCGGCCTGCGTGCAGATGCCCTCGCTTCCGGTGATCGCGCAGGTCGAGGCGATGACCGGCAAGCCTGTCATCACCGCCGCCGTGGCTACTACTTACGCCATGCTCAAACGCCTGGAGCTGGACCGCATCGTCCCGGGCGCCGGCGCGCTGCTCTCCGGCGCCTACTGAGAGGGGCCGCCATGCAGAGCAGCTTCCTCTACGGCGCCAATATCCTGGCCAACGGCATCCGCCAGCATTACCTGCGCTTCGGTGGCAAGGACGGCGCACGTGCCGGCCGCGACGCCGTCATCATCGTCCCTGGCATCACCAGCCCGGCAGTGACCTGGGCCTTCGTCGGCGAACGTTTCGGCCAGCAGTTCGATACCTATGTGCTGGACGTGCGCGGCCGTGGCCTGTCTTCGGCCTCGGAGACGCTGGACTATAGCCTCGATGCGCAGGCGGCCGACGTCATCGCCTTGGCCGAAGCGCTCGGACTGGAGCGCTATTCGGTGGTCGGGCACTCCATGGGCGGACGCATCGGCGCCCGCGCTGCGAGCCAGCAGCCACGCGGCCTGACGCGGCTGGTGATGGTCGATCCGCCGGTCTCCGGCCCTGGTCGCCGCACCTATCCCTCCAAGCTGCCCTGGTACGTGGATTCCATGCGCCTGGCGCGCGAGGGTTGCTCGGCCGAGCAGATGCGCGCCTTCTGCCCGACCTGGACCGAACAGCAACTGCAACTGCGTGCCGAGTGGCTGCACACCTGCGACGAGCGGGCCGTGATCGCCAGCTTCGAGGGTTTCCATACCGATGATTTCCATGCCGACCTGCCGGCCTTGAAGCTGCCGGTAATGTTGATGCAGGCCTCGCGCGGCGACGTCATCCTGCCCGAGGACGTGCAGGAACTCCAGGGCCTCCTGCCGCAGTTGGTGGTGAGCCGGGTGGAGGACGCCGGCCACATGATCCCGTGGGACAACGAGGCCGGCTTCTACGCCGCCTTTGGCGACTTCCTCGGCGCGCCGCTGTAAGGGCCGCATTCATCCCAAGACCGATTGCAAAGGAGAACACCATGGCCGTCAGCGACCATGACCTGATCAGTGCCTGGAAAGAGGTGCTGACCCTGTCCAAGCTGGAGCCGGGACAAATCGTCACCGTGCTCACCAGCAGCAGCACCCATCCGCAGACCCTGTCCACCGCCATGACCGCCGCCGCGCTCATGGGCGCCACCGTCAACCGGCTGGACCTGCCCCCGGTCAATGCCGAGAAGGCCCTGAGCCGTGACTCCCTGGCCTATCTCGGCACCACGCCCTTGACCGGCAACCGCGCCGCCATCGCTGCCCTCAAGGAGAGCGACCTGGTGCTGGACCTGATGACCCTGCTGTTCTCGCCCGAGCAGCACGAAATCCTCTCCACCGGCACCAAGATCCTGCTGGCCGTGGAGCCGCCCGAGGTGCTGGTGCGCATGGTTCCCAGCGAAGACGACCGGCGCCGCGTGTCGCAGGCGGCGCAACTGCTGGAGGGCAAGCGCGAGATGCACATCACCTCCGATGCGGGGACGGACCTGCGCTGCCCGCTGGGCGAGTTCCCGGTGATCCAGGAATACGGCTTCGTCGATCAGCCAGGACGCTGGGACCACTGGCCCAGCGGTTTCGTGCTGACCTGGCCCAATGAGCGCCAGACCAATGGCACCCTGGTCATCGATCGCGGCGATATCCTGCTGCCCATGAAATGCTATGCCCAGGAAGCCATCGTGGTCACCGTCAAGGATGGTTTTGTCACCGGCATCGAGGGTGGCCTGGATGCCGAGCTGCTGAGCGACTACATGGCCTCCTTCAAGGACCCGGAGGCCTATGCCATGTCGCACATCGGCTGGGGCCTGCAGCCGCGCGCGCAATGGTCCACGCTGGCCATGTATGACCGCGAAGCCACCATCGGCATGGATGCCCGCGCCTACGAGGGCAATTTCCTGTTCTCTTTCGGCCCCAACAACGAAGCCGGTGGCAGCCGCACCACCGCCTGCCATATCGACATCCCCCTGCGCCGCTGCACGGTGGCGGTGGACGGTACGGCGGTGGTCAAGGACGGCAAGTTGCTGGACGGCTTCATCTACGGCAATTCGCAATGAGGCCAGCCGGGTGCGCCCGGCAGCCTCTTCAAAAGGAAGATACGATGCACAAGGAAGTGGAAACCTATCAGCGCCAGGGCTTTGGCCACACGCTGGAAATGAAGCCGCCCTTCGGTCTGCTGATCGTCGATTTCGTCAACAGCTTTGCCGACCCGGCCCAGTTCGGCGGCGGCAACATCGGCCCGGCCATCGAACGCACGCGCAGCCTGCTGGCCCATGCGCGCCAGCATGGCTGGCCGGTGGCGCACAGCCGCATCGTGTTCGCCGACGATGATGCCGATCGCAACATCTTCGGCATGAAAGTGCCGGGCATGGTCACCCTGAAGGAAGACCTGCCGGGCAGCGCCATCGTGCCGGAACTGACCCCGGCCGCTGGTGAGCTGGTGGTGCGCAAGACCGTGCCCTCGGCCTTCTTCGGTACCTCGCTGGCACCGTGGCTGACCCAGCACGGCGTGCAGACCTTGCTGGTGGCCGGTGCCGTGACCAGTGGCTGCGTGCGCGCCAGCGTGGTCGATGCCATGTCCTGGGGTTTCCGCCCGCTGGTGGTGTCCGACTGCGTGGGTGACCGCGCCATCGGGCCGCATGAGGCCAACCTGTTCGACATGGCGCAGAAGTACGCGGCCGTGATGCCGCTGGACGAGGCGCTGAAGGTGGTCGCCCAGCCTTGATGCCCGGACGGCGGTAACGGTCCGGGTCGTGATGAATCTGATGTGCACCATGGTTTGAGATGCAAGCAACGAATCTACCCGGCCAACCATCCGGCCAGACCCCCCGCGAGGCGCGTCGTCAATTGCTGGAGCGCGGCGACACGCTGCTGGTGACCCGCGCCCCGCAACCCGGTGCCAAGCCCGCGCCCGGCCAGCCCGGCGCGGCTTCGTCCTATGTGCAGCCGCTACCGGACGTGTTCGTGGCCCTGCTGGCTGAGGGTCGGGTGCTGGCCTTCAACGGTCACGTCGATCTTGGCACCGGTATCCGCACCTCGCTGGCCCAGATCGTGGCTGAGGAACTGAGTGTGGACATGGACTGCGTGACCATGATCCTCGGTCACACCGAGGAAGCCCCCAACCAGGGTCCAACCATTGCCAGTGCCACCATCCAGATTTCCGCCGTGCCGCTGCGCAAGGCTGCAGCCCAGGCGCGTGAGCACCTGCTGGCCATGGCGGCCGCGCAGTGGGATGTTCCTCCCGCACGCCTGCGCATCGAGGCGGGGCGCATCACCGATATCGACCAGCCCGAGCGTAGTACCAGTTATTTCACCCTGTTGGCCGGGCAGAAGATCGTCCTGACTCTCGACCCTGGCGACGTCCCGTTGAAGCCGGCCAGCCAGTACACCCTGGTGGGCCGCAGTTCGCAGCGTGTCGATATTCCTGCCAAGGTACGTGCCGAGCCGGTCTATGTGCACGACGTGCGCGTGCCGGGCATGCTGCATGGGCGCGTGGTGCGCCCGCCGCACCCGGGACGCGACGGCGGTGACTTCATCGGCAACAGCCTGCTGTCGGTGGACCAGGATTCCGTGGCCCACATCCCCGGGCTGGTCGCGGTGGTGGTGCAGGGTGATTTCGTCGGCGTGGTGGCCGAGCGCGAGGAGCAGGCACAGCGCGCCATGCATGAACTGAAGCTGCGCTGGAAGGACATCCCGCCGCTGCCCTCCATGGACGACCTGGAAACCCGCCTGCGCGAGCTGCCCGCCAAACGCCGCGAACTGGTGCGCCAAGGCGATCTGGATACCGCCATGAGCAGCGCAGCCCGGCGCATCGAGCGCACCTATGTCTGGCCTTACCAGATGCATGCCTCCATCGGCCCCTCCTGCGCGGTCGCCGATTATCGCGAGGAGGGCCTGACGGTCTGGTCCGGCACGCAGAATCCGCATGTCATGCGTATCGACCTCTCTCGCCTGTGCGCGCTCGACGAAGGAAAGATAGAAGTGATCCGGCTGGAGGCCGCCGGATGCTATGGCCGCAACTGTGCCGATGACGTGGTGGCCGATGCGGCCCTGCTGTCACGTGCCGTGGGACGCCCGGTGCGGGTGCAACTGACCCGCGAGCAGGAGCATGCCTGGGAACCCAAAGGGGCGGCGCAACTGATGCAGGTGCGCGGTGCCATCGATGAAGCGGGCCGGCTCTCGGCCTATGGCTTCCAGACCCGTTATCCGTCCAACGATGCGCCGGTGCTGGCGCTGCTGCTGACCGGCAAGATCGCTCCCGAACCCCGCGTGCTGGAGATGGGCGATCGCACCGCCGTGCCACCATATGCCTACCCGCACCTGCAGATCGATTGCGACGACGTTGCGCCCATCGTGCGAGCCGGCTGGTTGCGCGGAGTCTCGGCCATGCCGAACTCCTTTGCCCATGAAGTCTTCATCGATGAACTGGCCGAGCTGGCAGGCCAGGATCGCCTGGCCTATCGCCTGGCGCACCTGCCCGACGAGCGCGCCAGCGCGCTGCTGCAGGCCGTGGCGGAGAAGGCCGGCTGGGTGTCCGGTGCCAGCGGTTCGCGTGGCACGCCGGGCGCCGACGGCAAGCTGCGCGGGCGAGGCATCGCCTATGCGCGCTATGTCCACAGCAAGTTCCCCGGGTTTGGCGCAGCCTGGTCGGCATGGGTCATCGATATCGAAGTCGATCCCGCCGATGGCGCGCTGAAGGTGACTTCATTGGTGGTGGGGCAGGATACCGGCATGATGGTCAATCCTGATGGCGTGCGCCACCAAATGCATGGCAACATCCTGCAATCGCTGAGCCGGGTGTTGAAGGAGCGTGTCAGTTTCGGTCCGCAAGGGACCATCAGCCTGGAGTGGGGCGCCTATCCCATCCTGCATTTCACGGAAGTGCCGCCCATCGAGATCGTGCTGATGCAGCGCCAGGACCAGCCCCCCATGGGGGCAGGCGAATCGGCGTCGGTGCCGAGCGCGGCGGCGCTGTCCAATGCGCTCTTCGATGCCACCGGGCGCCGCTTCCGCCAGCCGCCCTTCAATGCGGAATGCATCCTGGCGGCACTGGGCGAGCCCTTGCCGGCGGTGTGAATGATTCGGCGGCTCGGCCTTATTCGTCGATCATCTTGCGCAGCAGGAATACCAATGCCACCCGTTCTGCCGGATTGAGATTGCCGTAGGTGGCCTCGGTGATCTGGGCGGCGAAGGGCACCGTATCGGCCACCAGCGCGGTAGCGTTCTTGCTCAGCGACACCAGTACCTTGCGGCGGTCGGCCTCGTCATGGGACAGCTTGATCAGGTCGCGCGCCTTCAGGCGTTCGACGATGCCACGGATGGTAGCCTGGTCGATGGCGGTCACTTTGACGATGTCCGACAGTGAGCAGGTCTGCAGGTCGCGGATTGCGCACAGCGTCACGAACTGCGCGGCCGTCAGTTGCGAATCCGGGATATGTTGCTGGAAAATGGCCGCGTGGCGCTGGTAGGCGCGGCGCAGCAGATGCCCGATCTGGTCGGAGAAATGATAGTCGGCGGTGGCGGGCTTCTTGGTCATTGGCGCAAGGGATGGGTGGTTTGGCGTGCCTTGTTCGCCGGCGGCGAGCAAGGGGCAGCTGCTGATTCTAATGTCCTGCCTGCCGGCTGTACAGGCAAGCGTCGCTGTGGCCTTGCCTGCTGCGGATGTCTTGGCGCGCTTGCGTGGCGCCGATTTGAAAGTTGTCGTACTTGTCATCGGAGAGGGTTGAACAATGTTGATCGATTTCGCAGGGCTCAAGCCCGTCGAAGCTTATGAGTGGATGTCGGCGCTGATCGTGCCTCGTCCTATCGCCTGGGTTTCCACGCTGGACGGGCAGGGGCGGGCCAACCTGGCGCCGTTCAGCTTTTTCCAGATGATCACCGGCAAGCCGCCGACCCTGCTGATCTGCCCGCTGCTGCAGCGGGGTGGCAAGCTCAAGGACACCGTCAACAACATCAGCGCCAGCGGCGAGTTCGTGGTCAACCTGGCCGCACCGGCGCAGGCCCTGGCCTTGAATGCGACCTCCTTTCCCTTCGAGGCCGGCGTCAGCGAATTCGAGGCCTGCGGCCTGCAGGCTGCGCCCAGCCAGCTGGTGCAGCCGCCCCGCGTCGAGGGTGCGGTGGCCAGCTTCGAGTGCAAGCTGGCAATGATGGAGCCCTACCCGCGCCATGAGCCATCCTGCCACCTGATCTTCGGCCAGGTGCTGGCTGCGCACGTGGATGACCAGTTGCTGGATGTCGATGGCAAGCTGGATCCTGGCCAGGTCGATCTGCTCTTCCGCATGGGCGGCGAATGGTACGGCCGTAGCCGTACCGAATCTAACTTCACCTTGCCGCGCCCACGCTGATCCCTTCCTTCGACCAGGGCGGTGCGGCCACGGCTGCACCTGCTGCTGGCGGAATCGCCCTCCTGCTTCGCCGGTCTGCCGACCGCGCTTCTTCCATATCCCGTGTGGCCATCTGTGATGCCGTCGACGCGATGTCGTGGTGCACAACGCACTCTGCTTGTGCAGTTTTCCGGTTTCGCATTAATATGGTGTACACATTATAAATAAGAAACGTAAAGGCGGTTTTGGCGTCGCCGTGGAGACAAGCAGGAAACCCGCGTGTATGCCGCATATATCCTTATATTAACCTGATGATTACGTGCTCGGTTTGAGATGGGTCAAGGCTGGCCTGTATTTTGCTAACACTGAATATTTATAGTGTATGCGTCATAAAAAGAAGCGTGTGATGCGGCTTTCACAGCTGCTTCCCCACGTCTCGCCAATACCCGCAGGAACAGCTAACGAAGCCGCACGCCGGCATACAGGAGAGGGAGATGTTGTCGCTACCAGTCGCACAGGGTGCCGGACTGACGGCCGTCATTGATGCCAGCCCGGCGCGCGCCGATCTCGCGCTGGCCGAGGATGAATACCTGATCACGCGCACCGATATCGAGGGACGCATGGTCTATGTCAATGCCGCCTTCGTGGCACGCAGTGGATATGACGTCGACGAATTGCTGGGTCAGCCGGCCAGCATGATGTATGCCCCCGATACGCCGGCCGAGGTCGGCGCCGATCTCTGGCGCACCGTCAAGGCACGGGGTGCCTGGACCGGTGTGATGCGTCATCGCGCCAGGGATGGCCGTTGTTTCTGGGCCAAGGCCACCATCACCCGGACCCTGGTCGACGGCGTACATGTGGGCCATACCACCGTGCGCACCCGCGCCTCCGAGCAAGAGGTCGGTCGCATGCGGGCCTTCGTGCAAGCTCGTCGCGGCGGTGGTGCGCGCCACTGGGAGTTGCGCGAAGGTCGCCTGATGCTGCGTGGCGTGGGGCGCTTGCTGCGCATCACGTTGGCACCCACGCTGGCCTGGCGCATGCGTTTCGCACAAGGACTCAATATCTTGCTGTTGCTGGCCGCACTGGTCTGGTTGGCGAGTGCGGCTGCGCCGCTGGGGTGGTTCGTTCCGCTCGTGCTCGGCCTGTCGCTGTGGCAGGCGCTCGTGCTGGCATTGGCGGCGCGACGTGTGAGCCGGCCGGTGGAGGGCATGCTCCGGCACGCCCGCAGCATCGGTGCGGGCGATTTGACCGAGGCCGCCAGCGCGCAAGGGAGTAGCGATGACGAGGTGGCGCGCCTGGCGGCCAGCATGGATGTAATGCAAAAGAGCCTGGCCAGCCTGGTACGCGATCTGCGCGAGGGTGTGAGCACAGTCGGCGGTGCTGCGACCGAGATATCCGACGCCAACATGGACTTGGCGGCGCGCACCGAAGAAACCGCTGCCGCCGTCGAGCAGACCGCCAATCGCATCGCCGAGCTGGACAACGCCGTGCAGCGCAATGCCGGCAGCGCGCAACAGGCCCATGGCCTGGCCAACGCCTCGGTCGCCGCCGCCGAAGAGGGCAGCGAACTGGTACGCAAGGTGATCGCCAGCATGGACGAGATTTCGCGCAGCGCCACCGGCATCTCGGAGATTTCTTCCGTGATCGAGGGCATCGCCTTCCAGACCAACATCCTGGCCCTCAATGCTGCCGTGGAAGCGGCCCGCGCCGGCACGCACGGGCGCGGTTTTGCGGTGGTGGCCAGCGAGGTACGCAGCCTGGCCCAGCGCAGCAGCGATGCAGTACGCCAGATCAGCCAGTTGCTGGAACGCTCCGGTCGCGACGTGGCCAATGGCGTGCGCCTGGCCGATGCCGCCGGCGGCAGCCTGGAACAGATCGTCGGACTGGCGCGCGAGGTGGTGGTGACCGTGGGCGAGATCAGCGACGCCTCACGTCAGCAGGGTGGCGAAATCACCCACATCAACCATGTCATCGCCCAGATCGACGACGCCGTACGCCAGAACGCCGCCATGGTGGAGCAGGCCGCGGCGGCGGCTGTCGCTTTGGCCGAACAGAGTCGGCGGCTGGACCAGTCGGTGGCGATGTTCCGCACCCGGCAATAGCAGCCGCAATTTCGCCAGCGGCGCCGCTGGCATCGACGCATTCCAACAGAAGCCCGGATTACCGGGCCAGGCAGGAAAGCAGCACCTGCAGTCACGGCATTACCAGCAACACCTCCAACACTTCAACAAAGGGAAAACAACATGAAAAAGGCATGGATACTCGCGGCCGGCAGCCTGTTCTGCGCGAGCGGTGCGATGGCGCAATCCAACGTCACCATCTATGGTGTGGTCGATACCTACCTGGGCTACACCAACGCGACCGGGCGCGGCTCGGTGGTGTCGCTGGACAGTGGCGGCTACCAGGCCAGCCGCCTGGGTTTCAAGGGGACCGAAGACCTGGGCGGCGGCCTGCGTGCCAACTTCCAGATGGAGAACGGCTTCGCCTCCGATACCGGTGGCATGCACGACAGCACCCGCCTGTTCAACCGCCAGTCGTGGGTCGGTCTGGCCAATCACCTGGGTGAGTTGCGCCTGGGTCGGCAGAACTCGCCGGGCTTCCTGATGATCGCACGCCTGGATGCCTTTGCCGGTGCGACCTATGCCTCCTTCCTGAACAACGTCTCGGCCTACACGCCGCGCTATGACAACGTGATCGGCTATATCTCGCCGGTGATGCGCGGCTTCAAGCTGCAGGCCTACTATGGCCTGGGCGAGCAGACCACGCCCAGGAACGGCCTGGCTACCACCATGCTGGCGGGCGAGTACGAAAGCGGACCGTTCTACCTGGGCCTGAGCCATTCCACCCAGAACAGCGCCAACGACAACATCGCCATCCGCTCCACCTTCGCCGGTGGTGCCTATGACTACGGCAACGGCAAGATCTTCCTGGGCTACTACCGCGGCAACAACCTCGGTGCGGCCGCCACCACCAATGTGCGCGGCAGCTACTACGGTGCGTACTCGATCTCGGCCAACTATCGCCTGAGCGCGCAGGCCACCATCGGGGCCGGCTACGGCTGGGCCAAGGACAGCACCGGCGCCGGCCGCGATGCCCGCCAGATCAGCCTGATCGCTACTTATGACCTGTCCAAACGCACCATGCTCTATACCACCTATGCCCACCTGACCAACAGCAACGGTGCCACCTTCTCGCTGGCCGGTGCGGCGCCGATCACCAAGAACGTGCCAGCCAGTGGCGGCACGGTGAACGGCATGCAGTTCGGTATCCGTCACCTGTTCTGATGCGCTGCCGGAAGGTGTGCGGGCTCCACCCGGCGCGCCTTCCTTCCCCTGCCGTTGCTTGCACCTGCGGGTGCAGAAAGGAAAGATCGTGAACGTCTCCCTCCATCTCAAGCATCTCAAGCATCTCAAGCATCTGAAGCATCTCGTTGTCGCCGTACTGGGCCTGGCGGGCGCTGCCGGCGCACTGGCCCAATCCACCATCAAGATTGGCGAGGTCAACAGCTACAAGGCCCAACCGGCCTTCCTCGAACCGTACCGCCGTGGCTGGGAACTGGCCCAAGAAGAGATCAATGCCGCCGGCGGCCTGCTGGGCAAGAAGGTGGAAGTCATCTCCCGCGATGACAACGGCAACCCGGGGGACTCGGTGCGGGTGGCCGAGGAACTGGTGACCCGCGAACAGGTATCGCTGCTGTTCGGCGGCTTCCTCTCCAACACCGGCCTGGCATTGACCGACTATGCCAAGCAGCGCAAGATCTTCTTCCTGGCGGCTGAACCGCTGACCGACAAGATCGTCTGGCAGAACGGCAACCAGTACACCTATCGCCTGCGTCCCTCCACCTACATGCTGGTGGCCTCGCTGGTCAACGAAGCGGCCAAGCTGAAGAAGAAGCGCTGGGCGCTGGTCTACCCCAACTACGAGTATGGCCAGTCCGCCATTGCCACCTTCAAGAAGCTGATGCAGGAGCGCCAGCCGGACATCGAATTCGTCGCCGAACAGGCACCGCCCCTGGGCAAGATCGATGCCGGTTCGGTCACGCAGGCGCTGGCCGATGCCAAGCCGGATGCGATCTTCAACGCGCTCTTCGGTGCCGACCTCGGCAAGTTCGTGCGCGAGGGCAATACCCGTGGCCTGTTCGAGGGACGCGAAGTGGTGTCGCTGCTGACCGGCGAGCCGGAATATCTCGATCCGCTGAAGAATGAGGCACCGGTCAACTGGATCGTCACCGGCTACCCCTGGTATGCCATCGATACGCCAGAGCACAAGAAATTCGTCGATGCCTATCGCAAGAAATTCAGCGACTACCCGCGCAACGGTTCACTGGTCGGCTACGTGGCGCTGATGTCAATCGCCACCGGCATCAAGGCGGCCGGCTCGGTCGAGAGCGACAAGCTGGCGGTCGCCTTCTCGGGCCTGAAGGTCGCGACTCCCTCCGGCCCGATCGTCTATCGCAGCCAGGACCACCAGTCCACCCTCGGTGCCCACGTGGGGCGCACGGCGCTCAAGGATGGTCGCGGCATCATGGTCAACTTCAGCTACGTCGATGGCGCTTCAGTGCAATTGCCGGATGCCGAAGTCAAGAAACTGCGTGCGGCCAACTGAGCTGGTCCACGCCTTGCCGCAGTCCTGGGCAGCAGCGTGCTGCGCAGGACTGCGGTCACAGGGGATAAAGCATGACTCTCTCTAGCCTGATCGTGCAGATGATCAACGGGCTGGCCGATGCTTCCACCATGTTCCTGGTGGCAGCGGGCCTGTCGCTGATCTTCGGTGTCACGCGCATCGTCAACTTCGCCCACGGCTCGTTCTACATGGTGGGCATTTATGTGGTGTACACGCTGGTGTCCTTGATCGGCGCCAGCGGCCTCGGTTTCTGGAGTGCCGTACTGCTCTCGGCGATGGCCGTAGCGGTACTGGGCGCCTTGGTGGAAATCCTCATCCTGCGCCGCATCTACCGCGCTCCGGAACTGTTCCAGCTGCTGGCCACCTTTGCGCTGGTACTGGTATTGAAGGATGCCGCGCTCTACCTGTGGGGGGCGGAAGACCTGTTCGGCCCGCGCGCGCCCGGCCTGGGTGGCGCGGTGCAGCTGCTGGGCCGGCGCATTCCGCAATATGACCTGGTGCTCATCGCCATCGGCCCGCTGGTGTTGGGCGTGCTGTGGCTGGTCCTGAACCGCACCCGCTGGGGAACACTGATCCGCGCCGCCACCCAGGACCGCGAAATGGTCGGCGCCCTGGGCATCAACCAGTCCTGGCTGTTTACCGGCGTGTTCGCGCTGGGCTGCTTCCTGGCCGGCCTGGGTGGCGCCCTGCAGGGGCCGCGCATTCCCGCCAACCTGGCGCTGGACCTGGAGACCATAGGCAACGCCTTCGTGGTGGTGGTGGTCGGCGGCATGGGGTCGGTCCCCGGCGCCTTCCTGGCGGCCCTGCTGATTGCCGAGATCAAGGCCTTGTGCGTGGCCATCGGCCAGGTGTCCGTGTTCGGGATGGTGATTTCGCTGTCCAAGCTGACGCTGGTGGTGGAATTCCTGGTCATGGCGGTGATCCTGGTGGTCCGTCCCTGGGGCCTGATGGGCAAGCCCCAGGCCGCCCCTCGCAGTACCGGCCAGCCGGAAGCACCGCTGGCTCCGGCCGGCGCCGGCGTACGCAAGCTGGCCTGGGCGGCCCTGGCGCTGCTGCTGGCGGCGCCCTTGCTGTCGCACAGCTTCCCCTACCTGACGGTGCTGCTGGTGGAGATCTTCATCGCCGTGCTGTTTGCGGCCAGCCTGCACTTCATCATGGGGCCGGGCGGCATGCATTCCTTTGGTCACGCGGCCTATTTCGGGCTGGGTGCCTATGCGGCGGCGATGCTGGTGGTCAAGCTGCACTGGCCGATGGAGCTGGCGCTGGTGGCCGGTCCGCTGGTGGCCGGGCTGGGCGCGCTGCTGTTCGGCTGGTTCAGCGTGCGCCTGTCGGGCGTGTACCTGGCCATGCTGACCCTGGCCTTCGCGCAGATCGTCTGGGCCATCATCTATCAATGGGATGACGTCACCGGTGGCAGCAACGGTCTGGTCGGTGTCTGGCCGGCCGCCTGGCTGGCGTCGCCGCTGGCCTACTACTACCTGGCGCTGGCCTGCGCGGTGGCCGGCCTGCTGTTGTTGCGCCGCGTGTTGTTCGCACCCTTCGGCTATGCGATGCGGGCCGCCCGTGATTCGGTGCTGCGTTCGGACGCCATCGGCATCGACGTCAAGCGCATGCAATGGCTGGCCTTTGCACTGGCGGGCGTATTCTGTGGCGCGGCCGGGGTGTTGTTCGCATTCTCCAAGGGCAGCATCTCGCCGGAGGCCATCAGCGTAGGCCGTTCGGTCGATGGCCTGGTGATGGTCATGCTGGGCGGCCTGCAGACCTTGCTGGGACCGGTGGTGGGTGCATCGGTCTTCACCTGGCTGCAGGATGTGATCGCACGCGAGACCGATTACTGGCGTGCCATTCTCGGGCTGGTGATCCTGGCGCTGGTGCTGCTGTTCCCGGCTGGCATCGCCGGTTATTTCCAGCGCTTTGTCGGCAGACCGGCGCGCCAGGGGAGCGGTGCGGTCCCGGAACTGAAAGCCGGTATCGGCAAGGAGGCGGCATGAACCTGCTGACAGTAGACAACATCAGTAAATCCTTCGGCGGCAACAAGGCCGTCAATGGCGTGTCCTTCGACCTGGCACCGGGCCAGCTGCTGGCACTGCTGGGGCCCAATGGCGCCGGCAAGTCGACCTGCTTCAACATCCTCAACGGCCAGTACCGGCCCGAGACCGGCAGCATCCGCTTCGACGGTCACGATATCGCCGGCATGAAACCGCGTGATATCTGGCGGCTCGGCGTGGGGCGCACCTTCCAGATTTCGGCCACTTTCAGTTCCATGACCGTGCTGGAAAACGTGCAGATGGCGCTGATGTCGCGCCAGCGCAAGCTGTTCGGTCTGTGGCGCCCGGCGGCCTCCTACTTTGCCGATGAGGCCATGGCCCTGCTGGAGCAGGTCGGCATGGCCGCCCAGGCGCAGCGCCCTTGCGGCGTACTGGCCTATGGCGACGTCAAGCGGGTGGAGCTGGCCATCGCCCTGGCCAACCGGCCGCGCCTGTTGCTGATGGACGAACCAACGGCCGGCATGGCGCCCAAGGAGCGCAACGAACTGATGGCCCTGACCAAGCGCCTGGTGCTGGAAAAGAACATGTCGGTCCTCTTCACCGAGCACAGCATGGACGTGGTGTTTGCTTTTGCCGACCGCATGATCGTGCTGGCGCGTGGGCAACTGATCGCCGAGGGTGATGGTGAGACCATCCGCAATCATCCCAAGGTGCAGGAAGTCTATTTCGGCAGCGGCAAGACATTCGAGAAGGAAGGAAACCCATCGTGAGCGCTACCGTACTCCCCAAGACCGATCCTCTGCTCAAGGTCAGCGGATTGAATGCCTTCTATGGGCGCGCCCACATCCTGTTCGACGTCGCCCTCGAAGTGGGGCGCGGCGAAGTGGTCGCCCTGATGGGGCGCAACGGCGCCGGCAAGTCCACCACCATGAAGGCGGTGATGGGCCTGCTGGAGCTGACCGAGGGCGAAGTCAGTTTCCGTGGCAAGGACATCAGCCGCGCCCGTCCCTACGAGATCGCCCGCGACGGGATGGGCTTCGTGCCTGAAGACCGGCGCGTGTTTTCCGACCTGTCGGTGATGGAAAACCTGGAGGTGGGCCGTCAGCCGGCGCGGGAAGGGGCGGTCCAGTGGACGCCGGAAAAACTGTTCCACCTCTTCCCCAACCTGGGCGAAATGCCGGACCGGCCGGGCGGCCAGATGAGTGGTGGCGAGCAGCAGATGCTGACGGTCTCGCGCACGCTCATGGGCAACCCCTACCTGGTGCTGCTGGACGAGCCCTCGGAAGGGGTGGCGCCGGTCATCGTCGAACAGATGGCCAACATGATCATGACTCTCAAGCGCGAGGGCATGGCCATCCTGTTGTCGGAGCAGAACCTGCACTTCGCCGAGCTGGTCAGCGACCGTGCCTACGTGCTGGAGAACGGTCATATCCGTTACCAGGGCAGCATGACGCAACTGGCGGCCGATGAAGAGGTGCGACGGGCCTATCTGTCGGTATAGGGGAGGGCGCATGGACAGTATCGACCTTGAAGTGCTCAGGCGCAGCGCGCAATGGTTGCAGGCCGGCCACCGCGTTCTGCTGGTGACGGTGGTGCGCACCTGGGGGTCGGCGCCGCGTCCGGTGGGGTCGCTGCTGGCCATTCGCGACGACGGCCGGGTTGTCGGTTCGGTCTCCGGCGGCTGCATCGAGGATGATCTGATCGCCAGCGTGCAAGCGGCCGGCATCGTGCAGGCCTTGCCCGGGCGCCTGTGCTACGGCATCGATGCCGACCAGGCGCATCGCTTCGGCCTGCCGTGCGGCGGCACCATCGAACTGGTGACCGAGCCCTTGTCGCTGCACAGTCGCATCGACGAGCTGCTGGCCCTGCTGGCGCGTGGCCAGCTGGTGCGGCGGCGCCTGTGCCTGCGCAGCGGTACGGTCGCGCTGACACCGGTGACGGCCGGCGGCATGCTGCAGGTCGATCAGGACAGCCTGGAAACCCTGCATGGACCGCGCTACCGGCTGTTGCTGATCGGCGGCGGGGCCTTGTCGCGACTGGTCTGCCAGATGGCGCAGGCGCTCGATTTCCAGGTGACCGTCTGCGATCCGCGCAGCGAGTACATGGAAGACTGGGACCTGCCCGGCGTGCAGCTGGCGCGCACCATGCCCGACGATACGGTGGATGCGATGCAGCCCGATCCCCGGACGGCTGTACTGGCGCTCACTCATGATCCCAAGCTGGATGACCTGGCACTGATGCAGGCATTGAAGACCCCGGCCTTCTACGTCGGCGCACTGGGCTCGCGCCACAACAACCATGCTCGTCGCGAGCGCCTGCGACTGTTCGATCTTTCCACCGACGAGTTGCGCCAGCTGCGCGGACCGGTGGGAATTTTCATCGGCAGCAAGACGCCGGCGGAAATCGCCATTTCCATCATGGCCGAGATTGTTGCGGTGCGTAACGGGGTGGAGCTGCCACGCCTGTGGGGCATCGAAGCGGCCAAGGCGGCGCGTGGTGGCCGCGACGCCCCGCCTGAGCAGGAGCGGGGAGCCACCTGCCTGCGTCACCAGGGGTGAGTGTGGCCAGCCACGCCGGGCCTGCCCCAGTGCGGGGACAATCTTCCCCGGTGATGCGCAATAAATAATGTGTACGCTTTATATGGTGTCGATCGCACGCCCCTTCTTCGACTCGGGGAATCACCGAATTCCCGCACCAAAATGGCGTTATTTGCCCCTTTGTTGGTCATCCATCGCACTGCAATGCAGCAAGAAAATTCTCTTGGATAAACCTCTATTCTTTTAAAAATAGAGTGTGTACACTCTATTTCATTCGACGTATCAGGAGCGTTTGCGTCGTCGCTTTTTATCCCGGCTTCAACCCAGCTTCCTACCTATTTCGCAAGGAGATCAGAGTGTCCAATTCCCCACGTATCGCCGTCGTCGGCGCAGGCCTGGGCGGTGCCGCTACGGCGGCGCTGCTGCTGCAGGAAGGTTTCAATGTGCGCGTCTACGAGCAGGCGCCCGGTTTCTCCCGTCTGGGAGCGGGCATCCACGTCGGCCCCAACGTGATGAAGGTGCTGCGTCGCATCGGCATCGAGGATGAGATGAACCGCCAGGGTTCGCGCCCCGACTTCTGGTACAGCCGCCACTGGGAAACCGGCGATGTGCTGGCGCAGATTCCGCTGGGCGACTACGCCGTCAAGCACTATGGCGCCTCCTACCTGACGGTGCATCGCGGTGATTTCCATGAACTGCTGATCAAGGCCCTGCCCGGCGATCGCGTGAGCTTCGACAAGTGCCTGACCAAGGTCGAGGATCGCGGCAACGTCGTCATCCTCAGCTTTGCCGATGGCACCACCGAAGAGGCCGACATCGTCATCGGCGCCGATGGCGTCAACTCCCGCATCCGCGAAGAACTGCTGGGCGTGGAACCGCCCAAGTACGCCGGTTACCTGGCGCACCGCGCCGTGTTTCCCACCCCTGAGGTCAAGGCAGGCATGCTGCCCTTCGATGCCTGTGTGAAGTGGTGGAGCGACGACCGTCACATGATGACCTACTTCGTCACCAGCAAGGCCGACGAGCTCTACTACGTGACCGGCGTACCGGTCGAGAAGTGGGACCTGAACGACCGCTGGCTGCCTTCGAGCAAGGAAGAAATGCGCGAGACCTTCCGTGGCTGGCACCCGACCGTGCAGGCGCTGGTCGATGCCACCGTGGAAGTGACCAAGTGGTCTCTGCTGGAGCGCGATCCGCTGCCGCTGTGGAGCCGTGGCCGCCTGGTGTTGCTGGGCGATGCCTGCCACCCGATGAAACCGCACATGGCACAGGGCGCGGCCATGGCCATCGAGGATGGCGCCATGCTGGCACGCTGCTTCAAGGAAGTGGGCGTGAGCAACTACACCGACGCCTTTGCCCTCTACGAAGCCAATCGTGCCACTCGCGCCAGCAAGGTCCAGCGCATCTCGCACGAGAACACCTGGCTGCGCACCAATGAAGACCCGTCCTGGTGCTTTGGCTACGATGTCTTCACCGAGCCGCTGGTCTCACCGAGCAAGGCCGCAGCCTGAGCGCTTTGGCCTGCAAACCGCCGCGCCGGCTTCGAGGGAAAGCGAAGATGGCCCGGCTCTTGCATCATTCATGTCACCGGTGAACTGCGCCGGTAAGGCTGTCGGTTCAACCCGCTGCCGTTTCGATCATTTGAGGAGAGTTGCATGTCCACGCTACCCGCGACAGTGGAAAAGGGGCTACAGGCCGCCGGGGTCGGCAAGTTCCAGTACCGCTTGTTCGTCATCTTCGGCCTGGTCTGGCTGGCCGATGCGATGCAGGTGTTGTCCATCGGTTTTTCGGCACCGACCATCGCCAAGACCTTCGGCCTGACGGTGCCGCAGGCGCTGCAGAGCGGCACCATGTTCTTCGTGGGCATGCTGCTGGGCGCCTTCGTCTTCGGTCGCCTGGCCGACCGCATCGGCCGTCGTCCGGTGCTCATGTGCGCGGTGGTGATCGATGCCTGTTTCGGCGTGGCCTCGGCTTTCGCTCCCGACTTCACCTGGCTGCTGGCTCTGCGCCTGCTGACCGGCATCGGGGTGGGTGGCACGCTGCCGGTGGATTACACCATGATGGCCGAATTCCTGCCCAGCGCCCGTCGCGGTCGCTGGCTGGTGATGCTGGAATCGTTCTGGGCCATCGGCACCATCTGCCTGGCGGTGCTGGCACTGGTGGCGGTGAGCTGGGGCAACGATGCCTGGCGCGTGATCTTCTTCGTTACCGGACTGCCAGCGCTGGTGGGCGTGGTGCTGCGCTTCTACGTGCCGGAGTCGCCCATGTACCTCAACCGCAGCGGCAAGTCCGACGCCGCCCGCAAGGTATTGGAGCGGGTCGCCAAGGTCAACGGCAGCAGCACCCCGATTCCGCCGCTGCAGCCCGAAGTGGTGGAGCGCAAGCCCATGAGCGCGCTGTTCTCGGCCGCCCTGCGTCGCCGCAGCCTGTCGCTGTACCTGGCCTGGGGCCTGATCTCGCTTGCCTACTACGGCGTGTTTGTCTACCTGCCGGTCAAACTGGGTTCGGAGGGCTTTGGTTTCATGCGTGGCCAGATCTTCTTGATCTTCCTGGCGCTGGTGCAATTGCCTGGTTATGCGCTGTCGGCGTACGGGGTCGAACGCTGGGGTCGCAAGCCCACGCTGGTCGGTTTCCTGTTGTTGTCGGCGGTGGGCTGCATGCTCTACAGCCTGGGCAGCGATCCCAAGCTGGTGGTCGGTTCCACGCTGTTGCTGAGCTTCTCCCTGCTGGGCACCTGGGCCGCGCTGTATGCCTTCACGCCCGAGGTGTACCCGACCGACCTGCGCGCCAGCGGCATGGGTACGGCCGGCGCGGTGGCCCGCTTCGGCGGTCTGTTCGCTCCGGCCATCATCGCCCCGGTCATGGCCAGCCACTTCACGCTGTCGCTGGTGATGCTGTCGACCTTCTTGGTAGCCGGCGCCGTTGCCATCCTGTGTGTGGATGTGGAGTCACGCAACCGGGCGCTGGAATGAGTTAGTCAGATCGCCGGAGCTTGTTACTTCGAAGGAGCCACCGCTGCGTGAACTGCACCCCAAAGGTTGAATTTATGTCCAACTTTTGGGGTGCAGTTCACTGGAGTGGCGTATGTCCTGATGTTCACAGGATTTGCAAAATTGGGGAGCGGCCGTGTTGCAGTGCTGCAGTTTACTTATCCAATGACTGCGTTCCTAGTCGACTGGAAATTTTATGGTCATACTCTGTCAGCCATACAATTCGTTGGTCTGGCCTTGATGGCTATCGCCATCTGGTCGGCGAAGAAAAATGGATGACTCGACCTTCAGCTAGGTGGCACCGGTGGGAGCATGTCTCTAGGATTAAAGTCTTTTCCCGACATGAAATCGTCGTACTCTTTGAGCGTTTCTTCACTTGGAGGCTCGCCGGTCAAGTCGAGGTGCCGTAATCCATCTGCGATGTCTCGGCGGTTGACGAACCCCATGATGTATTTTCCGTTTTCAAGCTCGAAGTCTAGTGAACCACACCAGAGATTGAGCCTGCCATATCCTGGCGAAAGAGCGGGAATCTTTTGTTTTCCCTTGACTTCATGTTTTGCAAGGGCGACCCGAATCCACTCAAGCCGTTTGAATTGCATTTGGACGTGCCTGTGATGGGCATCCAATTCGTCAGCAGGAACATCCCCACTTAATACAGCCTCCAGCTGCTGCTTCAGCACCTCGTTCCCATGGCGCTGAGGATCTTTATCGAGAGTCTTGAGATCTTTCAGATTAAGTGCAATGCCACCATTTTTTTGCCACTTCAGAATGTCGCGCACGCGCTCATCCCATGTACGTAGAAGTTCGTATGCCGCGAAGATCCACATTTGCGATTGTGCCAGCAGGAAGTAAGTGCCACTCGGCGTTTTCTCTTCTTCCAAGTATGCCCTGAGATTCTGGTATTCAAGTCTGGTGATGAACTCGTCGACGATCGCCAGATTGTTTGCTTGCACTCGTAGAAACATGTTGTCCCAGAAGAAGTGCAATTGACCTAGCGAGCGGGGCAACGCCCTAAAGTCAATGTCATCTGGGCGGGAGTATCTTACTTCATCATCAGTGAGGTCCATATTGCACCTGGTCGAGATCAAGAATCAGCAATGTCTTCAATGCTACGTCAGCAGAAAAAAAGCCCGCATATGCGGGCTTTTCCTTAATCAGCAAAACTGAAGTTCTCTTTCTTCTGAATAAATTCTATTTTATATCCGTCAGGATCCTGTACAAAAGCAATGACAGTCTTGCCGTGTTTCATAGGGCCTGCTTCGCGCGTAACGATACCGCCCTTCGCCTTCACGGCATCACAGGCTTGATAAGCATTTTCAACTTCGATCGCAATGTGACCATAGCCGGAACCGAGATCATATGATTCCGTATCCCAATTATGAGTTAGCTCCAGGACAGTGTGATCGATCTCTTCCCCATAGCCAACGAATGCAAGTGTGAACTTTCCTTCGGGATAATCGTTCCTGCGTAGCAGCTTCATCCCGAGCACATTGACGTAGAAATCAATGGATTTGTCCAAGTTGCCGACCCGTAGCATGGTGTGCAGCATTCTCATTGGCTATTCCTTCCTCTGGCTAGTATTTTGTAACGCACACATTATCGTATATTCGAGCCGAATATGCAGGGAACAGTACTCTGGCTGGACTGTGTGACCCTTCGTCTATTGTGCGTTGACCTCTGTCCTCTGGCGAGTCGTGTTATCTTGGAAGTAGAGCTTCTACATTGACCTGATCTTCTTGGTGAGACCTGCATGGCATCAGTTTTCTTCTCATACACACACGTAGATGAGTCGCTGCGCGACCAGTTAGAAGTCCATCTTTCTTTGCTGAAGCGGGAGGGGCTAATTTCTGCGTGGCACGACCGGCGTATCGTCGCAGGCGACAATCTGGACGACAGTATTGACGATCAACTTGAGAAAGCGGACATCATTCTGCTACTAGTCAGCGCGAACTTTATCGCATCAGAGTATTGCTACGCGACTGAAATGAAGCGCGCATTGGAACGCCATGCCACCGGTGAGGCGCGCGTCATTCCAGTCATCCTACGCGCTTGCGACTGGCATAGTGCCCCGTTTGGAAAACTCAATGCTGTCCCAACTGATGGCAAGGCGGTGACATCCTGGCCCAATCAGGACGAGGCATTTGCGAACATCGCGAAATCCATCCGCGCCGCGGTGGCAGCGAAATCTGTATCACGTGTATCGCAGGGGCGCGCTTCAGCGGCGGCAAGTGCGCCGCAGGCAAGCCCGGCTGTGGCGGCTGAACAAACCTTTAGCCCGCAATTGCCAAGGTCTAGCAACCTGCGTGTCAGGCACCAGTTTTCGGACCTTGATAGGGATACGTTTGTTACGGAGGCGTTCGAATTTATTGCCCGATTCTTCGAAGGATCGCTCCAGGAATTGCAGACGCGGCACCCCCAATTCCAAGGAAGATTTTCGCGGATAGATGCCCGTCGCTTCACTGTAAGCATCTACAAAGACGGCAAGAGCGTCTCGCAATGCACCATCGTACACGGCGGCGCCTTTGGTGGAAGTGGCAGTCGCGAGATTACCTATTCGAATCAAATCGCAACACATACGAATAGCTTCAATGAAGCGCTTACCATCACAGAGGACAGCCAAACCTTGTATCTCAAGCCAATGATGTCCATGGCGCGAGGGGTCGCCGATAAGCTGTCGGCAACCGGTGCCGCGGAATATCTGTGGTCTATGTTAATGGAACCGGTACAACGGTGACGGAGCACAGCTGGTGACTCAGCTGTGGACAATATGATCGTTTCGCTCTTGTCGGGGAAAAATTCGGCAGGCGGGTGTTTTCCTCCATTGTTTGCTACCAACCTGCGGCGCTGATCTGGCTGGGTTTTGGACTCATTTGCCCTAACGTTGCGGCGAAAACAATTTCCTCGGAGTTGTGCTTACTCTTCGCACGGAAATTGTTTTCTGTTGTGGCCTATTCCATGGGCAGCACTTTGATGTGCGTAACATGTGCGCTGGCACAGAACCTTAGATCAGACGACAGCCGGGTACGCCTGTTCAAAACCTAACCGGCGCGAGACGTCCTTGCCAGCAGCCAGCACCAAGGCTCGCATGCCTGGCTCATCGCGCATCATGCGATAGGTGGGCGCTACTACCGACACTCCACCGATCATCTGGCCTTGCGCGTTCCAGATAGTGGCTGACATGCCACTCGAATCTTCGAACATTCCTTGATGCGACACTGATAGCCCGGTCTCGCGGATGATCGCCAGTTCCTCCCGCAGCAGGTTTGGATCGGTAACGGTTTCGGGGGTGTATGCCACCAGCTTTGTACGCATCAGATATTCATCAATCCAAGCTGCGCTTTGGTGCGCTAGTAGTAGCTTGCCAATGGACGAGCAATACAGCGGACGACGCAGACCGACCGGGAAAAGGAGCCGGATTGGTTTGCGCGTCTCGATCACCTCGATGGATTCGGCAGCAGGCTCATCGCTGGCGAGTACGCTCAATTGCACTGTCTCGCCTGTATCGTTGTGCAGTCCCTGCATGACTTGGCGTGCCAGCTGCAGAAATCGCTCTTTGGAGGTGATGGCCTCGGCAACGCGCATTGTCTCGTCGCCTAAGCGATAGGCGCCACCAACGTTGATGACATAGTTGGATGCTTCCAACGAGCGCAACAAGCTCAGCAAGCTGGTCTTGGGCAAACCGGTTAGCGTGACCAGACGCGCTAGCGTCAGGCCATTGGCGCTCAGGGCGATTTCGTAAATCACCTGCAGGACACGTGCCGGGGCGCGCACCGGTTCAAAGGCTTTCTCCAGTTTCCAGTGCTTGGGTTCGGTTTTTGCGCTCCTATGGAGCCGACTCCGAACAACTCAAATTTGTTCGATGAACATATCACAGGCGCGCTTAATCGGGCAAAGGTCGCTCCGATTACATTGCCTAGTCCGCAGCTAGACAAAATTATTGCCCGAGTAAAGTCCGGTGAACCAGGATCGCTGCTAATCGCCGGTACCGCTGGCGATGGAAAAACCTATCATTGCAGAGGATTATGGAGCGAGTTAGGCGGAACATCCAAGGCATGGGCACACCCGAGCTTGGGCAAGGAATTGACGTTATCGGATGGACGGATAGCGGTATTCGTTAAAGACCTGAGCGAGCTTTTTGGGGCCACGTGGGGCACAAGTGCAACTAAGGCCTTGAAGGCGACGATATTACTGTACGAGCAAATTTACCTCTAGTCAAATTTCGACATACTGTCGAACATATCTCATTCCTAGCACTTCAGAATTTCGGCCCGCACTTTAAGGGCATCAGGGGAAAAATGGCGTTTAACTAGTCAGAGCGTGCGCATATCTAGGAATAGCCACGCATATCTTGGAATTTCACACATGAAAAATTCAATCACGTGAACAAAATTCTCCTGAAATATTATTCTGATCGCAGATCGTCTCTTTCTTCGAGAGCTTCCCTCAGATATGAGGTCAATTTCTTCAAATCATCCTTCGTAAGCCTCGCGGCTAAAAGGACAAATTCGGCCAATTGTTCATTTGGTTCGAAAAGGTAACTGAGCGGCACATCCAAGGCCTTCGCTAAGCGGAGGGAGGTTCCCTGATCAGGTATATGAACTCCCCGCTCGTACTGATTGATCCTCGGGCTTGCAGAATATTCATCTATACCAGCCGACACCCCCAAACCAAATTGGGTGAGACCAGCAGCCTGCCTGGCGCTCTTAAGCCGCCGCGGGAAAACGCCAGAAGTGTCTTTTTTCGAACTCATCCTAAGAGTGTCTTAGGATGCTATTGACGTTGTACTAAGACTTACTTAGTATCTGTTCTTCCTGTCTTCCACGAAGAATATTGAGCGTCCTGATTTCCCCGTGATTCTCAGCTAGCCATATTGTCTTATTACTGTACCCAATGAACGTCTGTGATATTCGGCCACTTTCAACTTACATCGGAGTTGGCGGTGCCTCTAAGAGAGTTAAATCCATCTCCATGAAGGTCGATGGTAGTTTGACGGTTGAGTGGCGTCGAGAACCTGGAAACCGAAACAATCGTAATATCCCGCTGCGAGGAAGTGAGCCAATAGAGCAATTTGCGCAATGGGTGTTGATTTGCTCGCAGATTTGACCCTCTCCATTTGACCCACCTTCCATTGCCTGCTGAAGGCAGCCACCCGGTCATACGACCCCTCGTATCCCAGTTCTCTTAAGTCCAGGAACATCTGTTTTAGGGTCCTTCTTTGCTTCCGAGATTTGACCGCGTCTGCGCTGAGCCAAGCGGAGAGCTTGGCGGTGAAGTCATCGAGCGAGCTTGGCGAACGCCTTGCTGGATAAGCAGGTTCGCTGACATCGGATCGGATGTAGCGGCGAACTGTGTTGCGGGAAATGTCGAGCCTGCGGGCGATTTCCCGAATTGAGATGCGGTCTCTGATGTACCAGCGTCGAATAATTCCAAGTAGGGCCACGTCTATCACTCCGTTCTCCCGCTCGCTGTCATGAGCAGGATTGTGGTCTAAACATGGGTCAACTTTGGATGCAAATTTCCGGGGAAAGTGGGTCAGTTTTCAATGCAAATCAACAGTATGAGATTTCCGGATTCACATCGAAATACAATAACGGAATCCGAAAAGAGACGACTTGGACAACATCTGAGGACGGGCAGAAAGCAATTCGTATTGCACAGAAAATTGCCAAGACAATCTCTGAATCAATGCGCCCAGAGCTAGTCAACTCGGATCTTAAACTTCCGTTGTTTATATCGTGTATGCACTTACCTTTTACTTCGACTCGAATTGACCAAACGATCAGTCGCGAAAACTGGTATGCCGTAGGACGTGTGAATTTGCGGGATTTCGACGATTTGTTCGAAAAAGTTGAGGCCAACATCACAGAGTCCGACCTAAATGAACTCGAGTTCATTGACCCCCATCGCGCTTGGCGTAGCGAATCGTGGTTCTCTATTGGTACGAAATGGAAAATTAAACGTCACCAGTTGCGGCGTTCTTTAGCTTTGTATGCGTCTACCTCTGGTTTTGTTTCACTACCATCTCTGAGAAGACAGCTCAAGCACATTACCCAGAAGTTGTCACTCTACTACGGAAAGGGAAGCAACCACATCACAAAGATCCTGACAGATAGCAGCGATCATTTCGCCAAGGAATATCAGGCGGCACAGACAGAGTCGCAAGCATTGGCTTATATCAAACTGATTTTCAGTGCTGGGGAAAAGCTTTTTGGTGCCCATGGAATGTTCACGCAGAAGAAATTTCAAGATGGCTCACTGGATTCGCTGCCGACTAATACACGTGAGAGCACGCTGAAGCAGTTCAAAAATGGCGAGCTTTCGTACAAAGAGACGCCACTTGGCGGTTGCACCCAAACGACTCCTTGTATGAAGCGTGCGTTTCGTTCCGTAGTCGGTTGTCTGGACTGTACGCGTGCAATCATCAAGCCGGAGAAGCTTCTTAGAACTATCAAGATTTACGAGAGCAAGCTCTCGAGCTTCTCGGGCGATGACGTCGCTCAGAAGATGGAGGAAAGGGACCTAGCGCACTTAAATCTTTATTACGAGAACTACATTAAGCCCAAGATCTAACTATGAAAGAAATCGCTGTCAGTAAGTATTTCCAGGCATTGGAACGACTTGAGAAAAATCAACCAAGGATTGTTTCAAAGGGCACTCTAATAAACAACGATTCTGTCGCCGTTGAGGCGGGCGCAAAAAAAGGCAGCATTAGAAAAGCGCGAGCAGGGCATCAAGCGCTCATCACAGAGATTAAAGCAGCCTCTGATCGACAGCGCCTTCCGTCGCCTGGTACGCAGGCATTATCAAAAGTAAGAGAACGTTCTTTTGAAGAAAAACTTGCAAACTGCATGAAAGAACTCGAATGCTGCCAGCAGCAACGGGATGAAGCGATTGCCCGCGAGATTTCACTGATTGTGGAACTGCGGGATGCTAAGAACAAAATAGTACAGATGAGTAGCGGAAAAGTGAAAAGCATCCATGCCAAAATTCGGACGGATGCACCTTCCTAGTGTCCTGTCCCATTAGTTGATGGCATTAATTTTGCATACGGCTGCGCTATCTTGTAACTGGAGATATCGAGATGAGAAGAGGCAGACCGACGGTTGAATTGCTGTTGACGGAGGAGGAGAGAGCACAGTTACTATCGTTCGCTCGAAGTCGCTCGCTGCCTGCTGCGTTGAGCATGCGAGCGCGTATCGTTCTTAGCAGCGTAGAGGGCGAGCTCAATAGCGCTATCGCTGCGCGGTTGAAACTCACCAAGGCCACCGTAGGGAAATGGTGCACACGGTTCATCGAGCGCCGTATTGCAGGTCTGTACGATGACGTGCGTCCTGGCAAGCCCCGCACGATTGACGATGAGCGTGTGGCGCAGTTGATCAAGACCACGCTGCATACCAAGCCAGCTAATGGTTCGACGCACTGGAGCGTGCGTACCGTGGCCGCCGAGACCGGCATTTCCAAGACCAGCGTGCAGCGCTACTTCCAGCTCTTCGGGCTGCAGCCGCATCGTACCGAGAGCTTCAAGCTGTCCAACGACCCATTCTTCATCGAGAAGCTGCGCGACGTGGTCGGCCTGTACCTGAGCCCTCCGGAGAACGCGCTGGTCCTCTGTGTGGATGAGAAGAGCCAGTGCCAGACGCTGGAGCGCACGCAACCGATGCTGCCCATGGGCTTGGGCTACATCGAGGGCGTCACGCACGACTACAAGCGTCATGGCACGACCACGCTATTTGCAGCGCTAAACGTACTCAATGGTGCCGTGTTGGCCGCCTGCAAGCCACGTCACCGACACCAGGAGTTCCTGTCCTTCCTGCGCGAGATCGACAAGGCTGTACCGGCCGAATTAGACGTTCACTGCATCTGCGACAACTATGCCACTCACAGCCACCCGAAAATCAAGGCCTGGATGGCCGCCAGACCACGCTGGCATATGCATTTCATCCCGACATACAGTTCGTGGCTTAATCAAGTCAAACGGCTTTTCTCGCTCATCACCGATAAGGCCATCCGCCGCGGTTCCTTCACGAGCGTCAAGCAACTCGTGCAGCGTATCGACCACTTCGTTGCCGCCTACAACGCCAATTGCCAGCCGTTCAAGTGGGCCGCTACCGTAGACTCGATCCTGGAAAAGCTGCATCGACTTTGCTCACGTATCAGCGGGACAGGACACTACCCCTAAGCAGTTTATAATGCGCATGTTCGATAACATATACATTTGTGAAAGTAATCTCAATGCATTTTTCCGGTCATCAACCCCCTTTAAATATCAGTCTTGCCGCGATGTACATTCCCAGGACATTGGGGTGTTGGGAGCTACAAGATCGAGTTCATCCAGAAGAAGGAACAGTACAGCGCCGCCGACTGAGGCAAGTCGCTGTCAGCCTGCCAGCCCGCGCACGCGGGCTTTTTTCATGGCGCGGCCATGCGGCGGGATTTTCGCAGCACAGGCCGTGTCCATGAGGATGCATCGCTGCATCCACGCATGTCTGCATCTTGCATCTCTGCATCAACAGAACAACAACAGGAACGCCAATTGAGCCTCTACCAACTCTCCAAAAGTCATCTGCGCCGGCTATGGGTCGAATACGGCATCCTCTGGAGCGGTGCCATCATCGTCGGCCTGGTTGCGGTGCTGTATGCACAGGCCATCGAACTCGGCTTCGGTGTCTTCCGCAGTATCGAACACAGGTCGCCCTGGCTGCCGCTGCTGCTCACGCCCGCTGTCTGTGCCGCCTGCGTGTGGCTCACGCGCCGCTACTTCCCCGGCTCGGAAGGCAGCGGCATCCCGCAGGCCATTGCCACCCTGCATGGGGATACCGCTGAACGCGGCAGCGTGCTGCTGTCCATCCGCGTGCTGGTCGGCAAGATCGTGCTGTCGGTGGTGGCCATCGCCGGCGGCATGACCATCGGCCGCGAAGGACCGACGGTGCAAATCGGTGCGGCCATCATGTACAACCTGCGCCGCCTGTATCCGACCGGATACGAGCACATGGAACGCCGCCTGATCCTGGCCGGTGCCGCCGCCGGCCTGGCGGCGGCCTTCAACACGCCGCTGGCCGGCATCGTCTTCGCCATCGAGGAACTCTCGCGCAGCTTCGAACAGCGCGCCAGCGGCGTGGTCATCACCACCATCATCTTCGCCGGGCTGGTGGCACTGTCGATCAATGGCAACTACACCTATTTCGGCTCCATCGCCTTCCCTGGCGAAACCAGCGGCCGCCTGATCCTTGCCGTGATCGTGACCGCGGTACTGATGGGCGTGGCCGGCGGACTGTTCTGCTGGCTCATCCTCAATCCCACCCGCTGGATTCCTGCCCCCGTCGTGACGCTGCGCGCCGAACGTCCGGTGGCGTTCGCGGCGCTGTGCGGTTTCATCGTCGCGGTCATCGGCGTGGCCGCCGGCGGGGCCACCTTCGGCAGCGGCTACGAACAGGCGCATGGCCTGCTCAACGACGGGCAGGGGCTGTCGGTGTTCTATCCCTTCCTCAAGTTCGCCTCCATGATCGGCTCCTACCTGCCGGGCCTGCCGGGCGGTATCTTCGCGCCTTCGCTGTCCATCGGCGCCGGCTTCGGCAACCTGCTGCACCTGCTCTTCGGTGGCACCTCGCTGCCGATGCTGGTGGCGCTGGCCATGGTGGGCTACCTCGCGGCCGTCACGCAATCGCCGATCACCGCCTTCGTGATCGTGATGGAAATGGTCGACGGCCATGCGCTGGTGATCTCGCTGATGGCCACCGCGCTGATTGCCTCGGCGGTCTCCAAAGTATTCGCACCGCCGCTGTACGAAACGCTGGCCGAACGTTATCTCAAGCACTGACGCTACACATCGTCGAAAGGCTGCGTCAATTTGACGCAGCCGCCCACACCCGCTCCCCGGGCAGCTGCGCGCCGCCTTCGTCATTCTGTCGTGCCGCGCGCGACAATATGTCGCACTCCCTCGTCGTTTTGCTTGGCCATAATCGCCCGCTGTACTTGCCTGCACAGACAGGCAGACCGATAACGACAACCCCTGGGGATTTCCATGCAACTCACTCCTTGTGCCTGCGCCATCGCGCTGGCGTTCAGCGCTTGCGGCCATGCCCTGGCCCAGACCACTTCTGATGCGGCCGATGCGCCCCTGCCGACCGTCACCGTGCGCGGTGACAAGCCTGCCGCAACGGCCCCGCTCAACGCCGACAGCGCTGCGCTGCTGGCCGATCAACCCGGTTACGCCAGCGCCGCAGCAGGCGGCGTTTCGGCGCTGCCGGTCCTCAATGGCTTCGCTGCCGACCGCCTCAAGATCCGCCTCGATGGCATGGAGGTCACCGCCGCCTGTGGCAACCAGATGAACGCACCCATGTCCTACATCCCGCCCGCGCAGGTCGGGATCACGCGCGTGATGGCCGGCATCACGCCGGTCAGCGTGGGTGGCGACAGCATCGGCGGCACCATCGAACTGGCGTCGCCGGCACCGCAGTTCGCGGCACAGCCCGGCGAGCTGTTGACCAAGGGGGGCTTCTCGGTAGCAGCACGCAGCGTCAATTCGGAAGTATCGGCGTCAGTGGAAGGGACGGTGGCCAGTGACAGTCTCTCGGTGCATTACGTAGCCAGCCAGTCGCGGGCCGAGAGCTACGTCAACGGCCGTGGCGACAAGGTGCTGGGCAGCCAGTTCGAGAGCAACAACCACGCGGTGACGGTGGCCGCACGCGGCGACGGGCAGCAACTGGTGTTCAAGGCCGGGCAGCAATACATCCCCTACCAGGGCTTCCCGAACCAGTACATGGACATGACCGGCAACCGCTCCACCTTTGCCAACCTGGGCTATGAGCGCCGCTTCGACTGGGGCCAGCTGCTGGGCCGCGTGTACTGGCAGCGCACCGAGCATGAGATGGGATTTTTCAGCGCCGAACGCACCGGCACCATGCCCATGCAGACACAGGGCCGTGATCTCGGTTACACGCTGCGCGCCGATATCGACCTCGCGCCGGAGGGCCGCAGCGTACTGCGCGTGGGCAACGAGTACCACAGCTTCCATCTGGATGACGACTGGCCGGCCGTACCTGGCTCGATGATGATGGGCCCCCGGACCTATGTGAACATCAACGACGGCAAGCGCGATCGTTACGCCCTCTTCGCCGAGTGGGAAGGCAAGTTGAATGAACGTTGGAGCACGATCGTGGGTGTGCGCGACGAGTTGGTCAAGACCGATGCCGGCAACGTGCAATCCTATGGCACCAACATGATGAACATGGCTGACCTGACGGCGGCCAATGCCTTCAATGCCCGCGGCCACGCGAAGACCGACAACAACATCGACCTCACCGCACTGGCGCGCTTCACGCCCGACGCCGGGCAGACCTGGGAGGTGGGTTATGCCCGCAAGACGCGTTCGCCCAATCTCTACGAGCGCTACACCTGGGGCCGCGGCACCATGGCCATGACCATGACCAACTGGTTCGGCGATGGAAACGGCTATGTCGGCAACATCGATCTCAAGCCGGAAGTGGCGCATACCCTCTCGGCCACCGCTGACTGGCATGCGGCCGACAAGGACGGCAACGAACCGCGCTGGTTCTTCAAGCTGACACCGTATTTCAGCTACGTCGAGAACTACATCGATGCCGACGTCATCGGCCGCTTCAATCCCTACAGCGTCAGCACTGCCTCGGGTGCGCTGCTGCAATTCGCCAATCACGATGCCCGTCTGTATGGCATCAACGCCTCGTGGAAGTGGCCGCTGTTGCGCACTGCCGGACTCGGGGACATCGCCTTCACCGGCAAGGCCGGCCTCACGCGCGGCAAGCGTGTCGATGGCGGCAACCTGTATCACATGATGCCCTTCAACGTGCTGGCCGCGCTGGAGCAGCAGCAAGGCGCGTGGACCAACCGCGCTGAAGTGAATTACGTCGCACGCAAGACGCTGGTGGACAGCAATCGCTTGGAGCCGGTCACCGCCAGCTATACCGTCTTCAACCTGCGCAGCAGCTATCAGTTCAACCAGGCCATCAGCGTCAGCGCAGGCATCAGCAACCTGTTCAATCGCAACTACGCCGATGCGCTGGGCGGGGTCTACCTGTCGGGATTGGCCAAGACCAAGAGCGGCAGCCTGCAAGCCTTGCCGGGCTATGGGCGCTCGCTGGACGTGGGTGTGAACGTGCGCTTCTGAGCGAGTGAGGGAGGGCCGGACCCGGCCGGTCAGAAGATCGGCATGGTCTCGGCTGCGCTGTCGCGCAAGGCTTTCTTGGCCGATTCGAATTCGGGGAAGATCGATTGCACCGTGGCCCAGAAGCGCGGGCTGTGGTTCATCTCGCGCAGGTGCGCCAGTTCATGCGCGATCACGTAATCGATCAGCGGCAGGGCGAAATGCATCAGCCGCCAGTTCAGGCGGATGCGCGCATCCGACGTGCAGGAGCCCCATTGCGTGGTGGCCGAGGACAGTGCGTAGGAGCGATATTGCACGCCCAGCTTCTCGGCATAGATCATGAGCCGCTTGCCGAACAGTTCTTCGGCGCGCGCCTGTAGCCAGCCCTGCACGCGATCCTTCAATTGCTGCTCGCCGGCGTCGGCCGGCAGGCTGATGTTGAGTTCGCGCGTGACTTCGTCAAGAAACACCGCCTGGCGCTGGCCGGTGCGGATGCGCAGCGTGATGTCGGCACCCAGATAGGGCAGGGTGGCGCCATCGCGCCATTGCATCTGCGGTTGCAGGCGACGCGCCGAACGCTCGCGGCGCTCGTTGAGCTTGGAGAGGATCCAGCGCTGCTTCTCGCGGATGGCGTTGTCGATCTCGGCCAGCGTGACCCACTTGGGCGCGGTCACGCGCAGGCCTTCATCACTGACCAGGAAACCGATGGTGCGGCGCTTGGAACGCAGCAGTGCGAAATCGATGGTGTGCTCGCCCAGCTGGATGCGGCGCTTGCCATCGGCCGGACGGGCCGTGGTCGGCGGGGCCAGCAGCGGGCTGGGAGGTGAGGGTGATGCGGGTGATTCGGGAATCAGGGGCGGCGGCAGCGGAGCCGCATGGACGACCGGATGCGGTGTCACGATGAGCGGCGGCTGCACCGTAGGTGATGGCAACGCCGGACCCGGATCGACGGGCGCCGCTGCCGGCGCGGCAGCGGGCGCGCCAAACAAATCCAGTTGCAGCGAGAGCTGGTCGGGATTGGGTTTGGGTTTGCGGAGCAGTATCAAGGCAGTCGCGGCGTCCTGTGTTGCTGTTGGCTAAGGAGTTGGCCGCGCGGCATTACTGCGATGCAGTCGTGGCGGCCGGCCGGGGCGCGCTGTTTTTGTAGACGTCCGGCGAAATCACGCGCATCTCGGATTCTATCCAATTTTCGACGCGCTCGTTCAATTCCTGGGGATTCAGGCCTTCCGGCGAAATCGGCTTGCCGATCGAGACCGTGATGACGCCCGGCTTCTTGACGAAGCTGCCCTTGGGCCAGCATTCGCCCGAATTCATTGCGACGGGTACCACCAGCGTATTGGTTTCCACGGCCAGGCGCGAACCGCCGGCCTTGTACTTGCCCTGCGAGCCCACGGCGGTGCGCGTGCCTTCCGGGAACATCACGATCCACTGGCCATCGCGCAGACGGCGGCGGCCATGTTCCAGCACTTGTGCAAAGGCATCGCGGCCTTTCTTGCGATCGATCGGGATCATGCGCAAGAGCCCGATGCCCCAGCCGAAGAAGGGAATGTAGGTCAGTTCCTTCTTGAATACGAACACCAGCGGACGCGGCATGTTGATGACGTAGAAGATGGTTTCCCAGGCCGATTGGTGCTTGGAGAGCAGGATCACCGGCGCATCGGGAAGGTTCTCGGTGCCGCGCATTTCGTAGCGGATGCCGCAGATCACGCGCGCGGTCCAGATCACGAACACGTTCCAGCGCGAAGTCCACCAGTAGCGCTGGGCGTAAGGGAAGGGGGCCGACAGCAGGCAGGCGAAGGACCAGATGATGGTGGCCACGGCCATCAAGACCATGAAGACCACCGAACGCAGAATCAGGACAAGGCGCAAAATCGTTTCTCCCATGCCGAAGCATGTTGTTGTAATGAATGGGGTTGGCTGCGCGGTCGCAGTGACGGCACTATACCGAGACCCCGACCGGCGACTTCAGAATGAAATCAACCACTGCCGATAAATCCGGAAAAACCAGCGTGCCCGGCGGCAAGCCGCCCTTGGCCTGGGTCTTCTCGCCCTTGCCGGTCAGCACCAGGTAGGGCGCACAGCCGGCCACATAGCCCGCCTGCAAGTCGCGCAGCGAATCGCCTACGGTCGCCACACCGCCGCGCAGGCTGATGTTGAAGCGCTTGGCGATCTCGTGGAACATGCCCGGCTTGGGTTTGCGGCAATCGCAATTGTCATCGGCCGAGTGCGGGCAGAAGAACACCGCATCGATATCGGCACCGGCCTGCTGGGCCGCATTGTGCATCTTCTGGTGGATGGCGTTGAGGGTCTTGATGTCGAACAAGCCGCGCGCCACGCCGGACTGGTTGGTGGCCACCACCACGCGATAGCCGGCCTGGTTCAGGCGCGCGATCGCTTCCAGCGAACCCTTGATGGGGATCCACTCGTCGGGCGACTTGATGAAGGCATCGGAATCCTGGTTGATGACGCCATCGCGGTCGAGAATGATCAGTTTCATTCCTGCTTTCCTTCATGAATACCGCCGCGCCAGGACAAGCCCGTGCGCGGCGGATCGGTGTTGCGTGTACGACAGCCGGTAGCGTGATGGATTACGCCGCCAGCTTGGAAATGTCAGCCACCTGGTTGAGCATGCCATGCAGCGAGGCCAGCAGGGCCTGGCGATTCTTGCGCAGCTGTTCGTCCTCGGCATTGACCATCACGTCGTTGAAGAAGGCATCGACGTTCTGGCGCAGTTGCGCCAGGGCCTTGAGCGCACCGGCGAAGTCACCCGCGGCGTAGGCTGCCTGCACCTGCGGACGCGTGGTCTGCATGGCGGCGAACAGGCCCTGCTCGGCGGCTTCCTGCAGCAGGTTTTCCTGCACGGCACCGTGGGCGTCGATGGCCACGCCTTCGATCTTCTTCAGGATGTTGGTGATGCGCTTGTTGGCAGCGGCCAGGGCCTCGGCTTCCGGCAAGGCGGCGAAGGCTTGCACGGCTTGCAGGCGTTCCACCACGTTGTCCAGCACGTCAGGCTGCTGGGCCACCACGGCTTCCACTTCGTTCTGCGCAAAGCCGCGCTCGCGCAGCAGGCCGCGCAGGCGGTCGTAGATGAAGGCCTGCACATCGGCGCGCGGATCCTTGAAATTGGCGTTGCCGGCGAACAGTCCCGCAGTCGCATCCAGCAAGGCGGTCAGCGACAGCGGCAGGCGTTTTTCGACCAGCATGCGCAACACGCCCAGGGCATGGCGGCGCAGGGCGAACGGATCCTTGTCGCCGGTCGGCTGCAGGCCGATGCCCCAGATGCCGACCAGGGTTTCCAGCTTGTCGGCCAGGGCCACGGCGGTACCGGTGGCGGTGGCAGGCAAGGCGTCGCCGGCAAAGCGCGGCTGGTAGTGTTCGGAAGCGGCCAGTGCCACTTCATCGGACTCGCCGTCGTGACGCGCGTAATACGTGCCCATGATGCCTTGCAGTTCGGGGAACTCGCCGACCATGTCGGTCAGCAGGTCGGCCTTGGCCAGCAGTGCGCCGCGCTCGGCTTGCTTGACGTCGCCGCCCAGCAGGCTGGCGATCTTGCCGGCCAGTGCCTGCACGCGCTCAGTGCGCTGCAGCTGGTTGCCCAGCTTGTTGTGGTAGACCACGTTGGCCAGTTGCGGCACGCGATCGGCCAGGGATTTTTTCTTGTCCTGCTCGAAGAAGAACTTGGCATCCGACAGGCGCGGACGCACCACGCGCTCGTTGCCGCCGATGATGTGTTCGGGGCGATCGGTCTCCAGGTTGGAAACGATCAGGAAGCGTGAACGCAGCTTGCCATCGGCGTCGGTGAGCGCAAAATATTTCTGGTTGGTCTGCATGGTCAGGATCAGGCATTCCTGCGGCACGGCCAGGAATTCATCTTCGAACTTGCATTCGTAGACCACCGGCCATTCCACCAGTGCGGTGACTTCGTCCAGCAGCGAATCCGGCATCAGCACTTGATCGCCACCGGCCTTGGCCAGCAGCGCTGTGCGGATCTTTTCGCGGCGCTCGGTGAAACTGGCGATGACCTTGCCTTGCGTGGCCAGTGCCTCGACGTAGGCATCGGGCGAGGCGATCTGCAGCACACCCGAGGACAGGAAGCGATGGCCCAGCGTGGTACGGCCGGCATCCAGGCCCAGCGTATTGATCGGCACCACGTCGTTGCCCAGCAGCGCCACCAGGTAGTGCGCGGGACGCACGAAGTGCACCGTCTCGCCGGCCGCGCGGCCGAACTGGCGCTGGTAGCTCATGACCTTGGGGATGGGCAGCTTGGACAGGCTTTCGTCGAGCGCAGCCTGCAGGCCCACGGCCAGGGCCGAACCCTTGGCGGTATAGGTGTAGAAGAAGCTCTCGGCCTTGCCATCCTGGGCGCGTTCCAGCTGGTCCGGGGTGATGACGGTGGCACCGGTGGAGGCGGCCAGTGCGGCCAGCTTCTTCACCAGCGGTGCCGACGGGCGGCCTTCGGCGTCCAATGCGACGGTCACCGGCAGCACTTTTTCGCGGATCGATTTGTCCGGCGAGGCGGCGCGCACTTGCGTGATGGAGACGGCCAGGCGGCGCGGCGTCGCGTAGGCGGTGGCGGCAGCGCCGGCATCGAGATAGCCGCGGCTTTGCAGGCCATTGAAGATGCCATTGGCGAAGGCATCGCCCAGCTTGGCCAGCGCCTTCGGCGGGAGTTCTTCGGTGACGAGTTCTACGAGGAGTGTCTGGTTCATGTTGTCTGTCTTGCTGTCTTGCTCGGGACACCGGTCAAGTCAACCGGTGCCGCATGATGTCGTGTTGCTGCGTCTCAGGCGGCCGCTTGTGCCGGTGCCTAGCCCAGCATCGGGAAGCCCAGGCGCTCGCGCGATTCGAAGTAGGCCTGCGCCACCGCCCGCGAAAGATTGCGGATGCGGCCGATGTAGGCGGCGCGCTCGGTCACCGAAATGGCGCCACGGGCGTCGAGCATGTTGAAGGTGTGGGCGGCCTTGAGCACCTGTTCATACGCGGGCAGGGCCAGCGGCACTTCCATCAGGCGCTTGGCTTCGGCTTCGTAGTTGGTGAACAGCGAGAACAGGAAGTCGGTGTTCGAGTACTCGAAGTTGAAGGTGGATTGTTCCACTTCGTTCTGGTGGAACACGTCGCCATAGGTCAGGTGCTTCTTGACGCCGTTCTCGGTCCATTCGGTCCAGACCAGGTCATAGACGTTTTCCACGCCCTGCAGGTACATGGCCAGGCGCTCGATGCCGTAGGTGATCTCGCCCAGCACCGGCTTGCAATCGAGGCCGCCGACCTGCTGGAAATAGGTGAATTGCGTCACTTCCATGCCATTGAGCCAGACTTCCCAACCCAGGCCCCAGGCGCCCAGGGTGGGGTTTTCCCAGTCATCCTCGACGAAGCGCACGTCGTTTTGCTTCAGATCCAGTCCCAGCGCCTCCAGCGAGCCCAGGTACAGGTCCAGGATGTTTTCCGGCGCCGGCTTCAGGACCACCTGGTACTGGTAGTAGTGCTGCATGCGGTTGGGGTTTTCGCCATAGCGGCCATCCTTGGGACGGCGCGAAGGCTGGACATAGGCGGCGCGCCACGGTTCCGGGCCGATCGCGCGCAGGAAGGTTGCCGTGTGCGAGGTGCCCGCGCCGACTTCCATGTCGTAGGGTTGCAGCAGTGCGCAGCCCTGGGCGTCCCAATATTCTTGCAACTTGAGGATGATTTGTTGAAATGTCAGCATCGTGTGTGGTGGCCTGGCGAACCGGCGGAGGAATTGCGAAAACCTTGAATTTTAGCGCCTTTTGGGGCGTTTGACCCGGTTTTGCCAGGGCGCGGCACTGCCGGCCCCTGGCATTTGAGATCAGTGGCGAATGCGCGCGGCCTTGTTGCGGCCCCAGGCCAGCAGCAGCATCAGCAGCGCCAGCCCGACGATGAGCTTGTTGCCCAGCAGAATGTAGGGGGTCTGGCCGCCATAGCCCTGCACCTGGCCGGAGAGCACGCCGCGCGTGTAGGGCGGCAGTTCGCTGACCGCGCCACCCGGCAGGATCACCGCCGTGGCCCCGGTATTGGTGGCGCGCAGCATCGGGCGGCCGGTTTCCAGCGTGCGCATCTGCGAGATCTGCAGGTGCTGGGGCAGGGCGATCGAATTGCCGAACCAGGCAATGTTGGACAGGTTCAGCAGCAGGCTGGCCTGCGGCTGGCCGGCGCGGTAGGCAGCGCGCAACTGGCCGGCGATTTCTTCGCCAAACAGATCTTCGTAGCAGATGTTGGGCAGCACCCACTGGTCCTTCACGCCGAAGGGCGACTGCACCGGCGCGCCGCGCGTCATGTCGCCCAGCGGGATGTGCATCAGGTCGACGAACCAGCGAAAGCCCGGCGGGATGAATTCACCGAAGGGCACCAGATGGTGCTTGTCGTAGCGGTAGGGCATCAAGGCCGATCCCAGTCCCGGGCCGAAGCCCAGCACCGAATTGGCATACAGTTGCGGACCATCGGAGAGCGGAATGCCCAGCGCCAGATGGCTGCCGCTCTTTTGCGCGAAGCGCGCGATGCGTTCCAGGTAATCCGGCGGCAATTGCTGCGGCAGCAGCGGGATGGCGGTTTCCGGGGTGGCGATCAGGTCGGCCGGGGCGGCGCTGATCATCTGTTCGTACATGCCCAGGGTGGAGACCAGGGCATCGTTGGAGAATTTCATTTCCTGCGGAATGTTCCCCTGCAGCAGGCGCACCGTGATCGGCTGGCCTTGTGGCGTGGTCCAGTGCACCAGCCGCAAGGCCACGCCGCCCGCGCACAGCAGGGCCGCAGCACACAGCGGCAGCACGATGCGCTGGCCAGTGCCAGCCACGCCCTTGCGCGTGAGGCCCATCCACAGCAGCGCCAGGCTGCCCGCGATGAGCGCTGCGACCCAGCCGACGAAATAGACGCCGCCCACCGGGGCGAATCCGGCCAGCGGGCCGGCCGTATGCGCATAGCCCGAGATCAGCCAGGGAAATCCCGTGAAGACCCAGCCGCGCGCCCACTCCGACAGCGCCCACAGCGCCGGCAGCATGAACAGCGCCAGTACCAGCGGCGAGGACGACCAGCGATGGCGCAGCCAGCCTGCCAGCGCGGTAGCCGCACCCGCATACAAGCCCAGATAGAGCGCCAGCAAGCCCACGGCCAGTGCCGCCATCCAGCCCGGCATGCCGCCGTAGTCATGCATGCTGATGTAGAGCCAGTGCACGCCCGCCGCCGCCCAGCCGAAACCGTACAGCCAGCCGCGCAGGAAGTGGCGGCCGGTGGAGGCTTGCGGTTGCGCCAGCACGCCATGGAACAGCCAGGCCAGGGCCAGGATCTGCAAGGGCCACAGCTTGAAGGGCGCGAAGGCGAAGACGTTGACCGCACCCGCTGCCACCGGCAGCAGCAGGGCCAGCGCCGTGCCGAGGCGACCGCGCGCAGCGGTCGCGCCGCGCGGCAGCGGCAGGTCTTGGGAGGAGGGGGAAGTCACGGTTGCAACGGCAGGCAGATCAGGCGATTCACTCGTCGTCCAGCGGTGCCGGCGGCAGCTTGGACACCAGCAGCACGTGGACCTGGCGCGCATCGGCGCGCAGCACTTCGAAGTGCAGGCCATCGATGTCGAATTCGTCGCCCTTGCGCGGCACGCGGCCGACGTGATTGGCGACCAGTCCGCCGATGGTGTCGGCGTCTTCGTCGGAGAAGCGGCTGCCCACTTCGGCGTTGAACTGCTCGATCTCGGTCAGGGCTTTCACGCGCCAGCGCGCGCCGTGCGGGCCATCCTTGAGGGCCAGCACATTGTCTTCGGCTTCATCGAAATCGTATTCGTCCTCGATGTCGCCGACGATCTGTTCCAGCACGTCCTCGATGGTGATCAGGCCGGCCACGCCGCCGTATTCGTCCACCACCACGGCCATGTGGTTGCGGTTGGCGCGGAAGTCGCGCAGCAGTACGTTCAGGCGCTTGGATTCGGGAATGAAGATGGCCGGGCGCAGCATGTCGCGCACGTCGAAGGATTCCTCGGCGTAGTAACGCAGCAGGTCCTTGGCCAGCAGGATGCCGATCACCTTGTCGCGCTCGCCATCCACGGCGGGGAAGCGCGAGTGGGACGTGGCCAGCACTTCGGGCATCCAGGTTTCGATCGGTTTGGAAATGTCGATGGTGTCCATCTGCGAGCGCGGCACCATGATGTCGCGCACGGCCAGGTCGGAGACCTGGAACACGCCTTCGATCATCGACAGCGCATCGGCGTCGATGAGATTGCGCTCGTGTGCGTCGTGCAACACTTCGAGCAGTTCTGCCCGGTTCTCGGGCTCGGGGGAAATCAGTGCGGTGAGTCGTTCAAACAGGGAACGATGGGGTTTAGCGTCAGACTTGACGCTACTAGGGTGATCTTGCATGGCGTTAGGCGCGAGCCCGACGTAGTTTCGAAGAGCCATAGGATACAACAATTATGTGACAAGTCCACTAAGGCCCGGCCACAGCGGGCTGCCGTCCCGCTTGCCTCTTGGAAATTCCGATGTCTTCACGCCATTTCACCGAGCAAAAAAAAGCCGGCATTCACGATGCCGGCAAGTACACCCTCAGGGAAAAACTTTCTGCCTGGTGCTCAGGCGTAGCTCAGGGCCGGCATCGCCGTGTCTTGGGAATATTGCTGCACAGCGGCCTGCTGCGAGCCGCGTACACCGCTAGGTGCAGCCTGCTCGGCCGAGAGCTTGAAGATGCTCACCACATCGGTCAGGGCCACGCTCTGTTGCTGCATGGAGGCGGCGGCCGCGGCAGCCTGTTCCACCAGGGCTGCGTTCTGCTGGGTGGTTTCGTCAATCCGGGCCACGGCGGTGTTGATCTGTTCCAGGCCGGCAGTCTGCTCGGCGCTGGCGGCGCTGATGTCCTGCACGATGTGGGTCACGCTCTGGATGCTCCTGACCACTTCGTCCATGGTCGACCCGGCTTCGCTGACCTGCTTTTCACCAGTAGCCACCTTGGCGACCGATTCATTGATGAGCGTCTCGATTTCCTTGGCGGCAACAGCCGAGCGCTGGGCCAGCGAGCGCACTTCGGAGGCGACCACCGCGAAACCACGGCCTTGCTCACCGGCACGGGCCGCTTCCACTGCAGCATTCAGGGCCAGAATGTTGGTCTGGAAGGCGATGCCGTCAATCACGCTGATGATGTCCACGATCTTGTGCGAGGAGGTGCTGATGGCGTGCATGGTTTCGACCACGCGGTTCACGGCGGCGCCGCCCTTGGTGGCCACGTCCGAGGCATTGTCGGCCAGGCGCTTGGCTTCGCGGGCATTGTCGGAGGTCTGCTTGACGGTGGCAGTCAGCTGCTCCATCGCCGAGGCGGTTTCCTGCAGAGAGCCGGCTTGCTGCTCGGTGCGGTGGGACAGATCCATGTTGCCGCGCTTGATTTCGTCTGAGGCCACGGCGATGGTGTCGGTACCATGGCGCACTTCACCGACGATGGCCACCAGGCTGTCATTCATGCCCTTGAGCGCGGCCATCAGCTGGCCCAGCTCATCCTTGCTGGTGACTTCGATGCGGCTGCCGAGGTCACCCGCTTGCACGCTCTGCGCCACGCTCACGGCCTGGGCCAGCGGACGGGAGATCGAGCGGGTCAGCAGCCAGGCGATCAGGCCACCCAGGATCAGGGCCGCAATGCTGGCTCCCGTCATGGTCCACTTGGCCATGGTGTAGGCGGCTTCAGCTGCGTCCACATTGGCTGCGGAATTCTTGCGCAGCAGCTTGTTGAATTGCTCCACGTGGGCAATCACGCGATTGAGGATGGGCATGCAATCCTTGACCAGCGAAGTGCGTGCCGCTTCGTTCTGTTGCGAGGTCGCCAGCTTGACGATGTTGACGGCCACCGGCAGGTATTGCGCCTCCAGCTTGCGCAGTTGCTCCAGCATGTCGCGTTCCTGCGGCGTGGTCGCCGGATCTTGCATCAGGCGGGTCAGCTCGGCCATGCCGGAATCGATATCTTTCTGGGCGCTGCCGACCAGGTCGAGATCGCCTTTCTGTTCGGCAGTCCCATTGACCAGCGTCAGGTTGCGGGCCGCAATGGCGCGCAGGCCCACGGCGAATTGCACTTTGGAAAGTGCTTCAAGCTTGCCCTCGTCGATGGAGGTCAGGAAGACGATGCGATCATTCAGACGCGAGACTTGCTGCAGGCCGAAGCTGGCGACGGCCACCAGCAGGACCAGTACGGCGGCAAAGCCAAGGCCAAGACGATGGCCGATCTTCAGGTTCTTCATGACATCCTCCCCGATGGGTTTAATTGGTGTGGAAGCATTCTCGTTCAGCCGGAGTCCGCTTCCCATCGGGCTTTTCCTGAATTGCCTAGTTAAATGTCAGCGGAAAATCACCGTCAAATTGTCACTCCATTACGAAACGGAAAAAATCGATGATCACATCGGAAAAACCGATTACTTTTTGGCGTGATAAAGCGGCAACGGCTTGAGGCAAAGCAACAAAAATGAAACCTGGGCCGGAAACAAAAAACGGCCTGCAGTAGCAGACCGTTGTTTGCGACATCAGATTGCGTTGCCGAAGCGGCAAGGCAGTCCTTGCTTCAGCGTGACTTGTAGGGATTGTCGTAGCCCAAGGTAGCCAGGATCTCGGTTTCCAGCGCTTCCATCTCGTCGGCTTCCTCATCGTCCTCGTGATCATAGCCCTGCGCATGCAGCACGCCATGCACCACCAGGTGAGCGGTGTGTTCTTCCACGGTCTTCTTCTGCTCGGCGGCTTCCTTCTCCAGCACGTCGGTACAGAAGATGATGTCGGCTTCGGTGACTTCGCTGTCTTCATCTTCCGTATAAGCGAAGGTCAGCACATTGGTGGCGTAGTCCTTGCCGCGATAGTCGCGGTTGAGGTCACGGCCTTCTTCGGAACCGACGAAACGCAGCGTCAGTTCGGCCGGCGCAAACAGCGCGGCCTGCACCCAGCGGCGCAGGAGAGGGCGGGTGATGCTGTCCTTGAGGCGGTCGTCGGCATATTGCACCGACAGCGTGAGTTTATGTTTTGGCATGGCGCGGCTTGGCGGATTTGGTCAGGAGATTGGTGGCAGTGCGGGCAGTGGCGCGCGCGGTATCCGGGCGCGGGTTGCCGGCGGCATCATAGGCATCGACGATGCGCGCCACCAGCGGATGGCGGACCACGTCGGCACTGGTGAAGCGCGAGAAGGCGATGCCGCGCACGTCATGCAGCACCGACAGCGCATCGACCAGGCCGCTCTTCTGGCCGTGATGCAAGTCGACCTGCGTGACATCGCCGGTGATGACGGCCTTGCTGCCGAAACCGATGCGGGTCAGGAACATCTTCATCTGTTCCGGCGTGGTGTTCTGCGCCTCATCCAGAATGATGAAGGCGTGATTGAGCGTGCGGCCGCGCATGTAGGCCAGCGGGGCGATCTCGATGGCCTGTTTTTCGAAGAGCTTCTGCGTGCGGTCGAAGCCCAGCAGATCATACAGCGCGTCATACAGCGGACGCAGATACGGGTCGACCTTCTGCGCCAGATCGCCCGGCAGGAAGCCCAGGCGCTCACCCGCTTCCACGGCCGGGCGCGTGAGCACGATACGCTGCACGGCATCGCGTTCCAGCGCATCGACTGCGCAGGCCACGGCCAGGTAAGTCTTGCCGGTACCGGCCGGGCCGACACCGAAGGTGATGTCGTGTTCGAGGATGGCATTCAGATACTGGCTCTGGTGCGGCGTGCGTCCGCGCAGGTCGTGCTTGCGGGTCTTCAGGATGGGGCTCTCGGGCAGCGGGTCCTGGCTGTCCTTGTCATCGGCGGCAGGCGCAGCCGGTGCAGCAGCGGCCTTGCCACGGCGCGCCGGCAGTGGCGGCAGGCCGGCTTCTTCGTCGGCGGCGGCGTTGGCGCGCTGCTCCACCAGGGCCAGCTGGATATCGTCCACGGCCACCGGACGGTCGGCCTTCTCGTAGAAACGTTCCAGCACTTCCACCGCGCGTTCGGCATTGGTGCCGGTGACCACGAAGCGGTCGCCACGGCGGAAGATGGTCACGTCCAGCGCGGCGGAAATCTGGCGCAGGTTTTCATCGAGCGCACCGCACAGGTTGGCCAGGCGCTTGTTGTCCAGCGGCTGGGGCGTGAAGTGATGAGGCTGATTGGGGATTTTTTTCAATGCACGATTCCGGTTAAGGGGATTGAATCATCAATGACGGGTCACGATCTCGCCACGCAGCGAGAAGGGGAAGGCTTCGGTCACGCGGACTTCGAGGATCTCGCCGATGAGGCGCTGGCCGTTCGGACCACCGTCGAAGTTGACCACGCGATTGCTCTCGGTGCGGCCTTGCAGCTCATGCTCGCGGCGCTTGGAAATGCCTTCCACCAGCACCTTTTGCACCGTGCCGACCTGCGCGGCACTGATCTTTGCCGCGTTCTCGTTGAGCGCGGCCTGCAGGCGCTGCAGGCGGGCCAGCTTGACTTCCTGCGGGGTGTCGTCGGCCAGGCTGGCGGCGGGCGTGCCGGGGCGCGGGCTGAAGATGAAGGAGAAACTGTTGTCGAAGCCCACATCGGCCACCAGCTTCATGAGCGCTTCGAAATCTTCCTCGGTCTCACCGGGGAAGCCGACGATGAAGTCCGATTGCACCGTGATATCCGGACGCACCTTGCGCATGCGGCGGATCACCGACTTGTATTCCAGCGCGGTATAGCCGCGCTTCATCGCCGCCAGCGTGCGGTCCGAGCCATGTTGCGCCGGCAGGTAGAGGTGATTGCAGAGCTTGGGCACCTTGGCATAGGTGTCGATCAGGCGCTGCGAGAATTCCTTGGGATGGCTGGTCACGAAGCGGATGCGCTCGATGCCCGGCAGCTCGGCGATGTATTCGATCAGCAGGGCGAAGTCGGCGATCTCGCCGTCTTCCATCACGCCGCGATAGGCATTGACGTTCTGGCCCAGCAGCATGATTTCCTTCACGCCCTGGTCGGCCAGCCTGGCCACTTCGGTGAGCACATCCTCAAAGCGGCGCGAGACTTCCTCGCCGCGCGTATAGGGCACCACGCAGTAGCTGCAATACTTGCTGCAGCCTTCCATGATGGAGACATAGGCGGTCGCCCCTTCCACGCGGGCCGGCGGCAGGTGGTCGAACTTCTCGATCTCGGGGAAGCTGATGTCCACCTGCGGACGGCCGCTGTAGCGCCGCTCGGAGATCATCTGCGGCAGGCGATGCAGGGTCTGCGGACCGAACACCATGTCCACGAAGGGTGCGCGCTTGATGATGGCGTCGCCTTCCTGCGAGGCCACGCAGCCGCCCACGCCGATGAGCAGGTCGGGTTTGTCCTTCTTCAGCGCACGCAGGCGGCCCAGGTCGGAAAACACCTTCTCCTGCGCCTTCTCGCGAATCGAGCAGGTGTTCAGCAGGATCACGTCGGCCTCTTCCGGACGATCGGTCTTGACGAGGCCTTCGGCGAGATGGAGCACGTCGGCCATCTTGTCCGAGTCGTACTCGTTCATCTGGCAGCCGAAGGTTTTGATGAATACTTTTTTCTGCATAAATCTTTATCAGGCGAAGAGCGCAGGAAGGACGCATGGAACATGCGCGCGCCGGCGAGGAGGAGGGCGGCGGGCCGCTTGAATGTGCTGCTGCAGCGGTGGTGGAGCCCATCCCCGGAGGTTCGCGATTATAGCACCGCAGGCCCCGTGCAGCCGCCGCCAGCGCCGGGTGGGCCTGTCCATGAGGCAATTCTCAGAGTTGCGCGCAGCAGTCCTGCAGCCATGCCAGCACGGCGCGCAGCCGGGGCAGGGTCTTGAGGTCGCGATGGAAGACCGCCCACAGTTCGCGCTGCAGCTGTGGCGCGGACTCCACAGTCTGCAGTTCCGGTGCCAGCAGATAGCTTGGCAGCAAGGCCAGGCCGACCCCAGCGCGCGCGGCCATGCACTGCGCCACCAGGCTGGTGCTGCGCAAACGCACCGGGTTGCCGGCGGCATGGTCGGCGATCCAGCGCGTCTCCGGAATGTCCGGCACGCCATCGTCATAGGCCACGAAGGGCGCCGTCTTGCGCGCCCGTCGCCAGAGCGCGACGTTGTCGGCCGTGCCACACAGGTAAAAACGCACCGCGCCCAGCGGCCGGGCAATCAGTTCGCCATCTTGGGGCTTGCCGAAGCGCAGGGCCAGGTCGGCTTCGCGCCGCGCCAGGCTCAGGGTCTGGTGGCCCAGCGCGAATTCCACGTCCAGCGCTGGCCATTGTTCCAGCAGAGCGGGCAGGCGCGGGGCCAGGAACATGGTCCCGATGGCATCGGTGCAGGCCAGGCGCAGCTTGCCTTCCAGCCGCAGGTCCCCGCCCGCCAGGGTGCGCGCCAGTTGCCGGGTCTGTTCCTGCATGGCGCGGGCAGCCGTCAGCACGCTCTCGCCCAGGCGGGTCAGTTCCACATCCTCGGCGCGGCGCAGGTACAGCGGACCCTGCAGGGCCTCTTCCAGCAGTTGCAGGCGGCGGCCGATGGTGGCATGCGTGACGCCCAGCGCGCGGGCCGCGCCGGAGAGGCTGCCGGCTTCGACGAAGGCCGCGAAGCTGCGCAGGCTCTCCCAGTCGGCATCCAGGGCGGCATGCATGGCTTGCGGGGAGGGCAAGGGCGCGGCCTTGCTGCGGGCTGTTAATTTTTTCACAGGGGCCTGGCGATTTTGGTGAATGGCAGTGCGAATTTTATCGGACTAAGATGGTCCGTCACTGTGCATTGACGTTCAGTTGCAGCGTTTTATCGACTTCTCTCGAACATTTTTTAACAAGGAACCGCGCATGTCCTCTCCCCATACCCTGATCCAGATCGCAGGTGGCAGCGCCCGCGCCGCCACCTGGCAGGAAGCCGTCCTGCTCATCATCGACCACCAGACCGAATACACCACCGGCCGCGCCCCGCTGGCCGGCATCGATGCCGCGGTCGGCCAGATCGCCGAGCTGCTGCGCCAGGCCCGTGCCGCCGGTGCGCCGGTGATCCACATCGTCCACCACAGCAAGCCGGGCAGTGCCATGTTCGATCCGCAAGGTCCGCACGTGGCCATCATCGACGGCGTGCAGCCGCAGGGCGACGAGCTGGTGCTGCCCAAGGGCCTGCCCAATGCCTTCGCCGGTACCGCGCTGGACGAGGCCATCAGGAAGACCGGCCGCAAGTCCCTGATCGTGACCGGCTTTGCTACCCACATGTGCGTGAGCGCGACCGTGCGCTCGGCACTGGACCATGGCTATGCCTCCACGGTCGTGGCGGCTGCCTGCGCTACCCGCGACCTGCCTGATCCCTTGGGCGGTGCGCCGGTCAAGGCGGCCGAGGTCCAGCGTGTGGCGCTGACCGAACTGGCCGATCGCTATGCCACCGTGGTGGCAGATGCGGCGGCGCTGGCCGGGGCCTGATCTCATTGCATGACGGCTTTTTCGCACTGCGCGAAAAAGACAATCACAAGGACGCTACCACCGAGGTAGCGTCCTTTTTTCATGCAGCTTGAAAATGATCTGACTTATTCATAAGGGGATCGATATCGAAAAAATTCAAAGAAAATTTCATCACGTTGACGACGAGGAACTAGCAATAATTAGAAATAACGCATGAATATTCAGGAGTGCTGAAATTCAGGAGACAGAATCGCTTAGTTTGTCGGCTTTCCGCAATTCGCGCATGTCCGCATCCGGTTGGCACGACAGCCGCCTGCCATGCGGCAGATGGGCGAGGCAAGCACAACAGGAGAAGCTGCTGTTGTGCTGCATTTCAATAAAGAACGCGCACGGCGCGCACGGATGGCCTGGCAGGCCGTCCTTAGAAAAAGGAATGAGTCGACCATGATTCCGGCCCCCTTCAGCGACCGGCTTGCAGCGCTGCTGGCCCGAGGCCAGCGCACCATACTCGGCATCGCCGGTCCGCCCGGCAGCGGCAAGTCCACGTTCGCCGCTTCGCTGCTGGCGCATGCACAGGCGCACGGACTGACGCAGTCCGTCATCCTGCCCATGGATGGCTACCACCTCGCCAATGCGGAGCTGGCACGGCTGGGCCGCGCCACGCGCAAAGGGGCGGAAGATACCTTCGACAGCGCCGGTTACGTCCACCTGCTGGCGCGGCTGCGCCAGCAGCAGGCCGATGAAGTCATCTACGCACCGCAATTCCTGCGCGAGATCGAGGAAGCCATTGCCGGCAGCATCGCCATCCCTGCTGATACCCGGCTCATCATCACCGAAGGCAATTACCTGCTGCTCGACCGCGGCCACTGGTCGCGCGTGCGGCCCTTGCTCGATGAGGTCTGGTATGTCGATGTCGATCCTGCCGTGCGGCTGCAGCGGCTGATTGCGCGCCACGTGCAGTTTGGCCGCAGTCCGGAAGAGGCCGAGGCGTGGGTGATGCACAGCGATGAAATCAACGCAGCGCTGATCGAAACGACGCGCAGCCGTGCCGACCAGATTGTTCGCCGGGACTGACCGTTCCGGCGTGTTGTATGCAGCAAGCAGCAAGTAGCAAAGGGTCGCGACAGGCCCCAGCCATCCCCCTCGAACTTCCAACAAGAACGGAGACCAGCATGATCCAGAAAACCCTCGCCATCGCCTGCGCCACTCTTGCACTGGGCGCCGCCACGGCCACTGCACAGGCGGCGGACAAGCCCCTCAAATCGGTCGGTGTCACCCTCGGCGATTTGGCCAATCCCTTCTTCGTGGCCATCGCCAAGGGCGCTGAAAGCGGCGCCCACAAGATCAATCCGGACGCCAAGGTCACCGTGGTCTCCTCCAAGTATGACCTCAACACCCAGGTCGGCCAGATCGAGAACTTCATCGCCAACAAGGTTGACCTGATCGTGCTCAACGCCGCCGATTCCAAGGGCGTCGGCCCGGCCGTGAAGAAGGCCAGGAAGGCCGGCATCGTGGTGGTGGCCGTGGACGTGGCCGCAGAAGGTGCGGACGTCACCGTCATGTCGGACAACACCATGGCCGGCGCCGAGTCCTGCAAGTTCATCGCCGACAAGCTGCAGGGCAAGGGCAATGTGGTCATCGTCAATGGTCCGCCGGTGTCGGCGGTGATGGATCGCGTCACCGGCTGCAAGGCCGAGTTCAAGAAATCGCCCGGCATCAAGATCCTCTCCGACAACCAGAACGCCGGCGGCAGCCGTGATGGCGGCATGACCACCATGTCCAACCTGCTGGCCGCGCAAGGCAAGATCGATGGAGTCTTCGCCATCAACGACCCGACTGCCATCGGGGCCGAGCTGGCGATCCGCCAGGCCAAGCGCAGCGACATCAAGGTCATCACCGGGGTCGATGGCGCACCCGATGCCGAGCGCGCGCTCAAGGACAGCAAGTCGCTCTTCGCCGCCTCGCCCGCGCAGGACCCGTATGGCATGGCTGCTGAAAGCGTGGCCATCGGCTATCAGGTCATGAATGGCCGCGCCCCCGAGAAGGCCGTCAAGCTGCTGCCGGTCAAGTTGATCACGCGCGACAACGTGGCGGATTACAAGGGCTGGGTCCCGGCCAACTGAAGCCACGCATCTGGCAGCTCACCTGACAGGTGAGCGAGCCCGATCCGCAGCGCCCGCAGTCAGGAGATCTTCCGGCTGCGGGACGCGCTTGCCGCCCCGCGGCTGCTTTCCTTGATTGCCATGACTTCCACTCCCATTCTGCAGATGACCGGCATCAGCAAGTCCTTCGGGGCCACGCGCGCGCTGTCGGACATGCACCTGACCATCCGCCCCGGCGAGATCCACGCCCTCATGGGCGAGAACGGCGCCGGCAAGAGCACGCTCATGAAAGTGCTGTCCGGCGTCCATGCGCCCGATGACGGCCAGATCCTGCTGGACGGCAAGCCGGTCTCGCTGCGCGACCCCGGTGCCAGCCGCGCTGCCGGCATCAACCTGATCTACCAGGAACTGGCGGTCGCGCCCAACATCAGCGTGGCCGCCAATGTCTTCATGGGCAGCGAACTGCGCACACGCTGGGGGCTGATCGATCACGCCGCCATGCGCGCGCGCACCGATGCCGTCCTCCGCCAATTGGGTGCCAGCTTCCGTGCCTCGGACCGGGCCGGACGTCTTTCCATCGCCGAACAGCAGCAGGTCGAAATCGCCCGTGCCCTGGTGCATCGCAGCCGCATCGTCATCATGGATGAACCGACGGCGGCGCTCTCCGAACGCGAGACCGAGCATCTCTTCGGCGTGGTGAAACGCCTGCGCGATGAGGGCCTGGCCATCATCTACATCAGCCATCGCATGGCCGAGGTGTATGCCCTCGCTGATCGCGTGACGGTACTGCGCGATGGCAGCTTCGTGGGCGAACTGGCGCGCGAGGAGATCGATTCCGAACGCATCGTGCAGATGATGGTGGGCCGCTCGCTGGGCGAGTTCTACCAGCACACCCGCATGGCCCCGGAACGCGCGGCGGCCTTGCCGGTGGTGTTGCAGGTGCAGGATCTGGCGGGCGGCAAGGTCAGGCCGGCCAGCTTCGCGGTGCGTGCCGGCGAGGTACTCGGTTTTGCCGGACTGGTCGGTGCCGGGCGTACCGAACTGGCGCGCCTGCTTTTCGGTGCCGATGCCCGCAGCGGCGGCCACGTGCTGCTGGATGGCCAGGCCGTGCAGATAGATGAACCGCGCGCCGCCATGCGCGCCGGCATCGCCTACGTGCCGGAAGACCGCAAGGGCCAGGGCCTGTTCCTGCAGATGGCCGTGGGAGCCAACGCCACCATGAACGTGGCGGGCCGCCACAGCACGCTGGGACTGGTACGCAGCGGCGCGCTGGATGGCGTGGCGCGCGATGCCATCCAGCGCCTCAACGTCAAGGTCGCGCATCCCGGCGTGGCGGTGGGCAAGCTCTCCGGCGGCAACCAGCAGAAAGTCCTGCTGGCGCGCTGGCTGGAGATTGCACCCAAGGTCCTGATCCTGGACGAGCCCACGCGGGGTGTGGATATCTATGCCAAAAGCGAGATCTATCAACTTGTCCACAAGCTGGCCGAACAAGGCGTGGCCGTCGTGGTCATCTCCAGCGAGCTGCCGGAAGTGATCGGCATCTGCGACCGCGTGCTGGTCATGCGCGAGGGCAGCATCACCGGTGAACTGGCCGGCGCGGCCATCACCCAGGAAGCCATCATGCATCTGGCCACCGATGCGGGGGGCATGCATGGTGCGCATGGACAGGCCGCTCCGGCTTACGGCATGGCGCATTCGGGCTTGCCTTCTTCTCCTTCTTCTCATTCCTCCTAGTCATGGCTCATCCAACTCCTCTGCACAAGAACGCGGCTGCGGCGCGTTCCTCTTCCACGGCGTCGCAATGGCTGCTGCACCGGCTGGGCATGTTGCCGGTACTGGTGGTGCTGTATCTGCTGTTCTATGCGCTCACCATCTATCTCAGCGGCGACGGCAGTTCCAACTTCGCCACCGCCGAAAACACCATGAACATCCTGCGCCAGGTCGCCATCAACCTGGTGCTGGCGGCCGGCATGACCTTCGTCATCCTTACCGCCGGCATCGACTTGTCGGTCGGCTCGGTGCTCGCTGTCTCTGCCGTGCTGGGCATGCAGATATCGCTCAGTGCCGCGCCGGGCTGGTCGATTCCCATGTTCATCGTGTCGGGGCTGTTGATGGGCATGGTCAACGGGGCCATGGTGGCCTTCCTCAACATCAATGCCTTCGTGGTGACGCTGGGCACGATGACGGCCTTCCGCGGGGCGGCCTATCTGCTGGCCGATGGCACTACGGTGTTGAACAATGACATCCCCAGTTTCGAATGGATAGGCAATGGCGATTTCCTGCACGTCCCCTGGCTGATCTGGGTGGCGGTCGCGGTGGTGCTGCTGTCCTGGGTGATCCTGCGCAAGACGGTGCTGGGCATGCACATCTACGCCATCGGCGGCAACCTGCAGGCGGCGCGCCTGACCGGTATCCGCGTGGGACTGGTGCTGCTGTTCGTGTATTCGATCAGCGGCCTGTTCGCCGGCCTGGCCGGTGCCATGTCGGCCAGCCGCCTGTATGGCGCCAACGGCAACTGGGGCAGCGGCTATGAACTGGACGCGATTGCCGCCGTGGTGCTGGGCGGTACCAGCCTCATGGGGGGCGTGGGCACGATCTGGGGGACGGTGGTAGGGGCACTGATCATCGGCGTGATGAACAACGGGCTGACCATCCTCGGCCTGTCCTCGTTCTGGCAATACGTGGCCAAGGGCGCGGTCATCGTGCTGGCCGTGATCCTCGACAAATGGCGTCAGAAGGATGCCGCGCAATGACACTCTCTTCCCCATCCGGAGCCGGCATGTCCCTTCCCGATCTCGAAAGCCGCGCCTTCCTGCAGGCGCATGTGGCCGATACGCTGGCCTTTTACGACCGCCATGCCATCGATCCCGAGGGCGGATTCTTTCACTACCTGAAGGACGATGGCAGCGTCTATGAGCGCAGCCATCGGCATCTGGTCAGCGCGACGCGGCTGGTCTTCACGCAGTCCATGGCGTATCTGCATACCGGGCAATCACGCTATCTGGAACAGACGCGCCATGCCCTGGCGCATCTGCAGCGCTTCCGTCATGCAGAGGGACCGTTGGCCGGCCTGTATGCCTGGACCCTGCGCGATGGCCAGATCGAGGATGGCACCGTCATGGCCTATGGCCAGGCCTTCGTGCTGCTGGCATTCGCGCAGGCACACCGCGTCGGCCTGTGTGATGCGCAGCAGGTGGCGCAGGCGTATGAACGCATGGAGAGCGCTTTCTTTGAGCCTGCGCATGAAGCGTATGCGGACGAGATCACGCCCTCCGGCGAGTTGATTCCGTATCGCGGCCAGAACGCCAACATGCACATGTGCGAAGCCTGCCTCGCTGCGCATGTCGCCACCGGGCGCGCGGTCTACCTGGAGCGTGCGCAGTTGCTGATCAAGCGCTTCGTGTTTGGATTGGCACGGCAATCGCAGGATCTGGTGTGGGAGCATTATCGTCAGGACTGGTCCCTGGATCACGACTACAACCGCGGCAACCGCGACAACATTTTCAAGCCATGGGGCTTCCAGACCGGCCACCAGACCGAGTGGGCCAAGCTGCTGCTGATCGCGCATGCACAGGAGCCGCGCCCGGCCTACGTGACGCGTGCTGCCGAATTGCAGGACGCGGCGTGGCAGCATGGCTGGGATGCCCTGTATGGCGGTTTGATCTACGGCTTCGATCCGGAGCTGCGGCCGTATGACACCGACAAATATTTCTGGGTCCAGGCCGAGTCTTTCGCCAGTGCATGGCGTTTGTGGCGCGTGACCGGGGAAGAACGTTTCCGCCAGCAGTATCACGCCATCTGGGCGTGGAGCTGGGCGCATCTGGTCGATCATCATCACGGGGCCTGGTTCCGCATTCTGGCCGCCGATGGCAGCAAGCTGGAAGACACCAAGTCGCCCGCCGGCAAGGTCGACTATCACACCATGGGCGCGTGCTGGGATGTGATGGAAGCGGGCGGCCTGCACGTGTGAGCAACACGCTCAGGGAATCTTCAGGAATACCTTGTCATAGATCTTGCGGATTTCCGCCACCGATTCCGGATCGTGCCATTTCTCGACGATGGCGCGATACGATGGCTTGGCGCGTTCGGCCAGCAGGACCTTGTTGACCTGCTCCACCACTTGCCGGCCCCATTCGTTATGGGGGCACATCACGCGATTGAAGACGACTTCATTGGCCTCCTGCATCGGCAGCGCCACCAGTTCGCCGGCATGGCCCATGGCGCGCGCCTGGTCGAAGGCCAGCAGCGGCAGCTCAACCATGTAGTCAAGGCGGCCGGCCAGCAGCATGCCGATCGCTTCCATCTGTTCGGAATAATTTTCACGCGGCGGATAGGTGGCCAGCAGCTTGTCCACCGTCGGGCTGTAGGAGCGGTCACGCATCACCGATGTAGTCAGCCGTGGGTCTTGCAGCAAGCCCGTCAGCGAGGTCCGGTGCCTGAACTCCTCCACGCGATCACGCCGCACGATGATGCGCAGTGGCAGGAAGATCGACATCGGCAGCGAGAGGTAGCCGTAATATTCGCGCTCCGGGGTCTTGAGCATGCCGTTGAAGCACCAGTGACTGCCCTTGCGGATCTCGCTGTTGATGCGCGGGAAGGGGGCCTCCAGTTCGACGTGCTCGTAGCCGGGCATTTCCTTTTTCAGCACGTTGAGGGTGAGATCGAAGATGCCCTGATGCGCGAATTCTCCGCTGCGAATCATGTAGGGCGGCACATTGTATTTGCCCCAGGTGATCTGGTCGGCTGCCATCGCAACGGGCAGCATGGCCGCCATGCACGCGCAGCACACCAAGTGGGCGATGGGTTTGAGCCAATGACGGTGGAGCATGCGCGACTTCCTTTTCAGATGGGGGCCGCGGAAGACGACGGCGGCGACGCCGGTGCCAGCAACACACGATTGCGGCCATCGGTCTTGGCTTGATAGAGCGCCCGGTCGGCCGCTTGCAGCAAGGATTCCAGCCGCGCGTCGGGATGGGCCGGAATGCACCAGGCCACGCCGGCGCTGATGGTAATGCGGCCCAGAGCGGATCCGGCATGCGGCAGGTTCAGCGCATGGATGGCATCGCACATGCGCTGCAGGATGTGCTGGCCCTGGAGGCCATCGGTCTCGGCGAGGATCACCGCGAATTCTTCGCCGCCATAGCGCGCTACGGTTTCACCGGCGCGGCCGATGGTGTGCTGCAGTGTCTGCGCTACCTGGCGCAAGACCGCATCCCCTGCAACGTGGCCGTAATGATCGTTGTAGGGCTTGAACCAGTCGACGTCGATGAAAGCCACCGTCAGCGGCTTGGCGTGGCGCAGGCTGCGTCGCCATTCGTGATCCAGTGTCTCGTCGAAGCTGCGGCGGTTGGCGATGCCGGTGAGGCCATCGGTGAGGCTGAGTGAACGCAGACGCTCGTTGGCCTGCGCCAGATCACGCGTGCGTTCGGCGATGCGCAGCTCCAGCGATTTGTTGAGGGCGCGCAGGGATTCCTTTTCCTGTTCCAGTTGCGCGTAGAGCGCGCGGTTCTGGCGTGACTGCTTGCGCAGGCTGGACAGCATCGCGTTGATGGCATCGGCCAGGAAGTGCAGCTCATGGCGCGTGCGTCCGCGCAGGCGGATGCGTTGCGGATTGTCGGGGTGGTCGGGCTGGTTCAGATCCTGCCCGCGTACGAAGTCCGACAGCCGGGTGATGGGCCGTCCGAGCCAGCGGTGGAAGACGTAGAGGAAGATGAACCACAGCACCAGCGTCTTGATGACCGAGTTGATGAGGATCAGCGTAAAGCCGTAGGCCACCTTGCGGATCACCACCTGGCGGCTGGAATAGACGGTCCAGGCACCGATGTCGTGGGTGACGCCGTGTTCATCGCGATAGAGAATCGGGAAGCGATGGCTGGTGGCGGCATTGAAGAAGCCCGGCTTGACGGCACTGCGTGCGCCGTCGGCGTCGACGTGGATCTGTTTGCCATCGTGATCGATGATATTGCCCAGGGCCATCACCAGCTTGCCTTGCGGGTCTTCGATCTTCACCCCGGTGACCACGGGCAGGTTGCTGATGCCGCGCAGGGTGGCCTTTTGCACGTCCCCCTGGAAGCGCCAGGTGGAGCTGGCCAGACTGGCACCGAAGGTCAGGTCCATGGCCCGCAATTCGTTGTCCACACCGGATTGCGTGTGCTCATATTCAGCGCCAAGTTGGAGGCAGGTCACGATCAGCGTCACCAGAAAGTAACTGCCGAAGATGATGCGCAGCAGATGGACTGCCAGGGAATTCTTGGAGAGCAAATTCATGTTCTTGCGTAGCGGGTTGCCTTGCTCAGGAGTTCGCGCGTGCTTGCAACGCAATGCTGATGCGGTATGCAGACATCGTGCCAGCGCGAGGGGTGCGGGCGACCGATGGCGAGACGCTGCGTGGCGTCATGGCGTGGTGTGCAGGCAATGCGGCGATGGTTGTAGCCACGACGGACCAGCGCGCATTATTACGGATGCGCTGCTTTGGCATGGCGTGGAACTGCCGCATTGAATCTCCTCCCGCGGATGTGATGAGGGCCGTTAGCGGGCCGCTTAATTGCTGTTCACGTGCGGGGTAAATTCTAACGTCAGGTGTTGCTAAGATGTTGGTGAAAGCTGCTTGAACGTAAGCAAATTGTCCATCTCGTTCGCATCATTGCCGCCGAGGCAGGAGTGTTGGTGAGGATTGTGCGCTCGCCGTTGCCCTGCGGCATGAGCGGAGATCCTTCGCAGGTTTGATGCGCTGACTGCGCGGCGCAGGGTGCGCTGGAAATGAACAGCCGTCACCGTGATGACGACTGTTCGGCTTGCCGGGCTTGCGCGCGTACTTGAGTTGCAACTGCCAGGATGAATATCAACCGCGCGCTCGTTTCCAAGAAAGGTAACGATACTGCGTAGGGTGGCTTACTTCTTCAGCCAGGCCAGGCGATAGAGTTTCTGGTCGTTGAGATAGAACGCCTGGATACTGCTGCGCACTGCTTCCGAATTTTTGTAGATGGTGAGGAACCGGGCAATGCGCGGATCGTTTGTCTTGTCGCTGCGGGCCACGAACTGGATTGCCCAGGAATCATCCTCGTAGCTGGTATAGGCCAGTCCCTTGTGCGCATCGAATGCTTTGGAGGCGATGATGAAATAGGGGAAGCCCTGCGCCAGATCCACATCGGGCGTCACGCGGACCAGTTGCGGTCCCTCGACCTCGACGAACTGCAGCTTCTTGGGATTGGAGACGATGTCGGCCTGGGTGCCGAGCAGCCCTGTGTCAGGGCGTAGCGTGATCAGGCCTGCGTGCTGCAGCAGGCGCAGGCCGCGGCCGACGTTGACGGGATCGCTGGCGATGGCCACCTTGGCGCCGTTGGGCAGATCGGCCAGGGAGTTGTATTTGCTGGAGTACAGGCCCAGGTAGGAGAGGATGCCAGCCTGCACGCTGGTGAGCTTGAATCCCTTGCTGCGCACGGCATTGGCCAGGTAATTGCTGTTCTGGTAGTAGTTCAGGTCGATGTCGCCGGCATCCAGCGCGATGTTGGGTGTGGCCCAGTCGCTGAATTCGATGACTTGCACATCGAGGCCTTGTTTCTTGGCTTCCTTGGCGGCCACTTCCACGGAGTCGGCGAAGACGCCGGGTACTACGCCGATCTTGAGCGGGGCGGCCAGTATGGTGCCTGCTGCGGCCAAGCTGGCGAGCAGTATGGTGAGCTTTGGTATCCAGCGTTGGGTGAGCGAGGGGGAAGCGGTCATGAAGGGCCTGTTTGCGAGAAAGGTCAGAATGGTGGGAAGAGGGATGCCAGTATAGGCAGGGCTCTTCAGTGGCCAAACAAACGATTTCGCATTTGCTTCTTGGGGATTCGAGTAAGCGCAGCAAATCCGGAATGTCCGAATGAGCAGCTTCGTAGGTCAAGAGCAGACAGCTGTCGAAAATGCGATAAGATCCCACGAGACAAGAAAAAATTGGGGGATGCATGGCAAACGAGCCAGACATTTGGGGTAAGGACGGGGTTTTGAGTTTTCCGATCGAGTGTGAGGAAGTGCTAGCCCATTTGAACCAAGACATGAGGGATGACTGGTTTCATGATGCGATTCAGTACAAAGATCTTTTCGCGGGTAAGCATAATTTAAAAACACTGATTGCCGAGCTGTTGCTAGAGGGAAATGGGAGATATCAGGCTAGCTCACGTCAGATATGCGATATTCCAAAAAAGGGACTCGGAATCCGTTACGCCCTTGAGACAGATTTTTACGACCGCTTTATTTATCAGGCGATTTGCTCGTTCCTGATCAAATACTATGACCCGATGTTGTCCCACCGCTCCCTTGGTCATCGCTATAACGACGGGGAAGCAAAGACTAAGTATCTTTTCAAAAACCGAATCAAGTTGTGGGGCACTTTCGAAGGGGTGACACTGACTGCATTCAAGGATGGGAAAGTACTACTAGTTACGGATCTTATAAATTACTTCGAGAATATAACGATCGATTCCATTCGGAAGGCTTTCTATGGGAAGCTGGAGCGAATTAACGCCAATGGGAAAGAAAAGTTTCAAATTCGGAATGCGATATCGACGCTCACCGATCTATTGGCCCGATGGAGTTTCAGTGAGCGGCATGGTCTTCCGCAAAATAGAGATCCGTCTTCTTTTATTGCAAACGTAGTTCTTTCCGATGTGGACCTTGGGATGGTCGATTTGGGTTATGACTACTATCGGTATGTCGATGATATACGAATCATTTGCGATAGTCCGCAGCATGCCAGAAAAGCGTTGCATCAGTTGATTGGGCAGCTTCGTACAGTAGGTATGAACATCAACTCTGCCAAGACTACGATTCTTACGGCAGAAGACACGCCAGAGGTAATCGCTCAACACTTCCCAAATACTGACGATAGAAGTCTTGCGATTGAGACGATGTGGCGATCTCGAAGTAGAAGAGTTATTGCCAGATCTGTGCCGCTTGTTTATCAAATGCTAAAGGCGTGCATTGAGAAGAAAGAGACTCAATCGCGGCAGTTCAGATTTGCGGTCAATAGATTGATTCGATTGGTCGATTCGGATTTGTTTGATCTTGGTTCTCTAATATCGGCGGACTTGGTTCAATTGATATTGAACAGTCTTCAAGACCAAGCGGCATCTACAGATCAATATTGCCGCCTACTGTCGATACTTAATTTGTCTGATGAAAATCTCTTATTCATAGAGGAGTTTCTTGGTGATGAGGGAGCGTGTATTTATGAGTGGCAAAACTATCATCTCTGGTTTGTGCTAGCCAGAAAAGGACATAAAAGCGATCGCTTAATTAGTATTGCCGAGACAAAATTATTGGCAAAGCCGTTGTCAGTCGAAGTGTCTGCCATTTTTATTTACCTTAACTGTGTGGGTGAGGCACAAAGGCTAAAGCCGCTAGTAGCCCGCTTCGATGCAAATTGGCCTTACATGCACCAACGCTACTTTTTGTTTGGAACAAAAGATCTTCCTAAGGAAGATTTAAAGCCGTTGGTGGAGATTTTGGGGACGAAGGTGAGGGGAACTGTTCTTCGAGCTTCTAAATTCTTTGATGAAAAGAAGCGTCCACTGGCAGACCGAGAAAAGAGTTCTATTTTAGAGATTTTCGATCAAATTAGCCCATATGAATAATGAGCGTATTGTAGTTTTTCTTTTCCTGAAAGATTATGCAGAAAATGGTGATGATCGATTCTTTTTGTATGAAGAAAAAGAGGGAAAGATTAAAGAAGTATCTGCTGCCGAACTAATAAATTTTCAGGGCGTGTTGCTCTGTCACGATTATTGGTTGATCGCGCCTGCAATTTTCGATGCAGTGAAAAGTCTTCCTAAAACCGTAATCGATGTTCAAGAGTTTTCCGTCTCCATAAGCGGATTTAGAGAAGATCGATTAGAGAGGGATCGTAAGGGAATTGCCAAAATTCTGGCAGCTACTTTGGAGGATGGAACGGTTCCGAAAACATACTCGGAAATGTTCAATAAGGAGAAGGAATTTGAAGAGGATGGATATGCTGCATTTGCAGCGTGTTTGTTAGAGCATTGGAAGCAGCTGATAATTCAAGCACATGATGCAGGAGAGTTGGAGCGCCAGAATGCCATTGAGATTCCAATCTTTAATCTGCTATACAAACACATCGTAAGCGGTATTGGAATCCAGGTAGATGTTTTGCGTGAGCACAAGCAAGACATCTCTTATCAATATTATTCAGCTCTTAAAAAGTTTTCCGATAAACATGATTTTCCCTTGGAGGTCCCTAGCGATAATGCTATCGCGAAACGCCTCATGCCACTAGGTTTTGATTTTTCAGAAGTGTCGGTTGATGCGGTACTGCGCTTTCTCCGCACTCCCGATAGTTTTGGAGAGGATGTGTTGCGGTTGAGAAAGCTCGATGCTTCTCGCGGCATACTCGATGCGCTACCGGTCTCGCGTAAGAAAGCTCGCCCCATCATCGATATTTTCGGGTCCGTAACTTCACGTATTTATTTTAAAAATCCTGTCTTACAAAATTTGGCAAAACAATACCGGAATATTATCGTCCCTGATGCTGACCTTGCTCTGTCCTATGTGGATTACGATCAATTTGAGGTCGGAATAATGGCCGCCATATCAGAGGATCCTAATATGTTGCGCCTTTATTCTTCATCCGATATCTACTCGACTTTGTCTGTAGATATTTTTGGGACGGAAAATGACAGAAAAATTGCCAAAAGGCTTTTTCTTTCTTATGCCTATGGAATGAAACCTAAATTCCTAGTGCAGGCGGCCGTTGAGCACGGAGCAGATCGATCACGGGTGAAGACTTTTTTCTCCCAGTTTACAGTGTTTGAAGAGTGGAAGAAGAGTGTTGAGTCTCGTTTTGAGCGGGAGGGGAAAGTAGGAACAGATGTTGGGAATTTCCAGCGTCGCGCGGGAAGTGAACGGTTGACAGAGCGAGAGAAGCGGGCATGCGTAAATCAGGTCGTGCAAGGAACAGCGTCATTAATTTTCAAAAAGGCTTTACTAAAGTTGGGGAATGAGCCGATAAGAATTTTGGTGCCGATGCATGATGCCGTTTTGGTAGAGCATAGAAGAGATTACGTACCTCAAAGGTTGGTTGAGATTTTCGGCGAAGTTATGACCGCGCATTTTGGTGGAAGGATTACGGGGAAGGCATCTCTAGAACCGTTTTATAGAGCAGTCGCGTAGGACGGGATTATTGAATTTGAGGCTAAGTTTTTATCGGTATCCCTTTCGTGAATCGGAGATTTGTCTGGAAAATTGCGACGCTGCAACTCCGTAATCGCTATTCCATGTCGATTATGGCGTTTGCTTCACTGTCTTCGTTCGGAATGTCATCCTCAGAATCATGCGCTTGCAACTGCTGTTTTTCCGCGGCAGTCAGCTTGGGTAATTCATTTAGGCTTGTTTTCTGCTGTTCACTGCGCAGTCCGGGGCGAATATCATCTAACGCCAGAATTACGCGTTGATCAGCAGCATGCGATAGCATTTCTTCTCGGGCAGTCTCGAGGATTGCCTCTTTAAGAGCATTAGCTTGCTCTTGCACAATCAACTCTCAATGACCCAAAACAAAAAACCCGCCCTTCTTTCGAAGAGGCGGGTTTTTCGGACGGCGCCGCATACGCATGATTGCACATGCAGCGACGGGTATCTGGTGGTGATAGGTGGACTTGAACCACCGACCCCAGCATTATGAGTGCTGTGCTCTAACCAGCTGAGCTATATCACCAGGAGGCAAGCCCGAGACTATAGAGGTCCAATCGCCTTCTGTCAATACTTTTTCCGCATTTCCCTCTTAATTTTATCCACAGGCCCCGGCAGCTCATCCGGCGCGGCGTTCCGCCAAGGCTTGCTGCACCCGCGCCAGCACCTCGGCCGTAGCCTCCGGGCGGTTGCAGTCGATGCTGATGCGCTCCGGCATCGAACGCAGCCAGGTCAGCTGGCGCTTGGCCAGTTGGCGCGTGGCCGCAATGCCTTTCTCGCGCAGGGCCGTGGCATCGATGCTGCCGTCCAGGTACTCCCACATCTGGCGATACCCCACACAACGCATCGACGGCAGCCCCAGATGCAGGTCGCCCCGCGCGCGCAAAGCGGCGACTTCACGTTCCAGCGCGCCACCGCGCAGCATCAGATCAAAGCGCAGCGCAATGCGCTCATGCAGCACCGCACGATCCGCCGGTTCCAGCGCCAGCGGCAGCATCTCGAACGGCAGCGGCTCAGGCGGCTTCTGCGACAGCAAGGACGACATCGGCTGCCCCGTCAGCAAGCTGATCTCCAGCGCACGCTGGATGCGCTGGCTGTCAGTCGGCTTCAGTCGCGCAGCCGTGACCGGGTCCAGCGTCGCCAGGCGCGCATGCATGGCCGGCATGCCGATCCGTGCCGCCTCCTCGTCGAGTTGCGCACGCAATGCCGGATCGGCCTGCGGCAGCTCATCCAGCCCGTCGCGCAGCACCTTGAAATACAGCATCGTGCCGCCCACCAGCAAGGGCAGCTTGCCGCGCGATGCAATCTCCAGCGTGAGCCGCAGCGCATCTTGGCGGAACTGCATGGCCGAGTAAGCTTCGGTCGGGTCGATGATGTCGATCAGGTGATGTGGCACCGCAGCCAGCTCTTCCGGGCTGGGCTTGGCGGTGCCGATATCCATCTCGCGATAGACCAGGGCCGAATCGACGGAAATGATTTCGCAGGGCAGGTGGCGGGCAATCTCCAGCGCAGCGGCAGTCTTGCCGGACGCAGTGGGGCCCATGATGGCCACCGCCAGAGGCAGTTGCTGGGTCATCGCACTGTCCTTACTGACCACGCAGGAAGAGCTTGTCCAGATCCGACAGGCCCATCTGGGTCCAGGTCGGACGGCCGTGGTTGCACTGGTCGGAACGTTCGGTGGCTTCCATCTGGCGCAGCAGCGCGTTCATCTCGGGCAGCGTCAGGCTGCGATTGGCACGCACCGCCGTATGGCAGGCCAGCGTACCGAGCAGTTCGTTGCGGCGCTCCAGCAAGACACGCGAACCGCCGTACTCGCGCACATCGCGCAGGACGTCGCGGGCCAGCGTCTGGGCGTCAGCGTTCTTCAGCAGCGCCGGGACGGCACGCACGGCCAGCGTGGTCGGGGACATTACGGCAATGTCGAAGCCCAGGGCCGACAGCGTTTCCTGATGTTCTTCCACCGTGCCCACTTCCACCGGATCGGCATAGAAGGTGACCGGAATCAGCAGCGGCTGCACGAACATCTCGTTGCCATCGAGCGCGGTCTTCAGTTGTTCGTAAAGGATGCGTTCATGTGCGGCATGCATGTCCACCACCACCAGGCCGGCCTGGTTCTGCGCCAGCACGTAGATGCCATGCAGTTGCGCCAGCGCGAAGCCTAGCGGGAAGTCGCCGTCCGGCAGGGGGGCGGCGGGCTGTGCAGCAGACTGGAAGGCTGCGCTGTTGAAGCCTGCCGCCGCATTGCCACTGTCGCTCTGCCCGGCAGGCTCGCTGCGGAACATGTTGCCGTAGGCCGCGCGATCCTGGCGTACGCCAAAGCCGCCGCTGCCCGGTCCGCCGTTGCCGGCAAAGGAGAACGGGCGCGGTTGTTCAGCGAACTGGGCGGAGAAGCTCTGCTGTTTCTGTTCGCGCATCCAGGGCAGCGGGGCATTCGGGCCACTGGCGGGAGCGGGCGCGCCCTCGGCGCTCTCGGTCTGTTGCTGCGGCAGATTGCCGAAGGACACGGCCGAGGTCTGCGCCAGCGCGCGCGAGACTGCGTGGAACACGAACTGGTGTACCGCGCGGCTATCGCGGAAACGCACTTCGATCTTGGATGGGTGCACGTTCACATCCACCAGCGCCGGGTCCAGCGTCAGCGACAGCGCATAGGCCGGATAACGGTCGCCATGCAGCACATCCTGATAGGCGGCGCGCACGGCGTGGGTGAGCAGCTTGTCACGGACGAAGCGGCCGTTGACGTAGAAATACTGGCCATCGGCGCGTGCCTTCGAGGCCGTCGGCAGGCCGACGAATCCATGCAGGCGCAAGGGGCCCGCGCTCTCGTCGAGCGGCAGGCGCGCGTTGGCGAATTCGTCGCCGAGGATGTGGGCGCTGCGCTTGGCGAATTCACCGACGTTCCAGTGATCGACCGTCTTGCCGTTATGCGACAGCGAAAAACTCACATCCGGACGCGCCAGCGCAATACGCCGCACGACCTCGGCGCAGTGGCCGTATTCGGTCTGTTCCGACTTGAGGAATTTGCGCCGCGCCGGGGTGTTGAAATACAGGTCCTGCACGTCGATGGTCGTGCCCTGTGCGCCCGAGGCCGGGGCCACGGTACCAAATTGGGAGCCGGTGATTTCCCATGCATGCGGGGCATCGGCGGTGCGGCTCGTTACCGTGAGCTGCGCCACCGAGGCAATCGAGGCCAGCGCCTCGCCGCGGAAGCCGAGCGTGGAGACATTCTCCAGGTCAGTCAGCGACGCAATCTTGGACGTCGCATGGCGCGCCAGTGCCAGCGGCAATTGCTCAGGTGGAATGCCGCGTCCGTTGTCGGTGATGGCGATGCGCTTGACCCCGCCTTGCTCCAGGCGCACGGTGATTTGCGTGGAGCCGGCATCAAGCGCGTTCTCCAGCAATTCCTTGACCACGGCGGAAGGACGTTCGATCACCTCGCCAGCGGCAATCTGCGAGATCAACTGATCGGGCAGGGCCTGGATGGGGCGGTGGGACGGGGCGGCAGCCGGTTCGGAAGCGGGGGAGGAGTGCGGTGCGTTCATGGCGGGATTATACCTGCCGACGCCAGGGGCCGGATGTGACGAAGCCGCCCGGGGGGCGGCTTCTTGGGAGCTGATGCGATCAGGGTTTTCTGCAGGGCAATCCGCGGATCGCCGCGCAGAAAATCATGCAAACGATATAAACGATTTACACACGGAAGGTGCTCACTGCGGCAGCCAGGCGCTCGGCCTGCTGCTGCAGCGATTGCGCGGCGGCTGCGGCCTGCTCCACCAGCGCTGCATTCTGCTGGGTGCTCTCATCCATTTGCGCGATGGCACGGTTGATCTGGTCGATGCCTTCGCTCTGTTCGCGGCTGGCGGTGGTGATCTCGCTGATGACGGTGGAGACGCGCTGCACGCTGGCCACCACGTCATTCATGGTGTTGCCGGCCTGGGAGACCAGCTGGCCGCCACCGGCCACGGTCTGCACCGAGGCGTCGATCAGTTCCTTGATTTCCTTGGCGGCCGAGGCGCTGCGCTGGGCCAGCGTACGCACTTCGGTGGCGACTACGGCGAAGCCGCGTCCCTGCTCACCGGCGCGGGCCGCTTCCACCGCCGCGTTCAATGCCAGGATGTTGGTCTGGAAGGCGATACCATCGATCACGCTGATGATGTCGACGATGCGCTGCGAAGAGCTGTTGATGGCATCCATGGTCTGCACTACCTGACCCACGACGTCGCCGCCGTGGCTGGCGACTTCCGAAGCGGAACCGGCCAGTTCATCGGCTTGAATCGCGTTGGCGGCATTCTGCTTCACGGTCGAGGTCAGCTCTTCCATGGCCGAGGCGGTTTCTTCCAGGGCACCCGCTTGCTGCTCGGTACGCGAAGACAGATTGAGGTTGCCGGCCGCGATCTCGCTGGCGGCGGTGTTGATTTCTTCGGTCCCGGCACGCACGCTGGAGACCACTTCCGACAGGCCCATGCTGATACCGTTGAAGGCGCCCATCAGGCGGCCGATCTCATCGCTGCTGTGCACGTGCAGGCGAGTGGTGAGGTCGCCACCGGCGATGCGGTCGGCGGCATTGCACACCGCATCCAGCGGACGGGTGATCATGCGGTTGATCATCACCGTCAGGATCGCGCCGAGCACCGCCAGGAACAGCAGGCCCAGGCCGATGTAGAGATTGCGCATCGAGTTGACTTCGCGGGTGATCTCATCGACCGCCGCTTCACCGACGATGACCCAGTTCCACGGGGCATAGTGAGTGAAGACGGCGATCTTCTGGCGGCCATCGCTGCCGGTGTAGCGCAGCTGGCCTTCCTTCTGCTGCACCAGGGTCTTGATGTAGGTGTTGCCGCCAGCATCCTTGGCCTCGATCAGGTTGCCGCCTTCTTCCTTGCCTTCGCGCGGGGCACCGGCAATCATCACGCCCTGGTCCTTGCCTTCGCGGCCATTGAGCGCGTAGAAATTGCCGGTCTCGGCGATCTTGAGCGACTTGATCTGGTCCTTCAGCGCCTTGACGTCGGCCGAGATGTCGATGCCCACGTAGAGCGCGGCGATGATCTGGCCGGCGTCATTCTTGAAGGGCACGTACTTGGTGATGTACTGCTTGCCGAACAGGGTGGCCACGCCGCTGTAGGTCTTGTCGGACTTCAGGGCGGCATAGCCGGGATGGGCGCGGTCAAGCAGGGTGCCGACGGCGCGTTCGCCATTTTCTTTCTTGACGGAAGTTGACACGCGCACGAAGTCATCGCCGGTCTTGGCGAAGATTGTGGCGGTCACGCCGGTGTGGGCGGTGAAGCGGTCGGGGATGGAGAAATCCATGTTCAGTTCGCGGCCATCATTGGACAGCACCGGCGTGGCGCGGTCGCCGATCTGCACGGTGCGGCTTTCGTCCAGGGTGAGCTTGCCGAATTCCTTGTCGAACATGGTGGAGAAGCGGTCCACCTGGCTGTTCACCGAGCGGTCGAAGATGCCCACCATGTTGGCCACGCCGCGCGCGTCGTTGCCCATCTGTTCGATGGAGCGCGATTCCACCATGCGTGAAGCGGAGTAAGTGATCAGCATCAGTGCGATCACGAAGACGATGCCCACCAGGGCTACCGTCATGGCAGTCAGTTTTGCACCGACCGAGCGATGGAACAGAGATGCGCCGCGCGCATCAGACATTGCATTAGCCATGGCTGTTGTTGTTCTTGAAGTCAAAGGGTGTGGAAAAGCAAATACCGAACCAAAACCATCCGAGGACCGATGGCGATCGCTGACTACGCGCCCATCTCGCCATCGTTTGCCCTCCTTCTTTCCGTCTTCCGGAAGGTCCTGCAACACAGTGCCTGCGTACCGATGACAGCTTGGCCGGAGGAGCGGCATGCTGCATCGGATTGCCGAAACGGCAATGCAACGCGGTCACTCACGTCAGGGGCCTTCCTTGCACGGAGGCCCAACGTTCATGCTGAAATCACGGTACTTGCGGGGAAGCGAGTCAGTATATCGTCAGCATTTTGCGCTACATCAAAATACTTCGAATGTTTGCGCCCACATGTAACTGTGCTGTTGTTTTTCCGGCGAGAAAGTGCCTTTTTTGCATGGAACTTTCGATTGTTCTTGCCTGCTTGTATTTATTTCTCTCCAAGTTCAGCCGCGCGGTCCTGTCGCCCCCGGCGGAGCGGCGTTTTCTCCGCGGTAATCCCGCACCCAGCTTTCGAGTTGATCAGCCGACATCGGCCGCGAAAAATAATAGCCCTGCGCCACGTCACAGCCCTGGCTGATCAGCAGCCGGTACTGGTCGGCATCTTCCACACCTTCGGCCACCACGGTCAATTTGAGGCTTTCGCCGATGCGGATGACCGCATTGGTCAGGGCGCTCACCGCCGCGTCCTTGGCCATGTCGCGCACGAAGCTCTGGTCCAGCTTGAGTTCGGAGACTGGCAGCTTGCGCAGGTAGCCGAGGCTGGAATAACCGGTGCCGAAGTCATCCATGGCCAGCGGAATGCCCAGTGCATGCACGGCGGCGATGGTCTGGTTGGTGCTGGGGTTGGTATCCATCAGCACGGTCTCGGTGATTTCCAGCGTGAGGTCGGTCGGTGCCAGGCTGTAGCGGCGCAGCAGGCCGGTGAGAAATTGCGGCAGGTCGAGATCGTGGAAATTGGTGGCCGACAGGTTCACCGAGACCGACGGCACCTGGATCCCGCGCCGCCGCCAGTCAGCCAGCTGGAAGCAGGCCTCTTCCAGCGCCCACTTGCCCAGTTCGCCGATCAGGCCGCATTCTTCGGCAATCGGGATGAAGCGGCCCGGCGAGATCTGCCCCAGTTGCGGATCGTGCCAGCGGGCCAGCGCTTCCACGCCGTGCAGGCTGAGGTCGTGCAGGTTGATCTGCGGCTGGAAGTGCAGTTCGAAGCTGCCGCCGCGCAAGGCATCACGCAGCGCGCCTTCCAGCACCAGGCGTTCCTGGGCGAGGCTGTTCATCTCCTCGCTGAAGAAGCTGAAGCGTCCCCGGTTCACGGCCTTGGCCTGGTACATGGCGATGTCGGCGCGATGCAGCAGGGTCTCGATGTCGTGGCCGTTGTCGGGGAAGATCGCCACCCCGATGCTGGCCGAGGGATTGAGCGGCGTGCCGTTGATGTGGCAGGGCATGGCCAGCCGTTCCTGGATGCGCTTGACCACTTCGGTCAGGTGGTCGGTGTCGTATTGGGTCAGCACCACCACGAACTCGTCGCCGGAAAGACGGCCGACGATGTCCGAGCGGCGCGCCTGTGATTGCAGCCGCGTGGCCACCGTGCGCAGCAGTTCATCGCCGGCTTGGTGGCCCAGCGAATCGTTGACCTGCTTGAAGCGATCAAGGTCGATGAACATCACCGCCACCATACTGCGGTTGCGCTCGGCTGCCGCGATCGCCTGCCCGGCCTGTACCAGCAGCAGGCTGCGGTTGGGCAGCCCGGTCAGCGAATCATAGAAAGCCAGCTGGTGGATGCGCGCCCGCGAGGCTTCGCGTTCGATGGCCAGCGCGCACAGATGCAGGCCGGCATCCACCAGCAGGTGGTGGAAGGCGCTCGGCGCGCGCGGCTGGCGATAGTAGAAACCGAAAGTGCCGATGACCTTGCCATCGGCCGACTTGATCGGGGTCGACCAGCAGGCCTGCAGGCCGTGGCTCAAGGCGATTTCCTTGTAGTCGGCCCAATGCGGATCGGTGGCGATCTCTTCCGAGACCACGCTCTCGCCGGTATAGGCGGCGCTGCCGCAGGAGCCCACCAGCGGACCGATCTGGATGCCCTCGATGGCGCGTGTGTAGGCTTCCGGCAGGCTGGGCGCGGCCAGGGTATGCAGTCGGCCCTGTTCATCCACGCGCAGCACCGAGGCGATCACCTCGGGGGCGACGCGTTCCACTTCTTCGCACAGCAGGTTCATCTGCTCGGCCAGCGAGGAATCGCGGGCCATGGCGTTGAGCACGCGATACTGCAGGACTTCATGGACCTTGGTATTGGTGATGTCGGTCATCACGCAGACCGCATTGATGAGCTTGCCCTGCACGTCGAGGATGGGATTGACCACCGCCGAAATCCAGACCGGCTGTTCGTGCAGGTCGTGGATCAGTTCCTCGGTGTGAAAGCTGTGTCCCTGCAGCAGCTCGCCATGGCAGCGCTCGATCGACTTGACGAACGTCGGGTGACTGGCAAACAGCTCGCGTGGCAGCTTGCCGATGGTCTGCTGGCTCTGGAAGCCCAGCATGCGGGTGAACCCGGTGTTGTGGAAGACGATGCGGTTCTGCTCGTCGGTGATGAGCACGGCATTGTCGGTTTCGTTGATGCCCAGCGAGAGCAGGTGCAGGTGTTCACGGTCGCTCTTTTCGCGGGTGACGCGGTAGGTGACGTCGTTGCCGATGCAGATCACGCGCTCGGCCTTGCCCTGGGGATCGAGCAGGGGCGAATAGGTGGCTTCCCACCAGATCGTGCGACCACTGCGCGTGCGGCGCGGGAAACGGCCGGAGAAGAAGCGGCCACTGCAGACATCGCGCCAGAAGATCGCATATTCCTCGCTGTCGGCATAGCCGGGCGGACACAGCACGCTGTGCGGCTGGCCGATCAGGTCGTCGGCCAGGTATTCCATGGTTTTGAGGTAGTTGCGGTTGGCCGCCAGGATCATGCCCTGGGGCGAGAGTTCGACCACGCCCAGCGAGCGGTTCAGGGCGCTGAGCACATTGTTGCTGTGATGCGAATCGTCGATGTGCGAACTGATGTCGGCCGCCACCGAGATCACCTTGCGCAGCTGGCCGCTGCCATCCAGGATCGGACTGCACAGGGCTTCCAGCCAGACGATGGTGCCGTCGATTCTGCGCCGCTGCAGCGTGCCGGCGATCACCTCGCCCTGGCGCAGGTGCTGCCAGAAGCGCTGGTAGTCCTCGGTCTCGACAGAGAGCGGGTCACACAGCATGCGGTGATGCTGGCCCACCACTTCATGTCGCTGGTAGCCCAGCATGCCGAGGAATTTGTCATTGGCATCGAGGATGCTGCCATCGGCAGCGAATTCGAGAATGGCCATGGAACGCCAGAGCGCGCCCAGCAGCGCCTCGCGTTCCTCCTCGCGCAGGCGCTGGTGATCCCCCTGCGGCTGCGACGGATGATCGAACTGGCCCACGAATGACTCCTGGCTCCCCATACAGCGCCCCCTCTGGCCGGTATTGACGCCCGTGCGTCTTGCCTCATGCAGTGCGGAGTTGCGATTGCCCGGGTTCCCCGTTTTCCCCCGGTGGCTTCCATTTGCCCGTCCGTCAGCGCCGTCCCGTCTGCCTTACCGCCAGCGACCGCGCCGCGGAAAGGCGCAGAACATGCTTGATGATGCATATTCGTGACATCAAAACTGAACGAATCTGACTTTGATCATATGCCAAATTCTTCCGGTTGTGCGTGCGGGCGGCGGCCTTGGCGGGCCGCCACACAACGCTCTGCGAGCTTGTGTGAGGATCTTCTTGCGGCAAGTTTCCTCAAGGATTTTATCGGCCGGTATCGGGGCTTCTTGAGTTGCAGCGGGGTGAGTGTTGTATGATGCCTGCGCAGGTGCGCGAGATCGCTTTGCCTGTGCGATAGGTCCCGACGAAGTTGCTGAAGGGAAATATCCGGCCGCGCGGCGATGGGGAGCCTCGGCCTTGATGAATCACCAAAGATTGGGCTTTATGGATTATCTGCAGTGGCTGGACGTGCTGGTGCACGTGGACAAATATCTGGGCGTCCTGATCGAGCAGTACGGCCCGCTCATTTATGCGGTGTTGTTCCTGATTGTCTTCTGTGAAACCGGGCTGGTGGTCCTGCCCTTCCTGCCGGGGGATTCGCTGCTGTTCATCGCCGGTACCTTCTGTGCGCTGGGGGCCATGGACATCTGGCTGCTGATGGGCCTGCTGATCGCCGCCGCGGTGGCCGGCAACACGCTCAATTACTGGATCGGCGGCTGGGTCGGGCAACGCGTCTATACCCACAACTACCGCTGGCTCAACCCCGACGCCCTGCGCAAGACCCACAGCTTCTACGAGAAACACGGTGGCAAGACCATCGTGATCGCCCGTTTCACCCCCATCGTGCGCACCTTTGCGCCCTTCATCGCCGGCGTCTCGGCCATGAGCTTTGCGCGCTTCCAGCTGTTCAACGTGCTGGGTGCCTTCCTGTGGGTGGTCAGCCTGGTGGTGCTGGGCTACCTGTTCGGCAATATTCCGGTGGTGCGGGAGAACCTCAATACGCTGGTGCTCATCGGCATCGTCGGTGCCATCGTTCCCATCGTGCTGGGCGCGCTGTGGCAGCTGTGGCGCAAATTGCGCGGCAAGCGCAAGGTCAGCAACGCCTGATGTCCGCCTTCCCGGCAGGACGCGCCCGATAAAAAACCCGGCCTGCAACTGCAGTGCCGGGTTTTTTGTTGCCTGCCAGGGCCGACTTTCAGGTCAGGCGATTCTTGGCCAGCGGCGGGTTCTTGGCGAAGTAGTTGCGGATGCCGGTCAGGATGGCATCGGCCATTTGCTCCTGATAGCGCTCGTCGGTGAGCTTGGCTTCTTCTTCCGGGTTGGAGATGAAGGCGGTCTCGATCAGGATGCTGGGAATGTCCGGAGCCTTCAGCACGGCAAAGCCGGCCTGTTCCACCGCGCCCTTGTGCAACTTGTTGATGCCGCCGATTTCCTTCAGCACCGCATTGCCCACGCGCAGGCTGTCGTTGATCTGCGCCGTGGTCGACAGGTCCAGCAGCACGCTGGCCAGCTGGCGGTCATGGGTCTTGATGTTGACGCCGCCGATCAGGTCGGCCGAGTTTTCCTTGTTGGCCAGCCAGCGGGCGGCGGTGGAGCTGGCCCCCTTTTCCGACAGGGCGAACACCGAGGAGCCGCGCGCCGTCGGCTGCACGAAGGCATCCGCATGGATCGACACGAACAGATCGGCCTGCACCTTGCGCGCCTTGACCACGCGCTGGCCCAGAGGCACGAAGAAGTCGGCATCACGGGTCAGCATGACGCGCATGTTGGGGTATTGCTCGATCTTGCGTTTGAGGCGCTTGGCGATGGACAGCACGACGTCCTTCTCGCGGTTGCCGCGCGCACCGGTGGCACCGGGGTCTTCGCCGCCGTGGCCGGGATCCAGCGCGATGGTGATCATGCGGGTCAGCTGCATGCGCGGCTCGTCCGGCACCACCTTGGGGTTGCGCTCGGTCTTGTCTTCCGGCTGCGGCTTGATCTCGGCCAGCGGGGCCGGATCGGGTTTGGGCGGTGCGGCCGGGGCCTGCGCCAGCGGCGGGGTGGCCGGGCTTTCCTTGTTCCACTCGCCCTTCTGGATGAGGGCGGCGATCGGATCGGGCGGCGCGGCCGGGTACAGGTCGATGACGAAGCGGTATTTGTATTCGCCCACCGGGGCCAGGGTGAAGACCTGCGGCTTGATCTCGTCCTTCAGGTCGAACACCAGGCGCACCACGCTGGGCCGGTTCTGGCCCACGCGTACCTGCTTGATGTAGGGGTCGTTGGGCTGGATCTTGGCGACCAGGTCCTTCAGGGTGCTGTTGAGGTCGATGCCCTCGATGTCCACCACCAGGCGCTCCGGGTTCTTGACCACGAAGTGGGTGACCTTGAGGTCGCTGTCGTTTTCCAGCGTGACGCGGGTGTAGTCCTCGGACGGCCAGACACGCACGGCCAGGATCTGCGAAGCCAGAGCGGGCAGGGGAGTGACGACGGAGACGAACAGGGCGCCGCCGGCTTTGAGGATGGTGCGGCGGGTTTTGGACTTCACAGGTTGGGAGCGAATTTCAGTCGAGCGAGGCATTGATGACCCTTGTCGGACAACGCACGCAATTCTACATCACGACCGTCCCCTGCAAGCGACAGGTTGACGTGTATGTCCGGTGGCGGCAACACCGGATCGCCCTTTTCAGGCCATTCGACGATACAGACGGAGTTTTCGTTGAAATGTTCACGAAAACCGGCATCGAGAAATTCTTCCGGGCTGGCCATGCGGTACAGATCGAAGTGGATGACTGTTACCATGCGGCCTGCGAAGGAAACTTCATAAGGCTCCGCCAGCGTGTAGGTCGGGCTCTTGACCCGCCCCTGGTAGCCCGCCGCATGCAGCAGGGCGCGCGTGAGCGCGGTCTTGCCGGCCCCGAGGTCGCCGTGCAGGTAGATCGCCAGGCCCGGCGCCAGCACCTGGGCCAGGTCGGCCCCGAGGCGGGCGGTGGCGGCTTCGTCGGGCAGGTGGAGGTGGAGTCGCTGCATGCTCATGCTGTTCTGGGTCATCCGGGATGGTTCGTTACAAGGTTCTAGTCTGAAGGTTCAAGCGCTCATGTCCATTCACCCCACGCCTGCCGATCCGATCGGGAGCACTGCCATCGCCGATCCCGCCGGCCTGGTGGCGCTGGCGGCCGCCATCAAGGCCTGGGGCCGGGAGCTGGGGTTTGCCGAGGTGCGCATCGCCGATGTCGACCTGTCGCACCGCGAGGCGGGCTTCCAGGCCTGGCTGGACAAGGGTTATCACGGCGAGATGGATTATATGGCAAGCCACGGCCTGAAACGGGCACGGCCGGCCGAACTGGTGCCGGGCACGGTGCGCGTGGTGAGCGTGCGCATGCCCTACCTGCCGGCCGCCGCCGATCCGGATCAGCCCGAGCAACCTGACTGGCGCGCCCGCGAAGAGGCGCGCAGCGCCGATCCGGCGGCCGCCCAGGTCTCGATCTATGCACGCGGACGCGATTACCACAAGGTCCTGCGCGCCCGCCTGCAGCAGTTGGCCACCCGCATCGAGGGCCGCATCGGCCCCTTCGGCTACCGCGTCTTCACCGATTCGGCCCCGGTCATGGAAGTGGCCCTGGCCGAGAAGGCCGGACTGGGCTGGCGCGGCAAGCATACGCTGCTGCTGCATCGGGAGGCCGGCTCGATGTTCTTCCTGGGCGAGATGCTGACCGACCTGCCGCTGCCGGTGGATGAACCGGTCACCTCGCACTGCGGCCAATGCAGCGCGTGCATCACGGCCTGTCCGACGGGGGCCATCGTCGCCCCTTATGAGCTGGATGCGCGGCGCTGCATCTCCTATCTCACCATCGAACTCAAGGGCAGCATCCCGCAAGACCTGCGCCCGCTCATCGGCAACCGCATCTATGGCTGCGACGACTGCCAGCTCTACTGCCCGTGGAACAAGTTCGCCCAGCGTGCCAGCCTGCCGGACTTCGATCCGCGCCATGGCCTCGACCGGGCGAGCCTGGTCGAGCTGTTCGGCTGGAGCGAGGACACCTTCCTGAAGAACACCGAAGGCAGCGCCATCCGCCGCATCGGCCATGAACGCTGGCTGCGCAACCTGGCCGTCGGGCTGGGCAATGCGGCCGATGCACCCTCGCACCGTGGCGATGCGGAGATCGTGGCGGCCTTGCGGGCGCGCCTGGATCATCCGTCAGCGCTGGTGGCCGAGCATGTGGCCTGGGCGCTGGCCCGTCATGGAGTCCATGGAGTCGCAGGAGCAGATGGAGTAGAGTGACCCCTCCCAACAAGGAGGAGACACCCCATGCCCAGACTGAATCGTGCCGTCCTGCTGGCCAGCGCGCTGGCTGCGAGCCTGCCGCTGGCGGCCAGTGCCCAGCGCGCATCGACCGAAAAGATCGCCATCCCCGGCCTGCAGCAACGCGCCGAGATCCTCATCGACCGCTGGGGCGTGCCCCACATCTATGCCGCCAGCGAGCGCGATGCCTTCTTCATGCAGGGTTTCAATGCCGCGCGTGACCGCCTGTTCCAGATCGACCTGTGGCGTCGGCGCGGGCTGGGCCAGCTCTCCGAAGTGTTCGGTCCCGCTTATCTGCCTCAGGACCGTGCGACCCGGCTGTTCCTCTACCGCGGCGACATGCGGCGTGAATGGGCCGCCTATGGTCCCGGTGCGGAAAGCGTGGCGGAGGCGTTCGTGGAAGGCATCAATGCGTATATCGATTACGTCTCCCTGCATCAGGAAAAACTGCCTTACGAATTCCGCCAGCTGGGCTATCTGCCGGCCAAGTGGCAGGCCGAGGACGTGGTGCGCATCCGCAGCCACGGCCTCACGCGCAACCTGCAAAGCGAAGTGGCGCGCGCCAAGGTGGCGTGCGCGGCCGATCTGAAATCCGATGAAATCCGCTCCGGCCTGACCCCGCCCTGGACCGCGGGGATGCCAGAGGGTCTGGACCCTTGCCTGCCCAAGGACCTGCTGCAGGTCTTCACGCTGGCCACGCAGGGCGTGCGGATTACCAAGGAGAGCCTGAACGCCGCCACCACGGCAGGCGACAGCCAGCTGGTGCGCATCGAGCCGGCCGTCAATCCGGAAGAGACCATGGAGGGCAGCAACAACTGGGTCATCGCCCCGTCGAAGTCGGCCACCGGCCGCGCCATCATGGCCAACGATCCGCATCGCGCCTATTCGGCCCCGTCGCTGCGCTACATCGCCCACCTGAGCGCACCGGGCATGAACGTCATCGGGGCCGGCGAACCGGCCCTGCCGGGCATCTCCATCGGCCACAACGGCAGCATCGCCTTCGGGTTGACCATCTTCAACATCGATCAGGAAGACCTCTACGTCTACCAGCTCAATCCCGACAATCCACAGCAATACCGCTATCAGGGCCAGTGGGAATCGATGCGCGTACTGCATGAACCGGTGCGCATCAAGAACGGCGCACCCGCCGTGGCCGATCTGAGTTTCACGCGCCATGGTCCGGTGATCTACGTCGATCAGGCCAAACACCTGGCCTACGCGGTACGGTCGGGCTGGCTGGAGCCGGGCATGTCGCCTTACTTCGGCAGCATCGCCTACATGCGCACGCGCAATTTCAAGGACTTCAAGCAGTCCATGCTGAACTGGGGCGCGCCCACCGAGAACCAGGTCTATGCCGACACCAAAGGCAACATTGGCTGGGTGCCGGGCGGGCTGGCACCGAAGCGGCCCAACTGGGACGGGCTGCTACCGGTGCCGGGTGACGGGCGATATGAATGGTCCGGCTTCTGGCGCGGCGACCAGCTGCCCTCGTCCTACAATCCGGCGCAGGGCTGGTTTGCCTCGGCCAACCAGATGAATCTTCCTGCCGATTATCCCTACCGCGAGCGCAAGCTCGGATTCGAGTGGACCAACAATTCGCGCTTCACCCGCATCAGCGAAGTGCTGGCCAGCCTGCCCAAGGTCTCGCTGCAGGATTCGATGCGGCTGCAGAACGATGACCTGGCCATCCCCGCACGCCGCCTGGCCGCCTTGCTCAAGCCCTTGTCCTCCGATGACGCCAACACCCGCGCTGCGCTGGCCATGCTGGGCCAGTGGGATTATGTCGAACGCAGCGAGTCGGCCCAGCCGGCACTGTACGAAGTCTGGCTCTCGCGCCATCTCGGCAAGGCCTTCAAGGAAGCCGTGCTGCCCAAGACGGCTGCCGATGCGATGGGGGCGCCTGATACGGCAGTGCTGCTCGATACGCTGGAAAACCCGGTACCCGCCTTCGGCGCCGATGCTGCGCAGGCGCGCGTCCGGCGCGATCAGGTGCTGCTCTCCAGCCTCGGTGCTGCCTGGGCCGAACTGGCCAAGCTGCAAGGCGCGGATCCGTCGCAATGGCAATGGGGCAAGCTGCACCACAACCTGATGGCGCATCCGCTGGCCGATGTGGTGGATGAGGCGACCCGCAAGAAGCTCAACGTCGGACCCATGCCCAAGCATGGCGGGGCCTATTCGCCCAATCAGTCGACCTATCGCGTCAATGATTTTCGCCAGACCAACGGGCCCTCCTTCCGCGTGGTGGTGGACGTAGGCCGCTGGGACAATTCCTGGGCCGTCAATGCGCCGGGCCAGTCGGGCGACCCCGACAGCCCGCACTATCGCGATCTGGCCGACAAGTGGTTGAAGGGCGAGTATTTCCCGCTGCTGTATTCACGCGGGGCCATCGAGAAAGTCACCGAGCACCGCATCGTGGTGCAGCCGGTGCGCTAGACAGCAGGGCTGGCCTGATGCGGCAGGATCAATGCACCAGCGCCAGCCAAACCGGAATGCTCAATGCCGAGAGCAGCGTCCCGAATGAAATGAGGAAGGCCGTGAAGGGCCCGTTGCCGCCCATGCGCGCGGCCAGGATGTAGGCGCTGGAGGCGGTGGGCAGGCTGCAGAACAGCACCACGATGCGCCACTGCAGCGGTGGCAGCTGCAGCAGCATGCCGATCAGGTAAGCGGCCAGCGGCACTGCAACCAGCTTGATGACGATGAACCAGGCCACTACCGGCTTGCTTTCTTTCAAACCCGACAGCCGCAGTCCGGCCCCGACCATCAGCAGGCCCAACGCAATGGAAGCCGCGCCCAGCCGCGAGAGCACCACACTGGCCACTTCCGGCAAATGCAGCCCTAGTGCAGAAAACGTCAACCCGCCAGCAGTCGCCACCAGCAAGGGATTGCGGGCCAGCTCGCGCAGCAGGTTGCTGTTTTTTGCGGCCAGCGCATGGACCGCCGCGATATTGCACAGGGGCACGCCAAAACCCAGCAGGATGGCCATCAGGCCCGCGCCTTCTTCGCCCGCCATGCGGGTGGCCAGTGCCAGCGCGATATAGGAATTGAAGCGAAAGGCGCATTGCATGCCCGACTCGTAGGTCATGGGCGTGGCGCGCAGGAAGGGTTTGCCCAGCCAGGTCAGCGCGATGCCCACCAGCAGCGCCGCAACGCCCGTCTGCACCATGCCGCCGGTGACCGAGAGATCAACCTTCAGGCGCGCCGTCGAATAAAACAGCAGCGCAGGGAAGAGGATGAAATAGACCAGCTTCTCCATGCCGGCCCAGAATTCTTCGCCCCAGTTGGAAATGCGATGGATCAGCAGGCCCAGTGCAATGAGGCTGAAGTCCGGCAGCAGGAGGTTGAGGATCTCCACGTGCTTACTTCAGCAGGCGTGCCAGCTCGACGGCAGTCTTGACGTTCATCTTGTCGAAGATGTGGGCGCGATGGACTTCCACGGTGCGCATGCTGATGCCCAGCTCATCGGCAATGACCTTGTTCATCTTTCCGGCCAGGATCAGGTCCAGCACTTCGCGCTCGCGCGCGGACAGCGCCGCCAGGCGGCTCTGCACGGCATCCTCGGCACTGCCGGCGCGCGAACTTTCCAGCGCTTCCAGCACGCGGTCCATCAACTGGTTGTCGTTGAAGGGCTTTTCGAAGAAATCGAAGGCACCGTTCTTGAGCATATCCACCGCCATCGGCACATCGCCGTGACCGGTGAGGAAGATCACCGGACGCCGGTGCAGCAGGCCCTTGGTCTTGAGTTCATTGAACAGCGCCACGCCGCTGGTGCCGGGCATGCGCACGTCCAGCAGCAGGCATTCGCCCTCGGCGTCGATGCCGCTGGCATGGGCCAGTGCGCCCAGCACGGCGGCACCGCTTTCATAGCCGATGGCGGCGATATTGCGCGAGCGCGCCAGCCAGGTCAGCGAATCGCGGATGATTTCTTCGTCGTCGACTATGTGCAGCATCGGTATGCGGGGCGGGAATCCAGTGTGGGAGGGGCGTCTCGTTATTGTGGCTGCCCGCTTTGGGCGGGCAGCGAAAACCGGAAGATTGTACCGCCTGCCGGGTTATCGGTGTAAGTGAGCGTGCCGCCGTGGAATTCGATGGTGGTGCGGCAGATGTTCAAGCCCATGCCCATGCCCTCGGCCTTGGTCGAGAAGAAGGGAGAAAACAGGCGCGCCGCCACTTCCTCGGCAATCCCGTGCCCCTGGTCGATCACCGAGACCGTGACCGATTCTGCACCATCGTCATTGCGGGTCAGCTCGGCCGTCACGCGCAGGATGCGGCGCGCCGAGGGCACGGCGGCCATGGCCTGGATGCCGTTGCGGGTCAGGTTCAGGATCACCTGCTCCAGCAATACCTGATCGCCCAGCACCGGCGGCAGCGACTTGGGCACCTGCCATTGCAGCACCACGAAGAACTGCTGGGCCTGCAATTCGATGAGCGGGGCCACGTTGTCCACCAACTGTCGGATCTGCAGACGCTGGCGCGCCGGTTCGCGCTTCTTGACGAACTGGTGCACGCTGCGGATCACGTGGCCGGCGCGCTGGGCCTGGGTGTGGATCTTTTCCAACGCCGGCTGCAGCGCCTTGGGATCGGCCTGGCCCTGCTGCATCATGTTCAGCGCCCCGGTGGTATAGCTGGAGATGGCCGCCAGCGGCTGGTTCAGCTCGTGCGCCAGGGTCGAGGCGATCTCGCCCATGCTGGCCAGGCGGGCGCTGGCCTGCAGTTTTTCTTCCTGGGTGCGGTTGAGGTCTTCGGCTCGCTTGCGTTCGGAAATGTCGAGGATGGAACCCATCCAGCCAGTCTGCTTGCCATCCTGGTCCACCAGCGGCGATTCGAAGATCAGCACCGGGAAGCGCTCGCCGTCGCGGCGCTGGAAGATGGTCTCGAATTGCGGCGTGGCGCGCCCGGCCAGCACGTTGGAGAAACGCTCCTGGTATTCATCCATGGCTTCCGGCGCCCAGTAAGGCATGGGCGGGATCTTGCCGACCAGTTCTTCGGCCGCGAAGCCGACCATCTTGCAGAAGGCCGGATTGACGTAGGTGATGCGGCCCTGCAGGTCGCGGGCGCGCATGCCGGTGACCAGTGAATTTTCCATCGCGGCACGGAACACGGCTTCGTTGAGCAGGGCCTTCTCGGCCTTGGTCCGGCGGTTGATGTCGCGCCACAGCGCCCACAGGCTCCACAGCAGACCCAGCGAGAGCACGATCACCGAGCCCACCAGCAGGTTGGGCAGCAGCTTGGGTGCGCTCTTGGTGCTGTTGGTATGCAGCACCAGCGTCAAGCCCGGCAGCTCCAGTTCACGCCGATGGGTGTAGACGTTCAGGCCCGGTCCGCCCGAGGTGCGGCGTGCCACCACGTTGTCATCGGTATCGGTGAGCGAGATTTCATTGTCCTGGGCGAACCACCACGGCACCATCTCGTTGAGGATGCGTGCCACCGCATAGCTGGCCACCAGGCTGCCGATGTAGTGATTGTCATGGAACAGCGGCACGTGATAGTCCATCAGCATCGGCTCGGCGATGCCGGGCGGGATGGCCGGCGGGCTGTAGAGCGGACGGCGCATCTGGCGCGCGCGGTCGGCCGTCATCAGCGAGGGTTGCGAGAGGTCCTTGCGGCTGATAGGCAGATCATCGGTTGAAGCGACCGGATGGCCTTCGGCATTGAACCAGGTCACGCGATAGAACTCGCGGTTGTTGCGCAGCAGGGCGTTCAGGCGGCTGCGGAAATGATCCTGATGCAGGCGGCCGTTGCTGATCTCGCGGCCGATGATGCGCATGCTCTCGTCATCGCGGCTGAGCTGGAAGCGGATCGCCTGTTCCACCCACAGCGAATCGGCGATCAGTTGCTCGAGCCGTTCGCTGGCTTCCATCTGCTGGGCCTGGCGCGGCAGCCAGATCAGCGTGGCCAGGAACAGGCACACCAGCAGGAAAGGGATCAGCCAGCGCATGGTGGTCTTGCGGCCGGAGGCCTGCAGCTGCGAGGCGGCATCGGGCTGGGGAGCGATCGGGGGCGGCGGGACGGTTTTCATGACGCCGCCAGTGTAGCCGCGCCCAAAAGCTTGCGCCAGCTTCCTGCGTGGCGGGAAGTGGACGGCAGGGACATTGTGGTTAACCACACTTGCTCCGTTTTGGTGAGGCCGCGCAAAATTCGCCAGCACAATCCGGTCCCCGCCAAGACCGGCCTTAGTCCATAAAAATTACTAACTAAATCATTTCCATCTCATTGGGGAGACAAGCATGAAACTGAAGTCCATCGTCTTTGCGCTGGCTGCGGCGACTGTCGTCAATGCCGGCCTGGTGGCCAGCGCCTTCGCGCAACAGCCCATCATCATCAAGTTCAGTCACGTGGTGGCCAACGACACGCCCAAAGGCAAGGCCGCCGAGCGTTTCAAGGAGCTGGCCGAGAAGGCCACCAAGGGCCGCGTGAAGGTCGAGGTCTATCCCAACAGCACGCTGTACAAGGACAAGGAAGAACTGGAAGCCCTGCAACTCGGTGCCGTGCAGATGCTCGCGCCGTCGCTGGCCAAGTTCGGTCCGCTGGGCGTGAAGGAGTTCGAAGTCTTCGACCTGCCTTACATCTTCCCCAGCAAGGACGTGCTGTACCGGGTGACCGAAGGTCCGATCGGCAAGGATCTGTTCAAGAAGCTGGAGCCCAAGGGCATCACCGGCCTGGCCTATTGGGACAACGGTTTCAAGGTGATGTCGGCCAACAAGCCGCTGCATCAGCCCTCGGACTTCCGTGGCCTGAAGATGCGCATCCAGTCCTCCAAGGTGCTGGATGCCCAGATGCGCGCACTGGGTGCCAACCCGCAGGTGCTGGCCTTCTCCGAGGTCTACCAGGCGCTGCAGACCGGCGTGGTCGATGGCACCGAGAACCCGCCCTCGAACCTGTACACCCAGAAGATGCATGAAGTGCAGAAGCACGTCACCGTCTCCAACCACGGTTATCTGGGCTATGCGGTGATCGTCAACAAGAAGTTCTGGGATGGCCTGCCCTCCGACGTGCGCACCCAGCTCGAAGGCGCCATGAAGGATGCGACCAAGTACGCCAATGCCATCGCCCAGCAGGAAAACGATGCGGCGCTCGCCGCCGTCGAAAAGACCGGCAAGACTACCGTCTACCGTCTGACCGACGCGCAGAAAGCGGAGTGGCGCAAGGCGCTGCTGCCGGTACAGCAGCAGATGGCCAGCCGCATCGGCAAAGAGCTGATCGACGCCGTCAACAAGGAATCGGCCGCGCTGGGCCAGAAGTAAATCCGTTGGCTCCAACGGGCGCCCGCCTTCGCAATGAAGCGGGCGCATTGCAGACAAGAACAATCCGAACAAGCAATGTCATGGGCTGATACCACTGCGGTATCGGCCTGCTGGCGCAAGGAGACTTCATGAAGTTACTCGACCACCTGGAAGAGTGGCTGATCGCGTTCCTCATGGCCGCGGCCACCTTCATCATTTTCGTGGCGGTGGTACACCGCTACGCCTCGGGCCTGGATATTCCCTGGCTGCAGGACCAGCTCATCCAGATCAACATGAGCTGGGCCCAGGAGCTGTGCATCTTCATGTTCGTGTGGATGGCCAAGTTCGGCGCCGCTTACGGCGTGCGCACCGGCATCCACGTCGGCGTCGATGTGCTCATCAACCGCATGAACACCCCGTGGCGCAACAAGTTCGTGCTCTTCGGTCTGTTTGCCGGCGCGCTCTTTACCGGCATCGTCGGGACCTTCGGTGCCGAGTTCGTCTACGACATCGCGCAGCACGACAGTACTTCTGAAGTGCTGGAATTGCCGATGTGGATCGTCTACCTGGCCGTGCCGCTGGGGTCGTACCTGATGTGCTTCCGTTTCCTCCAGGTCGCGTGGAATTTTTATCGGACCGGCGAATTGCCCAAGCATGACCATGCCCACGTGGAAGGTCTGGACGAAGAAACCAGCGGAGGTAAAGCATGAATGCACTGATCATTTTCGTCTTGCTGTTCGGGCTGATGCTGACCGGGATGCCCATCTCGATCTCGCTCGGCCTGACGGTCCTGACTTTCCTGTTCACGATGACCGACGTGCCGATCCAGTCGGTGGCGCTGAAGCTGTTCACGGGCATCGAGAAGTTCGAGATCATGGCCATCCCGTTCTTCATCCTCGCTGGCAATTTCCTCACTCACGGCGGTGTGGCGCGGCGCATGATCAACTTCGCCACCTCCATGGTCGGTCACTGGCACGGTGGCCTGGCGCTGGCCGGGGTGCTGGCCTGCGCGCTGTTCGCAGCGGTGTCCGGCTCGTCGCCGGCCACTGTGGTGGCCATCGGCTCCATCATCCTGCCGGCAATGGTCAAGCAGGGTTTCCCGAATCGCTTCGGCGCGGGGGTGATCACGACTTCCGGCGCATTGGGCATCCTGATCCCGCCTTCCATCGTGATGGTGATGTATTCGGTCTCCACCAATACCTCGGTGGGCAAACTGTTCATGGCGGGCGTGGTACCGGGCTTGCTGCTGGCCTTCCTGTTGGGCCTGACCACCTGGTTCCTGGCGCGCAAGAACAATTATCCGCGTCTGAAGAAGGCGACCTGGGCCGAGCGCGCTGCAGCCTTCCGCAAGAGCGGCTGGGGCCTGTTCCTGATCGTCATCGTCATGGGGGGTATCTACTCTGGGGTGTTTACGCCGACGGAAGCTGCGGCCATGGCGGCGGTGTATGCCTTCTTCATCGCGGTCTTCGTCTACAAGGACCTGAGCCTGAAGCAGGTGCCCAAGGTGCTGCTGGATTCGGCGTCGATGTCGGCCATGCTGCTCTACATCATCACCAATGCGGTGCTGTTCTCCTTCCTGGTGACCAGTGAAAACATTCCGCAGACGATGGCGGCATGGATCACCGATTCGGGACTGGGACCGATCACCTTCCTGCTGGTGGTCAACATCCTGCTGCTGCTGGCCGGTAACGTGATGGAGCCGTCGTCGATCGTGCTGATCCTGGCACCGATCCTGTTCCCGGTGGCGATGAAGCTGGGCATCGATCCGGTGCACTTCGGCATCCTCATCGTGGTCAACATGGAAGTGGGCATGTGCCATCCGCCGGTGGGCCTGAATCTTTACGTGGCCTCGGGCATCACCAAGATGGGCATCACCGAACTGACCATTGCGGTCATGCCGTGGCTGCTGACCATGCTCGGTTTCCTGGCGCTGGTGACCTACTGGCCGGGCCTGTCGCTGTGGCTGCCGAACCTGATCTACAACTGATCCGCAACCACGCCGTGAGACGATGAAATCGGCGCCGTTACCTGGCTTGCACCAGGCCGGTGCCGATTTCGTCAGATGTCTGTCAAGTTGCTGAAAAGTATGTTGGTTTTGCCCTGAAAAAGTGCTTTGAGACGGCACAAAGTGCTGCTAAAGTGCGTGCTTTGCTGAATCGGCGCCGTGTATTTGCCGCCCTGGCAATCGAGTTTTGTTTTAGGTTTTTCTAGTGAGTTGTTGATGTACTTGCCTTGGCGGCGACCCCTCCGACACATCGGTCCGGGCGTGGCGAGGCAGCACCGAATACAAAGCGGGTGGTGCATAACAAACGGTATCAATACCGGGAAACTGAGGAGACGTGCATTCGATTGAAACCGTTCAAACGGTCGGGAATGCATCTGGAGTATTTTGAAGGCGCATCCGCGGATGCGCCTTTTTTCTTTGTGTCGCGTGGTGCTGATGATGTGTATAAATCGTTTATACGGTTTATATGTTTTACCTCCCGCACGCCGCCGTCAGCCCAGTACCCGCTCCCCGTGTGGCGTCGACACCACAGCACGCAGGCTGGCCTGCTTTCCTTCCTGCAACACGATACGCGCATCGTCCAGTCCGATGGCCCGGCATGCGGCCTGCAGATCCTGCGCGGCGGGATGTTCCAGAACCAGTTGCTGCAAACGGCATCCGCGGTCGGGCAGGGCGCTGGCCGGGTGCGGCTGGCTGAGCCACTGGATCAGCGACGGCATCACGCCCTCGCAGGCCAATGTTCCATCGGCGGCGATGGTGATGAGCCAGTCCAGCGCGCCGCGGCTCATGGGTTCGATCACGCCCGGTGAAACGGGGCTGGCCGCTACGGCCGCCGCGATATCGCTGGTGCGGGCCACCCAGTGCGCCAGGCGGGGCGCAGCGTCCTTGCCCAGATGATCCATGCCGAACCAGCGCGGCCGCTCGGGCGCATCGGCGTTGGGGTCGATGGTGATGACTTCCAGATAGAAGCCTTCGCCCAGCGACAGCAGTGCATTGTGCGTCCCCAGTCGCACATGCTGGCCGCCAATGCGCGGTGCCATGGAAACGCCCAGGCACTGTTCCACCCAGACCATGCCGGATTTGAGCGTGGGGGCGGTGATGACCAGGTGGTCCGGATCGGTATGCAAGGGGGCGGTGCTCATGCGGTCTCCATCAAGTTTTGCCTGATGGTATCAAGCCCGCGCGTGAATTGCTTACAATAGCTGCCCCAGGTCCACGCCACGGCTCCCGATGACCCCAGCAGATTCTCCACTGACCGCCCTGTTCTCCGCCGTAGTGCATACGCCCTTCGGCGGCATGGGCGTGCGCACCCAGGCCGGGGCCGTGGTCGAGATGGTTTACCTGCCGCCGCATTACGCCGAGAAGGATGCCACCGATGCCGTGGCCGCGCAGGCAGTGCAGCAGATCACGCGTTACCTGGCTGACCCCGCTTTTCGTTTCGAACTGCCGCTGCTGAGCGTGTGCAGCGCCTTCCAGCAGCGCGTCTGGCATGCCATTGCCGAGATTCCCTGTGGTCAGGTGCTGACCTATGGCCAGGTCGCCAAGCGCATCCAGTCCGCGCCGCGCGCGGTCGGACAGGCTTGCGGGGCCAACTGGTATCCGCTGGTGATTCCCTGTCATCGGGTGACGGCGGCGGGCGGCCTGGGCGGCTTCTCGCATCATGACGATGAGGATGGCTTCCACCTGGAGGTCAAGCGCTGGCTGCTGCGCCATGAAGGCGTGGCGGGATACTGAAGAAGTCGCATGGGACGCACCACACCAAAGATCGAAGCCCCGTCCGTGAGCCGCGAGGCCATCGACGAATTCTGTGACAGCCTGTGGCTGGAAGATGGCCTGTCCAAAAACACGCTGGAAGCCTACCGGCGCGACATGACCCTGTACGCGCACTGGCTGTATCAGGAGCGCGCCAAGGCCCTTTACGAGACGCAGGCCGAAGATCTCAACGCCTATTTCGCGGCGCGCCACGATGAGACCAAGCCCAGTTCCTCCAATCGCCGCCTGGCGGTATTGAAACGTTTCTTCCAACTGGCCCTGCGCCAACATCACGTCACCGCCGATCCCTGCCTGAAGCTGCGCTCGGCGCGCCAGCCGCAGCGCCTGCCCAAGACCATGTCGGAGGGGCAGGTGGAAGCGCTGCTGGCCGCGCCCGATGTGTCCACGCCGCTGGGCCTGCGTGATCGCGCCATGATCGAGCTGATGTATGCCAGCGGCTTGCGGGTCTCGGAACTGGTGACCTTGAAGAGCATCGAGGTCGGCATGAACGAAGGCGTGCTGCGCGTGACCGGCAAGGGCAGCAAGACGCGCCTGGTGCCCTTCGGCGAGGAAGCCGGTGCGTGGATGGCGCGCTACCTCGCCGAGGCGCGCAGCCAGATCCTGCAGGGACAGATCGATGATGCGCTCTTCGTGACCGCACGGGGCGGGCCGATGACGCGCCAGATGTTCTGGACCCTCATCAAGAAATACGCGCTGCAGGCCGGTATTACGGTGCGCCTGTCGCCGCACACGCTGCGGCATGCCTTTGCCACGCACCTGCTCAACCATGGGGCCGACCTGCGCGTGGTGCAGCTGCTGCTGGGCCATGCCGATATTTCCACGACGCAGATTTACACCCACGTCGCACGCGAACGCCTCAAGCAACTGCATGCCGCACATCACCCCCGCGGCTGATCTTGCGGCATAATGTGCGCCCATGACGGCCCGGCCGGCCTGTGCGGCCGGTCAGTGTACCGTCAGGAAGAGACCGATGAGCGCCAAGAAAGAACACATCTCCGAAACTCCCGCCACGCAATTCCTGCGCAAGCAAGGCGTGGCGTTTACCGAGCATCCCTACGCCTACGAGGAGCACGGCGGCACCTCGGTGTCCTCGCGCGAATTGGGCGTGGATGAGCATGCGGTCATCAAGACCCTGGTGATGCAGGACGAAGCCGCCAAGCCGCTGCTGGTACTCATGCATGGCGACTGCAAGGTCTCCACCAAGAATCTGGCGCGCCAGATCGGCTGCAAGTCGGTCGAGCCGTGCAAGCCGGAGGTGGCCAACCGCCACTCGGGCTTCCTGATCGGCGGTACTTCGCCCTTCGGCACGCGCAAGACCATGCCGGTCTATGTGGAGTCGACCATCCTCGAACTGGACAAGATTTACATCAACGGCGGACGGCGCGGTTTCCTGATCGGCATCGATCCGGCGGTGATCCTGAAGGTGTTGCCGGCCAAGGCGGTACAGTGTGCGCTGGCCGATGCGGCGTGAACCGTCACGCTCACACTTGACGACACTTGACGCGTGCTGACGCCGCTCCCCGATAACAGAGACAACAGAAAGCAAAAGCAGAAAGCCCCACCTCATGTACAACATCCTCTTTGCCATCGCGGCCTACCTGATCGGTTCACTGTCCTTTGCGGTGCTGGTGTCCAAGCTGTTCGGCCTGTCCGATCCGCGCACCTATGGATCAAAGAATCCGGGCGCGACCAATGTCCTGCGCAGCGGCAACAAGAAGGCCGCCGCGCTCACCTTGCTGGGCGATGGCTTCAAGGGCTGGCTGGCGGTGTGGCTGGCGCAGAAATTCGGTCCGCACTATGGCGTGGACGATACCGGCATCGCGCTGGTGACGCTGGCGGTCTTCCTCGGGCACCTGTGGCCGGTGTTCTTCCGCTTCGTCGGCGGCAAGGGCGTGGCTACTGCACTGGGTATCCTGCTGGCGCTGAACCCGTGGCTCGGTCTGGCCACGCTGGCGACCTGGCTGGTGGTGGCCTTCGCTTTCCGTTATTCCTCGCTGGCAGCGCTGGTGGCAGCGCTGTTTGCACCGTTCTATTACGGCCTGCTGTTCGGTACCACCGATGGCATCCTGCTGGCCGTGGTCGCCATGGCGGCACTGCTGATCTATCGCCATCGCAAGAACATCGGCAATCTGCTGGCGGGCAAGGAAAGCCGCATTGGTGACAAGAAGAAGGCGGCCAAGTAAGCCTGCCGATTGGAATGAAAAGAAGGGCCGCAATTTGCATTGCGGCCCTTTTTGTTTATATCGTTTAAATGATTTACGCGATTCAGGCGGTGGTAGTGTCTTCCTGCCGCTGCGGCGGCCGCAACTCATCCAGCGGCCAGCGCGGACGCACGCCGAAACCGTATTCCTTGCGCGCCGCACCCGGCTCCTCGCGCAGGCGCATGGCACCGGCGAAGGCGATCATGGCGCCGTTGTCGGTGCAGAATTGCAGCTCCGGGTAGAACACTTCATAACGCCGCTTGGCCGCCGCCGCATTGAGGGCCGCGCGCAGCTGCGCATTGGCACCGACACCGCCGGCGATGACCAGACGCTTCAGGTTGGTCTGTTTCAGGGCCGTCATGCACTTGGCCACCAGTACGTCCACGATGGCATCGACGAAACCGCGCGCGATGTTGGCCTTGTCCTGTTCGCAGATGTTGGCGCTGTGCTGCTTGACCACGGTCAGCACCGCCGTCTTCAAGCCCGAGAAACTGAAATCCAGATTCTTGGAATGCAGCATCGGACGCGGCAACTGGTATGCGCCTGGATCGCCGAACTCGGCCAGGCGCGAGATCGCCGGTCCCCCCGGATATCCCAGTCCCAGCAACTTGGCCGACTTGTCAAAAGCTTCCCCGGCGGCATCATCCAGCGTCTCGCCCAGCAGTTCATAGCGGCCCACGCCATCGACCCGCATCAGTTGCGTATGCCCGCCCGAGACCAGCAGCGCGATGAAGGGAAAGCGCGGCGGCTTGCTCGCCAGCAGCGGCGAGAGCAGGTGGCCTTCCAGGTGATGGATGCCCAGTACCGGCTTGTCCAGCGCCAGACCCAGTCCGCAGGCCACCGATGCGCCCACCAGCAGCGCCCCGGCCAGACCCGGTCCTTGCGTGTAGGCGATGGCGTCGATGTCGGCGGCTTGCACCTGGGCATCGGCCAGGGTTTGCTGCAGCAGGGGAATGGCGCGGCGGATGTGGTCGCGCGAGGCCAGCTCGGGGACTACGCCGCCATATTCCTGGTGCATGGCAATCTGCGAATGCAGGGCATGCGCCAGCAGGCCGCGCTCGGTGTCGTACAGAGCAAGGCCGGTTTCGTCACAGGAAGATTCGACGCCGAGAACTAACATGGGGATGGACTCAATGAAGCCGCCGCAAAAAGAGCCCGGTGGGGGCCGTGCGGCAAAGGCGCTATTGTAATGGAAAGCCACCGGGCAAGCGCCCCGGCTGCGGCAGGCGGCGGTTTTGGTGTACCCTTCGGCCATGCAAAACGATGCCCACATTCCTGCTCCGGCTGCGGCCGTCGAGCCTGTCGCCAGTGCCGCTGCCTCGTCACCGGCCCCGTTCGCAGCCGCCCGTTTCATCAAGGAAATAGGACGCGGCAAGGACGGTGCCCGCAGTCTTTCGCGCGAGGATGCGCAACTGATGTATGCCGCCATGCTCGATGGCCGCGTGAGTGATCTCGAACTTGGCGGCATCCTGCTGTCCATGCGCATCAAGGGCGAGTCGGTCGAGGAGATCGCCGGTTTCCTGGCGGCCGCCGAGGCCTCCTTCACGCCCCTGCATGCGCCCGCGGGTCCCTATGCGCCGGTGGTGCTGCCCAGTTACAACGGCTCGCGCAAGATGGCCAACCTGACGCCGCTGCTGTGCCTGTTGCTGGTGCGCCGCGGAGTCCCCGTGCTGATGCACGGCGTCACCCACGATCCGCAGCGCGTGACCAGCGCCGAGATTTTCACTGCACTGGGGGTGCCGCATGCGGCCTCCGCCGCCGAGGCCGAAGCGCGCATGGCCGCCGGCCTGCCGGCCTTCATCCCGATTGCTGCGCTGGCCCCGGCCGTGTCGCGCCTGCTCGATCTGCGCCGCATCCTCGGCGTGCGCAACTCCACGCATACGCTGGTCAAAATCATGCAACCGTTTGCGCAGCCCGCCTTGCGTCTGACGTCGTATACCCATCCGGAATACCTGGAGATGCTGACCGACTACTTCAGTCACGCCGCCCCGCATGATCGCGGCGACGCCTTCCTCATGCGCGGCACCGAAGGCGAGACCGTGGCCAATGCGCGGCGCGCCCAGCGCATCGACTGGTTCAGCCGCGGCACCCGCACCGTGCTGGTGGAAAAGCAGAGCGTGGCGGAGGAATTGCCCGACCTGCCCGAAGGCCAGGACGCCGCCGCTACTGCCGCCTGGATCAACGAGGTATTGGCGGGGCAGCGCCCGGTACCGCAAGCCATCGCGGAGCAGGTCGATCACTGCGTCGACGTGGCGGCACGCGTGGGAAATTGATGCACTGCTGCGTGGGTGATTCGCCACAGCGACTCCCGCCATGCGGGAAGCTGACAGATTGACAGGCGGGACGCGCGCAGCAGCAAGCGCCGGCGGCGGATCGCACGCGGGCGGAACAAGAACAAGAAAGGAAGGAAGCAAGATCCCAGGGGGGAGCGGGATCGTGATTCGGGAGGGGGAGAAATCTCGGGAAACGACACGAGAGGAGCACGCAGCGAACGCTGCGGGAGCGCGTCTTCAGGTGCGGGTGCGGCGGCGGGTGGTGGCGGTCTTGGTCGGTGCAGCGGCTTTTTCTGACGCCTGGATGGCGACTTGCGAGAAGGCGAAGATCACTTCCTTGACGATCTTGCGCTGGGGCGCAGGCAGATTGATGAAGGCTTCGAAGGCCTCGCGCTCGCGGTAGCCGATGGCTTCTTCCCAGCGCGCGCGGCGCTTGTCGATGCGCTTGCTGATCTCCTCGCCGAAGCGCAGATGCTGTGGCGTCACGATCAGCCATTCGGCCAGCGTTTCCAGCTTGTCCTGCTTGGGCATCGACTCGCCCAGCAGCCAGCGGCGTACGCCGTGCAGCGTCATCGGCTTGCCCCAGTAACGTAGATTGAATTCCCGTTCCAGAACGGCGGGCTTGGGTTCGTATCCTGCTTTTTCCATCGCTGCGCGCAGGCGCTTTGCGAATTTTTGATTGGCGGTTTCCATGATTTCGAAGGTACTTTGAGGTAGCGCTTTCCGGGGTACGTTTGCTTCCGAGGTGAGTTACGCCGCAAACGTGATTTATACTCACTGGTCGGAAAGAGTGCGCCATCGCTCCTGCAACGGCCCGCGCAGGAGCGCGCCGAAGCAGTTCCGGCAAGCATTTCCGGCCGATGGGAAAGCGTCCATGTGCAAGTCTCCAAAAGAGTCTTTGGTGCAACGAGCCGCCGCATTTGGCACGGGTCACCGTGCACAGATGTCAGGTCATCAGGCCACTGCAAGTACGTCGCGCGGAGCGCATGGCAGGGACTGGCCTGGTGCATCGCATGCTTGACGCAGGAGGGACGATGCCGGTCTTGTGATGCAGGCATTGTCGGTCCAACTCTCCTGCCTGTGCATCGGCAGGGCGCAATTTTTTAAGGTTTGTGTCCGCCGCGAGACACGCCGCAAGGAGCGAGACACGGCGTTCCAGATCTGATGCGACGCGGCATCTTGCGGCCGAAGCGCGCTAGAATAGCGGGAGATCGAAAAGCGCACCGGGCATCCGGTGAATGAATAGCCGATATCTTTCCCATTCCACGGGATGGAGTTTTTGTTAGATAATCCGGCCCGAGCTTTTGGGGGGCGACACCGTCCGGCGTCTTGCCGGGGAGTCACACAAGCAGCACGCTGGTTGCAACGAATCGAATAACTCAAAGAAGTCAGCAGCATCCCTGTGGTACGTTTTGGTTACGTAACTTTTTGAGGTTCCCGGAATGACGTCGGCGCGCGTCGTGGCAGCGGCATGGTTTCCTGCCGCGCACGAGGTGTGCGGGCGCTTTCCGGGATGGAACGCGGCGACCCGTTGCCCGGCAACGGCGATCGACTGACGTCCTGCGGCCCGCTGCGCCATGCTGCCAGCGCGCTCGTCGCCAGGACGGAACGGCCGCGATACCGAGCAGGCGTCCTTTCCTGCGGGCTCCCAGCGATCGCCCGCGTGGAAGGTGCGCACCCGAGCCCAGGTTCGACAATGTCAGCTTCCTTTCATTTCCTGCTGTTGGCCTTCGCCTTGCTGGTCGCCAGCCTCTCGGCCTACGCGGCGCTGGAGGTCTCCGAGCGCATCGTGCTGCAGGAGTCACAGCACCGGCGCTTGTGGCTGGCCATCGGCGCGGTGGTATTCGGTCTCGGCGTGTGGGGCGCGATGCTGCTGACGGTGGCGTCGCTGGACGCGCCCATGCCGATCGCCTTCGATGCGCGCATGGTGGTGCTCACCCTGCTGCTGTGCCTGTCCAGCGCTTTCTACCTGATGCATCTGACGGGCATGCGGCGTCCGCAACCGGCCCTGCTGGTCATTGGCGGGCTGGCCATCGGTGCCGCCTTCAATGCCGCCTTCCATATCGCGCTCAAGTCGATGACGCTGGTGCCGCCGCTGGTGTATCACACGCCCTTGCTGATCGTGGCCCTGGTGGTGTCGGAAGTGGTGGCGGTCTTCATCGTCACGCTGTTTTCCGCCAGCAACGGACGCAAGCCCATGACCGGTTCGCTCAATTCCCAGCAGGCGCGGCGCGTGCTGGCGGCGCTGCTGGTGGGGGCCGGGCTGGTGTCATCGGCGGCCGCCGGACTGCGCGCACTGCTGATCGATCCGCAGGCGCAAAGCCTGGCCGGGGAAGGCATCACGCGCGAACACCTGGTCAATGGCCTGGTGTTCCTGGCCTTTCTGGCGATGGCCATGGCGCTGGTGGTCAGCGGCGTGCAGCGCAATCAGGTCTTGAAGAAGATCGTTGGCCGCACCAATGACAAGCTGCTGCACTTCGCCACCCATGATGTGCTCACCGGCCTGCCCAATCGCGCCTTGCTGGCGGACCGCATCCAGCATGCGGTGGAAGTGGCGCGTCGCAACGGCAAACCGTTCGCGGTGCTGTTCATGGATCTCGATGGCTTCAAGGCCATCAATGATTCGCTCGGCCACGCCGTCGGCGATGGCTTGCTGGTGGCGGTGGCGCAGCGCATCCGCGCCTGCATCCGTGGCGAGGACATGGTGGCGCGCATCGGTGGCGACGAGTTCGTGGTGGTGATGAGCAATCTGTCCACGCCCGAGGTGGTGGAGCAATTGTCGGAGAACATCCTGGCCGAACTGCGCCTGGATTTCCAGATCGAGGATGCGACCTTGCGCGTGACCTCCAGCATCGGCATCGCGGTCTATCCCAACAGCGGCGAGTCGGTCGATGCCCTGATGAAAAATGCCGATGCCGCCATGTACGAAGCCAAGCAGAGCGGACGCAACACCTATCGCTTCTTCGAGCCGGCCATGCATGCCAGCGCCATGCGCCATCTGCAGGTGCGGCAGGCGCTGCAGCAGGCAATTGACCAGCAGCAGTTCCGCCTGCACTTCCAGCCCAAGTATCGCGGTGCCGGCAAGGAACTGACCGGGCTGGAAGCGCTGCTGCGCTGGCATCATCCGGAGCTGGGCGAGATGGCTCCGTCCGAATTCATTCCCATTGCCGAGCGCTCGGGGCAGATCCTCTGCATCGGCGACTGGGTATTGCACGCGGTGTGCCGGCAGATCGTGTGCTGGGATGCGGCCGGCGTGAAGCCGGTCAAGGTGGCGCTGAACCTGTCGCCGCTGCAGATGCGCAGCGATCTGGTGGAGCGCATCATCAAGGTGGTCAGTGCGTCCGGCATCGCGCCGCAGCGGCTCATGTTCGAGATCACCGAGACCGCCGCCATGAAGGATGTGGAACGCACCACGCGCGTGGTGCGCGAACTGCAGTCGCTGGGTTTCGACATCGCCATCGACGACTTTGGCACCGGCTATTCCAGCCTGGCCTACCTGGCGCAGTTCCACTGCCGCCAGGTCAAGATCGACCGTTTCTTCACCTCCCGCCTGGATCTGGACGATCACTCCGGACGCGCCATCGTGGCCGCCATCATTGCGCTGGCACATGCCCTTCAGATGGAAGTGGTGGCCGAAGGCGTGGAGACCGAAGGGCAGCTGCGCGAACTGCAGCTGCTGCATTGTGATCAGGTGCAGGGCTTCCTGCTGGGGCGGCCGGACGACGCGGTCAGCGTGCCCGGTCTGGTCGACGCCAGCAATGACGATCTGTTTGCCGCCGGCGGCGTGATCAAACGCTGAGTTCGGCGCGCTGCGCGCGGCGCTGGATCACGCGCAGATAGGCCAGCAGGCCGAGGGCCACCAGGCCCAGACTCAGGCTGTTGGCCAGCCAGAACCCGGACGGGCCGCGCAGCGCCGGCGGTGCCACGCCCAGCGGATCGAGTCCCAGCAGATAGCCGCCGCCCAATCCCACTCCCCACAGCGTGACCGCGTAGATGACGGTGGGCACCACCGCCACCTTGTAGGCGCGCAGCACGAAGGCCGTGGTCACCTGCATGGAATCGAACAGCTGGTAGAAGGCGATGTAGAGGAACAGCGGCAGCGCCGCACCGACGATCACCGGATCGGGCGTGTAGGCGCGAATGATGTGTTCGCGCAGGAACCAGACGATCACCCCGATCACTACCGACAGCGAGACCGCCAGGCGGATGCCGGCGCGGCCGATCTTCTTGGCCTCCGCCATGTTGCCGCCGCCGATGGCTTGCGCGACCAGGGTGCTGGTGGCGCTGGCAATGGACAGCGGCAGCATGTACAGCACCGTGCCGACGTTGGCCGCGATCTGGTGGCCTGCCACCGGGACCGCGCCGAGGCGCGCGATGAACACGGCCATCAGCGTGAAGGCGGTCACTTCGATGAAGTAGGACATGCCGATCGGAATGCCCAGCAGCAGCAGCGTGCGCTGGCTCTTCCACGAGGGCGCGACGAAGCCGCTGCCAAACAGCTTGAGCGGACGATACAGCGGCAGGCGCGCCACCAGCAGCCAGGCGGCGATCATCATCAGCCAGGCGATCAGCGTGGTGGCAATGGCGCAGCCGGGGCCGCCGAAGGCCGGCAGGCCGAGGCCGCCGAAGATGAGCAGGGCGTTCAGCGGCAGCTTCAGCAGCAGGCCGCCCAGCTGCAGCGCCATCACCATCTTGGGCCGCGCCAGGGCGGTGTTGAGCGAGGAATAGACGCGGAAGAACAGCGTGGCCGGCAGCGCCAGCGCTTCGATGCGCAGGTACAGCGTGGCCTTCTCCACCAGTTCCGGCGAGGCCTTGGCCACGGCCAGGAACAGCGGTGAAAACATCAGGATCAGCGAGCCCACGATGGACAGCAGCACTGCCAGCCACATGCCTTGCTTGACCTCGTTGCCGATCTCGCCCACGCGGCCTGCGCCGTACAGCTGGCCGATGGTCGGCTGCAGCGCCTGCAGCACACCCGACAGGCCGACGAACACGCTCACGTAGATCGACACGCCCAGCGCCAGCGCGCCCAGGTCCAGCGCCGAGAAGCGCGAGACCATGGCGGTATCGATGACGCCATTGGCGATGATGGCCAGCTGCCCGATCAGCAGCGGCCACGCCAGCCGCGTGATGCGGCCGACGTGATGGCGGGAGGAGAGGGCGGGCAGTTCAGTCGTCACGCGGCAGCCAACCTTGCGTCAGCGACCGGCACGGCGGTACAGGCGGAAGCGCTCGTCGCGGTCGGAGGGGCGGCGGCCTTCCCAGACCATGCGCCAGTTGCCGGGGTACTGGCGCAGCATGATGGAGGCATCCTGATTGCTGACGTCATCTTGCAGCAGCAGGTAGTCGCAGCTCTGGTCGCGCTCGTCGGCAAAGCGCACGTTGCCGAAATAGGCGAAGGAGGCGCGCTGCGCCGGTCCCACATTGCTCTGCACGCACTGCTTGACCGAGGTCAGTTTCGATTCGATCTGTTCGGCCACGCCCGCATAGCTCTTGCCGTAGTTGACCCAGGGCAGCCACAGCGTCATCAGCAGCACCCAGCACAGGATCACGCCACCCGACGACAGCACCACGGCCCGCCACAGCACCGAGGGACGGCGCGAGATGCGCCAGTGCACCACCACGATCCAGGCCACGGTGGCGGCCACGGCGATGGCCAGCGAGATCCATTCGAAGCCGGGCTTGAAGCCCGGCGCAAGCTTGTAGGCATTGCGCGCGATCTGGGCCGGCCAGCCGGTTTCCTTGGCGATCCAGCCGATCCAGATGAAGGCCGCCGAGGTGGTCAGCGTCATCACCGAGAACCAGTCCACCGCATTGATCGCTCCGCGCTTCATGGTCGGCAGGCCGAACGCGGCCAGGATCGCCAGCGCCGGCAGCAGCGGCAGCAGCATGCCTTCTTCGCGATGCACGTTGACCAGGATCAGCAGCGTGATGGGAATCAGGAAGGCCAGCGGCAAGGCGATGTGCAGCGAGCCCAGCTGGCGGCGCCAGGCGTACAATGCCCAGCCGGCGAAGGGCCAGGCGGGCCAGGCAAACCACACGCCGTATTTGCCGAGGAAGGCCAGGGTGGCCAGCGTCGGGCGGTTGAGCTGGTAGATGTTCCAGCTCATCCACAGCTCGAACTGGCTGGCCGCTTCAGCCGGGATCAGGCGGTGCAGCGCGGCTACCCAGGCGGCGCTGATCAACAGCGCCATCGGCAGTGCCAGCAACAGCAGCAGGCCGAGGGCGCGGCCATCCTTGCGCAGGGCGGCCAGCAGGACCAGCGCGATCATCACGCCGACCGGCAGCAGCCAGCCATAGGTCAGCACCAGCATGCCCAGCGCCAGTCCCAGCCAGATGCCATGGCGCAGCTTGCCCGCATCGAACACGCGCGCCGCGCCGAACATGGCATAGGCCACCAGGGCGATCTGCAGGGTCTTGGGGCTGGTCTCGTGGCTGTGCAGCAGCAGGCCGAGGAAACCGAGATAGATCAGGAAGGCACCATCGGCCAGGGTGCGGCCGAAATCCTTGGGTTCGGGCTGGCCGCCGAAGGCCAGCTTCAACGGCTGCGCTTCGGCGCGGCGGCCCAGCAGGTAGGTGGTGTACCAGATCGACAGCGAGCCGACCAGGAAGCAGCCGATGATGGAAACGCGGGCCGCCAGCGGGTCGCCCAGCAGCCAGCCGAACAGTTTGATGCAGATTGCACCAAACCAGTAGGCCAGCGGACTTTCCGCCGGCAGCGGCAGGCCGGCCACGTTGGGGGTGAGCCAGTCGGCCAGGTTGCCATGGGCCATGGTCCACATGATGCCGAAGCTGGTGGCATCCTCGTTCTTCCAGGGATCGCGGCCGATCAGGCCGGGCAGGATGTAGAGGAGGGCGAGCGCAAGCACGGCCAGGCGCGGAAGCGCATTGGTCGCGGCGGCGGGAAGACGGACTGGCTTCATCAAGATCTTGTTGCTCTTGTTCTGTGCTGCGTGTTGGGTGATGCGCGGGCTGGGGTGGCCTGGGCCGCGCGGTCGCCGTTGTCGGCGGCTGGTGTTTTTGGCTGGTGTTTTTTTAGCAGGCCCTATTGTGCAGGAAAACCCGGTAAATAGTTGTTTCTGTCTGCTACATGATGGTGCAGCCCCTGATGCTGCCCCACCGGTGAGCCCAACAAAAAAGGCAGCCGGAGCTGCCTTTTTTGGAGGAAGTACTGATTACGCCTTCGAGACAGCAGTCTTCGAACCGACGGAACCGAACTTCTGGCGGAACTTCTCGACGCGGCCAGCGGTGTCGACGATCTTGTGCTTGCCGGTGTAGAACGGGTGCGATTCGGAGGAAACTTCGATCTTCACCAGGGGATATTGCTTGCCTTCGAACTCGCCGGTTTCGCGGGTGCCGATGGTGGAGCGGGTGATGAACTTGAAGTCGTTCGACATGTCGTGGAACAGGACTTCGCGGTAATCCGGGTGGATGCCTTCTTTCATGATTGCCTCAAGAGTAGTTTGGTAGCCAATCGCCACTTCGTCGGTCGCCCTGCTTCTTGACCCGATTGATGATCACTTGCCGGTTTGGAAAAGTCCGAAATTATACAGTGGAATCAGGGGCTTGGGTCAAGGCGGCCGCTCGGCCGGGCCGGCGCGGCGTGGTATTTCGGATGAAAATGCCCCAGCTTTGTTTCCCGCGGGGCAATGAAAAACGGCATGTCCGCTCAGGGACATGCCGTTTTCCGAACCTGCCAAGGACTTGGTTGCTTTTGCGAACTTAGTTGCCCCGGCGCATCATGTCGAAGAACTCGGCGTTGTTCTTGGTGGACTTCATCTTGTCGAGGATGAATTCCATCGCTTCGATCTCATCCATGTCGTACATGAGCTTGCGCAGCACCCAGATCTTTTGCAGCTGGTCCGGCTTGATCAGCAGCTCTTCGCGGCGGGTGCCGGACTTGGAGAGGTTGATGGCAGGATAGACGCGCTTCTCGGCCAGGCGGCGCTCGAGGTGCACTTCCATGTTGCCGGTACCCTTGAATTCTTCGTAGATCACGTCATCCATGCGCGAGCCGGTTTCGATCAGGGCGGTGGCGATGATGGTCAGCGAACCGCCTTCTTCGACGTTGCGGGCGGCACCGAAGAAACGCTTCGGGCGCTGCAACGCGTTGGCGTCCACACCACCGGTCAGCACCTTGCCGGAGGCCGGGATCACGGTGTTGTAGGCGCGTGCCAGACGGGTGATCGAGTCCAGCAGGATGACCACGTCCTTCTTCATTTCAACCAGGCGCTTGGCCTTTTCCAGCACCATTTCGGCGACCTGCACGTGACGCGTGGCCGGTTCGTCGAAGGTCGAGGCGACCACTTCGCCGCGCACCGAGCGCTGCATTTCGGTCACTTCTTCCGGACGTTCGTCGATCAGCAGCACGATCATCACGGTGTCCGGATGATTGGTGGTGATGGCGTGGGCGATGTGTTGCAGCATCACCGACTTGCCCGACTTGGGCGAGGCCACCAGCAGGCCGCGCTGGCCGCGTCCGACCGGGGCGATCAGGTCGATGATGCGGCCGGTGATGTTTTCCTCGCCGCGCATGTCGCGCTCAAGCTGCAAGAGCTTGTTGGGGTGCAGCGGCGTGAGGTTTTCGAACAGGATGCGGTGCTTGGAGGCTTCCGGCGGTTCGCCGTTGACCTTGTCGACCTTGACCAGGGCGAAATAGCGCTCGCCATCCTTGGGCGTGCGCACTTCACCTTCGATGGAGTCGCCGGTGTGCAGGTTGAAACGGCGGATCTGCGAAGGCGAGATGTAGATGTCGTCGGTGGACGCCATGTAGCTGGCGTCGGGCGAGCGCAGGAAGCCGAAGCCGTCAGGCAACACTTCGAGGGCGCCATCGCCAAAAATCTGTTCTCCTGATTTTGCGCGCTTCTTCAGGATGGCAAACATCAGCTCCTGTTTGCGCAGGCGCGCAGCATTCTCGATGTCCAGGCTGATGGCCATTTCCAGCAAGGCAGAGACGTGCATCGCTTTTAGTTCTGATAAGTGCATATGAGTGTCCCGGGACGGGATAAGTAAAGGTGGGGGAGGGAATTGCGTGGTGTGGATCTAGGATAAAGCCGGGCACCGTGTGCCGGGCGGACGGCAGCGCGAGCGCGCCGCCGTCGGATGTTACATCAGAATCAGATGTTGCTGTCGATGAACGAGACCAGCTGGCCCTTGGCCAGTGCGCCGACCTTCTGGGCAGCGGCTGCGCCGTTCTTGAACAGGATCAGGGTCGGGATGCCGCGGATGCCGAACTTGGCCGGGATGGCCTGGTTGGAGTCCACGTCCAGCTTGGCGATCTGCAGCTTGCCGTCGTATTCCTTGGCGACTTCTTCCAGGATCGGGGCGATGGCCTTGCAGGGACCGCACCATTCCGCCCAGAAATCAACCAGCACGGGCTTGTCGGACTTCAGCACATCGGCTTCGAAAGAGGCGTCAGTAATATGTTTGATATGTTCGCTCATGGCATTTCCTCGGTATGAGGCAGTGGTGTAATTAGTCAATCAGCGCCGTGGACAAATACCATCAGGCCTGGCGTGAGCCATCAACGCTTCCGGAGTTGCTAGGTCTACGTGGAGTCGTTGCGCGCCGATTCAAGTTGTAATTGAAGCGCGGCAGAGGTAAGCGGCGGGGTACAGGGGCAATCATAACCCATTTTGAGGGAAAGTGTGGACGCTCGCTCCGTGGCCTGTTGTCACCCGTCCTCATCGCCCTCATTGCAGCGCTGCGCGAGCACCGGCGCGGCTTTGCCCGTGGCGCCCGCGAGGCCGGCAGGGGGCCGTCTGGCATACAATGCGCAGCATCGTCTGCTCCGGTGCGATTGAAAAAATCTGTCGGAGCAAGAGAAAAATACAATGGCTGCACGGTCCGCTGACGCTCTCGTGCCGCCCCGGCCGTGTCCATACACGCTATCCTCACCAGCCCTCACTGACGCCAGAGAACGCATGCTGCTTGCCACCGTACCGATCCCGCCCACTCCAGATTTCTGGCAACAGGCCGTGCGCGCGCTGCTGCGCGAGGGTCAGCCGCTGGGGCAGGCGCTGCAGGCACAACAGCAAGGGGCGCTGGATTTCTCGGGCGTGCAATTGATGGTGCCGGCGTTTTCCCACGCCCAGAATTTCAAGGCGGCGCTGTCGCGCGAACTGCGCCGGCCCTACATCGCCCCGCGCATCAATACGCTGTCCGGCCTGCTGGCGATGCAGCCGCCGGGCGAGAGCGCGCCGCCCTCCGAGAGCGAGCGGCTCATGCAGCTCTATGCGCAATTGCGCGAACATGGCTGGCTCAAGAAAATGTTTTCCGCCCGCCGCAATGCCGACCTGCTGCCGCTGGCGCAGACGCTCTTGTCCTTGTCCGATGAGCTGACCCTGGCGCTGCTGCCGGAGATCCGCGCCAATGCGGATGGTGAAGAGGCAGCGGCAGGCCGCTGGACCCAGGCCCTGGCGCAATTGCTGGAGCCGCTGGCACCTTCTGCGCACGGCATGCTCTCCGACGAAGCGGCGCTGGTGTGGCAGGTGTGGAAGACGCAGCTCGATGCCTATGACCGCATCGTGCAACGTTTCGACGCGATGCTGGCGCTGGCGGATCAGGCCAGCCTGCCGCTGGTATGGGTCAGCCCGACCGAACCGGAACCGCTGGACGCGGCCTTCCTGTCGGCCTACGCACAGCGCCAGCCGGTACGCATCGTCACGCTGGACTGGAGCCGCGCGGTCATCGCACCGCTGCATCCGCTGTATCTCTCGGCCTGGGAAGAGCTGGTGCGGGACGATGATGGTCTGCCGATGGAAGCGGACCAGGCTGCGGTCTCCCCGTCGCATCCCATCGCGCTGCCGCGCCTGTGTCCGGCCGGCGACCTCGAAAACGCCGCCATCCAAAGCGCGCAGATCGTGCTGCGCTGGCTGCAGCAGGGCAAGACCGACATCGCCATCGTGGCCCAGGACCGCGTCACCGCACGCCGCCTGCGCGCCTTGCTGGAACGCGCCGAAGTAGCCGTGGCCGACGAGACCGGCTGGAAGCTCTCCACCACCCGCGCCGCCGCTGCGCTGGCCGCGTGGAATGACCTGGTCTCGGCCCGCGGTGAAACCAATGCGCTGCTCGACCTGCTGAAGTCGCCCTTCGTCTTCCCTGAGGATGCAGAACGCAGCGACCGCGTCATGCGCATCGAAGCCCGCCTGCGCCGTACCAACATCGCCGGCGACTGGCAGGCGCTGCAATCGGCCTTCGCCGAAGCGGGGCAGGCCGATGACCTGGCTTGCATCATCACGCTGGCCAAGCAGGCCGCGCGCTTCGGCGGCCGCAAGACGCTGGCGCAATGGTGCGAGACGCAGCGCGGCCTGTGTCAGGCGCTGGGCATGGAAACCGCGCTGCGCGCCGATGGCGCGGGCGAGCAATGCCTGCTGATGCTCGACGAGATCGCCGCCGAGCAGGGCGGGCTGACCGATACCTTCAGTTTTGCGGAATGGCGCGCGCTGCTCAATTTGCGTCTGGATGCCACTTCCTTCATGCCGCCCATCAAGGACCGGCGGGTCGTGATGCTGCCCCTGAACGGCGCGCGGCTGCGGCGTTTCGAGGCGGTGCTGGTGATCGGTGCGGATGCCGCGCACTTGCCTTCACCGCCGCAGGAAACCCTGTTCTTCTCCAATGCCGTGCGGCGCGAACTGAACCTGGCCACGCGCGCTACGCGCCAGCGCCAGCAACTGCGCGACCTCACCGAATTGCTGTGCGTGAATCCGGAGGTGGTGCTGTGCTGGCAGACCCATCAGGATGGCGAGCCCAATCCCGTGAGCCCGTGGATCCAGCGCCTTGAACTGAAGCTGGCGCAGCAGGGTGCCGCGCCACTGGAACGCGTGACGCCGCCGCCGCCGCTGAAGCCACTGCGTGCGGTGCGCTCCACCATGCCGATGCCGAGCGCACAGGATCTCTTGCCGGCCTCGCTGTCGGCCAGCGGCTTCGGCAGTTTCCTGGCCTGCCCGTATCAGTTCTTTGCGCAACGCATGCTGCGCGTGGCGGTGATGGATGAGCTCTCGGACATACCCGAGAAGCGCGACTACGGCAGCTGGCTGCACGAAATTCTTTACCGCTATCACGCCCACCTGCGCGACAACGACACCCCGCTGCCGGCCCGCGCGCCTTTGCTGGCGCAACTTTCCGAGGAAGTCTTCCAGCGCGAGATGCAGCGCCATCCGGCCGCGCTGGCCTTCCATGCGCGCTGGCAGAAGGTGATGCCGGCCTATCTGCTGTGGGCCAACGAGCGCGAAGCCGAGGGCTGGCAATTCGCCTTCGGTGAAGAGTCGCGGTCACACGCCCTGCAATGGCAGGATGGCGGCATCGAACTGTATGGTCGCCTTGACCGGGTGGACCGCAATGCCGAGGGCGAGCGCGCCGTGCTCGACTACAAGACCCGGACCGCCGCCAGCCTCAGGCAGAAGGTCAAGGAAGAGGATGACCACCAGTTGGCCTTCTATGGCCTGCTGGACGGTGGCGCAGTGGAACACGCGCACTACGTCGCCCTCGAACTGGGCCCTGACAAGAAAACCGGCGACGCCGCCGCCCCCGATTTCGCACGCCAACAGAAGATGCTCCAGCAACAGATCACCACCACCATGCAGGCTGTCGCCCACGGCGCGGCTTTACCGGCCAACGGTATCGAATCCGTCTGCCAGTATTGCGAGATGCGCGGCCTGTGCCGCAAGGGAGCCTGGCTGTGAGCGCCGCCGACAAGAAGCAGCCGGCGGCCTATGAGGTCAATGGCGAGGCCGTCGACGCCGCCGTCTTCACGCGTGCCGCCTGCGATCCGCGCCATTCGGTGGTGGTCGAGGCCTGCGCCGGCAGCGGCAAGACCTGGCTGCTGGTGGCGCGCATGTTGCGTCTGCTGCTGGCCGGGGCACAGGCACCGGAACTGCTGGCCATCACCTTCACCCGCAAGGCCGCGCAGGAAATGCGCGAGCGCCTGCTCGAACTGCTGCACGAACTGGCTCTGGCCGACGATGCGCAGGCCGCCACGCTGCTGCGCGAACGCGGTGTGGCCGAGCCCGACCTGCCCCGCTTGCTGCCGGTGGCGCGCGGACTGTACGAGCGCATCCTCTCCTCTGAACAGAGCCTGTCCATCGACACTTTTCACAGCTGGTTCGCGCGTTTGTTGCAGATTGCACCTTTGGCCTCTGGCGTGCCGCACGGCTATACCCTGACCGAAAAGAACGGCGAGCTGATCGATGAAGCCTACCGCCGCTTCATGCAGAAACTGCGTGAGCCCGAGGGCGCGCCCGTCAAGGCGGCACTGCTGGAACTCTATGAACTGGCGGGCGATTTCAATGCGCGGCAGTTGCTCGACGCCTTCATCGACAAGCGTGCCGAATGGTGGGCCGCTACGCAGGATGATGGCGAGGAGGGCGAAGAGTCAGCCGACACGTCCTCGCCGCTGCGCTGGCTGGAAGCGCTGTGCGGCCCTGATGCACAGCGCGATGCGCGCCTGTCGCTGTGGGACGATGCCGCACTGGTCGCGCGGGCCAGCCAGATCGCGATCCTGCTCGGTCAAGGAGGCAGCGCCAACAAGACGCGCGCGGTGGCCATCGAGTCGGCATTGACGGCGGGTTCGACGCTGGAGAATTTCGACGCCCTCTACAGCCAGTTCTTCGATGACAAGGACAAGCCGCGCAAGAACGGCAAGGTCAAGTCGCTGCTGGCCGCGCTGGTGCAGCACTTCGGCAGCAGCGAGGAAGCTGCGCTGACGGCCTTTGAAGAAGAGTTCAATGCCGTCGGCAACGCACTGCGCAAGCTCCAGGGACGCAGCAAGGAAAAGGCGGTCCTGCAACTCAACCGCGCCCTCTTCACCGCTGGCAGCACCTACCTGGCCTGCTATCAGGAGGTGAAATCCGAACAGCGCGTGCTGGACTTCGCCGACCTCGAATGGCAGGCCTACCGCCTGCTGCGCAACGAGGCCAGCGCCGCCTATCTGCAGACCCGACTGGATGCGCGTTACAAGCACATCCTGCTCGACGAATTCCAGGACACCAACCCGCTGCAATGGTGCATCGTGCGCTGCTGGCTCGATGCCTATGGTGGTGATGCGGCCCAGCCCAGCGTCTTCGTGGTGGGCGATCCCAAGCAATCCATCTATCGCTTCCGCCGCGCCGAGCCGCGCGTGTTCGTGGCCGCGCGCGAGATGCTGCGCGTGCAGGGCGCCGCCATCCTGCGCGCCAACCAGACGCGCCGCAATGCCTCGGCCGTGGTCGATGTACTGAATCGTTCATTCGTCATGGGCGGCAATCCGCTGTTCGCGCAGCAGACCACGCTGGGCCTTGCGGGGGGCGAGGTCTGGCGGCTTCCGCTGGCGCGGCAGGACGAGGATGCAGAAAACGTCATTTCGCCTGAAACCCCCGAAGAACCGGCTTCCCCCGAGTCCACGAACAGCGCTGAAGACATCATCCCCTGGCGCAACCCCCTGACCACGCCGCGCGACGAGGAAGATGATGCGCGCCGCCTGCTGGAAGGGCAGGCGCTGGCGCAGGCTTTGCTCAAAGCCTGCCGCGAAGTGCCGGTGGCCGACGGCAAGGGAACGCGCCCCATGCGCTGGGGCGACATCATGCTGCTGGTCCGCAAGCGCACGCACCTGGCGGCCTATGAGAGTGCCTTGCGCGCTGCGGGCATTCCTTTTATTTCCGACAAGCGCGGCGGCCTGCTCGAATCGCTGGAGATCGCCGACCTGATCGCGCTGCTGACTTTCCTCATCACGCCCAACGACACGCGCGCGCTGGCCCACGTCCTCAAGAGCCCGATCATCGGCGCGGCCGATGAGGACCTGGTGCAGATCGCGCGCCGCGTGGCGCAAGCCGAGGGCGGACACTGGTGGCAGCATCTGCAGGGCATGCAGGAGGAGGGCAGCGCTTCGGCCGCTCTGGTGCGCGCCGTGACTCTGCTGCAGCGCTGGCTGCAGGCGGCACCGCACCTGCCGGTGCATGACCTGCTGGACATGATCCTGCATCAGGGCGAACTGGTGGCGCGCTATGCGCAGCATGCCTCGCCGCTCACGCGCAGCCAGACGCTGGGCAACATTGCGGCCTTCGTGGAGCTGTCGCTGAACATGGATGCCGGGCGCTATCCGAGCTTGCCCAAATTCATCGATGCCTTGCGCGTCCTGCAGCGCACTTCAGGTGGCGATGCGCCGGACGAGGCGAGCGTGGATGCCAGCGCCGATGCCGTGCGCATCCTCACCGTGCACAGTGCCAAGGGACTGGAAGCCCCGGTGGTGGCCATCCTCGATGCCAATCACAGCGATTCGGTGGAAGACAATCTCGGCATCCTCTGCGCCTGGCCGCAGGATCAGGATGCGCCCACGCACTTCTCGGCCTTTGGCCGGCGCAGCGAACGCGGCTGTGCGCGGGATGATCTGTTCGAGGAAGAAGAAAGCCTGAAGACCCAGGAAGATTGGAACCTGCTGTACGTCGCCGTCACGCGTGCCAAGCAGTTGCTGCTGGTCTCGGGCGTGGCCGGTAATCGCGGGGCGGGCGAGGGCGGGGTGGTGGATGGCAGCTGGTATCAGCGTCTCTTCGCCAGTGATGCACCGGTGCGCGAGATCAGCGAGGAAGCCGTTCACGGTGCCGATGCTGCCGCTATCGAAGAGCAATTCTCGCTGGCGTTGTTCGATCCCAAGCCGGTACCGATGTCGCTCTTCGGCGCGGCGCAAGAGGAGGAAGATGCGCTGCCCGAGGTCGATGCCGATGGCACGCTGGTCAGCACCGAAGCCATCGATGAAGGCGTGGCCCTGCATGCACTGCTGGAACGGCTCACGCACGGCAACGCATGGCCGTTGCACTTGCCATCGCCGCCTGCTCTGGTGCGCTGGCTGGGCATCTCTGCGGAGATGGCACAGGTAGTGCATGCGCAGGCACGCGTGGTGCTGGCACAGCCTGAACTGGAGCGCTTCTTCAATCCGACACTGCATCGCTGGGCGCGCAATGAAATGGAGATCGTCGCCCCGTCTGGCGTCATGCGGCTGGACCGCGTGGTCATGTTCGACGACGAAGTCTGGGTCATCGATTACAAGCGCCGTCTGCTCGACAGCGAGCGTGCCGATTACGCAGCGCAGCTGGCCCGCTATCGCAGTGCGCTCGTGTCAGTCTTTTCTGACAAACGAATCAGGTCTGCTCTGATTACCGCTGACGGCATCCTGACGGAGCATTGAGGCTCCCCTAACTACATTCATCTTCTCAATGCGCTTCGGATAACTTCCAGAAATTCAATAAATATCAAATTAGGAAATTCAGATTTCCGTTGTAGGTAAAAAAAAGATCATCGCGTAGAGCAAGAGTGATATCTTCTGTGCTCCGGTTTTTTTGATGAGAGATTTTTTCTTCAAAAATCTTCTTGGAAAAATCGGGCCCGATCTCGTCGGGCTGCTCGTGCCGCACATGCCCGGCATGTTGCTTACGCGATCCGCAACATGCATGTCATCGTCGAATGATAGTGTGCTGCTGCGGTTCAACACCACATCGTTACAGGAGGAGATATGGAGTGGGCTCTTCCGTCGTTCACCCTCGCACAGACGCTGCAATGGAATGCCCTGCTGGTATTCGGCGGCCTGCTGCTCTTCGGGCTGATCGCGGGCTACGTAGTTTCCAAGTCCCCATGGGTGCCTCGCATCACGGGTTATCTGCTGGTCGGTTTCCTCTTGGGTGCCGGCGGGTTCAATCTGCTTTCCGGTGAAGTCCTCAAGGTCACCAACATCTTTGCCGACATTGCGGTCGCGCTGGTGGTGTACCAGTTGGGACGCTACGTCGACATCGGCTGGCTGCGCCGCGAAAAATGGCTGATGATCACGGTGGCCGTCTCGGCCGTGCTGTGCTTCGGTTTCGTCAGCATCGCCCTGACCTGGTTCGGTACCGATTCGGTCATGGCGCTGCTGGGTGGCGTGATGGCCATTGCCACCGCACCGGCCGTGGTGCTGGTGGTGCTGCGCGACCTCAAGGCGGAAGGCCAGGTCACGCGCCGTCTGGCGGCCATGACCGCGCTCAACAACTTCGTGGCCGTGCTGGCCGCCTATGCGCTCTTGCCGGTGATCGCGCATGAGGCCGGTACGCCCGTCTGGACGCTGATCCAGCACACCCTGTATTCGCTGGTCGGCTCGGCCATCCTGGCCTATCTGACCTACTGGCTGATGATGCCGCTGGCGCGCCTGCTGGGCCGCGAGAACAGCTCGCAGTTCGTGCTGGTGATCTCGGTGATTGCACTGGCCATCGGCGTGGCGCATGCGCTGCATCTGCCGGTGATGCTGACCATGCTGATCTTCGCCATCCTCTCCAAGAACCTGGATCGCCAGTTCGATCTGATGGAGCTGGAGTTTGGTGTCGCCAATGAGTTGTTCGTGGTGATGCTCTTCGTCACCGTGGGCGCCTCGATGAAGCTGTCGGACTTGAGCCTGCTGGGCTTCTCGGTGCTGATCCTGATCGCGGCGCGCTTCCTGGCGATGGGCTTGGGCGTGTTCCTGTTTGCCCGCTTTGCCCGCATGAACTGGCGCCAGGCCGGCCTGCTCACGCTGGGCACCTTGCCCATGACCGAAGTCGGCGTGGGCCTGATGCAAACCGTTTCGTCGCTGTATCCGCACACCACGGCCAATGTCTTGCCGCTGCTGGCGGGCAGCATGGTGGTCCTGGAATTCCTGGGGCCGGTGGCAACCCAGTTTGCCCTGATCAAATCTGGAGAGAGTGGACGCGAATGAATACCGAGACACTGATCCGCAACGAACAAGAGTCCCCCGGTACCCAGGCCCACGTGGCCGGTCCGCAGGGCAGCGCCGGCATCTTGCCGTTCGGTTCCTCCACGCCCTTTACCATGGGCATCGAGCTGGAACTGCAACTGGTCAACCGCCGCAACTACAACCTGGCCAGCGATGCGGTCGATCTGCTGAACTGGATCGAGCCGCGTGACCTGCAAAAGCAGATCAAGCTGGAAATGACGCAGGGGATGATCGAGCTGAACTCCGGCATCCACACCCGCGTGGATGAACTGATCGAGGAATTGAAGGGCTTGCGCGGCGCCTTGAACCGTGGCGCGCAATACCTCAACATCGATGTCTCCGGCGGTGGCGCGCATCCCTTCCAGCACTGGAACGAGCAGCGCATCACGCCCAGCGAGCGCTTCCATTACCTGCACGAGAAATACGGCTACCTGGCCAAGACCTTTACCGTCTTCGGCCAGCACATCCACATCGGTGTGGAGAACGGCGATGATGCGCTGTATCTCACGCACGGCTTCTCGCGTTACGTGCCGCACTTCATCGCGCTGTCGGCGGCGTCGCCCTTCTACCAGGGCGCGGACACCAAGTTCGATTCCTCGCGCAGCAACGTGGTGCGGGCGTTCCCGCTGTCGGGCACGGCACCGGTGCATACCAAGTGGGCCGAGTTCGAGACGTATTACGATGAACTGCACCAGATGGGCATCATCGCCAGCATGAAGGATTTCTATTGGGATATCCGTCCCAAGCCAGAATACGGCACCGTGGAAATCCGCGTCTGCGATACGCCGCTGACCATCGAGCATGCGGCGCACCTGGGTGCCTATGCGCAATTGCTGGCGCGCTGGATTCTCACCGAGCGGCCGTTCGTGGTCGGCGATGATTTCTATCTGCTGTACCAGTTCAACCGTTTCGAGGCCAGCCGCTTCGGGCTCAACGGCCAGCTGGCGCTGCACGGCGCGACGCCTTCGCAATCGCGCAAGCTGCCCATCTATGAACACCTGCTGCAGCAATTGCAGTTGCTGGAACCCTATGTGGCCAACGAGGCCGAGCAGCAGACCATCACGCGCCTGCGCCGCATCGCGCATGATCGCTTGTCCGACGCCAGCTGGCTGCGGCAGATGTTTGCGCAGCGGGGCTCGCTCAATGACATGATGCGCTTGTCCTCCGAATTGTGGATGGGCGTGGAGCCGCCGCCGTATTTTCAGTAAACGATATAAATGATATAAGTTGCTGGTTAGGATAAAGTTGCACCAAAGTTGAGGCACCTGGCATTCCGCGTGTTTGCAGAGCACGCGGGATGATGGGAGGAAGAAGGCGAAGGGCCGGTATCGCGAGATGCCGGCCCTTGGTCTTTGTGGCTTCCCGAGCGCGCGTTGTTTCCTGGCTCTTGTGTTTTCGGGGCGGGATCGCGGACAATCACGGCTTTGAAGCGGCCTCGGGCTGCACCGAGATGCGTGCCGGAGGAAGCATGAGCAAGAACAATCCCAATCAATTTGATGTCGCCATCATCGGCGCCGGTGCGGCCGGCATGATGTGTGCCGCCGTGGCCGGCCAGCGCGGCCGCCGCGTGGTGCTCATCGACCATGCCGGCAAACTGGCCGAGAAGATCCGCATCTCCGGCGGCGGCCGCTGCAATTTCACCAATGTGGGGGCGGGGCCGCAGCACTATCTCTCGCAGAATCCGCATTTCTGCCGCAGCGCCTTGTCGCGCTATACGCCGCAGGATTTCATCGGGCTGGTCAAGCGCCATCGCATCGGTTTCCATGAGAAGCACAAGGGACAGCTGTTCTGCGACGACTCCGCCGAAGACATCATCGCCATGCTCAAGGCCGAGTGCGAGGCGGGCAACGTCAGCTGGCGCATGCCCTGTACGGTGCAGGAGGTCGGCAAGAGTGGCGAACAGTTTCGCATCGCTACCAGTGCCGGCGAGATCCAGGCCAGCAGTCTGGTGATTGCGACCGGCGGCTTGTCCATTCCCAAGATCGGGGCCACCGATTTTGCCTATCGCATCGCGCGCCAGTTCGACCTGAAGCTGGTGGAGACGCGTCCCGGCCTGGTGCCGCTGACCTTCGACGGCAAGGCCTGGCAGTCGCTCACCGAACTGGCCGGCATCGCGCTGGAGGTGTCGGTGGAGACCGGCGAGAAGAAGGAGCGCGGGCATTTCCTTGAAGACCTGCTGTTCACTCATCGCGGGCTGTCCGGGCCGGCCATCCTGCAGATTTCCAGTTTCTGGCGGCCGGGCACGCCGCTGCGGCTCAATCTCTTGCCGGAACTGGATGTGGCGCAGTTGCTGATCCAAGGCAAGGGCACGCTGAAGAAGAATCTCGGCAATCTGCTGGGACAGTGGCTTCCCAACCGCCTGGCCGAAGGCTGGCTCAAGATCAATGGCTTCGATGCCAACGCGCGCATTGCCGACATGCCCGACAAGTCGCTCAAGAAGCTGGGTGACTCGCTCAATCATTGGGTGATCCTGCCCAGTGGCTCGGAAGGTTATCGCAAGGCCGAGGTCACGCTGGGCGGCGTGGATACGCGTGAGTTGTCGCAGCAGACCATGATGGCCAACAAGGTGCCGGGATTGCATTTCATCGGCGAAGCGACGGACGTGACCGGCTGGCTCGGCGGCTACAATTTCCAGTGGGCGTGGGCCTCAGGCGTGGCGGCGGGTTCCGCGGTGTGAGGCCGGCCTGGAAGGCAGGTGTTGGACTTTTTCCTTCATTTGCCCTTGACTTCAGGTGAAGGATCATCTTGACTGTGATAAGTGCCTGATTCTTATCCGTTTTTTACCACGGTGGTGGAAAAAATGCCACGTTTGGCCTTCCAATCGGGTGCCAGTCCTGCTACAATCGCTTTCTTTGCTAATCCAACCTAACCTTTCTGGTTTGAATTTACATGACCACTATTCGCGTTAAAGAGAACGAGCCGTTCGAAGTTGCAATGCGTCGCTTCAAGCGCACCATCGAGAAGACCGGTCTGCTGACCGAACTGCGCGCACGCGAGTTCTACGAAAAGCCGACCGCTGAGCGCAAGCGCAAGCTGGCTGCTGCCGTGAAGCGTCACTACAAGCGTATCCGCAGCCAACAGCTGCCGAAGAAGCTGTACTAAGAATTTCTCGCCGCGCACTCGTGCGGCCGATGTGTAAACCCGCTCCGGTGTTGGTCCGCAGCGGGTTTTCGCATTTATTCCCGATTTGTCGAGGTGTTTTCTCCGGGTGCCTGGCTGGCCTGGTTTTTCCTGTTGGCAGCCCCAAATAGGAAGGAAAGCACCAATTCGGGCTGGCGATAAGCCCATCCATGTTCTACGATGCCAAGACCGGGCCTTGCCTTGTTGCTGCCCGGAATACTGGATGCGGGATGGCGCCAGATCGCAGAATACTCATCCACCTCATCTTCGGAGTACCCCATGGGTTTGAAAGAGCAGATCACGGAAGACATGAAGGCCGCCATGCGTGCCAAGGACATGGGCAAGCTGGGCACCATCCGCCTCTTGACCGCCGCGATGAAGCAGAAGGAAGTCGATGAGCGCGTCGAACTGACCGACGCCCACGTGCTGGCCATCATCGACAAGATGGTCAAGCAGCGCAAGGATTCCATCTCCCAGTTCGAAGCCGGCGGCCGCCAGGACCTGGCTGACGTTGAAAAGGCTGAACTGGCCGTGCTGGCCACCTACATGCCGGCCAGCCTGTCGGATGACGAGATCAAGGCTGAAGTCCAGGCCGCCGTGGCTGCCACTGGTGCTGCCGGTCCCCAGGACATGGGCAAGGTGATGGGCGTGTTGAAGCCCAAGCTGGCCGGACGTGCCGACATGACAGCGGTGTCCGCCCTGGTCAAGGCCGCGCTGACTGCGTAAGCAGCCCTTTCGCCTCGTTACCTAACGCCCCGCTGCCCAGGTGATTCCTCAGTCGTTCATCCAGGACCTGCTCAACCGCGTCGACATCGTCGACGTGGTAGGTCGTTATGTGCAACTGAAGAAGGGTGGCGCCAACTTCATGGGCCTGTGCCCTTTCCACAACGAGAAATCCCCCAGCTTCACCGTCAGCCCGACCAAGCAGTTCTATCACTGCTTCGGCTGCGGCGCGCATGGTACGGCGATCAGTTTCCTGATCGAGTATTCGGGGATGGGGTTCGTGGAAGCGGTGAAGGATCTGGCCCAGAACGTGGGCATGGTGGTGCCCGAGCGCGAAGACAACATCCCCCTGGCACAGCGCCAGGAAAAGCAGGCCAAGAGCATGGCCCTGTCGGACGTGATGACGCGTGCCAACGATTTCTATCGTCATCAGTTGCGCAGTGCGCAGCCGGCGATTGCCTATCTCAAAGGACGCGGACTGACCGGCGAAGTCGCTGCCCGCTTTGGCCTGGGCTATTCGCCGGACGAATGGGACAGCCTGCGCCAGGTCTTCCCTGACTACGAGAACGAAGTGCTGGTCGAGTCCGGCCTCGTCATCGACAAGAGTGAAGAGGGCGGTGGCCATCGCAAGCGTTATGACCGCTTCCGTGGTCGGATCATGTTCCCCATCCGCAATACCAAGGGCCAGGTGATCGGTTTTGGTGGCCGGGTGATGGATGGCGGTGAACCGAAGTACCTGAACTCGCCTGAAACGCCGCTGTTCCAGAAGGGCAGCGAGCTGTATGGCCTGTTCGAGGCGCGCCAGGCGATCCGCGAGGCGGGTTATGTGCTGGTCACCGAAGGCTACATGGATGTGGTGGCGCTGGCCCAGCTGGGTTTCCCGCAGGCCGTGGCCACATTGGGAACGGCGTGTACGCCCATCCACGTGCAAAAACTGGTGCGCCAGACCGATGAGGTGATCTTCAGCTTCGACGGCGACAACGCCGGCCGCCGCGCCGCCCGCCGCGCGCTGGAGGCCTGTCTGCCGCATGCGTCGGACAACAAGACTATCAAGTTCCTGTTCCTGCCCAAGGAACACGACCCTGACAGTTACGTGCGCGAGATGGGCGCGCCGGCCTTTGAAGAGCAGATCCGCGAAGCCATGCCGCTGTCGCAGTTCCTGTTGAAGGAAATCATCGGCGAGAACGACTTGCGTACGCCCGAAGGCCGCGCCCATGCGCAGTTTGCCGCCAAGCCGCTGCTGCAGGCCTTGCCGGCATCCGGCCTGCGTTTGCAGATCGTGCGCAGCGTGGCCCAGGCCACGCAGACCACGCCGGCCGAGCTGGAAGTGCTGTTTGAGCTGGAAAAGCCGGTGGCGCGCGTACGCAGCGCCCCGCCGCGCACCAAACGCACCGCCCCGGTCGGGCTGGAGCGCCAGATCATGCGGCTGCTGGTGGCGCATCCGCAACTCTCGGCCGACCTCGATGCCGCCGCGCTGGAAGCCATCGCCCGCATCGCGCCAGACCAGGCCGAGCTGCTGGCCCATCTGGTCGGTGTGGCCCAGGGCATGGGCGAGCAGGCCAATTTCGCCGCGCTGGTCGAGCACCTGCGCGAGGGCGGCCCCGAGTTTGACTCGATGATCGCGGAAATCGCGGCCGAGTCGGAATCCGAATTTGATGTGGTGCGGGCCGAGATGGCCGGTGCCATCCGCCAGGCCAGGATCCGCGCGCTCGATGACGAGATGCAGATGCTGGTGGCCTCTAACCTGCGCACCGAGGAAGAGCGCAATCGCTATCGTGAGCTGATGCAGCGCAAGGAATGGCTCAAGCGCCAGACCGGCGGTGCGGTCGCAGCAGGTTGAGGGGCGGCTTTCCCGTGGAAGCGGGGAGGGGCTGAAGGAAGAATCGGCGGGGAGGGTCTTGCGTGATGTTTGCGTGACCCGATCTGAAGAGTGAGCAGGAGTAGGGAAGCAGAAATCGGCCTGGTGTGGAAAACGCGGTAAAGCACTGCAAATTGTCGTGTTTTACGCACCGGATCGCTGGCGGATGGCCGAATATCCCGGCTTGATCCCAGGGAAAAGAGCCCCATCTGTGCTATAATAGAGGGCTTTAGTTCCGCCGGATGGCTCTTGCATCCCCACCCTGCGGCGACATGCCTTCACCCCGGCGCATCGGGAGGGAGGACGGCAGACAGCGGTATCGCCTGCCGGATTGCAAGCGGCACGACTGCCTGCTGCGCGCGATCGATGGCCCGCCGGTAAAAGGAACGTTGCGCGTGCAGCCGGAGTCTACCGGGCAACCGATACCGGAGTTGCATCATTAGCATGACTTGATTGGCGCAATGAGTGAATTCTCAATTGGCAGTTGATTCTATGGCAAATGCAATGAAGAAACCCGCGAAAACTCCAGCAGCGTCGGCAAAGAGCAGCAAGACGGCAGCGGCGGTAAAATCGACCGCTGCGGCCAAGACCACCCAGGCGGTAGCCGCCAAATCGCCAGTCAAGGGGACGGCGAAGGCTGCTGTCACCGTAAAACCCACGGCCAAGACTGCAGCAGCAGCGACGCCGAAAAAGACGGCAGCCCAGACAACTGCCGCCAAGCCGGCCCGCGCCGCATCGCCCAAAGCGACTGCAACGCCAGCCAACAAGTTACCTCAAGCCGCCGAACAAGCGGTTTCTGTGAAAGCGACGAAGACTTCCGTGACCACCAAGAAACCCGAAACCAAGACCGCCAAGACCACCAAAGCCGCACAGGTGGAAGGCAAAGACGTCAGCGCGACTGCTGCGTCGAGTGTAAGCCAAACCACTGATGCCGCTGCCCTGGCAGCCATCGACACGTCCGGCTATGTGCTGCCGAGCGTCAAGGTGCCGGGCCGCCGTGGCCGCAAGCCCAAGGAATTCCAGCCCGAGAGCGACGAAGTTGCCGCACTGAACACCATCGAGCGTACCGAACTGAAGGCCGCCGACAAGGCCAAGGCCAAGGACCGCAAGGCCAAGGAAAAGGCCTTGCTGAAGGACGCTTTCTCTTCCGACACCGAAGCCAGCGAAGAAGAGCTGGAGCGCCGTCGCCAGAAGCTCAAGACCCTGATCAAGCTGGGCAAGGAACGTGGTTTCCTGACCTTCTCGGAAATCAACGACCACCTGCCGGAAAACATTGTCGATCCGGAAGCCATCGAAGGCATCATCGGTACCTTCAGCGACATGGGCATCTCGGTCTACGAGCACGCTCCTGATGCGGAAACCCTGCTGCTGTCGGACAACGTGGCCAACGTGGCCAGCGATGATGACGCCGAAGCCGCAGCCGAAGCTGCACTGTCGACCGTCGATTCCGATTTCGGCCGTACCACCGACCCGGTGCGCATGTACATGCGTGAAATGGGTTCGGTCGAACTGCTGACCCGCGAAGGCGAAATCGAAATCGCCAAGCGCATCGAAGACGGCCTGAAGGACATGATCCAGGCCATCTCCGCCTGCCCGACCACGATCGCCGAGATCCTGGCTGCGGCTGACCGCATCTCCAAGGATGAGATCAAGGTCGACGAAATCGTCGATGGCCTGGTCGATCCCAACGAGAGCGAACAGCAGGTCGAGGCGGCCTCTTCCGACTCCGATGAGGACGACGAGGAAGAGGAAGAAGAGGAAGAAGACGAAGAAGAAGAGGAAAACGAGAGCAGCGGCTCTGGTGCCGCCGGCTTCTCCGCCGAACAGCTGGAACAGTTGAAGCGCGACGCGCTGGGCAAGTTTGCCGTCATCGGCACCCAGTTCGAGAACATGCGCAAGGCTTTCGAGAAGGAAGGCTACAACTCCAAGCCTTACGTCAAGGCACAGGAAATCATTTCCAACGAGCTGCTGGGCATCCGCTTCACCGCCAAGATCGTCGAGAAGCTGTGCGACACCCTGCGTGCGCAGGTGGACGAAGTGCGTACCGTGGAACGCCAGATCCTGGACGTGGCCGTCAACAAGTGCAACATGCCGCGCGCGCACTTCATCAAGGTGTTCCCGGGCAACGAAGTGAACCTGGACTGGGTGGATGGCGAAGTCGCCGCCAACCATGACTACAGCGCCGTGCTGAGCCGCAACGTGCCGGCCATCAAGGAACTGCAGCAGAAGCTGATCGACCTGCAGGCGCGCGTAGTACTGCCGCTGCCGGACCTGCGTGCGATCAACAAGAAGATGGGCGCCGGCGAGAAGAAGGCGCGCATGGCCAAGCGTGAAATGACCGAGGCCAACCTGCGTCTGGTGATCTCGATCGCCAAGAAGTACACCAACCGTGGCCTGCAGTTCCTGGACCTGATCCAGGAAGGCAACATCGGTCTGATGAAGGCGGTGGACAAGTTCGAATATCGTCGCGGCTACAAGTTCTCGACCTATGCCACCTGGTGGATCCGTCAGGCCATCACCCGCTCGATCGCTGACCAGGCGCGCACCATTCGTATTCCGGTGCACATGATCGAAACGATCAACAAGATGAACCGCATCTCGCGTCAGATCCTGCAGGAAACCGGTGCCGAGCCGGATCCCGCGACCCTGGCGATCAAGATGGAAATGCCGGAAGACAAGATCCGCAAGATCATGAAGATCGCCAAGGAACCGATCTCCATGGAAACGCCGATCGGCGACGACGACGATTCCCATCTGGGCGACTTCATCGAGGACAACAACACGCTGGCGCCGGCCGATGCGGCCTTGCATGCGTCGATGCGCAACGTGGTCAAGGACATCCTGGATTCCCTGACCCCGCGCGAAGCGAAGGTGCTGCGCATGCGTTTCGGTATCGAGATGTCGACCGACCATACGCTGGAAGAAGTGGGCAAGCAGTTCGACGTGACCCGCGAGCGTATTCGTCAGATCGAAGCCAAGGCATTGCGCAAGCTGCGTCATCCTTCGCGTTCGGACAAGCTCAAGAGCTTCCTGGAAGGGAATTGATCTTAAGGGTGAGTCAGGATTGGCCGGCGAGATGTTAAAATCGCCGGCTGATTTTTTGGCCCCCTAGCTCATGCTTGGTTAGAGCAGCGGACTCATAATCCGTTGGTGCCGTGTTCGACTCACGGGGGGGCCACCAGTACTGAAGCGGCTTAGCGCTTAATTGCGTTAAGCCGCTTTTTTCTATGCTGGGGACTTTTTCGCCCAAAACGTCATAATTACCAATTTAAAAAATCAACAACTGGAGTTGGGGAATGGACCGGTCACCTTATCTATGCACGTTTGGTAAAGACAGCGTACCTAGCTGGATATGCTCAAGTTGCAATGCGGGTCAGCTCAAATTGCTTCCGGAGTCACTGATCACTAAGTGGACAAAAGAAAGCACCGTTGTCTGGGAGGAAGAAGGATCGGAGCCAGAGTGGATCAAAATGGTTTTCGCTTGCGTGTTCGAGTGTTCCACTTGCAAAGAACCGTATAGCTGCACCGGTACCGGTGGCGTTGAAGAAATACAATATGAAGGTTGCGACGGTTATCAGCTATACCACGAAGAGTACTATTTCCCGAAATATTTCGAGCCATCACTCGTCTTGATAGACCTGCCGCCGAATTGCCCCGATGCAGTTTTGGCAAAATTGCATGACTCGTTTTCACTGTTTTTTGCAGACGCGAGTGCTGCGCTCAATTGTGCGCGGGCTTCCGTAGAAGCTCTCTTGACCAATTTGAAGGTCAACAAAACCGAAGTGAAGAAGGGCCAACGTTTTAGCCTAACTCTTCACAGAAGAATTGGAAATCTGCCAGCAAAATATCAGCACATTAAGGATTCTCTGATGGCTGTAAAGTGGCTGGGCAATGCTGGAAGTCACAATGGGAAAGCGCCAACACGCGAAGACGTGTTGGACGCTTATGACCTTTTGGAATGGGTTCTTTCTGATTTATATACCAACAAGGATAAGAAACTCAAGGCCCTTGCCCGCAATGTCAATCGTCGTAAAGGGCCGGTTCAGCGACGGTAAGAGAGAAAGTCGTTAGCTTTTCTTCTTTGTGCCGATACGATCAATAGCAAGCCGTAACGAGCTGGTCGCCAGATGAGCATATCGTTGCGTGCTTGCTGACGTCTTGTGTCCTAAGACTGCTCCTACAGTGTACAAATCGACTCCATCGTTAATCATGGAACTGGCGGCACTGTGGCGAAGGTCGTGAAAATGCAACCAGTCTAAACCTACCAATTTTCGCGCATCCCTAAAATGCTTAGATATGCGACTTTGATCAGGGAGGGAGACTTTAATGCAGCAGCGGATTTTTCTATGCATTGGAACGATTCGAGGCTCTCCATTTTTTGTGTCGTCTAGTACGAAAGCGTCGCCCGTTCTTTGTGCTCGGAGTATTTCGGACATACGCATGCCGCTATAAAATGCAATGCGGACAGCAGCACGTGTCGGGCGGTGCTTCAATGCCAGGCACAACTCAAGCATTTCTTTACGGCTGATGTAACGCCGACGTTCATTGCGTACCAATGGAGCAATCACGCGCTCCGCCGGATCATGGTCAGACATCCCATGATGCTTCCATGCGTACCTGCATGCTGAAGTGAGATAACGAATACGATTTCTCAAGGTCGCAGCCGCAAGCGGCGTGTCGTTATCCTCATCGTTACGCCCAGCTCTTGCCATATATGTCTTGCAGACCTGGGCGAGTTCCGACATATGCCGCCCTTTATATGCGAAGTACATTTGTGCCAGTTCGCGGGCGATGTTTGCGCCACTTTTTAATACCGGAATGCGTTCCTCGATATAAATGGCCACAGCGTCATCAATAAGATGATCAGGACGTTCAACATTATTTGCTACGGCATAGAGACGCGCTGATTCTTCGCGGTCGAAGGCATCCGCCTGGGATTTATTCCAAGTCTTCGGAAGGTATTTTCTAACCCTGATCCGCTTACCTTTAAGGCGGCGGTCAAATTCAAAGACGAAGTTACCTCTTTCTTTATCTCGGTATATCGGCATGATTCCAGATAGCTATGTAAATCGGCTAGTTTGAACAGTATGCGGCGACCAATTCGATAGCACGGTATGGGACCAGCAGGGGCCGCGAGGTCGTAAATGTGCCGCGATGACACTCCCAAGGCGTCCGCTGCTGCTGAGACGGTAATCAGGACCGGCTCAGGATTCGCGCTTTGCATTTGTATTCCCTTCGAACATAGGGTCAACAACTTCAACGAAAACATTGCTGAAGTCGGTTAAGTAAAGCATTCGATCTCCACGGTTGAGTGCCGCGTATCGACGAACGCTGCCACACTCATCGCACGTGAGGATGTCCGCGAGCGGTACACCACGGAACAGCCCTGCGGGTGCGTTATCCAGCTCCACCCATGCAAATCTCTCGCCATTGCCCAGATGCTGACGAATGACCGACACATAGCCTGCCAGCACGCCGTCATCGGGTGTGTCGAACGTAATGCGGTCCAGGGGCTGCGGTGGCAGCATGACGAAATCACGCAGTTTCGGCTGTTTGGCGAAATACTTGGCGGCGTAGCCTTCGGCGCGGTAGGACACGGCGGGATTGATGGTTGTGGTTGCGTTCACTTCTGGTTCTCCTGAATGGCCGTAACAGAACACACGCCAAAGCGATCGACGGCGGCGGCGATCACGTCGCAGCTATGAGCTGCGATGGCGGTGTAAGAATGGCGCGCGCTGGCGGTGCGCACGACGACACGAAACGCGGTCATGGAGCGTTCCCTTTCGTTGGGTTGGGATCAATGGGAAGTTCGCTGACATCGAGCCGGCCAGCGCGCCAGTCGGCGACCTGGCGAGGCGTGCCATGGCGCGGGGAATTGTCCGGTACCGGCACCACGCGCGGCCAGGGGCATGCCTTGATGGCGTCCCATGAGGCCAGCGCCTGGCGCTGTTCGTCCGCCGTCATGGCTGACGCTGGCCACGGCGGCCTGCCATCGACCACCGGCCGAGGCCAGGGGCATGCGCCCAGGGCGAGCCAGGCATGATCGATCTGCGCGGCCTGGTCGGGCTTGAACATGACCGGGGCCGGCGCAGTCTTCGGTTCGAAGGACACATCGGCCGCAAAGTCAGGCGTGGCGGGCTGCGTACAGTTATTTACACGAGTCCAAGGGAACCCCGAACCCGCCGATGTGCGGGCGTCGTGCCCTTGAACGGGCGTCCATGTATGCCGAACGGATTTAAAGACCACACCGACCATCTGGCGGCATTGCACGCCGTAGGGCATGACGCGTTCACATTCCTCATAGCGGCCGGACACAGTCTTGGTCTCCTTGGCCAGGGTGACCATCAGATCGTCGCGCTTCACCAGTGCTCCGCCCTGTGCACGCAGATAGCTCGCCCAACATGCGCGCTTCTCGCCCTCGACTTTTTGCACGGCATCCCAGGCAGCGGCCATGGCCGGCGGGGCTTGTTTGACCATGTCTGCCGGCACGCGGCGCAGCTCGCGCCACACGCTTACCGGTGCGCCACCCCATTGCTGGAACTGGCGAATACCCCAGCGGGCCGCCCAGGCTTCCACGCGGGCCGAGGGCGTTAGCTCACGATCCCCTGCCATATCCGTGGTGATGAGATAGCCTTCTTTGGTCTTGTGGTCCGCCACGCCATCGATGTTCTTGGCCACGTATTTGGCGATATAGCCAGCAGCACTACCTTTCGCCCAATCAATGCGTTTCACATCCAGGCGACGCTTGAATGCCCCCGGTTCGCCTCGATCCACGCGCCAGGCATATCTCTTCATGACGCGGATAGCGCGGCTGGCAACGTCCTTGACGTGCGGTGTGGTGTAGTCCGGCAGCGCGCGTACGAACACCAGCATGTGCCAGTGAGGACAACCATCGTGATGCGGCTCAGCGATACGGAAGCCGTACAGACCGATGCCGCGACGGGCCAGCGCCGAACGCGCCAGCGCAGTCATCTTGCCCAGGTATCGATTGGCCGTGCGCGGGTCCGAGCCGTCATATTTCGGATTCGGCTTGCCCGTATGCAGCGTGGCATGGAAGCGCGATGGGCAAGACCAAGTGAGGAACAGGCCCTGATCGTTGCACTCCTTTGCGATGGTCTCGAAACCATTGATGCGCAGCATGAGTTCGCCGCGACGAATGGTCTTATTTGCAGTCGTCTTCTCGGCCAGCTCAGCAATGCTGAATTCTTGCCCAGCCTCATTGCGCACAATGGTTGCTTCCAGTGCGGCGGCATTTCTCCTATTCTGTGCCAGGCGAGAGAGTACGGCGTCATTACTGGCATAGGGCTCGCCGTGGTAATGCACATAGCCCAAGCGAATATTGCCGCCCTCAAAGGCGCGGCCGACCACCTTCCGCAGTTGCCTGCGCCACCAGCGCGGATCCACCACACGCGCAATGATGGCGCGCAGGTCGTCATCATCCACGTCAGGCATATCAATGCCGTAGTCGCTACACTCCTGCTCGATGAGGTCGCGTGCGTGGGTATCAGAAATCGCTTTCCACAAGACTTTCTTGACGTTCTCGGCGGCTTTCTCGGCCGTGGCGCAAATATCAGCATCATCCTGCGACAGATCTACTCCGGCCGGCACGTACTGCTCAGCGAATTCCCGGACGAACTGAACGGCGACTGGCTCAAAAATCTTGTTCCAGTGCCATACCGACATCAGTTCCAGGGCCTGGCTCACGACACGTCCACGCCACTTCAGCGGAATACGGGCCAGCTCTCCGGCAAACTGCCGAGACTCCACGAAGGCCCGATGCCGACGGCGTGTCTTCGCATCGACTGTTCTAGACTGCATTGAGAGCTCTTTCGTAGGTCGTAATGGCACGCAGCACCGCATGGCGCATGGCCGAGCGTTCAGCTTCTGAGAAGGAGTGGATAGGAGATTCCCAGCGGTCCGCCGAGAGTCCTGCCAGGGCCAGAATGTGTCGACGCACTGGCCTAGCCATTGCCGCCCAGGAATAGGCAATGCCAGTTTGCAGATTGGGCCGCCTGCGATTGCGCAGCAGTGAAATGGATTTACTTAGCTCAGCCTTGGCAGCTTCATTACCCGGAGGTGTGGGCACCCATGCCGCTCGCTCGCGCAGCAGGTCCGCTGCCGGACGGAATGACGCATGGTCTTTAATTCGTGCACCGCGCATGATCACCCTTTCACCAGCCCGAGAGCCGCCAGAAGAGCCGGTGCAAGCAGCAACAGAACAGCGATGCCATGAGCGATCAGCGTACGCATTACCATGCCCCCATCAGGCCGCCGAGACGCTGCAGACGCTGAGCAAGACGATGTGCAATGGCAGATTTACCCTGCCAGATCACATTCCACTGCAGTTCATCTTGCAATACAGCCTTGCGCAGAAGCATGCGCTGGGCGCATTGAAATTCTTTGATGTCGTCGTCCATGCGAAGCCGCAGCGAGGCGAGGGCAAGCGTTGTCTGTTGCTGATCGAGAGCCATGTGAGGTTTCTTTAGGGTGAGCGAATCCCGCGTGCGCCAAACGGCGCACGACAGGTCTTAGTCAATTTGGGGTTCAGCGACCGGCTAGGCGGTCACAGGCAAGTCAGGCAGTACCCGTTCCTTGCGGGGCAAGGTACGCACGGGGCGAGATGGGAAGGCTCACCTCGGGATTGGGCATGGCCGACAGGGAAACGGTGCGAGAAATCTCCAGCGTGGCAACGAAGGTATGACCGCAATCGACGTTCTGGCATCGATAGGTGATTTCCTTCATCAGCGTAGACATGGTTCGGCTTTTGGCTGCACGCACTGGGCTTTGGCAATGAGGGCACGGCAGGCTGATTACACGCATGTTGTTTTCTTTCCCTTGATGGCATAGAGTGCACGCCCCTTGCCAGTAACACGTTTGATACCTTCTCGAACAGACTGGGCCAGCACGAACTCGGCCGCTTGTTCGATCGTGTCAAAGCCTTCTCGCATCATGATCACTTCCAGGGCTTCGACTAACGCAGGATGGGTGAACGGTAATTCGATATCAGGCATTGCGAGGCACTGAAAAGTGGCTCGTGAGCGCCTTGGCCTGCACGTTCTGCTCGGATAAGATCGGCATCGAATAGGATTGCGCCAGGGCGATGGCCTGATGCATCAGCAGATCATGGGCCAGTGTCGCCAGGTTCTCGCCCTGATACTGCGCCAAGGCTTTCATGATGTCATAGTTGTCGTCGTTGACGCGCACTACAATGCGGCGATGACGAATTTTGCGGGGATCGTCGTACATGGCGGTCTCCGATGCTCAAGCCCGTCCGGCCTTGACGTCTTTGTCGTAGGCGGCCATGCCGCGCAAGATCAGGAGGCGCACAAAGGACGAGCGCGTGCGCAAATCCTGGCGGGCCAACTCAGCCAGTCTTTGTTCTTCATCAGCTTCAAGGCGGAAGGTAACGGCCACCGAAGTATCGGTATGGGGGCGGGCTACGTGCTTGGAGAGGGTAGGCATATGGGATAATCGTTGTACACGTCACTTAGCAATGGCGTGAATATAGAGTCCAAATGGACCCATGTCAATCGATTTATGCGTCTTTATGAACACAATTGGGGAACGCCTCAAGTCGGAACGCACCCGACTGGGATTTAATCAAACTGAATTTGCAGCCATAGGAGGCGTGCAGCGCCGCGCGCAATTGTTTTACGAACAAGATGAACGTCGCCCGGATGCAGGTTATTTGCAAGCTGTGGCACGTTTGGGTGTGGACGTGCAGTTTGTCGTGACAGGTATAAGAAGTGGTCAAGCACTGTCTTTGGATGAAGAACAATTACTCGCTCGATTCCGCAATCTGGACCTAATGGGAAAGGCTCGCTTACTTGGGATGGTTGAAGGGATAGGCACCTCAGATACCTCGGCCCCCTCGCAAACACACAAGCGCAATATCCAAATGACGATCCACGGATCAGTTGGTCAGCAAATTACTGGGGATATCACTGCTCCGCAGAACATCATAATGGGACGCAAAAAAGTAAAAGTGAAATAGAGTGGATTGAGGTGGCGGTTAGATTCCTCGCTTATTCAGATTCATCTAACCGTCGGCAGGACCAGGCGGTAGTGCCTACGGTAGCTGTGTTGAGTTGCATCCCAAACTGACATTCCCCGGAAAATTGCATCCTAAGTTGACCCATGTTTAGACCACAATCCTGCTCATGACAGCGAGCGGGAGAACGGAGTTATAGACGTGGCCCTACTTGGAATTATTCGGCGCTGGTACATCCGCGATCGCATCTCGATCTGGGAAATCTCCCGCCGGCTGGAGATCTCTCGAAACACGGTTCGTCGCTATATCCGATCCGGAGCGATCGAGCCATCCTACCCATCCAGGCGATCATCCAGTGCCCGAGATGAATTCGCGCCTCGACTTTCAGCCTGGTTCAGCGCCGAGGCGGTCAAATCGCGCAAGCAGAGACGAACTCTGAAACAGATGTTCTTGGACTAAGGGAGCTGGGATATGAAGGGGCGTACGACCGCGTGGCAGCCTTCGGGAGGCAATGGAAGGTGGGTCAAACGGAAAGGGTCAATTCTGCGAGCAAATCAACAACATTTCCCCCTATTTTGAGGGGAGGGTATATGCCACAGAATAATAAATCTCCCTTACTTTCTCTTCGATCGCTGCTGCGACTAATAGGAAAAAACTAATCCGCATTCGATCTACGAAGTTAGCGCCTTGCGTAACGCCATTACGATTGCGACTGTTTTCTCTAAAACTTCCTCTTGAGTATTCAAGCCAAAGTCCTCTTTCAGTTGCATTAAACTTTCGCGCGTCGTTGAACTGACGCGGACGTTCAGCCTACCACTCGCTTCTGAAATGAAACCAGGTACTTTTTGCTTAGGTTTATTCTTCGATCCCATTGGTCTGCCCATGCAGTTCTCCTTCAATTAGAGTGGTGAAACGCCGTAGCAACAGTTTATCAGTATCGTTGGCTCGGTCAAAAAAGGACTGCCACATATGACTGATACGTTACGAGCCATATGGAACGTTAGTCGTTCCGATGTTCACTTTTCTAGCATTTCGCTCTTAAGTTTCTTGTCCGAGAATAGCTGAAAAATCAGTCTTCGCATCCATTGGTTACCCGGTTCCTTGTGGAACTTGGCATGCCAGAAACAGTTGATGCCCGTCTCGGGCAATTCCACTGGATGCTGTAGAAATCGTAGGTCGAACGGCTCCAGGCATTGTCGTGCATAGCGTTCTGGAACGGTGGCGATCATGTCGGTGGTGGAGAGGATGTGACCGACCGCCACGAAATGCGGCACGGTCAGACGGATGTTGCGGCGTATGCCCTTGCGTTCGATCGCTTCGTCCAGCCGTGCATGGCCGGTGCCGGAGGCCACTACTTTGACGTGGTCGGCTTGGGAAAACTCTTCCACACTGATCTTCTTCTTGTCCAGTGGATGGCCGCGACGCATCAGGCAGACATATTTCTGCTCGAACAGGCGCTGCTGGAAGAATCCTGCCTTTAGTTGCGGCAGTAGCCCCACAGCCAGATCGACGTGACCGGACTCCATGCTTTCCTTCAAATTGAGCGTGGTGTTGCGCACCGTGTTGACCGCGATGTTGGGGGCCACGCTGGCAAGGGCATCCATCAGACGGGGCAGAAAATAGATCTCGCCGATGTCGGTCATGCCGATGGTGAAGGTGCGGTTGGTGCGCTCGGGATCGAACAGGGCCTGCTGGTTGAGTGTGCTGTGGATGGCACTGAGCGCATAGGCAATCGGTTCGGCCAGCTGGATCGACAGCGAGGTTGGCTCCATCCCCTTGGATGTACGCAAAAACAATTCATCCCCCAGCAGTCGGCGCAGACGATTGAGCGCATTACTTATGGCCGGCTGGGTCTGTCCGAGCTTTTCGGCAACGATGGACACGCGTCGGTCAATAAGCAGCTGGTTGAAGACGACCAGCAGGTTGAGGTCGATATCCTTGAGTTCCACGTTCTTGTCTCCGGTTTTTTATGTGTTCGTAATATCACTCACGGTGATGTTGAAAATTCAGAGAATACTCTATGTTTATAAAGTGCCGCTTCCTATAATCGCCTCACCCATTCAAAAACAACGACAGGCAGAAGGAGACAGGCATGGAACTCGTGGTGCAACCGCTCGGGCGTGCGCTGGCCGTGAAGGCCGGTGACAACCTGCTGGATGCGTTGCAGGCCAATGGCGTGCCGGTGTCCTATAGCTGCCGTGCCGGACGCTGCGGCACCTGCCGCTGCAAGCTTATCGAAGGCCGCGTGCTGGAATCGGCCGGCGATGCCAAGCTCACCAATCCGGGCGAAGGCAGTCATGTGCTGGCCTGCATGAGCGTCATCACCGAAAGCTGCGTGGTCGAGATCCCCGAGCCCGACGAGATCGTCATGCATCCCGCGCGCATCCTCAAGACCAGCGTGGTGGCGCTGGAAGAGCTCACCCATGACATCCGCCGCGTGGTGCTCAAATCGACCAAGCCACTGTCGTTCTCGCCGGGCCAGTATGCCTTGCTGCAATTCACGCCCGAGCACGTGCGTCCCTATTCGATGGCAGGGCTGCCGCAAGACGATACGCTGGAATTCCATCTGCGCCGCGTGCCCGGTGGCCGCGTGACCGGCTATGTGTTCGATCAGCTCAAGGTGGGTGACCAGGTGCGCGTATCCGGCCCCATGGGCACGGCCTATCTGCGCAAGAAGCATGAGGGGCCGCTCTTGTGCATTGCCGGTGGTACCGGACTGGCTCCGGTACTCTCCATCGTGCGTGCGGCGACGGCCCTGAAGATGACCAATCCCATCCATCTCTATTTCGGCGTGCGTTCCTCGAGCGACCTGTATGGCATGGACTGGCTGGCTGAACTGACGCGCAGCAATCCGAATCTGCACCTGCACGTCGTACTGGCGACCAATGAAGCCGGCACGCGTCATCGCGTCGGCCTCGTGACCGATGCCGTCGCCGCCGACTGGCAAAACCTCAGCGGCTGGCGCGCCTATCTGTGCGGCGCGCCGCCGATGGTTGAAGCCGCCACCTTGATCGCCAAGTCCAAGGGCATCTCCATGGAGCACATCTATGCAGATGCGTTCTACGCCAGTCCCAACTAAGCCGAGTAATGATGATGAAAATGGAAATCTCTGAGCAGATCCGCGCGGCCCGTGCGCAGTATTACGCCGATATCAACCAGTTCAGCATGACACCGCTGTGGGAAGTGCTGGGGAGGCTGGTGCCCAGATCGCCTGCGCCGCTGGTGCAGCCGGTGCTGTGGAAATATGCCGAACTGCGCGAGCAGGTCATGCTGGCGGGCCGTCTGATCAGCGCCGAAGAGGCCGAGCGGCGCGTGCTGATTCTGGAGAATCCCGGTCTGCGCGGTAACTCCTCGGTAACGCAGAGTCTCTATGCGGGGCTGCAACTGATCATGCCAGGTGAGGTCGCACCGGCACATCGTCATACGCAATCGGCACTGCGCCTGGTGCTCGATGGCGAGGGTGCCTACACCGCTGTGGATGGCGAACGCACTACCATGCGTCGCGGCGACTTCATCATCACCCCGGCCTGGACCTGGCACGATCACGGCAATCTCGGCGAGCAGCCAGTGGTCTGGCTCGATGGGTTGGATATTCCGCTGGTGCGTTTCTTCGATGCCGGCTTTGCCGAACCGGGCCATGACCTGTCGCAGGGCGTCAGCCGCCACGAGGGCGATGCACTGGCGCGCTATGGCAGCAACATGGTGCCGGTCGATTTCAGCCAGCCGGCCAATGCACCGACCAAGGTCTTCGTCTATCCATACGCGCAGAGCCGCGCGGCGCTGCAGAAGATCGCGCAGGGTGCCATCGATGCCCATCACGGGTACAAGCAGCGCTTCGTCAATCCGGCCACGGGAGCATCACCGATGCCGACCATGGGTGCTTTCATCCAGTGGCTGCCGAAGGGCTTCGAGAGTCTGCCCTACCGCTGTACCGATGCCATTGTCTACGTTTGCCTAGAAGGCGAGGGCGAGGCGCTGGTCGGTGAGCAGCTGTTGCACTTCCAGGAAAACGATGTGTTCGTGGTGCCGTCGTGGAGTAGCCTGCAACTGCGCGCGAAGCGCCAGGCCATCCTGTTCAGCTATTCGGATCGTCCGGCCCAGCAGGCCGTCGGTCTCTGGCGCGAGGAGCGCATGGCGCGTGCGCCGGCATAGTGCCGGCGCGGCCATCGTCCTGATTTTTTCATTTCGTCATTCCCGGTGTCTCCAGGGCCGCTTCGGCGGTCAGGCCCCGGCTCAACCCTGCTTCGGAGATTTCATGAACTACGTGCTTCCCCCCGCGCCCCTGACCACTCTGGAAGTGGCGGGCAGCGTCGATACCTTTCCGGTCAATCGCATTTTCTGCGTCGGTCGCAACTATGCCGCGCATGCCCGCGAAATGGGCAAGGATCCGGAACGCGATCCGCCATTCTTCTTCATGAAGCCGGCCTGCGCCGCGGTGCGTGCTGGTGCGACCGAGAGCAGCATCGGCTATCCCGCGATGACGGCCAACTTCCATCACGAGATCGAACTGGTGGCCGCCATCGCCAAGGGCGGGCGCAACATCCCCGTGGAGGACGCGCTGTCGTACGTCTACGGTTATGCCGTCGGTCTGGACATGACCCGCCGCGACCTGCAGCTGGAGGCGCGTGACAAGGGCCGTCCCTGGGAATTCGGCAAGTCCTTCCGTGACTCCGCACCCATCGGCCCCATCCATCCGGTGAGTGGCGTGGGCCATATCGTCGATGGCGAGATCGCGCTGACCGTCAACGGTGAACCACGCCAGCGTTCCGATGTACGCGAACTGATCTGGTCGGTGGCCGAGAGCATCGCCTATCTCTCGCAGTTCGAGTCACTGGAACCGGGCGACCTGATCATGACCGGCACCCCCGAGGGCGTCAAGGCGGTGGTGGCCGGTGACCTGATGGAAGGTCACGTCGCCGGGCTGGGTACGATCCGCGTGCGCGTGGCGGGCTGAGGCGGCCACGCATTCTGGAGGAGAACATCATGCAAGAAGCGACCATCGCTTTCCCGCGCGAGCAGAAATGGAACGGTGACGGCTCCAGCCGCATTCCGTTCTGGGCCTATACCGACCAGGCGCTGTATCAGCGCGAGCTGGAGCGGTTCTTCTATCGCGGCCACTGGAACTATGTCGGGTTGGAAGCGGAAATCCCCGCGCACGGTGACTTCAAGCGCACCGTGGTGGGCGAGCGCTCGGTCATCATGACACGTGACGCCGACGGTGATATCCACGTGGTGGAAAACGTCTGCGCCCATCGTGGCATGCAGTTCTGCCGCGAGCGCCACGGCAACCGCAAGGAGCTGGTCTGTCCGTACCACCAGTGGAACTACCGGCTCAATGGCGACCTGCAGGGCGTGCCGTTCCGTCGGGGCGTCAAGCAGGATGGAAAGGTCAATGGCGGCATGCCGACCGACTTCAAGGTCGAGGAGCATGGCCTGACCAAGCTCAAGGTGGCACGTCGTGGTGGCGTGGTGTTCGCATCCTTCGATCACGAGGTGGAACCGCTGGAAAAATTCCTCGGCCCGCAGATGCTGGAATACTTCGATCGTCTCTTCAATGGCCGCCAGCTCAGGATCCTGGGCTACAACCGTCAGCGCATCCCGGGTAACTGGAAGCTGATGCAGGAAAACATCAAGGACCCGTATCACCCCGGTCTGCTGCATACCTGGTTCGTCACTTATGGCCTCTGGCGCGCCGATAACAAGTCGCAGCTGCGCATGGATGAGCAGTTCCGGCATGCCGCGATGATCTCCACGCGCGGCACCGGCGGCGTCAAGAGCGAGGTGACCGCTGGCGTCTCCAGTTTCAAGGAAAGCATGCAGGTGCATGACAAGCGTCTGCTCGACATCGTCCAGGAAGACTGGTGGAAAGGCCCCACAGCAGTAATGATGACGGTTTTCCCCAGCGTGATCTTCCAGCAACAGGTCAACAGTGTCTCCACCCGACACATCCAGCCCAACGGCACCGGTTCCTTCGATTTCGTCTGGACCCATTTCGGTTTCGAGGATGACACGCCTGAGATGACCGAGCGCCGCCTGATTCAGGCCAACCTGTTCGGACCGGCCGGTTTCGTTTCGGCGGACGATGGTGAGGTGATCGAATTCTCGCAGGCGGGTTTCGAACAGAAGCCGGTGCACCGCACCCTGGCCGAACTGGATGGCCTCGAATGTCACGACACTGAACACATGGTGACCGAGACGCTCATCCGCGGCATGTATGCCTACTGGCGCAAGATCATGGAGGTTTGAATGGAAGCCAGCCTGTACATCGAACTGTGCCAGCTCTATGCCCGCTATGCCGAGGTGGTCAGCAGCGGTCGCTGGGAAGAGTGGCCCGATTTCTTCACCGATGCCTGTACCTACAAGGTGCAGCCGCGCGAGAACCATGAGCGTGGCTTTCCGCTGGCGACCATGTCCTTCATCAGCAAGGGCATGCTGCATGATCGAGTCTATGGCATCCGCGAGACGCTGTTCCATGATCCCTACTACCAGCGCAACGTCACCGGCCTGCCGCTGCTGCGAGCGGACAGCGGCGAGGCACTGGAAGTGGAAGCCAACTATGCCATCTTCCGTACCAAGCTCAGCCAGGAAAGCAGCGTCTTCAACACCGGTCGCTATCTCGATCAGGTAGTGCGCACCGGCGACGGTCTGCGCTTTGCCAGCAAGCTGTGCATCTACGACACCGAGATGATTCCCAACTCCATGATTTATCCGATATGAGGAGAAGTAATGACTGAACAGATCAGCGACCAATGGGTTCAGGCCGTCAGTGTCGAGGCGATTCCCGAGGAGGAGGTGATCGGCGTGGATGTGGGCGGAAAAGAGATTGCACTGTACCGCGTCGATGGCCAGGTCTACGCCACCGACAACATCTGCACGCATGGCCATGCAAGGTTGTGCGATGGCTTCCTGGAAGGCCACGAGATCGAGTGCCCGCTGCACCAGGGAAAGTTCGACATCCGCGATGGCCGCGCCATGTGCGCACCGCTGACGGTGGATGTGCGCACTTACCCGATCCGTATCGAAGAGGGCAAGGTGTTCGTCGCCCTATGAACCGGCTGTACCGCGTTTTCCAAAGAAGAGAACCGGCATTCCAAGTCCTGAAAACAAAAATGGCCAGGCAGCGTCCACCCATCGACGAGAGCAAGCGCTCGTCAACGGTAGGCGCGTCCATGCGCACCCTGCATACCACAGAGAACAGAGGAGACAACATGACATTGAGCAAGCATATCCGCGCCGCGCTGGCAGCCGGCGCCGCCTTGACGGCAGTAGTGCCGGGCAGCACCGCTGCCGTCGCCGCCGAGCCGCTGAAGATCGGCCTGTCAGCACCGCTGACCGGCAGCCAGGCGGTGGTCGGGCAGGATCAGATCGATGGCTTCAACCTGGCACTGGAACAGTCCAAGGGACAGTTGGGCGGACGGGCGGTGACGCTGTTCAAGGAAGACGATCAGCTCAAGCCCGAGATCGGTGCGCAGATCGTGCGCAAGTTCGTGGAAAAGGACAAGGTCGATGTCATCGTCGGCATGGGCTTTTCCAATGTCTTCATGGCGGGTCTGAAGGCCGTGGTCGATACCGGGGTGGTGGCCATCGGTACCAATGCCGGTCCTTCACCGGTGGCCGGTGCCGCCTGTGCGCCGAATGTGTTCTCGGTGGCCTGGCAGAATGATGGCAGCGCCGAAGCGGTAGGCCAATACGTCAAGTCCAAGGGATACAAGCGGGTGGTGCTGATGGCGCCTAATTACCAAGCCGGCAAGGATATGGTGGCCGGCTTCAAGCGTTTCTATCAGGGCCAGCCGGCCGATGAGCTCTACACCCAGGTCGGCCAGACCGATTATTCCGCCGAGATTGCCCAGGTGCAGGCGGCCAAGGCCGATGCGGTATTCGTCTTCTATCCGGGCGGCATGGGCGTCAATTTCGTCAAGCAGTTCAGCCAGGCCGGTCTGCTGGGTAAGCTGCCGATGTTCTCGGTGTTCACCGTCGACGGCACCACCATGCCGGCGCTGCGTGATGCGGCGGTGGGCAGCGTCTATGGCGCGATGTGGGATGCTGCCTTGCAGACCCCGGAGAGCCGCCAGTTCGTCGAGGCCTTCCAAGTCAGGTACAAGCGGGTACCCAGCGAATATGCCGCTACCGGTTACGACGCGGCGCGCCTGCTGGATGTCGCAGTCAGGAAGGTCGGCGACAAGAGCTCCGATCGCAAGGCCTTCGCTGCTGCCGTCAAGGCAGCCGGCACCGAGTTCCGTTCGGTACGCGGTCCCTTCAGCTTCAACCGCAACAACATGCCGGTACAGAACTACTACATGTTCGAAGTGGCCAGGGACGCTGGACAGATCGTGGTCAAGGAGAGTGGTGTGGCTCTGGCCAAGCATGCCGACAGCTACGTGACCCTGTGCAAGAGGATGTAAGCCATGGATCTCCTCACGCAGATTGCCACGCAGTTGCTCAATGGCGTGCAATACGGAGTGCTGCTGTTCCTGCTGGCTGCGGGCCTGACCCTGGTGTTCGGGATCATGAGCTTCGTCAACCTGGCGCACGGTTCGCTGTACATGCTGGGCGCGTATTTCTCTGCGCTCGGCTATGAGTACGGTGGCAATTTCTTCTGGGCCGTGCTGGCCGCACTGGGTGGCAGCGCGGTCGTCGGCATGCTGCTGGAGCGGCTGGTGGTGGCGCGGCTGTACCGGCGCGATCACCTCGATCATGTACTGGCCACCTTCGGCCTGGTGCTGTTCTTCAATGAGCTGGTGCGCATCGTGTTCGGTCCGCAGCCTTATTTTCTGCCGCTGCCGACGCTGTTCGAGGGTACTGTCTCGCTGTTCGGTCTGGATTATCCGGTCTATCGGCTCGCCATCATCGTCACCGGCATCGCGGTGGCGCTGGGCAGCCAGTGGATGATCAACGGTACCCGCCTGGGCATGCTGATCCGTGCCGGCTCGGTCAATCCGGGTATGGTCGGTGCGTTGGGCATCAACATCCGCCTGCTCAACGGTTTGCTCTTTGCCATCGGTGCGCTGCTGGCCGGACTGGCTGGCGTGATGGCAGGTCCCATCCTGTCGATCCAGTCGGGCATGGGCGAGCCGGTACTCATCGCCACGCTGGTGGTAATCGTCATCGGTGGCATCGGATCGATTCGTGGTGCGTTGTATGCCGCGCTGATCGTGGGTATCGCCGATACACTCGGACGAGCTTTCCTGCCGCAGCTGTTCCGTCTGGTCATGGAACGCGAGACGGCCACGGCGGCCGGGCCTGCGGTAGCGTCCATGCTGGTCTATATCCTCATGGCACTGGTGCTGGCAGTCAAGCCCAACGGACTGTTTCCTGCGGGAGGCAAATGATGCGAACCACTCCGTTCGCGGCTGCACGCGGCCTGGCCTTCTGGGTGCCCGTACTGTTGCTGCTGATGCTGGCGGCGCTGCCGGCCCTGGCTGACTGGCTGGACCAGCGCTTCTTCATCACGCTGGTGGCGCGCATGCTGGTCTATGCGCTGGCAGCGGTGGCACTCAATCTGGCGCTGGGCTATGGTGGCATGGTCAGCTTCGGCCATGCGCTGTTCTTTGGCGTGGGCAGCTATTGCGTGGCAATCCCGGCCTTCCATGGCATCGATGCAGGCTGGCTGCACCTGCTGGTCTGCATCGTGGTCTGTGCGCTGCTGGGCACGGTGACCGGGCTGATCAGCCTGCGCACCAGCGGTATCGCCTTCATCATGATCACGCTGGCCTTTGCGCAGATGGGCTACTTCGTTTTCGTCAGCCTGAAGAACTATGGCGGTGACGATGGCATGAGCATCACAACGCCATCGCGCCTGGGGCCGCTCGATCTGGGTGATCTCAAGACGCTCTACTACAGCGCCTTCGTGCTGCTGTGCATGGCGTTGCTGGCGATGTGGCGCATCCGCAGCGCGCCCTTCGGAATGGTGCTGCGCGGTGCACGACAGAACGTGCGTCGCATCCATGCACTGGGTTTCGCGGCGTCGCGCTATCAACTGGCCGCCTACGTGATCTCGGCGGTGCTGTGCGGCGTGGCCGGCGTGTTGTTTGCCAATCTCAACGCCTTTGCTTCGCCCAGTACCCTTGCCTGGTCGGTCTCGGGCGACCTGATCGTGATGGTGGTGCTGGGCGGCATGGGGTCGGTTTCTGGGCCCTTGCTGGGGGCGCTGGCCTTCCTGGGCATGGAAGAGGTACTCAAGTCCTGGACCGACCACTGGGCCGTGGTATTCGGCCCGATGATCGTGTTGATCGCCCTGATGGGGCGCGCCGGGATCGCGGGTCTGCTCACGCGCATCGATACCTTGCTGGCGCGAGGTCCGGCACGGCCTGCAGCGACCAGTCCGGCCGGACTGCTCAAGGAGGAATCGCAATGAGCCAGATGCTGTTGGAGACACGCGGCCTCAGCAAGCGCTATGGAGGCTTGCTGGTGACCGACCAGGTCGATCTGGCGATCCGCCCGGGCGAGCTGCACGCCATCATCGGCCCCAATGGTGCCGGCAAGACCACGCTGGTCAACCAGCTCTCAGGTGAGCTGCGCGCTGATGCCGGAACGATCCACTTCGCAGGCCGCGACGTGACTGCGCAGGGTATTGCGCAGCGCGCGCGTGGTGGCTTGCTGCGCTCGTACCAGATCACTGCCGTGTTCGAGGAATTTACCGTTCGCGAAAACGTGGTGCTGGCCGCGCATGGGGCGCGCCGGCATGGTTTTGCCTTCTGGCGTGCCTTGCTGGAGCAGCCGGACCTAGCCATCGTGGCCGAGGCGGTGATTGCGGAAGTGGGGCTGGCTGCGCTTGTCGATACGGTCGCTGGCGAGCTGGCCTATGGCCAGCGCCGCCAGCTGGAACTGGCCATGGCACTGGCCGCAGGGCCACGCTTCCTGTTGCTGGACGAACCCATGGCGGGCATGAGCGCGCAGGAGTCGGCTGACGTGGTGGCGTTGCTGCAACGGCTCAAGGGGCGCTACGGCATCCTGCTCATCGAGCACGATATGGAGGCCGTATTCGCCCTGGCCGATCGCATTACCGTGCTGGTCTATGGCCGCGTGATGTTCTGCGGCACGCCTGAGGAAATCCGCCATCACCCCGAGGTGAAGGCCATCTATCTGGGAGAGGAAGCGTAATGGCCGCCTTGCTGCAAGTGGAAAACCTTACGGCCGCCTATGGTCGCGCGCAGGCCTTGTTCGGAGTCGATTTCGACGTGGGAGTCGGCGAGGTGGTGACGCTGCTGGGCCGTAATGGCATGGGCCGTTCGACCACGGTGAAATGTCTGTTCGGCCTGTTGCGTGCGCAGTGCGGACGCATCCGCCTGGGCGGACGGGAAATCCATGCCGCACCGTCGCACGAGATCGCCCGGCTCGGGCTGGGACTGGTGCCGGAAGGGCGACAGATCTTTCCCAACCTCAGCGTGGAAGAAAATCTGATCGCCACCGCCCGCGCACCGCGCCACAAGACCGTCGCGGCACCGTGGACGCTGCAACGGGTGTATGCGCTTTTTCCTCGCCTGCAAGAACGTCGCCGCAATCTGGGCTGGCAATTATCTGGAGGGGAGCAGCAGATGCTGGCCATCGGTCGCGCTTTGATGACTAACCCCACGCTGCTGGTACTGGATGAAGCCACCGAAGGGTTGTCGCCGCTGATCCGCCAGGAGATCTGGGATTCGCTGTCCGGCCTCAAGCAGGAGGGACTGGCGCAGATCGTCATCGACAAGAACATTAAGCCGCTGCTCACGCTGGCCGACCGTCACTTCATGCTGGAGAAGGGGCGCGTGGTCTGGTCCGGCACATCTTCGCAACTGGGTCAGCAGAGCCAACTGGTCCATCAATATCTGGGAGTCTGAGTACCATGAGCAGCAACACCGTCACCGAGCGCATCCTGTATAACTATTTCCGCAGTTCCTCTTCCTATCGTGTGCGTATCGCCCTGAACTTGAAGGGCCTGCCGTTTGATTATCGCGCCGTGCATCTGAACCGCAATGGCGGTGAGCAGTTCGGTGCTGCCTTCCAGGCCATGAATTCGCAGGCGCTGGTGCCGGTGCTGGAGGAGGAGGGCGCGCTGATCAGTCAATCGTTGGCCATTCTGGAATATCTCGATGAACGGTATCCGCAGGCGCCGTTGTTACCCGACGACGCGTTCGCGCGCGCCCATGTGCGCCAGCTCGCCAACACCATTGCTTGCGAGATGCACCCGCTGAACAACCTGCGCGTGCTGAAGTATCTCACTGGCACGCTGGGCCTGAGCGAGCAGCAGAAGAAGGAGTGGGTCCATCACTGGAACTGCCTCGGTCTGCAGGGATTGGAACAGCAGGTCAGCAGTTCCCCCTGGCGCGGCCGTTTCCTGGCCGGCGACAGTCCAGGAATGGCCGATTGCTGCCTGGTGCCGCAACTGTTCAATGCGCAGCGCTTCGATGTTGATCTCACACCGTATCCGACGCTGCTTGCGATTGCAGCCGAGTGCGAGCAGCTCGACGCGTTTGCCGCCGCCCATCCGGCTCGGCAGCCAGATGCCGAGTAAGTTCTAACAAAAAGTACGCCATCCAAGAGCTGACAAGAAAACATATTCAACGAACAGGAGGAAAAGACATGCAGAAGACGGAAATGGCCGGCGCGCTTGCGCTGCTGGCAGGGATGATTGCGCCCGGTGTGGTGCAGGCGCAAGGATCGGTGAGTATCTACGGTATCATCGATACGGCGGTGGCCTACACCACCCACGCCAATGCAGCAGGTAATTCGGTATTGAAAATGCCCACGCTGACGGGTTCCTTCCCTTCGCGTATCGGTTTCAAGGGGATCGAAGATCTGGGCGGCGGCCTGCAGGCGCTGTTCGTGCTGGAGTCCGGCTTCGGCCCGGACACCGGCGCAATGGGGCAGGGCAATCGCCTGTTCGGGCGGCAATCCTTCGTCGGTCTCAAGAGTGGCTGGGGGCAGGTATCGCTGGGACGACAGGTCAACATGACTTTCCTGGCCACGGCCAAGAGCGATGTGATCGGGCCGAGCCTGTTTTCCATCAGCAGCATCGATCCCTATCTGCCCAATGCCCGCAGCGATAACGCCATCGGTTATCTGGGCAGTTTCAATGGCTTCACCATCGGTGGCACTTACAGTTTTGGTCGCGACAGCTCCGCCACGGGTGGCCCGGCGGCGACCAATTGTCCGGGCGAGATCGCCGGTAACAGCAAGGCCTGCCGTCAGGTCACTGGCTTGCTGGGCTATGACGGACAGGGCTATGGCGTAACCACTTCCTATGACATCCTCTATGGCAATGCTGGCGCGTCCAATGGTCTCAATAGCAGCGACAACACGGACCAGCGCGTGACTCTCAATGGCTATGTCATGCTGGGGCAGGTCAAGCTGGGAGGTGGCGTGATAGACCGCCGCATCCGCGCGGCCGGGAATCTCAATACCGATAGTGATCTGTACTATCTGGGCGTAAGCTATCCCTTCTCCGCCGCGCTGGTGTTCGATGCGCAGCTGATGCGACTCAACGTCAAGAACAGCAGTAATGACGCCACCATGTCGGTGGCGCGGCTGACCTACAGCCTTTCCAAACGCACCGCGCTGTACGGTTCGCTGGGCTATATTCGCAATGTTGGCAGCTCGGCCATTGCCGTCGATGCAGGTGGTACGGTGGGGGTGGGCAAGAACCAATTGGGGGTCATGAGCGGATTGAGGCATACGTTTTGATTAGCTCTGCAAATATGCGCGTTTGCAGGAGCGGGCGTGTCAACCTCGGCGCAATGAAAGAGGTGGTCCTGCTTGATTGATATTTTCACGGAGACAGGGAATGACACTCGGCACCAGAATCTGGACGACGGAAGTAGTTCAGCCTGAACATCGTTTTGACTATTGGATCGGAGCGATCTGTGAATGTTTTCTGGAAATGGCTGCCGAGTCCAGAACCCGTAAGGATTTCTCTGCCAGACTGGAGTCCAGGGAGCTGGCAGGGTTGCAATTGAACCGAGTAAGCGGTAACGCGCAGCAGGTTTTTCGATCACGCCGCGCCATCAGTCGCGGTGATTGCAACTACTACTACCTGCTTTGCAAGCAGTCTACGGTTTGTAACGTCATTCAGCACGATATGAACCAGGCCCGGCTACTGCCCGGCGACATGGTGCTGATCGACTCGAGACGCTGTTACCAGCTGGATTTTCCGGAACGTGTCGATACGCTTTCGCTCCAGCTGCCTATCAGTTGGCTCGATTCGTGGCTTCCAGATACCCAACCGTTGCTAGGCAAGCGCATTGACGGCAGCAGCGGTTGGGGTGCCGTGTTGAGCGCCTATTTGCGCCAGATCGCCTTCACCACATTGATTCTGCCGGCAGAGCAGCACCGGGATCACCTCGGCGGGCTGATCGCCGCCGTCTTCGACCAGGGGCATGTTGAAAAGGCAGATGGAAGTGCGGATCGTGCGCTAGTCAAGCACGTCCAAAAACTGCTAGGGGCTCATTTTGCCGAGCCGGGCCTGGGAGCAGCAGAGGTTGCCGCCAGCCTGGGCGTCTCGGTACGCACGCTGTATCGGGCGCTGGCGCGTCAGGGCATGACTTTTTCCTCGCTGCTGAATCAGCGGCGCATTGAGGCGGCGCGACGAATGCTGGTCTCACCTAACTACCAGCAACTGAGCATCGCCGAGATCGGTCGACGCGCTGGTTGGCTGGATGCATCCCATTTCTCCCGCACATGGCAGGCCTACACTGGACAACTGCCTAGCCAGACACGTCAGCATTCAGAAGAGCATCGCTGAGCCTGGCACGAATCAGCCATTGCCACGGCACGATGCGCCGATTTATCTCCTGCATCGTGAGGCAGCATTGAGTCTCCGATAACTACACCAAGGAGACAAACATGACTTCCGATACCTATGTTTTGGTACACGGCGCGTGGCATACCGGCGAAACCTTCGAGGCCACCGCATCTTGCTTGCGAGAGCGAGGACACTTCGTCCATTGCCCAACCCTGGCAGGAAACCGCCCGCATGAAGATTACCAGGCAATAACCCTAGAGAAGTGTGTCGCTTCGCTGGCGCATTACATCGACCAGCACGACCTACGGCAGGTGCGTCTGCTCGGTCACAGCTATGGCGGCATGCTGATCTCGGGCGTTGCCGAGCTGGTGCTGCATCGTCTGCAGCGCCTCATCTACCTCAATGCCTTTGTTCCCTTGCCCGGCGAAAGTCTGGCCGACATGACCCCGCCCCATTATCGGGCGCTCTTCGAATCGTTGGCTCAGGCCAACCAAGGTGCCGTCATGCTGCCCTACCCGATTTGGCGTGAAAACTTCATCAACGATGCCGATGAAACACTGGCGCAGGAGACGTTCCAGCGGTTGCATCCCCAGCCCTATCGATGCCTGACCGATCGACTACTCTTGAGCAAGCCTACCGCGGAACTTCCGATCGGAAAGTCTTACATCAATTGCCGCCAGGACACCGCGTTGCCGCACAGCCTGCCTTGGCATCCCCGGCTCTCGGAGCGACTAGGCTTGTTCCGCTACGTAGAGGCAGAAGGTAGCCACGAGGTCATGTTCACTGATCCGGCCGGGCTGGCAGAGGCCATCCTCCTTGCCGGTCGCGACTGAGGCGGGGAGAGCAATATGAAAATCATCCAAATGATATTGGTGACGGCCGTTCTGGTCACGCAGGCGGGTAAGGTGTTGGCGCAGGAATCTTCGTGGAGTTTCTATGGCGGGCTTGGTCACATTGCCTTCGCTACCGCTGCCTCGGTGAAGGTCAATGGTGCCGAGGTAAGAGATGGCGGTGCCAGCGCTTCCAGCAATAACGCGATGGCGTTCGGCGTGGTCTACCATTTCGACGAACACTGGAGCGCGGAACTGGCTCTGGGCCTGCCGCCGACCACAACCCTTACAGGAAGCGGGACCCTGAGCAGTGCTGGTACGCTCGGCAAGGTCAAATACGGCCCTGCTGTGCTCTCGGTACGCTATGTTTTTTTTAAACAAAGCCTGGTACAGCCCTACATCGGTGCCGGTATCAATTACACCCATGTATTCAGCTCGCAAGATGGCTTCGTACAGGGACTGAAGACCCGTAGTGCGTTCGGGCCGGTCTTGCAAGTGGGCGTCAGCGTGCCGTTGAAGGAACACTGGAGTCTCGTGCTGGACGTAAAGAAAATCTGGGCCAGCACCACTGCGACCGGCACTTTGCCCGCGTTGGGTGGTAGCTCGGCCACTGCAGATGTTCGGCTGGACCCACTTGTAAGTACCGTGGCATTGAGCTATCGCTTTTGATTTCGCACGAGTGCACATCATCCCCATGGCGCTCTGTCGCACCATGGGGATGCCATGAGTGACCACGCCGACAACGCGGATACTCGAAATTATCGGGCAATCTCCGTCGGCTTGGAGGCGGCGCGGGGAGTGCCCGAACTGCCGGCCGATTGCCGCTGCCATTTCTGTGATGAAGTGCTGACCGCGAATGCGCTGTTCGGCGATGTGAGCTGTCCTGGTGAAACCTATCCGAGCGGATTGGCCGTGTGCATTCTGCGGGACCGAATGGGGCCATAGGAGGACCCCGAAGGATGCAGCATCATGCATTAATTCATGCCAGATCACAAATCATGTAAGCCGATCGGTGTGGCCGGATGAAATTGCATCATTAATTTCTTGCAGTGTCCTCTTACGAGAGCTTCCGGCACGCCGCCATGTGGGACTAGTTTGAAAGTTCCAGGCATCATGTTGCTCTCCAAAGTGACGGCCCATCCAGTTTTATGGTTCGGATCTGAGGTGATCAGCTTGTTCAAAGAGCTCACGAATTCTGCGGGGGACACAATAGTCGGCTGTAGCATGGGTCCTGAGGGATTGTAGAATTTGTCATATATATGAGTAGGGATTCTATCAACAATTCTGGTAATCAACTTTCGGCAGTTCTTTGCAGCCCGGTTGCCCCAAATGACGCAACAGAACGATTTAGTGCTGCAATCCCCCCGCTATTTTAAAAGAGCGCTCCACCCACATAGCAGTGCCTGAGCAAACTCCACTGTCCCACGCTTGATCTTTTGAGCAACAATCCAATCGCGCCAAATCTAGCTACGATCTCCTTCATAAGTCCGTGAAGCGGGGGAGCAAATCCTGATCAACCATGCGGATTTCGATGGCATTAGCGATCTTGACGTGCTCTGGGTTCTCATCAGAAAACGGTTCGTCGGTGACGCTGACCACGATCGTGCCGATTTGCATATCTTTGCCTTTTTCGTCCTGGCCAATAACAGGCAGAAGTGCGCGGGCCTCGGGGACTTGTTGAGCGACCAGTACTTGAGGGAGGTAGAGCATCCACCCCACTCCCGGACGATCCTTAAAGACCTTTCTGTCGAAGTAGCTTGCTGTTTCCAGCGTTACCACAGACGGGGCAAGCAAATTAACATTCTTGAGGACAAGTCTCAAGACCGGTTCAGCAGTCATAGAAAACGCGCCTGGCTTTGCTCTTAGGGAGATCATGCTTGTCTCAGGAGTAACCCGGCCAACGTATTGCAGCGAGGCACCTTCCGGGCCTTCCTTCCCATTCCACATGCTGACAATCTTTGGATCGACGGCCGTCTTCAATGACTCGGTAAGTACTGCGATGGCCGCTGTCGTGGGGCCTGTGGAATCGAAGACCTCGTAACGGTAGGCCTCATCCTTAGTGTTGCCCTTTAAGAGCCATTCATCGAGCAGGGGAGAACATGCTTTGAGCTCCTGTCGGATTGAATGCAGCTCGGTCAACATGGCGGGCACATGCAGCGGGCCAGGTTGCCGGAAGATGGTGGTCAGTTCATAGGGTCGCTTCATGGCTCAAATACCGTTTCAATGGGTAGCCGCATTGCGGAGAATATTTTGGAAAAGAAGCGGTAGCTCATGGGCTGCATGAAGTACCACCTCAACTGAACAGGAGGGAGAGGCTTGGCTACCAAAGATTGTGTGGTTGCCTCGGCCATGATCGGCTCGTCACCCTTCCACCACTCGTGCGGGTCACCGAAGTCATCGAAGAACTGGTCGTACTTTGCTTTGGCCTCCTTCAAGAGGCATTGGCTCGAATCGAAGCCATCAAACGTGACGCCGCTGAACAACCACTCTGTGATAAAACCTTGGCCAACAGGCATGCCGCTGATGCGAGCTTGGTAGGTGATCGATACCTCTGACCACCCGGCGGTCGAACGATTGAACGGTGCGCCACGATCTGGCGTGCAATCTGGGCACTTCTTGCGTTCCTTGATCTGCGCTTCGGTGCGTGCAATGGGTGCGGACTTTGCCTTTTCAGCCTCTTCCTGGCGCTTGCGCGCCTGCTCCTTCGCTGCCTCACCTGCTGCGCCGGCGACGACACCCACACCGAGTGCAGTCAAGATACGGGCGACGACGCCCTCGATCAGGGGTGCCGCCAATGACGCCATCAACGATCTCCCTTGAGCATATGGTTCATGACGGCATCGAGGTCGTCGAGCCGTTGTTCAGGCGTCGCGCCGGGCTTACGCAGGTAGTGATCGACTAAGGGATCATCCTGGATGCGCGGAGCGTCCGCAGACAGGTACATCAGCCGCACGATGTGCGGTGTGCTGGTAAAACCCGCTCGGGCAGCGTAGTCGTAGGCATCTTGCATGCGCTGCAATACTACCTCACGTCCCGGTTCGTCACGCATTTCGGGGTGCTTGACAAGGAACTCATCACACACGGCCGCAACTAACTGGCGGGCTTCACCTTGTTGCAGGTTCTGCCACTGCGCCTCAGTGAGCGTCAGCATGTTGCCTCCCGATCCAAACGCGCCTGCCTTCATGCAGCAGGTGCCACTCATGAATGTGGTCGAAGAACTCTTCACGCTGTGGCGCATCGAGCGTGTGCGCCAGGTTGACCAGGACACGTGGATCCCAGAAACGAAGCAGGGCACGGCGGCCGTCTGGGAGATTCACGTCCATTCGCAGTTGCAGCAGTTGTCCGAGGCCTTCCAGGTCTTGCGGCGCGATCAGCCAAGTAAGTGACGGCGCATCTCGTTCGAGGGTGGTCAGCTCGGCAATGGTGGGCTCGTCTGCCATGGATGTGTCTACCAGCCAAGGGCCGGCATGGGCCAGCGCTGCGTCCGTCGTCCGCCCAAACAGGGGGAACAGCCCGCTACTCGGGTGGAATCGCTTACAGAGCTGGGCTTGGTACTGCACACCATCGACTAGCGCGTACAGCCGAAGCGCGGGAATGGAGTGGTGCAGTTGTTCCAACCGTGATTGCACGTCGAGCATTGTCACTCCCGGATGACGATTGGGCTGCCGAAGTGTGCGGCTTTGCGGAGGCAATCTAGGCAGATGCCGGAGTCGGTCGAAGCCGCGACCTGTGATGCGGTAGCAAGCGCCTCTGCTTTGGCGTCCGCTGCTGAATCGCCAATCGTTGATTCGTCTGACCAGGTTGTTGTCGCCTGCGTGCAGAGCAGGAGGGCGCCACACTCGGTCGTGTCCAGGTGGCGGGCATAGCCGCGTCCCTCGCCGTCCACCATGTCAGATGCGCCAGAGTTGATCGCGAACACGCCTTTGCACTTGGGGCATACCACCATGTCACCGACACGGGCCATGTACTTGCCGTGGATGCTGCTGGTGAGGTCGGCGCTGATGACCGTACCGCCGTGACTGGTCTTGTCTCCAAGGGTAATGAAGGGACGACTCATGATTTCCTCGCCAGGTTATACATGGTGCGCAAGGGGGGCGCTGTTGTGCTGGCTTTGACGAGGGGTAATAGAATTTGTTCCCAGTGCGCGGGAAAGCCGCTGTGGCGCATCCTACGAGCCCGTAGAGGGGCTTGGAAGGGAGGGGGGAGCATAGAATAGTTATCAAAATACAACTATCTTGTCTTTTTTCAACCCAGCGCGCGCGGTTGCCCCCACCCCGCGCCTGCCCGCTACATAGGTCGGTTTTGACTCAAATCTGAACTGGTCAGTAAAGCCCTCCTTATAAGGCGTGAGGCCTCGCGCGCCTGCCGCCAAATTTGACGCACTTTGATGCACTCTGCGACTAGGTTTCAGATTGCCTATGGCAAAATGCACGGTTAAACGATGAGTTGAGCTCGTCGGAAAGAAAATTACACTAAGTGTTGCATTTAGGACACTTTTGCTGGCAGCCAAAGACAATGAAAATCCCGCGAATCGGTGCTACACGAGCCGAAAAAAATGTTGCAGAAACCCGACCAGGAACGGGAACGGGAACGGTGCAGTTGGATAAGAAAAACAAAAAAGCACGTGGTCTTAAAAAAGATCGTACGTTAAGAATATCTGGTGCTCGGGCTGAGGACGCTACCGTTTCTGATATTTCCCTGGTCAGCCTGTTTTGCGGTGCCGGCGGCCTTGATCTGGGTTTTCACCAAGCTGGTTTTAAAACAAGCATAGCTTTTGATTTTAATGAGGACGCGGTCAACTCTTTCAACGAAAATTTCGAGGGGACGATCGCACAGGTTGGCGATGTGGAAAAGTTGGGGCCAAACGGTATCTTGGCCCAAGTGCGTCAAAAGATTCCTAAGGGCTCGAAGATAGGCGTTATAGGCGGACCACCATGCCAAGGGTTTTCTCAAGCCAATGCTAATTCTTCCGCCGATGACCCTCGGAACAAGCTTCCGCAAACTTATCTGAAAATTGTTGACGCCCTATCGAAAGAGTATCGTGTGCAATTTCTGCTGATAGAAAACGTCAGTGGGATCAAAGCTTCCAAGCACAGTGAGACTTTTGAGGGAATTATTTCTAGCATTGAAGCGTTTGACTTTGTTTGTAAATACTCCGAGCTAAATTCGGTGCATTACGGAGTAGCGCAGGAGAGAAAGCGAATGATTTTGCTCGGCCTTCCTATGGAGTTGGCTACGCATTTCTCTTTCCCAAAAATTGGGGGGAAAGTTAAAACCGTGCGAGATATGATTGGTGATCTTCCCGAACCAACTTATTTCAACCGATCATTACGAGCTGAAGACATAACGTTCCACCCGAATCACTGGACAATGAATCCTCGGTCGAAGAAATTTGACGGGACATATATCGCTGAGAAGCAATCACGTAGTTTCAAGAAAATTAGTTGGGATAAACCAAGTAAAACGATCGCTTTTGGAAACAGAGAAATTCTGGTCCACCCAAATGGACGAAGACGACTCAGCATTTATGAAGCAATGAGATTGCAAGGGTTTCCACGATCCTTCGTTTTGGAAGGGAATCTGAGTGCTCAGGTAACACAAGTGTCGAATGCAGTGCCTCCGCCAATGGCGAAGGCAATAGCCAAAGCAATCAAGGCAGCTTTCGCACGAGTAAAACAAACTAAATAGGCAAGGGGTTAGGGCTATGGCGGGGAGAAGAATGCCGGGACATGTTCTGAAGAATTCACAGGGTGTAAGCGGGTTGTCGCTAGAGGACCGCATTTTAGCGTCGCGTTTATCGAAAGACCCGGTAGAAACAATACTCAAGACTGATGACCGTGTTATTGCTCGGGTCACTGATGGTATCTATCGCCAGCCTGGCTCTGCTTTACGAGAATTAATCTCGAATGCTTACGACGCGGATGCGACGAACGTCTATATTGAAACGGATGCCCCGCGTTTTGGCACGATTAAGATTACGGACGATGGGCGAGGGATGTCGCCGAAGGTGCTCGCAAGGCTTCTTGAACATATCGGCGGTAGTTCCAAACGAACTCACGAAGGCAGTGAGATCGGTGTCGCATCTGAAAGCGACTCTACGAGAAGCAAGTCGGGCAGAAAGCTGATTGGCAAGATTGGCATCGGATTGTTCTCTGTGGCCCAACTTACGCAGAAATTTCAGATTATTACGAAGATCGAGGGAGAGAGTTTCCGCACAATAGCCTCGGTAGTGATGAGAACTTACACTGAGGACGATCTCAAAAATGCAGCCGAAGGAACGAAGTTCGAAAGTGGAAAAGTTAAAATTTGGAGTGAGACAGCTGACGATAAAGGAGCACACGGCACTACAGTGATTCTTAGCGACCTGCGCCCGCAGGCCCGTGACACCCTGCGTAGTCGAGACGTCTGGACTTCGATTCATGAATCGAGCGAAGCGGCAGAAGAACTATCTACATTAAGTCCGCCGCTTTTTCATATTGGACACGTTGATCCGAAGACCGGCGAGCAAATTACCGATACTGCTAATGTACCTTGGAAACCGGATGACACTCCTGCGGAAAAATTCTCCAGGTTAGTTGATTGTGTATGGGATCAAGTAGGTGCCTCCAATCCGAATCCCAAGCTGGCCGACCTTTTCGACTACTATCTTCAGATGGTGTGGAACTTGAGTTTGTCTGCGCCGCTTCCCTATGTAGAGCAGCACCCCTTTGACATTGATCGTGGTGAAAACATTGCGCCATTCCTTTTGATGAATATGGCGAAAGGCAGCGCCAAGCCTATTGATTTGAGAGGTCAGGAGACAGTCCGATCTGTGGTTGGATTGGAGGAGGGGGCAAACGTCGATGATGAGTTCAACGTTTATTTAGATGGTTTGAAGCTTGCTCGACCAATTCGCTTCAATAAGCTACCTCGCACAAGTCATACCTTGCAGAATTCCTTGATGTTCTTTGGTAAATGCAATCAAGAATTCTCAGGCATCCCAAAAGAGATAAGTAGTGGTTCCTTGAAATTCGAAGCCTATTTATTTTGGACACCTAAAATTGCACCGCGAGAGCATCGGGGCGCTCTAGTCAGAGTGAATGGTGCCAGCGGAACCTTATTTGATATCAGCTTCATGCGATATCAAACATCAGAAAACATGCGGTTGAGCCAGATCACGTGTGAGATTTTTGTTCATGCTGGTTTGGATGGTGCGTTGAATATCGATCGTGAATCGTTCAATTTCGCGCATCCGCACTATGTCTATCTCACTCGCTGGTTGCACAGCGCCTTAAGACAGGTTGCCAATACTCAGAAGAAGTTGGCGAGCGAATCTCGTGCCGAATTGCGTGAGATCAAAACCGACGATACTTTGGGGAAGCTCCAAGAAGTGGTTAGGCAGGAGTGGAATTTGGTTGGAAATGATCCTGATGAATCGCCGCCGCCAATTTTATTCCATTCAAAAGAATTTACTTCTCAAACCACCACAAAGCAGCTGCAAGGTGCCTATGCTTTCGATCGAGAAGTAGTGCTCGCGCCGCTCCGTCCGAAGAGGAAAACAGCCACGGCAGAAGCCGACGCTCGTATCTTTGAAGAGCGAATCAAAGCTATTGCGCAGCTGCTAGCTGCGTATGGGGTTTTCGATCAAATGACAAAGGCTCGCCAAGAGCGACTGCTTCGCGGCATTGCCGATATCTTGGCTACGGAGGCAGATCAATGACTTCCGCTTCCGCTATGCAAGTCGAAAACGCCGCAGACGATTTTGGTGAAATTTTTCCAGCCGATACAACGTATCAGCCGAAAGACTTTGCTGCCAAGAAACAATTTCAAGCGTGGCACCGTCCTCGTAAGCAATATGTCCGGGAAAGCCAATGGTGCGCTGCCATTGACGAGCTCATAGAAAAAATAGATTTTGATGGCAGAGCACTTAGGTATTTAGGGCTGCCTGGTGATGAATTATTTGACTTGCGAACTATTCACGACAGAATCTGTGAGCCGCGGGATCTTCGGCTTCGGTTCTTGGGATTCAACACAGGCGGCGCTGAGGATGGCCCAGCGCGATATGAACTCAATCTTTCGGAAGTTGAAGTTAAAGGTCTTCCCAAAGTCGATCCACTTTCGAAGGTGTTGCCAGATGACTTTAAGTCGTTGGGAATACCATCGTCTGTTGCAAACACAAATGCAAAAGATTTCGTTCATTTTGATATTGTGAATGTTGATCTGTGTGATGGCTTATTCACCTCAAGACCCGGCGTCACATCGGATTCGTACTACAACGCAATCCGGGAAATCGTGAACATTCAAACCAGAAGAGCTGATCCGTGGTTGCTCTTTCTGACTACGCGGGTTGGACCCACTGATGTTCATCCCGATACGGTTAGTACGCTCCAGACTTGTGTGGAGCAGAATATGGAAAATTGTGATCGCTTTGCACGTGCGGCCCGTCGTTATCTAAATGTTTCGGAAAGGGCACATGTGAAGTCCGCGTTCGAAGCACGGGAGTCTTTTGGGCCCTTGTTTGCCACGGGCATGGGTAAGTGGTTGATTGGCTTAGGGCTGACTGGGAATCAATGGGAAGTGAAGGTTAAGAGCTTGTGTAGTTACAAGGTATATCCAGAAAGTCCAGTACCTGACCTGATTTCGGCCGTCTATGAGTTTGTACCAATTGAGATCAAGGCCCAAGATAGATACAACCTAGTAGCTGATAGAAATGCTGCTACAAAAATTCCGGATGAATGCTCACTTGCCGCGGATATTCTTCCTTTTGTGAGCAATACTTTGGATTTGGATTCGTATCTGCAGCGAAATCCTGCTGAACTAGCGGAACTCATCGATCGCGCAGCATCGTTAATGGCGACGGCAAGATATACCCAGGAGGATTATAGGGAATGGGCGCTTCGCCAGCAGTAGGCGCGCTTATGCGAGCTTCACACGCTGTCTCTGAATAACAAATCCTGCCCAGGATTTCGGGAGATAATCCCCCTCTTTCTTGCTGGGGAATATTTTGCCCAAACGAGCGCAAAGCCGCGAATTAGCGCACTGTATGCGTAACCAGTAACCCGCGTCGGATGGGGCTTTGCGGCGTGCCGTCAACATACGCTTTTGACTCATAATCCGTTGGTGCCGTGTTCGACTCACGGGGGGGCCACCAAAAAACTCTGAGAAATCAGACATTTACACCACTCTTCGGAGTGGTGTTTTTGTTTCTGCATCCTGCTGTGACCAAAACGTGACCGTTTCCGCGTGGTGCGCCAGGTGGGAGGGAGCAAGATGGGCATAGCGCTGCACCATGTCCAATGTCTCCCATCCGCCCAGGTCCTTGAGCACTAGCAGCGGCGTGCCGGCCTGCACGTGCCAAGATGCCCAGGTGTGGCGCAGATCGTGAAAACGGAAATCTGTGATCTGCACCAAGGCGCAAGCGCGCTTGAAACACCTGTCATCGATCTGGCTGATCCTGCTGGGTTTGCCATCTTTAGTCGCCCGCTCGAAAACATAGAGCTGTGCCGTATGCAGCCGGCGCTCGATCACCGCCAGTGCGTCGGCATTGAGCGGCACGGCCCGTGCGTACCCGGACTTGGCCTCTTCAGCGGTCACCCAGGCATTGCGGTTTGTCAAGTCCACATGCTTGGGCTCCAGTGACAGGAGCTCGTCGGCGCGCATGCCGGTGGCCACGGCCACCAATGCGATATCACGCATCCATTCAATCGAAAGCGCATCGATCAAAGCCTTGATAACTGGCCTCGACTCGAAGCGCACCCGCTTGTCCGGCTCCTGGAACTTGCTCAACTTCGGCGGCCGGCCGATCCATCCCCACTCTGTGGCAAGGGTCAGGATCCGTTTGATCGTGGCCAGGTATCGATTCTTCGTGGCCGGCGTCACCGGGGTTGCCTTCCGATGCCTGTGCGTGGTGTGCGTTGGCAACTTCTGAAGGATGCTGCCGGCAGTTAAAGAGCGGATCGGGGTGGAAGCCCCGAGGGCGGCACGCCAATACATCACGTGCCTCACCTTCGTTTCGTAGTCGCGCTGGCCTTCTGCCAGCTTCAGCATGCCCAGCGCTGCCTCGTCGAAGGTGTGATCAGGTTCCTCACCCAGCTTGGTGGAACGCCACAGGTCGGCCTTTACTCGGTCGTGGAGTTCTTGCGCGGCTTGTTTATCCGTCGTGCCAGAAGAGCGTCTAATTCGCGGGACGCCTGGCGCGCGGATGTCAATCCACCAGATGCCTGATGAGGGATTTTTGCGGATTGGCAATTGTTTTCTCCTGCAACCCGCAGCGGTAGCCGGGTCACATTGTTGCGTTTCTCGCTGAGTTCCGCAAGGCGGGAGGGCCAGACGCGCCAAACACGGGATCCAGGCAGGCGGAATCCGATTTGCTCGCGCATGGCGAAAACGGTGCTGTAGGACAGCTTCAGCCGCTCGGCCGCCTCCTGCAGGGTCATGGCGATTTCGTCGTTCATCGCGCTTTAGCCGCCCTGCGGGGGATTTGCGTCAGGCCCACTTAACGCAATGGATTTTGCGTTAAGTGCAGCTTCGAGTTCTGTGACGCGTGCCTCCAGTTTCTGAACGTGCTGCTCCCAGGTCAGTGGCCAGAGCGGGCCGCAGCCGTTCGGGCAACCCTCTTCCTTGGCTTGCCGATAGGCTCTGCCGATGAGAGTCGCGTGCAAACCACACTTTGCGCAGTGAAGAACTCCTGTTGCCAGGCCAGGCCGCTGGTGGCGGCCATCATTGGAAGCAGAGTCAGTCAGTCGAAGAATGCTGTCAACCTGCTCTTGGGTCAGTACCACGCCAGCGACGAGGCCGGCGATGGAGGATTCCGAAGCTTGAGGTTTATCAGCAACACGATCCAGATCGCAGATCAAAGCGTCAACCTGGACTGCGCTGAAAATGGGCGAGTTCGGCATGACGTCAAGCATCAGTTTGACAGCTTGGCGCAATTGGGTCGTATCGCTCATGCTGCGCTCCCTTTTTCCGGCATGTGCGAGTGCTTTCTGGTAACCGGATCGACAAGCCAAGTGTGACCGTGACCATCACCATAGGCGGTGCACAGTTGGCATCGATAGAGGGCATCATTGAAATCCATGCAAACACAGACCCAATCGTGAACGCAGCCATTGTTCTCACGGGGGTTACTCACGGCCGGCCCCCTTGCTGGCCAGCGCGGACCACCATCGACATCAGGCAAAACCGTGCCCACTTCTCCTGTTCGGTGAACTCAGAACGAACATGCACCAGTGTCGCCGTGGGATGCTCACGACGAAGTTTTCGTAGTGCCTTCGCCGCGGCGAAGCGGCTGCCAAACAGCGGCGACAGGCCCAGCGTCACGGTTTTCTTGAGCTCACCGCCGGCGAGGGCATACATCGTCTTCTGTACCTGGTACGTATCCACGCGCAGGCGCTTGGCAGCGCCGGATTTTTGAGGAGTCTTGTTCATTTGACGAGCCTCAGATGATTGCCAGATTCGCGCGCTGATTCCTTCAAAGCGCGCGCCACCCTCAAGCCGAAGAACGCAATGATCGAGCGTTGATCGAACGCAGGCAGCAGGCGGAAGTCCCTGATAAGCGCCGCCTCGGTGGCGGTGAGGGTAGCAGTCGGCTGTTTGCTGGCCGCCAGCTTGATACCTGAGCGATTTTCTTTTTTCATTTTTTCCCTCCATCAGCCAGCTCGGGCAGATTGTCCTTGTAGGAGCGCATGGTCTCCATGTAGCCGTCGATCACTTCGCCGCCGAGCTGTGCCAACTGCTGAACGTCTTGATTGCCACCAGCCATCGCTTGAATACCGGCCAAGAGGCTGCCCAACGAGTTCAGCATCCCGACCGCGCAATCGCTGGCATCAATGCAGGTCCGAACGACCTGCTTGAGGTTCTCGTCCACTCTGTTCATTTCTGGCCTCCCTGCGATGCCGGCTTCAGCCGATGTTCGATTTCCATTTCAACGATCACGCCCAGGAACCGCAGCATGTGGGCCGCGCGGTTCAGGTCTGCGGACAGATAAAGACCGTTGATTTTCTCCAGCACGGCGCTGGCCGAAGGGCGGGCCTGGTCGGCCCGATTGAGTGAGGTAGTGCGGCCAAGCAAAACGTCTATTTGCGCGTGAGCGCGCTTGCGACGTGCTGTCGCAAGGGTGGCGCACCCTTTCTTCCGCCCGGGGAAAATCGGGTTGATGACCTTGGGGCGATTGAATGCCGGATGCGACAGGAGGATGGCGGAAGGCTTCATTCTGCGGCCTCCAGTACATCGAGCTCGCGGCTCAGGTTGGCGGCCGCGTCGAAAGCCGCACCGATGGCACCGGTGACAGCCGGCTTGCATGCTTCGGGGTTCTGCGTCGCAAAGACATGCAGGATTTCCAGTTGCGCGAGGAGCTGCTCTGCCTGGTGGGCCAGATAGCTGGCATCTTTGGGGATGGGGCGCGTGGATGCGGACTCCACGCCCTTGACGCTAGCCGCGCCTGTGCTACTATTTCTGCTCATGAAATTAACTCCTGACAGGGTGAGTTTCATAAGGCCACTAAGTGTTTGCCGCACTTGGTGGCCCTTTCGTTTATGGCAGTAGAACTGTGATATCTGCCAAATATCGCCGGGCCGCGCGAATAAGTGCATCAGCCTCTGGGCCGGCGTCGACGGTTTCTTTGAGCGCGACTGCAAGCAGTCGGTCGCAAAGCTCGAGTCTCAAGCGGACTTCGTCCGTTATGCCGGCTTCGTCTTTTCGTTTTGAATTCTTGTCCATACGGCCCTCCTATATTTCGGATAATAGATTTTCCTATATTTTAGGTCAATAGAAATATCTATATTTTTGCATTTCATGTTCTCGAGCAACGATGGAACTAAAGTCCTGTGGGAATATTTGCGACGGACGAACGGAAGTTTAAAGACTCGCCAGCCTATGGGCGAGTAACATTTTGCAGAAAAAAACGGCTAATCTTCCGCTTGGAAATTTTTGTTCAAGTGCAAGATCATCGCTTTGGTCTCTTCATCAATCGGAGCTAATTTTCGGACCAAATCAGGGGTTATTTCAGGATCATCGAGAGCAATACTACAAAAGGTCGAAATTCGAGAGGGAGAAAAATCTCCATAAATCCCCACCAGGCTATCTTTCACGGCATTGATGAAGTAGGTTCTAAAAGATTTTCTTCTGTCTTTCAACTTTCTCGGAAGATTTTGGAGTCTGCTGGAGCTGCTTTCCGATTCTTCCTTTGCACGAGACGCGAGCGACGTCAATTGAGCGTGCAAAGGCGGTAGATATTCTTCTAATCGCCAAGCAGTTGATAGTCTCTTTCGCGAAGGAGGGAGGGGCTCAGCAGATTCCAACAATTCTACTTTGAACATTTCTCCTGCCCTATCAAGTTGCTCTGGTGTCAGCGAATAACCGAAACGGAAAGGATTTCGGTTTTTTAACTTTTTGAATTTAATCAGCTTTAGGGCGAGCTGGTCTGCAAGAGCCGAAATTTCGGCAAGTTCATTTTTGTATTCTTTTTCGGTAAGAAGCAGGTCGGCATCGAAATTATGCGAGGCGCGTCTGATCGATCCGAGGAGGCCGCCGTTTAAATTGAGTTTCTCTGGTGAAGCAAAAGTGCTAACAAAGGTTCTGTTAAGTAGGAAATTCCAGATATTTTGCATTTCCGCCCTGGTTCCAAGGCGTAACAACATTTCCGAATCTCGCTGCACCACCGCGTAAATTTCAGGTGGAGTATCAGTCTTCTCGGCAAGTATTGCTTGATGCTGCTCCCATGCTTGCACAAGCGACCTGGGTGCCCAATCAGGAAATATCATTCGATTCCTTTGGACCAATACAGCAAAATCCTCTCCAAATGGAACAGCCAGGCAAATGTCAGATTCATTTAGATTAACTCTCAGTGAATGCCTTTAGCTGTGCCAGGACAGCTTGGCGTTGCGCTTCAGATTTGAGCGAATCAAACGCGATTGCCACCGCGATGGCTTCCTCAGAAAGATTCGGGTAAGCAGCTCTACTTAAATCTCCTACCTTTGCATCACCTGTGATTGCCGCCTTAGGTCCCTTGCCTGTCTCAAGCCAGTAAGGAAGGACATGCAGGGCGCGAGCAATGCTCGCCAATTTAGTGGTCCCTTTCGACATGTCGTTTTCAAGGTCGCTAAGGGTGGGTTGGCGAAGCCCTACAAGTTGTGAAAGCTCGGCCTGGGAAAGATTTGCATCTTTACGCGCTTCTTTTATGCGTTGTCCTAAAGACATTTTTTAAACTCCAAAGTGTTGATAGATATTCTTATATTAAACCCCATAGATTTTCCTATTGAGTAAAAATATAGATATGTCTATACTGAATCGTATGGACATCCAAAAAATAGTTAAGGCGCTTCTTCAGGCTGGCCTCACACAAGCCGAGATCGCTAAGCACGTAGAGTGCAGCCAGCCAACCATTTCGGACATCGCCAATGGTCGTGTCGGGAAGGTTCGCCCATCGTATAAGGTCGCGATGGGGATTCAATCGTTGGCGAAATCGCGAGATATTGGGGAGGACGGTAGTCTTCGTCCGCCTGATCAGGCCTCGTCTTGAGGGGTGTATATGCTGACCCACACCCCCATCGGCCCCATGCCAGACGGCTCTTATGCTGTTGGCTATCCCACACCTGGTTGCTCAGTGATGACCGTTGCTTCGGCCGGCATGACGAAGGAGCGCGCCCAGGAAGAGGCGGCGCGCTTGAATGACGAGCAGGAGAAGAGGGCGGCCGCGATTGAGCGCGACCGCCAGCTGCGGATGCGGCCAGAAACATTGCGGCCGGTCACTGACTACCTTTCCGAGATTGAACTTGCCGGCGGTGCCGAGGAGGGCGAGTGAAAGCTATCGCCGGCTTCGCAAATGAGATTGCTACTGCCAGTTGGACGGTGGATATCCATCCAGCTTCTTGCCCGCCCAGCCACTTACTTCGGTGACGATTAATCCATCGTCTGCGTCAACGAACATTGCGAAGTGATCTCTCAGGGCGGCGCAATTGGCGTTGATGCGAACAAAGCACCAAGTTGATTCCAGCACACGGGTCGCGCCGAATTTGGCTAGTTCATCGTAGAGAGTTTTGTAATCGCGCGCTTTGCGCAAGTCATAGTCAAGAAAGTAGAGAGCCAAGATGAAATCTCCTAAGAAAAAGCAGGAATGGACGCTCCCGGCCGGGAGCCTGGTGAAGGTCGATGGACTTCCTTACGAGCTGGCAGCAGACACAGTAGTGCGCGGATTTGAACCGCCGCGGTACGACGGTCCGGAACACAGCGCAGCGTGCGCTTCGGATAAACCAGTGAACGAATGCAGCTGCCGCAGCACGCGGAGCGCTATATACCCTTGATTCTCGCGACAGTGTCAGTCATCACCGCGATAGGGTCGATCTGAACGCTGAGCGAAGTATCGCAATTCCGACAGGCCTTCTCGGTACAGTTGCCGCTGACCCATTCCGGCCAGCGCCGGCAACAACCTGGAGAGCTGTATGGCAACTTCCCGCACCGTGGCCACCCCCGGCCAAGATCCCAACACGAACACCGCCGACACCGGTGCAACCGACACCGCTGGCCAGGCAGGCGCGAGCACTGGCGATAGCTCTGGCACCGTCCAGGCTCAAGCCGCCACCGGCCAGCCTGCTGCAGACGCATCGCTGCAGGCCCAACTGGACGAGATGAAGGCCACCACCGAGGCCATGGCCGAGCAGAATGCCGCGCTGGCCGAGCAGGTCAAGGCCCTGCTGGCCGCTGGCCTGCGCACCGCCCAAGCGCAGAGCCCCGCGCCGGTCCCGCTGCCCAGCATCGATGACAAGGCGGTGCGTGCCTCCACCGTGCCGGTGTTGACGAAGGACGGCTGGTTTGTCCCCGAATCGAAGGTCTGGCAGGTCACCGCCGGCGCGAAGGCCGCCTGACATGTGCGGCGGCGGCGGTACCCCTGCGGTCGTACAGACCGATCCCAAGGCGGAAGCAGCGGCAGCAGCGGCCGAGGCGGCGCAGAAGACGAATTCTTCGAACGCCGCCCGCCGCCGCCAGCAGCAATCCTCCGCACTCTCCACCGGCGCAGGCACTGCGCTCTCTCTCGGTAAGGCCACGCTCGGGCAATGAACGAACTCGTCGACAAGGTAATGCGCCGGCATGGCCTCATGGTGGGCCAGCGGCAGACTCACGACTCCAACTGGCGCGAGGTGTTCGACTACCTTGCGCCCGAGCGTGCCATCGGCTGGTACGGCGCGACCGATGGTGCCAGCAACACGGCGGCCGCCCAGCGCGCGCGCCTCTACGACAACACCGCAATGGACGATGCCGAGACCCTGAAGTCGGCCATTGCATCCGGCATGCACCCGCCGAACTCCCGCTGGTTTGACCTCGATGCCGGCCAGAAGGCCGAGGACGAGACGCGCTGGATGGACGGTGCAACGCAGTTCCTCTTCGAGAACATCCATTCGTCCGGCTTCGACTCCACCGCTTACGAGAACCTGAGCGACCTGATCCCGGCCGGCTGGTTTGTCATGTTCATCGACCAGGCCAAGGACGAGCAGGGCAAGCCCATCGGGGGCTTCAACTTCGAACCCTGGCCGCTGTGGCAGTGCTACGTCGCCGCCTCCACCTCCAAGGGCCGCGTGGACACGATCCATCGCCAGTGGTGCCCGACCGTGGAACAGGCCGTGGCCGAATACGGCCTGGATGCCATGTCCGAGGCCACGCAGCGCAAGTTCAACGACGGCAAGCTGTCCGAGACCGTCAACATGACCTGGGCCATCTACCCGAACCGCGAGGGCAAGAAAGGCATCCTGAGCAAGAATCTGCCGTTCAAGTCCGTACACATCGAGGACGGCAAGCACCTGGTGCGCGACAGCGGCTTCCACGAATTCCCCTGCGCCGTGCCGCGCTGGCGCTTGATCCCATCGACGCCCTACGCCACCGGCATCGGCTCCAACGTCCTGCCCACCGTCAAGACCCTGAACGACATCCTGCGCATGGAGCTGCAGAGCCTAGATATCGCGGCGTCTGGCATGTGGAAGGCAAAGGACGATGGCGTGCTGAACTCCCGCACGCTGAAGATCGGCCCGCGCCGCGTGGTGATGATGGCCGATATGGACAACCTGCAGCCGTTGGAGACGGGCGCGAATTTCCAGGTGACGTTCTCCAAGGCCGAGCAGCTGCGCAAGAGCATCAGCCGGTCCCTGCTGGCCGACCAGCTCACCCCGCTGGATGGCCCTGTGCGCTCCGCCACTGAGATCCAGCTGCGCGCCAACCAGATCCGCCAGCAGCTCGGCCCTATGTTTGCCCGCTTCCAGGGCGAGTATCTGCAGGTCATGATCGAACGCTGCTTTGCCATCGCCTACCGGGCTGGCGCGCTGACTGCCGAACTCGGCCCGATCCCGGAATCCCTGCTGGGCCGTGACTTCATCGTCAAGTACATCAGCCCGCTGGCCCGTGCCCAGAAGATGGAAGAGGTCACGGCGCTCGATATCTTCATCGATGGACTGATCCAGCAGGCCGCTGCCACCGGCAACACCAGCACGCTGGACATCGTGGACATGGATGCCGCGAACTACGAGAAGGGCCTCGCGCTCGGCGTGCCGGCCAAGCTGCTGCGCGGCCCGGACCAGCTGGCCGAGAAGCGCCAGGCCGACAACCAGGCACGCCAGCAGGCCCAAGCCCAGGCCCAGCAGCAAGAGCTGATGCAGGCCGCAGGCCAAAAGGTCGTTGAAAACACTCTTTCGCAATAGGAACAGATATGCCGATCAATGCCACTCTCACCGGCGCAGGATGGGTCGTTCAGCCGATCACGCCCAAGCCCGTCTCCTCGGATACCGATTCCCAAACCAATGCGCTTGGCCTGGTGAACCCGGCCGGTGGCCCGCCTATCGCTTTTCCCATCGGTAGCGGCGTCCCGAAGCGTCACAAGAAGCCTGGCCTGCAGCGCCTGGCTCTGTTCGACAAGGCGGTAAACGTCGGCGGCGGCAGCGCGGCGAACTGCTCGGATATCGCGCTGGATCGCTTCTACCCGTTCACCGGCAGCACCAGCGTGGTATTCACGGTCCCATCCGCCAACACCTTCCGCTTCTCGCAGTCGGCCGTACTGTCCACGCCTCTGGACATGACCAACGGTTCGATTCACATCAGCATGATCCCGTCTGTGAATTCTTCCATCGCGGCCACGCCAACGGCCATGTTCATTGAGCTTTATTCGGCAGGTACGCCGGCATCGCCTGGCACAAAATTTATCTCGGCCGACATCCGCGCCGAGCTGCTGGCCAAGATTTCTACGCCAGGTTGCTTCGGCTGCTTCAGCATTTCGGTTTCGGAAATCAACACGCTGAACGGCGGCGCACTGCTTACCGACAAGAGCGCCGTTTTGTTCGTGATGCTGCGAGTTACCTACGCGGCTGGCTCTGTGGGAGGTCAGATGGCGCTGGGTGCGATTGACTATGTGCCGAACGCAAGTACCACTGCCCAGGTTGTTTTCTGCTTTGACGATGGATACCTCGCCAGCAACCTCGTCGCCAAAAGCATCTTGGACAAGGCCGGCATGGTCGGCGTGCTGTATCCGGACCCGTTGTCCTTTTCGTTCACTGGTGCACAGCCGATCCCGCGCATGACCACAGCGGACATCGATCGCTTCGTGGCAGCTGGGTGGCAGGTTGCTTCTCAGCGATATTCCATCGAGGGTGATAGCGCCCTGATCACCGATGACGTGTGGTTCGAATATCAGAAAGCCAATCTGAACATGCGCCGCAGCATGGGCTGGCCAGGTGGGGAGGATGGATCCTGGTACGGAGGCGCGGCCAACCCGTTCGGCAACGGCATGACCGATACCCTGATTGCCAAGCGGCGCTATGCCGATCGCCTCTTCCGGACCCTGCGCGCCTACTACTTCAACCCGCTTTCCGTCACAGAGACTTGGCCTTTTGGCGATCCCAAGGCTGTGCGGAGCTGCGGATTCAATGCGTTCGGCAACAGCTCGGCGGGTGCAAGTTCTGAGGCGCTTTGCGGTAACGGTGGCGCACCAGAAGGACGAGAAAGTGGCTTGTCTGCAGGTAGAGCCGGTAGAGCATTGACGTCTACCCGCACCCAGATGACGTGCCCTCCGGCTGCACGGAGTGCATCGGCGATCCGAATGCTGTTAGCTAGCACCTGATCTGATGAGTGGGGCGCCAGTTGGCGTGCCAAATTACTGTTTTGCAAGTCAATGACAATTAGCGCGGTATTTTCGGCATTGTTGGTCTGCATGTTCAACTGCTCCTTAAATGTGAGGACTTCCTCATTATTATAATCATATAATGTGAGGATGTGCTCACATAAGTCTACTTCTACACGCCGCGTCCCAAAGCAGGATCGCTCCGAGAATCGTATTCGCCAAATCCTAGCTACCGCGGAGGAATTGATCTACGACCGGGGGCTTGAGGCAGTGACCATGACAGAAATTGCAGCCGTGGCTAGCATGTCGATTGGCGCCCTTTATCAGTATTTCCCCAATAAGGACGCCATTGCGACAGCAATGCGCACTGCGTATGCAGAAGAGATGGACCGTTTGTGGAGTGCGTTTCTATCCCAAGAGGAGAAACTCGATCTTCATGGTTTCGCGGACGGTATTGTTGATTTGATGACTGGTTTCATTTCAGCGCATCCTGCCTACTTGGTATTGTTTTCATCGTCGGTGAGAAGTACGCGTACTGATGCAGAGAGGGAGAGCCTTCGCATGCGTTTCGCCCAGACATTCATTCGGCGTGCCCCTGAGATAGGGAACGCCGAGGCTGTGCGTATGGCGCAGATTGCTTTGGGAATGGTGAAGAGCCTAATCGGCGTGTGTGAGCAAGCCTCGTCGGCTGAAAAACCTCAGCTTGAAGCGGAAATGAAAACAGCTCTGTTTGGATATCTATCCACCAGGATGGATAAAAGATGATCAAACGGAAGAATCGTTTATGGCCGGTTGCGGACATCTTAGAGTAATAGGCTATCGGCGCTGAGTAGTTTTATGGTTGGAATAGCCCCTTGAATCTCAGGACACGAAGACTCTCTTAAATTAGAGGATAGTCTTATGACCAGTTTTACGACTAGGCAAACCGTGGACCATATCGAGATTCTGACCGAGCCGGAGCGTCGCAGAAGACGCACGCCCCAAGAGAAAATAGCCATCGCCCAGGAGACCTTGGCTCCTGGAGCTTCCGTATCAGCCGTTGCCCGGCGACACGGGGTGAACCCGAACCAGGTGTTTGGTTGGCGCAAGCAATACCAGGAAGGCAGTCTGACCGCCGTCAAGGCTGGCGAGACGGTAGTCCCTGCCTCGGAGCTGGCCGCGGCCATCAAGGAAATCAAAGAACTGCAGCGGCTGTTGGGCAAGAAGACCATGGAGAACGAGATTCTGCGCGAGGCCGTCGAATGGGGCCGGTCAAAAAACCTGATTGCGCGCTCGCCCTTGCTGCCGGAGGACGACCAATGAAAGTGGTCTGTGACGTTCTCGGTGTGGCGCGCTCTGCAGTGGCAGTAAAACGAGCCCGGAGCCCGGAATGGCGAGATGGCCGTAGTGCTCGCAAAGTCGACGACAGCGGCTTGCTCGAAGAGATTGAGCTGCATGTCGCGAGCTTGCCGAGCTATGGCTATCGCCGCATCTGGGCTTTGCTGCGACGTAGCCGGGAATCTCTGGGGCAAGCGTGCGTGAACCATAAGCGGGTCTATCGCGTCATGCGAGAGCACGAGTTGCTGCTGCGCCGACCTGGTGTGAGACGCGACAATCGACGCCACGATGGTCGCGTAGCGGTCAAGCAAAGTAATGCGCGCTGGTGTTCGGACGGCTTCGAATTCCGTTGTGATGACGGGGCTGCATTGCGAGTGACGTTTGCACTGGATTGTTGTGACCGTGAAGCCATCAGCTGGGCGGCCACTACCGGTGGGCATAGCGGGGATGTCGTGCGCGACGTGATGCTGGCCGCCGTGGAGCAGAGGTTTGGAAGCACGCAGACTCCACAGGTGAATGAATGGCTCAGCGACAACGGCTCGGCCTACATCGACCATCGCACACGCAGCTTCGCTCGCGAGCTGGGATTGGAGCCCTTGACCACGCCCGTGCGCTCGCCACAGAGTAACGGCATGGCGGAGCGGTTCGTAAAAACGATGAAGCATGATTACATCGCCTTCATGGATAAGCTCGATGTGCCCACGGCGCTCACACATCTGGCCTCTGCCTTCGAGCAATACAATGAGCGCCATCCGCACAAGGCCCTGAAATACCGCTCGCCTCGCGAGTTCAGACGGGCTGCAGCATCAGTAACTTAACGATGTCTGAGTGTCCTGAATTGCGGGGGCAACTACAATGGTTTTCTAGCTGTCCAGCTCGACTGAATGAATATTCACAGAAAAAGCGCCACCTATTCTCATTTAGTTAGCACCAGGTAGCCTCACATTTTTAGCTCCACTACCTCTGACGATACGGAGCCTCAAATTTTCATGAAATTATGGAAAGATAGGTATCCGTGCAATTAAAAAATCAGCCGTCAAGATTTGAACTGGGTTCTGGTAACACAAGTGACTATCTCACCCGCTCCCCACCGCTTCCTGCCAAACAGGAAACAAGCCCCAATCTCCGCTTCATCTCATCTGCTCATCAGACAACATCCCGCGCTATAGTCGAGCCTGCCCCTTCGACCACCCCTGCGCCACGATGAAAAACAATGCCATGGATTACCTGCCCCGCATGGTGATCTTCTCCCGCGTCGTCGAGTTGGGCGCCTTCTCCAAGGCGGCTCGCGAACTCGGGCTGACCTCCTCGTCGGTGAGCCAGCACATCAGCGCGCTCGAAGCCATCCTCGGGACTACCCTGCTGCACCGGACCACCCGCAAGCTCAGTCTGACCGAAGCCGGGCAGGGCTTCTATGCCCATTGCGCGCGCATCGTCGCGCTGGCCAACGAGGCCCGCGATGCCACCGAGAGCCTGCATACCGAACTGGTGGGAGAGCTGCGCATTGCCTCTTCCAGCTTCATGGCACCCGAATACCTGGTGCCAGCCCTGGATGATTTCATTCGCAATCATCCACAGTTGCGCATCAGCATCGATGTCTGCGATCACAACTTCGACCTCATGGACAAGAGCGTCGACCTGGCCCTGCGCGTAGGCCGGGCACCCGGTCCGGGAGATATCCCGCTGGCCCGGATGGAGGCCGTGCTGTGTGCGGCGCCGTCTTATCTCCAGGCCTACCCGCCGATCCGCCGACCCGAGGACATGCTCCATCACCAGTTGCTCTTCTTCAGCCCGCACGGGCCGGGTGCACCTGTGGAGCTAACCCTGCGCGACCGCGCCGGGCAGTGCGCGCAGCTGCGGCTGACGCCGCGCATCACGGCCAACCATGCGCGCTCTTTGCGGCAATTGGCCGTGCAGGGACATGGCATAGGCCGCTTCCTGCGCAGTAAGGTGCAAGATGATCTTAAGTCGGGACGGCTGGTGGAAGTCTTGCCGGACTGGTCGCTGGAGGGCTATTGCGCCTTCATCACCACCCGCCATCGCGACGCCGTGCCCGCCAAGATCCTGGCCTGCATTGCCCAGATCCAGGATTATTTCGCGCGCCGTCATCCAGCCGAGGACGAGGAAACGGCTGCGCGGTAAAGCGTTGCGGCGCTTGCATTGTTCAATTTGATTAACGAGTACGTTCGCAAAACGACGGCTAATCAAATCGCTGCGCTTGTAATACAGTTCCCCTGTCGTTCCCTGCCGGTCATGTGTCGGGGGGCACTGCGGGCTGCAAGCTCGCGCCGGCGTTGCGTTACCGCGGAGGGGGTTTTCGGTGGCGCAACACGGTAGAGGGAAGAGGGCGATGCCGACAAGCGCAGGATGCACCCGCCTTTCCTCTCTGGGACGACAGTCAATGGACAGATCAGCATCTGCTCGGCATCGTGATCGACATTGGCATATCAACCGCATGGGCTGCCCCAGCCCCGTCAGCCGGCTTGTGCGCTCCACCCCCGCTCCCGCCCTTGCATGAGTAAAAGGCATCGAAGCCCCAGAATTTATCGTTTTATTTGCCCCCCGCGCTGCCCTTACCATGAGGCTATCTCATAGTCACCCGGTCAAAGGCACGCAAATGACGATCTCCGCGCAGCACAGCAATCTCCATCAACTCCTGCTTTCCCACTACGGCGACGAGGCCCTGGTGCAGCGCCAGTTCGCGCGCCTGGAAGTCCCCGCTTCGACCCTGCGCCCCGCGGCGTCCGAGGTCTCGCGCCTGGAACTGGCGCAGGCCCTGAACATGCTGCTCTTCGAAGGCCTGCTGCAACAGGTCGCCACCGGCCGTGACTATGTGGCCGATGCCGAGCGCGAGGGCGTCAAGATCTGCTTCGACCACGGCGCCGTGCGCACCGTGCGCCTCGGCCGCGACAGCGGGTTCCCCGATGGCGAAACCCTCTTCACCAGCGTGCTGTTGCCGCTGGGCTACCAGCAGACCGGCACCTATCCGCTGGCGCGCATCAAGATGACCGGCCGCGTCTATACCCACATCGACGACGCCGAGCAGATCGCCCAGTTCTTCGTGAGCGAACTGCATCCTGAACAGTTCTCGCCGCAATTCCAGCAGACTGTGAACGCCGTGCTGGCCACGTCGCGCAATCCGCTCTCCGATGAGGTGCTGGCCCTGCTGGCCAAGCTCTCCGCACAAGGCAAGCTGGATATGGACGAGGCCAAGCGCCTGCTGCCCGCCATGCTCAAGTGCTTCGCCCGCCATCACGACCTGCCGACCCTGTCGCAGTACGAAACGCTCAAGGCCGAGTCCGCCGAGATGGCCTGGATCTCCACCGAAGGCAATGCCTTCAATCACGCCACCGACCGCGTCTCCGACGTGGTGGCCACCGCCGAACGCCAGCGCCAGCTGGGACGTCCCATCAAGGACCAGGTCGAAGTCTCGCGCAATGGCCGCGTGCGCCAGACCGCCTTCCGTGCGGTCAAGGTCGATTACCAGCTGCAGGGCGAGGATGGACAGCCGGTCGCCGTCACCGTGCCGGGTTCCTTCTACGAATTCATCTCGCGCGACTATTTCGCCGACGAGGCCGGCCAGCGCAAGCTGGACCTGACCTTCGACAGCGGCAACGCGCAAGGCATCTTCAAGATGACCGAGGCGGTGGCGTCCGGTGCGGCCAGCGACGAGGCGGCCAGTGTCTGCTGAGGCCACGCTGGCGCGTCTGCAGGACCTGCTGGGCAACGCCGGCCTGATTACCTCCGCGCCCGAGCGCCAGCCCTATGAGCACGGCCCGCGCTATGGAGCCGGACAGGCGCTGTGCGTGGCGCGTCCGGCCAATGTGGCGGAAGCCGCCGAGCTCATGCGCCTGTGCGCAGCCGAGAAGATCCGGCTCGTCCCGCAGGGAGCCAACACCGGCCTGGTCGGCGCGGCTTCGCCTGATAGTTCGGGTTTGCAACTTATCCTCAGCATGGAACGCATCAAGGGCGTGATCGATATCGATCCGGTCGATGGCGTGATCCAGGCCTGGGCCGGCACCCGCCTGTCGGACCTGAACCAGGCGCTGGCCCCGCACGGGCTGTGCTTTCCCATCGACCTCGGGGCCGATCCCTCGGTAGGCGGCATGCTGGCCGCCAATACCGGCGGCGCACGCCTGATCCGCTATGGCGACGTGCGCCACAACACGCTGGGCCTGCAGGCGCTGCTGATGCAGCCGCCCGGCGAACTGCTGGAGATGGGCAACCGCCTGCACAAGAACAATACCGGCCCGGACTGGAAACAGCTCTTCATCGGTACCGCCGGCAGCTACGGCATCGTCACGCAAGCGGTGCTGCGCGCGCATCCGCTGCCGCGCCAGCGCGCCACCGCCTTGATCGTGCCGTCCTCGCTGGAGGCGGGCTTGCGCCTGCTGCAGGATGCCCAGGCGCAGTTCGCCGATTTCCTCACGGCCTTCGAAGGCATCTCGCGCAATGCGCTGGCATCGGTCTTGCGCCACCTGCCGCAGGTGAGCGCCCCCTTTGATCCATTACCGGACTATGCCTTGCTGGTGGAACTGAGTTCGTCGTCGGCGGCCAGTGAGCACTTCGATCTCGACAAGCTCTTCATGGCCTGGCTGGAACGTCATTTCGACGATGCCATCGTCGATGCCGTGGTCGACAAGCCCGAGACCCTGTGGCGCCTGCGCCATGCCATCAGCGACAGCGTCAAGCAGGAGGGCAGGATCGTCGCCTTCGACATCTCCGTCTCGCGTTCGCGCATGCCGGCCTTCCGTGCGGAGGCACTGGCCCTGGTGGAACGGGACTTCGCCGGGGCCGAGGTGTTCGACTTCGGTCATTGGGGCGATGGCGGCGTGCATTTCAACCTGGCCATCCCGCCGGCGCAGCAGCCGCAGTTTCCGCCGGAGCGCATCGAGGCCTTGCGCACTGCGCTGTATGACTTGGTTGCAAAACGTTACCAAGGCAGTTTCAGCGCCGAGCACGGCATCGGTCCCTTCAACCAGCATTACTACCAGCGCTACACGCAGCCCGAGCAACGCGCGCTGGCCGGCCGGGTGCAAGACGTGTTCGATCCGCACTGCCTGCTGGGCAATACGCGCTTCACATGACGGGCAGCGTGCCGGGACGCTCTGGAGGGGAGGGCACGCCATTTGCTATAGTGCGGGCTCCTTCACCTTCTGCCCCGCCTTCAGCCAGCGGTCTTCGTCCCATGCGCCGTTTCATCCCGTCAACGTCCTGCCTGATCGCCTTCGATACGTCGGCCCGGCACATGTCGTTTACCAAGGCGGCCAATGAATTGCACATGACGCAGGGCGCGGTGAGCCGCCAGGTGGCGATCCTGGAGGAGTACCTCAACGTCAAGCTGTTCGAGCGCATCAACCGCCGCCTGATCCTCACCGAAGCCGGCCGCGATTATGCGGCCCAGGTCTCCACCATCTTGAAGCAGATCGAGATGGCCACCTTCCAGGTGATGACCTACAACAGCCTGGCCAGCGTGCTGAACCTGGCGATCCTGCCGACCTTCGGCGTGAAGTGGCTGATCCCGCGACTGGCCAAGTTCGCTGCCGCCTATCCCGATGTGCTGCTGAACCTGAGTACGGAAGTGCTGCCCTTCGATTTCAATACGCGCCAGGTCGATGCCGCCATCCACTTCGGCGAACCCGACTGGCCCGATACCGTGATGGTGCGGCTGATGGGCGAAGAAGTGGTGCCGGTCTGCAGCAAGGCTTTGGCCGAAGGCCTGGGCTCGGTAGAGGACCTGGCCAACGTCACGCTGCTCCAGCACACCACGCGCCCGCAGGCCTGGCAGGACTGGTTCCGCCATGTCGGCGTGGATTGCCCCAATGCCTTGTCGGGCCCGCGCTTCGAGCAACTGGCCATGGTCATCCAGGCCGCTGTCGCCGGCATGGGGGTGGCGCTCATGCCCAAGTTCATGGTCGAGACCGAGATCAGCCTGGGGCAGTTGCACGTCCCTTTCCCGCTGGCGGTCAAGAGCCCGCAATCCTATTACCTCGTCTATCCCGAAAAGAACGCCGGCAAGGCGGCCATCCTCAAGTTCCGCGAGTGGATCCTGAGCGAAGCACAGGGCGGCTGAGGTCTTCCATCGCGCTGCATCGATTCGGTGCAGCGATTTCCCAGGCTGACAAAAACTCATGGCCGCGCATTTTTCTCCTGCGTGCAGATGCATCTCGTGTCATGCCATGAGGGCGCTGCAGGCCGCCACCGGCGCGGCCCCGGCACCGCGGCTGGAAGCGCCACGGCACGGGGGCTTGCGGCCGATATGAAGTGATGCGCTGCACCATCCTCGCCCATCCTCGCGCATTCTCGCGCGCCAGGCCAGTGCATTCCAAAAACTCATGATGTGGTGAAATTTTTTGGTTTTAAGAAGTGGGGCGGCTGTCCTTATACTCCATCGTTTCAGACCCATCCCACTCCACTTTTCAAGGGAACCCCATGTCATCTCCACGCATCTTCTCCACCCTGGGTGCTGACTTCTCGGCCTACGCCGGCAACGATCTGGTGATCCGTTCGCCGCGTGATGGCGAGGTCATCGCGCAACTCAAGGCGCAGACGCCGGCTGACGCCGAAGCGGCCATCGCCGGCGCGCAGCAGGCCTTCCTGGCCTGGCGCGAAGTGCCGGCGCCGGTGCGCGGCGAACTGGTGCGCGTGCTGGGCGAAGTGCTGCGCGAGCATCGCGACGAACTCGGTGCCCTGGTCACCCAGGAAGCCGGCAAGATCCTCTCCGAAGGTTTGGGCGAGGTGCAGGAAATGATCGATATCTGCGACTTCGCCGTGGGCCTGTCGCGCCAGCTGCATGGCCTGACCATCGCCTCCGAACGTCCCGGCCACCGCATGATGGAAACCTGGCATCCGCTGGGCGTGGTCGGCGTGATCACCGCTTTCAACTTCCCGGTCGCCGTGTGGGCGTGGAACGCCGCGCTGGCGCTGGTGTGCGGCAATGCCGTGGTGTGGAAGCCTTCCGAAAAAACGCCGGTCACGGCACTGGCCGTGCAAGCCCTGTTCGCCAAGGCCGTGGCGCGTTTCTCGGCACAGCGTCCGAACCTGGTGCCGGCGCAACTGTGCGGCCTGCTGATCGGCGGTGCCGACCTGGGCGAGACCCTCTCGCGTTCGGCCAGCGTGCCGCTGGTGAGCGCCACCGGCAGCGTGCGCATGGGCCGCAAGGTCGCCACCGTGGTGGCCGAACGCCTGGGCCGCAGCCTGCTGGAACTGGGCGGCAACAATGCCATGATCGTCGCGCCTTCGGCCGACCTGAACCTGGCCCTGCGCGCCATCACCTTCTCCGCCGTGGGCACGGCCGGCCAGCGCTGCACCAGCCTGCGCCGCCTGTTCGTCCACAGCAGCATCCATGACCAGGTGGTGGCGCAGATCAAGCGCATCTATGCCAGCGTGAAGGTCGGCGATCCGCTGCAGGGCGATACGCTGGTCGGCCCGCTGATCGACCAGGCTGCTTTCGATGCCATGCAGGCGGCACTCAAGCAAGCGCGTGCGCAGGGCGGTGAAGTCACCGGCGGCGAACGGGTGGACGTGATGGGCCAGCAGTCCTGGTACGTGCGGCCGGCGCTGGTCACCATGCCCGGCCAGACCGCGATCATGCATCACGAGACCTTCGCGCCCATCCTCTACATCGTCAAGTACGATGAACTGGGCGATGCCATCGCCATGAACAACGCCGTGCCGCAAGGCTTGTCCTCGGCCATCTTCACCAATGACATGCGCGAAGCCGAGCTCTTCGTCTCGGCCGTGGGCAGCGACTGCGGCCTGGCCAACGTCAACATCGGCACCAGCGGGGCCGAAATCGGCGGCGCCTTCGGCGGCGAAAAGGAAACCGGCGGGGGCCGTGAATCCGGTTCGGACGCCTGGAAGAACTACATGCGCCGCGCCACCAACACCATCAACTACAGCAAGACCCTGCCGCTGGCGCAGGGTGTGAAGTTCGATATCGACTGAGCGACGGCCACGTCCAACCGCAGTACCCCAAGCAAAAATGCAGCACCGCTGCCGGATTCCTGCTCCACCTGGGAATCCGGCATGGCATCCCACGACCCACGCCCGCGCAAGCGGGACCCACAACGGCAAACCGGCAAGGAGTGCAGTAATGAAGATGAAGACCCTGGCAGTGACCTGTGCAATCGCTGCGACCCTGATCGCCACTGGTGCACAGGCGCAGACCAAGACCATTTACGTCGGCATGAACGGCGGCACGATGGAGAAAAACTACACCGCCTCGATCTTCCCCGACTTCGAGAAGGCCAACAACGTCAAGGTGGTGGTGGTGCCCGGCACCTCCTCCGACATCATCGCCAAGATGCAGGCCCAGCGCGACAAGCCGCAGATGCACGTGGCCTTCCTCGATGACGGCATCATGTACCGCGCCATCAACATGAGCCTGTGCGAAAAGGTCAAGGACGCCGCCGTGCTCAAGGATGTCTATCCCTTCGCACGCCTGGCCAACGACCAGGCCGTGGCCATCGAGATGGGCGTGCTCGGCATCGGCTACAACAAGAAGCTGTTCGCTGAGAAGGGCTGGCCGGCACCGACCTCGTGGATGGATTTTGCTGATCCCAAGTACAAGCAGAAGGTGGTGTTCCAGTCGATCTCGGCCAGTACTTTCGGCCTGTATGGCTTCATGATGTTCAACCGCCTGGTGGGCGGTACCGACAAGAACGTCGACCCCGGCTTCAAGAAGTGGGGCAGCACCATCGGCCCCAACGTGGTCGAATATCTCTCCAGCTCGGCCAAGATTTCCGAGATGGTGCAGACCAATGAAGCGGCCATCTTCCCGCTGACCGTGACCGGCATCGCCAACCTGAAGGACAAGGGCATCCCCGCTGAATTCGCCACCCCCAAGGAAGGCGGCGTGCTGCTCATGACCGGCGCTTGCCCCATCAAGGGCAACAGCGAACCGGAACTGGCGCAGAAGCTGCTGGAATACCTGCTGACCCCGGCGGTGCAGGCCAAGAGCATGGCGCTGGCCAATTCCATCCCGGTCAACCGCAACGTGCCGCTGTCGGACGCCGCGCAAGCCAAGCTGGGCAAGAGCGAAGTGCTGACCAAGAACCTCAACACCGTCGACTGGGATACCGTCAACGAAAAGCGCTCCGAGTGGAACAACCGCTGGAACCGCATGATCGAGCAATAAGCCTGTATCGATCATGACCGCAGCCTATCGTTTCAATCCGGCCTTCCAGTCGCCCCAGGGGTCGCCCATCCGGGAGCTGTTCAAGTACACGCAGCAACCGGGCATGATCTCCTTTGCCGGCGGCTATCCGGCGCCTGCGCTGTTCGATACGCAAGGGCTGGCAAAGAGCGCCGCCACCCTGCTCGACAGCGCAGCGGCGGCCTGCCTGCAATACGGGGCGACCGAAGGGGCGGCGCAACTTGCGCAAGTGCTCAAGCGGGTCACGCGTGCGCGCATCGGTGGTGCCGATCCGGGCGAACTGATTGTCACCACCGGTTCACAGCAGGGGTTTGAACTGCTGTTGCGCATCCTGCTGGAGCCGGGCGATGGCGTGGTCATCGAGCGGCCCTGCTATCCGGCGGCGATCCAGGCCTTGCGCCTGGCGCATGCCGAACTGCTGGAAATTCCGGGGGACGCCCAAGGCATGGATACCGATGCCCTGGAAGCCTTGCTGCTGGCGGGCGCCCGGCCCAAGCTGCTGTACCTGGTGCCGAGCTTCGCCAATCCGACCGGCGCCACCTTGCCGCTGGCGCGCCGCCGTCATTTGCTTGCGCTGGCGGTGCGTTATCAGTTCATCGTGATCGAGGATGATCCCTACGGCCAGCTGCGTTTTTCCGGGCAGGCCGAGCCGCCGCTGCTGCAGGTGGCGCAGGAGATCGAGGGTGCGCGTGACTGGCAGGTGTACCTGTCGAGTCTGTCCAAGATCGTGGCACCGGGTTTGCGCATCGGCTGGATGTGCGGCCCCTCGGAGATTCTGCGCCGTGCCGTCATCGCCAAGCAGACCGGCGACCTGTGCACTGCGCCGTGGATGCAGATGGTGGCGGCGCAATATCTGCAGGCCGGGCATCTGGAGGCCCATCTGCCGCACATCATCGCTACCTATCGCGAACGTTGCGCGATCATGTTGTCTTCGCTGCGCGAGGCCTTCGGCGATCGTCTCTCGCTGATCGCGCCGGAAGGCGGCATGTTCATCTGGGCCAGCTGGAAGGATGGCACCGATGCCACGGCGCTGCTGCAGACCGCGGTGCGCCACAACGTGATGTACGTGCCGGGCAGCGCCTTCTATGCCACGCCATCCGATCCGGGCCATTGGCGACTTTCTTTCGCCAATGCCCAGCCTCGGGAGATCATCGACGGCGTGGCTCGCCTCAAGCAGGCACACGAGGAATGGATGCACGTGCAAGCATGACTTTTCTTCTTGCATGAAAAACGCCCCGATGCGCAGTGCGGATCGGGGCGTTGTCTTTGCGGCGTCGTGGAAACGATTTACAGGTCGATCTTCATGCGCGCCACGACAGTGCGTTCCGCCCCCGGCATCACGTAGAGGTTGTTCCACGAACCGGGATAGTAATTGCGGTTGAAGAGGTTGTGCACGTCCAGCGACAGCCGCACATTCTTGCTCACCTGCCAGTAGCTCAGGAGCTTGACCGTCGCATACGCCGGCAATGAATAGGTGTCGGCGGTATTGCCCGAACGATTGCCGACGTAGTTCACGCCGCCCCCCAGTCCATAGCGCGCGCCATTGGCCGTTGCATCTTCACGCATGACCAGAAGACCTGCGCTGTAGGCCGGGATGTTGGCCAAGCGCGTGCCGGCGGCCAGGGTCTTGTCCTTGGTCACGCGCGCATTGTCCCAGGCGAAATTGGCCGAAAGACGCCAGTGCGCATCGATCTGGCCATAGGCATCGGCCTCGAAGCCGGTGCTCTTGGCTTCGCCGGCCGCCACCTGGAAACCGGGCGTATCGCTGGCGGTAAGCACATTGGTCTTGGTGATGTCGTAGACCGCGAAGTTGGCCCCCAGGTGTTCATCCGTGGTCTGCAGCTTGAGGCCGGCTTCATAGGCGGTCGAATGCTGCGGATCGAAGGCGCGGCCGCTGGCATCCACGCCGCTGTTGGCACGGAAGGATTTGCCCGCCGTCACATACACCGAACTCCAGGCCGTCGGCAGATAGGTGATGCCCGCGCGCGGCGACACGGCGCTCTGTTGCTGCGAGGTGGTGGTGACGCCGCCCACGCGGTTCTCGATGCTCTGCTTGTACTGATCCCAGCGCACACCCGCCAGCAATTTCCATTGCGGCGACAGGCTCAGTTGGTCCTGCACGAACACGCCCTTCACGCGCTGTCTTTCGTCCGAACTGCTGGTGCGGTTGGTCAGCGGCAGCAACGGGCTGCCGTAGACCGGATTGTAGATATCGATGGGGGTATTGGCCGAGCGCAGGATTTCCGTATTCATCCACAGCGTCGATGCTTCTGCACCGATCAGGAGGGTGTGGCCGATGGCACCGGTGTTGAAGTTGCCCTGCAGCTCCGCCTGGAAGGAGGTATCGCGCGAGGGAAGCTGCCGCCAGGTGCGGGTGCGGTTGAGCGTGCGGTTGTCAGCGGCCAGCGGATTGGAGAGGGCCGCTTCGGTGTAATAGCCATCGAAGCTGCTTTCCTTGTAGCTGGCACCAAGCCTGGCACGCCACTGCTCGGACAGCGTGCGCTCCAGCGTCAGCTGATGCGTATTGCTGCGCATGGCCATGTTGCCATCCGAGGGTTCGTTCAGGACGCGGTCGCGCGGCAGCGTGCCCAGCACGCCGCGCACGTTGATCAGGCCGCGGTCCAGCGGCGTGCTGGCCTGCAGGAATTCGGCCTCGTAGTTCAGCAGGGTGTCCTTGTCGATCACCCAGGCCAGCGAGGGGGCCACCAGCGAGCGGCGGTTGTTGAGCAGGCTGGAACGGCTGTCGCCTTCCTCGGTCATGGCGATCAGGCGATAGGCCAGGTTCTGGCTCAGGGGACCGGTGCTGTCGACCGTGGCACGGCGCAGGCCACCAGTACCGGCACTGAGTTCGGCGCTGTTCTTGCGCGTGAATTGCGGTTTCTTGGTGACGATGTTGATGGTGCCGCCCGGCTCGCTGCTGCCATAGAGCGCGGCGGCCGGGCCCTTGAGGAACTCGATGCGTTCGATCGTGGCAGTATCGCGGCGCGGATTGTAGCCGCGCGAACCGGGGAAGCCATTGACCAGGAAACCCATGTCGGTACTGCTGAAGCCGCGAATGGCGAAGTTGTCCCAGGTGCCGCCGAAGTCGTTGAGGCGGCTGATGCCGCTGACGTAATCGACCGTATCGGCCAGACGCACCGCACCCAGGTCCTCGATCTGCTGGGTGGTCATCACGCGTACCGACTGCGGCAGCTCCATCAGCGGGGTATCGGTGCGCGTGGCACCGCTGGTGCTGGTGGCGTTGTAACTGCTGCTGGCCTGGTCGCGGCCAGCAGAGACGCTGATCTCGGGCAAGGCCGCTGCATTGCTGCCGGCGGCCGTGGCCGCATCGTCGGCCCATGCCAGCGGCGCAACCGCGAGCAGGCTGGTCAGCAGCCACGCGGCGCTGGTGGCGCAGCGGCAGGGAAGGGAAGTCGCAAATCCTCGGTGCATCATCATCGGTATTCAAACAGCCAGGCAAATAATCGGGCCGATGAATATAAATGATAATCGTTAACAATTGTTGGGAAATTGTAAGTTTGTTGTGAAGAAAAGTCTGTTCAAGTTGTTGTTTTGCAATGAGCGTCATTTCAGCGCCGAGATCTGCCCGTTGCGGATCAGCCGCGCCCGCAGCACGTTGCGGCTGATGTCGAGCAGGCGCGCGGCCTGTACCTGATTGCGTTCGCAAAACTCGAAGGCGGTACGAAATACCGTGTCTTCGATTTTTTCAAACAGGCCCGCCTGCGATTGATTGAACAGGTTCTGCAAGGCCTGTTCCAGCGCTTGCAAGGGATCGTTGCTGCAATCGATGCCGCCATGCGCGGCGTAGGCCGGGCGCCGCTCCACATGGGAGAGATGGAAGTGCTCGGCGCGCAGGCTGTCTTCCTGGCAGATCAGCAGCGCATGGTGGATGGCATTTTCCAGTTCGCGGATATTGCCCGGCCAGTCGTGCTCGCGCAGCTTGCGTTCGCCTTCGGCATCGATGCGGGGCGCGCCATAGCCCAGCCGCTGGCGATATTCATGGAGGAAGTGATAGGCCAGCGGCAGGATATCCGCAGGCCGCTCGCGCAAACGCGGAATGGCCAGTTGCACCACCTGCAGCCGGTAATACAGATCCTGGCGGAAATGGCCGGCCGCCACCGCATCTTGCAAGCGCACGTTGGTGGCGGCAATGACGCGCACGTCGATGGGAATGCTGCGCCGTGATCCCAGCCGCACCACTTCGCGTTCCTGCAGCACCCGCAACAGCTTGACCTGGATGGCCAGCGGCAGGTCGCCTATTTCATCGAGGAACAGCGTGCCGTCGTTGGCCGCCTCGAACCAGCCGGCCTTGTGCGCGATGGCACCGGTGAAGGCGCCTTTCTCATGGCCGAACAATTCGCTCTCGGCCAGGCTCTCCGAAAACGCACCGCAATTCACGGCCACGAAGGGCGCATCACGGCGATGGCTCAACGCATGCACGTGACGCGCAATCAGTTCCTTGCCGGTACCGGTGGCACCGATGATGACCACGTTGGCATCGCTCGGTGCCACACGCTGTACGCGTTCCAGCAAAGCCACCGAGACCGGATCGTGGAACACCTGCGCCGTGGCGCGAATGGACGTGCCCAGCTTGCGCGCATGCGGCAAGGTCAGCAGCGGCGATGCGGTGCGCGCGGCAACGTCGCCATCACCCTCCGGCGAAGAGGGCAGCGCATACAGATGGGCAGAGCGAGGGCTGGCATGCATGTCAGGCTCCGGGCTTGTGGAATCTCCTGCTCCGGGGGGAGAGACAGGAAGGGAAGGTGAATTGATTCTAACAATATGCAAAGAGCGAATTAACGACCAATTCAGCATAAGCATGCTCGGTATACGTTGGGTCATCGCCCGCAAAAGCTTGTCTGACAAGGAACTGACGATCATCCGTCGCCGTCTGGCGACAGCTTCGGCAGGAAAATGCAAAGCTGTCATACAGCTTCGAAAACTTAGTAAATAAGGAGGCACATCGGAGCAAGCCTGGCGCAGCATTCTTGCTGCTCCAGCAGCAGCGCGGGAGCAGATTGCTGCTGCAGCAGTAGCCCGCATTTTTGCAAGTCCTTGATTTTAAAGGCTTCGCAGGGTGGCACGTTCTTCGCTGAATGAGGAGGGCGGATGCGATTGCGTCCTTCCTTCAGTCATCCAAGGAGAGCCTTCTTCATGAGCCGTCCCCTGCAAGTCGTCATCGTCGCCGGAAGCGGCCGCCGTCCCTCCCGTACGCTGGGTCTGCTCAATGCCATTGCAGCGCAGCTGGGCCAGCACATCGCCATCCAGACGGAAGTGGTGGCGCTTTCCGACCTGAGCGGCCAGTTGCTCAGTGCCACTGAACTGGCGCAGTTGCCCGACGCCGTGCGCCAGAAGATCGCCGCCATTGAAAACGCCGATCTGCTGCTGGCGGGCAGCCCCGTCTATCGCGGCTCCTATTCGGGGTTGTTCAAGCATCTGTTCGACCTGGTGCCGCAGGAGTCGCTGTTCGGCAAGCCCGTGCTGCTGGCCGCCACCGGCGGCAGCGATCGCCATGCGCTGGCCATCGATCACCAGTTGCGTCCGCTGTTCGCCTTCTTCCAGGCGCTCACGCTGCCGCTGGGCGTGTATGCCAATGCCCAGGAGTTCGACAACGAAACCATCATCAGTGCGGCCCTGCAGGAACGCATTGCCCTGACCGTGCGGCGGGCGCTGCCGGTGTTGCAGGCGCTGGCAACAAGCACAGTCCCGAGCTAGTGGGTTTGCTGATTCGGTTGTGCCGCCAGACACCGTTCATCCTGAGTAGCGGCTTTGCCGCGTATCGAAGGACGCTCCGTCAGATGCGCGTCTTCGATACGGCCCTGGCGGGCCTACTCAGTCCGAACGGTTTCAGATTGATTTGCATCCATTGATTCTGTCCATTGCATTGCCCTTACATCCATTCTTTTTGATGACCACAAGGTCCACAGGAGATTTTTTATGAGCCAAGCACAGTCCATCACCGTCCCCCGCAACGATGCCGTCAAGTTCGCCTATTGGGTCCCCAACGTCAGCGGCGGCCTGGTGGTGAGCACGATCCCGCAACGCACCGACTGGAGCCTGGAGTACAACCAGCGCCTGGCAGTGGCCGCGGAAAAGGCCGGCTTCGAATACGCCTTGAGCCAGATCCGTTTCACCGCCGGCTATGGTGCCGAATACCAGCACGAGTCGGTCTCCTTCAGCCAGGCCCTGCTGCACGCCACCACCAAGCTCAAGGTGCTGGCCGCGATCCTGCCCGGTCCGTGGCATCCGGCCGTGGTGGCCAAGCAGATCGCCACCATCGACCACATCTCGCAGGGCCGCATCGCCATCAACGTGGTCAGTGGCTGGTTCAAGGGCGAGTTCCAGGCCATCGGCGAACCCTGGCTGGAACATGACGAACGCTATCGCCGTTCCAATGAATTCATCCGCGCACTCAAGGGCATCTGGACCCAGGATGACTTCACCTTCAAGGGCGATTTCTATCGCTTCAACAATTACACCCTCAGTCCCAAGCCGGTGCAGAAGCCGCACCCGGAAATCTTCCAGGGCGGCAGCTCCCGTGCCGCGCGCGACAACGCGGCCAGCGTCTCGGACTGGTACTTCACCAACGGCAATACGGTCGAGGGGCTCAAGGCGCAGATCGATGACATCCAGGCCAAGGCCGCGCAGAACGGCCACAAGGTGCGCATCGGCGTGAACGCCTTCGTGATCGCCCGCGATACCGAAGAAGAAGCGCAAGCCGTCCTGCAGGACATCATCGACCACGCCCACGTGGAGGCGGTGCACGCCTTCGGCGACGCGGTCAAGCAGGCGGGCAAGGCTTCGCCCGAAGGCGAGGGCAACTGGGCCAAGTCCACCTTCGACGACCTGGTGCAATACAACGACGGCTTCAAGACCAACCTGATCGGCACACCGCAACAGATCGCCGAACGCATCGTCGCGCTCAAGGCCATCGGCGTGGATCTGGTGTTGACCGGCTTCCTGCACTTCATCGAGGAAGTCGAATACTTCGGCCAGAAAGTGTTGCCGCTGGTGCGTGAACTGGAAGCGCGTCAGGCCACGGCAGCGGCTGCACCACAGCAGGCGAAGACACTGGAAGCGGTGGCATGAGCATGAGCGGCACGCTTGAGCTCGCGCTGCCCGCCCATGTGGACGCAGACGCCGGCACATCGGCGCAGCGCTCGGTGCAGGCCGGCGTCGCGCCGGTCCTGCAACTGGAGGGCATCAGCCTGTCCTTCGGTGGCGTGCAGGCCTTGCGCCATGTCGACCTGGCCCTGCATGAACGCGAGATCCTGGCCGTGATCGGTCCCAACGGCGCGGGCAAGAGTTCGCTGGTCAACGTCATGAGCGGACTGTACCGCCCCACGCAGGGCACGGTCAGCCTGGCCGGCAAGCGTTTCCGGCAGGTGCCCACGGCACGCCTGGCGCGGCTGGGCGTGGCGCGTACCTTCCAGAACCTGGCCCTGTTCAAGGGCCTGAGCGTGCGCGACAACATCGTGCTGGGCCGCGTCGATGCGATGCGGTCCAGTTTCGTGGAACAGATCGCCGGTCTCGGCCGCGCCCGCCGCGAGCGCAACGAGGCCCGTGCACTGGCCGCGCAGATGATGGACTTCCTCGACCTGCGCGCGCATGCGGAGCGTCCGGTGGGTGGCTTGCCCTATGGCCTGCAGAAGCGCGTGGAACTGGCGCGCGCGCTGGTGGCGCGACCCCGGGTGCTGTTGCTGGATGAGCCGATGGCCGGCATGACCGTCACCGAAAAAAGCGAGATGACGCATTTCGTGCGCGCCGCGCGCGATCAGTTCGGGACCGCCATTCTGCTGATCGAACATGACATCGGCCTGGTCTTCGGACTCTCCGACCGCGTGGTGGTGCTGCAGCATGGCAGCAAGATTGCCGATGGCGCACCGGCCGAGGTGCGCCAGGATGCCGCCGTGATCGAGGCCTATCTGGGCGTGGCCCAGCCTGAGCATCACACCACGCAGGAGGCCGCGTGATGGCTGACTTCGATTGGGTGTTCTTCGCCGAAGTGCTGTCCGGTGGCCTGCTCTCGGGGGTGATGTATTCGCTGGTAGCGATCGGCTTCGTGCTGATCTACAAGACCTCGGGCGTGCTCAATTTTGCGCAGGGCGCGCAACTGCTGTTTGCCGCGCTGACTTTCGTGAGTCTGGTGGAGCGCGGTGTTCCTTTCGCGCTGGCCTTGCTGCTGACGCTGGCGGCGATGATCCTGCTGGGCCTCTCGATTGAGCGGGTGGTATTGCGTCCCTTGCAGAACCAGTCGCCGATGACGCTGTTCATGGCCACGCTGGGTCTGTCCTACGTGATCGAGGGCGCGGCGCAATTGCTGTGGGGCACGCAGGTGCATGCGCTGGAGCTGGGCATCGCCGATACGCCCCTGCAACTGGGCGGGATGATGATCTCTTCCTTCGATCTCTTTGCCGCTGCCACGGCGGCCGTGATGGTGGCGCTGCTGTCGGCCTTCTTCCGCTACACCCGCCTCGGACTGGAATTCCGCGCGCTGGCCGATGACGGCTTTGCCGCATTGGCAGTGGGTTTGCGCCTGCCGCGCATTCTTGCCGCGGTGTGGGCCACGGCCGGATTGATCGCACTGATCGCCGGTCTCTTGTGGGGCGCGCGCCTGGGCGTGCAGTTCTCGCTGTCGCTGGTGGTGCTGAAGGCCTTGCCGGTCCTGGTGCTGGGCGGTTTCGATTCGGTGCTGGGGGCCATCGTCGGCGGCCTGCTCATCGGTGCGCTGGAAAAACTGGCGGAGGTCTATCTCGGTCCGCTGGTGGGCAGCGGCATCGAAGGCTGGTTCGCTTACGTGGCCGCCTTGGCCTTCCTGCTGGTCAGGCCCAGTGGCCTGTTCGGCCAGCGCGCATGGCAAAGGGCCTGACATGACGACTTCTCTCGCTTCTTCGCCGCGCGTGCTGCCCCTGCGTGGCCTCTCGTGGCGGCGTGCCGCACCCTGGCTGCTGTTGCTGCTGGTGGCCTGGGTCATTCTTCCCTGGTTCGCCTCGCCCTATGTCATCGATGCCTTGCTGATTCCTTTCCTGGCACTCTCGCTGGCGGCGGTCGGACTCAATCTGCTGACTGGTTACGCGGGCCAGCTGTCGCTGGGCAGTTCGGCCTTCATGGCGGTGGGCGCCTTCGCCGCCTACAACCTCAACCTGCGCGTGGAGGGCCTGCCGCTGCTGCTCTCCATCGCGCTGGCGGGCGTGGCGGCGACCGCCATCGGGCTGGTGTTCGGCTTGCCCAGTCTGCGCCTGCGCGGTTTCTATCTGGCCGTCTCGACGCTGGCAGCGCAGTTCTTTGTGCAGTGGGTGCTGGTCAAGTTCAGCTGGTTCAGCAATGACAATCCGTCCGGCGTGATCGATGCGCCGCCGCTGGTGGTGGGCGGGCTGGCCTTCGATACGCCGGCGGGCCGCTACCTGTTCGCGCTGGCCATCGTCACGGTGCTGACCTTGCTGTGCTGGCGGCTGGTGCAGAGCCAGACCGGCCATCACTTCATCGCCGTGCGCGACAACGAACAGGCCGCCCGCGTGATCGGCGTGCCGGTGCTGCGCACCAAGCTGCTGGCCTTTGCCGTGTCGTCCTTCGTCATCGGCGTGGCCGGTGTGCTGTGGGGCTTCGTCTACCTGCGCACGGTGGAGCCGGCCGGCTTCAATCTGGATCGTTCGTTGCAGATTCTCTTCATCGTCATCATCGGCGGGCTGGCGACCATTCGCGGGGCCTTCCTGGGGGCGGCGCTGATCGTGGTGTTTCCGCTGCTGCTGTCGCGCCTGGGCAGCCTGCTGCTGGGGCAGTGGTTCGACTCCGGCGCGCTGGAAATGAGCCAGCGCATCGTGCTCGGGGCGCTGATCATCTTCTTCCTCATCGTCGAGCCGCAGGGCCTGGCGGCCCTGTGGGAACGCGCGCGACGTCGCCTTCATGCGCGCCCGTCCTCGTCATAACTTTTTACCTTCACATCCACCCTCACCACGGAGAAGCTCTCTCACCATGCTGCACGCAAAATTATTAAAAACCTTCATTCTCTCCGCAGCCCTACTGTCTGCAGGCCTGCAACATGCCCATGCCGATGAACAATTCTTCCCCCTGCAGAGTTACCGGGTGGGTCCGTATGCGGCTGGCGGGACCGGCTTCTTTGGCGGCTTCATCGATTACCTGAACCTGGTCAACCTGCGCGACGGCGGCGTGGGCGGCGTCAAGCTGACCTGGGAAGAAGGCGAGACCCAGTACGAAGTGGAGCGCGGCGTGGAAGTCTACGAGCGCCTCAAGCAGCGTCCCAACATCGCCACCTGGAATCCGCTCTCGGTCGGCATCGCCTATGCGCTGCTGGACCGCGTCACGGCCGACAAGGTGCCGCTGCTGACCATCAACCATGGCCGCACCGATACCACCGATGGCCGCGTCTTCAAGTACATCTTCCCGCTGCTGCTCAACCCTTACAGCGAGACCTCGGGCATCGTCAACTACATCGCCAGCAAGGAAGGCGGCAGCGACAAGCTCAAGGGCAAGAAGATCGTGGTGCTGTATCACGGCTCGCCCTATGGCAAGGAGACCATTCCGATCTACAAGCTGCTGTCGGAAAAATATGGTTTCTCGCTGCAGCAGATCGAAGTGCCGCACCCCGGCAATGACCAGCAGGCGCAATGGCTGGCGATCCGCCGCGCCAAGCCCGACTATGTGGTGCTGCGCGGCTGGGGCGTGATGAATCCGGTGGCGCTGAAGACGGCGCAGAAGTCGGGCTTCCCGGCGGATCACATCATCGGCAACGTCTGGTCCAATTCGGAGGAAGACGTGATCCCGGCCGGTGACGCGGCCAAGGGCTATGTGGCCATCACCACCGTGGCCGCAGGCGCGCAGTATCCGGTGCTGCAGGAAATCCAGAAGACCGTCTACGGCGCTGGCAAGGGCAACCTGCAGGATCCCAAGCGCATCGGCAGCGTCTATCACAATCTCGGCGTGCTCAACGGCATCCTCAACGGCATCCTCAACGTGGAAGCGATCCGCATCGCCCAGGCCAAATTCGGCAAGCGCACGCTCACCGGGGATGAAATCCGCTGGGGTCTGGAGAACCTCAATATCGACCAGGCCCGCACGGCTGCACTCGGTGCCAAGGGGCTGTTCCACTCCATCCACGTGACCTGGGACAACCACGAAGGCGATGGCCTGGTGGCCTTCCAGCAATGGGATGGCAAGCAGTGGAACGTGGTCTCCGACTGGATCGCCCCGGACTGGAAACTGCTGCGTCCCATCATCGAAAAGTCCGCCCTGGCCTATGCCAAGGAAAAGAACATCAAGGTGCGCAAGAGCATCGATGACTGAGGGCAGGGCGGTCCTGCGGTGATGCAGTGATGCACTGATGCGCTGATGCGCTGTTGCGGGACCACCTGCCGTCTTCTTCCACTTCTCCATTTTTTCTGAAAGGTCCGACCATGTCTGCCGTGCTCGCCCCCTCCACACAGTCTTATTCTCCCGCCAGCGGCCCGGTACCCGGCTTGCCGCGCGCGGCACAACCGGCGCACGTGATCCGTGATGACGCCGAAGCCATCGCCGTCGCCCACACGCTGGCCAAGCGCCTGGCGCAAGGCGCTTCCGAACGCGACCAGCTGCGCCGCTGGCCGGTGGAAGAGATCGAGGCCTATTCGCAAAGCGGCCTGTGGGCCATCAACGTGCCGCGTGCCTTCGGCGGGGCCGAAGTCTCTTATGCCACGCTGGCCGAAGTGATCGCCATCATTTCCGCGGCCGACCCGTCGCTGGGCCAGATCACGCAGAATCACCTGGGCTTCGTGGCGGCGGTGCGCACCGTTTCCGATCCGGAACAGCAACAGCGTTTCTTCGCCGATTTCCTGCGCGGCGTGCGTTGGGGCAATGCCTTCTCCGAGTCGGGATCCAAGCGGGCTGCGGACTTCGAGACGCGCTTCGTCGATGCCGGTGACCACGTCATCGTGAGCGGCAAGAAGTTCTACTCCACCGGCGCGCTGCTGGCGCATTACGTGCCCATCGTCGCCAATGATGAAGAGAACCGCACCTGGTACGTGGTGGCCGAGCGCAATGCACGGGGCTTGACCGTCATCGACGACTGGTCAGCCTTCGGCCAGCGCACTACCCTGAGCGGCACCGTCATCATCGATCAGGTGAAAGTGCCGAAGACGCATCTGATCCCGGCCTACAAGGGCTACCTCGAACCCTCCGCCGACGGCGCCATCTTCCAGATCATCCAGGCTGCGGTGGACGTGGGCATTGCCCGCGCCGCGATTGCCGATACCCAGGACTTCGTGCGCACCAAGTCGCGCCCGTGGATCGACAGCCAGCGCGATCACGCCTGGGAAGATCCGTATTCCATCCAGGCCGTGGGCGACCTGCAGATCCGCCTGCATGCCAGCGAAGCGCTGCTGGAACGCGCGGGCCGCGCCATCGATGCGGCCGTCGCCGCCCCCGATGCCGAGAACGTGGCGCGAGCGCAGATCCTGACGGCGGAAGCCAAGGTGCTCTCCACCGAGATCGCCATCCACGCTACCAACAAGCTGTTCGAGCTGGCGGGCACGCGTTCCACGCTGGGCCAGTACAACCTGGACCGCCATTGGCGCAATGCGCGCACGCACACGCTGCATGATCCGGTGCGCTGGAAATACGCCATCGTCGGCAATTACTACCTCAATGGCGTCAAGCCGCCTTTCCATGCATGGAGCTGAGATGAGTGCGCCGCTGTTGCAGATCGAGTCCATCGAGGTGCGTTATCAGGGCGCGCTGCTGGCCTTGCAGGATGTGAGCCTGGACGTACAGGCGGGCGAGATCCACGCCCTGCTGGGGGCCAATGGCGCGGGCAAGTCGACCACGCTCAAGGCGGTCTCCAATCTGCTGGCGGCGCAGCGCGGGCAGGTGCGCGGCGGGCGCATCCTGTTCGAGGGGCGGGAGGTGGCGCGCAGCAGTCCTGCCGACTTGGTGCGGCAGGGACTGGCGCAGGTGCTGGAAGGACGGCATTGTTTTTCGTCCCTCAGCGTGGAAGAGAATCTGCTCACCGGCTGGCCCGCGCACTTCACGCGGCGTGCCGTGCTGCGGGAGGCGCTGGATCGTATCTATGCCTTCTTTCCGCTGCTGCATCAGCGTCGCCGCAGCCTGGCCGGGCTGTGCTCGGGCGGCGAGCAGCAGATGCTGGCCATCGGCCGCGCGCTGATCTCGCGGCCGCGCCTGCTGGTGCTGGATGAGCCCTCGATGGGGCTGGCACCGAAGGTGGTGGCGGACATCTTTGCGCAACTGAGCCGGCTCAACCGCGAGGAGGGCGTGGCCCTGCTGGTGGCTGAACAGAATTCGGCGGTGGCGCTGCAGTACGCGCATCGCGCCACGGTGCTGGAGCACGGGCACAGCGTGTTGAGCGGCGACGCCCGGGCGCTGCGGGAGCGTGCCGATATCCAGGCCTTCTATTTCGGCGAGGGCAATGTCGCGCAGGCCGCCTGACCTGCGTGAACAGGCCCTAATCCTGAAAGGCCTTCATGCGCGTACTCAGGTGCTGCAGCAGCCGGTTGGCCGCCGTCGACAATTGCCGTCCGGTGCGCGTGATGAGATGCGCCTCCGAGCGTGTCAGCAGCGTATTGCGCACCGGGATCGCGTACAGTTCACGCGCCGCCAGTTCGGTAGTGACCGCGAAGAGGGGCAAGAGCGTGAAGCCCAGCTCGGACTTCACGAAATGCTTGAGGATGGCAATCGAGTTGGTGGTGATGGTCGGCGTCAGACGGGTCTTCTCGATCAGCGTGGCGGCTTCCACCAGTTGCCGCGTGCCATAGGCCAGATGCGTGAGCGCCATCGGATAGGCCGCCAGCTCGCGCAGCGTCACCGATTCCACCTTGCCCAGCAAGGGAAACTGCCGTCCCACGATGGCATACATGGGCTGGCGCGCCACCGCGCGGCTGACGATCTTGGCTTCCACCGGCGGATTGAAGACCAACCCGATTTCCGCCTCATCGGCCGCGACCGCACTGACGACCTCGTTGGTGCCGGCCAGATCCAGCACCAGTGAGATCTCCGGATACTTCTTGCAGAACTGCTTGATGGGTCCGCTCACCATGTCCGAGATGAATCCTTCCCCCATGATGATGTTGATCGATCCGCGCTTGAGTCCGCGGATCTCCTGCAGCTTGGCCAGCACGTCGGACTGGTGCGAACGCTGCTCGCGGTAATACTCCAGCAGCAGGGCCCCGGCCTCGGTCGGACTGACGCCGCGTTTGTGGCGTTCGATCAGCGGCACCGCCAGCTCCTGTTCCAGCAGGCTGATCTGGCGGCTCACCGCCGAAGGCGCGATGTCGAGCGCATCCGCTGCAGCGCGCACGCTGCCGCTGCGTACTGCCTCGTGCAGATAGGCGATGCGGTGGTCGTTGAGGGTCTCGCCCATCGGATTCTCCGTGTTCTCGAAATTAGAACAATAAACATGATCTGTGCGGATTGATTGTAGTGATCAAAGCCGCCAAACTCAACGTCCATCAAAGGCAAGTTCGCGCAAAACACGGTGAACGCCGTGCATCTTGTGGTGTATTTCGGTGATTTTGCTGCGATGCGCAAAATCGGTGCGAGCCGCGCATCACGCTGGCGCAAGCCTGCCTCGATTTGGTGAAGATGAGTTGATCGCAAGAGAACGCAGAGGACAAGGATGAAGAAAATCGGAGTGATTGGCCTGGGCAACATGGGCCGTGGGATGGCATTTTCCCTGCAGCGCGGGGGCTATGAGGTGACCGGCTATGACGCCCTCGCAGCGACCCGCACGGAGCTGGCGCAGCGGGGATTGCATTGCGTGGAGACGATTGCGGCTTTGGCTGCGGCGGTGGAACTGGTGGTGCTGTCGCTGCCGACCTCGGACATCGTGGAGCAGGTCGTGCTGGGTGAGGGCGGGCTGTTGCACAGTGGCAAGGCCGGACTGGTGATCGTCGATACCACCACCGCCGACCCCAACAGCACGCGCCGCCTGGCGGCCGAGTTGCAGGCAGCGGGGATGGAACTGGTCGATGCGCCGGTCAGCGGCGGCCCCAAGGGCGCGGCCACGGCCACCATGGGCATGGTCATCGGCGGCAGCGCCGAGATCGTGGCGCGCATCGAACCGGTGCTGGCCGTGATGAGCGCCAAGCGCGTGCACGTCGGTCCGGTGGGTGCCGGGCATGTGGCCAAGCTGCTCAACAATCTGGTCACCGGCACCCATCTGCTCATCGCCGGCGAGGCCGCGCGCATCGCTGCGGCTGCCGGACTGGATGCGCGCCAGATCTTCCAGGGGCTGGCCGCCGGCTCGGCCAACAGCAAGGTGATCGAGCATTTCTATCCGACCTGGATCTTCAATGAAGCCTTCGATTCCGGCTTCACCATGAAACTGATGCGCAAGGACCTGCGCCTGGCCATGAGCCTGATCGAACAGACCGGGAGTGCCACGCCGCTGGCGCAGGAAGCCGGGCGGCTGTGGGCCGGGAGCGTGGAGCGCCTGGCCGATGCGGAAGATTTCAACCGCATCGTGACTTACATCGAACCTTCCCAACATTGATTGCCGGAGCACGCATGCAGCCCCATGACACAGACCAACTGATGCTGGCCTTCGGCCATTTCTTCCCCGCAGCCAAGGAAATCGGCTCCTGGATCAACGGCGAGCTCGTGGCCGGGCAGGGCGAGAGCATCCAGCTCTACAACCCGGCCACCGGCCGCCCTTCGCTGAGCTACCGTGATGGCGGTGGCGCCGCCGTGGAGGCCGCTGCCGCGGCCGCCCAGCGTGCGCAACGCCAGTGGTGGGTACTGAGCCATGCGGCCCGTGGCCGCGCGCTGTATGCGGTGGGCGCAGTCATCCGAGCCGAGGCCGAAGCCCTGGCGCGGCTGGAAGCGATCTCCTCCGGCAAGCCGATTCGCGACTGCCGTGCCGAGATGCAGAAGGTTGCTGAGATGTTCGAGTATTACGCCGGATGGGCCGACAAGTTCTATGGCGAAGTCATTCCGGTCCCCAGTTCGCACCTGAACTACACCCGCCGCGAACCTTATGGCACGGTGCTGCAGATGACGCCGTGGAATGCCCCGGCCTTTACCTGTGGCTGGCAGCTAGGTCCGGCGCTGGCCACCGGCAATGCGGTGCTGCTCAAGCCCTCGGAGCTGACGCCGTTCTCGTCGCTGGCCATCGCGCGCCTCGGTGAGCAGGCCGGTCTGCCGGTCGGGCTGGTCAACGTGCTGGCCGGCCTCGGCCAGAGCATGGTGCCGCAGGCCATGGCGACCTGGTCGGTGAAGAAGGTGATCTTCGTCGGCTCGCCCGCCACTGGTGCGCTCATCGCCAAGGCCGCCGCCGAACGCGTGATGCCCTGCGTGCTGGAATTGGGCGGCAAGTCGGCCAACATCATCTTCGATGATGCCGACCTGCGCCTGGCCGCCTTCGGTGCGCAGGCGGCCATCTTCTCGGGGGCCGGACAGAGTTGCGTGGCGGGTTCGCGCCTGCTGGTCCAGCGCAAGGTGTATGAGCAGTTCGTCGAGACGGTTGCGGCCGGCGCGGAAAAGATCCGGCTCGGCGCACCGCTGGAGGACAGCACCGAAGTCGGGCCCATCAACAACCGCCGCCAGTACGAACACATCCAGCGCATGGTGGCCAGCGGACTGGAAGCGGGCGCGACCCTGGCCGCCGGTCATACGCGTTATGGCGATGAGGGCTATTTCGTGCGGCCGACCCTGCTGGCGCAGGCCAACAATGCGATGGAGGTGGCGCGCGCGGAGATCTTCGGTCCGGTGGCCGTGGCCATTCCTTTCGAGGATGAAGCCGAGGCCATCGCCATTGCCAACGACAGCGAATTCGGTCTGGCCGGTGCGGTGTGGACGCGCGACGTGGCACGTGCGCATCGGGTGGCTGCGGGCGTGAACGCCGGTACCTTCTGGGTCAACAGCTACAAGACCATCAACGTGGCCTCGCCCTTCGGCGGTTTCAATCGCAGCGGCTACGGGCGCTCCAGCGGCATGGAAGCGCTCTACGACTACACGCAGACCAAGAGCGTGTGGGTCGAGACCGCAGCCAATCCGGCCACGCCCTTCGGCTACGCCGGCTGACGATTCCGTTCCAGGCAGCACCACACCGACCGATCCACCATCACAGAGGGCTGCCCGGCCGATGCCGGGCGGCCAACGTCACGAGGGAGAAGCAAGATGCAAGCAAGCTACGCAAGCCATGTCGCGCAACCACAGGGAGAGCGGACCCGCTTTCCCTTCCTGAAGCTGTACTTCTTCACGGCCATCGTGATGTTGCTGGCGGACTGGATCGGTTCGGTCACGCTCAATGTCGGTCCGGGCAAGGTGGTGTTGCTGCCGATGGTGTGGGCCATCATCATGGGCGGGTTGCTGGGCTTGCTGCACAAGTCCATGCCCGCGCCCTTGCGCCTGGATACGTCCCTGCAGTTTCGTGCGGCGTCGGTGCTGCAGCCGGCGCTGCTGCTGTTCATCGCCAAACTCGGTCTGATGGTCGGCAGTTCGCTGCCCAAGCTGGCCGCCGCCGGCTGGGCGCTGGCCTTCCAGGAGCTGGGCCACTTCGTCGGCACCATCCTGATCGGCCTGCCCCTGGCACTGCTGCTGGGCATCAAGCGCGAAGCCATCGGTGCGACCTTCTCGGTGGGGCGCGAACCCAGCCTGGCCATCATCGGCGAGCGCTATGGCATGGATTCTCCCGAGGGACGCGGCGTGCTGGCCGAGTATCTGACCGGCACCCTGTTCGGTGCCGTGTTCATCGCCATCCTGGCCGGTTTCCTGGCCAGCCTCAACATCTTCCATCCCTACGCGCTGGCCATGGGCGCAGGTGTCGGATCGGGCAGCATGATGGCCGCCGCCGCCGGTGCCGTGGCTGCCCAGCAGACCGCGGAAGTGGCCAAGGATGTCATGACCTTCGCCGCCGCCAGCAACCTGATCACCACCACGCTGGGGACTTACTTCACGCTGTTCATCTCGCTGCCGCTGGCGGTGTATGGCTATCGGATTCTGGAGCCCATCCTGGGCCGCACCACGCGTGCCTCGACCGAGCAGAGCCAGGTCACGGCCAGCGATCATGCCGAAGTTCCGGAACTGAGCGAACTGCAGAAGTGGGGAGCCTGGGGCGTGGCCGCAGTACTGACGCTGGTGAGCGACTGGATCCTGTATGGCAGCAAGCCCGTCGAGACCTTGCCGGGCATGCTGGTGATCGTGGCCGCAGTGGCCGTGGGCGACATGCTGTGCCGCCTGACCGGCCGCAAGGTGCCGGCGGTGTGCTGGGTCTCCATCGTGGCCATGGCGCTGACTTCGCCGCTCTGTCCGTGGGCCGCACAACTGGTGGCGCTGACCGGCAAGATCAATTTCCTGTCGGTGACACCGGTGATGCTGACCTTCGCCGGTCTGTCGCTGGCCAAGGATATCCCGGCGTTCCGCCGCCTGGGCTGGCGCATCGTGCTGGTGTCCTTCGCCGCCAACGCTGGTACCTTCATCGGTGCCACACTGGTGGCCGAGATCTTCCACTGAGGGTCCATAAAACTGAGGCTTGGCTGGCCCAGATCAAAACATCGCCAATGAGCGCAACAGCGCACTCACCCGGCTGACTATACTTGGCACCAGGATGGCCGCACGGCAACAGGCTGTGCGGCCATCTTGCTTTCATGCTTCCAGTTTCCGTCCCAGGATGATGTGATGTTCAATCAACTCAAAGCCACCTTCAAGTATTTCAATGATGCCGTCCCGTTCAAGCTGGGTCCGGCCCTGATCGCCACGGCGGTCCTGATCCTGCTGCTGCTCACGCCCTGCCCGGCGGGGCTGGAGCCCAAGGCCTGGGCACTGGTGGCGATCTTCCTCACCACCATCGTGGCCATCATCCTGAAGGTCATGCCCATCGGCGTGATGGCGATGATGGCCATCGTCATCGTCTCGCTGTCGCAGGTCACCTCGACTTCCTCCAAGGGTGCGATTGCCGATGCGCTGGCCAGTTTTTCCAATCCGCTGATCTGGCTCATCGTGGTAGCCATCCTGATCTCGCGTGGCTTGAAAAAGACCGGGCTCGGCCGCCGCGTCGGGCTGATGTTCATTGCGCTGCTGGGCAAGCGCACGGTGGGCATCGGCTACGGGCTGGCCATCTGCGAACTGGTGCTGGCCCCGTTCACGCCCAGCAATACGGCGCGTGGCGGCGGCATCGTGCATCCCATCATGAAGTCGATTGCCAACGCCTTCGATTCCGATCCGGCCAAGGGCACGGAGAACAAGGTCGGCACCTATCTGGCGCTGGTCAACTATCACGCCAATCCGATCACCTCGGCCATGTTCCTCACCGCCACCGCGCCCAATCCGCTGGTGGTCAACTATGTGGCCAAGGCCACCGGCCATGCGCTGCAACTCTCATGGACCACCTGGGCGCTGTGCATGCTGCTGCCGGGCCTGGTGTGTCTGCTGATCATGCCGATGGTGATCTACCTGCTCTCGCCGCCGGAGCTGAAGTCCACGCCCAATGCGGTGGACTACGCCCGCAGCGAACTCGACAAGATGGGCAAACTCGGGGCCAGCGAAAAGGTGATGCTGGGGACCTTTGCGCTGTTGCTGCTGCTGTGGGCCAATGTCCCGGCCATGCTGCTGGGGGCGGCCTTCACGCTCGATCCCACGGTGGTGGCGTTCGTTGGATTGTTCGTGCTCATCATCACCGGCACGATTGACTGGGATGATGTGCTATCGGAAAAGAGCGCGTGGGATACGCTGGTGTGGTTCGGCGCCCTGGTGATGCTTGCCGAGCAGTTGAACAAGACCGGCGTGGTGGCCTGGTTCTCGGAAGGCATGAAGGCCGCCATCGTGGCCAGCGGCATGGGCTGGATCGCGGTGGCTGCAGTGCTGCTGCTGGTCTTCGTCCTGTCGCATTACTTTTTCGCCAGTACCACGGCACACATCAGCGCGATGATGCTGGCCTTCCTCACGGTGGGCGCGCAATTGCTGCCGCCGCAGTACGTGGTCCCCTTCATGCTGATGATGACCGCGGGCTCGGGCGTGATGATGACGCTGACCCATTACGCAACCGGTACTTCGCCCATCATCTTCGGCAGCGGCTACGTCTCCATGGGCAAGTGGTGGGGTGTAGGTTTCGTGATGGCCGCGGTGGAATTGCTGGTGTTTGCGACGGTGGGGATGGTGTGGTGGAAGCTGTTGGGATACTGGTAGGCGACCGACATTGATCCTGATCTGACCTCGTGGGGCGAAGCCGGAGCATTTGCGCCCCTTGGCAGAAACGGCTATTGTGTCGGGCTTCGCCAGTCAGCTTTGACGCTCAAGAAATGGAAAACTCCACACGCTCGGAAAAATCGAGGCAGCTCATCATCCAAGCTGCACTCTCCGTGATCGCCCGCGACGGGGCAAACAAGCTGACGATTGATGCCATTGCCAAAGAGGCCGGAATCAGCAAGGGCGGCGTCCTGCATCATTTCCGCACCAAGCAGGCTGTGCTGGTGGCGCTGTTGGACAACCAGCGTGTGCACTTCGGCCATTTCGCACGTGAGTTCCTGGAAGGGGAGGGCAAGTACTCTTCCGAGCCTGCCCTGGCCATGCAGATTTCCGTCCTGCGCGAAGCCTCCAAACAGCCGCATTCGGTGGCCTTGGCCATTCTTGGTGCCATCAGCGAGCAACCCTCGCTCGTGGAGGGAGTCAAGAGGACCGACGCCGATCACGTTGCGGCCATCCGCAATGAGGCCGCTGACCCCGACCTGGCGATTCTCCGCTGGACCGCTGCGCGCGGCTTGCTCTGGACCTCGCTCTTCAATATGTGCCCACTTTCCGAGCAGGAGCGGCAACGCTGCTTCGATCTCCTGCTCGATGAGTCGCGCTGGACAAAGAACTCTCCCCAAAAATCCAAGCCACGCAAGCACTGAGTCGCCGGGTGTCGCTGGCAACTCCGTGGCATATCCGTCTCATTTAAAATAAAAACCGTCTGGACGGTATGTAAACCGGTAATTCGGTGCTATAGTGATCTCGCGCTATGGCCATAGTGCAGCCGCCGTGCCCCATCCCCAGCCTGATCGGGGGCGATGGGTCGTTAACCTCTGGCTGTCCTGGCGACTTCACGCCGCGCTGCGGACTTCGCTCATGCGATTGAAGCCAGGCCTGACATTACAAAGGAAATACATCATGCGTTCTTCCCATACGGTGAAGCGACTGTGCTTCGTTGCGCTTGTCTGCGCCATATTGACCGCGTGCGCGAGCTCGGATCCCGTGAAATACACCGGGATCGACTCGTCCAAGGTATTGACCGCCAATGAAGGCGACAGTACCGGTCGTGTCCCCTTTTCCTATTCGCAACCGGTCGACTGGACGAGTTATGAGGCCGTGGTCTTGCCGCCGGTGGCCATCTATCGGGGCGCTGACAATCAGTTCGGTAGCATGAGCGAGGAGGACAAGGCGACGCTGGCCAACTACATGCAACAGAAATTTGCGGAGGAGTTGCGCAGCCGCTTCAGCCTGAGCAATGCAGGCACGCGCAAGGCATTGTTGATCAAGCTCACCCTGACCGGCGCGCAGACCAACACCGCCGTGATATCGACCTTTACCCGTTTCGACATTGGCGGCGGCCTCTACAACGCAGTCCAGAATGCGCGTGACCGGGAGGCCCTCGTCGGTGGTTCCATCATCTATTCGGTCGAGGTGTACGACGCCTCTGTCAAGCGACTGCTCAAGGCCTACATCACCAAGCAGTATCCGAAGCCGTGGGATATCGGCGCAAGCATGGGCGCTCTCAGTGCCTCCAAGGCCGGGATTGATAAAGGTGCGAAAGCACTGCTTGTCCAACTGCGTTAGCACCCCGACCCTTGACTATCCATGTGCAAGCGGGCGAAGCAGGCGAGTTCGTCGAGAGCATTGGCATGAAGGCAGACCTGCGATTGCCCTTGGTGTTTTCTGCGCTGTTCCTGCTCGTCGTCGGCAACATCTTCCCGATTGCCGACATGATGGTCGGGCGCGCAGTGGTCAGCGTCACCATGATCGAATGTCTGATGCTGAGCAACTCTTCCGGATCCGGAACGGTGTACCTCATCATGCTGATCACCACCATCGTTTATCCACTGCTGGAGATGCTGTCGATGGCGTTCAGATTGCTGCGCGGTACGCCGCCCAAAGCGATCTCCCGCTACCGGATTGTCCGCGTCTTCAACAGGATGCGGCCCTGCACGATGATCCAGATGTACATCATGGGAATGCTGGTGACCATCTGCCAGGTCAGCCTCATTGCATCCCTGGTGCCGGGCATCGCCCTGGCATCGCTGAGCATGTTGATCGTTCTTTTCGCTGCACTGCTGGTCAGCGACTCAAGTGACTTGTGGAGGTGAGATGGAGTACGGGCCAGATCGGCATCAGCACCATGCGCCGGCTGCCCGCCGGATGAGCAAACTGATTTGCCTGTTGATTGCGCTGCCAGTGTGCATTGGACTGGTGGCATGCAGCAGCACCGGCATGCGGTATCACACGCTGAGCAACCATGTGAATGTCGACATGAAGAATTCGGGTCACATCACCAGTCGCGACAGCGATGCGCTGCTCATCGAGGTGCTGCCGGTCAGGACAGCGGAAGCGCTCAATAGCTCACGCATCATGATCGGACACGGCGATGGAAGCATGACCCCGGCATCTGCTGACCAGTGGACGGCACCGCTCCCGGACGAACTGCGGACGGCGATCTCCCTGGCGCTGCAGCAGCGACTGGATGCAGTGGATCTGTATCACCAGAGCGATAAGGGAAAAGCGCGACGGCTGCAGATTTCCGCCACGCTGACCAGGTCCGATTTCAACGGGGGCCGTCGTTTTTCCGGCATCGTCGAATGGGAGGTAAAAGCGATTCCGGCGGATGAGAGCATCGTGGGACGAACCAGTCTGAATCTGGATATTGTGGAGGGGGCCGAAGGCCAGGTCATCGCATTCCAGAAACTCTCCAACAGCGTGGCCGCCGATGTGGCCGTCGCCGCCAGAGCAGTGGCTGCCCTCCTCAAGTAATACTGGAGTCACCCGCGCAGGCGGCATCGGCTTTGGGAGGTCGGCATCCCGATGTGACGGCAGATTTCGTCGTCTCAGCGATGACGGAGCAGCAGGTGCACTGAAGATGGCAGCTTCCGCCAAGAGCTGCCATTTTTCATGGTGCTGCTCTGCACTGGCTTCGGGTACTCAGGTCAAGTCCAGCACAATCCGCCCATCAATCTTGCCCTCTTCCATGCGCGCAAAGATGGCATTGATGTTGTCCAGCTTGTCCCAGGTAAAGTGCGCCGCCACCTTGCCTTCGGCCGCGAAGACCAGCGACTCTTCCAGATCCTGGCGCGTACCGACGATGGAGCCGCGCACGGTGATGCGCTTCAACACCGTATTGAACACCGGCAGGCTGATGTCGCCCGGTGGCAGGCCCACCAGCGCCATGGTGCCGCGTGCACGCAGGAAACCGAACGCCTGTTCCATCGCCTTGGGCGACACCGCCGTCACCAGCGCACCATGCGCGCCACCGATGATGCGCTGGACTTCGGCCACCGCATTGTGGTCGCGGCCATCGACGGTCAGGTCGGCGCCCAGTTTTTTGGCCAGCGCCAGTTTGTCTTCGTGGATGTCGGCAGCGACTACGTGCATGCCCATGGCCTTGGCATATTGCACGGCCATGTGGCCCAGGCCGCCGATGCCGGAGATCACCACCCATTCACCGGGGCGCACCTCGGTTTCCTTCAAGCCCTTGTAGACGGTCACGCCTGCGCACAGCACGGGGGCTGCCGGGCCGAAGTCCAGGCCAGCAGGCAGGTGGCCGACGAAGTTGGGATCGGCCAGGCCATATTCGGCAAAGCTGCCGTTGACGGAATAGCCGGTGTTCTGTTGTTCGGCGCACAGGGTTTCCCAGCCGGTGCGGCAGGGCGAGCAGCAGCCACAGGCCGTATGCAGCCAGGGCACGCCGACGCGGTCGCCTTCCTTGACGTGCTTCACGCCCGCGCCCAGCGCAGCGACGTAGCCCGTGCCTTCGTGGCCGGGAATGAACGGGGGTGTGGGTTTGACGGGCCAGTCGCCATGGGCGGCGTGCAGGTCGGTATGGCAGACGCCGCTGGCTTCGAACTTGACCAGGATCTGGCCCGGACCAGGCGTGGGGACGGGCACTTGTTCAATCGACAGGGGCTCGCCGAATTCGCGGACGACGGCCGCTTTCATCATTTGCGTCATATGCACTCCTCGGGGGGATCAACGGGATGCCAGGGCAGGACGCGGCCTTGTGCTGCAATGGCCAACTGTTGTTCCTGCCTGCAAGCGTCAATATCCTCCGCGTGCCGCACGACGACAATCGATGATTGCGCATGGATTGATCCATGTCGCCCATCGTTGAAAAACAAGGTGAGGGCAGTTGCGCATGCCTTTGCCGCATGCGTGCCTGACGCGCTTACTTTGCGATCACCACTTCCACATCGGTTTCCGCCAGCAGGGTGGCCAGTTCCGGCGGGGGCGGGGCATCGGTGAAGAGCACGTCGATCTGCGACAGGTGCGCCATCTTCACCAGCGCCTGCCGTCCGAACTTGCTGGCATCGGCCACCAGCCAGACCTGGCGCGACTGTTCGATGATGGTCTGGGCGACCTTGACTTCACGGGCATCGAAGTCACGCAAGACGCCATCCATCTCGATGCTGGAAATGCCGATGATGCCGATGTCCACCTTGAACTGCCGGATGAAATCGATGGTGGCCTCGCCCACGATGCCGCGATCGCGCGCGCGCACCACGCCGCCGGCAATGATGACCTCCAGCGCCGGATTGCTGGCCAGCGAATTGGCCACGTTCAGGTTGTTGGTCACCACGTGCAGGTTCTTGTGCTGCTGCAGGGCGCGCGCCACCTCTTCCGTAGTCGTGCCCAGGTTCAGGATCAGCGAACAGCCATCCGGCACCCGCGCCGCCACCGTGCGGCCGATGCGGCGCTTGGCGTCGGCATGCATGACCTGGCGCTCGGGATAGGCAATGTTCTCGGTCGAGGACAGCAGTCCGACCCCGCCGTGATAACGCGCCAGCAAACTGGCATCGACCATCGCCTTGACGTCGCGGCGCACGGTCTGGGTGGTCACGTTCAGCTGCTGGGCCAGCTCTTCCACCGAAATGGTGCCGTGCTTGCGAACGCATTCCAGCAGCGTCTGTTGCCTGGGATTGAGCATGGAGGTGATCGAAATCCGTTGATTTTTTGGAAACAATTTAGATTGGATATGAACATTAAAAAACATAAACGAACATAAAACAACAAATAATTGTTGATTTACTTTCGGGATGTCGCTTATCTTACGGTGCATTGGCAACTCCCGGGAAAGTGCGGGGTTGCCCCGGCAGCTGTTGCACGCAAACACAGCGGAACCGCTGAGACGGCAATACGGTTACCGCACACAAGCAACACGGCGCCAATACGGCACCAATACGGCACCAATACGGCAGTAATACAGCGGAAACACGACAGCAATACAGTGGCAGCCCCGACAGCAGTACGGTGTCATTGGCGCGGCCAGTACAGTTTTGCTACGGCACCAATACAGTTACAACCCGGAACCCATACGGATCCAATACGGAGAAGCGGCGAATGACGCTCGAATATGATCTCTTGGTGGTAGGCGGCGGCATCAACGGCGCAGGCATTGCGCGCGATGCGGCCGGACGGGGCCTGCGCGTGCTGCTGTGCGAGCAGCATGACCTGGCCCAGCATACCTCCTCGGCCAGCACCAAGCTCATCCACGGCGGCTTGCGCTACCTCGAATATTACGAATTCAAGCTGGTGCGCAAGGCCCTGCAGGAACGCGAAGTCCTGCTGCGTTCGGCACCGCACATCATCTGGCCGCTGCGCTTTGTCATGCCGCACGACGCCAACCAGCGTCCGGCCTGGATGATCCGCGCCGGCCTGTTCATGTACGACTACCTCGCCAAGCGCGAGATCCTGCCCGCCTCCGAAGGCGCGAACCTCGCCCGCCATCCGGGCGGGCAGCCGTTGAAGGGCGACTATCGCAAGGGCTTCGTCTATTCCGATGGCTGGGTCGACGATGCGCGCCTGGTGGTCTTGAACGCCATGGATGCCCAGGAACGCGGTGCCCGCATCCTCACCCGCACCAAGTGCATCAGCGCCCGCCGCGAAGGCGATACCTGGCATGCGGTGCTGGAACACCAGCACGCCAGCGGCGTGCAGCAGGAAGAAGTGCGCGCCCGCGCCATCGTCAACGCCGCCGGTCCCTGGGCCGCGCGCTTTGCGCAGTCGGTGCCGCAGGCCAAGACCGGGCGCAGCCTGCGCCTGATCAAGGGCAGCCACATCGTGGTCAAGCGCCTGTTCGACCACCCCTACGCCTACATCTTCCAGAACCCGGACAAGCGCATCATCTTCGCCATTCCCTATCAGGAAGAGTTCACCCTCATCGGCACCACCGACCTCGAATACCACGGCGATGCCGGCAAGGTCGAGATCGATGCGGAAGAAATCGATTATCTCTGCGAGATGGCCAATCGCTACTTCAAGCGCCAGATCGGCAAGGAAGACGTGGTCTGGACCTACTCCGGCGTGCGTCCCCTGCTGGACGACAGCGCCGAGAATGCCTCGGCCATCACGCGCGACTACCTGCTCGAATGCGACGATGCCGGCGCGCCCATGTTGAACGTCTGGGGCGGCAAGATCACCACCTATCGCAAGCTGGCCGAAGAAGCGCTGTCCATGCTGGCCCCGCACCTGGGTGCGTCGAGCCAGCCGTGGACGGCCGGTGCGCCGCTGCCCGGCGGCGACCTGGAACAGCCCGGCAAGATGGTGGCGCGCTACGACTTCGATGCTTACCTGCGCAAGCTGCAGGCGCGGACTCCGTGGCTGCCGGCCGGGCTTGCCCATCGCTATGCGCGCAGCTATGGTTCACGCGTGGACCAGATCATCGGCCAGGCCGACAGCCTGGCAGCGCTGGGCGAAGAACTGACACCGGGCCTCTACGAGGCCGAGGCGCGCTACCTGGTGCAACACGAGTGGGCGCGCGGTGCGGATGACATCCTGTGGCGGCGAAGCAAGCTGGGCCTGCACTGCGGGCCGCAGCACAGAGGACGGCTGGAGGCGTGGCTGGCGAATTTGCCGGACGCCACGCCCCACTGAGCCAGGTCACCGCATACCAGATCAATCAAAAATGTAGCGAGGAGACAGCGTGACCCTGGAACTGAAACAAGTGGCCAAGACGGTCGGTGCCGAAACGCACCTGTACCCGCTTGACCTCCATCTCGCCAAAGGCGGCATCAACGTCCTGCTGGGCCCGACCCAGGCCGGCAAGACGTCCCTGATGCGCATCATCGCCGGGCTCGACAAGCCCACCGCAGGGCGCGTGCTGGTCGATGGCCAGGACGTCACCGGCGTGGGGGTGCGCGAGCGCAACCTGGCGATGGTGTACCAGCAATTCATCAACTATCCCGGCCTGACGGTGTTCGAGAACATCGCCGCGCCGCTGCGCCTGCAGAAGCAGCCCGAGCAGGAGATCAGCAAGCGCGTCAAGGAAATCGCCGACAAGCTGCACATCACGCATTTGCTGCAACGCCTGCCGCTGGAACTCTCCGGTGGCCAGCAGCAGCGTTGCGCGCTGGCGCGTGCGCTCATCAAGCGCGCCCCGCTGGTGCTGCTCGATGAACCGCTGGTCAACCTCGACTACAAGCTGCGGGAGGAATTGCGCAGCGAACTGATTTCGCTCTTCGCCACCGGCGACACCACCGTGGTCTACGCCACCACCGAGCCGCAGGAAGCGCTGCTGCTGGGCGGCCACACCGCCGTGATGCACGAGGGCCGCCTGCTGCAATTCGCGCCGACCCTGGAGCTGTTCAACAGCCCGGCCTCCACCCGCGTGGCAGCGATCTTCAATGATCCGCCGATGAACCTGCTGGACGCCACGGCCATCTCCACCGGCCAGGGGGTGGCTGCCATCCGCATGAACGATGGCAGCGTGCTGGAGATCGCCGGACGCAGCTTGTCCCTGTCGGAAGGCCAGCCCTGCAAGCTGGGCATCCGCTGCAATGACGTGCGCCTGGAGGCGCTGACTGCACCGGGCGTGAGCCTGGGCTGCAGCGTGACCCTGGCCGAACTCTCCGGTTCCGAAACCTACCTGCACCTGCGCCATGGCGATGTGCCCCTGGTGGCACAGCTGTCGGGCGTGCATGAAGTGGCCATCGGCAGCACGGTGCAAGTGAGCATCGCCGCCGCCAAGGCCTTCCTGTTCGATACACAGGGACGCCTGCTGAGCGCCCCGCTGGAGACCCGCTGACATGGCCCGCATCGAATTCAAGAACCTGGGCCACGCCTACAGTGGCAACCCGGCCAGCCTCAAGGACTATGCCCTGCAACCCATGAACATGGTGTGGGAAGACGGCGGCGCCTACGCGCTGCTGGGCCCCTCGGGCTGCGGCAAGTCCACGCTGTTGAACATCATTTCCGGCCTGCTGCAGCCTTCCGAAGGGCAGGTGCTCTTCGATGGCCGCGACATGACCCGCATGGCTACCCGCGATCGCAACATCGCGCAGGTGTTCCAGTTCCCGGTCCTGTACGACACCATGAGCGTGTTCGACAACCTGGCCTTCCCGCTGCGCAACCGCAAGATCGCCGAGCGCGAAGTGCAGGCGCGCGTGCGCGAGATCGCCGAGATGCTCGACCTGACCCGCGACCTCAAGCAGCGCGCCGCCGGTCTCTCGGCCGATGCCAAGCAAAAGATTTCGCTGGGCCGTGGCCTGGTACGCAAGGACGTGGCGGCCATCCTCTTCGATGAACCGCTGACGGTGATCGATCCGCACATGAAGTGGGAGCTGCGCCAGAAACTCAAGGAAATTCATCACCAGTTGAAGCTGACCCTCATCTACGTCACCCACGACCAGGTCGAGGCGCTGACCTTCGCCGATGAAGTGGTGGTCATGACCGAGGGCAAGGTGGTGCAGCAGGGCAAGCCGGAGGCGCTGTTCCTGCGCCCCGATCACACCTTCGTCGGTTACTTCATCGGCAGCCCCGGCATGAACTTCTGCCCGGTGCGCGTGGAGGGCGATGCGGTCCTTCTGGGCCAACAGCGCCTGCAGGTCGAGGCCGCGCAGTTGCAGGCCCTGAAGAACAGCAGCGGTGAGCTGAAGCTGGGTATCCGTCCCGAATTCGTCGAGCTGGCCGCACCCGGTACGGCCGGTGCGGTCAGTGCCGAGGTCACTCAGGTCCAGCATCTGGGCACCAGCCAGCTGGTGACCGCGCAGTTCGAGGGCATGAGCGTGAAGGCGCGCGTGGCGCCCGAACTGAAGATCGCCACCGGCCCACAGTGGCTGCGACTGGCCAAGCCGGAGACGATCTACTTCAGCAACGACGAGAGAATTGGACGCTAAGCCATGAACAAGCCCTACAACAACAAGGCCTGGTTCTTCATCCTCCCGGTCTTCCTGACGGTGGCCTTCTCGGCCATCATTCCGCTGATGACGGTGGTCAACTATTCGGTGCAGGACATCATCAGCCCCGAACAGAAAGTCTTCGTGGGCCTGGACTGGTTCCGCGACGTCATGCGCGACAGCGAGCTGCATGCGGCCCTGCTGCGCCAGCTGATCTTCTCCTTCTGCGTGCTGCTGGTGCAGCTGCCGCTGGGCATCGGCCTGGCGCTGGCCATGCCGCACAAGGGCTGGAAATCCTCGGCCACGCTGGTGATCCTGGCCATGCCGCTGCTCATTCCATGGAACGTGGTCGGCACCATCTGGCAGATTTTCGGGCGTGCCGACATCGGCTTGGGCGGCTATCTGCTCAATCTGCTTGGCATCGACTACAACTACGCCTCCAATCCGCTGGACGCCTGGCTGACCGTGCTGCTCATGGACGTGTGGCACTGGACGCCGCTGGTGGCGCTGCTGGCCTTCGCCGGTCTGCGTTCGATTCCGGACGCGTATTACCAGGCGGCGCAGATCGACGGTGCCAGCCGCTGGGCGGTGTTCCGTTTCATCCAGCTGCCCAAGATGCGCGGCGTGCTGGTGATCGCGGTGCTGCTGCGTTTCATGGACAGCTTCATGATCTACACCGAGCCCTTCGTGCTCACCGGTGGCGGCCCCGGCAACTCGACCACTTTCCTGAGCCAGTACCTCACGCAGAAAGCCGTGGGCCAGTTCGACCTTGGTCCGGCCGCCGCCTTCTCGCTGATCTACTTCCTCATCATCCTGCTGTTGTCCTTCGTGCTCTACAACTGGATGCAGAGCGCCGGCAACAACGCCAATGCTTCGGGTGGCCAACATGAATAAGACCCAGGACAAGACCCTCACCCGCACTCTGGTGATGCTGGTCTACATCGCCTTCACGCTGGTACCGCTGTACTGGCTGCTGAACACGTCGTTGAAGACCAACGAGGAGACGCTGTCGGTCTTCACGCTCTGGCCCAATGCGCCGACGCTGAACAACTACAAGACGATCTTCACCGATCCGTCCTGGTATTCGGGCTACATCAACTCCATCATCTACGTGGCCATGAACACGGTCATGTCGCTGCTGGTGGCCTTGCCGGCCGCGTATGCCTTCTCGCGCTATCGCTTCCTGGGCGACAAGCACATGTTCTTCTGGCTGCTGACCAATCGCATGACGCCGCCTGCGGTGTTTCTGCTGCCGTTCTTCCAGCTCTATTCGACCATCGGGCTGTCGGACACGCACATCGCGGTGGCGCTGGCGCACATGCTCTTCAACGTGCCGCTGGCGGTGTGGATCCTGGAGGGCTTCATGTCGGGCGTGCCGCGCGAGATCGATGAGACGGCCTATATCGATGGCTTCTCCTTCCCGCGTTTCTTCCTGCGCATTTTCCTGCCGCTGATCAAGTCGGGCGTGGGCGTGACGGCCTTCTTCTGCTTCATGTTCAGCTGGGTGGAACTGCTGCTGGCCCGCACGCTCACCTCGGTCAACGCCAAGCCCATCAGCGCCATCATGACGCGTACCGCGTCGGCCGCAGGCATGGATTGGGGCATCCTGGCTGCGGCCGGCGTGCTGACGATTGTTCCGGGAGCCCTGGTGATCTGGTTCGTGCGCAACCACATCGCCAAGGGCTTCGCAATGGGGAGAGTGTGATCATGGGAAATGCTTTGTCGTGGATGTCGTGGACGCCACCGGTTGCGATCTTTTTCGTCTGCGTGGTGCTGATGCTGATCGGCATGACGGTGTGGGAGATCCGCTCGCCGACCATCGAGCGCAAGGGCTTCCTGCCCATGCGCACCACCCGTGGCGACCGCCTGTTCATCGGGCTGCTCACGGCCGCTTACATCAACCTGGCCTGGGTCGGACTGACCGATATGGAACAGTGGTATGCAGCGGCGCTGGGCTTCGTGGCGCTGGTGCTGATCATGCGCAAGGGCTAAGACGAGTTTTCAGGCAGCAGGCAACAGATCTGTAATCACAATGGACGTCCGGGGATTCTCCTTCCCTACCCGGCACGCCAACTCAGGGGAAGGTGACGAGGAGACATGATGCAGAACATGCGGAAAATCAAACTGACCGTGCTGGCCGCCGCCATGGCCATGGCCGGTATCGCGGGCAATGCCTGGGCCGACATCAAGGCCGCCGAGAAGTGGGTGGATTCGGAATTCCAGCCCAGCACGCTGTCGCGTCCACAGCAGGTCACCGAGATGCAATGGTTCATCGACGCCGCCGCCAAGCTCAAGGCCAAGGGCGTCAAGGAAATCCACGTGGTCTCCGAGACCCTGGATACGCACGCCTATGAATCCAAGACCCTGGCCAAGGCCTTCGAGGAAATCACCGGCATCAAGGTCATCCACGACGTGATCCAGGAAGGCGACGTGGTCGAGAAGATGCAGACCTCGCTGCAATCGGGCAAGTCCATCTATGACGGCTGGGTCAACGACTCCGACCTGATCGGTACCCACTACCGCAACGGCCAGACCGTGGTGCTGAGCGACTACATGGCCGGCCCCGGCAAGGAATACACCAACCCCGGCCTGGACCTGAAGGACTTCATCGGTACCAGCTTCACCACCGCGCCGGACGGCAAGCTCTACCAGTTGCCCGACCAGCAGTTCGCCAACCTCTACTGGTTCCGCGCCGACTGGTTCGCACGCAAGGACCTGCAGGACAAGTTCAAGGCCAAGTACGGCTATGAACTGGGCGTGCCGCAGAACTGGTCGGCCTACGAAGACATCGCCGCCTTCTTCACCAATGACGTCAAGGAACTGGACGGCAAGAAGGTCTTCGGCCACATGGACTACGGCAAGAAGGACCCGTCGCTGGGCTGGCGCTTCACCGATGCCTGGCTGTCCATGGCCGGTGCCGCCGACAAGGGCCTGCCCAACGGCTTGCCGGTCGATGAATGGGGTATTCGCGTAGCCGATGACAAGTGCACCCCGGTCGGTGCCTCGACCTCGCGCGGCGGTGCCACCAACTCGCCTGCAGCGGTCTACGCCCTGACCAAGTACCTGGACTGGATGAAGAAGTACGCTCCGCCCGAAGCGCTGGGCATGACCTTCTCCGAAGCCGGCCCGGTGCCCGCCCAAGGCCACATCGCGCAGCAGATCTTCTGGTACAGCGCCTTCACCGCCAGCATGACCAAGCAGGGCCTGCCGGTGGTCAACGCCGACGGTTCGCCCAAGTGGCGCATGGCCCCCGGCCCGCACGGTCCGTACTGGAAGGACGGCATGCAGAACGGCTACCAGGACGTCGGCTCGTGGACCTTCCTGAAGAGCACCCCGCCGGACCAGATGGCCGCAGCCTGGCTGTATGCGCAGTTCACGACCTCCAAGACCGTCTCGCTGAAGAAGTCCATCGTCGGCGTGACCTTCATTCGTGACTCCGACATCCGCTCCGACTACTTCACCAAGAACGCCGCCAAGTACGGTGGCCTGATCGAGTTCTACCGCAGCCCGGCCCGGGTGGCGTGGACCCCGACCGGCACCAACGTGCCTGACTATCCGAAGATGGCGCAGATCTGGTGGAAGAACATCTCCTCGGCCATCTCCGGCGAGAAGACCCCGCAAGGTGCCATGGACAATCTGGCCGATGAAATGGACGGTATCATGGCCCGCCTGCAGCGCGCCGGCATGAAGCAGTGCGCGCCCAAGCTGAACCCGAAGAAGGATCCGGCCACCTGGCTGTCCGACAAGGGCGCACCGTGGGCCAAGCTGGCCAACGAAAAGCCGAAGGGCGAGACCATCCCCTACGACAAGCTGCTGCAAGCCTGGAAGGATGGCCGCGTCCGCTGATGCAGCCTGATCGCCATCACGCGTGAGATGACGCCATCCCGGCCGGTGTCGGGGTGGCGTCTTCACGTTGATCGGGTGCGTGTTGACTTGGTTTCGGGTTGAACCTTAGTCTCTCCCGAGAATGGCCGCATGTGGATTGCGGTTGCGGCCCGCAGGAATGTGTTATTCCATTTTCAAACTTTAGTATTTCAGTCGTCTGCAAGGAATCATCATGGCCTATCTGCTCGCCCTCGACCAGGGTACCTCCAGCTCGCGCAGCATCATCTTCGACCAGAGTGGCGCCATCGTCGCCACGGCCCAGCAGGAATTTCCGCAGATCTTCCCGCAGCCGGGCTGGGTCGAGCACGACCCCATGGACCTGTGGCAGAGCCAGTTGCAGACGGCACAGAAGGTGCTGGCGCAAAGCGGCATCAAGGCCGAAGAACTGACCGCCCTGGGCATCACCAACCAGCGCGAGACCACCGTGGTGTGGGAGCGCGCCACCGGCAAGCCGGTCTACAACGCCGTGGTCTGGCAGGACCGCCGCGCTGAAGTGGTGTGCGCGGCGCTGCGTGACCGTGGCCTGGGCGAGGCCATCCAGAAGAAGACCGGGCTGGTGCTCGATCCTTATTTCTCCGGCACCAAGCTGCGCTGGATCCTCGACAATGTCGACGGCCTGCGTGCGCGTGCCGAACGTGGCGAATTGCTGTTCGGTACCGTCGATTCCTGGCTGGTCTGGAACCTGACCGGGGGCCGCCTGCACGTGAGCGATGTGTCCAATGCCTCGCGCACCATGCTGTGGAATATCCACACCGGGGCGTGGGATGAAGAGCTGCTGCAATGGCTCGATATTCCCGCCGCGATGCTGCCGCAGGTGCATGCCTCGGCCCACCTCTATGGCGAGATCGATGCACAGCACCTGGGTGCGGCGGTCAAGATCGGCGGCATCGCCGGCGACCAGCAGTCGGCCCTGTTCGGACAGGCCTGCGTGCGTCCCGGCATGGCCAAGAATACCTACGGTACCGGCTGTTTCATGCTGCTGCATACCGGCGACCAGTGCGCCACTTCGCACAACGGCCTCATCAGTACCGCCGCCTGCCAGGTCGATGAACGCAAACAATATGCGCTCGAAGGGAGTGTCTTCATCGGCGGTGCCGTGGTGCAGTGGCTGCGCGATGGCCTCAAGGCCATCAAGACTTCCACCGACGTCGAGGGCCTGGCCTGCACGGTGGAAGATTCGGGCGGGGTGGTGTTCGTGCCGTCCTTCACGGGGCTGGGTGCGCCCTACTGGAATCCCGGTGCCAAGGGTGCCATCGTCGGCTTGAGCCGGGGCAGCACGGTGGCTCACATCGCCCGCGCGGCGCTGGAATCAATCGCTTTCCAGAGCACTGCCTTGCTTAACGCGATGGTCAAGGATGCGGTCTCGCCCATCACCGAATTGCGCGTGGATGGCGGGGCGGCGGCCAACAATCTGCTGCTGCAGTTCCAGGCCGATCTGCTGGGTATTCCGGTGATCCGTCCGCAAGTGACCGAAACCACCGCGCTGGGTGCGGCCTATCTGGCCGGAGTCGCCACGGGTGTCTATCGTGATTTGTCGGAGCTGTCCGCGCAGTGGCGCATGGAGCGCACTTTCGAGCCGCGCTTCACGCGCGAGCAGGCGCAGGAGCGCATCCACGCGTGGGAAGCAGCGATTCGGCAGGTCAGTGCAGGCTGAGGCGCTCTCGGAACGGGGACGTTGGTTCCGCCGGTTTCAATTGAAACAGGACGCACGCCTTTTGACACAGGACGATAACAACACTGCGCCATGATCCTCTCAAGCCCGGCGCATCCCGCTGCCGGGCATGAGACGAGGAGCGGATCATGGAACACCTGCTGCTGGACGCGATGCAACTGGCCGATGGCTTCATCGAGGCTGCCACCACCTTCCTGATGGCATGTGACATCAGCGTGCCCGCGGCCTCGCACGAGGCGCACGGGCGTCACTTCATGACGGTGCTGGGGATGGCCTGAACAGGCCGGACCGGTCCGGTCCGCGGGCTCAGGCTCAGGAGGGTGTGCCCGTACTGAGCATGTGCATGGTATCGAGATGGCTCAGGCGCGCCCATTCCTCGCCGCCACGGGCAACGATGGTATCGGCTTCGGGCGTGGCCATGAGGTCGAGGATCTCGGTGTCGCTCATTTCCATGTCGTCGTTGTAGCGGAACACCTTCAGTACCGGCCGCGTCAGGTCCTGCGCATTCTGGCGGATCACGAAGCCGGAGCGGCCGGATTCCAGCTTGACGATGGAACCCACCGGATAGATGCCGAGGGTCTTGACGAAGGCCAGGAACATGGCGCGGTCGAAGTGGCCGGTCCAGGACGCCATGCTGGAAATCGCTTCGGCCGGGTCCCAGGCACGCTTGTAGGGACGGTCCGAGGTGAGCGCGTCATACACGTCGCAGATCGCCGCCATGCGCGCATACAGGCTGATCTGGCCACTGCGCAGCAGTTCCGGATAGCCGTGGCCATCCATCTTCTCGTGATGGTGCAGGCAGACATCGCGCGCGTAATCGGGCACGTTGGGGTCCTGGCTCAGGTATTTGTAGCCCAGCTCGGGGTGCTTCTTGATCTGGGTGAATTCTTCGTCGGTCAGCTTGCCCGGCTTGTTGAGCAGTTCATGCGGCAGGAAGGCCTTGCCCACATCGTGCAGGAAGCCGCCCAGGCCGGCTTCGCGGCAGGCCTTCTCATCCAGGCCCAGGGTGCGGCCCAAGGCCACCATCAGGGCGCAAACCGCCACCGAGTGCAGGTAGGTATATTCATCGGCCAGCTTCAGGCGCAGCACGCTGAGCGTGCCATTCGGGCTTTGCAGGACGGCACCGGCAATTTCTTCCACCACCGTGACGCAGCGCTCCATGTCCAGCGCCTTGCCCAGCCGGGCTTCGCTGAACATGGCCTTGGTCGCCTTCTTGGCGTTCTCGCGCAGGGCTTCGGCGTCCAGAAGGGTGGTGTCGATGTCGGGGCCGGGCGGCAGTTCGGGGCTCGGCTCGGCGGGCGCTGCGGCGTCATCCTGCCCGGTCTCGGCAGCCGCTTCGGCCACATCCAGGCCGCGCTCCGGATCGATCCAGCAGTGCTCGATGCCGCTGCCATGCGCCTGCCTGAGGTCAGCTTCGTTCTTGAGCAGGAACTTGTTCTTCCAGAACGGATGGTCCAGCCAGGCCGCTTCGAAGCCGCAGAAATACATCCCGAGGACCAGATCCTCCGTTTTAATTTTTTTCAACATTTCTCGTACATCTTTCCGGCGCACCGGGGAACGGGTTGGCGTGGCATCCCTGGGCCGCAGGCGGTGGAGCGCCGAGGGCAGTGCGGTCAGGATTGCCGGTCGTTAATGATCTCATATGCATGACCATATGTGAACGATTCTGCTTGTTGCAATTTCGCCAATTTCGTCCCGAACGGGCCGCTCAGACCACCGCCGGCTTGATCAGCGGCTGCTCGGCGAGGGTGCTGCGGATCAGGCCCAGGGCGTGCTGCAGGTCACTGCGGCTGGCGACGCCGCCGATGCACACCCGTACCGCCTGCAGCGGGGCCGCTGTCACCGAGAAGGCGTCCACGCCCACCACGGCCACGCCGTTGCTGCGCATCTGCGCCGAAAAGCTGCTGGCCTGCCAGCCGCCGGGCAGCTTGAGCCACAGATGGAAGGCCTCCGCTTCCGAGGCATAACTGTGCTCGGGGAGGATGCGGGCCACGATCTTCTGCCGCGCCATCGATTCCTTGCGGATGTTGGCCAGCGCCAGGTCGGCCACGCCGTCGCGGATCCAGTGTGTGGCGAGGGTCGAGGTGAGTGGCGAGGCCATCACCGTGGTGGCGCGCAGGGCTGCGGTCAGGCGCGCGGCGGCGGCGTCGTCGGGGGCCACCATGTAGGCAATGCGCAGGCCCGCGCCTACGCTTTTGGCCAGGCCGGTCACATAGTAAGTCAGCTCGCTGCCGATGCTGGCGATGGCCGGCGGCGCTGCGCGTGGCAGGAAGCCATAGGCGTCATCCTCGATGATGGCCACTTCATAATGGCGCGCAATGTCCACCAGCGCCTGGCGGCGTGACAGCGAGGTGGTGCAGGTGGTCGGATTGAGCAGGGTGGGATTGCAGTACAGCGCCTTGGGCGCATATTGCGCGCAGGCACCGGCGAAGGCCACGGCATCGATGCCTTCGTTGTCCATCGGCAAGCCGACCAGCTTGATGTTGAGATGGCCGGCCAGCGCCCGCAGGCCGGGATAGGTCACGTCCTCGCAACAGAGCACGCCGCCCGGCCCGACCAGCATGGTCAGGATGGCCAGCAGCGCACATTGTGCGCCCGGCGTCACCAGCACCCGCTCCGGTTCCACCACCAGCGCGCGCCGGCGCAGCCAGAGCGCGCCGGCCTCACGATCCTCAGTCGAGCCGCCGAAATCCTGATAGCGCAGCAGATCACGCAGGCGGCCGTTGACCTTGTTCCAGCCCGCCTGCATCAATTCCATCAGCTCCGGCGACTCCGGCTCGGGCGGCATGTTCATCGACATGTCGACGTTGGGCCGGCCTTCGGTCACGCGCGGAATGCGCGGCCGGCGCTTGCCGCAGACGAAGGTGCCGCGTCCCACCACCGAATCCACCAGGCCGCGCCGATGCGCTTCCGTATAGGCGCGGGCCACGGTGGTGAAGTCCAGGTCCAGCAACTCGGCCAGCTTGCGCTGCGGCGGCAGACGCTGTTCGGGTTGCAGGTGGCCGGTGGCGACATCCTCGGCAATCGCATTGGCGATGGCCATATAGAGCGGGCCGCCGCCCTTCTTCAACTTGGGAACCCACACGCTGCTGTGCTTGGACATGGTGCCTTCCTTGATTGCCGGCGTTCAATATTGACTGCATCGAAACATCTCATTGAATGCAAGTTGCATTCCATCCAATCGCCGCCGCGGTTGTCGCCAATTGCACCGTCGTGCATCACGTCGCGCGCCCTTGCGCACCAACTCAACACATCTCGCCGCGCCAGAGTGCAAGCGGGTTTGCGCGGTGTTGGCGAATTGTATGGAGCGATTGAATGGATTGCTTCGCCAGGGTCAAAAAACACCTCGCCGATCATGATTCGCCAAGCCGCACCGATGCTGGCCTGCGCCTTCGCGTGGAGAGATTGACGGGATTTTTATGCAGTCAATTCCTGCATTGACGGGGTGCCGGTGGCACGCCTGATGCATTCAATGCCAGCGTCGCGGCGAGGTCGCCGGACCACTTCCCCAAGTGCCGACCCACAGCAATCGAGAGGAGTATCACCATGCCCGCAGTCACCAAAGCAGCCCACGCCCCCGGCGATTTCCTGGTGGATTATGAAGAGAAGGTATTCGAAGACGTCAAAGCCCAGCCGGGCGAAAAAGCGCTGGTGACCTTCCACACCGTGGCATTCGAAGGCTCGATCGGTTTCGTCAATCTGTTGCAGGCCACGCGCCTGAAGCGCAAGGGTTTCGAGACCTCGATCCTGCTCTATGGCCCCGGCGTGACCCTGGGCGTGCAGCGCGGTTTCCCGACCCTGGGGGATGAGGCTTTTCCCGGTCACCAGAACTTCAACAAGCAGATCGTCAAGTTCATGGAAGAGGGCGGCAAGGTCTACGCCTGCCGCTTCGCGCTGCAGGCTTTGTACGGCCATGGCGAGCCCTCGCTGATCCCGGGCATCCGTCCCATCAATCCGCTGGACGTGCTGGACCTGGTGCTGCTGCATCGTCGCGACAACGCCTTCATTCTCGACACCTGGACCCTGTAAGCGGAAGGGCGGCCCATGAGCATGCACAAGAGAACGGTACGGGCGGCGGCGGTGCAGATCGCGCCCGACCTCGACAGCGAACACGGCACCGTGGCCAAGGTGTGCCAGGCCATCGCCGATGCTGCGGCCCAAGGTGCGCAACTGGTGGTCTTTCCGGAGACCTTCGTTCCCTACTATCCGTACTTCTCGTTCGTGCGGCCGCCCTTCGCTTCGGGGCCGGAACACCTGCTGCTCTACGAGCGCGCCGTGACGGTGCCCGGTCCCGTGACCCAGGCCGTATCCGCCGCCGCTCGCCAACACGGGACGGTGGTGGTACTGGGCGTCAATGAACGCGACCACGGCACGCTCTACAACGCGCAGCTGGTCTTCGATGCCGATGGCACGCTGGTGCTGAAGCGCCGCAAGATCACGCCGACCTATCACGAACGCATGATCTGGGGCCAGGGCGATGCCAGCGGCCTGAAGGTGGTGCCGACCGCCGTCGGCCGTCTCGGTGCACTGGCCTGCTGGGAACACTACAACCCGCTGGCGCGCTACAGCCTGATGGCGCAGCACGAGGAAATCCACTGCGCGCAATTCCCCGGCTCCATGGTGGGGCAGATCTTTGCCGACCAGATGGAGGTGACCATCCGCCATCACGCCCTCGAATCGGGCTGCTTCGTCATCAATGCGACCGGCTGGCTCAGCGATGAACAGATCGCCGCCATCGAGCCCGATCCCCAGGCGCAGAAGGCGCTGCGCGGTGGCTGCTGTACCGCCATCGTGTCGCCCGAAGGCAAGCTGCTGGCCGAGCCCCTGCGCAGTGGCGAAGGCATCCTGGTGGCCGACCTCGACATGGAACTGGTCACCAAGCGCAAGCGCATGATGGATTCGGTGGGCCACTATGCGCGCCCGGAACTGCTGCACCTGGTGATCGATGATCGCCGCACTGCTCCCATGTGCTCGCTGTTCCCGGCCGAACAGCCTGCTCCCGTCACTCATCCTTCCGCGAGGTTCCCTCATGCAGACAGCCGTCATCCAGTTGCATCCCCAGCGCCCGAGCCGCAAGGCGGCCGTGGAGCTGATCTCGGAACTGCAGTCCCTGGGACTGCGTCTTGACGATCCCGCTGCCGGCGCGCAGAGCCGCCGGGGCGGGGCAGGGCCGTCGGATCACAAGGCGGTGACCGTCGATGGTCACACCGTGATGATCCCGGTGCATACCGCCGGGGCCTGGTCCTCGCCCTACGTGGCCACGCAGCCGGGTGCCGATGGCGCTGCCCGCATCCTGCGCGATGGCGTCGAGGTGGGCGTGGTGTCCTTCCCGCATCAGCCGCGCTTCTACAAGATGCAGACCTTCGATGGCATCCCCTACGGCAAGATCGCCACGCTGCATGGCGCCGATGTGCTGGCCACCACCATCCTGCAGAGCTGCATCCGTTACGAGAGCCGCCGCAAGTCCTGCCAGTTCTGCGCCATCGGCCAGTCGCTGGCGGCCGGCCGCACCATCCTGCGCAAGACCCCCGAGCAATTGGGCGAGGTGGCGCGCGCGGCGGTGCTGCTCGATGGCGTCAAGCACATGGTCATGACCACCGGCACCCCCAATGCCACCGATCGCGGCGCGCAGCTGCTGTGCGAAAGCGCCTTCGGCGTGAAGTCGGCGGTGAACCTGCCGATCCAGGGCCAGTGCGAGCCGCCGGACGACAATGCCTGGTTCCGCCGCATGGCCGATGCCGGCATCGATACCCTGGGCATGCATCTGGAAGCGGTCACGCCGGAAGTGCGCAAACGCATCATGCCCGGCAAGGCCACCGTACCTGTCGAGCGTTACATGGAGGCGTTCGCCGCTGCCGTCGAGGTTTTCGGGCGCGGGCAGGTCAGCACCTACATCCTGGCCGGCCTGGGCGACAGCGACGAGGCCATCCTGAAAATGAGCGAGCAGCTCATCGCGCTGGGCGTGTATCCCTTCGTGGTGCCGTTCGTACCGATCTCGGGCACGCCGCTGGAAGACCATCCCTCGCCGGATGCCGTCGCGATGCGCCGCCTGCTGGCACCGCTGGCGGCCATGCTGGAGCACGCCGGCATGCGATCGGGCGATGCCAAGGCCGGGTGCGGCAAGTGCGGTGCCTGCTCTTCGCTGTCTTCGTTCGAAAGGAAGTGAGATGAGCGACGTCGCCGAACACGCATCGCTGGCCCCCGAGATCCTGGCGCGGGGCGTGCGCATCAAGCTGGCGCTGGACACTGGGGAACGCGAAGCAGCGCGCCGCCTGCGCCGCGCCGTATTTTGCGCCGAACAGAAGGTATTTCAGGAGGACGATGGCGACGCTACCGATGCCATCGCCATGCCCATCGTGGCCGTTCTGGAGCGCGATGAGGGTTGGCGGGAAATCATAGGAACGGTGCGAATCCATGAATCTTCGCCAGGCGTGTGGCATGGCTCGCGGCTGGCCGTGGCACGGCAGGCGCGCCGCGTCGGCTCGGTCGGCAGCGGTCTCATCCGGCTGGCCGTCTGCACTGCGCATGCGCACGGCTGCCACACCTTCCTGGCCCAGGTGCAGAGCCAGAATGCGCCGCTGTTTCACCGCCTGCACTGGCATACGCTGGCAGAGATTGAAGTCCATGGCCTGCCGCATCACCTGATGCAGGCCGACCTGTCGTTCTATCCCCCGATCAGCGATGGCGATGTCGGTTTCGTCGTCGGTCGCGAGGAGCGCACGCCATGAATGCGCGCGACAGTTCGCCTACGCTGGCGCAGATCATCGAGACCCTGCGTGCCTCGCGCGGCATCGCGCACAAGCGCGATATCGATGCCGTGATGCAGGCGCTGTCGCCAGCCCCGACCATGCAGCACCAGGGCCATACGCTGGCCGTAGGCGACGACTGCGCGGCCATTCCGGATGGCGACGGCTATCTGCTGTTTGCCATCGAAGGTTTCCTCAACGAGTTCGTCGACCAGCAGCCCTGGTTTGCCGGCTACTGCGGCGTGATGGTCAACGTCAGCGACATCTACGCCATGGGCGGACGTCCGCTGGCGGTGGTCGATGCCCTGTGGAGCCGTGGTGGCGAAGCCGCGCGGCCCATCCTCGACGGACTAGCCGAGGGCGCGCGCGTCTATGGAGTGCCGCTGGTGGGCGGCCACAGCAATCGCCGCAACGACCGCGAACAGCTCTCCGTCTCCATCATCGGCCGGGCCACGCGCCTGCTGACCAGTTTTGATGCGCGCAGCGGTGAACACCTGGTGGCCGCCATCGATCTGCGCGGGCGCTTCCAGGAACCGTATGCCTACTGGAATGCCAGTACCGGCGCGCCCGCCGAACGTCTGCGCGGCGACCTCGAAGTGTTGCCCGCACTGGCCGAAGCGGGGCTGGCGCGTGCCGCCAAGGACATCAGCATGGCCGGCGTGATCGGCACCGCCTTGATGCTGCTGGAGTGCTCCGCCAAGGGCGCGGTGATCGATCTGGAGGCCATGCCGTGTCCGCCTGGTGTCGATTTCCAGCGCTGGCTGAGCGCCTTTCCCAGTTATGGATTCCTGTTGAGCGTGGACGATGATGACCTGCCGGAGGTGCTGGCCCGCTTTGCTGAGCGCGGCATTGCGGCAGCGTCCATCGGCCGCATCGATGACAGCTGCCAGCTCGATCTGTGCTGGCACGGACAGCGTTTGCCCTTCTGGAACCTGGCCGAGGAAGCGCTGATCGGTTGCGGTCCGCGCCGGGAGGCCTGAATGGAAACCTCACGCATACCGTTGCGCATCGCCATGCTGACCCACTCCGTCAATCCGCGCGGCGGCGTGGTGCATGCCCTGCAACTGGCCGAGGGTCTGCAGGCGCTCGGCCATGAGGTCAGCCTGTTTGCGCCGGATGCGCGCGGCAAGGGCTTGTTCCGTCCGGCAGCCTGCACCTTCCATCCGGTGCCGGGGCCGGTGCAGTGCGAGGGTGTCGTCGGCATGGTGCGCCAGCGCATCGAGGACTACCTGCGCTGCTTTGAGCAGACCGACATGCACGCCTTCGATCTTTGTCACGCCCAGGATTCCATCAGCGCCAATGCACTGGCCACGCTGGTGGAGCGGGGCGTGATCCGGGGCTACGTGCGCACCGTACATCACCTCGACCAGTTCGATGATCCGCAGTTGCATGCCTGGCAGGAACGGGGCTATCGCATGGCCGACCGCGTGCTGTGCGTCAGCCGCACCTGGCAGGACATCCTGCAGCACGAGCATGGCGTGCGCGCCGAGCTGGTGTCCAATGGCGTCGACATGCTGCGCCATTCGCCCCGGCCGGATCCGCGCGACCAGGCCGTGCGGCGCGCGCAAAGCCTGACCGGCAAGCCGCTGTTGCTGGCCGTGGGCGGCGTGGAGCCGCGCAAGAATACGCTGGGCATCCTGCAGGCATTCGTGCGCCTGCGCCGCGTTTATCCGCAGGCGCAACTGGTCATCGCCGGGGGCGCGAGCGTGCTGGATCACGCCGGTTATCAGCGCGCTTTCCAGGCCGAGCTGGCGGCCGCCGCCTTGCCGGCCGACGCCGTGCGCATCCTCGGGCAAGTGGACGACGCCGACATGCCGTCCCTGTTCCGTTGCGCCGATGTGCTGGTCTTTCCTTCCCTGAAGGAAGGCTTCGGACTGGTGGTGCTGGAAGCCATGGCCAGTGGCGTGCCGGTGGTGGTGTCGCGCATCGCGCCCTTTACCGAGTATCTCGACGGCGATTGCTGTGCCTGGGTCGATCCGCACGATCCGGCCTCGATGGCCGCCGGCATCGCGCATGCGCTGGCGCCGGCGGCGCGGCCTGGCCTGATCGCGGCTGGCCTGGAAGTCTGCGCGCGTTTCTCGTGGCAGCGCTCGGCACGCCGGCATGTGGAGTTGTATGCAGATTTCATCCGCTGTCAGCCCGTGGCAGCGTCATTCCAAGAGGAACACCATGCCTGAAATGCACTTTCGTGTCCGCTGGCCGGACGACACCGTCACCGACTGCTATTCCCCCTCGCTGGTGGTCAAGGAACATCTGGAGGAGGGACGCAGCTACGCGCTGGCCGACTTTGTCCAGCGCAGCGCCACGGCATTGAACATCGGCAGCGAGCGGGTCCGGGCGAAATACGGCTTCGCCTGTTCCTCGGCGCTGGACCAGCTGCGTCGCATCGAGGAGATGGCGGCCCGCTTCGAGGCCAGTGCCGATCCGGTGGTCCGGGTCGAGTCCTTCACGCCCTGATCGCTCCATCACGCCTTATCCAACACGACATCACTGCACGAGGTACACCATGTCCACCCAAGTCTCAGGCGCGACGCGCCACCATAGCGTCATCATCATCGGCGGCGGCCAGGCCGGCCTGTCGATCAGCTGGTACCTGAAGCAGGCCGGCATCGATCACGTGGTACTGGAAAAACACCAGGTCGGCCACGCCTGGCGGCATGAGCGCTGGGATACCTTTTGCCTGGTCACGCCCAACTGGCAATGCAACCTGCCCGGCTATCCGTATCGCGGCGACGATCCCTATGGCTTCATGAAGAAGGACGAGATCGTGGCCTACCTCGATGGTTTCGTGGCCAGCTTCCAGCCACCGGTGCGCGAAGGCGTGACGGTCGGGAAGCTGTGGCGCGTGGGTGAGCGCTGGCATCTCAGCGCCAGCGATGGCGCCTACACGGCGGACCAGGTGGTGGTGGCGGTCGGCGGCTACCACATCCCGGTGGTGCCGCGCGCGGCCGAGCGCCTGCCGGCCGATATCGTGCAGATCCATTCCAGCCAGTATCTCAATCCGCAGTCGCTGCCCGAGGGCGAAGTGCTGGTGGTCGGCACCGGCCAGTCCGGCTGCCAGATCGCCGAGGACCTGCACCTGGCCGGCCGGCGCGTGCATCTGGGCGTGGGTGAAGCTCCGCGCGTGGCGCGCACCTATCGCGGCAAGGATGTGGTGGAGTGGCTGGACAAGATGAAGTATTACGACCTGCCGGTGGACCAGCATCCTCTGGGCACCGGGGTGCGCGAGAAGACCAATCACTACGTCACGGGACGTGACGGCGGACGCGACATCGACCTGCGCAAGTTTGCCCTGGAAGGCATGCAGCTCTACGGCAAGTTCGACACGCTGGAGGGTGAGGTGGTGCGTTTCGGTGGCGGCCTCAAGGGCTATCTCGACGAGGCCGATGCAGTCTCCGAAAGCATCAAGGACAGCATCGACAAGTTCATCGCCGCGCAGCAGATCGAGGCCCCGACGGAGGCCCGCTATGTGCCCGTCTGGCAGCCGCCCGCTGAGGAAGTACGCACGCTCGACCTGCGCGCACGGGGTATCTCGGCCGTGGTGTGGTGCATCGGATTCCGTACCGACTTCAGCTGGATCGCCGAACCCATTTTCGACGGGCGCGGCTACCCGGGCCATGTGCGCGGCGTGACGGCTGCACCGGGTCTGTATTTCCTCGGCCTGCCCTGGCAATACACTTGGGGTTCGGGCCGCTTCTCGGGCATCGACCGCGATGCCCGCTACCTGTTCGAGCACATCAGTGCGCTGCGGGCGCAGGCAGGTCAGCCGGACCTGTCCCAGGCGGCCTGAGAGACCCCGGAACACTGGCCAAGCGGGCCGTCACGAAAAAAAGCCCGTCCGGGGGAGGGACGGGCTGAAAGATCCGCTGGATGTCGTCGCAGCGGACAAGGGGAAAGAGGAGATCCCGATGTGCGTACTCTAGGCCCCGAAAATTAAGCCAGACTTAAATCGCAAGAAAAGTGCAGCGCCCGCCGTGCGGCAAGCAGGGATGGTGTTTCTGCATGGCAACGTGGCATGCGCGCATCACTTCATCTCCATGTGCCGGGAACTTCACGATTTTGTGAAACGCCCGCGTCGCCCGCTGTTACGCTTGCAATCAATCGGATCGCGTGACTACAACGGGGGAACGATCCGACATGGCGTCTTCCGCATCAGAACGGGGCGAGCCACGGCAGGGGCCGGGCTCATGACTGCGGACGGCACCATTCCCTGCACTCCGGCCAGACCGGGGTCATAACGACATTCCATCTGCCTTCAGGTCCGACCGCAGCCTTGCTGTGGCCGGGGCAGGCGTTTGCCCGATCATCCACAGTTTTTCCAGATCCACACATCATGACATCTTCCTCCCTGCGTACCCGACTCATCGCCCTCTGTGCCGGCATCGTCGTGCTGGCCATGCTGGCCATCGTCCTGACCAACTTCCTCACGGCACGCTCGCGCACCATGAGCGTGCTGGATGGCCAGATGGCCCAGCTGGCGCAAAGCCAGGCGTCCGCCATTGCCGAATGGGCCGACGCCAGGAAACTGGTGGTATCTTCCATCAAGCAGGCGGCCGATGCCGCCGAGCCCTTGCCCTTCGTGAAGGCGGCCGAGACCGCCGGTGGTTTCGACCTGGCCTACATCGGCTATGCCGACAAGCACGCCGTGTTCTCGCAGCAGCGCAACCGGGCCCCGGACTACGATCCGACCAAGCGTCCCTGGTACCAGCTGGCCGCTTCCAGCAAGGGGCCGGTGCTGACCGCGCCCTACACCAGCGCCAGTACCGGCAAGCTGCTGGTGACCTTTGCCGAAGCCATCAGCAAGGATGGCCAGGTCACCGCAGTAGCCGCAGCCGACGTGCTGCTCGACAGCGTAGTGGCCGACGTGGTGGCCATCAAGCCGACCCCCAACAGCTACGCCTTCCTGGTCGACCTGGGCGGCAAGATCATCGCCCACCCCAATGACAAGCTGCGCCTGAAGCCGCTGTCGGACCTGGATGCCGCCATCACCCCGCAATCGCTGGCCGCCGCCATGGCCGCCAACAGCCATCAGGAACTGGCCCTGGATGGCCGCCAGCAGATGCTGTTCGCTGCCCGCGTGGCCGGCACCGACTGGCTGCTGGTGGTGGCGGTGGACCGCGCCGATGCGCTGGCTTCGCTGACCGCCATGCTGGCCAGCTCGGGCGTCATGGCCGTGCTGGTGACCATCCTCGCGGCGCTGGTGCTGGGTGCCCTGATCTCGCGCGTGTTGCGCCGCCTGTCGGTGGTGCAGCGTGCGCTGGAAGAAATCGCCGATGGCGATGGCGACCTGACCCGCCGCCTCGATACCCAAGGCAGTACCGATGAGCTGGGCCGCATCAGTGCCGCCTTCAATCGCTTCGTCGACAAGGTCGAGCACGTCATGCTCGACATCCGCGAAGCCAGCCACACCATCCATGCCGCCACGCGCGACATCGCCAGCGGCAACATGGACCTGTCGCAGCGTACCGAATCGCAGGCCAGCTCGCTGGAGCAGACCGCCGCCGCCATGGAGCAGCTGACCTCCAGCGTGCGCCAGAACGCCGACAATGCCCAGGAAGCCAATACGCTCTCGCAGTCCGCCTCCGAGATCGCCGGCCGTGGCGGTGCCATGGTGGAGCAGGTGGTGCAGACCATGAGCGCCATCAATGCCTCCTCGCAGAAAATCGTGGACATCATCAGCGTGATCGACGGCATCGCCTTCCAGACCAATATCCTGGCCCTCAATGCAGCGGTGGAAGCGGCCCGCGCCGGCGAGCAGGGACGCGGCTTTGCAGTGGTGGCCTCGGAAGTGCGCTCGCTGGCCCAGCGTTCGGCCACGGCCGCCAAGGAGATCAAGGTGCTGATCGGCGATTCGGTGGAGCAGGTACGCGCCGGCGAGCAGACCGTCAGCGAAGCGGGCAGCACCATCCGCAGCGTGGTGGAGAGCGTGCGCAAGGTCAGCGACGTGGTGGCCGAGATCACCTCCGCCAGCCGCGAGCAGAGCCAGGGCATCCAGCAGACCAACGACGCCGTGGCCCACATGGATCAGGCCACGCAGCAGAACGCGGCACTGGTGGAAGAAGCCGCCGCCGGGGCACAGCAACTGCAGGAGCAGGCGGCGCGCCTGGCTGAAGTGGTGGCCTTGTTCCGCTTGCGGGATGTCGCGCGGCAGTGATTCACGCTGCAGGCCGGTTCTAAACCGAAGTCATCTTCATGAAAAAACCGCGCTGGCCTGACAGGCCAGCGCGGTTTTTCTTTTGGTAAAAGGGGCAACTCCTTCTCAGCGCTCGCGCACATCCGGCAGCAGCACCGTCAGCACGCCCGCCAGCGGCAGGAAGGCGCACAGGCCATAGACCCAGGCGATGCCGTACAGGTCGGCCAGATGGCCCAGCAGGGCCGCGCCGATCCCGCCGAAGCCGAACATGAGACCGAAGAACACGCCGGCGATCATGCCGACCTTGCCCGGCACCAGTTCCTGCGCATAGACCACGATGGCGGCGAAGGCCGAGGAGATGACCAGTCCGATCACCACCGACAGTACGGCCGTCCAGAACAGGTTGGCGTGCGGCAGCATCAGGGCGAAGGGCGCAGCACCCAGGATCGAGATCCAGATCACCAGCTTGCGGCCGATGCGGTCGCCAATCGGGCCGCCGACGAAGGTGCCCACCGCCACCGCGCCCAGGAACAGGAACAGATACAGCTGCGAGGACGCCACCGACATCTGGAAGCGTTCGATCAGGTAGAAGGTGAAGTAACTGGTGAAGCTGGCCATGTAGAAGTATTTGGAAAACACCAGCAGCGCCAGCACCACCAGCGCGCGTCGCACGGTGGCCGCCGGCAGCGCCTGCGCCGCACGCGGCCTGGCCTTGCCCTTGTTGGCGGCGAGATGGCCGCGATACCAGGACGACACCCTCGACAGCACCACGATGGCCAGCACCGACAGCAGCACGAACCAGGCCACGTTGCCTTGGCCATACGGCACCACGATGGCCGCCGCCAGCAGCGGGCCGAAGGCCGAACCGGCATTGCCGCCGACCTGGAAGGTCGACTGGGCCAGGCCGAAGCGGCCACCGGAGGCCATGCGCGCGATGCGCGAGGCTTCCGGGTGGAAGGTCGAGGAGCCGATGCCGATCAGGGCGGCGGCCAGCAGGAAGGCAGTGAAGCTGCCCGCCAGCGCCAGCAGCACGATGCCGACCAGGGTGGCCACGGCACCGGTGGGCAGCAGCCAGGGCTGGGGATGGCGGTCGGTATACATGCCGATCCAGGGTTGCAGCAGGGAGGCGGTGACCTGGAAGGTCAGCGTGATCAGCCCGACCTGGGTAAAGGTGAGCCCGTAGCCGGTCTTGAGCATGGGATAGATCGAGGGCAGCAGCGCCTGAATCATGTCATTGATCAGGTGGGCGCCGCCGCAGGCCAGGATGATGCTCATCACCAGCGGCTGGGCGGCGATGGCCGCAGGAGAATCGGTGGAGGCCGTCGCGCCGGAAGGCAGGGTGGCATTGGAGTCGGTGGCACTGGTCATGGTGTCGGGGATGGCAAGCACGAGGAAGACTCGAAGCGTATCATTGGCACCTATTCATGCTGATGACACTTGTTGTCGAATAAATGCCATGCGTGCCCACCTGACTTCCGTCTGCCCCAGCGCCGAAGTGGATGCCTTCCAGCACCTGCCCAGCAGCGTGGTGGCCTTTGCCCGCGAGCTGTCGGCGCGCGACCTGCTGACGGCGCACTCGCACCGGCGTGGCCAACTGCTCTATGCAGTGGACGGGGTGATGCAGGTGCGCACCCCGCAAGGCGTGTGGCTGGTACCGCCGCAGCGGGCGTTGTGGGTGCCGCCACAGGTGGAGCACGAGATCCTGATGCTCACGCGCGTGAGCATGCGCACCCTCTACATCGAGGAGCGGCAGGGCCAGGCGCTGGGCGCGCAATGCCGGCTGCTGGAAGTGTCGGTGCTGCTGCGCGAATTGATTCTGGCCTTGCTGGCCGAGCCGCGCGAGTATGCGCCGCGCAGCCGGGCCGGCCATGTGGCCGAACTGATCCTGTCGGAACTGGCCCGTGCGCCGGCCATTCCGGTGGCCATCCCGTGGCCGCGCGACCGTCGCCTGCAGGCCATCTGCGAAGCCATTCTGGACGATCCCGGGCGGCAGTTTTCGCTGGCCGACTGGGCCGGGATGGGCGGGGCCAGCGTGCGCACGGTGATCCGGCTGTTTCCGAAGGAAACGGGTTTGCAGTTCCGCCACTGGGTGCAGCAGGTGCACCTGAGCGAAGCGCTGGTGCGGCTGGCGCGCGGGGATGCCGTGGGGGTGGTGGCGCAGGCACTGGGCTATCGCAGCCAGAGCGCGTTTTCCAACATGTTCCGCAAGGCCCTGCGCAGCTCGCCCAATCACTACCTGCCGCGCCAGGACCGGCGGCGCATCACGCTGGCCTCACCCGGTCAGTAGTTGATGACCACCACCTTGGGGCCACGCCGGTCCGCCGGTGCGGAAGCCTGCGCGCGGTCTGCCCCTGCGGCGCGCTCGGGACGCTGCGGGTCACGCTCCAGGAAGTAGGGATCATCCTGCGGGGCGAGGGCCGTGACGGCCCCCATGATCTGCTGGGCGCGCTCATTGGCTGCGCCCTCGCCGACGGAACAGACCTGGAAGAAATCGGCGCTGCCCTCGGAAAAATCGACGCGGCACTTCTCCGCCACCATTACCGAGATATCAAGCGCACCGGCATTGGCGGCCATGGCCCGCTCGGTGCGGGCCGCTTGCCAGGTCAGCATCAGCGCCAGCAGCGCGACGACGGCATGGGTCTTGTTCATGGGAATCTCCTGTTCAGCCCTAATGTAGCGTTTCGCCATGCCCCTGCGCATCGGAGAAATCCTGAGCCGCCACGTTCGCCGCAATCGTCTCAATCGCCCGAGACGCCGCGTCCCGCCTGGATGATGCCGGTTTGCAAGTGTAAAGATTGCCGATCTTTTACCGTAATCAAGTCATGAGAACTCCGAACCAGGAGAGTGGACATGGCAATGGAAACCGATCTGGCCATCACGGCGCGCGATGCGCTCACGCAACTGGCCCAGCAACAGCAGCCGCGCAATGAGGCCAACGCTGCGCCGCCGGGCGCGCCCGTGGCGACCGTCACCGCGCTGCCTGAAGAAGGCGTGACGCTGTCGTTGTCGGCCCAGGGCAAATTGATGGCGGCACTGGCCACGGCGGTCGATAGCGTGACCACGGCGGCGGTCGATTCGACCGAGGCGGTCCAGGCCAGTCCCATGCAAGGCGTGGTCAAGACCCTCATCGATGCCGCGCGCCCGATCACGCGTGACACGCTCTTTGCCATCGAAGCACGGCTGGTGGCCGCGCGCCGCGGGGCCGATGCGATTGCGGCCGCCGATGCCGAGCTGCCACCGTCGAATGATCCGCAGCGGCTGCGCCAGGCACGCCAGGCCACCGAGTCCTTGTATGGACGCGCGGACAATCCGTTTACCTACATGTCGCGCGCCGAGCTGTCGGCCATCGTCTATGACGAGAGCGGCGCCTACACCACCAACGAGCGCTACGCAGCGGCCAACCAGCGCACTGCGCTGGATCAGAAGTACTGGGCACCGGTGTTCCAGCGGGCGTTGGAGAGCGGTGACTGGAAGCCGGTCATCACGGCGGCGCTGGTGTTCTATGCCAGCTTGTCTGCATTGGAGCAGACCGCCTATCCGGACAACTACGCGCAACTGCTGCAGCAGTATCTCGATCTCTACCAGTTGCAGTCGCCTTCCTCGCCGAATGCTTTACCGCCGCAGCAACAAGCCGACCTGGCGCGCATGCTGGAAACCCTGGTGCTGCCGCTCGGTCCGCTGGCGCTGGGCGGCGGCGTGATTCGCGGACTGATGCTGCCCCGTCTCGGCCCCTCGCTGGCCGAACTGATCGCCGCCGCACCGCGCCTGGCCGATCTGGTCCAGATCGGCAACAGCGCCCATGCGGCGCAGGACAGCGCCTATCTGGTGCTGCTGCAACGCGTCTTCGGCGTCACGCGCCGCGAGGACGAGCCGTCCCCGGTGCGCCGTGCTGCGGCAGGAACCAATCCACGTGACTTCCTCGCCTATGGGGATCGCCGCCTGCTGGCCGAGGCCTACGCCTATGCGCAGTCGCATGCAATGGCGCTGGAAGACATCGATGCCCTGGCGCGCGACCTGGCGGCCTATCGCCGCTGGCGTGCCGCAGCGGCGGGCATGGCGGCCGTGGGCCAGTCGGGAGACGGCGGCATGGAGGCGGTGGAGCAGGTCTTGTCGCATGCCGCGCGCATGAGCAGCGAAGAGGCCGTGATCGCGCGCCGCCTGCTGGCCAGCCGTGCGGCCAGCCAGACGCAACTCGATCATGGTTTCCTGGCCTGGCTGCTGGACCCTGCCGGCGGTGGCTGGCGCGATGGCGAACTGAGCGGCCATGCCAGCAATTTCAGCGCGCTGGAAAAATTGCTGGCTGGTCTGGCCGGGGTGGCCATCGGCGACAGCCTGGGCGAATCCGGCGAACTGGAGGCGTCCTATCGCATGGTGCTCGAACGCATCGCCTTGCAGGATCAGGAACCGCAGTGGCTGCGCCAGCCTGCGCAAGCCGCCGCCGACGGCACGCGTACGCTCACGCTGGCGGCGCAGATGGCGGCGCTGGCGCGCAGCGATGCTGCCGACAACGCCTTCATGAACAATGCCCTGATGCTGCTGCGCATGTATCGCATGTCATTGACCATGAGCCCGGCCGAACAGCGCACGCTGGCCGAGCTGGTCTTCTCCGCCATGAAGAAGCGCCGCGTGCGCGCACGCCGTGGAAAACTCTTCGTGGCATGGGCCGAGCGCAGTCCGTTGATGCCCTCGCTGCCGGGCTGAGACAGTCGCCTCATGCATCGGGCCAGGCGCGCTGCAGGATGGCGTCCTGCGCCGCCAGGCTGGTGCCGCCGAGGGTACCGTAGACACGTCCGCCATCGCCGTCGGCGCGGCTGGCCAGGAAGGCATCGGCCGATCCGCCCGGGGCATGGCGCGCCATCAGCATGCCCTGCAGGGCCAGCACCAGTTGCTGTACCAGACGCCGCGCACAGGCTTCCCGTTCCTCCTCCGCTGCCGACAGCATCTGCTTGAGTGAGCGCACCCGCTGTGCCAGCGCAGGATGGGTGCTGGCCGCATCGTCCAGTGCCATCAGCAGTTGCGCGAAGCCTTCGGTCTCGCGGCTGATGGCACGCAGGACGTCCAGGCACATCACATTGCCCGAGCCTTCCCAGATCGAATTGACCGGCGCTTCGCGATAGAGCCGCGCCATCGGACCGGTTTCCACATAGCCGTTGCCGCCCCAGACTTCCATGCATTCACCGGTGAATTCCAGCGCGCGCTTGCAGATCCAGAACTTGGCGGCGGGCGTGACGATGCGCTTCCACGCGCGTTGCAAGGGATCATCGGGCGCATCGAAGGCATGCGCCACGCGCAGCATCAGCAGGGTGGCGGCCTCGCTCTCCAGGGCCAGGTCGGCCAGCACGGCGCGCATGATGGGCTGTTCGGCCAGCCGGCGGCCGAAGGCACTGCGGTGGCGAGCATGGTGGATGGCCTGCACCAGGGCCTGCCGCATCAGCGCGGCACTGCCGATGATGCAATCCAGGCGCGTGTGGTTGGCCATCTCGATGATGGTCGGAATGCCGCGCCCATCCTCGCCGACCATGATGCCCATGGCTTCCTCGAATTCCACTTCGCTGCTGCTGTTGGAGCGATTGCCGAGCTTGTCCTTGAGGCGCTGTATCAGGATGGGATTGCGCGTGCCATCCGGCAGCCAGCGCGGCACGAAGAAACAGGACAGGCCGTTCTCGGTGCGCGCCAGCATCAGGTGCGCATCGCACATCGGTGCCGAGAAGAACCACTTGTGACCGGAGAGCAGGTAAGCCTTGCCGCGCCCGTCTTCCAGCGGATCGGCCGACATGGCGATGGAGGCATTGCTGCGCACGTCGGACCCCCCCTGTTTTTCGGTCATGCCCATGCCGATCAGGATGGAGCGCTTCTGCGTGATCGGCAGGTCGCGCCCGTCGTGCTCGCGCGAGAAGAGGCGGCTGCGCAATTGTTCGAACAGCGCCGGTTCCTGCTGCAGCACCGGGATGGCGGCGAAGGTCATGGTGGTCGGGCAGAGCGAACCGGCTTCGATCTGCGCATGCAGGAAGTAGCCGGCGGCGCGGGCGGCGTGGGCACCATCGCCCGGCTGCATCCACGGCAGCGCATGCAGGCCGGCGCGGCGCAGCTGTTCCAGCAGCGTATGCCAGGCCGGGTGGAATTCCACCACGTCGATACGATGGCCGGTGCGGTCATGCGTGTGCAGCACCGGCGGCTGCGTGTTGGCCAGCGTGGCCAGTTCACGCATCTCGGCCCGGCCCAGCAGCTCGCCCTGGCTGGCCAGGGTGCAGTCGTGCCAGTGTGCGCCTTCGCGCTGCACCGCTTCGCTCAGGGCGAGGTCACTGCGGTAGAGGTTGTAGTCGCACAGGTCGGGGACCTGGTTGGTGATGTCATGGGTGTGCATGTCGTCTCCATGGTTGCGCAGCCGCTTGCCGATGAGTACGCCCTGTTGGAGTTGTGATGGGACGTGTTCACTACCGTTCACTACAGTGTAGGGCATCGTCGATGGGCAGGCAGGGCAACATTCCTTTAAATGATTTGGCTATATCCTTATAAGCATCTTGTTAGGCCGCGCCGCCGGCACATGCGGTGGAGTCATATTAGAATGCCCCTTTCGACCAAAGATCGCCCCGTGCCTGCGCACGGCTGCGCAAGGAAGCCAAGCAGATGTCTTATCCGACCATCGAATCCACCATCGGCAATACTCCGCTGATCCAGCTGCCGCGCATCGGCGGCGAAGAAGCCAAGTGCCGCAACAACCTCATCCTCGGCAAGCTCGAAGGCAACAATCCTGCCGGTTCGGTCAAGGACCGTGCCGCCTACTCGATGATCACCCGCGCCGAAGCGCGCGGCCAGATCAAGCCCGGCGATACCCTCATCGAAGCCACCAGCGGCAATACCGGCATCGCCCTGGCGATGGTGGCGGCCATGCGCGGCTACAAGATGGTGTTGCTGATGCCGGAAAATCTTTCCGAAGAACGTCGCCAGAGCATGGCCGCCTATGGGGCGAAGATCGTGCTGACACCCAAGAGCGGCGGCATGGAATACGCTCGCGACCTGGCCGAGCAGATGCAGAAGAACGGCGAAGGCCTGATCCTCGACCAGTTCGCCAATGCCGACAATCCGCTGGCGCACTATGAGACCACCGGTCCGGAAATCTGGCGCGACACCAAGGGCAGCATCACCCACTTCGTCAGCGCCATGGGCACCACCGGCACCATCATGGGCGTGTCGCAGTACCTCAAGGAACAGAATGCCCAGGTGCAGATCGTGGGCGCGCAGCCGGAAGAGGGCTCGTCCATTCCCGGCATCCGCAAGTGGCCGGAAGCCTACCTGCCCAAGATCTTTGACCGTTCCCGCGTGGACCAGGTGGAATCCGTCAGCCAGGCCGATGCCGAGAACATGGCGCGCAAGCTGGCCGTGACGGAAGGCCTGTTCTGCGGCATCTCCGCAGCCGGGGCCTGTGAAGTTGCGGTGCGCCTGTCGCATCAGCTGGAGAATGCGACCATCGTCTTTATCGTGTGCGATCGCGGGGATCGTTATCTGTCGACTGGGGTGTTCCCGGCTTGAGGCGGTGAAGGCAGTGCGTGGTCCGCAGCAGCGGACGCGCACGATGCGCACGATGCGCACAACAGGATGCAATGAAAAACGGAGCCGATGGCTCCGTTTTTTTATATGGTCGGGGGCAAAGAAAACTTAGTTTTTTCCGTACGGAAACTAAGTTTTTCCTGAAGCTCTGCCTCAGCAACAGCACCGCAGGAGCAATGCTGCCGGACAGAAGCGGATTACTCGGGGGTGCCGCCAGTCGGTGCCGGTGCGCCGGGCGCTGCGCCTGGCTTCGGCTTGAACTGCTTGTCGCTGATGCGGAATTTTTCACGGCGGTCGCCCATCAGTTCGCGCAGTTCGCGGATCGACAGTTCGCTCACCTCGTGCATGCGGATCAGCAGCGATGCGCCCACCGGCAGGCGACGGTGACGGATCTTGCTGATCACCGGCGGTGCCACTTCCAGCGCGCGCGACAGAGCGGCATCATTCTTCAGATGCAGCTTTTCGATCAGCGCATCGAGCAGATGGTTGGGATCGTAGTTGACGTGATCGGTGATCGAGTTGGATTCAGCAGTATCGTGGGTATTCATGATCGGGACGTTCCATTATGCAGATGTTTGTGGAAGGCATTGCGCCTATGCATTAATTGTTTGTAAAACTGCAAAACGCGACTGACGTTATCCGAGAAGGCGTTGCCTCTTTCTGCAAGATATCGAAAGCCCTATCAAAGAACGGCTTCAAAACAACACGGTTCAAGTTCTCTGTTCTCTGACCTAGTGCGCCTGAAGCAGCAGCACAACAATAATTCTATGTCTATATAGAAATAATTGCACATTTTTCATGCAGTCAGAAAATTCTATTCCACAATAGTTGCAGAAACTCATTTTCGAATTTGTAACAGATATTAACAGGATTTTTTGCGCAGTTGCTATTGTTGTTCTTTTGATACGACAAATGGAAGCATATTCCAGCCACTTAGCCCCAGATTGCGCAAGGTAGCCATGTTTTTCTCAAAGATGGCGGCCGCGTCGGGGTAGGCTGCCACCGCCCGGTCGATGCTGCTTTCTCGCAACAGATGGAGGATGGGAAAAGGCGAGCGATTGCTGTAGTTCTCGATATCGTCCGGTCCCGCGTCGGCAAACTGGTAATCCGGATGGAAGCTGGCGATCTGCAATTCCCCGTCCAGCTCCATTCTTTCCAGCAGGCGATCGGCCCAGTCCAGGAAATCGTTGTACTCGTGAAAATCGGCTAATGCGAGCGGCAGGATGAAGAGGGTGGTGTCGACCTGCTCCGGGTCGGCTTTTGCCAGAAAGCTCAGTTCTTGTTCCAGCTCGACAGAAAGATCATTCCAATCCTGCTGCCGGCTGACGTGGTATCTGACCTGATTCTTCACATGCACGGACTTGGCAAATGGACAGAGATTCAGGCCGATCACGGCCTGTTCCAGCCAGGCGCGTGTCAGCGCCACGACAGCGTCGTCGCTCGGAGTTGTCGGGGAAGGGGCAAGGGAAGGTGAAGAAGTGCTCATACAGGCATTGTCGCACGGCCATGGCGGGGGCAGCCACGGTGACAGGCCACCGGCTTGATCTGTCCCATCACAAACGCCCACAGCCGCGCCAGATCGGCTATGCTTGCCAACCTTTGACGGCAGCCCGCCACGCCGGGCCGCCTTTCCCTTGCACGAACAGATTCCCATGGCGCTCAAATCCACCATCTTCAAGGCCGACCTGCAGATTTCCGATATGGATCGGCACTATTACCAGCAGCACGCACTGACCATCGCCCGCCATCCCTCCGAGACCGACGAGCGCATGATGATCCGCGTGCTGGCCTTCGCCCTCAATGCTAGCGAGGCGCTGGCCTTCGGCAAGGGCTTGTCCGATACCGACGAGCCGGACCTGTGGCAGAAGGACCTGACCGGTGCCATCGAAGTGTGGGTGGAAGTCGGCCAGCCGGACGACCGCGCCATCCTCAAGGCCTGTGGCCGTGCCGACAAGGTGCTGGTCTACAGCTACAGCAGCACCTCGCACATCTGGTGGGGCCAGACCGGCAGCCGCGTCGACCGCGCCAAGAACCTCAAGGTCATCAATATTCCCGCCGAAGCCAGCCAGGCCCTGGCGGCGCTGGCCCAGCGCACCATGCAGCTGCAATGCACGATCCAGGATGGACAGATCTGGCTCGGTGCCAATGAGAACATGGTGTTGATCGAGCCGGAAACGGTGAAGGACTTTGCCTGATACCTTGCCTGATGCAACGGGTCAGCAAGTAGCACGGCAGTCACGGCAGACAAAAAACGCGTCCGAAAACTTAGTTTTCCGGACGCGTTTTTTTAATCTGAAGCAAGCAAAAACTTAGTTTTTTTCCAGCGCCTGCGCGCGTCGTTCCAGATGCCCCAGCAGCCGCTGCCCTTCTTCGGAGTGGAACCAGTCGGCATGGCCGAGGAAGTAGGTGTCATAAGCCAGCGAGGCATTCTGCGGCGACTGCGTGACGCCGTGGAAATAATCCAGCTCGGCCAGTGCGAACTCGGCATGCACCAGCGGCAGCAATGCCGCCAGGGCGCGCATCTGGCGTGCCGTCAGAGGCAGCGTAGCGGCATAGCCATCGAGCATCGCATCCAGCAGGTCGAGGTGGACCAACTGCACTGCACGTTGCGGAATGGCCAGCCACTCGACGATGTTGCGCTCGATCGCCGTGGCCAGGTCGTGCAGGGCGCAGGTGCGGTCACACAAACCGAAATCGAGCACGGTCTGCACCTGCGCTTCAGGCGTGGCATCGCTCCACAGCAGGTTGGAAGCGTGCCAGTCATTGTGCGTCCACAGCGGGACGAATTCATCCAGATAGGGCTTGAGCGCGGCATGCCAGGGCAGCAGGTGCTGCGCCACTTCGCCGCGCCACGGACGGTTTTCCAGATAGTCGGCAATGGCCGGGCGCTGCTCGATGTAATGCTGCAGCGGACGGACCGGATCTTCCTGCGAGAAGATGGTGAAGCTCGACACCAGCGGGCGCGCCGGGCGTGCCGGCGCATCGTAACCGGCCGAGGCCAGGTGCAGGCGGGCCAGCATCTGTCCCGCTGAGCGGGCATGGGTGCAACTGGTGAAGGGCGTCCATGACATCGCTTCCCGATACAGATCCACGCCCGGTGCCAGCGGGAAGACCTCATAGGTCCAGTACTCGTCGGCCAGTGCCGTCGCGCCCTCAAGGGTGGCCAGCGCGCTGCTGACCGGCAGCCCGCGCGCCTGCAGGTGGGCGACGAAACGATGTTCCTCGGCCAGCGCCGCCACATCGCGCACGCGCGCATGATGGCGCTTGACGATGATGGGCCCGCTCTCGGTCTGCATCACGCAGGCCGCCGAGAACGGGCGCGGGCTGTGCCACTCCAGTCGCAGTGGCTGGCCCACGTCGGGATAGTGGCGCAGCACGCGTGCCACCTCGGCCGAGGTCAGCGCGGGCCAGTCGGAGATGACCGGCTCCACGCCCATGCCGTGGCTGATGACGCGGGTGAGATGATGGGAAGCGGCGTCCATGGTGACTCAGCAGGGCGGCAGATCAGAAATCATATTGCAGCGACAGCCGCGCGGTACGCGGCGCGCCGAGGTGCACGTAGCCGTCGCCCAGGTACTGGCCGGCATCCTTCCAGTAACGTTTGTCGAAGACGTTGTCGAGGTTGGCGCGCAGGGTGGCAGTGTGGCCGCTGATACGCAGCTTGTAGCGCAGGCCGGCATTGAACACATGCACCGCCGGCAGGCTCACGCTGCCGTCGCGGGTAGCCGGCTTGCTGGCGCTGTAGAGCCAGCTGCCCATCAGGTTCACGCCTTCCACGCCCGGCAGGGCATAGTCGGCATGGACGCTGCTGCGCAGGCGCGGCACGTTGACCACTTGCTGGCCATCGTAGGCGGCGGTGCCGGTATCGCTGGCGCGCGCGCGGGTGGCCGTCACGCTGGCACCGACGGCCAGGCGCGGGGTGAGCTTGCCGCTGGCACCGAGTTCGAGGCCGGTGTTGGTTTGCTGGCCTTGCTGGACATAGGTGAAGCCACTGCTGCTGTTGTCCGGCTGCTGATACTCGTAGGCCTTGCGAATGCGGAACACGGCAGCGGTCAGCGCCAGGTCCGGCGAGACGTCATATTTCACGCCGGCTTCCAGTTGACGTGCCACGGAGGGCGGCAAGGTGGTCGGGAAGTTGCTGCCCCAGAAGGGCGCGGATGTGCCCAGCGTCAGCGTCTCGGCATAGCTGCCGTAGAGCGAGACGTTCTGCATCGGCTTGAAGATCAGCGCCAGTTGCGGCAGGAACAGGTTGCGCGAAGTCGCACGGGTGACACTGCCGTCCGAAGCGAAGGCCTGCTCGTTGAGCCACACCTGTCGGCCCCCGGCAATGGCTTGCCAGCGCTCGGAGAATTGCAGGCGGTCGCTGAAGAACAGGGCTTTCTGGCGGCTGTCCAGATTGCGATACGCCGCGCCGGGCACATCGGTGGCCGGTGCCAGTGCAGGCGTTCCACTGTAAATGTTGCCACTGCCGACCAGCACGCTGATGCCATCCGATTTATCCACCACCCGGCGCGACATGGCCACGCCCATGGTCAGCTCATGCTTGAGCCAGCCGGTCGCGAACTTGCCGATCATGACCGCCTGCGCTTCATCGTTGCGGCGTTCGTCATTGGGCACGCGATAGTCATACACATCGAAGTCGCCATTGGCCGCAAAGGTCGAAGACGCTCCGCCACCGCTGCCATAAGGGAAGGCCAGGTAGTCATCGATGACCGCCCGGCTGCGGCCTGCCTGCACGTAACCATGCCAGTTGGCATTGAAATCGGTATCCACCCGCAGGCGATAGTTGAGCGAGCTGTCACGCACCGGCTGCGCCCACGATTGGGGCGTCAGCATGGTCCTGGGCGAGACGCCTGAGGGCAGCGTGGTGCCGCCCAGCAGCTGGTACCCGGCCACCGAGTGCTGGGCCTTCTGCTGGTATTCGGCATCGAACTGCACCAGCGTCTTCGACGACAGCGCCCAGCTTGCCGAGAGCGAAGCGAAGTCACGCCAGCCATCGCCATTGTTGACGTAGGAGTGGATGTCTTCATGCGCGGCATTGATGCGCAGGCCGAACTGTTTCTGTTCACCGAAGAGCGTGCCCAGGTCGGTGGCCAGGTAGCGCGATCCATAGGAGTCGGTCCCCAGCGTGATCGAACGCACATCGGCCGGACGCTTGGTCACGTAGTTGACGATGCCGCCCGCGCTGCTCACACCGGCCTGCAGGCCGGCTACCCCCTTGAGGAATTCGACGCGCTCCTTGTTTTCCAGCGCGATGGTCTGCTCGCCGGCCACGGTGAGTCCGTCGATGCGATAGGCGCTGGCCGGGTCCAGCGTGATGCCGCGGATGCTGAAGTTTTCGTAGTAACCGACCGGCGCATAGTTCTCGTTGATGGATGCATCATTCTTGACCACATCCGAGAGCAGGCGCGATTGCTGGTCCTGCATCTGCGCGGCAGTGACCACCGCCACCGAGGCCGGCGTATCGATCAGGGGCGCATCGTCGAAACCGGCCACGCCCGCCGAGCGCACGCGGCCTGCGTCGCGGCCGGTACCGCTGGCGGTGACGTTGACCGTGGGCAGGGACTCGCCCTTGTCGTCGGCGGCGTCAGCCGCACGGGCGATGGCCGGCAGGCCGAGCGAGGTGCCGGCCAGCGTCAGCATGAGCGTGGAGGCCAGGGGTGCAATGCGTTTCATCGTGGTTCTATCGTGGAAAGAAAGGAGCAGGAGCACGCAGTGAGCGCTCCCTCATCAACAGTGCCATCAAGGGTGAATCCGGGTGGGCGAGACGGCAGGTCAGCGGTTGCGTGCCGCCGCGACCGCACGGCCAAGATCGGCCACCGACATCGCATAGAAGTAGCTGCGATTGTACTGCGTGATGGCGTAGAAGTTGTTGGTGGCCACCCAGTACTCGGTCGGGCCGGTGCCGTTCTGCAGGTCGACCAGGCCATAACGCAGGCCGGCCGGCAGGGAGGACGTGGAGATGCCGGCCGCTTGCAGTTCCTCGACGGTGTACTTGGCTTCCAGGCCCTGGTTGAGCATGGCTTCCCACTGGCGGTTGTCATTCGAGACCGTGACCGGGAAGGCCACCGGTTCGCCGCGCTGCCAGCCGTGCACGGCCAGGTAGTGGGCCACGCTGCCAATGGCGTCCACCGGCGAATTGCGCAGGTCGATCTTGCCATCGCCATCGAAGTCCACCGCGTATTCGCGGATGCTGCCCGGCATGAACTGCGGCCAGCCGATGGCCCCGGCATAGGAGCCGCGCAAGGACATCGGATCGATGCCGGCCTCGCGCGCCAGCAGCAGGGTGTTTTCCAGTTCGCCCCGGAAGAAGGCCATGCGCGCATCACGGTTGGGGGTGTTGGGGTAATCGAAGGCCAGCGTGGTCAGCACATCCATCACGCGGAAGTTGCCGGTGTTGCGGCCGTAGACGGTTTCCACGCCGATGATGCCGACGATGATTTCCATGGGCACGCCGTATTGCGCCTCGGCGCGGGCCAGCGCGACGCCATAGCTGTTCCAGAAATCGACCCCCGCATTGATGCGCACCGGTTCCACGAAGCGCGCGCGGTAGGCCGCCCAGTTCTTGGGCTTGGTGCTGGGGGCCGGCTTGATGAGCTGGATGGCGCTGTCCACGTAGCGGGTCCGGGCGAAGAGGGCGTTCAGATCGCTGCGCTGGAACTGGTTGCGTTCGGCCATCTCATCCATGAAGCGGGCGACGTCCTTCCACTCGTTGAAGTTGACGAACTCGCCCTGGTCGTCAGCGGCCACCTTCTTCCTGGCCTGCGGCTTGGCTTTCTTCTCGGCTGCCTTCTTGTCTTTGTTGTCCACCGCCTTTTTCTGGGTTTTCTTTTCCACAGGCTTGCCGTCCTGCGCCTGCACGGTCATCGGCAAGGCACACAGTGTGGAGATCAGCAGGGTGGCGGCGAGGGCGGTCAGGCGAGGCAGGGAGATGGGCATGAGCAGGATGAGCAGCAGGGGAGGCCAGACAAGCGGGCAAGTATACCGCATCGGCCGCCGCGCCCTGCGCTGGTGCATGATGCCGACGCGGCTTTGACCACGATAGGCGACAGCCAATGTACACTAGTCCGAGGAGACAACCCGGCCAGCCTGGTGTTTGCCGGGTGGCAATATCATCGCAACAAGATCGCAACGAGATTGCAACAAGAGCAAGAATGACTACCGCCATCTATACGCACGCCGATTGCCAGCGCCATGAAATGGGTGACTGGCACCCTGAGACGCCCGCTCGTCTCGAGGCGATCGAAGACCAGCTGATCCTGAGCCGCATCGATCAGTTCCTCGACCGCCGCGAAGCCCCGCTGGCCGATCCGGCCGAACTGGAGCGTGTGCATACTGCCGCCGCCGTTGATTACGTGCGCGAGCACAGCCATGCCCTGAGCCTGTCGGGGCAGTCGTATCACTCCGTCGATGGCGACACCCTGCTCAACAAGCACAGCTGGAAAGCCGCCCTGCGCGCGGCCGGCGCGGCGGTGGCCGCGACCGATGCGGTGCTGGCCGGCGAACTGGACAATGCCTTCTGCGCGGTGCGTCCGCCGGGCCATCACGCCACGCCCGCCAAGGCCATGGGCTTCTGCCTGTTCAACAACGTGGCGGTGGCGGCGCGCCATGCCATCGACGTGCACGGGCTGGAACGGGTGGCGGTGATCGATTTCGACGTGCATCACGGCAATGGCACCGAAGACATCTTTGCCCATGATCCCCGGGTGCTGATGGTGAGTTTCTTCCAGCACCCCTTCTATCCCTTCTCGGGTGACGGGGCGACCGAATCGCACATCGTCAACGTGCCGGTGCCGGCCTATTCCGATGGCAGCGCGGTGCGCCAGCTGGTGACCGAGAAATGGCTGCCGGCGCTGCATGCGCACCAGCCGCAGATGATCTTCATCTCGGCCGGTTTCGATGCCCACCGCGAGGATGACATGGGCCAGATGGGCCTGGTGGAAGCCGATTACGCCTGGATGACGCGGCAGATCATGAAGATCGCCGACCAGTACGCCAAGGGCCGCATCGTCAGTTGCCTGGAGGGCGGCTACAACCTCTCTGCGCTGGGGCGCAGTGTGGTGGCTCACTTGAAGGTGCTGGCCGACCTGGAATGAAAGTTAGATTTTCCACAGGCGTTTTTAAGAAATGGCGCGATAAAAACTAAGGTTTTTGTCGCGCCTTGCTTTTTATGCACAGGGGGCAGTCTGTCCGCCGCCCGCTGCATGCTTCATCAAACCTCTGCAGGCGCATTTGCCTCATGGGCCTCATAGGTCTTATGGGCCTCATAGGCCGCAATGATCGCATCGGCCACCGCCCGCACCCGTGCCGTGCGGTTCAGGTCGCTGTGCAGTACCAGCCACATGTCGTAAGGCACGGCCCGCTGCGGCCAGATGCGCACCAGGCCGCTGGCCTTGTCGCCCACATGCGTGGGCAGTTCGCCGATGCCGAAACCCGCCTGCAGGCTGTCGACCATGACCAGCCCGGTACTCACTTCCATGGCCACGTTGGCGTGGGCGATGGATTCGCCGCAGATCTGCTCGGACTTGCTGGGCGAGACGCTGCGCGGATAGATCACCACGTCATGTCCCTTCAGGCCGGTGCCGGGATCGGGCAGGCCGCGCTTTTTCACATAGGCTTTCGAGGCATACATGCCGGTATGCAGCCGTTTCAGATGGCGCGCGATCAGGTCCGGCGCATCCGGGCGCACGGTACGCACGGCGATGTCGGCCTCGCGCTTGGTGAGGTTGGTGAGCTGGGTGGAGGTCGAGAGCACCACGCGGATTTTCGGATGCTCCTGGTGCAGCCGGTGCAAGGCCGGTAACAGAAAATGGCGCGCCGTAATGTCGGTGGCCGCCAGCCGTACCACGCCGCACAGGCGTTCATCCATGCCCTGCATCTGGCGTTGCAGCTGTTCCGCGCCTTGCTCCATCTGCGTAGCGGCAGCTGCCGCCATCTCGCCCGCCGGGGTCGGCACATAGCCACTGGGCGTGCGCAGGAACAGGCGCGCACCCAGCGAGCTTTCCAGTGCGGCCAGGCGGCGGCCTGCGGTGGCCTGGTCGATCTCCAGATGTTCGGCGGCCCCGCGCAAGGTGCCTACGCGATAGATGGCCAGGAAGATGCGGGCGTTGTCCCAATCCATGATGTGCCTTTGCTGCAAGAGGGGATTCAGTGAAGACGTGATGCAAATTTGCATCAGCGCGCTGATTTTATACCTCTTTATTGCATCACTGCCCGAGCCTAGAATCTGCCCCATTCAACCCGCCCCGGTCTTCTCCGGTCGCGGGATTGCGGTTCTCCCTCGCACCCTGCGTGCAGAAAGTCCTGTTGCCATGTCTTCCATACAATGCCCTCGTGCGCCAGCCTCGGTGCTGGCACCTCCCCTTGCCGATGTCGCCCCGCATGCCGGCATGCTGCCGCTGGTGGCCTTGGCCATCGGTTTCGTCATGGCCATGCTGGATGTGACGGTGGTCAACGTCGGGCTGTCCAATATCTCCAGCAGCCTGGATGCGCCCTTGTCGATGCTGGTGTGGATCGTCGATGGCTATACGCTGACCTTCGCCGCCATGCTGCTGGTGGGCGGCGCACTGGCCGACCGCTTCGGTGCGCGGCGGCTTTATCTGACCGGGCTGTTCCTGTTCGTAGTGGCCTCGCTGCTGTGCGGGGCTGCACCCAACGGGCCCTTCCTGATCGCGGCACGCCTGCTGCAGGGTTTGGGCGCGGCCTTCTTCATGCCCAGTTCGCTGAGCCTGCTCACGCACGTGTATGAGGATGACCGCGTGCGTGCCCGCATGCTGGGCGTCTGGTCGGCCACCGTCGGCCTGGCCGCTGCTGCCGGACCGCTGCTGGGCGGGGTGCTGATCCACTGGCTGGGCTGGCGCAGCGTGTTCCTCATCAACGTGCCGGTGGGCCTGCTGGGTTTGCTGATGGCGCGCAAGCTCATTCCCCAAGTTGCCGGACACGCCCGTGCGCTGCATCTGTTCAGCCACCTGGCCGGGGTGGTGATGCTGGCCGGGATTTCCTTCGTGCTAATCCAGGGGCCGGTGTATGGCTGGGCTTCTCCGCGCATCCTGGCGGCGCTGGCAGTGGCGGTGCTGGCCGCCGTGGCGCTGGTGCGCCATGAACTGCGCGGCATTGCGCCGCTGCTGCCCAAGGCGCTGTTTGCCACGCCGCAGTTTGCGGCGGCCAATGGCATTGGCTTCCTCATCAACTTCGGCGTCTATGGCAACCTGTTCTACCTGGCGCTGTTCCTGCAGCAGGGACGCGGCGCGGATGCCCTGCAGACCGGGCTGCAACTGGTACCGATGATGGCCGTGGTCTTCTTCGGCAACCTGATGTCGGGCCGCATGGCCGCGCACTGGGGGCCGCGCGTGCCGCTGCTGCTGGGCCTGTCGGTGGGGACCGTCTTTACCGCCGTGGCCATGAGTTTCCGTCCCGAGACGCCGTACTGGCTGCTGGCCCTGGTGTGCGCGGCGGCCAACCTGGGCATCAGTACCGCCATTCCTTCCATGACCACGGTGGTCATGCAGGTGGCCGGCAAGGCCCACGCCAACAGTGCGGCGGCCGCGCTCAATGCCAATCGCCAGATCGGTGCTCTGGTCGGCGTGGCCCTGATGGGCGCGATCCTGCATAGCATTGAGGGCTGGAACCTGCGCAATCCGCTGGCCTTCGGCGTGATGGCGCTGGCTTATGGCGTCGCCCTGTGGCTGGTGTGGCGCTTCGTAGGTGTTGCCAAAGAGCAATGGGTGACGCGCCGCGCGTGAGCGCGGGTGTTGTTCCCCGTCCAACGGCCTGCCCCGACTTGCGCGCGGCAGGCCGTTTTCTTGGGGATTTGTTAGGGATTGGCGGGGCAGGGCCGTAAAATAGCGCCTTCAACGAAATACGCATCAGAAAGAAGCTCCGCATGTCCATCCAATGGTTCCCCGGTCACATGAACTCCGCCCGCCGCAAGGCCGCGGAGAGCATGGAAAAAGTCGATATGGTCATCGAAGTGGTCGATGCCCGCCTGCCGCAGGCCAGCTGCAATCCCATGATCGAGCAGCTGCGCAATGCGCGCCAGCGTCCTTGCCTGAAGATCCTCAACAAGACCGACATGGCCGATCCGGTGGCCACCCAAGCCTGGATCGACTACTACAACAGCCAGAAGGGCGTCACCGCCGTGGCCCTCTCCTGCAAGAAGCCCTCCGATGTGGCGCGCGTGCCCAAGCTGGCGATTCAGGTGGCACCGCATCGCGGTACTGCCCTGAAGCCGCTGCGCATGATGATCATGGGCATCCCCAACGTCGGCAAGTCGACCCTGATGAATGCGCTGCTGAAAAAGCGCGTGGCCGCCGTCGGCGATGAACCGGCCGTGACCAAGACCCAGCAGCGTCTCTACCTGGGCAACAACATGGTGCTCACCGATACCCCCGGCATGCTCTGGCCCAAGATCGAGCATCCCAGCGATGGCCTGATGCTGGCGGCCAGCCATGCGGTGGGCAGCAATGCGCTGATCGAAGAGGAAGTGGCGACCTTCCTGGCCGACCTGCTGCTGCAGCGCTATCCGCAGTTGCTCAAGGCGCGTTATGGCTTCAATACCGAAGGCATGGACGGCGTAGCCGTGGTGGAGGGCGTGGCGGCCAAGCGTGGCTTCCGCCTCAAGGGCGGCGAATACGATTTCGAGAAGGCCGCGCACACCTTCCTGCAGGATTACCGCAGCGGCGCACTGGGCCGCATCTCGCTGGAAACGCCGCAGTCGCGTGCCGAGCTGCTGGCGACCTATCAGTCCACCGACAATCCCGATGCCCTGCAGGCCGAGGATGAAGAGGAAGACGACGAGGACTACGACTGGCGAGACGCTCCGGATCACCGCGGGCGTTGAATCTAAGTTTTTCTTTCCGGAAAACTTAGAAACCGGACTTCAAAAACTAAGTTTTTGAGGGATTACCGGCAAGCGAAAAATTCCCGCCCAATGAAAAAGGCCAGCTCGATGAGCTGGCCTTTTCGTTGATGCAGGCAAGTCAGGCGTTGCGGATTACCAGGAAGTGATCACGGAACCCTTGTACTTTTCCAGCACGAACTTCTTCACTTCCGGGCTGTGGTAAGCCTTGACCAGCTTGGCGACCCAAGGCTTGTCCTTGTCGGCGATACGCACGGCGATCACGTTGGCGTAGGGACCGGTGGAGGCTTCCACGGCAATCGCATCCTTGGTCGGCGACAGGCCGGCCGATTCAGCGTAGTTGCCGTTGATGACGGCAGCATCGAAGTCATCCAGCGAACGCGGCAGCTGGGCGGCATCCAGTTCGATGATCTTGATCTTCTTGGGGTTTTCCACGATGTCCAACGGGGTTGCCTTCAGGCCGGCATCGGCTTTCAGCTTGATCACGCCCTTGGCTTGCAGCACCAGCAGGGCGCGGCCGCCGTTGGTCGGATCGTTGGGCACGCCCACGCGCGCACCTTGTTTCAGGTCGTTGAGCGACTTGATCTTCTTGGAGTACACGCCCATCGGGAAGGTGATGGTGCTGCCCACGCTCACGAACTTGTAGCCACGGTCCTTGATCTGCGCATCCAGGTAGGGCTGGTGCTGGTAGGAGTTGGCGTCCAGGTCGCCGGCGGCCAGCGCGGCGTTGGGCTGGATGTAGTCGGTGAATTCGATGACCTTCATCTGCACGCCGTCTTTTTCCAGCAGCTTCTTGACCTGTTCCATGATCTCGGCGTGCGGACCGGCGGTCACGCCCATCTTGATCTGGTCTTCGGCCATGGCGGGAGCACAGGCCAGGCCGGCGGCCAGGCCCAGGCCTGCGATGAATTGAATCAACTGACGACGCTTCATGACTTTCCTTTCGAGCTTTGAGGTGGGCAGCGGATAGCTGCCGTTTTTTTGTAGTAACTGCGCTCAGCGGTGGCTGAGCTTGCGGACCAGCAGGTCTCCCAGGGATTGCACCAGCTGGACGAACACGATCAGGATCAGCACCACGGCCAGCATCACTTCCGGCAGGAAGCGCTGGTAGCCGTAGCGGATGCCCAGGTCGCCCAGGCCGCCGCCACCGATGGCACCGGCCATGGCCGAATAACCGACCAGGCTGACGAAGGTGATCGTGAGACCGGCGACGATACCAGCAAATGCTTCAGGCACCAAGACCTTGTAAATGATTTGCCAGGTGGTCGCACCCATGGCTTGCGCCGCTTCCACCAGGCCGTGATCGACTTCGCGCAGGGCGGTCTCGACCAGGCGCGCAATGAAGGGCGCGGCGGCGATGGTCAGCGGCACGATGGCAGCGGCCGTGCCGATGGAGGTGCCCACGAAGAAGCGCGTCATCGGGATCACCGCCACCAGCAGGATGATGAAGGGCGTCGAGCGCACCGCATTGACCAGCAGGCCGGCGATGCGGTTGAAGGCGACGTTGGGCAGCACGCCCTTGGATTCGGTGATGTGCAGGGCGATGCCGAGCGGAATGCCGAGCAGTGAGCCGACCACGCCCGAGATCACCACCATCATCAGCGTCTCGCCGAAGGAGCTGACGAACAGATCGATCAGTTCAGATGACATGGTTGAGCTCCTCGACGACCACGCCCTGCTCGCGCAGGTATTGCATGGCCTGCTTGATGTTGTCCTGGGTACCGTTGGCGAGGATCGCCAGCGAACCGAATGCCTGGCCCTGGATCTCGTCGATCTGGCCGTGCAGGATGTTGAAATTCAGGTTGAAGCGGCGCACCGCTTCCGACAGGTGCGGCTGGTCCACATCGTTGCCGGTGAAGGCGAAGCGGAACAGGTGGTCGGTGCCCTGGCCGACGTCGGCACGCGCCAGGCGCTCGCGCAGGCGGGCCAGCACGCCCTTGGGCAGCTCGTGGGCGATGACGTCGCCGATCAGCGCGCGGGTGACTTCATGGCGCGGCTGGCGGAACACCTCCAGCACTTCGCCCTGTTCGATCACCTGGCCGGCTTCCATCACGGCCACGCGGTCGCAGATCTGCTTGATGACTTCCATCTGGTGCGTGATCAGCACGATGGTCAGGCCCAGCTCCTTGTTGATCTTGCGCAGCAGTTCGAGGATGGAGCGGGTGGTTTCCGGGTCCAGCGCCGAGGTGGCTTCGTCCGAGAGCAGGACCTTGGGATCGTTGGCCAGGGCACGGGCAATGCCCACGCGCTGCTTCTGGCCGCCGGAAATCTGTGCCGGATAGCGGTCGCGCAGGGCGGTCAGGCCCACCAGCTCCAGCAAGGGTTCGACCTTGGCGGCGATCTCCGGCTTGCTCTTGCCGGCCAGTTCCAGCGGCAGCGCGATGTTGTCGTAGACGCTGCGCGAGGAGAGCAGGTTGAAGTGCTGGAAGATCATGCCGATGCCACGGCGCGCTTCGCGCAGTTGGGAGGACGACAGCGAGGTCAGGTCCTGGCCATCGAGGACGATACGTCCGGAAGTGGGACGATTCAGCAGGTTCAGGGTGCGCACCAGGGTGCTCTTGCCCGCGCCGCTGCGGCCGATGATGCCGAAGATCTCGCCCTTGCGGATCGACAAATCGACATTGCGCACCGCTTCGACATTGCCGAACCGCTGGGTGACAGCTTGTATTTCGATCATGATGGAAAAGAAGAATGGCAGCGGGCCCCCGGGTGCCGACGCCAGCGCGGCATCGTGGGACGCTGCGGGCGGGTCAGGACCTCAGGTCTCCACTGCCATCAATATTTTTATAAGAAGGCGCTATTTTAAGGCGGCAAGGTTATATAGGGAAAATAAATTTTCGCCTATGCATATAACCGGCGCGTCTTAGCATGCGGCGGGAACCCGCGTGCAGAGCGGCTTTGCGGGGCGATTTGCACAGTGGGCCCGGTCCCGGGAGACGACCTTGACTCGATGTTGAGCGAGAAAGGTGTCGAATAAGTTTTGTCGTTCACCTCATTTTTTCACTGAATGCCGTCCGTGACGGTGCCAGGGCTTATCTTCCTGAATTTTTTGTCCGGCGTGCTGCAGCGCGCCGGATCCAGCCCCGGAATCCTCCCCATGTATGCCTTTCCTGTCACTGACCTGGCCGAGCGCCTCGACGCGCTGCTGGAGCTGGCCGATATCGATGAAGTCATCCTCACCCGAGCGGGTGCCGACAACCTGGTGCTGGTGCGCGAACCGGTCTGGCGCGGAGTGCAGGAAGCCCTGCACCTGCTGGGCAACGATCTCAATGCCGAACGCCTGCTGTGCAGCCTGTTGCAGCTGCGCGCCGAACTGCTGCCGCTGAAGGAGCAGCCTTGAGCCCGCTCTGGATGACCCCGCTGGCGCGCGAGGACCTGGCCTGGTGGCGTCGCCATGACCGCCGGGTTGCACGTCAATTACTTCATTTGATGCGACGACTAAGTGAAGGAGCTTGCATTCCATCGGCCCGCCGGGTGGCCTTGCCCCTGCGCTTGCCCGGACTTTACGCGGTGCGCGTGCAGGGTGAACACCGGCTCGTCATCGAGTTGGTGGCGGGCAGGCTGGTGATTCATCAGTGCCGGTTTCATTACTGATGGACAACAAAATGCGCTGACCTCTATGTGTGACATGGGTTGCGATAAAGCTACAGAAAAGTCTTATAAATCATATTAATTAAAGGAATGATTCATTTGAGGAATAAAAGTCGGTTTAGATTTGCCGTGACTTCTTGATGTTTCTTTCGGAAGCCTGGGTGGTGCCCTCGTCGCAAGGTGATGTCCACCCTCCAATCAACAGCAATCAAACCACTACGGAGTACTCTATGAAAAAGTCCATCCTGGCCCTGGCCGTGCTGGCTGCCTTCGGCAGCGCGGCGCACGCGCAGAGCAGCGTGACCATCTACGGTGCGGTCGACGCCAGCCTGTCCTACACCAACAAGATCTCCACCGGCGGCAAGGATACGGGCGGCCAGATGGCGCTCGATTCCGGCCTGATGAAGGGTTCGCGCCTGGGCGTCAAGGGCGTGGAAGACCTGGGCGGCGGTATCAAGGCGCTGTTCACCATCGAGAACGGTTTCAGTGTCGATACCGGCGAGGCGGGCCAGGGCAAGCTGCTGTGGGGCCGTCAGGCGACCGTGGGGCTGTCGGGCAACTTTGGTACGGTGCTGGTCGGCCGTCAGAACGACATCCTGGGCGAGATCGGCGCCATCAGCTCGGCTGGTGACTTTGGCGGCGTGGTCAGCCGTGTCCACTCGCAGAACCTGGACCGCACCAACGGCGAGCGCGTCAACAATTCCATTCGCTACAACACCCCGAACTTCGGCGGCTTCAGTGGTAGCGTTATCTATGGCTTCGGTGAGCAAGCCGGCAATACCGGTGCCGGCCAGTCCTTCGGCCTGGGCGGTACTTACGCCAATGGTCCGCTGACCCTGGGCCTGGGCTATTTCCAAAGCAAGATGGGGGCTGGCTCCAGTGACGTCAACGGCGCCTCCGCCTGCAATGGGGCAGAGGCGGGCAAGGACAAGGCGGGCGATACCTGCCTGAAGACCTGGACGCTGGCAGCGGCCTATCAGTTTGGTCCGGCCAAGGTCTATGGTTCCTACTCCCGCCTGAGCCTGCCGCTGGCCAAGGTGCCGTCGCAGATCGCCTTCAATCCCAAGCATGACTACAGCTTCCGTTCGCTGGCGCATCCCAAGGCCCCTGGTGCCAAGCCTTACTATGACATGCCTGACGATGGCGATTTCCTCATCGGCGGTGCCAACCATGAGTCCAGCAGCACTCTGGATGTCGGCGTGAATTACAAGATCTCGACGAACCTGGCGCTGATCAGCAGCCTGCAGTACACCCGCGCCAAGTTCGCTCGCAGCGCCGATGGCCGTCTCCTGCAGCTGAACCTGGGTGCCAAGTATGACCTGTCCAAGCGTACTTCCACCTATGCGGTCATCCGCAATCTGCGTTCGTCCGACATGTACAGCGTCGGTCTGGGCAAGGATCGCGAACCTGGCCTGGATCGCAGCCAGACCGGCATCAACGCCGGCCTGATCCACAGCTTCTAAGTTCTGGCACTGCATCGGGCTCGTGGGAGCCCGATGTTTTGGCCCGCATCTGCAAGGATGCGGGTCTTTTTTTATGCAGAAACCTTTGTGAGGTCGATGCTCGGTCAACTCAGCTGCGCGAGATCGGAGAGGAGGCCTTGCATTCCGGATCCGCTCCGATCGCCGCCCAACAAAAAACCCGCATCATCGCTGATGCGGGTTTTTTACTTGCAGCACAGGCCATGCGACGCATGGCCCGCAGCCGGAAGGCCAATTACATCATGCCGTCCATGCCGCCCATGCCGCCCATACCACCCATGCCGCCAGGCATGCCGGCCGGCTTGTCCTCGGTCACTTCGGCCACCAGGGCGTCGGTGGTCAGGATCAGGCTGGCCACGGAGGCAGCGTTTTGCAGAGCCGAACGGGTCACCTTGGCCGGATCCAGCACGCCCAGTTCCACCAGGTCACCGTAGGTGCCGTTGGAGGCGTTGTAGCCGAAGTTGCCCGAACCTTCCAGCACCTTGTTCACCACCACCGACGGCTCGTCGCCGGCGTTGAAGACGATCTGGCGCAGCGGCTCTTCGATGGCGCGCAGCACGATCTTGATACCGGCTTCCTGATCCGGATTGTCACCCTTCAGGTCCTTGACGTTGGCGCGAGCACGCAGCAGGGCAACGCCACCGCCAGGCACGACGCCTTCTTCAACAGCAGCGCGGGTAGCGTGCAGGGCGTCTTCGACGCGGGCCTTCTTTTCCTTCATTTCGACTTCGGTGGCAGCGCCAACCTTGATCAGTGCAACACCGCCGGCCAGCTTGGCCACGCGCTCTTGCAGCTTTTCACGGTCGTAGTCGGAGGTCGCTTCGCCGATCTGGGTGCGGATCATTGCCACGCGAGCTTCGATGCCAGCGGCTTCGCCGTTGCCGTCGATGATGGTGGTGTTTTCCTTGCCGATTTCAACGCGCTTGGCTTGGCCCAGTTCAGCCAAGGTAGCCTTTTCCAGGGTCAGGCCGACTTCTTCGGCGATCACTTGGCCGCCGGTCAGGATGGCGATGTCTTCCAGCATGGCCTTGCGGCGGTCGCCGAAACCAGGAGCCTTGACGGCAGCGGTCTTCAGGATGCCACGGATGTTGTTGACCACCAGGGTAGCCAGGGCTTCGCCTTCGACGTCTTCAGCCACGATCAGCAGCGGACGGCCAGCCTTGGCGACTTGTTCCAGCACCGGCAGCAGGTCACGGATGTTGGAGATCTTCTTGTCGAACAGCAGGATGAAGGGATTGTCCAGAGCGACGATCTGCTTCTCTTGGTTGTTGATGAAGTACGGCGACAGGTAGCCACGGTCGAATTGCATACCTTCGACGATGTCCAGTTCGTTTTCCAGCGACTTGCCGTCTTCCACGGTGATGACGCCTTCCTTGCCGACCTTTTCCATGGCCTTGGCGATGATGTCGCCGATGTCCGCGTCGGAGTTGGCCGAGATCGAGCCGACTTGAGCGATTTCCTTGGAGGTGGTGGTGGGCTTGGCCAGGTTCTTCACTTCACCGACGATGGCGGTGACAGCCTTGTCGATACCGCGCTTCAGGTCGGTCGGGTTGAAGCCGGCGGCGACGTACTTGAAGCCTTCGCGCACGATGGCTTGAGCCAGCACGGTTGCGGTGGTGGTACCGTCACCGGCGTTGTCGGAGGTCTTGGAAGCGACTTCCTTGACCAGCTGGGCACCCATGTTTTCCAGCTTGTCCTTCAGTTCGATTTCCTTGGCGACGGAAACGCCGTCCTTGGTCACGGTCGGGGCGCCAAAGCTGCGCTCCAGCACGACGTTGCGGCCCTTGGGGCCCAGGGTGACCTTGACTGCGTTGGCCAGGATGTTGACGCCGTTGACGACCTTGGCGCGTGCTTCATCGCCGAAAATAACTTGCTTTGCTGCCATGTTGGATTCTCCAGAAATTCGGTTCAGTTCATGTCGCCGGGCTCGGGCCTGAAGATTCAGGGAGCACCGGCTGCTGTCTTGTTGCCGATGGCCTTCACGTTTTCTCTATCTATATAGAAGGAAAAGGAAGGCCGGATGCCGAATTACTTCTCGACGACGGCGAACAGGTCTTCTTCGCGCATGACCAGCAGTTCCTGGCCATCGATCTTCACGGCCTGGCCGGAGTACTTGCCGAACAGAACGCGGTCGCCGACCTTCACGGCCAGTTGGCGGACCTTGCCATCTTCCAGGATCTTGCCGTTGCCGACGGCCAGGACTTCGCCTTGGTCCGGCTTTTCGGTCGCTGCGTCAGGCAGAACGATACCGGAAGCAGTCTTGGTTTCCTGGTCGAGGCGCTTGACGATAACGCGATCGTGCAAAGGGCGAAGATTCATGAGAACTCCTTAATTTTCAATAAGTTAGCATTGATTGCGGCGATGCCTGCAACGGTTTTCTTCCAAATGCAGCAGACGTCACCGCATGAAAAAGGGGATTGCGCCCGGCGGCGCTGTTAGCACTCTGCCGTGACGAGTGCTAAGTATAGGGATGGGTTGGGGAATTTTCAAGGCGTCAATTGCCGTGTTTGCTCGCCTGGTCTGCGCAGCGGCACTCAAAAAAATTCGAGGTCAGTTAAGAGAAATGCAGGCATGGCTCTGAATATGTAAAAAATAGAATGAGAATCATTATTATTACGGCTCTTTCGGATCAGTCCGGAAGAGCCTTTTTTTATAAGAAATGAACGGCGGAGGTTCGCCAGTATTTTTATTGGACCGAAATGCAATGCAGAACAATCAGGCCCCATTCAACCATGCACGCGATCTGCGTATCGCCACTTCAACCCTTGCCTCGCTCGTGATGCTCGGCTTCCCGCTGGCCGGCATGGCGCAGCAGTCCGCGGCGCCCGACGGGCCGGCGGGGCTGGAACCGATCCAGGTCAGCAGCGATTGGCTCGGCACTGGCTTCGAGAGCAGCGTGAAGACCTATCCCGGTGCCCGCACCGTGGTCAAGAAGCAGGAGATCGACAGCACCGGCGCCGTCAGCATCGGCGAGGTGATGCGCCGCATTCCCGGCGTGCAGTCCAGCGACAGCGCCGGTAGCTCCGGCAGCGCCATTGCCTTGAACATCGGCGTGCGCGGTCTGACCGGACGCTTTTCGCCGCGCTCGACCGTCCTGATGGATGGCATCCCCTTGTCGGTGGCGCCCTATGGCCAGCCCCAGCTTTCGTTTGCGCCCCTGAGCCTGAACAACATCGAATCGATCGATGTCATCCGTGGCGGCGGCGCGGTGCGCTTCGGCCCGCAGAACGTGGGCGGCATCATCAATTTCAAGACGCGCTCCATTCCCGCCAGCGAGGGCATCTCGGGTGATGCCTCGGTGCGCTACAACAGCTACGGCAAGGGTGGCGGCAATGCGCAGTACACCGCCTTTGCCGGCGGCCAGAGCGACACTGGCCTGGGCATGGCTTTCCTGTACTCGGGCCAGGACGGCAGCGGATGGCGCGACAAGAGCGATGAGCATCTCAACGATTTTGCGCTGAAGATGCGCTACGAAATTTCCCCGCGTTCCGAACTCCACGCCAAGTTCAATTACTACGACGTGCTGAGCCGCACGCCGGGCGGCCTCACCACCGTGCAGTACGCCGCCGATCCGTTCCAGAACACGCGCCAGCGCGACAACTGGAGCGGTACCCGCAAAGGCTTCGACGTCGGTTACCTCAATACGCTGTCGGATCATCAGGAGCTGGAGATCCGGACCTACTTCAACCAGGCGACCCGCCAGAGCAGCTTGATCAACGTGACCGGCGTGCGCCTCTCGCATCAGCCGCGCAACTATGAAACGCTGGGCGTCGAGCCCCGCTACACGCAGCGCTTCGCCTGGGGCGGCACTACGCACGATGTCACCGTCGGCTACCGCTATATCCGCGAGCGCGGGGATGACAACATCTACAACGAAGCGGTCCGCACCGGTGTGCTGAGCGGATTCACCCAGTTCCAGAACAGTACCGATGCCCATGCAGGCTACATCGATGACAAGATCGCATTCGGCAAATGGCGCATCACGCCGGGCCTGCGTTTCGAACAGGTGCGGTCAAGTCGCTACGAAATGGGCAAGAAGGATCCTTACGAAGTGGCCAACGACAAGCTGCTGCCCTCGATCAACCTGGCCTATCTGCTCACGGAGCAATTGACCCTGTTCAGCAACTACAACACCTCCTTCGGCGTGGTGCAGAATTCGCAACTCAACACCATGTCTTCCGCCAATCCGCTGTCGCCCGAACTGGCCCGGACGATGGAAGGCGGCATGCGCTGGAAGAGCGCACAGGCCTCCGCCGAAGCCACGGTGTTCCACATCAATTTTGACAACCAGATCGTGTCGGTGCAGGGAACAACGCCCAACGTCTTCCGCAACATCGGCCGGACCCAGCATGATGGCGTCGAACTGTCGATGGACTATGCCTTCGCTCCGGACAGCCCCCTGAAAGGATGGTCGGTCTTCGCCAACTACACCTACACCCGCGCCCTGCAGAAGTCAGGCAGCAATCCCGGCAAGGACTTGCCGTTCTATGCACGCACGACCGATACGCTCGGGGTGCGCATGCAAACCGGTCCCTGGACGCTCAACCTGTCGACCACGCACCAGGGCCGACAGTTTGCCGATGAAGCCAACACCGTCGCCGAAAGCGCTGACGGCAGCATCGGAGAAATCCCGGGCGTGCGTCTCTGGAATGCGCAGGCGAGCTGGAAGGTGCCGGGCAAGAAGGGATTCGACCTCACCGCGGGCGTCAACAACCTGCTGGACCGGCGCTACTTCACCCGTACCGTGGATGGCAATCTGGGCAAGCTGGTCGGTGCGCCGCGAAGCTTGTATGTCCAAGGACGTTACACATTCTGACCGTGCCGGGATGAATGAAATCGCGCACAGGCCGCCGCGGCCATCGTTCATCTCGCCCTTCCGCAAGCAGGGTCCCGGATCCAGGTTCAAATGAAGATTAATTCCCGCGATACGAGAATTTATCCCCGGAAATGAGGCTGGCAGTTCGAGCCAGCCTCGTTACAAGTGCAGCTTTCTGCTATTTTCCCACCCTAATTGGTGCGCTCCTTCGCATCCCGATTCAAAAAAGTGCATAAAACGTGCGATATGAATGAAGCGCCGCGTTGGCACGGAACTCGCTCTCCCAGCCGCACCATTACGGTGTATTCTGCCCGGCGGGGCGGTGTAATGGAGGAACTGCCCCGCCTGGCCTGGCGCTGCGGCCGGGCCGCTTGCCTGCTGTGGCTCCGTCCCTTTTTATCCGGGGATGCCCCTGGGGAAAGCGCCCGAGTGGCGATGCTGCAAGGCATGGCTCGGTTTTTGCAGTAGCAGAGTCCGCAAGCAAGAACCGGTCAGCGACTGGGAGGCGCTGCGGTGCTTTCCGATCAGGTTGCCGTCCACACGGCGGTCAGAATCGGTCAGCGCACATAACAAATGGCACAACGAACTGCGTTTTCAATCTTTCATTGGAAGTAATAGGAGCAATTCATGCAAAAAATCAAAATGATTCCTGTCGCTACGGCACTGGTGGCAGCGTTCTCGTTCGCAGGGGCAGCGCAGGCACAAGAAGTCATCAAGATCGGTCACGTCGCTCCTCTGACCGGTCCCAACGCGCACATCGGCAAGGACAATGAAAACGGTGCCCGCATGGCCGTGGACGAACTCAACGCCAAGGGCTTCGAGATCGGCGGCAAGAAGGTCACCTTCCAGCTGGTCCCCCAGGATGACGCTTCCGATCCGAAGCAAGCCACCACCGTGGCCCAGGCCCTGGTCGATGCCAAGGTCAAGGGCGTGGTCGGCCACATGAACTCCGGTACCACCATCCCGGCTTCCAAGATCTACTTCGACGCCGGCATCCCGCAAATCTCGCCCTCGGCGACCAACCCCAAGTACACCCAGCAAGGCTTCAACACCGCCTTCCGCGTGGTGGCCAACGATGGCCAGCTCGGTGGCGTCCTGGGCCGCTATGCCGTCAATGAACTGAAGGGCAAGAACGTGGCCGTCATCGACGACCGCACTGCCTACGGTCAAGGCGTGGCTGAAGAATTCCGCAAGAGCGCACTGGCTGCCGGTGCCACCATCGTGGCCACCCAGTACACCACCGACAAGGCTACCGACTTCAACGCCATCCTGACCTCGGTCAAGTCCAAGAAGCCTGACCTGGTCTTCTTCGGCGGCATGGATGCCGTGGCCGGCCCGATGCTGCGCCAGATGGATCAGCTGGGCGTGGCTGCCAAGTTCATGGGCGGTGACGGTATCTGCACCACCGAACTGCCGAGCCTGGCCGGTGCTGGCCTGAAGGACAGCGAAGTGGTCTGCGCCGAAGCCGGTGGCGTGACCGAAGCAGGCAAGAAGCCGCTGGAAGACTTCAAGGCTGCCTACAAGAAGAAATTCAACCAGGACGTCGTGATCTACGCACCGTACACCTACGATGCGCTGATGACCCTGGCTGATGCCATGAAGCAGGCCGGCTCGTCCGACCCCAAGGTCTACCTGCCGGTCCTGGCCAAGATCAAGCACAAGGGCGTCACCGGTGAAATCGCCTTCGACGCCAAGGGCGACATCCTGAACGGTACCCTGACCCTTTACACCTACAAGGGCGGCAAGCGTACCCTGCTGAGCGTGGTCAAGTAATTTGACATCAAGCTTCACCTCCGGGACCGCCACGGTTCCGGCGGGAGCAGCAGTGACAAGCCCCGGCCTTCGTGCCGGGGCTTTTTCTTTCATATCGACCAAAAGCCGCATCGACCCGCCGCCGCATTTACAGATTATAATGAGACACGTTCTCATTAAATCTTGCGGTCATGGCCGACCTCGCTCCTTCCCGTCCTCACGACATCGCTGGCATTTACACCGGGCATCACCGGTGGCTGCTGGGCTGGCTGCGCCGCCGTACCGACAATGCCGAGCTGGCGGCCGACCTGGCGCAGGATACCTTCGTGCGGATGATGGTCTCGCGCCGCGATTTCATCGTCGATGAAGTGCGCACCCTGCTGGCCACCATCGCGCGCGGCCTGATGATCGATCATTTCCGCCGCTGCGCGCTGGAAGCTGCCTTCCTGGAAATGCTGGCGCAGATGCCGCCCGAGCACCTGCCATCGCCCGAAGCGCAACTGCTGGTGCTGGAAACCCTCAACGAAGTCGACGCCATGCTGGCCGGCTTGCCGCCCAAGGTGCGCAGCGCCTTCCTGCTGTCGCAGCTCGATGGCCTGGCCTATGCCGAGATCGCGGTGCGGCTGGAGGTGTCGCTGAGTTCGGTGCAGCAATACATGAAGCGCGCCTTCACCGCCTGCTACCGGCTGCAATATGGGCTCTGAGCGCACGGCCCCCAACGACGACATCGTCATGGCCGCCATCGACTGGATGGTGCGGCTGCAATCGGGCAACGCCACCGATCATGAGCACGAAGCCTGCCGCCGCTGGCGCGCCGAACAGCCGCAGCACGAGCTGGCCTGGCAACGGCTGCAATCGCTCAGCGAGCGGGTCGCCACGCTGCCGCGCGCGCTGGCCCACGGCAGCATCGGTGCGAGCGAAGCCCGCACGCGCAACAACCGCCGCTTTGCGCTCAAGACCTTGTGCGTGACGATGGGCGCGGGGCTGCTGGCGGCCAGTGCAGCACGATGGACGCCCTGGCAGGCCTGGATGGCCGGCTACACCACCCGCACCGGAGAGCGGCGCCGGATCACGCTCGCCGATGGCACCCTGCTGCAACTCAACAGCGCCACTGCGGTGGACGTCAGTTTCGACGAGCGGCAGCGCCTGATCCGTCTGCATCGCGGCGAAGTGCTCATCACCACGGGACATGAAGAGCGCCCTTCCTATCGTCCCTTCCTCGTGCAGACACGGCTGGGGCAGGCGCGCGCACTGGGCACCCGCTTCCAGCTGCGCGATGCGGAGGAGGGCATGCGTCTTGCCGTTTATGAGGGCGCGGTGGAATTCCGTTCGCAAAATGAGAATGCACCTGTGCGCGTGGATGCGGGGCGTCAAGGGCTGTTCGATGCGCAAGGGCTGGTCGGCCGCCTCCTTGCCACCAATGAACAGGCCATCGCCTGGACCGATGGTGTCATCGTGGCCGACCGCATGCCGCTGGGCCAACTGGTGGCCGAGCTGGATCGCTATCTCCCCGGCAAGCTGCGCTGCGATCCGGCGGTGGCCGGCCTGACCATCTCGGGCGTGTTTCCGCTCGACCAGCCGGCACGCATCCTGGCGGCCATGGCGCGGACCTTGCCGGTGCGGGTGGATTCCTTCACGGATTACTGGATCACCTTGCGGCCACGTACCGCCACCTGAGACCGGCATGGATATAAAACATTTTTAAAATTTTTCTGCAGGTTTTTGGATCTCGTTCGGTTTACCAGATAGCAAGCCCTCTGAAGCTCACCATCGAACGACATCCATGACCATCCGAACCCGCTTCCCCTCGCGTCCGACCCTGTCCCGACTGGCCATCCTGGCCGCCTTCGCCAGCCCCATGGCCGGTGTGCAGGCGCAAGCCACCGATGCCCAGCGCCAGGCCTACGACATCCCCGCTGGTCCTCTCGACCAAAGCCTCAACAGCTTCGCCCGCCGTGCGGGCGTGCTGCTCTCTTTCGATCCGGCCATCACGCGCGACCGCCAGAGCGCGGGTCTTTCCGGCCGCTATACGGTAGCGGAAGGGTTTGCCGCGCTGCTCAACGGCACCCCGCTGCAAGCGATCCGCAACGCAGACGGCGGCTACACGGTGGCTGCACCGACGGCCACCACCGGCAGCAACGCCAATGCCGTTCTGCCCACCGTCACGATCACCGAAAGTGCCGACCCCACCGCGCCCTACGCGGGTGGACTGGTCGCACGCGGCGGCAGCCTCGGCGTACTGGGTACGGCCAGCGTCATGGACACGCCCTTCAGCACCACCAACTACACCTCGCAAGGCATCGAGGATGTACAGGCGCGCGCCATCGGCGACGTCATCGCCAACGATGCCTCGGTGCGCAACACCAATGGCAATGGCGGTTTCGGCGACAGCTACCAGATTCGCGGCTTCACCATGTCGGCCAATGACGTGGCCTTCAACGGCCTGTATGGGATGGTGCCGCTCACGCGCATGCCCATCTCCATGGTCGAGCGCATCGAAGTGCTCAAGGGACCGGGCACGCTGATGTATGGCATGGGCCCGGCCGGCGGCGTGGGCGGGGCGGTCAACCTGATTCCCAAGCGTGCGCACGAAGATCCGATCTCCAGCGTTACGGCCACCTATCTTTCCAATTCGCAGTTCGGATTGAAGGCCGACCTCGGCCGCCGCTTCGGTGAGCAGCAGGAGTGGGGTATCCGCGTGAACGCGCTCTATGCCGATGGCAACACCGGCCTGTCCGGCAGCAACCAGCAGCAGAACATGGGCTCGGTCGGACTCGACTACAACGGCGGCCGCGTGCGCTGGAGCCTGGACGCCTACACCCAGCACGAAGATACCCGCAACTTCCGTCCGCAATTCAGCATCAGCAGCCTGGTGATGCCGGAAGCGCCCTCGGGCAAGACCAACCTCTATCCCGGCACCACCCTGCAATCGGATGACAAGGCCGTCGCCACCCGCCTGGAATACGACATCAACGACCACCTGACCGCTTACGGTGCCGTCGGTTATCACGAGGCCACGTCCTCCCAGAGCTGGCCCAGCGCCACCATCCTCAATGCGGCCGGTGATACTGCCGCGCTCTACAACGGTTACTACGACCAGAAGGTCGTTTCCACCTCGGCCGACGTCGGCATGCGTGCTCGCTTCAACACCGGCGGCATCAAGCACACCGTGATGCTGGGCGTGAACATGCTGGATCAGCAGACCGATTACTTCTACCTCTCCGAGAGCAGCAGCGTCACCTCCAATCTGTATCGTCCGGTCGCCTTGCCCGCGGTCAGCGGCGCACGTGGCGAACCCACGCCGCAAAGCCAGATCCGACTGACCAGCGTGGCGCTGACCGATACTCTGTCGCTGGCCGATGACCGCCTGCGCATCACCGCCGGCTTGCGTCGCCAGCAGGTGTATTCGCACAGCCTGGTCGATGCCACGCAGACCTCCAACAAGACCGCCATCTCGCCGGTGCTGGGCGTGGTCGTCAAGCCGGTGCAGAACGTTTCGCTGTATGCCAACTACACGGCGGCCCTGAGCGCAGGTGGGTTCACTTCGGCCAGCGACGGCAATCCCAACCAGCTCTTCCCGCCCTACAAGTCCAAGCAGGTGGAGACGGGTGCCAAGATTGACTGGGGCCGTATCACGACCACGGCGGCCGTATTTCAGATCGAGCAGGCCAATGCCAGCACCACGCTGGTCAATGGCGTGAGCACCACCACCCAGGATGGCCGCAATCGCGTGCGCGGACTGGAACTGGCGGCTTATGGCGAACTGCAGCGCGGCCTGCGTTTCAATGCAAGCGGCACCTTCTTCGATGCCAAGCAGTACCACACCGACAACGGCACCAATGACGGCAAGGATGTCGGCGCGATCCCCAACAGCAACTTCAACCTGGGGCTGGATTGGGATGCGCCGTGGCTGCAGGGCCTGGCCTTGAATACGCGTGTCACCCGCACAGGTTCGATGTGGTACAGCAACGAGAACAAGCTCAAGGTGCCGGGCTGGACCCGTGTCGATATCGGTGCGCGCTACATCACCCGGGCGGCAGGGCAGGTCGTGACCTATCGCGCCAACATCGAGAACCTGTTCGACAAGAATTACTGGCTGATGCAGAACGGTTATGTGGGTACGTCATCGGGGCGGACACTGGTGCTGTCGGCGCAGGTCGATTTCTGATCTGAGTACGTCACTCACGCGCGTGAGGAATGCCTTGCTGCTGAAAAGCGGCAGGGCTTTTTTTCAAGAAACGCTTAAAAGATTTAAATGATTGATAAGTTTTAAAATTGAGTCGATCAAAACCTGACGAGTCCATCAGGTTTCGATCAGGCCATTTTCTTGTCCATCTCGCGCGCACTTTCCAGAAACACGCGACGCAGCCATTCGATCCCCGGATCATTGGTGCGATAGCGATGCCACTGCATCATCTGATGCATCTCCGCCAGCGGCAGCGGACTTTCCTTGAGCACCACCGGCAATTGCGTGGCCAGCTTGCGCGCCAGCCGGCCATGTACGGTGGCGATGCGGTCGGTGCCCTGCACCAGTGCCACGCAGGAGGCAAAGCTGAAGCTGGTGATCTCCACCCGCCGCGCAAAGCCCAGCTTGCTGGCCATCCACGCCTCCACCGAGGAGGCGTTGGCACCGGGCGGCACCATGACCACATGACCGGCCTCCATGTAGCGCTCCAGCGTCAGTTTGCCCTTGGCCAGCGGACTGTCGCGCCACACCACGCAGACGTGACGTTCGCGAAACACTTCCTCCGCCGGATGATCGGGCGTACAGAATTCCTGCGGCAGCACCAGCAGATCGACCTCTGCGCGATCCAGCGAACGGGTCGGATCCTGCACCTGCGGCATCAGCGCAAATCGGATCTGCGGCCCTTCGGCATGCGCGCGTGCGATCACGCGCGGGATCAGCACGTTGAGGCTGAAGTCGGAGACCGAGATGCGGAATTCCCGATGTGACTCCGCCGGGACGAAAGCGGGCTTGGCCGCGATCGATCCTTCGATACGCCGCAATACGTCATTGACCGCATCGCGCAGCACTTCGGCGCGCGGCGTGGCTTCCATGCGGCGGCCGACCTGGATCAGCAATTCGTCATCGAAATATTCGCGCAGGCGCGCCAGCGCATTGCTCATGGCGGACTGGCTCAGGTGGATCTTCTCGGCGGCGCGGCTGATGTTGAGTTCGGTCAGCAGCGCGTCGAGCGCGACCAGCAGATTGAGGTCGAGCTTGTTGAAACGCATTGGATAAGTCTCCGTTGTCGGGTGCCGGCCTTTCTTTTGTGCAAGGGTTGCAGGGCCGGTCATGTATTGATCCCGTCCATATCATGAATCAAAACAATCCATTTGATCAATATCAACCTCGACCTTAACCTTCATCCATCCGCTGCACGGCCTCGCAGAAGCATCCAAGAAAAGGCCGGCACGGCAAGCCGGTGGCGCCCTGCGCCATTGATCGGCCTGGCCCCGACAAGACGCCGCGACGGCGAAACAACAAGCCAGGCAGGGTAGGAGACAAGGAGACAGAAGTGAAGAGAGGAACCGTACCAGCCCGGCGGCTGGGGAATCGTGCCGTCCTGGCCGTCGTGGCCATGATCGGGAGTGCCAGCATGCAGTCCGCGCAAGCCTTCGAAGGGGGCGTTTCGCCATTCCCCACCGGGTCCACCAGTGAATACATCGCCGCGCTGCCGCCCATCCCGGGCCTGTTCGCGGTAGAGCAGTTCAACTACAGCAGTGCCGACGGCCTGTACGACAACAAGGGCAACAAGCGCCCCATCCCCTTCAAGACCGATGTGTTCTCGGCCACCACGCGCCTGCTGGCTTCCTATGGCGTCGAATGGATGGGCGCCAAGGTCTATTCGCAACTGGTGTTGCCGGTGGTCTCGCTGCATACCGAAGTGATGGGCCACGGCGAGAACCACAACGGCCTCTCCAACGTCACTGTCACGCCGCTGCTGCTGCGCTGGGATGTGGCCGCGCATACCAACGTCACCTTCGGCTTCGACTTCGCGCTCAAGACCGGTTCCTACGACCCCAATCGCACCAGTGTGGCGGTCGGCTACACCTCGTATCAGCCGGTGCTGGCGATCCGTCACAACGATCCCAACGGGCTGGACCTGGGCATCTCCAACCGCCTGCTCTTCAACGACAAGAACAGCGATACCAATTACCGCTCCGGCTCTGCCTACGTGGCGGACTTCATTGGTGGCTGGAACTTCGGCAAGTGGAAAGTCGGCGTCACCGGTTCCTATCTGAACCAGTTCACCGATGACCGCCAGAACGGCACCGACATCACCGGCAACCGCACGCGCAGCTTCGCCATGGGGCCGACCGTGGCCTACAACGCCGGCACCTACAGCATCAACATGAACGTGCAGCGCGGCCTGTACGCCGCCAACACGGCCAAGAGCGATGCCATCTGGATCAACTTCGCCATGCCGCTGTGGATGGGCGGCCCGCACTGAGGCCGCGCAGCCGTCCATCCGTATCACTCATCATCAAAGGAGTTACACCATGTTCCGTTACTTCCCGACGAACTATGTCTGGAATCTTTCCGTCGATCTCGCCATCGAGATGGGCGCACGCATCGGCGAAATCGAAGCCATGTGCGCCCCCCTGCAGGAGGCGGCCAAACAGCCTGACGCCGAAGGCACCGCCGCCTTCCGCGCCACCTGGGCGGACATGGCAGAAAAGCTCTGCAGCCTGGCCGCCGAGGATGAAGCGCGCGGCCGGCTGCTCTCGGCCGGTGCCAAGTACAAGCGCGCGGCCAGCTACCTGCTGACCTGCGAACGCCTGCAGGGTCACGGTGCACCGGGCCGGCTTGAGCTGTATCGCCGCTTCCTGGAAGTGTTCCAGCGCGGCATCACGCTGGCCGGTGACAACTGCGAGCGCGTCGAGATTCCTTACGAAGGCAAGGTCATCTCGGGCCTTTATACCCGCGCGAACAATGTACAGGGTCCTGCCCCGATTCTGGTCCAGCTCAATGGCCTGGATTCGACCAAGGAAATGAAATACCTGGTCGGCCTGCCCGGCTGGCTGGCCGAGCGCGGGGTCTCGTCGCTGGTGATCGACCAGCCCGGCACCGGCGAAGCCCTGCGCCTGCATGGCATGACCGCGCGTTTCGATGCCGAGCACTGGGCGCGCCACGTGGTGGACTGGCTGGAACAGCGCGACGATGTCGATGCCAGCCGCATCGGCTGTGAAGGCGTCTCGCTGGGCGGCTACTACTGCCCGCGCGTGGTGGCCATGGAGCCGCGCTTTGCCTGTGGCGTGGTGTGGGGTGCCAATCACGACTGGCGCGATGTACAGAAAAAGCGCCTGGAAAAAGAGGGCGATTTCCCCGTGCCGCATTACTGGCAGCACGTTTGCTGGGTGTGGGGTGCCAAGGACATCGACGACTTCATGCGCATCGCTGAAGACGTGCATCTGGATGGCGTGGTCGAGAAGATTCGCGTGCCCTTCCTGGTCACCCACGGAGAGAAGGACACGCAGATTCCCCTGAAGTGGGCGCACCGCACCTACGAACAGCTGGTCAACAGTCCCAAGCGCGAATTGAAGATCTTCACCGACCGCGAAGGCGGCGCGCAGCACGCCAGCTTCGACAACTCCATCAACGCCGGCCACGTCATCGCCGACTGGGTGGCCGAGACCCTGGGCGGCCGCACCAAGCGCTGATGCGTCCCGTGCAGCTACGAAACACCGAGTCAATCACAAGGAAATCCGCATGAACATCATTGGACCCGATGCCCTGGTCTTTGGCGTGGACGATCTGCCCGCCTGCCGCCAGTACCTGCTCGACTATGGCCTCAAGGAGGGTGGTAACGACCGTTACGAAGCCCTCGACGGTACCGCCATCGTGCTGCGCGCCAAGGACGACGCCACGCTGCCGCCCCCCATGGGCACCGCCAGCCTGCTGCGCGAAACCGTCTATGGCGTGGCCGACGTCGCCACCCTGGATGCCATCGAAACCGAACTGCGCCGCGACCGCGAAGTCAGCCGTCGCGATGGTGTGGTGCGCAGTGTGGACGATATGGGCTTTGCGCTGGCCTTCCAGGTCACCGTGCGCCGTGCGCTCGACATCAAGTCGGAACGCGTCAACGGCCCCGGCGATGCCCAGCGCGCCCCGAACCAGCTGGGCGTGCCCGCCGAGGGCGAAGCCCTGCCGCGCACGCTGTCGCACGTGGTGTATTTCGTGCCGGATGCGGCCAAGGCCGAGGCCTTCTATCAGCGCCTGGGTTTCGTCTGCACCGACCGCTTCACCGGCGTGGGTCCCTTCCTGCGTCCGGCCGGGACCCTGGATCACCACACGCTGTTCATGATCCAGACCCCGCCCTTCATGAAAGGCTGCGAACACTTCACCTTCCACATGGGCGGCCCGACCGAGGTGCTGCTGGCCGGCACCCGTTTCGTCGAAAAGGGTTATCAAAGCTTCTGGGGACCGGGCCGCCATCGCTTCGGCAGCAACTGGTTCTGGTATTTCAATTCGCCGCTGGGCTGCCACGTCGAATACGACGCCGACATGGACCTGCACGACGATCAATGGGCCGCGCGCGAAGCACCGATGGGTGCCGATGCCTCGCAATTGTTCCTGTTCCAGTACCGCGAGAAGTGGGCACCGGGCGGCCCGCCGCCGCCGGGCGCGGCACACTGATTGCCTGGCATAGCGGGAGAGACAGCCATGTACCTGTGCCATGTCACGCAATTGCCTGAGGACGGCGCACGCGGTTTCGATACCAGCGGGGCAGGGCAGGCCACCATCTTCCTGCTGCGCCGGGGCGACCAGGTGCGGGCCTGGCAAGACAGCTGCCCGCACCACGGCACACCGCTGCCATGGCGGCGCGATGCCTATCTCGATGCCAGCGGGCAGCACGTGGTCTGTGCCGCCCATGGCGCATTGTTCGATCCGCTCACCGGGGTGTGCACGCTAGGCCCTTGCCTGGGCGACTCGCTCACGCCGGTGGCGCTGCGCATCGATGACGACGGCGGCCTGCACCTGGCCACCGGCGAAGACGATCCACTCATCAAGAAAAAGATTCAGGAGACACCATGACACTCGCAGCCCAACGCATCCTCATCATCGGCGGCGGTTTTTCCGGCGCATCGGCGGCAATTGACCTGCGCCGCCGTGGCGCCCAGGTCGACCTGGTGGAACTCGATCCCCAGTGGCGCAACTATGGTGCCGGCATCAGCCTCGGCCCGGCCACGCTGCGGGCCCTGAAGCAACTCGGGGTGCTCGATGCCTTCCTGCGCGAAGGCGCGGCCGGTGATGGTGTGCGCCTGTGCCTGCCGCACGGCCCGCAGATCGCCGAGCTGCCCACCCCGCGCCTGGCCTCGCCCGATGTCCCCGGCGGCGGTGCCATCCTGCGTCCGGTACTGGCGCGCATCCTGGCCGATGCCACCCGCGCCTCGGGTACCGACGTGCGCCTGGGCTGCACTTTCACGGCGCTGCGCGAGATCGGCGACGAGGTCGAGGTCGACTTCACCGATGGCCAGACCCGCCGCTATGACCTGGTCATCGGTGCCGATGGCCTCTATTCCAAACTGCGGGCCCATCTTTTCCCCAACGCACCCAAGCCGCGCTACAGCGGCCAGGCCGTTTGGCGCGCCATCCTGCCGCGTCCGGCGGAGATCACCACCTGCACCATGTGGATGGGGCCGCAAATCAAGCCCGGCGTCAATCCGGTGTCCAAAGACGAGATGTACCTCTTCGTCACCGAGCCGCGTCCGGTCAACGACCACGTCGATCCGGCCACCTTCGTGGCGCGCCTGCGCGGCCTGCTGGAAGACTTCAGCGCCCCTGTGTTGAAGACCATCCGTGACCAGCTCGACGACAACGCCCGCATCATCTTCCGCCCGCTGGAAGGCTTGCTGCTGCCGCGTCCGTGGTATCAGGGCCGCGTCGTGCTGATCGGTGATGCGGTGCATGCCACCACGCCGCACCTGGCCTCCGGTGCCTGCATCGGCATCGAGGATGCGCTGGTGCTGGCCGACGAACTGGCGCGCAACGGCAACGTAGCGCTGGCCTTGTCGGCCTTCGAGGAACGCCGCTGGGAACGTTGCCGCATGGTGGTGGAGAACTCGGCCCGGCTGGGCGAGATCGAGGTCGGGGGCGGCGACAAGGACGAGCACTCGCGCATCATGCGCGAATCGCACGCGGCGCTGGTCCAGCCGATCTGATTTTTTTCATCAATATAAAAAATATAAACGATTAACGCTTAACGCTTCTGCAATCTGCGTACGACGCGAGGAGACAAGATGATCACGACCTATTCCAAGCGCGCCCTGGCTGCGCTGATGCTGGCACACTGCGCCGGCATGATCGACCTGGTCGCGCTGCCGGTCTGGGTCGGCACGCTGGTGGCGCATTACCACTTCGATGCCCGCCAGGCTGGCCTCTTGGCCTCGCTCTTCCTGGGCGGCGCGGTGCTGGCCAGTGCCGTGCTGGCACCCCGTTTCGATCCCGAGTCGGCACGCTGGAAGGCTGCCATCGGCTTTGGCCTCTCGGCCCTGTTGTTCGCCGGGGCGGCGCAGACCCAGCACTACCTGCTGCTGGCCTTGCTGCATGCGGCGTGCGGCATCACCACCGGGCTTTCGCTCAGTGTCACGCATGGCACCATCGCGCGCGGCAGCAATCCGCATCGGGGCTTTGCGCTGGTGGGTATCGCGCTGGGCGTGTTTGCCATCCTGTTCCTGGGCAGTGCGCCGCCGATTATCGCCAGCGTCGGTGGTCCTGCCTTGTTCTATCTCTTCGCGGGGGTGATGGCCATGGGTGCGCTGGCTTGTGCCCTGGCGTTTCCCCGCCCGGAGACGGATGGCCTGCCGCGTGTCGCCAAGCCGCGCGAGCCGGTGCCGCGCCAGGTCTGGTACGGCATTGCCGGCATCGCCTGCATGGGGCTGGTGCAATCGATGACCTTCAGTTTCCTGGAACGTGTGGGCAGTGATCGCGGCTTCGGACTGGAAGCGATCACCGGTGTGCTCATCGCGCTGGGCTTCGTCAACCTGCTGCCCGCACCGCTGGCCGCTCTGCTGGAGAAACGGCTGCCCGCCCGCAGCGTGCTGATGGCCGGTCCGCTGGTGCAGGCGCTGCTGGTGGTGGTGATCATGAGTTCGTTGCGTTTTGCACCTTATGCGGCAGCGGCCTCCGTGTTTGCTGCCGTGATGATCTTCACGCACACCTTCGCCTTCGGCCTCATGGCCCGTCTGGACCGCAGCGGCCGCGCCATGGCTGCCACGCCCGCCATGCTGATGACGGGGGCGGCCATCGGCCCCATCCTCGGCGGCACGCTGGTGCAGGGCTGGGGCTATGGCAGCCTGGGTCCGGTGGCGGTGGTGCTGGGCGTGGGGGCATCGATCTGTTTCTCGCGGCTGCCGCGTGCAGTCGCCGTTCAACCTCAAGAGGCTCTGGCATGACCGCATCCCTGCAGACGCGTCGCCGTCATCGTTTCGTCGACCTGTCCATCTATCTTGAAAACGACGTGCTCTCCGACCCGCCCCCGCTGGCCCCGAAGATCACTTACCAGAAGCATGCCGACACCCTGCCCGAATTCATGGCCATGCTGCCCGGCACGCAGCCCGAGGATTATCCCGATGGCGAGGCCGCAGCGGCCGAGTGGGTCACGCTGACCACGCACAACGGCACGCATCTGGATGCACCGTGGCATTTCCATTCCACGCAAGACGCAAAGAATGGCGGCGCGCGCCCCTCCATCACCATCGATGAAGTGCCGCTGGAATGGTGCTTCCAGGCTGGCGTGAAACTGGACTTCCGTCACTTCCCCGATGGTTATGTGGCCACCGCCGCCGATGTGGAAGCCGAACTCAAGCGCATCGGCCACGTGCTGCAGCCACTCGACATCGTCGTGGTCAATACCCGCGCCGGCTCGCGCTACGGTCACCGTGACTATCTCGGTGCCGGCTGCGGCATGGGTTACGAAGCCACCATGTACCTGCTCGAACGCGGCGTGCGCCTGACCGGCACCGATGCCTGGAGCTGGGACGCACCGTTCTCCTATACCGCGCAACGGGTGGCCGAGACCGGCGACAAGTCCCTGATCTGGGAAGGCCACAAGGCCGGCCGCGACATCGGTTACTGCCACCTGGAAAAACTGCACAACCTCGAAGCGTTGCCGGCGCATGGCTTCACCATCAGCTGCTTCCCGCACAAGATCCGTGGGGCCAGTGCCGGCTGGACGCGCGCGGTCGCGATCTTCGACGAAACCTGATACCCGCCGCCGCACGGACAGCCATCAGCAGATTCACGCAATGCAAGCGATTCAGACGATACAAGCGATTCAATGGAGCCCATGATGTCCTTCCCCCCGATACACCGCGTCGTCACCGGCCACGATGCGCAAGGCCGATCCATCATCAGCAGCGACGGTCCGCTGCCGACCGTGGTCGAAGTGGCCGCCATTCCCGGTACGCTGTTCCATGAAGTTTGGAGCACCAGCGCCACCCCCGCGCGCGTGGACAATGGCCCTGATCCCAGCCTGGGAGCACTGGTGCTGTCGCCCCCGGCGCGCGGCACACGCATGCGCTTCGTCGACATCCCGCCCGATACGGAGGAATTTCTCGCCAGCGCCAACAGCAAGATGCACGAAGCCTTCAGCCAGATCGGCGAAGCTTCGGCATCCACCGTGCAGACCGACTCGCCCCATCCGCTCATGCATCGCACGGAATCGGTGGACTACGGCATCGTCATCGAAGGCGAGATGACGCTGGTGCTGGATCGTGGCGAAGTCGCCCTGAAACCCGGCAGCGTGGTCGTGCAGCGTGGCACCAATCACGCCTGGGCCAATCGTTCCGGCAAGCCTTGCCGCATGCTGTTCATCCTGGTCGATGGCGAGTATGACCCGGCCATTGCCGCCCAACTCGCCAAGGGAGCGTAAGCCATGAAGTTCGCCACCCTGCGCGACGGCACGCCTGATGGCGCGCTGGTACTGGTCGCGCGCAATGCCGCCACCGCCTTGCCGGTGCCGCGGATCGCGCGCACTCTGATCGATGCGCTGGCGCGCTGGGACGAGGTCACGCCCGCCCTGGCCGAGCGCTATCAGGCCCTCAATGAAGGCCGGGCTGATGGTGCCATCGCCTTCGATGCGCAGCTGTGCATGGCACCGCTGCCGCGCGCACCGCAATGGCTGGACGCGTCGGCCTTCCTCAATCACGGACGCCTGATGGAAGAAGCCTTCAAGACATCGCCGATTCCGTATTTCGATACCGTACCCGTGATGTACCAGGGGGCCAGTGATGATTTCCTCGGACCGCATCAGGACGTGCCGCTGCGGTCGGAAGCCGAAGGCATCGATTTCGAAGGCGAGTTCGGTGTGGTGGTCGGGCCGGTCGCCATGGGCGCGACACCGGACGAAGCCCTGCAGGCCGTGCGCCTGGTCGTGCAGCTCAATGACTGGAGCCTGCGCGCACTCGGCCCGCATGAGATGAAGACCGGTTTCGGCTTCCTGCAGGCCAAGCCCTCGACGGCCTTTGCCCCGATTGCCGTCACCCCCGATGAACTGGGCGATGCCTGGCGCGATGGCCGCGTGCAGATGCGCTTGCAGGTGCAGTGGAATGGCGCGCGCTTTGGCGAACCGCACGGCGGTGAAATGAATTTTTCCTTCGGACAGCTGATCGCGCATGCGGCGCACAGCCGTCGCCTCACCGCGGGCTGCATCATTGGCTCGGGTACGGTCTCCAATGTGGCGCGCGCGGCCGGTTCAGCCTGCATCGCCGAGCGGCGCGTGATCGAGAAGATCGATCACGGCGAGATCCGTACCGGCTTCATGCACTTCGGCGATGAGGTGCGCATGCAGGCGCATTACGAGGATGGCCGTCCCGGTCCCTTCGGTATCGTTCAGCAACGCGTGGTGCAGGCAGCATGAGGGTCCTGGTCACCGGCGCGGGCGGCTTCATCGGCGCGATCCTGCTGCAGCTGCTGCAGCAGGCGGGGCAGGTCGGCCAACAGCGTATTGCGCGGCTGGCGGCGATGGACCGCAAGTTGCCTGCGCTACCCGAGTCCGTCGAATGCATCGAGGGTGAATTGCAGGATGCCCAGGTGCAGTCACGCCTGGCACAGTTCGGTGCCGATCTCTGCTTTCATCTGGCAGCGGTGCCGGGCGGTGCGGCCGAAGCCGATCCGGCCTTGAGTCGCCGCGTCAATCTGGATGCCACGCTGGATCTGTTCAACTTGCTGGCCGAAGGCAGGGCAACGGGCAGTGCGCCGCCGGTGGTGGTGTATGCCAGCACCATCGCGGTGTATGGCACGCCCTTGCCGGACCCGGTCACTCCGGCCACGCCCACGCGTCCGGCGCTGATCTATGGCGCGCACAAACGGGCTTGCGAAATCCTGCTGGCCGATGCCACGCGCCGTGGTGTGCTTGATGGCCGTTCGCTGCGGCTGCCGGGCATCGTGGCGCGTCCGCGTGCTGCCTCGGGATTGGTCTCGGCCTTCATGAGCGAGCTGTTGCATGCGCTGGCGGCGGGCGAGTCCGTGACGCTGCCGGTCGGACCGCAGGCCACCGCGTGGTGGATGTCGGCACAACGTTGTGCGGAGAACCTGCTGCATGCGGCGGTCATGGATCCGATGCTGGATACCGAGGGCGACATGGAACGCACCTGGGCCTTGCCCGTATTGCGGCTATCCATGCAGGAAGTGGTCGCAACGCTCTCGGCCTTGTATCGCGTGGATGGCCATGCGCTTGTGCGCTATGCCCCGCAAGAGCCGGTGGAGGCGGTGTTTGGCCGCTATCCCGAACTTGATGACCGTATCGCGCGCCGACTTGGCTTGCGTGATGATGGTTCGCCTGCCGAACTGGTACGGCGCGCCTTGTCTCTCCATTCCTGATCTCTCCGGACGCGCAGTTTTGCTGCGCGTCCCGGCATTTGTGCTGCGCTGAATTATTTGCACGCCGGCCCTCCTTCCTGCCCTCAGGGCATATAGCTCCCTGCTGATCCATTGAGGACAATCAGTCCGTTTCCGTTGCCATATGGATTCATTGAGTTCACATCTCAGGGACTATTTGAGACTTTGCATCAACTAACATGATTTGCAACAGCCGAACAAATTCTTGTTTGGCGAGACTGTAAAGTTGGGTAAAATTTCCGCTCGGCATATTTTCCTTGCGGAAATGTCGCCACAAACAGGCAGACGGACCATCAGGGGTGACAGGTCCGCACCCGTTCAGCACCGCCCGAACCACAACTAAAAATCATGAAACAAGATCCTCAGGGAGTCTTGCGGGGCCCTTCGCGCCCACGCAGGCTGGCGACCGCTTTGTCCTTCGCTTTCAGTCTTGGCCAGTGGGGCCTGGCGCACTACGCGCAGGCACAGACCGATCCGGCCACGCAGCAGTATCAGCGCGAGCAGGAGCGCGAACGCGCACTGCGCCGCCAGCAGGAAACCACACCGGATGTCCGCCTGCCCGCAGAGTCGGCCGCGCCCGCACTGCCGCTGCCTGCGCAGGAGACACCGTGCTATCCGATCCGGCGTGTGGAGCTGCGGGGGGAGGAGGCGGCGCGTTTCGCCTGGCTGCTAGGGGACGAGGCCTCAGTGGACGGGCGCTGCCTGGGCGTGCAAGGCATCAATGCCCTGATGACGCGCCTGCAAAACGCCATCGTCGCGCGCGGCTACATCACCACACGGGTGCTGGCCGAGCCGCAGGATCTCAACAGCGGCGTGCTGATGCTGACCTTGTTGCCGGGCCGCGTGCGGCAGATACGCTTCGCCGCCGATGCCGATCCACGCGGCACGCAATGGAATGCCTTGCCGGTCCGTCCCGGTGAGCTGCTCAACCTGCGCGACATCGAACAGGGTCTGGAAAATTTCAAGCGGGTCCCCACCGCCGAAGCCGACATCAAGCTCGAACCTGCGCAGGGCGAAGGCGCACTGCCCGGCCAGAGCGATCTGGTCATCAGTTACCGGCAGGCTTTTCCCTTGCGGCTGGCGGTCTCGGTCGACGACAGCGGCTCCGATGCCACCGGCAAATACCAGGGCAGCATTACCCTGTCCTATGACAATTGGTGGACCCTCAATGACCTGTTCTACGTCAGCGTCAACCATGATCTGGGCGGCGGCCATGCCGGCCCGCGCGGATCGCGCGGCAGCACCGTGCATTACTCGCTGCCCTTCGGCTACTGGAACCTGGGCTTCACCACCAGCAGCAGCGACTACCACCAGACCATCGCCGGGCTGACGCAGACCTATCTCTATCGCGGCCAGAGCGAGACCAGCGAAATCAAGCTCGCCCGCATGGTCTATCGCGATGCCTCGCGCAAGACGTCGGTCTCTGCCAAGGCCTTCCTGCGGCGTGCCAGCAATTTCGTCAACGATACCGAGATCGAGGTCCAGCGCCGCCGCACTGCCGGCTGGGAGTTGGGCCTCGCACATCGTGAATTCATCGCCGATGGCGCACTCGATCTGAGCCTGGCCTACCGGCGCGGCACCGGTGCATTCTCGGCCTTGCCGGCACCGGAAGACGTCTTCGGCGAAGGCAGTGCGCGCTTCTCGCTGGCCACGCTCGACCTCAACCTGAGCCAGCCCTTCAGCCTCGATGCGCCATGGGGACGACAGGCACTGCGCTACACGCTGGCCGCACGCGGCCAATGGAATGGTACCGCCCTGGCACCGCAGGAACGCTTCTCCATCGGCGGCCGTTACACGGTGCGCGGCTTCGATGGCGAGATGACCCTGCTCGCCGATCACGGCTGGTTCGTGCGCAATGAGCTGGCGGCCGCACTGGGCAGCAGCGGCCAGGAGTTCTTCATCGGCCTCGACTACGGCGAAGTCGCCGGACCCTCGGCGCAACTGCTGGTTGGCAAGCACCTGGCGGGCGCGGTAGCGGGCCTGCGCGGCGGCTACAAGAGCCTGTCGTGGGAAGCCTTCGCCGGCACACCGGTTTCCAAACCTGAACGTCTTGAGACGGCCCGCCTCACGGCCGGCTTCTCCCTCACCTGGTCCTACTGATGCTCATGACACCCGCTCCCCGTTTCGAGATCCTCGCGCCGCGCCTGCTGGCGGGCGAATTCAACGAAGCCACCGCCTTCGGCTCGGCGGCCTGGCTGTGGCTGCATTCAGCGCGTCACCGCAATGTGCCGCTGCATACGCTCTCCACGCTGCTGCTGCCGGCGATCAAGGAAGGCCGCTTCGTGCTGGTCTCCGAGCGCGGCCAGCCGGTGTTCTACATGAGCTGGGCCGATCTCGACGAGGCGGCGGAAGCGCGCTACCTGCAGCACTCGCCGGAACAGATGCGGCAGGAAGACTGGAGCAGCGGCGAGCGCCTGTGGATCCTCGACTGGATTGCGCCCTTCGGCCACACCAACCTGATGATGCAGCTGGTACGCAAGCGCCTGATGGCCACCCGCATCATGCGCACCCTCTATCACCGTGGCGCGGAGCGCGGCATGCGCATCATGGAGCTGCATGGCATGGCCGTTCATCCGCGCGAGGCGCGCGCCTGGTTCGCGTTGCATCCGCCTGCCACGCCTGCCATTGCCAGCGCCGCCGATCCACTTGCCCTCTCTGCCTGAACCATGAACAAGCTCTGTTATCGCGTCATCTTCAACAAGACTCGCGGCCTGCTCATGGCCGTGTCGGAACTGGGCCGCAGCCATGGCGCGGCACCCGGTGCGGACGGCATGGCCACCAGTGCCGTGCCGCCGCTCAACGCTGCGCGCCTGCAGCCGCTGGCCTTCGCGGTGCTGGTGCTGGCCGGCGCGCAGCTGCTGACGCTCCCTGCCGCGCAGGCCCAGATCGTGGCCGATCCGTCGGCACCGCGCTCGCAACAGGCCGTGGTGGTGACTACCGCCAATCGACAGTTCAGAGCAATCGTTCCGTTAAGTCAATGGACTTTGCAAGAGCGTGATGCCGCGCTGGCAGATGCATTGACGGCGGTCGGCGGGATAGGGCAGGTAGCGGCGATCGGTTCAGGAAAATCTGCACAAGGCACGAAGAGCAGCGCGGCCGATGCAGAGAAAGGCACGAAGACCAGTGCTACTGATCCAGAGCCGAGTACAAAGCCCGTCCCGGCTGAACCTGAGAAGGTAGTTGCAGAAAAAGGACCCAATGTAGAAGAGGGCAACAAGCCATCTGCAGATTATAGTGTTCAGGGTAAAGGCTACGGCGATGCCAGGTATTTTGGGACTGATGGGAAGGAGATTCCCGTTGGCCTGCCGTCTGCTGGTAAGGATCAAGTCACCAGGAATCCGGTAGACACGCAACTTCCTAGTACGAATACTCTCGTTCTAACAGAGAAGGAGGCGCGAGCTTTAGGGGGAGAAAACAGGGGCTTGATTTACGTTGCAGAAAGTCCGCGAGGAAAGCAGGATGCTCAGGATTTTCAGGCTGGAACGAGCGGGGCATTCTCGGATTTGAATACGAAGAAGATGGCGGTTCCTGCGCTGCGATACGATAATCCCAACGAAAGAGGGGTCAATTTTATTAAGTTTGATGGCGTCGAGACTTCGAAGGACGGATCGATGCTACTTTTGCTTGATGCGAAAATTAAACTCCCATTATGGAGCGATTCAACTAAAAGAGAGATCTTGAATACAATGCAGCGTGTTAAAACCGCTATTGAGCAGAATCCTGGCTATAAGGTTGTATATGAGTTTCCTAACGCCAAGGTTGAACGCCAAGCGGCGGAATTTATTCGGGAAAGCCTTTTTGACGATATTGTTACCACCAGAGTGAGAAAGCCATGAGTTCAGAAAATATCAGGTTAAGACTTCATGCTCGTCCAGATAAAAACCAAACAATAACTGAGCGACATGCAAGAATCATGGAGGGGCTGTCCCGCTTGGAGGGCGTGCTGAGTATCGCGGGTTGCGAGATTCCATCAGCACCGGAATGTGGAGATGGACTGGTCGCTCTCTATTCAATAAAACCTCCCGTTAGAGGATTAAGAATTGCTGGGGATTATGCTTATAGGGGTGATAGATATATCTACGAAGATCGGGGGTCCTTCGACGAACATTTAATCTACGAATTCAAAATTTCAAATAAAAAAATAAATTATCGCCATGTCATAAATTCTGATTTTATTAAGGTGATAGAGGTTTTTTCTGGATATCGTGCTGGAGTTTTTTATGATGATTACGCATTCTCATATCAAGGAAGAGATGCATCGGATAATCCTATTTACTTTAAATTAAAAGAAGATAAGTCAATTAATGTTGATGGAAGAAATAGTATTTATACGTTGCATCCAGCTCAGTTCTGGGACTCAGAGCTTTGTCATCGTGCCCTAGGCTACGGGCCTGAGGAAGTCATCGCGAGACTTAAAGGAGTTTGCCCATTGGTTACTCCCGTGTTGGATGGGGTTTACATTGTTTTGAATGACGACCCGAAGATGACCTATGAGACCTATGTGGAGATGAATAGCACCATCAAGCCAATTTTAGGATTGATCTGATTTTTCTCTTAGAGGCTGTTGCGAAATTATTGTAAAACTTTTTTAACCGTGTCCAGAATATCGAGCCGCAAGCCGATGACAGGAAGGCTTCGTGGATATGAGCATAGCGTTCGTAACGAATCTTCAGGCGCCGAAACGAGTGCAGCCAAGCAATCGAGCGTTCGACCGGCCAACGGGTTTTACCAAGCCTGCTGCCATGGCGCGTAGATTTTTGCGAGCATCGGTTTGATGCCACGGGCTCGCAGGCGCTGACGGTGTTGCTCAGAACTGTAGCCTCGGTCACCTTGAACGATTTTCGGTTTGTGCAGAGGGCGTCCGCGCTTTCCTCGTATATGCGGAATCGCCTCGACAAGTGGGTCGAGCTGGGTAATGTCGTAGCGATTCGCGCCGGTCAGGATGACCGCGAGCGGGATGCCTTGCGCGTCGACGATGAGATTATGCTTACTGCCAAGTTTGCGCCGGTTCGTGGGATTCGGGCCTGTTATTTTTTTCGCCAGCATGGCCCGAATCGACGAGCTATCGACGAGAGCACGCGTCAAATCGACTTCACCACGTCGACGTAGTTCCGCGAGGAGCGTCTCGTGTATGCGTTGCCACGGTAATCCTCCCTTAAAACCAACGCCGCCAGAAGTAGAATATTCTCACAGAGGAGTTCTACAAATGAAGAGATCGAAGTTCACAGACAGCCAGATTATCGAGGCGATCAAGCGTGTTGAAGCAGGCCTTGGTGTTCCGGACATCTGCCGCGAACTAGGCATCAGCACAGCGACGTTCTATAAATGGCGCTCGAAGTACGGCGGCATGGATGTATCGATGATGGCGCGCATGAAGGAGCTCGAAGCGGAGAACGCCCGGCTGCGCAAAATGTACATCGAGGAAAAGCTCAAGGCCGAGATTGTGGCAGAGGCGCTCGAAAAAATCTGGTAAGGCCATCTCGTCGCAGCGAGATGGCCAAGCGCGTTGTTGAAGAACGTGGTGTGCCGATCAAGCTTGCCTGTCAGGCGTTTAAGGTAAGCGAAACCTGTTATCGCTATATCAGCAAGCGTAAGCCAGAGAATGAAGAGATCGCAAACTGGTTGCTCCGACTGACCGATAACCACCGCAGTTGGGGCTTTGGTCTGTGTTTCCTGTATCTGCGCAACGTCCGTGGCTTTGGCTGGAATCATAAGCGCGTCTACCGTATCTATCGCGAACAGGAGTTGAACCTGCGTATCAAACCGCGCAAGCGGTTGGTCCGCGAAGTACCTAGGCCGCTTGCTGTACCTAGTGGCTGCAACCAGACCTGGTCGATGGACTTCATGCACGACCAGCTTGCAGATGGGCGAAGCATCCGCTTGTTCAATGTGATCGACGACTTTAATCGAGAGGCACTGGGCATCGAAGTGGATCTCTCGCTACCATCGGAGCGAGTGATTCGTAGCCTGAAGCAAATCATCGAATGGCGCGGTAAACCCAGCGCCATTCGATGCGACAACGGCCCGGAGTACCTGAGTACCACAATTACACAGTGGGCACAGCAAACGGGCATTGAGCTGCAGTACATCCAGCCGGGCCAGCCGCAGCAGAACGCTTATGTGGAACGGTTCAACAGGACTGTGCGCTATGAATGGCTATCTCAGTATCAGTGGGATGATTTGGAGCACGTTCAGCAATTTGCGAGCAACTGGATGTGGACCTACAACCATGAACGCCCTAACATGGCCTTGGGCGGATTTACCCCGAAACAGCGGCTGGCCATGGCTGCTTGACGTTTCTACTTCTGGCAAACGTTAGAAATGGGGGGATTACCGCTCGAACTCCTGTATGTCGGCATCACCATCCCGGATCGTGCGTATATGCCCTTCGCGAAAGCAGATAGTTGATGAAGGCTTTAACAAATAGTGATTTGAGAGATCTACAGCAGAAAGTGGAAGCCTTGTCGGACAAGGCGGAGCCTCGTGCGACGCTAACGGTTCTGTTGAGATGGATTGAAAGTCATCAGGAGAAAATGATGAGCCCGCCTTTCAGCGACTATGGTCTTGATAAATTTTCTCAGTTCAAATTGGAAGATTATCCGGTATCGAAATCTTCATTACGGGGGAGAGAGTTAGAGCATTTTAGAAGGACAGTGAGCAAACTGAGTCTGAAAGATCTCGCCTTTGTAGCGATGTTCATTCGCGATTCATTAGAAGCATTGCTTATGCCTGAAGTCGATGGTGAGTGCCCAAGATGTAACGGTTATTCCATTGCGGTCTTCAAGAATAAATGCGATGGCAAGCTTCTGCTTCTATGCAAGACATGCGGATTTGGCTGGTATTTTGATGCCGCACAAGATACTGGCGGCAAGCGGGAATACGAATTTGCTACCGAGAGGGAGCTTCGCGAATACGGACTAGTTTAAGTCGCGAGGATTTTATAGATATGAGGTGCTGGAAGTTGCTATAAGCAACCGACGCAGGTCAAAGCTTCGAGAAAATAAGGAAATAAATGTCGATGGCCGTAACAACTTATTTACACTTTATCCAGCTCAGTTTTGGGTCTTAGAGCTTTGTCATCGCGCGCTAGGATATGGGCCTGAGAAAGTCATCGCGAGGCTTGAAGGAGTTTGCCCATTGGTTACTCCCGTGCTGGATGGCGTGTACGTTGTTCTGAATGATGATCCTCGAATGACTTATGACGAGTACGTGGAAATGAACAACACGATCAAGTCGATGTTGGGTTTGATCTAGTATTTGCCGTTGTGTGAAAACTATATAAATAGTTTTATCGAGTCAGTTCAGGATGCTGTTTCAATTGATTGTGTATCGGAGCATTACGTGCGTTTGACAGGTTTTCTGTTGATTGTCTTTATCCTGGCTTGGTTGTTGTGGAAGCCCAAGCCGGGCGGTGGCTTCGGTTTTCTGGGCAATGTGATTGTCGACGTCGTTGGAGATTTTCTGTTCCGCTGACATGCAGGCGCAGACACTGGCGGCTTCACCGGTAAAAAACTATCCCCCGATTTTCAAAAAACGCGTCGTGCTCATCGTCGATGTCTGGAAAGACGGCCACAGCCCTTGAGTGCAAGCATCGCGTTCACGCCGCCAGGCCGAACTCCTCCAGCGTATAAGGCTGCCGCTGCTGCAGCACTTCGCGCAATTCCATCGCCTTGCTGAACAGCCAGCCCTGCGCATGAATCTGCGGTGCGATGCTGCGTATGAGCTGCAATTGCTCTTCCGTCTCGATGCCCTCGATGACCACCTTCAGCTCCAGCTCGGTGGCCAGGCGCAGCAGGTTGGGGACCACCGAGCGCAGCGGTGAACCGGTGCTCAAGGCACCGGTGAAAAGCCGGTCGATCTTGATGCCGTCGAACTGCGCATAGGACAGATGCGACAGATTGGCACTGCCGGTACCGAAGTCATCGATCCAGATCGCAAAGCCCGCCTGGCGCAACAGCTCGATGTTCTGTGTGAAAGTGGCCGAACGGATGTCGGCACGCTCGGTGACTTCCAGATGCAATTGCGGACGCAGGCCCGGCGTGGCCGCCGTCAGTTCGAGCGCGAACTCGATGAAGTCCGCATCCTCGATGTCGGCCACCTCGGTATTGACCGCCAGCACCAGCATCGGATCGGCCTGCAGCAGATCCTGCATCTCGCGCAGCGCACGCGCCAGTACCACCTTCGCGAGCGCCGTGCTGAGCCGGTTTTGCGCCGCCAGCGGGACGAAGATGTCCGGGCCGATCTCGGGTTCATCCGCCGGGCGCCAGCGCGCCAGCGCTTCGTATCCCTTCAGGCTCAGGTCGCGCACGCAGACGATGGGCTGGTACAGCAGCACGATCTCGTCATTGGCGATGCCCTCGCGCAGCTTCTCCACGACACCCTGATTGCGGCGCAGGCGCAGATGCATCAGGTAGGCCAGCGCACCCAGCAGGAAACTGCCCGCCAGCAGCGCCACAAAACTCAAGGGCTGGGCCAGCGCAAACCAGTGCAGGCGCGCGCTCGCCTTGGCGCACAGGGCCATGTCGCGGCTGCATTCGGTGATGTCGATGCCGGGCAGCAGGTCCATCGCGCCGGCCGGGTTGTAGCGCAGGCCGTCGCGCTCGGCATAGGTGTGCGTGCCGTTGCCGTTGGTGATGCGCAGCGATACATCCTGATAGAAACGATTGAGATCGAAGGTCGAGGGTGAGGCGATGGCCAGGCTGCGGTTCAGGGCCACCAGGTTGCTCTGGTAATGCGTCTGCAGCACTTCCTGGTGGCTCCACACGCTGAAGCCGCCGTGCGCATGATAGTGCGGTTCAGGCAGGCGGGTGAGCTTGTCCAGTTTGCCCCACAGCGCCGTACAGCGCACCATGCCCTGCTCGATGCGGCCCAGGTCGGCCACATAGCTGTTGGCATAGGTGATGTTGCGCAGGATGGTGAGGTCGCCCTCCGAGCACATCTCGAAGGGACTCGCTTCGGCCCGGCGCAGCGCATCGGCGGTGGCGCGTCCGGCGTCTTCCGCACGCTGCAAGGCCTGCATCGACGAGGCGTCGATGTGGCGGATCTCCGAAACGGTCAGCGCGAGCTGCGCCAGAAAGACGCCTCCGACCATGCTGGTGCAGGCCCAGAGGAGAATTTTCCAGGAGGAAACGCGCCGGAAGACTTTGCGATTCATTGCTGAGACAGTAATTATTTCGCGCAAGCTTAATTTAAAACCGCGTCTCCTTATTCGGTTTTTTTCGTTGGCGATTGTTTTGCATCGTGTTTTGCGACGATTTCCCAGCGCCCGGTAGGAACGCGCATCGCAAGTGATGCGCGCCATCCACGAATCTCGCCAGTCCTCGCTGCCACGCGGATTGGCTCACGCCATGCGCCATCGCGCCGGTCTCAGGAAGTGATCTTGACCGCGCGGCCGATGTAGAGGATGGGGCCGGTCGGACGGCCCGTGGGCGAGCCGTTACCCGGCTCCAGGGTGATCTCGAAGAGCTGGTCCGACTGCAGCGGTGGCAGCTTGTCCAACGGGACTTCCTGGGTCTTGCCAGGCTTGACGATGCCCAGCGAGACCGGGCCGTTCCAGTTGGCCCCCTTGGTCCAGAATTGCAGCGCCTTCTCCTGCGGCACGGTGGCCACGCCCAGAGGGATCAGGTTGAGGCGGCCGCTGCCACCGGTCTGTACCACCCAGCCGGGGGCCTTGTCCTGCGGCGCCACCAGCACCACCATGTAGGCCGGCGCACGCGTCGGCGGCTCGGCACGCAGCATGAGCACGGCCAGCAGCAGCGAGCAGGCCAGCGCCGCGCCGGTACTCCAGCGCCAGAATTGCACGCTCTCCCACCATGCATGCCAGCCGCCACGCTGACGTACCGGGGCCGGCATGGGCAGGCTGCGCTCGATGCGCTGCCACAGGCTGGCCGATGGCTGCACCGGCTCGGCCAGTGCGGTCAGGGGATGCAGCTTGGTTTCCCATTCATCGACGGCGGCACGCAGTGCGCCGTCCGTGGCCAGGCGCTGCTCCACCGCCTGGCGCTGGGCGTGCGGCAGCGTGCCCAGCACGTACTGGGCCGCCAGCCATTGCAGTTCATCGTGTGATGCATTCATCCGATACACTCCCGCAGCGCGGCCAGGCCGCGCTTGATCCATGCCTTCACCGATCCCAGCGGCGCTTGCAGGCGCTCGGCGATTTCGCCATGGGTGCAGCCATCGACATAGGCGTAGACGATGCTGGCGCGTTTGGCATCGCTCAACTGGCCCAGGCACTCGTCCAGCCGGCCGAGGTCGGCTTGCCACTCGGGTGCATCCACGGCGGGCTCGGCGCGGTCGGCCAGTTCTTCCAGGTCATCACCGGCGGAGACTTCGTGCTGCATGGCGCGGATGCGATTGAGTGCCGTATGGCGTACTACCGTGTAGATCCACCCGCGTGCCGCTCCGCGCGCCGGGTCGAAGCTGGCGGCGCGGTTCCACAGATTGAGGAAGGCGTCATGCAGGACGTCCTCGGCCAGTGCGCGATCACGCACGATGCGCAAGGCCACCCCCAGCAGAGTGCGGCCCTCGTGTTCGTAAAGCGCCTGCAATGCACGGCGCTCGCCGCGCGCGCAGGCCAGCAGGGCGGCTTCATGATCGAAGGAGGCGGGGACGTCAGTCACGCGAAATCAGGCTCCGGTCGCAGGTTGCCCGGCCGGAACATCCGGCCGGGGTGACCTGGATTATAGCGAGGTTATGGCGTGGATTACGCTCGCATCAGGAAGCCTTCCAGAAGATATAGTCGGCCTGATAGCCCACCTTCTGCTTGGCACCCGCCGAACCCATGTCGCAGCGATCAGCCGGTGCCACGCCACCCTTGGTGGCGACGCGCTGGATATAGGTCGTCTGCGTCATCGCACCCATGCCGGTAGCCGGATTGGCCTTGACCAGCTGATGCGGGATATTGCCGGTGCCAGCCGGGGCCACCGCGACCTGCGCACCGGTCACCTTGGATCCGTCGCTGCTCTCCCAGGTGGCCGGCGGGCCGTAGTAACGGCCGACCTGCATGCCGCTGCGATCCTTGAGCACGGCATCGGGGCCGACGAAGGTCCATTCGAACTGGCCGGGCATGTCCTTCTTGGCGCGGCATTCATAGAGGATCTCACCCACGCCCACGGTCTGCAGCACGACCTTGTTGCCGGCCGGGACCTTGACGGCGTCCGGCAGGCTGTCCTGCGAATACATGGTCGACATGGGCGCGCAGGCCGCCAGCGTGAGGGCCGCGGCCAGGGGCAGGGCGATACGGAGGGAACGGGTAGACAGAATGGCAGTTTGCATGATGGGCTCCTTGTTTCTTGAAATGGATGGTTGTCTCGTGCAGCCCGCCGCCGCATGCGCGACAACGGGGCTGACATGAGGTACTACCCGCGAGGAGCCGATCTGGATGCAGTGATTTGAAAATATTTTTTAAAAAAAGATGGGCGGGAGAATTGGTGAGTATTTTTAACGGGAAGTTCTACTTCTCCCGCCGCAGCGCGAACACCGCACCCGCCAGCACGATGAAGCCGCCAATGATGGCTTTCTGCCAGGTACTGGGCACGCCGGCCAGGATCAGCACGTTGTTGATCAGGGTCACCAGCAGCACGCCCAGCAGCGTACCCACCACACTGCCATGGCCGCCCGTGATGCGCGCACCGCCCAGGACCACCGCGGCGATCACATCCAGCTCGCTGCCCACCAGGTCGAAGGGATTGGCCAGGCGCGTGCTGGAGACGTGCACGATGCCCGCCAGTCCGGACAGGAAACCGGCATAGCCGAACACGAACAGATGCACCGAACGCAATTTGTAGCCCAGCCGTTCGGCGATGGCCAGGCTGCAGCCCACGGCGTAGACGGCGCGCCCCATCAGGGTCTTGTTGAGCAGCCACCAGGTCAGCGCACTGGCCAGCACCAGCACCAGCACGGTGGCGGGCAGCACGGCGTGCAGGCCGCTGGCCGTGTCATGCCGCGCCAGGGCCAGCTTGCCGAACTGGTCCATGGCATGCGGCACGTTCATGAAGAACACGGTCCCGACGAAGGTCAGCAGGATGCCGCGATAGAGATACTGTGTACCGATGGTGACGATCAGCGAGGGCGCCTTGAGCCAGTCCACCAGCAGCCCGTTGAGCACACCCAGCGCGGTGCCGCCGGCCGCACCGGCCAGCAGGATGACGGCGATGTGCGTCTCCGGGAAATACGTCATCACGACCTTGGTGATGGAATACATGGTGAGCGCCGCGATGGCCGCGAAGGAGACGTCGATGCCACCGGCGGCCAGCACGATCATCACGCCCAGCGCAAACAGGCCCAGCGTGGTGCAGGCGCGCACGATGTCGAACAGCACCGCCAGCTGGAAGAAGGCGGGATTGATCAGGGCCACCGTCACTACCACCAGCAGGATCAGGACGAAGGTGAACAGCGAAGGGTTTTTCTTGAGCAGCGCACCCAGGCTGGCTGCCGCACTGCGCGGGGGCAGGGCGGGACTGGTGTCGGTGTGGGCGTTCTGGCGGGTCAAAGTGCTTGCATCCATGCTCGGTTCTCAATGTTCGTGGCTTTGTTCGGAGACCAGGTCGTGCGCGAGGTCGCTCTCGGACAAGCCCTCCACCTCGAAGCGGCGCACGATGCGTCCGCGCTTCATCAGCAGCAGGTTGTCGCAGTTCTGCAGCAGCTCGGGCAGGTCGTCGCTGATGAGGATGACGCCCATGCCCTGTTTTGCCAGGTCCTGGATGATGCGGTAGATGATGTCCTTGGAACCCACATCCACGCCCACCGTCGGCCCGTGCAGGATCAGCACGCGCGGATTGATGGCCAGCCAGCGGCCGATCAGCACGCGCTGCTGGTTGCCGCCGGAGAGCGACTGCACCGGACGATCCACGTCCGGGGTGGCGATCTGCAATTGCCTGACCGTGTCCACCGAGAAGCGCTGGCAGGCCGCCGCATCGAGTGCACCGAACTTGCCGCGCATCTTGCGCAGGATGGTGGTGATGATGTTGTCGCGAATCGATTTGTCGAGGAACAGGCCTTCGCTGATGCGATCCTCGGGTACGTAGCCGATGCCATGCGTGATCGCATCGCCGGGCGCGCGCAGCGACAGTCGCTGTCCGTCCAGCACGATCTGTCCGCCATGCGCCGGTTCGACCCCGGCCAGCGCCAAGGCCAGTTCATTGCGGCCCGAATCAAGCAGGCCGGTGATGCCCAGGATCTCGCCTTCATGCAAGGTGAAGCTGACATCCTCGAAGGCGGCGCGGCGCGTGAGGGCCGTGACTTCCAGGCGGGTCTTCTGCAATTGGGCGTCGACGCGATAGCGCTCCTCGCTCAACTGTTTGCCGGTCATCAGCTGGCCCAGCTGGGCCTTGGTGAAGGTCTGGATCGGTCCTTGCGCGACTTTTTCGCCATCGCGGAAAACGATGGCCTGGCCGCCGATGGCAAAGCATTCATCGAGCTTGTGGCTCACGAACAGCACCGCCACGCCATTGGCGCGCAGGCCGTTGATGACCTTGACCAGCGCATCGACTTCCTTCTGGGTGAGCGAGGTAGTCGGTTCATCCATGATCACCATGCGCGCGCTGGTGGCAATCGCGCGGGCGATGGCGATCAACTGGCGGGTGGCGATGGGCAGCTCGTCCACGCGCGTATCGAGAAACGCCGCCGTGGCCGGCAGATTGACCGCGCGCAGGGCGCGCGCCGCCGTGTCGTTCAGGGCGCCGCGATCGAACAGGCGTGCCAGCCGCCCCTGATGGCGCACCAGCTGGGCGCTCAGGGAAACGTTCTCGGCCACGCTCATGTTGGGCAGCAGCGAGAGATCCTGATACACCGTCTCGATGCCCAGCGACAGCGAGGCCAGCGGCGTGAGTTCGGCCACGCGTTCGCCCTGGATGAAGATTTCTCCTTCGCTGGGCGGCTGGGCCCCGGCGATGATCTTGATCATGGTGCTTTTGCCGCAGCCGTTCTCGCCCAGCAGATGATAGATCTCGCCGGCGTGGATGGTCAGATCGATGCCGCGCAGGGCATGCACCCCGGCAAAGCGCTTGTGGATACCCTGCAGCCGCAGGAATTCCTGGGCAGGCGCGCCGTCGGGGCGGGAAGTGTCGTGAGTGCTCATAGTCCAACGCGATGACGAAGGACATCCGCCGTGGCCGGGATGATGATGCGGGCGCGCGGCGGATGTCCGGTGGGTCTGATCAGGCCGCGATCAGAACGCGTACTGCTTGTAGTTCTTCTTGTCCACTTCGACCCAGGCCTGGCCGGTGACGATCACGCCCACGCCCGGACCCTTCTTGACGCTGACCTTGTTGTAGCCGGGAATGCCCAGGTCCATGCCGTCGGTGATTTTCTTGCCCTGCACCAGCATCATGGCGGCCTTGTTCATGGCCAGGCCGGCATCCTTCGGATCCCAGAAGGCGATGCCACCCACGGCACCCGACTCCAGGAACTTGGCCGCTTCGCTCGGCAGGCCGGTGCCATAGACACAGACCTTGCCCTGCAGGCCGGCTTCTTCCACGGCGCGGCCGATACCCAGCACGTCGAGCGACGACGAACCCTGGAAGCCCTTGATGTCAGGATGCTTGCGCAGGATTTCCTTGGCCTTGGCGTAGGCCTTCTCGGCATCGTTGGCCGATTCGTTCTTGGCATCCACCAGGGTCATCTTGGGATACTTCTTGGCGGCATTGGAGGCGCCGCCATCAGCCCACTGCACCTGCGACTGGCTGCCCAGCGAACCGACCAGCGACGACCACTTGCCGGTCTCGCCCATGCAGGCGGCCAGGCGGTCATTCAGGCGGGCGCCATAGGCGGTGTTGTCGAAGGCTTCGATATCGACCAGGGTGTTCTTCTGGTTGTCGGCTTCATGGGTGACCACCTTGATGCCGCGATCCAGGGCGCGCTTCAAGACCGGCTCCAGGGTCGGCGGATCCATCGACACCACGGCGATGGCATCGACCTTCTTGGCCACCAGGTCTTCCACCAGGCGTTGCTGCTGGGCGGCATCCGATTGGGCCGGGCCGATCTGGCGCGTGGTCACGCCGGGATTGGCGGCAGCGAATTCCTTGACGCCCACTTCCATGCGGTTGAACCAGCTGATGCCGGTGATCTTGACCACGGTGACGATATCGATGGGTTTGTTCTGCGCCTGCAGCGCGCTGGCAAAGCCGATGGCTGCCAGAGCCGAACCCAGTACGCAAGCCGATTTCTTGTTCATCATGTCTCCAGTTTCCCCACTATGTGGATGGATCTTGACAGGCGGGGTGCTGTTCAAGACTTGCGCAATTGCGCCTTTGAATTCGGGAAAAAATCACGCCAGCTGACCCGCGCCGAGGCCAGGAAGCACAGCAGCAGCAAGCCCCAGGCGCAGTCGCGGAAGAAGTTGGAAATCTCCAGCAGGTTGAAGGTCGAGGACAGCAGCTGCAGCGCCAGCGCCGAGAAGAACAGGCAGACCATGCGCCCGTAGCCGCCTTGCGGACGGATGCCGGCCATCACCGCGATCAGGATGGCGATGAGCAGGTAGGAGTTGCCATAGTCGGCCTTCACGCTGGCAGTGCGTGCGGCGATGATGACGCCGGCCACCGAAGCCAGCACGCCGCTCAAGGTGTAGGTGGCAAAGCGCAGGCGATTCTGCGAGATGCCCGCGTAACGTGCCGCGCGCGCATTGGTGCCCAGCAGGTAGAGCTTGATGCCGAACAGGCTGTAGCGCATCAGCCAGCCCACGCCCAGCAGCAGCGCGACGAAGATGATGAAGGGGATCGGTACGCCCAGCACCGATTCATTGCCGATGGCCGAGATCGGATCGACCACGCTGATGCGCAGGCTGGAGCCATTGGTCAGCACCACGGCCAGTCCGGTGAAGATCATCTGCGTGCCCAGCGTGCAGAGGATCGGCGTCAGATTGCCGCGCGAAATCAGCCAGCCGTTGAGCGCACCGCCCACCAGTCCGGTGACCAGTGCCACCGCGATGAAGCCCAGGGTATAGGTCCACGGTGCCGCATCGGGCGCGGCCACCAGCAGCGGCATGGTGGCTGCGGCCACGACGCCGGCCAGATTGGCCAGGCCGATGCCGGAGAGATCGATGCCGCCATTGCCCGAGATCATCGCCAGCGCCACGCCGATGGCCAGCAGGCCCAGTTCAGGCAGCTGGCTGGCCATGGACTGGAAATTGTAGAGGTCCAGGAAGTCGCCGCGCGAGAACACGGTGGCCACCAGCAGGATGGCCAGGTTGATGACCAGCAGGAACAGCAGTTGCGGGTCGGAGATCTTCAGTTTCATGGTCGGTTCACCTTGCGGGGGAATGTCATTGCGCCTGCGCCAGCGCACCGGCGTTGGCCTGCAGCAGAGCCAGCGCTTCCTGGCGGCTGGGCATGGACGGGGCGGTGCCGGGGCGGGTGACCGAAATGGCCGCCACCGCCGTGGCCAGCCGCGCGGCCTGTTCTGCGCTCATGCCTTCGGCCAGTCCGGCGGCGAAGGCGCCGTTGAAGGCATCGCCCGCACCGGCGGTCTCCACCACGGTGCCCGCGCACAGGGCTGGCAGATGCAGCGATTGCGAGCGGCTGTGCAGCAAGGCACCCTGCGCACCCAGCGTGATGAGGGCGCAACCCACGCCGCGTTCCAGCAGCACGTCGGCAGCGCGGCGGGCATCGTCGACGGTGTGGATTTCGATACCGGTCAGCAGGGCCGCTTCATGTTCATTGGGGGTGATGAAATCGCACAGGCCATAGATCTGCGGCGGGAAGTCGAGCGCCGGGGCCGGGTTGAAGACGGTGGTGGTGCCTGCCGCGCGGGCGATCTGCAGGCCGGTGAGTGCGGCCTCGGGCGGCTGCTCCAGCTGGGTGACGAAGACACTGGCCGCTTCGATGGCCTGGTGTTCGCGTTCCACATCCTGGGTGGACAGTTGCGAGGCGGCACCCGGTACCACGATGATGGCATTGTCGCCGCTGGCATCGTTGACGTAGATGAAGGCTGCCCCGGTGGGTGCATCCTCGATCACGCGCACGTGCGGGGCGATGGTTTCCTGACGCCACAGCGAAAGCGCGAAGTCACCGAAGGAATCCTTGCCGATGGCCGAGATGAAGCGCACCGGCGCACCGACGCGCGCAGCGGCCACGGCCTGGTTGGAGCCCTTGCCGCCGGGCCCCATGGCGAAGCCGGTGCCGGCGATGGTCTGGCCCAGGCCGGGCATGCCCGGTGCGCGGAAAGCGAGGTCGGCCACGTAGATGCCCAGCACGGCCACGCCGGTCTTGTGCGAGAGGGAAGTCATGCTCACGCCTCCGGTGGCAACACACCTTTTTTGAGCAGGAAGCAGCCGTAGAAGCGGCGCTCGCCGGTGGCGATCACGCAATACGCTTTCTTGGCCGCTTCGTAGAAGGCGAAGCGCTCGATGGACCCGAGCGGACGTTCGCGGCCTTCAGCCTGGTTGACTTCCTGTTGCAGTTCCTGCTGTACCGGCGGGATGGTGGCGGGTTCGCCCATGATCTCCATGCGCCGCACCGGCTGCTCCACGGCATTGTCCAGCGGCAGCACCGAGAGGATGGCGCGCGCAGCTTCGGTGGTGCCCACGCCATCGATGCGCAGCACCTTGCCCAGCACCGTCTGGCGGGCCACCGAGTCGGCCGGGAAATTGGCGTCGCACAAGACCAGTTCGTCACCGTGTCCCATCGCGCGCAAGGCGTAGAGCACATCGGCGTTCAATAAAGGATGCAGATTTTTAAGCATGTCGTCTCCTGTGGATTTTATAAGTATGCTTATAGAATAAATCTAAATCTTGTTGCTTGGGAGTCCTTGTTCAGCTTGATTGTTCACCGTAAAAAACTAATATTTCAAGATTTCATTTCTTTCGGTTTATTAGTCAGCATATCGTCAGGACTTCGTCAGGAAAACCGTATTGCGCTGAAGCACAAGGTTTTCATTCGCCATAAGGAATCCAGATGTTCTTGACGTGCGTGGCCTGGCGCAGATATTCGCTGCCTTCAGCTTGCGCAGCATCGTGCCAGTCGGTGACCTCGCCGTGATCCACGAAGCAGCGCTTGAGATTGCCGACGGACAGCCGCTCGGCCGTCGCCGAGAACTCGGCCGGTCCGCGTACCCACAGGGCATCGACCTCGTCATGCTCGGCCAGTACGGTGAGCAGTTCGGCGCTCTTGCCGGTGACAATGTTGATGACACCGCCGGGCAGGTCCGAAGTATCGAGTACCTGATAGAGGTCGGTCGCGACAAGCGCTGCCTGCTGGCTCGGCACGGCCACCACGCGATTGCCCATGGCGATCAAGGGCGCCACCAGGCTGATGAAGGACAGCAGCGGCTGTTCTTCCGGACAGACCACGCCGACCACGCCGATGGCTTCCGGCATGGCCAGGGCCACGCCACGCAGGGGCGGCTGGTGCACGGCGCCGTCGTACTTGTCGGCCCAGGCGCCATAGCTGAAGAGGCGCTTGATCGCGGCGTCCACTTCGGCCCGCGCGGCCTCGGCGGAGACGCCGGTGGTGAGGGCAATGCGGCGCGCGAATTCATCGGCGCGCGCTGACAGGTTTTCCGCGATGTAATACAGCCCTTGGGCGCGACGATGGGCAGTCGCGCTGCTCCAGCCACCGGCCTTGACGGCAGCGGCGACGGCGTTGCGGATATCCTTGCGGTTGCCCAGGCCCACATCTTCCAGACGTTCGCCACTGGCCGCGTGGCAAGCCATGGAGACTTCGCCATCCGGACGGACCTGCTTGCCGCCGATGTAGAGCTTGGCAGTGCGGTCGACCAGGCCGCCTTGCAGCGGAGAGTCCTTGCGCGCGCCGGCCGGCGTGGCCGATGCAGTATTGCGTTGCGCGCGGTTCAGGCGATGGCGCGGTTTGAGGTATTCGTAGCAGCCTTCGCGTCCGCCCTCGCGGCCATAGCCGGATTCGCGCACGCCACCAAAACCGACGGCCGCATCGAACTGGTTGGTGCTGTTGATCCACACCACGCCCGCTTTCAGCTGCGGGGCCACGCCCAGGGCCAGCCCGATGGTTTCGCTCCAGACGCTGGCGGCCAGTCCATAGCGGCTGTTGTTGGCCAGTTGCACGGCTTCGTCGGGCGTGCGGAAACTCATCGCCACCAGCACCGGGCCAAAGATTTCCTCGGTGGCCACGGTGGCAGCAGGATGCACGCCGGTCAGCAACGTGGGCGGATAGAAGCAGCCGCCGGGCGGCACATCGAGGGCCACCTGATGGCACTGCGCACCTTCACGCACACCCTGTTCGACCAGGCGGCGCACGCGTTCGAGCTGCACCGGGGAGATCAGCGCGCCCATGTCGCTGCACTTGTCCAGCGGTGCGCCGACCTTGAGTTTTTCCATGCGCTTTTTGAGCCGCGCGATGAAGAGATCGTGAATGCCTTCCTGCACCAGCAACCTGCTACCGGCACAGCAGACCTGCCCTTGATTGAACCAGATCGCATCGACCACGCCTTCAATGGCGGCATCGATATCGGCATCATCGAAGACGATGAAGGGCGACTTGCCGCCCAGCTCCAGCGTCAGCGACTTGCCGCTGCCGGCGGTCTGTGCGCGGATCAGGCGGCCCACTTCGGTGGAGCCGGTGAAGGCGATTTTCTGGATGCCGGGATGCGCGACGATGGCCGCGCCCGTGCTGCCATCGCCGGTGACGATATTGAGCACGCCCGCTGGCAGCCCGGCCTGCTGTGCCAGTTCGGCAAAGAGCAGGGCCGTCAGCGAGGTGTCTTCGGCGGGTTTCAGGACCACCGTATTGCCCAGCGCCAGCGCCGGGGCGATCTTCCAGGCCAGCATCAGCAGCGGGAAATTCCACGGCACGATCTGGCCGACCACGCCCACCGGAACATGATCCGGGAATTCGCTTTCCTGCAGTTGCGCCCAGCCGGCGTAGTGATAGAAGTGACGCGCCACCAGCGGCACGTCCACATCGCGCGATTCGCGCAGCGGCTTGCCGTTGTCCATGGTCTCCAGCACGGCCAGCAGGCGGGCGTGGCGTTGCACGGTGCGGGCCAGCGCATAGAGGTGACGCGCACGGCCATGGCCGCCCAGCGCCTGCCACCCGGCCAGCGCGGCGTGGGCGGCGTTGACGGCGGCATCCACATCCGCCGCCGAGCCTTGCGTGAGGTGCGCCAGCCGCTTGCCGCTGGCCGGATCCAGATCTTCCAGCTGGCCGCCGGGCTGGGTGAAACGTCCCGCGATGAAGTGGCCGAACGAGGCCTCGTGGCTGGCCAGCCAGGCGCGGGCATCCTTGTCACTCTCGGGGGCGGGGCCGTAATCCATGGTGTCGAAATAGGTGGAAACGCTCATTGTGCTTGTCCGTGCAGGGTGGCTTAGCCGATGGCATGCCGGTTGAAGGCGGAGTAACGGCCGGTGACGTGGTGTTCCAGCTGGCGTTCGATATCGGCCAGCAGGCTGGAGGCTCCCACGCGGAACAGATCGGGTTGCAGCCAGTCGTCACCCAGTTCTTCCTTCATCAGCACCTGGTATTCGAGAACATCCTTGGCCGTGGCGACTCCGCCTGCGGGCTTGTAGCCGACTTTGATACCGGTCATCTCCTGGTACTGGCGGATCATGCGCAGCATCACCAGCGAGACCAGCGGCGTGGCGTTGACGCTTTCCTTGCCGGTGGAGGTCTTGATGAAATCAGCGCCCGCCATCATGCAGACCATCGAGGCCTTGGCGACGTTGCGCAGGGTCTTCAGTTCGCCGGTGGCGAGGATGGCCTTGACGTGGGCGTCGCCACAGGCCTGGCGGAAATCGCGCATCTCGCGGTAGAGCGCTTCCCAATTGCCGGTGAGCACGTGTTCGCGAGTAATGACGATGTCGATCTCGGCGGCACCATCGCGCACCGAGGCTTCGATTTCCTTGAGCTTCAGGGCGTGCGGATTGAGACCTCCCGGAAAGCCCGTCGACACCGCCGCCACCGGAATATTCTTTCCTTCCAGCGCTTCCACTGCCGTCTTCACGAAGCGGTGATAGACGCACACCGCACCCGTGGTCAGCCCGCGTGCCTGCATGCCCAGCGCCTCCAGCAGATCGGCGCGCACCGGATTGGCAGCCTTGGCGCACAGGCGGCGCACGCGTTGCGGGGTATCGTCGCCGGACAGCGTGGTGAGATCGATGCAGGTGATGGCCTTGAGCAGCCAGGCGGCCTGCGCATCCTTCTTGACCGAGCGGCGGCCCTTCAAGGTGGCGACGCGCTTTTCGGCGGCGCTCAGGTTGATGCGCAAGTGTTCGAAGGCGGCAGCGTCATAGGGCTGCACGCTGTTGCGCGGATGGCCGGCGGGCGCGCTATCCTCGCGCACGATGTCGGCCTCGCCCTGCGCACGGCGCAGGGAAGGGGTCTTGCTGGTCATGTTCATGGCTGCGTAACTTTTAGTTAATTACCGTAGGCTGGTGCCGACGGGCAGGTCTCTTCCATGTGCTGCTTGCGCTGGGTCAGGCTTGGCTCTTGCATGCATCGACGCCGTCCGCCGGCCTCGCTACAATGTGGCCCAACGCGCTAAATGTTTTGCAAATAACATTTAATGGCTGTAACGTTACATCCATAACTTTTAAGGCGCAACCTTTTTTTATCTGCAACATTTCCCGATCAGGAAAACGCCTCATGGCATCGATGACCCCGACGTCGACCGGAAAGCCGGTCCCTCAACCCACGCTGGGCGAACGCGCACGCGCCCAGCGGCTCTCGCGCATGCAGGACATGATCCGCGAGCAGGGCCCGACGCCGCTGGCGCGCATTGCCGAAGTGCTGGGAGTGACGGTGATGACGGTGCGGCGCGACCTGGCCGCCGACGATTCACCGCTGATCTGCCTCGGCGGGCATGTGCTGGAAAGCAGCCCCGGCGCTGGCGAGAACCGCTATTCGATCGACCGCGAAGCCGACCAGCACGCCCAGCGCAAGCGCCTGGCCTGCCAGCGCGCGGCGCAGCGGGTGCAGGAGGGGGACAGCATTTTCATCGACTGCGGCACCACCATGACGCATCTGGCGGAGGCCTTGCCGGTTGATATCGGCCTGAGCGTGATTTGTTATTCCCTGAACATTGCCAACATCGTCAGCCAGCGTCCCAATACGCAGGTGATCCTGCTGGGCGGGCTGTATCACCCGTCATCGGCCTCGTTTGCGTCCGAAGAGGGCGTGGCCTATCTCAAGCGGCTGGGCGTGAACAAGGCCTTCCTGTCGGCGGGCGGGGTGGATGCGCGGCGCGGCGTGAGCTGTTCCAACTTCCACGAAGTGCCGATCAAGCAGGCGGCCATCGCCAGCGCGGCGGAGTGCTACGTGGTGATCGACCAGAGCAAGCTGGGCCGTTTTCGTCCGGCCTTCTACAGCACGCTGGAAGTGTTTTCGGGGATCGTGGTGGGCGGGACGCCGGAACAGGATCAGCTGGACCTGTTCTCGGACTTTCCCATCGAGGTGGTGGCAGGCTGAGAGCCGCCACCGGATTGATGCGCAGGCAGGTCAGTTGCGGGTGGCGATGGAGGGATAGTCGCCGCAGCCTTCCGGCCAGGGCGTGAGGATTTCATAGCCCTTGGCGGTGACCACCACCATGTGTTCCCACTGGGCCGACAGCGAGCCGTCAGCGGTCAGCACGGTCCAGCCGTCGTCGAGCTGGCGGGTGTGGCGCTTGCCGGCGTTGAGCATCGGTTCGATGGTGAAGATCATGCCTTCCTTGAGCGGCAGGCCGCTGTTGCGCTGGCCGTAGTGCAGCACTTGCGGTTCATCGTGGTAGATGGTGCCGATGCCGTGGCCGCAATATTCACGCACCACCGAGAAGCCGTCGCGCTGGGCCACGGTCTGGATCGCGTGGCCGACATCGCCCAGGGTCGCGCCCGGGCGCACTGCGCGGATGCCCGCGCACATGGCCTCGTAGGTGGTGTTGACCAGCTTGCGCGCGGTGGCGTTGGGGGAGCCGACGAAGTACATGCGACTGCAGTCGCCGTACCAGCCATCCTTGATGACGGCGACGTCGATGTTGATGATGTCGCCATCCTTGAGTACCTGGCCGCCGGGGATGCCGTGGCAGATCACGTCGTTGACGGAACTGCAGATGGTCTTGGGGAAGCCGTGGTAGCCGATGTTGGCCGGGGTGGCCTGCTGTACCTTGACGATGTGGTCATGGCAGATGCGGTCCAGTTCGTCGGTGGTGACACCGGCCTTGACGTGCTCGGCCACGATATGCAGCACTTCGGCCGCCAGTTGCCCGGCCACGCGGGCCTGGGCGATTTCTGCGGCGTTGCGCAGCTTCACTTTTCTCATGCTTGTCTGTTCGGTGGGTGCTGCGCGGTGCGCAGCGGTCGTTCGGGCGACTATTTTAGCCGGGCTGGCAGACGGCTGCCGCATCGGCACCCGGTAATGGCGATTTTTCGAGGCGCGGCGCAGACTTTTTTCCACAGCCGTGCTGACGCGGACTTGTCAGTAGAATCGATGCAGACCGCATGATTCATTCATCGCATTGATCAATCCAACAGCATCACCAACCAACACGAACCCATGGAACTGAGGCAACTGCGCCAATTCATCGCGCTGGCAGAAGAAAAAAGTTTTACCCGGGCAGCCACGCGCTGCCATGTGGTGCAATCGGCCCTGTCGTCCTCGATCCGCCTGCTGGAAGAAGAACTGGCGGCAGCGCTATTCGTGCGCACCACGCGCCGGGTGGAGCTGACGGCGGCCGGCGAGGCTTTCCTGGAGAGTGCCCGCCGTTCACTGGCGGCGCTGGAACAGGGGGCCACCAACGTGGCCGACGTCAATGCGATGCGGCGTGGCCGGCTGTCCATCGGCACGGTGCAGAGCCTGCCCTCCTTCGTCGATCTGCCGGCGCTGCTGGCGCGTTTCCACCGTCGCCATCCGGCGGTGGAGGTGCGGCTGTGCCAGGGCGCGGCCGGCGAACTGAACGAAAAGATCGATGCCCGCCAGCTGGACCTGGCCATCCTGCCCATCGAGGAGAGCGGGGAGGGTCTGCAGCAACACATCATCGCCTGCGACGAACTGGTACTGGCCTGCCATCCCAGCCATCGGCTGTCCAAGGCGCGTTCGGTGACACTGGAACAACTGGCCGGCGAGGGCTTCGTCGATTTCGAAACCGGGCTGGGTACGCGTGCGCTGGTGGATCGCGGCTTTGCGGAAGCAGGCTTGCGGCGTCGCGTGGCCTTCGAGGTCAGTGATCTGGTGACCTTGCTGGACCTGGTCGGGCATGGACTGGGCGTGGCGCTGTTGCCGCGCGATCTGGTGCATGCACGGCGTGGCAAGCTGGCCAGCGTCAAGCTGCGCGGGGTGGAGCTGTGCTGGGAGCTGGTGGTCACGCACAAGGCCGCCGCCCGCAATGGCGTTCTGGTGCTGGATGCGGCACCGGCGGCGTTTCTGGAGTTGTTGATGGAGCAGGCGCAGGCCCGGGAACAAAGCTGAATCAGCGCCCCGGCAGCAGCGCCTGTTCCGCCAGCTCAGCCAATCCTTCCGGATGTTCGCTGGCCTGCATCGAGCGGGCAATGGCGTGGCAGCGTTGCGCCACGTCAGGCGCTGCGAGCAGGCGCGCCAGCGCTGCTTGCAGGCGTGCTGCGGAAAGGCGTTTGGCCGGAATGATCTCGCCCACCCCCAGCCGTCTGATCCGACAGGCATTGTCGAACTGATCGTAGGCAAACGGCACCACCAGCTGCGGTACGCCTGCCCGCAAGGCAGCAGCGGTGGTGCCGATACCGCCGTGATGGACGATGGCGGCCACCTCCGGCAGCAGGGCATCGAAGCTCACATAGGACTGCCACAGCACGCCCTCGGGCAAGACTGCCGGCAGTTGTTCGCGATGCCGGGTCACCAGCAGTGCGCGGCGGCCCAGAGCCTGTGCAGCCCGTACAGCGCTGGCAAAGAACTGCGCGGCATGCTGATGACCGGAACCTGGCGTGAATACGATGGGGGCCGGGCCGCTGTCCAGAAACTGCCGCAGCGCAGGTGTCCAGTCCGATGGCGAAGACGACGCCGGAGGCGGAAATTGTCCGCTCAGGAAAGGCTGCGGCCAATCTGGCTGGACCGCGCCGAACCAGTCCGGGAACAATCCCAGCGATGCATCCGGTGCCTGCATCACGTGCGCAAAGAAATGCGCCACCGGCGGCAATCCCAGCCTGGCCCGCACGGCATTGAGCGCGGGCAGCGCGGGCGGATCGATCATCCAGCGGTGTGCCAGTGACCACAGGGTCTTGCGCCAGGGCAGCGGCAGCCAGCCGGGGACGGGCAGCGATCCCATGGCCAGCAGGTCATGGCTGCTGCACAGGTTGGAGGGGGCGAGATAGGTGGCGACGATGCGCAGTCCGGGGCGCAGGGTGCGCGCAATGTCAGCCGCCGGGACCAGCAAGGGATGGCTGAGGATGACGCACTCTTCCTCTGCAGGCAATTGAGCCACCAGCTGGTGCAGGCAATCGATGTAGGGTACGGCGGCCCGGCAGATCACCTGCCAGCCCCGGCGCTCATCCCACAGGTCCGGATTGGCCAGCACGGCCTGGAATTCTTCAACGCTGCCCAGGGGATAGCAGGACAGTCCCGCTTGCTCGAACAAGGCCGCATGAAAACGCGGCACCACCATCAGTACCCGATGTCCCCGCGCTTGCAGGCCGAGACCGAGCGAGAGGAAGGGCAGCATGTCGCCGGTGGTGCCGGTGGTGGCGAGGATCAGCAGGGGAGCTGGGCGGGCAGGCGCTGGCATGGGTGGTTTGGGGGCGAAATGAAGATGGCTTCAGGGGTGCGCGCCACTGTAGCCGATTTCGCTTGCCCTCGCCGTCGTCAGATGAAGCGTTTGACCGCTCGAGGCCCGACCAGCGCCACCACCATCATCACCAGCGCCACCCCCACGAAGCTCACCCGCAGCCCCAGGTGCTCGGCCACGCCCCCGATGCACACCGGCCCCAGCAGCATGCCGACATAGGCGAAGCGCGCCACGGCGGCGATGCTCTCGGCAGCCGGCATGCCCGGTACGCGCGCGGCGGCGAGGAAGAAGATCGGCATCAGGTTGGCGATGCCCAGCCCGGCCAGCAGCAGGCCGGCCATGGTCGCCAGCGGTGTCGGCAAGGCCGCCGCCAGCGCGATGCCGGCAGCCCCCGCCACCCCGCTCCAGAGCAGCGTACGCAGGCCGCCGATGCGTGCACGGATGCGGTCGCCGGTCAGCCGCCCGGCCGCCATGCCGGTAGAAAACGCGGCGTAGCTGTAGCTGACCCAGGCGGCGGGCGACTGGGCGATGTCGCGCATGTACACGGCGGCCCAGTCATACATGCCGCCTTCGCACATGAGTGCCAGGAAGGAGATCACGCCCAGCACCAGGACCATGCGGCGGGCGGATTTGTCGGTGCCGGGCGTGCTCGCGGTTTCATCATGGGCATCGTCTGGCAAGGCGAAGGGGCCGATGGACAAGGCCACCGACAACGTCACCACCGCCACCAGCGCGGCATGCGCCAGGGGCGACAGGCCGGGCAGGGCGCCCAGCGCCGAGCCGGCGATGCCGCCGATGCTGAACATGGCGTGCAGGGTGGACATGATGGGCCGGCTGCGGCCGTTTTCCACCAGCGCGGCCTGGACCGACATGGCCACGTCGAAGGCGGCCATGGCGCTGCCGAACACCAGCAGCAGCGCCACCAGCATCCAGAACTGCGGGGCCAGCGGGATCAGCAGCAGCGTGGCCGCGTAGAGCATGCCGGCCTGGCGCAGGGCGCGCGCGCTGCCCACGCGCGCGATCCACTTGCCGGACTGGCCCATGGTCAGCAGGGCACCGCCGGCCACCGCCAGCATGGCCAGCGACAGCACCGCATCCGACAGGGCGAAGCGATCCTTCACCGAGGGAATCAGGATGCCCCAGGTGGCGAAGGTGGCCCCGTTGACGAAGAACTGCGCCATGGTGGCACGGGTGGCGTTGCGGATGCGGTGCGGGTGGAAAGCGGGGGCGGATGAGCTGCCTGAATGCATGGAGAGGTCTGGCGAAAGTCAAAGATCGTCACTTTGCCAGTTTTTGATTCATTCGTTAAATGGATTATTCAGATCAGCTTGATCGATTCCACAGATGAATCACGCTGGCCCTCTGATGCCGAGCGCCCTCAACCAGGCATCAATCTGGCCATAGGCGTCTTGTTGCCATTGTTCAGGTGTGCGTTCGCCGAGGACCTGCGATTGCTCGACGAAGTGGCGCACACAGGTAGGTCCGAAACCGTCGACGCTGTCGAATTTGCGGTCAATGAAACCGTAACCGGCTGCAGCGCTGGGATGCTGCAGCAGGGCGCGGCATTCTTCTGCAAGCACATCCGCCCCGCCCGGATAGTTGCGGATGCAGTAGTAGATGTCATAGGCATCCTTTTGCTTGTAGCGCCCTTCGATGGCGTGCCCTTTCATGGCCAGCAAGGCGGGGATCGAGCACACGGCGATCTCGACCCGATTGGTCCCGCCGGCTGGCATGGGGCCGCTGATGGCGACCCATTGATAGAAACGCAGGGCGAGATCGGCACCATCGGCGCGCTGCACGGCGAAGTCGCTGATTAGCGGCGGGACGTTCTTGACGATCTCCGCATCGCGCGGCATGAGGAAGTCGACAATGATGTCGATGGGCGCGCCTTCGTCTTCGGTGGGAACTTGCCGCAGCAACTGGAAGCGGCGCAGGTCCCGGCGCTGCTGATATCCGTGTTCCTGCAAGGCTTCTACCAGCGTTGCGTATTCACCGTCACCCAGCGCTTCGGCATCAAGGCTGAGGTCAACGTCCACCGTGCCCACGTGCGGCATGTCGTCATTGCCCAGCAGCAGCCACGGAACCGCACCGCCGACGATGGCGAATTTGCCTTTGAAACTCCCGAGGATCTGACCGATTTCGATCAGGACTTTTTTGACTGCAGTACTTGTACGATCATCGTAATCAGTGGCGGATTGCGGTTCGCCGGGCGTCAGCTTTTCCATGTGAGCAATGTCTTTCTGAGATGGTCTGCGGCCTCCCGTCCGCGTTCGCCTGCGTGGTACAGGTCTAGATAGGTTTGAATGGGACTGGTGCAGACCGCGCCGGGCGCGGGTTCCTGCGTGTCACGAAGAAGATCGGCGTCGTCAAGCAGGTTCACCATGACGTTCTCGCCTTTGGCCGCAGAGGACAGCTTCAGGGCGGACTGCAGTGATTCCAACCCGGCTTCCGTTGCCTGGAAATAATGGGTTCCGGTCCTGGCGTAGGGGGCCAGCCATTGCGCCGCCGAGAACGATGAAAATGCAGCTGCGGGGAGTTCGTCTTCCCGGTGACGGCGCATGGCGTGCCGTGCCGCCTGTTCAAAGGCGCTTCCGTGCAGGGGCGTGTAGAAAGCCAGACGCTCACCGGCCGGTGGTGTATAGGCATCCTGCCATTCATCCAGCAAGGCATCCGGTTCTGACAGCACCAGGCCGCCCTCCGCCACCTGGGCCCATTCGCGCTCCAGCAGAGCCGTGCGCACATTGCTGACGTGGCCGAGGCTGACCGCCGCTGCCTGAGCCAATTCCATGACGCGCCAGGCGCGCTGCGGGTCGCGCAGCAACACCCGCAACACTTGCGCTGATTTCGGTTTGAACAAGGAGCGCAGTGCCCGTCGGTCGGCAACGGGTTTGCTGGCCACCTGCCGTTCGATGAAGATGCCGTCGAAGACCAGGCGGGCATTGCCTTCCAGATCCAGGAAACCGGCTTCATGTTCACGGCACAGCGCCTGGGCATCGGGAGACAGGTAAGGGGCGATCAGGACGGGCGTGGCGTCCTTTGCGTGGTGCGACATGTAATCGCGCAGGGTCAGCAAGGCATGGCGCACATGGCGCGGTTGCCCGGAGGAATTGGCTTCGCACACCAATGCATGGCGTTTGCCTGCGACCTTGATCCGCGCCGTGAAATCGACGCCTGAATCCGCCATGGCGGTCTCGTGCTCGATGTCCAGCAACTTGAGCGCAGGCACCTGCAGCAGCAACGAGCGCAGGGCATGGGCTGCTTGGGTCTCAAACGATTTCATTGAATGATGTGTTTTCAGCATATGATGAAATTAGCACTTTCGATGAAATTGTCAACCCATGTTTTCAGTAAAGTGGTATGTTTCAACATATGTTGAAATATGCGTTATTGGTGAAATATGCGCCGCTAATGTTCAGGCAGGATTATTGTTTGGCATCTCGCTAAACGCAAAAAAAACCCGGCCAGCTTGCGCCGGACCGGGTTGAGGGACTACCGAGGAGGAAGTTTCGGCTTATCGCTTTACCATTCGGCAAAGCTGCCATCCTTGTGGCGCCAGATCGGGTTGCGCCAGCGGTGGCCGACTTCGGCGCGCTGACGGACATACTCTTCATTGATCTCGATGCCCAGGCCAGGGCCTTGCGGGATCTTGACGTAGCCGTCTTCATACGCGAACACGTTCTTGTCGCGGATGTAGTCCAGCAGGTCATTGCTTTCGTTGTAGTGAATGCCCAAGCTCTGCTCCTGGATGAAGGCGTTGTAGCTGCCGGCATCGACCTGCAGGCAGGAGGCCAGCGCGATCGGGCCCAGCGGGCAGTGCAGCGCCAGCGCCACGTCGTAGGCTTCGGCCATCATGGCGATCTTGCGGGTCTCGGTGATGCCGCCGGCGTGCGAGACGTCCGGCTGGATGATGTCCACATAGCCCTCGGAGAGGATGCGCTTGAAATCCCAGCGCGAATACAGGCGCTCGCCCAGGGCGATCGGGGTCGAGGTCAGGTGGGCGATTTCCTTCAGGGCTTCCGAGTTCTCCGACAGCACCGGCTCTTCGATGAACATCAGCTTGTACGGCTCCAGTTCCTTGATCAGGACCTTGGCCATAGGCTTGTGCACGCGGCCGTGGAAGTCCACGCCGATGCCCACGTTCGGGCCCACGGCTTCACGCACCGCTTGCACGTTGGCCAGGGTCAGTTCGATCTTGTCGTGGCTGTCGATGAATTGCAGTTCTTCGGTGCCGTTCATCTTCACGGCGGTGAAGCCACGGGCCACGGCGTTCTTGGCCGCCGCTGCAGTATCGGCCGGACGGTCGCCGCCGATCCAGGAATAGACGCGAATCGAGTTGCGCACCGCGCCACCGAGCAGCTGGTGCACCGGTACGCCCAGGGCCTTGCCCTTGATGTCCCACAGGGCCTGGTCGATGCCGGCCAGTGCGCTCATGTGGATGGCACCGCCGCGATAGAAACCGCCGCGATAGAGCACGGTCCAGTGGTCTTCGATGTTGCGCGGGTCCTTGCCGACCAGGTAGTCGGCCAGCTCGTCCACGGCTGCCGCGACGCTGTGCGCGCGGCCTTCCACGATGGGCTCGCCCCAGCCGACGATGCCTTCGTCAGTCTCGATCTTGAGGAAGCACCAGCGCGGGGGCACGATGAAGGTGGAGATCTTGGTGATTTTCATTGTTCGGTCCGGTTATGCGTTTAATCTGTTCTGTAGATGAATGATCGCTGTGCGATCGGTGACAACGATGAATCTGGTGTGCGGGAAATCAGCCCAGCGCCTTCCAGGCCGCCACGAAGGCCTGTGCACGCTGGCGCACTGCGTCGGCGGACAGGCCCGGCGTGTAGAGCGCCGATCCGAGGCCGAAGCCGGAGGCACCGGCCGCGCGGAACACGGCCATGCCTTCGGGCGTGATGCCACCGACCGGCAGCAACGCGATGTCGCGGGCGATCACGGCACGCCAGGCCTTGACCACCTGGGGACCCAGCTGTTCGGCCGGGAACATCTTGAGTACGTCAGCGCCGTTGTCCAGCGCCGCAAAGGCTTCGGTCACGGTGGCCACGCCCGGTGCGCTGTACAGGCCGGCATCGCGCGCGGCACGAATCACGGCGCCATCGCTGTGCGGCATGACGATCAGCTCGCCGCCGGCATTCTTGACGTCTTGCACCAGCGCGGGCTTCAGGACCGTACCGGCACCGACGATGCAGTCCGCCGGCAGGCTCTTGCGCAGGATGCTGATGCTGGCCAGCGGTTCGGGCGAATTCAGCGGGACTTCGATGATGCGAAAGCCGCTCTCGTAGAGGGCCGCGCCGATGGCTTCGGCTTCCTCATTGCGCACGCCGCGCAGAATGGCAATCATGCCGGTGCTGCGCAGGGCGTCGTGGAATCGTTGGGAATGGGTGCTCATGGTCTTTTGTCCGGGTGCGTCGTAGGTGGTGCAGTAAAGGGGGCGATCAGGCCAGCAGGCCGGCGTGCTGCGCCAGGATCCACAGGCCCGCTTCGGTGGCGGCACCGGCCTCGGCGGCCGGGCCCAGTCCATACAGGTCCAGCGCCAGCTGGTAGCGGCGGCACAGGCCCGGGTCGCCGATCAGGACGATGGCCGGCGTGGTCGGATACAGATTCTTCAGGGCGGCGATCTCGTGGCCGATCAACAGGCCCGAGAGATAGTCGGGCTGCGCCTCGGCCGCCAGTTCACCGGTCAGGCCCAGGGTGCGGCTGCTGAAGATGTTGGAGAGCACGCCGCTCTTGCCTTGTGCGGTCCTGGCCACGCCGGCACCGCGCAGGAAGGCTTCGTCATCGGCCACCTCCGGTTTTTGCATGGTGCGGCCGAGGATGGTGTGGCCGCACAGCGCGCCATAGACTTCGCCGGTCATGAAGGTATCGAAATGTTCGATGCGGCCCTCGACCACGCGCACCCACTTCGAATGGGTGCCGGGCAGGCCGATCAGCAGCTCGCGCTCGGTACGGGTCTGCAGGGCACCGATGACCTGAGTCTCTTCGCCGCGCATCACATTGGGCAGGGCTCCGGCTTCCAGCAGGCCCGGCACGATCCACAGCGGACGGCCGAGGCCGGTGTCGACTTCGGTCAGCTGGCTGCCAATCAGCGCGGGGGCCAGCGGCACGTTCAGATAGGCGGCTTCACGCCAGCCCTGCTTGCTGCCGACCATGCCGGCCGCGATCAGCGGGGCGTCGGGCGCGGCCTTGAGCCAGTCGCCGCAGGCGGCTTCCAGCGCGGCGCGGTAGGGGGCGTGGGCATCTTCGCCGTGGCCCACGGCCGGCAGGTTCATGATGCCCCAGGGATGGGCGCGGCGCTCCACCACCTGGCCGCTGCGATCGAAACGATAGCAGCGCAGCGAGGAGGTCCCCCAGTCGAGGGCAATCAGGGCGCAGTCTTGATTCAGTGCTTGGTTCATCGTCATTCTTTGCCGGCGTCAGCGCGCCAGGCTTGTCTGTTGGGTGGTGGCACGGACTGGCTCCTGGGCGATCTCGCAGACCGTGAAGCGGGTCAGCAGCACCATGTCTTCTCCCGGTGCCAGCGCGATCAGGCCGGGCTGGTTCGGCTGGTGGAAGGCATCGATGGGATGCGTGACCGGTTCCAGGCAGAAATACGGCAGGCCATTGGGGCGGAACATCAGTACATAGCCGCTGCGATCCGTGGTGTGCATCTGCAGGCGCAGGCCGCGTGCCGGATCCTCGATCATGGCCAGACCGTCCCAGCCTTCGAAGCAGTTGTCGATCAGGCCGCCTTGCAGCGGGGCGGCGCGGTTGTAGTCCCAGCCGCTCGGCAGTTCCCGCGAGAAACCGGTAGGGATGCGGTCCGGCCCGGAGAGCCACACTCCGCGCGAACGGAATTGCAGGCGGGTTTGCGCGTCATGCAGGAAATACGGATGCAGGCCCAGGCCGTAGGGCAGGGTCTCTTCGCCCGTATTGGTCACGCGCAGTTCGATTTCCAGCGCGTTCTCGCGCAGGGTCAGTACCTGCCGCGCACGATAGACATAGGGGTTGCCGTCGCAGCGATGCGAATCCAGTTCCAGCGCCATGCGGTCGTCGGCCTGGGACACGATGGTCCAGGCCTGGCGCCAGCTGTCGCCGTGGATGGGATAGGGTTCGCCGGGACGATTGGGGCTCAGCGGATAATGCTTGCCGTTGAAATCGAAGCCGCCGCCGGTGATGCGGTTGGACCAGGGCAGCAGCGGGAAGCACGCGGTCGCGTACAGCTTTTCCGGGTCGGCACTCCAGGGGCGCAGCAGCGGCAGCCACTTGCGGTCACGCTGCCATTCCCAGCCGGCCAGTGCGCCGCCCAGCGTCGGCAGCACGTGCAGACGCTGGCGCCCTGATTGCAGGGTATGGATTTCCGGCAGCCCCTGGGAGCCTGCACGTTGGGCATCGCTTGCTCGGGATGGCATGGTGTCTCGTATCTTGTTATGGAGTGCTGCGTGCATCGTGGGCACGGGAACGCGTTGTCCATCGCGTCGTCCCCCTTGGGGCTGTCTGAAGTCGTCGGCAGGAAGAAGGAGTTGGCTCACGTGGGTTCGCGCCCGGTCTTCATGCAGTGCGCTTCAAAAAAAATCTGGCTGATCCTATCACCGCACTCCGATAGGGAATAATGAAAAAATCATCGCAAACGATATCAAAAATGCGCGCCGTCCGCAGTGAGGCAGGCAGTGAGGCAGCATGCGTGGCCGGCATGCGCCAGCTCGATGCACAGGCGGGGCGCGCTGCCCCAACGATGTGCGAAACGATATCGAAAAACATTAAAAATTCATTGGATGCGAATTGGTCGCTTGCCTAATATGGAGCGCGAATCAAGGACGATCAGGGCTGTCCGCGATTCCAACCGCACCGCGCCGCTTCCAATCCATACCTACAAGTCAAACGCATTCCGGCGCAGCGCACCCCACGCATAGAACAAAGGGAAGTCCACAATTCCCTGTCAACGGAGACTGACAATGAATTCGAAGAGAAGAGCGCTTCTGGGCGCAGCCATTTGCATGAGCCTGGGTAGCGCCGTGAGCTTCCCCGCCTTTGCCGCCGACAAACCACTGACCATGGGCTTCTCCCAGGTGGGTGCCGAAAGTGAATGGCGCACCGCCAATACCGTATCGATCAAGGATGCCGCCAAGCAGGCCGGCGTCAACCTGAAATTCGCCGACGCCCAGCAGAAGCAGGAAAACCAGGTCAAGGCAATCCGCTCCTTCATCGCGCAAAAGGTCGACGTGATCGCCTTCTCGCCGGTGGTGGAATCGGGCTGGGAAACCGTGCTGCGTGAAGCCAAGGCCGCCAAGATTCCGGTCATCCTGACCGACCGCGCCGTCAACGTTTCTGACAAGTCGCTGTATGTCACCTTCATCGGTTCGGACTTCGTGGAAGAAGGCCGCCGCGCTGGTCGCTGGCTGCTGGACAAGGCCAAGTCCATGCCCGCCGGCGACATCAACATCGTCGAACTGCAAGGCACCGTCGGTTCGGCACCGGCCATCGACCGCAAGGCCGGTTTCGAGGAAGTCATCAAGAGCGAACCGCGCCTGAAGATCATCCGCTCGCAGACCGGCGACTTCACCCGCGCCAAGGGCAAGGAAGTGATGGAAGCCTTCCTCAAGGCCGAGGGCAAGAAGATCAACGTGCTCTACGCCCACAATGACGACATGGCCATCGGCGCCATCCAGGCCATCGAAGAAGCAGGCCTCAAGCCGGGCAAGGACATCACCATCATCTCCATCGATGGCGTCAAGGGTGCCTTCGAAGCCATGATGGCCGGCAAGCTCAATGTCACCGTCGAATGCAGCCCGCTGCTGGGCCCGCAACTGATGCAGATCGCCAAGGACATCAAGGCCGGCAAGGAAGTCCCCAAGCGCATCACCACCGAGGAAGGCATCTTCCCGGCGGAAGTGGCGGCCAAGGAATTCCCGAACCGCAAGTATTGATGCCTGCATGACGGCAGCGCGCGCGCACTGGATTGCCCAGGGCGCGCGCGGTGCTGGTGTGGCCTGATGGGAGTGCGCAAGACGGCGCGCGCCCGTCAGGATTCCGATGCTTCTGATGGAGTTGCGATGACGATGTCTGTCGGGACGCAGGCGCGTCCCATGCTGGAATTGAGCGGTATCCACAAGGCATTCGCGGGCGTGAAGGCGCTCACCGATGTCGGCCTGCGGCTGTTCCCGGGGGAAGTGCATACCCTGATGGGACAGAATGGCGCAGGCAAGTCCACGCTGATCAAGGTCTTGACCGGCGTGCATGAACCCGATGCAGGCAAGATCGAACTGGATGGCCGCGCCATTGCGCCGGCCTCTACGCTGGAGGCGCAGTCGCTGGGCATCAGCACGGTCTACCAGGAAGTCAACCTGTGTCCCAATCTCTCCGTGGCCGAGAACATCTTCGTCGGCCGCTATCCCCGCCGTTTCGGCCGCATCGACTGGAAGAGCGTGCATGCACAGTCGAAGCAATTGCTGCAGCAGCTGCAGATCGACATCGATGTCGGCGCGCTGCTGTCGTCCTATCCGCTGGCGATCCAGCAGATGGTGGCGATCTCGCGTGCGCTCTCGGTCTCGGCCAAGGTGCTCATTCTCGATGAGCCGACCTCCAGCCTGGACGAAGCCGAGGTCCAGCAACTCTTCAAGGTGCTGCGCCGCCTGCGCGAGCAGGGGATGGCGATTCTTTTCGTGACCCACTTCCTGGACCAGACCTACGACATCTCGGATCGCATTACCGTGCTGCGCAATGGCGTGCGCGAAGGCGAATATCTGGTTGGCGATTTGTCGCGCCTGGATCTGGTCAACAAGATGGTGGGCGTGACCGCCGTCGATCATCGCAAGGTGGAAGCGGGTGCCGAGGCACTGGCGGCCGGCTTGTCTGCCGATGAAGCCGGCAAGGGCGAGGTCTTCCTGCAGGCGGATGGTTTCGGCCGGCGTGGCGTGCTGTCCCCGCAGGACCTGGAATTGCGGCGCGGTGAAGTCTTCGGCCTGTGCGGTCTGCTCGGTTCCGGACGGACCGAGATGGCGCGCCTGCTGTTCGGTGCCGACCGCGCCGATTGCGGGCAATTGCGCATCGAAGGCCGCAGCGTGAAGCTCGACAATCCGCGTGATGCGATTGCGACGGGCATCGGTTTCTGTTCGGAGGATCGCAAGAAGGAGGGCGCGATCCTCGAACTCTCCGTGCGCGAAAACATCATCCTCGCGCTGCAGGCGCGCCAAGGGCTGTTCCGCGTGCTGCCGCGCAAGCGCCAGAACCAGATCGCCGCCGATTACGTCAAGTGGCTCGGCATCAAGACGGCCGATCTGGAGACGCCCATCGGCCTGCTCTCCGGCGGCAACCAGCAGAAGGCCTTGCTGGCACGCTGGCTGGCCACCGATCCGGGCATGCTGATCCTGGATGAACCCACGCGCGGCATCGATGTGCGGGCCAAGCAGGAGATCATGGATTTCGTCATCGCCATGTGCCGCAAGGGCATGTCCATTCTTTTCATTTCCTCGGAAATTCCCGAGGTCCTGCGCTGCAGCGACCGCATGCTGGTGCTGCGTGACCGCCGCGCCTGCGGCGAGTACCGTCGCGGTGAGCTCGATGAGCAATCGGTCTTGCAGGTGATCGCGGGAGAGGCCGCATGAGTGCATCCATGGATTCCAAACTGATTCCCGACAGCGCCGCCAGCGGCAGCGCGCCGGCTTTTGCAGCACTGCTGCGTCATCCGCTGGTGCGTCCCCTGGCAGCGCTGGCCTTGCTGCTGCTGATCGATTTCCTGCTGGTGCCGGGCTTCTTCAAGCTGGAGGTCAAGGACGGCCACCTGTATGGCGCACTGATCGACATCATCAACCGTGCTGCCCCGCTGATGCTGGCAGCGCTCGGCATGACGCTGGTGATCGCCACGCGCGGGGTGGACATTTCGGTGGGCGCGGTGGTGGCCATCTCGGGTGCCGTTGCGGCCGTTCTCATCGGCGGCAAGATGGTGGTGGTCAATGGTGTCTCCGAATACGTCAGCAACGTACCGATGGTGTGGGCACTGTGCGCGGCGATGGGTGCGGCACTGCTGTGCGGAGCGTGGAACGGCTTGCTGGTGGCCGGTCTCGGGCTGCAGCCCATCATCGCCACGCTGATCCTGATGGTGGCCGGACGCGGGCTGGCGCAGCTGCTCACCGATGGCCAGATCGTGACGGTGTATTACAAGCCCTTCTTCTTCCTGGGCGGTGGCTACCTGTTCGGCTTGCCGTTCTCGCTCTATATCGCCGGGGCCATGTTCCTGCTGCTGGCATTGCTGATGAAGAAGACCGCGCTGGGGCTGTTCATCCAGTCGGTCGGCATCAATCCGGTGGCCTCGCGCCTGGCCGGCATCCGTACTGCCGCGCTGATCTTCTTCGTCTACATGTTCTGCAGTGCCTGCGCTGGTCTGGCGGGACTGATGATCGCTTCCAACATCAAGAGTGCCGACGCCAACAACGCCGGGCTGCTGCTGGAACTGGATGCGATCCTGGCCGTGACCCTGGGTGGCACCTCGCTGGCCGGGGGCAAGTTCAGCCTGGTGGGCAGCGTCATCGGTGCGCTCATCATCCAGACGCTGACTTATACGATCTATTCGCTGGGGGTGCCGCCGGAAGTCAATATGGTGGTCAAGTCCATCGTGGTGTTCCTGGTCTGCCTGTCGCAGTCGCCGGAATTCCGCCGCATGTTGAGGATGTCCAAATCATGATGCTTGCTTCTTCCTTGCGGCGCGCTTCGCACGCGCCGTGGTTCACTTCCATGGTTACGGTGGCGCTGCTGGTGCTGATGCTGGTCATCGGGGCGTTTGGCTACGATGGCTTCCTGTCGCCGCAGGTGATGCTGAACCTGCTGATCGACAATGCCTTCCTGCTGGTGGTGGCCATCGGCATGACCTTCGTCATTCTCTCCGGCGGCATTGACCTCTCCGTCGGGTCGGTGCTGGCGCTGACCACCATGGTGGCGGCTTTCCTGCTGCAGAACTGGCACTGGCCGCCGCTGCTGGTGATTGCGACCGTCCTGCTGATGGGCGCGGGCTTCGGTGCGGCGATGGGCGCGATGATCCATTACTTCAAACTGCAGGCCTTCATCGTCACGCTGGCAGGGATGTTCCTGGCGCGCGGGCTGTGCTACCTCATCAGCATCAACTCCATCACCATCGATGAGCCGCTGTTCGTGGAACTGTCGCAGTCGCGGCTGGAGTTCGGCGGACTGTTCATCTCGCCCAGCGTGATCATCGCCCTGATCGTGCTGGCCGTGGCGATCTGGATGGCCCATGGCACCCGCTTCGGACGCGCCGTCTACGCCATCGGCGGCAGCGAGAGCTCGGCGCTGCTGATGGGCTTGCCGGTCGGACGCACCAAGGTTCTGGTGTATGCCTTCAGCGGATTCTGCGCATCGGTGGCGGGTGTGCTGTTCTCCTTCTACATGCTGTCGGGGTACGGATTGCATGCGCAGGGTGTGGAACTGGACGCGATTGCGGCCGTGGTCATCGGCGGCACGCTCCTCACCGGCGGCTATGGTTACGTGGCGGGAACACTGACCGGCGTGCTCATCCTTGGCGTGATCCAGACCCTCATTGCCTTCGATGGCAGCCTCAGTTCCTGGTGGACCAAGATCTTCATTGGCGCGCTGCTGTTCGTCTTTTGCGTCGCGCAGCGTGTCATTTCCCTGGGAGCCCTGCGCGGCAAATCGGCTGGATCGGCGAAAGCCGCGCCAGCCGTGGCTTAGGCGGGATTTTTTAAGCTTAATTAAGATAACTTTACATAGAGGGAGTTATACCGAAAAACATATCCATTACGCTCAAAAAATCATTAGAAATGTATTGGTAAAGCAATTAATGTAGAGCCCGCAAAACAGTTGCTCTGCATGACATTCATCAGAAATCACGGCGCTGTTTTAGATAACTACAACACGCCATTCCAACAATGAGACTGGAGACTCGAAGCATGAAAATCAAATCCGTATTGAGCGGTATTGCCCTCGGCCTGGGCGTCACCCTGATGTCCATCAGCGCCCAAGTGAGCGCACAGAGCAAGCAGCTGGTCGGTGTGGCCATGCCCACCAAGTCTTCGGCCCGCTGGATCGCTGACGGCAACAACATGGTCAAGGTCCTGAAGGAAAAGGGCTACCAGACCGACCTGCAATACGCGGAAGATGACATCCCCAACCAGCTGTCCCAGATCGAGAACATGCTGACCAAGGGCGCCAAGGTGCTGGTGATCGCCGCCATCGACGGCACCACCCTGACCGACGTGCTGCAGAAGGCTGCCGACAAGGGCGTCAAGGTCATCGCCTATGACCGCCTGATCCGTGGTTCCAAGAACGTCGACTACTACGCCACCTTCGACAACTTCCAGGTCGGCGTACTGCAGGCACAATCGCTGGAAAAGGCCCTGGGCCTGAAGGAAGGCAAGGGTCCGTTCAACATCGAACTGTTCGGCGGTTCTTCGGACGACAACAACGCCTTCTTCTTCTACAACGGCGCCATGTCGGTCCTGAAGCCCTACATCGACAGCGGCAAGCTGGTGGTGCGTTCCAAGCAGATGGGCATGGACAAGGTCGCGACCCTGCGCTGGGATCCGGCTACCGCCCAAGCCCGTATGGACAACCTGCTGTCGGCCTTCTACACCAACGCCAAGGTCAACGCCGTGCTGTCCCCGTATGACGGCCTGTCCATCGGTATCCTGTCCTCGCTGCGCGGCGTCGGCTACGGCAGCCCGCAACAGCCGTTCCCGTATGTCTCGGGTCAGGATGCGGAAGTGCCTTCGGTCAAGTCCATCATCCGTGGCGAACAGTACTCCACCATCTTCAAGGACACCCGCGAACTGGCCAAGGTCACCGTCGGTATGGTTGACGCCGTCCTGGGGGGCAAGCAGCCCCAGATCAACGACACCAAGACCTACAACAACGGCGTGAAGGTTGTGCCTTCCTACCTGTTGAAGCCGGTCGTGGTCGACAAGTCGAACTGGAAGGAAATCCTGGTGGGCAGCGGTTACTACACCGAAGCACAACTGAAGTAAGCATCATCGTGTAATACGCGGGCGGCCGGCATCCTTGATGTCGGCGCCGCCTGCGGCAGTACCGCAAGACCCAACAAGAACAAGAATCACCGTAAGAAGAACAGCATGGTCCCGCTCTGTGCGGGACCGGGGCCTGTTCCCCTTCAATCTGTGAGTGCGAGAGGTCGCCAAGCGTTGACTGCCTAGGCGTGGCGACGCGCCGTAGCGGTGCTACGGCAAGGAGCCGCAACAACGGCAGGCGACGCTTGGCGGCCTCTCCCGAAGGGTTGCTCCCAGAAGGCGCGCTGGCCGCGTTGCACGCTGCTGCTGGTGGCACCACCACCAGCAGCAGCGCGCGCCTTGCCAGCCCGCCTTCTGGGAGCAACGCATCTCACAGATTGAAGGGGAACAGGCCCTTCTTTCAGGAAGTCGCGCTTGCCCCACCGCAACGCGCAAGAGACAAACAAGTCCGGCTACGTGATCCACGCAAGCCCGGCAAATGAGAGGTCAGCATCATGAGCAACATTCTGGAAATGCGCGGCATCGAGAAAAGCTTCCCGGGTGTGAAGGCGTTGAACAACGTCAACCTGGCCGTGCGCGAAGGCGAGATCCATGCGATCGTCGGCGAAAACGGCGCCGGCAAATCCACGCTGATGAAGGTGCTCTCGGGCGTCTACCCGCACGGCAGCTATTCCGGCGATATCGTCTACAAGGGTGAGGTGCGTGCCTTCAAGGATATCCGCGACAGCGAACACCTGGGCATCATCATCATCCACCAGGAGCTGGCGCTGGTGCCGCTGCTGTCGGTGATGGAAAACCTGTTCCTCGGCAACGAGCAAGCCCGCGGCGGCGTGATCGACTGGGAACAATCCTACGTGCGCGCCAAGGAACTGCTGGCCAAGGTCGGTCTGAAGGAATCCCCGCTGACCAAGGTCGGTGACCTCGGTGTGGGCAAGCAGCAGTTGATCGAGATCGCCAAGGCGCTCTCCAAGGAAGTCAAGCTGCTGATCCTGGACGAGCCGACCGCCAGCCTCAATGAAAGCGACTCCGATGCGCTGCTGGAACTGCTGCTGGAACTGAAGCGCCAGGGCATCGCCTCGATCCTGATCTCGCACAAGCTCAACGAAATTTCCAAGGTAGCCGATTCGATCACCGTGCTGCGCGACGGCACCACGGTCGATACCTTCGACTGCCGCGCTGAACCGATCAGCGAAGACCGCATCATCCAGCACATGGTGGGCCGCGAAATGGCCGACCGCTATCCGCAGCGCGATCCCAAGATCGGCGACGTGATTTTTGAAGTGCGCGACTGGCGTGTACACCACCCGCTGCACTCGGACCGCCTGGCCATCAAGGACGTCAACATGACCGTGCGCGCTGGCGAGATCGTCGGCATCGCCGGGCTGATGGGTGCGGGACGTACCGAGCTGGCCAAAAGCATCTTCGGCCGTGCCTACGGCAAGAAGATCACCGGCCAGGCCTTCCTGCACGGCAAGGAAGTGGACCTGTCCACCATCGAGAAGGCCATCGACAAGGGCATCGCCTACGTCACCGAAGACCGCAAGGGCGATGGCCTGGTGCTGGAAGAAGACATCAAGAAGAACATCTCGCTGGCCAATCTGGGCGGCGTCTCCGAACGCACCGTCATCGACGAGGCGCGCGAGTACAAGATTGCTGCGGATTTCAAGCAGCAGATGCGCATCCGCTGTTCCAGCGTGCTGCAGAAGGTGGTCAACCTCTCCGGCGGCAATCAGCAGAAGGTGGTGCTGTCGAAGTGGCTGTTCTCCCAGCCGGAAGTGCTGATCCTGGATGAACCCACGCGCGGCATCGACGTCGGTGCCAAGTTCGAGATCTACAACATCATCAGCAAGCTGGCGGCCGAGGGCAAGTGCATCATCATGATCTCCTCGGAAATGCCGGAACTGCTGGGCATGTGCGACCGCATCTACGTGATGAACGAAGGTCAGTTCGTGGGCCACCTGCCCAAGGCCGAGGCCACGCAGGAAAGCATCATGCGCGCCATCATGCGCAACAAGCGCATTGATGATCCGGGCCTGTCGCAAGCCGCCTGAACACCCATTATCAAGCCGGAGCCAAACCGGCAGCATCACCCATAAAGTCCATCAAGACCAGAGAGCACCCGAGGAGCAAGACAATGGAGAGCATTGACATGAGCAAGAAACCGGCCGTCGCCAGCGGCGCCGTCGAAAAGAAGGACTACGGCAGCTTCCTGAAGAACAACATGCGCGAATACGGCATGCTGATGTCGCTGGTGGCCATCATGGCCTTCTTCCAGATCATGACCGACGGCACGCTGATGCGTCCGCTGAACCTGACCAACCTGGTCCTGCAGAACAGCTACATCGTCATCATGGCGCTGGGCATGCTGATGGTGATCGTGGCCGGCCACATCGACCTGTCGGTGGGCTCGGTGGTGGGCCTGATCGGCGCACTAGCCGCCGTGCTGATGGTGGATTACGGCTGGGGCTTCGTGCCGGCCTCCATCGTCTGCCTGATCGCCGGCGCCCTGATCGGCGCAGCGCAGGGCTACTGGATCGCCTACTTCAAGATCCCGTCCTTCATCGTCACCCTGGCCGGCATGCTGGTCTTCAAGGGCATGGCGCTGGCACTGCTGCAAGGCCAATCCCTGGGCCCCTTCCCGCAGACCTTCCAGATGCTGTCCTCGGGCTTCATCCCTGAGCTGACCGACAACACCACCTTCCGCACCACCTCGCTGATCGTCGGCATCATTGCCGCCGTGGTGCTGATCCTGGTGAAGCTGCATGGCCGCCGCAAGCAGACCAAGCATGGCATGGAAGATGAACCGGCCATGTTCTTCCTGCTCAAGAACGGCGTCTTCGCCATCGCCATCATCGCCTTCAGCTACCTGCTGTCGACCTATCGCGGCATGCCCAACGTGCTCATCATCATGTTCGCGCTGATGGTGCTCTACACCTTCATCACCAGCCGCACCACCCTGGGCCGCCGCGTCTACGCCGTGGGCGGCAATGAAAAGGCGGCCAAGCTGTCGGGCATCAAGACCGAGCGCGTGTCCTTCTTCACCTTCGTCAACATGGGCGTGCTGGCGGCACTGGCCGGCCTGATCTTCGCAGCGCGTCTGAACACCGCCACCCCCAAGGCGGGCCTGGGATTCGAACTGGACGTGATCGCAGCCTGCTTCATCGGCGGCGCATCGGCTTCCGGCGGCGTGGGCAAGGTCATGGGTGCAGTCATCGGCGCCTTCATCATGGGTGTGATGAACAACGGTATGTCCATCATGGGCATCGGCATCGACTACCAGCAGATGATCAAGGGCCTGGTCCTGCTGATGGCCGTCTGCTTCGACGTCTACAACAAGAACAAGTAATCCGGATCAAGCAAGGCGGGCCTGGCGCCCGCCTTTTGCATTCGGGTGCAAGCGTTTTTCGAGATCCTTCGTTTTCTGTCATTCGGGAATTCAACAATGAGTAGCGACAAAAAAGACAAGAGCCGCACCCTGCGCTCGGCCGGCTGGTTCGGTACCGCCGACAAGAACGGTTTCATGTACCGCAGCTGGATGAAGAACCAGGGCATCCCCGACCACGAGTTCCAGGGCAAGCCGGTCATCGGCATCTGCAACACCTGGTCGGAACTGACGCCCTGCAACGCCCACTTCCGCAAGATCGCCGAACATGTGCGTCGCGGCATCATCGAAGCCGGCGGCTTCCCGGTGGAATTCCCGGTGTTCTCCAACGGTGAATCCAACCTGCGCCCGACCGCCATGCTGACCCGTAACCTGGCCAGCATGGACGTGGAAGAATCGATCCGCGGCAATCCGATCGACGGCGTGGTGCTGCTGACCGGCTGCGACAAGACCACCCCGGCCCTGCTGATGGGCGCGGCCAGCTGCGACGTGCCGGCCATCGTCGTGACCGGCGGCCCGATGCTCAACGGCAAGCACCAGGGCCGCGACATCGGTTCCGGTACCGTGGTGTGGCAATTGTCGGAACAGGTCAAGGCCGGTGAAATCACCATCCACGACTTCATGGCGGCTGAGGCCGGCATGTCGCGTTCGGCCGGTACCTGCAACACCATGGGCACCGCCTCCACCATGGCCTGCATGGCCGAGTCGCTGGGCGTGTCGCTGCCGCACAATGCGGCGATTCCGGCCGTTGATGCGCGCCGCTATGTTCTCGCGCACTTGTCCGGCATGCGTATCGTCGACATGGTCTGGGAAGGCCTGACCCTGTCCAAGATCCTGACCCGCAAGGCCTTCGAGAATGCGATCCGCACCAACGCCGCCATCGGTGGTTCCACCAATGCCGTGATCCACCTGAAGGCCATTGCCGGCCGGATCGGCGTGGACCTTGAGCTGGAAGACTGGACCCGCATCGGCCGTGGCACCCCGACCATCGTCGACCTGCAGCCCTCGGGCCGCTACCTGATGGAAGAGTTCTACTACGCCGGCGGCCTGCCTGCCGTGCTGCGCCGCATGGGCGAAGCCGACCTGCTGCCGCACAAGGATGCCCTGACTGTCAACGGCCAGACCATGTGGGACAACGTCAAGGATGCGCCGATCTACAACGATGAAGTGGTGCGCCCGCTGGCCAAGCCGCTGATCGAGGACGGCGGCATCTGCATCCTGCGCGGCAACCTGGCACCGCGCGGCGCGGTACTGAAGCCGTCGGCGGCTACGCCTGAACTGATGAAGCATCGCGGCCGCGCCGTGGTCTTCGAGGACTTCGCGCACTACAAGGAACGCATCAACGATCCTGATCTGGACGTCGATGCCAGCTGCGTGCTGGTGATGAAGAACGTCGGTCCCAAGGGTTATCCGGGCATGGCTGAAGTGGGCAACATGGGCTTGCCGCCCAAGGTGCTGGCTACCGGTGTGAAGGACATGGTCCGCATTTCGGATGCGCGCATGAGCGGTACCGCCTACGGCACCGTGATCCTGCACGTGGCGCCGGAAGCGGCTGCCGGCGGTCCGCTGGGCATCGTGCAGGATGGCGACTTCATCGAACTTGACGCCTATGCCGGCAAGCTGCAGCTGGACATCAGCGAAGAAGAGATGCAGCGCCGCCTGGCCGAACGCGCCAAGGTGCTGGCCGAACGCAAACCGGAGATGGCCGGCGGTTACCAGTCCCTGTACGTGGACCGCGTGCTGCAGGCTGACGAAGGCTGCGACTTCGACTTCCTGGTCGGTTGCCGTGGCGCGGCCGTGCCCAAGCACTCGCACTGATCTTCTTCCCGTCATCATGATGCCGGTGCCGCGCTGTGCGCGCGCACCGGCCTGCAAGGAAACCTCATGAGCAATACTCCCCAGAACGTGCAACTGGCGAACTTCCCCAGCCTCAAGGGCAAGCGCGTCTTCATCACCGGCGGCGGCACCGGCATCGGTGCGGCCATCGTCGAAGCGTTTGCGCAACAAGGTGCGCATGTGGCCTTCGTCGATATCGCCACCGAAGCCAGCGAAGCACTGTGCAATGACATCGCGGCGGCCGGCCACCCCAAGCCGCTGTTCCGTCATTGCGACCTGCGCGACATTCCCGCCTTCCAGGCGACCATCGCCGAGCTGCAAGGACAGCTGGGCGACTTCGACGTGCTGGTCAACAATGCCGCCAATGACCAGCGCCACAAGCTGGAAGAAGTGACGCTGGAATACTGGAACGACCGCATCGCCATCAACCAGCGTCCGTCCTTCTTCGCCGTGCAGTCGGTGGTGGAAGGCATGAAACGCCGTGGCGGCGGTTCCATCATCAACTTCAGCTCGATCAGCTGGCACCAGTCCGGTGGCGGCTTCCCGGTCTATACCACGGCTAAGGCCTCGACCCTGGGCCTGACCCGTGGCCTGGCGCGCGACCTCGGTCCGCACAAGATCCGCGTCAATACCGTGACACCGGGCTGGGTCATGACCGAACGCCAGATCAAGCTGTGGCTGGATGAAGAAGGCAAGAAGGCGATCGCCCGCAATCAATGCCTGCAGGGTGACCTGCTGCCCTGGCACCTGGCGCGCATGGTGCTGTTCCTGGCGGCGGACGACAGCGCGATGTGTACCGCGCAGGAATTCATCGTCGACGCCGGCTGGGTGTGAGCGGTTTGACGAAGCGCGTCTGCGCTGCGGACCAGAAAGAGTCGCCAAATGGCGACTCTTTTTTTGCGCAAATTTTGCGCAAACGCCAAAAGAGTGTCGAAGCGGGAACAGAAGCCAGGCAGTTTCAGGAAAAAGCTGTATGACAGCTTGAAAAAACTTAGTTTTTTACCTGCCTGAAGTGTTGTTTTTTTTGCCGCGTTTTTTTAAAGTTTTGCGTTGCGTGAATTCAGTTTTGTTCCTGCGATTCCGGCCATTTTCAGAGAGGCTTACGCTTCCTTACATTTCTTAATAAAACTCGGCGCAGGAAACCGACCCCGGCATGGCACATGCCCGGGCAGGCGGGGGAATCAGTAAATCATTTTCGCCACTTCGCGGATGGACTGCAGCACCAGGTTGGCCCCGGGCGAGAGCAGGTTGTCCTGGCGCGTGATGATGCCGAAGCCGGCCATGCGGCAGGGCAGGTCGATGGGCAGGATGTCCATCAGGCGGGCCTGGGTGTAGTAGCGCGCCACTTCGGTGGGCATGGCGTAGATGAAATCGGTCTGCTGCAGCAGGCTCGTGATGAACAGGATGGCGGTGGTGTCGACCACGTTGGAGGGCGGCGCCAGGCCTTGCTCGCGGAACATCTGGTCGCAGCGTGCGCGCAGGATGCTGCCCTTGGGGGCCATGATCCAGGCCTCGCCGGCGAGGTCGGCCAGGGTCAGGTCGGTGCGGGTGTGGAAGGGATGTCCCACCCGCGCCACGGCGCACACCGGCTCGTCGGCCAGCTCTTCATAGAGCAGGCCGCCCCGGGCTTCCTCATCCAGGATGCGGCCGATGATGAAGTCCAGCTCGCCATGCAGCAGGCGCGAGAGCAGGATGTTGCTGCTTTCCACTTCAACGCCGATGCGCAACATCGGGGCTTGTTCCTTGACCCGCGCGATGGCCGGCGGCAACAGGGCCATGCCGGGCGAGAGGATCACGCCCACGTCGACCTGGCCGGACAGGCCGGACTTCAGGGCCACGATGTCCTCGTGGGCCTTGGACAGGCTGGTCAGGGCCATGCGCGCATGGCGGATCATGGCCTCGCCATAGATGGTGGGCCGCATGCCGCGCGGCAGGCGCTCGAACAGGGACACGCCCAGCATGTCTTCGAGGTCCTTGAGTTGCTTGGAAGCAGCCGGCTGCGTCATGTTCAGCTCGCTGGCGGCGCGGTGGATGTTGCGGGTGTCGTCGAGAGCGATCAGCAGCAGGAGCTGACGGGTCTTCAATCGCGCCCGCAGAAACCAGTTCGGGTCACTGTTTTTCATAAGTCTCCGGGGACGGTTTTCTAAATTTTTTCAATCGTTTTTTTATTAGGAATTGATGATATCAAATCGCATATCGGAATTGCTAAAGATTTCATTGGAAAGACATGAACCGAATACTTAGTATCTAGCCACATTCCGGGCTGTACAGGAGACAACCAGTACAGCAGCGGGATGAAAGAGAAGAAGGTCGGGCAGCATCAAAAACAACAAGTTGGGAGACTGTCAGGAGTCCGTCAGGATCCAGGGGTCTGAAGTGCAACGCTGCACGGCCAAACCCACCGACGAAAAAAATTTTAAACGGCAATATCCACGGAGACTATTCATGAAGCAAGTGAAGCCATCCTTTATTGGAGCAAAGACCCTGTGCGCGCTCGCGCTGATGGGTGCGTTCTCGGCACAGGCGCAGGCGCAAAGCAGTGTCACCATTTACGGCCGTGTTGTGGCCGGCGTCGACTTCCTGACCAATGCCGGCGCCAACGGCACCGGTACTCGCTGGAGCGCTGCCAATAACCAATGGGGCACCAGCATGATCGGCTTCAAGGGCACGGAAGACCTGGGCGGCGGTACCAATGCCTTCTTCCTGCTGGAATCCGGTTTCAACTCGACCAAGGGCAGCTTCAACGGTTCTGATACCAGCAACGGTACCGCACTGTTCAATCGCCGTTCCTACGTCGGCCTGTCCTCGGCTTCCGCCGGTTCCATCAAGGTCGGCAAGAACCTGTTCATCAACAACGACATCTGGTACCTGGATCCGACCGGCCAACAAGCCATCGGTACTGCCAGCCTGGTCAACGGCCGCAACTGGCCGGGTGCATCGAACATCATCGAGTACAACAGCCCTGACATGGGCGGTTTCACCGTCGGCCTGCAGACCAGCCTGGGCGAAAAGCCGGGTTCGTTCAACGGTGGCGTGCCCAACGCTGGTTCCAGCGACGGCCGCAAGGACGGCATCTCGCTGGCCTACCAGAAGAACGGCCTGGAACTGCGCGTGATCTATGACACCGTGCGCGATGCGAACGGCGCCTACAGCGACATCTGGAGCCACTCCAAGGAGCTGATCGTCGGCGGTACCTACAAGTTCGACAAGCTGAAGATGTTCGCCGGCTGGGAAAACCTGCGCGCCAACGACGCTGTCGCCGGTGCTCCGGATCGTGCGAACCAGTACTGGATCGGCGCGAACTATGACGTGACCCCGCAATTCCAGCTGGTCGGCGCATGGTTCCACGTCAACGCCAACAACGCTTCGGTCAATGCGGCCGGCGTGGGCAACGGCGGCGGTACTGCCAACATGTACATGGCTGGCGTGAACTACTTCCTGTCCAAGCGTACCCTGCTGTACGTTGACGTCGGTACCGTCCGCAACGGCACCGGTGCCAGCCACCAGCTGGAAAACGGCGGCAACCTGGGCGTGTCGGGCCTGAAGCAGACCGGCGGTTACTTCGGTATCGCCCACTCGTTCTGATGCAACGAACAGCAGTAATGTAATCCTTCCTGAGGTGGTCTTGATGTAGTTGAGGGTGGGCGCAAGCCCACCCTTTTTTGTGTTTGTGGCAGACGTTTCCGGTATCTGCCGCAGTCATGCCGAAAACAATTTATATTGTTTATCTTGTTTATTTCATTTTCTTGATTTGCAGGCGGAACCCCGATGAATGCGCAATTGCTGGTCGATGGACATCATGAACTGGGCGAAGGAGTACTCTGGTGCGAGCGCTCGCAGACGGTCTTCTGGACCGACATCCACGCCTCCCGCCTGTGGAACCATGATCCGGCCAGCGGTGCCACGCGCAGCTGGAGCATGCCGGAACGCCTGTGCTGCTTTGCCTTCACGGCCGATGCCCGGCGCCTGCTGATCGGGCTCGCATCGCGTCTGGCCTTCTTCGACCTGGACACCGGCAGCATCAGCCCGATCTGCCGCATCGAAGATGACCTGCCGACCACGCGGCTCAACGATGGCCGCTGCGATCGCCAGGGCCGTTTCGTCTTCGGAACATTGAATGAGGACGCAGGCCGCGACCCCATCGCCAGCTTCTATCGTCTCAATGCCGACCTCAGTCTGGAGCGCCTGGCGCTGCCGGGCATCGCCATTTCCAACAGCATCTGCTTCAGCCTCGATGGCAAGCTGATGTATCACTGCGATTCCATGGCCGGCAAGATCATGGTGTGTGATTACGACACCGACAGCGGCGCGGTCAGCCATCAGCGCGTCTTCGCCGATCTGGCGCAGCAGCCGGGCGGCCCCGATGGGTCGACCGTCGATGCGGAGGGGTACCTGTGGAATGCCCAGTGGGGTGGTGCGCGCGTGGTGCGCTTCGCGCCCGATGGCAGCATTGACCGCATCGTCGAAGTGCCGACGGCGCAGCCGTCCTGTGTGGCCTTCGGCGGGGCGACCTTCGATACCTTGTTCGTGACCACGGCGCACGAAGGCATGAGCGCCGAACAGCGCGCGCAAGACAAGCTGGCCGGTGGCTTGTTCAGCGCGCCGCATCTCGATGTGCGCGGCTTGCCTGAAGTGCGTTTCGCCGGCTGAAGCCGTCTGCGGCGTGGGGCTTGCGCTCCCCACGCCATCCTTTCATCGGGTTCGCTTCAGGACCCGAAACTCGAATCCCCCATCAGCCGCGACAGCCGTGCCGAGATTTCCTGGACGATGCCTTGCACCTCGTCCAGGCTGGGATTGACCTTCTTGTCGATGCGTTCGATATAGGGCACGTTCAAGGCCGCCAGCATGCGGTTGTTGGCCCCCATCACCGGATAGGACAGGTTGATCACGCCACGGATCTGCCGGCTTTCCATGCGCGAGTGGCCGCGTTTGCGCGTGTCCTCGATCTGGCGCATCAGTTGCGCCGTCTCGATTTCCTGTTCGCCATCCATGCGCACGTGCGCGGCCAGCATGCTGGCGCGTTCGGCTTCATCGCGGAAGGCCAGCAACACGTGGCCGGATGCGGTGTCGGTCAGGCTCACCAGCGCCCCGACCTTCAGTCCGAACGCCCAGCGTTCGGGGCTGTCGACCTGCGCCACCACGATCACGCGGCCCGCTTCGTAGACCGTCAGGTGGGTGGACTGCATGGAGCGATTGGCCAGCTCGCGCATGTGGGGCAGGGCGGTGCTCACCAGCGAGCGGATCGGCTGATGATGATGGGCCAGCTCAAACAGTTTCAGCGAGAGCCGGTAATGGTCGTTGTCGGCCACCAGGTAACCGCGCTGTTCCAGCGTGACCACCATGCGGAAGATCTCATTGACGCTGCGTCCCAGTTGCCGCGAGATCTGGTTCAGGGTCAGCATCTGTTCCGAGCGGCTCAGCAACTCCAGGATATCCAGTCCCTTGTCCAGTGCCGGCGCGGCGTAGCGCGTCTTGCCGGCGGCGCTGTCCTCTTCGTGGTCGGCGGCCGTCTGCACGGCGGGAGCCTCGGCGGGATTGAGTTTGCGGGTTCTGGGCATGGCGTTTTCCGGGTGCGACAGGGGACGGTAGATCGCAAAAGCAGGCTTTTCTGGGGCCGGATTGTAGGGGATTTTGATGAAAAATCCATTTTATTCGTAAAATAATTTTTCATGCATGATCTCTTGACCTTGCCTCGTCATCCCAAAATCGATATCGGTCAGGTCGGAAACTTCATCGGACTGGCCCGGCAATGGGAGGATAATCAAGGTTATGCTCTGGTACTCACAGATGAAATGATATTTTACTTGTGAGAGAAAACAAAAGAGGGGCCTGGCCCCGGAGACGATCACCCCAGGCTGTCCGCCACGGATGGCCCGCCGATTGCGGCACGCCACCGCAGCGGCATCCACGCTAGAGACCGATGACCAAGATTACTGCCCTGCGCGTGCTGGACGTACGCTTCCCCACTTCGCAATCGCTGGATGGGTCGGATGCGATGAATCCGGATCCGGATTACTCCGCCGCCTACGTCATCCTCGATACCGACAATGAGCAACTGAAGGGCCACGGCCTGACCTTCACCATCGGTCGCGGCAACGAGATCTGCTGTGCCGCCATCCGCGCCATGGAGCATTTGGTGGTGGGGCTGGACCTGGACTGGATCGCCGCCGACATGGGCCGCTTCTGGCGTCACGTCACCTCTGACAGCCAGCTGCGCTGGATCGGCCCGGACAAGGGCGCGATCCACCTGGCCACCGGCGCAGTGGTCAATGCCGCCTGGGACCTGTGGGCCAAGGCGGCCGGCAAGCCGGTGTGGAAGCTGGTGGCCGACATGTCGCCCGAGGAACTGGTGCGCACCATCGATTTCCGCTACATCACCGATTGCATCACCCCGGATGAAGCACTGGCCCTGCTGCGCGAAAAGGAAGCCGGCAAGGCCGAACGCCTGCGCATCCTGGAACAGGAAGGCTATCCCTGCTACACCACCTCGGCCGGCTGGCTGGGCTATGACGACGCCAAGCTGCGCCGCCTGTGCCAGGAAGCCATCGACCAGGGCTTCAATTACGTCAAGCTCAAGGTCGGCCGCGACCTGGAAGACGACAAGCGCCGCGTGCGCATCGCCCGCGAAGTGCTGGGCCCGGACCGCAATCTGATGATCGATGCCAACCAGGTGTGGGAAGTGGATCAGGCCATCGACTGGGTCAATGAATTGGCCTTTGCGCAACCCTGGTTCATCGAGGAGCCGACCAGCCCGGATGATGTGGAGGGCCATCGCAAGATCCGCGCCGGCATCGGCGCGGTCAAGGTCGCCACCGGCGAGATGTGCCAGAACCGCGTGCTGTTCAAGCAGTTCATCATGCGCGATGCCATCGATGTGGTGCAGATCGATTCCTGCCGTCTAGGTGGCGTCAATGAAATCCTGGCCGTCATGCTGATGGCCGCGAAATATGGCAAGGTAGTCTGCCCGCATGCGGGTGGCGTGGGCCTGTGCGAATATGTGCAGCACCTGTCGATGATCGACTACCTGTGCATCTCCGGCAGCAAGGAAGGGCGCGTGACCGAATACGTGGACCACCTGCACGAGCACTTCGTCGATCCCTGCGTGATCCGCAACGCGGCCTACATGCCGCCCAGCCTGCCGGGGTTTTCGATCGAAATGAAGCCCGCTTCACTGGAGCAGTACCGCTTCCGGGGTTGAGACTGCATCCACCACGACAAGATGAACGAAAACGGAGACTGATGTGGATTTGAACCTGCAAGACAAGGTCGTCATCGTGACCGGCGGCGCCTCCGGCATCGGCGGCGCGATCAGCCTGCAACTGGCCGCCGAAGGCGCGATTCCCGTGGTGTTCGCGCGCAGCGAACCGGACCCGCAGTTCTGGGCGCGGCTAACCGGACTGCAGCCGCGCGCTGCGCTGTTCCAGCTGGAATTGCAGGACGAGGCGCGCTGCGGCGAGGCCGTGGCCGAGACCGTGCGCCGCTTTGGCCGTCTCGATGGCCTGGTCAACAACGCCGGCGTCAATGACAGCGTAGGCCTGGATGCGGGGCGCAATGAGTTCGTCGCTTCGCTGGAACGCAACCTGATCCACTACTACGTGATGGCGCATTACTGCGTGCCGCACCTGAAGGCCACGCGCGGCGCGATCCTGAACGTCTCTTCCAAGACGGCCCTCACCGGCCAGGGCAACACCAGTGGCTATTGCGCCTCCAAGGGCGCGCAGCTGTCGCTGACCCGCGAATGGGCTGCCGCCTTGCGTGATGACGGCGTGCGCGTCAATGCCTTGATACCGGCGGAAGTCATGACCCCGCTCTACGAGAAGTGGATCGCCACTTTCGAGAATCCGCAGGAGAAGCTGGACGCCATCACCAGCAAGATCCCGCTCGGCAAGCGTTTCACGACCTCCGAGGAAATGGCCGACATGGCCGTGTTCCTGCTCTCGGGCCGCTCCTCGCATACCACCGGGCAATTGGTGTTCGTCGATGGGGGCTATACCCATCTCGACCGCGCCCTGACCTGAGGCCGCCATGCGTACCGTGCTGGCCCTCGATCTGAAGGATGATCCCGCGCTGATCGCCGAGTATGAACAGCACCATCAGCGCATCTGGCCCGAGATCGCCGCCCATTTGCGCCGACAGGGCGTGACCGGGATGGAGATCCATCGTCTCGGTACGCGCATGGTGATGGTGATGGAGACCGATGACGCGGTGTTCGACGCCGCCGCCATGGCAGCGGCCAGCGAGCGTGATCCCAAGGTGCAGGCGTGGGAAGCGCTGATGTGGCGCTTCCAGGCTGCGACACCCTGGACGCCGGCCGGAGAGAAGTGGGTGCCGATGACGCGCATCTTCGATCTGTCCGCGCAGGAAGACGAAAAAGATTAAGTTTCCATTGCAGCAAAGTTTAGTTTTTTGCAAATCGCTTTCTAAGTTTTTCGCAAGGCGGTACAGTAGGTAGCAGCAGGTAGCAGCAGGCAGCACGCAAGACCGTAGTCCCCGAACAGCAGCGACCGCAGAGTCGCGCAAACGATGGCCAGGACCTGTTCCGGCCAGCACTGCATCCGCATCCGAGGTGAGCATGCAACAAGAACACGAGACACAAGCCCGCGCAGCGGCATCGGCATCGGCTACACCGCTGATCGCCCTGCGCAATGTCAGCAAGCGCTTTCCCGGCGTGCTGGCGCTGGACAATTGCCAGTTCGAACTGGTGGCCGGTGAAGTCCACGCCCTGATGGGCGAGAACGGTGCCGGCAAATCCACGCTGATGAAGATCCTCTCCGGCGTCTACCAGCGCGACAGCGGCGACATCCTGCTCGACGGAAAACCGGTGGAGATCGCCGAGCCGCGCCAGGCGCAGGCCTTGGGCATCGGCATCATCCATCAGGAACTGAACCTGATGAATCACCTGTCGGCCGCGCAGAACATCTTCATCGGCCGCGAGCCGCGCAAGGGTTTCGGTCTCATCATCGATGAAGAGCAACTGAACCGCCAGGCCGCCGCCATCTTCGCCCGCATGCGGCTCGAGATGGATCCGCGCACGCCGGTCGGCGACCTGACCGTGGCGCGCCAGCAGATGGTGGAAATCGCCAAGGCGCTGTCCTTCGATTCGCGCGTGCTCATCATGGATGAACCGACCGCCGCGCTCAACAACGCCGAAATCGCCGAACTGTTCCGCATCATCCGCGATCTGCAGGCGCAGGGCGTGGGCATCGTCTACATCTCGCACAAGATGGATGAACTGCGCCAGATCGCCGATCGCGTCAGCGTCATGCGCGATGGCAAGTACATCGCCACCGTGCCGATGCAGGGCACCTCCATGGACACCATCATTTCCATGATGGTGGGCCGCGCGCTCGATGGCGAGCAACGCATGCCGCCCGATACCTCCGGCAACGAAGTGGTATTGGAAGTGCGCGGACTCAATCGCGGCCGCGCCATCCGCGATGTCAGCTTCAAATTGCGCCGGGGCGAGATCCTCGGTTTCGCCGGTCTCATGGGGGCCGGCCGTACGGAAGTGGCGCGCGCCATTTTCGGTGCCGATCCGCTGGAGTCGGGCGAGATCATCATCCACGGCGGCAAGGCCGTGATCCGCCAGCCGGCCGATGCGGTGGCGCATGGCATCGGCTACCTGTCGGAAGACCGCAAGCATTTCGGACTGGCCGTGGGCATGGACGTGCAGGCCAACATCGCGCTCTCCAGCATGGGCCGTTTCACCAAGGCCGGCTTCATGGACCAGCGCGCGATTCGTGAAGTGGCGCAAGGCTACGTGCGCCAGCTGGCCATCAAGACCCCCTCGGTGGAACAGCAGGCGCGCCTGCTCTCCGGCGGCAACCAGCAGAAGATCGTGATCGCCAAGTGGCTGCTGCGCGACTGCGACATCCTGTTCTTCGATGAGCCCACGCGCGGCATCGACATCGGTGCCAAGAGCGAAATCTACAAGCTGCTTGATGCGCTGGCCGAGCAGGGCAAGGCCATCGTGATGATTTCCTCCGAGTTGCCCGAGGTGCTGCGCATGAGCCATCGCATCCTGGTGATGTGCGAGGGCCGCGTGACCGGTGAACTGGCGCGCGCCGATGCCACCCAGGAAAACATCATGCAACTGGCCACGCAGCGCGAATCGGCCGTGGCGCAATAAGCGCCACCGGGCCTCCAGACATTACAAGAGAGACAGACCGATCATGGCAAACCAAATCCACTCCGCCCCTTCCGCATCCACCATGGCCAACACCGCTTCCCCCTCGGGCCTGCGCGCCCGCCTGTTCAATCCGGCCGCACGCCAGAAGCTGCTGGCCTTTGCCAGCCTGCTGCTGATGATCCTGTTCTTCAGCTTCGCCTCGCCCAACTTCATGGAGGTGGACAACCTGGTCAGCATCCTGCAGTCCACCGCCGTCAACGGCGTGCTGGCCATCGCCTGCACCTACGTCATCATCACCTCCGGCATCGACCTGTCGGTGGGTACCATGATGACCTTCTGCGCCGTCATGGCCGGGGTGGTGCTGACCAACTGGGGCATGCCGCTGCCGTTGGGCATCGCTGCGGCGATCTTCTTCGGGGCGCTCTCGGGCTGGGTTTCCGGCATGGTGATCGCCAAGCTCAAGGTGCCGCCCTTCATCGCCACGCTGGGCATGATGATGCTGTTGAAGGGCCTGTCGCTGGTGATCTCCGGCACGCGTCCGATCTACTTCAACGATACCGAGGGTTTCTCGGCCATCGCCCAGGATTCGCTGATTGGTGACCTGATTCCCTCGCTGCCGATTCCCAATGCGGTGCTGATCTTGTTCATCGTCGCCATCGGTGCTTCCGTCATCCTCAACAAGACGGTGTTCGGCCGCTATACCTTTGCCCTGGGCAGCAATGAGGAAGCACTGCGCCTGTCGGGCGTGAAGGTGGATTTCTGGAAGGTCGCGGTCTATACCTTCTCGGGAGCCATCTGCGGCATCGCCGGCCTGATCATCGCCTCCCGCCTGAATTCGGCGCAGCCTGCGCTGGGCCAGGGTTACGAGCTGGATGCGATTGCCGCCGTGGTGATCGGCGGTACCTCGCTCTCGGGCGGAACCGGCACCATCCTGGGGACCATCATCGGTGCCTTCATCATGAGCGTGCTGGTCAACGGCCTGCGCATCATGTCGGTGGCGCAGGAGTGGCAGACGGTGGTGACCGGCGTCATCATCATCCTGGCCGTGTATCTTGACATCCTGCGCCGTCGCCGCCGCGCCTGAAACGATTTCTTCGTAGCAATGCAAGCCCCGCCGGAAGCGCCATTTCCGGCACTCCATCATCGATAACAAAAGGAGACGTACCGTGTTCAAGAACAAGTTACTGGCCGCTGCCCTGGGTCTGGCCTTCGCCGTCGGCACTTCGGCTGCGCACGCGCAGGAAGTGTATGTGCCGCTCATTTCCAAGGGCTTCCAGCACCAGTTCTGGCAGGCCGTGAAAGCCGGTGCCGACCAGGCCGGCAAGGACCTGAAGGTGAAGGTGACCTTCGAAGGTCCGGAAACCGAAGCCATGGTCGACAAGCAGATCGACATGCTCTCTGCCGCCCTGGCCAAGAAGCCGCAAGCCATCGGCTTTGCCGCGCTGGACAGCAAGGCGGCGATTCCGCTGCTGAAGAAGGCGCAAGCCGCCAAGATCCCGGTGGTCGCCTTTGACTCGGGCGTGGACAGCGACATCCCCGTCACCACCGCCACCACCGACAACCGTGCCGCTGCGGCGCTGGCGGCCGACAAGATGGCCGAGCTGATCGGCAAGGAAGGCGAAGTCGCCGTGGTGGCACACGACCAGACCAGCCGTACCGGCGTGGATCGCCGCGATGGCTTCCTGGAGCGCATCAAGGCCAACTATCCCAAGATCAAGGTGGTCAGCGTGCAATACGGCGCGGGCGACCAGCTGAAGTCGACCGAGGTCACCAAATCCATCCTGCAGGCCTATCCCAAGATCAAGGGCGTCTTCGGTACCAACGAAGGCTCGGCCATCGGCGTGGTCAATGGTGTCAAGGAGATGAAGCGCAAGATCATCATCATCGGCTATGACTCCGGCAAGCAGCAGAAGGATGCGATCCGCGACGGCCTGATGGCTGGTGCCATCACCCAGAACCCGGTGGGGATCGGCTACAAGACCGTGGAAGCGGCGGTCAAGGCGATCAAGGGCGAGAAGCTGCCCAAGGTCATCGATACCGGCTTCTACTGGTACGACAAGAGCAACATCGATGACCCCAAGATCAAGGAAGTGCTGTACGACTGATCCGGTCCGATGTTCAGTGGTTTCCCCGGAGTGATCCGGGGAAATCCTTAAGTTTCTGCTTTCCCGTTTCTAAGTTTTCATCCAGAAAAAACTAAGAGATGCGGAGACGCTTCATTCTCCTCCTCCCTCCCGAGACCGCGCCATGAAACCCCTTCGCATCGACGCCCATCAGCATTTCTGGCGCTATCGCGCCGACGACTATCCCTGGATCGGCAAGGGCATGGAACTGCTGGCCTGTGATCGTCTGCCAGGGCAGCTGCATCCGGTGCTGGATGCCGAAGGGCTGCATGCCTCCATTGCGGTGCAGGCCCGCGTGGGACGTGAAGAAACCGGCTTCCTGCTGGACTTGGCGCGTGCTGATCGCCGCATCGCCGGCGTGGTGGGCTGGGAGGATCTGTCCTCGCCGCACCTGGCTGCCAACGTGGCGCAATGGGGACGGGACAAGCTGGTCGGCTTCCGTCATCAGATCCAGGATGAAGCCGACGTCACCGCCTTCGTCGAGGCCCCCGCCTTCAATGCCGGCATCAAGTGGCTGCAGCAGCAGGGCCTGGTGTATGAAGTGCTGATCCATGCCCGGCAGATGGCCGAGGTGCAGGCCTTCTGTGCACGCCATGACCGCCACTGGCTGGTGCTGGATCACCTGGGCAAGCCGGCCCTCGTGGATTTCGGGCGAAGTGAAGCTTCCTTCAATGGATGGAAGCGCCAGCTGCGCGCACTGGCCGCCATGCCGCATGTGGCCTGCAAGTTGTCCGGGCTGGTCACCGAGGCGGATTGGCTGCGCGGATTGCGACAGAAGGATTACGACAATATTGCCCTGTGCCTGGATACGGCGCTGGAAGCCTTCGGGCCGCAGCGCCTGATGTTTGGCTCGGACTGGCCGGTGTGTCTGCTGGCGGCGTCCTATGCGACGGTGGCGGGCGTGGTCCGCGAGTGGGCGGCCACGCGCCTGTCGGCAGCGGAACAGGAGCAGCTATGGGGCGGGACCGCAGCGCGCTGCTACGGTTTGTAATACCGCAGAGCAGAAAAGGGCGGGTGCCGCCGCTGGCCGCGGCGCGCCTGCCCTTTACTTCGTGAAGCCGTTGAAGGCCACGTGCAGCATGTATTTCACGATCTCGTCGGTGCTCATCTTGCTGAACTTCTGCAGGTAATCCACGGCCGGGTCACAGGTGCGGGCGTAGTAGCTGTACAACACCACATCACTGGGCAGGGCGGCATCAATCTCGCCGTTTTTCTGCGCATCCTTCACCAGCTTTTCCAGTTGCCCGTTCAGCTTGAGCACGCGCATGACGTATTTCACGTTGCGCATGAGCATCTCGCGCACATGCGCGCTGGTCGAGGGCAGGAAGGGCAGGCCGCCCTCCAGGCGCACCCGCAGCGCCCATTCCAGCATCGCTTCGAGCTTGCCGCGCGGGCTGGGAACCGGCTCCAGCTGCGCCAGCTGGTCGATCGCCCCATCGACGAGACGGATCATGGTCTCGCCGATCAACTCTTCCTTGGACTTGAAATGCTTGTACAGGCTGGGCTTGGAGATGCCCACTGCACCGGCCACGTCGTCCATGGTCATCAGGTCATAGCCCTTGCTGCCCAGGACGGACGTGGCGGCATCCAGGATGGCGTTCTCCCGTAATTTGTAGGCTTGGTCCTTGAAGCTCAGTTTGCCGAAAATACTCATTGGTAGCTAAAGTTACTAAGTAGTAGATTTTATTTTTCTTTGGTAGTAATCTTAGCACCTAAATCAAAGATGAATAGCAAATAAGCGGCGCGAGTGGCAAAAAGGCCCACGGCAAGCGCCGCCCCGGTCACCAAAGCAGCACGGGCCAGCAGGGCAGGGAAACATTCCCACGGACTGGCAACGGCAGAACTTCAATAACAAAGACATAGGCGGGCAAGTTTTCATGAATCCAAACGCAGCAGCCATCGAGCAGGGCACAGGACAGCGCATCGCCGTCATCGGGGCCGGTATTTCCGGCCTGGCGAGCGCCTACCTGCTGGCGCGCAAGCATCAGGTCGTGCTGTTCGAGTCCGCCCCGACGCTGGGCGGCCATGCCAATACCGTGGAGATCGCGCCGGAGGGCGTCCCCTTCCCGGTCGATACCGGGTTCCTGGTCTTCAATGACTGGACCTATCCCAACCTGATCGCGCTGTTCGAGGAGCTGAAGGTCGAGACCTACGATACCGACATGTCCTTCGGCGTCTCGATGGATGAAGGCAGTTTCGAATGGGCCGGCACCAATCTGGATACCGTCTTCGCCCAGCGCAAGCGCCTGCTGCAGCCGTCCTTCCTGGGCATGCTGCGTGACATCCTGCGCTTCAACCGTGCGGCGCACGCCAACCTGGCCGCCTGCGAGGGGCGTCCGGTGACCTTGCGGCAGTTGCTGGAAGAGGGCGGCTATGGCGTCCTGTTCGGCGATGCCTATCTGATCCCGATGGCGGCAGCGATCTGGTCCAGCTCGCCTTCGGACATTCTCGATTTCCCGGCGGCGACTTTCCTGCGCTTCTGCATCAACCACGGCCTGCTGCAGGTCAACAACCGTCCGCGCTGGCGCACCGTGCGCGGTGGTTCGCGTGAATACGTGCGCCGCATCGCCGCCACCCTGGACGATGTGCGCCTGGGCAGCCGCCTCACCAGCGTCACCCGCAACGAGCAGGGCGCGCTGGTGCGCAGTGGTGGTGCCGAGCCGCGCGAGGAACAGTTCGACGCGGTGGTCTTCGCCACCCACGCACCGCAGACCCTGGCGCTGCTGCAGGACGCCACCATCGAAGAACATCAGGTACTGTCGGCCGTGCGTTATCAGGCCAATACCGCCTGGCTGCACAGCGACGTCTCGCTCATGCCGCAGCTGGACAAGGTCTGGTCGGCCTGGAATTACCTTGGTTCGCGCCACAGCGATGGCAGCCGCGCGGTGTGCGTGAGCTACTGGCTCAACCGCCTGCAGGATCTGCCCTGCAAGACCGACATCGTGCTCACCCTGAATCCGCCCCAGCCACCCAACCCGGCGACGGTGATGGGCCGTTTCGATTACGAGCATCCGGTCTTCGACCAGCCCGCCATCGATGCCCAGCGCCGCCTGCCGGAGATTCAGGGCAAGCACCGCGCGTGGTTCGCCGGTGCGTGGACCGGTTACGGCTTCCATGAAGATGGCCTGAAATCCGCCTTGCGCGTGATCAGGGACTTCGGCGTGACGCCGGATTGGGCTGCGCTATGAACACTTCGCTGACCTCCCGCACCGACGCGCCCGCGCTGTTGTTGAGCGGGCAGGTGATGCATCAGCGTTTGCGTCCGGTGCTGCACAAGTTCGTCTATCCGGTGTTCTGCGTGCGCCTCGATCTGGCGCGCCTCAACGAAGCGGGCAATGCCTGGTTCGGCGTGGATCGCCGCCGCCTGATGTGCGTGCGCACGCGCGACTATGGTCCGCGCGATGGCAGCGATCTGGCCAGCTGGGTGCGCGGTCATCTGCAACAGGCCGGGCTGCCGCACGATGGCGCGATCTGGCTGCAGACCTTTCCGAGGCTGTTCGGCTTCGTCTTCAATCCGGTCAGCTTCTTCCTGTGCCATGACCGTGAAGGTCAGCTGCGGGCGGTGCTGGCCGAGGTCAACAACACCTTTGGCGAGACCCAGCACTACCTGCTGTCGGCACCCGGACAGGGCGTCATCGACGAGCACACGCGGCTGGTCTGCAACAAGCTCATGCATGTATCGCCCTTCTGCGAGGTGAGCGGTTTCTATCGTTTCCGCTTTCGCGACCAGGCACGGCATGAGGACGAAGGCGGAAATACCGCCTTCGTCGGCATCGACTATTACGACCACGGCCATCCGTCGGAAGTGGCGCAGGGTTTGCAGCCCCTGATGCGCACCTCGGTCGGCGGCCATCTGCATCCCCTGACCGCGGCCACGGCCTTCGGCGCGCTGTGTGCGCAGCCGTTCCTGACGCTGGGCGTGGTCGCCCGTATCCACTGGCAGGCCTTGCTGTTGTGGCGCAAGCGCGTGCCCTGGTTCAGCAAGCCCGAGCGCGTCGCAGCCGCAGGTACTTCTTCTGGAAAGGAAACCCTATCGTGAACCGTATCCCCGCATTGCAGACTACCGGCCGCCGCGCCGGCCCGATTTCGGCCCGCCTGTTCCTGGCGATGCTGGAGCGCCTCAGCCACGGCCACCTGGAACTGATCACACCGCACGGCACCACGCTGACCTTCGGCGATCTGCGCCAGCCGCCCAGCGCGCAACTGCGCATCCTCGACTGGCGCGCCTGCGCTGCCATCCTGCGCGCCGGTGACATCGGCTTCGGCGAAGCCTACGGCAATGGCTGGGTGGAAACGCCCGACCTGGCCGCGCTGCTGCGCCTGGCCATGCGCAACCGTGCGATGCTTGCCAGCGCGGTCGAAGGCGGACGCCTGGCCTCGCTGTGGTACCGCCTGCGCCACCTGCTGCGCTCCAACACACGCAGCGGCAGCCGTCGCAACATCCATGCGCATTACGACCTGGGCAATGATTTCTATCGCCTGTGGCTGGACCCGACCATGACCTATTCGTCGGCCATCTTCACCGAGCCCTGCCAGAGCCTGGCCTCGGCACAGGCCGCCAAGTATCAGCGCATCGTTGACCAGCTTGGCTTGCAGGCGGGCGATCGCGTGCTGGAAATCGGCTGCGGCTGGGGCGGCTTTGCCGAACATGCGGCGCGCCTGGGCATCCGTGTGCATGGCGTGACGATCTCGCCGTCGCAGCTGGCTTTTGGCCAGGAGCGCATGCGCCACCAGCAGCTCGATCACCTGGCGCATCTGGAACTGTGCGACTACCGCGATCTGGATGGGAAATACGATGCCATCGTGTCCATCGAAATGTTCGAAGCCGTCGGCGAGCGTTTCTGGCAGATGTATTTCGATACCGTGTCGGCCCGCCTGAAAGCCGGTGGCCGTGCGCTGATCCAGTCGATCACCATTGATGAAGCGGTGTTCGAACGCTATCGCGACAGCGCCGACTTCATCCGCGAATTCATCTTCCCTGGCGGCATGCTGCCCAGCCATGAGCGCTTCTCGCGTTGCGCGCTGCGCGCCGGCCTGACCACGCGTGACCGCTTCCATTTCGGCCGTGATTACGCCGAGACCCTGCGCCGCTGGAACGACGCCTTCCAGGCCCAGCGCGAGACCATCGCCGCGCAAGGTTTCGATGAGCGTTTCCGCCGCCTGTGGCAGCTGTATTACGTGTTCTGCGAAGTGGGCTTCGATGAAGGCCAGACCGATGTGGTGCAGTTCCTCTTGCAAAAGGAGTGAGTCATGAATGCCAAGCTGATGCGCACGGGCCTGCCCGCGCGCCTGTGGAAGGGGATCGCGCTGGCGCTGCTGGCGCTGGTGCTCGGTGGCTGCGCCTCGCAGCAGATATCGGACTACGCCGGCAAGACCCCGGTGTTTGATCCCGCGGTGTTCTTCAAGGGCCGCACTGAGGCCTGGGGCATGTTCCAGAAACGCGGTGGCGAAGTGGCGCGGCGTTTCCATGTGGTGGTGACCGGTACCGTGGACGGCAACACGCTGACGCTGGACGAGCGTTTCCGCTATGACGACGGCGAGACCCAGACCCGCGTCTGGACCTTGGTGCGCCAGCCCGACAACAGCTGGCGCGGCCGTGCCGGTGACGTCATCGGCGAGGCCATCGGCCACACCGCCGGCAATGCCTTGCACTGGAATTACACGCTGCTGCTGCCGGTCAATGACAAGCAATACGAAGTCCAGATGGATGACTGGATGTACCAGATGGATGAACGCACCCTCATCAACCGCACCAGCATGAGCAAGTTTGGTGTGGAAGTGGGCCAGGTCACGTTGTTCTTCCGCAAGGAGGGTGTATGAATACCCAGTCCAAGCCCCTGCCCAAGGAGGCTGCCGGAGCCGCCGGCGAGCGTGCTCCGATCTCGCGCCCCGCCGTGTTGTTCGGCCCGATGAACCAGCCGGTCAGTGACCTGCGCGGCCTGCGCATCTGGCTGGTCGGGGCCTCCAGCGGCATTGGTGCCGAACTGGCGCGTCAGGCGCTGCAGGCAGGTGCCCGCGTGGCCTTGTCGGCGCGCCGTGCGGACGTATTGCAGGAGGTCGCGGCAGCCCACAAGAATGCCTTCATCGCGCCGCTGGATGTGCTTTGCCACGATGCCTGGCGCGACCAGCATGCGCGCATCGTTGAGGCCTTCGGCGGTGTTGACCTGCTGGTGTTCTGCGCGGCCAAGTATCGCCCGGAGCGCACATGGGAGGTTCAGGAGGAGGAAGCCGAGCACACCTTGCGCACCAACGTCGCCAGTGTGTATTCGGCGCTGGGTGCGGCGCTGCCCGACATGCTGGCACGTGGCAGCGGCGGCATCGCGCTGGTGGCCAGCGTGGCCGGCTATGTGGGGCTGCCGGGCGCGACCGTATATGGTCCCGGCAAGGCGGCGCTGATCAATCTCGCGGAAATTCTTTATAGCGATTTGCGGCCCAAGGGATTGAACGTGTATCTGGTCAATCCGGGCTTCGTGAAGACCGACCTGACCGACAAGAACGACTTCCCCATGCCGGCCATCCAGACGCCGCAGCAGGCGGCCACCGCCATCTGGCGCGGAATCTCCGAAGGCCGCTTCGAGATCCACTTCCCACGGCGCTTCACGGCCTGGCTGAAGATACTGCGCCTGCTGCCGTTCCGGCTGCGCTTCATGCTGTTCCAACGCTTCATGCTGAGCTGACCATGCAGCATCTTGACCGCTTGCTGGACTGGTATGGCGCGCTGGATCGCAGCAGCCTGGAACGGATTGGGGAATTTTATTCGCCGGAGGCTCTGTTCAAGGATCCTTTCAATGACATCAAGGGCCTGCGATCCATCCGCGCCATCTTTGCGCACATGTTCGAGACCACGGAGGATCCGCGCTTCGTGATCCTGGAACGCATGGGGCAGGGTGAGCAGGCCTTTGCCACCTGGCGTTTCGAGTTTCGGCTGAAGGGCCGCTTCTACACGGTGCTGGGGGCGACGCATTTCCGCTTCGATGCGGCGGGCCTGGTGACCGAGCATCGCGATTACTGGGATGCGGCTGAAGAGCTCTGGCAGAAATTGCCGGTCATTGGCGGGCCGGTGAAGTGGTTGCGGGGGAAGTTCAGGGCGACCACTTATTGATGGCGCGTCTGGTCTGTTCTGCCCGGAGCTGGCAACTTCTCAATGACCCGTGTGTGGAAATTAATTCCACAATGCCGCCTGTCGATTCGCGTACCGGGTGCCAGTCAGAAACGGAATCAAGCGACTGACTGCAGGTCCGACTCTCAGGCCCATGCCGGATGCACCTACTGCGCGCTCTGCGGCAACTGCCGCAAGGCTTGCAATGAGGGCATCGCATTCCACGCCATCAAGGCCGCTTCCTGCTGCGGCCCATTGGCTTGCAACCATTGCGCCATGTCGTTGCCAGCCTGCAGCCCATAGATCCGATGCGAGTGAATGAGGATGAAACCCGTCCCCTCCACCAGCACGAAGCGCGCGAAGACTGCCTCCAGAAAACCCGGATTGCCCAGCACTGCTGCGATGTAGTGTTCGGCGGGCCGGGTGTCGGAGCGGGGCAGCGAATTGATGCGGACCACCTTGCCCGCCGCCTGGTAGCGCTTGAGCACGAGGTTGGCCAGTTGCGCCAGCTTGTCCCCATCGGTGGCCTGCTCGACGACATTGATGGTGACCATGTCGGTCCAGTGGTTCAGGTCCGTTTCCGCAGGTGGCGTAAATTCGTTCTGGCCATTCTTTGACCAGCGATGCACGTAGTTGACGTTGTCGAACGTCAATGCCTCAGCGCCGGCGGCCAGCGCCAGTGCCGGAAGCAGAGCCAGGATCCCGGCCAGGCCGCGCAGAGAACGAAGCAGGAAGGTGGTGTGAGGCATGGCGGTTTCCAGAGAAGGGTAGTTCTGCATTATAGGTTGAGCTACCGATGGTCATTGTCGCTCAATACTGCCGTAGCGACCGCAGCCCCGACGTCCGCTGGCGGACCATGACCAGGACTTGATTCGGGACGCCTCATTCAAAAGCGTCGTGGCGCGTCCTGCATGTCCTGCCTGATGCGCGTTTCACCGTCAAAGCCCTTGGCCTGCTCCTTGAGCAGGTCGGCATCTCCGTCGTCGGCAACGGCATCGCCATTCTTGTTGGCTGCCTCAACCACGGCCTTGGTGATGGTGGCGGTGACTGCAGTTTCTTCCTCTCCGTTCACGCTCGATACGATGGCCACGACCGTGTTGAGGGCAGGGAAGACGTAGATGCGTTGCCCCTTGTAGCCGTTGGCGAAAAACACCTGGACGCCGTTGACCCGGCCACGCCACCAGTGGAGCCCGTAGCGTTCGCTGACACCGGGTGCCCATGCCATCTCGCGATACTCCGGAGCAAAGATGGCGCTGCCGTTCCACTGCCCCTGCTGGAGATAAAGCTGTCCCAGCTTGAGCATGTCCATCGGGCGCAGACGCAAGCCCCAGCCACCGGGCACGCGGGCTCCCTGATCCGGGAACCACCACGCGACATTGCGCATCTTCAGCGGCTCGAACAAGGTCTTTTCGGCAAAAGCCAGCAGGCTGGTCCCTGCCGCTCCGGCAATCACGGTGCCAGTGAGTGTTGCGTCGGCATCCGAATAGTTGAAACGCGTTCCGGGAGGTGCTGCTACGCGTTGATTGACGACCAGACGGACGCGATCCTGCCGGGTATCGTAGATCGGGTTGGTAGCCGGATTGTGCTGGTAGTCGAAACCGGAGGCCATCTGCATCACGTTCTTCAGGCTGATCTGGTCGAGGTTTTTCCATTCTGATTCGCTGAGCCCGCGCGGACGTTCTATCAGTTGCGGGATGGGCGCGTTCATGTCGTGAATTTTCCCTTGCATCAGCAGTGCTCCGACCAGCGTGGAGGAAATCGATTTCGTCACGGAGTACATGGCGTGGTTGTAACCGCGCCCTATACCTGCCTTGTAACGCTCCAGGACGACGTGGCAGTCACGCAAGACCAGCACCGCACGGATATCGAACCGGGCCTGGTCCAGCGTGTGCAGCATGCTGCTCAGCCGCGCCGCAGAGAATCCTTGCGAGGACGGGGATGCCGTTGCAAAGTCTTCGCCGATATCAGCACACTGCGTGGTGCCGGCATGGCTGGCTGCAGACAGAATGGTGAGGCAGCCCAAGACCGCTGCAGTATGGAACGCACGATGGATGCGTAAACGGATGCGCACTGATTTCCCCCTGTTTTCATTGTGGGAGAAATTCTACGGTGAGAAGAAGATTGCTGGCTGACAATCAGCTGACGAGGTGCCAATCAAGCCGGAGCGGCTTTGCCCCGGCCGGCACTGAATGGCTACGAACTCAGTCCGTCGTGCTCGGCGTCCAGAACGCCTGCTTCACGGCAGGCAAGGCCAGCAGACGTTCCACCAGCGCATCGAGTTCATCGCCATCCACGGAGGTCGCCGCCAGGGTGGCTTCGATTTCCACTTCATCCTCCGTAAAGGGCCGCACGTCCAGTCCATGCGTAGGATGGCGGCTCTGTTCCAGCATGTCGGTGACGGCCATGAGCACGCGCTTCTGGTGCGCGCTTTCCACGATCAGGTGGATGGTGTTGGTCACTTCCACCGAAGGCACATCCAGCGGCTTGCGGTTGATGGTGTTGACCACCGGGCGCAGCAGGGTATTGGCGGCCAGCACGAAGAGGGTGGCCAGGATCGCTTCCAGGATCAGGTCGGCACCCGCAGCCGCCCCCACTGCCGCCGAGCCCCACAAGGTGGCCGCAGTATTGATGCCGCGCACATTGCCTTCCTCGCGCATGATCGCGCCCGCGCCCAGGAAGCCCACCCCCGAGACCACATAAGCCACCACATGCACCGCGCCTTCGTGACCGCCCATGCGATTGGCCATGTCGACGAAGACTGCCGCGCCCAGGGCCACCAATACGTTGGTGCGCAGGCCGGCGGTACGTTGCCGGTACTGGCGCTCCAGCCCGATCAGGCCGCCCAGGATGAAGGCGGCCGTCAGGCTGATGGAGGTATCGAGCAGGGATTCGAGATTGATGTTGGCGATGATTTGCATGGGACTTCCGGTACGTTCATGGGGCCGCACGAGGGCCGGGCTGCGCAATGGTGCGCGATGATGCCCCAGAAATGCAACAGGGACATGACAAATTCCGGATCACCCATTGCGCTTCTCGTCCCCTGCACGCGGCATCGACACGAACTACAATCGCCAATCCCGTGCGAGAGGTCGAGTTTTTCCGCGCGGCAAGATCACTTATCCACAAGGAGTTTCCATGAGCAGCAAAGTAGCCCTGATCACCGCCGCCGGCAGCGGCATGGGAGCCGCCGCCGCGCGCCGTCTGGCGGCCGACGGTTTCCAGGTCGGCATCCTGTCTTCCTCCGGCCGTGGCGAGGCGCTGGCCGCCGAGCTGGGCGGCATCGGCGTGACCGGCTCGAACCAGTCTGTGGACGACCTGCAAAAACTGGTCGACCAGGCCGTGGCCCGCTGGGGCCGCGTGGATGTGCTGGTCAACAGCGCCGGCCATGGTCCGCGCGCTCCCATCCTCGACATCACCGATGAAGACTGGCATCGCGGCATGGAGACCTATCTGCTCAACGTCATCCGTCCCACGCGCCTGGTGACGCCGCTGATGCAGGCGCAGGGCGGCGGGGCCATCATCAACATCTCGTCGGCCTGGGCCTTCGAACCCTCCGACATGTTCCCGACCTCGGCCGTATTTCGTGCCGGGCTGGCCGCGTTCACCAAGCTCTTCGCCGACAAGTACGCGCCGGAAAACATCCGCATCAACAACGTCCTGCCGGGCTGGATCGACAGCCTGCCACAACGTGAAGAACGCCGCGCCGGCGTGCCCATGCAGCGCTATGGCACCAGCGAGGAAGTGGCCGCGACCATCGCTTTCCTGGCTTCCTCCGGTGCCGGCTACATCACCGGCCAGAACATCAAGGTCGATGGCGGACTGATGCGTTCCGTGTAATACAGCCATCCCGACCGACACGACGGCTCTGCTTTGCAGGGCCGTTTTGCTGCGCGGCATCGTATTTCATTCTCCACCCCTTCTTGCGCAAAAAAGTATCAGTCCTTCCTCGCTGGTGATGTAGAACCCGCAGCCAGAGGGGCACTAAGATGCAGCACATGATGAAAACTGACAACAGCGATTTGTCAGTTTCAATAAGGAAAATGCTCTCGATTGAGAGGAGACACGATGCAGCCCGACCTGGAACTGGTCCATATCCGCAAGGGCGAATCCTTTGCGGCATGGATGCACGGCTACCCCTTCCGTACCGTGCGCTGGCACTACCATCCGGAGTACGAGATCCACCTCGTGGTGGCGACTTCGGGACGTTTCTACGTCGGTGACCACATCGGCGACTTCGCGCCGGGCCAGCTGGTGATGACCGGCCCCAATCTTCCGCAGAACTGGATTTCCGACATCGGCCGCGATGAGGTGGTCCCCGTGCGCTCGCTGGTGATCCAGTTTCCCGAGCAACTGGTGGATCAATGCGCCGCCAGCATCCCCGAGATGGAAGCCATCATGCCGCTGCTCGAACGCAGCCATCGCGGCCTGCTGTTCGATGCGGCCACCAGCGACACGGTGCGTCCGCTGATGCAGCGCCTGATCGATCAGCGCGGCTTGAAGCGCCTCGCCCTGTTCTGGGAAATCCTCGACGTGCTGGCCAATTCGCCCGAGCCGGAAGTGCTGGCCAGTCTCTCCTACAAGCTGGACCTGTCAGGCGTGAACAGCAGCGGGCTCAACCGTGCCATCGCCTATCTGCGCGAACACCTCACCGATGACATCGGCGAACAGGACCTGGCCGACATGGTGGGGCAGAACCTGAGCACCTTCTCGCGCGCCTTCAAGCGCCACACGGGAACCACGCTGGTGCGCTACAAGAACCAGCTGCGCGTGGACCTGGCCTGTCTCGCGCTGCTCAACAATCCGGAAGCACGCATCACCGACATCTGCTACGAGACCGGGTTTTCCAATCTCTCCAATTTCAACCGCCACTTCCAGAAGATCAAGGGCATGTCGCCTTCGGAGTTTCGCAATACCTTTGCCAGCAACGGCCTCTTTGCCGCGACCGGGTAGCGTCGGACGCACGCCGTAAATCACTTAAATCATTTAAATCATTTAAATCATTTAAAAATTTCCTCGCCAGGGAAAACGCATTCAGGAAAGCCCCCGCTTTCCGGAACAGGACAGGTGTTGCCTGTCACTTCGCAACGAGCATGCCGGGTAATCCCGTCATCAAGCACACACCAACAACAATGGAGACTGCAATGAAGAAAGCACTGACCGCACTGGCCTTGTCCACCGCCACGCTGGTGGCATTCACCGCACCGGCGAGCGCCCAGGAACTGTCCAAGCTCAAGATCGGCATGAGCTTCCAGGAAATGAACAATCCGTATTTCGTCTCGATGAAAAAGGCCCTCGATGATGCGGCCAAGTCCTTCGGTGCCAAGGTCATCGTCACCGATGCTGCCCACAACGTGGCCAAGCAGATCGCCGACATCGAAGACATGCTGCAGCAGAACATCGACATCCTGCTCATCAACCCGACCGACTCCGCCGGCGTGGAAGCGGCAGTCAAAGCCGCCAAGGCGCGCAACGTGATCGTGGTGGCGGTCGATGCCAACGCCTCCGGTCCGGTGGACATGTTCGTCGGTTCCAAGAACAAGGATGCGGGCTACCAGTCCTGCCGCGCACTGGCCGATGCCATCGGTGGCAAGGGCGAAGTGGCGATCCTCGACGGCATCCCCGTGGTGCCCATCCTGCAGCGCGTGGAAGGCTGCAAGCAGGCCCTGGGCGAATACAAGGACATCAAGCTGGTGGCCACCCAGAACGGCCGCCAGGACCGCTCGGTGGCGCTGGGCGTGGTGGAGAACATGATCCAGTCGCGCCCCAACCTGAAGGGCATCTTCTCGGTCAATGACGGCGGTGCGATGGGCGCACTGGCGGCCATCCAGGGCAGCGGCAAGGACATCAAGCTGACCTCGGTGGACGGCGCGCCCGAAGCCGTCAAGGCGATTGCCGATGGCGGGCCCTTCATCGAGACCACCGCGCAATTCCCGCGTGACCAGGTGCGCGTAGGCTTGGCCATGGCGCTGGCCAAGAAGTGGGGCGCACGCGTGGTGCCCAAGGAAGTGCCCATCGACGTCATGCCGGTGACCAAGAAGAACGCGGCCGGCTTCAGCTGGTAAGCCGCTGGCGCGGCGGCCTTCGTCCGTCGCGCCTTCCTTTCCCTTGATGGAGGCAGCCATGCTCCAACTGACTGGTATCAAGAAAAACTTCGGCCCGGTGACGGTGCTGCGCGGCGTCGACCTGCAGGTGCGCGCCGGTGAAGTGCACGCGCTGCTGGGCGAGAACGGCGCGGGCAAGTCCACGTTGATGAAGATCCTGTGCGGCATCGTCACACCCGATGCGGGCGAGATCCGCATCGATGGACAGGCCTGCCGTTTTGCCAGCTATCACGAGGCCATCGCCGCCGGTGTCGGCGTGGTGTTCCAGGAATTCTCACTGATCCCTTATCTGGATGCGGTGGACAACATGTTCCTGGCACGCGAGTTGCGCAGTCCGCTCGGCCTGCTGCAGCGTGCCGCCATGAAGCGCCGCGCGGCGCAGATCATCGCACAGCTGGGCGTGGAAATTCCGCTGGACGTACCGGTATGCAAGCTCTCGGTGGCGCAGCAGCAGTTCGTCGAGATCGCCAAAGCGCTGGCGCTTGATGCCCGCATCCTGGTGCTGGACGAACCGACCGCAACCCTTACGCCCGGCGAGGTAGAGCACCTGTTCAAGGTGATGCGCGGCCTGCGTGAGCAGGGCGTGGCGATCATCTTCATCTCGCACCATCTGGAAGAAATCTTCGAGATCTGCGACCGCATCACCGTGCTGCGTGATGGCGCGTACATCGGCACTTGTGCGGTGAGTGAAGTGGACCAGGCGCGTCTGGTGGAGATGATGGTGGGGCGGCGCATCGAGAACTGCTTCCCGCCCAAGCCGGCCGCCGCGCTCGAGGGCGACGTGGTGCTGGAAGTGCAGGCCTTGCAGCTCAAGCGCAATGGCCCGGTGTCGCGTTTCCAGTTGCGGCGCGGCGAGATCCTGGGCTTTGCCGGCCTGGTCGGCTCGGGCCGCACCGAGACCGTGCTGGCCATGCTGGGCGCGCATCCGGCGGTGCAATGCAAGCTCTCCATGCACGGTGTGCCGTTGCGCTTTGCCGATCCGGCACAAGCCCTGCAAGCAGGCATCGGCCTGCTGCCGGAAAGCCGCAAGGAGCAGGGACTCATCACCAGCTTCCCCATCCTGCACAACATCTCGCTGAACAATTACGGCAAGTATCGCTTCGGCGGCCTGTTCCTGGATCGCCGCCGCGAAGCCGAAGCGACCCGCATCGCCATGCAGCGCGTGCGCGTGAAAGCGCCGGATGCGCATGCGCGGGTCGATACGCTGTCCGGCGGCAACCAGCAGAAGGTGGTGATCGCACGCTGGATCAATCACAACATGCAGGTGCTGATTTTCGATGAACCCACACGCGGCATCGATGTAGGTGCCAAGGCCGAGATTTATCAGCTCATGCGCGAATTCACCGCGCAGGGCTATTCCATCATCATGATTTCTTCCGAGTTGCCGGAGGTGGTCGGCATGTCCGACCGGGTCTGCGTCTTCAAGGGCGGCGGCATCGTGGCCACCGTCGAAGGCGATGCCGTGACTGCCGAAGAAATCATGACCCATGCCACCACCGGGAGACTCCACCATGCAGCATGAAGCCAATACCCTGAGCAGCGCCCCCGTGCGCGCCTCATCGCAGGCGCGCTGGCGCGCCCTGATCCATTCACCGCTGGCACTGCCGCTGGCCGGGCTGGTCGTGGTCTCGCTCCTGATGGGGCTGGCCTCGGACAATTTCTTCACCGTCTCCAACTGGCTCAACGTGCTGCGCCAGGTGTCCATCGTCGGCATCCTCGCCGTTGGCATGACCTTCGTCATCCTCACCGGCGGCATCGATCTGTCGGTCGGTGCGGCCATGGCATTGGCCGGTACCTTGTCGGCCGGGCTGATCGTCAACAGCGGCCTGCCCGCACCGGTCGCGCTGCTGGCCGGCATCGCACTGGCCGTAGGCATCGGCCTGCTCAACGGCGCACTGGTGGCCTGGGGCCGCATGCCGGCCATCATCGTCACGCTGGCCACCATGGGCGTGGCGCGCGGGGTCGGGCTGATCTACTCGGGCGGCTATCCGATCTCGGGTTTGCCGGGCTGGATCTCGTGGTTCGGCGTGGGCCGCATCGGCATGATCCCGGTGCCGGTGATCCTGATGCTGGTGGTCTATGCACTGGCCTGGGTGCTGCTGCAGCGTACCCCTTTCGGCCGCCATGTCTATGCCATCGGCGGCAATGAGATGGCGGCGCGTTTGTCGGGCGTGAAGACTACGCGCATCAAGCTGGCGGTGTATGCGATTTCCGGTTTCACCTCGGGCCTGGCCGCGATCATTTTGACGGGCCGCCTGATGTCGGGCCAGCCCAATGCGGGCGTGGGCTTCGAGCTGGATGCGATTGCCGCCGTGGTGCTGGGCGGCACTGCCATTGCCGGTGGACGCGGGCTGGTGGTGGGCACGCTCATCGGCGCGGTGCTGCTGGGCATCCTCAACAATGGCCTGAACCTGATGGGCATCAATCCCTACCTGCAGGACATCATTCGCGGCGTGATCATCCTGCTGGCCATCTATATCGCCCGGGAATGGCGCTGAGCATTTCCATTCCTTTTTTTCATACTTGATTTCATTCACAAGGAGACAGAACATGCCCCAATCTCTCGCAGGCAAGATCGCCGTCATCACCGGTGCCGCCTCCGGCATCGGCCTGGCCACCACCGAAAAACTGCTGGCCAATGGCGTGACCGTGGTGATGGTGGACTGGAATGCCAAAGCGCTGGATGAACTGGCTGCCCGCCTCGGTCCGCAGGCCATCCCGCAGGTCACCAATCTGCTGGACGCCGACAGCTGCGCGGCGATGGTGCCGGAGATCCTGGCCAAGGTCGACCACATCGACATCCTCTACTGCAATGCCGGCACCTACATCGGCGGCGAGCTGGTCGATACCACGCCCGAGGCCATCGACAAGATGCTCAACCTCAACGTCAATGCGGTGATGAAGAACGTGCATGCCGTGGCACCGCACATGATCGCGCGCAAGACCGGCGACATCATTGTCACCTGCTCAGTGGCCGGGCATTTCCCGACTTACTGGGAGCCGGTCTATGCCGGTTCCAAATGGGCCATCACCTGCTTCGTGCAGACCATGCGACGCCAGATGATCCCGCATGGCGTGCGCGTCGGACAGGTCTCGCCCGGCCCGGTGATCTCGGCGCTGCTGGCCGACTGGCCGGAAGAGAACCTGCGCAAGGCCAAGGAATCGGGCAGCCTGATCGAGCCCTCGGAGGTGGCCGATGCGATCGAGTACATGCTGACCCGCAACCGCAATGTGACCATCCGCGATATGCTCGTGCTCCCCACCAATTTCGATCGCGTGTGAGCAAGACAACGCGGCAGGTGGCCCTTTTCCAAACCAGCGAGGAAAGATGGAGACCTATCTGATCGGCATCGATGTCGGCACCGGCTCGGCCCGGGCCGGCGTATTTGATCACAGCGGCAAGCTGTGTGGCAGTGCGAAACATGACATCGCTCTCTTCCGCGACGAGCGCCGCGCGCGCGTCGAACAATCCAGTGCCCAGATCTGGGATGCGGTATGCCATGCGGTGCGCGGTGCCGTCGCCAAGGCCGGCATCGATCCGGCCAGCGTGACCGGCATCGGCGTGGATGCCACCTGTTCGCTGGTCGTGCAAGGCGCGCCGGCCGGCGTGGGCGATGCCGGCCATCCCGAGCGCGATGTGATCGTGTGGATGGATCACCGTGCGCTGGAGCAGGCGCAGCGCATCAATGCGGGCGCACATGCGGTGCTGTCCTATGTGGGCGGCGTGATTTCGCCGGAGATGGAAACGCCCAAGCTGCTGTGGTTGAAGGAGCAGCTGCCGGAGGTGTATCACGGGGCGGCGCATTTCTTCGATCTCACCGATTTCCTCACATGGAAGGCGACGGGTTCGCTGCAGCGCTCGTCCTGCACCGTGACCTGCAAGTGGACGTATCTTGCCCATGAAGGGCGCTGGGATGCGGATTACTTCCGCCGCATCGGCCTGGGCGATCTGGCCGAGGAAGGCTTTGCGCGCATTGGCCAGGAAGTGGTGTGGCCCGGTACCGCTTTGAATGGCGGCTTGTCGCCCGAGGCGGCGCAGCAATTGCAGTTGCGGCCCGGCATCGCGGTGGCGGCGGGACTGATCGATGCGCATGCGGGTGGCGTCGGCACGGTCGCCGCGCGCGGTGGTGCGGAGGATGCCGCGGCCTGCATGGCCTATGTGTTCGGTACCTCGTCCTGCACCATGACCAGCAATGCAAAGGCGGTCTTCGTTCCCGGTGTGTGGGGCCCGTATTACAACGCCATGGCCCCCGGCATGTGGCTCAACGAAGGCGGACAGTCGGCCGCGGGTGCGGCCATCGATCATCTGCTGACGCTGCATCCGGCTACGCCGCAAGCGCGCCAGCTGGCCGCCGCTGACGGAATGGAATTGCCACAGTGGCTGGCCGCACGCGCGCTGGCCTCGGTGGCGCAGCCGGCGCAGGCAGTCTGGCTGGCCGGTCAGATCAACGTGGTGCCGGAATTCCTCGGCAACCGTTCACCGCTGGCCGATCCGCAGGCCCGTGCCGTGCTGCTGGGTCTGGGCATGGAACACGACATCGACAGCCTGGTGGCGCTCTATGTCGCCGGCTTGTGCAGCCTGGGGTATGGCCTGCGCCAGATCATCGAAGCGCAGGCGGCATGCGGGGTGCGCATTGCCAGCATTTCGGTCTCGGGCGGCGCGGGTACGCATCCGCTGACGCGCCAGTTGCTGGCCGATGCCACCGGCCTGCCGGTGGAAATCACCGCCTGTCCTGAGCCGGTGCTGCTGGGATCGGCGATGCTGGCGGCGGTCGCTGCGGGCACGCATGCCGACCTGCCGAGCGCCATGGCATCCATGTCCAGCGTGGCCGGGCGCAATGCGCCGACAGGGGAGGCCATCGGCCGCTTGCACGAGGCGCGTTACCAGGCCTTTCTCAAGAGCCAGCAACTGGCGCGCGAGGTACGCGACAGCCTGGCCCCGCTGCTGGCGGCGCAGTCCGCGCCGGCCACAGCGTCTCACTGAATGGAGACAAGCAGATGGAATTTTCAGGAACATCGGTCATCATCACCGGGGCCGGCAAAGGCATAGGCCGCGCCTGCGCACGCTTGATGGCGCAGCGCGGTGCCGACGTGATCGCCTTGTCGCGCACCGCCAGCGACCTGGCCAGCCTGCGCGAAGAAATCGGCTCACGCTCGGTGCAGGTCGACCTGGCCGATGCGGCTGCCGCCCGGCGGGCCATGGAGCAGGCAGGTACTGCGGACTTCCTCATCAACAGCGCCGGCATCAACGTATTGCAATCCAGTACCGAGATGACCGATGCAGGCTATGAAGCCGTGCTGGGGGTGAACCTGCGCGCGGCCCTCATCACCTGCCAGTCCTTCGCCCGTGCGCGTATCGCGGCCGGTGGCGGCGGGGCCATCGTCAACATCACTTCCATTGCGGGCCATCGCGGCTTTGCCGAGCATCTGTGCTATGCCGCCTCCAAGGCCGGTCTGGAAGGGGCGACGCGGGTGCTGGCCAAGGAGCTGGGCGCGCATGGCATCCGCGTTAATGCGGTCGCTCCCACCATCACCCTGACCGAACTGGCAGAGGCGGCCTGGAGCGATCCGGCCAAGTCGGCCCCGATGATGGTGCGCCATCCTTTGCAGCGCTTCGCCTCCGCCGAGGACGTGGCGCGCAGCATCGCCATGCTGCTGTCGGCGGATGCGGCCATGCTGACCGGGGCAGTGGTGCCGGTGGATGGCGGCTTCCTGGCGGTCTAGCGGTGCCTGCCATTGCGTGCTTCAGACGCGACAAGGGCGACCCGAAGGCCGCCCTGGCGAAGCTGCTGCGGCCGTCGCCGCGCAAACTTGACGAAACTTGACGGGATCAGCGACCGATCTGGTGCCCGATCACGCCGCCCACGGCCGCACCACCGGCCGTACCGATGCCGCTGCCACCGGTGAGGATGGCACCGCCGACGGCACCCACGGTGGCACCGATGGCCGTGTTCTTGTCGCGGGTGCTCATGTTGCTGCAGCCGGTCATGGCGGTCAGCGCGATGGCAGTGATGGAAATGGCAGCGATCTTGTGAAGTGTTTTCATGATTTTTTCCTGATCGTAAATAAAGACTTGTTCCCGAAGTTTTTTGAATGAGGGTCCGGCTCGCGCATGCTGCCTGAGGGCGGCGTGCTTGCGGGAGCGGGTATGGCAATAGACCAGCTCGATCTCGAAAAGATTCGAGTTGCAACACGTTCTCTTACAGTTGTTACATACTCTGGCCTGCGCCGTACCAGCCCTTGGGAAGAGGGTGAGAGGGCGTGTAATTTTTACAATAATCGGACCAGAGAACCTCATGACTTTGACTTCAAGCCTGCGCCGGGCCGCCCGCCTGTTGCTCACCTCCGCCACGCTGCTGCTGGCGGCCGTTCCGCTGCACGCCGCCGAACCGCCCAAGCCGGTCGAAGGCAGCTGGGTGGCACCGCGCTTCCAGTTCCATACCGGCCAGACCCTGGACAACCTGCGCCTGCACTATGTCACCCTGGGCGAGCGCAGCAACCCCGCGGTGCTGGTGCTGCACGGCACCTACCAGAGCGCCGGTGCGATGCTGTCCAAGGACTTCGGCGGCCAGCTCTTTGGCCCTGGCCAGCCGCTGGATGCCAGCAAGTACTTCATCATCATTCCGGACGGCATCGGCGTGGGCAAATCCACCAAGCCTTCGGACGGCCTGCGCGCGGCCTTCCCGCAATACAACTATGACGACATGGTGCTGGCGCAATACCGCATGCTGACCGAAGGCATGGGCATTTCGCACCTGCGCCTGATCATCGGCAATTCCATGGGCGGCATGCAGACCTGGATCTGGGGCGGCACCTATCCCGGCTTTGCCGATGGCCTGGTGCCGATGGCCTCGCAGCCGACCGAAATGGCCAGCCGCAACTGGATGATGCGGCGCATGCTGGTGGAGTCGATCAAGCAGGACCCGGCCTGGAACAACGGCAACTACACCACCCAGCCGCCGTCGCTGCGCCTGGCCAACAACATGTTCGTCTTCGCCACCAATGGCGGCACGCTGGCCTACCAGGCCATGGCCGGCACCCATGCCCAGGCCGACAAGCTGGTCGACGAGCGCCTGGCCGCGCCGGTGACGGCGGATGCCAATGACTTCATTTACCAGTGGGGTTCCTCGGCCGACTACAACGCCGCGCCGGGTCTGTCGAAGATCAAGGTGCCGGTGCTGGCCATCAATTCCGCCGACGATGAACGCAACCCGCCCGAGACCGGCATCATGCAGGCCGCGCTGAAGGAAGTGCCGGGCGCACAGCTGCTGCTGATCCCGGCCAGCGCCGAGACGCGTGGCCATGGCACCACCGGCATGGCGCGCTTCTACCTGCGCGAGCTGACGCAGTTCATCCAGGGCCTGCCCGCCCGCTGACTCCGGAGCCAGTGATGCACAAGCGCAACGGGCGTGCCGGCCTGGTGCTGGCCGTGCTGCTGCTGGCCGCCGGGGTGCGGCCGGCGCAGGCCGGCACCGGCTACTACCTGGTCAGCGTCTATTCCGACCCCGGCCAGTGGACGCTGGATTACAAGTATTGGAACGCCAAGGCCAGCGTCGGCCCGCCGATCGGCTCGCCCGAGCTGGGGATCGCTTATGGCGTCAATTCGCGCTGGTACACCGAGCTGTATGGCGTGACCCAGCAGGATGCCGTGCAGGGCACGCAGATGCTGAGCATGAACTGGCAGAACGATGTCCTGCTCACGCAAGGGGAATATCCCTTCGACCTGGCCATCCACACTGATGTCGGCCAGTATCGCAACAGCCAGCGCGACGGCTATTCACTGGAGTGGGGACCGGCGCTGCAAACCGAATGGTGGCGCACGCAGTTCAACGCCAACCTGTTCCTGCAGCGGGACTACCGCAGCCAGCGCGACGGACCGACACAACTGGTCTATCAATGGCAGGTGCGTCAGCACTGGCGGCCCTGGTTCAACTTCGGGCTGCAGGGCTTCGGCGAGCTGGGACGATGGGATCACTGGGCCACGCGCGATCAGCAGTCGCATCGCGCCGGACCGGCGCTGTTCGGTACGCTGCGCATGGGGCATCAGTTCGTGAAATACGAGGCCGCCTACCTGTTCGGCAGCAATGCCACCCTCAGTGCGCGTACCTTCACCATGCGGCTGCAAGTGGGCTTCTGACAGGCGCGCTGCGCCTTATCCTGCGGTGTAAAGTTCATATCCGCTCTTTCCCCGGTGCTTGACGTGATACATGGCGGCATCGGCCTGCTCCAGCAGGCGTGACAGGTCTTGCCCGTGGCTGGGATAAAGGCTGATGCCGATACTGGCGCCCAGGACGAATTGCTGGTGCCCGACCTCGATGGGGGCCGCCAGTTTGGCCAGCAGCTTCTTGGCGATTTCCGGGGCCTGGTCCTGGCGTTCCAGCTGGGTGGCGATCACGGTGAATTCATCCCCGCCCAGGCGTGCGCAGATGTCGGTGCTGCGCACGGCCTCCTTCAGGCGTTGCGCCACGCACATGAGCACCTTGTCGCCGACCGCATGGCCGGCCTGGTCGTTGACGGGTTTGAAGTTGTCCAGATCGATGTAATACACCGCCACCAGATGATGCGGACGGGTGGCCAGCAGCAGCGCCTGGTCGAACAGGTTGTTCATGAAATGCTTGTTGTAGAGGCCGGTGAGCGGATCCTTGAAGGCCATTTTGAGGGCCTTGGCCTCGGCCTGGATCAGGCGGCGGTGGAACAGCGCCAGAATGGCCGTGAGCAGGCTCGTGTACTGCAGCGCCACCAGTGCCGTGCCCAGCAGGAAGCCGTAGCGCAGCCAGGGCGGATAGAAGTGTCCGATCAGCCCGCCGCTGGCCCAGTGCAGCGTCAGCGCAATACAGGCAGTGGCCATGCAGCGGCGGATCAGCGGCGGGCAGTCGAGTTTGTCGTGCAGGATCATCCACGACAGGCTGCCCAGCGCGAACACGTTGAAGAGGGCATAGCTGGTGCTCTTGATGAGCGGCAGCGCCAGCTGGTTGTCGGACCACAGCATCCACAGCCCGGCGGCGACTGCCGCCACGCCCACGGCGCGCACCAGCAGCGTTCTCTGCTGCAGATCGAAGAAGCGCACGAAGCCCATCACCAGCAGCACCTTTTCCAGGATCAGGAAACTGCCATACACCGGATTGGCCAGCGCCAGTTCACCCAGCGGCGTGAGATACAGCACCGCCAGCCGGCCCAGCAGGGCACAGCTGATGGCGGCGGCAAACCAGTTGGCACCGGGCGGCGTGCGCGGGATGCGCGCGGCCAGCAGGAACAGCGCGATGAAGACGCAATACACTCTGGCTCCGAAGGCGTGCACGATCTGATAATGCATAGCGTCCCCTTGCGCTTTGCTATCCGCCTGCCCCGGCAGGCTAGTCCCCTCTGGCGATCATAGCCAAGCGGAATGGGCGCGTACAGGGGGAAATGAAGGCTTCTTCACATATCCCTTCAGGCAATATTTCTGCTGCGCAAAATCGGGGTGAAAACGCAGGCCCCGTATGGCTCTTAGGCTAGCCGCGCCGCGCTGGGCGGATGGCCGATGATGCGCTTGAATGCGCGACTGAACGATGCTTCCGAATCGTAGCCCAGCCGGTTGGCCACCACCGCCACCCGCAAGCCGTCGCGGGCGATCCAGTGGCGCGCCTGGAACATCTTGACGCGGGCCACGTACTTGGCCGGGGTCTCGCCCACCGTGGCCGAAAACTTTTCGATGAAGCTGGAACGCGAGGCCCCCATCAAGGCCGCCAGTTCATTGACCGACCAGTCGCGTTCGGGATGCTGGTGCACCGCCGCCAGCACCCGTCCGACCAGCGGGCAGCGCACTGCGGCGATCCAGCCACTGGCATCGCTGCAGGCACATTCCACCCAGCCACGGATGATGCTGGCGGCCAGCACGTCAGCCAGGCGCGCCAGGATGCCGCAGCCGCCGATGCGGTTGAGCGCCACTTCGCGCTCCATCGCATCGAGCAGGGCCAGCACCGCCGGATCGCGCTGGGCCAGGTCACAGGCGCGCATGGCCTCGGGCATCATCATCAAGAGCGGGTGCAGCGGGTCCAGGTTGAAGCGCAGCGTACCCGAGAACACCACGTGCGTCGGCGGCGCGGGGGCCGCATCGGATCGGGCATGCGCACTGTCATCGACCAGGAACAGATTGTCCGCCACCGCCTTGCGGGCCAGCTTGCCGATCTCCACCGTCGGCAGGGCGCGCGCACTGGCCAGCGCATGCGCCGAGCCGCGCGGCAGCAGTACCGCATCGCCTGCATTGAGCTGCAGCCAGTCGTCCTGGCCGACCTGCATCCAGCAACTGCCCTGGGCGATGAAGTGGAAGGTTGCCTCGCGCCGCGCCGGGAAGGCCACCGCCCAGGGCTCGTGCAGCACGTAGCGCGCGTACTCGACGCCATCGAGCCGCAGGCCCAGCAGGATCTCGGTCAGCGGATCGACGCCATCGGCGGGACGGTCCTTGGGGGCGCACTCAGCGATTTCCGGGAGATTTGGACGAATAGTCATATCTTTGCGAAATATCGGCATGGAAAGTCCAGACATTTAACCATAGACTGCGCTACCCAGTCATGAAACGTCACAAGAAAGGTTTTCCCATGTCCAACCCCGGCATCATCGAGGCCCCGCTGACCGAGACGGCGGCCCCGGCCAGCGCCTCTGCGGCCCCTGCCCACAAGGCAGCGCAAGAGCTCCCGGCCAACTGGAGCGGCATTGCCAGCCTGGCGCTGGGCGTCTTCAGCCTGGTCACCGCTGAATTCCTCCCCGCCAGCCTGCTGACGGCCATCGCCACCGACCTGCACGTCTCCGACGGCGCTGCCGGCCAGGCCGTCACGGCCACCGCCATCGTCGGTGCCGTGGCCGCGCCCAGCATCCCGCTGCTGACCCGCAACATCGACCGCAAGCGCGTGGTGCTGATGCTGACCCTGCTGCTGCTGGTCTCCAACCTCATGGCCGTGCTGGCCCCCAATCTGCCGGTCCTGCTGGTGGCACGCGTGCTGCTGGGCGTGGCGCTGGGCGGCTTCTGGTCGATGGCGGCGGCGCTGGCCATGCGCCTGGTGCCGGATCACCTGTTCGCCCGGGCCATGTCGCTGATCCTCACCGGGGTCTCGGTGGCGACCGTGTGCGCAGCGCCCATCGGTGCTTACATGGGCAACCTGTGGGGCTGGCGCAGCGCCTTCATTGCCGCCGGCGTGGTCAGCCTGGTGGCCTTCGCCATCCAGTGGATCGCGATTCCGCGCCTGCCGCCCAAGGACCATCCCAGCCTCAAGGTGCTGGCCGAACTGCTCGGCCGCAAGGATGTGCGGGTGGCGCTGATGGCGGTGCTGCTGGTGGTGTCCGGGCACTTCGCCGGCTTTACCTACATCCGCCCGTTGATGGAGCAGATCACCCACATGTCGGTGGCGACCATCTCGGCGGTGCTGCTGGGCTATGGCGTGGGCGGCTTCTTCGGCAACTTTGCCGGGGGCTTCATCGCCGAGCGCAGCGAACGCTACGCCATCGTCAGCGGCGGCACGCTCATCACGCTGCTGGCGGCTTCCCTGTGGGTGGCGGGCAGCTCGCCGGTGGTGGCCGCCATCGCCATCACGCTGTGGGGCTTTGCCTTCGGCGCCTTCCCGGTGGGCTTCCAGACCTGGATCGTGCGCGCCGCGCCGGACCATGCAGAAGGCGCGGGCGGCCTGATGGTGGCGGCGTTCCAGGTGGCCATCGCCAGTGGCGCGATCGGTGGCGGCGTACTGGTCGATCACGTGGGGGCGCTGGGTGGCCCCATCTTCGCGGTCATCGCCATCAGCCTGGGCACCTTGCTCACGTTGCGCTATGGACCTCGTGGCGGCGGTGCGCCGGTGGCGGGCAATGCGCATTTCTGAACGAATGCGCCGGGTCCCGTGCTGACCCGATGTGAGCGCCTGACGGCTTCCGGCTTTTCACCGGAAGCCGTTTTCATTTCCGCTGCATTATTCCTGCCTGTGCAATAAAGAAGTGCCGATGGCACGGATTCTCTTCATCCGCGCTTGGCTCCACACTGGCATCACGGTCAAGGAACACTCCATGACCGACCCAACCCACCAGGAGCCCTCCCATGAAGATCCATCATTTCTCCCTCTCCGGCCACGCTCATCGCGCCGTCCTGTTCGCTTCGCTGCTGGGCCTGGAGGCCGAGCTGATTCACATGGACCTGGCCGCTGGCGCCCACAAGCAGCCGGCCTTCCTCGCCTTGAACCCTTTCGGCCAGGTGCCGGTGCTGGAAGATGGGGATGTCGTCATCGCCGACTCCAACGCCATCCTGGTCTACCTGGCAAAGAAGGCGGGCCGCACCGACTGGCTGCCCGAGGATGCCCAGGGTGCCGCCAACGTGCAGCGCTGGCTGTCGGTGGCCGCTGGTGAGCTGGCCTATGGTCCGGCTGCCGCACGCCTCATTACCGTGTTCGGCGCCCGTTTCAATCCGGAAGAAGTGATCCAGCGCGCCCACCTGCTGCTGGGTCGCATGGAACAGCATCTGGCAAACCGCGCATGGCTGGCCGCCGATCACCCGACCATCGCCGATGTGGCTGTCTACAGCTATCTGGTGGCGGCACCCGAAGGCAATGTCGACCTGAGCGGCTACCCGTCGGTGCTGCGCCTGCTGCAAGGGATCGAGGCCCTGCCGGGCTTTGTGCCCTTCCCGAGGACGGCGGCGGGTCTGCGCGCGGCGCAGGTCTGAGTTTTCCAATAGTCAGGTCATCCCGCGCCGCGTGTTTGCAGTTTCTTTTCGAGAGGTCCGCCATGAGTGCATCCCCCAAGTCCCCCGTCTGGCATGCCGGCGAGAAGCAGCTGCAAGCGCAATTCGGCGTGGCCGACAAGATGGAATCCGTAGGCCAGCGCGTGATACGCGACTTCATGCCCGAGCAGCACCGCGATTTCTACGGCCAGCTGCCCTTCATCGTGCTGGGCAGTGTCGATCCGTCGGGCGATGCATGGGCGACGTTCCTCGAAGGCCATCCCGGCTTCCTGGCCTCGCCGGCGCCGGCCCAGCTGGACATGCGCGCCCATCCCGCGCCCGAAGACCCGGCCGCCGCTGGCATGGCCGCAGGCGCGCCGGTCGGCCTGCTGGGCATCGAGATGCACACGCGCCGCCGCAATCGCATGAATGGTGTGCTTGCACCGCTGGCCGACGGATGGCGCGTGCAGGTGGACCAGAGCTTCGGCAATTGCCCGCGCTACATCCAGCTGCGCGACTATTCCTTTGCCCGTGAGCCTGCCGAAGCGCACACCGGGCAGGCCGAGACGCTGTCCACGCTGGACGCACCGGCCCTGGCCCTGATCGCCGGCGCCGATGCCTTCTTCGTGGCGACCTATGCCGACCAGGAAGGGCGGCGCCAGGTGGATGTCTCCCATCGTGGCGGCAAGCCGGGGTTCGTGCGGGTCGATGAAGCGGGCGTGCTGACCGTGCCGGACTTCAACGGCAACTTGTTCTTTTCGACCCTGGGCAACATCGTGCTCAACGGCCGTGCGGGTTTGCTTTTTGTGGACTATGCCTCGGGCGATGTCTTGCAGATGACCGGGCAGGCCGAGGTGATCCTCGACTCCCCCGAGATCGCCGCCTTCGAGGGCGCTGAGCGCCTGTGGACCTTCCGCCCGCAGCGCATCGTGCGCCGCCGTGCGGCACTGGCCTTGCGCTGGGCATTCCAGGAGCATGCGTTTTCATCGTATGCGCTGATGACGGGCGACTGGCAGCAAGCCGGGGAGCGCCTGCGCGCACGGTCTCTGGCGGGCCAATGGCGTAGCCTGAAAGTGGCGCGCATCGTGCAGGAGAGCGACACCATCCGCTCCTTCCATCTGGTCGCCGACGATGGGGCCGGGCTGCTGCCGGCACTGCCGGGGCAGCATCTGCCGATCCGCGTGCAGACCGAAGCCGGGGCTGCGCCGCTGATCCGGACCTACACCTTGTCGTCGGCACCGCATGAAGCGCACTACCGCATCAGCGTCAAGCGCGAGGGCGTGGTGTCGCAATACCTGCATGCGCAGTTGCGCGAGGGTGATCGCATCGAGGCGCGCGCCCCGGCGGGAGACTTCACGCTCGATACCGCCACGGACAGACCGGTGGTGCTGCTGGCCGGTGGCGTCGGCATTACACCGATGATGGCCATGCTGCGCCATATCGTTCAGGAAGGATTGCGTCGCCTGCGCATGCGCCCGGCCATCTTGTTTCATGCCGCACGCACGCTGGGCGAGCGCGCCTTCGACGCCGAGCTGGCCGAGCTGGTGGCGGCCTCGCGCGGTGCGGTGAGACTGGTTCGCGTGCTCAGTGACAGCACCGGCGCGCGTGAGGGCGACGCGTTCGATGCCGCCGGCCGTATCGACATGAACCTGCTCTCGCGCAGCCTGCCGTTTGGCGATTACGAGTTCTACCTGTGCGGTCCGGGCGGCTTCATGCAGGGGCTCTACGACGGCTTGCGCGGCTTCGGCATCAGCGATGAGCGCATCCATGCCGAAGCCTTTGGTCCGGCCTCGCTCGCCCGCACCGGCAACACCGTCGCGGCGGCAGTGCCGCTGGCACCGGTGGCGGACACGGCCGTCCCGGTGATCTTCATGGAAAGTCTCAAGGAAGCCCGCTGGACGCCGGATTCCGGCAGCTTGCTGGAGCTGGCCGAAGCGCGCGGCCTGTCGCCGGAGTTCAGTTGCCGCGAAGGCCACTGCGGGAGTTGCCGCACTCGCTTGCTCGCTGGCGAGGTGACTTACCTCAAGCCACCGCAGGCCAGTGTGGGCGAAGGTGAAGTACTGCTGTGCTGTGCGCGCCCGGCCAAGCCCTCCGGAACCGATGCACCGCGCCTGGAACTGGCGCTGTGAGGGTGATATGAAGGCCCTGGCAAGTCCTCCGTCCTGATGCCGCTGAAGAGGGCATAATGCGACCTTCTCCGACAGGCAGGGAAGGAAGGCACATGGACCGATGGCTGGCAATGCGAATCTTCGTGCAAGTGGCCGAGACTGCCAGTTTCGCCAAGGCGGCGCGGCAGATGCAGTTGAGTGCGCCGGTGGTCACCCGCACCGTGGCGGGGCTGGAAGAACTGGTCGGTGCGCGGCTGCTGGTACGCACCACGCGTTCGGTCAAGACCACTGAAGCCGGGGCGCGCTATCTGGAAGACTGCCGTCGCATCCTCGCTGAAATCGCCGAAGCCGAAGCGGCTGCGGCCGGCCATTACGACCAGCCCTCGGGCACGCTGTCGGTGACGGCGGCCTTGCTGTTCGGACAGTTGCATGTGCTGCCCATCGTTACCGAATATCTCGATCTCTATCCGGGCATGCGGGCGCGCACTTTCTTCGTGGATCGCCCGGTCAACATCGTGGAAGAGGGCATGGATGTGGCGGTGCGCATCGGCCATCTGCCTGATTCGGGATTCACGGCCATCCAGGTCGGTTCGGTCAGCCGCGTGATCTGTGCCTCGCCCGACTATCTGCGCCAGCATGGCACGCCGGCTGCACCCGCCGATCTCAAGCAGCATCGCATCGTCACGTCCACCAGCGCCTGGGCTTCGCCGGAGTGGCGCTTTGCCGACGGCCAGCGTGTGGTGGTCGATGCAGCGCTGCAGACCAATACCAATGAAGCCGCCATCAGTACCGCCCGCCAGGGCTGGGGATTGACGCGCGTGCTGGCCTATCAGGTGGCGGCCGACTTGCAGGCCGGGCGCTTGCAGCGGGTCATGCGCGAATTCGAAGAGCCGCCGCTGCCGATCCACGTGCTCTATCCGGAAGGGCGGCGCTCACCGGCCAAAGTGCGGGCCTTCATTGACCTGGCGGTGAGCCGCCTGCGGGCGCATCCTGCGTTCCACTGAGCGCAGCCGGGTTCATCCGTAATACGCAGGGTTGCGTACCGAAATACGCAGGGGGCGGTCCAACTGTCGCGTCCACGCTGCGTAGGTCTGGTCAGCGACCAGGCGCAGAGCGGCGATGCGTTCGGGCAGATGATCGAGGATCTGTGCCTGGCTTTGCGCAGCCGGGCCGTGTGCGCACAGCAGTTCGTCGCGTCCGGCCGCACACCAGTTGCGCACGCTCTCTTCGGTCACTTCCAGATGGCCCTGGAAACCCCATTGCTTGCCGCGCATGAATCCCTTGTTGAGGCAATGGCTGCCATACATGGTGCGCACCGCGCCGGTGGGAATTTCAAAGGTGTCGTAATGCCAGTTGAAGATGGTGACCTGGCGTGCCAGTCCCATGCGCTGCTGTGCCGGCGGCGTGACCCAGACCGGGCTCCAGCCGATGTTGGCGCAGAGGTTGCGGCTGACCTGCGCCCCCATGGCACGGGCCAGCAGCTGGGCACCGAAGCAGTGGCCCAGCACCGGCACGTCGCGGGCCAGGGCATCTTGCAGGAGGGCGTGTTCGGCGTGGATCCAGGGCAGGTCTTCATTGACGCTGTGGTCGCTGCCCAGCGTGACGATGCCGGAAAACTGGCTGGCATCGCGCGGGGCGTCGCCTTCTGCGGCGGGATGGAACAGGCGATAGGGCAGGGCGTGTTGTTCCAGATGATCCAGCAGGACCCCGGGGCCCTGTGTGCTTTCATGCTGGAGGATGGCGATCGGTCTCATAAACGAGGGACGGGCTTGGGCCGGTCCGTAGTGGAGGAGACGTCAATGTAGGATGGGGGGCGTAAAAATCTGGTTGTATTTTTGGTTGAATGTGTAAACGCCAGGTAAAGCGCTTGGCGCTTGGCGACGAACAATCGGCCACTGCTGTGTTGAGATGTTTTTATTTAAAAGAGCAAAATTGCTCTTTTAAAGAAATAATCGACTCAAACACGATGAAAAGAGCAATTTCGCTCTTTTAGCTTGAATGCCAAGGTGTCAGCAAGCGCAAGACAACGTGCTCCTGAGCAGGCTCATCGTCATCCGTTCACGCCGTCCTCACCTCCAGCGGCACCCGCTGGAGGAATCGCTCGAAGGACGACAGAAAAGCTTGTTCCGGCGCAGACAGCTTGCGCCCTCCATGCCAGGTCAGGAAGACGTCGATCTCGGCCACCGGCCCGCCCAGTGGAAGCACCTTCAACTGGCCATCGGCCACGTCCGGTCCGATCAGGTGCTCGGGCAGGAAACTCAGACCGATGCCGGCGATCACCAGGCGACGGATCTCTTCCACGTGCGGCGAGGTGGCCGCAATATGGCCGGTAAACCCCTGCTGATCCCGGAAGACTGTGAGCGGCGAGAGGGTATCGCCCAGCTGGTCGCTGGCAAAACAGACGAAATTCTGCACCAGCAGTTCAGCCATGCTGACACTGCGTTGGGCAAACAGCGGATGATGCCGTCCGCACACCAGCACATAGCGATGCCGCAGGAACAGCCGCCGTTCCAGTTTATCCACCGGCTTGCGGCACAGACACAAGCCCAGTCCGCTGCTGCCCTTGGCCAGGGTGTCGAGAATGGCGGCGCTCTGCATGACATCGATCCGGAATTCCACGCGCGGATAGCGACGATGGAATCGCGCCAGGAAATCGTCATACGCCGTGCTCTGCACCCGGCTCATCAGCAGCAGGCGCAGCGTGCCCGCCACATCCTCGCCAGCATGGCCGGCAGCGACCTCGATGCGCGCTACCATGCCATACATCTCGCGGGCCACGGCATAGATTTCCTCTCCCAACGGGGTCAGGCGGAATTCGCCATGGCGCCGGTGCAGCAGCACGCCCCCCAGATTGTCTTCCAGGCGCCGCAGCGCCTGACTGACCGCCGGCTGGCTCAGGCAGAGTGTGCTGGCGGCGCGGCCGACGCCGCGCTCCTGCACCACGAACATGAAGGTGCGCAACAGATTCCAGTCCATGCGTTCGGAGGAGAACGCGGGCAGGGGCGGGCGCAGGCTGGCGGGATCGTGGCGCATGAGGGGCTCGGCGAAGGGAGATCGTAAGGATTCAAGCGGACTCCAGTCCGGCAAAGAAGCGCGCCGCGTTATCCTGCAATCCGGCTAGATAGTAACCGCCTTCCTGCACCACCAGCGTGGGCAAGCCCAATGCGCCGACCTCGCGCCCCAGCCGCTCGAACCCGGCACTGCTCACGCCCACCACGGCCTGCGGGTCTTTCTCGAAGATATCGAAGCCCAGCGCCAGCACCAGTACCTCCGGCTGATACAGCGCAATGGCGCGGCAAGCCTGCGCCAGCCGCGCGAAGAACACCGCTTCGGGCGAGCCGTGCGGCATGGGCAGATTGAGGTTGTAGCCCAGGCCCTCGCCGCTGCCGCGTTCCTCTTCGAAACCCGCCACTGCGGGATAGAAATTCTCCGGGTCGCCGTGGATCGAGATGTACATCACGTCACGCCGTGCGTAAAAGATTTCCTGGATGCCCTGGCCGTGATGCATGTCGGTATCGAGGATCAGGACGCGGCGATGTTTTTCACTCAGCATCTGGGCGGCGATGGCAGCATTGTTCAGATAGCAGAACCCGCCGGCCGCTTCGCGCCGCGCATGGTGGCCGGGTGGGCGGCACAGCGCATAGGCACGGCGTTCGCCCTCCAGTAGCGCTTGCGCGCCGGCCATGGCGCACTGCGCCGACCAGTAAGCCGATTGCCAGGTATGCGGCCCTACCGGACAGCTGTCATCGGCCAGGTAGCGTGCCGCCTTGGCCAGCACGCCGCGCAGCGGATTGGGTTCGCGCACGAAGACGTTGGAGACCACTTCCTGGCCCCAGTCATCAGGCAAGGCCATCCACTGCGCATGCGCCTCCTGCAGGAATTGCAGATAGTCCAGCGCGTGTACGGCGCTGATGGCGGACGCTCCCGCATCCGGTGGTGCCTGTACCGCAAAGCCAAGATGCGTGGCCTGGGCGGCCAGTTCGTCCAGCCGTTCCGGCACTTCCTGCGGTATGCGCATCTTGCCGCGCGAGAAGTAGCTCTGCGGGTGGTGCAGCTTTTGTGCGGGATGGTAAAAAGTTTTCATCAGCTCTCCTGCACGTGTAGACGATCAGACATGGACATGGCGCGATCCCGGCCCAGCCGCGCCACGCACAGCATCGACAGCAGCGAGATACATGAGAACAGCAGCGCCAGCGGCCACCACTGGCCCCGGAACTGTTCGGCCAGGACCGTGCCCAGGAGGGGTGTGAGGCCGCCGAAGATGGCGCCCGAAACCTGGTAGGCCATGGAGATGCCGGTATAGCGGATCCGCGTCGGGAAGGTTTCGCTGATGAAGCCGGCGATGACTGCGTAATAAGCACCGATGAAGAGGATGGCGATGGCGACCCCGGCCGTGACGCTGACCAGCGAACCGAGATCGACCAGCGAGAACATGGCAAAGGGCGAGACGACCGAGAGCGCGGCCATCGTCACCAGGAAACGGTGATTGCCCCACAGCCGCGCCAGATGGGCGGCTACAGGCGTGATGAAGAATTGCATCACCGATACCAGCAGCAAGCCGTTCAATACCAGCGCCCGCTCCAGATGCAGGTATTGGGTGGTATAGACCAACATGAAGGTATTGGTAAAGTAGAAGCCCGCGATTCCGAGTACGTTGGCACCGACGGCCAGCATCAGCAGCCCGGGCGCACCGCGCAACACTTCGGCCAGGGGAGGGGCGCTTTCTGCTTCGGCGGCGGCAGGTGTACTGGCGCGCCGTCGCTGTTCGTCCAAAAAATCCGGCGACTCCTGCACCGAGAGCCGGATCGCAAAACCGACCGCCAGCAGCAGCGCGCTCATCAGGAAGGGAATGCGCCAGCCCCAGTCGAGGAAGGCGGCATTGTCCAAGCTGCTCACCAGTTTGAACATGAGCGTGGCCAGGATCAGCCCGGCCGGACTGCCCAGCTGCGCGAAGGAGGCCAGGAAGGTGCGGCGGCTTTGGTCCGGCGAATGTTCACTGGCCATGAGTACGGCACCGCCCCATTCGCCGCCCACCGCGATGCCCTGGATGAAGCGCAGGGCCACCAGGGCGATGGGTGCCCAGATGCCGATGCTGGCATAGGTCGGCAGCAGTCCGATGAGTACCGTGACCGTGCCCATCATCAGGAGCGTGATGACCAGCGATTTCTTGCGGCCTGCGCGGTCGCCGATATAGCCGAACACAGCACCCCCCAGCGGCCGCGCCAGGAAGCCCACGGCGAAGGTGCCGAAGGAAGCCAGCGTTCCGTAGAAGCCGCTGGTCGTGGGAAAGAACAGTTTGCCGAACACCAGGGCGGAGGCCGTGGCATAGATGTAGAAGTCGTACCATTCGATCATGGTGCCGACGAAGGCCGCCAGCGAGGCGCGTACGGGCTGGTGACGTGATGCTGCGGTATGCATGGTTCAGTCTCCCGAGGGGTTGTCGAGGTGAGGGGGAACTGAAGTTATACGACTGCCGCGCTCATAAGAAAAATTAGCTTTTTGAATCCTTTATATTCGGAATTCTTATCTATTGTTTTGATGCCCTGTTTTTTTAATTCAGCCGCAGGGATGATTGGGGCATAGTTGACCCGGAAGCGAACAGTGACGATTCGATGATGAGGAAAAAATGCGCCCCCAAGACGAGACCAAATCCAACACGAAAACCGATGTACCCATCGGAGACGCCTACTCCGCGAGCAAGGAGCAATCATGCTCTCCAGACGTGCGTACGACAAACCAGCGCCGTCTTGCACCATTGGAGATACTCAATGGAAGTGTATTGCGCTATGACGACCCGATCAGTTCCTTGTTTGACGACTAGCGGCCGTTCGCAATCAACCCCAAAAAAAACCGGCCGCTATCGCGGCCGGATTGACTTCGTTGATCAGTACCACATCGGGATAATCAAATCCCCCCCATACACAAATACTTCACGACCAGGTAATCATCAATCCCGAAGTGCGACCCTTCGCGCCCCAGTCCCGACTGCTTGACGCCGCCGAACGGTGCGACTTCATTGGAGATCAGCCCGGTATTGATGCCCACCATGCCCGACTCCAGCCCTTCGGCCACACGCCAGATGCGGCCGATGTCGCGTGAATAGAAATAGCTGGCCAGCCCGAATTCGGTATCGTTGGCCAGGGCCACCGCTTCCTCATCAGTCTTGAAACGGAACAGCGGCGCCATCGGACCAAAGGTCTCTTCGCGGGCCACCTGCATGGCCGGCGTCACATCGGCCAGCACGGTCGGCTCGAAGAAGCTGTGGCCCAGCGCATGGCGCTTGCCGCCCAGCAGCACGCGGGCTCCCTTGCTGACCGCATCGGCGATATGCTGCTCCACCTTCTTGACGGCCTGCTCGTTGATCAGCGGACCTTGCGTCACGCCGTTCTCCATGCCATCACCGACCTTCAGTTTCTTGACCGCTTCCACCAGCTTGGCAGCGAAGGCGTCATACACCCCATCCTGCACGTAGAGCCGGTTGGCGCACACGCAGGTCTGGCCGGCATTGCGGTACTTGGAGGCAATCGCACCTTCCACGGCGGCATCCAGGTCGGCATCGTCAAAGACGATGAAGGGTGCATTGCCGCCCAGTTCCAGCGAGAGCTTCTTGATGCTGGATGCACTCTGTTCCATCAGCAGCTTGCCCACGCCCGTGGAACCGGTGAAGCTGATCTTGCGCACGATGGGGTTGGAGGTCATCTCGCCGCCGATGTCCTTGGCGCTGCCGGTGACCACGCTGAACACGCCTGCCGGAATGCCGGCGCGTTCGCCCAGCACGGCCAGCGCCAGTGCCGAGAAGGGCGTGGCTTCAGCGGGTTTCAAGACCATCGGGCAGCCGGCGGCCAGTGCCGGACCGGCCTTGCGAGTAATCATTGCAGCTGGGAAATTCCACGGCGTGATCGCCGCGCAGACGCCAATGGCTTCCTTGATGACCACGATGCGGTTCGACGGCGAGGGCGAAGGAATGGTATCGCCATAGGTGCGCTTGCCTTCCTCGGCAAACCATTCGATGAAGGAGGCGGCGTAGCCGATCTCGCCCTTGGCTTCGGCCAGGGGCTTGCCCTGCTCGGCCGTCATGATCAGCGCCAGGTCGTCGGCATTGGCCATCATCAGCTCATACCAGCGGCGCAGGATGACGCTGCGTTCCTTGGCGGTCTTTTTCTTCCAGGCGGGCCAGGCGGCGTTGGCGGCTTCGATGGCGCGGCGGGTCTCGGCCGCACCCATCATGGGCACGCTGCCCAGCAGGCTGCCGTTGGCCGGGTTGTAGACCTCGTGCTTGCCAGCGTGGTCGGCATCGCACCACTGGCCGTTGAGATAGGCCTGCTGGCGCAGCAGGGAAGGATCTTTGAGTTGTTGCAGCATGTCAGGTCTCCGTAAAAGTGGGGGGAGCAGGCTCAGAAGCGCGCGGCCGCCTTGTTGCGCCCGCGCAGCCATTCCAGGGCCAGCAGCAGGCAGGTCGAAAACAGAATCAGGATCGTCGCCAGGGCGGCGATGGTCGGGCTGATGTTGTCCTTGATGCCGGCAAACATCTGGCGCGGCAAGGTGGCTTGCTCAGGCCCGGCCACGAACAAGGTCAGAACCACTTCGTCGAAAGAAGTTGCAAAAGCGAACAAAGCCCCCGAGATCAGGCCCGGCGCGATCACCGGCAAGGTGATGCGGAAGAAAGTACGCAGCGGACTGGCGCCCAGGCTCAGGCTGGCCCGCACCAGGTTGTGATTGAAGCCCTGCAGCGTGGCCAGCACCGTCGTGACCACGAAAGGCGCACCCAGCGCGGCATGCGCCAGGATCAGGCCGAGGTAGCTGTCGGACAGGCCGATACGGGCAAAGAACAGATACACCCCCACGCCGACCACCACCACCGGCACGATCATGGGCGAGATCAGGATTGCCATCAGGATGCCCTTGCCACGGAAGTCCGACTTGTTCAGGCCGACGGCGGCCAGCGTGCCCAGTACGGTTGCGATGACGGTCGCGGCCGGTGCCACGATGAAACTGTTCTTGGCGGCACGCACCCATTCATCGGAGCTGAACAGGTTCTCGTACCAGCGCAGCGAGAAGCCCTTGATGGGATACATGAGGAAACTGCTGTCAGAGAACGACAGCGGGATCATCACCAGGATGGGCGAGAGCAGGAACAGCAGCACCAGCAGGTTGAAGCCGCGCGAGGCAAAGAACCAGGCGCGTTCCACCAGCGAGGTGTAGGGCGGGAAGAGAGGCGGTTTGTTCATGGCGTACTCCTTGGATTCTTCAATGACTCAGCTGATGCCCACATCGACCTTGGCAAAGCGGCGATAGACGCCATACAGCACCAGGGTCGCCGCCAGCAGCAGGGCACCCAGCGCGCAGGCCATGCCCCAGTTGATGGTGGTGTTGATGAAGTAGGCGATGAAGTAGCTCACCATCTGTTCATTCGGTCCGCCCAGCAGCGCCGGGGTGATGTAGTAGCCGCCGGCCATGATGAAAACCAGCAGCACACCCGCACCGATGCCCGGATAAGTCTGCGGCACATACACGCGCCAGAAGGCGGCGAAGGGATGGCTGCCCAGCGAGACGGCGGCCTTCAGGTAAGTGGGCGGCACCGATTTCATGACGCTGTAGAGCGGCAGGATCATGAAGGGCAGGAGGATGTGCGTCATGGAGATATAGACCCCGACGCGATTGAATACCAGCTCCAGCGGCGACTGCGTGAGACCGGCCAGCATCAGCGCCTTGTTCACCAGTCCTTCGGATTGCAGCAGCACGATCCACGCGGCCACGCGCACCAGGATCGAGGTCCAGAAGGGAATCAGCACCAGGATCATCAACAGGTTGGCGCGGCGCTCCTGCATGGTGGAGAGCCAGTAGGCCAGCGGATAGGCCAGCAGCAGGGTAATGAGGGTGACCACCGCGCTCATCCACAGCGTGCGGCCGAAGATGGTGCGGTAGATCGCCGATTCAGGGGCGGCCGCTTCGATGTCGCCGAAGACGTTCTGGCGCAGGTCCAGCGATGCCAGCAGATAGTAGGGGGAATAGACCGAGCCGTTCTGGGCGATCACGCGCCACACGTCCGGCTGGCCCCATTGTGCATTGAGGGCGATGATGGCCTCGCGCGCGGCGGCGGGGCTCAAGGCTTTGCCATCGGCATCGCGCAGCGGCATGGCACGCGCCGTGCCCATCACCAGCGAGCGCGAACCGGACAGTTCGATATTGAGACGGCGCGCCAGGTTGCCGGCGGTGGTGTCTTCCTTGGCACGGGCCAGATCTTCCGCGAGCGCTGAAAACGCCTGATCGGGCAGAGCTGACTTGCGATCCCACTTCGACAGCACCGCCACGGTCTGCGGCAAGGTGGCGGCCACTTCCGGATTCTCGATGGCGCGCTGCAGGAGGGCCACGATGGGGGCCACGAAGGTCAGCAGCAGGAAGATCGCCAGCGGCGCGATCAGGGCCAGCGCACCCAGGCGTTTGCGGGTCTGGGCGGCGCGCAGTTCGCGCTTGAGTTGCTGCGGATCAGGTTCGGCCAGGGGCATGGCGGCGGCGGAGCGGGTGGCGATGGTGGTCATGTCTCGGGTGTCCGGTGGCAGCGGAATTCAAGGCAGCGATCCCGCCGGTGAGAGCGGGATCGCTGTCGTTACGGCGTGCAGGCTTACTTGGCGATCCAGGCAGCGAAGCGCTGTTCCAGCTCTTCACCGTGGTCGGTCCAGAACTGCAGGCTCAACTGCACCGCATCCTTGGCATTGGCCGGCGAGGTCGGCAGGTTGCCCAGGGTCTTGGCGTCCAGCAGCTTCAAGGCAGCCTTGTTGACCGGGCCGTAGGCGATGTTGTTGGCGTAGACCTTCTGGTTTTCCGGCTGGCTGACGAAGTTGATGAACTTCTCGGCCAGTGCCTTGTTCGGCGAACCCTTCGGGATCACCCAGTAATCCAGGGTGTAGACGCTGCCGGCCCACACCACCTTCAGGTTCTTGCCTTCGCGCTGGGCGGCATCGATGCGGCCGTTGTAGGCGTTGGCCATGACCACGTCACCCGAGGCCAGGAACTGCGCCGGCAGGGCGCCGGCATCCCACCACTGGATGTTGGGTTTCAGTTGATCCAGCTTCTTGAAGGCGCGATCCACGCCTTCCTTGGTGGCCAGGACCTTGTAGACATCCTTGGTCGGCACGCCATCGGCCATGAGTGCGAACTCCAGGTTGTACTGGGCGCTCTTCTTCATGCCGCGCTTGCCGGGGTATTTCTTGGTATCCCAGAAATCGGCCCAGCCGGTCGGTGCGGTCTTGAGCTTGTCGGCGTTGTAGGCCAGCACGGTGGACCAGACGAAGGCACCCATGCCGCATTCGCTGACGGTGGCTTCGGGGATGTAGTCGTCCTTCTTGATGGTCTTGGCCAGGTCGAGCTTTTCGATCAGGCCATCATCACAGGCGCGGGTCAGGTCGCCGCCGTCGATTTCCACCACGTCCCAGCTGACCTTCCTGGTCTCGACCATGGCCTTGACCTTGGCCAGTTCGCCGTTGAATTCGGCGGTCACGACCTTGGTGCCGGTGCTCTTCTGGAAGGGCTCGACGTAGGCCACCTTCTGGGCGTTGCCATTGGCACCGCCGAAGTTGACCAGGGTCAGTTCCGCGGCGGAAGCCGCGCCGGAAAACAGCAGGCCCAGGAAGAGCGGGGACAGCAGGGCAGGTGTCAGGCGTTTCATTGTTGTTCCTCGTTGGTTATCGTGCGTGTTGACTGTGTTGAACTAAGGTAGAGCCGAGCGGCAATCTGAGTTGCCTCGCTCATCAAGCGGTACTGCTGAACATCAGGTGCGACAAAAGAACAAAAACGGAATAACTCAAAAAACCAAGTAAACGGGGAGTGTGGAGAAATCAGAGGAAGCAGCGCAGACGATCCTGCGCCACATGCAGGACCACGCTGCTGCCCTCGCTCAGTCCCGCCAGTGCCGGGTCGGAGAGGGAGAGCTTGACGAAGCAGTCTTCCTGCCCCGTCACCGTGCAGCGCACGCGCACGTGATCCCCAAAATAGATCAGCCCGGCGATGGTGGCGCGGATGCTGTTGGGTTCGGCACTGCCGCCTGCGGCCAGGCGGATGCGTTCCGGGCGCACGCAGGCGGTGATGCTTTGTCCGGCATGGGCGCGATGCACGTTCAGGCCGGTCACCACCGTGCCATCGGCCAGGCGCACCGTACAGTGTTCGCCCTGGACCGATTCCACGCTGCCCTTGAGACGGTTGTTGTCGCCGATGAAGTTGGCGACGAATTGATTGTCGGGATATTCGTAGAGCTCGGTGACCGGGGCCAGTTGCTGGATCACGCCCTGGTCGAAGACGGCCACGCGGTCCGACATGGTGAGCGCTTCGCTCTGGTCGTGGGTGACGTAGACGAAGGTCACGCCCAGGCGCTTGTGCAGGGCCTTCAGTTCGAGCTGCATGTGTTCGCGCAATTGCTTGTCGAGCGCGCCCAGCGGTTCATCCATCAGCACCAGTTGCGGATCGAACACCAGCGTGCGCGCCAGCGCCACGCGCTGCTGCTGGCCACCCGAGAGCTGGGTCGGATAACGGTCACCGAATTTGCCCATCTGCACCATGTCCAGCGCCTGCTTGACCTTGGCTTCGCGGGTGGCGCGATCCATCTTGCGCACCGACAGCGGATAGGCCACGTTCTGCGCGATGGTCATGTGCGGGAACAGCGCATAGTTCTGGAACACCATGCCGATGTTGCGCTTGTGCGGTGGCACGCGATTGAGCAACTGGCCATCGAGGCGGATCTCGCCGCCGGTCGGAAATTCGAAACCGGCCAGCATCATCAGGCAGGTGGTCTTGCCGGAGCCGGACGGACCCAGCAGGGTCAAAAATTCACCGCGACGAATGTCGAGATCCAGATTCTTGACGATCAGGTTTTCGCCATCGTAGGTTTTCTTCACGCCGCAGAACTGCACCAGCACGTCATTGCCGCTGCCGGCGGCCGGCGCGTGTGCTTGCGCCGCTTGCTTCATTGCATAAGCTGCCATCATCGATCCTCTCTTGTACGCGGGGCCGCAGACTTGGTGCGGCCCGTCTTCCCTGTTCTGAAAGCTGCCTTGCAATGCAAGACTCAGGCCAGCTTGATCGCCTTGGCCAGGATGCCCAGCGCCTCATCCATGACGGTATCGGGAATCGTCAGCGGGAACAAGAAGCGGATCACGTTGCCGTAGCTGCCGCAGGAGAGCAGCAGCAAGCCATTGTTCAACGCATGTTGCTGGACCTTCTTGGTGTAGTCCGCATCCGGCTTGCCGGTGACGGGATCGGCAAACTCCACCGCCACCATCGCACCGACACCGCGCACTTCGGCGATCTGCGGCACGGCAGAGCGCAGTTCCTTCAGGTGCTCCTGCAGCTTGTCACCGAGGCGTTGGCCGCGGGCGACCAGCTTTTCTTCTTCCATCACATCCAGCACCGCCAGCGCCGAGGCGACGGCCAGCGGGTTGCCGGCATAGGTGCCGCCCAGGCCGCCAGGGGCGGGCGCATCCATGATCTCGGCGCGGCCGTTGACGGCCGACAGCGGCATGCCACCGGCCAGGCTTTTCGCCATGGTCATCATGTCGGGCAGGACGTCGTAATGTTCCATCGCAAACAATTTACCGGTACGGCCGTAACCGGACTGCACTTCGTCGGCGATCAGCAGGATGCCGTGCTCGTCGCAGATGGCGCGCAGGCCGCGCATGAAGTCGGCCGGGGCAGCATAGAAGCCGCCTTCGCCCTGCACCGGTTCCAGAATGATGGCGGCGACGCGCTTGGCTTCGATGTCGCTCTTGAAGAGGCCGTGGACCGCGTCCAGTGCGTCTTCGGTGGTGATGCCGTGCAGGGCGCTGGGGTAGGGCGCATGGAACACGTCGCCGGGGAAGGGGCCGAAGCCCAGCTTGTAGGGCGCGACCTTGCCGGTGAGCGCCATGCCCATCATGGTCCGGCCATGGAAGCCGCCAGCGAAGGCGATCACGCCGGGACGGCCGGTGTGGGCGCGGGCGATCTTGATGGCGTTTTCCACGGCTTCGGCGCCGGTGGAGAAGAAGGCTGTCTTCTTGGGATAGTTGCCTGGCGTCACCGCATTGATGCGCTCGGCCAGCTCGACATAGCTGGCGTAGGGCACGATCTGGTAGGCGGTGTGGGTGAACTTGTCGAGCTGGGCGCGCATGGCGTCGAGCAGCTTGGGATGGCGGTGGCCGGTGTTGAGGACCGCAATGCCGGCGGCGAAGTCGATGAAGCGACGGCCTTCCACATCCCACAGTTCGGCGTTCGACGCGCGCTCGGCGTAGAAGTCGCACATCACACCCACGCCGCGCGGGGTGGCGGCATTCTTTCGTTGTTGCAGCTCTTGGTTGGTGGCCTTGCTGGTCATGGCTTGCTCCGATCTTGCTTCGTTGAATGCGCCGCAGGGCGCGGAAATGTGCAGGAAATTGCTGAATCGGGAAACAATATAAAACCCCAGTGGCACTGTAATATAGAGCCAATTTCAATTATTTGATGGTGCCACTTGAAACTCGCCTCCTTGTCCGACTATCTGCTGCTGCGCATCAATCGCACCTCCGCCAAGGCCGCGCCGGGCAAGGGCAAGGCGGCGGCCAGCCGCGAAAGCGGCGCAGCGAAGACCACCAAAAACGTAAAGACCGGTAGCGAGCGCATGCCCGTCAACCGCCAGATCTACCAGTTGATCCGCGAAGCCATCCTGGCCCATACGCTACCGGCGGGCATGCAATTGCCGTCCTCGCGCGACCTGGCCCTGGAGCTCGGTACCTCGCGCAATACCGTGACCTATGCCTATGAACAATTGCTGGCCGAGGGTTATCTGGAAAGCCGCACCGGTGCCGGAACCTTCGTGGCCGATACGGCGCCGGACCAGATCCCCGAGGCGGTGGAGCGCAAGGAGCCGCTGACCGATCCTTCCGGCAAATCCGAACTGTCCGCGCGCGGTGCGCTGCTCACGCGCCAGGCCGGCGTGGGCGAGCGGCAGTGGGGGGCCTTCATGCCGGGCGTGCCGGACGTGACCTGCGTGCCGCACAAGATCTGGGGACGCCTGCAGAACAAGCACTGGCGTCGTTCCAGTTCGGACCTGCTGACCTACGGGCCGGGCGCCGGTTATGCCGGGCTGCGCGAGCAGATCGCCGAGTACCTGCGGGTGGCGCGTTCGGTCAACTGCACGCCCTCGCAGGTGCTCATCACCACCGGCATCCACCAGTCCATCGACATCGTGGTCAAGCTGCTTGGGGAACATGGGGATACTGCCTGGGTGGAAGACCCGTGCTACTGGGGCACCCGCAGCGTGCTCAATTCGCTGGGCATCCAGTCGGTCCCGATTGCGGTGGACCAGGAAGGCATGCGCATGCGCCTGGCCAATTTGCGCCGTCCGCCGCGCTTCATCTGCACCACGCCCTCGCACCAGTATCCGCTGGGGATGGTGATGAGCCTGTCGCGGCGGCGCATGCTGCTGGAGTACGCGGCGACCCACAAGGTGTGGATCATCGAGGATGACTATGACAGCGAATTCCGCTACGGTGGCCGTCCGCTGGCGTCGCTGCAGGGCATGGATACGCAGGACCGCGTGCTGTACATGGGCACCTTCAGCAAGATCATGTTTCCGGGATTGCGCATCGGCTTCCTGGTGGTGCCGGAGTCGCTGGCCAAGGCTTTTGCCACCGGCATTGCCGAGTTGTATCGCAACGGCCAGGTGTTCCTGCAGGCCACGCTGGCCGACTTCATGGCCGAGGGCCACTTCGCTTCGCACATCCGCAAGATGCGCGTGCTGTATGCCGAACGGCTGCAACTGCTGCAGCAGTCGATCAACCGCCACTTCGGCGAGAAGATGACCATTACCGGCGGCGAGGCCGGATTGCATCTTGTGCTGGGCCTGCCGCAGGAGTGCGACGACGTGCTCATCTGCGAAGAGGCACTGGCCGCAGGCATTGTGGTGCGCCCGCTGTCGCGCTACTACATGCATGCCCGCGGGGCGCGGCGAGGCTTGCTGCTGGGCTATGCGAGCGTGCCCAATGAGGAGATCGCGCGCGCCTTTGACAAGCTGGCGGCGGTGATCAAGCCGCATCTGGTGTAAGCGGTCACCTGCGCGGATGCGGCGGCGGGTGGGGGACAGGGGTGGATTTTCGCCTGTATGAAGAAACTCTTTCGTGGCCCCGGGAGTGGTTGATCGGGTGGCGCTGTCCTAAGATGTCTCCCATCTGTTGCTCATTATCGTGAAGGATTCAGCATGAAAGCCATCATCACCAACCCGCAAGCCCAAGCCATCCACGACGCCGCCTCGCTGGCCGACACCACCTTGCCCGATCCCGTCGCTGGCGAGCATGACCTGCTGGTCGAGGTCAAGGCCATCTCGGTCAATCCGGTCGACACCAAGATCCGCGCCAGTGCTGGCGAAGCCCGCGTGCTGGGCTGGGATGTCAGCGGCGTGGTGCGTGCGGTCGGCCCGGCGGTCAGCCTGTTTGCGCCGGGCGACGAGGTGTTCTATGCCGGTTCCATCGTCCGCCCCGGTGCCAACAGCGAACTGCACGTGGTCGACGAGCGCATTGTCGGCCGCAAGCCCGCCAGCCTGGGCCATGCAGATGCCGCCGCCATCCCGCTGACGGCCATCACCGCCTGGGAACTGCTGTTTGACCGCGTTGGCGTCGCCGAAGGCGCGGGGCAGGGCAAGCGTCTGCTCATCATCGGCGCAGCCGGCGGCGTGGGCTCGATCCTGACCCAGCTGGCGCGCAAGCTCACGCAGCTGACCGTCATCGGCACCGCCTCACGCCCGGAAACTGCGCAATGGGTCAGCGAGCTGGGCGCGCATCACGTGATCGACCACAGCCAGCCCTTCAAGCCGCAACTGGAGCAGTTGGGTTTTCCTGAGGTCGATATCGTCATCAGCCTGACCCATACCGACCAGCACTATGCACAGATCATCGAGGCGCTGGCACCGCAGGGCCAGCTGGCGCTGATCGACGATCCGGCCACGCTGGATGCAGTGCCGCTCAAGCGCAAGAGCATTTCGCTGCATTGGGAATTGATGTTCACCCGCTCCATGTTCCAGACTGCCGACATGATCCGCCAGCACGAACTGCTGCAACGGGTTTCACAACTGCTGGATGAGGGCGTGCTGCGCACCACGACCGGCGAGCATTACGGGCGCATCAGCGCGGAGAATCTGCGGCGTGCGCATGCCCTGCTGGAGTCGGGCAAGGCCAAGGGGAAGATCGTGCTGGAAGGGTTTGCGGACTGAAGCGCGCAGGCTGTGGAGCGGCAGGTCGGCCGCTCCGCCTGCCTGCCTTCCTGCGCAGCGCGCCATGGTCATGCAGATCACGCATAGATTACTTTTTTGACAACGAATCGGGTTCCATGCCACATGCATGGTAAATTACGGAGTCCGGACCGGCTCATGGCGTCCGGGCCCTTAGACAACCCCGATAGGAACCCTAGTTGGAAAACATATTACTGATCGTCGCGGCCTTCTTCCTGGTTGCGTTGAACGGTTTTTTCGTTGCAGCAGAATTCAGTCTGGTCAAGTTGCGTCAAACGCGCATCCGGGCCATCGCAAAAACACAAGGCATGCGCGGCCGCATTCTGGCCGTGGTCCACAATCAGCTGGATGCCTATCTCTCCGCCTGCCAATTGGGTATCACCCTGGCCTCGCTGGGCCTGGGCTGGATCGGTGAACCCGCCTTCGCACGCTTGCTGGAACCGCTCTTTTCGCTGGTCGGCGTGACCAATCAGGAGCTGATTCACGGCGTCTCGTTCGTGTTCGCCTTCTTCGTCATTTCCTTCCTGCACATCGTGGCCGGCGAGCTGGCCCCCAAGTCGATGGCCATCCGCAGCCCCGAGAAGCTGGGCCTGTGGTGTGCCGTGCCGCTGTACGGTTTCTACTGGGGCATGTACCCGCTGATCTGGGTGCTCAATGCCAGCTCCAACTGGCTGCTGCGCGTGGCCGGACTGGGTGCGGGACATGGTCACGATGCCCATTATTCCTCGGACGAACTCAAGCTGATCCTGCGCGCAGGCAGCAAGAGCGGCAAGAGTGGCAAGTTCACCCGTGACGAGTGGAACGTGCTGGCGCAGAGCCTGAACTTTGCCGAACTGGACGTGGCCGACATCATGCGTCCGGCCAGCGAGATCGTGTCCCTGGGCGATGACAAGAGTCTGGAAGAGAACCTGGACATTATCTATCGCAACCGCTATTCGCGTTATCCCTATTTCGATGCCGAGCGCCAGCAGGTGCTGGGCCTGGTGCACCTGAAGGATGTGTTCCTGGCGCAGCAGGATGGCCGTGCCATCGGCAACCTGAAGGAATATCTGCGTCCGGTGCAGTTCATCTCGCCGGCCTTGCCGGCACTGGACCTGCTGCGCCGCTTCCGCACCGGCATGCCGCACTTTGCCATCATCGGCAAGAAGGGCCAGCCGCCGCAGGGTTTCATCACGCTGGACAACATGCTGAGTTTCCTGGTGGGCGAGATCCGCGACGAATTCCGTCACAACACCGGCGAGTGGAGCCGTCAGGATGACGGTACCTTGCTGGGCAAGGGCAGCCTGCCCATCGTGACGCTGGAGCACATGCTGGGCATCGACATCGAATACGACGACAGCATCGACTCGGTCGGTGGCCTGGTGATGGAGAAGCTGGGCGACCTGCCCAAGGAAGGCCAGAAGATCGAGTTCGCGGCCTTTGATGTGGTCATCAAGCGTATGTCCGGACCGAAGATCGTGCTGGTGAAGGTGTATCCGAAGGGTGGGGACGTGCGCGAATAAGGAGAGCCAGCGCCTCTTTGCTTGCGCCTGTGGCAGGATGATCGGGTGAGGCAGCCGGGTGCCGTGCGATCCGCTGGTTGAGCGTTCTTCAGCAACACCGTAAAGGCAGGCGATGGCGAGCAGTCATCGACTGCCTATTTTTTTGATGGGGACCGGGGATCCTGTTTCTCCGTGCCCTCCACCAGAAAGCTCGCCGTATAAACGAGGAAGGCTTTGCCATTGGCATCGGCGCGCTGGTAGTCCTCCACCAGCGCGCCGATTTCGCGTTTGAGCAGGCTGGTGGTCGTGGCTGCGCTTTGGCCGCTGAGCAGCCAGGTGATATCGATTCCGAACTGTTCGCGCATGAGGCGCAGCAGCTTGCTACCGGGAATGCAGCGGCCGCGTTCGATCTGGCAGATGTGATTGGGCGCGGTGTTCAGGGCGCGGGCGAAGACGTTCTGGTTGATGCCCATCTTCAGGCGGATGGTGCGCAGGCGTTGGCCCATCGCGGCCGGCGCGCTGGCGCTGCTGGCAGCGGCCGGGGGCGGTGGTGGTGGCGGCGGCAGCGGGGGCGGCAATGGCGGTAGCGCTGCTAACGGTGGCAGCGGCGGCGCAGGCAGTGGCGCAGGCGCTGCAGCCGCCGGCAGTGCAGGTGCAGGCACGGTCGACCCGTCCGCCGCAGTCATCCGGGGCAACGCCGCGCTGGGTGCCATCAAGAACGCGAACGTCACGGCCTATGACGCAGCCGGCAATGCCATCAGCGATACCGTGGCCGTGGTCGACGGCAAGTACACGCTGACGCTCAAGCATCCGCTCTACAAGGGCCCGATGATGCTGGTGGTGCGCGACAACACCCCCGGCGGAGCCGACAACTACATCGACGAAGGCAGCCTGCAGCTCACCGACCTGGGCCCCACGCCGCTGCGTGCACTGGTCATGGCCAGCGGCGTCAACCAGAACGTCAACGTCACCGCACTGACCGAACTGGCCGTGCTCAAGGCCGGTCTGGACCAGGGCGTCACGCGCGCGGCCGAGCAGCCTGACGTCACGGCCGAACGCATCATCGCCGCCAACAATGCGGTCAGCGGCTTCTTCAAGGTCGATATTCTCGGGACGGACGTGGTCACCACTTCCGCCACCCATGCGAACGGACGCGGCATCCCCAATCCCAGCTTCAACAGTGCGTTGAGCGTGGAGACGCAGAACTATGGCGCAGCCCTGAAGGCCATCGCCAACCTGGTCCGGCTGGACAAGAAGACTTACCCCAACCAGGCCAGCGCACTGGTGCGCCTGGCTGACAGCCTGGACTTCGTCGACGAGGCCGGCAGCGGCCTGAAATGGGCGACCAGTGCGCACGGCCAGACGCTGGCCAAGGCCAGCGCCCTGCAAGGAGCGCTGTTCAGCGAGGCGCTGACGCAGATCATCGAGAATGCCAAAGTCTCGGTCACCATCAAGGGCATCGACACTCTCGGCCATGAGGTCAGCGTCAACCTGCCCGTGGCCCACGCCGATGCCAACGGCAACGCCATCCTCAAAGCCAGTGAGGAGAACATGGAGGTCCTGCATGGCGTCGACCGCGGCCGCGCCATCAGCGCCCAGGTCACCGTGACCGACGGCAGCAACAGCCGCACCAACCATGCGCTGTGGAGCAGCAGCAATACCGATGTGCGGGTGGACCTGAATACCCCCGAGAGCATGACCCGCTTTGCCGCGCAAAATCCGCTGAGCCTGGTCAGCGATACCTTCTACAACGACAGCAGCACCGGCGGCGACAGCGGCAGGTTCCCCGCCACGCAGGGCGACAGCGACCGCATCACCCGCGATGGCAGACTGCGCATTGCCCTGACCAAGGCGTTCAACGGCCAAAGTGAAGTGTTGCAACTGGCCGTGGCCAGCAGCACCGACCGCAACGGCAACCCGGTATGGGACAGCTGGCACGAAGTGAACGGACTGACCGAAAACGGCAGCCCCGCCGCAGGCCGCTTCATCTACGAGACTGGCAAGGTGACCGAAGCCAACGGCCAGATCTGGGTCAAGGCGCGCATCGTGCAAAAGGGGCGCGAGTTCACCGGTGGCTACGGCAATGCCAACACGCTGGAGACACCGCTGCACTTCACCCTGGACAGTCTCGCCCCCACGCCCCTCCGCCTGCGCCTGCCCACGGGTGCGGACGACGGCATCGCCAGCGACGATGGCATCACGCGCCAGCTCAATACCAGGCTGGAACTGATGGCCCCGCGCGAAGGCGGCGCGGAACTGCACCTGCAGCTGCAGGCCGTGCCTGGTACCGCCAATGACACCCTGGCGGCGATCAATACCGCCGGCGTCGGCCGCACCATCGCGCCCGGCAGCTGGATCACCCTCAGGGCCGACGAACACCTGGTCATGAGCGGCAACACCAAGACCGGCAACGGCAAGGTAGTACTGAAGCTGCGCCACATCGACGCCGCCGGCAACTATCAGGAGATCAGCCATACCTTCGTCACCGACAGTACCGGCACCATCGAACTGGTCAACCTGCTGGTGCAGCGCAATAGCGTCCTGCAGGAAGCGCGTAAGGCCACGGCACAAGCACAAACCGCCTTCGACACGGCGACGGCCACCGAGCGCACCGCCAAGCAGACCGTGCTGGCAGCCGCACAGCGGGTCGAGCAGGCCGCCCGCAAGGCCCATGAAGAGGCCGTCGTGAGCGTGCGCACGGCATTGACTACAGCACGTGAGGATGGCACGTATCGCCTTGATGAAGTCTTGAACCAGAACACCGACAAAGCCTATTTCCCGGCCATCGTCAACCAGCTCAGCCGTGCCACCAATGTGGAGCAGATCAATCACCAAAGCGGACTGGAGAGCTTCGTCACGGATGCCATGCAGAAGGCCAACGCTGCCGTGACCAAGGCGTCCCTCTACGGGGATGATCCGGCCAAACCGGCACCGGATCACGAGGATTTCTTCGCCATGGGCGTGCTGGGCCTGGACAATAATGCGGTGGCCATGGCGGCGGTGGTGGATGCCATCAAGGGACTACCGAAAGACAAGACCAATTCCATTGGCGAGATCCAGGCGGTCACCGACGCCTACCTGAAGGTGCTGGCGCTGGCCAATGAGCGGACCGACACGGCAGACACGGACCTGCCTGCGGCCACCGTCTACGCAATCCTCGGGGTGAAACCGGCCTTGACTCCTGCAGCGGCCACCACGGTGCTGGCACAAGCCGCAGCGGACCTGCACGCCCTCGCCAAGGGCGTGCCCGAGCCCGAAGACGCGCTTGCGCTGACCACCGCCCAACTGACGGCCATCAAGACCCAGCTCACCAAACTGGGCGTGACCGCTCCCGATGACGCGGTGCTGCCAGCGGTCATTGCCGCCCTGCGCTTGAGCCCTTCCGATGGCGCAAAGATCAACACGCTGGACAAGCTGCAACAGCTTGCCGACAAGGCCGCCGACGCACAGCGCAAGATCAGTCTCTACGCCGATGATGCCAGCAAGCCCAAACCGAGCGCCGAGGATTATCTCGACATGGGCGTGAACAAGGTCACCGCCGACAACCTCGATGCGATCAACTCCGCGCTGGCCACCCCGCTGGTCCAATCGGCACAGACCGCCAGCCCCAAGCTGGTACAGGGCATCGTCACCTCGTACGCAAGAATCCTGGCAGCGGCCGATGGCATTGCAGGCAATGCCACCACACCGGCGAGCGCGCCAACCGCGCCCACGGCCGTCGATTACGAACGCGTGGGCATCAAGACGGAACTGGTCACCAAACTGAAGGACAGTGCCTACCCGCTGCTGGGACTGCTCAATACCCTGGTCGATGCCACCCACAAGGACAAGGTCAATACCGTGGCGCTGCTGCAGGAGCGCGCCGAGATCGCCGACAAGATCATTGCCCAGGTCCGGGGCGTGCCCGGCGACAGCAAGGTCAGCCAGCAGGAATTGACAACGGTCGGCATCACCGAATTGCAGGCCGACACCTTCGCCGCCGTCCTCTCGGCACTGGCGGCCAGCAAGGATGACGGTTCGGAAGTGATCGGCCAGATCGGCGGCACCTTGCGCCTGCAGCAACTGGCCAACAAGGCCCATGCAGCACAGCTGGTGCTGGAGAACTACGCCGACAACAAGCCGGAGGCCACCGAGCTGACCAGCGACACTTACAAGGACATCGGTCTTGACCTGACCAAACACCTGCCGCAGGCCGGCAGTGCGGCAAAGGCCGTGGCCGCCCTCAACAGCGCATTGCAAACCACCGCCGTGACCAAGGCGCAGGTCAATCCGCCGGTCAGACTCAAGGAAATCATCGAGAGCTACCAGAAGGTCCTGGCGGCCGCCAACGGGGAAGCACCCGCCGATGGCAGCCTGAGTTCCGAAGCCAGCCAGATCACGGCTGAGGGACTTGGCAAGCTGGGCATTACCGGTCTGGCCGGCGCCCCTGCGGAGCTGCTGGCCAATGTGCAGGCGGTGGTGGATGGCATGGCGCGCGAGAAGGCGCTGGATGTGACCAACCTGCAGAACAGCGTGAATATCCTGTTGAAGATCAGCCGGCTGGCCGACGGCACGGCCGGCAATGCGACCGTCGCTGAGCAATTCACCGATGCCCTTGCCGAACTGGAAGCCGTCGGGATTACCGTGACCGACCCGATCGTGGCGCAAGCGGCAGTCAGCGCCATCGATGCAGTGCGCTTCACCGACATCAACAGCCCCAGGAAGCTGCGCGCACTGGTAGAGGCCTATGAACGCATCCTGCAGGAGGCCAACGAAAATCCGCGGGCTACCGGTGTCCGAGTTGCGCGCACTGGCCGTGGCCGCCCACGCGGCGCTGAAAAAAATCCGCGACTACGCCCAGAACGCCAGCGATGGCACAGTCGCAGCGGAAGGCACCAGCGGCTTGCCGACCCTGCAGGACTTCAAGGATATCGGCGTCACCGACGTGGACAAGTTCGTCCTGCCCACACCGGATCGCGACGATCACATGCCTGCCGGCCTCTTCGCCCTGCTCTCTGGGCTGGCCAGCGCGGACGTCAAGGGCAGCGACGCCACCACCCACAGCCAGATCCAGGACATCGTCAACAGCTACAACAAGGTGCTGACGCTGGCTGACGGCATGGCCAACCTTGCCACTGGCGCGTCCGCTCCCCTGGCAGAGGACTACACCCGCATCGGCAGCACGCTGGGCAGCGTGGCCACGCAACCGGCCTATCTCAAGCTCCTCAACTCCGTCATTGCACGCCCCAGTTCTTTTCATGCTGCGAGTTGATTTCGGCATCGGCGATCTGGCTCTGGTTGTCAGGAGATCTGGTGGGCGAAAAGTTGGCTCGCTCGGTGTTGCCGCTGCTGCCGCTGGTCTCTGCAGCAGCGCTGGGATCGCGCTCGCCGTCCTCGACCACCACCGGCTTGTCGCTGTCTTCCTCGTCGTTCTTGCGGGCCTTCTTGTTCCTGGCGTTGTTCTGGTTGTAGCGCGTGATTTCCTTGGAACTGACGGTCAGGTTGGCTTCCGGCGAGACATCGATCTTGTCGATCTGCTGGAACACGCTGGCTAACGGCAGCTGGCCATCGGCGAACTGCAACGAGGACTCCGGGGCGCTCATGGCGCTGACCGCGCCGCTGGAGATGATGATGCGATCTCCGTTGACCAGCACCAGCATCAGGTCCACGTCCAGCGCGCGGACGTCCTTGATGCTCCTGATGGAAATGTTCTTGAGATAGGCGTCGGCGTCGGACAGCTTGAGAACGGTAACGGTCATGGTGGTACTCCCTAGAAAGTGACGAATCGAAATCGGGTCACGCACGCTTTCATCGCTCACGCCAAGCCGCTGGCAGGGCAGGGGTGGTGCCTGCCGGCAAGACACCTTTCGGTGCGCGGTACGGGTGAACGTGAGCGGATGAAAAATCGTGCTCAGTGACAAACGCCTGCCATAGTGATGGCGTCGTTTTGTCCTGATAAGGGGATCAAGGGAATAAAACCGAAATACAAAAATTTAACGAAATACGGCTCTTCAGATTTCGAAGAATGTCTCGAAAATTTTCTTGAGTTTGATCGAATAAATTCAGAAAGCCTGCAGGGCGATGATCTGAACTACCCGGAAAGCCGCGCCAGATGGGGTCTGGCGGAATCGAGTGGAGATTTTTTTGGGGTAAGTAAAGTGCGGCAAAGAAAACTGATCGGAGTTCGAACAATTTTATTGTGCCGGAGTGAAAATAAGTTTTGATAGCGGGTAGGCCGGTTCAGATCGCCGTTTCAGGAAATGAACGTTCCTTGAAAAATGGCAGCCATTGTGCGGGAAGTGAAACGCGCTCCCTGATAAAAAATGGCTCCCGAATCATCGGGAGCCATGGTGCGGACCGGGACTGGCCGGTCCGGTTCCGTGCCGGACAAAACGCGTGATGCGGAATCACATCAGCGCATCACTGCGTCAATTGCCGATGCCTCAGAATCCCAGCGTACGTCCATCCGGATTGCGCGGATCCGAGAAGCCGTCAAAGCCATCCGGACGGATCTGGATGGTCTGGGTACGGCCCATGGAAGGCTGCACGCTGATCTTCTGGCCCTTGTCCTGCAGGATCTTGAGCGTATCGGCGGACAAGCCCTTTTCCACGCGCAGCTGGTCCGGTGCCCACTGGTGGTGGATACGCGGCGTGATGGTGGCTTCGGCTACGTTCATGTCGTGGTCGATCACGTTGAGGATGGTCTGCAGGGTGGTAGTGATGATGCGGCTGCCACCCGGGCTGCCGGTGACCAGGAAGGGCTTGCCATCCTTGAGCACGAAGGTCGGCGACATCGACGACAGCGGACGCTTGTAGGGGCCGACCGCGTTGGCGTCGCCACCGATGAGCCCGAACGCATTGGGCACGCCCGGCTTGGCGGCGAAGTCATCCATCTCGTTGTTCAAGGTGATGCCGGTGCCGGTGGCGACGATGCCGCTGCCGAAGTTCAGGTTCAGCGTGTAGGTGGTCGCCACCAGGTTGCCGTCCTTGTCGGCCACCGAGTAATGGGTGGTCTGGTCGCTTTCATACGGCTGCGGCTGGCCCGGCTTGATCTCGGTGGAGGGCGTGGCGCGGTCCGGGTTGATCTTCTTGGCCAGCTCGTCGGCATAGGCGCGCGAAGTCAGGCCCTTGACCGGGACCTTGGTGAAATCCGGATCGCCCAGGTATTCGGAGCGGTCGGCATAGGCCAGCTTCATGGTTTCGGCCATCAGGTGGATGGTCTGTGCGCTGTCGGCACCGTATTGCTTCAGGGGATAGCGTTCCAGGATGTTCATCATCTGGATGATGTGCACACCGCCCGAGCTCGGCGGCGGCATCGACATGACCTGGTAACCGCGATAGTTGCCGGAGACCGGCACGCGTTCGACGACCTTGTAGTTCTTCAGGTCCTCGGCGGTGATGAGGCCGCCGTGCTTGTCCATCTCGGCCACGATCTTCTTGGCGATGGCACCGTCATAGAAGGCCTTCGGACCTTCCTTGGCGATCAGGCGCAGCGACTTGGCCAGGTCCTTCTGGACCAGCATTTCGCCTTCCTTGAGCGGACGGCCTTCCTTGAAGAAGATGGCCTTGGAGGAATCCCACTGGCCCAGGTGTTCGCGCTCGGCCGAGAGGATCAGCGCCAGGCTGCGGCTGACCGGGTAACCCTTGTCGGCCAGTTCGATGGCCGGCTGGATCACCTGCGACAGCTTCATCGTGCCGTACTTGGAGAGTGCATGCGACAGGCCCGCGACGGTGCCGGGCACGCCCACGGCCAGGTGGGTGTAGAGCGAACGGCCGGGCACCACGTTGCCCTTGTCGTCCAGGTACATGTTGCGGGTGGCGCGCTGCGGGGCCATCTCGCGGAAGTCCAGCGCCACGTTCTTGCCGGTCTTGGCGTCGTGGATCATCATGAATCCGCCACCGCCGATGTTGCCCGCATTGGGCAGCACCACGGCCAGGGCAAAGCCCACGGCCACGCCGGCGTCGACGGCATTGCCGCCCTTCTTGAGGATATCCACGCCGACCTTGGTGGCCAGCTCCTGCTCGGTGGCCACCATGCCGTGCTGGCTGTGGACCGGGCTGATGATGTCATAGGTCAGGTCGTACTTGACGACCGGGGCCGATGGCGCTGGCGTTGCCGTCTGGGCCGAGGCCGGCAGGAAGGCCAGCGCGCCGCACAGCGGCAGCAGCGCCATGGCGGCGGGTTTGCAAAGACCGGTGAATGTCTGCATGAGGGTTGCTCCTGGTGATCTGGACTTGGTTATCTGCATATTATTTATAGAAATGCCGTCCGCGCTGCTGCATCACTGCATCAGCGACCTGCTGTGCTGCTGCATTCTTGCAGAGGAGAACGACACCGGGAGATTGTAGAGAATGGCAATTTTCTGTCCAGAGCCGGGAGCCGCCGATGGATGGATTATTGGCGCCGATTCGTCCACGGATGTGGGGGATGCAGGCGCGCGCGTGAAGACGCTTGGCCTCAGGTACTCTCGCGCAGCGCCAGCTCGAAGCCCAGGTCCAGGCGGCCTTTGGGAATGTCCTCGCCCTTGAGCTGGCGCACCAGCATCTCGGCCGACTTGTAGCCGATGTCGTAGCGCGGCGTGACTACGGTAGTGATGGAGGGCGTGGCGCAAGCGGCCCAGGAGAGATCGTTGAAACCGGCAATGGCCATCTCGCGCGGCACGCTGATGCCCTGGCGCTGGCATTCGAACAGCGCGCCCAAGGCCAGGTCATCATTGCAGCAGAACACGGAATCGCATTCCGGATGCTGTTCCAGCACCCGCCGCAGCAGTTGCGCGCCCATGTCGACGGTGGTCGGCTCGGGCAGCAAGACTTCGATCTCGGGCTTGATGCCCGCTTCCAGCAAGCCTTTGCGGAAGCCCTCACGGCGCTTCATCATGCGCGGGTCGAGCTGGGCCGCCAGGAAAGCCGGGCGCCTGTAGCCGCGTTCGACCAGATGCCGGGCCACCGCATGCCCGGCACGGGTCTGCGAGAAGCCCACCGAGAAATCATGCTGGCTGCGTCCCAGGTCGAACATGCGCACCGCCGGAATATCCCGGCTGCCGGGACGGGCCTGCAGGATGTCGTGCTGCTCGCTGCTGGAGAGCAGGAAGCCGGCGGGAGCATGGGCCAGATAGGTGGCGATGAGCTGCTCTTCCTTGGCGCGCACGTAACCGGTCTCGCCGATCAGGAACTGGTAGCCGGCACCGGCCAGGTAGTCACGGATGCCGGAAAGCGTCTCGATGAAAACCGCATTGGTCAGCGACGGCACCAGCACCGCGATCACCTGCGAGCGCGCCGAGGCCAGCGTAGAGGCCGCCTGGTTGGGCACATAGCCCAGCCGATCGATGGCTTCCAGGATGCGCTGGCGCGACTGTTCCTGCACCAGGCCGGGATTTTTCAGCGCACGGGACACCGTCATCGGGCTCACCCCGGCCTCGGCCGCCACGTCGATGATGGTGACGCGCCCGGTGGCACGGCTACCACGCACGGCGGGTGGGGCTTTGGGCTTGGACTTGGGTGCTACGCGCTGTGTCATGGATGCAGGGGAGGGCGGTCATTCGAAGTGGCGACATGATACCTGCTTGCGGGGCCCTCTTGGCATGCGGGAAGTCCTTTCGGGTATTTCCGCAAAACAATTTATATCGCACCGGCGCCCGCTCAAGTCCCGCTTCTGACGCACCGCAACACAACAAGTGTTTGACCCGTACAAAATGTTAGCGTTATCATCGCGCCCCATGTTAACGCTAACATCTGAACCTCCGGGCACACGGCGGCGGAGCTGGCGGCGGCATACCACACTCAGGAACGGAACTCAGTGCAGCCCTCGTGGGTTCCTCAATAAAACACTACGCAGATAGTGCAGATGCCCGTGCCTTCTCCAGGAGAGGCCGCAGGAGACGCTCGCCCTGGCGCCATGCGCGGGGCCGCGCCGCTGCGCTGAACCAGGGATCGTGCGCCATCGGCTATCGGCAATCGGAGATCCCATGCTGGGCATGAGCCACGACGCCACCTTGCTGTTCAATGCAGTCATTGCGATCCTTGCGCTGATCCTCATGATCACGCGCCTGCGCATCCATCCCTTCATCGCCCTGACCATCACATCGGGCTTCCTCGGCTTGATCTCCGGCATGCCGCTGCCCAAGATCGTCAAGTCCTTCCAGGACGGCTTCGGCGGCGTGCTCGGTTTCGTCGGCATCGTGCTGGGCCTGGGGACCATGCTGGGCAAGCTGATGGCCGAGTCCGGCGGCGCTGACCAGATTTCCCAGACGCTGGTGCGCGCCTTCGGCCGCGAGCGCGTGCACTGGGCCATGATGATGGGCGCCTTCCTGGTCGGCATTCCGCTGTTCTTCGAGATCGGCTTCGTGCTGCTGATCCCGCTGGTGTTCATCGTGGCGCGCCGCTCCGGCGTGCCGCTGTTCAAGATCGGCATGCCCATGCTGGCCAGCCTGTCGGTGATGCACGGCTTGGTGCCGCCGCATCCGGGCCCGCTGCTGGCCATCGGCATCTTCGGTGCCGACATCGGCAAGACCATCTTCTATGGTCTGCTGGTGGGCCTGCCGACCGTCATCATCGCCGGCCCCCTGTTCGGTGCCTTCATCTCGCGCTACGTCGACATCAAGCCCTCCGAGGAACTGATGGCGCAACTGGCACGCGAGCCGCAGACCACCAACCTGCCCGGCTTCACCACCACGCTGGTGACGGTGCTGCTGCCGGTGTTCCTGATGCTGCTCAAGACCTTCGTCGACGTCACCCTGCCGGAAGGCCACGCCGTGCGCGACCTGATGGATTTCATCGGCAACCCCATCGTGGCCCTGCTGGCCGCACTGCTGCTGGCGATCTGGACCTTCGGCATCGCCCGTGGCTTCACCCGCCAGCAAGTGCTGAAATTCGTGGACCAGAGCCTGGCCCCGACCGCTGCCATCGTGCTCATCATCGGTGCCGGCGGCGGCTTCAAGCAGATGCTGGTGAACTCCGGCGTGGGCACTGCCATTGGCCAGTTGGCCGTGCATGCACAGATCTCGCCGCTGCTGCTGGCCTGGTTCGTGGCTGGCGTGATCCGTGTGGCCACCGGTTCGGCCACCGTCGCCACCATCACCGGTGCCGGCATCGTCGCGCCGCTGGTGGCGCTGATCCCCGGCACCAACAAGGAACTGCTGGTGCTGGCCACCGGTGCCGGTTCGCTGATCCTGTCGCACGTCAACGATGCGGGCTTCTGGCTGGTCAAGGAATACTTCAACATGAGCGTCGGTGAAACCTTCAAGACCTGGACGGTGATGGAAACGCTGATCTCGGTTGTTGCTATCATCTTCATCATGTTGCTCAACCTGGTCGTCTAAGACTGATCGCAACGCCCGGCTGGTCCGGGCGTCTTGCTTTGTTTGTTAAGGAAACTGCATATGTCCTCTTCCGCACCCTACATGCTCGGCGTCGATATCGGCACCACCAGCACCAAGACCGTGGTCTTCACGCTCGATGGCAAGGTGGTCGCCCAGCATGCAGAGGAATACCCGGTCCTCTGTACCGAACCGGGCATGGCGGAACAGGACCCGGAGCAGATCGTCGCGGCCGCGCTGGCCTCCATCGCCGGTGCCGTCAAGGCCGCCAAGGCTGCGCCGCAGGAAATTGCGCTGCTGTCCTTCAGCGCCGCCATGCACAGTGTCATCGCCCTGGATGCCGACAATCGCCTGCTCTCCAACAGCATCACCTGGGGCGATATCCGCGCCTCGGTCTGGGCCGAACGCATCAAGCACGAGCACGACGGCAATGCCATCTACCGCCGTACCGGCACACCCATCCACCCGATGTCGCCGCTGTGCAAGCTGATGTGGATGCGCCATGAAAAGCCGGAGGTCTTCCATCAGGCCGCGCGCTTCGTCGGTATCAAGGAATACCTGCTGTACCAGCTCTTCGGCCAGTGGGTGGTGGATCACTCCATTGCCTCGGCCACCGGCATGTTCAATCTGCGCGAGCTGGCCTGGGACCAGGGCGCACTGGAATTGCTGGGCGTACGTCCCGACCAATTGCCTACCCCGGTCCCGACCACGCACCGCCTGCCGGCCCTGTCGCCGGAGATGGCGCAGCGCCTGGGGTTGTCGGTGGAGACGCCCTTCATCATCGGTGCCAATGACGGCGTGCTCTCCAACCTGGGCGTGAATGCCATCGAGATCGGCCACGTGGCGGTGACCATCGGTACCTCCGGTGCCATGCGCACCGTGATCGATGAGCCGCTGACGGATCCGCATGGCCGTCTGTTCTGTTATGCACTGACCGAAAAACACTGGGTGGTCGGCGGCCCCGTCAACAACGGCGGCAACATCTTCCGCTGGGTGCGCGATGAGCTGGCCACCGCCGAAGCGGCTGCTGCGCGTGAGGAAGGCGTCGATCCCTACGAGGCACTGACGCGCATCGCCGAGAAGGTGCGGCCCGGTGCAGAAGGGCTGCTGTTCCATCCCTTCATGGCCGGCGAGCGCGCCCCGCTGTGGAATGCCGACCTGCGCGGCTCCTTCTTCGGCCTGGCCCTGCATCACGGCAAGCACCACATGATCCGCGCCGCGCTGGAAGGGGTGATCTTCAATCTCTACAGCATTCTCCCGGCGCTGGAAGAACTGGTCGGCCCCACCAAGCGCATGATGGCCACCGGCGGCTTCGCCCGCTCGGCCCTGTGGCGACAGATGATGGCCGACATCTTCAACCGTGAAGTGGTGGTGCCGGAGAGCGTGGAGTCATCCTGCCTGGGCGCGGCCGTGCTGGGCGCGTGGGCGCTGCGCCTGCTGCCGTCGCTGTCGGTGATCTCGGGCATGGTCGGCTCCACCAATCATCACGCCCCCGAGGCCGAGGCGGTCGCCGTCTATGGCCGCCTGCAACCCATCTTTGCCGCCATTCCGGCCAAACTGGAGGCGGAGTATCACGCCATCGCCGCCTTCCAGCGCGAGACCGGAAAGCAGCACTGAGTCCTGTTTTGCGCCATCACGGGCAGGGCAGGGTTTGACAGCGAAATTTCCGACAAGAAGAAAGAGACCACATGACCATCAAGACCACCCCGTTGCCCGCAGGTTTGCAGGGCTTTTCCCTCGAAGGCAAGCTGGCCCTGATCACCGGTTCTTCCGGTGGCATCGGCCTGGCGCTGGCGCGCGGCATGGCCCAGGCGGGCGCTGCCATCGTGCTCAACGGACGCGATGCCGGCAAGCTCGCCACCGTCGCGGCGCAATTGCGTGCCGAGGGCCACACCATCCATGAAGCCAGCTTCGATGCCACCGTCAATGACGAGGTCAAGGCGGCGGTGCAGAAGATCGAAAGCGAGATCGGTGCCATCGGCATCCTGGTCAACAACGCCGGCATCCAGCGCCGCAATCCGCTGGAAGAGTTCAAGGAATCGGACTGGCACGATCTCGTCAATACCAACCTGAACAGTGTCTTCTATGCGGCCCAGGCCGTGGCACGCCACATGATCCCGCGCGGTGCCGGCAAGATCATCAACATCTGTTCGGTGCAGAGCGAGCTGGGCCGTCCCAATATCGCGCCCTATACCGCCACCAAGGGGGCGGTGAAGATGTTCACCAAGGGCATGGCCATCGACTGGGGCAAGTACGGCCTGCAGGTCAACGGCCTGGGTCCCGGCTACTTCAAGACCGAGATGAACATGGCCCTGGTCAACGATGCCAAGTTCACCGACTGGCTGGTGGGCCGCACCCCGTCGCGCCGCTGGGGCGATGTGGAAGACCTGGTCGGTGCTGCCGTGTTTCTGGCCAGCGACGCGTCACGTTTCGTCAATGGCCACATCCTCTACGTGGACGGCGGCGTGACCGCTACCTTGTAAATCATTTAGCTCATTTCGGAGATACACATGCAACAAGGCCTCGTCATCCATGCACCGCACGACCTGCGCATTCAGTCGCTGGAGTCCGCCCCGCTGCAACCGCAGCAACTGAAGGTCAAGGTCAAGGCCGGCGGCATCTGCGGTTCCGACCTGCACTACTATCACCACGGCGGTTTCGGCGTGGTGCGCATCAAGGAACCGATGGTGCTGGGCCATGAAGTCTCGGGCCAGATCGCCGAAGTGGGTTCGGCCATCACCGACATCGCACCCGGCACCCGCATCGCCATCTCGCCCAGCCGCCCCTGCGGCGTGTGCAAATACTGCCAGGAAGGCAAGCAGAACCATTGCCTGGACATGCGCTTCTACGGCAGTGCCATGCGCACCCCGCACGTGCAGGGTGCGTTCCGTCAGGAAATCATCATCGAACGTTCGCAGGCCCACATCGTGGCCGATCATGTCACGGATGGCGAAGCGGCCATGGCCGAGCCGCTGTCGGTGGCGCTGCATGCGGTCCGCCGCGCTGGCCCGCTGGTGGGCAAGCGCGTGCTGGTGACTGGCTGTGGTCCGATCGGCGCGCTGGTGGTGGTGGCCGCGCGCCGCGCCGGTGCACTGGAAGTGGTGGTCACCGATGTCGCCAGCATGCCGCTGCAAGCGGCCCTGCAGGTGGGCGCGGACCGTGCCATCAATATGGCCGAGACGCCCGATGCGTTGAAGGCCTATGCCGTCGACAAGGGGACCTTCGATGTGCTCTTCGAAGCCAGCGGCAATGAACGGGCGTTGGTGGGGGCGCTGGAAGCGCTGCGTCCGCAAGCCGTCATCGTCCAGGTCGGCCTGGGAGGCGACATCCAGTTCCCGGCCAATCTGCTGGTGGGCAAGGAGCTGGACTGGCGCGGCGCATTCCGCTTCCATGAAGAGTTCGCCATGGCGGTGGAGCTGATGAACCGCAAGCTGGTGGACGTGAAGCCCCTGATCACGGCGACCTATCCCATCGCCCAGGCGGTGGAAGCCTTCGAGATCGCCGGTGACCGATCGAAGATGATGAAGGTGCAGATCAGTTTCGACTGAGCATGATGCGGGCGGCCGGTCCCGATGGCCCCGCCCAAGCGCCTTCCCCACCGATGCCGCCCGCTTCATTGCCGGGCGGCATTTTTTTTGCCCGCCGCGCAAACGTTTGTCCAACAGCGTAGGACAGGCATTGCCGCCCGCTATAATTGCGTCGTCAAATCTGCAGCGGGGCCGCGCTGAGGGGCGGGCACCTTTTCATGCAGCCACCGTATTACCTCTGGGGGGAGGAAACCATGTCCAGGCCTGGGCTTCGTACGCTGACCGTCGGTCAGCGCCTGTCGGTGCTGATCCTGCTGGCCTTGCTGGGGCTGGTCGCCACGGCGGCCGTCAGTTTGCGTCAGATCGAAAACGTTTACCATGCGGCCAATTACGCGACGGTCAATACCGTGCCCAGCGTCACAACGCTCGATGATGCGCAGGCGGCCTTCAATGCCATCCAGGGGCGCATCTACCAATACCTGGTCAATCCCGATCCGCTTGACCGCGCGCGTCTGCTGAAGGAGATCGAGACACAGCGCGCACGCCTGAACCGGTATCTCAAGACCTACGCCGAGGCTTACATCACCGACGAGACCGACGGCCTCATGCTGGCCGATGACCAGGCGCGCATCCTCGCCTTCGACGAGGTGGTGCGGCGGCTGTTGAAGGCCTCCGATGAGGACCGCATCGAGGACAGCGTGCCGCAGGCGGTCCTGGAGTTTCGTGCCAGCATTGATGCCGTGCAGGTGACCTTCGGCCGTCACCGTTCCTACAACATTGCGCTGGGTGACGCCAGTGCACTCAGTGCGCGCGAAATGATCAGCGATGCGCTGCAGACGGTCAGCCTGCTGGCGGGCGGGATCATGCTGGTTCTGCTGGGGTCCGGCTGGCTGCTCACGCGCACGCTGTTGCGCCAGATGGGCGGCGAACCGGGGGATGTGGTGACGGTGATGCAGCGCTTGTCCGATGGCGACCTGGTGCAGCAGATCAGCGTGAAGGCACGCTACCGCGACAGCATGATGCACGCCATCCAGAAGATGATGGAGCGTCTCTGCCTGGTGGTGAGCGAGGTCCGTGGCAATGCCGAGGGGCTGGTCAGCACCGCCGAGGAGGTCAGTGCCACCGCGCAATCCTTGTCGCGCGCCTCCACCGAGCAGGCCTCCGGCGTCGAGCAGACCAGTGCGGCGCTGGAGCAGATCCACGCCTCCATCCTCAGCACCTCGCAGAATGCCCGGCTGACCGACCAGATCGCTGCGGCCGCTGCCGTCGAGGCGCGCGCCTGCGCCGATACCGTCAAGCAGATGGTGGATGCCATCCAGCAGATCGCCGGCAAGATTGTCGTCATCGACGACATCGCCTACCAGACCAACCTGCTGGCGTTGAACGCCACCATTGAAGCAGCGCATGCCGGTGAGCATGGCTCCGGCTTCGCGGTGGTGGCCGCCGAAGTGCGCCGGCTTGCCGAGCGCAGCCAGTCGGCCGCGCAGGAGATCGACGAGGTCGCGCGCAGCAACGTCGCCCTGGCCTGCGCCGCCGAGCGCCAGCTCAACGACATGGTGCCGACCATTGCGCGCACCTCGGCGCTGGTGCAGGAAATCGTCCACTCCTCGGAGAGCCAGTCGGCGGCGGTCAGCCAGATCAGCCAGGCGGCCAGCCAGCTGGCTCAGGTGATCCAGCAGAACTCGCTCAGTTCTGAGGAACTGGCCGTGACCTCGGAAGAACTCAACCGGCGCGCCGTGCTGTTGCAGACCACGGTGAGTTTCTTTCAGTGCCAGCTGGCGCGCGGCATGCAGCCCCGGCTGGCGTAGGCCAGTTGCCGTTGGCCTGACGGGGAATTTCCGTGAGGGCTGATGAGAGCTCGTGAGGATGCCGTCGCGCAGCGTTGCCGGACGGTGTTTTCTTTTGCAGCGCATGAGAGGACAGCGCGGCCCCGATTGACAAGCCAGGTCGCCGACGATAATTTCATCGACAGCTCTGCAGCGCGCAGCAGCGAGGGGAGCGCGCCAACAACGCAGCCACAGCCTTGCCTCTGGGGAGAGGAATCATGTCCAGGCCCGGGTTTCGTTTGCTGACCGTCGGTCAGCGCTTGTTCGTGCTGATCCTGCTGGCGTCGATGGGGCTGGTGGCGACCGCCATCGTCAGCTTGCGCCAGATCGGCAATGTCTATGAGGCGGCCAGTTACGCACAGGTCAATACGGTGCCCAGCGTGACCACGCTGGACGATGCCCAGGCCGCCTTCAACGCCATGCGCGAGCGCGTCTACTTCTACCTCATCAACCTTGATCCGGTGGACCGTGCCCGCCTGGTGCAGGAGATGGACCAGCTGCGTGCGCACATGAACGGGCATCTCAAGACCTATGGCGATGCCTACATCTCCGATGAGACCGATGGCGCCATGCTGGCCGAAGTGGTTGCCCGCACTGCGGGTTTTGAGGAGGTCCGCAACCGCTTGCTGGTGGAGAGCGGAAGGAGCCTGGTCCATGACAGCCATACTGCGCTCGGCCTGGAATTTCGTGCCGCCATCGACAGCGTGCAAGCCAGCTTTGCGCGCCATCGTTCCTACAATGTCGCACTGGGTGAGGCCAGCGCATTGAGTGCGCGCGAGATCATCAGCCATGCGCTGGAGTCGGTGGCTGTCGTGGCGGGCGCTGTATTGCTGACGTTGATCGCTGCGGGCTGGCTGCTCACGCGCACCTTGCTGCACCAGATGGGAGGTGAGCCGGGCGAAGTGGTCACGGTCATGCAGCGGCTTTCCGACGGCGATCTGTTGCAGCAGATCCGGCTCAAGCCCGGCTGTGCCGACAGCATGATGCACGCCATCCGCAAGATGGTCGAGCGCCTGGGGCGAGTCGTGGCCGAGGTGCGCGGCAACGCCGAGGGCATGGCCGAGACCGCCGCCGAAGTCAGCGCCACGGCCCAATTGCTGGCCACGGCGGCCACCGAGCAGGCCAGCGGCGTGGCGCAGACCAGCACGGCCCTGAGCCAGATCCATGCCGCCATCCTCACCACGGCGGACAATGCCCGCCTGACCGACCAGATCGCCTCGGCCGCTGCCGTGGAGGCGCATCAGTGCGCGGATACGGTGGGTGAGATGGTCGCGGCGATCCAGGTGATTGCCGGCAAGATCGCCATCATCGATGACATCGCCTATCAGACCAATCTGCTGGCGCTCAATGCCACCATTGAAGCCGCCCATGCCGGGCAGCATGGTGCCGGGTTTGCCGTGGTGGCGGGTGAGGTGCGGCGTCTGGCCGAACGCAGCCAGGCGGCCGCGGAAGAGATCGACCAGGTCGCACGTGATCACACGGTCCTGGCCAGCCGGGTCGAACGGCAGCTCGGCGACATGGTGCCGACCATCGCCCGCACCTCGGCGCTGGTGCAGGAAATCGTGCAGTCGTCGGAGCAGCAATCGGCCGCCGTCAGCCAGATCAGCGCCGCGGCCAGCCAGCTGGCGCAGATTGTTCAGCAGAACTCGATCAGTTCCGAGGAGCTGGCGGTGACCTCCGAGGAACTCAATCGCCGGGCCACCACCTTGCGTTCCTCGGTCGGTTTCTTCCAGTGCCAGCTGGCGCGCGGCATGCAGGCCAGCCTGGCTTAGGGCTTGAGCAGTACCTTGATCGAATCCATCGAGTCGGCCATCTTGATGGCGGCTTCCCATTCAGAAAGGGCATAGTTGTGCGTCACGATGCCGCGTGAGGTCACCAGGCCGCGCGCCAGCAGGTCGATGGCGATGGGATAGCAGTCTCCGCTGAGGTGCGCGCCGCGCAAGTCCAGTTCCTTTTCTTCACCGATGATGGACCAGTCCACGGTAGTGTCACGGCCAAAGACGCTGAACTCCACGAAGCGGCCCAGCTTGCGGATCATGTCCAGTCCTTGCGTCACGCCGGCGGGCGCGCCGGTGGTCTCGATGTAGACATCACAGCCATATTGGCCGGTGGCTTCGCGCACGATCTTCAGCGCATCCTCGCGGCCCGGATTGATGACGATATCGGCCCCGTATTCACGTGCCAGTTGCAGGCGCTGGTCGGAGAGGTCGATGACGATCAGTTTCTTCGGCGTCTTGAGGTGCGCCACCTGGACCATCAGCAAGCCCAGCGTGCCCGCACCGGCAATCACCACCACGTCATCGAGCTGGATGTCGCCGCGGTTGACGGCATGGATGGCGCAGGACAGCGGTTCGGTCACGGCGGCATCTTCGAATGAGATGTGCTCGGGAATCTTGTGGATCACCGCCCGCGCCGACAGCCGCATGTAGTCAGCCATGCCGCCCTCGGCCACCTGGCGCTGGAAGCCGTAGACATCATGCACCTCGCACATCCAGCGATAGCCGGTCTTGCAGTAGCGGCACTTGCCGCAAGGCACGATCTGTTCGGCGATCACCCGGTCGCCCATGGCCACGCCGTGGTGCTCGGCTGCGCCCGGTCCCATCTCCACCACATGGCCCCAGAATTCATGGCCGGGAATCACCGGTGGCTTGACATAGGAGGGCTTGTTCTTGACCTCGTCGCCCCAGAAGCGCGCGGCACCGGCGAAGCACTTGCAGTCACCGGCACAGATGCCGCACGAGGCGATCTTGATGATGACCTCATTGGGACCGGCCGCCGGCCGCTTGACCCGTTGCAGGCGATAGTCGCGTGGTGCGTGGCAGACCACGGCCAGCATGTCGTCGTCATGGAAATGCATGATGGGATGTCCTTTGCTTGGGGATTAGTGGGGCAGGCCGGCCTGCAGCGATTTGGCCAGGCTGCCGAGGATCAGCGCGCAGGAACAGGCACCGGCATCGAGCACGCCGATGGAACGCTCCCCCAGCCGGCTGGCGCGGCCGATGCGGGCCTGCAGGGCGCGGGTCGAATCGCGGCCGGTGTCGGCAGCGTGCTGCATGGCCTGCAGGCAGGCGGCGAAGGGCAGGTCGCGGCCCAGTGCGAGGCGGAAGGCGTCGCGTGCCGGGATCAGGCTGTCCATCAGGGTCTTGTCGCCGACCTTGGCTTCGCCGATGGCCTGCACGGCGGCAATGCCCTCGTCCAGGGCCTTCAGGAAGAGCTGGCGGTCCAGTGTGGGCTGGCCTTCCAGCACCGTGCTCATGGCCATGAAGAAGCTGCCGTAGAGCGGACCCATGGAACCGCCGATGCCTTCCATCAGGGTGATCGAAAGCGTATCGAGGGCCGCCGCCAGCGAGGTTTCGGGCGCTTGTTTGAGACGTTCACCGCACAGGCTGAAACCCTTGCTCATGTTGATGCCGTGGTCGCCATCCCCGATCGCGCCATCGACTTCGCTCAGCCAATCGCGGTGCTGGTTGATGGTCGACACCAGATCCTGTACCACCCAGGCAGCCTGGCGCATGTCGAATCCGGAGTTCATGGCTGGCCTCCCTGGCGCAGGCCGATACTGTCGCAGGGGGCGGCCAGGCATTGGTCCAGCTGCGCATCCAGGCGCATCAGGGTCAGCGTCACCCCCATCATTTCCAGCGAAGTGAAGAGATTGCCCACGAAGCTGTGCGCTACCTGCAGACCGGCTTCGCGCAGGCCATCGGCGACATCGGCATAGAGGATGTATTGCTCCATGAGTGGTGTGGCCCCCAGGCCCGAGAGCAGCACGGCGACCTTGTCGCCACGCGCGAAGGGCAGGTCGGGCAGCAGCTTGTCCAGCATCAGGCGCGCCATGTCGCGCGCTGGAACCACGGCCTGCACCGATACGCCCGGCTCGCCGTGATGGCCGATACCGACTTCCATCTCGCCATGCTTGATCGTGAAGTTGGCCTTGCCCACCGCCGGGATGGTGCAGGCCGACAGGCCGATGCCGATGGAGCGCGTGTTGTCGATGGCTTTTTGCGCAGCCTGTATCACTTCATCCAGCGTGCCGCCTTGCGCGGCCACCGCACCTCCGGCTTTCCACATCAGGATTTCACCGGCTACTCCGCGCCGCTTGCCGGGCTGGTCGGGCGGTGCCGAGGCGGCGTCGTCATTGGCCACCACGGTACGCACCTGGATGTCGGCGCGTTCGGCCAGTTTGATGGCCATCTTGACGTTCATGTTGTCGCCGGCGTAGTTGCCATACAGGCAGGCGATGCCCTGCCCGCCATGGGCGAGCTGGAAGGCGTCCATGAAGGATTTTGCGGTGGGTGAGGAAAACACTTCACCCACGGCCACGGCATCGACCAGGCCCTGGCCGACGTAGCCGAGAAAGGCCGGCTCATGGCCGGAGCCGCCGCCGGTGACGATGCCCACGCGGCCCGGCGTGCCGGCGCTGCGATGGCGCAGTACGCGCGGATTGTCAGGGTGGGCGGACAACCCGGGATGCGCGGCCAGCACGCCGCGCAGCATGTCCTCGACGACCAGGTCGGGGTTGTTGACGATGCGATTGAGAGTCATGAATCAGTCCTTGGAAAACGTCGGTCCACTGCAAAAACAAAGCGTCAGGTCACGGTGTAGCCGCCATCGATGAGGATGTTCTCGCCGGTGATCATGGCCGCCTGCGGGCTGGCCAGATAGGCCACCAGATGCGCCACTTCGTCGGGCTGGGCGAAGCGGCCCACGGGGATGCGCGCCCGCATCGCCACCCCCACCGCGCCGGCCCAGGCCTGCTTGCCCAGTTCGGTTTCCACCACCGTCGGTGAAATGGCATTGGCGGTGATGCCGTGGCGCGCCCATTCCAGCGCCAGCACGCGCGTCAGCGCCACCAGTCCGGCCTTGCTGGCGCAGTAGGCGGCATGCCGCTCCAGCGCTACCACGCTGGCCTGCGAGGCGAGGTTGATGATGCGTCCGCCCTGCTGGCGCTGCATCAGCGGAAACACCGCCTGCGCCAGCAGGAAGGGGGCCTTCAGATTGATGGTCATGGTGCGGTCCCAGTCGGCGCAGGTGGCCGATTCGGCCTCCTGCAACAAGGCCACGCCGGCATTGTTGACCAGCACGTCAATGCGTCCGTAGTGCTGCTCCACCTGGGCGATGGCGCGGCCGATGGCGGCTTCATCGCAGACGTCGAGCACCAGGCCCAGGTGCGCGTGGTCCGGCCCGAGCTGTCGGGCCAGCTGCAGCACGGCATCGCTGCGGTCCACCAGCACCAGCCGGGCACCGCAGCGCGCCAGCAACTGGCTGGTGGCCAGCCCGATGCCGGCGGCAGCCCCCGTGACCAGGGCCACGCGTCCGGAAAAATCATGCGGCCGCGTCATCGCATCGGCAGACAGGGCTGCGCTCATTTCTTGACCTTTTTCAGGAAGGCATCGGCATTCTCCTGGGTGATGGTGGTCCAGGGCACGGTATAGGATTTCTCGGTGCCGCCCTTCCAGGGAAGCTTGTCGCCGTACTCGGTCCAGATCGTCGAGCGCGGCTGGTAGGACGGCCCCTTGATGGCCCGCAAGGCCACATCCAGCGCGCCTTGCGCCTGCGCCTGGGCATCCTGGAACTGGGTCACCATCTCGCCTCGCTTGACGGCGGCAATGGCATCGGCAATGCCATCGATGCCGACCACCGGGATGGTCTTGGGATCGATGCCCTTGGCCTTGATGGCCTGCAGTGCCCCCAGCGCCTCATCATCGTTCTGCGCCAGCACGCCCTTGATCTGGCCGGGATGGGCGGTGAGCCAGTTTTCCATCAGCGCCATCGATTCCGCACGCGACCAGTTGCCGGTCTTGCGAGCCAGCACCTTGACGTCCTTGTTGCGCGCCAGCACTTCATCATTGCCACGCGCACGCTCGATCTGCGCGGACTGCCCGATGGGCCCTTCGATCATGACGATGTTGCCCTTGCCGCCGATGGCCTTCATCAGCGCTTCCGCTTCGAGGCGGCCGGCCACCACGTCATCGTTGCCCACGTAGGACGTCAGCACGTCGCCCTGCACCCGGGTATTGGAGCCGATCACCGGGATGCCGGCCTTGACCGCCTTCTGCACCGGTGCCGCGCCGGCCTTGAGGTCGATGGGCACGAAGATGATGGCGTCATACTTTTGCAGGATCATCGTGTCGAACTGGTTGCTCTGGGTGAGCGCGTCGTAGTTGCCGTCGAAGACGGTGACCTGCACGCTGCCATCCTGTACTGCCGGATGGGCTTTGAGCTGATTGCTCCACATCTGCATGAATTCGCCCTTGAGACCGTAGACGGCCGCGCCGATGCGCAGGGGCTTGTTCTGGGCGCTGACGCCGGTGGCCACGGCCATCAGCAGCAGGCTGGCGAGGGTTTTCTTGATCATGAATCGTCTCCGTGTGAGTTGTTGTGGGACTTCAGTTTTTCTTGCGCGAGGAATCCAGCAGGACAGCGCCGACGATGATCACGCCCTTGATGACTTGCTGGTAGTAGGAAGACACGCCGAGCAGGTTGAGCCCGTTGTTGATGACGCCGATCAGCAGCGCACCCACGACGGTCCCGCCCAGGGTGCCAGTGCCGCCCGAGAGCGAGGTGCCGCCGATGACCACGGCAGCGATCGCATCGAGTTCATAGGACACGCCCGCCTGCGGCAGCGCCGCCGTCGTGCGTGCGGCCAGCAGGACGCCGGCCAGCCCGGCCAGCAGGCCGCTGATGACGTACACCGCGAAGTAGACCTTGCGGGTATCGATGCCGCTGGTCTTGGCGCTGCGCGCATTGCCGCCGACCGCATAGATGTAGCGGCCATAGACGGTGAAGCGCAGCACGAACCACGACACCGCGATGACCACGCCGAAGATGACGATGGGCACCGGCACGTGCAGGATCTGTCCGCCACCGATGGACAGCAGGCCCGGCGGCAGGTCCGAGACCGGCATGCCGTCGTTGTAGATGTAGGTGGCACCGCGTGCGGCGCTCAGCATGCCGAGCGTGGCCACGAAGGAAGGCACGGCCATGCGCGCCACCAGCAGGCCGCTGATGGCGCCCAGCCCGGCACCTGCGCCCAGTCCGGCCAGCACCGCGACCGCAGGCGGATAGCCGCCACCGGTCGCCAGCCACGCCGTGACCATGCCGGAGAAGGCCAGCAGCGCACCGACCGACAGGTCGATGCCGCCGGTCAGCACCACATAGGTCATGCCGATGGCGAGGATGCCGTTGATGGAGGTCTGGCGCAGGATGTCGGTCCAGTTTTCCAGCGTCATGAAATACGGCGTGGCCAGCGAGAGCGCGATGCACAGCACGATCAGGGCCGCCAGCACACCGTAGCGCGCATAGGCCTGGCGCAGGCTGGTGAAGGAGGGCGAGGCCAGCCGGCCGGCGGAGAGGGAAGTGGGTTTGGTCATCATGGGTTCGTCATGGATCGTCATTGGATCGTCGGTGGATCGTCATCGGGATACATCCCACGGATATCGCAGACGGCTGCTCCATGGCAGGCACGCACTGCGTCCCGCGCTTACGAGGCCAGGTGCAGCAGTTCTTCCTGCGTGGTGGCATGCGCATCGACCACTTCCACCACGCGGCCGCGCTTGAAGATGGCGATGCGGTCGCACAGGTCGAGGATTTCCTGCGCTTCGGAAGACACCACCAGGGCGGCACCGCCGTCCTGCACGAAGCGGTCGATCAGCTGGTACACCTCGCGCTTGGCACCTTCATCGATGCCGCGCGTGGGTTCGTCGCACAGCAGGCAACGTGGCTGGGTCGAGAGGCAGCGCGCCAGCACCACCTTCTGCTGGTTGCCGCCGCTCATGGAAGAGACCGGCAGATGCGGTGAACTCACCTTGATCTGCAGGCGCTGGATCATCTGCCGCACCAGCGTATCGACGCGGCTGCGCCGGATCAGCGGCAGGCGCGACATGCGCCGGTACGCAGCCAGTACGATGTTGTCCTGGATCGAGGCGCACAGCACCAGTCCGCTGTCCTTGCGGTCTTCGGTCACCAGTGACAGACCAGCGGCGATGCTGGCCGCGGGCCGGCCTGCGGGCAGGGGCTGCTGCCGCAGCGTGACGGCACCCTGATCGGGCCGGGTCAGGCCATAGATGCAATTGAGGTATTCGCTGCGGCCCGAGCCCATCAGGCCATAGATGCCGACCACTTCGCCCGCATGAACCTGCAGCGAGACCTGGTCGAATTCCCCTTGGCGGCCCAGTGCTTCGGTCGACAGGATCGCCTCGCCACCCCGGCGACGGCGGCGCTCCTGCACCTGCAGCGTGCGGCCGACGATGGCCTTGACCAGGCTGGCGCGGTCGATGTCGCGGATCAGGCCGGTCTCGACGAAGCGGCCGTCGCGAAAGACCGTGTAGCTGTCGGCGATCTGGAAAATTTCGGAAAGACGGTGCGACACGTAGATGATGCCGGTGCCTTGTGCGGCCACGCTGCGGATGGCGCGGAACAGGACTTCGGTCTCCTTTTCGCCGATGGCCGAGGTGGGCTCGTCCATGATCATCACGTCGCAGTCGTGGCTGAAGGCCTTGGCGATTTCCACCAGTTGCACCTGGGCCAGGCTCAGGTCCTGCATGCGAGCGCGCGCATCGACCTGGAATTGCAGGCGATCCAGCAGCGCCTGCGCCTGCCGTTCCATGGCGCGGGTGTTGACGCAGAGCCCTGCCACGCGGGGCTCGCGGCCGAGGTAGAGATTTTCTGCCACGCTCATGCCGGGGATGGGCGAGAGCTCCTGCGTGATGATGGCGATGTGGTGCTGCAGGGCTTCGGCCGGCGAATGGAAATCCACCGGCTGGCCCTTGAGGCGGATCTCGCCGCCATCCCGCCGCAGCAGGCCCATGATGATGGCCAGGAAGGTCGATTTGCCGGCACCGTTGCCGCCGCATAGCGCATGCACGCTGCCGCGCTTCAACTGCAGGCGTCCATCGGCCAGCGCCACGATCTCGTGGAAGGACTTGCTCACTCCATGTGCTTCCAGCAAAAGCTCTGCCATGGCTGTCTCCATACATGCGCTGGTCAAATGTCCAGCGATGGGTAAATGTTTGTTGTGAGCCCATCATTGCAAAGAATTTTTTTGCTGTCAATGCTCATTTGCTCATCGCTTTAAATAACTTTTTCTTCTGTTTTGCGGTGCAATAATGCATTTACGAGGTATTAAAGCTGAATTACTGCAGTTTTTGTGGCGTGCAGAACACTTTTGCATTAGTCTCTTGATGAACAAATGCTCTTCGGTGAATAATTATTCTGGCCGAGCATGAGCAAGTCAGTTCATCGTCACCAGGAGACAAGGATGAAAATAGGTATCGGATGCGACGAAGCGGCGTATGCGCTCAAGGAGGTCATCAAGGCCCATCTGGCGGGAAAGGGCCTTGACGTGGTGGACTTCGGCACCCATGATACGGAGCCCGTGATTTACCCCGACATCGCCTTTGCGGTGGCCGAACAGATCCGGCAAGGGGCGATCGGCCGCGCCGTCTTGCTGTGCGGCACGGGGATCGGCATGGCGATCTCGGCCAACAAGGTGCCGGGGGTGCGCGCGGCGCAATGCCACGACACTTATTCCGCCGAACGGGCCAGCAAGAGCAATGACGCCCAGATCATCACCCTGGGCGCACGCGTGGTCGGGAGCGAACTGGCCAAGGCCATCGTCGATACCTGGCTGGCGGCGGAGTTTTCAGGTGGGCGCTCGACCGAAAAGCTGGAGCGCATCAAAGAGTATGAACATCATTTGCACAATACCAAGCGCCCATAGGCGCAGCGCTTCCGGATGCAAGCCGGCAGTGACGCAGAGGCAAACGCAATCCAAGGGGGGAATCCATGTCCATGGATGAATTGACGCGCCTGGCCACGCTGTATTACGTCGATGGCCTGACGCAGCAGGAGCTGTCGGAGCGCTTTTCGATTTCGCGCGCCTCGATTGCGCGCATGCTCAAGCGGGCGCAGGACGAGGGCATCGTGGAAATCCGCGTGCGCCATCATCCGGGCCAGACCATCGAGCTGGAACACGCGCTGATGCAGCGTTTCGGCATCGAGCGTGCGCTCATCTCGGTCAGCCACAACGACCAGGACCGCCAGCGCGCCATGCTGGCCGGCCTGGTGGCCAATCACCTCGACCGCAGCCTGACCGATGACAGCATCGTGGCCGTCGGCATCGGGCGCAACATCAATGCGGTGTCCGAACACGCGGTGTCCAACACGCGGCGCAGCGCCACCTTCGTCTGTGGTATCGGTGGTTACTATCGTGGTGGCGAAGCGATGAACTCCGATCACATCTGCCGTCGCCTGGCCTCGCGTTTCGGCGGCGACAGTGAAACGCTGTATGCCCCGGCACTGGTCAACAATGCGGCCATGCGCGATGCGCTGCTGGCCAATGATGCGGTCCGTCCTACGCTGGACAAGGCGCGCCGCGCGCACGTGGCACTCATCGGGGTGGGCGATATCCATGAAGACAGTCCGATGGTGCGCATGGGCTGGTTCTCGCCCCAGGAAATCCTGGAGCTCAAGCGCCATGGTGCGGTAGGCGACATGATGGGCTACGACTTCATCAACATCCAGGGCGAACCCATCCGCACGGAGACGCACTCGCGCGTCATCGGCCTGACGGTGGATGACTTGCGGCGCATTCCCGACGTCATCGCGGTCGCCAGCGAAAGCGGCAAGGCCAGCGCCATGCTGGGCGCGCTGCGTACCGGCACCATCAAGACGCTGGCCACGACCGACAGCATTGCGCATACGCTGCTCACGCTGGAAGAAGCGACCAGGAAGAACGCTGCGTGAGCTGAATCGAAGGATTCCATTGCGCAATGAAGAAGGCCGCATCGTGCAGACGATGCGGCCTTCTTTTTTGGATCACGTTCGTGGACAAGGCGCAGCTGCGCCGTTCTCCTTAACGCAATGCGTCGACGATCTGCTCCAGCTTCACTGCATCAGCCGCAAACTGGCGGATGCCTTCGGCCAGTTTTTCGGTGGCCATCGCATCGCCGTTCAAGGCCAGGCGGAAGGCTTTTTCGTCCAGTGAGATGCGCTCGATATCGGCGGCATCCGCCGCTTCCTTGCTCAGCTTGCGCTCGACCGGGCCATCGGTGTCGGCCAGCTTCTGCAGCAGGTCCGGGCTGATGGTCAGCAGATCGCAACCGGCCAGCTCGACGATCTGCGAGGTATTGCGGAAGCTGGCACCCATCACTTCAGTGGCGTAGCCGAACTTGCGGTAGTAGTTGTAGACCGCCTTGACCGACTGCACGCCCGGATCATCGCTGCCGGTGTAGTCCTGGCCGGTGGACTTCTTGTACCAGTCATAGATGCGGCCGACGAAGGGCGAGATCAGCTGGACACGGGCTTCGGCGCAGGCGATGGCTTGCGGCAGCGAGAACAGCAGGGTCAGGTTGCAGCGGATGCCATCCTTTTCCAGGATCTCGGCGGCACGGATGCCTTCCCAGGTGGAGGCGATCTTGATGAGCACGCGCTCGCGGGCAATGCCGGCTTCTTCGTACAGGCGGATCAGTTCGCGGCCCTTGGCGACAGTGCCTTCGGTGTCGAAGGACAGGCGTGCATCGGTTTCGGTGGAGACGCGGCCGGGGATCAGCTTCAGGATTTCCAGGCCGAAGGCGATCAGCAGGCGGTCGATGATTTCATCGGTGCTCTTGCCGGCGTGGGCCTTGACGACCGATTCCAGCAGCGGCTTGTACTCGGCCTTCTGCACGGCCTTGAGGATCAGCGAGGGATTGGTGGTGGCGTCCTGCGGGGCGAAGGCCTTCATCGCCTGGAAGTCGCCGGTATCGGCCACGATGGTGGTGTACTGCTTCAACTGGTCAAGCTGGCTCATGGAAAGTCCTGTTGCTAAAGAGAATGGAAGGGGACAACGGCATTGTACGCATTGGCGCTGCGCTGTCTGTCGGTCAATGACTGATCCTTGATCCGTCGCAGTCCTCTCAACGGAAGAAGGAATCGAATTGCATGTCGAATTTCTGCAGCGATTTCTGGGCGTTCTGCATCTTCTTGCGGAATTCCGGTCCGCGTCGCAGGGCCAGGCCCACGGCGAGGATGTCGATCACCACCAGGTGCGCCAGGCGCGCCGAGATGGGCGTATAGGGATCGATGTTGAAGGACAGGTCGATGGGCACCAGTACCGTCGCCAGTTCAGCCAGCGGTGTACCGGATGGACCCAGCACGATGATGTCGGCACCGCCCTTGCGGGCCAGCTGGATCGAGCGCAGCAGGGCGGCATTGCCGCCACGCTGCGAGATCGCCACCACGCAGTCGCCAGCCTTGAGCAGCGAGGCTGCAATGCTGTGGATGTGCGGGTCGGAGTAGGCCACCGTGGGCACGCCCGAGCGGAAGAACTTGTGCTGGGCGTCGTTGGCCACGATGCCGGAGGTCCCCTGGCCGTAGAACTCGATCTTGTTGGCGCGCGCCAGCACGTCCAGCGCCAGCTGGATCGCATCCGGGTTCAGGTGGTTGCGCAGATCCAGCAGCGTGTTGATGGAGCGGCTGCAGATCTTGTTGACCAGGTCGGCGGCGAGGTCATCCTGCGCCAGCGTTTCATCCGCACCGGGCAGGGCCAGCGCCAGGCTCTGCGCAAGCTTCAGCTTGAAGTCGTGCCAGCCCTCGTAACCGATGGCGCGGCAGAAGCGGATCACGGTCGGTTCCGAGACTTCCGCATTCTTGGCCAGCGCCGTCAGGTTCTCCGCCAAGGCCAGCTGCGGATTGGCGAGGATGGTGGCCGCCACTTTCTTCTCCGACTTGGAGAGGGAGTTGATGTGGGTGCGGATGGAATCAAGCAGCATGGACATGACAGTGGCCTGGTGACGCTAAGCGTGTGGCTTCAGACCTCGGGCAGCGCTTCTTCGCGCCACTGCAGGCCATCGCGGCCGATCAGTGCGCTCGCGGCAGCCGGGCCCCAGGTGCCGGCGTTGTAGGGCACGGGGTCGGCTTCCTGCTGGTCCCAGTAGGTGAGGATGGGTTCGACCCATTCCCAGGCGGCTTCCAGTTCGTCGCTGCGCATGAAGAGCGTGAGGTGACCGCGCAGCACGTCCAGCAGCAGGCGCTCGTAGGCATCCATGCGCGGGGTCTTGAACTTCTCGCGGAAGTCCAGCTCCAGTTCCACCGGGCGCAGGCGCATGCCGTCGCCGGGCTGCTTGGCCATCAGGTTCATGTGCAGACCTTCGTCCGGCTGCAGGCGGATCACCAGGCAATTGGGAGTGTCGTTCTGATGCGCGAAGATGGCGTGCGGCACGCTCTTGAAGCGCACCACGATCTCGGCCAGCGAATCGGCCATGCGCTTGCCGGTGCGCAGGTAGAAGGGCACGCCGGCCCAGCGCCAGGTATCGATCTCGGCCTTTACGGCGACATAGGTCTCGGTGCGCGAATCGGGATTGGCGTCGGCTTCCTTGCGGTAGCCGGGCACGGCCACGCCATCCACGTGACCGGCGCGGTATTGGCCGCGCACCACGTTCATGGCCAGCGTGGTCGGGGTGAAACGCTTGAGCGAGCGCAGCACCTTCAGTTTTTCATCGCGCACGGCATCGGCCGAGTTCGATACCGGCGGTTCCATGGCCACGATACAGAGCAATTGCAGCAGGTGGTTCTGCAGCATGTCGCGCAGGGCACCGGAAGTATCGTAGTAATCGAAGCGGCCACCGACGCCGAGCTCTTCGGCGATGGTGATCTGCACGTCGGAAATCCATTCACGGCGCCACAGGGGTTCGAACAGCACATTGCCGAAGCGCAGCGCCAGCAGGTTCTGCACCGCCTCTTTACCGAGGTAGTGGTCGATACGGAAGATCTGCGATTCCTGGAAGTAGCGGCCCACTTGCGCGTTGATGTTGCGCGCGCTTTCGAGGTCGCGGCCCAGCGGTTTTTCAAGCACCACGCGCGAGGTCGGCGTGACCAGGCCGGCCTTGGACAGGTTCTCGCAGATCGAAGCGAACAGGCTGGGCGGCGTGGCCAGGTAGAACACGCGCGCCAGGCCGTCGACTTCGCGCAGGGCTTCTTTCAGGTGGCTGAAGCTGCCGGCTTCCTTGGCATTGACCGAGGCGTATTGCAGGCGGTTGGTGAAGCGGTCCCAGACGCTGGCGTCCAGGTTGGCGGCCGGCACGTGGGGTTTGGAATCCTTTTCCACCAGCTTGAGGAAATCCTCACGCGATTTTTCATCGCGGCCCAGGCAGATGATGCGGGCATCGGCCGGCAGGTCGCGCGCGCGCTCGCGGGCGTACAGCGCCGGCAGCAGCTTGCGCATCGAGAGGTCGCCGGTGCCGCCGAATAAAACCAGATCGAAATCAGAAGTAGCCATGGTGTGTGTTGTCTCTTGTGCGTGAAGTAGCGGGTTGGCGCTACGTGGTTGCTAGCCTTGCTGCCCGGTGCGGGCTGCCTCGCGCGCCAGTGCGATCAGGGCGCTGGTGGAGGCATCGTGCCGCGCGGCGTCGGGTGCGGTGCCGGACTTCAGTTCGGCCAGGATGGTCTTGGCCAGGACCTTGCCCAGTTCCACGCCCCATTGGTCGAAACTGTTGATGCCCCAGATCGCGCCCTGCACGAAAGTCTTGTGTTCGTAGAGCGCAATCATCGCGCCCAGTGCATGCGGGCTCAGTTCGGGCAGCAGCAGGGTGTTGCTGGGACGGTTGCCGTCAAAGGTTTTGTGCGGGATCAGGGCCGCGAGTTCCGCCTCCGGCACACTCTGTGCCTGCAGGTCGGCGCGCACTTCGTCGGCGTCCTTGCCGCGCATGAAAGCTTCCGACTGCGCGAAGCAGTTGGCCAGCAGCGCTTCCTGATGCTCGGCAATGGTGTGCGAAGGCTTGAGTACGGCGATGAAATCGATGGGCGTGATGTCCGTGCCCTGGTGCAGCAGCTGGAAATACGCGTGCTGGCCATTGGTGCCGACGTCGCCCCAGATGGCCGGGCAGGTCTGTACCGAGACCGGTGTGCCGTCACGGGTGATGCGCTTGCCGTTGCTCTCCATGTCCAGCTGTTGCAGGTAGGCCGGGAAGAAGCGCAGCCATTGGTGATAGGGCGCAATGGTGAGCGAGGCGCTGTCGAGGAAGTTGCGGTTCCAGATCCCGACCAGGGCCTGGATCACCGGCATGTTCGATGCCAGCGGTGCTTCGCGGAAATGGCGGTCCATGGCGTGGGCGCCGGCCAGGAATTGCGCGAAGTTGTCATAGCCGATCAGCAGGGCGATCGGCAGGCCGATCGCCGACCACACCGAGTAGCGGCCACCGACCCAGTCCCAGAAGGGGAACATGTTCTCGGTATCGATGCCGAAGGCCGAGACTTCTTTGGCATTGGTGGAGACGGCCACGAAGTGCTTGGCCAGATCTTCGGACTTGCCATGCTGCAAGAACCACGCGCGCGCCGACTTGGCGTTGAGCATGGTTTCCTGGGTGGTGAAGGTCTTGGAGGCGACGATGAACAGCGTGGTCTCGGGATCGATGCGCGCGAGCACCTCATCCAGATCATGGCCATCGACGTTGGAAACGAAATGCGCCGTCAGGCGAGCGTGGCGATAATCGCGCAGGGCCGTGCAGACCATCTGCGGGCCGAGGAAGGAGCCGCCGATGCCGATGTTGACGATGTCGGTGATCTCGCGCCCGGTGTAGCCGCGCCATTGGCCGCTGCGTACGCGTTCGGAGAAGGCGCGGATGTGCTGCAAGACCGCGTGAACCTCCTGCGCCACGGGCTGTCCGTCCACTTGCGCGGTGCGATCATCAGCCGGTGCGCGCAGGGCAGTGTGCAGGACGGCGCGTTGTTCGGTAAAGTTGATCTTCTCGCCGCTGAACATGGCTTCGCGCAGGGTTTCCACGCCGCGCTCGCGGGCCAGGCTCATCAGCAGAGAGAGCGTGTCGGCATTGAGCCGGTTCTTGGAGTAGTCCAGCAGCAGCCCGGCGGCACGCACGTGCATGCGCTCGAAACGGTCGGGCTGTTGGGCGAACAGGTCGCGCAGATGCCATTGAACTGCCGTAGCGTGATGTGCTTGCAATGCCTGGAAGGCGGCCGTGTCGGTCAGGGCGGTGGTATGCATGAGTTGGGTGTCGGTTGGCTGTCTTGACCTGGTTGGCAGCGCGGCCGGCCGTGGTCATGTTCTCGGGGCAACGCAATCGACTATACATCAAATGTCGCCAAAGTGGTAGTTTCACTACAGTTTATGACCGGCCCGTTACATTGCCGTGCGGCATCGGCGCGCTGCGCCCCAAAGCCGGAAGTGATAAGGGTTTTGAAGCGGAATGATGTTGACCAATGAAAAGACGGGTGCGACTGGCCTGCTGCAGTGCTCTAAGTGTATGATTTCATTCGGCCAAAATTGTGTAGTAAAATTACAGTGTTAACGCTAACAGGAAACCGACAATGTCTCTCAACGCTACCTTAGCCAGCGTCACCCAACGCATCGCCGAACGTAGCCGTCCTTACCGGACCGCTTATCTCGAACGCCTGGAAGCCGCGCGCCGCAAGGGCGCGCAGCGTGGCGCGCTGGCCTGCACGAACCTGGCGCACGGCTTCGCCGCCTTCCCCGCCAATGACAAGCTGAAGCTGAAGGAAGACAAGGCTCCGTCGCTGGCCATCGTCTCGGCCTACAACGACATGCTGTCGGCGCACCAGCCTTTCGAGCGTTTCCCCCAGATTCTGAAAGAAGCCGCGCGCGAAGCCGGCGCCGTGGCGCAGTTCGCCGGCGGCACCCCGGCCATGTGCGATGGCGTGACCCAAGGCCAAGCCGGCATGGAGATGTCGCTGTTCTCGCGCGACGCCATTGCCATGGCCACTGCCATCGCGTTGTCGCACAACATGTTCGATGCGGCGCTGTACCTGGGCGTGTGCGACAAGATCGTGCCGGGCCTGTTGATCGGCGCGCTGCATTTTGGCCATCTGCCGGCCGTGTTCGTGCCTGCAGGTCCGATGACCAGCGGCATGAGCAACAGCGACAAGGTCAAGATCCGCCAGCTCTACACGGCTGGCAAGATCGGCCGCGCCGAGCTGCTGGAAGCGGAATCGAAGTCCTATCACGGGGCCGGTACCTGCACCTTCTACGGCACCGCCAACAGCAACCAGATGCTGATGGAAGCCATGGGCCTGCACCTGCCGGGCGCGGCCTTCATTACCCCCAATACGCCGCTGCGCGATGCGCTGACCGCTGCGGCCGCCAAGCAGGCTGCCAAGATCACCGACCTCGGTTCGCAATACACGCCGGTGGGCCGCATGATCGATGAAAAGTCCATCGTCAATGCCATCGTCGCGCTGCACGCTACCGGTGGCTCCACCAATCACACGCTGCACCTGGTTGCGATCGCCAAGGCCGCCGGCATCGTGATCGACTGGGACGATTTCGACAAGCTCTCGGCCGTGGTGCCGCTGATCACCAAGATCTACCCCAACGGTACGGCCGACGTGAACCACTTCCATGCGGCGGGTGGCACCGGCTTCGTGCTGCGTGAGCTGATCGACGCCGGCCTGATGCATGACGACGTCACCACCATCCTGGGCCAGGGCCTGCGCCAGCACTGCAAGGAACCGATGCTGGCAGCTGAAGGCGAGAACGGCCGTCCCGGCATCGTCACCTGGCACGACGCTCCCGCCACGAGCGGCGACGAAGGCGTGCTGGGCACGGTGGCCAAGCCGTTTGCGGCCGATGGTGGCTTGAAGCTGCTGCAGGGCAACCTCGGCCGCGCGGTCATCAAGATCTCGGCGGTCAAGCCCGAGCATCGTGTGGTGGAAGCACCTGCCGTGGTATTCCATTCGCAGGAAGCCTTCATGGCCGCCTTCAAGGCCGGCGAGCTGGATCGCGACTTCGTGGCCGTCATCACCTTCCAGGGTCCGCGTGCCAATGGCATGCCGGAGCTGCACTCGCTGACTCCGGCGCTGGGCATCCTGCAGGACAAGGGCCGTCACGTTGCGCTGGTCACCGATGGCCGCATGTCGGGCGCATCGGGTAAAGTACCGGCCGCGATCCACGTTACGCCGGAAGTGCTGGGCGGTGGTCCGTTGGGACGCGTTCGCACCGGTGACATCATCCGCCTGGACGCTGATGCGGGTACGCTGCAAGCCAAGGTGGAGGCAGCCGAGTGGGAAGCACGTGGCCTGGACAGCAGCGATCTGTCGGGCAATCAGCACGGCATGGGCCGCGAATTGTTCAGCCTGTTCCGCAACGCGGTGGGAACCGCAGAAGAGGGTGGCGCCACCTTTGGCCTGCCGCCGATTTTTGAGAAAGAGAAAGTCACGGTATGAAGACCACACTGGAAATCATGCGCGCCTCGCCGGTCATCCCGGTGATCGCCATCGACAAGTTCGAACACGCCGTGCCGCTGGCACGCGCCTTGGTCGCGGGCGGCATCCGCGTGCTGGAAATCACCCTGCGCACCGAACACGGCCTGCCGGCCATTCGCGCCATTGCCGAGTCGGTGCCGGACGCCATCGTGGGCGTGGGTACGCTGACTTCGCCCGAAGAGTTCACCGCCTCGCGTGATGCAGGTGCGGTCTTTGGCGTCTCGCCGGGCCTGACCCCGGCGCTGATCGAAGCGGCCAAGCGCAGCGGCCTGCCGCTGCTGCCGGGCGTGATGACGCCTTCCGAAGTGATGGCCGCGCGCGAAGCGGGCTTCCGTCAGTTGAAGCTGTTCCCGGCCGTGCCGGCCGGTGGCGTGGGCATGCTCAACGGTATTGCCGGTCCCTTGTCCGATGTGTCGTTCTGCCCGACGGGCGGTATTACGCAAGAGACGGCACCGCAGTTCCTGGCGTGCAAGAACGTCGTGTGCGTAGGCGGCTCCTGGCTGACCCCGAAGGCGGCCATCGAGGCCGGTGACTGGGACAAGATCACCGAGATCGCCAAGGCGGCAGCTGCGTTGAAGAAGGTTTGAGTTTTCCACAGCCTTGAGAGAGGACGGTGCCGGGTTTTTCCGGCCGTCTGATCGAATCAAAAAAGCCCCGGTTTGCAGCCGGGGCTTTTTGTTTTGGTCATTGTCTGCTGCCCAGCCAGTAGGCTGGTAGTGCGATCATTTCGCGTGCGAGGGAATAGAAATCACGGGCTTCAAAGTAGTTCGCATGTGCTGAATGAACGGTGTCGATGCCGACGCGGTGCAGCGCGTAACGGCTGCGCGGAATGTGGAAGAACTGCGTGACGACCAGGGCGCTGCGCAAACCCTGGGCCTGCATGATCGCCGCGCTGTTGACCGCCGTGGCCATGGTCGTGTTGCCCTGCTCATCCAGGAGGATGGCCGAACGGGGAACGGATTGTACTTCGTTCAGGTAGGTGGCCATGACTTGCGCCTCGCTGAAACCTTCCTTGCCTGTTCCTCCGCTGACGATGATGCACGGGAACATCCCTTGCCGATACAGTTCGGCGGTCTTGTCCAGTCTTGCGCGCAGGCGGTCAGAAGGCGTGCCGTCCGGCATGACCTTGGAGCCGAGTACGATGCCTGCATCGCTCTTCTGGATGTCATCGAGCAGGCCGGTCAGTACGATGCCCAGCAGGCATGTCATGACGATCAAGAGGACGCTTGTCGTGATGAGGATGAGTCGTTTCATTGGAGTGGTCGGAGGGTGATTGCAGGGTGATGAATCAAGAAAAAAGGGCGGGCGCGATGGATATCGCTGCCCGCCCTTTTTGCCTGTCTTTGTTTTTCTTTTACCAGTTTTTGCTTGTCTAGTTCTTGGCCACGACTGCCGGCTCCACCGGCGCTTGCGCCTGCTGCCTGAGCCTGTAAGCCAGCACCAGCAAGATGATCCCCAGCACGATCATCGGCACCGACAGCATCTGCCCGGCCGAGATGGTGATGCCACCAAAATGCACCTCGTAATCCGGCACGCGGAAATACTCGGTGAAGAAGCGCGCGCAGCCATACAGCAGCGAGAACATGCCCGCCACCGCCATGCGCGGACGTGAGTGGCGCGCGAAGATCCACAGGATGATGAACAGCAGGATGCCATCGACCAGCATCTGGTAGATCGGCGAAGGATGGCGCGGGATGTTGTCGACGTTGGGCCAGATCATGGCCCAGGGCAGCGAAGGATCGGCCGGACGGCCCGGCAGTTCTGCATTGATGAAGTTGCCCAGGCGGCCGGCCGCGTACCCCAGCGGCACCATCGGTGCGATGAAGTCCATGATGTCCATCAGGTTGCGGCCGCGCTTGCGACCCCACAGGTACATCGCCAGCATCACGCCCAGGAAGCCGCCGTGGAAGGACATGCCGCCCTTCCAGACCGCGATCATGTCGGCCGGATGCGCAAAGTAATACGCCGGGTTGTAGAACAGGATCTCGCCCAGCCGCCCGCCCAACACCACCCCGAGCACGCCATAGAAGAGCATGTCGTCGAGGTCCTCCTTCTTCCAGCCGACGGCGGCAATGTGCGGCTGCTTGATGCGCAGGCGGCCCAGCGCGATGAATTGGGCAAAGGCCAGCAGGTACATCAGGCCATACCAATGGACGGCCAGCGGCCCGATGTGGATGGCGATCGGGTCGGGCATGGGGTGGACTAGCATGAGTTTGATCTTTCTGTTGTTGGGCGGAACGGCGGTTGGAGCACGCCGCCTTGCGCAAGTTCGCGGCAGTGATTCCCGTGCGATGGGATCAGGCGGGCATCTCCAGGAGATCCAGCAGGGCACGCAGCACGCCGGACGGGTTGTCGCGCCGCCAGGCCAGGCCGGTCTGGATTTCCGGTGCCGCATCCGATAGCCGGCGGTAATCCACGCCCGGGCGTTTCAAATTCGAGACGGATTGTGGCACAAGCGCCATTCCCATGCCAGCCGAGACCAGGCCGACGATGGTCTGCATCTGGATCGCCTCCTGGCCGATATGGGGCGTCACGCCCGCATCGCGAAAGCAGGACAGGATGGTGTCATGGAAGGCCGGTGCAATGCGGCGCGGGAAAATGATCAGCGGCAGCTCGCGCAGGCTCTTGAGCGACACCGGTCCGCGTCTCTTGACCGCGCCTTCGGGCAGCGCCGCAATCAGCGGTTCCGACAGCACCGGGCGCACATCCAGCGCGGCCGCCGCTTTTTCCGGCAGCGGCGGCAGCAGCAGGCCGGCGTCGATCTTGCCCTGCATCAGGTCTTCCAGCTGGATATCGGTGGTGGCTTCGCGCAATTCGATCTGGACTTGCGGATAACGCGCCCGGAAGCGCTGCAGGAGCGGGGGCAGGATGCTGTAGTCCGCACTCGATATGAAGGAAAGCGATAAAAGTCCGGAGGCCCCGCTGGCCGCGCGCCGGGCCAGGTCGGGCAGGGCGGCGGCCTGTTGCAGGATGCGCTGGACCTCCGGCAGCAATGCCTCGCCGGCCGGCGTGAGCGCCACGCTGCGCTTGGTGCGCTGGAACAGGGGCGTACCCAGTTGCTCTTCCAGCGCGGCGATGGTCTGCGACAGCGGCGGCTGGGTCATGTGCAGGCGCGCGGCGGCGCGGCCGAAATGCTTTTCCTCGGCGACGGCGGCAAAGTAGCGCAGCTGGCGCAATTCCAGGCGGGGATGGTCGGACATGGACTGATATCGGATCCGAATGAGTCGGGCGTCCATGATATCCCCGGCCTTGCAACGCGACAAGGCGAGGATGGCGTGATATTTCCGTCATGGAATTTGATCTATGACAGATATACGCGAGGGCAGATAGAGGGTGCGTGGCGAAGCCGGGTAGAATAGCCCCGCCTGCGAAGCGCCTGGAGAATGCCGCTGCAGGCGTGACCGTCGTCCACCGCTTGCTGAGGAGCCCCCATGAAATACCTGTTGTTGATCGCCACCCTGGTGGCCGGTTCGGCCATTTCCGCCGAAGCCATGGCCAATGCGCAACTGGCCAAGTCCAAGAATTGCATGGCCTGCCACTCGGTGGATGCCAAGATCGTCGGCCCCGCCTTCAAGGAAGTGGCCAAGAAATACGCCGGCCAGAAGGATGCCGAAGCCAAGCTGACCCAGAAGGTCCTCAATGGCGGCGGTGGTGTCTGGGGCGCGGTAGCGATGCCGGCCAACAAGGGCCAGGTGACCGAGGCTGAGGCGAAGGAGCTGGTGAAGTGGGTGTTGAGCCTGAAGTAAGCCTCAGCAAACCGCCATGAGAAAAGGAGACCGAGGTCTCCTTTTTTATCGTCTGCATGTCGGTCTGCGTCCGTATGCGCGGACAAGCGATTACTTCAACCACTCCCTGATCCGCCGGCTCAGCACCTCGCAACTGATCCCATACCGGTCATGCAAGGTCGGCAGCGCTCCTGCATCGAGGAAGGCATCCGGTAGCCCGGCCATCTGGAAACCCGCCGGCTGCACGCGGTGGCGCATCAGCGTGGTGGCGACGATCTCGCCCAGGCCGCCGATGACGGAATGGTTCTCGGCCACCACCACCAGACGGTTCTTCTTGCTGACCTGCTGCACCACCGTGGCTTCGTCAAAGGGCTTGATGGTCGGGCAGTGCAGCACGCCCACGCTGACGTTGTCGGCTTCCAGCGCCTTGGCCACTTCCAGTGCGCGCATGGTCATGAAGCCGCTGGAGATGATCAGCACGTCGTTGCCGTCGCGGATCTCTTTGGCTTTGCCCAGCTCGAACTGGTAGTCGTATTCATCCAGCACCAGCGGCACGTTGCCGCGCGCCAGGCGCATGTAGACCGGGCCCTGGTGCGCCGCGATCTGCGGCACCGCCTGTTCCAGGTCCAGCGCATCGCAGGGGTCGACGATGGTCATGCCCGGAATGGCGCGCATCATCGCCAGGTCTTCGGTGGCCTGGTGACTGGGGCCGTAACCGGTAGTCAGGCCGGGCAGGGCGCAGCAGATCTTCACGTTCAGGTTTTCTTCGGCGATCACCTGGTGGATGAAGTCATACGCACGCCGCGTGGCAAAGACCGCATAGGTGGTGGCGAAGGGCACCAGTCCCTCCTTGGCCATGCCGCCGGCGGCGGCCATGAGCAACTGCTCGGCCATGCCCATCTGGAAGAAGCGCTCGGGATACGCCTTCTGGAACAGATGCAGGTCGGTGTACTTGGCCAGGTCAGCGGTGAGGCCCACGATCTCGGGGCGGTCCGCTGCGTATTCCACCAGGGCCTTGCCGAACGGGGCCGCCTGCACGCGCTGCCCTTCGGCGGCGATGGAGGCGATCATGGCCGAAGTGGTCAGGCGCGGTTTCTTCTCTGCGACGGTGTTCATGCTTGGCTTCCTTGTTGATAAGACTGGTCGAGGATGGACAGCGCCTGCTGCCATTCGGGCGGATCGACACGGATGAAGTGGTTCTTCTCGCGCTGCTCCAGGAAGGGCACGCCCTTGCCCATCAGGGTATCGAACAGGATCACGCGCGGCTTGGCGTCCTTGAGGTGGCGGGCATTGTCAAAGGCCCGCACCACGGCGGCCAGGTCATTGCCATCGACCCGCTGCACGTACCAGCCGAAGGACGCCCACTTGTCGGCCAGCGGCTCAAAGCCCATCACCTTGCTGGAAGGACCATCGGCCTGCTGGTTGTTGATGTCGACCAGGCAGATCAGGTTGCCCAGCTGGTGGTGGGCGGCGCCCATGGCGGCTTCCCAGGTCGAGCCCTCATCCAGCTCGCCATCGGACATGGAGTTGTAGACGAAGGCCGGATTGTGGTTGTAGCGCAGGCCCAGCGCCATGCCCACGCCGATGGCCAGGCCCTGGCCCAGCGAGCCGCCGGAGATTTCCATGCCCGGCGTATAGGTCGCCATGCCCGACATGGGCAGGCGGCTGTCATCGCTGCCGTAGGATTCCAGCTCTTCATCGGGGACGATGCCGGCCTCGATCAGGGCGGCATACAGGGCGATGGCGTAGTGCCCGTGCGAGAGCAGGAAGCGGTCGCGGCCGTTCCACTCCGGATCATCCGGGCGCAGTTGCATGGCGTGCTTGTAGGCCACGGCCAGCACGTCGGCCCAGCCCAGCGCCTGGCCGATGTAGCCCTGGCCCTGGACCTCGCCCATGCGCACGGCATTGCGGCGGATGCGGTATGCGCTTGCGCGCAGGTTTGCCAAATTGTCAGACATTGCGAGTCCTTGCTAGAGGAATGAAAACGTAAAAAATCACAGGAAGCCAATCGAGAACCACGGTACGAAGGCCACGATCAGCAGGCCCACCACCAGCGCGCCGAGATACGGCCAGATGCGCTTGACGGCAACGTCCGGATGCACGCGGCCGATGGTGCAGGCGGCGTAGTAGCCCAGGCCGAAGGGCGGTGCGAACAGGCCCACGCCCATGGAGAGGATGATGACCATGGCGTAATGCACCTCATGCACGCCGATGGCCTTGGCCACCGGGAACAGCAGCGGCGCGAACAGCACCATGGCGGGGATGCCCTCCAGCACGCTGCCCAGCACGATGAAGGCGGCGATCGACACCAGCAGGAAGCCATACTTGCCCCCCGGCACACTGGTCATGGCCTCGGCCAGCGCATGCGAGAAGCCCGACTGCGTCAGCGCCCACGACATGCCGGTAGCAGTGCCGATGATGAACAGGATCGCGCCCGACAAGGCAGCGGTGTCGACCAGCATCGGATAGAGCCGCTTCCAGTCGAACTGGCGATACACCAGCAGACCCGCCACCACCGAATAGGCAATGCCGATGGTGGAAACCTCGGTGGCCGTGGCCACCCCTTCGACCACGGCCGTGCGGATCAGGATCGGCAGCAGCAGCGCGGGCAGGGCGATGATGAGCGTGCGCAGCACCACGCGGCCGGGCGCGCGCTGGATGCCTTCGAGGATCTCGGCACTGCGCCAGCGCGCCAGGATCGCCAGCAGCACGGCCAGCACGATGCCCGGCATGATGCCGCCGGTGAACAGCGCCGCAATCGATACCCCCGCCACCGAGCCGATGGTGATCAGTACCAGCGAGGGCGGAATGGTCTCGGCCATGGCACCGGAGGCTGCCAGCAGCGAAATGAGTTCACCCTCGTGATTGCCACGCCGCTTCATCTCCGGCAGCAGCACCGGAGCCACCGCCGCCATGTCGGCGGTCTTGGCGCCGGAGATGCCCGAGACCAGCAGCATCGCCCCCAGCAGCACGTAGTTCAGCCCACCGCGCACGTGGCCCAGCAGCGACGCCAGGAAATCCACCATGGCCTTGGCCATGCCGGTCATTTCCACCAGATGGCCCAGCAGGATGAACAGCGGCACGGCCAGCAGGATCAGCGAGGACATGCCTTCATCGAAGCGTCCCGCCACCACCGCCAGCGGGCTGGTGGTGACCGTGAGCATGAAGGCCACCGTCGCCAGCCCGAAGCAGAAGGCGATGGGAATGCCCAGCAGCACCGACACGCCCAGTACCACACCGAAGAACACCACCAGGTTCCAGTTGCCGATGGCCTGCAGCCAGCCTGCGCCCAGATACATGGCACCGGCCACCACGGCCAGCAGGACCACCACGCCGGCCAGGTCGACCAGCTTCTGGCGCGAGATGCGCAGCAGCGACAGCGCAATCATCAGCGCCGCACCGACCGCCACGGCCGCCGCACGCACGGTGTTGGGCCAGCCCAGCGCCGGGGTCTGTACGAACATTTCGTCTTCGGCGTATTCCCACATCGGATGCATCAGGATCAGCAGCATCACGCAGGGCGCGATGATGGCCAAGGCTTCGGCCCAGGCCTTGCCGCGTTCGCTCATGAAGCCCACCAGCACGGTGGTGCGCATGTGGATACCGCGCCGCAGGGCCACGGCCGCGCCCAGGTTGGCAAGCCAGAGGAAGAGGATGGACGCCAGTTCATCCGCCCAGGGGATCGGGTTGTTGAAGATGAAGCGCATGATCACGCCCGCCAGCAGGACCACCACCTCGCCCACCACCAGCGCCGCGGCAGGAATCTCGATGGCCAGGCCCAGCCAGTTTTCCAGGCGCGCTGCCAGCGAGCGGTCATCCGTCACCGGCTGCTCCAGCGACAGGGCGCTCATCCCAGGCTCCCGACGGCGTTCTGCAGCAGCTTCCATGCATCGTCGCCGAACTTGGCGCGCATGTCCTTGTAGAAGTTGGCCTGGGCCAGTGCGGCCTTGAAGGAATCCTTGTCGGCCTCGATGATCTGCACACCCTTGCCCTGCAGGTCATTGCGGGCGAAGCCGGCCAGCGAGGCGATGTCGGCGCGTTCATCCGTGGCAGCCTTGTCCAGTTCGCGGCGCACGATTTCCTGGATGTCCTTGGGTAGCTTTTCGAAGGCGCGGCGGTTGCCGAGGATCCAGTAAGCATCCCACACGTGGTTGGAGATGGTGCAGAACTTCTGCACTTCGTACAGGCGCGCCGTGCTGATGATGGCCAGCGGGTTTTCCTGGCCTTCGACCAGCTTGGTCTGCAGCGACGAATAGACTTCATTGAAGTTGATCGGCGTCGGGCTGGCACCCAGTGCGGTGAAGAGCGAGGTCAGCATCGGTGCCGCCGGCACGCGCAGCTTCAGGCCCTTGAGGTCGCCCGCAGTCTTGATCGGTTTGGTCGAGGTGGTGATCTGGCGGAAGCCGTTGTCCCAGGGTTTGGACATGGTCAACAGGCCGACCTTCTCGATCTGCGCGCGCACATAGGCACCCAGCGGGCCATCCATGGCCTGCCAGACTTCCTTGTAGTCGTGGAAGGCGAAACCGGTGTTGACGATGCCGGCTGCCGGCACCAGGGTCGACAGCACCACGCTGGCCTGGTTGAAGAATTCCACGCCGCCATTGCGGATCTGCGACATCAGGTCGGTATCCGAACCCAGCTGGTTGGCCGGGAACAGCTTGATGTCCAGCCGGCCGCCGGTGGCTTCGCGGATGCGGTCGATGGCCTGCTGCGCACGCTTGTTGACCGGGTGCGACGGATCTTGTCCGGTGGCGAACTTGTAGTTGAACTCGGCCGCATGGGCCGGACGGCTCATGATGGAAAACAGCGGCAGCGCCGCACCCACGGCACCGGCCTTGAGCAGCTGGCGGCGGCTCAGGGTGGTCTTGCCGGGTTTGCTGTTGTCTTGGGTCATGTCTGGTCTCCTGTTTGTTCTGATAGCGGGAAAGATGCCGGCCGGGCCGGCGTGCGCGAGCATTAAGCTGTGTTTAATGAATCAGCATTCCACCATTAACGTCCAGCGTGATGCCGGTGCAGTATTGCGAGAGGTCGCTGCCGAGGAAGACGCAGGCGCCGCCGATGTCGTCGGCACGGCCCAGGCGCGCCAGCGGAATGGTCTCGGCGATTTCGGCCTTCTTTTCTTCGGTGAGCTTGCCCTTGATGATGTCGGTGCCGATCAGGCCGGGCGTGATGCTGTTGACGCGGATGCCTTCCGGACCGAACTCGCGCGCCATGGCACGTGCCAGCCCCAGCACGCCGGCCTTGGCCGCCGAATAGTGCGGACCGCCCAGGATGCCGCCGCCGCGTTGCGCCGACACCGAGGAGATGCAGATGATGGAACCGCTCTGCTGCGCACGCATGGCCGGCAGCACCGCCTGCGACATGTAGAGCGTGCCGCGCAGGCTGACATCGAGGATGCGGTCGTAATCCGCGCCGGTGATCTCCAGCGTCTTGACGGGTTGGGTGATACCGGCATTGTTGACCAGGATGTCGATGCGGCCGAACTGCTTGATGGCCTGGGCAATGGCCGCCTCGCAGGAAGCCTTGTCGGTCACGTCCGCCACCAGCCCCAGATGCTGGCTGCCGATGCGCGCAGCGGCGCCGGCCGGGTCGGCTTGCGCCAGGTCCAGCACCACCACGCGGGCGCCTTGTCCGGCCATCAGGCGCGCCGTGGCGTAGCCCAGTCCGTTGATTCCTGCACCGCCGGTGATGACGGCAACCTTGTCCTTGAGCAGCATGTCGTGTTCTCCAGATGTTTGCGTTGAGGTGAGCAACAGCGGAGACAGCGCGGATGCGCGATGGCGCGTGCTGCCGTGCAGCATGCAGGGTAGTTGACCATGTCTCCGTTTTTGTTCTGATGCGCATGGTCGAACTTTCCTCGCCTGACGACAAGCGAAGTCTCGTCATGTTAAAGTGACGGATCATCATCTTAGCCACAGAGCCCGTCCATGGCCGTTCTCCCGCCGTTACCCAACCTTCAGGCCTTCGAAGCGGTGGCCCGGCGCAAGAGTTTTGCGCTGGCGGCGGCCGAGCTGCACCTGACCGCTTCGGCGGTGAGCCATCAGGTGGCACGGCTGGAGTCCTATCTCGGCATTCGGCTCTTCGAGCGCAGTGCGCACGGCGTGCGCATCACCACGGCCGGGGAAAGTTACCTGGCGCGCATCCAAGGGGCGATCTCGGCCATCACGGCGGCGTCCATGGACGTGCGGCAAGGAGTCAGCAATACGCTCTACATCCATTCCGCGCCCAGCATCGCCAGCCTGTGGCTGATGGCGCGGCTCAATGATTTCGCGCGCACCTATCCGGAGATCACCTTCAATCTCTCGGCGGCGCACTCGCAGAGCAATTTCGAGTTGGGCGAAGTCGATATCGACATCCGCTACGGCATTCCCAACTGGCCGGGACTGGTAGTGGAGCCGCTCTTCGAAGAGCGCATCGTGCCCTTGGCCAGCCCGGCCTTCATCCGTGAATACAAACTCAGGAAGCCCGCCGATCTGCTGGGCGTGAAGCTCATTCGCAGCAATGTGAGCGTGGTGCAGTGGTCGGACTGGTTCGGGGAATTTGCGGACGTGCGTCCGCCGGAGCAATTCGCGGTGCGCTTCGACCGCGCGCAGATGTCACTGGATGCCGCCACCCAGGGATTGGGCGTGGCGCTGGAGAGCGCGACCGTGGCCGCGCGGCACATCGAGGAAAAGAAACTGAAACCGGTCTTCGGACTGGATCTCGCCATCAAGGTCAAGGCGCACTTTGCGGTCTACCCGGCGCATCATGCGCGCCGGCCTGCGGTGGCTGCGTTCCTTGAGTGGCTGCGTGAGCAGGCCGAAGTGCAGGATTACTGAGCGGCCTTCTGCTGCCGCGCCACTTCCTTGCGCTTCATGGAGAGATAGTCCTCGCGGCTGACCTCATGCAACTGGCGGGGATATTGTTCGGTCGCACCGTACCAGGCCGTCAGCCGCTTCTCCAGCCGTTCTCCGGCCGGTGCTTCCAGGCCGGACAGATAGGCATCGATGGCCAGGTAATAGCGCATGGTATTGCGCTCCACCGTGGCGCGACTGCCTGAGACATACTGCGGCTGTCCGTTGGCCTCGCGCTTGACCACGCTGAAACCGACCTTGTCGCGGCCGGCCGTCATCAGGTAGGCGCGCAGCGCCAGCTTGCTGGCCATGCCATAGGAATAGGCATAGCTGAAATGCAGGAAGGAGCGCTTGTCATCCAGCGGAATGGCTTCAATCTCGATGCGATAGTTGGAGGTGTCCAGCGGTCCCTTGTCGGCCAGCATCGAGGACGAAAAATAATCGGCTGCGCTGGCCCCGCCGTGATAGCGCAGGTCGACGCGGTAGGTATCGTTGAGATCCTGTTCGGTCTTCTTGCCGACCTGCATGCGCAGGGTGGTCTTGCCGTTTTCGCGCATCATGCGGCAATACTTGGTGTTGAGGTGCAGGATGAGGATGTCACACCAATGATCGGGGTTGTCCAGCGACTCGCGCACTTGCGCAAAGGGATAGCTCAGCACGGCATAGATGTCGCCCTTGACGTTGCCGCCTTCCTCGCGCGAATTCAGGTAAAGAGGGCGATGGTAACCGTTGTTGCTGAGCTCGCCCTGCAATTCTTCGTAACGGCTCTTCATGGCGACCGCACCGGTCTGGGTTTGGGCATGTGCCCAGCTGCCGACCGCCAAGGCACAGGTGGCAGCCAGCAACAAGCGTGAGGTCAGACGGGACAACATCGATCGCAAACCGGACTCCTTTTCGATTTCAGTACATTCGTTCATTCACCGGCGTTTCCCGCCGCGCTCAAAGCAGGCGGGACCAGACGCTGGCACCAAATTCCTTCATCCTTTCACTGATCGGGCGCTGCTCCCATTGTTCCTTTGTGATTTCCTTGGAGGCACCAAGATCCCGGTCGAACATGGTTCTGGTCTGGGCCCCGAATTGCGGGCTCAGGATCACGGCATTGATTTCCTGGTTGTAGACGAAGCTGCGCCAGTCGAGGTTGGTCGAACCGATGGTGGACCAGACGCCATCGATGAGCGCGGTCTTGGAATGCAGCAGCGCGTCCTGGCGCTCGTAGATGCGCACGCCCGCTTCCAGCAGTTCGCTGTAGAAGGAGCGCGAGGCATACAGCACCAGCGAGGAGTCGCTGTGCGAGGGCAGGATCAGGCGCACATCCACGCCGCGCCGGGCCGCATCCTTGAGCGAATCGCGCAGTTGCGGATCGGGCACGAAGTAGGCATTGGTCAGGTAGATCGAACTCTCCGCATGTTGAATGGCCGAGATGAAGGTGGCGTAGATGATGCTGTAAGGATCATCCGGTGAGCTGCCGATGGCGCGCACGATCTCGTTGCCGGCCGGGGCCACGGGCGGGAAGTAGCGATGGTCGCCGAGGTCCGGACCGCGCTGCTTGCCCCAGGTCTCGATGAACAGCTTCTGGAATTCCAGCGCTACCGGGCCATCGATGCGCACCTGCGTATCACGCCAAGGGATCTGCTCGCCGTCCTTGTTGAGCTGCGGTTTTTTCTTGCGGGTGCTGAAGGACCCGCTGGAATACACGCTGCTGATGTTGATGCCGCCGACGAAAGCGGTCTTGCCATCGACCACCAGCAGCTTGCGGTGATCGCGCTGGTTGACGGCCCAGTCCTTGCGCAGCTGCGTCGGATTGATCGGATTGAATTCCAGCACATGCACGCCCGCATCGATCAGGGGCTGGAAGAATTCGCGCGGGGTATTGATGCTGCCCACGCTGTCATACATCAGGTTGACCTGCACTCCCTTCTTCTGCATGGCGATCAGCAGGTCGGCAAACTGGCGGCCGACCTCATCGTCTTCCATGATGTAGGTTTCCATGTTGATGTGATAGCGCGCGGCCTGGATGGCCTGCTGCATGGAGGCATAGGTGGCCGGGCCGTCGATGAGCAGCGTGACCTTGTTGCCGGTGACCAGCGGCGAGCCGGTGATGGCGCCTTCGATGGCCACGTGGCGGTCCAGCAGGGTGTTGTCGGCATTCTGCGCGCGCAGCTTGTCCAGCGCGGCCTTGGCCTGTGCCTCGGAGAGCACGCCGCGTCCGCCCTTCATCTGGATGGTGCGGGCCGATTGCGTGTCCATGTCGGGCACGATGGTGGGCAGCGAGCTGCATGCGGCCAGCATCAGCGAGCTCAGCAGCAGCGCGAGCCCGGCGGCGGACCAGCTCCTCAATCTCATTTTCTTGTTGGTCATGGAAGGATCCCGGTTGGGCGCTGCCATGGACCGGGACGCTGTCCGGCGTCGGCAGGCAACGCTGTGCGGACGAGTATATGCCCGGCTGCAGCGCCGTAGCGCGACCGCAGGCACGAATCGGAACTGTCCTACAAAGGAAAGCGGGAGCTGCCTACAGGGGGGCGCGGGCGCTGTTGCATCCCGCAGGAGGAGAGGCGGATGGATCGACGATCCATCCGGCGGGAATCATCAGTAAACGTCGCGGCGATAGCGATTCTGTTCGATCAGGGCATGCAGGCCGGCTTCGCCCAGCAGGTCCGTGAGGACGGCATCGACACCGGCGGCCATGCCTTCCAGGCTGCCGCAGACGTAGATGACTGCGCCCTGGTCCAGCCACTGGCGCAGCTCGGGCCCGGCTTGACGCAGGCGGTCCTGTACATACAGGCGTTCGCTCTGGTCACGCGAGAAGGCGAGATCAAGGCGCGCCAGGCGGCCGTGTTCCAGCCAGTCCTGCAATTCATCGGCATACAGGAAATCGTAACGTTCGTTACGTTCTCCAAAAAGCAGCCAGTTGCGGGACTGCGTTTCTGCGTGCTGCATGCGTGCGTGCAGGTGACCGCGCAAGCCGGCCAGGCCCGAGCCATTGCCGATGAAGATGGCCGGCGTATCGGCCGCGACCGGAGCGAAACCGGCGTTCTCCACCAGACGCAGATCGATTGAGGCATCGCCTGGTGCAAATTCGGTCAGCCAGCCGGAGGCCAGTCCCAGTCCGTCTTCATGCCGGACCTGGCGCACCAGCAGGTGCACCGCGCCATCCTGTGGCACCGAGGCCACCGAGTACGAACGCGCGGCAAGGGGCTGCAACTGGTCGGCCAGGGCTTGGGCTTCCCGTACAGGATGCGTGGGCAGCACGCTGCAGGCCAGCGCGTCGGCCAGCGTCTTTTGCCGGCCTTGATGGCTCACCATGGCGCTGCCATCCAGCTGCAGTCGCTGCAGCAGCAGGGCGATACGATCCGGTGCGTGGCGCGGCAGGATCTCGACCAGTGCACCGGCTTGCCAGTCGGGCAGGCTGCTGTCCTGCGGCTTTAATTCCACGTGATACAGCGGCGCACCCTGGCTGCCCGGATTCATGAGCACGCGTCGTGTCAGCTTCCATTGTTGCCATGCCGGTGCAGTGGTGGGCAGGAATTCGCTCACATTCGCCTGCAGTCCGTGGGCGGCCAGTTCAGTTTCCCATTTGCGCAGCGCCACGCCGGCCATGCGGTCCACTTCCACCAGCGGGAACAGGGGCTTGGCCCCGCACTGGCGCAGGCCATGGTCGAGGGTGTGGCCGAAGCCGCAGAACTGCGGATAGTGACGGTCGCCCAGCGCCAGGATGGCGTAGTGCACGTGGACCAGCGACTGCCCTGCGGCCTGGCGCAGGCGCTTTTCGAAGCCGCGTGCACTGTCGGGTGCATCGCCCTCGCCAAAGGTGCTGGCGATGAAGAGGATGCGGCGGTGATGGCGCAAGCTCTCCGGCGTGCTTTGTGCCAGCGCTTGCAGCTGCACGGCGATGCCGCTGCGGCGCAGGCCGGCAGCGGTATGCAGGGCGATGCGCTCGGCCTGGCCGGTCTGCGAGGCATAGGCCACCAGGACCGGTTCGCCTTCGGGAGCGGGTGCCGTGCCGTTGAGGCTGGCACGTTCGGCGCGCAGCGCGGCCTTTTTGCGGCGGCGGTCGAGATAGAGCATCCAGCCGGTGATGCCAAAGAGCGGCATCATCAGGCTGGCGATGGCCATGATGATGCGGCCCGGCAGGCCGAAGTAAGTGCCCATGTGCAGCGGATAGATGGCCGCGATCAGCTTGCCGCCATTGCTCTTGTCCTCGTAGCGTTCCAGCTGCCGGACCTCGCCGCTCTGCGGCAGGACCACCATGCGGCTGCGGGCGCGCTCATGGGGCGCACCGTGATCGAGGAAGAAGATCTGCACCGGCTGTGATCCCTGTTCCGGCAGGCGCAGCTGGGCGCTCTGGTAGTTGGGGGCCTTGGCCAGGAAACTGTTCCAGGCCTGGGTCAGTTCCAGCGGGATGGCTTCGTCCGCTGCGGGTTTCTTCTTGCCTTCGCCGCGTTGCATGGCGGGGCGGCGGCTCTCGCCGGCCAGCGTATTGAGGCCGTCCTTGAACCAGTCCAGCGCCCAGTAGGCACCCGTGATGGAGAACACGACATACATCACCAGCGACCAGGTACCGATGACCGAATGCAGGTTCCACAGGAAGGAGCGGCCCTGCAACTGGAAGTCCAGCCGCAGCCAGGCGCGCAGCGACAGCGGGCGGCGCGGCCAGCGCAGGTAGAGGCCCGAAAGCGCCAGCACCAGCAGCGCCAGTGCCAGCGTGCCCAGCACGATCTTGCCGATCTCGGTGGGCAGCAGCAGCCAGCGGTGGAAGTGCTCGATGAACTCGAAGAATTCCGCGCCTGTCACCGGCGGCAGCAGCGCGCCGGTATAGGGATCGGCATAGCGCACCTCACCGCGCCGCACGCCGGGCGGCGGCGCGAACACCACGCGGGCCGAGGCGCCGGGTTCAGAAGTGAGGGTGAGGGTGGTGACGCGCCGGGCCGGTTCGGCCTCACGGAGTTTGTCCAGCAGTTGCTGGGGCGTGAGCGTGGCCTGCTGGCGCACTTGCACATGCATCACGCCGGGGCTCAGCGCCTCCATGATTTCTTCGCGGAAAGCCAGCACGGCGCCGGTCACGCCGATGGTCATCAACAGGGTACCGGCAGTAATGCCGATGAACCAGTGCAACTGGAACCAGATCTTCTTGAACATGTATCACTAGGGCGGCGAGAGGCGCGCATGCGCCTTGTTGGTGTTGTCTGCCGGGCCGCAGCGGGCGCGACCGGCGGGTCAGGCCGGTATTATAGTTCAGATGAAAATGATTCTTATTGTTGTTTTTGGGTGGCGTGATGTAGCTGTCCGTACACAAAACTCTTCGAGCTCCACCATGAATTTTCCTTGAGGAAATTATTTGCCAGTCTTGCTGGTTAACCTGGCCGACCAAGCCAGGAGCGCATGTTGCCGGAAATTCTCCTGCCATCTTCAAAAAATTCCTTAAGTGGAATATAACTTCAGGGGAATAAAGCATGCAATGCGAGGTAGAATTTACCGATGAATTCGAAGACTGGTGGGATCGGCTCAATGATGCTGAGCAGACGTCCGTGGCTGCCTACGTCGGCCTGCTGGAGAAAAACGGACCCGCTCTCAGACACCCATACAGTTCTGGAATTCTCGGTTCCAGGCATGCGCACATGAGAGAGCTTCGGATCCAGCATGCCGGAAGACCTTACCGGGTGCTCTACGCATTTGATCCATTGCGGCATGCGATCCTGTTGATTGGCGGAGACAAGACCGGAAACCATCGTTGGTACGAGCACACCATCCCTCTCGCGGACAGGCTCTACGACGTTCATCTCGACACACTGAGCAAGGAGGCAGTCGATCATGGCAAAAAAATTTAGTGAATTGCGCGCCCGCATGCATCCTGAGGCGCAAGTGCAGGCAAACGCAAGAACCGAATCCATGCAGACCTGCATCAAATTGCAGGCATTGCGCAAGAGCCTGCAAGTGACGCAGGCCAGCCTTGCCGCGAGTTTGAATATTCAGCAGGCAGCCATTTCGAAGATGGAAAGTCGTGATGACCTGCTAGTGAGCAGCGTCATGGACTTCGTGCGGGGCTTGGGCGGTCAATTGGTGCTGACGGCAACGTTCCCAGGCAACAAGACGTTTGATTTGACACCCGAACCGGTGAAGGTCCTGCGCGCGCCCATTGCCGTTACGGAAAAGCCTCGAGCCAAGATGCGCCGACCGGGCAAGGCAAGCTGACTTCAGTGTCTCTCCGCTACAGCATCCAGCCACCGGGACGTAGCGTGGCTGGGGCGACATCGGCAAGCTCGTTTACCCCAACATCATCTTCAACAGGGTCCGAGTCAAACTGCTCCCGGTATCGGCCGCCACATCCACCACACTCAGGTGATGTTGCCCGGGCAGCGGCAAGACTTCCACCGCATGTCCCGACTGCCGCAGCGTGGCCGCATAGAAATCGCGCTGGCGCAGGAATTCCGCCGATTCATCGTCGCCCGCACATAGCAAGGCCTGCACGCCATTGGGCATGGCGAGCAATTGCGGGCTGGCCTGCTGGGCGTCCGAGGGCGAGAGGTGCAGCACTTCGTTCAGATAGGACAGCCGCACCGGTTCCAGGTCATAGATCCCGCTGATGCCGCACACGCCGCGCACCGGCGCGGCACCCAGCGAAGCAATCAGCGCGGCCAGGTGGGCACCGGCCGAGTGGCCCATGAGCCAGATCGCATCCGGATCGAAGCGCAGCGCCGCCGCCTTGGCATACAGCATGCGCAGCGCGCGCCCGCAGTCGGCGGCGATGTCGCCCATGCGCACTTGTGGGGCCAGGCGGTAATTGATGAGGGCCACGTTGATGTCCTGGGCCAGGTAGGGCAGGGCCAGTTGGCTGAACTGGTGCTTGTCCAGCGAGCGCCAGTAGCCGCCGTGGATGAAGACCAGCAGGGGCCGGCCATTGCTGCGCCCGGGAAAGAAATCCAGCGTCTGCAGCGCATCCTCTCCGTAAGGCACATCGGTCAGATGCGGATGCGCTTGCCGCGCTGCTTCTCCCTCGCGCGCAAAGCGGTCGAAATACGCCTGGAAATCCGTAATACGCAGGCGCACGTTGTATTGCTCGTCCAGCGCCTCGCGGTCATAGTCGCGGTAGATGTTCATGTTGTCTCCCCGGCCTTCCGGCCACAGTCGTTGTCCTGCCCGGATTCATTCGGCAAAGTGCGCCGAGATCAGGTTGCGCAGCCAGACATTGCCCTCGTCCTGATTGTAGCGGCGATGCCAGAACATGTTGGTCTGCAGCGCCGGCAGGCGCAGCGGCGGTTTGATGTAACGCAGTCCGAAGGGCGCGGCAGCACTCTCGGCGAGCTTGCGGGGCACCGTCACCACCAGCGCCGTGGTGCTGACGATGTAAGGAACCGCCGTGAAATGCGGCACCCGGAAGCGCACGCTGGGCAGCACGCCGGCCTTCTCCAGATTCTGGTTGATGCGATCATAAGGACTCTCCAGCGAAGACACCATCAGGTGCTCGGCTGCCAGGAATTCCTTCAGGCTGACTTCGCCGCGCTTGTCCAGCGCATGGCCGATACGGAACATGCTCACGTATTCCTGGCGGAACAATCGCCGCTGGTACAGCGCCTCCGACAGATTGTCGAACGCGCCGATGGCCAGGTCCACCCGGCCCGCTTCCATTTCACTCTTCAGGTCGATCGCCCCGGCACGCACGGTCGACAGGCTCACGCCCGGCGCGACCTCGGCACAGGCTTCGATCAGGCGCGGCATGAAATACACCTCACCCACATCGGTCATGGCAATCGTGAAGCGGCGCTCGCTGGTCTGCGGCGCAAAGCCTTCCTGCAGGTTGAGAGCACGGGCTACCTGCTGCAGCGCCGCAGCCACCGGCTCGGCCAGCTGTTCGGCAAAGGGCGTGGGCTGCATGCCTTGTGCCGTGCGCACGAACAGCTCATCGCCGAAGCTGCGCCGCAACCGCGCCAGCGCGTTGGACACCGCCGGCTGCGACAGCCCCAGCCGACGGGCGACCGAGGAGATCTGGCGTTCCTGGAAGACTTCCTGAAATACCACCAGCAGATTGAGATCGATGTCGCGCGGTTCGATGAGGGCCATGGTCAGCTCGGCAGTACGGCAAACGCGTGCACTGCAATATTCATGAAATGAATGGATCGTATTTTCGTATTTATATCGTAAAAGAAGGGCGATTGCACTACAGTGACGGCGCGACAACACCATCAAGAGCCGCGCAGCAGCGTCTGCGCACACGGCCATGCAATCTGCCATTGTCGGCCGCATCGGCCCATGGATGGCAGGCAACACAACTAAAAAAACGTAAAGACAGACGAGGAGCACGACAATGAGTATCCACGCAAGTGGCGCTCTCCCCACGGTCCATGTGGACCAGGTGGTGGAGCAGGGCCGGTTCGGCACTTTTCAATTCGGCCTGCTGCTGCTGTGCGGCCTGTGCCTCATCATCGATGGTTTCGACGTGCAGGCCATGGGCTATGTGGCCCCGGCCATCATCGCCGACTGGGGCGTGAGCAAGGCCAGCCTGGGACCGGTATTCGGTGCCGGCCTGTTCGGCATGCTGCTGGGCTCGCTGGTGCTTACCCCGGTGGGTGACCGCTACGGCCGCCGTCCGGTCCTGATCGCCTCGACCCTGTTCTTTGCGGTCTGCATGCTGGTGACGCCGCTGGTCACCACCATCGATCAGTTGCTGATCGTGCGTTTCATCACCGGCTTCGGCCTGGGCAGCATCATGCCCAATGCGATGGCGCTGGTCGGTGAATACAGCCCCTCCTCCTCCCGCGTGACCCGCATGATGCTGGTCTCCTGCGGCTTTACCGTGGGCGCTGCGGCCGGCGGATTCGTGAGCGCAGCGCTGATCCCGGCGCACGGCTGGCATGCAGTGTTCTGGGTGGGCGGTGCAGTGCCGCTGGTGCTGGGCCTGGCGATGCTGGTCTGGCTGCCGGAATCGATACAGTTCCTGGTGCTGCACCGTCGTGCGCGCAGCCAGGTGGCGCGCTGGCTGCGCAAGCTCGATCCCGCCATCCGCATTGATGACAGCACCGAGGTCGTGGTCAAGGAAAGCAAGGCCGAAGGCATGCCGGTAGCCGCCCTGTTCCGCGATGGCCGCGCCGGTGTCACCGTGCTGCTGTGGCTGATCAGCTTCATGAACCTGATCAACCTGTACTTCCTCTCCAATTGGCTGCCCACGCTCATTCGTGACGCCGGCTATTCCACCAGCATGGCCGTGCTGATCGGTACCTCGCTGCAAGTGGGCGGCGTGGTCGGTACGCTGACCTTGGGCCGCTTCATCAACCGCTTCGGCTTCACCCGCGTACTGGGCAGCTGCTTCCTGCTGGCCTGCGTGTCCATTGCGCTGATCGGCAAGGTGGCGGCCATGCCGGTGCTGCTGTTCCTGGCGGTGATCGTGGCGGGCTTCTGCATCGTGGGTGGACAACCGGCCGTCAATGCACTGGCCGGTACCTTCTACCCGACCACGCTGCGTTCCACCGGCATCGGCTGGGCGCTGGGCATCGGCCGCATCGGCTCGGTGGTCGGGCCGGTCATCGGCGGCCAACTGATCGCGCTGCAGTGGAGCAATGGTTCGCTGTTCATCGCAGCGGCGGTGCCGGCGCTGATTTCGGCGCTGACCATCGCGCGCCTGCATCGTACTTCCCGAGGAGTGTCCGCATGAATACCGTCACCGATTCTTCCGTCAGCCATCACGTGCATACACGCGGCTACCAGTCCGGCTTCGGCAATGAGTTCGCCACCGAGGCCCTGCCGGGTGCGCTTCCCGCGCACCAGAATTCGCCGCAGCGTGCGCCCTATGGCCTGTATGCCGAGCAGATTTCCGGTACCGCTTTCACCGCGCCGCGCGGTCACAACCGTCGCTCGTGGCTCTATCGCATCCGTCCGGCAGCAGTGCATCATCCGTTTGAGCCAATGGAACGCGGCCTGCTGGTGAGTCACTTCGACGACGTCGCAGCGCCGCCCAACCAGTTGCGCTGGGACCCGCTACCCATGCCGACCGTGCCCACCGATTTCATCGAAGGGATGGTCACGATGGCCGGCAACGGCTCGCCGCAAGCCCAGAGCGGTTGCGCCATTCACTTGTATGCCGCCAATTGCTCGATGACCGATCGTTTCTTCTATTCGGCCGATGGCGAACTGCTGATCGTGCCGCAGCTGGGCCGCCTGCAATTGCGTACCGAGCTGGGCGTGATCGATATCGAGCCGCAGGAGATCGCCGTCATTCCGCGTGGCGTGCGCTTCCAGGTGCGCCTGCCGGATGGCGAGGCACGCGGCTACATCTGCGAGAATTTCGGCGCGCTGCTGCGCCTGCCTGATCTCGGTCCGCTGGGTTCCAACGGACTGGCCAATCCGCGCGATTTCGCCACGCCGCACGCTTGGTACGAAGACCGCGAGGGCGACTTCCAGCTCATCGCCAAATTCGGCGGCAATCTGTGGCAGGCGAAGATCGGCCATTCGCCGCTGGATGTTGTGGCCTGGCATGGCAACTATGTTCCCTACAAGTACGACCTGCGCCACTTCAACACCATCGGTTCGATCAGCTACGACCATCCCGATCCCTCGATCTTCTTGGTGCTGCAGTCGCAGAGCGATACGCCCGGCGTGGATACGATCGACTTCGTGATCTTCCCGCCGCGCTGGCTGGCTGCTGAAAATACCTTCCGTCCGCCCTGGTTCCACCGCAACGTGGCCAGCGAATACATGGGCCTGATCACCGGCCAGTACGATGCCAAGGAAGGCGGCGGCTTTGTGCCCGGCGGCGGCAGCCTGCATAATTGCATGAGCGGTCACGGACCGGATGCGGCCACCTTCGAGAAAGCCAGCCGCATCGATACCAGCATCCCGAACAAGGTCGACCACACCATGGCCTTCATGTTCGAGACCCGCAACATCCTTTGCCCGACCCGTCACGCCCTGTCCGCGCCGACCTTGCAGCGCGATTACCAGGACTGCTGGCTGGGCATCCAGAAGAACTTCAACCCGGAGCGCGCATGAGCCTGCCTAGCCTGACACTGAACGAAACCCATGACACCTCGCTGCGTAGCTGGGTCCAGAGCGCAAATGCAGAAAACTGCAGCTTCCCGATCCAGAACCTGCCTTACGGCGTGTTTCGCCGCAGCGGCAGTGAAGAAGCGTACCGCGCGGGCGTTGCGATTGGCGACCAGATCCTGGACCTGCCGGCCGCCCAATCAGCCGGCGCCTTCTCGGGCTTCGATGAAGCCACGCGCACGGCGGCGCACGCGGCCTGCAGCGGCAGCAGCCTCAATGCCCTGATGGCGCTCACGCCGGCTGCCTGGTCGGCACTGCGCCTGGCATTGTCGCGCCTGCTGCGCAGCGGTTCGGCGCATCAGTCAGAACTGGCCGCCTGCCTGGTTCCGCAAGCCCAGGCCGAATACGATGTACCGGCCGTGATCGGCGACTACACCGATTTCTACACATCGATCCACCACGCCACCACGATAGGCAAGCTGTTCCGTCCGGACAATCCGCTGCTGCCCAACTACAAATGGGTGCCCATCGGTTATCACGGCCGTGCTTCTTCCATCGCGATCTCGGGCCAGCAGTTCCGCCGTCCGGTGGGCCAGACCAAGGCCCCCGATGCAGACCTGCCCGCTTTCGGTCCCTGCAAGCGGCTGGATTACGAACTGGAACTGGGCATCTTCATCGGCGGCGGCAATGCCCTGGGCGAGCCGGTCCCGATGGCGCAGGCCGAGGACAAGGTGTTTGGACTTTGTCTCCTGAACGACTGGTCCGCACGCGATGTGCAGGCCTGGGAATACCAGCCGCTGGGTCCCTTCCTGTCGAAGAGCTTTGCTTCTACCATCTCGCCCTGGATCGTCACGCTGGAAGCGCTGGCCCCGTACCGTTGCGGATGGACGCGTCCGGCGGACGACCCGCAGCCGCTGCCTTACCTGGATGCGCCGACCCTGCGCGAGAGCGGCGCCTTTGACATCGAACTGGAAGTGCTGATCCAGACCGCTGCCATGCGTGAAGCGGGCAGTGCCCCGCAACGGCTCTCGCTGGGCAACTATCGGGATGCCTACTGGACCGTGGCGCAGCTGGTCACGCACCATACCGTCAATGGCTGCAACTTGCGTCCGGGCGATTTCTTCGGGTCGGGTACCTTGTCGGGTCCGGCACCGGACCAGGCCGGTTCGCTGCTGGAACTGAGCGGTGGCGGCAAGACCCCGCTGACCCTGGCCAATGGCGAGAAGCGCGTCTTCCTGGAAGATGGCGATACCATCATCCTGCGCGCAGTGGCTCGTCGCGATGGCTTGCCCACTATCGGTTTCGGTGAAGCGGCCGGCACAGTGTTGCCTGCCCGCAGCCTGGCCTGATCCGATTGTCTTTCCTGAAGGAAGCAAGCGCATGACTACCCTCTACAGCTATTTCCGCAGCTCGGCCTCGTATCGCGTGCGCATCGCCCTGAATCTCAAAGGCGTGCCTTATGAAACGGCGGCCGTGCATCTGTTGAACCAGGGCGGCGAGCAATTGCTGCCCGCCTTCACGCAGTTGAATCCGCATGCGCTGGTCCCGGTACTGGCCGACCAGGGCAAGCTGCTCACGCAATCGATGGCGATGCTGGAGTATCTGGAAGAGCGCTATCCGACGCCCTCCCTGTTGTCGGGCGATGCCTTTGCGCGAGCGCATATCCGCGAACTGTCGCTGGCCATCGCCTGTGAAATCCATCCGCTGAACAACCTGCGCGTGCTGCGTTATCTCAAGCACGCGCTGGCCGTGGATGAGGCGCAGAAGACGGCCTGGATCCAGCACTGGATCAAGCTCGGTTTCACCGCGCTGGAACAGCAACTGGCGGCCGATACCACCCGTGGCCACTTCTGCGTAGGCGATGCACCGACCATGGCCGATTGCTTCCTGATTCCGCAGATCTTCAATGCGCGCCGTTTCGAAGTGGACATGGCGCCTTACCCGACGCTGTGCGCCATCGAGGCCGCCTGCAATGCGCTGCCCGCTTTCGAGCAGGCGCATCCGGCGCAACAGCCCGACGCCGCCTGAGCGATCAGCCCGGGCTGCGGCGCGGTACCAGCAGGTTGCCTGTCATGATGAGCACGGCTTCGTCGTGCTGGTTGTAAGTCGTCACGCGATGGTTGAGGAATCCCTGCTGCGGCTTGGATTGCGAAGTCTTGATGCCCAGCACTTCGGCTTCCAGGCGCAGCACATCGCCGGGACGGGTCGGACGCGGCCAGCGGAATTCATCGAAGCCGGCACCGATGATGCCGCCCTGGATGTGCAGGGTATCGACCAGCAGGCGCATGGTCAGCGTGGCGGTATGCCAGCCGCTGGCGGCCAGGCCACGGAAGAAGGTCTGCTGTGCAGCTTCGTCGTCGAGGTGGAAGGGCTGGGGATCGTACTGTTGGGCGAACTGCTTGATCTCTTCGGCGCTCACGGTGAGCGTGCCCGGCGAGCGAAATACCTGGCCCGGCTGGAAGTCATCGAGGTAGTTGAGGGTGGTCACTGAGTCTCCCTGTTCATTGTTATCGAAGTCAGACCTGGTCCTTGGGCGGCCAGGGTTGGTCACAGTATAACGACAGACCGTAAAACAAAAGGCCGCAGCGAGAATCGCTGCGGCCTTTCACAGGGAGCTCCGCGCGTGCGGACCTGTCATCAAAACGATCACGACGACTTGGACAACTTCGCCAGCTGCTGGGTCAGATAGCTCTGCCGCGACTGCATCGTCGCCAGCGTCACGTTGAGCCGGTTGAACTGGTTGGTGTAGTTGTCCTTCAGGGTTTGCAGCCGATCATTGGCCGCGGTCTGCTGGTCGGTCACGATCTTGAGGCTGTCCTGCAGGCCCTTGGTCTTGGTGGCCAGCGTGCCGCTGTCGCCCAGGATGCTGTCCATCAGCTTCTGCAGCTTGGGCACGACGCCGGAGGTCCCGGTGAAGAGCTTGGCGACCGCGTCGAAATCCTTGTTGCCGGCCGTCGTCAGCTTGGCCGCATCCAGCGCCAGCGTGCCATCCTTCTGGAACGAGATCCCCACCTGCGACAGGTTCATGCCGCCATCGTCGCCCAGTGCGCCCAGCATGGTGCCGCGGATCTGCGTCATCATGTTCAGCACGGAAGATTCCGCTGCCAGCGGCGAGCCGGTGCTGGCCTGGCCCTTGGTGGTGGACGGGGTCTGCTTGGTGAGGTTGGTCACGGCCTTGGCCAGGTTGTTGTAGGCCGTCACGAAACTGTTGGCCGCCGTCGACAGGCCGCTGGTGTCATTGGCGATGGACAGCGAGAAATTGTCCGCCGCCGTCGTCACCTTCGCCAGGTTCAGCGTCACGCCCGAAATCGCATTGCTGACCTTGTTGGTGGTGCTGGTCACCGCCACGCCATCGATGGTCAGCTTGGCATCCTGCGCCTTGGCCAATTGCCCCATGCTGCTGCCGGACAGGCTGGCATAGTCATTGCTGCCGACCAGCTTGATCGGATCCGTGCCGGCCGGCGTGAGCACCAGATGGTCATTGCTGCCGTCGTTGCTGATGCTGGCGGTCACGCCGGTATTGGCATCGTTGATGGCTTTCATCACGTCGTTCAGGCCGATGGCACCGCTGTTGTCGAGATCGGTCGGGGTGATGGTGAAGGACTTGCTGCCGACCTGCAGCGCCAGGCTGCCGCTGCTGTAAGTCTGGTTGGTCGCTACGCCCGTGGTGGTGACGGTGCCGCTGGGATCGAAGTTGAACACCGCGAAATTGCCGGTGCCGCTGACCCGCAGGCTGTTGGCCGCGCCGCTGTCCTTGGCGGTGAGCACCAGGTGGTCGTTGGTGCCGTCGCTGACGATGGCCGCATTGACGCCCGCTTCGCTGGCGTTGATGGCATCGCGCACACCGGCCAGGGTATTGGTCTTGGGCTGGATCAGCGTGGTCGAGCCATTGCCGGTCTTGATGGCCAGCACGCCATTGTCGAAGGTGGTGCCCGGCACGATGCCGGCCGAGCTGACCTTGACCGCCTGTGCCAGCTGGCTCACGCCGATGCTGTACTTGCCGGCGGCGGCCTTGGTGGTATCGCGCGGGGCCTGGATCTGCGTCACCGAGCCCGACACGCTGGGGTCATAGCTCAGCCCGGACAGCGAATTGTTGGCCGTGACCTTGATGGTGTTGGCCGTGCCGCCGGTATTGGATTCCAGGACCAGATGGTCGCCGCTGCCATCGGTGACGATGGAGGCCGTCACGCCGGCCTTGGAGGCATTGATGGTGTCGCGCAGACCCGCCAGGGTGGCATTGGCCTGCAGCGTGATGAAGGTGGGCGAGTTGGTGCCGATCTTGATGGCGATCGAGTCGCCGGCATTGAAGGTGGTGCCGCTGGCATAGCCACCGGATTTCAACTTCTGTGCCAGGACCTTGGTCGAGTCGTCACTGTTGGCCTCTGCCGTGAACGGATCGGTGGTCAGGCTGGTGCCGGTGCCGGCATTGGACACGGTGGTCTTCTGCGCACTGAAGCTGGCGGCCGTCATGACCTTCAGGGCGCTTTGATAGCTGGTCAGCGCATTCTTCAGCGAGCCATACGCGGAAATGAGCGTATTGAAGCCGCTTTCCTTGGTCTTCAGCGGTGTGAGCTTGGACTTGCTCTCGACCGCGATGAGCTGGTTGACCAGCGTCGAAACGTCAAGCGGACCGGCCGATGTCGAGATCGTCCCCGTGGAAGTTGCCATGTTGCCCCCTAAGCAAACGTGATGTTCTTGTAATTTGAGAAACTGACCCTTCGTCAGCGCACCCGAAGGTTAACGGCACGTCTTTACAAAAGTAAAGGGGAGTTTGCTGACCAATAGTCGTGTTTTTCTGGGGAATTTGTGGAGATTGGATGGAGATGCCGCAATCCGGCCATCGCGGAGGGCATAAATGTAAAGATGAGGCCGAGGGCTTGCCGCGCTGGAAAAGGCTTGCTGTGCGGAAATTGACAGGGGGGTGTGCAAAAACGATCAGGAGGGTCCGCGATCGTCTGTACAGAAAAAAGGGCAGGAAAAAGGCGAGGATAAAGGCCAGCAAAACGTACCGAAAAACGGTGCAGACAGCGCAGCCGCCACATGCAGGGCGTGCCAGGCTGCCACCGCACGGTACCGGCCGGCGGTGGCCAGCCCATGGGGCTCAGGTCTGGATGAATTTTTCCAGCGGATAGTGATGCTTGATGAAGGGCGACTTGATGACGATGTAGCTGAAATACTTCTCGATGCGCAGGTTCTGTTCCAGCAGCGATTCGATTACGCTCTGGTAGTGCACCACGCTGCGGGTCATGAACTTGAGCAGGTAGTCATAGCCACCGCTGACCAGATGGCATTCGATGATTTCATCGACGTTGCGGATGGTGGCTTCGAACTTGGCGAAGTCTTCGCGCCGATGGTCCGACAGCGTCACCTCGGTGAACACGATCTGGACGTCGGCCAGTTTCTCCAGACGGATATACGCGCCATAGCCGCTGATGTAGCCGGCCTTCTCCAGGCGCTTGACGCGGATCAGGCAGGGACTGGGCGAGAGGCCGACGGCGTCGGCCAGGATTACATTGGTAATGCGGCTATTCTGCTGCAGGTGACACAAAATCCTCAGATCGATCCGGTCCAGTTTCAACGCGCCGTTAGTCATCATGTTGCCTCGGGTTATTCGACTCAGCCTGCCGGTTTGCCTCGCGTATCGCACGCAGCGCAATCCGGCAGGATGTAGCAGGGCATTTTAACCCCTCCGGCGGCGATTTCCCCATCGTGCCGGAGGCGATACTCGCATGGGCCGGCTCAGCGCACGGCCTGGCGCACCTCGGGTTGGGCCAGCACTTCATCGAGGATGGCCCGCAGGCGCGCAAACATCAGCGCGAAATCCTCTTCCGTGTAGCACAGCGCGGGCGCGAAGCCGAGGATGTTGTCGCCGAAGGCGCGGAACACCAGCCCATGGCGATAGGCCACCTGGAAGATGCGATCGTGCAGCTTCAGCTCGGGTGCAAAGCGTGCCTTGGTCTGCTTGTCAGCCACCAGTTCCAGTGCGCCCAGCAGGCCACGGCTGCGCGCATCGCCCACCAGCGGATGATCGAGCAGGGCGCGCAGGCCGCCGGCGAAGACCGGTTCCAGGCGCCGGCCGTTTTCCAGCAGACCGCCTTCCTCATACAGCCGCAGGACCTCCAGCGCCACCGCCGCACTGACCGGATGGGCCGAGTAGGTCTGGCCATGGCCGACCACGGTGCTCATCGGTGCGCCATCGGCAATGCCGTTGTAGACACGGTCCGACATCATCACCGCGCCCATCGGCGCATAGCCGGCGGTGAGGCCCTTGGCCATGGTCATCAGGTCGGGCTGCACGTCTTCGTCCAGGCAGGCGAACATCGGGCCGGTGCGGCCGAAGCCGGTGATGACCTCGTCCACCACGAACAGGATGTCCAGCTGGTTGCAGGCCAGCTGCATGGCCTTGAGCCAGCCTTTGGGCGGCACCACCACGCCGCCGGAACCCTGGATCGGTTCGCAGAAGAACGCCGCCACATTGTCCGCGCCCAGTTCGGCGACCTTGTCGCGCAGCGATTGCACCGAGGCCGCGATGATCGCTTCATCGCCCTGCAGCTCGCTGCGGTAAGGGTAAGGCGAGGGCAGGTAATGCTGGGTCGGCAGCGGCAGGTTGAAGTTGTAATGGAAATTGGGCAATGCAGTCAGGCCCGCGCCCACCGAGGACGAACCGTGATAGCCACGCTGCAGCGAGATGAAATGCTTTTTGGTCGGCTTGCCGATGGAGTTGTGATAGTGCGTGATGTAGCGAATGGCCGCATCCACCGCATCGGAACCCCCCAAGGTGAAATACACGTGCTTGAGCGACGCCGGGCTGATGTCCACCAGTTTCTTGGCCAGCAGGATGGCCGGTTCCGAGGCGAAGTGGAAATAGCCGGTGGCATACGGCAGGCGCTGCATCTGTTCGGTCGCGGCGCGGATCACGCTTTCCTGGCCATAGCCGGTATTGACGCACCACAGTCCCGAGAAGGCATCCAGCAACTGCTTGTCCTGGTGATCGGTCAGGTAGGCACCCTGGCCCGACCTGAGGATGATGGGTCCCAGTTCTTCATGCTCGCGGAAGCTGGCAACGGGGTGGATCAGGTGGCTGCGGTCGAGCGCGGCCAGGGCGGAAGTTTGCATAGAGGTGGACTCGCTGAAGATGCGTTGAACAAGGCCGTGCAGGCAAACGGCACAACCGGCATGTGTTCTATCCTATGCCCTCGGCCTCGCAGGCGATGCGCAAGATGCGGGGCTGAAAAAGCATCTTCATGGGTTTTGCGCGCTGCTGCGGCATTTTCTGCGGCAGCAGCGCGGACACGTCAGCCCAGCCTCAGCCCAGCGCCTGGTTGACGATGGAGAACAGCTGCATGCCCGCATCACGTACCGGCGGCTCACCCTTGCACATGCGCGTGACATGGTCCACGCAGGTCAGGCCCAGCTTGTCGAACCAGGCCGGCAGGCCGCTCGATTCGAACACGTCGATGCGGATGAAGGAGTCCGAATAGGTATTGATCCAGTGTGCGATCAATCCCTTGGCGCGTTCCGCGTCGGGTGCCACCACCGGCCCGATCACGCGGCCATGGCCGAAGCGGCGCACCAGCGCAAAGCCCAGCATCTCGCCATCGCGGTCCAGTGCCACGCCTTCGGATATCTCCAACAGGGCCAGCAGCAGCTTGCTGCGATCCATGCCGGTGGCCTGCGCATCCAGTTCCAGCAGGCGATGGACATCATTCTTGCCCATCGGCCGCACGCGCTCGCCCGGTGGCAGCGACACCAGCACCGGCTGCGCTGACGAGCCCTGGAACTGGTGCAGCACATCCTGCTGCACGAAACCCAGTTGCTTGTAGAGCGGCATGCCGGCCGCTGTCGCGTTGACGATGAGGCTGCGGCCATTGACCTCGCTGGCTGCATGCTGCATCAGCCGCCGTCCCAGGCCGCGCCGCTGCAACTCGGTCTGCACCAGCAGCATGCCGATGACGGCGTGGTGCTCGCCATAGGTGGTGCAGACCACGCTGCCGACGGTGCGCAGCGCCGCGTCCGCGGCGGTGTTTTCCAGCAGGTAGCCTTGCCCCATCTGCAGCAGGAAATTCCAGTCTTCCAGCCGGTGCGGCCACTTGAAGCGCAGCGACAGCCGGTGGCAGTGGCCCAGGTCATCCGTTGCAATCGGCCGCAAGAGCAGGTCGGGCAAGGGCTCGCGGGCGGTCTCGGGCTCGTGGGTGGACAGCGCGGGCATGGTGGCTCCTGTTGGTTTCAGTGAGAGGGGCAGCTAGGCAGGGGAGGACTCAGAGCTGGCCCTGGCAAACGTATTTGGTGTGCAGGTAATCATCCAGGCCATGCACCGAGCCTTCGCGGCCATAACCGGATTCCTTCACGCCGCCGAAGGGCGCCGCTTCCGCTGCCAGCGCACCTTCGTTGACGCCCACGATACCGCTTTCCAGCGCATCGGTGACGCGATGGATGCGGCGCACATCGGTCGAATAGAAATACGCCGCCAGGCCGAAGGGCGTGGCATTGGCGGCGGCGATCACTTCCTCTTCCGTCGAGAAGCGGGTAATTGGTGCCACCGGTCCGAAGGTCTCTTCGCAGCTGCATTGCATCTCGCCGGTGACGTTGGCCAGCACGGTCGGGGCATAGTAGTTGTCGCTTTCGAAGCCGGCGCCCTGCAGGCGCTTGCCGCCGGTGATCACGCGCGCACCGCGTTCGATGGCATCGCGCACGTGCTGGTCGATCTTGCCAATGGCGCGGGCGTTGATCATGGGGCCGATCTGCGAAGCCGGATCGGTGGCCGGGCCGACCTTCAGTGCCGCCACGCGCGCCCCGAGCTTGGCCACGAAGTTTTCATAGACCTTGTCTTGCACGTAGATGCGGTTGGGGCTCACGCAGGTCTGGCCGCCATTGCGGAACTTGGCGGCCATCACGCCATCGATGGCGGCATCGATATCGGCATCATCAAAGACGATGAAAGGCGCATTGCCGCCCAGTTCCAGCGAGAGCTTCTTCAAGGTATCGGCCGAATGGCGCGCCAGGTGCTTGCCCACGGCGGTCGAGCCGGTGAAGCTGATCTTGCGCACGCGGCCATCGGCCAGCCACACATCGACCACTTCCGGGGTACGTTCGCGCGAGGCCGTGACGATGTTGATGACCCCGGCCGGCACGCCCGCTTCCAGTGCCAGGCGGATCAGCGCCAGCGACGTCAGCGGCGTGTCCTCGGCCGGTTTGCACACCACGGTGCAGCCGGCGGCCAGGGCCGGGGCGATCTTGCGGGCGATCATCGCTGCCGGGAAATTCCACGGCGTGATGGCCGCCACGACACCCACCGGTTCCTTCAACGCCATCATGCGGCGGCCGGTGACCGGTGCCGGGATGATGTCGCCATTGGCGCGCGTGGCTTCTTCACCGAACCATTCCACATAGCTGGCGGCATAGGCCACTTCGCCCTTGGCTTCGGCCAGCGGCTTGCCCTGCTCGCGCGAGATCAGGCGGCCCAGGTCTTCCTGGTGCGCCAGCAGCAGATCGTTCCAGCGCTTGATGATGGTGGCGCGCTGCTTGGCCGGCGTGGCACGCCAGGCCGGGAAGGCGGCCACAGCCGCATCGACGGCAGCACGCGCGTCAGCGGCGGTACCGTCCGGCACGGTGGCAAACACCTGGCCAGTGGCCGGGTCAGTCACGTCCAGTACGCGGCCATCGGCCGCTGCGCGCCAGTCGGCGCCGATCAGTTGGGCGCCGGGCATCAGATCCTGGCGTTGCAGAGTCAGAGAGGTCATGGTGAGCATTCAGCAAAAGTTAATGCAACTATCAACGAGCATTCAATAAAAGTTAATGCAGCCAGCGGCGCATCATCAGGCCAGCTTGTCCTTGAGCTGGTAATACAGGCCGATCACCGGCAGGAACCACGGCGGCCCGAAGTGGCCGGGGATGGCCGGCCATTCGCGTTCGCGCCAGGGATTGGCCAGCGCGTCACCCGCCATCACCTGGGCCATGCACTGGCCCATGTGCACCGACATCTGCGTGCCGTGGCCGCTGTAACCCATGGAGTAATACAGTCCGTCGCGTTCGCCGGCCTGCGGCAGGCGGTCGCGTGTCATGTCGACCAGGCCGCCCCAGCAGTAGTCCAGGCGCACCTGGCCTAGCTGCGGGAAGGTCTCATGCAGGCCCTGACGCAGGATCTCGCCGCTGGCCGCATCGGACTGCGGACTGGAAATCGCAAAGCGCGCCCGTCCGCCAAAGACCAGGCGGGTATCGGGCGTCATGCGGAAATAGTGGTGGATGTTGGCCACCGTGGTGTAGGTGCGCTGCCTGGCCAGCATCGCGGCAGCGCGCTCGGCGCCCAGCGGTTCGGTCACCACGATGAAACTGCCGATGGGCACGATGCGCCGGCGCAGCCAGCCGAAGCTGCCATAGGCCCCGTGACGGCTGGCTCCGGTGGCCAGCAGCACCTGCTTGGCCGTGATGGTGCCGCGCGCGGTGTGGACGCGATGCGCGTGGGTGTTGCCGATGCGTTCCAGGCGTCGCACTTCGGTACCGGTATGGATGGCCGCGCCGTGACGTTCTGCCGCCGTGGCCAGGCCCCAGGCGAAGCGGCCCATGTGCATCTGGCCGCTGCGCTTGTAGAGCAGGCCGCCGTGGAAGCGCTCGCTTTGCACCTCGGCACGCACGCGGGCGACATCGAGGATCTCCACATCGCTGTCCACGCCATCGGCGATGAGACGGTCGGCGCTGCGTTGCAGGGCGTCCATCTGATAGGGTTTGGTGGCCATCTTGAGCTTGCCGTGGCGCAGGAAATCGCAGGCGATCTGCTCCTGCTCCACCAGCCGTGCCACCGTATCGACCGCATCGTCATAGGCGTGATACCAGGCGCGGGCACGCTCCACGCCGACTTTGGCGGCGACCTCGGCATAGTCCACCGCCAGGCCATTGTTGACGTGGCCGCCGTTGCGGCCCGAGGCTTCCGCAGCCACATGCGGGCCGGCTTCCAGCACCACCACCGAGGCCCCGCGTTTGGCGAAAGCCAGTGCCGCCGACAAGCCGGTGAAGCCGCCGCCGACGATGGCCACGTCAACCTGCGTGGGCAGCTCGCGCGTGGGGGAGATGAACAGCGGGGCAGAATCGGTCCAGTAGGATTCCAGCTTCATGGTCGGGGCTTCAGGCAGGTGAATGGGGAAAGGTGAGGCGGCAGACGCACTGCGCCACGTCATCAAGGATAGAACGCATAAGCCAGCGCCGTGACGCGAACTGCCCGCCGCCAGCGGCATGGCATGCCGTTGTGGCGGGGCGGTTCGGCATTTTGTTTGCCATGCGGCATCTCCGGATGAAGTGGCGTGGAGGTATCAGTAACCGCGCTGGCGGTCGATCAGGCCCAGCAGCGGCAAGCCCTCGCGATGGCGGCGCAGGTTTTCCAGCACCGCATCGACCGCACCATCGGGCTGGGTCATGCTGGCGATGTGCGGCGTGAGCACGATGTCGGGATGGGTCCAGAAGGGATGGCCCTGCGGCAAGGGTTCGGTCTCGCACACGTCCAGCACGGCGGCGCTCAATTGGCCGTCATTGAGAGCGGCCAGCAGATCGTCTTCCACCAGATGGCCACCGCGTCCGACGTTGACCAGCGCAGCACCGCGCGGCAATTGCGCAAACAGCTCGCGGTTGAGCAGGCCGCGCGTATCGTCGGTCAGCGGCACCAGGCACACCAGCACATCGGTACGCGCCAGGAAGTGGCGCAGGCCATCGCTGCCGCTGTAGCAATCGATACCGTCCATCTGGTGCGCCGAACGGCTCCATCCTGCGCAGGGGAAACCCAGTCCGTGCAACTGCTGCAGCACGGCGCGCCCCAGCATGCCCAGTCCCAGCACGCCGACGCGGCAAGCCGAGGCCGGGCGCACGCGATGGGCGCGCCACACCTGTTCCCGCTGCTGTCGCGCATACACGCGGCTGTCACGATGCAGGCCCAGCACCGCGTGCGTCACGTACTGCACCATGCCGGCGGCGATGCCGGGTTCGGTCATGCGCACCACCGGCAGGTCCGGGGGCAGGGTGGACATGTCGAACTGGTCGATGCCGGCCCCGACCGAGAACAGGATTTCCAGATGGGGGAAGCGTTGCGCGATATCGTCTGGCGGCGTCCAGGCGGCCAGATAGCGCACGCTGCTGCCATCGCCTTCATGCGGCCAGATATGGAAGGGCAGCTCAGGGGCCTTCTCGGCAAACAGTTGCGCCCATTCGGCGCCGCGTACCGGATCGGCCTTGTAGAGAAAAGTCATGTTGGTCTCGTGCGGGCCGTTCAGCCCAGTGCCTGGTTGATCATGGAATAGGTGCGCCACGCGGTGGCGGGCGCGGGCGGGGTGCCACGGCACATGCTGACCACGTTGTCCACGCAGGTCAGGCCGATCTCTTCGAGCCACGGTTTGAGGCCGGTCCGGCCCGGCACGTCGATGCGCAGATAAGCGCCGGGATAGGCGTTGATCCAGTAAGCGATGAGCGTCTTCGCATCTTCCACATTGCTGGCGATGACGGGGCCGATCACGCGGCCGCGCCCGAACTCGCGCAGATAGGCGACGCCCTTGACCTGGCCCGCCTGTTCCAGCACGGCCACTTCAGAGGTGTCCAGCAGCGGCACCAGCAGGGCGCTGCGGTCCATGCCGCTGGCCTGTCGGTCCAGTGCCAGCAGATAAGGCACTTCGTCCTTGCGCAACGGGCGGATGCGCGCGCCTGCGGCCAGCACCGGGGTGGCACGCGCGGTGGTGCTCTGGTGCTGGCTCAGGGTGTCGGTGACCACGAAGCCCAGCTTCTCATAGAGCGGGCGTCCGGCCTCGGTGGCATTGAGGATGACGTTGCGCGTACCGGCATCCTGCAGCAGGCGCTGCATCATGGCGCGGCCCAGGCCACGGCCCTGCAGGGCATCGGTGATGATGACCAGGCCCAGCGAGGCATAGTCCTCGCCGAGCGGGCAGAGCATGCCGCTGCCGGCCACGCTGCGCGTGCCATCGGGTTCTTCCAGTTCCACCGCCCAGCTGCTGCTGACCTGATGATGGAACTGCCAGTCGGCCAGCCGGTGCGGCCAGTAGAGGTGCAGGCTCATGGCGTGGCAACTGGCCAGGTCCTCGGGGCGCATGGGGCGCAGGGTGGTCTGTACGGCCTGTCCGGCCGGGAGCGTGCTTTGGGTAGTCATGCAGCGTGTCCTTGTCGATACGGTGGCGATGCGGATGAGGCAGGGTCAATGGTCCCTGTTCCGTCAAATCCTATAAATATATAGTTTCGGTCTTCTCGCGCTGCGGGCCGCGCCCGCTGGCCGGGTCCGCAACGCTACCCCAGCGATGATGCACCTGGCGCGGCATTGCGCGGCAGTTTTCAAGCCTGCCAATTCGCAATCTTATGGCGATCTGCCCCCTCTTCTCGGCACAAAATTGGGCGGTACCGGCAGTAGCATGATGCAGCCCCCGCATGATCTGCTTTGGCAGGCCAGCGCGGTGCGCAAGCAGATGCGGAGCAGGCATCGCCTGCGCAAATGCAGTCCCGGACATGCGCCAGCCTGCGGACACGATCCGCACCAGCTTGGTGAAAATGCCCCAAAGCAGCGCACCCGGCTCGCATTGCTGCACTGCTCGGCAAGCTATGCTGATTGGACCGCAGAAAACACATATTTCTGTTTCGCGGCCCGGTCAAAAAGGAATAAATCGCAAGTTTCGCTATGTTGTAATCCTTCTCATGCAGTCAACCGCAATCCCGCAAGCAAGCAGCCTCCAGCGCAGGCCCAACAGGTGATGCGCCCCCTTTTTTGACAGGACGATTTTCCATGAGCATTTTCAAGCCCAAGTTCATTACCTTCGATTGCTACGGCACCCTGACCCGTTTCCAGATGTCGGAAACCGCGCAAAAGATTTACGCCGATCGCGTCTCCGCCGAAGACATGCCGTTCTTCCTGCGCCAGTTCGCGGCCTATCGCCTCGATGAAGTGCTGGATCAATGGAAGCCCTACGAACAGGTCTGCAAGAACGCCATCACCCGCACCTGCGCGCGCTGGGGCATCAAGACCACCGACGAGGAAACCGGTGCCTTCTACAAGGCCGTGCCGACCTGGGGCCCGCACGCCGACGTGCCGGAGGGCCTCTCCAAGGTGGCCAAGGAATTCCCGCTGGTGATCTTCTCCAATGCCGACGACAGCCAGATCATGCACAACGTCGAGCAACTGGGCGCACCCTTCCACAAGGTCTTCACCGCCCAGCAGGCACAAGCCTACAAGCCGCGCCTGAGCGCCTTCGAATACATGCTCGACAACCTGAACTGCAATCCGGAAGACGTGCTGCACGTGTCCTCCAGCCTGCGTTACGACCTCATGCCGGCCTCCGACATGGGCATCAAGAACAAGGTCTTCGTGGCCCGCGGCCATGAACCCTCGACCCCGTATTACGGCTACACCGAAATCAAGGACATCTCCGGCCTGCCGGGCGTGCTGGGTCTGTAAGGCGCTTGTCAGCAGTCAGCAGTGAGCGGGAGCTGCAGGGCTCCCGTGCAGTTTCCGTCATTCCCGGTGTGCTCCCGCCCTGGTATCAATGTTGCGAGGAGTGTGCCGGACCCAACAGGCGGCGTGCCCTCCCGAGGGATCTGCAACATGCAGACGGCAGGGCAGGCCGGTGGTCTTCGTGGTTGAACTTTTATCGTGAGGCATTTCATGAGCAAGCAGGAAAACGGACATCACCCCAAAGAGGGTTCCATCATCACCGGCGATGCGCTGGACCAGGCCCCTGGCGGCTTCACCCGTCGCGACATGATGCGCACCCTGCTGGCCGGCAGCCTCATGACGGTCGGCGGCACGGGCCTGCTGACGGCCAGCGGCAGCGTCATGGCACAGACCGGCAAGCGCGGCGGCAAGATGCGCATCGCCACCCAGACCAGCTCCACTGCCGATACCCTGGACCCGGCCAAGACCGCGCACTCCACCGACTACACCCGGGTGCACATGTTCTACAACGGCCTGACCAAGCTCGATGGCAAGCTCGCACCGCAGATGGTACTGGCTGAAGAAATGCTGACCACCGACGCCATCACCTGGACCGTCAAGCTGCGCAAGGGCGTGGTCTTCCACGACGGCAAGCCGTTCACCCCGGCCGACGTGGTCTATTCGATCATGCGCCACAAGGATCCGGCCACCGCCTCCAAGGTCAAGGTCGTGGCCGACCAGTTCGAATCGGTCAAGGCCACCGGCCCCAACGAAGTCCAGATCAAGCTCACCAGCGCCAACGCCGACTTGCCGGTGATCCTGGCGACCGCGCAATTCCTCATCATCCGCGACGGCACCACCAACTTCAGCACCCCCAACGGGACCGGTGCCTTCAAGCTCAAGGAATTCACCCCGGGCGTGCGCACCATCGGCGTGCGCAACGAGAATTACTGGAAGCCAGGCCTGCCCTACCTGGACGAAGTCGAACTCTTCGGCATCCCCGACGAAGCCGCGCGCGTCAATGCGCTGCTCTCCGGCGACGTGCACTGGATCAACGACGTCAACGCCCGTTCCACCGGCCGCGTCAAGGGCACGCCGGGCTACACCGTCATGGAAACCAAGTCGGGCCAGTACACCGACCTGGTCATCCGCCAGGACCAGGCCCCGGGCAACAGCATGGATTTCACGCTGGGCATGAAGTACCTGCTGGACCGCGAGCAGATCAAGATGGCCGCCTTCCGTGGCTATGCCGTGACCGCCAACGACCAGCCGATCGACCCGACCAACCGCTTCTACTTCGCCGGCCTGCCGCAGCGCCCCTTCGATCCGGAGAAGGCCAAGTTCCACCTGGAGAAGGCAGGCGTGCTGGGCAGCACCATCCCCATCGTGGCCTCGGTGGCCGCCACCGGTTCGGTCGACATGGCCGTGCTGATGCAGCAGAGCGCCGCCAAGATCGGCCTGAAGCTGGATGTGAAGCGCGTGCCCGCCGACGGCTACTGGTCCAACCAGTGGATGAAGGTGCCGGTCGGTTTCGGCAACATCAACCCGCGCCCCAGCGCCGACATCCTGCTGACCCAGTTCTTCAAGTCGGATGCGCAGTGGAACGAATCGGGCTGGAAGAATCCGCAGTTCGACCAGCTGGTGGTGGCCGCGCGCGGCGAGACCGACTTCACCAAGCGCAAGGCCATGTACGCCGACCTGCAGACCATGATCCACGAGAAGTGCGGCCTGGGTATCCCGGTCTTCATCATCAACCTGGAAGGCATGAGCACCAAGGTCAAGGGGATCGATCCGGTGCCGCTGGGTGCGTTCATGAACTACACCTGTGCGGAGTACGTCTGGCTGGACGCGTGAGTCCGGGAAAGTCTCACGCCTGACGTACGCTGTCAGTGGAAGTCGCGCGGGACCGGTCCATCTCGATGGCCGGCCCCGCCACTCGTTACCGAGGAAAGCTATGAATGGAATGATCCTGCGTCTGATCGTGCGCCGCCTGCTGCAGGCGGTGCTGACGCTGCTGCTGGTCTCGGCCGGCGTGTTCTTCATCACCAACCTGTTGCCGGGCGACGCCGCCCAGACCGCACTGGGCCAGGCCGCCACGCCGGAGACGGTGGCCGCACTGCGCCTGCAATACGGCCTGGACCTGCCGGCCCCGCTGCGTTATGCGCACTGGCTGGGCAACCTGCTCTCGGGCAACCCCGGCATGTCGCTGGTCAACAATGTGCCGGTGGCGCAGATGATCGGTGGCCGCTTGCCGGCCTCGCTGATGCTGGCGGCCGTGACGGCCCTCGTATCGGTGCCGCTGGCGCTGTTCCTGGGCATCTTCTCGGCCATGTATCGCGGCTCCTTCTTTGACCGTGCCGTCAACGTCAGTGCCGTGTCGATGGTATCGGTGCCGGAATTCCTGGTGGCCACGGTGGCCGTGATGATCTTCGCGGTCAAGCTGCGCTGGCTGTCGGCGCTGTCGCATGCCAGCGATGCCGCCACCCTGGGTGCCTTCATCAAGGCCTATGCCATGCCGGTGCTGACCCTGTGCTGCGTGATCGTGGCCCAGATGACGCGCATGACGCGCGCGGCCGTGATCGATCAGTTGCGTTCGTCCTATGCCGAAATGGCGCTGCTCAAAGGCGTCAAGCGCACCCGCATCGTGCTGCGCCATGCGCTGCCCAATGCCATCGGCCCGATTGCCAATGCCGTGGCGCTGAGCCTGTCCTACCTGCTGGGCGGTGTGCTCATCGTCGAGAGCATCTTCAATTATCCCGGCATCGCCACCCTCATGATCGATGCCGTGACCACCCGCGACATGCCGCTGGTGCAAGCCTGTTCCATGATCTTCTGTACCGGCTACCTGCTGCTGGTGCTGACCGCCGATGTGCTGGCCATTGTTTCCAATCCAAGGTTGAAGACCCGATGAAAGCCCTCCACGACTCCACCGGCACCGAAGCGGGCGCGCCCGTCGCACCGGCTGCCGCAGCCACCGCACCCGCCAGGCGCGTGCGCCGCCATTCGACCATGGCCTGGATCGGCATGGTGATCGTCGGCTTCTGGATCCTGATGGCCATCCTCGGCCCCAGCATCTCGCCCTACGACGCCACTGCCATCGTCGATACCGACGTGTTCTCCGGCATGAGCCACAAGTTCCTGCTGGGCAGCGACTACCTGGGCCGCGACATGCTGAGCCGCATCCTCTTCGGCACCCGCGCCACCATCGGCCTGGCCTTGCTGTCGACCGTGGTGGCCAGCCTCTCGGGTACCGCCATCGCCTTGTTCGCGGCCTTCTCGGGCGGCTGGCGCGATGCCGTCATCAGCCGTGCGCTCGATGCCCTGATCTCGATTCCCAGCAAGATGTTCGCGCTGATGATGGTGGCCACTTTCGGTTCTTCCATGTTCCTGCTGGTGCTCACGGCGGCCATCACCTACATGCCCGGTGCCTACCGCATCGCCCGTTCCTTGGCGGTCAACGTGCAGGCCATGGAATACGTGCAGGCCGCGCGCGCTCGCGGCGAGGGCGTGTGGTACATCATGACCGTGGAAATGCTGCCCAACATGATCCGCCCGGTGCTGGCCGATTTCGGCCTGCGCTTCGTCTACGTGGTGCTGCTGCTGTCGGGCCTGAGCTTCCTCTCGCTGGGCGTGCAGCCGCCGGATGCGGACTGGGGCTCGCTGGTGCGCGAAAACATTTCCGGCCTGGGCGAAGGCGCCCTGGCGGTGATCATGCCGGCCCTGGCGATTGCCTCGCTGACCATCGGCGTGAACCTGTTGATCGATAACCTGCGCAGCAAGCGCGCTGCCAAGGAGTAAGCCCGTGAAGCAATTCGATATCTTCCTCGGCAAGGAAAGCGGCGTCGGTGCTGGCGCTGCGGCAGGCGGGGCGGCACTGCGGCCCCTGGTGGAAGTGCAGGGCCTGCGCGTGAATGCCCGCAAGGACGACGGCAGCCAGGTCGAGATCGTCAAGAACGTCAATTTCACCGTGGCCCCCGGTGAAGTGCTGGCCCTGATCGGTGAATCCGGTTCCGGCAAGACCACCATTGCACTCTCGCTGCTGGGCTATGCGCGTTCCGGTTGCCAGATCGTCGGTGGCCAGGTGCGCATCGGCCAGCGCCAGATCGACCAGATGGATGAGAAGGCGCTGCTGGCCATGCGCGGCCACCATGTGGCCTACATCGCCCAGAGTGCGGCGGCGGCTTTCAATCCGGCCCGTACCCTGATGGACCAGGTGATCGAAAGCGCCCTGCAGCACGGCGTGATGGACAAGGCCAGCGCCATGCGCAAGGCGGTCGAGCTGTTCCGCGCGCTGGCCCTGCCCAATCCCGACAAGATCGGTGAGCGTTATCCGCACCAGGTCTCCGGTGGCCAGTTGCAGCGCGTGATGGCGGCCATGGCCCTGATCACCGATCCTGAACTGGTGATCCTGGACGAACCAACGACCGCGCTGGACGTGACCACCCAGATCGAAGTGCTGCGCGCCTTCAAGAAAGTGGTCAAGGAAATCGGCACGACCGCCGTCTACGTTTCGCACGACCTGGCCGTGGTGGCGCAGATGGCCGACCGTATCATCGTGCTGCGCGACGGTGCCGTGCGCGAAGTCGGTACCACCGACCAGGTGCTCAATGCCCCGTCCGACACTTATACCCAAAGCCTGATTGCTGCCGCCTGTCCGGCTGCGCGCGTGGTGCAACTGCGCGAGATCGTGCCCGAGAGCGTGCCGGCCGAAGCCCGTGCGCCGCTGCTGCGCATCAGCGGCCTGGTGGCCGGTTACGGCGCACCGGACCGGCTGGGCCTGCCGGGCGTGCGCATCCTGGATGACATCAATCTCACCATCCAGCGTGGCAGCACCGTGGGCATCATCGGCGAATCCGGTTCCGGCAAGACCACCCTGGCGCGTGCCGTGGCCGGCATGATCGCGCCGGCGCGCGGCAGCATCCAGCTCGATGGCCAGAACCTGTCACCGACACTGGAAGGCCGCACCCGCGAACAATTCCGCCGCGTGCAGATCGTGTTCCAGAACGCCGACACTGCGCTCAATCCGGCGCACACCATCGGCCGCATCCTGAATCGTCCGCTGTCCTTCTATCACGGCTTGAAGGGCGAGGCCATGCGCCGCCGCACGGCTGAACTGCTGGACCTGGTCAAGCTGCCTTCCAGCATCATCGACCGCCTGCCCGCCGAACTGTCCGGTGGCCAGAAGCAGCGCGTGAACCTGGCCCGTGCACTGGCCGCCAAGCCCGACCTGATCCTGTGCGACGAAGTGACGTCGGCGCTGGACACCGTGGTGGCTGCCGCCATCCTGGAACTGCTGGCCGAGCTGCGGCGCGAGCTGCAGGTGTCCTACATGTTCATCAGCCACGACATCAGCACCGTGCGCGCGATTTGCGACGACATCGTGGTGCTGTATGCCGGCCGCATGGTGGCCAACCGTCCGCGCGAAGCCATGATGGCGCCGCCCTATCACCCGTATTCGCACCTGCTGCTGTCGTCGGTGCCGGCCATGCAGCAAGGCTGGCTGGAACAGGTGGCCGGGGCCGGCCAGCACAAGCTGCCGCCGATTGGCGCGGTCGATCCGTCGCCGGAGATCTGCGCCTTCCTGCCGCGCTGTGCGCAGCGCATCGATGGCGTCTGCAACGTGGTGCCGCCGCGCCGCCGCAACATGGAACACGGTGGCGAGATCCTTTGCCACCGTTCGGATGCCGACCTGCAGCAGTCGCAGATGCCGCTGGTGCCGGTGGAGGGCATCACCGTCTGACCCGGTGACCCACCCAGCCGCCTGCCTGGCCGCGAGCCATGGCGGGCAGGCAAGGCAGGCCACGAGCATTAAGCCGCATTTAATGCTGGATTCGTTGAGCATTAATCACAGAATCAGGCGCGGCTCGTAGCATCGTCATGGAATGCATGCCGCCGGCCCCGGCGCCGGCCATGAAGCAAAGATTCGGGCAGGACCGCAAGAGCACCGTGGAGTCGGTCTCGCAATCCTGCCCATCCCCAAGGAAACAGGAGAAGAAATGACTGCAGCGTTGGTGTTGTACCGTGCCTCCGGCACCCCCGTATCCACCCCCTTCCATCCGGGCGCGCTGGGTGCCTCCGACCCCTTTGCCGCCTCGCGCGAGATCGCCTGGCAGGGCATCGGCGGCATGAGCGCAGGCCGCCTGCGCTTCGAAGGCAGCCTCGACATCGCCCGCTTCCCGCACCAGGAAACCCTGGTCGTGGTGCAAGGCGAACTGCGTATCGAAGCCGAAGGTGCCGCACCGCTGGTGATCAAGCCCGACAACGGCGTGGTCATCGCCACCGGCGCCGCCGTGCGCATCACGGCCACGCAGCCGACCCTCGTCATCTTCTGCGCTGCCGACTGCCCGCACCCCGTGCAGCCGGGCGTGTTCCCGCTGGTGGCCGAAGCCAACTTCAAGCCCTCGGCCAATTCGCTGCCCAAGGAAATCCTGCTGGGCGACGTGCCCACCTGCCGCAGCGACAACGTGATCGATGAAAGCTCCATCGGCTGCAAGATCGGCACCTGGGATTCCACCCCTTACCACCGCATCGTGCGCGCCCACCCGGTCAATGAATTCATGCACATCCTCGACGGCGGCGTGCGCTTTGCCGAACCGGATGGCAGCGTGGTTTCGGTGGAACGGGGCGACTCCGTCTTCGTGCCGCTGGGTGCGGCCATCGGCTGGGAGAGCAGTGAGCGCGTGGCCAAGTACTACGTGGTGCAGACCGTCGCCGCCGAGGGAGGAAAGTAAGATGTCGCCCCCGCTCGTGCAGGTCCAGAGTCCTACCATTCCGCCGGCCTCCGCCGATGTGGTCGTCATCGGTGGCGGCATCATCGGCATCTTCACCGCCTACTATCTGGCCAAGCGTGGCATCTCGGTGGCGGTGGTCGAGAAGGGCCGCATCGGTGCCGAACAATCCAGCCGCAACTGGGGCTGGTGCCGTCAGCAGAATCGCGACGCCCGCGAACTGCCGATGGCCACCAAGAGCATCGACCTGTGGGAACAATTCTCCGCCGAGACCGGCGAAGACACCGGTTTTACGCGGTGCGGCCTGCTCTATCTCTCCAACGATGATGAAGAAATCGCCCGCTGGGCAGCCTGGGGCGACTTCGCCAAGACCGCCGGCGTGACCACCTACATGCTCGATTCGAAGCAGGCGGCCGAGCGTGGCCATGCCACCGGACGCGCCTGGAAAGGCGGCGTCTTCTCGCCCACCGACGGCACGGCTGACCCGGGCAAGGCAGCACCCGCCGTAGCGCGCGCCATCATGAAGCTGGGTGGCCACGTGATCCAGAATTGCGCCGCACGCGGCATCGAAACTGAAGGCGGCCGCGTCTCGGGTGTCATCACCGAAGCCGGTGTCATCAAAACCAAGGTGGCCGTCATGGCCGGTGGTGCCTGGGCCTCATCCTTCTGCCATCAGCTGGGTATTCGCTTCCCGCAGGCATCCGTGCGGCAATCCATCATGAGCGTGGCGCCCATGGAGCAGCCCTTGCCGGGCGCGCTCTACACCTCGGGCGTAGCCGTCACCCGCCGCAGCAACGGCTCCTATGCGCTGGCCATCAGCGGCCGGGCGCGGGTCGATCCGACCATGCAATTCCTGCGCTTCTCGCCGCAGTTCCTGCCGATGTTCGCCAAGCGCTGGCGCAGCCTGTCGCCTGGCGGGCTGGAAGCCTGGCGCAGCGGCCACGAGACCCTGTCGCGCTGGCGCATGGATGCGCCTACGCCGATGGAACGCATGCGTATCCTGGATGCGTCGGCTGATCCGGTCTCGATCCGGGCCACCCATCGCCGTGCGGTCGAATTGCTGCCGCAGCTGGCGCAGGCCAAAGTCACGCATACCTGGGCCGGTTATGTGGACAGCACGCCTGATGGCGTGCCCGGCATCGGTGAGCTGCCGCAGACGCCGGGCCTGATCCTGGCCGCCGGTTTCTCCGGTCACGGTTTCGGTATCGGGCCGGGGGCGGGCCACCTGATCGCGGACCTGGCCAGTGGTGTGGAGCCCATCGTCGATCCGCGTCCCTATCACCCCAATCGTTTCTCGGATTCTTCCTGGGGCAAGGTGGCGGATTTCTGAAGCAGTTCAGCGCCGCCAGGGCACGGGCTGGAAGGCCCGCTTGGCGGCGTCGAGAAAGACCCGCTGGCGCAGCGTCAGCCCCTGGCGGCCCGGCAGCAGCGCCATGATGGGTGCGGGATCGAGTTGCCAGCCGGGCAGCACGCGCTTCAGGCTGCCATCGGCCACCAGATGCGCACAATCCCATTCGGAACGCGCCACGAAGCCTTCGCCATCGAGCGCCCAGTCGCGCGTGATGGTGCCGTCATTGGAAGAGAGCGCGCCATTGAGCTTGACGGTCAGCGCCTTGCCGGTGCGGCGGCCGGCACTGTCGACGGGCGTGAAGCGCAGGCGGCTGAGGTCGTCGTCGTTCTCGCGCAGGCTGAGGTAGGGATACTCGGCCAGGTCGGAAGGATGCTTGATGCGCTGCATGCGTTTGGCCAGCACAGGCGCGGCACACAGGAAGCGCGCATTGGGCGCGAGGAAGTGGCCGACCCAGGAGGAGCCCTTGACGCGCCCGATGGAGATGATGGCGTCAGCGCCGGTGGAAGCCGCCAGCGGACTTTCGGCCAGCAGCAGCGAGATGCTCAGTTTGGGATGGCTGCGGTGCAAATCGCGGATCAGCGGTGCCACGTAGCGACGACCGAAGCCGAAGGGCGCGACCACGCGCAGCGAACCGCTGACGTTGGCCAGGTTGCCGCCGGCCCCGCGGTCCGATTCGCGCGAGACGCTGGCGGTGATGGATTCGATGCGCTCCAGGATGTCCATGGCTTCCTGCACCAGGCGCTGGCCTTCGTCGGTGAGCGCGAAGCCGCGCGCGGCGCGATTGGCCAGGCGCACGCCGACGCGGTCCTCGATGCGCTGCAGGCGCACCGTCACCGCCGGTGGCGTCAGGTCGAGCAGGCGGGCGGCACCGGCCAGCGAGCTGGCCGAGCCCAGGGCACGCAGCAGTTGCATGTCATCGAGTTGCAGCATTAAAAATCTCTTAATGGTGAATTGAACGAACATTAAACATCGCTGAAGGTCTTTTGGCTACAGTCCATCACAGGAAATGCGTCGGTTATCCTGACCGGCCTTCCTGCCACTTCAGCCTTGCCCATCATGAACAACACAGCACACACCGCCCCCGTCACCCTCAACCCGACCGGCCTGGCCACCCCGGGCGGCCATTACAGCCATGTGGCCATCGGCAACGGCATGGTCTTCATTTCGGGCCAGTTGCCCATCGATGCGAGCGGGCACAAGCTCACCGAGGCCAGCTTCGAAATGCAGGCACTGCAGGTGCTGGCCAATGTGGAAGCCGCACTCGCCGGTGCCGGCAGCGACATCGGCAAGCTGCTGCAGGTCCGCATCTATCTCACCGATGTGGCGCACTGGCCAGCCTTCAACGACATCTACGCACGCTGGGCCGGCAGCGCCCGCCCGGCGCGCGCCGTGGTGCCGGTCCCGGCACTGCACTTCGGCCTGCAGGTCGAGGTGGAGGCCACGGCACTGCTGTGACACTGCGCCGTACGCGCAACCAACCCGAAACAAGGACAACCCGACATGACCCGCACCGCTTCCACCGACATCGTCTCTCCGCTGGCGCACCTCAAGCGCAACGGCCGCCTGGATCACTTCTACATCGATGGTCAATGGCAGCGCCCGCAAGGCGACGGGCTTGCCGCCGTGGTCTCGCCGGCCACGGAGGAACGTGTCTGCGAGATCGCATTGGGCAACGCCGCCGACGTGGATCAGGCCGTGCAGGCCGCGCGCCGTGCGTTTCCGGCCTGGGCCGCGACCTCGCCGCTGGAGCGCGCCGCGCTGCTCGGTCGTGTTCACGCCCTGCTGGTGGAACGCACCGAACTGTTCGCGCAGGCGCTGACGCTGGAAATGGGCGCTCCCATCACCTATGCCCGCACCGCCCACGTGCCGCTGGCCGCCGAACACCTGCGCGTGGCGCGTGACAACCTGGCGGACTATCCCTTCATTCGCCCGCGCGGCACCACGGCCATCGTGCGCGAGCCGATCGGCGTGTGTGCCCTCATCACGCCCTGGAACTGGCCGATCTACCAGATCACCGCCAAGGTCGGCCCGGCACTGGCAGCCGGTTGCACCGTGGTGTTGAAGCCGAGTGAACTGTCGCCGCTGTCGGCTTTGCTGTTTGCCGAGATCGTGCATGAGGCGGGCATTCCTGCTGGCGTGTTCAATCTGGTCAATGGCAGCGGTCCCGAGGTCGGTGCGGCCATGTCCTCGCATCCGCAGGTGGACATGATTTCGATCACCGGCTCCACCCGCGCCGGCGTGCTGGTGGCGCAAGCCGCTGCCGTCACGGTCAAGCGCGTGGCCCAGGAGCTGGGCGGCAAGTCGCCCAATGTGGTGTTGCCGGATGCGGACCTGGCACGTGCCATTCCGCCGGGTGTGGCGGCGGCCTTCCGCAACATGGGACAGTCCTGCAGCGCGCCCACGCGCCTGATCGTGCCGCGTGCGGCGCTGGATCGCGTGCATGAACTGGCGCTGGCGACGCTGGCCCAGATGAAGGTGGGCGACCCCACCGATGAGGCGACGACCCACGGCCCGCTGGCCAACCGTGCGCAATTCCTGCGGGTGCAACAGATGATCGAGGCCGGGATGCAGGACGGTGCACGCCTGCTGGCCGGTGGTGCCGGACGCCCGGACGGACTGGAGCAGGGCTACTATGCGCGGCCCACGATCTTCTCCGACGTGCATACCGACATGGTGATCGCCCAGGAAGAAATCTTTGGCCCGGTGCTGGCCATCCTGCCCTATGACACCGTGGAAGAAGCCATTGCCATCGCCAACGACACCGTCTATGGCCTGGGTGCGCACGTGCAGGGCAGCGACAAGGACCAGGTGCGCGCAGTGGCCGCCCGCATCCAGTCCGGCCAGGTACACCTGAACTATCCGGCCTGGGATCCGCAGGCCCCCTTCGGCGGCTACAAGCAGTCCGGCAACGGGCGCGAGTACGGGGTGGAGGGCATGGAGGAATACATGGAAGTGAAATCGATCCTGGGCTACTACGCCTGAGCGTCTTCATCACCGCCGTCATGACGGCATGAACACATGAGCATCATGGAACACACTGAACATTCGCACGACTCCTTGCACCAGCACCGCGCCCACTGGGCCGGCCTGCGCCGCGACCTGCACGCCCATCCCGAGCTGCGTTTCGAGGAACATCGCACCGCCGACGTGGTGGTGCAGGAGCTGCAAGCACTGGGCTATGAGGTCACGCGCGGCCTGGGCGGCACCGGCGTGGTAGCCAGCCTGCCGGGCAGCGATCCGCAACGCGGCATCGTGCTGCGCGCCGACCTGGATGCCTTGCCCATCGTCGAGGCCAATGACTTTGCGCACGCTTCCTGCAGCCACGGAATCATGCACGCCTGCGGCCATGACGGCCACACCGTCATGCTGCTGGGCGCGGCACGCGTGCTCAAGCAGCAGCCGACCTTGCCGGGCAGCGTGCACTTCGTCTTTCAGCCGGGAGAAGAGGGCGGGGCGGGGGCGCGCAAGATGATCGATGACGGCCTGTTCGACCAGTTTCCGACCGAAGCCGTGTTCGGCATGCACAACTGGCCCGGCTTGCCCGCCGGGCAGTTCGGCTTGCGCACCGGTCCCATCATGGCCGCCGGTTCGCGCCTGAAGATCACCATCACCGGCAAGGGCGCCCATGCGGCCCAGCCGCACCTGGGGCTGGACCCGATCCCGCTGGCCTGCTCCATGGTCCTGCAGTGCCAGACCATCGCGGCGCGCCACAAGGACCCGGTCGACCCGGCCGTCATTTCGGTCTGCATGTTCCATGCGGGCGATACCGACAACGTCATCCCGGACCGCGCCGAATTGCGCGGCACCATCCGCACGCTGTCCTCCACCTTGCAGCAGAAGCTGCAGGCAGACATCCGCCGCATGTGCCATGCGCTGGCCGAGGCCTATGGGGCCAAGGTCGAAGTGGAATTCTTCCAGTACTATCCGGCCACCATCAACACTCCGGCCGAGACCGACTTCTGCGAACGCGTGATTCGGCAGACCTTCGGTGATGAACGCATCCGCACCGGCATCCCGGCCAACATGACCTCCGAGGATTTCGGTTTCATGCTGGAGGAGCGGCCCGGTACCTATGTGTTGATCGGCAATGCGCCGCAGGACCGTGCCTCGCACTCGCTGCACCACCCGCACTACGACTTCAACGACGACATCATCGAAGAAGGCGTGCGTTACTGGGTGGCGCTTGCGCAGTCTTACTTCGGCAGCGGGCTCACGGGCGGAGCCGTTACCAGCCGTTGAAGCGCGGCCAAGTCGCCACGCTGCCATCGGCGGCGATGGCCTGGTATTGCTGGTACTGCGCACCGGTGGCACAGGCGTGGTTGGGCAGGATGCGCAGGCGCGTGCCGATGGGCAGGTGCTCTGCGATCTGCGCATCCGGGCTGCCCTGGCGCGAGAGGATGCCGTGTTCCTGGTTGGCCCCGCTCATGAGGTAGCCTTCCAGCACCTTGCCGTCTTCCGTGCAAACCTGCCCATAGCCGAAGTCGTGCTTGCGTCCTTGCGTGCCGCGGTCGCGGCTCATCGCCATCCATCCGGCATCGACGATGGCCCAGCCTTTTTCGGGCTGGTGGCCGATCACGGTGGTCAGCACGCTCAGGGCGATCTCGTCCATGGTATTGACGCCCACGTTGTGCATCACCAGGTCGAACATGGCATAGACACCGGCGCGTACTTCGGTCACGCCCTGCAGGTGTTCGGCGCGCAGGGCGGTCGGCGTGGAGCCGATGCTGACCACCTCGCAGGGCAGGCCAGCTTCGCGCAGGCGCTCGGCGGCGCGCACGCAGCCGACACGTTCCTGTTCGGCCACGACGATGAGGGCGGCGTCGTTGTCGTAGTCATAGCTGGAACCGGCATGGGCGATCACACCGCCGATGCGCATGCCGCCGGCGTGGAGCACCTTGCCCACGGCCAGCAGGGTGGCGTCTTCCGGGGCGATGCCGGAGCGGTGGCCATCCACGTCGATTTCAATCCAGACTTCAAAACATTCCTCTTGCGCCTGGCCGAAGGCCACGATGGCCTCGGCACAGACCACGCTGTCGGCCACGATCTTGAGATCGCAACCCTGGCGGCGCAGCGCCAGCGCCTGGCCCAGCTTGGTGGGCGCCATGCCGACGGCGTAGACGATATCGGTGATGCCGGCAGCAAAGAACTGTTCGGCTTCCTTGAGGGTGGAAACGGTGATGCCACGCGCGCCGGCCTGCAGTTGCGCCTGTACCACTTGCTGGCACTTGGTGGTCTTGACGTGCGGGCGGAAGCGCACGCCCAGCGCATCCATGCGCTGCTGCATGCGGGCGATGTTGCGCTCCATGCGCGAGATGTCGATCAAGGCGGCGGGCGTGGGCAGGGTGGCCAGGCTCATGGGGAACTCCTGAAGAGGGTAGGTCGATGAGCATCGACTATAGGAGATCAGGATTGCGCTGTGCTTAATGCTCGGTGAATCGAGCATTAAGCTGTGTTTAATGCACTGTCCGGCGGCCGAGCCGCCGCGTCAGGCCTGCTGGAACTGCCGTATCGTCTCCAGCACGTTCACGGTGGCCTTGTCCAGGTTGGGCAGGGCGCGATGGGCCACGCCGATGTGGCGCTTGAGCACCGGCGACAGTGGCACGATGCGGATGTCCTTGTGGCGCTCCAGCTCGGCAGCCAGGGGCTGTTCCAGCGGCAGGATGGCTGCGCCGTAGCCGGCGGAGACCAGGCTCTTCATGGCTTCGTTGTAGTTCAGTTCGATGCGCGCGCGCGGGTTTTCCCCGGCCTCGGCAAACCAGGCCATGGTGAGCCGGTACATCTGCGTGGTGGCGTCGTTGAAGATCATGGGCTTGTCCATCAGCCAGCCCGGCTTGATGGCGGCGGGCGATTTCCAGGTGGCCGGCAGGAAGGCCATCATGCGGTCGCTGCGCCAGTGCGTGATCTGGATGTCCTTGGAGGCCGTGATGGGGATGGCGACCAGGCCGATGTCGAGCGTGCCTTCCTGCAGGCGCGCCATGGTTTCGTTGGAGCCCATGATGTTGACCTCCACATCGATGCCGGGGTAGCTGTTTTCCAGCTGGCGCAGTACGCGCGGCAGCAGGTTCACCACCACACCGGTGGAGGTGCCCAGCCGTACCCGGCCGACCTTGCCTTCGACATGTTTCCTGGCGACATCGAGCAGATCGTCGGCATCGCGCAACAGGCGCCGGGCCCGGTCGATCACCAGCGCGCCCAGCGCCGTGGCCTGTACGCGGCGGCTGCCGCGCATGAGCAGGGCGCTGCCCAGGCGCTCTTCGAGATCGCTGACATGCAGGCTGATCGTGGGCTGGGCCAGGTGCAGCGCATTGGCGGCAGCGGAGAAGGTGCCGAGGTCGACGATGGTGACCAGCGTGCGCAACTGGTCGAGGCTGAGTTCTCTCATCAGGTTTCCTGATAGTGGCTGTCATCAAACTCAATTTTACCAATGACTTCGATTGGCGGATGATCCGCGCATTCATCCAGGGAGAAGTCCATGTGGCACATCGTCAGCCAGGTCCTTGCCCGCGTCTTCGGGGACCATCACGCTTCACACGGGGGCGCAGAGTCGGAAATGCGGGGGATGGGGACGCGCGAGCTCAATGACCTGGGTATTGGCACGAGCGAGGTGCCGTTCTACTTGAAGGACGAACGACAGGGATTGCGGCATCGTCATGCCAACCCGCCGACCTGATTGCTGCCCGTGAACAGCACAACTGTATTTCATCTGGCCGGACGCACATGCCCTGGCCACCATCAGGAGAAAGACCATGCAACATCTTGCTGAAGTGATCGCCCTGTCCGCCACGTTGAGCGTGGCCACCATGAGCCCCGGACCCAGTTTCGTGATGGTGGCGCGCACCTCGGTCGGAAGCGGACGAGCCAATGGCCTGCTGGCCGCACTGGGCATGGGCATCGGCGGCGTGCTCTTTGCCGGAGCGGCCTTGCTGGGACTGCAAGCGGTGCTGCTGGCAGTGCCTTCGCTCTATCTGGTATTGAAGTTGGGGGGTGGTGTTTATCTGGCCTACATGGGCTGGCGCATCTGGCGCGGGGCGCGTACGCCCTTGATGGCGGACGATATCGCACAGCGCGATGAAGCACCGTCCCTGTCCCGTCGGTCCCTGTGGCTGGGCCTGGTCACCCAGATCAGCAATCCGAAAACTGCCATCGCCTACACCAGCGTGTTTGCTGCCTTTTTGCCGGCCGAGACTTCCTTGCCCTTCAAGGGACTGACGCTGCTGCTGGTCTTCCTGATCGAAGCGGGATGGTATGGCCTGGTGGCCGTGGCGCTCTCGTCAGCGCGTCCGCGCCGCTGGTATGTGCAGGGCAAGCACTGGTTCGACCGCACCGCAGGTGCCGTCATGATGACGCTCGGGTTCAGGCTGCTGCTCTCGCGCATGGGGCCGTGACAGGCCGCGATTGACTGCACATGGGGCCAAGGCACGCCGCCGACGTCAGGCGATCCGACGTCGGCAAGGATGGCCTCAATCCAGCTTGAACTTCCCCACCACCGCCGCCAGATTCCCCGCCTGTCCCTTCAGCGAATCCGCTGCCGCCGCCGCCTGCTCGACCAGCGCGGCGTTCTGCTGCGTGGTCTCATCCATCTGCGTGATGGCGAGATTGACTTCATGGATGCCGCCGCTCTGTTCCTGCGTGGCCGCACTGATCTCGGCCACCACGTCCGTGACGCGGCGCACGCTGGCCACCACTTCGGTCATGGTGCTACCGGCACGTTCCACCAAAGCGCTGCCGGCGCTGACCTTCTGCACCGAGTCGTCAATCAGCTCCTTGATTTCCTTGGCCGCACCGGCCGAGCGCTGGGCCAGTGAGCGCACTTCGGAGGCCACCACGGCAAAGCCGCGTCCCTGCTCACCGGCACGGGCCGCTTCCACCGCGGCATTGAGCGCCAGGATGTTGGTCTGGAAGGCGATGCCATCGATCACGCTGATGATGTCGGCAATGCGGCGCGAACTTTCGGTGATCCCCTCCATGGTCTGCACCACCTGGCCCACCACATCACCGCCCTGGCTGGCGATGTCGGAGGCGGTGGCCGCCAGCTGGTTGGCCTGGCGCGCGTTGTCGGCGTTCTGGGTGACGGTGGAAGTCAATTGCTCCATGGCCGACGCGGTTTCTTCCAGCGAGCCGGCCTGTTGTTCGGTGCGGTTGGACAGGTCCAGATTGCCACGGGCGATTTCGTTGGAGGCGGTAGCAATGGTGTCGGTCCCCTGGCGCACCTCATTGACGATGTCGCGCAGGCTGTCGTTCATCACGCGCAGGGCTTCCATGAGGCGTCCGGTTTCATCGCGGCCAGCCGGGCGGATGCGCAGGGTCAGGTCGCCACGCGCCACGCGCTGGGCGATTTCCACCGCTTCCTTCAACGGACGCGAGACATTGGCCGCCACCACGAAGGCCAGCAGCGAACCGATGGCCACCGTCGCTGCCAGCAAGCCCACGATCCAGCGCTGCGCCGCACGGAATACGCCCGAGGCTTCTTCGTCAGCGCGCGCGCTGCCGCTCGCATTGAGCTTCACGATGGCGTTGAGGTTGCCGACCATCGCGGCGTAGAGCTTGGCGGATTCGCCATTGAAGAGGGCGCGTGTCTCGTCGTACTGCTGGTTGGCCGCCATCTCGGCCAGTTGTTCATCCACCTTCAGGTAGGCAGCCAGGTTCTTGCCGAACTGGGCGTACTGTTCCTTCTCCTCGGGTTCGGACATGCGCTGCTCGAATACCGCGCGCTGCTTGGCCAGCGCATCCAGCCGTTTCTTGATGGACTGGTTGGCAGCGCTGCGCTCCTGGGGTGTCACCGCAGTGACCAGTTCCAGTTCATTGAGGCGCAGCGGTGGCAGCGAACCCTGCAGCTCGCGCGCGGCATCCATGGTCGGCATCCACTTGTTGACGATCTCGCCGGAAGCACTGTTGACCTGCTTGAGTTCCTTCATGGCGAACAGGCCCTGCAACAGGGTCAGCGCAATCACCACCGCAAACGACAGGGCCAGTTTTTTGGCGATGTTGAGGTTGTAGAACCAGATCATGTCTTCCTCGCATTCGATTTATATCGTTTTCAGTGTCGGATCCGAACGATGCAGTCGAACGTGTCTGCGAGGCCACCCGTTTGGCGTGCGGGCGTCAAGAGCAGCAACCGGCCGGGGGCGTGGTTGCGGGAGCAATGAAGTGCTGGTGATGTCATGCTGTCATGCCGTCACGGAGCGTCGGCTTCCTGCCCATCCTGTCTCTCTTCTCACCTGCGGCCTCCCTTGGCCGCCGGCGCTTGCTGTTCGATGGTCGCATGGCTGGATCGGGCTTGATCTTAACGACCAGCAAGATTTCCATCCAATGAAATTAATCATGCTGGCAATGCGTTAATTGATATCGATTGTTTGATATCGATGGTTGTCAGGATGTCGTACAAGATTATTCAATGAGGCACGATGGAAGACGCCGCAGCTGCAGTAAGATGTGCATAAAATTCACTTCTCCGCCTTTTTCGCACGATGCGCCGAAAGATCCCTTCCACCCAGGCCATGGCCGTCTTCGAGTCGGCCGCGCGGCACCAGAGCTTTACCAAGGCCGCCCAGGAAATGGCGGTGACGCAAAGCGCCGTCTGCCGCCAGGTAGCCGCGCTGGAAGAATTCCTGGGCCTGAAGCTGTTTCGCCGCACCAAGCGTGGCGTGCGCCTGACCGAAGCGGGCGTGAGCTACAGCCACCAGGTCGGCCAGCGCCTGGATGAAATCGAGCGCGATGCCCTGCACCTGATGTCGCGCGATGGCCATGGCGATACGCTGGAGCTGGGCGTGATGCCGACCTTCGCCACGCGGTGGCTGCTGCCGCGCCTGCGCTCCTTCCTGGAGGCGCATCCGGGCGTGACCGTCAACCTGCGGCCGCGCACCCGGCCTTTCCTTTTTGAAGAGACCAATCTCGATGCCACGCTCTACGCCGGGCAAGCCAGCTGGCCCGGGACCGAGGGCGTGTTCCTGATGCGCGAGAGCATGGTGGCCGTGGCCAGCCCCGAGCTCATCGGTGCCGGCCGCAAGCTCACGCCCACCGAGCTGCTGGCCTATCCGCTGCTGCAGCAGAGCACGCGGCCCTACGTGTGGCGGCAGTGGTTCGCTTCCTTCGGCATGCAGGTGCAGAACGACCTGGTGGGCACGCAGCTGGAGCTGTTCTCCATGCTGACCCAGGCCGCCATCGTGGGCATGGGCGTGGCGCTGATCCCGCGCTTTCTGATCGAGGATGAATTGCGGCGTGGCCTGCTGGTGGTGGCAGTCGATCACGATTATCTGAGCACGCACTCCTACTACCTGATCTATCCCGAGCGCACCTCGGAGCGGCCGCTGCTGCGCCTGTTCCAGGACTGGCTGGAACAACAGGCCAAGGCCTATCGACTGCCCAGCGGATTGGGTTGAGCCGGGTCCGGATCGGCTGTCTCGACAGGCGGAACCGGAGTGCGCAAAACGCACACGGTGATGCAAACAATTCGTTTGCGCCGGGGCGGGGCAGTCCGTATATTTTTGTCCACCGCCGCTGCGCGAGGACGGTCCGCGAAGACTGTGCCGCTGCAGCGATTCCTGATGCACAAAAGAGGCTTCCATGAGCAAAACGCAGCAACGACATGCATTCGATTACGCCGACCCCCTGATGCTGGAGCAGCAACTGAGCGACGATGAGCGCCAGGTGCGCGACGCCGCCCAGGCCTACTGCCAGGACCGCCTGGCCCCGCGCGTGCTGGAAGCCTTCCGCCACGAGAAGATGGATGTGAGCATCTTCCGCGAGATGGGCGAACTGGGCCTGCTGGGCGCGACCATCGACGAGCAATACGGTGGTGCCGGGTTGAATTACGTTTGTTATGGTTTGATCGCGCGTGAAGTCGAGCGCGTCGATTCCGGCTATCGCTCCATGATGAGCGTGCAATCCTCGCTGGTGATGACCCCCATCAATGCCTTCGGCACCGAAGCGCAGAAACAGAAATACCTCCCCAAGCTGGCCAGCGGCGAATGGATCGGTTGCTTCGGCCTGACCGAACCCAACCACGGTTCCGATCCCGGCAGCATGATCACCCGCGCGCGCAAGGTGGACGGGGGTTACAGCCTGTCCGGCAGCAAGATGTGGATCACCAACAGCCCGGTGGCCGATGTCTTCGTGGTGTGGGCCAAGGATGACGAAGGCGAGATTCGCGGCTTCATCCTCGACAAGGGGGCCAAGGGCTTGTCGGCACCGGCCATCCACGGCAAGGTCGGCCTGCGTTCTTCCATCACCGGGGAAATCGTGATGGACAACGTCTTCTGTCCGGAGGAGAACGCCTTCCCCGATGTGCGCGGATTGAAGGGGCCCTTCACCTGCTTGAACAGCGCGCGTTACGGCATCGCCTGGGGCGCGCTGGGCGCAGCCGAAGACTGCTACGAACGCGCGCGCCGCTACACCATGGAGCGCCAGCAGTTCGGCCGTCCGCTGGCGGCCAACCAGTTGGTGCAGAAGAAGCTGGCCGACATGCTCACCGAAATCTCGCTGGGCCTGCAAGGCTGCCTGCGCCTGGGACGCCTGAAGGATGAGGGATATTCCGGTATCGAGCAGACCTCGATCATGAAGCGCAACAGCTGCGGCAAGGCGCTCGACATCGCCCGCATGGCGCGTGACATGATGGGCGGCAACGGGATCTCCGATGAATTCGGCGTGGCGCGTCACCTGGTGAACCTGGAAGTGGTCAACACCTATGAGGGCACGCATGATGTGCATGCGCTGATCCTCGGCCGCGCCATCACCGGGCTGGCGGCGTTCTCCAACTGAAGCGACATCGCCTGCAAGCCGCCTGTACGGTGGCTTGCAGGCCAATGATTTGCTCTTTCGCTCTTCTCTCTACAGCACGCCCCGTTCGCGCAACGCGGCGATCTGCGCTTCTTCCATCCCCAGCAGCGACTGCAAGACTTCTCCCGTGCCTTCACCCAAGGAGGGCGGTGCCTTGCGCACTGGCAGGCGTTGGCCATCGAAACGATAAGGCGGTGCCAATACCTGCACGCTGCCCGCTTCTGCATGCGGATGCGTGCTGACCAGACCGGCCGAGGTGGCGCGCGGGCTGGTCAGGGCCTCATGCAGGCCCAGCACTTCACCGCAGGGAATGCCGGCCTGGTGCAGCTTGGCCAGCAGGTCGGCGCGCTTGCGGGCCTTCAGTTCACGGTTGATTTCCGGGACCAGCACGTCGCGATGCTGGCCACGGCTGACGTTGGTCTTGAAGCGCGCATCCTCGGCCAGGTCGGGACGGTCGATGACGCTGTGGCAGAAACGCTGGTACTGGCTGTTGGTGCCTACCGTGATGACCAGCCGGCCATCGGCCGCATCGAAGACGCCATAGGGAATGATGGAGGGATGCGCATTGCCATAGCGCGGCGGATCGTCACCCAGGATCAACGCTTCCAGTCCGTAATACGAGGTGATCATGACGCCGCAATCGAACAGCGCCATTTCCACGTGCCGCCCCTGTCCGGTCTGCTGGCGCTGGTACAGCGCGGCCAGCACGCCTTGAGCGGAATACATGCCGGTGAACAGGTCCACCGCTGCCACGCCCAGCTTCAACGGCGGCTGGCTGGCCTCGCCATTGAGCGACATCAGCCCGGATTCGCCCTGGATCACCAGGTCATAGCCGGGCCGCGTGGCTTCGGGACCGCTGCTGTCGTAGCCGGTGATGGAGCAATACACCAGGCCGGGATTGTCGCGGCGCAGGGTTTCGTAATCGAGGCCAAATTTCTGCACGCCGCCGAACTTGAAATTCTGGATCACCACATCGCTCTTGCGGGCCAGCTGGCGCACGATGTCCTGGCCTTCGTCGGTCTGCAAGTCGACGCTGATGGAGCGCTTGTTGCGGTTGACGCTGTTGAAATACGCGGTCTCGGTCGAGCCGATGCGGGTGCCCCAGTCGCGCGTGTCGTCGCCGCGTTCGGGGTGCTCGACCTTGATCACTTCGGCACCCAGGTCGCCCAGCACCATCGCACACCACGGTCCGGCCAGAACGCGCGAGAGGTCCAGTACGCGGACGCCGGCCAGCGGCAGAGATGCAGTCTGTTCAGTCATGTTGTCTCCTCGTGGACGGGATGCGTATTGCGTTTTGTTCTTCTGTATTTCGTGGTTGCGCATCCCGGTAATGCTATTCGTTTGGTGTCTGCCGCAGCCGCCGGAAATCGGCGGGCCGTTTTTCGAGGAAGGCGTGAATACCCTCGGCCGCTTCGTCTTCGCCCTGCGAGAGCACCATGTGCTGCGCTTCCAGTTCCAGTTGTTCTTCCAGCGTGGCACCGTAGGCATGCTGGCACAGGTGCTTGATGCGGGCCATCGCCTGTGCCGGTCCGTCGGCCAGCGTGGCAGCCAGTTGTACGGCGGCTTGCAGTGCCTGTCCCGCCTCGGCCAGTTGATTGACCGCGCCCATGGCATGCAGACGTTCGCCATTGAAACGCTCGCCCGACAGGCAAAGCTGGGTCAGCACCTGGCGCGACAGGAATTGCGCGAGGAAGGCCGTCACGCCACCATCGGGCGTGAGCCCGACCTTGACGTAGGCCACCGAGAACTGCGCCTGGCGCGTGGTCACCAGCAGATCGCAGGCCAGGGCCAGCGACAGCCCGGCCCCGGCCGCGCCGCCTTCGACGGCTGCAATCACCGGCTTGCTGCAGCGGCCGATATGGCGGATCAGGTCGTGCAAGCCTTCCAGTTTTGCACGCCGTTGTTGGGGTGCCATGTTGCGGCGCTGGGCCAGCAGGCGCAGGTCGCCGCCGGAGCAGAAGAAGTTGCCGCCCCCGGCCAGCACGATGGCCCCCACTTGCGGATCGGCCTGGGCCTCGTCGAGCGCGGCCGTCAGTGCCACGTACAGGTCGGCGTTGAGGGCATTGCGCGTGGCCGGATCGTGATTGATGAGCACGCGCACGGCGCCGCGCTGCTCGCGCAGGACCTTGCTCATGCCGGTACTTCGCGGCCCAGCGCGATGTAGCGTTGCAGGTGGTGGTCCTCGTCGCCGAGCTGGTGATCGATCATCACCAGGCGCTTGGCGTAATGCGACAGCGGCAGTTCCCAGGTCATGCCGATGCCGCCATGCAGCTGGATCGATTCTTCGGCCACCAGCGTGCCGATGCGGCCGATGCTGAACTTGGCCGCCGACAAGGCGCGTTCGCGCGTGAGGCGGTCGGCGTCCAGGGCGGCAGCGGCATTGATGACCGCCGAGCGTGCCTGTTCGACTTCCAGCAGCAGGTCGGCCATGCGGTGCTGCAGGGCCTGGAAGCTGCCGATGGGCAGGCCGAACTGCTTGCGGGTGCGCAGGTAATCGAGTGTGGCTTCCTTGGCCACTTCCATCGCGCCCAGCGCTTCAGCGCACAGGGCCAGCACGCCGCGTCCGAGGATACGTTCGAGCAGCGCAGCGCCATTGCCGGGGCTGCCCAGCAGAGCGTCGGCGGGCAGAGATGCATCCTTCAGCAGCAGGTCGGCCACGCGGCCACCGTCGATGGTGTCGCTGCCTTGCAATTGCAGGCCCGCCGTATCGGCCGGGATCAGGAACAGCGAGATGCCCTCGCTATCATCGGTCGCGCCACTGGTGCGCGCCGAGACCAGGAATACATCGGCCGCTTCCGCGTGCACCACGACCGCCTTGTGCCCTTGCAGACGCCAGCTTCCATCGGCCGATTGCGTGGCGCGCGTGGCCACGTGCGTGGGCGTGTAGTGGCTGTCGGCTTCTTCATGGGCCAAGGCGGCTAGCGTCTGGCCGGCGATGATCGGTTCCAGCAGGGCCTTCTGTGCGGGCGTGCCAGCGGCCGCGATGGCCTCGCCGACCAGGATGGCACTGCCCAGCAAGGGCTCCAGCAGCAGGCCGCGGCCGATCTCTTCAAACACCACGGCGATGTCGAAACCGCCACCGCCGTAGCCGCCATCTTCCTCGCGGAAGAGCGCGCCGATCACGCCCATCTCTGCCAGCTGCGACCACATGTCGCGGCTCATGCCGGGTGCGGATTGCAGCAGGTGCTTGCGGGCTTCAAAACCATACTGTTCGGTAATGAGACGGCGCAGGCTGTCGGCCAGCATGCGCCGTTCTTCGGTGTGCTCGAAATTCATGGGCGTTTCCTCACAGGCCAAGGATCATCTTGGAGATGATGTTCTTCTGGATTTCATTGGAGCCGCCGAAGATCGACAGCTTGCGATTGTTGAAGTAATGCGCGGCCGCACCGGCAGCGGCTTCCGGACCCAGCGTGCCGCCGTCGTGACCTTCTTCCAGCGAATGCCACTGATACGGGCGCGCATAGGGGCCCATGGCGCGGCGGGTGAGGGCGGTGATTTCCTGGCGGATCTCGGTGCCGCGTATCTTGAGCATGGAGCTTTCCGCACCGGGCGCACCACCGCCGGCCACCGCCGAGATGACGCGCAGGTTGGTGGTCTTCATGTTCTCCAGATCGATTTCCACGCGGGCCATGCGGGCCGCGAAGAGCGGATCGTCAGCCAGCGGACGGCCATGGCTGCGTTGCGTGGCGGCGATGTTCTTCAAGCGTTGCAGTGCGGCCACCGAGAAGCCGATGCCGGCGATGTTGGTGCGCTCATAGGTCAGCAGGTACTTGGCGCAACTCCAGCCGCGATCTTCCTCGCCGACCAGGTTTTGTACCGGCACGCGCACATCGGTGAAGAAGACCTCGTTGACTTCGTGCTCGCCATCCAGCGTGATGATGGGGCGCACTTCCACACCCGGGGCGTTCATGTCGATGAGCAGGAAGCTGATGCCTTCCTGCTTCTTGGCCTCGCGGTTGGTGCGTACCAGGCAGAAAATCATGTTGGCGTAGTGGCCCAGCGTGGTCCAGGTCTTCTGGCCGTTGACGATGTAATGATCGCCGTCGCGTACCGCATGCGTCTTCACGGCCGCCAGGTCGGAACCCGCGCCCGGCTCCGAATAGCCCTGGCACCACCAGTCCTCGCCATTGAGGATGCGCGGCAGCCAATACTGCTTCTGCGCTTCGTTGCCGTACTTGATCAACACCGGCCCCAGCATGTTGACGCCGAACGGCACCACGCGCGGCGCATGCGCCAGGCAACACTCATGTTCGAAGATGAATTTCTCGATCACGGTCCAGCCGGTGCCGCCATATTCCTTGGGCCAGTGATTGGCCAGCCAGCCGCGTTCGTTGAGGATGGCATGCCATTGTTCCATCTCGTCGCGGCTCAGGTGCTTGCCGCTGGCCACCTTGTCGGACAGGGCCTTGGGCAGCTTCTCGGCAAGGAAGGCGCGCACGCTGTCGCGGAAGGCTTCTTCGGCCGGGGTGAAATTCAGATCCATTCCAGTCTCCTTGGGGATGCAGCGAAGCGACGCTGCGCTTCAATAGATTTCAAACAGGCCGGCCGCGCCCATGCCGCCGGCGATGCACATGGTCACCACGGCGTAGCGCGCACCGCGCCGCTTGCCCTCGATGAGCACGTGGCCGGCCAGACGGGCTCCGGTCATGCCGAAGGGATGGCCGATGGAAATGGCACCGCCGTTGACGTTGAGCAGTTCTTCCGGAATGCCCAGGCGGCGCTGGCAGTACAGGGCCTGCGAGGCGAAGGCTTCGTTGAGTTCCCACAGGCCGATGTCTTCCATGCGCAGGCCGTGGCGCTGCAGCAGGCGCGGCACCGCAAAGACCGGGCCGATGCCCATTTCATCGGGCTCGCAACCGGCCACGGCAAGACCACGGAACGCGCCCAGCACAGGCAATCCCGCGCGTTCTGCGGCGCGTGCTTCCATCATCACGCAGGCCGAAGCGCCGTCGGAGAGCTGCGAGGAATTGCCTGCGGTGATGAACTTGTCCGCGCCCATCACCGGGGCCAGCTTGGCCAGCGCCTCATGGGTGGTGCCGGGACGGTTGCAGTTGTCGGCCTCCACCGTCACCTCGCGCAGGCTGGTCTGGCCGCTGGCCTTGTCGGTCACTTGCATGGTGGTGGTGCAGGCGACGATCTCGTCGCGGTAGCGTCCTGCTTCTTGCGCTTCGGCGGTCTTGCGCTGGCTGCCTTCGGAGAAGCGGTCCTGGTCTTCGCGCGAAATGCCGTAGCGCGCCGCCACGATGTCGGCGGTCTCGATCATGGGCAGGTAGAGCTCGGGCTTGTGCTCGACGATCCACGGATCCATGCCGCTGTCGCCGCTGTCGGTGGCGCTGCGGCTTCGGATTTGCGAGATGCTTTCCACACCGCCTGCGATCATGGCATCGGCGCCATCGACCACGATGCGGCCTGCGGCCATCGCAATGGCTTGCAGGCCCGACGCACAGAAACGATTGACGGTGGTGCCGGCGATACTGATGGGCAGCCCTGCACGCACGATGGCCTGGCGCGCGATGTTGCGGCCGGTGGTGCCTTCCGGATAGCCGCAGCCGAGGATGGCATCCTCGATCTGGCCCGGATCGATGCGCGCACGTTCGACGGCGGCGCGCACGGCGAAGGCCGCCAGGGTCGGGCCGGACGTGACGTTGAATTCGCCGCGATGGGCCTTGGTCAAGGGAGTACGCGCAGTGGATACGATGACGGCTTCCCGCATCATGGAATTCTCCTGGAAGGATGGTGCAAGGGGGAGACCGCCAATGTGCGCGGTCTCCGGGGAGTTCGGTCGATCGGTCAGCCGGCCTGGTTCAGCGATTCAAAATTGGCGCCGCGTTCGACCAGTTCCACCAGCAGCGGCGAGGGCGTCCAGAACAGCGGATCTTCTGCGGCAAAGGCGCGGATGTCCGCCAGCACATTGGGCAGGCCGACCATGTCGGCGTATTTCATGGGGCCGCCGCGATGGCGCGGGAAACCGTAGCCATAGAGGAAGGTGACATCCACATCCAGCGGACGCAGCGCAATGCGCTGATGGACGACATTGGCACCTTCATTGATCATGGCGGCCAGGTAGCGGCGCTGGATGTCTTCCTTGCTGAAGCTGCGCGGGGTGATGCCGGCACGCGCACGTTCTTCGTCAATGAGCGCCAGCACTTCCGGGTCCGGTGCGCCGCTGCGCGGTCCATCCGGATAGCGATAGAAACCGCGACCGCTCTTTTGCCCGAACCAGCCGCGCTCGCATAAGCGGTCGGCAATGTGGACGTAGCGCGCACGCGGATCGCGCGTGGCGGCGCGGCGCTTGCGGGTGGCCCAGCCGATGTCGCCACCGGCCAGGTCCACCACCTGGTACGGCCCCATGGCAAAACCGAAGTCGCGCACGGCAGCATCGATCTCATAGGGCGACGCGCCATCTTCCATCAGGGCATCGGCCGCCTGACGATACACGGCCAGGATGCGATTGCCGATGAAGCCATCGCAGACCCCGGCGCGCACCGGCACCTTGCGCAGGCGCTTGGCCAGTTCGAAAGCGGTGGCCACCACATCGGCGGCGACCTGGCGCGGCACCACGATTTCCAGCAGCTTCATCACATTGGCCGGCGAGAAGAAATGCAGGCCGATCACGTCCGCCGGACGGGAGATGCTGGCGGCGATCGCATCGATGTCGAGGTAGGACGTGTTGGTCGCCAGCACGGCACCGGGCTTGCAGACGCGGTCCAGTTCGGCGAAGACGGCTTGCTTCACCGTCAGATCTTCGAAGACGGCTTCGATCACTACATCGGCGGCGGACAAGTCTTCATAACGGGTGCTGCCCTGCAAGCGCGCCAGTACCGCATCGCGGGCCTCTTGCGTGAGACGGCCCTTGGCCACCTGGGCGTCGTAAACTTTTTCCACATGGCCGCGCCCACGTGCGAGCGCTTCGTGGTCGCGTTCGATCATGGTCACCGGCAAACCGGCATCGAGCACCGCTACGGCGATGCCTGCACCCATGGTGCCGCCGCCGACCACGCCGATCTGTTCGATGCGGCGTGGCTGGGCGTTGCGGGTCTCGGGGGCTTTCTGCACTTCGCGTTCGGCGAAGAAGGCGTGGATCAGGCCGGCGCGTTGCGGGCTGTCCAGGCATTGCAGGAAGAACTGGCGTTCCAGTGCGAGTCCTTCCTCGAAGGTGAGATTGGTGGCGGCTTCCACCGCATCGATGATCTTGTGCGGGGAGAACAGGCCGCGCGATTTCTTGCCGGCCTCGGCGCGTGCGGCCGCAATGGCCGCTTGCGTGGCGGCGGTATCGACCAGCCCTTTGCCATCGCGACTGCGGCGTACCGGTGCGTGCGTCTCCAGCAGGGCCTGCAGTTCGCGCAGGCCGGCCGCGCGCGCCTGATCGGCGCTGTCGCCCTCGGCCAACTGATCCACCAGACCGAGCGAGAGGGCTTCCTTGGCGCTGAGATGGCGCCCGCTCAGCATCATCTCCAGCGCGGCCTGTGCACCGATCAGGCGCGGCGTGCGCTGGGTGCCACCGGCACCGGGCAACAGGCCCAGCTGCACCTCAGGCAGACCCAGGCGGGCGTTGCCGAGGGCCACGCGGTAATGCGCTGCCAGCGCCACTTCCAGTCCGCCGCCCAAGGCCGCACCGTGGATGGCGGCCAGCACCGGCTTGTTGCAGGCCTCGATGCGATTGCACAGTTCGGTCAGCAGGGGCGATTGCGGCGGCTTGCCGAATTCGCGGATGTCGGCCCCGCCGATGAAGTTGCGGCCCGCGCCGGTCACCAGGATGGCGGCCACGCCTGCATCGGCCTCGCCCTCCTCGATGGCGGACATCAGGCCCCGGCGCACCCCCACCCCCAGCGCATTGACCGGCGGGTTGTCGATGGTCACCACCAGGATGGCGCCTTCACGCGCCAGATGGACCGGGGGCGTTTCGCCCGCCGCCGTGGATTGCTTGGACATGCAGCAGTCTCCTGTTCTAGTTGGTTCGCATAGCGAAACTAAAGTTCGCAAATGGCTTTTGTCGGCAACGATACCGCATTTGCGCCGGATGTGTAAACCGTGCATGCCGCAGCGGCCCGATCTGCACAATTGTCAGCAAGGGTCAGGCGGGGCGGGCGTTTGCGGCCGATGGCGAAAAAGGCAGGTTGAGCCGGGGGCCTCTGTTGGCGCTGTTGAAACGCCACATCCGGACTGCTTGTTTTGCACAGCGGAACACACGTTCGCAAATAATTGACACTGCGATTTCAGGTGTGTACATTCCACAGCCAATGAGGGGCGACGTGACCATGCGGCACGGCCCTGCCACGCGGAGATGTGACGGATGGATGAGATTGTGTCGTTCAAGGGTGAGGATGAGAGCCACGACCGGCAGTTCGTCAATGCTCTGGCGCGTGGACTGGAGATCCTGCGGTGCTTCCGCCCCGGGGAGATCTACCTCACCAACACCGAACTGGCCAAGCGCACCGGCCTGCCCAAGCCGACCATCTCGCGCCTCACGCACACCCTGACCCGGCTGGGCTATCTCGAATATTCCGAAGACCAGGGCCGCTATCAACTCGGCTCCGGCGTGCTCGCCCTCGGCTACTCACTCCTCTCCGGCATGGATGTGCGCAAGCTGGCGCGTCCGGCCATGCAGGAGCTGGCCGACTATTCGCAATGCAATGTGGCGCTGGGCATCCGCGATCGCCTCAGCATGGTCTACATCGAAGCCACGCGCGGCCAGTCCGCCGTGACCTTGCGCCGCGATGTCGGCTCGCGCATTCCGCTGGCCACCACCTCCATGGGCCGCGCGCTGCTGTGCGCCTTGCCCCAGAACGAACGCGATTTCCTGATGGACCACATCCGCCTGCGCAATGAAGAGCAATGGCCCAAGGTCAAGGCCGGCATCGAGCAGGCCTTCAAGGATTACCAGGATCATGGTTTCTGCATTTCCGTCGGCGAATGGGAAAAGACCATCAGCGCCGTGGGCGTGCCCATGATCGATGCCAACGAAGAAAAGATCATGGCCTTCAACTGCGGCGGCCCGGCCTTCATGCTGACGCGCGAGATGCTGATGGAAGACCTCGGCCCGCGTCTGGTGAACGTGGTGCGCACGGTGGAAGCGAGCATGGGCCGCCACTGAGTGGCAGGCAGCAACGAACAGGTCACAACGAGCAACAACGAGCACGGAGACAGACGCGCCGACATGCCGCAGGCATGACCGGTGCGCAGCAAGGCAGTACCGCAGGTCCATCACAACAAAAAACAGAAGTCAGCGCCATCGGGGTCATGCAGACCCGTTTCAGCCATGGGTGTCCGGTGCTGTCCGGCCGGGATGCGCACGTTCGCAGGCAGCGTCGTGCGCCTGGCATCCATCGCTGAAGCGGGACGTCCCCGGCCAGGACAGACATCAACATCACTCAGATTCACTCAGAGGAAAAAGGTGGAGACAATGACGAACAAGCATCAAGGCATCAAGCGACTGGCCCTGCTGGCCTGTATGGCCTCGGTACTGGCCGCTGGCGCGGGCAGCGCGGCCGCCGACGAACTCAAGGTCGGGGTGGAAATTCCGCTGACCGGCAGCCTGGCACGCGTGGGCTCGGGCATGCAGGAGGGCATCAACGTGGCGGCTGATGTCTTCAACAAGACCAACGGCAAGCACAAGATCAAGCTGGTCACCATCGATGACGAATCGGCCCCGGCCAAGGCCATCGCCGCCGTCGAGAAGCTGGCTGGCGAAGGCGTGCTGGCCATCACCGGCGGCTACGGCTCCAACAATATCGCACCGGCTGCCGATGCGGCGGGCAAGGCGGGACTGGTCTACATGACCTCCGGCGGCGTGGACGACAACCTGGTCAACAGTGGCCGCAAGAACTTCTTCCGCATCAACAACGTGGCCGGCTACCAGAAGGCCATGGTGGGCCTGCTGGACGACATGAATGCACGCTCGGTCTCCATTGTCTATTCCACCAAGGAAGCCACGGCTGCGCTGGCCAAGGACCTGGAAAAAGCCTGGGGTGCCAAGGGACTGAAGGTGACCTCGCACGCCTTCGATCCGGCCATCAGCGACTTCAAGCCCATCGTCAACAAGATCAAGCTGCAGGACAAGCCGGAAGTCATCGCCATGATCGGCTACGAGAATGACTACGTCGGCATCCTGCGCGCAGCGCGCGTGTTGAAGCCGGCGGTCAAGGCCATGGTCGGCGTGTGGTCGCTGGCCACCCCGAAGATGGCGCAGGACTTCCCGGACCTGGTGCCCAATGTGTATGGCACGGCGCTGCTGCCGTATCCGGCGCAGTTCACCACGGCCGATGGCAAGCTCTTTGAAGAAACCTATCGCCGCCTATACAAGAAGGACCCTGACTACCTGGGCCAGTTCGGTTACGTGCAATCGATGCTGCTGTTCGAAGCCATCGCCCGCGCCGCCGACAAGGGCACGCTCAAGAAGGATGGCGTGGCCGAAGAAATGCGCAAGACCGATCGTGAAACCCTGATCGGCCGCGTGCAGTTCGGTGCCAATGGCGACAACCTGAACTTCACCCACCACATGGGCCAGCACCAGGGCGACAAGGTCGCCATCGTCTGGCCCAAGGCGGCCGCTACCAACAAGATGAATTATCCGGCCGTGCCCTGGTAATGCCCGGGCGGCGCGCACGCTGCACGGGCATGCGCGCCGTTGCCCACTCCAACGGAATGCAGACATGAATGAACTGATACTGCAAGCCCTGTACTCGGGGCTGCTGCAGGGGGGCTCCTACGCTCTCATTGCCTTGGGCCTGGCGCTGGTGTTCGGTGCCATGCGGGTCATCAACCTGGCGCAGGGCGAGCTGGTATTGCTGGCGGCTTACATCGCCTACTCGGTGGAATCGGGCTTGGGCCTGAACCCGGTACTGGCCATTCCCATCGCGCTGGTGGTGGTGTGCCTGACCTCGGCCATCGTGTATTTCGTGGTCAGCCGCATCAAGAAGGACCGCGAGATCAATTCGCTCATCCTCACCTATGGCATCGGCGTCATCCTCACCAACGGCATGCTGCTGATCTGGAAGGCCGACATCCGTTCCACCAGTTCCGAATGGCTGCAGGAAGCCTTCGTGCTCGGCCCCTTCTACAGCATGCGCAGCGAAGTGCTGTTCTTCGGCGTGAGCCTGCTGATGATGGCTGCGCTCTGGTGGTGGCTCTCGCGCAGCTGGTATGGCCGTGCGGTGCGCGCCGTCTCCAGCAACCGCGATGCGGCCAAGCTCATGGGCATCAATCCCGGCTATACCGAACTGGTGTCCTTCATCGTGGCGGGCATCCTGGCGTCCTTCGCCGGGGTGGCCTTGTTCAGTTACGGTGTTATCAGCCCAGCTTATGGCGGGGTGCTCACGGTCAAGGCTTTCATTATTACTGTGTTGGCCGGTGTGGGCTCGATTCCGGGCGTACTGATCGGCGCGATCCTGCTGGGCGTGGCCGAGGCGCTGACCGTGACCCTGGCCAGCTCGGCCCTGCAGGAACTGGCGGGCATGAGCTTGTTCCTGCTGGTGCTGTTCATCATGCCCAACGGCTTGTTCGGCGTGCGCGCAAGAAGGGGATGAGATCATGACGATGAACAAGAACAAGCTGTCCGCATTGCTGCTGCCCTTGCTGCTGATCGGCGCACCGCTGCTGCTGGCGCAGGACCATTACGTGATGAGCCTGCTGGTGGCCTCGATGGTCATCGGCGGCATCGCGCTGTCGTGGGCGCTGCTGGGCAACCTGGGCGGCATGATCAGTTTCGGTCACGCGGCTTTCTTTGGGGTGGGGGCTTATACCTCGGCGGTATTGAGCATGAAATTCGGTGTGCCGGTATTGCTGGGCTTGCTGCTGGGCGGCGTCGGTGCGCTGGTGGCGGCGCTGGCGATGTTGCCCGTATTACGTCTGCGCGGTCCGTATTTCGCGCTGGCGATCCTGGCGTATGCACACATCTTCCGCATCCTGGCCACCGAGTGGACTTCGATGACCGGCGGCTCGGGCGGGCTCTCCAACATTGCGCGCCTGCCGACGGTGATGGGCGTGGACCTGTCGAGCAAGATCGGTGCGTATTTCGTGATCCTGCTGATCGTGGCGGTGTTCGCACTGGTGTATGCGCGGGTACGCGAGAGCCATTATGGATTGGCCCTGCGCGCCATGCACGAGAGCGAGGACGCGACCCGCGTGGTGGGCGTCAACAGCACCGTGCTCAAGGGCATGATGCTGCTGCTGTCGGCTTTCATGTGCGGCGTGGTCGGTGCCTTCAATGCGCACTACATCAGCTTCCTGGAACCGGACTATGCCTTCAGCGCCCTGTGGGTCACCATCCCCATCGTGGCGGCCATTTTCGGAGGTTATCGCAGCATCACCGGACCGGTGGTCGGGGCGGTGGTGGTCTACCTGCTGGACCAGCTGGTGTTCAAGAACATCATCCCTTCCGGCCATCAACTGGTGCTGGGGGCCTTGCTGGTGGCGATGATCGTCTTCAGTCCGGACGGCTTGCTGCCGCTGCTGCGCAAGCTGGGAAAGAGAAAATACGCAGGAGGCAAGCATGCTGCAACTTGAAAAAGTCTCGGTGCGCTTCGGTGGCCTGACGGCGGTTGATGAAGTCACGCTGCAGGTCGGCACCGGCGACGTGGTCGGCCTGGTCGGTGCCAATGGCGCGGGCAAGACCACGCTCTTCAATGCCATCTCCGGACTGGTGCGTCCGACCAGCGGCAGCATCCGCTTCAATGGCGCCGATATCCTGCATGCGCCGCTGCACCGCCGTGCGCGGCTGGGCATCGGCCGCACCTTCCAGATTCCGCAGCCCATGCATGAACTGACGGTGCGGCAGAACCTGATCGTGGCGCAGCGCTTTGCTTCCGGCAAGGTGGATGCGGCCAAGATCGACGAAGTGCTGGCCTTCACCGGCCTGGCTGAAAAGGCCGAGCGCGATGCCGCCACCGAACTGGCGCTGACCGAACTGAAAGCGCTGGAAGTGGCCAAGGCCCTGGCCACCCAGCCCAAGCTGCTGCTGCTCGACGAAGTGCTGGCCGGGCTGGAGACCAATGGCAAGCGCCGCTTCATGCAGATGCTCAAGGGCCTGCATGAGGCCTTTGCCGTTGGCATCGTCATCATCGAACACGACATCGAGACCATCAGCAACCTGTGTCCGCGCGTGGCCGTGCTCAACTTCGGCCAGCTCATCGCCGAGGGCGCGCCGGCGCAGGTGTTCAATGATCCGGCAGTCATCAAGAGTTATACGGGAGCGTGAATGCTTGAAGTCACCAACCTGCGCGCCGGCTACGGTGCCATCAATGTGCTGTGGGATGTCTCGCTGACAGTGGGGCAGGGCCGGCTGACCACCATCATCGGGCCCAACGGTGCCGGTAAAACCACGCTGCTGCGCGCCATCATGGGCCTGATCCCGATCGGGCAGGGGCAGGTCACGCTGGAGGGCAAAGTGCTCAATGGCATGCCGACCTGGGAGATGTCCAAGGTCTCGATGGCGATGATCCCGGAAGGGCGCATGATCTTCCGCGCCATGAGCATCGAGGAAAACCTCATCGTCGGTGCCTTCGCCCCGCAGCACCGGGCACGCGTGAAGGACAACCTGGAGCGCGCCTACACCATGTTCCCAAAGCTGCGCGAACGTCGCCGCCAGCTGGCCGGGTCACTCTCCGGGGGCGAGGCTCAGATGCTGGCGATGGCGCGCGGGCTGATGTCAGAGCCGAAGCTGCTCATCATCGACGAACCCTCGCTGGGACTGGCCCCGGTGGTGGTCAACGAACTCTTCGAAATCCTGGCGCGATTGAAGGCAGAGGGCCGCACCATCATCCTGGTGGAGCAGAACACCGAACGCGCCGTGGGCGTGGCCGATCACGTCTACCTGATGCAGGGCGGCAAGGTGATCCTGTCGCAGAAGGCCAGCGAGGTGGCGCTGGATCATCTGCACGATCTTTATTTCGCACGATGAGGCCATGACGGCGCGCTGCGGCTGACCGGTGTGCGCCAGCGTGAAGTTTGTCCCAAAACAAAACGCCCCGCCGTCTCACGACAGCGGGGCGTTGTTCATGCTACGTGCGGGACTCAGGCCTTGGACTTGCCGTCCTGTGCCTTGGCCGCTGCCAGCGCGGTCATGTTGATGACACGGCGCACGGTGCTCGACGGGGTCAGCACGTGCACGGGAGCGGCCGTACCCAGCAGGATGGGGCCGATGGTGGTGCCCTGGCCGCTGCTGGTCTTCAAGACGTTGAAGAGAATGTTGGCGGCATCCAGGTTGGGGCAGACCAGCACGTTGGCAGCACCCGTCAGGCCGCTGTCGGCCAGGCCCGCATTGTTGCGGATCTTTTCCGACAGGGCGGCGTCGCCGTGCAGTTCACCGGCGGATTCGACCTCCGGTGCCAGCTTCTTGAAGGCTTCATGCGCGGCAGCCATCTTGCGGGCCGAGGGACGCGAGGAGCTGCCATGGTTGGAGTGCGACAGGAAGGCCACCTTCGGCGGCACACCAAAGCGCGCCACTTCTTCGGCGGCTGCCTTGGCGATGCGCGCCAGCTGCTCGGCGTCCGGCGTGTCGTTGACGTAGGTGTCGGTGATGAAGAGCGTCTGTTCCGGCAGCAGCACGGCATTCAGGGCGGCGAATTCCTGCGCGCCGTCCTTGAGGCCAATCACCTTTTCCACATGGGCCAGGTGGCCGTCGTAGTTGCCATCCAGGCCGCACAGCATGGCGTCGGCGTCACCGGCCTTGACCATCAGCGCCGCCAGCAGGCTGCCGCTGGCGCGCACGTCGGCTTCGCTGCCGTCCTTGTACTGGGCGGCGTACTGCGCCACGCGGGCGTCGCTGGCCGGGTCGATCACTTGCACGTTCTGGCCGATCTTGATGCGCAGGCCGGCCTTCTTGATGCCGGCTTCGATGGCGGCGGGCTGGCCGACCAGGATCGGTGCGGCCAGGCCTTCGTCGGCCACGAACTGCACGGCGCGCAGCACGCGCTCATCCTGGCCATCGGCGTAGACCACGCGTTGCGGCGCGACCTTGGCGGTGTTGAAGACGGGCTGCATGAACATGCCGGTCTGGTAGATGAAGCGGGTCAGTTCTTCACGGTAGGCGGCGTAGTCCTTGATGGGACGGGTCGCCACGCCGGACTCGGCAGCCGCCTTGGCCACGGCCGGGGCGATCTTCAGAATCAGGCGCGAATCGAACGGGGTCGGGATCAGGTAGTCGGCACCAAACACCAGTTCCTTGCCGGGGTAGGCGGCGCTGACTTCGGCGCTGGTCTCGGCCTTGGCCAGGTCGGCGATCTCGCGCACGCAGGCCAGCTTCATGGCTTCGGTGATCTTGGTGGCACCGCAGTCCAGCGCGCCACGGAAGATGTAGGGGAAGCACAGCACGTTGTTGACCTGGTTCGGGTAGTCCGAACGGCCGGTGGCGATGATGCAGTCCGGACGGACCGACTTGGCCAACTCGGGGCGGATTTCCGGTTCCGGGTTGGCCAGCGCCAGGATGATGGGCTTGTCGGCCATGGTCTTGACCATCTCCGCGGTCAGCACGCCAGGGGCCGAGCAGCCCAGGAAGACGTCGGCACCGTTGACCACGTCGGCCAGGGTGCGCGCTTCGGTCTTGATGGCGTAGCGCTGCTTGGAGGCGTCCAGGCCACCGGGGCGGCCTTCATAGATGACGCCCTTGCTGTCGACCATGTAGACGTTCTCGCGCTTCACCCCCAGGCCGATCATCACTTCCACGCAGGCGATGGCGGCTGCGCCCGCGCCGGAGACGGCGATCTTGACGGCGCCGATGTCCTTGCCGACCAGTTCCAGGCCGTTCAGCAGGGCAGCCGAGGAGATGATGGCGGTACCGTGCTGGTCATCGTGGAAGACCGGGATGTTCATGCGGGCCGAGAGCTTCTGTTCGATGTAGAAGCATTCCGGGGCCTTGATGTCTTCCAGGTTGATGCCGCCCAGGGTCGGCTCCAGTGCGGCGATGATCTCGACCAGCTTGTCCGGGTCGTTCTCGGCCAGTTCGATGTCGAACACATCGACGCCGGCAAATTTCTTGAACAGGCAGCCCTTGCCTTCCATCACCGGCTTGGAGGCCAGCGGACCGATGTTGCCCAGGCCCAGCACGGCGGTGCCGTTGCTGATGACGGCCACCAGGTTGCCGCGCGAGGTGTAGTCGAAGGCCTTCAGCGGGTCGGCTTCGATGTCCAGGCAGGGATAGGCCACGCCCGGCGAATAGGCCAGCGACAGGTCGCGCTGGTTCGACAGCGGCTTGGTGGGGCGGACTTCGATCTTGCCGCGCGACGGGGTGCGGTGGTATTCGCGGGCGGCGTCACGCAGGAGTTGCTCGGCGGCAGAAATTTGTTGGGTCATGGTCTGGTTGAGGGATGAAAAACGGTCTTGAAAAAGCGGTGGTCTGCGCAACGACTTGCGTTGCTGCGGCCAGCTTGTACTGTTCTGGTTTCCTGGTCTTGAATGCGGCGGGCCGATCGGGAAGGATGGTGTTTCTCGTCGGTCCGGAGTGGGGTACGGAAAGCGGCCTCCAGTGATGGTGGCCGATAGTCCGCGCCTGCCTCCGCCTGCTCCGGGCTTGTGGCCGCCGGAACGGGTGCGGGGAGGGGGATATTACCTAAAAATTCACGCTTCGGGTTTTTTGCGGCCATGCCGTTTGATATCAAGGGGACGCCGGTGGCTGTTACAAGCTGTTTCCAAGTTGACGATTGTTGACACAAATCTGCAAGCAAGGCGCGCGCATAATGCCATTGAGCCTGCTGATGAGTCTGATGCCAGTCATCGGTGGGAGCGGTTGGACGCGTTGTGTCTACAGTCTGCGTTTCAATCGCGATTCAAGCGTGTTCATCGTTTTTTTGATTTTTCATTTTCGTTGGGAGCGTCATCATGAGTCCGCAAGAAACCCAAGCCCTTCAGGATTTTCTCCAGCAACTCACGCAGGTGCAGGGCATCAGCAAGGATGCCCAGGCCGATGCCATGATCCAGGCGGCGGTGGCGCGTCAGCCGGATGCGGCGTATCTGCTGGTGCAACGGGCCTTGTTGATGGAGCAGGCCCTCAACGCGACCAAGGCCCAGGTGGCCGCCCTGCAGAATCAGGTGCAGTCGTTGCAGGCCAATGCCGCAGGCGGCGCGCGGAGTTCTGGCTTTCTCGATGGCAACGCCTGGGGCAACGCGCCCGCGGCAGCCTCGGCACGTCCGCAGCCTGCGGCCCCGGCTTATATGCCGGCCCCTGCACAGCCTTATCCCGCACCCCAGCAGGCCGTGCCTGCCTATCAGGCAGCTCCGGCGGCAGGGCCTTCGTCCGGGTTCTTTGGCGGCGGCATGGGCAGCATGCTGGGCACGGTGGCGGCGACCGCAGCGGGCGTGGCCGGTGGCGCCTTCCTGTATCAAGGCATCGAGCACCTCTTCAATGGCAACAGCGGATCGGGACTGGCGCACCAGAACGGCTTGAGCGCGCCGGTGGAGAATATCGAGAACACTACCGTCAACAACTATTACGGCAATGATGGGGATCGCAAATCGGATTTCGCCAGCAATGACAGTGGCAGCGACTCCGGTAGCAGCAGCGATCTTGCCGATCTGAGCAATTTCGATGTGGATGACGGCGGGGGATACGACGATACCCTGGTGTAAGCCGCAATCCCCCTCTGAGAAGCCTGCGCGAGCAGGCTTTTTTTACGCCCCGCTTTTCCGTAGGCGCATTCCCGCGTCGTGGGTATGTCCTGATCTCGCTTGACTTCAAGCAGTACGCTACCTATGATGCGCATACATCGATGCATATGCATTGTTTGTGCGATCCCCGGCGCGGCCTCGTTGACGCCGGATTGTCATCCCTCGCCAACCGGATTCCCCATGAGCAAGGACATCTGCACCTGCGCCCCCCTGCGTCGTCTCACCCGCAGGATCACCATCATCTATGACCATCACCTGCAGGACAGCGAACTGAGCATCACGCAGTATTCGTTGTTGAGCCGCATTGGCCGCAAGGGACCGATCGCCAACATCGTGCTGGCGCAGGACATGGGCATGGACCGCAGCACCCTGAGCCGCACCCTGAAACCCCTGGTGGCCGCCGGCTGGATCGAGACCGTCGACCTGCCCGACGATGCCCTGCTGGACAAGCGCTCCTTCGCCCTGCAACTCTCCCGCTCCGGCCGCGCCAAGCTGGAGGAAGCCCGGCCGCGCTGGCGGCGTGCCCAGGACGAGATCGACCGCCGTCTCGGTCCCAAGCTCGCGCGCGAATTCAATGACCTCATCGAAGACGCCTATGCCCGCCTGCAGGACGCGTGACGCGCCAGCAGGCCCGGTTTGAAGCTGCAATGAACCTTGCTTCACCCGACGATTCGCTCCCACCCATCCAACAAGCTCGCACTACCCTCCCGACAGGATCGCCATGAACAAACTGACCCAATCGCTGGCCAACGCCGTCACGCCCCGCTTCCACTATGCCTGGGTGGTGGTGGGCGTGATTTTCCTCGTGCTGCTGTGTTCGGCCGGCATCCGCGCCACGCCTTCGGTGATGATCCTGCCGCTGGAGCAGGAGTTCGGCTGGAACCGCTCCACCATCTCGGTGGTGATCTCGGTCAACATCGCCTTGTATGGCCTGATCGGCCCGTTCTCGGCGGCAGCCATGCAACGCTTCGGCATCCGCCGCGTGGTGCTGGGGGCGCTGGTGCTGCTGGCCAGCGGCACGGCCCTCTCGACCCTCATGCACATGCCCTGGCACATGCTGCTGTCGTGGGGTTTGCTGGTCGGTGCCGGTACCGGCGTGGCGGCCAACACCCTGGGGGCCACCATCGTCAGCCGCTGGTTCGAGACCCGGCGCGGCCTGGCCATGGGCTTGCTCACCGCCAGTGCGGCCACCGGGCAGATGGTGTTCCTGCCGCTGATGGCCTCCATGGTCGGCAGCTACGGCTGGCGCTCGGTGGCTTTCCTGGTGTCGGCGGTGGCACTGCTGGCCATTCCGCTGGTGTGGCTGCTGCTGCCGGAAGGCCCGGCGGCCATCGGCCAGAAGATGCTCGGCCAGACCAGCGAGACCGCCGATGATGGCCGCTCCAGGCGCAATCCGCTGGCCATCGCCTTCGATGCGTTGCGCACGTCGGTGCGCATGCCGGACTTCTGGCTGCTGTTCATGAGCTTCTTCGTCTGCGGGCTCTCCACCAATGGCTACATCGGCACGCAGTTCATCGCCATGTGCAATGACTACGGCATCAATGAAGTCAAAGGCGCTTCCATCCTGGCGGCCATGGGCATGCTGGACCTGGTCGGTACCACGCTCTCGGGCTGGCTCTCGGACCGCTACAACCCGCGCGTGCTGCTGTTCTGGTATTACGGCTTGCGCGGGCTGGCGCTGATCTTCCTGCCGTACGCATTTGGCTTGCAGTATTACGGGCTGGCCATCTTCGCCATCTTCTATGGCCTGGACTGGATCGCCACCGTGCCGCCGACCGTGCGCCTGGCCAATGACGTCTTCGGCCGCCTGGCCGCGCCCATCGTGTTCGGCTGGATCGTGGCCGGGCACCAGCTCGGGGCCGCTACTGCCACCACGGTGGCCGGCTACATGCGGGCGACGCTGGGCAACTACACGCTGTCGTCGATCATGATGGGCGTGGCCTGTCTGATCGGCGCGGTGCTGGTGTTGCGCATCAAGGGACATCAGGGAGCGCAGCCGCAACCTGCCAGCGCGTAAATCATTTCACCTGTGTCTTTTGGAGAAGGCCAGCTTTCTTGTGGAAGCTGGCCTTTTTTTCCTATATCGGGCATTTGGGACAATCGCGGAGACCGTCGGCAGCATGCCAGAATGCGCTCTTTCGCCAGCCGGGGCGCTGGCCCATTTTCCTCGCTCGATGATGAACAAGACTCTCCGGCTACTCCTGCCGCGCCGTCTGGCGCGGCTGCCTCTTCAGCTCGCGCTGCTCGCTTGCACGCTCTCCCTGATGCGTGGCGTGCAGGCCGCCGAAGCCCTCATGCCCGCCGTCGAAGACAAGACCCCGCTGCTGATGCCGCCGCAAGCCGCCGCACGGCCCGCCTACCTGGCACGTGCGCAGCGCCGCTTCGAGCAGGGCAGCCAGGGCAACCAGATCATCGGGCAGCTGCAGGGCGGACTGTTCTGTACCCGCAGGAACGAGATCGTCTGGAACCAGAACAGTGCCGAAGTGATGTTGCCGACCAATGCGCTGTTCCTGCGCTTTCGCAGCGAGCTGCAGCAGCATGGCTATCCGGTGCCGGCGTCCCCGGCCGAACCGCTGTTCCGGGAACAAGACGCTGCCCAGGAACGCGCCCGGCCAGCCGACTTCAACCTCCAGGTAGGCGTGGTCATCAGCCAGTTTCAGACCAATCTCTGCGCCAAGGGCGGCGACAGCTGGACCGGCGAGGCCTATCTCCGCCTGGAATGGCAGGTGTTCGCGCCGGAGCAGCGCAAGGTGATCTATCGCGGCATGAGCGAAGGCGTATTCCGTTCGCGTGAGCGCAGTCTTGATGGCAGCGTGCCGCCGATTCCGATGGAAGCCTTCGGCGCGGCGGTCCGCAATCTGCTGGCCGATCCGCGCTTTGCGCTGGCGCTGCAATCGCCCTATGACAGCGTGGCCGCGGCTGCAATTGGCAGTGCCGGCAGCGACGTTGCGCGCGCACCGGAGGCCATGCCGGCGGGCAGCCCGCTGGCCATCGACAACCAGCCCGCCGAACGGGGCAATGGCGAAATTGCCAGGGTGATGCCGGAGTTGCGTTCGGCGGTGGTCACGGTGCTGACCGAGCGCGGCTCCGGTACCGGTTTCTACATCGGCAGTTCCGGCTGGCTGCTGACCAACCAGCATGTGATCGGGCAGGCGCGCGCGGTGCGGGTGCGCCTGCCGACCGGAAGAGAACTGCTTGCTGAAGTCGTGCGGGTGGATGCGGCGCGTGACATCGCGCTGCTCAAGACCGAAGCGCCGGGTGTGCGGCCAATGCCGCTGCGCATGGGCGAGCCGGGCATCGGCGATGATGTGTATGCGCTGGGTTCACCGCTGGGCGATGCCTTCAATACCACGCTCACGCGCGGCATCCTCAGTGGCGTGCGCAAGGTGCGCGATCTGGATTTCCTGCAGAGCGATGTGGCGATCCTGCCGGGTAGCAGCGGCGGTCCCTTGCTGGACAAGTCCGGCCAGGTGATCGGCATCACCGTGGCCGGGCTGGGGGCCAAGGGACTGGCCGGGATGAACTTCTTCATCCCGGTCGGCAGTGCCATCGAGCGCCTGCAATTGCAGTTGCAGAACCGCGATCAGCGCAAGCCCTGATCCGCTCTGCTGCTGCACGCAGCGGGCAGCAGCGTTCAATCCCACTGCGGCGCAAATCCCGGATTGGCAAGCCGCTCGCCACGGTCGAGCGCAGCGATGGCCTGCATCTCCGCCTCGGAGAGTGTCAACCGTTGCGCCTGCAGATTGGCGGCCAGGTTCTCGCGTCGGGTCGAGGAGGGGATCACCGCAAAGCCCTGCTGCAGCGACCAGGCCAGCGCCACTTGTGCGGCCGACACTCCATGGCGGGCGGCGATCTCCAGCAGCGTCGCGTCCTCCATCACCTTGCCATACGCCAGCGGCATGTAGGCTGTCAGGTGGATGCCCTTGGCACGGGCAAAATCGATCACCTTGCGGTTCTGCAGGAAGGGATGGATCTCGACCTGATTGGTGGCAATGGCTTCCGCACCGACGGCGGCGATGGCCTGCTCCATGTGCGCGATGGTGAAGTTGGAAATGCCGATCAGGCGCGTGAGCCCCTGTGCCTTGGCCTCCGCCAGTGCCTGCAGGTAGTCGGCCACCGGCAGTTCATCCTGGGGGGAAGGCCAGTGGATCAGCGTCAGGTCGACCTGATTGAGGCGCAGCTTGTGCAGGCTTTCCTTGAGGCTGGGGAGGAGCTTGTCGCGGGCAAGGTTCTCGGTCCAGATCTTGGTGGTCACGAAGAGATCATCGCGGGCCACGCCGCTCTCGGCGATGGCTTGGCCGACTTCGGCTTCGTTGCCGTAGATCTGCGCGGTATCGATGTGGCGATAGCCGAGGTCCAGGCCGTTGCGGATCGAATCGATGACCTGCTGGTCCTTGAGACGGAAGGTGCCCAGGCCCAGGGTGGGGAGGGTGGAGGTGTGCATGACTTGTCCTTTGCGTTGATGATGATGCCCGGCAGGCCAGTGCTGCCGGGGCGATCAGGATCAGAGCGATTGAGTATCGGACAATTCCTTTGTCGCTTGAAGTGCCGCACGGACAAATCATTGTTGAATTCAAGTCAATAATGCATGCGCGGCATTTGCCGGTCTGCCTCGCACTTCCCGGCGACGGGTGAGGCGATGCGCATCGTTCCCTGCGTTCTGCCGAGACGGTATCCGAGGCAACTGCCAAACCCGACGCACAGCTTGTCACATTGGTAACGCTACCAGCCGCAATGCTAGAATGCCGCCATGTCCGAAAAGCGTATGCCTCCTCCAGATTCTCCGATGCAAATCACCAGTGCCGAGCGCGACGACGACAGCGCCGAACCGCGCCGCCGTGCTGCCCGCAAGAGCGCCGGTGGCATCACGCTGCGCGACGTGGCGCAGCTGGCGGGCGTGGCACCGATCACTGCATCGCGTGCGCTCAATACACCGTCGGCAGTCTCGCCCAAGGTCTTGCAGAAGGTGCGTGAGGCGGTCGAGAAAACCGGTTACGTGCCCAACCTGCTGGCCGGCGGACTGGCCTCCAACAAGAGCCGGCTGGTGGCGGTGGTGGTGCCGACCGTCATCGGTCCGGTGTTCCAGGAAATCGTCCATACCCTGACCGAAACGCTGGCTGCGGCCGGCTACCAGGTCATGCTGGGCCAGAGCGGCTACGAGAATTCGCGCGAAGATGCGCTGCTGGAAGCCATCATCGGGCGCCGTCCCGATGGCGTGGTGCTGACCGGCATCATGCGTTCGGCAGAAGCGCGCAAGCGGCTGCTGGCCAGCGGTATCCCGGTGGTGGAAACCTGGGACCTGACCCCGACTCCCATCGACATGCTGGTGGGTTTCTCGCACGAAGCCATCGGCCGTGAGGTGGCGCGCTACCTGCATGCGCGCGGACGCCGCAAGGTGGCCGTGGTGGGCGGACGCGATGAGCGCAGCCAGCGGCGCATGAATGCCTTCGCGCAGGAGTGCGCGGCGCTGGGCATGCAGCAGGGCAGGGGAGAGGTTCCCATGTATCACGTCGTCGCCCCGACGACGCTGGGGCAAGGCCGCCAAGGCTTGGCCGAACTGCTGCAGGCGCAGCCTGATCTGGATGCCATCTTCTGCAGCTCCGACCTGCTGGCGCTGGGCGTGATGATCGAAGCGCAGAGCCGCGGCATCGCCATTCCCGGCCAACTGGCCGTGGTCGGTTTCGGCGATCTGGAATTCTCGCGCGACCTGCAGCCGCGTCTGACCACGGTGCGCATCGATGGCACCGGCATCGGGCAGCGCGCCGCGCGCTTCATCATCGAGCGCGCCTCGGGCAGCGAGGTCAGCGAGCGTATTGTCGATGTCGGCTTCTCCATCATCGCGCGCGACAGCGCCTGAGTTTTCGCCGAAGCGCCTCATCCTTCCTGATGTGCTGATGCCTTGAGGCAATCAACACTTCCCCATTGACAGTCAAAATTGGTACCGCTACCATGCATTCAATTCAAATTTGGTACCGCTACCAATTTGCAGTCTGATCGTTTCCGTTTCCGGAGAAAACCCGCCATGACCCAGAACCCAGCTTCCGCATCGTCCCCGACATCGTCGCCATCCCAGCACAAGGGCGCGCCGCGCGTGACCGGCATGCGCGTCATCCCGGTGGCCGGGCATGACAGCATGCTCTTGAACCTCTCGGGGGCGCATGGTCCGTATTTCACGCGCAATATCGTCATCCTCACCGACAGTGCCGGCAATACCGGCGTGGGCGAAGTGCCGGGCGGGGAGGGTATCCGCCAGACGCTCGACGATGCGCGCTCGCTGGTGGTGGGCCAGTCCATCGGCAATGTGCAGGCCATCCTCAATCGTGCGCGTACCGCCTTCGCCGACCGCGATGTGGGTGGACGCGGCCTGCAGACCTTTGACCTGCGCATCGCCATCCATGCCGTGACCGCGCTGGAGGCGGCCCTGCTGGACCTGCTGGGCAAGTTCCTCGACGTGCCGGTGGCGGCCTTGCTGGGCGAGGGCCAGCAGCGCGATGAGGTGGAGATGCTGGGGTATCTGTTCTACGTGGCCGATCGCCGCAAGACTGACCTGCCGTATCTGGCCGCGGCGGATGCGGACGATGACTGGCTGCGCCTGCGCCACGAAGCCGCGCTCACGCCGGAGGCGGTGGTGCGCCTGGCCGAGGCGGCCTATGCGCGCTACGGTTTCAATGACTTCAAGCTCAAGGGTGGCGTGATGCGTGGCGAGGAGGAGATCGCCGCCGTCAGCGCCCTGGCCGAGCGTTTCCCCAAGGCACGCATCACGCTCGATCCGAATGGCGGCTGGCTGCTCAAGGATGCCATTCGCCTGTGCCGCGACCAGCATGATGTACTGGCCTATGCGGAAGATCCCTGTGGTGCTGAAGACGGCTACTCGGGCCGCGAGGTGATGGCAGAATTCCGCCGTGCTACCGGCCTGCAGACCGCTACCAACATGGTAGCGACCGATTGGCGCCAGATGGGGCATGCGATCTCGCTGCAATCGGTGGATATCCCGCTGGCCGATCCGCATTTCTGGACCATGCAGGGCTCGGTGCGTGTCGCGCAGATGTGCCATGAATGGGGCCTGACCTGGGGTTCGCATTCGAACAACCACTTCGATATTTCCCTGGCCATGTTCACTCACGTGGCCGCGGCCGCACCCGGCAAGATCACCGCCATCGATACCCACTGGATCTGGCAGGACGGCCAGCGTCTCACGCGTGAACCGCTGCAGATCGTGGGCGGCAAGGTCAAGGTGCCGGCCAAGCCGGGGCTGGGCGTGGAGCTGGATATGGAGCAGGTCGAGGCGGCGCACCAGACCTACCGCAACATGGGGCTGGGCGCGCGCGATGACGCGGTGGCCATGCAATACCTGATCCCTGGCTGGAAATTCGATCCCAAGAAACCTTGCCTGGTGCGTTGAGCAAGGGTCTTCATCTGTTTTGACGAGGCTGCGAGAAGAGCGCGATCGACGCGTCGGCGGCCTGCACTTTCTTTCATCAACCGGCAGTACGGGCTCAACCGAGGAGACAACCCGTGAATCCATCCCAGTCCTCCCCCGCAGCGAACCAGGTCCTCACCTCGGCGGTGAGCAAGATCAAGTGGCGCATCCTGCCGCTGTTCGTGGCCATGTTCATCATCAACTACATCGACCGCGTCAACATCGGTTTCGTGCGCAGTCATCTCGCGACCGATCTCGGCATCGGCGCAGCGGCCTTTGGCCTGGGCGCGGGGCTGTTCTTCGTCGGCTATGCCATCTTCGAAGTCCCTTCCAACATGCTGCTGCAACGCTACGGGGCTCGCGCCTGGCTCACGCGCATCATGTTCACCTGGGGCCTGGTGGCGGCTTGCATGGCCTTCGTGCACAGCGAGACCAGCTTTTATTTCATGCGCTTTTTGCTGGGCGTGACCGAGGCCGGTTTCTTTCCGGGCGTGGTGTATTACTTCACGCAATGGCTGCCCAACCATGAGCGTGGCCGGGCGATGGCGGTGTTCCTGTCGGGGTCGGCAATTGCTTCGATTCTCTCCGGTCCGATCACCGGTGCGCTGCTGCTGATTGAAGGTGGCGGACTGCATGGCTGGCAATGGATGTTCATCATCGAGGGCGGTGCGTCGATGCTGTTCTGCGTGGTGGTGTGGAAGGTGCTGGACTCCACGCCGCGCGATGCCAAGTGGCTCTCGCCGGAACAACGCGAGGCGCTGGCTACGGTCATCGCGGCCGAACAGGAGCAGCGTGCCGCCAATCGTCCAGCGCACGTTTCGGCGCTGACCTTGTTGCGTGATCCGCAGATCGTGCTGTTCTGCCTGATCTATTTCGCCATCCAGCTGACCATCTATGGCGCCACCTTCTGGCTGCCGACCATCATCAAGAAGATGGGCCACTTCAATGATTTCCAGGTCGGCCTGTTCAACTCGATTCCGTGGATCGTGGCGATTGCGGCGATGTATGTCTTTGCCGTGCTGGCCGCGCGCTACAAGAAGCCGCAGTTCTGGGTGGCGACCACACTGGTGATTTCGGCCATCGGCATGGCGGTCTCGGCTTCGGCCGGTCCCGTGATCGGCTTCGTGGCGGTGTGCTTTGCGGGCATCGGTTTCAAGGCGGCTTCGTCCTTGTTCTGGCCCATTCCGCAGGCTTATCTGGACGCGCGCATTGCGGCAGCGGTGCTGGCGCTGATCAATTCGCTGGGTAACCTGGGCGGCTTCTTCGCACCGGCTACCTTCGGCTACCTGGAGCAGAAGACCGGTTCCATTCAGGGCGGACTGTACGCATTGTCGGGGGCCTCGCTTGTGGCGGCGGTGCTGGTATTTCTGGCACGGACCCGGCCGTCGGTGCAGGACGGCGGCGGCTCGGCTGAAGGCCGCACAGAACCGGTGGCCAAGCACGCGGTGTGAGCACGGCGCGCGATTGATTTCTCCGAGGTCTTCCTCGTTTGCGTCCGCCCGCCCGTGATCTCACGGTGCGCCGGGCGCATTTTTACGCGGGTGGAGCGCGCCGGTTTTGTCCAAGCAGAGGGGCCGGCCACACGCCTATAATGGCAGCCTGCACACCGCCATCACGGCGGAACAGTCGCCGCCTCCCAGGCGGCGAGACATCAAGGCAGCCCGTCCATGGACACCCTCTACCACCTGATCGAGCAATACGGTCTGATCCTCGTTTTCGTCAACGTGCTGGTCGAGCAACTGGGCGCGCCGGTGCCGGCCTATCCCACGCTGATCATCACCGGTGCGCTCTCGGCGACCGGACGCTACTCGCCGGCGCTGTTGCTGTTGCTGGCGGTGAGTGCGGCACTCAGTGCCGACTATTGCTGGTATCTCGCCGGCCGCCGCTACGGCCGCCAGATCATGTCGCGCCTGTGCCGTATTTCGCTCTCGCCGGACTCCTGTGTGCGCCAGACCGAATCGATCTACCTGCGCTGGGGCGCGCGTTCGCTCTTGCTGGCCAAGTTCATTCCGGGCTTCGCCTCGATTGCCAGTGCGCTCTCCGGCACCATGGGCACGCGCCGCATCAGCTTCCTGCTGTGGGATGCGGCGGGCAGCGCCCTGTGGGCGGGACTGGGGATTTTCCTCGGTTCGCTCTTCAGCTCGGCCGTGGATGACCTGCTCAATGTGCTGGCGCAATTGGGCCATTACGGCATGCTCCTGATCGCCGTGGCGCTGGCGGCCTTCGTGGCCAACAAATGGTGGCAGCGCCGGCGTTTCCGCAAGTCGCTGGAGATGGCGCGTATTTCAGTGGATGAATTGAATACCATGCTCGAAGAGGGCAATGCGCCCACCATCATCGATGTGCGTTCGCCGATGTCGCAGCAGGATGGCCGCATTCCAGGTGCGGTCACCATTTCCAACCAGGAGATCCAGACCTTTGTCTTCGATGGTCCCGTCGAGGGTGAGGTGGTGGTGTATTGCGCCTGTCCCAACGAGGCCTCGGCGGCCATGGTGGCGCGCCAGCTGATGCGGCGCGGCTATACGCGCGTGCGGCCGCTCACGGGCGGCATCGATGCCTGGCGCGCCGCAGGTTACGCCATCGATGTCTGAATCGCGGTGCCCTGGCGGATGGTCTTGGTGACCGGGGTCTTTTCGCAGATCTCGGCCAGGCGCGTGAGCTGTTCTTGCGACAGGGCATTGCCGAAGCTGATCTTGCGGGTGATGGTTTCCAGGCCGCTGTCGTCGCGGCCGAAGTGGGCGTCCACCGAGATGCTGCCCAGATCCCAGCCCTTGCGGTCGGCGTACATGCGCAACGTGAGCGAGGTGCAGGAGGCCAGCGCGGCCAGCAGCAATTCATAGGGGGCCGGACCGGTGTCCTTGCCGCCATTGCTTTCCGGTTCGTCGGACTTGAGCTGGTGGATGCGCGCCTTGATGTCCTGGGCGTAGCCGGCGGCGTTGTGCAGGGTGACGTGGGCCATGCGGGTCTCCATTCGGTGAGGTGAGGGGATGGGCGATTGTGGCACAGGCCGGCTGCGCGATCTTGTATTTTCCTGCGCGAAGCATCCGTCCCAAGACGATATACGGACGAAAAAAAACCACGCTCGCGCGTGGTTTTTTCTTGCCGGGAGGCTGGGTGATCAAGCGAAGTTCTTGGCCACGAAGTCCCAGTTGATGATGCCCCAGTAGTTCTCGACGTACTTGGCGCGTGCATTGCGGTAGTCGATGTAATACGCGTGTTCCCACACGTCCACGGTCAGCAGCGGCTTGCTGTCAGTGGTCAGCGGGGTGCCGGCGCCGGTGGTGTTGACGATGTCCAGGGAACCGTCAGCCTTCTTGACCAGCCAGGTCCAGCCAGAACCGAAGTTGGCCAGGCCTTGCTTGGTGAACTCGGCCTTGAAGGCGTCGAAGGAACCCCACTTGGCATTGATGGCGTCAGCCAGCGCGCCGCTCGGAGCGCCTTGGCCCTTCGGGGTCAGGCCGTTCCAGTAGAAGGTGTGGTTCCACACCTGGGCAGCGTTGTTGAAGATGCCGCCGGAGGATTTCTTGATGATCTCTTCCAGGGACAGGTGTTCGAATTCGGTACCCGGGATCAGGTTGTTCAGGTTGGTCACATAGGTCTGATGGTGCTTGCCATAGTGATATTCCAGGGTTTCCTTGGAAATCGTGGGCGCCAGCGCGTCCAGATCGTAAGGCAGTGCCGGAAGGGTATGTGCCATGATGAATCCTTTCAGTCTTGTTGGTTTGCTACGAAGGGGTCTTTTCCGAACCTGCGATTCTAAAGCGGAAGACAATTCTTTGCACTCGGTCAAATCTGGCGCGCGTCAGTTGCGCATCGGCCTCCAGTGCGGCAATGCGAATGGTTCCCAATGGGAGACGCTGGTCGCCAGCGCAGGCAAGACCGTAGATGCCAGTCCCCGCAAGACGTTCCAGCTCATCCGCGCACTGGCTTCCGATGGTCCCACCCGTAATACGGCGCGCTGCGCTGTATTGCGCCGGAAAATGCTTATGCCAAAAAAGTCTGCCACAGCTGTCAAGCAGGGCGACAGCATTGCCTCAATCCAGCCGTGGCTGTACGCTGGCAATGCCGACCTCGGCACTGCCTTCGGCCAGGCGGATGGTGACCTCACTGCGCGCGGCCAGCTCGGCCGGGGCGTGCAATACACGGCCCTGGCGATCGCTGACGATGGCGTAGCCGCGCTCCAGCGTGCGCTGCGGATTGAGTAGTTCGAGCTGCGTACTCAGCCCCGCCAGCGCCTGCCGCTGGCGCAACTGCCGTGCGGCCTGCGCTCCTTGCAGGCGTCGCGTCAGGTCCAGCAGGTCGCGCCGGGCGTGGGCAGTGTCGGGAATCTGGTGCGACAGATGGGTGGCGAGTTGCTGCAGGCGATGGCGCATGCGGGTCAGCGGCACGCGGGTGGCGTGGGCGAGCCGGGTTTGCAGCGCGGCCAGTTTGACGCGCTCATGCTGTATATACGCACTCGGGTTGACCAGGCGGCGCGAGAGCCAGTCCACGGTCTGCGCTTTTTCGGTCAGGTTGCGGCGCAGGGCGCGCGTGAGGTCATTGGCGTGGCCGCGCAGTTCAGCCAGCCAGTCCTCGCGGGCGGTGGCGGCCAGCTCGGCGGCCGCCGTGGGGGTGGGAGCACGCAGGTCGGCGGCGAAGTCTGCGATGGTGAAATCGGTTTCATGGCCGACACCGGAAATCACCGGCATGCTGGTCTCCACGATGGCGCGCGCCACCACTTCTTCATTGAAGGACCACAGGTCCTCGATGCTGCCGCCGCCACGGCACACCAGCAGCACATCGCATTCGGCGCGCGCGGAGGCGATACGGATGGCATTGGCGATGCGCTGGGCCGAGCCTTCGCCCTGCACGGGCGTGGGGTAGAGAATCACTTCCACATGCGGGGCGCGGCGGCGCAGGGTGGTCAGCACATCGCGCAAGGCGGCGGCCTGCGGGCTGGTGACGATGCCGATGCGGCGCGGGAAGCCCGGCAGGGGGCGCTTGCGGTCGCGGTCGAACAGGCCTTCGCGTTCCAGCCTTTCCTTCAGTTGCACGAACGCGGCGTAGAGGTCGCCCACGCCGGAGCGGCGGATGGCTTCCACGTTGAGCTGGTAATCGCCGCGCGGCGCGTAGAGCGTCACCAGGGTGCGCACTTCGACCTTGTCGCCTTCGCGCGGCATGAAGCCGGCGTATTGCGCGCGGCCCTTGAACATGACCGCACGCACCTGGGCCCCGTCATCCTTGAGGTTGAAATACCAGTGGCCGGAGGCGGCTCGGGTGAAATTGGAAATCTCGCCCTTGACCCAGATCAGCGGGAAATTGCGCTCCAGCATGCGTGCCACCGCCTGGTTCAGGCCGGAGACGGTCAGGATGGGCGGGCCGCCGTCGGTAGTGGCGGCGGCCGGCATGGCCTCCGGACGCGGGCGGGCAGCGGGGAAGGGCGGGAACTTGTCGGCAGGCATGGGACGCAGGGACTCCAGGGGCGATACAATGCCGCATTGTAAAGCCAAGCCGGCTGCGCTTGCCGAGCCGCGCGCAACCGGCTACATTCTGCACCGCAGAAACGGGCGTGCCGGAGAGGACCGCCGGCTGCACCAGATTCACCGCTCATCCGCATTTCTTAGGAGTACGTTTTGCTCGCCATCATCCTCGCCGCCGGCTGGCCGATCTGGCCTTTGCTGATCGCTTCCATCATCGGCCTGGCGCTGGTCATCGAAAGACTGGCCTACCTGCGCCGCGCGCGCATCCTGCCGCCGGACCTGCTGGGCGAAGTGGTCCGGGTCTACCAGAGCGGACGCGTCAACGAGGACGTCATCGACAAGCTGGAACAGAATTCCCCGCTGGGCCAAGTACTGGCCGCCGGACTGCGCAACGTCGATGCCCCGCGCGAAGTGATGAAGGAAGCCATCGAAGAGGCCGGCCAGGCCGCCGCGCATCGTCTGGAACGCTTCCTGACCACGCTGGGCACGATCGCTTCGCTGGCGCCGCTCATGGGCCTCTTTGGTACGGTGGTCGGGATGATCGAGATCTTTGCCTCGCAGAATGCGGCCGGAACCAATCCGGCGCAGCTGGCGCACGGTATCTCCATTGCGCTCTACAACACGGGTTTCGGCCTGGCCATTGCCATGCCGGCGCTGGTGTTCTATCGCCACTTCCGCGCCCAGGTCGATGGCTTCGTGGTCGACATGGAGCAGCAGGCCGTCAAGTTCGTGGACATCGTCCACGATGTACGCCGCTGATCTTGGACGACGGAGAACCGCATGAACTTCCGCAAGGGCCGTCCCCGCGAAGACCTGGAGATCAACCTGATCCCCTTCATCGACGTGCTGCTGGTGATCGTGATCTTCCTGATGGTGACCACCACCTACAGCAAGTTCACCGCCCTGCAGGTCACGTTGCCCACGGCCGATGCCCAGAAGGCGCTGGAACAGCCCTTCGAGATCAACATCGCCATCGACGCCAATGGCCGCTACGCCATCAACAACAAGCGCATCGCCGCGCGGGATGCGCAGGGGCTGTCGGAAGAGATGCAGGCTGCGGTGCGCAGCAGCGGCAGCAAGGCTGATCCGGTCATCATCATCAATGCCGACGCGCTGGCCACGCACCAGACCGTGGTCAACGTGATGGAGGCGGCACGCATGGCGGGTTATCCCAAGCTGACCTTCGCGGCGCAGTCGAGCAGCAAGTAGCCGGCCGCGACCCGCACTGAAAATTTGCCAATAGCTTCATGTCATCCAGCAGCGATGGCGCGCCGGCCAGGTCCCGCCTGGCCCGCGTTTTTTTTATTCACTGGAACCCGAAAATGGCCGAATCCAGGCCCACTGCCGAAGCCATCCTGACCCGCGCCTGGCAACAGCGCGGTCCGCTGGCCTGCCTGCTGTGGCCGCTGTCGCTGCTCTTCGGCGCACTGGCGGCGCTGCGCCGCGCGCTCTTCGCGCTGGGCATCAAGCGCGCCGAACGGCTGCCGGTGCCGGTGATCGTGGTGGGCAACGTCTTCGTCGGCGGCACCGGCAAGACCCCGTTTGCGATCTGGCTCATCGAGGCCTTGCGTGCGGCTGGCCTGCGTCCGGGCGTGATTTCGCGCGGCTATGGCGGCGGTGCCGGGCAGACGCTGGAGGTCACGGCCGATGCGGCGGCGGCCCAGGTGGGGGACGAACCCTTGCTGATCGTCCAGCGCACCGGCGTGCCGCTGGTGGTCGGACGGCGCCGGGCCGAGGCCGGGCGCGCCTTGCTGGCGACGCATCCCGAGGTGGATGTGATCATTTCCGACGATGGCTTGCAGCATTACGCGCTGGCGCGTGACATCGAGATCGTGCTGTCCGATGCGCGCGGTGTCGGCAACGGCTGGCTGCTGCCGGCCGGACCGCTGCGGGAGCCGGCTTCGCGCCGACGGGATTTTTCTGTGGTCAATGTCGGCGCGCAGGGCAGCGCATCCGGCGGCGCGCATGCCATGCGGCTGCAGGCGGACCAGGCCGTGCAACTGGCCCCGCCCGCTGCGCACAAGCCGCTGGACCGGATGGGCGAGGGTGGCGTGAGGCTGGCGGCGGTGGCGGGGATTGGCAATCCCGGGCGGTTTTTTGCGACGCTGGAAGCGGCGGGTCTGTCCTTTGCGCGCCATCCCTTGCCCGACCATTTTGATTTCGCCATCGATCCTTTTGCAGGCCTTGCGGCCGATGTCATCCTGATCACGGAAAAGGATGCAGTAAAATGCAGGGCTATCGAGGCCATCCGAAACGACCCGCGCATCTGGGTCGTGCCTGTCTCGGCGCGCATTGACGGCGCGCTGGCTGAACATATAGTGGAGAAACTCCGTGAACGCCCGACTGCTTGATATCCTGGTTTGCCCCATCTGCAAGGGCCCGCTGGACTATGACAAAAAAGCCCAGGAACTGATCTGCAAGGCAGACAAGCTGGCTTATCCCATCCGCGATGGCATCCCCATCATGTGGGCCGATGAAGCGCGCGAACTGACGGCTGTGCCGGCAGCGCCTGCGGCCTGACGCGAGTCCCCGGTCTCTTGATTCCTGATTTCTGCCTTCCTGCTGCGGTTGATTCCATGACCTTTACCGTCATCATCCCTGCGCGCCTGGCTTCCACGCGCCTGCCCAACAAGCCGCTGGCCGACCTCGGCGGCAAGCCCATGATCGTGCGCGTGGCCGAGCGGGCCGCGCTGTCCGGGGCCACCCGCATCATCGTGGCCACCGACCACCACGACATCCACGCCGCCTGCGAGCAGCATGGCATCGAAGTGGCCATGACCCGCGCCGATCACCCCTCCGGCACCGACCGCATCGCCGAAGTGGCCGCCGCGCTGGGGCTCACCGAGGATGAGGTGGTGGTCAACGTGCAGGGCGATGAACCCCTGATCGATCCGGGCCTGATTGCTGCCACCGCCGCCCACATCAAGGACGGCGTACCCATGGCCACGGCCGCGCACGCCATCGGGACTGCCGAGGATGCCTTCAATCCCAACGTGGTCAAGGTAGTGCTCAACAAGGACGGCTGCGCCATGTATTTCTCGCGCGCCACGATTCCGTGGCATCGCGATGCCTTTGCCAGGTCGCGTGAGTCGCTGCCCGACGCCAGCGGTCCCGATCACGCCAATGAATACGTGCCGCTGCGCCATATCGGCCTGTATGCCTACAGCAACCGTTTCCTGCAGCTCTACCCGACCCTGGCCCCGGCCCCGCTGGAACGCATCGAGGCGCTGGAGCAATTGCGCGTGCTGTGGCATGGCCACGCCATTGCCGTGCACGTGACCTCGATGGTGCCCGAAGCCGGGGTGGATACCCCCGAAGACCTGTTGCGCGTGCGCAAGCATTTCGAGGCGCCGCCGGACAGCCCGCTGGTGCAGACCATCTCCGCGCTCTGATCTTTCGTCGGCGTGGCAGGCATGATCCGCCGCAAGGCGGTGCGGATCGGCTTGCTGTAAGTTCCATGTCAAGCTGACGCGACACAATCAGAGTCCGGAGACTGCTTAAAAATCAGGCGTTTGTCATGGTTCGGTAAGATTTTGTGGTAAGTTTCGTCCCAGAGCTGATGCAAACGGCGCGCAAACAAGCTGCATAACCGTCCAGATGGTAGCGATCCTCTGCCATCACGTCGCAAAAGAATTCAAGCATTCATATTCAGAAACCCTCAATTTAGGAAACGACATGCGCCTCATCCTTTTAGGAGCGCCTGGTGCCGGTAAAGGCACGCAAGCCACTTTTATCAAGGAAAAATTCAACATTCCGCAGATCTCCACCGGCGACATGCTGCGCGCGGCCGTGGCTGCGGGCACCGAGCTTGGCATCGCTGCCAAGAAGGTGATGGATGCGGGCGGTCTGGTTTCCGACGACATCATCATTGGCCTGGTCAAGGATCGCCTGCAGCAGGCTGACTGTGCCAATGGCTACCTCTTCGACGGCTTCCCGCGCACCACGCGCCAGGCCGATGCGATGAAGGAAGCCGGCGTGGCCATCGACTACGTGCTGGAAATCGACGTGCCCGACAGCGCCATCGTCGAGCGCATGAGCGGCCGCCGCGTGCACCCGGGTTCGGGCCGCACCTATCACGTCAAGTTCAACCCGCCCAAGGTAGAAGGCAAGGATGACCTGACCGGCGAGGCGCTGATCCAGCGTGACGACGACAAGGAAGAAACCGTCAAGAAGCGTCTGGCCGTGTATCACGAGCAGACTGAAGTGCTGGTGGGCTACTACGGTGATTGGGCCAAGTCGGGCCAGCCGGGTGCGCCGAAGTATCGCAAGATCGCCGGCGTCGGTCCGGTGGAAGAAATCAGGGATCGTGCATTTGCCGCCCTGGCGGAGTAAAGTGAAGCGGACTTCGGTCCGCTTTTTTTATGCTGTCGCGCTGGAGGCCATTGGCTCGACAGTCAGCAAAAACTAAGTAAACCGATCACCGGCAGTGACGCCCGCCCGAGGGCGTGGCACCGGCGGCCCGGCAAGGCACAACAACTCCAATAAAAAAGGGCGACGCAATTTGCAGGCGCAGTATCGGCCGCGACGAACCGGAACAGCAGCACCCGGACGGCGCGGCGGATGTTCGTGATTGTTGATGAGTCGTGATAACAAAGGAGACGATGATGGCACTTGCCCTGTGGTTTGCCATTGCCTGCGGCATGGTCGCGGTGATCTATGGCCTGGTTTCTCGGAGCTGGATTCTCAAGCAGGACCCCGGCAACCCCCGCATGCAGGAAATCGCCCTGGCCATTCAGCAGGGCGCGGCGGCCTATCTGGCGCGGCAGTACCGCACCATCGCCATGGTGGGGGTAGTGCTGCTGATCCTCATTGCGCTCATTCCCGGTTTGGGATGGCTGACCGCCATCGGCTTCCTGCTGGGGGCGGTGCTGTCCGGCGCCTGCGGTTTCATCGGGATGAACGTGTCCGTGCGTGCCAATGTGCGTACTGCACAGGCTGCCACGCGCGGCATGAACGAGGCGCTGGGCGTGGCGTTCCGGGGCGGGGCGATCACCGGGATGCTGGTGGTGGGGCTGGGATTGCTGGGGGTATCGCTGTTCTTCTGGATCCTCTATGTCTATGGACAGGGGCGCGCCGCCAGCCTGCACGATGCCATCCAGCCCTTGATCGGACTGGCTTTCGGGGCATCCCTCATCTCTATCTTTGCGCGGCTGGGCGGGGGCATCTTCACCAAGGGCGCGGACGTCGGGGCCGACCTGGTGGGCAAGGTCGAGGCCGGCATTCCCGAGGATGATCCGCGCAATCCTGCGGTCATCGCCGACAACGTCGGGGACAACGTGGGCGATTGCGCCGGCATGGCCGCCGACCTGTTCGAGACCTATGTCGTCACGCTGGTGGCGACCATGCTCCTGGGCAGCCTCATGCTCAAGGGTCTGGAAACCTTGGCGGTGCTCTATCCGCTGGCGCTGGGCGGGGTGTCGATCCTGGCTTCCATCGTCGGTTGCGCGATGGTCAAGGCGCAGCCGGGCAAGAAGATCATGTCGGCGCTCTATACCGGCCTGTGGTGGTCGGCCGGCCTGTCGCTGGTCGGCTTTGCGGCGGTCACCTGGCTGCTGTTGCCGCCTGAACTGCGCGTGCCGCTGATGGGCGCGGCCGTGGTGGGCATCGTGCTCACCGGTCTCATGGTCTATATCACCGAGTACTACACCGGCACCGACTTCAAGCCGGTGCGCCATATCGCCGAAGCCTCCACCACCGGGCATGGCACCAATATCATCGCCGGTCTCGGGGTGTCGATGAAGTCCACCGCCTATCCCGTGCTGGCGGTGTGCGCGGCGATCCTGGCGTCGTACTGGCTGGCAGGCTTGTACGGCATTGCGATTGCGGCGACTTCCATGCTGTCCATGGCCGGTATCGTGGTGGCGCTGGATGCCTATGGGCCCATCACCGACAACGCGGGCGGTATCGCAGAGATGTCGGGTTTGCCCGATTCGGTGCGCGCCATCACCGATCCGCTCGATGCCGTGGGCAATACCACCAAGGCGGTCACCAAGGGCTATGCGATCGGCTCGGCAGGACTGGCCGCACTGGTGCTGTTTGCCGATTACACGCATGCGCTGGAGTCCGTGGGCAAGACCGCCAGCTTCGACTTGTCCAGCCCGGCGGTGATCATCGGGCTCTTCATCGGCGGGCTGATTCCTTATCTGTTCGGTGCCATGGCGATGGAAGCGGTGGGACGCGCGGCCGGTGCAGTGGTGGTGGAAGTGCGTCGCCAGTTCCGCGACATCGCCGGCATCATGGACGGCAGCGGGCGTCCCGAATATGACCGCGCGGTGGACATGCTGACCTCGTCGGCCATCCGGGAAATGATCCTGCCGTCGCTGCTGCCGGTGATCGTGCCGATCCTGGTCGGGTTGCTGCTGGGGCCGTCGGCGCTCGGGGGGCTCCTGATGGGGACCATCGTCACCGGGCTCTTCGTGGCCATCTCGATGACCACCGGCGGCGGCGCCTGGGACAACGCCAAGAAATACATCGAGGACGGCCACCATGGCGGCAAGGGATCGGATGCCCACAAGGCCGCCGTCACGGGCGACACCGTGGGCGATCCATACAAGGATACGGCCGGGCCGGCGGTCAATCCGCTCATCAAGATCATCAACATCGTGGCGCTGCTGCTGGTGCCCTTGCTGCCGACGGTGTCCTGACCCGATCTGACTGCAGCCCTGATTGTCGCCGCACGGATAGTCTGCCGTGCGGCGACCTGCGCATAATCCCCGCACCGCGAAGGGAAAGCCTGCATTGCCAGGCTGGCCGATTCGTCAAATAATGCCCCCTGATGTATCCCATCATCATTGGCTCGCCGGCCAGGCCATCCGCCTGGCTGCGCGCAGAGAAAAAACAGGAGACTCCATGCGTATCGAAGGAAATGTATTCATCGTCACCGGCGCAGCATCCGGTCTGGGTGCGGCCACTGCCCGCATGATCGCCGCCGCTGGTGGCAAGCCGGTGCTGGCCGATCTCAACGAGGAGGCTGGCAGTGCGCTGGCCCGCGAACTGGGCGGCGTCTTCGTGCGCTGCGATGTCAGTTCGGAAGACGATGCCCAGGCCGTGGTGCGTGCCGCGCAAGCGGCCGGCAGCCTGCGCGGACTGGTCAATTGCGCCGGCATCGCCCCGGCCGAGAAGCTGGTCGGCAAGAACGGCCCGCACAGCATGGCGCTGTTCATGAAGACGCTCAACATCAACCTGGTCGGCAGCTTCAACATGGCCCGCTTTGCGGCCGATGCCATGGCCAAGACCGAGGCGCAGGAAGAGGGCGAGCGCGGCATCATCATCCACACCGCCTCGGTGGCCGCCTACGATGGCCAGATCGGCCAGACGGCCTATTCGGCTTCCAAGGGGGCCATCGTTGCCATGACCCTGCCGATGGCGCGCGATCTCTCGCGCAGCGGCATCCGCGTCATGACCATCGCCCCGGGTATCTTCGAGACCCCCATGATGCTGGCCATGCCGCAGGAAGTGCGCGATTCGCTGGGGCAGGCCGTCCCTTTCCCGCCGCGCCTGGGCCGTGCCACCGAATATGCACAGCTGGCCCGCACCATCATCGAGAACGTGATGTTGAACGGCGAGACCATCCGCCTCGATGGTGCCATCCGCATGCAGCCCAAATAGACGGCATTTGCCTGCCAATTCTCTTGTCCACGGTGAGGGGGCTACTGATAAGCTCCCCTCATGGAGACCATGGAACACAAAACAGGCTTGATCCTGACCGGCGGTGGCGCACGGGCGGCTTACCAGGTGGGTGTGCTCAACGCCCTCTCGATGATCCTGCTCGAAGCCGGCTGGCCGGTACACAGCAATCCCTTCCCCATCATCTGCGGCACCTCGGCCGGGGCCATCAACGGCACCGCCCTGGCCTGCCGGGCGGACGACTTCGGCGAAGCCGTGCGCGAGCTGATGGCGGTGTGGAGCAATTTCCAGGTGGAGCAGGTGTACCGCGCCGATTCGCTGGGCGTGATCCGCTCGGGGGCGCGCTGGCTGTCGCTGTTTTCCTTCGGCTGGCTGCTGCGCAAGTGGCGCGCCAATCCGCCCAATTCCCTGCTGGACAACACCCCGCTGGTGAGCATGCTGCATCGCCTGCTGGACCTGCCACGGCTGGATGCTGCCCTGGCCGAAGGACAGTTGCATGCGCTGGCGGTGACTGCCTCGTCCTACACCAGCGGCCAGCACATCACCTTCTACCAGTGTGCGCAAGAGATCGAACCGTGGCGGCGCACCCAGCGCCTGGCCATGCGGGATCAGATCGGCATCGATCACCTGCTGGCCTCTTCTGCCATTCCCTTCATCTTTCCGGCCATTCCGGTGTACATCGACGGCCGCTGCGAGTATTGCGGCGATGGCTCGATGCGCCAGATCGCCCCGATTTCCCCGGCCATCCACCTCGGTGCCACCAAGGTCCTCATCATCGGTGCCGGACGCATGGGCGAGAAGGGCGAGCAGGCCCCGACCAATACGCCGCATTACCCCAGCCTGGCGCAGGTGGCCGGACATGCGATGTCGGGCATTTTCCTCGACGGCTTGTCGGCCGACATCGAGCGCATCAACCGGGTCAACCAGACCTTGTCGGTCCTGAACGAGGAGCAGCGCCGGCATACGCCCCTGAAACCCATCCGTACCCTGGTGATCTCGCCCTCGCAGCGCATCGACAGCATCGCCAGCCGCCACGTCGGCAGTCTGCCGCGCCCGATCCGCACCATGCTGGGTGGCATCGGGGCCACCGAGGCGCGCGGCTCGGCACTGGCGTCCTATCTGCTGTTTGAACAAAGCTTCACACGCGAGCTGATCGCCCTGGGCGAAAGTGATACCTACGCCAAGCGCGAGGAGGTGCTGGCCTTTTTTGAACCGGATACCGCCCAGCTGCTCCAAGCCTCTGCCTGATTTGCTGCCGGTCAAGTTCCTGGCCTGCCGTGGTTGCCTAGCCGAAAGCAACGCGTTAATCTACCGAGTGCTGTTGCCATTCATTGACAAAATTGCAATTAACAGAATCAATGCAGACGATGCAGATGCGAGCCCGCTTCATTTCTTCCTTCTTCACCCGTTACTGGCTGGTGCTGCTGACGGCGTTGATGCTGTCCGTCCCGGTGCAAGCCAAGGGGCCGGTGCCGGGCAACTTGCCGGAGGTCAATCTTGACCAGCTGCCGCGCGAAGCCCAGCAGACCATGGCCCTGATCCGTCAGGGTGGGCCTTTCCCGTATGAAAAGGATGGCGCGGTCTTCGGCAACTATGAAGGGGTTTTGCCCAAGCAAAAGCGCGGGTATTATCGCGAATACACGGTCAAGACGCCGCGCGCCCGCAATCGCGGGGCCCGTCGCATCGTCAGCGGGGGAGAACCGGCCACGTCGGGCGAATACTATTACACCAGTGACCATTACAAGACCTTCCGCCGGATACGCGACTGATCTTGTACAGCGCAGGGCAGGGCGCGCGAGTCCTGTTGCAGCAAGCCACACAGCAGGCCAGCCATCACCATCACGACAATTACGACAACCACGACAGCCACACAGCCCCGCCTATGAATACTGAAGGCAAAATGAGTTTGTTCAAAACGGTGCCGCCCAATATCGTGCAATCGATCCGCGCCTTCCGCGTGACCGAGCTGCAGCAGGAGGCCGCGCACCTGCAGCAGCACTTTCTCTATGCCTATTGCGCCGAGGCCGTGACCAAGCAGCAGGTGCTGACCACCATCGCCACCGCCTTCCAGTTTCCCCGGCACTTCGGCAAGAACTTCGATGCCCTGCATGACTGCCTGACCGACCTGACCCACAAGGCCGGCAAGCAGATCGGTTTCGTCGTGGTGCTGGAGCAACTGCCCAACACCCAGAAATTCGACAAGGAAGCGCGCGAGACCTTGCTCGACGTCTTCCGCGATGCGGCCGATTACTGGGCTGAGAAGAAGGTGCCGTTCCGCGTTTTCTATTCCTTCCAGTAAATTTTCTTCACATTTTGATAAACCTTTTACGCCACGCCGGATCTTTCACATCGTGAAAACCGGCGGCGGAGGGGCTGTCAGCAGGTACAATGCGCACACCATGAGAAGCATTGTCATCCTGATTTCCGGACGAGGCAGCAATATGGAAGCCATCGTCCGCGCTGCACAGGCCGAGCGGTGGCCTGCCCGAATCGCCGCCGTCATCAGCAACCGCGCCGACGCCAGCGGCCTCGAATTCGCCGCCAGCCACGGCATCGCCACGGCCGTCGTGGCCAACCGCGACTATCCTACGCGCGACCAGTTCGATGCCGCCCTGCGCGAGCAGATCGACGCGTTCGCGCCGGACCTGGTGGTGCTGGCCGGCTTCATGCGGATCCTGACGGCACCGTTCGTCAATCATTACCAGGGCCGCATGCTCAATATCCACCCGTCGCTCTTGCCCAGTTTCCCCGGGTTGGCGACGCACCGGCAGGCACTGGCGGCCGGCGTCAAGCTGCACGGCGCGACCGTGCACTTCGTCACGCCCGACCTCGACCACGGCCCCATCGTGGCCCAGGCCGCCGTGCCGGTGCTGGAAGAGGACAGCGAGGAGACGCTCGCCGAGCGTGTCCTGGAACAGGAACATGTGATCTATCCGCGCGCCGTGCGCTGGTTCGTGCAAGGCCGTCTGGCACTGGACGGGGCGCGCGTGCGCCTGGCCGCCGAAGCCTGAGGCGCAACGAGCCAACGCTGCCGCGCAACCCTTATCTTGAATTGAATTGAATCTGAAGGACCTAGCATGAGATTGCCTCCCGCGATCATCCCCCATACCGAAGAACTGCTGCGCGAAGTGCTGCGCTTCACCGGCCCGGCCGACGTCACCCTGTCGCGCTACTTCCGCGACAATCCGCGCCTGGGCAGCCGTGAGCGCGGCGTGATCGCTGAAGCGGTTTACGGGCTGCTGCGCAACAAGACGGTCCTGACCAACTTCGCTGAATCCGGCAGTGGCCCGATGATGCGCCGCCTGGCCCTGCTGGGCCTGGCCGATGCGGTCGGTGCCGAATCCATCGCCGGCCTGCAGGAAGGCGAAGCCGAGTGGCTGGAGCGTGTGGCCCAGATCGACCGCACCCAGCTGGCCCCCCAGATGCGCAGCAATCTGCCGCCCTGGCTGTGGGAAAAGCTGGTCGCCCGCATGGGCGAGGAAGCCACCCTGCAACTGGCTGATGCCATGAACCGTCCGGCTCCGCTGGACCTGCGCGTCAATGCCCTCAAGGCCGACCGCGATACCGTCATCGCCGAACTGGCCAAGGCCCCGGTGGCTTGCGAGCCGACCCCGTATTCTCCGCTGGGCCTGCGCGTGTTCAAGAAGCCGGCCCTGCAGAACCTGCCGCTGTTCAAGGACGGTGCCATCGAAGTGCAGGATGAAGGCAGCCAGCTGCTGGCCCAGATCGTCGGTGCCAAGCGCGGCGAGATGGTGGTCGATTTCTGTGCCGGTGCCGGTGGCAAGACCCTGGCACTGGGCGCGCTGATGCGCAATACCGGCCGCCTTTATGCCTTCGACGTGTCCGAAAAGCGCCTGGCCAAGCTGAAACCGCGCCTGGCGCGCAGTGGCCTGTCCAACGTGCATCCGGTGGTGATCGCCCATGAGAACGACGCCAAGGTCAAGCGCCTGGCTGGCAAGCTCGATCGCGTGCTGGTGGATGCCCCTTGCAGCGGCCTGGGCACCTTGCGCCGCAATCCCGACATGAAGTGGCGCCAGAGCGTGGAAACGCTGACCGAGATGCGCGCCAAGCAAGGCTCGATTCTCGCCAGCGCCGCGCGCCTGGTGCGTCCGGGCGGCCGCCTGGTGTATGGCACCTGCAGCTTCCTGGAAGAAGAGAACGATGAAGTCATCGCCGACTTCCTGGCCTCGCACCCCGACTTCACGCTGCGTCCCATGAGCGAAGTGCTGGCCGAGCAGAAGATTGCGCTGGATACCGGCGACTACCTGAAGCTGCTGCCGCACCATCACCAGACGGACGGTTTCTTCGCGGCCGTCCTGGAGCGCCGCGCCGCTGCATGATGCGCCGGGTCTTGCTGCCTTGCCTGGCCGCCAGCCTGCTGGCGGCCGCTCCTGGCCTGCAGGCCAGGGAGGCGCTGCCGCCACCGCCGGTGATGGCAGCGCAGGGCACGGTGCAAACCGCCTTTGCGCCCTGGGATGACATCGAAGCGCTGATCGTCGGCCAGCTTCACTCTGCGCAGCGCCAGATCCTGATGCAGGCCTATCTGCTCACCAGTCGTCCGATTACGGATGAACTGGTGGCCGCCCGCAAGCGCGGCATCGATGTGCGCGTGCTGATGGATGCCGGCCAGCTCGACAAGAATTCCGAAGACCGCCTGCGCCAGCTGCGCGCGGCCGGCATTCCGGTCTGGCTGGAAACCGATTACCGCAATGCCCACAACAAGGTCATCATCATCGATGCGGCCTTGCCGACGGCCACCGTCATCACGGGCAGCTACAACTTCACCTGGTCGGCCCAGCACAAGAACGCCGAGAACGTGCTCATCCTGGGCAAGAACCCGCCACTGGCTGCACGCTACGCCAGCAACTGGCAGCGCCACCGCCAGGATGCCCAGGCGGCGCCCTGATTTGCCCTGATTCTTCACCCGGCCAGCCATGACCGATCATTTCCTTTCCCTCTTCACTGATATCAGCACCGTCGACCTGCTGCGCCAGCTGGTGGTCATTGCGCTCTGCCTGCTGGGCGGCATCGGCCTCTCGCGCTGGCTGCGCGCGCGCTTCGTGCTGCCGGCCGATGGCGAGGAGCAGTCGCTGGTGATGCAGATCGGCGTCAAGAGCTTCGCCCGCGTGCTCTCGCCGCTGCTGGCCCTGGGCCTGCTCACAGCTGCCTATTACATCCTCAAGCGCGGCCACCATGCCGTCACGCTCTGGGAAATCATGTTCCCCCTGACCATCGCCCAGGTGGCGATGCGTTTCGTTTTCTACGTATTGCGCGGCATCTTCGTGAAGGATGCGACCGTGGGCGCGCTGCTGCACCTGTCGGAAAAGGTCATCGCGCTGCTGGTCTGGCTGTGCGTGGTGCTGTGGATTACCGGCCTGTGGCCGGATTTCGTCGACTATCTGGATACCACCACCTTCCCGCTGGCGCGCCACAAGGTGTCCCTGTTGACGATGTTGCAAGGTGCGGCCTCGGTGCTGGTGACGCTCATCATTGCCCTGTGGATAGGCACGGTGGTGGAAAACCGCCTCATGAAGTTCAGCGGCATGCATTCCTCCCTGCGCACGGTGGTGGCGCGCATGATGCGGGCCTTGCTGATCCTGATCGCCTTCCTGGTCAGCCTGTCGCTGGTGGGGATCGACCTGACCGTGCTGTCGGTCTTCGGGGGCGCGCTCGGTGTGGGTATCGGCCTGGGTTTGCAGAAGATTGCCAGCAGCTATGTCTCCGGCTTCGTGATCCTGCTGGAGCGCAGCATGGTCATTGGCGATATGGTTGCCGTGGATAAATATTTCGGCAAGGTCACCCAGATCAATACCCGCTACACCATCCTGGAAGGGCTGGACGGGATCGAATCGGTGTTGCCCAATGAACTATTTGTCTCCAATCCGGTACAAAACTATTCCTTGACCCATCGCATTGTACGTTTGGCTACACAGCTTACAATTCTGTACCAGGACGATGTGGAAACGGTCTTGTCCATCATGGAACAGGCCGCACTTGGTGTACAACGGGTCTCCCAGCAGACCGCTCCGCAAGCCCTGCTGATCAAGATCGGGGCCGACGGACTGGATCTGGAACTGGGGTTCTGGATCACCGACCCGGAAAATGGACGGCTCAATGTGCTGTCCGACGTCAACCGGGCCATCTGGGCCGCCTTCAAACAGCATGGCATTCAGGTGGCACATCCCAAGCGCGACATTCGTATCATGGATGAGCGCAGCTTCCGCCAAAGTACGCGCCAGGAAATTCCTGATGTCCCAGAGGCACAGAATTCGCGTACAATGCCCGGCAATTAAAAGAAAATAAAACCATTTTCACGGAACAAGTAATAATCCTGTTTTGTAGTCCGATAGTTGTTTTCTATTTGGAGTTGTACTGATGACCCTTGATGCGATCCTCGACTTTGTTGCCAACGGCCTGCTGCACGCGTCCGGTTGGCAGATTGTCATTTACACACTGGTGATGACCCACATCACCATCGTGGGCGTGACTCTCTATCTGCATCGTTGCCAGGCGCATCGCGCGCTCGAACTGCACGCGATCCCCAGCCACTTCTTCCGTCTCTGGCTGTGGATGACCACCGGCATGGTGACCAAGGAATGGGCCGCCATCCACCGCAAGCACCACGCCAAGTGCGAGACCGAAGAAGATCCGCACAGCCCGCAGACCCGCGGCATCCACAAGGTGATGTGGCAGGGTGCCGAGCTGTACCGCAGTGAGTCCAAGAACGCCGAGACCATGGAGAAGTTCGGTCACGGCACTCCGGATGACTGGATTGAACACAACATCTACAGCAAGTACGGCTGGCAGGGTGTGGGCATCATGCTGATCATCGACGTGCTGCTGTTCGGCGCCATCGGTCTGACCGTGTGGGCCGTGCAGATGGCCTGGATCCCGTTCTGGGCGGCTGGCGTGGTCAACGGCCTGGGCCACTTCTGGGGCTATCGCAACTACGATTGCAACGATGCAGCGACCAACCTGTTCCCGATCGGCATCATCATCGGCGGCGAGGAAATGCACAACAATCACCACACCTTCGGCACCTCGGCCAAGTTCTCGGCCAAGTGGTATGAATTTGACATCGGCTGGATGTACATCCGCATCCTGGAGACTTTCGGCCTGGCCAAGGTCAAGAAGGTGGCACCGGTGCCCAAGTTCGACAGCCAGAAATCGGTGATCGACTTCGATACCCTGCAGTCCGTGATCGCCAACCGTTACGACGTGACCGCCAAGTACGCCCGTTCGCTCAAGAGCGCCTGGAAGGACGAGCTGGATCACCTGATCGAGAAGGCCCAGCTGGAATCGCGCTTCCTGAAGTCCTCCAGGAAGCTGCTGCAGCGTGAGCCGGCCCGTCTGGAAGATGGCCAGAAGCAGCAACTGTCGGAACTGTTCGCCCACAGCAAGGCGCTGCAGACCATGCATGAGATGCGCATTGAACTGAGCGCCATCTGGGAGCGTTCGCACTCGACCCGCGAACAGCTGCTGCAGCAATTGCAGGACTGGTGCACCCGCGCCGAGGCATCCGGCGTGAAGGCCTTGCGTGACTTCGCCCTGCGCCTGCGCAGCTACGCCTGATCGGCTTTGACCAGGCCGCTGCTCCGGGGTAAAAGCCGGAAGTGAAGGAAAAGCATGAAGACATCCCCGCAGAGCGATCTGCGGGGATTTTTTTCGTCATCGGCCAGTACAGGCCTGAAGGTTTTTGTCAAAAAACCGAAACGGGAGGGGAGGGCTGCGGTGCGCAGCGGGCTGACCGGCGCAATGCGGTCAACGTGAGCAGGCAATAAAAAACCCGCAGAGTATTCTGCGGGTTTTTCATCGGGAGACCGGGATCAATTACTTGATCTTGGTTTCCTTGTATTCGACGTGCTTGCGCGCCTTGGGATCGAACTTCATGATGCTGATCTTTTCGGGCGTAGTACGCTTGTTCTTGGTGGTGGTGTAGAAGTGACCAGTACCTGCGGTCGACTCCAGTTTGATTTTGTCGCGGCCGGATTTCGCCATGATAGATTTCCTTTACTCTGCTAATTAGACTTTTTCGCCACGAGCACGCAGATCGGCCAGAACGGCATCGATGCCGATCTTGTCGATCACGCGCAGGCCGGCGTTGGACAAACGCAGCGAAACCCAGCGGTTCTCGGATTCGACGAAAATGCGGCGGTTCTGCAGGTTGGGCAGAAAACGACGCTTGGTCTTGTTGTTTGCATGGGAAACGTTGTTGCCGACCATCGGCCCCTTCCCGGTGACTTGGCAGACACGTGCCATGTGAGACTCCTTAAAAATTTCCGAATTTGGGAAAAACGAGAGTATATGGAAAAAACTCTGCTTTTTCAATGACTTGCGAAAAACAATTGTGTCTTGATGTAGCTCATTGATTTAACAATTGAAGAAACATGGTTTTTCCGCTGTCACCCTCAATGGCGCAATCCCAGTCCTGTAAAGGCTTTGCGGCCGATCTGGCTGGTTACGGTTCACACCTTGCCGTGGTCGGCAAAGGAATACAGGCGTGTTCCGGCCACCACGATGTGGTCCAGCAATTCCACCTCAATGAGCTCCAGGGCTTGCTTGAGTGTCTTGGTCAGGCGCAGATCGGAGTCACTGGGCCGCGGGTCGCCGGAAGGGTGGTTGTGGGCAACGATGACCGAAGCGGCGTTGTAACGCAGCGCCATCTTGACCACTTCCCGGGGATGGACCGTGGTCTGATTCAGCGAGCCCCTGAACAATTCTTCCGTCCCGAGCAGGTTGTTGCGCATGTTCAGGAAGAGGGCGACGAAACATTCGTGTTCCTTGCCGAAGAAGGTCAGCTTCAGGTATTCGCCCACGACGCGCGTGGAATTGAGGGCCGATGCCTGCTTCAGATCGCTGTGGATGGCGCGCTTGGCCAACTCCAGAGAGGCCGATAGCTGGGCGCATTTGGCCGGGCCGAGGCCGTTGCCCAGACTGGGCTCGCGCTGAACGGCCTTGCACAGGCCTTCGAGCGAGCCGAAGCGGTGCAGCAGATCCATGGCCAGTTCCATGACGCTCTTGCCCGGCGTGCCCACGCGCAGAAAGATGGCCAGCAATTCCGCATCGGAGAGGCAGGCCGGGCCCAGCTCCAACAGACGTTCGCGTGGCCGCTGTGCGGCGGGCCAATCGACAATGGACATGGTCATGAGATGAATCTCCTTTCATATTGCGTTCGAGAGGAAAGACGGCAGCCGGTCCCGCCGCAACCGTCCAACAGAAGCCCGGCACCGCCGCAGTGCGCTTGCGCCGCCGCAAGGAAGTGTCCAATGCGCCCGCCACCCGCGCAGCCGGATGCGGCTGACAGCGGCAGAGCGGGCCAACGTGGCTTACAATAGCGGGCTCTTGTGCACCTTCCCGCTTCCAAGCCCGTTCCCAGCCATGTCCAGCCCAACCGTCCCCGTCGTCACCGAAAACGCCTATCTCACCTTGCATTACCGCCTGGCCTCGCTGGACGGCGAAGACATCGTCAGCACCTTCAACGAAAATCCGGCCACCCTGCAGTTCGGCCAGGGCCAGTTGGCTCCCTTCCTCGAAGCCTGCCTGCTGGGCCTGCCCGAAGGCACGCAGCAGACCTTTGAACTGAGCCCGGCCCAGGCTTTCGGCGAGCGCAGCGAAGAGCTGATCCAGCGTATCTCGCGCGCCACGCTGGAAGAGAATTCCTCCATGGATGAGGACTATCGCGTGGGCGACCTGGTCGATTTCGCTGCCCCCGGTGGCGGCCGCTTTGCCGGTATCCTGCGAGCGATCGATGATGATGGCGCAATTTTCGACTTCAATCACCCGCTGGCCGGGCAAACGCTGAAGTTCGAAGTAAAAATCATCGGAATCCTGTAAGAGCCTCGTCATTTGGCGAGTTGGCCCTCGCAATGTTTTGAAGAATCAAGGAAATGACCATGACCATGGAACAAGCCGAATCTGAAATCCTGCTGGCCCAGCCCCGTGGTTTCTGTGCGGGCGTGGACCGCGCCATCGAGATCGTCGAACGTGCGCTGGCGCAGTTCGGCGCACCCATCTACGTGCGCCATGAAATCGTGCACAACGCCTACGTGGTCAACGACCTGCGGGCCAAGGGCGCGGTCTTCATCGAGGAGCTGGCCGACGTGCCGGCCGGCAATACGGTCATCTTCTCGGCCCATGGCGTGTCCAAGGCGATCCAGGCCGAGGCGGCCGAGCGCGGCCTGACGGTGTTCGATGCCACCTGCCCGCTGGTCACGAAAGTGCATATGGAAGTGGCCAAGATGCGCCGCGAGGGCCGCGAGATCATCATGATCGGTCACGCCGGCCACCCCGAGGTGGAAGGCACCATGGGCCAGACCGAGGCCGGCATGCATCTGGTGGAGACGGTGGAAGACGTCCAGCGCCTGCAGGTGGCCGATCCCGAACTGCTGGCCTATGTCTCCCAGACCACGCTGTCGGTGGATGACACGGCCGACATCATCGCCGCCCTGCGCGCGCGCTTCCCGGCCATTGCCGAACCCAAGAAGGGCGACATCTGCTACGCCACCACCAACCGCCAGGAAGCCGTGAAGTTCATGGCCCCGCAGGTGGAAGTAGTGATCGTGGTCGGCAGCCCCAACAGCTCCAACTCCAACCGCCTGCGCGAACTGGCCGAGAAGAAGGGCGTGCCCGCCTTCATGGTCGACAACGCCGCCCTGATCGAACCGCAATGGGTACAAGGCCGCCAGCGCATCGGCGTCACGGCCGGTGCATCGGCACCGGAAGTGCTGGTGCAGGCCGTGATCGATCGCATCAAGGAAATCGGTGCGCGCAGCGTGCGCGTCCTGGACGGTATTGAAGAAAACGTCACCTTCCCCTTGCCCAAGGGCTTGGGTACCCGCACGCCCTCGGCCGAATCGGCATGAGCCTGAATCAGCCCTGTGACAAAGGGTGAATATTCGGACGAAAATCACGTCCGGCGTTTGCGCAAAGAGGCCTGCTGATGCAGGCCTTCTTCATTTCCGCGACAGCTGTTGTGAAGTCGCCGACAATTCATTGGTCTTACCGCACTTTCTTCTGTAACAGGCGATTGTTTGTGCTCGATTGTTGGAATCTTCTGCGTATAATTCCGCACCATTATCGACGGACCGCCCAAAAGGCGGCCGAGCGCTAGCCCTCACAAAGAGGGCAGGGCGTCGCCAACGCGACGTCAACCAGAGACGGGAGACATCCATATGTACGAGCATCTGCCCACCGGCCTCGCCCGGTGCCTCCGGCGAAGACCTCCCGGGCGCCCGCCCAGTCGATGCGCCAGCCCCGGCCCAAGCCGCCCGCACGGCTACTGCGGCTGAATTTCCCTCCATTCCCTCCGTCAGCGAGCCCTGCTCGCCGGGAACGCGTGCACCCTTTTTATGAAGAGTGATAACGCGGTCCCGGGTTTCGGGAACGGATTTTGCTAATCGACATGCTTTCGCGCGGTGTCCGCTTTGGTGCAGAGCCACGTGTTTTTCTTGTTTCCATTTAGATCGAAGAGTTATTCATGGACATTTTCATCCAGCAGATCATCAACGGATTGGTGCTAGGCAGCATGTACGCACTGATCGCCCTGGGCTACACCATGGTGTACGGGGTGCTGAATCTGATCAACTTTGCCCACGGCGACATCCTGATGGTGGGCGCCATGGTCGGCCTGTCGATCCTCAAATTGGTGCAGCAGGTCGCGCCTGACCTGCCTGGCATCGTCAAGCTGATCATCGCCATCGTCGGAGCCATTCCGGTGTGCGTGATCGTCAGCCTGCTGATCGAGCGCATCGCTTACCGTCCGCTGCGCAACGCGCCGCGCCTGGCGCCGCTGATCACCGCCATCGGCGTATCGATCCTGCTGCAGACCTTCGCCATGATGATCTGGGGCCGCAGCCCGCTGCCGTTCCCGCAGATCATGCCCTCGACCCCGGTCAACATCGCCGGTGCCCTGATCTCGCCGACCCAGATCATGCTGCTGATCCTGGCCCTGGCCGCGATGATCGGCCTGGTGCTGATCGTGGAGAAGACCAAGATGGGCCGCGCCATGCGCGCCACTGCCGAGAACCCGCGCATCGCCGGTTTGATGGGCGTGGATGCCAACCGCGTCATCATCGTCACCTTCGCCATCGGCGCCGCACTGGCCGCGATTGCCGGCGTGATGTGGGCTGCCAACTATTCCACCGCGCAATTCGCCATGGGCTTCGTGCCGGGCCTGAAGGCCTTCTCGGCGGCCGTGCTGGGTGGTATCGGCAACATCTACGGCGCCATGCTGGGCGGCATCCTGCTGGGCCTGATCGAGAGTCTGGGTGCCGGTTACATCGGCGACCTGACCGGCAACTTCCTGGGCAGCAATTATCAGGACATCTTCGCCTTCATCGTGCTGATCATCGTGTTGACCTTGCGTCCGTCCGGGATCATGGGTGAGCGTGTGGCGGATCGGGCCTGAGTTTTTAAGATTTAAAACCTTAAAAACTTAAAAACAGAAACTTAGAAACTTAAGAAATCGGAAGAGAACACTATGGCTCTCATGACCTTCGACATGAAGCGCAACCCCCAGCAGGCGCGGTTCAGCCTGCTGGCGCTGTTGGCGCTGATGATCATCTTCCCCATGATCGCCCAGCATTTCGGCAATTCGTGGGTGCGCATCATGGATATGGCGCTGCTCTACATCATGCTGGCCCTGGGCCTGAACGTGGTGGTGGGTTTTGCCGGCCTGCTGGACCTGGGCTACATCGCCTTCTATGCCATCGGTGCGTACACCGCCGGCCTGCTGGCCTCGCCCCAGTTCGCCGCCGTGATCGAATCCTTCATCAACACCTATCCGGCCATCGGCAATTTCCTGGTCTGGCTGTGCGGTCCGCAGATCGTGCAGAACGGCATCCACCTCTCGCTCTGGCTGATCGTGCCGATCTCGGGCGTGCTGGCGGCGCTCTTCGGTGCGCTCCTGGGTGCGCCGACCCTGAAGCTGCGCGGTGACTACCTGGCCATCGTGACGCTGGGCTTCGGCGAAATCATCCGCATCTTCATGAACAACCTGAACGCGCCGGTGAACATCACCAATGGTCCGCAGGGCATCAACCTGATCGACCCGATCCGCGTGTTCGGTGTCTCGCTGGCCGGTGAACCGGGTTCGGGTTCGATGCTGAAGATCTTCGGCATGAACCTGCCCTCGGTGAACGCGTACTACTACCTGTTCCTGGTGCTGTGCATCTTCGTGATCTTCTTCTCGAGCCGTCTGCAGGATTCGCGCCTGGGCCGTGCCTGGGTGGCGATCCGTGAAGATGAAATCGCCGCCAAGGCGATGGGCATCAACACCCGCAACGTCAAGCTGCTGGCCTTCGCCATGGGCGCGTCCTTCGGTGGCGTGGCCGGTGCCATGTTCGGTGCCTTCCAGGGCTTCGTCTCGCCGGAATCCTTCTCCCTGACCGAATCCATCGCCGTGCTGGCCATGGTTGTGCTGGGTGGCATTGGCCACATTCCGGGCGTGGTGCTGGGTGGCGTGATCCTGGCCGCGCTGCCGGAAGTGCTGCGCCACGTGGTGGAGCCGCTGCAGATGGCCATCTTCGGCAAGGTGTGGATCGATGCCGAAGTGCTGCGCCAGCTGCTCTACGGCCTGGCCATGGTGATCATCATGCTGACCCGTCCGGCTGGCCTGTGGCCCTCGCCGCGCCATGAAGACCGTCCCGAAGTGGACCACACCCAAGTCGGTACCACCGGCGAAGTCAAAGCTTAATCTGGAGCACAGAACATGACACAAACACTGCTCAAGATCCGTGACGTCAGCAAGCGTTTCGGCGGCCTGCAAGCCTTGAATGGCGTGGGCATCACCATCGAGCGCGGCCAGATCTATGGCCTGATCGGCCCCAACGGCGCCGGCAAGACCACGTTCTTCAACGTCATCACGGGCCTGTACCAACCCGATACCGGCAGCTTCGAACTGGACGGCAAGCCTTATTCGCCGAGCGCCCCGCACGAAGTGGCCAAGGCCGGTATCGCGCGTACCTTCCAGAACATTCGTCTCTTCGGTGAAATGACCGTGCTGGAAAACGTGATGGTCGGTTGCCACGTGCGCACCAAGCAAAATGTCTTCGGTGCCGTATTCCGCCACAAGGCAGCACGTGACGAAGAAGCGGCGATCCGCGCCAAGTCGCAGCAACTGCTGGACTTCGTGGGCATCGGCCAGTTCGCCAAGCGCACGGCGCGCCACCTGTCGTATGGCGATCAGCGCCGTCTGGAAATCGCCCGCGCCCTGGCGACCGATCCGCAACTGCTGGCGCTGGACGAACCGGCGGCTGGCATGAACGCCACCGAGAAACTGGCCTTGCGCGAGCTGCTGGTGAAGATCCAGGCCGAAGGTAAAACCATCCTGCTGATCGAACACGACGTGAAGCTGATGATGGGCCTGTGCAACCGCATCACGGTGCTGGACTACGGCAAGCCGATTGCCGAAGGCGTGCCGGCTGACGTGCAGAAGAACCCGGCGGTGATCGAGGCCTACCTCGGTGCAGGACATTAAGCGAGACCACAGAACATGACAACGAACATTCTCAAAGTCGACCAACTGAGCGTGGCCTATGGCGGCATCAAGGCCGTCAAGGGCATCAGCCTGGAAGTCAACGACGGTGAACTGGTCACCCTGATCGGCGCCAATGGCGCCGGCAAGACCACCACCCTCAAAGCCATCACCGGCACGCTGCCCAGCAGCAAGGTCGACGGCCACGTGTATTACATGGGCAATCCGTTGAAGGGCAAGAAGTCCTTCGAGCTGGTCAAGGACAAGCTGGCGATGGTGCCGGAAGGCCGTGGCGTTTTTACGCGCATGAGCATCCAGGAAAACCTGTTGATGGGCGCCTACACCAGCAATGACAAGGGCCAGATCCAGGCCGACGTCGACCGCTGGTTCGAGGTCTTCCCGCGCCTGAAGGAACGTGCGGCGCAGATGGCGGGGACCTTGTCGGGTGGTGAACAGCAGATGCTGGCGATGGCGCGCGCGCTGATGAGCCATCCCAAGCTGCTGTTGCTGGATGAGCCCTCGATGGGTCTGTCGCCGATCATGGTGGAGAAGATTTTTGAAGTGATCCGCAATGTGTCGGCACAGGGGATCACCATCCTGCTGGTGGAACAGAACGCCAAGCTGGCGCTGCAGGCGGCGCATCGCGGCTACGTGATGGAGTCGGGACTGATCACCATGGAAGGGCAGGCGCAGCAGATGCTGGATGATCCGCGGGTGAAGGCGGCTTATCTGGGTGAGGGATAAATCGATTCGTCAATTCGTAAATGATATAAATCATTTGTAATGGATCGAAGAAAAAGCGCAGCCGAGGCTGCGCTTTTTTTGCGTCATCCAACCACGATGACGCAGGGATGAACAATCACTGCATCAGGCCGCCTTGCGTGCCCGCACCTCATTGCGCAGACTGCGCACCTTGTCGTGGTTGGCCAGCACGCCCTGATACTGGCGCTCGATGACCAGGCGAATATCGGTCGGCAGCTCTTCACTCAAGGCCTTGCGATAGGCGTTGACGGCGGCATCCTCGCCGCGTTCGCATTCGTCCAGAATGCTTTCGTCATCACGTCCGGTGATGGCGCTTTTCAGGTTCACCCACTGGCGGTGCAGTGTGCCGCCCAGCGTACTGTGGCTGGCCGGGTCGCCGCCCAAGCGCTGCACCAGGTCCTGCAGGTCCAGCGCGGCCTGGGCGCAGGCCGTCGCGCGTTCCCTGAAGGTTTCCTTGTAGGGGATATAGCGTTCCTGTGCATCATCGGCGCAGGCACGGAAGCCTTTTTCGCCATCGATGGAAATCTGGATCAGGTCGTTCAGGGTGGAAATCAGGTGGTCGTTGGTCATGTTGTCTTCCTTTCTTGTGGCTCGCCCTCTTCACGCACCGCTGCAGCGCGGGTGCAAATGGAGGCGGCAGTGAGTCGGTCAGTGGACGAAGAAATAGATCAGCACCAGCAGGAATGCCGGGACGCCACACAGCCATGCGAGGAAATACTTGCCCATGATGTTCTCCTTGTCGGGTTCAGGTAAATGGTCAACGATCCGGTTTCCCCTTGCTCACCTGCCGGACGAAACGGGACCGTCATTGCACGTTTCCATCCTAGGATCCGGGCGTATCGATTTCCATCGGACGGGACCGCAAGCCGATGTAGGAAACGGCCCAGCTTTTTGCTGCCTGAAACGCTACGGTGAGCAACACCCGACCCGGCGAAACGCCAATGCTGACAAGGCTTTCCGCTTTGTCCTACAAAACAATCGGCCGCCGTCCTATAGAGCAGAACAGTAGGCGCTCGCTATCATTTTTCCCATGATGTTCACGGTGACTCAGGCAGCAAAAAACGCTGCTGCGAATCGCGAACATGTCTACGCAAGACCTGCACCGCTCCTTTCAATCCATGTTGAACCCTTGACCACGAGGAACCACATCATGAACAAGAAGACGATCACCGGCCAGTTCAATTTTGCCCTCGGCAAGTTCCAGGAAAGCGTGGGATCGGTGCTGGGCAACGTGCAACTGCAGCGTGCGGCACAGCGCCGCCAGATGGACGGTCGCATCATGCACGCCGTAGGCGAAGCGCAGGATCTGATCAAGCGCTCCCTGCGCCAGCGTGCAGGTTCGCTGTAAGGCTCTGCCGCTGCGACGCAAACCGAAGGAGAGCATTGATGAGTTTCGGAAAGACATTGTTGTGGGCCGCCGGCATCGCCGGTGTGGCCGTTGGTGCCAGCCTGCGCATGCTGGCTCGCCAGGCGCAGCGCCGCGACCAGCGCCAGCAGGACATCGCCCTGCAGCGTTGGGAAGATGAGGGCGGCAGCCCGCCGCCCGCGGCCCGCCGTCGCGTGCGGTGACGGGCGGCAACGCAGGTTGATGGGCCTTTGTCCTACACGCCAATCGGGCTGACTCCGATACAAAGCGCAACAAGGCATCGGTATCGTGCACCTGACTCGCCGAAGCAAGCGACAGCCCGCATCAGGCATCGAGCGGATAGCGCGGAAGCAGCACCGTGCAATACAGGTAACAGACCAGGTAATACAAGGCAACACAGCAGCAGGACAGCATCAACGAAGGCGCCGGAAATTGCGTCGAGTCAGTCCGCAACCGCCCGGCATGACCAAGAACAAGGGAGGAGATCATGGACAAGCTCGTGCTCGGATGGCTTCTGGGTGTACCGGTGCTGATGCTGATCGTGCTGCAGTACCTGATGTGAGCAACACCGTGAGAACGCCTCACCCCGGGTGGCCGGATCATCCACGCCGCCCCGATCAAACCGTAACGCATACAAGGAGGCCAAGCATGCAAGCCAACAAGTTCAAGACCGCCCGTACCGACGTGCAATCCCTGCTGCAACAGGCGCAGGACCTGTTTGCCGAGGCCGCCAACGCCACCGGCAAGAAGGCCGACGATCTGCGCGCCAGCGCCCAGGATCTGCTGGAGCAGGCCCTCAACACCGCGCAGGATGCGCAGGCTGCGGTGGTGGAAACCGGTCGCCAGATCGTCACCAGCACCGACGATTACGTGCAGTCCAACCCGTGGCGTGCCATCGCCATCGGCACCGGCATCGGCCTGTTGGTCGGTCTGGCCGTGGGCCGCAGCGCGGACCGCTACTGAGCACTGCGCAGAGGATTTTCCCGGAACCCGGTGTGGCCCTCGCGGCCAGTCCGGATCCAGCCAGGCGCGCTGCCGGCGATGAAAGCTGAAGCGCGCATTAGTCAAGAAACCGGAGAGAAGGAATGACCATGACCAAGAATCCACCGAAAACCGACGTCAAGAGCAAGCAAAGCTTCCACCTCGACAAGGACGCCATCCGTGCCGCCGCCAAGAAGATCGATGACGGTGCCGTCACCGAAGGTTATCGCGGCAACCGCGAAGAAGTCGTGGCGATGTTGAACGATGCCCTGGCGACCGAGCTGCTGTGCGTGATGCGCTACAAGCGCCACTACTACACCGCCAAGGGCCTGAACGTGGAAGCGATCAAGGGCGAGTTCCTGGCGCACGCACAGGAAGAGCAAAGTCACGCCGACCAGATTGCCGAGCGCATCGTGCAACTCAATGGTGAGCCCGATTTCAATCCCAAGACCATTGCCGAGCGCAGCCATGCGCAATACGACGAGTCCGAGGACATCAAGGACATGATTCGCGCCAACCTGGTGGAAGAGCGTGTGGCCATCGAAGCCTATCGCCAGATGATCGAACGCATCGGCGACGACGATCCGACCACCAAGCACCTGCTGATCCAGATCATGGCGCAGGAAGAAGAGCACGCCGACGACATGAGCGATCTGCTGGGCCTGTAAGCCCGCTCAGAACGCACTGGAACAGCCGACCATTCCGGGAATTCGTTCCCGCAACTTTGCAAGGAGACTGACATGAACTGGGACATCGTTGAAGGCAACTGGAAGCAATTCAAGGGCAAGGCCAAGGAACAGTGGGGCAAGCTGACCGATGACGACCTCGACGTCATCGCGGGCAAGCGCGACCAGCTGGCCGGCCGCGTGCAGGAAGCCTACGGCGTGAGCAAGGACGAAGCCGAAAAGCAGATCCGCGACTGGGAAGATCGCAACAAGGATCTGCGCCAGTAAGCGCCCCTGCTTGTCGACGTACCGCCGCCGGGCGCGCAGTCCCGGCGAGGGTACGGCAAGGAGTTGGAGTGTGTGAGTGTGAGTGAGTGCAAGTGCAGGACGCAGGCCGGTCACCATGCCGGCCTGCATAAGAATACGGCCCCAGGCCGCAACCCAAGCAAACCATGAGGAAGGACACAATGAAAAAAATCATCGCAACCATGATCTTCGGCGCAGCCGCTATCGGCATGCATGGCGCAGTCTTCGCAGCCGATCCGGCAGCGGCCCAGTACAAGGCAGACAAGGCCAAGGCCGATGCCGACTACAAGGCGGCCAAGAAGAAGTGCGGTCCTTTGAAGGGCAACGACAAGGATGTCTGCGAGAAGGAAGCCAAGGCAGCTCACGAATCCACCATCGCTGACGCCAAGGCCAAGCGCAAGGGCGTGGAAGCCGACAAGGACGCCATGAAGGACAAGAACGACGCCAACTATGACGTCGCCAAGGAAAAGTGCGATGCCATGAGCGGCGACGCCAAGGACAAGTGCGTGGCCAATGCCAAGGCCAAGTTCGGCAAGTAATCCTGTCCCGCGCGATTGAGCGCAATGGCAGTGGATTTGCACCGGGCCAGGGGCCCGGGCGGATGCAAGGCAAATTCTTTATTTCGTTCCTGTCGCAGTCACCTGATTGCGCAAACCAACTCAAAGGAGTTTCATCATGTCGCTGACCAAAATGTCCCTGACCAAGCGTTTCCTCGGTTTCTTCCTGGCCCTGTTCATGGTTTCCCTGGTGGGCTGCGCATCCAGCCCGGGCAAGGAAGGCACCGGCGAGTACGTCGATGATGCCGTCATCACCACCAAGGTGAAGGCTGCCATCTTCAACGAGCCGAACCTGAAGTCCGCTGAAATCAACGTCGAAACCTACAAGGGCGTGGTCCAGCTGTCCGGTTTCGTCTCCAGCTCCACCTCCGCTGCCCGCGCTACCGAACTGGCCCGTGGCGTCAAGGGTGTGGTCTCGGTGCGTAATGACCTGCGCCTGAAGCAATAACGCGGGGAACTTGCAAGCGCGTGGCCGGTCTGTTGACCGGTCCGCGCTTTGTCAGCTTGTGGACGTGCCACTTGCAAAGCGCATCGGGCGATCCGGTGCGTTTCGCAAGAAGACAGGTCAGGGCCTGTCAGGTATAGTTGGAACCCGTTGCTGCCAGGCAGGGGCAGGCCAGCCGGCTTGTCAGGACAGGGAGGCAGCGATGCCGGCCGCAGGACGCGCGTGAATCGTGTACAGATTGCTGTACGGAATCGTGTGCAGGGTCCTCGCCGGAATCGAGTACAAACATAAAACAGGTCCAAGCAGCGCCAACGGCGCTGAAGTATCAATTCACCGCTCAAAAATGCCATGACAAAAATACTTGTAGTCGATGACCACGCGGTCGTACGGGCAGGTGTGCACCACTTCATTTCGGAAATTCCGTCGATGGAAATCGGCGGGGAGGCCAGCACGGCGGAAGAAGCCATTCGCCTGGTGCGAACCCAGGACTGGGATATCGTGTTGCTCGATATCGCCATGCCCGACAAGAGTGGCGTGGAAGTGCTGAAGCAGATCAAGCGAGAAAAACCGGAATTGCCGGTACTGATGCTGTCGATGCACCCCGAGAGCCGCTATGCGGTGCAGGTGCTGCGCAGCGGTGCCTCCGGCTACGTGCAGAAGGAAGCGCTGGCAACCGAACTGGTCAACGCCATCAACACCATTCTGCGCGGGCACAAGTACATCAGCTATGGCGTGGCCGAGCTGCTCACCAGCGAACCGGTGGATTCGGAAAAGCCTTTGCATGAAACCTTGTCGCAGCGCGAGTACGAGATCTTCTACAAGCTCGGCCAAGGCCAGGGGGTGACGCAGATTGCCGACGAGCTGTGCCTGTCGGTCAAGACAGTAAGTACCTATCGTTCGCGCGTGCTGCAGAAGATGAGCATGACCAACAACGCGGACATCATTTATTACGCGATCAAGAACAATCTGATCGACTGAGCCGGGTTTCCCCCGGGCGGATATGTCGCCGTCTCTGGCCATTCTGGCCGGGCGGCGGGCAAGGAAGAGTGGTACGGCGCATCATGGATGACAATCTCAACAGCAGGGCCCAGCGCGACAGCGACGGGACGCCCTTGCGGATCTTCCTGGTGGAGGATTCGGAGGACGTGCGGGACCTGATCGTGGAGAGCCTGTCGGAAATCGCCGGTGTGCGCCTGGTGGGCTACGCCGAAACCGAACTGGAGGCCTTGCGCCATCTGCAGCAGAACAGCTATGACGTACTGATCCTGGACATCCAGTTGAAGCAGGGCAATGGCATGAGCCTGCTGCAGTCCCTGGCGCGCTCCAATACGCGTCGCCAGAGCGAAGTGAAGGTAGTCTTCAGCAATCATGTGAGTCCGACCTATCGGCGCGTGGGAGTGCAATGCGGGGTGCAGCACTTCTTTGACAAGTCGTCCGAATTGCCGCTGCTGTGTGACTTGCTGGAAGAGCTGGCACAGAAGAGAGCGGGCAAGCTGGGGCGCACCTCATCGAGCAACAATACGCCGCCGCAGGGGCCGGCCCAGACGGGCGGAATGTAAGTTTATTTTTTTGCTGCATCATGTGGTGCAGCTACCCAGCAAGTCGCCAGGGCAGTTCGGCGCGACCTTGATGGATCAGACAATCAGAACCGATCATGGCAAGCAGGCCGCCACAGAAGGCGCGCAGGCGGCACGGGTCGCACCAAAGCAAGGGATTTTCGACGATGCAGAAGAACAATGACGGCCTTCGTCCGTCCTCCGCCGATCTCCAGAACAGCGCATCGGTGGAGTATTTTGCCGCGTCACACGCGCATTACAGCAGCATGGTGACGCTGGCCATGGGCCTGTCCATGGCGGTGATCCTGCTGGGCGTGGTGGTGCTGGTGACCGGCCTGCTGGGCGAAGAATATCGTCGCCTGCTCTCGGGCCTGCTGGCCGTGCGGGAGGTGACGGCGGGCGGTTTCATCCTGGGCGCTTCGGCGCTCTATTTCCGCTGCATGCATTCCGGCGCGCGCCGTCCTTCGGTGCGCAAGCTGGCCGTCGGCCTGGCGGTATTGCTATTGGTGCTGGGTGTGGCCTCGCTGGTGCAGGGCGTGATGTACACGCTGGGCTGGTTGCCGCTGGATGGTGCGCATCCGATTTCGCCACTGGCCGTTCCTCCTTTGATTTCAGTCGGTTTCGTGCTGATGGCGCTGGCCTTGCTGCTGCATGACTGGCGTCTGCTGGGCGGCTACTATCCGGCGGAATATCTCGCCTTCACGCTCATGGGCCTGTCGGCCATCCCTCTGGTGGGCTACCTGTATGACGTAAGCCAGTTCATCTATCTCGATTTCCCGCTGCCCATCTCTCTGCTGTCGTCGCTGGTGTTTGCGCTGCTGGGCGCGGCCTTGCTGATGGCGCGTCCCTCGCATCCGCTCATGGCGGTGATCCTGCGCATGGCGCCCGGTGGCCAGATGCTGCGCCATCTGCTGCCGCAGACCCTGTTCCTGCTGCTGGCCTTCAGCCTGCTGCTGAACTGGGGCATGACGCATGGCTGGATCCTGCCGGAGCTGGTGCTGCCGACCCTGACGCTGATCAACGGCGTGATCGTGCTCTTCATCTTCTGGGGCTCGGCCAGCCGGCTCGACAGCGAATACGGTGAACGCACGCGCAACGCCCAGAAGCTGGCCGAAACCAGTGCGTTGCTCAATGCCGTCAGTGAAAGTACCAGCGACCCGATCTTCGTCAAGAACCGCCAGGGCCTGATGATCTTCGCCAACCCGGCCACGCTGCACAAGCTGGGCAAGACTTGGGAAGAGACCATGTACCGCTCGAGCCGTGAACTGTTCCTGGTCGAGGAAGAGGCCGACACCGTCGACCGCGATGATCGCCGCGTCATGGCCTCGGGCAAGCCCGAGAAGCTGGAGCAGACGCTTCACCTGCCCGAAGGCGTGGTGACCTTCCAGACTGCCAAGGTGCCGTGGTTCGGCAAGGATGGCAGCGTGCAGGGGGTGATCGGCATCAGCACCGACATCACCGAACGCAAGCAGGCCGAGGATGAATTGCGCGAGCGCGAGAGCCGGCTGGAAAAGACCGTCATCGAGCGTACGGCGCTGCTGCGCGAACTGACCAACCACCTGGAAACGGTGCGCGAGGAAGAAAAGCGCGCCATCGCCCGCGAGTTGCATGACAACATGGGCGCGTCGCTGACGGCCCTGTCGATGCACCTGGAAGGGGTCTACCAGATCCTGCCGCCGGATGAAAAATGGGCCGATCGCAAGACCCGCATGCAAGGCCTGATGAAGTCGCTGGTGGCCACCACCCGGCGCATCCAGACCGAGCTGCGTCCCAATACCCTGGACCTGTTCGGGCTGAAGGCTGCGATCTCGGAACAGCTCGATGAATTGCACGAGCGCACCGGCATCGCCTGCCACGCCAGCCTGCCAGATGAAGACGTCGATGTGGGCCACGAGATGGAAATCGCCATCTACCGCATGCTGCAGGAAATGCTCAACAACGTGACCAAGCACGCCAAGGCCAGCAAGGTCGACGTGATTCTCGATGTCGATGAGGATCATGTGGCGCTGACCGTGCGCGACGATGGCGTGGGCATTCCCGAAGAGCGGCGCGACAACCACAAGACCTACGGTCTGCGCGGCCTGCGCGAGCGCGCCACGTTCTTTGGTGGCGAGGTCGATATCCGCTCCACGCCGGGCAAGGGCGCGCTCATCAGCATCAGCCTGCCGATCCGTCCGGAACTTGCTGCCAGCGAGACTTGACGGGCCGGCGCCCGACGGTATTCAAGATTGCGTCACACCCTCTGAAAGCCGCCCCCAGGGCGGCTTTTTGCGTTTTGGTGAGGTTTGTTTGAAGAGCGTTTTTCCTGCACGGTTTTTCGTTTTTTCCTACGCGTGAAAGGACGACTCTCTTATGTTCGCCCGACAGGCTCATCGGTACCATGAATTCATCGTCACTCACCGCCCGTCGGGCCGGCAAGGGTGGCGGAGCCGGCAGCCAGCCCAGTGCGGCACCGGGTAACCATCAGGCAAACAACCCAAAGGAGCCATCATGAACAAGGACCAGATCAAAGGCAGCTTGAAGGAAGTGGCAGGCAAGGTGCAGGAGAAGACCGGTGAGCTGACCGGCAATACCAGCCAGCAGGTCAAGGGTGCTGCCAAGCAGGTCGAAGGCAACGTCCAGAAGACCTATGGCGATGCCAAGGAAGCCGCCAAGGACTAAGTCCTGGATGTCCGTGTTCCGGTGACCTGATCAGGCACCGGCGGCACGGGCCGGCAGGGTGTGAAGGACATCTGAAGCAGGCAGCACAGCGCGTGTAGGAAAACGCCTACACGAATATCGGAAACGGCTGATTTTGTGATGCAGCAATTTCCGCGACCATGTGGTCATGGTGCTGGTAGAGCCGGGAATTGCAAAAGAGTTCACGGTTTGCCGCATGAAATTTTGCTCACCGCCAGAAGGGACCCCTGAAAGGGACGACCATGAAAAAAACAGTCGGTATTTGCATGCTGGCAGCCGCTTCGGCTTTCGCCTCTCACGCTTTCGCAGAAACTCCGCAAGCCGTCGACAGCGCATCGCGCTGGTCGGCTTCCACGATGGACCGTCACATGCCGGTGGATGCAGCGCGTCTGCACAAGCTGGGGCAGAAGAAATTCCGCTACATGGACATGGCCGAGAGCAAGCGCTCCAAGTCCCTCCAGAACGCCGTGCTGCTGTTTGGCGCACGAGCCGATGGCAAGGATCCGGCAGCGCAACGCGAACCGGCCAAGGCTGCGCCCAGCGCACCGGTTTATCGTGATCACGCACAACAGCCCAAGGCGCCGCGCGTGATCATGCGTCCGTCGACCTGATCGGCGGCCGTATTCCCCTATTCGACAAAGAGGAAGGAGTCATCATGAAGACCATGCAAAAACTGGCAGTGACCTCGGTAGCCATCTGTGCCTTTGCCGCCCTGACCGGCTGCAGCGGCATGACCCAGCAAGACAAGAACACCGCCATCGGCGCAGGTGCCGGTGCCGTCGGTGGTGCAGTCCTCACCGGTGGCAGCGCCATCGGGACCGTGGGTGGTGCCGCCGTCGGTGGCGTCATCGGCAATCAGGTCGGCAAGTAATTCGCTGGTCGGCTGATCCCGGCCGCCGCTCCTCGCGCTGAGGAGCGGCCCACCACAACGCCGCGACAGGGTGACCTGTTGCGGCGTTGTTGCATTCAGGCAGTGGAGGGAGCCAGTTTATTTCGGAGCCGGGTGGCTGCCGTGCTTGTGGTGATTGTGCATCTGTTTGGGGTCACCCTTGACGGATACCGCAACGGGTTCGCCGCCCTGGTAGTCCTTGAAGATGCGCTGTGCCCGCGCAGCATCCTGCGACCTGGCGTCGGCGGCTTGCTTGCGGCAGGCTGCAGCATCCTTCCCGCGTAGGCTGCGGCAGCCCTGCAGCGCTTCGGCATAGGCGGCCGCCGTTTCCTTGTTCAGGTTTTGCAGCCGGCCTTTGGCGCTGTTGTCATCCTGGTACCAGCGCTGGGGATCGGCCTTGCTGACATCTTCTTCAGCAGCGTGCGCGGCGGCCGCGCAAAGCAGGCTCAGGGCCGCCAGGAGAGCGGGCAGGGGAGAAGCGAGGAATTTATTGTTCATCTGATGTCAGCCTCATCACGGTACGGGAGCAGGGAAAGCCATGCGCGTGAGCTTGCCCCGGCGGGGCGGGGCGGCGTCCACAAGCAAACGGCGCGGACGGTGACAGGCACCGTCCGCGCCGTTTTTCCGTCCGCCACCGGATGGTATCAGGCTTGCGGGAGGGAAGGGAGCGTCCGAAGGCTGGGGCCAGGGCAGCCGGACCGCACAGGCCGGCTGCCGCCCCGCCTTATATCTTGCCGAGCAGCAGCAGGATCAGCAGGATGATGACGATGGTGCCAGCGATACCGCTGGGACCATAGCCCCAGCTGCGGCTGTGCGGCCAAGCGGGGATGACGCCGAGCAGGATCAGGATCAGGACGATGAGCAGGATGGTGCCGAGGGTCATGGATTTCTCCTTTGTTATTGAGTTCGTTCTTGCCCGCCAGGGTGCAAGCGCCGGGTGATTCGTAAAGCTGGGGTCATCTTAGGGTCAGCCGGTCCGCCGCACGATCAGCGCCCATCGCAATGTGCTGTAGGAAAATCCGGCAAGCGTGAGTAGGTGGCCGCGCCCCCGGCTTGGCCAGCGCAGGCCATCGTTGCGACCCTGACAAATCGCTGCCAACTTGGTGCAAGGCACAACCGAAGTGCGGATCCCGCCCGATTTGATCGCGCCGCGAGGTCCTCCTCCTGCCGCTGCGGATATCATCGTGTTCCCTTGCAACGCAGTTCCCATGCGGCTTTTCGAGGTGCGTCGCGGTTCTGGCACGCTCTTTGCTGAAGCTGATGCACAAGCGCAGCAATGCGCAAGCAACGTGAAGGTGTGGCCAATGGCGGTCGCGCCGTCCAGGACAAAGGCGTCTTCCGGTATGGGTCATCCATGTCGGAACACGCCTTTTTTTGTTTGGGCTTTCTTCAAATCGCAACGCAAGGGGAATGGTGCTATGGAATCCAAAGGTCAGGCAGACAAGACAGGCGCGCTCGGCAGCGGCATGCAGGATGCACAGGACAGCGCGCTCAAGGCAGCGGACAGGGTGGACGGCAAGCGCCGCACGCTCCTGCAGGGCGGTGCACTGGCCGCCGGCAGTGGCATGCTGGGCATGCTCCCGGGCGGTGCGTGGGCGGCCGGCTCGGACAAGCCGGAAAAGGAAGAAGTCAAGATCGGCTTCATCCCCCTGACCGATTGCGCCTCGGTGGTGATGGCCTCGGTGCTGGGTTTCGACAAGAAGTACGGCATCAAGATCGTCCCCAGCAAGGAAGCCTCCTGGGCCGGCGTGCGCGACAAGCTCACCAACGGCGAGCTGGACGCGGCCCACGTGCTGTATGGCCTGATCTATGGCGTGCAACTGGGCATCGGCGGCCAGAAGAAGGACATGGCGGTGCTGATGGGCCTGAACCATAACGGCCAGGCCATCACCTTGTCCAAAAAGCTGGCTGACAAGGGGGCAGTCGATGGCGCATCGCTCTACAAGCTGATGCAGACCGACAAGCGCGAATACACCTTCGCACAGACCTTCCCGACCGGCACCCACGCGATGTGGCTGTATTACTGGCTGGCCGCCAACGGCATCAATCCGATGAAGGATGCCAAGGTGATTACGGTCCCGCCGCCGCAGATGGTGGCCAACATGCGGGTGGGCAACATGGATGGCTTCTGCGTGGGCGAGCCCTGGGGCCATCGCGCCATCGTCGATGGCGTGGGCATCACCGCCATCACCACCCAGGACATCTGGAAGGACCATCCCGAGAAGGTGCTGGGCACTTCGCTGGAGTTCGTGCAGAAGTACCCCAACACCTGTCGCGCCATGATGGCCGCCATCCTGGAGGCCAGCAAGTGGATCGATGCCTCGCTGGCCAACAAGAACAAGATGGCCGAGGTGATCGCCGACAAATCCTATGTGAACACCAGCAAGGACGTGATCGACCAGCGCATCCTCGGGCGCTACCAGAACGGCCTGGGCAAGACCTGGGACGATCCCAACTACATGAAGTTTTACGACGAAGGCCAGGTCAACTTCCCCTTCCTCTCCGATGGCATGTGGTTCATGACCCAGCACCGCCGCTGGGGCCTGTTGAAGAGTGATCCGGATTACCTCGCCGTGGCCAAGTCGGTCAACCAGATCGATCTCTACAAGGACGCTGCCGCCATGACCAAGACACCGCTGCCCAAGGAGGTCATGCGCAGTTCCAAATTGATGGACGGCACGGTGTGGGACGGCAAGAATCCGGCGGCCTACGCGCAGGCGTTCAAGATCAAGGTGTAAGCGGGTGCGGCCTGCGCCGTGTCCATCAAGGTGAAGTGCTTAGAGCAAGGGGAAGATGATGAGTGCAGTCGCAGAGAGCATCATGGGTGAGAACGCCAAGCCCGCTGGCAACGGCCACGCCGGCGTGTCTGCTGCCAGCGAGCCGGTGCGTGCAGCCGCCGCCAACGAAGCGCAGGGGGCACCCGCCGCCAGCGCTGCCGGCAGCGTGAAAGCGCGCAGCCTGCGCAAGAAGATCATTGCGGGCGGCCTCTTCATGCGCGTGGTGCCGCCCCTGCTGGGGGTGGCGCTGCTGGTGCTGGTCTGGCAGATCATCGCCTTGAAGACCGCCAGCTTCCCCACGCCATGGGTGACCCTGAAGGAAGCGGGCGTGATGTTTTCCGATCCCTTCTACCGCAACAGTCCCAACGACCAGGGCATAGGCTGGAACGTGCTGGCTTCGCTGCAGCGGGTCGGCATGGGCTTCGGACTGGCGGCGCTGGTGGGCATTCCGCTGGGCTTTGCGATTGGCCGCGTGGAATTCCTCTCGCGCATGTTCGGCCCCATCATCAGCCTGCTGCGTCCGGTCTCGCCGCTGGCCTGGCTGCCCATTGGCCTCTTGGTGTTCAAGTCGGCCAATCCGGCGGCGATCTGGTCGATCTTCATCTGCTCGATCTGGCCGATGATCATCAACACGGCCGTCGGTGTGCAGCGCGTGCCGCAGGATTACATGAACGTGGCGCGCGTGCTCAATCTCTCCGAATGGAAGGTGCTGACCAAGATCCTCTTCCCTTCGGTATTGCCCTACATGCTGACCGGCGTGCGCCTTTCCATCGGTACTGCGTGGCTGGTGATCGTGGCCGCCGAGATGCTGACCGGCGGCGTCGGCATCGGCTTCTGGGTCTGGGATGAATGGAACAACCTGAACGTGCCGCACATCATCATCGCCATCGTCGTCATCGGGGTGGTCGGGCTGGTGCTGGAACAATTGCTGGTGGCGCTGGCCAAGGCGTTCACCTACGAGCAGGTCAACAACTGAGGAGGGCAGGATCATGGACAACATCAACGGCAAGTTCATCGACATCCACGGTGTGGAGATGGTGTTCCACACCAGGAAGGGCGTCTTCCATGCACTGCGCGAGATCAACCTGACGGTGGCCAAGGGCGAGTTCGTCACCTTGATCGGCCACTCCGGCTGCGGCAAGTCGACCTTGCTGAACCTGATTGCGGGCCTGCTCAAGCCCAGTGATGGCGTACTGCTGTGTGCCAATCGCGAGATCGGTGGTCCGGCCCCGGAGCGTGCAGTGGTGTTCCAGAACCACTCGCTGCTGCCGTGGCTGACCTGCTATGAAAACATCTATCTCGGTGTGGAGCGGGTGTTCGGTGCCAGCGAAAATCGCACCCAGCTGCGTGACCGCACGCGCGCCGCGCTGGCCTTGGTCGGCCTGACGGCGGCCGAGAGCAAGCGGCCCAATGAGATCTCCGGCGGCATGAAGCAGCGCGTCGGCATTGCCCGCGCGCTGGCGATGGAGCCCAAGGTCCTGCTGATGGATGAACCCTTCGGCGCACTCGATGCACTGACCCGTGCGCACCTGCAGGATGAGTTGTTGAAGATCGTGGCCAAGACTGAATCGACGGTGGTGATGGTGACCCACGATGTGGATGAGGCGGTGCTGCTGTCGGACCGCATCGTGATGATGACCAATGGTCCCGCTGCCACAATTGGCGAGATCGTGGAAGTGAAGCTGCCGCGTCCGCGCGACCGTGTCTCGCTGGCGCAGGATGCGCAGTATGGTGCCTATCGCACGGCGGTGCTGGAGTTCCTGTATCGCAAGCAGGCGCATCCGGCGCGGGAAGCGGCGTAAGCCCGCGTCAGACCCTTCTGCCGGCCACCTGTCCAATGCAATTGAAGGAGATGTCCATGAGCAGCCTGGCTGTCATCGAGGAGGCCCCTGTTGAGGGCGCTGAGGAGTCCGCACTCGTTCCGCTCTCGGGCGAAGTGTTTGGTGCCCTGATCAATCTCTCTGGCCGCCGCCGCTTCACGTCGCAGCGCTTGGTGTTGTACGCGGTGCTCGCAGCACAGGGCCAGCAGGGAGCTTGTGCCACTGCGCGCGAGGCATTGGGACTGTTCCGCAGCGCCCATGCGGCCTTGCTCAAGCGCTCCGGGGACTTGCCCGGCGTATTCTGCCCGGAGCTGGAAGAGGTGTATTTCGGACGCAGCCGGGGCGATGCGCGCATCACCAGTTTTGCCGAACTGGCGCAACGTGCGCTCAATGCCATCGAGGACAAGCTCAAGACCGGTCCGGCCCTGCTGGAACAGCTGGTGCAGGAAACCACGCCGCTGCTGGCCGTGTTGAACGAGATCACGGCGGTCTACGAAGCGCAGTCGAAGAAGCATGCGCGCCTCATGCGCGAGCAGTTGCGCGGCATCATGACCGACATCGAAACCATTGCACGCGAAGCCAAGATGGTGGCCTTCAATGCCCGCATCGTGGCAGCGCGATCAGGACAGGCTGGCAGGGAATTCTCGGTGGTGGCTGGTGTGCTTTCCAACATCACCGGTGAAATCGATGAACTGGTCAAGGAAGCGCTGAGTGGCGCTGCGGCCTGAATGCGCCTTCCTGGTACCATTCATCTGCGTTCAATGCTCTTTTCCAGAGCATTGAATTTTGCTTAATGCTGCTTATCGGCTCTTCAGCGCTGCCCACGCCACCAGCAGCCACGCTGCGAGAAAGGCCACACCGCCAAACGGCGTGATGGCACCGAGGATGCGGGTGCCGGTCAGGGCCAGCAAGTAGAGGCTTCCGCTGAAGATGACGATGCCCGCCAGCATCAGCCGGCCGGCCCAGTGCAGCGCGGCACCGGCCATGCGCGGCATCAGCAGCGCCACGGCGATCATGCCCAGCGCGTGCATGACCTGGTAGGTCACGGCGGTATGCCAGATCGCCAGCATCTCTTCGGAAATCATTTTCTTCAAACCGTGCGCGCCGAAGGCGCCACAGCCCACGGCCACGAACATGTTCAGCGCGCCAGCGGCGATCAGGGTGCGTTCTTTCATCGGTCTTGCTTTCAGTCGGGAAGATTCAGGGTTTCCAGTTCCGTCTCCGGCAGGCCATCTTTGCCCGCTGTCTCGATGGCATCCGGATAACAAGCGCGATGCTGTTCCTTGCCGCTGCTGCGTTCACGCACCACCAGTCCGGAGGAATCCTTGGGGAGGTTCTGCCCCTTGAAACCGGTGCGAATCATCCGGTCATAGTAAAAATAATCGTAGCTGTCGGTACTGAAACGGACATGCGATTCGTAACCACCCGAATACATGGTGTAGCTGCGAAAGAATCGTCCTTCCGCAGGCTGGGGCGTATCGGGAAATTGCATCTCGATCTTGCTTGCAGTCCCGAAGCGGTATTGCAAGCGACTGCGCTTGTCGGGATAGTCCGCCGAGGCGCATAGTGACGCCGTTTTCTTGCGCGCGGTCTGGCAGCTGTAAATGATTTTCTCTCCCGGCTTGCAGAGGCTCTGGGAGAGGGGCGCTGCCAGCGCAGGAAACGACGGCAATCCAAGTAACAGGACGAGTATGCGTATTTTCATTTTGATTCAATAAGTCGGACGTACGCCTTTGCCCAGCCGATATTCATGCCGCAACACGAACTGCGACGTGGCGATCAGCCCCGACAATCCCAGGATCAGTTGCGTCAGCGTATCCGGCGGCAGCACCCAGACGCTGCCTGCGGGGGCCGGCACGTTGGCGGCAGCGCTGATGACCGGGGCCGCCCATGAGGCTTCCTCGCTCACGTCCAGCAGGATCTGGCCTTCGGGCGTGGTGTGCAGATGGATCTCGCCGCCCAGTTCCAGCGTGAAGCAGATGCCCTGGCCGGCGTTGACGGTGTTCATCTTGTGACGGAATACCACGGCCTGCAGCTCGCGGTTGTAGGTGTCGATCCAGGTCTCCACCTCCTGCACGTTCTGCAGCACGATCCATGTGCGCGGTGCGGGGATGGTGTCGGCACCGGCAACGGCATCATCGGGGAAGATCGGTTCGGGGGCTTGCTCGGACATGGTCAATGCAGGACCGCGCCACGCGCGGCCCGTGGTGGCTACGGGGAAGGCAGCAGTATATAGGATCGCCGTGACTGGAGGCGCCAGCCGTCGACTTGCAAAAGTGCTTGCCTGGCGCTCGGCACTGGCGGTAGCTTATGCGCTCCGGCCTGCTCGGCCCTCATCATAAAAATTCCATGCGCCAATTCTCTTTCTTCGCCTTCGGCAGGCTGCTGTCGACACTGGGCCTGTGCGGCCTGCTCCTGGTTCCCTTCTCTGGACGCGCCCAGCAGCTGGCACTGGACATCAACGAATCGGTCACCAGCATCGATGTCAGCGTCAAGGACCTGTATGGCCGGCAAGAGAGCGGCAAGGTCGTCATCACCCAGTTCAAGCCGGCCGGACCGGGGCCTTTTCCGGTGGTCATCCTCAGTCACGGACGCAGTCCCACCAATCGTCAGGATCCGCCGCGTTTTCGCTTCACCAGGCAGGTGCGCTACTTTGTCTCGCGCGGCTTTGCCGTCTTCGAGCCGACCCGCATCGGCTACGGCGCCTACATGACGCAGTTCGATCCCGAGGACAGCGGCAGTTGCTCCAGCAAGGATTACGCGCCCATGGCCGAGGCCGGCAGCACCGAAATCCTGGCCGTGCTGGATTACGCCAGGCAGCAGCCGTATGTCGATGCCAAGCGTGTGCTGTTGGTGGGACAGTCGGTGGGGGGCTACCTCACGGTGGCCGCTTCCGCGCGCAATCCCGAGGGGGTAGTGGGCGCGATCAATTTTGCCGGCGGCTCCGGCGGCGATCCGGAAAAACGTCCCGGCAATCCCTGCGCCCCCCAGCTGCTGGAAGAGATGTATGCCCGCTTTGGCCATGCCGCGAAGATGCCCATGTTGTGGAGCTATACCGAGAACGACCTCTACTTCGCCCCGGTCCACAGCAAGGCGTGGCACGAGGCCTTCGTCAAGGCCGGTGGCAATGCAGACTATCGGCTCCTGCCGCCCTTCGCCCAGAACGGGCATACGCTCTTCGCCCGTGGCCCCGAGATCTGGGAGCCCATTGTCGGCGAGTTTCTCGACAAGCTCGGCCTGCCGGCACTGCGTGCGGCTCAATAAGCCAGCCGATACGCCTCATTGGTCGATTCCAGCCGGCTGGCAATGACCTTGACCACATACGCATGCAGGCGCAAGGCCGTTGCCGGGTCCTCTTGCTCCAGCTGGCGCAGGCTGGCCAGCGTCAGCTGCCAGGCCAGTGTGGGGCGGTCGGTGACGACGTCGGCGGTGCGCCGCTGGCCGCGATAGAGCGCCATCTCGCCGACGATGGTGGCACTGCCGAAAGAACGCAGGCGCATGCGGCCGCCGCCCTCCAGCGGCAGCGAGATGCTGACCATTCCCTCGTCAATGAAATACATCGAATCACCCGCATCGCCCTTGCGGAACAGCAGCGTGCCAGCGGCCAGTTCCACCTTCTCCAAGCGCGCCATGAGCGACGCCATTTCGCGCGCATCAAAATGCTCGGCCAGGCTGCTGTGCAGGGCATCGCGCGATTCATTCCGCATGGCTTGTTTCAGCAGGCGGTCTTCCACCCATTCCAGCGCCAGGTCGAGATCGGCAAACTCGCGCGGTGCCGTGCCGCTGAATGCGGCACGCGCAATCGGACGGCGGATGGGATCGGCAATGCCGGTCAGGATCAGGGTCACCTTGTATTGCTCGCACACCTGCGCCAGCTTGACGAAGCTCTGCGAGGTGGACGCATCCAGTCCCTGCACGTGGCGGAAGTCGATGATGATGAACTGGCGCGGCGACTGCAATTGCTCGCGCACCCGATGCACGATCTGGTTGGCGCTGCCAAAGAACAGGAAACCCTGCAGGCGCATGCCGAAGACGCGCTGGCCCAGCTGCTTGAGTTCCGCATGGGCTGCGGCACCGCGCTCCAGCTTGGAGTGCAGGGTGGCGCCGGTGAATTCCATCTTCACGCAGGACACCCGGCCATAGTCCAGCACGAACAGCACGCAGGCCACCACCACGCCCAGCGCCACGCCGGTGACGAAGCCATAGCAGGCCACCACCGCCACGATCAGCACGATCAGGAAATAATCCCCGCGCGCCAGACGGCGGCTGCGGACCAGCCATTCATTGAGCAGTCCGCCACCCAGGCCGATCAACAGCCCTGCCAGCACCGGCTTGGGGAAATAGCCCAGCAGCGGAATGAAGAACAGCGCGCACACCAGACACAGCACCGCCGCCAGCAGGGTGGCGACGCGATCGCGCGAGCCGAAGCGGTAATTGAGCAAGGTGCGCGAGAGCGAATGGCAGCCGACCACGCCCCCGAAGCATCCGCTGAGCATGTTGGCCAGGCCGGCACTGCGCAGTTCGCGGTTGAAATCCACTTCGCGCCGCGTGGCCAGGCTCACACCGGTGGCATTGAGCAGAATCGCGAGCGTGGTCACGGCGATCAGGGCCAGCAATTCTCCATAGTGGCGCCACAGGATGTCCCAGTGCACCAGCGACCAGGAGACCTGCACCGGCAGCTGCACATGGCCCAGGCTCAGCGGCGCGAACATCCAGCCCAGCGCGCGGGCCTGCGCCAGCGACAGTCCGCTGGCCGCCAGCGCGCCATAGAAGGCCGCACTGGCCAGCGCCAGCGAGACCGGCAGCGCCAGCGGATGATCGAACTTGCGGCCCGGCAGGCCCAGCATGCCGATCACCACGATGGCCACCGGCAGCAGTTCCTGCCAGTGCAGGTCGATGCCGGTGCGCAGGGCATCCAGTCCCAGGGGATGCCCGGTCAGCACCGTGAAGGCACCGCTCCAGAGCAGATAGCCAGTCCCGGCCAGGAAGCCGCCGACCACCGGGAACGGCACGAACAGCACCAGGTTGCCGCGCCGCAGTGCGCCCAGCGCCATGAGCGCCAATCCGACCAGGAGGCTGCTGAGGGTGATGGCGATGGTGACGGTGGCCAGGATCTCGGCTGGAGAGAGCTGGGCGCGCTGCATGGTGGCGCTGATGCCGCCGACCATCAGCGAGAGCAGGCCGACCGAATTGGAGTCCGCCCCGCCCAGCATGAAGGGCAGCGAACTGGTGAAGCAGATCACCAGCAGGCACAGCACGCTGGTGACGAACATCAGCGGCAGCCCGGCCTGCAGCAGGGCATCGCCACTGCCGCCAAAGATCATGACGGCATAGCTGACCGCATAGCTCACCGACACCAGCGCCACCACGCAAGCCGCCGGCAGGCTGCCCAGCCAATGGCGTGCGCGCGCCAGCAGTGTGGATTGCGGCATCAGATGACTTTCCCCGAAGGCTGCGCGTTTGTGCGGCATGCCTGTACCCCCATCGATAAGGACCGGTCGTTGCTGCCGGTCGTTGTTGTTGTCTGGCGTGTGCCTGCGCGCCCCCGCGCGCGTTACCGGCCCGGCGCTTCGCGCTGCATGCCGCAGTCGTCGCCGTTGTTCCGGTAGTGCCAATCATGAAGCGCAATCTATCACACGAAAATGACAGGATGACAACATTGCCCCGGTTTGATGAGGGAAGTGAAGGTTTGGGCAGATATCCGCGCCGGTGTTGAGGTTGCGCACTTTCCCTCCGGAAAAAGATGAAGGGAAGCGCCGTTTTTCAGGGAGCGTCGGCGCGGCCGTTTTGCCGGTGCCACTGAACCGAGGCTTGCCCGGCCAGTTCACGCAGGCTGCGCAGGGAAGCGACTTCATCGGCGCTCAGGGCGTCGCGCTGGCGGCGCAGACCGCCGAGCTCGTGCAGCGCGGTTTCGGCCTCGATGCTGGCCAGTCCGGCCTGGCGTTGCAGCTGTCGCAGCACAGGAGCTGGCTGCTGCGACTGGACGGCGTCCAGATAGGCGCGATTGGCTGCCAGTCCGGCCGCGATGCGCTGGCGCGGCGTAGCGCCGAGATCGGGCCACAGCGCCAGCGCGGCCAGCAGGGCGGCAGCGCTGCCGATCAGGTTGTCCAGTGCGCGGGCCGAGGCGATCCCGGTGCCGGGCTGCAGCATGTCGGTCACGCAGATGAAGAGCATGGTCAGAAACACCACGAACACCGTGTAGTTCACCAGCCGCAGGGCAATTGCCAGCCCTGCCAGCAGGACCGCCACCAGCGGCAGCAGCAGCCCGTGGGCCGGGACCAGCTGCAGCAGCGTCAAGGCCAGCAGGCCGCCCAGCAGGCTGCCCAGGATGCGTTCCAGGCAGCGTGTCCAGGTCTGGCGCGCCGCGCCCTGCAACACCACGACCACCGCCATCGTCGCCCAATACGGATAGCCCAGATGAAAGGCCTCGGCCGCATAGAACACGGCGGCCACGCCGGCAGCCTGGCGTCCCCCCTGTTGCACGCCCCGCAGCAGGCCGGCGCGCAGGCGCTTGTGGGGCGGGACCGCCGGGGCTGGCGAGGGCTGCGACGAACAGGCGCCGGCGTGCGCGGCTTGCCGTGCCTGCAGCAGGCGGTCGGCTTGCGCCAGGGCGCGCAGGCAGCCGGCGATCAGGGGATCGGCTGCTGCAGCGTGCGGTCGGGCGCTGCGCGGCCGGTTGGCCTTCGCGGGGGATGTCTCCAGAACGGCGAGGGCGTGCAGCAGCACGGCGCTGGCCACACGCGCAGCCCGGCGGCGCTCGCCCGGACTGGCCAATTGCTGGATGGCCGCATGCTCCAGTGCGATCAGGGTGTGGAAGAGCATTTCGCAGGCTTCCAGCCGGCGTTCCCATGCATCCGCCTCGGCCATGGGTGTGCCCGCATGCCGCTGCAGCATGGTCCGCAGGCGTTCCAGCGCCAGCCGTGTGGCGCGGCGGTGTTCGCCGTGCTCACGGTGCCAGTGCTGGTCGCGGTGCTGTCCGGGCGGCGCGGCCAGCAGGGCCAGGCTCATGTCCATCATGCGCAGCAGCGCTGCACGGGCCGCCTGGCGCAGGGCAGCCTGGTCGTCGAGACGCCAGGCCAGATTGATCAGCAGCCAGGCCCAGGCGGCACCGGCGCAGAAGGAGGCGGCCTGCAGCGCGGCCATCGCCGCCCCGTGCGGAAAACCAGCCGCCACCACGGCGACCACCGCCAGCAGCGTCCCCAGCAGGGTGCCGGACTCGATGGCAGCGGTCAGCGTCACCACCCCCAGCACCATCAACGGCGCGCTCAGCAGGGCCGCGTGCGGGCCCCAGGAGGCGCTCCAGGCACCGAAGAAGGCCACCGCCGTGCCTGCCACGGCAAAGCCGCCCAGCAGCCTGCGGCGTTGTGCTTGCGGCCCCGGCGCGTCGCACAGGCAGGTCCAGAAGGCCGCGAACACGGCCCATGCCAGCCAGCGCTGGCCGCTCAGCATCGCGGCTGCCAGCGGCAAGGCAATGGCCACGCCGGCGCGCACGCCTTCCCCGGCATTGAACTGCTCCTGCAACAGGGGGAAGGAACGCAGTTCCAGCCGCCGGGCAATGCGGCGGGCATGGGCAGCGAGTGGACGGGCAGATGAACGGAGCAGGAGTCGCATGGCGAATACGGAAGTGGTCGGACCACTATGCAAAGGCATTGTGGCGTCCGAGAAGCGAATACTACAATCGACTGCAATTTCTCCCCAAGGATCCTGCAAAGTGGTCCGACCACCAAGAAAGTGAGTTGCCGATGACTGCCTCTCCCCTGGTTGATCGCCTGGCCAGCCTGATTGCCCGGCAAGCGCTGGCACCGGGCCAGAAGCTGCCGTCTGAACGCACGCTGGCGGCCGAGTTCGGGGTGTCGCGTTCGTCCCTGCGCGAGGCCATTGGCGTGCTGGCCAGCCGGGGTGTGCTGGTGGCGCGTCACGGTGGCGGCACCTTCATGGCGGACGATGAGCAGGCGGCGCTGACCGACCCGATTGCCGAGGCCTTGCAGCCGCTGGCGCCACTGGCGCGCAGCGATGCCGGCTACTGGAAGGACGTCGCCGAGATCCGCTTTTCGCTGGAAGGCGATGCGGCCTATTTCGCCGCCCTGCGCGCCAGCGACGACGACAAGCGCCGCCTGCAGCAGGCCTATCTAGCAGTCTCCACTGCGCCGCTCGACGATCTGGCCGCGCAGGCGCGCACCGATGCGGCCTTCCATCTCGCCATCGCCCAGGCCTCGCGCAATGTGGTGTTGCGGCAGGTGATGTCGGGCCTGTTGCGGCTGCTGGAGATCAGCATTGCCGACACCCTGCGCCAGCTGTATCGCCTGCCGGACATCGTGGCCCAGCTGGATCAGCAACATCGCCAGATCCTCGATGCCATCCTCGCCGGCCGCGCCGAAGAGGCGCGCCAGCATGCCAATGCGCATCTCGACTTCGTGCAGCAGCGCCTGCTGGACATCGAAGAAGCCCCCGCCCGTGCGCGGCGTGCCGCTGCCGTTTGATTTCTTTCACGTTACCAGGACCATCATGATCATCTCTTCCACCCACGATTACCGCGAAGCCGCCCGGCGTCGCTTGCCGCGTTTCCTGTTCGACTACATCGACGGCGGTGCCTACGATGAACACACGCTGGCGCGCAATTCGCTGGACCTGCGCCAGCTGGCCTTGCGTCAGCGGGTACTCAAGGAAGTGGGCGAAGTCGATCTCTCCACCACGCTGCTGGGCCAGTCGCTGGCCATGCCGCTGGCGCTGTCGCCGGTCGGCCTGACCGGGATGTATGCCCGGCGCGGGGAGGTGCAGGCGGCGCGGGCGGCGGAGAAGGCGGGCATCCCCTTCACCTTGTCGACGGTGTCGGTGTGCCCGATCGAAGAGGTGCAGCAGGCGGTGACGCGGCCGATCTGGTTCCAGCTGTATGTGCTCAAGGATCGCGGCTTCATGAAGAACGTGCTGGACCGCGCCTGGGCGGCGGGTGTGCGCACGCTGGTGTTCACGGTGGACATGCCGGTGCCGGGCGCACGCTATCGCGACCGCAATTCGGGCATGTCCGGGCCCAATGCGGCGCTGCGCCGCTATCTGCAGGCCGTCACGCATCCGCGCTGGGCGTGGGATGTGGGTTTGCTGGGACGTCCGCATGATCTCGGCAACGTCTCGGCCTATCTCAACAAGAAGACCGGACTGGAAGATTACGTAGGCTGGCTGGGGGCCAATTTCGATCCGGGCATCGGCTGGCATGACCTGCAGTGGATACGCGATTCCTGGCAGGGCAGCATGCTGTTGAAGGGCATCCTTGATCCCGAGGATGCACGCGAGGCGGTCCGATTCGGTGCCGATGGCATCGTGGTCTCCAACCATGGTGGCCGCCAGCTGGACGGCGTGCTCTCGACTGCGCGCGCCTTGCCGGAGATCGCCAGTGCGGTGAAGGGGGATCTCGCCCTGCTGGTGGATTCGGGCGTGCGTTCAGGGCTGGACGTGGTACGGCTGCTGGCATTGGGTGCCGATACGGTGATGCTGGGGCGTGCCTTCATCTATGCGCTGGCCGCAGAGGGGCAGGCCGGGGTGGAGAATGTGCTGAGTCTGTTTGCCAAGGAGATGCAGGTGGCCATGACCTTGACGGGGGCGCGCAGGATCGGCGAGATCAGTACGGATAGCCTGGTGAAGGCGGGTGCCAGCGCCCCCGTGATCTGAGCCTGAGAACCGGGGGCCGCTGCTGCTTCATGTTCGGTGGCGCTTCACATCTTCGCAATCACCAGCTCGCACTTGCGAACTGATTCCTGGCCGCGCAGCATGTCGCCCTTGAGCGCATAGATCGGTGCACCGGCGGTGATGCTGCCGGTAAACCGGAATTGCCACATCCGGTCGGGATCGTTGACGCGGTAGCCGAAGCCGGTCACGTCGAGCCGGTTGCTGCCGAACTGGCCGGTCAGGTTTTCCGCCCGTATGGCATCGCGGCGATGCAGGGAGATCGCGACCTTGCCCACTTCCGCCTCGAAATGCGCCTGATAGGCTTGCGAGAACTCGCCGTTGTCGGCGCGCGCTCCGCATGTCATCAAGCCGTACCAGCGCTCGCCACTGCGCACGCTGTTCGGATTGGCCGGCGTTGATGGAGCGGCCCCGGCGGGCGGAGCCATCGCGACGGGAGGCGCTGCCGGCGCAGGCAGCGCGGCCGGAGGCTGCGTCAATGCCGGTGGTGCGGGGGTGGCTGCGGTTGGCGTGCTGATCGTGCCGTTGCGCTTGGCGAGGACAGCGCGGCCGCGGGTCTCCAGATCGCGTATCCATTCGGCCGGTACAGCGAAGGAGAGATTCTGAACCGTGGCCCCGGCAATCATGGCGGTAGTGATGCCGATCAGTTCGCCCTTGTCATTGAACAGCCCGCCGCCGCTGGAGCCCGAGGAAATCGGTGCCGAGGTCTGCAGGAAGCGCAGCTTGCCCTCGTTATCCAGCCGCAATGCAGAAAGCAGCCCATCGCTGATCGTTTCTTCCAGCGCGCGCGGTGCTCCCAGCGTGAAGACCTTCTGCCCGACCCGCAGGCTGCGCGCCGGAGCGATGGTGACGGCGGGTGCCTTGAGGCCTTCGGCACGGACCTGGCAGAGATCGCGCTCCGGATCCGGAAACTCCAGCTTGCCCCCCAGCGTGAGATTGCCGCGCCGCAGCTTGAAGCTGCTGGCGCGCGCGAGTACGTGGCAATTGGTGACCAGCCGTTCCGGCCCGATCACGACGGCCGAACCGGTACTGAAGATCTGTCCTTGCGCGTCCATGGCCTGCACCACCCAGATACTGGGCGAGAGCTGCTGGAACAGGGTTTCGGCATCCAGTGCGTGGGCTGGCGGCGCTGCAGCGAGCAGGGGGCCGAGCAGGCCGAGCAGGCCGAGGAGCTTGGTCAGGCGGGATCTCATGGAGGTGCGTCTCAGGGGGTAGGCAGGAGGTTCTTGAGGTCGTCGATGGTGACCTGGCCATTGCGCCGCTGTTGCGCTGCCGGCAGGGGCGTGAAGACCAGGGCGGACTTGATGACGTCCTGTTCGGGGGGCGCGGGTGACTGGCCTGCGCTTTTCACGTAGGGACCGATGAGCCGCAGGACCACTTCGGCGCTCAGTACGGCCTGGCCCGGATACTCGGCGGGCTTGCGCAGCATCTTGACCACGGCATTGCCGGAGTAGGTGATGATGGGCGTGCCGGGTGTGTAGATGTAGATCGGGGCAGCGTGGGTGGCGGTGGGCGTGAGCCGGGCCAGGGGATCGTTGCCGTCTTGCGGGTCGCTTTGCCAGGAGGTATTGGTCATCGGCGGCGCGACCGGTTTGGGGACGGGATCGCTGGGCTTGAGGATGATGAAGTGGGAGTAGCCCTGTTGCTGCGTCAGTTCTGCGCAGCGATAGATCCAGTAATGCCAGACCATGTCGCGGCTGGTTTTGCCGTTGCCGGAGAAGGTGACGCGGTACAGGTCATCGGCCAGTTTGGCATCGGTATAGCCCCCGGTCAGTCCGCGCGGCCCGTAGGCGGTGGCGCAGCCGGCCAGCATTGTCGCTGCCAGCACGATGCCGGCAACGCCCCTGAATGATGATGTCAGCATCATGTTGTTCTTTGTTGTCGTGGATGATGTGGGCCCGTTTTGGCCGGTATGAAGTTCTCATCCGGCAGGGCCTTGATTCAATGTGTGAATCTTCACATGGCGTTCTGACAAAGGGCTGACGGGGGGCTGACCAGGAGTTTTCTTCAGAGAAAATTGAAACGAGCGCTGGAGAGGCGCTTCGCGGAAATGCGGGGATGTGAAGGAAGGGGCAAAAACAAAAAGGGCTCCAGCGAACTGGAGCCCTTCTCTTGTACTGCTGAATTTCTGGTAGGCCGTGCGGGATTCGAACCTGCGACCAACGGATTAAAAGCCAGATCAAGCGTCCGTATCATCACACAGAATTACTGGTAAACACAATTGTAGCGACTGACGGCAAGGACTGCACCCATGGTCGGAATCCAACGGGACGCTTCTTGACCTGCCAACCTTTGAGCTGGAAGATTCTCTGCACCGTGTTCTTGTTGAACCCGAGCAATGTTGATTTGCTCGCAGATTTGACCCTCTCCATTTGACCCACCTTCCATTGCCTGCTGAAGGCAGCCACCCGGTCATACGACCCCTCGTATCCCAGTTCTCTTAAGTCCAGGAACATCTGTTTTAGGGTCCTTCTTTGCTTCCGAGATTTGACCGCGTCTGCGCTGAGCCAAGCGGAGAGCTTGGCGGTGAAGTCATCGAGCGAGCTTGGCGAACGCCTTGCTGGATAAGCAGGTTCGCTGACATCGGATCGGATGTAGCGGCGAACTGTGTTGCGGGAAATGTCGAGCCTGCGGGCGATTTCCCGAATTGAGATGCGGTCTCTGATGTACCAGCGTCGAATAATTCCAAGTAGGGCCACGTCTATCACTCCGTTCTCCCGCTCGCTGTCATGAGCAGGATTGTGGTCTAAACATGGGTCAACTTTGGATGCAAATTTCCGGGGAAAGTGGGTCAGTTTTCAATGCAAATCAACAAAAAAGGGCTCCAGCGAACTGGAGCCCTTCTCTTGTACTGCTGAATTTCTGGTAGGCCGTGCGGGATTCGAACCTGCGACCAACGGATTAAAAGTCCGCTGCTCTACCAGCTGAGCTAACGACCCGAAAGACCGCTATTATAGGCAAACTCTATCGGCGGTGTCAACACTGTGCCTTCACAAACGATCAAGATCGTTCATCAAACACCACCACCGCGATGAACCCGCTTACTTGAGCGACGCCATCCTATCCTTGCCGGTCTGTGCGGCAGGGGTGTTCGGATACTTGGCGATCAACTGTTCCAGGGTCTTCTTGGCCGCTGCCTTGTCCTTCAGTTCAGCTTGCGAACTGGCGATGTTGAGCAGGGCGTCAGCGGCCTTGGGGTTGTCCGGATAATTCTTCACCACCACCTGCTGTGCAGCGATGGCACCCTTGTAGTCGCGCTGGGCGTACAGGGCATTGCCTTGCCAGTATTGCGCCGAGGCGGCGTAGCCGGATTGCGGATAGCGCTTGATGAAGTCGGCAAAGGCGTTGGCCGCTCCCTTGTAGTCGCCACCCTTGAATTGCGACAGGGCCGCATCATAGGCCTGCTGTTCGGACACGCCCACAGCCACGGTCTGGCCATCGACTTGCACCTGCTGCGGCTCGAGCTTGCGCAGGCGTGCATCCAGGTCGACGTAGAAATCCTTCTGGCGTTGCTGGGCGTTGGTAATCTCGTTGGTCAGCACCTCGATCTGGCCGCGCAGCGCCGCAATCTGGGATTGCAGGTTGTCGTTGCGGTCCGAGAGCGTCAGGACGCTGTTCTTGTCAGCCTTGTTGGCAACGTCACGCTGCAGGGCTTCGATCTTGGAACGAATGTCCAGGATGGCCTTGCGCGCCTCGTCATCATCAAACAGGCCGGCACGGGCGGTAAGCGGTAGGAAAGCCGTGGCGGCCAGCAAGGCCGCCACGGTTACCGATTTCAGTTTGAAAGCGGTATGCATGTCGATTATTGGTAAGCGATGTCAGCGCGACGGTTCTCGGCGTAGGACGCTTCATCCTGGCCCAGTGCCTTGGGCTTTTCCTTGCCGAAGGAAACCGCTTCCACTTGTGCATCCGACACGCCCAGCAGGACCAGTGCCTTGCGGACGGCTTCTGCACGCTTCTGACCCAGGGCCAGGTTGTACTCGGCGCCACCGCGATCATCGGTGTTGCCCTGGATGATCACCTTGCGGTCCTTGTGGGCCACCAGGTACTTGGCGTGGTTTTCGATGACGGTACGGTATTCCGGCTTGACAGTGTAGCTGTCGTAGTCGAAGTACACGCTACGCTTGGCCAGCACGCCTTGCGGGTCGTTCAGCGGATCAACCGAACCGGCGTTGACGGTGCCCACGGCGCGGGTGTCAGCGCCGTTGCTGGCGCCGTTCTGCACGGGGGCGTTGGCCTTGTCGTCCAGCTTGGTCGACGAGCAGGCGGCCAGCAGAACAGCGCTGGAGACGATGAGGGCGAAGGTACTGATAGTGCGCATTTTGGATTTCTCCTTGTCGTGATGAAAGCAATATTGGATTTCTTTATTTCATGAACGGACCCCAGGTCGGTTCCCTGATATCACCGGCCTGCGTCGTCAGACGCTGTTTGATTCGGCCATCGACGGAAACGACGGCCAGGGATCCGCGACGACCAGATTCCGTCGCGTACATGATGTATTTGCCATTGGGCGCAAAGCTGGGCGACTGGTCACGGCTGCCATCGGAGAGGCGAATCTCCTGGCCATTGGTCAGGTCCAGTGCATACAGCTGGAACAGACCGTCGCGACGCGAAATGAAGGCCAGCGTCTTGCCATCCGGCGAAATGCGCGGGCTGATGTTGTAGCTGCCATTGAAAGTGACGCGTTGGGGCGAGCCACCATCCAGGCCCACCTTGTACACCTGCGGGCCGCCGCTGCGGTCGCTGGTGAAGTAGACGCTACCGCCATCAGGCGAAAACTGCGGTTCGGTATCGATGCCGGCACTGTTGGTCAGGCGGCGCAGGCCCGAACCGTCGGCATTGATCACGTAGACCTGGGTCAGGCCATCGCGCGTCAGGGCCACGGCCAGGCGCGAGCCGTCCGGCGACCAGGCCGGGGCCGAGTTGCTGCCCTTGAAGTTGGCCACGATGGAGCGCTGGCGGGTCACCAGGTTCTGGATGTAGACCACCGGCTTCTTCATCTCGAAGGAAACGTAGGCGACCTTGGTGCCATCCGGCGACCAGGACGGCGAGATGATCGGCTCATTGGAGCGCAATGCCACCTGCGTGCCTTCCCCATCGGCATCGGCCACTTCCAGGCGGTATTCGTTTCCGGACTTGGTCACATAGGAGATGCGGGTGGAGAAGATGCCCGGGATGCCGGTCAGCTTCTGGTAGATGTCGTCGGCGATCTTGTGCGCGGTCAGGCGCAGCAGTTGCGGCTGGGCACCGATGGACAGGGCCGAGAGCTGGCTCGACTGCACCGTGTCGAACAGGCGATAACGCACGTCGAAACGGCCATCGGCCAGGCGCGTGACGCTGCCCACGGCCAGCGCATTGGCCCCGCGCTTCTGCCAGTCGGCATAGTTGATGGCCGAGGAATCCGAGAGCGCATCGCTGTTGTCGATCAGCTTGAAGATGCCGCTGCGGGCCAGGTCGGCCTTGACCACCGAGGTGATCTGCTGCGGAGCGGATTCTTCGCCCGGGAAGGCGGCGATGGCCACCGGGATCTGCGAGGCACCCACGCCGGTGATCTCGAAGCGGATCTGCGCCTGCGAGGCCGGGGCGAAGGACAGGCCGGCCACGGCCACCATGGCAGTGGCCATGCGGGTCAGGGACAGGGTCAGGTAACGGGCTTTAATCATCGTTTACTGATCTTTCGGATAATGGGTGAATGTGAAGCTGGACGGCACCTTGCCATCCGTATCGGCCGGGAAGGGCTGGGACTTCATGACGGCAGTCCGCACGGCATCGTCGAAGCCAGGGACACCTGAAGGCTTGTTCACACGCACGCTGCGTACCGTCCCGTCCGGGAACAATTCGACAGTGTACTCCCCGGCAGGGTTTCCGCTGACGCCGCTATTGTCGAAGACCGTGTTGCTGCGGATCTTGGCGCGCAACTTGTTGGCGTAGTTCGGGCTGCCCTTCGGACCTTGCGACTTCTCGGCCGTGCCGGTGCCACCGGTGGCACTGGTGGCCTGGCCCATCATGCGTTTCAGGTCTTCCTGGCGACGCTGTTCAGCCGCCTTGGCATCGGCCGCGGCTTGCTGCTGCTTCTTCTTGTCGGCAGCCTGCTTCTCGGCGTCGGCCTTCTTCTTGGCTTCTTCTTCCTTCTGCTTGTCTTCCTTCAGCTTCTTCTGCTTCTCGGCTTCCAGCTTTTCCTTCTTCTCGCGGTCAGCCTTGTCCTTCTCGGCCTGTTCCTTCTTCTCGCGCTCGGCCTTTTCCTTCTCTGCCTTGAGCTTGTCGGCCTTTTCCTGTTTCTCCTGCTCTTCCTTGCGCTTCTTTTCCTTCTCTTTTTGCAGGGCGATATCGGGCTTGTCGAGCTTGGGCTCGTCGATCACCTTGGGGGCGACGGTCTTGGGCTCGATCACGGGCTGCGGCTTGGGCGGCTCGACCACCGGATCAGGTTCGGGCTGCGGCTGTGGCGGCGTGGGCAGGGGCGCGGCTTCCTTGTACTGCGGATCCCAGATCTCGGCTTCCACCGTCAGCGGTGTTTCGCTCTGCCAGCGGATGCCGATCCAGAAGAACAGGAACAAGGCCACGTGCATCACCAGCGCCAGCGTGATGGCGCGCCAGCGGCCGGGTGGCTTGGGGATGGTGTAGTGTGCGTTATCGCTCATATCACTCGGCTGTGCGCTTACTTGGTGGCCAGGCCGACCCGCGCGATTCCCTGTTTCTTGGCTTCCGAGATGACTTGCACCACGTCGTCGTACTTGATTTCCTTGTCGGCCGAAATCATCACCGCCAGGTCCGGATTATCCTCATGCAGCTTGCGCAGGCGTTCCGACAGGTCGGTCTTGCCGGTCACGGTCTCGGCCTTCTTGCCGCCGCTCTTGGGGCCGTTGATGCGAATGGTGGCCTGGGCGTTGGGCTTCAGGGCGATCTCGATGTAATCCGACGGCGGCTGCGTGGACTTGCCCGCCGTGGGCAGGTTGATCACGCTGGGATTGGTGATGGGCGTGGCCACCATGAAGATGATGAGCAGCACCAGCATCACGTCGATGTAGGGCACGACGTTGATCTCGGACTTGAACTTGCGGGGACGGCCCCCGCGCATCGATGAGCCAGCCATTAGCGTGCCTGACGTTGCAAGATGTTGGAGAACTCTTCGATGAAGCTCTCGAAGCGGATCGCCAGACGGTCGATGTCGTGCGAATAGCGGTTGTAGGCCACCACCGCCGGAATGGCCGCGAACAGGCCGATGGCCGTGGCGATCAGGGCTTCGGCAATGCCGGGCGCCACCGCAGCCAGGGTGGCCTGCTGCACGTTGGCCAGGCCACGGAAGGCGTTCATGATGCCCCACACGGTGCCGAACAGGCCCACGTACGGGGACACCGAACCGACCGAGGCCAGGAAGGCCAGGTGCGATTCCAGCGCATCCATCTCGCGCTGGTAGGCGGCGCGCATGGCGCGGCGGGCACCGTCGAGCAGCAGGGCGGGTTCGACGGCACCGCCACGCGCGGCGACCGACGCCTTGGCCTTGGTGAATTCACCCATGCCGGCCTGGAAGATGCGCTCCAGCGCGCCACCGGCACCGGCCTTGCGGCGGTTGGACAGGGCATCCTGGTACAGCGCCGACAGGTTGCCGCCGGACCAGAAGACGCGCTCGAATTCCTCGGTCTGCACACGGGCTGAGCGGATGGTGAACATCTTGCGGAAGATGTAGGTCCAGCTGATGATCGAGGCCGACAGCAGCAGCAACATCACGAGTTGCACCAGGACGGACGCGTTGGCGATCAGTGAAATGAAGGACAGGTCTTGTGTGACGTTCATGGGAAAGTGTGGCGGCTTGAAGGCGGCGTTGGGGTGAGGAGGCTAGGTTAAAAATCTGTTGTTTTGTGTGAACGTTCAGTGAGGCGGTGACGCTATATGAAACGGTACGAAACAAAAGACGGCAAATGTGCAGAGAAGTTTTCCACGGCGCAGATTGTCCCAAACGACGGGAATGTGTCGCCACAAGGCGACAGTCCCAGCACCATAAAGGCCCGGATGAGCTTTTCCGTTGACATCATGTGGCCTTCTTGATGCGATTCAGCAATTCGTCAGGAATCGGACGCGGCCGGAAAGTGGCCTGGTCCACACAGACTACGGTGATGCTGCCTCGTGCCAGCAGACGCGGTGCGCTGCCATCGAGGCCTGCGCTACCTGAGCCGTCCCCCGACGGCAGGCGCCAGGCCTCCTGGATGAATTGCATGGAGGCATTTCGAAATTTTTCGACCACGACGGTCAGGCGGAGTTCATCGTCCAGGCGGGCGGGCGAGAGATAGTCGACGCTGGTGTTCTTGACCACGAAGATGGCACCGGTGGTCTCGGCCAGGTGCTGCTGCTGGAAACCGAAGGAGCGCAGCCATTCGGTGCGGGCGCGCTCAAAGAACTTCAGGTAGTTGGCGTAGAAGACCACGCCTCCGGTGTCAGTATCTTCGTAATAGACCCGGATCTTCCAGTCGAATGGACTACTGGCGGCACTCATATGCTTCTTGTTATTGGGAAATCTGCTGTGGCAGGGGAGTAAGAATCAGGAAATCAGGAAAAGTGAACAGGAAACCCATCGCGGTCCGCGATGATGCCGTCAGGCAAGCGAACGAATTGACGGCCGCTCGCTGCCTGCAGAACTTGTCCATCCGCCAAGGTCGGGCGAGGATGGCGTTCTTGCGGTGCCAGGGCACCTTCGGCAAAAACGCCATTCTACTCCATCCCTTACTGTTTGCGCTTGATGTTGAAGGGGCTGAAGCCCTGGCAGGTCGGCATCAGTTCCATGTAATTGATGTTCACATGGGCGGGCATGGTGGCGACCCAGAAGGCGGCTTCCGCGATGTCTTCAGCCGTCAGCGGGGTCGTTCCTTCATACACCTTCGCCGCCGCGCCATCGTCGCCCTTGAAGCGCACGTTGGAGAACTCGGTGCCGCCGCACAGGCCGGGCGCCAGGTTGGTGGCGCGCACGCCGGTACCGACCAGGTCGGCACGCAGGTTCAGGGTGAACTGGTCGACGAAGGCCTTGGTGGCACCGTAGACGTTGCCGCCCGGATAGGGATAGGCACCGGCCACCGAGCCCAGGTTGATGATGGTGCCGCTGCCGCGCTTGACCATCTCCGGCAGCAGGGCGTGGGTGATGGTGACCAGGCCCTTGACGTTGGTGTCGATCATGGTTTCCCAGTCCGACAGCGCCACTTCGTGTGCCGGGCCCAGACCCAGCGCCAGGCCGGCGTTGTTGACCAGCACGTCGACCTGCTTCCACTCGCCCGACAGGCTCTCCAGGCCGGCGTTGATCGATTCCTTGCTGGTCACGTCCAGCACCAGGGGCAGCACCTTGTCGGCACCCAGTTCCTTGACCAGGTCATCCAGGCGCTCCTTGCGGCGACCGGCCGCGATCACCTTGTGACCGTTGCCGGCAAATTTGCGTGCCATGGCGGCACCGAAGCCTGCGGTTGCTCCTGTAATCAACACGACCATCTCTTGATTCTCCTGTTGTGTGGCGATGAGACCGGTGCCGGGCAGGGAAACTGGATAAAGCTTCACACCGGCGATCCGGAAGTAAAAACGAAAGAAGCGAAATTGTAGCCCAAAGCCGCTTTTTACGAGGATGGGCTCGCTTTTCTCGGGTTTTTTCCGGCTTTTTCTTTCATATCGGCTCGGGAGCGTGGCTGTTGCGCGGCCACCATGGTTCTTGCCCAAATCGCCCCGTTTCACTACAATGCGCTCACCATTTCGTCTCACGTGACTGGCGAAACGCCGGGTAAAACCGGCCAAGATGGGGATCCATCGGGAAGCGTGAGATTTCAACAGCCGTGCGCCTGGGCAGCCGAATGGACAGTACGACTGAGGCTGCCCGCAATCCCATTCCATTTTTCCGGCCCTCATTCGATTTCGGAAGTCGAGCCCCCGGCATGTCCGCATGCTGCCGGTGACGCGATCTTCGGCCCCAGCTCATCAATTTGGAGAAAAGCCATGTTTGACAAGAACCAGACTCTCGCGAAAGTCGATCCCGACCTGTGGTCTGCCATCCAGAAGGAAAACACCCGCCAGCAGGATCACATTGAGCTGATCGCGTCTGAAAACTACACCTCGCCGGCCGTGATGGAAGCGCAAGGTTCGCAGCTGACCAACAAGTACGCCGAAGGCTATCCGGGCAAGCGCTACTACGGTGGCTGTGAATTCGTGGACGTGGCCGAGCAGCTGGCCATCGACCGCCTGAAGGCCCTGTTCGGCGCCGAAGCCGCCAACGTGCAACCCAACTCCGGTTCCCAGGCCAATCAGGGCGTGTTCTTCGCCATGTTGAAGCCGGGCGACACCATCATGGGCATGTCGCTGGCAGAAGGCGGCCACCTGACCCACGGCATGGCACTGAACATGTCGGGCAAGTGGTTCAACGTGGTCTCCTACGGCCTGAACGAAAAGGAAGAGATCGACTACGACGCCATGGAACGCCTGGCTCGTGAGAAGAAGCCCAAGCTGATCATCGCTGGCGCTTCGGCTTACTCGCTGCGCATCGATTTCGAGCGCTTCGCCAAGATCGCCAAGGAAGTCGGTGCCTACTTCATGGTGGACATGGCCCACTACGCCGGCCTGATCGCCGCAGGCGTGTACCCGAACCCGGTGCCCTTCGCCGACTTCGTCACCTCGACCACCCACAAGTCGCTGCGCGGTCCGCGCGGTGGCGTGATCCTGATGAAGGCCGAGCATGAGAAGGCCATCAACTCGGCCATCTTCCCCGGTATCCAGGGCGGCCCGCTGATGCACGTCATCGCGGCCAAGGCCGTGGCCTTCAAGGAAGCAGCTTCGCCGGAATTCAAGGCGTATCAGCAGCAAGTGGTGAAGAACGCCGACGTGCTGGCCAAGACCCTGATCAAGCGCGGCCTGCGCATCGTCTCCGGCGGCACCGAGTCGCACGTGATGCTGGTGGACCTGCGTCCCAAGGGTCTGACCGGCAAGGAAGCCGAAGCCATCCTGGGTTCGGCCCACATGACCTGCAACAAGAACGGCATCCCCAACGATCCGGAAAAGCCATTCGTGACCTCCGGCATCCGCCTGGGCAGCCCGGCCATGACCACCCGTGGTTTCAAGGAAGCCGAAGCTGAGAAGGTCGGCAACCTGATCGCCGACGTGCTGGACAACCCGCACGATGCCGCCACCATCGAGCGCGTCAAGGCCGAAGTGAAGAAGCTGACCGAGGCCTTCCCGGTCTACGGCTGATTGACGGCGGAAATGCCGGCCCGTTGGGGCCGGCGTGAAGTTTTCTGCCAAAAAGCGGAAACTGTACCTGTCGTAGAAGATGTTCCGGACGGCGCCCGTTACTGCGGGCGCCGTCGCTTATTTGGACCGGCCGGTTTGCCCTCGCATACGATGGCCGGGCCGGCCTGGGGATGCAACACTGTGGTGCTGGCCATGGCGTGGCCGGCGCGTCATCGAAGTACCGGGCCCCGGCCCTCATTGTCCAGCTCAATCCAACTACTGCCTCACTGCCACCATGAAGTGCCCATTCTGCAATCACGAAGATACCCCGGTGCTGGATACGCGCCTGTCCGAGGACGGCCATTCCATTCGCCGCCGCCGCCGCTGCGGCAATTGCGACAAGCGCTTCACGACTTACGAGCGCATCGAGCTGACCATGCCGGTGATCGTCAAGAAGAATGGCAGCCGTACCGACTTTGATCCGGCCAAGCTGCGCGGCAGCCTGATGCTGGCACTGCGCAAGCGCCCGGTATCGGCCGAGGCGGTCGATATGGCCATCCAGAGCATCCAGGACAAGCTGCTGCAAAGCGGCGAGCGCGAGGTGATGTCGGGACAGGTGGGGGAGCTGGTGATGCGCGAACTGAAGCGTCTGGACAAGATCGCCTATATCCGCTTTGCCTCGGTCTACAAGAGCTTCGAGGATGTGACCGAATTCCAGGATGTGATCGATGAAGTGGGACTGGAGCGCAAGGGCGCGAAGAAACGCGAGAGCTGAGTGAGGCGAAGAGGGGGCGGCGCTGCTTGGTCCTCCGTCACGCCAGCAAACAGGCGTAACAAAGAGGCATTACAAACAGGCATAAAAAAACGGCTGCGAATGCAGCCGTTTTTCTTCAATCCAAGTCCCGCCTGTGCCGCTGTGCCGGCATCCTGAACCTGACGGTTCAAGTTGGCTGCGGTAGTTCAATTTCGGGTTCATCGGACTAGCGACGCTCACGCCCATCAAACGATCCCACAGCCTATGCTCGTAAATGGTTCAAGGAATATATGGCAATCGCGAACACGGCAGGAGTACGAAGTCTAACCGATTCATCTTCGTCCTCCAAGACCTTCCTCAAAAATAAGTCGACGATTTTGTAACCGGATTTTCTTCAGGGGAAGTGCTTGCTCCGGGAAAGCAAAATGGCTGCGCAAGGCAGCCATTTTCTCAAGCACGCGTAAAGAATTTCCGCGTGTCAGCATGGCGCTGACAGCGCACTCAAAACAGTTTTTCCTGCGGGGCCAGCGCCTGGTCCACTACCTCGGTGATGGCGGCAATCTGCTGCTGCCATTGCGCAATGGTCAGGCCGGCGAAGGGACCTTCAGCACGTTGCATGCTCAGCAACTCGGCAGCGATGCCCAGTCCGGCCATCACGGCGATGCGGTCGGTGCCCTTGATGCGGCCGGCGTCGCGGATGGCGCGCATCTTCTGGTCGAGATAGGCCACGGCATGATGCAGCGCGGCCTGTTCGCCTTCCTGGCAGGCCAGCGTATAGGACTGGCCCATGATCATGGCATTGATCTGGATGGTGGTCATGCGGCCTCCTCACCGGCGGCAGCCGCTTCTTCTTCCACTTCGGCCACGGGCAGTTGCGCCAGCACGGCGGAGACGCGCTGGTAAGCCTGGTCCACGCGGGAGGCGAGGGTGGTGTTGTCTTCGGAGAGCAGTTTGACTTTCCGGCGCAGCTCGGCATTTTCTTCGCGCAGGCCTTGTGCCAGCTTGGCGAGCTGAGTGACTTTTTCAGCCAGTTGCAGGAATTCGGAACTCATGTGTTGATTTGTTCGCAGGGATGGGATGACGCCGGCCGGCGTCAACGTATGTCAGAGATGTTCAGGATCACAACGTCTCAATCGCACAATTATAAGCGCATTGCCACGCCACCTGAACAAGAACGGCCGCACGGAGCGGCCGGATGGGTTTGGTCAGCGGTCAGCGCCTTTGGTTCCCCTGCGCCAGGCGGATCGCCTATTCGCTGCGCCGCGTCGCCTGGCCGTGCATGCGCATGTAGCCCTGTTGCAGGACGAAATTGTCGAAGGCCGTCAGCAGCGGATGATATTTCTCGCTGTTGCGTTCCAGCTGCATGAGCGCGTAGCCGGTTGCTTCCAGCGTGGCCAGCTGTTCGGGCTTGTGCGACTTGCGGATGGTGTAGCGCGAGGTCGGGGTATCGATCAGCATCATGCGCGGCAGGGTTTGCAGGATCGGGTTTTCGAACAGCATCTTGCGGCTCTTGCGCCAGGTACCGTCGATGATCACCAGGCGCACGCGCTTGAGCGTCTCCTGCTTGTCCACCATCATGGTGCGCGCATCGAAGTAGCGGGTCTCGGGTGTGCAGACATCGTCCGTGTACAACAGCACCGGATGCACCGGTTCGGTCGAAGAGACGCCGCGCAGGCGGGACGGAGCGTGCATCATTGCGTGCAGTTCCTCGGCATCAAACACCGAGCCGACCACCAGCTTGCTGTACGGCAGGCTCAGGTGCAGCAGCCGCACGCTGTTTTTGGCATTGCTCACTTCCAGCGGATGCTGAAGGATCAGCACATCGACGGCATGATCGATGGGAGAGGTCCAGTGGCAGATGCAAGCCGTCAGTGCGCGTTGGCAGATGGGGCAGAGCAGTCTGCGGGCCAATTGTTGATCGTGGTTGGAAACCAAAATGTTCAGCCTTCTGTAGTTAGCGATGGTCATCCGGCGCAACGGGAAGCCGGTGAACCAGCGTGCGCCGCGCGATCCTTCATGAACCCGTTCACCGTGGGCCGTAGATTGGACTCAGTACTGCTCTCCGTCAATCGACATAAAGCGAAGAAATTCTCGATTTTTGCGGAAATCTGGTTGGCATTTTGCTGGTTTGCGTTTGCAGCCCTTGCACTGGCCTGCCGCCTGAGAGATGCTGGAAAGCTTTGCAAAAGACCAAGCTTGAAACCCGGCAAGGTGGCATCTGTGGCGGCCTTCGCGGGTGTTTCATACCTTCAGGAAATCTTCCCGTCCGCCAAGCCAGCGTGCCAGATGGCGATCCACGATATCGGGCGCATGCTGCAGCAGTGCCTGCGCCGTATCGCGCGCTTTTTCCACCAGCCACTGGTCGGTGGCCAGATCGGCAAAACGCAGCATGGCCTCACCGGATTGTCTTGCGCCCAGGAACTCACCCGGCCCGCGAATATCGAGGTCGCGCCGTGCGATCTCGAAGCCATCGGTCGTCTCGCGCATGGTCGCCAGGCGCTGCTTGGCGGTGCCGCCGAGGGGGCCTTGATACAGCAGCAGGCACACGCTGGCTGCCGAGCCCCGCCCCACGCGTCCGCGCAACTGGTGCAGCTGCGACAGGCCAAAACGCTCGGCATGTTCGATCACCATCAGTGAGGCATTGGGCACGTCCACGCCGACTTCGATGACGGTGGTCGCCACCAGCAGATGGATCGCCCCCCGGCTGAAGCCTTCCATGACGATCTGTTTTTCCACCGGCTTCATGCGGCCGTGCACCAGGCCGATCTGCAGGTCCGGCAGCGCGGCTGAGAGGGCGGCATGGGTGTCGGTCGCGGTCTGCAGTTGCAAGGCTTCGGATTCCTCGATCAGCGGGCAGACCCAGTAGATCTGCTTGCCTTCCAGCGCTGCCGCATGCACCCGTTCAATGACTTCATCGCGGCGGTTCTGGTCGATCACGCGGGTGACGATAGGTGAGCGGCCCGGCGGCAATTCATCGATCACCGAGACTTCGAGATCGGCGTAATAGGTCATCGCCAGCGTACGCGGGATGGGGGTGGCCGACATCATCAGCTGGTGCGGCACGGCAGCCGCTTCGCGGTCGGCCGGATTGAAGCTCTTGTTGCGCAGGGCCAGGCGCTGGCCCACGCCGAAGCGGTGTTGCTCATCGACGATCACCAGGCCCAGGTTCTCGAATTGCACCGTGTCCTGGATGAGCGCGTGGGTCCCGATGACCAGGCGCGCCGCACCGGATTCGATGTGGGCCAGGGCCTCGGTCTTTTCCTTTTTTTTCTGGCTGCCGGAGAGCCAGGCCACGCCGACATTAAGCGGTTCCATCCAGGCCGCAATCTTGCGGAAGTGCTGTTCGGCCAGGATTTCGGTCGGTGCCATCAGCACCGCCTGGCAACCGCTGTCGATGGCCTGGGCGGCGGCCAGCGCGGCCACCACCGTCTTGCCGCTGCCCACATCGCCCTGCAGCAGGCGCTGCATGGGGAAGGACTGGCGCAGGTCGGCGCGAATCTCTTCGAGAACGCGCTGCTGGGCACCGGTCAGCTGGAAGGGCAGGACCTTGGTCAGTTCCTCGGTGATGCGCCCGGTGACCGGCAAGGCGCGCGAGGTCTTGGCGCGGCGCGCGGCCTGGGCGCGCTTGAGCGAGAGCTGCTGCGCCAGCAATTCATCGAACTTCATGCGGATCCAGGCGGGATGGGAACGTTCGATCAGGGCATGCTCATCCACGTCCGGCGGCGGATTGTGCAGCAGCCTCACGGACGGCTCGAAGCCGGCCAGGTTCAGGGTCTCCAGCATCGAAGGCGGCAGCGTATCGCTCCAGTCCAGGCGGCTCATGGCATTGGCGATGGCCTTGCGCAGATAGGCCTGGGAGAGGCCTTCGCCAGCCGGATAGACGGGCGTGAGGACATCGGGCAGCGGCGCGCCTTGGTTGACCACCTTGTAAGAGGGATGGACCATCTCGGCGCCGAAGAAACCATGCCGCAATTCGCCGCGCACCCGCACCCGGGTACCTTCGGCCAGTTGCTTGGTCTGGCTGCCGTAGAAATTGATGAAGCGCAGGGTCAACTGCCCGCTGTCGTCGCCGACTGTCACGATCAACTGCCGGCGCGGGCGGAACTGCACGTCGCAGGCAGTGACCATGCCTTCGACCTGCACCGTCTGCAGGCCCCGCATGGAGGCCTCGGCGATGCTCATGAGGGTGGTTTCGTCCTCATAGCGCAGCGGCAGATGCAGCACCAGGTCCATGTCATTGTGCAGGCCCAGCTTGGCCAGCTTGTTTTCGGGCTTGGCGGCAGGCTTTGCGGTGGCCTTGGCAGCGGGAGCCGCTTTTTTCTTCGAGGCCGGCGGGGTGGTTTTCTTCGCGGTAGCGGGCATGCGGTCGGCGTGGTATGGACGGAGGGCCATTGTGGCTAGTCGCACGCGCATATGGGAAAAACGCGCAGACAGCGTAAAATAACGGGTTACGCTATTTTACTGTGAATATTTACAGTATCAATCCCGCCGGCAACACTTCTTGCCCGGGAAGTGCCCCGGCACCGGGCCATTTGGCCATGTTGGCTGCCGTGCGCATCGCCTCCACCCATATTTTGCAAGCATGTACTCTCTTTCCGACTTCGATTTCGAGCTCCCTCCCGAGCTCATCGCCCAGACCCCGCTGGCCGAGCGCAGCGCTTCGCGCCTGCTGCAGGTGCAGGGTGCGCAACTGACCGATCGCCGCTTCTCAGACATCGTCGAGCTGCTGCAGCCCGGCGACCTGTTGGTCTTCAACGATACCCGCGTCATCAAGGCGCGCTTGTTTGGTGTGAAGGAAACCGGCGGCAAGATCGAGGCCCTGGTCGAGCGCATCCTCGATCCGCGTACCGTCCACGCCCAGGTACGCGCCTCCAAGTCGCCGCCACCAGGTACCCGCATTCGCCTGGCCGATGCCTTCGATGTCACCGTAGGTGAACGTTTCGGCGAATTCTTCACCCTGCATTTCCCCGCCGATGCCTTCGAGTTGCTGGAGCAATACGGCAGCCTGCCGCTGCCGCCCTACATCGACCACGAGGCCGATGCCTATGACGAGACGCGCTACCAGACCGTCTACGCCAAGGAACCCGGTGCCGTCGCTGCACCGACCGCCGGCCTGCACTTCGATGAAGCCCTGCTGCAGCAACTGGCCGCCCGTGGCGTCAAGCAGGCCTTCGTGACCCTGCACGTGGGTGCCGGCACCTTCCAGCCGGTGCGGGTGGAAGACCTGTCGCAGCACAAGATGCACAGCGAGTGGTACACCATCTCGCCCGAGACGGTAGAGGCCGTGCGTGCCACCAAAGCCGCAGGGGGCCGTGTCATCGCGGTGGGGACCACCAGCATGCGCGCCCTGGAGTCCGGCTCGCAGAGCGGCCAGCTCCAGGCAGGCAGCGATGACACCCAGCTCTTCATCACGCCCGGCTACACCTTCAAGACCGTCGACCAGCTGGTGACCAACTTCCACCTGCCCAAGTCGACCCTGCTGATGCTGGTGTCAGCCTTCGCCGGCTATGAACACATCCGTGCAGCCTATGCGCACGCCATTGCGCAGCAATACCGTTTCTTCAGCTATGGCGATGCCATGCTGCTGACCCGTACCTGAGAAACCCGGAAAGAAAACAGAGAGCATCATGTTGGAATTTACCCTGCTGAAAACCGACGGAAAGGCCCGCCGCGGCCGCGTCAAACTGAACCACGGCACCGTCGAGACGCCCATTTTCATGCCGGTGGGCACCTATGGTTCGGTCAAGGCCATGTCGCCGCTGGAACTGAAGGAAATCAACGCCCAGATCATCCTCGGCAATACCTTTCACCTGTGGCTGCGCCCGGGACTGGAAGTGGTCAGCAAGTTCGGTGGCCTGCACAAGTTCATCGGCTGGGACAAGCCCATCCTGACCGACTCCGGCGGCTTCCAGGTGTTTTCGCTGGGCGAGATGCGCAAGATCACGGAAGAGGGTGTGCACTTTGCTTCACCCATCAACGGTGACCGCCTGTTCCTCTCGCCGGAGATCTCGATGCAGATCCAGCGCGTGCTCAATTCGGACATCGTCATGCAGTTCGATGAATGCACGCCTTACGAGATCGATGGCCGTCCCGCCACTCGCGAAGAGGCCGGCAAATCCATGCGCATGTCGTTGCGCTGGGCCAAGCGTTCCAAGGATGAATTCGATCGCGGCGAAAATCCGAACGCGCTCTTCGGCATCGTCCAGGGTGGCATGTTCGAAGGCCTGCGCGATGAATCGCTGGCCGGCCTGGAAGAACTGGGCTTCGATGGTTTCGCCATCGGCGGCCTGTCGGTGGGCGAGCCCAAGGAAGACATGATGCGCGTGCTGGAACACGTCGGCCCGCGCCTGCCGGCCGACAAGCCGCACTACCTGATGGGCGTCGGTACGCCGGAAGACCTGGTGGAAGGCGTCTCCAACGGCGTGGACATGTTCGACTGCGTCATGCCGACCCGCAATGCGCGCAATGGCTGGATCTTCACGCGCTATGGCGACGTCAAGATCAAGAACGCCAAGTACAAGAACGACGACCGTCCCTTCGACGAGAGCTGCGACTGCTACGCCTGCAAGAACTTCTCGCGCGCCTACCTGCACCACCTGCATCGCGCCGGTGAAATCCTGGGGGCCCGCATGAACACCGTGCACAACCTGCACTACTACCTGCAACTGATGCAGGAGATGCGCGACGCCATCGACGCCGGCACCTTCCAGGACTTCGTCAGGAAATTCAAGGAAGACCGCGCACGCGGCGTGGACTGATCCATTGATGCGTCAATGCGCTGATGTGTTGGTGCCCGCCATTGCGCATCAACCCATCATTGCGGATGCACGCCTCCAGCCTTCGCCGCCAACCGCAGCAGTGCCTCCCACAATTGCGCCGGGGCCACCGGTTTGTGCAGCATGGGAATGCCGCTTTCGCTGGCTTCGCGCAGCCGGGCCGGTGCCGTATCCCCGGTGATGAGCAGCGCACCGACATGCTCCCGGCTGGCAGCGCGGACTGCCGCAATGGCTTCGGTGCCATTGCGATGCGCACGCAGGCGGTAGTCGCTGATGACTACGTCGAATTCCTGTGAGTGGGCCAGCGCTTCGGCCTCTTCCAGGCCTTCGACGTCGATGCAATGGCAGCCCCATTGGCCCAGCAGCTGCGCCATGCTGTCGCGCACGCGCTGGTCATCATCGATCAGCAGGATGCGCAGGCCGTGCAGGTCGCGCTGTGCCGTGAGCGCCGGTGCCGGCTTGCCCGGATGCGCCGGCAGCGGCATGACCGCCGCCGGCAGCTGCAGCCGGAAGACGCTACCGCGTCCCGGCCGCGACTGGACCGTCAGCTGCAAGCCCTGCATCTTCGCCAATCCTTCGGCAATCGCGAGCCCCAAGCCCATGCCCTTGTTGTGATCGCGTTCCGGATTGCCCAACTGGTGAAATTCCCGAAAGATTTCCTGCTGCTGCTCCGGCGCGATGCCGATGCCGGTATCCCATACCTCCAGCCACACCTGTGGACCCCGCTGACGGCAGGCCACCAGCACGCCACCACGTTCGGTATAGCGGATCGCATTGGACACCAGATTGCGCAGGATCAGTTCGGTCAGCCCCGCATCGGCGCTGGCCACTGCCTGGCTCTCGCGGGTGCGGAACACCAGACCCTTGGCCTCGGCCTGCGCGGCCATCTCGCGGCTGATGCGATGGATCAGCGCCTGCGGGCGGAAAGGGGCCAGCTGCGGTGTCACCACGCCCGCTTCGATGCGTGAGTAATCCAGCAGGGTATGCAGCATGTCGGCGCAATTGTCGGCGGCATTGCGCAGGCGGCCGACCACCTCGCGCTGCATGGGATCGAGCGGGGTATTGGACAGCACTTCCAGGAACAGCCCTTGCGCATGGATGGGTTGCCGCAGGTCGTGGCTGGCCCCGGCCAGGAAACGCGACTTGGCGGCATTGGCCTGTTCGGCTTGCTGCAGGGCCTGCTGGGTTTTTTCGGATTCGCGCTGCAGGCGCTCGATGAGCGCGTTGTTCTCGAAGCGCAGCATGATGGCTGCGTGCGCCGCACGCGCACTGTTGCGCGCCTGGACCATGAGCGAGGCGACGTAGAGCAGGGCGGCCACGGCCAGCACCTGGAGTGCATCTTCATGCGTATGCCAGGCGCTGGCCGCCAGCATGCCCAGCTCCACCAGGCAGAAGGAGACGAAGGCCGGCAGCACCGGCGACAGGATCGACATGGAATTGCCGGCCACCCCCGCCAGCACCCCGATGAGCAGGATGCTGCCACCCGGGCTGGCGGTATCCAGCGCCAGCGGTGCCAACAGGCCCCAGGCGGCACCATCGATGCCATGCAACACGACCAGGCGGCGCTTGATAAGGTCGATGTTGGCGGGCGTGATTTCCATGCGCAACATGCGCCGCGCATCGGCGTAGTCGAACAGCTTGGAGGCGATCACCCCGGCAGCCCACCCCAGCAGTGGCCACAGACCGGCGCTCTCGCGCAGTGCATAGGCCACCAGCAGCGCCACCAGAATGCCCGGCAGCACCGAGCTGCCCAGATTGCCGCACAACAGCCGCACCTGCTCCACGCGGACGCGGTGCAGCGTGTCGTCGCCCGCCGCGTGCACGGGTGCGCTTGCCAGCGCGCCGTCGCTCTTCATGCGCTAGCTCACCAGGCCGCGCCGGCGGGCGGCAAAGGCGGCTTCGGCGCGGTTGTCCACGTCCAGGGCCAGCAGGATGGCCTGGACATGGCCGCGGATGGTGTTTTCGGAAAGATTGAGCCGGCGGCCGATGGCCTTGTTGGTCAGGCCCTGGCTGAGCAGGCCCAGTACCTCGTACTGGCGTGGCGTGAACTGGGGTTTGCCGGTGGCATCGGCGGCGACATCGGCCACAGGGAGGACATGCCGTCCGCCAGCCACCTCCAGCAAGACCCGCAGGATGTGGTCAGCGGTGGCTGCCTTGGAGACGAAGGCGGCCGCGCCGCGCCGGGTGGCTTCACGCACGGTTTCGTCGGTATCGTCGGCGGAAAGAATGATGACCGGCACCTGCGGCCACTTGCGCGCCAGCACGGACATGCCGTCGATGCCATTGAGCCCGCCCAGCTGGATGTCCAGCAGCACCATGCCGGGCGGCTGGCCGTCCTCAAGGCGCATGGCGTCCTCCAGCGAGGCGGCCTCGCCGATGTTGGCGTGCGGCAAGGCGGCCTGCAGCACCAGCCGCAGGCCGCAACGAAAGAGCGCATGATCGTCAATGATCAGGAGACGTGAAGTCGGCATGTTTGGAAACCCTCCCGCAGCCGCGCTCCCAATGGGACGCGGCCTTCGGAAACTGTTTTTGTTGTGCCGCGATTCTACGCTGTTGTGGTGGATTGGCGCACGCCGAGATGTCACGGCATGCGCTGGCTCAAGTGCTCTCTTCGAGGCAGAGCGTGAAACGGCTGCCGGTCCCGACCCGGCTTTGTACCGTAATCGTGCCGCCCATGTGGTTGGCCAGCTTCTGGCTCAGGTAGAGGCCCTGGCCCATGCCCTCGTGCTTGCGCGAGGCGGTGGCGTCGAGCTGGGTGAAGGCGCGAAACAGCTTCTGCTGGTCCTGTTCGCTGATGCCGCAGCCGCTGTCGCTGACCTCGATCCAGCTGGTCAGGGTCTTGTCGTGGTGTTGCTGGCGCAGCTTCACCAGCACCTGGCCGCGATCGGTGAACTTGATCGCGTTGCCGACCAGGTGCATCAGGATCTGCGCCAGGGCGCGCCGGTTGGCATGGATGCGCACTTCGCCCGCATAGGGTGCCAGCTCCAGCTGCAAGCCTTTCTTCATTGCGGCCGGGCGCAGTACGGCCACGGCTTCCTCGATCAGTTCCGAGCAGAGCAGGGCCTCGGGGATCAGGTCTTCCGCCTCGGCCTCCATGCGCGAGACATCCAGCAGGCTGGTGATCAGTCCCAGCAGATGCTGGGCGCTTTCGTGCACGGTCTGCAGCTGTTGTTCCTGCTCGGCCGTGAGCGGTCCGCCCATGCGTGTGAGCAGGATTTCGGTAAAGCCCAGGATGGCGTTCAGGGGCGTGCGCAGCTCGTGCGAGGTATTGGCCAGGAAGCGGTTGCGCGACTCCACGGCCTCCTGCAAGGCGCGGTTCTTTTCTGCCAAATCTTCTTCGATGCGCTTGCGGTCACTGATGTCGCGCACGGCGATCATGAGGAAGGTCTCGCCCTCGATGGCCAGCGGGCTCAGGCTGACGTCAACCGGGAATTCGCTGCCATTGCGCTTGAGCCCGCACAGGTCGGGCGTGGTATTGCTGGCCGGAGCGGCGCGGCCGGACAGGTACTCCGCCAGGTTTTGCGCATGCATGGCCAGGAAGCGCTGCGGGATCAGGACATCGATGGCACGGCCGGTCAGTTCGCCAACCTCCCAGCCGAACAGCTCGCCGGCGCGGCGATTGGCCAGCACCACGCGGTCCAGCGCGTTGACCACGATGATGCCGTCGGGCAGCGAATCATAAAGCCCGTGGACACTGGCCGCGATCAGGCTGATGTCACGTTGCACCGTGGCCTGGCTGATGTCCCGCTTGCAGGACAGCACGTATTGCGGTTGCCCTTGCTCATCGCGCAACAGCTTGTTGGAGACTGACAGGTGCAAGAGCGAGCCATCCTTGCGGCGGCGGATGGACTGGCATTCGGCCCGGCCCAGCGCCAGCGTATCGGCGAACACCCGCTCTTCCTCTGCGCGCCGCTCGGGCGGCACGATGAAGTCCGCCAGATGCTGGCCCAGCACTTCCTGGCCGCTGTAGCCGAAGATCTGTTCGGCGCAGCGGTTCCAGTAGACCACGCCGCCTTGCATGTCCATGAGGACATAGGCGTCGGGTGCTTCGCTGAGCAGCAGTTGTTCAAGTGCCTGCATCGTCTCCGCCGACGGCCTCTTGCAGGCGCAGCAGTTTGTCGTGGACCTGCCCCGGGAGACCCTGCCACAGGGTCTTGGCGGTCAGGTGCATGGTCTGGGTCCAATCCTGCCAGTCCTCCCCTGCGGCCTGATACAGCGCCGGGAAATCATTCGGTGCCAGTTGCAGTTGCGGCAGCGCCCGCGCGATCTTGGGCAGGGCGGCCTCGGCTACCTGCGGTGTGCCGCAGCCCAGTTCGGCCATGGCGGCCGAGAGATACAGGGTCCAGATGATTTCCAGCGGGCGCGGAGCCGGCAGCTCCTCCGGCAGGGCCGGGGCTTCGTAGTGCAGCACGGCATCGCAGAACAGTTCCGGGATCTTCCAGTCCTGCATCAGCGCCGCCGCGATGTTGAGGTGATTGAAGCCAAACAGCGATTGTTCCATCGCCAGTTGCCCCGACGGCTCCAGCGGGCGCGTCAGCAGCGACGAGTAGCCGGCCGGATGGGCCGAGGCCAGGGTCAGCTTGCCGATGTTGGCCAGCAGGCCGGTGGTGAACATTTCTCCCAGCGGTGCCACGCGGGTGTGGCCACTGATGGCCTGGGCACTGCAGGCCATGGCGAAGCTGTGGGCCCAGAAGGCCGGCAGCTTGAAGTTGGCGCAGGAGGCCGGGGCCGTCGTTTCCGCCAGCGACAGCGCCAGGGCCAGCTGGCGCACGGCCTGCAGGCCGACCAGCAGCATGCTGTCCATGCTGACCGAGGCGATCGGGCGCACGCGGTCGGCATTGAGTACGTTGACGATGCGGATGATGCGCCCGGACAGGGCCGGATCGGCCTGCACCAGGTGGATCAGTTCATGCATGTCGGGATCATCCTGCGCACACAGGCGCATGATGGTCAGGCGCACCCCGCCGGGCGAGGGCAGGGCTTGGGCGCTCCTGAGCTTCTCGAACAACGTGGGTTCAATGAAGGTGAGCATCATTTGCCGTCCTGGTTGCGGTTGTAGATATCGACCACTTCCTCCCAGCCGGCAAAGAAGGCTTCCACGCAGCGCGGATCGAAGTGGCTGCCCGCATTGTCGCGCAGATAGCGCGCTGCGTCTTCCAGGCTCCAGCCTTTTTTGTAAGGACGCGAGGAGGTCAGCGCGTCGAACACGTCGGCCACGGCCACGATGCGGCCATACAAAGGAATGTCGTCGCCCTTTATCCCATTGGGGTAGCCGCTGCCATCCCATTTTTCATGATGGGTCTCGGCGATCCGGGAGGCCGTCTGCAGCAGTGAGGACGGACTGCCGCGCAAGATGTCGGCACCGATCTGCGCGTGCAGGCGCATGACCTTCAGTTCTTCCTCGTCCAGCCGTCCGGGTTTGAGCAGGATATGGTCGGGGATGCCCATCTTGCCGATGTCGTGCATGGGGGAGGCCGCCAGCAGCAGGTCCTGCTCCTCCTTGGGCAAGCCGAGATGGGCGGCGATGATGCGGGTGTAATTGGACATGCGCACCAGGTGTTCGCCCGTTTCCGGATCGCGATAGCCGGCCGCGCGCGAGAGCAGGTCCACCGAATTGAGCGCCAGGCTGGTGCTCTGCTGCGCCTTCTGCTCCACCTCTTCAGACAAGTCTTCGATCTTCCGGCTCATGGCCAGCTGCGACTTGCGCATGGCCAGCATGTTCTTCACCCGCGCCAGCAGTTCCACCCGGTTCACCGGCTTCGACAGGAAATCATTGGCCGACATCTGCAGCGCCTTGTGCCGCACCTGCAGGCCCATGTCGGCGGTGATCATGATGACCGGCGTCATTTCCTGGCCCGGCATGGCGCGAAAACGCGAGAGGAAATCGAGGCCATCCATGCCCGGCATCATGTAGTCCAGCAGGATCAGGTCCGGATCGTGGCTGCCGCACCAGTCCAGCGCTTCATACGCATCGGGGCAGGTGCTGATGCTGGTATCGGGCAACTGCGCCAGCATGTGCGTGAATAGCGACAGATTGGTCTTGTCGTCGTCAACGATCAGAATCTTCATGTGTTCCCCCGGCCCTCTCTTTTAGGTGTTGTCGCAAGGCGGCGAAGGCGCTTGCGCACTCCTCGGCGAGCTTGCGCACGTGTGCCAGTTCGCCCTGGCGTGCCGCCAATTCCATGTTGCGTCCCGCCTGTCCCAGCGCCTGGATGCCCAGGTTCAGGCAGCTGCCCGCCAGCCGGTGGCCCAGCGCCTGGATCTCGCCCAGCAGCGGATCGCTGGCCTGGCAATGCCGCGCCAGATCGTCCATGACCGGCGTAGTGTGTTCGACGAACATGTCCAGCATCTGGCCAGCCAGCGCAGTGTCCTCGCCGAACAGTTCCTGCAGGCGGCTCTCGTCGAGCATGAGCGGCGCAGCACCGGTGTCGGCGGCCGCTTCCTGCGCCGCCGGCAGGTAATGCTCCAGCATCGCCGCCAGTTGCGAGCGCAGCAAAGGCTTGGTCAGGTAATCGTCCATACCGGCCTCCAGGCACTGTTCCCGATCCCCGGCCATGGCATTGGCGGTCATCGCGACAATGGGGGTGTGGGCCAGCTCGCCCTGCAGACGCCGAATGCGGCGCGTGGTTTCGTAGCCATCCAGCACCGGCATCTGGCAATCCATCAGGATCAGCGCGTAAGCGCGCCGTGCCAGCTTCTCCAGCGCCTCCGCACCGTTGGAGGCGATATCGACCGCGTAGCCCATGGCATTGAGCTGGTACACCGCCACCTTCTGGTTCATCACGTTGTCTTCCACCAGCAGGAGTTCACGCTGTTCCTGCTGCCCCTGTTGCCCCGGATGGGACAGCGCCCGGAGCGGGCGCGCTGCCGTCAATTCCCCGTCGGCCGCATCCTTGCCGCCCGCCAGCGGATCGACCGCACGCAGCAGCTGTTGCTTGCGCAGCGGCAACTGCAGGGCTGGCGACGTTGATTTTCCGTCTATATTAAGGCCGTGTACGCCATGGTCAAGCAGCACGCACGTAACTGTCGGCCTTTCCGCGTGCAGGCGTGCCAGCACTGCGGCCGGCGGCACATCCCGGATCTCGCTGCTGACGATGAGGGTATCGATGCCGGTGGCCGTAGCCGCCGGGCCGGTCAGCGCCGCCAGGGCGTCGCTGGCACTGCTGTAGCGCACCGTTTCCAGGCCGGCCCCACGCAGGTATTCGTGCAGCATGGCGGCGCTGGCATCATGCGTTTCGAGCAGGGCCACCTGTCGTTTTTTGGCTGCATGCGGTCGGGTGGCGAACTGCGGAGGTTGCGCCACGGGAATGCCCAGTTCGAACCAGAAGCAGGAACCGTTACCGGGCGTGCTCTCCACGCCGATCTTGCCGCCCATCAGTTCCACCAGGCGCTTGCAGATCGACAGGCCCAGGCCGGTGCCGCCGTATTGGCGGGTGACCGAGTTGTCGGCTTGCGAGAAGGGCGAGAACAGGCGGCGCAGCGTATCGTCATCCATGCCGATGCCGCTGTCGCGCACTTCGAAACGCACCCGGCAGTGATCGCCCGACACGTGCAAGGCCTGCACCCGCAGCAGCACTTCGCCCACATGGGTGAACTTGAGCGCGTTGCCCAGCAGGTTCAGGAGGACCTGGCGGATGCGTCCGGGGTCGCCCAGCAGCCGCACCGGCAGGCGCGGATCGACGTGCGCCATCAAGCGCACGCGCTTTTCGTGCGCCTTGAAGGACAGCGCTTCGGCGCTGGCTTCCACCACTTCCAGCAGGTCGAACTCGACCACGGCGATGTCCATCTTGCCGACGTCGATCTTGGAGAAGTCGAGCACGTCATTGACGATGCCCAGCAGGGCATTGGCCGAATCCTCGATGGCCTTGGCGAATTCGGCTTGCTGCGTATCCAGGCGCGTGGTGCGCAACAGTCCGGCCATGCCCAGTACCGCATTCATGGGTGTGCGGATTTCGTGGCTCATGGTGGAGAGGAAGGCCCCGCGCGTGAGCATGGCCTGGTCGGCCGCTTCCTTGGCCAGGACCAGGTTGCGCGCGGCACGCTGATGGTCGCGCAGCAGGCGCAGCAGGATCAGGGCCCGTACCAGCCACAGCGCCAGCAGTCCCACGATCAACCAGGGCGGGAGGTTGGCACGCCACAGCGCGGCCAACGTCAGCACGGCAAAGCCGGCCTCGGCCAGCGCCAGCGGCAAACGGCCGTCGCGCGGGCGCGCCGGGGCGTGCTGCGCGTCATTGGGGGTGCTGCCTGGCATCACGAGCTTGTCTCCATGTTTCCCGACTCCGGTTCGATTCCGCCCGCAAGTGCAGGGAGGCACTGCGGGTTTCGATAGAATCAATTATAACGAATCGGATAATAAATTGCCGAAATTGTTTTATTTGTTCCGACGGGAAAGCGCGACTGTGGTCAAAATGCGGCACAATGCTGAGCTTGTCATTGCGATAATAATTGACCTCTGCCACGCTGCTGCTGGTGCTGCACGGCTTCCGCTGCAATTTCGAAATAAACAATATTGTCATTTTACTCTGTCAAATTAATTTTATTGATTTATTCGATTAATTTATTTAAGATGACAGCACAACCTAACAATGCAGTGGCCCAACCCGACAAGGAGCCCGCACCATGAAGCATCCCCCCTCGATGGCAGGTACCCGACTGGCGCGTCCTGATTTGCTGCGCTGGCATGCCACGCTGCTCCTGCTCACGCTCGGCTGCTGGGCCTGGCCCCATTTGCAGGCGGCCACCACGGCCAAACTCTCCATCTCGGTACTGGTGACTACGCGCTGCAACGTGGTGGTCAATGTCATCAATGGCGTGGCGGCCGTCTCCAACACCTGTGGGGCCGTGCCTGCGGGCAGCCCGGATGGACGGGCCTTCCTGCTGGTGAATCAGCAGGAGCGTTCAGTGGTGGTGGTTTACTGAGTCCGCTGCACCTGCTAGCCAATCACATCCCGGCCAGCGCCGGCAAGGTGGCGGCCAGCACCCCCAGCAGCACGACCGCCCAGGAGGGCAGTTTCAGCCACACCAGAGCGGCAAAGGCCGCCAGCGCAATGAGCAGGTCACGCCCGCCGAAGATGGCGCTGGTCCACACCGGCTGGTAGAGCGCTGCCAGCAGCAATCCCGCCACCGCGGCATTGACGCCCGCCAGCACCGCCTGCATCGCGGCCTGACGGCGCACCGCATCCCAGAACGGCAGTAGCCCGGTCACCAGCAGGAAGGACGGCGCAAAGATGGCCAGCAGGCACAGTACGCCACCGGCCACCCCATTGGGCCAGGAAGACATCACCACGCCCAGATAGGCCGCCAGTGTGAAGAGCGGGCCGGGGATCGCCTGGGCTGCGCCATAACCGGCCAGGAAAACATCCTTGTCGACCCACCCCGTGGGCACCAGCTCGGCCTGCAACAGCGGCAGCACCACATGGCCGCCCCCGAAGACCAGGGAACCGACGCGATAGAAGATGTTGATCTGCTGCAGCCAGGCCGCCGGATGGAGCGCGGCCAGCAGCGGAATGCCCGCCAGCAGGACGAAGAACAGCAGCAGGCAGGCACGCCCCGTGCGGCGGCTGACCACCAGCGGCAGGTGTTCCTGCAGCGCAAGCTGCGGGCCGTGCAGCAGCAGCCGTCCGGCCAGACCGGCTGCCACGATCACGCCCAGCTGTACCAGGCTGCCCTGCAGCTGCCACGCCGCCAGCGCAGCCAGCGCCATGATGGCCAGGCGTACCGGACCGCGGCACAGCGTCTGCGCCATCCCCCATACCGCCTGCGCCACGATGGCCACGGCCACGATCTTCAAGCCGTGCACCACCTCCCCGGAGAGCCAGTGCGCATCCTCCAGCACCGACAAGGCCACCACCATCAGCAGCAGCGCCGAGGGCAGCGTAAAGCCCAGCCAGGCCGCCAGCGCACCGCGATAGCCGCCCCGGATCAGGCCGATGGCCAGCCCGACCTGGCTGCTGGAGGGGCCGGGCAGGAATTGGCACATGGCTACCAGGTCGGCATAGGTCTGTTCGGACAGCCAGCGCCGCCGGGCCACGAATTCATGGCGGAAATAGCCGAGATGGGCGGCCGGCCCGCCAAAGGAGGTCAGCCCCAGCCGCAGGAAGACCAGAAAGATCGCCCACGCCGGTTGGCGCGGGGCAGCGGGCAAGGCGGAGGGGGTGGCAGGTTCGGGAGCGGGGGAAGCTGGCATGCGGTGTCGGATCGGGTTGGCGCGCGAAGCAGGGGACCGGAGCGCCGCCTATATTAAGGGCGGCTTTAGGGCGAAATGAAGCTTTTTTCATGTGCCCTGCCATTTCATGGGGTGTGCAGCGATTTTTCTTTCGCTGCAGGTGACAAAAAAGCCCGATTTAGCCTGGTGCCCCCTTGATCTGCGGCAATGCACCCCGATTTGGCGGTTTGGTGCCTGCGCAGTGCTAGAATGCAGGGCTATTTTTCAATCAACCTTTGGAGCCTTACGTGTTTATTTCCGACGCATACGCGCAAACGGCCGCAGCAGCCCCTGGTGGCGCGATGGGCAACCTGGCCAGCTTCCTGCCGATCATCCTGATGTTCGTGGTCCTGTATTTCCTGATGATCCGCCCGCAGATGAAGCGTCAGAAAGAACAGAAAGCCATGATGGACGCACTGAGCAAGGGCGACGAAGTCGTCACCTCCGGTGGTCTGCTGGGCCGCATCACCAAGGTGGCCGATGGCTACATCACCATCGAAGTCTCCGAAGGCACCGAAGTCATTGTGCAAAAGGGCGCTGTCACCACCTTGCTGCCCAAGGGCACCATCAAGGGCCTGTAATCGGCCTCACCGGTTGGCCGGCCTGAACCGGCGAACCCATGGGCGCATCGCTGATGCGCCCATGTCGTTAGAACGGTGTGCAGAAACTTCCGGTTCCTGGCGCCCGTTCTGAACAGGGCGGCAGGTCCCTGCCTCCCTCTCCCGCAAGCAAGAAGCACAAGACCATGAATCGTTACTCTCTCTGGAAATACGCACTGATCGTCCTGGCCCTGCTGTTCGGCGTGATCTATACCGTCCCGAACTTCTTCGGCGAATCCCCCGCGGTGCAGATCAGCAGTGCCAAGTCGACCCTGAAGGTCGAGCCTGCCGTGGCCGGCCGTGTCGATCAGATCCTGAAACAAGGCAATCTCGGCGCAGAGAGCGTGGCGTTCGACAATGCCGGTTCGCAGCCCTCGGTGCGCGCCCGCTTTGCCACCACCGACATCCAGTTCAAGGCCAAGGCCCTGCTGGAGAAGGAACTCAATACCGACCCCAGCGACCCGACCTACATCGTCGCCTTCAACCTGCTGCCCAATACCCCGCAATGGCTGCAAAGCCTGCACGCCTTCCCGATGTACCTGGGCCTGGACTTGCGCGGCGGCGTGCACTTCCTGATGCAGGTCGACATCAAGGCGGTCCTGAACAAGCGCCTGCAAGGCATGCAAGCCAGCGTACGCAGCCTGCTGCGTGACAAGAACATCCGCCACAGCGGCATCAACCGCTCCGGCGACAGCATCGAGATTTCCTTCCGCGATGCCGATACCCGCAACAAGGCCCGCGCCGCCCTGGGCGAGCTGCAGGAAATGGTGCTCACCGACGCCGGCAGTGGCGATGACCTCAAACTCATCGCCACCCTGCGTCCGGAAGCCCTGAAGCAGACCCAGGAAGACGGCGTCAAGCAGAACATCAGCACCCTGTCCAAGCGTGTCAACGAACTGGGCGTGGCCGAGCCGCTGATCCAGCGCCAGGGCGCCGACCGCATCGTGGTCGAGCTGCCGGGCGTGCAGGACGTCTCGCGTGCCAAGGACATCATCGGCCGTACCGCGACCTTGGAAGTGCGCATGGTCGATGAAAGCGTGGTGCGCGGCACCGAAGAAACCTCGGCCATCCCCTTCGGCTCCGAACTGTTCAAGATCGGCAAGGGCGCACCCGTGGTGCTGAACAAGGAACCGGTGCTGACCGGCGACTACATCTCCAACGCCTCGGCCAGCTTCGATGAAAACCACCAGCCGGCGGTGAGCATCGACTTGAACGGCGACGGCGGCCGCAAGATGCGTGAAGCCACCCGTGACAAGGTCGGCAAGGCCATGGCCATCGTCCTGTTCGAAAAGGGCAAGGGCGAAGTCCTGACCGTGGCCACGATTCGCTCCGAACTGGGTTCGCGCTTCCAGATCACCGGCATGGGTTCGCCCGAAGCGGCCAGCGACCTGGCCCTGCTGCTGCGCGCCGGTTCGCTGGCCGCACCGATGGACATCATCGAAGAGCGCACCATCGGCCCGCAACTGGGTGCCGACAACATCAAGAAGGGCTTTGATTCGGTGCTGTATGGCTTCCTGGCCATGGCCGTCTTCATGGTGATCTACTACCAGCTGTTCGGTTTCTTCAGCGCCCTGGCGCTGTCGGTGAACGTGCTGCTGCTGGTGGCGCTGCTGTCCACGCTGCAGGTCACGCTGACCCTGCCGGGTATTGCCGCCATCGCGCTGGCACTCGGTATGGCGATCGACTCCAACGTGCTGATCAACGAACGCATCCGTGAAGAACTGCGCGCCGGCAATTCGCCGCAGGCAGCGATTGCCGCCGGTTTCGACCGCGCGTGGGCGACCATCCTGGACTCCAACGTGACCACCCTGATCGCCGGCCTGGCGCTGCTGATCTTCGGCTCCGGCGCGATTCGCGGCTTCGCCGTGGTGCACTGCCTGGGCATCCTGACCTCGATGTTCTCGGCCGTGTTCTTCTCGCGCGGTGTGGTCAACCTCTGGTATGGCCGCAAGAAGCGTCTGTCGGGCCTGGCCATCGGCCAGATCTGGAAGCCCGAGGGCGATGTGCTCTCGACTTCCGGCAAGGCCGCCGCCAAGCGCGACGCCAAGTAATCATCAGCAGCACAGCCAGATTTGAGCCAGGCACCCCGCTGCAGGTGGTGCCGGCACCGAAAGGATAGTGATGGAATTTTTCCGCATCAAAAAAGACATTCCCTTCATGCGTCATGCCCTGATCTTCAATGCGATCTCGGCACTGACCTTCGTGGCCGCGGTGTTCTTCCTGTTCTCCAAGGGATTGCACTTCTCCATCGAATTCACCGGCGGCACGGTCATGGAAGTGGCCTACAACAAGCCGGCCGACCTGGAGAAGATCCGCAAGTCGATTGAAGGACTGGGTTACCGCGACACCCTGGTGCAAAGCTTCGGCACTGCCCAGGACGTGATGATCCGCCTGCCCGCCCAAGCCGGCGTGAACGCCAGCCAGCAGAGCGAGAAGGTCAATGCCGCCCTGAGGGCTGATGATCCGGACGTGCGCCTGCAGCGCGTGGAATTCGTCGGTCCCCAGGTCGGTGACGAGCTGGCCCATGATGGCCTGCTGGCCCTGGGCATGGTGGTGCTGGGCATCGTGATCTACCTGGCCTTCCGCTTCGAATGGAAGTTCGCGGTGGCGGCGGTGATCGCCAACCTGCACGACATCATCATCATCCTGGGCTTCTTCGCCTTCTTCCAGTGGGAGTTCTCGCTCACGGTGCTGGCCGCCATCCTGGCCGTGCTGGGTTACTCGGTCAACGAGTCGGTGGTGGTGTTCGACCGGGTGCGCGAGGCCTTCCGGGATCGCCGCTTCGGCAAGCTCTCCGCGCCCGAAGTGCTGAACCACGCGATCACCAGCACCATGTCGCGTACCGTCATCACCCACGGCAGCACCGAAATGATGGTGCTGGCGATGTTCTTCTTCGGTGGCCCGACGCTGCATTATTTCGCGCTGGCGCTGACCATCGGCATCCTGTTCGGTATCTATTCCTCGGTGTTCGTCGCCGCAGCGCTGGCCATGTGGCTGGGCGTGAAGCGCGAAGACCTGATCAAGCCGGTCAAGGTCAAGGACGAGAACGGCGGCGCGGTGGTCTGATTTCCGATTCACCAGCGTTGCACAGGGAGGGCCGCCGCGTTCACGCAGCGGCCCTTTTTCATGAAAGGCCCGCAAAGGCGGGATAATGCTGATCTTCACGACAGCGCATCACTGCATTCCCCTTTTTTTATCATGACCGCATCCATCGATCTGAACGATATCGACTATGAGCGCCGCTTCGGCGGCGTTGCCCGCCTGTACGGCGCGGCAGCCCTGCAACGCTTCGGCCAGGCGCGCGTGTGCGTGGTCGGCGTCGGCGGCGTGGGCTCCTGGATCGTCGAGGCGCTGGCCCGCAGCGCCATCGGCCACCTGACCCTGATCGACCTGGACAACCTGGCTGAATCGAATGTCAATCGCCAGATCCATGCGCTCACCGGCACCCTGGGACAGGCCAAGGTGACGGCCCTGCATGAGCGCATCCGGCAGATCAATCCGACCTGCGTGGTCACCGAGGTGGAGGATTTCGTCGATCCGGAGAATGTCGAGCAGATGCTGGGCGGTGGCCGTTTCGATTACGTCATCGACGCCATCGACAATGTCCCGGCCAAGGTGGCGATGATCGCCTGGTGCCGCCAGAACGGCATGCCCATGGTCACCATCGGCAGCGCCGGCGGGCAGATCGATCCGACTCAGATCGAGATCCGCGACCTGTGCCGTACCGAGCAGGAACCGTTGCTGGCCAAGGTACGCAAGCGCCTGCGTTCACAGCATGGTTTCCCGCGCGGGACCAAGAACAAGTTTCATATCGACGCAGTGTTCTCGACGGAACCGCTGCGTTTCCCGGATCTGGCCGAGGGCGAAGCCTGCGAGATCGTGCAGGCAGAAGACCTGGATGGGGGCGAGGATGCCGCCGACAGCACGCAAGCTGGCGTGACAGGGCTGAATTGCGCCGGTTTCGGCTCGGCCATGGTGGTCACGGCCACCTTCGGCCTGGTGGCCGCAGCGCATGTCTTGAAGAAGCTGGCCGAGAAGGCCAGCTGAGGCAAGGAGGAGGGGGCTTCAGTGCCCGCCGCCCTCATCGACCCGGTGCGCGGACACGCACAGCAGCACGCTGACGGTGACCAGCACCATGGCCGCGATCTCCAGCAAGGTCGGCCAACGCTGTTCCCACAGGAAGCCGTAGAGCAGGGCAAAGAGGGTCTCGAACAGGATCATCTGCCCGATCATGGTCAGTGGCAGCAGGCGGCTGGCCTTGTTCCAGCAGGCATTGCCGAACAGCGACGCAAAGATCGCCACTCCCGCCGACACCGCCACGAAATGCATCCACTCGCTGCCCGGATGCGGCTGCAGCATCACCGTGAAGGCCGGCACTGCGATGAACAGCGACAGCAGCCCCGTGACCACGCCGATCAGCAGATTCCAGTCGTGCGCAGAAACTTCATGCAGGCGCGCCAGCCAGCGGCTGTTGCCGACCGCATAGGTGGTCCAGGAGGCCAATGCGGCCAGGGCGCAGAAGAAGCCGATGACACTTTGCTTCATATCGCCTCCAGCCGACCCGGATAGCGACTGCCAGGCCACGCAGGCGATGCCGGCCAGGCCCAAGGCCAGCGACGGGGCCAGCTTGCGCAGCGAGACCGCGCCATGGCCGCGGCTGCCGATGATGCTCACCGCCACCGGCAGGAAGCCGATCACCAGCGAGGTCATGGCCATGCCACCCAGTTGCACGGCACTGGCCAGGAACACGTAATACACCACATTGCCCAGCAAGCTCAGCCACACCAGCGCGCGCCATTCGTCACGGCCCAGGTGCGGCAGCAGTTTCTTGATGCGCGGCGCGATCAGCAGCGCTGCGAACAGTCCGTAGGCCAGATAGCGCCCGGCCGTCAGTTGCCAGGGCGAGAAGGCGCGGGTCAGTTCAGGGGCCAGGAATACCAGGCCCCAGGCGGCACCGGCCAGTGCGCCATAGAAAATGCCTTGCAGGATCGTGTTGGAACTCATCGGGAATCAAAGTCAGCCATGTTGCAAAGGGGGGCAGTATGCCCCAGCCGACGCGGGAAGGATTGTTGCAGGCTACGGTTTTCTTGTGGCGGGCGAGGGCAGAAACGAAAACGCCGGCACGAGGCCGGCGTTGGTCTGCTGTGCGGTCAAGCCGTTCAGATCGCGGTGCCGAACAAGCCCGCACCGATAAAGGCCAGCGCCACCACGCCGATGCCCATCGACAGGTAGGCCAGCACGGCCACGCCGGTGATGATGGTGGCCGAGGCCAGCACGATGGCCACTTGCAGCATGCCGGCGGCCATTTCCATCTTTTCGTACTTCTCCATGTAGGCATGCGCCTCGTGCTCGGCTTCGCGCGCCTTGTGGGACAGCTCCTTCTTGCCTTCGCCGCTCTTCTCGTCGCTGTCGTAATGGGCGATGGCGTCGTCGAGCTTGGCCACGGCCGCGCTGATGCGTTCATCCTTGGGATTGCCCAGCAAGGTCAGTTGCTGCTTGGCCAGCTGCGCCGCATTGCCGCGCACCGATTTGGCCTGGAAGAAGGACCACAGGTTGGCCGCCTCCTGATGCTTCAGGATGACCTCGGTCTGGTAGGACTTGGACAGGGTTTCGGTAATGGCCAGCACCAGCGCCAGGATGGCGATGAGCAAGGCCAGCTTCTTGTTGCCGGAGGCATGGGCGTGCTCGGCGTGTTCCAGGTTTTCGGTGGCTTCCGTCATGATGGTTCTTGTAATGTGGGAAAAGGAGGGCGGCCCGGCACGCGGGCAGCGTTTCATCAACGATTCACCTCCATATCGGTTGACCTGAAGAATCTCGAAACTCGTATTCTCCTGTAGGCCAGGATGGCGACTTCCCTCAGGCAAGATTGCCCCAGCAGGCAATGTACGCATCCGATATTCGCATTTCCTCACGGTCGGGGTGATCACGTTCTCCGCTGCTGTTGCGCACGGCCTGCACAAACAATGTGCCGCAAGTTCAGCAGGAATATTTGCCTTTGGCTACACTGTTCACCCACAAATTCTGAACCTGTGGGATTGGATTTATTGACTGGCATTATACAAAAAGACAATCACGCGATTGTTTTCGATCAATTACATTAATGGTTCTTCGCAAGCACGACCGGAACAAGGCGAAGCTGGCCCCGCAGTACGGCGTCATGGTGCCGTAGCAGAACGCAGTCAGCCTGTCGCTGCAGTACAAGCCGCTATGTCCAGCCAGGCTGGAGGTAGCCACGAAGATGCCCGTTTCCCGGTCCGGGCGTCATGACCCATCGGGTCGATCAACAGGAGAGAACGCAATGTCGAACGAAGCCAAGTGCCCCTTCAACCACACCGCCGGTAGCGGCACCAGCAACCGCGACTGGTGGCCCAAGCAGCTGCGTGTGGATCTGCTGGCCCAGCATTCTTCCAAGTCCAACCCCATGGGTGAGGATTTCAACTACGCCGAAGCCTTCAAGAGCCTCGACCTGGCCGCCGTCAAGGCCGACCTGGCCAAGGTGATGACCGATTCGCAGGACTGGTGGCCGGCCGACTTCGGCCACTATGGTCCGCTGTTCATCCGCATGGCCTGGCACAGCGCCGGTACCTATCGCATCGGCGATGGCCGCGGCGGTGCCGGCCGTGGCCAGCAGCGCTTCGCGCCCTTGAACAGCTGGCCCGACAACGTCAACCTGGACAAGGCACGCCGCCTGATCTGGCCGGTCAAGCAGAAGTACGGCAACAAGATCTCCTGGGCTGACCTGCTGATCCTGACCGGCAACGTCGCGCTGGAAACCATGGGTTTCAAGACCTTCGGTTTCGCCGGTGGCCGCCAGGACGTGTGGGAACCGGACCTGGACGTCTACTGGGGTACCGAATCGACCTGGCTGGGCGGCGATGACCGCTACGGCAAGGGCAAGGCCGGCGCCAGCCACGGCGAGATCACGGCCGATGCCGACCGTCACGGCAATGAGCAGAGCCGCACCGGCCCCACCGGCCGCAACCTGGAAAACCCGCTGGCCGCAGTCCAGATGGGCCTGATCTACGTGAACCCGGAAGGTCCGGAAGGCAACCCTGATCCGGTGGCCGCCGCCCATGACATCCGCGAAACCTTCGCCCGCATGGCGATGGACGATGAAGAAACCGTGGCCCTGATCGCCGGTGGCCACACCTTCGGCAAGACCCACGGTGCAGGCGACGCCAAGCACGTGGGCCGCGAACCGGAAGGCGAGGGCCTGGAACACCAGGGCATGGGCTGGAAGAGCAGCTTCGGCAGCGGCGTCGGTGGCGACACCATCAGCTCCGGCCTGGAAGTGACCTGGACCCAGACTCCTGCCCAGTGGAGCAATTACTTCTTCGAGAACCTGTTCAACTATGAGTGGGAACTGACCAAGAGCCCGGCCGGTGCCCATCAATGGGTGGCCAAGGGCGCCGATGCGGTGATCCCGCATGCCCACGGTGGCGCGCCCCTGCGTCCGACCATGCTGACCACGGACTTGTCGCTGCGCTTCGATCCGGCTTACGAAAAGATCTCGCGCCGCTTCCTGGAACACCCGGAGCAGTTCGCCGACGCCTTCGCCCGCGCCTGGTTCAAGCTGACCCACCGCGACCTCGGTCCGCGTGCTCGCTACCTCGGCCCGGAAGTGCCGGCTGAAGAACTGATCTGGCAAGATCCGCTGCCCAAGGCAGAAGGTGCGCCGATTGATGCAGCCGATGTCACGGCCCTGAAGAGCAAGATCCTGGCCTCGGGCCTGTCGGTGAGCGAGCTGGTCTCGACCGCCTGGGCCTCGGCTTCCACCTTCCGGGGTGGCGACATGCGCGGTGGTGCCAACGGTGCGCGTGTGCGCCTGGCGCCGCAGAAGGATTGGGCTGCCAATCAGCCGGCCCAGCTGGCCAAGGTGTTGAAGGCACTGGAAGGCATCCAGTCCGAGTTCAACCAAGGTGCCAAGAAGGTGTCTCTGGCGGACCTGATCGTGCTGGCCGGTAGCGCAGCCGTCGAAAAGGCGGCCAAGGATGCAGGCGTGGCCGTGACGGTCCCCTTCAGCGCAGGCCGTGTGGATGCGTCGCAGGAGCAGACCGATGTGGCCTCCTTCGAGCCGCTGGAACCCGTCGTTGATGGTTTCCGCAACTTCCAGAAGCAGCGTTATGCAGTGCGTGCCGAAGACATGCTCATCGACAAGGCCCAGCAACTGACCCTGACCGCGCCGGAAATGACGGTCCTCATCGGTGGCCTGCGCGTGCTGGGCAACACGGTGGGTGGCAGCACCAAGGGTGTGTTCACTTCCAAGGTGGGTGTGCTGTCCAATGACTTCTTCGTCAATCTGCTGGACATGGGCACCGAGTGGAAGTCCACTTCGCCCGCCCAGGAAGAGTTCGAAGGCCGTGACCGCAAGAGCGGTGCCGTCAAGTGGACCGGCACCCGTGTCGACCTGGTGTTCGGCTCCAACGCCGTGCTGCGCGCCCTGGCTGAAGTCTATGCCAGCTCGGACGCCAAGGAAAAGTTCGTCAAGGACTTCGTGGCGGCCTGGGTCAAGGTGATGGATCTGGATCGCTATGACCTGAAGAAGTAAGCAGCAAAGCAGTCAAGCAGTGAGGCAGTGAAGCGATGAACGACGGCGGGCCGCAAGGCTCGCCGTTTTTCTTTGCGCGTGCGCGTGTCATGGAGATGTCACGGAGTGCGCCGATGCAGGGGCTATAGTGGCGTTCGGTCTTTTTCTTCACCTGCGAGGCGCATGATGGCCCTGAGCCTGGATGACATTGCCCTGCTGTTCACACGGCACGGCCACACGCAATACACCGGCGAGCCGGTCACGCAACTGGAACACGCGCTGCAATCGGCGCTGCTGGCCGAGCAGGAGGGCGCAGCGCCCAGTCTGATCGTGGCCAGCCTGCTGCACGATCTTGGCCACCTGCTGGAAGACCTGGGCCAGACGCCCACCCTGGCCGGCATCGATGACCTGCACCAGTATCGCGTGCTGCCTTTCCTGCGCGGCGTCTTCCATGAATCCGTGCTGGCGCCGATTGCCCTGCATGTGGATGCCAAGCGCTACCTGTGCGCCACTGATCCGGACTACTTCGCGCAGCTCTCGGCCGATTCGGTGCGCAGCCTGCAATTGCAGGGCGGGATCTTCGATGTGGAACAGGCGGCGGCTTTCATCGATCGGCCCTATGCCGAGGATGCCGTCAGGTTGCGGCGCTGGGATGATCGTGCCAAGACGGCGGGTTTGCCGACGCCCGATTATGCGCACTATGCAGGCTACTTCAACGAGTGCCTGCTGCGGCCGGGCAAGGCCAGCCGTCCTCAGGGCAAATAACTTTTCCGATACGCTGATGGGGTCGTGCCGCGCAGCTTGCGCAGCGCATGCGTGAGCGCACTCTGGTCGCCATAGCCACAGCGCTGGGCAATCTGCGCCAGCGGCAGGCTGCTGGTGCGCAGCAGCTGGCAGGCCCGGGCCACGCGCACTTCGGCCAGCCAGGCGCGCGGCGACGTGTCCAGTTCAGCGCGAAACCATTCATGCAGGCGGCTGGGGGAGATCGCCGCCAGTTCCGCCATCTGCGCCACCGTCCAGGGATGCTCGGCGCGCGCCTCCACCCGTGCCAGCATCAAACGCAGCCGCGACAGTGCCTGCGGCTGTTGCGTGAGCGCGTCCAGCAGCAGGGGAACCCAATGCTGCAGCGTGTTGCCGGCGGGGCGGGTGTCGCTCGCCGCCACCGCCATGAATTCCACCAGTTTGCCGGCGGCGCGCGACAACGGCAGGAAAGGCCGCTGCGCCAGCGCCTCCAGTTGCAGGCTGCCGACCGCATCGGGTGCCAGGTCGACCACCAGCGAACGATTCTCGCCGCCCGCGCGCGTGGCATGCCGCGCGCCGGGTTCGACGAAGGCCGCCGTGGCGGTATCGGCCAGGCCTTCGCGGCCGGCGATGTCCATCGCCAGATGGCCTGCCAGCGGTAGCACCAGTTGCGGAAAATCATGCCGGTGCGCCAAGGACTCCTCCCGATAGCTGCGCAGGTGCAGCTGCGCCACGGGTGGGGCAGTGTCGGGATGCGGTCGCGAGGATGGGATCATGGCGGGCAGGGATGCAAAGCAATCCCGCCATGATAGCGGACTTCGCTGCTACAGCCGGATCTGCTCGAAGGCCGTGATGCGCTGGCGCGCTTCGCCGACCTGCGGCTGCTTGCCATCGGCGATGGTATCGGCGGCGCGTACCCTGGAACCGAAGTCCAGCCCGGTCATCCTTTCCAGTTCGGGAATGGCCACGCGCCAGTGGTTGACGTCCACCGAGGGCAGGTCGCGCGGCGTTCCCAGGCTGTGTCGGCTCTCCGACAGCAGGGCCGACTGGTCGGCCAGCAGGCCTACCGCTTTCAAGCCTTGCTTGCCCTTCCACACCACGATCTTGAAGAAGGCCGAAGGGATCTGCACCTCATCGGCCCACAGGTCCACCTGGTCGTTGAACACCGGGCCCTGGAAGACGCACAGGCGGCCTTTGCTGCTGGCAGCCAGCACGCCGTTCTCCAGCACATAGCGCTCCAGGCCCTGCCAGTAGGTCGCGCTCTGGTTGAAGCGGAAATGCTGGGGCGAGCAATTGGTGAAATGGAAGGTGTCGGCATTGGCGCGTTCGGCTTCTTCCGGCGTACCCCAGCTCGGATCGGAACGGCGCGTCAGGTGGCCCCGATCGAAATAGGTCGACCACGCCGAATAAAAATCCTGCTCCAGCACGCTGCCCGCCGCCACGCGCGGATCGCGGAACCAGGCATCGCCTTCGGCCGCATTGACCTGGCCGCTGCCGCGATCGACTGCAAGGTAATGCGTGCCGTCGATGTTGGTGGCAGTGAAGGCGGCCATGCGGCGGCGCTTCAACAGTTTGATGCTGAAGTGTTCATATTTCAGTTCGCCGTCGTCGCCAGCGGCACCGGCCACGGTAGGCAGCAGCGGGACGATGTCGCCCGCCAGCTTCGCATCCGGCTGTGGCAGCGGCAGCTCTGCGCCGGGGATGAAAGCGGCATCGTAGCCGCTGCGATTGCCGTAATCCGGATCGATGCGCAAGGCTTCTGCGCCTGCGGAGGGGCGGGGCGGGGAGAGCCGGCGTGGTGGCTGCAAGGTCGCGTTGTTGGCAGAGAGGCTTGCGTTGGCGGCAGCGGGTGTCGTCGCCTGGGCGACGGTCGCTGCACCTCCCGCAACCCGCACCGTCACTTCCAGCGGAATCGTCAGGGTTGCGGTCTGCAGAGCGATGTCTTTGCCACTGTTGTTCATGCTGATCTCCTGTGTCATGTCGGATGCGGTGTTGTCGGCGACGGTGAGGGCAGCGGGCGCGCTGGCCACCTGATAGCTCAAGGCCTCCTGCAGCAACGCCCGGGCCTCAGGCGGCAAGGTGGGCAGGCGTGCCAGCAGGTCACGGTAGAGGGCGCTGATGCGTATGCCTTCGTTGACCTTGCGCAGCGGTTGATCTTCCGTACCGGCATCGCGATAAGGCTCGCCCCAGTGATGCAAGGCCACCAGCTGCCAGTCGTCGTTGAAGACCGGCGAGCCGGACGAGCCTTGCTGGGTATCGGTCTCGTAGAGCAGGGTGTGTTCGGTGCGCGCGGTGACGGTGTTGTTGCGGATGCTGATCATCTTCATCCAGCCGGACGGATGCTGGATGATGTTGGCCGCCATGCCGATGACGTGCTTGTCGGGCTGGTCCGAGAGCGGGCAGAAGCCCAGCTCCTCCACCGTGGCCGTCCCTGACTGGCGTTCGCCCAGTGCGATGAGGGCATAGTCCAGCTGATCCGCTGGCGAGAACAGCGCCAGCCGCTCCGGTGCCAGCAGGTAGCTGGTGGTGGCACGCGGCACTCCGCGTGCGTCGAGTTCGCGCAGGAAGGTGAGACGTGTGCCGCGTGCGGCGGCGGCATCCGCGATGACGTGCTGGTTGGTCAGGAACAGGCGCGGGCTGATCAAGAAGCCGGTGGCCAGTTCGCTGCTCTGATCGCTGTTGACCTCGACGTATGCCACCGCTCGCGCCACCGCTGCGCCTTGCGCCAGGAAGCTGGCGCGCAGGAAATCCTCGCTGTCGCCGATGATCGATTCCGGACCGGCCGGATGGCCCAGGTTGCGCTGGCGCAGGGCATAGGCGCGCGCCCGTTCACTGTCGGGCTCGGCCTCGCGCCATTGTCCGCAGGCTACCAGCGAGCGCACACGCTGGCGTTCGCTGGCAGTGTCGGCCACGCAGGCGCGGAAATCCTTGACGGCTTGGGCATCCATGGCATCTCCAGATTCTCGGGGGAGGGTCCGGGGACGTTATTACCTTCATATGACATCGGCATGACCTGAAACATCTTGCAAAACATCAGTGTTTCCGGTGGCCAAGACAAAGCCGCCGGGCTTGCGCCACGGCGGCTTTGGGAGAAGCCTGGATGCGGGTGAAGCTTACTGCATATGCCAGCCGTGGCTGACCACGACGGACTGGCCGGTCAGCGCATTGGTCGGGAAGGCCGCCAGGAACACGGCGGTCTGGGCCACGTCCTGGGTGGTGGTGAATTCACCGTCCACGGTGTCCTTGAGCATGATCTTCTTGATGACATCCTCTTCGCTGATGCCGAATTCCTTGGCCTGCTCGGGGATCTGCTTTTCCACCAGCGGCGTGCGCACGAAGCCGGGACAGATGACATTGGTGCGGATCTTGTCCTTGGCCCCTTCCTTGGCCACGGTCTTGGCCAGGCCCAGCAGGCCGTGCTTGGCGGTCACGTAGGGCGACTTGAGCGCCGAGGCCTGATGCGAGTGCACCGAACCCATGTAGATGATGGAGCCGCCACGGCCCTGCTTGATCATGGCTTTCATCGCCGCGCGGGTGGTCAGGAAGGCGCCGTCCAGGTGGATCGCCAGCATCTTGCGCCAGTTTTCCAGCGACAGTTCGGTGACCGGGCTGATGATCTGGATGCCGGCATTGCTGATCATGATGTCCAGCCCGCCGTAGGTGTTCACGGCATCGGCCACGCCCTTGTCGACCTGGGTTTCATCGGTGACGTTCATGGCCACCGCCATCGCGGTGCCGCCATTCTTGACGATTTCTTCAGCCGTGGCCTTGGCGGCTTCCAGGGCAAGGTCGGCGATGACGACCTTGGCGCCTTGTTTGGCATATTCGATCGCGATTTCCTTGCCGATGCCGCTGGCCGAACCGGTAATGAGTGCGACTTTATCCTTGAGTAGCATGATCTTCCTTTATGTTTCGAGTTGACGGACATTGCAAAGCCAGACCGCCCTCGGCACCGGCGCTGTCGCACACGGTGTCCGATGACGGCCATCAATCCCTGGTTTCGATGAACTGCGCATCGAAAGATTCCACGGGTGCCGATCTCGCCCTTGCACCCGTTTTCCTTGCCCTCGCGCATGCGTCTGCTCCCCGCAGGGAGGTCTCCGGACGCAGCTTTGTCACGCCATTGTAACGCTGGGCCGCCGGTTGTTGCTGCACTGCCAAAACGGCCGCAAAGGTCATGTGCGTGAAACATTCGCTGGTTAGTCTGTGCAGCGTTATCCCGGGGACATCGGCTGTTTCTCGAAATTAATCGATCAATTCTTCGATTTCATTTGAGGCAGCCGCAATTCTGAAGGGGACGCGGGAAGCAGTTCAGGTGAGGTCGCTTATGTTGTCTGGTTGACCTGGCTGACATCTTCCACGGTCTCTTTCAAACATCACCACAAAGGACAATGCATGAGACTGCTTACCATTCCTGCCGATGCCAATCCGAGTTTTGCCAAGCTGAACCTGAGCCTGGCCAGCACCCCGGAAGAAGTGCGCGAAGTTCAGCGCCTGCGCTACAAGGTCTTCATCGAAGCGATGAACCTGTCGGCCCTGGCCAACCCCGAAGGCCTGGACAAGGATGAGTTCGACGACTACTGCGATCACCTGATCGTGCGCGACAGCAAGACCCTCTCCGTGGTCGGCACCTATCGCGTGCTGAGCCCCCACGGTGCGCGCCGCATGGGCAAGTTCTACTCGGAACAGGAATTCGATCTCTCGCGCCTGGACAACATCCGCGGCGTCATCGCCGAGGCTGGCCGCGCCTGCATCCACCCGGACTACCGCAGCGGCGGCGTCATCATGATGCTGTGGGCCGGCCTGGCCGCCTACATGCGCAAGGAACGCTGCGAATACCTGATGGGCTGCGCCAGCGTGAGCCTGGCCGATGGCGGCCACAACGCCGCCGCGCTGTACCACGCCTTCCGCGAAAAGAACCTGGCGCCGCCGGACTATCGCGTTACGCCGCTCCTGCCCTTCCCGCTGGAAGACCGCCAGGCCGGCGTCGATCCGCAGATCCCGCCGCTGCTGCGCGGCTACCTGCGCAGCGGTGCGTGGGTGTGCGGCGAACCGGCCTGGGATCCTGATTTCCACTCGGCCGATTTCTTCCTGCTGCTGCCGCTCTCCAAGCTCGACAGCCGCTATGCCCGTCACTACCTCAAGGATTCGAGGACCGCATGAAGCCACGCGAACAGTTCATGGAAAAAGCCCAGGGGCTGTTCGCCGACCTGGGTCCCGACCACGATGCCGGTGACGAGGAAGCCAAGCGCGATCCGCTGCGCTTCCGCACCATCTGGATTTCCGATATCCACCTGGGTACCACCGGCTGCCAGGCTGAACGCCTGCTGGAGTTCCTGCGCGCCACCGAATCCGAAACGCTCTACCTGGTCGGCGACATCATCGACGGCTGGCAACTCAAGCGTCGCTGGTACTGGGACCAGTCGCACAACAACGTCGTGCAGACCGTGCTCAAGAAAGCCAAGAAGGGCACCAACGTCATCTTCGTTCCCGGCAATCACGATGAAGTGATCCGCCAGTTCATCGACCTCGATTTCGGCGGCATCAAGATCCGCGACGAGCTGGTGCACGTGACCGCCGAAGGCAAGCGCATGCTGGTACTGCACGGCGACCGCTTCGATGGCGTGATCGCCTGCGCCAAGTGGCTGGCCTACGTGGGCGACAGCCTCTACACCATGATCCTCAAGTTCAACCAGTGGTTCAACAGCTGGCGCGCGCGTGCCGGGCTGCCGTACTGGTCGCTTTCGCAGTACCTGAAATCCAAGGTCAAGAATGCGGTGAACTACATCACCTCCTTCGAAGACGCGCTCGCCGACGAGGCCAAGAAGAAGGGGCTGGATGGCGTCATCTGCGGCCACATCCACAAGCCCGAGATCCGCGACATCGGCGGTGTCGTCTACTGCAACGACGGCGACTGGGTCGAGAGCCTGTCGGCACTGGTGGAAGACCCCAGCGGTGAACTGCGCCTGGTGACCTGGCAGGAAATCATGCAACTCAAGCGCGCGGGCAAGGAAGCGCGCCAGGCCGCCCGCGAACTCGCCACCGCCTGAGGCAGCGGGTTCATCGCGATTCATATCGTTTATATTGTTTATATAGTTTATGCGCATTGCCATCATCAGCGACGCCGGAGAGCCGCAAGTCAACGGCGTCGTCAACACCTTGCGCTCCACCGTGCGTTGCCTGCGCGGTCTCGGCCACGAAGTGCTGCTGCTGTCGCCGCGCGACTTCCGCACCTTCGCCTGTCCGACCTATCCTGAAATCCGCCTGGCCTACAAGCCCTATGCCCGCATCGTGGCGGCGCTCGAAGCCTTCCAGCCCGATTGCATCCACATCGCTACCGAAGGACCGATGGGGCTGGCGGCGCGCCGTTATTGCGTGCGCCACAAGCTCAGTTTCACCACGGCCTATCACACCCGTTTCCCGGAGTACCTGGCTGCGCGCAAGCTGCTGCCCAAGGCGATCACGTATCGCCTGCTGCGCTGGTTCCATGGCCGCTCCGAAGCCATCATGGTGCCCACTCCCGCGATGAAGACCGCGCTGGAAGAGGAGGGCTTCCGCAACGTCGTCCTGTGGGGGCGCGGCGTGGATACCAATCACTTCCGCCCGGCGGTGGAAGACCATGCCTGCATCGAACGTCCACTGTTCCTCTACGTGGGCCGCGTGGCGGTGGAAAAGAATATCGAAGCCTTCCTCAAGCTGGACCTGCCCGGCACCAAGTGGGTCGTGGGCGATGGCCCGCAACTGGAAGACCTGAGCGCGCGCTACCCGGAAGTGCGCTTCCTGGGGGCCAAGGGCCACGATGAGCTGCCGGCGTATTACAACTGCGCTGATGTGTTCGTCTTCCCCAGCAAGACCGATACCTTCGGCCTGGTGCTGCTGGAGGCCATGGCCTGCGGCATTCCGGTCGCGGCCTATCCGGTGGAAGGCCCGATCGACGTGGTCGACAACGGCGTGTCCGGCGTATTGCGCCAGGACCTCAAGCAAGCCTGCCTGCAGGCCATGAAGCTCGACCATGAGGCGGTGCGCGCCCACGCCGCCACCCGCTCCTGGGAATCGGCCACCCAGCAGTTCCTGCAGCACCTGCACCTGGCGCACCGCAGTGCGCCCGGCAAGGCTGCGGCCATCAAGCCGGTGCGAGAGATCCGCTGACCCGGCAACGGCTGCCTTGCGCAGCCGTTCAGTTCTTCATCTTTTGATAACTATGCAAGACGCACATGAGGGCATGCCGACAAAGCATTGGCATGCCCGCGTACCCCTCTTCTAAGATGCGCCACGCCCGCGTGCGCCGCTTGTAATACCGATTACAAAAAACCAAGAATCCACACCGGAGGCACGCCGCAGACCGGTCGCGTCGGCCTGAGAGCTGCTACGGGCGGGCCTTGCCGGGGCAAGGTGGCGGGCCGGGCATGAATCATGCTCCACCGCGAGCGCAACAACACGCAGTAAAAAGAGCAACTCGCAGGGTGCTGGTTCACCGTGCGCGCAATTGCATCACCGTCGACGTTCGCGTTATCAGGAAGAGACACGCCATGATTCAACATCTCAAGATCGGCAGCCGCCTGGCATTCGGCTTCTGCCTCATTCTGCTGCTGGCCACCGCCATCCTGCTGATCGGCCTGTGGCGCATGGCCGAGCTGGAAGCCAGCAGTGAATACGTGATCGACCAGAAAGTCGCCGCCATGACCAGCGCCATGAACATGCGCGAAGCCGGCAGCCAGCTGGCCCTGGCGCTGCGCAAGGTGGTCACGCCCACTGATGCTGCCGAGGGCAAGGCCGAGGACGCACACCTGGGCGAGATACTGAAAGCCTATGTCGGCTTCGAGAAGCAGATCACAGGGTTGTCCGCCGATGGCCGTGGCAAGGATTTGCTGGCGGCCACCAGCGGCGAGAGCAAGAAGCTGTTCCCGCTGGTGGAGCAGATCCGCCAGCAGGTGGCCAGCAACAATTACTTCGATGCAGCCCAGCAGCTCAAGAGCGATTTTCTCCCTGCGCATGAGAAGTGGATGGCCAGCGTAGCGGCCCTGGCGGCGTTCCAGCAGGAGGACATGAAGCAGGCCCATGCCGACGCCAAGGACAGCTACCGCAAGGCGCAGATCGGCATGCTGGCCATGGGCGTGCTGACGCTGGGGCTGGGCTTCTTCTTCACTTTCATCATCACGCGCTCCATCGTCAATCCGCTCAAGCGCGCCGGCAGTATTGCGGAAACGATTTCCCGTGGCGATCTCACTCACGACTTCCACGACCAGGGGCGCGATGAAGCCGCACATCTGGTCAACGCCCTCGATGCCATGCAGGGCAATCTGGCGACCACGCTCAACGAGGTCAAGGAAAGCGCCGCCGTCATCGCCGTCGCCTCGCATGAAATCGCGCGCGGCAACGTGGATCTGTCGAACCGCACTGAATCGCAGGCCTCCAGTCTGGAGGAAACCGCCAGCTCGATGGAACAGCTGACCTCCACCGTGCAGCAAAACGCCGCCAACGCGCAGCAGGCCAACCAGCTGGTGCTGTCGGCCTCGGATTACGCCACCAAGGGTGGGCGTGTGGTCGGCGACGTGGTCGCCACCATGGGTTCGATCAAGGAGAGCTCGGGCAAGATCGTCGACATCATCGGCGTGATTGATGGCATTGCTTTCCAGACCAATATCCTCGCGCTCAACGCGGCAGTGGAAGCGGCCCGTGCCGGCGAGCAGGGACGCGGGTTTGCGGTGGTCGCCTCGGAAGTGCGCGCGCTGGCCCAGCGCAGCGCGGCGGCCGCCAAGGAAATCAAGGAGCTCATCAGCGATTCGGTGGACAAGGTCGATGCCGGCGGCAAGCTGGTCGATGAGGCCGGGGCCACCATGAGCGAGATCGTGGCGTCGGTGAAGCACGTGGCTGACATCATGGGCGAGATCACGGCCGCCAGCCAGGAGCAGAGCGCCGGTATCGCCGAGGTCAACAATGCCATCGCGCAGATCGACGAGATCACCCAGCAGAATGCGGCACTGGTCGAGCAGGCCGCCGCCGCTGCCGAAAGCCTGCAGGAGCAATCCGATGTGCTGGCCCGTGCCGTGGCCGTGTTCAAGCTGAAGACGGCGGCGCAGGCGCGGCCTCAGTCACAGCCTCAACATCCCGCGCACAAGCAGTCCGCCGCGCCGGTGATGAACAGCCAGGCAGCGGTGCGCACGGTCAATCCGCCGCCCGCGGTGGCTGCCGCCAGGAAGCCAGCTGTGGCCAGCTTGCCGCCGGTCTCCGGTGCGTCCAAAGGCAAGCCGGCGACGGCCGCACGCGATGATGATTTCGAGGAATTCTGATCGGATGCGCTGTTGCAAGAACTTGTAATTCTGGTTAAGCATTAGTCAATAAAAAATCAAGTTCGCGTGCAAGCGCCGCCACCGTCAAGGTGGCGGCGTTTATTTTTCAGGGGCGGGCAAGCACGCTGCGTGAGAATTCAAGATAATTGCGAAGTTGCCGTAAAGCTATATCAAATGTTGCAGGCGGATTGCCCCGGCAAGGGGAGGGCGGTCACCTGCGCACCCGGGGGGAAGAGCGCGGCGTCGCAGCAGCGGCCACACAGGCCGGACGACGACCACGCCGATTGCGCAGAGTGCGCAGCACGCGGCCCCGGGGATTGCAGTGCGGCCCTTTCCCTTCATCCACCGGAACCAGTCCATGTCCATCAAGAACCTCTCGATCAAGGCGCAACTCGCCATTGCCGTCCTTGTCCTGTCCCTCCTGCTGCTTGCGCTCGGCCTGTCGGGCCTGCTGGGCATGTCGGCCGCCGTGAGCATCAACCGCCAGCTTTCCGAAGAACGCATTCCCAAGACGGTGGCCGCCGACAACACCCTGATCTGGATCGGCCGCCAGCGGACCTCGCTGGACCAGGCCGCCATGAGTCTGGATGCGGCCTGGACCGAGCGCATGTTCGTCATGGAAGCCAATGCCCGCAAGGAAGCCCTGCAATGGTGGGACAAGTACACGGCCCTGCCGCAGACGGACGAGGGCAGGGCGCTGGTGAAGAAGGTCTCCGAAGGCATTGCCAATACCCAGGTCGCGCTGGACAAGTTCACGGCCGCCATCAAGTCCCAGGATCGCCAGGCCATCGCCGATCAGGCACGCAAGGTGGGCCAGGCCTACAGCGCCATGCAGCTCGATGGCCAGGCACTCAACAAGTACGAGACCGAGCAGGCCGCAGAAAGCCTGGCTGCCACCAACGCGCGCTACCAAGCCTCGCGCATGTTCTCGATTGCCGCCGTCATCGGTGGCCTGCTGCTGGCCTTCTTCAGCTGGTGGTCGCTGCGCCGCGCGATCGGTGAGCCGATGCAGCGTGCGCTGCGCCACTTCGATGCCATCGCCAATGGCGACCTGACGCAGCCGGTCCACGTGCATTCGAAGAATGAAATGGGCCAGCTGCTGCAAGGTCTTTCCCGCATGCAGGAGAGCCTCTCGCGTACCGTGCGTGCCGTGCGCGGCGGCAGCGATGCGATTGCCACGGCCACGCGCGAGATCGCGTCCGGCAACCTGGACCTGTCCGCACGCACCGAGCAGCAGGCCGCCTCGCTGGAAGAAACCGCCTCCAGCATGGAAGAACTGACCGGTACCGTGAAGCACAACGCCGACAATGCCCGCCAGGCGACGACCCTGGCGGTCAACGCCTCTACCATCGCTGCCGACGGCAATGCCGTGGTGGGCCGCGTGGTGCAGACCATGGAAGAGATCCGCGAGAGTTCGGCGCGCATCACCGACATCGTCAGCATCATCGACGGCATCGCCTTCCAGACCAACATCCTGGCCTTGAACGCCGCCGTCGAAGCGGCCCGTGCCGGCGAGCAGGGCCGCGGCTTTGCGGTGGTGGCCACCGAAGTGCGGGCGCTGGCGCAGCGTTCTTCCAGTGCCGCCAAGGAAATCAAGGAACTGATCATGCACTCGGTGGAGCGTGTGCAGGCCGGTTCGGAACTGGTCGGCCAGGCCGGCGAGACCATGAGCGACGTGATCCAGGCAGTGCAGCGCGTCACCGACATCATGAGCGAGATCTCGGCCGCCTCCAATGAACAGAGCGCCGGTATCGACCAGGTCTCGCGCGCGGTCACGCAGATGGATGAAGCGACCCAGCAGAATGCCGCCCTGGTGGAACAGGCCAGTGCTGCGGCCAAGTCGCTGGAGCAGCAGGCGCAGGCATTGATGCAGGAAGTGGCGATCTTCCGCGTAGGCCAGGGCGATGTGGTGAGCTTACGGCCGCAGGTCAACGTGCAGCAGCCTGCCCCCCAAGGCTGCCGCCACGCCGGCCAAGCCTGTTGCAGCGACCAAGCCGGCCGTACCCAAGGCGGTCCCGGCACTGAAGCGCCCGGCCTTGCCGGCAGCCGCCGCCAGTGCCAAGCCCGCCTTGCGTCTGCCGGCGGGGGGATGATGGCGACTGGGAGACCTTCTGATTTCCTGATCTTCTGATCTCCTCCGCTCCGGACGATCTGGCGTTTTTGCCAGAAACTTCACCCCGCTCCATGAAGAATCGCCGCAGCCCGCTTGCGCAGGGTGCGGCGATTTTTTCATTCACTTTTCACGCAAAAGGGGGCGATCCACCCCTCCCGTACGGGGATCAGCGCGGCGGATGCTTGCCCGGGCTGTTCAGCAATTCCGGGGCGACCACGGCCTTGAGGTAATTGGTGGTCACGTCGCCCCGGTCGCGCTGGGCGATCCACCACACGTTGCCTTTGCGCAGCGACCATTCCTGCGGCTGCCCCGAGATCAGGCGTGCCGCCACCTGGCCCAGCGTCGGCTGGTGGCCCACGATCAGCACCGGCTCGCGGCTGTCGGGCCAGTTGGCCGCGCGCAGCAGGTCGTCGGCGCTCATGTTGGGGGCCAGGTCGGCCACCACCTTGTACTTGCGCTTCAAGGCTTCCACCGTTTGCAGCGTGCGTGTGGCCGGGCTGACCAGGATGCGGCAGCTCTCGGGCAGGTTGCGGTCCAGCCATTCGGCCATCTTGGCCGCCTGCTTGTGCCCCTTCGGGGTCAGGGCGCGGCCCTCGTCGGGTTCGCCCAGTTCAGCCTCGGCATGACGCCACAGAATCAGGTCCATCTCAGCTCCTTGAGGAAATCAGCAGGCCGCCATGCGCGGCATTACACAGGCTCTTCCGGCGGCGTGGCCGGGATGCCCAGCGTGGTCATCAGATGCTGCTGGGCGTTGAAGGACTGCTGCTTGCTGCGCGCTTTCTTGAGGGTATAGACACCATTGACGTCGAGGTGCCAGGCGTTGGTGTTGTCCTTCAGGTAGGGATTCAGGCCCTCGTTCATCACGCGCTTCTTGAGTGCCTTGTCCAGCACCGGGAAGCCGACCTCGATGCGGCGGAACAGGTTGCGGTTCATCCAGTCGGCGCTGGCCAGGTAGACGTCGTGCTTGAGGTCGTTGCGGAAGTAATAGATGCGCGAGTGTTCCAGGTAGCGGCCGATGATGGAGCGCACCTTGATGTTCTCCGACAGCCCCGGCACGCCGGGCCGCAGCGCGCACGCACCGCGCACGATCAGGTCGATCTTGACGCCGTCGGCCGAGGCCGCATAAAGCGCGCGGATCACTGATTCATCCAGCAGCGCATTCATCTTGGCGATGATGCGCGCCGGCCGGCCTTCGCGGGCGATCTGCCCTTCGTTGCGGATGGCACGGATGATTTCCTTCTGCAGCGAGAAGGGCGCCAGCCACAGGTGCGTGAGATTGCGGGGCTTGGTCAGGCTGGTGAGGTGGATGAAGACTTCGTTGACTTCGGCGGTCAGCTCCTGGTTGGAGGTCAGCAGGCCAAAGTCGGTATAGAACTTGGTCGTATTGGGGTGATAGTTGCCGGTGCCCAGGTGCGCATAGAAGCGCAGGTTCTGGTCGTCGTCACGGCGGATCACTAGGGCCAGCTTGGCGTGCGTCTTCAGGCCGACCACGCCGTAGACCACTTGCGCGCCGGCCTGCTCCAGCTTGACGGCCCAGTTGATGTTGGCTTCTTCATCGAAGCGCGCCATCAACTCCACGATCACCGTCACTTCCTTGCCATGCTGGGCGGCGTAGATCAGGGCCTCCATCAGGTCCGAGTTCATGCCGGTGCGGTAGATGGTCTGCTTGATGGCCAGCACGCGCGGATCGTGGGCGGCGGTGCGGATGAAATCGACCACCGGCTGGAAGGACTGGAAGGGGTGGTGCAGCAGCACGTCCTTCTTGTCCAGCGCGGCAAAGATGTTTTCATTGGCCAGCTGCGGCGGCAGGGTGGGCGAGAAGGGCGGGAAGCGCAACTCCGGCTGGTTCACCAGGTTGACGATCTCGCCCAGGCGCACCATGTTCACCGGACCCTGCACGGCGTACAGACGATTGCGCTCGATGTTGAACTGGTTCAGCAGGAACTGCGCCAGATGTTCCGGGCAGTTGGCCGCCACTTCCAGGCGCACCGCCACGCCGAACTGGCGGCTCTGCAATTCGGTCTCCAGCGCCTGGCGCAGGTTCTTGACCTCTTCTTCATCGACCCACAGGTCGCTGTTGCGGGTGACGCGGAATTGCGAATAGGCGGTGATGTCGCGCCCCGGGAACAGGTCCGCGATATGCGCATGGATCACCGAAGAGAGCAGGCAGAACGAGGACTGCCCCTTGGCCGACAGGTGGTCCGGCAGCTTGATCACGCGCGGCAGTACGCGCGGTGCCTTGACGATGACGATGGCCGTGCCGCGTCCGAAGGCATCCTTGCCGGAGAGCTCGATGATGAAATTGAGGCTCTTGTTGTGCACCTGCGGGAAGGGGTGGGCCGGATCCAGTCCGATGGGCGTCAGCAGCGGCCGCACGTGCTGCTCGAAATATTGCTTCACCCAGGCGCGCTGCGCTTCGTTGCGGTCGTCATGGCGCAGCAGGTGGATGCCGTTGGCGGCCAGCTGCGGCAGAATCTCTTCGTTCAGGAGTTCATATTGGCGCGTAACGATGCGGTGGCATTCGGCGCTGGTGCGTTCGAGCGCGGCGCGCAGTTCGGGCGGGTCGATGTTCTCGCCCTCGATGCGGTTGGCCAGCAGGCTGGCGATGCGCACTTCGAAAAATTCATCGAGGTTGCTGCTGCAAATGCACAAATAGCGCAGGCGCTCCAGCAGCGGCACGCTGTCATCTTCGGCCTGGGCCAGCACGCGGCGGTTGAAGGCCAGTTGCGACAGTTCACGGTTGAGGTAAATCGTACTGGCGGGAAGTTCAGGTTGGGTACTGCTCTCCGGCTTTGCTTTTCTGGTCATCAATGGTCCCTGTCCATCCACTTAGAGCGGGCAGTGTATTTAGGAGGTATGACGAGTTTATGACAACACCTTGGCTGCTTTGTCATATTTGCTTCAGTATAAATCCATCTCTATATGATGACAAAATCATATTTGTCTGCAGGCAACCCGTGGCATCACCCGCCACGGGCCATGACATCAAACTGTCAGGAAAGCCGCACCGCGCGCGGCATGCGGGTTTTCGGGCGGTTGCCGGGTGCCGGGCAGGGAGTGTTGCAGCGCGGCGCGGAGGCCCGTGCGATCTGGACTGAATGACAAGTTCGGGTCATAAACTCGTCACATTAGCTGGTTAAAGTTCGCCCTGTCTCGAAAGTCATCCCTCCCGACGTGATGTTTCTCGGTGACCGTCCTCTCTTCAAAATCATAGGAGTAGCAGAAATGGGTTTTAACCATCTGATCAAGTCTGTTGCAATCGCAGTGGCTGGCGCTTTCGCTTTCAGCGGTGCCGTGCATGCAGCAGAAATCACCGGCGCAGGCGCCTCCTTCCCGTACCCGGTCTACGCCAAGTGGGCTGAGCTGTACAAGGCCGCCACCGGCAACAGCCTGAACTACCAATCCATCGGCTCGGGCGGTGGCATCAAGCAGATCAAGGCCAAGACCGTCGATTTCGGCGCTTCGGATGCTCCGCTGCCGCAAAGCGAACTGGCTGAAGCCGGCCTGACCCAGTTCCCGGCCGTCGTCGGTGGCGTGGTTCCCGTGGTCAACCTGGACGGCGTGACCCCCGGCCAGATCAAGCTGTCGGGCCAGGTGCTGGGCGACATCTACGCCGGCAAGATCACCAAGTGGAACGCCGCTGAAATCACCGCCCTGAACCCGGGCGTGAAGCTGCCGAATGAAGACATCACCGTCGTCTACCGTTCGGACGCATCGGGCACTTCCTACGTCTTCACCTCCTACCTGTCCAAGGCCAACGCCGACTTCAAGAGCAAGATCGGTGCCGGTACTGCCGTCAAGTGGCCGACCGGCGTGGGTGGCAAGGGTAACGAAGGCGTTGCCGCCAACGTGCAGAAGGTCAAGGGCGCAATCGGCTACGTCGAGTACGCCTACGTCAAGAAGAACAAGCTGAACTACAGCCAGCTGAAGAACAAGGATGGCAACTTCGTCTCCCCGGACGATTCCACCTTCAAGGCTGCCACCGCCGCTGGCGACTGGGCCAAGACCCCTGGCTTCGCAGTGGACTTCACCGACGCAGCCGGCAAGGAATCGTGGCCGATCTCCAGCGCCACCTTCATCCTGCTGCACAAGGAACAGGCTGGCGATGGCGCCAAGGGCAAGGAAGTCCTGAAGTTCTTCGACTGGGCCTACAAGAACGGCGGCAAGGTTGCTGCTGAACTGGACTACGTGCCCCTGCCGGATTCGGTCACCAAGCTGGTGGAAGATTCCTGGAAGAGCAACGTCAAGGACAGCAGCGGCAAGGCACTCTGGTAAGCCAAGCCCAGTCCGGCCGGATGCCATGAACATCCGGTCATAGCAGCCTCTCCCCTACGGAGCATTCGGGTCATCGCAGCGAGAACGAGCAACTCTGGAGCACAGAGCATTCGCGGCGATGGCCCGTTTTAATGGTGAATTCAAATGAGCGCTAATTATTCCACCACGGCAATGTCGAATACCGAAGTCAAAAAATCCCCGACAGAGACTGAAAGTGCGCAAGCCGCGCGCGAGAAGTTGATGGCCGTCATGCGCCGCCAGCGTCTGCAGGATTTCTTTTTCCACAAGATCACCCTGATCTTCGCCCTGTCCGTGCTGCTGATGCTGGGCGGGATCATCGTTTCCCTCATCATCGGTGCCGCACCGGCGTTCCAAGCCTTCGGCCCGGGCTTCATCACGCGCGTCGAATGGGATCCGACTAATAACGAATTCGGCGCCATGATCGCCATCGTCGGCACGCTGTCGACCTCGATCATCGCCTTGCTGATCGCCTTCCCGGTCAGCTTCGGCATCGCGCTGTTCCTGACCGAAATCTGCCCGGCCAAGCTGCGCCGTCCGCTGGGCACCTGTGTGGAACTGCTGGCGGGCGTGCCCTCCATCATCTACGGCATGTGGGGCCTGTTCGTGTTCGCACCGCTGTTCTCCGAATACGGCCAGCCCTTCCTGAAGGCCACCCTGGGCCAGATCCCCGGCATCGGCGTGCTGTTCTCCGGCCCGACCATGGGTATCGGCATCCTGACCGCCGGCCTGATCCTGTCGGTGATGATCATCCCCTTCATCTCCTCGGTGATGCGCGACGTGTTTGAAGTCGTCCCCGCAGTGCTGAAGGAATCGGCCTACGGTCTCGGCTGCACCCGCTGGGAAGTGGTGCGCAAGGTGGTGCTGCCCTACACCAAGACAGGTGTGGTCGGTGGCGTGATGCTGGGCCTGGGCCGTGCGCTGGGCGAGACCATGGCGGTCACCTTCGTAATCGGCAACTCGCATCGCCTGTCCTGGTCGCTGTTCTCGGCCGGCAACTCGATCGCCTCGACCCTGGCCAATGAAATCGCCGAAGCCTCCAGCAAGCTGCACGTGTCCTCGCTGTTTGCACTGGGCCTGATCCTGTTCGTCATCACCTTCATCGTTCTGTCCGCCGCCAAGATCATGCTCATGGGCATGACCCGCAAGGAAGGAGCCAAATAATGAGCCAGACCGTACAAGCCGGTGTGAAGAGCACCGACCAGGCGCAAGCCATGAACCCCGTCTACCGCCGTCGCCTGATGCAGCATCGCATGGGCATGCTGTTCTCCTTCCTGGCCATGGGCCTGGGCCTGTTCGTGCTGGCCTGGATCCTGCTGACCCTGGTCTTCAAGGGCGTGGCCGCACTGAACCTGGGCCTGCTGACCGAAAACACCCCCGGTCCGGGCGATGCCGGCGGCGGCCTGTTGAACCCCATCGTCGGCTCGCTGCTGATGGTCGGCATCAGCACCATCATCAGCACCCCGATCGGCATCCTGGCCGGCGTCTATCTCGCCGAATACGGCGAGGAAAGCAAGCTGGCCCAGGTCACCCGCTTCGTTACCGACATCATGCTGTCGGCACCGTCGATCGTGATTGGCCTGTTCATCTATGCGATCTACGTGGCCAACGTGAACCACTTCTCGGGCTGGGCCGGTACCTTCGCCATTTCGCTGATCGCCATTCCGGTGGTGGTGCGTACCACCGACAACATGTTGAAGCTGGTGCCGAGCGGCCTGCGTGAAGCGGCCTTCGCGCTGGGTGCCCCGCGCTGGAAGGTAGCCATCATCGTGCGCCTGCGCGCCGTCAAGGCGGGCGTGGTGACCGGTGTGCTGCTGGCGGTGGCGCGTATTTCGGGTGAGACTGCTCCGCTGCTGTTCACCGCGCTGAACAACCAGTTCTTCAGCACCAACATGAACCGTCCGATCGCCAACCTGCCGGTGGTGATCAACCAGTTCGCCATGAGCCCGTATGACAACTGGGTCTCGCTGGCATGGGGCGGCGCCTTGCTGATCACCTTCAGCGTGCTGCTGCTCAACGTGCTCTCGCGCACCTTGTTCAAACAACAAATCCCCGGCTAATTCTCCAAGTGACCGACATGACTACTGCTCATCAAATGGCAAGCCACGCTTCGACCGCACCTCTCAACGCCGCTGCGGCCCAGAAGACCACGCTGGAAGTTTCGCAACTGAACTTCTACTACGGCGGATTCCAGGGTTTGAAGAACATCAACCTGAACATCTATGAAGGCAAGGTCACCGCCTTCATCGGCCCCTCGGGCTGCGGCAAGTCGACGCTGCTGCGTACCTTCAACCGCATGTATGACCTGTACCCCGGCCAGCGCGCCGAAGGCAAGATCATGTATGCCGGCAACAACATCCTCGAACCGGGCCAGGATCTGAACATGCTGCGCGCCAAGGTCGGCATGGTGTTCCAGAAGCCGACGCCGTTCCCGATGTCGGTGTATGACAACATCGCCTTCGGTATCCGCCTGTATGAAAACCTGCCCAAGGGCGAGATGGATGAGCGCGTCGAATGGGCGCTCAACAAGGCGGCACTGTGGGGTGAAGTGAAGGACAAGCTGCACAAGAGCGGCCTGTCGCTCTCCGGTGGCCAGCAACAGCGTCTGTGTATCGCACGCGGCGTGGCCGTGAAGCCGGAAGTGCTGCTGCTGGATGAACCGACGTCGGCACTGGATCCGATTTCGACGGCCAAGGTGGAAGAACTGATCGGTGAACTCAAGAACGACTACACCATCGCCATCGTGACCCACAACATGCAGCAGGCGGCGCGTTGCTCGGATTACACCGCTTACATGTACCTGGGCGAGCTGGTGGAGTTTGGCGAGACCGATCAGATCTTCATGAATCCGGTGCGCAAGGAAACCCAAGACTACATCACCGGCCGCTTTGGCTGATCGAACCGTCGTCTCGGCTACTGCGCGCTCCGATTTCGCGTCTGCGATGCTCGCCGTACCCCAGTACGGCTGCGCTTCTCGACGCGAACTCGAAGCGCTCGCTACGCCGATACGACGATTCCACAGAGTAGTCATTGCACCGTATATATTATTTATAGAAATTCTTTTTAGGGACGTCACATGACCGGCGATCATTCCTCCAAACAGTATGACCAGGATCTGGAGCAGATCCGCTCCAAGGTGCTCGCCATGGGCGGCATGGTGGAACACCAGTTCCAGGACGCGATTGCGGCCTTCCGCAACGGCAACCTCGACGTCGCCCATCGCGTGATGAAGGACGACGAAGCCGTCAATCGCCTCGAAGTCGAACTCGACGACGCCTGCAGCCACCTGATCGTGCGCCGCCAGCCGACCGCCAATGACCTGCGTACCGTCATGGCCACCATCAAGATCATCACCGATCTGGAACGCGTGGGCGACGAGGCGACCAAGATCGCCCGCACCGCCATCCACCTGCACAAGCGCGGCATCGGCCTGGTCTCGCACTATGAAACCGTGAGCCTGATCGCCGAACAGGCCATGGACCAGCTGCGCAGCGCCCTCGACGCCTTCGCCCGCCTGGATGACCAGCAGGCGCTGGAACTGATCAAGCAGGACGAACGCATCGACCACGGCTTCCGTTCCATCACCCGCAGCCTCATCACCTTCATGATGGAAGACCCGCGCACCATCTCCGGTTCCATCGATACCCTGTGGGTGGCCAAGGCCATCGAACGCATCGGCGACCATGCCAAGAACATCGCCGAATACGTGGTCTACGTGGTCGGTGGCAAGGATATCCGCCACACCGACTTCGGTTCGGCCAAGACGCTCCAGGAAGAAGACTAAGCACGACGGCACCGGTGCTGGCAGCGGGGGAAGCGCTGCCACTGCCGGATTGCGGAGGGGAGACCCGCGATACTGCTAACAAGCCTGACTATCATGACTACTATCCTCATCGTCGAAGACGAACCCTCCATTGCCGAACTGATTGCCTTCACCCTCAAGGAGGCAGGCTGGTCCAGCTTCGTCGTCTCCAACGCGGCCGCGGCCTGGGACTTCGTCCAGCACCGCGCCCCGCAACTGGTGCTGCTGGACTGGATGCTGCCCGACCGCAGCGGCCTGCACCTGCTCTCGCGCATCCGCGCCGACCGCCAGCTGCAGCAACTGTCGGTCATCATGCTCACCGCCAAGAGCATGGAAGAAGACAAGATCGCCGGCCTCGACAACGGTGCCGACGACTACATCACCAAGCCCTTCTCGCCGCGCGAACTGACCGCGCGCATCAAGGCCCTCCTGCGCCGCAAGAGCCCGGAGCACGCCCAGGAAGTGATGTCGGCCGGTCCGGTCACGCTCGATCCGGCCAGCTGCTCGGTGAGCCTGTCGGGCGCACGCATCGATATCGGCCACGCCGAATACAAGCTGCTGAAGTTTTTCCTGGCGCATCCTGATCGCGTGTTCTCGCGCAGCCAGCTGCTCGACCGCGTCTGGGGCGACCACGTGGTGATCGAAGAACGCACCGTGGATGTCCACGTGCTGCGCCTGCGCAAGGCTTTGCGCGATGCCGAGTACCTCATCAAGACGGTGCGCAGCGTCGGCTACATGCTCTCGACCAAATAAAGATCGAGCAAACAAAGATCGAGTAAATAAAGATCAAAGACCAAACAGCCCGCGTCGTTCATAATCAGCAAAATTAAAAAGTTTGGCGCGCGGGCGCTTCCCAGATTTATCTGTCAAATCAATGAGTCCACAACTTCTGTTCTGGATTCCTGCTGTATTGCGCCTGGTGTTGTGCCTGGCCGGAGCAGGAGTCGTCGGTTTCTTCTTCGGCCCCATCATCGGGCTGGTCGCGGCGGTGCTGGGCGTGGGCGCGATGATGATCACGCACCTGCACTACCTGCTGCGCCTGTCGACCTGGCTGGATGATTCCGGCCAGTCGCGCCTGCCCGATGGCTGGGGGGCCTGGACCGATGTCTATGCACGGCTGTACCGCATGCGCCGCGACGATGAACGCAACCAGGCCGAACTGGCCGAGTGGCTGGCGCGCTTCCGCCAGGCCATGAGCCTGCTGCCGGATGGCGTGGTGATCATGGACGACGTGCTCTTCCTCGAATGGTGCAACCCGGCCGCGCAGTCGCACCTGGGCCTGAAGCTGGACCGCGACAAGGGCATGCGCGTCACCAACCTGATCCGCAATCCGGCCTTCATCGACTACATCATCCTGGGCCGCTACGAGCAGCCGCTCACGCTGGCCCTGCATGAGCGCAAGCTGATCATCCAGATCATCCCCTTCGAGAACCGCCGCCAGATCCTGGTCACCCACGACGTCACCGAATCGCAGCGCATCGACATGATGCGCCGTGACTTCGTGGCCAATGCCTCGCACGAACTGCGCACGCCGCTGACCGTCATCAACGGTTTTCTGGAAATCGCGCTGGCGCAGCCGAACCTCGAAGAGTCCACCCGCATGGCCCACCTGAAGCTCATGACCGAGCAGGGCCAGCGCATGCAGAACCTGATCGACGACATGCTCACGCTGACGCGCCTGGAATCGATCGACTACCCCCTGCGCTCCGAAGTGCTGCGCGTCCGTCCGCTGCTGGAGCGCATCGCCGAGGAAGGCCGTGCGCTGTCGGCGGGCAAGCATGACATCCGCCTGGTGGTCGATGGCCCCGACCTCAAGGGCAATGCCGATGAACTGCGCAGCGCCTTTACCAACCTGGTCACCAATGCCGTGCGCTATACCCCGGAAGGCGGCACCATCACCCTGCGCTGGCAGAGTGACGAGCAGGGCGCGCATTTCGCGGTGCAGGATACCGGCATCGGCATCAGCCCCGAACATATCTCGCGCCTGACCGAACGCTTCTATCGCGTCGACAAGAGCCGCTCCCGCGAGACCCAGGGCACCGGCCTGGGCCTGGCCATCGTGCGTCACGTGCTGCTGCGCCACCATGCCACGCTGGATATTGCCTCGGTGCCGGATCACGGCAGTACCTTCACGGTGCACTTCCCGGCGACCCAGACCATCGCGGATTACGCGGCGCAGCAATAAACAGCCCACCTCCGGTCAAACCAAATGGAAAGGATGCTTCGGCATCCTTTTTTCATGTTTGAATCGGCCGCAGGCGCGTACTATTGCGCCATAGCTCAACGCTGACATGTCGTCAGTAAGTGAAATTACGAATGCCTGCCTTCTGTCTTCACGGCAACAATGGCGCCTCGCAAGCCCCGGCCATTGCCGGCGGCGCTGTAGCATGCATGTGCGCGTCACGGGCAGGTTTCGTACTCCTGGTCGGCACAGGGCGCATCCCGTCGTGTGCAAGCCAGCAAGCTGAAGTGGCTGCGGTCTGGTCGTTGCCGCGATGACAGCTTGTTGTCAGGAAATCCCTGATCGCGCCGCGGCGGTATTCGTCGCACCATGAAGCCGAAGCGCCTGAGACCGGTCCGTAGATGTACCGGTCTACCCCTCCACCTACTGCGCATAAGAGAAAACGATGAGCTATTTCGCCAACATGAAGATCGGCCGCCGCCTGGGCCTGGGTTTTGCCGTCATCCTGGCTGCAGCCAGCGTGGTCGTCGCGCTGTCGATCTGGCGTCTGCAAGGCATCGCCGCCGCCACCGACGAAATGATGCACGAGCCGCTGACCAAGGAGCGCCTGGTCTCCGACTGGTATCGCACCATCCACACCAGCGTGCGCCGCACCACGGCCATTGCCAAGAGTGCCGATCCCAGCCTGGCCAGCTTCTTCGCGGCCGACGCCGCCGAGGCCAGCCGCATGTCCACCGAACAGCAGAAAGCCATCGAAGCCCTGATCGAATCGCCGGAAGAGAAAGCTGTCTTCGCCAAGCTGGGCGAGGTACGCAAGGATTACATCAAGCACCGTGACGCCATCTCCAAGGCCAAGGCCGACGGCAACGCCGAGGAAGCCGCCAAGATCCTGGCCGGCCCCTTCGATGCGGCGGCCAAGGGCTATCTGGAGAATCTGCAGCAGTTGCTCAACCTGCAACGCGCCAACATCGACCAGGTGGCCAAGGACATCCAGCAGGTCTATCACGAAAGCCGCAACCTCATGATCGGCCTGGCCATCCTGCAAGTGGTGCTGGGCTGGCTGTTCGCGCGCAGCCTGGCGCTGGGCATCACGCGGCCGCTGGAAAAGGCGGTCAATGTGGCCGAAGCCGTGGCCGCTGGCGATCTCACCACCCGTGTCGATGACCATCTGGCCGCCCGCAAGGATGAAACCGGCAAGCTGATGCATGCCCTGCAGGCCATGACCGGCAACCTGGCGCGCATCGTCGGCCAGGTGCGCAGCGGCACCGATGCCATCGGCACCGCCTCGCGCGAGATCGCCACCGGCAACCTCGACCTCTCGGCGCGGACCGAACGCCAGGCTGGTGCCCTGGAAGAAACTGCCTCGGCCATGGAAGAACTGACCTCCACCGTGGCCCAGAATGCCGACAACGCCCGCCAGGCCAACCAGCTGGCGGCTTCCGCTTCCTCGGTGGCACAGCAGGGTGGGGAAGTGGTGTCGCAGGTGATCTCGACCATGGGCTCCATCAATGAATCCTCGCGCAAGATCGTCGACATCATCAGCGTCATCGACGGCATCGCGTTCCAGACCAACATCCTGGCCCTGAATGCCGCCGTGGAAGCGGCCCGTGCTGGCGAGCAGGGCAGGGGCTTCGCGGTGGTGGCTTCGGAAGTGCGTTCGCTGGCCCAGCGCTCGGCCTCGGCCGCCAAGGAAATCAAGACCCTGATCGATGACTCGGTGGCCAAGGTCGGCTCCGGCAGCGAGCTGGTGGAACGTGCCGGCACGACCATGGACGAAGTGGTGGCCAGCGTGCGCCAGGTCGCCGACATCGTCTCCGAGATCACGGCGGCCAGCAGCGAGCAGAGCGACGGCATCAGCCAGGTCAATCTGGCCATCACCGACATGGACCAGACCACCCAGCAGAACGCCGCCCTGGTCGAACAGGCTGCCGCCGCTGCCGAAGCCATGCAGGAACAGGCCGCGCGCCTGTCCGAAGTGGTGAGCCAGTTCAAGGTACTGGCGCAGGACCAGGTGGGCTACGGCAGTGAGGAAGTGGTGAGCCGCCCACCGGTAGACATCACGCCGCCGCGACCGGCCTTGCGCTGACAAAGCGACGAAGCGCCGAAGCCGACGCCACAAACAAGAAACCCGCCATTCACATCCTGGCGGGTTTCTTGTTTTGGGCAGGCCGCAACGCTGGTGGGTAGCGGCGCAAATGAAGCATTCTGCGTCACTTCCACCGAGGAAGACCGGGGGCCGCGCCCCGCGCCCTCAGTAGGTGGCTCGTCCGCCCGAGAGATCGAAGACGGATGCCGTGGTGAAGGAATTCTCCTCGGACACCAGCCACGCCACCATCGCTGCCAGCTCTTCCACTTTCACGAAGCGTGCACGCGGGATCTTGGAGAGCATGTAATCGATGTGGGCCTGGGTGCATTGCTCCAGGATGCGGGTCTGCGCGGCGGCCGGGGTGATGGCGTTGACGGCGATGTTGCGGGTCGCGGTTTCCTTGCCCAGGCTCTTGGTGAGGGCGATCATGCCGGCCTTGGCGGCGCTGTAGGCGGAGGCGGTGGGATTGCCTTCCTTGCCGGCGATGGAGGCGATGTTGACGATGCGGCCGTAGTTCTGCGCGATCATGCGCTGGACCACCACCTGGTTGACGTAGAAGGCGCCGTTGAGATCGATGTCGATCACGCGGCGCCATTCTTCAGGCGAGTAGTCCGCCACCGGATTGTTCTGTCCGGCGATGCCGGCGCTGTGCACCAGAATGTCGATGGACTGGGTGAGTTTTTCGGTGGCTTCGATGGCTTGCTGGACATCGGCCTGGCTGGAGATATCCACGCGGACGGTCTCGACATTGCCCAGCGGTTCCAGCTTGGCGCGGGCCTCGGCCAGGGCTTTTTCGTCCATGTCCCACAGCACCACCTTGGCCTTGCCTTGCAGCAGGCGTTCGGCCACGGCATAGCCGAAGCCCTGGGCACCGCCGGTGATGATGGCGCTGCGGCCCTGGAAATCGTAGTGATTCATTGTGTCTTCTCCTTCCCTGTTGCGGTCATTGGATCACGCAGGCGGACATGCGCCCGCGCATGGTCGTTCTTGTTCTTGTGGACTTCGATGGGGATGCAACCGCGCCGCCGACTGGCGGCGCGGGGTAACGCGGTGATCCGGATGGATCAGGCGTCGATGGTCTTCTGCTGCTGTTCGCCCAGGCCATCGATGCCCAGGCGCATGGTCTGGCCGGCGCGCAGGTAGACGGCTTCCGGCTTGACGCCCATGCCCACGCCCGGCGGCGTGCCGGTGGAGATGACGTCGCCCGGCTGCAGGCTCATGAAGCGCGACAGGTAGGAGACGATGTGCGCGACGCCGAAGATCATGGTGCTGGTATTGCCGTTCTGGTAGCGCTTGCCATCCACTTCCAGCCACATGCCCAGCTTTTGCGGATCGGCGACTTCATCGCGGGTGACCAGCCAGGGGCCGATGGGCCCGAAGGTATCGCAGCCCTTGCCCTTGTCCCAGGTACCGCCGCGTTCGATCTGGTATTCGCGCTCGGAGACGTCGTTGACCACGCAATAGCCGGCCACGTGGGACATCGCGTCCTTCTCGTCGATGTAGCTGCCGCCCTTGCCGATGACCACGCCCAGTTCGACTTCCCAGTCGGTCTTTTTGGAGCCGCGGGGGATCTTGACGTCGTCATTGGGCCCGACCACGGCGGAGGTCCACTTGTTGAACACGACGGGTTCGGCCGGGATGGGCAGGTTGGATTCGGCGGCGTGATCGGCGTAGTTCAGGCCGATGCAGATGAATTTGCCGATATTGCCGACGCAGGCGCCGATGCGCGGCGAGCCTTCCACGGCGGGCAGGCTTTCCAGGTCCAGCTTGCGGATCTTGTCCAGGGAAGCGTCATCCAGTACGGCACCGTTGACGTCCTTGATGTAGGCGGACAGATCGCGGATCTTGCCGGATTGGTCGAGGACGCCGGGCTTTTCCTGCCCCACCGGGCCGTAACGCAGTAATTTCATCGTGTTTCCTTTGAGAAATGATTGTCTCTGAATGACGCCTTTTTGCCGTGGCTCGGCCTCAGCGTGTCGAGGACCGGCGACAGGCGATGGGCTGTCGATTTGGGAAACTGGATATTACCAGTTTATTGGTAAGACCAATAGCGCGCGGCGCTTTTCCAATGTGGGAAATCCCATGGCGTGTCAGGCGAGGAGGAAAGAAATCACCTGCGCGATGGGCGAACTTTGCGAAAGGGAATGCAGGTTGCACTATCCATGACGCTCACATTCTTGTTGGCGGCTGGTCCGCGACTTCACCGACGTCAGGAAGAAGTCAGACGGGCCAGCAACAAGGCTTTGGCGATAGCGATACAACGAAAGGCTAGGGCCTGTTCACATTTAATCTGCGAGATGCGTTGCCCCCAGAATGCGTGGTGGCAAGGCGCGCGTAAGGGCTGGTGGTGGTGCCACCAGCCCTGACGTGCAACGCGGCCAGCGCGCCTTCTGGGGGCAACCCTCCGGGAGAGGCCGCCAAGCGTCGCCTGCCGTTGTTGCAGCTCCTTGCCGTGGCACCACCACGGCGCGTCGCCGCGCCTAGGCAGTCAACGCTTGGCGACCTCTCGCACTCGCAGATTAAATGTGAACAGGCCCTAGCGTACCTTGTACAGCACAGCAGCCCCAGGCTTCGGTTCGAAAGCAGGCACGGTGCGCTGCGCAAGTTGCTTGCCATTGGCATCCCATACCAAGGTGTCTGCGGGGTATTCATCCTTGCGGGTCATGGTGTCGATCTGCTTGACGATCACCTGCGCGCCTGCAAGCGCTTCCGGGTTCCATGCAAATACCCCAACTCTGCCGAAGAAGACCGCCGGTGCGTCGGCGTCGAGGCGGCGGTCAGGGCACATGACCAGACCACGTTCCAGCATGACCCGCAGTGCGCCGACAGGCAGCATCTTTACCGTCGGCGTGGTGCGCGCCGCGCTATGGCCCGGGCAGACATTGGCCGAGCGAGTCACCATGTCTTGCACCACCTGACTGTCGGATTGGGCGTGTGCCGAACAAGCAGCGGCAGAAAGGGCCGCCATGACGAGAGTTGATTTCAGAGGCATGAGAGAAGTCCTGAGAGAAAAGGTTTCCACATAGCGGCTTGCTCCGGCTTGGCATGCGGCCACGTGCAAGCTGAATGCGTTCAGACTATCCTGGCATTGATCTGTTCCCTCTCCGCATCGATGCGCAGGCCGCCGCGTAAATCCGCCATGGCGGCTATGGCGCAGGTTGCTCCCGATCGGCGGCAGGAGCCGCCGCCAGCGCCGCCGCAATCGCCTCCGGCACGAACGGCCGGTTATTCATGAAGCAAGCCCCGACAAAGACCGCCTCGGCATACACCACATCCCCCACCTTGATCTGCTGAACGAAATTCACCCGGCTGCGCTTTTCGTGTTTCTGCACTTCGCAGGTGACTTCCATCGTGTCGCCCTTTTGCAGGCTCTTGCGAAAACGCAGCGAGTATTCCAGCACCATGAACACCTGCCCTTGCCGGAAGGCCTCTTCGATATCGATTCCCAGCGCTTCCTTCAAAAAGGCATGCCGCGTCCATTCCATATAAAACGGGTAATACAGCCCATCGACCACGCCCTGGAAATCGATGTGCTTGGGATCCACTTCAAACTGTTTTGAAAACATGCTGTCGTTCCTTCCGTTCAGATTGGTCAAACCGGTGACACGATAATCGCAGGGCAGGGCAGCCGTCTACCCTCCACGCGCGAAGCCATCGCAAAAGGTCGGGCCGGTAAAACGAGGTAAAGCCCGACCTTGTTGTGCGAATCCGGCTACCATCGGCGATATCGATTGTGCGCGCCATCCCGATCTCACCTACCTGCCCGATTCCTCCCATGCATTCAAAACCCTTCCTGTTCCGTGCGAAAACTGTGCTGGCTGCCAGCCTGTTCAGCGTGTTGGCCTCCCTGCCCACGCTGGTACCTGCTGCCAATCCGGCATCTGCGGCATCTGTCCCCGACATGGAAAACGCGCCGGTCTACGGCCCCCAGCTGGAGGGCTTCGACTACCGCTGGCCGGTCTCGCGTTATCGTTTCCACTCCCAGCGCCAGGACATCGAGATGGCCTATCTCGACGTGGCACCTGCCGCCGGCAGTGTGCCGCACGGCACCGTCGTCCTGCTGCACGGAAAGAATTTCTGCGCCGGCACCTGGGAGCAGACCATCGATGTCCTGCGCCGCGCCGGCTACCGTGTGATTGCACCGGATCAGATCGGCTTCTGCAAATCCAGCAAGCCCGAGCAATACCAGTTCAGCTTCCAGCAACTGGCCGCGAATACGCACGCCTTGCTGGCCTCGCTCGGCATCGATCAGGCCATCCTGGTAGGCCACTCCACTGGTGGCATGCTGGCCATCCGCTATGCGTTGTCCTATCCACAGCAGACCCGCCAGCTGGTGCTGGTCGACCCCATCGGCCTGGAAGACTGGCGCGCCAAGGGCGTGCCGCCGGTGTCGGTGGACCAGTGGTATGCGCGCGAACTCGGTACCACGGCCGAGCGCATCCGCAACTACGAGCGCGCCACGTATTTCTCCGGGCAGTGGAGTGCGGAGTATGAACCTTGGGTGCAGATGCTGGCCGGCATGTACCGCGGGCCGGGCAAGGAGCGGGTGGCGTGGAATTCGGCACTGCTGTACGACATGATCCTTACGCAACCGGTGTTCTACGAACTGAAGAACCTGAAGACGCCCACGGTCCTCATGATCGGCGACCAGGACAGCACCGCCATCGGCAAGGAATTCGCACCGCCGGCATTGCGCGCCGGGCTGGGCAACTATGCGGTGCTCGGGCGCGAGGCGGCTGCCGTCATTCCGCACGCGACATTGGTGGTGTTCCCCGGCGCTGGTCATGCACCGCAGATGCAGATGCCGGAGTTGTTTCATGCGCAGTTGCTCAAGCGCCTTGCACCGGATCCGGACCTGGTGCAGCAGCTGGCACCGACTGGCGTGCTGCGCGCCTCCATCAATCTGGGCAACCCGGTACTGGCGAGCCTGGATCCGCAGAGTGGGCAAGCCCAAGGCGTCTCCGTTGACCTCGCCCGCGAACTGGGGCAGCGCCTCGGGGTTCCCGTTGAGCTGGTGGTTGGCAAGACTGCTGCGGGTTCCGTCGCCAATCTGGAGGAGGGGCGTGCCGACATCGGCTTCTTCGCCATTGATCCAAGGCGCGCCCGCGAGATTGCGTTCACCCGGCCCTACGTCCTGATCGAGGGCTATTACGCGGTGCGGGCGGATTCTCCCATCCATGACAATGCCCAGGTGGATCGCCCGGGCCTGACAGTGGCCGTCGGTAGTGGAAGCGCCTATGACCTCTTCCTGAGCCGTGAACTGAAACAGGCGACCATCGTGCGCACGCCGACCTCGAATGCGGTAGTGCCGACGTTTGTCGAGCGCAGGCTGGACGTGGCCGCCGGCGTGAAACAGCAGTTGCAGGCCGATGCTGCCAAGGTTGGCGGATTGCGCATCCTCGACCAGCGCTTCATGGTCATCCGCCAGGCCATGGGGACACCGGCAGCACGCGGCGAGAAGGCACGTGCGTATCTGGCGGCCTTCGTCGAGGAGATGAAGACCGCCGGTGTCGTGACTGCAGCGCTGGCCCGCCATGGAATAGAGGGAGCGATCGTCGCCGGAACAGATGATTGAAGTTGCTCAGGGATGTCGGATACTCACCCCTTCTGTACGGACCACTTTCAAGGAAAAAGAAAATGGAACGCAGGTTGATGAATTTGTTGTCTTCGGCTATCGGTCCAGGAAGATTGGGCGCTGATGGCACAAGCGCGTTCTGTCGCTTCCAAAGCGTTTCCGGAGAGTCGTCCGGCGGGCAAGGAAAATTCCAATTGGCCCGTTGAGATTCTCGAAGACAACAACGACAGGCGATGCTGGACGCGCGCCCTACTTGTGTATTGCTTTCGATGAAAGCAGGTCCGTACCAGCGAGCAGCAGAGCCGATAGAACGAAGGTGAAGTGAATGCCGATTTCCCACCACAGCACTCTGTCGCTGACCAAGTCAATAAACATGAAACTCCGCAACAACTCAATCGCGGAAATGGCCACAATCGAACTCATCAGCTTCAACTTCAGGTTTCCGAAACCGACATGGCTGATCCATTCCGGCGTATCCTCGTGACCCCGGAAATCCAGTCGGGAGACGAAGTTACGATAACCACCAAGCATGATCATCAGCAGCAGGTTACCCATCAAGGTCAGATCCACCAGAGAAAGAACGCCCACGATGGTATCGTTGGCACCGATGTTGATGAAGTCTGACAGCATGCCCCAACTTTTCTGGGCAAACTTGAACGCCAGAAGGATCAGGCTCATGCACAATCCAAGATACATGGGGGCAAGAATCCATCTGCTGGTGAAAAGGGATCTTTCTATGAGCGACTCCAAAACCTTCGTCTCAGTCTTTTGCATTTCCGTGGATTCTCTTGTAAGTGTCGGTTGGCGCGGAACTCGTCCATCCCGTCGACGGGGACGAGCCTCATTGCGGATCAGGATGATTTCTGATCGGTCGGAGCCGAATGATTTTCGGTAGTGCTGAGTCTATCACTCCGCTTCGCCGTTCAGTGCGTCTTGCAGATGCCGGGGCTGTTTCGTGCGCCTGATCGGTTTGGCTGAACGCCAGACGGTGGCCTGTGTGGCTCACACGATTTTCATTCAAGGAGAAGAGGATGGAACGCTGGATCGCCTACGCATTCATTTCCATGGTCTTTGCAGGCTTCACCTCGGTCATCGCCAAACTCGGCTTGACCGGCATCTCCAGCGATCTGGGCTTGGCCATCCGGACCTGCTTCGTGTTCGTCTTCGTCCTCATGTTCGCCGCCGCTGTCGTGCCGGCCGCGCAGTTGAGCGCGGTCACCTGGCAGAACGTCCTTTGGCTCGGCCTCTCGGGTGTGACCACCGCCGTCTCCTGGGTGTTCTACTACAAGGCCATCAAGGCGGGGGACGTGTCCACCGTCGCGCTGATCGACAAGGGCAGTGTCATCGTGGCCTTGCTGATGGCGGTCTGGATTCTCAATGAAGTCATCACGCCCGCCAAGCTGATCGGGGCCGCGCTCATTGCTGCGGGATTGCTGGTGATTTCCCGCGGCTAGGCCAAGCTGCACGGCCCGCCCGGCACGACTTACTTCACCCCCGCCGAGACGGCCATCCGGTCAAAATCCGCATCCAGCTTCTGCAGCGATCCTGCAATGCGCTGCTGCCGGGCCTTGATCCACGCATCCTGCTGCGCCACGCGCGCAGTGGCCTCGCGCAGCATGCGGTCCATCTCGGCGGGTTGCGGACCGCCCACGGTGGCCCGATTGCGCACGATCGCCACCGGATCGAGGGTGCTGCGGAACTCCTGTTCCGACATCGGCAGGGCCTGCGGGAATTCCGAATTCAGCACCGCTTCGTGATAGATGCACTGCGCCTGGTCATAAGGAAACTCCAGCGGCCGGATGTTGTTGGCCTTGGCATACTCCACCACTTCCGAAGCGAAGTGATGACCCACGCGGAAGGGCAGCTTGTACTTGCGCATGAGCACGTCGGCCAGTTCCTGGGACGCGGTCCAGTCGCTGTTGAGTTCTTCCAGCGCGCGTTTCGGATCGATCACCAGCGCGCCCAGGATGCTTTCCCAGTTCTTCAGGACCTTGACCGTATTGAGCACCATCTCCTTGTTGGGCTTCACGTCCTTGGCATCGCTCATGCCGGGCGGGATGTTGTGCGCCACGATGGCCACGCCCATGCCCTCGGCAATCACCATCGAGGCATCGCGCCGGGTGCTGTTGAGCAGGCCCGGATTGCGCTTCTGCGGCATGGCCGACGACACGTAAGTATTGGCCCCTCCCTCCTGCAACAGGATCCACGGACGCGGCTGCGCATATTGCGTCATCACGTCCTGGATGAAGGCGCCGGCATGCAGGGCAATGGAAGAGACCACCGCGCCCGCTTCCACCGGACCATCCACCGCCGACAGCTGCGCAGCGTCATAGGCGTTGTCGACGATGGCGCCAAAGCCCAGGTAGTCGGCCATGCGCTGGCGGTTCAGTGGCCAGCTGGTGCCGTTGAGGACAGTGGTGCCCATGGCCGAGCGGTCCAGGCGCCCATAGGCTTCGCGCAGGCGCTGGGCATCGCGGTCCAGTGCGGCGGCAAAGCCCAGCAGGTAGTGGCCGTAGCTGTTGGGCTGCGCCGCCACTCCGTTGGTGTAGTTGGGCACGATGGTGTCGCGCTGGCTGGCGGCCAGTCTGACCAGCGCCGCCGTGGTGGCGTTGAGCTGGTTGGCCAGCGTCAGCAGGTCTTCGCGCAGGATGGCCGCACGCAGCGTGGCCAGCATGTCCTGGCTGGAACGGCCGGCGTGCAGCAGCGTGATCTGCGGACCGGCCGCCTGGATCAGCAGCGGCTCGAAGGTGATCACCAGCTTCGGACGCTTGGCACCCGGCAGCTCGCCATCGGCCAGCACCTTGCGGATGCCCTTGACGACCAGCGGGGTCATCGACTTGTCCAGCAAGCCTTCGTCGGTGTTGATCACGGCCGTGGCCTTGTTGATTTCGCCGAGCCAGAAGAATTCATCATGGCGCGGCGTCTGCTGCGCGTGCAAGGGCGCGGCGCAAGCCAGCAGGGCAGCGGACAGCGCGAAGGCGAGGGTGGAAAGCTTGGGCAAGGCGGTCTCCTGGAAGTGTTGATTGGTCTGTGCAGGGCGACTATCTTAGCGGGCAGTCGCGATTCAGGTTGAAGGTGAACAGAGCCTGATATTTCAGGTATCTCGTCTCCAAAGTGTAGTTATTGGCATCTACGCGATATACTGTGCATCCATACAGGTGCGACCTGAAAGTCGCGGATTCAACCGTTCCACACCAAAACATCGGTGATGGAACCTGCTGTTCTGCCAGCAGTAGCCTACTTAGACGTGCGTAGCTGGTAACGGCTGGGTGCGGAGCTCTGAGGATAAAGTACCGCGGTCGTAAGACCTAAGCCATGCCGTGAGGCGGGTGACATCGGCGAGCATAGCGCGGATGGCTGGGCTTGGCTCGAATGGAAGACGGTTAACACATGTGAACCTTTGCAAGCGTCGTGAATACAGTCCAGCCAAATATGCTGAAAGGCTGAGGGCAAAAGCTACAGGATGAGGTGCATCCCGTCTGTCGGGGGAGCACGCAGACCACATTATCCTCGGCGTAAAGAAGGAACCTAGCCATTCTGTTGAATTCCCGGAACAGGGTAAGCCCGATCACTTGCCCTTGAGGCAGGCAGACCGTAAGGAATGCTGATGGGTGAGCGGGTAAAGGAAATCGGAGAAAGCAAACGCCGAGCTGTAATGGCTCGGATAGGAGCGTAGACAAGCGTCGAAATCGCTCCACGCGAAAGCGCGCAGACTTCCGATAGGTCTCTCGTCACGAGATCGTCTGAATAATCTTTGAAGGTAGGAAGGCAAATGAACGGGCAGTCAACGTGTGCGCCCACCGACGTACCCCTAGCTTGGCACAGCATTGACTGGGCCAAGGCACACGGCTACGTAAGAAGAATGCAGGCCCGTATCGTGAAGGCAACTAAAGAGCAGCGATGGAACAAGGTGCAAGCCTTGCAACGTCTGCTGACCTGCTCGTTTTACGGCAAAGCGTTAGCTGTACGACGAGTAACTGAAAACCAAGGCAAACGGACACCTGGCGTCGATAAGCAAACGTGGTCGACGCCAGTTGCCAAGGCTGCTGCGATAGACTCGCTGAAACGGAAGGGGTATCGTCCGCTCCCGCTGAAACGAATCTATATCCCGAAAAGTAATGGCAAGATGCGTCCCTTGAGCATCCCGACCATGCGAGACCGCGCCATGCAGGCGCTCCACTTGCTGGCACTTGATCCCGTTTCCGAAACGGTATCGGATGAGCAGTCATATGGATTCCGGAAGGCCCGGTCTACGCATGACGCTATCCAGCAATGCCTATTGAACTCCCGCTTCAATGGCAGCATGAGTAGCGTTGGGGCAAGACGTTCCGCCGACTGGATATTGGAAGCGGATATCAAAGGATGCTTCGACAACATCGATCACGAATGGCTGATCCACCATGTCCCTATGGACAAGGCGGTGCTCCGGAAGTGGTTGAAAGCTGGTTACATGGAAGGAAGCGTACTAGCACCAACGGAGACTGGCACGCCACAGGGTGGCATCATCAGTCCCGTACTGGCGAACTTTGCCCTCAATGGCCTGGAGGCGGCTCTGCGGGAGCAATTTAAGAACCGCCACCAATTCGAGAAGGCCAAAGTCAATCTAGTCCGCTACGCAGACGACTTCGTTATCACCGGCATTAGCAAAGAACTGTTGGATGAAAAAATCAAGCCAGCAGTGGAGGCATTCCTCGCGGTCCGAGGGCTATCCCTCTCGCCGGAGAAGACGAAGATCACCCACATCGAAGAAGGCTACGACTTCTTGGGACAGAACGTTCGACGGTACAACAAGAAATTGTTGATCAAGCCCTCGAAAAAGAACGTGCACGCGTTTCTCCAGAAGATTCGCGCCATGGTGCGACGTTTGGCTGCCGTGCCGCAACAAAGGGTCATTGAGAAACTCAACCCGATGATCAGCGGATGGGCACGATATCACCACCATGTCGTATCCAAGGAAACCTTCTCTTACGTGGACAGCCAGATCTGGGAGTGTTTATGGCGGTGGGCCAAGCGGCGACACCCCAAGCGCGTGGCCAAATGGATAGCACCTCGGTACTTCCATCGAATTGGCGACCGTAGCTGGGTATTCGCCGTCAAGACGGAACCCTCGGCGCAGCCCGACGAGGACAGATACTACGTCCTCCGATACGCTGCACAACTCCCTATCAAGCGCCATCAGAAGATCAAATCCGATGCCAATCCTTACGATCCGGCTTGGGAAGAATACTTCGAACATCGCTCTGTCTGGCGAATGAAGGGTTCGACCCAAGGTCGCAAGAAATTAGCCAATCTATGGATGTCTCAGCAAGGCAAGTGCCTGGTCTGCGATCAACTTCTGGAGATTGGCGACCTTCATATCCACCATCTCATCGAACGGTGCCATGGTGGAAAGGAGATCGCATCCAATGAGGTACTTCTGCATGACACCTGCCACAAGCAGGTCCACAGCCAAGGTATCAAGTTACAGAAACCGGGTCCGCGGTTCACGGGCCTTCAAGAGGCTTGAGCCGTATGCCGGGAAACTGGCACGTACGGTTCTTAGGGGGCGGAGGCACGGCGACGTGCCTTTGCTACCCGACTTCCTTTCCTGCCTGCTTTTCGCCGCAATGTCCGCCGTCCCCGATCACCGTTTCTACTACCTGAGCAATTTCCAGCAGGCGCTGGATTGGCTGGGGCAGCGCTATGCCGACCTGCTGCAGGACGAGGAGCGCGATTTCCTGCTGCGTTTCCCGACCTTGCCGCTGGCTGCGCGGGCGCTGTTCGTGCGCATGATGATGCGCAAGGGCGAGCACTTCCGTGCCAGCCGCCTGGCTTGTCCGGAGATCGGCTGTCCGCTGCAGGCGTCCCGCGATCTGCCGTCCGAATGGGTGGAGCAGGATGCCCCGCTGTCGCTGGCCCAGGTCTTCGCGCTGGCGACCAAGCCGGAGCTGCTGCGCTGGTTCAGCGTGCGCGGTGCGCTCAAGACGGCGCGCAAGGACAGCTTGCTGGCGGCGCTGGAAAGCGATCCGCAACATGCCGCGCCGCGTTGCCTGTCGCAATGGATAGCGCCGGGGCAGGGCGGGGAAGCGGTCCTGCGCATGCGGGTTGGCGGCCTGTGTGAACGTTTGCGTTTGATGTTCTTCGGCAACCTGCGCCAGGACTGGAGCGAATTCGTGCTGGCCGATCTGGGTACGCTGCGCTATGAACAGATCGCCCTTTCTGCCGAGGCGCGCGGTTTTCGCAGCCGCACCGACATTGATCTTTACCTGCAACTCCAGGCCTGCAAGCAGCGCTTCGAGGCCGGTGACAAGGTCGCTGCCGTGCTCGACGCGCTACCCGCGGAGCGCTTCGACAATCCCTGGCTGGAGAGCCGCCGTGAACGCCTGCTGTTCCAGCTCGGCCAGCATTGCGAGAAGGCCGGCGACTGGCCACAGGCACAGCAGATCTACGCTGCCTGCCGTTATCCCGGTGCACGGGCACGCGCCATCCGCGTGCTGGAAAAACTGGGCCGCTTCGGTCCCGCACAAGCCCTGCTGACGATCGCCCGGCAATCGCCCGAGAGCGAGGCGGAACGCCAGCAACTGCTGCGCATCGCGCCGCGCCTGGCGCGCCAGCTGGGTTTGCCGCCGGCGCTGCGGCCGCGCCCCGCCGTGGTCGATCAGATCGAGCTCGTGTTGCCGGCCGAGGGCGGCCGCGTCGAGCGGTCGGTGCAGTTGCATTTGCAGCGGGCTGATGCGCCGGTGTTCTATGTCGAAAACGCGCTGGCCAATGCCCTGTTCGGCTTGCTGTGCTGGGAAGCGCTGTTCGCGCCCATTCCCGGCGCCTTCTTCCATCCCTTCCAGCGCGAGCCGGCCGATCTCTTGAGCGCCGATTTCGCGGCGCGTCGGCGCGATGTGCTGGCGCGCTGCCTGCGCCGTTTCGATGACGGCAGCTACCGTGCGCATCTCCTTGCCACCCATGAGAGCAAGCACGGCCTGCAATCGCCCTTCGTCGCCTGGGGCTGGGTCACGCGCGAGCTGCTGCTGATGGCGCTGGACTGTATCCCCGCTGCACATCTGAAGCTGTGGTGCCTGCGCATCCTTGACGACATTCGAGAGAACCGCAACGGCTTCCCCGACCTGATCCAGTTCTGGCCGCAGCAAGGGCGCTATCGCATGGTCGAAGTCAAAGGCCCGGGCGACCGCCTGCAGGACAACCAGCGCCGCTGGCTGGACTACTGTGCGCAACACGCCATGCCGGTGGCGGTGTGCTACCTGCAATGGGAACAGGCGGCAGCATGAACGAGGCGCTCTCGGCCGGCGCTGCGCAAGAGCAGTCCGCACCGCACTACACCGTCTCGGTTCGTGCACTGTGCGAATTCACCGCCAAGCAGGGCGATCTCGATCTGCGCTTCACGCCCACACCCACCGCCCAGGAAGGCATCGCCGGTCACGCCATCGTGGCGCAGCGGCGCGGGGAAGGCTACCTGAGCGAAGTGACGCTCTCGGCCGATCATGGCGCGCTGCATGTGCGCGGACGCGCCGATGGCTATGACCCCGCCCGCCAGCTGCTGGAAGAAGTGAAGACTTATCGCGGCCAGCTCTCCAGCCTGCCCGACAATCATCGCCACCTGCACTGGGCGCAACTGCGGGTCTATGGCCACCTGATGTGCGAGCGGGAAGGGCTGGCGCGCATCCATCTGGCGCTGGTGTATTTCGACATCGGCAGCCAGCAGGAAACGGTACTGGAAGAAACCCGCAGCCGCGAGGAACTGGCTACGCTCTTTGCGGCGCAATGCGAGCGTTTCATGTGCTGGGCCGAACAGGAGCTGGCGCACCGCGCGGCGCGTGATACGGCTTTGCAGACACTGCGCTTTCCGCATGGCGATTTCCGTCCCGGTCAGCGGCAACTGGCGGAGGCGGTATTTCGCGCGCAGACGGGCCGGCGCAGCCTGCTGGCGCAGGCACCGACCGGCATCGGCAAGACGCTGGGCACCTTGTTCCCGGCCCTCAAGGCAGCCCCGGCGCAGCGGCTGGACAAGATCCTCTTCCTCGCGGCCAAGACCCCCGGCCGGCAACTGGCGCTGGATGCCGCCGCCACTTTGAAGGATCACGGCGAACTGCCGCTGCGCGTGCTGGAACTGTGCGCACGCGACAAGGCCTGCGAATATCCGGACCGGCTGTGCCGGGGCGATTCCTGTCCGCTGGCGCAGGGCTTCTACGACCGCCTGCCTGCCGCCCGCGCGGCCTGCCTCTCGCAGCCGCTGCTGGATCGTGAGCATCTGCGCAGCGTGGCCCTGCAGCATCAGGTCTGTCCCTACTACCTGGGTAGCGAGATGACGCGCTGGAGCGATGTCATCGTCGGCGATTACAACTACTGGTTCGATGGCGGTGCCATGCTCTACGGCATGGCGCAGGCGCATGACTGGCGCGTGAGCGTGCTGGCCGACGAGGCCCACAACCTGGTCTCGCGGGCGCGCAGCATGTACAGCGCGCAACTGAGCCGGGCAGCGCTGCGGGCCGCGCGCGCCGTGGCCCCGCCGGCCGTGGCCAAGCCGCTGGAACGGCTGGGTCGCGCCTGGACCGCCGCCGGCAAGAAAGCCGACTTGCCCTATCAGGTGCTGGAAGCGCCGCCGGCCAAGTTCGTCGAGGCACTCAGCAGCAGCGTGGGCGCCATCAGCGATTTCCTGGCGCAAGTGGCGGTACCGCTGGATCCGCCGCTGCGCGATTTCTACTTCGATGCCATGGCCTTCGTGCGGCTGGCCGAATCCTTCGGCCCGCACTCGCTGTTTGATCTCACCCGGGAAGATGAGCGCAATACCGTGCTGTGCATCCGCAACGTGGTGCCTGCGCCTTTCCTGGGGCCGCGCTTCGCCTTTGCGCATGCGACCACGCTGTTCTCGGCCACGCTGGCCCCGTGGAATTATTTTGCCGATCTGCTGGGCATGCCGGCCAATACCGCCTGGATCGATGTCGAGTCTCCCTTCCAGGCCAGCCAGTTGCAGGTGAAGGTGGCGCATCAGATCTCCACCACCTGGCAGCGCCGCGCCGCCTCCATCGCACCGATCTGCGCACTGATGGCGCGCCAGTATGAAGAGCGGCCGGGCAACTACCTGGCGTTCTTCTCCAGCTTCGACTACCTGCAGCAGGCGCGTGATGCCTTCGCACGGGCGCATCCGCATATCGCCACCTGGCAGCAGTCGCGCCGCATGTCCGAGACCGACCGCGATGCCTTCCTCGCACGTTTCGAAAGCGCCGGGCAGGGCATCGGCTTTGCCGTATTGGGCGGCTCCTTCGGGGAAGGCGTGGATCTGCCCGGCGATCGACTCATCGGCGCTTTCGTCGCCACGCTGGGGTTGCCGCAATTCAACCCGGTCAACGAGCAGTTGCGTGAACGCATGGAGCAGCTGTTCGGCTGCGGTTACGACTACACCTACCTCTATCCCGGCATGCAGAAAGTGGTGCAGGCGGCCGGCCGCGTCATCCGCACCGAAACTGACCAAGGCACGGTCTGGCTGATCGACCAGCGCTTCGGCCGGCCCGAGGTGCAGGCACTGCTGCCGGCCTGGTGGCAGATCGCCGATTCCCGCGCGCTGCCAGCGTGAGCGCCGTGGCTTCTCAGGTTTTTCCCGAGTGACATCTTTTTACGAACCCCTAGCATAGGCGGGTACGTGGACATGCCGAATCCGGGCTTGCCCGATCTCCCGCAGGATGAGAGTCGAAAAGCCGCGCCAGCCGTGGCTCGCGAGTGTCCTTGCGGGATCTTTCGGGAACTGTGTCAATTCCGCGTCGAAGGAGGAACAAATTGTCGCTATTGAGCAACAAAGCGTCCGTCTCGCATGTAAGATTCTGCCTCTTTCTTCATATGTTCCTGGCAAGAAATGAGTGTTGTGTCTTGTCGGCTTTTTACATTTTTGGCAACGAAGAAGGTTGCGGTATCAGGATTTGTTTGCTTTAATGACAACGTGGAATGTGGTCGAAAAAACAACATTCCTGCGCCTGGTCCGCGCGGAGCATGACTCCGCATCCAGAGGGGAAAAGTCCCGCCGTCAGAGCGGATGAATAAATATAGCTGGGGGATGGCAGCATATGGGAACACTTACCGCTTTTTAACAAGGTTGCAGACAGGTCTTGCGCGCCCGGTCAAAAGCCGCCGCCGTCAGGACAGGGCAGGGAGTCAAGCATGGGAAACGATATCTCCAACTTGCTGAGCAAGTTCGGGGCGACGGTGGATGGGTATCTCGAAATCGAGGCCGCCATCAACTACAAGGAGCCGGTCCGCAAGCCCAAGGCGCCGCTGGTGGTTGCGCAGCCGGCCGCGGCGGACGTGAAGGCCGAACCGGCACCGGTCGTGGCGGCCAGCGCGGTGGTGCCGCTGCTGGACCCGCCTTCGCTTTCCTCCTCCCAGCGCATTGAGCCTGTGATCGAGCCGCTGACCGAGCCGGCCAGCGAGCCGGTCGTTGAAGCCCCTGTCGTTGCTGCGCCTGCCGCCGTCCCGGTCGCTCCTGTCGCCAGACTTGCACCGTCCCTGTCCGTGCAGGTGCCTGTTTCCTCCCCGAACCCGGCGCCGGTCAGCCAGATCAGCCCGTCGGTGCCCCATGGCCCTGGCGTACCCACCCTGTTGCGTTCGATGCTGGGCGAGGCCGCGCGTCAGCGTGAGGCCCTGCAGCGCGCCAACAATGACGACGCCGGCCAGTCCGGCGTGGCCCTGCCCCCCACGACGCCCGCACAGGTGATTGCCGTAGTCTCGCCCAAGGGCGGGGTCGGAAAGACCACCCTGTGCTCGGCCCTGGCCTGCAGCCTGGCGCGCCATGGCCGCGTGATCGCCATCGATCTGGATCCGCAGAATGCCTTGCAATACCATCTGGGCGTGAGTGCCGACGCCGTTGCTGCAGCGGCCGCCGCCGCAGATTGGCGCAGTGGCCTGGCTGCCGGCATGGCCGGCACGCAGGTGGTCAGCCACACCCTGGTGGCCGCCGCTGGCGAAGCTGCGCTGGCCCAGCAGATGGCCGAGGATGGCCAATGGCTGCTGCGCCAGTTGCACGCCCTGCAGCTGCAGGCGGACGACGTGGTGCTGCTGGACCTGCCGGCCGGACAGACCGCCTATCTCGACCAGGCCCTGCGAGCCGCCGACCAGGTGCTGGCGGTGGTGACGCCCGACGCCGGTTCTTTCCTGGCGCTGGAACATATGCGCCAGGTCCTGCATGGCCGCAACAACTGCCGCTATGTGGTCAACAAATACGATGCCAGCCGCAGTTTCAGCCAGGACATGCTGGAAGTGCTCAAGCGCTGGATGGGTCCGCGCCTGGCTGGGGTGATCGCGCTCGATCACGCCATCAGCGAAGGCCTGGCCTATGGCTTCAATCCGCTGGTCAAGGACGGCCACTCGCCGGCCTATGAGCAGTTGCAGGGCGTGAGCGAGGTGCTGCGCGCCGCTGTCGCCAAAGCCGTCGCTACGGGTGCACGCGCATGACGACCGGATCCCAGGCTCCCTCCCCATCGCAGTCGCCAGCCCCGTCCGACCTGCCTGCCGCCGCCACGCTGTCACCGCATCCGCCAGGACAGGAGCCCTCGGCACGGCCATCGGCCAACCGCCTGCAACAATGGATGCAGACCGTCGGCGCGCGCCTCGAAGGCTTGCCGCGCGGGCCGCGCCGTCTGGTGCAATGGGCCGTGCTGCTGTTTGCCACGATGCTGGCGTTGCTGATCATTTCGGTGCCGCTGGACTTCGCCGCCCAATGCGTCTTCGCCATCGGCTGCTTCGTCGCCGCGCTGGTGCTGCGCAAGCAGTCGGGACGGTTCCCGGTGCTGGTGCTGATCACGCTCTCGCTGACGGTGTCGATGCGCTACATGTACTGGCGCATCAGTTCCACGCTGGCCTTTGAAAGCTGGCTGGACATCTGCTTCGGCTACGGACTGCTGGCGGCCGAACTGTATTCGCTGCTGGTGCTGACGCTGGGCTACCTGCAGACCGCCTGGCCGCTGCGCCGCAAGCCGCAGATGCTGACCATGCCGCCTGCGGAGTGGCCGACGGTGGATGTCTTCATTCCCTCGTACAACGAATCGCTGGACATCGTCTCGCTCACCATCTTCGCCGCGCAGGCCATCGACTGGCCGCAGGACAAGCTGCGCGTGCACGTGCTCGATGATGGCCGCCGCGAAGAATTCCGCGAGTTCTGCGACAACATCGGCGTGAACTACCTGGTGCGCTCCGACAACAAGCACGCCAAGGCCGGCAACCTCAACGAGGCGCTCAAGGTCACCGACGGCGAATTCGTGGCCATCTTCGATGCCGACCACGTGCCGACCCGTTCCTTCCTGCAGATCTGCATGGGCTGGTTCTACAAGGACCCCAAGCTGGCCATGCTGCAGACGCCGCACTTCTTCTTCTCGCCCGATCCCTTCGAGAAAAACCTCAACACCTTCCGCTCGGTGCCCAACGAGGGCGAGCTGTTCTACGGCCTGGTGCAGGATGGCAATGACCTGTGGAATGCCGCCTTCTTCTGCGGCTCCTGCGCCGTCATGCGCCGTACCGCGTTGATGGAAATCGGCGGCATCGCCACCGAGACCCTGACCGAAGATGCGCACACCGCGCTGAAGATGAACCGTGCCGGCTACAACACCGCCTATCTCGCCATCCCCCAGGCCGCCGGCCTGGCCACCGAGAACCTGGCGCGCCACATCCGCCAGCGCGTGCGCTGGGCGCGCGGCATGGCGCAGATCTTCCGCGTCGACAATCCGCTCAAGGGCAGGGGGCTGCGTCTGGGCCAGCGGCTGTGCTACCTCAACGCCATGCTGCACTTCTTCTATGGCCTGCCGCGCCTGATCTTCCTGACTGCGCCATTGACGTACCTGTTCTTCGGCGCCCACATCTTCCAGGCCTCGGCGCTGATGATCACGGCCTACGTGCTGCCCCACGTGCTGCACGCCAGCCTGACCAACTCGCGCATCCAGGGACGCTTCCGCCATTCCTTCTGGAACGAGGTCTACGAGACCGTGCTGGCCTGGTACATCCTGGGGCCGGTGCTGCTGGCGCTGGTGAACCCCAAGCTGGGCGGCTTCAACGTCACCGACAAGGGCGGCATCATCACCGATGACCACTTCGACTGGAAGCTGGCGCGGCCCTACATGGTGCTGCTGGGGCTGAACGTGGCCGGACTGGGCTTCGGCATCTGGCAACTGATCCATGGTGATCCGAATGCGGTCACCACCATCCTCATCAACATGGCCTGGACGCTCTACAACGTCATCATCAGCAGCGCCGCCATGGCGGTCGCTTCCGAAACCCGCCAGGTGCGCAGCGAGCCGCGCGTGACCGCCGAACTGCCGGTACGCATCAAGCTCGACGACGGCAGCATCATCGACGGCAAGACACTCGACTTCTCGCAGAAGGGCATTGGCCTGCGCCTGCCTGCCGGCGTCAGCATCGCACGCAATGCACGCATCGAAGTCTCGATGATGCGCAATGCGCAGGAGAAGGTATTCCCGGCAATGGTGGTGTTCAGCCGCAACGACATGGTCGGTGCACAGTTCCACGAACTGTCGCTGCGCCAGCAAAGCGAACTGGTGCGCCTGACCTTCTCGCGCGCCGACATCTGGGACAACAACTGGGGCAAGAGCCGTCCCGATACACCGCTCAAAGCCTTGCGTGAAGTCGCCGGCATCGGCATGAATGGCGTACGGCAATTGTTCAAGGCGACCCTTATCCTGATGCGCAGCCGGCGTGCGCAACGCCGCGCGCCGGCACCCGCTGCAGCACCCTCGACAGTGGCGGCAGCCACTGTGCCCGTTACCGACAACACTCTGGAAAAACAATAATGAAAACGAAGCAGTCTCAAGCGCAACGGATGCCCTTGCGCCAGCGCTCCCTGTGCCTGATGCTGGCGGCCGTGATGACGGCAGGCAGCCTGCCGTTGCCGGCACTGGCGGCCACCCCCGCGACTCCGGCAGCCACGGCCACGCCCGGTCTGCCGGCACCGATCCCGATGGCCGGCGATCCTTACGTGTTCACCTTCAAGCAGCTGGGCCGCAACGGTTCGATGAACCTGCATGGCGTGGATGCCACCGACAGTCTCAACTTCGACGTGCCGGTCTCGCTGGTCGCCACCGGTGCGCACGTGACCCTGTATTACACGTATTCGCCCGCGCTGCTGCCGGACCTGTCGCAGATCAACGTGATGGTCAACGACGTCGTGGCCGGCAGCATCCCGCTGCCCAAGGAAAACTCCGGCAGCATGCAGACCGCCAAGGTCGACATCCCGGCCAAGCTGATTACCGAATTCAACCGCCTGAGCCTGCAGTTCATCGGCCACTACACGATGGGTTGCGAGGATCCCTTGCATTCCAGCCTGTGGACGCGCGTGGCCAATGGCTCCACGCTGGACCTGCAGACCACGGCGCTGCCGCAGAAGGATGACCTGGCGCTGATGCCCGTACCCTTCTTCGACCGGCGCGACATCCGCATGCTGAACCTGCCCTTTATCTTTGCCGGCACGCCCGACAACGGCACGCTGGAAGCGGCAGGGTCGCTGTCGTCCTGGTTCGGCGCGCTGGCCGCCTATCGCGGTGCGCGCTTCCCGGTACAGATCAACACCTTGCCCCAGCGCGGCAATGCCGTGCTGATGGTGGCCGGCGAGGCCGCCACCACCGTGGCCGGTGTGGCCGTGGCCGCGCCCAAGGGGCCGACCTTGACCGTGCAGGCCAATCCGAATGATGCCAATGGCAAATTGCTGATCGTCTCCGGCCGCAACATCGCCGAACTCAAGCAGGCCGCCGCTGCCCTGACGCTGGGCGGCAAGGGCCTGGCGGGCAGTTCGGTGGTGGTCGACAAGCTGCAGCCGCTGACTCCGCGCCAGCCGTATGACGCGCCCAACTGGCTGCCTACCGATCGTCCGGTGAAACTCTCCGAGCTGATCGATCCCAAGCGCCTCAATGTCTCCGGCTACAACCCGGGCGAGATCACCATTCCGCTCAACTTCCCGCCCGCGCTCTCCAGCTGGCGACAGGATGGCGCAAAGCTGAAACTGGTGTATCGCTATACGCCGCAGCCCAAGTCGTCCAATTCGTCCTTCATGGTCAGCCTGAATGATGGCCTGATCAAGGCCGATGTCCTGCTGCCGCACGACCAGCTGGACAAGAGCCTGCTGGCCGCCATCAAGGATGACGCGCTGACCCGCGAGATGAACGTGCGCCTGCCGCTGAACCTGGCCGGTCCGCAATCGCGTCTGCAGCTGCGCTACATGTACGATTTCGTCAAGCAGGGCGAATGCCAGGACGTCATCATCGACAACGTGCGCGGCAGCATCGATCCCGAATCCACCATCGACCTGCGCGGCTACGATCACTTCATGGCCATGCCCAATCTGGGCGTGTTCAAGGATGCCGGTTTCCCCTTCACGCGCATGGCCGATCTCTCGGAGTCGGCGGTGGTATTGCCCGACAATGCCACGCCCGATGATCTCTCGGCCTACCTGACGCTGCTGGGCCGCTTCGGCAGCGCCACCGGTTATCCGGCGACCGGCGTGGCCGTGACCCAGGCTGCGCAGGTCGACAAGGTGGCCTCGCGCGACCTGCTGGTGCTGGCCTCGGGACAGAATCAGCCGCTGCTCAAGCAATGGGCCGATCGCCTGCCGGCGGTGGTGACCGGAGACAAGCAGCGCTTCCAGGTGGCCGACCTGGCCCTGCGCGTGCGCAGCTGGCTGCAGATCGATGACGAGGACCAGGCCAAGCGCCGTGCGCGGCTGGCACTGGCCTTCTCGGGGGGCGAGCCGACCTCTTACCTGACCGGTTTCGAGTCGCCCCTCGACAGTGGCCGCAGCGTGGTGGTGCTGGCCGGTGGCGATGCATCCGGCCTGCAACAGATCCTCGATGCGATGGCCAGCAAGGACCCGGAAGCCGAGACCATCCAGGGCAGCCTGGTGGCGGTGCGCGGCACCACCATCGATCCGCTGCTGGCCGAAGAAAATTATTTCGTCGGCAGCATGTCGCCGCTGCGCATGCTGCGCTGGTGGCTGTCGCGCCACGTGCTGGCCATGTTCGTACTGATTGCCGGCGGCATCCTGATGCTCGGCGGCCTGGCTTACCTGACCCTGCGCGCCAAGGCGAGAAAGCGTCTCAATGCCTGACCTGCCGTTCCAGCCTCTGCGACGCAGCCTGTTGAAGGTGATGGCCGCACTCGCGCTCAATGGTGCCGGTGCGGCCGCCAGCGCCGCGCCGGCCGCCTGCGCGGCGGTTGACTGGCCGGCCTGGCAATCCTGGGCCGGCAGTCACCTGCAACCCGATGGCCGGGTCCTGCACTCCAGCCTGCTGCCCAATCACACCACGTCCGAAGGCCAGTCCTACAACCTGCTGCTGTCGCTGATCGCCAACGATCCGCAACGCTTTGACCAGATCTGGAGCTGGACGCGCGACAACATGATGGCGCCCGATGCCGCCAACCGCTTGCCGGGCTGGTTGTGGGGGCAGGGTGCCGATGGCAAGTGGCAATTGCAGGACGCCAATTCCGCATCGGATGCCGATCTGTGGATTGCCTACGCGCTGCTGGAAGCGGCGCGCCTGTGGCAGCGCCCGACCTATCGCAGCGATGCAGTGCGCCTGCTCGACGCCATCGAAGCGCGCCTCGTGGTGGACCTGCCTGGCCTGGGCAAGATGGTCTTGCCGGGACCGCAGGGCTTCAGCCAGGGCAACCAGGCCTGGACGCTCAATCCGAGTTACCTGCCGTTGCCGCTGCTGCGCCGTCTGCACAAGGAGCGCCCCAAGGGCCCCTGGCAGCAGATCGCCACCAATACCGTGCGCATGATCCAGGCCACCAGCCCCAAGGGTTTCGTGGCGGATTGGGTCGGCTACAAGATGACGGCGGCGCAAGCCGGCCAGTTCATGGTCGATCCGGCCAAGGGCGAACTGGGCAGCTATGACGCCATCCGCGTCTACCTGTGGGCTGGCATGACCTCGCCGCGTGACCCCGGGGCCGCACCGCTGCTGGCCGCCCTGGATGGCATGCGCCAGCGCATCGTCGCCACCGGCATCGCGCCGGAGAAGGTGGCCGTGACCAGCGGTGCCGTCGAAGGGCAGGGGCCGTTCGGGTTTGGCGCGGCGTTGGTGCCGTATCTGCAGGCCAAGGGCGAAAACGCCCTGGCCGCGCAATGGCAGGCGCGCGCCGCACAACAGCTGGAAAGCGGACTGGCCCAGCCCAGTGCGCAACCGGAAATTCTGTATTACAACGTCATGCTCGGCCTGTTCGGCCTCGGATGGGCCGAGCAGCGATATCAGTTCCGCGACGACGGAACGCTCAATTTGTCTTGGGAGAAGTCATGCGCACGCGCCGTACCACGCTAGCCATCGGAGTGCTGGCCGCGCTCCTGGGCGCACCCCTGGCCCCGGCCCTGGCTGCGCCGACGGACCTGCAGGCCCAGCTGGTGGAGCAGGGCCAGTACTGGCAGGCGCGCAACAACAACCAGCGCGCCGCCGAGGTCTGGCAGAAGGTGCTGCAGCTGGACAAATCGCAGGTCAACGCGCTGTACGGCATAGGCCTGATCGGCGTGAAGCAGAACCGGCCGCAGCAGGCCAATGCGTATCTGGAACGGCTGCAGGCGCTCTCGCCGCAACCCTGGCAAGCCGCCCAGCTGATGCAGGACATCGCCCTGGCCCGCCCTGAAAACCAGGCCCTGCTGGCCGAAGCCCGCCGCCTGGTGGATGCCGGCGAGCGTGACCGCGCCACCGACACCTTCCGCAAGATGTTCAATGGCCTGACGCCCTCGGGCACGGTCGGCCGCGAGTACTACAACAACCTGGCCTTCAACGATGCCAGCTGGCCGGAAGCGCGCAAGGGCATGGAACGCCTGCTGCGCGAAACTCCCGAGGACAGCATCCTGGCACTGTTCTACGGCAAGCAGCTGGCGCGCCATGAAGACAGCCGGGTGGAAGGCATCCGCGTGCTCTCGCGCCTGAGCAAGCAGACCGACATCGGTGGCGACGCCGATGAAAGCTGGCGTCTGGCGCTGACCTGGCTGGGCCCGCCGAGTCCGGCGCAGGCCCCGCTGTTTGAAGAATTCCTCAAGGTCCATCCGGACGACAAGGACATCCGCGACCTGCTGGCCAAGGGCCGCTCGCAGGTCACCGCCACGCAGACGCCGACGGTGCTCTCGCGCGGCCTGCAGGCCTTGGAGAAGGGCGATCTGCAGGAAGCTGAAAAGGCTTTCCAGGAACGCCTCGCCACCCATCCCGATGAAACCGATGCACTCGGTGGCCTGGGTGTGGTGCGCCAGCAGCAGAACCGTCTGGCCGACGCCGAACCGCTGCTGGCGCGCGCTGTAGCGAAGGGTGGCAGCGGCTGGAAGAAGGCGCTCGACAGCGTGCGCTACTGGCTGCTGATCCAGCGCGGCCGCGAACTGCAGGCGCGCGGCCAGACCCGGCAGGCGCAGGATGCGCTGACCCAGGCGCTGCGCCTGGATCCGAAGAACACCGATGGCCTGGTCGCCATCGCCGATATCGAAGTCACGGCCGGCCAGCTCGAGGCTGCCACGGCGCACTATCGCCAGGTACTGGCGGTGCAGCCGGCACAGGTCGGTGCGATTCGCGGTCTGGTGAATGTGCTCTCGCAGACCGGGCAAGCCGATGAAGCGCTGCGCCTGCTCGACAAGCTCACCCCGCAACAACAGGCCGAGTTCGGCGACCAGGGCCGCCTGCGCGCCCTGCGTGCGACCCAGCAAGCCAACCTGGCCGAACAGCGTGGCGATCTCAATGCCGCACTGGACGCCCGGCGCGAAGCGGTGCGCAACGATCCCGACAACGTCTGGACCACCTTCGACCTGGCCCGCCTCTACATCAAGGCCGGCCAGTCGCGCCAGGCGCGCGTGACCATCGATGACTTCACCCGCGAGCATCGCGACAACGTCGACGCGCTCTACGCCAGCGCCTTGCTGTCGGCCGAGATGGAGCAGTGGCAGGATGCGCTCGATACCCTGCGCCGCATCCCCGAGGCCCGTCGTACCGCACCGATGACCGATCTGTATCGCCAGGTCACGCTGACCATCCAGGTCGGCCATGCCAGCGAGCTGGTCAAGACCGGCCAGCGCCAGGAAGCCCTGGCGCTGCTGGATCGCGTGCAGCCCGAAGCGGCCGGCAATTCCGAGCGCACAGGCACACTGGCCTCGGCCTATGTCGATGCGGGCGATACCCCGCGTGCGCTGGCGCTGATGCAGCCGCTGATTGCGCCGCCGGCCACGCCGAGCGCCGCTACGCGCCTGCAATACGCGTCGGTGCTGCTCAGGGCCGGTGAGGATGCGCAGGTCTACAGCGTACTCACGGCCTTGCAGAACCAGAAAATGGACGTGGCCACGCGCAAGCAATACGACGATGTGCGTTTCCTCTACCGCGTGCGCCAGGCCGAACGCCTGCGCGAAGGTGGCGACCTGGCGGCGGCCTACGACACGCTGGCCCCCGCGCTGTCACAGCGGCCCACCGATATCGGTGCGCTCTCGGCACTGGCCCGCATGTTCAATGCGGCCGGCGACAATGCCCGCGCACTGGCGCTCTACAAACCACTGGCCGAACGCAATCCGCGCGACGTCACGGTGTTGCTGGGCGCGGCCGATACCGCCATGCAGGCGCACGACAATGCCTATGCCCTGCACCTGCTGGATCAGTTCAACAAACTGGAAAGCAGCGATCCCACCACCCTGACCGAAGCCGCGCGCATCTATCGTGCGCTGGGCAAGACCGGCGAAGCCACGGCACTGTTGCGCAAGGCGGTGGCCATTGAAAACTCGGCGCGCCAGCGCAGCCTGATGGCCCAGGGCAATGGTTTCGATCCGGCCATCAACCCCTTCCGCACCCAGCGTCGCCTGCCGGGCAACGAGAATGTGGCTGCCATCCCGCCGCCTGCCGAGACCATGCTGCGTCCGGCGATGATGACGGCTTCCGCACCGGCGGCGGCCGACGTCTTGCCGACCCCGGCCAACGCGCGTGTGGCTGCGTCGCAGGCCGCGCCTGCGGTGGCCTATGGCCCGGCGCTCGGTCCGGTGTTCAGCAATGCATCGCCGGCTCCGGCGCAGATGGTCCAGACCACCCAGCCGGGCAGGACCGGCGCTTATGCGCAGCAAGGGGCCGCACCTGCCACCGCCTTGCCGGGCGCGGCCACCGCCGCCCAGCGCGCCTTGCTGGCGCTGCAGGGCCAGCAAGGCCTGCCGGCGGACAACCTCACGCCGGCGCAGCGCGCCCTCAACGACATCCTGCAGGCACGCAGCCCCTACGTCACGCAAGGCGTGGTGGTACGCGGCAATGCCAGCGAATCGGGCCTGAGCCGCATCAACGATATCGAAGCCCCGCTGGAAGTGAACATGCCGGTCGGCAATGACCGCGTGGCCGTGCGTATCACGCCGGTCTCGCTGGATGGCGGCACCATGACCGACGAGGCCGCCAGCCGCTTCGGCGGTGGCGGTTCCAGTGCCACCGGCGTGGGCAAGCAGAGCGCCAGCGGCGTGGGCGTGGCGGTAGCCTACGAGCGTCCTGACGACGGCATCAAGGCCGACATCGGCACGACACCCAGCGGTTTCAAGTATCCCAACGTGGTCGGTGGCGTGAGCGTGGAGCAGCCGCTCGGCGGCAGCAGCACCAACCGCTTCGGCGTGACGGTGTCGCGCCGTGCCGTCAACGACAGCATCACCTCGTTTGCCGGCAGCACCGACCCGCGCATCGGCCGTTCCTGGGGCGGCGTGACCGCCAACGGCGGCCGTGCCGAGATGAGTTCGGATGATGCCCAGACCGGCGTCTACGCCTACGGTGCCCTGCACAGCCTGATGGGCCGCAACGTCGAATCCAACACGCGTGTGGAACTGGGCGGCGGTGCCTACCAGTACCTGGCCAACGGCAACGACGAGAAGATGACGGCCGGTGTCTCCGCCACCCTCATCAGCTACGCCAACAACCAGAACTTCTATACCTATGGCCACGGCGGTTACTTCAGCCCGCAGGCCTATCTGGGACTGGGCCTGCCGGTGACCTGGGCCAAGCGCAGCGACCGTTTCAGCTTCCAGCTCAAGGGCTCGGCCGGTGTGCAGTACTTCCGCCAGGACGGCGCGGATTACTTCCCCACGGATGCCGCCCTGCAAGCGGCCAGCGGCAAGACCTACGGGCAGCAGACCAAGACCGGCATCGGCTACAGCCTGGAAGGCAGCGGCGAATACCGCTTTGCGCCGCGTCTGTTTGTGGGCGGTACGCTGCGACTGAACAATTCGAGCGACTTCCGCGAACTCAATGTCGCCATGTACCTGCGCTATACCCTGGAGGACATGCAGGGCAGTTTCCTGACCTTGCCGGTCAGCCCGTATCGTTCGCCGTACTCCAACTGATTTGACTGAACATTTTTTGATAGAGAGATTGCCATGGCAGCTGCATCCATTCTCGCTGGTCTGAGTATCCTGGTCCTGGGCGAAAGCCACATGAGCCTGGCCGACCACCTCACCGAACCCCTGAACGCCAAGCTGGTCCAGATGGGCGCCAAGGTCCACTCCATCGGCGCCTGCGGTGCCAGTGCCGGCGATTGGCTGACCACCAAGAAGGTCGACTGCGGTGCCGAGCAGATCGACAACGGCAAGATCCAGATCAAGGGCCGCGATGCCAGCACCACGCCCATCGCCGAACTGATCGCCAAGGACAAGCCGGACCTGGTGGTGCTGGTCATCGGCGACACCATGGCCTCCTACGACAAGCCGGCTTTCCCCAAGGCCTGGGCCTGGCAAAGCGTGACCAGCCTGACCAAGGCGATTGCCGCCACCGGCACCAAGTGCGCCTGGGTCGGACCGGCCTGGGGCAAGGCTGGCGGCATGTACCAGAAGAACGATGCGCGCACCCAGCTGATGTCGCAGTTCCTGGCTGCCAACGTGGCGCCTTGCACCTACATTGATTCGCTGGCCATGTCCAAGCCGGGCCAATGGATCACCACCGATGGCCAGCACTTCACCGTGGCCGGCTACAAGTCCTGGGGTTCGGCCATCGGCGATGCGCTGGGCAAGCTGCCGGCCGATGCCGTGAGCGCCAAGGGAGGCAAGAAATGAGCGTACTGCGCGCACTGACCGCGAGCGCGGCCCTGCTGGGCTGCGCGGGGGCGATGGCCGCTGACATTCCGCTGTATCCGACCGGCCCGGCCGAGGATGCCGCTTTCATCCGCTTCATCAACGCCACGCCGGACGCGCTGCAAGTGGTGGCCCAAAAGGGCCAGCCGCCGCTGAAACTGGACGCGGCCAAGCCGGTCTCGTCCTTCTTCCCGGTGCAGGCCAAGTCCACCATCAAGGGCACGCTGACGGTGGCGGGCAAGAGCCTGGAGCTGGGCGTGCAGGCCAAGCCGGGCGAGTTCGCCACGGTGGTGGTGCTGCCTGATCCCAAGGGCATCCGCCAGGTCACCGTGCAGGACAATCCGGATGACTTCAATGGCCTGAAGGCCTCGCTGGCCTTCTTCAATCTCGATGCTTCCTGTGCCGCCGCCGCGCTGCGTCCGGCCGGCCGCACTGCCGACCTGTTCAAAGGCGTGGCGCAAGGCGGCCTGCAGCGCCGTTCCATCAATCCGGTCAAGCTGTCGGTGCAGCTGGTGTGCGGCGGGACCAACACAGGCCCGGTGCTGGACCTGGGCGAACTGAAAGCGGGCGAGCGCTACAGCGTCCTGCTGCTGCCCTCGGCCAGCGGTCCGCGCCTCCTGGCCGCGACTGACAAGCTGGCCAACTGATTGCTTGACGCTGACTTACGCTGACTGACGCCGACTGCACCACGCCATGGTCTTTGCCTCGCTTGAATTCCTGACGCTGTTCCTGCCGCTGTTCCTGCTGGTCTATGCCCTGGTGCCGCAGCGCGGGCGCAATGGCGTGCTGCTGGCGGGCAGCTGGCTGTTCTATGGCTGGCTGAGTCCGCTGTTCCTGTCCCTGCACGTGGTGCTGACCATCGTGGCCTGGGTTGGTGGCCTGCTGGTGGACCGCGCCCGTGCGCGTGAGGAAGGGCAGGGCAGTCTGCGCCGTCCCCTGCTGCTGATCGTGCTGGTGGTCTTCAATACGGCGGTGCTGGTCTGGTACAAGTACGCCAACATCGTCGCTGCCACCGTGAGCGATCTGATGCAGCACTACGGTGCCATGCCGCTGGCGTGGCAGAAGGTGGCGCTGCCGGCGGGCCTGTCCTTCATCGTGCTGCAGGCGATTTCCTATCTGGTGGACGTGCATCGGCGCACGGTGGCGGTGGAGCGCAGCTTCATCAATTACGCCACCTACATCTCGATGTTCGGTCACTCGATTGCCGGCCCCATCATCCGTTACGACTGGGTGCAGCGCGAGTTGCGCGAGCGCTGGTTCAATCGGGAAAATTTCTCGCTGGGCGCGCGCCGCTTCATGGTCGGCATGGCCATGAAGGTGCTGGTGGCCGATACGCTGTCACCCTTGGTGGATGCGGCCTTCCATCTGGAACATCCGACCCTGGTCGATGGCTGGATCGGATGCCTGGCGTATTCGATGCAACTGTTTTTTGATTTCTCCGGCTACAGCGCCATGGCCATCGGCCTGGGTTTGATGCTGGGTTTCCACTTCCCCGAGAACTTCAATCATCCCTATCTGGCCGGCAGCATCCAGGATTTCTGGCGGCGCTGGCACATCTCGCTCTCCAGCTGGCTGCGCGACTATCTCTACATCGGCCTGGGCGGCAATCGCCACGGCGTCTGGAAGACTTATCGCAACCTGTTCCTGACCATGGCCATCGCCGGTCTCTGGCATGGCGGCGACAGCTGGAATTATTTGCTGTGGGGTTCGGCGCATGGCGTGGCGCTGTGCATTGATCGCGCGTGGTCGCGTTCTTCGTTGCCGTCCATTCCTTCGTGGCTGGCCCATGGCTTGACGCTGCTGTTCGTGTGCCTGGCCTGGACCCTGTTCCGCGCGCCGGATTTCGCCACCGCTGCCACGATGTATGCGGGCCAGTTCGGCTTGCATGGCACTGGCCTGAGCGATGCGCTGGCCGTGATGCTGCGGCCGGTGCAGGCGCTGGCCGTGCTGCTGGGTTTGTTCTGGATCGTCGCCCCGCTGTGGCAGGCGGCGCTGGAGGCGCGCTGGGGCGAACGCGCACTCTATCTCTGGTTCGTGCGGGCGTGGCCGATTGCCGCCTTCCTGCTCTCCTTTGCACTGATCGCCAGCCGCGAGACCGTGCCTTTCCTTTACTTCCAGTTCTGAGCCGACGATGAGCACGCCCCCCGTTCACGCTGCACATACGCCTCCTGAGCCCAGCGCCATGGCGCGCCGCGCCAGCCGTTGGGCCGGTGCCGCGCTGGCCGCCGTGCTGTGTGCAGGATTGATCTCCTGCGGCTGGCTGGTGTACGCCGGCAAGATCGACTGGCTACCCGCCAGCTGGACGCGCGACGACGCCTTGCATGGCGAGCTGACGCATCAACTGGCCAAGCAGCTTTCCAACGCCTGGCTGCCGGACCAGGCCGCCAAACTGGAGCGCGCCGGCAGCTGGCTGCTGCTGGGCGATACCGGCCCGCGCGTGCGCACCGGCTGCCCCGGCTGGCTGTTCCTGGCCGAAGAATTGCAGGTCAATCGCCACGCACAAGCCAACGCGCAGACCAAGCGCGCCGCAGTGCTGGCCATCCGGCAGGCGCTGGCCCAACGTGGCATCGGCCTGCTGGTGGCGGTGGTGCCGGACAAGAGCCGCATCGCCGCCAGCGCCTTGTGCGGCCTCACGCGTCCGGCCGAATTGAATGCGCGCGCCGCGCAATGGGTGAGCGAACTGAATCAGGATGGCGTGGCCGCCATCGACCTCGCCCCCGCGCTGGCACCACTCGGTGCTTCGGCCTACCTGCACACCGATACGCACTGGAACGAGACCGGCGCGAACGCCGCCGCGCAGGCCATCGCCGCGCGCATCACGGCCGCTGGCGTGCAGGCCACGCCGCAGCAGGCCTATACCGCCCAGCCGGGCAAGCTGGCACAGCGTCCCGGCGACCTGGTGCACCTGGCCGGACTGGACTGGCTGCCGTTGCGCTGGCAACCCACGCCGGAAAGCGTGGCCGCCACCGTCTTCACGGAAGCGGCCGCCACAGGGCAGGGCGCCGTCGCCAAGGGCGGCGATGATCTCGACGATCTGTTGGGCGACGGCGAGTTGCCCAACGTGGCCCTGATCGGTACTTCGTTCTCGCGCAATTCCAACTTCGTCGGCTTCCTGCAGATGGCGCTGGGCGCGAAGATCGGCAGCTTCGCCAAGGATGGCGGCAAGTTCTCCGGCAGCGCCCGCGATTACTTCGCCAATCCCGCCTTCACCCAGACGCCGCCCAAGCTGGTGGTCTGGGAAATCCCCGAGCGCGACCTGCAGACGCCCTACGAAGCGATCTCACTGGCCCGCTGATCCATCATTAAGCTGGCGTTAATGCTGTCTCAACGGGCATTAACGTTGCATTAATGCAATAAATCATTTCCTTTCCGGCGCATTTTCATGTGTGCCGCCCTCCGCTTTGCTGGAGGCAGGTCCCCGGGCCTGCTAAACTTGCCGGTCCGCCCACCGACCGGGCAGGATCCAGGCACTGCCTGGTCAACCTCCACGACAAATTGACAAAAGAATTCGACCCCGCTCCCCTTGCGGACGAGCATGACTCCGGCTCCTTCGAGAGCTACTTCCGCGATCCTTCGCAAGCCGCCGAAGCGCCCCTGGCCTGGGGCCTGGGCCAGCGGCTGGACGTGCTGGACGCGCTGCGCGGCCTGGTCTCCGGTGGCCAGGCTGCCGCGCGCCTGCGCATCTGGATGTTCCTCGAACTGGCGGCGCAGCCGCAGGGCCGCCTGCAGCGCGAGGACCTGAACCAGCTGTTCTATGCCTTGAAGCCCGAGGCCATGGAAGCCGCCCTGAAGCGCCTGCGCGATCTGGGCCTGCTGGTCTGGGACGCCACCGGCCAGGATTACCAGCTCTCGCCCATTGCCCAGCAGGTGCAAGCCCTGCTGGCCCCGCTCACGCGCGCCGTCGGCGAGGATGACGAAATGGCCGCGCTGCTGGCGCAAGTGGCCGGGGCCCAGGCACTGGGCCTGTCCGATGCCAGCCAGATCCGCCACCTGCATGCGCAATTGGCGCGCCTGCACGACCAGTTCGCCGATGCCATTGCCAGCGGTTCGGAAGCCTTGCTGCGCCAGGCCCAGCCGCGATTCGAACGCGCCCTGAAGCTGGTCAATCGCGCCGGTGAAGCGCTGACCGCCCTGATCCGCAGCGAACATTCCGACGCCCGCCTGGAACGCGAAGCGCGTGCGCTCGGCAACGGCCAGGCGCGCCTGCTGACCATGGCCAGCCAGTTCACCCGCGCCCTGCAGCAGGCCGACCGCCAGCGCGTCACCCTCGGCAGCACCGGCGTGACCAGCTCGGACGTGCGGCACTGGCTGCAATCGCATGCTGACTTGTCTTCGCTGATGGGGGAGGCGCTGTCCATCGGTGTGAAGCCGGTCTTCGTCAGCGGCCACGAATTGCTGGATGTGGCCGAAGGCGAATTCGAGCGCGACCGTCCCGATACCCAGCGCCAGCAAGGCTTGCCGCCTCCGGCCCAGGCCGTGGAAGGCAAGATCGAAGCGCTGCGCATGCCGGTCGAGCTGGGCGAACTGATTGAACAACTGACACGCCTGGGGGCCCTGCCGGAAGGCGAGGACGCCACCGAATTGCAACCGCAGCCACTGACCTCGGTGGTGCTGGGCGGCAGCTTCGGCAAGGCCGCGTATCGCCTGCAATTGCTGCCGCTGCTGGGGGACGCCCAGGCGCGCACCCTGCAAGGGCAGACCGGCGACCTGGCGCGCCTGCCTTGGCAAGCCGGCTTCCTGCCGCGTGTCGACAAAGTCGATGACCCCGATGTCGCCGCCATGAGCGCCGGGGCCGTCCATCCAGATCCATCCCGGGAAAGACCGAATGAGTGAGACCCTAGACGAGGCCGGCCTGTTGGCCGCCGAACTGCTGGCGCGCCGCTGGCTGCCCCGCAAGCACCCGCGCGTGCGCCGCGCCCTGGTCGATGCCGACCTGTGGCAAGCCCTGCAGGATCGCCTGGCCCAGGTTGGCCTGCGCCTGGTGGACAACATCCACGCCGATCACATCAGCGTGGCGCTGGTGCGCCCGGCCGAATCGGCCGTTTTCGGTGAGGCCGGCATGAATGCCAACAACAACCTTGACCTGCCGCGCGATGCCATCTCGCTGCTGGTGGTGCTGTGGGCGCTGATCGTGCTGCCCAAGCGCGAACGCCAGTCGGCGCGCGCCGCCGGTGACGATGCCCAGCAGCAGGACGAGATGTTCCACACCGACAAGCCCATGCCGACGGCAGCCGAGGTCAGCCCGGTGGTGTCCTATACGGCGCTGCTGGCCGACTTCGGCAACCAGCTCGGCAAGAAGACGCGCATGGACACCAACCTGCGCCGCCTCGAAGCCCACGGTTTCATCGTGCGCCGTGGCGTGGACATCGCCGAAGGCCCCTTGCTGGACCTGCTGCTGGACTACGATGCCCTGGCGCCGCGCATCCTCGATGGCGCCTTGGGCGACGTGCTGGCACGCGCCACGGCACGCGACGAAGCGGGCACTGCGCCAGAGGCGCAGGCTGATGCCGACGCTGCTGCCGATGAATCATCCGAAGAGGGAGACGCCTGATGTTCCACCTGCAATCGCTGGAACTGCTGCAGTGGGATTATTGCCAGCGCCTGACGCTGCCCCTGGACGGTTCCATCATCACCATCGCCGGCCCCAACGGGTCCGGCAAGACCACGCTGCTGGACGCCATGCGTACCCTGCTGGGCCTGGATTGCTCGGGCGGGCGCAGCTACAAGACCTACGCCCGCCACGCCAACGCCGACACCACCTGGCTGCGCGCCACGGTGGACAACCGTCCGCATGGCCGCCAGACCTCCACCCGTCCGTTCGCGCGCAACCTGCTCTATGCCGATCAGGTCACGCTGGCCTGCCGCATCGAGCGCAACGGCGGCGACTGGCAGCGCCGCTACTGCATGAGCGATGGCGACGTCGCCATCGAAACCCTGGCGCAATTGCCCGAAAAGGATTGGCTGGGCCTGGACCACTGGCGCAAGCGCCTGGAAGGCGCCGGCCTGTCGCGCGCGATTGCGCGCGTGCTGGCACTGGAGCAGGGCCAGACCGACCGCCTGTGCGAATTCTCGCCCAAGGAATTGCTGCGCCTGGTGTTCGAAGTGTTCGGCGACCAGGAAGTGCTGGACCGCTACGAGGAAGCCCGCCGCCATCAGCGCGACCTGGCCGCCGAGGTGACCCTGGCCGAACAGGAACTGGCCTACAGCGAAGCGCAACTGGCGCAGCTGGACAGCCGCGTCACGCTGTATCGCACCTATCAGGGCAAGCTGCGCGAGCGCGAGACGCTGGCCACCGAAGTCATTCCGGTCTTGCGCTGGCACGAAGAGCGCCAAGGCACGGCCACGCGCCTGCGCGAACTGCATCGCCAGCGCCTGCATCACAATCACCTGCGCCGCCAGCGCAGCAGCGATACCTTGCAGCTGTCGTCCCTGCTGACGCAGCAACAGGCGGCACGCGAGAAGGTGACTGCGCTGGAACGCGACAAGGCGGAAGCCCAGCAAGCCCAGCAAAAGGCGCGCGATGCCGAGAAGCCGGTGGAAGAACTGGTCAAGCAGGCCGATGAACTGCTGGCCCTGTCCGCGGTGGAAGGCGATGCCACGCAATTGCTGGCCCGCGTGGAAGAACTGGAACAGCAGAAGAGCACGCTGCACGATCGCTGGCGTGACCTGGAGCAGCAACGCAAGGACGCCAGCGGCGCGCTGGACCGCTTGACCGGACAACGCCAGGCTCCGCGCCCGAATGACGTCCAGCAATTCACGCGGGCCTTGCGCCAGGCCGGCATCGCCCATCACCTGCTGGCCGATGTGATCGAGATTGCGGACGACCAGTGGCGTGCCGCCGCCGAAGGCGTCTTGCGCGCCTCGTGCTGGGTGGTGGTGCTGGATGATCCAAAGGATGAAGCCGCCGCCATGGCGCTGGCCGAGCGTGAGCGCTATCGCCATTACGTGGTCTCCGATGCGGCCACGGCGACGTCCCAGCCGCCCGCAGAAAGCCTGTTGGCGGTGTTGCGTTTCTCGGCCAAAGCCCCGTCCTGGCTGCTGCGCCAACTGGCGCAGATCCGCCGTGTGGCCGATACGGTCGAAGGCGCAAGCAGTGGGGGCGAATGGATCACGCCGCAAGCCTACTGGCGCGATGGTCGGGGCGGACGCAGCGTGTGGCGCGATCCGGGCGATTACCAGTTCGGTGCGGCCGCCATGGCCGCGCGCCAGGCCTCGATCCAGAAGCGCCTGGCCACCCTGGACGAACAGTTGACCGACATCGTCCTGAAGCAGAGCGAAGTCAAGCGCCAGCTCGACGCCGCCAAGAAAGCCACCGAGGGCCACCTCGCAGCAGAGGCGCTGGCGAAGCGAAGTGAAGAGTTCGAACAGGCGCGCCGTCAGTTGCCCGCACTGAAGGCCGCGCGCGTGGCGGCGAGTGAACGTTGGAGCCAGTTTGACGTGCAGTACGCGGACGCCATCGAACAGCGCACCATCCTCGATGGCAAGCTCGATGCCTTGCAGCGCCGGCTGCGCGACAGCGAAGGCGATCTTGCGGGGCAGGAGCGTGACTGGCGCGTGCGTCACGATGAGCAGCGCGCCCGCGCGCTGGCCTCGCGTGCGCAGAAGGGCCGCTTCCCTGCGCACTGGATTGCGACTGCGACGGTGCAGGCGCTCTACGAGAAATACAGCAACGCCAAGCAGGCCGAGCTGCGCATGGCTTCCGTCGAAAACGAACTGGAAACCGGCCACTGGGAAAAGGATGGCACGGTCGAGGACAAGCACCTCATCATGCAGGGCACGGTTGGCAACCAGCGCAACGAACTGGATTCGCGCAAGATCAGCAATCACCAGGCCGAGGAAGCCGTCGGCAATGCGCGTGAACGCTACATCGACGTGTTGCGCGCGACGGTACGCCGCTATCGCAAGAACATCGTCGACCTTGGTGCCCTGGCCGGGGTGGTGGTCAGCGCCGATCTGCCGCATCTGGACAATGACGACACCATCCTGCGCCAGGCCGAACTGAAGGTCAGCTTCAACTTCGACGGCAAGGGCGAGATCGGCCTGAACGATGGTGAAGCGTCCGGTGGCCAGCAGGTCATCAAGTCGCTGATCCTGCTGGTGGGGCTGTTGAAGGATGACGACATGCCGGGCGGTTTCGTCTTCATCGACGAACCCTTTGCCCACCTTGACGTGCGCAACATCCAGCTGGTCGGCAACTTCCTGAAATCGACCCGCGCGCAATACGTGCTGACCACGCCGATCACGCACAACGTGGAAGTCTTCGAGCCGGCCGACATTACGCTGGTCACCTCGAAGAAACCGCGCGAAGCCCGCTGGGCGCCGCCCATCGGCGTGCTGCAGCGGCGCTTGCGGCTGGATGCCTGAGGGGCTCACCGATGCGCAGCCTGATCGAGACGCCACGCGGCCGCAAGGGCCGTGAGTTGCAATCGTCGGGCGAGTTGCCATCGGTGTTGCCTTTGCTGGATGCCGAAGAACGCGCGGCCCTGTTGCGTTGGGCACGCGGCGAGGCCGTCACGCGCAGCCGTGAGGTCTTGCTCAAGGAGGCCGGCAGCGCTGGCCTGTCCATTGAAAAAGCCGAACGCCTTTGTCAGCGCCTGCTGCAGGAGGGCTGGGTCAGCCTGCGCGAGGAACTGAGCGGTGGCAACTGGTTGTGGAAATTCCTGAGCTGGCGCGATCTGCGCCAGCTGCAATCCTTGCTGGGCATTGCGCATGCCGGTCAACGCCAGCAGGAACGCGAGGCGCTGCTGGCGCAATCGCGGCGCTGGCTGGAACTGCGCACGCAAGCCAGCGCATCGGTGGCGCTCGATCCTGATCTGCTGGATGAACTGATGGCGGCTCTCGATGCGCTGGAGGCCGACAAGAGCTTGCGCCGCGAGCTGCTGGCCGACCGCCTGGGTTTGCTGGAAGCGATCGCTTCCTGGCACGACAGCGGCCAGCAGGGATTGCGCCGCAACTTCGCCTTGCATGCACGCGACCTCACCAAGGCCCTGAGCAACAGCGAATGGCGCTGGCTGGATTCGATGTTTGATCTTGAACGACTCGGCATCGCCAACTTCGCGCAAGTGGGATGGCTGGCCGGTGATCTGGTGCTGTCATGGCAAGCGCGCAGGGTGGAACTGGCCCCTCTGCATTGCCTCGGGTTGCCGCTGGAGGACCTGCAGCGTTGTGACCGCATCACGCCGCCGCAACGCTGGTGGCTGATCGAGAACCGTGCCAGTTTCGAACACCAGGCGCGCCAGCGTCCGCTTGGGGTGGCGCTCCTGTGGATGCCGGGGCGGCCCTCGGCGGCCTGGCTGAATACGGTGTCGCATCTCCTGCTGTTGGCACCGGCACCAGCCTGGATCAGTGCCGATGCCGATCCCGCAGGGGTGGATATCGCCTGCACGGCAGGGGCGCGCTGGACCCGTGCCGGACTGGCGTGGGAACCGTATCAAATGGGTTTGGCGCAGTGGGAAAACACCAGGCAGCGCTGGCCGTTGAACGCGCATGACCATCGTTTGCTGACGACCCTGTTGGCAAGGAAGGAGTTGCCGGAGTCTTTGCGGTCCTTGTGTGTGGCGATGCAGGCCGAAGGACGCAAGGCCGAACAGGAAGCCTGGCTTTAGCCGGGCACTCCGGTCTCCGCTCTGCAGGACCTGCGCAGTCAGGAGACTTGCCCGCTGTGCAGGAAATTATCCTCAAACAAACTGCCGTTAGCGCATCTCGCGAATCATCCGCGCCTGCGGTGGCAGGAACTCCTCCGCTACCTCCGGCACATCGGCTTCCAGCAGTTGGTAGGCCACCGATTCACACCAGTGAATGCCGCGCGCCAGGGCCAGCGGCCGCGAGGGATAGCGGCCCGGCAGGGAACGTTTGGGGAAGAGTTTGCCGATGGTGTCATGACGGATTTCCACGCCGCTGACGAACCATTGTGCGTCATTGGCTGCACACCAGACCAGGAAGGTGAACGGGGAAGATTCGGCGGTAATTTCGTAACAGGAGACCATGTGAGTGCGTTGATCAGACACTAACAAAAATTCACATGGCCGCCATTATAGTGGCCTCCTGCAAAGCTCACACAAGCGCTCCCCGTTCACCCCTTGCCGGGGCTCCCGCTCTCAGGCCGCTTCGGTCAGGAACTGCACCACCGCCTGCGTGAAGGCACGCGGCTGTTGCTGGTTGGAGATATGGGCCGCATCAAATTCCACATACAGCGCACCCGGAATGGCGGCACGCATGAACTGCGCATCGGCCGGTGGCGTCGGCACGTCGCCGCTGCCGGCAATCACCAGCGTGGGCGCGCGGATGCCCGCAATCGCTTCCCGCAGATCATTGTCGCGCACCGCTGCGCAAGCGCCTGCATAGCCCTCCGCCGGCGTGGCCAGCAGCATGGCCGTCAATGCCTGCACTTGCTCCGGATGCTGTTCGGCATACTCGGGCGTGAGCCAGCGTGAAACGACCGCAGCGGCAATGGCCGACAGGCCATCACGCTGCACGGTCTCGATGCGGCTGTTCCAGGCCTCGGGCGTGCCGATCTTGGCACCGGTATTGCAGAGGATGAGCTTGGCCACGCGGTCCGGATGATGCACCGCCAGCCACATGAAGGTGCTGCCGCCCATGGAGAGGCCGCAGAAATGCGCTTGCTTGATGTCGAGCTGGTCGAGCAGGGCGATGACGTCGCTGCCGAGCTGGGCAATCGTGTAAGGACCGGGCGTGACCTCGGACTGGCCGTGGCCGCGCGTGTCATAACGCAGCACGCGGAAGTGCTTGCTCAGTTCGGGAATCTGCGGATCCCACATCGCCAGCGAAGTCCCCAGCGAGTTGGACAGCACCAGCACCGGCAAGGCTGCGTCACCGTCGAGCTGGTAATGCAGTTTGATTCCGTTCAGGGTTGCAAAGGGCATGAGTAAATCCTTGGCCCGCGCCACCGGGCGGTGGTGACGGGCGTGTGTGAATCAAAAAGCGTCAGATACGCCGGGAATCAGCCAATCTGCGCGATGGCCGAGGGATGCTGGGTCAGCGGAGTGACCGAAATGGTCATGAAGGGATAGAGCGGCAGGGCCGACAGGATGTTGTGCAGCTCATCATTGCCGGAGACGTTGAAGATGCTCACGTTGGCATACTGCCCGACCACGCGCCACAGGTCGCGCCACTTGCCTTCGCGCTGCAGCTTCTGCGACATCTCCTTCTCGTCTTTCTTCAGCTGATCGGCCACGGCCTTGTCGAGCGTTGCGGGAATGTTGACCTGCATTTGAACCATGAACAGCATGATGTGTGCTCCGTTGTCGTTATGGGTGGAATGTCGTGCAGCGCGCGCCCTGGTCGCGATGATGAACGCGGGGCGGGAAATCGTGATGTTCGATAAACGAACATAAATCCTTTGTTCGCACAAACGAGTGTAGGCGTCCGTGCGGGCAACTGTCAACTTGGGCAGACGGTTTGCTGCGCGTCAACTACGCGCAGGATGAGCGCTGGGGGCGCATCGTGATGGTCTCTCACTCGCGCCGTTCGGGATTCGGAAAACCGGTCGCCGGGAAGGAGCTGGTCTCGATGTCCAGCCAGGCCGGGCGTTCGGCATACATGTCGGCCACCAGTTGCTTGATGGCCTCGATGTACCAGGCATTGTCGTTGATGCGATGCGTGAGGATGATGGGGGAGGTTGCGCGCGGATCGTCGATGAGCCGGTAATGCAGGTCATTGCGCAGCCGCGCCGAGGCCGGGATCAGGCACAGCCCCGATTCGGCCGCCACCAGGCCCAGTGCGGTCTGGATCTCGCGCACCTCGTGCACTTCAGCCGGATGGATGTCCTGGTCATTGAGCAGGCTCAGGATGTGGTCGGCGAAACTGGGGCGCGGCTCCTTGGGATAGACGATCAGCTTCTGTCCATGCACTTCCTTGAGGCTCACGCGCTGATGGCTGGCGGCCAGCGGGAAAGAGGGCGGGATGGCCAGCACCAGTTTTTCTTCGCGCAGGACGATGCGCGCCACCGTCGCATCATTGCTGCGGATGCGCCCGAAACCGACATCGATGCGCCCCGACTTGAGGGCGGCGAACTGCTGCATCGAGGTCAGCTCCAGCAACTGGATGTCCACCTCCGGATAGTGCTGGCGCAGCTTGCGCACCAGCACCGGCAGGCCGCCATAGAGCGTGGAGGCGACGAAGCCGATGGACAGCGTCTGGCGCTGGTTCAGACCGATCTGCTGGGTGGCGTTCTTCAACTGCTCCAGCCGGTTGAGGATCTGCAGCGCCTGCTCGTAGAACACCCGGCCGGCTTCGGTCAGGCGCAGCGGTCGGCTGTTGCGCAGGATCAGCTGCACGCCCAGTTCTTCTTCCAGCAGCTGGATCTGGCGCGACAGTGGCGGCTGCGCAATGTGCAGCTGTTCCGAGGCGCGTGTGAAGTTGCGCGTATTGGCCACGGCCACGAAGTATTTCAGTTGTCTGATGTCCATGGCCGAAAATCATATCTCACAGAAACTAATGATGTCTAATCCTTTGATTTTTATAGGAGCCTTTATAAACTATATAAAAAAGGTATGAAACTAGACGAATTTGGTGTTGGCAATGGCAGGGCTTCCGGGTGTTCAATGCAGTCCATGGATACCCCACAACACCTTCACGCTGCGGCCCCGGCCCTGATCGACCGGGTCGAGACCTTCCTGGTCGATCTGCCGACCATCCGTCCCCATCAATTGTCGATGGCGACGATGAACGGGCAGACCCTGATGCTGGTGCGCCTGTACTGCTCCGACGGCACCGTCGGCGTGGGCGAGGGCACCACCATCGGCGGTCTGGCCTATGGTGCCGAATCACCAGAGGGCATGAAGCTGGCCATCGATACCTACTTCGCGCCGCTGCTGCTGGGCGCCGATGCCAGCCTGATCCCGGCCATCATGGCGCGCCTGAACAAGGCCATCCAGGACAACCGTTTCGCCAAGTGCGCCATCGAGACGGCGCTCTTCGATGCCCTGGGCCAGCGCACCGGCCTGCCGGTCTCGCAGCTGCTCGGCGGCCGCGCCCGCGAAAGCCTGCCGATCGCCTGGACCCTGGCCTCGGGCGACACCGCCAAGGACATCGACGAAGCCGAGCGCATGCTGGCCGCGCGCCGCCACAAGATTTTCAAGCTCAAGATCGGCCGCCGCGAAGTCGAGGCCGACGTTGCCCACGTGGCCGCCATCAAGAAGGCCCTCGGTGATCGCGGCTCGGTGCGGGTGGATGTGAACATGGCCTGGAGCGAACTGGAAGCCCAGCGCGGCCTGGCCGGCCTGGTCGATGCCGGCTGCGAACTGGTGGAGCAGCCGGTGGCCTCGGCCCCGGCACTGGCCCGCTTGAAGGGCAAGCACGCCATCGCCATCATGGCCGATGAATCGCTGACCGGTCCGGCATCGGCCTTTGCGCTGGCGCGCATCGGCGGTGCGGATGTGTTTGCGATCAAGATCGAACAATCGGGTGGCCTGCGCGCCGCCCAGCAGGTGGCCGCCATCGGCGACGCGGCCGGCATCGAGCTCTACGGCGGCACCATGCTCGAAGGCGCCATCGGCACCATCGCCTCGGCCCATGCCTTCGCCACCTTCCGTGAATTGCAGTGGGGGACTGAGTTGTTCGGTCCGCTGCTGCTGACCGAAGAAATTCTGGCCGAGCCTTTGCAATACCAGGATTTCCAGTTGGCCATACCCAACCGCCCCGGCCTGGGCATCGTGCTCGATGAGGAGCGTGTGCAATACTTCCGGCGCGACCGCAAGCAAGGGGCGACAGTGACAGCAGCGAGGCCGGCCACACTGGCCGGATAAAACAAGAAAACGCACTTCCCCAATCAACAAATCCAAAAGGAGACTCAACATGGCAGCCAAGATTTTCAGCACCCCCGAAGTCCAGGACTTCCTGCGCCTGGCCAGCGGCCTCGACACCGAAGGCGGCAGCCCGCGCACCAAGCAGATCGTGCATCGCATCCTGTCCGACCTGTTCAAGACCATCGAAGACCTGGAAATCACCTCCGACGAATACTGGGCCGGCGTGGCCTACGTCAATCGCCTGGGCGCTGCCAGCGAAGCCGGCCTGCTCTCGCCGGGCCTGGGCCTGGACCGCTTCCTGGACATGCGCATGGATGCCGAAGACGCCGCCCTGGGCATCACCGGCGGCACCCCGCGCACCATCGAAGGTCCGCTGTACGTGGCCGGTGCGCCGGTGGAGCAGGGCTTCGCGCGCCTGGACGATGGCAGCGACAAGAACGGCCAGACCATCATCATGCACGGCACCGTCTACGGTTCGGATGGCAAGCCCATGGCCGGCGCGCAGGTCGAAGTCTGGCATGCCAACACCAAGGGTTTCTATTCGCACTTCGACCCGACCGGTGAACAGAAGCCCTTCAACATGCGCCGTACCATCATCACCGATGCCCAGGGCCGCTACAAATTCCGCAGCATCATGCCGGCCGCCTACGGCTGTCCGCCGGCCGGCCCGACCCAGGGTCTGCTGAACCAGCTGGGCCGCCACGGCAACCGTCCGGCACACATCCACTTCTTCGTCACCGCCGATGGCCATCGCAAGCTGACCACGCAGATCAACATCGAGGGCGATCCGCTGATCTATGACGACTTCGCCTACGCCACCCGCGAAGGCCTGGTGCCGCCGCTGGTCGAGCGTACCGATGCGGCCAGCATCAAGGCCGAGGGACTGGAAGGCCCGTTCGCCGAGATCGTCTTCGACATCAACCTGACCTCGCTGGTCAACGGTGCCGACAACCAGGTCGTGGACCGTCCGCGCCTGGCCGCCTGATCGCCTGATCGTCCTGCGCCAGCCGCTGGCGCAGGCCAGCCTCATCCCCGCCGACTGCCTTGCCGCGATGGTTTCCCATCGCGACAGGCGGGCTGCACCCTGGAGAAAAGACATGACCACCCTTGCCGCCGACAAGTATGAAGAGGTCGAGCGCCTGCTCGACACCGCCCTGGACGAAGATGCCACCAACGGCATCTTCCGCTGCCGCCGCGACATCTTCACCAATGCCGACCTGTTCGAGCTGGAGATGAAGCACCTGTTCGAATCGAACTGGGTCTACCTCGCTCACGAGAGCCAGGTCCCCGAGATCAACGATTACTACAGCACCTGGATCGGCCGCCAGCCGGTGGTGGTCACCCGCGACAAGAACGGCGAGCTGCACGCGGTCATCAATGCCTGCGCCCACAAGGGGGCCATGCTGTGCCGTCGCAAGCACGGCAACAAGAGCAGTTTTACTTGCCCGTTCCACGGCTGGACTTTCTCCAACAGCGGCAAGCTGTTGAAGGTCAAGGACGAGAAGACCACCGAATATCCGGTGTCCTTCAACAAGAACGGCTCGCATGACCTGACCCGCGTGGCGCGTTTCCAGAACTATCGCGGCTTCCTCTTCGGCAGCCTCTCGGAAGACGTGCTGCCGCTGGAAGAGTACCTGGGCGAGACCCGCGTCATCATCGACCAGATCGTCGACCAGGCCCCCAATGGCCTGGAAGTCCTGCGCGGCAACTCCAGCTACCTGTATGACGGCAACTGGAAGATGCAGATGGAAAATGGTTGCGACGGTTACCATGTCAGCTCGGTGCACTGGAACTACGCCGCCACCATGAGCCGCCGCAAGGAAGGCGGCACCAAGGCCACCGATGCCAACAACTGGAGCAAGGCTGTTGCAGGCGTCTACGGTTTCGAGAACGGCCACATCCTCCTGTGGACCAATACGCTCAATCCGGAAGTGCGCCCGATCTGGAACCAGCGCGAAGAACTGGCCGCCCGCGTGGGCCAGGCGCGCGCCGATACCATCGTGGCCCAGACCCGCAACCTGTGCCTGTATCCCAACGTGTTCCTGATGGACCAGTTCGGCACGCAGATCCGCGTGGCCCGTCCGATCAGCGTGAACCAGACCGAGATCAGCATCTTCTGCTTCGGCCCCAAGGGCGAGAGCGCCGAAGACCGCCGCGTGCGGATTCGCCATTATGAGGATTTCTTCAATGTCTCCGGCATGGGCACCGCCGACGACCTGGAAGAATTCCGCGCCTGCCAGGCCGGCTATGCCGGATCGGCCGTGCGCTACAACGACATGAGCCGGGGCGCGCCGCTGTGGAAGCAGGGTCCGGACGAGAATGCGAAGAAGATGGGCATGAACCCCAAACTGAGCGGTGAACGCAGCGAGGACGAAGGGCTCTTCGTCTGCCAGCACCACTACTGGACCGAGCAGATGCGCAAGGCCGTCAGCAAGGAACGTGCGGCCGCAGAGCAAGGAGCACAAGCATGAACCAACCTGCCCAACTCGATGCAGTCTGCGCCTTCCTCTATCGCGAGGCGCGTTATCTCGACGAACGCCAGTGGGAATCCTGGCTGGAACTGTACGCCCCGGACGTCGAATACTGGATGCCGGCCTGGGACGATGACGACCAGCTTACCGAAGACCCGCAGCGCGAGATCTCGCTGATCTACTACGCCAACCGCGATGGACTGGAAGACCGCGTGTTCCGCATCAAGACCGAGCGCTCCAGTGCCTCCATGCCGGAGCCGCGCACCAGCCACATGATCGCCAATGTGGAGATCCTGGACGAGCACGACGATGTGGTTGAAGTGCGCTACAACTTCCATACGCTGTCGCACCGCTACAAGATCACCGACCAGTTCTTCGGCACCACCCTGGTCAGCTTGCGCAAGACCGAAGGCGGCTTCCAGATCGCCAGCAAGAAGATCGCCCTGAAGAACGACTACATTCGCCAGGTCATCGACGTCTATCACGTCTGACCAGCCCGCAGGAGACATGACATGAGCAGCTATCGCATCGCCCTCAATTTCGAAGACGGGGTGACCCGCATCATTCAATGCGGTCCCAAGGAGAAAGTCCTGGACGCGGCGTTTCGCCAACGCATCAACCTGCCCATGGATTGTTCGGACGGCGTGTGCGGCACCTGCAAGTGCCGCGCCGAAAGCGGGCAGTACGACCTGGGCGACGACTATATCGACGATGCCCTCAGCAGCGATGAAGCGGAACAAGGCCTGGTGCTGACCTGCCAGATGATCCCGCAATCCGATTGCGTGGTTGCCGTACCGGTGGCCTCGACCGCCTGCAAGACCGGCAGCGCGAAGTTCGGCGGCAAGGTGGCCGAGGTCACCGCCTTCGGTGAGGCAGCCTTCGAACTGGTGCTGGAGGTGGCGGCCGATGCACCGGCTTTCCTGCCGGGCCAATACGTCAACATCGCCGTGCCGGGCAGCGGCCAGCATCGTTCGTATTCGTTCAGCTCGCCCTCGGGGGCCACGCGCATGAGCTTCCTCATCAAGAACGTGCCGGGTGGCCTGATGAGCGGCTGGCTGGGCAAGGCCGCCACCGGTGATTCGCTGGAGATGACCGGTCCGCTGGGCAGCTTCTACCTGCGCCCGGTCGACAAGCCCGTGCTGATGCTGGCCGGTGGTACCGGGCTGGCGCCGTTCCTGGCGATGTTGGAAGAGATGGTGCAGCAGGGCGTGCAGCAGCCGGTGCACCTGATCTATGGCGTCACCCGCGATCAGGATCTGGTGCTGGTGGAGCGTCTGGAAGACATTGCGCAACGCCTGTCCGGTTTCAGCTTTACCACCTGTGTGGCCGATGCCGCAACGACTCATCCGCGCCAGGGTTACGTGACCCAGCACATGCCGGCCGAGGTGCTGCACGATGGCGCAGTCGATGTCTACCTGTGCGGTCCGCCACCGATGGTGGAGGCGGTGCAGAAGCACTTCCAGGCACAGGGCATCGCCCCGGCCAGTTTCCATTACGAGAAGTTCGTCACCAGCCAGCCTGTGGCGGTGGCGGCATGAGCGCAGCGCTCCCCCGCGCACGCTTCGCCGGCAAGGTGGCCGTGGTCACCGGCGCCGCCCAGGGCATCCTGCGCGGCGTGGCGCTGGGCATCGCGGCTGAAGGTGGCCAGGTGCTGATGGTGGACCGCGCCGGCTTCATTCATGAAGTGGCGATGGAAGCGCCCGAAGGACGGGCCACCGGCTTCGTCGCCGACCTCGAAACCCATGACGGCGCGCAGGCCGCCATGGCCCGCGCCATTGAACTGCATGGCCGCATCGACCTGCTGGTCAACGGCGTGGGCGGTGCCATCCGCATGCGTCCCTTCGCCGAATTCGAAGCCGATCAGATCGATGCCGAGATCCGCCGCTCGCTCATGCCCACGCTCTATGGCTGTCACGCGGTGCTGCCGCACATGTTGCGGGAGGGCCGGGGCACCATCGTCAATGTGTCCTCCAACGCTACGCGCGGCATTCGCCGGGTGCCGTATTCGGCGGCCAAGGGCGGCGTCAATGCCATGACCATGGCACTGGCCATGGAATATGGTGAGCAGGGCATCCGCGTGGTGGCCACCGCGCCCGGCGGTACCCAGGCACCACCACGCCGCGTGCCGCGCAATGCGCAGGGCGACAGCGCGCAGGAACAGGCATGGATGCAGGAGGCCGTGCAGCAGGTGACCGGCTCCACTTTCTTCAAACGCTATGCCACGCTGGAAGAGCAGATCGCACCGATCCTCTTCATGGCTTCCGACGAGGCCAGCTACATCACCGGGGCCGTATTGCCGGTCGCCGGTGGCGACAATGGCTGAGGCCCTTTTTTCCTCTTCATTGAACGGAGACACCATGTCTGAACGCCAGGCCATCATTCCCGAGGGAATGGAAGAGGTCTACGAAAAAATCGGTTATGCCCCCGGCGTATTGGTCGGCGATGTTCTCTACGTCTCCGGCCAGATCGGGCGCGGTCCCGACATGCAACTGGTGGAGCCGCGCGAAGCCCAGATCGTGCAGGCCTTCGAGAACCTCAAGCGAGTACTGGAGAAGGCCGGCGGTACCCTGGACGACATCGTCGATCTCTCTACCTTCCATACCGACATGCGCGATTTGCCCTTGTTCATCAAGGTGCGCAACCGCTACCTGAACGCCTATCCGCTGCCGGCCTGGACGGCGATTGGCGCGCACATGCTCGGCGGTGCGCCGGGCTACATCATCGAGATCAAGGCAGTGGCGCATCTGCGCAAGAAGGGACAGGCCTGACCCGCACAGGATTACTGCAAGAAAAACGCCGGGCATGACAAACACAAGAACACAAAACAACGCCAATCCCGCAAGACAAACGACAACGGAGGAGACCCATGAAGACCCAGGAAGTGAGCCAGATCATCGATGGCGCGCGTTTCACGCAATTCCACTGGATGGTGATGTGCCTGTGCGCATTGCTGCTGGTGTTCGACGGTTATGACCTGTTCATCTACGGTGCCGTGCTGCCGGTGCTGATGAAGGAATGGTCCCTGTCACCGGTGCAGGCCGGCGCGCTGGGCAGCTATGCGCTGTTCGGCATGATGTTCGGCGCCTTCGTCTTTGGCCCGCTGGCCGACCGCATCGGCCGCAAGAAGGGCGTGGCAATCAGCTTCGTGCTCTTCAGCGTCTCCACTTTCCTGAGCGGCTTTTCCACTTCGCCCACGGAATTCGGCATCTATCGCTTCATGGCCGGCCTCGGTTGCGGCGGCCTCATGCCCAATGCCGTGGCGCTGATGAATGAATACGCGCCCAAGCGCCTGCGCAGTACCTTGGTGGCCATCATGTTCAGCGGCTACTCGCTGGGCGGCGTGCTGTGCGCGGGCCTGGGTATCTGGATGCTGCCCAACTTCGGCTGGCAATCGATGTTCTTTGCCGCGGCCGTACCGCTGGTGCTGCTGCCGGTGATCCTGTGGAAGCTGCCGGAATCGGTCGGCTTCCTGCTGCGTGCGGGCAAGCAGGAGCAGGCCCGTGCCATGCTGGCGCAGGTTGCTCCGCAAGCGGTGCTGGGTGCCGATGTGGAGCTGGTACAGAGTGATGCCAAGGGCTCTGGCGCGCCGATGCTGGACTTGTTCAAGCAGGAGCGCACCCTCGGCACGCTGATGATCTGGGTTGCCTTCTTCTGCTGCCTGCTGATGGTCTATGCGCTCGGTTCGTGGCTGCCCAAGCTGATGGCCAGCGCCGGTTACAGCCTGGGGTCGTCGCTGTCCTTCCTGCTGGCGCTCAACTTCGGCGGCGTGGTCGGCGCCATCGGCGGCGGCTGGCTGGGAGACCGCTTTACCTTGCCCAAGGTGGTGGTGAGTTTCTTCGCGGTCGGCACGGTGGCCATTGCGTTGCTCGGCTTCAACAGCCCGACCCCGGTGCTGTACCTGCTCATCATCGTGGCCGGTGCCACGACCATCGGCACGCAGATCCTGCTGTATGCCAATACGGCCCAGTTCTATCCGCTGGCGATCCGCTCCACGGGTCTCGGCTGGGCTTCCGGTGTGGGCCGCTCGGGCGCCATCGTCGGCCCCCTGCTGGGCGGTGCATTGATGGCGGCCGCGCTGCCGCTGAAGATGAATTTCCTGGTCTTCGCCGTGCCGGGACTGGTCGCTGCATTGGCCATCGGCATCTTCCTGCTGCGCTATCGTCATGGCCAGCGTGCTGTGGCAGCGGAGACTGCGCCGACCGTGACCGCCACGCCGATCTCGCGCAGCGTTTAAGATCGTAGCCGGTCAAGCCGGTCCGGCACCTGGCGGAGCGATCCACGGGTGCCGGACCTTTCGTGCGTTCGTGTAGTTGCATTTCGCAAGGAAGCTTCGATGGTTCAACGACAAGGCTCGCTCACTGCGTGGGTGGCGGGTTTTCTGGCAGTCCTGATTTCCTATGCCGGTCCGCTGGTGATTTTCGTGCAGGCGGCCCATGCGGGCCAGGTGCCGCAATCACAACTGGTGTCCTGGGTGTGGGGCATCTCCATGGGGGCGGGCGTGAGCGGCCTGCTGCTGAGCTGGTGGTTCAGGATGCCCATCATCACGGCCTGGTCGGCACCGGGCACGGCGCTGCTGTTGAGCCTCTTTCCCGGAGTGGGCATGCCGGAAGTGGTGGGGGCCTACCTCATGGCGGCCGTGATCCTGATCGTCATCGGCGTGACCGGCTGCTTTGAAAAAATTCTCGCCTTCATCCCCAAGGGCATTGCGGCCGGCATGATGGCCGGCATCCTGTTTCAGTTCGGGGTGCAGGCCTTTCGCTCCAGCGTGGGTGCGCCGCTGATGGTGTTTGCCATGCTGGCCGCCTATCTCGCAGGACGCCGCTGGTGGCCGCGCTACGGCATCGTGGTGGTGGCACTGACCGGGTTTGCGGTGGCCTTTGCCGGCGGCCGCACCGAACTGGGTGCCCTGCATCTGGAACTGGCGCAGCCGGTCTTCATCGCTCCGCACTTGAGCGTCGGCATGTTCTTCAGCCTGACCGTGCCGCTGGTGCTGGTGAGCCTGACCGGCCAGTTCCTGCCGGGCATGGCGGTGCTGCAGCTGGCGGGCTACCATCCGCCCACGCGCGCCGTGGTCACCGGGACTGCGCTGGCCTCGCTGCTGACGGCCTGCTTCGGCGGCATCACCATCGTGCTGGCGGCCATCACGGCCGCGCTCTGTACCGGCAAGGATGCGCATCCGGAACCGGGCCGGCGCTATATCGCCGGTATTGCCAATGGCGTGTTCTATCTCATCGGCGGCACCTTTGCGGCGTCCATCGTGACGCTGTTTGCCGCCTTTCCCAAGGAACTGATCGCGGCCCTGGCCGGGCTGGCACTGATCGGTGCCATCGTGTCCAACATCCGCCTCATGAGCGAGGACGGCAGCCATGCCGAGCCTGCCGTCATCACCTTCCTGGCCACTGCGTCCGGCATGACCCTGTTCGGACTGGGCGCGGCCTTCTGGGGCGTGGTCATCGGCATGGCCGCGCACTGGCTGATCGGCCGTCCCGCCCAGAAAAAATGAAAAACATGGAGACCCCCCAATGACCCCTCAGCATGATTCCTTCGACCCGCTCGCCAGCGAAGTCCTGGCCGTGGTGCCGGGCCGCGCGCATGACCTGGCACGCTTGCGCGTGCTGGCACAAGTGCAGGCCGCGCCGACCGTGACGGTGGTCGGCAAGTACAACCACGGCAAGAGCCGCCTGCTCAACGAACTGATGGGGCGCGACGTGTTTGCGGTGGCCGACCGGCGCGAGACGGTCACGCTGTCCGAACACCATCACGCCGAACTGCGCTGGCTGGATGCGCCCGGGCTGGACGCCGACGTCGCCCTGCAGGATGACAGCCACGCACAGGAAGCCACGTGGCTGCAGGCCGATGTGCGCCTGTTCGTGCATGCGGCGAAGGAAGGCGAACTGGATGCGGCCGAACGCCATCTGTTGCAGGCCCTGCGTGAAGACCAGCAGCGCACGCGGCGGCAGACGCTGTTCGTGCTCACGCAGGTGGACCAGATGAGCGATGACGAGCAACTGGCCAAGGTCAGCGCCGCCATCTCTGCCCAGGCACCGGGGCTCACGCTGTATCCGGTGTCGTCGACGCGACACCGCAGTGGCGTGGAAGGCGGCAAGTCGCTGCTGCTGCAGCGTAGCGGCATTCCGGCGCTGCAGGCCTTGCTGCGTGACGTGGTGGAGCAGGTGCCGGGCGCGCGCCGACATGAACGCCATCTGCTCTTCACCGAGATCGGCCAGCAGGTACGGCAGCAACAAGCTGCGCTGGAGAGCGGGCTGCAAACGCTGCGCCAGCGCCAGCAGCAGCAACGCCAGGATTTCGAGCAAGGGCTGCAGGCCGTGCTGGAAAAAGTGCATCAGGATCTGCTGCCGATCGTCGAGTTTCAGGGGGACGATCCCGCGCTGGTACCCGATACCGCCGCCGACGAATTCAAGCTCACCGCCGGCAAGCGCGAGCGGGCGCGCATTCACGTCGCTTATTCACGCGCCTGCATCGCCATTCGTGCGCACCTGATCCAGCATGGCGTGGAAGGTCTGCCGGCCAGCCAGCAGACCTCGGTGGCCAGCCTCGATACCGTGATGGTGGCGGTGCTGGGCATCTCCATCAAATACCGCGCCGACCTGCGCCGCCGTTTCTGTGAACCGGCAGGGCAGGCGCAATTGAAAGAGGCCTTCCTGCACTACTACGAACTGTCGGAAGACCGCCAGGCGCTGCAACAGCAGATCGCCATCGGCCAGGCCGAGCTGCACGCGCACCAACGCGCGCAGCAGGCGCTGGCACGGCTGCGCGAAGGAGAGGGCGCATGAGTCGCGAAGAACAGCGTTTCATCGACTCCATCGGCCGCACCGGCCAGGGCGAGGCCGACCTGCAGCCGGTGCTGTCTGCATTGCGTGATTGGCTCGTGGCGCTAGCGCAGGCCTTTGAAGCTGCCCCGCTGCCGGCCAGCGGCCTGCAGTCGGCCAGCCCCATGGCGCGCCGTATGGCCGCCTTGCACGAAGAGCGGATCCACCAGGCGCGCTGCCGCGAGGAGCAATGGACTGCCCTCGCTCCCGCCCGTGCGCTGGCCCAGCGTTTCGAGGGCAAGCTCATGCTGCTGGTGTTCGGCAAGTTCAATGCCGGTAAAAGCTCGCTATGCAACTTTCTCGCGCAACGCTTCCGCGAGCGCCAGCAGGCGGTGCAGTATTTCCATCTGCAGGACGGGGCGCTGGTGGAGAGTGAAGATCCTTTCCATGAAGGCGCTACCGAAACCACGGCGCGCCTGCAGGGCGTCTGCCTGGGCGACGGGCTGGTGCTGCTGGACACTCCCGGCCTGCATTCGGCCACCGGCGAGAATGCGGCGCTCACGCAGCGCTTCCTCGACAGCGCCGATGCGGTGCTGTGGCTGACCAGTTCGACTTCGCCGGGACAAGTGCAGGAGCTCGATGAACTGGCGCGCGAACTGCGCCGTGGCAAGCCGCTGCTGCCGGTGCTCACGCGCAGCGACGTCATCGATGAGGATGAGGTGGATGGCCAGATCGTCAAATGCCTGCGCAACAAATCCGATGCCAACCGCGCCGACCAGGAAGCCGACGTCCGTGCCCGCGCCGCCGACAAGTTGCAATCGCTGGGTGTGGCGCTGCATCAGCTGAAGGCCCCCGTGTCGGTGTCCGCCTATGTGGCCCGCACGGCCGGTGCGGATGCCGAAACGATGCGCGGTGCCGGTTTCGAACGCCTGTATGCCGCACTGTCGGACCTGCTGGCACCGGCCCTGGCCTATCGCGACCGCAAGCCGGCCGAAGTGCTGCTGCACCATCTGCAGGAAACGGTACTGGCCCCTCTGCAAGGGCAGACCCTGCCCGCGCTGGGGGGCTTGCAGCAGTTGGTGCAGAGCGAACTGCAAGCACTGCCCGCCAGTCGCGCACGCATCGTGCAACTGGCCTGGCGCGAGGTGATGCCGGGCCTGCCGGCCCTGCTTGAGCAGCACGCCGGCACGGGCGATGTGGACACTGTACTGGCCAGCCTGCAAGCATCACTGATGCACGCCTTCGAGCGCCACGCGCGCGCCGTACTGGACAGCCATGTGCTGTCCGCACCGGCCCCGGTGGCGCTGGTCCTGCCTGCGGGCAGCGGCTATGAACGCATTGCCGACGATTTGCCGCCGTCCTACGAGAAACTGTACGAAGCGCTGAGTCAAAGTGTACTGGCGGCCTTGGAGCAACTGGCCGATGAAGTGGCCGGGCACTGTACTGCCCGGTTGGCGGCACTGTCTGATGCAGTGTCCGTGCAGCGCGCTCTCATCGATGAGCACGGGCGGCGGCTGGCGCAGCTGGAAGACACGTTGCGCTGTGTGCCGGAAGGCATGGCCGCACGCTGAGGCGGCCGACCGGGCAGGGGAGAGTTGGCTTGCGCGTGGGCAAGATCTGCTGCGACGTCAGTGCTCAGGAATCTTTTGTGGTGTTAAGGATCCCTTAATTTTGCGGACCTACAGTAAAGCATCGGCGGCCAGCTCAGCATTGGCGACCGCCGACGCTCCGCCATGGAGCGGCAGCGCTTTCATCCTGAACCACGACAAGGAGCCATCATGGACATCAACAAGATCACCGCCATCAGCGCCATCGTCTTCGGCCTCGCCGGCATGGCGGCACCCCTGACCCACGCCCAGGACATGCAGGGCACGGTCACCTACATGAACGGCGGCATCGGTGCCGGCGAGCAGGCCAAGCTGCGTGAATCGGCCAAGGACTACAACCTGCGCCTGCTGTTCTCGGAAGCCAAGGACGGCGCCTACGTCAGCAACGTCAAGCTGGACGTGGCCGACCTTCACGGCAAGAGCGTCTTCAGCCTGGCCACCGCCGGTCCCATGACCAACCTCAAGCTGCCCAAGGGCGAATACGAAATCACCGCCGTCTACAACGGCGTCAAGAAGACCACCAAGGTCAGCGTGGGTGAGAAGCCCGTTTCGCTGAGCTTCAACTGGGCGCATCAGGACAACTGAGTCCCGGCGCATTCATCGGCCAGTCATTGGCCATCCGTCGGTCATTTCCAGACCGTCGACCCAGTCCCTCCGAACCTCACCCATAGCCCGCCTCGCTGAGCGGGCTATGGGTACTTGCGCGCGGTCTGCCAAGGCGCGAGAAGAATGACATTTTTGTCATTGAAATGTCATTCGAATGACGTTTCAGCTTGCCTAGAATCAGGCTCCCCCTTCAAAAATCGTCTTTCAGGACCATATCTCATGATCAACACAACTCTGCCCCGTCTCCTCCGTGGCGCGCTGATCCCGGCGCTGCTTGCCAGTTATCTGATCGGGTCGTCGGCCATGGCGCAGACGCCGCCGCAGGTCGGCATTCGCGGCAGCATCGTCTCGGTCAGCAAGGATCAGCTGGTAGTCAAGACCAACAAGGGGGCCGAGCAGAACGTGGCCCTCGACAAGGACACCCGCGTGGCCGCCATTTCGATTGCCGACATCAACGATATCAAGCCCGGCAGCTACATCGGCGCGGCCGGCATCCCGCAGCCGGACGGTTCCCAGAAGGCGCTGGAAGTGCACGTCTTCCCGCCCGCCATGGCCGGTACCGGCGACGGTCATCGCCCGTTCGACCTGGCTCCCAACAGCACCATGACCAATGGCACCGTGGGTGACGTGGTGGCCAGCCAAGGCCGCACCCTCACCCTGAAATACAAGGGCGGCGAGAAGAAGATCGTGGTGCCCGAGGATGTGCCCGTGGTCAGCATCGAAGCCGGTGATCGCTCGCTCTTGGCCGCAGGCGTGAAGGTAGTAGTGCGCGCCCGCAAGAACGCCGATGGCAGCCTGACCGCCAACAGCGTGAGCGCCGGCAAGAACGGCATCACCCCGCCGATGTAAGCAGGTGCCGCGATGCCCCGTTCACCCGTTCTTCATCCGCTGGCCGTGCGCATTGCCCACTGGCTCAATGCCGTGGCCATCGCCTGCATGATCAGCAGTGGCTGGGGCATCTACAACGCCTCGCCCATCTTCGGCTTCAAGTTCGCTCCCTGGATGACCCTGGGCGGTTGGCTGGGCGGCGCCATCGCCTGGCACTTCGCGGCGATGTGGCTGCTGGTGGCCAATGGCCTGTTCTACCTGCTGTATGGCAGCTTCAGCGGCCACTTCCGCCGCCACCTGCTGCCGCTGCGCGCGGCCGATGTGGTCAGCGACGCGGTGCAGGCCATGCGCTTTCGCCTGCCGCATCAGCCCGGCGTCTACAACGCCGTGCAGAAGCTGCTGTACTGGGCGGTGATCCTGCTGGGCATCCTGGTGGTGCTGTCGGGTCTGGCGCTGTGGAAGCCGGTGCAGCTGGACTGGCTGGCCGATCTCTTCGGCGGCTTCGACTTTGCGCGCAAGGTGCATTTCGCCGCGATGGCCGGGATTGCTGGCTTCGTGGTGGTACACGTGGCCCTGGTGGCCATCGTTCCCAAGACCCTCATCCCGATGTTCACCGGAGGCCGTGATCACGAGGCCAATGCATCATGAAAGACAAGGAAGACATCAAACCGCCACGTCCGGAGGAGGCCGGCAAGATCCTGCTGGCCGACCATCGCCCGGCCCTGCTGAACGTGCAGCGCCGCCTCATGCTGCGCTCGGCGCTCTCGGTGGGGGCGCTGTCCATGTTGTCGGGCTGCGACCTGCAGGACAACGACAGCGTGGACAAGGTCCTGTGGGCCATGTCGCGCTGGAATGACCGGGTGCAGGCATTGCTGTTCCGCAGCCAGAAACTGGCACCGACCTATGCGGCCAGCCAGGTCACCAATCCGTTTCCCTTCAACGCCTTCTATGACGAGTTCAACGCGCCCGACATCGATGGCAGCGACTGGAAGCTGGAAGTCTCTGGCCTGGTCAGCGACAAGCGCAGTTGGACCCTGGAGCGCCTGCGCGCACTGCCGCAGGCGGCGCAGATCACGCGCCACATCTGCATCGAAGGATGGAGCGCCATCGGCCAATGGTCGGGCGTGCCGCTGAGCTTGTTCCTGCAGGCGGTCGGCGCGGATCTCACGGCGAAATACGTGGGCTTCAAATGTGCGGACCGCTATTACTCCAGCCTGGACATGCCCACGGCGCTGCATCCGCAGACCATCCTGGCGCTGGACTTCGGCAAGGAGGCGCTGCCCACGCAATACGGCTATCCCCTGAAGGTACGTGTGCCGACCAAGCTGGGCTTCAAGAATCCCAAGCATGTGGTGGCCATCTTCGTGAGCAACCAGAACCCGGGCGGCTATTGGGAAGACCAGGGCTACAACTGGTTCAGCGGTATCTGAAGCGCGGATTCCCCAAGACGGAATCCGGACGGCGGAAACCGGGCGGCAGATCAGCCCCGGTTCTGCCGGAGTCGTTGCAGATCTTCCGGCGTATCGACATCCGCAAAAATCCCCGCATCCTCCACCGCAATCTCGACCAGCGCCGGGCTCTCCAGCAAAGCCCGCGCACCGCGATCTCCCTGCAGTGACAGCAAGGCCGGCAGGTGCGACTGCGCAAAACCGGCCGGATTGCCGCGCCGCCCCTGCATCACCGGCACCACCATCGACGCCCCCGCCGCCAGCACATCGCGCAAGCGCCGCACGGTGTCCGGCTGCACGCGCGGCATGTCGGCCAGCGCCACCAGCCATGCCGACGCATCAGCGCTCTGCTGCAGACCGCATCGCAACGACGCGCTCATCTCGCGCGGCCCATTGTTATCGGTCATGCAAACCGTGCAGCCCAGCGCACGCAGCGCATCGGCCAGCGGTCCTTCTCCATGCACCACGGCCAGCACCGGCATCACTTCCAGCAAGGCTGCCGCCGTAGCGGTGGCCACGATGCCGGGGCGGCCATCGTGATGGACGAAGGGCTGCAAGAGTTTTTCTTCGTGCGCGCCGAAGCGGCTACCCCGGCCGGCGGCCAGCAGCAGGGCGATGGGTGGGGAGAGTGTGGACATGGTGCAGCAGGTATCCCGAAACGCGAAGGCAAGCGGCCATTGTGCCCAAGTTTGGTCCGCTGCGTGGCCAAGGATGAGCCGGACTATGGTTGACGTACCAACAACGTCCGGTCCACGCCGCGCGCCATCGCATGAGGGCCACAGATCCTAATGTTTTAAGTTGCATAATGTTTCCATCCGGCCAGTTTGAGGCTATCCTTGTCCGGCAAGGGTTTGCGGGCTTGCGTTGCCGAATTGGCATACCACGTTTCTGCATTTTGATATGGTCGCGATGGCAGCGGGCTCCTAGAATCGAGCGCATGCAAGGCGGCCTTGCCATTTGGCAATCGCTGGCATCGGTCTTGCTGGGGTAGCAGGGGCATCAGGGGGCAAGCCGGACGGTCGGGGAAAGTCCGTCTACGGGGCGCCATACACAACATGGTTGGGATGGAAAGAAGCAATGATCAAGAACATACGTATCGGCTCGCGCCTGGGGGCGGGTTTTGCCGTGGTGCTGGTGTTTTCCATGGTGGTTGCCGCCGTCGGCATCTGGCGCCTCAAGACGGTCGCGCAGCAGACCCGGCAGATGATGGACGTGCCGCTGAAGACCGAACGGCTGGTGTCGCAATGGAACACGCTGCTGCTCATCGCGATCCAGCGCACCACCACCGTGGTCAAGAGCCGCGATCCCGAACTGGAAGCCTTCCTCGCCAAGGAGGCTGCGGCTTCCAGCAAGGAATCCGCGCAGACCCTGAAGGACGTGGAGCAGCTGCTCACCAGTGAAGAAGAGAAGAAGCTGTTCGCGGCCATCAACGCGGCGCGCAAGCAGTTCCTCGCCATCCGCGACCAGATCTACGCGGCCAAGAAGGAGGGCGATGCGGGCAAGGTGGATCAGCTCTACCAGCAGCAATACGTCGGCATCGCCAACAACACCCAGGGCGCGATGCGGTCCCTGCTGGATTTCGAACGCGCCCGCATCGATGAAATCTCTGCCGACATCCAGAAGGATGCGGCCAGCAGCCAGTGGCAGATCTTTGCGCTGGAAGCGGTGATCCTGGCCTGCGGCATCGCCTTCGCACTGCTGCTCACGCGCAGCATCACGCGGCCGGTACACGCGGCGCTGGCCATCTCGCAGCGTGTGGCCGCCGGTGACCTGACCTCGCGCGCCCAGCCCATGGGCCAGGATGAACTGGGCCAGCTGGTGGCCTCGCTGCAAGGCATGAGCGAGCGCCTGCATGGCGTGGTCTCCACCGTGCGCCTGGGGGCCGACAGCATTGCCGTGGCATCGGGTGAAATCGCCAATGGCAACCTCGACCTCTCGGCCCGTACCGAAGAGCAGGCCGGTGCGCTGGAAGAAACCGCCGCCTCCATCGAGCAGCTCACGTCCAGCGTACGCACCAATTCCGAGAACGCGCATCAGGCCAATGACCTGGTCAAGTCGGCGGCTTCCATTGCGGGGCAGGGCGGGCAGGTGATGCAGGAGCTCATCGACACCATGGGCAACATCAACAGCTCCTCGCGCAAGATCGTCGACATCATCGGCGTGATCGATGGCATCGCGTTCCAGACCAACATCCTCGCGCTCAATGCGGCCGTGGAAGCGGCGCGTGCGGGCGAGCAGGGGCGCGGTTTCGCGGTGGTGGCTTCGGAAGTGCGCGCCCTGGCGCAGCGCTCGGCCTCGGCCGCCAAGGAGATCAAGCAGCTCATCGATGATTCGGTCTCCAAGGTCGATGCCGGCAGCGAACTGGTGGAGCGCGCCGGCAAGACCATGCAGGAAGTGGTCGGCAGCGTGCAGGGCGCGCATGCGCTGGTGGGCGACATCAGCACCGCCAGCCGCGAGCAGGCCGAAGGCATTCATCAGGTGAATCAGGCGGTGAGCCAGATGGATGGCGTGACCCAGCAGAATGCGGCGCTGGTGGAACAGGCGGCCGCAGCGGCGAAATCGCTGGAAGACCAGGCGGCGCAATTGAAGCGGGCAGTGGCTTTCTTCGCCTTGCAGGCGGCATAAGCCAATCGCACAACGGCGGATATCGAAAAGGGCCGCAGCGTGCTGCGGCCCTATTCATGCAGGCTCGGGAACGATCAGCAAGGATCAGAAAGAATCAGGCCGCCTTGAGAAATTCCGGCCCGAAATCCATCAGCACGTCGCGCACCAGCGTGGCCGTGCTCTGGCAGCCCAGCTTGTCCTTGACGCTGGCGCGATGCACGTCCACCGTCTTGACGCTGATGTTGAGGTCGCGTGCGATGAGCTTGCTGGACTGGCCCATGATGACCTTCTCCAGGATCTCGCGTTCACGTGCGGTGAGGGTCTTCAGGCGCGCCTTGAGCTGCTGGCGGCGCTCGCGGGCCTGCATGTTGCCGGCCACGTTCTTGAGCGTCATCTGGATGCGTTCCAGCATCTGCTGCGAGTTGTAGGGTTTTTCCAGGAAGTCGACCGCGCCATTGTGCAGGGCGCGCACCGACATGGGGATGTCGCCATGGCCCGAGACGAAGATCACGGGGATGTCGGCCCCGATTTCCTTCAGGCGATCCTGCAGCTGGAAGCCGCTGATTTCAGGCATGCGCACGTCCAGGATCAGGCAGGACAGGCTGTTGGCGTCATAGGCCTTGAGAAAGGCCTCGGGTCCATCGAAGCATTCGGTCCGGATATTGACCGAGCTCAGCAGCCAGGCCAGCGAAGTCCGAACGGCTTCGTCATCATCGACGATGTAGACCACCGGCGGGTTGGTTTCCATCTGCACTCCTCGTCTCGTCAAAATGGAGCCGGCTTGCACCGGCGCTATTTCCGACCCTCTCGATTTCTTGATGGACTGGTCGGCACAAATCAAAACGTCATGCTTTGACTTATGCAAAAAACAGGCCTGAAATTCTTGGGATCAGCGACACTGTAACACCCCCGTCCTGACGATGGTCTAGGTATTTTTACCTAGATCGTTTGCCGCAATCCCCTGTGGGGCGGGCATGTGGCACGGATTGCCTGCACCATGGGCATGCCTTAACCTGCTCTCATCGAACGCCGTGCTTCATCGGCGTGCATAACAGGGAGATCCCATGAGCAGCACTGCCATTCAAAAAGAAACGCCATCCGCACCCGTGGTGCGCGCCCCCCTTGCTGCCGAGCAACTGGAATTCCGCAATGCCATGGCGCACCTGCCGGCGGCGGTATCCATCATCACCACCGATGGTGAAGGCGGCCGCTGCGGCATCACCGCCTCGGCCGTCTGCTCGGTGACCGATACGCCGCCCACGATCCTGGTCTGCATCAATCGCGGCAGTGCCATGCATGACGTGTTCAAGAAGAATGGCCGCCTGTGCGTGAACGTGCTCTCGGATGAGCTGGAACAGCTGGCCATGCACTTCTCCGGTGCCACCAAGGTCCCGATGGAAGAGCGTTTCGGCTGGGATATTTGGGAAGCACCGGGCGAACTGGGACAGCCGGTACTGGCCGACGCGCTGGTCAAGCTGCAGGGGCGCATCCGCGAATTCAAGGAAGTGGGCACGCACTCGGTGATGTTCGTGGAGCTGGCCGAGGTCGAGGTCAATGAGAAGAAGGACAGCCTCATTTATTTCAATCGGCTGTTTCACAAGGTCAAGCGTACGGCGCTCTGAGATTCTTTCCTTGGAGTTAAAGATGAATGCCGTTCAGCGCAATGCTGAACGGCATTCATGCTTTGCGGGGGTGTTTTTTCGTTTTAAAAAACCGTTCGGACTGAGTAGCGGCTTCGCCGCGTATCGAAGACGCACAGACCGGAGCACCTTCGATACGCCGCTGCGCGGCTACTCAGTCCGAACGGGATGAGTTAGACGTCAGCGAGACTGTCAGAGATCCAGCACCAGCATCCCCGACCTCGCCCTTGATACACAGGTACAAATCTGGTCATTGGCCGCCTTCTCCTTCTTGGAGAGGCAATTGTCGCGATGATCCGGCTCGCCCTCCAGCAGCGGCACCACGCAGGTCCCGCAGATGCCTTCGCGGCAGGAGGTATCGATGACGATGCCCTCGCGCGCCAGGATGTCGACGATGGGAATGCCCACCGGAATCTGCACCACCTTGCCCGAGCTGGCCAGCTTCACTTCGAAGGCACCATCGCCACCGCCAGCACCCTGCGCAGGAGCAGCAGGGGCCACCGGTGCAGCAAAGTGCTCCAGATGAATCGCCTCCTCGCTGCGGCTGGCTGCTGCGCACTTGACCACCGCATCCATGAAGGGAGCGGGGCCGCAGGTATAGACGTGGGCGTCCTTGCTGCCGGCTTCGAGGCACACCGTGAGGTAATGCTCCATCTGCGCCGGCATGACCGCATAGTGGAAACGCACCTGCGCGGCGAAGGGTGCGTTCTCCAGCAGATCGGCAAAGGCCGCATGCTCGCGTGCGCGCACGAAGTAATGCAGCGTGAAGGGCTTCTGTTCGGCCCACAGGCGATAGGCCATCGCCAGCAGCGGCGTCACGCCGATGCCCGCGCCGAAGAGCAGGTGCTCCGGTGCGCTGGCATCGAGGGCGAAGAGGTTGCGCGGCGTGCCCACTTCCAGTTCCATGCCCGGCTTGACCGCATCATGCAAGGCCGCCGAGCCGCCACGCGACGCCGGTTCGCGCTTGACCGCGATGGTGTAGCCGCAACGGTCTTCCAGCGGACCGCACAGCGAGTATTGGCGCATGATCCCGGTCGGCCCGGTGACGTCGACGTGGGCCCCCGGCTCGTAAGCCGGCAGCGGGGCGCCATCGGCGCGCACCAGGCGGAAGGAACGGATGTCGCCGGTTTCATCGGTGAGGGTGTCTACGATCAGTTTCATGAGGCCAATACTCGTCGGTTCAATGTCGAAAGTGCGGTACGTCAGCTCAGAGCAGGAAGCCCAAGGCGTTGAGGCTGTCCATGGAGTTGATCAGGCGGATTACTTTCTGCTCGATCTTCGGACCCTGGGGCGTGAAGCGCAGGCGATGCGTGACGTTGGCCACGAACATCGTGTGCTGCTGGCGCTTGTAGCCCACCAGGACCTGGGCCGAGGTGATCTCCACCAGCTCCTCCGACAGGTGCACCGGCACGAAGCGCGACACGGTGCGCACGGTCGCTGCCGCATCCACGGCCGACATCGCGTGGCCCGAGGTCAGGCGCTCGATGCGGATCTTGCGCATGTGGGCATTGTCGTAGGCGTAGTTCAGCGAGGCCGCGTAGTCGGTGGTGTCGGGATCGATGGGCACCACGTAGTAACCATCTTCGGTCCACAGGGCTTGCCAGGCGGCATAGTCCTTTTTGTCCAGAAGTTCAGCTTCTTTCCAGATGAAGGCGATGGCACGCGCCATGGGCGCGGGGATGCCTTGCAGGGTGTCGTGTTGGTTCATATCGGTCATTTCTCCATCATCTTTTTCCACATGGCATAGGCTTCGCGCATGCCGGTTTCATCGGTCGAGTGCGACACCTTGTCGCCGTTGTCGTCCACCCACTCACGGTTCAGGCCGCGATTGACCAGGATGGGTGCATTGCGGCCGGCGTGCGAACCGGCCTGCACGCGTTCCCAGGCTTCGGCGTCATCGGGGCTGCCGAAACCGAACGGGCCCTGGAAGTGTTCGTGGATGCGCAGGCGTTCGCGGTTGGCGATCTCCGGTCCGCCATCCATGCCCAGGGCCACGTGGCGGATCTGGGTCTCACCGACCGACACCGGATGCAGCACCCGGAAGAAGGACATCGACATGGCCACGTTGGGGAACAGGTTCAGGTTGAAACCGGCGCCGTGCAGCGAACGCACGATGCGGCGCACCTGTTCCGGCGGCATGGTCTTGGAGAGTTCTTCGGTGACGTGGGCGAAACGCTCCTGCAGTTGTTCGCTGCCGTCGTCCACATCCAGGTCCACGTGTTCCGGCACCATGATCATGACGCTGTGGCCATTGCCCAGCGAGCGGGTGATGGACTGGTCATCGGTCATGAAGGACAGCATCTCGGAAGTCTCTTCATCGACCGACGACAGGAAGGTCTTGTGCACCACCGGGAAGTGATAGCCGTCGGTGGTGTTTTCCAGCTGGATCTTCCAGTTGCCCTTGAAGCTGAACTTGTGCTCGCCCTGCACCTTCACGGGGAAGCCTGCGCCTTGCTTCATGAACAGGTCGATCCACTTCTTGGCATGGCCGAGGAAGTCCGACAGCGGTTCGATCTCCTGGTTGAAGGAGGCGAAGATCATGCCGTTGTAGCTCTCCGCACGCAGGCTCTGCAGCGGCAGGTCGGCCTTCTCGATGACGTCTTCATAGCCTTCCGGATAGGGCAGGCCGCGCAGCTTGCCGTCCAGGCCATAGGACCAGCTGTGGTAGGGACAGGTAAAACCGGTGGCATTGCCCTTGTGCTTTTCGCACACGGTGGCGCCACGATGGCGGCAGCGGTTTTCCAGCACGTTGATCTTGCCGGTCTTGTCGCGCACCACGATGACCGGCTGGCGGCCGATCTGGGCAGTCTTGAAATCGCCGGGGTTCTTGATCTCGCTTTCATGCGCGACCCAGATCCAGGTCTTGTAGAAAATCTTGTCCATCTCCGCTTCGAAGATGGCCGGATCGGTGTAGAGCGAAGGGTCCACCACCGCATCCTGTACCAGGTCGGCATAGGAAGAATCGGTCTTGCGCGGGTGGAAGCGTAGCGGTGCGTTCATGGCTTTCTCCAGTGGCTTGCAGTCGTTGTCAGTGTTGATTGGGCGAGCTTGTCGGGGCAGTGCGTGTCAGGGGCGTTGCTTGAGTGCCTGTTCCAGATGCAGGCCCAGTGCGCAAATGCGTTCGTCATCGCCCTTGCGGCCGACCAGTTGCAGCCCGGCTTTGAGCGAGCTGCCGGCCATCGGCACCGGAATGCTCAGGGCCGGATGGCCGGACAGGTTGAAGGGCCGCACCAGCGAGGACAGCATCAGCACCGAGGCCCCCTGGCGGATCGCTTCCAGTGTCGGCGGCAGCGACGGCAGCGTCGGCAGCAGCAGCGCATCGGCGTCGGCCAGCGCGGCGTCGACTTCGGCGCTGAAGGCGGCACGCACTGCTTCGGCCTGGGCCACCGCGTCATCGGTGGTGGTGGCGGCGGCCGAGAGGCGCTTCTCGATGTCGGCACCCAGTTTGCCCAGGCCGAGCAGGTGGCCGAAAGCGTCATGCGTCTCGCGATTGATGAGGGTCATGCCGGCCTCGAAGGCAGCGTGCATGTGCTGCGGGGTCCAGGCATCGCCTTGCCAGCCGCTGGCGGCGAAGGCCGCAGCGACGGCCTCTGCGATCTCGGGATCGGCCTGCACCGTTACCAGTTTGACGCTGGCCTGTGCTGCCGCTGCGGTAGCGGCAGCGCGGTCGAACCCGGGTGCGATGCTGGCCATGGCGCTGATGATGAGATCCATGCTGCGCGCAAAGGGACCCACGCAATCCAGGCTGCTCACGGCCGGATAGGCTCCGGCGCGGCTGACGCGGCCAAAGGTCGGTTTGAAACCGATCACGCCGCAGCAGGCCGCGGGCAGGCGGATCGAGCCGCCGGTGTCGCTGCCGATGGACATGTCCACCAAGCCCGCGCCCACGGCCGAGGCCGAGCCGCTGGAGGAGCCACCGGTCATGCGGCTGGCGTCCTGCGGATTGACGGCGGTGCCGTTCCAGTCATTGATGCCGGTCATGCCGTAGGCCAGCTCGTGCATGTTGGCGCGGGCGGTGAGCTGCCAGCCGGCGTCGAGCAGCTTGCGAACCACGTCGGCGTGCGCTGCAGCCGGCGGCGCGTCGGCCAGGGCGGCGCTGCCGCCGCAAGTGGGCTGGCCGGCGATGTCGATGCAATCCTTGATGGCCACTGTCGGGCCGCTGCCACCGAGGTGAAAACGCGAGAGCAGGGCGTTGCCGGTGCCGGGGACGGTGCGTGCTGAAGTGTTGCTCATCCTGCCGCTCCCAGGCAGGCGATGCGCGCCTGCTGCTGCAGGGCGGCGAGGGCGGCCTGGCCATTGCGCTTGCGCGGCGTCGGCAGGGGAGATGAAGAAGTTGGCTGGGGGCTCATGGCGCATCCGTTCAAATGGGGCCGACCAGGCTGGCAATCCACGTCGGGCGCGGCATGCAGGCGGTTTCCTTGGCTGATGTGAAGCATTCTAAAAGTCGCCTTAAAATAGATCAAATTGATGTAAAATATTTTTCACATAAGCTGCATGGATAGTGATCGCCGCTTTCCTTGATGTGACTCATCGGGCCCAGGCCCCCGCGCGACCCCCTCCGGAGACTGCTATGGCGACCTTCAACAACATGGACCTGAACCTGCTGCGGGTCTTCCAGGCCATTGCCGACGAACGCAGCTTGACCCTGGCCGGCAACCGCCTGCACCTGTCGCAGCCCGCCGTGAGCTATGCGCTCGGACGGCTGCGGCAGATCTTCGATGACCCGCTCTTCATCCGCACCAAGGAGGGCATGCAGCCCACGCCCGCCGCGCTGGAACTGTCCAAGCCCATCAACCGCGCGCTGCAGGCGGTGCAGGATGCGCTGCGCTATACCGAGCGCTTCGACCCGGCCGCCAGTACGCGCGTCTTCCGCGCCTCGATGACGGACGTGGCCGAGATGATGTTCCTGCCGCAACTCTGCGAACTGCTGACCGCGCAGGCCCCGCAGACGCGCCTGCAGGTGGAGCAGGTGCCGCCGGCGCATCTGGAAGAAGCGCTGCGCACCGGCCAGCTCGACTTCGCCTTCGGCAACCTGTCCGCGCTCAAGGCGGTGACCTGTCATGAACTGCTGTTCCGCGAAACCTATGTCTGCATGATGCGCAAGCGTCCGGCCCTGCCTGCGCGTGAACAACTGGCGCTCGACGAATTCCTGGCGCTCTCGCACGTGCTGGTCGAGTCGGCCGAGAGCAGCCATCACCAGGTCGAGAATTCCTTCCGCAATCTCGGCGTGCAGCGCAAGATCAGCCTGTCGATCCCGCACTTCACCGTGCTGCCGCGCATCCTCGGCAAATCCGATCTGGTGGCCACCGTCCCGGCGCGCATCGCCAAGCTTTTCCACAGCGAGCACCCGGACGTATTCCTCTCCTACGAACTGCCGGTCAAGCTGCCGGCGGTGGACATCACCCTGCACTGGCATCCGGCCTTCGACGCCGACGCCGGCAATACCTGGCTGCGCCAGATCGTCATCGACATGCTGCTGCGCCAGATCGTCATCGACATGCTGCAGAGCTACGGCCGCAGCAGCTGATCGATTGCGCCGGAAAGCAGAAGGCCCGCCAACGCGGCGGGCCGTTCTCCCTGCCTGCGGGAAGACCACCGGATGTCGGCGGCGGCCTTCCCTCCTCAAGTAGCCCGTGCTCAGAAGCGGTGACGCATGCCCAGGCGCAGCGCGCTCTGGTTGCCGGTCGACGACTGGATGCCGCCACCGAAGACCGGATACGCGTTGTAGCCCTTGTCGCGGTCATAGACGGCGCCCACGTACAGGTCGGTACGTTTGGAGATCTTGTAGTCCACCGTCGCCACCAGTGCCTGGGCATTGCCCACACCCTGGTTGCGCTTCTGGAACTGGTAAGCGGCAGCCAGATCCCACAGCGGTGTCAATGCATAGACCGTGCCCAGTTCATAGGTGGTGGCCTTGGCATTGGTGTCGGTGTTCTTGACCTGGGTGATCACGCCGAACGGTGTGAAGGCACCGATCTGGTAGCGCGCACCGCCGCCATAGATGCGGGTGGCGGAAGCGCCGCTGCTGCTCTTGATGTCGGTGTAGGCGAGCGCGCCGCTGAAGGCACCGCTGTCGTACTGGCCGGTGGCGCTGACGGTGCGGCCGGCATTGTTGTTGCCGGCCACTTCACCGAGCCCGAGCATTGCGCCAAAGCTGAAACCGCCGAACTTGGCGCTGTTGACCTTGATGGAATTGTTGGTGCGGTCGCCGGCATAGATGTGGTTGTTCAGGGCCGTGCCGTGCGCGGCATCGGCATGCAGGCCCCAGCCGAAGGAGCCGGCCGGCGACAGTGCGCCCATCGCATACTGGCCACCGATGTTGGCCATGAAGTCGTACTGGCGACCCACGCTCAGCGCGCCCCAGTCCTTGCTGCCCAGGCCGACGAAGGACTGGCGGCCGAACAACAGACCGCCTTGTCCCAGGCTGCCGTCATCGGCACCGAAGCCGGTTTCCAGGGTGAAGAAGGCATTCAGGCCACCGCCCAGATCTTCCGTTCCCTTGAAGCCGATGCGGCTGCCCTGAGCGATGCCGCTGTCCATGCGCAGCAGCGACGCGCCGCCGCCGCCGGTCTTGGCGGCGTTGGAGTAATAGGTCAGGCCGAGATCGATCAGGCCATAGATGGAAACGCTGCTCTGTGCATGTGCCATCCCCGTGCCGGCCGCGAGCAAGGCGGCGGCCAGTAGTTTCTTCTTCATGTGACAAGGCTCCCTGTGGTGTTGCAGTGTGATGGTCGCGCTCTGCACCGGGTGAGGCCGATGCCGGGCGGCGAACGCAGCCGGTAGATGTGGAAGGTCTGCGTGGCGTGCATGACATGTCGTCATGTGGGGCCATCATAGGAAGCGCATTTGCGCCAGATCAAATTGATGCAGCGGATAGATGGAATAAGCCCGATTCATGCACCGGACAGATAAGTCGCCGACTCTCGAATCCGGTGCATGAATCGGCGCGATGACGGGATAATCGTGCAGAACTTCACCACGCGAGTGCGTGCGATCACCAAGGCGGCGCGTCGCCCGCGCGGACTAAAGGAATCCTTAGTTGTGGCGTTCCACCAACGGCAGCGTGAAGCAGAAACGCGTGCCGCAGCTTTCTCCGGGTTGTGCCCAGATATCGCCGCGATGGCGCGCAATGATGTTCTTGCACAGCGCCAATCCGATGCCGTTGCCGCTGACCTTGGAAGAAAAGAAGCCATCGAAAAGCCGTTCGCGGTGGCCGGCATCGATGCCGCGTCCCTCGTCGGCAACGGTCAGCAGGGCATTGCCGGCACTGCGCGCGGTGCTGATGCGCACATGCCTTGCGCCCTCGGGAAAGGCCATCATTTCCTCGATGGCGTTGAAGGCGAGATTCAAGATCACCTGGCCGATCAGCACCTTCTCGCAGCTCACCACCAGCGGCTGCGTACCCGGTTCGATGTGCAGGTGGACCTTGCCTTCGGCGGCCTTCATCTCGATGAACCAGCGCACTTCCTCCAGCACGGCGTTGAGGTCGATCAGGCCTTCGCTCTGCTCCAGCCGCACCACGTATTCGCGCACGCTCTTGATGATGGTGGCGGCATGGTCGACCTGGCGTCCGGCACTCTCCAGCCCCCACACGATCTGTCCGGCCTGTTCGCGCAGGGCCTCGCTCTGTTTGATGCGCAAGACCGAGCCTTCGAGGAAATTGCGGATCGCCGCCAGCGGCTGCGACAGCTCGTGCGCGATGGCGGTGGCCATCTCGCCCATGGCATTGTGGCGCGCCAGGTATTCCAGCGAGGCCTGGTCGCGGCGGCGCGCTTCCTCGGCTTCGACCTGGTCGGTGATGTCGTGGAAGTGCAGCAGGTGGCCCTTGAGGTCGTTCTCGATCTCGATGTAGCGGCACACCGCGTGATGCCAGCGCACCAGCCCATCCTTGCGCACGATCTGGTAGCGCAGCGGGAAGCTGATGGCATCCGGCAGCGCCAGCGTGAGCAGCTCCAGCAATTCGTCGCGCGAGTCGGGCAGGCATTGCTCGACGAAATTCTTCGGCGGGTTCTGGCCCGGCCGCACGCCCAGCAGTTTGCGGCCGGCGTCGCTCAGGTACTCGATGCCGCCATCCGAACGCAGCACCGTCACGCCTTCGTCGGAGTCCTGCATGAATTCCTTGAGGCGGCTCTCCAGCTTTTTCATCTCGCGCCGGATCTGTTCCTCGCGCGCAATATCGCGGAACTGCACCATGATCACGTCGCGCTCGGTCAGCGGCACCAGCGTGGCAATCGCCTCCGAGAGAATCTCGTCGCCGTTCTTGGCGCGGTAGCACCACTCGACCATGTTGCTGCCGTGGAGCACTGCATCGTGCAGCCACTTGCGGCCGATTTCGCGGCGGTATTCGTGCGACTGCCGGCTCATGTCCGGGGCTTTGAGCGGCAGCAGTTCTTCCAGCGTGAACCCCAGTACCTGGCAGGCCGAGGGATTGGCCCAGAGGATGGACTTGGTCTGGGCGTCATGCAGGATGATGCACATGGGCAGTGCTTCCATCATGCGGCGGAAATCGTCCAGCCCGAAGCGGATGCTGTCATCCGGCAGGGCAGGGGAAACTGGGGCAGCGGTTTGTTCTGGCATCGCTCGTCTCTGTCATCGCTTCATGATCTGCAGGACGGTGTTTCCTCCATGGATGAGTTCACGCATCGGAGGAAGCACTGGCGCTGCTTTGTGGAATGGCACTAGGGGATTTCTTTAGAAGGCTTCACCTATTCCCCTAAAAAAGCTGCAGCGCTCCCGATTGAACCGGGATACGCCGCTCCCTACACTCGTCTTCATTCTGATGCAAGCCACCTGGAGAATGCAATGTCCGTGATGGAGAACCCGGCCGCGCTGGCCGCCCGTGAAGAAGATGCCCTGGTCCCGCTGCTGGCCGAGATCCGTGCGCGCCGCGAGGAATTCGCCGCGCAGCGTTTCGTGCCGAAGGATTTCATCGCGCAGTTGAAGAAGGCCGGTGTCTATCGCGCCGCCACCCCGCAATGCTTCGGCGGCAGCGGTCTCTCGCCGATGGGTTTCCTGCAGATGATCGAACGCATTTCCGTCGCCGATGCCTCGGTCGGCTGGGTCGCCAGTTTCGGTTCGGCCTCGGTCTATCTGGCCGCTCTGCCCAGGGAAACGCAAGCCAAGCTGTATGCCAAGGGGCCGGACCTGACCTTCGCCGGCGGCCTGTTCCCGCTGCAGCCGGCCGAGCAGATCGAGGGCGGCTGGATGGTCAATGGCACCTGGAAGTTCGCCAGCGGCTGCAAGGGCGCCGATGTGCTGGGCGTGGGCATCGGTGCGGCCGTACCGGGCCAGGCCGGTTCCAAGCCGCGCACCGCCGTGCTGCCGCCGGAGCAGGTCGAGATCATCGACAACTGGGACGTGATGGGACTGGTCGGTACCGGCAGCCATGACCTCAAGGTGAGCCAGCAATTCGTCCCCGAGGAATGGACCTTCATCCGTGGCGGCGTACCCACCATCGATGAACCGCTGTACCGCTATCCGACCATCGCCTATGCCGCGCAGGTGCTGGCCGTGGTGAACCTGGGCGTGGGACGCGCCGCCATCGACGAGATCAACCAGATGTCCGGCGGTCGTGTGGCCATTACCGGTGCGCCCAAGCTGGCCGACCGTTCCTATGTGCGCATCGAGGTCGCCAAGGCCGAAGCCAAGTTGCGTTCGGCGCGCGCCTTCCTCTATGACGCCACCAGCGAAGTCTGGAATTCCATCCTCGCCGGCAACCCCGTCACGCCCGAGCAGGTCAGCCTGCTGCGCCTGACCGCCGTGGAAATCGCCAAGGTCGGCAATGAAGTCACGCAGGCCATGTTCGGCCTGGCCGGCACCACCGCCATCTACAGCAACCACCCGCTGCAGCGCTACCTGCGCGATGCCGCCGTGGTCAAGCAGCACGCCTTCCTGGGCGAGGGCATCTATGACGGTGCCGGTGCGGTCACGCTGGGCGTGCCGCCGATGCCGGGCTTCCTGTAAGCCGCCGCGTCCTTTCTTTTTTTCGATTTCAAGTTTTCAGTCCGGAGCCCTCATGAGCCAAGTCCCAAGCAATGATAAAGAACCGCTGCGCGTCCTCTTCTGTGTCGGCGTGACGCAAAACTTCTTCGACCTGCCCGCCACCGAGACCGGTCCGGTGTGGCAGGCCTATGGCCAGATGATGACGGCACTGGCCACCATGGACGGCATCAAGGTACTGGGCACCATGGACGATGATCGTCTCATGGTGGGCAAGTCCGACGATGCGCCGTGGACCTTCTACATCATGGCCGACGTGGCCGATCTCGATACGGTGGTGGCGGCCTGCAACCTGTTCCGCACCACCATGGTCGGTGAACACCGCCTGTGGAAGTACGGCAAGATCGAAGCCCGCGTGGGCCGCGCCCTGATCATCCAGGGCGCCTGATCATGGACAAGAAGATTGCCCTGGTCACCGGTGCCGCACGCGGCCTCGGTGAAAGCATCGCGCGCAAGATGCACGCCGCCGGCTACAAGGTGGCGCTGGCTGACATCGACCTGGAACAGGTCTCGGCAGTGGCCGCCAGTCTCGATGCCAGCGGTGCCACCGCCATGCCGCTGGCGCTGGACGTGCGCCGCAAGCCGGACTTCATCGCCGCCTGCGACGCCATCGAATTGCGCTGGGGCGGGGCGGCGGTGCTGGTCAACAATGCGGGCCGCTCGCGTGTGGCAGCGTTGATGGAGATCACTCCCGAGGAGTGGGACGAGGTCACCGCCATCAACATGAAAGGCACGTTTCTTGCGTGCCAGGTGTTCGGCAAACGCTTCGCCGATCGTGGCTACGGACGCATCATCAACATCGCCTCGCTGGCCGGGCAAAACGGCGGCACCGCCACCGGTGCGCACTATGCAGCGGCCAAGGGGGCGGTACTGACCCTGACCAAGGTATTTGCGCGTGAACTCGCAGGCGCCGGTGTGACCGTCAATGCCATCTCGCCGGGCCCGCTGGACCTGCCCATCGTGCGCGAGATCGTGCCGGCCGACAAGCTGGCCGCGACCATCGCCACCATTCCGGTCAAGACGCTGGGCGAACCCGATTTCATCGCCGATGCGGTGCTGCTGCTGGCTTCGCCCGATGCGGGTTCGGCCACCGGGGCCTGCCTCGACATCAACGGCGGGCTCTACATGCGTTGATGAAGATCGGCCTGGTGCCGATGCCAGATTGCTGTCCCAGATCGGTGGCGGCGTGGGGAAGCCCGCCATCATCTCAACCAACAAGGGAGAAACACATGCTGCACAAACGCCTGATTGCCACCGCCGCCACCGCCGTTCTGGCCGCTGCCGGAACCCTCGCCAGCGTCGCCGGCAATCCTGCCTTTGCCCAGGTCAAGATCGGGGTCGTGACCTCCTCCACCGGGCCGGTCTCGCTGGTGGGCATTCCGCAGAAGAACACCGTGCCGCTGCTGCCGGCCAAGGCCGGTGATCTGAAGATCGAATACATCTCGCTGGACGATGCCAGCGATCCGACCAAGTCGGTCACCGAAGTCAAGAAACTGATTGCCGAATACAACGTCGATGCCATCATCGGCCCCAGCGGTTCGCCCAATGCCATGGGCGTGATTTCCTTTGCGGCCGAAGCCGGCGTGCCGATGCTGGCCCCGGTGGGCACGGCGGCCGTGGTGCTGCCGATGACGGAGCAGAAGAAGTGGGTCTTCAAGACCACCCAGAACGATGACCTGATCGCCAGCGCCTTGGTGGCCCAGATGGTCAAGACCAAGGTCAAGACGGCCGGCTTCATCGCCGTCAACGATCCCTTCGGTGAGAACTGGGCCAAGGTCTTCACGGAGCTGGCAGCCAAGAACAACATCAAGATCGTGGCCAATGAGCGCTACCAGCGCACCGATACTTCGGTCACCGCGCAGACGCTCAAGATCGTCGCTGCCAATCCGGATGCCGTGCTGGTGGCGGCCCCGGGCGCGGCCACCGTGCTGCCGCAGACCACGCTGTTCGACCAGGGCTACAAGGGCAAGATCTACCAGACCCACGGCGCGGCCTTGCCGGCCTTCCTGCAGCTGGGCAAGAACAAGGTCGAGGGCACCATCCTGGCCGCGAGCCTGATGCTGGTACTGCCCGAGATCGCGGACAGCAATCCCTCCAAGAAGGTCGCCACCGAGTACATCGAGGCCTACAAGAAGATGTACAACACCGTGCCCGCCACCTTTGGTGCCAACGTGTATGACGCCGGCCTGCTGCTGGAGAAGGCCATTCCTGTCGCCGCGAAGAAAGCCAAGCCGGGCAGCAAGGAATTCCGCGCCGCCCTGCGCGATGCATTGGAAAGCACCAAGGAAGTGGTCGGCACCCAGGGCGTCTACAACATGAGCCCGGCGGACCACAGCGGTTTCGATGAACGTGGTCGTGAGCTCATCACCGTCAAGGGCGGCAACTGGGCCCTGCTCAAGCCGTAAGGACCACGCCTGCTGCGCCGGTCCGGCCTCCACGCCGGGCGGGTGCAGTGTTCCACCTCCACCCGCATCCCGAACCTGGCGCGTCGTTCCCGGCTGGATGGCAGCGCGCGCCGGCTCCACAAGGAAGTCGCAATGAATCTCCAAATCGTGGCGCTGCTGGGACAGGACGGCATCACCAACGGTGCCATCTATGCGCTCTTGGCGCTGTCCATCGTCCTGGTCTTTACCGTCACCCGTATCCTCCTGATCCCGCAAGGCGAGTTCGTCTCCTTCGGCGCGCTCACCATGGGCATGATGCAGAACGGCCAGCCGCTCACCGTCGCCTGGCTGCTGGTGGCCATGTGCCTGGGCGCCTGTGCCTTCGATCTCTACGACATGTGGCGCACCAGCCGCCGCCGCCCCAGCCTGTGGCTGCCGGCCAAGCTGGTGTATGCCGTGGTCGTGGCGGGACTGGCCCTGAATCTCAACTTCGCCACCTTGCCCATGCTGGCGCAGATCGCCATGACTCTGCTGCTGCTGGTGCCGATGGGGCCGCTGATGTACCGCATGGCTTTCCAGCCCATCGCCTCGGCCTCGCCGCTGGTGCTGCTGATCGTCTCCATCGCCGTGCACGTGGCGCTGGTCGGTGTGGCGCTGCTGGTGTTCGGCCCCGAAGGCGCACGCACCGCGCCCTTCACCGAGGCCAGCCTGGAACTGGGCAGCCTGCGCTTTTCGAGTCAGGCGCTGTGGGTGATCTGCGTGTCGCTGCTGCTCATCGTGGGGCTGTTCCTGATGTTCGAGCGCACGCTCTATGGCAAGGCCTTGCGCGCGGCTGCGCTGAACCGCATGGGCGCGCGCCTGATGGGCATCTCGCCGGTGTTCGCGGGCAAGGCCATGTTCCTGCTGGCTTCACTCATTGGCGTGATGTCGGGCGTGCTGATCGCGCCCATCACCACGATCTACTATGACTCCGGCTTCCTGATCAGCCTGAAGGGCTTCGTCGGTTCCATCATCGGCGGGCTGGTCAGCTACCCGGTGGCGGCCATCGGCGCACTGGCCATTGGCCTCATCGAATCCTTCTCGACCTTCTGGGCCAGTGCCTACAAGGAAATCATCGTCTTCGTGCTGATCATTCCCATCCTGCTATGGCGTTCTCTGTCGACCCGTCACGTGGAGGAAGAAGAATGAAACCCGCTGCCTCCACCTCTTCTTCCAAACGTCCGGTGGCGCGATTGTCCTCGCGCGCGGCACTGGGCCTGTTCGTGGTCCTGCTGGCGGTTGCGCCCTTCGTGCTGCCACCGTTCACCATGACCTTGTTGAACAACATCGGCCTGGCCTCGCTGGTGGTGCTGGGACTGGTGCTGCTGACCGGCGTGGCCGGCCTGACCAGCTTCGGGCAGGCGGCGTTCGTCGGTCTGGGTGCCTATTTCTCGGCGGCACTGTCGGCCAAGATCCTGCCGCTGCCCGATGCGCTGCTGTGGATGCAATCGCCCTGGGTGGCACTGGTGGTGGCCCTGGTGCTGACGGCCGTGCTGGCCTTTGCGGTGGGCAGCGTCACGCTCAAGCTCTCCGGCCACTACCTGCCGCTGGGCACCATCGCCTGGGGCATCAGCCTGTATTTCATCTTCGGTACGCTGGAGAGCATGGGCGGGCAGACCGGCATGTCGGGCATTCCCTCGATCACGTTCTTTGGCATCGCGCTCAGTTCCGACCGGGCCATGTTTGGCCTGATCTGGGTGGCCGTGCTGCTGGGCGTGGCGGCCCTGAGCAATCTGCTGGATTCGCGCGAGGGCCGCGCCATCCGTGCGCTCAAGGGCGGCATCGTGATGGCCGAGGCCATGGGCATCAATACGGCGCGCATGCGCATCGTGGTCTTCGTGATCGCCGCCGTGCTCGCGGCCCTGTCGGGCTGGCTGTACGTGCACATGCAGCGCTTCGTCAATCCCTCGCCCTTCGGGCTGGGCTTCGGCATCGACTACCTGTTCATGGCGGTATTGGGCGGAGCGAGCCATGTGTGGGGCGCGGTGCTGGGTTCCACCTTGATCGTGGTGCTCAAGGAATGGCTGCAGGGCATCCTGCCGGTGGTACTGGGGCGCTCGGGCAACTTCGAGACCATCGTCTTCGGGCTCTTGATCGTGGTGCTGCTGCAGCGTTCGCGTGATGGGCTCTGGCCTTACCTGGCCCGCCTGGTGCCGGTGCGCAGCCGCCGGCTGGAGATCGATCCGCAAGCCGAAGCCCTGCCGCGCCGTCCCATGCCTGCGCCGCAGGAAGTGGTGCTGGATGTGCGGGACGTCACCCGCAAGTTCGGCGGCCTGGTGGCCAACAACAACATGAGCCTGAAGGTGATGGCCGGTGAAGTGCTGGCCCTGATCGGTCCCAATGGGGCGGGCAAGTCCACGCTCTTCAACCAGATTTCCGGTGTCGATACACCGACCTCGGGCAGCGTGCAGTTCCGCGGCCATGAGGTCACCGGTCGCGGTTCGCGTCACATCGCCGGGCTGGGCATGAGCCGCAGCTTCCAGCATGTACGCCTGATGCCGCGCATGACGGTGCTGGAGAACGTCGCCATCGGTGCCTATCTGCGCGGCCAGCGCGGTGTGCTGTCGTCCATGCTACGTCTGGATCGCCAGGAAGAGGCGCGCATCCTGGCGGAAGCGGCACGCCAGATCGAACGTGTCGGATTGAAGGCGCAGATGTTCGAGCAGGCCGGTGCGCTGTCGCTGGGCCAGCAACGCATCCTGGAAATCGCCCGTGCGCTGGCCGCCGATCCCTGCCTGCTGTTGCTGGATGAACCCGCAGCGGGTCTGCGCCTTGGGGAGAAGCAGGCGCTGGGCGACCTTCTGCGCAAGCTGCGCAGCGAAGGCATGGCCATCCTGCTGGTGGAACACGACATGGATTTCGTGATGGAACTGGTGGACCGCATCGTGGTGATGGACTTCGGCCAGAAGATCGCCGAGGGCTTGCCCGAAGAGATCCAGAACAATCGCGCCGTGCTGGAAGCCTATCTGGGCGTGGCCGACGAGGAAGAGGGCGCCGCAGTCGAAGAGGGCGCGGGCAATGCCATCGCAGCAGGAGCACATCATGGGCAATAAGGTATTGGAAGTACGCGACCTGTCGGCGGCCTATGGCCGGGTGCAGGTACTGTCGGGCATCGACCTCTCGGTGGAGCAGGGCAAGATCGTCACCGTGATCGGCCCCAATGGCGCGGGCAAGACCACGCTGCTGTCGGCCATCATGGGGGTGTTGCCCTCGCGCGGGGCGATGGCGTTTGACGGCACCATCCGCCATTCGCCCGAGGTCGAAGAGATGGTGGCGGCCGGCATGACCCTGGTGCCGGAGAAGCGCGAGCTGTTCTCGGAGATGAACATCGAGGACAACCTGATGCTGGGGGCTTTCCAGCGTTACCGCACCGGCCAGCGCGACTACGCGGCGACGCTGGAAGAGGTCTATACGCTCTTCCCGCGCTTGCGTGAACGCCGCACGCAACAGGCCGGCACGCTCTCGGGCGGCGAGCGCCAGATGCTGGCTGTGGGCCGTGCGCTCATGGCCAAACCGCGCCTGCTGATGCTGGACGAGCCCAGCCTGGGGCTGGCCCCGCTGATCGTGCGCGAGATCTTCCGCATCATCGCCGAGCTGCGCCGGCGCGGCGTCTCCATCCTGCTGGTGGAGCAGAACGCGCGCGCTGCGCTGCAGGTGGCCGACTATGGCTATGTGCTGGAGAACGGCGAGATCCGCATGCACGGCCCGGCCAGCCAACTGGCCCATGACCGCCGCGTGATCGAGGCTTACCTGGGCTTGTCCGGCAAGCACCAGGACAAGCTGGCTGGCTGATGTCTTCTTCCTTGAATTCCATGAAACAAGAAACTTCCTCTTCTCCTGTGCCAGCACCTCTGCGCATCTGCATCGCCGGCGCCGGCGCCATCGGCGGCACCCTGGCCGTGCGGCTGTCGGCCGCCGGCCATCAGGTCAGCGTATTGGCACGCGGCCAGACGCTGCAGGCCATCCGCGAGCGCGGCCTGACCTTGCATGACCTGCACGGCACCACGCACGCCCGTCCGGCGGCCAGCCAGTTGCCGGAGTTCGGTGTTCAGGACGTCATTTTCCTGTGCGCCAAGAGTCAGGACATGTCAGCCCTGCTGCCCCAGATCGCGCCCATGGTGGGCGAAGAGACGGTGGTGATCCCGACCAACAATGGCGTGCCGTGGTGGTATTTCCACCGCGAGGGCGGGCGCTTCGATGGCCAGGCCGTCAAGGCCGTGGACCCGGATGGTGCGCTGTCAAACGCGGTTGCGCTGGACCGGCTGATTGGCAGCGTGCTCTTCATCACGGCCGAGGTCGAGAGCCCGGGCGTGATCCGCTCGGTCAATCCGCACCTGATGGTGCTGGGTGAACCTTCCGGCGAGATGAGCGAGCGGCTCATGCGCGTGCGTGCAGCGGTGGAAGCGGCCGGTATCGAAGCCCGCGCCACCGATCGCATCCGCGACAAGCTGTGGACCAAGATCATCGCCAACATCAGCACCAACCCGTTGTCGGTCATCACGCAGGGCACGCTGCAGCAGTTGTACGGCTTGCCGGAGCTGCGCGAGGTGGTCAGCCAGATCATGCGCGAGACCTTGCTGGTGGCGTCCAGCCATGGGGCGCGGGTGGATATCGATCCACTGACCTTCCTGCAGCTGGGCGAGGCCATGGGGGCCTTCCGCACCTCGATGCTGCAGGATCTGGAGCGCGGGCGGCCACTGGAGCTGGCGGCCATCGGCGATGCGGTGCTGGAGATGGCCGAGCGTTATGCCATCCCGATGCCGATCACGCGGGCCATCGTATCGCTGGCGCGTTTTCGCGGCGAGGCGGCGCAGCAGCAGACAGAGCAGACAGGACAACAGAGAGCGCAGCAGACACAACAACCGCAGCCGACGGCACGGGCCGCCTGAGCGCGATCACCTCATTTTCGGATTCAGGAGTCAAATTGATGAATATCATGCAATTCAGCTATGGCGCAGATAAGCCATCCCACTGCAGTGATGAAGAATGGGCGCTGCGCATCCAGCTGGCGCACTGTTACCGGCTGGTGGATTACCTGGGCTGGACGGAGATGATCTTCAACCACATCTCGGTGCGCGTGCCGGGGCCGGAGCATCATTACCTGGTCAATCCCTTTGCGCTGAACTACAACGAAGTGACGCCGGCCAACCTGCTCAAGGTGGGACTGGATGGGCAGTTGGCCGAACCATCGGACTACAAGGCCAATCCGGCCGGGTTTGCGCTGCATAGCGCCATCCACGGCGCGCGTGATGATTTGCGCTGCGTGATCCATACGCATACCACGCCGATCTCGGCGGTGACGATGAAGAAGAGCGGCTTCGAGCACAACGATTTCTATGGGGCGCAACTGTTCGGGCGCATCGGGTATCACGAGTTCGAGGGCATTACGCTGTTTGCGGAGGAGAAGGAACGCATGCTGCAGAGCCTCGGGGACAAGCACATTCTGGTGTTGCGCAATCACGGGGTGGCGGTGTGCGAGAGCGATATCCAGCGCGCCTTCTTCCTGCTGTGGACGGTGCAGCGGGCCGCCGAGATCCAGGTGGCGGGACGGTCGATGGCGGGGGAGGATCAGCTGTTGCCGGATGCGGTGAGGCAGAAATGCGCGGACCTGACGCAGCAGCTCATTCGCAATGACGGGTTTGCGGTGATTTTCTTTGAGGCGATTGTGCGCAAGATGTTGAAGGGGGTTTATCAGGTGGGTTGATTTTTGGGGTGGATCAATGGGGCGGCTGGGCTGGTGGATCTGGACAGCCAAGCGTTGGTGCAGGCTGCTGCAGCCGTCGTTTGTTCGAATTCGCTGTGAGTTTTTCCAAGGTTATTGACTCGATTTTTTGTTGACCTTGTTTCCTATCTGGATCCATAGAGCTTTGATGTCCGAGAGGTTGGTTATTTGCTTGCGTTTTACGTTGTCGAAGAAGTGGAAGACGCTGAAGATGAAGACGCCCGGACGCAATTTATAAAGCGTGGTGTGGCACATGCTTGTGGCTCGATAGACAGGACCGTCTTCCATAAAGCAGTCGGATTCTGCAGAGTAGTTTTTGATCGGCTTCAGAATAAACGGCGTCATTGGGTAGAGGGAGAGCGGCGTTACGCGCCAGTAGCCGACTTCGTATCGTGTCCGATCCGCCCAATTTTCTTCTTCGGGGACTTCGTCGCGAATTCCTACATCAGAAATGTATTCCTTGTTGATGGTCAGGCACAATTTTCCGATCCATTGCTTTGTGAGCTTTGAATGGAAAATCGCACAGTAAGTATTTGGATAATACCGATTCTGCTGCTTCATGTTTTTTGCCAAGCGCCATGTAACCGGGATGTTCACGTCTCGCATTAGCTCGGTCGCCTCCGCCTGGGTGATGACTTGGGAAAAAGCAGGTTGAATGCTCATCAGCAGAAAAAGAAAGACCAGTATCTTGATGGCTTGCATATACGTCCGGTTCGTTGTCTTTGGCGTGCTCTGTCGTGGGATATGGGTTATCGTCTAGCGCAGAGGGGATTGGGGCTGGCGATTTTTTCATTCATGGCTTGGATCTTTTGCTGATCTTCTTTCCGACGTGAATCCACAACTCCCTGATGTCGGCAAGTTGGGTCTTCTGTTTGCGCTTTACGTTGTCAAAGAAGTGAAAGACGCTGTAAATGAAGACGCCTGGGCGCAACTCATACAGTGCGGTATGGCACATGCTGGTCGCGCGATACACCGGACCATCTTCCATATAGCAGTCCGGTTCGGCGGCGTAGTTCTTTATCGGTTTCAAAATAAATGGCGTCATTGGGTAGATGGAAAGCGGCGTGACGCTCCAGTAGCCGACCTCATATTTGCTACGATCGGCCCAGTCCTCCTCTTCAGGTACTTCGTCCCGGACCCCCATCGTCCTGATGAAATTCTTGTTTGAAGAAATGCAGAGTTCTCCGAGCCATTGATTTGTCTTTCGTGAATAAAAGACGGTGCAGTACGTTTTAGGAAAGTCCTTTCCTAGTGGTTTCATATTTTTCTGAATGCGCCAGGTGGCAGGAATATGTAGATTTTTTGCCAGCGAGGTCAGCTCCCTTTTAGAAATCTCTGTTGCAGGGGCTGACAGAGAAATTCCTGCGAGAACGATGCCTAAGAGAACTTGGATTCTGATCATTTTTTGTCATCCATTAGTATGTTCTGAGCCCAAAGAGTCTCGTTAATGCGCTCAGTGAGATTATTTGGCTTCTGCGTTTTTCGATTAACACCATTAGATGCGCGCCAGGTCCTTCGCACTGAGCCACGCGCATTTGCGGAAGTGGCGAATGAATTCCTTCGGATGCCAATGCCAATGCACTCTGGGCAGGTCCATGCCTCCGGGCCAGAACGCCAAGGCCTTGATGTGCGCACGCAGGGCCTCAAAATCCGTGTTGCTCAACGGCGTCGGATTTTCTGTCGTGCTGGTCTTCAGCCATCCCCAGCGGGCATCGATGGTGCTGCTCTCCCACTCGGTAGGGAATCGGGCAATGACCCTGCGCAATCTGGCGGCAATTGTCGGATCGCTCAGTCGCGCCGTGGCTTCCTCCACCTGCACCCGGCCATCGCAGTTGCTGTCAAGCCAGCTGCGGATGGTCCGGGAGTCGCAGCGGCTGTCCTGATCCGTATCGTCATCAATGAGTCGCCATCCCTTCCAGGGCGGGAAATCCGCATCGCTGAAGATGCGGATGTTGGGCGCGTGGAGATTGACCCAGCCGAATCCCTCGGAATACGGAACTTTCCTCCAATGGGGCAGCGAGGCCGAGGGCAGCTTGTCAGGACCGATCACGCGTCCGAAACGTAGCAATTCATAGACGGCAGCGGGTGCCGGCCGCTGCGTATCGGGAAAGGCCTTGGCAATCCTTACCGCATTTTTGTAGAGACTGGCCTCTCCATCCTTGTCCGGCAAGGGCGCGCCCATCCGGCTCCCATCCATGGCGTAAGCGGTGACCACGGCTTCGCCGGTACGCGCAACATCGCCCTCCGCGCCGGGGTAACGCACTCCCACAAGATAGTCACTTGCCGTCGCATGAATGGCTGTCAGGGCCACCGGAGGATCCGGTTCTTCATCGCCGGCGCGCCGCTTGCGTTTCGGGGCCGGAGTCAACGCCTGCGCGGAATGCGGCAGGGGCTCCTGATCGAAGATCGGTGTGCCGGCGGGGATGAGGAAAAAGGTCTCGCCGAAGATCACATCATTGCGTCCATCCGAGGCAAGAGACAACGGGTCTGCAGCGCGGCCCGCGAGACGGACGAGATTGGCATCGTCGCAGATGATCTCGACATGCAGGCGGCCCTTTTCGCCATTGATGTAGCCCGCCTGTCCGATGATTTCCTTGCGATGCACGAAGCGCTTGAGCAGCGTGGCCGGCGCGATGTCATGCAAGTGCATGTAGACACTGAAGAAGACGACGCGCGCCTGTTCACCTTCGCCGATCTCGGCTTCATGCCTGATGACGACCACGCCATCGCTGGTGGCCCCGTTGTACATGAGGGGATGTTCAGGCGGCAGGTTGGGCAGCCCCTTGGTCGACGGGCGTACAAGAACGATGGTGCCATCCGCAATGGCCCTGACCGGTTCATGCGCATTGCCTGCCCTCGGAGCGGTCAGGTGAATCCCGCCATGCCAGCCGAGATTGAAACTGACCGGAAATGCGCCCCGGCCTGGCGCATCGCCGTTCATGGCCAGGTCCAGCCATTCGTCTTCGGCTTGTTGACCCGTGCGCGCAGGCAGGAAAGGGGGACTGATCAGCATGATGTCCTCGTTGAAGAAAAACTCACTGTGAGTAGGGATAGCGCTTGGGCAGATTCAAGTCGCTCGCGGGCAGCAATGGCATCGCATACGACACGCGTGCCGGACCCGTCATCGCATGCTGCGACGCCTTGCATTCCCATTTGCCGGCGGTTCCTTGCGTGATCCCGGAGGCGTTGATCTGGATGAAGGAACCGCCTGCCGAGATCACCACCTCTTCTTTCGCATGGATCTCTACGCGCCCGCTGGTCGATAGCAGCCGCGCCACCTTCTCGGCAATGAGATCCAGGTCGTCGCTCTGCGCCTGCACCTCCACCTTGCCCTTGGCGGAGAACAGCTTGATCCCGGCCTTGAAGGCAAACAGGCTGATTTTTTCGGCGACGCTGGCCAGCAGACTCTTGCCGGTCGCGATGCTGGTATCCGAACCCGAGGACAAGGTGATCTCTTCTCCGGCATGCGCATGCAGCCCCTTGCGCGTGGTCAGGCCGATGCCGTCGGGAGACGCGGCCAGCAGGATGGCTTGCTTGAAACGATTGGCCTCCGATTGCGTGGCTTCCGGGTAATTGCCTTGCGTCGCTTCGATCATCTTGCCCAGGGCATCCAGTCCACCGAGCGCTTCCGCATCTGCCTTCGCCGCTGTCTCGGAGAGTTGCCGGCTCATTGCCGATGCGGTTTTCAGTTGGCCGGTGGCTTCGCTGGCATCCAGTTGCGTTCCCTGTGCACCCGGCCTGCCGTAGGTGCTGATGTACAAGCCCTTGTGCGTGACGATGGCGCCGTAGGCATCGGTACTGAGCGCGAAACCGGTGCCGAAGAAATGGCGGCGCTCATTGCCCGTCTGGCTGATCAGATGGCCGAGATTCAACTGCGAATGGGCATGGGAGCTGTAGAGATGAATACGGTTTTGCGCCGAGGTGTCATCCATCACCAGCTGGTTGAACCCGACACCGTCGAATTCCTTGGATTTGAATCCCGATAGCCGTCCGTTGCTGTGCCATGGCGGACGCTGTTCCTCATTGAACAGGCGCCCCGTCACGACCGGTCGATCCGGGTCGCCATTGAGGAAGGACACGATGACTTCCTGCCCGATGCGCGGCACATGGACGGCACCCCAGTACTCGCCTGCATTGGCATAACTCACCCGGACCCAGCAGGACGCCGCCTCATTGCCCGGGTTGATGCGATCCCAGCGGAACTGGACCTTGATGCGATCGAGAGAATCGGTGTAAACCTCCTCTCCCGCAGGCCCCACGACGATCGCCGTCTGCGGCAGCATGAGCGGCCTGGCATGCGACCGCGCAGGGCGGAACGGCAGCTTGCGCCGCTGTACCTCGAAGCGGTTGAAGCAATGGCCGGTGTGTTCATTCTCCGTCTGGTCGACTTGCCGCTCACGCCGGATCGACTCCTTGAAGGCCAGCAGCGCCGCGCTCAGGCTGCGCGGAAAATCCAGCGCCTGATGCGACAGGGGCAGGTTGTTCTCGATGAACCAGTCGATGGCCAGGATGACGAACTGGCGTTCGCTCTCCGGCTCCTTGCGATGCAGGGGATGGTCCTCCAGCCTGAACCAGCGCCCGCAAGCCAGATTGCGCACGCCCGAGACGCCGCTGTAGCGCTGCATCGCAGATTCCCATTGCTCCACTTGCAGGTCGGCCTGACGATTGCCTTGCTCCTGCTGGGAAAAACGGTATGCGCCGGTGTACTCATACACCTCCAGCTGTGCGGGCAGCAGTCCATACTCTGCCATCACCTGCTCTTCGGCCTCCTTCTGCAGGCGAAGCGATTTGTAGTCGTCGCTGCGGCCGCGCCAGACGTTCGAGGCGAGCGTGCGGCTGGCGCTCCACTGCAGGATCTTGTCGAGCTCGTCACGGGGGCCGGCACCGTGGAAGGCAATGCCTTGCCGGTGCAGGCCGGGCAGGCTCCACGTAGTGTCGGTAATGACCAGAACATGGCCGCCGCCATCCTCCTGTTGCTCGTGATGGGCGAACCAGCCTTCTTCTTCCATCAGGCGCTGGACGAAGTTCCAATCGGTTTCGTACTGGGTGCAATAGGACCGAGCCAGAGACGGGCGCTCCAGTTCGAAGCGATAGTGGCCGCGTGCTTGCGGATGGCCGTCGAACACGTCCGCAAGAATGTCCTCGGTGGTCTTGTCCTGCCAGATCCGGGCGTCCTTGCGAAAACGCAGGAAATGCAGCCAGGGAGAAAACGAGAGCTGGCAGAAATCGATCTCGCCGTCACTGCCCAGGCGCTTGGCGGTATGCACGTAGCCATGCCAGGGGAGGGTATCGCCTTCATGCTGCCTGATCCACAGGGTGACGGGCTGTGCAATCAATTGCTCCAGCGCGATGCCGGTGCGCGTGGCCAGCAGATCGAGGGTGACTTCGTAGCCGTGATTCAGTCGCTCAGTGGCGATGAGCCGTTGTGGCAGGAGGATGTCCGGCCCGAGCGGCGAGTCCAGCTTGAGCAGCCGGCGATGCTGCGTGATGCGCGCTTGGGAGCGGGCTGAATCTTTCTGCGAGGGGGCGGGCATGCGATGCGCTTTCCAGGGAGAATTCGCGCAATCCGGAACAGGCCAGTGAACAAACAGGCAAAAAACGCAGACCCACTTGCGAAGTGCGCTTGCCCGGCTTGAAGGAGGAAGTCCCGGATGCGGCCAATGCCCTTGAGCTCATCGGTGCTGCAGAGGCCTCGGGCGACGAAGGCGACAGTCTCCGTTGCGAGAGGCGTTTTCTCAATGGAAGAAATTCTAATTTTCAGGCGATTTGTATTGCTGCGTTCACTCCGCCATCGTCAAGATAGATAGCAGTTTTTGATGGAATGACGAATTGTTTTGAATGGCGACATCCATAAAAAATCGCGCCGCTCCGAAGGAGGGCGCGATACCAGGTACATCAGCAAGCAAAGACGTTCACTTCGTCCCGGTCTTGTTCCAATCCGCCGCCTTGTCCGACGCTGCGCCCGCTACCGAGTACAGCGCTCCCGGCGCATTGCGCGTCTTCTGGAATTCTTCCAGCGACTGCCCGCGCATGGCCGCATAGATATGCAGGTTCGACACGCCGACCACCGCGCCCAGTTTTTCCAGCAGGAAGAAGATCACGCCATAGCGGATCATGGCCTGCCAGTCGCGGCGGCTGATCATGTCGCATTCCTCCTGCGACAGCCCGGCTTCCTCATAGGTGGCCTGCGGATCAGCCCGGAAGCGCTCGCGGAACGCCGGCTGGATCAGCTGGTACAGATAGCGGTTGATGCGGTAGCGCGCATTGGCCGTCTCCAGCGTGAAGGGATAGGTGCCTTGCAGTTGCTCGATGCCCTTGAGCTGCTGCGCCACGTGCTCGCGATGACGCGCCACCTCGGCCGCCTGCAAGGCCGCATCGACCGGCACCGCCGGTTCATACACGGCCACCGCGATGCCGGTCATGGAGGGCAGGTAATACTCGCGATGCCGGCAGTTGACGCCCGCCGGCATGGCCCCGCGCATGATGAGCCACATGATGACCTCGGCACTCTCCAGTCCGCCCAGCGTCGCCAGTTCGGCGTGGGTCAGGCGCGTGAGCGCCTCCGGGTCATGCTGCAGGAGATCGAGGAACTGATGGTCCCACGGCGTATTGTTGAACCCCGCACGCTCGCCATGCACCTGGTGCGACAGCCCGCCGGTCGCGACGATGACCACGTCCAGGTCTTCCGGATAGCTTTCGATTGCGCGGCGCAGGCCCTGGCCCAGCTTGTAGCAGCGGCGTGCGGTCGGGATCGGGAACTGCAGCACGCCCACCTGCAGCGGGATGATCTGGCCGGGCCAGTCTTTCTCGTGCGGCCACAGCATCGACAGGGGTGAGAAGCACCCGTGGTCCAGCGGCTTGTTCTGGAAGAAGGCCATGTCGAATTCATCGGCCATCAGGGAGCTGCCGATATGCCGTGCCAATGCCGCATGGCCACCGACGGCCGGCAGCTTGCGCGCCCCCCCGCCTTCGTCGGCGACCTGGTACTCGCTGCCCACCCCCAGGGCAAAGGCGGAGTAATGGTCGAAGAAGAAGGAGGTCACGTGGTCGTTGTAGACCATCAGCAGCACGTCCGGCTGCTTCTCTTGCAGCCATTGCTGCACCGGCTCGTAAGCCTTGAAGATGGGCGCCCACACCGCATCGTGCTGCTTGTTGGCATCCAGCGCGAAGCCGATGGTCGGTGTATGGGAGGTGGCGATGGCGCCGACGATATTGGCCATGACGATTTATTCCTGTAACAGATGAATCCGATGTGATTGATGCAGCAGCTTGATCAAACCGCAGCCGCCGGACGCTGCCCCATCTGGATGAAGACGATGATCAGCGCCGCCAGCGTAGCCGGCACCGCGAGAATCGCGATGACGGCACCAAAGCCCCAGCCCATCGACAGCAGCACGCCGCCGGCGAAGGAGCCCAGGATGCTGCCGAAGCGGCCCACCCCCAGCATCCACGATACGCCGGTGGCACGCACCACGGTCGGATAGCAGGAGGGTGCGAAGGCGTTCAGTCCGGTCTGCGCGCCGCTCATGCAGAAGCCGGCCAGCAGCACGTAGGCCGCAAACATGCCCGACTGCACGCTGCCGGACGCCAGCAGCAGGATGAAGACGGCACCGGCGATATAGGCGCTGGCGATGGCACGGCTGGGCGACCAGCGATCCATCAGGAAGCCTACCACCAGTGCACCGACGGTACCGCCCAGCTGGAACAGCGCCGTGATGCTGGCCGCCTTCTCGATGGGCAGGCCGGCATCCTTGATCAGCGTGGGCAGCCAGCCGGAGAGCAGGTAGATCACCAGCAGGCCCATGAAGTAGGTGCCCCACAGCGACAGCGTGGTCTTGCGATAGGACTCCGAGAGCAGCACCTTGGCCGGCTGGCCGCCCTTGACCGGCGGTTCGCTGACGCTGAAGGTCTGGCCGGCGGCGAAGTGGCCGCCGCACACGCGCGTCAGGGTGCGGGCAATGCGCTCGGCGGGATAGTGGCGCACCACCATGAAGCGCGCCGACTCCGGCACCAGCCACAGGTAGAAGGGCAGGCACAGCAGCGGGATGGCACCGCCGACCATCAGTACGGTGCGCCAGCCATAGTCCGGCAAGAGGGCGGCGGCGAGAAAGCCCACCAGGCCCGAACCCAGGTTGAATCCGGTGAACATGATGGCCAGCAGCGTGCTGCGCGAACGCTCCGGGACGTATTCGGAGAGCAGGGTAGTGGCATTGGGCATGGCCGCACCCAGACCGAGGCCAGTCAAAAAGCGCAGCGCCGAGAGCGTGACCACGTCATGCGCGAAGGCACAGGCCAGGCTGCACGCACCGAACCAGGCCACCGCCGTCATCAGCAGTTTCTTGCGGCCGTAGCGGTCCGACAGCGGACCGACCAGCAGCGCACCCACGGCCAGGCCGATGGGCGCGGCACTCATGACCACGCCGAAGGCCGCGCGCGAGATGCCCCATTCCTTGGTGATGGCCGGTGCCAGGAAGCCCATGATGGCCACGTCCATGCCGTCGGTGGCCACGATGAGGAAGCACAGGATCAGCAGTAGCCATTGATAGCCGGACATCTTGCGCCCGTTGATGTGCGAACGCACGTCCAGCGATTGTGCTGTATTCATTAAGTCTCCGTAATGGTGTCGAATTGTCGGGATCTGCCGGCTTGTCTGCACGCGGCTTGGGAATTACCTGTCCAGGCAGCACCAGCGTGCCTCGACTTGGCACAAAGTGTAAGACGGGGAGGGCTGGCGAGTATTGCTTTCGGCTACCGGAGCGTTGCCATTTGCTAATCGTGATGGATTTATTGCGGTCCCCGGAAAGTGCAGTCCGCAGGGCCGCAAGCCGCCGCCTGCGGGCTTGCAGCGTTCAGTCCAGCGCGGCGGCGACCGCTTCGATGGCTTCCTGCAGTGCCCGGGCACCGGGCGACAGATGGGCCCCCTTGCGCTGCATGAGCCCGATGCGGCGCTCCATGCCGCGCATGGCGAAGGGCAGGGTAGTGAGCTGCCCGGTGGCGATCTCATGCTGCAGCTGATGGGCCGAGATCACGGTGAGCATGTCGCTGCCCACCAGCAGTCCGCGCAGCAGCGCCAGGTCGCCGGTCTCCACCGCAGGGCGGGGCGCCGGCCAGTGGCTGTCGCGGAAGAATTGCTCGATGGAATCGCGCAAGGGCGTCCCGGCCCGTGAGAGCACCCAGGGATAGCCGTCGAGATCACGCAAGGACAGCTTCTTGCGGCGCGCCAGCGGGTGGCCGGCCCGTGCGATCAGGGCGGCACTGTCGGCCACCAGTGGCCGCATGTCGAAGGTGTCACTGGAGAAGGCGCGCAATGCGCCGACGATGAAATCGATGCGTCCGCTCATGAGGCCGGCGGCCAGCTCTTCATAGGGACTTTCCAGCGAACGGATCTGCAGGCGCGGATGGCGTGCCAGCACCCGCGTCATGGCCGCCGGCAGCAGTTGCGAGCGCGCCAGCGGCAAGGCCCCCACCGTCACCGTACCTTGCACCACACCGTCAAGGGCGGCGATGTCTTCCGGAATATGGCGCAGTTCGGCCAGCGCCCGGCCGAAGCGTTCGGTCCAGCGGCGGCCCGCATCGGTGGGCAACATCCCGTGCGCGGTGCGAAAGAACAGCGCCTGCCCGAGGATGCCCTCCAGCATCGACAAGGCCTGGCTCACCGCCGAGGGCGACACGTCCATCAGGCGCGCCACGCTGGGCATGTGATGCGTTTCGGCCAGCAGCGCGGCGGCCTGCAGGCGGCGTTCATTGAACAGCGCGTCCAGGCTGCCTACCGGCTGGCCGTTGCGGTCGCGCAGGCGCAGGGCATCGTCGCGCACTTCGCGCAGTTCGGCTTCGATGCGCTCGACCCGCAGCCGGACGGCTTCGCCGGCGGCGGTCAGCAGCATGCCGCGCCCCTTGCGCTCGAACAGTTGCGCCGACAGGCTCTGCTCCAGCGCCGCTACCGAGCGCGCCACCGCCGAGGAGGCGCGCAGCAGCGTGTCGGAGGAGCGGCGCACCCCGCCGGTAGTGGCGACGACATTGAAGACGTGCAGGTGACGCAGGTTGAGCAGGGCCATGGCGAGACGATCCGGGATATTGATTTCTGAGCGCGATTAGAAAATTAGAACAGAGGAAGGCCCACAACGCAACCAAGCCGACAGGGCGCTCACGCATACTCGACGCCATTGTTTTCAAAGGTAAAGCGCCGTGCCTGACCTCGATTTCCCTTCTCCCGGCGACGCTGACGCGTCCGACCTGCTGGCCATTGCCTGCACCCTGATGCGCGGTGGCACCTCGCGTGGTCCCTTCTTCGTGGCCGATGATCTGCCAGCGGACATCGCTGCGCGCGACCGCGTGTTGCTGGCCGCGCTGGGATCGCCCGATCGTCGTCAGATCGACGGCCTCGGCGGTGCCCACCCACTGACCAGCAAGGCCGGCATCGTCAGCCGCAGCCGCGTGACCGGGGTGGATCTGGATTTCCTGTTCGCACAGTTGCAGCCCGAATCGGACCGTGTCGATACCACGCCCAATTGCGGCAACATGCTGGCCGCCGTGCTGCCCTTTGCCATCGAGCGCGGCCTCATCGTCGCCGGTCCCGAGACCACCACCGCGCGCATCCTCACACTCAACACCGGCATGCAGTGCGATGTGACGGTACAGACACCGGGCGGCCGCCTGCGCTATCGGGGCGATACCCGTATCGATGGCGTGCCGGGATCGGCGGCACCTGTCAGCATCAACTTCCTCGACACGGCGGGCTCGGTCTGCCCTGCCATGCTGCCCACGGGGCGCGTGCAGGACAGCGTGCGTTATGTCACGCCCAGCGGTGAGCAGCGCGAGACGGCCGTCACCCTGATCGACAATGGCATGCCCATGGTACTGGTGCGTGCGTCTGATTTCGGCCTGACTGGTGATGAAAGCGTGGCTGTCCTCAATGCCGATGCGTTCCTGAAGGAGAGACTGGAGGCGCTGCGACTGGCCTGCGGTCCACTCATGGGGCTGGGGGAGGTCAGTGCCAGGAATTATCCCAAGATGTGCCTGCTGTCGGCCCCCGTGGCGGGCGGCACGATCAGCACCCGCTGCTTCATCCCGCATGTCTGCCACGAGGCCATTGGTGTGCTGGCCGCCGTCACCGTCGCCACCGCCTGCGTGCTGGAAGGCTCGGTAGCCCAGGGGCTGGCGCTGCCTGGCAGCGGCTTGCAGCGCACCGTCTCGGTGGAGCATCCCAGCGGCGAATTCAGCGTTGCGCTGGAGCTGGATCCGCACGACCAGCAACAAATCCTGCGTGCCGCGCTGCTGCGCACGGCGCGTCCCATCCTGCGCGGGGAGGTGCTGATCCCCGCCGAACTCCTGACCGACCATTCCTGAATCCCATGCGAGACTCCCTCATCATTGACTGCCATGGCCACTACACCACCGCCCCCAAGGCGCTGGAAGACTGGCGCAACCGGCAGATCGCCCACCTGAACACGCCCGGACTCGGTCCCAAGGTGGCCGAGCTCAAGATCAGCGACGACGAACTGCGCGAGTCCATCGAAAGCAACCAGTTGCGCCTGATGCGCGAACGCGGTGCGGATCTCACCATCTTCTCGCCGCGCGCTTCCTTCATGGCGCATCACATTGGCGATCTCAACACCAGCCAGACCTGGGCGGCTATCTGCAACGAGCTGTGCCATCGCGTGGCGCAGCTGTTTCCCGATCACTTCATCGGTGCGGCCATGCTGCCGCAGTCGCCGGGGGCCGATATCCGTACCTCGATTGCCGAGATGGAGAAGTGCGTGCGCGAATATGGTTTCGTCGGCATCAATCTCAATCCCGATCCCTCGGGCGGACACTGGACTGCGCCGCCGCTGTCGGACCGCGCCTGGTATCCGCTCTACGAAAAGATGGTGGAGCTGGACGTGCCCGCCATGATCCACGTGAGCACCAGCTGCAATGCCTGCTTCCACACCACCGGTGCGCATTACCTCAATGCCGACACCACCGCCTTCATGCAGTGCCTGACCTCGGACCTGTTCAAGGATTTCCCGACGCTGAAGTTCCTGATCCCGCACGGCGGCGGTGCCGTGCCGTATCACTGGGGCCGTTTCCGTGGCCTGGCGCAGGAGATGAAGAAGCCGCTGCTGGAAGAACATCTGCTCAACAACATCTTCTTCGACACCTGCGTGTATCACCAACCGGGCATCGACCTGCTCACGCGCGTGATCCCGGTAGAGAACGTGCTGTTCGCCTCCGAGATGATCGGTGCCGTGCGCGGTATCGATCCGCAGACCGGCCACTACTACGACGACACCAAGCGCTACATCGAGGCGGCCGCACTGAGCCCCGAAGAGCGCCACCAGATCTACGAAGGCAATGCCCGCCGCGTCTACCCGCGCCTGGATGCCGCCCTCAACGCGAAAGGACTGACAGCATGAGCACTCCCCTGATCAACCAGCTTGGCGTGGTCAAGCGCCAGATCGAACGCGCCGATACCGCGGCCGTACAACAGCTCGGCCAGTTCGGCGTGGCGACCGTGCATGAGGCGCAGGGCCGCACCGGCCTGTTGAAGCCCTATCTGCGTCCCATCTATCCCGGCACCACGATCTCGGGCACCGCCGTGACCGTACTGCTGCACCCCGGCGACAACTGGATGATGCACGTGGTGGCCGAGCAGATCCGGCCTGGCGACATCGTGGTGGCAGCCATCACCGCCGAGTGTACCGACGGCTATTTCGGCGACCTGCTGGCCACCAGTTTCATGGCCCGCGGTGCGCGGGCCCTCATCATCGATGCCGGTGTGCGCGATGTGAAGGTGTTGAAGGAAATGGGCTTCCCGGTGTGGAGCCGTGCCATCAGTGCCAAGGGCACCATCAAGGCCACACCGGGTTCGGTCAACGTGCCGGTGATCTGCGCCGGTGCCCTGGTCAATCCGGGCGATGTGATCGTGGCCGATGATGATGGCGTGGTGGCCGTGCCTGCCGCTGACGCCGTGCGTGTGGCCGAGGTGGCCCGCAAGCGCGAAGCCCTGGAAGGCGAGAAGCGCGCCCAGCTGGCCGCCGGCGTGCTGGGGCTGGACATGTACCAGATGCGCGCGCCGCTGGAGGCGGCCGGCTTGAAATACATCGACTGATCTTGTGTGACCCACAGGCTGAACCTGACAAGGAGCCGTGAGGGGAAGAAGAGAGCGTCCACGCAGAAGAGGCGCACGACCACAACAAGAAGGCGCATCAAGCGCAGCACAAAGACGGGCCAACACGGTCCCGATATTTCGCCAATCCAAGGAGAAGGAAGACACCATGCACACCGCCACCCACGCGGCCGCCCTCGATGCGGACCGTCCCACGTCCGGCTGGAAGAGCCGCTCCGCCATGCTGCGCGCCGGTATCATCGGCGGGCTCACCGGCGGCATCATCATCTGGATTTATGAAGCCTTGGTCTGGGTCGGTGCGCAGCACCTGATGCCGCTGGCCGGCATCCCGCGCAACGCCACCGGCCTGGTGTTCGGCAAGGACGTCCAGGAGTCACTGGGCCCGCTGGCCTACCTGCTGGGCACCGGCATTCATTTCTTTTTCACCCTGGTGTGGGGCATCCTGTTTGCCGCAGCGTGGCCGCACCTGCGCCGTCGGGGGCATGAAGCCACGCTGGCGGCCCTGGTCTATGCGGTGATCGCCTGGATCGTCATGCACGTGGCCATCATGATCGCCTCAGACAACCATCCCAACTACTACGACCCGGCCATCATCATCGGTGGCTTCATGTCGCACTTCTTCTTCACGGTGCCGCTGGCGCTGATCGTCAAGAAGCGTCTCGAACAACAAGACTGATTCATCGCAGCTGTCAGCTTGCGCATGCCGTCGCGGCAGGGCGCAGGCTGCGCGCGCCATGCCGGTTCAACCCAGGTTTCATTCCATAACAGGTTTCACCACAGGAGGAGAGATCCATGCAGTCGCATCAACCGTTTCATCGCCGCTTCGGCCTCATCCCGGCAGCCCTGCTGCTGGCCGCCGCTCCCGCTGCTTTCGCGCAGAGTTCCGTCACCATCTACGGCGTAGTGGATGTCTATACGGCCTACCAGAAGAGCACCGTCGGCGGCAAGGACACCTCGCTCTGGGCCATGGGCAACAATGGCCAGATGACCAGCCGTCTCGGTTTCAAGGGCGTCGAGGATCTGGGCGGTGGCTATCGCGCCAGCTTCAATCTGGAAACCGGTTTCGATCCGAGCACCGGCGGCCTGCAGAACAGCTACCGTTACTTCGACCGCCAGTCCTGGGTCGGTCTCGGCGGCGGCTTCGGCGAAGTGCGCGTGGGGCGGCAGAACAGCGTCATGTTCCTCTACTCGGGCAACATGGATGCATTCGGTGCGGCCACCTATGGATCGGCCTACAACAACTTCGCCAACTGGCTGGCGCGGGTGGACAACGATATCAGCTACATCTCGCCCAAGTTTGCCAATACCACGCTGGAGCTGCATTACTCGGTCGGCGAGCGCGCTGGCAGCACCGCCGGCAATGCGGTCTACCAGATCGGCATGCAGACCCAGCAGGGACCGGTCTACGTGGGCAGCGCCTACCTCAACGCCAACAACGCCACCAACACCAACAGCGTGAAGCAGTTCATGCTGGGCGGCAATGTTGACTATGGCAGCGGCAAGGTCTACCTGGCCTTCTTCCGCACCAACGAAGTGATCTCGGCCACCACCGGCAATGTCTTCACCAACCCGGCGGGCAAGTACGATCCGGCCGGTGCCGTGGTCGGCAATACGGCGGGCGACTATCACAACACCTACAGCCTCTCGGCGGACTACCGCATCAACGCGCAGACTACCGTCGGTGCAGGTGGCGGCTTTGTCAAAGACGCTTCACGCTACAACAACAACGCGCGCCAGTTCAGCCTCATCGTGAACTACGACCTGTCCAAGCGCACGCGGCTGTATGCGGTGGCCTCACGCCTGATCAACCAGAATACCGCTGCCTATCGCATGACCGGTGCCAGCTTCACGGCCAGCCAGGCCCTGAGCCCGGACGCCGGTGCCAGCGAGACCGGCGTGCAACTGGGGATCCGGCATACCTTCTGAGGACGGTCGTTCTCAGTCGGCAGGTACGGCATAGGCCGCGAGGAAGGTTTCCACCGCGCGGCCGACCATGCGCTTCATGCGCGGCCGCGAGATGCCGGTCTCCAGCCCCAGCATCATCGGCTTGACGGTCTCGCAATCGAGCAGGGCGCACAGCTGCAGGGTCGCCAGCATCGGATCAGCGGTGCGCAGGCGGCCGGCCGCCATCTGCTTCTTCAGGAAGGCGGCGATGCGCTCCATCCCCATCTTCGGTCCCTCTTCATGGAAGCGCCGGCCGATGTCGCTGCGGCCGGCTTCGGCCACGATCATGCGGTGCGTCTGCAAGGTGCTCTCCTGGCACAGGAAGCTGACCGCCTTTTCTCCAAAGACCTGCAGGGTCTTCGCCAGATCGTCCACCTCCTGGTCCAGTGCGGCCAGGGCCGGCTCCATCTGCTTCTTCGCCTCGCCGTGGGTCACCGCCACGAACAGCTCCTCCTTTGACTTGAAGTAGCCATACAGCGTGGCCTTGGAGCCACCAATGCGGGCCGAGATCTCGGCCATGGACGCACCCTCGAAACCCATCTCCTTGAACACGTCTGCCGCCACGGCCAGGATGGCCTCGCGCCGGGCAGGGGTCTTGACTCTCATCGAACTGTCTCCGTTTTCTTTACAAGTGTCATTTTCGTACAGATGTGTTCAGTATTGCTTGACCGGGGAAGAACTGTCAATTAATAATACTGTACAGTTCGGTATCGTTATAAAAACCTTCTTCCCTTTCCGGAGAGTCCTTCATGCGCACCACACCCCTCCTACGGCCCGTCGCTGCACTGGCCATCCTCAGTGTCCTCAGTGCCTGCGGCAAGCCGCCCGGCGGGGCGCCACCGGCAGCGGGTACGCCCGTGCTGGGCGTGATGACGGTACGCGCGCAGCCGGTGGAACTGCATACCGAGTTGCCGGGCCGGACCTCGCCTTATCAGATTGCTGACGTGCGGCCGCAGGTCAACGGCATCATCAAGGCACGCAATTTCCGCGAGGGCAGCGACGTCAAGGCCGGGCAGGTGCTGTACCAGATCAACCCGGCCAGCTATCAGGCAGCCTATGACAGCAGCGTGGCGGCCCTGGCCAAGGCCGAAGCGAGCGTGAAGACGGCGCGCCTGAAGGCCAGCCGCTACAAGGAGCTGGTGGCCATCAAGGCGGTCAGCCAGCAGGATTACGATGACGCCGTGGCGTCCCTGGGCGAAGCCGAGGCCGATGTCGGTTCGGCCCGGGCCAACGTGCAGACCAGCCGCATCAATCTCGATTACGCCAAGGTCGATGCGCCCATCTCCGGCCGCATCGGCAAGTCCAGCGTGACGCCGGGCGCACTGGTCACCGCCAGCCAGACCACGGCGCTGACCACCATCCAGCAGCTCGATCCCATCTACGTCGATGTCACCCAGTCCAGCACCAACTGGCTCAACCTGAAGGAAGCGCTGGCCAATGGCGAACTGCAGAAGTCCGGCAACGGCGCCAAGGTCAGGCTGATCCTGGAGAACGGCCGCACCTACGCACAGGAAGGTACGCTGCAGTTCTCCGACGTGACGGTCAACCAGGACACCGGTGCCATCACGCTGCGCGCAGTCTTCCCCAACCCCAAGACCGACCTGCTGCCGGGAATGTATGTGCGCGCCGTGCTGCAGGAGGGTGCGCGCCAGCAGGGCCTGCTGGTACCGCAACAGGCGGTCAGCCGTGACGGTGCCGGCAAGCCGGTAGCCTTCGTGGTCAATGCGGAGGGCGTGGTGGAGCAGCGCGCGCTGGTGACCGATCGTGCCATCGGCAGTCAATGGCTGGTCAGCAGCGGCCTGAAGGAAGGCGACCAGCTGGTGGTCGATGGCCAGCAGCGCGCCACTGCCGGAGCCAAGGTGAAGGTGGTGCCATGGTCGCCCAAGACCACGGTGGCCAGCGCCAACGGCAGCGCCGGCAACGGCAACAACTGAGAGGCGGGAAAACATCATGGCTCGCTTCTTCATTGACCGTCCCATCTTCGCCTGGGTACTCGCCATCATCGTCATGCTGGCCGGTGCCATCTCGGTGCTGACCCTGCCGATTGCGCAGTATCCGGCCATCGCACCACCGGCCATCGCCATCACCGCCAACTATCCGGGGGCGTCGGCCAAGACCCTGGAAGACACCGTGACCCAGATCATCGAGCAGAAGATGAAGGGGCTGGATCGTCTCAGCTACATGGCCTCCACCAGTGAATCGTCGGGCTCGGTGACCATCACCCTGACCTTCGAGAACGGTACCAATCCGGATACCGCCCAGGTGCAGGTGCAAAACAAGCTGTCGCTGGCTACCCCCTTGCTGCCCTCGGAAGTGCAGCAGCAGGGCATTACCGTGACCAAGTCGGCCACCAACTTCCTGAACGTGCTGGCCTTTACTTCGGAAGATGGCAGCATGAGCGGCTCCGACCTGTCGGACTACGTGGCCGCCAACATTCAGGATGCGATCAGCCGGGTGGAAGGCGTGGGCGATACCACGCTCTTCGGCTCGCAATATGCGATGCGCATCTGGCTCGATCCCAACAAGCTCAACAGCTACAGCCTCACGCCGCTGGACGTGAAGAACGCCATCCAGGCGCAGAACGTGCAGGTCTCGTCCGGCCAGCTGGGTGGCCTGCCTGCTGCCGAGAACCAGCAGATCAACGCCACCATCACGGCCCAGACCCGCCTGCGCACCGCCGACCAGTTCCAGAACATCGTGCTGCGCACGCTCTCCGATGGCGCCCGCGTCAAGCTGCGCGACGTCGCCCGCATCGAACTGGGCAGCGAAAGCTATACCTCGGTCGGCCGCTACAACGGCAAGCCCGCAGCCGGCCTGGCCATCAAGCTGGCCACCGGTGCCAATGCACTCGATACCGTCAAGGCCATCGATGCCCGCGTAGCCCAGCTGGAGAAGTTCTTCCCCGCCGGAATGAAGGTGCAGAAGCCCTATGACACCACGCCCTTCGTGCGCATCTCCATCGAGGAAGTGGTACGCACCCTGATCGAAGCGGTGGTGCTGGTGTTCCTGGTGATGTACCTGTTCCTGCAGAATTTCCGCGCCACGCTGATCCCGACCATTGCCGTGCCGGTGGTGCTGCTGGGAACCTTCGGCGTGCTGGCGGCGTTCGGCTTCACCATCAACACGCTCACCATGTTCGCCATGGTGCTGGCCATCGGCTTGCTGGTGGACGATGCCATCGTGGTGGTGGAAAACGTCGAGCGCGTGATGTCCGAGGAAGGCTTGCCGCCCAAGGAAGCCACCCGCAAGTCCATGGGCCAGATCAGTGGCGCGCTGGTCGGCGTGGCGCTGGTGCTGGCAGCGGTGTTCGTGCCGATGGCTTTCTTCAGCGGCTCGACCGGCGTGATCTATCGCCAGTTCTCCATCACCATCGTCTCGGCCATGACGCTGTCGGTGCTGGTGGCACTGGTGCTGACACCGGCCCTCTGCGCCACGCTGCTCAAGCCCGCGGCCAAGGGCCATGCGCTGGCGACGACCGGTTTCTTCGGCTGGTTCAACCGCCAGTTTGATCGCGGCAACCTGCGCTACCAGGGTATCGTGCGCCACATGCTGGGCCGCGGCTGGCGCTACATGGCCGCTTACGCGGTGCTGCTGGCGCTGGTGGTGACGGGTTTCATGAAGCTGCCCGTGGGCTTCCTGCCGGATGAAGACCAGGGCACGCTGTTTGCGATCCTGCAGTTGCCCTCCGGTGCCACCAAGGCGCGCACCGATGCAGTCATTGAACAGGTCGAGCATCATTTCCTGGTGGACCAGAAGGATGCGGTATCGGGCGTGTTCGCCGTCTCCGGTTTCAGCTTCGCCGGTAGCGGCCAGAACATGGGTTTTGCCTTCATCAAGCTCAAGCCCTGGGATGAGCGCAAGGGCCCCGGACTCTCGGTGACCGACGTCGCGGCCAAGGCCGGTGCGGCCTTCGCGCAGATCCGTGATGCCCGCGTATTCGCCTTCGCCCCGCCAGCCGTGTCCGAACTGGGCAATGCCACCGGCTTCGACCTGATGCTGAAGGATGAAGCCAACCTCGGCCACGCCGCCCTGATGCAGGCGCGCAACCAGTTGCTGGGCACGCTGATGCAGGACAAGCGCCTGGTGGCGGTGCGCCCCAACGGCCTGGAAGATACACCGGAGTTCCGCCTCAATGTCGATACCGACAAGGCCGGAGCACTGGGCGTGGCCATGTCCGACATCAATGACACCATCGCCACCGCCTGGGGCAGCAGCTACGTCAACGACTTCATCGACAAGGGCCGCGTCAAGAAGGTGATGCTGCAGGCCGATGCGCAATACCGCATGCTGCCCTCCGACCTCGATCGCTGGTACGTGCGCAACAGCGCCGGCACCATGGTGCCCTTCAGCGCCTTCTCGACCGCCAGCTGGACTTCCGGTTCGCCCCGCCTGGAGCGCTACAACGGCGTGCCCTCCATGGAAATCCTCGGCATGGCCTTGCCGGGGGCGGCCTCCAGCGGTGAAGCCATGGCCATCGTGGAAGCGGCCCTGGCCAAGATGCCACCTGGCATCGGCTATGAGTGGACCGGCCTGTCGCTGCAGGAAAAGGCCTCCAGCGGCAAGACCGGCCTGCTGTATTCGATCTCGATTCTGATCGTGTTCCTGGCGCTGGCGGCGCTCTATGAAAGCTGGGCGGTGCCGTTCTCGGTGATCCTGGTGGTGCCGCTGGGCGTGTTCGGCGCGCTGCTGGGTGCGATCCTGACCTGGAAGATGAATGACGTCTACTTCCAGGTGGGCTTGCTCACTACCATCGGCCTGGCCTGCAAGAACGCCATCCTGATCGTGGAATTTGCCAAGGATCTGCACGAGCATGGCAAGAGCCTGGTGGAAGCCACCATGGATGCGGTGCGCATGCGCTTGCGTCCTATCCTGATGACCTCGCTGGCCTTCATTCTCGGCGTGCTGCCGCTGGTGCTGGGCAGCGGTGCCGGTGCCGGCGCGCAGCATGCGCTGGGCACGGCGGTGATCGGCGGCATGCTCTCGGGCACGGTGCTGGCGGTGTTCTTCGTGCCGCTGTTCTTCGTGATCATCATGAAGCTGTTCGCCCGCAAGCCATCCTCCGCGCCGCAAGGCCAACCCGCGATTTCCCCGGAGCACTGACATGAATCCTTCCCTGACCCATCGCGCCGCGCATCGTCCCCGGGTGCTGATGACTCCGCTGCTGCTGGCCATGCTGCTGGGCGGCTGCACCCTGATGCCCGAGTACCAGCGGCCCGCCGCCCCCGTGGCGAGCCAGTTTGCGGGCGACCACAGCGCAGCGGCCGCGAGCGGCACGCCGGCCATGGCGGTGTCTGATATCGGCTGGCGTGATGTCTTCACCGATCCGACATTGCAGGAGGTGATAAGCCTCAGTCTGGCCAACAATCGCGATCTGCGCGTGGCCGTACTCAACATCGAGAAGGCGCGCGCCCAATATGGCGTGGAGCGCGCCGCACTGTTCCCGACCATCAACGCCGCCACCAGTGAATCGGCCAGCCGCACGCCGGCCGACCTGTCGGCCACCGGCCGTGCGCTGACCTCGCGCAGCTATACCGCCACGCTGGGTTTCAGCGCCTACGAACTGGACCTGTTCGGTAGAGTCCGCAGCCTCAAGGAACAGGCGCTGCAATCCTTCCTCTCCACCGCCGAGGCTCGCCGCAGCACCCAGATCAGCCTGATCGCCGAAGTCGCCACCGCCTGGCTGACGCTGGCCTCCGACCAGGACCGCCTGCGGCTGGCCAAGGACACGCTGGCCAGCCAGAGCAGCAGTTACGAACTCACGCAGCGCAGCTTCGAGCTGGGCTCGTCCTCGGCGCTGACCTTGCGCCAGGCGCAGACCAGCGTGGAGAGTGCGCGCGTGGACGTGGAGAGCTACACCGCCCAGGTCGACCAGGACCGCAATGCCCTGGTGCTGCTGGTGGGCAAGGACCTGCCGGACCGGCTGCTGCCGCAGGGTTTGCCCGATACCGCACTGGCCGCCGCCAGTCCGCTGGCGACCATTCCACCGGGACTGCCCTCGGACCTGCTGCAGAGGCGCGCCGACATCGTCGAGGCCGAACGCACGCTGCGTGCCGCCAATGCCAACATCGGAGCGGCGCGCGCGGCCTTCTATCCCAGCATCAGCCTGACCGCCGATGCAGGTACGGCCAGTGCGCGGCTGGCCGGCCTGTTCAAGGGCGGTTCGGGCTCGTGGAGTTTCGTGCCGCAGATCTCCTTGCCGATCTTCGATGGCGGTGCCAACCAGGCCAACCTGGATATCGCCACCATCAGCCGCGACATCAGCGTGGCCCAGTATGAGAAGGCCATCCAGACCGCCTTCCAGGAAGTCTCGGATGCACTGGCCCAGCGCAATACCCTGGGCCGCCAGTTGAAGGCGCAGGAGGATCTGGTGGAGGCCAGCGATGCCTCGTACCGGCTCTCGCAGGCGCGCTTCAACAACGGCGTGGACAGCTATCTCACCGTGCTCGATTCGCAACGCACGCTGTACTCGGCGCAGAAGACCCTGATCGGTACGCGCCTGTCGCGCTGGACCAATCTGGTGACCTTCTACAAGGCGCTCGGCGGCGGCTGGGTGGAACGCTCCGGCAGCCCTGTCGCCAGTGACCTGGCCACGGCCGCGCCATGAGCCCGCGCGCCGGCAAGACCCGCGCCATCCTGCTTGATGCCGCGCTGGCCGCGTTTGCCCGGCGCGGCGTGCGGGCCACCACGCTGGAACACGTGGCGGCCAGCGCGGCTTTTACGCGCGGGGCGGTGTACTGGCACTTCCCGGACAAGCTGTCCCTGGTCAATGCGGTGTTCGATGATCTGGTCTGGCCTTTCGACATCGGTCCGGAACTGGCGGTCTATCGCCAGAGCGAGCAGCCGCTGTTGTTGCTGCGCGAGGTGCTGTGGCTGAAGCTGCTGGACTTCCTGCGCAACGTACAGCAGCGGCGTCGCATGGAAGTGGTACTGCGTTATCGCGGCACGCCCGAGCTGCCGGAGGAATTGGGTGAACGTATCGAGTCGCTGAGCCTGCGCGCCTTGCAGCATCTGACCGCCGCCCTCAATATCGCCTATGAACGCGGCCAGCTGCGGCGCGGGCTCACGCCCATCGATGTGGCGCGCTGCCTGGTGGCGGCCTGCATGGGCGTCATTGCCGAGCATATGGAAGACCCGCAGGCGCGCCTGGAACATTCCTTCCATCTGGCACCGCTGTTGGTGCTGCAAGGCGCTGAAGTGGCGTAAAAGTTCAGTGCCGCCCGCTGGCGCGCGCAATCAGGGCGTTGAGGAAAGCGCGCGCCGCATCGGGCAGGGTGCGTCCGGCCAGGGACTGGATTTCCAGCTGCAGGGTGTTCATGTCCTTGTCGCGGATGGGCAGGGCGGCCAGCTGTCCTTCGCGCACCAGCTTGCGGATGGGCAGCGCGGCCGAGAAACCGATGCCGTCGCCGGACATCACGAAGCACAGCAGGGCACTGATGGAGTCCGCCGCCAGGGTTGGCTCCAGCAGCACGTTGCGGCGGCTGCAGCAGGCATCGATCAGGCGCCGCATGGTGATGTTCTTCTGCGGCATGGCCAGCGGATACGGGGCAAGTTCCGACAGGCTGACCTGCTTGCGATGGGCCAGTGCATGGTCCGGCCGCATCACCGCCATGATGGGCGCGCGCTGCGCGAACTCGACCTTGATGTCCGGATCCGGTGCCATGGTGAAGGTCAGTCCCAGGTCGACTGCGCCTTCGCGGATCTGCTGCGCCACGTGGACTGCATTGCCCACCGAGAGCTGGAAACGGATGCCCTTGTGCTGGCGGCAGAATTGTTCGATCGCCGCCGGTACGAATTCCAATGCAAAACCCTCGGTGGTCGCCAGTTTCACCTCACCCCGCCGCAAGCCCTTCAAGGCCGCCAGTTCATTGCCGATGCGTTCGGCTTCCAGTTGCTGGCGCAGCGCGTGCGCGGCCAGCAGTTCTCCGGCGGCATTGGGCCGCATGCCGCGCGAGACGCGCTCGAACAGCGGCGTGTCGAGTTCGGCTTCGAGCCGCGCGATCTGGCGGCTGATGGCCGAGGAGGCGACGTTGAGCGTATTGGCCGCTTCGGTAATGGAGCCGCGCCGCACCACTTCGAGGAAGTAGCGCACGGCGGTCTCCTGCAGCACTCGGGTATGGATGATGGACATCCATGAATTGTAGGAATGGTTTGCCGATTCGGCAATCACTGGTTCGAAAACTTGTACTTGTGGCAAACCATGTGCAGGCTTAGGATGCGTTCACGGATCGGCGGCAGGGTGCCCGCCGTCGCGTCGCGAGGGAGGCTTCATGGATGCTGCACAGGCTGCAATGACGAAGGCGCAGGGCGAGGGACGCTACAAGTATCTGGTATTGGTGCTGCTGTACCTGGGCTGGTGCGTGTCCTACATCGACCGCGCCGCCATCACCTTCGCCGCGACCCAGATCGCCAGCGAATTCGCGCTCAAGCCTTCCGACCTTGGCATCCTGCTGTCGAGTTTCTTCCTCGGCTATTCCCTCCTGCAACTGCCGGGCGGCTGGCTGGCGGACCGTTACGGTTCGCGTCCCGTCATCGTCATTTCCATCCTGCTGTGGTCGGTCTTCACCGGCGTGACCGGCATGGCCTGGTCGGTGACCAGCCTGGTGGTGATCCGCTTCATCTTCGGTCTGGGCGAGGGCGCGTTTCCGGCCGCCAGCGTCAAGGGCGTGGCAGAAAACTTCAGCCGCGAGGAACGGCCCAAGATGTCCTCGCTGCTGATGTCCTCCAACTACATCGGCAGCATGCTGGCCCCGCTGCTGATCGCACCGCTGATCATGCATTTCGGCTGGCGCGCGGTGTTCCATACCATCGGCATTGCCGGGCTGGTGTTCGCCCTCGTGTACTGGTTCTGCGTGCGTCCGGTACGGCCCGGCAAGGACGGTCCCAAGGCCATCAACAAGGCAGCCTTCGCGGCCCTGCTCAGGATGCCGCTGATGTGGAAGATCGTGGCGGTATGGTTTGGCCTGTCCATCATCAACAAGGGGCTCGACAGCTGGATGCCGACCTATCTGATGACCGTGCGCGGCCTCAATCTCAAGGCGGTCGGCCTGTTGCTGCCGCTGCCCTATATCATGGCCGGTCTGTCGACCGCCATCGGCGGCTGGGTCATGGTGCGCTTCTTCGATGGCCGCGAGAAGCTGTTGCTGATTGCCTCTTCGCTGCTGACCGCCGTCTTCGTCTACTGCATGTACACTGCCGCGACCGTCGAGGGCGTCATCGCCTGGCAATGCCTGGCTTACTTCTTCAAGTCCTTCGTGCTGGCCACCTGCATCGCGTTGCCGACCAAACTGCTGCAGGCGCAGCTGGTGGGCAGCGGCGTGGGCATGGTCAACCTGGGCGGGCAACTGGCGGGCTTCATTTCGCCGCTGGTGATCGGCTTCCTGGTCAGCGCCTTTGCCAACTACGATTACGCCTTCAGCTTCCTGATCGGCGCGGCCCTGTTCTCGGTGCTGGTGAGCCTGTTCATCCGCACCAGCAAGACCGGCGGCCAGATGCAGCCGGCCTGATCCACTCACAAGGAAATTCATGTCTGATTCCCTCGTCGAAAAAACTGCCGTCGAACTGCGCCAGCTGATCGGCAGCAAGCAAGTCTCTCCGGTCGAGTTGCTGGACGCCTGCATCGCCCGCATCGAAGACCTCAATCCCCACATCAATGCCGTGACCGCCACCTGCTTCGAGCGGGCCCGCAAGGAAGCGCGTGCGGCCGAGCAGGCGGTCATGGACGGGGCTGAACTGGGGCTGCTGCACGGCCTGCCCATCGGCATCAAGGATCTCGAAGAAACCGAAGGCCTGCTGACCACCTACGGCTCGCCTATCTATCGCGGCAACGTCCCCGCACACGACAACGCGCTGGTGGCGCGCCTGCGCGCGGCCGGTGCCATCGTGGCCGGCAAGACCAACGTGCCCGAGATGGGGGCCGGGGCCAACAGCCGCAATACGGTGTGGGGGGCCACCGGCAATCCCTTCAATCCGCTGCTCAATGCGGGCGGCTCCTCCGGAGGCTCGGCGGCGGCGCTGGCGGTGGACCTGCTGCCGCTGTGCTCGGGCTCGGATACCGGTGGCTCGCTGCGCATTCCGGCGGCCAAGTGCGGCGTCGTGGGATTCCGTCCCTCGCCGGGACTGGTGCCGAGCGAGCGCAAGCTGCTGGGCTGGACGCCGATTTCGGTAGTCGGTCCGATGGGCCGCAATGTGGCCGATACCGTGCTGCAATTGCGCGCCACCATTGGCCTGCATGCCAGCGATCCCTTGAGCTACGCGGTCGATGACGCGGCGTTCGCGGCCTTGCCGCCGGTGGACTTGTCGCGCCTGCGCATCGGCTATACCGAAGACTTCGGCGTGTGCGCAGTGGACGAGGGCATTCGCGCAGTGTTCCGCCAGAAGATGGCTGCCATCAGCCGTTTCGTGCAGGTTTGCGAGCCCGTGGAGATGGAGATGGGCGAGGCCCATCGCGCCTTCGACGTGATCCGTGCCGAAGCCTTCGTGGCCGGGTTCGAGGCCGCCTATCGCCGCGATCCCGCTTCGCTCGGCCCCAACACCCGCGCCAACTACGAGATGGGTGCGGCCATGAGCTTGTCCGACTGCGCTTGGGCGCAGGGCGAGCAGACGCGCCTGTTCCGTCGCTTCCAGCAGTGGTATGCGCGCTATGACCTGATCCTCTCGCCGACCACGCCGGTCTCGCCTTTCCCGTGGAGCGAGCTGTACCTGAAGGAGGTCAACGGTGCGCCGCTGGAAAATTATTATCGCTGGCTGGCCCTGACCTATGTGGTCACACTTGTTACCAATCCTTCGATCTCGCTGCCCTGCGGCCGCGATCATCGCGGCATGCCCTTCGGCTTGCAGGTCACCGGTGCCTTCCGCGACGATGCCCGTTTGCTGGCCTGGGCCGGCGCGCTGGAGGCGGCGTTCGCGGGCGATGAGACATTGCGGCGGCCACGGCCTGACCTGGCGAAGCTGAAGTCCGTCAACGCAGCGCTGACCTCCCTGGTTACCCATCCGCCCATCTTTGATGGTGCGGCGACGGCAGCGGCGGCGCAGGCTGCGGTATAAACCATTTATATCATTTCATTCTTGAACGATTCCATGAACACGATCCAACGCTTCAATACCAATGCCCGCATGAGCCAGCTGGTGCTGGCCAACAATTTTGCCTTCGTCGCCGGCCAGGTGGCGGACCATCCGGGTGCGCCCATCCCGCAGCAGGCCAGCGAAGTGCTGGCCAAGGTCGATGCCCAGTTGCAGGCCCAGGGGATTGCGCGCGAGCGTATCGTCAGCGCCAATGTCTGGCTCTCCAGCCCGGAGCATTTCGCTGCCTTCAATGCGGTGTGGGATGCCTGGGTCCCTGCCGGCCATGCGCCCACGCGCGCCTGCGTGCAGGCACTGCTGATGGCTCCGGGGCTGGACGTGGAAGTGGCCGTCATCGCCGCCCTCTGAAAAGATCACGGAGTTTGCCCATGAGCCAGCAAGGCCGCGTCGACTATCTCATCATCGGGGCCGGCATCGCCGGTGCCTCCATCGCTTACTGGCTGGCGCGTCACGGCAGCGTGCTGCTGCTGGAGCGCGAATCGCAGCCGGGCTATCACAGCACTGGCCGCTCGGCCGCGCTCTACATGGAGAGCTACGGTCCGCCGCAAGTGCGCGCACTGACCTGCGCCAGCCGCGCCTTCTTCGATCATCCGCCCGAGGGCTTTGCCGACCATGCACTGCTGACGCCGCGCGGTGCCTTGTTCTATGCGACCGCTGCCTTGCACGCGGAACTCGATGCCCATGAAGCACTGGTACGTTCGGTGTCCGACAAGGTGCAGCGCCTCGATGCGGCGCAGACCCGTGCCATGGTGCCAGTGCTGCGTGAGCAAGACCTGATCGGTTCGGTCTACGAGGAAGATGCCAGCGACATCGACGTGCATGCCTTGCACCAGGGCTTCCTGCGCGGCGCGCGGGCAGCGGGCGCACGCGTGCTGTGCAATGCCGAGGTGCAGTCGCTGCAGCATGGCCATGAGCAGGGAGAGAGCACGTGGCATGTGCAGACGAGTCAGGGCGAGTTGCGCGCGGGCGTCATCGTCAATGCCGCCGGTGCCTGGGCCGACGAGATCGGGCAACTGGCCGGAGCCGCACCCATCGGACTGGTGCCGAAGCGGCGTTCAGCCTTCACCTTCGCGGCACCGGCCGAGAGCGCCCACTGGCCGATGTTCATGCCGGTCGATGAATCTTTCTACATCAAGCCGGATGCCGGCCTGCTGCTGGGTTCGCCGGCCAATGCCGATCCGGTCGGAGCGCACGACGTGCAGGCCGAGGAACTGGATATCGCCATCGCCATCGACCATATCCAGAACGGCACGACCCTGGAGATCCGCCGCCCGGCGCATGTCTGGGCCGGCCTGCGTTCCTTCGTGAGCGATGGCAGTTTCGTTGGCGGCTACGACACCCGGGTACCGGGCTTGTTCTGGGCTGCCGGGCAGGGCGGGTATGGCATCCAGTCGTCACCGGCGGCGGGCGAAGCCTACGCGGCCCTGATCCGGGGCGAACCGGTGCCGGCGCATATCGCGCGCTTCGGGGTCGATGCCGCGGCCTTGAGTCCGGCGCGACTGGGCTGAGCTGAGCCACCGCGCACACCGACCAGTGCGTAATCGGTACAGCGCCCCAGCGTGCCCATGGTCAGCCGTGCTTCGGCGGCCGCTTCTTCCATGACCGCATTGAGGTCGTCACCGTTGGCAGCAGGGGCAGAGGCGAAGGACATACCGGTTCTCGTGCGTGCCTTCTCGTCGCAGGCTGATGAGCGTCTGCAATACCGTGTCCTGCACCTTGATGGATTGCGAATTGGCCTGGTAGACGCGCTGCGCCACGATCATGTTGACCAGCTCGGCGGTCAGGTCGACGTTGGATTGTTCGACAGCACGGCCCTGCAGGCTGGCACGGTCTGGATGACGAAGGGCAGGTCCGCACGCGCCGCTACCTGCGGCTGGATTTCGCCAGCCAACAAGCGGATTTGCCGCATGCCCGTTGCGATCTGCCGGTCGATGGCGCTGCGCGTGTTGAAGATCAGAGTGCTGCCGTCGGCCAGCAGGCCGGCCCCCACGGTGAGCCTGGCCAGCATGGCGATCTGCTTGAGGGCCTTGCGACACCTGCTCTTCTGCTGCAGCGTGTTGCACAGCACCTGAGGGGCGGCACCGACCTGGCGCGGAACGTCGAACTGCTGCACCGACTGCGCCAGATTGGCATAGGCCACGGCATGGCGCGGATCAGCCGCTTTCCAGCGTTCGAAGGCGGCTTGTTCGCCTTTGCTCAGTTCGCCTTGTTCGATCTGCAGCATCCACTCGATGGCCTGCTCAACGATCTTGTCTTCGTTCTTCATGCGCGCGCTTACCCCAGCGGCGCGAAGCCGGCGGCCTTGTAGCATTGCAGCAGGCCCTTGGCGACGTAGCGGCGAGCCACGCTGGGCGTGATGCGCAACTGTTCACCGATGGCCTGGTAGGTCGGGCCGTCGAGCTTGTAAAGCAGGAAGGCCGCGCATTCCTTGGCGGTCAGCCCGGCCAGCGCCTGCAGGCAGGCTTCCTCCAGATCGCGGCGTCGCCACAGCTCGTAGACGATGCGGCACGAGATCGTGGTCAGCAGCGCGCGCGGTTCGCGCACTTCCTGCGGCGGCGAGGTGAGCAACTGAGTGAAGGTTTCGGCGGCCACGTCCTCGGCGGCAAAGGCATCCCCCCACGCTGCGCCGCAGGCGCGTGCGCAACCAGACATGGTGTTCAATGAACATGGCTTCGATCTGGTGCATGGCGCCGAGCGGATCGGACATCAGATGTGAACTCATGCGGGGTTAGAAATGCGAGTAATTTTCGAGGAGGAGGCCGTGGTGGCCATGCTGGTCTCATCACCAGTCCGCTCTTGTCGGGGGGGCGGGGTGCGCTGCAAATTATAAGAGAAATTCACAGTTGTGAAAAAACTGCCTGCGACCATGGATGCGCCGTGCATCTGAGCCCCCTTTTAATCAGCATGGGCAGGCATTTCCGGTCGATTGACTTAGTCCGTTGTGTGACCAAAGTGTAAAGTTTCGATGGAGATTTCGTGACGGGATCGCTCCCGCAGCCAGTATTTTGTCAGCTGCGGAGACATGTTGGTGATCTCATTCGCACCGGATGTCATTCATTTTTATTGCGAGTTCCTCTTTGATTTCTGCGCGCTTCGCTACGAATTTCCTGCGGCCGCATCCGGTTTGATCGAAGGCGTTACCGGACGCGGCAGCTGGCAGTCTTCCACCCGGTCGCGGCCGCGTTCCTTGGCGCGATAGAGTGCGCGGTCAGCTCCCGCGAACAGATCTTCGATGCGCATTTCGGGCCGTGGCACGCAGCTCATCACGCCGGCGCTGATGGTGACCACGCCACCGGCATTGCCCTGATGCGGGATCGCCAGTGCGCGCACACCATCCAGGACTTTCTGGGCGATGCGATGAGCATTGTCGAGATCGGTGTCGGGCAGCAGCAACGCAAATTCCTCACCGCCGTAGCGTGCTGCCAGGTCGCCATGGCGACGTTGCATCCCGCGCAGGGTGCGGGCCACGTCCTGCAGGCAGTAGTCGCCTTGAATATGGCCGTACAGGTCGTTGTACTTCTTGAAGTAATCGACATCGAACATCACCAGCGAGAGGGCGCTCTTGCTGCGGCTGGCATTGCGCATGGCCAGTTGCAGCTGTTCATCCAGGTAGCGCCGGTTGGGAATGCCGGTCATGCCATCCAGCATGGCCTGTGCCCGCAGGTTTTCGGTGAGCAGCTTGAGGGACAGGTTCTTCTTTTCGATCTCTTCTTCGGCGCGATCGCGCATGCGTACCACGCGCAGCAGGTAGGCCGTCAGCAGGCCGACCAGCAGCGCCGCCGAGACGATCACCAGCAATTGCGCACGCTGCGCTTCGCGCCAGTCGGCCAGCATTTCGTCATGGGCCAGAGCGGCCGTGACGAACAGCGGATAGTCCGGCACCCGGGTGAAATAGTTCAGGCGCAGCACGTCATCCTGCGCCGACTGGATCACCGCCCAGCCCGACTGGCGCTGTTGCGCATGATCGCGATAGAGCGGCAGGTCGGCCATGCTCTTGCCGAGGAACTCGCTGCCGTAGGGTCGGCGCAGCAGCATGCTGCCGTCGGTGCTGGCCAGCACCAGTGAGCCCTGCTTGCCGATGTTGAGTTCGTTGAACAGGCGCATGAAGTGGTCCAGGCTCACGCCCACGCGGATGACGCCGGCCGGCTTGCCCTGGCGCAGGCGCGTGCGCGTCACCGGAATGATCCAGCGGCCGGTGACGCTGCTGATGACCGGGGTGCCGATCTGCAGTCCACCGGTCTTGTCCTCCACACGGCGCTCTCCGCGCGCCATTGCCATTGCCGGTTCCATGCCGGACAGGCCGGCCGGCTCTGCATGGGCGGGCCAGCGCTGCCGGGTGTGGCCCTGCTCGTCGATGACCAGCAGGCTGTCCAGTTCGGGAAAGAGCTGGTTCTGGCGCGTGAGCAGATCTTGCACCAGGCCTTGCAGTTCAGCCGGGGAGAGGCTGCGGCTGCCTTCCAGTCCGGCGATTTCCTGTATCAGCAGATCGGCCGCACGAAAGCTCAGGTTGACCTGGGTAGCCAGGCCGGTGGCGAGGTTGAGGGTGGCGGTCTCGCCGCTCTTGATCGCTGCTTCGCGGCTGCTGAGGCTGCCGTTGAGCAAGGCATAACCAAACAGCGCGCTGCCCAGGATGGCCAGGACCAGCGAGGTGATCCTGACCTTGTTGTTGAGACGTTTGAGGGGCATGGCTTACTCCGGGGGATGTTGGGTGAACGTGTCAATCTGAAATCAAATTAATCAAATTCACCATTTGTATTTTAATGCAAATGCATTTTGATTTCCTTTATTGCAATAGAAAGCCCCTTTTTAAAGGGCAGAATGTTGATGTGGATTAAGCCGCTTGTTGCTTTTCGGCAGGCATCGATCGATTCGCGAATTCCTCTCATTTCCTTATGGAATGGCTATTTCCACATGGTAATGCTCACCATTTGTCACGCCTGGATGATTGATCCGGCAACTGTGGCGTGAAAATGCGACGAAATTTCGGCGTTAAAAACATTTTCATCGAATACGTTAAATAAATCGTTTATATTTCTTGCAGTCGGCTGACAAATGTTGGCCCGGCACAGGGGTTTCTTGGGGTTGGCTCAGGTGTAAAAACGAAGAGGGGATGAAATGAAAATCACGGATATCAAGATCAGCGTCCGGTTGGGCGCATGTTTCGCGGCACTCATTGCGGTGATGTGCCTGATCGCGGGAGTGGGCGTCAAGAATTTGTGGTCGGTCAGCGATGCCACCTCGGAAATCGTCAATGACCGCTACGTCAAGGTCGCGCTCGGTGCGCAGATGAGCGACAAGATCAACACGGCCGCCCGCAGCCTGCGCAATGCCATCCTGGCGCGCAATCCGGAGGAGGCGAAGAAATACCTCGACCGGGTCGAGACCAACACCAAGGATGTCGGCGAGATGCTGGTACGGATGGAAAAACTCATCAACACCCCGCGCGGCAGGGAATTGATCGGCGCGCTCAATCAGTCGCGCGACGAATACAGCAAGCACCGCGCCAAGGTCGTGGAATTGATCCAGCAGCAGAAAAAGGATGAGGCAACAGCTTATCTGTTCGATCAGACCATCCCGGTGCAGGACAAGTATTTCGCCGCCCTCAAGAACTTGGCCGAGTTCCAGGTCAGCCTGATGGACAAGGCGGTGGAGCGCGCCAATGACGCATCCAGCAATGCGGTCAACATCATGCTGCTGCTGTCGGCGGCCGCCATCGTGCTCTCGGTGGTGTGTGCCTGGCTGATTACCCGTTCCATCACCCGTCCGCTCAACCAGGCCGTGCAAGTGGCCACCGCCGTGGCGGCCGGTGACCTGACGGTGCAGATCGACAATTCCTCCAAGGATGAAACCGGCGCGCTGCTGGCGTCGCTCAAGGCCATGAACGACAACCTGCACCGCATCGTGACCGAAGTGCGCCAGGGCAGCGATACCATCAATACCGCTTCCGGCGAGATTGCCACCGGCAACCTGGATCTGTCCTCGCGCACCGAGCAGCAAGCCGGTGCGCTGGAAGAAACCGCTTCGGCGATGGAAGAGCTGACCTCCACCGTCAAGCAGAATGCCGACAATGCGCGTCAGGCCAATACCCTGGCCGAAACCGCTTCGCAGGTGGCAATCCAGGGCGGCAGCGTAGTCGGTGAAGTGGTGCAGACCATGAGCCAGATCAACGATGCGTCGCGCAAGATCGTCGACATCATCAGCGTCATCGATGGCATCGCCTTCCAGACCAACATCCTGGCCTTGAATGCCGCCGTGGAAGCGGCCCGGGCCGGCGAGCAGGGGCGCGGTTTCGCGGTGGTGGCTTCTGAAGTGCGGACCCTGGCGCAGCGCAGTGCCGCCGCCGCCAAGGAAATCAAGACATTGATCGACGCCTCGGTGGAGCGCGTGGAAAACGGCAGCCGCCTGGTCGAACAGGCCGGCACCACCATGGATGAAGTGGTGGCCAGCGTCAAGCGCGTCACCGATGTGGTGGCCGAGATCACCGCCGCCAGCGGCGAACAGAGCGATGGCATCGAGCAGATCAACCAGGCCATCGTGCAGATGGATGAAGTGACCCAGCAGAATGCTGCGCTGGTGGAAGAGGCGGCCGCCGCTGCGCAATCGCTGCAGGAGCAGTCGGGCCGTCTGGTGGAAACGGTCAGCATCTTCAAGCTGAGCAACCATGAAACGCGTCGTCCGGTACCGGTGGCTGCTACCGCGGCACGCACCGTGGACGTCACGCCCCGTGCTGCAGCACTGCCGCGCAAGCCGGCAGCCAAGGCCAGCGCACCGGCCAAGGCTCTGCCGGTTGCGCAGCCAGCCCTTAAGCCGGCCGCTGCTGAAGGGGATTGGGAACAGTTCTGAAGGGCCAGCTCAATCCCGCAAGGGGAGGGTTTGGCGAGCAGCGCGTCCATTGGGCGCGCTGTTTTTTTGTATTGATTCAAGCCTGCATTGAGGCCTGAATCCAAGCGTGAATGAAGGGCAGAACTGTGGCGTGAATCCGCACGTGGATTGAAGCGTGAATTCACGTGCGAATTTTGCACCAGATCCTGTACAGAATTCTGTCCCCAATTCGGACCGGCCTCATCCCGGTCAACTGTGCTTACGTCAGCGAAATTCCCTTGAAGCGCGCCAGCTTTTGCAGTGCGTCTTCCAGCGGCAGGCGCGCGCGTCCGGCGGCAATGCGCAGTTCCCGATGCAGTTCGGCTTCCTCGGTCGTGTCGTCTTCGCACTGGCGGCTGTAGCGTTCGAATCCGGCCAGTGCCGTCAGCAGTTCGGCCAGATGGCGCGGACATTCACATTGCATGCGATCGGACTGGTCCGACACCGACGCCAGGGCGCTCTCGCTGAAGCGCGGCTCCGGCACCCATTCGTCCTCGCCCGGTGTCTGCGCGGCCGCTGGTTCCATGCGCCGGATCATCTCGCACAGCCACTCCACATCGATCCCTTCCACCGCCTTGCGCACCACCCGATGCCCGGCTTCGCGCAGGCGCACCACCATCTCCGGCGAGCCGAAGCGATACAGGATCAGTACCGGTACCTGCACGCCGTCGCGGCGCAGCCCCTCCAGCCGCTGATCGAGATCGCTGTCGAGAACCGTGCTTTCCAGCAGCAGCAGGTCGCCCTCGAACTGCCTGAGGTCGAGTTCATCCAGGCTCTCGACAGCCATGATGACGCTCAATTGCCGATGCACCAGCGCCTGGCCGACCGCCTTGGTGGCAATCCAGGGGCCGACCAGGGCCAGCCGCGTGACCGGGCCGGCCTGCCGCTCGTGGCTGCCGCTGCCCTCGGCAGGCAGGCTCTGCGCCAGCGCCTGCAGGTCCTGCGGGGGCAGCGTGGCCAGCTTGCCGATGCGATGGCCGGCATCCACCAGTGTCTTGATCCAGGCCAGGCGTTGCATGTCTTCCTGCGAATACAGGCGCTGGCCGCCGCCGCTGTGCTGCGAGGAGGTGATGCCGTAACGATGTTCCCAGGCACGCAGCGTCTCGACTGCCATGCCCAACTGGCGCGCCACCGCGCCGGGGCGCAGCAGCGGCAGGTCGGACAGCTCGGCTGTTTCTGCTGCGGGAGCCGGTGAAGAGGGGGCTTGTTGGTTCGTCATTGTCGTATTTCCAATGAAAAATATTTTTGTAATGTACGGATATTTTTTAAATATATCTGTTCAGAGTCGTTGCAAAGCAAATTTGTTGCACGCTGAAAAAGATATTTTATCGTTTGTTTTCGTGATTATTTTGAGTGTGTCACGCTTTTGCCTGAATGTGAAACATCGTGATCAACAACAAGAATCGGCCCGCTCCCCGTGGACACGTGTCGATCCATTCGAGAAACCTTGCATCCCCCCGGAAAGAACCATCATGAAAATATCGGACCTGAAAATCGGCACTCGCCTCTATATCGGCTTCGGAATGGTTTCCGCCATCCTGGTCATCCTGGTCAGTGTGGCCTATGCCAATTTTGCGCGGCTGGGTGTGGCCACGGACATGAACATCCATAGCTACGAGGCACGGGCAGAAATGCAGGCGATGCTCGAAAGCCTGATCAATATGGAAACGGGCGCGCGCGGTTTCGCCCTGACCGGCAACGAAGCTTCGCTGGAGCCGATGCAGCAGGGCCTGGCCAGTTTCAAAACGCATCTGGACAAGGCCCGTCAGCTCACCGTGGATAACCCGACCCAGCAACAGCGCTTGCAGCAAGTGGCGGAAGCCGAACAGCGCTGGGTGAGCACGGCCATTGAGCCCACCGTCGCCCTGCGCCGCGCCGTGCGTGACGGGCGCGAGGACATGAGCAAGCTGGTGGCCTTTGTACAGGCTGGCCGCGGCAAAGCCGAAATGGACAACATGCGCGCCATCTTTGCCGAGATGGACCGCATGGAAAGCAGTCTGCAACAAGAGCGCAGCGACCAGGCCGATGCACTGGAAGCGCTCACCGGCAAGACCCTCATCATCGGCGGCGTGGTCGCGGTGGTGCTGGCGCTGCTGCTGGCCTGGTGGCTGGCCAACAACATCACCCGTCCGCTGGCCGTGGCCGTGCGCCTCGCACGCCAGGTGGCAGGCGGTGACCTGACCGCCCGCATCGACGTGCGTTCCCGTGACGAAACCGGCGAGCTCCTCAGCGCGCTGAAGGACATGAATGCCAGCCTGGTTACCATCGTCTCTGGTGTGCGCCGTGGTACCGACATGATCGCCACCGCCTCCTCGCAGATTGCCAGCGGCAACCTGGACCTGTCCTCGCGCACCGAACAACAGGCCAGCTCGCTGGAAGAGACCGCATCCTCGATGGAAGAACTGACCTCCACCGTGCAGCAGAACAGCGCCAATGCACGCGAAGCCAACCGCATGGCGCAGGCCGCCTCCGACATCGCCAGCAGCGGTGGCGGCGTGGTCAGCCGCGTGGTGGAAACCATGGAAGAAATCAATGCCTCCTCGCGCAAGATCGTCGACATCATCAGCGTGATTGACGGTATCGCTTTCCAGACCAATATCCTGGCCTTGAACGCCGCCGTGGAAGCGGCACGCGCCGGTGAGCAGGGGCGCGGTTTCGCCGTGGTCGCGACCGAAGTGCGCAGCCTGGCCCAGCGTTCGGCCGCCGCTGCCAAGGAAATCAAGGCGCTCATCAGCGACTCGGTGGCCAAGGTCGAGTCGGGCAGCGTGCTGGTCAATGAAGCCGGTGACACCATGCGCGAGATCGTCGAGAGCGTGCAGCGCGTGACCGGCATGATCAACGAGATCAGCGCGGCCGGTGAAGAACAGCGTTCCGGCATCGAGCAGGTGAGCCAGGCGGTCGGCCAGATGGATCAGGTCACGCAGCAGAATGCAGCCCTGGTCGAAGAAGCGGCCGCTGCCTCGCAATCGCTGCAGGAACAGGCGCAGGAACTGGCGCAGGCCGTCAGCGTGTTCCGCCTCGATGCACAGGCCGCCCAGGAGATGGCCATCGACGTAGCTGCCGCCGCAGTGACACCGGCACCGGCGGCCATCAAGAAGGCTCCGGCCACCATCAAGCCGCGCATTGCACCGCGCGAGCCGCGCCTGTCGGCACCGGTGCCCAGCCGCAGTCTGGCGGGCGCTTCCGACGAATGGGTTACTTTCTGATCGCCACGCCACCATGCACGCCGACCTCCTCCGATTGACCGCCCCCTTGTCGGGGCAAGCCGGGCAAGCCGAACGGGAGCGTGAGCGCCTGGCCGTGCTCGATACCTACTGCGTGCTGGATACCCATCCCGATGTGCTGTGCGATCTGGTGACCGAACTGGCGGCCACGCTGTTCAACACCGAGATCGCACTGGTCTCGCTGGTCGCTGAGAACCGCCAGTGGTTCAAGTCGCGGCGCGGTCTGGATGCGCCGGGCACACCGCGCTCGCAGTCCTTCTGCAGCCACGTGATCGAGCGGGATCAGGTCATGGTGGTGCTGGATGCGACGCAGGACCCGCGCTTCGCCGACAACCCGCTGGTGACCGGTGAGCCCGGCATCCGCTTCTATGCCGGGGCCCCGCTGCAGGCCAGCGATGGCGTGCGGCTGGGGACGCTGTGCGTGATCGGCAAGTCGCCACGCGCCGCCTTCGGTGATGCTGATCGGACCAAGCTGACGCAGCTGGCGGCCATCGTGATGGCACGGCTGGAGATCCTGCGGGTATCCAACTACGTCGACAGCCTGACTTCCTTGCCCAATCGCAGCCGCCTGACCGCCGACCTGCACAGTCTCGCTACGCTGGGGCAGGACGGCGAGGGCCTGTCGGGCAAGTTGACGGCGATGGCGGTCGACATCTGTGATCGCGTGTACCTGCGCGACATGGTCAAGGCGCTGGGCTGGGATTACGTGGAAGGTTTCCTGATCCAGGCCAAGGAACAACTGCGCCAGTCGCTGGGTGAGGTGGCGCTCTATCGCATCGGCACCACCACCTTTGCTTACCTGGAGCGGCGCGACATCTGGCAGCAACAGGTGGAGCAGATCGAACGTGCCTTCGCCGGTACCGTCGAGTACCAGGGTATTCCGCATCGGCTGGAAATTTCCGTGGGCATCGTGCCGCTGGGACAGTGTGAAGACATCGACGAACTGGTGCCCTCGCTGTTGACGGCAGCTGACATGGCACGTGATTGCGGCAGCCTGCAATGCCGCTATGAACAGCCGCTTGGCAAGCAGCAGAAGCATTCCTTCGAACTGCTGTCGGCCATTCCCGGCGCGCTGCTCACGGGCGACCAGCTGTGGCTGGAATACCAGCCCAAGATCGCGCTGGCCTCGGGCCATTGCGTCGGGGTGGAGGCGCTGCTGCGCTGGCGCCATCCGGTGCATGGGCTGATCTCGCCGGCCCTCTTCATTCCGCTGGCCGAGAAGACCGCGCTGATTCGCCAGGTGACACTGTGGGTGCTGCAACATGGCATCGAGCAGGCGGCGACGTGGGCGCGCCGGGGGCGGGCGATTCCGGTGGCCATCAACGTATCGGCCCGCGACTTCGACAATGATGATCTGGTACTGGCACTGGCAATGCAGTTGCAGCGGCATCGCATTCCGGCCGGGCTGATCGAGATCGAGTTCACCGAAAGCGCGATGAGCAAGAACCCCGAGGCGCTCTACGGGCGGATCCAGGAAATCAAGCGCCTGGGCGTGAAGGTGGCCATCGATGATTTCGGGGCCGGCTTCAGCAACCTGAGCTATCTCAAGAACATTCCGGCGGACTACCTCAAAATCGACCAGTCCTTCATTCGCAACATGGAAAGCAATTACTCGGACCAGCAGATTGTTCCTTCGATGATTCACCTCGGGCAGAAGCTGGGCTTTGCCGTCGTAGCCGAAGGCGTGGAAACCGAGAAGTGCCGCCGCATCCTGCATCACCTCGGGTGCGAATACGGCCAGGGCTACGGCATCGCCCGCCCGATGGCGGCCGCCGATACCTGGGACTGGATCGCGGCGCGCGATTGAGCCGCGCCCATCAACGCTGCCGGCGGCGCATGCCCAAAAAGGAGGGGGCTTGCGGTGAGGATTGGTGAGGCGTATATTTCCAGATAGAAATATAAATCTGGAGACTTTACGTGACAATCCGACCGGTCCCCCTCCCGTTCGCATGGTTCGCCGTTCTCGTCTTGGCCGTGGTGCTGCCGCTGATGCTGGGCGCGTGCAGCCGTTCGCCAAAGGAGCAACTGGCGTTCCAGCACGCGGAAGAGCAATACCAGATCAACCAGCGCAATGCCGAGCTCGCGCGCAGCCGGCCCGAGGGGGACTCCTCGCGGGACGATGAACGGAGCCGGGAGCGCGATTAAGCCTCGCCCCCCGTCTCTTGCCGCATGGCTTGATCATCGCGGCACAGCGCCTCCAGCCGGTCCAGATCCGCAGTGATCACCCATTGCCGCGCCAGCACAGCAAAACTTTCATACGCGGGATTCTGCTGCTGCAGCGTATCGCACCAATCCAGCAAGTCCGACACCGCGCCCATCGCGATGAGCGCCAGCGCCTGCTGCAGCTTTTCCGGCGGCGGATGCTGCAAGGGCAGGGGAGCGGCATCGTCATCGGCTGAGGCCGCTTCCGGATGCAAGCCCAGCAGGCGACCGATGGTCTCCTGCAGTTCCAGGAAATTGACCGGCTTGAGCAGGCAGGCATCGAAACGTTCATCCGGCTCATCGCTCGGCGCCGGCTGCAGCGTGGCTGACAGCAGCAGCACCGGGACTTGCGGCAGATGCCGGCGTACTGCTTGCAGCACGGCGTCGCCATGCAGGCCCGGCAGCTGGTAATCGGTCAGCACCAGCGCCAATGCGGGCGCCTCCGGGAGGGCGATACGGGCGATGGCGCTTTCCGCATCGGCCAGCAATTCCACCGCGAAGCCGACGCTGGCCAACTGGTCGCCCAGCAATTGCGCGATGTCGGCATGATCTTCCACCACCAGCGCCAGGCGGCCCTGGCCATCGATGAGGAGGCGGCCATTGGCGTCTTCCGGCGCATCATGGCGGGCGATGTCGCGCTCGCTGGAGATGGCGGCCGGCAGGCGCAGCGTCATCGTCGTGCCTTCGCCGGGCCGGCTGGACAGCATCACCTGGCCGCCCATCTGCTGCATCCACTGGCGCACGATGGACAGCCCCATGCCGATACCCGGCTGCGAGCGGTCGGCGTTGGCCCGTTCGAAGGGTTCAAACACCCGGGTCTGGAAATGTGCAGGGATGCCGCTGCCGGTATCGCGTACCTGCATCTCCATGACGCCCATCTCGGATTTCGCCGAGGCCGGATGCCAGAGGATCTGCAGCACGATGCGGCCGTCCCGGGTGTACTTGGCGGCGTTGTCCAGCAGGTTGCCGAGGATGCGCCGCAGTCGCCGGGCGTCGATGGCGAGCACCGGTGGCAGCGTCGGGTCCACCTGCAGATGAAAGGAATTGTGCTGGCGCTCGGCCAGCAGGGCCGCTTCCTGGCCGATCTCCTGCAGCAGGGCGTGGGCATAGACCGGGGCAGCGTGCGGCAGATCGGGGCGATCGCCGCGGGCATAGTCGATCAGGTCGTTGACCATGGCCAGCATGTGGCGGGCGCTGCGCACGATGATGCGGCCATGGCGCGCACGCTCGCCGCCGCCGGTCTGCAGCATGTCGGCAAAGCCGAGGATGGAAGTCAGCGGTGTGCGCAGGTCGTGGCTGATGCGGGTGAGGAATCCGGTCTTGGCGCGGTTGGCCTGGTCGGCCGCCGCCAGCGCTTCGCGCAGCTCGCGGGTGCGGGTCGCCACCGCCTGTTCCAGCTTGAGTTGCTCGCGCACACGCATATACAGCATGGCCCATTGCATCTGCTCATGCTTGCGATGCAGTTCCAGCGCGCGGCCGATGATCGCCACGGTGGCCAGGCACAGCAGTCCCATCTGGAACAGCGCCGCGAAATGCCAGTCCGGCAGCAGGCTGCGGTCGACCAGGCCATTGAGTTCGAGCAGCTTGACCGACAGGCCCAGCCAGGCCACCGCAAAGGACAGCGTCAGCAATCGGGCGTGCGGCAGTCCATGCCACCAGGCATGCAGCATCGAGGCCAGCCAGATCACATAGGCGAGGGCACCAGTGGCATTGGCCAGCGGCGCGGTGACGCGATAATCGCCCAGCGCGGTCCAGCCGATGATCACCGACAGCAGCACGTACAACGTGCGATAGACGATCTGCCAGCCACGCAATCGCTCCATTCCGACCAGCACCTCGCTCATGCGCACGTAGAGCAGGGTGGCCGCGCATCCCAGGGTGGCCGGGGCACGCACCTGCCATGCACCGCCCGCGGGAAACAGGTAGCGATAGAGATAGCCCTGAAACGTCCAGATATAAGCCAGCGCGATGAGAATCCACGCAGCCATCAGCAGGAAGCCACGGTCGCGCCAGGCGATGCCCTGGATCAGGGCATAGCTCACCAGCAGCAGGGCGCCCCCCAGTACGAAGGCCTGGATGGCCAGTTCGCGTCCTTCCTCTTCGCGATAAGCCGCCGGCTCCCACAGGGCGAGGTTGAGATCGATGGAGGATTCACCGGCGACGCGCAGCACCCACTGGCGCTGCTCGCCGGGAGCCAGTGTCAGCGCGAACAGTGGTGTGCGACTGATGATCTCGCGTTGCGCGAGGGCGTGCAGCGTACCGGCGCTGAGTGGCGTGATCGCTGCCGTCGGGACCTCCGCAGGCGTGGTGGGCAGCCAGTACAGGCGTACATCCTGCAGCCGCGCCGAGGCGAGAGTCAGCCAGCGTGTGACAGGCTGGCTGCTGTCGTTGCGCACCGTGCCGCGCAGCCAGAAGGCAGCGCTGCTGTAGCCCTCCTGCAGCATGGGGACGGCGATGGCCTCCCAGTGCGTACTGCCGAGGGCCGCGGCCAGCATGGCGCGGCCTTCAGTGTCGCGCAGTATCTGCACTTGCGGCGTGATGATCACGCGCGAGTCGATCCCCGCCAGCTCGATGGACGGCAGCGCCGGTGCGGCCCGCGCGGCTTGGGGCAGCAGGCTCCAGAGCAACAACGATGGCCACAGCAGCGCTTTACGCAGACGTGACATCGTCCTCTCGTCAGCGCCGGAACTGGCTGGGCGGCATGCCGAAGCGTTCGCGGAAGGCCGTGGAGAAATTGGCCGTGTTGCTGTAGCCCAAGGCCAGTGCGATGGACCCGATGTCGAGGGTGCTTTCGGAGAGCAGGCGGCGCGCTTCCTTCATGCGCTCCTCGCGCAGGAAGTCGAAGACGGTGACGCCGGCGCAATGCTTGAAGGCGCTGGAGAGGCGGCGTGCATTGGTGCCGACCGCAGCGGCCAGGGCATTGAGTCCCAGCGGCTGGTCCAGCTTGTCCATCATGAGCCGGCGCGCGGCCTGGAACAAGACCATGTCGAAAGTGCTGGAGCCGCCCTGCGTTGCGGAACCGGTGGGCGTCTGCGTGATCGGCGGCAGGTCCGCATGCAGGGTTGAACGCAGATGCACGCACAGGCGCAGCCGCACCTCCTCGAAATCGAAGGGCTTGGTGATGTAGTCCACTGCGCCCACGCTCAGGCCATTGACCTTTTCCTCGGTGGACGCGGCGGCCGAGAGGAAGATCAGCGGAATGTTGCGCGTGCAGGAATTGGCCTTGAGCAGACGGGCGCTGGTGAGTCCGTCGTAGACCGGCATGCGGATGTCCATCAGGATCAGGTCCGGCCGCACGGTCTGCGCCTTGCGGTAGCCATCCTGTCCGTCGCGTGCCACGTAGAGCCGCGCGCCATGGCGCAGCAGGAAGTCCGACAGCAGCATGCGATCTTCCTCGGCGTCGTCGACGACCAGGATGCGCTGTCCGGACAAAGGCCCGGCATAGACCGGGTGGATTGATTTGTAGACCATGTTCGCCTCATCTTGAATGAGCGGGACGTTACCGCGAAAATTCGAAGACACGAAGCGAAAATGGCCGCCCTGAAAATATTTTTCCCGCGATCAAAACTCTGCGGTGGATGAGCAAAACATCGACGAGAAATTCATCGAAAAAGTTCTATATCGACGACAGGGAGGACGCTGCACCAGCCGCCCGGGAGCGAAGAAATGAGCGCCGCTGACGAGGCCCGCCTGGAAAAAAATGAGAGCGCATGGCGACCCGCTGAGAAGCGCTTCCCGCATCGTTGAAGCGATGGATGGCGTCGCACCGAAATATTTTTCCTTGCGCCAGAAAGATGAGACCGGTTCGCAATACCTGCAGGTAAAAACGGAGGGTGTCTTGCGCTAAATTCTTTTCCGGTCATCGGGCTCGCCGACGTTGCAGCAGCACGCCCGGCGGCAAGGCGATGACACCACGAACCCGTGCCCGCAGCAGGTGCGCGGCGTGACGGGAAACGCAATGACATCAGGGGAAATCGCAATGGCCACTATTCTGTTGGTTGAAGACATTTTGAGACACGACCGCAACGCTTGCCTGGCCCGCTTCCTGGAAGACCAGGGGCACAAGGTCAGCCGGATGATGGCGGATGGTGAGGAATTGCTCGCGCCGCTGCAGGATGGCGACATCGCCATCATCCACGTAGGGCGGGCCAGCGCCGCCGGTTATGCGCTCACGCAGCGACTGCGCAGAAGCAACGCGCGCATGGGCATCCTGCTGCTGGCCTCGGAGCACGAGAGCGTGACGGTGCGCATCGCCGGCCTGGAACGCGGTGCCGACTTCTGTGAACCACTGCCGCAGCGGCTGGAACTGCTCAACGCCTATATCGAGACGATGTTGCGCCGGGTGGTGCCACAGGCGTGGCAGCTGGATGTGGCCGCACGCACGCTGCGCGCACCGCATCACGATGCGGTGGAAATCAATTCGCGCGAAGTGGCGCTGTTGAAGGCGCTGGCCAGCAGCACCCGCCATGCCGCTGACCGTTGCGCCATTGCCCATGCCTTCGGCGTGGAGTGGGTCAGCTTCGACGAGCGGGTGCTGGAGAAGACCGTCAGCCGCCTGCGCCGCAAGTGGCGCGACAGCACCATGTATGATTTGCCGCTGCGCACCTTGCACGGCGTGGGCTACTGTTTTACGGAAGCGATTCAGGCCTGCTAAGGTTCCCGTTGCGGGAGATCAGACCTGGAGCGCCTGCTGCTGGTTGCCGGCCACCACGAACTTGCCGGCGCCCAGGTGATGCAGGGTGTGGAGGTCGGCATTGTCCGCCGTGAAGTTCCAGTGGCCGTTCTCGAAGATGCGGGCATCGGCGGCGGCACTGACGACTTCCGCGAACAGGGTGTCGTAGGCATCCTCGGTCTGGCCCTGCGGCAGCCAGCGGCATTCCAGCCAGGCGGCGCAGCCTTGTTCGAGGACCGGCACGCCCAGCACCGGGCCGCTGGTGGCCGCGATCCGGTGGCGCGCGAACTTGTCTTCGTCGCGGCCACTGGTGCTGCCGACCGCGTAGCTCAGATCCATCTGTGCCGCACCGGGGATGATGAGGCCGAAGCTGCCCGATTGCCTGATCAATTCACGCGTGAAGGTGCTCTTGTCGATCACCACGGCGATGCGCGGCGGCGTGAATTCCACCGGCATCGACCAGGCGGCAGCCATGATGTTGCGGCGACCCTCATGGGCGCTGGTGATGAGCACGGTCGGGCCGTGGTTGATGAGGCGACTGGCGTGTTCCAGTGCGACGGGGCGGAAGTGGCTGGCTTGTGACATGGACTCCTCGTGCGATAGAAAAATTGGCAAACGCCAAGGATGACACAGAACGCACAGCCTCGCCGGATGCGCGGCAGCAAGCGAGCGCCCAAGAAAAACGGGAGCCTGAGCTCCCGTTGCGTGCGGCATGCCTTGCTGCGGACTGCCTTACTTGCCCCAGCTCAGGACCATCGGATCCAGGCGGCGCGCCACGCGCAGCAGGCCTTCGCGCACCTTGGGGTGCATCGGGGCTTGCGGATGGCGCAGCATGTCGGACTTGATCACGCCGCCTTCGAGCATCAGCGCCTTGCAAGCGGCCAGGCCGCACTGACGGTTCTCGTAGTTGATCAGCGGCAGCCACTGCATGTACAGCTCGGCGGCCTTCTCGGTATCGCCCGCGAAATACGCATCGACGATCTTGCGGATACCGTCCGGATAGCCGCCACCGGTCATGGCACCGGTCGCACCGCCATCCAGGTCGGGGATCAGGGTGATGGCTTCTTCGCCATCCCACGGGCCGACCACGGCGTCGCCGCCCAGCTCGATCAGTTCGCGCAGCTTGGAGGCGGCACCGGCGGTCTCGATCTTGAAGTAGGAGACATTGGCGATCTCCTTGGCCATGCGCGCCAGGAAGGGGGCCGACAGCGGCGTGCCGGCGACCGGTGCATCCTGGATCATGATGGGGATGTCGATGGCGTCGGAGACGCGGCCATAGAACTCGTAAATCTGTTTTTCCGAGACACGGAAGGTGGCACCGTGATACGGCGGCATCACCATCACCATGGCGGCACCGGCATCCTGCGCGGCACGGCTGCGCTCGGCGCAGATCTGGCTGCCGAAGTGGGTGGTGGTGACGATCACGGGGATGCGCCCGGCCACGTGCTTCAGGACCGTGTCCTGCACCAGCACGCGCTCTTCGTCGGAGAGTACGAATTGCTCGGAGAAGTTGGCCAGGATGCAGATGCCGTTGGAGCCGGCATCGATCATGAAATCGATGGCGCGCTTCTGGCCTTCCAGATCGAGCTTGCCGTTTTCGTCAAAGATGGTCGGGGCGACCGGAAATACGCCGCGGTAAATGGGGGTGCTCATGGAGTCTCCGTCGTGGTTGTCATGGGCCATCACAGCGATGGCGGGGTGCGATGGCGTTGAATATACGTGGGGGCCGATGGACTGTATAGTGAAGACTTTCCATCATGTGATCGCTTTTTGGAATCACCCATGAAACCCGCGCCCAGCCAGCAAAGCCTCAACAGTCTCCTGTCCCGCCTGCGCATGAAGCAGCTGCAACTGCTCATCGCCCTGGACGATCATCAATCCCTGCACAAGGCTTCCAGCGCCCTGGCCATGACGCAATCTGCGGCCAGCAAGTCGCTGGCCGAGCTGGAATCGATGCTGGATGCGCAATTGTTCGAGCGCACCAAATCGGGCCTGATCCCCAACCAGTTCGGCCATTGCGTGATCCGCTACGCGCGCCTGATGGCGACCGATCTCGGATCGCTCTGCGAGGAAATGGCGCAGATCCGCTCCGGACGCGGCGGACGGCTGGCCATCGGGGCGGTCATGGGGGCCTTGCCGGAACTGGTGGTGCCGGCGGTGGATGCCTTGCAGCGGCGTCATCCGGAGCTGTCCATCGATATCGTCGAAGAGACCAGCGTGCAGTTGCTGAGCCGGCTGGATGAAGGCCATCTGGATTTGCTGGTGGCGCGCGCGAGCGTCTCGGACAACCCGGGCAAGTATCACTATCAGCCCTTGTCGGAAGAGCCGCTGTCGGTGGTGGTCTCGGGCGAGCACCCGCGCCCGCGCGGCAGGCAGATGAGCCTGGCGGCGCTGGCCGGCTATCGCTGGGTCACCTATCCCAGCCACATGCCGCTGCATGCGGTACTGGAGCGCGAAATGGACCTGGCCGGGGTGAGCATGCCGGGCAATGCGATCTCCACCGCCTCCACCTTCGTGACGGTGGCCTTGCTGCAGCAGGGGACCGACATGGTCTCGATCCTGCCGACGGCAGTGGCCGAGATGTTCGTCAAGCGCGGCATGCTGCGCATCCTGCCGGTGAAGCTGCGGTCGATGTCGCAGACCATCGGCATTGTCACGCGCAAGGGCGGGCAGTTGTCCTCGGCGGGGGAGGCCTTCGTGGGCTTGCTGCGCCAAGAGGCCGGGGCCGCCTGAGCCTGTCCGCCGGCCCGGCCATGGTGCTTGGCGCCGGGCTGGTCTTCGCTTCCCCCCTCTTTTTCCTCCCCCCCCACTTCAATGCGCAAAGCTTCACTTGCGTTGTCCAGGCAGCAGCAGGGAGGACGCGTTCGCCCTTGCCTGATGCCCCCGGCCGAATCCTGCCCGGCCGGAAACCGCCGAGTGACGGGGGTTACAGGGCGAAATGAAAGGATATTCACCTCATCCATGCAAAAAATTTGGGCAGGCCAATCTGGTGTAATGGTATAGTGATTATACCAGTGGGCGCTGTCCGGATTTTCGCATGGGTTGCCTGCTGGCAAAGACGAAGCAGCACAAAGAAATAATAAAGAAACAACCAAGGCAACCAGGCGACCGCGAGGCGCACAGCCCCCGCGTTTCCTGGCCAACCCCGCAGAGGTTGTCGTTGAACAGGCACAGCCTCTCAACCCGACAGGAGACAAGACAATAATGGAGACGCCCCAAAGCGCCGTCGAAAGATCGGCCATCCGCAAGGTCGCAATGCGGCTCGTGCCCTTCGTGGGCCTGATGTTTTTCATCAACTTCCTGGATCGCACGGCGATCTCGTTCGCCGGCCCCAATGGCATGAGCCGTGACCTGGCCCTGACCGCCGCCCAGTTCGGGTTTGCAGCCGGGGTCTTCTTCATCGGCTACGTGCTGCTGGAAATCCCCAGCAACCTGGCCCTGCACAAGTACGGCGCGCGCCGCTGGCTGGCCCGCATCATGGTCACCTGGGGCATCGTGGCGCTGCTCTTCACCTGGGTCAGCAGCGTGGAGGGGCTGTATGTGCTGCGCTTCCTGCTGGGCGTGGCCGAGGCCGGATTCTTCCCCGGTGCCATCCTCTACCTGAGCCTGTGGGTCCCCGCGCGGCACCGCAGCCATATCCTGGCGCTCTTTTACCTGGCCCAGCCGCTGACCATCGTCATCGGTGCGCCGGTGGCAGCCCTGCTGATCGAGGCGCACGGCCTGTTCGGGCTGGAAGGCTGGCGCGTGATGTTTGCCGGGGTGGCGCTGCCGGCCATCGTGGTGGGCGTGATCGCCTGGTTCTACCTGGCCGACCGGCCGGCCGACGCCAAATGGCTGGACCCGGCCGAGCGCAAATGGCTGACCACCGCGTTGCAGGCCGAACAGAGCAGCAAGCGTGTCGAGCATGTGGCCCATGCCGGTGCCGCGCTGAAGAACCCGCGCGTGTGGCTGCTGGCGCTGGTGTATTTCGGGCTGATCTATGGCCTCTATGCGCTGGCCTTCTTCCTGCCGACCATCATCGGCGGCTTCGAAGCGCAGTTCGGCAGCAAATTCAATGTCTTCCAGAAAGGCCTGATCACGGCCATTCCCTACCTGCCGGCCGCCTTCGCGCTGTTCCTGTGGAGCCGTGACGCCACCCGGCGCGGCGTGCGCAGCTGGCACGTCGGGCTGCCCGCCTTGCTGGGCGCCATCAGCATCCCGGCCGCCCTCTACATGCAAAGCCCGGCCACCACGGTGCTGGCAATCACCGTGACGGCCTGCGCCATCTTCTCGGCCTTGCCGGCCTTCTGGTCGATTCCGGCGCGCTTCCTCTCGGGGGCGGCTGCGGCGGCGGGCATTGCGCTGATCAATACGGTGGGCAACGCAGCCGGTTTCATGGCGCCCTTCATCACCGGCGCCATCAAGGATGCCACCGGCAACTACCAGGCACCGATGTTCGTGGTGGGCGCGCTCATGGCGGTGTCGGCCCTGGTGATCTTCGCCATCGGTGCCGGTGCCAGGCAAGAGGCCAGCGAATTGCAGGGACGCGTGATCGCCGAGTGAGGTCGGCGCACGCAAAGACTCGGCCCGTTCAATGCACGAACGGGCCGCCAACGATCACAGGAGAACTGAAATGAAGGAAAAAATTGCACTCTTCGGCGCAGGCGGCAAGATGGGCGTGCGCCTGGCGAAGAACCTGAAGAAATCCGACTACCGCGTGGCTCACGTGGAAGTGAGTGCAGCCGGCCAGCAGCGCCTGCGCGACGAAGTCGGTGTCGAGTGCGTCAGCATCGATGCCGCGCTGGACAATGTGGACGTGGTCATCCTGGCCGTGCCCGATACCCTGATCGGCAGGATTGCCGCCGAGATCTCGCCCAAGCTGCGCGCCGGTGTGATGGTGATGACCCTGGACGCCGCTGCGCCCTTCGCCGGCCACCTGCCGGACCGGCCGGACCTGGTCTACTTCGTGGCGCACCCCTGCCATCCGCCCATCTTCAACGATGAAACCACGGCCGAAGGACGGCGCGATTTCTTCGGTGGCGGCGCGGCCCGGCAATCGATCACCAGTGCCCTGATGCAGGGACCGGAGTCGGCCTTCGATCTCGGGGAAGACGTGGCCAAGGTGATCTACCAGCCGATCCTGCGCAGCTATCGCCTGACCGTGGAACAGATGGCCATCCTCGAGCCGGGGCTGTCGGAAACGGTCTGCGCCACGTTGCTCTACGCGATGAAGCAGGCCATGGACGAGACCGTGCGCCGGGGCGTACCGGAAGAGGCCGCGCGCGACTTCCTGCTGGGCCACATGAATATCCTAGGCGCGGTGATCTTCAAGGAAATCCCGGGCGCGTTTTCGGATGCCTGCAACAAGGCCATCCAGAACGGCTTGCCGCGCCTCTTGCGCGATGACTGGCTCAAGGTTTTCGAGCACGACGAGATCGCCGAGAGCATCCGCCGCATCACCTGACCAGGAGCGCGCATGGAACGCATCTACGCCAGCTACTGGCTGGAAACCGGCGACGATCCGGCCCGCGCGGCCGAGGTCATCGCGGGCGAACAATCCAGCGGCACCTTCGTGGCCCTGGCCACCGAAACGCCCGCCCTGAAGGAGCGCTCCGGCGCGCGGGTGGAACAGCTGGAGATTCTTGGCCACAGCACCACGCCCAGCCTGCCCGGCGGCATGCCCGCCGCGCGCTATACGCAGTGCCGGCTGGAACTGTCCTGGCCGCTGGAAAACACCGGCGCCTCGCTGCCCAACCTGATGTCCACGGTGGCCGGCAACCTGTTCGAACTGCGCCAGGTCTCGGGCTTGCGCCTGACCGGGCTGCGCTTGCCGCGCGCTTTCGTGGAGGCCTATCCCGGCCCCGCCTTCGGCATCGCCGGGACGCGCAAGCTGACCGGCGTGACCCACGGTCCGCTGATCGGCACCATCATCAAGCCCAGCATCGGCTTGTCGGTCGAGGAGACGGTCGAGCAGGTGCGCGCACTGGTGGCCGGTGGCATCGACTTCATCAAGGATGATGAATTGCAGGCCGATGGGGGCCGCTGTCCCTTCGATGAGCGGGTGCGCGCGGTGATGCGGGTGGTCAATGAGCACGCCGAGCGCACCGGCAAGAAGGTGATGGTGGCCTTCAACCTGACCGGCGACCTCGATCAGATGCGCCGCCGCCACGACCTGGTCCTGGCCGAAGGCGGTACCTGCGTGATGGCGGTGCTGAACTCCATCGGCCTGGTCGGCTTGCAGGAATTGCGCCGCCATGCGCAGTTGCCGATCCATGCGCACCGCGCCGGCTGGGGCTATCTCACGCGCAGCCCGCAACTGGGCTGGGACTACGCACCGTGGCAGCAGCTGTGGCGACTTGCCGGGGCCGACCACATGCACGTCAATGGCTTGCGCAACAAGTTCAGCGAACCGGACGACAGCGTCGTTGCCGCTGCGCGCTCGGTACTGCAGCCGGTGGTGCCGGGGGTGGAGATGGTCAGTACCATGCCGGTGTTCAGCTCGGGCCAGACCGGCCTGCAGGCGGCCGATACCTATGCGGCCATCGGCTGCGCCGACCTGATCCATACCGCCGGTGGCGGCATCTTCGGCCATCCGCAAGGCGTGGCCGCTGGTGTGCAGGCGCTGCGCGAGGCCTGGGTGGCGGCCGTCGAAGGCGTGCCGCTGCGGCAGCATGCGGGCAAGCATCCGGCCTTGCAGGCGGCGCTGGAGTTCTGGAAATGAGCCTGCTGCCCGATCACGACGGCCTGCCGCCGGGTTTGCTGCTGGCGTATTACGGCGATGATTTCACCGGCTCCACCGATGCCATGGAGGTGATGACCGCGGCCGGCCTGTCCACGGTACTGTTTTTGCGGACGCCCGATGCGTCGCTGCTGGCTCGCTTTCCCGAGGCGCGCTGCATCGGCATCGCGGGGGCCTCGCGCGGACGTTCGCCGCAGTGGATGGACGAACATCTGCCCGCCCCATTTGCCGCGCTGGCCTCGCTGCGCGCGCCGCTGATGCAGTACAAGGTGTGCTCCACCTTTGATTCCTCGCCGGCCATCGGCTCCATTGGCCGCGCCATCGATCTGGGCGTGCGCCACATGGCGGGCGATTTCTCCCCCATGATCGTGGGGGCGCCACGGCTGAAGCGCTATCAAGTCTTCGGGAACCTGTTTGCGGCCGTTGACGGTGAGGGCCACCGGCTCGATCGCCATCCCACCATGGCCCGTCATCCCGTCACGCTCATGGACGAGGCCGATTTGCGCCGCCATCTGCGGCACCAGACGGCACGCCGCATCGAATTGGTGGACATGCTGCAGTTGCGCGAGGGGGGCCAGGCCGCGCATGCGCGCATGCCTTCCTTGCGTGGCAAGGATGTGCCGGTGGTGATGATCGATGTCCTCGATGAGGAGACCCTGCGCGAAGCCGGGCGGCTGGTCTGGGAAGAGCGCGGGGCGGGCGTCTTCACGGCCTCATCGTCCGGATTGCAATACGCGCTCACCGCCTACTGGCGTGCGCGTGGCTGGATCTCCCCTCAGGCCGGACTGCCGCAGGCGGGCCCGGTGCCGGTGATCGCAGCGGTCAGCGGCAGCTGCTCGCCGGTCACTGCAGGGCAGATCGGCTGGGCGCGCGAACACGGGTTCGCGTGCCTGCGCATGGACCTGCCGGCGGTCTTGTCCGAGGCCACGCGTGAGGCGGAACTGGCACGGCTGGTCGCGGCCGCCGTGGCGGCGCTGCGGGAACGGCGCAGTCCCCTGGTGTTTTCGGCGGAAGGGCCGGACGATCCCTGCGTGAGCGGCTTTGACGGGATTGCGGCGGCTGCCGGGCTGACGCGACCGGAGGCAGCGCAAAAGGTAGGCATGGCACTGGCGGCCACCATGCGCCGCCTGCTCGAAGCGAGCCCCCTGCAACGCATCGCCATTGCCGGCGGCGACAGCTCGGGCGAGGTAGCCAGTGCGCTCGATATTGCCGCGCTGTCGGTCTGTGCCGGACTGGCACCGGGGGCCCCCTTGTGCCGGGCATGGTCGGATCATCCGGGACGCGACGGACTGGAGCTGGTACTCAAGGGGGGGCAGGTCGGCGCACGCAGCTTCTTCGGCGACGTGCTGGAGGGCCGGCGCAGCTGAAAGAAGAGGTTGGTTGGACGGCCGCAATCACAGTGCTGGCGCGGGATTGTGGTAGAGTGCGCGTCCAACGAAACCTACAATTGAGACAGTGCAGCCATGCCGGAACCGATACAGCGACGCAAGTTATACCAGGAAGTCCTGGAGCGCCTGATGGCGCGCATTCATCAAGGGGAATTCCCGGCGGGTTCCCAGCTGCCTTCCGAACGCGACCTGATGGACCAGTACGGCGTGGGCCGTCCGGCCGTGCGCGAAGCGCTGCAGGCCATGGAGCGTTCCGGCTTCGTGGAAATTGCCCATGGTGAACGGGCGCGCGTGGTTGATCCCACGGCCGACCGCCTGATCGCCCAGATCGCGGCCGGTGCCCAGCATCTCTTGCGTACCAAGCCGGACATGCTCAGGCATATGAAGGAAGCGCGCGTTTTCCTGGAAACCAGCACCGCCCGCATGGCCGCCGAACGCGCCACCGAGGAGCAGGTCGCGCGCCTGCGCGAGGCCATTGCCGCACACCGCGCCTCGATGGTCAACCTGGAGGAATTCATCGAACGCGACATGGCTTTCCATCGCGAGATCGCCGACATCAGCGGCAACCCCATCTTCCCCTCGGTGGTGGAGTCGATGTTCCGTTGGGCCAGCGAGTTCTACACCACCCTGGTGCGCGCCCCCGGCGCGGAGGAACTGACCCTGGCCGAGCACCAGCGCATCGTCGACGCCATTGCCGCGCATGACGGCGATGCCGCCGCCGACGCCATGCGCGCGCACCTGATGCGGGCCAATGATCTTTACCGGGAGCTGGGCCAGCAGTAAAGCGGAAGAGGCCCTAACGCAGCATGCCGTGCCAGGTCGGCTGTTTTTCTTCGTGATAATAAGGGCGGGTCAGCGGTGCCGACATCACCGCCGCATCGGCCAGCACCGTGACCGTGAACAGGCCGGGCGGGCCGTCACAGCGGCGGCAGGCCTGGGCTGAATTGCGGTTGTTGTGCATGTCCACCACCAGCAGGCGCTTCTCCTCTTCGCTCATGCCCGGCGTGGGCGGCGGGGCCATGCGCTTGGGCGGGATCACCAGGGCATCGCCCGGTTCCACCCACAGGTCGGCCAGGCTGATTTCATTGACGTAAGGACGCCAGCGCGCCACCGTGATCACCAGCGGTTCGGGTCCGCGCGAAAAGAAGATGTGCGCGAAATCGTGATACTCCAGATCGGTGGCATTCCAGGTCAGCAGCTCGCGGCTGCGGCCATCGCCCAGGTAGGGCGATTCATAGCCGGCCCACTTGCCATAGGTGTAGTCGGCCATCACCAGGTTGTCGAAGGGAAAGTGCAGGCACTGGCCGTCGCGCAACAGGGTCGCGCCGAAAGCCTGGGCGTTCTCCGGGGTGGATGGCAGGGGCTCATAGCGCACCTCGGGAACACGGAAATCGAATTCGGTAATCTCGTAAGAGGGCCAGTCCTTGGGTGTGACGGTGCGCTGCCAATGGGCGATGTCGCGGTAGGTCGCACCGCGTTCAAGGGCCGGCGCTTCCGGTGCCAGCGTGATGAGCTCGCCCACGGCGGTCTCGCTCTGGCTGCCCACGCCCCTTTGATTGAGCATGTACGGATATCGTACGGGATCGAGCAAGGGCGTTGACGGCCCATCCTTGATGAAGAGTACGGGATCGAAATCACTCTGGTCTGGCGGCATGGCTTCCCCTGGCGTTGGTACGGTGGCATGGTGACGATGGCCGTGCGGCCTCCCCCGAGGCGGCGCGGCGAGCGCGATCTTCGCACATTTCCGGCCGTGTCGGCAGTCCCGCGTTTCAGCGCGCGGGCAAGCGCCGGATACGATAGACGCAGCGCCGGCCGCCTGCGGGCAGATGCTCCTCCCGGGTGATGGCGAACTCCTCGCCCAGCACCTCGCCGAAGAGCTGCAGCTCCGAACGGCAAAATCCCTGGCAAGTGCTGGCGGCGGCGCAGATGGGACAGTGGTCTTCGATCAGCAACCAATCCCTTCCTTGCTTTTCCACCCGTGCCATGTAGCCCTCGGCGGTGCGCAGCTCGGCCAGCCGCTGCAGGCGCTTGCCGGGTGCCGTGATCCCGTCGCACTGCAGCAGGTAGTCCGCACGCATGTCCTGCTCGCGCTGGTCGATCAGCTTGTGCAGGCCGGGTTCGCCAAAGAGCTGGCGGATCGAGCCGATCAACTGCACTGTCAGCTGGGCGTGGGTATCGGGAAAGCGGCGATGGCCGGCACCGGTCAACTCCCAGTCCTGGCGCGGCCTTCCGGCCCGCACGGTAGTCTGGATCTGGCGCGGGCAGATCAGGCCTTCGGCCGCCAGCTTCTGCAATTGCTGGCGCGCTGCCTCGGGCGTGATCTGCAGTTCGCCTGCCAGCTCGGCGGTGGACGCCGGTCCGCGTGTCTTCAGGCGCAGCAGGAGACGTTCGGCCGTGCTGGGGCCGGTGTCGGCAGCAGAGCTTTCATCGCGCATGATATTTTCCAAGTGTTTACTTGTTTAATTAAAAAATTGCTCTTACCATTTGCGGTAATTAAGCAAGAATTGACTTGCATAATATCCCGGTGTCCCATCCTTGTCGATGCGGTCCCGGGCCACGCATCGTGTCCGCTGCATTCAGAAAGGCCTGTTGCCATGACCCGTTCTTCCACCTCATCCCTTTCCCCAGGCGCCGCAACCGCTGCGGCCGGCTGGGGTGAACTGCTGGGCCCGCACCGCTGGCGCGCCGTCGCGCTGACCGGTGGGGTCGCCCTGTATGCGATCAACGTGCACATCGTCACTACCATCCTGCCCTCCGTGGTGCGGGATATTGGCGGCCTGGCGTATTACGCCTGGAACGTGACGCTCTTCGTGGCCGCCTCCATCGCCGGTTCCGCCTTGACCGGCAAGCTCATGGGGGCGCTGGGCGCGCGCGCCACCTACCTGATGGCACTGGCGCTGTTCGGCAGCGGCGCCTTGCTGTGCGGCAGCGCAGGCAGCATGGGATGGATGCTGGCGGGGCGGGCGGTGCAGGGCATCGGCGGCGGTCTGCTGGCGGCGCTGGCGTATGCCCTGATCCCGCTGGTGTTCGAGCCGCGCATGTGGCCGCGTGCCATCGCGCTGGTGTCCGGCATGTGGGGTGTCTCGACCTTGCTGGGGCCCGCCGTCGGTGGCCTGTTTGCCGCCAGCGGCCATTGGCGCGTGGCATTCTTTGCCTTGTTGCCCTTGCTTGCCGCACAGGCCTGGTTGGTGTGGCGGCAATTGGGGCCGGCGACGGTGCGCAGCGCGAGCGGCCCGGCGCAGGCCGTGCCGCTCGGACGCATCGCCTTGCTGGCGTCATCGGTAGTGCTGGTAGCGCTGGCCGCACAGGCCGACGATGACTGGCTGGCCTCGGCCTGCGTGCTGGCGGGAGTGTTGCTGGCTGTGTGGATGGCGCGCATCGACCTGGGCCATCGCGCGAACCTGTTGCCGCACGCGGCTTATCGGCCGCGCACGGTGATGGGCGGGGTGATGGCTTGCATTGCCTTGCTGGTCATGGGCAGTTGCGTGGAAATCTTCCTGCCGTATTTCCTGCAGGGCTTGCATGGCTACGACCCGCTGGGCGCCGGCTATGCGACGGCGGCCATGGCAGCGGGCTGGAGCCTGGGTTCGCTGGGCGGTTCGGGTCTGAGCGGACGCGCGGCCTTGCGCATGATCCGGCTCGGCCCCTGCATGATGACGCTGGGCATGGCGCTGCTGGCGTTCTTGATGCCGGCGCAATGGCTGCCCGCTGGCGCGCTGGCCGATGGCCTGATCGTGCTGGCGCTGGGGGCGACGGGCCTGGGCATCGGCATGGGCTGGCCGCATCTGGTGGCCCGTGCGCTGCATGCGGCGCAGCCCGGCGAAGAGAACCTGACCTCGTCGGCCATCACGACGGTGCAATTGTTTGCCATGGCGCTGGGGGCGGCACTGGCGGGACTGGTGGCCAATCAGGCCGGGCTGGGAGCGGGCGGGGCAGAGGCCACTGCGCGCGCAGCCTGGGTATTGCTGGCGCTGTTCACGCTGGCACCGGCACTGGCGATCTTCGTGGCGCGCAGTGTGGCGCGGGACCGGTGAGGGTGGCATGAATGCTTCAACACCGTTGACGGAAATCGACTACCACCTGCTCGTGGCGGAATTCGACATGCTGTGGTCGCGTCCGCCCGAAGCGGCACGGCGGGCGCGGATGGATCAGATGATGCGCTTGATCTCGGCGTTCGAAGAGAGCCGGCGAATGGCCTCCTCGGCCTGCGACAGCGCCGCTTCGGGCAAGCGCAGGTGAAGATGGGCCAGGGTGTCGTGGCGGCTGTCCAGCAATTCGTATTTCTGCTGGGCCAGCCAGTGGCGCAGCTGCGGCTCGGCGGAATAGACCACGCCGATCTCGATCTCGGCTTGGGCCACGCGTTCGGTGCGCTCGGTACTCTTGAGCGCAGTCGCAATCGCCTCGGTATAGGCGCGCACCAGACCGCCTGCGCCGAGTTTGACGCCACCGTAGTAACGCACCACCATGGCCAGCACGCCATCGAGCTCGTGGTGGCGCAGCACTTCCAGCATCGGGCGTCCCGCCGTTCCTGACGGTTCGCCATCGTCGGACATGCCGGACTGGCCCCCGGCCATCAATGCCCAGCAGACATGGGTGGCGCTGCGATGGGCATCGCGCATTCGCGCGATTTCCTGCATGGCGGCTTCGCGGCCGGGCACCGGCGTGACGATGCCGATGAAGCGGCTCTTGCGGATCTCCAGTTCGATCTCGGCGCGCCGGGCGATGGTGAAGGTGGCCATGAAAGAGGGCGCTTCAGTCCTGCTGCGGAGCGGCGCCCTTGAGCAGGGCCAGTTCGGCGCGCAGGCCCTGGTTCTCTTCCGACAGGCGGCTCACGTGCGACTGCAGGGCAGCGATTTCGCGGCGCAGGGTGGCAGTGAGTTCGTTTTCCTGGCCCTCCACCAGCGGGATGGCGTTTTCCGTGATCGCCTCATCGGGCTTGGGTGCGCGCGGGGTGCGGGTGGCGGCTTTCTGTTCGCGCACCTTCTTGGCGGCTTCGCGCAATTCCTTCTTGCCCCCGGCCACAGCGCTGACCTGCGCCTCGCTGGGCAGGGTCGCCACGGCGGCGGCGGCATTGATGGAGATGGCACCATTGCGCACTGCTTCCACCAGCTCGGGCGCGGCCGTCTTGCGGATGCGGTCGATCTGGCCGATGGTGGCGCTGCTGATGCCGGCGGCGCGGGCGATGTCTTCGCGAGTCTTGATGCGGCCGGTGTTGTCGTCGGCGTGCCAGGGATCGTCACTGGTCGCAGGCGCATCGCTGGCAGCTGCGCCTTCGTTCTCTTCAGTGCTGATGTTTTTCGCTGGCGTGGCCTCAGCCTTGGTGCGGGCGGCGATGATGTCGCGCTTGCGCAGGGCCAGCATGCCGCGCTGGAAGTCCGAGACGCTGCGGCGGCCGAGCTGGTTGTCGATCATCCAGAGCAGCACATCTTCCAGCGAGCCGAAGCTGTCGTTCTGGATCGTCTTGAAAGGCAGATCGTACTTGCTGCAGATTTCGTAACGGTTGTGACCATCGATGAGCACGTCGCCCCACAGCACCAGCGCATCGCGGCAGCCTTCGGCCAGCAGGCTGCGTTCCAGCGCCGCGTACTCGTTGGGGGTGAGGGGATCGATGTACTGCTTCAGTTCTTCGTTGATGACGATATTCATGTGCCTATGCTGCCTGTGATGCCTGGATGGGCCGGACCGGATCGAAAAGCCAGGGGCCGCATTCTACACCACCGCCTCCCGTGCTCTCCGGACGGGCAGGGCGCTTGCAGTACAATGTCGGGCTTCGTCACTGCTTTCCCTCGCGTCATGCGCCTCTCCTCTCGCTTGATGGCTGCGGCCATCGCTTCGGTATTTCTTCTCTCTGCCTGCGGTACCTCGTCGCTCTTGCCGGGCGGTGCTGGCAACAAGCCCGTGGAGGCCAGCGGATCCACGCCGGCCGGCACGGCGGTTGCGCCCAGCGCCACGGCGGCACCGACGCCACGCCGCATCAAGATCGGCCTGGCATTGGGCGGCGGCGCAGCGCGCGGCTTTGCCCACATCGGCGTGATCAAGGCACTGGAAGCCCAGGGCATCACCGTCGATGTGGTGGCCGGCACCAGCGCCGGCAGCCTGGTCGGGGCGCTCTATGCGGCGGGCAATGATGGCTTCGCCCTGCAGAAGCTGGCGCTGGCCATGGATGAGGCCGCCATCTCGGACTGGTCGGTGCCCCTGTTCTCCAAGGTCAGCGGCGTGCTCAAGGGCGAGGGCGTGCAGAACTACGTCAACAAGGCCGTGCACAACGTCCCCATCGAGAAATTCAAGATTCCCTTCGGCGCAGTCGCCACCGACCTGCGCACCGGCCAGCCCATCCTGTTCCAGCGCGGCAATGCCGGCACTGCGGTGCGGGCTTCGTCAGCGGTGCCGGGGGTGTTCCAGTCGGTCAGGATCGGCGACCACACCTATGTGGATGGCGGGCTGGTGTCGCCGGTGCCGGTGCGCTTTGCACGGCAGATGGGGGGCAGACTTCGTGATCGCGGTCAACATCTCGGCCAATCCGGAGGCGCAGGCGGCCTCCAGCAGCTCCATCGACGTGCTGCTGCAGACCTTCGCCATCATGGGCCAGACCATCAACCAGTATGAGTTGAAGAACGCCGACATCGTCCTGCAGCCGGGCCTGGGTTCGATGAAGGGCAGCGACTTCGCCAGCCGCAACGTGGCCATCCTGGCTGGCGAACAGGCCGCCACCGCTGCCATGCCGGAAATCAAGCGCAAGCTCAAGCTCATGGCGACTGGCGGGAATTGACGGCTTGGCCGTTTTTGGCCGTACTATGAACGAAAAAAAAAGGCCGCTGTCTCCAGCGGCCTTTTGCCATGCGGTCTGCACCGCGATGGTGATCATTTCTGCTCTTCTTCACCTGCGATGATGCGGCGTGCACCATTGAAGCGCTTCTTCCAGTAGGACTCGTCCATGCTCTCGATACGCACCTGGCCGCCGGCCGAAGGGGAGTGGATGAACTTGCCGTCGCCCAGGTAGATGCCCACGTGCGAGAACCCGCGGCGCAAGGTGTTGTAGAACACCAGGTCGCCGGGCTGCAGGTTGTCGCTGCCGATCTTCTCGCCCACGCGGCTGATTTCCAGCGAGGTGCGCGGCAGGTCGGTGCCCCATGCTTCCTTGAAGACGTAACGCACCAGTCCGCTGCAATCCAGGCCGGTATCGGGCGAATTGCCGCCGTAGCGGTAATTGATGCCCAGCATGGCCAGGGCCTGGGTCGCCAGTTCGGAGGCGCGGTTGGTGATGTCTTGCAGGCGGGCGATCGCAAGATTGGTCTTGCTGATCAGCAGCTGGGCTTGCGGGGAGGTGGCTTGGGGAGGGGGAAGATCCTGCGCTGCCAGGGAAAGGTCAGCGGAATAGGCCGATGCACTGATCCAAAGGCCGGCTGCGAGCGCGCACGCACGAGCGGTTTGTCGTCGGATTCGGTCAGATCGGCGTAGGGTCATCGGGATCCTCTCAAAATAGGATTGCGGGACTGTAAGGTAAATCTTACGGCTTGTCAAAAGCTGGATTCGTGCCAGCTTGTCAAACTGAAATCATTTATGGGGCAAAAGCGGGGTATTTGGCGGCTTCTCCCAGTCAGTGTTTTTCCTACACGGGGTAGGAAAATATTTCGGCTAAATGATTTACGTTTTTGCAGAAAGTTTCCTTGATGCATGAGAAAAGCGATCGAGAGGGCCGCGTTGATGCAAAAAACTTCATCTATTGGTGAAAGATGAGTTGGCCGGGCGGGATGTCAAAAAAGACTTTCTGGCCGTACAATCAGCGTTCAATTTTTTCTGCCTATCGGAGCCACCATGCAAACCAAACCGTTCCTGTCGCTGGACGACGTCAAGAAGATCGCTGCCGGCGCTGAAGCCGAAGCCCGTGCCAACAACTGGAACGTGGCCATCTCGGTGGTCGATGACGGTGGCCACCTGCTGTGGCTGCAGCGCATGGACGGCGCTGCCCCGATCTCCTCGCAGATCGCCCCGGCCAAGGCGCGCACCGCTGCCCTGGGCCGCCGCGAAAGCAAGATCTATGAAGACATGATCAACAACGGCCGTGTCTCCTTCCTGAGCGCCCCCGGCCTGGACGGCCTGCTCGAAGGCGGCGTGCCGGTGGTGGTTGAAGGCCATTACGTCGGTGCCGTCGGCGTCTCCGGTGTGAAGTCGTCGGAAGACGTGCAGATCGCCAAGGCCGGTATCGCTGCCCTGGGCCTGTAATTTCCCTTCGACGCCGGCGGCCTTGCCGGCCGGCGTTCCCGCCTTGCTTGCACGCTGTTTCGGTGCAATTTCGGTGCAATTTACGCCAACTTTCGGCAATCTACGATTTGCCGGAGGGAGGCTTTTGCGCTATAATCGAGCGGTTTAGCCAATTTTATCCGCCGTAGCGCATACCCATTCCTCTTCCTCGTTCCCAACAGGCCCAGCCACGCTTCCGTACCGAATGAGTCGGGGTGTTTGCGCCGGTCAGTTTGGCGCGCAAAGGTCTACCGGTCATCCAGCCGCGGCGGTAACAATCTCAGGAGTTACCCTTGCTGCCTCTTCTTTCCGGTCCCGCGATTCCGGCCGTCCTCGCGCTCGCAGACGGGTCTGTCTTCCAAGGTTTTTCCATCGGCGCCGCAGGCAACACCACCGGTGAGGTCGTGTTCAATACCGCGATGACCGGCTACCAGGAAATCCTGACCGACCCCAGCTACAGCCGCCAGATCGTCACCCTCACTTATCCGCACATCGGCAACACGGGCGTGAACCGTGAAGACGTCGAAGCTTCGCAGATCCACGCCGCCGGCCTCATCATCAAGGACCTGCCGCGCCTGCTGTCGAACTTCCGCAGCCAGCAATCGCTGTCGGATTACCTCAAGGAAGGCAACATCGTCTCCATCGCCGGCATCGATACCCGCAAGCTGACCCGCATCCTGCGCGAGAAGGGTGCCCAGAACGGCGCCATCGTCGCCGGTGAAGCTGACATCGCTGCGGCGACCGCCAAGGCACTGGAACTGGCGCGCGCCTTCCCGGGCCTGGCCGGCATGGACCTGGCCAAGGTGGTTTCCACCCGGAAGGCCTACAACTGGACCGAGACGGAATGGCGCCTGGGCCGCGGCTATGGCCAGCAGATCACCCCGAAATTCCACGTGGTCGCCTTCGACTACGGCGTCAAGTACAACATCCTGCGCATGCTGGCCGAGCGCGGCTGCAAGGTCACCGTGCTGCCGGCACAAGCCACCGCCGCCGAAGCGCTGGCCCTGAATCCGGACGGCATCTTCCTCTCCAACGGTCCTGGCGATCCGGAACCCTGTGATTACGCCATCGCCGCCTCCAAGGAACTGATCGAGCGCGGAATCCCGACCTTCGGCATCTGCCTGGGTCACCAGATCATGGCCCTGGCCTCCGGTGCCAAGACCCTCAAGATGAAGTTCGGCCACCACGGCGCCAACCACCCGGTGCAGGACCTGGACAGCAAGCAGGTGATGATCACCTCGCAGAACCACGGTTTCGCCGTGGACCAGGCGACCCTGCCGGCCAACTGCCGCGTGACCCACGTGTCGCTCTTCGATGGCTCGCTGCAAGGCTTCGAGCGCACCGACAAACCTGCTTTCTGCTTCCAGGGCCACCCCGAAGCATCCCCTGGACCGCATGACATCGCTCCCCTGTTCGACAAGTTCGTGGCGATGATGGAGAAGAAACAAAATGCCTAAGCGTACTGACATCAAAAGCATCCTGATCATTGGCGCTGGCCCGATCATCATCGGCCAGGCCTGCGAATTCGACTATTCCGGCGCCCAGGCCTGCAAGGCCCTGCGTGAAGAAGGTTTCAAGGTCATCCTGGTCAACAGCAATCCGGCCACCATCATGACCGACCCGGAAATGGCCGATGCCACCTACATCGAGCCGATCACCTGGCAAGCTGTCGAGCGCATCATCGCCAAGGAAAAGCCGGACGCCATCCTGCCGACCATGGGCGGCCAGACCGCGCTGAACTGCGCACTGGACCTGCACCGCAACGGCGTGCTGGACAAGTACAAGGTCGAGCTGATCGGTGCGACTCCGGAAGCCATCGACAAGGCCGAAGACCGCTCCAAGTTCAAGCAGGCCATGACCAAGATCGGCCTGGGTTCGGCTCGTTCGGGCGTGTCGCACACGATGGAAGAATCGTGGGCGGTGCAGAAGACCATCGGCTTCCCGGTCATCATCCGTCCGTCCTTCACCATGGGCGGCACCGGCGGCGGCATCGCCTACAACGCCGAAGAATTCGAAACCATCTGCAAGCGCGGCCTGGAAGCTTCGCCGACCTCCGAACTGCTGATCGAAGAATCGCTGATCGGCTGGAAGGAATACGAAATGGAAGTGGTCCGCGACAAGGCGGACAACTGCATCATCGTCTGCTCCATCGAAAACCTGGACCCGATGGGCGTGCACACCGGTGACTCCATCACCGTGGCGCCGGCCCAGACGCTGACCGACAAGGAATACCAGATCATGCGTAACGCCTCGCTGGCGGTGCTGCGTGAAATCGGTGTGGATACCGGCGGCTCCAACGTGCAGTTCTCGGTCAACCCGGCCGATGGCCGCATGATCGTCATCGAAATGAACCCGCGCGTCTCGCGTTCCTCGGCACTGGCCTCCAAGGCGACCGGCTTCCCGATCGCCAAGATCGCCGCCAAGCTGGCCGTGGGCTTCACCCTCGACGAACTGCGCAACGAGATCACCGGCGGCGCGACCCCGGCGTCCTTCGAGCCGTCCATCGACTACGTCGTGACCAAGATCCCGCGCTTCACCTTCGAGAAATTCCCGCAGGCCGACAAGCACCTGACGACCCAGATGAAGTCCGTGGGTGAAGTCATGGCCATCGGCCGTACCTTCCAGGAATCCTTCCAGAAGGCCCTGCGCGGCCTGGAAGTGGGCGTGGACGGCATGAACGAAAAGACCACCGACCGCGAACTGATCGAGAAGGAACTGGGCGAACCCGGTCCGGATCGCATCTGGTACGTGGGCGACGCCTTCGCCCAAGGCTTCTCGCTGGAAGAAGTGCATGGTTTGACCCACATCGACCCGTGGTTCCTGTCGCAGATCAAGGAGATCGTCGACATCGAACTGTGGCTGGAAAAGGATGTGGCGCTGGAGTCGCTGGACAAGGCGACCCTGTTCCAGCTGAAGCAGAAGGGCTTCTCGGATCGCCGCCTGGCCAAGCTGCTGAAGACCACCGACGCCGCCGTGCGCGAACAGCGCAAGAAGCTGGGTGTGCGTCCGGTCTTCAAGCGCGTCGATACCTGTGCGGGCGAGTTCTCGACCGATACCGCCTACATGTATTCGACCTATGACGAAGAGTGCGAATCCAACCCGACCGACAAGAAGAAGATCATGGTGCTGGGCGGTGGCCCGAACCGTATCGGCCAGGGTATCGAATTCGACTATTGCTGCGTGCATGCCGCGCTGGCCATGCGTGACGATGGTTACGAAACCATCATGGTCAACTGCAACCCGGAAACCGTCTCGACCGACTACGACACCTCCGATCGCCTGTACTTCGAGCCGGTGACGCTGGAAGACGTGCTGGAAATCGTCGACAAGGAAAAGCCGGTCGGCGTGATCGTCCAGTACGGCGGCCAGACCCCGCTGAAGCTGGCGCTGGACCTGGAAGCCAATGGCGTGCCCATCGTCGGCACCTCGCCCGACATGATCGACGCTGCCGAAGACCGCGAGCGTTTCCAGAAGCTGCTGCAGGACCTGGGCCTGCGCCAGCCGCCCAACCGTACCGCCCGTACCGAAGCCGACGCGCTGCAACTGGCACAGGAAATCGGTTACCCGTTGGTGGTGCGCCCGTCCTACGTGCTGGGTGGCCGCGCCATGGAAATCGTCCACGAGCAGCGTGACCTGGAGCGCTACATGCGTGAAGCCGTCAAGGTTTCGCATGACTCTCCGGTGCTGCTGGACCGCTTCCTGAACGATGCCATCGAAGTGGATGTGGACTGCCTCTCCGACGGTGAACGTACCTTCATCGGCGGCGTGATGGAACACATCGAACAGGCTGGCGTGCACTCGGGCGACTCGGCTTGCTCGCTGCCGCCGTATTCGCTGTCCAAGGAAACGATTGAAGAACTGAAGCGCCAGACCGCGCTGATGGCCAAGGGCCTGAACGTGGTCGGCCTGATGAACGTGCAGTTCGCCATTCAGCAAAGTGAAGTCGATGGCAAGACCGTCGATACCGTCTTCGTGCTGGAAGTGAACCCGCGTGCATCGCGTACCGTGCCCTTCGTCTCCAAGGCTACCGGCCTGCAGCTGGCCAAGATCGCCGCGCGTTGCATGGTCGGCCAGTCGCTGGACAGCCAGGGCATCAAGAACGAAGTCGTGCCGCCTTACTACAGCGTCAAGGAAGCCGTGTTCCCGTTCGTCAAGTTCCCGGGCGTGGATACCATCCTCGGCCCTGAAATGAAGTCCACCGGTGAAGTCATGGGCGTGGGCAAGACCTTCGGCGAAGCCTTCGTGAAGTCGCAGATGGGCGCGGGCGTGAAGCTGCCGAAGTCCGGCAAGGTGTTCCTGTCGGTGAAGAACAGCGACAAGCCGCGTGCCGTGCAAGTGGCGCGCGACCTGGTTGGGCTGGGCTTCTCGATTGTCGCCACCAAGGGCACGGCGGCTGCCATCAGCGCAGCCGGCATCCCCGTGGCCACCGTCAACAAGGTGGTGGAAGGCCGTCCGCACATCGTGGACATGGTCAAGAACAACGAGATCGCCCTCGTGGTGAACACCGTTGAAGAAAAGCGCAACGCCATTGCCGACTCCGGAGCGATCCGCACTTCGGCCCTGGCGGCCCGCGTGACCACCTTCACCACCATCGCCGGTGCCGAAGCGGCAGTGGAAGGCATGCGCCATCTGGACGCGCTGGACGTCTACGATTTACAAGGCCTGCATAAAGCTATACACTAAACCCACAACACGTTACTTTTGCCGGCGTTAGTTTGATGGGCGCCGGCAGGCAAAGAGGGCATCTGAGCAATCGATGCCCTCTCTGACTTTTGGACGACACCCTGCGGCCACAACATGTTCAATGTTGCAGGGCAGATCCGTCCGGGGACGCTAAGGACATGACGCCATCGGGCCACATTGATTCAGGCTTGCGCGTGGCGTCATGTCCTTAGCGGCTCTGAGTCAGAGCGCGTGTTGTTGAAGAGCTGACGGAATCCTGCAGCAACGGTCCGTTCACCAGCCAGACTGTTCCCGTAAAAACAAGGCTTGTCCGCCAGGTTGGCGGCGCGGCTCTCTTTTTGCGTATTCAGCGGCCGGCGGACCTTGGATGCGTCTTCCGTGTAACCCTAACCTTGAGCAAGAGACTTATGAGCACAGTTCCCCTTACCAAGCGTGGCGCCGAACTTCTGAAGGAAGAATTGCACCGTTTGAAAACAAAAGACCGTCCGGAAGTCATCAATGCGATCGCCGAAGCGCGCGCGCAGGGCGACTTGTCCGAAAACGCCGAATACGAGTCCGCCAAGGAGCGCCAGGCCTTCATCGAAGGCCGTATCGCCGACCTGGAAGGCAAGCTGGGCGCGGCCCAGATCGTCGACCCGGCCGAACTGAACGCCGAAGGCCGCGTGGTCTTCGCCTCCACCGTGGACCTGGAAAACCTGGACAGCGGCGAGAAGGTGACCTACCAGATCGTGGGCCTGGACGAAGCCGACATCAAGGAATCGAAGGTCTCGGTGACCTCGCCCATCGCCCGTGCCCTGATCGGCAAGAGCGCCGGTGACGTGGTGGCCGTGGAAGCCCCCTCGGGCCTGAAGGAATACGAAATCCTGGAAGTGCGCTACGTCTGATGTAGCCCGCCGCATCCGTCTCGCTCAAGCCTGGCGGATGCGGCAATGATCCTGCCGCAATACCGACGCCGGAAATGAAAATGCCCGCATCAGCGGGCATTCTGTTTTGTGGGCCGCAGCAAGCTGCAGCCCGGCGCGACGGGCGATCGAGGGATCAGCCGAGCGACTTTTTGGTGCTGCGCTGGCGCGGCTTGGCCTTCTTGACCAGGCCACCGGCGGTAATGCGTTCATTGCCCTTGAGCATGACCTTGCTCACCGAAGGGCGCTTGGTGGCGTGCGACTTGACGATGGTCACTTCGCGCAGGCCGCCCTTGGCACCGGCAGCGGCTTTCTTGCCTTCGTCCTTTTGCGGGCGATACAGCACCAGCAGCTTGCCGATGTGTTGGACCGGCGCTGCCTTGAGTTCAGCGCAGATGGTTTCGTAGATCGCGATGCGAGCTTCGCGGTCGTCGCCGAAGACGCGGACCTTGATGAGGCCGTGGGCGTTCAGGCTCTTGTCGATTTCCTTCATGACGGATTCGGTCAGGCCACTTTCGCCTACCATCACGACGGGGTTCAAGCCATGGGCCTGGGCGCGCAGTTCGCTGCGCTCGGCGGGAGTCAGATTCAACATGGGAGTGCGGGTTCGGGACGAGGTCTCGGCGAAGCCAAGTTGTCCCTCAATGAGATAAAACCAGTATTCTACGCGAATGGCAAAGAACAAACTGAACAAAAACTGGTTACACGACCATATCAACGACCCTTATGTGAAGTTGGCGCAGAAGGAAGGCTATCGTGCGCGTGCGGCCTACAAGCTCAAGGAAATCGATGAGGAAGAGCGCCTCATCAAGCCCGGGCAGGTGATCGTCGACCTCGGCTGCACTCCCGGCAGCTGGTGCCAGTACGTGCGCAACAAGCTGGCCGGGGCTGAAGGCGGGGGCATCCACGGCACCATCATCGGACTGGACATCCTGCCGATGGATCCGATTGCGGATGTGCACTACATTCAGGGTGACTTCCGCGAAGACGAACCAGTACGCCAGCTGGAAGCCTTGCTGCAGGGCCGCAAGGCCGACCTGGTGCTGTCGGACATGGCGCCCAATCTGTCGGGCGTGGCCATTGCCGATGCCGCGCGGGTGGAGTACCTGATCGACCTGGCCATCGATTTTGCCCAGCTGCACATGAAACCTGGCGGCGCTTTGCTGGTCAAGTGTTTCAACGGGACCGGCTACAACGAACTGGTGCACAAATTCCGGGCCGAATTCAAGACGGTGATGTCGAAGAAGCCCAAGGCCAGCCGCGACAAGTCGTCCGAAATCTTTCTGCTAGGGAAAATCCTGAAAAATCCTCGCAGCTAATTCAGTTAAAGTTGATGCAAAACCGGTTCGTCGTCCGCAAACCAGCGCAAAATCTGCTGTGAACACGGCGATTTAGTGAATTTTCCTGCCTTGTTTTGCCCGATTTCAGCCTTATATCGATTTCTGTAAATCGTTAGTTTGTCTGAATCGCAGGCAAGAATGTCTTCCCCGCCAGTCTTCAAGCTGATGTCGGAATGGCAAAGAAATGCGCCAGCAGCCGGGTGTGACGCCTTTTTGTGCGTTGCGCGATGGCACAGTGGGGCAGGGCGAGGCTGGGCGGACGGTGGTTTTCCGTGTAAGGGTGGTTGAATCCGGGTAAAATCGGACGATACAAAGGCAACGTGGCGCGCAGGCGTCGGAGGAGTTCCAGTGAACAATATGTTTTCAAAGGCTGCCATCTGGGTAGTCATCGCGCTCGTGCTGTTTATGGTGTTCAAACAGTTCGACAGCCGCAGCATGGCGACCAATGCCAAGCCGATCGCGTATTCGGACTTCATCTCCGAGGTCAAGGCCGGACACATCAAGGATGCGACCATCGAGGATCGCAACATCATCGCCACCACCCAGGACGGCACCAAGGTCAAGACCGCGACCACCATCCTGGACCGCGGCCTGGTCGGTGACCTGCTCAACAATGGCGTGAAGTTCGACGTACGCCAGCCGGAAGAGCAGTCCTTCCTGTCGCAAATCTTCATTTCCTGGTTCCCGATGCTGTTGTTGATTGGCGTCTGGATCTTCTTCATGCGCCAGATGCAAGGCGGCGGCAAGGGCGGCGCGTTCTCCTTCGGCAAGTCGAAGGCGCGCATGCTGGATGAGAACAGCAACTCGGTCACCTTCGCCGATGTCGCCGGTTGCGACGAAGCCAAGGAAGAAGTCCAGGAGCTGGTCGAATTCCTGCGTGACCCGACCAAGTTCCAGAAGCTGGGCGGCCGCATCCCCCACGGCGTGCTGATGGTCGGCCCCCCGGGTACCGGCAAGACCCTGCTGGCCCGCGCCATCGCCGGCGAAGCCAAGGTGCCGTTCTTCACCATCTCGGGTTCGGACTTCGTGGAAATGTTCGTCGGTGTCGGTGCCTCCCGGGTGCGCGACATGTTCGAGAACGCCAAGAAGCACGCTCCCTGCATCATCTTCATCGACGAAATCGACGCCGTCGGCCGCCATCGTGGTGCCGGCATGGGCGGCGGCAACGACGAACGCGAACAGACCCTGAACCAGATGCTGGTGGAGATGGACGGCTTCGAAGCCAACTCCGGCGTCATCGTGATCGCTGCCACCAACCGTGCCGACGTGCTGGACAAGGCGCTGCTGCGTCCGGGCCGTTTCGACCGCCAGGTGATGGTCGGCCTGCCCGACATCCGTGGCCGCGAACAGATCCTCTACGTCCACATGCGCAAGGTGCCCATCGCCCCTGACGTCAAGGCCGACATCCTGGCCCGTGGCACCCCCGGTTTCTCCGGCGCCGACCTGGCCAACCTGGTCAACGAAGCGGCCCTGTTCGCTGCGCGCCGCAACAAGCGCCTGGTGGAAATGCAGGACTTCGAAGATGCCAAGGACAAGATCGTCATGGGTCCGGAACGCAAGTCGGCCGTGATGCGCGAGGAAGAACGCCGCAACACCGCTTATCACGAGTCCGGCCACGCGGTTGTCGCCAAGCTGCTGCCCAAGGCCGATCCGGTCCACAAGGTCACCATCATGCCGCGTGGCTATGCCCTCGGCCTGACCTGGCAGCTGCCGGAACATGACCGCGTGAACATGTACAAGGACAAGATGCTGGAAGAGATCTCGATCCTCTTCGGTGGCCGTATCGCTGAAGAAATCTTCATGCACCAGATGTCCACCGGCGCGTCCAACGACTTCGAGCGCGCCACCAAGCTGGCCCGCGCCATGGTTACCCGCTATGGCATGTCCGTGACCCTGGGCACCATGGTGTATGAAGATTCGGAGCAGGATGCCTACTTCGGCCGCATGTCGTCCAAGACCGTCTCAGAAGCCACCCAGCAAAAGGTGGACGCTGAAATCCGTAGCATCCTGGACGAGCAATATGCCCTGGCCCGCCGCCTGCTGGAAGAGAACCGCGAGAAGGTCGACGTCATGGCCAAGGCCCTGCTGGAATGGGAAACCCTGGACGCTGATCAGGTCAACGACATCATGAATGGCGACGAACCGCGTCCGCCGCGCAATGGTGTCCCGGCCAAGAAGTCGCCCTCGGACAACAACCGCTCCGGCGACGTCTCGCCCAACGCCACTGCCCCGGCCTGAGGCGTGCAGCGCAAGGCGCAGGGCGTGAATGCCTGAAGCCGCAGACCCGATGAAGGTGAGGAGAAATCCTCACCTTTTTTATTTGGCGAATGAATTTGGCAGATGAAAAACCGTGCAGCCGATGGCGCCCCTGCCGGACAAAAGTGTAAAGGCGGTCCATCGGCGGTGTATCATGCTGCCGCACAGCGATGGTGCGCGGCGCAGCATGCTTAGGGCCGCGACCTCGGGCAATTCATCCGCATCACCTACCACAGCAAGATGACGCAAGCTTTCCTCAAATGCGGCAGGTTCCGCCTGCCGGTCCAGCCTGGCCGCCGGCCGCTGGTCATGGGCATCCTCAACGTGACGCCCGATTCCTTTTCCGATGGCGGTCGCCATCATTCGCTGGAACTGGCCCTGACCCATGCCGAACAGATGATTGCCGACGGCGTCGACATCATCGACATCGGTGGCGAGTCCACCCGCCCCGGCATTGCGCCGCTGTCGCTGCAGGAAGAGCTGGAGCGCGTCATGCCGGTGATCTACGCCCTGCGCGACTGCGGCAAGCCCCTTTCCCTGGATACCTACAAGCCGGCCGTCATGCGCGAAGCGCTGGTCGCCGAGGTGGACATGATCAACGACATCAACGGTTTCCGTGCCGAGGGAGCCATCGATGCGGTCAAGGACAGCGAAGCCGGCCTGTGCGTGATGCACATGCAAGGCCAGCCCCAGACCATGCAGCAAGAACCCCGATATGAAGATGCGGTCACCGAGGTCGAGCAATTCCTGCAGACCCAGGTCGGCCTGATGAAGGCGGCCGGTATCGGACGTGCACGGATTTGCATCGACCCCGGTTTTGGTTTCGGCAAGACTGTGGAGCATAATCTGGCTTTGCTCAGGAACACGCGCCGATTGATCGACACGCTGGATCTGCCGCTGCTGGCCGGCATGTCGCGCAAGTCCATGATCGGTGCGGTCACCGGCAAGCCGCTGGAACGCCGCATGGCCGGCAGTATCGGTGCGGCGCTGGCGGCGGCGCAGCAGGGGGCGATGATCATCCGCGTGCACGATGTGGCCGAGACGGTCGACGCGCTGGCCATGTGGCAGGCAGGACGCGGCGACCTTTGATGCAGGCCGCGCTACGTGCGCGAACGTGATCGAAACTCAAGCACGACAACAGATTTCATGGGAAACAGGCCGGTGCGCTCGCCGGGCCTGCAAGACATCAATCAGCAGAAGCGTTAAGCATTAAGCGATAAGGGACCAACATGGCAGGAAAATACTTCGGCACCGATGGCGTGCGCGGTCGCGTGGGCGTGGCCCCGATCACACCGGATTTCGTCATGCGCCTGGGCTATGCGGCCGGCAAGGTCCTGGCCAAGTCCAAGGATGGCGTGGCCCGTCCCACGGTGCTGATCGGCAAGGACACCCGGATCTCCGGCTACATGCTGGAAGCCGCGCTGGAAGCCGGCTTCGCCGCTGCCGGCGTGGACGTCTGGCTGGCCGGCCCGCTGCCGACCCCGGCCGTGGCCTACCTGACCCGCGCCCAGCGTCTCTCGGCCGGTGTGGTGATCTCGGCCTCGCACAATCCCTATCACGACAACGGCATCAAGTTCTTCTCGGCCAAGGGCAACAAACTGCCCGACCAGGTCGAGGCGGATATCGAAGCGGCGCTGGAGCAGCCCATGGAGTGCGTCCCCTCCGAGAAGCTGGGCAAGGCGCGCCGCCTGTCGGATGCGGCCGGCCGCTACATCGAATTCTGCAAGAGCACCTTCCCCAGTGCCATGGACCTGCGCGGCATGCGCCTGGTGGTGGACTGTGCCAACGGCGCGGCCTACAACATCGCGCCGCACGTATTCCATGAGCTGGGCGCGGAAGTCATCACCATCGGCAACCAGCCCGATGGCCTGAACATCAACGAGGATTGTGGTGCCACCGCGCCTAAATCGCTGGTGGCCTCGGTGCGTGAATACCGGGCCGACCTCGGCATTGCACTCGATGGCGATGCCGACCGTCTCATCATGGTCGATGGCAGCGGCCGCATCTACAACGGTGATGAACTGCTTTACCTGATGGTCAAGGACCGCCTGAGCAGCGGCGCGGTCGATGGCGCAGTCGGTACCCTCATGACCAACATGGCCCTGGAAGTGGCCTTCAAGAAGATGGGCGTGCCCTTCGCACGTGCCAAGGTGGGCGACCGCTACGTGCTGGAAGTGCTGCAGGAAAAGGGCTGGCTGCTCGGCGGCGAAGGCTCCGGCCACCTGCTGGCACTGGACAAGCACACCACCGGCGATGGCATTGTTTCGGCCCTGCAGGTACTGTGCGCCTTGAAGCGCGCCGGCCAGACCCTGGCGCAGATGACCGGCGACATCACCCTGTATCCGCAATCGCTGATCAATGTGAAGATTCCTGCCGGCTACGACTGGAAGTCCAACACCGCCCTGCAAGCCGAACAGGCTGCCGTGGAAGAAGAACTGGGCGAGCGCGGCCGCGTGCTGCTGCGTCCGTCCGGCACCGAGCCGCTGATCCGCGTGATGGTGGAGGCGCAGGAAGCCGAGCTGGCGCGCAGCATGGCCCAGCGTATCGCAGCCAAGGTGCTCTGAGTCAGTTGTTGCGGATCCAAGGACGATGTCAAAAGAGCTCCCTCATATCCTGATGGTCGAAGACGAACCCAGCATCGCGGAGCTGTTGCGCTTCACGATGCAGGGCGCGGGCTTTGCCACCACCATCGCCACCGACGTGGCCCAGGCCCGCAAGCTGATTGCCGAGTCGCTGCCTCATGTCGTGCTGCTGGACTGGATGCTGCCCGACAGCTCCGGCCTGGTGCTGCTCTCGGAGCTGCGGCGCGACCAGCGCACGGCGGCGCTGCCGGTCATCATGCTCACCGCCAAGGGCATGGAAGAAGACAAGGTCAAGGGCTTGAACGAAGGTGCGGATGATTACGTGACCAAGCCGTTCTCTCCCAAGGAACTGGTGGCGCGCGTGCAGGCCCTGTTGCGCCGAAAGGCGCCGGAGATCGGCAGCCAGGCGCTCAAATACCGCGACATCAGCATTGACGTCGAACGCCGCCAGGTGGCGGTGGCGGGCCGGGCGGTGGCGCTGGACCAGGCCGAATTCAAGCTGCTGCGCTATCTGGTGGCGCATCCGGAACGCATCTTCTCGCGTGCCCAGTTGCTGGACAAGGTCTGGGGTGACCACACCTTCATCGAGGAACGCACGGTGGATGTGCACATCATGCGGCTGCGCAAGTCGCTGGGCGATCTGGCGCATTACGTGCAGACGGTGCGCGGGATGGGGTACAAGCTGAGCGCCGAGCAGTGAGGTGAGCTATCCGCTGGCAGCGCGATGAATGAAAAGGCGATCCCCGGATCGCCTTTTTTGCGTCTGCTCAGTCCAGCGGCACGCTGCGATACCGGTTCACCTCCGAAGCCGAGACGAATCCTCCCTGGTTGCCCCAGCTGTTGCGGACATAGGAGACCAATGCTGCCACTTCCTGATCACTCAGTTGCGGGCCGAAGGGCGGCATGCCGAAGGGATAGGGATTGCCGGCCGTCGACGGCGGGAAACCGCCGTTGAGCACCGCGCGAATGGCATTGACCGGTTGCGGTCCGCCAATGGCGTGATTGCCGGCCAGCGGCGGATAGTCCGGGGCACTGCCTTGGCCCTTGCCGCCGTGGCAGTCCACGCACAATTCCCCATAGAGCTTCTTGCCCTGTTTGAGGATGCGTTCCGCCTCGGCGGGCTCCGGCTGCGCGGCGGCGCTGGCAGCGGGCAGGGGCTGGGCCGGCAGCGACTTCAGGTAGACCGCCATGGCATTGATGTCCTCATCGTTGAGATACTGCAGGCTGCGCCCGACGATTTCCGACATCGGTCCCAGCGACGTTCCGCGCGGCGAGACGCCGGTCCTGAGCAGGGCGGCGATGTCGGCTTCGCTCCATCCGCCCAGGCCGTGTTCGCCACCATGCAGGGGCGGTGCATACCAGTCCAGCGCGGGGATCATGCCGCCGGCCAGATCCAGCGGTGCGATGCTGGCCGCCACCACGTTGCGGGCGCTGTGGCAGGCGCTGCAATGGCCAGCGCCGCGCACCAGATAGGCACCGCGGTTCCACTGGGCGGAGCGCGCCGGATCAGGCTGGTATACAGCCGGTGTGAAGAAAAAGGCACGCCATAGCCCCAGCAGCGGGCGCTGGTCGTAAGGGAAGCGCAATTCATGTGAACGATTGGGCTGATTGACGGGGGGCAGCGTGCGCAGCCAGGCGAACAGGGCGTCGCTGTCTTCGCGGCTGAGCTGGGTGTAGCTGGTGTAGGGGAAGGCCGGAAAGAGGAAGCGGCCATCGCGTCCGCGCCCGTGGTGCAGGGCACGCCAGAAATCGTCGGCGCTCCAGTCACCGATGCCGTTGGCGCGATCGGGTGTGATGTTGGTGGTGTAGATCGTGCCGAAGGGCGTCGGCAGGGCGCGTCCCCCGGCATAGGCCGCGCCGCCGCGCACGGTGTGGCAGGCCATGCAATTGCCGGCGCGCGCCAGGTGCTGGCCCCTGGTCAGCTGCGCCTGATGGTCGGTCACCGGGACGACCACGCCAGGATCTTCACTGCGCAGGCTTTGCCAGGCGATCACGCCGCCGGTCAGCGCCACCACGGCCAGCACGCTGCCCAGCAGGATTCCCAGGCCCAGGCGCAAGGTCTTGTTCATCGTGCCGCTCCTGCACTGGCGGAGGAAGCCGGCATGCTGCCGCAGGCTACCGGCAAAGGTTTGGGCAGCACGCGCTCAGGCGCATAGTCGGCCGGGACCGGCTGGGAGGACAGCCAGCTGCTGGCGGCATTGATTTCTTCCGGGCTCAATGCCCTGGCGATCTCGCCCATGCAATCGGGTGCCTTGGCGGTGCGTTCGCCATTGCGCCAGGCGCCCAGTTGCGCATTGATGTAGTCGCGCGGCAGGCCCAGCAATCCCGGAATGCCGGGCTGCACACCGGTCAACCCGGCACCGTGGCAACTGGCGCAGGCCGCAATGCCCTGGGCTGGCTTGCCCTGGCTGACCAGCAGGCGTCCGCGTTCCAGCACCGTGGCGCTCACATCGGCCGGCACCGGGGGCGGATAGGGCGGATGCTGGTCGGCGAAGAAGAGGGCGATCTGCTGCAGGTAATCGTCAGAAAGATGGCCCAGCAGGTAATTCATCATCTGATAGCGGCGTCGGCCATCCCGGAAACTCTGCAGCTGGTTCAGCAGATAGCCCTCCGGCTTGCCGGCGATGCGCGGATAGTAGCCATCGGCCGTGGCGCGCCCTTCCTTGCCATGGCAGGCGATGCAGGCGGCCATGCGTTCGGCCATGCCCGGTATGGCGCGCGGCTTGTCCGCGGGCGTCTGGGCCATGGCTGCGCCGCCCGCGATCAGTGTCCCCAGGGCGGCGGCTGCAAGCTTCTTCATATTTGTTGTGGGCAAGCGCATCGGCCTATTGTAGTCCATGCGCGCGCCGCGCTTGCGGCTTTGCAAGGCCGGGCGCAGCGGATACAATAGCGGCCTTGTTTGCCCCCGTAGCTCAGTGGATAGAGCGATCCCCTCCTAAGTCAAATTGGGCAGCGGATGCCGAAAGGCGCCGCCTGAATGGAGTCAAAGTCGGTGAACCCTGACAGCGCATGCATGCACGTTTGCAGCGGCTGCTGGCAATACCGAGCCAAGCCGGTTCCCTCGGAAGCCGGAAGGTGTAGAGACTAGACGGCTCCGGCCTTCCGACCTTGCCGTCAGGGCAGGGTCCATGGCCAAGGTATAGTCCAGACTACAAACATCCGGTTACACGACGTTCATGTATCTGATGGTGGCGAAAGCCATAGTGGTATGAAGGGATAGGTCACACGTTCGATCCGTGTCGGGGGCACCAGACAAAAGGAAACGGGCACTTCTTCGGAAGTGCCCGTTTTTTTTCGTGCTGCCGATTGGCTCAATGAAGTTGCCAGGCCAGTGGCCTGGCATTGCCTCAATGACCCTGGTTGGTATTGTCCAGGAAGCGTCTTGCGCTCTCGCTCTGAGGCCGGTTTGCCGAGCCGCCAGGCGCTGCCGCCGGCGCTCCCTGCGACGTGCCCGGCACGTTCGGTGCTGGTTGCGCATTGCCCGGTGCAGCCGGAGTCTGGCTGGGTGTCCAACCGAAGAAGTTCGAGATCGCATCCACCACCGTCACGCCCACATTGGTCACCAGGCCGTTGTTGGGCGTGAAGTTGTCGTAGTAGGGCTCGCCATCGATGAAGCGGATGCCTTCCGGCACCGGCAGGTCGAACTGCGGCACCCCCTTCAAGGCCTTGGCCATGTAGTCCACCCAGATCGGCAGCGCCAGCTGTGCGCCGAATTCCTTGCTGCCCAGGCTCTTGGGCTGGTCATAGCCCATCCAGGCCACGGTGGCCAAAGTGCGCTGGTAACCGGCGAACCAGCCGTCGACGGCATCATTGGTGGTACCGGTCTTGCCGGCCAGGTCAGTGCGGCCGATGCTGTTGCTGCGTGCGCCGGTGCCGCCCTGGGCCACGGCCTTGAGCATGCTGGTCATCATGTAGCTGTTGCGTTCCGAGACCACGCGCGGTGCGCCATTGCCCACGATCAGCGGCTCCGCCTTGGACAGCACCTTGCCGCGCGCATCGGTGATCTGCGAGATCAGGTAGGGCTGGATCTTGTAGCCGCCGTTGGCAAACACCGAGTAGGCGGCAGACAGCTGCAGCGGATTGGTCTGGCCTGCACCCAGCGCCATGGGCAGGTAGGGCGGGACCTTGTCGGCATCAAAACCATAGGTGCCGGTGATGAAGTCCTTGGCATAGGGCACGCCGATGTAGTCCAGCGTGCGGATCGCCACCAGGTTCACCGACTTCTGCAGGGCAGTGCGCACGGTGATGGGACCGGCCGGGGTTTCGTCATCCTTGGGTTCCCAGTTCGGCTGGCCGGGGCCGGCCGGATAGGAGACCGGGGCATCGTTGACGATGGAGGCCGGTGCAAAACCCTTCTCCAATGCAGCCGAATAGATGAAGGGTTTGAAGGTCGAACCCGGCTGGCGCCAGGCTTGGGTCACGTGGTTGAAATTGTTCTGGGTGAAGTCGAAACCGCCCACCAGGGCGCGGATGGCGCCATCCTGCGGCACCACCGAGACCAGCGCCGCTTCCACCTGCGGCAACTGCACCACCTGCCAATTCTGCTTGGCATCCTGCATCACGCGGATCAGGGCACCGGGCGCGATGCGGATCTCCTTCTTGGCCTTCTCCGACAGGGCCGAGGCCACGAAGCGCAGGGCTTCGCCCTTGATGCTGATCTTGTCGCCGCTGCGCAGCACCGCATCAATCTGCTTGGGGCTGGCGGCCACCACCACGGCGGCCAGGATGTCGTCGTTGTCGGGATGGTCGTCCATGACGTCGTCGATGGCCGAGGCGCGGTCTTCGGCATTGGCGGGCAGTTCGATGGTTTCTTCCGGACCGCGATAGCCGTGGCGGCGGTCGTAATCCATCACGCCCTTGCGCACGGCCAGGTAGGCCGCCTGCTGGTCGGCCGCATTGACGGTGGTATAGACGTTGAAGCCCTGGGTGTAGGTGTCTTCCTTGTACTGCGCGTACACCATCTGGCGCACCATTTCGTTCACGTATTCGGCGTGGATGCTGTACTGGCTGCCCGGTGCGCGGACCTTCAGTTCTTCCTTGGCGGCCTTTTCATATTGCGCCTTGGTGATGAAGCCCACTTCCATCATGCGCTGCAGGATGTATTGCTGGCGGATGTGCGCGCGCTTGGGGTTGACGATGGGGTTGTAGGCCGAGGGGGCCTTGGGCAGGCCTGCCAGCATGGCGGCTTCGGCCAGGGAAATATCCTTCAGGTCCTTGCCGAAATAGGTGCGGGCGGCGGCGGCGAAGCCGAAGGCGCGCTGGCCCAGGTAGATCTGATTCATGTAGACCTCCAGGATCTGGTCCTTGGTCAGGGCATGTTCGATCTTGTTGGCCAGCAGCACTTCGTAGAGCTTGCGGGAGAAGGTTTTTTCCTTGGTCAGGAAGACGTTGCGCGCCACCTGCATGGTGATGGTGCTGGCCCCCTGCGAGGCACTGCCGCGCAGCACGTCGGTGGCCAGGGCGCGGGCGATGCCGATCCAGTCGATGCCGCCGTGCTCATAGAAACGATAGTCCTCGATGGCCAGCACGGCATTCTTCATGTCGGCCGGGATATCTTCCAGTTTGACCAGGCTGCGCTTTTCTTCACCAAACTCGCCGAGCAGGACCTTGTCCTCGGACCAGATGCGCAGCGGTACCTTGGGACGGTAGTCGGTGATCAGGTCCAGCGAAGGCAGGCGCGGGTTGATGAAGATCAATGCATACACCACCAGCAGGGCAGCGGCGACGCCGAGACCGAGGATGGACAGACCGATGAACTTGGCGATGTTGGGATTGAGGAAGCCGCGCTGGCGGCGCAGGTCCGGCAAAGAGGAAAAAGGCATGGGATGAGCGGGAATCGGAATGCGCTATCTTACCGCATCGCACCGCCGGCCCGGCGTGCCCGCCACGGGCAATGCTTAACCAGTTGTAACATGGCTCCCGGATGACGGGGAAATTCGAGCTTTTGTCGTTATTTTTCATCAATCCCGTTGCCAAAGTGCAAGCCGCAGCCGTTCCGGCCCATCGAAAGGGGCAAGAGCGCGCTTAAATCAGCATTTGTGCGGCGCAGTCGGTACAATGCCGCTCTCGCGCTTTTTCCTGCATCAAGCGCCTTTCGCATTCATCCTGCGCGGCTTGGGCCGACGCATTCACGCAGATCACGCACGCTATGGCAGTCATTTCCCTCTCCGACGCACAACTGGCCTTCGGCCACGTTGCCCTCCTGGATCACGCCGAATTCTCGCTGGAGACCGGCGAACGCATCGGCCTGATCGGCCGCAACGGCACCGGCAAGTCCTCGCTGCTGAAGATCATCGCCGGCCGTTCCAAGCTCGATGATGGCCTCTTGGTGATGCAGCAGAACCTGAAGATCGCCTACGTCGACCAGGAACCGCATTTCCCGGAAGAGATGACCGTCTTCGACGCCGTGGCCTCGGGCCTGGGCGAGCTGCCGGCGCTCTTGGCCGAATATGAAGCCATCACCGGCCAGTTCGGCGGCGACAATGACGACGCCCTGCTGGAGCGCATGCACCAGATCCAGACCGTGCTGGATGCGGCCGACGCCTGGTCCATCGGCAACAAGGTCGAGACCACCCTGGACAAGCTGAACCTGAACCGCGACGCCCGCATCGGCGAGCTCTCCGGCGGCATGAAGAAGCGCGTGGCGCTGGCCTGCGGCCTGGTCGGCAACCCCGACGTGCTGCTGCTGGACGAACCGACCAACCACCTCGACTTCGGCTCCATCCTGTGGCTGGAAGGCCTGCTGCGCGACTTCAAGGGCAGCATCCTCTTCATCACCCACGACCGCAGCTTCCTGGACAATGTCTCCACGCGCATCATCGAACTGGATCGCGGCAAGATTCTTTCCTTCCCCGGCAACTTCACGACCTACCAGGCCCGCAAGGCCGAGCTGCTGGCCAATGAAGAAGTGGAAAACGCCAAGTTCGACAAATTCCTGGCACAGGAAGAAGTGTGGATCCGCAAGGGCGTGCAGGCCCGCCGCACCCGCGACGAAGGCCGCGTGCGCCGTCTGGAAGCCCTGCGCGTGCAGCGCAGCGAGCGCCGCGAGCGGCAGGGGCAGGTGAAGCTGGAAGTGGGCACCGGTGAACGTTCCGGCAAGATCGTGGCGGAGCTGGAAAACGTCAACAAGGCCTACGGCCCCAAGGCCATCGTGCGCGACTTCAGCAGCATCCTCATGCGCGGCGACAAGGTCGGCCTGATCGGTCAGAACGGCGCCGGCAAGACCACTCTGCTCAAGCTGATTCTGGGTGAAGAAGCCCCGGACAGCGGTACCGTCAAGCAGGGTACCAAGATGCAGGTCGCGTATTTCGATCAGATGCGCGCGCAGCTGAATGAAGAAACGACCCTGGCCGATACCATCGCGCCGGGCAGCGACTGGGTGGAAGTCAACGGTCAGCGCAAGCATGTGATGACCTATCTGTCGGACTTCCTGTTCGCGCCGGAACGCGCCCGTTCGCCGGTGCGCACGCTCTCCGGTGGCGAGCGCAACCGCCTGTTGCTGGCGCGCCTGTTCGCCAAGCCGGCCAACGTGCTGGTGCTGGACGAGCCGACCAACGACCTCGATATCGATACGCTCGAACTGCTGGAAGAATTGCTGGAGGAATATGAAGGCACCGTCTTCCTGGTCAGCCACGACCGCATGTTCCTGGACAACGTGGTCACGCAGGTGATCGCCTCCGAAGGCAATGGCGTCTGGCGTGAATACGTGGGCGGTTATTCCGATTGGGAGCGCCAGCGCCCGGCGCAGACATCGGCAGGGGCCAAGGCTGCTGCCAAGGCGGCCGACAAGAACGAGGTCAAGGCCGAGTCCACCATGGCCGCTCCTGCCGCCGCCCCCGCACCGGCCAAGAAGAAGCTGAGCTACAAGGAACAGCGCGAGCTGGAAGAACTGCCCAAGCGCATCGCCGCGCTGGAAGCGGAACAGAAGGAGCTGTCGGCGAAACTGGCCGATCCGGATCTGTACAAGAAGGGGGCGGATGAAGCCGTCAAGCTGAACCAGCGCTTCGCCGAGATCGACGAAGAACTGCTGGTGAGTCTGGAGCGTTGGGAAGAAATCGAAGGGAAGCAGTAAGTCCGGACGACCGGGACGCCCCCGGTCAGCTCGGCTTGCGCAGTGCTTCGCGCAGGTCGGGCAGCATCTCCCGCAGGTTGGGCGCGTCCTCGGCGTGGGGACGCAGGGCCAGGTAGGCTTCCAGATCCTCCAGCGCCGCCTGGGCTTGCCCGAGGTTGGCATAGGCCAGCCCACGGTCGCGTTTCTCGGTGATTTCCTCGGGCAGCAGGATCACCAGTCTCTCCTGCACATCCAGCACTTGCTGCCAGCGCTGGCTTTCCATGAAGATGGCCTTGAGGTTGCGCAGCATGCGCGCCAGGATCTCACGCGGATGGGCCGCACGCAGGTAGGCCGCCAGCGGCAGTTCATCGCCGAAATCTTCTTCGGGCTGATGGGCCAGATAAGGCTCCAGCCGCTCTTCCAGTTCCTGCCGCGACAGGCTCGCGCCATTCATGGGGTCGAGCACGATTTCACCGGATTGCACCGACAGCTTCATCAGGAAGTGGCCGGGGAAGGAAACTCCCTTCATCTCCAGGCCAATCTGCTGCGCCAGTTCGATATAGACCACCGCCAGCGAGATCGGAATGCCGCGCCGCGTCGAGATCACGCGGTGGATATAGCTGTTGTCGGGATCGTAGTAATTGTTGACGTTGCCGGCGAAGGCCATTTCCTGGAAGAAGAAATGGTTCAGCATGCGCAGTTTCTGGATCTGCGAGGCATCCTGGGGCAGGCGCTGCCTGAGCTTGAGCGCCAGCGTGTCGAGCGCCATCTCTTCCTCGGCAAAATCCATTTCCGGATAAAAATCCTGTCCCAGCGTCAAGGCAGATTCGAACAGCGGAATCGAATCGTCCTGGCGCACCAGCGAAGCAAAATAGTCGAGGGAGGTGAGCGTCATGTCACCCATGCTATCAAAATATTGCGCGCTGCGTCAGGTCTGCCGGGCGGGGAATGAAATTTCTTGTTTCAGACCGCCCCAGGCTTGTGCTGAAGCGGCCTGCAAGGCTGATCAGCGGCGCGCGATGCGCTTGAATTCACGCAGGCGGAAGCCCATCGCGAACAGCGGGCCGAAATAGGCCACCGCACACACCGCCAGCACCAGCATCAGCGCCCCGATGCGCAGCAGCGGATGGGCGCGCAGGGCGACCCAGTCGAAGTGGCCGGAAATCCATAGCGCCACCCCGGCCATCACCAGCAGCGCGCCGGTCAGGCGCACCAGGAACAGTCCCCAGCCCGGACGCGGCACGTAGATCTGGCGGCGGCGCAGGCCGATGTAAAGACACAGGGCATTGAGGCAGGCCCCCAGGCCGATCGACAAGGCCAGGCCCGCGTGCGAAAACAGGGGCACGAAGACGCTGTTCATGAGCTGGGTGGCGATCAGCACGCCGATGGCGATGATGACGGGGGTGCGGATATCCTGCTTGGCATAGAAGCCGGGGGCCAGAATCTTCACCACGATCAGACCGATCAGGCCGACACCGTAGGCCACCAGCGCATGGCCGACCATGGTCACCGAGAGCGCATCGAAACGGCCGTAGTGGAACAGGGTGGCGGTGAGCGGCTCGGAGAGCGTGGCCAGGCCCACGGCCGAGGGCATGGCCAGCATGAAGGTCAGGCGCAGGCCCCAGTCCAGCAGGGCGGAATATTCATCCATGTCGTCGGCAGCATGGGCGTTGGCCAGGCTGGGCAGCAGGATGGTACCGAGCGCCACGCCCAGCAGGGCGGTCGGGAATTCCATCAGGCGGTCGGCATAGCTCAGCCACGAGACGCTGCCGTGTTGCAGGCGCGAGGCGATGTTGGTGTTGATCATCAAGCTGATCTGCGCGGCCGAGACGGCGAAGACGGCCGGGCCCATCTTCTTGAGCACGCGCTTGACGCCTTCATCGCGCAGGCCCAGCAGGGGATTCCAGTACAGGCGCGGCAGCATGCCGATCTTGATCAGCGCCGGCACCTGGATCGCCACCTGCAGGATGCCGCCCACCAGCACCGCGAAGGCCATCGCATAAATGGGCTGTTCCATGAAGGGGGCCACGAAGAGCGAGGCCACGATGAAGGCGACATTGAGCAGCACCGAGGTGACTGCCGGGATCTTGAATTCCTTCCAGGTATTGAGGATGCCGCCGGCCAGCGCCACGAAGGCCATGAAGCCGATGTACGGGAACATGATGCGGGTCATCAGCACCGAGGCATGGAAGGCGTCCGGGTTGTATTGCAGGCCGGTGGCGATGAAATAGACCACGAAGGGGGTGGCAACGATGCCGGCTACGCAGGTGATCAGCATGACCCACATCAGTGCCGTGGCCACATGGTCCACCAGGTGTTTGGTTTCCTCGGGGCCGCGGCGGTTCTTGTATTCAGCCAGGATGGGCACGAAGGCCTGCGAGAAGGCGCCTTCGGCGAAGAGCCGGCGCAGCAGGTTGGGAATGCGGAAGGCGATGTTGAAGGCGTCGGTGTAGGCCGAAGCGCCGAAGGCGCGGGCGAACAGGATTTCCCGGGCCAGCCCGGTGATGCGCGAGAGCATCGTCATGCCGGAGATGGCGGCGAGGGTTTTATGCAGATTCATGGAGCGGCATTATAGCTGTGGGCAGCGGTGCTTTTGCTGGAATGGCAAGGATTGGTGCGGGAGCACGACAGGGGGCGGGCAGGCCCGGACACGGGGGTTCGGAGGCGATATGAAGGAAAAGACAATCCCCCTGCTGCACGGCGCAATAGACTCGCTGCCTTGGCCACAGGTTCGGCGGCAGGCATGAATTTCTTTGCGGAAATCGGGATGAGTGCGGTGGCATCGCAACGGATGGCACCGTGTTTACAGCAGAAGCAGACAAGTTGATTGCCTTGTCACGGGAATCTCGTTATAATCCGATGCTTTACAGAATTTGGCATCGCGAGTCCTCGGGGTTTGCGGCGCAAACGACTCTCGATTTAGGATAATTTTCATGGCAAATACCGCACAGGCACGTAAGCGTGCTCGTCAAGCAGTCAAGCAAAACGCTCACAACTCGAGCCAGCGCTCGACCCTGCGCACCGCAATCAAGGCAGTTCGCAAGGCGATCGCCGCCGGCGACAAGGCTGCAGCAACCTCCGTGTTCCAATCTTCCGTGTCGACCATCGACAGCATCGCCGACAAGAAGATCATTCACAAGAACAAGGCCGCTCGCCACAAGAGCCGCCTGGCTGCTGCCCTGAAGGCCCTGGCTGCTTAATTGCATCCTGGCTTGAACTGAAGCGCGGCGTTGCCCGCTTCAGGCTGCAGTACAAGAAAACCGCTTGATTTCAAGCGGTTTTTTGCATTTTGGCAACGGTTTTTCAACGGCCGTCGCCATCATGGGTGTCGGGATGACGGGCCGCAGCCACACGCTGCAGCCCGGATGCCTTATTGGGGCAATCCCTCGATCCTGGTACCGGGCTTGATGTTCTTCTGCTTGAACCAGCCCTTGTTCATCTCCAGCGCATAGACCGCCGCGCGCTTGGCACAGTGCGAATCCAGGGTCTGTTCCTTCATTTCCTCGATGTTGATGATGACGCCTTTTTCGTCCATGAAGGCCACCGACAGCGGGATCAGCGTATTTTTCATCCACATGCATACCCCGGCCGGCTGGCCGAACAGGAACAGCATGCCCTCGTTGTCGCCCATCTTCTCGCGGAACATCAGGCCTTGCTCGCGCTCGGCTTCGGTCTGGGCCACTTCGGCCTTGATCAGGTGGATGCCGATATTGAGCTGGGTGGTCGGGAATTTGCGCACCTGCGGCGTCTGCGCGCCGGCGGTGGACAGGCAGCCGACAGCCAGCAGGGCGACGGCGCTGTGCATGAAGCAACGGGAAAGTCGGGAAAGTGAAGATTTGCGCATGTTCTTTATCAATCGGGATTCGGATCGGGCAGGATAGCAGCAGCGGGGCGCGCGTGTGCAGCGGGAGCGGGGCGCTGGCCGGCGTGGATGGCTACGGGGTGCGTCGCCTGAACCGCGCGGACATGAAAAAAGGCAGGACCAGCCTGCCTTTTTTGAGTGCGGACGCTAATTACTTAGCTTCAGCTGCCTTCTTTGCCTTTTTGGCCTTCTTTGCCTTCTTGGCCTTCTTTGCCTTCGGAGCAGCGGCTTCAGCCTTCGGCGCTTCCGGAGCGGCCGGAGCTTGTGCGAAAGCAGCAGTGGCGAACAGACCAGCGATCAGAGCGGCGATCAATTTTTTCATTTTGCGTCCTTCAATTCAACATGTTAGGGATGTGAGGCAAACGATGATTCGTGCGAATCACTGCCAATAACGGCGCGCGCGTATGAAGGTTGACACCATTTCGGATCTTTTTTATGAGGTTTCGGGAAGAAGTGTGCAGCCCTGAGTGCTTCAAACCTTGTCAGATTGTTCACGCAGCGCTCAGGCATCGAGCTCCCGTGGATCGACTTCGCGCCATTCGCCGGGCATCACAGGATGGGTCGCCAGCGAGAACGGGCCGATGGCAATGCGCACCAGTCGCAGCGTCGGCAGGCCCACGGCTGCCGTCATGCGGCGCACCTGGCGGTTCTTGCCTTCGCTGATGGTCAGGGCGATCCAGCTGGTGGGCTGGTTGGCACGCTGGCGGATGGGCGGGGTGCGCGGCCACATCCAGGCCGGCTCCTGGATCAAACGGGCCTCCCCTGGTTGGGTGACGAAGTCGCCCAGGTCCAGCGGATTGCGCAGGCGTTGCAGCGCGTCCGGCGTGGCCAGGCCTTCTACCTGTGCCAGGTAGGTCTTGGGCTGCTTGCGGCGCGGATGGGCGATGGCGTGCTGCAGCTTGCCGTCATCGGTGAGCAGCAGCAGGCCTTCACTGTCGGCATCGAGCCGGCCCGCAGGGTAGATGTCGGGAAGGTCGAGGTAATCGGCCAGCGTCTGGCGCTCGGGATGGGCGGAGAACTGGCTCATCACGCCGAAGGGTTTGTTGAAGAGGATCAAAGGCATGCGCTAGTGTCGCAAAAAGATGGCCTTGCGTAAAATCCTGATGCATAATCAATCAGGTAAGTCATGTGTCTTATATAAGACCTGCTGATTGCAATCCGGAATTTTTCCGGCTGAAAATCCGGAAATCTCTTAAAATTCCCCGCTTGTATGGCAATTCATGCAAGGTCCTTGCCGATGTGCATGGGCTTTGCCGCTGATGCTTCCCAACGCTACCGCCTCAACCGTCGGAGACCACGATGTCGTACCAACATATCCAAGTGCCTGCAGAAGGGTGCAAGATCACCGCCAATGCCGATGACACTCTCAATGTCCCCAACAACCCCATCATTCCTTTCATCATGGGCGATGGCGTGGGCGTGGACGTCACGCCGGTGATGCTCAAGGTGGTCGATGCCGCGGTGGAGAAGGCCTACGGCGGTGCGCGCAAGATCCACTGGATGGAAATCTATGCGGGCGAGAAGTCGACCAAGCTCTACGGTGCCGATACCTGGCTGCCCGAGGAGACACTGGACGTGCTCAAGGAGTATCTGGTCTCGATCAAGGGGCCGCTGTCCACGCCGGTCGGGGGCGGCATTCGTTCCTTGAACGTGACCATGCGCCAGCAGCTGGACCTCTATGTCTGCCTGCGTCCGGTGCGCTATTTCAAAGGCGTGCCCTCGCCGCTGAAGGAGCCCGAGAAGACGGACATGGTGATCTTCCGCGAGAACTCCGAAGACATCTACGCCGGTATTGAATGGCAGGCCGGTACCCCGGAAGTGAAGAAACTGATCGAGCTGCTCACGCGCGAGATGGGGGTCAAGAAGCTGCGCTTCCCTGAGACCTCGGCGCTGGGCATCAAGCCGGTCTCGCGCGAAGGTACCGAGCGACTGGTGCGCAAGGCCATCCAGTACGCCATCGACCACGACAAGCCTTCGGTGACGCTGGTCCACAAGGGCAACATCATGAAGTACACCGAGGGTGCTTTCCGTGACTGGGGTTATGCGCTGGCCGGCCGCGAATTCGGGGCCGAACTGATCGACGACGGCCCGTGGATGCGCCTGAAGAACCCCAAGACCGGCCGCCAGATCGTCATCAAGGATGCCATCACCGATGCCTTCTTCCAGCAGGTGCTGATGCGCCCGGCGGAATACAGCGTCATCGCCACCATGAACCTGAACGGCGACTACATTTCGGACGCCGTGGCGGCTCAGGTCGGCGGTATCGGCATTGCTCCGGGCGCCAACATGTCCGATTCGGTGGCCGTGTTCGAAGCCACCCACGGCACCGCGCCGAAGTATGCCGGCAAGGATTATGTGAACCCCGGTTCCAGCATTCTTTCGGCAGAAATGATGCTGCGCCACATGGGCTGGATCGAGGCCGCGGATCTCATCATCACGGCCATGCAGAAGTCAGTCTCGGCCAAGCGCGTGACCTATGATTTCGCGCGTTTGCTGGAAGGGGCGACGCAGGTTTCCTGCTCCGGTTTCGGTGAAGCGCTGATCGAAAACATGTAAGCCGGACGGACTGCTTCTGCAGCGTGATTTGCTGCAAATAAATGATGAAAAAACAACACTCAGCCAGGCATCTACCTGGCTGTTTGCATTTCGGTTACGTAGTCATTGCGGGCGCAGTAATGGCGGCGCCCCAATGAAAAAAGCCCCGCAAGAGCGGGGCTTTTAGAGAAACCGGGGTTTAAGCGGCGTTCTGGATGTTCGAAGCTTGCTTGCCTTTGGGGCCTTGCGTAACGTCAAACTGGACTTTTTGACCTTCTTTGAGGGTCTTGAAGCCGTTCATCTGGATTGCGGAGAAGTGAGCGAACAGATCTTCGCCGCCGTCATCCGGAGTGATAAAGCCAAAGCCTTTGGAATCATTGAACCACTTGACAGTACCTGTTGCCATAAAAGCATCTTTCAAAATTAACTATTCACACGAGCCGTTAAAGCAAGAAGCATCGCGCGTCACGCAGCCCCCCTTAAACCTGCCCCCTATCGTATCGATGAGTTGTTACATTTAGTAACTACTAATCAATGAATTCCATTGTTCTCGGTCGAAATCCAAAAGTCAAGCAGTTTTCACGTTCCGCTTTGTGGCCCTGTTTGAACGATGGGGAAAGAAACCCTTGATTTAGGATAAATCATCGTCATCTGCGCAAGGTCCGGAAAACAAGTAATATCTATCTCATCTAGAGGTTACGTGATCATTGTGCGTTGCACAGCTTTGATGGTCGAATAAACGCATGGCAACCAAGCACGAAAATGATGGCGGTACAGTCCTGGAACGGCAGGAGGCAAAACTCAAGCCGCCCCCGATGTACCAGGTTTTATTGTTGAACGATGACTATACGCCGATGGAATTCGTCGTCGCAGTCATCCAGCAGTACTTCAACAAGGACCGTGAAACCGCGACGCAGATCATGCTCAAGGTTCACCGCGATGGGAAGGGAATGTGTGGTGTGTATCCCAAAGATATCGCATCCACAAAAGTGGAACTCGTTTTAACCCACGCTCGAAAAGCAGGGCACCCCCTGCAATGCGTGATGGAGGAAGCATGATTGCGCAGGAACTCGAAGTCAGTTTGCACATGGCCTTTGTCGAAGCCAGACAATCGCGTCATGAATTCATTACCGTGGAACACTTGCTGCTCGCGCTGCTGGACAATCCTTCGGCGGCCGAAGTGCTGCGCGCCTGCTCGGTGAACATTGATGATCTGCGCAAGACGCTGACCAATTTCATCACCGACAACACGCCCACGGTCCCCGGCACCAATGAGGTGGATACCCAGCCCACGCTGGGCTTCCAGCGCGTGATCCAGCGCGCCATCATGCACGTGCAGTCGGCCTCCAACGGCAAGAAGGAAGTCACCGGCGCCAACGTGCTGGTGGCCATCTTCGGCGAGAAGGATTCGCACGCGGTCTACTACCTGCACCAGCAGGGCGTGACCCGTCTGGACGTGGTCAACTTCATCTCGCACGGCGTGCGCAAGGACCAGCAGGCTGATCCGCAGAAGGCCCCGGAAGGCGCGGAAGACGTGCAAGCCGAAGGCCAGCAGAAGGAAAGCCCGCTGGACCAGTTCACCCAGAACCTGAACAAGGCGGCCGCCGAAGGCAAGATCGATCCGCTGATCGGCCGCGATTCCGAGGTCGAGCGCGTCATCCAGACCCTGTGCCGCCGCCGCAAGAACAATCCGCTGCTGGTGGGCGAAGCCGGTGTCGGCAAGACCGCGATCGCCGAAGGCCTGGCCTGGCGCGTGACCCAAGGCGACGTGCCCGAGATACTGAAGAATGCCGTCGTCTATTCGCTGGACATGGGCGCGCTGCTGGCCGGTACCAAGTACCGTGGCGACTTCGAGCAGCGCCTGAAGGCCGTGTTGAAGCAATTGAAGGACAGCCCCAACGGCATTCTCTTCATCGACGAAATCCACACCATCATCGGTGCGGGTTCGGCTTCGGGCGGTACGCTGGATGCATCCAACCTGTTGAAGCCTGCGCTGTCGAGCGGCCAGTTGAAGTGCATCGGCGCGACCACCTACACCGAATTCCGTGGCGTCTTCGAGAAGGACCACGCGCTGTCGCGTCGCTTCCAGAAGATCGATGTGAACGAACCGACCGTGGAGCAGACCGTGCAGATCCTGCGCGGCCTGAAGTCCAAGTTCGAGGAACACCACGGTGTGAAGTATTCTGCTTCGGCCCTGACCTCGGCAGCCGAACTGGCGGCACGCTTCATCAATGACCGTCACTTGCCCGACAAGGCCATCGACGTGATCGACGAAGCCGGTGCTGCCCAGCGCATCCTGCCCAAGTCCAAGCAGAAGAAGACCATCGGCAAGCCGGAAATCGAGGAAATCATTTCCAAGATCGCCCGTATCCCGCCGCAGTCCGTGAACCAGGATGATCGCGCCAAGCTGCAGACCATCGACCGCGACCTGAAGAACGTTGTGTTCGGGCAGGATCCGGCCATCGAAGCACTGGCCTCGGCCATCAAGATGGCACGTGCCGGCCTGGGCAAGACCGACAAGCCGATCGGTTCCTTCCTGTTCTCCGGTCCGACCGGCGTGGGCAAGACCGAAGTGGCCAAGCAGCTGGCCTTCATCCTCGGCATCGAGCTGGTACGGTTCGACATGTCCGAATACATGGAGCGCCATGCCGTGAGCCGCCTGATCGGCGCGCCCCCGGGCTATGTCGGTTTCGACCAAGGCGGCCTGCTGACCGAGGCCGTCAACAAGAAGCCGCACGCCGTGCTGCTGCTGGATGAAATCGAAAAAGCGCACCCCGACATCTTCAACATTCTGTTGCAGGTGATGGACCATGGCACGCTGACCGACAACAACGGCCGCAAGACCGACTTCCGCAACGTGATCATCATCATGACCACCAACGCGGGAGCCGAGAGCCTGCAGAAGCGCACCATCGGCTTCACCGAGAAGAAGGAAGCCGGCGACGAAATGGCGGACATCAAGCGCATGTTCACCCCGGAGTTCCGCAACCGTCTGGATGCCATCATCAGCTTCCGCCCACTGGACGAGGAAATCATCCTGCGCGTGGTCGACAAGTTCCTGATGCAACTGGAAGAGCAGCTGCACGAAAAGAAGGTGGAAGCCGTCTTCTCGGACAACCTGCGCAAGTTCCTGGGCAAGAAGGGCTTCGATCCGTTGATGGGGGCACGCCCGATGTCGCGCCTGATCCAGGACCTAATCCGCAAGGCGCTGGCCGACGAACTGCTGTTCGGCAAGCTGGTCAGCGGTGGCCGCGTGACGGTGGAGATGGACGACAAGGAGCAGATCAAGCTGGACTTCCCCGAGGGCGACGATTCGTCCCCGCCGGAAGAGCCGCAAGAGAAGCTCGAAGTCGAATAAGCGTATCAAGCAAGCCATCAAGGCCACGTCGGGAAACCGGCGTGGCCTTTTGTTTTGCAGCTTGCTTCACTTTCATCACGCAAACAAAAACGGCGCGGTTTTCACCGCGCCGTCTTCACGTCCAATACGTCATATCACCACTTTTACGGCACCAGCGGCTTGCCCGCCTCCTGCTTGGCCTTCACGATCTGCGTGACCTTGTCGATCATCGAGAGACGATAAGCGGTAGCCGGATGCAGCGCCGTGTAGCCGTTGGGCACGCTGGCCGGATACTGGTCGGCCAGGCGCTTCCAGAACGCCGGCACGTTGTCGATGCTGTAGCCGGCGCGCGCCAGCAGGTACAGCGAGAGCGTATCGGCAGCTGCATCCAGGTCTTGCGGATAGACGCGGATGCCGGCAGTGCCGGCCGTGGTGGTCGGATCCGGATGTGGCAGCAGCAGGTTGTCGATCACTTCGGCAATCGTCGAGACCATGCGCTGGCGGATGGCGTGACCGAGGATATTGTGCGCCATCTCCTTGGCGATCAGGTAGGCCAGTTCATCATCGGACTGAGTGAACTTGAGCATGCCGCGGGTAATGAGCACGCGGCGGCCATCGGCATAGGTGTTGACGTTGTCGGCATTGCCCAGCTCGATGCTGAAGGCGCAGGCGAAGGTCAGCGGCACATTGACGGTGGTGTTCTGGCCGTTGCGCTGCACGCCCAGCGCAATCGGGGCCTTCTTGACCACCAGCGGGCTCAGCAGCACGGCGGCCTGGCGTTCGGCATCGGTGCCTTGCGGCATCGGCTTGCCTGCCACCGAGATCAGGAAGTCGCCCCGCTGGATGCCAGCCTGGGCAGCACCGCTGCCGGGCAGCACGCCGGTGACCTGCAGGCGGTCGTCGTAGCCCAGGCTACGCGCGGTTTCTGCATATTCGATGGGGAAGGAATAGCGGTTCTTGGCGGTAAAGCCCAGCAGGTTGCGGGCATTGCCACGGCAGAGCTGGGCGTTGCTGGTCAACAGCGGTGCAGCGACGCGGTAGAGCCGGTCCTGCTGCGCGACCAGTTCGCGCAATTGTGCCTGCTGGGGATTGTCGGCCACCGGACGCGGGGCCTGGATCGTCGTGGTCACCGGTTTGGACGGCGTGGTGGTGACCGGACCGGGTTCCTGGGTGGCGCAGGCGGCCAGGAAGGCCAGCGGTGCCAGGACGGCGAGGGTTTTCAGTTTCTGCCACTGGGGCAGGGGGGATACGAGCATGCGGTTCTCCATCAGTGTTTGCCTGTGCTGCCGAAACCACCGGCGCCGCGTTCGCTGCTGTCGAATTCATCTACCACATTGAAGCCGACCTGCAGTACCGGCACGATCACCAGCTGCGCCAGGCGTTCCATGGGGTTTAGGACAAACTCGGTACTGCCGCGGTTCCACGTCGAGATCATCAACTGGCCCTGGTAATCCGAATCGATCAGCCCGACCAGGTTGCCCAGCACGATCCCATGCTTGTGCCCCATGCCGCTACGCGGCAGGATCACGGCCGCGTAATTCGGATCGGCCAGGTGGATCGCCAGTCCGGTTGGGATCAGGTGCGTGGAACCCGGCGCCAGGGTCAGCGGCGCATCAATGCAGGCCCGCAGGTCCAGGCCGGCGCTGCCAGGGGTGGCGTAGGCAGGCAGTTGGTCTTTCATGCGGGGGTCGAGGATCTTGATGTCGATGGTCTTCATGATGCGTAATCGGATTCAAATACAAAACGTACGGAAACGTACAAAAGACACGGCCCGCAAGAGGCGGGCCGTGCACCGTCAGGCCGCCATGCGGCGCGCGATCTCGCGTACCAGCTGGCGGGCCAGGGTCTGCTTGTCCGCACGGGGCAGGGCGCTGTGGCCCTGGGCGTCGAACAGCATGAGCGCGTTGTCATCGCGGCCAAAGGTCTGGTGGCCGATATTGCCGACCAGCAGCGGAATGTTCTTGCGGATGCGCTTGGCCGCGCCGTATTGCTCCAGGTTCTCCGATTCGGCCGCAAAGCCCACGCAATAGGGACGCTGGGGCAGGGCGGCGACGGTGGCCAGGATGTCGGGGTTCTGGACGAACTGCAACTGCGGGGTATCGTTTTCGTCCTGTTTCTTCAGTTTCTGCTCGCTGGCATTGGCCACGCGCCAGTCAGCGACGGCCGCAACGGCGACGAACAGGTCTTTTTCCTTCACATGAGCCAACACCGCCTCATGCATCTGCAGGGCCGTCTGCACATCCACGCGCTGCACGCCATAAGGCGTCTCCAGCGCCGTCGGGCCGGAGACCAGGGTGACTTCCGCGCCCGCTTCGCGCGCAGCTCGCGCAATCGCGTAGCCCATCTTGCCGGAAGACAGATTGGTGATGCCGCGCACCGGGTCGATCGGTTCGAAGGTCGGCCCGGCCGTGAGCAGCACGCGGCGGCCCGCCAGCAGCTTGGGCTGGAAAGCTGCGACGATCTCTTCCAGCAATTGTGCCGGCTCCAGCATGCGGCCTTCGCCGACCTCGCCACAGGCTTGCGCACCCGCATCCGGGCCCAGCAGCAGGATGCCGTCTTCGCGGATCTGGCGCACGTTGCGCTGGGTGGCCGGGTTCTGCCACATCTCCACATTCATCGCCGGGGCCACCATCAGGGGTACCCGCGCCGGACGTGCCACGCACAGGGTCGAGAGCAGGTCGTCGCAATGCCCGTGGGCCAGCTTGGCGATGAAATCGGTGGAGCAGGGTACGATGACGACCGCATCGGCATCGCGGGTGAGATTGATGTGCGGCATGTTGTTGTCCATGCGCGCATCCCATTGGTCGGTGTAGACCGGGTTGCCGGTCAGGGCCTGCATGGTGACGGCGGTCATGAAGTGCGTGGCCGCCTCGGTCATCACCACGTGCACCGTGGCACCGGCGCGGCCCAGTTCGCGCGCCAGCATGGCGGCCTTGTAGCAGGCCACGCCGCCGGTCAGGCCCAATACGATTTTCTTGCCAGCCAGATCCATTGTTTGCTCCCGGAATGCGGCGTACCGCAGGCGTGTTCAGACTTGCGGACGTGTGGACTTGCCTTACTTCTTGGAGACGCGGCGCAGTTCGTCCACGACGAACAATACCGCACCCACGCAGATCGCACTATCGGCCAGGTTGAACGCCGGCCAGTGCCAGTTGCCGACGTAGACGTCGAGGAAGTCGATCACGTGGCCATACACGACGCGGTCGATCACGTTGCCAATCGCGCCGCCCAGGATCAGCGCCAGGGCCCAGCAGAACATGCGTTGGCCGGGATGCTTGCGCAGCAGATGGATGATGAACACCGCTGCACCGATGCCGATGGCGGTGAACAGATAACGCTGCCAGCCACCGCTGGCGGCCAGGAAACTGAAGGCCGCGCCCTTGTTGTAGACCAGCACCAGATTGAAGAAACCGGTCACCGGCACCGACTCGCCATAGTGGAACAGTTTCAGGATGGTGATCTTGGTGAGCTGGTCCAGCAGCAGCACGATGGTGGCGATGCCCAGCCAGGGCAAGAGCCCTTGGGTGGTGGACGAAGAACCGGAAGAGGAGGAGCGCTTTTTGGTTGCCATGGATGTTCTTGTTGGAGTGGACGGCCCGCTGCATTCAAGTGCAGCGGGCCGCTAGCAAGGCCGTCCCGCCCGGATCAGGCGAACAGGCGCTTTTCGCCCTGGCCGAACAGGTTGCTGTAGCAGCGACCGCACAGGCCCGGATGATCGGCATGAGACCCGACATCGGCGCGATAGTGCCAGCAACGTTCACATTTCTGATGTGCTGACGGCGTGACCACCACCGCTTCCTCTTCCACCGTGGCCACCGGGGTGACGCGGGCAGCCGAGGTGATGAGGACGAACTTGAGGTCATCGCCCAGGCTTTCCAGCAGGGCCGCCTTGTCGCCGGCGACCTTCAGCTCCACCTCCGCCTGCAGGGAGGAACCGATGCTGCCGGCGATACGCACTTCTTCCAGCTGCTTGGTGACCGCTGCGCGCACTTCGTGCAGCACCGCGAACTTGTCCAGCAGGGCAGCGCTATCGGCCACTTCCGGCAGGGCGTAATAGACCTGCGAGAAGATGGTTTCGCCGCTGGCCTCGAAGGCGTCCTTGCCGGCAAAGAAGCGCCAGGCTTCTTCGGCCGTGAAGGACAGGATCGGTGCCATCAGGCGCAACAGTGACTGCGTGATGTGCCACACGGCGGTCTGGGCCGAGCGGCGTGCGGCCGACTCCACGCCGCTGGTGTAGAGGCGGTCCTTCAGGATGTCCAGGTAGAAGCCGCCAAGGTCTTCCGAGCAGTACATCTGCAGCTTGGCCACCACCGGGTGGAATTCATAGGTCTCGAAGTGCGCCAGCACCTCCGCCTGCAGGCGCGCCATGTTGGCGATCGCATAGCGGTCGATTTCCAGCATCTCGGCCACCGGCACGGCGTGTTGTACAGGATCGAAGTCGGAGGTGTTGGCCAGCAGGAAGCGCAGGGTGTTGCGGATGCGGCGGTAGGCTTCCACCACGCGCTTGAGGATCTCGTCCGAGATCGACAGCTCGCCCGAATAGTCGGTCGAGGCCACCCACAGGCGCAGGATTTCCGCGCCCAGCGAGTCCGAGACCTTTTGCGGGGCGACCACGTTGCCCTTGGACTTGGACATCTTCTTGCCCTCACCATCGACCACGAAGCCATGCGTGAGCAGGGCCTTGTAGGGCGCGCGGCCATTCAACATCGACGAGGTCAGCAGCGACGAGTGGAACCAGCCGCGATGCTGGTCCGAGCCTTCCAGGTAGAGGTCGGCCGGGAACTGCGACTGCTGTGCGTGCGAGCCGCGCAGCACGGTCTGGTGGGTGGTGCCGGAATCGAACCAGACGTCCAGCGTGTCGCGGTTCTTGAGGTAGTGCTCGGCCTCGTCGCCCAGCAATTCCTTGGGATCCAGGGCCTGCCAGGCTTCGATGCCGCTCTTCTCGATGCGTTGGGCGACCTGCTCGATCAGCTCCGGCGTACGCGGATGCAGTTCACCCGTTTCCTTGTGCACGAAGAAGGCCATGGGCACGCCCCACTGGCGCTGGCGCGACAGGGTCCAGTCCGGACGGTTGGCGATCATGCCGTGCAGGCGTGCCTTGCCCCAGCCGGGGAAGAAGGCGGTGTCCTCGATGCCTTGCAGCGCGGTCTGGCGCAGGCTGGGGCCGCCGTCCTTGGGCGTGTTGTCCATGCTGGCGAACCACTGCGAGGTGGCGCGATAGACGATGGGGGTCTTGTGGCGCCAGCAGTGCATGTAGCTGTGGTCGAACATGACCAGCTTGAACAGCGACCCCACTTCTTCCAGCTTGCCGCAGATGGGCTTGGAGGCTTCCCAGATGGTCAGGCCGGCAAACAGCGGCAGCCAGGAGGCATAGCGGCCATCGCCCATGACCGGGTTGAGGATGTCGTCGTCCTTCATCCCGTGCGCCTTGCAGGAGATGAAGTCTTCGATACCGTAGGCCGGTGCCGAGTGCACGATGCCGGTACCGCTGTCGGCGGTCACGTATTCACCCAGGTAGATCGGCGACAGGCGGTCGTAGCCGGCATCAGCCTTGGCCAGCGGATGATGGAAGCGGATCAGGGACAGCTTCTCGCCGGTGGTGGTGGCGATGATCTTGCCTTCCAGGCCGAAGCGCTGCAGGCAGGATTCCACCAGGTCCTTGGCCAGGATCAGCAGGGTGGCTTCGCCGTTGCGGCTGGTCTCGACCAGCGCGTACTCGAATTCCGGATGGACGTTCAACGCCTGGTTGGACGGGATGGTCCAGGGCGTGGTGGTCCAGATGACGATGTAGCCGTTGCGGGTCGGCAGGTCGGCCAGGCCGAAGGCGGTGGCGACCTTGTCGGGTTCGGCAAAGGGGAAGCCGACATCGATGGCCGGGTCGCGCTTGTCCTGGTATTCCACTTCAGCTTCGGCCAGCGCCGAGCCGCAGTCGAAGCACCAGTTCACGGGCTTCAGGCCGCGATAGACGTAACCCTTCTCCAGGATCGTGCCGAGCGCGCGCAGCTCGTCGGCTTCGTTGGAGAAGTTCATGGTCTTGTAGGGGTTGTCCCACTCGCCGAGCACGCCCAGGCGGATGAAGTCGGCCTTCTGGCGTTCGATCTGCTCACCCGCGTAGGCGCGCGCCTTGGCCTGCACTTCGGCCACCGGCAGGTTCTTGCCGAACTGCTTTTCGATCTGGATCTCGATGGGCATGCCGTGGCAATCCCAGCCCGGCACGTATTGGGCGTCGAAGCCGGCCATGTTGCGGGCCTTGACGATCATGTCCTTCAAGATCTTGTTGACGGCGTGGCCGATGTGGATGTCACCGTTGGCATACGGAGGACCGTCATGCAGGATGAATTTCGGGCGGCCAGCCGAGGCCTTGCGGATGCGCTCGTAGACCTTCTTCTCCTGCCATTCCTTGACCCACTGCGGCTCGCGCTTGGCGAGGTCGCCGCGCATCGGGAAGCCGGTTTCGGTCATGTTGACCGGGTACTTGGAGGGGGCCTTGCCGGCTTTTTCCGGTTTGCCGGGCTTGGCGGAGGATTCGTTGTTGGACATGACAAAGCTTTCGTTGAATGCAGGTTGATTCCGGGGGCCCGGCAAGGCGTCACAAGCAGGACGCGCTGCGGCAGGCAGGATGCAGGATGGGGCGGCTGGACAGCTGCGGGAGCGGGGCTCCGGCAACCGCCCAGCGTTCAAATTCGGTCGGTGGCCGAGACGGCGAAGCCGGCGTTTTCACGGAACCAGGCGCGGGCATTGTCCACGTCACGGGCAATGGCCGTGGTCAGCGTGGGCAGGTCGACATACTTTTCTTCGTCGCGCAGCTTCTTGAGGAATTCCACCCGCACCAGCTTGCCGTAGCAATCGCCCTTGAAATCGAGCAGGTGCGTTTCCAGCAGCACCCGGCCGCTGTCGTCCACCGTCGGGCGCACGCCCAGGCTGGCCACGGCCGGCAAGGGCTGCTCGGCCAGTCCGTGCACCTGCACTACGAAGATGCCCGAAAGCGCCGGACGCTTGTGGCCCACGCGCATGTTCAGCGTCGGGAAACCGATGGTGCGCCCCAGTTTCTTGCCGTGCACGACCCGGCCGCTGATGGCATAGGGATGGCCCAGCAACTGCTGTGACAGGGTGAAATCGCCCTCGGCCAGCGCCGCGCGCACGGCCGAAGAGGAGATGCGCACACCGGCATTGGTCACCGTGGGCAGGGCATGGACCTCGAAGCCATACTGCTTGCCGGCCGCGATCAGGGTATCGAGCGTGCCGGCGCGGCGCGCGCCGAAGCAGAAGTCGTCACCGACCATCAGCCAGCGCACGTGCAGGCCCTGCACCAGGATCTTCTCGATGAAGTCCTGCGGGGAGAGGGCGGCGAAATGGCTGCCGAAATGCTCCACCACCACGCGGTCGATGCCGGAGTTGGAGAGCGCTTCAAGCTTGTCGCGCAGGTTGGCGATACGCGCCGGGGCGCGTTCGGGGGTGCCGGCCAGCTGGGCGAAGAATTCACGCGGATGCGGCTCGAAAGTCATCACCGCCGCGTCCAGCCCCAGGTTGGCGGCGGCCTCGCGCACGCGCGCCAAGAGGGCCTGGTGGCCCAGATGCACGCCGTCGAAATTGCCGATGGTCAGCGCGCACGGGGCGCGCGATTCGGCTGTGGGAAGTCCGCGAAATACCTTCATTGAGCCGCTGGAAAGATGCGCTGTTGCAAAAGCCTTCCATTATAAATGGTTTCGGAGGCTTTCCTTGATTTGGCGGCGGCTTGGCACGGATCAAGCCGCCTGAAGCGGACAGGCAGCGCAGTTTTTCATATTTCACCAGGGAAATGTTGACAAACTTTCATATGAAAGTTTCTTCCCGGCAGCGTCAGCGGGCCAGCGCCGCTTCGGGCTCCTGGAGCTGGCGTGCCTCGGCCAGCATCCAGATGGTGATCTTTCTGACTTCCAGCTTGCTCTGGGTAATATGGGCGCGCAGCAGGATCTGCGCTTCGGTGGCCTTGCGCTTGGCGATCAGTTGCAGGATCTTGCCGTGTTCCTCGTAGGTGGCTTCGATGCGCTTCTTCTTGAGGAAGTCCAGGCGACGCACGATGCGGATCTTTTCCGTCACCTCGGTATGCACCCGGGTCATCTCCACATTGCCGGCGGCGGCCACCAGGTTGGTGTGGAAGGCTTCGTCCAGCTCCGCCACCTTGACGGCATCGGTATGGCGCGCTTCGGGTTCGGCCAGCCAGATGGCGTTCAACTGCTCCAGTTCTGCCGTCGGCTCCTGCTGGCTGCAGAGTTTCTCCAGCGCGGCCATCTCCAGCACGATGCGCAGGTCATAGAGATTGTCGAGGCGGTCGAAGTCGATCGGGCAGACCTTCCAGCCACGCCGGAATCCCACTTCCAGATAGCCCTCGCGCTGCAGCCTGAACAGCGCATCCCGCAAGGGCGTGCGCGAGACGCCCTGGCGCTGGGCCATCTCGGTCTCGGTGAAATTGTCCCCGGGCAGCAGGCGGAAACTGAAGATGTCGTCCTTGATCCGGTGATAGACCTGTTCGGCGAGCGGGTTGGCGACGGTGACGGTCATGGTGCGGGCATTCTGGTTCGAGGGGGCTGCGGACTCATGCCATCAGGCTGACATGGGCGGCGACGATGCGCCAGCCTTCGTCCATGCGCACCCAGGTCTGCATCTGGCGGCCGATACGATCGGACGTATGGTCGGTGAATTCGGTGGAGACCGTAGCATAGTCGCTGCCGAAGGTGGTGACAACGGTGCGATGCAGCTTGCGCGAGGCCGGCACCGGGGTGCAGGTCTTGCGGTACTGGCGGATCGCCTCGCCGCCCAGCAGCACTTCGCCCACGCCGTAGCGCACCGTTTCGGGGGCATACCAGAACCAGCGGTCCAGGGCCTGGATGTCGTTGATGAGCAGGGCGTATTCGTAATCCGTAAACGCTTGTTCGACCTCGGCCACCACGTGGGGCAGGTTCACTTGCATCATGGCGTTTCTCCGGTATAGGCGGCCACGGCGCTGTGCAGCTGCGCCAGCGGCGTGCGCCAGCCGACGATGCCGCCCTGGGCGGTCAGCATCTCCATCGTGGCGCGATGAAATTCAGGGAAGTAACTGGCGCAGGCATCTTCCACCACCAGGCATTCATAGCCGCGGTCATTGGCCTCGCGCATCGAGGTCTGCACGCACACTTCCGTAGTGACGCCGGCCACCAGAAGGTGAGTGATGCCGCGCTCCTGCAATTGTGCGTGCAGGTCGGTGGCGTAGAAGGCCCCCTTGCCCGGTTTGTCGATGACGATCTCGCCATCCAGGGGAGCCAACTGCGGCAGGATCTGGTTGCCGGGCTCGCCTCGCACCAGGATGCGGCCCATCGGCCCGACGTCGCCGATACCCAGCGTCGGGTTGCCGCGCAGGCGCTTGGCGCGCGGGCAGTCGGAGAGATCCGGCAAGTGTGATTCGCGCGTGTGGACCACCAGCATCTGCGCCTGGCGCGCCAGTGCGAGCAGGGCCGCCACGGTCGGCACGATCGCGCCCAGGGGCCGCACATCGTTGCCCAGCGCACTGCCGAAGCCGCCTTCTTCCACGAAGTCGCGCTGCATGTCGATGACCACCAGCGCGGTGCTGCGCGGATGGAACTGATAGGGATAGGGGAAGGCGTCGATACGGATCATGCGGCCTCGGCGTGGGTAGATTGTTCGGAGTGGCCCGCCATCCAGCGGCCCAAGGCGGCGCGGTCCGCTCCTTGCGTGGCCACGTCCTGCGCCACGTGCACGATGCGGCCCTCGGTCATCACCAGGATGCGGTCGGACAGTTCCAGTAGTTCGTCCAGGTCTTCGCTCACCAGCAGCACGGCCGCGCCGCGTGCGCGCGCTTGCAGCAGACGTGCGTGGATATCGGCCACCGAGGCGAAGTCCAGTCCGAAGACCGGATTGGCGACGATGAGCACATTGGCCGCGCCTGCATCGCCCTCTTCGCCGAGCTCACGCGCCAGCACGGCGCGCTGCACGTTGCCGCCGGAGAGCGTGCCGATGGGGCGTTCCGGTGCGGGCGGCTTGACGTTGAAGGCCGCGATCAGGGATTGCGCCTGGCGCTTCATGGCGCTGCGGTCGACGCGCCAGCCGCTGCGCTTGAAGGGGGCGACATCGAAATTGCGCAGCGCCATGTTCTCGGCCACGCTCATGCCTGCGATGCAGGCGTTGCGCAAGGGTTCTTCCGGTAGCGCGAAGACACGCAGCCGTCGCATCTCCTCACGCGTGGCGGCATAGGGCGCATCCTCGATGCGGATCTCGCCCAGCAGGTGGCGACGCTGGCCCAGCAGGGCTTCCACCAGTTCCTTCTGGCCATTGCCGGAGATGCCGGCCAGGCCCACGATTTCACCACGCTTCACTTGCAGCGAGAGGCCCCGCACGGCAGCCACGCCGCGGTCGTTGTTGACGGTCAGTTCCTTCACTTCGAGCCCGAAGCTGGCTTCTGCTGGCACTGCGGGACGCTCCACCTGCGTTTTCTCGGCGCGGGCGTGGCCCATCATCCAGTGCGCCAGGGCATCCGGCGTCGTCTCGCAAACCCGGGCACTGCCGACCAGGCGTCCCTTGCGCAGCACCGTCACATCGTCGGCATAGGCGGTCACTTCGTGGAACTTGTGGGTGATCATCAGCACCGTCAGTTCCTGCTGGCGGGTGAGGGCATGCATGAGTCCCAGCACTTCGTCGGCTTCCTGCGGGGTCAGTACCGAGGTCGGTTCATCGAGGATCAGGAAGCGGCGGCGCAGATAGAGCTGCTTGAGGATTTCCAGTTTCTGCTTTTCGCCGGCGGAGAGACTGCTCACCGCGCGCTCCAGCCCCAGCTTGAAGGGCATGCGCGCCATGAATTCTTCCAGCACGGCGCGTTCGCTGCGCCAGCGGATGCGCCAGGGCAGGTCGCCGCGCGCCAGCAGCAGGTTCTCGGCCACGGTCAGGCTGGGGGCCAGCGTGAAGTGCTGGTAGACCATGCCGATGCCGAGCTGGTTGGGCACGCGCGCACTGCGGATCTCCACCTCGCGGCGGTCAGCCACGATGCTGCCCTGGTCCAGCGGGCTGTAGCCGACCAGGCCCTTGACCAGCGTGCTCTTGCCCGCACCGTTCTCGCCCAGCAGCGCGTGGATGGTGCCGGCGCGGATTTTCAGCGAGACCTCATCGAGCGCGCGAAAGCTGCCGAAGGATTTGCCGGCATTGATGATCTCCAGCTCCAGGGCATGCATGTCAGGCCCCGATCACATCGATCAGTGCGGCCGCATCGGAGACCGCGCCGAACACGCCACCCTGCATCTTGATCATGGACAGCGCCGCCAGGTGGTTGTTGTGGTCAGTCGCGCCACAGCAATCCGAGAGCATCACGCATTCGAAGCCGCGGTCATTGGCTTCGCGCATGGTGGTATGCACGCAGACATCGGTGGTGATACCGGTGAGCACGATGTTGCGGATGCCGCGCGTGTGCAGGATCATTTCCAGGTCGGTGGCGCAGAAGGAGCCCTTGCCCGGTTTGTCGATGATGATCTCACCGGCGATGGGGGCCAGTTCGGGAATGATTTCCCAGCCCGGTTCGCCGCGCACCAGGATGCGGCCACAGGGGCCGGCATCGCCGATGCCCACGCCATTGGTGCCGATCTGGCGCGAGCGCCAGCGCTTGTTGGCCGGCAGGTCGGACAGATCGGGACGATGGCCTTCGCGGGTATGGATGATGGTGTAGCCGCCGGCACGCATGGCGGCCAGCACTTTCTTGATCGGTTCGATGGGCGCGCGCGTGAGCGAGAGGTCATAGCCCATCTTGTCGACGTAGCCACCGATGCCGCAGAAGTCGGTCTGCATGTCGATGACGATGAGCGCGGTATTGGCCGGGGTCAGGGCACCGTCATAGGGCCAGGGATAGGGTTCGGCCTGGATGTAGCGTTCGGACATGGTTTCTCCTTGGGGCAAGTGGATTTATCGGGTCAGGCTCAGTTCGCCCGGCGCACTCGAGAGCGTGCGGTCAGGCCGGCAGGTGAGGATCATGATCAAGAGCGTGAGCGCATACGGTGCCGCGTTGAAGAGGTAATAGCCGGAGGTCACGCCCACCGCCTGCAAGGCCGGGCCCAGCGCACCGGCAGCACCGAACAGCAGTGCGGCCAGCAGGCAGCGCCACGGCTGCCAGCGCGCAAAGATCACCAGCGCCACGGCCATGAGTCCCTGGCCGCTGGAAAGTCCCTCATTCCAGCTGCCGGGGTAGTAGAGCGACAGGTAGGCGCCGCCGATGGCAGCCAGGAAGCCGCCTGCGGCCGTGGCCGCAATGCGCGTGCCGGTGAGGCGGTAACCGAGCGCGCGAGCGGTCTCGGCATGGTCGCCCACCAGCCGCAAGGCCAGTCCCCAGCGCGTGGCCGACAGGCCCCACTGCAACACCAGTGCGAGCGCCACGCCGATGAAGAACAGCGCATTGATCTGCAGCGCATGGTGCAGGCGGTCATTGCTGCTCCACGCACCCAGATCGATGGAGGGCAGCATCGGTGCCTGCGGCTGGATGAAAGGTTTACCGAGGAAGAAGGCCAGGCCCGTCCCCAGCAGCATGAGCGCGATGCCGAAAGCGATGTCGTTGACGCGCGGCAGCGAGCACACCACGCCGTGCAGCACTCCCAGCAAGAGTCCGGCGCAGCCCGCCGCCAGCACGCCCAGCCAGGCCGAGCCGCTGTAGAAGGAGGCCGCGTAGCCGGTCATGGCACCGCAGACCAGGATGCCTTCCAGGCCCAGGTTCACGCGTCCGCCTTTTTCGGTCAGGCATTCGCCCAGGCTCACGAAGAGAAACGGTGTCCCCACCCGGATCGCGCCCGCGAAGAGCGCCAGCAGCAGGGTCGTGAGATCGATGTCATGCATGGCCGGGCTCCTTGGCGGGGATGACTTGCGCCTGTTGCTGCCAGCGCAGCTTGAGCGCGGACAGGCGCCCGGTAATGGCTTCCCAGGCCAGCAGGTTGCAGAACAGCAGGCCCTGCAGGACCAGCGTGGTGGCGTCCGGCAGGTCCAGACGCCGCTGCAGCAGGCTGCCGCTGGCTTCCACGCCACCGATGACGAGCGCGCAGACGATGATGGCCAGCGGATTCTGGCGCGCCGCAAAGGCCACCAGGATGCCGGAGAAACCGTAACCGGCCAGCAGCGCACTGGTGGCGCTGCCTTGCACGGCACTGACTTCGAACATGCCTGCCAGTCCCGCTGCCGCACCACCGAGGGCGCAGGCCGTCAGGATCAGCCGATTGACCGGCAAGCCCACCAGCCGCGCCGTACGGACGTTGCCGCCGACCACGCCCATGGCGAATCCGGAGACGCTATGGCGCAGGAACACCCAGGCCGCCACGCAGGCCAGTGCACCCCAGGCCAGGCCCCAATGCACTTCCAGTCCCGGCAGCGAACCCACCAGATACGGATCGGGCAGGGGCAGGGTAGAGGGTTTGTTCAGACTGGCCGGATCGCGCAGCGGTCCTTCGACCAGATGCTTGAAGACGGCCACGGCGAGATAGGACAACAGCAGGCTGGAGATGGTCTCATTGACCCCGCGCCACTGGCGCAGACCGCCGCACAGCGCGATCCACAGCCCGCCGGCCAGCATCGCCGCCAGCGCCATGACGGCCAGCATCACCAGCGAAGGCAGGGCCGGCAGCAGTTGCGGCATCACTGCCGCCGCCAGTCCACCCAGCGCCAGCGCACCTTCCCCGCCGATGACGATGAGGCCCACCCGCGCCGGCAAGGCCACGCACAGCGCCGTCAACAGCAGGGGCGCGGCGCGTTGCAGGGTGTTCTGCCATGCGAACAGGGTACCGAAGGCGCCCTGGAAGATCAGCAGGCAAGCCTCGCCCGCCGGCTTGCCCTGCACCAGCAGGAACAGCACGAACAGCAGCAGCGTCCCGGCCAGCGCGCACAGCGTGGGCAGGGCCGGCGCGCTGCCGTTGAGCAGCGCCGAGCGCAAGCGGTGCCAGGGCGAGGTGGCGGCAGCCGCCACCCCGGGAGCGGGGAGGGATGTCATGAGACCGTCCTGCATCAAGGCTCAGCAATCAGACCTGGCCGACCACGCCGGCCACCAGGTAATTCATCTTCTCCAGCGCCACATCGGTCTGGACTTGGGTGGTGCCGGCCGGGATCACGGTATTGCCCTTGTTGTCCTTGATCGGTCCCTTGAAGATCTGGAACTTGCCGGCCAGCATCTGCGCCTTGATCTCGTCGGCCTTCTTCTTGGCCGGTGCGCTCACGGCTGCGCCATAGGGCGACATCTTGACGAAGTCGTCCTTCAAGCCACCGCGCAGGAAGTTGATCATCGGCTTGCCTTCCAGCGTGGCCTTGACGATCTCGGTGTAGGGCGTAGCCCAGTTCCACTCGGCACCGGTGAGATAGCCCTTGGGCGCCAGCGAGGCCTGGCTGGCGTGGTAGCCGGTGGTCATGATGCCGCGCTTCTCGGCCGTCTCCACGATCACCTTGGGGCCATCGACGTGACAGGTGATGACATCGCAACCCTGGTCGATGAGGCTGTTGGCGGCTTCGGCTTCCTTGACCGGCAGCGACCAGTCACCGGTAAAGATGACGTGGCAGGTGATGGACGGATCGACCGACTGCGCGCCCAGGGTGAAGGCGTTGATGTTGCGCAGGACCTGCGGAATCGGCTTGGCGGCGATGAAGGCCAGCTTCTTGCTCTTGCTCATGTGGCCGGCCACCACGCCCGAGAGGTATTCGCACTCTTCGATGTAGCCGAAGAAGCTGCCCACGTTCATGGGATGCTTGCCGGCGGTCCACAGGCCGCCACAGTGGGCGATGCGTACCTTGGGATATTTTTCTGCAATCTTGAGGACGTGCGGATCGAAGTAGCCGAAGGAAGTCGGGAAGAGCAGGGTCGCGCCATCCTGCTGGATCATGGCTTCCATGGTCTTTTGCACGGCCACGGTCTCGGGCACTTTTTCTTCCTCGATCACTTTCACGCCGGGCATCTTCTTGATGATGGCGGCGGCTTGCGCATGCGACTGGTTGTAGCCGAAGTCGTCGCGCGCGCCGACGTAGATGAAGCCGACGGTCAGCGGGCCGGCAGCCAGCAGTTCCAGCGGAAAGGCAGCGCCCAGTGCGGCAGCTCCGGACAGTTTCAGAAAATCGCGGCGGTTTTGCATGTTGTTGCTCCAGTGTGATCGTGGATGGTTGGGGTGGGGCAAGACAAATTCGGTACTTCTTTCCGGGCAGGATTCTGTACCTCAGGCTGTACAGAATCCTGTACGGCAATCAGGACAGCGCCAGCGAACCCGGTGCCTGCATGCGCGCCGGCTTGCGCACTTCGCGCTGGAAGATTTCCATGGACAGTTTCTTGGCCGCGATGAAGCCGGGCTGCGACAGCGTCTCTACCGTGCGGGGCCGTGGATCCTGGTAATGCAAGATGTCTGCCACCGCCGTCGGGCGCTTGGTCAGCAGCAGGATCTGGTCGGCCAGGTAGACCGCTTCTTCCAGGTCATGCGACACCAGCACCATGGTGGTGCCGGTCTGCAAAAAGACTTGCTGCAGTTTCTCGCGGATGAACAGGGTCATCTCAAAATCCAGCGCCGAGAAAGGTTCGTCGAGGAACAGTACTTCCGGCCCCGGCGCCAAGGCACGCATGATGGAGGCGGTCTGCTGCTGTCCGCCCGAGAGTTCATAGGGATAGCGCATCAGGTCGAACTTGACGTCGAAGGACGCCACCAGTTCATCGACCCGGCGCTTGATCTCGGCCTTGGACTTGCCTTCCAGCTTGAGGGGATAGGCAATGTTGTCGATGGTGCGCAGCCACGGGAACATGGCATCGCGGTAGTTCTGGAACACGTAGCCGATCTTGGTCTGCGCCAGCGATTTGCCGTCGAACAGGATCTCTCCGGCATCGATAGGGATGAGCCCGGCGATCATGTTGATGAGCGTGGACTTGCCGCAGCCATTGGGCCCGAAGACGGAGACGATCTGGTGCTTGGGAATATCCAGGTCGAAGTTTTCATACAGCGGCCAGCCGGCGAAATACTTGGTCAGGCCGCGAATGGTGATGTGGGTGCCTGGCGGCCCGGGAACGAAGGGCGTTTCCGGGGGCAGGTCTACTTTGGGGCTGATCACGACGCTCATCTTCCGCTCCAGTGCACGATACGTTTTTCAATGACGATGAAGACCACGTTCAGGGCATAGCCCAATGCGCCCGCCGAGAGGATGGCGGCATACATCTCGCGCACGTTCAGGACCTGCTGGGTATCGATGATGCGGTGGCCCAGGCCGTTTTCGGAGCCGATGAACATCTCCGCCACGATCACGATCACCAGTGCCATCGAGACCGCGCTGCGCAGGCCGACGAAGCTGGCTTGCAGGCTTTCCCAGATCAGCACGTCGCAGAAGATGCGCCAGCGCGAAGCGCCCATTACCTTGGCCGCCATCACCCGCTGCTTGCGCGCATTGAGCACGCCATAGGCGCTGTTGAAGAGCACGATCAGGAAGGCGCCGAAGGCTGCGATGGCCACCTTGTTGATGTCGGAGACACCGAAGATCAGCAGGAACAGCGGGATCAACGCGGAGGAGGGCGTGGAACGGAAAAAATCGATCAGGAATTCCACGCTGCGATAGGCGCGCTCATTGCTGCCCAGGAGCACGCCGATGGGCAGCCCCAGCACGGCGGCAATGGCAAAGGCTTCCAGCGTGCGGATCACGGTGACGGTGAAGTCCAGCAGCAGCGGTCCCCCGGCCAGCCCCTTGAGCATGGACATGAGCGTGGCTTCCGGAGGGGGCAGCAGGATGGCCTTGATCCAGCCGGCGCGCACCACCAGGTCCCAGATCACGAACAGCGCGATGGGGCCGATGATGGGCAGCAGGCGGCCCAGGGCCGGGGCCTTGCGCGGCGCTTTGGGCGCTGGCGCAGCGGTGGACGCCGGGGCGGCGGGCTTGGGCGCCACGGTCACGGCAGAAGCGATGGTCTCGTTCATGATGGCCTCAGCCCTTGTAGATCAGGTTGTCGACCACGATGCGTTGCGAGAACACGCCCTTCTCGACGAACAGGTCGTAGAACTTCTGGAAGTAGGCAAGGTCGCTGGGCTTGAATTCGTTGTAGAGCATGTAGGCCGCCAGCGGCACTTCATTGGTGAGCGAACCTTCGATGGCGGTATAGCCCTTCAGGTAGGTGCGGGCCTGGTCCGGATTGCTGCGCACCAGCTCGATGCCGCGCGCATAGGCGGCGATGTACTTGCGCGCCAGTTCCGGATTCTTCTTGATGAATTCGGTGGTCAGCGCAGCAGCGCCACCGTGCCAGGGGGCCATCGGATCGCCCAGGATGTACTTGGCGATTACGCCTGCTTCCAGCACGCGGGTGGTGTTGTTCATGCGGCCCACGGTGCCGGTCGGTTCCAGCGTGTAGGCGGCATCGACCTGGCCGGCCGCCAGCGAAGCGACGTGCTGGCCGATGGGCAGTTCAACTACGGTTGCGCCAGTGGCACCGGCGCGTTCGAGTACCGTCTTGGCCAGGGTGACGTTCTGGATGCCGGGGCCGGAAGCGATCTTCTTGCCCTTGAGGTCGGCGATCGATTTGACTGGGCTGTCCTTGGGCACCAGGAATTCATCCAGAACGTATTTGGCATTGCTGGGATTGGTGGCGAAGATCTTGAACAGGCCCGGCTGGGCGATCTCGCCGATGGCCAGGTTGCCGGCCCCGGTGCCATTGGCCGAGCCATCGGCGCGGCCTGCCAGCATGGCTTCCATCACCTGCTGGGCGCCGGCGAATTTGAGGACTTGCACTTCCAGTCCGGCCTGCTTGAAGTAACCCGCTTCCACGGCGGCGTAGAAGGGCAGCCCGGCGGCCACCGGCCAGTAGCCGATGCGGATGGGCACCGTCTGCGCGCGGAGAATGGCCGGCGCACCCGCGATGGCGGCGGTGGCGGCGACGGCACCTGCCTTGGCGATGAAGCTGCGGCGGTTGGCATCGTGGACAGCGGTGGGGTTGTTCTTTTTCATGAGCAGCTCCGTGGTGAGGGTGTCAGTTCAGCGAATGGAGGTAGTTGACCCAGCCGCCGTGGTGGGTGATGTCGGTCGCGCCGGCAATGCCGGCCGGCTCGCAGATGAAGCCCTTGACGCTGCTGCCGTCGGCCAGCTCCACCGTGCCGATACCCAGCGGGGCCGGGATGGCGGCGACGAAGCCGCCGAACTGGCGCAGCGGCATTTCCCACACTTCCACTGCGATGGCGGCGCCGGCGCCTTCGGTGCGGGCCAGGCCAGGCTTGGGTGGGGTGGTACCCGCCAGGGCGTAGAGACGATAGTGGGCGGCGGTGCGGGTGACGGCCACGCGGCGCGCACCGGCTTCCAGCAATTGCCAGTTCAGGGGCTGGCCGGCCAGGTGGGCGCCGACCACGCAGACCTTGATGGTGCTTTCATTGAAGGGCAGCGGGGTGGCCGCAATGGCATCGGCTTGCGCCGCGCCGCCCAGTTGCTGCTGCAGGCGTGCACCGGCTTCCGCCAGCAGGTGATCGGCACCGGCCGGGCCGATCAGGGTGACGCCGGCGGGCAGGCCATCGCGCCGCCATACGGCGGGGATGGCCAGGGCCGACATGTCCATCAGGTTGACGAAGTTGGTGTAATGGCCCAGCTGCGCATTGCGTACCACCGGATCGGCCTCGACTTCGGCGATGGTGGGGAAGGTGGTGGTGGTCGGCACCAGCATCAGGTCGCTGCCTTCGAGCAGGTTTTCGGCCTGGCGGCGCAGGTCGGCCAGGCGGTACTGGGCGTTGAAGCTGTCAACGGCATCGTAGTCATAGGCCTGGGCGGTGATCTGGCGCACCACGGGGTGGATGGCTTCCGGGTTCTCCAGGAAGAAGTCGCCCAGCGCTGCGCGACGCTCGGCCACCCACGGGCCCTGATAGAGCAGCTGCGCGGCCGCGCTGAAGGGGGCGAAGGGGATCTTCGCCAGGCTCACGCCGGGGAGGGCGGCGATTTGCGCCAGGCTGCGTTCCCAGGCTTCCTGGGCGATGCTGTCGCCAAAGAATTCACATTGCTCGGGAATGGCGATGCGATAACCCCGCCGCTTCACGCCCAGCATGGTGGGGCGGCGCGAATAGCCATCCTCGGCATCGAAACCGGAAGCGCTGTGCAGCACGCGCCAGGCATCGGCCACGTCGTGGGCGAAGATGGAGATGCAATCCAGGGTGCGGCAGGCCGGTACCAGGCCGCGTGCGCTGATGAGGCCCTTGGTCGGTTTCAGGCCGACCAGGTGATTGAAGGCGGCCGGCACGCGGCCCGAGCCGGCCGTATCGGTCCCGAGCGAAAACATGACCTGGCCAAGCGCAACGGCCACCGCCGAACCCGAGCTGGAGCCGCCGGAGACATAGTCCGGCTTGATGGCATTGCGTACCGCGCCGTAGGGGGAGCGCACGCCGACCAGGCCGGTGGCGAACTGGTCCAGGTTGGTCTTGCCCACCAGCAGCGCGCCAGCGGCCTGCAGGCGCTGCACCACGGTGGCACTCTCGCTGGCCAGGCGGCCGAATTCGGGACAAGCCCCGGTGGTGGACATCTCGGCCACGTCGATGTTGTCCTTCACGGCGAAGGGGATGCCGAACAGCGGCATGCTCTCCAGCACGGCTTCGCCCTTGATCTGCAGCATCAGGTCCAGCGCGGCGGCCTGTTGTTTCAGTTGTTTGGACGGCACCCGGCTGATCCAGACTTCATCGCGTCCGGCGCTCTCGATGCGGGCCAGCAGTTCGGCCACCACCTTGCCGGGTGTGCTGCGGCCTTCTCGATAGGCCGCCAGGGTGGCGGCGATGGTGGTCGGGGCGGCCTCGGGGGCAGCTTGCTGCAGGGCATGGGAGGTGGTCATATTGGATATTCAAACTTGAATACAAGATTGAATATATTTAAGCAGGAGGCGTGCCAGCTCCTCCGTCACGCGGCTGAAAAACGGGAAAAGGCTTCACCACGCGGGTTTGCGAGGTGAAGTGCCGTAAGGCAAGTTGTGCGAGGGGAAATGAAGAGTTTTGTTAGCGAGACAAAATGGGGAGGCGTGCGCCGAACTTGGACGTCCGTAGTGGCGGCCTGCACGGGAATCAGGCAGACCGCCGGAAAATTACCCGAATGAAGCTTTCTTCAAAGCTCCCCCCACACCGCATTCAAGGCAGCCAGTGCCGCCAGCCCGGCAGTCTCGGTGCGCAGTACCCGGCTGCCCATGGACAGCATCAGCGCGCCCTGGGCGCAGGCCAGGTCTTCTTCTTCCTCGCTGAAGCCGCCTTCAGGGCCGACCATGACGGTCACGGCCTGCGGCGGATGGTGGCGCGCCCAGCCTGACAGCGGCTCGGTCCCGCGCGGGGAAAGCAGGATGCGGCGATGCAGGTCGCTCTGGGCGATCCAGCGCTTGAAGTCGGTGACTTCGCCCAGGTGCGGCAGGCGATTGCGGCCGCATTGCTCGGCGGCAGCATGGATGATGCCTTGCCAGTGCGCCTGCTTCTTCTCGGCCCGGTCACCCGAGAGCCGCACCACGCAGCGCTGCGCGGCCAGCGGCTGGAGGGCGGTGGCGCCCAGTTCCACGGCTTTCTCGACGATCCAGTCCATCTTCGAACCTTCAGGCAGAGCCTGGGCCAGGGTCAGCGCATAGGGCAGTTCGGCCTCACGGGGTGAAAAAGTCTTCACTTCGGCGTGGGCGCGCTTCTTTTCGAGGGTGCTCAGGCTGGCGGTGTATTCGCCGCCTTCGCCATTGAACAGGGTCACGGTATCGCCCGGTTGCAGGCGCAGCACCTGGATGTGATGGGCAATCTGCTCGGGCAGGACCAGGGCGGAGCCGATGCCGAGGGGGTGCGGGAAGTAAAAGCGGGGCATGGGGCAGGGTCCTGGAGAAAGAAGATCAAAAAGACATGAAAAATATTGTCAGTCCGGTCAGGGGCTGGTCCCGAATTTTAATCCCCCCGGCGCACTCTGGTAAAATACGGGCCCGCGCCGTTACCCGGTCTTCCGGGCCGGCGCATTGGCTTGAACATCCGATTTGTGCGCCTGCGGCGCCCCCAGCACAGCAAACTCTGACCTCGACATGATTTCCACTCTCCCCACCGACAAGATGGCCAACGCGATCCGCGCGCTGGCGATGGACGCAGTACAAAAAGCCAATTCCGGACACCCGGGCATGCCGATGGGGATGGCCGAGATAGCAGTGGCCCTGTGGGCCAAGCACTATCGCCACAATCCGTCCAACCCGCACTGGGCCAACCGCGACCGATTCGTGCTCTCCAACGGCCACGGCTCCATGCTGCAGTACGCACTGCTGCACCTGACCGGCTACGACCTGTCGATGGACGACATCAAGTCCTTCCGCCAACTGCATTCCAAGACCGCCGGCCACCCGGAAGTGCACATCACCCCGGGCGTGGAAACCACCACCGGTCCGCTGGGCCAGGGCATCACCAATGCAGTCGGCATGGCGCTGGCTGAAAAGCTGCTGGCCGCCGAATTCAACAAGCCCGGCCTGGCCGTGGTCGATCATTACACCTACGCCTTCGTCGGCGACGGCTGCCTGATGGAAGGCATCTCGCATGAAGCCTGCTCGCTGGCAGGCGTGCTGAACCTGTCCAAGCTGATCGTGCTGTATGACGACAATGGCATCTCCATCGACGGCCACGTCGAAGGCTGGTTCAAGGACGACACCCCGAAGCGCTTCGAAGCCTACGGCTGGAACGTCATCCCGGCCGTGGACGGCCACAACGTCGAGGCCGTCAGCGCCGCGATCCACCAGGCCAAGCTGGCCGACAAGCCGACCCTGATCTGCTGCCGTACCGTCATCGGCAAGGGCTCGCCCAACCTGGCCGGTACCGACAAGGTCCACGGCGCCGCCCTGGGTGACAAGGAAATCGCCGCCGTGCGCGAAGCGCTGGGCTGGACTTCCGCTCCGTTCGAAATCCCGGCGGATGTTTATTCCGCCTGGGATGCCAAGGCCACCGGTGCCGACTTCGAAGCGAACTGGAAGCAGACCTTCGACAGCTACGCCGCCCAATACCCGGCTGAAGCCGCTGAACTGCTGCGCCGCCTGAAGGGCGAGCTGCCGGCCGCGTTCGAATCGACCGTGACCGCCTACATCAATTCCACGCTGGAAAAGAAGGAAACCATCGCCACCCGCAAGGCCAGCCAGAACGCCATCCAGGCTTACGCGCAGGCGCTGCCGGAATTCCTGGGCGGCTCGGCCGACCTGACCGGCTCGAACCTGACCAACTGGAAGGAATCGGTGGCCGTGCGCGCCGACCAGCGCGGCAACCACATCAACTACGGTGTGCGTGAATTCGGCATGAGCGCCATCATGAACGGCATCGCCCTGCATGGCGGCTACCTGCCCTTCGGCGCGACCTTCCTGACCTTCTCCGACTACAGCCGCAATGCCCTGCGCATGGCGGCCCTGATGAAGACCCGCGCGCTGTTCGTGTTCACCCACGACTCCATCGGCCTGGGCGAAGACGGCCCGACTCACCAGTCGGTGGAACACGTCTCCAGCCTGCGCCTGATCCCCAACCTGGACAACTGGCGTCCGTGCGACACCACCGAAACGGCCGTGGCCTGGGCTGAAGCGATCAAGCGCCACGATGGTCCGAGCACCCTGATCTTCTCGCGCCAGAACCTGCCCTTCCAGGAGCGCACCGACGCCCAGGTCAAGGACATCGCCCGTGGCGGCTACGTGCTGCGCGATGCGGCCGATGCCAAGGTGATCCTGATGGCCACCGGTTCCGAAATCGAACTGGCCACCAAGGCCGCTGACGCCCTGACCGCTGAAGGCATCGCCGTACGCGTGGTGTCGATGCCCTCGACCGACGTGTTCGACCGCCAGGATGCAGCCTACAAGGCCTCCGTGCTGACCCGCGGCGTGCCGCGCGTGGCCATCGAGGCCGGCGTCACCGCCTTCTGGCACAAGTACGTGGGCCTGGAAGGCGCCGTGGTCGGGATCGACACCTTCGGCGAATCGGCCCCGGCCGGCGTGCTGTTCAAGCACTTCGGCTTCACCGTCGAGAACGTGGTGGCCAAGGCCAAGGCAGTGCTGGCTTGAGCAGTCTGGTGTCCATGACTGAAGAAGTCCTGTTCCGCCGCGCCAGGAAGGGCGATGCGGCGTCGATCGCCGGCGTGCGCATCGACGCCTGGCGCGCCGCCTATCGCGGCCTGGTGCCCGACAGCTACCTCGATCACCTCAAGCCCGAGGAAAGCGTCAAGCTGTGGGAGCAGGTGCTGGAAGCGTCGTCGGACGCCGCCTGCACCTTCGTCGCCGAAAGCGGGGGCGAGATCATCGGCTTCGCTTCGGGCATGACCCTGGCCGAATCGCGTTTCGGCTGCGATGCCGAGCTGACCGCCATCTGCGTGCTGCCCGATGAGCAGCGCAAGGGGCTGGGCAAGCGGCTGCTGGCCAATGTGGCGGCCACCCTCATCGGTGCCGGTGCGACAGGTCTCATGGCCTGGGTGCTGAGCAAGAACGAAGGCGCCGGGGAATTTTTCGAGTCGCTCGGGGCCGAAAGGCTTTATGAACAAACGTTCACCTGGGATGATGGCAGTGAACTCGACGAGATCGGTTTCGTCTGGCGCAAGCTTCACTCCTGAGCGGGTGAGGGCGGCACGAGATTGAACGGCTGGATCAGCAGGGCAAAGAGGGACGGCAAGAACAACTGAACAAAAAGGCCGGAAAAGAAGGATCCATGTCCGATCGGCGGCCCCGAAGTGGGGCAAGCTGACGGCCTGGTCGCTTTCCCGACTACCGGTTTGCATTGATTTTTACTACTTGAGGAGAAGAGCATGGCAATTCGCGTAGCAATCAACGGTTATGGCCGCATCGGCCGCAATATCCTGCGCGCTCACTACGAAGGCGGCAAGAAGCACGACATCGAGATCGTCGCCATCAACGACCTGGGCGACCCGAAGACCAATGCCCACCTGACCCAGTACGACACCGCCCACGGCAAGTTCCCGGGCACCGTGACCGTGGATGGCGATTCCATCGTCGTCAACGGCGACCGCATCAAGGTGCTGGCCCAGCGCAACCCGGCCGAGCTGCCCTGGGGCGAGCTGGGTGTGGACGTGGTGCTGGAATGCACCGGCTTCTTCACCACCAAGGAAAAGGCCAGCGCCCACATCAAGGGCGGTGCCAAAAAGGTGATCATCTCCGCTCCGGGCGGCAAGGATGTCGATGCGACCGTCGTCTTCGGCGTGAACCACGGCGTGCTCAAGGCTTCCGACACCGTCATCTCCAACGCATCGTGCACCACCAACTGCCTGGCTCCGCTGGTGCAGCCGCTGCATGACAAGATCGGCCTGGAAAACGGCCTGATGACCACCGTCCACGCCTACACCAACGACCAGGTGCTGACCGACGTCTACCACGAAGACCTGCGCCGCGCCCGTTCGGCCACCCAGTCCATGATCCCGACCAAGACCGGCGCTGCCGCCGCCGTCGGCCTGGTGCTGCCGGAACTGAACGGCAAGCTGGACGGCTACGCCATCCGTGTGCCGACGATCAACGTGTCCATCGTCGACCTGTCCTTCGTGGCTTCGCGCGACACCACCGTGGATGAAGTCAATGCCATCCTGAAGGCCGCTTCCGAAAACGGTCCCTTGAAGGGCATCCTGACCTACAACACCGACCCGCTGGTCTCGGTGGACTTCAACCACAACCCGGCATCGTCCAACTTCGACGCTACCCTGACCAAGGTCTCCGGTCGCCTGGTGAAGGTGTCTTCCTGGTACGACAACGAGTGGGGCTTCTCCAACCGCATGCTGGACACTACCGTCGCCCTGGCCAACGCCAAGTAAGACGCGTGTTCTGACGCACCGGCCGGGGTTCCCTGGCCGGGAGCGTCAATTTCAGGGCTGTTTCGGCTTCTTTTCCTCGTATGCAAGCTTGCTTGCCAAGGTGAAAATAGTCGAATCAGCCTGCAAAAGGAGTGAAAGGCTGTTGCAGGCACCGCTTGCAATGGCCTTTTTTCCGTTTGCGCATTGCCTGTCCACAACAAGAGCAACCGACCCAATGAGGGAACGCATGTCAGCAAGCTCATCCCAGGCCCGCCGCCTGTTGGCCAACCTGGCCCTGATTTCCGCCGTCAGCTTCTCGCTGTCCGCGTGCGACTACATCAGCAGCTTTTCCAAGCCCAAGCAGACCCCGGAAGAAGCCAAGGCCGAAGGCATCGCCCTGGGCGCCGGCTGCCGCCAGGCCGGCCAGAGCCTGGAGGACTGCTACCAGCGCAACCCCGACGCCCTGAAGGCCGGTATCTTCACCGGCTGGAAGGACATGCACGAATACATGGCCGCCAAGGGCATCCAGACCGTGACCCCGCCCGCGCCTGCGGCGGATGCCGCCAAGGATGATGCCAAGTCCAAGGATGGCAAGGACGGCAAGGACAAGGACGCCAAGGACAGTGACCGCAGCCGCGCCCGTGAGCGCGACGCCAATCGCGACAACGCGCGTTCGCGTGACCGCGAAAGCTCCTCGTCCTCGCGTGACAGTGGCAGCGACCGCCGTGCCAGCCGCGAAGAGAAAACGCCGCCCAAGTATTGATCTCGCATGAACACTGGCCCGGGACAGTTGCAGTCCTGCTTGCCAGCCGGTAACATCTGATGCCCCGCAGGCGCTTGCCGGCGGGGCATTTTTCCATCAGCCGGCAGGGGGAACCGCCGGCGACCCGGATGCCAGCCGCCTCTGCCCGCGCATCCGGCCAGAACAACAAGCACAACGACATGAACTCACATTCACAGCCCTTGCCTCCGGCCATGCCGGAGCACGTCCCGGAGACCGCCTTCGGCCTCTGGTTCCTGCGTACACCGACCTGGACCCTGCACGTGCTGGAACGCGCCCTGCAAGATCTGGAGCGCCTCATTCCCGAGCGGCGCAGCAGCTATGCGGTGGTCGCCGACGTCGGCTGCGGCTGGGGGCGCTCGCTCAAGAAGCTGCACCAGCGCTTTGCCCCGCAGCGCCTGATCGGCATGGACATCGATCCGAACATGATCGCTGCCGCACGCAGCGAGACCGAGGCCGAGGGCCTGCGCGCCGAGTTCATCCAGTGCTCCAGCTCGCGCATGCGGCTGGAAGACAATAGCGTGGACCTGCTGTTCTGCCACCAGACCTTCCATCACCTGATCGACCAGGAAGAAGCCATTCGTGAGTTCTACCGCGTCCTCAAACCGGGCGGCATCCTGCTCTTTGCCGAGTCGACCAGGCGCTACATTCATTCGTGGATCATCCGCTTGCTGTTCCGCCATCCGATGGAGGTCCAGAAGACCGCCGGCGAGTACCTGGCCCTGGTGCGCAGCGCCGGCTTCGAGGTCGCGCCGGAGTCGATTTCCTATCCCTACCTGTGGTGGAGCCGGGAAGACCTGGGGATACTGGAACGCGTCTTCGGCATCAAGCCCAAGGCGGAGCGGGAAGAAACGCTGATCAACCTGGTGGCCGTCAAACCCATGAATTAAAGGGTTTCACGCACGATCCGGTGCAGATGAAGGGAAATGAAAAAACGAGAGGCAACTCTCGTTTTTTTCTTCATCCCGCCGGAAAGCAGATCAGCCGAAGACCTGCTGCCACAGCCGGATCACGCAAGCCCGTTCATGTTCCACCCGGATCGCATCGATGTGGGCGCGTTCCGATCCCTGCAGGCGGATCTGGTGCTGCAGCTTGCGGAACAGGCGGTAGGCATTGGCTGCTTCCGCCGCCAGCAGCGCATCAATCAGCCCGAGCTGGCCGGCCAGCTTGAGCAGGGCGATGTTGCCGATGTCGCCGGTCAGCTGCGGGTGGTCGCAGGCATGGCGCAGCACCAGGTATTGCACCATGAACTCGATGTCGATCATGCCGCCTTCATCGTGCTTCAGATCGAACATCATGCTGCGATTGGGATGAGCGTCGCGCATGCGGCGGCGCATCGACAGCACTTCCTCTTCCAGTTTGTTCACATCGCGCGGCTGGCGCAGTACACGCTCACGCAGTGCCTCGAAACGCTCGCCGATGGCGGCATCGCCCGCACAGAAGCGCGCCCGCGTCAGGGCCTGATGCTCCCAGATCCACGCCGCATTGAGCTGGTATTTTTCGAAGGAGGAGACCGGCGACACCAGCAATCCGCTGGCGCCATCTGGACGCAGGGCGATGTCGATGTCGAACAGGGTGCCGGCCGGGGTGTGGCTGGTCATCCAGGTGATGAAGCGCTGCGCCAGCTTGGCGTACAGGCCCGGGGCCTCCTGGTCCTCGTCGTCGTAGAGGAAGACCACGTCCAGGTCCGAGGCATAGCCCAGCTCCTTGCCGCCCAGCTTGCCGTAGGCGATCACGGCAAAGCGCGGTACCTCGACATGGCGCTGGGTGATGGTCTGCCAGATCGCTTCGAGAGTGACCTGGACCAATACGTCGGCCAGGGCCGAAAGTTCATCGGCCAGCTTTTCCACTGACAGATCCCCTTCCAGATCCTGCGCCAGCAGGCGGAACAGTTCGGCGTGATGCAGCTCGCGCAGGATGTCGAGCTGGCGTTCGGTATCGCCCTCGGCCGTGGCCAGCTGGCGACGGCAGGTGTCGGCGAAGGCATTCCAGTCGGAGGCGGCCTTGAGGTTGCGGTCGTCCAGCAATTCGTCCAGCAGCAGCGGGTGGCGCGTCAGGTAGGTGGCGGCCCAGCCGCTGGCACCGATCATGCGCACCAGGCGCTGCAGGGCGTAGGGATATTCGGTGAGCAGGGCCAGATAGGCGGCACGGCGGGCGATCGCTTCGAGGAAGTCGAGCAGGCGGCCCAGCGCCGGCAACTGGTCGTAATGCAGCGCGGCCAGCAGCGGCAGTCCATTGTTGATGACGGTATTGAGCCGGTTGCGGCTGGCCTCGGGCAGGCTTTGCATGCGCGGCGACTGCCAGGTCAGGTGCAGGCGGCGCGCACCGTTCTCGATGTCCTCCTCGGGGAAGCCGACCAGGCGCAGGGCGTCGGTGAGGCCTTCGAGATTGTCGTTCTCGCTCACCGCCACCGTGGGCCCATCGCTTTCGCCTTCGGATTGCTTGTCGGCGAAGATGGCATCGAACTGCGCGGCCACGATGGCACGCTGGTGTTCCAGCGCCTGCAGCAGTGCGGCGCTGTCGGCGTAGCCCATCATGTTGGCCACCAGCAGCAGGTCGTCGGGATTGACGGGGAGGGTGTGGGTCTGCGCATCTTCCAGGTATTGCAGACGATGCTCCAGGTCGCGCAGGAAGGTGTAGGCGTCCAGCAACTGCTCCACCACGTCAGGAGCCAGCAGTTCCTTGGCCGCCAGCGTGCGCAGGGTGGCGCGGGTGGAGCGGTCGCGCAGCTCGGCATCGCGTCCGCCACGGATCAGCTGGAACACCTGGCTGGTAAATTCGATTTCGCGGATGCCGCCCCGGCCCAGCTTGACGTTGTTGCTGCGGTCGGGGTGGAGGGCTTCCTGGCGCTTGACCTCGGCGCGGATCTGGCCGTGCATGGAGCGCAGCGCATCGATGGAACCGAAGTCCAGGTAGCGGCGGAAAATGAAAGGCCGGCTGATTGCTTCCAGAGTGGCGATGTCTTCCTCGGTGCCGGTCAGCGCCCGGGCTTTGGTCCAGGCGTAGCGCTCCCATTCGCGGCCCTGGCGTACCAGGTATTCCTCGACCATGTTGAAGCTGGCCACCAGCGGCCCGGAGTTGCCGTTGGGACGCAGCGCCATGTCGACGCGGAAGGTGAAGCCATCTTCAGTGATTTCGGCCAGCGCACCGATCAGCTTCTTGCCCAGGCGGACGAAGAATTCATGGTTGGAGAGCGATTTCTGACCGGCCCCGGCTTGCGTATCGCCATCTTCCGGGTAGACGAAGATGAGGTCGATATCGGAAGAAACGTTCAGTTCACCCCCGCCCAGCTTGCCCATGCCCAGCACGATCATTTCCTGCGGGCGTCCTGATTCTTCACCCAACGGGGTGCCATGGAGGGCGGTCTGTTCCTGCATCAGGGCCGCCAGGTGGGTCTGCACGGCGAAATCGGCAAAACCGGTCATGGTGGCCACCACTTCGGCCAAGTCGGCGCGGCCATCCAGGTCACGCGTGATGAGGCTGCAGATGATCAGGTTGCGCAGACGCCGCATGGCGGCCGGCAGGCTCAGGCCGGCTTCCAGGTCGCGCGCCAGGCGCTGCTGCATGGCCTCGCGGTCCATGGGCTGGCGGGCGGCCTCGGCCACCAGGGCCGGGCGGGCCGGATCAGCCTGGGTCCAGCGGGTGTAGTAGCGGGAAGTGGAGGCGTCGACCAGGGAAGGATGATGAACAGGCATAAGAGACCGCAAAGCTCCGCGACAAGGTGTAAAAGGAAGAAAACCGCTGCTCCCCCGGCTTCAGGCCCGTCCCGCCGATGCCGACAATGCAGGCAAGGCGGAGGCCGGGGCAGGTTCCCCGGCATGCCAGCTGACTGCGGACTGACGATGGACGTAAAAAGGAGCGAATCCGGCGATTCTAGCCTCCCTTTTTAAACTTATCGCCGTTTTTGCCCCTCATAGCCCCTTTGCCAAGATGGCATGGGCTGGTTTTCCATGCGATCATGCTGCCTGCCCGATTCCATTTTTCTGCCGAGCCGCCTTGCAACCTGATGTCCCAAGAACAACATAACGCCGCACCGAAGCCTGGCCGTTGGGCGCTGTGCTGGCGATTTGCGCGGGGCAGCTATCGGCGCCTGAACCGGGCTACCCACCATGTCCTGGGTTTCACCCTCAAGCTGCTGCTGGCCGCCTACTTCGTCTTTTGCGCGCTGTTTCTGGTGCTGCGCTATGCGGTGCTGCCCGAGGTGGGCCACTACAAGCCCCGCATTGAAGCCCTGATCTCGCACCAGCTCGGCCGTGCGGTCAGCATCGAGACCATTGATGCTTCCTGGAGCGGATTGCGGCCCCAGCTCTCGCTGACCAATCTCACCGTCCACGACCAGCAGGGCGAAGCCGCGCTGAGCCTGCCGCGCGTATCGACCACGCTGTCGTGGAGCAGCGTCCTGGTGGCGTCGCTGCGTCTGGAAAACCTCAGTATCGAAGGGGCCGACCTGGCCATCCGCCGCGATGCAGCCGGCAAGCTGTATGTGGCGGGTATCCCGGTACCGGCCGGGGGCGATGGCAGCAACCTGGACTGGCTGCTGTCGCAGCGCGAAATCGTGATCCGTCACAGCAAGCTGCGCTGGGATGACGAACTGCGCCAGGCACCCGAGCTGGTGCTGGAAGATGTCAACCTGGTGCTGCACAACCGCTGGCTACGCCATCGGCTCTCGCTGCGCGCCATTCCGCCGCAGGATATGGCGGCTCCTCTGGATGTACGGGCCGATTTCAGCCATCCGGCCTTTGCGCGCAGTTCCGACATCGCGCGCTGGAAGGGCTTGCTCTATGCCGATCTGCGCAATACCGAGCTGTCGGTCTGGCGCGCCTGGTTCGATTATCCGATCGCCATCAACAGCGGCCGCGGCTCGGTGCGCGCCTGGCTGACGCTGGATCACGCCAAGGTCGCCAACTTCACCGCCGACCTCGGTCTCACCGATTTCAATGCCCGCCTGTCGCGCCAGCTGGAGCCGCTGTCCTTGAAACGCGTCAATGGACGCATCTCCGCCAGCGAAACCCTGGGCCCCAATGCTGAGGACGGCGTACCGACCTTCGGTGCCAACGGCCATCAGGTGACCCTGACCGATTTTTCCATCGAGACCCCGGACGGCTTCGTGCTGCCGCCGACCTCGATTGCCGAGAGCTATGAACCGGCCACGCCCCTGAAGGCCGAGCGCACCAGCGTCAAGGCCACCTATCTGAACCTGCAGACGCTGTCGCAGCTGGCCACCCGCCTGCCGCTGGCGCCGTCCCAGCGCAAGCTGCTGGACGACCTGGCCCCGCGCGGAGAGCTGCATGATTTCACCGTGCAGTGGCAGGGCACTTATCCCGAGCTGAGTTCCTACCGCGTCAATGGCCGCTTCAAGGGCCTGGGGCTGAAGGGCTTGCCGGCCCATGTCGAGCCGCGCAAGAACGCTGCCCAGCAAGCCCGCGCACAGTGGGCGGCATTCCCCGGTTTCAGCAACCTGTCCGGCGAGATCGATGCCAGCGAGAAGGGTGGTTCGGTCAAGGTCGATGCGCAGCAACTGGCATTCGAGCTGCCGACCGATCTGTTCCGCGAATCCAGTCTGCCCTTTGACAGCCTCAAGCTGCAGGCGCGCTGGCAATACCTGAAGGACCAGACCCTGCAGGTGGATCTTGACCAGATGCAGTTCGCCCAGCCCGGCGTGGCCGGCAGCCTGAGCGGGCAGCACCTGCTGCCGCTGCAGGGCCGCTCGGCCGGCAGCGTCGACCTGCATGGCGAGCTGACCAGCTTCGATGTGAAGGCGATTCGCCGCTACCTGCCGCAACACATGAGCGAACCGCTGCATCGCTGGCTCACCGAGGGCTTGTTGGCCGGCAATCTGAAGGAGGTGCAGTTCAAGCTCAAGGGCGCGCTGGCCGATTTCCCTTTCCACACCACCAAGCCGGGCGAGCAGCCCAAGGGCGTATTCCAGCTGGCAGGCGAGTTCGAGGGGCTGAAGCTGAACTACACCCCCGGCCACGTTGGCCGGGATGGCAAGGAACCGGAGTGGCCGCTGCTGGAGGAGGGCCGGGGGCGCATCAGCGTCGATCGCACGCGGCTGGAGATCAAGGCTGACAGCGCCCGTACCCTGGGCGCGCGGCTGGGACCGGTGACGGCGCGGGTGGCGGATGTCGATTCGCATGATGCCGTGCTGGAAATCGATGGCGTTGCCAATGGCCCCATGCCGGTCTTCCTGCAATACGTCAACCAGAGCCCGGTAGCGCGCTGGACCGGCAACGTCATGGAACACAGCACCGCCACTGGCGAGGCGCGTCTGGACCTGAAGTTCCAGATGCCGCTGCACCATGCCATCGATACCCGCGCACAGGGGGCCTTCAACTTCGCCAACAATGACGTCGACCTGCTGCCGGAACTGCCGCCCATCTATCGCACCAGCGGCAAGGTCGAGTTCAACGAGCGCGGCTTCACGCTCAATGGCGTGCGCGGCCAGTTCCTGGGCGATAACCTGGCCATCAGCGGCGGCACCCAGAAGGATGGCAGCAGCCAGGTACGTCTGGATGGTGCCATCAACATCGAGAACCTGCGCAAGCAATACCCCGAGCCTTCGCTGCAGCGCCTGCTGGCGCGCTTCTCGGGCGGTACCCGCTACAGCGCCACGGTGCTGGTGCGGCAGCATCAGCCGGAAGTCACGGTCGAGTCCAGCCTGGCCGGTCTCGGCGTGGACCTGCCGGTGCCCCTGCGCAAGGGCGTGCAGGACTCCCTGCCGATGCGCTTCGACCTGCTGCCGCTGGCCTCGTCCGATCCGCTGATCGAACGCGAGGAAATGCGTGTGTCGCTGGGCTCGAACGTGGCGTCGCGCTACGTGCGCGAGCGCGTCGCCGCCAAGGGCAATGAGTGGCGCGTCACCAGCGGCGGCATCGGCTGGAACCAGCCGGCACCGACTCCGGCCTCTGGTCTGAAGCTGGCCCTGGCCACCGACAGCCTGGATGCCGACGCCTGGCTGGCTCTGAAGAAGGACCTGGCGGGCAAGGACGCGGCGGTCGCCGGCAACGGTGCAGCCGCAGGCAATCGCCTGGGCAACAGCGATGTCACGCAATACCTGGAGCCGGACAGCGTCTCGGCCCGCGTCGGCGAACTGAACCTGATGGGCAAGAAGCTCAACAAGCTGATCCTGGAAGCGGCGCATCGCCGCAATGCCTGGCAGATCAACCTGGAGTCCCAGCAAGCCGCCGGTACCTTGACCTGGGACGAACCCGGCAGCGCAAGCGGGGCCGGCAAGGTCACGGCACGGCTGTCCTCGCTGGTCATTCCCAAGTCCAGCCCGACGGCCGACGCGGCCCAGCCCGCCAGTGCCGACAAGACCGACGACAACCTGCAGATGCCCGCGCTGGACATCCGCGCCGAGCAGTTCGAACTGGGCGGCAAGAAGCTGGGCCGGCTGGAACTCGATGCCAGCAACATCCTGACCTCGGTCGGCCGCGAATGGCGCATCAGCCGCCTGCTGCTGGCCAATCCCGACGCGCAGTTCCGGGCAGCCGGCAACTGGCTCACCTTCGGCAGCAATCACACCTCCAACTTCACCTATGCGCTGGATATCGAGGATGCAGGCAAGCTGCTGGAACGCTTCGGTTATCCCGGCACCATCCGCGGCGGGCGCGGCAAGCTCGACGGCGATCTCAGCTGGAAGGCACCTCCCTATGCGATGGACATGGCAACGCTGGCCGGGCAGGTGCACATGGACGTGCATTCGGGACAGTTCCTGAAGGTGGATCCGGGGGCTGCCAAGCTGCTGGGCGTGCTCAACCTGCAGGCCTTGCCGCGCCGGCTGACGCTGGACTTCCGCGACGTGTTCTCGGAAGGTTTTGCCTTCGACACCGTGGCAGGAACCGCCAGCATCGCCAAGGGCATCGCCAGCACGGACAATCTCAAGATGGCGGGCGTGACGGCCTCGGTGCTGATGAGCGGCTCGGCCGACATCGCCCGCGAGACCCAGGACCTGCATGTGGTGGTGATCCCCGAGATCAACCTGGGTACTGCCTCGGTGGTGGCGATGGCGGTCAATCCGGTGGTGGGGGTGAGCACCTTGCTGGCGCAGCTGTTCCTGCGCAATCCGGTGATGAAGTCGCTCAGCTTCGAATACAAGGTGACAGGTCCCTGGAGCGACCCCATCGTGGTCAAGCAGGGGCAGGTCTCGCCGGTGGATGCAGAACGTGCCCGCGAGGTGCTGCAGAAGGGCAAGGGCGGCAAGGAGGATGGCAAGCCTGACAATGACCTGATGCCGCCCCCTTTGCCGGCTCCGGCGCAGCGGCGCGGCGCACCCGCGCCGGGACCGGCCATCAATTCCGGTGCCTGATCCTGGTTCCGTCCCCGGCCTGGCCTGCGCGGCTGGCGCGGATGGGCGATACTGGCGGCATTCTTTCTTCACTCGCCACGCTGGCAAGAGGCAGACATGAGCGATTCCTTCAAGGTGGCGGCGATCCAGATGGTCTCCACCCCCGAGCCATTGCAGAACTTCGATGCGGCCAGCCGCCTGGTGGCGCAGGCAGCGCAGCAGGGCGCGCAACTGGCGCTGCTGCCGGAATACTGGCCCATCATGGGCCTGCACGAGCGCGACAAGCTGGCCCATGCCGAAGCCGATGGCAGCGGTCCCATGCAGGAATGCATGAGCGCCCTGGCGCGCGAGCACCGGCTGTGGCTGGTGGGCGGCACACTGCCGCTGCAGTCGGCGGTGTCCGGCAAGGTGCTCAATACTTCACTGGTCTATGGACCGGATGGCCAGCGGGTGGCGCGTTACGACAAGATCCACTTGTTCAATTTCGTGCGGGGCGAAGAAAACTACGACGAAGCCCGCACCATCGAATACGGCAGCGAAGTGCGCAGCTTCGAGGCACCCTTCGGGCGGGTCGGCTTGTCGGTGTGCTATGACCTGCGCTTCCCGGAGCTGTATCGCGCCATGGGCGAGTGCGCCCTGATCGTGATGCCTGCCGCCTTCACCTATACCACCGGCCGCGCGCACTGGGAGCTGCTGCTGCGCGCCCGCGCCGTCGAGAACCAGTGTTACGTGCTTGCCTCGGCCCAGGGCGGGGAGCACGTCAATGGCCGCCGCACCTGGGGCCACAGCATGCTGGTCGATCCTTGGGGCGAGATCGTCTCGGTTCTCCCTGAGGGGGAAGGGCTTGTGATCGGCGACATTGATCCCCATCGTCTACAATACGTTCGAGAAAGCTTGCCGGCGCTACGTCATCGCAAGCTTTGACCTTTTTGCCTTCCGACAAGACGCTATGAAATTATTTGAACCCAACATGGGCGCCCTGCAAGTGGCGCGCGACGTGCTGCTGACTCCCTTCGGCCTGGACGAATCCAAGCTGCTCAAGGCCTTGGGCAGCATGTTCACGCACAAGGTGGACTACGCCGACCTTTACTTCCAGTTCACCAAGAGCGAGGGCTGGAGCCTGGAAGAGGGCATCGTCAAGACCGGCAGCTTTTCCATCGACCAGGGGGTGGGCGTGCGCGCCGTGTCGGGCGACAAGACCGCGTTCTCCTATTCGGACGAGATTTCCGAATCGGCGCTGCTGGATGCCGCCGCCGCCACCCGCACCATCGCCCGCCAGGGCAGCGGCAAGATCAAGGTGGCCGGTGCCATGACGCCGGCCGGCGGCCGCGCGCTGTACCTGCCGCATGATCCGCTGACCTCGCTGGACGCCACGGCCAAGGTGCAGCTGCTGGAACGCATCGAACGCATCGCCCGCGCCAAGAATCCGCGCGTCAAGCAGGTCATGGCCAGCCTCTCCGGCGAATACGACGTGGTGCTGGTGGCGCGCGCCGATGGCGTGCTGGCCGCCGATATCCGTCCGCTGGTGCGGGTGTCGGTGACGGTGATCGCCGAACAGAATGGCCGTCGCGAGATGGGCAGCAGCGGTGGCGGCGGACGATATGACTACGGCTATTTCTCCGACACCCTGCTGGAAAAGTATGCTTCCGAAGCGGTGGCCACTGCGCTGGTGAACCTGGATGCGCGCCCGGCCCCGGCCGGCCCCATGACCGTGGTGCTTGGCCCCGGCTGGCCCGGCATCCTGCTGCACGAAGCCATCGGTCATGGCCTGGAAGGGGACTTCAACCGCAAGGGATCCTCCACCTTCTCCGGCCGCATCGGCGAGCGCGTCGCTGCCAAGGGCGTGACCGTGGTCGATGACGGCACCATCGCCGACCGCCGCGGTTCGCTCAACATCGACGATGAAGGCAACCCGACCCAGTGCACCACGCTGATCGAAGACGGCATCCTGAAGGGCTACATCCAGGACACCATGAATGCCCGCCTGATGAAGATGGACGTCACCGGCAATGCCCGCCGCGAATCCTTCGCCCACTTGCCCATGCCGCGCATGACCAATACCTACATGCTGGGCGGTGACAAGGATCCGGGCGAGATCCTGGCCTCGGTCAAGAATGGCCTGTATGCCGTCAACTTCGGCGGTGGCCAGGTAGATATCACCAACGGCAAGTTCGTCTTCTCGGCCAGCGAGGCCTACATGATCGAGGATGGCAAGATCACCTATCCGGTCAAGGGCGCGACCTTGATCGGCAATGGCCCGGATGTGCTCAACCGCGTCTCCATGATCGGCAATGACATGCGCCTGGATTCGGGTGTCGGCGTGTGCGGCAAGGAAGGCCAGAGCGTGCCGGTCGGGGTGGGGCAGCCGACCTTGCGTCTGGATGGCGTGACCGTGGGCGGAACTGCCTGATCGTTCATCGCTGCATCGTTTCTTGTGAAAACCGCCGGTGTCATTCACCGGCGGTTTTTTCATTTATGCGCCAGGAATATGACTTCCGGTGGCAGGGGAAAACGACGTGGCCAGATCAAATATTCACTTTTTTTGCAGGAAAGCCACAGTTGGCAAGACGATGGGGGGCGGGCAAGGCTTGCGCGAGGCCAGATTTTTTATTGTGTTTTGGTGACACTTATTGGCTATTTAAGCAATAAATATTCAATAAATATATATTTATTGAATGAAATATGCATTTGCAGCGCAGCATGTCGATTTCGTCTTGTTGCTTGCCAAAGCCCCTGATTTGTAGCACTATGAACGCCTGCTTCACTTAACCCATGACGCCAGACATGTCTTTCGCCCGCGCTTACTTTTATTTTTACTTTAGCTATTCCAGCCCCACGGCGGTGAAAAGCGGTAAGCGTTCGTAAAAAGACAAAACCGATTTCCTAAAAAACCGCCAGTGATGGCGGTTTTTTTTTGGTCAACATTCCAGCTGAATCATTGCAGTACACCAGGAGAAAAAAATGCCGCGCACTGACGATCTTCGCATCCGAGAAATGAAAGAACTGGTCCCCCCCTCGCATCTCATCCGCGAATTCGCCTGCACCGAAAAGGTCGAGCGCACTACCGCTGAAGCCCGCACTGCGCTGCATCGCATCCTGCACGGCCAGGACGACCGCCTGATGGTCGTCATCGGCCCCTGCTCCATCCACGACACCAAGGCCGCCATGGAATATGCGCGCCGCCTGGTGGTGGAGCGCGAGCGTCACAAGAACGAGCTGGAAATCGTCATGCGCGTCTACTTCGAGAAGCCGCGCACCACGGTGGGCTGGAAGGGTTTGATCAATGACCCGTACATGGACAACAGCTTCCGCATCAACGACGGCCTGCGTGCGGCCCGTGAACTGCTGTTGAACATCAACGACCTGGGCCTGCCGGCAGGTACCGAATTCCTGGACGTGATCAGCCCGCAATACATTGCTGACCTGATCAGCTGGGGTGCCATCGGTGCCCGTACCACCGAGTCGCAGGTGCACCGCGAGCTGGCTTCCGGCCTTTCCTGCCCGGTGGGCTTCAAGAACGGTACCGACGGCAACGTCAAGATCGCCGTGGATGCCATCAAGGCCGCATCGCAGCCGCACCACTTCCTGTCGGTGACCAAGGGCGGCCACTCGGCCATCGTCTCCACTGCCGGCAACGAGGATTGCCACATCATCCTGCGCGGCGGCAAGCAGCCCAACTATGATGCGCCCAGCGTGGAAGCGGCCTGCCAGGACATCGCCAAGAGCGGCCTGGCAGCGCGCCTGATGATCGACGCTTCGCACGCCAACAGCTCCAAGAAACCGGAAAACCAGATTCCGGTCTGCGCCGACATCGGTCGCCAGGTGGCCGCGGGCGACACCCGCATCGTCGGCGTGATGGTGGAATCTCACTTGGTGGCCGGCCGCCAGGATCTGGTGCCGGGCAAGGAACTGACCTATGGCCAGTCCATCACCGATGGCTGCATCAACTGGGAAGAAAGCCTGCAAGTGCTGCAGGGCCTGGCGGATTCGGTCAAGCAGCGCCGTTTGGTGGGGGATGAGCGGGACGCGGCTTGAGGGGTGTTGTTGAAGAGAGATTGATGCGCCGGTGATTGCTGGCGCGAAGTAGGGAACAAAGCCTTGGTGGGAGCTAGGGCTTTGTTGTTTTAGGCCCGGCTGAATTTATATTGGTCGGGCAGATGGCTACCTGCCCACAGCGCAGCCCAGGAAAGAACTAAGAAGACGAAAGGCACCGTCTTTTCATCTGATTTCTAAAAATGAAGTTCTGGCCCTAGGGCAACGCGGTCTCTCGCGCTACGGTCTTGCAGCTCGGCTCCGTATTGATCGCCACGCCTGAGTTCGCATCGAAGTAGATGCCATCGTAGTGGTCGCCATTGAAGATCAGGGCATAAATCAAACGACGTTTGAACTGGCCCGTGAGACGAAACGTCGGCCATGTACATGCCGGGTTCTTTTCAAACAACTCATCTTGATATCTGGATAGGTAGGAGTCATTCCCCCTGAACAGAACGAGAACATCCCAGTCCTCGAAGCGGTAAGGTGAGTTTTGTCGGTTGCTTTCATCGCGCCCCTCGATCTTTGATATTCCGAATGCTACATAGCATTCACCGCAGGCATAACGTCTATCGAAGACTTGTATCGTTACGTCTGGATTTGACAGCGTGAATGGATAAACGCCGATACCTATGGCACCCAATAGAAGTAGCGACGCGCTGATGAAAGTACGTGCCAGATATTTTTTTCGCATCATTTTTCAAGCTCTTTGTCGCTAAGGTCGCCTTGTTTTTCCGTAATAGAGACCAGTTTTCCGTGCTTGAATATCGCCCTTTCACCGAACCTATAGTCTTGCTCTGGCGCGCGTGTTTTTCCTTCACCTTTGATAACCGGAACAGCATTCTCAATATGGCCGATTACGAATGACATTTCTTTTCCTGCTAAGGCTAGTTTTTCTGAAATATCGGCGGCGATGTTGTCGGCATCGGATGGATTTGCCGCTGTTGCACATCCATGTAGTTCGACTCTCGCATTTTCGGAAAACTTCGAAAACTCTATGTCGTCCACCAGTGCGGAACCTTCCACCCATCCCGCTGCGTTGAATATCATTCGGGTTCTTGTGCGGTATAGACTGGAGTTGTGTAGTACCCATCTATTTGCTTCATAAGCTTTTTTCCTAATCCACGAGGAGTCCTTCGGCGGTGGGGGATCTGCGGTAGTTAGGTATAGTGCTTGAGGGCCCCCGTGCGTCCATATGTCGAGAGACTGAATGCTTCCAGTCGTTTGCGAATTGATGATGCTGACAATGTCTTTTGCGACATATATCCGCTTTACCACTAAGATAAATTTGCTTTTGTCCCGAGCTTTATAGTCGCGCAGCACGTTGTTTTTTGCGTGCTCGAAGGTGTAATTGTCTGATGGAGTTGCTGCGCCTCCCCATAGTAACAAACGTACTTTGCGGTCGTGCATCACCGGCACCGTTGAGCCCTTTTCATGGTTAGTCTTGACCTTTGCTCCCATCATCCCTCCCGCATTTTTGTTTCTGCATCCTCGCCGAACCAGACGCTCAGTTCCTCAGGATGATAGGTCGCGACTCGTTCGCATAAGCCGTTGGTATCGGTGTAGCCGCTGTAAGTAGTTCCGTCCGGTGCTTTGAGGTAATACGCCAGATCAGGTATCGGCTCGCCGGTCTTGCCATCGATGGCGCGCACTTGTTCATCCGGGCTTTCTTCTGTGAGATGCTCAGGTCCAAACTTTGGTAGCCAGTCGCCTTGAGTTGTTTGATAAAAATTGGTCGTGACTGCTTCACCGCTCGCATTGCCCACGCCATCAACCTCATTGAGCGTAGAAAGCAACGGACACCCAGCACTGGTCTTCATCCCATGAATAACCTGAGCCCGTCCATTGGTGAGCGTAGAGCGCGGAAAACCATCAGCAATGATGCAGTCCTTTCGGCAAGCCACCCGAGCCCCCTGAAAGGCATAAGCCCGCCCATGGCTGCGACAAGTCTGGTCACCCTCAATCACCGTCCCGCCGCAGGCGGCTTTATCGCCATAGCGAATCCAACCGATGATCTTCATGCGCCATCCCCTGTCGGCGCCAGGTAGCCAGCTTGCAGCAGCCCCGGTATGCCGGCATCGTCGGCGTATTCCCGAATTTGTGCCACGCTTTGCAGACTGCCTGTGACCGTGTCCCCATTGTCGGTCGTGCTGCCGACCATGGCCATCGGATGGCCTTTGCAGGTTAAAGCTGCGCCGGCACCTGAGATGATCCTGCTCTCCGTCCCGTCCTGATATCGCACGATGTCACCGACGCAGGCGATGCGGTGTCCCTTGATGTGCATGCTACTGCTTGCCGTAGCGACTTCCCCGCCAAGCCGCGTGGCCGAACCCAGCGTCGCCAGCGCATGGCTGCCTTTGATGGGTCGTTTATCGATGCCGGCAAGAAAATCGTTTGCCAGGCGTTGTCCGTCAAATTCCTTGTGTTCCATCTTTGCTCCTTCCGTCAGTTGGCAACTGGCCCAAACAGCCATCAGCGCTCACTTCAAGAGATGCCGATATTTTTGGGTGGAAGGAGTGTAGATTTGGCAGTGCGGAAACCCGCTTGCCCTCAAGCAATCAGCTGCGTTTACTCGAATACCATCGAGCTGGCGCCAAAAACAAACGCCGGCAAAAGCCGGCGTTGTCGGTACTGCAAAGGCAATGGCCCAGATCAGTCACGGAAGTTGTTGAACTCCAGCGGAATCTCCTTGATCTCCTTGCGCAGCAGCGCCATGGCCGCCTGCAAATCGTCGCGCTTGGCGCCGGTGATGCGCACGGCGTCGCCCTGGATGCTGGCTTGGACCTTCATCTTGCTGTCCTTGATGACGCGCACGATCTTCTTGGCATCGTCGCTTTCGATGCCGTTCTTCACCTTGATGACCTGCTTGACCTTGTCGCCGCCGATCTTCTCGATCTTGCCTTCGTCCAGGAACCGCACATCGACGTTGCGTTTGGTCATCTTGTTGGTCAGCACGTCGCGCACCTGGCTGAGCTGGAAGTCCGAGTCGGCAAAGGCGGTCAGTTCACGTTCCTTCTGTTCGACGCGGGCATCAGTGCCCTTGAAGTCGAAACGGGTGGAAATTTCCTTGTTGGCTTGGTCCACGGCGTTCTTGACTTCCACCAGGTTGGCTTCGCAGACGGTATCGAATGAGGGCATGGCTTGTTCCTTATGTTCTTGCAGCCGGCGAAGGCCGGCGTCTGAGCCGTGATTTTAACGGAGTGAGGCGCCCGCCGCCATCGCCCGGCCACTGACAGCGGATTTGCTCCCGCGCGGGCGATATAATCCCACCCCTATGAGCACTTCTTCATTTCCCGTCCGCCACGACGTTTCCCTGCGCGCCCTCAATACCTTCGGCATCGAGGCCAGTGCCCATGCCTACCTGCCTGTAGAGGGCATCGAGCAACTGCGCACCCTGCGCCAGGACGCCGGCCTCATGGCCTTGCCCCGGCTGGTCCTGGGCGGCGGCAGCAACCTGCTCCTGACGCAAGACTTCAGCGGATTGGTGCTGCATATGCAGAACCGGGGCATAGACATCGCCGACGAGGACGACAACTTCATCTACGTGCGCGCCGCCGCCGGGGAGAACTGGCACGCTTTCGTCCAGTGGACGCTGCAACAGGACCTGGGCGGGCTGGAGAATCTTTCACTCATCCCCGGCAGCGTCGGTGCCGCGCCCATCCAGAACATCGGTGCCTACGGCATCGAGATCAAGGATCGCTTCCACAGCCTGCAAGCTTTCGACCTGATCAGCGGCGAACTGCTGACGCTGGATCGCGAGGCCTGCCGCTTCGGCTATCGCGACAGCGTCTTCAAGCATGCGCTGCGCGACCGCGCCGTGGTCCTGGAGGTGACATTCGCTCTCCCGAAGCGCTGGGAAGCCAACGCCAATTACGCCGACGTCGCCCAGGCCCTGCTGGAGCGCGGCATCACCGAACCCGGTCCGCGTGACATCGCCGAGGCCGTCATCGCCATCCGCACCCGCAAGCTGCCAGACCCCGCCCGGATCGGCAACGCCGGCAGCTTCTTCAAGAACCCCATCGTGCCGGCTCGCCTGCGCGATACCCTGCTGGCGCAATACAGCAACCTGGTCAGCTATCGCGTCGATGACGATCACTACAAGCTGGCCGCCGGCTGGCTGATCGACCGCTGCGGCTGGAAGGGCAAGAGCATGGGGCGTGCTGGCGTGTATGAACAGCAGGCCCTGGTGCTGGTCAACTGGGGCGGTGCCACCGGGGCGGAAGTCGCCAGGCTGGCCAAGGCGATCCAGGATGATGTGAAGGAAAAGTTCGGCGTCCAGCTGGAGCCGGAACCGGTCTTCATCTGAGCGCACTCCTGTGTTAAGACGTAAAAAAGCCGTCCGGTATCGCTACCGGACGGCTTTTTATTCAGACGCCGAGAAGATCAGCCGAAGTGGCAGACGTAATCCAGGGTCTCGGTCACTTCGATGTCGAAGCTGGAGTTGCCCGGCACGCTGAAGGTGGTGCCTGCAGCGTAGGTGTTCCAGGCTTCTTCGCCCTTCAGACGCACGCGGCAGCTGCCGCCGTTGATTTCCATGATTTCCGGTGCACCGGTGCTGAAGTTCAGCGTCGAGGGCAGGATCACGCCCAGGGTCTTCTTGCTGCCATCGGCCAGCAGCACGGTGTGCGAGACACACTTGCCGTCGAAGTAGACATTGCCCTTTTTCAGGACGGTGACGTTGTCGAATTGAGTGCTCATCGAATCGCTTCCATTAAACGGTAAAGGTGAATCCAGCAGGAATTACTTTTCGTCCTTGCCCAGCAGCGGCAGCGACACGGCAGTGCTGGAATCCAGCAGGCCGGTGTTCTGGTAGATCGACAGCTTCTGGCGGGTGTCGGCGATGTCCAGGTTGCGCATGGTCAGCTGGCCGATACGGTCGATGGCGGAGAAGCTGCCTTCGCCCTTTTCCATGGTCAGGCGTTCCGGGTGGTAGGTCAGGTTGGGCGACTCGGTGTTGAGGATCGAGTAGTCATTGCCGCGACGCAGTTCCACCGTCACTTCGCCGGTGATGGCGCGTGCCACCCAGCGCTGGGCGGTTTCGCGCAGCATGATGGCCTGCGAATCGAACCAGCGGCCCTGATACAGCAGGCGGCCCAGCTTGCGGCCGTTGTCGCGGTACTGTTCGATGGTGTCTTCGTTGTGGATGCCAGTGACCAGGCGCTCGTAGGCGATGAACAGCAGGGCCAGGCCCGGGGCTTCGTAGATGCCGCGGCTCTTGGCTTCGATGATGCGGTTCTCGATCTGGTCGCTCATGCCCAGGCCATGGCGGCCACCGATGCGGTTGGCTTCCAGGATCAGCTCGGTCATGCTGGCGAAGGTCTTGCCGTTGAGCGCCACCGGACGGCCTTCTTCGAAGCGCACGGTAACGGTCTCGGCCTTCACTTCCACGTCATCGCGCCAGAACGCCACGCCCATGATGGGCTGCACGATCTTGATGCCGCTGTTGAGGAATTCCAGGTCCTTGGCTTCGTGGGTCGCGCCCAGCATGTTGGAGTCGGTCGAGTAGGCCTTTTCCACCGACATCTTGTAGTCGAAGCCGGACTTGATCATGAACTCGGACATTTCCTTGCGGCCGCCCAGTTCGTCGATGAAGGTGCTGTCCAGCCAGGGCTTGTAGATCTTCAGGTTGGGGTTCACCAGCAGGCCGTAGCGATAAAAGCGCTCGATGTCGTTGCCCTTGTAGGTGCTGCCGTCGCCCCAGATGTCGACGTTGTCTTCACGCATGGCCGACACCAGCATGGTGCCGGTCACGGCACGGCCCAGCGGGGTGGTGTTGAAATAGGTGATGCCGGCGGTGGAGATGTGGAACGCGCCGCTTTGCAGGGCAGCGATGCCTTCGTTGGCCAGCTGTTCGCGGCAGTCGATCAGGCGCGCCAGTTCGGCACCGTATTGCATGGCCTTCTTGGGGATGGCGTCATAGTCCGGCTCATCCGGCTGGCCCAGGTTGGCGGTGTAGGCGTAGGGGACAGCGCCTTTCTGGCGCATCCAGGTCAGCGCGGCGCTGGTATCGAGGCCGCCGGAGAAGGCGATGCCGACTTTTTGATTGACCGGGACGGATTGCAGGATGTTGGACATGATCTTGACGTTGCGATGAAGTGAAGTGTTGAGCGTGATTCTTGTGCTGGGGGAATGGGTAGCAGGCGGCTTAATCGAAGCGGCCGTGCACCAGGTATTCGAGCAGGGCCTTCTGCACGTGCAGGCGGTTTTCCGCCTCGTCCCAGACCACCGATTGCGGGCCGTCGATCACTTCGGCGGCCACTTCCTCGCCACGGTGCGCGGGCAGGCAGTGCATGAAGAGCGCATCCTTCTTGGCGCGCGACATCTTGGCCTGGTCCACGATCCAGCCATCGAAGGCCTTCAGGCGGGCATTGTTCTCGGCTTCGAAGCCCATGCTGGTCCACACGTCGGTGGTGACCAGGTCGGCATCCTGGCAGGCATCGGCCGGATCGGCGAAGAAGGTGTAATTCTGGTTGCCCGGCGAGACCTGGGCCGGATCGATGTCGTAGCCCTTGGGGGTGGAGACGTTGACGTGGAAGCCAAACACCTCGGCCGCCTGCAGCCACGAATAGAGCATGTTGTTGGCGTCGCCGACCCAGGCCACGATCTTGCCCTGGATGCTGCCGCGATGCTCGATGTAGGTGAAGACATCGGCCAGCACCTGGCAGGGATGCTGCTCGTTGGTCAGGCCGTTGATGACCGGCACGCGCGAATGCTTGGCAAAGCGCTCAATGATTTCCTGGCCGTAGGTGCGGATCATGATGACGTCGCACATGCGTGACATCACCTGCGCCGCATCTTCCACCGGTTCGCCACGGCCAAGCTGGCTGTCGCGGGTGTTGAGGTAGATCGCCGCACCGCCCATCTGGTGCATGCCGGCTTCGAAGGAGAGGCGGGTGCGGGTCGAGTTCTTTTCGAACACCATCACCAGGGTACGATCGGCCAGCGTGTGATGGGGCTCGTAATTCTTGAACTTACGTTTGATCACACGGGAACGTTCGATCACGTACTCGTATTCATCAAGCGTAAAGTCGGAAAACTGAAGGTAGTGTTTGATTGCCATAAATAAAAACGGCGGCCAGTGTGGCGCCTGCCGCCGATAGTCGTTAACTCCTTAGATTATAAGGGATTCGGCTTAAAAAGATACCCGCAGTACTTGCTGCAAAGAAACCCCCCGGGGTTTCGCGAATTCGGGTCAAAGATGAAGTCCCGCGCACGGCATCGGGGATGCGCTTCGAATTCCTTCGATGCACGTGAAGAAATTTTTCGAAATCCATATCCAGCTTTTTCGAGGAATGCGCACTAAGTGCGACAAAGAGCCTGATCTCACGTCGCAAATGAGAATTATTGCTATTCAGATGGCTAGAATCCGCAGCTTTCCCTTGCCTGAAAGGAACAGCTGCCATGTCCCACGATTCTTCTTGCCCGCACCCGTTACAGGGTTTGCGCCGGTCTTTTTCTTCATCACGTTCCGCGCCGCCCAAGCTGCGCGCCTTGCCGGCGGCGTTGGTGGCGGCCTTGTTCGCGTTTCCTGTTTCCGCTGCTGCCGCCGAGGCCACGGCCGAGCGCGAGGAGAGCGATGCTGCGCGCTTGCCTGCCGTCGAGGTCCGCAGCCAGCGCAATCTGCATGATCCCCGTCCCGGCCCCTTGGGCAGCGCCACCCGCACCGCCACTGATGTGCGCGAGGTGCCGCTGACGGTGCAGGCGGTCGATGCCGCGCAGGTCAGGGCTTATGGCGGGCGCGGGCTGGCGGCGGCATTGGCCGGGGTGCCGGGTGTTTCCAATGTCTCCGATACGCGCTTCGATGCCTTCCGGCTGCGCGGCTTTTCCAATGCCGGCGATACCCTGCTCGACGGCATGCGCGATGACGCGCAATACGTGCGCAGCCTGGGCAACATTGATCGCATCGAGATCCTCAAGGGCCCGGCCGCCGTGCTCTACGGACGCGGCAGCGGCGGCGGCGTGATCAATCGCATCAGCAAGCAGCCGGAACGTGAAGCCTTCGGTCAGGCCACCGCCATCTGGGGCAGCCGTGGCCAGCAGGGCGGGGCGGTGGACTGGAATCGTCCGCTGGGCGAGCAATGGGGGCTACGCATCAACGCCGGGCGTGAACACGAAGCCCACTTCCGTCACGGTGTGCGCGGAACGCGCCAGTACTTCGCTCCGGCGCTGAAGTGGGAGTCCGGCCGCGACAGCTGGCTGCTGCAGGCGGACTACGATGAATTCGAACGGGTTCCGGATCGCGGCGTACCGGGCCGGGTCACGGCGTTGACGGGCAAGGATACGGTTGCAGCCCTTGCCTTGCCGGTGGCGTCGGACCGCGCCTTCTTCGGTGCGGCCGGGCGCGACTTCATCCGCGATACCAGTCTCAGCCTGCGTTCCACCCTCACAAGGTCCATTGCGCCGGACTGGAGCGTGCGGCAGATGGTGAGCGTGTTTGATCTCAACAGCGACTTCGACAATACCTTCGTTACCCAAGGCTACGTCAGCGCCGGCCGCAACCTGGGCAACGTGCAGCGCAGTCGCTTTCAACAGAACCTGCAGCAGCGCAATGTGCAGGCCAACCTGGAATTGCTCGGCACGCTCGGCAGCGGCATCCTCCGGCACGAGCTGCTGGCCGGTGCCGAATACGGCTGGCAGAAGCGCGAGCCGCGCTTGTGGATGGCCACTGCGCTGCCCGTCTCGCTGACCGATCCCGAGGTGCGCAACGCCACGCCCCAGCCGCAGCCCTGGCAGATGAACTACCACCGGGTCGATTCCGTGGGCTTGTATGCGCAAGACCAGATCGCCATCGGGGCGCAATGGAAAGTCCTGGCCGGGGTGCGCTGGGATCACTTCGAGGTCGATTCCCGCAGCCGCCTGCGCGACATTCGCATCGAGCGTTCCAGCAACGCCGTGAGCCCGCGCGTGGGCGCGGTATGGGAAGCCCTGCCGGCGCATCACTTCTATGGATCGTGGAGCAAGAGCTATGCGCCGGTGGGCGGCGACGTGATCGGCTTGTCACCGGGGGCGAAGGGCAATGGCAATGACCTGGGACCCCAATTCAGCCGCCAGCTGGAAGCCGGGGTCAAGAGCGACTGGTTCGGGCGCAGGATCAGCACGACGCTGGCCTGGTTCGAACTGGAACTCTACAACCGCACCGTGGCCGACCCGGTGCAGCCGGGCGTGTTCACCCAGAGCGGACTGGAGCGCAATCGCGGCATCGAATTGAGCGTGGCGGGGGAAGTGGCGCGCCACTGGTTCGTGCGCGGCGGCTGGACCCAGCAGAATTCAAGGGTGGTGCGGGCTGAGGCGCAGTATGCGGGCAAGCGCGCCTCCGGGGTCTCGGCCCGCAATGGCAGCCTGTTCGTGTCCTACGCGCCGCCCTTGGGATGGTTTGGCGAGGCAGGCGTGGTGCTGGAGGGCGCGCGCTTTGCCGATCGCGAGAACCTGCTGGAGCTGCCCGGCTACGTGCGCTGGGATGCGCTGCTGGGCTACCGGATGGAGCGCACCGAATACACGCTGGCGGCCACCAACCTGGCCAACCGGCGCTATTACGTCAGCGCCACCGGGGCCACCCAGATCGTGCCGGGGGCACCGCGCGCGGTGGTGCTTACGGCTGCCTACAAGTTCTGAAGAGGGACAAGTCAGTACAAGGTCTGTGAAGATTCATGCACCAGCTGCGCATACAGCTGGTGGCGCATCCCCGCAATCTCGCCGGCCTGCACTGCCTCCAGCACCGCACAGCCCGGCTCGTTGAGATGGTGGCAGTTGTAGAAGCGGCACTTGCCCAGATAGGGGGTGAAGTCGCGGAAGGCGCGTTCCAGCATGCCTTCGGAGAGCTGATACAGGCCGAACTCCTGGAAGCCCGGCGAATCGATGATGCTGGCCTCCTGCTCCATCTGGTACAGCCGGGTGAAGGTCGTAGTGTGCTTGCCGGTATCGAGGGCGGCCGAGATTTCGCGGGTGGCGATATCGGCGTCCGGGACGATCAGATTGATGATGGAGGACTTGCCCATGCCCGACTGGCCGATCAGGATAGTGCTCTTGCCGGCCAACAGCGGCATGAAGGCCGCGCGCGTCTCTTCCGGCTGGGCCTTGGCCGAGACCTCGTGCACCGGATAACCCAGGCGCGCATACACCTGCAGGCGTTCACGCGTCTTGGGCAGGGCTTCGGTGATGTCGGTCTTGTTCAGGATCAGGTGCGCGGAGACACCGGCCGACTCGGCCGCCACCAGCGAGCGCGAGACCAGGTCATCCGAAAAGCTCGGTTCGGTCGCCACCACGATGAAGAGTTGATCCACATTGGCCGCCAGCAGCTTGGACTTGTACTGGTCCGAGCGATAGAGCAGGGTGCGGCGTTCGTCGATGCTTTCCACCACGCCCTGGTCGGCCGAGGTGCGGGCCAGGCGGATGTGGTCGCCGACCGCCACATCGCTCTTCTTGCCACGGGTGACGCAATTCAGTTTCTGTTCAGCGGCCTGCACCAGATAGTGACGGCCGTGGGCGGCAATGACCAGCCCCTGTTCCAGCTCAGCCTTGTTCGTCGCTGATCCTGCCCTGGCGCTGCGTGCGCCTTGCTTGCGGACTCCCATCAGGCCGGGGCGCGCTGGGCGAAAATGGCGTCGACCTTGGCCGCGCAGATGAAGTCATTGGCTGACAAACCGCCACGGCCTTCATTGACGCTGTGGGTATCGAACTTCACGTTGCAGCGGTTGTAGGTGACGGTCAGTTCCGGGTGATGGTCTTCGGCGTGGATGATCCACGCGATCGCGTTGACGAAGGCCAGGGTCTCGTAATAGTTGCCGAAGGCGAAAGTTCGCGCCAGCTTGCCGCCGTCGATCTTCCAGTCGGGCAGGGCGGCCAGGTGGGCGGCGATGGCGGTGTCGTCCAGCGCAGCGATGGGCTGGACGCTGCGGGCGGCGGCGAGGGTGCTTGCGGTGATGCTCATGGGGTTCTCCTGCGGCGGGCTGTTTCATTCATCCAGCACGCCTTTTAGATGATCAAAAAATTCAGTGGCTGCCCGCGGCGGCGGCTGTTCCCGACGTTGCGCGATGGGCGGCGATGGCAGCGTGCAGGTGCTGGATGCGCAGCGACGCCGGCGGGTGCGAATCGTAGAAAGCCGAGTGCAGCGGATCGGGGGTGAGGGTGGAGGCATTGTCCTCGTACAGCTTGACCAGTGCCGATACCAGATCCTGTGCATCGGTGTGCTGTGCGGCGAAGGCATCGGCCTCGAACTCGTGCTTGCGCGAGGAGAGCGAAGACAGCGGCGAGAACAGGAAAGTGAAGATCGGCAGCACCAGCATGAACAGGATCAGGGCCATGGCATCGTTGCTGCCCAGCAGCAGAGGCTCCACGCCCAGGCCGGTGTAGAACCAGGCCTGGCCCTTCAGATAGCCCAGCAGCGCCAGGAAGGCCAGCGACAGGCCGAACATGACGACCACACGCTTGACGATGTGCTTGAGCTTGAAGTGGCCCAGTTCGTGGGCCAGCACGGCTTCGATCTCATGCGGGGCCAGGCGCGCCAGCAGGGTGTCGAAGAAGACGATGCGCTTGCCCGAGCCGAAGCCCGAGAAGTAGGCATTGCCATGCGCGCTGCGCTTGGAACCGTCCATCACGAACAGGCCCTTGGAGGCGAATCCGACGCGCTGCATCAAGCCTTCGATGCGGCTGCGCAGGCTGTCATCTTCCAGCGCGGTGAATTTGTTGAAGAGCGGCGCGATGAAGCTGGGATAGATCACCAGCATGAGCAGCTGGAAGGCGCACAGCACGATCCAGGTATAGAACCACCAGAGCGCGCCGGCCTTTTCCATCAGCACCAGCACCACCCACAGAAGCGGCAGGCCGATCACGGCACCCAGCAGGGTTTGCTTGATCATGTCGCTGAAGAACAGGCCACGCGTCATCTTGTTGAAGCCGAAACCGGCTTCCAGCCTGAACTGGCGGTAGTAATCGAAGGGCAGGTCCACCGCACCGGAAATGAGGCCAAATCCCGCCACCAGCGCGATCTGGTACACCATGCCCGGTTCGCCCGTCCAGCCCAGCAGCAGGCTGGAGAGCCATTGCAGCCCGCCCAGCAGGGTGAAGCCGATCAGCACTGCAGCATTGACGATCAGCGTCACCAGGCCGAACTTGGTACGCGCCACCGTGTAGTCGGCCGCCTTCTGGTGGGCCGACAGCGGGATCTTCTCCGCGAACTCGGGCGGTACCGCCGCGCGGTGGGCGATCACATGGCGAATATGGCGCGAAGCCAGCCAGAAACGCACGCCCAGGCTGATGGCCAGGAATACGACGAACAAAACTGAAAACGAAAGTGAAGACATGCTTTCCCTGTGCGAAAATGGCGGAAGTTCGAGGCCCAGGCCCGCGTCCTGCCCCAGCCGGCAGCGGTGGCAGGCCTGTCGGCCATGCCGTCCGGTGCGATCCGGGCGAGCGAACCCAGCAATGAACCCTGCAGTAGATGGGGCCAGGCCCCATCCCGTCAATAAGGAAGAATTATGTCACAAGCCCCCGCCGCGCCTGTCCGGCCCAATGAAATGAACCTGGTCTGGGTCGATATGGAAATGACCGGCCTGGATCCGGACAAGGATCGCATCATCGAAGTGGCCGTGGTGGTTACCGATGCAGAACTGAACGTGCTGGGCGAAGGCCCGGTGCTGGCCATCCACCAGTCCGACGAGCTGCTGGACGGCATGGACGCCTGGAACAAGGGCACCCACGGCCGTTCCGGCCTGATCGACCGCGTCAAGGCGTCCACCGTCACCGAAGCCGACGCCGAACAGCAGATCATCGCCTTCCTGAAGCAATACGTCCCGGCCGGCAAGTCGCCCATGTGCGGCAATTCGATCTGCCAGGACCGCCGCTTCATGGTGCGCGGCATGCCCAAGCTGGAAGAATTCTTCCACTATCGCAACCTCGATGTGTCGACCCTGAAGGAACTCTGCAAGCGCTGGAAGCCTGAAATCGCCACCGGTTTCAAGAAGCGCCAGATGCACACGGCCCTGGCCGACATCCTGGAGTCGATCGAAGAACTGAAGTACTACCGCGAACACTTCATCAAGGAGTGAGGCCGTAGCATCCGGCCCAGGCAGGGTGGTTGGCAGCAACGCCATCCTGTATGAAGCAAAAAGGCGCGCCCGGCATCCGGCGCGCCTTTTTCATGGTGCCGGGTGAATCATTCTTCCGAATCTGCGCCGCAGCACTTCTTGTATTTCTTGCCACTGCCGCAGGGACAGGCATCGTTGCGGCCGGTCTTGGGCGCATCGCGCTGCACCTGCTCGACCGCCGACTTGCGCTTGGGCGCCCAGTAGCGGTGGATGTGCGGAATGGCCGATTCGATCTCGATGGCCAGCTTGTGGGTCTTGAGCGGGTCGTCGATGAGCCTGGTTTCTTCCTCTTCCAGCTCTTCCGAGCCCAGCAGGTAGATGGGACGCATCAGCGGGGCCAGGTTGGAGTGGAAAATTTCGTCCCACTGCGCCGCGCGCAACTGGATGCCTTCCCAGAAACCCCAGGCCCAGGCTTCCGCATCCAGCAGCGGTTTGCCTTCGTGCTCGCGCTCGCAGAACAGAGGTTCATATTCCTTGGGGGCGACTTCGAAGGTGATGGCGATTTCGTTCATGGTGCGCGCGATCAGGCTGGTGATGCGCTCGGCTTCCTTGCCGTTCTTGAACTTGGGCGTGTCTTCCGGACGGCTGCCCCAGACGCGCGGCAGCCATTCGGCCATCAGCACTTCCTGCGGACCGATGGCCAGGGCCGTCAGGTAGCCGTGCAGGGTGTCCATGGTCATCACATCGTCGGCGCAGCGATCGGAGAGGAGAAAATCGTCGAGTTCGTCGAATTCGGCGTCGGAAAGGGGCTGGTCGAGATGCATGATGGTTCCAATGACTGATGCTAAAGGCAGGAGTGTAAAGGCATTGGCCCGGTGGCGCGAGTGTTGCCGGTCGGTTGCTGCCCGGAATGCTGCAATCGGTTGGGGCGGGCAGGCTGGTGGACAGTACAATAGACGGATGAATTCCCCCGCCCAATCTGCTGACCTCCCCGACGCCACTTCCTTCGCCACGCTCTCGCCCGATACGGTACTCGATGCCCTCGACGGGCTCGGTCTGTATGGAGACGGCCGCCTGCTGGCCCTGAACAGCTATGAAAACCGCGTCTACCAGGTCGGCATGGAAGACGGCCCGCCGCTGGTGGCCAAGTTTTATCGTCCCTTGCGCTGGAGTGATGAGCAGATCCTCGAAGAACACGCTTTTTCGCAGGAATTGGCCGACGAAGAAGTGCCGGTGGTGCCGGCCATGCGTCTCGACAATGGTGCCACCCTGCATCGCCACGCCGGGTTCCGTTTTGCCGTATTCCGCCGCCACGGTGGCCGTGCACCCGAGCTGGACGATGCCGATACCCTGGAGCGTCTGGGCCGCTTCATCGGCCGCATCCATGCGGTCGGCCTGCGCAGCCGCTTCCAGTCCCGCCCGGCGCTGGACATCGCCAGCTTCGGTGAAGAACCGCGTGACTGGCTGCTGGCGCATGATTTCATTCCCATGGATGTGGCCACGGCCTGGCGCACCACGGTCGAGCAGGCGCTCGATGGCGTGCGGCGCTGCTACGAGCGGGCAGGGGAGATCCGCACCCTGCGCCTGCATGGTGATTGCCATGTTGGCAACGTCCTGTGGACCGATGCCGGCCCGCACTTCGTCGATTTCGACGACAGCCGCAGCGGTCCGGCCGTGCAGGACCTGTGGATGCTGCTCTCGGGCGAACGGCGCGAGATGGTCGGCCAGCTGGCCGACCTGTTGGCAGGATATGAAAGTTTCTGCGAATTCGAGCCACGCGAGCTGTATCTCATCGAAGCCCTGCGCACGCTGCGCCTGATCCATTATTCCGCCTGGCTGGCGCGGCGCTGGGATGATCCGGCTTTCCCGGTGGCCTTCCCCTGGTTCAATACCCAACGTTACTGGCAGGACCGCATCCTGGAATTGCGCGAACAGATCGCGCTGATGGATGAACCGCCCCTGTGGCCGGTGTGAATCCGGCGAAATGAACGAAAACAACATCATCATGACGCAAACACTTGTCCGCTGCGGCTGGGTCAACCTGGCCAATCCCCGCTATGTGCAGTATCACGACCATGAATGGGGCGTGCCCTGCCACGATGAAACACGTCTGTTCGAGATGCTCAACCTCGAAGGTGCCCAGGCCGGACTGTCCTGGGAAACCGTGCTCAACAAGCGCGACAGCTACCGCGAGGCCTTCGACGACTGGGATGCCGAGAAGATCGCCCGTTATGACGAGCGCAAGGTGGCGCAATTGCTGAAGAATCCGGGCATCGTGCGCAACCGTCTGAAAGTGGCCGCCACCATCGGCAATGCGCGTGCCTACCTGCAACTGCGCGAGGAAGTCGGCGGGCTCGATGCCTATCTGTGGGGCAAGGTCGATGGCCAGCCCATCGTCAACCGCTGGGCTTCGCTGGCCGATTGCCCGGCCAAGACGCCGCTGTCGGACGCCATTTCCAAGGAGCTGGCCAAGCGCGGCTTCAAGTTTGTCGGTTCCACCATCATCTACGCCTATCTGCAAGGCGTGGGCGTGATCAACGATCACGTGGTGGATTGCCATTGTCACGGCCGTTGAGGCCGGGCGTGCTCTGCACCAAAAGGCCAGCCGATGGGCGGCGGCAGGGCACCGGTTTGGTTTACACTCGCAGCCTGCGATGCAGCATCAGCTTGCACTGCATGGATTCACGAGGCCGGCTGGCGCACTGCCAGGCCGGTGAAGTTTGGGAGTAGCATGATTTTCGTCAAATGGTTTGGCTGGTCGGTCCTCTGGCTGCTGCCGCTGCTGCTGCGCACGGTAGCGCGCGCGCTCGGCCGCAAGTCCGTCTTCGGCGGGCGCGGTGCCATTCGCCTGTGGTGCGGCAGCCTGCTGCTGCTGGCCGCCAGCAGCGCGGTCGAGTCGCTGGTGCGTTCACAACTGGTTGCGGGCGATGATGGCCCGGGCGGAGCGCTGTTCGGCGCGGCCCTGATGGATGCGCTGGGCGGCAAGATCAGCCGTGGCATTGCCGCAGTCCTGATGCTGGGTTTGCTGGCGCTGGGCCTGAAATGGCTGCTGGGTGCCATGTTTGGCCGAGGCGCACCGGCTGGCCGCGATGAGCACCCCGAGCTGGACCTGGGGCCGCCGCGCCGTGGCAGCGCCGAAAGTGAACGATTGCGCATGAGCAGCCTGCACGGCAGCGCCGGACCCGCCCGCAGCAGTTTCCCCGCCAGTACCGAACGCCGTGCCCCGATGCCGCGCACGCCTGCTCCCGGTTCCGCATCGGCCAAGCGCATGCCGCCGGCCTCGCCCTTCGCCCCGCGCCCCCGTCCGGCCCGCCTGACGCCGGCCCCGGCACCGGAGCGTCCGGCCGGGAACGCACCGCGTGACGACTGGAAAGTGCCACTGTCGGCCCTCACCGGCGGCAGCCGCAACAGCCAGGCAACGCCTGCCGGCAGCGCGCAGGGCGGCAAGTGGCCTTCCATCAATCCGCGCCAGACGGACCCGGCGGCCAAACCGCGTCCGGAATCCGAATGGGCCGCCTTCGAAAGCCTGCGTCCGACCGAAGCCATGCTGGCCCGTGCCGCTGCCAGCCGTGCCATCTCGGCGGCCAGCGCGGCGGCCGATGCCAGCCTGTCTCGCGCGGCCACGCCGTCGCCGCCGATCCGTCCGATTCCGCCGTCGATTGCACGCGGCAATCCGGCACCGGCCCAGCCTACCCGCAGCATCCGCATCAGCAGCGTGGGCCGTGCTCCTGAGCCGGGCAGTGTGCCCGGTAAACCGGTCGAGCGTGCCGATGTCGTGCCCACGCGCCTGATGCGTTCCCTGCAGCAGGCCAGCGGCGAGCAGGAAACGCCGCCCGCTGCGCCGTTGCCACCACAGGTGCAGCCCATCGTGCCGCTGAGTCCGCAGGGACAGCCCTTGCCGGAATCCTTGGGACCGCTGCCCGTGCCCGTGCCGCCCGCGGCGGTTACCCCCGCCGTGCCACCCTTCATGGCACCGATGGCGGCCCCCGAGCCTGCACCGCCGCTGCCCGAGCCGCAACCGGAACCGATCGACCTCGGCACCTTCAATGCCCCCTGGTTCGACATGCTGCCCGACCCCGCGCCCGAAGCGCCGCCGGCCCAGCCCGCTGCGACCTTCAGCGTGCGCATGCCCGAAGCGGCGCCAGCCTACGTGCAGCCGGTGGCCATGGCGCCCGAGGGCTACGTCGATGAGCCGCGCGTGGACATCCCCTTGCCGTCATTGGACCTGCTCGATGAAGTCCCCGAATCGCGCATCGAGGTCGACCCCGAGCAACTCCAGGAAACCGGTCGCCTGATCGAACAGCGCCTGCGCGAATTCAAGGTGCCGGTCACGGTGTTGGGGGCCGAGGCCGGTCCGGTGATTACCCGTTTCGAAGTGGAGCCGGCACAAGGCGTACGTGGCGCTCAGGTGGTGAACCTGGTGAAGGATCTTTCACGTGCCCTGGGTCTGACCTCGATTCGCGTGGTCGAGACCATTCCCGGCAAGACCTGCATGGGCCTGGAGCTGCCCAATGCGCGCCGGCAGATGATCAAGCTCTCCGAGATCGTGCATTCGCAGGCTTATCGCAAATCCGCTTCGCACCTGACCATTGCCATGGGCAAGGACATCACCGGCACGCCCGTGGTGACCGACCTGGCGCGCGCGCCGCACATGCTGGTGGCCGGTACCACCGGGTCGGGCAAGTCGGTGGCCATCAATGCGATGATCCTCTCGCTGCTCTACAAGGCTACGCCCGAGGAAGTGCGCCTCATCATGATCGACCCCAAGATGCTGGAGCTGTCGATCTACGAAGGTATCCCGCACCTGCTGGCGCCGGTGGTGACCGACATGCGCGAAGCGGCCCATGCGCTGAACTGGGCGGTGGAAGAGATGGAGCGCCGCTACAAGAAGATGTCCAAGCTGGGCGTACGCAATCTGGCCGGCTACAACCAGAAGCTCGATGATGCCGCCGCCCGTGGCGAGAAGATTCCCAATCCCTTCAGCCTCACGCCCGACGCGCCCGAGCCGCTGGAAAAGCTGCCCACCATCGTGATCGTCATCGACGAACTGGCCGACCTCATGATGGTGGTCGGCAAGAAGGTGGAAGAGTTGATTGCGCGCCTGGCGCAGAAGGCGCGCGCGGCCGGCATCCACCTGATCCTGGCCACGCAGCGGCCGTCGGTGGACGTGATCACCGGCCTCATCAAGGCCAACATCCCGACCCGCGTGGCCTTCCAGGTGTCGTCCAAGATCGACTCGCGCACCGTGCTGGACCAGATGGGCGCCGAATCGCTGCTGGGCCATGGCGACATGCTGTTCCTGCCGCCGGGCTCGGGCTATCCGCAGCGGGTGCATGGCGCCTTCGTCTCGGATGAAGAAGTGCACCGCGTGGTGGAATACCTGAAGTCCTTCGGTGAACCGCGCTACATCGAGGAAATCCTGGCTCCGCCGATTTCGGAAGACACGGCCCAGGCCGACATGTTCGCCGGCGGCGAGGGCGGCGATGCCGAAGCCGACCCGCTCTACGACGAAGCGGTGGCCTTCGTGCTCAAGACGCGCCGCGCCTCCATCTCCTCGGTGCAGCGGCAATTGCGCATCGGTTACAACCGCGCCGCGCGGCTGGTGGAGCAGATGGAAACGGCGGGCGTGCTCTCGGCCATGTCGCGCAATGGCAGCCGAGATATCCTGGTGCCGCCCTCGGGGGGCGGCGGCGAAGAATAAGAAGTACAGCCCCAAAAGAAAATCGGCGGACCCTTGCAGGTCCGCCGATTTTTTTCATCACGCAGGGCGATCATTGCGGCAGGTCATGCGACCTGCCCGGGATCAGACATCCAGCTGCGTCACCAGCTTGGTGTTGATGTAAGCCTCGATGGCCTCGGTACCGCCTTCGGAACCGTAGCCGCTGTCCTTGATGCCGCCGAAGGGCAGTTCCGGCAGCGCCAGGCCCAGGTGGTTGATGGTCAGCATGCCGCTTTCCACGCGCGCGGCCAGGGCGTGCTTGGTCTTGGCCGACTTGGCGAAGGCATAGGCGGCCAGGCCGAAGGGCAGGCGGTTGGCTTCGGTGATCACTTCATCCAGGGTCTCGAAGGAATTGATGATGGCCAGCGGACCGAAGGGCTCCTCGTTCATCACGCGGGCCTCCAGCGGGACATTGGTCAGCACGGTCGGCTGGAAGAAATAACCCTTGTCGCCGATGCGCTTGCCACCGGTGCGCAGTTGCGCGCCTTGCGAGACGGCATCATCGATCAGCGCTTCCAGCGCCGGGATGCGGCGCTTGTTGGCGACCGGGCCCATGCCCACGCCGGCTTCCAGGCCATTGCCTACCTTCAGCTGTTCGGCATAGGTGACGAACTTGTCGACGAAGGCGTTGAAGACACCCTTCTGCACCAGGAAGCGGGTCGGCGAGACGCACACCTGGCCGGCATTGCGGAACTTGGAGGTGGCCAGGGTCTTGGCGGCCAGTTCCACGTCCACGTCATCGAACACCATGGCCGGTGCGTGGCCGCCCAGTTCCATGGTGGCGCGCTTCATGTGCTGGCCGGCCAGAGCTGCCAGCTGCTTGCCCACCGGGGTGGAGCCGGTGAAGGAAATCTTCTTGATCACCGGATGCGGGATCAGGTATTCCGAGATCTCGGCCGGCACGCCGTAGACCAGGTTGATGACACCGGCCGGCACGCCTGCGTCCGCGTAGGCACGGATCAGTTCGGCCGGGGAGGCCGGGGTTTCTTCCGGGGCCTTGACGATGATGGAGCAACCCGCAGCCAGGGCCGCCGAGAGCTTGCGTACCACCTGGTTGATCGGGAAGTTCCACGGGGTGAAGGCGGCTACCGGACCGACCGGCTCCTTGATCACCATCTGGTAGGCACCCGGCACGCGGGCCGGCACCAGGCGGCCGTAGGTGCGGCGGGCTTCCTCGGCGAACCAGTCGATGGTGTCGGCCGCGCCCAGGGTTTCCATCTTGGATTCACCCAGCGGCTTGCCTTGTTCCAGGGTCATCAGGCGCGCGATATCGTCGGCGCGCTCGCGCAGCAGGTCAGCGGCACGGCGCATGATCTTGGAACGCTCGAAGGCGGACATGTTGCGCCAGGTCTCGAAGCCCTTTTTGGCGGCTTCCAGGGCGCGATCCAGGTCGCTGCGGTCGGCGTGGGCGATCTTGCCGATCACTTCCTCGGTAGCCGGATTGACGACATCGATGGTGCGGCCGGAGGCGCTGGCGGTCCATTCGCCGTTGATGAAAAGCTGTACGTCCTTATACATGGGCAATCCTCGTTCGTCAGGTTGGGGAAGGGCCGGCGCTGCCCGGTTCGGCCCAATGGGCTACACGCAGGGCAGGCGCGATGGCCTGGGAAGAATGCAGACAGACCGGCTTGCGCCGCTCTGGTTCACACGCAATGCGAAGCCAGTGAAGCTTGTTGCGAAGACCACCTTTATACCACGCGCTTCATTTTCACGTCGGCCACCAGAGCGCCGACAGCGGCTTCCTACAAGGCTGGACGGGCAGCTCGGAAGCAGGAACAATCGTTCATACGCACCGGTCACACTGCCACAACAATATGCCCAGCCGAGGACTTCATGAGCAGCTCTTCCGACCCGTTTCGTCCCGTCCGCACCCCGCCAGCCGCTGCCCGTCCTCAATCCGGGGAGGAGCCGGGCAGTCCTTCCCCGGGCGGCCTGGTCGCCGCTGCCCTGTTGAGCGCCGGCGCAGGTCTGTGGCTGGGAAGAAAGCGCCGCCAGAAGCGCGTGACTGCGTCGCCGACAGCGCCCCGGATGGTGGCCTCCCGCGCAGAGGAGGAGAGCAGCAAGGCACACACCGGCCATGCCACGACGGCTCATCACGATGCACTGCCGCAAGGACTGGAACGGGCCTTGCGGCTGGTGACGCTGGCCATGCCGCTGATTGCCGCCTGGCGCAAGGGATCGGCTCGTGCCAAGGCGGCTGCCGCCAAGGCCAAGACCGATACACCGCTGCCGCCGGATGCCCCGGCGCGGATCGACATCGTCAAGGCCAAGCTGGAACCGGCCCCCTCGGACTATTTGGACCCGGCGGCCGAGGTCAAGATGATCAAGGGTGGCACGCGCGCCCAGCAGGCCTGGCAGATGACGGTGGCCGCGGTCAATGCGTGGATCGATGACTTCGCCCCCAGCATGGGAGCCGCCATCGCCTACTACACCATCTTCTCGATTGCTCCCATGCTGGTGATCGCCATCGCGGTGGCCGGCATGCTGTTCGGTCACGATGCCGCGCAGGGCGAGATCGTCAACCAGATCCGCGACATCGTCGGTACCGAAGGCGCGTTTGCCATCCAGGGTTTGCTGAAGTCGGTGAGCCAGCCGCGCGAGGGCATGATCGCCGCCGGCATTTCGGTAGTCACGCTGGTCATTGGCGCCACAGCGGTGTTTTCGGAATTGCAGAGTGCGCTCGACCGCATCTGGCGCATCCCCGTCGCCAAGCGCAAGAGTGGCCTGTGGCAACTGGCGCGCACGCGGCTGCTGTCCTTCGGCCTGATCATCGGTCTGGGCTTCCTGCTGATCATCTCGCTGGTGGTCAGTGCGGCGCTGGCGGCGCTGGGACGCTGGTGGGGCGGCTGGTTTGAAGGATGGCAACTGCTGCTGCAGATGCTCAACTTCGTGCTGTCCTTCGTGGTGTTCTCCACGCTCTTCTCGATGATCTACAAGTTCATGCCGCGCGTGACACTGTCCTGGTATGACGTGTGGATCGGTGCCGTGGCCACCACCGTGCTCTTCATCATCGGCAAGTATCTGATCGGTCTGTATCTGGGCAGCACCGGCATGACCTCCGGCTTCGGGGCGGCCGGCTCGTTTGCGTTGCTGCTGCTGTGGATCTATTACTCCGCGCAGATCTTCCTGCTCGGTGCCGAGTTCACATGGATCTACGCCAACAACTTCGGCTCACGCGCGAAACGCCAGCGGCTGGTCAATACGGTGGAAGACCATCACGTGAGCATCGAGCAGGCGCAACAGGTGGTGCGTGCGGGAGACAATCCCCGCTAAGCCGGCAGGATGGCCGCGCACTCTTCGGCGGCCCACAGCCGCAGCGTATCGCCGAAGCCGCCGCGCGCCTTGCTCTGCTTGCGGGTGCTGGTGACCACCCGCACCCGCGCACTCCAGGCGATCTGCGCATCGGTGGCCTGCAAGGCCTGCACCAGTCCCACATCCTCATGACAGGCCAGCGGCGGAAAGCCGCCCGCACGCAGATAGGCCTGGGCGCAGACACCCAGATTGGCGCCGTGGATATGGCGATGGCCATCCTCATCGTGATAGTCGCGCGCGAAGCGTTGCTGCACCTCCGGCGGGTGATCGCGCCAGTGGTCGGGCGTGACCGTGCCGCAGACCGCATCCGCCTTCAGCGCCAGTTGTGCCGCCAGCCAATCGGGGGCAACCCGCGTATCGGCATCGGTAAAGGCTAGCCAGCGTGCGCCCGCAGCGATCAGTGCGCGTGCACCGTGATGCCGCGCCAGGCCGACATTGCGCACCTGCAGCGGCAGCACCGTCACCGGATGGCGGCGTGCGATTTGCTCGGAGCCGTCGTTGCAACTGTCGAGTACCACCACGATACTCACCGCCTCACCCTGCAGCTGAGGATGTGCAGCCGCCTTGCGCACCGCCTGCAGGCAGGCGTGCAGGCTGGCTTCTTCGTCGTGCGCGGGGATGACGATGCCGATCATGCTCGGTTCTCCGGAAAGTGGTGGGTGCAGTGCGGGTCAGATCCTGCGCCAGAGGTCGATGAGGATGTCTTCATCCTCGTAGCAGGCCTGGCGCTTCAGTCGCGCGTGCGCATCGATGAGCTGGTGCATGGGCCGCGTGGCCAGCAGGCGGTCATCGAAATCCTTCTTCCAGTGGCAGGCCAGCAGGTGTCCGCCCGGCGACAAGCTGGCTGCGGCCAGTGCCGCCATCTCGGCCATGTTGGGCGCATCGAAGTAGTAACAAAGTTCGGAAAACACGATCAGGTCTACCGCCGGCATGTCATGTTCGGCCGCGGGCCATTGTTCGGGCAGCGACTGCCGCCGCACCTGTACATGCGACAGGTGCGCCGTCTTCTCGCGCGTTATGCGTACCGCTTCCGCGCTGAAATCGGAGGCCATCAGCCACTGGCAACGTGCGGCCAGTTGCAGCGTCAGTTCGCCGCTGCCACAGCCGGGCTCGAAGATGGCACTGCATTGCTGGCGCGGCAGGATGGCCTCGACCAGGGCACGCTTGCGTTGTTCGTACCAGCTGTCCCGCGTCTTCCACGGATCGTCGCTGGCAGCATAGAGCTGATCGAAATGGCGCGTGGCCGGAAGCTGTGCTGCCCTCATAGGAAGAACACCTCGTAAGGCCGCACGAAATGCGCCAGCACACCGGCCGGCAGCACCGGATCGCGTTCGCCGTCACTGCCGATCTGGCTGTGATAGCAGCGCAGGGCGCGTCGCTTCATCATGCCGGTGCCGGTATCGAAGGCCAGCTTGCGGGCGCGGCCCCAAGGGAATTCTCCGCCCAGCGGCTGCGCCCAGTGCCAGCCCCAGATCGGCACTTCCACCAGCTTGCAGCCCAGTTCGTGTTCCAGCTCGGCGGCCACTTCGCCCACGGTCTCGTGGTCGGGATGGCCGTCCAGCCGCCACGGCGCGAAGACGATGTCGGTATGGCGCAATTGCGCGATCAGCCAGGCCTTCAGTTCCAGCCTGTGCTGGCGGATCTGGCCGTCGGGAATGCGCGCGCGCAGGATCTGCGCCTGACCCGCACCCAGGCATTCCAGCGCGGCCATGCTCTCGGCGGGACGCAGCAGCGGCAGGCGTGCTGCCAGCGGCGACGAGGGCGGGTGACTGCGTTCGCCATCGCTCACGGCGACCACGGCGATTTCCCGCATCATCCCGGCCAGTTGGGCGATCAGCCCGCCGCATCCGAGCGTTTCGTCGTCGGGATGCGGTGCCAGGATCACCGCACGTGATCGCGCGGGCACCAGCTGGCTCAGTTCCAGTTCCGGCAGGGCATGCAGGCGCTGGCAGGATTGCCACACATCCTCGGCGGTGCCGTGGACGATGTCGATATGGCGCGCAGGAGCGGCCGTCCTGGCCGATGGGGGCGGCTTTACAGTAAGCATGGGGAGGACTCCTCTTCAAGACTGGCCTTGGCCAGCGCGGTCATGTCGCGTTCGGCGTGGCTCTGGCGCAGCCACACGGGCAGGTCGGCCAGCAGGCGCGCACTGTGCCGGCTGCCGCAATAGGGATGGGGACCGAGGGCAGCCCCCAGGTCCTCGATGATCTGCAGGCAGGCACGCTCCACGGTCAGACGCGTGCGCAGGGCGTCCTGCATGGCATTGGCACGCGGATGGGCATCGATGCGTGCAGCGCTCTCGCGCAGGCAGGCCGCTGCTGCATGCCCGGCGCACAGTGCGCTGCCCAGCCGGGCCAGCGCATGGCTGTCTGCGCGCTGCGCCAGGCCTTGGCGCAGCACCGATACCAGCGCGGTAGCAGCGCCGTGCCAGCAGGCGGCAATGCCGATGCCACCCTGCCAAAAACCGGGACGGTCCAGATAGAAGCCCGGACCGCCGATCACCTGCGCGGTGACCGTACGCAATTGCAGGCGCGCAGTGCGGGTGGCAGCCATGCCGATGGCAGCCCAGTCGTCCTCGATGATGCTGACGCCCGGCTGGCTCAGTTCAATGGCCAGCAGCCAATAGCGGTCTTTCTCGTCGCGATGGCCGAGCAGCGCATGCGTGACGGCGGCTGCGCCCGAGCACCAGGATTTTTCGCCGTCCAGAATGACCTGATCACCTTGCTCACGCAGGTGCAGGCTGCCGGGCCGGCCTTGCGCGCACCACACGCCCCAGATCGAATGCGGTGGTACCGGGTCGTGGGCTTCAGCCAGGATGGCAAGGGCATCGGTATGCGCTTCGAACAGCTTGGCCAGCGACAGATCCTGCGCGGCCACGGCCGCCAGTGCCTGCCAGCGCGCAAGCGTCTCGCCGTGGCCCGGCAGGGGCAGACGGTCCAATCCCGCTACCACCAGCTGGCGCAGCAGCCGCACGGCGACGGTGGGTAGCTGGGCGTGCGGGGTTTGGTGCAAGGCAGGCGCAATGAATTCCTCCAGCGCTGCAGGCAGCGAGGGACAGGGTGGGGCGTAGCGGCGGGTGGAGCTGCTCATCATGATGAGGGGCACAGAGGCGCACGGGCTGTGCAATGGTGACGAGTATGAGTGCCTTCGCATCTGCAAGCTGTCGGTGCGCTACCGTGTTTGACGTAGGAATCCGGTAAGCGCTCGCATCCCGCCGAGCCCGTGCGCGCAAGCGCTGACGCCCTCTGTAGGAATCCGATGCGCTGTAAAACCGTCACGCGCCTACAGCCAAATTGCGCGCTCACTTTCATCATGGCGATCCGGACGCAGAAGTCTTCCATGCGCCGCGCCAAAGGGCGACCACGTGACCATGCAGTGCGCCCCCCACGAATGCATCACGCTCGGAGAAGCGACATGAAAACCAAGGATATCCCCGAAGAAGCGACGTTCGACGAATACAACAATGCTGCCGGCGGCTGGGGCTCGGTCAAGGCGCTGGGTGCCATCCTGCAGCAGGAGCACGTCATCGCCACCGGCACGCGCATCCTCATGAAGCAGAACAAGCCGGACGGCTTTGCCTGCGTCAGCTGTTCCTGGGCCAAGCCGGCTGATCCGCATCTGTTTGAATTCTGCGAGAACGGTGCCAAGGCCACCGCTTGGGAGATTACCGGCAAGCGCGCCACCCCCGAATTCTTCGCCCAGCATACTGTCACCGAGATGGAGAGCTGGAACGATCTCGAACTGGAATCCACCGGCCGCATCACCGAGCCCATGAAATACGATGCCGCCAGCGACCGCTACCTGCCGGTCTCGTGGAACGAAGCCTTCGATGACATCGCGGCGCAACTGCGTGCCATGGATCCGAAGAAGGTGGTGTTCTACGCGTCGGGCCGGGCCTCGCTGGAGACCTCGTACATGTATCAGCTGATCGCACGCATGTACGGCACCAACAACCTGCCCGACAGTTCCAATATGTGCCACGAGTCCACTTCCGTGGCACTGCCGCAGACCATCGGCGTGCCTGTGGGGACGGTCAGGCTGGACGATTTCGAGCACACCGGGTGCATCCTCTTCTTCGGCCACAACACCGGCACCAATGCGCCGCGCATGCTGCATCAGCTGGAAGAGGCGCGCAAGCGCGGCGTACCGGTGATCACCTTCAATCCCTTGCGCGAGCGCGGACTGGAACGCTTCGTCAACCCGCAATCGCCCAAGGAGATGATCACCCCGGCGCACACCGATATCAGTTCGCAATATCTGCAGATCAGGATTGGCGGCGACACGGCAGTCGCCATCGGCATGGCCAAGCGCATCCTGGAACGTGACGAACGCGCCCGCACGCAAGGCTTGCCGCGCCTGCTGGACCAGGCCTTCATCGATGAGCACACCAGCGGCTTCGAGGAGTTCGCCGCCGCTGCGCGTGCCGCCGAGTGGGCCGAGATTGAACGCCACGCCGGCGTCTCGCGCGCAGAGCTGGAGCTGGCGGCCGATACCTATGCCGCTGCGGACAGTGCCATGCTCATGTATGGCATGGGCATTACCCAGCATCGTGAAGCGGTGCGTGCCATCCACATGCTGACCAATCTGCTGCTCATGCGCGGCAATATCGGCAAGCCGGGCGCGGGCATCTGCCCCATCCGCGGCCATTCCAACGTGCAGGGTCAGCGCACCGTGGGCATCACCGAAAAACCGGAGATGGTGCCCAATGACAAGCTGCGCGCGCTCTATCATTTCGAGCCACCGATGGAAAAGGGCCTCAACACGGTGGAAGCCTGCGAAAAGATTCGTGATGGCGAACTGTCCGCCTTCTTCATGCTGGGCGGGAATTTCGTGCGGGCCATTCCCGATCATGGGGTGATGGAACCCGCCTGGCGCAAGCTGCCGCTGACGGTGCAGGTGGTGACGCACTTCAACCGTTCCTGCGTCATCCATGGCAAGACGTCCTACGTGTTGCCCTGCCTGGGCCGCATCGAGATCGACCAGCAACGCGGCGGCGAGCAGGCCGTGTCCGTGGAAGACAGCACCGGCTGCATGCATGGCTCGCGCGGGCGGGTCAAACCTGCCTCGCCGCATCTGCTGTCGGAACCGGCCATCCTGGCCGAACTGGCCAAGCGACTGCTGCCGGTCAATCCACAGGTGGACTGGGATGCGTGGGTCGGCGACTACGCCCTGATTCGCGATGCCATCGAGGCCACCTATCCTGACATTTTCCGCGACTTCAATGCACGCATGTGGACGCCAGGCGGTTTCGCGCGCCCGCTGGCGGCGCGCGAACGGCAATGGAAGACTCCCAACGACAAGGCCAACTTCAAGACTCCAGACGGCTTTGATCCTGATCCCGACATGCCTGGCGATGCCCCCGGCGTGTTGCGGCTCATGACCACGCGCGGTGACAGTCAATTCAATACAACCGTCTATTCGCTGGATGACCGCTTCCGTGGCGTATGGGGCACGCGTCGCGTGCTGCTGATGAATCTGCGCGATTTGCAGCAGCAGGGATTGGGCGCAGGGGATTTCGTCACGGCCGAGACGGTGTCGGATGACGGCGTGCAGCGCCGCGTCGAGCATCTGCGCGTGGAGCCTTTCGATATTCCGGTGGGCTGCGTGATGGGTTATTTCCCTGAACTCAACCGGCTCATCCCGCTGTTCCACCATGCACGCGGCAGCAAGGTGCCGGCGGCGAAGTCGATTCCGATTCGCTTGATTCCGGAGATTGGGGAGCCGGTGTTGTCGTGATTCGAGCGATGTATTTTTCTCGGACAAAAAAAGGCCCCGCCAAAGCGGGGCCAAGAGGGAACTGAGGAAACCTCAGGGTTACAACACAAAAACACCTTGCGTACTGCCGTTCAGCTATTGGCTGATAAAAAATTTATATTGTTTATAAATTATCGTAAATCAGCCGCCGGAAATTTCTCCGGTCAATACTTCCACATGATCTTCTGCAATTCCTTGGGATCATTGGTACGGGTCAGGGCCAGCTCGGCCAGGATGCGTGCCTTCTGGGCATTCTGGTCATCGGTGACCACCCAGTCGTACTTGTCATCAGGCTGCTCGCCGTTGCGGATCACCACGCCGCTGCCGGTGCGCGAGGCGCGGATCACCTGCACACCCTTGCTGCGCACTTCCTGCAGCACCGGCACGATCTGCTCGGCCACGCTGCCGTTGCCGGTGCCATCATGGATGATGGCCTTGGCACCTGCCGCCACGAAGGCGTCATACGCCGTGCGGCTGACGTTGCCGTAGTTGTAGACGATGTCCACGCGCGGCAGGCTGCTGATCTTGTCGATATCGAACTCGGTCTGCGTGGTGTGCGGACGCGCAGGCAGGCGATAGAAGCTCAGCTTGTTCTCCACCACATAGCCCAGCGGACCATAGGGCGAGCGGAAGGTCTCGACCTTGAAGGTATTGCTCTTGGTGACGTCGCGGCCGGAATGGATCTCGTCGTTCATCACCACCAGCGTGCCCTTGCCAGCCGCTTCCTTGCTGCCGGCCACCAGCACCGCGTCATACAGGTTCAGCGCACCATCCGCGCCCAGCGCGGTACCGGGGCGCATGGAGCCGACCACCACCACCGGCTTCTCGCTCTTCAATACCAGGTTCAGGAAATAGGCCGTCTCTTCAATGGTATCGGTGCCGTGGGTGATGACGATGCCGTCCACGTCGCTCTGCTTCAGCAGTTCCGAGACGCGCTTGCCCAGCTTGATCAGACGCTCGTCATTGAAACTCTCGCTGCCGATCTGGAAGATCTGTTCGCCGCGCACGTTGGCGATCTTGGAAATTTCGGGGACGGCGGCGATGATCTTGTCGACCGGGACCACGGCCGATTGGTAGGCGGCCGTATTGACGCTGGATGCGCCCGCGCCGGCGATGGTGCCGCCGGTGCCGATGACGACCACGTTGGGCTTCTTGTCCTGAGCGTGCGCCGCAAAGGCGCAGGCCAGCGAGAGGATCATGACGGAACCGATTTTCTTGAAGTGTGCCTGCTGCATTGTTATAAGTCTCCTGGTTGACACGATGAGGCCGCGGGCGATCGCCCAATTTTTCTAAGTCTCGATACGGCGGATCGCGCGGATGAATTCGCGCACGGGGCGTCGAACGTTGGCGATCATACGAAAGCGCCGCGCCGCTGTCTCATGCTTTTAAAACATGAACGAATGCACGGCATGCATGAGCCCGCCCAATACCCATGCGGCTTGCAGGACAGCACATGGAAAATGCGAACGAAAAAAAAGACCGCTCGCGCGGCCCCTGGTACAGGAACGCCCGGCGGTCCGTCAGAAGAATTCCACCGTATCGTTGGTCGTGATGCCCGAACGCAGCACGCCCGAATTCACCAGTTCCTGGTAGTAGCAGATGCGGTTGCGGCCGCTCTTCTTGGCGTGATACAGCGCCTGGTCGGCATGGCCCAGGATCACCACCGGCGTCTCGCGCGCGATGTTGACGAAGCCCAGGCTCACCGTGACCTTGCCGACCTGCGGGAAATCATATTCCTGCACGTTCTGGCGGAAGCGGTCGAAGATCTTGCGCGCATCGGTGAGGGTGGTCGAGCGCAGCAGGATCACGAATTCCTCGCCGCCGAAACGGAAGATGCGGTCATGCGCCCGGAACGAAGCGCGCAGGATGTTGGCCACCAGGATCAGCACTTCATCGCCATACAGGTGGCCGTAGCGGTCATTGACCTGCTTGAAGTGATCGATGTCGACCACCCCCAGCCAGTGGCCCTTGGGTTCGTCATTGCTGTCGTGCCGGCGTTCGTCGCGGTCCACGGAATGGGCTTCGTGCGGCGCGATGGCGAAGGCGTAGCGGGTGAACTGCTCGTCGAAGGTCTTGCGGTTGAACAGGCCGGTGAGCGCGTCGCGCTCGCTGTAATCCAGCAGGCTCTGGTAATTGCAATAGACATGGAAGATGCCGCGGATCACATCCAGCATGGTCGGTGCAAAGGGCTGCTGGCTGCGGATCTCCAGGCAGGAATTCATCTTCCCATGCAGCCAGACCGGCAGCCACAGTACGTGTTCGCCCTCGGGCGTGGTTTCGTCGAACTCGTTGAGATGATTGCGGATACAGGCCAGCATGGCCGGATAGGCCGACAGCGGTTCCTTGGGATCGTCGCTGGTCAGTTCGGCGATGGTGTGGACCGTGCCATCGCGGATGACCATCTTTTCCTGCACGAAGTATTCATCGCGCAGCGTGAAGATGTCGAGCATGCGGATGGTCTCGACCTCAGTGAGCTGATACAGCGCGGAGATGACGGAGATGGCCAGGCGGGAGTGCTCCCGGTGGGCCGTGATTTCTACCAGATGCTTGAGCAGCGGTTTTTTCATCTCGTCGTCGATGTCCTGCATGAGCCCATTGTTCTATGTATGGTCGGTACTCGGCTGTGCTTGCCCGGCGTCTTCGACAGCGGGCTGGCTGACATGCCATGAAGCCAGTCCGGCCATCGGCAGGAGCGTAGTCAGGAGCAAGGCATGTCGCAGCGGAATGAAGACGATCCCGGTGCAAGATTCACGCCATCAAGCTAGCACGGAAGCACAAGGATTTTACAGGCGGCAAGCATGGGAAAGAAGCAGTTTCTGCATGTCACTGCAGAAAATTTGCGCTTTGATTGCTGTGTGGAAACTTTAGATCTCGCGTGACTTCCACTTACGTGGGGCTTGGTGAGTATTGCGTGCGTTCTTCCCAGCCAATCCCGCAGTATCAGGCTGAAGCCCAGGCGCATGGCGGAATTGCGGCGATGCGTCATTTTCAGGCAGGCACGTCGCCAGCTTCTCAGCTGCCGAAAATCGATGAGCGGTTTTTGGGGTTTACTTACAAAAAATCGCCGGGCAACAGCCGGCGATATTTGTTTATATCATTCGTAATAGTGTTCCGGATTTCCGATTGCAGAAGCCCGGTTTGCTCTTCAGGCATAAATGATCAGCAGCGCCACGGCGATGAGCAGACCGAACTTGGTGATCTTGTAGACGGTCTTGTTCCAGTTCTTGAAGCGGCGGCGATACTGCCCGGCCAGCCAGACGAAGCGGAACAGCTTGTTGACGCGCCCGGTCTGGTCGCCGGTCTCATTGGGCGAGGCAGCCGCGGTCATCATGGTGCGGCCGAGGAAGCCATTGATGGCTTCTGCCCAACGATAGCGCAGCGGACGCTCGACATCGCAGAAGAGGATGATACGGTTCGTCTCGGAGCCGTTCTGTGCCCAATGGATGAAGGTCTCATCGAACACCACGCTCTGACCATCGCGCCAGCTGTAACGCTGGCCGTCGACTTCGATGAAGCAGCGGTCGTCGTTGGGCGTGACCAGGCCCAGATGGTAGCGCAGCGAACCGGCGAAGGGATCGCGGTGCGGATTGAGCGTGCCGCCCGGAGCCAGTTCGGCAAACATGGCGGCCTTCACCGACGGGATGCGCTTGAGGATTTCCACGGTTTTGGGGCAGAACTTCTCGGCCGAGGGATGGCTGGCGTTGTACCACTTCAAATAGAAACGCTTCCAGCCTGCCTTGAAGAAGGAGTTGAAGCCGGCATCGTCATTCTTTTCCGCCGCCTTGATCTTGGCCATCTCGCGCAGGGCCACGGCTTCGTCGCGGATCACTTCCCAGTTCTGGTCGATGAGGGCGAGGTCATCGAACTGCTTCACGGCCGGGTAGGGCACCGCCGGTACGCGCGAAAAGGCGTACATGAACAGGTTGATCGGCGACATGATCGAGGAGTGATCGAAGAACTGCCGCAGGAAGGGCAGGCGTACGCGTCCACGGAAATGGATGAACAGGATGGAAAACAGATAGATGAAGACAATTGCCCACTTCATTGCAGGGTCCTTTGATGTTGCCGGCCTTTTCGAATCAAATGAAGGAAAAGGCTGAGACGGATATCCGTCCATATGGGGTCAGGGCCGGGAAGATCAACGACAGCGCTCGGCCAATGGCGGAACGGCTGACAGCAAACCAGGCTGGAAGACGCCGTGATGCTGCAAGATGCGCGATGATGAGCTGAAATCCCGGTGGCTGCGCACGCCCGGCAGAATGCCGGCAACGCAGAGCAAGCGAGGATTCTACACCAAGGGCTCGTCAGAGTTTGTAAGGGCGCTGATTGCCCTATGTGAAGTTTCCTGCAACAAACGCATGCGCTGACGCAGATCAAGCGGGCAAAAAAAAGGACCGGGCAATCCGGTCCTTTCCAGGGGGTGAACGAAAACGCTCAAGCGGCCTGGGTCACCACCTGGCGCGCACGGTTCCAGCGCGGCAGGCCGGTGAAGGCGAAATCGATTTCCGGCACGTGGCCGGAGACGATCTCGGCGATCGCCCGGCCGGAGCCGCAGCCCATGGTCCAGCCCAGGGTGCCGTGGCCGGTATTGAGGTACAGGTTGGCGAACTTGGTCTTGCCCACGTAGGGGACGTTGGATGGGGTCAGCGGGCGCAGGCCGGTCCAGTAGGTCGGGTTCTCATAGTCGCAGCCATCCGGGAACAGTTCACGGGTGCGGCGGGTGATGGCTTCGCAGCGGGTGGTGTTGAGTTCACGGGTGTAGCCGTTCAGTTCGCAGGTGCCGGCCACGCGCAGGCGGTCACCCAGGCGCGAGACGACCAGCTTGTAGCCGTCGTCGGTGAGGGAGACGGTGGGGGCGGCGTCCGGATTGGTGATCTGGTAGGTGGCCGAATAGCCCTTGCCTGGGTAGAGCAGCAGGTCGATGCCCAGCGGCTTGACCAGTTGCTGCGAGAAGCTGCCCATGGCAACCACGAAGGTATCGGCCTTCAGGACTTCATGGCGGCCGTCCGGGTTGATGACTTCCACCCCGGTCACGCGGGCGGCGGCACCAGCGCCTTCGGTGATGAGGCGGGTGATGCTGGTGGAGTAGCGGAATTCGACGCCGGCTTCTTCACTCTTCTTGGCCAGGCCGGTGGTGAGCTTGAAGACGTCGCCCGATTCATCGGTGGCGGTGAAGTCGCCGCCGACGATCTTGTTGCGGATCGAAGCCAGGGCCGGTTCGATGCGCACGACTTCATCAGCACCGATGGATTCGCGCGGGCAGCCCAGGTCGCGCATGAGCTTGGCGGCGGGCAGCGAGTCCTGGAATTCCTTTTCTTCGGTGTAGAAGTGCAGGATGCCGCGGGTCAGGTGGTCGTACTGGATGCCGGTTTCGGCGCGCACGGCTTGCAGGGTCTGGCGGCTGTATTCGCACAGGGCGACGATGTTGCGGATGTTCTCGTCGGTGCGGGCGGCGGTGCATTCACGCAGGAAGGCCACGGCCCACTTCCACTGCAGCCATTCGGGACGGAAGCGATAGAGCAGCGGGGCGTCTTCCTTGCCCAGCCATTTGAGGACCTTCATCGGGGCGGCCGGATTGGCCCAGGGTTCAGCGTGCGAGACCGAGATCTGGCAGCCGTTGGCGAAGCTGGTTTCCTGCGCCGCGCCGGGCTGGCGGTCGATGACAGTGACGTCGTAGCCCTGCTTTTTCAGGAACCAGGCGGAAGCGGTTCCGATAATGCCTGCGCCCAATACGATCACTTTCATCTCACTCTCCCGGTTTTGCATGAACTTGCTGTGGTTGTTCGGACGTTCGCATTTGTGAATTCAAATGCGAACAATGCAAGCATTGTAAGAAAAGCGTGATTGCCGATGTGATCAATACTGGCTGGAATTTTTATGAATAAAAAGGCTGTTGCAATATTTTTATTCAAAAGAAAAAGAAAAATCCAGAAAGATTTACATTTTTGAAGATGTGAAGCGTGCCATCTCTTCCGCCACGGCGCGCTCGACCGTTTCGGTGAGGGCATCGCGCAGGCCTTCCCTGACGCGCTGCATCACGATATCGGAAAGATGGTCCAGCGCCAGCGCCATCTGGTCCTGCAGGTGTTGGTGCAGCACGGTATCGACGCGTTCCAGCAGGCTTTGCAGGACGTTTTCGCGGATTTCCTGTTCCCACTGGCGGTATTGTTCGGCGGCCGGGGTCACCGGGGGCATGGGTGCCATCACCGGGGCCGCCGCTGCGGGCGCCTGGTAATGGGTATTCGCGGGCTGGGTGTGGAAGGCGCCCGGCTGCATGGGCGCGGCGTAATCCGGGGCCGGGGGCGCTGCCGGTGCGAGCGGGATGATCTCGGTGAGCAGGGGGATGCTGTTGTCGTCGTGGTTCATGGCGTGAGCGGGCGGGGCGGGCTCAGGCGGCCACGTGGTGCGAGAGGGGATAGCCGCGTTCCTTGTAGAAACGGTAGCGGTCGCGGCCGGCGGCTTTGTCGGCGTCGTCGGCGGAAATGATTTCCAGCAGGCGTTCAAAGCGCGCGAAATGCGCGGGGGTGTCGCTGCCCAGGTTGATGAGGATCTGGTGGTGCGGCAGGTCGGCGCTGTCGTCGGCGGTCAGGATGATGGGCGTCTGCGCGGCCAGCGGGTCGCCGGCCATCACGTGCGGCAGGAAATCCTGCTCGGAAAAGCTCCAGAGCGCCTGGTCCAGCTGCTGCAATTCGGCGCGGTCGGGGGTGCGCAGTACCAGGGTGGCACCGGAAGCGCGCGCCTTGCGCACCAGACGGCACACGTAGGCGATCTTTTGCGGGACGTTGCTGTGAAAGTCGATTCGGGTCATCCCGCCAGTATAGTGGGTCGCGGTGCAGCATGCCATCGGGACGGGGCAAACAAAAACGGCCCGCCGTGGTGGCGGGCCGTCATCAAAGGCCGTCTTGCGGGGCGCAAGCGGGATTAAGCTGCCATACCACTATGCCGCAGCAAGGCATCAATGCTCGGCTCCCGTCCCCGGAACGCCTTGAAGGACTCAATGGCCGGACGCGAACCGCCCACGGCCAGGATTTCCTGCTGGAAGCGGCGACCGGTTTCCAGCGAGATCACATTGCCGCTGCTGGCGGCCGCTTCCTCAAACGCACTGTACGCATCCGCTGACAGCACTTCAGCCCACTTGTAGCTGTAGTAACCCGCCGCATACCCGCCTGCGAAGATGTGCGAGAAGGAATGCTGGAAGCGGTTGAACTCCGGCGGGCGGATGACGGCGATACGGTCGCGCACGCTGTCGAGCAACTGCTGCACGGTCTGCTGGCCACCGACCTCATATTCATGGTGGATCAGCATGTCGAACAGCGAGAACTCCACTTGGCGCAGCATCTGCAGGCCGGACTGGAAGTTCTTGGCGGCGATCATCTTGTCATACAGCGCGCGCGGCAGCGGCTCGCCGGTCTCGGCATGCGCAGTCAGCTGCTGCAGCACATCCCATTCCCAGCAGAAGTTTTCCATGAACTGCGAGGGCAGTTCCACCGCATCCCATTCCACGCCGGAAATGCCGGACACGCCCACTTCATCGACCTGCGTCAGCATGTGATGCAGGCCATGGCCGAATTCGTGGAAGAGGGTGATCACTTCATCATGCGTGAACAGGGCCGGCTTGGCCACGCCATCGACCACTGCAGGTTCGGTGAAATTGCAGACCAGATAGGCGATCGGGGTCTGCACACCCTGCGCGGTCAGGCGGCGGGCGCGGGCGTCATCCATCCAGGCACCGCCACGCTTGCCGGAGCGGGCATACAGGTCCAGGTAGAACTGGCCGACCAGCTGGCCGTCACGCTCGATGCGGTAAAACTTCACATCCTTGTGCCACACCGGCGCGGTATCGGGCTTGATCTGCACGCCGAAGAGCTGCTGCGCCACCTGGAACAGGCCGCCGACCACCTTGGGCTCGGGGAAATATTGCTTCACTTCCTGTTCCGAGAAGGCGTAGCGCTGCTCGCGCAGTTTTTCGGAGGCATAGGTGCTGTCCCAGGCCTTCAGTTCGTCCAGGCCCAGCTTTTCACGGGCGAAGGTCTTCAGTTCTTCATAATCCTTCTGGCCGAAGGGGCGGGCGCGCTGGCCCAGGTCTTCCAGGAAAGCGATCACTTCGCCGGGCGACTTGGCCATCTTGGCCACCAGCGACACTTCGGCAAAGTTGGCGTAGCCCAGCAATTGCGCTTCTTCCTTGCGCAGTTGCAGGATCTGGTCGATGTTGCCGCTGTTGTCCCATTCCGGCTTGACCCCCAGTTCGGATGCCTTGGTGGCGTTGGCACGGTAGATCTTCTCGCGCAGCGCGCGATTATCTGCATATTGCAGCACCGGGAAATACGAGGGGAAGTGCAGCGTGAACTTGTAGCCGGGCTTGCCGTCCTTCTCGGCGGCGGCCCGTGCAGCTTGCTTCACATCGGCCGGAAGCCCCGACAATTCGGCCTCGTCCTCGACGAAGAGGGCGAAATCGTTGGTGGCATCCAGCACGTTTTCGGAGAAACGGGTGGTCAGCATGGCCTGCTTTTCCTGGATCTCGGCGAAGCGTTCCTTCTTGTCGTCGGCCAGTTCGGCACCCGACAGGCGGAAGTCGCGCACGGCATTGTCCACCACCTTGCGGCGCGCTGCCGACAGCGAGGCGAAGGCCGGGCTGGCCTGCAGGGCCTTGTACTTCTCGAACAGCGCCAGGTTCTGGCCCAGCGCAGTCCAGAATTCCACCAGGCGCGGCTGGTTCTCGTTGTAGGTGGCGCGCAGGGCCGGGGTGTCCATCACCGAATTCAAGTGGCCGACCACGCTCCAGGCGCGGCCCAGCTTTTCGGTGGCGGACTCCAGCGGCTCGACGAAATTGTCCCAGGTGACTTCGGCCATCGGTGCTTCCAGTTCGGTGACCAGGCGGCTGGCGTCGGCCACCAGCTTGTCCAGCGCCGGTGTGACGTGCTCCGGCTGGATGGCATCGAACTGGGCATAGCCCGAGAAATCGAGCAGGGGATTGGCGGCGATGTCAGTGGTGGTCATGGGCTCTCGTTTCTCTGAAAACTTCCGGCAGCCAGGCTGCCGGAGGGTAATACGCTAAGGGCGTGCCGATCAGCTGCGTTCGGCGGCTTCGATGGTGTTGACCAGCAACATGGTGATGGTCATCGGACCCACGCCACCCGGCACCGGGGTGATCCAGCCGGCGACTTCCTTGGCATTGGCGAAATCGACGTCGCCGCACAGCTTGCCGTTGTCATCGCGGTTCATGCCGACGTCGATGACGACTGCGCCCGGCTTGACCATGTCGGCGGTGACGATGTTGCGCTTGCCGGTGGCGACCACCAGGATGTCGGCCTGGCGGGTGTGGTGGCCGAGGTCACGGGTCTTGGAGTTACAGATAGTGACGGTGGCACCGGCTTGCAAGAGCAACATCGCCTGCGGCTTGCCGACGATGTTCGAGGCACCGACCACCACCGCATTGGCGCCACGCACCGGGTAGTCGATCGATTCCAGCATCTTCATGACGCCATAGGGGGTGCAGGGGCGGAACAGCGGCTGGCCGGTCATCAGCAGGCCGGCGTTGCTGACGTGGAAACCGTCCACGTCCTTTTCCGGGGCGATGGCTTCGATCACCTTGTGGGCATCGATATGGGCCGGCAGCGGCAGCTGCACCAGGATGCCGTTGATCTTGGGATCGGCGTTGAGGGCGTCGATGCGGGCCAGGAGCTCGGCTTCCGTCATCGAGGCTTCATATTTTTCCAGCACGGAGTGCAGGCCATTGTCCTGGCAGGCCTTGACCTTGTTGCGCACGTAGACCTGGGAAGCGGGGCTGTCGCCCACCAGGATCACGGCCAGGCCGGGTTGCTTGCCTTGGGCGGTGAGGGCGGCGGCGCGCTGGGCCACTTCGGCGCGCAGTTGTTGGGAGAGCAGGTTTCCGTCGATCAGTTGGGCAGACATGGCAGATAAGGCTTTAGAAAGTGAAGGGCAGGGCTGGAAAGAAGGCGCCCGGTCAGGCCGGGACCACTCGAACTCAAGGCGCAAAGCACCGGAACCCGTGATTATAAAGCCAGGCGGCAGGCCGGACGAAATGCCGGCGCGAGATGGCATATTGCTTGATTGCAAATACTTTTTTGCATCAATTTCCTTCATCTTGGCATTTGGGGTGGCGCACGACGGGGATTTGCAATTTCGGTTATGCTCCCGCATCCTGAAGCCCCAGCTGCTACCAGAACCCATTTCATCAATAGGCGTGAGATGCGTTCTGTCCAGAAAGGGTGCTGGCAAGGCGCGCGACGCGTCGTGTGGCGGTTGCCACACGCAAGGAGCGCAACGCGGCCAGCGCCCTTTCTGGACAGAACCCGCAGGGAGCGGCCCGTTTGGGCGAATTGCTGCGTTACGAATTTGGGTCAAGACGTCCAGTCTTGACCCAAATTCGCGCCTTGCACTTCATCCCAAACGGGACTCGCTCGCACTCACGCCTATTGATGAAATGGGTTCTACATAGCGACAAGAACCAAGGACTACCGCATGACCGATCTCCTCGCCCGCCGCCTGCAACAGCTTTCCCAGCCGCACCATCTTGCGCTGCTGGGCCAGGGCCTGCGCGGCGTGGAACGGGAGACGCTGCGCGTGGACGGCCAGGGTCATCTGGCCCGCACGCCCCATCCGCCGGCGCTGGGATCGGCCCTGACCAATGACCTGATCACCACCGATTATTCGGAGTCGCTGCTGGAGTTCATCACGCCGGCCATGCCCGACATCGCCGATGCCCTGCAGCGCCTGGACGAGATCCACCGCTTTGCCTACACCAAGCTGGACGGCGAATTCCTCTGGAATGCCTCGATGCCCTGCGTGCTGCCGCCGGAAGACGAGATTCCGCTGGCCTGGTACGGCAGCTCGCACATCGGCATGTTGAAGCACGTCTACCGCCGTGGCCTGGCGCTGCGCTATGGCCGCACCATGCAGTGCATCGCCGGTATTCACTACAACTTCTCTTTAAGTGAAGACTTGTGGGAAGTCCTGCGGGACGGCGACGACACCGTCGATCCTTCCCTGTCGCGCCGCGATTACCAGTCCGAGCGCTACATTGCCCTGATCCGCAACTTCCGCCGCTACAGCTGGCTGCTGATGTACCTGTTCGGTGCTTCACCGGCGGTGGCGACCAATTTCCTGCGCGGCCGGCCGCATCAGCTGGAGACCTTGTCCGAAGACACGCTCTTCCTGCCCTACGGCACCAGCCTGCGCATGAGCGACCTGGGCTACCAGAACCACGCCCAGGCCAACATCACCCCGCACTACAACAACCTGCCGGCCTACATCCGCAGCCTGGCGCATGCGGTCAGCGAGCCGTATCCTCCGTATGAAGCCATCGGCACCAAGCGCGATGGTGAATGGGTGCAGATCAATACCAACATCCTGCAGATCGAAAACGAGTTCTACTCGTCGATCCGCCCCAAGCGCGTCATCAACAGCGGCGAGCGCCCGGTGCAGGCGCTGTCGGCGCGCGGCGTGCAGTATGTGGAAGTGCGCTGCATGGACATCGATCCCTTCAACCCGCTGGGCATCGGCCTGGAAGCGGCGCGTTTCCTGGATGTGTTCCTGCACTTCCTGGCGCTGGAATCGAGCTGCCTGACCTCGGACGAGGAGGGCGTGGAAAACCGCGCCAACTTCCTGGCCACCGTCAAGGAAGGCCGCCGTCCCGGCTTGAAGCTGCAGTTCAAGGGTGAAAGCCTGTTGCTCACCGACTGGGGCCAGCAACTGCTGGACCGCATGGAACCGGTCGCCGAGCTGCTGGACCGTCATCTCGGCGGCACCCAGCACCGCGACAGCCTGGCCGTGCAGCGCGCCAAGCTGGCCGATCCTGACAGCACGCCCTCGGCACGCGTCCTGCGCGAGATCCGCGAAGCCGGCAATTCCTTCCCGGCTTATACCCTGGCCAACAGCCAGCGCCAGGCCGCCGAACTGATCGCCCGTCCGCTCTCGTCCTCCAGGACGGCTGACTTCGTGGCCATCGCCCAGGCTTCGCTGGATGCCCAGCGCGACATCGAGCGCACCCAGGTCGGCGACTTCGATACCTTCGTGGCCGCCTACCGGGCCAGTACCCTGGGCAATATCGCCATCTGACACCGGACCTTCCGCTTCATTTATGGTGGGCAATCCCTGAACGATATGCAAAATGGCAACGCCTCGTCCCTCGACGAGGCGTTTTTGCTTGTCGGCCGGAAAGGCAGGTCATTGCTGCCTTGGCAATTCTTTCCGTTCACTTTTATGGTGCGAAAAATGCCGTTTGAGGCTCTCCTGGCAGCCTTTGCGGCATTGCAAACAGGGCAAGAAACCCTCGCTCACAGGGGCATATAGTAAAAATACGAGGCCCTGGAAGCCCCTATTCATGCCGCTTTGCAGCATATTTTCGCATTATGAAATTGATTATCGTAATTTGAAAATCAAAAATTCCCTGATAAAATTCGTCGTCCACACGGCTGGAAGACCGTACATTTAAGCCTGTTTCGCCTCCAACGCCTTGCCCCACGGGCCGGGAAGGATTGCAGCACAGGCAACACATGGCGCTTTTCCTGCAACACCTGCCGGCGGCATTGCGTACCGAATGAACCGACCGACCCGCCTGGTCCACCCGACCGGACGGATCTCTCAACAACCAGGAGACATGACATGTCAGCCCAAATCGATCAAGTTCTGGCGCAGGCCGCCAACGATCCCGATGTGATGGAAACCCAGGAGTGGCTTGACGCCCTCGAAGCCGTGATCGAGAAGGAAGGCCCGGACCGCGCCCACTACCTGATGGAACGCATGGTCGATCTGGCGCGCCGCCGTGGTGCCCACATCCCCTTCTCCAGCAACACGGCCTACGTCAACACCATTCCGGCCGACCAGGGCGAGCACTGCCCGGGCAACCTGGAATATGAAGAGCGCCTGCGCTCCTGGATGCGCTGGAACGCCATGGCCATGGTGGTCAAGGCCAACCGCGTGGATGGCGACCTGGGTGGCCACCTGTCTTCCTTCGCGTCGCTGGCCAACATGCTGGGCATCGGCTTCAACCACTTCTGGCACGCCCCGACCGAAGAGCACGGCGGCGACCTGCTGTACATCCAGGGCCACTCCTCGCCCGGCATCTACGCGCGCGCCTTCCTGGAAGGCCGCCTGACCGAAGACCAGCTGATCCACTTCCGCCGCGAAGCCGACGGTCATGGCCTGTCGTCCTACCCGCACCCCAAGCTGATGCCGGAATTCTGGCAGTTCCCGACCGTCTCGATGGGCCTGGGCCCCTTGATGGCGATCTACCAGGCACGCTTCCTGAAGTACCTGCACGCCCGTGGCATTGCCAAGACCGACAACCGCAAGGTCTGGGCCTTCTGTGGCGACGGCGAAATGGACGAGCCGGAATCGATGGGCGCCATCGGCATGGCCGGCCGTGAAAAGCTGAACAATCTGGTCATCGTGGTCAACTGCAACCTGCAGCGCCTGGACGGTCCGGTGCGCGGCAATGGCAAGATCATCCAGGAACTGGAGTCCGACTTCCGCGGCGCCGGCTGGAACGTGGTCAAGGTCATCTGGGGCAGCGGCTGGGACGAGCTGCTGGCCAAGGACAAGGACGGCATCCTGCAGAAGGTCATGATGGAAACCGTCGACGGCGAGTACCAGAACTACAAGGCCAAGGACGGCGCCTTCGTGCGCAAGCACTTCTTCGGCAAGCATCCCAAGCTGCTGGAAATGGTCTCCAAGATGTCGGATGACGACATCTGGCGCCTGACCCGCGGCGGCCATGACCCGCACAAGATCTACGCGGCCTTCAAGGTCGCCCAGGAATCGAAGGACCAGCCGACCGTGATCCTGGCCAAGTCCATCAAGGGCTATGGTTTCGGCAAGGCAGGCGAAGCGCGCAACACCGCGCACAACACCAAGAAACTGGACGACGAAGCCATCCGCGCCATGCGCGACCGCTTCCAGTTGCCGATCTCGGACGCCGAACTGCCCAACATCCCGTTCTTCAAACCGGCTGACGACGCGCCGGAAATGCAGTACCTGCACGAGCGCCGCAAGGCCCTGGGCGGCTATCTGCCGCAGCGCCGCGTCCACGCCGACGAAAAGCTGCCGGTGCCGGAACTGTCGGCCTTCCAGGCCATGCTGGAACCCACCGCCGAAGGCCGTGAGATCTCCACCACCGCCGCCTATTCGCGCGTGCTGACCGCACTGCTGCGCGACCCCAACCTGGGCCCGCGCGTGGTGCCCATCATGGTCGACGAGTCCCGTACCTTCGGTATGGAAGGCCTGTTCCGCCAGATCGGCATCTTCAGCCAGGTCGGCCAGCTGTACGAACCGGTCGACAAGGACCAGGTGATGTACTACCGCGAAGACAAGGCCGGCCAGATCCTGCAGGAAGGCATCAACGAAGCCGGTGGCATGAGCTCGTGGATCGCTGCGGCGACCTCGTACTCGACCAACAACCGCGTGATGATTCCGTTCTACACCTACTACTCCATGTTCGGTCTGCAGCGTATCGGCGACCTGGCATGGGCAGCCGGTGACATGCGTGCGCGCGGCTTCCTGATCGGCGGCACCGCCGGCCGTACCACCCTGAACGGTGAAGGCCTGCAGCACGAAGACGGCCACAGCCACGTGTTCGCCTCGGCGATCCCGAACTGCATTCCCTACGACCCGACCTTCGCCCACGAAGTCGCCGTGATCATCCATGACGGCCTGCGCCGCATGGTGGCCAACCAGGAAGACGTGTTCTACTACATCACCGTGATGAACGAGAACTACGGCCACCCTGGCATCAAGCCGGGCCAGGAAGAGGGCATCATCAAGGGCCTGTACCTGTTGAACGAAGGCGGCAAGGAAAACAAGCTGCGCGTGCAACTGCTGGGTTCGGGCACCATCCTGCGCGAAGTCATCGCTGCGGCCGACCTGCTGCGCGATGACTGGAAGGTCGACGCCGACGTCTGGTCCGCACCGTCCTTCACCCTGCTGGCCCGCGATGGCCAGGACGTGGAGCGCTGGAACATGCTGCACCCGGCCGAGGCCCCGAAGAAGAGCTACTTCGAGCAATCGCTGGAAGGCAGCGAAGGCCCGATCGTGGTCTCCACCGACTACATGCGCACCTACGCCGAGCAGGTTCGCGCCTTCGTGCCGAAGGGTCGCTCCTACAAGGTGCTGGGCACCGACGGCTACGGCCGTTCGGACACCCGCGCCAAGCTGCGTGAGTTCTTCGAAGTGAACCGTTACTTCGTGACCGTGGCCGCCCTGAAGTCGCTGGCCGATGAAGGCAAGATCAAGCCGGAAGTGGTGGCGCAAGCCATCGCCAAATACGGCATTGATCCGAACAAGCCGAACCCGGTGACCCTGTAAGGACTGCCTGACCGACCATCCCCGCCTCAGCCTGCTGATCGCGGGGATGTGTCGTGTCTGGAACTGCCACCCCAACGGGGAGGTCCGCTGCTCAGGCAGCACCTGCCCCAAGCGAATACTTCTCCCGGCCCAGTGCCTGGGAACAGAACAACGGAGCGCATCAGATGAGTCAAGTCGAAGTAAAAGTCCCGGACATCGGCGATTTCAAGGAAGTCGAAGTCATTGAGGTGATGGTCAAGGTCGGCGACACGATCAAGGTCGACCAGTCGCTGATCACGGTTGAATCCGACAAGGCCAGCATGGAAATCCCGTCCAGCCAGGCCGGCGTGGTCAAGGAAATCAAGGTCAAGGTCGGTGACAAGGTCGCTGAAGGTTCGCTGCTGGTGATCGTCGAAGGCGAGGGCGCTGCGGCTGCCCCTGCCGCCGCACCGCAAGCGGCCGCCGCTGCACCGGCAGCCGCGCAGGCTTCCGCACCTGCTCCGGCTGCGGCGCCTGCCGCCGCCGGTGGAGGCACCATCGAGATCGAAGTCCCTGATATCGGTGACTTCAAGGAAGTGGAAGTCATCGAAGTCATGGTCAAGGTCGGCGACACCGTCAAGGCCGAGCAATCCCTGCTGACCGTGGAATCCGACAAGGCCAGCATGGAGATCCCCTCCAGCCACGCCGGCGTCATCAAGGAACTGAAGATCAAGCTGGGTGACAAGGTCGCCAAGGGCAGCATCATCGCCACCATCGAAGCTGCGGGTGGCGCACCGGCTGCTGCCGCTGCTCCTGCCGCCGCCGCACCTGCAGCCGCTCCGGCCGCTGCACCGGCTCCTGCTGCAGCCCCTGCGCCGGCCGCTGCTGCCGCACCTGCCATCGCTACCGCTTCGGCCACCAGCACCGGCGGCAAAGCCCACGCTTCGCCTTCCGTGCGCAAGTTTGCCCGCGAACTGGGCGTGGATCTGTCGCGCGTGCCGGCTACCGGTCCCAAGGGCCGCATCCTGCAATTGGACGTGCAGAACTTCGTCAAGGGCGTCATGGCCGGTTCCACCTCGGTGGCCGCTGCCGCACCGGCGACCAATGGCAGCGGCTCGGGCATGAACCTGTTGCCGTGGCCGTCGCTGGACTTCAGCAAGTTCGGTGAAACCGAACTGCAACCGCTGTCGCGCATCAAGAAGATCAGCGGCCCCAACCTGCATCGCAACTGGGTCATGATTCCCCACGTGACGCAGTTCGACGAAGCCGACGTGACCGAGCTGGAAGAATTCCGCAAGACCTCCAACGATGCCTTCGCCAAGGCCAAGTCGCCGGTCAAGCTGACCATGCTGGCGTTCGTCATCAAGGCCAGCGTCTCGGCCCTGAAGAAATTCCCGGCCTTCAATGCGTCCCTGGACGAGAAGGGCGAGAACCTGATCCTGAAGAAGTACTACAACATCGGCTTCGCCGCCGATACCCCGAATGGCCTGGTGGTTCCGGTCATCAAGAACGCCGACCAGAAGAGCATCGGCCAGATCGCTACCGAAATGGGCGAACTGTCCGCACAAGCCCGCGACGGCAAGTTGAAGCCCGCCGACATGCAAGGCGCGACCTTCACCATCTCCTCGCTGGGTGGCATTGGCGGTACCGCCTTCACGCCCATCATCAATGCGCCGGAAGTGGCCATCCTGGGCCTGTCCAAGTCGATCACCAAGCCGGTGTGGGATGGCAAGCAGTTCGTGCCGCGCCTGATGCTGCCGACCTCGCTGTCCTATGACCACCGCGTCATCGACGGCGCCATGGGCGCGCGCTTCTCGGCTTATCTGGCCGACGTGCTGGGCGATCTGCGCAAGTCGCTCCTCTAAGCCACCACCGAACATTACGGAGTCAGGACAATGAGTCTCTCTGAAGTCAAGGTCCCCGATATCGGGGATTTCAAGGAAGTCGAAGTCATCGAGGTGATGGTCAAGGTCGGCGACACCATCAAGGTGGATCAGTCGCTGATCACCGTCGAATCCGACAAGGCCAGCATGGAAATCCCGTCCAGCCAGGCCGGCGTGGTCAAGGAAGTGAAGGTCAAGGTCGGTGACAAGGTCGCCGAAGGCTCGCTGCTGTTGCTGGTGGAAGCCGCTGGTGAAGCGGCTGCCGCACCGGCACCGGCCGCTGCGCCCGCTCCGGCTGCCGCGCCTGCTGCTGCTGCGCCCGCCGCACCGGCGGCTGCACCGGCCGCTGCCAGCTTCGGCGGCAGCACCGACGTGCAGTGCGACGTGATGGTGCTCGGTGGTGGTCCTGGCGGTTACTCGGCTGCCTTCCGCGCGGCCGATCTGGGCCTCAATACCGTCATCGTCGAGCGCGATGCCACCTTGGGTGGCGTCTGCCTCAATGTCGGCTGCATCCCCTCCAAGGCCCTGCTGCACGTGGCGGCCGTGATCGACGAGACCGCCGCCATGGCCTCGCACGGCGTGAGCTTCGGCAAGCCCGAGATCGACATCGACAAGCTGCGCGCCTACAAGGACAAGGTCATCGGCACCATGACCGGTGGCCTGGCCGGCATGGCCAAGGCGCGCAAGGTGCAGGTGGTCCGTGGTGACGGCCAGTTCGCCGGCCCCAACCACATCGAAGTCACCGCTGAAGACGGCAGCAAGAAGGTGGTGCAGTTCAAGCACGCCATCATCGCCGCCGGTTCGTCCGTGGTGAACCTGCCGTTCGTACCGCAGGATCCGCGCATCGTCGACTCGACCGGCGCGCTGGAACTGCGCCAGGTGCCCAAGCGCATGCTGGTCATCGGCGGCGGCATCATCGGCCTGGAAATGGCCACCGTCTATTCCACACTGGGCGCGCGCATCGACGTGGTCGAGATGATGGACGGCCTGATGCAAGGCGCGGACCGCGACATGGTCAAGGTCTGGCAGAAGTTCAACGAGAAGCGCTTCGACAACGTCATGGTCAAGACCAAGACCGTGGCCGTGGAAGCCCTGCCGGAAGGCATCAAGGTCACGTTCGAAGCCGCTGAAGCCGGTGCGACTGCACCCGAGCCGCAACTGTACGACCTGGTGCTGGTGGCCGTGGGCCGCAGCCCGAACGGCAAGAAGCTGTCGGCCGACAAGGCGGGCGTGATCGTCTCCGATCGCGGCTTCATCGCCGTGGACAAGCAGATGCGCACCAACGTGCCGCACATCTTCGCCATCGGCGACCTGGTGGGCCAGCCCATGCTGGCGCACAAGGCGGTGCATGAAGGCCACGTGGCCGCTGAAGCGATTGCCGGCGAGAAGAGCTTCTTCGATGCCAGCGTGATCCCCTCGGTGGCTTATACCGATCCGGAAGTGGCATGGGTCGGCGTGACCGAAGACGAAGCCAAGGCCAAGGGCATCAAGATCGAGAAGGGCCACTTCCCGTGGGCCGCTTCCGGTCGCGCCGTGGCCAATGGCCGTTCGGAAGGCTTCACCAAGCTGCTCTTTGATGCCGAGACCCATCGCATCATCGGTGGCGGCATCGTCGGTACGCACGCAGGCGACATGATCGGCGAAGTGGCGCTGGCCATCGAGATGGGCGCGGACGCCGTCGATATCGGCAAGACCATCCACCCGCACCCGACCCTGGGTGAATCGCTGGGCATGGCCGCTGAAGTCGCCGAAGGGCATTGCACGGACTTGCCGCCGCAGCGCAAGAAGTAATCTTCCGGTCCCTGCCCGCTGCATGGCAGGGATGGAGGACGAACAAGGACAACGGCGAACCTTCGGGTTCGCCGTTTGTCTTTTCCAGGTCCGTCTTCTTCCTCTTCAGCCACCCTTGCCAACGGGCCTGTTCATGTCCAAGTCGCTTCGCGATCTCTTCATTGCCCCGCCCCGCCCGGAGATGCTGCCCGCTGCGCCCGCGCCGGATACGACACCTCATCTCAAGCGCGCCCGCCGCGTAATCCAGGCTGGCTGGCTATTGTTCATGGTCTCGCTGGTAGTACCCGTGCTCGGTACCGAACCGGGGGCGCTGGCCTTCGTCTATTCGCTCATGATGCCGTTCTTCCTGCTTGAAAAACCCAGTTGGCTGGGGCTGGCGATGTCTTTCTACAGCGTCGTCAACCTCGGCCTGATCTTCTCTCTGTTCATTTCGTTCAGTGAGAAGTTGCTGGCCCGGCCAGCAAGCTCGGTCTTCTTTGTCCTTGTGGCACTGGACACCATGTGGATTCCCTTCACGCCTGAACAGGAATTCGCCCAGCGACCGGCCTTCTGGTTCTGGAGCGCCTCTGCCGTGGTGGTCGCCATCGGCATGAACATGGCGCGCCTGAAAGAAAAAGCCCACCAGGCTGCGGTAGCGCAGCACCAGCGGGCCAGGGATACAACTTAGCGTGTGTTAATTTCAGGCCGGGCTGAGCAGTGCCATACCCGGTTGAATCACCTTCTCGCGCGATGCAGGCACGGCAGGCTGAGCCTGTTCCAGCCGGAACACCGATACGGCATCCCGCAGACTGTCAGCCTGTTGCGCCATGGATTGCGCCGCACTGGCCGACTCTTCCACCAGCGCCGCATTCTGCTGCGTCACTTCATCCATTTGCGAGATGGCGATGTTGATCTGGCTGATCCCCGAACTCTGTTCGCTGGAGGCGGCCGTGATCTCGCTCATGAGGTCGTTGACCTGCTGGATCGATTGCACCACCTGATCCATGGTCTGGCCAGCTTCATCGACCAGTTTCTGGCCAGCTTCCACATGTTCCACCGACGACTCGATCAGGCCACGGATTTCCTTGGCCGCCGAGGCGCTGCGCTGGGCCAGCGAGCGCACTTCGCTGGCGACCACCGCGAAGCCGCGTCCCTGCTCACCGGCGCGCGCCGCTTCCACCGCGGCGTTCAAGGCCAGGATATTGGTCTGGAAGGCGATGCCCTCCACGGTGGAAATGATCTCCGTGATCTTGTAGGCACTTTGCGAAATATCCTTCATGGTATCGACCACGCGTTCCACCACTTCGCCTCCCTTCTGCGCGTGCAGCGAGGCCGCGCGCGCCAGCTGGTTGCCCTGGCCGGCGTTCTGGGTGTTCTGCTCGACGGTGGAGGTGATCTCTTCCATGCTGGAGGCGGTCTCTTCCAGCGAAGCCGCCTGCTCTTCGGTACGGCGTGACAGATCCAGATTGCCCACCGCGATCTGGCCGGCGGCAGTGGAAATCGATTCGGCGGATCGCTTGATGCCGTCGACGATGCTGGTGAGCTGGGCACGCATGTTGTCGAGAGAGGCCATCAGGCTGTGCTGGTCGCCCTTGGCCAGCGGGATGCTCACCGCCAGGTTGCCCTGGGCGATCTGCGCCGCCAGGACCTGGGCATCGGCCGGTTCGCCACCCAGCTGGCGCAGGACACTGCGCACGATCAGGAAGGCTGCGCCCAAGGCCAGCAGCACCGAGCCAGCCACCAGGGTCCAGATGGTCGTGGCGATGCGTTGATAGGTCGTTTCGGCATCGGCGGCGGCCTGATCGTTGAGATCATCTTCCAGGCGGCCCAGCGCATCGAGGTTGTCCAGCCACTTGGCCTGCACCGGACGAATCTTCTGGACCAGCAGGTTGATCAGATCAGTGGTCTTGTTCTCCTGGGCCAGAGTGACGGCCTGTTTCAGCAGCGGCTCGGTATCGGCGGCGTTTTGCGCGATCTGATCAAAGAACTCACGTTCCTTGCGGGAGGTATCCGGCGCGTCAAAGAGCTTGCGCAGCTTGTCGCGAGCTTCCTGATAGCTTTTTTCCTGCACCTTGATGCGTTCGATTTCTGCGGACACCAGCGCCGGATCCTGGAACAGGGCGATGTTGCGGATGGCCAGAGCACGAATACGCACGCTGTTGTTCATGACGTCCGCCAGAGCACCTTGCTGGTTGTTGGCGACGATGTTGCTCAGATTGCTCTTGACCGTGGATAAGCCCCACATGCCCACCAGCGAGATGACGAGCAGCAGGACGATGACGCCGGCAAAACCTAACGCCAGGCGAGTAGATACCTTCAGTTTGTTCATGAAAAAGCCCCTGTGTATGAAATGTGCTGCCGATTGGGTTGCAAACCCCCCCTTCAGGCCTGCCGTGGCTGTTGTCGCCTTGTGCAGGTTTTGTGACTTTTCCCGTATATAAGTGGTGCAAAATAGCTTTTCACCATGTTGGTGCGGTGGTTTTGAGCCAATTGCATGGTTTATTGCCATCAATTTCTTCAATTTTGAAACGATTGCACGGGTGTTGTAACGCTATTGAGTAAGCTCAGCCAGAAAAGATCCATCAGGATGTGATTATTTTTCTCTGACACAAGTGCGATCCGTTCTCCTGTGCGAGGCGATTGCCAGCGCAGCGAAGAGGGCGTCGCATCGCTACCACAAGAGCCACGACGGTGCGAAGCCTGCACCCTACGCAGGCGAAGGAGGGAGATTTCGGGGCGAATTTGCTGCTTGCCCCGAAATGACAGCGCTCAGATGCTACCTCCAATGGTGGTACGCGAATTGCTTATTCGTTCAAAACGGTTTCTATATAAATCGGTAGTTCATATATGGAACAAAATAAGTTATTCGGCGCCGAGATATCTGCTATATTGGCGTTGAATATCTCTCATATATAAATTACGGTTTCATATATAGAACAATTTGGTGCCCGGCAGGAGGCACCCGTCCACCAGTGACGGCAGCCGGGAAGACTAGCCGGGGCGCACTCGCGCGCTGGGGCAATCAGCAGAGGCAACATGATCGAAATCGAATTCCGCAAGGTCGGCAAGAGCTTTGTCGATCGCCAGACAGCGCAAGCGCGCGCTGCCGTCACCAACGTCAACCTCTCCATCAGGAGTGGCGAAGTGGTCTCCATCATCGGACCCTCGGGCTGTGGCAAGAGCACCCTGCTCAACATGGGGGCCGGGCTGTATCTGCCGAGTGAGGGCGAAGTCTTCGTTGGCGGCGAGAAGGTCATCAAGCCGGTGCGCAAGGTGGCCTTCATGCTGCAGAAAGACCTTCTCATGCCCTGGCGCAATATTCGCGCCAACGTCACCCTGGGTCTGGAGATAGACGGCATGCGCGAGGCCGAACGCCGCCGCATTGCCGACGAGTTGCTGGCCAAGTGCCACCTCAAGGGGTTTGAGGAGCATTACCCCTACCAGCTCTCCGGCGGCATGCGTCAGCGTGCCGCTCTGGCACGAACGCTGGCGGTGGATCCGCAGGTATTGCTGCTGGACGAGCCTTTCTCGGCGCTGGATGCGCAGACCAAGATGGTGCTGCAGCAGGACCTGGCCAAGATGCTCTATGAAAAGAAGAAGACTGCGCTCTTCATCACCCATGACCTGGTGGAAGCCATCGCGCTGTCGGATCGCCTGCTGGTCATGAGCGAACGTCCCGGCACCATCGTCGAGGAAATCGAGGTCAACCTGCCGTTCCGCGACAACCCGCTGGAGCGCCGCAAGCTGCCCGAGATCGGCCCCTTGCAGGGACGCCTGATGGAACTGCTCAAGGTGGGCAAGGAAACCGCCGAACTCCACTGATTCACGCTGCATCTTCACCCGTCTTCACCCCGTCAACAGAGAGACCTCAAGGGAGAGCCTGAAACATGAAGAACCTGTTTGCATCCGCCACCAGTGCACTTGCCCTGGTCGCTGCCGTCGGCGCGTTCGTCGTCCCGGCGATGGCCCAAGCGGCACCGGAAGAAGTGACCTACCTGCTGCCCGCGCCACCGAATTCACCGGCCTTCGCGCCCTGGGTACTGGCACAGCACAAGGGCTATTACGCCGATGAGAACCTCAAGGTCAGTTTCATCGTCGCCAAGGGCGGCGTCGATGTGGCCAAGCAGATCGGTGCCGGCAATGCCGTCATTGGTGGCGCCATCGGTGATACCCCCATCGTGGTGCGGGCCAATGGCATTCCGGTGAAGGCCATCGCGGTACTGGGGGGCGGTTCGGTGACCATGGTGGCGGCCAATCCGGCTGAGGGCATCAAGACCCTGAAGGATCTGAAGGGCAAGACCGTCACCGTCATGTCCTATACCGATACCACCTATTACGCCTTTCTCGGCAGCCTCAAGACGGCCGGCCTGTCCAAGACCGACGTGCAGATCCAGGCGGCCGGCCCCTCCGGCGTGTGGCAGCTTTATACGTCCGGCAAGTCGCAGGGCTTTGCAGGCGTACCCGACTGGGTGGTCAATGCCACTGATGCCGGCGCAAAACTGGAGTTGCTGGACAACGGTGGCTTCAAGAGCATGGCACAAGCCATTCTGGCCTCCGATGACACCATCAAGAAAAACCCGGAACTGTTGAAGCGGCTGGTGCGTGCCACCCTGCGCGGCATGCAGGACATCATGAAAGATCCGAAGGCCGCAGCCGATGACTACGTCGCCGCGCTGCCCACCTACAAGGGCAAGGAGGCCAGCATCCAGACTACCTTCGAGATGTACAACAAGTATGTCTATGCCAGCCAGAAAACCTTGGGCCAGATTGATCCCTCACGCATGGACGCGGTACAGAAGTTCTACGTCAGCGAAGGCATCGTGAGCAAGGCGACACCGGTCAATGAACTCTTCACCAACCAGTTCGTGGGAGTGGCCAAGTAATCATGAACACCACGACAGCCAAAGACCTGACCATGTCCAGTTCCGAGCCATCCGCAGCCGCTCCTTCCCGTCCGCGCCGCCAGTTCCTGAGCGATAAGGCGCAGACCGTGTGCGGTAGCCTGGTGCTGCTGGTGCTCTTCATCGCCGCCTGGCAATGGGGCCCCGGCATGCTCGGCATGCCGGAATACATCCTTCCCAACTTCATGCAGGTGGTGCGTGAAGGCGTGGTGATGTGGAACAACGCGCAGCTGCTGCAGCACTTCGGCATCACTGCCATGGAAGTCGTGTTCGGTTTCCTCTTCGGGGCCCTGCTGGGGCTGGCAGTAGGGGTGGCGCTGGGCCTGTCGCCGCGTGCCGAGGCGATGCTCTCGCCTTACATCCTGGCACTGCAGATTGCACCCAAGGTGGCGTTTGCGCCGCTGTTCGTGATGTGGCTGGGCTACACCATCTATCCCAAGATCATCGTGGCGGTATTGATCGTGTTCTTCCCCATCATGATCAATGTGCTCTCGGCAATCCGTACCGTCGACCCGGACATGGTCAACCTGGTCCGCACGCTCAACGCCGGCCGCTGGCAGATCTTCCATCTGGTCGAGTTCCGTTCGGCGCTGCCGGCTCTGTTCTCCGGCTTGCGCATCGCCTCCACGCTGTCAGTGATCGGCGTGACCGTCGGCGAGCTGGTTGGCGGCAATCAGGGGCTGGGCTATCTGCTGGTCGATGGCGAAGGGCAGGGCAATACAGCTGCCGTGTTCGTCTCCATCGTCGCATTGACGCTTATCGGTGTGGTCACCTACGGGGCCGTGGTGTGGGCCGAACGCAAGGTGCTGCACTACCTGCCCAAGGCCAATACCAGCACCGTCTGATATTGAGTGCGATTTCCCGATCGGTAACAGGAGCATGAACATGTCAGCAACAAGTACGGCGACTCTTCTGGCAGGACGACGCATTCTGGTCACGGGCGCGGCACGCGGCCTCGGCCTGGCGTTCGTCGAGGCCATCGCCGCTGCCGGTGCCAGAGTGGCCATGGCCGATATCCTGCAGGACACGCTGGCAGCATCGGTGTCGACGCTGCAGCAGCGCGGCCTGGCGGTCGAAGGTTTTTCACTGGATCTGGCCGATCCTGCCTCAGTGCAGTCCTGTGCACAGGCTGCCATCGCCTGGATGGGCGGGCTCGATGGCCTGGTCAACAACGCCGCCATTACCAATTCCGGTGGCAAGAGCAGCGAGCAACTGGCGCTGGAAATGTGGGATCGCGTCATGGATGTCAACGTGCGCGGCACCTGGCTCATGACCAATGCCTGCCTGCCGGCACTGCGGACCTCGGGGCGCGGCGCGATCGTCAACCTGTCCTCGGATACGCCGTTGTGGGGGGCGCCGAACCTGCTGGCCTATGTGGCCAGCAAGAGTGCAGTCATCGGCATGACCCGTTCGCTGGCGCGTGAAGTCGGTGCCGACAACATCACCGTCAATGCCGTGGCGCCCGGGCTGACGCTGGTGGAGGCCACTGAGTATGTGCCGCAGGCGCGCCACCAGCATTACCTGGAGGGCCGTGCCCTGCAGCGTGATCAGTTGCCCGAGGACGTATGCGGTGCCGTCGTCTTCGCGCTGTCGGATATGGCGCGTTTCTTTACCGGCCAGGTGATGGCCGTCAATGGTGGCTTCGTGATGCATTGAAGCGGCCTGTATGGCAAGTCAACTCCGTGCAACCGGATCAATTCAGGACCAATTCAAGGAGAAAAGTATGACCGATATGTCCGAGCAGGAAAACATGGGCCGCAGCTGGGATCGCCCGGCAGGGGCCAGCTTCGCCGACTGGATGGAATCGCGCGTGGCGCGTCTGTCGACCCGCAAGTACGACTGGAACGCGCTGAAGTTCCAGGCCGACTACGACCCCAAGTACCGCCGCGCACAGATGCGCTACATCGGCACCGGCGGCACCGGCGTGGCGCACGATGCCAACGTGATTCCGTCGGAGCACTTCACCTTCTCGACCATGATCATTCCGGCCGGCCACGAAGGTCCGTCGCACCTGCATGTGGATGTCGAAGAGGTGTTCTTCGTGTTGCGCGGCAAGCTCAAGCTGGTGCTTGAAAAGGACGGTGAACGCTTCGAAACCATCCTCACCGACCGCGACGTTGTTTCGGTACCGCCGGGCGTGTATCGCGAGGAAATCAACATCGGTGACGAAGATGCGCTGATGTGCGTGATGCTGGGGGCCAAGAAGCCTCTCACGCCGACCTATCCGCCCGAACATCCGCTGACCTCGGTCAAGCGCTGATCGTCCCGGGAGCGAGCATGTCCGCCATCTTGCCCGCCGGGGCCGCCACGTCATGCGAGGCGCTGTCCGCGTCGCTGGTACTGCTCGATCGCCATTTCCCCGAGCAGCGCGTGGCGTTGCCCGATGGGCAGGTCAGTTATCGCAGCGCTGGCCGCAGCGACCGCGATCAGGTGGTGGTGCTGCTGCACGGCATCAGCTCCGGCGCGGCATCCTGGCTGCATATGGCATTGGCGCTGGCGAACGACGCCCGCGTGATCGCCTGGAATGCGCCCGGTTATGGCAGCTCCACAGCGCTGCCGATGGCCATGCCCAGGGCCAGCGATTACGCGGCGCGCCTGCAGCAGATGCTGGCGGCGCTGGAGATCAGCCAATGCGTGCTGGTCGGCCACTCGCTCGGGGCCTTGATGGCCGCAGCCTATCTGGCTCGAGGTGATGGCCGCGCCACACGCACGCTGCTGGCCGACCCGGCCCTCGGCTATGGCGGGGCAGGGCAGCAAGAGCGGTCAGTACAGGTTCGCCAGGAGCGCCTGGGCGCATTGCAGCGGCTCGGTGTGGCTGGCCTGGCCGCGCAGCGTACGCGTCTGCTGTCGATGCAGGCCAGTGATGAACAGCACGCCTGGGTGCGCTGGAACATGCAGCGGCTCGATGTGGCGGGTTATACCCAGGCGGTGCACTTGTTGTGCGGTGACGATATCGCGACTTATTTGCAGGCAGCGCCACGACGGGGGCTGTCGGTGGCCTGCGGCGCAGAAGACATTGTCACCACCCCGCAGGCCAGTGAAGGGCTGGCCCGGCAATTTGAAATTCCCTTTCAATTGGTGGACGGCGCCGGCCATGCCTGTTATATCGAGCAGCCGTTGTCCTTTGCCGCGCTGGTGCGCGCGCAATTCACCTCAACCAACCAGAACAGATAATCATCATGAACAAACCAGTGATGCCAGAAGAAGAGTCGCAAGACAAGTACTCCGTCCCCGGCCTGGAACGCGGCCTGCGCCTGCTGTGCGAATTCAGCCGCCAGGACAAGACCCTTTCCGCTCCCGAGCTGGCGCGGCGCCTGGATATTCCACGCTCCACCGTGTTCCGCCTGCTGGCCACGCTGGAACGCATGGGCTTCGTCGAACGGGCCGATGGCGGCCGCGACTATCGTCTGGGCATGTCGGTGCTGCGCCTCGGCTTTGAATACCTGGCATCGCTGGAACTGACCGAGATCGGCCGTCCGCTGCTGGACCGCCTGCGCGACGAGATCGGCTATTCCTGCAACCTCGTGGTACGCGATGGCCGCTCCATCGTCTATGTCGCCAAGTCGGTCACCCAGACCGCCTTCACCAGTCACGTCAACGTCGGTACCCGTCTGCCGGCGCATGCTACCGTGCTGGGCCGCGTACTGCTGGAAGACCTGACCCTGCCGCAACTGCGCACCCTGTATCCGGAAGAACACCTGGAAGTCTTCTCCAGCAATACGCCCAAGACCGTAGTGGAACTGTTCGACATGGTGCAGGCCGACAAGGAGCGTGGCTTCGTGTTGCAGGAAGGTTTTTTCGAAACCAGCATTTCCACCGTGGCGGCTCCCGTACGCGATCACTCCGGCCATGTTGTGGCCGCCCTGGGTGCCACCATTCCGTCGCCGCATATCGACGCCAGCCAGCTCGATGTGATCGTGTCCCGCGTACGCGAGACCGCTGCCGAACTCTCGCGTCTGCTCGACCATGCACCGGAGCGTGGGGCCAAGGTCGTCAACATGTGGCGAGGCTGAGATGGCGATGACTTCTCTCCAGGGCAAGGTGGCGGTGGTCACCGGCGGTTCCTCCGGGATCGGCTTGGCCACCGTGGAACTCTTGCTGGAAGCGGGTGCAGCGGTGGCCTTCTGTGGTCGCGACGGTGAGCGTCTGCAGCATGCCGAAGCTGCGCTGCGCGAACGGTATCCCGCGGCGCGGTTGTACAGCGCGCCCTGCGACGTACTGGTGCAGGAGCAAGTGCGGGCCTTTGCCGCCTCGGTGGAAAACACGCTGGGCCCGGTTTCCATGCTGGTCAACAATGCTGGTCAGGGTCGCGTCTCGACTTTTGCCGACACCCCAGACGAGGCCTGGAGCGAAGAGCTGCATCTCAAATTCTTTTCGGTGATTTATCCGACGCGTGCCTTCCTGCCGCAACTGCAGGCCATGAGTGCGCAGCATGGCGATGCCGCCATCGTATGCGTCAACTCGCTGCTGGCGACCCAACCTGAGCCGCACATGGTGGCCACATCGGCCGCCCGCGCCGGCGTGCACAACCTGGTACGTTCGCTGGCCACCGAACTGGCCTGCGGGGAGGCCGCCCGTGTGCGCGTCAACGGCATCCTGATCGGGCTGGTGGAATCGGGCCAATGGCGCCGCCGCTACGCCGCTCGTGGTCCGGAGCTGCAGGACCAGAGCTGGGCCCGGTGGACCGCTGCGCTGGCCGCAAGAAAACAGATCCAACTTGGCCGTCTCGGCCTTCCCCGGGAAGCTGCGCAGGCGATCGTATTCCTCGCCACGCCGCTTTCCTCGTATACCACAGGCAGCCATATCGATGTTTCAGGAGGACTTTCCCGCCATGCCTAATACCCAACCCAAAGTCACCGTCGGCTGCGCGATCGCGGCTTTCCTCGAACAGTGCGGCGTCAAGGCTGCCTTCGGTGTGATCTCGATCCACAACATGCCCATCCTCGATGCCTTCGGCGAGCGCGGCAAGATCCGTTTCATCCCGGCGCGCGGTGAGGCCGGAGGTGCCAACATGGCCGATGCCTATGCACGTACCACGGGCGGACTGGGCGTCTGCCTGACCTCGACCGGTACTGCCGCCGGCAATGCCGCCGGTGCCATGGTCGAGGCGCTGACCGCCGGCACACCGCTGTTGCATCTGACCGGCCAGATCGAAACGCCTTATCTGGACCAGAGCCTGGCGTACATCCATGAAGCCCCGGACCAGTTGAGCATGCTCAAGGCGATCTCGAAGGCGGCCTTCCGCATCCGCAGCGTCGAGACGGCCATCAGCACCATCAAGCTGGCCGTGCAGACCGCATTGACGCCGCCCATGGGGCCGGTCTCGGTCGAGATTCCCATCGACATCCAGGCGGCCATGATCCCCCTGCCGATCAATCTGCAACCGCTGGCCATTCCGCAATGCGTACCGTCGGCGCGTGCGCTGGACGAACTGGCCGAGCGGCTGATGAAAGCCAAGCGCCCGCTGCTGTGGCTGGGCGGCGGTGCCCGTCACGCTGGAGCGCAGGTACAGCGTCTGCTGGCATTGGGTTTCGGTGTCGTGACCAGTACCCAGGGGCGAGGCATCGTGCCCGAGGATGATCCGCGCTCGCTGGGTGCCTTCAACCTGCACAAGCCGGTCGAGCAGTTCTACCAGAGCTGCGACGCCATGCTGGTGGTCGGTTCGCGTCTGCGCGGCAACGAAACGCTGAAATACGAACTCAAGCTGCCACGTCCCCTGTACCGGGTCGATGCCGATCCGGCGGCCGAGGGCCGCTGCTATACCAGCGACTATTTCGTCTGCGGAGATTCCGCGTTGGTGCTGGCGGGACTGGCGGATCGCCTGGCGGCACTCAAGGTCGATCCCGATTTCATGGGCGATCTCAAGAAGGCTCGTGACACGGCGGTGCGTGGACTGGTCGATGGCCTCGGGCCCTACAGCGCGCTGGTGGAGCAACTACAGCAGGCCGCCGGTCGCGAATTCAATTGGGTGCGCGACGTGACGGTCTCCAACAGCACCTGGGGCAACCGCCATCTGCGCATCTTCGATCCCCGCGCCGGCGTGCATGCGCTGGGTGGCGGCATCGGCCAGGGATTGGCCATGGGCATCGGTGCGGCCATCGGTGCGGCGGTCACCCAGTCCGGCAAGAAAACCTTCACGCTGGCCGGCGACGGCGGATTCATCCTCAACCTGGGCGAGCTGGCCACGGCCGTGCAGGAACAGGCCGACATGGTGATCGTACTGATGAACGACAAGGGCTATGGCGTCATCAAGAACATTCAGGATGCGCAATACGGCGGCCGTCGCCATTACGTGGACCTGCATACGCCGGATTATGCCGAGCTGTCCTCGGCGCTCAAGTTGCGACACAAACGCGTGGGCGATCTTGCCGAAGTCGCAGCCGGACTGGACGAGGCCTTGTCCTCCCCGGGGCCTTTCCTGCTGGAAATCGACATGCTGGCGATCGGCAGCTTCAAGACCGCTTTTGCCGGCCCGCCGGTCAACGAAAAGGAAAAGGCCGCTGCCGCGGCGGCGGCTGTCGTTGCGGCTGCCGCGACAGCGGCCACGGCCTGAGGAGAAAGGCATGCTGCACGTATCGATGATCGGATGCGGTGCCATTGGCGCAGGCGTCATGGAAATCCTCAAAAGCGATCCCGAGGTGGCGTTCGACATGGTGGTGGTGCCCGAGGCCCACATGGAGCGTGCCCGCAGCACCGTCTCCACGCTGGCACCCGCGGCGCAGGTAGTGTCGCGTCTGGGCGAGGAGCGTCCCGACCTGCTGATCGAATGCGCCGGCCACCAGGCCATCAGCGAACACATCATTCCGGCTCTCGAGCGCGGCATTGCCTGCATGGTGGTGTCCATCGGTGCCTTGTCCGAACCCGGTCTGGTCGACAAGCTGGAAGCCGCCGCCCGTGCCGGGCGCACGCAGGTGCAACTGCTGTCCGGCGCGATCGGTGCCATCGATGCGCTGGCCGCCGCCAAGATCGGCGGTCTGGATGCGGTGATCTACACCGGACGCAAGCCCCCTCAAGCCTGGAAAGACACGCCAGCAGAATCGGCCTTCAATCTGGACACGTTGCAGGAAGCCACGATGATCTTTGAAGGCAGCGCCCGCGAAGCCGCTCGCCTCTATCCCAAGAATGCCAATGTCGCGGCCACGCTGTCGCTGGCCGGGCTGGGGCTGGACCAGACACAGGTGCGGCTGTATGCCGATCCCGGCGTGAGCGAGAACATTCACCACGTGGATGCCAGCGGTGCCTTCGGCGGTTTCGAGCTGACCATGCGCGGCAAGCCGTTGGCCGCCAATCCCAAGACATCGGCGTTGACCGTCTACAGCGTGGTGCGTGCCCTGGGCAATCGCGCCCATGCGCTGTCGATCTGAACCGGGCCAGGAGAAGTTGACCATGTTGAATCTGAATGACATCCAGCCCATCTGCATTGCCGGCCAGTGGCGTCCGGGAGCCGGTGATCGCTATGCCACGCTCTATCCCGCCACCGGCGAAGCGGTGGCCAGCCTGCACGCGGCCAGCGTGGCCGATGTGGAGGAAGCCATCCTTGGTGCCGACCGTGCGTTTCGCACCAGTGGCTGGGCGCAGAAGAAACCGCACGAACGCGCTGCCGTGCTGTTTCGCGTGGCGCAGCTGATCCGCGAGAACGGCGAAGCGCTGGCGCAATTGCAGCGCCTGGATAATGGCAAGCCCATCAGCGAGACACGCAACCTGGTCGCCAGCGCTGCTGCCACCTTCCAGTTCTTTGCTGCTGCCTGCGAGACCCTGGAAGAATCGCTGACCCCCATGCGTGGCGACAACCTGACCATGAGCGTGCATGAGCCCATGGGCGTGGTGGCCGCCATTACGCCATGGAATTCGCCCATCGCCAGCGAAGCGCAGAAGATGGCACCGGCGCTGGCGGCTGGCAATGCGGTGGTGGTCAAGCCGGCGGAAGTCACGCCGCTGGCCGCGCTGGCGCTGGCACGTTTGTGCATCGAGGCCGGCGTACCCGCAGGCCTCATCAGCGTACTGCCGGGCAAGGGCTCGGTCATCGGGGATGCCATCACGCTGCATCCGCTGGTCAAGCGGGTTTCCTTCACTGGCGGCACCAGCACCGGCAAGCATATCGCCCACATCGCCGCCGACAAGATGATGCCGGTGTCGCTGGAGCTCGGTGGCAAGTCGCCGACCATGGTGTTCGAGGATGCCGACATTGATCATGCTGTCGCCGGCGTGCTCTACGGGATCTTCAGCAGTTCCGGCGAATCCTGCATTGCCGGTTCGCGCCTGTTCGTGGCGCGGTCCTTGCATGAACCGTTCATGGAGCGACTGGCGGCGGGTGCCGCTGCGCTGAGCGTGGGCGATCCGGCGGACGAACGCACCCAGATGGGGCCGCTGATCACCGCCCGTCATCGTGAGGGCATCGAGCGTTACGTCGATATGGGCGTCACCGATGGCGGCCGCATCCGCACCGGTGGCGTGCGTCCCAAGGGCCCCGCCTTCGAGCGTGGCTACTTCTATACGCCGACCATCATCGAGGGAGTGCGCAATGACCAGAGGATCTGTCAGGAAGAGATTTTCGGGCCGGTGCTGGTGGCCATGCCTTTCGATGATGAGGAGGATCTGATCCGGCAGGCCAACGATAGCGTCTACGCCCTGGCCGCCGGCATCTGGACCCGCGACTACAAGCGTGCCTGGCGCGTGGGCCGTGCGGTGCAGGCCGGCAATGTCTGGATCAACACCTACAAGCAGTTCTCGATCTCGACCCCTTTCGGGGGCTGGCGCGACAGCGGCCTGGGCCGCGAGAAGGGACGGCTGGGCATCCTCCAATACATGGAGCAGAAAGCCATGTACTGGGGCCTGAACGAACAGCCGCTGCCCTGGGCTGGCTGAACACGCAATGGAGAATCACATGGACGTTTTGGGTATCGACGAAATCATCTACGGCGCAGACGACCTGCCGACCTGCCGCCGTTTCTTCCTCGACTGGGGCATGGTGCTGGAACAGGAGAGCGCAGCCGAGCTGGTCTTCGTATCGCAGAACGGCTGTCGCGTCATCGTGCGTGACAGCGCCGATCCCGGCCTGCCGCCGGCCATCGAGGCCGGTCCGACCCTGCGCGAAGTGGTGTGGGGCGTGTCCTCGGCGGCGGTGCTGGACAAGTTCGCCAGTCGCATCGGCGGTCTGCCCGGTTTCCTCAACGACGGCCGGCGCGTGGGCTGTACCGATCCCAACGGACTGGCTGTGCGTTTCCAGGTCTCGGTCAAGCGCGAGGTGGAGCTGCAATGCGCCCGTATGAACACCTGGAACGAGAAGAACCGCATCAACCAGCGCAGCCCCATCTACGAGCGCGCTGCGCCCATCGAAGTAGGACACGTGGTGTTCTTCGTCAAGGATGTGAAGGCCTGTGAAAAATTCTATTGCGAGCATTTCGGCTTCGTGCCCTCCGACCGTTATCCGGAACGCGGTGCCTTCCTGCGCTGCGCCGACGTCGGCGGCCATCACGACATCTTCCTGCTGCAACCGCCGGAGGCGCGCGCGGGCCTGAACCACGTGGCCTTCACGGTGCGCGACATCCATGAGGTCTTCGGTGGCGGGATGCACATGTCACGCCAGGGCTGGGACACGCAACTGGGGCCGGGCCGCCATCCGATCTCCTCGGCTTATTTCTGGTACTTCAAGAATCCGGCCGGTGGCCTCATCGAGTATTACGCCGACGAAGACCAGCTCGATGCGCACTGGGAACCACGCGACTTCGAACCCGGACCGACGGTGTTTGCCGAATGGGCCATCGATGGCGGCATCGACGGCAATACGCGGCGCCAGAAGAATGCCCAGGGACCGAGCGGCAAATTCCTCACCGACCGTGCGGCAGCGGACAAGTAAATCATTGACCAAAGGAGATCAACATGTCCTTCAAGATCGGAGTCCTCGGTGCCGGCATCGGCGGCCTCACGGCAGCCATTGCCCTGCAGCGTGCCGGACATGAGGTGGTGGTGTATGAGCAGTCACGCCAGTTCCTGCGCGTGGGTGCAGACATCAACCTGACGCCCAATGCGGTCCGCGCACTGGACGGGTTGGGCATCGGCGAGGCCGTGCGCCGGACCGCTGCACGTCCCACGCATCGCATCAGCCGCACCTGGAATAGCGGCGAGGAAACGTCGCGCTTGACCATGGGCGACACCGCCGAACAGAAATATGGCGCGCCGCAGCTGACCATCCATCGTGCCGATCTGCTGGCAGCGCTGGCCGAGGTGTTCCCGCTGGAGCAGGTGCGCTTTGCCAAGCGTGCTGAAGCAATCCGCGCGGAGGGCGATGGCATTGACCTGCACTTCACCGATGGCAGCACCGATCGCGTCGATGTGCTCATCGGCGGCGACGGTATCCATTCCGCCGTGCGCACCGCCATGTTCGGCGCGGAGAGCCCGCGCTTCACGGGTGTGGTGGCTTTCCGTGCCGTCGTGCCTGCAGCGAAAGTGGCCGGTGTCCCCAACCTGCAGGCCTTCACCAAATGGTGGGGACCGAACCCGGAAAGCCAGATCGTGACCTTCCCGTTGAATCGCGGCGAGGACATCTTCATCTTTGCCACGACCGCCCAGGAGAGCTGGCATCTGGAATCGTGGACCACACCGGGCAACGTGCAGGAACTGCGCGACAGCTATGCGGGCTTCCATCCCGACGCCATGGCGCTGCTGGACGCCTGCGACGAAGTGCTCAAGACCGCGCTCTATGAACGCGATCCGCTGCCGGCCTGGGCCAGGGGCAACATGGCCTTGCTGGGAGATGCCTGTCATCCCATGATGCCCTTCATGGCGCAGGGGGCCGGCATGGCCATCGAAGATGCCGTGGTGCTGGCACGCTGCCTGGCCACCGTGTCCGCCCTCGGCGACGTGGCCGCTGCTCTGCACCGATACGAGCAGTTGCGCATGGAGCGTGCCTCAACCATCCAGATCGGATCGCGCGGCAACAACTGGCTGCGCGCAGGCGGCAATGCCGACTGGGTCTATGGCTACGATGCCTGGCAGGTACCGCTGCAGCCGCAAGTTGCAGCCGTTGCTCCATGAGACAGGGCGTGCCAGTGAAACCGGAAGACCCCGCCGACACCATGCTGCTGACCATCGTCCTGAAGCATGACCAGTCCATGAATCTCGACCGGATTCAGGCCCACATGAAGACGATGGACTGGTGGGAGCGATTTCCTGTTGCCGGAACGCGCGTGGTGTCCTGGACCGTGGCCATGGGCCTGGGCCAGATCGTCACGCTGGCGCTGCCGCCAGCGCTGCTGCCGCAAGTCAATGTCGAGCTTGAACGCTCGGCCTGGGGCGTGTTCCGTACCGAGTGCTACCCCACTTACGATTTTGTTCCCGTGCGCGAGCGCATTCGCGAGCGCGTCAGAAATGGAGGCCAATGATGGTTGCAACTGTTACCGATGTCTATCTCAATCCGCACCAGGCGCGCCGCCGCCCGCCGACCCAGTTCGAAGATCTGCTGGGCGATTCCATCGAGCGCGCCTACGCCGCCGGAATCCACGAATTGAGCGCGCTGGTGGCGCATCTCAATCGTACCGGTCCGAGCTGTCCGTACAACGCCGGTGTCTGGACCGAAGCCAATTATCAGGAAGAGATCGCCCGCCTGGCCGCCTGACGGCGACCGCCAGCCCTTACAGGAGAGTACCCAAATGAGAACTGCTGCCCATGATCCCGTCGATGCCGTCCTGGCTGTCGGCCTGAAAGACCTGTGGTATCCCGTCTGCCCATCCGAGTTCGTGGCTGAGAAGCCGGTTTCGCTGCGCCGCCTGGGCAAGAAATTCGTGTTCTGGCGTGAGCCCTCGGGCAAGCTGCATGCGCTGGAAGATCACTGTCCGCATCGCGGTGCACCGCTGTCCATGGGCATCCCCATGGGAGACCGCATCGCCTGTGGCTATCACGGCGTGCAGGTGCGTTTCGACGGTGTGGTCACCAGCGTGCCCGGCAGCCCCGGTTGCAAGCTGGAGGGTGCCAAGGCTACCCGCCGCTTCCACGTGACTGAAGCGGCCGGTGCCATCTTCCTCTACAACAGCCTGGAGGATGTCGACACGCCACCGCCGCTGCGCCTGCCCGAGGAACTGACCAGCCCCGAGTATTCCAATTTCCTGTGCTACACCGAGTGGAAGGGCGACTATCGCTACGTGCTGGACAACGTGATGGACCCGATGCACGGCACTTTCCTGCACAAGCAGTCGCACTCCATGGCCGAGGGCGACAATACCGCCAGCTTCGGCATCCGCGAGACCGACATCGGCTTCGTCTTCGAAAAGGAAGGCCAGCGTGACGTCAATTTCGACTGGACTGAATGGGGCGATACCGGCCTGCACTGGATGCGCCTGGCCATTCCCTATCCCAAGACCGGCGGTCCCGGTGGCAGCTTCGTCATCATCGGCAGCTACACGCCCGTCGTCGACAACATCGCTGCCGTCTTCCACTGGCGCTGCCGCAAGCTCTCGGGCTGGCAGCGTGATACCTGGCGCTTCCTCTATCGCAACCGCCTGGAAGCGCGCCACTGGAACGTGCTGGAGCAGGACCGGGTGGTGCTGGAACTGATGGAGCCGGATGCCAACCAGCGCGAGATGCTGTACCAGCACGATATGGGCATCGTGCGTCTGCGCCGTCATCTGCGCGGACTGGCCAAGGCCCAGCTGGCGCGCGAGGAGGAACTGGCGGCGGCCAGGGCACCGGTACGCGCGGCATGAGCGACGCCGCCCGTGGGCCCGCCATGCGTCATGTGAAGTGCGCCAGCGTGCCGGAGCCGGACGCTGCGACCTGGTCCAATTGCCTGGTGATCGGCGAGGACATCGTCATGTCTGGCATGACGGCGCATCCGGCCACGCGGCAGCAGACGCTGGATACCTATCGGCAGACGCTGGTGGTGCTCCGCAAGATCGCCGACCTGGTGAGCGCTGCCGGAGGAACACCGGACAGCATCACCAAGCTGGTGATCTACCTGACCGATATCGCGCACAAGGATGAGGTGGGACGGGCGCGCCGTGACTTCTTCGGCGAACAGGGGCCGTATCCCTGCTCCACGCTGGTGGAAGTCAGCGCTCTGGTGTTTCCGGAGCTGACGGTGGAAATCGATGCGTATGCCCGGCTGGGTGTGGATCTGCGGCAGGCTGTGCGCGTGACCGTATGAGCGTGTTTGAACGAATCTGAATTGATGGTGGTGCATTCATGAGCAGTCCTCTTCTTTCCGTCCGTGTGCAGGCCATGCGCTTCGAGGCGCAAGGCGTTGTCAGCGTCGAACTGTGCCTGCCCGACGGCGGCGAGTTGCCGGCTTTCGAGGCCGGTGCGCACATCGACCTGCATCTGGCCAACGGTCTGGTGCGCAGCTATTCGCTGTCGAATTCACCGGCCGAGCGTCATCGCTATGTGGTTGGCGTGCTCCACGACCGTGCCAGTCGCGGCGGATCGCGCTATGTCCACGAACAATTGCGGGTCGGGTCGACGCTTTCCATCTCGGTTCCGCGCAACAATTTTCCGCTGGAGGAAGCGGCACCCCTGTCGGTGCTGATCGCCGGCGGTATCGGCATCACGCCGATCTCCTGCATGTATCACCACCTGCGGGCCCAGGGCAAGGAAGCGGTACTGCACTACTGCGCCCGTTCCCGCAAGGAAGCCGCTTTCACCGCCCAACTGCTGGGGCAGCCGGGCGTGAGCAGCCATTTTGATGACGAGGCCGAACCTGCGTGCCGTATTGGGGGCCTATCCGAAGGAGTCGCATTTCTATTGCTGCGGACCGACTCCCATGCTCAACGCCTTTGAAAGTCTGTGCGAAGAACTGGGTCTGCCCAACGTGCACATCGAGCGCTTCGCCGCCGAGAAAGTGGCACCCGTCCAACACGGCAGCTATGTCGCCGAACTGGTGCGCAGCAAATCCAGCCTCACGGTGCCGGCCGGCAAATCGTTGCTGGATACCCTGCTCGATGCTGGCATCGCGGTCGACCACAGCTGCCGCGAAGGGGTCTGCGGTGCCTGCGAGACGCGTGTGCTGGAAGGCGAACCGGAGCATCGCGACGGTGTCCTCAGCAAGGCCGAGCGCGCCGCCGGCAAGACCATGATGGTGTGCGTTTCCGGCTGCAAGGGGCAGCGCCTGGTGCTGGATCTTTAGCCACTGCGGCACAGAACCATGCCCGTGCTCCGGCACCGGGCATTTTTTTGAGCCTGAAAAATTTTTGGAACGGCGATCCATAGGTGAAACAAATATCACCGGACCCGGGCCACCCGGCAAGCCTGTGCTGACCGCTGACCATGCAGCGGCGGCCTTGCCGGCAGAAGTCACCTTTCCTGCGCACGGGGCACAGGGGAGCAGTGAGTGAATGCGGCCTGGCCGCGTGTTTGGACTTTATTCGTTGAAGGGGAGTTTGATGAAGAAGTTAATGATGGCCGCAGCGGCCTCCTGTCTGTCGGCAGGAGCCTTTGCGCAGAGCAGCGTGACCATCTACGGCAGTCTCGATGCTGGCGTAGCCTATATCAACAACCTCAATGGCGGCTCGGTATCGCGCCTGGATCAGGGCACGATGCAGCCGGACCGCATCGGCTTTCGCGGAACCGAGGACCTGGGAGGCAACCTGAAGGCCATCTTCCAGCTCGAAGCCGGCTTCTACACCGATAGTGGTGCTACCCCCAATTCGTCCAAGCTGTTCAACCGTTACAGCACCATCGGCCTGTCGGGTGACTTCGGTGCAGTCACCCTGGGCCACATGCCCGACGTCGTGTTCGACTACGTGGGCAAGTTGTCCAACGGCTTCCAGCTGACCAACTGGTATCTGTTCCATCCGGGTAACCTGGACAGCCTGGCCAACACCTACCAGTTCGACAATGCCGTGCGCTATACCTCTCCAACCCTGGGTGGTTTTCAGGGCAGCCTGATGTACGGCTTCGGTGAAGTGGCAGGGGACAGCAGCAATGGCCGCAACGTCAGTGCGGGCGGCACCTACACCAATGGTCCGTTCCGTGCGGCGCTGGCCTATTCGAAGCTGAACAATCGTGCTGCAGGATTTGCCGGGACCTTCCTCACCAGCGTGGGTCTGGGCAATGCCGCGACGGTCTTCAACAGCCTGACCACGACGGCCGGCGGCCTGGGCTATACCATTGGCAACGTGCGTCTCAATACGGCTTACACGCAGGTCAAACTGGCTCTGCCCAGCGGTGCCACGCCCAAGCAGAAGAACCTGGATCTGGGTGCGGCGTGGCGCTACGCAACGCTCGATACCATCAACTTCGGCTACGGTCTCTCCAAGCTGGAGGGCGCACGCTGGAACACCTTCAGTCTGTCTCATGTGCATGAATTCTCCAAGCGCACCCAGTGGTACGTGCAGGCGGCTTACCAGCGTGCCGGTGGCGATGCACGCTTTGCCGTCATGAACGGTACCGGTGCCTCCGGTGCCACCGGAGTCTCCGGTGGGCAGGGCCAACTGGTCACCACCATCGGTATGCACCACTCGTTCTGATGTCCGGAACAGGCTCTCATGCCGAGGGCCGCTTTACCTTCTGTGAATAGTCTGGTCTTGCGTGCGCCCCTCCTGGAGCGGATGGGCGCTTCGTAGTGCCTTGGGCGGAGAAGCAGTTTTCTCCGCCATTTTTTTATCCATACCGGATTGATTGCCGGACGGCACCGCTGCCGCGTCCGCCGGCATTCTTGCGTCGCGGAGAGTCTTCATGCTTGCACACCTCAAACTGGGTACACGTCTTTCGCTGGGCTTCGGCCTGGTGCTGGCGCTGCTGACCGGCATTACGATCCTGGCCATCGCCAGTCTGTTCACATTGCACCAGGATACGCGCCGCATCGTCGAGGACCGTTACCCGCAGGTCCTGCTGGCCAATGACGTGCTCTTGCGCATCAGTGAAAACGCCAGCGCCATGCGCAACCTGCTACTGCTGGATGACCATCAGAAGCTGACCGAGGAGATTGCCCGCATCGCCAAGGGCGAAGCGGCCATCACGGCGACTCTGGACCAGTTGCAGTCGCGCCTGTCCAGCGAGCAAGGCCGCAAATCATTTGCCGACATCCTCGCCTTGCGTAGCAAGTATCACGAGGGACAGCAGCGCTTCCTGCAACTGGCTTCCACCGGTGCCACCATGGATGCCACCGAATTTCTGCTGACCACCCTGCGCCAGGATCAGGAGAACACCATCGTGCGGCTGAAGGGCTACATCGCCGTTGGTACGCGAATGATGGAGCGCAGCGGTGAAGAAGCCGCCGCGCAGTATCACCAGAAGACACGCATCATGCTGGCCATCGCCCTGCTGGCAGTGGCATCCGGCGGTGTGTGCGCGTGGTGGATCACGCGTTCCATCACCCGCCCGGTGCGGCATGCGGTCGGGGTGGCGCAGCAGGTGGCCCATGGCAACCTCGACAGTCGTATCGAGCAGGGGGGGCGGGACGAGCTCGGCCAGTTGCTGGAGGCGTTGCGCCAGATGAATGGCAGCCTCACCGGCATCGTGGGCGAGGTGCGAAGGGGGGCCGAGACCATTGCCACCGCATCCTCCGAGATCGCCGGCGGCAATCTCGATCTCTCTTCGCGTACCGAGCAGCAGGCAGGTTCGCTGGAGCAGACCGCCGCCGCGATGGAAGAACTCACCTCCACCGTGCGCCAGACCGCGGACAACGCCAAGGCGGCCAACCAGCTCGCAGCCGAAGCCGCGACAGTGGCTGGGCGCAGCGGTGCGGTGGTGCAGGAAGTGGTGGCAACCATGGCGGGCATCAGCCAAGCATCGAGCCGCATTGTCGACATCATCGGCGTGATCGATGGCATCGCCTTCCAGACCAACATCCTTGCCTTGAACGCAGCGGTGGAAGCGGCACGCGCCGGTGAACAGGGCCGGGGGTTTGCGGTGGTCGCCTCGGAGGTGCGTTCGCTGGCCCAGCGTTCCGCCGGCGCCGCGAGGGAAATCAAGGCGCTCATCGATGATTCGGTGGCGCAGGTGGATGCCGGTGGACGTCTGGTGGAGCAGGCCGGTTCGACGATGGAAAACGTGGTGATCAGCGTGCAGCGCGTTTCGCACATCGTCGGGGAGATCAGTGACGCTACCCAGGAACAGCGCACCGGCATCGAACAGGTCAATCAGGCCATCGTGCACATGGATGAGACGACGCAGCAGAATGCCGCACTCGTGGAACAGGCGGCCGCGGCTGCGCAGTCCTTGCAGCAGCAGTCGCAGCGGCTGCGCGAACTGGTGGGCGTGTTCCGGCTGCCGCTGCTGCCACCGGAAGAGGCTGCTCAGGCAGTGGAGCTTGCGGATGCCGTTGCCGGTTTGCCCCGATACAGCACCAGCGTCGCGATCAGCCCGCAGACCGCCGCAAAGCTCATCCAGTAACCGGGGGCGGCCTTGTCGCCGGTCGACTCGATCAGCCAGGTCGAGACCAGCGGCGTGAAGCCGCCGAAGATCGCGGTAGCCAGGCTGTAGGCCAGCGAGAAGCCGACCGTGCGCACGTGCGCCGGCATCACTTCAGTCAGCGCCACCACTGCCGCGCCGTTGTAGCTGGCATAGAGGAAGGACAGCCACAGCTCGGTGATCAGCAGGTTCTTGAAACTGATGTCGGCGACCAGCCAGGACATCATCGGATACGCCGTCAGCAAGGTCAGCAACGTGAAGGCCACCAGTACCGGACGACGGCCCACGCGATCCGACAGTGCGCCCATGACGGGCAGCCAGCAGAAGTTGGACAAGCCCACGCAGAAGGTCACGATGAGACTGTCGGAGGCCGACAGCTTGAGCACGGTCTTGCCGAAGGTCGGCGTGTAGACCGTGATCAGATAGAACGACACGTCGTCATCACCACCATCATCATGCCGGCCACCACGATCTTCCAGTTCTGGGTGATCGAGGCCATGATTTCCGCAAAACCCGGATGGTGCTTGCGCGCCATGAATTCTTCCGTTTCCTGCAGCGAGCGGCGGATGATGAAGATGGCCGGCACGATCATGCAGCCGATGAAGAAGGGGATGCGCCAGCCCCATTCGCTGATCTGCAGCGGTGACAGCCACTGGCTGACCAGATAGCCGATCAAGGCGGACGCCATGATGGCCGCCTGCTGGCTGGCCGACTGCCAGCTCACGTAAAAGCCCTTGTTGCCGGGCGTGGCCATCTCGGCCAGATAGACCGATACGCCGCCCAGCTCCACCCCCGCCGAGAAGCCCTGCAGCAATCGTCCCGTCAGCACCAGAATCGGTGCCGCGATGCCGATGGTGGCATAGCCGGGCACGAAGGCGATCAGCAAGGTGCCGATGGCCATGATGGCCAGCGTCACGATCAAGCCCTGGCGACGGCCGACGCGATCGATGTAGCTGCCCAGGATGATGGCGCCCAGCGGGCGCATCAGGAAGCCCGCACCGAAGGTGCCGAAGGTCAGGATCAGCGAGACGAACTCGTTGTCCGACGGGAAGAAGGTCCTGGAGATGTAGCTGGCATAGAAGCCATACAGGAAGAAGTCGAACATCTCCAGGAAGTTGCCGCTGGTCACGCGCAGGACGGTAGACAGCTTGGAATGCTTGGCGGTGCTGCTTGTTTTGCTTGTTGTGTTCATGTCGGTCTCTCTCTTTCTCTCTTTGAGGCAGTACTTGGACGCCTTCCTTCACATTCTTCAGCGAGGCGCGGGGTCCAGGCCGGATGCCTTGATGGCGTCGATGGCTTCGGGCGAGGCGAGGAAGTCCAGCAGTTCCCTGGCGGCCTTGGGTTCATGGGTGCCGACCACGACGCCGCCGGAGAAGGGGGTGATCTGCTGGGCGCTCTCGGGGATCGGTCCGATGATGTCGATGCCCTTGACCGGCTTCAGCTCGGAGATCTGCTGCAGGCCCACTTCGGCATCGCCGCGGGGGATCACTTCACCGACCGGTTCGGCCGGAATCATGCGGCCCTTGTAGGCCATCTGCTGGTCGATGCCCAGGCGCTTGAACAGTTTGGTGGAGAGGAACACGCCGCTGGCGCTGTCGGAGTAGACCACCGAATGGGCGGTCAGCAGGGTGCGCTTGAAGGCATCGATGCTGGAGATATCAGGCTTGGGGGCACCGGCCTTGACGGCCAGGCCGATGCGCGAGAGGGCCAGCAGCTTGTGCTCGGACTTGGAAACCTTGCCTTCGGCCACCAGCTTGTCCAGCGAGTCGCCGACCATGATGACCACGTCGATCTGTTCGCCGCGTTGCAGGCGGTTGGGAATGGCTTGCGGGGTTTCTCCCATGGACGGGCCCCAGCCGGAGATGAGTTTGTGGCCGGTCTTCTTTTCGAAGGCGGGGGCCAGTGCCTTGTAGGCGGCGGCAAAGCCACCCGAGCTGACCACGTGCAGGTCGGCGGCAGAGGCCATCGAAGTGACGGCACCCAGCGCCAGGGCCAGGACACTGCGCTGCAAGAGGGAGGTGCGCACACTGCGTGCGGTGGAGTTGGAACGGATCATGCGGATCTCCTGATGACGATGTATTTCGTCGTGGTGAGGGATGAAACCCGGCAGTTTGCGTAGAATCCGTTGAAAAGTTAATTGCAATTATTCTGGGGATTGATAAAAAATGCGCATCAATATCGAGACCGCCGAATTGCAGGCCTTTCTCGCCGTCGCGCGCCAGTCAAGCTTTCGGGCGGCGGCTGAGGGTCTGTTCATCACGGCACCGGCACTGAGCCGCCGCATCGAGAACCTGGAGCAGGCCTTGCAGGAAAGACTGTTCGATCGCACCACCCGGCGCGTCTCGCTCACCCCTGCCGGTGAATTGTTCCTGGTGCACGCCCAGGCCGTGATGGATGAACTGGAGCTGGCCGTGAGGAGCGTGGAGCAGGGCATGGCGCATCGGCGCGAACACGTGACGGTGGCCTGCGTGCCCTCGGTGGCCAACAATTTGCTGCCGCTGGTATTGAAACCGTACGCGCGCACGCATCCCAATGTGCGGGTGCGCATCATCGACGAGAATGCGGCGGAGGTGCTGGAGAGCGTGCGCAAGGGCGAGGCCGATTTCGGCGTGAACTTCATCGGCGCGCAGGAAGCCGAGATCGATTTCCAGGAATTGACGCGCGAACGTTATCTGGCGGTGATGCCGGCCCATCATCCGCTGGCTGCGCAGAGCAGCTTGCACTGGAAGTCGCTGGCGGGGGAGAAGCTGGTGTCGGTCTCCTCCAGCAGCGGCAACCGCAGCCTGATCGACAATGCCTTCGCGCGGGTACCGCAGCGGCCGGTGATCCAGTATGAGACTAATCACGTGGCCGGGGCCATCAGCCTTGTCGCCGCCGGGCTTGGGGTGGCCTTGCTGCCGGAGCTGGCCATTCGCAATGCGCCCTACAAGGGCATTGTGGCGCGGCCGGTGACCAGTCCGGTCTTGAGCCGGGCGATGGGCTTGATTACCTTGAAGGGACGGGTCCTGAAACCGGCGGCCGCGACGCTGGCGCAAGCCTTGCGCGAGGCGATGGCGAGCAAGCCGCGTAAATGATTTTCTGGTACACAGGGCTGCCTAAATTTTGTGCGGTTTATTGGGAGGGCAGGCGGGGACGGCACTTGCGTGGGGTGAAAATGGCTTATCCACAAGTTTATGCACATAAAACGGGGATAAGTTTCCAGCGTTGGCGCGGTTTCTGGCGGGGTTGCGCAAATTATTTGCAAAACCGTTGGCCATAAAAAAGGCCCTCGCAAGCGAGGGCCTTTTTGTTTGTATTCTTTGCAATCCGGACCTGCGGTTGATGCTGTTGTCCGTGACTCGCTGCCTGTCGAAAAACGGGGTGGCGGCATGCGCTGGAGGGCGCGGCTGCGGCGGTCTTTTTTCGAAGAGGGGGCGATTATATAGCTGTGGGCGGAAAAATGATACTGCTTGCTGCAGAAAATTATTTTCGCTCCGGGGAGGGCTGTCTTTCCCGGACAAATGGATAGCCGGACTGGTACAGGATCCACCCTTGGCCCTGCTGGCAGGCGATCTCGCGATGCACGAAGAATGAAGTCCTTGACGAACGGCGCAGGTCAACGGAAATCATCCATGGACAGACAGCGGTAGCGACGGCGAGCCAGTCTTCGGAGAAATCATTCTCGAGCTGCGCACCAAAGAACTTTGACGTCTTCCGGGGCCAGGAAGAACGCTGATGCCAGGTCCCTGGACGGACTTGAACAACAAAAAGCCCGCAGTGTCATCGAACACTGCGGGCTTTCAAACATCTCGGTACTGCATCAAACAATTCTGTGGTGCGGGAGCCGGAATCGAACCGGCACGCCTTGCGGCGCGGGATTTTGAGTCCTGGGTGAATTCATATGAATCAGATACTTACCAAAAAGATGGTGACATTGTTGCGACCATTCCGACAATGGAACAGTTGAAAAATGTCACACATCTGCCACAAGGTCATCGCTTGGTAAACGCGGGGAATCCATGACTCCCTGCATGTAGGCCCGCCACATGGGTTCGTAGAGCTGGTCAGCGAAGCACTCGCGTTTGAACCAGTCATCAAACTCTTGCCGCATGGCCTTCCAATCGATGTCCATTACGCCCTCTTCTTGCGATAGTTTTCCAAGCTGGAGACGCCCTTGACCAGTGTATCAGGTGCAAGGTGCATGTACCGCTGGGTGACAAGAATTGTGCTGTGACCCATCCAGGTTTGGATGAATGTTGCGTTCTCGCCAGCAATTGCCAGACGGGAAGCGCAAGTGTGCCGCAAGGTGTGTACCAGGAAGTGATCCCCAGGATTTCGGACGTTGTCCCTCAGAACTTCCCACTGGCGGCGAAGTTGGTACTCGTTCAGGTCATCGAACACCTTGTCGAATCCCCGAGCTTTCCTCCTCTTGACGATCTCCTTGCAGCGAGTCGTCAACGGGACAGAGCGGCCACGACCACTCTTGGTCTCACCGGCATGCAAGACTGCATTGCCGTTCTCACAGTCACGGATGGACACGTTCAATGCTTCCGAACGGCGGAACCCGGTATCAATGGCAAATTGGATGAACTCGGCCAGGGTGTCCATGCCCAGCTTTGCGCATACCGCCAGCATCTCGTTCTCCTCTTCAGCATTGAAGAACCGGATGCGATGCTCGGATTCCTTCTGACGCGGCAACTTCGGCGCTCTCTCGATCCAGCCCTCATCTTCTGCGATGGTGAGCATGACCGATAGGGCGGACAGCTTCCGATTGATTGTTGCGCCAGTATTTCCCTGCTCGTACAACTCTTCGATCAACTCATGGATGCGTTCCCGGGTGATTTCTTGAACCGGGGTACGTTCACCAAGCATGCGGACTATGATCGATGCATTCCTGGCTGGCCCATCAGCCGCCATGCGCCACTTTGTCCGACAAGCCATATCCATGAGTCTCATCATGGTGATGACCGGGCGGGTTGGTACAGGCTCTTCTGGGGTTTGCTCCGAGAGTCCCAATGCAGCGCGTTTGCGCTTCATCAGTTCCTGCTGATAGATCAACAGGCCTTCTTCTTCTGAATCCACGGTGAAGCGTATGCGGTCTTTGCCGGAACCGACTGAGACCTGCCATTTCTTGCCACGCGGAGTGACTGCCATTGTTTATTCTCCTTTCACTTCCTTCCCGACGACTGTCGCTAAGAGCTTCTCGCCTTCGGGAGTTAGCTCCACCAGTTTCTGGCGGCGATTCGCAGGGTTCTCCGTGGCTTTGAGGAGGTTTAACCCTGAGTTAGTGTATGGCCCAACAGCGGACAGGCTGGCGAGGTAGCGGCTTGCAGTCGTCATTTTGGTGCCGCTGGCCTGGGCTATCTCGGCCAGTGTGCAAGGCTGCAGCTTCGCAGCGTTCAAGAAGAACTTGATCTGACCGGCTGGCATTTCCGAATCCAGAGCGGTGAGGATGTCGAAGATGCGCAGTTGTTTGTTGATGTCAGTCAGGCTTACAGTTTTACTCATGATTTCCTCTTCATTACCGGGGCAGGCTTTACCGGCCTGGGAAGAACCCTACATTGTTAGCGGTTAATTACGACCCGCAATTTGAGCCACCGGAGGACGATATATCTTGCCCCCGCTGACTCCCCACGTTCGATCAGGAGAGATTTCTCGAAAAATGGTTCCCTTTCAAGGAACAGTTCCCAACCAAGAACATTTACGATCATATCAATTATCCCTAGAACTCCACAATGCTAATTTCGGTACATTTGCAACAAAATCACTTGAATTTCACTCAATCGACCCCAAGAGCGGCTGCCGACCTCCTCTCTTTTGCTCTGGGGATGTCTATCTCACTACTTCAACAGTCTTGATATCGGGACAGTGAAGTTACTGAATGTTACAACTTACAAACCTGTTAATGCAAGTGCGTAAGGTGACTGTCAGGCAACACTTTTTCGCGGGATGCGTGAGATTTTTTGTGATAATTTCAGTGCCGAACGCTAGTACCTCATAGGGATCAAGCGCAGAGCACACCTATTACGGAACCACGAACTGGAACCCCCCTTTCTTTCACTTGGTCTGTGCCAATTTGTCCACTGAGCGGCACTCTTGCGAATGCCGTACAGTTGAAAAAATGGAACAATCAGGCCGCAATTTTCAGGGGGATGATCTTACGGGCAGTATCCACAACGAAGCCGGACAGGTCTTTCTTGGCATTGCCCTTTGCATACAGAGCCACTACCACGCCTTGAGGATCGAGGTGGCGCAGGTCGGAATCATCGCCATCCACGCAGTCCAGTCCCAGGAATTGCGCGGGGATTTCCTCGCGAGTGCGGAAGACAACAGCAATGCGCATTCCGTTTGCCTTGGCCTGGGCCACGTACTTTTGCCAGCCAGGGACGCCACTATAAGAGAACGTCAGGTCATAGTTCGCCGGGATGCCTTTGCGATTGGGCAGCTTCGTATAGTCGTAGAACTGCACACCAGGGAAGACGGCCATGATGTTCTGATAGGTCACACCATCGACAGTCACCGGGATGGACTCCCAGCGAATATCACTCGTGCCATTCATGCGTACCAGGAGCGTGAGTCCGTCCTTTTGCGACTTGGCGAGATTACGACGGATTTCCTTGACGACCTGAGCCATGAATGCCTCGCGCTGCTCCATGAAGAGCCAGGTCTTGCGGATGCGCGACTCTTGCACCGAAGAGAGACGTCCCTTGCCAGCAGTATTCAGGCATGCAGTCTCACACTGTGCCAGGGAAGCCATAGGGCAGGTCTGATAGCCCGAAACTGTAGAAGGAGCCATGTAGAGAATCATCGTGCGGAAACCATACTTCACGCCCTTGACGGTCTTTGGGTTTGTGTCCACGGAAAACAGCTCTTCGGGCATTTCCATTTTGAGAGAGATAGTCGGCTTGGTCAGCATGTCATTCACTCCATCAATTGTTCCGAAAGTGGAACAGTCAGTTTCAAAAAAGAGCGGCAGAGCCGCGATGGAGTGAATCCTACATGGCACAAAATCCCGTGTCAACTATTTATTCAACTATCCCATAAACGGAATTAATTGAGGATTTTGGAGAGAGTGTGTGTGGTTTATGTTTGGAGCCACTGATATGGATAAAATGACAAGCAATTTCTAAGGAGGCAGAATGGTCCGTCAATTTCTATCCGGTGATGATGAGGACGACATCGTCCGTTCGCTGGCTTTGGCACATGGTGTCTCTATTGGTGAGATTCAGTCTGCTAGGGAACACTGGGATGATTTTGTTAAATCCTGTGGGCCTGATCAGGACGAATATCAATTATTTTTTTCTGACAGATTCTTCACCCGGATGGCTGACTATCTAGGATCAGAACGTCAGCAATGTTTGCCGTTCGATACCGTCTTCTATCATCGAACCTGTTTTGATGGCCGTCCAGAGTGGTTCGATCAGGGACTATTGCCCTCCCTTAGTGGAGCCTCGTTATTTCTTGACAGACTGCGCCCTTACTTAGAACCGCATCACTCACTAGAGGCAATTCGGGCAAGTGTCTTGAGCAACATTAAGCATCGTTCTGCTCTGGAGGGAAGGACGGCTGATGAACTTTATCCTGGCCCTTATGCATTCCCTGCGCTACTACCGGCAGTTAGAGCTTGTCGTACTGGCCTGGATTATTCAATAGTGGGCGATGTCGTACTGGACATCAGTCGGTTCCGGCAGTCCAAGGTGCTTCCACACGATGAACATGAAGACCCGGAAGTCATCAAGTGCAGGGTGTCGTTTCTTCATACGGACGAAAAAAAGCCCTGGCAGTACCGAAGTACCCCAGGGCGATGGAGGAGGGTGGAGCTACTTAGACCGACTCAGGCTCATGAGCGAGCTGGTAGGTCACGGTGTTGCCGGACACCGAGGTGGTGCGCAGAACACCACGGCGAATCCATTCCAGGATGGTGTAGGTACGGCCATGCAGGGTCAGGGTGTCGGTCAGGGCCACAGCCGAGGAACCGCCATTGACGGTGACCGGGTTCTTGGTGCCAGCATTGGAGCGGCCAGCTTGGGCGAACGATGCCATGTGTTTCCTTTCAGTTGAACGTGGGGTGGTGGGAGTTGTCGTCCTCGAAGATCGGGAGGTCTGCGAGATCACCCATAGGCGTACCCTTGGGTGCAGTCGCTACTTCGATCTTGTTGTCCTTCAAGAACTGACGAGCGACATTGAGGATTGCTGCGGGAGGAGGGAGCTTGTTACCTTGCTCATCGGTATAGGTCTGCTCTAGGGCCTCCTTCAGCACCTCGGCCAGCTTTCCATGAAGGCCGACCAGGGCTGCTTCATCAGCCTTTTTCATGGGTCTTTCCTTTCAGCCAGTCTTGGACTGTTTTGGTTTCGTAGATGCGAATCAGTGTCCAGATGATCGACAGCACTGCAGCGATGTGGGGCAACCACCCAGCGATGGTCGCCGCCACAGTGCCGATGGAAAGACCGTCTGCGATGAACTTCGGATCGCTCACGGTCTTCCTCCTTACTTCTTCAGGGCAGCACGAAGAGCTGCGATCTCGTCGTCCACGACCTTCAGCCGGTCTTTCGCGGTGGTGTCGCCCAGGATGTACTCGCGGATGGCGCGAAGGGTTTTGGTCTCCAGGGCCTCGATGCCCGTCAGGACAGGAGCGTTCTGCTCTTCCTTGGAGGGAGCATCCGCCGGTTGCGGCTCATTACCAGCAGCCTTCCAGGCCAGGAACTCCTGGTAGTCACGGTTGGCAGGATCGAAGGGGATTGCGGCCCCGTCCGAAAGACGGGTCACGGAGTTGAAGTTGGTGAGTTTGTACATGTGAATCTTGAGTATCAGGATTAGAGTTCGGCATCGCCGCCCCAGTAGGAGCCAGCAGCGCCAGTCATAACGAGTGCGGCATTGCCTGCCGCGAAGTAGGCCGCGCCCATTGTCATCGTTCCAGAGAGGTACTCCGGCGAAGCCCAGGCGACACCAAAGCTACTGGCAGTAACGTAGGTGCCGTTCGGGGAGAGGGCGCCAACATTGGCGAGCTGCACAGTTGGAGTGGTACGCATCGTCACCGGATTCTTCACACTGAAGGCCACACCTGTAGTGCTGAACGCATGGCCGCAGCCAAACGATTCATTGGCGACAGCCGAGATTCGCCGCCAGAAGTAACGCTGACACATCAGCAGTTCCAGCGGATACGGGCGCACCTCAAACTTGGTCTTGCGGGTTCCCCGCTCAAACTGAACGTCAGCGATGGAGACGGTTCGGTTCAGAGTGTCAAGACAGTTCGACTGCGTGACATGGGCGAGGTAGTTACCTACCTGCCATGCATCTTTCACGCTCGTACTGAAGGTGCCCGAGCTGGCCGCAGCGAAGGTGAACCCGATGTCGATTCCGCCCAAGAAATTCTTGTTCCAGGTGCCAGCGGTATCTCCGGGAATAGTGAGGGCATACTCCTGAAGGCCTGTCTGCAGGACTACGGTGGTAATGTAAGAGCGAGTCCCGTCTGCATTGCGGACACACACCGACATCACGGTGTTCGCCTGCGAGGCCTGCGCTTTGAAAGACAACGTGGCAGGCTCTGCCGCTGCAGTACCCCACTTCAAGTCGCTTACGTTGAAGCCCTCGATCTGCTGACCAAAGAAGGTGTAGTCCCCTGCAGCCAAGGAAGTCTTCACGGTGGTAGTCTGCATGTAGAGGTGAGATACGCCCGTGTCGGACAGAGTGCTTGGAGTTCCAACTCCGAAAGTCTGAACGGAGCCAGCCTGCGCTGCCCGCCAGCGATCCACGAAATAGCCAGCGCCAACAAGCGTGGCCGCTCCTCGCTGATTAATGGCGAAGTTGGGGTTGAGCAGGCGGTTCTTGAAGCTACCGACCATCAGCCCGTTCACGCTCTCGGCGTTGAGACGTCCAGCAGAGTTATCTCGTGCTTTTGTCATTTGGTTCCTTCAAAAAGAAAACCCCGCCGAAGCGGGGCTGTTTGATTACAGTTCTGCGTTGTAGTCGAGGGAGAGGCCTTCACCCATCACCAAGTAGCTAGAGGCTTGGCTCCAGGTGGCAACATATCCGGCGAAGACGCCACCATAGCGGGAAGCAGTACCGGCAATCGAGATCGTCCCGCTCTTCGAGGTGTAAGAAATCCCAAGACTCAACATAGACCATTGATTCGAGCCAGGAGCCGCTGCCACATAGTTGCCATCACTGGCGTTCGTAGAGAACGTTGGGGCTGCTCGCATCTGAACCGGGAACGGAATAGACGCGCAGAAGGCATTCGTGAGACCTACAACAGAAACAGCCGCACCCGTCACCTTGTAGTAATACCGCTGACACAGTGCCATCTCGGTTGTGCTCAGACGCTTCTCGAAGAGGCTGCGCTTGTTGCCCTTCTCAAGCTGCACTGCGGCGAAGCGACAATTGGTGTTGGCTGCTTGTCCGATCAGGCGTACACATCCCGCAGTCCGGGTGTAGAGAGTCGTTCCCCAAGTGCCTTCATTGGCGGCCTCGAAGTTCGTCCCGCTGCCCAGGTCAAATACGATGCGACCACCGTAGCCACTGCCAGTCACTACTGCCGCAGGGGAAGAATCTGCAGGGAACACGATTTCATTCCACTGCCAACCGCCTGCCGTAGCGTGGGTGTAGGTCTTGCAGATAAAGCGACCGTTGTACTCGAAGGCGACCCCATACTTTCCTGCCGTGTCATGACAGGAGAGGAACGACAGGACAACATCCTGTCCACGGAGGTCTGTGATGTTATCGGCCTCGATTGGCTGATCGAACAGGAAGTAGTCCGAGACTGCAGGGGAGAACACACCGGAAGAAGCGCAGACTACATGGGCCGAGAAAGACTCCCCACCAACAGTGATGGCACTACCCTGCTGGACGGTGAATTTACTCGCTTGAGTGGTCATCGCCCGCCAGCGATCTAGGGTGTACCCGGTGATCGTCACGTTGATCGGGGAAGTACCTACACGTTGGCAGATTCGGAAGTCGCCGTTGATCAATCGATTCCGGTAACCAGCAGTACCGACCTTTGCCACGGCTGCATCAGTGTCGGTCTTGACCTTCGCAATAGCGGCATCGGTCTCGGCCTTGGTGTAGCTTCCTGCCAGAGAGAACGCCCCGTAGCAGATGATGTCCACAATTTCGCCACCGGCACATGCTTCAAGCAGGGAAACGGTGGAGCCGCTGGAGGTGTCGATGTCAGCAGCCGAGAGACGCCAGCCGTTGATGAACACTTCGACAAAGCCAGCATCGTAGCCACCAGGGATCGTGAACAGGGTCTGTCCAGGAGTAGCCGTGAAGCTCTGAATCTTGCGGATACCATTGACGGACGAACCTGCGTTGATCCAGCCCGACGAGCCGTAGACCTTCATGGCGTTCTCTGCCGTGTTGAAGTAGAGATCGCCAACCTGGAGAGGCGAGGAGTCGTACCGGGCGGTCGGTGCCGTAGCCAGGGAGCCTTGGTACTGCCGCTTGAATGCGGCCAAGGTGTTCGCGGCGTTGGTCTCGCTAGTCGCAGCGTTGGACTTCGAGGTGCTGGCAGACGATGCGGAATCCTGCGCGGCAGACTTCGCTGCGTTCGCCTGGGACAGCAGGTTCTGCATCTGCGGAGTGTAGACGTTCTCGAAGTACTGGCGATTGACAGCGTCCGTCATGTTGACCGGATCAGCCAAGTCAGCCAGCCGGAAGCCCGCTGCGGTGTAGTCGCCGTTACTCTTCTGGTAGATCGTGCGGAGCTGCGTATCGATTGATTCCTGGGCTGCGTATGTAGCGAACAGCACCAGCTTGTCCAGGTCAACTTCACGCAGGACAGAGCCATCGGTGAAGTCAACAGGAGCCGTGGCTTGCACGGTGGCTCGCCGGATTTCCACCACCTTCCCGGCTGGAGCAGGGGTGGCGAGCTTGATGGTGTTGGCATTCAGGAAGCTGAAAGATGCCGAGACGCCATCGACCTTGACCAGGATATGGGCCGGATCAAGGTATGGGAAGGGGATGACGAAGTTGGTGGTCGTACCATCCCCGGGGTACAAGGCATAACTGAATGTTGCCAAGTCGTTTCTCCAAAAGAAAAACCCCGGACTGGCCGGGGTCTGTCAAAGTTGAAAAGGCTTATCGTTCGTGGTCGCTGGTAGGGTACCCTTGAAGTGGCGGATGGACACATGCCCGCCTTCTTCGTGAGGTTTGCCTTCCGGTGTGGTCAGGTGACTGACGAAGTGGACGATGATCTGGAGTTCATTGGCGAGGCCAGCCATCTCCTTCATGATCTGCTCCAGGCTCCCCTTCTCGTCCTGGGTGTCTGCCATTGCGGTCAGGTGATCCAGGTAGAAGATGCGGATGCCCTCGGACACAGCCATGAACCTGATCTTGTTCTGGATCACAGACCAATCGGTCTGGCCGAACGAGTCGTACAGGGTCAGCATGCCTTGCAGCTTGGCGACCTCGGCCTTCCGTTCCTCGGGAGTCCAGGTTCCATCAGGGACATGGAAGCGTTTGCCAGCATGCTTGCCAGCGATACGTACCACGGTCTCGATAGGCTTCTGCTCCAGGAAGATCAGTCCCACCTTCTGGCCCAGCGTGGTGATGTCGTAGTCGATCTGCTGGGTCAGGAAGTCCGTCTTGCCGATGCCAGTACCGGCACCGAATCCATAGACCTCACCATAGCGGCGACCAAAGGTCAGCGCGGTGAGTTCGTCCAGGAACCAGGGGAGTCCACGCTCGATAGGCTTGTCCAGGTCACCCAGGAGATCGTCAACCGTGACCAGCCCATCGGGGCGGTACGGCTTGGCGTTCCAGATGGCCGTGATGACATCCTGATCATTGCCATTCATCAGGCACTCGTTGGCATCCTTGAGAGGGAGCGCGGCGATCTTGCACTTACCAGGAGCGAACAGTTCGGCACACTCGGCAGCAGCCTTGCGTCCCGGTTCGTCCATGTCGAACATCAAGATCACTTCCTCGAATTGGTTCAGGTATTCGAGGGATTTCGACAGAGCCTTCTTGGCACTCTGCGCCCCGTTCTGGATGGAGACGACAGGCCACTTCAGGTTCTGGATTTGGGCGACAGACAGGGCATCGATCTCACCCTCGGTCACCACGATTTTCTTGCCGCCACCCCAAAGGTGTGCGCCGAACAGCTCGGCCTTCTTCATGTCGCCCAGGACGGTGAACGACTTGTCGGGGAAGCGAATCTTCTGTGCCACCATGTTCCCGTCCTTGTCGAAGTACGGGGCGATCTGCACAGGTTTGTCCTTGAAAGTACCGACTTGGTATCCGAACTTGCGGCAAGTCGTTTCATGCAGCTTGCGTTTCACCAAGTCGCGGTAGTCGCCTTGGATCAGTCCTTCCATCTTTTTCCTTTGCTTGTGTTCAGCAACAGTCCCATCGCCCGCCACGTAGCTTTCGCAGGCAAAGCAGTACTGGTGTCCGTCCGAATAGAGGGAGTTCGCATCGGAGGAGCCGCAGTTGTCACAGGGAACGTGCTGAAGGAAAGTGCTCTCGCTTTCAGCCATCACATCTCCAGAAACAACAAAGGGAGCCGAAGCTCCCCTTGCCGAGATAACGATCACCTCCTTTCGATTAATGGAGGCAGCTCAGGTACGGGTACTGCGCAATGCCAGCCGGGGTGACATACAGGGGGTTCTTCGGTTTTGTTGCCATAGGCGGGTTCCTTATTTGCGGATGTAGGCGTTGGTCAAGGACGGCACGTCATAGCCTTCTTCGGCCAGTTGTGCCGCCATGCTGCGGGTGATGCGACCACCAGAACGGAGAATCGCGATAGCCTTTGCCAGGGTGGTTTCGTAGGTCATGATTTGTCCTTTCAAGTGGTCGGCTTGGGTTCTGCAAATGTGTCACTGTCGAAACTGTGCCGAAAACGGAACAATAAGAAAACAACAGGGACACGCATCTCAGAGAGGTCTCTGAGACAAGAATCCTTATAGGGAAGACAGGAAGGAGATGAAGCCCGGAGATAATCCTAGAGAGGAATCCAATAGCGGTATTCCTGGGATCACCTAGAGAGCGATCCGCCAGGACAGCCAATAGCGGTCAGTCGTGGGGATCGGAGAGGGGCGGCTCCTGTTTGTCGAATGTGGCACTTTCAAAACTGTACCGAAATCGAAACTATTGCAAAACAGCGGAGCCGCTCGTCTGATCTTGTAGGCGACAGCCAATAGCGGTCAGTCGGAGGGAATCAGCGAACGGCTCCTGTTATGCTTATGTGTCACTTTCAAAATTACTGCTTGGGAAAGTTGGAACTTAAACGGAGGCTTCGTGATTCAGATATTCAAGGGTGAAGAAGGCGAGACGGAGAATAACCATGACAAATTCAACTATTACGTTGGGCATATCTTCGCCATGCTGCAGAGCACTTTCCCGCGACGAACTCAAATAGACACGGTCGCCATGTTAGGCGCGGAACGCTGTGCGGAGACGACTGATGGTCGTGGGCTGTACACAGGCCGGTACCGTATTGGTGATGAGATAGTCGATTTAAAGGAAGAATTGGAATTTATTTACGAGACAGCTAACTGGCTGTATCAAACAGGGTATCTGATAGGGAAAGTGGGTGTCACCGATTCGGGAAGAAAGATATTTGTCACGCTTAGTCCGATGGCTCTGGAAGTATTGAAGACCGTGCCTAATTCTCTTGGTGTCGCCCCAGCAGGTGAGTCGTTTGGAACAAAGATATCGAAAGCGGCCAAAGATGCTGCCATGAAGCAAATTGGGGATGTTACAAGCGAAGCCTTATCTTATGCGGTCAAAGCAGGATGGAACGCTCTTGCAAAATTAAGCATGGCAATCAATTGGCAACAGTTCTCTTGAGGCTTTGCCTGTTCCAGGATGTCTCCGAGCGGTGCAGCTCTTTCCAGCGGCAGTTATCGCAAAAATGCATCAGAGCATGCACCGCAAATTAAGTATAGTTGAAAAATCGGAACAATCAGCTAAAGCAATAGCGCGACTCAAGGATCGAGGACAACTCCAGGTTGCCCTTGAATGGGATCGGCTTCAGTGCTGCGCGTCCCTTCTCAGAGAGAACCCCGGCGACATCATCGCGGAAGTTCTGCAGGACATCAGCAGTCTCGTAGATTTCCACGAATGCCTCACGCACAGTGGCATACAGGCCCTTGTCTCCACCGATGTCAGCGGCCAGTGCGCCGAAGGAGTCGTGGATCATGGCGAAGTTCTTGATGCCATTCTGGCGGGCGCGCACCGTGGTCAGCATCAGGTGGGCAGCATCGCAACTATGCACGAAGTTCGGGGCGATGCCCTGGCGCTGACGACGAGAGGCCAGCTTGTCCTTCTTCTCCTCGTGCATGGTGAGCTTCACCAGTTGACCTGAGATGGCGGTCTTGATACGGCGAGTATCAACGTCCGGGTAGGCCTGCATGACCGGGAAGCCCACGGCAGTCGTCCAGCGCACTGGCAGTTCCTCTTTCGCAGCCAAGGATGCCGCTTCCTGCAGCCACTTCATCGCTTCGCCAGCCTTCACCAGGACGAGGTTCACCGAGTTCCAGATCAGCTTCGCCATGTAGGCAGCAGCACCGTAACCATCACCATCGAAGGGGAATTTCTCCTTGTTCAGGCGGGCAGGGGTCAGGATGTCCTCCATGAGCTGCTCCTTGAAGCCATACTCGGCAGAGCCATAGGCCAAGGTCATGACCGAACGCTTGGTGGTCTTGCGGGAGACACCAAACTCCTTCCACTGTGCGGCCAGGGTCTTCGTGCCACGCTTCAGGTATGGCTTGCCCTCATCGGTGTGCTTCAGCTCGTCAGCGGTGCCGGTCTGGATGTCGATCTCGATCTGCTCCAGGACTTTCTTGGCGACCAGCCCATAGACGTCTGCGGGCAGATCGGCGGGGATCAGGTTCACGGCAGCGCCACCGACATGGTCACGCAGCATCGCGGAGAAGTGCTGGATGCCCGAGCAGGAGCCGTCCAGAGCCACCGGCAGCTTGCTGATGAAGTCCTCGCCATGCTTCACGTAGCCCGCCCACTCGAAGCAGAACGCCAGGAACTGCCAGGGCTTGTCCACCTTGAAGCCTGCGATGGAACCGCACCAGCCACGGTTGTCGAAGGGATTCTCAGCGATGGCGCAGATTTCCTCCTCGTTGTCCAGGATGAAGGTCACGCGATCCTCGTAGCTGCACTTGTCGTTGCCGATCAGGTTTGCACCGTGGACGGCCAGCCACTTCCAGCCTTCCTCGCCGAGGCGCTTGCCATTGGCGAAGCGGAGCAGGGCCTTCTGGATGTCGTTGCCCTGGGGATTCAGGTGCGGGACAGCATAGATGCGGCCACGGAAGTCCAGGGTGTACGGCATGAAAATCTTGCGATAGCTGTTGTACCGCTGGGCGATGTCCAGGGTGTTGCTGAAGGAGACGCGCTTCGAGATGGACTGCAGGTTCATCAGGTTCACGGTGGCGGCTTCAGCCCTCCAGGCCTTGCGGGCGTCCTCGTTGGTCTCGATGTCGAAGGGTTTGCGGGGCATCTCCAGGCCATCCTTCTTCGGCAGGCCAGCCATCTCGCTGTTGGAGGCCCAAAGTTGCTGCATGACTTCCAGGACTTGGCTGTTGATCTGCCATGCGGTCTGCTGCAGGGCATTGATCGCCTCGTAGACGATAGGCATGTCGGTGTGGCTCAACTCTTCCATGTAGGCCTTGTTGTTGGACTTCACCAAGGTCAGCGGCTTGATATGGGCCGACAGGTAGCCACCGTCATACGGGGTAGTCCAGTTGCGAGGCTGCACGACCATCGGCTCATAGACCGGACGGAGCAGGGAAGTCGCCTCGTTCTTCTTCTCGATCCATTCCAGGGTGGACTGGAGGGGCTTGACATAGTTCTGGCTGTTCTCGAAGCCCTCGACCTCGTTGGTGATCTCGATCAGGCCGATGCTGGAGATGGTCAGGTCGATCATCTTGGTGCCGACATGCAGGCGCTCGACACGGCTCCACTCCTTCCAGCCATCGTCCAGGTGATCAGCGCGGCGAACCGCATACACATGCTTGTAATAGTCCGAGGAACGCTTCTTGGCACCGGCCACGATGGACTCGTAGGCCTTCTTGTCGTTCTCGCGGATGGCTCCCAGGCGCAGCTCATCTTCTATTGTGCTACCGATGGACACGGCCACAGCCTGGAGAGTGCGAACGCCCGAGATACCACCGATGATTGTGCGAAGGGTCAGGTAGGCCAGGGTGTCAGCGGACAGGTCACGGACTTTCTTGTAGGCGGTAGCGTTGTTACCGGCGCGGCCTTCGGACATCGAGGTCATCCACTGCTTGATGCCCAGAGCCAGGGTATTCACGCGGCCCTTCATGAGGATGGTGCCGTGAACGGTACCTGCTTCATCGGCCCGCGCCTTGGCGTTATTCACATTTCGGATGAAGGCTTCGGCCCCGCGCTTGGTCATCTCTTCTTCCAGGCGGAGCTGGGTTTGGATCAGGTCTTCTTGTTCGTCAAAAGTCTTCTGCGCTGCGTTCATGGAGAATTCCTCGGAAAAATGGGGGATGCCACAACGTTTTTCTTCAAAATCGCCGGGAAACCCGCACGGTTGCTACTTCACTGTTCCATTTTTTCAAGCGTCTGACACAAGTGTCACATACCTTCTGTGTCACAATTTCCGCTTTCAGGATAGTGAGATTACATCAACTATCCCGAAAACGGAAGAGTCAGAGGCGAAAAAAAGGCACCGAAGTGCCTGTTTCTCGTCCAACTCATTGAATTCTCTTGGTGCCGAAGGCCGGAATCGAACCGGCACTCCCGAAGGAAATTGATTTTGAGTCAATCGCGTCTACCAATTTCGCCACTTCGGCATCTACTCGCACCCGGGATGAAAGGGTTTTTGAGTCCCGTGCGTCTACCTATTCCGCCATCCCGGCGACGCGAGCCAGCGATTATTACCGATTTCGCTTTGCCGGGCAAGCCCTGAAGACCCCCGGTGCACCACTGATGTGAAAATTATTTACCGCACACCGCCTCAATGGCCCGTTCCCCCGTCGAACCAGGTATCGGATCCTGCAGCTTCACGTCCGAATACGCCAGCTGCGGTGCCAGCAGCAATTGACCCTTGCCATCGGCCTGCGCATACATCTTGCGGCTGCCAAAGCCGAGCTGGCGCGCCGTGCAGTCAAAGTAGGCGGTCGAGATCTCCGACAGGTAATACGTCTTGCTGCCCTGGCCCATCAGCAGCTGCGGACGGTTCCAGTTCAGCAGGATCTGCGCCTGCCGCACACTGCGCGTGTTGACGATGCTGCCCTTGTCGATGAAGAAGCTGCCGATGTTGTTCTCCCCCAGCGGCATCCACTCGGCATGCGCCGGCAGGCAGGCCGCAGCCAGTGCCGTCGCCAGCAGAAGGGACAGGCGGGGTGCGGAGAGGAAAGAAGAAAAGCGTGGATCCATGTGGGGCAGGGCGTCGCGTCAGGTCAGCATCATGGCCAGCATGGCGACATCGTCCTCCAGCAACAGCACCAGCGTGATGCTCCAGAAGAGCAACTCCGCCAGCAAGCGGTGTCCTGTCATGCGCAGGCTTGCAGCCATGTCCAACTCATCGATCGCGAAAAATGAAAGTGCGGCCATCCTAACATGCCCTTTACGATTGAACATGGCCCCACCGCATGAAATGCCCCACGAAAAAATGGCCCGCACCAGGCGAGCCACTTGTTGCTGCAATGAAGACCGGTCAGCGATCAGATCGCCGCAGCAATCGCCTTGCCCACTTCGGTCGTATTGCTCTTGCCGCCCAGGTCCGGCGTGGTCGGTCCATTGACCAGCACCTCCTCGATGGCCGCCAGCATGGCGTCGTGCGCCTGGCGATACTTGCCTTCGCCATTGCCCAGGAAGTCCAGCATCATCGCGCCGGACCAGATCGTGGCCACCGGGTTGGCGATGTTCTTGCCGAAGATGTCCGGCGCCGAACCGTGCACCGGCTCGAACAGCGACGGCAGCTCGCGCGTCGGATTGATGTTGGCCGAGGGCGCAATGCCGATGGTGCCGGCGCAGGCCGGGCCGAGGTCCGAGAGGATGTCGCCGAACAGGTTGGACGCCACCACCACATCGAAGCGGTCCGGGTTCAGCACGAAGTGCGCGGTCAGGATGTCGATGTGGTACTTGTCGCGGCGCACGTCGGGATACTTGGCGCCCATGGCTTCCACGCGCTCATCCCAGTAAGGCATGGTGATGGCGATGCCGTTGGACTTGGTGGCCGAGGTCAGGTGCTTCTTGGGACGGCTCTGCGCCAGGTCGAAAGCGAACTTCAGGATGCGGTCGGTGCCTTTGCGGCTGAACACCGATTCCTGGATCACGGTCTCGCGCTCGGTGCCTTCAAACATGCGGCCGCCGATGGCAGAGTACTCGCCTTCGGTGTTCTCGCGCACCACGTAGAAATCGATGTCGCCCGGCTTGCGGTTGGCCAGCGGGCAGGGCACGCCCGGCATCAGGCGCACCGGACGCAGGTTGACGTAGAGATCGAAATCGCGGCGGAATTTCAGCAGCGAACCCCACAGCGAGACGTGATCGGGCACCGTGGCCGGCCAGCCGACCGCGCCGAAGAAGATGGCTTCAAAACCCTTCAACTGATCGAACCAGTCATCCGGCATCATCTTGCCGTGCTGGGCGTAATAACCGCAGTGCGCCCAGTCGAAATGGCTGAACTCGATGTCGATGCCGAACTTCCTGGCAGCGGCCTCGACCGCGCGCAGGCCTTCGGGCATCACTTCCTGGCCGATGCCGTCACCGGCGATCACGGCGATCTTGTGGGTCTTGCTCATCGTTGCTGCTCCTCTGGAGAAAGGGGAAACCGGCATGCCGGGTCTGTAAAGTGCAGCCATCATAAATCGCTTCCCGCGCCAGATCATCCACGAACTGGTGATTTTATAAAACACGATTCGTGAACAGTGCAGAAAACGTCAGCCATGAAAAAAGGCAGTGCCGTCATGACGGTACTGCCTTTCCCGGGGGGATTCTGCTGCAAGGGCAGCGTCAGCCGCCCAGCGTCTCGCCCCAGATGCTCACGCCCATGGTGTGCTCCGCACCCGGTTCCAGCTCTACCAGATCCTCCATCACGTTGGCCGTCTCGATGCACAGCATGCGCTGCCAGGCATCATCGGCAAACTGCGACAGGCGGCGCGCCTTGCTCACCCACGGGTTCCAGACCACGGCCGAGGTCGAGCCGCTGGCCTCGATGTGGATGCGGCGGTTCCAGCCCTCGTCGCGGATGGCCAGGTGCGGCGGCAGGTCCAGGTAGATGCGGTCGGTCTCGCTGCTGACCACCAGCGGACGCTTCTGCTCGCGCTCGGCCCAGCCTTCCAGCGTTTCGATATAGCGCTGGCCTTCGAGGCCATCGACCGTCACGTTGTGGATGCTGCTGACTGCAAAGTAGCTGTGCAGCGCTTGCGTGAGGGCGATGTGCTGTTCGCTGCCATTGCGGGTGGTGAGTTTCAGGTGCAGGCGATCATCCAGCAGGATTTCCAGGCGCAGTTCGATGCCCGGCGGCAGGTGGCGCAGGGCCGGCGATTCGGTCGTTGGCGGGATGGCCAGGACCAGGCGCACGGTGTCGCCTTCGATGGTGTTTTCCATCAAGAGCCAGGGGATGCCACGCACCAGGCCGTGCGCCGGCAGGCGGCCACCAGCGTGCAGCGCTTGTACTTGCGGCGGGTTGCGCATGAGGTCGCCGAACCACGGCCAGCACACCGGGATGCCGCCACGTACCGAATTGCCGGCCTCGAAGGCGGCTTCCTCGCTCATCCAGATCACCGGTTCCTGGCCGTGCACCTGGTAGCGCAGCACCTGCGCGCCTTGCTCGGCGATCAGCAGTTCGGCGCGTTCGGTCTGCACGCGCAGGCATTGCAGTTGATTGACTTCGATGCGCTGGATGTGGGGAAGATCGGGCGGGACTTCCTGTTCGTCGATGAGGCTCATGCTGCTACTCCAAGAGAATTCGTTGCGATTGCGCAAGACTGCCACATTTCGGGCGCTTGCGGGAAATTGGCCGATGGGGCAGGCGATGCGCCGCGTCTCGCCAGGTTGGGGGCGGAGGGCGGTCCGGGACTATAATCCACAGATCGTGGACTCCAATGCCTACATATCGTGAACAATTCTCCCCTGCTTGAAGACCTGCGCCTGTTCTGCGTGGTGGCCCGCCACAGCAACTTTGCAGAATCGGCACGTGAAGTGGGTGCCTCGCCGGCCTACATCAGCAAGCGCATCGCCCTGCTGGAACAGGCGCTGGGCGTGCGCCTGTTCCATCGCACCACGCGCAGCGTGGTCATGACCGAGGATGGCGGCAATGTCCACGAATGGGCGCGCAAGATTCTCGATGATGTCGAGCAGATGATGGAAACGGTCAGCAGCGCCAAGCGCGTGCCGCGCGGGTTGTTGAAGATCAGTACCAGTTTCGGCCTGGGGCGCAAGGTGGTGTCGCCGCTGCTGTCGCGCTTTGCCAGCGAACATCCGGAACTGAAGATACAGCTGGAGCTGGTGGACCGGCAGATCGATCTGGTCAACGAGGGCATCGACCTCGATATCCGGGTGGGCGCGGGGCATGAGCCGCACCTGTTCTCCAAGCGCATCCTGCCCAGCCAGCGCGTGCTGTGCGCCAGTCCGGCGTATCTGAAGAAGCATGGCGCGCCCGCCGACCTGGCTGCGCTGCGCCAGCACCAGTGCCTGGTGATCCGCGAGCGCAACCAGTCCTTCGGGATCTGGCGCATGATGGGCCCCAAGGGACAGGAGACGGTGAAGGTGTCCGGTGGACTGGCCTCCAACCACGGCGAGATCATCCACCAGTGGGCGGTGGATGGGCACGGCATCATCCTGCGTTCGATCTGGGATGTGGCCGACAGCCTCAAGCGCGGGCGCTTGGTGCGGGTGCTGCCGCAGTATTTCCAGGAGGCCGACCTGTGTGCGGTCTATCCGGTGCAGTTGAAGAATTCGGCCAAGGTCCGGGAATGCGTGCGCTTCCTGCAGAAGCATCTGGATGTCACGGCATCGTCGGCGACGGTGTAGCCGAGCGGATTCAACGTCCGTCGAATCGCTGCCGCACGATGCGCTCCAGCACCTGTGCCACCAGCGCCACCGAGGCATCTTCCGCGTGACGGCGATGCTGCAGCAAGCGCAGCGGCGGGGCCTCCAGCGGCAGCGGCGGGCGCAGGCAGGTCAGTGCCACCGGATGCGCAGCGGTAGCGGCCGGCACGCAATGCATGGGCATGACCGCGATCAGGTCCGAGCCCTGCAACAGTGCCGGGGCCATCAGGAAATTCGGGATCACCATGCCCACGCGACGACGCAGGCCCTGCATGGCGATCTGCTCGTCGATCATGCGGTTGAGCGTGTCGTGGCAGGCGATCTGCAGGTGCGGATACGAGAGCCAGCGTGACAAGGTCAGCGCATGCGCTGCCGGATGATCGCGCCGCATCACGGCCACGCAGCGCTCCTGCAGCACTTCACGTCCGCGCAGCTGGCCGGTCGGCCTGGTTGCACCCAGGACCAGATCGGTCTGCCCGCGTTCCAGTCGGGCGGCGGCATCGGCGTCGCCCAGCCAGGTCTGGAATTCCAGATCCAGTGACGGCAGCTCGGCCGCCAGTTCCTGATACAGCGCATGCGCTACCACCTGCGCCGGATAGTCCGGCATGAGGATGCGCACGCGTTGCGCCACTGCGGCTTGCAATGGCACCTGTTGCGCCGGGCTGGCCGTCTGCGCCTGCGCATCGCCGGCCAGCAGCTGGCGCACCGACTCACGCAGCGCCTGTGCCGTGGCCGTCAGCCGCATCTGTGTGCCGCCATCTTCCAGCAGCGGATCACGCAGCAACTGACGGCACCGTTCCAGCGCACTGGCTGCGGCCGGCAGGGGCAGGCCCACACGCGCCGCAGCACGCGCCAGATGGACTTCATCGAGAACCGCATCGAGCAGGCGCAGCAGGCGCGCATCCATGCCCGCCAGTGCAGGCATCGCAGGCAGGGGAGTAGGCAGGGCGGGGGAATGGCTTGCAGCGGAATTCATGGCGCAGGGAGGCGTGGCAGCGAAAAGAGAAGGGCCTGCTGCCAGGACGGCAGCAGGCCAGGGGCGCGAGTGTAGCCGCTTCGCCCCACGCCCACAAGCGGCGCTTGGTGCAGTGTGGCCTCTGGCCGGTGCCGGTCAGCCGAAGGCTTCCTTGATGGTCTGGATCTTGCCCATGTCGTTGGCGTCATAGCCGGCCAGGTTGTTGACCACCTTGCGGAAGCTGTCCGATTGCAGGATATCGATCACCGAGCGGATCAGCGGATCCTGCAAGGACGCCGCCGGCAGCGCGAAGAAGTAGCGTTCGCGCACCAGCGGGATGAAGCCCAGGCCGAAACGATGCGCCGCCGTCTGCACGCCGAAGCCGACATCGGCCATGCCACTGGCGATGAAGGCGGCCACCGCCGAGTGCGTGAACTCGGTGTTCTCGAAACCGTTGATCTTCTTGTGGGGGATGCCGGCTCCATTGAGCATCAGTTCCAGCAGCATGCGCGTGCCCGATCCGGCTTCGCGGTTGACGAAACGCAGGTCGGTGCGGGTGAGGTCGGCCAGGCCGCGCAAGCCCTTGGGATTGTCCGGCTCGACGAACAGTCCCTGGTTGCGGATGGCCAGGTGGATCAGGCAATCGCTGCGCTTGTTGAGCCACTTGGCATAGGTGGCGATGGCCGGTTTCTCGAATTCTCCCAGCGGCACATGGAAGCCCGCCAGGTCGCATTCCTGGCGCGACAGCGCCGCCACCGCATCGGTGCTGTGGCGGTAGCGCACCTCCACCGGCAGGCGGCCTTCGTTGATCTTGTTGAGCAGCGCCGCCACCGCAAAGCCGTGGCTGGCGTTCAGGCGCACCTTCTCGGATTTGCCTTCCACCGTCTTGCCCAGCTCCACCTCCAGCTCCGAGGCCAGGCTGTCGAGGGTAGGGGAGAGACGCGCCGTCACCAGGCGATCGGCCCACAACAGCTTGCTGGCGAAATCGGTCAGTGTGGTGCCGCGGCCACGCCCGCTTTCAATGAGGGCGTTGCCGAACAGGCGCTCGGCCTCGCGCAGCAGGCCCCAGGCGTGGCGATAGGAATAGCGCGTCAATTGCGCGGCACGCGCAATCGAGCCGCTCTGCTGGATCGCGGTGAGCAGGGTCAACAAGTTGGCCGTGTCCAGCGCCGCCTCGTTGTCATAGGCGATTTCCCAGTGAGGTTTGATGTGGACTTTGAACATTTATGTGAAAGAAAGCATATTGAAACGGCCGTTTATCGGTGATAATTTCGCGTCACCCTGCATAAATGATAGAAAATATATGCGGTGTTGTACATAAATAAATAAACGAAAAGAGAAGGATATCGCCGCAAAGATGGGTCGGTGTCACGATCCGCCCCTACCGGCTTTGCGATGCAATCCTTCCTTCGATTTGCCCACATCACACACTCATAAAATATTCGGAGGAATAATGGCTTTCGATTTCCTGAACAAGGAACACACGGTCGCCAAGCCTGGCTTCAATCGCTGGCTGGTACCGCCAGCAGCGCTCGCAATCCACCTGTGCATCGGCATGGCCTACGGTTTCTCCGTGTTCTGGCTGCCGCTGTCCAAGGCCCTGGGCGTGACCGCGCCCATCGCTTGCGGTGCCGATATCGGCTTCTTCGCGCAAGTCTTCTCGTCCACCTGTGACTGGAAGATTTCCATGCTGGGCTGGATGTACACGATGTTCTTCGTCCTGCTGGGCATCTCCGCTGCGCTGTGGGGCGGCTGGCTGGAACACGCCGGTCCGCGCAAGGCCGGTGTGGTGGCTGCCATCTGCTGGTGCGGCGGCCTGCTGATCTCGGCCCTGGGCGTGAAAACGCACCAGATCTGGCTGATGTGGCTGGGCTCGGGCGTCATCGGTGGCGTCGGTCTCGGCCTGGGCTACATCTCGCCGGTGTCGACCCTGATCAAGTGGTTCCCTGACCGTCGCGGCATGGCTACCGGTATGGCCATCATGGGCTTCGGTGGTGGCGCCCTGGTCGGCACCCCGCTGGCCGATGCGCTGATGAAGAAGTTTGCCTCCCCCACCTCGGTGGGCGTGTGGGAAACCTTCGTGGTCATGGCCGTGATCTACTTCGTCTTCATGATGGCCGGTGCCTTCGGTTACCGCGTGCCGCCTACCGGCTGGAAGCCGGCTGGCTGGACCCCGCCGGTGGCCAAGTCCTCGGCGACCATGATCACCCAGAACCACGTGCACGTCTCCAAGGTCTGGGGCATTCCCCAGTTCTGGCTGGTGTGGCTGGTGCTCTGCCTGAACGTGTCGGCCGGTATCGGCGTCATCGGCATCGCTTCGCCGATGCTGCAGGAAGTCTTCGGCGGCAAGCTCTTGGGCGTGGACATCGGTTTCAATGACCTGTCGGTCGAGCAGAAGGCCGGTATCGCGGCACTGGCTGCCGGCTTCACGGGCCTGATCTCGCTGTTCAACATCGGTGGCCGTTTCGCCTGGGCTTCGTGCTCGGACTTCTTCGGCCGCAAGATGACCTATGCCATCTTCTTCGTGCTGGGCTTCGTGCTGTACGTGAGCCTGCCGTGGTCGGCCAAGGCCGGTAACATCCCGCTGTTCGTGGGCGCAGTCTGCATCATCCTGTCGATGTATGGCGGCGGCTTCGCGACCGTCCCGGCTTACCTGGCCGACCTGTTCGGCACCCAGATGGTGGGCGCCATCCACGGCCGCCTGCTGACCGCGTGGGCAACCGCCGGCATCCTGGGTCCGGTGGTGGTGAACTACATGCGTGAGTACCAGCTGTCCCTGGGCATGCCCAAGAACGAGGTCTACAACACCACCATGTACATCCTGGCCGGCATGCTGGTGCTGGGCCTGATCTGCAACCTGCTGATCCGCCCGGTCGCGGCCAAGCACTTCATGACGCCGGAAGAACTGGCCCGTGAAAAGCAGCTGGCCCACGAAAAGTCGGCGGCCGACGCAGCCGTCACCGCCGGTTCGGGCGACATGTCGCAGATCGGCAGCGGCGGCAACCCGGTCGTCATCGGCCTGGCTTGGGCGGCCGTTGGCATTCCGCTGATCTGGGGTATCACCCTGGTGCTGCAGAAGTCGGCCGTGCTGTTCCGTTGATTAGGTAAAAGCTAATTGACTGCTTGATTGTTCGATTACGTAGTGTTGTAAAGAATCAGTCAAGCCATCTCGTATCTCGTATCACCCGCAGGCCGGCTCCACCCGGCCTGCACGCAGGACCGCAGCGGCGAAAGCCGCTGACACAAGCTGCCATGGCCCCGTGAACCAGGGCAGCTTGTGTCAGCGACTATCAAAAAACAGGAGCATGGCCCGTCCCCGACAAGGGCAGGCCAGCATCCGCAGTGTTCACACCAACCCATCAAGGCAGGGCGAACATGCAACAACGGAGACCAGCTGGTTCAACTCGCACGGCCGTGCGCACCCTTCACCGGGGCAGCGTCATGCCGCCGCATTGTTCTCCCCATCCCTTGATCTGCTTTCCACAGGCTGCTCCTCCCTAGGCGCGGCCATTTCCTTTCATTCGTCATTTGCGCGGACCACAGAAGATCCTCCGGGAGAAGGACCAGGTCCGCATCGAAGCAACACAGGAGGCAACAATGAAGAGGCAACAGGTTTTCGACGTGGCGGCGGTGCGCGGCATCATCGCCGAACGCAAGGAGATGGCCGGCGCCATGCTCCCCATCCTGCACGGCATCCAGGACAAGGTCGGCTACATCCCGGCCGATGCGGTCCCGATGATTGCGGGCGAGTTGAACGTCTCGCGCGCCGAGGTGCATGGCGTGATTTCGTTCTATCACTTCTTCCGCCAGGAACCAGCCGGCCGCCACGTGGTGCAGGTGTGCCGCGCCGAGGCCTGCCAGGCGCGCGGCAGCGAAGCGTTGGCGGAACATGCGCAGAACGTGCTGGGCTGCGGTTTCCATGAAACCAGCGCCGATGGCCAGTTCACGCTGGAGCCGGTGTATTGCCTGGGCCAGTGCGCCATCGGGCCCAACCTCACCCTCGACGACGAGCTGCACGCCCGCGTCGACGCCGACAAATTCAAGCGCCTGATCCAGGCCAAGCGGGAGGCATGATGAGCACCAATGAACCCGTGACCATCTACGTCCCGCGCGACTCCACCGCGCTGGCGCTGGGCGCCAACGAAGTCGCCGCCGCCATCGCCGCCGAAGCACAAAAGCGCGGCCAGTCCATCAAGCTGGTGCGCAACGGTTCGCGCGGCATGTTCTGGCTGGAGCCGCTGGTGGAAGTGGCTACCGCAGCCGGCCGCGTGGCCTACGGGCCGGTGGCGCCTGAAGATATCAGCGGGCTCTTCGATGCGGGCCTGCTCGCAGGAGGCCAGCACACGCTGCATCTGGGCCTGACTGAAGAAATCGGCTTCCTCAAGAACCAGGAGCGCCTGACCTTCGCACGGGTCGGCATCATCGATCCGCTCTCGCTGGAGGATTATCTGGCCCATGAAGGTTATGCCGGATTGAAGAATGCGCTGGCCAAGACACCGGAGACCATCGTCCAGCAGATGATCGATTCGGGTTTGCGTGGCCGGGGTGGTGCGGCTTTCCCGACCGGCATCAAATGGCAGACCGTGCTGCGCGCACCGGCCGCGCAGAAGTACGTGGTCTGCAATGCCGATGAGGGCGACTCGGGTACCTTCTCGGATCGCATGATCATGGAAGACGATCCCTTCACGCTGATCGAGGGCATGACCATTGCCGCCGTCGCGGTGGGCGCGACCGAGGGCTACATCTACGTGCGCTCCGAATATCCGCATGCGATTGCGACGATGAACGACGCCATCGCCATCGCCACCGCGCGCGGCTACCTGGGCGATGACATTCTCGGTTCCGGCAAATCCTTCCGGCTGGAAGTGCGCAAGGGCGCCGGGGCCTACATCTGCGGCGAAGAAACCGCCATGCTGGAAAGTCTGGAAGGCAAGCGCGGCGTGGTGCGCGCCAAGCCGCCGCTGCCGGCCATCGAGGGCCTGTTCGGCAAGCCGACCGTCATCAACAACCTGATCTCGCTGGCTTCGGTGCCGGTGATCCTGGCGCGCGGTGCGGACTTTTACAAGAACTACGGCGTAGGCCGCTCGCACGGCACGCTGCCGTTCCAACTGGCCGGCAACATCAAACAGGGTGGCTTGGTGGAGAAGGCCTTCGGTCTCACGCTGCGCCAGTTGCTGGAAGACTTCGGTGGCGGCAGTGCCTCGGGCCGTCCGATCCGCGCGGTGCAGATGGGCGGGCCGCTGGGCGCGTACCTGCCGCCCTCGCAATTCGATACGCCGCTCGACTATGAAGCTTTTGCCGCGATCGGCGCGATGATCGGGCATGGCGGGCTGGTGGCGTTTGATGACAGTGTCGATATGGCCAAACAGGCTCGCTACGCCATGCAATTCTGTGCCGTCGAATCCTGTGGCAAGTGCACGCCTTGCCGCATCGGCTCTACCCGCGGCGTGGAAGTGATCGACAAGATCATCGCCAACGAGGAAAGGCCGCAGCAGATCCACCTGTTGAAGAGCCTGTGCGACACCATGGTCAATGGTTCGCTCTGCGCCATGGGCGGCATGACGCCGTTCCCGGTGCTGTCGGCCCTGAACCATTTCCCCGAAGACTTCGGCGCGCCCGGCGAACAGGCAGCCTGATCCCATCAGCGCATCAACGAATCAGCGCATCAACGAATCAGCGAATCAGCGAATGCAAGGAGTTGCACCATGAATCAGCTCAACGAAACGGATTACGGCACCCCCGCACGTGCCTCGGAAAACCTGGTCACGCTGGAGATCGACGGCGTGGCCGTGACGGTCCCGGCCGGCACCTCGGTCATGCGCGCCTCGGTCGAGGCCGGCATCAACGTGCCCAAGCTGTGCGCTACCGACAGCCTGGAACCTTTCGGTTCCTGCCGCCTGTGCCTGGTGGAAATCGAAAAGGATGGCCGCAAGATGAAAGGCTATCCGGCCTCCTGCACCACGCCCTGCGAGCCGGGCATGAAGGTACAGACGCAGACCCCCAAGCTGGCCGAGATCCGGCGTGGCGTGATGGAACTCTACATCTCGGATCACCCGCTGGATTGCCTGACCTGTCCCACCAACGGCAACTGCGAACTGCAGGACATGGCCGGCGTGGTCGGCCTGCGCGAAGTGCGCTATGGCTACGAGGGCGAGAACCACACCAAGATGAAGAAGGATGAATCCAATCCCTACTTCACCTATGACCCTTCCAAGTGCATCGTCTGCAACCGCTGTGTGCGGGCTTGCGAAGAAACGCAAGGCACCTTTGCCCTGACCATCAACGGCCGCGGTTTCGAGTCGCGCGTCTCGGCCGGGCAGATGGAAGCCTTCATGGAATCTGAATGCGTCTCCTGTGGTGCCTGCGTGGAGGCCTGCCCGACCGCGACGCTGACGGAAAAGACCGTCATCATGCTGGGCCAGGCCGAGCACAGCAAGGTCACCACCTGCGCCTATTGCGGCGTGGGCTGCTCCTTCAAGGCCGAGATGAAAGGCAATGAAGTGGTGCGCATGGTGCCGTACAAGGACGGCAAGGCGAACCAGGGCCACTCCTGCGTCAAGGGCCGCTTCGCCTGGGGCTATGCGACCCACAAGGACCGCATCCTGAACCCCATGATCCGCAAGAGCATCAACGATCCCTGGCGCGAAGTGTCGTGGGAGGAAGCGCTGTCGTATGCGGCCAGCGAGTTCCGCCGCATCCAGGCCAAGCACGGCAAGGATTCCATTGGCGGCATTACCTCTTCCCGCTGCACCAACGAAGAAACCTATCTGGTCCAGAAACTGGTGCGCGCCGCCTTCGGCAACAACAACGTCGATACCTGCGCCCGCGTCTGCCACTCGCCGACCGGGTATGGCCTGAAGCAGACCCTCGGTGAATCGGCCGGGACGCAGACATTTGAATCGGTGATGAAGTCGGACGTCATCCTCATCATGGGAGCCAACCCGGCGGCCGGCCATCCGGTGTTCGCTTCGCAGATCAAGCGTCGCGTGCGCCAGGGCGCCAGGCTGATCGTGATCGATCCGCGCACCACCGAGATGGTCAAGTCGCCGCACCTGAAGGCCGACTATCACCTGAAGCTGCGCCCCGGCACCAACACCGCCATCATCACGGCGCTGGCTCATGTGATCCTTTCGGAAGGCCTGCAGAACGAGTCCTACATCCAGGAACGCTGCGACCTGCAGTCATACAAGGATTGGAAGGAATTCGTCCTGCGCGAAGACAATTCCCCCGAAGCCATGGCCGCCATCACCGGCGTGCCCGCCGAGATCATCCGTGGCGCGGCTCGCCTTTATGCCACCGGCGGCAATGCCGCGATCTACTACGGACTGGGCGTGACCGAACATGCGCAAGGTTCGACCACCGTGATGGGCATCGCCAACCTGGCCATGTGCACCGGCAACGTCGGCCGCGAAGGCGTGGGCGTGAACCCGCTGCGCGGGCAGAACAATGTGCAGGGCTCCTGCGACATGGGTTCCTTCCCGCACGAGCTGCCGGGCTATCGCCACATTTCGGATTCCATCGTGCGCGGCCAGTTCGAACAGGCCTGGGGCGTGACGCTGAACCCGGAGCCGGGTCTGCGCATTCCCAACATGTTCGATGCGGCCCTCGATGGCAGCTTCAAGGGCCTGTATTGCGAAGGGGAAGACATCGTCCAGTCGGACCCGAATACCCAGCACGTGGCAGCAGCCTTGCAGGCCATGGAATGCATCGTGGTGCAGGACCTGTTCCTGAACGAAACGGCCAAGTATGCGCATGTCTTCCTGCCCGGTTCGTCCTTCCTGGAAAAGGATGGCACCTTCACCAACGCCGAGCGCCGCATCTCGCGCGTGCGCAAGGTGATGCCGCCCAAGGCCGGCAAGTCCGACTGGGAAGTCACGGTGGCGCTGGCCGAAGCACTGGGTTATCCGATGCCGTACAATCACCCCTCGGAAATCATGGACGAGATCGCCGCCCTGACGCCCAGCTTCCATGGCGTGAGCTACGACAAGCTGGAAAAACTCGGCAGCATCCAGTGGCCCTGTAACGAGGCAGCGCCGGAAGGCACGCCCATCATGCACGTGGGCAGCTTCATCCGTGGCAAGGGCAAGTTCATCAACACGCAGTATTTCGCCACCGACGAGAAGGTGACGCAGCGTTACCCGCTGATCCTGACCACCGGCCGCATCCTGTCGCAGTACAACGTGGGCGCGCAGACGCGCCGCACCGAGAACTCGCAATGGCATGGCGAAGACCGGCTGGAAATCCACCCGCACGATGCCGAGGACCGTGGCATCCGCGAGGGTGACTGGGTCGGCGTGGAGTCGCGTGCAGGCCAGACCGTGCTGCGGGCGACGGTGACCGAGAAGGTGCAGCCGGGAGTGGTCTATACCACCTTCCACTTCCCCGAATCGGGTGCCAACGTCATTACCACCGACAACTCCGACTGGGCTACCAACTGCCCCGAGTACAAAGTGACGGCGGTGCAGGTGATGCCGGTGACGCAGCCCTCGCAATGGCAGCAGCATTACGAGCGCTTCAACCGTGCGCAGCTCGATCTGCTCAAGGGCGAGGTGCCGGCGGAACCCCTGGTGACGAAGTAAGCGGCGCGGGCCTGACGGGCCCGTGCCGGCGTGATTTCCGCAGACACGAGCCCAACCCATCCGCATCCAGCAGGACAGCATGAACACACGCAACAGCAGCAGCCCCCTCATCGACGACACCACCGGCGACTACGCCACCTTCGCCCGCGTGCAGGTAGATCGCTGGCGCGATGGCCAGCGCGAGACGGTCGACGATGTGGTCGCCGAGGAAGTCCCCATCGCCCTCGAATACAACGGCATCTCGCACGCCGTGATGATGGCTACACCCGCCGACCTGGAAGATTTTGCGCTGGGCTTCTCGCTTACCGAAGGCATCCTGGCCGCGCCGGGCGAGCTGTATGAATGCGAGATCGTCCCCGGCTGCGAAGGCGTGCAGGTACAGATGCGCATCGCCACCGAGCGCTTCGTGGCACTCAAGGAAAAGCGCCGCAACCTTACCGGGCGCACCGGTTGCGGGCTGTGTGGTGCCGAGACGCTGGAGCAGGCGGTGCGGCATCCGCAGGCCGTGCGCGGCGGCGCGGTGTTTTCGGTGGAGCAGGTGCATGCGGCTTTTGAGCAGATGCAGGTCGGGCAGCACTTGCAGCAGGCCACCGGTGCCACGCATGCGGCCGCGTGGATGGATGCGTCGGGCCGCATCGTGCTGGTCCGCGAAGATGTGGGCCGCCACAATGCGCTGGACAAGCTTATCGGCGCGCTGGCCGAAGAGGAGACCGATTTTGCGCAGGGCGCGGCCATCATCACCAGCCGCGCCAGCTACGAGATGGTGCAGAAGGCGGCCACGGTCGGCATCGGTTTCATCGCCGCCGTATCAGCCCCGACTGCACTGGCGATCCGGCTGGCCGAAGAGACGGATGTGACGCTGCTGGGCTTCGTGCGCAAGCAGGGCCACGTGGTGTATGCGCGGCCGCATCGTTTGCGTTGAGCCGGCGGTGCGGATGAAGAATTGACGGACAATCGATGAACAGAGCAGGAGGAGACGCACCATGAATATCGAACACCTGGTCAAGATGGCCAACCAGATCGGCAGTTTCTTTTCCACCATGCCGGACCGCGACCAGGCCATTGCCGACCTGGCCTCGCACCTCAAGCGTTTCTGGGAGCCACGCATGCGCAAGGCCTTCCTGGAGCATATCGAGAAGACGCAAGGGGAGGGGCTGGATCCCATCGTGCTGGAGGCGGTGAACCGGCATATGCAGCAGTTGGCGGTGTAGGGCTGCTGCCTTGCTTGTGACTTCGAGGAAACCGCTCAGTTGGATGAGCGGTTTTTTTTGTCAGTGGGATGCGAGTGCCTAACTAAACCAGACAGCTGACAGATGATCGTCAGAACGCCAATTGCACGCCAATACCCGTAAAAAAGTCGCAATAAGCTTTTGATTTAAAAGGTAAATTTCACGCCAATAAAATCGAAAAAGTCCGCCAAAAGTCCGCCAAAAGCCCGCCATCAAGGGTGCTGCGCAGTGTTCATCGCCTCACGCCGCCAACGCCACCTCCGCCGCAATCCGGTGAAAGCGCCGTCCAAAATAAGCCAGCCCGTCGGCTTGCGATGCCGTCAGGCGAATATGCCGGATCTCCACGAACAGCACGCTGTGCGTGCCTGCCTGCTGCTGCAATACGATGTCTCCCTCCAGCACCGCCAGCGCATCGGGCAGCACCGGCTGGCCGTAGTCGCCGGTCTCCCAGCCGACCTGCGACATGCGCTCCTCGGCCGCCAGCCCGGTCATGCCGGCGATCATGCGCGCCACCTCTTCATGATGTCCCGCCAGGATGTTGATGCACAAGCGTCCGTTGCCCACCAGGATAGGATGGGCAGCGCTCTTGACGTTGATGCATACCAGCACCGTGGCCGGTTCGTCGGAGACCGAACTGACGGCGCTCACCGTCATGGCGGCGCGTCCTGCAGGACCATCGGTGGTGATGATGTTGACCGCAGCCGAGAGACGCGCCATGGCGTCGCGAAAATCTTGCTTCATGGTAGGTCCGTCCAAAAAAGAGATGACATCCGGCACAAGGCTTCGTATCCTTTGCGCCATCAGCACGGTCGTCTGCGGCGCCGTCAGGCGGATGTCGATCAGCAGGTGAGAGGGAGAACGCATCGCCGATGAAGGCCTGCGTCCTGGGATGAACAATAGACCCTGCACAAATGACGGGTCAAATGATTGTCTGGAATGTTCCGCATGAAGCAAATGAATATCGGCGCAGTGGACTTGAACCTGCTCAAGACCTTCATCGTCATCTGGGAGCTGCGCAGCCTGACCGCCGCCGCCGACCGCCTGCACCTGACCCAGCCCGCCGTCAGCCACGCCCTGCGCCGCTTGCGCGAAATGTTCGATGATCCGCTCTTCGTGCGCAGTACCAGTGCCATGGTGCCGACCGAAACCGCGATCCGCCTGCATGAACCCATCTCGCGCGCCCTGGGCATCATCCACGAAGCCTTGCATACCCACGCCAGCTTCGATCCGGCCACGGCCACGCGGACCTTCCACCTGGTCATGTCCGACATGTCCTGCAGCCACGTGCTGCCCTTGCTGATGGAAGAACTGGCCCACGCCGCACCGCACGTCTCCATCGAAGTGCAGCAGATGGCCATGGAAAATCTGGGTGCCGCCATGCGCAACGGCGACATCGACCTGGCCTTCGGCTACCTGCCGGGCCTGCCCGAGGATTGCCAGAGTCAGCTGGTGCTCAATGACGACTACGTCTGCATGCTGCGCAAGACCCATCCCCAGGCCGGCGAGCCCCTGACCATGGAAAGCCTGCTGCAGCTGCGCTATGTCTACGCCAACACCAATACCACCGGCCACCAGCTGGCCGAGGACGTGCTGCGCAACGCCGGCGTGAAGCGCGATTTCGCGCTGCGCATGCCGCATTTCACGGTGGCCCCGCAGATCGTGCGCGATACCGACCTGGCGCTGTTCCTGCCGCGCAGCATCGCCGAGCGCCATAACGTCGATGAGGCCTGCGTGCTGCTGGACCTGCCACTGGAAATGCCGCGCATCCCGGTGAGCATCTACACCCATACGCGTTTCTCGGCAGACTCGGGCATCCAGTGGCTGCGCAGCCTGCTCATCGAGATGTTCGGACGCGAGGCCGAGAACGCCTGATCCTTCCCCGTACTGGAGTCACATCATGAGCATTGCCGTCACCGGAGACGTTCCCTACTACGCCGTCATCTTCACTTCCTTGCGCACGGAAGGCGATCACGGCTATGGCGAGATGGCCGAGGCCATGGTGGAGGCGGCGTCGCGCCAGCCCGGTTTCCTGGGGCTGGAGTCGGCGCGCGAAGAGGTGGGCATCACCGTGTCTTACTGGGCGAGTCTGGAGGCCATCGCCGCGTGGAAACGCGACCTCGATCACCAGCTGGCCCAGCGTCTGGGACGCCAGCAGTGGTACGAGGCCTACAAGACGCGGATCTGCAAGGTCGAGCGGGATTACGCCTTCACCCGCGATTGAAACTCAGCAACTGCGCTGCAGGAAATCCATCACCGCTTCAGCAAAGGGGCCTGGCATCTGGTCCGGCATGGGGACCATGCCGTCGTCCAGCGTCTGCCACTGGCTGCCGGCAATGGCCTGGGCGATGCGTTCGCTGTAGGGCGCAGCGTGTGGATCACGCCCTGCCCGCAACACCAGCGTGGGTGCGCGTACCAGGCCGATGCGATCTTCCATGGGGTAGTTGCGCACCACGATATGCCCATGCGAGGCCATCGGTCCGGCCTTGAGGGCATCCACCATGAAGCGCGTGAGCAGGTCGGTATCGCCTTGCGGATAGAAGGGCTGGCGGCGCTGCCACAGTTCCTGCAGGTGCGCGCCATCGGTGCGGACCTCCACATCGTCCACGGTGCGCTTGCCCGCGTGCGCGCTGCGCCGTGCTGCGTCGTTGTAGGGACAGGAAGACAGCACCAGCGCCGCCACCCGCTCAGGAGCCGACGCAGCGATTTCCATGGCCGTGACTGCGCCGGTATGGTGGCCGACCACGGCGGCCTTGCGGATGCCCAACTGGTCCATCACTTCCAGCGCCAGGCTGGCCCAGCGCTCGATGCTGTGCTCCGCCGGTGGCGGCTTGCAGGAATCGCCAAAGCCGAGCGTATCGATGGCGATGGGGCGGTAGCGCTGCGCCAGCAGGGGCAGCACATCGCGGAATTCGTCCCAGGAACGCGGGGTCTGGTGCAGCAGCAGTACGGGCAAACCTTCGCCCATGCTGGCCACGTGCAGGGGGCCGGCGCTGGTGGGGATGAACTGGCGCACGAGGGCGGGAAGGGCAGGGGACATGGGAATGGCTCTCCGGCACGGTGAAGAGGCCGCAGCCTCTTCCCGGTCATTTCATCAACAACGAACAGCAGCGTGAAACGCTAAACGATATAAATGATTTGTATCGTTTGAAGAATTCAGCGCATCTTTACTTCATCAGCACCGAATAGGTCGGCACATTGTTGGCCCAGCCGGAAGCCAGCGGTGCCACAAACACGTTTTCGGTACGGGTGCGTGCGATCTTCCACACCCCGTCCACCTTCTTGAACAGGTTGTTGAGCCGGCTGGAGCGCAGCAGCGACGAGCCATCGCCGAAGATCCACGGCTGGCAATGCACCCACTGGCCATCCGCGTGCGTGCAGTCGGCATTGACGTGGATCTGTTCCGAGGTCAGGTAGTGCACGTTCAGGAGCAGTTCCGGATCCTTCTTCTGGCCCCAGAAAGCCTGGAAGTGCTTGCGGATCGCTTCCTTGCCGACAGCCTGGCCGAACTGGCCTTCGTAGTAGGAACCGACGCCTTCCCAGATGGCGTCCTCGGCATAGAGCTCGAGGATCTTCTCGATGCGTTCGGCGTCATCGGCCACCGGCTCGGGGCAGGGCGTGTCGCACAGGAACATGTAGCGTGCCTGGATGCGGCGGATGTCGGCCTCGGCTTCGAGGATGTCGAGACGGCGTTTGAGTTGCTGGATTTCCTGGGTGAAGTCGGTCATGGTGCGTGGTCTCTCGTGATCTTGATCTTGATCTTGTATGGATGGGAAAAGCCAACCCTGCATACAAGCGCAGGGTTGGCAGCGGCGATCAGTGCATCGCCGCCAGGACGGGCTTGGGGCTTACAGGTAGCGCGCCAGCAGCTTGCGGGTGGCGATGCGCAGCACGCGGTCGAACAGGTAGCCCAGCAGGCCCAGCGCGATGATGCCCACGAACACCCACTCGGTCCGGCTGAAGTTGCGCGCCGTCCAGATCAGGGCGCCGAGGCCTTCGCGGGCCGAGACGATTTCCGCCGAGACCACCGTCAGGAAGGAATTGCCCATCGCGATGCGGGCGCCGGTGACCATGAAGGGCACGGTCGAGGGCAGGATCACGGTGGTCAGGATCTTCCATTGCCCGGCACCCAGCGAGGCCGCCGCACGCAGGCGCAGCGGGTTCACCGCCTGCACGCCGGCGATGGTGTTGAGCGTGACGATGAACACCGTGGTGTAGAAGATCAGCGCGATCTTCGACAGCTCGCCGGGGCCAAGCCAGATCACGGCGAGGGTGACGAAGGCGATTGGTGGAATGAAGCGGAAGAACTCGATGTAGGGATCGAGCAATTGCCGCACCAGGTCAAAGCGGCCCATGAAGATGCCCAGCGGCACGCCGATGGCTACGCCCGCACCCCAGCCGGCCAGGATGCGTCCGGAGGAGGCCAGCACCGACTGCTGCAGGGTGCCGTCACTGATCAGTTCCAGTGCGGCGGCCCAGGTCATCGAGACCGAGGGCAGGAACAGCGGCGAGGTGGTCATCGAGACCAGTTGCCACAACACCAGGCCGCCGACGACGGCGACCACCGAGATCAGGAACGGACGGGCTGCTTTCAGGCGACGACCCAGGCTGGATGGCATGGCCGACTCTTGAGCCGTCGGGGAGGCTGTCTGTGTGAGCTGGGTCATTGTACGGATTCCTCTTCAATCAAACCTTGTGCGCGCAGCACGCGCGTGACTTCTGCACCGATGTCGTCGCGGATGCGGGCATACAGTGCCATGCAGGCCGGGTCGGCCGGATCGCGCGGATGCGGCAGGTCGACTTCTTCGATGGTCTTGATGTGGGCACGCGGACCTGCCGTCATGGTGACCACGCGGTCGGCCAGGAGGATGGCTTCCCAGATGTCGTGGGTGACGAAGACGATGGTACAGCCGGTGCTTTTCCAGATGCGGTCCAGCTCGCTTTGCAGCACCTCGCGGGTCTGCGCATCGAGGGCGCCGAAGGGCTCGTCCATCAGCACCACCGAGGGTTCATTGACCAGCACCCGGGCAATCTGCGCACGCTGGCGCATGCCGCCGGAGAGCTCGGCCGGGAACTTGTCGATGGCGTGTTTCAGGCCCACCAGCGAGACATAGCGCTCGGCAGCCGAACGGCGTTCGGCCGCCGGGATGCCGCGCAGCTTGAGACCGTACTCGACGTTCTCGCGCACCGACAGCCACGGGAACAGTGCCTCGGAGGACTGGAACACGACGCCGCGATCCAGCCCCGGCCCCTTGACGCGCTTGCCGGCCACGCTGATCTCGCCGGCCACCTCCTGGAAGCCCGCAATCGCATTGAGCAGGGTGGACTTGCCGCAGCCGGACGGGCCCAGCAGGCAGATGAATTCTCCTGCGCGGATATCGAGGTCGATGCCCGCCATGATCTCGTTCTTGCCGATGGTCAGGCCGACGCGCTTGATGGAAACTGAAGATCCATGTCCCATGGCTTACCCCTTGTAAAAACCGCGCTGCAGGATCTTGCTCATGTCCACCGGCGCCTTGATGGCCTGTTTCGACAGCAGGAATTCACCGATGGCATTGGCGGTCTTGAGATCGGTGTCGGTGAAGTCGCGCACGATCGGTTCCATGTCCTTGAGCGAATTGAGCGTCTGCGGCACCGGGATGCGGGTGATGGCCTGCACCGATTGCGCCGCGCGCGGCGGATCCTTGCGGGTGATCTCGGAGGCTTCGGCCAGGGCCTTGAGGATGTTGCCGGCCACTTCCTTGTTGGCGGCCAGCCAGTTGGCATTGGCCGAGAGCCACAGGGTGCTGGTGTAGCCGACGTCGCCGGCGGTCATGAGGATGTGGCCGCCTTGCTGCACGCCCAGCGTGGGCCACGGTTCCCAGACGAAGTAGGCATCGATATCGCCGCGCGCCAGCAGGGCCGGCAGTTCCGGAGGACCGGAGCGCACCATCTCGACCTTGGCGGGATCGATGTTGAGGGTCTTCAGGGTCAGGCCGGTGACGTATTCCGAGACCGAGCCGGCGACGATGCCGAACTTCTTGATCTTGTCGGCAGAAGTGATGGCCTTGCGGGCCACCAGCTTGACGTAGGTCTTGGACTGATAGGTCACGGCCAGCGGACGCAGTTCGGCGCGCGAGAGGCGCACGATGTGCGTGGGTTCGCCGGCACAGCCCAGCTGCACCTGGTTGGCCACCAGCGCGTTGAGCGCTTCGCCGCCGTCGGTGTAGGACTGCACGGTGACGTTGGGGGCGCCGTGTTTGGCAAAGAGTTTTTCGTTGGCGGCCACAAAGAAGGCCGTGAAGACGGGATCAGCGCCGACGCCGATGATGACGGGCGCGCCCTGGGCCAGGGCTGGCAGGGCAGGGGCAGCGCCTGCAGCGAGCATGGAGGCGGCGCCGAGCAGCAGCTTGCGGCGTTGTGGCGAAACGGTGGAGTGGGTCACGGGCTGGGTCCTCTTTGTAAAGTTGGTGAAACGCCAGTGGAGATGGCAGGCACGGCAGTAACAAAGGCAAAACACGGGGAGCGCTTGCGCCTGCAGCGCAGGCATGAGCGCAGGCAATTTTTCAGGAGGGGAGGCGCATCAGCGCTTGATTCCCAGCTTTGCAAAAAGCGCGCCAGCGCTTTCGTAATTCAACTCCGACAGCGCCGCGTGCTGCGTGACCACCATCGCATCGCGCACGATGCGCTGCAGGCGATGGGTGCGCTGGATGGCGGCCATGCCGGCGGCCTGGTAGGCGTCGTTGACGACTTCCATCGAGACCCGTGCGGCATAGGTGGCCGAGAGCTTGAGCATCATGTCGATCTCTTCGGTGACGGGATTGCCGGCCACGATTTGCTCCCAGGCTTGTTCGCAGGCGTCGTAGAAGAACATGCGGGCGCTGCGCCACTTGGCTTCGGACACGCCGAGCTTGATCTTGTAATAGGCGCGGTCGGCCAGGCGCAGCGCGCCCGGCATGATCTTGGCGCCACCGGCCATGTCGGTGACGATGTCCAGCGCGGCGCGGGCCAGGCCGATGTTGACGGCGGCGTGCACTTCAGCCTGGTAGGCCAGGGCCGGATAGCGATACAGCGGCTCATCGATGAGGCCGGCCGCGCCACGGGCACAGGTCCATTCGTGGGCCACGAACTTGTCCTTGAGGCGGGTATCGTGGCTGCCGGTGCCTTGCATGCCGACCACGTTCCAGTTGTCGACGATCTCGATTTCCGAGGCCGGCATCACGGCCATGAGGGCGGGTTTTTGCGTGCCGTCCTCGGGGCTGCTGGTGTCCTTGATGCCCACGCCGATCCAGTCTGCGCCCTTGCAGCCGCTGGCGAAGTGCCAGCGTCCGGTGATTTCCCATCCGCCGGGGACGGCCTTGGCTTCTTGCAGCGGATAGAGGCCGCCGGCATAGACCTGGTCGGGGCCGCTTGCGTAGATCTTGCGCTGCGTTTCGATGGGCAGGGCGGCCAGATAGGTGTTGGCCGAACCGAAGGCAGCGACCCAGCCGGCCGAGCCATCGGCCTTGGAGATGCGTTCGACCATGGCCAGGAAGGGCGCCGGGGCCAGGGCTTCGCCGCCGAACTTGCGCGGCGTGCCGCTGCGGAAGATGCCGGCCTTCTTCATGGTGGCCACGATGTCGCGCGGCACGTGGCCCAACTGGTCGAACTCATCGCGGCGCGCGGTCACTTCCGCAATGAGCGTATCCATTTCAGGAGAGTCCGCATGCGGTGGGGCAGCGGTGACGATTTTTTTCTGGACGGGATAAACATCGAGCGTGATCGAATTCATGGCACACCACTTTGGTTGAAAGGAGGTAGCTGAGTGTCGTCCTGGGTCAAATCAGGGTCAAATTCTATTTAGGAATTGGCCGAATGAATATTAGTAATAATGAGTAGGCTGCTCCGGGATGGCACGCAGGCTTGTGCATGGTGCACCCGCATGATGCGCGAAACCCGCATGGGGAGGGCGTTTGGCGCGATCCTGCACCAAACGCGAGAGGGCCGATGCCCTGCTTGGAGAAGTATTTGCAGTATTGATGCGGCTAATCGGCGGTGCGGATTTGCCTGCAGTGGAAGGGACTGACTACCATTGGGGCCGAGATTGAAAGGAAACACTGTTCAGTTTCGTCACAGGCTCCTTCTGGCCTTCATTTCGGGCGGACTTCTTCGGGAGTCCGCCACTTTTCTTTTGCTTTTTCTTTTCCTCTTTCCCTGCAGTCCTTGCGGTGAGGGGATGTCTTCTTTTTTTCTATTGCGTGTTGATTCAATGTGCCCGTGCGGCGTAACGCCTAACGCCAATGCGCATCGGCACAGCCGTGCTGCGCGATGGTCTGCAATTGATCTTGTATGGATTCGCATGGAAGAATGTCAGTGGGCATTCCCCATACATGAATGATTGCATCGCAGCTCGCCGCGAATGAGCCATTCATGTCGAATCATTGGATAAAAAAAATCGGCCGCATGAAAGCGGCCGATCTTGAATCACGAGAAGGCGGGACAGGAGATCAGTAACGATACCCCAGGGTCAGCAAGATGGTCCGGTCATCCCCCAACGCCACCGCCCGCGCCAGACCGCCCGCGTAGTAGTGCGTATTGAAGATGTTCTTGACGTTGAGCGCAGCGCGCCAGCGTTCGGCGTTGTAGGCCACGCCGGTATCGGCCAGCACGTAGCCCGGCAGGGTATAGCCGTTGGTACGCATCATGCTCTGGCCGTGCACGCCGCCGTTCCACTCCCATCCGGCCAGCTGGCCCTTGAAGCGATAGCGGGCGCTGGTGGTGAAGTTGTGGCGCGGGACGTTGTCCAGCCACTGGCCCACGGTGGTGCTGCGCTGGCCGCCGTCGTCGGTCACGATGGCCGCCGTATAGGAGTAGCCCGCGTTGAGGCTCAGGCCATTGCGCAAGTCGGAGGTCACGCTGATCTCGCCGCCCTGCGAACGCTGTTCACCCACGGCAATGTTGAAGCCGGTGTTGTTGGGATCGCTCACCAGCACGTTGCGGCGGCGCAGGTCGAACACGGCTACGTTGAGACTGGTGCGGCCTTCGTCGAGGTCGAACTTCACGCCGGCTTCCCATTGCTTGCCGGTCTCGGGCTTGAAGGTGCCGCCGCTCACATCGGTGCCGCTGTTCGGATAGAACGAGGTCGCGTAACTGATGTAGGGACGCACACCACGCAGCAACTCATACATCAGCGCAGCCGAGCCCGTCGTGGCGCTGGCCGGATTGTCGGTATGCGTGCCGGTGCGCAGGTTGGTCGAGTAGGTGGAGACGTTGTCGTAGCGCAGGCCGGCCAGCAATTGCCAGCGCTCGCCGAAACGGATGTTGTCGCGTGCATACAAGCCGGTATCGCGGATGCTGGTCGAGGTATAGGTGTTGGGTGTGGTCGGGCAATTCAGTCGCGCACCATACACCGGGTTGTAGACGTTGAGCGCCGCCACCGTGCAGGTGTAGGAGAGCGTGTCTTCACGAGAATTGAGATAGTCCGTGCCCAGCGTGATCTCGTGCTTGCCGAAGCCGGTGTTGAAGCTGCGCTGGACATTGGTATCGATGCTGAAGGTCTGGCCTTCATAGGTCTGGTCGGTACCGGTACGCGTGAGGCTGCGGCCGGTGCTCGACAGGACGTTGTTGGCCACCAGTTGCCCGCTCATCTCGAACTGCTGGTAACGCACGTTGTTGTTGAGCGTCCAGCCGTCATCGAAGCGGTGCGTCAGCGCATAGCCGATACGGGTTTCATTGGCCGCATACGGACGCGCGCCCGGTTCGCCGATGAACAGGCTGCGCGGCAGCGCGCCGTTGACGTTGCTGTTGATCGAGCCCGACAGCGGCAGCCCTTGCTGGCGCACGTAGTTGCGTTCCTGGTAGCTGGTCAGGATGGTGAAGTCGGTACGCGCACCCAGGTCCAGCGACAGCGAGGGCGCGATGTAGCGGTTCTTGAACCACACGTTGTCAGTGGCATCGTTCGAATTGGAAATGAGACCGTTGATGCGGAAAGCCTGCTTGCCGTTTTCCGACAGCGATTTGTTCATGTCCACCGTGGTCTGGTAGAAGTCGTGGCTGCCCACGGTGACGTCGACGTTGGCGAAGTCATTGCCTTGCGGACGCTTGCTGACCATGTTGACCAGCCCGCCCGGCAGCACCAGGCCATACAGCAGCGAGCCCGGTCCCTTGAGCACTTCCACCTGCTGCAGGCCGAACAGCTGCTCGGCCACGCGCGAGCTGGCGGTGGTGCGCAGGCCATCCAGATACAGCGAATCGGAAGCGACCTGGCCTCGGATGATCAGGTCATCCCAGCCGCGCCGGCCATATTGCTGCGCGACCACGCCGGGCACGTTCTCCAGCGCATCGGCCAGCGACACGGCTTGCTGGCTGTCCAGCATGGAGCGCGTGACCACCGACACCGATTGCGGGGTTTGCGACAGCGGCGTATTGGATTTGTTGACCTGGCTTTGGGTGGCCTTGAACCTGGTGTCGTTGACGCCATCGGCGACCACATCGACGGTGGGCAATTGGGTTGATGCCGCACTGTTGTCCGTGCTGGCAGTCTGCGCCAGGACGGAAGAAGCGGGCAATACGGAAAAGGCGAGCAGGACGGCGAGAGCGCCGGGGGAGAGCGAGGGCATGAATCAGATAATAATGAGAATAATTGCTATTCATGATATCGCATTCTTGTGCTTGGCAACAAATATTTACTGATCGTTTGCATCTTGTACCCTGGCGCGCGTACAGGGTGTTTGGCGCGTCGCATCAATCAGGAGCCGGGCTTCAGACCTTGAACGGCGGGAATGAAGCAATCGCCGGAAATCCACCGTCTCATGCGCTGATCCATTCATATTACCGTGCGAGAACGTGAGCGCGCCGTTCATGGCATCTGCTCAAATTTTTCATCTGAAATAAGTTTGACCCGCCCGGATCCCGCTGCTATCTTGGAACCGGTTCCAAAAGATTCATATAAATGAGCAGCCCGGGACCTTCAGACAAATCAACCGACGCAGTTCAACGATTTGGCGGGCAATAGTGAGACAACACACCAAGACCGGCACTGACCGGGTCACCATTGCGCAGGTTGCGCGGGAGGCCGGGGTGTCCAAGACCAGCGTATCGCGTTACCTGGGCGGCGAATTCGACGCGCTCTCGGCACCGCTGCGCGACCAGATCGGCAAGACCATCGCGCGCCTGGGCTATCAGCCCAGCCAGATGGCGCGCGGGCTCAAGGGTGGCCGTACGCGGCTCATCGGCATGCTGGTGGCGGACATTCTCAATCCCTATTCGGTGGCCGTGCTGCATGGTGCGGAAGCGGCCTGCCAGAAGCATGGCTACACGCTCATGCTGTGCAACACCGGCAATGACGAGGCGCGCGAGAAGCAGTCGCTGGCCGCCCTGCATTCCTACAGCGTGGAAGGCCTGCTGTTCAACACCCAGGGCCGCAACGTGACGCCGTTGCGCGAGCTGGGGCAGGCGGCCTTTCCGGTGGTGCTGCTGGACCGGCACGTGGAAGGCTGCGACTTCGACCTGGTCGGCCTCGACAACGTCAAGGCCGCGCAACTGGCCACGCATCACCTGCTGGCGCAGGGCTATACGGATATCGCACTGGTGGTGCAGCCGCTGTTCGGCGTGAGTTCGCGGCAGGGGCGGCAGGCGGGATTTTTGCAGGCGATGGAGCAACGTCCCGATTGCCATGGCGAGACGCTGGAAGTGGATGTGGACCAGCCCGGCCATGTGGCCACGGTCGTGCGCGAATATTTTCTGCGCCGGGCGGCCGCCGGCAGCACGGGGCGAGTGGCCCTGCTGGCCGGCAACGGCATGGTCTCGCTGCAGATCGCGCTGGCCTTGCAGAGCATGTCGCTGCGCTTTCCGGATGACGTGGGCCTGCTGTGTTTCGATGAACTGGCATGGTCACCGCTGGTGGGCAGCGGCATCAGCACCATCGAACAACCGACGTATGACATCGGCTTTACGGCCATCGAACGCTTGCTGGTCCGCATCCACGGCGAGCGCTCGGTGCGCATGGAGATGCTGCTGGATCCCCGCCTCATCTGCCGCGGTTCGACCGCCAGTGTGGACGGCCATCCGCAGCGTGCGCTGGTGAGCGGCATCGTGAGCAAGCTCCGGCCCGCGCCGATGGCGCAAACAAGCGGCAGTTAAACCCAGCGCTGGAACCGGTACCAAGTTGCAGGCTTTTGATCGTGGCACTGCGCACTACTGGTAAGACCTTGTAACAGGACTGCAGAGCTGTTCAGTAAAGATGGCGCCCGTATTTCAGCAGCACGCAACCGTATTACGGCCTTCCGGCCGCATCACAGACCTGCAAGCGGGAAGCACAAGCAGGCAGCAACAAAGAGGGGCAAGCGAGTCCCTGCGGCCGCGCACCAGCGGGCAGCGGGATTCGGTGCCTGTCGCACTCAACGGACTGCCGTCCACACGGCATTGATTGATCAGGAGACCAGGATGAGCATCAAGAACATTTTCAACGCAAAATTCGTCGCACTGACGCTGGCCGCTGCCTGCGCAGTGGCAACCGCCGCCAGCGCCAGCGCGCAGAGCATCGCCGAGCTGACCAAGAAAGGCAAGATCACCATCGGTGTGGTCAGCGGCACACCGCCCTTCGGTTCGGTCGATGCCAAGGGCGTGCCCATCGGTTATGACGTCGATGTGGCCAACCTGATCGGCAAGTATCTCGGCCTGCCGGTGGAGATTGTGCCGCTGGTGCCGCCGGCCCGTATCCCGGCGCTGGAATCGGGCAAGGTCGACATGCTGGCCGCCACATTGGCCCCCACGCCTGAGCGTGCCAAGTCGGTGTTGTTCACGATTCCCTACAGCGGTTTCGAACTCTCCATCGTCGGCCCGGTGGGCAGCAACTTCAAGAAGCTCGATGACTTGGTCAAGAAGAAAGTGGGCGTCTCGCGCGGTTCCACCAACGACACCGCACTGACCCGCCTGGCGCCTCCGGGCACGGTGCTGGTGCGTTTCGAGGATGACTCGACGGTGACCCAGGCGCTGCTGTCGAACCAGGTCGATGCCATCTCCATTCCCAACACCATGGCCAATGAAATCGTCAAGAGCCGTGGTCAGGGCAAGATCGAAGTCAAGTTCCCGTACTCGGTGCAACCCAATTCGATGACCGTGCGCAAGGGCTCGTATGAGCTGCAGCAGTGGCTCAACAACTTCATCTACTACGTCAAGCTCAACGGCGAACTCGATGCCATCTCGCGCAAGTGGGCCGGCCCGCTGCCCAACCTGCCGGTGTTCTGATTCCGTCCTGCGGAATCTGTCTTGCAGAAGCGGCTGCGCAGCCATGAACTGCGCAGCCTGAGAAGAACAGATCACGCGTCGTTCAGGGGATGAGCGGACGGCGCGGGTTTGTCGGAGGAGCACACGATGCATTACGATTTTCAGTTCGCGTTCATCTTCCAGCACCTGGATCAGTTGCTGGTCGGCGCACTGCTCACCATACGGTTGAGCGCGCTGTCGATGATCTGCGGTTTGGCCGTCGGCATTTTCGGCGCCATCATTTCCATTCATGGCAGCGCACCGGCGCGGCTGGCGGTTACCTCCTACGTGGAGCTGATCCGCAGTACGCCGTTCCTGGTACAGCTGTTCATCATCTTCTTCGGCCTGCCTTCCATCGGCGTACAGGTCAATGCCAACATCGCCGCGCTGGTGGCCATGACGGTCAACCTCGGGGCCTACTCCACCGAGATCGTGCGGGCCGGCATGATGGCCATCCACCCTTCGCAGATCGAGGCGGCGCAGGCGCTGGCCATGACGCGCGGGCAGGTGATCCGGCATGTGGTGCTGACGCCCGCGCTGGAAAAAGTCTATCCGGCACTGGCCAGCCAGTTCACGCTGATGATGCTGGCCTCCAGCATCGTCTCGGCCATCTCGGCTGAGGAGCTGACGGCCACGGCCAACCTGCTCGATGCCGAGACCTTCCGCAGCTTCGAGATCTACCTGGTGGTGATGGTGCTCTACATCCTGCTGGCATTGCTGTTCCGCCTGGCCTTCTGGCTGATCGGACTGGTGGTCTTCAAACGCCGTCGCCGCCTGGGCGTGGCTCGTCCGAGGAGGATGTGATGCTCGCTGAATTTTCCTTTGATAATTTCATGTTCCTGCTGGAGGCGGCACGCTGGACGCTGCTGCTCTCGGCGCTGGCCTTCATCGGCGGCGGCATCGCCGGCTTCATCGTGGCCCTGATGCGTACCTCGCACCTGGCCCCGCTGCGGCTGCTCTCGGCGGTGTATATACAGATCATCCAGGGCACGCCGGTGCTGATCATCCTGTTCCTGTCCTTCTACGGACTGGCGATCTTCGGCTACAAGCTCCCGCCCATGGTGGCCGCCACCATCGCCATGACGATCTATTCCAGCGCCTATCTGGGCGAGATCTGGCGCGGCTGCATCGAGGCCGTGCCGGTGCCGCAGTGGGAAGCGTCGACTGCCCTGGCCATGACGCGCTGGCAGCAGCTGCGCTACGTGATCCTGCCGCAGGCGGTGCGTATTTCGCTGCCGCCGACCGTGGGCTTCCTGGTGCAGATCGTCAAGAACACCTCGATCGCCTCCATCATCGGCCTGGTGGAACTGGCGCAGGCCGGCAAGCTGGTCAGCAATGCGACCTTCCAGCCTTTCCTGGTCTTCCCCATCGTGGCCGGTATCTACTTCGTTTTCTGTTATCCGCTGTCCCGTTTCGCTTTTGCCCTGGAGAGGAAATACCATGCCCATCGTTGAGATTGACAACATCACCAAGCGCTTCGGCAGCAACCAGGTGTTGAACGGCATTTCGCTGTCGGTCGAGCGCGGCCAGGTGGTGGCCATCATCGGCCGTTCGGGCTCCGGCAAGAGCACCATGCTCCGCTGCATCAACGGCTTGGAGACCATCGACGGCGGCAGCATCACCGTGGCCGGCCACAAGCTGACCAACAAGCACGAACACCTGATCGAATTGCGCAAGGATGTGGGCATGGTGTTCCAGCATTACAATCTCTTTCCGCACCTGACCGTGGAGGAGAACATCATGCTGTCACCCCGCATCGTCAAGAAGACCGCCACCGACACCGCCCGCGAGACCGCCATCAAGGTCTTGAAGCAGGTCGGCCTGGACCACAAGCGTGACGCCTATCCCGAGCAGCTCTCCGGCGGCCAGCAGCAACGCGTGGCCATTGCCCGCTCGCTGGCCATGGAGCCGCAGGTGATGCTGTTCGATGAAGTGACCTCGGCACTGGACCCGGAACTGACCGCCGAAGTGCTGAAGGTCATGGAAGAGCTGGCACGCGGCGGCATGACCATGCTGCTGGTGACGCACGAGATGGAGTTCGCGCGCCGGGTGGCGGACCTCACCGTCTTCATGCACCAGGGCAAGGTGTGGGAAGCGCGTCCCTCGAAGGAATTCTTCGCCGATCCGCAGACGCCGGAAGCCAGGCAGTTCATCGGTGCAGGGGCGCTCAAGTGAGTCCGGTCCTGGTCGCCGCCTCGGCCTATGGGGCGGACCTGGTGCGGCGGGTCGGCCATGCCGACCTGGTCCCGATGGTGGCGGCGGCCGGGGCGGCTGGCCTTGAAATACGGCGTGAGCTCTTCGATGGCCCGCAGGATCTGCCGGCCTTGCGTGCGCTGTTGGAGCAGCACAAGCTGTTCTCGGTGTATTCCGCGCCGTTGGAATTGTTCCGTGCCGACGGGCGATTTGATCGCGAGCAGATCGGGCAGGCGATGAACGAGGCCGAGGAGCTCGGTGCACGTTTCCTGAAGGTATCGCTCGGTCATTTCTCTGTCGCCAGTGATCTGCAATCATTGCTGCGCTTCCTCTCGCATTCCCCCATTGAAGTCTTGTTGGAAAACGACCAGACCCCGCAGGGCGGACGGCTGGAGCCCATCGTCAGCTTCCTGGCGCTGTGCACCGGCAACGGCTATGCCTTCGGCATGACCTTCGACATGGGCAACTGGCACTGGCAGGGCGTCGATCCCGAGACCGCCGCGCGCTCGCTGGCACCGCATGTGCGCTACGTGCACTGCAAGGGCGTGCAGGAAGACAAGGGCAAGCTCAAGGCCGTGCCGCTGCAGGCGCAGGATACGCACTGGCCGGCCATGCTGGCGCATTTCCCCACGGGCATCCTGCGGGCCATCGAATTCCCGCTGGTGGGCACGGATCTGGAAGAAACGACGCGCCGCCACGTGGCGATGCTGGCGGCCGTCTGAGGACAAGCACAATGACGATGCAACTGGATGTGGTGACCTGGGGCGAAGCCCTGGCCTTGCTGGTGGCCGATGAAGTCGGCCCGTTTGAAGAAGTGGAAAAATACACGCGCCGCCTGGCCGGTGCCGAGACCAATGTGGCCATCGGCCTGGCGCGCCTGGGTTTGAAGGTGGGCTGGGCCAGCCGGGTGGGTAATGATGCCTTCGGCCGCTTCATTCGCAAGCGCGTGGCGCAGGAAGGCGTGGAGGTCAGCCGCGTGCTGACCGACATGGAATTCCGCACGGCCATCCAGCTGAAGGCCAAGGCGGTGGATGGAGCAGACCCCGCCATCGAGTATTACCGCAAGGGATCGGCGGCCAGCCATCTGTCGCTGGAGGATTTCGATCCGGCGTATTTCGGCGCGGCGCGGCACCTGCACGCCACCGGCATCGCGCCGGCCTTGTCGCCCACGACAATGGCCTTTGCCCATCACGCCATGGAGTTCATGCGGGCGCAGGGCAAGACGATTTCCTTCGATCCCAACCTGCGGCCGATGCTGTGGCCCTCGCGCGAAGTCATGGCGCAGCAGTTGAATGCGCTGGCCTTCAAGGCGGACTGGGTGCTGCCGGGATTGTCGGAAGGGACGCTTCTTACCGGATATGAAGATCCGCACGCCATTGCCGGCTTCTACCTGGAGCGCGGTGTGAAGATGGTGGTCATCAAGCTGGGCGCCGAAGGCGCTTACTGGCGCAACAGTGAAGGCGAGGGCAGGGTGGCTGGCGTGCCGGTGAAGGAAGTGGTCGATACCGTGGGCGCCGGGGATGGCTTCGCAGTAGGTGTCATCAGCGGCATGCTGGAAGGTTTGCCGGTACCCGAGGCCGTCATGCGCGGCAACCGCATCGGGGCGTTCGCCATCCAGGTGGTGGGCGACATGGAAGGCTTGCCCACCCGGGCCGAGCTGGAGGCGGCCTCGTAACCCTGTCTGAACACACTGCAATCCGTTCGGACTGAGTAGGCCCGCCAGGGCCCTATCGAAGGCGCACTTGCCGGAGCGCCTTCGATACGCGGCTGCGCCGCTACTCAGTCCGAACGGTAATCCGGGATGTACTTTGCGTCACCGTCCTTTTTGATTGATGGGAACACCGATGAAGCCGCACGTAGTCGTCTACAAAAAATTGCCCGAACATCTGCTGCAGCGCCTGCAGGCGGAATGCGACGTAACGCTCTTCGACCGTATTACGCAAGACAACCGCGCCGATTTTCTCGCAGCGCTGAAGACTGCCGACGGCATCATCGGCGCCAGCCTGCCCATCACCAACGACATGCTGGAGGGCGCGCCGCAACTCAGGATCGCCTCCACCATCTCGGTGGGCGTGGACAATTTCGACCTGGATTATTTTCGCCGGCGCGGGCTGATGCTGGCGCATACGCCCGGCGTGCTCACCGAAGCGACTGCTGACACCATCTTTGCCTTGATCCTCTCCACCGCGCGCCGCGTGGTGGAACTGGCCGAATACGTCAAGGCCGGTCGCTGGAAGGGCAGCATCGGCGAGGCCCAGTTCGGCGTGAACGTGCACGGCAAGACGCTGGGCCTGATCGGCATGGGCCGCATCGGCTCTGCGGTGGCGCGGCGGGCGCATCATGGTTTCGGCATGCCCATCCTGTATCACAACCGCCGCCCCGATCCCGAGGCCGAGCGCGAACTCGATGCGCGCTACGTCAGCCAGGATGAGTTGCTGGCCCAGGCGGACTTCGTCTGCGTCATGCTGCCCCTGAATGCCGATACCGAACGCCTGATCGGCGCACGCGAATTCGCGCTCATGAAGCGCAGCGCCATCTTCATCAATGCCTCGCGCGGGCGCATCGTCGATGAGGCGGCGCTGATTGCGGCCCTGCAGGACAAGACCATTTACGGGGCCGGCCTGGATGTGTTCGAAGTCGAGCCGCTGCCCGCCGAATCGCCCCTGCTGCAACTCCCCAACGTGGTGGCCTTGCCCCACATCGGTTCGGCCACCCATGAAACCCGGCTGGCCATGGCCGAGCTGGCCGTCTCCAACCTGCTGGCCGGCCTGCGGGGCGAACCGGTACCCCACCTGGCGGTCTGAGCAGCGCGGTGTTGCCTGCGGGCAGGCCGCGCTTCAATTCCGCTGCATGAAGTTTTTTTCAGCTTCTCTTCATTTCCTCTTCCGCTCACGTGAATCTTTGGTGTATGCTGCAAACATTAAAAAGAACGATCGTGCTAAAAACCGGTAGGCACCCCGTTTTGCTTTTATAATCCTGCGGAAGTTTACGTTTACGTCAATTCCTTTTTGCAAGGGCCATGCGATGAAAGTATTAGTACCAGTCAAGCGCGTCGTGGATTACAACGTCAAGGTGCGCGTCAAGAGCGACGGCAGCGGCGTCGATATCGCCAACGTCAAGATGTCGATGAACCCGTTTGACGAAATCGCGGTGGAAGAAGCCGTGCGCCTGAAAGAAGGCGGCAAGGTCACCGAAGTGATCGCCGTCTCCGCCGGCGTGACCCAGTGCCAGGAAACCCTGCGCACCGCCATGGCCATTGGTGCCGATCGCGGCATCCTGGCCGAAGTGGCGGCCGATGTCGAACTGCAACCGCTGGCCGTGGCCAAGATCCTCAAGGCCCTGGCCGAGAAGGAACAGCCGCAGCTGATCATCCTGGGCAAGCAGGCCATCGACGATGACTGCAACCAGACCGGCCAGATGCTGGCAGCGCTCTTGGGCTGGCCGCAAGCCACCTTCGCTTCCAAGGTCGTGCTGGAAGAGGGCAAGGTCACCGTGACCCGTGAAGTGGACGGCGGCCTGGAAACCCTGGCCCTGACCCTGCCGGCCATCATCACCACCGACCTGCGCCTGAACGAGCCGCGTTACGTCACGCTGCCCAACATCATGAAGGCCAAGAAGAAGCAGCTCGATACCGTCAAGCCCGACGAGCTGGGCGTGGACGTGGCCCCGCGCGTGAAGACCTTGAAGGTCACCGAGCCTGCCAAGCGCAGCGCCGGCGTGAAGGTGCCGGATGTCGCGACCCTGGTCGCCAAACTGAAAAATGAAGCCAAGGTGATCTGATCATGACCGCACTCGTTATTGCTGAACACGACAACGCCAGCCTCAAGGGCAGCACCCTCAACACCATCACCGCCGCAGCGCAAGCCGGTGGCGATGTCCACGTCCTGGTGGCCGGCGCCAATGCCAAGGCCGCTGCAGATGCTGCCGCACAAGTGGCAGGCGTGGCCAAGGTACTGCTGGCCGATGCCCCGCAATTCGCCGACGGCCTGGCTGAGAACGTGGCCGAACAAGTCCTGGCCATCGCCAAGGATTACAGCCACATCCTGGCCCCCGCCACCGCCTACGGCAAGAACATCCTGCCGCGCGTGGCTGCGAAGCTGGACGTGGGCCAGATTTCCGACATCACCAAGGTGGAGTCGGCCGATACCTTCGAGCGTCCCATCTACGCCGGCAACGCCATTGCCACCGTGCAGTCGATCGACCCGATCAAGGTCATCACCGTGCGCACCACCGGTTTCGATCCGGCCGCGCAGGGTGGTTCGGCGGCCGTGGAAAGCATCCCGGCCGTGGCCGATTCGGGCAAGTCCAGCTTCGTGGGCCGTGAAGTGGCCAAGTCGGATCGTCCGGAACTGACCGCTGCCAAGATCATCGTCTCCGGTGGCCGTGGCATGGGTTCGGCGGAAAGCTTCAAGATCCTGGAGCCGCTGGCCGACAAGTTGAACGCCGCCATGGGCGCCTCCCGCGCTGCGGTCGACGCAGGCTACGTGCCCAACGACTGGCAGGTCGGCCAGACCGGCAAGATCGTCGCGCCCCAGCTGTATATCGCCGTCGGTATTTCCGGCGCGATCCAGCATTTGGCCGGCATGAAGGACTCCAAGGTCATCGTCGCCATCAACAAGGACGAGGAAGCACCGATCTTCTCGGTGGCCGATTACGGCCTGGTGGGTGACCTCTTCGAGGTCGTCCCCGAGCTGGTCAAGCAGCTTGGCTGATGTGGTCTGAAACGTAGTATCCGCCCCGGCTCAGGCCGGGGTGTTTTCGTGCAAGCAAGGAACGCCGCCAGAGCGTTCCGCATTGGAGGTTGGAGATGAGTTACACCGCGCCCGTGAAGGATATGTTGTTCGTCATGAACGAACTGGCCGGTCTGGCAGCCGTGAATGCGCTGCCGGGCTGCGAGGATGCCACGCCGGAAACGGCCGAGGCCATTCTCGAAGAAAACGCCCGTTTCTGCAGTGAAGTGATCGCCCCGCTGAACCATTCTGCCGACAAGGCCCCCAGCAGCTGGGCCGACGGCAAGGTCACCACCAGCCCCGGATTCAAGGAAGCCTTCCGCCAGTTTGGTGAAGCCGGCTGGCAAGGCGTGCAGCATCCCGTGGAGTTCGGCGGACAAGGCCTGCCCAAGCTGCTGGCCACGCCCTGCATCGAGATGCTGAACTCGGCCAATCTCTCCTTCGCGCTGTGCCCGCTGTTGACCGATGGCACCATCGAAGCGCTGATGACGGCCGGCACCCAGCAGCAGAAGGAAACCTTCATCGCCAACTTCATCTCCGGCAAGTGGACCGGCACCATGAACCTGACCGAGCCGCAGGCCGGCTCCGACCTGGCACTGGTGCGCACGCGCGCCGTGCCGGAGGGAGACGGGACCTACAAGCTCTTCGGGACCAAGATCTTCATCACCTATGGCGAGCACGACATGGCCGAGAACATCGTCCATCTGGTGCTGGCCCGCACGCCCAATGCGCCCGAAGGCGTGAAGGGCATCTCGCTGTTCATCGTGCCCAAGTTCCTGGTCAATGCCGACGGGTCGCTGGGCGCGCGCAATGACGTGCACTGCGTTTCCATCGAACACAAGCTGGGCATCAAGGCCAGCCCGACCGCCGTGCTGCAGTTCGGTGACCATGGCGGCGCCATCGGTACCCTGGTCGGCGAAGAGAATCGCGGCCTGGAATACATGTTCATCATGATGAATGCGGCGCGCTTTGCCGTGGGCATCCAGGGGCTGTCGGTGTCGGAGCGTGCCTATCAGAAAGCCGTGTCCTATGCCCGCGACCGCATCCAGTCGCGCGACCTGGCCGGCTCGCCCGGTCCGGTGGCCATCATCCACCAGCCCGATGTGCGCCGCATGCTGATGTCCATGCGCGCCCAGATCGAGGCGGCGCGGGCCTTGTCCTATGTGGCCGCGGCCACGTCGGATGCGGCGCACTTCAGCGATGACGAAGCCACCCGCAAATCCAACCAGGCCTTCTACGAATACCTGGTGCCCATCGTCAAGGGCTGGATCACCGAGATGTCCATCGATGTGACCTCCACCGGCGTGCAGGTACATGGCGGCATGGGCTTCATCGAGGAAACCGGCGCGGCCCAGCATTACCGCGATGCGCGCATCCTGCCGATCTACGAAGGCACGACCGCCATCCAGGCCAATGATCTGGTGGGCCGCAAGACCTTGCGTGACGGCGGCGCTGTTGCCAAGGGCATCATCGACCAGGTGCGCCAGACCGTGGCCGAACTGCAGGGCGATGCGCAACTGCAGCCCATCGCGGCGCGCCTGGCCGAAGCCGCCGATGCGCTGGAACAGGTGGTCGGGTATGTGGTGGCCAACGTCAAGAGCGATATCAAGGCGGTCTTCGCGGGCAGCGTCCCGTATCTGAAGATGGCCGGCGTGGTGCTGGGTGGCTGGCAGATGGCGCGTGCAGCGGCCATTGCGGCGGGCAAGCTCAAGTCCGGTGAGGGTGACGGCAAGTTCTACGAAGCCAAGCTGGCGACCGCGCGTTTCTATGCCGAGCAGATCCTGCCGCAGGCGCTGGCCTATCGCACGGCCATCGTCGATGGCGGTGCAGCGGTGATGGCGCTGGCCGAAGAGCAGTTCTGATTCCGGCTTCAAACAAAAGCCCGGAACATCGTAGACGATGTTCCGGGCTTGTTCATTGGGATCGTAGGGCAGGGCAGCAGCTCAGCCGAAGGCCCCGCCAGTGAAGAGCAGGTCGAAGCTGCGCGCCAGCAGGGCGATCACCCCCATGGCACCCAATCCCACGGTCAGGACCAGGATCAGTGCCAGGATCCAGTGCGATTCAGAACGCTTGCCGCTGCCGGCGTTGTAGCGCGCATCCCACTTGTCGTCCGGCGTGAGGCCCAGTACCAGCGCTTCCAGGCAGGCAATCAGCGCCGACAGCACGAAGGGCAGGCCGGTGAAGAGCTTGGGTGCGTCCGGCCGTGCTGCCATCAAGGCCAGCGACAGGGGAATGGCCAGGATATGCAGCCAGCCGAAGCGGTCACGGCCGCCGTGGAGATAGAAACGGTGCAGGCCGATGCTGCCGAAAGCGGTGGCCAGGAAAGTCGTCAGGGTCTTGTTCTTGTGGCGGGGTGCGGAAGGCAAGGGCATGCTGCACGTCTCTTTATTCTGTTGTAAGCCGCCAGAGATGACGCTGGCGGCCGTGTTGTGGTCAGGTCTGGCAGCAGTATAGCCGAGCCCCTGGCGCAGGGTGATTTCCGTCAGGACAAGCTGCGATGCGGCAGTCCTGGCTGGAGGTGGGGCAAAAGTGATGCCAAAAGACATCACTTTTGCCGTGTTTTGGGGAGTTTGCAGGGCGTTGTGCGTTGGTCTATGGCACAAAAGCGCCAAGCAACTTGCCCGGGTGTGCGGAAGTCCGTTATAATCTGCGGCTTTTCCGTGTCCGTATTCTTACTGGAACCATTATGGTCGTTATTCGTTTAGCTCGTGGCGGCGCCAAGAAGCGCCCCTTCTACAACATCGTTGCAACCGACTCGCGCAATCGTCGCGATGGCCGTTTCATCGAGCGCATCGGCTTCTACAACCCGGTCGCTTCCGGCAAGGAAGAAACCGTGCGTATCGCTGCTGACCGTCTGGCTCACTGGCAAGGCGTTGGCGCACAACTGTCGCCGACCGTTGCTCGCCTGGTCGCTGAAGCCGGTTCCAAGGCTGCTGCTTAATACAGGTTTTCCTGTCTGATTCCGCGTCAGTTTTGCTGACGCCCGGATGAAGAACAGGTCTGGTGTACTCATGACTGATCAAGCCCAAGCGGGGTTCTCCGCACCCGACGATCTCGTGACCGTTGGCCATGTGACCGGAGCCTACGGAATCCAGGGCTGGATTCGCGTGCGTCCTTATTCTTCCGAGGCAGATGCCTTGTTGAATGCCAAGACCTGGTGGCTGGAGAAATCCGGCCAGCCCAAGCAGGATGTCGATGTCATGCAGTCCAAGGGGCACAGCGGCGATGTCGTTGCGCGCCTGACCGGGGTAGCGGACCGCAATGCGGCCGAAGCGATGAAGGGAACGGTGGTCTCCATCTCCCGCAAGCACTTTCCGGCGCTGGATGACAATGAATTCTACTGGGTCGATCTGATCGGCTCGGCAGTGGAAAATCTCCAGGGTGAAGCCTTGGGCGTGGTGTCCGACATGATGGACAACGGCGCCCATCCCATCCTGGTGGTGAAGGCCCCGGTGCAGGAAACTGCGCCCGAGCCGCAACCGCAACCCGCTGCCGACGCAAAGCCGAAGAAGGGGGCCAAGGAGAAATCCGCGGCGGCGCCCGAACTGCTGATTCCGTTTGTCGACCAGTTCGTCAAGACGGTGCAGCAGAGCGAAAAAAAGATCATCGTCGACTGGGACAAGGATTACTGACCTTCAAGGTCAGTTTTTTCTTTTCCGGCTCGCTGATGTGAACAGATTGAACCGATTCAAACGATTCAAAAGAACCCAGGAAATGGAGGCGTGATGCAGTTTGATGTCGTCACTCTGTTTCCCGAGATGTTCGCCGCGCTGACGCAGTCCGGCATTACCCGCCGGGCGCTGGAGCAGCAGCGCTGGGGCTTGCAGTTGTGGAATCCGCGTGAATTCACCACTGACAATCACCGCACCGTGGATGACCGCCCCTATGGCGGCGGCCCCGGCATGGTGATGCTGGCCAAGCCGCTGCAGGCTGCCATCGAGGCGGCGCAGCAGCGGCAGCAAGCGCTGGGTCTGGCCCGGCCGCGTGTGATCTATCTTTCACCGCAAGGCGCACCGCTGACGCATGAGCGCGTGGTGCGGCTGTCGCAGGACAGCGGGGCGGTGTTGCTGTGCGGACGCTATGAAGCAATTGACCAGCGTCTGCTCGACAAGTGCGTGGACGAGGAAATCAGCATCGGGGACTTCGTCCTCTCCGGAGGTGAATTGCCGGCGATGGCGCTGATGGATGCCGTGATCCGGCTCTTGCCGGGTGCGCTCAACGACAGTGCCTCGGCAGTGGAAGACAGTTTCGTCAACGGATTGCTGGACTCGCCCCATTACACGCGTCCGGAAGTCTATGAAGGTGAACCGGTGCCGTCCATCCTGCTGGGTGGGCACCATGCCGAGATCCAGAAATGGCGCCGGCAGCGGGCACTGGAAGCCACGCAGAGCAAGCGTCCTGACCTCATCGTCAGGGCCCGCGAGCAGGGCTTGCTGAGCAAGGCCGATGAAAAGTTTCTGGGCAGTTTGCCGCAGCAGTAAGCCGGCACGCGAGCAGATCGCCCGAGTGAAGTTTTAGCAGCAAATGCAGTACCGCAGGCCCGGCAACGGACCTGCACCGTGCGGTGGCCGATGTCACCGTGTTTGAAACCCCATCCTCTACCGGGCTTTACAATCCGCCCTCGTGGCAATGGCGCCGGCAAGATGGTTACAGGAGCAAAAAATGGATCTGATCCAGCAACTCGAGCAAGAAGAGATCGCGCGTCTCGCCAAGAACATTCCCGACTTCGCCCCCGGCGACACCGTGATTGTCAACGTGAACGTGGTTGAAGGTACCCGCAAGCGCGCTCAGGCTTACGAAGGCGTCGTTATCGCCCGCCGTAACCGTGGTCTGAACTCCAACTTCATCGTCCGCAAGATTTCTTCGGGCGAAGGCGTTGAGCGTACCTTCCAGCTGTACTCGCCGCTGATCGCCTCGATTGAAGTCAAGCGTCGTGGTGACGTGCGTCGTGCCAAGCTGTACTACCTGCGCGAACGTTCGGGCAAGTCGGCACGTATCAAGGAAAAGCTGCCCAGCCGTGCGGCAAAGGCTGCTGCTGCCGAGTAATCGGTCGCCTGTTGATGCGTCAGGAAAAGGGGTGTCTCGCGACGCCCCTTTTTCGTTTCTGATACCCGATTGAAGTCCTGACAACCTCACGATCAAGCGAGCACAACGTGGCCAGTTTCGATCCCGTCAATCTGCCTGTGGATGCCGTCGCCGGCGAAACTGCGCTGGAGGCCGCGCGCCTGAATGCCGACTGGCTGCGCCAGCGCTTCGCCGACCCGCCGCGCTGGGAGCCCGAGCACAGCGGCGACCAGATGGCGCGCCTGGCCGAGTCCAAAGGACGCTTCCGGCTCGCTTCGGTGCTGATCCCGATCGTGCTGAGGGAGGAGGGGATGACGGTACTCTTCACTCAACGTACGGCTGACCTGAAGGATCACGCGGGACAGATCAGTTTCCCCGGCGGCCGCCGCGAGGACTATGACGGCTCGGCCATCGAGACCGCCCTGCGTGAGACCGAAGAGGAAATCGGCCTGGCGCGCCAGCACATCGAAGTCATCGGCTCGCTGCCCGATTACTTCACCGGCACCGGTTATCGGGTCACGCCCGTGGCCGGACTGATACAGCCGCCTTTCGAGGCCGTGGGCGACCCGCGCGAAGTGGCCGAGATCTTCGAAGTGCCACTGGCTTTCCTCATGGATGGATTGAACCATCAGCGCCGCTCGGTCAAGCTGCCGGCACCGGTAGGCCGGCGCAGTTTCTACACCATGCCCTATGACCGTTACTTCATCTGGGGCGCGACTGCGGGCATGCTGCGCAACCTGTACCACTTCCTGCGCAGCTAGTGGCAGAATTTGTCGCCTCGCAGATACGCAATGTCGCTTTTAATGTTCAAATAAGTAAAAATCCGTGACATCACGCTCTTGATTGTGATCAACGAATCAATTGTTTGATTCCCCTCTTGCACTGCGCTATCGTACGGGCTACAGAGACACCTAAGGCAGCTTGATGACATTTCTTTCCATTCTCTTTGCGCTGTTAATCGAACAACTCAAACCACTGCGCGCAGACAATCCGGTATACGCGTCGATCAAGTCTTTCGCGGCCACCATTGAAGGCTGGTTCAACGCCGGGCACGCTCATCATGGCCGCCTGGGCTGGGTGGTGATGGTGGGGGCGCTGACGGTGCCGGTGGCGCTGATCTATTGGCTGCTGCTGCATGTGAGCCTGGTGGCGGCCTTTGCCTGGAACGTGCTGGTGGTCTACATGACCCTGGGCTTCCGCCATTACAGCCATTACTTCACCTCCATCCAGCTGGCCCTGAACACGGGCGACGAAATGACCGCCCGCACCCTGCTGGCCGAATGGACCAAGCAGGACACCACGGCGATGGATGTGAGCGAAATTTCGCGCATCGCCTCCGAGCGCGCGCTCATCACCACGCATCGCCACGTGTTTGGCGTGTTCTTCTGGTTCCTGATGCCGGTCGGTCCGGCGCTGGCGGTGATGTACCGAGTCGCCGAATATCTCTCGCGCGCCTGGAACGAGCCGGATCACATGAAATATGAAGCTTTCGGCCGCTTTGCCGCCCAGGCCTTCTACTGGATCGACTGGATTCCGGCACGCCTGACGGCCGCCGCCTTCGCCGTGGTCGGCAACTTCGAGGATGCCATCTACGCCTGGCGCAACTTCGCCAGCCGCTGGGACGACGAAGCCGCCGGCATCATCCTGGCAGCCGGTGGCGGGGCCATGGGCGTGCGTTTCGGTACCGAGAAGGAAGCGGCTGCCGGCATCATCCTGCCGGCCGATGCGGCCACGGTCGATTCCATGCCGGAAGAAACCGACGGCCTGCCCGGCGACACCCCCTCGCCACGCACCCTGCAGAGCACCGTGGGCCTGGTCTGGCGCGCCTTGCTGCTGTGGATGTTCCTGTTGCTGCTGCTGTCGGTGGCGGTGTGGATGGGCTAGGCGACTGGTCCTTGAAGAAGCGGGCTCAGGCCCGCTTTGTTTTTGGGAACGCGATTCTCGCCAACCCGGTATACTTCCGACTTCACTTCAGAAGGCCGCCACGTGCAGGGAGCATACCTTGCCCGCAGACCATGAGCGGCACGCAGTAGCCGGGGGAGACCGGTAGAAGCCAAGTCTTCTATAAGATATAATACTTACTTCCGCAGGCACCCAGGCAGTGGATCGCCGAGGCTCCGCGGACTCCAGGGCTCCGGTCCCACCAGGACAAGGGCATTCGGTTGCAAGCGCTTTAGAAGAATGCATGTATGGCTGATCCCATCAAACCCGCAAACGCACCGGCCAAAGAATTCATCATCCTGGGCAAGACCTCGGATGGCCGGCAGTTCCGCCCCAGCGACTGGGCGGAGCGCCTGTGCGGCGTGATGTCGTGCTTCCGTCCCGAAGGCAGTGGCGGTCGCAATGCACACCTGAAATATTCTCCCTACGTGCTGCCCACCCACATCGATGGCGTGCGCTCGGTGGTGGTCAACGAAGCCCTGCGCGAGCTGGAGCCGCTGGCCTATCACTTCGTGGTCAACTTCGCCAAGGACAACGACCTGCAAGTGGTCGAGGCCTGTGTGCTGCCGGATCCGCCCAAGGACAACAAGGCCGGCTGATTCCTCGCCACGACCGCTGCGGCAATCCGCCGTCCCGGTCTGCCTGCCGCATTGCCGTACCCTCGCCAGCTTCATGCCGCCGCTTCCTGCGGGCGGTCCCGCCAGCCGTTACACTAGATGTCACATTGCCGGTCTCGTCGGTGACTCAGCCTTCAGCTTGCGCCAGAGTCTCACGGGATCATCGGGCCGCCTGCGGCCCTCTCATCACGGAGAACCAGCATCATGAACCACCGCATGGAGCGCGATACCTTTGGCCTGATCGAAGTCCCTGCCGATCGCCTGTGGGGCGCGCAGACCGAACGTTCGCTGCACCACTTCCACATTTCCACCGAGCGCATGCCGGCCGAGCTGATCGTGGCCCTGGCCGCCGTCAAGCGCGCCTGTGCCGCCGTCAACCGCGACCTGGGCAAGCTGGACGGCAAGAAGGCTGATGCCATCATCGCGGCGGCCGATGAGGTCATCGCCGGCAAGCATCCGCTGGAGTTTCCGCTGTCGGTCTGGCAGACCGGTTCCGGCACTCAGAGCAACATGAACATGAACGAGGTGCTGGCCAACCGCGCTTCCGAACTGCTGGGCGGCGTGCGCGGCGAGGATCGCCTGATCCACCCGAATGACGACGTCAACCGCGGCCAGTCCTCCAACGACATCTTCCCGACGGCCATGCACGTGGCGGCCTGCATGGCGGTGGCCACGCACCTGATTCCCTCGCTGCACACCCTGCGCGCCACGCTGGCGGACAAGTCCGCGCAGTTTGCCGACATCGTCAAGATCGGCCGCACCCACCTGCAGGACGCCACGCCGCTGACGCTGGGCCAGGAGTTCTCGGGCTACGTGGCCCAGCTGGATCATGCCGAGTCGGCCATCATCGCCACCCTCAATGCCATCTCCGAGCTGGCCGCTGGCGGCACGGCGGTCGGCACTGGTTTGAACGCGCATCCCGAATTCGGCGAGCGCGTGGCGGCCGAGCTGGCCAAGTACTTCGGTTTCCCCTTCAAGACCGCGCCCAACAAGTTTGCCGCGCTGGCCGGGCACGATGCCCTGGTGGCCGCGCACGGCGGACTCAAGACCCTGGCGGCAGCCATGATGAAGATCGCCAACGACGTTCGCTGGCTGGCTTCCGGTCCGCGTTCGGGGCTGGGCGAGATCACCATTCCCGAGAATGAGCCGGGCAGTTCCATCATGCCGGGCAAGGTCAATCCGACCCAATGCGAAGCCATGACCATGCTGTGCGCACAGGTGTTCGGCAATGATGTGGCGCTCAACATTGGCGGTGCCAGCGGCAATTTCGAGCTCAATGTGTTCAAGCCGGTGATCATTCACAACTTCCTGCAGAGCGTTCGTTTGCTGGGCGACGGCATGGCCAGCTTCGAGGAGCACTGCGCGCGCGGCATCGAAGCCAACCACAGCCGCATCGGCGATCTGATGGAAAAGTCGCTCATGCTGGTGACGGCCCTGGCCCCGCACATCGGTTACGACAAGGCTGCCAAGATCGCCAAGCAGGCGCATCACGACGGCACCACCCTGAAGCAGGCGGCGCTGGCGCTCGGTTATGTGACGGAAGAGCAGTTTGCCGAGTGGATCAAGCCGGAGCAGATGACGCGGCCGGGTTGAAGCCGTACACGGGTTTGGCAGATGGGGCATGGCGTAATCGCCATGCCCTTTTTGCTGCTTGGAAACGAGGCTCAAGCCCCTGATTGCAAAGCCTTTTCAACCCCGTGTATATCTCTGTTGATTAGGGTTACGAATTGAAACATCTCAAGATTTCACCGCAGCCCCGGCGTATATTGCTTTCCTGCGCCAGATGCGTCTGCAAGCCGCACCAGGCAAGGATTACAGGCTGATACGGCTGCGTGGGGAACGCGGCCTTGATGCCATCCGGCAAGCATTCCAGACCTTCCAACTATTCTGAGACACCCCCGAGGGCAACAACATGAAAAAACTAGCGGCAATTGGCGTCTGTGGCGTGCTGGCGGTAGCCGGCCTGGTCGCCAGCGCTTCGGCCTATGCGCACGGGCGCTTCTATGGTGGCGTGGTGATCGGTGGACCAGTGTGGGTGCCGCCCCCGGTCTACTATCCGCCACCGGTGTATTACCCGCCGCCGGTCTACGTGGAGCGGGCCCCCGCACCGGTCTACGTGGAGCCGCAGCGCCAGGACTACTGGTACTACTGCGCCGAGTCCAAGTCCTACTATCCCTACGTCCAGAACTGCCCCAGCCCCTGGATGAAGGTCGTGCCCAATACGCCGGGCGTGCCGGGCAGTACGCCGCCGCAATAAGCCTTGCCCAAGCTACGTAATTCGTCGATCCCCGATAAAGGAAACATCGTGAAACCCCTCTACAAGACCGCCGCGACCGTGACCGCCGTCGGCGCCATGCTGGCGCTGGGTGGCTGCGTGAGCGTGCCGACCGGCCCGTCGGTGATGGCCATGCCCGGCAAGGACAAGACCTACGAACAGTTCCGCGCCGACCAGCAGCAATGCCAGCAATACGCCCAGGACGCCATCGGCGGCCAGGCCGCGCAGACCCAGAACAATGCCGCCAACAGCGCCGCAGTCGGCACTGCCGTGGGTGCCGTGGCCGGTGCGCTCATCGGTGCAGCTTCGGGCAATGCCGGTGCGGGCGCGGCCATCGGTGCCGGCGGTGGCCTGCTGGTGGGCAGTGCCGCCGGCAGCGATGCCGCCGCCGGAGGCAATTACTCGATGCAGCAGCGCTACGACATGACCTATACCCAGTGCATGTACAGCAAGGGTAATCAGGTGCAGCAGCCGGTGCAGACCACCACCGTCTATACCTATCGCCCGCGCTACTACGCACCGCCGCCGCCCCCGGGGTATTACGGCCCACCGCCGGTGTATTACGGTCCGCCACCGGGCGCGTATTGAACCCGCGCACAAGCCGAGCCCAGCGCCTGAACCGCCTCCTTGCAGGCGGTTTTTTCTTATGCAACGCAACATGGCGCGCTGCCGGTGCTATACTCGCCGCCATGCTTTTCCGAAAAGATCAACTTGCGAAAACCCAGCATTGGTGGCGCGCCTGAACGAGGCGGCCCGTTTTCACACAGCTTGACCATGTGACCATGATGCCGCCGGTTCCGGCGGCATTGTTTCTTCAGCTTCGGGACCGGCGGCATTCCAGAGATTAACGATCAGGAATGACCATGTCTTCGAACGCCACGAGCTCCACCCCCACCACCAGCAGCAGCTTGCCCGTCGTCCTCACCGGCGATCGTCCTACCGGTCCCTTGCACCTGGGTCACTACATCGGCTCGCTCAAGTCGCGCGTGGCGCTGCAGGAAACCTCGCGCCAGTTCCTGCTGCTGGCCGATACCCAGGCCATGACCGACAACGTCGGCCGCCACCAGAAGGTCACCGACAACGTGCTCGAAGTGGCGCTGGACTACCTGGCCGTGGGCATCGATCCCGAGAAGTCGACCATCTTCATCCAGTCCCAGGTGCGTGAGCTCTACGAGCTGTCGATGGTGCTGCTGAACCTGGTGACGGTTTCGCGCCTGGAACGCAACCCCACCATCAAGGAAGAGATCCGCCTGCGCGGCTTCGAGCGCGACATCCCGGCCGGCTTCCTGACTTATCCGGTCAGCCAGGCCGCCGACATCACCGCCTTCAAGGGCCAACTGGTGCCGGTGGGCAGCGATCAGTTGCCCATGATCGAGCAGACCAATGAACTGGTGCGCAAATTCAACGCCACCGTGGACCGCGAAGTGCTGGTCGAGTGCAAGGAAGTGCTCTCCGAAACCGGCCGCCTGCCCGGCATCGACGGCAAGGCCAAGATGAGCAAGTCGCTGGGCAACTCGATCGCCCTGGGCGCGACCCCGGCCGAGATCAAGCAGGCCGTGCACCGCATGTACACCGACCCCAACCACCTGCGCGTGGATGATCCGGGCCAGGTCGAGGGCAATGTGGTCTTCACCTTCCTGGATGCCTTCGACCCCGACCGCGACGCCGTGGCCGAACTGAAGGCCCACTACACCCGCGGCGGCCTGGGCGACAGCGTGGTCAAGCGTCGCCTGGAAGGAATCCTGCAGGAGATGCTCGAACCCATCCGCACCCGTCGCGAAGAATTCGCCAAGGATCGCGGCGAAGTGCTGGCCATCTTGAAGCGCGGCACCGAACGCGCCAGCGCCGTGGCCGCGCAGACCATGTCGGAAGTCAACGCCGCCCTGGGCCTGAACTACTTCGGGTGACCCGGCTCGGCGCTTTTTGGCCGATAAATGAAAACCGCCGCATCCCAACAGGGTTTGCGGCGGTTTTTTACATGCCTGGGTGAAGTTTTTTACCGATTTTTGGTCGGCGTCATCGGCGGCAATTCCAGCAGCACTTCCAGTCCGCCTTCCTGCAGGTTGCGCAGGCGCAGCTGGCCGTGATGGTTCTCGGCGATATTGAGCGCAATGGTCAGCCCCAGCCCGGTGCCGCCGGTATCGCGCGAGCGCGAGGCCTCCAGGCGATAGAAGGGTTCGAACACCGCCTCCAGTTCGGACTCCGGAATGCCCGGCCCCTGGTCGCGGATGCGGATGGCGATCTTCTGCTGTTCCAGCGCGATGGACACCCGCGCCGACTTGCCGTACTTGCAGGCATTGTCGATCAGGTTGGTCAGGCAGCGCCGCAGTGCGCCCGGCTGGGCCAGCACGAAGGCGCGGGTACTGCCTTGCAGGGCCACATCCTGGCCGGCATCGGCGGCGTCGGCGCAGACGCTGTCGAGCAGGGAATCGATATCCAGCGCCTGGATCTTCTCGGAAGAATCCATGCTGCGCGCCAGGTCCAGCCCCTCCCGCACCATGCCGTGCATCACGCCCAGGTCGTCGATGAGCTTCTGCTGCAGCGGGGCATCGGTGACCTTCTCCAGCCGCAGGCGCATGCGCGTCAACGGGGTCTGCAGGTCATGCGTGATGGCCGCCAGCATGTGGGTGCGGTGCTGGATCTGGCGGCGGATGCGCGCCTGCATGGCATTGAAGGCGTGGGCCGCCTGGCGGATCTCGGTCGGTCCCGTCTCGGGCAGCGGTGCATGGTCGATGTCGCTGCCCAGGCGCGAAGCGGCTTGCGCCAGCTGGCGGATCGGGCGCGTGGCCATGCGCGCCACCAGCCAGGCCAGCATGGCGATCAGGACCAGGAACAGCAGAATGTATTGCAGCCCGAACAGACCGGCCGGCCCGCCCGGACCACGCCCGCGCAGGGCAGGCGGTTCGCCCGGCTGGTGCAGGCGCAGGCGCATGAGCGCCTGGTCATGCAGGCTGATGTAGATGACGCGGCAGGTATCGCGACGCGGTCCTCGTCCGTCGTCGGCACGCAGGGGCGGGCACTCGCTCTCGCGCTGCACGGCAATCTTGCGGTCCTCGCCCAGGCGTGCCTGCAGCATCTCTATCAGCGGGCTGGTGCTGGCATTGGGACCGATGGCGTCGTTCATGTCCTCCACCATGCGTGCCTCGAAACCGAAGTTGGTGGCGGCCTGCAGCACGATGGGGCGCTGTGCCGGCGGGATGTCGTCCACCGCCTGCACGATCTGTTCGACGCGGTCGGCCAGGTGCTGGAAGCGCAGTTCGCGCAAGGTATTGCGGCGCTCGTTGCCGGCCAGCCAGTTGGTGGCGAATACCGCCACCACGATCCCGCCCAGCAGCAGGAAGAAGATGCGGTTGCCGATGGAGCCAATGAAATTCTTCATGCCGACCGGCCTGCGCCTTCGGCCGTGACCGTGGTGGCCAGCACATAACCTTCATTGCGCACGGTCTTGATAATGGTCGGCGTGCGGGCATCGTCGCCCAGTTTCTGGCGCAGGCGGCTGATCTGGATATCCACCGAACGGTCGAAGGGATCGGATTCGCGGCCTTGCGTGAGTTCCAGCAACTGGTCGCGATTGAGCACGCGGTTGGGATGGTCGAGGAACACCTTCAGCAGCCGGAACTCGGCCCCCGACAAGGCCACCACCACGCCATCCTTGTTGACCAGGTGGCGTGCGGTGAGGTCCAGCGTCCAGCCGGCAAAGCGCATGGTGGCCACATCCGGCTGCGCCATGTTGGGCGGCAGCGCCTGTGTGCGGCGCAGGACGCTGCGGATGCGGGCAAACAGTTCGCGCGGCTCGAAGGGCTTGGCCAGGTAATCATCGGCCCCCATTTCCAGTCCGAGGATGCGGTCCAGCGGCTCGCCGCGTGCAGTCAGCATGATGACCGGCACCGAGGAGGTGGCGCGCAGGTTGCGGCAGAGGGTGAGGCCGTCCTCGCCCGGCAGGGTCAGGTCCAGCACGATCAGGTCTACCCGCGATTCTTCCAGCACGCGGCGCATTTCGCTGCCATTGGTGGCGGTGAGGGTGCGCAGGCCGTTGCTGTCCAGGTATTCGGCCAGCAGGGTGCGGATGTCGCGGTCGTCGTCGACGACGAGGATGTGAGTATTTGTATCCATGGATCGCATTATGCCGAACTTGTCCGTCCGTGCAGGGCGGATTTGTATCGGGTCTTTACAAGGAGCGGGGCAGAAATAAAACGATACCTGGGCAGCTCCCGTATATACAAAGCGATACAAATGACGCCACAGCGGAAAAACCGTTGATACACGCCGCCGGTTTAATGGGAACCATGCCAAGGCAGCACGTCGCTGCCGAACGCATCAGAGCACCATCCCCTGAAAGGAGCAAGCCATGTTGACAATGAAAAACCGTATCCTGGCCGGCATCGCCGCCGTGAGCATCAGCGCCGTGACCCTGTCGGCCTTCGCCCAGATGCCCCCGGGCGGCCCGGACGGCCCCCGCGGCCATGCCCCGAGCCCGGAACAGATCGCCAAGTTCGAGCAGATGCGCGCCAAGCACCAGGCCGAGCTGCACGACAAGCTCAAGATCACGGCCTCGCAGGAAGCCGCCTGGAAGCTCTTCCTTGACAAGACCAAGCCGGCCCCCTTCGACCAGGCCGGCCGTCCCAACAAGGACGAATGGGCCAAGCTGTCCACCCCGGAACGCCTGGACAAGCAGCTGGACATGATGCGCAAGCGTGAGGCCTTCGCCGAGCAACGCATCGCCGCCACCAAGGACTTCTACGCCACCCTGTCGCCGGAACAGCAGAAGATCTTTGATGCCGAACACGCCAAGATGGAACGCCATCGCTGGGAAAAGATGGAGCACATGCGCCATGGCGACCGCAAGGGCCCCCCGCGTGACGGCAAGCCGGCACCGGACGCCCCGCCGGCCAAGTAATCCCGGCCAGGCAGGACTTGCCGCTGCGCCGCAGGTGGGCGGATGCCTGATGGCGGCGCAGCGGGCAGTCCCACCCTTGCAGCCTTGCGTCTCCCCGCAAGGCTGTTCTTGTTGGTAGCCCGTGCAATCCGGGCAATAGCTGGGTACACTGCGTGCCAGCCCGGACGCGGGGTGGCTGGCCGACAATGTTGCACGGCTGTCAGGCTGGTCGGAGAGAATGACGGCGGGCGGCCTTGCTCCGGCAGGAGGGGCCGCCTTCGCTTGTGCTTTCAGCTGGCGTTTTGCCTGTCGTGAAAGACAGAAAAATGTACAGAATCCTGCACAGATTCCTGTGCAGAACGTTGTACAGAAAAAAGAGCAGAAGGCAGTACAGAAATCTGTACTGAAAGAAATACATAAAAAAGCGCAGATAAATGCCGGCGGGCTGCCATGGTGGCGGCCCGCTGACGTGATTACTTGATGACGTGATCGGTTCACTGGTTTTCCTGACATGACAAATACTCCCAATTCCAAGCAGCCGTCTCCCTCCAACGCTTCGTCTCGCGGCAGCATCCTGCGCCGCTGGTGGTTCTGGGTCCTGGTGGCGGCGCTGGCGGCCGGTGGCGGCTACAAGTGGTGGTCCAAGAAGAAGGCCGATCAGGAGCAGATGGCTGCCATGGGCGGCCCGGGCGGACGCCCTGGCGCAGGCGGCCCCGGTGGACCGGGCGCGCGCCGTCCCGGCGGTCCCGGCGCCTTCGCCGGCCAGACCATGCCGGTCGGCGTGGCCAAGGCCCAGGTACAGAATGTCGATGTCTTCCTCAATGGCCTGGGGGCCGTGACCCCGACCGCCACGGCCACCGTGCGGGCCCGCGTGGATGGCCAGCTGATGAAGCTGCATTACAAGGAAGGCCAGGTGGTCAAGGCCGGCGACCTGTTGGCGGAGATCGATCCGCGCTCGCTGCAGGCCGCGCTGACCCAGGCTGAAGGGCAACTGGCGCGCGACCGCGCCTTGCTGGCCTCGGCCCGCCTGGACCTGAAGCGTTACCAGACCCTGCTGTCGCAGGACTCGATCGCCAGCCAGCAGGTCGATACCCAGGCCGCGCTGGTCAAGCAATACGAAGGCACGGTCAAGGCCGATGAGGGCAGCGTCGCCAGCGCCCGCCTGCAACTGTCGTTCACCCGTGTGACCGCGCCGATCAGCGGCCGCCTCGGCCTGCGCCAGGCCGATGTGGGCAACAACGTCACCACCAGCGATACCAACGGGCTGGTCATCATCACGCAACTGCAGCCGATCACGGCCATCTTCAGCATCCCCGAAGACAATATCCCCAAGGTCTTGCAGCAACTGCAGAGCGGCCGCAAGCTGCCGGCCCAGGCCTGGGACCGGGAGCAGAAGAAGAAACTGGCCGATGGCGTGCTGCTGACCATCGACAACGTGGTCGACTCCACCACCGGTACCGTCAAGCTCAAGGCGCAGTTCCCCAATACCGATTACGCGCTCTTCCCCAGCCAGTTCGTCAATATCCGCCTGCAGCTCAAGACCGAGGAGGGGGCCATCGTCATCCCGACGGCGGCCATCCAGCGCGGTTCGAAGGGCCTGTTCGTGTACGTGGTCAAGGAAGACAACACCGTCACCGTGCGTCCGGTCAAGACCGGTCCGGTGCAGGATGACCAGACCGTCATCACCGATGGCATCGCTGCCGGTGAAACCGTGGTCATCGACGGGATCGACCGCCTGCGCGAAGGTGCCAAGGTGGAAGCGGTGGCACGCGGCGGCGCGGATGATCCGGCCAACAAGCTGACTACCGAGAATCCGGAACGCCGTCATGGCAAGCGCGGCCAGGGTGGCCAGGGCGGTGAGGCAGGACAGGGCGGGCAGGGTGGCCAAGGCAACCTGAGTCCGGAAGAACGCCAGAAACGCTGGGCCGAAATCAACAAGCGCATCGACGCCGGTGAATTCGGCGAAGAGATCAAGAAGCTGCCCGAAGACCAGCGCCGCCAGAAGATGATGGAGCTGCGGCGCCAGCGTGAAGCGGCTGCCGGTGGTGGCAACGGCAGCAATACCCCCGCCAACAATGCAGGCAACGCCAACGGCGCCAAGTAAGCACAAGGCTCACGCATGAATCCCTCGCGCCAGTTCATCCTGCGGCCGGTCGCCACATCCTTGCTGATGCTGGCGATCCTGCTGGTGGGCATCGTGGCCTACCGGCTCCTGCCGCTGTCGGCCCTGCCCGAAGTCGATTACCCGACCATCCAGGTGGTCACGCTCTATCCCGGCGCCAGTCCGGACGTGATGACCTCCTCGGTCACCGCGCCCCTGGAACGCCAGTTCGGCCAGATGCCGGGCCTGAAGCAGATGTCCTCCACCAGCTCCGGCGGGGCTTCGGTGATCACGCTTCAATTCAATCTGGATCTGAGCCTGGACGTGGCCGAGCAGGAAGTGCAGGCCGCCATCAACGCCGGCAGCAACCTGCTGCCCTCGGACCTGCCGATGCCGCCGGTCTACAGCAAGGTCAATCCGGCTGATACGCCCATCATCACGCTGGCGGTCACCTCCAAGACCATTCCCTTGCCCAAGGTGCAGGACCTGATCGATACCCGCCTGGCGCAAAAGATTTCGCAATTGTCCGGCGTCGGTCTGGTGAGCCTGTCGGGTGGCCAGCGTCCGGCCGTGCGCATGCAGTTGAATCCGCGAGCGGTAGCCGCGCTCGGTCTCAACCTGGATGACGTGCGCACCGCCATTGGCAACGCCAACGTCAACCAGGCCAAGGGCAGTTTCGACGGCCCCACGCGCGCCTCCACCATCGATGCCAACGACCAGCTGCGTTCGGCCGATGAATACCGCAACCTCATCATCGCCTACAAGAACGGTGCGCCCATCCGCGTCTCGGATGTGGCCGATGTGATTGATGGTGCAGAAAACGTCCGCCTCGGCGCCTGGGCCAACCAGCAGCCGGCGGTGATCGTGAACATCCAGCGCCAGCCGGGTGCCAACGTGATCGCCGTGGTCGACAGCATCAAGAAGATCCTGCCGCAGCTGCAGGCCAGCCTGCCGGGTGCCATCGATGTCCACATCCTGACCGACCGCACCACCACCATCCGCGCTTCGGTGGAAGATGTGAAGTTCGAACTGCTGCTCTCGGTGGCGCTGGTGGTGATGGTGATCTTCGTCTTCCTGCGCAATGTGCCGGCCACCATCATTCCCAGCGTGGCAGTGCCGCTGTCGCTGGTGGGCACCTTTGCGGTGATGTACCTGGCGGGCTTTTCGATCAACAACCTCACGCTCATGGCGCTGACCATTGCCACCGGCTTCGTGGTCGATGATGCCATCGTGATGATCGAGAACATCTCGCGCTACATCGAAGAGGGCATGAAGCCCATGCAGGCCGCCTTGAAGGGCGCGGAGCAGATCGGCTTCACCATCATCTCGCTGACCTTCTCGCTGATCGCGGTGCTGATCCCGCTGCTCTTCATGGGTGATGTGGTCGGCCGCCTGTTCCACGAATTCGCGGTCACGCTGGCGGTCTCCATCCTGATCTCGGCCGTGGTCTCGCTGACCCTCACGCCGATGATGTGCGCGCGCCTGCTGCGCCACCAGCCGGAAGAACAACAGGGCTGGTTCTATCACAAGAGCCAGGCCTTCTTCGACCGCATCATCGCGCGCTATGGCGTGATGCTGGAATGGGTGCTGGAACGCCAGAAACTGACGCTCCTGGTCGCCGTCGCCACCCTGGGCCTGACCGTGCTGCTGTACGTGTTCGTGCCCAAGGGCTTCTTCCCGCTGCAGGATACGGGCGTGATCCAGGGCATCTCGGAGGCCACGCAATCGATCTCCTTCGGTGCCATGGGCGAGAAGCAGCAGCAACTGGCCAAGGTGGTGCTGGAAGATCCGGCGGTGGAAAGCCTGTCCTCCTTCATCGGTGTGGATGGCACCAACGCCACGCTCAACAGCGGCCGCATGCTCATCAACCTGAAGCCGCATGAGGAGCGCGATGTCTCCGCCGCCGATGTAATCCGCCGCCTGCAACCCAAGCTCACGCAGGCGGTGCCAGGCGTGACGCTCTACATGCAGCCGGTGCAGGACCTGACCATCGAAGACAGCGTCTCGCGCACGCAGTACCAGTTCACGCTGGAAGATGCCGATGCAGGCACGCTGAGCACCTGGGTGCCCAAGCTGATCGCACGCCTGCAGCAGGTGCCGCAGCTGGAAGACGTGGCCACCAACCTGCAGGACCAGGGCCTGCAGGCCTACATCGAGATCGACCGCAATGCCGCATCGCGCCTGGGCATCACCACGGCCGCCATCGACAATGCGCTCTACAACGCCTTCGGCCAGCGGCTCATTTCCACCATCTACACGCAATCGAACCTGTATCGCGTGGTGATGGAGGTCAAGCCGGAATTCCAGCGCGGCCCCGAGGCACTGGACAGCATCTTCCTGGTCACCTCGGCCGGCGGCAAGGTCCCGCTGTCCTCGATTGCCACCGTCACCGAACGCACGGCCCCGCTGGTGGTGAACCACATCGGCCAGTTCCCGGCGGCCACCGTCTCCTTCAACCTCGCCAAGGGCGCATCGCTGGGCGAGGCGGTCAAGGCCATCAAGGCGGCCGAAGACGAGATCGGCATGCCCGACTCCACCATCACCAACTTCCAGGGCGCGGCACTCGCCTTCCAGGCCTCGCTGTCCAATACGCTGTGGCTGATCCTGGCGGCCATCATCACCATGTACATCGTGCTGGGCGTGCTCTATGAGAGCTACATCCATCCCATCACCATCCTCTCCACTTTGCCCTCGGCGGGCGTGGGGGCGCTGCTGTCGCTGATGATCTCGGGGACCGATCTCGGCATCATCGGCATCATTGGCATCATCCTGCTGATCGGCATCGTCAAGAAGAACGCCATCATGATGATCGACTTCGCGCTGGAAGCCGAACGGCACCAGGGCAAGAGTCCGCGCGAGGCGATCTACCAGGCTTGCCTGCTGCGCTTCCGTCCCATCCTGATGACGACCATGGCCGCGCTCCTCGGTGCGCTGCCGCTGATGCTGGGCACCGGTGTCGGTTCCGAGCTGCGCCAGCCGCTGGGCATCACCATGGTCGGCGGCCTGCTGGTATCGCAGGTGCTGACCTTGTTCACCACACCGGTGATCTATCTCGGCTTCGACAGCCTGGGTCGCCGTCTGCGTGCGCGCTTCGGCCAGCGCGCGCCGGGCCATGGCGGCGAGGATGATGATGACGGCAAGCCGGCCACGCTGCCGCCGGCGGTGTAAGCGGATGCGCGCATGAATATCTCGCTTCCCTTCATCAAGCGTCCCATCGCGACCACGCTCCTGACCATCGGCATTGCGCTGGCGGGCATGGTGGCCTTCCGCCTGCTGCCGGTCTCGCCGCTGCCGCAGGTGGATTACCCGACCATCTCGATCTCGGCCTCGCTGCCGGGCGCCAGCCCCGAGACCATGGCGGCCACCGTGGCCACGCCGCTGGAACGCGCCATGGGCGCGATTGCGGGCGTGACCGAGATGACCTCGACCAGTTCGCAGAACTCGACCCGCATCACCCTGCAGTTCGACCTGAACCGCGACATCGACGGCGCCGCCCGTGACGTGCAGGCCGCGCTCAATGCCGCGCGCAACCTGCTGCCCACCGGCATGCCGAGCAATCCGACCTACCGCAAGGTCAACCCGGCCGATGCGCCCATCCTGATCCTGGCCATGACCTCCGACACCATGACCCAGGGCCAGATGTATGACGCTGCCGACAGCATCGTGGCGCAGAAACTGTCGCAGGTGCGCGGGGTGGGGCAGGTGAGCGTGGGCGGCAGTTCGCAGCCGGCGGTGCGCATCGAGCTCAATCCGACGGCGCTCAACAAATACGGCATCGGCAGCGCCGACGTGCGCACGGCCGTGGCCGCCACCAATGCCAATCGCCCCAAGGGTTTGCTGGAGGATGACGGCCGCAACTGGCAGATCTACGCCAACGACCAGGCCAAGACCGCCGCCGAATATGCGCCGCTGATCGTCTCCTACCGCAACGGCACGCCGGTGCGGGTGCAGGATGTGGCCGAGGTGCGCGACTCGGTGGCCGATGTGCGCAATGCCGGTTCTTCCAACGGCAAGCCCTCGGTGCTCATCATCATCAACCGCCAGCCGGGCGCCAACATCATCGAGACGGTCGACAACGTGCGCGCCTTGCTGCCGCAGTTGCAGGCCTCGATCCCCTCGGCCATCGACATGAAGGTGGTGCTGGACCGCACCCCGACCATCCGCGCCTCGCTGAAGGAAACCGAGTTCACCCTGATGCTGTCGGTGGCGCTGGTGATCATGGTGGTGTTCCTGTTCCTGCGCAATGCGCGGGCCACGCTGATCCCGGCGGTGGCAGTGCCCGTTTCGCTGATCGGGACCTTCGGCATCATGTACCTGGCCGGATTCAGCCTCGACAATCTTTCGCTCATGGCGCTGACCATTGCCACCGGCTTCGTGGTCGATGATGCCATCGTGGTGCTGGAAAACATTTCGCGCCACATCGAAGCCGGCATGAAGCCTTACAAGGCGGCCTTGCTGGGCGCGCGCGAGGTGGGCTTCACGGTGCTGTCGATGAGCATTTCGCTCATCGCCGTCTTCATTCCCATCCTGATGATGGAGGGCATCGTCGGGCGGCTCTTCCGCGAATTCGCCATCACCTTGTCGGTGGCCATCCTGGTCTCGCTGGTGGTGTCGCTGACGACCACGCCCATGATGTGCGCGCAGCTGCTGCGCCATGATCCGGAGGGCGATGCGGCGCGCCGCCAGCGTCGCCACCCTTGGCTGCAGAAGATTGCCGACCAGAGCGCGGCCATCTTCGAGGACATGCTGCTGGCCTACGAGCGCACGCTGGCCTGGGCCCTGCGCGCTGCGCCGCTGATGATGCTGATCCTGCTGGGCACGATTGCATTGAACGTTTACTTGTACAAGGCGATTCCCAAGGGCTTCTTCCCGCAGCAGGATACCGGCCGCCTGGTCGGCGGCATCCGGGGCGACCAGGCCATTTCCTTCCAGGCCATGCGCACCAAGCTCAACGAGTTCATCGACATCGTCAAGGCCGATCCGGCCGTCTCCGATGTGGTGGCCTTCACCGGCGGACAACGGCGCAACGGCGGCTTCATGTACGTGACGCTCAAACCGCTCTCTGAACGAAAAGACAGTGCCGACAAGATCGTGGCACGGCTGCGCATCAAGACCGCCAAGGTGGCCGGTGCGCGGGTGTTCCTGGTGCCGGTGCAGGACATCCGCATCGGCGCGCGGCAGAGCGATTCGCAGTATGAGTATTCACTCAAGTCGGACGATGTCGGACTCTTGCGCATCTGGGAGCCCAAGATCCGCCTGGCACTCTCCAACCTGAAGGAGCTGGAAGACATCAGCACCGACCAGCAGGACAACGGCCTGCAGACCACGCTGACCATCGACCGCGAGACCGCCATGCGGGCCGGCGTCACGCCGCAGCTGATCGACTCCACCCTGTCGGACCTGTTCGGCCAGCGCCAGATCTCCACGATCTACAGCGGCATGAACCAGTACCACGTGGTGATGGAAGCGGCCCCGCAATACTGGCAGAGTCCGGAAACCCTGCGCGATACCTATGTCAGCCTGGCCGGCTCGTCCAATCTCTCGCCGACCACCTCCAGCCTCTCGACACCGCCGGCGCTGTCGGCAGCCGGCAAGTTGAATGCCAACACGGGGTTGGCGCAAACCATCTCGACGGCGGCATCGACACAGATCCCGCTGGCGGCCTTCTCGCGCTTCGAGCCCACCACCACGGCGCTGTCGGTCAGCCATGAGGGCCAGTTCGTGGCCTCCACGCTGTCCTTCAACCTGGCCGAGGGCGTGTCGCTGTCGCAGGCCACCGCCGCCATCGACCGCGCCATGGCGCAACTGGGCGTGCCGACCAGCGTGCTGGGCACCTTCGCGGGCACGGCCAATGCCTTCCAGGCCTCCACCTCCAGCCAGCCCATCCTGATCCTCACGGCCTTGCTGGCGGTGTACATCGTGCTGGGCATCCTGTACGAGAGCCTGATCCATCCCATCACCATCATCTCCACGCTGCCCTCGGCGGGAGTGGGCGCGCTGCTGGCGCTGATGGTGACCGGCACCGACTTCAGCCTCATTGCCCTGATCGGCGTGATCCTGCTGATCGGCATCGTCAAGAAGAACGCCATCATGATGGTGGACTTCGCCATCGATGCCGAACGCAATCGCGGGATGTCGCCGCGCGATGCCATCTTCGAGGCCTGCAAGCTGCGCTTCCGTCCCATCATGATGACCACCATGGCAGCGTTGCTGGGTGCGATCCCCCTGGCGATCGGCCACGGCGATGGCGCTGAACTGCGCCAGCCGCTGGGCATCTCGATCGTGGGCGGGCTGGTGGTGAGCCAGCTGCTCACGCTCTACACGACCCCGGTGGTGTACCTGTACATGGAACGCCTGAGCGCCTGGAGCCGCCGCCGCTTCGGCCGCAAGAACAAGACAGAAACCTCGGCGGCCTGAGGCTGCCGCCATGGAGAAACGCATGACGCATCAAGACCTGTTCAAACTCAAGCCCCTGCTGACCGTGCTGGCGGCCAGCTTCGCGCTGGCGGCCTGCTCGGTGGGCCCCGACTACGTGCGCCCGCAGATGGACATCGGCCCCGCCGTCTTCAAGGAAGGCCAGAACTGGAAGCCGGCCCAGCCACGCGACCTCGCTGCCGACGGCAAGTGGTGGGAAATGTTCGGCGATCCGCAATTGAATGCGCTGGCCGAGCAGGTCGATATCTCCAACCAGAACCTGGCGCTGGCCGAAGCCAATTTCCGCAACGCCGTGGCGCTGGTGCAAAGCTCGCGCTCGGCCTATTCGCCGACGCTGGCGGCCTCGGCCGGTGCGTCGCGCGGACGGTCGGGTTCGGCCGGTTCGTCTTCCAGCACGTCCACTTCGTCGAATTCATCGTCCGGCAGTTCCAGTTCGGGCAGTGTGCGCAATTCCTATACCTTCTCGCTGACTGCCTCGTGGGAGGCGGACATCTGGGGCAAGGTGCGGCGCGATGTGGAATCCAGCCAGGCCAGCGCCCAGGCCAGCGCGGCCGATCTGGCCGGTGCGCGCCTGTCAGCGCAGGCACAGCTGGCGCAGAACTATCTGCAACTGCGCGTGCTGGACGCCCAGCAGCAATTGCTGGAAGACACGGTGCAGGCCTACCAGCGTTCGCTGCAGGTCACGCAGAACCAGTATGCCGCCGGTCTGGTGGCCAAGTCCGATGTGATCCAGGCGCAGACGCAACTGAAATCGGCGCAGGCCTCCGCGCTGGACAACGGCGTCACGCGAGCACAAGTGGAGCATGCCGTCGCGCTGCTGGTGGGCAAGACGCCCGCTGAATTCTCGCTGCCGCGCGCACCGCTCACGGCCGTGGCCCCGCCGGTGCCGCAGGGCGTGCCGTCGATGCTGCTGGAGCGCCGTCCCGATGTGGCCGCCGCCGAGCGCCGCGTGGCCTCGGCCAATGCCAAGATCGGCGTGGCCAAGGCGGCGTATTTCCCCAGCCTGACCTTGTCGGCCTCGGGCGGATATCAAAGCTCGACCTTCGCCGACTGGTTCACGCTGCCGGGACGCGTCTGGTCGCTCGGACCGCAACTGGCGCAAACGATTTTCGATGGCGGTGCGCGCGCAGCGGCCACCGACCAGGCCATTGCCACCTATGACGGCACGGTCGCCACCTACAAGCAGACGGTGCTGACCGCCTTCCAGGATGTGGAAGACAACCTGGCCGCGCTGCGCATCCTGGAGCAGGAAGCGGCGGTGCAAGGCGAGGCGCTGCAGGCCGCACGCCAGGCCGTCACGCTGGTGACCAATCAGTACAAGGCGGGGACGGTGAGCTACGTCAACGTCATCACGGCACAAGCCACGGCGCTGTCGGCCGAGCTGACTTCATTGAACATCCTCAACCGCCGCATGGCCGCCAGCGTGCTGCTGGCCAAGGCGCTGGGCGGGGGCTGGGACGGGCATAGCCTGGATGACCTCGGGCCGCTGCAACAGCAGGTGGCCGACAAGGCCAAGGGATTGAAGGACAACGCAGCGCTGCGTTGAGTTGAATTGGGTGTGTAGTCGGGTCAGGCGGTGACCAGCACCGCTGGCACGGCACCGCGCAAGGCGTTGCAGACCACGATTTCCTCTGCCGCCAGCAGGTCGGCGCGGGTGATGACGGCTTCCACCGCATCCCATTGCCGGTCGTCCAGCAGTACGCGCCGCATCACGCCCGGCAGGACGCCGCAAGCCAGCGGTGGCGTGCACCAGCGGCCGCCGATCCTGACGAAGACATTGCTGCGGCCGCCTTCGGTCAGTTCATCCCGTTCATTGAAGAAGAGCTGGTCAAAGCCGCCCCGTCGTTCGGCCTCCTGCCAGGCGGCGTCGTAGCGGGCGCGCTGGCTGCTCTTGTGACGCAGGAAAAGGTCGCTGCTGTCGGTGGCGGTGTCGGCCAGGAAGACCTTGACCGGCGCGGTCAGCGGGTTCAGGGGCGCATGCTGGATCGTGATGCCGCCCTGGGCATCCAGCGCCAGCCGCAGCCGATAGGACGTTTGGTCAGAAAGTTCAGCACAGGCCGCATCGAGCCGCAATGCAATCGCCGTCGTATCGCAGGGATAGCCCAGCTGTGAAGCAGAATTCTTCAGGCGCGCCAGATGCAGCTCCAGATGGCGGCAGCCAGCGCGCGTGGCGTGGATGGTTTCAAACAAGCTGACGCTTTGTGCCAATTCCGTGAGGAAGCCTGACTTCAACTGGCATTCCGCAAATTCGGACGCAGCCTCGCTGTCGTAGACGATGCCTGCACCAACCCCCATCACGCCCTGGCGCACACCGTCCTGCGCTGCCTGCAATTCCAGCGTGCGGATCGGTACCGAGAGGCAGAAGTCACCGATGGCCGGACCCTCCGCACGCGGCGGCGCGAACCAGCCGATGGCGCCGGTATAGAGGCCGCGCGGCGCGGTCTCCAGTTCATCGATGATTTCCATGGTGCGGCGTTTGGGCGCACCGGTGATCGAGCCGCAAGGGTAGAGCGCAGCCATCGTGTCGGCCAGCGTGGCGTCTTCGCGCAGATGGGCGCGGATGGTCGAAGTCATCTGCAGCACCTGCCCGTAGCGGCGCACGTCGAACAGATGCGGTACCTGCACCGAGCCCGGCACCGCGACGCGGCCCAGGTCATTGCGCAGCAGGTCGACGATCATGAGGTTTTCTGCACGGTTCTTTTCATCGTTGGCCAAGGCCAGGGCACGTTGGGCATTGAGCGTGTCCGCACCTTCCTGTTCGGCCGGTACGGCGCGCGCCGTGCCTTTCATGGGCTTGGCCTTGAGCGTACCTTGCTGATGGGCGACGAACAATTCCGGCGAACACGAGAGCACCATGCCGCCCGCGCCATCGCGCACCAGTGCGCCATACGGCACCGGCTGGCGCGCACGCAGGCGACGGTACAGGGTGATGGGATCACCCAGCACATCGAAGTGCAGGCGATAGGTGTAGTTGACCTGGTAGGTATCACCGGCCGCGATGTACTCGCGGATACGGTCGATGGCTGCAGTGAAGGCGGCCTCATCGACGTTGCTGCGCAGACGTGTAATGCCCGCGTTGTCGGATTGCACTTGCGCAGACAGCCATGCATCCACTTCGGCGGCCGACAAATGCGCGCAATGCGCAAACAAGAGCACGCGCGCCAAAGGGCCGGAGAGCGCACGATGCGGCAAGCCCTGCAGCGCCGCGCCCAGTTCATAGCTCCACAAGGCCACGGCGTGCTGCCCCTCGGCCAGCGCCGCCTGCATCGTTTCGAGCATCGCCGGGAAGCCCGCCGCATCCGCGCAGGCCAGGGTGCGCACATGCCCGGTATAGAGGCGCGAGCGCGGTTCGGCCGGGCTGGCCTGGTGGTCGTCGAGGAGGGCGAAGCAATCGTTCATGAAGGGCCGTGCAAACAGAAGAGCGGGGAAGGCCGCAGGGACAGGGATGCCGCCGGGCAAGCCGTCGCGGGGCGCGGTCGGCAGCATGATAGCGTAAAAGGTATACTTGAAGGCTTGCCGGGCGGCACGCAACGTCGGTCAATTGCCGGTCATTCGCGCTGCACGCCGCCTTCGCACTCTTAATCCTCACCCTTGACGATGCCCATACCCCGCACCTTCATCATTCCCCTGATCGTCGCCTGTGCGCTGTTCATGGAACAGATGGATTCCACCGTCATTTCGACTTCCCTGCCGGCGCTGGCGCTGGACATGAAGGTCGATCCGATTTCGCTCAAGCTGGCGCTGACCTCCTATCTGGTCTCGCTGGCGGTCTTCATTCCGATTTCCGGCTGGATGGCTGACCGCTTCGGCTCGCTCACCATCTTCCGCGCGGCCATCTGCGTGTTCATGCTGGGCTCCATCCTCTGCGGGGCGTCCTCGACCTTGCCGCAATTCGTCGCTGCGCGTTTCCTCCAAGGCATAGGCGGGGCCATGATGGTGCCGGTCGGACGGCTGGTGATCCTGCGCAGCGTGGAGAAGGTCAACCTGGTCAAGGCGCTGTCCTATCTCACCATTCCGGCCTTGTTCGGTCCCGTACTGGGGCCGCCGCTGGGGGGCTTCATCACCACCTATTTCCATTGGCGCTGGATCTTCTTCATCAACATTCCGATCAGCGTCCTCGGTCTGTATCTTGCCACGCGCTTCATTCCTGATCTGAAGGCGGAACAGGTTTCACGGCTCGACATCGTCGGCTTCATCCTCTCGGCGCTGGGCTGCTCGCTGCTGATGATGGGACTGGCGACGTCGGGCCGTCACCTGGTCTCGGGCGATATCTCGCTGGCCTGCGTGGTAGCGGGTGTGCTGTTCCTGTGCGCCTACGGTTGGCACGCGCGCCGCGCCACGGCACCGCTGATCGACCTGGCGCTGCTGAAGATCCCCACGCTGCGGGCCGGCGTCTTCGGCGGCTCGCTGTATCGCGTGGGCATCGGTGCCATTCCCTTCCTGCTGCCGCTGATGCTGCAGCTGGGCTTTGGCTATACGCCTTTCCATTCCGGCCTGCTGACCTGCGCTTCGGCCGCCGGTGCCATGTTCATGAAGACCATCGCCGCGCGCTTCCTGCGCCGCTACGGTTTTCGCCGGGTGCTGCTGGTCAATGGCGCGCTGGGCGTGCTGGGCTTGTGGGCGCTGGCTACCTTCACGCCGCAGACGCCTTATCTGGTGATGCTCATCATCCTGCTGGTCGGCGGCTGCTTCCGCTCGCTGCAGTTCACCAGCCTCAATGCGATTTCCTATGCCGATGTCGACAAGGTCCGCCTGAGCCAGGCCACCAGCATGGCCAGCGTGGCGCAGCAGTTGTCGATCGGCATGGGCGTGGTGCTGGCGGGGTTTGCGCTGCAGATGTCCAACGAGCTCCAGGGCCATGCCACGCTGGTGGCGCAGGACTTCTGGCCGGCCTTCCTGGTGGTGGGGGCGGTGTCGGCGCTGGCCCTGCTGATGCTGCGCCAGCTGCCACCCAATGCCGGGGCCGAGATGGCTGGGCAGCAAGAGAACAAGCCGGCCTGATGCAGCGTCATCAGGCCCACGCATAACGAGGAGAACCATGCAGCCCATGACGTACAAGTCCCTGTGGTTTCCGCTGGGCGCGGTCCTGATCTGGGCCGGCAATACCGTCATCAGCAAGATGTCTGCGGGCGTGATTGCCCCGGAAGATATTTCCTTCTATCGCTGGGTGCTGGCGGCGCTGCTGATGTCGCCCTTCCTGGCGCGGCCGACCTGGGCGGCGCGCGCGCAGATTCGTCCCTATCTGGGCAAGATCCTGGTGCTGGCCTTGCTCGGGATGGTGCTGTTCCAGAGCCTGGCGTATTTCGCGGCGGCCACGGCGTCGGCCACCAGCATGGGCATCATCGCCTCGCTGATGCCGCTGCTCACGCTGGTACTGAGCATCAAGCTGCTCTCTGAACCGCCGACGGTCGGCACCCTGGCTGGCGGCATCCTCTCGCTCTTCGGACTGGCCGTGCTGATCGGGCGCGGCCATCCGCTGGCGCTGTTCGACCAGGGCGTGGTCACGGGCGACCTGCTGATGCTGCTGGCCACCATCGCCTATGGCCTCTATGGCGTCATGCTGCGCCGCTGGGCGTTGCCGCTGCGTACCTGGCAACTGCTGTACATGCAGGTGCTGATGGCGGTGGTGCTGCTGTTTCCCGGCTACGTGCTGGGCCATCATTCGCCGCTCACACGCGAGAACCTGCCCATCCTGCTCTATGCGGGCATTGCCGCCTCCATCCTGTCGCAGTTCCTGTGGATGCGCGGGGTGCAGTATCTGGGGGCGAGCCGCTGTGCCATTTTCGTGAACCTGATGCCGGTCTTCACTGTCATCATTGCGGTGGTGGCGCTGGGCGAGCAATTGCACGGCTATCACGCCATCGGTGGGCTCATCACGCTGGCCGGCGTGATCATGGCCCAGGTCTTCAAGCAGCGACTGCGCTGGCGCACCGGCTGATCTCATAAAAAACAGGAACAGGAAAGAGACATGATCGATCCCGCCATGATCGTCAACTGCACGGTCTACAAGAAGGGCAAGAAGCTGCGCGACATCAGCCTCGATGAAATCAGCGACGTGCTGGAAGAAGAGGGCACCTTCGTCTGGCTGGGCTTGCTGGAGCCCAACGTCGAGCTGATGAACAAGATCAAGGAAGAATTCTGCCTGCACGAACTGGCCGTGGAAGATGCCTACGCCGCGCACCAGCGGCCCAAGATCGAGGAGTACGGTGACACCCTCTTCGTGGTGCTGCACACGGCCCAGCTGGCCGGCGGCGAAGTGCTGTTCGGCGAGACCCACATCCTGACCGGTCCGCGTTTCGTGGTCACGGTGCGACATGGCGCCTCGCGCAGCTATGCCAAGGTGCGCGAGCACTGCGAGATGCTGCCCGAGCGCCTGGTGCGCGGACCCAGTTTCGTGCTGTATTCCATCATGGACTTCGTGGTCGACAACTATCGTCCCATCATGGACGACCTCGAAACCAAGTTCAGCCAGTACGAGGAACAGCTCTTCAATCCCGGTGCGCTCAGCGGCAAGGCCTACTTGCAGGAGCTGTACCAGCTGAAGCGCCAGCTGATCCGCCTGCGCTCGGCGGCCACGCCGCTGCTGGACGTGTGTACCCAGCTGCTGCGCTTCCATGAAGGGCTCATCACCAAGGAAGGCAAGGCCTACTTCCGCGACATCTACGATCACGTGGTGCGCTTCATCGATACCGGCGACCGCCTGCGTGAAATGGTGGAGTCGGCCGTGCAGATCAACCTGGCCCAGGTCACCATCCACCAGAACGAGATCGTGCAGACCCTGGCCGGCTGGGGTGCCATCCTGGCCATCCCGACCATGATCTTCAGCCTCTACGGCATGAACTTCGCGCACATGCCGGGGCTGTCCTGGCAATGGAGCTTCCCGCTGGTGCTGGGCGGCATCATCACCGCCTGCACGCTGCTGTGGCGGCGTTTGCGCAAGGCGGGCTGGCTCTAGCGCGCTTTTTCTGAAACCTGTGTAAAGACCTCCGGCGGGTGCGGCAATATGTCGCACCCGCCGGCTCGTTTGCATCGCTACACTGCTCTCGGCGTCTCTTGGTGGCCACATCTTGTCCCCCGAATCCGGACTCGCGTCCTGAATGCGATTCATTCTTCTTGATAAGTGCAACAAAGTTGCATTAGAATCCCGCCCTGACCGCGCACGACGGTCACTCCATCGCGGTCAGGCAGCCACGTACCCAGCCGCAGCACAACGACATCACAAGGGAAAAGATGAAAATGACCGCACTGCGGGCCGCCGTGCTGGGCGCGCTCGCCATGGGCCAGAGCCAGCAACTGGCCTGGAGCGCCGATAACGACGCCAGCGCCGACAAGGGCCTGGGGCAGGTAGTGGTCACCGGCGCCGGTGAACGCCAGCAATACCGCCAGAGCGTCACCTCCAGCGCCACTCGCACCGAGACCCCGCTGCAGGAACTGCCGCAGTCGGTGCAGGTGGTGTCGCGCCAACTGATGGATGATTTGGCCGCTACTCGCCTGGATGACGTGCTGCTTTACGTGAGCGGCGTGGCCAAGCAGAACAACTTCGGCGGGCTGTGGGACAACTACTCGATCCGTGGATTTTCCGGCAGCGAGAATGGCGGCATGAACATTCTCTGGAATGGCTTCGCCTCCAATCGCGGCTACGCGCCCCCGCGCGATACCGCCAATGTCGAGAGCATCGATTTCCTCAAGGGGCCGGCCGCAGCGCTCTATGGCAACAGCGAGCCGGGCGGCACCATCAACGTGGTCACCAAGAAGCCGCAGTTCAAGAGTGCGAATTCGCTGGATCTGTCGGTGGACAGCCGGGGCGGCTACCGCAGCGCAGTCGATTCCACCGGCGCGCTCAACAGCGAAGTGGCATACCGGCTCAACGCGGCCTTCGAGCACAAGAACAGCTTCCGCGACAACGTCAGCAGCGACCGCGAATTCCTGGCACCGGCCTTTACCTGGGTGCTCAGCGACCGGACCATCCTGAACTATGAAGGCGAATACCTGCGCCAGAAGGCCCCGCTGGATCGCGGCATCGTGGCCGTCAACGGCAATCTGGGCGTGCTGCCGGTCTCGCGCTTCCTGGGCGAGCCGCGCGATGGCGACATCAAGATGCAGAACACCAACCACCTGCTGACGCTGGAGCATCGCCTGGACGACAACTGGCATCTGCGCACCGGCGTGTTCCACAAGGATGGCACGCTGGATGGCTACTCCACCGAAGCCTCGGCCCTGCAGGCCGACAACGCCACCTTGCGCCGCCAGCGCCGCTACCGCGATTACAGCTGGCACGACACGTCGCTGCAGGCAGAACTGGGCGGCAAGCTGCAGACCGGGGGCATACAGCATGAAGTGCTGGTGGGCACGGAAGTGGACTGGCTCACGCTGGACCAGCGCATGCTGCGCGTGAACCCGACCGCTGCCGCGCCCTACGCGCTCAACATCTACAACCCGGTCTACGGCCAGCCGCAGCCCACACCCGCGCCCAACACCGATACCAGCGAACGCCAGATCAGCACCGCGCTCTATCTGCAGGACCAGGTGAGTCTCGGCGATCGCTGGAAATTGCTGGCCGGCCTGCGTGCCGACGGCTTCCGCTCTACGCTCAACAACCTGCGCACCGGTACCACCACCCGCCAGGACAAGACCGCCTATTCCCCTCGCCTGGGCCTGACCTATCTGTTCACGCCTGCGTGGTCAGCTTACGTCAGCGCCAGCAAATCCTTCCGTCCCAACAGCGGCAGCGATGTCAGCGGCAATGCCTTCAGCCCCGAGACTTCGCGCGCCGCCGAAATCGGCCTGAAGTTCCAGAGTGAAGACCGGCGCAGCGGCGCGACGCTGGCCGTGTTTGACATCACCAAGCAGAACGTGCTGACCACCGACCCGGCCAATCCGTCCTTCTCGATTGCCGCCGGCGAAGTGCGCAGCCAGGGCGTGGAGCTGGATGCGAACGCACGCCTGGGCCACCACTGGCGCCTGACCGGCAACCTGGCCTATACCGACGCTTACGTCAGCAAGGACAACACCCTGACGGTGGGCTCGCGGCTGATCAACGTGCCGCGTGTATCGGGAAGTGTACTGGCGGTGTTTGAAGATGCGTCCGCAAGTGGCTCGCCCTACGGTATCGGTGGTGGCCTGAACTACGTGGGCAACCGTACCGGTGACCAGGCCGGCAGTTTCAAGCTGCCCGCCTACGTGACGGCGCGTGCCTTGGCTTACTGGCAGTTCACGCCCAAGATGAAGCTGTCGCTGGACGTGAACAATCTCTTCAACAAGCGGTATTACAGCAGCTCCTACAGCAACGTATGGATCATGCCGGGTGATGAGCGTACCGCTACGCTGGCGCTCAACGTCAAGTTCTGAAGGAGCGCCACTTGGCTTGTCCACCCCCCGCGCCGCGCCGGCGCGCCTTGCTGGCGCTGCTGGCAGCGAGTCCGTGGCCGCTGGCATGGGCGCATGGCGATGAGGCCGGGGCCCATTCCCACGCCATCACGCAAACCGGCAGCGATGTCCTGACCGTGGTCGGTCCGTGGGAACTGACCGGGCTCGACCCTTCGCGCTCCGGCTACATGTTCGCCCGCATGGAGGTGCTGCAGACCCTGCTGGAAGTCGATGATGCCGGCCAGTTGCGGCCGGGCCTGGCCACGGGCTGGCAGGTCAGTGCCGATGGCCTGCAATGGCGCTTTGGCCTGCCACGCGCGCGGCGCTACCACGATGGCAGCGACGTCACGCCCGCCAGTATCCTGGCCTGTCTGCAGCGCGCCGCTGTCCGGCCAGGTGTACTGCAACTGGCAGGGATCACCGGGATGGCTGTACAGCAAAGTGAACTGGTACTGTCCCTGCGCCAGCCCTTTGGTCCGCTGCCTTACCTGCTCACGCATTACTCCACGCAGATCCTGGCCCCGGCCAGTTTCGATGCGCAGGGCAACGTGGTGGCCATTCTCGGTACGGGGCCGTTCCGCATCACGTCCATCAGTCTGCCGCAGCAGTTCGATGTCGAACGGGCGGAGGCCGCGCCGGGCAGGGCGGTGCAGCGGGCCCGCTACATCAGCGTCTCGCGTGCGGAAACGCGCACCCTGCTGGTCCAGAGCGGACAGGCCGACCTGGCCTTCTCGCTCGATCCGCCCAGCATCCGCGCCTTGCAGGACAGTCCGCGTGCCGTGCTGCTGTCGGCCATGCTGCCGCGTACCACTCTCCTGAAGCTCAATGCCGGTCATCCCTTCCTGGCCGATGTACGCGTGCGCCGCGCCATTGCCCTGTGCATCGAGCGCGAGGGCATCGCACGTGCCTTGCTGCGCGATGCCGACCTCGGGGCCACGCAACTGCTGCCGCCTTCGCTGGCACGCTGGCATGACACTCGCCTGCCGCCCCTGCACACCGATCTGAAGCAGGCCCGCCGCCTGCTGGAAGAGGCCGGCTGGCGTCTCGGTGCCGACGGTACGCGCTGGAGGGACGGCCAGAAGTTGCAATTGACGTTGACCACCTTTGTGGACCGTCCCGAGTTGCCGCTGATCGCCACCGCCTTGCAGGAAGAGATGCGCCAGATCGGCATCGCCGTGCGCGTGACCATCGGCAATTCCAGCGACATTCCCGCCGGCCATCGCAGCGGCCAATTGCAGATGGCGCTGGCCGCTCGCAATTACGGCAACCTGCCTGACCCGGTAGCCAGTCTCCTGCAGGACTTCGGCCCGCAGGGCGGTGACTGGGGTGCCATGGGCTGGCATAACCAGGAAGTGCCGGCCCTGCTGGCCAAACTGGCTGCCACTCCGGCCGGTGAGGCCGACAGCGGCCGCGCCGAACGCGCGCGCATCGTGGCGGTACTGCAGGAGCAGTTGCCGGTGATCCCGGTGGTCTGGTATCGCCAGACCTGCGCCGTCAGCCGCCGCCTGCGCGGTGCCAGCATCGATCCCTTTGAACGCAGTTACCGCATCGCTTCCCTGCAATGGACCTGACCCGCCTCCTGACCTTACCCCCGGCCACGCGCCGGCAACTGGCCAGCGCCCTGGGCCAGCGCCTGCTGCAAGCAGCGCTGGTGGCGCTGCTGGTCGGCACGCTGTGCTTCTTCATGACGCGCCTGCTGCCCGGCGACATGGCCTATCGCATCGCCGCCGGCCGCTACGGCTACGACATGGTGACCACCGAAGCGGCCCTGGCCGTGCGCGCCGAACTGGGCCTGGACCAACCCTGGTTCATGGCCTTGAGCGAGTGGTGGAGCCGCCTGCTGCATCTGGACCTGGGCGTGTCGCAAGTGACGGCACTGCCGGTGCTGGTGGAAATCACGCATCAGCTGGGCCCGACGCTGCGTCTGTCTTTCCTGGCGATGGTGCTGTCGCTGCTGATCGGTCCGACCCTGGGTGTGCTGGCGGGACTGCATCCCGGTGGCTGGCTGGACCGCGCCACGCTGGCGGTGTCGGTGTTGTTGCGGGCCTTGCCGTCCTTCCTGCTGGGACTGGTGCTGGTGCTGCTGTTCTCGGTGCAATTGGGCGCCTTGCCGGCGGCCGGGCACACCGACCACGGCGGCATCCTGCTGCCGGCACTGACGCTGGCCCTGGGGCTGGCGGCGGTGTCCTGCCGGGTGGCGCGCGATGCCATGGTGCAGGTGCGGGGCTCCGAGTATTTCGCCTTCGCGCTGACCAAGGGCCTCACTCCCGCGCAGGCATTGTTGCGCCATGGCGTGCGCAATGTCGCTGCGCCGGTCACGGCCTATCTGGGCGTGCAGCTGGTGATGCTGGTCGAAGGTGTGGTGCTGGTGGAAACCATCTTCGCCTGGCCGGGCATCGGCCACGCGCTGGTGCATGCCATTTTCGGACGCGATGTGCCGATGATCCAGGGCACGGCGCTGGTGCTGGGCCTGCTCTTCGTTCTTTTCAACGCGCTGGTGGATGCCGCCTGCGCCTTCATCGATCCGCGTCGCCGACCATGAGCCTGTCTTCCGACTATTTGCTTGAACCCGAGGCGCGGCGCTGGAGCACCGCGCAGATCGCAGGCGTACTGCTGCTGGTGCTGATCGTGCTGTTCGCGTGGCTCGGGCCCTTGCTGATCGATGCCGATCCGGCGCGCCAGCAACTGGCGCGCTTTCTGGAAGCACCCAGCCTGGCCCATCCGCTGGGCTATGACCAGCTCGGCCGCGACATGCTGGCGCGACTGGTGCACGGCACCCGGCTGTCGCTGTCGCTGGCGGTGGTGAGCGTGCTGTCGGCAGCCATTCCCGGTGTGCTCATCGGTTTGCTGGCGGCCTGGTGCGGCGGCTGGATCGAGCGCGTGCTGGCGGCCTTCGCGGACGCCGTGCTGGCCTTGCCGGGCCTGCTGCTGGTGCTGTTGCTGGCGGCGTTTGCGCCGGGTGGATTCTGGCCGCTGTATGTCGGCATTTCGCTGGCCTTGTGGGTGGAATATTTCCGCGTAGTGCGTGCGGCCAGCCGCATCCTGCTGGCGAGTCCGCAGGTGGAAGCCTCGCGCTTGCTGGGATTTGGTCCCGGCTATATCGTGCGGCGCCACCTGCTGCCGGCACTCCTGCCGCGCCTGTTCACGCTGATGCGCTTCGGGCTGGCGGGGGCGGTGCTGGCGATGTCGGCACTTGGTTTCGTTGGCGTCGGCTTGCAGCCGCCCACGCCGGAACTGGGCGTGATGATGATCGAACTGCTGCCGTATTACCGCGAGGCGCCGTGGCTGCTGGGTGCGCCGGTAGGGGTACTGTTCCTCACCTTGCTGGGTTTGCTGTTGTTGTCACCACAGAAGGGACAGGCATGAACACACTTTCCCCGGATGCGGCTTTGCGGGTGCAGGACCTGTCCGTCTGGCACGGCCAGAGCGCGCTGGTGCAGGGCATCGATTTTTCCATTGCGCGCGGCGGGGTGATGACCCTGCTGGGCGAGAGCGGTTCGGGCAAGTCGCTGCTGGCCCAGGCCATCATGGGCAATCTGCCGGGCAGCCTGCGCTGCAGCGGGCAGATCGAGATCGATGGCCAGCGTAGTGATGCGGCCGATAGCGCCGTGCGCCAGCGCGGCTGGGGTCGGCGCATTGCGCTCTTGCCGCAGGAACCCTGGCTGGCGCTGGACCCGACCATGACGGTCGCGCGCCAGGTGGCCGAAACCTATGAACTGGTCAGCCATCCCGCCGCCGATAGCCAGGACGACAGCCTGCGCGCTGCACGCAAAGAAGCGCGCACCCTGGCCGGGCAGGCACTGGCCAGCCTGGGGCTGCAGGACGCGGCCGACAAGTATCCCTTCATGATCTCGGGCGGCATGGCCCAGCGTGTAGCCTTCCTGGCCACGCACGCGGCGGGCGCACCGCTGCTGATCATCGATGAGCCGACCAAGGGGCTGGATGCGGACCGGCGCGGCGAGGTGCTGGCCTTGCTGCAGGCGGCGCAGCAGCAGGGCATGAGCCTGCTGTGCATCACCCATGATGTATGGCTGGCGCGAGCGCTGGGCGGTGAACTGGCGGTGATGCTCAACGGACGCCTGGTGGAACGCGGTCCGGCTGACGCGCTGCTGGCCCGGCCACAGCATGCCTATACGCGCCGCCTGCTGGCGGCGGATCCGGCCTGCTGGACGCCACCGGTAGCAACTGGGGCGAGCGCCGGCCCTTCATCACCGGTGATCGTCGAGGTCAGCAAGGTGGCCAAGACTTTCGGCCAGCAGGCGCTGTTCAGCGATGTCAGTGCCCGTATCCATGCCGGCGAAATCGTCGCCATCAGCGGACCCAGCGGGGCCGGCAAAACCACCTTCGGCAACATCGTGCTGGGCCTGTTGTCGCCGGATGCCGGGCAGGTCACGCGCGCTCCCGGCCTGGCGCTTACCGCCTTCCAGAAGATCTATCAGGATCCGGCGGCAGCGTTCGCGCCCGCCGTCACGCTGCGTCAGTCACTGCGCGATCTGGTGCGCCTGCACGGCCTCGACTGGCAGCGCCTGGAAGCGCTGCTGGCACGCATGCGTGTCTCGCCCGCACTGCTGGAGCGTCTGCCGCGCCAGGTGTCGGGCGGCGAGCTGCAGCGCATCGCGCTGGCGCGCGTGCTGTTGATGCAGCCGGCACTGATCTTTGCGGATGAACCGACCTCGCGCCTGGATCCGCTGACCCAACAGGAAGTCATTGCCTTGCTGGTGGAAGAAGCCAGGCAGGCGGGCAGTGCCGTGCTGCTGGTGACGCACGATGCCGATATCGTGCGTTGTGTGGCGGATCGCCGCTTGCACCTGGGGCCGGCGGCGCAGCCTGCCTGAGTGGCGCAATACAGCCTGAGCCTGGCGTAATACAGCGGGGCGCTGACCGCCGGCCGCTCAGGCGCTGTCTTCGTCGCGGCCTTCCGGGTGCAGTGATCCGGAGGCCATCTGGCCGCTCAACAGCACGCTGTTCCACTTGCCCTGGGCCGAGGTCGCGCCCTCGGGCAGAAGCATGTAGGACAGGCTCTGCAAGCCGCAATACTGTTCCAGATAATCGCGCGCATGCGCCATGCGCGCACGCAGCTGGGTGATGCTGTCCTTGCCGCCGGGCTGCATGGGCAGAAATTCAAACACCACCTCCGGATGCAGGAATTCGGTCAGGTGCCGGATCACCTGTTCGGCATCGGATGCTTCGGTGATGAATTCGTGATGGGCCGGACTGGCTTCATCACGCAACTGGTAGCGGATCAGGCAGCGCATCGTTCACCTCAGGCCAGGATAGTCGGAGATCACGGACAGGCGGGGATAGTCATGCTGGATGGCGCGGTCGCGGCCTTGCTCCTTGGCGCGATAGAGAGCGGCATCGGCGGTGTCGATCAGTTCGCGTGCATCGACCTGCGCACCCTTGCCGCTGGCCAGGCTGGCGGCGCCCACGCTGATGGTGACATGGCCGACCGAGCTGCCTTCGTGCGGGATGTTCAGGGCGCGTACGGCCTGCACCAGGCGGCTGGAAATGGCGCTGGCACTGGCGGCATTGCAATTGGGCAGGATCAGCGCGAATTCCTCGCCGCCGTAGCGCGCCACGATGTCGCCCTGGCGGCGCGCCACGCTGTTGAGGGCGGCGGCCACCTGCTTGAGACAGATGTCGCCCGCAGCGTGGCCGTAGGTATCGTTGTAGCGCTTGAAATGGTCCACATCCACCATGATCAGCGAGAGCGATTCGCCGGAGCGGTTCAGGCGCGCCAGTTCAGCCGTCAGGGCGGCATCGAAATAGCGGCGGTTGAAGACGTCGGTCAGGCCATCCTTCTGCGACTGCGCTTCCAGGGTGCGATACAGGCGTTCCAGTTCGGTCCGCGCGGTGATGGCTTCCAGTTCCGCATTCTCGCGTCCGGCCACTTGTGCCACCAGACGGTTGCCGCCATAGGCGATGATGATGAGCAACAGCATCACGGCGATGCCGCGGATCCACACACGCCGCGTCCAGTCTTCCAGCACGTCGTCCTTGGCCAGCGCCACCGCCACGAACAAGGGATACAGGCTGCAATGCTGGAAGCTGGTCAGGCGCACGATGTCGTCGCGCGGCGAGCGCAACTCGAAGCTGCCTTGTTCGGCCTTGCTCAGGTAATTGGTGACCAGCGTGGACTTGGAGATGTCCAGCCCGATCGAATAGCTCAGCAGCGGCTGGCGGTAGATCACGGTACCTTCCTTGAGTCCGAACAGGATGGCGCCATCGCGGCCGATGGCGAACTGTTCGTAATAGCGCTGGAAGTGGGAAAGATCGACATCGGCCACCACCACCCCGGCAAAGCTGCCGTCTGCATGGTTGATGCGGCGGCTCATGGTCACGATCCACTGGCCGTTGGTACGGCTGCGCATGGGCTTGCCAATGTAGGCCTGGTCGGTGCGCAGGCGCTGGTGATGCAGGAAATAATCATCCTGGATGTAGCGGTGCTCCAGGGTGGCTTGCGAGGTGCCGATGGCCAGACCCGTTTCGTCATACACCATCAGCCCGGCCAGTTGCGGCACGGCGGCCACCGAGGCCACCATGAATTCGTGGGTGCGGCGACGGCCGGCCACGCCGGGGCCGTCATATTCCATGTGCTCCTGGATGCCCAGCAGCAGCACCACGTCGATTTCCTTGAAGGACTGGTCGGCATGCTGGGTCAGGGCCAGCGCCATGTTGGAGGCATTGCGGATGGCCTCGTCGGTGGCCACTTCATAGGCTCGCCAGGCCGACCAGGCCTCCAGTACCACGATGATGAGACAGACCACGACCACGAACAGCTTGGCCGTCTTGGATGCGCGCTGAATTCTTTGTTCTGGCATGTTGTCGCTTTCCCCCGGAAACGGCGTTTCCCCCCCCCCGGCACCTTTCTTGCCCGATTGCATTGTTGTTGAAGCTGTTGGGCACGTCTATCAGGGATGTCCTGAACTTGTACGGAGATTAACAGATTCCCCCTCCGCAAGGGCAAGCCTCCCCGTGCTGCACGTGCGGCAGCGGGGCCCCTGATGCCCGCTGCCGTGGTGTGCCCGCCTCAGTCGTAACGGCGGCTGAAGAGGATGTTCAGGCCATTGATGGTCCCGGCGCGCGCCACTACCGACCAGCGCCGCGAGATCTGCCAGGTGGCCTTGGCCACGCTGGCGGCCCCCTGCAGGCTCTGCTCGTAGCCCAGCGTGATCTTCTCGGTGATGGCCTTGCCCAGGTTGACCACTTGGTCGTCCGTCAGTCCCGATTCGCTGGAGCCGATGCTGAACTGGTCCAGCCCGATATCCTTGGCGATGCGCTTGCCGCCCATGTTGCCCACCAGCGCCAGCGCCTGGCTGCTGGCGGTACGCTGGCCGATGCTGGAGCTGTCGGTGCCGTGGCCGAACATCATCCAGGACAGTTTTTCGTCATCCGGCACGTTGGGTTCGGACACCAGCTGCACGCGCGGCTGGTTGGCATTGCCGGTCACCGAGACCCCGGCTTCGACGTCCTGGTTACGGCGCATGGCCAGGATGTTGATGTTGGGATTGGCGATCGGCCCCTGGAAGTTGATGATGCCACGCTCGATATTGAGTTTTGTGCCAAAAGCTTCATAACTGCCCTCGGCCACGTTGATGGTGCCGGTGGCGCGCAGCGGCGAGAGCGGTTCGCTGCGAACATTCATATCGCCCCGCAAGCGCAGGTCTGCGCCGCTGCCGCGGAAGCGGAAGTCGTTGCCCAGGTCGACCGCCAGGTTGATGACCGGGGCGAACTTGCTGGCCGGTTTTTCGGTGGCCGCTTCCAGTTTCTGTTGCGAGGAGGCCGCCGCGCCGACGCGGTTCTTGCCGCTGCGGCTGACGATGACCACGTCATCGCCCAGCTTGGGGGCGCTGCTCTTGGGCAGGTCGAACAGGGCACGGTCCACGGTGAACTTGCCATCCACCCGCAACTGTTCGTTGACGTTGCTGATCTTGCCTTCGCCGGAGAGCATCAGCTGGCGGTCAGGGCTGGCGAACAGTTCCAGATGGTCGGCGGTGAGGGTGGCATTGAGGTCGGGATTGTCGGCCCCCAGCTGGATCTTGCCGCCGGCGCGCAGGGTGCCGCGTCCACCGTGGAATTCGATCTGGCGCAGTTCGATCACGTTGCTGTCCATGACGATGCGCACGATGCCATCCTTGAGCTGGATGCCCTGGTCGAATTCGGTCACGGCCAGGTTGTCGCCATTGATGGCCCCGGACAGGCGCGGCTGCGCCAGCGTGCCGCCGGCATTGAGGCTGGCGGCCAGCTTGCCGTTGAGGCTCACTTGCGGACCGATCAGGTCGCCCACGCGCTTGAGTTCCGGTACATCGAGACTGGCCTTCAGGTTCAGCGGAGACTCCGGGGCCAGCGCCAGCAGCGTGTCCACCCGGCGCAGGCCGATATCTCCGCCGAGGTCCAGCGTGCCGATGCGGGCGGCGTTGACGCGGCCGGTGACGTTCATGCGCTCGCCCTGGAACTGGCTGCGCAGCTGCAGTTCGGACAGGCCCATGGCAGCTTCGCCGACGCTGGTGGTCACGCGCACGTCGCCTGACTTGCGCGCGATCTGCAGATAGCCGCTGGCGGTCTCGGCCAGGCTGAAGTCCCAGTCGCTGTCCAGCACCAGGTCGGTCTTGACCGGTGGCGGCGTGCCGGTGAACTGCTGTACCAGTTCCAGCACCCGGCCCACATCCAGCGCGCGTACCTGTCCGGCGGAAGTCAGACGGCCTTGGCGGTAGGACAGGCGCTTGAGATCCAGCGCGGTACGGTCGATCTCGATGCGGGTGCTGCCGGCCTCGATGCCCTCGGCCGAGGCGTCCAGCGTGAGCGGGCTGGTCATGGCGATGCGCGGCAAGCCCTGGTTGCTGAACTGGTCGAGACTGCCGGCCCAGCCATAGTTGCCAAGGGTCTTTTCAGTGAATTTCCCGTGCGCGGCCAGGTTCAGGTTCAGCACCTGATCAGCCAGCTTGCCCTTGGCTTGCAGGGCCAGCGTGTGGCTGGCATAGGTGCCATCCAGCTTGAGCGACAGACGTGCCAGTTCGGCTTGCGGGCCGCTGTAGCCATCGCCTTCCAGGCTCAGGGCCAGGCGGTTGTCGGGCGAAGCCACGCCGGCAGCGAGGTTGCTGTGCAACTCGCTCTGGCCGGACAGGTGATGCAGCTTGTGCGGGCCGAAGGCCAGTTGCTCGGCCTGGAAACTGGCCAGCAGGTTGGGGCGTTCGCGCGTACCGCTGAGGATGCCGTCCACCCGCAACAGCCCGCCCAGGCCATAACCCAGGCGCGCCAGTTGCGGCGCATCGACCTTGAGCTTGAGCTTGTCGCGGGTGCTGCCGAAGCTGCCGTCCAGATCCAGCGTATTGCCGGCGATCTGTACATTGGCGCGGCTGGGCAAGAGGCGCATGCCGGCCAGGTTGATGTCGCCCTGGCCGCTCATGGGCAGGGCGTCGTAGGTGCTGTCATGGATGCGGAAGCCCAGCTTGAGCTTCAGCTCAGGCGAGAGTGCACCGGCGGCATTGAAATCCATGTTGATGCGCGCCGGCACCGGTTTTGAAGCCGCTGCTGCGGTACGTTTGCGACCCTTGCCCGTGCTGGCGGGCGGCGGCGTCACTGCCTGCAGCACGGCGGTCGGATCGAAGTCCACCAGGCGGCCCTTGAAGGCGTACTCCATGGCAGAGGCGGTCTGCAGCGTGCCGGAGGTTTCCAGGCGCGACTTGCCGGCCGTCAGCGAGGCTTCGCGCAGTTGCACGCGATCTTGGCCGATCACGCTGTCCACATGCAGCTTCAGCGTGCTGTCCTGCAGGGTCAGGAGGACTTGCTGCGCGTCGGGAGCGAGCGTGAGGTCGACCGGACCGGACAGCCGGGTCGGGCGCACCTGGCGATGCAGCTGGTTCAGGTCCAGATCGCTCACGCGCAGTTTGAACTGTCCGGACAGCGGTTCCGGCTTGCCGGGCTCGCTGCTGCCGGGCCGGAACTGGCCGCTGCCTTCGATGCGCCCTTGCTGCGGCAGACGGATCTCCAGCCGTGACAGGGTTTGTTGCTGCAGGTCCAGTTTCAGGTCGGCGCTGGCCGAGAGCAGCGGCAGGCGTTGCTGGTCCAGACTGCCGGGACGGGCGTTGTCGATCTCGACGCGGCCGGCGACTTGCAGCGGTGCGTCGGCGGCCAGCCCGGCGGGCGGCGCGAGGTCGGCGCGCAGGTTCAGGTCGGCGGCTGGTGCGGCGGCGTTGAAGGCTTGCGGATTGAGGTGTTGCAGGTCCACCTTGGCGCGTTTGAGCGGCACGCTGGCAAAGGGCGTGGCGACGATGTCGGCATGGCCCTTGAGCTTGTCGCCGCCGGCGGTGAGCGCGATGCCCAGTTCCTGCAGCGAGCCAGACAGTTGCACCGCCAGCTGGTATTGCTCCTTGCTTTCGCCATATTGGTAGGCACCGGCCAGTTCCAGCCCGCCGCCGATGGCGAAGGGCTGCTTGCCGTTCAGGTGCAGCAGGGCGGTGGCGTCACCGAACGGCGTGGTGAGGCTGTCCAGCACCAGCGTGTGCTGCACGCCGTCGGAGTTGCCGTGCAATTTCAGTTTGGAGAGTTCGGTGGTGGAGGTGCCCTGGGTCAGGCTGAGACTGGCCAGACTGATCTCGCGGATGTCCAGTGCCAGCGGGATCTCCAGCGAGCCCGGCATGCTGCTCGGTTCTGACGGCGAGGGTTGCTGGTTCAGGCGCACCTTGCCCACGCGCAGGTAATCGATACTGAATCTGCGTTGCAGCAGCGCCAGATGCCAGCGCGCATCCACGCTGTCGATGTCGAGGATGCGCTTCTCATCCTGGTAATGCAGATCGCGCAGACGCAGACCGTCGGCCACGGTACCGCCCAGCAATTGGCCGGAGAGTTTGCCGTCGAGCGTCTTGACGGCGGTATTCCAGAGCAGGCGAGCGCCGCTCTCGGTATGGGTGGCATACAGGGCGGCACCGGCGGCGGCCAGCACCAGCAGGGCCACGGTGCCACCGCTCCAGGCGGCGATACGGCGGCCGCGGCTGGCGCGACGGCGCGGCGGCGGTGCGGAGGGGGCTTGCTGCGGATCGTGTTGCGGTTCGCTCATGCTGGTGGGTGATTCGAATTCAGTTCATCGGGAGACTGCGCGGATGCTGCCCGGGCGCTAGAAGGCGATGCCCAGCGAAATGTGCGGCCGGATCTGGCGCTTCTGGATGCCATAGGCCAGGTCCAGATTGAGTGTGCCGACCGGGCTGCGCCAGCGCGCACCGGTGCCGACCCCGTGATAGAAGGTCTTGTTGTTCCAGTTGTCGGCCGCGGCACCGACGTCGTAGAACACCGCCGCGCCCCAGTTCTCGCTGAACCAGCGCTGGTATTCCGAGCTGCCCACGGCCAGGTACTTGGTCGGATAGACGGTGCCATTCTGCTCGTTGCCGATGCTCTGGTAACTGTAGCCGCGCACCGAGTCATTGCCGCCGGTACGGAACAGCAGCGAGGGCGGTACCGCGCCGGCACTGCCTGCGGTGAAGACCCCGCCCAGCTCGGCGCGCAGCACCACGATGTCGCGCTTGCCGACCGGGAGGAACTGCTTGAAACGCCCATACAGCCGCGAGAAGCTTTGGTCGGTCAGCAAGCCCTTGAGCGCGAAGCCGGCTTCCAGCGTCAGCAGATTGCCTTTACGCGGGAAGATCGGATCATCCACATTGCGGCGCGACCACGCGAAGCCCGGCACCAGCGCACGGTGCTTGCCGGGCGTGACGATGGTGTTGGCGGGCAGGGTGCTGCCATCTTCCTGGCTCAGCTCGTCGCGGTAGTAGGTGAGCGAATAGGTGGTGTCGTAATTCTCGCTGTTGCGGGCCCGCTTGAAACCGACCTGCTGGCTGCGCAGGTCGATGCCTTCGAGCTTGGTACGGTCGTAAGAAGTGTTGATGCTGTTGACGAAGGCCTTGTCATCCGGCGGCATGGCCAGCGACAGCACGCCGTACTGGCGCTTCTGCTCCAGACGCAGCTGGCTGTCGAAAACGTAGGCCTTGTTGAACACGTTGTAGTGCGAATAGCGGCCTTCGACCTGGGCACCGGTATCGGTGCTGTAGCCGACACCGGCACGCACGCGCTGGGTCGGGAATTCGGTGACCTGCACCTTCACCGGCGTTTGCTCGGGGTGCTCGGGATCGTCATCGATGGCCACGATGGCATTGGAAAAATACGGCGTGTTCTGGATCTGCCGCTGCAGGGCCAGCAGACGATTGACGTCATAGGGCTCGCCCACGGTGAGCGGATTGACGTTGCGGATGATGCTTTCCGGATAGCGCCGCGTGCCGGTGATCTGCAAGGGGCCCAGCGTGAACGCCGGGCCGCTATCATAGCGCACGGCCAGGTCGGCCTGGTGTTCGTCCGGATCGACGCGCGCCTCGGAGCTGGCGATGCGGGCGGCGGCGTATTTCTTTTGCTGCAGCTTTTCCAGGCCGGCGTTCTTGGCACGGTTCCAGTCTTCCTGGCGGAAGGGCTGCCCGACGGGCAGCGACCAATCCTCGCGCAGGCGGGCCACGGTCGCCTGATCGTCGCGGGCGGCTGCGCCGGTGACGCTGACCTCGGCCGAACTGATCTCGGTGCGTGGACCGGGGTCGACGCTGATGGTGATGCGGCGTACGGCCTGCTTGCCTTCGGCACCGGCCTCGGTCTGCGCGCTGACCTTGGTGACCGGGGTGAAATAACCCTCGGTGGAAGTCAGTTCGCGCACCTGGTCGCCGGCGGTATCCATCATGAACTTGAGCTGTTCATCACTGATGTCGTCGCGGTCCTGGTAGCGCGAAATATCGAGGAAATCCTTCAGCAGCGACTGCACCGGCTTGGGTGCGTCGATCTGTACCTTGTAGGCGGCGTGGGCGGTGTCGGCGGCGCAAAATAAAAAGGCGATGGCCAGGCTGCGGGTCCAAGTCATTGATTCACTGCATCATCGGTTGTCGGTTGAGGCGGCCAGCCTGACGCGCCGTGGGGCAAGTCGGGTAGGATGAGGGCTGGCGGCGCACGCCACTCAGGCCTGACCCGCGCGCGGCGCGGATAGTTCCTGGCCGGTGCAGGCGGCGAAAGCTTCATGTCCGGGGCGTCCCGGGTGTCTCTCGTGACACTGGTTCGTTGCCCCGCCGCTTGCGGTCGTGCCGGAGCAAGGGCTGAATGGCCCTCGCTCCTGTTCATCCCGCTATTGTAATGCCCCGGCAGTGGTTGCCGCGCGGGCAATCTGGCAGCACATCGAAGGAGAATGCAGTGAGCAGCAGTGTGAGTGTGAGTATTGATGCGTATTCGGAAAAAGCGACCTGTGAGCGCCTGATATGGGTACATCGCTGGACTGACAAGCTGTTGAGCTTCCGCACCACGCGCCCGGTCGGCTATCGTTTCACGGCAGGCCAGTTCGCGCGCCTGGGACTGGAGATCGACGGCGAGGTGGTCTCGCGTGCCTATTCCATCACCTCGGCGGAAGGGGACGACTATCTGGAGTACTACGCCATCATCGTCCCTGAAGGAAAATTCACATCGCGCCTGAACCAGCTTCAGCCGGGCGATGCGGTCTGGGTCGAGAAGCTCAGTTATGGCTTCATGACGGCTGACCGTTTCGTTGATGGCCGGCAGGTGTGGATGCTGGCCACGGGTACCGGGCTGGGGCCTTATGTCGCTATCCTGCAGCAGCCGGAGGTGTGGCAGCGGTTCAGCGATCTGGTGGTGGTGCACGGGGTGCGCCAGCGCGAGGAACTGGCCTACGCCGAGACCTTCTCCCGTCTGCAGCAACAGGCCCGTGCGCAAGGGTGGCCGGCGCGCCTGCAGCTGCTGCGTTGCGTGACGCGTGATGCCGCTCTGCCGGACGAGCCGGGCTGGCTGGCCGGACGCATCACTACCCTGCTCAAGGAAGGCCGGCTGGAACAGGCCAGCGGACTGACCCTGGCACCCGAGCACAGCCGCGTGATGGCCTGCGGCAATCCGGACATGGTCACCGAGGTGCGTGAGCTGCTGCGCGAGCGCGGCATGACGCCCTTGCGGCGCACCGGGGGCGGACAGTTCGTGACCGAGGATTATTGGTGAGATTGTGCTGTGACAGGTGAAGCAACTGAAGCGAGTGAGACAGGTGAGACATCGAAGAAGAGGGTGCGTGAAAACGCAGGTGGACTTCAAACGATGTCGAGCCTTTCAACAAATATCTTTTAGATATCTCCGCTATAAGCCGTAGATAGAATAGTTTCTATTGACACGTCGAATTTATTCGATTTTTTGTGGGAATAACGCAGTTTCCTTTCTATTTTCTCCAGATTTTCTCTATCTCCTAGGAGTGGAATTTTTCGCGATGCCGTTGCGGCATCGCCCTGGGCGGGGGAGTCGACATCGATGCAGACAAATCGAGGGCCGCAAGTCGAGGCGAGCCAGGGGAGGATGAGCGAGGGCAATGATGTCGCGGCGTCGCCACCTGTCAGTCAATTGAACCATTTGGGGGGTAGCATGAATTTGAAGAAAGTCCTGCACGTTGCCATTGCCGATGATCATCCCATCGTGCTGGGAGCGCTTCGGGGTGAGCTGGCGCGTTTGCCGGAAATCCGCATCGACCTGGAGGTTGAGAATGGCGAGGCGCTGATCAGTGCGCTGAAGCTTTCGCCGTGCGAAATCGTCATTACCGACTTCGCCATGCCGGCCGATGACAGCGACGAGTCGGATGGTTTTGCGCTGGTCAAGCGCTTGAAGACCGAGCATCCGTCGACCAAGGTGATTGTCTACACCGCGATGAACAATGGTGCGGTGATCCGCCGCCTGTATCGCATGGGCGTATTTGCCGTCATCAACAAGCGCGAGAAGACCGACGAGCTGATCAATGCCTGCCTGGCCACGCAGAGCAGCAAGCAGTTGTATTTTCCGGTCTCGCTGCGTGGCGAGCTGGAGATGAGCTGGGCGCAGGGTGAAGGTTTCGGCCTGGTGCGCGAATTGACCCAGAGCGAACTGGAAGTGGTGCGCCTGTTCGTGGAAGGCCAGTCTCTGGGTGAAATCTGCGTGCGCCTGTCGCGTACGCCCAGCACCATCAGTACCCACAAGAACAATGCCATGCGCAAGCTGGGCCTGAGTACGGATGCGGAGCTGATCAAGTATGCGTATTCGACGGGGATGATCAACTGAGGTCTGCGGCCTCCCGGCACCGCAGGGGTGCCGGCTTGGCAGAGAGCAGCCAGACGCACATACAGCGCGCCAAAACAAAAAGCCCGGTCACCAGGACCGGGCTTTTTGCATGAATCTTTGGGGTGGCTGATGGGACTCGAACCCACGACGACAGGAATCACAATCCTGGACTCTACCAACTGAGCTACAGCCACCGTCGACTGTCAGACAGACTTGCGTCCGTCATCAAGTAAGCAAAAGATTATACAAACACTTGCAGGGAATGGCAACATATTTCAATGCAAATTGGCAATTGCCCTGAAATTTCTTTCCGCAGCCCTACCTATCCGCGTCAGCCGCCCGTTTGCGGCTGCAAGGCCTGCACCGGCGGATCAAGCTTGAGCAGTCCCCGGAAAGCCTGTTCCAGCGTCGAGCGGCTGGCCGTGGTAAAGCCCGCCAGCGATCCGGTCGCTGCTTGCGCTTCCAGGCCTTCGGTGGCCAGCAGGCGTTGCAACTGCCGGGTCACGGCCTGGCCGGTATCGATGATGTCGGGAACGCCGCCCGCCAGGCGCTGGCAGACGCTTTCGATGGCTGGTCGCACGAAGGGGTAGTGGGTGCAGCCCAGTACCAGCGTATCGGCCCCTTGTTCCAGCAGCGGACCCAGGTAGCGCTCCAGCAATTGCACCGTGGCCGGCGAATACAGTTCGCCTTTCTCGATCAGGTCCACCAGCCCCACGCAAGCCTGGGGCAGGTAGCGCACCTGATACCGGGCTTCCATCTGCTGCTGCAGCAAGGCAAAGCGCTGGCTGGCCAGCGTGCTGCGGGTGGCCAGCACGCCGACGGTGCCGCTGCGGGTTTGCTGCGCGGCAGGCTTGAGGCCGGGTTCGATGCCCACCACGAGCAGTTGCGGCCAGCGCGCGCGTATCGCCTGGATGGCCGCCGCCGTGGCCGTGTTGCAGGCCACCACCAGGGCCTTGATTCCCTGCTCCAGCAAGAAGGATGCGATGGTCAGCGAGCGCTCCACGATCTGCGCCTCGGTCTTGTCACCATAGGGTGCATAGCCGGAGTCGGCGAAGTAGATCAGCTGTTCACGGGGCAGGGCGGAATGAATGTGCCGCAGCACCGACAAGCCGCCGATACCGGAATCGAAAATGCCGACCGCAGCGTTGGCTGCGGCCGACATCGGGCTACTGCTGTCGGACCCGGCGGCAGAAGGCGCACTGACCTGCTTGACGGCTTCATTCATGGTGCTGCGCGCGCTCCTGCAACGGGCTCGGCCTGGTATCGAATCAGGCCGTGGTGACGGGGATCTTGGACAGGGACACGCTCTGGGCGATCTTTTCCTTCCATTCGGCCGGCCCGGTGTTGTGCACCGAGATGCCGTTGGCGTCCACGGCCACCGTCACCGGCATGTCCTTGACGTCGAACTCGTAGATCGCTTCCATGCCCAGGTCGGCAAAGCCCAGCACCTTGGCCGACTTGATCGCCTTGGACACCAGGTAGGCCGAACCACCCACGGCCATCAGGTAGGCCGACTTGTGCTTCTTGATCGCCTCGATGGCGGCCGGGCCGCGCTCGGACTTGCCGATCATGGAGATCAGGCCGGTCTGCTCCAGCATCATGTCGGTGAACTTGTCCATGCGGGTGGCGGTGGTCGGGCCAGCCGGACCCACCACTTCGTCGCGCACCGGATCGACCGGGCCGACGTAGTAGATCACGCGATTGGTAAAGTCCACCGGCAGCTTCTCGCCCTTGGCCAGCATGTCCTGGATGCGCTTGTGGGCGGCATCGCGGCCGGTCAGCATCTTGCCGTTCAAGAGCAGGGTCTGGCCCGGCTTCCAGGAGGCGACTTCTTCCTTGGTCAGGGTGTCCAGGTTGACGCGCTTGGACTTCTCGGTGTCGGCCACCCAGTGCACTTCCGGCCAATCCGACAGCGACGGCGGTTCCATGTAGGCCGGGCCCGAACCATCCAGCACGAAGTGGCCGTGACGGGTCGCGGCACAGTTGGGGATCATGGCCACCGGCTTGGAAGCCGCGTGGGTCGGGTGCATCATGATCTTCACATCCAGCACGGTGGTCAGGCCGCCCAGGCCCTGTGCGCCGATGCCCAGTGCATTGACCTTCTCATAGAGCTCGATCCGCAGCTCTTCGGTCTTGTTCTGCGGGCCGCGCTTCAGGAGCTCGTACATGTCGATGTCTTCCATCAGCACTTCCTTGGCCATCAGCATGGCCTTCTCGGCCGTGCCGCCGATACCGATGCCCAGCATGCCCGGCGGGCACCAGCCGGCGCCCATGGTCGGGACCGTCTTGAGGACCCAGTCCACCAGGTTGTCGGAGGGGTTGAGCATGACGAACTTGGTCTTGTTCTCGGAGCCACCGCCCTTGGCGGCAATCTGCACGTCCACGGTGTTGCCGGGCACCAGTTCCATGTGGATCACGGCCGGGGTGTTGTCCTTGGTGTTCTTGCGCTCGAATTGCGGGTCGGCCACGATGGAGGCGCGCAGCACGTTGTCCGGGTGCGAGTAGCCACGGCGCACGCCTTCGTTGACGGCGTCGGCAATCGAGCCCGAGAAGCCCTCGAAGCGCACGCCCATGCCGATCTTCAGGAACACGTTGACGATGCCGGTGTCCTGGCAGATCGGGCGCTTGCCCTCGGCGCACATGCGCGAGTTGGTCAGGATCTGGGCGATCGCATCCTTGGCGGCCGGGCTCTGCTCGGTCTCGTAGGCGCGCGCCAGATGCTGGATGTAATCGGCCGGATGGTAGTAGCTGATGTACTGCAGCGCGGCGGCGACGGATTCGATGAGATCGTCTTGCTTGATGATGGTCATGGCTGGTTCTCTCGGTTTGGATGAGGCAAAGTCAGTGCGGCTTGTCGGAGGGTTCGGAAGGATGCACCATCAGCCGGTCGCAATACGCGATGGCCATGGCCGACAAGAGGAAGGCGATATGGATGCCGGTCTGGGCGATGAGCGTCTTGGCGTCATACAGATTGGCATTGATGAAGGTTTTGAGCAGGTGGATCGACGAGATCCCGATGATGGCCGTGGCCAGCTTGACCTTCAGGACAGAAGCGTTCACATGCGAGAGCCACTCGGGCTGGTCCGGATGGCCTTCCAGGTTCATGCGCGAGACGAAGGTTTCATATCCGCCCACAATCACCATGATCAGCAGGTTGGAAATCATCACCACGTCGATCAAGGCCAATACCACCAGCATGATGGTTTGTTCATTGAGCTTCTCGGGGCGGGTGGCGCCGGGAATGGCGACCGCATCCAGGATGTGGTCCAGCGAACTGGCGCTGCCCATGGCCGCGCCGATCAGATCCACCAGCTCGACCCAGAAGTGATACACGTAGACGCACTGCGCCAGGATCAGGCCCAGGTAGAGCGGCAGCTGCAGCCAGCGGCTCATGAAAATCAGGTTGGGCAGGATGCCGATCTTGCGGGGAGGCTGGGGCGACGAGTTTTTCATGGGTGTCCGTGCTACGCGTGATTCTGGCTGAGGATGACGATATCCGGTGCGCCGCTGCTGCTGCGTTTGCGTTCACTGTCCGGCTCCGGATTTGGGGCCGTATTCTACACGCCCTTGGCCCATTTCCGGGGCCTGCCCTGCATCCCGCGTGCGCAGTGCCTGCGGGAAACATCGACCTGTGCCAGAATGCCAATATGTTGTCTTGAACATCAGAGAACATCGCAGCGATATGAAGGTCTGCGTCCATGGAGCCAGCCGGGTGCGGTCCTGCCCGGGTTGGCGCAAGGGGGCAGCCATCGCTGTCCCAGCCCTGATGCAAGCGGCCTCCCGCCCGACAGGGGCGCTGCTTGTGTAAGGACTGAGTAAGTGAAACGGCCTATGTTTTGCGGAAAGCAAAAACAAACCTACTGGAGACTACCGTGGCAGACATCGAGACATTCAAGCAAGAGAACCGCGTATTCGCACCCCCGGCCGAGCTGGCCCGTCACGCCGCCATTTCGGGCATGGACGCCTACCAGGCCCTGAACGCCGCATTCGAGAAAGACTACGAAGGCACCTGGGCCAAGCTGGCCAAGGACAACCTCAACTGGCACAAGCCCTTCACCCAGACCCTGGATGAATCCAACGCCCCGTTCTACAAGTGGTTCGCCGATGGCCAGGTGAACGTCTCGTACAACTGCCTGGACGTCAACCTGGAAAACGGCAATGCCGACAAGACCGCCGTCATCTTCGAAGCCGACGACGGCAAGGTGACCCGCGTGTCCTATCGCGAACTGCACCAGAAGGTCTGCCAGTTCGCCAATGGCCTCAAATCGCTGGGCATCAAGAAGGGCGACCGCGTGGTCATCTACATGCCCATGTCGGTGGAAGGTGTGGCGGCCATGCAGGCCTGTGCCCGTATCGGCGCGACGCACTCGGTGGTCTTCGGCGGCTTCTCCGCCAAGTCCCTGCACGAACGCGTGATCGATGCCGGTGCCGTGGCCGTGCTGACCGCTGACTACCAGGTGCGCGGCGGCAAGCAGCTGCCCTTGAAATCCATCGTCGACGAAGCCCTGGCCATGGGCGGCTGCGATACCCTGAAGCACGTGGTGGTCTACAAGCGCGCCGGTGCCGAGATCAACTGGGTCGAAGGCCGTGACCTGTGGCTCTCCGACGTGGTCGCGAACCAGCCCGACACCTGCGAGCCGGAATGGGTGGATGCCGAGCATCCGCTGTTCATCCTCTACACATCAGGTTCCACCGGCAAGCCCAAGGGCGTGCAGCATTCGTCGGCGGGCTACCTGCTGTGGGCCGTGCTGACCATGAAGTGGACCTTCGACATCAAGCCCGACGATGTCTACTGGTGCACCGCCGACATCGGCTGGATCACCGGCCACACCTACATCGCCTACGGCCCGCTGGCCGTGGGGGCGACCCAGATCGTCTTCGAAGGCGTGCCGACCTATCCGAACGCCGGCCGCTTCTGGGACATGGTGGCGCGCCACAAGGCCACCATCTTCTACACTGCGCCGACGGCGATCCGTTCGCTGATCAAGGCGGCCGATGCGGATGAGAAGGTTCATCCCAAGCAATACGACCTGTCTTCGCTGCGCATCCTCGGTTCGGTGGGCGAGCCCATCAATCCGGAAGCCTGGATGTGGTACTACAAGAACGTTGGCCGCGAGAACTGCCCCATCGTCGATACCTTCTGGCAGACCGAGACCGGCGGCCACATGATTTCGCCGCTGCCGGGTGCCACGCCCCAGGTGCCGGGTTCGTGCACGCTGCCGCTGCCGGGCATCACGGCGGCCATCGTCGACGAGACCGGCAATGACATCCCCAATGGCAATGGCGGCATCCTGGTGGTCAAGCGTCCGTGGCCGTCGATGATCCGCACGATCTGGAATGATCCGGAACGCTTCAAGAAGAGTTACTTCCCGGAAGAACTGGGTGGCAACATCTACCTCGCCGGCGACGGCGCGGTGCGCAACAAGGAGACCGGCTACTTCACCATCACCGGCCGTATCGATGATGTGCTCAACGTGTCGGGTCACCGCATGGGCACCATGGAGATCGAATCGGCGCTGGTGGCCAACAGCATCGTGGCTGAAGCGGCCGTGGTGGGCAAGCCGGATGAAACCACCGGCGAATCGATCTGCGCCTTCGTGGTGTTGAAGCGTCCGCGCCCGACCGGTGAAGAAGCCAAGCAGATCGCCAAGGAATTGCGCGACTGGGTGGCCAAGGAAATCGGCCCCATCGCCAAGCCCAAGGAAATCCGCTTCGGTGACAACCTGCCCAAGACGCGCTCCGGCAAGATCATGCGCCGTCTGTTGCGCGTGCTGGCCAAGGGCGAGGCGATCACCCAGGACGTTTCCACGCTGGAAAATCCGGCCATCCTGGATCAGCTGAAAGAAGCGCAGTAAGCCTGAAGTCGCCGCTGCAAGGCGGTAACAGACTAGCCGGCAGGGCAGGGCAGGGCGTTGTCGTATGGACGCCGGGTCCTGCTGGTTTTTTTCATGGTCTTTTTGAAAAAGATGCAGAAAAGACTTGGCTTCGGCGAGAAGCTTGCTATAATGCATGGCTTCGCTGAACGCGAACCCGAATCCAGGAGAGGTGGATGAGTGGTTTAAGTCGCACGCCTGGAAAGCGTGTATAGGTTCATAGCCTATCGGGGGTTCGAATCCCCCCCTCTCCGCCAGAGCAGAACGCCTAACCTATTGATTTTCAATGGTTAGGCGTTTTTTTATGTCTCGTGAAATGGGGTGGAATAGGATGTGGTTGGCATTCGAATGCCAGCAAAAATGCCAGCCTAAAGATAGGGCATTGTCATCCAGCGCCGAGCCAAAGGCGAGGCGCTGAACTCATTAGCGACTGAACATCTGGACAGCTTTGGAACCCGCGTCAGGCTGAGCGTCCTTGACCCAGCGCCCGTAAACCCGGGCGATCATTGTCCAGTCTGAATGCCCCATTTGTTGTGCAACCCACATTGGGGATTCGCCTGCAGTAAGCATCATACTTGCATAGGTATGTCGTGTTTGGTATGGGCGGCGATATCTGACTTTGGCCGCATCAATGGCGCGTTTCCATGCACTGCGAACTACCAAATCGCCACTCCATCGTTTCCCGGTCCTTGGATTAATGAAAATAAAGTCAGTTTTCCCTAACGTATGAGCTTTTTGGCCTTCGAGTGCCTCTAATGCAGGAGTTAGCAGTTTAACTTCGCGTTTACCTGCACGTGTTTTTGGCGGCTCGGCATCGCTCTTGTTCGCAATCGCTGCACGAGTGAGAGCCCGTCTAACCTGGATTGTTTTCCGATGCCAATCTATATCGGACCACTCGATAGCAATCAACTCTGATGTACGCAAGCCGGTCCAGAAGGCAAACTTGAACATGTTGCGATCTTGACCTTCCATACAACTGAGGATCTGCTGTTGCTCGTTAGCAGAAAAAGGATCAACGTCATCTTCTGTTTTCACGACAGCGCGACTCTTCCACTGCCAACCGTATAGAGGATTGGCGTCGATTAGCTCGTCTTGTGCCGCTAAATTCAAAGCGGATCGCAAAACCGACAGTCGGTTTTTGATTGCTTTTAGACTGGTCTGCTGACTTGAGCACCAGTCCTTAATTGCCTTTCGATTTAAATCGCTTAGTTTGGTGGTGCCGAATGCCGGAATCAGGTGGTTGTTTACGACTTTGCGGTAACCATCATAGGTAGACGCTTTGAGGTGGCTTCTTTGAGCATCCAACCATGAGTCCAGATATTTCTCTACCGTTAGTATTTCTCCTTTTCGCTCGGCAAAATAAGCCGCCCGAGGACTATCTGGGAAAGTTACTCGATACTCAAATGTTTGCTTTTGAATAGCGTCGAGGATTGCTGCCCTATGCTGGGCCGCTCGCTTCATATTCGCAGGGGTTGGGGCGAGCTTGAGGCGTTCGCGGCAGCGCTTGCCACGATAGGTAAAGGTGATTTCGATTGACGTTTCACTAGCCGCGACGACGCCCGTGCCATTTCTACCCATTTACAATATCCTTCAATATCAATAAGCCTTCGGCCATCAGCGGCCTTGATCCAGACTTTTCCTTCCAACCACACACCATCCCGAATTTTGCTGTTGATAGCGTCCTCGCTATAGCCAGATGCATCAGAAAACTTAGCGATCGTTACGTATCTCACACTCATCTGGGGCTCCAATACGCTGGTTTTAGTAACAGGTGCTGTTTTTGCTCTGCACGACATGAAGTCATTTCGGCGCCTCCCCTAAGCGAAGTTGATCCGCTAATGTGCTGCTGTAGTCGCTAAGACAAAGGCGGCGGGATTTTTCTCGGGAGTTCGAATGCCGGCGGCTGATGCCTGTATCGTCGCAAGTGATGATGTCTGCCAGCGGTACGCCTCGGAATTGTCCCGTCAGCTCGTTATCCAACTCCACCCACGCGAACCGCTCCCCGTTTCCCAGGTGCTGGCGAATGACCGACACATATCCGGCTAGCACGCCATCGTCAGACGTGTTGAACGTGATGCGGTCCAGGGATTGAGGGGGCTGCATCACGAAGTCACGCGGCTTGCTGGCGGCGGCGATCACATCAAATTTCACAGGTGCATTCATTGCTTCTTCTCCTTGGTGGCCGTTACAGAGCACACGCCAAAGCGATCGACGGCGGCGGCGATCACGTCGCAGCAATGGGCTGCGATGGCGGTGTATGAATGGCGTGCGCTAGCGGTGCGCACGACGACACGAAACGCGGTCATGGGGCGTTCCCTTTCGTTGGGTTGGGATCAATCGGAAGTTCGCTGACATCGAGCCGGCCGGCGCGCCAGTCGGCGACCTGGCGCGGCGTGCCGTGGCGCGGGGACTTGTCCGGCACGGGCACCACGCGCGGCCAGGGGCACGCCTTGATGGCATCCCAGGCGGCCAGGGCCCGGCGCTGTTCATCGGCGGTCATGGCTTGCGCTGGCCATATCGGCATGTCGTCCACTACCGGTCGAGGCCAGGGATATGCGCCCAGGGCGAGCCAGGCTTGCTCGATCTGCGCGGCCTGGTCCGGCTGGAACGTGACCGGTGCCGGCGCGGTCTTCGGTTCAAAGGACACATCGGCCGCAAAGGCAGACGCGGCGGGCTGCGTACAGTTATTTACACGAGTCCAAGGGAACCCCGAACATCAATCAGGAGGTGTACGGCGTGCCGCAGTACGTGAGCGCGCTGCAATCGGCCTGGCTCAATGAGTCGGCCACGCTCTTTCGTCGCCGCTACTACCTCAACGGCTCGCATGCGGGCTTCATCCTCTACATGACCGACACGGCCAGCAACGTCAACGACGTGGACAAGCTGCGCGAGGCGATGCGCAACAGCAAAGGGCCGGGCAACTTCCGCAACCTGTTTGTGTATGCACCAGGTGGCAAGAAAGACGGCCTGCAGATCCTGCCGGTCTCCGAGATCGCGGCCAAGGACGAATTTTTCAACATCAAGAACTGCACGCGTGACGACGTGCTGGCCGCGCATCGCGTACCGCCGCAATTACTCGGGACCATGCCCAACAACACCGGTGGATTCGGCGATGTGACGAAGGCCGCCGCCGTCTTTGGCTGCAACGAGATTGAGCCCTTGCAGGCGCAGTTCCTTTCCTTGAACGAGTGGGCCGGCCAAGAGGTGGTCCGCTTCCGTCCTTATCAACTTCCTACCAATGAGGGTAAATAATCATGAGCGATCACGCCGACAACGCAGACAGCAGAATCTATAGAGCTATCGCCGCCGGCCTGGCAGTCGCCCGACGCGCGCCAGCTCTTCAGCCAGACTGCCGCTGCCATTTCTGTGATGAGGTGGTGTCGCCGGATTTGCTGTTCTGCAATATCGACTGCCGTGATGACTATCAGCGCGAGAAAACTGCCTTGCAGCGAGCCGGCCTGAGCAGCAGGTGAGTCAATCGGTAGAAATAAAAAGGCCGCGCAGCAAATGCTACGAGGCGAAGATGCAAGCGTAGGGGCATCCTGCGTTGCATTGGGGAAGCCCCCGAGTAGGGGGCGTCAGAATGTAGCATATTGCGGCCTATTTCGCATTTCTAAATGTTTTTCAAGTCCTTGATTTAGCTGGTGCAATGAAATAGATTGAAATTTCCTCCTCCAAATCAGTGTGGTGGTTTGGTTTAAGCCCGCCTGCCAACCGGTAGCGGGCTTTTTAAGTGTTTTAATGCGCCCACGGTTGAGTTTATGCAGAGTGTCGAGTGAAGATTCAACAGTCCGGGGCGCCTGATTAGGAAGTTGGATCGGCTTGGCTAGGATGGGCGACGCAGACGCGGTTGCGTCCCTCTCTCTTGGCGAGGTATAGCGCATTATCGGCCGCATTGAGCACATCCTCCACGCGTTGATGCTTTTCGCGATCCAGGGTCGCGACGCCAATACTGATGCTTATCGCCTGCAGTGGGCTGGCTGAGTGAGCGATCCGCTGGCTGTATATTGCCTCGCACAGCCGCTGGGCCATCAGCAACGCGCCCTGTTCATCGGTCTGCTCCAGCAGCACTATGAATTCCTCGCCGCCATAACGTCCTGCGCAGTCGTTCTGTCGCTGCAGGTTTTTCCGTAGCACTGTGGCTACGGCTTGCAGGACTGTGTCGCCCATTTCGTGGCCATAGGTATCATTGTAGAGTTTGAAATAATCCACATCGATGAACAGCAACGAGAAGCCCGTAGTGGGACTTCGCTTGCTACGTTGCCAGGCGGCCAGCAATACTTCATCTAGGGCACGCCGGTTCAGCAGGCCCGTTAGGCCATCGTCACGGGCTTGACTTTCAAGTTGCTTCTCGGACGCTATACGCTTGCGTAGCTCCCCTCGCACAAGCAGGAGTAGCAAGCCTGCCAATGCTGCGAAGATGAGCAGCAACAGCAGCACGGAGTTGAGTGTGTCGTACCAGTTCTTGAAGATGAGCCTCTCGGCGCGCCCGAGGAGGACAACCAGAGGCGCATCCGGAATGCGCCGAAACGTGTAGAGACGCGTCACCCCATCGTTAGTGGAGCGCGCGAAAAAGTTGCCGTCATTCTCGGAGAGCATTGCCTTTAGACGCTGAAAATTCGGTCTATTGCTGATTTCTCGACCGATGACGGATGCGCTGTAGGGTACCCTCATGTAGGTCACACCGTCGTCCGAATACAAGGAAATCACGCCGTCTTCGCCTAATGTTAGCCCCGTGAACAGGTCGAGGAAATACGCCATGTCCAGTGCCATCACCACGACGCCGTTGAAGGATCCATCCTCGCGCGTGAGACGCTTGGACAGTACTACTACGGGCAACTCATTGCCTAGATTGGCATTGATCGGGCGCGAGATGAAAAGCCCAGCATTGACACGGTCTCGATGAACTGCGAAATAGGCGCGCTCGGAATAGTTAATGATGACCTGAGGCGAGGTAGACCGACGTGACGTAACACGTACGTAGCCATTGGCATCTAAGACGGCGAGAGCGGTGATATGACGGGCAGTGTCTGTGCTGCCGAAAAGGTAGACATAACGCTCCTCCTCAGTTGCGAGTGTATGGCTCAGTGGATGTTCATAGCGGTACGCTAGCGTGTCCATGGCCAGCGAGAGGACCTCCATATTGCGAGAAATGGCGCGCTGGACGATGAGCGTGACATTGTTGGCCTCAGTTACCGCCGATATGCGGGCCTGCTTGTAACCTTCATATAGCGAAGTACCGCAGATGGTTAGGACCATCACGATAACGATGCCCAGGATGACCGCTAGATATTTTTTCAACTGCCCCATTTTATTCTCCCCAAGAATACAAATGCAATTTACCCAACTTTCCCAGCAACGAAGTATTTCCATTGGGAAATTTAGATGTCTCATAACGGGCGGTATGTGACAGTTTGTGAGCTTGTAGCCTCAAGGAGGCGCTTCCCCCTATTGCCATAAAGATATTGCTAGATTAGCAGGATCTGGGGATCTGTTACACAACGATGCGAGAGAGGTGGAGAGGACGAAGGGCGCGGACAGGACAGGGCGGCCGGTAATCAGGAGCAGCTGTAATGGATTGCAATACTGTTTATAAATACAGTGGCGATCAACTTCGCAGCCTGCGCGCGCGGTTGCCCCCACCTGTTGATTTGCATTGAAAACTGACCCACTTTCCCCGGAAATTTGCATCCAAAGTTGACCCATGTTTAGACCACAATCCTGCTCATGACAGCGAGCGGGAGAACGGAGTGATAGACGTGGCCCTACTTGGAATTATTCGACGCTGGTACATCAGAGACCGCATCTCAATTCGGGAAATCGCCCGCAGGCTCGACATTTCCCGCAACACAGTTCGCCGCTACATCCGATCCGATGTCAGCGAACCTGCTTATCCAGCAAGGCGTTCGCCAAGCTCGCTCGATGACTTCACCGCCAAGCTCTCCGCTTGGCTCAGCGCAGACGCGGTCAAATCTCGGAAGCAAAGAAGGACCCTAAAACAGATGTTCCTGGACTTAAGAGAACTGGGATACGAGGGGTCGTATGACCGGGTGGCTGCCTTCAGCAGGCAATGGAAGGTGGGTCAAATGGAGAGGGTCAAATCTGCGAGCAAATCAACACGCAATTACACTTCTAAGGCTAAGGTTGTGTTAATTGACTTGTATTAATTGCCGTAATAGTAGGCTAAAACAACTGAATAAATATAATATTTAACATTTTTTGCATATTGTGTATTTTTTTGGGATTTTGTGGATGCCGGACACCCTTTCCCTCGTTGGATACGCAGCCGTTATAACAAAACCGCCCGCATGACGCGGCGGTTTTCCATGAATTGACCTATTCAGCCCAGTGGCAAGGCACTAGCATTGGGCAGTTCTCGCTTCTCAATATTGAAAGGCGCGGCGGGCCTCTGCGCACTATCGGGCTTGAAAGTGGATACCGGTCCGGCCAATTCACGCGCCTGCTCCATCATGGGGTTGGCAGCAGCAGCGGCCGCAGAATTCTGCTTAGCGGCTGGTCGATTGCAGACATTTTGTCAATTACGCTCACCTATGTCTGCTCCTGTTCCGCCATCTGTTCCTACGGCGTGTCGGTCTGGCTGCCGACGCTGGTGGCGCAGTTCAAGGTCAGCGACGTCATGCATGTGGGACGTACACTGCCGCGCCGTCCACTGCAGCTCTCATCTGTATGTATCTGATTAGTCGCCACTCTGACAAGACGCGTGAGCTCCGCTGGCACCTGGTCGGTCCGTTCGCGTTCGTCTGCAGCGGTCTGGTGGGCAGCATCGTTATGCACGACTCGATGGGCTGGGCGCTGCTAGCGTTGTCGGTCGCTGCGGTCGGTGCCTACAGCACCACCGTCATGCTATTCAGCATCTCCAGTGTAATGTTGTCGGGTGTCGGGATGGCCGCCGGCGTCGCAGCGATCAACTGTGTTGGCGGCCTGGGCGGCTTCGTAAGCCCCTATATGGTGAGTGTGGTCAAGGACATGACTGGCAGCATCGACAACGGTGTCTTCTTCATCGCCTGTTTCGCGGTAATTGGTGCGCTGATGACGTTGACATTGCCCAACCAGCTGGTCAATCGCTAGAGAAAATTCATAGTCGATTTCCCTTTTAACAGTGCGCTTCTGGCCGATTGCGGACCTTGCTTCACACGCTGTTTCTGAATAACAAATCCTGCCCTTGATTTTCAGATATCTACGTGCCGTGAAGACGTCGTTGCCTAGAAGATAGGCGCCTTCCTGAAAATCAGCAGGGGAGGGCATCTAGTTAGCAGAAGCGGCCTTTATCCACATGTTTTTCCACTGCAGTAGGGGATAACTAGCTGCTCAAAAAGTCATCGAATGACAGCTTTTTGCCAGCTTTTCACGGAAACCCGCATGGTATAGCCAAAGTTCGTTAATTCGAATCCCCCCCTCTCCGCCACAATGAAAAACCCGCTGATACGTCAGCGGGTTTTTTTATGTCCCGGCCTGATGCCTGGCTCAATCGTGCTCGTCGCGAGTCAGTGCATCATTCCTCCTGCATCCGCACCAGGCTCATCGCGCAACGCCAGTTCTTCCCGCTCCTCGATGAAGAGCAGGAATTCCATATGATTGCGCGCATGCACCCACGCCGCCAGCGTGCGGTCGCTGTGTACTTGCAAGGCGTGGATGTGACTGGCGATCAACGCACCCAGATGTTGGCGGATCTCGAACGATTCCGCCCCCGCCGCGTGCATGCCCACCAGGCAATTGCGGGTGGCATTGCGGATGAGGTCACCGACGATCAGATTGGCCCCGGCCATCTCGGCCAGTTTCCTGACGATCAATACATATCTGCCAGCGATATCCTCTGCAAAACTGTTTAGCATCATTTCTCCTCTGCCCAGACCTTACCGCGCTTTGTTGACGCAACACCATCGGGATAATCCTGACCCGCCTTCTCATCAAGCGGGAGACGGCCCGTCTCTTCTCAGGCAATCTCTGATGGCGAGGCCTGCCGGTGCGAACAATAATGGCGCCACGAGACGTCACCGTTCAGGGGAGAACCATGCAAGCGTGTCCGATCAAGGTGGCGTCCAGAGCGGCCAAGGGCTTCGTGGCCGCCGTCTGCATCATCATCCTCTTTCTGGAAGCCTGGACCAGCTGGCATGAACGCACTGCCGAGATGGAGGAGTCCTTCCGCGCCACCGCCAACATGGCGCTGGCGCTGTCCCAGCACGCCGACCAGGCACTGGATGAAGTCGACATCGTCCTCAAGGCCGTGATGGAGCAGGTACCGGGCAAGCCCCGCGCCGTGGCCGGCAATGAGCGGCTGCACAACTTTCTGGTGCGAACCGTCGGTGAGGTGCCGCAACTGGCAGGCCTGTTCATCTATGACGAAAAAGGGAAGTGGCTGGCCTCCTCGCAGCCGGTCCTGGAGACGCGCTTCAACAATAGCGACCGCGACTATTTCCGGCACCACCAGACCCACCGCCTCGATTCTCCCTTCATCGGCAAGCCCATCCGCAGCAAGTCCACCGGCCACTGGGTGCTCACCATGAGCCGCCGCATCAACAAGCCCGATGGCTCGTTTGGCGGCGTCGTCCTGGCCACGCTGGACATCCAGTTCTTCGAGCGCTTCTATCAGAAGTTCGATATCGGCCAGCAAGGCGTCGTGCTGTTCGGTGCCAACGACGCCACCATTCTCTATCGGCGGCCGCTGCGCCCGGACTCCATGGGCAAGTCACTCGCGCAATCCCCCCTGATCCAGCAATACGTCAAGCTGCAGGACCAGGGAGTGGTCGAGCTGCGCTCCACGCAGGATGGGGTTCTGCGCATCAACGGCTTCAAGCATCTCAGCAATTACCCGCTCTTCGTCATCGTCGGCGTATCGAAGGAGGAGATCCTGCAGAGCTGGACACGGCACATCATGGTGCGTGCACTGGGCATTGCCTTGCTGCTGTTCGCCATCTGGTACGGCGGCAACAAGATGGTCGCGCAGGTAGCGCTGAGGGAGCGCGCGCAAGCCGAAGCAGTGCGGGCACAAGCCGAGCTGGAAACCATGTTCGAATTGCTGCAGAAACAGTCGCGCCGTGACGGTCTGACCGGTGCCATCAATCGCCGTCATTTCGATGAATTGCTGGAGGCGGAAGCGGCGCGTTTCGCGCGCGTGGGCGGGGCGTTCTCACTGCTCATGATCGATGTCGATCACTTCAAGCAATACAACGATCACTATGGTCACGTGGTGGGCGATGTCTGCCTGCGCAACATCGCCGCGGCCATCTCCGGGGCGGCACAGCGCGAGATTGATACGGTGGCGCGTTATGGTGGCGAAGAATTTTCCGTGCTGCTGCCGGAATGCGGCAGCGCCGGTGCCATCGTGGTAGCGGAACGAATTGTTGCGGCCGTCAGGGCCATGGGCATTTCGCACGCGACCAGCGACAAGGGCCGGGTCACGGTCAGCATCGGCATCACATCCATCACGTCTGCGGAGGGCTTCTCCTATCAACCGCGCGAACTGATCGAAAACGCCGACAAGGCGCTCTACCAAGCCAAGGACACGGGGCGTGACCGGGCAGTCTTCCGCGAATTCATCGGCCGGAAACCGATGCTGGCCTGGTCGGCCTAGTCAGGAAGGTAGAACCTTACTCCGGCTTCTGCTCTTGCCGCTCATCGTCGGCGGCATTCGGGCTTTTCTCCACCAGCACGCCGCCCCGTCCCATGCGCTGGATGCCGGCCGGGGCGTTCAGTGGCGGCTGTCCACCGAGCGTACCTTCATGGCCCTCGGGCTCTTTCTCGAAATGGGTCTGCGTGGCCCCTTCCTTGGGGCGTCGTGGCTGGTTCTCGTCACGTTCAACATCATGCCGGTCAGTATGGTCAGGCTGGTTCATGGTGGTCTCCTTGAAATCACAAGGTAGACCGTTCGCCTGCATCGCGTTATCGGAGGCCCCCGCAGAATGGCGTCAGCCAGGCACCGACAAGCCTCAATCGGCGTCGTCCATCACGCGCAAGGCGCGTTTCCGGATCTTTTCCATGGCGCGCATCAAGGCCTCGCGTTCGCTGCAGCTCAGAGCTTGCAGGAGATGGGCTTCACGCTCTTCCACCATCGGCACGATCTTGCGGTACAGCTTGCGCCCCTGGGCCGTGGGCTTGACGATGCGCGCGCGGGCGTCATCCGGGCTGGGCTGGCGCAGTACCAGGCCATCCTGTTCCATGCGCGCCAGCGCGCGGCTGACCTGCATCTTGTCCAGTGAAGTATGGGGCACCAGATCACTGGCCTGCATCTGGCCCTCTTCGGCCAGGGCCGCCAGGATGCGCCATTCGTCGCGGCTCAGGCCGAAGCGATCGGCATAGACCTCCGCCACCGAACGGCTCACCGCCTCGGCCAGCTGGGCCAGTTGATAGGGGAAAAAATCTTGCAGTTTCATTCCGAAATGGTAACAGACGTTACCAAGTCGATACAGCAGCGGCATGCTTGATCCACATCAATAACCCTGCACGCAAGGACCTTCCTGCCCCTGCCGCACGTTGACCCTGAGCGAGCCTCGTCAATATAGTAACAACCGTTACTAATTCAAACGCCAAGACGAAGCCCTCAAGGAGACTGCCATGAAGATCGATCGCATCCATCACGTTGCCTACCGCTGCAAGGACGCCAGAGAAACCGTGCTCTGGTACCAGAAATATCTGAAAATGGATTTCATCCTGGCCATCGCCGAAGACCAGGTACCCTCGACCAAGGCCCCTGATCCCTACATGCACATCTTCCTCGATGCCGGGCAGGGCAATGTGCTGGCCTTCTTCGAGATCCCGAATTCACCGCCCATGGGGCACGACCCCAATACCCCGGCCTGGGTGCAGCACATTGCCTTCAAGGTGGACAGCGAGGCCACCCTCAGGGAGGTCATGCAGCGCCTGCAGGACGATGGCATCGAGGTGGTGGGCATCACCGATCACACCATTTTCAAATCCATCTATTTCTTCGATCCCAGCGGCCACCGCGTCGAACTTGCTGCCGATTGCGCCAGCCCGCAGCAGCTGCAGCGGCTGGACGAAGTCAAGTGGGACATGCTGGACGAATGGTCACGCACCCGCCGCGCACCGAAGTATGCCGCCTGGATGCATGTGCAGGAATTCACGGCAGCCGGTCACTGATCCGATAAAAAATTGACAGCGCCATCCCCCCGATGATTTCAAGGAGACACCATGCAAAGCACCTACACCTATCCCCGTTTCGCCTATCAACCCTCGGATGAGCAGCGCAGCGGCCAGCCGCAGCGCCACCCGGTGGTCATCATCGGTGCCGGTCCCATCGGCCTGACGGCGGCCCTGGAGTGCGCCGCGCGCGGCCTGCCCGCCGTCGTGCTGGACGACAATGACACCGTGAGCATCGGTTCGCGTGCGGTCTGCTATGCCAAGCGTCCGCTGGAGATCTGGGATCGTCTGGGCGTGGCGCAGCGCATGGTGGACAAGGGCGTGGGCTGGCAGCTGGGCAAGGTATTTTTTGAGGATCGCCAGGTCTACCAGTTCGACCTGCTGCCCGAGGCCGGCCACCGGATGCCGGCCATGATCAACCTGCAGCAATACTATCTGGAAGAGTATCTGGTAGAAGCCTGCGCGGCGCATCCGCTCATCGACCTGCGCTGGAAGCATGCGCTGGTGGCCCTGAAGCAGGATGATGACGGTGCCACCCTGACCGTGGAAACGCCCGACGGCAGCTTCACCATGCAGGCCGACTGGGTCATCGCCTGCGACGGTGCCAACAGCGATACGCGCAAGATGGTCGGTGCGCAGTTTACCGGCCAGTTCTTCCAGGACCGCTTCCTCATCGCCGATGTCATCATGAAGGCGGACTTCCCGACCGAGCGCTGGTTCTGGTTCGATCCGCCTTTCCATCGCGGCCAGAGCGTGTTGCTGCACAAGCAGTGCGACAACGTCTGGCGCATCGATTTCCAGCTCGGCTGGGACGCCGATCCCGAGGAGGAAAAGAAGCCCGAAAACGTCATCCCGCGTATTCAGGCGATGCTGGGGCCGGAGGTGGAATTCGAGCTGGAACGGGTTTCCGTCTACCAGTTCGCCTGCCGCCGCATCGACAACATGCGCTACCAGCGCGTGCTCTTTGCCGGTGACGCTGCGCATCAGGTATCTCCCTTCGGGGCGCGCGGTGCCAATACCGGCGTGCAGGACATCGACAACCTGATCTGGAAACTCAAGCTGGTCATTGACGGCCAGGCCCCGGTCAGCTTCATCGACAGCTATTACGAAGAGCGCGCTTTCGCGGCCGACGACAACCTGCGCCAGTCCACCCGCTCCACCGATTTCATCACGCCCAAGAGCCGTGCCAGCCGCGTGCTGCGCGATGCCGTCCTGACGCTGGCCGAGCACGAACCGTTCGCCCGCACGCTGGTCAACAGCGGCCGCCTGTCCACGCCGACACCTTATGTGAGCTCGTCCCTGAACACCCCCGATAGCGTGCCGTTCGGCGAGCGCATGGTCCCCGGCACGCCCTGTGCGGATGCGCCGGTGCGGCAGGGGAGCCGGCCCGGATGGCTGCTCAGTCAGCTGGGCGAAGGCTTCACGGTGCTGGTATTCGGTGCGGGAGATTTCCCCGTCAGTCTGCAGGCTGCGGGCCTGGAGATTCCGGTCAAGACCATCGGTCGCGCCGGTTCCGGGGCCCTGCTGGAGGATGTGCAGGGATTGGCTGCGCAGCGTTATGCCGCGCAAGACGGATGCGCTTACCTGATCCGGCCGGACCAGCACGTGGCGGCCCGCTGGTCGCGCTTCGACCCGCTGCAGATCGCCGCCGCCGTCAACCGCTGCATCGGTCACTGCACGGTGCAGGCCGCCTGCGCCTGACGGGCGCGCTTGAGGTGATACATGCCCTGGTCGGCGCAAGCCAGCAGGGCATCCATCGAATTGCCGTCATCGGGATAGCGTGCATGGCCCAGGCTCGCGCTCACCGTCAGCATCGTCTGGCCGATCTGGAAGGGGGCGGCGAGCGCCTGGGTGAGCTTGTCGCGGATGATGCGGATGTCGCCGCTGGCGACGATGTCGGTGAGCACCACGAATTCATCACCGCCGATGCGGGCGATGGTATCCGCATGCCGCAGGCTCGCCCCCAGCCGTTCGCCGATCTGCAGCAACAGCAGATCGCCGGCGGCGTGGCCGTGACGGTCGTTGACCAGCTTGAAACCATCCAGATCCAGGAACAGCAACGCGAAGCTGCCCTGTGCGCGCTCGGCGCGGGCGATCGCAGCGGCGATGCGTTGCTCCAGCAGGCTGCGGTTGGGCAGGCCGGTGAGGCCGTCGTAGAGGGCCTGCTGGCGCAGGCCGTCATTGGCGGCGCGGGCTTCGCGCAATTGCCGGTGCAGCTCGCGGCAACGGCCGCGCGCGGATGCCAGCAATGCGCCCAGCGTGCCCGCCAGGCCCAGTGAGGCGACGGCACCGAGGCCATCCAGTGAAGCGCCGGTCCAGACCCGCTGGACCAGCCTGAACCATTCGCCGTTATCCATCCCAAACATAAAAGACCGCGCTTTCTTTCATTGCCACGCAGATGAACCCTCTGCCATAGATGTTCCGGATCTCGAAACGGGCATGCGCCAATTGCCCCAGCTTCTTCCGGAGGCGATAGATGATGGTGTCGATGCGATGCGGATCGATGATCTCGGCCGTGATGTTGAGCGCATGCATCAGGTGTTCCGCACTGACCGGGAAGTGCGGGCTGAGAAACAGCGTCGTCAGGACCGCGCATTCGCGCTCGCTCAGCGCCACCCGTTCGTTGTGCGGACTGACCAGCGTGCCGCGGCGGCGATACAGGGTCCAGGCTTCCGCACTGCCTGCCGCCGGCGCATGCAGGATGCGCAGGCGTCGCAGGAAGGAGCGGATGGTCGCCAGCAGCAGGCCTTGCCGGATCGGTTTGTGCAGGATGTAATCGGCACCGTCGTGCAGGGCTTTCTCCTGCGCATCCTCGCTGAGCTGTTCGCCGATGACGACGATGCCGAGCATCGGAAACTTCTGCCGTAGATCGGCCACCAGCGGAAGCAAGCTGATGGTGAACCGGTGCGTCTCGATGATCAGGACAGCAGGCTTTTTTTTTGAATCTCGCCTTCCAGTTCCGACAAGGCCGCCACTGCCCGTACCGGCAAGCCGCTGGCATGCAAGGCCTTGAGCACAACGCCGGCTCCCTCGCCTGGATGCTCTACGATTAACACTGCCACGTCGTTCACATCCCCAAAATGAAACAACCCTGATCGTCCGCTCTTAACGGATGAGTATCATTATTGGTTACGTTATACCTGCTTTTGTGTAGCGGGAGTTTCACAGAAAATCTCGATTTTGTTATCAATTTGAAAGGCGCGGCGCGATCATTCCGCGCCTTGCGGCCGACCGCAAAAGTGCGCCCATTGGCGTTTGCAGGCGAAAAAAAACGGCAACCCGCAGGTTGCCGTTCTTATGTTGCAAGCTGCCGGGAAGGTAGCAGCCAGGCGACAGGCGTGCTGTCGAAACACACGCAAGGCTCAGTAGATGTCCAATCCGAAATACTGTGCCACGTCGCCTTCGGTCCAGTCCTTGATGACATCGCGCTCCAGCAGCACGCGATATTCCGAGCGCTGCAGGCCGTCGTTCTGCTGGACGATGCGGCTCTCCAGCGTATAGATGGTCTGGTGGATGCGGGTGGTCATCGAGGCATGTTTGATGATGCTGCCCGCTTGCGGTTCTTGTTGTTCGTCATTGGCAGGGATATCCATCAGTGTCCTCTCATTTCATCTGTGCGCGCCGCGCCAGGATCTTTTCGATCTTTTCCTTGAGCGTGGTGGCGTTGAAGGGTTTGACGATATAGCCATCCGCACCTTCCTGGGCTGCCGTGACGATGTTTTCCTTCTTGGCTTCGGCCGTGATCATCAGCACCGGCAGATGCGCCAGAGAAGGGGTGGAGCGGATCTTCTTGAGCAGGGTCAGGCCATCCATGACCGGCATGTTCCAGTCGGTCAGGACGAAGGTGATGTTGGAGGCGCCGGATTCCAGAATCTTCAGGGCCGTGGAGCCGTCATCGGCTTCCACGATCTTGGTGTATTCGAGTTCCTTGAGCAGGCCGCTGACGATGCGGCGCATCGTCGAAAAATCATCGACGACGAGAAAGTGTTGGTCTGTATCAGCCATGGTGAAAGCTACCTTGAGGGAAAGGTGTAATGCGCAACAAACAGCAAATCGCGTGCCGGTGCTCCATTGAACGGCAGCGCCGACGGAACCGGCCGGCGCTGCCGTACAACGGAGCACCGGGGCCGGCCGGAGCGATTGCCGCGCAGCGCGCGGTCGTGGAGGATCAGCGGATCAGTTGCTCAGTGCCCACTTGCCTGCGCTGTTCTTGCAGTAACGCAATTTCAGCGGTTCGGTGCCACGCTTGCTGGTGACCACCAGGTCCACATTGGCGCAGGGCGGGGTGCTTTGCTCGAAGGCCGGGGTGATCTTGGCCGTGGTGGAGGGCTTGGGGCCATCGGTCCACTGCGAGGTCTTGCCGCTCACGCCGGCGTCCAGGGACGCGGTGATGGCGGCATACAGGGAATTGATCTGTTCTTTCTTCAGATCGGCCACGGCCGTGTTGGAGAAGAAGTCCAGATTGGCCTGCGCGTGTGCCTGATGGCTCAGGACCGCGGCGCAGATCAGGCCAGCGTGGGCGGCCAGCTTCAGGAAGCGGAAGCGGGAGAGGGTACGCTTGTTCATGGCTTGCTCGTTTCTCAATATCGGAAGGTAAGTGGCGTCATCCGCCATCGGGGGGAATGGCGGCGACGTTCCAGCCACTGTTTATACCAGAAGTCACGGTGCGCCCAAACTTGTGCTTGCACGGTAAAGGTCCCGCTTTTCCTGCTTTGCGCTACGATGCGGCTCGTCATAATGCGCCAGACTGATGTCGTTACGTACACGATGCTTGCGCCGCAATTGCTTCGTGCACAGGCCATGCAAACGATTGCAGTGATTCATTTCCAATACAAGAAAAGGGGAAGCGATGAAGTCATGTCTGTTGCGTGCCGGCCTGGTCCTGGGCGCACTGAGCGCCATGTTGTCCATCCTGCCAGTTGCGGCATCGGCCCAGGCCCCCGCCACCCCGGCGGTGCAGGCGGTGGCCTCCGGCGTTCGCTATCAGCTGATCGGCCGCTGGGATGTTGACAAGCTCAACACCATTCTGCAAAAGGATACGCCGGCATTCTCCGGTGTCCCCGTCAATTACTCCCCCGCACGCAATGCCGTGCGGCTCTATCGCATCACGTATCCTTCCGTGATCCCGGAGCGCGGCAACCAGCCTATCCTGGCCTCGGGCTTGCTGGCGTTGCCGGATACGCCTGCCCAATCCTATTCGCTGGTGTCCTATCAGCATGGCACCGTGTATGAAAGGCAGCAGGTGCCGTCCTTCCCCGAACAATCGCCCGAAACGCAGTTGATGATTGCCCAGTTCGCCGGGCAGGGCTATGCGCTCATCGGTGCCGATTATTTCGGCATGGGCATCTCCAGCGAGCCGGAAGGCTACATGGTCAAGGGTAGCCACCAGCAAGCCACCTATGACATGCTGCTGGCCGCGCGCAGCGTGCTGGCCAGCATGGGTGCGCGCGAGGACAAGCTGTTTCTCTCCGGGTGGTCGCAGGGTGGTTTCGTGACCATGGCCTTCCTTGAAAAACTGGAAGCGGCCGGCGTCAAGGTCGATGCGGCCACCACCGCCAGTGCACCTCTGGACGTGTTCGCGCTGCTCGAAGGATTTCTTACTTTTCCACGCCCCAATGATGCGGCCTGGCTCAACAGCATCGTCATTCTGTCAGCCTTTGCCTTCGAAAATTATTACGGTGTGCCGGGGTTGGCGCGCTCGGTGCTCACTGATGCGGCCTACCCGGTCGCCAAGAATGCCTACGATCGGCAGCCCTTCAATGTGGCCGACATTCCGACCGACCTGCACAAGCTGATGCGGCCGGAATATTTTGACCCGCAGTATTTCGCCCGGTCCGCCTATGGCCGCCTGATCGCGACCACCCAGGCCTATCGCTGGGTGATCCGTTCCGACGTGCGCAATTACTATGGCGAAACGGATGAGGCCATCACCCCCGGCGTGGGCCGTATGGCCATGACCTATGCACAGGCCATGGGTTCGGGGAACACGCGGGTACAGGCGGTCTCCACCGGACCGACTACGCATCGCGGCACCTTTGCCACCGCAGTGCCCGCGTGGAAGCGCTGGTTCGATGAGAAGGTGGCGGGCCGGTAGCGCACCGCCTGAGGAGGCGGTGGCGCAGGCCGGATGGAAGGACGCAAGGGCCGAGCAGACCTGTCTCTGCCCCTCTGTTCCGCCCTGAGGCGGGAGCTCGGCAGGATTATCATTCCGGCACCGGTACCCCCGCCGGCCTCGACTCTTCTTACTTCACAATCCACATGAATCCTCTCCGCCGTCTCCGCCTTGGCCCCCGCCTGGCTGCGGGCTTTGCCGCCCTCCTGCTGTTGCTGGTGATCATCACCTTCATCGGCATCACTCGCATGTCTTCGCTGGACACTACCTCGTCCCAACTGAGCGGTGACATTTATCCCAAGGTCAATGCGGCCCAGAAGATGCAGTACCTGATGATGAATATCGCCCGTTCCGCGCGCAACGTCATCATCCTGGAAGATGATGCGCAGATGGCCAGTAACAAGCAGTCCATCGACAAGGACCTGGCGGAATTCCAGAAGGCGCTCGAATTTGTCCGCACCCACGTGGTGACCGACGAGGGCCGCCGTCTTGCTGCCTTGACCGAGGAGCAAAGCAAGGCGTATTTCGCTTTCACGGGTGATGTGGTGGCCCTTGGTCTGAAGAACCAGAACATCGAAGGGCAGCGCCTGCTGTTCGGTCCGCGCTACAAGACCCAAGGAGAACTGCTGGCAACACTGCAGCAACTGGTCACTCTGTTTGAAGGACAGATGCGCACGGCCACCGAGGCCGCCCATGCGACTTACGTTACTTCTGCAACTATCCTCGGCGTCTCGGCAGCGGTGGCGATTCTGCTGGGCCTGATCGCTGCACTGGCCATCAGCCGCTCCATCACCGTACCCATGGCCGATGCCGTCGATGCGGCCCGCAAGGTCGCCAATGGCGACCTGACCAAGACCATCACCGACAGCGCACCGGATGAAACCGGCGACCTGCTCGGTGCGTTGCGCGAGATGAATACGTCACTGGTCGACATCGTTTCCAACGTGCGCACCGGTGCCGATACCATCGCCACCGCGTCGCAGGAAATCGCTGCCGGTAACCAGGACCTGTCGGCCCGCACCGAACACCAGGCCAGTTCGCTGGAAGAAACCGCTTCCTCGATGGAGGAACTGACTTCCACCGTCCAGCAGAACAGCGCCAATGCCCGCCAGGCCGCGGAAATGGCACAAGCCGCCTCGCACATCGCCGGGCAGGGCGGTGAGATCGTCGGCGACGTGGTCAGCACCATGGATGCCATCGATGCCTCCGCCCGCAAGATCGTGGACATCATCGGCGTGATCGACGGCATTGCCTTCCAGACCAACATCCTGGCGCTCAACGCCGCGGTGGAAGCGGCACGTGCAGGCGAGCAGGGACGCGGCTTTGCCGTGGTCGCTACCGAAGTGCGCAGCCTGGCCCAGCGTTCGGCGGCGGCCGCCAAGGAGATCAAGGTCCTCATCGGCGACTCTGTGGAGAAGGTCGACTCGGGTGCGCAACTGGTCAAGAAGGCCGGCCAGACCATGGATGAGATCGTGCAGAGCGTGGCCCAGGTCAATACCATCATCGGCCAGATCAGCGCCGCCGGTGAAGAGCAGCGCGCCGGCATCGAGCAGGTACACCAGGCCGTGGCGCAGATGGATGAGGTTACCCAGCAGAATGCGGCGCTGGTCGAGGAGGCGGCCGCCGCTTCACGCTCCATGCAGGGACAGGCCGCCGAACTGGCCGAGAAAGTGGCCGTCTTCCGCTTGCCACAGCAGGCCAGGGGTGCGTAGGGATAAGGCGCCGGGACGGCTCAGGCCGCCTAAGCCCCAGGAAAGCTGTCCAGATATCGGGCAGCTTTTTTTATGGGTGAAGGACGCCGATCACGCGCCATCGCCCGAAACGGAATGAGGAAAGGAATGGGCGAGAAAGCCGCAACCGGGACCGGTTGCGGCCAGGATGCATCAGTTGTCGGGCAGTTCGCCCTTGGCCGCCAGGTCGATGGCGCGCACGATGGCGACGGCTTTTTCGATCACTTCCGCCTGGCTGGAGACGCGCATGCTCTTCTTGAGGTGATGGATGTGATCGCGGGTCTTGCGGCTCACCGGGACGTTGAGGAAGCCATCCGGCTCGGTCAGGAACTGCGGCGGAACTACCACGACGGGCTCGATGGTCTTGGAACGCTTGGGCATGGGTATCTCCCTTGTGATTGGTCTGGAATGACGTTGGTAGAGTGCCTGCGGCAATATAACTTTGATCGTAAAGACAGAAGAACTTATTTCTTCGATTTTACGATTTTTATCTGGCCGCTCTTATCAGGCGGGAATACTGAGGCTGATCTTTGGCGGGATCGCAACAGCGACGATGCCCCCGCTTTTTATTCCTGCTTGGAGATCGTGTCAAGCGAATTTCTAAAGGTTTGCCCTTGTGGACAGGTTCCGCAATGCTTAGATTTTGTACCGCTATCATTCCTGCAGCGGATGGGCTTGTGTTCCGGCTTTCGCTCGGGGGACGCGCATTGGGGGGGCATGCAGACCTCGCATGCTTGTTTTCGGAAACCTTATAACTTGATGCAGTACGCTGACTGATATCCGGAGCGATATCAAAGTTCCGGGGCAGAGTCCGGTCATGGAAATGATTTACACCAGCCCCCGGCGGCTGGCATGCTCCTTGCAGAGTCCGGATGGCATGCTGGCGGTCCTGCTCCTGAGCAACGGCCCCGGAATGCGCGCACAGTCAATCGCGTGATTTTCTAAGTGTTTGTACGCTGCCCCGTTTTTGCACGCCACGTCCGACATCCACGACAACAAGGGAACCCTCATGAAGTTCGTCAAGACCATCCTCGCCCTGGCCGCTCTGGCCACCCTCACCGGTACCGCCTGTGCCGACAACCTGGCTGACATCCAGAAAGCCGGTGTGGTCAAGATCGGTGTGCCGCAGGACTTTGCGCCCTATGGCTCGGTCACGTCCGACCTGCAGCTGCAGGGCCTGGACATCGATGTGGCCAAGCTGGTGGCCAAGGGGCTGGGCGTGAAGGCCGAGCTGGTGCCGGTACCGATCTCCAGCCGCATGGCTTTCCTGCAGACGCACAAGATCGATCTCATCATTTCCACGCTGGGCAAGAATGCCGAGCGCGAAAAGGTGATCGATTTCTCGCAGGGCTATGCGCCCTACAACAACAGCGTCTTCGGCGTGGCCGCGATCAAGGTTGCCGGCCCGGCCGACCTGGCCAACCAGACTGTCGGGGTCGCCCGCTCCACCTTCGAGGACCTGATGCTGACCGACAGCGTGCCCAAGAGCACGGTCATCAAGCGCTATGAAGACAACAATGGCCTGATCTCGGCCTATGTCTCGGGCCAGGTGCAGATCGTTGGTACGGGCGACTTCGTGGCCTATGCGCTGGCGGAGAAGACCCCCAACAACAAGCCGCTGCTGAAGTACATCATCAACGTCTCGACCTGCTATGTGGGCATGAACAAGGGAGAGCCGGCGCTCATGGCCAAGGTCAACGAAGCGCTGACCGCCTCCAAGAAGAGCGGGGAGCTCAACGGCATCGTCAAGAAGTGGCTCAACGTGCCGCTGCCGGAGAAGATGGCGACCACTTACCAGTAAGCAGTCATCCCTCAGTGAACGGCCCGCATCGAAGTGCGGGCCGTTTTGCTTACTGGAAGGTAGTGGCCATTTTGGCGGGTAAGGGGACGTTCAGCCATTTCTGCACGATGGCATTGAGTTCGCCGCTTTTCTTGGCTGCCGTGAGGACCTCATTGACCTTGCCGAGCAGGGCGGCTTCGCCCTTGTTGAGTCCGACGCTGCAGCTCGATTCATTGATGATGTACTTGAGCACGGGCTTGTTGCCCGGTGCCTTCTCCGCCAGTGCATAGGCGACGAAATCGCCCGTGCCGACCAGTTGCACCTGGCCGGAGACATAGGCCGAGATCATGGCATTGTTGTCCTCGTAGCGTTTGATGGTGGCGCTCTTCGGGGCGGTATCGGTGAGCTGCAGATCCTGGAAGGTGCCACGTGCCACGCCCACGGTCTTGCCTGCCAGATCGGCCGGACCGCTTACCTGTACCGAGGCCACCCCGAAGACGCTGTTGTTGTAGGGCGCATAGGATTGCGAGAAATCGATCACCTTTTCGCGCTCGGCGTTCTTGCCGAGGGTGGAGATGACCAGATCAGCCTTGTGCGTCTGCAGGTAGGCGATGCGGTTGGCGCTGGCCACCGGCACCAGCTGCACCTTGACGCCCATCTTCTGCGCGATCAGCTTGGCCACGTCGATATCCAGCCCTTGCAGCTGCAGGTCGGAGGTCACCGAACCGAAGGGGGCGAAGTCCTGCGGCACGGCGATGCGCACCGTGCCCGCCTTCTGGATATCGGCCAGTGCATCCGCCTGCGCGACTTGGGTGGACAGGCCCAGCAGGGCCAGCGAGACGGCGAGCACCGGTTTGGCAAATTTCATGTGATCCCTTTCGTTGAATGGACTGTATCGTGCCGGGCGGGTTTGCAATGACCATGCCAGCAGGCGTGCGGCTACTGAGAAGACTGACGATGGTCGAGCGTGCACGCGGGCTGCATGGATGCGGGCGATGCTGATCCGGCATGGCGTCATGCCGATCGGGACTGGCTGATGGCGGGGCGGGGAGGGGCGATCTTGGGGCGGGGGTTCACCAAGTTTGCGCCTGTCTCAGTGAGTGATAAGTCGTGAGACGAGCGCTCCAGGTTTTTCGATGACCGCACGGTGATCAAGCCTGCTTGAAGTGGTGACGGTAGAAGTGATGTTAAAAATCCGGACTCTGATACGGAATCGTTAACCCACGTCATTCACATCGCTGCCATGAACAACATACTTGAAGAGATTCATCCCGGCGAAATCCTGATGGAGGAATTCATCGAGCCAATGCAACTGGATAGGGTGCAGCTCGCTGCGCATCTCGGTATCACCGCAACACATCTGGAAGACCTGGTGCAAGGCCGGGCCGAGAGCACGGAGGAAATCGCCCGTCAGCTGGGCGCGTTTTTCGATATCGATCCGCAATTCTGGTGGAACCTCGCATTGAATTACGCCGACAGAGTTCGAAAAAAAGCCACGGATCACTCCGTGGCTTGCAGTAAAACACACCGGCCTGGCGCTATGCACGCTTCTGCGGTGGTCCCGGCGCTGCGGGACACACCGGCGGTGTGACAGGGAGACGGTGCAGTCTGCCCGAGTGCATCAGAAGGCCGGAACGACTGCGCCCTTGTACTTCTCTTCGATGAACTTCTTCACGTCCGGGGTATTCAAGGCGGCGGCCAGCTTCTTGATGGCGGCGCTGTCCTTGTTGTCTTCACGCGCCACCAGCAGGTTGGCATAGGGCGAGTTCGCATCTTCGATGAACAGCGAATCCTTGACCGGGTTCAGCTTGGCTTCCAGCGCATAGTTGGTGTTGATCAGGGCGACGTCGACCTGGTTCAGCACGCGCGGCAGGGTGGCCGCTTCCAGGGCGCGGAACTTCAGCTTCTTGGGGTTTTCCACGATGTCCTTCTGGGTCGAGGAAATGTTGGAGCTGTCCTTGAGCTTGATCAGGCCATTGCGGGCCAGCAGCAGCAGGGCACGGCCCGAGTTGGACGGATCATTGGGGATGGCGATGGTGGCACCGTCAGGAATGTCGGCGACCTTCTTGAACTTCTGCGAGTAGGCGGCGAAGGGCTCGACGTGGACCTTGGCTACCGGCACTTCGATGTCGTTCTTGTGGCTCTTCTTGAACTGGTCCAGATAGGGCTGGTGCAGGAAGAAGTTGCCATCGACCTGCTTCTCGTTGGTCTGCGCGGCCGGCTGGATGTAGTCGGTGAAGACCTTGACCTGCAGTTCAATGCCTTCCTTGGCCAGGGCCGGCTTGATGTGTTCCAGGATCTCGGCATGCGGCACGGGTGTGGCGGCAATCACCAGCTTGTCGGCGGCGTGGGCGCCAACGCTGAAGGCCAGGGCGGCACCGGCCACCAGGTGAGGGATCAGTTTGCGGATCATGGTTCTCTCCATTCTTTTGTAATGACTATTGATTGAACGTCGGTTGACGTGGTGTGGGAGCGCCCCTCGTGGGGATCGCACCCGGAAAAACATGGACTGCCGTTCGTTACTGCCTTACTTGCGGGTGAAGCGCAGCACCAGGCGGTCGCCAAAGAACTGCAGCAACTGCACCAGCACCACCAGGATGGCCACCGTGACCACCATCACTTCGGTCTGGAAGCGCTGGTAGCCATAGCGAATGGCCAGGTCGCCCAGGCCGCCGCCACCGATCACGCCCGACATCGCGGCATACGACATCAGGGTGATCGCGGTGATGGTCACCGCCGCCAGCAAGCCCGGCAGGGCTTCGGGCAAAAGCGCGCCAAAAATGATCTGACGCCGCCGCGCCCCCATGGCGGTACAGGCTTCGAGAATGCCGCGGTCGATTTCGCGCAGCACGCTTTCGGTCAGGCGGGCAAAGAAGGGGGCCGTACCGATCACCAGCGGCGGAATGGCGCCGGTCACGCCCAGCGAGGTGCCCACCAGCCACAGCGTGAAGGGGATCAGCAGGATCAGCAAAATCAGGAAGGGCACCGAGCGCAGCACGTTGACCACCAGCGACAGCACCCAGTACAGCCCACGTTGTTCCAGCAACTGGCCGCGGTTGGTCAGGAACAGCAGGATGCCCAGCGGCAGTCCCAGCAAGACCGTGAAGAACAGCGAGCCGCCAGTCATGGCGAGGGTTTCCACGGTGGCGTAGCCGACCTCGCTCCAGTCGATGACCGACAGGTCGATCTGGCCCGCCAGGGCAGACAGGGAAGACAGCGCGCTCATGCCAGCACCTCATGATCGATGCCGGAGTCACGCAAGCGCGCCAGGACTTGTGCGACGGCTTCGTCACCGCCGGAGAATTCGACCAGCAATTGCCCGTAGGGCATGTCCTTGATGCGCGAGACGGTGCCGCGCACGATGGTGGCCAGCGCGGTGGTCGCCGCCGTCAGTTGCGACAGGATGGGTTGTGCCGCCACTTCACCAGCATAGGTCAGGCGCACCAGCGCGCCATCAGGGCGGCGCTGGTAGAGCGTATCGCTGGCATCCCAGGCGTGGCTTTCGGCCAGCAGCGAACGCGTCACGGCATGCTGCGGGCGCAGGAAGATGTCGACCACGCGGCCCTGTTCGGCCACCGCGCCCTGGTCCAGCACGGCGACGCGGTCGCAGATGCTGCGGATGACTTCCATCTCGTGCGTGATCAGCACGATGGTCAGGCCCAGCTTGCGGTTGATGTCCAGCAGCAGGCGCAGGATGGACTGGGTGGTCTCCGGGTCCAGCGCCGAGGTGGCTTCGTCGCACAGCAGCAGGCGCGGCGAGTTGGCCAGTGCCCGGGCGATGCCCACGCGCTGCTTCTGGCCGCCCGACAATTGCGTCGGATACTGGTCGCGGTGTGCGTCCAGGCCCACCAGCGCCAGCAGTTCAGTCACGCGCGCGGCGCGCTGCTCGCGCGTGTAGCGGCCGGTAATCTTGAGGGGCCAGTCGATGTTCTGCGCCACCGTCTTGGCGTTGAGCAGGTTGAAATGCTGGAAGATCATGCCCACGCGCTGGCGCAGGCCGAGCAGGGCTTCATGGCCCAGGCCGGTGATGTCTTCGCCGTCGATGAGGACGCGCCCGCTGTCGGGGCGTTCGAGGACGTTGAGGGTGCGGATCAGGGTACTCTTGCCGGCGCCGGAGCGGCCGATGATGCCGAAGATCTCTCCCTGGGCGATGTCCAGGTTGATGTCCTGCAGCGCGATGATGTCGCGCTGGCCGGCACGGTAAGTCTTGTGGAGTTGCTCGATGCGAATCACGTTGGTCAGTTCTAAGGAAACGGCCCCGAGTCTAACCGGGCGTGACCCACGTGAGAACTTATAAAAAGTTCTTAGCTTATGAGAGAAAAAGCTAGTTGAAACCTAACAATCGGGAATGACGGGGCTGGCGCACACCTTGTCTGAAAACTAAGCTCGCCGCCCCATCCGATTCAATGCGCCGCCAGCAATTCCGTCTCGACCTCATGCGCCAGCACCTGCCGCACGGTGGCCACGACGTAATCGATCTCGGCCTCGGTCGTGCCGCGCCCCAGCGAAAAACGCACGGCATTGCGTGCCACGTCGGGCGAACGGCCGATGGCCAGCAGCACGAAGGAGGGCGCGGAAGCCGCCGAATTGCAGGCTGAACCGGCCGACACCGCAATGCCCAGCAACTGGCTGCCCAGCGTGCCGTAGCGCGTGGGCGGGAAGCTCACGTTGAGGTTGTGCGGCACGCGCGCCTCGGCGCTGCCATTCAACTGCACGCCCGGCAGGTCCGCCAGGCCGGACCAGAGCCGGTCACGCAGGGCGCGGATGCGGCGTCCTTCTTCTTCCAGCAAGTCGCCGGCCAGGGCAAAGGCTTCGCCCATGCCCACGATCTGGTGCGTGGCCAGGGTGCCGGAGCGCATGCCGTTCTCATGGCCGCCGCCGTCGATCTGGGCTTCCAGCTTCAGTGCCGGATTGTGCCGTACATACAGCGCGCCTATGCCCTTGGGACCATAGACCTTGTGCGCCGAGAAGGACATCAGGTCGACCTTCAGCTGCTGCAGGTCGATGGCGATCTTGCCGGCCGCCTGCACCGCATCGACGTGAAAGACCACACCGTGCCCGGCACACAGTTCACCCAGCTCGGCAATGGGCTGTATCACGCCGATCTCGTTGTTGACATACATCACCGAGGCCAGCAGCGTGTCCGGACGCAATGCCGCACGGAACTGGGCCGGCGTGATGAGGCCATCGGCACCGGGCTGCAGGTAGGTGACCTCGAAGCCGGACTTTTCCAGCGTATGCATGGTGTCCAGCACGGCCTTGTGCTCGGTGGCCACCGTGATGAGGTGCTTGCCGCGCCCCTGCGCGCGCAGCGCGTGGGCACAGCCTTTCAGGGCGAGGTTGTTGGATTCGGTCGCGCCCGAGGTCCAGATGATTTCATCGGGGCGGGCACCGACCAGGCCGGCCACCTGGGAACGCGCCTTGTCCACCGCGCGCCGTGCTTCCCAGCCAAAGGGATGGGAGCTGCTGGCCGCATTGCCGAATTTCTCGGTGAGGAAGTCGCACATGACACGCGCCACGTGCGGATCGACCGGCGTGGTAGCGCCATAGTCCAGGTAGATGGGGAAGCGAATATCGGCCGGCGGGCGACAGGGAGCAGGGGCGTTCATGACGGTGTTCCGGAGAGTCCAGAGGGTTCCAATTGAGCAGGGTGGCCTGAGGCCGGTATCTACAGTAACGCCGGTTACCTTATTTGGAAAACGACTTTGCGCTCATTTGTATATACGATTTTCGAAAATTGCCCGCAGGCATCCCGATCGGCCAGGCCGCAAGACAGGAGGGCAGCGGGATTCCCGGTCACATGCCACCTCCTACATTTGCTTATACAAAATTATTATACTGAAATAGAATACAAGCAAACCTATAATTCGAAAATCATATGCAAGGACCTTGATCAAGGAATGCGATTTCGATGGATCTGAATCAGCTGGAGGCATTTGCGGCCGTAATGACCCTGGGGAGCGTGACCGGTGCCGGCCGCAGCCTGGGCCGTTCGCAGCCCGCCGTCAGCAAGGCCATCGGCGAACTGGAGGCCGAGCTGGGCTACGCCCTGTTCGACCGCAACGGTCCGCGCGTCACGCCCACGGCCAAGGCCTTCCTGCTCTATGAGGAAGTGGAGCGCTCACTGGTGGGCCTGCGCAGCATCCGCGAACGGGCGCAGGAAATCGCCCGTGAAGAAGTCCATCCGGTCCATCTGGTCGCCACCCCCGCGCTGGCCTCCACCATCGCCCCGGCGGCCCTGCAATTGCTGGCCGCCGACAAGGAGCGCGCCTTTCCTGAACACGTCCATTTGCGCAGCGCCTCGGCCGAGCAGGTCGTGCATGCGGTCCTGCATCGCACCGTCAGCCTGGGGCTGACCTCGCTGCCGGTGGCCCATCGCGGGCTGGATCTGCACTGGATCGGCGAAGCGCCCTGCGTGGCGGTGGTGCGCGCCGACCATCCGCTGGCGGGCAAGGACAAGCTCACCCGCGCCGCCTTGCGCGGCCAGCGCGTCATCACCATGTCCAACCGCTATCGCCTGCGCCAGCGCGTGGAGATCGCATTGGGCGAGGACAGCCAGCTCGATGTCGCCATCGATACCAACACCTCCTTCAATGCCATCATGGCGGCCCGCGCCGGGCTGGGCGTGGCGTTGGTGGAACCGGCCACGGCCTATGGCATGCCCATCGAGGGCATGGTGGTCAAGCGGCTGGCGATGGAGATTCCGTTTTATTTTGGCGTGGTCACGCCCTATGGCAAGCCGGTCGAGGGCGTCACGCAACGCCTGATCGATGCCGTGGAAAAGGCCGCCCGCAGCACCTTGCAGGGCTTCGTCAAGCGCGATGCCAGCCTGCATGATGAATTGTTGTAAATGATTTCGCAGTAGCAGTGTAGTAAAACCCAAGCAAGCAGCGTCAACCGGGAAGGGCGTTGCATCACAAAACCCGAATCGAGACGATCGCTGGCCTGTGCCGGCGACGTCTCTTCATGCTTTTGACGAGGCACTATGCACGACACCGAACCGACCCTGATCTCCGTTGCCCCCCCGCAAGGACTGGCCGCCCTGGAGGCGCGCGTACGCCAGGACCTGCAATGGCTGGCGCTGCCCGGCAAGTCCTGGATCCCGGCCACCCTGCGCGACGGCGTGCCGGTGATCGACGTGGCCATCATCGGTGGCGGCCAGGCCGGCATGGCCGCTTCGGTGGCGCTGTCGCACCTGGGCATTCCCAATGTGATCTATGACCAGTCGCCCAAGGACTTCGAAGGCCCCTGGGCCACCACTGCGCGCATGGAAACCCTGCGTTCCCCCAAGACCCTGACCGGCCCGGCGCTGGGCTTCCCGGCGCTGACCTTCCGCGCCTGGTTCGAGGCCCAGTTCGGGCTGGACGCCTGGGAAGCGCTGGACAAGATCCCGCGCCTGCAATGGATGGAGTACCTGCGCTGGTTCCGCCGCGTCATGCAGCTCGATATCCGTAACGAGCACCGCGTGCTGGCCGTGCAGCCGCGCGCCGACGGCATCGTGGCACTGCAGCTGCAATCGCCTGCGGGTACTTCGACCGTGCTGGCGCGCCGCGTGGTGGTGGCCACCGGCCGCGACGGCCTGGGTGGTGCCTTCCTGCCGCCGCTGGCGGCGCAACTGCCACGTGACCGCTGGGCGCATTCTTCCGACCTGTTCGACTACGCCAGTCTGAAGGGCAAGCGCGTTGGCGTGATCGGCGGTGGCGCGTCGGCCATGGACAGCGCCGCGACCGCGCTGGAAGAGGGGGCCGCACGCGTGGACCTGCTGATCCGACGCAAGGACCTGCCGCGCATCAACAAGGGCAAAGGGGCGGGTAGCCCCGGCCTGGTCAACGGCCATCTGCACCTGCCGGACGAATGGAAATGGCGCATCCGCCATTACGTCAACGCCCAGCAAGTGCCGCCGCCCTCGGGCAGCACGCGCCGGGTCTCGCGCTTTGCCAATGCCCGCTTCCTGCTGGGTACGGCGATCGAATCCGTTGAGGTCAAGCCGGATGGGACGCTGTTGCTGCAGACCAATCGTGGTCCGCTGGAACTGGATTTCCTGTTCTTCTCCACCGGTTTCAAGATCGACTGGAGCCTGCGCAGCGAGTTCAAGGACATCGCCCCGCACGTCCTCAACTGGAGCGACCGTTACACCCCGCCTGCCGGTGAGGAAGACCAGGAGCTGGCCGACTCGCCCTACCTGGGTCCGGTGTTCGAGTTCCAGCAGAAGACGCCGGGCAGCCTGCCGGGGCTGGAGCGTGTGCACTGCTTCTGCTATCCGGCCGCTGCCAGCCATGGCACGGTCTCCGGCGACATCCCGGCCATCAGTGATGGAGCCTACCGCCTGGCGCAGGGCATTGCCGCGCTGATGTACAGCGAGGACATCGACTACCATTACCGCAACATCCAGGCCTATGAAGAACCGGAACTGGAAGGCGACGAGTGGACCGAATCCCCGTGGGAGCTGCCCGCATGAGTGGGGCCATCGCAAAGAGCGTGCTGCAGGCGCTGATGGTGGTGCTGTTGATGACGGTGATCGTCTTCTTCGGCCTGCACATGATCGGCAACCCGGTCGATATCCTGATCGGCCAGGACGTGGACCAGGTGGACCGCCTGCGCATCATCAAGGAACTGGGCCTGGACCAGCCGGTGTGGCGCCAGTACCTGGCCTTCCTCAATGGCGCGCTGCACGGCAACCTGGGCAACAGTTTCGTCTACAACACGCCGGCCATCCTGCTGATCTTCCAGCGCCTGCCGGCTACGCTGGAACTGGCTGTGGCCGCATTGCTGCTGGCCCTGGCAGTGGGCGTGCCGCTGGGGCTGTTTGCTGGCATGAAGCCGGATCATCCCTTCTCGCGCTTGGTGATGACCACCAGCATCTTCGGTTTTTCGCTGCCGACCTTCTGGATCGGGCTGATGCTGATCATGGCCTTCTCTGTCACGCTGGGCTGGCTGCCTTCGGGCGGACGCGGCCAGACTGCCGAACTGTTCGGCGTGCAATGGTCGTGGCTGACCGCTGATGGCTGGCGGCACATGATCCTCCCGGCCATCAACCTGTCGTTGTTCAAGATCTCGCTGGTGATTCGCCTCACCCGCGCCAATGTGCGTGAGGTGCTGCCGATGGACTACGTGAAGTTCGCGCGTGCCAAGGGCTTGTCGCCGGCACGCGTGGTACTGATGTACGTGCTGCGCAATACGCTCATTCCGCTGGTGACCGTGGTCGGGCTGGAATTCGGCTCTACCATTGCCTTTGCGGTGGTTACCGAAAGCATCTTTGCCTGGCCCGGTGCGGGCAAGCTGATCCTGGACAGCATCAATGCGCTGGATCGTCCGGTCATCGTGGCTTACCTGATGGTGATCGTCTGCATGTTCGTCACCATCAACCTGGTGGTGGATGTGCTCTACAAATTGCTGGATCCGCGCGTGCGGGTGGAGGCCCGTGCATGAGCGCGCCGCAAACTGAAGTGACCATGACGCAAGAACAGGTGCGCGCCCGCGTGGCCGAACTGTCGGCCTTCCAGGCCCCGCCCCGCGAGTCTCCTTGGCGGCGCGTGATGCGCCATTTCGTGGCCTCGCGTTCGGCCATGCTGGGGCTGGTGATCGTGCTGCTGCTCATCGTCGGTGCCATTGCCGCACCGTGGATCACGCCGCAGAATCCCTATGACCTGATGCAGCTGGATGTGCTCGATGCGCGCCTGCATCCGGGTACACCCAATGGCGCCGGGACATTTACGTATTGGCTCGGCACCGATGGCCAGGGCCGCGACCTGGTCTCGGCCATTCTTTACGGCTTGCGCATCAGCGTGGGCATCGGTGTGGGCTCGGCCCTGATCGCGGGCGTGATCGGCACGCTCATCGGCTTGCTCGCCGCGTATGCGGGCGGCAAGGTCGATACGGTGCTCATGCGCTTTGCCGACCTGGTGCTGTCCTTCCCCTCCATCCTGGTGGCGATGCTGATCCTGGCCTACGTCGGCAAGGGCATCTTCAACGTGATGGCCACGCTGGTGGTACTGGAGTGGGCGTATTACGCGCGCACTGCGCGCGGCCAGGCGCTGGTGGAACGGCGCAAGGAATACGTGGAAGCCGCAAGAGGACTGAACCTGTCGTCCTGGCGCATCATGGTGCGCCACATCCTGCCCAACTGCCTGCCGCCGCTGATCGTCATCGGCACCCTGCAGGTGGCGCGCGCCATCACGCTGGAAGCGACGCTGTCCTTCCTCGGCCTGGGCGTGCCCATCACCGAACCCTCGCTGGGCCTGCTCATCTCCAATGGTTACCAATACATGCTCTCGGGCGAATACTGGATCAGCTTCTATCCCGGCATCACGCTGCTGGTCGTGATCGTGGCCATCAACCTGGTCGGCGACCGCCTGCGCGACATCCTCAATCCACGGTGGCAGAAATGAGCGCGCTCACACTTGAAGTGCGCAACCTGCGCACGCATTTCTTCACGCCCGAAGGCGTGCTGCCGGCGGTCGATGACGTCTCGCTGTCGGTCGGCCGTGGCCGCATTCTGGGTCTCGTGGGCGAATCCGGATCGGGCAAGAGCGTGACCGGATTTTCCATCCTCGGCATGGTCGATGCGCCGGGCCGCATCGTCGGCGGCGAGATCCTGTTCCAGGGGCGCGACCTGGTCAGCATGGACAAGACGTCCCTGCGCGAACTGCAGGGCAACCGCATCGCCATGATCTTCCAGGACCCGATGATGACCCTGAATCCGGTCCTGAAGGTGGAAGCGCAGATGGTCGATGCCGTGCTGGCGCACAGCAAGGTCAGCGGCCAGCAGGCGCGCGAACTGGCGCGCGATACCTTGGGCATGATGGGCATCGCCAGTCCGGAAGAGCGGCTGCAGGCCTATCCGCATCAACTCTCGGGCGGCATGCGCCAGCGCGTGGCCATTGCCATCGCGATGCTGCACAAGCCCGACCTCATCATCGCCGATGAACCGACCACGGCACTGGATGTGACCATCCAGGCGCAGATCCTGTCGGAAGTGCAGAAGCTGGCGCGCCAGCATGGCACGGCGCTGATCTGGATCACGCACGATCTGTCGGTGGTGGCCGGACTGGCCGATGAAGTGGCGGTGATGTATGCCGGGCGCATCGTCGAGCAGGGCAGTGTGGATGCGGTGCTCGATGCGCCGCTGCACCCCTACACGCAAGGCCTGATCGGCAGCCTTCCCAGCAACAACCGGCGCGGTGCGCGGCTGCGCCAGATTCCCGGGATGACGCCCAACTTGCTGCACCTGCCGCCGACCTGCGCCTTTGCTGCACGCTGCGAGCGCCTTTCCCAGCAGTGCCTGGTGGCCCCGGCGATCAGCGAACCGCTGCCGGCGCACCGGGTGCGCTGCTATCACCCGACCCCGAGCACACAGAGCAACGAGCACCATGGATAAGGCCGTCATTCCCCTGATCGAAACCCGTGCCGTCAGCCGTCGCTTCGGCGAGCGCCGCCAGGGCTGGCTGGAACGCCAGTTGCAGGCGCGCGGCTGGAGCCGCCCGCCGGCCGTCACCCATGCGCTGGACCAGGTGGACCTGAAGGTCTTGCCGGGTGAAGTGGTGGGGCTGGTCGGTGAATCCGGCTGCGGCAAGTCCACGCTGGGCCGGGTGGCCTGCGGCCTGCTCGATCCTTCCGATGGCCAGGTGCTGGTCAACGGCCGCGACCGCGCCAGCCTCAGCAGCAAGGAAGAAGCCGAGGCCCGGCTGCAGGTGCAAATGATTTTCCAGAATCCCTATGCCAGCCTGAATCCGCGTTTGCGCATCGACCAGATCGTGGGCGAAGCGGCACAAGTGAACGGAAAGGTCGAGGGTGACCTCGACGCCTACGTCTGCCAGCAGTTGTTGCGCGCCGGTCTCGATCCGGCCCTGCGCGACCGTTATCCGCACCAGTTTTCCGGCGGCCAGCGCCAGCGCATCGGCATTGCGCGCGCACTCGCGGTGCAGCCGCAGATGCTGGTGTGCGACGAAGCCGTGGCGGCGCTGGATGTGTCGATCCAGGCGCAGATCCTCAATCTCTTCATGGATCTGCGCGAGCAACTGGGCCTGACCTATCTTTTCATCAGCCATGACCTGGGCGTGGTGGAGCACGTGTCGGACCGCGTGGTCATCATGTACCTGGGCCGGGTGGTGGAGAGTGCGCCGGTGGGCGAACTGTTCGGCCAGCCCAATCACCCCTATACGCAGGCGCTGCTGGCCGAGGTGCCCCGCATGGGCGCGCGCAAGAAGGAATTCACCGCCATCAAGGGCGAGATCCCCAGTCCGCTGAACCCGCCGACCGGCTGCCACTTCAACCCGCGCTGTCCGCATGCCACGCAGCGCTGCCGTGAAGAGCAGCCGCTGTTGCGCGAGATCGCGCCGGGGCACATGAGTGCCTGCCATCTCAATGATGGCCGCTGAGATGATGTGAACCGATAGAAACGACAGAAACGAAGAACCGAGCAGTCAAGAACTTGGCACCCCCGCAGTGCTTCCACCCTGATCACAGAGGAACCCGACCATGAAGAAAACTCTCCTGACCCGCCTGCTGGCCGTCGCCCTGACCGGTGCCGCGCTGGCTGCCGCTGCCGATGCCGCGCACGCGCAGAACCTCAACATCGCCTTTGCCGATCCGCTTTCGTCGCTGGATCCGCAGTTGAACAACCACGCCGGCGACCGTTCGGTGGACCTGCATTTTTGGGACCTGCTGGTCCAGAACGATTACAACAAGCTGGTCCCCGGCCTGGCCGTGAGCTGGAAGAACATCGACCCCAAGACCTGGGAATTCAAGCTGCGCCCCAACGTCAAGTGGCAGGACGGCAAGCCCTTCACCGCTGACGATGTGATCTTCTCCTACCAGCGCGCCCGTGCCGTACCGGGCAGCGTGGCCACCTTCGCCGGCTACCTGCGCACGGTGGAATCGGTCACTGCCAAGGATCCGCTGACCCTGGTCATCAAGACCAACATCCCCAACCCGGACCTGCCGCTGAACCTGGCCTCGGTGCATATCGTCAGCAAGCACGTGGGCGAGAAGTCCACCACCGAGAACTACAACAGCGGCGCGGCCGTGGTCGGTACCGGTCCCTACAAGTTCGTCTCCTACACCCCGGGCGACCGGGTGGTGATGCAGCGTAACGACAACTACTGGAACGGCAAGCCGCTGTGGGAAAAGGTCAACTACCGCTACATCAACAATGGCGCAGCCCGTACCGCCGCGCTGCTGTCGGGCGACGTGGACGTGATCGACAAGGTGTCGGTGTCCGACCTGGCCAAGCTCAAGCAGTCGCCCAACGTCAAGGTCTACCCCTACAACGGCCTGCGCGTGCTGCTGATCCAGCCGAGTTTCCATGAAGGCCCCAGCCCCTTCATCACCGACAACAACGGCAAGCCGTTGGAGAAGAATCCGCTCCTGGATGTGCGCGTGCGCCGCGCCATGTCGCTGGCCATCAACCGCAAGGCCCTGATCGACCGCATCCTGCAGGGTGCGGCCACCGAAGCGAACCAGTGGATGCCGGCCGATACCTTCGGCTACAACCCGGAGATCAAGAACATTCCCTTCGACGCCGCGCAAGCCAAGAAGCTGCTGGCCGAGGCCGGTTTCCCGGAAGGTTTCAAGCTGACGCTGCACGTGCCCAACGATCGCTATCCGCAAGCACCGGAAACCATGCAGGCCGTGGCGCAGTTCTGGACCCGCATCGGCATCAAGACTCAGGTCGAAGTGCTGCCGTGGGCCTCCTACTCCTCGCGTGCCAACAAGAACGAGTTTGCCGTTTCGGTACTGGCCTGGGGTAATGGCACTGGCGAAGCCAGTTACGCGCTGGTCAACGTGCTGGGCACGGTTGATCCCAAGAAGGGTATCGGCGCTTCCAACTGGAACCACTACAGCAGCCCGGCCGTGGACAAGGCCCTGGCCGATTCGACCGCCGAGTTCGATGCTGCCAAGCGTGAGGCCATCCTGCGTGGCGCGGCCAAGACCGTCTCGGATGAGGTTGGCGTGATCCCTCTGTACCACTACCAGAACATCTGGGCCGCCAAGAAGGGCCTGAAGGTCACCCCCATCAGCAGCGACCGCACCACCGCCATGATGGTGACCCAGGACAAGAAGTAAAAGGCCATGCCCAACTTCTCCATCGAGGTCAGCCCGGCTGACGACCTGATCGACGTACCCCGCCGCATCATCGTGCGGGGTGCGCATCCGGGCGAGCCGGTGCGCATCTCTTCCTCCACCCTGCGCAACGGCGCGGAGTGGCGCAGTACGGCGTGCTACATCGCCGATGCCTATGGCCACGTTGACGTGAGCATGAACCCGGCCATCGATGGCGATTACTACGGCATCGATCCCATGGGCTTGTTGTGGTCGCAGAAGCCGGTGCAAGCCGGCCGCCGCGACAACTTCCACGCCGATGTCATGGCACCGCTGGTGACCACGCTGACGGTCTCTTCGCTGGACCAGCCGGGCCTGGCGCCGTGCGCGCCGGCCAGTACCGAACTGGTACAGCGGCTGGCCGCTGCCGGGGTGACCCGGCGCGAGGTGCGGGAAGAGGGGCTGGTCGGTACGCTGTTCCTGCCGGCCACTCCGGGACCGCATCCGGCGGTGATGATCCTCAACGGGTCCGGTGGCGGCATCAACGAACCGCGTGCGGCGCTGTTTGCCTCGCGCGGGGTGGCCGCGTTTGCGCTGGCGTATTTCAAGGCGCCGGGCCTGTCGGATTACATTTCCAATACACCGCTGGAGTATTTCGAACGCGGACTGGACTGGCTGCGTGCCGAGGTAAAGCCGCTGCACGATTTCGTCGCCATCAGTGGCCAGTCGCGCGGTGGCGAGCTGGTGCTGCTGCTGGGGGCGACCTTTCCGCAGAAGGTGTCGGCGGTGCTGGCCACTGTGCCCAGTGCGCTGGTACACAGCGGCCAGAATGCGGCCGATCCTGCCGTGGGACGCGAAGGCCCGACCTGGCTGCTGCGCGGCCAGCCCTTGCCGCATCAATGGCAGGACAACCGCAGCGCCAGCTGGGTACCGTTTGACGAAGGCCCGGCACCGCATCGCCATGAACTGGCCATGCTGACTGCCTTGCAGGACGAGGAAGCGGTGGCGCGCGCCCGCATTCCGGTGGAGAAGATCGCCGGACCGGTGCTGTTGCTGTCGGCCACCGATGATGGCTCCTGGCCTTCCAGCCTGTATTGTGCGATGGTCAAGGACAAGCTGGCGGAAGTGTCTCACCCGTGGCCGGTGGTATGGCGCAACTATGCGCATGCCGGCCATTCGATCCTGTTCCCCTTCGTCCCGACCACGCAGACCACGTATGCGCATCCGGTCTCGGGGCGCATCAGTACCGGTGGCGGCGAACCCGCCGCCAATGCCCGCGCCGATCTCGACGCCTGGCAGCAGGCGCAGCACTTCCTGCGCGACGCGCTGGCCAGGCATTCATCCACAAAGGAAAACGCATGAGTACCCCCGTCTACGACATCAGCAAGGATGTCATCGACCAGCTGGCCGGCCTGGCCGCTGGCAGCCCCCTGCACGGCCTGCGCCATCAGCGCGACAAGGTGGCCGTGGCTTCGCAGGGCAGCTATGACACGCTGTTCGGCCCGGCCCTGGAAGGCATCGGCCTGGATGAGCGCCTGCTGGTGGCGCTCTACGCTTGCCGCCTGGCAGGTGCCACCGACCTGGCCGCGCATTACCGTGCCCGTGCAGAAGCGGTACCGGCCGATGCTGCGCAACTGGCGGCGGCTGACAGCGGTGAGCCCGAGCAATTACCGGAGGGTCGTCTGCGCGCCATGCTGGTCTTCACGCGCGCGCTGACGCAGCGCCCGGTGGAAGGCGACAAGGCTGCGATCGAAAAGCTGCCGGCCGCGGGCATCAGCACGCCGGCGGTGGTGGCGCTGTCGCAGCTGATCGCTTTCGTGTCCTATCAATTGCGCGTGGTCGCGGGTCTGAAGGCCATGCGTGCTGCGGCGGTCCAACAAGGAGAGTCGGCATGAGCGAGATCATCAAGGCCAACGGTTTTACCAACGAGACCCTGGAATGGGATGCCTGGCTGGACGTGATCCAGCTGGACGCGGCCAGCGAAGACCAGGTCAAGGTGCTGGAAGAAAGCCATCCCAAGGCCAAAACCTCGGACTACTACCTGTTCCTGGCGCACCAGCCCGATATCCTGCGCCAGCGTTCGGCGGCCTTCAACGCCATCATGTATGCGCCGGGTGGGCTCTCGCGTGCGGAGCGCGAATTGGGTTCGCTGGTGGTCTCGCGCATCAATGGCTGCGTGTATTGCGCTTCCGTTCATGCGCAGCGTTTCGAGCAGCTGGCCAAGCGTAACGATACGGTGCGCCAGGTGTTCGATACGCCTTACGGTGCCGGTGTGGATGCGCGCGAGCAGGCCATTGCCAAGTTCTCGGCCGAGCTGACCGAGACGCCGGGCGAGATCGGGGCGGGGCAGATCAAGGCCCTCTATGACGTGGGCTTGAGTGAACTGGAAGTGCTGGACCTGATTCACTCGGTGGCCATCTTTGCCTGGGCCAATCGCTTGATGCTCAATCTGGGCGAGCCGGTGTTTGCCGATGGCAGCCAGGCTGAGGCCAAGTAAATTATTTCCATGAGGAGACAGTGATGCACATTCCGGATCATCTGGTCTATGCCGAGACCCATGAGTGGGTCAAGCTTGAAGACGATGGCACGCTGACCATCGGCATTACCGATTTCGGCCAGGAGCAGTTGGGGCCGCTGGTGTATGTCGATATGCCGGCTGTAGGCAAGGTGTTGGCCAAGGGGGCCGAGTCGGGTATCGTCGAATCCAACAAGACGGCGTCGGATTTGCATGCGCCTGTTGATGGCGAGGTGATCGCCATCAACGAGCTGCTGGTGGAGACGCCTGACGCCATCAATGGCGCGCCGTATGAGCAATGGATCTTCAAGCTCAAGCCAGCCGCGCCATTTTCGGTTGAAGGCTTTCTTGATGCGGCGGGTTACATCAAGCTGATTTCCTGACGCGCTCCTGCGTTCAGGAAGCCGATGCGGCGGCGCGGATATCGAAGGCGCCGCCGGTTTTGGGCGCGGTCACGCAAGGTGACCGCGTTCTTGCCCAGCAGGGGGAAGACCAGTTCGGCAAAGCGTATCGCTTCTTCCAGGTGCGGGTAGCCGGAGAGGACGAAGGTGTCCACGCCCAGGTCCGCATATTCCTGCAGGCGTTCGGCGACGGTGGCCGCATCGCCCACCAGCGAGGTGCCGGCGCCGCCGCGTACCAGTCCCACGCCGGCCCACAGGTTGGGGGCGATTTCCAGTTTGTCGCGGCGGCCGCCGTGCAGGGCGGCCATTCTTTGTTGTCCTACTGAATCCATCTTGGCGTAGTTCTGCTGGGCGCGGGCAATGTCTTCGTCGGTGAGTTTGCTGATGAGGCGTTCGGCGTCGGCCCAGGCTTCGGCCGTGGTTTCGCGCACGATGGCATGCAGACGCACGCCGAATCTGACGGTGCGGCCTTGCTTGGCGGCGCGTTCGCGTACGTCTTCGATCTTCTGTTTGACGGCGGCGGGTGGCTCGCCCCCAGGTCAGGTAGGCGTCCACATGCTTGGCGGCGAGGTCGTGCGCAGCAGGGGAGGAGCCGCCGAAATACAGCGGCGGGTAGGGCTGTTGTATCGCCGGATGGAACAGCTGGCCGTTGCGGATGCGGAAGTGCTTGCCTTCGTAGTTGACGGTCTCACCCTGCAGCAGTTTGCGCCAGATGGTGAGGTATTCGTCAGTAGCTTCGTAGCGTTCGTCATGTTTCAGGAAGACACCGTCGGCTTCCAGTTCCGTGGCATCTCCTCCTGGAACCACATTGAGCAGGAGGCGGCCGTTCAGGGCCTGGTCCAGTGTTGCGGCTTGTCTTGCCGACGGGCCCGGGCCGCCCAGTGAGGTCCTCAGCGCTACCAGCAGCTTGATGCGCCGGGTCACCGGGACCAGGCTGGCAGCCACTACCCATGGGTCCAGGCAGGACGCTCCCGTCGGGATCAGCAATCCATCGTATCCCAGCGCTTCACTGGTCACCGCGATCTGGCGCATGTAGTCCAGCGTGGGGGCTCGGCCGAAATCGGATTTGCCCAGGTAACGTGTGTCGCCCGACGTGGGGAGGAACCAAAAGAGTTCTAATGACATGCCAGAGTTTCCTTTTGCATTTTTCGCTTTGGCGTTATTAGAGCGCTCTGTTCTCTTTGTGGCTAAGAATGTTTTCTTCTTTCCTTAGTTGGTTTTTGGTTTTGTTGTCTTGGTTGGGTGCTTTTCTGGTTTTTTGGTATGGGGTAGTCTGCACGGATTGCTTTCCTGCGCTCTAGCTTAATTCTTATCTCTCTCCGGTCGGAAGGACGCGCCGGGGGGCGGCCCGGCAGCCGCTCACTTTTCTTGTCTCGCCAAGAAAAGTAAGCAAAAGAAGGCGACCCCAAAGAGCCAGCCCTCCTTCGGAGGGTCCCCGCCGCAGCGGAGCGAAAAGTGGGAAGGATAGAGTCGCTTCGCTCCGACTATCCTTCTGATCCACTTTTCGCTCCGCTGCGGCGGCTGGCTCTATGGGGACAGCCGACACGGGCTCGCCTTCGGCCTCGCCGCGTCTCCGACTCGCCTTCGGCTTTGGGTTGGCTCGCCTGCGGCATCGACCTTTTGTTCGTTTCCACTCCCGCTCTGGGTTTTGGGTTTTTCCTTTTTTGTTCTTTTTTTTCTTTGTTTCTTTGTTTTTTTGTTTTTTTGTTTTTTGTTTAAATAATTTCCGTCCGTTCGTCCTGAGTAGTCGCGCAGCGACGTATCGAAGGCTAAAAAAACGCCAAGGCAAAGCCGGAGGCGAGTAGGAGGGGGTGCGAGGCCGAAGGCGAGCCGTCTCAGTCGTCCGCATCTGCGCCGCCGCTTCAGTACCCAATAAAACGGATCAGAAAAATAACCGGAGCGAAGCGACTTTATTTTTCCCGTTTTATTGGGTACTGAAGCGGGGACCCTCCGAAGGAGGGCGGCGGAGTTGCGGTCGCCTTCTTTTGCTTACTTTTCTTGGCGAGACAAGAAAAGTGAGCGGCTGCCGGCAGAAGCAGTGCTTCTGCCCCCCGGCGCGTTCTTCCGACCGGAGAGAGAAAATAATTAAGCTAGAGCGCAGGAAAGATTTCCGTGCAGACTACCCCATACCAAAAAACCAGAAAAGCACGCAGCCAAGACCAAAAACAAAAATCAACCACCGATCAAAGCCCCGCGATATTCCCCAAGCCATTTGGCAAACAATTGCGCCTCAGCTCCTGCCTGCAAGCTGATCCCGAGGTAGTAGGGTGCGAGGTTCAAGCGCAGATCAGGGAAGGGACAAACCAGCCGCCCCGAGCGCAGATCGTTATCCGCAAGTGATACGGGCGACAAGGCCACCCCCAGCCCATCCATGACCGCCTGCAATACAAAATGCACGTGATCGAAATGCAGCATTGCCTGGGAACGTGAGCGTTTCAAACCGGCCAGCTTGCGCCAGTCCTCCCAGTCATTGCGCCGACTGCGCGACACCAGCACCGTATGCCGCGCCAACTGCGACACGTCCTCCAGCGGCATGGATTGCAGCAGCGCAGGAGAAGCCACCAGCACCAGCTCATCCTCCATGAACCGCTGCACCTTCAGGGTCTCAGGCCAATTGGTCTCTCCCCGCCGGATCGCGATATCAAACGAAGAGCCCGCCTTGCCCACGGTCGCCGTACTGGTCACCACCTGGGGCGCAATCCCCGGATACCGCTCCACGAAATCGGACAGATGCGGAATCAGCCAGCGCACCGCAAAGGACGGCCGCACATTGATGACCACCGTGCGCGTAGGCGCATCCCGCATCACCCGCCGCGCCGCATTGGCGAGAATATCGAGCGCCGGACTGGCCTCCTCGAAGAACTGCCGCCCACGCTCGGTCAGCAACACCTGCCGCGTACGCCGCTCGAACAAGGGCATGCCGAGATAATCTTCAAGGTTCTTGATCTGGCGACTGATCGCGCCATGTGTGACATTGAGCTCCTGCGCCGCAAGCGTGAAACTCTGGTGACGGGCCGCTGCCAGAAAGGCGCGGATGGCATTGAGCGGAAGAGTGAGATCGGCCATGCGTCAAATATTATCACGCATGCCCGGAATTAATATCGTTTGTCAGCCCACCCCACGCGGCGCATCATCGGCCTCCATGACCACGCCAGACCACCGCCAGGCCGATATCGATTCGCGCCACGCCGCCATGTCGCTCTCGGCCGCCTTGCCCTGCGATATCGTCCTCTACCTGCTCCTCCCCATGTACGCCGCCCAGTTCCACGTCAGCCTCGCCGAGGCCGGCGTGCTGCTCGCGGCCAACCGGCTGGTGCGCATCGCCGGCTATCGCTGGGTCGCCAGCTTCTACGCACAACGCGGCGACCGCCCCACCTGCACCCTGGCCGTCTGCGCCGCCATCCTCTGCGCCCTCGGCTATACGGTCGCCAGCGGCTTCTGGGCCCTGCTGCCACTGCGCCTGCTGTGGGGCATGGCCTTCGCCGGACTCAACCTCTCCACCCAGGCCATGTCCACCGCCAACCCCCAAGGCGCAGCCCGCCGCTCCGGCCGTTCGCGCGGCGTGATCGCCATCGGCCCCATGCTCTGGCTGCCTGCCGCCGCACTGCTGGCCCCCCACATCGGGCCGCGCATGGTGTTCGCCCTGGTGGCGACCACCGCGCTGCTGGGCCTGCTGGCCGCACGCCGCCTGCCTCAGCACGCCTACGCACCGCCCCAGCCACGCCGCTGGAAACTGCCCAATGCCCTGGACTGCTGGTCCTTCCTCGAAGGGCTGACCCTGGATGGCCTCTTCATCGTCGGCCTGGCCTACATGAGCAAGCAATCCTTCGGCGCTGATGGCGAACTGGTGGCGGGGGTATTGATGGCGCTGCGCTACGCGGGGGAAATCGTCCTCAGCCCACTGGGCGGATGGCTGGCCGAGCGCTTCGGTGCGGTCAAGGTACTGGTGACGCTGTCACTGGCCACCTGCGTGGCGCTGGTCGGTTTCGGCGGGGGATTGCTGTGGTTGTTCGCCGGGCTGATCGTGATCCTGCGGGCTCTGCAACTGCCGCTGCTGGCCCCCATCGTTGCGGCACGCACGCCACCGGCGCAGCGTGTGCATGCGCTGGCTGGACGGGCGATCTGGCGTGATATCGGCGCAGGCATGGGGCCGATGCTGGCCGGCCTGCTGCTGCCGGTGATGTCATCCCTGTGGCTCTACAGCCTCGCGGCCTCGGCCCTGGCGCTGGCAGCCATCGCCTGCGGACGCCAGCCGGTACCCGTGCCGCCAGCGTCCCTCTCCGGTCAGCCCTGAGCAGGGCGGGGCGCGCTTTATGCGGTGAACAGATATCGATCTGGCCATTGCTTCGTTCACAGCAGCACGCAGCTTGACTAGCATGGCCCTGATCCCTTCCTTGCCGGACTCAGGAGCCTCCATGAACGATCACCACATCTACCAGGAACTCGGCCACTTCGCGACTGAACCGCTGCTGCCCGCCGAAGGCCGTGCCATCGGCGCTGCCTTCGTCATTGGCCTGTCCGTGCTGGGTGCGCTGTATTTCCTCCAGCACTGGCTGGGCGCAGCTGTCTGAACGAGCGGCTGGTCAGGGCTGGCGGCAGTCGCTCAGCATCTCCGCCTGCGAGATGTTGCTGCCCGCCGGCACGCTGTGCGTGAGCCACACGTTGCCGCCAATGACCGAACCTCGCCCGATGGTGATGCGGCCCAGCAGCGTTGCGCCCGCATAGACCACCACGTCATCCTCGACGATGGGATGGCGTGCAATCCCCTTGACCAATGAACCGTCCGGCTCCTGCGGAAAACGCTTGGCACCCAGCGTCACGGCCTGGTACAGGCGTACGTTGCGGCCAATGATGGTGGTCTCGCCGATCACCACCCCGGTGCCGTGATCGATGAAGAAACTCGGCCCGATCTGCGCCGCCGGATGGATGTCGATGCCGGTGGCCGAATGCGCGATGTCGGCAATCAGCCGCGCCAGCAGCGGTGCTCCCAGCTGATGCAGGGCATGCGCCAGGCGATGATAGATGATCGCCGTTGTGCCGGGATAGCACAGCAAAATCTCCGAAATGCTCGACGCCGCCGGGTCACCGTGATACGCCGCCTGGATGTCGCTGACCAGGATGTCGCGCACGCCCGGCAACTGGTGCGCGAAGTCGCGCGTGATGGCCGTGGCACGTTCCCGCAGCAGACCATCCTCTTCCACATCGCTGCTGAAATACAGACTGCGCCGCACCTGCTCGCGCAGGATGGACAACGCAGCATTCAACTGGCTTCCAACGAAATAATCGATGGTCTCATCGGATAAATCGGTGTGCCCGTAATGCGTGGGGAACAAGGCGGCCTGCAGATGCTGCAACAGCTTCTGCATGGCTTCCCGCGAGGGGAGTTCGCGGATCTCGCCGCGGTAGCGGATCTTGTTGGTGACTTCGCGCGAGGTACGCAGGCCAGCGACGACGGCGGACAAGCCCAGGCTCGCAGACTCGACCGAGTCAGCCAGCGCGTTCAGTTCGGGGATGTGAGTAGGTTCCATGCCCGCATGCTATCAAAAATGCGGACGAGGTGCCGGGCAGGGCAGGGAAGCCATCGAAGAGAAAAACCAGGCGGGGAAATATGCGAAGAGAGATTCGCGGTGCCCAGTTCTATCTGAAAAGTGGCACCGCTGTTGAATCTGCTCTGGTCATGGACTGTACCCGCGAATGAAGGTTCCTGCAAAGTATCATTGCGCATATCCTCATGCGCATTTGATCTGCCGCAAATCCGCACCACGCTTGCCTGGCCAGCCGACGCCGTGAGACTTGATGAATATCTCACGACATGATGCATTTGGATCATTCAGGAAAATCCTGACGCAAAAGCGCGTCACCTCAGGAAGCTCCCGATGTTGGGTGGAACAACAAAAACTTAAAGTCTCGTCATACCAGCTGCAGCAAGAAGTCCGAGCGAGGGGCGAGGACCAGGCAGCCAAACCAGGAGAGACTCGATGTTCCACGCCAAGAAAAACCGCTTCGTTGCCGCCACCGTCGCCGCTGTCGTGCTGGCCTCCAGCGCACCGGCCTCGTTTGCCGCCACTGCCAGTGGTACGCTGACCATCAGCGCTTCGGTCGTGGCCTCCTGCACCGTGGTCGGTTCTGCCATCGCCTTCGGCGCCTACACCCAGAGCCTGGTCAACCAGTCCGGCACCATCACCGTCCTGTGCACCAACGGTACTGCCTACAACGTCGGTCTTGACGCTGGTACTGGAACCGGTTCCACCGTCAGCAGCCGCAAGATGAGCGCGGCCGGCGGCGGTACCCTGAACTACGCGCTGTACCGCGATTCGGCCCGCAGCAACAACTGGGGCTCGACCATCGGCACCGATACCGTCACCGGGACCGGCTCCGGCCTGACCCAGACGCTGACCGTCTACGGCCAGATTCCTGCCGCCCAGACCCCGTTGGCGGGCGCTTATTCGGACACCGTGACCGTCACGCTGACCTACTGATGTTGCGCCACATGCGGCAGCAGGCCTGATTCCCTGCGCCCATCGTGGCTTTTAGGGCCTGTTCACATTCAATCTGTGAGTGCGAGAGGTCGCCAAGCGTTGTCTGCCTAGGCGCGGCGACGCGCCGTGGTGGTGCCACGGCAAGGAGCTGCAACAACGGCAGGCGACGCTTGGCGGCCTCTCCCTGGGGGCAACGCATCTCACAGATTGAATGTGAACAGGCCCTAGTACCTCGATTACCGGGAAGCCCTGAGGGGGGGCTTACTTTTGGGCGTACTTCCGCAAGGAGGTGCGCCCTTTTTTTGTTTGTGATGCAATACGGGCTCGATCCGACAGATCCAACAAGGGAGGCCTTTCCATGCGCGCACCGCGGTTTTCATCGTTCCACCTTGCGCTTCTTTCTCTGCTGTCCAGTTTGCTGCTGTCCGCCGCAGCGGCCCGTGCGCAAGTCCCGGTGCAGGTTCCGGCCGCCGTCCCGGTGCCGGCCGGTACCGCGGCCCCCCTCGCCGGTGGCCAGCGACATCACCCGCAGTTGCGTGGCGGGCAGCGGCTGCGTGCTGACCTGCCTGAACATGGCGGCCGAAACGGTCATGACCGAGACCGCCACGCGCGCGGTCCGCATCATCTCGCTGGCCAACGGCAACAGCGAATTCCGCATGGACAACGGCAATGCCGGCATCAACGTGATCCTGGTCTCGCACGACAACCTGATGTGCAAGCTCAGCGGTGGCGTTTGACGGCGCGTTGCATGCATGGCGCGACTTATCCGCTTTTCTTCTATGCACAGGAGGAATGATTCGTTCGCAGCATGAGGAGGGCTCGCTACCCTGTGAGCCAGGAAATATCGACCTCAACCATGAATGATGGAGTCCCCATGCCGCAGTACGAAGACAAACGCCAACGCGCCCTCGCCACCGTGGAATTGAACAGCAAGCGCCGCCGCCTCATCGGTGCCGGGCTGGCCCTGGGTGCGGCCGGTGCGGCTGCGGCATTCAGTCCGCGCCTGGCGCACGCGGCCACGCGCCAGTTGCGTGTGGGTTATCAGAAAGGGGCGCTGAGCATCATTCGCGCCCATGGCACGCTGGAGCAGCGGCTGGCATCGCTGGGGGCGACCGTGAAGTGGGTGGAATTCAGTGCCGGCCCGGTGCAGCTGGAAGCGCTGGGGGCGGGCTCGATCGATTTCGGCGACGTCGGCGAAGCGCCGCCCATCTTTTCGCAGGCGGCCGGCACGCCGCTGGTCTACGTGGGGGCGACGGTGCCGCGTCCTTATGTGGAAGCGATCCTGGTCAAGGATGACAGCCTGCAGAAACCGGCGCAGCTCAAGGGCAAGCGCATCGCCCTGAACAAGGGTTCCAACGTGCATTACTTCCTGGTCAAGCTGCTGGAAAAGCATGGCCTGCAATACGGCGACGTGACCCCGGTCTGGCTGGCACCGGCCGATGCGCGCGCTGCGTTTGAACGCGGCTCGGTCGATGCCTGGGCGATCTGGGAGCCCTATCTGGCGGCCGCCCAGCAGACCCTGAAGGCGCGCATCCTGGCCGACGCCGACGGGGTGGTCAAGAATCGTGCCTATTATTTTTCGACCCGTGATTATGCGCGGGACAATGCCGACCTCATCCGCATCGCGCTGGAAGAGCTGGCCAAGGTAGATGAGTTCGCCAAGACGCGCCCCGATGACTACGCCAGCGAACTGGCCGGCATCCTGGGGCTACCCAAGGGCGTTTTGGACGTGGTGGTGCGCCGCTACAACTACGGTACGCTGCCGATCACGCACGCCATTCTCGACGAGCAGCAGCAGATCGCCGATACCTTCCTCGATCTCAAGCTGATCCCGAAGAAAATCAACCTGCGCGAGACGGCACCGCCCTGGCTGGCGTAAACCATCCGCGCACGGTTCGTCACACCATGAACAAGGCCGCCGCAGGAAAACCCTGCGGCGGCCTTGTCGTTCTCGCGTAGCGGTTGATCAGGCCTTGAACTGCAACGCGTTGGTCAGGTCGCCCATGGGCTGCTGGCCGCGCGCGATCATGGCGTCGTCACGTTCCTTGAGGCCATTGAGCTTTTCCAGGCCGAAGGTGCGGGTGATGAGGCGCAGGATGGAGGCAGTGTCATACACGGTGTGATCCACTGTCCCCTTCCGTGCGAAGGGCGAGATCACCAGCGCCGGCACCCGCGTGCCCGGACCCCAGCGGTCGCCCTTGGGCGGGGCCACGTGATCCCACCAGCCGCCGTTCTCATCGAAGGTGATGACCACCACCATGTTCTTCCACTGCGGGCTGGCCTGCAGGCTCTTGACGATGTGGGCGATGTGGCGGTCACCGGAGGCGATGTCGGCGTAACCGGCGTGCAGGTTGAGGTTGCCCTGCGGCTTGTAGAAGGTCACCGGCGGCAGGCGGCCCGCCTCGACATCGGCCAGGAAGCGGTTGGTGCGCGACTCGTCGCCCAGGCCGCCATCCCGCAGGCGCTTGTTGCGCTCGGCGGGATTTTCCGGCCCCAGGTTCTTGAAGTAGTTGAAGGGCTGGTGGTGATACTGGAAATTGGGGATCTTGGGGATGCCCTTGGAATCCTTGAACTCGTCCAGCGTGGCCTGCCACGCACCCGCATACCAGGCCCAGTCGATGCCCTTCTTGTTGAGCTTGTCGCCGATGTGTTCGTGCGTCTGCGGCACCAGCACGCTGGGCTGGTTGGGTTCGGCGTAGGCCGGATTGTTGCGGTCGCGGCTCCAGGTCGGCCAGTACGGCGGGGCCATGGTGTTGACGGCGTAGCCGTCCGGCGTCAGTGCGCTGGGGCCGAACTTCGGCGGACCTTGCAGGGCGCTGGCCGGGCTGCCTTCGGCCGGCACCAGTTCCGGCGAGAGCGGATCATTGTTTTTGGTCTTGGCCACTTGCGTGCGTGAGACCGAGCTCATCACGTTCGGATAGTAGGGCGCAGTGGCGCAGATCAGGTACTGGTGGTTCAGGAAGGAGCCGCCGAAGGCCCCCTGGAAGAAGTTGTCGCACAGCACGAATTCGCGCGCCACGTCCCACAGGCGCAGGTTGTAGCGGGTGTCCGCATAGTGGCCCATGGTCAGGCCACCGGAATCGGCCCAGGCCACGAAGCCATCGTTCTTGCCGCCGTTGATCTGCATCTGGTTCTGGTAGAACACGTGCCACAGGTCGCGCGTGACCAGGCTCAGCGGCAGCGCTTCGCCCTGCGGGCCCTTGAGCGCATAGGGTGCGTTGGGCAAGTTGGTCTGGTACTGCTTGCCGCCGGCATAGTTGACGCCTTCCACGCTCTGGTCCTGGATCAGCACGCCGTTCCAGGCGGGGGGCAATTCCTTGAGCAGGCTGCCGTCGCGGTCACGCTGCTGGTAGTCCGAGGGCTTGAGCGAAGAGAGCGGTTTTTCCAGGCCGGGGAAATCGGCGAAGAGATTGTTGAAGCTGCGGTTCTCGGCGTAGATCACCACAATGGTCTTGACGTTCTCGCGCAGGGCGCGGTCCAGCGCGGCGGACTCGGCCGGGTTGCCGCTGGGGTAGGGCACTGGTCCCTGGCCTTCGGTGGCGCAGGCGGCCAGCGTCGTGCCGGCACTGAGGGCCGCCATGCTGCCCAGGAAGCGGCGGCGGCCGGGTTGTTGCGGGATCGGGGGCGTTTCGCTGGACGCAGGCTGGCTGCCGGCGATGTCGTCGTCGTGCTTGCTCATGGATGAATTTCCTGTCGGATATTGTTGTGGGGTTTGGCGCGTTGCGGGGGCAGCATAGCGCGACCGTATGACAAGGATGTGTCTTTTCCATCATGCTGGCAATCAAGAAAGTGACGAAACCGGCACCAAGAGACAGTGAAAGTTTGAGTAAAAGAAACGCTAGGATGGTGCTCATGCGTGGCGAAGGCCATAAAATGCGTCGACCGCACCGGTTGGGGCCACGCATCTCGCGGCCCGGCGACCGGGTCAGGTGAGTCCGGCAGGCCAGGGGATGGCCGGTTCGGCGCTCATGTCAAGGCGGTCTTGTTTGACGAGGGAATCATGGTGCTCAAAACTTTCCAATACCTGCTCATCGGTGCGGGCTTCAGTGCGTGCATGGTGTTCATGCTGGCGCTCGCCATCACGGAGCCGCTGACCTAGTGGCCTGGCGGCAGGGCCGGACGCGCAGTCCGGCCGCCCATCATCAGTACGTCCTATTTGCCTTGCAGCACCGGTTTTCCTGACCGGTTGACGGCGATGAACAAGGCCATCAACCCGACGAACGCGCCGAACAGCAGGGTGGCGTTCAGGATCACGCGCGGATAGCCGAGCGCGTTGACGTCGATGAAGGGGTAGGGATAGAAGCCCGACAGTGCCCCTCGCCACAGCGTCACCATCAGATACCCCAACGGGTAGACCAGCCACAGCAGTGCCTTCTTCAGCGAGGCCTGGAATACCGGCACGAAAAAAATCCAGTACACGATCGCCAGCAGCGGCACCACCGTATGCAGGCTCTCATTGACCAGCGCGCGAAAGCCCGTGGGCGTCCACAAATGGCGCAGCAGCAGGTTGTAGGCGATGCCGACGAAGGCCAGGTACGTGACCACGGCCGAGATCACGGTGGGCTGCCGGAAGAAGCGGCTCATGGGCGATCTCAGCGAGAGCGCCAGCGAGGTAAAGCACAGCGCACTCATGAGGATGGTGAGGTTGGTCAGGTACATGGTCAGCCGGTCCAGGCCATCCAGGATGCCGCCGCCGCGTGCCAGCAGGCGGTTGATGGTGATGTCGGTCTGTGCCACGAAGGCGAACCAGCTGATCACGGCGATCAGGCCGGCGACCGTGCGGGCGGCGGCCGAGTGGCGGCGCGCCGGGAAGAGATGTGCGCCAAAGGAATCCAGCGATTCCGGCGAGGGGATCCTGTCGTTGCTCATGGTGTGGTCTGCGGGAGGAGAGAGGACTGCTGCCGCCGGACGGGTGGAGCTCCGGCGGCAACCGGCAATGGCTCCATCATAAATCGGGCGGGCATGGTTGTGCTTGCCGCATGACATTCATTTTCAACGCTTACATCAAGACACATCGCCGATGCCCTTTGCGAGGGGCCTGTTGCATTCATGGTTGCGAGAACGCATTGCGGATGCGGCAGGCTCCTTCTTCGGGATGAAGCTGGCTCATCCATGCGGTGAATTGTGCTCATCAATGCGCTCAGTGGGGGAAGAATGTGGCCTTGAAAGGTGGGGAAATTGACCGGTTGAATTTCTAAGTTTTTTCTCTGTTGCAGCCGGTCGATGTGGTCGCCACAAAATGGGAGAGGTTCTCTACAAGCCATATCCGGAGCGGACTTTGCGGAAGAGGGTGTCGCCTTGTGGCGACGCATGCTCTCTAACAACTGTTACATTTTTTTTAGTTACAAGGCGCTTCAAAATATAAATAATTTGCCCTGTATTCGCTGTGTATTCACTGCAGAAAAACGGTGCTTCCGGCGATGCATTCACTGTTACAAATTTGCGGTGAACTTTGCAAAAGGCATCCTGCCGAATCGCACAGGTTTCCTCCCGGACAACGCCTGGATGCTTCGCGTTCGGGCAGTCCATTCCCCTCTCATGGACCTCGGGAGGAGCCGCTTCCGTCGACCTTGTCGACGTTCCGACGCGCCGCTCGTGTTGCCGGTCTTTCCGATGATCGTGCAGGGCGGCCTGGCACCGCGCAGGCGGTGCGCGTCATGACGCTGTCGTGCGCACCTTGGCGCAGGCTTATTTTTCGCGCGTAGATTTTTACGCATCAGGCACTACCATTTCAGGAGATCACATGCTTCGCTCGGAATCCCTCTTCGGCAAACGCGAAACCAGTTCGACCAATTCCCCGTTCAGCAGTGCGGGCAACGTTTCTTCAACTACAGGCGGCAATGTGACCAGCGTGAACAAACCTACCCAATATCCTTCTTCCGTCTCCAACACTGCGCCTGCGGCGACCGAGGAGAGCGGCAGCAAGCTGACCGTCGGCCCCAACATCAAGGTCAAGGGCGAGATCGAGGACTGCGACACGCTCGTCGTCGAAGGCAAGGTGCAAGCCACCATCAACTGCCGTGTGGTGCAGATTGCCGAGCGTGGTGCGTTCAAAGGTTCGGCGGAGATCGATCTGGCCGAGATCCGTGGCGAGTTCGATGGTGATCTCACCGTGCGCCAGAAGCTGGTGATCTATTCCAGCGGCAAGGTGACCGGCAAGATTCGTTACGGCAAGCTGGTGATTGAAGAGGGTGGCCAGTTGGCCGGTGATCTGCAGGTGGGCGGCGGTCACGAGCAGAAGGATCTGTTGCAGAAGACCGCATGAGCTCCCCTGCGGGTGGTGCCGAAGTCGCAGTCTCGCGCGCCATCCGGTGAGGAGGCCTCTTGAGGCCGGGCCAGTGGTGTGTCTTGCTGGTCTCGTTTCTTTTTGGAAATAATTTTCGGGGCGAGGCGCGATTTGTTGTCAAATCGTGCCGATCTGCCGTGATTTTTGTCGGAATGACCTCGCTTTGACGCGTCCGGCGTGCGTTTGCGCGTGCCGGATTTGTCCGCATGGCCCGGCCGTGCGACAATAGCGCCTTTCGTCCTTTTGCCCGTCAGCCGGGCCGGTAGTGTCCCTGCGTGGGGCTGCCGACGGGACGCTGGCGCTTCTCGGTTTCATTCCTCAGTTCACTCATGGCTCACCCGGAATACATTCTTACCTTGTCCTGCCTGGACCAGCGCGGCATCGTGCATCGCGTCTCGGGCTTCCTGGCCGATCACGGCTGCAACATCATCGATTCGGCGCAGTTTGGCGATGCGCAGTCCAAGCTGTTCTTCATGCGCGTGCATTTTTCTTCGGAAGATGCCGGGGTGTCGGATGCGGCCTTGCGTGCGGATTTCGGCGTGCTGGGCGATTCGCTGCAGATGAACTGGCAGTTGCATGATGCGGGCAAGAAGCCGCGTGTGATGCTGATGGTCTCCAAGATCGGTCACTGTCTCAACGATCTGCTGTTCCGCTACAAGAGCGGTTTGCTGCCGGTGGAGATTCCGGCGATTGTCTCCAACCATACTGATTTCTATCAGCTGGCTGCGAGCTACAACATTCCTTTCCATCATCTGCCGCTGGCTACTGGCTCTTCCATCGAGACCAAGCGCGCCCAGGAGCAGCGGATCATGGAAATCGTCGATGCCAACCAGATCGATCTGGTGGTGTTGGCGCGTTACATGCAGATCCTCTCGCCTGAGATGTGCGAGGCCTTGCGCGGACGGGCGATCAATATTCACCACTCCTTCCTGCCTAGTTTCAAGGGCGCCAAGCCTTATTATCAGGCGCATGATCGTGGCGTCAAGTTGATCGGGGCAACCGCGCACTTCGTTACCGGCGATCTGGATGAAGGTCCGATCATCGAGCAAGGCGTCGAACGCGTCGATCACTCCATGGGGCCGGATACCCTCACCGCTATCGGACGCGATATCGAATGCGTCGTCCTGGCGCGCGCTGTGAAATGGTTTACCGAGCATCGTATCTTGCTCAATGGACACAAGACCGTGATCTTCAACTGATCCGCTGGGCTTCTTCTTGGACGCCGTCCGGCCTTTGGTCGGGCGGCGTTTTTGTTTTTGGTTTTCGTTTTGTTGTCTTGGCTGGGTGCTTTTCTGGTTGTTCGGTTTGGGGTGGTCTGCACGGGATTTCTTCCTGCGCTCTAGCTTAATTCTTATCTTTCTCCGGTCGGAAGGACGCGCCGGGAGCGGCCCGGCAGCCGCTCACTTTTCTTGTCTCGCCAAGAAAAGTAAGCAAAAGAAGGCGACCCCAAAGAGCCAGCCTTCCTTCGGAGGGTCCCGCCGCAGCAGAGCGAAAAGTGGGAAGGATAGAGTCGCTTCGCTCCGACTATCCTTCTGATCCACTTTTCGCTCCGCTGCGGCGGCTGGCTCTATGGGGACGGCACCCCCCACGGGCTCGCCTGCGGCCTCGCCACATCTCCGACTCGCCTTCGGCTTTGGGTTGGCTCGCCTGCGGCATCGACCTTTTGATCGTTCCCACTCCCGTTTTGGTTTTGGGCCTTTTTTCTTTTTAGTTTTTATAATTTAAATAGTTTCCGTCCGTTCGTCCTGAGTAGTCGCGCAGCGAGGTATCGAAGGCCAAAGAACGCCAAGGCAAAGCCGAAGGCGAGTCGGAGGGGGGCGAGGCCGAAGGCGAGCCGTTTCGGCCGTCCGCATCTGCGCCGCCGCTTCAGAGCCCAACAAAACGGATCAGAAAAATAGTCGGAGCGAAGCGACTCTATTTTTCCCGTTTTGTTGGGCTCTGAAGCGGGGACCCTCCGAAGGAGGGCGGCGGAGTTGCGGTCGCCTTCTTTTGCTTACTTTTCTTGGCGAGACAAGAAAAGTGAGCGGCTGCCGGGCCGCCCCCCGGCGCGTTCTTCCGACCGGAGAGAGATAAGAATTAAGCTAGAGCGCAGGAAGAAATTCTGTGCAGACTACGCCAAACCGCACAACCAGAAAAGCACCCAGCCAAGACCACACAAAAAGCATCAGCCTGCAGCCGGATACTGCTCCCGCATCACCCGCTTGTTGAGCTTCCCGACGCTGGTGCGAGCCAATTCAGGAACAAACCGCACCCGATCCGGCACGCCATAACGAGAGATGGTCCCAGCCTCGGCAGCAGCCATCACATGCTGCCGGATATCCTCTTCAGAAACCGCAGCCACATCCTTCTTCAGGACGACCAGCGCAACCGGCCGCTCCCCCCATTTACCGTCCTGCACCCCGATGACGGCCGTCTCAGCCACAGCCGGATGCCGCGCAATGATGTCCTCGATCTGCAGCGAAGAGACCCACTCGCCGCCGGTCTTGATGACATCCTTGATCCGATCCGTGACCTGCAGATAGCCTTCAGCATCGAGATGCCCGATATCCTGGGTATGCAACCACCCCCCACGCCACAATTCTTCAGAGGCTTCCGCCTGATGCAGATACCCTTGCGTCAGCCAGGGCGCGCGCACCACCACTTCGCCGGTGCTCTTGCCATCCCGCGGACAATCATTCATATCGCCATCCACCGTACGCAAGGCCACCAGCGGCAGCGGCCGCCCGGTCTTCACGCGCAGGACGGCTTCACGCTCGCTACCCAGCTCCTCGGTGGGCACCTGCGCCAGCGTCAATACCGGACACGTCTCCGACATCCCGTAACCGGTAAAGACATCTATCCCCCGATCCCGCGCCATGCGCGCCAGACTGCCCGTCATTGCCGAACCGCCGATGATCATCTTCCACCCCGACAGATCCACCTCCCGCGCCTGCTCGGAGGTCAACACCATCTGCAAAATGGTCGGCACACAATGCGAGAAAGTCACCTTCTCCTCACGGATCAGCTTGCAGATCGTGTCCGGCACATAGCGCCCCGGATACACCTGCTTGACCCCCGCCATCGTCGCCACATAAGGCAGCCCCCAGGCATGCACATGGAACATCGGCGTCAACGGCATGTAGACATCATCCCGATGCAAACGCCCCTGCTGCGGCGCCAGCGCCAGCCCGGCCGTGGTGCCCAGCGTATGCAGGACCAGTTGCCGATGGCTGAAATACACGCCCTTGGGCAAGCCCGTGGTGCCGGTGGTGTAGAAGGTAGTCGCGCGCGCGTTCTCATCGAAGTCGGGGAAGTCATACCGCGCCGAGGCCTGCGCCAGCAAAGCTTCGTATTCCCCCGCGAAGCCCGGCCCCTGCGGGCAGGGACTGCCATCGTCGGTCAACAGCACGCAGCGCGTGAGGGTGTTCAACTCACCACGGATCTGCTTCAACACCGGCATGAAATCCGAATTCACCAGCAAGACATCAGCCTGCGCATGATTGAGCGTGTAGGCAATCTGCTCCGGCGAGAGCCGCACATTCACCGTCTGCAACACGCAGCCCATCATCGGTACCGCAAAGAAACACTCCAGATAACGATTGCTGTCCCAGTCCATCACCGCCACCGTATTGCCGGCCTGCACGCCCATTTCCTTGAGTACATTGGCCAGCCGCTGCACGCGCTCGTAAAAACCGGCATAGGTCAGCCGGCGCGCACCGTAAATGATTTCCTGCTCGGGGGCGGTGGCCAGGGCGCTGTGCAGCAACTGCTTGATCAGCAGCGGATAGCCATAGGCCGACGGGGTTTGCTCGATCGCTTGGGGCATGCCGGAGTCTCCTCTGTTGTGCGGCGGCAGGACCGCCTCTTATGGATGGGATGGATGAAACGAACTCCGATGATACCGCCAAGTCTCCAACCGCATCGTCGCCGGGACGACGAAATTGTGCAGCGTCCCGGCCCCCCGCGGGTGGTCAGCGCTTTTCTTCCAGCGAGGTCACGGTCAGCGCACCATCGACCCGGTCGGCGGTGAAGCTGATCTTCTCGCCTTCGCGTGCCCGCGCCAGGATCTCGGGACCAGCCTTGAACACCATCGTCATCCCGCCCATCTGCAGATTGGGAATCTCCGCATGGCGGATGGTGAGCTTGCCCGTGCTGGTGTCGACCTTGCGGATTTCGCCATCCACTTTGGGTGCATCACCCTGCGCGTGTGCCGCCAGCGCGGTAAAACAAAGGGCCGTGGTGAGGAGGAGGGAGCGCAACATGGTCTTTCCTTTCGTGAAGTCGTCAGCGACGCAAGGTCGCTGATCCAAAAACAATGATGTAAAAAGCTGATGACAGAGGTGCTCGATAAGTCATTTTGTCAATGATGCCCTTGATGCCCTCCCGGCTTGATGACCTCCAGCGTGGCTGGCGCAGCCGGGCCGGAAGGCGCGGCCCGCCTGGTCTCGGGCATCTCGCCCTGCCATTCCCGCGCCACCGTGCCGGCCGGAGCGCGATACCAGCCGGGGTCCCGATAATCATCCCGCGCCAGGTTGCGCCGGACCTTCACGGTGCTGAACATGCCACCCATCTCGATGGGACCATACGGTCCGCGTCCGGTCATCATCGGCAGGGTGTTGTCGGGCAGGGGCATCTCCATCTCGCCCATCGATCCCCCCTTGTCACCCATGGCCATGTAGTCGGGAATGAGACGGCTGATCTTGCTGACGACCTTGGACTGGTCCACCCCGATCATGGTCGGCAGGTCATGGCCCATGGCGTTCATGGTGTGATGCGCCTTGTGGCAATGCAGGGCCCAGTCGCCTTCTTCAGTGGCATCGAACTCGATGGCCCGCATCTGGCCCACCGCAATGTCGGTGGTGACCTCGGGCCAGCGTGCGGCCGGCGGCACCCAGCCGCCATCGGTGCCGGTCACGCTGAACTCGTGGCCGTGCAGGTGCAGCGGGTGATTGGTCATGGTGAGATTGCCCACGCGGATGCGCACGCGGTCGTTCTGCCGCACCACCAGCGGGTCGATGCCGGGGAAGGCCCGGCTGTTCCAGGTCCACAGGTTGAAGTCCAGCATGGTGCTGACCTTGGGCACCGAGGCGCCCGGCGCGATGTCGTAGGCATTCATCAGGAACACGAAATCCCGATCCACCCGCATGACGCCAGGATCCTTGGGATGCGTCACCCAGAACCCCATCATGCCCATGGCCATCTGTACCATCTCGTCGGCATGCGGGTGATACATGAAGGTGCCGGCGCGTTTGGCGGTGAACTCATACACATAGGTCTTGCCAGGCGGGATGGCCGCTTGCGTCAGGCCCGATACGCCATCCATGCCATTGGGCAGGCGCTGTCCGTGCCAATGCACCGAGGTCGCTTCGGGCAGCTTGTTGGTCACGAAGATGCGCACCTTGTCGCCTTCCACCACCTCGATGGTCGGGCCGGGGCTCTGGCCGTTGTAGCCCCACAGTCTGGCCTTCATGCCGGGCGCGATCTCGCGCTCCACGGCTTCAGCGATCAGGTGGAATTCCTTGATGCCGTGCTTCATGCGCCAGGGCAAGGTCCAGCCATTGAGCGTGACCACCGGCTGGTAAGGGCGGCCAGTGGCGGGTTGCAGCGGGGGCTGCGTGGCGGCGCTGGTTTGCAGCGGGGCTTCAGGCAGACCGGCGGCACCGGCGCGGCTGACGGCACCAGCCGTCACCGCCAGGGCCGCGCCTTGCAGGAAGTGGCGGCGCGCTTTGTCGTTCGGGTTCATGGTTGCTTTCCTGGTTGGGGACGGCCGCCCAGCGCCTGTTGCAGGCTGGCGTCGGCGATCCAGAAATCACGCTGGGCATCGATGGCGGCATTGACCGTGGCCGCCTGTTCGCGCGCATCGGCCAGCAAGGCGAAGACGCTGATGAGCATGCCGTTGTAGCGCAGCAGATTTTCTTCGGCGATGCGCTGGCGCAGCGGCACCAGTTCATCCTGGTAGCGCCGGGCCAGCGCATAGGCATCCTGCCGCTCACGCCAGGCCAGGCGTGCCTGGGCGCGTGCATCGAGAAGAGCCGCAGCCAGCTTGTGCGCACCCTGCAGGTAGATGGCCTCAGCCTTGGCCGTGCGCGCCTCGCCCCAGTCGAAGAGCGGAATCTCCAACGAGATCTCGTAGCCGTTTTCATTGGGCTTGCCGCTCTCGGTGGTGCGCACCGCACCCAGGTCCAGCACGTTGATGAAGCGGGTGGCGCGGGTCAGTCCCAGCGAAGCTTGCAGGCCCTCCAGTTCGGTGCGGGCGGACTGGACGTCGAGACGCTGCTGCAGGGCTTGCTGCTCGATGTCATCGACTGCCTCCAGCTGCCTGGGCAAGGGCGGCAATTGCGCTGGCAACGCGAAATCCGGTGCCAGCCCCAGCAGGCGGGCCAGCGTTTCCTTGTGCTGCGCCGCTTGCCGGCGCGCCTGCTGCAGGCTGGCCTGCGCCTGGCCATAGAAGAACTGCTCGCGCGCACCATCGAGCTGGCTGATATTGCCCAGCCGCGCCATCTGCGCCGCCAGTTCATGCGCCGCCTCGGCCGCATCGGCCACCTGCTCCTGATACTGCAAGCCCTGCTGCGCGGCCACCGCCTGGTAGTAGGCCTGGCGCGTCTGCGCTGCGAGCGCCAGTACGCGCGCGGCCAGCGACAGGCGCACCTGCTCGAAGCGCCGCTGTTCGATGCGCGCCGCCGCCGGCAGGGTGATGAGGCGCATCAGGCCCAGTGACAGGCTGCGCTCGATCTTGAGATCGTCGCCCGCATGGGTGCGCTTGAAAGAGAAACCGGGATTGGGCAGGCGGCCGGCTTGCACCAGGTCGGCCTCAGCCACGCCCAGTCCGGCGAAATCGGCCTGCAGATCAGGATTGTGGAGGAGGGCGATCTGCACCGCATCGTCGGCACTGGCCAGTCGCGCTGCGCCGCTTGCAGGATCGTGCAGCAAGGCGCGTACGCGCTCGCTGCTGGCCTGGGTCTGTTGCGGGCTGCGGTTCCAGGCCGGGGTGTGGCCCAGGCGCTGCTGGCTGGTCTGCTCGACCTGGCCGAAACCGCCATCCGGCGACAGCTGCGCACAGCCGGCCAGCAAGGCGCAGGCGGCCACGGCAGCGGCCCGCCAGGGACGTGAAACTTGGGGAATCATGGAATCCTCGTCTGATGATGATCGTCATGCCGCGCGCGCACTGACGTCAGCGCGCACGAGGCTCAGGCGCACGCGAAGGTGCGCAGGGCGGGATCAGGCGAGGGCAGGGGGACGGTCGGGGTTTTCCGGCAGATAGCCGACGAAGCCGGAAGCCGGCAGCGCAATGAATTCGCGCGAGGGAAGATCAGGCGCAGGCGGTGCGCTCAAGGCCAGCGGCAACAGGCCACCGACGGTGCAGGCGGCGCAGAAGCTGCAGGAGGAATGCGTGTGATGTGGCTGATGTTGTGTGTCGCTGGCATCAGCAGAGGTGATCTGTGTTGCCGCACCATGATCGGCATGATGGCCTTGATGGGCCTGCTGTTCATGATGCTGATGCTGCTCATGCTGCATCTGATGCGCTTGCACTGCCGGCGCATGATGCTGTACCGCCTGCTGCTGCGACGGCGCGCAGGCCTGCAGCACGGCGGCGAAGCCCTGGACGGGAATCGCCAGCGCCAGCAGCCAGAGCAGGAGGAGTTTTGCGCGCAGCATCATGGGCGGCAGTATAGACCGGGGCCGTCCCTGCGATCAACCTGTACGGCCGGCCTCAGGCCGCGGCCTTGCGTTGGCGCAAGCCGCGCACCAGGCGCAGGCCGTTGAAGACCACGATCAGGCTGGCCCCCATGTCGGCAAACACCGCCATCCACAGTGAACTCATGCCCACCAGCGCCAGCGTCAGGAACACCGCCTTGATGCCCAGCGCAATGCTGATGTTCTGCACCAGGACCGTATGGGCCTTGCGGCTCAGGCGAATGAAGTCGGGGATCTTGCGCAGGTCGTCATCCATCAGGGCCACGTCGGCCGTCTCCAGTGCGGTATCAGTGCCGGCCGCGCCCATGGCGAAGCCGATGTCGGCCCGCGCCAGTGCCGGGGCATCGTTGATGCCGTCGCCGACCATGCCCACACCGCGCACGCCATGGCGCGCACTGAGTGCTTCGATGGCCTTGAGCTTGTCTTCCGGCAGCTGGTCCCCGCGCGCATCGGCAATGCCGGTCTGGCTGGCAATGGCCTGTGCGGTATGGCTGTTGTCGCCGGTCAGCATGATGACCTCCACGCCCAGCGCGCGCAGCTCGGCCACCGCTTCCTTGCTGCTGGGACGCACGGTGTCGGCCACCGCCACCAGCAACTGCGGCTGGCCGTCACGGCACAGCACGGTGGTGGTCTTGCCCTGCTTCTCGAAGGCTTGCAGGCGCGCCTCCAGTTCCGGGCTGCACTGGCCCAGTTCGTGCACCAGGCGGTGATTGCCCAGATGAAGCAGTTGTCCGGCGATGCGCCCCTGCACGCCGCGTCCGGCCAGGGCGGCAAAGTCGCTCACCTCCAGCGTGACGATGTCTTCCTGCTGCGCAATGGCGCGTGAGACCGGATGGTCCGAGCGTGCCGCCAGCGAGACCGCCAGTTGCAGCAGCGCCTGTTGATCTGCCCCGGCCTGCAGCGAGACCACATCGGTCACGGCGGGCTTGCCGAAGGTGATCGTGCCGGTCTTGTCCAATGCCAGCGCACGCAATTGGCGTCCCTGCTCCAGATAGACGCCGCCCTTGACCAGGATGCCATGCCGCGCCGCCGAGGCCAGTCCGCTGACGATGGTCACCGGCGTGGAGATCACCAGCGCGCAAGGGCAGGCGATCACCAGCAGAACCAGCGCCTTGTACAGCCACGGCTGGAAGGGCGCACCCATCAGCAGCGGCGGCAGCAAGGCCACCAGTACCGCCATCAGCACCACCGCCGGGATGTAGTAGCGCGCGAAGTTGTCCACGAAGCGCTGGGTCGGGGCGCGCTGGCCCTGCGCCTGCTGCACGCTCTTGACGATGCGCGCCAGGGTCGAGTCGCCTTGCACCGCCGTCACGCGCATCTCGAAAGCGCCCTGTTCATTGATGGTGCCGGCAAAGACCGGGTCACCGGGCTGCTTCTGTACCGGTATGCTTTCCCCGGTGATGGGGGCCTGGTTGATGCTGGTGCTGCCTGACAGTACCAGGCCATCCAGCGGTACACGTTCCCCGGGGGCGACCCGTACAGTTTCATCCACTGTCACGGTACGGGCCGGTACAGTTGACCAGACACCGTCCGCGCCACGCCGGGTCGCCATGTCGGGCGTCATGGCCATCAGCCCGGCGATGGCGTTGCGGGCGCGGTCCAGCGACAGGGCTTCGATCATCTCGGCCAGGGTGAACAGCACGATCACCACTGCCGCTTCCGGCCACTGGCCGATGACCGCAGCGCCGATCACGGCCAGCGACATCAGGAAGTTCATGTTCAGCGAGAAGTTGCGCAGCGCGATCCAGCCCTTCTTGAGCGTGCCCAGGCCGCCCAGCAGGATGGCGGCAAGCGCCAGCGCAATCACCGGCAGGGAGCGCTCATCACCGCTGGTCCAGGCCAGCACCTCGGCCCCCAGCGCGGCTACGCCCGCCAGCCCCAGCAGCGCCCAGCGGCGCGCCGGGATGCGGTAGGCAGCGGCCCGGTCGGGGGCATCGCGGCCGGCCTCGGCATCCAGTGAATCGGACTTCACGGCCGGCAGCATGTCCAGCGCCTTCAAGGTCTCCACCAGCGGCGCGATGGAGGGCAGTTGGTGCTGCACCGTCAGCTCGCGCTGGATCAGGTTGAATTCCAGCGTGCCCACGCCGGACATCTGCGAGAGCCGTTCGCGGATCAGCTTTTCTTCGGTCGGGCAATCCATCTTCTGGATGAAGAAGACGGCTTCCTCGGTCTTGCCCTCCAGATGCGCTGCGGGGATCGGGGCAGGGGCCGCTTCATTGCTGGCGCAGGCATGGCCGGAGCAGCAGCCCTGTGCTTGTTGTGCGTGAGCATGACCATGCTCGTGCTCATGTGCGTGACCATGCGAATGGTCGTGATCGTGCTTGTGGGAATGTCCAGCCATTTGGGGCTCCTTGTGCAGCCAACAGGTTTCAGAGGTATATTAAAAACCCTGAAGTAACTACAAGGTCAAGCGAGGATCCCATGGATACATTGAAGATCGGCGAACTGGCCGCCCAGGCAGATTGCCCGGTAGAAACCATTCGTTATTACGAGAAGGAAGAGTTGCTGACCGAGCCGACACGGTCACAGTCGAATTACCGGCTCTATGGCGCGCGCCACGTGGAGCGGCTGCAATTCATCCGCCATTGCCGTTCGCTGGACATGACGCTCGATGAAGTGCGCGAACTGCTGCGCCTGCGCGACGCGCCCGAGCAGAATTGCGGCGAAGTCAACGCGCTGCTGGACAAGCACATCGGCCACGTGGCCCAGCGCATCCTGCAGTTGCAGGCCCTGCAGGAGCAATTGCACCAGCTGCGCGCCCAGTGCGAGGTGGAACAGCCGGCGCGCGACTGCGGCATCCTGCAAGGATTGGCCAGCCTGCCCGACGACATGAAGCCGGCCAATCTCGGCAGCCATGGGGGCGGCTGCCACTGAAGTCCACGTTCAGGCCGGGCGCGCCAGCCAGGCCAGCACTTCCTCGACGACTTCTTCCGGCTTTTCGCGCTGGGGAAAATGCCCGGCCCCCGGGATGAGCACGCGGCGGTAGGCGGCCCCGAAGTAGGGCTCGCGGTCTTCCGAGGTCGACGGATGATTGGCGCCATCCTCGGTGCCATGCAGCACCAGCGTGGGAACCATGATGCGCGGTGTGTCCTGCAATCGGGCTTCGAGCGCCGCATAGGCGGGATCGCCCTCGGCAAAGCCCCAGCGATGCCGGTAGGAATGCACGCAGATCTCGGCCCAGTCGGGATTGTCGAAGGAGGCGGCGGTATTGGCGAATTCGCTCTCGGCAAATTTCCAGGAAGGTGACCAGGTATTCCACATGAAGCGCGCGAAACCACGGCGGTCCTCGCGCAACTCGGCTTCGCCGCGCGGGGTGGCGAAGAACCAGTGGTACCAGTAATTGCGCGATTGCTGCAGCGACAGCCGCTGCCCCGGCGTATTGGTGCCCCAGCCCACCGAGAGGGCGATGCAATGGGCGATGCGTTCGGGGGTCTGCGAAGCGGCGATGTAAGCGGCCCGTGCACCCCAGTCGTGGCCGATGACGGAGTAGCGCTCCAGGCCCAGGGCATCGGCAAAGGCCATCAGGTCGCTGCCCAGCGCGGCCAGCTGGCCGCTGCGGGGTGTCGATTCAGAAAGGAAGCGGGTCGGGCCGTAGCCGCGCAGGTAGGGCCGGATCACGCGGTAGCCGGCCGCCCGCAGCGGACGCAGGAAGGCGTCCCAGGTGCGCACGTCGTCCGGCCAGCCATGCAGCAGGATCACGGCGGGGGCCTCTGGTGGGCCGCTGGTTTCAAAGCCGATGCGCAGTGTGTCGGTCTCGATGAAAGTCAGGTGATTGCTCTGTGGCATGTCGGACGGCCCCCCGTGATTTTGATGTTGTTGGTACTAGCTGGATAACGTAATTTTTAGTGATATATGAAGGGTAATTATCATCGCAAGTCGGGATGCGTGCTGCGAGCCATGCATTTTTCATGCAGGTGAAGGATTTCACCGTTTTTCCAGGATCGCTTCCATCATCCACGCCGTCTGCGCAGCGCTGTCGCCACAGGATGGATGAGGCGCACCTCCGCTCAAGTGCCGTTGCAGGTTGGCCACGTGGTATTGCTGGATGTGTTCCGGATTGGGGATGGCCAGTTCCACGCGTTCTGCCGGCGTGGTCAGCACCAGCGGCTGCTCCTCGAAGATGGAAAATTCCAGCTTGCCCGCACTGCCCGTAATCTCCACCCGGTCCGCCCGTTCAAAGCTGCCGAAGTGCCAGCTGCCGCTGCCGGTCACGCTACTCTGATAGCGCCAGCTGGCCGCCACTGCATCCCTGGCGCTGTAGATCCCTTGCTGGTTGGCGCTGGTCCCGGTCACCTGCGCCACGTCGCCGAAGAAGTGCGAGAACAGGTTCAAGCCATGGCTGGCGAGATCATCGAAGTAGCCGCCCGGTGCGATGCGGGCATCGGTACGCCAGCGGTAGCGCCCCTGCAGGTCATCCGGATGCGGGGTGCGCGCCAGTTGCCAGTGCACGTGGCGCGGCGTGCCGATGCGGCCCTCCTGCAGCCATTGGCGCAACTGCTCGAAACGCGGCAGCGAGCGCCGGTAATAGGCCACGAACAGCGGTTGTTGCGCCGTCTCGAAGGCCTCGAGCATCTGCAGGCATTCGGCATGGCTGGGGGCCATCGGCTTTTCGACGCAGCAGGGTTTGCCGGCGGCGGCGACCTTCAAGGCATAGTGCAGGTGCGTATCGGGCGGGGTGGCGATGTAGACGGCATCGATGCCGGGATCGCCGATGAGCGCGTCGGCATCGTCGAACCAGCGCGGCACGCCGTGGCGCTGCGCGTAGTCGGCGGCCAGGGCGGCGTCGCGGCGCATGACGGCGGCCAGTTCGAAACCGGGCGTGCTGCGATAGGCCGGACCGCTTTTCTTTTCGGTGACGGCACCGCAGCCGATGATGCCCCAGCGCAGCACGCTCATGCCTGCGACTCCGCGTGGGCGCAGCAGTCCGGCTGCGCACCGAGGGCATCGAGGATGGGGCAGTCGGGGCGATGGTCGCCATGGCAGTCCTGCACCAGGCGTTCCAGCGTGCCCTTCATGGTCTGCAGTTCGCGGATGCGCTGCTCCAGTTCGCCAATGTGGGTCTGGGCCAGCTGCTTGACCTTGCGGCTGGAGCGCGACTGGTCCAGCCACAGCCCGATCAGGTCGCTCACCTGCGGCATGGAAAACCCCAGTTGCCGGGCCTGGCGGATGAAGCGCAGCAGGTGCACGTCGCGCTCGGCATAGACGCGGTAGCCGGCATCGGTGCGGCCGGCCTTGGGGATCAGGCCCGTTTCTTCATAATGGCGAATCATCTTGGCCGAGACACCCGAGGCAGTAGCGGCTTCTCCGATATTCATGTTCACTTCTCCATTTTTGCGGGGCCATGCGGACGCCAGCGGCGCAGCAGCAGGGCATTGCTGACCACGCTCACGCTGGAAAACGCCATCGCTGCCCCGGCCAGCATCGGGTTGAGCAGGCCCAGCGCGGCCAGCGGAATCCCGACCAGGTTGTAGATGAACGCCCAGAACAGGTTCTGGCGAATCTTGCCGTAGGTGCGGCGCGAGATGTCGATGGCGTCTGCCGCCAGGCCGGGATCGCCATGCATCAGTGTGATGCCGGCAGCCTGCATGGCCACGTCGGTGCCGGTGGACATGGCGATGCCCACATCGGCGGCAGCCAGCGCCGGGGCATCGTTGACGCCATCGCCGACCATGGCCACGACATGCGCGCCGTTGTCGCGCAGGGCAGCGACCGCTTCGGCCTTGTCGCCGGGCAGCACTTCGGCGCGCACATCCTGGATGCCCAGTGTGGCGGCCACCTGTTGTGCGGCCCCCCGGTTGTCGCCACTGAGCATGGCGGTGCGGATACCCAGCGCATGCAGGGTGGCGATGGCTTGCTGCGCGCCGGGCTTGATCTGGTCGCCGAAGGCCAGCAGGCCCAGGATGCGCACATGGCCTGCCTCACGCTCGGCCAGCCAGGACAGGGTACGGCCCTGCGCCTGCAACTGGTCGGCACGCGCTTGCAGGGCCGGGGCGCTGGCCTGCAATTGCTGCATCCAGCGGCTGCTGCCCAGGCAGAGTGCGCGGCCATCGACATGGCCTTCGATGCCCAGCCCGGCCACGCTGCGGACCTGGTCGGCTTGCGGGATCGAGATGTCGGTGTGTGCCGCGGCCGCCTCCAGCACGGCCCGCGCCAGCGGGTGTTCGCTGCGGGCTTGCAGGGCGGCGGCCAGGGCCAGCAAGGCATTGTCCTGTTCCTCTTCGGTGGCGTCAGCGGCCTGCAGTTCAGTCAGGCGCGGACGGCCCACGGTGAGCGTGCCGGTCTTGTCGAAGGCGATCACGTCGACCCGATGCGCGATCTCCAGCGCCTGCGCATCCTTGATGAGGATGCCGTGGCGTGCGGCCACCCCCGTGCCGGCCATGATGGCCGTGGGGGTGGCCAGGCCCAGTGCGCAAGGGCAGGCGATCACCATCACCGCCACCGCATTGAGCAGGGCCTGTTGCCAGTCGCCCGCCACCAGGCCCCAGCCGAGGAAGGTCAGGGCCGACAGCAGCAGCACCGCAGGCACGAAGACCGCGCTGACCTTGTCCACCAGGCGCTGGATCGGCGCCTTGGCCGCCTGCGCCTGTTCCACCATGCGCACGATGCGCGCCAGCATGGTTTCGGCACCGATGGCGGTGGCTTCGAAGACCAGCACCCCTTCCGCATTGATGGCACCGGCGGCCAGCTGGTCGCCGGCTTGCTTGGCTTGCGGGCGGCTCTCGCCGGTCAGCAGGGCTTCATCCAGATGGCTGCGGCCCTCCTTGACGATGCCATCGACCGGGACCCGCTCGCCGGGACGCAGCACCACCAGGTCGCCCACGCGCACCTGGGCCAGCGGCACGTCGATGTCTTGTCCGTCACGGCGCACGCGGGCACGGTCGGGACGCAGCGCGTTGAGGGCGGCGATGGCGTCGGCCGTCTGGCGCTTGGCGCGGCCTTCCAGCCATTTGCCCAGCAGCACCAAGGTGATGACCACGGCCGAGCTTTCAAAGTAGAGATGCGGCATGGCCATGGCGTGATCGCCCATGTCCGGCATGCTCAGCCATTGCCAGACCGATAGCCCGTAAGCTGCGCTGGTGCCCAGCGCCACCAGCAGATCCATGTTGCCCGAACGCGCGCGCAGCGCGCCCCATCCGGCGTGATAGAAACGCCAGCCCAGCCAGAACTGCACGGGCGTGGCCAGCAGCCATTGCCACAGCGGGGGCAGGCTCCAGCCGATGCCCAGCGGGGCCAGCAGCATGGGCAGCAAGAGCGGCAGCGACAGCGCGGCCGAGACGGCCACGGGCCACCAGCTTGGCAGCTGTTTCTTGGCGCTGGCCGGCGCGGCGGTTTCTTCAGGGATGTGCTGGTGCGCCTGATAGCCGGCCTTTTCAATGGCGGCAATCAGGGCAGCCGGGGCCACGGGTGCGGCCGTGGCGATGCTGGCGCGTTCGGTGGCAAGGTTGACGCTGACTTCGGTCACGCCAGGGATTTTCTTGAGCGCCTTTTCCACGCGCATCACGCAGGAGGCACAGCTCATGCCTTCGATATCGAGGCTGATCTCGGCGGCAGCAGGGGAGGAAGAGGGCATGGCAACGACTCCGGAAGGATGGATCAAGGCCTGCATCATCATCCTTCCCATGATGGCAAGGTCAAGCCTGATTGTCGCATGGATGCACAAAGCTGCGCTTGACCTTGCCGTGGTGGGAAGGTTTAAGCTTCCATCATTGACTTCATTTCATGAAAGGAAACGCCATGAGCACCACCTTCACCGTCAACGACATGACCTGCAACCACTGTGCAGGCGTCATCACCAAGGCTGTCAAAGAGGTGGATGCCAATGCCAAGGTCGACATTGCAGTGGCCGACAAGCGCGTGGTCATCGACAGCAGCCTGCCGGCGCAGCAGTTTGCCGAGGCCATTGAAGAAGCGGGCTATACGCCGCTAGCAGCCTGAGCCGCTACTTGCTGAGCAAGCGCATCGCGCCTTCCAGCCCATCCATGGTCAGCGGGAACATGCGGTTGTTCATGAGCTGGCGGATCAGTGCGATTGATTGCCGGTATTGCCACAGGCCTTCCGGCTCGGGATTGAGCCAGACGAAATGTGGAAAGGTACTGGTGAAGCGCTGCAGCCACTCGGCACCCGCTTCCGCATTGTTGTATTCCACCGAGCCGCCCGGCTGCACGATTTCGTAAGGACTCATGGTGGCATCGCCCACGAAGATGAGCTTGGTGTCCGGCGTATATTTGCGCAGCACATCCCAGGTCGGGAAACGCTCGGCGTGGCGGCGGCGGTTGTTCTTCCACAGGTAGTCATACACGCAGTTGTGGAAGTAGAAGAACTCCATGTTCTTGAACTCGGTCCGTGCCACCGAGAACAATTCTTCGGTGCGGGCGATGTGGTCATCCATCGATCCGCCCACATCGAAGAGCATCAGCACCTTGATCTTGTTCTTGCGCTCGGGCTGCATCCGGATGTCAAGGTAGCCGGCATTGCTGGCGGTGGCGCGGATGGTGTCGTCCAGCGCCAGTTCTTCGTCCAGTCCTTCACGCGCAAAGCGGCGCAGGCGGCGCAGCGCCACCTTGATGTTGCGGGTGCCCAGTTCGCGTTCGCCGTCGTAGTCCTTGTATTCGCGTTCTTCCCACACCTTCACCGCGCTGCGCTGGCCACCCTTGCCGCCGATGCGGATGCCCTCGGGGTTGAAGCCGCCGTGGCCGAAGGGAGAAACCCCGCCGGTACCGATCCACTTGCTGCCGCCTTCGTGGCGTTCCTTCTGTTCTTCCAGCAGTTGCTTGAGGCGATCCATCAGCTTGTCGTAACCGAACTTCTCGATGGCGGCCTTCTGCTCGGGCGTGAGGTCGCGCTGCAATTGCTTGACCAGCCATTCCAGCGGAATCTCCGGCCGCTTCTCGAAGATCGTTTCTATGCCCTTGAAATAGGCCCCGAAGGCGCGGTCGAACTTGTCGAAGTGCGCCTCGTCCTTCACCAGCGTGAGGCGCGAGAGAAAGTAGAACTCATCCAGCGAGGGCGAAATGACCTGCTTGTCCATCGCCTCCAGCAGGGTCAGGAATTCCTTGATCGAGGCCGGCACGCCAGCCTGTTTCACGGTGTAGAAGAAATCGATGAGCATGAATGCAATCCCGCAGCCGCCTCAGCGGCCCAGCTTGAACTGGAGATGGCGGCGCACCGTTGGCCATTCCGATTCGATGATGGAAAACACCACCGTATCGCGATAGGAACCATCCGGCATACGCTGGTGATTGCGCAGGATGCCGTCCTGCTTGGCCCCCAGCCGCGCAATGGCGGCACGCGACTGCTGGTTCATCCAGTGGGTGCGGAACTCTACGGCGATGCAGTGCATGTCCTCGAAGGCGTGGGTGAGCAGCATCAGCTTGCACTCGGTATTGATGCCGGTGCGCTGGGCACTGGCGGCATACCAGGTGGAGCCGATCTCCACGCGCCGGTGGGCCACGTCGGCATTCATGTAGGTCGTCATGCCGCACAGCGCGCCGGTGTCATTGCGGCGGATCACGAAGGGCAGCATGCTACCCTGCTGCTGCAGGTGCAGGCGGCGTTCGATCTCGGCACGCATGTTTTCCGGCTTGGGGATGGCGGTGTACCAGAGCTTCCACAGCTTGCCATCCGACACGGCGGCAATGAGCGCATCGTGGTGCTCGGGATGCAGCGGCTCGATCGTGGCGAACTGGCCCTTCAAGGTGATCGGCGAGAGGAATTGCATGGCGGCTCCGGTGGATGGCGGCAGGTTCAGCGGTTGTTGCGCGACATGAAGACCAGGCGCTCGAACAGGTGCACATCCTGCTCGTTCTTGAGCAGCGCGCCATGCAGGGGCGGGACCACGGCCTTGTTGTCCTGGCTGTGCAGGGCTTCAGGCGGGATGTCCTCGGCCATGAGCAGCTTGAGCCAGTCGATCAGTTCCGAGGTCGAGGGCTTCTTCTTGATGCCCGGTACCTCGCGCACCTGGTAGAAAGCGTCCAGCGCGCGCGCCAGCAGGTCGCGCTTGATGTGCGGGAAGTGCACGTCAACGATCTGCTGCATGGTCTCCTTGTCGGGGAACTTGATGTAGTGGAAGAAGCAGCGGCGCAGGAAGGCGTCCGGCAATTCCTTCTCGTTGTTGGAGGTGATGACCACCAGCGGCCGGTGTCTGGCGCGCACCAGTTCGCGCGTCTCATAGACGTAGAACTCCATGCGGTCGATTTCGCGCAGCAGGTCGTTGGGGAATTCGATGTCGGCCTTGTCGATCTCGTCGATCAGCAGCACCACCGGCTGCTCGGCCGTGAAGGCCTGCCACAGCACACCCTTGACGATGTAGTTGTGGATGTCCTTGACGCGCTCGTCGCCCAGCTGTGAATCGCGCAGGCGCGAGACCGCATCGTATTCGTACAGGCCCTGCTGGGCCTTGGTGGTGGACTTGATATGCCACTGCAGCAGCGGGCGGCCCAGGGCGGCGGCCACTTCCTCGGCCAGCATGGTCTTGCCGGTGCCGGGCTCGCCCTTGATCAGCAGCGGACGCTGCAAGGTGAGCGCGGCATTGACCGCCAGCTTGAGGTCGTCGGTGGCAACGTAGTTGTCGCTGCCGGTGAATTTGCCTGGATGGGATGAAGCGGCGGAATGATCTGGCATGGATGCTGTCCTTGTCAGGTTGCTGTGGTTGGATTGCCGGGAAGATGCGGCATTGCAGCAGCCGCGCCGGACATTTCTTCGAGTATAAGGGAAAAGCCGGCCAAATCCGGCGCACCTGCGACGGCTTGAATTCTGCTCAATCGTTCCTATATCAAGGGCTACGCATGCAACAAACTGACAGCGCCCCAGGCGCTCACTGCCCATGAAATTTCTTTTCTTCAAGATGCTGGTGGTGTGGAGACGAATGCGTCACGGCATGCAGGCGCGTTACATGGACCGGCATGATGTCGGCCGGCAGCTGGAAGTCCTGATGCGCCGCATCGACCCGGCTGCCAGCTGGCACGAGCGGGCCAACTGGATGATCGACGTGGCTGAATGGCTGCGCCATCGCCCGGCCGTGTCGCTGCTGGACCGCCAGGCCTGGCACCAGGTGCGTCGCCAGCGGCTGGCCATCATGCTGGACTGGCTGGACCAGCACCGCGACGTGCGGCGCGCGGTCCAGAACGCGCTGCAGAAGACCCTGCGCGAAGCCACCGGCCCCGAACTTTTCTCCACCACTGGCCTGCCGCACGAACCCGGCTTCTTCGGCGAACTGAGCGAACGCCTGGCCCGGCTGATCCTGCCGCGCCACCTTTCGCCCACTGACCTCTCTTCGCTGTTCACGGCCATGTTCCCCGATCCGGACGACGCCGCCTGGCTGCTGGAGCTGGACAATGAACTGCTGCAGCGGCTGTGGAAACTGATGGCCGATGACGGCATCTCCCACATGTACTGGCAGCAGATCGAGGAAGCCATCACCTATCTGACCACCACGGTGGTGGCCGATGGCATCAGCCCGGCCTTCCGCCAGCGGCTGGAACCCAAGATGCCCATGCGCGCCACGCCCTTCCTGGCGCTGCGGCGCGAGATGGAAGCCTGGCTGCGCGCCCAGCCGGGCGACCTCGGCGCCTTGCGCAGCGTGCGCATGCTGGTCGCAGTGTGCCATGCGCAGACGGACCGCATCTATGCGCACCTGGATGAATACGGCGTCTCGGTGAGCCTGGTGTATCGCGTCGAACGCATGCGCGCGCATTTGCAGCGCATCGGGCGGCTCATCGATGTGCGTTCCGGCGTGCCTGGTCCGGTCATCAGCCCGGCCGTGCCCGGCATGGTGGCGCCGCCGGCGGCGCTGGCCGGGGCCGGGCGCATGCAGTTGCTGCTGTGCGACCTGATCTCCGCCCACCATCACCGCGACTCGGTGCGCGGCCTGATGCGGCGCAGTTTTGCCCTGCTGGCGCGCAAGATGGTCGAGCGCAATGCCGATCACCGGGAGCAGGCCATCGCCCGCGACGGTGCCGGTTATCGCCGGGTGATGCGGGCCGGTCTGGTGGGCGGTGCGATCATCGCCGCCACGGCCCTCGTCAAGCAGAGCCTGTCGACGCTGGGCGTGGTGCACTTCGTCGATGGTGCGCTGGCTTCGCTCAACTATGCCGCCAGTTTCCTGCTCATTGCCGCGCTGGGCGGCGTGCTGGCCACGCGCCAGCCGGCCGTGACCGCACCGGCCCTGGCCTCGCGCATGGGGGACCTGGATGCGGAGGGCATGCGTGACCTGATCGCCGAATCCGGCCAGCTGCTGCGTTCGCAGTCGGCGGGTATCTTTGGCAATCTGCTGGCGGTGATTCCGGTCACCGCCGCGCTGTGTGCCCTGGGCTGGTTCGCGCTGGGCAGCCAGCCGATGCCGGCCAGCGAGGCGCGCCAGGCCATCGCTGCGCTCTCGCTGGTAGGCCCCACACCCCTGTATGCCGCGCTGACCGGCGTATTGTTGTGGCTGGCCAGTCTCGCGGCCGGGTTTGCCGACAACTGGTTCGCTCTGCGCCGGGTACGGGAAGTGGTGTCCAACCATCGCCGCCTGGTGCACGGTCTCGGCGCCATGCGCGCCCAGCGCTGCGCCGCCTGGCTGGAGCGCAACGTGGCCACCATTGCCGGTAGCCTCTCGCTGGCCGTGCTGCTGGGGCTGGCACCGGTGGTGGCGGCCTTCTTCAGCCTGCCGCTGGATATCCGCCATGTGACCTTGGCTGCTGGTACGCTCACCGCCGCAGTCTTCAGCCTCGGCTGGGAAATCCTGATGACGCCCGCCTTCTGGCTGGCTGCCGGCGGTGTGGCTGCGACGGCCCTGTTGTCGGTGGCGGTGGCCTTCGCCTGCGCACTGGCGCTGGCGCTGCGCTCGCGCGACTTGCCGCGCCGCGCCCGCAATATCGCCATGCGGGCGGTGTTGCGCCGTTTCGTCGTCCGGCCCTTGTTCTTCATTCTTCCGCAAAAAACGGATGCGGCAGTGCAGGATGACGCCGGAGAAGACGAGGACGACGACGATGACGGCCAGGGCGGCGCGCGCCAGGACAACCGGCAACCGCGCCTGGCTTCACTTGAGCCTGGGCACGATATGCACGTCCAGGCTACGCGGCATGTCGCCTAACGTTGGCATCAGCCAGATGCCATAGCGGTAATATTGCAGTGCATATAATGCGTCGATCGCCCGCCCGGCCTTGCCTGGCGGGCGATTGCGTCTGTCGGGGAGGGGTTGTGCGCAGGGATGACGCTGCCGGTTTTATTGGTTAGAATCGAAAGCGTTTTTTGCGCAAGGCAGGGGGAGTGGAGAGACAAGCTTGAGCCGAAACACCGGTTGAGCCATAGCAGAAGAGCCAAACCTGCAATACCAGGGCAATCGAACAAGCACGATAAAGTTTGCCGCTGGCAGCAAAAGATGCGTTTCGTCGGGTGTCCGCCGCGCCGAGGTTGAGGCGGGGCGGATGGGAAGTCCAATCACTTACCCTGCTCACATGAAAAAACACCTCGTGTTTCTTGCCTTGGCTGGCGTGCTCGGCAGCGCGTCCGCGGCCGACATCGTCGGCAATGCCAAGGCCGCTGAAAACAAAGTCTCCATGTGCATTGGTTGCCATGGCATCCCCGGCTACAAAGCCAGCTATCCCGAGGTCTACCAGGTGCCGATGCTGGGCGGGCAGTCCGCCAAGTACATCGAGAACGCGCTGCGCGCCTACCAGAAGGGGGAACGCAAGCATCCTTCGATGATGGGCGTGGCCGCCAGCCTGTCGGACCAGGACATCGCCGACCTGGCCGCCTACTATTCGCAGCAGAAGTGAGGGGAGCCACGAGATGAAGAAGAACCTGATTGCCCTGTCGCTGCTGGGTGCCGCCGCGCTGCTGTCGCAAGCGGCCAGCGCTGCTGATGTAGCCAATGGCCGTGCGCTGGTGGAGAAGTACAACTGCGCCTCCTGCCACGGCAAGGACTACAACTCGCCCATCGATCCGGGCTATCCGAAGCTGGCCGGCCAGCATGCGGACTACCTCAAGCATGCCCTGACGGCCTACCGCCGGGGCGACACCGCCATGAATGGCCGCAACAATGCCATCATGTCGGGGCAGGCCAAGCCGCTTACGGATCGCGACATCAACGATATCGCGGCTTATCTGCACAGTCTGCCGGGCAGCCTGGTGGTGCGCAAGTAAGCTGCGTCTGATGGTTGCGTATGAAAGAAAGCCACGCCGCAAGAGAGTTGCGGTGTGGCTTTTTGTTGTGCGCGTGAAGGCTTATCCCTGCGCCCGCCGCTTGATATTCTCGATATAAGCCGCCCCATCCGGCGGCAAGCCATTGCGCTGGGCGTTCCAGATCATCTCGCCCAGGGCTTCCATGATTTCATGATGGGCATCGTGTTCCGAGCCGCGGCGCTGGGCCAGCAGCTGGAAGGCGCCACGGATGCCGGGGGGCTGGTCGATGGAGATCTGTTCCGTGATCGACAGGTGCATCGACAGGTGCAGGAAGGGATTGCTCTGGCCGCGTTCGATCGAATAGTCGGCCGCCAGCGCTTCATCCACGTCGCGCAGGGCATCGTGGTATTCCGGATGTTGCAGGATCCAGTCGCGGGCGATGGCTTCCAGGGGCGTCAGGACCTGGTTGCCCTGGTGCTTGCGATAGGCTTCGCAGAAAAAGCGGCGGACATCGTGCTGGGACGGCGTGAACATGGCGGTGCATCAATCGGGGATAAAGCGCTATTCTACGCTGGTCTGCCGCCCGCTTCAGGAGGCCGGCCAAGGCCTGCGGCACGACAGGTCCAGATGAAGTAATATTCTTTCCCTACGACAAGCATCTGAATAATCCATCCAATGCAGTACCCGGCCGCATCGCCTTGGCGCGATGGGGGGAAACGCAAGGCCGGGCAGCGAGAAGGAAGCATGCATGTTTTTTGGCGGAAGCCTGATCCGGCCTGTGCGCCGTCCACGGACATGGACGCGGCCCTTGCTTTGTATCGCGCTGGCCCTGCTGGGCTGCTGCGCGCAGGCCGCGCTGGCGGCTCCTTCGGCGTCGGCCAAGGCGAGCATGGCCAGCGACGAGCAGCCGGCTGACGAATCCACCCTGGCCATCGGCTTTGCCGGCCCCTTGAGCGGCCCCTCCATGGGCGTGGGCCGCAGCATGCGCAATGGCGTGCAACTGGCGCTGGATGAGGCCAACCGGCGCGGTGTGGTCATCGCCGGCAAGCATTACCGGCTCAAGCTGGTGTCCCAGGATGACAGGGCTGATCCCGGCACGGCGGAGTATGTAGCACGCTATCTGGTCGGCCAGCGCGTCATCGGCGTGGTCGGACACTGGACCAGCGGCACCAGCCTGGCAGCGGCCCCGGTCTACCATGCCGCCGGCGTGATCCAGGTGACGCCCTCGGCGATGAGCCGCAAGCTGACGGCCCTGTCCTATCCGCGCATCTTCCGCACCATTCCCAACAACGAGAGCATCGGCCGCTGGTCCGCGCGTTACGCCGTCGACAAGCTGGGCGTGCGCTCCGTGGTCACCATTGACGACCGCACGCCCTTCGGGCAGGGGCTGGCCGAGCAGTTTGCCCGCGAGGTGGAGGCGCAGGGTGGCAAGGTGCTGGCGCGCTACAACGTCAGCGACAAGACCTCTGACTTCAACGCCCCGCTGATGCAGGCGCGCAGCCTCAAGCCGGACCTGATCTTCTTCGGCGGACTGGACTGGCAGGCCGGCGTGCTGGCCAAGTCCATCCGCCGGTTGAAGCTGGAAGCGCGCCTGATGGCTTCGCCCGGGACCTTGGGTTTGCCCTTCCTGATGCGCGCCGGACCCGATGCCAATGGCGCGCTGGTCCTTGAACCCGGGCCGCCGCAGGACAAGATGCCCGGCTGGCGGCAGTTCCGCCAGCGCTACAGCGAAGCTTTCGATTCCGACATCGACCTCTATGCGGTCTTCGCCTATGAAGCGGCGCAGTCCATCCTGCTAGGCCTGCGCCAGGCCGGCAGCACCGATCCGGATGCGGTTGCCCGGGCCATGCACCGCCTGCGCTTCGAGGGCGTGAGCGGACCGGTGGCCTTCAACGAGGAAGGCGATCTGCTCAACCCGACTTTTACCCTGTATGAAGTTCAGGACCAGCGCTGGATGCCGGTCACCCGTCTGCACGGGCTTCCGCGCTAGGTCCTTCTCAGACGCCCTTGGCCGGAAGTGGCGTTTTCTGCTTGAATTCGCAGAGGTCGGCGATCAGGCAGTTCCAGCATTGCGGCTTGCGCGCGATGCAGGTGTAGCGGCCATGCAGGATCAGCCAGTGATGCGCATCCTGGCGGAATTCCGGGGCCACGAACTTGATGAGCTTGCGCTCGACTTCGTCCACATCCTTGCCCGGTGCAATGCCGGTGCGGTTGGAGACGCGGAAGATGTGCGTATCCACCGCGATGGTGGGATGGCCGAAGGCCGTGTTGAGGACCACGTTGGCGGTCTTGCGGCCGACTCCCGGCAAGGCTTCCAGCGCCTCGCGCGACTCCGGTACCTCGCCGCCGTGTTCCTCGATCAGGATGCGGCAGGTCTCGATGACGTTCTTGGCCTTGGTGCGATACAGCCCGATGGTCTGGATATAGGGCATGAGCTGGTCCACACCCATGCGGTAGATGGCCTCGGGCGTGTTGGCCACCGGATAGAGCTTGCGCGTGGCCTTGTTCACCGACACATCGGTCGCCTGGGCTGACAGCAGCACGGCGATCAGCAGCTCGAACGGCGTGGTGTATTCCAGTTCGGTAGTGGGCGTGGGGTTGGCCTGGCGCAGGCGCTCGAAGATCTCGCGGCGTTTGGTCGGATTCATGGTTGTGGGCTGTCGGGCTGGGGGCTGGCTTGTTCGGCTTGCAGTTTCTTCAGGCGCGCGCGTTCCATGGCGGCCTGGATGATGGCTTTCTTGCGGGCCAGTTCGGCTTGTTCCTCGGGCGTGCCGGCCGCGGCTGCTTCCACTTCCTTGAGCTTGGCCGCGGCCTTGGCGGCCAGACGGGCATCGTTCTCTTCCTTCTCGCGCTGCAGGCGCAGGGTGCGCCAGTCATGTCGCGCGCGGGCGGCATCGGCTTGCTCCTGGCTCCAGGCTTGCCAGCCGGTGCGCCCCGGCGTGGCCTCGACCATGCTGATGCAATCGACCGGGCAGGGCGCCACGCACAGGTCGCAGCCGGTGCAGAGCGATTCGATCACCGTATGCATCTGCTTGGCCGCACCGGCAATCGCATCGACCGGGCAGGCCTGGATGCAGAGCGTGCAGCCGATGCAGATGGCTTCATCGATCAGCGCCAGGCGGCGTGGCTGTTCGCTGCCGTTGGCGGGATTGAGCGGGATCACCGGTTTGCCCAGCAGTTGTGCCAGCCGCGCCACGCCTTCCTGGCCACCGGGCGGGCACTGGTTATAGGAAGCAAGCCCCTCGGCCATGGCCTCGGCATAGGGACGGCAGGCCGGGTAGCCACATTTGGTGCATTGGGTTTGCGGCAGCAGGTCTTCGAGGCGGTCGGCCAGGGTGGCAGAGGCGGTGGTGGCGGATGGCGGCACGGCGGTCAGGCAATTCAACGGGACAAGGGCGCTATTATCCGGCCAAACCGCCGTCAAGTCATGCCGCAGCCACAAAGCAAAACGGCACCACCGTGGAGACGGGGTGCCGTTTAGGCTCAACGCGCTGCGTTACGCGTTGGCGCGGATGAATTCGCCGATCTTCGGGCAGACGATTTCGCGCCAGCGGCGGCCCGAGAAGATGCCGTAGTGGCCTGCCTTGGGCACCGTGAAATGCTGCTTGCGTGTCTTCGGGATGCTGCTGCACAGTTCCTGCGCCGCCTGGGTCTGGCCGGAACCGGAGATGTCATCGAGCTCGCCTTCGATGGTGAACAGGGCGACCGACTTGATGTCCTGCGGGCGCACCAGCTTGCCTTCGATTTCCCAGGTGCCACGGGCCAGGTTGAAGTCCTGGAACACCACCTTGATGGTCTCCAGGTAGAACTCGGCCGGCATGTCCAGCACGGCGTTGTACTCGTCGTAGAACTTGCGGTGCTCTTCGGCGGAGGCATCGTCGCCATCGCGCAGGTGCATGTAGAAATCCCAGTGGCTCTGGGCATGGCGGCGCGGGTTCATGGCCACGAAGCCGGCATGCTGCAGGAAGCCGGGATAGACCTTTCGGCCGAAACCGGGGTAATTGGCCGGCACGCTGTAGATCACCGTGTTTTCGAACCAGGAGAAGGGCTTCTCGGTCGCCAGGTCGTTGACGGCGGTGGGCGACTTGCGGGCATCGATGGGCCCGCCCATCATGGTCATGCTCTTGGGCAGCTTGGGATCGTTGGCGCTGGCCATGAGCGAAATGGCCGCCAGCACCGGCACGGTGGGCTGGCACACGGAAATGACGTGCACGTCCGGGCCCAGGGTGCGAATGAAGTCCTGCACGTAATAAACATAATCGTGCAGGTGGAATTCACCGGCTTCGACCGGCACCATGCGGGCGTCGGTCCAGTCGGTGATGAAGACGTCATGTTCCTGCAGCAGGGCGCGCACGGTCTCGCGCAGCAGGGTGGAGTGGTGGCCGGACAGGGGCGCCACCACCAGCACGGTAGGCTGCTTCAAGGCGGTGCTCTGGCGCGCCGACAGGTCCTTCTTGAAATGGATCAGGCGACAGAAGGGCTTCTCTTCGACCACTTCCTCGGTGATGCCGACCGGCTTGCCGTCCACGGGCACTTCGCCGATGTTGAAGAGGGGCTTCTCGTATTCCTTGGAAAGGCGATACAGCAACTCGTAGCCGGCGGCGATACGTTGCGAGAAAGGGGTGTGGGCGAGCGGGGAAACCGGGTCCGAGAACAGTTTGGCCGAGGTTTCGGCCCATTGCATCATGGGGTTCAGGAACGCGCGATTGAGTTCATGCAGTTGATAAAGCATAGCTGACCTTTATACAAGCACCGGCTGGCTTTCCCGTCCGGATGGATAACCCGGACCAGGTGCGCAGCAAGCATGTGCCACAAACGTTTGGCGACGATCATCGGCTGACAGACTTCATATTATGTCTACTCTGTCAACTTTTTCCTTGTTGCGACGCGGTAGCATAGCATGCTTTGCCTTACGCCCCGCTTGCTGGTCAGACCAGTGGTGCGGGCCCCACAGGTTTCTGCAAAAACCTTCATAAACAAAAAGCCCCCGTACCGGACGGGGGCTCTGCAGGCCGCTTGCAGCGGCACGGGTGGTCTGGCGACGGAAAATCAGTCGAAGACCGGGCTTTCCACGCCCAGGATCTTGTGCAGCTTGGGCGAGGTGGTGGTGTACTGCATGTGGATCTTCTTTTCCGGGAAGATGTAGGGCGCAGCGCCGAAGGCGGCCAGCGCGGCTTCGTGGAAGCCCGACAGGATCAGCTTCTTCTTGCCCGGATAGGTGTTGATGTCGCCCACGGCGAAGATGCCCGGGACGTTGGTCTCGAACTTCTCGGTATCCATCACCTTCAGTTGCTTGCGCTCGATCTCCAGGCCCCACTCGGCGATCGGGCCCAGCTTGGGCGACAGGCCGAAGAACACCAGCAGCATGTCCAGCGGCAGGCGGCGGGTGACACCGTCAGCGCCCGTGACCTTGACTTCGGACAGCTTGCCATCCTTGATCTCGGTGCCGGTGACCTGGCCGATGACCAGCTGCATCTCATACTGTTCGCACAGTTCCTTCATCTTGGCCACGGACGCGGGCGCGGCGCGGAATTCTTCACGGCGGTGCAGCAGGATCACCGATTCAGCCTTGCCCACGAAGTTCAGGGCCCAGTCCAGGGCGGAGTCGCCGCCGCCGCAGATGACGATGTTCTTGCCTTCGAACAGGGCAGGGTCCTTGACGCGGTAGAACACCTGCGAACCTTCGAACTGCTCGATGCCTTCGACCTTCAGGGTGCGCGGCTGGAACGAGCCCACGCCGGCCGCGATGAAGATGGTCTTGGTGATGAACTTGGTGCCGGTGGAGGTTTCGACGTCGAAACGGCCATCTTCGCGCTTGTTCACCAGGGTCACTTCCTGCCCCAGGTGGAAGGTGGGCGAGAAGGGCTCGATCTGCTTCAGCAGGTTGTCGGTCAGTTCCTGGCCGGTGCACACGGGCACGGCGGGGATGTCATAGATGGGCTTGTCCGGATACAGCTCCACGCACTGGCCGCCGACCACCGGCAGCGAATCGATCACGTGCGCCTTGATTTCCAGCAGGCCGAGTTCGAACACCTGGAACAGGCCGACCGGGCCGGCGCCGATGATGACGGCGTCGGCATCGATGACACCGTTGACTGCCGCAGTCTGGACATTGTTTTCCATGATTTTCTTGATATTCCTGTTTCAGTAGATCAGATCAGTAGAGCGGCTTTTCCCTCTTGCGCTGGGCGCTGGCTGGCGGCGGGGCCGCTGGCGGGGGAGAGGCCAGGTAAATGCGATGCGAAATGCTTGCCGAGAGCGCCACAGGACGGTAAGGCAGCGGGCAGTTCAGCCCGGCCATGAGGCTCTCAGGGGTATTGCTGGCGGCCAAATGCAAACGGCTGCGCATCTGGCGTGGCGATGAAACTGCCGGGCTGGATGCGCAACCGCCATTGTCGACCGGGACAGGCCCGGTCCACTTGATTCTCCGCAGGAATCAGCGCTGCAGGTATTGCAGCTTGTCGGTCTTGTCCTTCCATTCCTCGGCTTCCGGCAGCGGTGCCTTGGTTTTGGTGATGGAGGGCCAGCTGCGGGACAGATCGGCGTTCAGGGCAATGTATTGCTGCTGGTCGGCCGGCACGTCTTCTTCCGCGTAAATCGCATTGACCGGGCACTCGGCCACGCAGACGGCGCAGTCGATGCATTCATCCGGGTCAATCGCGAGGAAATTGGGGCCTTCGCGGAAACAATCCACCGGGCAAACATCCACGCAATCCGTATAGCGGCAACGGACGCAGGAATCGGTGACAACGTGGGTCATAACTGTCCTATCTGTAAAATTTCTTCAAACCGATGGCTAACTGCGCCGCAATTGATGGCAATATGGCACGGTTAAAATCATGTTGCGGCTGGTCAACCTGTGGTTGAGGTGCTTGGGCCGGCATCCGGCGTCTTGTGGACGCTGTCGTGAAGGACTCTGGAAGCCTCTCATGATGCTGCTGCGCAACCCGCCGCAAAGCCTTGTATTTTAAGGTAATTCGATTTTTCCCACAAATGAGGCTTATACAGATTACGTATAAGTAAATAAACAAGCTCGCGATAAGCCCAGCCGCCGCCAGGGCCTTGTGGCCTGCGGTTCCAGCCTATGGAGCCAGGTCCGCCGGCATGGCGCCGCTTGTCGCACATCACCAGAAGGAAGTCCCGGCGTGAACGCTGCAGGCCCCCAGTCCTCCCCCCGATTCCGTCTTTCGCTGCTGCCGGCCTTGCTCGGTGCGCTGGCCGTCGCCGTTTCCCTTGTGCTGCCCTTGAGTGCTGGTGCTGTCGAGCCGATCCGTATCGGCGAGATCAACAGCCAGGGGCGGGCGTCCACTGCCGGACAGGCCTATCGCAACGGACTGTCGCTGGCACTGGAACAGATCAACGAGTCCGGCGGCATCCATGGCCGTCCCTTGCAGCTCATCAGCCGCGACGACCAGGGCGATGCCGAGCAGGCCGCCCGCAATGCCCGCGAACTGGTCAGCAAGGAGCATGTGGAGGTGCTGACCGGCACCATGCTCTCCGATGTGGCCCTGGCCGTGGCGCGCGAAGCCGCGCGCAGCAAGACCGTGCTGGTGGTGGGTGATGCCCTGTCCGATGCGGTCACGCTGGACAAGGGCAATCGCTACACCTTCCGCGTGCGTCCCTCGACCTACATGCTGGCCGCGATGCTGGCCGAGCAGGCTGCACGCATGCCCGGGCGGCGCTGGGCCATGGTGGCGCCCAACTATGAATATGGCCAGAGCGCCGTAGCCAGTTTCAAGATGCTGTTGAAGCAGGCGCGTCCGGATGTGGAGTTCGTCAGCGACCAGTGGCCGGCCATGGGCAAGATCAAGGCCGACGATGTGGCGCGGGCGATCCGCCAGTCGCGTCCGGACGCCATCTTCAATGCCACCTTCGGCGAGGACCTGCAGAAGTTCGTGCAGGCCGGCAATCGCCAGCAGTTGTTTGCCGGCGTGCGGGTGGTGTCGATGAGCTCGGCCGGTGCGCAGAGCCTCGATCCCAGCCAGAGTGAAGCCATTCGCGACTGGGTGGCCGTAGGTTACCCGTGGGACCAGATCAATACGCCGGAGCACCAGCGCTTCCTGGAAGCCTATCTCAAGAAATTCAGCGAACGTCCGCAACTGTCGGCGGTACTGGGTTACAGCACCATGATGGCCATTGCCGGCGGCCTGAAGAAGAGCGAAGGCGGGGATGGCGAAGTGCTGCTGGAATCCCTGCGTGGCCTGCACTGGTCCTCGCCGCTGGGTGAGTTGAGCTTCCGCGCGCTGGATCAGCAATCCACGATGGGTGCCTTCATCGGCCTGGTCTCCCAGAAGGATGGACGCAGCACCATGCGCGAATGGCGCTACCTCGATGGTACGGCCTACCTGCCGCCGCCGACCTATGTGCGTGGACGCCGTCCGGCTTCAGCGGGCAAGTGATCCGGTCTTTCGCCGCCCTCGGCCCTGTCAAAGCCCCCTCATGGCAGGGGGCTTTGCTTTGTGCGATCTCGGTTAAGATAGCGGTCGCGACGCTTCAGGGCGTGGCCAACGCATGATGCGGCGCGCTCCGGGGCAGCCCTCATGCACGTGGACCATCAACATGGCAGCATGCGGCATGTCCGCATCCGGACTTCATGATCATCACATCCTTACTCGACACTGACCTGTACAAATTCACGATGATGCAGGTGGTCCTGCATCATTTCCCCGGCGCGCAGGTCGAATACAAGTTCAAATGCCGCAACGAGCACATCGACCTGACACCCTATGTCGACGAGATCCGTGCCGAGATTGCCGCGCTGTGCCGCCTGCGTTTCAAGGAAGATGAACTGAATTACCTGCGCGGCCTGCGCTTCATCAAGAGCGACTTCGTCGACTTCCTCGACCTGTTCCACCTGAACGAAAAATACATCACGGTCCAGCCTGATCCGGCCGGCAATGGCGAGATCGAGATCCAGGTGAAGGGGCCGTGGCTGCACACCATCATGTTCGAAGTGCCGGTGCTGGCCATCGTCAATGAAGTGTATTTCCGCGCGACCCAGCGCTCGCCCGATCTGGAAGAGGGCAGGGCGCGCCTGCGCAAGAAGATGTCGGTCATCACCGATGATGCCGAACTGGCCGGCTGCAAGATCGCCGATTACGGCACGCGCCGCCGCTTCTCGCGCAGCTGGCATGCCGAGGTCATCGACGAGATGAAGCAGCATATGGGGGACCACTTCGCCGGTACCTCCAACGTGATGTACGCCATGCAGCATGACCTGACCCCGCTGGGCACCATGGCGCATGAATACCTGCAGGCCTGTCAGGCGCTCGGTCCGCGCCTGCGTGATTCGCAGACGTTCGCCTTTGAGATGTGGGCGCGCGAGTATCGCGGCGACCTGGGCATCACGCTCTCGGACGTTTATGGCATGGATGCCTTCCTGCGCGACTACGACATGTATTTCTGCAAGCTCTTCGACGGCGCGCGCCATGATTCCGGCGATCCGTTTGAGTGGGGCGAGCGCCTGATCCAGCATTACCGTGACAACCGTGTCGATCCGTCCAGCAAGGTGCTGGTGTTCTCCGACAGCCTGGACTTCGACAAGGTGCGTGCGCTCTACCTGCGCTTCAAGGATCGCGCCAAGGTGGCCTTCGGCGTGGGTACCAATCTCACCAATGACCTGGGCTACACGCCCCTGCAGGTGGTCATGAAGATGGTCCGCTGCAATGGCCAGCCGGTGGCCAAGCTGTCCGATACGCCTTCCAAGAACATGTGCGATGACCCGGCCTATGTGAATTATCTGCGCCAGGTGTTCCAGATCAAGGCCTGACCGGAGACGGAGTGATGCGGCATCGGGGAGGCGGGGCTTGAAGAAGCCGATGTTGTTCCGTCGGGTACGGACGCTGCGGTTGAGCCGCAAGATTAGCCATCGGGGCTTCCCGCGCCTGTTCATGCTGCTGCTCATCACGCTCGCCGCCAGTCTCGGATTGCTCGCCTCGGCATGGATGCTGCGGCATGGCTGGCACAACATGGGACTGCGCTATGGGCTGGCCTGCCTGGTGGCGTATCCTGGTTTCCTGTTGATGCTGTCGGTCTGGCTGTGGCTGCTGCGGCGGCGCGACCGGCGCAGGGCGCTGGCCGGGACCGGGGTGGCGGCCAGCGCGGGCGCGCAGTTCGCGTCAGGCGTGCAGCCGGAGCAGGACGGGCGCAACCGCCGCAATGACGGCTCCGGAATCGACGCCGGTTTCGTCGGCGATATACCCCTCAATATTTCTCTGTCCAAGTCTGCGCAACAGTGGCAGGGCGGTGGTGGCAGCTTCGACGGCGGCGGGGCCAGCGCCAATGTGGATTTCAGTCTTGCTGACGGGGGCGATGCGGCGGGCCTGGCGGACGGCATCGATCTGGGCGAAGCACTGGGCTTGTTGATCTTCGCAGTGTCGGTGGTCTCGCTTATCGCTGCCGCGCTGTATTCCGTCGTCACCATGCTGGGCATGGCCCCCGTGCTGTTTTCCGAACTGATCTTCGACGCATTGCTGGCGGCCGGGCTGTATCGGCGCTTCGGCTACCGTACCGATCGCCACTGGCTGGAGACGGCCGTGCAGCGCACCTGGCGACCCTTCCTCGCGGTCCTGTTGCTGGTGAGCGCGAGCGGACTGTTGCTGTCCTTGATATGGCCCGATGCAGTCACGCTTGGTGAGGTGTGGAGCCAGCTGCGCAGTTGACGCAGGGGCATGCATACTTGAAATTTTTTCGCATGCCCGGCTTTCGCTTCGGACGCGCTCGCGTGGCTGGTATAGTGTGGCTCCCTCTGGCCGCAGATTCTCGCGTGACGGCCACCACCTCTATTTGCCATCAGGACCTTCATTTGCAGATCAGAGCTCTCACAATTCGTCTCTCCGCAATCCTGGCATCGATGCTGCCCGCCGTTTCCCAAGCCGCCGATCTGGACGGTGCCGGGCTGTCCCTGGCCTGGGCCTTGCCGTTCGCGGGCGTTCTGCTGTCCATTGCCGTGCTGCCGCTGCTGGCCCCGGCCATGTGGCATCACCATTTCGGCAAGATCGCCAGTGCCTGGGCGCTGGCCTTCCTGCTGCCGTTTGCGGCCCTGCATGGTGCGCATGCGGCCCTGGCCATCAGCGTGCATGCGCTGGTGGCGGAATATCTTCCCTTCATCATCCTGCTGACCGCGCTCTTCACCGTGGCCGGTGGCATCTGCGTACGCGGCAACCTGCATGGCACGCCCGCACTCAATACCGGACTGCTGGCACTGGGCACCTTGCTGGCCAGCGTCATGGGCACGACCGGTGCGGCCATGCTGTTGATCCGCCCGCTCATCCGCGCCAACGATGACCGCAAGCACACGGTCCACGTCGTGGTGTTCTTCATCTTCCTCGTTGCCAATGCGGGCGGCTCACTGACGCCGCTGGGCGATCCGCCGTTGTTCCTGGGCTTCCTCAAGGGCGTGGATTTCTTCTGGACCGCGCGCCATCTGCTGGGTCCGATGGCCTTCCTGTGCGGTGCGTTGCTGCTGATCTTCTATCTGCTGGATCGCCATTTCTATCTCAACCACGAAGAGCGCCGCCCGCTCGATCCCACGCCGGACTCGGCGCTGCGGCTGGAAGGCAAGTTCAATTTCCTGCTGCTGGGCGCAGTGGTCGGTCTGGTACTGATGAGCGGCTTGTGGAAACCTGGCGTGGCGACCGAGGTGCTGGGCACGCCGCTGGAATGGCAGAACCTGCTGCGCGATGGCGCGCTGCTGGGCGTGATCCTGCTGTCGCTGTGGCTCACGCCAACATCTGCCCGCGCTGGCAATGACTTCGGCTGGGGGCCCATGCTGGAAGTGGGCAAGCTTTTTGCCGCCATCTTCCTGACCATCGCCCCGGTGATCGCCATGCTGCGGGCGGGCGAGCAGGGCGCGTTTGCCGCCGTGGTGCACGCCGTGACCGGGCCGGACGGCAAACCGGACGACGTGATGTATTTCTGGATGACAGGCGTGCTGTCTTCCTTCCTCGACAATGCGCCGACCTATCTGGTGTTCTTCAACACTGCCTCCGGCGATGCGCGGGAACTGATGGGGCCGCTGGCCTCGACGCTGGCGGCCATCTCCGCCGGTGCCGTCTTCATGGGGGCCAACAGCTATATCGGCAATGCGCCCAACATGATGGTCAAGGCCATCGCCGAGGAGCGCGGCATTCGCATGCCCAGCTTCTTCGGCTACATGGCGTGGTCGGTGGGCATTCTGGTGCCGCTGTTCATCGTCATGAGCTTCCCGTTCTTCTGAGTGCTACCGCCGCTTTCTTCCGATAACGAAACCGAGACCACGAGACCCGCATGAAACCCAAGATCTTCGTCGCCCGCGCCGTCTTCCCTGAAGTTCTGGCCCGCCTGGAGCAGCATTTCGAGGTCGAATCCAACCAGGATGACCGCATCTACAGCGCCGATGAGCTGCTGGCCAAGGCCAATGGCAAGGATGGCCTCTTCACCACCCCGAGCGAGCCGGTCACGGCCGCGCTGTTCGCCGCCAATCCGCAACTGAAGGCGGTCTGCAACATGGCCGTGGGCTACAACAACATCGATGTTGCTGCCGCTACAAAAGCCGGCGTCATGGCCACCAACACGCCCGACGTGCTCAATGAAACCACCGCCGACTTCGGCTGGGCCCTGATGATGGCGGCTGCGCGCCGCATCACCGAATCCGAGCACTTCCTGCGTGCCGGCAAGTGGAAGAAGTGGAGCTACGACAGCTTCGTCGGCCCGGACATCCATGGGGCCACCCTGGGCATCATCGGCATGGGCCGCATCGGCCAGGCGATCGCCCGCCGTTCGCTGGGCTTCGACATGCAGGTGCTGTACCACAACCGTTCGCGCCTGGCACCCGAGCTGGAAGCGCGCGCCAACAACGCCCGCTACGTCAGCAAGGAAGAGCTGCTGCAACAGGCCGACCACGTCGTGCTGGTATTGCCTTACTCAAAGGACACGCACCACACCATTGCCGCCCCGGAGCTGGCGCTGATGAAGCCGACCGCCACGCTCACCAACATCGCGCGCGGCGGCATCGTCGATGATGCAGCGCTGATCGCCGCCTTGCGTGAAGGCCGTATCGCGGCCGCCGGGGTGGATGTGTTCGAGAATGAACCGTCGTTCAAGCCGGAATTCCTCGACCTGAGCAACGTCGTGCTGACGCCGCATATCGCCAGCGCCTCCACGCCCACGCGCCTGGCCATGGCCAACTGTGCAGCTGGCAACCTGATCGCGGCGCTGTCGGGCCAGCGTCCGCCCAACCTGCTCAACCCGGACGTGGCGGCGCGCTGATCGGCCGCTCCTGCCGGAGCATCAAACAAAACGGGCGCACCTGAGACCAGGTGCGCCCGTTTCTTCATCGGCAGGCGGCGGGCATCCGGGGATGCCGCCGTCATGCCTGCATCAACCCTTCAGTTCATTGAAGATGTCGATGTATTCCTGCTGCGCTTCGGCTTGTGGCTTGCCCTTGAGGGCGGCCCAGGCGTCGAACTTGGCGCGGGCCACGAAGTCGGTCATGCCGGGGCGCTCGCCCTGCACGTCGCCGTTGCTGCCCTGCTTGTAGAGGCCATACATCTTCAGCAGGGTCATGTTGTCGGGACGCTCGGGCAGGCTCTTGGATTCTGCCACGGCGGCTTCGAACTGTTCTTGCAGGGTGCTCATGTCTCTCCTCCCTCGGGCTCAGACGGCCAGCAGTTCGACTTCGAAGATCAGGGTGGCATTCGGGGGGATCACGCCGCCTGCGCCACGGGCACCATAGCCCAGGCCTGCCGGGATGATCAGCTTGCGGGTGCCGCCGACCTTCATGCCTTGCACGCCTTCATCCCAGCCCTTGATGACGTGGCCAGCGCCCAGCGGGAAGGCGAACGGATCATTGCGGTCCTTGCTGGAATCGAACTTGCTGCCGGCGGTGCCGTCCGTGTTCTGCAGCCAGCCGGTGTAATGCACGGTGACGTGGCTGCCGGCCTTGGCTTCATCGCCAGCGCCAACGTTGATTTCTTCATATTGCAGCCCGGAAGCTGTGGTGATGATGGACATCGGTTTCCTTTCGGTGAGGGGATGGGTTGGCGGCCGCATGGCCAGATTCCTGACGACTGCTGACCATGCAAAATGCTTCATGGAAACATTGCGTGTGCCAGACCGTGCATCAGGCGTCGCAGGTGCGCTGCGACTGGTGTTCAGGCCGCCCCGGTGGCGTCATGCGACCGGATCGGCAGGCAGTGTAAACCAAAAATCTAGAAATTTTTCATATTGCTTCAGTGGGCTGTCAGCGGGATCGTTGCAGCGAGCGTTAAGAGCCGAGGACGTGCTCCAGGGGCTGCTCTGGCACGATAGATCAGGCATTTTTGAGTAAAGTTCTTCATGTTGCGTCGATTCAGCCAACTCTTATCCCTTTCCCTTCGCGCCGCCTGTGTCTCGGCCGTGCTGGCCTGTATGGCCGCCCCGGCCCATGCCAACGTCGTCGTGGTACTCAACTCCGGTGACGCTTCGGTATCGCTGCTGGACGAAACCGGCGAGAAGGAGTTGTCGACCTTCTCGGTGGGCAAGGAGCCGCACCACCTGATGGCCACGCCGGACAACAAGTCCTTGATCGTGGCCAGCGCCACCGGCAACCAGTTGCTCTTCCTCGATCCCAAGACCGGTGCCGTGCAGCGCAAGCTGCGCGACATCATCGATCCCTACCAGATCGGCTTCACGCCCGACCAGAAGTGGTTCGTTGCCACCGGCCTGCGTCTGGACCGGGTCGATGTCTACAGCTATGACGGCCAGGACCTGAAGCTGTCCAAGCGCATCCCGCTGGCCAAGACCCCCAGCCACATCGCCTTCGACAACGCCAGCACCACCGCCTTCATCACCCAGCAGGGCAGCGACCAGATCAGCGCCATCGACCTCGCCACCCAGCAGGTCAAGTGGACCATGCCGGTAGGCAAGCTGCCGGCCGGCATCATCATGACCCCCGACAACAAGTACCTGATGGTCGGCATCATGGGCAGCGACTACGTCGAAGTGATCGACTGGCGCACCCAGAAGATGGTCAAGAAGATCAAGACCGGCATCGGTGCCCACAACTTCCGTGGTCAGGGCGACAAACGCTACGTCTACGTCTCCAACCGCGTGGCCAACACCATCAGCGTGGTCGATATGACCACTTTGGAAAATGTCGGCACCATCAAGGTCCCCGGCGGCCCGGACTGCATGGAAGTGACCGCCGATGGCAAGACCATGTGGGCCACCCTGCGCTGGAGCAAGAAGGTCGCCGTGATCGACCTAGAAACCCGCTCGGTGACCAAGGTGATTCCGGTCGGCCGCTCGCCGCACGGCATCTACCTGTACAACCGCGCGCCGGATCTGTAATGACGGACGCATCGTGGAGGACCTGCCGATGACGTTGCGTCCTTTGAAGCCCTCCCTGCGCGGCCTGTGCCTGTTCGCCATCCTGGCGGCCGGCCAGGCCGTTGCGCAACCGGCGGCGCCGGAAGCATCCGCCTGCAAGGGCAGGATCTACCTCACCTTCGATACCGGCAGCCAGTCCCAGGCCGAACTCATCGAACAGACCCTGCAGCGCCACCACATCAAGGCTACTTTCTTCCTCGCCAACGAGAAGACCATCCACGGCGACTATTCCCTCGATCCTGCCTGGGCACCGCTGTGGAAGCGGCTGGTGGCCGAGGGGCACGCCTTCGGCACCCATACCTTCGACCACGTCTACGTGGTGCGCGACCTGCCCGAGGGCAAGATCGAGGTACGTCCGCAGTTCGGGGCGCAAGCCGGCAAGAAGCTGCAATGGACGCCGGCCCAGTATTGCGAGGAAATGAAGCGTGTCGATCAACGCTTCCAGCAACTGACCGGCCACAAGCTTGATCCGCTCTGGCGTGCGCCCGGTGGCCGACTGACCCACAACCTGCTCAAGGCAGGCGAAGCCTGCGGCTATGCCCATGTGGCCTGGGCCCCCGCCGGTTTCTCGGGCGATGAACTGCCCAGCGACAAATTCCCCAACGAGATGCTGTTGAAGAAAGCCCTGGACGGACTCAAGGATGGTGATATCTTCCTGGCCCATATGGGTATCTGGTCGCGCCAGGATCCGTGGGCGCCAGCCGTGCTAGAGCCGCTCATCAGCGGGCTGGAGCAGAAGGGGTTCTGCTTTGCCACGCTGCGCGAGCATCCGTCCTACCGCCACCTGTTTGCCGCCGGGAAGGAACACTGACCCCGGGCATCAGTCCAAACCGGCGCCGGCCCAGGGGAGGGGAGCTGCCGCCGCCACCGTCACACCGAATCAACGCTATCCATGATCCAGACCATTTCCGACCTCTTTGCCACCGTCCAGGGCTGGCTCTTCGAAACCCTGGTGCAACCGCTGGTGTTCTTCATCGGCATGGGGGAATTCGTCGAAGAAGCTTTCACCGGCACTGAATTCGTCCTGGTAGGCATCTGTGAACTGGTGATCCTGTTCCTGATCCTGCGTCCGCTGGAGTCTGCCATCCCGGTGCATCCCATCACCGACCCGCGCGCCCGCTGGAACGATTTCATCTACACCGTGCTGCAGCGCCTGGGCATCATCCCCATCATCGCCTTCCTGCTGCTCGATCCGGCGCTGTCGTATCTTTCCGAAGCCCTGCACCTGGAAGGCTGGGGCACCTTCAACCTCGACCAGGTCTGGCCCGGCGTGACCGACCGCGCGCTGGTGAGCTTCCTGCTCTACATGGTGGTGCTGGACCTGTGTGAATACATCTACCACTGGGCCCAGCACAACGTTCGCTGGATGTGGGCGCTGCACAGCCTGCACCACAGCCAGCAGAACATGAACCTGTGGAGCGACGACCGCAACCACATGCTGGACAACCTGGTGCACGACATCATCTTCGGCCTGATTGCCGTCCTGATCGGCGTGGAGCCCTCGCAATACATCCTGCTGGTGTCGCTCTCGCGCATGCTGCAAAGCCTGCAGCATGCCAACGTGCGCATCCACTTCGGCCGCCTGGGCGAATACCTGCTGGTGTCGCCGCGTTTTCACCGGACCCATCACGCCATCGGGCTGGGCCATGAAAGCCGGGGCCGCAATTCGCTGGGGGGACACAACTTCGCCGTGCTGTTCCCGATCTGGGATGTGCTCTTCCGCACGGCTCACTTCAGCCAGGGCTTCGCCATGACCGGCGTGCGCGACCAGCTGCCGCCGCCGGCCGGCAAGGGACGCGACTATGGACGCGGCTTCTGGGCGCAGCAATGGCTGGGTTTGAAACGCCTGGTCGAATTCACCCGCAGGAAGCCCCGCTGATGCGCCTGTTCATCGCTTCCTTCGGGCGTGCCCTGCTGGCGCAATTGCATATCCGCATGTTGTGGCTGACAGTGCTGCCCTTCGTCGTGTCGCTGGGCTTGTGGGCGGTCTGCCTGTGGCTGGGGCTGCAACCCATCATCGACTGGCTGCAGGGCTACTTCGTCTCGCACGGCATGTTCGGCGAGATCGGCGGCATGCTGGCCTGGTTTGGCATGGGTGCGCTCAAGACGGTACTGGTGCCCTTGCTGGCCATGTGGACCCTGCTGCCGCTGATGATCCTGACGGCGCTGGTGTTCGTCGGCCTGTTCACCATCCCGGCCATCGCCCGCCACATCGGCACCCGCCACTATCCCATGCTGGACAAGCGCCACGGCGGCAGCGTGGCCGGCAGCCTGTGGACCTCGCTGTGGTGCTTCGCCGTCTTCACGGTGCTGTGGCTGGCCACGATCTGGGTATTCCTGATCCCGCCCCTGGCCTTCGTCATTCACTCGCTGCTGTGGGGCTGGCTGACCTATCGCGTGATGGCCTATGACACCCTGGCCGACTACGCCAGCACCGAAGAACGGCGTGCCGTCCTGCACCTGCATCGCTGGCCGCTGCTGGCCGTGGGTACCATCGCCGGTGCGCTCGGTGCGGCACCGACGCTGCTGTGGCTGGGCGGGGTGCTGTCGGTGATCCTGCTGCCGGCGCTGGCGGCGGTGGCGATCTGGCTGTATGTAGTCGTATTTGTCTTCACCGGCTTGTGGTTCCAGTTCTATTGCCTGGAAGCGCTGCTGCGTTATCGCAGCGGCCAGGCACCCGATGGTCCGGCCGACACCAACGTCATCGACGTGACGCCACGTTGACGCCGGTTTGATGGTCCCTGCCCGAGACGAACCCGGGGCAGGGCAATCCGTCCCCGGCCCGAATCGGGCATAATCGCCGCAGTGTTTCATCAACCTATCGGGCAGACAGACTCATGGCATTCGGACTCATCATCATCGGCGACGAGATCCTCTCGGGCCGCCGCATCGACAAGCATTTCCCCAAGGTCTTGGAGCTGCTCAGCCAGCGCGGACTGCAACTGTCCTGGGCCGAGTACGTCGGCGACGACCCCGAACGCATCACCGCCACCCTCAAGCGCACTCTTGCCACCGGCGACGTGGTGTTCTGCACCGGCGGCATCGGCGCCACCCCTGACGACCACACCCGCCAGTGCGCAGCCGCTGCACTGGGCGTGCCGGTGGTGCTGCATCCCGAGGCCAAGGAAAAGATCCAGGAGCGCATCGCCGACATGGCCCGCGAAGCCGGCGCCACCCCCGACTTCAACGCAGCGGACAATCTGCACCGCCTCAAGATGGGCGAATTTCCGCAGGGCGCCTCCATCATCCCCAACCCCTACAACAAGATCCCCGGTTTCTGGCTCAAGAACACCAGCGGCACCGGCGCGCATTACTTTGCGCCGGGCTTCCCGGTGATGGCCTGGCCGATGTTCGAATGGGTGCTGGAGACCCATTACGCCGACCAGTTCCACCGCCAGGCCTGGGCCGAGCGCTCCATGCTGGTGTTCGAGGCAATGGAGTCGACCCTGACCCCGCTGATGGAAGCCATCGAAGCGCAATTCCCGCTGGTGAAGGTGTTCAGCCTGCCGCACGTGGGCGACGACAAGACCCGCCGCCACATCGACCTGGGCGTCAAGGGTGACCCCGCCCAGGTCGAACCTGCGTTCGAGAAAATGCAGGAAGGCCTGCGCGCGCTGCACGCCGAGTATCAGATCAGCAACTGAGGCCGCTGCTGGCGTTGGCGCAGGTCAAAAAAAATGCCCCGGCAAGACCGGGGCATTCGTTTCTGCGGGAGAACCCGGAGATTACTTCTTGGCAGCGCGAGTCACCTTGGCACCAGCCTGGGACATCTGGTCCACGGCGTTGGTCACGTTGGCTTCCAGGACTTCAGCGGCTTGCTTGGCGTTCTTGGTGAACTGCTCGTAGCCAGCGCTCATGTTGCCGATGGCCGACTTGAACATCGAAATGGCCTGCTCGGAACCGGCGGGGGCGTTCTTGGCGGCTTCGTCGATCATCGCCACGACCTTGCGGTTGACTTCGGCGATCTGGGCTTCGGCAGCCTTGGTCAGTTCAGCCTGGGTGCTGGAGAAGATGCCGCTCAGGTGACGGCCGTAGGCCACCGACTTTTCCAGCGTCGGCTGGGCGTGCGAGCTGGTCAGAGTGAAGAATTCCTGCGGGTCCTTGGCCGAGAACAGCTTTTGCGCAGCAGCCTGGGTTTCTTCGAGCGAGGACTTGGCAGCCTTCAGGTTCAGGTCCACCAGTTTTTCCACGCCTTCAAAGGTCTTGCTGGCCAGCTGGTTGAACAGGGCGATTTGCGCTTCAGCGTTGGCTTTGGCAGCGGCGGAAAATTGCTCGGTGTAGGTCGTCATGTTGAAACATCCTTCTCGTTGATGGGTTGATGAACAAGGCAGCGACAGTGATTGCTTACGGACCGATCAGTGTTGACAGGTGGATCTCCGATGTAATTTCTTCTTTGAATATGATGCGATGCACAAGGCGGATTCTAGTTCAATCGTGCATAAAGTCAAACGTTTCAATGCACGGGAATCATAAAAAGCGCTTCAAAATTGATCCAAGTCTAATCAAGGACTTAGCGCTGTTTTGGGAATTTTCTGAAAAGAGATGTCATTCCGGATGAGCTTTTGCATTGCAGCATCAAAAGCAGTTATCGTTGCGGGTCGCGCAATCGTTTGCGCTGCGCAGCAAAGCGTTTTGTTGCAATGCGGCAATCATTTCAACGTAATGGAAAATCAATGTGAAAGCGTACTACAGTGATCACTTCGTTTTACCCCTGCCACCGGGCCACCGCTTCCCGATGGTGAAGTACCGGATGATCCGGGAGGGGGCTGCGGCTGCCGTGCCGGATCTGGACTTTCACGAGGCTCAGCCCGCCAGCGACGGCGAACTGGCGCTGGCCCACCATCCGGACTATATCGCCCGCGCCAGTTCCGGCCAACTGACCGCCGCCGAACAGCGCGAGATCGGCTTCCCTTGGTCGCCGCAGATGGTAGAACGCTCGCGCCGCTCTTCCGGTGCCACCATTGCCGCCTGCCGCGCCGCCTTTAGCGAGGGAATCGCGATTAACCTGGCCGGCGGTACGCATCACGCCTACGCCGATCATGGTGCAGGTTTTTGCGTCTTCAACGACGCCGCCATCGCGGCCCGGCTGATGCAGGCGGAACGCCGTGCGGCGCGGGTGGCCATCGTCGATCTGGATGTGCATCAGGGCAACGGCACCGCTTCCATCCTGGCGCGTGATGATTCAGTGTTCACCTTGTCGCTGCACGGAGAGAACAATTATCCTTTCGAGAAAGAGCAGAGCGACCTCGACGTGGCCTTGCCAGATGGCGTGGGGGATGCCGATTACCTGCAAGCTCTGCGCGACGCCATGCACACCCTGCAGCAGCGTTTCGCCCCGCAGTTGCTGATCTATCTGGCCGGGGCCGACCCGCATGAGGGCGACCGCCTGGGCAAGATGAAGCTGACCCTGGGCGGACTGGCGGCCCGCGACGAGACGGTCTTTGGCTACGCCCGCGAGCATAAAATCCCGGTTGCGGTTACGATGGCGGGCGGTTACGGACGAGATATCGAACAGACCGTCGCCGTACACATACAAACGATAAGACTCGCCAGCCTCCACGCTGCCCGCTGGAGCGCACGATGAGATGACCCGGGCTGCACCCCCGTGCGCCCGCTGATGGAAAAGAAATGATGCAATCCGCCGCCGGTGCCCGCCGGCCTCGCCAGCTCCTGATGAGCCTGGTGCCTTTGTTGTTCGTGCTGATCTGGAGTACCGGATTCATCGTGGCCAAGTTCGGCCTGCCGTATGCGCCGCCGTTGACGTTCCTGCTGCTGCGCTTCACCGGGGTGCTGGTGGTCCTGCTGCCGCTGGTGCTGTTGTTCCGCGCCCCTTGGCCGCACGGCCGCATCCGCCATGTCGCGGTGGCCGGTGTGCTGCTGCAGGCGGGTTACCTGGCCGGGGTCTGGTGCGCCATCAAGATCGGCATGCCGGCCGGCTTGTCGGCCCTGATCGTCGGGCTGCAACCCATCCTCACTGCCTTCGCCGCCCCCTTGCTGGGCGAGTCGGTGAAGGGCCGGCAGTGGATTGGCCTGGCGCTGGGCCTGTGCGGGGTAGGGCTGGTGGTGGCCAACAAGATTTCACTGATTGGCCTGTCCACTGCCAGCATCGCGCTGTGCGTCTTTGCCTTGCTGTGCATCACGGCCGGTACGCTGTACCAGAAGCGTTATTGCGCCCACTTCGATTTGCGCACCGGCACGGCGATCCAGTTCATGGCTTCCATCGTCGTCGTCTTGCCCTTTGCCGTGGCCGTCGAAGGACTGAACTGGCAGTTGAGCAACGTCCATTGGACACCGCAATTCATCGGCGCACTGCTGTGGTCGGTGCTGGCGCTGTCGATTGGCGCGATCTTCCTGCTGTTTGCGCTGATCCGGCGCAGTGCTGCCACCAGCGTCACCAGTCTGCTGTACCTGACGCCGCCGACCACGGCCGTCATGGCCTGGCTGATGTTTGGTGAAGCGTTCAGCCTCATCGGTGCGCTGGGCATGCTGGTAGGCGTGATCGGCGTGGCCTTCGTGGTGCGCAAGTAATCCGACCGGTGCCTTGCCTTCTTCAGCCGGGCGTCATCGCGCCCGGCATCAGCGTCACCAGCTTCAGGTCGGGTCGGTTGGCCACGCGGAAATTGACCTGACGGTACAGCAGTTCCCCCAGCTGCGGATGCTGGAAGCGGCGCTCGCCGCCTTCACGTTCGATCACATCCTGCAGGTGCCAGGCCCGCTGGAACAGCGGGCTGGCGGCCGACAATTCCTCCACCAGCCCCAGCAGTTCCGGATCATCCAGCAGGCTGGCGCTATCGGCGCGGAATTCGGCCACCAGCCGCCGCGCCCGTTGTTCCCATTCCACCGTCAATGATTGCGCGGCCGCGCTGCTGAACATGAAGCGCAGCAGGTTGGGCGGCTTTTCCTTGCCATCCAGCCACCCTGCAAAAAGCTTCCTCGCCGCCGGATTCCAGGCCACGGCATTCCAATAGCGGTCCAGCAAATAAGCCGGGGCACGGAACTGGCTGACCACTTCCAGGATTTCCGGCGCCACCACGGTGGCGGCCTGCTGCTCCGGCAACACCGGATCTTTCTTTCCCGCCAATTCAAACAGGTAGGCCCGTTTGGCACGCGGCAGGTGCAGCGCATCGGCGATGCGCGCCAGCGCCTGGGGCGAGACCGAATCCGTGCGCCCCTGTTCGATCCAGGTGTACCAGGTCACGCTGATGCCACACAGTTGCGCCACTTCCTCACGCCGCAGGCCGGGGGTGCGGCGCCGTCCATGGGCCAGATGCGGCAGGCCGGCCTGGGCTGGTGCGGTCTGTTCGCGCTGGGATTTGAGGAAGTCGCCAAGGGCGCGGCGGGCGAGGTCGGGTTCCATGAAGACGGGCAGGGTGGTGGTCGGGGTAATAGTATAAATGCTTCACTTGTAACAGGATAAGAATTCGCTAGACTGGCGTTTCCTTCACAGCACTGCTGTCTTTTCCTTCATATCGCCCCGGAGCCCCGCCATGCGCAGCCATCAGCAAGTCGTCACCGAACAGTTCGGCAGTACCGCCGCCGCCTACTTCACCAGCAGCGTCCATGCCCAAGGGGCCGACCTGCAGGAGCTGGCGCAGATCGCTGCCTCCATCCCTGGCGCACGCGTGCTGGACCTGGGCTGCGGCGGCGGCCACGCCAGTTTTGCCGTGGCACCGGTGGTGGAGAAGGTGATTGCCTATGACTTGTCCGAAGAGATGTTGAAGGTGGTAGCCAGCGCCGCAATCGAGCGCGGCCTTGAGAATCTGGTCGTGCGCCAGGGCAGTGCCGACCGGCTGGATTTTCCTGATGCCAGCTTCGACCTGGTCTGCACGCGCTTTTCGGCCCACCATTGGCGTCAGTTGCCGCAGGCCCTGAATGAAGCGTTTCGCGTGCTCAAGCCGGGTGGACGCTTCATCGTCATCGACACTGCCGCGCCGGCGGATGTCTTGGCGGATACCTATGTGCAGGCCATCGAATTGTTGCGCGATACTTCACATGTACGCAATGTCAGCCTGAACTCCTGGCGCAAGCTGCTGCGCGGCGCCGGCTTTGCCATCGCCAGCGACAAGACCTGGAAGCTGCGCCTGGAATTCGATACATGGGTGGCCCGCATGCGCACGCCGCAAGACAACATCACCGCCATTCGCGCCCTGTGGCAGGCTGCGCCCGGCGAGGTGAAGGAGTATTTCGCCCTCGACGCGGCCTGTTCCTTCTCCATCGACGTAGCCATGCTGGATGCGCGCAAGCCTTGACCGGACCAGGCCGGCGCGTTCAATCCCGGCCAGTGAAAACGCCCCCGTCCCGCCCTTGAAGGCAGGAGACGGGGCGTCAACGATATGTGACACTGCCTCGTTATCAATTCACTTTGGATTGTGGTAAAGCGAACATCTGGGGTCAGTATTGCCGTCTGTTATCGTGATTGTGACCGAAAGCTGACAGCTAGACTGGTAATATGCCGTCTCGTTGGCCTGGGTTTTGCTTGAGAAAATTCGAAAAACATCGAGCAGCCACCCGGCAAATTTGCAGTAAATCCCGAAAAAGTGTGGGGCACCGGATCGGGCGCGGAGATAGAAACGCGTTTAAAAAAATGCGCTAACGTCTTAATTCTCTTGCGAAAAATCTGCATTTTGCTACACTGCCGACGTTTCTCTTGTGTACTTTCAGGGTAAATTGGGGGGAGTTCCACCTATGATCAAATCAGCGCTGGCCATTTTCACATCACTTCTGTTCATCCACGCTGGTTTGGCTCCTGCCGCTGCCCAGACGGTCAACAATGCCGCCAAGAAAGCGCCGGCCAAGAAAGTCGTGGCCAAACGCCCGGCCCAGGCCGTGAGCAAGACGGTGGCCAAAGGCTCCCTGAACAACCGCGAAAAACTGGTCCGCAAGGTCAGCGTGGTCAAGGGCAAGCGTCACATCAGCTACCAGCGCGTCTCGGCCGCGCCGTCCATTCCGGTGGTGCCGCCGGTGATGACCGCCGGTGATCTGGCCGGCCTCAATCTCACCCCTGATCCGGTCGGCCTGCGTTCCAACGTGGCGCTGGTGATCGACCAGGCCAGTTCGCAAGTCCTGTTCGAGAAGAATTCTTCAGTTGCGCTCCCCATTGCCTCGGTCACCAAGCTGATGACCGCGCTGGTGGTTGTTGAAGCGCGCCTGAACATGGAAGAAACCCTGACCGTCACCGATGACGACGTCGACCGCGAAAAGCACAGCAGCTCGCGCCTGCGCGTGGGCGCGACCCTGAGCCGCGACGACATGCTGCATATCGCCCTGATGAGTTCCGAGAATCGCGCCGCCTCGGCGCTGGGCCGCAACTATCCGGGCGGCCTGCCGGCCTTCGTGGCGGCCATGAACGCCAAGGCCCGCTCGCTGGGCATGACCGATACCCGCTATGTCGATTCGACCGGCCTGTCCAGCCAGAACGTGGCCAGCGCCCGTGACCTGGCCAAGCTGGTGGTGGCGGCCTACAACTATCCGATCATCCGCCAGTACTCCACCGATCCCAAATACATGGTCGAGCCCAGCGGCCACGCCATGCAGTACAACAGTTCCAATCGCCTGACCTCCAACAAGGAGTGGGATATCGGCTTGCAGAAGACCGGTTTCATCAACGAAGCCGGCCACTGCCTGGTGATGTATACGCGCATCGAAGGCCGTCCCATCGTGATGGTGTTCCTCGACTCCAAGGGCCGCCTGTCGCATGTGGGCGATGCCGCGCGCATGCGCAAGTGGCTGGTGGAAGACCAGCCCAACCTGACCCGCGTGAAGATGGTGCGGGCGGACGAGGGTTGATTCTTTCTTCATCTGCTTCACCGGCTGCAAATGAAAAGCGAACCTGATGGTTCGCTTTTTTAATGCCCGTCGCTTGCCATGCAAGCTTTGTCACCACGCCTGAGTGTTCGAAAGGCTTGTATCAATTCAATATTTCAATAATAATTGAAATATTGAATTAACAGGAGAAGCGTATGGAAACCGGCCCCGTCATTGCGGCCCTGGCTGCCCTGGCCCAGGAATCGCGACTGGCTATCTTCCGTCACCTGGTGCAAGTCGGGCCCGCGGGCAGCGCCGCCAGCAAGATCGGCGAGGCCTTGGCCATCGCACCATCCTCGCTTTCCTTCCATATGAAGGAACTGTCGCACGCCGGACTGGTGACTGCCCGCCAGGAGGGGCGCTTCGTCATCTACGCGGCCGATTATTCCCGCATGAATGAAGTCTTGCGCTTCCTGACCGACAACTGCTGCGGCGGCAATCCCTGTACGCCCGTCGCCGCCTGCTGCGAACCCTCCAGCGGCGTCGCTGGAGAGGCGGCCAAACCGTGTTGAGCCAGGAGAGAACGTGCTGACCGCTTTATTCATCTTCCTGCTGACCCTGACGCTGGTGATCTGGCAGCCCAAGGGACTGGGCATCGGCTGGAGCGCATGTGGCGGTGCCGCCCTGGCGCTGGCCTGCGGCGTGATCCACCTCGCCGACATCCCGGTGGTCTGGCATATCGTCTGGAACGCCACCGGCACCTTCATCGCCATCATCATCAGCCTGTTGTTGGACCGGGCCGGCTTCTTCGAATGGGCCGCGTTGCACGTAGCCCGCTGGGGCGGCGGACGTGGCCGCATGCTGTTCGTACTGCTGATCCTGCTGGGGGCGGCGGTCTCGGCCTTGTTCGCCAACGACGGCGCCGCGCTGATTCTCACGCCCATCGTCATCTCGATGCTGCTGGCACTGCGCCTCTCGCCGGCGGCGACACTGGCCTTCGTCATGGCGGCGGGATTCATCGCCGATACCGCCAGCTTGCCGCTGGTGGTATCGAACCTGGTCAATATCGTTTCGGCGGATTTCTTCAACATCGGCTTTGCGCAATACGCTTCGGTCATGGTGCCGGTCAACCTGGTCTCGGTGGCGGCAACTCTCCTGGTGCTGCTGATCCATTTTCGCCGCGACCTGCCGGCCCGCTACGACCTGGCGCAGCTGCGTACGCCCGCCTCCGCGATCCGCGATCGCGCCACGTTCATTGCCGGCGGCTGGGTGCTGGCGCTGCTGCTGGCCGGCTTCTTCTGGCTGGAAGGAAAAGGCTTGCCGATCAGTGTGGTGGCGGCTGTCGGGGCATTGATCCTGTTGTTCGTGGCCGGCAGAGGGCGCGTCATTTCCACCCGTGCGGTCATCAAGGGAGCACCGTGGCAGGTGGTGTTCTTCTCGTTGGGCATGTATCTGGTGGTCTATGGCCTGCGCAATGCCGGGCTCACCAACACCCTCACCGGTGTACTGAATGAATTCGCCACGCACGGCGTCTGGGGTGCCGCCCTCGGCACGGGTGTGCTGACGGCCTTGCTGTCCTCGATCATGAACAACATGCCTACGGTGCTGGTCGGTGCGTTATCGATCGACGCCACCTCGGCGCAAGGTGTGGTCAAGGAAGCGATGGTCTACGCCAACATCATCGGCTGCGACCTCGGCCCCAAGATCACCCCCATCGGCAGCCTGGCGACCTTGCTCTGGCTGCATGTGCTGGACAGCAAGAACATTCATATCTCCTGGGGGGCCTACTTCCGCACGGGCGCCTTGCTGACGCTGCCGGTGCTGCTGCTCACCTTGTCGGCACTGGCGCTCAGGCTGGGTGCCGGGGCCTGATCATCCCGGGATGCCATCCACTTCAACACAGAGATTCACCATGACCACCATCTACCACAATCCCGCCTGCGGAACCTCCCGCAATACCTTGGCCATGATCCGCAACAGCGGTGAAGAACCGACCATCGTCGAGTACCTGCAGCACCCGCCCAGCCGCGAACAATTGGAGACGATGATCCGCGAGGCTGGTCTTGCGGTGCGCGAAGCCATCCGCCAGAAGGGGACGCCTTATGCCGAACTGGGCCTGGACCATCCTGCCTTGACGGACGCGCAGTTGCTCGATGCGATGCTGGCCCATCCGATCCTGATCAACCGGCCCTTCGTGGTGACTTCGAAGGGGACGCGCCTGTGCCGTCCTTCCGAACTGGTGCTGGACATCCTGCCGCATCCGCAGCAAGGTTCGTTCACGAAGGAAGATGGGGAAGTGGTGGTGAATGCGGACGGCCAGCGCGTTGCTGCCCGGTGAGTCTGCAGGGGGTCGCGCTCAGCCGCGATCCTTGCGATATCCCAGCGCCGATGAAATCTGGCTGGCCGTGCTGACCAGGTCATCCACCCATTCATCCTGCAGGCGGTCGGCCGGGGCCGAGATCGACAGGCCGGCCACCAGCTTGCCGCTGTCGTCGCAGATGCCGGCCGCCATGCAGCGCACGCCCAGTTCCAGTTCCTCGTTGTCGCGCGCATAACCGAGCGCACGCACCATGGACAGCTCGCGCTCCAGCTTGGTCAGGTCGGTAATGGAATTCTTGTTGTGGCCAGCCAGCCCGGTGCGGGTGGCATAGGCGCGCACGTTCTTGGGATCGTCCACCGACAGGAACAGCTTGCCGGTCGAGGTCAGGTGCAGCGGCGCGCGGCCGCCGATGGCGCGCACCACCTGCATGCCGGAACGTTCAGAAAAGGAGCGGTCGATATAAACGATTTCATCGGCCTGCCGCACCGACAGGTTGATCGTCTGGTGCGTCTTGCGATGCAGCGCCCGCATGAAGTCCAGTGCCGCTTCCCGCACCGACAGCCGGCTCTTGACGATGTTGCCCAGCTCCAGCAGGCGCATGCCCAGGCGATAGGTGCCGGGCTCCACGCGGTCCACGAAACGCTTGACCACCAGGTCATTGAGGATGCGGTGCGCTGTCGACGGGTGCAGGTCGGTCGCCGCCGACAATTCCTTCAGGCTCACCGGGTCGGGATATTCCGCCAGCGCGTCGAGCAGCGACACCATGCGCTCGATGACCTGGATCGATATCTGTTCTGTCTCGCCTGCAGCTTCTTTTTTCATGGCGCGGCCTGGTGCGTTGCAATATGAAGGTTATACCACAATGTGAAAAGAACAAAAAGTCCGGTCGTGCTTTTCTTGCATGACGGGAGCTTCACATAGCCCGATGTGCGGGCCGCAAAGCCGCGTCGGGCGGGGAGGGCAGCCTGGTACGATTTCAGCACGCTCGTCTCCTCAACCAAGACTTTGGTTATATAGACCGGGATCCTTATTCCGGCGCCGTGTTCTTTCATATCTGTTTTTCGCATATCGAGAGAAGAAAGTATTCGTTCTTTTTGGTCTGCAGGCTCATTAACCTGTGTGCTCCAAAACAACAGAACATGCGGGAACGGATATGCTGAAGAAGATCATCAAATCGGTCGCCGCCGCCCTGGTGCTGGCGCAAGCAGCCTCGCTGGCGCACGCGGCCGATATTTCGCTGCTCAATGTCTCTTATGACCCGACGCGCGAACTCTACGCCGACTACAACAAGGCCTTCGCCAAGTACTGGAAGGAAAAGTCCGGTGACAACGTCACCATCAAGGCTTCTCACGGCGGCTCCGGCAAGCAGGGCCGTTCGGTGATCGACGGCATCGACGCTGACGTGGTGACCCTGGCCCTGGCCTACGACATCGACGAAATCTCGGAAAAGGCCAAGCTGCTGCCGGCCGACTGGCAAAAGCGCCTGCCGCACAACAGCTCGCCCTATACCTCCACCATCGTGTTCCTGGTGCGCAAGGGCAACCCCAAGGGCATCAAGGACTGGGGCGACCTGATCAAGCCGGGGGTCTCCGTCATCACCCCCAACCCCAAGACCTCGGGCGGTGCCCGCTGGAACTACCTTGCGGCCTGGGCCTATGCCAAGCAAAAGGGCGGTAGCGACGACGCCGCCCGCGACTACATCGCCAAGCTGTTCAAGAACGTGCCGGTGCTCGATTCCGGTGCCCGTGGCGCCACCATCACCTTCGTCGAGCGCGGCATCGGTGACGTGCTGCTGGCCTGGGAAAACGAAGCCCTGATTTCGCTCAAGGAATGGGGTCCGGACAAGTTCGACATCGTCGCTCCTTCTGTTTCCATCCTGACCGAGCCGCCGGTGGCGGTGGTGGACAAGGTGGCAGACCGTCGCGGTACCCGCAAGGTGGCCGAGGAATACCTGAAGTACCTGTACTCGGAACAGGGCCAGGAAATCATCGCCAAGAACTACTACCGTCCCATCGATCCCAAGATCGCTGCCAAGTACGCTTCGCAATTCCCCAAGCTGAACCTGGTGACCATCGACAAGGATTTCGGCGGCTGGCAGAAGGCGCAGAAGACGCACTTTGCTGACGGCGGTACTTTCGACCAGCTCTACGCTCCCAACAAGAAGTGATCTGAACCTGCAAGAGGGACCGGCCCGGCCGGTTCCATCCACCCCTCAGCACAAGCACACGACATGACCATCCTGTTACTGGCCGGCAGCCCCTCGGCACCCTCCCGTTCCACCCGTCTGCTGCACCACGTCGGCGACAAGCTGGCCCATCTGGGCCACCGCTATGCGCGCCTGGATGTGCGCGACCTGCCGGGGCAGGCCATCCTGCGCGCCGACTGGAACGATCCGGACATCAAGGCGGCCCTGGCTACCGTCGAAGAAGCCTCGGCCGTGGTGGTCGCCACCCCGGTCTACAAGGCGGCCTACAGCGGCATCCTGAAGGCTTTCCTGGACCTGCTGCCGCAGTTCGGCCTGACCAACAAGCTGGTGCTGCCCCTGGCCACCGGTGGCAGCCAGTCGCACATGCTGGCACTGGACTATGCGCTGCGCCCGGTGCTGTCGTCGCTGAACCCCAAGCACGTGCTGCCCAGCATCTACGCCACCGAGGCGCAGGTGACCTGGAGTGAAGAAAACGGCCTGGTGCTGGATGCGCCCATCGAAGCCCGCGTCAATGAAGGCGTGGAGCAGCTCTCGGCCAGCCTGCAAGCGCTGCACAAGATCGCACCTGAAGAATTCCGCGAGATTCCGTTCTCGCAGCTGCAGTACAGCGTGTCGTACTGAACTGAAGCTGGCCGGACCTGATCCGGCAGCGCAATCCGACTTGAAAAAAGAACCGGCTGGTAGAGCGGATGGCCCTCTGCACGCCCGCATTCTGGAATCTGGAGAAAACATCGTGTCCGCCAACAAGAACAAGACCATTCATTTCCCGCGTCGCCGCACCCTGCAGCGCCTCTCGGCCATCGCCCTGGGCGCACTGGCCTTCTCTCTGGGCACAGCCCCGGTGCAGGCGCAGGAAACCAAACTGCTGCGCATCGGCTATCAGAAAGCCGCCAATACCCTGGTGCTGCTCAAAGCCCACGGTGCGCTCGAAAAGCGCCTGCAGCCGCTGGGCGTGGAAGTGAAGTGGGCCGAGTTCGCGGCCGGTCCGCAACTGCTGGAAGCGCTCAACGTGGGCTCGGTCGATTTCGGCTACGTCGGTGAAGCGCCGCCGGTCTTTGCACAAGCGGCCGGTGCCGACTTCGTCTACACCGCCTATGAAATCCCGACCCCGGAGGCGGAAGGCCTGCTGGTGCAAAAGGATTCACCCATCAAGAGCGTGGCCGAACTGAAGGGCAAGAAGATCGCCTTCAACAAGGGTTCGGACGTGCATTGGCTGGTAGTGGCTTTGCTCAAGAAAGCCGGCCTGCAGTACAGCGACATCCAGCCGGTCTACCTGGCCCCGGCAGACGCCCGTGCCGCCTTCGAACGCGGTGCGGTCGATGCCTGGGCGATCTGGGATCCGTTCCAGGCCGCCGCTGAAAAGCAGGTCGGCGCACGCCGCCTGGCCTCGGGCGTGGGGGCGGTCAGTCACCACCAGTTTTTCCTGAGCGCGCGTCCCTTCGCGGCGAAGAATCCACAGGTCGAGAAGATCCTGCTGGAAGAGATCACCCGTGAAGGCGAATGGGTCCGCACCCACACCGCTGAAGCCGCCGCCCAGCTGTCCCCGATCCAGGGCCTGGATGCCGACATCATCCAGACCGGCCTGAAGCGCTATGCGCACGTCTACAAGCCGGTCGATGCCCAGGTGCTGGCCGAGCAGCAGAAAATCGCCGACGCCTTCTTTGAACTCAAGCTGATCCCCAAGCAGCTCAAGGTCAGCGACGCCGTCCTCAAATAAACAACACTGACATCGACCACCTCTAGTCCAGCAGCTCAGGAGTCAAGCATGAACGTTTTCTGGTTTATCCCTACTCACGGCGACAGCCGCTATCTCGGCACCTCCGAAGGTGCGCGCCCGGTGACCCATGACTACATGAAACAGATTGCCGTGGCGGCCGATACCCTGGGCTACGATGGCGTGCTGCTGCCCACGGGACGTTCCTGCGAAGACGCCTGGGTAGCTGCAGCCAGCCTGATCGATGCGACACAGCGCCTGAAATTCCTGGTGGCAGTGCGCCCCGGCCTGACGGCACCGACCCTGTCGGCGCGCATGGCCGCGACCTTCGACCGCCTCTCCAATGGCCGTCTGCTCATCAACGTGGTCACCGGTGGCGATCCGGTCGAGCAGGAGAGCGATGGCATCTTCGGCAGCCATGCCGAGCGCTATGAAGTGTCCGACGAATTCCTCAAGATCTGGCGCGACGTACTGGCCAAGACCCACACCGGCGAAGAAACCAACTTCGAGGGCAAGCACCTCAGCGTCAAGGGCGCCAAGGCACTCTATCCTCCGGTACAGACACCGTATCCGCCGCTGTACTTCGGTGGCTCCTCGGACGAAGCCATCGACCTGGCCGCCGAACAGGTCGACGTCTACCTGACCTGGGGCGAACCGCCGGCCGCCGTGGCCGAAAAAATTGCCCGCGTGCGCGAACGCGCCGCCAAGGCCGGCCGCACGCTGCGCTTCGGCATCCGCCTGCACGTGATCGTGCGCGATACCAATGAAGCCGCCTGGCGCGCCGCCGATGAACTCATCAGCCGCCTGGACGACGAGACCATCGCCAAGGCCCAGGCCAACTTCGCCCGCATGGATTCGGAAGGGCAGCGCCGCATGGCCGCCCTGCACGGCGGCCGTCGCGACAAGCTGGAAGTGAGCCCCAACCTGTGGGCCGGCGTCGGCCTGGTACGCGGCGGTGCCGGTACCGCGCTGGTGGGTGATGGCCCGACCGTGGCTGCCCGTATCAAGGAGTATGCGGACCTGGGTATCGATACCTTCATCCTCTCCGGCTATCCGCACCTGGAAGAATCCTACCGGTTTGCCGAACTGGTATTCCCGCTGCTGCCGCGCGCCCAGCGCGAAGGCCTGGCCGGCCACAACCTGACCGGTCCCTTCGGCGAGATCGTCGGCAATACCGAACTGCCCAAGCCCGCGCCGGTGCGCGTGTCGGCAAGCTGAGGCCAGCATGACCAGTGCAACCAATACCGTGCTCGCCAGCACTGCGCCGCAAGAGCAGGCGCGTCCCAAGGCCGCTGCCAAGGCCGCACGCAAGCCGCGTGGTACCTGGGTCGGCTGGCTGCTGCCCTTGCTACTGCTGGTGTGGTGGGAGATCGCCGCGCAGGCCGGCTGGCTGTCCAGCCGCATCCTGCCGGAACCGTTCGCGGTCCTGAAGGCGGCGTGGAATCTGTCCGCCTCCGGTGAGTTGTGGCGTCACCTGGCCGTCTCCAGCGGCCGTGCCGCTTCCGGCTTTGCGGTCGGCGCAGGGCTCGGTCTGATTCTGGGTCTGCTCTCCGGCAGCCTGCGTTCAGCCGAACTGCTGCTTGATACCACCCTGCAGATGGTGCGCAACATTCCGGCACTGGCCCTGATCCCGCTGGTGATCCTGTGGTTCGGCATCGACGAGACGGCCAAGCTGTTCCTGGTCTCGGTGGGCGTGTTCTTCCCGGTCTATCTGAATACCTTCCACGGCATCCGCTCGGTGGACCAGGGTTTGATCGAGATGGCCAAGAGCTACGGCCTGTCGGGCTGGCCGCTGTATCGCGACGTGATCCTGCCGGGCGCCTTGCCCTCCATCCTGGTCGGCCTGCGCTTTGCGCTGGGTCTGGTGTGGGTGCTGCTGATCGTGGCCGAGACCATCTCGGCGCAGGCCGGCATCGGCTACATGACCATGAATGCCCGCGAATTCCTGCAGACCGACGTGGTGCTGGTGGGCATCCTGCTCTACGCCTTGCTGGGCAAGCTGGCCGATACCGCGGCGCGGGCACTGGAACGCTACTTCCTGCGCTGGCACCCCGGCTACCAATGACGAGCCCCATGAATGCATCAGGAAACCATCATGCGCAATGACACCCAGGAACACCAGCAAGTCAGCCGAGCCGCCGGCCGGGGCGTAGGCCTCAGGCTGCGCGCCTTGTCGAAGTCCTTCAGCGGACGCACGGTGCTGCACGACATCGACCTCGACATCGAACCCGGCGAATTCGTCGCCATCGTCGGCCGCAGCGGCTGCGGCAAGAGCACCTTGCTGCGCCTGGTGGCCCAGCTCGATGGCGCCAGCGGCGGCGAGGTCGTCTATGAACACGAAGGCAGCGGCGAGCCCGAGATCCGCATCATGTTCCAGGATGCGCGCCTGCTGCCCTGGAAACGGGTGCAGGCCAACGTCGCGTTGGGCTTGCCCAAGCAGGCCGCGCCGCAGGCACTCAATGCCCTGCGCCAGGTCGGCCTGGACCAGCGTGCCGGCGAATGGCCGGCGGTGCTCTCCGGGGGCCAGCGCCAGCGCGTGGCCCTGGCGCGTGCGCTGGTACACGACCCGCAATTGCTGCTGCTGGACGAACCGCTGGGCGCGCTCGATGCGCTCACCCGCATCGAAATGCAGGCCCTGATCGAGTCGCTCTGGCGCGAACGCGGTTTCACCGCCTTGCTGGTGACCCACGACGTGCAGGAAGCCATCGCCCTGGCCGATCGCGTGCTGCTGATCGAGGATGGCCACGTGGCGCTGGACCAGCGCATCGAACTGGCGCGTCCGCGTTCACGCGGCCAGGCCCAGTTTGCCGCGCTGGAGGAAGCCATCCTGGGGCGCGTGCTGCGGCACCCCGGCAGTGAGGCGGCTACAGAGCCATCTGAAGATTTCTTCACGCCACGTGGCGTACATCAGGTGCAATGGGCGGTGTGAGTTTGACCGCCATGAAAGATTCATCCGTTTTGGCCAAGTTGTGCCACGGTTACCGTTCGTCCTGAGTAGCGGCATAGCCGCGTATCGAAGGCGCGCCTGTGTGTCTTCGATACGGCCCTCACGGGCCTACTCAGTCCGAACGGCTTCTGATGGATTACGTACAGTTTTTTTTAGAGTTTTATCCGATTTGATTTCAACCCATGCGGCGCGGCAGGTGCCGACGCCGTTTCATCAAGGAGCAGAGCATGACCATTCAAGCAATCAACGTCCGTAACCAGTTCAAGGGCAAGGTCAAGGCCATCATCGAAGGTTCGGTGGTGTCCGAAGTGGATGTGGAAACCCCGGCCGGTATCGTGACCTCGGTCATCACCACCCGCTCCGTGAAGGACCTGGGCCTGACCATCGGCAGCGAAGTGGTGGCACTGGTCAAGGCCACCGAAGTCTCGATCGCCAAGCTGTGATCGTCTGGCCGTCCTGGCCGGTGATGCCGGCCGGGCGGTGTCTTTTTTTCAGGAGCAGGCCCGATGGCATATCAGGCACTGAAGGCTTATCTGGCCCGCCTCGATGCGCAGCATACTGGTGGCACCCCGTCCGCCAAGGTCTGGCTGGATGAACAGGGGCGCGCAGCGGGGCGTTTCTTCAATACTTCGCTGACCTCGGCCTTCCAGCCGGTGCGCAGCTTCGACGATGGCCACATCGTCGCCTGCGAGGCCTTCGCCCGCAGCCACTCGGCCGTCGACGACGGCCTGCATCTGTGGAAACTGCTGGACCAGGCCGCCAGCGACGACGAGTCGGTGGAACTGGACCGGCTGTGCCGCATGCTGCACGCCATCAACTACTACCGTCAGGTCGGCGAAGACGCGCCCGAACTGCACCTCTCGGTGCATGCGCGCCTGCTGGCCGCCGTCAACAACAATCACGGCGTGGCCTATCGGCGCATCCTGGCCGCGCTGGAACTGCCGCACGAACGCATCGTGCTGCAACTGCCGGTGGTCACGCCCAACCAGCGCTGGCTGCTCAACTACGTGCTGGACAATTACCGCCGCAACGGCTTCCGCCTGGGCGTTTCGGCCAACAGCCCGCTGGAAGCACTGGGCCTGCTGGACAAGGTCAAGCCGGATCTCATCAAGGTCGATGCGCGCGAGCTGGCTGATCCCGACAGCGTGGCTTTGCTGCTGCTGCGGGCGGCCGAGCAGGGGGTGCGCATCTTCTTCAAACGGGTCGAAAACAAGGAAGTGTTCGACAAACTGGCCTGGTACTGTCAGGCACTGGCCCAGTCCACTTTGGCCCAAGGCTATCTGTGGGATGTACCGGCCGCACGCCTGCCGGACATCTTGCTTGGCCTGAAGGATGCCGCGTAAGGCATACTGCATGACTTCATCACTCGCTGCGGGGCCTGCATGAGTCTGACTTCTCCTTCTTCTTCTTCTTCCACCACACCGGCCCGGCTGGCGGATTTCCGGGTGCTGGTGGCACCGGGCCTCTCCGACAGCGGGCCGGAACACTGGCAATCGCGCTGGCAGCGGCTCTATCCCGCCTTCGAACGGGTCAAGCAGGATGATTGGGAAACCCCGGACCTGCCGCGCTGGTCGGCCCGCCTGGGCGAAGTGCTGGCGCGTGATGGCCGCCCTACGGTGATCGTGGCGCACAGCTTCGGGTGTCTCACCACCGTGCATCGGACGGCGGCCTTGCAAGCGGCCTCCGAGGGTTCCGCGCATCCCATCGTGGCGGCCTTGCTGGTGGCGCCGGCCGATCCGGTCAAGTTCAGCCTGAGCGCAGCGGTGCGCCACAAGCTGCGGTATCCGGCATTGGTCGTGGGCAGCGACAACGATCCCTGGATGAGTGCCGAGCGCGCCCGCCACTGGGCCGAGGCCTGGGGCGCGCAATTCCGCTCGGTGGGCGCGCGCGGGCATATCAACTCCGAATCGGGCCTGGGCGACTGGACCGAAGGGCAGCAGTGGCTGCTGGAGCTGCTCGAACGCATCGCCTGAAGCTTTTTTCTTCACACCCCTCATGAGCGCATAAAGACGGATTTCAGCCCGGCTTTATGCGCTTTTCTTCTAAGGACATGCAAAAAGCTTCGTTCTCTTTATAACTATCGGATGCGAATATCGCTCACCTATAGTCGCATTTGTAATAACAAGAGAACGACATGTCCGCATCCCCTGTTTCCCTTGCCGCCCCCGGGGCCGCGCCGGCCCGCTCGGCGGGCAGCGCCAACCGGCGCGTATTGCCCGGTTTCCGGCTGTCGCTGGGCTTTACCATCTTCTACCTGGCGCTGATCGTGCTGATCCCGCTGTCGGCGCTGTTTTTGAAGACCTTTACCCTGACCTGGGGCGGCTTCATTGACGCGGTGACCTCGCCGCGCGTCATGGCCTCCTATCGCCTGAGCTTTGGGGCCTCGCTGATCGGTGCGTTCCTCAACGTGATCTTCGGCGGCATCGTGGCCTGGGTGCTGGTGCGCTATCGCTTCCCCGGCAAGCGCATCATCGATGCCCTGGTGGACTTGCCCTTTGCCTTGCCGACCGCCGTGGCCGGCATCGCCCTGACCACGCTGTATTCGCAGAACGGCTGGCTGGGCAAGCTGCTGGCGCCCCTGGGCATCAAGGTCGCCTTCACCCCGCTGGGGGTGCTGGTGGCGCTGACCTTCATCGGCCTGCCTTTTGTCGTGCGTACCGTGCAACCGGTGCTGGAAGAAGCCGAGCGCGAGCTCGAAGAAGCCGCCGCCAGCCTTGGTGCCAGCCGCTGGCAGACCTTTACCAAGGTGATCTTCCCGACCGTGCTGCCCGCCTTGCTGACCGGTTTTGCGCTGGCCTTTGCGCGCGCCTCGGGGGAATACGGCTCGGTGGTCTTCATCGCCGGCAACATGCCCATGGTTTCTGAAATCACCCCTTTGTTCATCGTCACCAAGCTGGAGCAGTACGACTATGCCGGTGCGACCGCCATTGCGATGGTCATGCTGCTGGTTTCTTTCATCCTGCTGTTGACCATCAACCTGCTGCAAGCCTGGACCCGCAAGCGTGGCCAGTCGGAAAGGACCTGAGATGAGTGCCGCCCCCGTTTCCGCTGCCCCGCAAGCCAACGCGATTGCCCGTGGCGAGCCGCCGCTCACGCCCGGTGCCACCACCGAACCCTGGTGGGTGCGTGCGCTGCTGATCGGCATCGCACTGGCCTTCCTGACCCTGTTCCTGTTCGTGCCGCTGGTGGCGGTGTTCTACGAAGCGCTGCGCAAGGGCTGGGATGTCTACGTGGCGTCCATCACCGAGCCTGACGCCTGGTCTGCCATCAAGCTGACCCTGCTCGCTGCCGCCATCGCCGTGCCGCTGAACCTGGTCTTTGGCGTGGCGGCCGCGTGGGCGATTGCCAAGTTCGAGTTCCGTGGCAAGAACGTGCTGCTGACCCTGATCGACCTGCCGTTCTCGGTCTCGCCGGTGATCTCGGGCCTGATCTACGTGCTGCTGTTCGGCCTGCAGGGCTACTTCGGCCCCTGGCTGCGCGAGCATGACATCAAGATCCTCTTCGCCGTGCCGGGCATCGTGCTGGCCACCATCTTCGTGACCTTCCCCTTCGTGGCGCGCGAACTGATCCCGCTGATGCAGTCGCAGGGCAGCGAGGAAGAAGAAGCCGCGCTGGTGCTGGGCGCCTCCGGCTGGCGTACTTTCTGGCATGTCACGCTGCCCAACATCAAGTGGGGCCTGCTGTATGGCGTGATCCTCTGCAATGCGCGCGCCATGGGCGAGTTCGGTGCCGTCTCGGTGGTCTCCGGCCACATTCGCGGCGAGACCAACACCATCCCGCTGCAGGTCGAGATCCTCTACAACGAATTCAACATCACCGGCGCCTTCGCCGTGGCGTCGCTGCTGGCCTTCCTGGCCGTGGTCACGCTGGCCATCAAGAGCGTCATCGAGTGGCGGCTGCACCAGCAGCAAGCCCCCAGCGAACAAGCTTAAGGAGTCATCATGAGCATCGAAGTCCATCACATCCAGAAGCGTTTCGGCAGCTTCACTGCGCTCAACGACGTATCCCTCAATTTCCCGGCGGGCGAACTGACGGCCTTGCTGGGCCCCTCCGGCTGCGGCAAGACCACGCTCTTGCGCATCATCGCCGGTCTCGAATCGCCCGATTCGGGCCAGGTGCTGCTCGATGGCGAAGACGCTTCGGCGCGCCACGTGCGCGAACGCCAGGTCGGTTTCGTGTTCCAGCACTATGCGCTGTTCAAGCACATGACCGTCTTCGAGAACATCGCCTTCGGCCTGCGCGTGAAACCGCGCGCCCAGCGTCCCTCGGAAGCGGTGATCCGCGAGAAGGTCAAGCGCCTGCTGGAGCTGGTGCAGCTGGACTGGCTGGCCGACCGCTATCCGCCGCAACTCTCCGGCGGCCAGCGCCAGCGCATCGCGCTGGCCCGCGCACTGGCCGTGGAGCCGCGCGTGCTGCTGCTGGACGAACCCTTCGGCGCGCTCGATGCCAAGGTGCGCAAGGAACTGCGCCGCTGGCTGCGCCGCCTGCACGATGAACTGCACGTCACCAGCATCTTCGTCACCCACGACCAGGAAGAAGCCCTGGAAGTGGCAGACCAGGTGGTGCTGATGAACAAGGGACAAGTGGAGCAGATCGGCACGCCCGAGACGGTGTACAACCATCCGGCTTCGCCCTTCGTCTACGGCTTCCTGGGCAATGTGAACCTGTTCCATGGCCGCTTGCACGAAGGCGTGCTGGACGCCGGCGGTGCGCGCTTCGAGGCCCCCGGCCACGGCGATATCCGCGATGCGGCCGGCGTCGGTTTCGTGCGTCCGCATGACCTGGACGTGGAGCGCTACTCGCCCGGCGCCGAAGGCATCGTGGTGCAACTGCGCCGCTCGCATGCCATCGGCCCGCTGGCGCAACTGGAACTGGAGCGCGATGACAATGCCGAGCTGATCGAGGCCGTCATCCCCAATGAACGTTTCGCGCAACTGGGCCTGAAGAATGGCGAGACGCTGGTCGTGCGTCCACGCCGCCTGCAGGTCTTTGCGCAACAACAAGGAGGGCCGGGACGATGAATTTCCAGCAGCTGCGTTCCATCCGCGAAGCCGCGCGTTGCGGCTTCAACCTGACCGAAGTGGCCAACGTGCTCTTCACGTCGCAACCGGGCGTGAGCCGCCAGATCCGCGAGCTCGAAGAAGAGCTGGGCGTGGAAATCTTCGAGCGCAACGGCAAGCGCCTGACCGGCCTGACCGAACCCGGCAAGGGCATCCTCGGCATCGTCGAGCGGCTCCTGCTGGAAGCCGAGAACCTGCGCCGCGCCAGCAAGGAATACGCCGGCGAGCAGAGCGGCACGCTCTCCATCGCCACCACCCACACCCAGGCGCGCTACGTGCTGCCGCGCGTGGTGCAGGCCTTCCGCGATGCCTTCCCGCAGGTGCGCATCGCCCTGCAGCAGAGCGCCCCGGAACACATCGCCGAATGGGTCATCTCGGGCAAGGCCGACATCGGCATCGCTACCGAGGGCCTGTCGCAATTCAAGGAACTGGTGTCCTTCCCTTGCTACACCTGGAGCCACGTGATCGTGGTGCCGCAAGGCCATCCGCTGCTGGGGCTGGAACAGGTCACGCTGGAGGATCTGGGTACCTGGCCGCTGATCACCTATGACGTCGGCTTTACCGGCCGTGGCCACATCGACGAAGCCTTCCGCCAGGCCGGCATCGAGCCCGACATCGTGCTCACCGCCATGGATTCGGACGTGATCCAGCAATACGTCTCGCTGGGCATGGGCGTGGGCCTGGTGGCCTCGATGGCGGTGGACCAGGGCAAGCACTCGGAGATGGTGGCCATCAATGCCTCCCACCTGTTCAAGGCCAATATCGCCCGGCTGGCGGTGCGGCGCGGTGCCTACCTGCGCGGCTATGCCTTCGATTTCATCCAGCAGTTCGCTCCGGACTTGAAGCGCGCCGACATCGTCAATGCGCTCAATGAGGCCAACGCCCAGGCTTGAACCCGGCGCGCATCAACTGGTATCAGAGGTTCTTGCGATAGACGATGAAGCCGGAGTCCACCGCGAGGTGGTCGTACAGCTTGCGTGCCGTGGCATTGCTGTGATGGGTGTGCCAGTACACTCGCTCGGCACCGTCCGCTGCGGCGTACCGGTACAGTTCTTCGATCAGTGCACGTCCCACACCACGGCCGCGTGCGGCTTCGGTGGTGAACAGGTCCTGCAGGTAGCAGGTGGGGCCGATCAGGATGGTGTTGCGGTGATAGAGGTAGTGCGCCAGTCCCAGCAGCCGTCCATCGGATTCGGCCACCAGGGCATGCACCGGCTCATCGGCCGCATGGATGCGTGACCAGGTGGACTGGGTGATGGCCAGGGGCAGGGCGGTGGCGCCACTGCGGCCGTAGAAGGCATTGTAGTCGTCCCACAGGATCTTCCATTGCGGGTAATCGTCCTGGCGGGCGCGGCGGATGTGCAGGGCTTCGGGGTGCTGCGGATCGGGCATGGCGACTCCTGGCGTCTGAGATCGCAGTATAGCCGTACCGGGCCAGTTTCCCGGAGTGTCCGGCCTTTGTCATTGCGGGCAGGGTGATGCCGCTTACACCGTGCGGGTCGGTGTCGTGGTGAAGGTACTGGTATCTGTACTGCTGGGCTGTGCGGAAGTGGACTGGGCCACTTGGGTGGACTGTCCGGCGGCTTTCAGGACGTCATTGAAATTGACGGCCGGCTTCTTCGCAGCCTGCTGGCCGCCTGCCGGTGCGTTGCCGTGATAGACGGCGGAAATGGAATTGGTCGACATGCGTGCACTCCTCAAGTAAGGCTGTCCCCCGGGCCAGCGCCCAGACCGGTATTGCCGGGGCAGTATAGGGGCGCACCATGAGGCTGCTGCGTCGGTTTACCGAAACTTGCGCATCTTTACCTGTTCGGCGTGGACGTGTCGCTGCTTACTTGCGCAAGCGTGCGGCGCACTGGTCGCGCAGGCGGGTGTCTTCGGGCGCATCGTCGTCGGCGGGCGGGGCGGCAGTGACTGTGGCGGGATGCGCACACTGGCGATAGCGCATCACATAGCGTTCAAACTCGGCGCGCGCCTGGGCCTTGGGCAGACTGGCCAGTTTCAGGATGAAGCTGCGGCTGCCGATCTCGAAGTGCTGGTAATCGATGGGTTGTTTCCACTGGCCGCCCCAGACCAGGAATCCATGTTCATAAAACACGCTGACCACCTCCTCGGCCATGCCCGGCTGCAGGGGCGCGCGCTGCAGGTAGGCCGCGCCCTGCGGCGGCAGGACTTCCTGCTCGGGGCTGCCGGCCTTGCTCACATAAGGATTCTGCAGCGGATTGATGTCGATGGCCGCGCCATAGGCGTGCTTGGACCAGCCACCGCCGCCGGTCATGGGCCGGCCATTGAAGGCCGAACTGTTGTTGGCGGCCATGGAGCGCTGGTCGTCGCCGTCATAGGCTTCCAGCCCTTGCGCCCCGGCCAGCGGGAAGGAGCGCAAGAGCAGCTCACCGAACAGCGCTTCGACCTGCGGAGCCAGCGCGTCGAGCACCACCACGCTGCCCTGGCGGGTGGCCCCGCCGAAATCGGTGTAGTCGAAGCTGACCGTGGCCAGGCGCGTGCAGGGGACCGGATTGCCGGAGGTGATGACCTTGCTGGCCCGCATCTGGGCGCATTGCGCGGGGGAAACCGGCGTGATGTCGGCCTGGGCCGCCAGCGGCAGTGCCATCGCCAGCACGGTCGCGGGAAGGGCCAGCGCGCGGCGCAGGAGGGTCATGCGGGCGAGGGCGGGGAAGCGGGCGGTGAAGGTCATCATGGGAGGCGATGATACGGGTTTTCAGGGGGAAATGGTTTGTCAGGATTGTCATATTGCCTGTGATGGCTGACATCAAGATGCGCCGTTTTCTGACAGCGTGGGAACGGCGGAACGGGAATAATCGGTGTCCAGAAGCTGTCGAATTCCGGCAAGCACGTGCTCTGTGCCTGTTTGTCCGCATTTCGGCAAATCCCCCTCAACAACTTTAGGAGGCAACATATGAAGATTCGCCACACCCTCTTGGCTGCCGCCGTGTTCACTGCTGTGCTGGCTGGTTGCAACAAGCGCGACGAAGCGCCTGCAACGCCTGCCGCCACCCCGCCGGCCGCTTCGGAACCGGCACCGGCAAGCAGCACCCCGACCACGCCGGCACCGGCTGATTCCGGTACGGCTGCGGGCTCGACGGCTACGCCGGCGACCCCGACCCCGACTACGCCTTCGGATTCCTCGGCCACTACGCCGAGCACCCCGGCCGCCTCTGGCGACAGTGGTACGCAAAAGTAAACGCCTCACAACAAGAGCCAACAAGACGGCAAGCGCCGCACCCTCTCCCGCAGTGGGAACAGCACTGCATGCGCCGCGACGGGCAACTGTCGCGGCGTTTTCTTTTGGGGCGCTGGAAAGGTGGTTTTTGCGGTAAATGTGAAGGATCTTGCCAAGCACTTGGCTCTTGGGGGCAATTTGCGCGTTGGCTGGAAAAATCTTTCCGAACTTTTTTTTGCGGCTTGCAGTCGTACAGGTGGTTGAACTGTTCCTTCAACCTCCCTCTTGATAGGGAACTTGCCCGCAGTTCATTGGCTGCGGGCTTTTTTTCGTCCCTCCGACGGGAAAGCGAAACTGCGTGTCTTTACCGTGTTTTCGCAGCGGTGCGGACTACTTCCCCCCATGCCCCTTCACCACCGCAATCATCGCCCCGAACGCCGGACCCATATTGGCTTCCAGCGTGGGATACATGCGCGAGATGCTGCCATCCAGATACAAGGCGTCACTGCACTTGAGCTCATCACGAAGGAAACTGGCGAAATCGTAAAAGCTGATCGGATTGCGCGCGATGGCCAGCGTGACGATGCCCGTCGCATCCAGGCACACTGCATTGCGCACGACCGTATTGGCTGACTCGGGATCGAAGCGCGGATTGATCTTGCCGTCCACAATCATCAGCGGACCCGATTGCGTGGCGTAGCGCGTCACGCCATTCCAAAGACCCAGTTCGGCTTCATAGTCGGAGGTCTCGACGATGTAGGCCTGGCGCTCGCTCAACACGAATACCCCATTGGGCTGCAGATAGAAATTGCCATACGCGTTCTTGCGCGTATTGAGGCGGCGCAGCTGGTTGCCGCCTTCCACGTACAGCCCCAGCGGCTGCAATTGCTTGTCGTAGATGCCGGCATTGGTGGCGCAGACCATCTCCTGTCCCTGGCTGCGCAGATGCGCATCGAGCCGGCTGAAGTTGCCCAGCGGCGTGCCAGCGGCATCTTTCCAGTACATGCGGATGGTGTCGCTGCGCGGATCAGCGCGGCAGGTGCTGATGAAGACCTGGCGATACTGGTACTGGCGCACCTCGGCCGCCTGTGCCGGCGGGCTGCCCGATCCCAGCAGCAGCGCCGGTACCAGGCCGGTCAATGCGAGCAGGCGCAGCAGTGCGCGGCGGAAACCAGGGGCAGGGAGGGAAGGGGAGCGAAGCATCGAAACCAGGTCTTGTTCTGCGGGAATGCGGAGGGCGAGGCGGTATTGTAAATGGCGCAAGCCGGGCTTGCCACGGGAAAACGGATTCTGGCCGCAAATCCAGTCCCATCAAGACTTTGCAGGCGATGCACCGAATTCGCTCATGCTGCAGTGCAATTCTGCACCGAATATGGGAAAATGAAGAAAAACAGCATGAAATGTGCGAAAAATCGAAGACCACAGCGCATTAATGATGGGGTTTGACGAAATTTCAAAAAAAATTTGCCCCATATGACGGCAGTGTTACACTCTGCCCCCATGTTGCGGCCAGCCTCCCGTAAAACGGGGTCAGGTATCCACAACCCTACGCGCGCCGGCCTGTTCGCCAGGTAACGGCGCCTCTTGAATCCGTTCCATCCTGGAGGAAACGACAATGAAGTTTGCAAGCCGTCTGACCAAGATCGCCCTGGCCGCCGCCACCTTTGCCGCCTTCGCCGGCGTGGCCCACGCCGAAACCGTCAAGATCGCCATCGCCGGTCCCCTGACCGGTGCCGTGGCCCAGTACGGCGACATGGTCAAGGCCGGTGCCCTCACCGCCATCGAACAGATCAACGCCGCCGGCGGCGCCAACGGCAACAAGTTCGAAGCCGTCATGATGGACGACGCCTGTGAACCCAAGCAGGCCGTGGCCGTGGCCAACAAGATCGTCAGCCAGGGCATCAAGTACGTGATCGGTCACGTCTGCTCCGGCTCCACCATCCCCGCCTCCGACATCTACGAGAACGAAGGCGTGGTCATGATCACCCCGTCGGCCACCGCGCCGCAGCTGACCGAAGCCAAGCCGCACAAGTTCATCTTCCGCACCATCGGCCGCGACGACCAGCAAGGTCCTGCCGCCGCCCGCTACGTGATCGAGAAGCTCAAGCCCAAGAAGGTCGCCGTGCTGCACGACAAGCAGTCCTACGGCCAGGGCGTGGCGTCGTCGGTGAAGTCGGCCCTGGAGGCGGCCAAGGTGCCGGTGGTGGTGTTCGAAGGCATCAACGCCGGTGACAGCGATTACTCGGCCATCGTCACCAAGCTGAAGTCGCAGGGCGTGGACTTCGTCTACTTCGGCGGCTACCACCCGGAAATGGGCCTGATCATGCGCCAGGCGCGTGAGCAGGGCGTCAAGGCCGTCTTCATGGGCCCCGAAGGCGTGGGCAACAAGGACATCACCGCCATCGCCGGCCCCGCCTCCGAAGGCATGCTGGTGACCCTGCCGGCCGACTTCGCCGCCGATCCGGCCAACGCCGCCCTGGTCAAGGCCTTCGCCGCCGCCAAGCGTGACGCCAACGGCCCGTTCCAGATGCCGGCCTACTCGGCCGTGAAGATCATTGCCGATGCCATCACCGGTGCCAAGTCCACCGATCCGGACAAGGTCGCCGCCTACATCCACGGCAACAGCTTCAAGACCCCCATCGGCAACGTCGAATACGACAAGAAGGGTGACCTGAAGGCCTTCAAGTTCGTCGTCTTCACCTGGCACAAGGACGCCACCAAGACCGAAGCCAAGTGATTCGCCCCGAATCGCTGGCCTGACTGTCTGACCTGACGTCAAACCGCGAAATGCCCCATTGCAGTCGGAATGGGGCATTTCCACTTTATGGGTTCCCTCATGAATGAATTGCTCCCTCAACTGACCCAGCAGCTCGTCAACGGGCTGTCGCTGGGTGCGATCTATGCCTTGATCGCCATCGGCTACACCATGGTCTACGGCATCATCGGCATGATCAACTTCGCCCACGGCGAGATCTACATGATCGCCTCCTACGTCGGCCTGGTGACCTTGACCGCCATCGGCGTGCAGTCCGGCTATCCCTTGCCGCTGCTGCTGGGCGGCGCACTGATCGTCTCGGTGCTGGTGACCGGCCTCTATGGCTGGACCGTCGAACGCGTGGCCTATCGCCCGCTGCGCGGCGGCCCGCGCCTGGTACCGCTGATCTCGGCCATCGGCATGTCCATCTTCCTGCAGAACTACGTGCAGATCGGCCAGGGTGCACGCGACATGTCGGTGCCGGTGCTGATCTCGGGCGCGCTCGAATTCCAGATGGGCAGCGACTTCACGGTCACGGTGCCGTATTCGCGCATGGTCATCGTGGGCGTGACGCTGGTGCTGATGGTGGCGCTGACGCTGTTCATCGCGCGTTCGCGCATGGGCCGCGCCTGCCGCGCCTGCGCTGAAGACATGGGCATGGCCAACCTGCTGGGCATTGATACGAACAAGGTGATTTCCTTCACCTTCGTCCTGGGTGCGATGTTGGCGGCGGTCGGCGGTGTGCTGATTGCCCTGACCATCGGCAAGCTCAATCCCTACATCGGCTTCATCGCCGGCATCAAGGCCTTCACGGCGGCGGTGCTGGGCGGTATCGGCAGCATTCCCGGCGCCATGCTGGGCGGCGTGCTGCTGGGGCTGGCGGAGACCTTCGCGGCCGGCTACCTGCCTTCCGAATACAAGGACGTGGTGTCCTTCGGGCTGCTGGTGCTGATCCTGCTGTTCCGTCCCACGGGCCTGTTGGGCAAGCCCGACATCGAAAAGGTCTGAGCCCGCACGGCTCGACGGACAACGACATATTCAAGGAGGCGTGATGCCTGAGACTTTCAAGAATGCCGTGGCGGCGGCGCTGGTGACCGCCGTACTGACCATCCCGCTGCTGGGCATGCAGCTGCAGCTGGAGGGCTACCGCGTGGTCCTCAATACCCACTGGACCCCGGTGCTGGTGGCGGTGCTGGCCGTGTTCCTGTTCCAGCTGGCCAGGCCTGCGCTCGCGCGCACCAGCGCCGGCATCAAGCTGCCTGCGCTGCCGCGCATGCAGCCGGGCCAGCAGCGCGCGGCCGTGCTGATCCTGCTGATGGCTGCGCTGGTGTGGCCCTTCTTCGGTTCGCGCGGCTACGTGGACGTGATGACCCTGGCGCTGATCTATGTGGTGCTGGGCCTGGGCCTGAACATCGTGGTCGGCTTCGCCGGCCTGCTCGATCTGGGCTACGTGGGTTTCTATGCCGTGGGTGCCTACACCTATGCGCTGTGCAACCAGTACTTCGGCCTCTCGTTCTGGGAATGCGTGCCGCTGTCGGCCGCTGCCGCCGCGCTGTTCGGCTTCCTGCTGGGCTTCCCGGTGCTGCGTTTGCGCGGTGACTACCTGGCGATCGTCACGCTGGGCTTTGGCGAAATCATCCGCCTGCTGCTCAACAACATGACCAGCCTCACCGGCGGCCCGGATGGCATCTCCGGCATCCCCAAGCCGACCGTGTTCGGCGTGGTGATGGCGCGCAATCCGCTGACCGAGGATGGCACTACCTTCCACCAGTTGCTGGGCCTGACTTACCAGGGGGGGCACATGGTGATCTTCCTGTATTTCCTGGCCTTGCTGATGGTGCTCTTTACGTATTTCGTCACCAGCCGCCTGTTGCGCATGCCCATGGGCCGCGCCTGGGAAGCCCTGCGTGAAGATGAGATCGCCTGCCGCTCGCTGGGCATCAACCCGACCCGGGTGAAGCTCTCGGCCTTCACGCTCGGTGCCGCCTTCGCCGGCCTGGCCGGTTCCTTCTTCGCCGCCCGCCAGGGCCTGGTGACGCCGGAATCCTTCACCTTCATCGAATCCGCCCTGATCCTGGCCATCGTCGTGCTGGGTGGCATGGGTTCGCAGCTGGGCGTGATCCTGGCGGCGATCCTGCTGACCGTGCTGCCGGAACTGGCGCGCAGCTTCGCCGAGTACCGCATGCTGATCTTCGGCCTGGTGATGGTGCTGATGATGATGTGGCGTCCGCAAGGACTGCTTCCTGCAACCCGTCCGCACGTGGAGCTGCCGCAATGAACCCGTCCGTGAAAACCATGCTGGAAGTGTCCAACCTGTCGATGCGCTTCGGCGGCCTCTTGGCCGTGGATGGCGTCTCGCTGGCCGTGCAGGAGCGCGAAGTCTTCGCCATCATCGGTCCCAACGGGGCCGGCAAGACCACCGTCTTCAACTGCATCAGCGGCTTCTACCAGCCGACCTCGGGCGAGATTGCGCTCGATGGCGTCTCCATTGCCCGCCAGCCAAGCCACCAGGTGGCGCAGCAGGGGCTGGTGCGCACCTTCCAGAACATCCGTCTCTTCAAGTCCATGACCGTGGTGGAGAACCTGCTGGTGGCGCAACACCAGCAGGTCAATACCAACCTGCTGTCGGGACTGCTGAAGACGCCTTCCTATCGCAAGTCCGAGCAGGAAGCGTTGCAGCGTGCAGCTTACTGGCTGGACCAGCTGGGCCTGACGGCGCTGGCCAACCGCGAGGCGGGCACGCTCTCGTATGGCCTGCAACGCCGCGTGGAAATCGCCCGCTGCATGATCACCAAGCCGCGCCTGCTGCTGCTGGATGAACCCGCGGCCGGCCTGAACCCGCAGGAGAAGCAGGAGCTGTCGCAACTGATCGACCGTCTGCGCCGCGAACATGGCGTAGCCGTGCTGCTGATCGAACACGACATGAGCCTCATCATGGGCATCTCCGACCGCATCCTGGTCATGGAGCACGGCAAGCCCATCGTCACCGGCACCCCCGAACAGGTGCGCAGCGACGAACGTGTGATCAAGGCCTACCTGGGAGAAGAATGATGCTGCAGTTTGACAAGGTGCATACCCACTACGGTGCCATCGAGGCCCTGCACGGCGTATCGCTGACGGTGGAAAAGGGCGAGATCGTTACCTTGATCGGTGCCAACGGTGCCGGCAAGACCACGCTCCTGATGACGCTGTGCGGCCGTCCGCGCGCTTCCAGTGGCCGCGTACTCTTCGAAGGGCAGGACATTACGCAGCTGCCAACCCACGAGATCATGCGCCGCGGGCTGGCGATCTCGCCCGAAGGCCGGCGCGTCTTCCCCAGCCTGACCGTGCTGGAAAACCTCAAAATGGGCGCCTTCTTCGCCAGCAACGAGGACATCGAACGGGGCATCGAGTACGTCTTCGGACTCTTCCCGCGTTTGAAGGAACGCGCGGCGCAGCGGGCCGGGACCATGTCCGGCGGCGAGCAGCAGATGCTGGCCATCGGCCGCGCGCTGATGAGCAAGCCGCGCCTGCTGTTGCTGGACGAACCTACGCTGGGCCTGGCCCCGCTGGTGATTGCGCAGATCTTCGAGATCATTCGCACCATCCGCGAGAGCGGCGTGACCGTGTTCCTGGTCGAGCAGAACGCCAACAAGGCGCTGGGCGTGGCCGACCGTGGCTACGTGCTGGAAAACGGCCATGTGGTCATGTCCGATACCGGTGCCAACCTGCTGGCCAACAGCGACGTGCGCAAGGCCTATCTCGGCCACGGCTGATACCGGCAGCGACGCCACCCGATCCACGGCCCGGCCATGCACATGGCCGGGCCGTGTCGTTTCCAGTATCCTGAAAACCTGCTGCGCCCTTTGCTGCAGAGCAGCAACAAAGTGCGTAGAATACCGGCCCATCCTGGCCCCGGCGCGACGGCGCGGCACCTTGAGCGTGCTTTGGGGGCCTTTCATTTGGACGACGACATGACACACCCCACACGCCGCCGGGTACTCAAAGTGGCGGGCCTGATGGCAGGTGCCGGCGCTGCCGGCCTGTTCTGGTCCCTGCCGCACCGGGTTACGGCACAAAACAATCCGGCGACCGTGCCGGTGGACGATTTCCTTCAGGTTTCCCGGCAACTGACTGAACGCCAGGATTTGAGCCCCAAGCTGGGCGCGGCTTTGCTGCTGGCCCTGTCCAAAACCGAAAAAGACCTGGCCGCGCGCCTGCAATCGCTCAAGGGCCTGCTGCAAGCCCAGCCAGCGCTGCTGCAAGCCGAGCGCCTGGCCTTCCCGGCCGAGCAGGGTGACAGCGAAAAGCTGGCCCGCGTCATCCTCGGTGCCTGGTACGACGGCGTGGTCGGCAAGGGCAAGAACGCCCAGTACGTCACCTACATCAATACGCTCTCCAACGGACTGGTGAGCGGCAAGCTGGTGCCGCCCAGTTTTTCCTATGGTCCCTGCGGCAGCTGGTCGCGCCAGCCCTGATTTGCGAGAGTGACATTCATGAGTAATCCCAATTCCGCCGACGTGGTGGTGATCGGTGCCGGTGTGACCGGCGCCTTGCTGGCCACGCGCCTGGCCAAGACCGGCAAGTCGGTGCTGCTGCTGGAATCCGGCCCGCGCATGGGCCGCGACCAACTGGTCGAACGTTTCCGCAGTTCGGCTTTCAAGTCCGACTTCATGGCGCCGTATCCGTATTCGCCGCTGGCACCGCACCCGCGCTATACCCCGGAGCCCAACGGCTACCTGCAGCAGAAGGGGCCGCATGCCTTCAATGCGCAGTACATCCGGATGTTCGGCGGCACCAGCTGGCATTGGGCGGCGCAGTTGTGGCGCTATGTACCCAACGACTTCCGCCAGCACAGCCTGTATGGCGTCGGCAAGGATTGGCCGATCAGCTATGACGACCTGGAAGACTATTACTACCAGGCAGAGGTCATCGCCGGTGTCGGCGGTTCGCCCGAGAGCGGCTCGCCGCGCAAGCATCCTTTTCCGATGGAGCGGGTGCCGGCCTCGTGGCTGCAGCAACGCGTGACGGCCCGCCTGGCGCCGGAATTCACCGTTCTCGACGACAGCACCGGCCGCAACAGCCGCAACTATGACGGCCGTCCGGCCTGCTGCGGCAACAACAACTGCATGCCGCTGTGTCCCATCGATGCCCAGTATCACGGCGGTCTGGCTGCGCAGCAGGCTGAAGACAGCGGCGTGCAGGTCATCACCGAGGCCGTGGTCTATCGCCTGGAACATGACGAAAAAGGCCGCATCGCCGCCGTCCATTATTACGACTGGAACAAGGTCAGCCACCGCATCACCGCGCAGACCTTCGTGCTGGCCGCCAATGCCATCGAGACCCCCAAACTGCTGTTGATGTCGGTGAGCGACAAGTTCCCGCAGGGGATTGCCAACGCCCGCGACAATGTCGGCCGCAACCTGTGCGACCACCCGGCCATCGGCGTGACCTTCGATGTGGATGAAGAAATCTGGCCCGGCCGTGGTCCGGTCAGCCCTTGCTCCATCGGCCAGTTCCGCGATGGCGATTTTCGTGCGGAGCACGCGCCGTTCCGCATCGATATTTCCAATGCCTCGCAGGTGGCCTCGGTGACCAAGGAAGTGCTCGCCGAGGGTTACTTCGGCAAGCGCCTGGAAGAGCAGATCCTGTTCCGCGCCGCACGCCGCCTGAGCATCAAGAACGCGCTGGAACAACTGCCGGACCGCAACAACCGCGTGACCCTGGGCGACAAGAAGGATGAACTTGGCCTGCCCGTCCCGGCCCTGTACTGGAACGTGGACGACTACGTCGTCAAAGGCACCGAGAAGACCCGCGCCGCCTACGACGCCATCGCGGCCCGGCTGGGTGCGACCAACATCAAGCACAGCAAGAGCGGGGCGTTCTCCAATCGCCAGCACATCACCGGTACGCTCTCCATGGGCCTGGATCCGGCCACCAGCGTCACCGATGCCTGGGGCCGCGCACACGACCACGAGAACCTGTTCATGGTCGGTACCGGCGTCATGCCCACGGTCGGCACCTGCAACGTCACGCTGACCGCGATGGCGCTGGCGCTGCGCACGGCCGACAAGATCATCGAGGAGAGCCGCCATGCGTAAGCCGTTCAAGCGCCTGCTGGCGATGCTGTCCTTGCTGGGCGTGGTCGCGCTGGCTCATGCGGCCAATGATGCGCAGTTGATCAAGCGCGGCGAGTACCTGGCCGTCGCCGGTGACTGCGCTGCCTGCCACAGCGAGAGGGGACGCGCCCCGTTCAGCGGCGGGCATCCGATCAGCAGTCCCCTTGGCACCATCTACAGCACCAACATCACGCCCTCCAAGACCCACGGCATCGGCCAGTACACGCCGGAGCAATTTGCCGCGGCCTTGCGTCGCGGCGTGCGTGCCGATGGCAGCAACCTGTATCCGGCCATGCCCTATACCGCCTATGCGCGGCTGAACGATGAGGATGTGGCGGCGCTGTACGCCTACTTCATGCAGGGCGTGCAGCCGGTGGACCAGGCTCCGCCGGCGACGGCGCTGCCGTTCCCGTTCAACATCCGCATGTCGATGAAGGCGTGGAACTGGCTTTTCCTGGACACCAAGCCCTTTGAGCCCGACCCGGCGCAATCGGCGCAGTGGAATCGCGGAGCCTACCTGGTGCAGGGCCTGGCCCATTGCAGCACCTGCCATACGCCGCGCAATGTGCTCATGGCCGAGCAACTGGAGCGCCGCCTGCAAGGGGCCTCGCTCGGCACCTGGTACGCGCCCGACATCAGCCCCGCTGCCTTGCAGGCCAAGCCGGCCTGGACCCGCGCCATGCTGGCCGAGTACCTGGCCAGCGGCCACGCCGCCAATGGGGCCACCGCCGGCGGACCGATGCTGGAAGCCATCGAAAAGAGTTTCTCGCGCATGACCCGTGAGGATCTGGATGCGATGGCCACCTATCTGCTGCCGGCCAGTCCGGCCGAGGCGGCTCCGGCGTCCGCGACTGCGCCGGCTGCTGCCGTCCCTGCGCTGACCCCGGTGCAGGGCGACGATACGCCCCAGGCGCTGGCCGCCATGAGTATGGGTGCACGTGTCTATATGAACAATTGCGCCTCCTGCCACAACACCGGCGGCCAGGGCCTCAACGGCCTGCCATCCCTGCAGCAGCATCCGCTGCTGCGCCAGCCCAATGCCGACAACGTGGCCATGGCCATCCTCGAAGGCGTGCTGCCGGAGCACGGACAAGGCATGATCGGCTTTGCCCATACCTTGAACGATGGCGAGATTGCGGCGGTGACCAACTACCTGATGCAGGATCTGGGTGGCAGCAAGGTCAGCATCAGCGCCGAGCGCGTCAAAGCCTTGCGGGCCGGCGGTGAGCCCTCGCCGCTGTTGTGGGTGGCGCGCGGCGGCATGGTGCTGCTGGTGTTGGTCCTGCTGGGCGTGGCGGTCTGGTGGCGTCGTCGCCGCAAGCCCGGCACGGCAGGCTGAAGCCGAAGGATGACCTTCCAACGCTCCTGACATGTCATACCAGATGCCGCCCGGCCCACACCACACCGGGCGGCTCTTTTTTTGTGCTGCGTGGCGGCTTTTGTGTGGCAATGGTCTGCTGCGAGTGACATTCGGGATTGTTTCGGGCTATCCTCGACATTCGATGAGGAAAAGCATGAAAAAGATTTCGCAGCACCTGAAGCAACTGGGCATGGGCAGCCTGCTGCTGGCCAGCGCCTGGATGATTCCCGCTGCGGCACACGCGGACCGGCTCGGCGAGATCCAGGAGCGTGGCTCGCTGATCTGCGCCACGCTGGCCAGCAATGAGCCGCTGGGTTTCCCCGATCCGCAGAGCGGCCAGATCGTCGGTTTCGATGTGGACATGTGCAGTGCCATCGCCGCCAAGCTGGGCGTCAAGATGCGGCAGCGCAGTTTGACCATAGAGGCCCGTCTACCGGCGCTGATCGAGGGCGAGGTCGACCTGGTCTCGGGCGCACTGGGCTATACCCGCGAGCGGGCGCGCCAGATCGATTTCACGGCTTCGCATTACCAGACGCCGATCAAGCTGCTCGTGTACAGCGATTCCGGACTGAATCTGGTCTCCGACCTGGAAGGCAAGCGTATCAGCGCCAATCGCGGTTCCACCCCGGAGCAGGCGGTGCGGCGCGTACTGCGCAAGGCCACCTTGCTGACTTTCCCTGAGACCCCGCAAACCTTCCTGGCGCTGGCCCAGCGGCAGGCCGATGCGATGGCCGTGGCCATGCCCTCGGGGATCCGCTTCGTCAACGAATCGGGCGGACGCTTCCGCTTCGTCGAAGGCGCACTGGCCTGGGAGCCGACGGCGCTGGGTGTCAAGAAGGGCGAGCACCGACTGCTGGACGCCGTCAACAAGGCGCTGGCCGCGCTGGAAAAGGACGGCGAGATCGACGCCATGTGGACCAAGTGGTTCGGTCCCAAGACCAAGTTCAACATTCCCCGCGACAAGAAGCTCACGCCCATTTCGGCATTCCTCCAGGCGGGCTGACGGCATCATCCGATCCGGGCGCAGCGGCGTCCGTTTCCTTGCTTCGTTTTCCTCGCGCACGGACAGAGCAACAGAGCAACAGAGCAACAGAGCAACAGAGCAACAGAGCAACAGAGCAACAGAGCAATAGAGAACAGAGCGATAGAGCAGGTTCATGGCAGTTACTTCCGCATCGTCTTCCACTTCCCCCGATCATGATGGCCTGCCGCCGCGCCAGCGGCTGCTGGCCATCGCCACCGTCGTGCTGGGCCTGAGCATCGCGGTGCTCGACGGCTCCATCGCCAATCTGGCGTTGCCGGTCATGGCCACCGACCTGAAAGCCAGCGATGCCGATGCCATCTGGGTCATCAACAGCTACCAGATCGCCATGGCGGTGTGCCTGCTGCCGCTGGCCTCCCTGGGCGAAGTGATCGGCTATCGGCGCGTCTACCTGGGCGGCTTGTTTCTGTTCACCCTGGCCTCGCTGGCGTGTGCAGCCAGCGGCGACATGCTGCAACTGAGCCTGGCGCGCGTGCTGCAGGGGCTGGGGGCGGCCGGCATCCTGTCGGTCAATACCGCGCTGATCCGCTTCATCTATCCTGCCCGGCAGCTGGGCCGGGCCATCGGCTACAACGCGCTGGTGGCCGGGACCGGCAATGCGCTGGGGCCCACCGTGGCCGGGGTCATCCTGCATCTGGGCTCATGGCACTGGCTGTTCCTCATCAACATCCCGCTCGGGCTGGCGGCGCTGGCCGTGGGCAGCCGCGCCTTGCCGTTCAATCCCTTGTCGGCCCGCCGTTTCGATCGCCAGTCGGCGCTGCTGTGCATGGCCTTCATCGGCTTGCTGCTCTACACCATCGATGCCATCGGCCACCTGCAAGGCGGCTGGGTGGTGGCGGGCTGCGCGCTGCTGACCGCCATCAGCCTGGCATTGCTGCTCAAGCTGCAGTCGCCGAGCGCGCCCATGCTGCCGCTGGACCTGCTGCGCATCCCCTTGTTTGCCTTGTCGATCGGGACCTCGTTCTGCTCCTTTGCAGCGCAGATGGCGGTCTTCGTGATGTTGCCCTTCATGCTGCAGAATCATCTGGGTATGGGCGCCGCGCGTGCGGGCATGCTGCTGACGGCCTGGCCGGTGGCCGTTGCGCTGACCGGCGTGGTGGCCGGCAAGCTGTCGGACCGCGTCGCTGCGGGTTTGCTGGGGGGGATCGGGCTGGCCGTGATGTGCCTGGGATTGCTGGCTTTGCTGACGGTGGACCGCAGCACGCCCGATGGCCTGATGCTGTCCATGTTTGCGGTGTGCGGTATCGGCTTCGGACTGTTCCAGTCGCCCAACAACCGCACCATGATCAGTGCCGCGCCGCGTGAACGGACCGGCGGAGCCAGCGGCATGCTGGGCACGGCACGCCTGACCGGGCAGACCGTCGGGGCGTCGGTGGTGGCGATGCTGATGGGGTTCTCGGGCTCGCCGTATGCGCTGGTCCTGTGCTTTGCCGCCGCCCTGGCGGGCGCGGCCAGCCTGGTCAGCCTGTCGCGGCTGCGTTATTGAGCGGGAGGACCGGGCAGGGCAGGGCGTTGAGACCGGGTTTGCCGGGCTTACAGCGCCGGTGCCACCGTCTCGCCGTGGGCATGCTGGTGCGCGGCATGGGCCGCCACGGAGAGCGCCATGCTGAGATAGTTTTCGCTGCGGCGGCGCTGCTGCGCCTGCTGCTGTTCCAGCGCAAACAATTGCTGGTAGAGATTGCGGATCTGCTGCTGCAGCAACTGGCGCTGCTGCTTGCCATCCCGGTTGCCCGGGAAACGCGCCAGGGACTGCGCCTGCTGCTGCAGGAGCAGGATGCGGTGGCTCAATTGCGCCACCAGCTCGGCGGGGTCATGGTCCAGCGTGTCTGCCACTGCGACTTCAGCGTGGGCAGGTTGTTCTTGTTCATACGCGACGTTCATGCGAACTCCAGCCCACAGGGGCGCAAGGATTGCAAGGGGACTGCGATAGTGCCTTCGCTTTGTTTTACGGCAGCCACGCGGACATCTTGAGCCACGGAAAGTAAAAAAAGTAAAAGGCGCAGTCCCGTAAAGGGTGCTGCGCCTTCGACATGCGGGCGTCCTCAGGGCGGCCCGCAGTGGCTGCGGTCAGGGGATCAGATCACGCCACGGCGCATCTGGTCCAGCTCGATGGATTCGAACAGGGCCTTGAAATTGCCCTCGCCGAAGCCGTCATTGCCCTTGCGCTGGATGATTTCATAGAACACCGGCCCGATCAGGTTCTGCGTGAAGATCTGCAGCAGCAGGCCCTGGCCATCGGTGGGTGCGCCGTCGATCAGGATCTTAAGTTCACGCAAGGCAGCCAGGTCTTCGCCATGGCCGGGGATGCGGCGTTCCACCAGGTCATAGTAGGTGGCGATGGTGTCCTGCAGCGGCACGCCGCGGGCATAGAGGGCGCGCACGGTCTGGTAGATGTCGTCGGTGCCCAGGGCGATGTGCTGGATGCCTTCGCCGTTGTACTGCTTGATGAATTCCTCGATCTGCGACTTGTCGTCGGCACTCTCGTTGATGGGAATGCGGATCTTGCCGCAGGGGCTGGTCATGGCGCGCGAACGCAGGCCGGTGACCTTGCCCTCGATGTCGAAATACTTGATCTCGCGGAAATTGAACAGGCGCGTATAGAACGACGACCAGGTATCCATCGCGCCGCGCATGACGTTGTGGGTCAGGTGGTCGATGTAGGTCAGGCCCACGCCCTTGGGATTGCGCTCCACGCCAGGGAAGAACTGGAAGTCGACGTCATAGATGGAGCCATTGTCGCCATAGCGGTCCACCAGATAGAGCAGCGAGCCGCCGATGCCGCGAATGGCAGGAATGTTCAGTTCCATCGGGCCCAGCTTGGCTTCCACGCCTTCGGCACCGAGTTCGAGTGCACGTTTGTACACATGGGCCGCATCCTTGACGCGGAAGGCCATGGCGTTCACCGAAGCCCCGTGCACCTGGGCGAAGGCGGCGGCATTGCTGCCGGGTTCGCCGTTGAGGATGAAGTTGATCTGGCCCTGGCGATACAGGGTCACATTCTTGGAGCGGTGGCGCGCCACGGCGGTGAAGCCCATCAGCTCCAGCACGGCGGCAATGCCGGCCGGATCGGCGGCGGTGTACTCGACGAACTCGAAGCCGTCGGTGCCCATGGGATTGTCGAACAGGTCGCCGCTGGCGCGGACAGGGGAATTGGCGGCTGCGGTGGCGAACTGGGTGTCTGCGTGGCCCATCTGGTGTCTCCTCGTGTGGGGAGGGCCGCCAAGCGCGGCCCATGCGAGGAGTTTATTGCGTCAAGACTGCAATTTGTGATTGTTTTTTGCGCGATATATTAGATAATATGCACAAATAATTCTTAAATATGAACTTTGGAGAGACAAATGAGCATCATCAACGTGGACCGCTACGACCTGGCCTTGCTGACCGAGCTGCAGCGAGATGGCCATATTACCAATAGCGCCCTCGGTCTGAAAGTCCACCTGTCCACTTCGCAGATCAGCCGCCGCGTGCAGCGGCTGGAAGAAGCCCATGTCATCGAACGCTACACCGCCGTGCTGGACCCGGCCGTGGTCGGTCTGGGCGTGACCGCGTTCACCACCGTGACCCTGGACCGCCAGGGAGAGACCCGTGGCGAACTCTTCGAGAAGGCCGTGGAAACGATGCCGGAAGTGACCGAATGTTTCTCCGTCACGGGCGAGGGCGATTATATCCTGCGCATCGTGGCCCCCGACCTGGCCGCTTTCTCCGAATTCATGATGACGCGCCTGCTGCGCCTGCCGGGCGTGACCAACGTCAAGTCCAACATCACCCTCAAAAAGGTCAAGCAATCCCATGAACTGCCGCTGGAACACGTGATGCAGCCGGTGAAGTCGCGCCAGCGCATCCGCTTCTCGCAGTGAGGTTTCAAAAAGCATGATGTCGTTATTCAATGATTGGATGCCTCAATCATTGAATAATCGAATGATGCTTTTTATCAGGCTTTGCTCCGCCTCTGATCCGGCTCAGGAATTCAAAAGCAATCGCCGGAGTGCTGCCCCGTCAGCGCAGGCCTAGAATCAGTGGCATCCGATTCCGGGAGCGCTCCATGCTGACCATGACTTCTTCTCCTCCGCCGACTAGCTCCGCTGCCTCCGCCGCCGACGTCAACGGACTCGATCCCGACACCTGCTGGCAAGCCGTGCAGCAGCGCGATGCATCTTTCGATGGCCGGTTCTGGTATGCGGTGCGCACCACCGGCGTGTACTGCAAGCCCTCCTGCGGGGCACGCACACCCTTGCGCAAGAACGTGGCCTTCCACGCCAGCTGCGCTGCGGCCGAAGCAGCGGGCTTTCGTCCATGCCAGCGCTGCAAGCCGGACCAGCCGCCCTTGCAAGAGCGCCAGGCACAGGCCATCGCGCAAGCCTGCCGCCTGATCGCGCAGGCCGAGGAACAGCCGGATACGGCCACGCTGGCGCAGGCCGCGGGCTTGAGCCGTCATCATTTTCATCGGGTCTTCAAGCAGCACACCGGCCTCACTCCCAAGGCCTATGCCGATGCCCATCGCGCCGGCCGCCTGCGCGCGCAACTCGGCGGCAGTGCCAGCGTGACCGAGACGTTCTATGACGTCGGCTTCCATTCCAGTGGCCGCTTCTATGCTCAGAGCAAGGCGCAACTGGGCATGCAGCCGGCGACCTATCGTCGTGGCGGCCGTGGCGAGAAAATCCGCTTCGCCGTTGCGCAATGCTGGCTGGGAGCCTTGCTGGTGGCGGCCACGGAGCAGGGTATCTGCGCGCTCACCTTGGGCAGCGAGCCGGAGGAGTTGCTGCGGCAACTGCAGGATCGTTTCCCCCATGCCGATCTCGCCCCTGGCGATGCCGCCTTCGAGCAAACGCTGGCACAGGTACTGACCGCGCTGGACGATCCGCGACAGGGTGCCGCCTTGCCACTGGACGTGCGCGGTACCGCCTTCCAGCAGCGTGTGTGGCAAGCACTGCGCGCAGTGCCGCCCGGGGTCACCTTGACCTATGCCGAACTGGCCGCGCGCATCGGCCAGCCTGCGGCGGTGCGGGCGGTGGCCAATGCCTGTGCGCGCAACGAGATCGCCGTGCTCATTCCCTGCCATCGCATCGTCCGGCTCGATGGCGCGCCCTCCGGCTATCGCTGGGGCATCGCGCGCAAGAGCGCCTTGCTGGCGCGCGAAGCCGAGGGCAGGGAAGACGCCGCCAGCCCGAAAGACCAGCGCGCCTGAAGCCTTTGCCCGGCGCGGCTACAATAGGCCTTCCTTCATCGCTGGAGTTGCGCATGCATGTTCTTGGCAAGGCTGGTCTCGCATTCGCGGGCGCGGTACTGATCCTGGGTGGTGTGGTCGCCTGTTCGCCGCTGTCGGCCATCAATGCCGTTACGCCCGCTTCTTCCTACGTCAAGACCGAAGGGGTGGCCTACGCCAACACCGATAACCCGCGTCAAAAGCTGGACATCTATCGTCCCGCCAACGCCCCGGCCACCGCCTCCGGTCCTGGCTTGCCGGTGGTGGTGTTCTTCTATGGCGGCAGCTGGAACGAGGGTAGCCGCAAGGATTACGCCTTCGTCGGCGAGGCCCTGAGTTCACGCGGTTTCATCGCCGTACTGCCTGATTACCGCGTCTATCCCGAAGTGCGTTATCCCGATTTCGTGAAGGACAGCGCCCAGGCCGTGGCCTGGACCTTGCGCTCGGTGCGCGAGCTGGGCGGCGATCCGCAGCGCGTCTTTGTCATGGGACATAGTGCCGGTGCCTACAACGCAGCCATGGTGGCGCTCGATGCGCGCTGGCTGCGCGCAGCCGGGGCCTCGCCGGCACAGCTGCGCGGCTGGATCGGACTGGCCGGTCCCTATGACTTCCTGCCCATCGAAAACGAGGATGTGAAACCGGTCTTCTTCGCGCCCGATTCTCCACCGGATTCGCAACCGGTGCGGCACGTGGAAGCCGGTGCGCCGCCCGCGTTGCTGATCGCCTCGCACAAGGACAAGCTGGTGGGCGCCGAACGCAATACCGGCGGTCTGGCCAAACTGCTGCGCGCCCAGCAGGTGCCGGTGGTGGAGCGCTACTTCGACAACACCTCGCACGCTTCGCTGGTGGGCAGCCTCTCTCGGCCGTTGCGTTTCATCGCGCCGACTCTCGAAGAAGTGAGCCAATTCATTGAAAATCCGCCACCGCGTCCGGAGCCTTCCAAGTGACGGGTGACCTCTTCGCTGGCCTGGCACGTGACCCTTCGGTGGAGACCATCACCGAAGGTGCGCTGCTGCTGCGCGCCTTTGTCGACGAAGAGGAAGCCGCAGCCTTGATGGCGGCCATCGACAAGGTTCTGGCCGCCTCGCCCCTGCGCCACATGCAGACCCCGGGCGGTTTCCGCATGTCGGTGGCGATGAGCAATTGCGGCCAGTTTGGATGGGTGACGGATCGCCGTGGCTATCGTTACCAGTCACTAGATCCATTGGCCGAGCGCGACTGGCCAGCCATGCCTGAGGCCTTTGCGGCATTGGCCGCGCGCGCCTCAGCGGCGGCGGGGTTTGCAGGATTCGATCCTGACGCTTGCCTCATCAATCGCTACGAACCCGGTGCGCGCATGTCGCTGCATCAGGACAAGAATGAACTGGACATGGACCAGCCCATCGTCTCGGTCTCGCTCGGTCTGCCCGCGACCTTCCTGTTCGGTGGCATGGCGCGCACCGACAAGCCGCAGCGCATGCGGCTGGAGAATGGCGATGTGGTGGTGTGGGGTGGCCCGGCGCGGCTGGCCTTCCATGGTGTCGATCCCTTGCGCGACGGCGAGCACCCGCTGACCGGGCGCTGCCGTTACAACCTGACTTTCCGCCGCGCGCGCTGAGCGCTGCCGGTTCAGGCGCGTGCCGTTGGCCGCGCCGCTTTTCTGCGCGGCACCGAAGCAGTAGCGGTGCGCGCGGCAGGTTTGCGACGTGGCTTGCGGGCCGGTTGTTGTTCCGCCTCTTGCAGACGCTGTTGCAGCAAGGCCAGTACAGCGGCTTCCTCCGGTGACAGATCCTGCAACTCTTCTACCAGTTCGGTCTGCACCCGTTCTTCCAGCCGCTCCGCAAAACTACCGTCCAGGTAACTTTCGATGACGGCAGGATGCACGTAACACTTGCGGCAGATGGAAGGCGTATTGCCCAGGCGGCGCGCCACGTTCTCGATGGCGCGCACCACGTTCTGCTTGGCCTGCGCCTGCGAGTCCACCCGCTCGAAGGCCTGCAGCGCCAGTGTGGCCAGCACCGTGCCGGCCCAGGTGCGGAAATCCTTGGCACTGAAATCCTCGCCCGCTGCTTCACGCAGATAGGCATTCACGTCACCCGAATCGATGCAGTGGCGCTCGCCCTCGTCATCGACGTACTGGAACAGTTCCTGCCCCGGCAACTCGCGCATTTTGCGGATGATGCGGGCCACGTAGGGATCGTGCAGCTTGATGTCATGCTGCACGCCGCTCTTGCCGCGGAAGCGGAACAGCACATCGCTGCCATCCACGCGCACGTGGCGATGGCGCAGCGTGGTCAGGCCGAAGGATTGATTCTGTTTGGCGTATTCGTCATTGCCCACGCGCATGAAGGTGGTCTGCAGCAGATGCACGACAGCGGCCAAGACTTTCTGCCGATGCAGGCCGGGACGTTTTAGGTCTTGCTCCACCACGCGGCGGATGGTCGGCAGCGTACGCGCAAAACTGATCATGCGCAGGTACTTGGCATCATCGCGCACCGAGCGCCAGCGCGTGTGATAGCGATACTGCTTGCGCCCGCGCGCATCGCGTCCGGTGGCCTGGATGTGGCCGTTGGCGTGCGGGCTGATCCAGACGTCTTCCCAGGCGGGCGGGATGGCCAGAGACTTGAGGCGCGCCACCACATCGTCATCGCGAATGAGCTCGCCGTGCGCATCGTGATAAGCGAAGCCCTTGCCACGCCGGCTGCGGCGTATGCCCGGCATGCCGTCGTTGACATAGCGCAGCTGGTTGGCACGGGCGATGTCGATGGCCTCGTCCTGATGGCGGGCATCGGCGGGCGGCAGGGCCGAAGGCGACGGCGATGATGATGATGAAGATTGTTCGGACGCTGCGGCTATACGATCCATGATGGTCTCCTCGGACGCTGTCCGCCGGGAGATCCGGCGGCCGTCCATGCGGGCCATTATTGAGCAATCGCCGTGACGCGGCAGTCAGCCATCGGCCGGGGATGGTGTGGGATTTTTCCGGCAGGCAGGTCGGCTCAGAACGCCCATTGCAGATTGAAGCCGCCCGTCACGGCCGCCGTCTGGAAGCCTTGCGGCTTGGCCAGGGGCGTGGCCACGAACATGTCATAGCTCAGCTTGCCGAGGTTGCCGCGCAAGCCCAGTGCCGCGCCCGTGAGCCGCTGGCCGGTGAGGAAGTGCGCCGAGGGCCCTGCGACCGCGCCGGTATCGATACCGGCAAACACTTCCTGCCCGCTCTCACCCAGGCCCAGCGCCAGTTCATTGCGCAGGAACCAGCCACGCTCGGCCTGCAGCGTCAGTTCGCCGTCGAAACCGCGCACCGTATAACGGCCGCCGATGGAGAACTGATCCTGCGGCGGCAGACTGCCCCGGTTCCACTGCGCGCGCAGCGTGCTGCTGTAGCGCAGGCGCGCACCGGCCAGCTGGAACGGCGCATTGAGGGAGGCATCCAGCAGCCACAGACCATAGCGCGTGCCGATCTGCGGCAGGTCGAAGGGCGAGCTGGGCTCGGCTCCTTGCGTATCGAGTGAACGGCGATAGGCCAGCGTGGCATCGGCAATCGCATCGCCCAGAAACTGCCGGTGATTCAATCCCGCTTCCCACGCCGTGGTGCGGCGTTGCTGGGCGCCGACTTCGAGTTCATCAATCGCGTTGTAAGCCTTGCGCAGCAAGGCTTTGCCGAAGGTCGTGGTCTTGCCGGCGGCATCGCGATGGAGCAGGCGAGACAGTTTGAATTCGGTGGTTTCGGAACGCCCGCTGTAGACGAAATTCTCGAAGGCTCCCGCGACCGTCTGGTGATAGCGGTTGCCCGACATCGTCACGGCCGCCATCCAGTTGCCCAGCGGGAGCGAGTAATGCAGCGTGTAGGCATGGCTGCCGTGGTCGCCGTAGTGATTCAGGCTGCGGCTGACGCTGACGTAGAAGAGGTCATTGAGGGTCCACCAATTGTCATAGGACAAGGTCAGCCCGGCCAGATATTTGCCGGTGGCCTTGGCACCGCCATCGTCCAGCGATGCCGTGAGACGGAAGGGGAAAGCCTGCTGGTACTGGATCACCAGATCGCTGTCGCCCGCCTCGGCACCCTTGTCCTCGGAGGGCGTGATCTTGATGTCGGCCTGCACGGTCGGCAGGCGCTTGAAATTTTCCAGGCCCTGTTCGATATCGCGCAGGTTGAGGATGTCGCCCGGGCTGATGGGCAGGGCATTGAAGGCGGTCCCGCGCGCATCGGCGTCGGGCGCAAAGCGGATGTGGCGCACGCGCCCCGGCACCACGCTCAGCACCAGCCGTCCCGTCGACAGATCTTGCGGACGCGCCAGCACGCGCGCGGTGGTGTAGCCGCGCGCGACGATGGCGCTCTCGACCCGGGCCAGGACCAGGTTCACGCCTTGCGAGCCCAGGCAGCGGCCCACCGCGCCACGTTCGCCGGTGACGCTGTCGAGTGCAAAACGAAAACGCTCGGCCTGTTCACCCTCCAGCGCAATCGCCGTAATCCTGCGGCAGGGTTGCTCCTGCTCGGGGAAATCCTGCGCCATCGCGCTGGCGGCGGGCGTACCCAGATTCACGTCAGGACGCTGCTCCTGTTGCTGGCGCAGGGCGCGTTCGCGCTCGCGCTGCAACTGCTCCTGGTTGACGGCGGTTTGCCCGTGGGCAAGGGAAATGACCAGATTCAGACCAAGGATGAGTACAAATCGGGGAGACGGCGAACGGAAGATGGAAGACATCGGAAACATGGTGAGTCGTCCCAAAGCCACACTGGGCAAGGGATTCAAAAGAAATGGGAGGGCTGGCAAAACAAGTGTTGGTTTTTGCCTACAGGAAAGCTTCTCGTGTACTGAAAAATCACCTTTCCTCGTTAACCTAAATTAACATCCCGACCCTGGCAAGCAAAATATTGCTAACCGGAAACGGAAAACAACGAATCGGGGTTCGTTGTCGTGACCGGTCATAACGACAACAGCACCCGGGGTTTTCATGAATCGTCAGCGTTACAAGCTGGTTTTCAACCGGCATCGTGGCCAGTTGATGGCCGTTGCAGAAATCGCCTCCAGCATCCAGCATCACGGCCGCACATCGGCCAACGGTGCGGCGATGCCGGACCTGTTACCGTCCGCTTTGCGCTTTTCGCTGCTGGCGGTAGCGCTGGCCCTGGCCATGAACACGGTGGCCCATGCGCAGATCCTCGGCGACCGCAGCGCCCCGCGCAATCAGCAGCCGACCGTGCTGGCCACGCCCAATGGCGTGCCGGTGGTCAACATCCAGACGCCGGGTGCAGCGGGGGTGTCGCTCAACAGCTACCGGCAATTCGATGTCGGCCCCAATGGCGCCATCCTCAACAATGCGCAGGGCACCACGGCCACCCAGCTGGGCGGCTATGTGGCGGGCAATCCATGGCTGGCCACGGGCGCAGCGCGCGTGATCGTGAACCAGGTCAACTCGGCCAACCCCAGCTATCTGCGCGGCTACCTGGAAGTGGCGGGGGCGCGGGCGCAGGTGGTGGTGGCCAATCCGGCGGGCATCACCTGTTCCGGCTGCGGCTTCATCAATGCCAACCGCGCCACGCTCACCACGGGCGTACCCCAGATCGTCAACGGCAATCTGGACAGCTATCGCGTGGCCAGCGGTGCGGTGCGCATTGAGGGCAACGGCATGGATGCCAGCCGCACCGATTACGCCGAGATCATCGCGCGCGCCGTGCAGGTCAATGCCGGCATCTGGGCCCCCGAACTCAAGGTCAGCGCGGGCCTCAACACCGTCAGCGCGGATCACGCCAGCGTGGTTCCCGGTGTGGCCGCCAGCGACGCCGCACCGGCGGTGGCCATCGACGTGGCGCAACTGGGCGGCATGTATGCCGGCCACATCTATCTGACCTCCACCGAGCATGGCGTGGGCGTGCGCAACGCGGGCAACATCGGCGCGTCGGTAGGCCAGGCGGTGGTGACGGCCGATGGCCGGCTGGAGAACAGCGGCAGTCTCACTGCTACCGGCTTGCTGGCGGTGCAGACCACAGGCGGCATCAGCAATGCGGGCGAACTGGGCAGCAAGAGCGCGGCCAGCCTCAACACCACCGCGCTGGACAACAGCGGCAGCATCGCCAGTGCCGGTGCGCTGACGGTGCAGGCCAGCGGCGCGCTGCAGAACACCGGCAGCATCGGCGCCGAGGGCAATGTGCAGATCGCCGCCGCCAGCATGGACAACCGCAACAGCATCGGCAGCAGCACCACCCTGGCCGTGCAGTCCGCCGGTTCCCTCAGCAACAGCGGCACGCTGCAGGCCAATGCCGATGCCAGCATCAACGCCGCCAGCGTGGACAACAGCGGTACCGTGCGTGCGGCGCAGGGTGCGCTGAACGTCAGCAGCAGCGCCCGCACCGGCAACAGCGGACGCATGGAAGCCGCGCAGGCCGTGAACCTGCAGGTCGGCAGTCTCGCCAACAGCGGCGGCGTCAATGCCGGCGAGCGCTTGCGCATCGAGGCTGCACAGAGCGTCAGCAACGACGGCACCCTGGCCGCCAATGGACCCGTGGCCGTGCAAGCCGCCAGCCTGGCCAACCGGGGAACGCTGAGCTCCAGTGCCGATGCGGTCAACGTGACGACCAGCGGAACCCTGGCCAACCAGGGCCAGGTGAATGCCGCACAAGCACTCACGCTGACAGCGGCAGGCATCGACAACCACAGCGGCAAGCTCAGCGCCAACGACATCCGCATCGACAGCCAGAACCAGTCCCTCGACAATCGCCAGGGCAACATCGCCGCGCAGCGTGACGTTCGCGTCGCCAGCGGCGCGCTCGACAACGGCAGCGGCAACATCGTCGCGCAGGGCAAGCTCGACATTCGCAGCGGCGACCTCGGCAATGACGGCGGCCTGCTGCAAGCGGGCGATGCATTGAGCCTGGATGCCGGCAGCAACACCGTGCGCAACGCCAATTCCGGCAGCGCGCGCGGCATCGTGGCGCAAGGTCCGCTGAGCGTGACGGCGGGGGCGCTGGTCAATCGGGGCAATGTCTCGTCCAACGGCGACATCAGCCTCAAGACCATCGGCCTGGACAACGATGCCGGCGTGATCGGTGCCAATGGCAAGCTGACGGTGGAGGGCAGTGCCGTGAGCAATCGCGGCGGCTCGCTGCAGGCCAGACAGGGCGTGGATCTGCAGGTGGGCGGTGGCAGCGTGGACAACAGCGCGGGCCTGATGCGCTCGGATGGCACCGTCAACGTGCAGGCCGGGACCGTCCGCAACGACAGCACCCAGGGCCAGAACCAGGGCATCGAAGGCGCCACCGTCAGCGTCAGCGCGGCCGACATCAGCAACCGCCAGGGCGCGATGCGCGGTGACGCCATCACGCTCACCGCCGGCGCCCGCATCGACAACAACGCCGGCTTGATCTCCGCCACCAACAGCGCCAGCCTCACGGATGCCAACCCGGCCAGCCGTGCGCTGGTCATCGACAACAGCAACGGCACCGTCATCGCCGGACAGCAGACCAGCGTTTTGGCCTATTCCTTCACCGGGAGCGGCAGGTTCCTCAGCCAGAAGGACCTGCGCATCGACCTGGTGGCGTCGATTCTTCATACCGGCCAGATAGGGGCGAGCGGTGACATCGACCTGCGCACCGCAGGCACCTTCGCCAATGCCGGCGCGGTCGGTGCGGGCGGCACGCTCATGCTCACCGCCGCCACCATCGACAACCAGGCCAGCGGCTCGCTGGTGGGCAATACCCTGAAGCTCAAGGCCACCGACGTTCACACCTTCATCAACCGTGGCCTGATCGATGGCGTCAATACCGTCATCGAGAGCAGCACCGTCAACAACCTCGGCACCGGCCGCATCTATGGCGACAACATCGCCATCGGTGCAGACGTGCTGAACAACCAGGCCGAGACCGTCAACGGCGTGACCAGTGCGCCGGTCATTGCGGCCCGCAACCGCCTCGACATCGGCGCGGGCGTGGTCAACAACAGCGAGCACGGGCTGATCTATTCGGTCGGCGACATGGCCATTGGCGGCGCGCTGGACGCCAACAAGAAAGCCACCGGCAGCGCCCGCGAGATCAACAACAGCAGTGCCACCATCAATGCCGATGGCAACCTGAGCATTGCGGCGGGAAGCATCAACAACACCAATGCGCATCTGGAGACGACGGACCAGACGGGGCCGGGTAATCGCATTGTCAGTTATCGCGTCAATGGTTCGTCGACGTTGATTGATGGGAACACGGCCAGTCTGGTCAACATCGGTTCGGGACAGGTGGTAGGACCGACCAACTGGCGGGCCATGGGCGATGAAGACAATTTTCGTCTTGTCCTGCCGTCATCGGCTTATCCAGCGGAACGCTATGGTCCTCCTTTCACTTATTCGAAGGGTGTCAAGGGGGGCGACGATGCCATCGCGCCAGCTTATTTCCCGGGATGGCAGGACGGTAGTGCGGGCGGCGATTCGACCATCGTCGATCATCCGGCCATCTTCAACTACGAGGTGACGGATCGCGTCTGGCAAGTGATGGGCGTGACACCGCCGGAGGCGCTCGGGCCCATTCCCATCATGCCGCTTCCTACCGAGAACTGCTATGAGTCTTGCAGCACGACGCTACCCAGTGCGGAAGAGATGGCCAAGTACAAGGCGGAGTACGCAGTCTGGAAGCCCAAGTACGATGCCTACATGGCGGCGACGCTTGCGCTCAATGACAAGATCATCGCTTTCAACAACAACGTCCGCAGCCGTTCCTATCGAGAATGGACCATCTACGACGGTACCGAACAGATCACGCGCACGGTCGTCACCAAGAGCGATCCGGGCATGATCACGTCCGGCGGCAACATGAGCCTGGCCGCTGGTACCGTCAACAACTACGCCAGCCAGTTCATCGCGGGCGGCACGGTGGCCGGCGACAGTGTCAACGGCACCAACCTCAACAACACCGGCCCGTTGGGCCGCCAGCGCGTGGTCTCGACGGGCTCGGCCAGTTACACCTACATCAAGAGCCACACCTTCAGCGCAGATGATCGGCGCTACGACGATGCGCCGTATCAATCGCAGGACATCGTCACCAACTTCCAGCTGGACATCACGCCGACCAGCGGAGCCGGACCTAATCGCCAGAATTCGGTACGCGCGGTGGCCTCGTCGGTATCGGGAGCCTCGGGTGCGAGCGCAGGCGCGGCCAGCATCCGCATCGCCAACCTCGACCTGACGCTGCCCAACAATGCGCTCTTCCGCATCAATGCGGGCCCGGCGCAGCGCTTCCTCGTGCAGACCGATCCGCAGTTCGTTGGCACGCGCAGCTGGCTGTCGTCGGATTTCATGTTGAATCAACTGGGCTTGACGGCCAGCGTGCGACAGCTGGGGGATGGGTTCTATGAACAGCAACTGATCCAGCGCCAGGTGCAGCAGATCACCGGCCAACGGTATCTGGCCGGATACAGCAGCAATGAAGCGCAATACCAGGCCTTGATGAACGCGGGCGTACAGGTGGCGCAATCACAGCGCTACACGCTGGGCGTGGCGCTGACCGATGCGCAGATTGCGGAACTGAAGACGGATATTGTCTGGCTGGTCAAGCAGACTGTCACGCTGGCTGATGGCAGCACGCAGGAAGTGCTGGTGCCGCAGGTGTACATTCATGCCTCCAATGTGCAGGTGACCGGGCAGGGCACGCTGATCGCGGGCAATGATGTGGCCTTCCAGGCGGCGCAGGATATCGTCAACAGTGGCGGCACGATTGCGGGGCGCCAGAGTGTTTCGCTGGCGGGCAACAATGTGCAGAACCTGGGTGGGCGTATCAGCGGCAGTGACGTGACGGCGGCGGCGGCGCAGGATATCAACAACCTTGGCGGCGCCATCGACGGCAGCAACAGCGTCACGCTGGCTGCCGGACGCGACATCAACGTCAACAGCACCAGCGTCAGCACCGCCAATGCGGTGACCAGCGGCACCAACATCAACCAGGTTGCCAGTGTCAGCGGCAAGGACATCACCCTGGCCGCTGGCCGTGACGTCACGGCCAATGCAGCCGTGGTCGCCGGAACGGGCGACGTGAATCTGGCCGCAGGCCGCAACGTCAGCCTGGGGACGGTCAACGAGAACTTCCGGCAGCAGATCAGTTGGGCCAATGACAGCGGTGCCTCCAACTGGGTCGGCACGTTGACCGGCCCGAATCTGGTGGACCAGTCCAACGGTGCGCACGGCATCAGCGAGAGCGGCGTGAACCGCGCCACGCTGACCGGCAGCAAGGATGTGAGCACACAGGTCAGCGGCAACAACATCAGCATCCGCGCCGGTCAGGACGTGGTGACCAAGGGCACGCAGATCGTGGCCGAGGGCGCGCTCAGCGCAACGGCCGGGCGTGATGTGCGCATCGAGACAGCCAACGAATCCGGCAGTGCAAGAGATGAACACCAGCACAGCTCGGGTGGCCTGCTCACGGCCACGTCGGTCAAGACGGATGATTCCAGCAGCTACAGCCGGAACGTGGGCAGCACTTTCTCGGGCAACACCGTGGCGGTGCGGGCGGGCAATGATGTGAACATCACCGGTAGCGATGTGGTGTCCACGCAGGGCACGGCGCTGGCGGCGGGCAATAACGTGAACATCGTGGCCGCAACGGACAGCAGCACACAGCGCAACTTCCGGCAGGAGACCAAGAGCGGTGTGATGGGGGCGGGCTTTGGGGTGACGGTGGGTAGCCGGGTGCAGAGCCAGGATGTGGATGGGCAGAGCAAGACGGCGGCTGCTTCGACGGTGGGCAGCGTAGAGGGCAACGTCAGTATCGTCGCGGGCAATCGCTATACGCAGGTGGGTAGCGATGTGGTGGCGCCGAAGGGGGATATTGATATCGCCGCGAAGTCGGTGGAAATAAAAGCGGCCGAGCAAGCGAGCAGAACCGTCACCGAAGACAAGTACAAGCAAAGCGGTGTCACCTTGTCGGTCACCAGTCCGGTGATTTCAGCGATGCAGTCGGTCGATCAGATGTCTGATGCAGCGAGCAAGACCAAGAGCGGCCGTGCCAAGGCATTGGCTGCAGCGACGGCGGGCATGTCGGTCTACAGCGCTGTGGGAGATATGCAGAAAGCGTCGGCAGAAGGCAGCGGAAACATCGGCATCAGCGTGATGCTGGGCAGCAGCCAGAACAGCAGCCGTACCGAACAGAATACGGTGACACAACGCGGCTCGACGGTGGCCTCCGGCGGCAACATGAACATCCGCGCCACCGGCGGTGGCACCGACAGCAATATCACCATTGCGGGCAGCGACATCAGTGCCAAGGGAAATCTGGCGCTGAAGGCGGACAACGACATCAACCTGATTGCGTCGCAGAACACGGATGAACAGCATGGCGATCGTTCGTCGTCGTCGTGGGGAGTAGGTTTTACGGCGCAGTTTGGTTCGCAGACCAAGTTCGGCTTTACCGCCAATGCGGCGGGTAGTCGCGGCAACAGCGACGGCAAGGACGTCTCCAACGTCATGACGCAGGTGCGTGCTGGTGGTCAGGTCAATATCGATTCCGGACGGGATACGAATCTGATTGGCGCGATTGTTTCAGGCGACAAGGTCGTGGCCGATGTGGGACGCGACCTGAATATCGCCAGCGTGCAGGACACCAGTACCTTCAAGAGCCGGGATCAAAGCATTGGCGGCAGTGCGACCATCGGCTATGGATCGGGTGCCAGCGTCAATGCCAGCCGCAGCCGGGTGGATGCGGACTACGCGAGCGTGGGCCAGCAGGCGGGGATCATGGCGGGCGATGGTGGATTCCAGATCAACGTCAAGGGCAATACGGACCTCAAGGGTGCGCAGATTGCCAGCACGGACAAGGCAGTGGAAGAGGGCAAGAACAGCCTGACCACCGGGACCTTGACGAGCAGTGATATCCAGAACCGGAGTCAATATTCGGCGGAGAGCCAGAGCGTGAGCGCAGGCACGTCCGGAGGAAAACCGGGTGGCGGCGCCGGGATTGGCAATGCATCTGGTAGCGAGACTAGCGTGACACGCAGTGGTGTGTCAGGTGGTGCTGTGAAGATCACCGACGCACAGGCGCAGCAGGCGAAGACTGGACAAAGCCCGGATCAGGTCGTGGCTTCGCTGGATACGTCGGTGCGCACGGGCAAGGACAGCAGCAGTAGCCTGGCGAAGAACTGGAATGGCAATGAGCTGCGTGAGGATGTGGAGGCGCAGGCGAAGATTACGCAGGCGTTTGGGCAGCAGGCGGCCAAGATGGTTGGGAGCTATGCCGATGCCAAAGAAGGGGAACTGCGACGGTCTGCGCTTAAGGCAGCACAGGATGGAGATCAGGCTGAAGCTACCAAGTTGAGTGCCGAGGCTGATCAATGGAAAGAAGGCGGAACGTATCGTGCTAGTGCGCATGCTGCCATTGGATTGCTGGCTGGTGGTGTCTCAGGAGCCTTGGGCGCAGCAGCAAGTTCAGCTTTGATGCCAGATATCGCTGAACAGATCAAAAAGCTAGGACTGCCACCGGTAGTGGAGAGCGCAGTGTCGCTTGCAGCGGCCTCGGCAATTGGTACTGCAGTGGGAGGAGGCGCTGGCGCAGCTAGTGCTTACAACGTTGATTTGAATAATCGGCAGGCGAGTCCTCGTGAGATTGAAAAGATCAAACAACTTGCTGATGGCGATCCCAAAAAAGAAGCACGGCTTCAGGCAGCAGCTTGCGCTTTGTTCCGTTGCTGGCAGGAGTTTGCGCCTGGAACTCCTGAATATGCGAATGCGAAGTCAATGGGGGATTGGGGCAATAGCGCGTATGTGGCTGCAGAATATAAGCAGTTGGAGTTGGCGAAGAGTGTGGGATTATTCGATTACAACGCCCAAGATATTGCACTCGATATCGCGAAGCTAGCCAAAAATACTGTCGTACAACTGGCTCGGGATTTCGGACAGATCGCCGCCCAGATCATTACACACGGCCCCAATGCGTTGCCACCTGATTTGCCTCCTCGTGATCCTTGGGATCCGAGCGGGCCTTCAGGAACGGCTGTTGTAGTTGTCACCCCGCCGGTGGCTGCGTGCATTCCGGGAATGCCGTGTGCGGTTGCGATGGCTCCGCCAGTTACTATTCCGGGTTATGTTTATGCTTCTACTGGTAGTACTAGCAGTGGCAGCAGCGGGAGTTCAGAGAGTAACGGGGAAAACAGTGCTAAAGGATCGCCAGTTGATATTGACCACGCGATCGGTGCCGATTACAGCAAGGCCGGAAAGCCAACTGGGGGGCACAGTCTGGTTAATGGGGACGTCAGAATCGTTCCTGGAACAGAGTCTGCTCCTGATGCGGCGGGAGTGTATAAGGCAACTATTCAAGTGCCTGATCCGAAAAATCCGGGGCAATGGATTACCAAGACTAGCAACGGTTCTGAGAATTCAATGTTCCCAAAAAACTGGGATGCTGCGAGAATTCGGGATGAAGTTAATGCAGCCTGGAATTCTGCTGAGCGGAAAATTCTTCCTGATGGAAAATGGAGTGCAATGACGCCTTCAGGAGTACAAGTCGAAGGATATGTATCGCCTCGTACGACGGTCTATCCTGTATTTAAGAAGTAGGGAAAATTGAATAAGCCAAAAAATGAAACTTAGATTTTCTTATGTTGACGGCGGAGTCCATCCTAAGTCAGGGCAAGTATATTATTGGTGGCCCGAAATCCTTCCAGAGCCAGGCTACGAGCGCTATGTTCGTTATCTTTCGGGAGTATTAAGCGCAGTTGCGCAGGTTCCTTCTCAGTGTGATCGGCTGCTTAAGTATATCGATGATATTGAGGTCGGCATCGATTCCAGAATCGTAGGTGGTGGAAATGATGTTGAACTGACGTTTAGTAAAACTGGTGTTCAAGTTGATATTCTTATTAATGATGATTGGTGTGGTCAACCCGAGGGGCATTTCCAACTACGTGAGTGGAAAATGGCTTTAGAGGCTTGGCGTCATTTTTTGACGTTGCCTGAGTCATTGGAGACAGTCGTTGAGGTTGATATCTAGATCCTTTTTTGTATCGGCGGTGTAACGCAGCCTCCGAGGATATCACTTCAATCTTGAATTCCAAGGTGTACTGCGTGCAACTGATCCAGCGCCAGGTGCAGCAGATCACCGGCCAACGGTATCTGGCCGGATACAGCAGCAATGAAGCGCAATACCAGGCCTTGATGAACGCGGGCGTGCAGGTGGCGCAATCGCAGCGCTATACGCTGGGCGTGGCGTTGACCGATGCGCAGATTGCGGAACTGAAGACGGACATTGTCTGGCTGGTCAAGCAGACTGTGACGCTGGCCGATGGCAGCACGCAGGAAGTGCTGGTGCCGCAGGTGTACATCCATGCCTCCAATGTGCAGGTGACCGGACAAGGCACGCTGATTGCGGGCAATGACGTGGCCTTCCAGGCGGCGCAGGATATCGTCAACAGCGGGGGCACGATTGCCGGGCGGCAGAGTGTTTCGCTGGCGGGCAAAAACGTGCAGAACCTGGGCGGGCGCATCAGCGGCAGTGCGGTGACGATGGCGGCGGCGCAGGACATCAACAACATCGGCGGCACCATTGATGCGCGCAATACGCTGGTGGCCAGTGCGGGTCGTGACATCAACAGCGCTTCCACCACGGTAGCAACGGCCAATGCGGTCACCAGCGGGACCAACATCAACCAGAGCGCGTCGATGTCGGTGTCCGAGAGCAATGGCTCGCTGACTGCCGTGGCCGGGCGCGACATCAATCTCAAGGCCAGCAGCACCTCTGCGGATAACGTGACGTTGGTTGCGCAGCGTGACGTGAATCTGTCGACCGTTCACGAAACGTCTCAAGAAAAAATCACCTGGGACAACAACAACCGCGCCGAAGTCAACCGTGACAACGCTATTGGCAGCACGGTCCAAGGCAAGGAGATCAGCGTCACGGCCAGCCGCGACATCAATGCGCAGGCAGCCTACGTCAACGCCGAAGGCTCACTCGCTGCTACAGCAGGCAATAACGTCAATGTCGGTACCGATGTGAGCACGGCCAGTGCGCGAGATCAGCACAAGAAGACCGACAGCGGCGGCATGTTGGCCTCGCGTACCGTGACCACGGATGACAGCAGCAGCCAGGCCATCAATCAAGGGACGACCTTCTCCGGCAATACGGTGGCGGTGCGGGCGGGCAATGACATCAATGTCAAGGGCAGCAACGTGGTCTCCACATTGGGGACCGGCATGGCGGCTGGCAATAACGTCAATATCGTGGCCGCTGTTGACAGCAGCACCCAAAACAACTTCCGTCAGGAGACTACCAGTGGCGTGATGGGCGCAGGCTTCGGTGTGGCCATAGGCACACGCGAGCAGAGCCATGACGGAAAGACGCAGGGACAGACGGCGTCTGCTTCGACCGTGGGTAGTACGGATGGGAACGTGAGCATCGTTGCAGGCAATCGTTACACGCAAGTAGGCAGCGATGTGATGGCACCGAAGGGCGACATTGATATCGCAGCCAAGTCGGTCGAAATCCGTGCGGCAGAGCAAGCCAGCAAAACCACCACCGAAGACAAGTTCAAGCAAAGTGGCCTGACGGTCGCGGTCACCAGTCCGGTGATCTCGGCGATCCAGACGGTGGATCAGATGGCTGATGCTGCGAGCAAGACTAAGGATGGGCGGATGCAGGCGCTGGCATTGGCCAACATGGGATTTGCGGCCAAGAACGCAGGTGATGCCATCAAGGCCGGCCAAGGCAGCACGATTGACGGTAAGGCCAACCAGATCGCTACCGGACCGACCGACCCGACCACCGGCAAGACGCCGTCGCGGGATGCCAATGATGCTGACAAGGCTGGTGGCATCAATCTCGCCTTGAGCGTTGGGAGCAGTAGCAGCGAAAGCCGTTCTGAACAGTCCAGCAATACGGTGCGCGGCTCGTCTGTTACTGCTGGCGGCAGTATCAATATCAGCGCACAAGGCGGTGGCGCCGACAGCAACATCGTCATCCAGGGCAGCGACATCAAAGCGGGCGTGAACGCCACGCTCAAGGCCGCCAATGAAGTGCGCCTGCTGGCAGCACAGAATACCTCCGAACAGCATAGCAACAACCAGAGTAGCTCCGGTTCGGTTGGTGTATCGATTGGCACGGACGGTCTGATGTTCAACGCCAGTGCCTCTGGCAAGCTCTTCCTCCGCAACGGCGATCACGGCAGACCTGCCTAATCGATCGCAACGAACGCGGATTGGCCAGCTAGATTAGGCCCCGCCTAGATTGCTCCTTTCATGCCAACGAAGACGGGAATGACCTCTGTCTAGACGGCTAGAGTAATAGCGATACGAAGATGTGCGATTAGAGGGAAGGAAATATTTTTGACAGTATCAGTGACAGTATTTGGAAATTTTTGAAACGATAAATCGCCAGCCGATGGTGATTTGCGAAGAGGATTAGGCTTCCCCCCTCCGCCACAATGAAAAACCCGCTGATACGTCAGCGGGTTTTTTATGCCCGGAATTCTCGACGCCCCTGGAAAGAGCGTCGATATTAGTATTGATGTCAAATATGACGTGTCTTCAATAAGGCTGAATGAATTTACGGTACGGGCAAAGATTGATGCAAAGTCTGTGCCATTTAGATTTCAACAATAAGGTATTGCAATGAAATTTGAGAGCTTAGAGGAAGCGTACAGGGCACTTGCCATATATTTGCAGGCCTTTGTCGGATCACGAGCTTGGGATATGGCCAGGTGCAAGATGGCTATATTTCAAAATATGGCGAGAGGTGATCAGTGCTTTGAACACAAAGGGGAAGTTCATGAAAGTGGTGGCTTCGAAGCTGATGACGACGCAATTTGGAATGGATTGGATGCATCAATTTATATTCGTGATGTAATGCTTGAAAATACTGGTCATCGTATCTGGGGGCTTACTTTTACGTTGTTCTCGGATGGAAAATTTGACATCGAAGTCGACTACTCGAAACCGTCCGACTATGAGGAAAGTGATGAGACTATCAGTGGTGAAGAGATTAATCAGTCACTGCAAGGATTGAGACCCGACAGCGATAAAAACTGATAATGCAAGGCTGAAAGCGCGCCTTAAAAATCTTTGATCTAAGGCGGCGCGGAAGGCATTGCCGGGCAGGTGACCGGACAAGGCACGCTGATCGCGGGCAATGATGTGGTCTTCCAAGCGGCGCAGGATATCGTCAATAGTGGCGGCACGATTGCGGGGCGGCAGGGTGTTTCGCTGGCGGGCAACAATGCCCACTGACTAATACAATAAGATCACGGCAGGGGCTAAGGATGCCACGCGGCCGGGGTACAACGGCATTTCGATGCTTCGTGAATACGGAACACGGATCGGCCTCATAAATGGCTCAACCACGGGAGGAATGACAATTGATGTTCAGCCCGCTCCGGGACGCGGGAAGACATACAAAGAAAGGTAATCCTCCCTTAAAACCAACGCCGCCAGAAGTAGAATATTCTCACAGAGGAGTTCTACAAATGAAGAGATCGAAGTTCACAGACAGCCAGATTATCGAGGCGATCAAGCGTGTTGAAGCAGGCCTTGGTGTTCCGGACATCTGCCGCGAACTAGGCATCAGCACAGCGACGTTATATAAATGGCGCTCGAAGTACGGCGGCATGGATGTATCGATGATGGCGCGCATGAAGGAGCTCGAAGCGGAGAACGCCCGGCTGCGCAAAATGTACATCGAGGAAAAGCTCAAGGCCGAGATTGTGGCAGAGGCGCTCGAAAAAATCTGGTAAGGCCATCTCGTCGCAGCGAGATGGCCAAGCGCGTTGTTGAAGAACGTGGTGTGCCGATCAAGCTTGCCTGTCAGGCGTTTAAGGTAAGCGAAACCTGTTATCGCTATATCAGCAAGCGTAAGCCAGAGAATGAAGAGATCGCAAACTGGTTGCTCCGACTGACCGATAACCACCGCAGTTGGGGCTTTGGTCTGTGTTTCCTGTATCTGCGCAACGTCCGTGGCTTTGGCTGGAATCATAAGCGCGTCTACCGTATCTATCGCGAACAGGAGTTGAACCTGCGTATCAAACCGCGCAAGCGGTTGGTCCGCGAAGTACCTAGGCCGCTTGCTGTACCTAGTGGCTGCAACCAGACCTGGTCGATGGACTTCATGCACGACCAGCTTGCAGATGGGCGAAGCATCCGCTTGTTCAATGTGATCGACGACTTTAATCGAGAGGCACTGGGCATCGAATTGGATCTCTCGCTACCATCGGAGCGAGTGATTCGTAGCCTGAAGCAAATCATCGAATGGCGCGGTAAACCCAGCGCCATTCGATGCGACAACGGCCCGGAGTACCTGAGTACCACAATTACACAGTGGGCACAGCAAACGGGCATTGAGCTGCAGTACATCCAGCCGGGCCAGCCGCAGCAGAACGCTTATGTGGAACGGTTCAACAGGACTGTGCGCTATGAATGGCTATCTCAGTATCAGTGGGATGATTTGGAGCACGTTCAGCAATTTGCGAGCAACTGGATGTGGACCTACAACCATGAACGCCCTAACATGGCCTTGGGCGGATTTACCCCGAAACAGCGGCTGGCCATGGCTGCTTGACGTTTCTACTTCTGGCAAACGTTAGAAATGGGGGGATTACCCTTCGCCCGCCCGGAGCTCCAGCAACTCTTCGCCACCTTCAGTCCTCGATCAAACGGACCATTCAAAAGAAGATCTGCCCGAACTGGATGTCTCCGGATTAACGGTGGCGCAATGAAATGAATGTTCTTTCTCAGCAGCGCCCACCAGCGCTCCCGGACGCGTGAAATGCCGATATGAAGCTCTGCACCCCGATAGCAGCCCGACAAAGTCAGAAAATTCATATCCCGCTTCATCTCAAATCCTCACAACTCCCGCAGTCCACCCATCCTGCGAGAACCAATCCCCCAAAACCCCACTCCTAGCTCAGCGTCCGGCCATGTGGTCTGACCATTTGACATCCCTGACCCTGCTCTCTAGAATAAATCGTCATACAAGTTGACCTCTGAACGACGAGGCCATCGTTTCATATAAGAAGAAATTGCAGCAATACGCGGACGTTCAACAAGTCCGCTTTGATAGCCAACAACGGAGACAATATGAACGCATTGGTACGACGCCGTGGCGTCGGGCTGCATCTCGCGGCCATCGCAGCCACTTCGGCCACCCTCATCCTCGGCGCCGGCCACGCCAACGCGCAGGTCGCCACCGGCGATACCTCGCAAGCCAAGATCGCCCTGTCCAACAACTACGCGGCCAATGCCTGGCGTCAGTCCATGCTCAAGACCTGGGCCGCGACCGCCGACGATGCCGTCAAACGCAAGCTGGTGGCCGCCGCCCCCGCTTTCACCACTTCCGAAAACCAGCCCACCGAACAGGCCCAGCAGATCCAGAACCTGATCCTGCAAGGCTACAAGGCCATCGTGGTCGATGCCGCCTCTCCCACGGCCCTCAACGGCACCATCAAGAAAGCCTGCGCCGCCGGCGTGGTGGTGGTCTCCTATGACGGCGTGGTCACCGAACCCTGTGCCTATCGCGTCACCTTCGACTTCCGCAAGATGGGCGAACGGCAGGTCGACTACCTCGCCGAGCGTCTCAACGGCAAGGGCAACATCCTCGAAATCCGCGGCCTGGCCGGGGTGTCGGTCGATGGTGAAATCCACGCCGGCATCATGGACGGCCTCAAGAAGCATCCGGGCCTCAAGATCGTCGGCTCCGTCAACGGCGACTGGGCGCAGACTGTGGCCCAGAAGGCCGTGGCCGGCATCCTGCCGACCCTGCCCAAGGTCGATGGCGTGGTCACCCAGGGTGGCGATGGCTTCGGCGTGGCGCAAGCCTTCAAGGCCGCCAACCGCGAACTGCCCATCATCATCCTCGGCAACCGCGAGGACGAACTGCAATGGTGGAAGACCCAGATCCCCAGCGGCTACAAGACCTATTCCGCTTCCAATCCGCCCGGCGCAGTGACCGTGGCCTTCTGGGTGGCGCAGCAGGTGCTGGCCGGCAAGAAGATCCCCAAGGATGTCGATATCGTGGCACCGCTGCTCTACCTGACCGCGGAACAACTGCCGGATGCGCTGGCCAAGACGCCGCAGGGCGGGGTGGCCGATATCGGCTTCTCCCAGGCCGATACCGTCAAGCTGCTCGATACGCCGAAGTCCAAGTAAGTCCTGTCCCATCCCCGTGCAGACCGCCTCGTTGAAGGCGGCGCGCGGGCCATGGGCGCATCCACTGCCTCAAGAACACAGGTGATCCAGCGTGAACGCCAGCCATCCCCCCTCGGCCGCCTTGTGCAGCCTGTCGCATATCCGCAAGTCCTTTGGTCCCGTCAAGGCGCTGCAAGATGTGAGCGTGGACATCCAGCCCGGTGAATGCTGGGGCCTGGTCGGCCACAACGGCGCGGGCAAGTCCACCCTCATGAACGTGCTGGCCGGCGTGCTGCCCGGTGACGACGGCCAGATCATCATCGACGGTCAGGCGCGCCAGAACTACACCACGCAGGCCGCCTACCGGCTGGGCGTACGCTGCGTCTTCCAGGAATTGTCCCTGTGCCAGAACCTCAACGTGGCCGAAAACCTCTGCGTGTTTCATCCGCAGCTCAAGGGCTGGGGCTGGCGGCGCCGGGCGCGCAAGCTGGTGACGGAAAAGCTCGATGACATCTTCCCCGGCCATGGCATCGATCCCGATCGCATCGTCGGCGAACTCAGCATCACCCAGCGCCAGATGGTGGAAATCGCCTGCGCCTTCACGGTGGTGGATGCGCCGGTGCGCCTGCTGATCCTCGATGAACCGACCTCCAGTCTCGATGCGCAAACGGCAGCGCGGCTCACGGCCTACATCCGCCGGCGTCTTGAAGACGGTATGAGCCTGGTCTTCATCTCGCACATGCTGGGCGAGATCTTTGACTGCTGCAATCGCATTGCCGTCATGCGCGATGGACAGCTGGTCTTGCAGGATCACACCGCCCATCTCACGCGTGATGCGCTGGTCCACGCCATGGGCCACGCCGACCAGAAGCAGATCGAGCGTCAGGCCGAACAGCAGGCGCAGCAGGAATCGGAGTCCGCAGACGTGCAAAGCCAGCAACTGCTGGAAGTGAAACTGCCGGCAGCGTCACCGGTCGGTGCACTGGGCGTGCGCCGTGGCCAGGTGGTCGGATTGTCCGGGCTGGCGGGGCAGGGGCAGACCGAGATGCTGATCCGGCTCTTCGAGCAATATCGCGGCAAGATGCGGGTGGCCTTCGTGGCCGGGGATCGCGCGCGCGATGGCAACTTCCCGCTGTGGAGCATCCTGCGCAACCTGAGCATCCGCGAGCTGCCGCATCTGGCGCGCGGCGGCGTGATCGATCGTGCCGCCGAAGCCGAACTGGGCCGCCAGTGGCATGAACGCGTGGCGATCCGTACGCCGGACCTGTCCAACAATATCCTCTCGCTGTCCGGTGGCAACCAGCAGAAGGTGCTGTTTGCGCGGGCCTTGTCGTCGGATGCGGAACTGATCCTGATGGACGATCCCATGCGCGGCGTCGACTTCGGCACCAAGGTCGACATGTATCGCCTGATCCGCGCAGAAGCGGCGCGCGGCCGCAGCTTCGTCTGGTACACCACCGAGAACGACGAGCTCGAATATTGCGATGCGACCTACGTCTTCTACCAGCAGCAGGTCACCCTGAAACTGGCCCGCCATGAACTCTCGGAGGAACGCATCATCGCCGCGTCCTTCGGCAACGTGCGCGCCGATGGCGCCACCGTCACACCTCCACTCGAAGGAGCCCGCGCATGACTACGCTTGCCCGCACCCCCGTGCGTGCGCGCCACGGCCTGCTGTCGCGCCACGAGATCCAGACCCTGCTGCTGCCCATGGCCACGCTGGCCGTGGTGCTGGCACCGATCTTCTGGATCAATCCCAATACGATGAGTTATTTCGGGCTGGGTCTGCTGCTGAATCTGGCCGTGCCGATGATCCTGGCCAGCATGGCGCAGCTGTGCATCATTGCCGTCAATGACCTGGATCTGTCCATCGGTGCCTTCATCAGCCTGGTCTCCTGCATCGCCGTGACCTGGTTGCCGGAGCGTCCGCTGCTGGGCGTGACGGCGTTGATTGCCTGCGTGCTGCTGTACGCGGCCATCGGCGCGCTGGTGGAATTGTTCGATCTGCCGTCCATCGTGGTGACGCTGGGCCTGTCCTTCGTCTGGGGCGGCTGGGCGCTGATCCTGCTGCCCATGCCGGGCGGTGCCACGCCGCAATGGATACAGGATGTGATGAACCTGGCCATTCCGGTGGTGCCTACGCCCATCGTCTATGCGGTCCTGATCGCGCTGTGCGGACACTGGTTCCTGATGCGTTCCTCGCTGGGCGTGCGGCTGCGCGGTGCCGGCGGCAATCCCAAGGCCATCGTGCGCAGCGGCGGTTCGGTGGTGCGCGCCAAGGCGCTGATGTACGGGCTGGCCGGCGTGCTGGGCATTCTCTCTGCACTGACGCTGGTCGGCATCACTACTTCGGCCGATGCCAATATTGCGCAGCGCTACACGCTGATCTCGATTGCCGCCGTGATCCTGGGCGGCGGCAGCTTCATCGGCGGCAAGGTCTCGCCCATCGGTGCCACGCTGGGGGCCATCACGCTGGGGATTGCGGCCTCGTTCCTGTCCTTCCTCAACATCGCGCCGAAGTGGCAGATCGGCTTGCAGGGCGCGATCCTGATCATCGTGTTGTCGATGCGCATCCTGCTGTCGGCACGGGGAGAACGTCAATGAGCGCCGCGCGTGCAACGATGGGGGCCGCGCTGCAACAGCGGCCCTGGGTCTGGTCCTTCATGGGGGCGGCCTTGCTGTGGCTGGCCACGCTGGCGGTGGCCGGGCCGGAGGCGGCCTTCAATATCGGCTTGTCTGCGTTTTCTTTCGGGGCGCTGATGGTGCTGGTGGGCCTGGGGCAGATGCTGGTGGTGACCACCGGGCCAGGCAACATCGATCTCTCCATTCCGTCCACCATCGCGCTGGCCGGGGCGCTGGGCTTGCGTACCATGGGCGGCGAGGATGGCGGCATCCTGCTCGGGCTGCTGGTCACGCTCGGGGTGGGTGTCGGCATCGGGCTGGCCAATTATCTGCTGATCCGTCTGCTGCAGATTCCGCCCATCATTGCCACCATGTCCTCGTCCTTCATCCTGCAGTCGCTGGCGATTCATGTCGGGCAGGGCCTCAAAATCACGCCACCGCAATTGCTGGCCAGCTTCGCGACCGGATGGCTGCTGCACCTTCCGCAACTGGCCTGGCTGGTGCTGGCCGTGGCGCTGGGGCTGGCCTGGATATTGGGGCGCACGCTGTTCGGCCGCTTCCTCTCGGCGGTCGGCCAGAATGCCCGTGCAGCCTGGCTGGCGGGCATCGGCGTGGAACGCATCCGCTGCCTGTGCTACGTGCTGTGCGCGGTCTTTGCGGCGCTGTGCGCCTTGCTCATCGCCGGGTTCTCGGGCGGTGCCTCGCTCGACATGGGCAATGAATACCTGTTGATGTCGGTGGCCGTGGTGGTCATCGGCGGCACCAGCGTCACCGGTGGCCGGCCCAGCGTGGCCGGGATCTGGGGCGCGGCGCTGTTCCTGTATTTCACCAATACGCTGTTGAACGTGGTGGGCCTGTCGGCGGGCGAACGCTCGGTGCTGTCGGGTCTCATCATCATCGCCGTGATCGTCTGTTCCGGCCGCCGCCGCCAGTATCGCTGAGGCGTCAGCGTCAATTACACCGAAAAGGAGAACGCATGTCCTTGCCCGATACCCCCTTCCAGCATCTCGATCCGCGCTTTCGCCGCATGGTCATCGACACCGCCCAGGTCGATCGTCTCTACCACGGCTGCCGCTGGGCCGAAGGCCCGGTGTGGCTGCCGGCCACGCAGGAACTGATCTGGAGCGACATCCCCAACAATCGCCTGATGCGCTGGTCCGAGGGCGCAGGGGCGGGCGTATTTCGCGAGCCCTCCAACTTCAACAACGGCAATACGCTGGACCGTGAAGGCCGCATCGTCGGCTGCCTGCACGGTGGCCGCGCCGTGGTCCGCACCGAACACGATGGCAGCATCACCACGCTGGCCTCGCACTGGCAGGGCAAGCGTCTCAATTCGCCCAATGACGTGGTGGTCAAGTCCGATGGCTCGATCTGGTTCACCGATCCGGATTACGGCATCAACAGCGATTACGAAGGCTATCAGGCCGAGAGCGAAATCGGTGCGTGCAATGTCTATCGCATCGATGGCGACAGCGGCGACATCAGCCTCGTCAGCAGCGACCTGGAGCGCCCAAACGGGCTGGCGTTCTCCACCGATGAGAGCCGGCTCTACATCGCCGATACCGGTCTCACGCACCGTGCGGGCGGGCCGCATCACATCCGCGTATTCGATGTGGTGGAGGGCGTCACGCTCAAGGGCGGCGAGGTGTTTGCAACCATCGATCCGGGGCTGGCCGATGGTTTCCGGCTGGATGCCCAGGGCAACATCTGGACCTCGGCCGGCGATGGCGTGCACTGCTATGCGCCGGATGGCACCTTGCTGGGCAAGATTTTGATTCCGGAAGTGGTGTCCAATGTTGTCTTCGGCGGGCCGCGCGGCAATCGCCTCTTCATCACCGCCACCACCTCGCTGTATGCGGTGTATCTGGCGGTCAACGGGGCCGTGCGGCCCTGAGCGGCCGCAGGCGCGCCGTCTGCATCAGTCGCCCGGTGTGCGCACCGGGCGTTTCTTTTTCATGGTCACGCCCAGTCCGGCGACGATGGCCACGGCACCCGTCATCATCGACACCGACAGCGTCTCGCCCAGGATCCACGCCGAGGCCAGTACGCCGAACAGCGGCGAAAGCGCATTGAGCATGAGCGCCTTCACGCCCAGTCGCGCTACCACCCAGTTGAACATGGCCACGCTGACGATGCTCACCAGCACGCCCTGGTAGGCGCTCTGCAGCAGCAGTGCCGAGGCCGGCTTGCTGAAGGTCTGCGCGCCCAGCCATGGCAGCGCCAGCAGCATGCAGGCCAGCGACAGCACTTGCGTCAGCGCCACCGCATCCAGGGGCGCAATCTTCCAGGCGCGATTGAGCATCAGGTAACTCGACCACATCAGCGCCGACAGCACAAACAGCAGATCGCCGCGCCACGCGCCATCGGGAGCCAGTCCGCCGCTGGCGAGGATGCCATTGAGCGCCACCAGTACCAGTCCGGCAAGCAGCAGTAGCACGCCCCACAGGGAGATGCGTTCGCGCTGCCCGAGGGCGAAGCGGCTGATCGCCATGCCGAACAGCGGCGTCAGGGCCGGATGGATCAGCGCGCCATGTTAAGCCGGCGCGTAGTTCACGCCCGCCACCAGCACCAGGCTGAACAAGGGGCCCGACAGCAGGAACAGCACCAGCCCGCGCCCCCAGCCGACACCGCAGGCCTGCCAGAGCCCGCGCCGCCAGGCAAAGGGCAGGATCAGCAGGCCGCTGGTGAGAAAGCGCATCAAGGTCGCATCCAGGGGCGTGAGCCCTTGCTGCAAGCCGTAGCGCGAGATCACGGGCTGTAGGCCCCAGATGAGCGCGACCAGGATGCCGGAGAGGAGGGGAGGAGGCATGGCGAAATCGTTGGATGAAAACCGTACAGTAGGGCAGGGCCGGTTGACTGACTTTCGTACTTGGGTCAAGAATGTTTGAATTTACGCCAAGCTGCGAGGCAAGCTTCGTGGTGGCGGAGTTTCCATCATCGGTGCGTCATCTTTGCATGTACGCCAAGTGAGACCAGACCATGCGCAAGCCTTCTCCCTCCCGTTCCCCGCTGCCCATCGACCGGGTGGACCGCATCGCGCGCCCGGTGGTGGCCGCCGGCGCCGATTACGCGCGCGATTCGCTGCAGGCTTGGCACAGCCATCGCCGGGCGCAGTTGCTGTTCGGGCTGGGGGGACTGATGCAGGTGGTGACGCAGGATGGGGCCTGGGTGGTGCCGCCGCAGCACGCGGTGTGGATTCCTTCCGGGCGCGAGCACCAGAGCCGCATGCTCTTGCCGGTGACGACCTGCAGCGCCTTCGTCGAGCCCGAACATGCGCCGCGCGCCGCGCGGACCTGCCAGGTGCTGGAGGTGCATCCACTGCTGCGCGAGCTGCTGATCGAAGCCACCCGCATCGATCCGCATTACGCACCCGATAGCCGCGAGGAGGCGCTGATGCACCTGCTGCTCAAGGAGATCGCCCGCGCCCGCGAGATTCCCATGTACGTGCCGCTGCCGCAGGAGGAGAAGCTGGGGGCGCTGTGTCGCGACTTCATGCGATCGCCCTCGATCCGCGCGCGCCCGGCCGAGTGGGCCGAACAATTGCACATGAGCGAGCGCAGCTTCACCCGCAGATTCCTGGCGCAGACCTGCATGGGCTTCCAGCAATGGCGGCTGCGCGCCTGCATCGTCAATGCGATCTCGCGGCTGGCGCTGGGACATTCGGTGACGGCGATTGCCTACGACCTCGGCTACGAACAGCCGGCGACCTTCTCGACCATGTTCAAACGCATGACGGGGCAGGTCCCCTCCGCCCATGTGGCGGCTCTGGCGGCGCATCGTGGCAACCCGTGAGCCGCTTGTTAGGTAAATTACTTCATATTCTGGCTCACTCTGGTGTAAATTAGACCGACATCGTACAACTTGCCGGCCACCGGCGTAACGATGGCATTCGCGCAGGGGTGCGCAGCAAACAACAACGATAGTTCGCCATACTCGGGAGGATTCACCATGTCATTTCTGCAATCGCTGCGCGTCTCTGCGCGGCTGGCCTTGCTGTCTGCCCTTTTTCTGGTCGCCATGCTGGTCATGGTCAGCTGGAGCATTCTGAGTCTGCGCAGCATCAGTGCGCAGGAACGGGAGATGTACCGGGAGCGGCTGGCACCGATGCAGACGCTCAATACCGCCGCGCTGGCCATGGCGATTCATTTCCGGCGCGGTTATTCCTACCTCTATCCGAATGCCGGCGATCCCAACTCGCGCATCGGCACCCGGACCTTCAACCAGAAGGCGGAAGCGCAGATCCAGGAGGCCTTCGACTATCTGCAGCGCACCGAGAAGACCCCTGAACTGGAGCCGCTGGTGGCAGCCCTGAACCAGGCCTGGCCGGTCTACCGCCAGTCCTTCCAGACCCTGATGGAAAAGGCCGACCAGGGCGATACCGCCGGCGCGCTGGCCGAGTTGCAGAAGAATACGGATCCGGCGCACGTCAAGCTGCGCGACGTCTTCCTGAAGATCGTCAAGATCTATGACCAGGCGGTGCAGGACCATATCGATCGTTCCGCCGCCAGCGTCGAACGCACGGCCTGGTATCTGGTGGCCTTGCTCGGTGCGATGGTGGTGCTGGGAGTGGCCTTCGCCACGTTGATCCAGCGCTCGATCACGCGCCAGCTGGGCGGCGAGCCGCATTATGCGATGGAGGTGGCGCAGACCATCGCGCAGGGTGATCTGGCCAGTGCGGTGCGTCTGCGTGAGGGCGATCAGCACAGCCTGCTGGCCGCCATGGAAGGCATGCGCCTGCGTCTGTCGCATCTGGTACAGGAGGTCTACAAGAGCTGCCACGCCATTGATACCGGCGCTTCCGAGATCGCCGACGGCAACCTCAACCTGAGTCAGCGCACCGAGGAACAGGCTTCCAACCTGGAAGAGACGGCGGCCTCGATGGAGCAGCTGACCGGCTCCGTCAGGCACAATGCGCAGACCGTGGGCGAGGCCGTCCAGCGCGCCGATGCCGTGAGCCAGGCCGCAAGCCAGGGCGGCGAAGCAGTGGCGGGCGTGGTGGATCTGATGGGGGGCATTGCGTCCAGTTCGGCGCGCATCAAGGAGATCATCTCGGTGATCGATGGCATTGCTTTCCAGACCAACATCCTCGCCCTCAATGCGGCGGTCGAGGCGGCGCGGGCCGGCGAGCAGGGGCGCGGTTTTGCGGTGGTGGCCTCGGAAGTGCGTACGTTGGCCCAGCGTTCTGCGCAGGCCGCGCGCGAAATCAAGACCCTCATCGAAGAGAGCGTGGACAAGGTCGACAGCGGCTACGCCAAGGTGCAAGAAGCCTCGCAGGCCATCGGTGGCGTGGTCACGCAGGTGCGCCAGGTGGCGGCGCTGGTGGGCGAGATCGGCGTTTCCACGCAGGAGCAGACCCAGGGCATCTCGCAGGTCGGGACCGCCGTGCAGCAACTTGATGACGTCACCCAGCAGAATGCCGCGCTGGTGGAGCAATCGGCCGCCGCTGCGGAAAGCCTGAGCGCGCAGGCCAGCCGGCTGGTGACGCTGATGCAGGCCTTCAAATTGCCCGGCGAAGCGGACGTGCCGACTGCGGTGGCGGCTTCTTCGACAGCGGTGGTGCCCGTTTCAAGGGCCTTGTCGCTGGCTTGACTGCGCGCATAAAAAAGGCCGGAGCATTTCACTCCGGCCAACCATTCTGCGAGGGATGCAGAAGAGACTATCGAGGATGTCCTGTTGCAGCGATCAGGCCCCTGCCAGACGCGGCGTCTGCACGGTGCTGCCCGAGGCCATGTAGCGCGCCACCGACAGGTCTTCATGGGCGATGGCAGGGCGGCGGCCCGAGATCAGGTCCGCCAGCAGCTGGCCCGAACCGCAGGACATGGTCCAGCCCAGCGTGCCGTGACCGGTGTTGATGTACAGGTTCGAGACCGGGGTGGCACCGACCACGGGCGTGCCGTCCGGGGTCATCGGGCGCAGGCCGGTCCAGAAGCTGGCTTGCTTCGTGTCGCCTGCACCGGGGAACAGATCGTTGACCACCAGTTCCAGCGTAGCGCGGCGCTTGGCCTTCAGGGCCGTGTCATAGCCGACGATCTCGGCCATGCCGCCGACGCGGATGCGTTCATCGAAGCGGGTGACGGCGATCTTGTAGGTCTCGTCGAGAATGGTGGAGACCGGTGCGGCCGAGGCATCGGTGATCGGCACGGTGATCGAGTAACCCTTGAGCGGATACACCGGAATGCCCGGCAGGCCGGGGATGTCGCGCAGCAGTTGCGGCGAGTAGGAGCCGAGGGCGACCACGTAGCTGTCGGCCTGCACCAGTTCCTTGCCGCAGACCACACCGGCGATCTTGCCACCGGCCATGGTGAGGGCGTCGATCGAGACGCCATAACGGAATTTCACGCCCAGTTGCTCGGCCATCTTGGCCAGGCGGGTAGTGAAGAGCTGGCAGTCGCCGGTCTCATCATTGGGCAGGCGCAGGCCGCCGGTGAGCTTGCCGCGCACCTTGTCCAGCGCCGGCTCGGCACCGCCCAGCTGTTCCGGGGTCAGCAGTTCGAAGGGGACGCCGGCTTCCTGCAGCACGGCGATGTCCTTGGCGGCACCCTCGAGCTGTTCTTGCGAGCGGAACAGTTGCAGCGTGCCTTGCTGGCGGCCTTCATAGGGGATGCCGACATCGGCGCGCAGGTCGCGCAGGCAGTCGCGGCTGTATTCAGCCAGGCGCACCATGCGTTCCTTGTTGACGGCGTAGCTTTCGGCGTTGCAGTTGCGCAGCATCTGCCACATCCAGCGCAGCTGGTTGAGCGTGCCGTCCGGGCGGATGGCCAGCGGGGCATGTTCCTGGAACATCCACTTGATGGCCTTCAGGGGAATACCGGGGGCGGCCCAGGGCGAGGCATAGCCGGGAGAGATCTGGCCGGCATTGCCGAAGGAGGTTTCCAGCGCGGGGCCGGGCTGGCGGTCCAGCACGGTCACATCGTGACCGGCCCTGGCCAGATACCAGGCGCTGGTGACCCCGATGACACCGCTTCCAAGAATGACGACGCGCATGCTGAACTCCCCGTTTCGTTGATGCCGCTGCAAAAGGCTGTTGGATTAGAAGATTCAGCTATCATATGGGTGAATAAATAGTGTTTGTTCGCGTATTTATGGCTGATTTCATGAACGGTTCATGAAAATCGCGCTGAAACGGGAAAATTTCATGAGAACTCAGCAACAGTCCATCCGCACCCTCGACAAGCTCGATCACCGCATCCTGGCCGTGCTGCAAAAGGATGGCCGCATTTCCATGAAGGAGCTCGGGGAGCAGGTCGGTTTGTCAGTCACGCCCTGCATCGAACGGGTCAGGCGCATGGAGCGCGATGGTGTCATCAGCGGCTATTACGCGCGCGTCAATCCCGAGTCATTGGGGGCGACCTTGCTGGTGTTCGTGGAGATCACGCTCAATCACAAGTCCGGCAACATGTTCGAGCAGTTCCGCCGCGAGGTGCTGCGCATTCCCGAAGTGCAGGAATGCCACCTGGTTTCGGGCGACTTCGACTACCTCATCAAGGCACGCATCCGGGGCATGGCGGAATACCGCAAGCTGCTGGGCGACATCCTGCTGCAGCTGCCGGGGGCGGCGCAGTCCAAGAGCTATGTAGTGATGGAAGAGATCAAGGAGACGCTGGCGCTGCCGCTGGATGACTGAGCCCGGCAGAAGCCGGTACGGATGGGCGTACGGATAACAGTACAGTGGCCGGACAGTTCCGGTACAGAAAAGCAGACACCCGCAACTTCAATTACTGTACACATCGTCGGCGAGTCTTTGCGCGCGCGGCTTGACAGGCACTGTGCTTGAATCCGTCGCCGCTCCCTGTGCATTCCGGTCGGGACTGGCGTGTCCTAGACTTCACCTACATTAGGGCCTGTTCACATTCAATCTGTGAGTGCGAGAGGTCGCCAAGCGTTGACTGCCTAGGCGCGGCGACGCGCCGTGGTGGTGCCACGGCAAGGAGCTGCAACAACGGCAGGCGACGCTTGGCGGCCTCTCCCGGAGGGTTGCCCCCAGAAGGCGCGCTGGCCGCGTTGCACGTCAGGGCTGGTGGCACCACCACCAGCCCTTACGCGCGCCTTGCCAGCCCGCCTTCTGGGGGCAACGCATCTCACAGATTGAATGTGAACAGGCCCTAGACTCCACTCCATCCCGAGACAACATGCCTTCCAAACCAAGAATCGAGCAATACAATCAACCCGCAGGCGGCTGGGGCGCACTGAAGTATGTCGCGCTGAACCTGGTCAAGGAACACGTAGCCGACGGCAAGGGCTTGCGTACCCTGTTGTCGCAGAACCAGCCTGACGGCTTTGATTGCCCCGGTTGCGCATGGCCGGACCGCGAGCACACTTCCACCTTCGAATTCTGCGAGAACGGCGTCAAGGCCGTGGCCGCCGAAGCCACCAAGAAGCGTGTCACCCCCGAGTTCTTCGACAAGCACACCGTCACCGAGCTGATGCAGCAATCGGATTACGAGCTGGAAGAACACGGCCGCCTGACGCATCCGATGGTGTATGACGCCGCCACCGACAAGTACAAGAAGATCGACTGGTCCGCTGCCTTCGAGCTGATGGCCAAGCATCTCAATGCCTTGCCCGATCCGGACATGGCGGACTTCTATGTGTCCGGCCGCGCCAGCAACGAAGCGGCTTTCCTGTTCCAGCTGTTCGTGCGCCAGTACGGCACCAACAATTTCCCCGACTGCTCCAACATGTGCCACGAACCCACCAGCGTGGGCCTGCCGGGCACGGTCGGCATCGGCAAGGGCACGGTGCTGCTGGAAGATTTCGATCACTGCGACACGCTGCTGCTGTTCGGCCAGAACCCGGCCACCAACCATCCGCGCATGATGGGCGAGCTGCGCCACGCCTCCAAGCGCGGCGCCACCATCGTCGCCATCAACCCCTTGAAGGAACGCGGCCTGGAACGCTTTGCCGATCCGCAGAGCAAGGTCGAGATGCTGACCATGGGCAGCACCCGCATCAGTTCCATGTTCATCCACCCCACGCTGGGCGGTGACCTGGCCCTGATCAAGGGCGTCATCAAGCGCACCATCGAACTGGATGACGCGGCCAAGGCGGCCGGTGCCGAGCGCGTGATCGACGTCAAGTTCATCGAGGAACATACCGCCGGCTTCGAGGAATTCGCCGCCCAGGCGCGCGCCGAAAGCTGGGACGACATCATCGCCGAGTCCGGCGTCTCGCGCGAAGACATCGAGAAACTGGCCCAGGTCTACGTCAAGGGCAAGGCCGTGATCGCCACCTGGGGCATGGGCCTGACCCAGCACAAGTACGCGGTGGCCACCATCCAGCTGCTGTCGAACATGATGATGCTGCGCGGGAACATCGGCCGCCAGGGTGCGGGCCTGTGCCCGGTGCGCGGCCACTCCAACGTGCAGGGCGACCGCACGGTCGGCATCGACGAGAAGCCGACCCCGGCTTTCCTGGATCGCCTGGAACAGGTGTTCGGTTTCAAGGCCCCGCGCCATCACGGCAATGACACGGTCGGTTCGGTGATGGCCATGCTGGAAGGCCGCACCAAGGTCTTCATCGGCCTGGGCGGCAACTTCGCCATGGCCACGCCCGATACACCGCGTACTTTCGAGGCCATGCGGTCCTGCAACCTCACGGTACACATCACCACCAAGCTCAACCGCAGCCACCTGGTGCATGGCAAGGATGCGCTGATCCTGCCGACCATGGGCCGCACCGAGATCGACGTGCAGAAGTCCGGTCCGCAGGGCGTGACGGTGGAAGATTCGATGAGCATGGTCCACGTCTCCTACGGCATCAACAAGCCGGCGTCCGAACACCTGATGTCGGAAACGGCCATCGTGGCGCATCTCGCCGAAGCGACGATGAAGTCGCGCAACAATGGTCCCAAGATCGACTGGCTGTGGTACGCCGAAGATTATTCGCGCATCCGCGACGCCATCGAGAAGGTGTATGACGCCTTCAAGGGCTACAACGAGCGCATCGCCAATCCGGGCGGCTTCCACCTGGGCGTGGCCTCGCGCGATCGCGTCTGGAAGACCGGCAGCGGCAAGGCCAACTTCATCGTCCATGAGATCCCCAAGGACACGCCCATCCATCGTGCCCGCGCGATCTATGGCGAGAAGCTGCTGACCTTGATGACCACCCGTTCGCACGACCAGTACAACACCACCATCTATGGCATGGACGACCGTTATCGCGGCGTGTTCGGCCAGCGCCGCGTGGTCTTCATCAACCCGGCGGACCTGCAGATGCTGGGTTTGAAGGATGGTGAATGGGTCGACATCACCAGCGTCTGGGATGACGGCGTGGAGCGCCGTGCCGATGGTTTCCTGCTGGTGGAATATGACATTCCGCGCGGTTGTATCGGCAGTTACTATCCCGAGACCAATCCGCTGGTGCCGCTGGAAAGCTTTGCCGACAAGGCGCGCACGCCCACTTCCAAATCCATTCCGGTGCTGTTGTCGCGTTCGGCGGTGCAGCGCTCGGCAGCGTGATGGAGGCCGGCATGAGCGTCGTCGAGATGCCCGCCCAGGAGGACGCCGATCTGCAGGCCCGCGCGCAACAGATGGGCGTGCCGCCTGAAGTGCTGCTGATCGTGGAAACCCTGCAGGCGGATGCTGAAGAGAAGGAGGGCGGGGCGCTGTCGCTGGCGCGCTTGTCCAAGCGTACGCAATTGCGCATGAGTACCTTGCGGCGCTTCCTGTCGGCGCTGGAAGAGGCCGGGGTGGTGAAGGTCGAGATGAATGAGGATGGGACCGGTAGCGTGAGCTTGCTGGTGTCGCCTCAGTAAATGCGAAATGCGATTTGCGGCGCACCGCTCAGGCGCGCCGCAAAATTCACCCCGCCAGTTCCTCCACCAGTTTCCCCACCAGTTTCAATGCCTGCTCGGTCTCCTTGGACCAGGCATAGCTGTAGTTCAGCCGAATGAAATGACTGTACCGGTTGGTCGCCGCAAAGATGCGCCCCGGTGCCACCGTGATCCCCAGCGCCAGGCTGCGGCGATACAGTTCCATCGCATCCACCCCCTGCGGCAATTCCACCCACAGCACATAACCGCCTTGCGGCTCGGACACCTGCGTACCCGCCGGGAAAAAGCGCAGCACGAAGTGCCGCATCATGTCGCGCTGCTGCGCGAAGACGCGGCGCACGCGCCGCAGGTGGCGTTCGTAGCCGCCCTGCGTGAGGTATTCCGCGATGGCGCGTTGGGGCGCGGTCGGCGTGGCCAGCGTGTTGAGGAACTTGAGTTTTTCCACCTGCGCCCGATAGCGCCCGGGCATCGCCCAGCCGATGCGGTAGGCCGAGGTCAGGCTCTTGGAAAACGAAGAACAATGCAGCACCAGTCCCTCGCGGTCATAGTTCTTCAGCGACGACGGATGCGCATTGCCGTAATACAGCTCGCTGTAGACGGCGTTTTCGATCAGCGGCATCTGGTGCTGTTCGGCCAGGCGCACCAGTCTTTCCTTTTCGCTGTCCGGCATCTGGAAACCCAGCGGATTCTGGAAGTTGGGCATCACCATGCAGGCCGCCACCGGCTGCGTCTTCATCCGTTCTTCCAGGACCCCGACATCGAGGCCGCGCTGCGGATCGGTCGGGATTTCCAGGGCCCGCATGCCCAGGCGCTCGATGGCGTGCAGCATGGCGTAGAAGGTCGGGGTCTCCACCGCAATGGTGTCGCCGGGACGGGCCACGGCTTGCAGGCAGAGATTGATGGCTTCGGTGGCACCGACGGTGACGACGATTTCCTCGGGATCGACCTTGAGGCCGTTTTCCAGATAGCGGCGCGCGATCTGGCGCAGCAGGTCCGGGTGGCCCGGCGGCAGGTCGTCGAACACGCTGGACTGGCTGGCGTGGCGCGCGATACGGCCGGCGTATTGCGCCAGCCGGTGCGAAGGAAACAGTGCCGGGTTGGGATAGGGTGAACCCAGCGGCACGGTGCCGTCCTGCTGGATGGTCTTCAGGGTGGCCAGCACCAGGCGGCTGACGTCGACCTCGGTGGATTCCTGCCAGGCCGGATGATCGGCCTGAGAAGGCGGCTTGATGACGGGGCGGGGAATGCTCTCGGCCTGTTCGCGCACGAAGTAGCCGGACTGCGGCTGGCTCTCGATGATGCCGCGGCTTTCCAGCAGTTCGTAGGCGCGCACCACGGTCGTGACGCTGACCTTGTGCTGCTGGCTGGCGATGCGCACCGAGGCGATGCGCTCGCCCGGGCGCAGCACGCCGTCGCGGATGGAGGCCGCGAGCTGGTCGGCAAATTGTTTGTAAAGAGGCGTGACGGCCATGGGGCGGGTTTCTTGATGGTGTTAGAGTTGTCGCTTCGCATTTTACAAGGACCGCGCCATGATCACCGTGCATCACCTGAACAACTCCCGCTCGCAGCGCGTGCTGTGGCTGCTGGAAGAGCTGGGCCTGGACTACGAGATCAAGTTTTACCAGCGCGACCCCAAGACCATGCTGGCCCCGCCCGAGCTGCTGAAGGTGCATCCGCTGGGCAAGTCGCCGGTCATCACCGATGGCGAACTCACGGTGGCCGAATCGGGCAACATCGTCGAATACCTGCTGGAGCGTTACGGTGCCGACAGCGGCCTGTTGCCCGCACCCGGCACGCCCGAGCGCCTGCGCTATCGCTACTGGCTGCACTTTGCCGAGGGCTCGGCCATGCCCTGGCTGCTGCTGGGGCTGATCTTCAGCAAGATGCCCAAGGCCGTGCCGTTGCTGATCCGTCCGATTGCGCGGATGCTGTCCGAGGGCATGCGCAGCCGTCTGGTGGCACCGCAGATCGAGCGGCAGATGCGCTACATGGAAGCCGAACTGGGCAAGGATGGCTGGTTCGCCGGCAAGAGCATCACCGGGGCCGATATCCAGATCAGCTTCCCGGTGGAGGGCATGCGGGCACGTGGCGGGCTCGATGGCCGCCATCCCAATCTGCTCAAGTTCCTCGAAGCCATCCATGCGCGCCCGGCCTATCAGCGTGCGTTGGAGAAGGGCGGGCCTTACGAACTGCTGCGTTGAGGCCTGCGCATTGCTCCGGTTCAGGCCGGCAGGCTGATGCAGGCTTGCAGGCCCTGGTCGCCCGGCTGGCGGCGGTTGCGCAGTTCCAGCCGGCCACCATGGGCCTCGATGCAGGAACGGGCGATCGCCAGGCCCAGGCCGAAGTTGCCGCCGGAGCGCGCCGGGTCGAGGCGCACGAAGGGTTTGAAGACTTCCTGCAAGTGTTCCTCCGCAATGCCGGGGCCGTCATCGTCGACGAGGATGGACAGGCTGCCATCGTGCTCCACGATCAATGACAATCTCGCCCGCTGGCCGTGGCGCACGGCGTTGTCCACCAGGTTCGACAGCGCGCGCTTGAGATGGACGGGCCGGCAGCGATAGCGCAGGGGAGCGTCCTGCTGCGCCAGGGCGTCATGCGCTACCTTGTTCTGCACTTTCTGCTGCACATTTTTCTGCACGCTGATCTGTACATCGCGGCCTTGGCTGGCGTGCTCCTGAGCAAGTTCCTGCAGCAACGCCGCCAGGTCGATTTCCTGCGTGGCTTCGGCATGCGCATCATCGCGTGCGAAGCGCACGGTCTCTTCCACCATCACCCGCATCTCGTCCAAAGTACGGATCATCGCCGTGCGCAGGGCCGCGTCATCGACCAGTTCCGCACGCAGGCGCAGTGAGGTGATCGGGGTGCGCAGGTCATGGCTGATGGCCGCCAGCATGCGGGTGCGGTCCTCGACGAAGCGGCGCAGGCGTTGCTGCATCAGGTTGAAGGCAGCGCTGACCTCGCGCGCTTCCTGCGGGCCGGTCAGCGGCAGTGGCGCCACTTCCTCGCCGCGGCTCACCCGTTCTGCCGCCTGGGCCAGCGCCTTGACCGGACGCAGGATGCGGCGCAGGAACAAGGCCACGATCAGCAACACCGGCAGGGTGCTCACGGGGACTGAAAACCGCAGTGGCCGGACCCAGCCCTGCGTGATCAAGGGCTGCTGTTGCGTGTTGACCCACAGGCCCGCTGGCGTACGCAGCGCGATGCGCAGCAGGGCAGGGCCATCGTCGGCTTCGCGCAGGCTGATGCGCAGCGCCTCGGGCGGCAGGCCCAGTCGCGCCTGCAGTCGCTGGCGCAGCAGATCCTGGTCGCCGCCCTCCTCATGGGCGGCATCGATCTGCGGATCCGGATCGAGCCGGTAGCGCGTGTCGCCGTCGCTGGCACGTGCCAGTGCCTGCTGCGCTTGCGCCGCCGGCAGCTGCGCCAGGCGCCAGGCCACCGCGGCGTGCTCGGCCATCTGGTCGCGCGAGATGACGTGGATGCGCGTGCCATTCGGTTGCACCAGCAGCAGTCCGATCAGGTGTGCCGCCACCAGACCCAGCAGCAGCAAGGCCAGCAATTGTGCGGTCATGCTGCGCGGCCAGGCCCTCATGGCGTGGCCGGGTCGGCACTCACGTGCGCGGCCAGCAGGTAGCCGTTGCCCCAGACCGTCTTGAGCAGACCGGGCTTGCGCGGATCGGGTTCGAGTTTCTTGCGCAGACGGCTGACCTGGCTGTCGATGCTGCGGTCAAAGGCCAGCGCGTCGCTGCCGGCGGTCAGGTCCAGCAGGCGGTCGCGCGACAGGACCGTGTTGGGATGCTCCACCAGCGCCCGCAGCAGGCGATATTCCACGCTGGAGAGGGTCACGAGGGTGCCGTCGCGGTCGCGCAGTTCGCGCCGTTGCACATCAAGTGTCCAGGTGTCGAAGACATAGCGCTGCACCGTGCCGGTACTGGCCGCTTTGGCCGGGACCGGTAACTGTCGTGCCACCCGGCGCAATACGCTGCGGATGCGGGCCAGCAACTCATGGGGATCGAAGGGTTTCACCACGTAATCGTCGGCACCGGTCTCCAGGCCACGGATGCGGTCGCTGCTGGCCGCCAGCGCAGTGAGCAGGATCACCGGCGTGCCATGCTGTTGGCTGATGCTCTGGCACAGCGAAAGACCGTCCTCGCCCGGCATCATCACATCCAGCACCACCAGGTCGAATGCCTGCGCCTGCAGCAACGCCCGTGCCTGCGCCGCATTGGCGGCCAGGCTGACCTGCATGTCCTGCCGGCGCAGGTAGGCGGCCAGCGGCTCGCTGATGTCCGCATGATCGTCCACCACCAGGACGTGACGTTGCGCGTGCATGTTCTTGTTCCTTCCCCTCGATGACGGCGGTGCGCGCAATGCGCCCGGATGGGTCGCGCGCACCGTGCGGCTTGCCACAATTTGACAAACTTTTGCCAATTTTAAATGAATATAATTCTCATTCGCAAATCAATCGCCATTGTCCGGGCCGTGCCGGTCCCGTTCGCCTTCCCATGCATCCGCGTCGATGCGGGCTGCCGTTGCCGCCTGCAGGGGCGGACTTGCGCCCGGACCCTGGCTCGTCATCACCACAGGGGAATTCATCATGCATCATCCGCACCATCACCTTCCTGCGCCTGGCGCGCTGTCCGTTTCGCGCATGGCGCAGGCGGTAGCGGCGGCGCTGGCCTTGTACGTCTCCGGTTGCGGCCTGGCCGTGGCGCAGGATGCCGGGGCTGGCCTGAAGGAAGTGGTGGTCACCGCCACCGGCTTCGAACAGGAGGTGGTGGACGCACCGGCCAGCATCACCGTCATCGGCCAGGAGGAATTGAAGAAGCGTCCTTTCCGCGATCTCACCGATGCCCTGCGTGATGTCGAGGGCGTCACCATCACCGGTACGGCCAGCGAGAAGGACATCTTCATTCGTGGCCTGCCCGGTGCCTACACGCTTATCCTGGTGGACGGCAAGCGCCAGAGCACGCGCGATGCGCGGACCAATGGCAATTCCGGCTTCGAGCAGTCCTACATTCCGCCGCTGGAGGCCATCGAGCGCATCGAGGTAGTACGCGGACCGATGTCTTCACTGTATGGCTCCGATGCTATGGGCGGCGTCATCAACATCATCACCAAGAAAGTGGCGCGGCAATGGGGCGGCTCGCTGAGCGTAGACACCACGCTGCAGCAGCATGGCGACTCGGGCGACGCCTACCAGGGCCAGTTCTACGTCAATGGCCCGATCGCCAGTGATGTCCTGGGTCTGCAACTGTGGGGCAAGGTCTACAAGCGCCAGGAAGACCGCATTCTCAACGGCAATACCAAGGCGCTCGATACCGATTTCACCGCGCGCCTGGCACTCACGCCCAACAAGAATCACGACATCCTGGCCGAGATCGGCACATCCCAGGTGCGCCGCGACGCCTCCAGCGATCACACGCTGGCCGCGACCCGTACCACCGCCGACAGCTATACCGAAAACCCGCGCGACCACATGGCACTGTCGCATACGGGCCGCTACGGCTGGGCCACCTCGGATGTCTCGATCGCCTACGAGAAGGCGCAACGCAAAACTTATACCGAGAGTCCCGTCGGCAGCGATCGCTACACCCAGGCCACGCGCGCGCCAAAGATCGAGAATCTGGTGCTGGACGGCAAGCTGTCCGTGCCGCTGGGCGCGCACTGGATGGTGCTGGGCGGGCAGTGGAACGAGGCCACGCTCACCGACGTCAATCCCGGCGTGAGCAGTACCCGCGTGCAGGAATTCCGCATTGCCCAGAAGGCGCTGTTCGTGGAGGATGAGTGGAAACTCACCGAGCGCCTGGCCCTGACCGGCGGCTTGCGCCTGGACAACCACCAGGTCTACGGCAACCACTGGAGCCCGCGCCTCTACGCGGTGTGGCATGGCAGCGAGCAGCTCACCATCAAGGGCGGGGTCTCGCGCGGCTTCAAGGCACCGGACATTCGTACCATCGCGCCGGGCTACGCCTACACGACCGGCGGTGCCGGCTGCACCGTCGGTCCCACCGGCACCTGCGGCGTCATCATCGGCGACCCCAACCTCAAACCGGAAACCAGCACCAGCTGGGAGCTGGGCGCCCTGTGGGACAACCATGCCGGCCTCTCCGGCGGTGCCACGCTGTTCTACACCGACTTCAAGGACAAGGTCAGCAATGCCCTGGTCTACAACGCCGATGGCTCCATCGCCCGCTGGTCGGCCAACAACAATTACCGTCTCTGGTACAGCTACAACGTGGATCGCGCCACCATCAAGGGCCTGGAGCTGAGCGGTCGCTGGCAGGCCACGCGCAGCCTGGCTTTCAAGACAAATTACACCTTCACCGATTCGCGCCAGAAGGGCGGCAGCTACGATGGCTATGCGCTGGCCCGCACGCCGCGCCACATGTTCAACCTGCGCGCAGACTGGACCCCGGCCGACGCCTGGACGGTGTGGACCGCGCTGAACTACCACGGCAAGGAAGTCAACGCCGCCGCGCGCGTGGGCACGGCCGGGACCACCATCTCGTCCTCGGGCGTGAAGGAGTACCAAGCCTATACGCTGGCCGATCTGGGCGTGACGCATGCGATCAACCAGCGCACCTCGGTGAGCGCGGCCATCTACAACCTCACCGACAAGCGCCTGGACGAGCAGAGCTTCAACACCGTCGGCGACGGCCGCCGCCTGTGGGTCAGCCTGACCCAGCGCTTCTGATGGCGCCGCTGCTGCCGGGCCGCCGGCGTATCCTGGGGGCGGCGATGCTCGCCTGCCTGCCCATCCGGGCGACGGCCCAGCCGGATCTGTCGCGTCCGCTGGGCCCCACCATCGCTGACACGGGCTCGGCCTGGTATCGCTTCAGTCGCTTCACGCTGGGTTCCGTGGATGGTCAGCGCAGCTACCGCATCACCTTGGGCGTGCCGCTGCGTCCGCCACCGCGGCAGGGCTATCCGGCCATCGTGCTGCTCGATGGCAATGCGGCGCTGGCGGCCATCGACGAGCCGCAGTTGCAGGCCTTGCAGGAGGGCTCGCCACCGGTCATCGTGGCCGTGGGCTACGACACGGCGCTGCGCTTCGACGTGGCTGCCCGCGCGTATGACTACACGCCGCCCATCCCTGCCGGTCAGGTCGATGAGGAAACCTCGCGCGGACGACGGGGCGGTGGCGCGACGGTATTCCTGGATCTGCTGCAGGATCGCATCCTGCCCCAGGTGCGCCAGCAGGTGGCACTGGACGCCACGCAACTGAGCCTGTGGGGCCACTCCTATGGCGGCCTGTGCGTGCTGCACACCTTGTTCACCCGGCCCGGCCTGTTCAGCCGCTATATCGCGGCCAGTCCCTCGCTGTGGTGGCAGGGCGGGGTGATCCTGCAGGAAGAGCAGGGTTTTCCGGGAGCGCCCGGCGCCCGGCTGTGGCTGATGGCGGGGGAGGCAGAACGGCGCGAGCGCATGCCCGCAGAGGCGGACGATGCACGTACCCGCGCCATGCTGGCCGCGCGCGCAGCCATCCCGCCGCAGGCCTTGCCGGAACTGGCCGGCCGTCTGCGCGACCGGCACGGCCTGGCGGTGCAGTGGCAAAGTTTTCCGGGACTGGCCCATGGTCCCATGCTGCCGGCCTCGCTGGCACCGGCGCTGCGTATCGCGGCGGGGCTGGCTCCCTGATGGGATTTGTATCCTCATGTATCGCAAAGTAAAAGTCCGCCGGCCGGCTAGCGAGGCATGGATGAGTCCAGATATAATTGAGAATTATTATTATTTGGTGCGAGATCCGAGGGTCCTCGTCCTGCTCCTTCTTCCCGATTCTGCTGCCGTCTCATGAAGCCCGCTGCCGCCCATTCCCTGCCTGCCGTTGCCGACCAGAAACGCCGTGCCTTCTGGCTCAAGCATCTGCATCAATGGCACTGGATCAGTTCCGGCATCTGTCTGGTGGCCATGCTGGTGTTCGCCGCCACCGGTCTCACGCTCAATCACGCGGCGCAGATCGAGGCCAAGCCGCAGGTCACCCATCGCAAGGCCACGGTGCCCGAATCCCTGCTGGCCCCGCTGCGCCAACAGGCCGAAGCGGCCGATGCCAAAGGCAGCAGCAAGGCCGCGCTGCCGCCCGCCGTGCGCGACTGGGTCGGCCGAGAACTGGCGGTGACGGTGGACCAGCAGAGCGCCGAATGGTCGGCCGATGAAGTCTACGTGGCGCTGCCGCGGCCGGGCGGGGATGCCTGGCTGCGCGTGGCGCTGGAGGACGGCCAGGTCGAGTATGAGAAGACCGACCGTGGCTGGATTTCCTATTTCAATGACCTGCACAAGGGCCGCAATACGGGCGCGGCCTGGAGCTGGTTCATCGATGTGTTTGCGGTGGCTTGCCTGGTGTTCTGCATCACCGGCCTGTTCCTGCTGCAGATGCATGCCGGCAAGCGCCCGGCTACCTGGCCGCTGGTGGCGCTGGGGCTGGTAGCGCCCTTGCTGCTGGCGCTGGTCTTCATTCACTGAATTCGTCGTTTCCCTTAGCCAGACAGGCCCTTGCGGCTTGCAGCCAGTCATCCTGTTTTCTTAGCGAGGTCCCATGAAGCGTAGCAAGTCCGCCCTGTTGAAACCGACCGCCCTGGCCCTGGCCATGGCGGCGCTGTTTGCCGCTGCCGCCCCGGCCGGCGCAGCGGAGATGAACGTCAAGATTGAAATCCCGACCCTGAACGTGGCCGAATATCACCGGCCCTATCTTGCCGCCTGGATCGAACGCGCCGACCAGAGCGTGGCCGCCAACCTGGCGGTTTGGTACGACGTGAAGAAAAAGGACAAGGAAGGCGAGAAGTGGTTGAAGGACATGCGCCAATGGTGGCGTCGCAGCGGGCGTGAGCAGCAGATGCCCATCGATGGCGTCAGCGGTGCGACCCGTGCACCGGGTGAACAGAAACTCAATTTCGGCTCCGGCAAGGGACCGATCGCCAATCTCGCTCCCGGCGACTATGTGCTGATGGTGGAAGCCGCGCGTGAAGTCGGCGGCCGCGAGCTGGTCAAGGTGCCGTTCCAGTGGCCGCCCAAGGCCGCCCAGAGCGCCAAGGCCCAAGGCAGCAGCGAGCTGGGTGCCGTGGCCCTGGAACTGAAGCCCTGATGGCTTGCCATCTCTGACTCCCCAACAAGATCAACCAGAACAAGGAACCTGCCATGTCGTTTTCCCTCAAGCATTTCGCCGGCCGCTCCATGAAGATCGCCGCCCTGGCCCTGGCCATCAGCCTGCCGCTGTCGGCCCAGGCACACCGCCAGTGGCTGCTGCCCTCGGCCACCGTCCTGTCGGGCAATGAAGCCTGGGTCACGGTGGACGCCGCCGTTTCCAATGACCTGTTCTACTTCGAACACTTCCCGCTGCGCCTGGACGGCCTGGTCGTGACCGGCCCCGAAGGCAAGCCGGTGCAAGCCGTCAACGCCGCCACCGGCAAGTACCGCAGCACCTTCGACGTGCAGCTGAGCCAGCCCGGCACCTACAAGATTGCCGTGGTCAACAATGGCGTCTTCGCCAGCTACAAGGTGGATGGACAGCAGAAGCGCTGGCGCGGCACCGCCGAGACCCTGGCCAAGGAAATCCCGGCCAATGCCACCGATCTGAAGGTGACCCAGATGAACAGCCGCGTGGAAACCTTCGTCACCGCCGGCAAGCCGAGCAAGGGCGCGCTGGCCCCGACCGGCGTGGGCCTGGAGCTGCAACCGGTGACCCATCCCACCGACCTGGTGGCGGGCGACACCGCGACTTTCCAGCTGCTGCTCGATGGCAAGCCGGCGTCGGATGTGGAAGTGGAACTGGTACCCGGCGGCATCCGCTATCGCGACAAGCTGCTGGACAGCAAGCTCAAGACCGATGCCGACGGCAAGTTCAGCGTGAAGTGGACCGGCCCGGGCATGTACTGGATGGAAGCCAGCGTCTCCGACCAGAAGACCTCGCTGCCGCAGGCCACGCAACGTCGTGCCACCTACATCGCCACCATCGAAGTGCTGCCCTGATCGCGTGATCGCTTGATCGCCTTTGATGGCATTTGATTGACCCCGATGGCACCTGCATTGCAGGTGCCGTTTTCATTGCTGAAGATGACGATGTCCCACCGCGTCCTGATCCCCGTCGACCTGCAAGCCCCGTCCCTCCTGCCGCCTGATGTGGCGCTCCAGCGCCTGTCCGGGCAGACCATGGGCACCACCTGGAGCGTGCAGGCGCTGGCCTCGCGCAGCGTCACGCAGGAGACGATCGCAACGGCCATCGCGGCCCGGCTGCAGCGGGTTATCGACGAGATGAGCACCTGGCAAGCCGATTCCCTCATCAGCCGTTTCAACCGCGCCCCTGCGGGTAGCTGGCATGCCTTGCCGGAGGACTTCTTCACCGTGCTCGATGCCGCGCTCACCATGGCCGTGGACAGCGCCGGGGCCTTCGATCCCACGGTCGGTCCGCTGGTGGACTTGTGGGGATTCGGCGCGGGCAGCGTGCAGCGCGACGCATTGCGCCTGCCAGACCCGACTTTGCTTGAATCGACCCGCCAGCGTTGCGGCTGGCAGCGTCTCGTGTTCGACCGTGCGCAGCGCAAGGTACAGCAGGCGGGCGGCGTGCATCTGGATTTTTCCGGGATCGCCAAGGGATATGCGGTGGACCTGGTCGCGCAGGCACTGCGCGATTGCGGCTGCGTGAGCTGGCTGGCCGAGGTCGGCGGCGAACTGGTCGGGGAGGGCGTCAAGGCCGATGGCCAGCCCTGGTGGGTGGCGCTGGAACGCCCCCCTGCGGATGACAGTCCCGGCATGGTGGTGGCCTTGCACGGCCTGGCCATCGCCACCTCGGGCGACTATCGCCGCTATGTCGATCACGACGGCCTGCGCTACGCCCACACCATCGATCCCCGTACCGGTACACCTGTGCGCAGTGCACTGGCGTCTGTCACGGTACTGCACCGGCAATGCATGGTGGCCGATGCCCTGGCGACCGTGTTGACTGTACTGGGCGAGGAAGCCGGACTGTCCTTCGCCCGCGAACGCGGGATTGCCGCGCTCTTCATCAGCCGCGAAGCCGATGGCTTCCGTGAGAGCCTCACCCCGGCCCTGGCCGCCATGTTGCAGTGAGCGACGCCATGCAGACCCGATACCTGATGGCCGCGCTGGTGGCGCTGACTTACCTGGTGTTCTGCGTGATGACCTTCCTCCGGCATCGTCGCGCGCAGCAGTTGCAGCTGGCCCAGTGGGGAACTGTACAGGCCACTGGCCCGCAAACCGTACTGGTCGTCTTTGCCAGCCAGACCGGTACAGCCGAGCAACTGGCCTGGCAGACCGCGCAAAGTTTGCGCTCAGGTGGCCTGGTGGTGCGCGTGCTTCCTGCCGGACAGTTGACCGATGCCGACTTGCTGGCCACGCGCCTGGCCCTGTTCGTGGCCAGCACCACCGGTGAAGGCGATGCCCCCGATGACGCATCCGCACTGGCCCGCCAACTGGGCCGCAGCGACAGTGCCGCATTGCCGGACCTGCGTTTCGGCGTGCTGGCCCTGGGCGACCGCAGCTATCAGCAATACTGCGCCTTCGGCCACGCGCTGCACGCCTGGCTGTGCCGCCGCCATGCGCAGCCGCTGTTCGATGCCATCGAGGTGGATAACGGGGATGAGGGCGCGCTGCGGCATTGGCAGCATCAACTGGGTGTCCTGAGTGGCCATAGCGATGAAGCCGACTGGAGCGCACCGGCTTATGGCCGCTGGCGTCTGGCTGGGCGGCACGTGCTCAATCCGGGCAGCGCGGGGGAGCCGGTGTTTCACCTGAGCCTCACGCCGCTGGATCTGCCATCCCCGCCATGGCAGGCCGGGGATATCGCCGAGATCGGCCCGCACAACAGCGGGGCGGCTGTTGATGCCTTCCTGCAAGCGATTGGCCGCCAGGACGATTCCCTGCGCGCAGCGCTGGCTACACGCCTGCTGCCGCATGAGGCCGACCAGCTCGCCGCATTGCGCAGCTTGCCCGATGAGGAATTGCTGGCCGCTTTGCCAGCGCTGCCGCATCGCGCTTATTCGATTGCTTCACTGCCCGCCGATGGCGCTCTCGAACTGATGGTGCGCCTGATGCGCCTGCCCGATGGCCGCGCCGGTCTGGGTTCCGGCTGGCTGGGGCTGCATGCGCAGCCGGGGCAGGAGATCGCCCTGCGCGTACGCAGCAACCGCAGTTTCCATGGCCCCGGCGATGATCGCCCGCTGATCCTGATCGGCAACGGCACCGGGCTGGCCGGCCTGCGGGCGCATCTGCGCGCGCGCGTGGCGGCGGGGCAGCGGCGCAACTGGCTGTTGTTCGGCGAGCGCTCGCGTCAGCACGATTTCTTCCATCAGCAGGAGCTGCAGGAGTGGCAGACCCAGGGCTGGCTGCAACGGCTGGACCTGGCCTTCTCGCGTGACCAGCCCGATCGTATCTATGTCCAGCACAAGCTGCGCGCAGCCGCCGATGTCCTGCGGCAATGGGTGGAGGAGGGTGCCAGCCTCTACGTCTGCGGCAGCCTGCAGGGCATGGCAGGGGGCGTGGCACTGGCCCTGCAGGAGATTCTGGGTGAGGACGCCCTGCAGGCGCTGGCGGAACAGGGGCGTTACCGGCGCGACGTGTATTGAAGCAGTGAGCGAAGTTTGTGTTGGAGGCCCCTGCTGCGCGGCCGGCAGGAGGCTTCACTTGGCCGTTGATTGGCGTGAATTTGCTTTTTCTCCCCGTTGCGCGAGAGAATGTCACGTCAAATCAATGAGATAAGAACAACATGAACAACATGAGCATATTCACCAGTCTGCTGCTGATCCTGCTCCTGGTCGTGGTCAGCGCCTTTCTTTCCTGCGCCGAGATCTCCATTGCCGCCTCGCGCAAGATCCGTCTTGAGATGATGTCCAAGGAGGGCGTGCACAACGCCGACCGGGTCCTCTCGCTGCAAGCCCAGCCGGGCAATTTCTTCACGGTGGTGCAGATCGGCCTGAACGCCGTGGCCATCCTCGGCGGTGTGGTCGGCGAGCCGGCGCTCACGCCGCACATGCGCGAGATCGTCAGCACCTTCTACGTCGGCCCGCTGCTGGAGAACATCAGCTTTGCGATGTCCTTCCTGGTGGTGACGGCTTTCTTCATCCTCTTTGCCGACCTCATGCCCAAGCGCCTGGCCATGGCCGCACCCGAGCGCGCCGCGGTGGCGCTGGTGCAGCCCATGCTGCTGCTGGAAACGCTCTTCAGGCCGCTGGTATGGTTCTTCAACAGTCTGTCGAAGTGGATCTTCACGCTGTTCGGTTTGCCGCAGGTGCGCCAGGACGTCATCACGCCCAGCGAGATTCACGCCATGGTCGATGCGGGCGCGCAGGCTGGTGTGCTGCTGACGCAAGAGCATCACCTGATCGAGAACGTGTTCGAGCTGGAAAGCCGCTACGTTCCCTCGGCCATGACGCCGCGCGACAGCATCGTCTACTTCCTGCTGACCGACAGCGAAGACATGATCCGCCAGAAGATCATCGATCACCCGCATTCGCGCTTCCTGGTCTGCGATGGGCATATCGATGCGGTGCTGGGCTACATCGACAGCAAGGATGTGCTCAAGCGCTTGCTCAAGGGTGAACAGTTCTCCCTGGCCGACAAGGGTCTGGTGCATACGCCGCTGTCCATCCCGGACTCCCTGAACCTGTGGGAAGTGCTGGAACGCATGAAGGCCATGGATGAAGACCTGGCCATCGTGGTGAACGAATATGCACTGGTGGTCGGCATCATCAGCATCACTGACGTGACGGGCGTGCTCATGGGCAATCTGCTGGCCATCACCGAGGAAGAGCAGCAGATCGTGCGCCGTGACGAGAACTCCTGGCTCATGGATGGCCTGACGCCCTTGAACGATGTCATGAACGAACTGGACATCGACGAGTATCCCAACCCGGTCGGCTATGAGACCTTGTCGGGCTTCATCATGTACATGCTGCGCAAGATTCCGAAGAAGACCGATTTCGTGCTCTTCTCCGATTTCAAGTTCGAGGTGGTGGATATCGAAGGCAATCGCATCAACCAGTTGCTGGTGACCCGCTTCAAGCAGGACAAGGGAGAAAAATCGGACAAGGCAGATAAAACGGACAAATCGGACAAATCCGATAAGACAAGTCAGTCCGGCAAAACGGAATAGCAGTCCGGCACAACTTGATCTCGTTTTTTCAGACTTTTCCTATGCCCATGAACGCCGTAAACCGGGATACTCCCGTCCAGTCGCTTGCTTGAAAGACTGGTACTCGGGGAAAGCAGGCGGCTGCAGTACCCGTAGCAAACGTAGCAACCTGTAGCAAAACGTAGCAGAGGTAGTCGTGGGCTGGCCCGCATTCGCAAGGATGCGGGCCTTTTTCATGGGGCAGGGCGTCAGCAGGCTTTCCGGCATTGCAGTACAGTCAGGACTGTCTGAATATGAATGAAGTGGAATCCGCAAGTGGCAAAAGACGTCAAGAGCCCCTGTGTCTCGCTGTGCAAGCTCAAGCACGAAGTCTGTACCGGCTGCGGCCGCACCCGGGATGAAATCAAGGACTGGAAATCGATGAAGCGCAAGGAGCAGCTCCACACCGTGGAGCTGGCCGCCAAGCGCATGAAGGCATTGAAAAAGAAGTAGGGCGGCCGGGAAGGGCCGCCGGCAGGGTTCAGGCGCGTGCGCCGTGGTTGCGTTCGGAGATCTGGGCGTTGAGCGTCCAGAAGTCGTACAGCACGCCCAGCAGGAAGAAGCCGCCGGTGAAGAAATAGACGATGCCGCTGATCCACTTGCCGATGTACAGGCGGTGCGCGCCGAAGATGCCCAAGAAAGTCAGCAGCAGCCAGGCCACCGAATAGTTGATCTCGCCGGCCACGAAACGGCGGTCGGCTTCGCGATCCATCGAGGGGATCAGGAACAGGTCGACGATCCAGCCAATGCCAAACAGGCCCAGCGTGAAGAACCAGATCGTGCCGGTGACGGGTTTGCCGTAGTAGAAGCGGTGCGCGCCGAGAAATCCGAAGATCCAGAGCAGATAGCCCAGGGTTTTGCTGTGGGTGTTGTTGATGTTGTTGTTCATCCAGGCTCCAAATGAGGGTGGGGCAGGTTATAGCGTGATATGAAGATTGTTTCGCACGATGCGCCGTGCTGCATTGTGACATGGGCTCATCCTGAAAGTGCCCTTTGCGCAGAGTGAAGCGGTGTGTCCGATGGCGGCCGACTGTCTGCCAAAGTCTTCACATCGTTGCGGCGATCCGACGGCTTGCCCGCAAGAAAAGGCCAGCTGGGTTAAACTATGACCCTTCAGGAGGCCGTGCAACGAAGAGCCTCCCTGGAATTCCGCCACTGTCACCCGCTCTGTTGCCCCGTTGCCTACCGTGCGACCCTCGCTGCTCATTCCGCTCATTGTCGGCTGTGCGCTGTTCATGGAAAACATGGACGCCACCGTGCTGGCCACCTCGCTCCCCGCGCTCGCGCGCGATCTCCATCAAGACCCGATCACCCTGAAACTGGCCATGACCGCCTATGTCGCGGCGCTGGGCGTGTTCATCCCGATCTCCGGCTGGATGGCCGACAAGCTGGGCGCGCGCAAGGTGTTCAGCTGGGCCATGATCGTCTTCATGACCGGCTCCATCCTGTGCGCCGTCTCCGGCTCGCTGGTGACCTTCGTGGCGGCGCGCTTCCTGCAGGGCATCGGCGGGGCCATGATGGTGCCGGTGGGGCGGGTCATCATCGCGCGTTCGGTCGACAAGTCCGAACTGGTCAAGGCGGTCAGCTATCTCACCTTGCCGGCGCTCCTGGGACCGGTGGTCGGGCCGCTGCTGGGCGGCTTTCTCACGACCTACTTCCACTGGCGCTGGGTGTTCCTGATCAATATCCCGTTCTGTTTCCTGGGCCTGTATCTGGCCAAGCGCTTCATCCAGAACTTCAAGGAAGACAATCCGGCCCCGCTGGATGTGAAAGGTTTTGTACTCACCTCGGTGGGCGCGGCCATGATCATGCTGGGCCTGTCGCTGTTCGGCAGCCAGCTGGTCGACGGCGCTACGCCGGTGGCCATGTGCTCCATCGGCGCCATTGCGCTGGTGATGTATTACCGTCATTCCACCCAGATCCCGTATCCGCTGCTGGACTTCCGCCTGCTGCGCATCCCCACGCTGCATGCCAGCGTGGTGGGCGGCTCGCTGTTCCGCATCGGTTTGGGGGCGGTGCCGTTCCTGCTGCCGCTGGCCTTGCAGGAAGGGCTGGGCATGACCGCCTTCCAGGCCGGCAGCATCACCTGTGCCTCGGCCTTCGGTTCGCTCTTCATCCGTCTGCTGGCCAGCCGGGTGCTGCGCCGCTATGGCTTCCGCACCGTGCTGATGGTCAATGCCGTGTTCGCCGGCATCGCGCTGGCGGCTTACGGCATCTTCAGCATGCATACGCCTTATCTGCTCATTGTCACCATCGTGCTGATGGGCGGGGTGTTCCCGGCGCTGCAGTTCACCTGCCTCAATTCGATCGCCTATGCCGACATCGACAGCCGCGACGCCGGCCGCGTCACCAGCCTGGCCAGCGTGATCCAGCAGCTGTCGCTGGGCCTGGGCGTGACGGTGGCGGGCATCGTGCTGCAATTGTCGAATCATCTGCAGGGGCATGCGAGCATCGTCGAGGCCGATTTCTGGCCGGCCTTCCTGGTCATCGGCCTGTTCTCGGTGGCCTCGGTGCCGATCAGCGGCAAGCTGCCGCACAATGCCGGACTGGAGCTCTCGCGCGGCAAGTGAGCTGGTGCCGTCATGCCGGGCTGCTATCATCCCGGCATCCTGAACTCTGGAGTCGCGCATGTCCTTTTCCCGTTTCCCCGTTTCCGCACTGCGCCGCACGCTGGCGGCGAGTCTCTTGCTGGCCAGCTGCGGTGCCCTGGCCTTTTCGCTGTCCGACCTGAGCAACCAGGACGCCACCGCCGGCCTGAAAGCCGCGCTGGAGAAGGGCGCCAATACCGCCGTGGCCAACCTGGGCCGGCCCAACGGCTTCCTCGGCAATGACAAGGTCAAGATCCAGCTGCCCGGTGCGCTGGAGCAGGCCATGCCGCTGCTGCGCATGACCGGCATGGGCGGCCAGGTCGATGGCCTGGTGGCCGACATGAACCACGCCGCCGAGGCCGCCGTGCCGATGGCCAAGCCGCTGCTGGTCAATGCCGTCAAGTCGATGTCGGTGAGCGATGCCAAGAACATCCTGGCTGGTGGCGATACCTCCGTGACCGATTTCTTCCGCCAGAAAACCTCGGGCGAACTGGCCGTGAAGTTCCTGCCCATCGTCAAGCAGATCACCGACAAGAACGGCCTGTCCGGCCGCTACAACGCCGTCATGGGCCAGGTCGCCAAATCCGGGCTGGTGAGCGCCGAGCAGAGCACCGTGGAAGGCTATGTCACCCAGCGTGCGCTGGATGGCTTGTTCCTGATGATCGGCGAGGAAGAAAAAGCCATCCGCAAGGATCCGGTCGGGACCGGCAGCGCCATTCTGGGCAAGGTGTTCGGCGCCATGCGCTGACAGCGGAGCACCGACGCGGCGACCTCCTGCCGCGCTTCTGAAAAAATTTTCGCCGGCCTCGCAGAGAGGTCCGGCGATTTTTTTTTGCCCCATGTTGCTCATTAGTCAAGCTCGGCGGGAGCCGCATGGGGTAAGGGATAGCGCCGCGCTAGCGGTTTTCAGGATGACCACTTTTAGCGGCATATTGACCGCCGTTGGGAACTTTTAAAAGTGCTTCAGATCTGTAAGTTATCGATTCACATTGCTACATTGCTGGACAGCATTAAGCGATTGCTTTAAACTATCGTTCTTTCGCGGCATCTTGCTCGCGAAATCACTTGTTCAACAACGACTCTTAGCAGTGTCCGATCCGCAGTGTGCGGGTTGTCCGAATTTCCGGCTGGCAGCGCGAACGCCCTCCCGTTCTCCACGGTGAACCGTTCCCATCCCTGTCCGGTGTGCACTATGCCGAGGCTGGCTTCATCGCTTCGGTTTCATCGCTGCCCTTGCAGCTTTCGGTTCGCATCCAAACGATACGCCCAACGGGCAAGCGAACCCTATACAACTTGATCCCAGAAACCCGTCGTCGCGGCGTCATGTCGTGTCGGCTATACCAACAGGGGGTAACATGACACGTGTTCGTCACGTCTTCGCCGGCGCGTTCGGTTTTGCGCTGGTTATTGCAGGCCTGGTCTGGTGGATCGGCCCGGACGTCATCCAGAAGTATCGCGGTGACCTGGTCTACTACACCGGCAAGCACCTGGAACTGGTCTTCAGTTCGATGGTGCTGGCCCTGGCCACCGGCATTCCGGCCGGTATCGCGCTATCCCGCCCGGGCGCGCAACGCAGTGCAGAGAAGTTCATCCAGATCTTCAACATCGGCAACACCATCCCCTCCATCGCCGTGCTGGCGCTGGCATTGGCTGCCTTCGGCATCGGCAATGGCCCGACCATCCTTGCCCTGTGGCTGGCTTCGTTGCTGCCCATCGTGCGCAACACCTACGAGGGGTTGAAGAACGTGCCGGCCGCCATGAAGGAAGCCGCTCGCGGCATCGGCATGAAGCCGCACCAGATCCTGTTCCGCGTGGAGTTGCCCAATGCGCTGCCGATCATTGTCGGTGGCGTACGTACTTCGCTGGCGATCAATGTTGGTACCGCACCGCTGTCGATGCTGATCGGCGGCGAGAGTCTCGGCGGCCTGATCTTCCCCGGCATCTATCTGAACAATCACGGCCAGCTGCTGCTGGGCGCTGCCGCCACCGCCTTGCTGGCGCTGGTGCTGGATGCCCTGGTGACCTCGCTGTCGGGTTTCTACCTGGCGCGTCGCGGGCTGCGCACCTGATCCGGCAGCTCATTCCCATCACAAGAACGACCGCACGCCAGCCCTTTCCGGCACAGCGGTAGAGAGGAAAGCATGACAAAGAAGACCATCGCAAAATATGCCCTGTGCGCCCTGGCGCTTGGCCTGGCCATGTTCGGCACGGCCCGCGCTCAGGCCCAGAACCTGGTCATCGGCGGCAAGAACTTCACCGAGCAGCTGCTGCTCTCGGACATGACCGCGCAATACCTGCGCGCCAAGGGTTACGACACCGACCTGAAGAACGGCCTCGGCACCACCCTGATGCGCTCGGCGCTGGAGAGCGGCCAGATCGACATCGTCTGGGATTACACCGGTACCGCCCTGATCGTCTACAACCACATCGAGGACAAGCTCGATCCCGACCAGATCTACCAGAAGGTCAAGGAACTGGACGCCCCGCGCGGCCTGACCTGGCTCAACCAGTCGGAGCTGAACAACACCTACGCTTTCGCCATGCCGCGTGACGTGGCCGAGAAGTACCACATCCACTCGCTGCAGGATCTCGCCAACCGCATCAACGAAGACGACAAGGAAGGCAACAAGCAGCATCTGCTGGGCGTGGACTATGAATTCGCTTCCCGTCCCGACGGCCTGGGCCCGATGCAGGCGCTGTATGGCTTCAAGCTGGATCGCAGCGAAGTCAAGCAGATGGACCCGGGTCTGGTCTACACGGCCCTGAAGAACGAACAATTGTTCGTCGGCCTGACCTACGCCTCGGATGGCCGCATCAAGGGTTTCGACCTGCAGCTGCTGGAGGATGACAAGGGATACTTTGCCGCCTACAAGGCCACCCCGGTGGTGCGCCAGGAGATCCTGGACAAGAACCCCAAGCTGGCCGAGCAACTGAACGCCCTGGCCGCCAAGATCGACACGGCCACCATGACCGAGCTGAACAAGCGCGTCGACATCGACCAGGAACCGGTGGCCAAGGTGGCGGCCGATTTCCTGAAGCAAGCCGGCCTGATCTGAGGAGGGGACCATGAACATCTTCCAATACCTGCAATCGGACTGGCGCAACATCCTCGACCTGACCCTGCAGCACCTTGAACTGGTGGGCATTGCGGTGAGCCTGGCCATTGCCATCGGCGTACCGCTGGGCATCCTGATGGTGCGGGTGCGTTGGCTGGCCGGTCCTTTGATGGGCCTGGCGACCATCGTGCTGACGCTGCCTTCCATCGCACTGTTCGGCCTGATGATTCCGGTGTTCTCGCAATTTGGTGCCGGCATCGGCCCCTTGCCCGCCATCACCGCCGTGTTCCTGTATTCGCTGCTGCCGATCATGCGCAACACTTATCTGGCGCTGGAGAACATTGAAGCCGGCATCAAGGAAGCCGGCATCGGCATCGGCATGACCTTCTGGCAGCGCCTGCGCATGGTGGACCTGCCGCTGGCCGTGCCTGTCATCTTGGGCGGCGTGCGTACCGCCGTCGTGATGAACATCGGCGTCATGGCCATTGCGGCCGTGATTGGTGCTGGTGGGCTGGGCGTGCTGATCCTGCATGCGATCAGCCAGAGCAACATGCAAAAACTCGTGGTGGGCGCGGTGATGATCAGCGTGCTGGCCATCATTGCAGATACCCTGCTGCAACGTCTGCAGAAAATCCTGACACCGAAAGGAGTACAAAAATGATCGAACTGGACCAACTGAGCAAGACCTACACTCAAAAGGATGGCACGCAGGTCAAGGCGGTGGACGCCGTCAGCCTGAAGGTGGCTGAAGGGGAGATCTGCGTCTTCCTCGGGCCCTCGGGATGTGGCAAGACCACCACCCTCAAGATGATCAATCGCCTGATCAACCCGACCTCCGGCCGCGTACTGCTGAACGGCCAGGACACCTCCGGCATCGATGAAGTGGAACTGCGCCGCCACATCGGCTACGTGATCCAGCAGATCGGTCTGTTCCCCAACATGACCATCGAAGAAAACATCACCATCGTCCCGCGTCTCCTGGGCTGGGACAAGAAGCGCTGCCAGGAGCGTGCCACCGAACTGATGGCCATGGTGGCACTGGACCCGAAGAAATTCCTCAAGCGCTACCCGCGTGAGCTGTCTGGTGGCCAGCAGCAGCGTATCGGCGTCATCCGCGCACTGGCGGCCGATGCGCCGGTGCTGCTGATGGATGAACCGTTTGGCGCGGTCGATCCGATCAATCGCGAATCGATCCAGAATGAGTTCTTCCAGATGCAGCGCCAGCTGAACAAGACCGTCATCATGGTCAGCCACGACATCGACGAAGCCATCAAGCTGGGCGACAAGGTGGCCGTGTTCCGCGCTGGCAAGCTGGTGCAGTTCGACAATCCGGACACTTTGCTGGCCCGTCCCAAGGATGATTTCGTGAGCGCCTTCGTGGGTCAGGATCACACCCTGAAGCGCCTGCTGCTGGTGCGTGCCGGCGAGGCCGCGACCACCCCGGCCACCGCCCACCCGGACGTATCGTGCGACCAGGCACTGGCGCTGATGGATGACCAGGATTCGCGCTATCTCACCATCATCGATGCCGACAACCGCGCCCTAGGTTATCTGACCCGCCGTGATGTGCGCGGCAACACCGGTGTGGCCGAGGACATGGTGCGTCCCTTCACCATGAATGCCGATCCGGACGAGAACTTGCGCGTGGTGCTCTCCAAGATGTACAAGCACAGCACCAGCTGGATGCCGGTCATTGCCAACGATGGCAGCTACGTGGGCGAAGTGACGCAGGATTCCATCGCCAGCTACCTGAGCTCCGGCAAGTCGCGCGGGATGGCGATGGCGGCTTGATGGCCTGATTGATGTGATTGCCGATGTGAAGCAAATGGCAAAAACGCAAGGCAGGACAGCAGGACAGCAAGACAGTAGTAAAGCAGAAGGGCAATGCGCAGGCATTGCCCTTTTTTATCGTGCCTGCTGCAGATCGTCGAGGAAGGCTTGCCGGCGCTCATTCTCGCTCAAGATGTGCGACTCCGACAATGCAGTCTGGCCTGCGGGATGTGGGCCGATGCGAAATGATTTACGCGGTTCGTCCTGACGACTCCATGCTGGAGGTCAGCGAGGCCCCGCAGGAGGTCTTGTGGCCCTCGAAGGCGACGGCCTTGCCGTCGATCAGCACGTTGGGATCGCCTTCCACGATGACGCAATCGTGATGGCCGGAGATCGGGCAGCTGCATTGATCGCCGACGCAGGCGACGGCGCGTCCCATGACGATGGATTTGTCTTGTCCGGTGACGACCTTGCCGCCGTGGCTGGTGGAATCGCCGAGACGAATGATGCCGCGCATGTCAGTGGTCCTTGTGGGGTGATGTCATTCAAAGGGGCTCCGGCCACCGTGCGTCTTGGCCCACGTAGCCTTGGTGGTTTCATCCGGCGGGCTGACCATGATGATGCTGGCCATGCCGTTCGGGCGGCGGTTTACCGTCGCACTGGCACCGCCCTGGTGATAGCTGGCGATCAGGCCGAGACCGATCTGCACCATGGGTGAACTGGTACCGGTGTTGCCGATGCGTGCGCCGATGTCGTAGCCTTCCTTGACCTCGTCTGGATGCGGAGCGGAGGGACCCATTTGCATCAGGGCCTGGTTCAGCGGGATGACCCATTGCTTGTTGCCGGTGGTGTCGTAGAAGACGCGTTTGGGTTCTGTGGCTTCAGGCAGTCCGCCGATGGCCGCTTCCCAGCCGGCTTTCAGGGCGGCTGCTTGCAGGGCGGTTTTCAGCGGTTGGCCTTTGTCGTCGGTGAGTTTTACGTCGACTGGGCGATGGAGATAGCCGAGCAGGGGGGCGCTGTCGTATTGCTTCAGCTGCCAATCAGTCCATCGCACGGGGATATACGGTGTTGGCTTGAAATCGCCCGGGCCTTGGTTGCTGATGGTTTTCCAAAGCTCAGGGAGTTGGGCTTGCCACCAGGTTGAGGACATCATGACGCCCGGAGATGGTGTACCTACTCCTGCCGCTTTTTCCTGCTGGTCGTAGAGGGTGTTGAAACTATCCGGGCTGCGGTCATCATTTTTCTTCCAAAAGAAATTCCACAGTTTGACGATGTCGTATTCGGTGTCGTTCTTGTTGATGTTTGATCGCTGCTGCACGGCGAATGGCCTGATCAATTTATCGACCCTGTCAGACCGGGTCACAAGGAAGGCTGCGACACTGTCTGGCATGGCGGGAATGACATGGCCTACTTTCGGGGTATCTACGTTGCCCGGTGTTTGCATCAGGGAGCGCATCATTGAGCCATCCGTACTAAATATGAGCGCTGCCGGCACGTCGGGGTGAGTATCGAAGAAGGCGAACAGCTTTTCAATCATGGCTGCACCGTCATAGGTGTTGGCATCCTCCTGCCATAACAGTAGCGTTACACCTAGGCCTGCTTGCTGACGTAGACCAGCGAGGTCTCCGGCAGGGCGAGATGTTTGCTTTGATTTTGGGGGGTACCAGATAATCACGGGAAGAGGCCACTGATCCACTGCATGGCGCGCGCCTCGACCAAACGAGACACTCGTTACTGTGCCAAACATCGATAAGCGTTCATCGGCACTATTTGTGTAATCTTCTGGATTTTGAGATCGATAGCTCTGGTGGTTGTCTACCTTCTTTTCAATGGCTCGCCATATCTCTTCGTCAGTGTTTTCGCCGACAACGACACCCATGCCACGCACTTCCAGCACAAACTTCTGCCCAGTCTGCGCTAGCATGATTTGGGTGCTGGAATGATGTGTCTGCGCCGCTGCTACAAGCTGCTGTTGAGGTATTTTCCCATCGGCTGCATTCGATGAACGATGCAGCCAGAGCCAACTTCCGGTGTAAGCGAGGACGGCAACGCCAAGCGCAGCTAATGCACTATTCCGAAAACTATTTGCCATATCCGCTGATGACTTGAAGTTGCAAGATCATGTCTCTCTTATCGTCACGCGTTGATGCAGGCATCAACGCGTCTTGTAATCATCAATCAAACGGGCTCTTGCCCGCGTGATTCTTGGCCCACGTAGCCTTGGTCGTTTCGTCCGGCGGGCTGACCATGATGATGCTGGCCATGCCGTTCGGGCGGCGGTTCACCGTCGCACTGGCACCGCCCTGGTGATAGCTGGCGATCAGGCCGAGACCGATCTGTACCATGGGTGAGCTGGTGCCGGTGTTGCCGATGCGTGCGCCGATGTCGTAGCCTTCCTTGACCTCGTCTGGATGCGGTGCCGAAGCACCCATCTGCATCAGCGCCTGGTTCAGCGGGATGACCCATTGCTTGTTGCCGGTAGTGTCGTAGAAGACGCGTTTGGGTTCGGTGGCTTCAGGCAAGCCGGCGATGGCCGCTTCCCAGCCGGATTTCAGGGCGGCTGCTTGCAGGGCGGTTTTCAGCGGTTGGCCTTTGTCATCGGTGAGTTTTACGTCGACTGGGCGATGGAGATAGCCGAGCAGGGGGGCGCTGTCGTATTGCTTTAGCTGCCAATCAGTCCATCGCACGGGGATATACGGTGTTGGCTTGAAATCGCCCGGGCCTTGGTTGCTGATGGTTTTCCAGAGCTCAGGGAGCTGGGCTTGCCACCAGGTTGAGGACATTGCTCCTGAAGAGGGTGTATCTACTCCGGCTGCTTTTTCCTCTTTAATGAACTGGGCGTCGAAGCTATCGGGACCTTGGTCGTCATTTTTTTTCCAGAAGAAATTCCACAGCTTGACGATGTCGTATTCCGTGTCGTTCTTGTTGATGTTCGATCGCTGTTGCACGGCGAATGGTCTGATGAGTTTATCGACGCGATCTGATCTGGTGACCAAGAATGCGGCTACGCTGTCTGGCATAGATGGAATAACGTGACCTACTTCGGGTGTGTCCACATGGCCAGGCGTCTCTATCAACGATCGTGCCATTGAGCCGTCTCGGCTGAAGAGGAGTGCTGCCGGCACGTCGGGATGAGTGTCGAAGAAAGCAAATAGCTTTTCAATCATTGCTGCCCCGTCATCGGTGTTGGCGTCCTCCTGCCATAAGAGTAGCGTTACGCCAAGACTGGCTTGCTGGCGCAGACTGGCGAGATTTGAAGATGGACGATGGGTGCGTTTCGACTTTGGCGGGTACCAAATAATCACAGGCAGTGGCCACTGATCGACTGCATGGCGTGCGCCTCTTTTAAACGAGAATCCCGTTGCTGCACTTAGATTCGAGAGCCGTTGGTCAGCACTATTGGTGTAGTCCTCCGGGTTCTGGGATAGATAGGTAGCGTGATTGTCAGCCTTATCCTCTATGCCTTGCCAGATTTCCTCGTCCGTGTAGTCATCAACGACGATCCCCATTCCACGTACTTCCAGTACAAACTTCTGCCCTGTCTGCGCGAGCATCATGTGGTTGGCGGAATGGTTCGCCTCGGCCACCGGGGGCGAAAGCTGCTGTTGCGCGTTTGCTCCTTCCGCGGCATTCGATGAACGATGAGTCCAGGCCGAACTTCCAGCGTAGGCCAACACTGCGATTCCAAGAATCGTCAATACCCCGTTTCGGATACCGCTTCCCATATTTTCTGTCTCCTGTCCTGTTGACTGCCAATGATGGTAGTCCTCGTTCACAATATATCCGGTCCACAAAGCTGCTCCGAGCAGGAATGTGGCTACATAGGGCCAGATACGCGGTCTCATCGTATGTTGCCCAGTTGGTTGAAATTCTTGCTGACTTGATCTTGATAAAAGCGTATGTCCATCATTCGTTCTTGAGCTTCTTTATCCTTTATGACTTGAGTCGCTTTTACGGTTATTTCACTTTTCACTAAAGGTGGCATGGACATGGAAACAAATTTCTCGTCTGGAAATATGCCTTTTTGATAGTAGTCACTGCAGGCTTTTATAAAGTCTCTGTCTTGCTGATTCAGCCGGTCTTTGTAAGCAGTGTTCTTTATTATCTTGGAATAGGCATCAGATGAAATCTTCCAATCTGCAATACGTACTAGTAGATCTCGCCAAACCGGATCATCCAGCGTCACTGCCTGTCTGATCGCGACATCCATCGCAGTGACCCAACGGTGATTCTCTGTTGAATGCAAAACGCCCGAGTGATAGTTGTTATCTTCATAGGCGTCTTTGTCAGTCGCCATCCGTGTTCGCGCCTCCTCGGGAGTTTCTTCGCGCTCTACGACGTAGAACGCCGCGCCTAACCCGGGAAGAGGCAGTGGAAGGCCTGGCTTGATGCGCCAGTTCTGAGATTGCTCGTCCAGTGGTTTGCCGGCATTGAAGGTCGCTTTTGTTTTCTCCAGATCGTAAAAAGGATTTACTGTTCGTTCAAACATTACCCAGTTGAAGCTGGCGTACTGGTTTCCCAGCATGACATTTTTGGAGACGTCGTCCGGGGCGATCTTTCCCGCCTGGTCAGAGTGCCCAGGCCTGGGTCCGCCGGTCATGCCCTTAACCTCTCCGCCATACAGATCCGGTTCGCAAGGTGGCTTCAATACCTCGCCGTTGATATGGCGAATGTCTTCTCGTTTGAAATCTTTTTGCAGCGCTGCACTGATGGCGAAATTGGCCGCTCCGCCATCGGGGCCAGGTGTCAACCGCTCGAATTGATCGCGCACCGGGAAGCGTCCTACTGCATTGCCAACCAAAACCTTCTTCCATTTCCCGGTGACGGGGTCAGGGCGTTCCATGCGGGTCCACATTCTCTGGAAGAATCGTAGCTTCTCCAAGCGCTTCATGGCTTCCATCGATTTAGTTCCATTTGCAGCTTCGCTATCGTCCGGGACCTCATCAGGTACACCAAAGGTTCCAATGCCTCGCACGCTTCGCAGACCAACCACCGTATCTTCAGGACAGAAGTAGAGGTAGACCTTGCCCCGGTTGTCGCGCTCATCAAAGGTGATCCATTGCTTGCCGCTCTTGTCCAATCGCTGGCCTTTGGATTTGCTCCACTTCGCACCGGCCCGGCCACGATGGTCGCAGTGATCGATCATGAGTTCGGCCAGATCGTTAATGTCGTAAGGATCAGCAGTAACTGCGTTGACGATGTTGATCAAGGTCTGCAGTTTGGCGCTACCTCTCTGATTGCAGTCGCTGGTCTCGTAGAGGCTGTAAGGGCTGTCCACCATGATGATGCAATCGACACAACGCTTGCCATCCTTTTTCAAAATGGCCTGGGCCAGCAAGGTCAGAATCGTACCCTGGCTGTGCCCCATGATGGTGATCGTCTCGTTCTCCGGTTTCATTCCATGCGTATCCGCAAGGGCCGAGGGGGACACGGATCGGATCGTGGTAATCAGGTGCGCCAGACGCGTGGCGGCCAGAATGAAATAGCGTCGATCCGGCGCGGCAGCGGCATAGAGCGAAGGTCCGCCAAGGCTATTCTTGGTCACCCTGTTGGTGACCCAGTCAGGGCGGAATCCTTTTCCATACATGTCGGGAATATTGTTGGTGGCATTGGCGAAGAAACCTCCTGCTTTACCAAAATTTTGATCAAGCCGGTTTCCATGGATGTCCTGATATTGACCCCGGATTGTCTGGAAGCCTCGGCCGTCGTCAACACCGCCCTTTACTTCGTTGGTATTGCTCTTACCTTTGGAATCGAAGCGTGCAATTTCATCATTGTGAGCACGATATCCCCAATAAAAAGGAATGAAGACGCTTTTGGTGACGCCCTCGATTTCTGTACGCTGATAGAGATAGGTGTCGGGGTCGGAAAGCTTGTCGTCGCCCATCTTGCGAGTAGATTTTTTTGCCTTCAGCTTTTTGTACTCGACTCCATAACTCCCCGCCTTCAAATCCCGCCGATCCAATCTCTCATTAAGCCCCTGACAAAGCCCTTCCTCAACAAAGGAATACACCGCCCCCGGATCATTGACCCCATGAATGAAGATAACAATCCCCGGCAGGTCTGCCGGCACTTCTATCGGCCGGTCACTGCACCGGTTGGCGTGGGAGACCGCTGCACCGCTGGCAGCGACATGGTTGGAATCGTTGCTATCGCCCATGATGATTCCTTGTTCCTTTTTATAACGCAGGTTTCAAAATATCGATCTTGAGTATGCGCATGGCATCATCCTTGACCAATTCAGTCAGGCCGTTCGCATCGCTCTTGCCCTCGACCACCCGGCCATCGTCCAGCGTGATGCGGTAAGACTGATTGGCCGCAGCAGGCGCGGTCTCTGCGGACTCGCCCGGATAATGCAAACGGAAACGCTGATCCGTCGGCGCATTGCTGAAACTGGTCTTGGCCGCTTGCTGCGTCGACGGACCGCCCCACTGATGGGACGCCGACAGCAGCTTGATGTCGCCCTGGGTCCCCATGGTCACGCCGCCACCGATCTTGATGTAGCTGCCATCTTCCGCCACCAGGCGGATGGTCGGCGCGGTGATCAGCACTTCGTTTTCGTTGGTGCTGATCTTCACGCCTTTCTGCGCATTGGCAGTCAGCGCTGCGTTCTGCGCCTGCAGCAGCACCGGCCCTTCGCCCGCAATCGCCTGGATGCCGGTGCCACGAGAAAACAGCTGCATCCCCTGGCCCGCCGTGGCGTTGAAGCGCTGGCCGCTCATCAGTTGCAGATGCTGTTGCGCGACCTGGTCGATGTTCTCACCGGCATAGTTCAGCTGCGTCTTGGGCGTCACCGCCACCGAACCCGTGGCCGCGCCGAAGGCCATGATGGCGTGCGCGGCAGAAGTGGCAGATGCGGTGCTGTCCTGTCCACCACTGGTACTGCCCGCATCCCAGTTCCGGAAGGCTCCCGCCAGCGCACTCTGGCCGCCACTGTCGGCCGCCTGGCCGCCGTGCTGGCCGGCATAGTCACCCAGGGACTTGAAGAGTTCGGTGCATTGGCCGAGCAACTCGTTGAGTTCGTCGCGATCCAGCATCTGCCCCGCCGCCTTGTTGCGCGCATAGGTGGTCAGCAGGATGCCCTGCGCGGCACGCAGCGAGGCGGCGGCGTCGGTGCGCAGCTCGGCCCCTTCTCCGCGCGCCTGGCCGTTGCCGTCCGTGCGCGGCTGGGTCAGGTAGCCCAGGTTCAGTTCGCTGGCCGCATGTTCGCTGGCCAGCTGGCTGCTGATCTGGCCGGGCGTATCGTCAAAGCGCAACTGGTTGTAGCGGTTGGCCTGGATCTCCTTGGTCTTCATCCCCGACAAAAACCGATTGCCCGGCAAGCCGCCCGCATGGCTGAAGGTGGCCGGCTTGTTCGGTCCGTTGTGCAGCACGCCGGTGACGAACATCTTGTCCGGATCGCCGTTGAGGAAATCCAGCGCAACCTCCATGCCCACACGCGGCAAGGTGTCGTGGCCATAGCCATTGCCGGCCCAGCTGCTGCTCACGCGCACATAGGCACTGTCGGCATCGGTGCCGCTGGTGCCCGCGCCTTGGGCGTGCGCGTGATCCTCAGGATTGAGGCCCAGCAACTGGACCTTGATGCGGCCGAGTTCGTCGCAATGCACCTCCTCGTTTTTCGGACCGACCACCCGTGCCGTCATCGGATGAACGCGCGGCAGGTCGATGCGCGGATCATAGGTCGGCGTGAGGGCAACGCCGCGCCGCACGCAACTGAAGCTGTTCTGGTAACGGGTCTCTTCCGTGGCGGAGGTGGCCGACTGCGTGATGAGATCGGGCAGGCCGCTGCTCCAGCGGCTGCTGTCGAAGAGGAGCTGCGCCCGTTCGTTGAGTGCCTTGGGCAGGTTGTTCTGGCCGCGATGATGCAGGCGCGTGACCATGAACTGGCGTTGTTCCGGCGGCAGCTGACTGACGTCCGGGTGACCCGTCAGCTCGAACCAGCGGCCCACGGCCAGGTCACGCACGCCGCTGCTGCCCTCGACGCTGGCCGCGCGCAGTTCGTGCGACAGCATCCGGGCGGTGGCCAGGCGCTGGTAGTCGTCGCTGGAGTCGGCCGCGTGCGGCACGTCGATGAAGCTGTCAGACAGCAGCTGGGCCAGGTCATTGCCGGCCTCTCCCTGGTCGAGGATGCTGACCTGCGAGGACTGATCCATCGCGCCGTGCTTGTAGTCGGCACTGGCGCGCTGGACGCTGCCGGAAACAATGTGCTGCGAGGCCGACCACAGCGTGATGCCGTCGCGCTCTTCCGTTGCGGCCTCGCGGTGATAGCGCACGATGCCGGCGCTGGCCTGGGGCAGTTTCATCGGATCGTCGCAGAAGACCAGCGTGTGGATCGGCAATCCGGCGTCGCCGGAAGAGGCCGCCTCCTGAGCGCGCTTGCCGGCGGCCGTGAACCAGGCAATACCTTCGCGGCGGCACAGGCGGCGAATGAAGTCGGCATCGGATTCGTTGAACTGCAGCGTCATCTCGCGCTGGGGATAGCGGCTGCGATCCGTGGCGGCCAGGTCGAAATCGAACGCGCGGGCCAGCGCCGGGCTTCTGGTCTGCCATTCCTTGAGCAGGGTGTCGATGATGTCCGGCACGCTCTTGCTGCGGAAGATGCGGGTGTTGACCCGCCTTTCCAGGACGGACAAGGCATCGCGGATCGTCAGCTGATAGGTCGCCAGCGAACCGTCGGATTGCCCGGCCCGGGCATCGGTGATGAGGCCGCAGATCTCGTGCAGGGCACCGCGATCCGTGACCAGCCACACCGCCACCGGCAGGCCGAGGAAGGTTTTAAGGGGGAGGTCGGAGCGGGTGGACAGGCAGGTCAGGTGTCCTTCGATGCCCGTGTAGACGCCTTCCCGGATGTCGATCCGCTGTACGACCAGCACCTGTTCCAGCGTGCTTTGCGCCTTGCCCCAGTGCAGCCGGATGGCCCGGTTGCTCTGGTTCAGGGCGGAGGAGGCAAAAGCCTGCAATGCGTCGGCCAGATTCATGGCGCGGCTCCGGTCGACGCGGGAATGGATGTTGTCGCCATGGTGGCGCTCCCAATTGCAATATTTTTAATTTTTTGACACGAGGGACGAACGATGTTGCACAAAGCTCATCAAAGGTCGCTTATCAGACTATGGGAATGTGAAGAAGGTTTCACTTAGGATGTGTGCTGACTGAAATTTTTACTTGGGTCGCGCACAGAATGTCCTTCCGGCGTGCCTGCGAACAAAGTTTGCTGGATCCCGAGCGGGTGGTGCAGACTTGTCTGCCCGGCGATATCCATGGGCTTGGGCTGGAGATCATCCGTGGCCGCAAGGGGCTCGATATCGTCTCGGCCGACGTGGTCGAGGCATCGCCGCCCTATGACCAGGCCGGGACCACCGCACTGGTGGCAGCCAATCTGGCCTATGAAATGTTGTGCATCCTGCCGGGCGTGAAATACCGCGCCTGAGTCAGCAGGGTGGATGGGATGTGAAGTTTCAGGCCAAAAAGCAAAATGCCCGCATCGGTTGATGCGGGCATTTTTTTAAGCAATCAGGCGGGCAGTGTTCAGGCCAGTGGCTTGTGCATGAACATGGCCTTGCCGGTTTCGGCTTTGAGTTCGTACCCCTCGAAGCCACAGGCGCGATACAGCGAACGCGCCACGGCATTGCCTTCCAGGACTTCCAGCGTGAGCTTGCAGCAGCCCAGCTGGCGGGCTTGGTCCTCGACCGCCGCCAGCAGCAGCTTGGCCACGCCCTGCCCGCGATAGGCAGGCATCACGGCCAGGTCATGCAGGTTCAGCAGCGGCTTGCAGGCGAAGGTCGAGAAACCTTCGATGCAGGTCGCCAGGCCTGCTGGCGTTTCACCATCGAAGGCCAGGAAGACATGGGCAGTGGGACGTTTCTTCAGCTCGGCGGCCAGGTTCTCGCGCACGTAGTCGGAGAGCTGCTTGCCGCCGCCCATGGCGTCGGAAGCGTAGGCATTGAGGGTCTCGAACAGCGCTGCCGCGTGGGCAGCGTTGCCGAGGTCGGCCTTGATGACGGTCACACTCATGTCTTTCCTTTTCTTGTGATGGACGATGAACGATGCTGCCCGGAAAGCGGCTTGAAGCCTGCTTACTTGCCGGCTGCGCGCTGGCCGCCATGGGTCAGGGCCGACGGACGCGGACCACCCTGGCGTTGCGGCTGACCGGCACTGCGCGGCTGGCCATTGGCATTGGCCGGCTTGGGTGCGCGGTTGGCATTGTTGCCACCGTTGCCACCATTGCCGCCGCCATTGCCACGTCCACCCTGGCCACGGGCGGCATTGCCGTTACCGTTGCCATTGCCATTGGCTGCCGCACGCGGCTTGGCTGCCTGGCCATGGCCGGCGTTGCCGCCAGCCGGCTTCGGTGCCGCCGCATTGCCGTTGCCGGCGGGTTTGCGCGGAGCGCTGCGCTGGCCACCGCGTCCGCCACCGTTCTGATGACGGCCCTGGCCGCTGCGCAGCTGGATCGGCTGCGGCTTGGCGGTCGGGTCCGGTTCGAAACCGGCGATCACTTCGACCGGGATCTCGCGCTTGATGAAGCGCTCGATGTCGTGCAGCAGGTCGCGTTCATCCACGCAGACCAGCGACACGGCTTCACCGGTGGCGCCCGCGCGGCCAGTACGGCCGATGCGATGGACGTAGTCTTCCGGCACGTTGGGCAGGTCATAGTTGACCACGTGCGGCAGTTGGTCGATGTCGATGCCACGGGCAGCGATGTCGGTGGCGATCAGGGCGGTCAGCTTGCCGTCCTTGAATTCGGCCAGGGCCTTGGTGCGGGCCGACTGGCTCTTGTTGCCGTGGATCGCCATGGCGGTGATGCCGTCGCGGGCCAGCTGTTCGACCAGCTTGTTGGCGCCGTGCTTGGTGCGGGTGAAGACCAGCACCTGCTTCCACTGGTGGGTCTTGATCAGGTGCGCCAGCATCGGGTGCTTCTTGTCGCGGTCGACCGGGTGGATCTTCTGGGCGATCACTTCCACGGTGGAATTGCGGCGTGCCACTTCGATCAGGGCCGGGTTGTTCAGCAGGCTGTCGGCCAGCTTCTTGATTTCGTCGGCGAAGGTGGCCGAGAACAGCAGGTTCTGGCGCTTGGGCGGCAGGGCGGCCAGCACCTTGCGGATGTCGCGGATGAAGCCCATGTCCAGCATGCGGTCGGCTTCGTCCAGCACCAGGATCTGGATGTGCTGCAGGTTCACGGTGCCTTGCTGCATGTGGTCCAGCAGGCGGCCAGGGGTGGCCACCAGGATGTCGACGCCGCGCTTCAACAGGGTGATCTGCGGATTGATGCCGACGCCGCCGAAGATGCAGGCGGAGGTCAGCGGCAAATACTTGCCGTACTGGCGCACGCTTTCTTCGACCTGGGCGGCCAGTTCGCGGGTGGGCGCCAGGATCAGCGCGCGGATCGGCAGGTGGCCGTTGATTTTCTGGCGCGGCATGGCCGACAGGCGTTGCAGCAGCGGCAGGGTGAAGCCGGCGGTCTTGCCGGTGCCGGTCTGGGCGCCGGCCAGCAGGTCACCACCGGAAAGTACGGCGGGAACGGCTTGAGCCTGAATCGGGGTAGGGGAGGTATAGCCTTGTTCGGAAACGGCACGAACGATTTCGTCGGACAAGCCGAGCGCGGAAAATGACATGAGACTCTGAAATTGGGTTTGGCCTGTGGCCCCGTGAGGGCGCCAGTCGCAGGCAAACGGGTTGGAACTTGAGGAGGGCGCGGACTTGACTGGCTATACGCCGCGCAGGCCGCAGTATAACAGCGCAGCCCGCGCACCAAGGGAATTGTTTTGAGGAAGCGTGAGGCTCAGCTCATCCTTGTTGCTGCGCCAAAAAGCGCAGCACGTGCGGCAAAACCAGCGCGCTTTGCATCAGCCCGCCGAAGTGCGTCACCCCCGGCAAGCTGACGAATTCACCCTGCGGCAACAGCGCCGCCGTGCGCTGGACGGCCGCATGGCGCGCATCGGCATCGCCACAGAAGAGCAGGCAGGGCAGGTCCATGCGGGGCAGCAGGTCTTCCTGCGAGGGGCGCGGCTGCCGGGCGGCGGCGGCCAGTGCCACCAGGTCGTTGGCGCGGATGAGCATCTTCACCTGCGGCGAGATCTGCTCGTCGAGCAGGCCTTCGAAGGTGGCGATGAAGGCCTCCGGATCGCGTCCGTCGATGCCATGGAATCCATCCCAGCTGCGATCTTCATAGGGATGGGCTGCGCCCAGGATGAGGCTGCGCAGGCGCTGCGGCGCATGGCGCACCAGGCCGTAGCCGACCCATCCGCCCAGCGAATAACCGAAGAAATGGGCGCGCTCGATACCGGCGGCATCCAACACCGCGAGGGCATCGCGGCAGCGCTGCACCTGGGTATAGGCGGCGGGATCGTGCGGCTTGTCGCTTTGACCGTGGCCCAGTGCGTCGAAGAGGATGACCTGGAAATGCTCGCGCAGCACCTCCGTGAAGCCGAAGAAGCGCCAGGCTTCCAGGCTGCTGGTGAAACCGTGGTGCAGGAGCAGGGGCGGGCCGTTGCCCTCGATCTGGTAGTGGATCTTGCGGTGGTCGCTGAGGGCAAAGGGCATGTGTATGCGTGCAGGGTTGGTCAGGTTGGGTCAGTTCTTCTCGTCGGCCAGCTTCTTGCAGCGGCGCGCCAGCATCTCGCGCGAGCGCGCGCAGATTTCTTCATTGCTGAGGTCTTCGATATGCGTGGCGATCGACCATACATGGCCAAAAGGATCGCGCAGCGTGCCGGAGCGATCACCGTAGAACTGGTTCTGAACGGGGCGCAGCTGGACTGCACCTGCGGCCAGCGCCTGGGTGAAGACGGCATCGACATCGGCCACGTAGACCAGCAGGCTCACGCCTGCACCGCCCAGGGTCTGGGGGCTGAGGAAACCGAGTTCGGGATGTTCGTCGGCCAGCATCACGCGGGCATTGCCGATCTGGATCTCGGCGTGCCAGACCTTGCCGTGCGGACCGTCGAGCCGCATGATCTCGGCCGCGTCGAACGCGCGCCGGTAGAAGGCGATGGCCTCGGCGGATGTCTTGACGATCAGGTAGGGGGTGACGCTGTGGTAGCCGGGTGGCAACGCGCAAGTGGCCTGGTCGTTGCTGGCTTGCTGGGAAGGAAGGTTCATGTCGTCTCCTCGGTCTGCGCCGGTAGCCGCACTATAGCAGCAATGCCGGACGCAATAAGGAGACGGTTTGTTGCAGGAGAAACGATCCGGCTGAATCAGGCGAATTCAGACAGCAGGTTCACTTGCTGCGCGAAGATCTTCGGGCTGCCGGCGATGACGTCGCCCTTGTAGAGGTAGTCGGAGTCGCCCTTGAAGGTGCCCACGATACCGCCCGCTTCGGTCACCAGCAGGGAGCCGGCGGCGATGTCCCAGGGCTTCAGGCCCTTCTCGAAGAAGCCGTCCAGGCGGCCGGCGGCCACATAGGCCAGGTCCAGGGCAGCGGCACCCGGACGGCGCAGGCCGGCGCTGTGCTCGGTCATGACCTTGAACATCTTGACGTATTCGTTCAGGCCATCCAGATCGCGGAAGGGGAAGCCGGTACCGATCAGGGCATCGGCGATCTTGTCGCGCTTGCCCACGCGGATGCGCTTTTCGTTCAGGTAGGCACCTGCACCCTTGGAGGCGGTGAAGAGGTCGTTGCGGGTCGGGTCATAGACCACCGCCTGGGTGATGATGCCGCGCTGTTGCAGGGCGATCGAGACGCAGTATTGCGGGAAGCCGTGGATGAAGTTGGTGGTGCCGTCCAGGGGATCGATGATCCAGACGTTTTCGTTTTCATCGTGCAGGTTGTCGGACGCACCCGATTCCTCGGCCAGGATGGCGTGGTCGGGGTAGGCGTTCTTGAGCACGTCGATGATCGCATCCTCGGCTGCCTTGTCCACCTCGGTGACGAAGTCGTTGTGCGACTTCTTCGACACTTTCAGCAGCGACACGTCGAAGGACGCGCGGTTGATGATGGTAGCGGCGCGGCGGGCTGCCTTGATCGCCGTATTGAGCATGGGTGGGATGATCATTCCGATGGTTCCGTTAAAATTGCGGCCACCGAAGACGATGGCTGCGTTGCTCATCGTCGCCATGGCCGACCAGCCAGCCTTCCGCGACAAGCATGCGGAACAGCTGGCCAGGCGAAACCCGGCAGTCAAACCAGTGCGACGATGAAATTAATGAGCGTTGCGCCGCCCGCGGCTGTTATGCTTGCGGGTTTGCCAGGCGGTCCAGGGGCAGTGGCGTCGGTCAAGTCGGCGAACAAAGTCGACTTGGGTTGACAGCCTTGCTGCAACATTGGCGTTTTGCCAACATCTGATCCTGGGGCACGAATCCCGCTATTTTAAATGAACAAGCAAGTGTCAGGACAATCTCTTTTCAGCCGTTTGCGTTTCGTGCTGGTCAATACCAGCAGTTCGGGCAACATCGGCTCGGCCGCACGGGCCATCAAGACCATGGGCTTTTCGGAGCTGGTGCTGGTCAATCCGCGCTTTCCGGACGCGGTGAAGGAAGATGAAGCCATTGCCTTCGCCAGTGGTGCGCTGGATGTGTTGCAAAATGCACGCATCGTCGGCAGCGTGGAAGAAGCGTTGCAGGGATGCAACTTCGCCGCGGCCGTCAGTGCCCGTTTGCGCGAATTCTCGCCGCCGGTGGTCTCGCCGCGCGAGCTGGCGGGGCAGCTGTCGCGTGATACCGGCTTGAATGCCGCCCTCTTGTTCGGCAATGAACGTTTTGGCCTGCCCAATGAGGTGGTGCAGAAGTGCAATGCCTTGCTCAATATCCCTGCCAATCCGGACTATTCCTCGCTGAACCTGTCGCAAGCGGTGCAGGTGCTGGCTTATGAATGCCGCATGACCGAGCTGGAACTGCAGGGTGGCCCCATGCAGACCAGTGGCGATGCACGCGCGCCGGGCGAGGTAGGTTTCCATGGGCAGAGTGCCAGCGTGGCCGAGATCGAGGGCATGTTCGCGCATCTGGAACAGGCGCTGGTGGCCATCGATTTCCTCAATCCCGACAATCCCAAGAAGCTGATGCCGCGTCTGAAGCGCATGTTTTCGCGCGCCCAGCTGGAGACCGAAGAGGTCAACATCCTGCGCGGCATCGCCCGCCAGATCCTGGAGCCGAAGCAGGCCAAGGCCGGCCGGCAAGAACAAAACGAACAAGGAGAAGGCTGACATGGCCAAGCTGACCCTGGACCGCATCCTGCAATCGCAGGGTTTCGGTTCGCGCAAATATTGCCGCGAGCTGATCGAGGATGGTGAAGTGTCGATCAATGGCGAGGTCGTGGACGATTACCGCGCTACACCCGATACCAGTGGCCTGGTGCTGACCATCTTCGAGGAAGAGTGGGAATACCGCGAGCACGTCTACATCGCCATCAACAAGCCGCAGAACATCGAATGCTCGCGCAAGCCCAGCCATCATCCGGGGGTGTTGACGCTGCTGCCGGAACAGTTCACCTGGCGCGACGTGCAGCCGGTGGGCCGGCTGGATCACGATACGACCGGCTTGCTGTTGATGTCGGATGATGGTGCTTTCATTCACGCGCAGTCCTCGCCCAAGCGCCACGTACCCAAGGTGTATGCCGCCACCACCGCCGAGCCGGTGACCGAGGCCTTGATCGCGCAACTGAAGGCCGGTGTGCAACTGCATGATGAGCCGGCGCCGCTCGCCGCGACCCGTTGCCGCCAACTGGGTGAGAACCTGCTGGAAATCGTGCTGGAGCAGGGCAAGTATCACCAAGTCAAGCGCATGCTGGCCGCGGCCGGCAATCATTGCAGTGCCTTGCGGCGCACTGCCATCGGCGGCTTGCAGCTGGAGGCGTTGGAACTGGAAGAAGGGGAGTGGACTTATCTGGATGCGGAGCAGATGGCCTTGCTGGTGCCGGATGCGGAGTGACCAGCGAGTGCGGTCCACAAAGGAAAACGCCATCGGCAAGCCGATGGCGTTTTTTTATTGCTGTGCGACCGTCATGGATGGTTCAATGCCGCGCGTCGCTCGCCTCGCTCGCGCCACCCACATCGGCCACGAACAGCTGCGCGCAGTCCACCGCATCGAACTCGTAATGCTGGCCGCAGAAATCGCAGTCGATGGCCAGTTTTTCCATCTGTGACAAGGCTTCAGCCACTTCTTCCTGGCCCAGCATCTTGAGCATGTTGCCAACCTTCTCGCGCGAGCAGGAGCAGTGGAATTGCGGATGCACCGGATCGAAGACGCGGATGGTCTGTTCCCAGAACAGCCGATGCATCAGCGTGGCGATATCGGTGGAAAGCAGTTCTTCGCGCTTGAGGGTGTCGCCCAACATGACCATGTGGTTCCAGTCTTCCAGCTCGCCTTCCGGCTTGGCGGTCGGAGCCGCATTGCCGCCGATGGACGGCAGCTTCTGCAGCAGCAGGCCGCGCGAGACCTTTTCATCGGCTGCCAGCCAAAGCTTGGTATCGAGCTGTTCGGAACGCAGCATGTAATTCTCGATGACGGTGGCCACGCTCTCGCCATCCAGCGGGACCACGCCCTGGTAGGCCTGCTGGCCGGGCAGCTTGTCCTTGGGGTCGAGGGTGATGACGAAGCGGCCGTTGCCATTGGCATTGACCAGATCGGTCAGCGTTGCATCGTCAGCGATCTCGGCCTCATCGGACAGCTTGGCGGTAGCGCGGAGTTGCAGTTCGGAGTCGCACTCGACCACCAGCAGCTTGACCGGGCCGTCGCCATGGATCTGCATGACGATCATGCCGTTGAACTTCAGGTTGGCCGACAGCAGGGCGGACGCCGCCAGCATCTCGCCCAGCAGCGTGCGCACCGCGACCGGATAGTCACGGCGGGCTTGCACCTGGCGCCAGGTGTCCGAAATCTCGACCAGCTCGCCGCGAACGGGCGCGTTGTCGACCAGGAATTTTTGCAGCGTGTCTTTCATCGTTTCCTTTGCTTGACCGCTCAGGCAATGCGCTTGAGCTGGGTCTTGAACTGTTGCGCGCGCTGCACGTAGCTGTCGGTGCCAGCCCGCATGCGCGCGATATCTTCTTCACTCAACTGGCGAACCGCCTTGGCAGGCGCACCGATGATCAGGGAGTTGTCGGGAAACTCCTTGCCTTCGGTCACCAGGGCACCCGCGCCGACCAGGCAGTTCTTGCCGATCCTGGCACCATTGAGCACCACCGCCTGGATACCGATCAGCGCGCCCTCGCCGATGGTGCAGCCGTGCAGCATGGCCTGGTGTCCCACGGTGACGTTCTTGCCGATCACCATCGGATAGCCATGATCGGTATGCAATACCGCACCTTCCTGCACATTGCTGTTCTCACCAATGGTGATGAGCTCGTTGTCGCCACGGATGGCGACGTTGAACCAGACGCTGGAATGGGCTTCCATCCTGACCTTGCCCACCACCGTGGACGACTCGGCCACGAAGGCGGTCTCGTGGATCTCGGGAATGTCCTGCGCCAATTGGTAGATCGCCATAATAAAATTGTCTCCTCGTTACCTGCTGGTCGGTGGATGGTGCCGGGCTTGTTTGCCTTGTCCTTGCCTTGTCCCTGTATTGCAAGATTGGACATTTATCTTCATATGGTGGCAAAGCCGGCGTCCTCAACCGCGTATTTTACCTTCCCTGAAAGTCAGTTCCTTGGATCACGTCTCGTCCCCAGATGAAGTCTTTTCATTCACCCACGTGCGTAGCGCCGCGTTGTCTTGCCTGAAAGAAATGCATCCCGCCGTCAAGTGCAGTTCCGTGCGGGCCTTGCGTGCCGCCTGGCAGGCCGGTCAGTTAGCGCTGGAAACCGATGACCTGGCCGCCGCCGAATCCGGCAGCGGCATTCCTGGCCGCCCGGCGCGGCCCGAGCTGGTTTCTCCGCTGCAGGTGAAGCACCGTTCCATGGGCACGCCCGAGGGCAGGGCAGCACTGATCCATGCGCTGGCGCATATCGAGTTCAATGCCATCAACCTGGCGCTGGATGCGGTCTGGCGCTTCGCCGGCATGCCCCGCGAGTTCTATGATGACTGGCTGCAGGTGGCCGATGAGGAAGCCTATCACTTCAGCTTGCTTGCCGATCACCTGAAGACCTTGGGTCACGACTACGGCGACTTTACCGCCCACAATGCCCTGTGGGACATGGCCGAGTCCACCAAGGATGACGTCCTGGCCCGCATCGCCTTGGTCCCGCGCACGCTGGAAGCGCGCGGGCTGGATGCCGCCCCGCCGGTACGCGCCAAGCTGGCGCAGGCGGGCGACCTGGCGGCCGCCGAGATCCTGGACATCATCATGCGTGACGAAGTCGGCCATGTGCTGATCGGCAATCGCTGGTTCAACTGGCTGTGCGAGCAGCGCCAGCTGGACCCGGTGACGACTTTCGCCGAATTGTGCCAGCGCCATCGCGCACCGCCTTTGCGCGGCCCCTTTAACCTGGAAGCGCGGCGCGCGGCGGGTTTTTCAGAAGAGGAAATGCTGATGTTCAGCGATGTTTCGCGATGATCGACGTATTTGCAAGAAATGTAAGCAAATTTGGCAGCGGCAGGCCGACACATGCTGCTGTGCTATCTTCACCTCGAATCCCGACAGATCGGGATCGTCAAATATGAACGGAAAGGATGAGAACATGAACAAGATGTCCAAACTGCTGGCCGGTGTTGCTGTGAGCGTGGCCGCCATTACCCTGCTGGCAGCCTGCCAGAAGAAGGAAGAACCGGGTCCGGCCGAAGCGCTGGGCAAGAAGATCGACGGTGCCGTGCAGGATGCCGGCAAGAAGCTCGATGAAGTGACCGGCCAGACCAAGGATCAGGCCGCTGAATCCGGCTCCAAGCTCGATGGCGCGCTGGACAAGGCCAAGGCTGACGCCAAGGAAGCCTACGAAAAGACCAAGGAAGGTGCCAAGGATCTGGCGCAGAAGACCGGTGAAAAGGTGGAAGAGGCCGGGCAGAAGATCCAGGACGCTTCCAAGAAGTAAGTCCGTTGAGGGTGCAGCCGCTGGCTGCGTCCTCGTTGTCACCGAGATGCCGTCCCGCGCTTCGTGCCGGGACGGCATTTTGCTTTGCGGTGTCCGCGAGCGCCTGCGTCAGTCGCGGGCGTTGTGGATCAGTTCGATCACCATCTTGTGAATGGACGGTTCCAGTGCCAGCGCCACGTGGCCAATGCCGATGACCGGGATGTTCCAGGCGCCCTCCAGATGCGCTGAGGTCTGCGGCGACACGATGTTGTCGTGGTGGGAATAGATCGACACGATGTGGCCCAGTGCATCGGCTTCTTCGGTGGCCGCGAGCTTCTGCAGCCATTCGCTGCTGCGTCCTTCTTCATAACGGCCCAGCCAGTTCATTTCACCGCAGTTGATGCCAATGCCGAAGTTGGCAATGGCGGTGCCATGGTGCGGCGAGCCCAGGGTGATCACGCGGGCCACGCTGTCGCAGCCGTGGTCTCGCAGGTAGGCGCGCGCGGCCAGGCCACCCATGCTGTGGGCGACGATGACGATCTTCTTTTGTCCGGTCTCGGCCAGCACGCGCTGGACGGCGGCATGCACCAGCGGGGCGTATTCATCGATGCTGCCGAACACCGGTTCCATGTCCAGCGCATAGTGGGTGATGTGAGCTTCGCGCAGCTCCAGGCTCAGCCAGCGCCAGTAGCCGCTGTTGCAGCCGTAGCCGTGGATGAGCAGCACCGGCAGCGAGGTGGTGTCGGGATAGCTGAACTGGTCGAAGCGCAGGAAGGGCATGCCCCACGAGGAACACAGCATGGTGGCGCGGAATTCGCGCAGGAACAGGGTGGCGATCTGCAGCCAGGTGATGGTCACCGGGTTGGAGGTGCGGCCGCGATAGGGCCAGGTCAGGAAGAAGCTGTTGGCAGTGATCTGGGCGCGCAGCAGCAATACGATCAGCACGCCGCCGGCAGCTGCGGCCAGGATGGGCCAGTCGAAATGCCGCAGCAGGAAGTAGAGCAGGATCGCAATGCCGAACTGGATGAGGAGCAGGGTTCTGGAGATGCGTGAAATCATGCGGGCGTCGGTCGGAGGCGATCAGGTCCAAGGGCATGCGGCTGCATGCCTTCGCCCGAGAGCATAACAGAGCGCGGCGAGGCGCTCATGTCCGCTTCATGACTTGGCCTCGGCCGTGCTGCCGGCGGCCTTGGGCTGGGCCGTGATGTCGACCAGGCGGGTGCCGGCCAGGCGGTCGTGCAGGAATTGTCCTTGCGCATCCAGGCGCGACGTCATGGCCCATAACAGCAGGTTGGCGGCGGGGATCAGCACCAGCAACCAGACCTGGCCCCTTGCCAGCGAGGCCAGAGCCAGTCCCGGCAGGATCCACAGCCAGGCCAGCACGAAGCGCAACAGCGCGCGCCCCAGCCGCAAGGGTTGGCCGTCGCGGTCGACCACGCGGAAACGCCAGGTCTTCATCGCCAGGGTCTGGCCACCATGGGTCCAGAACCAGACGAAATAGATCGCCAGAACCAGGAACAGCCAGCCTTCCAGCGCATGGCGCAGATACAGGGCATGACGCTGCTGCAGCAGCGTGGAAAACAGCCAGCCCGACATGAACAGTACGCCAAACAGCAGCATGGATTCGTACAGCATGCTGCTCATGCGGCGGCGCAGGGAGGGCGTGGTGAATTCCGGCATGGTTCCTGTTTGTTCCGTTCTGGCTAGGGTGGAGTGAAGAAGCAGCGCACACCGTGCACGCCGTGGCCGGCAGATGGTAATGCAATCAGGCGCGCTTGCCTATGTGAAGGCTTGAGGCAGAGCAAGGGGCAAGCCTGCGTGGCAGGGGATGTATGCCTTTGCGGCTTCACGCACGGTCTTGACGAGGGTGGAAACGCGAACCGCCCCAAGGGGCGGTTTCAATCAATCTGGCGGAGGAGGCGGAGCGGAAGAGGTAGGCTTACTTGCCGTCGCTGGCGGTGCTTGCCACAGGAGTCACCGCAGCGCTGACGGCCACGGTCGTGGGCAGCGCCGCAGTCGGTGCAATCGCAGGCACTGGCGTGGCTTGCGAACCAGGCACCTGAGACGGCGCGGGAGCCACCGCCGGAGCCGGGACCTGAGCAGGTGTCACGGGCAGAGAGCGATCCAGCGCCTCGGTGGGCAGTTGGATGGTCGGTGCGGCGGCCGACGGCGAGGTCGGCAGCTTGGCCACGCGCTTGGGCAACTTGGACTCGGCCAGTTTCTTTTTCTGCTCTTCAGACAGTTGCTGGTACTTGGTCCATTGCTCGTGCTTTTCTTCCGCATCCAGCTTCTTGGCGCGGGCGTAGTTGGTGCGGGCGGCACTGCGTTCGGCCGGGGTCAGCTTGACCCAGTCGCGCATGCGTTCATGCAGGCGCTGCTGTTCTTCCGGCTTCATCTTGGCGTAGCGCTTGCCGATTTCCAGCCATTTTTCTTTCTGCAGTTCGCTCATGCGCGGCCATTCGCCGGTCAGCGGTTCCAGCGCCTGATGCTGGGCGGGCGAGAGATTGGACCAGGCCAGCTTGTTCTCGGGCTTGCGTGCTATGGACCTGCCGGCGGATTTGCTGGCATGGGTGGCGGCCGGTGCGGCAGGTGCTGCAGCTGTTCCGGGTGTGCCGGCCACTGGTGCCGTTGCGGCAGGGCTGGCGGCTGGTGCAGGTGTGGCGGGCGTGGCGGACGGTGCCGCTGCAGTGGAGGGCGCGTTCTGCGCCACGGTCCAGGCGCAGCTCAATCCACCGGCCAGCACCGCCAGCGCCAGCGCTATGCGCGAGAGGCGGACGGAAGCCTTCAAAGGAGTGCCGGTGGTCTTGTGCATCGTCTTATTGTCCCTTTTCAGCCAGGAAAGCGTTGAAACCATGATCCAGATACGCCGACAGAGGCAGCTCGTCGGACAGCACGGCCGCGTCGATGTCGGCCAGGTAGCTCACGCGCTTGGCGTTTTCATGCTGATAGATGCCGGCGAACAGGATGATGCCCACCAGCAGCGGTGCCGCCACGCCCAGGCGGCTCCACCACGACGGTTTCTCGGGCGACATCATGGTGCCACCGAAGGCACCGGCCAGCGCCGGCTGTTCCACGCGCTTGTGGATCGGGGCCTGTTTCTTGCGCGCCAAGGCCACGCGACGCGCGGCCGACAGGCCTTGCAAGGTGTCGTCGGACAGGTTGTCAAGATTGGCGTCAAGCGCCAGCTTCACCTTGTAGGCGAATTGCATTTCCTTGTTGTTCATAATGAGATTCCTTTGGCTCTGAGAGCTTGAGCCAGCGCGTGCGTTGCGCGGGAGCAATGGGTTTTGACGCTACCTTCGGAGCAACCCATGGCGGCGGCTGTTTCCGCCACGTCCATGTCCTGCCAGTAACGCATCAGGAATGCTTCCCGTTGACGCGTTGGCAGCTTTTGTATTTCGGCGTCGATCAGGTTCAGCGTCTGCTCGCGCTCGACCTTGTCTGCGCTGGATTCGGCAGCCTGGGAGCCGTCTTCCGATTCCAGGCTTTCCAGCAGGTCGAAATCGTCGCCGCCCTCGCCGTCGCCGCCATTGCCCCCGAAGCTGGAGAACAGGCTCACCCAGGTGTTGCGCACCTTTTCGCGGCGGAAGAAATCATGAATGGTGTTCTGCAGGATGCGCTGGAACAGCATCGGCAGTTCATCGACAGGCTTGTCGCCGTATTTCTCGGCCAGCTTGATCATTGCATCCTGAACGATGTCCAACGCGGCTTCATCTTTGCGCACGGCATACACCGCCTGTTTGAAGGCGCGGCGTTCGACACTTTCAAGAAAATCGGAGAGTTCTTTGTCAGTTGCCATGCAATACGGTGTGCCGGATGGGTCACCGGTCAGATCAGTTAAAAACCTGCATCCTGGCCGGCGTAGATGCGAAAAATGCAAGAAATCGTCAAAAAGCAGACCGAATGCTAGCAAAAATGGTCCTCTTTGTCCTGAAGTTTATCCTCGGCGGCCCCAGCGAACGCGAGTATTGGCAACGATTTCACAGGAATTCGCTTGACCAAAATGATGCAACGCATTACTGTCCTGTTTCCCGCCTCCCACATCTGGGGCGTTTTTGTTCCTTGCCGGTGCTTCACATAAGGTCGTGCCGGTTCGAGGAAACGCTTTATAGGTTTAAAGCTTGTTTGTTCTAACCCGTGCCACAAGCGCGAGGAATCTGTAGAAGTCGATTTGTACCAAGGCTGAACGAGTCGCGTTGAGCGGCGTTTCAAACTCCACTACGGTTGGAGCGCAGAAACGGCGTGACCGCACAATAAAGGGATGCTGCCGGCAAGACGATGAATGCGATTCCGTCAGGAGAGAACATCCGATCAATTTCCAATGGACCTTGAAAGGAAGCAGCATGAGTGCTGAGCAACTCACCGGCGCGGACATACTCGTCCGTTGCCTCGCTGAAGAGGGTGTTGAACACGTCTTCGGCTATCCTGGTGGCGCCGTCCTCTATATCTACGACGCAATCTTCAAGCAAGACAAATTCCAGCACATCCTGGTTCGTCACGAACAGGCCGCCGTGCATGCCGCTGATGCGTATTCGCGCAGCTCGCAGAAAGTCGGCGTGGCCATCGTCACGTCCGGCCCCGGCGTGACCAATGCGGTCACCGGCCTGGCCACGGCCTACATGGACTCGATTCCCATGGTGGTGATCTCCGGCCAGGTGCCGTCGACCGCCATCGGCCAGGACGCGTTCCAGGAGTGCGACACCGTCGGTATCACCCGCCCTTGCGTGAAGCACAACTTCCTCGTGAAGGATGTGAAGGACCTGGCGGAGACCGTCAAGAAAGCCTTCTTTATCGCCACCACCGGCCGTCCCGGCCCGGTCCTGGTCGATATCCCGAAGGACATCACCATGCATACCTGCGCCTACGAGTATCCGAAGGCGGTGGAAATGCGTTCCTACAAGCCGGTCGACAAGGGCCACTCGGGCCAGATCCGCAAGGCGCTGCAGCTGCTGCTGTCGGCCGAGCGTCCGATGATCTATACCGGCGGCGGCATCATCCTGGCCAATGCTTCGCCCGAGCTGAACAAGCTGGTCGATCGCCTGGGCTATCCCTGTACCAACACGCTCATGGGCCTGGGCGCGTATCGTTCGTCCAGCGACAAGTTCGTCGGCATGCCCGGCATGCACGGTACCTACGAAGCCAACATGGCCATGCAGCACTGCGACGTGTTGATCGCCATTGGTGCGCGCTTCGATGACCGCGTGATCGGCAACCCGAAGCACTTCGCCTCGAATGCCCGCAAGATCATCCATATCGATATCGACCCTTCGTCGATTTCCAAGCGCGTCAAGGTCGACATCCCCATCGTGGGCAACGTCAAGGACGTGCTGCAGGAACTGCTCTCGCAGCTGGATTCAGCCGAGACCCGCCAGAACGGCGCGGCGCTGGATGCCTGGTGGAAGCAGATCAACGAATGGCGCAAGCGTGACTGTCTGAAGTTCGCTACCTCCGACGAATTCATCAAGCCGCAATCCGTGGTGCAGAAGGTGTGGGAAGTGACCAAGGGCGATGCCTTCATCACCTCCGACGTCGGCCAGCACCAGATGTGGGCCGCGCAGTACTACGGTTTCGACAAGCCGCGCCGCTGGATCAATTCCGGTGGCCTGGGCACCATGGGCGTGGGCCTGCCGTACGCCATGGGCGTGCAGATGGCCAACCCCGATGCGACGGTGGCCTGCATCACCGGCGAAGCCTCGATCCAGATGTGCATCCAGGAACTGGCGACCTGCAAGCAGTATCACCTGACGCCCAAGATCATTCTCCTGAACAACCGCTTCCTGGGTATGGTGCGCCAGTGGCAGCAGATCGACTATGGTTCGCGCTATTCCGAGTCCTACATGGATTCGCTGCCGGACTTCAACAAGCTGGCGGAGTCCTATGGCCACGTCGGCATGAAAATCGAGAAACCGGGCGATGTCGACGGCGCGCTGCGCGAAGCCTTCGCCATGAAGGACAGGCTGGTCTTCATGAACTTCATCACGGATCAAACCGAGAACGTCTGGCCGATGGTCAAGGCGGGCAAGGGTTTGACTGAAATGTTGCTGGGTTCGGAGGATCTCTAACATGCGCCATATCATTTCTGTGCTGCTGGAAAACGAAGCCGGCGCATTGTCCCGTGTCGTGGGCCTGTTCTCCGCACGCGGCTACAACATCGAAACGCTCACCGTTGCACCCACCGAAGATTCGACCCTGTCGCGCATGACCATCGTGACCTCGGGTTCGGATGATGTGATCGAACAGATCACCAAACACCTGAACCGCCTGATCGAGGTGGTGAAGGTCGTCGATCTGACCGAAGGCGCGCACATCGAGCGCGAACTGATGCTGATCAAGGTGCGCGCAGTGGGCAAGGAACGGGAAGAGATGAAGCGCACTGCGGATATCTTCCGCGGCCGCATCATCGACGTCACCGAGAAGACCTACACGATCGAGCTGACCGGCGCCAAGAGCAAGCTGGACGCCTTCATCGACGCCCTGGATCGCACCGCGATCCTGGAAACGGTCCGTACCGGCGGCTCCGGCATCGGCCGCGGCGAACGGATCCTGAAGATCTGATCGACCGCGCCAGCAGTACGCATCACACACACATACATACATTCAAATTCGAGTTACTCGGAACATAGGAAAAAATCATGAAAGTTTTCTACGACAAAGACGCAGACCTGTCCCTGATCAAGAACAAGAACGTGACCATCATCGGTTACGGTTCGCAAGGCCACGCTCACGCCCTGAACCTGAAGGATTCCGGCGTCAAGGTGACCGTCGGCCTGCGCAAGGGTGGCGCTTCGTGGAACAAGGCTGAACAGGCTGGCCTGAAGGTCGCCGAAGTCAATGACGCGGTCAAGGATGCCGACGTCATCATGATCCTGCTGCCGGACGAAAACATCGGCCAGGTCTATGCAGAAAACGTCGCTCCCTTCGCCAAGCAAGGCGCGACCGTGGCCTTCGCGCACGGCTTCAACATCCACTATGGCCAAGTCGTGCCGCGCGCTGACCTGGACATCATCATGATCGCCCCCAAGGCCCCCGGCCACACCGTGCGTTCGACCTACAGCCAGGGTGGCGGCGTGCCGCACCTGATCGCCGTGCACCAGGACAAGTCCGGCTCGGCCCGTGACCTGGCCCTGTCGTACGCCACCGCCAACGGCGGCGGCCGTGCCGGCATCATCGAAACCAACTTCCGCGAAGAAACCGAAACCGACCTGTTCGGCGAACAAGCCGTGCTGTGCGGCGGTACCGTGGAACTGATCAAGGCCGGTTTCGAAACCCTGGTCGAAGCTGGCTACGCGCCGGAAATGGCCTACTTCGAGTGCCTGCACGAACTCAAGCTGATCGTCGACCTGATCTATGAAGGCGGCATCGCCAACATGAACTACTCGATCTCCAACAACGCCGAATACGGCGAGTACGTGACCGGCCCGCGCGTGATCAACGCCGAGAGCAAGGCTGCCATGAAGAAGGTCCTGGAAGACATCCAGACCGGCGAATACGCCAAGAGCTTCATCCTGGAAAACAAGGCCGGTGCTCCGACCCTGATGTCGCGTCGTCGTATCAACGCCGAACACCAGATCGAAATCGTGGGCGAGAAGCTGCGCGCCATGATGCCCTGGATCAAGGCCAACAAGCTGGTCGACCAGAGCAAGAACTGATCTGCCGCTACAAGCCGCAGTCGAAGAAAACGCCACGGTTCGCCGTGGCGTTTTTTTTGGTCCGTGAGCCAGGGAAGGGTGGTGGAGTTGTCATTGTGTTACGCCTTGTTGCACTTGGCCAAGAACCAATCCTTGACGGCGGTCGTCGAAGTGCAGGGTTGATGCTTTCGCTATGAAGCTATCATCACCCCGTCACCGACCAAGAATAAAGAGGATCCCTTATGACACCTTCCCGCAAACTGATGCTGGGCGCACTCCTGGCCACCGCCTGTATTGCCACCCAGGCGCAGACCGCCATGAGCGCGCCGGCCCCGGTCCCGACCACCGGCACCATGGTCGTGGTGCCAGCCAACGGCGAGATCAGCGTACCGAACGACCAGGCTCGCGTCACCCTGCAAGTGGAAGAGCAGGACAAGGACAAGGCCGCTGCCGCCTCCCGCGTGAACCAGAAGATGAAGCAGGGCATTGACCTGCTCAAGCGCCAGGACCCGCAAGCGGCGTTGAAGAGCTACGGCTATTACACCTATGCGGTCTATGCTGAACCGCCGCAAGTCACGTCGCAACAGCCCCGCCAGCCAGCCAAGGCACGGCAAGTCGTGGGATGGCGCGTCGGCCAGTATCTGGAGATGACCACCGAGAACCTGGCCGCGCTGCCCAAGACCGTCTCTTCGGCCCAGGCCCTGATGAGCCTGAACGGCCTGCAATTCCGCCTGAGCCCGGCGGCCGCCAAGAAGCTGGATGCCACGCTGGTCCACGCCACCTACCGCAACCTGGAAGAGCGCATCGGCTTCATCGCCAATGCCATGCATCGCGCCCCGTCGGATGCCGTGATTGAAACCGTGGACTTCGAAGGCTCGGGCAACTACGCCGCGCCCGCTCCCGCCCCGATGATGGCCAAGGCCATGCGTGCCGACATGGTCCAGGAAAGCACGACGGTGGCCGAGCCCAGCTTCGAGCCTGGTGAATCCACCGTGAGCATGCGTCTGGTGGGCAAGGTGCGCTTCAAGTAAGCGAACATACCGGACTGTTCGCGCCGGACAGTTCATATCAAGAATCGTCAACCCGCTCGGGTCGGCAGGGAAGGGAGGCTATAATCGGCCTCCTTTTCCGTTTCAAGAAGATCATCTCATCATGCGGACCATCACCAAGCTGCTGCTGCCACTCTTCACCGCACTGGTGGCCAGCACGGCGCATGCCGACATCTGTGCCGACCTGCGTGCCATCCACCAGCAGTCGCAATCGCACTTCGACGGCTGGAAGAAAGACGGCCCCGATGCCGTCATGAAGGGCGACAAGCGCGGCCCCGTCTATCTCTCCAATTTCATGCTGGATGGTGCCGAGAGCTGCGCCATTGCCGACAATTCCTCGGTCTATACCTGCATCTGGCGCTATTCGACGCCAGCGGACATGGGCCGTGCCTACCAGCGCCTGGTCAACGATGTGAAGGCTTGTGCACCGCTGGCCAAGGAGCCGCCAGGCATCATCGCCGACGAGCCGCAGGAACGCCGCCAGGGCGACCTGCGCCAGATCACCGAAGTCACCGGCCTGGACTATGCCGATGCCGAAGTGACGATCCTGATCGGACAGATGCAACTGACCGGTCCGCGCGGGCTGGCGCGCAATGAACTCAAGCTGAGTTTCTCCCGCCCGCAGCCGCGCTGAGCCGGTGCCGGGCAATGCCCGGGCCCGGTTCTCGAAAAATTGTCCTGGATGCCCCGAGATGCACCGCCACCGGCCGGATGGCGGTGCATTTCATTGCATTTAACGGGCGCTGGACTAGAATAGGCACGCTTTTACTTTTGAACTTTCCGCGAGTACCGCGCGATCATTGGAGCAACATTGAACAATAACCACTATCCCCATCCCATCATCGCCCGCGAAGGCTGGCCCTTCCTGACCATCGCCGTGGTCGTGGCAGCGCTGGCAACCTATTTCTGCGGCGCCTGGTCCTTCCCGCTGTGGATCATCGCGCTGTTCGTCCTGCAGTTCTTCCGCGATCCGCCGCGCGTGATCCCGCAATCCGCCAATGCCGTGTTGTCCCCGGCCGATGGCCGCATCGTCGTCGTGGCCCGCGCCCATGACCCCTACACCGACCGCGAAGCCCTGAAGATCAGCGTTTTCATGAACGTCTTCAACGTCCACTCCAACCGTGCCCCGGTGGATGGCAAGATCGAGAAGGTGCAGTACTTCCCCGGCAAGTTCGTCAATGCCGACCTCGACAAGGCCTCGCTGGAAAACGAGCGCAATGCCCTGGCCATCACCACTACCAGTGGGCACAGCGTGACCTGCGTGCAGGTGGCCGGCCTGATCGCGCGCCGCATCCTGTGCTACGTCAAGGCGGGCGATACCCTGGCCCGTGGCCAGCGCTACGGTTTCATCCGCTTCGGTTCGCGCGTGGACGTCTACCTGCCGCTGACGGCCACTCCCAAGGTCACCGTCGGTGAAAAGGTCTCGGCCACCGAAACCATTCTGGCCGAACTCTGATCACACCATGAAGGCCTCACCGTGGCGCGCGCCAGCCTGTGCTTGCAGCAGCGTCACGGATGAGGCCCGAGCGCAGACTGCGTGCTGCGATTTCCGTCCTCCTCACTGATAGACATCGATGCCCACATTACGACGACGCAAGGCCAAAGCCGGCATTCCCTTCCCGAAATCGCTGCGCCGCCCCAAGGCTGCGCAACTGGACGAGGCCGGGCAGGTAGTGGCACGGCGGCGCTCGCGCGGCATCTACCTGTTGCCCAACGCCTTCACCACGGCCGCGCTGTTCTGCGGTTTCTACGCCATCGTGATGGCCATGAACCTGAAGTTCGACTACGCCTCCATCGCCATCTTCGTGGCCATGGTGCTCGACAGCCTGGATGGCCGCGTGGCCCGCATGACCAATACGCAAAGCGAATTCGGCGCCCAGTACGACAGCCTTTCCGACATGGTCTCCTTCGGTGCCGCCCCGGCCCTGGTGGTCTATGAATGGTCGCTGCGCGGCATGGGCAAGCTGGGCTGGCTGGCAGCCTTCGTGTATTGCGCCGGCGGTGCCTTGCGCCTGGCTCGCTTCAATACCAACATCGCCGTGGTCGACAAGCGCTACTTCCAGGGCTTGCCCAGCCCCGCGGCTGCGGCCCTGGTGGCCGGCTTCGTCTGGCTGATGGATGACCTGCGTTTTGCCGGCACTGACCTGAGCTGGTATGGCTGGGTCATCACCCTCTACGCCGGCATCACCATGGTCACCAATGTGCCGTTCTACAGCTTCAAGGATGTCAACTTCCGCAAGCCGGTGCCCTTCATTGCGGCACTGCTGGTGGTGGTGGCGCTGGTGCTCATTTCCAGCGATCCGTCCAAGGTGCTGTTCGGGCTGTTCGTGCTGTATGGCCTGTCCGGCTATGGCGTCTACATCTGGCGCCGCATCAAGGGCAAGCCGGTCAGTATTGTGCAGACCAAGGATGAGCATGGCGATCTGCCGCACTGATGCCCGTTAAGCCTGACGGAGCATCTTCCCGCAGGACAAGAAACACCCGGCCCCGGCCGGGTGTTTTGCATTGCGCCGGGCATCGGCCGGTCAGCACCGTCACGTCTGCCTTGCCGAGCGGGGCAGAGTTTCCTAGAATCCCATGGTAAGCGCGTTGCTGCATATCGCGCGTTGATGGTATGAACATGGCGATCACATCCTCCACCTTGACCACGCTGGGCAGCCTGGATCCCTACGGCCTGGGCAGCAGCGGCACTTCCAATCCGGTGACTGCAGCCAGCAATCCTGCGGCCGTAGCGCAGGCGGTCGAGCTGTCGTCGGAGGCCTCGGTGATCGTGACTCTGGGCGGCGGGTCCTCCGCCAATTCCGGCCTCACCTACAATGCGGCGGGGCTGTTTGATTCCATCGTCAATGCCGGTTCGTCGGCCGGCACCTCCACCGATCTCACCCAGAACCAGGCCACCCAGAGCTATTACCAGGGGGTGCTGGGCAGCATCGTCACGCCGGGGGCGACTTCGGGCATCTATGATGGCTCAGGCGTGTTCGCCGGCGAGGAGCTCAGTTCGCAGCTCTCCCTGCTACTCAAATCCCAGCCTGATCTGACCGGTTCCATCGTCGAGGACATCGTCAACCAGAACGTGGTCGGCGGCCTGATCTCGACCATGGCCTGAGGCGGCGTCCCTTTATTCCTGGCAGTTCAGTCGGTGATGAGTGCGGCCAGCTGTGCGCATAGCGCGGCATCCTGCGCGCTGCGTTCGCTGACGCGATGATCCACGCCCGGCAGGTCGACGATGCGGCAGTCGCTGGCCGAGCTGGCGTGCTGGCGGATCAGCTCGGCGATCTCGGCCGGGATGACGGCATCCTCGCTGGCGCGGATCAGGGTGAGCCGTCCGCGATAAGCACGGATCATCTGCAGCACTTCGGCATCCCGCCAGCTGTGCGGGCGCCGCAAGGCCGCGCTGAAGGCCGGCCCGAAAGGCAACATGAAGGCGGCACCGTCATAGAGCGCACCGACCAGCGTGACGACATGGGCGATCTGGTTTTCCGCCCGGCAGGCCAGGCGCAGGGCGATTTCGCCGCTCATGCTCACGCCCACGACGGTGCGCGGCGAGACGGTGAGGCGGTCCAGCGCGGCTTGCGCTTCGACCAGGCGTTTGGACAGGGAATTGGGCAGCAGGGCACTGCTTTGCCCATGGCCGGAAAAATCGATGGCGGCACTGCCGCAGCCTCGTGCGGCAAGGGCCTGCCGCAGTGGCCATTGGCGCTGCCGATCCCCTTGCCCGGCCCCGTGCAGCACCAGTGTATGGACGGGCTGGCCGGGCGCGCTGCGCAGAATATCGGCCGCCAGCGTTTCCGCGCCCGCCGCCAGGGCCAGTTCTTCACGCGGGCAGGGATAGCGCGCGGACACGTTTTCAGGCGTCCGGATGACGGCGTTCGAGGCCTGGCGTGCTGGCGTAATAATGGCGTTTGGCTTCATACATCAGGCTGTCGGCCCGCTGCACCACCTGCTCCAGACGCTCGCCGGGAACGCCGGTAGCCGCGCCCATCGACAGGCTCAACGAGACGCCCGAATAGTACTGATTGTTCACTTCGACCAGTTTCTGGATCTGGTCCATCAGCAACTGGCAGCCACGCTCGTCGGTGGCCGGCAGCAGGATGGCGAATTCGTCACCGCCGGTGCGCGCCACGCTGCAGGGACGTTCCACCGCCTTGCCCAGCACTTCCCCCACGCGGCGCAGCAGGGCGTCGCCGGTGGCGTGGCCCAGCTCGTCGTTGACTTCCTTCAGGCCATTGAGGTCAGCCACGATCACGCTGACCGGGAAGGGACCCTTGCGCTCCAGGCGGTTGAGTTCGTCGACCATGTAGGCGCGGTTGTGCAGCTTGGTCAGTTCATCGTGCTTGCCGAGGAATTCCAGATAGGCTTCGGCCTTTTTGCGGGCGGTGATGTCGGTGAGCGCCACCAGCACCAGGTCCCAGTTTTTCTCGTGACCGGGGAAGACAGAAAACTGCAGATGGACGTGAAGGGTTTCACCGGTCAGCGAGTAGTTCACTACCTCACGGTGGTGCAGCAGGTTGCCGTTCCACAGCTCGATCAACTGTTCGTTGAAATGCGGACGCATGTCGTCGCGGAACACGTCGGACAGCCGCGAGAGCAGGGTGGCCTTGTCCGGGGCAGCGAACATGGACAGTGTCTGCAGGTTCACATCGATGACGCGGATTTCCTGCATGCAGCGCTCCACGAATTCCGGATGCACATCCGTGAAGGTGCGGAAATCGGTGATGCCGATGCGGTGCAGGTCGTCGAAGAGGCGCTTGACCGCGCTGAAATCTTCCACCCACAAGGAAATGGGTGAATATTCGAACAGGCCGCGCGCATAGTTTTCGCTGCGGGAAAGCTTCTTGCGGGCCGTCTCGCGCTCGGTGACGTTCTCGATGGCCAGCAGCACGTAATCCCAGCTCTCTTCGCTGCCGGGCATGATGCGCCCGGAGAGCTGGATGTCCAGCCGCTTGCCGCCCAGGGTGTAGTTGACGGTATAGCTGGAGAAGGTCGTGCCGCCATTCCACAACTGCACCATTTCATCGATGAAGGTGTCGAGCATGTCATCCCGGAAGATCTTGTCCAGGTTGGCCACCAGGTGCGCCAGGTCGCGCGCTTCATACCATTCCAGGGTGCGCCGGTTGACGTCGACCACGCGGATCTGCATGGCACAGGCCTGGGCGCGGCTGGGATCCACGGTCAGATAGCTGCGCAGGTCGGTCACGCCGTCGGCGCGCCACTGGTCGAACAGGCGCTTCAGGCCGCTGTAGTCCTCTTTCCATAAGGAAATGGGCGTGAGGTCGAAGGTCTCTTGTTCGGAAAGGGCCGGGATGGAAGCCGGAACGGAGCGGGCGAGGGAGGATTCGTTCTGCATGACACTTCATCTTTTGCTGATGATGAAGTGTAATAGTTTTACGGAAACTCCTGCAGCTCTTCCATCGCCCGTTCACCCCGTTTTGCGCAATTTTATTGCTCGAAAAGCGCGAATGATGCGAAATCGTTAACTAAAAGTTAATTTTCATCAATCCATCCGGCTGCCCGTGGCCTGATTGCTCAATGGCCAGGACCCCATTCCGGCGCGCTCCGCCCGCTCCGCAGCGTGCGCAGCCAGACCACCAAGGGCGCATACCATGCCTGCGCTATCGGACGCAGGCACAGCAGTTCACCCTCGTGCGTGGCCAGCACACCGATCCAGCCCTCGTGCGCCAGCACCATCCTTTCTCCGTCGCTCAGCCGGGTCTGGCGGCTCACCAGACGGTCCGCCTGCCATTGCGCCGATTCGGTCACGCGCACTTGCGGCGCCTGGCACAGCAGCTGGCTGCCGGCAGGCAGCCAGAGTTGCAGATGCTGGCCGGCGGCCAGTGGCAGGACCTGGGTGGTGGTGGGGGCGGTCAGCGGGGCGGGCATGGTGTTCTCCTTGTTGATGGGCCAGCCTGCAGTCTAGGGAGGGCGGCGCGGCGACAACAGGCACAGGAAAATTCACTCTGCTGCGTAACAGGCTGCAGCTTTTTGCTCTGTTACCCCTGCTTTTCGCCTACTCTGTATCTGTTCTGGTTTCGTCCTCACGAAGATGATGACTGTTATGGATACCCGCCCGCACCTCCCCGACATGAAGCCCACGGCACCGCCGCCGGCCACTGCATCGGCCGCCCTTGCCGCCGCCCCCGACAACGGACGCCAGCCCCTGTACCGTCGTCTGGCCGAGCATTATCAAGGAGCCATCCAGTCCGGCACCCTGGTGGCCGGCGACCGCATGCCCTCGGTGCGCGACCTGATGCGCCAGCACCAGGTGAGTTTGTCGACGTCCTTGCAGACGCTGCGCCATATGGAAGAGGGCGGCTGGCTGGAAGCGCGTCCGCGTTCCGGCTACTTCGTGCGCCAGCCGCGCCGTTCGGCGATCCGGCCGGTGCAGGAGCCCAAGAGCCTGATGGCCATCGATCCCGAGCAATATGCGGGCATCCACGAAAAGGTCTCCAAGTACATCGCCCTGCGCCAGAGCGGGGCACCGCGCATCGACCTGTCCGGCATGACCTGTGCGCCCGAGCTCTATGCGGTGGAAACCCTGAAGCAGGCCGCCATGCGGGCCCTGCGCGAGCGCCCCGAACTGCTCACCAGCGCCATGCCGCACAACGGCAATGCTACCTTCCGCCAGGCAGTGGCACGGCGTGCATTGCATCACGGCATGCGTATCGATCATGAAGAAGTGGTGGTCACCCACGGCTGCATCGAGGCGCTCAACCTTGCCCTGCGCGCGGTGGCCGGGCCGGGCGACACGATCGCGGTGGAGTCACCGACTTACTTCGGCCTGCTGCAGGCACTGGAAAACCTCGGCATGAAGGCGCTGGAAATCCCGACCAGCCCGCACACCGGCATCTCGGTAGAAGCGCTGGAACTGGCCGTGCGCACCTACGGCAACATCAAGGGCGTGGTGGTGGTGCCCAACCTGCAGAATCCGCTGGGCTGCATCATGCCCGACGAGCACAAGGACAAGCTGGTACGCCTGTGTGAAGAATTGCGCCTGCCCCTGATCGAAGACGACGCCTATACCGAGCTGGCCGACGGCAACGTGCCGCCCTCCAGCCTCAAGAGCCGCGACCGCAGCGGCAATGTGATCTATTGCGCGTCGCTCAACAAGGTGCTGGCGCCCGGCATGCGGCTGGGCTGGATGAATGGCGGGCGCTGGCATGAGCGGGTCAAGATGCTCAAGTTCACCCACACCCGCGCCAATGAGGAATGGACCCAGGTCACCGCCGCCGACTTCATCGCCAGCCCCGCCTATGACCGCCATCTGCGCCGCCTGCGCCAGTTGCTCAAGGAACAGCGTGAACGCATGGCCGAGTCGATCGCAGCCTATTTCCCGGAAGGTACGCGCCTGAATGTGCCCAATGGCGGCGTCGGGCTGTGGGTGGAGCTGCCGGCGCAGGTCTGCTCGCAGCAGTTGTTCGAGCGGGCGCTGCTGGAGGGCGTGGGGGTGTCGCCGGGGGCCATCTTCTCCAATTCCAACCGCTACGGTCACTTCCTGCGCATCTGCTGTGGCCATCCCTTCACCCGCGAACTCGACCAGGCCCTGCGCCGCCTGGGCAGCATCGGGCACAGCCTGGCTTTCCTGTAGAGCTTGGCAAGCTTTCAAGAGAATCAGGCATTGCCCGAAAGGGCAGTCTGCTGCAGACTTGTAAAGAAAATGTAAAGAGCGCCGGACTTTTCTTCCGGTGCCTCCATGCGCTTTACGAGGGGAGCCGTTCATGCCTGAGCAGCAGACTACGCAGATCCAGCCACTGCACGCTGTCCGCCTGAACGCGGCCATCGATGCCCACATGGCGGGCCGCCGGGAAGAAGCCCGCGCCGTCTACGAAGCCGTGCTGGAAGACGATCCCATCGAGCCGGTCGCCTTGCACTTCTACGGCATCTGGCTGCACCAGGCCGGACGCCATGCCGAGGCGCTGGACAAGCTGGAGCTCTCCAGTGCGCTGGAACCCGAGAATGCCGCCTGGCACAACGACCTGGGCAATGTCCTGTTTGCGCTGGGCGAGCTGGACGGTGCTGCGCAGGCGTATGGTGCGGCGCTGGAAGCCGCGCCCGCAGATCACACGATCTGGAACAACCTGGGGGCCACGCACATGCAGCGGGGCCGCAATGAGGAGGCCATTGCCGCCTTTCAGCGTGCGGTGGAGATCGCCCCCGAATTCCTGCCGGCGCTGCTGCACCTGGGCAATCTCTTCGAGGCTGCCGGCGACAAGATGCAGGCTTCGCACTATCAGTGCCGCGCCTACGTGTTGCCGCCGATGGAGGGCAAGTCCTGGGAGATGGTCGGCATTTCCTTCTACTTCCTCGGCCGCCTGGAAGAAGCTGCAGAAGCCTATCGCGCCTGGTTGGCCAGCGAACCCGACAATCCGATTGCGGCCCACATGCTGGCCGCCTGCTCGCAGTTGGATGTGCCCACGCGCGCCTCGGATCGTTACCTCGAATCGCACTTCGACCGCTACGCCGAGACGTTTGAAACCAATTTGCTGCACAGCCTCGGCTATCGCGGCCCCAGCCTGATCGGGCAGGGCGTGGCCCTGGTCACGCAGGCGGCGCGCCAGTTTGCCACCATCGACATCGGTTGCGGGACCGGGCTGTGCGGGACCTATTTGCGGCCTTATTCGCAGCATCTGACCGGCGTGGACCTGGCCGGCAAGATGCTGGAAAAGGCCGCGGCCACCGGCCACTACGATCAGCTGGAAAAGGCCGAGATCACCGACTACCTCCTGCGTCATCCGCAAAGCTGCGACCTGGTCACGGCGGCGGATACGATGATCTATTTCGGGGATCTGGAGAACGTGTTCAAGGCGGTTGCTGCTGTCTTGAAACCGGGCGGGTACTTCGTCTTCACGGTGGAGGTGCTCACGCCCCAGGACGGGGTGGAGCAAGGCCATCGGCTGCATGCCAGCGGACGCTACCGCCATGGCCGCGATTATGTGCGCACGTTGCTGCAGGCACAGGGCATGGAGCCGCTGCATCAGCGTGATGAAGTATTGCGCGAGGAAGTGCGCCAGCCAGTGGCCGGCATGCTGTTCGTGGCGCGCCGGCAGTGAAGCGACGCGTCACGAGGGACGGCATCGGTCAGGCTGCGGCCTTGAGCGTCGCTTCCACCTGTTCACGCCGAGGGATGGGGTCCACTGCGCCGTAGCCGGTGGTCGAGAGGGCGGCCGCGACGTTGGCATAGCGCGCTGCCTGGAAGGGATCGCGCCCGGCCATCAGCTCGGCCATGAAGGCCCCGCCAAAACAGTCCCCCGCACCCGTCGCATCCAGCGCCTGCACCGGATAGGGCGAGACCATGCGGCGCTCCTGGCGGGTAGCTACATAGCAGCCTTCATGGCCCAGCTTGAAGGCCACCAGCTTCACACCGTAATCCAGCAGGTGATCGACGATGGCGTCCCGGTCATCGAGTCCGGTCAGCATCGATACATCTTCCCAGCTCGGCAGGCAGACATCGCACAGGCGGAAGGCCTCGGCCATTTTCGCCTGTGCGCGTTCCAGCGGCCATAAACGCAGCCGCAGGTTGGTGTCGAGCGAGGTGGTCACGCCGGCGGCGCGCGCATGCGTCATGGCGGCCAGTCCGGCGTCGCAGGCGCTCTCGCTGATGGCCAGGCTGATGCCTGACAGGTGCAGGGCACCGGCAGCGGCGATGGCTTGCAAAGGCAAGTCGCCCACGGTGTAGCGGCTGGCTGCCGAGCCGGCACGGCGATAGTGGAAGTGATGTCCCTGATCGTCGTGCGTGACGAAGTACAGGCCGGTGCTGCCATTGGCTTGCACCGCCACGTGCTGTACGTCGACCTGCTCGCGCTGCCACAGCGCCAGCAGGTCCTGGCCGAAGTGGTCGTCCCCCACGGCGCTGACATAGCCCGACGCGGCACCCTGGCGGGCTGCCGCGATGGCGAAGTTGGAGGTGTCGCCGCCAAAACCTTGCAGGTACTGGCGCGGCGTGTCGATGCGCTGGTTGAATTCGACCATGGCTTCGCCGTAGGCGAGGATGGGTTTGTTCATGTGCTGTTCTTTCGCTCTTCTTTCCCGGGCATCGATCAGAAGAAGGTCTGCACGATGTCGGTCACATCGAAACGCTGGTCCACGACGACCAGGTGACGCCACTTGTCGAAGGTCAGGCAGGGGTGGGAGATGTCGAAGGCGATCATGTCGCCGACCTGGATATCGTCGCCCTCGGCAATCTTCAGGTAGGCGTGCTGGTCCATCATGCCGGTCACTTCCCAGTGCGCCGGGGTGGCTTGCGGCTGGGTATCCTGGCCCGGGCGGAAGCGCGTGACCGGGGCCGGCAGGCCGGCATCGAAAGCGGCATCGCGCTTGCCCAGGGCGATGATGGCCTTGTCGGCCTCGGGGATGGATTGCACGTAGGCCCACAGCTGCAGCGCCGGCTGCAGTTGGCTGCGCATGCTGTGCGCCACCGGATTGCGGACCTGGATCTGCGATTGCGCGGCACGATAGATGCCCACGTCATGGGTGAGATAGCAGCCCGGACGCAGCACCACGTCCAGCGCGGCACCGATGTCGGCCTGGCCGAATTCCTCGGCGACCACGTCGTACCAGGCCGAACCGGCCCCGGTCAGGATCGCCGGGCCCTGCGCCAGGCGGCGTGCCAGTTGGCCTTGCGCGGAAAGATCCTTCAGGCAGGCCACCGCGCGCTGCAGGAAACGGCGGATGTCGTCCTCTTCCTTGAGCACACCTTCATAAACCTCCACACCCGCCAGAGCCAGGCTGTCCCAGCGCGCAATGGCGGCCAGCACCGCCTGCTGCTGCGCGTCGTCACGCACGCCGGTGCGGCCGCCTGCGGGGCCCAGTTCCAGCAGGACGTTCAGGGTCTGCTTGCGCTCGGCGAAGAAGCGGCCCAGCTGATCGGCCAGCGCAGCCGAATCGACCAGGCAGAAGAATTCAAAAGAGGGGTCGGCCAGCAGCTCGGCAATGATGGCCATGTTGCGCTTGCCCACCAGCTGGTTGGCCATGATGACGCGGCGCACGCCGTGGTGATAGGCGGCCAGGGTCTGGTGGGCGGTGGCCAGGGTGATGCCCCAGGCGCCGGTGTCGAGCTGGCGTGCGAAGAGCTTGGGGGCCATGGTGGTCTTGCCGTGCGGGGCCAGCTTGACCTGGTACTGGCCGACGAAGTCCTGCATCCACTTCAGGTTGTGGGCGATCTTTTCTTCATACAACACCGCAGCCGGCAGGCTGATGTCTTCATTGAGCAGGTTCCAGCGCACCTTGCCCGCCTGTTGCGGGGTGAGGGGTTGCGCCAGCGCACCCAGGCCCTTGTTGAGCGGGTCGATCATGCCGGCCTGAAACTGGCTCTGGTAGTTTGTATCACTCATCGCTTTAATTCCTGTGAAATTAGGATTGACGTAATAATAGCCTTGAATTTACTATGTTTGCGCCGTGTTAGTAAATAACATAAATTGTTTGCGCGGCACCTTCCGGGGTCGCTGGTTGCATGGCCCGCCCATTCCCGCAGACTGAATTTTCCTTCCCATGGCGCAGACATTGGACATCATTTCCCGCATCACCGAGCGCAGCAGTACCTTGCGCCTGGCTGAACAGAAAGTGGCTGAAGCGATCCTGGGCGATCTGGCCACTGCTGCCAGCGCCAGCATCGGCGAGCTGGCCGGGAAGGCGGGCGTCTCGGTGGCCAGCGTGACCCGCTTTGCCAAAGCCATGGGCTGCCGCGACGTGCGCGAATTCAAGTTCCTGCTGGCCCAGGCGGTGGCGGTGGGGCAGCGCTTCTTCGATGGTGCCAAGACGGTGCCCTCCGAGCAGCCGCCGGAACTGGCCGACGTGGTCTACCGCGACATCCACGCGGTGCTGGAACTGAACCGTGCCATGCTCAACCCCGACATGCTGATGCAAGCCGCGCACCTGCTGCTGGGCGCGCGCATGATCTACTGCTTCGGCATGGGCGGCGGCTCCACCATGATGTCCGACGAGGCGCGCTATCGCCTGGTGCGCCTGGGCCGTCCGGTGGCGACCTATCACGATGCGGTGCTGCAGAAGATGGTGGCGGCCACCCTCGACAAGGACGACGTGCTGCTGGTCTTCTCGACCACCGGCAGCGTGCCCGAGCTGCTGGCCAGCTGCGAGGTGGCGCGCGAATACGGCGTCAAGCTGATCGCCATCACCGCCCTTGGATCGCCGCTTGCGAAGATGGCCGATGTGCTGCTGCCCATCAAGACGCTGGAAACCGACCTGATTTTCAAACCGTCCTCGTCGCGCTACGCCATGATGGCGACGCTGGACATGCTGGTGCTGGAGCTGGCCTTGCTGCACAAGGAAAGCAGCCAGGAACGCCTGCGCCGCCTCAAGTACGTGCTCGATGCCCATCGTGGCGGCGGCGACTTGCACCAGCCACTGGGAGACTGACATGACATCCACGCAGCAATCGTCGGGCAGCCCCCGGCACTGCGATATTCTGATCCGCCACGCTCTTGTCATCGATGGCAGCGGGGCCGAGCCGGTACCCGCCGACGTAGCGGTGCGCAATGGCCGCATCGTCGCCGTCGGCCAGCTTGCGGGCTGGCAGGCCGAGCAGGAAATCGACGGCGCCGCGCGCGTGCTCTCGCCCGGCTTCATCGATGCGCACACGCATGACGATACCAACGTCATCCGCACGCCGGAGATGTTCCCCAAGCTGTCGCAGGGCGTGACCACGGTGGTGGTCGGCAACTGCGGCATCAGTGCCGCACCGGTCACGCTCAAGGGTGATCCGCCGGACCCGATGAACCTGCTGGGCAAGTCCGAGGCGTTCCACTATCCGAGCTTTGCCAGCTATGTCGAGGCCGTCAATGCCGCGCAGCCGGCCATCAACGTGGCTGCGCTGGTCGGTCACACGGCCTTGCGCAACAACCACATGGACCGTCTCGATCGTGCGGCCAGCGATGCGGAAATCGACGGCATGCGCGCGCAATTGCGCGAGGCGCTGGAGCATGGTGCGCTGGGTCTTTCCACGGGACTGGCCTACGGCAATGCCATCAACGCCCCCACGGAAGAAGTGCTGGCCCTGGCCGAGCCGCTGGCCGAGTTCGGCGGGCTTTACGCGACGCACCTGCGCAGCGAATTCGCCGACATCCTCAATGCGATGGAGGAAGCCTTCCGCATCGGCAAGCATGCACGGGTACCGGTGGTGATCTCGCACCTGAAGTGCGCGGGCGTGGAGAACTGGGGCCGCAGCAGTGAAGTGCTGCAGGCACTGGAAGCCGCCTCGCGCCATCAGCATGTGGGCTGCGACTGCTATCCCTACACCGCCAGCTCTTCCACGCTGGACCTGAAACAGGTCACCGCCGATTACGACATCCAGGTCACCTGGTCGGAGCCGCATCCGGAGCAGGGCGGCAAGATGTTGAAGCAGATCGCCGCCGACTGGGGCGTGGACCTGCACGCCGCTGCCGCGCGCCTGATGCCGGCCGGGGCCGTGTATCACTGCATGTCGGATGACGACGTCAATCGCATCCTCTCGCATCCGGCCACGGTGGTCGGTTCCGATGGCCTGCCCAACGATCCCTTGCCGCATCCGCGCCTGTGGGGCGCTTTCCCGCGGGTGCTGGGCTATTACAGCCGCGAGCAGAAACTGTTTTCGCTGGCCACTGCCGTGCACAAGATGACGGGTTTGTCGGCCCAGCGCTTCGGCCTGGAACAGCGCGGTTTCGTGCGCGAGGGTTATCACGCCGACCTGGTGCTGTTCGATCCCGAGACCATTCGTGATGCCGCCAGCTTTACTGATCCCATGCAGCCGGCGCATGGCATCGAGGCGGTGTGGGTCAACGGGCAACTGGCCTATCGCGGCCAGGACAAGCAATCCACCAGCGCGCGCGCCGGACGCTTCCTGGCGCGCACGGTGCAGAAAACGTCAGCCTGAGTTGCAGAAAACATCAGCGGGCGATTATCAACTTCAAGTTGCAAATCGCTTTTCAGATTCATTTTTCAGATTGGTATCCGAGTTCAATCCAAGTTCAGTAAAGGAGCAGCAATGAGCATTCAACGATTTGGTGTGGAAGGTGGCAGCGGCACCGGTGGCCAGCATCTGCCGTTCGCACGCGCAGTGGCCGCCGATGGCTGGCTGTACGTGTCGGGCCAGGTGCCCATGGAAAACGGCGAGGTGATCGACGGCGGCATCGTGGCGCAGTCGCACAAGGCCATCCAGAACGTGCTGGCCATCCTGAAGGAAGCCGGCTACGGCCCCGAGCACGTGGTGCGCTGTGGCGTGTGGCTCGATGATGCACGCGACTTCCCCTCCTTCAACAAGGTCTTCAAGGAATACTTCGGTGCCAACCCGCCGGCCCGTGCCTGCGTGGTCTCCAGCATGGTGGTGGACTGCAAGGTCGAGGTCGATTGCGTCGCCTTCAAGCGCTGATGCAGCAGGGGCAGGGCAGTTGTGGAACTGCCTTGCCCTGCCCCTTGCCGGGCAAGACGGAACAAGAAGAACAAAAAGAATAAACGATATAAAAGATTTAAAAGATTTTCCGATTTCGCAGTGCCAATTTGCCGGCAGGGGTGTCGTATCGCCGGCGGTGTCTTTTACCTTCTGAAGAGGAGCAACAGATGGAGGCTGTACAAGGAAGTGCGCTACTGGTCTATGCACTGGTAGCGGTGATCGCGTTGATCGTGCTGATCGCCAAATTCAAGATGAACCCGTTCATCGTGCTGATCGTGGTGTCGCTGGTGCTGGGCCTGGCCGTGGGCATGCCCATGGGCAATATCGTCAAGGCCTTCGAGACTGGCGTCGGCAATGCACTGGGCCACATCGCACTGGTGGTGGGCCTGGGGACCATGCTGGGCAAGATGATGGCCGAATCGGGCGGCGCCGAGCGCATCGCCAACACCATGATCAAGGCCTTCGGTGAAAAGAACGTGCACTGGGCCATGATGACGGTGGCTTTCATCGTCGGTTTGCCGGTGTTCTTCGAAGTCGGTTTCGTGCTGCTGGTGCCGATCGCCTTCAACGTCGCCAAGCGCACCGGGACCAACATGGTGCTGGTGGGCATTCCCATGGTGGCCGGCCTGTCGGTGGTGCACGGCCTGATCCCGCCGCACCCGGCAGCGCTGCTGGCGGTGACCGCCTATAGCGCCGATATCGGCCGCACCATCCTGTATGCGCTGATCGTCGGTATTCCTACGGCCATCATCGCTGGTCCGATCTTCGGCAAGCTGATCTCCAAGGTGGTGATCCCCAATCCGGACAATCCGCTGATCTCGCAATTCGTCGATGAGAGCAAGAAGGATCGTGAACTGCCGGGCTTCGGCATCACGCTCTTCACCATCCTGTTGCCGGTGGCGCTGATGTTGATCGGCAGCTGGGCGGACCTGTTCTTCGCCCCCAAGACCTTCGCCAATGATTTCCTGCGCCTGATCGGCAATTCCGTGATCGCGCTGTTGATCGCCACCCTGGTGAGCTTCTGGACCTTCGGCCGCGCCCGTGGTTTCGGTGCCGACCAGATCCTGAAATTCACCAACGAGTGCCTGGCGCCCATCGCCGGTATCACGCTGGTGGTCGGTGCGGGTGCGGGCTTTGGCCGCATCCTGATGGATGGCGGCGTCTCCAAGGCCATCGTCGGCATCGCTACCGATGCGCACTTGTCGCCGCTGATCCTGGGCTGGTTCGTCGCTGCGCTGATCCGCGTGGCGACCGGTTCGGCGACGGTGGCCATGACGACCGCCTGCGGTATCGTGGCGCCCATCGTCTCCACGGTCGGTGGCGTGCGTCCGGAGCTGATGGTGCTGGCCACCGGTGCCGGCTCGCTGATCCTGTCGCACGTCAATGACGGCGGTTTCTGGCTGGTCAAGGAATACTTCAACATGACCGTGCCGCAAACCTTCAAGACCTGGACCGTGATGGAAACCCTGGTCTCGGTGCTGGCCCTGCTGTTCACGCTGGCGCTGGCGACGGTGGTGTAAGTACGCTGCAGTGCTTGCGCTGAAAAAGAAGGCTGCCCGGAGTGATCCGGGCAGCCTTTCTTCTTTCTTCATCGTGCAGGTGCAGGGCAGGGGATGCGCGTGCTCAGTTGCGGAAACGCGAATCATCGAAACGCGGATCAGGACCGTTCTCGATCTTCTCCACGATGCCCTGGTCGTTGAAATACACGGTCATCTGCGAATTCCAGACGCCGCTTTCCTTGAAGCCGTAGTTCCACGCCTCGAAGGGGATGCGAGCATAGCGCGTCACTTCGGTGGGACGGCCCACGCGGCGCAACACATCCAGCTTGGTGTCCTGCTTGGCGCGGATGGCGTGGAAATTCTGCAGCGTCCACACTTGCTCGTAGGAAATCAAACGATGATCGGGACCGATGCGGGCCATGTACTGGTATTGGCCGAAGGCACCGGCAGCGTATTCAAAGACGCGGCCGTTGCCATCCGGATACACATTGGTGGGCGCGCCCAGGCGGGCCACGACCTGTTCTTCGGGCTCGCCCGGCTGCACCGGTGGTTGCAGCAGCGAGGCACAGCCGGACAGGGCGGCAGCGGCCAGCAGGGCGGCAGCCAGCCTGGGGCGGGCGCGTTGCATGAGGGAAACGGGGGAAGGCATGTCGACTCCTGAGTAAGTTGTCATTCCGTCCGGCTGTGGCAGGGACGCAGCGTCATTGGCGGCAAGTGTGCGGCTGTGCTTGCCAATGTTGGTCGGAATGGTTTTTTGCTATATAATTTTGCGTCCGGTCGGTTTGACCGGATTCTCATTTTTTGTTCACGGTATGCAGGGCAGGCCAGTTTTCGACGCTCCGCACACCGCTTGTGAAAGGTAAAAGCAATGTCCATCGAAAAAGCAGCCAAGGCTGCCATTATCTCCGAAAACGCTCGCGGCACGAACGACACCGGTTCTCCGGAAGTGCAAGTCGCGCTGCTGACCGCACGCATCAACGACCTGAACGGTCACTTCAAGGCTCACGTCAAGGATCACCACTCCCGTCGTGGCCTGATCAAGATGGTCAACCGTCGCAAGAGCCTGCTGTCCTACCTGAAGAACAAGGACGCTGATCGTTACCGCGCCCTGATCGAGAAACTCGGTCTGCGCAAGTAATTTGACTCCGCGTCTGGGTCCCGGGGTTTGCGCCCCGGACCACCACGAAATGCCTGCGTCACTCGTTGACGCGGGCATTTTGTTTTTTGCGATTCCGCAAGCTCAGGCATAAGCCGGGGCAAGCATCCTCGCAAAACGCCCTCCCTCGGGGCAGGAATGCATCATCGTTTCATCGCGGCAGGCTGTTTGTGTGATCAATGCCGCGTTCGTCGTGAGTGACCGGTTTCGCCGGCCACTGTGGTGAGGTGAACGACAGCGCCTGAAAATCTGTCGGCAAAAGGAAGCCGTGCACCGCGGACACAGTCGGGGCCGGCTCCATAAAAGAAAGGAAATACCGTGTTCAATAAAGTAACCAAGACCTTCCAGTACGGTCAGCATCAAGTGACCCTGGAAACCGGCGAAATCGCTCGCCAGGCTTCTGGCGCCGTGGTGGTGTCGGTGGAAGACACCGTCATCCTGGCCACCGTGGTGGCCCGCAAGGAAGCCAAGCCCGGCCAGGACTTCTTCCCCCTGACGGTCGACTACATCGAGAAGACCTATGCAGCCGGCCGCATCCCCGGCGGTTTCTTCAAGCGTGAAGGCAAGCCTTCCGAAAAGGAAACCCTGACCTCGCGCCTGATCGATCGTCCGATCCGCCCGCTGTTCCCGGAAGGCTACCTCAACGAAGTGCAGGTGATCATCCACGTGCTGTCGGTGAATCCTGAAATCGATCCGGACATCCCCGCCATGATCGGTGCCTCGGCAGCCCTGTCGCTGGCCGGCATCCCCTTCAATGGCCCGGTGGGCGCAGCCCGCGTGGGTTACATCGACGGCCAGTACGTCCTCAACCCGACTACCTCGCAGCTGAAGTCCTCGCAGCTGGACCTGGTGGTGGCCGGTACCGAAACCGCCGTGCTGATGGTGGAATCGGAAGCCGATCAACTGTCCGAAGAAGTCATGCTGGGCGCTGTCGTGTTCGGTCACGACCAGTCCAAGGCCGTCATCGAAGCCATCCACGCCCTGGTGCGTGACGGCGGCAAGCCGGAAGTCCAGTGGACCGCCCCGGCCAAGAACGAAGCCCTGATCGCACGCGTCTCGCAACTGGCCGAAGGCCCGCTGCGCGAAGCCTACCAGACCAAGGACAAGCAAGCCCGTACCGAAAAGCTCAAGGCCGTGACTGCCCAGGTCAACGAAGCCCTGGTCGCTGAAGCCGCTGCCAACAACGGCGTGGCTGCGGATGCTGCCGAAGTCGGTTCCATCCTGTTCGACCTGGAAGCCAAGATCGTGCGTTCGCAGATCCTGGAAGGCGAACCCCGCATCGACGGCCGCGACACCCGCACCGTGCGTCCGATCTCGATCCGTACCGGCGTGCTGCCGCGTACCCACGGTTCGGCCCTGTTCACCCGTGGCGAAACGCAAGCCCTGGTCATCGCGACCCTGGGTACCGCACGCGACGAACAGAAGATCGACGGTCTGCTGGGTGAATACTCCGACCGCTTCATGCTCCACTACAACATGCCTCCGTTCGCCACCGGCGAAACCGGTCGCGTGGGCACCCCGAAGCGCCGCGAAATCGGCCACGGCCGCCTGGCCAAGCGTGCGCTGATCGCCGCGCTGCCGGCTGCTGACGAGTTCAGCTACTCGGTGCGCCTGGTCTCGGAAATCACCGAGTCCAACGGTTCCTCCTCGATGGCATCGGTGTGCGGCGGCTGCCTGGCACTGATGGACGCCGGTGTGCCGATGAAGGCCCACGTGGCCGGCATCGCCATGGGCCTGATCAAGGAAGGCAACAAGTTTGCCGTGCTGACCGACATCCTGGGTGATGAAGATCACCTGGGCGACATGGACTTCAAGGTGGCCGGTACTGCCAACGGCATTACCGCCCTGCAGATGGACATCAAGATCCAGGGCATCACCAAGGAAATCATGCAGGTCGCGCTGGAGCAGGCCAAGGAAGGCCGCCACCACATCCTGGGCAAGATGCAGGAAGCCGTGCCGGCTGGCCGTGCCGAGCTGTCCGACTTCGCCCCGCGCCTGATCACCATCAAGATCAATCCGGAAAAGATCCGTGACGTGATCGGCAAGGGCGGCGCCGTCATTCGCGCGCTGACCGAAGAAACCGGCACCCAGATCGACATCAGCGACGAAGGCGTGGTCACCATCGCCTCCGTGGATGCGTCGGCTGGCCAGGAAGCCAAGCGCCGCATCGAAGAGCTGACCGCTTCCGTGGAAGTGGGCAAGATCTACGAAGGCACCGTCCTGAAGCTGCTGGACTTCGGCGCCATCGTCCAGGTCCTGCCGGGCAAGGATGGCCTGCTGCACATCAGCCAGATCGCCAACGAGCGCGTCAACGCCGTGGCCGACTACCTGAAGGAAGGCCAGCAAGTGCGCGTCAAGGTTCTGGAAACCGATGACCGCGGCCGCCTGAAGCTGTCGATGAAGGCTGCCCAGGCTGAAGAAGGCGACGCTGCCGCTCCGCAAGAAGCGCAGTAATCCCTTCTGCCTGAACAGGCAACAAGAAAATCCCCCGTGCCGCAAGGCCGGGGGATTTTTTTATGCGCGCATGTTGATGCGGACAATCTGCCCAAGTGATTTCGAACCAAAAGTATGCGATTCTGTCCGTCTGCTTTGAGGGACATCAAGGTTCCGGTGTGCCGCGCTCATCAGGGGGAGGGCGTGGTACTGCCAACAGGCAGATCCGCAGATCCGAATAGAGAGTAGGGGACAGCCGTGCGGCCAGGCCAGATTCACCTGACCGGCCTGCGCGGACAGAACAACACGTTACTTTTGAAAGGAAGGCAATGCCCCACGTCATCATCATCGGTTGCGGCTTCGGCGGTCTGGCCGCTGCGCGCGAACTGGCCCACGCCGATGTGCGCATCACCATGATCGATCGCAGCAACCACCACCTGTTCCAGCCCTTGCTGTACCAGGTGGCCACGGCCGGGCTGTCGGCCCCGGCCATCAGCGCGCCGATCCGCGCCATCCTGGCGCAGCAGCGCAATCTCACCACGCTGATGGCGGCGGTGACCGGGATCGATACCGCCGGCAAGTCCGTCACGCTGGAAGACGGCAGCGAGCTGTCCTATGACTATCTCATCGTCGCCGCAGGCTCCACGCACAGCTACTTCGGCCGCGATGAATGGAGCGCGCTGGCGCCGGGCCTGAAGACGCTGGAGGATGCCTTCGAGATCCGCAAGCGCATCCTGATGGCCTTTGAACATGCCGAGCGCGAGACCGATGCGCGCCGTCGCCAGGAATGGCTGACCTTCACCGTCATCGGCGGCGGGGCCACGGGCGTCGAGATGGCCGGTACGCTGGTGGAAATCGCGCGCCATACGCTCTCGGGCGAATTCCGCAATATCGATCCGCATTCGGCACGCGTGGTGCTGGTGGAAGGCTCGGAGCGCGTGCTGGGGGGCTATCCCGAGGACCTCTCCGAGAAAGCCCGCGAACAGCTGCACAAGCTTGGTGTTGACGTGCGCACCGGTTGCCGCGTGGTGCACATCGACGAGACCTGCGTGCGCTATGCCAATTTCGATGGCGAACAGAGTCTGGCCACGCGCACCGTGATCTGGTCTGCAGGTGTAGCGGCCTCGCCGCTGGGCAAGAAGCTGGGTGTACCGGTGGACCGTGCTGGTCGTGTACCGGTCACGCCGCAGCTCTGTATTGGTGGCCACGACGAAGTGTTTGTGATCGGTGACCTGGCTGCCGCACAGTCGGACGGCAAGCCGGTGCCGGGCGTGTCACCGGCGGCCAAGCAGATGGGCCGCGTGGCCGCGCGCAACATCAAGCATCACATTGCGGGGCAGCCGGCCGAAAGCTTCGTCTACAAGGATTACGGATCGCTGGCCACCATCGGTCGCCGCGCTGCCATTGCCATGGTCGGCAAGCTCAAGTTCTCGGGGTATCCGGCCTGGCTGTTCTGGCTGTTCGTGCACGTGTATTTCCTGATCGGTTTCCGCAACCGCATCATGGTGATGGCCGATTGGGCCTGGGCGTATTTCACCTTCAAGCGCAGCGCACGGGTGATCTCGGCGACCATGCCGACGCGCACCGAGCAGACGCCCTTGCGCAAGGAAGTGGCTGAGTAGATCCGGTCTGCATTCCAGCAAAAAGCCCTCGCTTCCGTCATCGGGAGCGAGGGCTTTTTCGCAGGAGCGCGGCGTGTGGATCAGTCTTCCAGCGCCAGCATGGCGAAGCTGGCCAGCCAGTGGCCACCACTGTAATGGCTGCCGACCACCTGGTCGATGGAGGCCGCGATGTGACGCTGGATCGCCGCTTCGATCGCACTGCGTGCCGCGTGATTGGCGGGCAGGTGACGCAGCACGTTCTTCATGCACCAGGCACGCGAGAGGTTCAGGCCATCCAGGTGCGCGACCTTCGGATCAGTCGGGTCGGATACGTAGGCGGGATGCATGATCTGGGTGACTTCGGCAATGCGAGGCAGATACAGATCGAACCATGCGGTGAATGCATCGGACGAGAGCACCTTGCTCATCAACAAGGCCTCGGTCAGCGCACCAGAGATGAATTCGTCACCACCCGGCTCATAGTGAGCCGGATAGTCGGTGTCCTTGCCGTAGTGTTGATTCGACCAATCGACAATCAGCGCTTCCAGTTCGGTATCGGTGACGTGACGCGCGTAATCCAATGCCAGGGCAAGTGAAAACGCCGTGTTGAAGTGCGTGCCGACGCGAATCGGATAGCTCAGCTTCGACAGATAGTCGAACAGGCGACGCCTGATCTCGGTGGTCAGCGGTTTCATCGCAGCATGCCATTCGGCCGCACGGGGATGGGCCGACATCAACAGTTCCTGGTCCAGTGCCAGCAACCAGCCGAAGCCGTAGGGGCGTTCGAAGGGCGCACGATTGGGCGCACGGAAATAGTCCGTCTCGCGCTCCATGAGCTCAGGTGTGAAATGGTCGTCAAAGATCGCCGTGATCTCGTCAGTGACCGCCATCGACGGATACAGGCGCAGGCAGCGCAACAGCAGCCAGTAGCCATGCACCGCCGAGTGCCAGTCATAGCAGCCGTAGAAGACCGGATGCATCGCGCGCGGGGAGAGCACATCGCCCTCATCGTTGAGCAGATGCATGATGTGGTTGGGATATTCCTGGCGCAGGTAGGCCAGCGGCATGCGGGCAAATTGTTCGGCCCGCTCGAGAGTGAGTTGCATGGGGACTCCTTGAAGCAAGTGGGGCGACCGGGCCGCAACAGCGCATGCGGCCAGGTCAGGCCTTCCGTTCAGATCAGCGGAAGGCAAGGAAGTACATCAGGAACACGTTCACGGTCAGCAGCGTCAGTGCAGTCGGGATCTGCACCTTGATGACCTGGTACTTGTTCTTCAGTTCCAGCAGCGCGGCCGGCACGATGTTGTAGTTCGCGGCCATGGGCGTCATCAGCGTGCCGCAATAGCCGGAGTACATGCCGATGGCCACCAGCGGTGCCGGATCGGCGTGATGCCCCAGGATCAGGAAGGGCAGCGCGATGCCCGCGCTCATCACCGGGAAGGCGGCGAAGGCATTGCCCATCACCATCGTGAACAACGCCATGCCCACGCAGTAGATCACCACCACCAGGAAGCGATTGTCCGGATTGACGAACAGGCTCACCACCTGCTGCACCGAGGTACCGGTCTTGGCGGCGACGAAAACGCCGCCGAGCATGGCCAGCATCAGCGGCAGGATCGCGGCCCAGCCGATGGAGTCCACCAGTCGGCGCGACTGGCGTACCGCTTGCAGCGGCGTGCCACGGGTGAGCACGCAACCGGCGATGAGCGCACACACGCAAGCCACGCACAGGGCGGCCAGGGTCAGCTGCTTCTGGTCCAGCAGCATCAAGCCGCCGACCGAGACGCCCTTGAGCAGTACGGTACAGGCCACCGTGATGACCGGGATCAGCACCGCCGGGAAGAACAGCCAGTTGCCCAGTCGTTTGGCCGACGCCACCCGTTCGTCATGCGTGGAGGTCGCATAGCTGCCCATGGAGAGCATGCCGGTACCAGCGATGAGCGAGATGATGATGACGGTGCCGCCGATGATGCGGTGAGCGATGGACTTGCCCAGGCTTTCCACCAGCAGGTCGCCGAACAGGAACACGGCGCCGAACAGGAACCAGAACAGGGCCGTGGTGAAGCGCTTGGGGTTGCCCTTGTCACGCAAGGTCATCACGGTCAGCATCATGACGATGATGCCGATGAGGTAGTAGATGCGGTTGATCGAGATGAGCGTATTCATGCGGACACCTTGGCAGCGGATTGGGTGGCTTTCCACGCATCGACGTCGCGGCGGATGGAAGCGTCGAGACGGGTCAGGCGGAACATGTGGATCACCAGTGCCGACAGGGCAGTGGGGATGGCCCACAGGCCGATGTGCAGCGGCTCGATGTTGGTGATGCCGTTTTCCTTCAGGAAGGCATCCATCAGCAGCACCGCGCCGAAGGCGATGAAGATGTCCTCGCCGAAGAACACGGCGATGTTGTCGCAGGCGGCGGCATGGGCCTTGATCTTGTCGCGGATGTGTTGCGGCAGGTCTTCGCCATAGGCGTTGACCGCTGCGCCTTCGGCCATCGGTGCCAGCAGCGGACGCACCGTCTGCGCCTGGCCGCCGAGATAGATCAGGCCCAGTGCGGCCGTGCCTTCACGCAGGATGAAGTAGAGCATCAGGATGCGCGCCGAGGTGGCGCTGGCGATGCTGGAGATCCACGCCTGGGCGCGTTCCTTCAGGCCGTAATGTTCCAGCAGACCGATGATCGGCAGGATCAGCAGGAAGGTCGCCAGCGAACGGCTGTTGACGAACTTCTCGCCGAAGGTCTCCAGCAGCATGCCGAAGTCCATGCCGACCGACAGGCCGGTGGTGAGACCCGCGACCGTGACCACCAGCAGCGGGTTGAAACGCAAGGCAAAACCGGCCACGACGATCGGTATCCCGATCAGTGGCAACAGTGTCGTACTCTCCATGAAAAACTCCCTATGTGAATGAGGAAAAATCCTGCCGCCATGGTGCAAGGTCCGTGCCAGCGATGTCGCGGAAAGCCGCGCTCGTACTGGCTTTGCGGGAATCTGCAAAGAGTAGGGGCGTGACTTTTCCTGCGACCTCGCGGGCCTCAGGCTGACGGCTTTTCTTGTTGTTTTCGGAACGGAACTACAGCTTGCAGCACCCCGTGTTCAACTGCGGGTGCCTACTTTCCTGCGTCTTGCGACGACGCCGGAAAAATCCTTCATATCGCCGCGCGCACGGCAATCTGCTCGGCGTGCAGGCGTGCCCGAATCTGGCGCGCGAAATCCAGAGCGTGCGCGCCATCTCCGTGCAGGCATACGGTCTGTGCATTGACTTCGACCAGGCTGCCGTCGATGGCCTTGACCTTTTTCTGCTTGACCAGCATCAGGGTCTGGGCGATGGCGTCGGCATCGTTCTCGATCATGGCGCCGGGCTTGCTGCGCGCGACCAGGCTGCCATCGGCTTCATAGGCACGATCGGCAAACACTTCTTCCACCGCATTGAGGTCGGCATGGCGGGCGGCGGCGATCAGTTCGCTGCCGGCCAGGCCATACAGGCTCAGTTCCGGATTGAAGGTGCGGATGGCGGCGCAGATGGCATTGGCCAGCACGGCATCCTTGGCGGCCTGGTTGTAGAGCGCGCCGTGCGGCTTGACGTGGGTCATGCGGCCGCCTTCGGCGCGCACGATGGCATCGAGCGCACCGAGTTGATAGAGCATGCCGCTGACGATCTCTTCAGGCGGCAATTGCATGGCGCTGCGGCCGAAGTTTTCACGGTCGGGGAAACTGGGGTGGGCGCCGATGGCCACGTGGTTCTGGATCGCCCAGCGCACGCTGCGGCGCATGGTGCTGGCGTCGCCGGCATGCCAGCCGCAGGCGATGTTGGCGGAGCTGACCAGGGTCAGCAGTTGTTCATCGGTGTCGCAGCCTTCGCCGAGGTCGGCATTCAGATCGATATGCATGGCGTTCCCTTATTTCTTGTAGAGCGTGGCGCGCGACCAGTCCAGAGCAGCGACCGTGGCGCGGATGGAATCGAGATAGCGCTGCTGTTCTTCGGCGGCGGCCAGGGCATCGGCCAGCGCGCAGGGTTCCAGCCGCAGGGTGGCGTTCAGCGGGGCCTGTGCCAGCTTCCACAGGTCGGCACCAATGATCACGCCGATCTTGGGATAGCCGCCTGTGGTCTGCGCATCGCCCATCAGGATGATGGGCTGGCCCGACGGTGGCACCTGGATCACGCCCGGCACGACGCCATGCGAGAGCATGTCGCGGCCTTGCTTGCGCTTGAGTTCAGGACCTTCGAGTCGATAGCCCATGCGGTTGCTGTTGGGCGTGACGCGCCAGGTATCGGACCACAGCGCTTCACGCGAAGTCTTGCTGAACTGATCGAATTCGGGGCCGGGCAGCACGCGCAGGGTGACATGCTGGCTGTGTTCATCAGCGCGCAGGGCCAAGCCGCTCCACCGCGGAGAACGCACGCCGAAGGCGGGGCCGTGGACCGCTGCAGAGGCCGCGCTGGCGTCGCCGATGGGGAGCTTGTCGCCACGTTTGAGGGCGCGTCCCTGATGGCCGCCGAAACCGGCCTTCAGGTCCGTGCTGCGCGAGCCCAGCACCACAGGGACATCGATGCCACCCGCTACAGCGAGATAAGTCCGCATGCTGTGGCGTGGTGCCTGCTCGGGGGAATCGGCGGCCGCCAGGCTCAGCTTGAGCACGCTGCCGGCGCGCACCGGAATGCTCCAGCAGGCGGCGACGGGTTTGCCATCGAGGGTGGCGCCGATGTCGTCGCCACCGAGGGCGATGCGGGTGTCGCGGGTGAAGCGCAGCTCGGCCACGCCCATGGTGATTTCAAGTCCGGCCGCGTCGACCGGATTGCCCACCAGCAGGTTGGCGCTGGCCAGGGCCAGCGTATTGAGGGCGCCGCCGGGATGGATGCCGAGGCTGCGATGGCCGGTGCGGCCCATGTCCTGCACCGAGGCCAGCATGCCGGGTTGGATGATGTCGATCATGAGGCCACGCGCTCCACGGTAAAGCGTACACGGTCGCCGGGACGCAGCAGCGTCGGCGGTTGCTGGGAAGGATCGAACAGTTGCAGGGCGGTGCGGCCGATGAGTTGCCAGCCGCCGGGGGAGGCCATCGGATAGATGCCGGTCTGTTCGCCGCCGATGCCGACTGACCCGGCCGGAATGCTCACCCGCGGCGTGGTGTGGCGCGGCGTGGCCAGGCTGGCGTCGAGTCCGCCCATGTAGGCGAAGCCGGGCAGGAATCCCAGGAAATACACCACGTACTCGGCATGGCTGTGGCGTTCGATCACTTCCCTGGTCGACAGGCCGGTGTGACGGGCCACGTTGTCCAGGTCAGGACCGGCGCTGCCGCCGTAGACCACCGGGATCTCGACCGTGCGGCCTTCGCTGGCTGTGGTGCCGAGTTTGGGCCAGCTCTTCAGGACGCGTTGCGTCAGGATGTCCAGGTCGGCCACGGGGCGCTTGGTGATCAAGGTCAGGTTGTTCATGCCGGGCACGACTTCGCTGACTTCTTCCCATTCACTGGCCAGCGTGGCCAGTGCCCAGATGCGTTGCTGCTGGGGCAGGGTGGCAGGGGCCGGCAAACTGCAGAGCAGTGCGCGGTCGCCCAAGGGGTGGAGCTGGGGTGGCTGCATGTGTCTCTCGCCTCGGCTGAGATTTTTGTTGAGAACCCGGCCGTGCCGCTGCCGGGGTCAAGGTGCGTCTGGTGATGCCCTGCTTTTTTGCGGATATTACATTTCAAAGAAAATATAAACAATATGTCGATAAATTATTTATTTAACCTTTGCGCTATAGTGTTGCCATTCTGTCGTCCTGAGCCCCACGCTTCCCATGAGCCAAGAGAACAACGAGACGTCCAAGCCCGTCCAGACTGAATTGCCCGAGGCCGTTGCGGCGCCGCGCCCGACCAAGATCGTGTCGTCGCAGCATCTGGTGTCCGAACGGAGTGCCGAGCTTTCCGAGCTGGAATACGCCCTCATCATGGCCAGCAATGCCTTCAACCGCTGGATGGTGCGCTGCATGGCCGCCGCCGGCGCCAAGGACATGACGGCCATCGAGGTTTCGCTGCTGCATCATGTCAATCACCGGGACCGGAAGAAAAAGCTGGCCGATATCTGCTTCGTATTGAACGTCGAGGACACCCACGTGGTCACCTATGCCTTGAAGAAGCTGGTGAAGGCCGGCTACGTCAAGAGCGAGAAGGCGGGCAAGGAACTGCTGTTTTCGACGACTCCAGCCGGGCAGGCGCTGTGCATGAAGTACCGCGAGGTGCGCGAGCGCTGCCTGATTGAGGTGCAGGTCGAGAGCGGCATCCCCAACCAGGCCATCGGCGAGGCAGCCCAGCTGCTGCGCAATGCTTCCGGGTTGTACGACACGGCGGCGCGGGCAGCGGCTTCGCTTTGAGCTCATCACACCCCATTGAATTGAAGGATAGGACACATGCGCGCAATCGAAATCAAGCAATTTGGCGGCCCCGAGGTATTGCAGGCCTGTGAGCGGCCCGTGCCGGAGTTGAAGGCAGGTGAAGTGCTCATCAAGGTACATGCGGCGGGCGTGAACCGCCCGGACGTGTTTCAGCGCACCGGTAACTATCCGGTGCCGCCTGGCGCATCCGACCTGCCGGGCCTGGAAGTGGCTGGTGAGATCGTGGCCGGCGACCTGGGCGACAGCGGTTTCAAGCTGGGCGACCTGGTCTGTGCGCTGGTACAGGGTGGCGGCTATGCCGAGTTCTGCGCGGCGCCGCTGGCCCAGTGCCTGCCGGTGCCCAAGGGATTGAGCGCGCTGGAGGCAGCGGCCCTGCCGGAAAATTACTTCACCGTGTGGAGCAACGTCTTCGACCGTGGCCAGCTGTCAGGTGAAGAAACCTTTCTGGTGCAGGGTGGTTCTTCCGGCATCGGCGTGACGGCCATCCAGATCGCCCGTGCGCTGGGACATCGCGTGTTTGCCACGGCCGGCAGCGCTGACAAGTGCCGTGCATGTGAAGAATTGGGCGCAGAACGCGCCATCAATTACAAAACCGAGGATTTCGAGGCCGTGGTCAAGGAATTGACTGGCGGCAAGGGTGTGGACGTGATTCTGGACATGGTCGGCGGCGACTACCTGCCGCGCGAGATCAAGTCCCTGGCCGACGATGGCCGGCTGGTCTTCATCGCCCAGCTGGGCGGCAGCAAGGGCGAGCTGGACATGGGGCAGGTCATGCGCCGCCGCCTGACCATCACCGGCTCGACCCTGCGTCCGCGCCCGATCGCCTTCAAGGCTGCCATTGCAGCGAACTTGCGCCAGCACGTGTGGCCGCTGATCGAGGCCGGCAAGATCAGGCCGGTGATCCATCATCGCTTCCCGCTGGAGCAGGCGGCACAGGCGCATGCCATGATGGAATCGAGCGCCCACATCGGCAAGATCATGCTGGAACTGTGACCGGATGAGCGCAGGGTGCACGGTCGAGACAGTCCGGCTTTGCGCCAAGCGCCTGTACCGGCTACAATGCGAGGTTATCCAAATTGACACCCATCTCGTAGAAATCAGCCTATGCGTCGCAAACTCGTAGCCGGTAACTGGAAAATGAACGGCAGCCTGGCTGCCAATGCAGCCCTGGTGGCTGGTATCAAGGAAGGCCTGCCGGCTGACGCATGTGATGTGGCTGTCTGTGTGCCGGCGCCTTATCTGGCGCAAGTGCAGGGCGCGGTGGCCGGTTCGGCTGTGGCGCTGGGTGCGCAGGACATGTCCGCGCATGCTTCCGGTGCCTTCACCGGCGAGGTGTCTGCGGCGATGCTGCAGGAGTTTGGTGTGCAATATGTCATTCTGGGTCACTCCGAGCGTCGCGCCTATCATGGCGAGAGCGATGCAGCGGTGGCGGCCAAGACGGTAGCAGCATTGAAGGCTGGCCTGGTGCCGGTGGTTTGCGTGGGCGAAACGCTGGAACAGCGCGAAGCCGGCCAGACCAACGAAATCGTGGGTGGCCAGCTCGACGTCGTACTCGCGGCGCTGAGCGTGGAAGAAGCGGCCCGCATCGTGGTGGCCTACGAACCGGTCTGGGCGATCGGCACCGGCAAGACTGCCACGCCGGAAATGGCCCAGGAAGTGCATGCGATGCTGCGTGCGCGTCTCGGCGCCAAGAGTGCGGAAGCGGCGGCCAAGGTGCGCGTCCTGTACGGCGGCAGCATGAAGCCGGACAACGCCGAGCAATTGCTGGCCATGGCCGACATCGATGGCGGCCTGATTGGCGGCGCGGCATTGAAGGCGGCAGATTTTCTGGCCATCATCAAGGCCGCGTCCTGAAGTGAAGTAAGGGGTTTGTCAGTTGCGGAAGCGATACTTTCACGCAGATGCAGCAGGCGATTGAAACATCAAGAGTGGACTTGTTTAAATGAATACTTTGTTTTTGGTAGTGGTTGTAGTTCAGGTGCTGGCAGCGCTGGCGATCATCGGTCTGGTGTTGCTGCAGCACGGCAAGGGTGCTGACATGGGTGCGGCCTTTGGCTCCGGCGCCTCGGGCAGTCTTTTCGGTGCGACCGGCTCGTCGAACTTCCTGTCGAAGTCGACGGCCGTGGCGGCGGGCATCTTTTTCGTGGCGACCCTGGGCCTGACCTTCATCGGCAATCATCACACTGCACAAAGCGGCAGCGTGATGGATAATCTGCAGGCGCCGGCCGCTCCTGCACAGCAAGCTGCACCGGCTGCGCCTGCTGCGCCGACCGAGGCTGCGAAGCCGGGCGACCAGTCGAACCAGATTCCGAAATAAGCCTTTGCGGATACTGAAATAATCGAAGAATAAAGTAGGAAGAATCTTTCTTTTTCGCTGATTGTGCATTGAACAAGAGTAACAAATGAAGGTACAATAGCTGCTTCAAGCCGACGTGGTGAAATTGGTAGACACGCTATCTTGAGGGGGTAGTGGCGAAAGCTGTACGAGTTCGAGTCTCGTCGTCGGCACCATAGAAATGAAATGAAAAGCCAGCGAAGGTCCTAGTGCCTGAGCTGGCTTTTTGTCGAGGAAGTTTCTGATTGATATTGAGAATCATTCCCATCGATAAACCAACGCATAGCGGCCAATCGTGAACCTCGAAAATTACTTCCCAGTCCTCCTGTTTATTCTTGTCGGCATCGGTGTCGGTGTCGCTCCCCAGCTCCTCGGTCGTCTTCTTGGTCCGCACAAGCCGGACGCTCAAAAAACTTCTCCTTACGAATGCGGTTTCGAAGCATTCGAAGATGCGCGCATGAAGTTCGATGTGCGCTACTACCTGATCGCCATCCTGTTCATCCTGTTTGATCTGGAAACCGCCTTCTTCTTCCCTTGGGGCGTGTCCATGCGTGAGCTGGGCTGGCAAGGTTTCGTCACGATGATGGTCTTCATCGCTGAATTTGTTGTCGGATTTTGGTACATCTGGAAAAAGGGTGCCCTGGATTGGGAGTAAGCCATGTCTATTGAAGGCGTATTGAATGAGGGGTTTGTTACCACCTCGCTGGATAAGGTAATCAACTGGACCCGTACCGGATCCCTGTGGCCCATGACCTTCGGTCTGGCGTGCTGCGCGGTTGAAATGATGCACGTCGGTGCGTCGCGTTACGACCTGGACCGCTTCGGTGCGGTGTTCCGTCCGTCGCCGCGCCAGTCCGACCTGATGATCGTGGCCGGCACCCTGTGCAACAAGATGGCGCCGGCGCTGCGCAAGGTCTACGACCAGATGCCGGAACCGCGCTGGGTGATCTCCATGGGCTCCTGTGCCAATGGTGGCGGCTATTACCACTATTCGTATTCGGTGGTGCGTGGCTGCGATCGCATCGTGCCGGTCGACGTGTATGTGCCGGGTTGCCCGCCGACGGCGGAAGCGCTGCTGTATGGCGTGATCCAGCTGCAGAACAAGATCAAGCGCACCAACACCATCGCGCGCTAAGAGGGCAGTATGACGACAAAATTGGAAACTCTCGAAGCCGCCCTGCGTAATGCGCTTGGAGGGTATCTTCAGAACCTGACCGTGGCCCTCGGTGAAGTCACCGTGGTGGTCAAGGCCGCTGACTACCTGTCGGCCATGCGCGTGCTGCGCGACCATGCCGACACCCGTTTCGAACAATTGCTGGACCTGTGCGGCGTGGATTATTCGACCTATGGCGATGGTGCCTGGGACGGTCCGCGCTTTGCCGTGGTGTCGCACCTGATGTCGATCTCGCACAACTGGCGTGTGCGTGTGCGCGTGTTCGCGCCGGATGACGACCTGCCCATCGTGGCCTCGGTCGATCCGATCTGGAATTCGGCTGGCTGGTACGAGCGTGAAGCGTTCGACTTCTACGGCATCCTCTTCGATGGCCACCCCGACCTGCGCCGCATCCTGACCGACTATGGCTTCATTGGCCACCCGTTCCGCAAGGACTTCCCGGTGTCCGGCTATGTCGAAATGCGTTACGACGCCGAACAGAAACGCGTCATCTATCAACCCGTAACGATCGAGCCGCGCGAAATCACCCCGCGCATCATTCGTGAAGAAAACTACGGGATCAAATAATGGCAGAGATCAAAAACTATACGCTGAACTTCGGTCCCCAGCACCCGGCCGCGCACGGCGTGTTGCGTCTGGTGCTGGAGCTGGATGGTGAAGTCATTCAGCGCGCCGACCCCCACATCGGCCTGCTGCACCGTGGTACCGAAAAGCTGGCCGAACAGAAGACCTTCCTGCAATCCGTGCCTTACATGGATCGCCTGGACTACGTCTCGATGATGAGCAACGAGCACGGTTACGTGCTGGCCATCGAGCGCCTGCTGGGTCTGGAAGTGCCGCTGCGCGCGCAGTACATCCGCGTGATGTTCGACGAAATCACCCGCCTGCTGAACCACCTGATGTGGATCGGTGCGCACGCGCTGGACGTGGGCGCCATGGGCGTGCTGCTGTATGCCTTCCGTGAGCGTGAAGACCTGTTCGACTGCTACGAAGCCGTCTCCGGCGCCCGCATGCACGCGGCTTACTACCGTCCGGGCGGCGTCTACCGCGACCTGCCGGACAGCATGCCGCAGTACAAGGCGTCCATCGTGCGCAACGAGAAGGCCATCCGCGAACTGAACGAAAATCGCCAGGGTTCGCTGCTGGACTTCATCGAAGATTTCACCAATCGTTTCCCGACCTATGTCGACGAATACGAAACCCTGCTGACCGACAACCGTATCTGGAAGCAGCGTCTGGTGGGCGTCGGCGTGGTCTCGCCGGAACGTGCATTGCAGATGGGCTTCACCGGTCCGATGCTGCGTGGCTCGGGCATCGCCTGGGACCTGCGCAAGAAGCAGCCGTATGAAGTGTATGACCTGCTGGACTTCGATATCCCCATCGGCAAGAACGGTGACTGCTACGACCGTTACCTGGTGCGCGTGGCCGAAATGCGCCAGTCCAACCGCATCATCAAGCAATGTGTGGAGTGGCTGCGCAACAATCCGGGTCCGGTCATTACCGACAACCACAAGATCGCGCCTCCCAAACGTGCGGACATGAAGTCCAACATGGAAGACCTGATCCACCACTTCAAGCTGTTCACCGAAGGCTTCCGTGTGCCTGCCGGCGAAGCGTATGCTGCCGTCGAGCATCCCAAGGGTGAATTCGGTATCTATCTGGTCTCCGACGGTGCCAACAAGCCGTACCGCCTGAAGATCCGTGCCCCGGGCTTTGCCCACCTGCAAGCCCTGAACGAAATGGCCAAGGGCCACATGATTGCCGATGCGGTCACCATCATTGGTACGCAAGACATCGTGTTCGGGGAAATCGACCGATAAGTCGAAGTGTAAGAGTCAAGGCGGGCTTCTCAGGAAGCCCGTCAAGTTTGGGGAATATCCAATAACCGCGCAGTACTGATGCGCATGGATGGCCAACGATATGCTGTTAAGTCAAGAAGCCCTTAAGAAAATCGATCGCGAACTCGCGAAATACCCGGCGGACCAGCGCCAGTCTGCGGTCATGTCCGCGCTGCGCATCGCCCAGGTGGAACATGGCTGGCTGCCGGCCGAGCTGCAGCAGGAAATTGCCGACTACATCGGCATGCCCGCCGTGGCCGTGCAGGAAGTCGCGACCTTCTACAACATGTTCAACACCAGCCCGGTGGGCAAGCACAAGATCACCGTGTGCACCAACCTGCCGTGTCTGCTGTCGGGTGGCGAGCGTGCTGCCCATCACCTGAAGCAAAAGCTGGGCATCGATTATCGCGAAACCACGGCCGACGGCCAGTTCACGCTGATGGAAGGCGAATGCATGGGCGCTTGCGGCGACGCACCGGTCATGCTGGTCAACAACCATCAAATGTGCAGCTGGATGTCCAACGAAAAGATCGACGCGCTGCTGGAGGAACTGAAGAAATGACCTGCCTGCACGACCGCCACATCAAACCGCTGATCCTCGCCGACCTGAATGGCGAGAACTGGCATCTCGAGGATTACGTCAAGCGCGGCGGCTACGATTCGCTCAAGCGCATCCTCAACGAGAAGATCACTCCGGAACAAGTCATCGCCGACCTCAAGGCCTCGGGCCTGCGTGGCCGCGGCGGTGCGGGTTTCCCGACCGGCCTGAAGTGGAGCTTCATGCCGCGCCAGTTCCCGGGCCAGAAATACCTCGTCTGCAATACAGATGAAGGTGAGCCGGGCACTTTCAAGGACCGTGACATCATTCGTTACAATCCGCACGCATTGATCGAAGGCATGATCATCGGCGGCTACGCAATGGGCATCACGGTCGGCTACAACTACATCCACGGTGAAATCTTCGCCGAGTACGAGCGTTTCGAGGAAGCCCTGGAAGAAGCCCGTGCGGCCGGCTTCCTGGGTGACAACATCCTCGGTACCGGTTTCAGCTTCCAGCTGCATGCGCACCACGGTTATGGCGCCTACATCTGCGGCGAAGAAACCGCACTGCTGGAGTCGCTGGAAGGCAAGAAGGGCCAGCCGCGCTTCAAGCCGCCGTTCCCGGCCAGCTTCGGCCTGTACGGCAAGCCGACCACCATCAACAACACCGAGACCTTTGCGGCCGTGCCCTTCATCTTCAAGGTAGGCCCGCAGGCCTACGCCGAGATGGGCAAGCCCAACAACGGCGGTACCAAGATCTTCTCGATCTCGGGCGACGTCGAGCGTCCGGGCAACTACGAGATCCCGCTGGGCACGCCGTTCTCCACCCTGCTGGAACTGGCCGGTGGCATGCGCGGCGGCAAGAAGATCAAGGCCGTCATCCCGGGTGGTTCGTCCGCACCGGTGATCCGTGGCGACGTCATGATGGACACCACCATGGACTACGATGCCATCGCCAAGGCCGGCTCGATGCTGGGTTCGGGCGCGGTGATCGTGATGGACGAGACGCGTTGCATGGTCAAGTCGCTGCTGCGCCTGTCCTACTTCTACTATGAAGAATCCTGCGGCCAGTGCACACCGTGCCGCGAAGGCACCGGGTGGATGTACCGCATGGTGGAGCGTATCGAAAACGGTCACGGCAAGATGGAAGATCTGGACGTACTGAACTCGGTAGCCGACAACATCCAGGGCCGCACCATCTGTGCGCTCGGTGATGCAGCGGCGATGCCGGTACGCGCGTTCGTGAAGAATTTCCGCGAAGAGTTCGAATACCACATCGAGCACAAACACTGCCTGGTTCCGGCTTACATCTGAACAAGGCAGGGGATGCTGGCGGGATGCGATAAGCCTTCCGTCGGTATCGTTGGCAAAGAATATTTAGCTTGGGCAAACAGCCATGGTTGAAATCGAAATAGACGGCAAGAAGGTTGAAGTGCAAGAAGGCAGCATGGTCATGGACGCTGCCAACAAGATCGGCACGTACATCCCTCACTTCTGCTATCACAAGAAACTGTCCATCGCGGCCAACTGCCGCATGTGCCTGGTCGAGGTTGAAAAGGCCCCGAAGCCGCTGCCTGCCTGCGCCACGCCGGTCAACAACGGCATGATCGTGCGCACCGCCAGCGACAAGGCGGTCAAGGCCCAGAAGGGCGTGATGGAATTCCTCCTGATCAACCACCCGCTGGATTGCCCCATCTGCGACCAGGGCGGTGAGTGCCAGCTGCAGGATCTGGCCGTCGGTTACGGCGGTTCCTCCTCGCGCTACCAGGAAGAAAAGCGCGTCGTGGAGCCCAAGGACGTTGGTCCGCTGATCTCCATGAAGGAAATGAACCGCTGCATCCACTGCACCCGCTGCGTGCGCTTCGGCCAGGAAGTGGCCGGCGTGATGGAGTTGGGCATGCTGGGCCGCGGTGAACATTCCGAGATCACCACCTTCGTCGGCAAGACTGTGGACTCCGAACTGTCGGGCAACATGATCGACCTGTGCCCGGTCGGTGCCCTGACCTCCAAGCCGTTCCGCTACAGCGCCCGTACCTGGGAACTGTCGCGCCGCAAGTCGGTGAGCCCGCACGACAGCGTCGGTGCCAACCTGATCGTCCAGGTCAAGAATGGCAAGGTCATGCGCGTGCTGCCCTTCGAAAACGAAGAAGTCAACGAGTGCTGGATCTCTGACAAGGACCGTTTCGCTTACGAAGCGCTGGACAGCGATCAACGCCTGACCAAGCCGATGTTGAAGCAGGACGGCAAGTGGCAGGAAGTGGACTGGCAGACTGCGCTGGAATACGTCGCCCACGGCCTGCGCAACATCCGTCACGAACATGGTGCGGACTCGATCGCCGCGCTGGGTACCCCGTACTCCACGCTGGAAGAGCTGAGCCTGCTGCAGAAGCTGGTGCGCGGTATCGGTTCGGACAACGTCGACTTCCGCCTGCGCCAGTCCGACTTCGGCCTGGACGGCCAGATCAAGCCGTGGCTGGGCATGTCCATCGTCGAGTTCTCGCAGCTGAACCGCGTCTTCGTGATCGGTTCCTTCCTGCGCAAGGATCACCCTCTGCTGTCGGCCCGCCTGCGCCAGTCCGCCAAGAGCGGTGCCAAGGTCAGCGTGCTGCACGCCACCGACGACGATCTGCTCATGCCGATCGCCAACAAGATCATCGCCGCTCCTTCGGCATGGCTGTCCGCCTTGGCCGAAGTGGCCGTGGCCGTGGCTGAAGCCAAGGGTGTGGCTGCCCCCGCCGCCTACGCTGGCGTGGTGGCATCGGACGCTGCCAAGGCAACTGCCGCCAGCCTGCTGTCGGGCGAAGGCCGTGGCGTCTTCCTGGGCAACGCTGCGGTCCAGCATCCGCAAGCTGCGCAACTGCATGCTGCTGCACAGTGGATCGCCGAACAGACCGGTGCCAAGCTGGGCGTGCTGACCGATGGCGGCAACGCCGTGGGCGGCTACCTGGCCAACGCCGTGCCGACTCCGGGCAAGGGTGCCAACGCTGCTGCCGTGTTCGCACAGCCGCGCAAGGCTTACCTGCTGCTGAACGCCGAGCCGGAACTGGACAGCTACGACCCGCAAGCTGCCCGTGCCGCCCTGGGCCAGGCCGAGATGGTCGTGGTGATGTCGGCCTACCAGCACGGTGCTGACTACGCCGACGTGCTGCTGCCGATCGCACCCTTCACCGAAACCGCCGGTACTTTCGTCAATGCCGAAGGCCGTGCGCAAAGCTTCAACGGTACCGTCAAGCCGGCCGGCGATGCGCGTCCGGGCTGGAAGGTCCTGCGCGTGCTGGGCAACCTGCTGGAACTGGAAAACTTCGATTACGAAACCGCCGAATCCATCCGCGACGAGCTGCTGGGCAAGGAAACCGACCTGTCGGCGCGCCTGAACAACATTGCCAGCGTACAAGCGCAGGCTGTGCAAGCCGCCGCCGGTGGCGTCGAGCGTGTGGCGGATGTGCCCATCTACTTCGCTGACGCCATCGCACGTCGTTCGCCGCCGCTCTTGGAAACCCGCGACGGCCAGGCTCCGAAGGCATGGCTGTCGGCTACCCTGGCCGCCAAGCTGGGTGTGGCTGAAGGCGACAAGGTCAACGTCAAGCAAGGCTCGGGCAGCGCTGCGCTGACCGCCGCCATCGATAAGAAACTGCCGGAAAACGTGGTTCGCGTCGCTGCTGCGCACGCCTCCACCGCTGCACTGGGCGGCATGTTTGGCGCAATCGTCGTGGAGAAAGCGTAAAAATGGATCACCTGATCGCCCAAATCAACAATGTGGGACCGGCGCTGCTGGGTCCGACCCTGTTCACGCTGGTGTGGACTCTGGTCAAGATCCTGGTGGTGATGGTGCCGCTGCTGGTGTGCGTGGCCTACATGACCTACTGGGAGCGCAAGCTGATTGGCTGGATGCACGTGCGTCTGGGCCCGAACCGCGTGGGTCCCGCCGGTCTGCTGCAGCCCATCGCTGACGCCGTCAAGCTGATCTTCAAGGAAATCTCGACCCCGTCCAAGGCCAACAAGGCGCTGTTCTACCTGGCGCCGGTGATGACCATCATGCCGGCGCTGGCCGCCTGGGCGGTGGTGCCGTTCTCGCCGGAACACGTGCTGGCCAACGTCAACGCCGGCCTGCTGTATCTGATGGCCATTACCTCGATGGAAGTCTACGGCATCATCATCGCCGGCTGGGCCTCGAACTCGAAGTACGCCTTCCTGGGTGCAATGCGCGCTTCGGCACAGATGGTGTCCTATGAAATCTCCATGGGCTTCTGCCTGGTGGTGGTGCTGATGGTCACCGGCAGCCTGAACATGACCGACATCGTGCTGGCCCAGACCAAGGGGCAGTTCGCCGGCATGGGCCTGAACTTCCTGTCCTGGAACTGGCTGCCGCTGCTGCCGATCTTCGTGATCTACTTCGTCTCCGGCGTGGCCGAGACCAACCGCCACCCGTTCGACGTGGTGGAAGGTGAATCCGAAATCGTGGCCGGTCACATGATCGAATACTCCGGCATGTCCTTCGCCATGTTCTTCCTGGCCGAATACGCCGCGATGATCCTGATCTCGATCCTGACCGCACTGCTGTTCTTCGGCGGCTGGTCGGCTCCGGTGTCCGCGCTGGACTTCATCCCGGGCTGGATCTGGCTGGGCTTGAAGACCTTCTTCTTCCTGTCGCTGTACGTGTGGATCCGCGCATCGTTCCCGCGCTACCGCTATGACCAGATCATGCGTCTGGGCTGGAAAGTGTTCATCCCGCTGACCCTGGTCTGGCTGGTGGTCGTGGCGATCTGGATCCAGTCGCCCTGGAATATCTGGAAATAAGTTGGAAGGCTGAGGCTAAAAATGGAAGCTATTAAGGATTTTTTCGGCAGCCTGATGCTCCGCGAACTGTTCAAGGGCCTGGCCCTGACCGGTCGCTACCTGTTCAAGCGCAAGATCACCGTGCAGTTCCCCGAGGAAAAGACGCCGATGTCCCCGCGTTTCCGCGGCCTGCACGCGCTGCGCCGTTATCCCAACGGTGAAGAACGCTGCATCGCCTGCAAGCTGTGCGAAGCGGTCTGCCCGGCGATGGCCATCACCATCGAATCCGAGCAGCGTGAGGACGGAACCCGTCGCACCAGCCGCTACGACATCGACCTGACCAAGTGCATCTTCTGCGGTTTCTGCGAAGAGTCCTGCCCGGTCGACTCGATCGTCGAAACGCACATCCTGGAATACCACGGTGAAAAGCGGGGCGACCTGTACTACACCAAGGAAATGCTGCTGGCAGTGGGCGACCGTTACGAAAACGAAATCGCCGCTGCACGTGCGGCTGACGCCGCCTACCGTTGATCGGTGCTGCCGGGTGGCCCTGCGAAATACGGGGCAGCCGGGCAGGGTGGTGCAGGGCTTGCGGCAAGGTGTCGGATGTATTGCGATGGGGTGGCCTGCTGTGCGGTCCCCGTGCTGATTGAATGAACCAACTTCTGGTTGATTATGGAATTTAAAACTGTCTTGTTCTACGTGTTCGCGGTGCTGGTGGTAATCGCCGCCGTTCGCGTCATCACGGCCCGCAACCCGGTGCATGCGGCGCTGTTCCTGGTGCTGTCCTTCTTCTCGGCAGCGGGCCTCTGGATGCTGCTCAAGGCCGAGTTCCTGGCCATCGTGCTGGTGCTGGTCTATGTCGGCGCGGTGATGGTGCTGTTCCTGTTCGTGGTGATGATGCTCGATATCAACATGGACAAGCTGCGCGAAGGCTTCTGGGGCTACTTCCCGCTGGCGGCCACCATCGGCGTGATCATCGTGCTGGAAATGGCAGCCGTGCTGCTCAACAGCTTCTGGGTCTACGAATCGCAGGTGCCGGCCGTCTCCGACACGCTGGGCCAGACCAAGCCGCTGGGCAAGCTGATCTTCACCGAATACGTCTACGCCTTTGAAGTGGCGGCCGTGATCCTGCTGGTGGCCATCGTCGCCGCCGTGGCACTGACCCTGCGCAAGCGCAAGGACAGCAAGTACTTCGATCCGGCCCAGGCCGTCAAGGTCAAGGCATCGGACCGCGTGCGCCTGGTCAGCATGAAGGCCGAATCCACCCGCAATGCACCCGCAGCCGACGCTGCCGCTGCAGCGGCCGACAAGCCGGCCGCCGGTCAACAATCTTAAGAAGGGCGCACAAGAATCATGGCAATCACGCTCTCCCACTACCTGATCATCGGCGCGATCCTGTTCGCGATCTCGATCGTCGGCATTTTCCTGAACCGCAAGAACGTCATCGTCCTGCTGATGGCCATCGAACTGATGCTGCTTGCGGTCAACATGAACTTCATTGCTTTCTCGCATTACCTCGGTGACGCGGGCGGACAGATCTTCGTGTTCTTCATCCTGACCGTGGCTGCGGCTGAGTCCGCCATCGGTCTGGCGATTCTGGTGGTGCTGTTCCGTAACCTGGATACCATCAACGTGGAAGACCTCGACAGCCTCAAGGGCTGAGTCGGCATCCGCAGCGTCCTGTTTTTGCGTTCTGGTTTGAATTTCATTTAAAGATGGGAGGCCCCCTTGCAGCAGCGCTGCGGGCGGGGCAGCCAATAAGCGATAAGGTTCATCATGGCTGGGCAACTTAACCCACATCTTCTTCTTGCTGTACCCCTGGCGCCGCTGGCAGGCTCGGCCATCGCCGGTCTGCTGGGTACCAAATTCTTCGGCAACGTGGTTGGCCGCAAGGTGTCGCATACCGCGACCATCCTGGGCGTGCTGATTGCCGCCATCATCTCCATCCAGACCCTGCTCGCAGTGCTGGACGGCGCGACCTACAACGGTACGCTGTACAACTGGATGACGGTGGCCGGCCTCAAGCTGGAGATCGGCTTCATGGTCGACAGCCTGACCGCGATGATGATGTGCGTGGTGACCTTCGTGTCCCTGATGGTGCACATCTACACCATCGGCTACATGGCCGAAGATGAAGGCTACAACCGCTTCTTCTCCTACATCTCGCTGTTCACCTTCTCCATGCTCATGCTGGTCATGAGCAACAACTTCCTGCAGCTGTTCTTCGGCTGGGAAGCGGTGGGCCTGGTGTCCTACCTGCTGATCGGTTTCTGGTACACCCGCCCGACCGCCATCAAGGCCAACATGAAGGCCTTCCTGGTCAACCGCGTGGGTGACTTCGGCTTCATCCTGGGTATCGGCCTGCTGCTGGCCTACGCCGGTTCGATGAACTACACCGAAGTCTTCGACAAGCGCGCCGAGCTGGCCCAGCTGACCCTGCCGGGTACCGACTGGATGCTGCTGACCGTGGCATGTATCTGCCTGTTCGTGGGTGCCATGGGCAAGTCGGCCCAGTTCCCGCTGCACGTCTGGCTGCCGGACTCGATGGAAGGCCCGACCCCGATTTCCGCGCTGATCCACGCCGCCACCATGGTGACGGCCGGTATCTTCATGGTGACCCGCATGTCGCCGCTGTTCGAACTGTCCGACACGGCGCTGTCCTTCATCCTGGTGATCGGTGCCATCACGGCGCTGTTCATGGGCTTCCTGGGCACCATGCAGAACGACATCAAGCGCGTGGTCGCTTACTCCACGCTGTCGCAGCTGGGTTACATGACCGTGGCACTGGGTGCGTCGGCCTACTCGGTGGCCGTGTTCCACCTGATGACCCACGCCTTCTTCAAGGCACTGCTGTTCCTGGGTGCCGGTTCGGTCATCATCGGAATGCACCACGACCAGGACATGCGCAACATGGGCGGCCTGCGCAAGTACATGCCCATCACCTGGATCACTTCGCTGCTGGGTTCGCTCGCGCTGATCGGAACCCCGTTCTTCTCGGGCTTTTACTCCAAGGATTCGATCATCGAAGCCGCGGCCGAGTCGCACCTGGCCGGTTCGGGCTTCGCGTATTTCGCCGTGCTGGCCAGCGTCTTCGTGACGGCCTTCTACTCCTTCCGCATGTATTTCATAGTCTTCCATGGCAAGGAGCGTTTCGGCCAGGCGCACGGCCATGACGATCACCACGCTCCGGCTGCGGCCCACGGCGTGCATGACGACCATGCGCACGATGCCCACGACGATCACGGCCACGATGAGCATCATCACGGCCTGGCCCCGGGTCAGAAGCCGCACGAGTCGCCGCTGGTGGTGACCCTGCCGCTGATCCTGCTGGCCATTCCCTCGGTCATCGTCGGTTTCTTCGCGATCTCGCCGATGCTGTATGGCGACTTCTTCAAGGGCGTGATCTTCTTCGGTGAAAATCACAAGGTCATGGAAGAACTGGCCCACGAATACCACGGCCCGGTGGCCATGGTGCTGCACGCCTTCACCAGCGCGCCGCTGTGGCTAGCTATCGCCGGTGTGGTCGTGGCGTACTACTGCTACATGATCAACCCGCGCGTGCCGGCCTGGTTCAAGGAAAAGTTCAGCATCATCTACACCATCCTGGACAACAAGTACTACATGGACAAGTTCAACGAAGTCGTCTTCGCCGGCGGTGCCCGCCTGCTGGGCAGCGGACTGTCCACCGTGGGCGACCGTGGCATCATCGACGGCCTGTTCGTCAACGGCAGCGCCAAGGTCGTCGGCTGGTTCTCGAAATTCACGCGTCTCTGGCAGTCCGGTTACATCTATCACTATGCGTTCGTGATGATCATCGGGGTGCTGGGTTTCCTGGTGTGGTTCATGCCGTTCCCGTTCGCCAAATAAGCTGTCCGAGTAAATAACAACCATGATGCAGTCAACATTTCCCATCTTGAGCCTCGCGATCTGGGTACCGATCGTCTTCGGCATCCTCGTCCTGGCACTGGGCCGCGACAGCAATCCGGGCCTGACCCGCTGGCTGGCGCTGTTCGGGTCGCTGGTCGGCCTGGTCGTTACTTTCCCGCTGATCCAGCACTTCGATCCGCTGGCGCACGGTTACCAGTTCGTCGAAAAGACGCCCTGGATCGACCGCTTCAGCATCAGCTACTTCCTCGGGCTGGACGGCATCTCGCTGTGGTTCGTGCCGCTGACCGCCTTCATCACGGTCATCGTGGTGCTGGCCGGCTGGGTGGTGATCCAGAAGCGCGTGGCCCAGTACATGGGTGCCTTCCTGATCCTCTCCGGCATCATGATCGGCGTGTTCTCCTCGCTGGATGCGATGCTGTTCTACGCCTTCTTCGAAGCGACCCTGATCCCGATGTTCATCATCGTGGGCGTCTGGGGCGGCGACAACCGCGTGTATGCAGCCTTCAAGCTGTTCCTGTACACGCTGCTGGGTTCGCTGCTGATGCTCATCGCCCTGATCTACCTGTACTACGTGTCGGGCGGCAGCTTCGAGATCCCGACCTGGCATCAGGTGCCGCTGTCGATGATGGAACAGAAGATCCTGTTCTTCGCCTTCCTGGCCGCTTTCGCGGTGAAGGTGCCGATGTGGCCGGTGCACACCTGGCTGCCTGACGCCCACGTGCAGGCACCGACCGGTGGCTCCATCGTGTTGGCTGCCATCATGCTGAAGCTGGGTGCCTACGGTTTCCTGCGCTTCTCGCTGCCAATCCTGCCGGACGCCAGCCATGCGCTGTCGGGTTTCATGATCTTCCTGTCACTGGTGGCCGTGATCTACATCGGTCTGGTGGCCCTGGTCCAGCAGGATATGAAGAAACTGGTCGCCTACTCGTCGATCGCCCACATGGGCTTCGTCACCCTGGGCTTCTTCATGTTCAACGACATGGCAGTGCAGGGCGGTATCGTGCAGATGATCTCGCACGGTTTCGTCTCCGGCGCGATGTTCATGTGTATCGGCGTGCTGTATGACCAGATGCACACCCGTGAGATTTCGCAGTACGGCGGTGTGGTCAACAAGATGCCGCGCTTCGCCTTCTTCTTCATCCTGTTCTCGCTGGCCAACTGCGGCCTGCCGGCCACTTCCGGTTTCGTCGGCGAATTCATGGTGATCCTGGGTGCAGTGAAGTTCAATTTCTGGATTGGCCTCCTGGCCGCCACCGCCCTGATCCTGGGCGCGGCGTACTCGCTGTGGCTGGCCAAGCGCGTGATCTTCGGTGCCGTGACCAACCATCACGTGGCTGAACTGGTGGATGTGAATGGCCGCGAGTTCTTCATCCTGGGCCTGCTGGCGATCGCTACCCTGGTCATGGGTATTTATCCCGGCATCATCACCGACAGCATCCAGACCTCGGTGACCGACCTGCTGAAGCACGTGGCGGTCTCCAAGATCAACTGATCTGCGCAGAAGAAGTGAAGGGCGGGGCGCTCGCGTCCCGCCGACAACCAAGCTGGGCAACAACGAGTAACGAGACGAGCCGGTGTGGCATTGCCGGTCGGGCGGCGCGATCAAGGTCGCGACACAAGCGGGCGTACACAAGCGGTAGTAACTAAATGAATAACATGAATCTGATCCCTGTCTATCCGGAAATATTTCTGCTGATCGCGACTTCCGCGATCCTGCTGATTGATATGTTCCTGCCGGAAAGCAAGCGCGTCATTACCTATCTGCTGTCCCTGGCAGCGCTGGTGGTGTGTGCGGTACTGACCTTTGCCGACCTCAACACGGGCGCTACGGTCTACACGTTCAACAACATGTTCGTGTCCGATCCGCTGGCCAACCTGTTGAAGCTGTTCACCTACCTGGGGGTGGGCGTCACGCTCATCTACTCGCGCCAGTACAACACTGCTCGCGGCATCACCGGTGGTCCGCTGGGCGGCGAATATTACGCCCTGGCGCTGTTCGCGCTGCTGGGCCAGATGGTCATGATCTCCGGCAACAGCTTCCTGTCCATCTACCTGGGCCTGGAACTGATGTCGCTGTCGCTGTACGCCCTGGTGGCCCTGCGCCGTGACCACGCCGCTTCGACCGAAGCCGGCATGAAGTACTTCATCCTGGGTGCACTGGCCTCCGGTTTCCTGCTGTACGGCATGTCGATGCTCTATGGCGCGACCGGCGGTGCCCTGGAACTGAACGAAGTCTTCCGCGCCATCGTCTCCGGTACCGTTGACCGCACCCCGCTGGTGTTCGGCATCGTGTTCGTGGTGGCTGGCCTGGCCTTCAAGCTGGGTGCCGTGCCCTTCCACATGTGGGTGCCTGACGTCTACCAAGGTTCGCCCACCCCGGTGACCTTGCTGCTGGGTGCCGCACCGAAGCTGGCGACCTTCGCCATCACCTTCCGTCTGCTGGTCGAAGGCATGCTGCCGCTGGCCGTGGACTGGCAGCAGATGCTGATGGTGCTGGCCGTGCTGTCCATCATCCTGGGCAACGTCACCGCTATCGCACAGACCAACATCAAGCGCATGCTGGCCTACTCGACCATCTCGCACATGGGCTTCATGCTCTTGGGCATGCTGTCGGGCGTGGTGGACGGCAACCTGTTCTCGGCCGTCAACGCCTACAGCTCTTCGCTGTTCTACGCGGTGACCTATGTGATCACTACCCTGGGTTCCTTCGGCGTCATCATCCTGCTGTCGCGTTCGGGCTTCGAAGCTGACACCTTGGACGACTTCAAGGGCCTGAACCAGCGCAGCCCGTGGTTCGCCGCCGTGATGATGATCATGATGTTCTCGCTGGCCGGTATCCCGCCGCTGGTGGGCTTCTACGCCAAGCTGTCGGTGCTGCAGGCCGCCATGGCCACTGGCCAGATCTGGCTGCCGGTGCTGGCCGTGGTCTTCTCGCTGATCGGTGCCTTCTACTACATCCGCGTGGTCAAGGTGATGTATTTCGACGAGCCCACCGACACCAGCAAGATCGTCGCCACGCCTGAAATGCGTGTCGTGCTGAGCTTGAACGGTATCGCCGCCCTGGCCATCGGCCTGTGGCCGGGTCACCTGATGGATGCCTGCACCAACGCCATCGTCAGCACCCTGGCGACCTTCCTCAGCAAGGTCGTGGCGTAAGGAAACAGGGAAATGAACGTTTCCCTGTTCAGCTGGATCGTCATCCTGTTGGCCGCCGTGGCGGCCAATTTGCCTTTCTTCAACCAGCAATTGTTCGGCCTGATTCCGCTGAACAAGGACGCCGCCTGGGTCAAACCGATCTGGCTGCGGCTGCTGGAACTGGTGGTGCTGTATTTCCTGGTCGGCGTCGCTGCCCATCTGCTGGAAAGCGGCATCGGCAACGTCTTTTCGCAGGGCTGGGAATTCTATGCCATCACCGCTTGTCTGTTCCTGGTGCTGGCCTATCCTGGCTATGTGATGCGATACCTGCGCAAGCAGCACGCCTGAAGCAGCCTGCAAGAGGCGTCGGTCACTGACTGGCGCCTTTTTTCTTGGTGCGTGCCGGTCGGGCGCGGCCAGTCGTTTTTCTTCTCCAACCTCATCCCCTCGCACATATCATGGACGCCCATCTCAAAGAGACGCAGAAAGACACTCGCCAGGTTTACGACGGCCATTTCCTCAAGGTCCAAAAGGACACCATCGTGCTCCCGGACGGCAAGGAAACCAGCCGCGAATACATCAAGCACCCCGGTGCAGTCGCAGTGCTGCCACTGTTCGAGGACGGGAGCGTGTTGATGGAGCGCCAGTTCCGCTATCCACTGCACCGGGTCTTCATCGAATTCCCGGCCGGGAAGATCGATCCGGGCGAGGATACGCTGGAGTGCGCCAAGCGCGAACTGAAGGAAGAGACCGGTTATACCGCCACCGAATGGCAATACGTGTGCACCATTCACAATGCCATCGCCTATTCGGATGAACATCTGGTGCTGTATCTGGCGCGTGGCTTGAAAGAGGGCGAGCGGGAGTTGGATGAAGGTGAATTCCTCGACATCTACAAGGCCCCGCTGGCCGAGCTGCTGGAACAGGTACGCAATGGCCAGATCACGGATGTGAAGACCGTGATCGGGGTGTTCTGGCTGGAGAAGATAATCAATGGCAGCTGGACCCCGCCCGAACGCCCGGCCGGCATCTGAGAACTGTGCTGACCCAACGAAAAAAGCCGCATCCCTGACAAGGATGCGGCTTTCGTTTTTGCGAGACAGGGAAGGGCGCTTACATGCCCGAGTAGTTCGGCCCGCCGCCGCCTTCCGGGGTGACCCACACGATATTCTGTGTCGGGTCCTTGATGTCGCAGGTCTTGCAGTGCACGCAGTTCTGCGCGTTGATCTGCAGGCGATCGGAATTGTCCTCGTTCTTGACGAATTCATACACCCCGGCCGGGCAGTAGCGCGATTCCGGGCCGGCGTACTTGGCCAGATTCACCTGCACCGGAACATTCTTGTCCTTCAGCGTCAGGTGCGCGGGCTGGTCTTCACCGTGGTTGGTATTGGAGATGAAGACCGAAGACAGGCGGTCAAAGGTCAGCTTGCCATCCGGCTTGGGATAGACGATCGGCGCGAAGTCCGAAGCCGGGCGCAGGCATTCGTGGTCGGCGTGGGTATGGCGCAGCGTCCACGGCGCCTTGCCGCCGAAGAGCACCTGGTCGATGCCGACCAGCAGGGTACCGGTGATCAATCCCTTGCTCATCGACGGCTTGAAATTGCGTGCCTTGTGCAGTTCTTCCTTCAGCCAGGAAGCCTCGAAGGCTGCCGGGTAAGCCGCCAGCTCATCGGACTGGCGGTTCTCGCCCAGCGCCGCGAAGGCGGCATCTGCGGCCAGCATGCCGCTCTTGATGGCGGCATGGCTGCCCTTGATGCGCGAGGCATTGAGGAAGCCCGCATCGCAACCCAGCAGGGCGCCACCGGGGAAGACCAGCTTGGGCAGCGATTGCACGCCACCGGCCGTGATGGCACGTGCGCCGTAAGAGATGCGTTTGCCACCTTCGAAGAACTTGCGGATCTCCGGATGGGTCTTGTAGCGCTGGAATTCCTCGAAGGGCGAAAGATATGGATTCTGGTAGGCCAGTCCTACGACGTAGCCGACGGCGACCTGGTTGTTTTCCAGGTGATACAGGAAGGAGCCGCCATAGGTGTCATTGGCCAGCGGCCAGCCGGCGGTGTGAACCACCAGGCCGGGCTGGTGTACTTCGGGCTTCACTTCCCACAGTTCCTTGATACCGATGGCATAGGTCTGCGGGTCGCGGCCGGCATCGAGCTTGTACTTGGCGATCAGCTGCTTGCCCAGGTGGCCGCGCGCCCCTTCGGCGAAGAAGGTGTATTTCGCGTGCAGCTCCATGCCCAGCTGGAAGTCTCCGGTGGGTTCGCCTTCCTTGTTGATGCCCAGGTTGCCGGTCGCCACGCCCTTGACCGAGCCATCCTCGTGATACAGCACTTCGGCCGCCGGGAAGCCCGGGAAGATCTCCACGCCCAGCGCCTCGGCCTGCTGGCCCAGCCAGCGGGTGACGTTGGACAGCGAGATCACGTAGTTGCCATGGTTCTGGAAGCAGGTCGGCAGCAGCCAGTTGGGGGTCTTGTAGGCCTTGCTCTCGGAGAGGAACAGGAAACGGTCTTCGGTCACCGGTGTATTCAGGGGCGCGCCTTGTTCCTTCCAGTCGGGGATCAGTTCGGTCAATGCACGCGGGTCCATCACCGCGCCGGAGAGGATGTGGGCACCGACCTCGCTGCCTTTTTCCAGCACGCAGACCGAGACTTCCCGGTTCTGTTGCGCAGCCAGCTGCTTGAGGCGAATCGCTGCCGACAAACCAGCGGGCCCGCCGCCGATGACGACGACGTCATATTCCATCGATTCGCGAGGGCCGTATTGTGCGAGCAAGTCTTGAGAAGAAGTCATGGGTGTCCCGTGTTATGTGAACTGCCTGTTTTTCGAACGATCGTGCTATTGTTAAGTATTTTTCGAAGGAACGCTAGAGGGAATGGCGATTTCGCAGCCTTTTTATTCAGCATCCTTCGTTCATGTCTGAAACAATGCACACAAACTGAAGCCGGTGCCGGCGTCAATCGGTCTATCGCGCCGCGCTGGTTGGTTTCCGCAGGTGCCGTATTTTATGGGATTTTCAGGGCAGGTCTCATGCCGTATTCGGCGGATGTCATTACCGGCGCTCATGACCTCTGCAGGTCATGAACTTGTGCGGGCGAGCAACATGAATCGGTAATGACGCTGGAAATGCTGCAGCATGCGGGTCGCCATTGCGTCGCAAATGCGACAGCGGCCCCCTGCCGCGCATGAAAAAAATTTCAGTTATTGATGAATCAAACCGGGAAAGGACCCACGATGAGCAGTCACGAAGCCGCCGCAAGCAAGCCCCTATACGTCTCGCAGCAGCGCATCCGCTGGGGCGACATGGACGCCTTCGGCCACGTCAACAACACGCTCTATTTCCGCTTCATGGAGCAGTGCCGCATCGAGTGGCTGGAAGAGGTGTTCGGGCCCACCATCGCAGGCGAGGAGGGCCCGGTGATCGTCAATGCGCACTGCAATTTCCGTCGGCAGATGAAGTATCCCGCCAGCATCCTGGTGCAGATGGGCGCGGGGCACCTGGGGCGCACGAGTGTGGAAACTACGTATGTCATCCGCGACGCTGCCGATGAACAGATCATTTATGCTGACGGTGCCGCAAAAATCGTCTGGGTCGATTTCAAGAAAGAGAAATCCACTGCACTGCCTGAGAAGCTGCGACAGCTCCTGACAAGCCTGTAAGTTTGGCGCAAGGAAACTGGGACAGAATCGGCCCGACACTCCCGCTAGGATTCGCCACAGAGCGAAGGGGAGCGGAGAATTCGTTCACACGGAGCGGGTTCCAAAAGCGCTACGCCCGCTCGCGTGCTAGCCAACAATTACATTCTGGAGGATGACATGAGCTACAAGACCCAAGCCTTTGTTGCAGCTGCCCTGATGAGCCTGGCGCTCACTTCGCAGGCTGCGGATCCGATCAAGATCGGCGTTTCCGGCCCTTACACCGGTGGCTCTGCCCCGATGGGCGTGTCCATGCGTGATGGCGTCAAGCTGGCCGTGGCCGAGATCAATGCCGCTGGCGGCGTGCTGGGCCGGCAGATCCAGCTGGTCGAGCGCGACGATGAAGCCAAGAACGAACGCGGCGTGCAGATCGCCCAGGAACTGATCAACAAGGAAAAGGTGGTCGCCACCGTCGGCTTCATCAACACCGGCGTGGCCCTGGCCTCGCAGCGCTTCTACCAGGAAGCCAAGATCCCGGTGATCAACAACGTGGCGACCGGCACCGTGATCACCAAGCAGTTCGAGAAGGAAAAGGACAACTACATCTTCCGCACCTCGGCCGCCGACAAGATCCAGGCCAAGATGATCGCCGATGAAGCGGTCGACAAGCAGAAGTTCACCAAGGTCGCCATTCTGGCCGACTCCACCAACTACGGCCAGCTCGGCCGTGAAGACCTGGAAAAAGTGCTGGCCGACAAGAAAGTCACCCCGGTGGCCGTCGAAAAGTACAACATCAAGGACGTGGACATGACAGCCCAGCTGCTCAAGTCCAAGCAGGGCGGCGCACAAGCCGTGCTGACCTACGGTATCGGCCCGGAACTGGCGCAGATCGCCAACGGCATGGAAAAGCTGAACTGGCAAGTGCCCATCATCGGCAGCTGGCCGCTGTCGATGGGCAACTTCATCGACAACTCCGGCAAGAACGGCAATGGTGCCCGCATGCCGCAAACCTTCATTCAGGACGGCAACACGCCCAAGCGCAAGGCCTTCATCGAGGCTTACCAGAAGGCCTACAAGGTTGACCGCATGCCTTCGGCCGTCTCGGCTGCCCAGGGCTATGACTCCATCCTGCTGCTGGCCGCTGCCATCAAGCAGGCTGGCACCACTGATGGCGACAAGGTTCGCGCTGCGCTGGAAAACCTGAACACCAAGGTCGAAGGCGTGGTCACCACCTATGACAAGCCGTTCACCCATGACGATCACGAAGCCATCAAGCCTGGCATGGTCGTGATGGGCGAGGTCAAGAACGGCCGCGTCATCCTCGGCAAATAAGAACCGACTCGCTTCACTTCACGTAACGCAGTCGAAGAGGCCAGTCCTTGCGATCCGGGGGCTGGCCTTTTTCACACGATCTGTTGACGAATTTCTAACGGCACCGGGGGCGGTCGCCGCGGGATCGTTGCAGCTCTACGCCGCCACCCGGCGGTAGCCGCTTCTTGGGAAATACAATGGACATCCTCTTACAACTGGTCTTCTCCGGGATCGCGCTCGGCATGATCTATGCCGTGATCGCCTTCGGTTACCAACTGACCTTTGCCACGTCCGGCACGCTCAATTTCGGCCAGGGCGAAGCCCTGATGCTGGGCGCGCTGGTCGGGCTCTCCGTGGTGGGCAACATCCACGGCGGGCCTTATCTCAACTACTGGCTGATGATCCCCATCGTGCTGGTCTTCGGTGCCCTGCAGGGCATGTTCGTGGAATGGATCGGCGTGCGTCCGGCCATCAAGATCAAGTCCGAATTCGGCTGGATCATGTCCACCATCGCGCTGGCCATCATCTTCAAGAACGTCGCCGAGAACATCTGGGGCAAGGACGACCTGCCGTTCCCGTCGCCCATCTCCGGCACGCCCTTCCAGGTCTTCGGTGCCAACGTGCAGCCGATGCAGGTGCTGGTGGTGATCGGTGCCTTGCTCATCATGGCGGCGGTCGAATTGTTCAATCGCAAGTCGATCTATGGCAAGGCCGTGGTGGCCACCTCCAACGACCGCGATGCGGCGGGCTTGATGGGCATCAATACCAGCATGGTGATCACTTTTTCATATGCCCTGTCTTCGGCCACCGCCGCCTTCGCTGGCGTGCTGGTGGCACCGCTGACGCTGACCGGCGCCACCATGGGCGCGGCACTGGGGCTGAAAGCCTTCGCGGTGGCCATCATTGGTGGCCTGACCTCGGGCATGGGCGCCATCGTCGGCGGCCTGATCCTCGGCGTGGCTGAAACCGTGACCGGTTTCTATATCTCGACCGGCTACAAGGAAGTACCGGGACTGGTGCTGCTGCTGCTGGTGCTGGCGGTGAAACCTGCGGGCCTCTTCGGCAAAACTGCGATCAAGAAGGTCTGACACCATGAACAAGAAAATCCTGTTGCTGTCCTTGCTGGGCATCGTCGCGCTGGGCGGCATTCCCATGGTGGTGCACAACCCGTATTACCTGCACCTGATCGAAACCATCCTCATCTACGCCATCCTGCTGTTCGGGCTCGATATCGTGGTCGGCTACACCGGCCAGGTCTCGCTGGGCCATGCGGGCCTGTTCGGCATCGGCTCCTACGCGGCCGGCGTGTTGTTCTTCAAGCTGGGCCTGCCGATCTTCGTGACGATTCCGGCGGCCATTGCCGTGACTGCCGTCTTCGGTGCCATCCTGGCGCTGCCGGCGCTGCGCGTGACCGGTCCTTACCTGGCCATGGTGACGCTGGCCTTCGGGACCATCATCCAGATCCTGATCAACGAGATGACCTTCCTCACCGAAGGCCCGCTCGGGATCAAGGTCGCCAAGCCGATGCTGGGTGGCGAGAAGATGAACGAAGTGCAGTTCTTCTACCTGGTGGCAATCCTGATGGTGATCTCGATGCTGGTGGTGCATCGCATCCTCAAGTCCAACCTGGGCCGCGCCTTCCAGGCGCTGCGCGACAGTCCGATCGCCTCGGACTGCATGGGCGTGTCGGTGTATCGCTACAAGGTCTATGCCTTCATCATCAGCGCGGCGCTGGCCGGTCTGTCGGGCGCTTTGTATGCGTATTCGGAAGAGTACATCTCGCCCAATACCTACAACTTCGAACTGACCATCCTGTTCCTGCTGGCGGTGATCATGGGTGGCCGCAAGTCGCGCATCGGTTCGCTGATCGGCGCATTGATCGTGGTGATGCTGCCCAGCCTGCTGTCGGACATCGCGCTGTTCCGCCAGATCGCCACCGTCTTGGCCGTGATCGTGGTGATCGGCGCCGGCGTGCAACTGGCCAAGGGGAGCAAGACCGCCCGCGGCATCGCCGTGCCGGTGGTGGCGACCATCGCCATGGCCGCCTTCTCGTACAAGCTGGAAAACATCACCGACTGGCGCCTGACCATCTTCGGTTTGATGACGCTGTTCGTCGTGTATTACCTGCAGGACGGCATCGTCGGCTTCTGCCGCAGCCTGTTCGGCCGCATGCTAAGCAAGCACGTGCCCGTGGCCCAACAGATCGCCGGTGACAAGGAGCGCGCCGTCATCACCACCGACTCCGTCAAGGACGAGGGCGCAACGCTGCTGAAGGTCAACCAGATCCTGATGCAGTTCGGTGGCCTGAAGGCCTTGAACCGGGTTGACCTGGATGTGCGCAAAGGCAGCGTGCACGGCCTTATCGGCCCGAACGGCTCGGGCAAGAGCACCATGATGAACGTGTTGACCGGCATCTATCGTCCTACCGATGGCGTGGTGGAATACGACGGTCGCCCGATCTCCGGCAATACGCCTTCGACCATCGCCCTGGGCGGCGTGGCGCGCACTTTCCAGAACGTGCAGCTGTTCGGTGAAATGACGGCCACTGAAAACGTGCTGGTCGGCCTGCATCACACCTTCAACAGCAACGTGGTTGACGTGATGGTCAATACGCCGCGCTACGTGCGCGAAGAGCAAGCCGCCCGTGAACGTGCAGCCGCCATCCTGGAGTTCGTGGGCCTGGCCAATCTGGCCAACGAGGAGGCGCGCAACCTGCCCTACGGCAAGCAGCGCCTGCTGGAAATCGGCCGTGCGCTGGGCCTGAACCCCAGCCTGCTGCTGCTCGATGAACCGGCCGCCGGCCTGACGGCACCGGACATCAAGGAGCTCGTCGCCATCATCCGCAAGATCCGCGAAGCCGGCATCACCATCATCCTGATCGAACACCACATGGATGTGGTCATGTCGATCTGCGATACCGTCACTGTGCTCGACTTCGGCCAGAAGATCGCCGAAGGCAAGCCGGCCCAGGTCCAGGCTGACCCCAAGGTCATCGAAGCCTACCTCGGCAGTGGCGCAGGCGATGCCCACGACAACCCACCCAGCCCCGCGGGAGCCTGAACATGCTGACCATTTCCAATCTGCACGCCGCTTACGGCAAGGTCGAGGTGCTGCATGGCATTTCGATGGACGTCCCCAAGGGCAAGGTGGTGACCCTGATCGGTTCCAACGGTGCCGGCAAGACCACCACCATGCGCGCCATTTCCGGCATGATCAAACCGAAGGGCGGGGAAGTCACGCTCGGCGGCAAGAACATCACCGGCCTGGACTCGCACCGCATCGCGCGCTATGGCCTGGCGCATTCGCCGGAAGGCCGGCGCGTCTTCGCCACCATGAGCGTGACCGACAACCTGCTGCTGGGCGCTTTCCCGCGCTTTACGCGGGCCCGCCCCAAGGGCGATATCGCGCACGACCTGGAACGCGCCCTGGAGCTGTTCCCGCGCCTGAAGGAGCGGCAGACGCAGCTGGCCGGTACCCTGTCGGGCGGCGAGCAGCAGATGCTGGCCATGGCGCGCGCGGTGATGTTGAACCCCGAAGTGATCCTGCTGGACGAGCCATCGATGGGGCTGGCGCCGATCCTGGTGGATGAGGTCTTCCGCATCATCGTGCGGCTCAAGGAGCAGGGCGTGACCATGCTGCTGGTGGAGCAGTTCGCCGCTGCCGCGCTCAATGTTGCGGACTACGGCTATGTGTTGGAGAATGGCAAGATCTCCGTACACGGACCCGCCGACAAGCTGCAGAACGACCCGGCGGTCAAGGCCGCCTATCTGGGCGGCGGCGCGCATCATTGATGGACTGCAAGCAAAGCAGCATCAGCCATGCGCCTGGCGTGATACTGGGGCTCGCACGTCGCGCAAGCTGATAGCGTGTCCGGTATATTGCGGGGGAGCCATACCCCCTTGAAGGCTGATTCAGGCGCACCCCCCGGTGCGCCTTTTTATTTGCCGTTTGCCCCTTTGGGTGCCGTGTGCAGGTAGGGGGGGGGCGGCGGCCCCACGCAATGCGTCAGTACCCAAGCAGAGGAGCGAGCATGTCCGAACGGCAGGACGCGTATATCGAGACCGAGGGCGGAACCCTGTATGCCAGCGTGTGGGGCGGTTCGCCCGAGGCACGCACGCCGATTGTGCTGTTGCACGACTCGCTGGGGTCGGTCGCCTTGTGGCGCGACTTTCCTGCCCGGCTGGCGGCGCAGACCGGACTTCCCGTCATTGCCTATGATCGGGCCGGCTTCGGACAGTCCTCGGCGAGGACGGATGGACTGGCGCTGGATTTCATCTCTGCTGAAGCGCCCACGTCGCTGTCCGCGGTCCTGCAGCATTTCGCAGTGGACAAGGTGATCCTGTTTGGCCACAGCGTCGGCGGTGGCATGGCCGTGTCGGCGGCGGCACAGTGGCCGCAGCGAGTGCTGGCCGTCATCACCGAATCGGCACAAGCCTTCGTGGAGGACCGGACCTTGCAGGGCATTCAGGAGGCGCGAACCCGCTTTGCCGATCCGGCACAACTCGCGCGCCTGGCGAAGTACCACGGCAACGACCTGCAACAGGCGCGCTGGGTGCTCTCGGCGTGGATCGACACCTGGCTCTCGCCGTCCTTTGCGCACTGGTCGCTGGCCCCCATGCTGGAGCGGCTGGTCTGTCCGGTGCTGGCGCTGCATGGCGATCTGGATGAGTTTGGCAGTCTCACGCATCCGCGCATGATTGTCAGCTTGCCCGCAGCGTTCCCGGGGCAGGGCGAGTCGCGGATGCTGGCGCAATGTGGCCATGTCCCGCACCGCGAGCAAGCGGATCAGGTGATGCGGGAAGCCAGGGAGTTCCTGCTGCGCCGCGGCCTCATCTGACCCGTTCGGCCGCCCCGTTGATCGTCATCCTGGTCGGGCGAATGCGTTTGCGCGATCTCAGTCGACAGGATGCTGGCGGCGATACGTCTGCAGTCCCAGCAAATACATCGTCCGAATGAAAAGAGCGCGCGAGCGGTAGGTTTGTTGTGCCAACAGGTCAGCTTCCTCGAATTCCGCCTCATTTAATCGAAAATTCACCAGACGCGTCGTTCCTTTTGCGGGCTTGCGTTCGTTTTGTTGCTTGGGTGCCATAAGATGTCTCCTCGCTGTTGAGCTGAAAGCAACATTCTAGGAGAGGTCCTTTTCATATGTCATCGAATAAGAGTGAATTTTTGACAGTACTTGGCGATCGCCTTGCGCAAGAGCGTGGCCGCTGCGGTCATACCCAGAAATCGGTAGCGGACCAGCTCGATATCACGGCACGTACCCAAATCAAGTACGAGATCGGCGAGACCGCGCCGGACGCTTATTACCTGCACGGCCTGGGGGAGATCGGGATCGATATTACCTATGTGCTGACCGGTGTGCGCGGCAGTACGCCGACCCAGCAGGAGAGCGAGCTGATTGCCTGCTATCGCGCCGTGGATCCGGTGCTGCGCAGTTCCCTGGTTCAGCTCTTGTCGGGCTTGTCGCAGATGGCCAAGACGGGGAAGAAGAAGCGCGATCTGCCAGCAGCTTCCGAGGCCAAGCGCATCCGTCCGGGGCGGCAGCGCAAGGGCGCACCGGGATCGGCGCAGAGCGGGAGTGGTGAAGAGTCTGGCGCTACCGTTTCTGCCCAGATGAGGGAGTGAATGGCCGATGGTAAAAAAAGGCCGCTAAGGGGGGCGGTAGCGCAAGAGCAAAAGACCAAGAGACTGAATGTGATCGCGAAGAGGTGCGATTCTTGAGGGGGTCTTGAGGGGGTGAGACAGGAAGTTCGCAGAAGCACGCAAAGAGGCGCAGAAACGAAAAAAGCACCACGATCACTCGTGGTGCTTTTCGTTAGTGGTGGGGCGTCACAGATTCGAACTGTGGACCTACGGATTAAGAGTCCGCTGCTCTACCAGCTGAGCTAACGCCCCGTGGTGTTCCTGAAACGATCAGGCCAACCGGGAAGTGAAAAAGGCCTCGGGTAGAGAGGCCTTTTGAAATTTTGGTGGGGCGTCACAGATTCGAACTGTGGACCTACGGATTAAGAGTCCGCTGCTCTACCAGCTGAGCTAACGCCCCGTTGCTGCACTTCGTTGTTGCCTCAGTGCTGCAAGAGAGAGCGCATTATAGGAGGGAGGTCGGGGTGGTGCAAGCTTTTTTTGAGAAAAGATGAAAATATTTTATCTCTTCGGCGTCCGCGCCACGCCCGGCCTCCTTTTGCGCACAATTTGCGTTACAAGCCCGATTTGATTCCATTGACCCAGGACTTGGCCGGCAGCCTGGTCTGGCTCTCGATGAGTGCCGCACGCGCATACAACTCGGGGAAATCGAACGTCACTGCGCCCTTGAAGGCCAGTGCCACCACGTTGCCGTCATGGACTTCCGGCAGCGACACCACGGTATCGAAGGCGTATTCCATCGCCCGCAGGTTCTTGGCATAGCTCGGATGATCGCCAAAGAGATTGACCGTCATCACGCCGCCCGGTGCCAGACTGTCATAGCAGGCCTGGTAAAACTCGGGAGTGTCCAGCACCGGCCCGCGTGCAGTGGCGTCGTAGAGATCAACCTGCAAGGCATCGATGATGCCGTGCGTGGCAGCATGGACGATGAAATCCATGGCATCGCTTTCGATGAGCATCAGCCGTTCGTCCGGCTCGGGCAGCTTGAACATGCTGTGGCAGATGGCGATGACAGCCGGATTCAGCTCCACCGCCGTCACCTGCGCCTGCGGGAATTGCCGGTAGCTGAACTTGGTCAGCGCGCCGGTTCCGAGCCCAAGTTGCACGATATGGCGCGGCGTACGGTTGAAGAGCATCCACGCCATCATCTGCTGGGCGTATTCCAGCTCGATCCAGTCGGGCTTGCGAATGCGCATCGCGCCCTGTACCCATTCGGTGCCGAAGTGCAGATAGCGTACGCCTTCCAGCTCGGAGAGCGTGACCGGGGCATATTTCGGTTTGCGCGGTTTGCTGGCGTCGGCTTCCAGCTGGTGACGGCGACGATTGGGGCCGGCCTTGGTATTGGCCTGGGCTTCGATGGATTTTCTTCGGATGAGCATGATATGAATGAAACGGCGCGGCAGCCGGGGAGGCGGCCTGCGGATGCCGAATGATACCTTGCCTTGGGAGCCTGCCATCGGCCGCTGCACGCTTTGCGCATATCGACATGCGAAATCATTCCTTCTGCCGGGCGCGCGCGTATGTGAGGATGCGGGCCTCATCATTTCCGGAGTTACCATGCCATTGGCTGCAATCATCAAGCGCATCGCCGCCGCTGCTGCGCTGACCCTGGTCCTGGCGCCGCACGGCGCCAGCGCACAGGACAAGAACAAGATCAAGGTCGGTATCTCGGTCGGCAGTGCCGAAGCCATCTTCGACGTCGTCAAGAAAGTCGCCGCACGCGACGGCCTGGAGATCCAGACCGTGGTCTTCAGCGACTACCTCCAGCCCAATGCGGCACTGGCCTCCGGCGACCTCGATGCCAACGCCTTCCAGCACCGTCCCTACCTGGAAAGCCAGATTGCTGCGCGTGGCTACAAGATTGTGCCGGTCGGCCTGACCATCACTGCGCCGCTGGGCATTTACTCACGCAAGTTCAAGTCGGTGGACCAGCTGCCCAACGGTGCGCAGGTCGGCATCCAGAATGATCCCTCCAACGGCAACCGTGCGCTCCTGCTGCTGCAGAAAGCCGGCCTCATCAAGCTCAAGCCGGGCGTGGGCGAAAACGGCGTCAATGCCACTCCGCTGGACATCATCGACAACCCGCGCAAGCTCAAGCTGATCGAACTGGATGCGGCGCAACTGCCACGCTCGCTGGACGACCTGGCGGCCGCCTCGATCAACAATGACTACGCCTACAAGGCCGGTCTGTCCCTGCAGAAGGACACCATCGCCGTGGAAGATCCGCGCGGCCGTTACGCCAACATCATCGCCACCCGCGTCGAGGACAAGGACAAGCCCTGGGCCAGGAAGCTGGTGCAGGCCTACCAGTCGGAAGAAGTGCGCAAGTTCATCGAGACCGAGTTCAAGGGATCGCTGGTGCCGGCGTTCTGAATTCCGCCCCAAGCGTAGTTCTGTGCACCGCCCGCCGTCTGGCCGGGCGGTTTTTTTTGTGCGTTTCCCGTCGGGGTGGTGCGCTGGCGGCCGGTGCTCCATTACACTTGCGCCATGTTCAAGAACCTCATCCTCTGCCTGAAGCTGGCCATCGTCTTCTGCGCCATCGTGTTTTTCGCGAAGGCGTTGCAGTATTTGATCTTCAATGGCGGGTTGTCGGGGGAATTTTATGACTATCTGTTCTTCCGGAAGTGAAATCGGCCCGGCATTGTCCATCAGCCCTTGTTGAATGAGTGATCGCGCGTTGCCAAGCTCTTCCAGCGGGCCAGCTTGTCCTCATACGCCAACGCCGCATGCGCCGGACTGCTCGACGGCAACACCACCACCCGATAGTTTTCCGCCTTGGCGCCCAGTGCCTTGATCCCGATCTTGCCGGCGGTACCGCCATTGAAAGCGATGGTCTCCAATGCCGGCAGCTTGGCGATCAGCGTCAGCAAATCATTGCCGCTGTGATCCCGGATTTCGCTGTCGAGACTGCCGATGCGCCTGGCCTGGGCGATCACGTCCCACAGGCCGATGCGATGCTGCAGCAAGGTGGCAAGCCTGGCGGCATAGTCCATCGCGTAAAGGTCAACCCCGATCACTTCGCCCACCAGTCGCCAGAAGGCATTGCGCGGATGGCCGTAATACTGCCGGGTCGCCAGCGAAGCCGTTCCCGGCAGGCTGCCCAGGATCAGGATGCGCGTATCCTGCGCCACTACCGGCGCAAAGCTGGCCAGCAAGGGATCAGTAGTGCCCGTATCGGCAGCGCGGGCGGCATCATGGGCAGACGAAGGGGAGGCGGCAGAGGAGCGGCGAGCAGGCATGTAAATGGCCGGGATGAAAAGAATTTCAGCAAGCTCCATCGGCCTCGCCATCCGGGCACAATGGCGCGGCTGCAGAAGCGTCAGGCTTGCGGCAAAATGCACAAGAATTCACATCTTAGCGTAAGCTGCCCAGGCGTCACGCGCCGGGCCATTCACACAAGGGATAAAGAACATGACAGACAAGGTCATCATCGTCACCGGCGGCAGCCGTGGCATCGGCGCGGCCACCGCGTTGCTGGCGGGCCAGCGCGGCTACGCCGTGTGCGTCAACTATGTGTCCAACCGCGAGGCCGCCGAGTCGGTGGCCGGTCAGATCCGTGCCGCGGGCGGCCGCGCCATTACCGTCGCCGGCGATGTCTCCAAAGAGGAGGACGTGCTGCGCCTCTTCACCACCACCGACCAGGAACTGGGCCGCGTCACCGCCCTGGTCAACAATGCCGGCATCCTGGATCACCAGTCGCGCCTGGACGCCATGAGCGCCGAACGCATCACCCGGGTGCTGGTCGCCAACGTCACCGGCAGCCTGCTGTGCGCGCGCGAGGCGGTCAAGCGCATGTCCACCCGCCACGGCGGGCAGGGCGGGGCCATCGTCAACCTGTCGTCGATGGCTGCCAAGCTGGGTGGCCCGGGTGAATACGTGGACTACGCCGCCTCCAAGGGTGCCATCGATGCCTTCACCATCGGCCTGGCCAAGGAAGTGGCCGCCGAGGGCATCCGCGTCAACGCCGTGCGTCCCGGCCTGATCTATACCGACATCCACGCCAGCGGCGGCGAAGCGGGCCGCGTTGACCGGCTCAAGGATGCCGTTCCCATGAAGCGCGGCGGCACCGCCGAGGAAGTCGCCCATGCCATCCTGTGGCTGCTGTCGGAAGAGTCTTCCTATGCCACCGGCACCTTCATCGACGTCTCCGGCGGCCGTTGAGGCTACGCCCGGCCATTGAGCGAGGAGCCCTCCATGGACAGCACCAGCACCGTCACCCCGCGCCGCATCGATGTACTGCTGGCCCGCTATGCCAAGAGCCATCGCCATCCGATGAATGAACTGATCCACTGCATCTGCGTGCCGGCCATCGTGTTTTCGCTGCTGGGGCTGTGCTGGATCGTGTCGCCAGCCGTGGCCCTGCTGGTGGCTGCCGCTACGCTGGCCTGGTATCTGCGCCTGTCGCCGCCCTTTGCGGTGGGCATGCTGGCCATGTCGGCGGTAATGCTGGTGGTGCTGGCGCGGCTGCCCTTGGGAGCGGTCCTGCCGGTCTCGGCCACGGTTTTCGTACTGGCCTGGATCGGCCAGTTCATCGGCCACCGCATTGAAGGCAAAAAGCCATCCTTCTTCGAGGACCTGCGTTTTATGCTGGTCGGGCCCTTGTTTGTGCTGGCTTTCCTGTACCGGCGTTGGCACATCGCCTACTGAAGACGTCCTTGCGGGAACGATTGTCGACGCGCGGCCTCTTTGTATTAAGATGTAAAGGAATGTGTGCTTCCGCGCCGGATGCGCGATCATGTTGCGTTCGCGCGGACGCTCGAATCCCCCCGCTGCCCGGAGACGGGCCAAACAGTTCTCAGTCGGAGTTTTTAGTATGAAGAAATTGATTGTGATCGCAGCCCTGGGCTCCCTGGTAGCCGGCTGCGCAGTAACCCCCAACTCGGCCAGCGTCTACAACACCCGCCAGGCGCAGGGTGAGCAGACCGTGCGCATGGGCGTGGTCGAGTCGATCCGCAACGTCACCATCGACAAGGGTTCGAGCGGTGTCGGTACCCTCGGCGGCGCAGCATTGGGCGGCATTGCGGCCGGTTCCAACATCGGCGGCGGCAATGGTGCCCTGGCGGCCGGTATCGTGGGCGCGCTGGCAGGTGGCGTTCTGGGCAACCAGGCCGAAGCCCACCTGAACAACCGTCCTGGCCTGGAAATCACCGTGCGCCTGGATAACGGCGAGCTGCGTGCCATCACCCAGGATGCAGATGAACCTTTCCGCATCGGTGAACGCGTGCGTCTGCTGTCCAACGGCCGTACCACCCGCGTGACGCACTGATTTTCGCGAAGCGTATGAAGAAGCAGGGCTGCGGCCCTGCTTTTTTTTCGGCCTTTTCGCCTGTTGCTTCACCTCTTTGGCAGCGGACCTGCAATTTCTGAAAGGGCATCAGGAGCCAGCTGCCTCATCTTTCGGCTCAGGCTTGCGCACCTTGAGCAACCACATGTAGATCACCGTCTGCAACAGTGCCACGGTACTGCCGACAATGACCTCCCCGACCCGCATCAAGGCCAGGTGCAGTTCCTGGCTCAGGCCGTTGCCGCTGAAGGCCGCCGACAGCAGGATCACCACGGTCGCCGGCCCCAGCCGCCAGTTGCTCGGATAGTTCTGCAGCAGCATGGCTACCACCACCGCTGCGGTCAGCGCCACCAGCATGGCCAGGAAGGTCGGCCCGAACACCACCAGCGCGATGCAGGAAACGATGCAGCCCGAAATCGTGTTGATCAGCCGCGCCCGGAAATTGGCCTTGGCTACCGTCATGTCCGGCTCGGTCACGATGATGAGCGAAATCATGGCCCAGTAGGGCTCCTCGATGCCCAGCGCGCGCAGCCCGTACCACAGGATCAGGCAGCCGGAGAGGATCTTGACCAGATAGGCGAGGGCGTTCTTGCGGGGATTGATGAAGTGCAATTCCATAGGCCGATGTTAACCAGCCAGCATCGTGGCTGCAAGCCGATATGAACGAAAACGCCGCCTGCGAGTTTCCCCGCAGGCGGCGCTGCTGCCAGCAGGCCATTCCGGCCTGCCGGCATGGTCCGGCAGATGAACGAACTTACTTGGCGGCCATGGCCAGCAGCATGTCGTTCAAGCGCTTGACGAAGCTGGCCGGATCAGCCAGTGCACCGCCTTCAGCCAGCAGGGCCTGGTCATACAGGATGTGCGACCAGTCGTCGAAGCGCGCCTCTTCGTACTTCAGGCGCTGCACCAGCGGGTGGTCCGGGTTGATTTCCAGCGTGGGCTTGGATTCCGGGGCCGCCTGGCCGGCTGCCTTCAACATGCGCACCAGGTTGCCCGACAGTTCGTTCTCGTCGGCCACCAGGCAAGCCGGGGAATCGGTCAGGCGGAAGGTCACGCGCACTTCCTTGGCCTTGTCGCCCAGGGCGGTCTTCATCTTCTCGACCAGCTCCTTGTACTCGGCTTGTGTCTCTTCGTGCTGCTTCTTCTCGGCTTCGTTCTCCAGCTGGCCCAGGTCCAGGCCGCCCTTGGCCACCGAGGCGAGTTCCTTGCCTTCGAACTCGGTCAGGAAGGACAGCATCCACTCGTCCACGCGGTCGGTCAGCAGCAGTACTTCCACACCCTTCTTGCGGAAGATTTCCAGGTGCGGGCTGTTCTTGGCGGCCTGGTACGTCTCGGCAGTGACGTAGTAGATCTTGTCCTGGCCTTCCTTCATGCGGCCCAGGTAATCGGCCAGCGAAACATTCTGCACATCGCTGCCATTGTGGGTGGAGGCAAAGCGCAGCAGCTTGGCGATGCGCTCCTTGTTGGCCGCATCCTCGCCGATACCTTCCTTCAACACCTGGCCGAACTCGGTCCAGAAGGTGGTGTACTTGTCCTTCTGCGCCTGGTCTTCGCTGTTGGCCAGCTCTTCCAGCAGGCTCAGCACACGCTTGGCCGAGCCGTCGCGGATGGCACGCACGTCGCGCGACTCCTGCAGGATCTCGCGCGAGACGTTCAGCGGCAGGTCGGCCGAATCGATCACGCCCTTGACGAAGCGCAGGTACACCGGCATCAGCTGCTCGGCATCATCCATGATGAACACGCGCTTGACGTAGAGCTTGATGCCGCCGCGCTTGTTGCGGTCCCACAGGTCGAACGGGGCGCGCGCCGGGATGTAGAGCAGCTGGGTGTATTCGCTGCGGCCTTCCACGCGGTTGTGGGTGTAGGCCAGAGGCGCGCCGAAGTCGTGCGAGACGTGCTTGTAGAACTCTTCATATTGCTCGGGCGTGACCTCCGACTTGCTGCGGGTCCACAGGGCGCTGGCCTGGTTGACCGTCTCCAGCTCGTCCTTCTGCACGGTTTCCTTCTTTTCCTCATCCCATTCTTCCTTGTTCATCAAGATGGGCAGGGAGATGTGGTCGGAATACTTGCGGATGATGGACTTCAGTTGCCAAGCGGAGAGGAATTCATCTTCGCCTTCACGCAGGTGAAGAATGATGTCGGTGCCACGGCCCGGCTTGGTGATCTGCTCGATGGAGAAGTCGCCCGCGCCTTCGGATTCCCAGCGCACGCCTTCGGAAGCGGGGGTGCCGGCACGGCGCGTCTCGACCGTGATGCGGTCGGCGATGATGAAGCCCGAATAGAAGCCCACGCCGAACTGGCCGATCAGGGCGGCATCCTTCTGCTGGTCGCCCGACAGGCGCGAGAAGAATTCCTTGGTGCCCGACTTGGCGATGGTGCCCAGGTGCGAGATGGCCTCATCCCGGTTCATGCCGATGCCGTTGTCGGAGATGGTGATGGTGCGTGCCGCCTTGTCGAAGCTGATCTTGATCTTCAGTTCCGGATCGTCCTCGAACAGGCTGCCATTGTTGATGGCCTCGAAGCGCAGCTTGTCGGCCGCATCGGAGGCGTTGGAGACCAGCTCGCGCAGGAAGATTTCCTTGTTCGAATACAGCGAGTGAATCATCAATTGCAGCAGTTGCTTGACTTCGGCCTGGAAGCCCATGGTCTGTTTTTCGGTTGCCATGTGGTTGTCCTTAATTGAAGAAATGGATGAGTGAAATAGGCAGAGGTAATCGTCTGTGGGCAGGATATAGGGAGAGACTTGTGGTTTTTCAACCGCAATTTTTGGCATTTTTGTTCACTTTGTGAGCGTTCGCGTATTTCCTGATGGCATGTCTGCAACAAGCTGACCATAATTGCCGAAGTTAACTTTTATCAAGTCAATTGAAATTAAACGATTTTTCCGGGCTATTTGTAATTGAGTTGCAATGGGCCGGTGATAGAATTGTTTTAACAAAATAGTAACAAATTCGATCAGGCTGATCGAACGGATGTGCAAGCCGGCGCTCCCTCATAAAAAGAACAGGAGTCTCCCCGGCTTGATGACGGGAATCGCAGCGAGGGCTGCCGATTCTTTCCTGGGATGCGGGTTGGGTAGGGGAGGCCGGTGGGATACCGGCTGATCGTGTTGATGAGAGTTCTCAAAAGCAAGCGTTTCATACTGGGCGTTTCATTGGGCTTGGCCGCGCATTCCGCGCCCCAGGCGGCTGACAAGCCGCCAGCCGACGCCGTCATAATGCAAACCACACCGGCCGCGCCGGCCACCTTCGACAACAAACTGGATGCTCCGCCGCAAATCCGGCTGGGTGCCGATCCTGCCGGCCCATCGGCGACGGACTACCGCCTGCCGGGTTTGCCGGCCGACACCCCGCCGCCCTCGACCCAGGATGAAATCCTGCTGTTGCTGCGCCAGTCCGATCCGAGCTTCTCGGGCAATCAGATCGTCCTGCCGCAGATCAGCATCGTCACCGAAGGCGAGACCGTCCCGGACCTGAGCCTGCGCAGCGTGCTCGACCTGGCGCTCAACAACAGTTACAGCTACGCCGCCACTGCCGCGCAAGCGGACCAGGCGCGCTATGCCTCCAAGGCCACGGCCGGCCAGCTCGGCCCGACGCTGGACCTGCGGGCGCAGAAGGGCAATGAATATTCTTCGCCGTCCTCGGTGATCGATCCCAATACCGGCCTGATCCAGCGCGCCTCGTACCACAAGCGCTGGGATGTGACGCTGATCGGCCGCCAGCCCATCTTCGCGCCCGGTTCGTATTACGACTATCGCAAGAGCAGCTCGCTGGCCGATGCCGCCGACCTGCGCCGCGACGATGCCCGCGAGACCCTGTATTACAACGCCATCAAGGCGTATTACGACGTCATGCGCGCCTACGCCACGCTGTCGTTCTCGCGCAGCTACGCCCAGCGCATGGGCGCCTTGCTGGATTACATGAGCAAGCGCCTCGAAGGCGGCGGTGCCAGCCGCATCGACTTTGAACGCGTGCGCGGCCGCTCGCTCACGGCCCAGTCCGCCGTGGCCGAGGCCGAAGGCGCTCTGGAAAGCGCCATGGTGTCGCTGAACCAGATCACCGGCCGCAAGATCGAGCAGATCGAAGTGCCGGACCACATGATGCCGACCGTGCCGGATACCTCCAAGCTGGCCCTGCAGGATGTCTATGAGACCAACCCCGGCGTGCGTGCCGCGCGGCGCGACGTGGATGCGGCCAACCAGGAACTGAAATCGGCGCGCGCCAAGTTCTCGCCCACGCTGGCCCTGGAATGGACCCAGACCAAGACCCGCGGTGCAGGCGGTGCCATCGACACCACCGACAACACCTTGCAGCTGACTACCGACCGCCGCCTGATGATGGTGGTGAGCATGAACCTGCTCAATGGCGGCTCGGACATGTATTACAGCAAGCAGGCCGGTGCCAAGTACGTGGAAAAGAGCAACACCGCGCTCGACCTGGAACGCAAATTGCGTGAGCAGATCGAGATCAATTACCGCACCCTGGGCGCGGTGAGAAAGCGCATGGAGATTTCGCGCCAGGCCTATCTCACCAATGCCAACGTGGCCGATGTCTTCCTGGAACAGCTCTCCACCGGCAGCAAGCAATTGCTGGACGTGCTGGACGCCTACCAGCAGGCCTACCAGGCGCGCATGGACTTTGCCAACCTGTTGTTCCAGCAGGCCGATATCAGCTATCAGATCCTGCGCAACACCGGTCGCGCATCGGCACTGGAAACCCTGCCCACGCGGGCGGCCAACAAGACGGGGGAATGATGGAGGGCGGCAAGGAACAGAATTTCTGGCCAGGCTTCGTGGACGCGCTGTCCAACGTGGTGCTGGTGATGATCTTCGTGCTGGTGGTGTTCGTGGTGACGCTGTTCTACTACTCGCAGAAGCTGGCGCAGATGAAGGTCAGCAAGCTGATCTCGCAGGGCCAGACGCAGGTCGTCGGCGAATCCAAAGCCAGGAAGACCGACACCATTGCCACCGCCGACAGCACCAGCATCAACAGTGCCGAAACGCCCGGCGAGCGCGAGAAGGCACAGGAAATCGAGCAGCTCAAGCGCGAAGTGGCCAGCCTCAAAGCCAAGCTGGCCGCGCCGCCCCTGCAGTCCGACAACGGCAGCCTGCGCAGCGCTGCCGCACCCTCCAGCCCCAATGCGATCCAGGTCAAGACCGAACCCAACGACAAGGAAGTCGCGCCCGGCCTGCGCATCGATGCCAACGAAAAAGCGGTGACCCTGAACTTCGATGCCGATTCTACCCAGTTGAATGACGAGGGCAGCAAAGCGCTGGACAAGAGCATCGGCGACTGGGTACGCCGCGCCAAATCCAGCCAGGGCAAGATCGTGGTCACCGGCGTGATCGGCAGCGGTGCCTACAGCGAGAGCCGGCGGCGTGCCTACTATCGCACCGTTGCGGTCCGCAATTACCTGATCGATGCCGGCGTGGACAAGGAACGCGTCACCAGCCGCGTAGCCACCGATGAAAACGGCAGCGGCAATGATGCCCGCGTGATCGTGCAATACCAGGCCTCTGCAAAATGACGCTCTCGCTCAAGCCCGGCACCGGCCACGGGATCAGTTCCCGCGGCAAGGGCTTCATGCGCCGCGTGGCACCGCGCCTGGACCGCCGCCTGGGCGAGCTGCAGGCCATGCCGCGTCCGCGCCTGGCAGTGCTGGCCTGCACGTTTCTGCTGGCCTTGCTGGTGATCTGGTCGATGCTGGCGCCCATCGATATGGTGGTGCGCGGCAGTGGCCGCATCGTCGCCTCCGAACACAACCAGGTCATCCAGCATCTGGAAGGCGGCATCGTCTCCGCCATCTTGGTGCGCGAGGGCGCGGTGGTCAGGAAGGGCCAGACCCTGATCTCGATTGCCGACGTGCGTGCCAATGCCGATCTCGGTGAAGGCCGCGTCAAGATCCTCGGCCTGCGTGCCAAGATCGCCCGCCTCTCGGCCGAAGCGGCGGGGGCTGCGAGCCTGCAGATGCCGGCCGACCTCGACCGCGATGATCCCGCTGTCCAAAGCGAGCAGGCCGCCTTCGCCGCGCGCTCGGCCAAGCTCATGCAGGAAATGTCGGTGCTGCGTGAACAGGCAGCGCAACGCCAGGCCGAGCTGGGCGAAGCGGTCAGTCGCCAGAAGAGCCAGGCCAGCGAACTGGACCTGGCACAGCGTCAGTACAAGCTGATCCACAACATGCTCGAACGCAATGCCGCCTCGCAGCTGGAAGACATCCAGGCCGCCGCCCGCGTGCAGGATGCGCAGAGCAAGCTCTCGGCCAACGATGCCATGATCCCGCGCCTGAAAGCGGCCATCGCCGAATCGCAGGCCAAGATGGGCGAAGCCTCATCGCGCTTCCGTTCGGATGCCCGCGCCGAACTCACTGCGGCGGAAACCGAACTGGCTCGCCTGCAGGAAGAAATCAAATCGCGCAACGACCGCGTCTCGCGCTCGGAAGTGAAAGCGCCCATGGATGGCGTGGTCAACCGCGTGATGATCAATACCGTGGGTGGCGTGGTGAGGCCCGGCGACCCGATCATCGAGATGACCCCCAGCGACGACAAGCTGGTCATTGAAGCCCGCATCTCCCCAACTGACCGCGCCGAACTGGCCACCGGGGCCAAGGCGCGCGTGAAGGTCTCGGCCTATGACTACGGCGTGTATGGCGCCATGGAAGGCGTGGTCACCGAGATCAGCGCCGACACCGTCCCCGATGAAAACAATCCGCGCGGCGAGCGCAGCTACCGCATCAAGATCGCCGTCCAGCGCGGCGACAACGAGCTGCAGCGCAAGCTGGCCCTGATGCCCGGCATGACCGCCAGCGCCGACATCATCGTCGGCCGCCGCACGGTGTGGCAGTACCTGATGTCGCCGCTGTCGCGCTTCGGCCAAGGTGCCCTGCGGGAGCCGCGATGAACTGCGCCGCACTGCCTGAAGTGCTTTATTGCTCGCCGCAAAGCCACATCCACCAAGGCTTTGCGGCGGTTGACGTTTTCTGCACCATCCACTTTCCCTGCGTTCTTTTCTCCGGAACCTCGCACGTATGAAAAACCTTCGCCAGTTCTACGCACTTGCCGCCATCCCGACGCTCCTGCTGCTGTTGGGCGCTTTCCTGTTCCGGGGATTCGTGGGGCATGCGATCCAGATCAATCCCTTCCTGAACCTGTTCATCATCGCGGTGGCGGTGTTTGGCATCGCGCTGATCTTCTACAACCTGTACCGCGTCAACTGGGAATACGACAAGCTGATCCAGTTCTACGACCGCACCAAGGCCGGCGAATCGATGGAAAGCCTGGTGAAGGCGCCTGAATTCGAAGGCACCGAGATCGGCCAGGTGCTGGTGTCCGTGGCCAGCACCAAGGGGCGGCTGACTTCCCGTATCGAACAGGAAACCATCGAAGGCTCGCTGCACGACCTGCGCGCGCACCTCGAAGCCAAGACCGAATTCCCGCAATTCCTGACCGGCTTCATGATCGCGCTGGGTCTGCTCGGCACCTTCATCGGCCTGCTGGAAACCCTGGTCAGCACCGCCGCCCTGATCGACGGCTTCGGCAAGGCCAGCACGGCCGGCGACATGGATGCTTCCTTCATGCACCTGGTGGCCGACCTGCAAAAGCCGCTGGCCTCGATGGGCACCGCCTTCTCGGCCTCGATGTTCGGCCTGATCGGCTCGCTGGCGCTGGGCCTGACTCTCACGCCCCTGCGCGCGGCCAGCAAGAAGCTGGTCACGCGCGCCCGTGAATGCATCAGCGACATGGTGCAGCACGTGGTGCATGACATGAGCGGCCCGGCGGCCACGCAGCGCCAGGGCGTCTCCGAAACCTTCCTCGCCGAATTCCTGCAGGATCTGATGGTGCTGCAGCGCGAATCCATCATGGCCGCGCGCAACAGTTCGGAAGCCTCGCTGCAGGCCGGCATCAAGCTCGAAGGCCTGAACGACCGCCTCAACAACATCGTCCAGCTCTTCAACGACAGCATGGAAGAATCGCGCAGCCTGCGCCAGCTGGTGGCCTTCGGTCCGCGCATGCACGAGACCGCACAGCAGACGCTGGAAGAAATCCGCAACGTCGGTCAGCTGATCAACACCAAGATCACCTCTGCCCGCGATCTCTCCGACAGCCTGTCCTCGCTGGAAGAACGTCTCTCGGTCAACGGCGACATCGCCAACCGCACCTTCGAAGTGATGCCGCAGATCGTTTCTACCATCCAGGCCGGCCAGCTGGCGCTGTCCACCGCACTCAGTTCGCTGCAGGCGCAGCAGGGTGAGATCTCCAACATGAACGAAAAGAATGCGCAGAACATCGCGCAGCTGCCGGCACTGCTGAACCAGATCTCGGTACGCCTGGCCGACGAGATGGGAGCGATCCAGTACCAGGGCGAACTGCAGGCCACCGTGGCCGCGCGCCTGAACGAACTGGGCAACACCATCGGCGAGAACTCCAGCAACATGGCGCGCGATGCGCTCTCCGCACGCCAGTTGCAGATCGACCTGGCCAAGCACATGGCGATGCAGAACGACCGCGTCAAGAACCTGGGCGCCATCCCGCAATCGCTGACCTCCATCACCGAAGCCCTGATGCGCCAGAACATCAACTGGCAGACCGTCATCGACGAGATGCGTACCGGCCGCCAGACCATGGTCAAGGACCTGCGCCTGGAACTGCGCGAAGCGATCCGCGAAATCACCGCCACCAACCGCGGCGGCCAGGCCTGATCGCAGCCTGACGACGAACGCCACGCACCATGAACGCCAGCGAACAGGTCCACATCGATCAGCCGCAAGTCCGCACGGACCTGCGCGCCGATCCCACTTACCTGACGCTGCTGCGCGCCTATGGCAGCCGCTTCATCGAGATCATCGTGGCCGGCATCCTGGTCAACCTGCTTGGCTTGCTGATGCCGCTGTATTCGCGGCTGATCTACGACAAGGTACTGGGCAACCACATCCCGGAAACGCTCTGGGCGCTGACGCTGGGCATGCTGCTCTTCATCGGCCTGGAGCTGGTATTGCGCATCATCCGCGTGTATTACACCGAGCAACTGGCCGGCCGCCTGGATGGCGAGTTCGATGAAGTTTCGGCACGCCGCCTGCTGATGGCCAGGGTACAGGCCCCGGTGGGCGTGGTGCTGGCGCGTTACCGTGATCTCTCGGCGGCGCGCGACCTGCTCTCGTCCAACTACATGCTGCTGCTGGTGGACCTGCCGTTCCTCGCGCTGTACCTGGTGGTGCTGGGCCTCATTGGCGGCCACATGGTGTGGGTGCTGCTGGTGGGCGGGGCGCTGCTGGTCGGCATGCAACTGCTGCTCAAAGTCCCGGCCAATGACTATGCGCATGCGGCCATGAAGGCCGGTACCGGCAAGGTGGACAAGCTGGCCAGCATTGTCTACGGCATGGAAACGCTCAAGACCACGCCGCTGCAGGACCGCCTCATGCGCGCCTTCCTGGCCGATGCCGGTGCCAATGCCGTGGCCCAGGCCAAGAGCCGCTTCTGGATGAATACCAGCTATGCCATCTCCACCGTGGGCTACACCTTCATCGCGGTGGCCACGCTGGTGGTGGGCGTCTATCTGGTGGAAGACAACCTGCTCACCGTCGGCGCGCTGATTGCCTGCTCGCTGCTGATCAGCCGCGCCACCACGGTGCTGTCGTCGCTGGCGGCACTTCTGGGCCGCATCGAGATGTTCCGCCGCGCCCGAGCCGAATTTGACCAGCTGTTCGAAGAGCAGAAAGAGACACCGACCGCCGATGTGCTGCGCCAGGAAATGCGCGGCCTGATCCAGGTCGGCAATCTGCTGCTGCACCTGGACCAGAAGGAAAACGCCACCTTGAAAAACATCTCGCTGACCATCCAGCCCGGCGAGAAGGTGGGCCTGGTCGGGCGTTCCGGCTCGGGCAAGACGACGCTGCTGCGTGCCCTGGCCGGCCTGCACCAGCCCGACGAAGGGCATGTCCTCATCGATGGCGTGGCCGTGACGGCCTATGCCCCCGAGGTGCGGATGCGCTGCATCGGCTTCAAGCCGCAGGAACCCTTCCTGTTTGATGGCACGGTAGCGGCCAACATCTTCGTGGGCGACCGCGTCCCGGGGCAGGTCTATGAAGCGGCGCTGGCGGTGTCCTCACTGGATGACCTGATCGCGCGCGGCGAGCTGCGCCTGGACCAGGGCATCAAGGCCCCCGGCAATCTCTCCGGCGGCCAGCGCCAGATGGTGGCACTGGCGCGCGTGATCGCCTGCACCCCGCGCATCCTGCTGCTGGACGAACCGACTACCGGCGTGGACCAGCAGACCGAGGCCCGCATCATCGAGCGGCTGGCGGCGTATGCCGGCCCGCGCACGCTGGTGGTGGCCACCCATAGCCCGGCGCTGTTGCGCCACGTGGACCGCATCATCGTCATCGACGGCGGGCGCATCGTGGCAGACGGACCGCGCGACCAGATTTTGCAGTGATCCTGCACGGCAGGATCACCCCGAACCAGATTCAGTTTCAGATTCAGATTCAGATTCGACATCCGAACGATCTTCGATAGCGAGGAAACATGGCAACCGCAAGCTCATCACAAGCGAACTCCGCGGACAAGGTAGCAGGACCCGTGCGCGTGGTCATGCCCGACCAGGCCGGCAGCTTCCAGGTCAGCGCCAACCGCGCGGCCGTGCAGCACGTGCAGGTGGTCGACGTGGACATGGTGCTGCACATGGCCGACGGCACCAAGGTGGTGCTGGCCGGCGGAGCCATGGAAGCCATGGACGACAAGTCCAAGGTCAGGTTCGCCGACACCAGCGCCGATACCGGCAAGCTGCTCGATACCGTGGGCAAGATCTCGCTCAAGCCGAACGACCAGTCGCGCGTGCTCAATTCCGATCCGGTCGCCTCTGCGCCCAACGTGGCCCCGGCCCAGCAGGTGACGGTGGACCGCAACTCGGCCAGCGTCGGCAGTGAAGGCGCGACTCAGTTCGCCCAGATCATCAGTGACAACGCCGCCTCTCTGACCAGCAGCAGCGGCACCGGCAAGACCGCCAATTCCACCGGCCCGCTGACGGCCGGCGACACCAGCCATTCAACCGTGACCAGCACGGCGGCCGCCGCAGCGGCCTCGCAGTCGCAGCCGACCACGCAACCGGTCCAGCCGCAATCGGTGATTGCGCAGACCGCCAATCCCAACGCCAACGAAGCGCCGGTCAAGCCGGTGGAGCCGCAACTGCCGCCGGAACGTCCGGGCAGCAAGCCGTCCACCATCGTGGTCGATCCCTCGCAACCGTCGATGGCGATCAAGCTGGTCAACCTGGCTACCACCACGCAGACCGGCGACACGCTCTTGGGCAGCGGCGGCATTCCGGTCTCGGCGACGGACGCCGGCCTGCCGCTGCAGTTCAGCACCCAGGTCATCAATGCGCCCGACAGCGTGCATACCATCTACGCGGCGGGCAACAATGCCGGCACCTTCATCAAGGTGTTCGACGTCACCATCACCGGCAATGGCACGGTGCTGTCGGTGACGGTCTCGGGCGTGCCGGCGGGGATGTCCATCGTCAACGGTACCGACCTTGGGGGCGGACGCTTCCAGATGACGGTGGCGGCCGGCCAGACCGACTTCCCGTTACAGTTCCAGTACAGTACGGTGGAAGCCAATTCAGCCTCACCGGTACACCAGGCCTTCGATCTGAGCTTCAGTACCGTGGTGGCCACCTCCAATGGCCAGCTCACCCTCAACGACACGCGCCACGTGGCCATCAAGGATGCCACCGGCTATGGCGACCTGAGCTATCTCGATCCGGCCACCGGCGACCCGGTACTGGTCCTGCCGGCCCAGGGCCTGCCGCACGAGATCCATGCCGGCAATGGCGGCGTGACCGTCTATGGCAGCAACGCCAATGACGTGATCTATGGCGGCACCGGCAACGACGTCCTCATCGGCGGCACCGGCAATACCTTCTTCGAGGGCGGCGCGGGTGCCGACCAGATCGTGGGCGGCGTCAACAGCACCGGCACCAATGTCAACACGGCCAGCTATGCCGGGTCATCGGCTGGCGTGACGGTCAACCTGGTGACCGGCACCGGCACCGGCGGCGATGCCCAGGGCGACCAGCTGAGCAACATCCAGAACCTGCGCGGCAGTGCCTTCAGCGATACCTTCGTCGCCAACGCGGCGGTCAATCGACTGGACGGTGGCAGCGGCGGGTCCGATACAGTGTCATACGCTTCCTCGAACAGTGCCGTGACAGTCAACCTGGTCACCGGCACTGGCACGGGCGGATACGCGCAGGGCGATACCTATACACATATCCAGAACGTCATCGGCAGCGACTACAACGACATCTTCGTCGCCAGTGGCGATGCCAACCGTTTTGATGGCGGATCGGGCTCCAATACGGTGTCCTACGCCAGCTCCAATGCCGGCGTGAACGTCAACCTGCAAAGCGGCGTGGGCAGCGGCGGAGCGGCGGCGGGGGATACCTACGTCCGTATCCAGAACGTGATCGGCACCGCCTTCAACGATACCTTCGTCGGCAGCGCCGACGCCAACAGCTTCGACGGCGGCAGCGGCGGCAGCGATACCGTCAGCTATGCCGGCTCGACGGCCGGCGTGTCGATCAACTTCGTGTCCGGACGCGGCACCGGCGGCTATGCTGAAGGCGACACTTACAACCACATCCAGAATGCGGTCGGCTCGGCCTTCGATGACGTCTTCATCGCCGGCGTGGACAGCGTGCACTTCGATGGCGGCAGCGGTGGCTCCGATACGGTGAACTACGGTGCCTCCACCGGCGCGGTCACGGTGAACATGATCACCATGAGCGGCAGCGGCGGCTACGCGCAGAACAATACCTACACCAACATCCAGAACATCGTCGGCAGCTCCTACTCCGATACCTTCATCGCCAGTGCCGCCGCCAACAATTTCAACGGCGGACTGGGCGGTTCGGATACGGTCAGCTATGCCAACTCCAATGCCGCAGTGACGGTCGACCTGACCCACACCGACGGCACCGGCACCTCCGGCGGCTATGCTCAGGGCGACGTGCTGGCACATATCCAGAATCTGATCGGCAGCGCCTTCAACGACACCTTCATTGCCAGCGCCGACGTCAACAATTTCAACGGCGGCGGTGGCTCCAACACGGTCAGCTACATCTTCTCGACCGGTGGCGTGACGGTGGACCTGACCAATGCGATTGGCACCGGCACCGGCGGCTACTATGCCGCAGGCGACTCCTTCAGCAACATCCAGAACCTGATCGGCAGCGCCTACGACGACACCTTCGTGGCCAGCGCCGACGCCAATACCTTTGATGGCGCGGGCTCCAACCACAACCGCGTCAGCTATGCCGCCTCTACCACCGCAGTGACGGTGGACCTGAACTTCACCGATGGCACCGGCACATCCGGTGGCTATGCGCAGGGTGACAAGCTCTCCAACATCCAGGACCTCACCGGCGGTGTCGGCAATGACACCTTCGTGGCCAGTGCAGCAGCCAACAACTTCGACGGCGGGGCCGGCTCGAACCGGGTCAGCTATGCCGCATCGAACGCCGGGGTCACGGTGGACCTGGTATTGGGCAGCGGCAGCGGCGGCTATGCCGACAACGATACCTACGTCAACATCCAGAACGTCACCGGCAGCACCGGCAACGACACCTTCATCGCCAGCCTGGCGGCCAACGACTTCGTCGGCGGGGGCGGCACCAATACGGTCAGCTACGCCAAGGCCAGTGACGGCAACGGCGTCACCGTGGACCTGTTCCATGGCACCGGCAGCAACGGCTTTGCGGGGGGAGATACCTACAGCGGCATCCAGAACGTGATCGGCTCGGCCTACGATGACACCTTCATCGCCGACAGCAACACCAACGTCTTTGCCGGCGGGCTCGGTTCCAATACGGTCAGCTACGCCTTCTCGACGGCAGCCGTCACCGTCAACCTGGTGACCGGCAGTGGCAGTGGCGGCTTTGCCGCAGGCGATACCTATACCGGCATCCAGAACGTGATCGGCTCCGCGCTGGACGATGTGATCATCGCCAGCAGCGAAGCCAACAGCATCGATGGCGGCACCAGTACGGCCAGCTCGCACAACCGCGTCAGCTATGCCAGCTCGGATGCCGCGGTCACGGTGGACCTGAGCTTCAGCAATGGCAGCGGCACCTTCGGTGGCTATGCGGCCGGCGACAAGCTGGTCAATGTGCAGGACCTCACCGGCAGCATCTACGACGACACCTTCGTCGCCAGTCTCGCGGCCAACAATTTCGACGGTGGCACGGGCTCGCTGCACAACCGCGTCAGCTATGCGCACTCGACCGCCAGCGAGACCATCAACCTCTTCACCAGCAGCGGCAGCGGCACCTATGCGGCGGGTGATACCTACACCAACATCCAGGATGTGACCGGCGGTTCGGGCGATGACCTCATCATCGCCAACGTGGCTGCCAACTTCATCGATGGCGGCAGCAGCACGTCCAGTTCGCACAATCGCGTGAGCTACGTCAACTCGACCGTGGCCGAGACCGTAGACCTGTTCAATGGCGTGGGCACGGGCGGTACGGGCAGCCTGGCCAATGGCGACACCTACGTCAATATCCAGGACGTGACCGGCGGCAGCGCCGATGACACCTTCATCGCCAATGCCGCGGCCAACAATTTCGATGGCAGCGGCGGCACGCACAACCGCGTCAGCTATGCCAATTCCAGTGTCGATGAAACGGTCAACCTGATCACCGGCCAGGGGAGTGGCGGTACCGGCAGCCTGGCCGCAGGCGATACCTACACCAACATCCAGGACGCTACCGGCGGCAGCGGCAACGACACGTTCTACGGCAATGCCGTGGCAAACCGTTTCGATGGCGGTGGCGGCAGCCACAACCGGGTCAACTACAGCGGTTCCACCGTCTCCGAATCGGTGAACCTGTTCACCGGGACCGGCACGGGCAGCACCGGCAGCCTGGCCAATGGCGATACCTACACCAACATCCAGGACGTGACCGGCGGTACCGCCGATGACGTCTTCACGGCCAGCGCGGCGGCCAACAATTTCGATGGCGGCACCGGCTCGTTGCACAACCGGGTGAGCTATACCAATTCCACCGTTGACGAAACCGTCAACCTGGTGACCGGACTGGGCAGTGGCGGCACCGGCAGCCTGGCCAATGGCGACACCTACGTCAACATTCAGGACGTCACCGGCGGCGGTGGCAACGACACCTTCTACGGCAACACTGCCGCCAACAATTTCGATGGCGGCGGCGGCAGCCACAACCGGGTCAGCTACAGTACCTCCACCGTCGCGGAGACGATCAACCTGTTCACCGGCAATGGCACGGGCAGCACCGGCAGCCTGGCCAATGGCGACACCTACACCAACATCCAGGACGCCACCGGCGGTTCGGCTGACGATCTCTTCGTGGCCAGCGCGGCGGCCAACTATTTCGATGGCGGCACCAGCACGGCCAGTTCGCACAACCGCGTCAGCTATGTCAACTCCGCAGCTGACGAAACCATCAACCTCTTCACGGGACTGGGCAGCGGCACGCTTGCCGCCGGCGACACCTACACCAACATCCAGGATGCGACCGGTGGCAGTGGCAACGACACCTTCTACGGCAACAGCGCGTCCAACAATTTTGATGGCGGTGGCGGCACGCACAACCGGGTCAATTATTCCAACTCCACGGCCGATGAAACCGTCAACCTGATCGCAGGCACCGGCAGCGGCGGCACCAACAGCCTGGCCAATGGCGATACCTACACCAACATTCAGGACGTGACCGGTGGCAGCGGCAATGACACCTTCTACGGTACGACGGCCGCCAACTTCTTCGATGGCGGTGGCGGCAGCCACAACCGCGTCAACTACAGCAGCTCCACCGTGGCTGAAACGGTCAACCTGTTCAACGGCACCGGCAGCGGTGGCGCAAATAGCCTGGCCAATGGCGATACCTATGCCAACATCCAGGATGTCACGGGCGGCTCGGCCGATGACGTCTTCATCGCCAACAGCGCGGCCAACTTCTTCGACGGCGGTACCAGTACGTCGACCTCGCACAACCTGGTCAGCTATGCCAATTCCAGCGCCGACGAAACCGTGAACCTGGTCACCGGCACCGGCAGTGGCGGCACGGGCAGCCTGGCCAATGGCGATACCTACATCAACATCCAGGATGTCACCGGTGGTGGCGGCAACGACACCTTCTACGGCAACAGCGCGGCCAACAAATTCGATGGCGGTGGCGGCACCCACAACCGCGTCAACTACAGCACCTCGGCTGTCTCGGAAACCATCAACCTGTTCAACGGCACCGGCAGCGGTGGCGCGAACAGCCTGGCCGACGGCGATACCTACACCAACATCCAGGACGCCACCGGCGGTACCGCCGATGACGTCTTCATCGCCAGCGCGGCGGCCAACGCGCTCGATGGCGGCACCGGTTCGCTGCACAACCGCGTGAGCTACGTCAACTCGACCGCCGATGAAACCATCAACCTGCTCACCGGTACCGGCAGCGGCGGCACGGGCAGCCTGGCCAACGGCGATACTTACGCCAACATCCAGGATGCCACCGGCGGCAGCGGCAACGACACCATCGTGGCCAGCCAGGCAGTGAACTTCCTGGACGGCGGCGCTGGTTCCAATACGGTCAGCTATGCGGGTACGCCGAGCAGCAACGGCTCCACCGGCGTGACGGTGAATCTTTCGACCGGTATCGGCAGCGGCAACTACGCCCAGGGCGATACCTATGCCAACATCCAGAACGTGATCGGCAGCGCCTGGGCCGATACCCTGACCGGTTACGCGACGGCCGGCGTCACTTCGGTGCTGACCGGCGGCCAGGGGGCCGACAGCCTCACTGCGGTGGTGGCCAACCGTGCCGACACCTACGCCTCGTATGCCGGTTCGTCAGCGGGTGTGAGCATCAACCTGCAGGCCGGTACCGGCACCGGTGGCGATGCCCAGGGCGATACGCTGTTCAACATCGACAACGTCATCGGCAGCAGTCTCAACGACACCTTCTTCGCCAGCGCCAATGCCAACAAGTTCAACGGCGGCGCGGGTGGTTCCGATACGGTCAACTATTCGCTCTCCACCAGCAGCGACAGCACCGGCGTGACGGTGAACCTGTCCACCGGCGTGGGCAGCGGCAACTACGCGCAGGGCGACACTTACACCGCCATCGAGAACGTGGTCGGCAGTGCCCAAAACGACACGCTGACCGGCTTTGCCTCGGTGGGGACGCAGTCCGTGCTGGAAGGCGGCGGCGGGGCCGACACCATTACGGCGGTGCTGGCCAATCGCGCCTTCACTTATGCCTCCTATGCCGGTTCGGGAGCGGCGGTGACCATCGACCTCAAGAACGGTACCGGCACCGGCGGCGACGCCCAGGGCGATATCCTGGTCAACATCGACAACGTCATCGGCAGCGCCTCCAGCGATCTGTTCAAGGCCAGCACCCAGGCCAACAAGTTCGATGGCGGCAGCGGCGGGGTCGATACGGTCAGCTACGAGTACGATACCGGCGGCGTGACGGTGGACCTCACCAATACGCTGGCGGCGACCGGTACCTATGCGGTGGGCGATACCTTCACCAACATCGCCAACCTCACCGGCGGCTCGGGCAACGATACCTTCTATGCCAGCAGCGTGGCCAACGCCTTTGATGGCGGGGCCGGCAACAACACGGTCAATTACGCGCGCTCGGGCAGCACGGCGGTCGTGGTGGACCTGTATCACGGCACCGGCAGCGGCGGCTATGCGGCGGGGGATACCTACGTCAACATCCAGAACGCGACCGGCAGCGCCGGCAGCGATACCTTCTACGCCAACAGCGCGGCCAACGTCTTCAACGGCGGGGCAGGGGGCAGCGATACGGTCAGCTACCTGTATTCGACCGGCAGCGCGATCACGGCCAGCCTGGTGTCGGGTGCGGGGGGCAGCGGCGGCGACGCCGGCGGCGACAGCTATGTCGGCATTGCCAATCTGGAAGGCAGTGCCAACGTGGACAGCACGCTGACCGGCAACAGCGCGGCCAACGTGCTGTCGGCACGCGGCACGTCGACCACCAACGTACTGAGTGGCGGTGGCGCGAGTTCGGGCACTGATGTGTTCAACGTGGTCGATGGCGGCCACAATTCGGTGACGGTCGGCAGCGGCAGCAACCTGATCAACGTCAGCGCCGGTTCGCACAGTTCGGCCGGGGCCCAGAGCGACATGGTCAACCAGACCACCGGGACCTCCAACATCAACAGCATCAGCGGTGGCGCAGGGGTCACGACGCTGCACTTTGCGGACCTGGGGTCGTCACTGAACCTGAGCAACTTCTCCAGCAAGGTCACCGGCATCACCACGCTGGACGTCAGTGCCGGCAGCGGTACCAACGTGATCATCACGGCCGACGATGTGCGTCAGATGGGCATGGCCGGCAGCGGCATCTCGAAGATCCTCACGGTCAAGATGAGTACTTCCGAGAGCTTGCAGATCATGGCCAACGGCTCGGACCATTACGTCTACTTCCCCGGCACGACCGACTATGCCTTCTACAACGCCAGCAACCAGGAAATTGCCCGCATTCACCTGGTCACTGCCTGATGTGATGTGACGATGATCTGAAGCGGGGCTGCGTGCGGGAACAGGGCGATGGTCAGCGGTCCATCGCCTTTTCCAGGAAGCGCCAGATGCCGGGGTCGGACATCCCGGCGACGTTGATGCGCATGCGGGTGGAAGGCAGTTGCGCAGGCGAGAACAGGCTGCCCGGTGCCAGCAGGAATCCCTGTTCCATCGCTTCTTCGGTCATGACGTTGGTATCGCGCCCGGTATCGACCCACAGGAACATGCCGCAGGGCGGCGGATCACCCACTTCCATGCCCATGCGTTCCAGCTGGCGCATGACCTTGTCGCGCGCGCCGTTCAAGCGCGCGCGCAGGCGTTCCGCATGCTTGCGGTAATGCCCTTCGGAGAGCACCCGGTAGGCCACCCGTTCACCGATTTCGCCGGTAGTGAGCGTCGAGAGCAGCTTGCGGTCAGCCAGGCTGCGCGCCAGTTCGGCCGAGGTGGCGATGAAGCCCACGCGCAGGTTGGCCGACAGCGTTTTGGAAAATCCCCCCAGATAGATCACCCGCTGCAGCTGGTCCAGTGCCGCAATACGGGTGGCCGCCTGCACGGCGGAACCCGGATGCATGTCGCAATAGATGTCGTCCTCGACGATGATGAAGTCATGTTCCTCGGCGATGCGCAGCACCTGGAAAGCCTTGGCGGCCGACAGCGAGGTCGAGGTCGGGTTGTGCAGCACCGAGTTGATCACGTACAGCTTGGGCTTGTGGATCTCGGCCAGTTCGCGCAGCTGGGCGATGTCCGGGCCATCGGCCAGACGCGGAATGCCGACGATCTTGGCCCCCAGTGCAGCAAAGGAGCCGAACATCAGGAACCAGGCCGGATCATCCACGAAGATCACGTCGCCCGGCCGCAGGAAGTGGCGTGCCACGGTATCGATGGCTTGCGTCACGCCCGTGGTCAGCACGAACTGGTCGGGCGCGGCGGCGATTTCCAGCTCGGCCAGTTTCAGCTGCAATTGCTGGCGCAGCGGCAGGAAGCCCAGCGGCGTCCCATAACCCAGCAGCAGCGAAGGATTGTCGCGGCTGATGGCGCGCAGGGCGTTGGCGATCAGCTCGCCATCGAGCCAATCCGGCGGCAGCAGACCGCCACCGGGCATCTTGTGCGGCGGCATCTGGCGGAACATGTTGCGCACTAGCCAGACCACATCCAGCCCGCGCTCAGCCTCGGCCACCGCTTCGGCCTGGGCCGCCAGGTTGCCGTAACCGTTGGCGACGGCCACCCGTTCCTTGACGAAGAAGCCCGAGCCCCGGCGTGACTCCAGGTAACCCTGGGCCACCAGCCGGTCAAAGGCTTCCACCACGGTAAAGCGCGAGATCTCGTGGGCATCCGCAAACTGCCGGATCGAGGGCATGCGTGCCCCGCCGCGCAGGAGCTTGTCGTCGATGCGGGCGCGCACGCCGCGCACGATCTGGTCCACCAGCGATTCGCCGCTCTCGCGCACCAGCATGGGCCAGCCGGGGAGGGCGGTGTCCGCGGGAACTGTCTTGGCCGGGATGCTGCGCAGATGCTTGACTGTATTGGTCATTTTACCGTGACAATGTTTGAAACTATTTGGAAAAGTGTATAGGTACTGTACTGGTATTGTCGGCTAGGATGTCAGCCAATGCAAGAGTAAGTGGCCTGGCGGCAAAGTGCCGGGTGACACGTTGATCAGTGCTCTTGTTTCGCATCTTTTCGAGGAGACCATTGTCATGACCAGCCTGTCCATCCAAGCCAGCCAAGCCCCGCGTACTGCCAGCGAACTGTTGCCCGGCCTGGGCGAGATCGAGCAGGCGGCCGGCATCGTCTATGCCGGCATGGCCCCGACCCCGCAACTGTGCTGGCCGCTGCTGAACCAGGCACTGGGTGCCGAGGTGTGGGTCAAGCATGAGAATCACGCACCGACCGGCGCCTTCAAGGTGCGAGGCGGCATGGTCTATCTGCATCACCTGGCCCGGCAGCAGCCGCAACTGTCCGGCGTCATTTCCGCTACACGCGGCAATCACGGCCAGTCGGTCGGATTGTCGGCGCGCCGCTTCGGCATTCCCGCCACCATCGTCGTGCCCGAGGGCAACAGCCGCGAGAAGAACGCCGCCATGCGCGCCCTCGGCGTCGACCTGATCGAACACGGCCGCGAATTCCAGGATAGCCGCGAGCACGCCCAGCGCCTGGCCTGCGAGCAGCAGCTGCACATGATCCCTTCCTTCCATCGCGACCTGGTGGCGGGCGTGTCGACCTACTGGATGGAATTGTTCGCCGCCCAGCCCGCGCTGGACGTGGTGCTGGTGCCCATCGGCCAGGGCTCGGGCATGTGCGGTGCGGTCGCGGCCCGCAATGCACTGGGGCTCAAGACGCGCATCATCGGCGTGGTCTCGGCGCATGCGCTGGCCTACAAGCTCTCGTTCGAAGCGGGCCGCAAGATCGAGGCACCGGTCTCGACCTGCATCGCCGATGGCGTCGCCTGTCGCGTACCGGACCAGGCGTCGCTGGACGTGATGCTTACCGAGGTTGACGAGGTCGTCGCGGTGACCGATGACGAAGTGATGGACGCCATGAAGCTGGCCTTCATCGCTACCCACAACGTGGCCGAAGGCGCGGGGGCCTGTGCGCTGGCGGCCGCTCTGCAACTGCGCACGCGGCTGCGCGGCAAGAAGATCGGCGTCACGCTGTCCGGCGGCAATGTCGACCATGACGTGTTTGCCAGTATCCTGGCGCGCCCCGGTGCGGCCGCCGATGCACTGCTGGCGCCGGCCCAGGTGGTGTCGCTGGCGCAGGCCGCGCAAAGGAGAAACGCATGATCGAAGCCTTGCTGCCGCTGATGTCATTTGCCTTCGTCTCCTCCATCACGCCGGGGCCGAACAACATCATGCTGACCTCCTCGGGCATCTGGTTCGGCTTTCGTCGCTCGCTGCCGCACATGCTGGGCATCACCTTCGGCTTCGGCGTGCTGCTGGCCGTATGCGCATTCGGTATAGGCGAGCTGGTGGTGGCGGTGCCGCAAGTGGTGCTGCTGTTGAAGGCACTGGGCTGCGCTTATCTGCTCTACCTGGCCTGGCAGTTGCGCCGCATGGCCGTCTCCGGGGCGGGTGAGCGGGCGGTGCGGCCGATGTCGTTCCGGGCGGCCGCCATGTTCCAGTTCGCCAATCCCAAGGCCTGGGTGATGGCCATCACCGGCGCCTCGGCCTTCATGCCGTTGTTGCATAAGCAGTCCGGATGGCTGGCCATCCTGATTTACTGTGCGGTGTTCTGTGCCATCAACCTGCCTTGCGTGTCGGTGTGGGCCGGTGCCGGTGCGCTCTTGCGGCGCTATCTCGAACAGCCCCGGTGGCGCGCGATCTTTGCGGCGGTCATGATCCTGCTGACACTCTATTCGGCGCTGGCGATCTGGCTGTAGCAGCGGCAGGACATGGAAATCATTTATATCAATAACGCGTTTTGACCTCAGGGGAACTTCATGCAAGCCAGCAGCAAGACCAGCCACCCCGCAGCAGCGCCCGGCGCCGGCACGGCCCGTCACGAAAGCCGCGGCATGTGGCTGGGCCTGATCGGCGTGGCCATCTTCAGCCTCACGCTGCCCTTCACGCGCATTGCGGTGGCCGAGCTCAACCCGGCCTTCGTGGCGTTCGGCCGCGCGGTCGTGGCAGGGGTCTGCGCACTGGCGCTGCTGGCCTGGATCAAGGCGCCGCGCCCGACCCGGCAGCAATTGCGCGGCCTCATCATCACTGCCCTGGGCGTGGTGGTGGGTTTCCCGCTGTTTTCTTCGATTGCGATGCGTTATGTCCCGGCCGCCCATGGTGCCGTGGTGGTCGGCCTCCTGCCGCTGGCCACGGCCCTGTTCGGCGCGCTGCGCTTCGGTGAGCGGCCTTCGAAAGGTTTCTGGCTGGCCGCGCTGGCGGGCTCCGGCATCGTGATCGCCTTTGCCCTGCGCGAAGGGGGCGGCAGTTTCCATCTGGCTGATTTCGCGCTCTTTGCCGCCGTGGTCACTGCGGCCATGGGCTATGCCGAAGGCGGACGCCTGGCGCAGACCATGGGCGGCCAGAACGTGATCGCCTGGGCGCTGGTGGTGGCCTTGCCGGTGATGCTGCCGGTGTCGGTGTGGCTGGGCTGGCAGTACGGCGTGAGCGCTTCGTCGCCAGCCTGGCTGGCCTTTGCCTACGTATCGCTGTTCTCGATGTTCATCGGCTTTTTCTTCTGGTACAAGGGCCTGGCCCTGGGCGGCATCGCCCGGGTGGGGCAGGTGCAATTGTTGCAACCTTTCATGAGCCTGCTGGGCGCGGCGGTGATCGCCCATGAGGCGCTGGATGCGAGCAACATGCTCTTTGCCCTGGCCGTGATCGTGGTGGTGGCCATCGGCCGCCGCATGGCGGTGCGTCGCTGAAGGCCGCGCAGGCAGGGGGCGGCAAGCCGCTGACGCAGCTCTGACCGGGTTTGCGAGCCGAAATAGTTCAGCTGGGTCGGGCTAAAGCGGCTGTTTTTTGAGATAATCGAACACTTGTTTTTTCACATTTTGTCAACGCGCAACGCGCGAGCCATTTGCCTTTTGGCCGCAAGCGGGCGCTGTCCAACAGGGAGTACCGCATGTCCGTCTATGAAAAGCTGAAAGCACTGAACATCGAACTGCCCGCCGTGGCCACCCCGGCAGCAGCCTATGTGATGTATGCACAAACCGGCAATACCGTCTTCCTCTCCGGCCACCTGGCCAAGAAGGATGGCAAGGTATGGGTCGGCCAGCTGGGACGCGACATCGGCACCGACGACGCCAAGCTGGCCGCGCGCGCCGTGGCGGTGGACCTGATCGCCACCCTGCAGGCAGCCTGTGGCGGCGACCTGACCCGCGTCAAGCGCATCGTCAAGCTGATGAGCCTGGTCAATTCGACCGGCGAATTCACCGAACACCACCTGGTGACCAATGGCGCTTCCGAGCTGATCGGCGAAGTCTTCGGCGACGCTGGCAAGCATGCTCGTTCCGCCTTCGGCGTGGCGCAGCTGCCCATGGGCGCTTGCGTTGAAATCGAAATGATCGCCGAGATCGCCTGATCGCCTTGCATTAAAGGGCGGTGGCGGCCACAGTAGCCGCCCGGCCCCACGACCTCACACACCGAACACAGACTGAACGACCCGTATGAAACTCGAAAATCCCGCACCGCTGCAGTGGCAGTTCTCCCAGCGCGCCGAAGCCATGAAGAGCTCGGCCATCCGCGAAATCCTGAAGGTGACGATGCGTCCCGACATCACCTCCTTCGCCGGTGGCCTGCCGTCGCCGCTGACCTTCCCGGTCGAGCACATGAAGACCGCCTTCGACCGCGTGCTGAGCCAGCAAGGCAAGATGGCCCTGCAATATGGCCCGACCGATGGCTACCTGCCGCTGCGTGAATGGATCGCCGCGTCGCTGTCCACCGATGGCGCACAGATCACCGCCGAACAGGTGCTGATGGTCTCCGGATCGCAGCAAGGCCTGGACCTGCTGGGCAAGGTCATGATCGACGAAGGCAGCAAGGTGCTGGTCGAGACCCCCAGCTACCTGGGCGCACTGCAGGCCTTCTCGCTGTATGGTGCCAAGTTCGAGTCGGTGCCCAGCGACGAATTCGGCCTGCAACCCGAGACCATCGAAGCCATCGCCGGTGGTGCGCGCATGCTGTATTCGCTGCCCAATTTCCAGAACCCGACCGGCCGCACCCTGCCCACCGAGCGCCGCTTCAAGCTGGTGGAAACCTGTGCCCGCCTGGGTCTGCCGCTGATCGAGGATGATCCCTACGGTGCCCTGAGCTACCAGAATGCACCGCTGCCCAAGATGCTGTCGATGAATCCGTCGGGCGTGATCTACATGGGTTCCTTCTCCAAGGTGCTGACCCCCGGCATCCGCCTGGGCTACGTGGTGGCGCCGCGTCCGCTGATCCTGAAGATGGAGCAGGCCAAGCAAGCCACCGACCTGCACACTGCGCAGCTGACCCAGATGGTGGTGTACGAAGCCATCAAGGATGGTTTCCTGGACCAGCACGTGCCGACCATCCGCAAGCTCTATGGCGACCAGTGCCAGGCCATGCTGGACGCGCTGCAACAGTACTTCCCGGCCAGCTGCAGCTGGAGCAAGCCGGAAGGCGGCATGTTCATCTGGGTGACGCTGCCCGAGCACCTCGATGCCAGCGCGCTGTTGAACGAAGCAGTGGAACAGGAAAAGGTCGCCTTCGTCCCCGGCGCACCGTTCTATGCCAACGTGGCGCAGAAGAACACGCTGCGCCTGTCCTTCGTGACCGTGCCGCCGGAGCAGATCCGCGCCGGTGTGGAGCGCCTGGGCAAGCTGATCGCTTCCAAGCTGTAATCAGCTCAGCCCGGTTCACACTGCAGCCGTAGCGCGTTTTCGCTATCGCATGCTTCCCAAGGCCCGCATCGGAAACGATGCGGGCCTTGTTGTTGATGCACTCCTTGATTCACTGATCCAGCTTGAGCGTCTCCCCATGCTTGAGCGCAACAAACTGCTCCTGCGGCAACCCCGCCTCACGCAGGGCCTTGGCCAGTTCCTTGGGCGGCTCGTCGAGCGGATCGTCGGCCAACTCGAAGGTACCCCAGTGAATGGCGACCGATCGCTTGGCCCGCACGTCCTCATGGATCAATACGGCCTGGGCCGGGTCCACGTGCTGGTTCTGCATGAACCAGCGCGGCGCGTAGGCCCCGATGGGGATGAGCGCCAAATCGAATCGGCCGAAGCGTTCGCCGATGTCGCGGAAGTCCTTCGAATAGCCGGTATCCCCCGCAAAATAGACCGAGAAGGGCTCGGCACCCGCTTGCTGCGCCGCCGCCTGGATGACCCAGCCACCCCACAAGGTCTCTGAACGGTCGAACACGCCACGCGCCGACCAGTGCGTGGCCGGGACGAAGTAGATGTCCAGGTTGTCCATCACGGTCTTGTCCCACCAGTCCATTTCCTTCACGTTGGTGATGCCCCGCGACAGGAACCAGTCACGCACCCCCAGCGGCACCAGAAACAGCGGCGGTCCGCCCGCCTGAAGATTTAGTTGCTCCACGCTCGCCTGGTCCAGATGGTCGTAGTGGTTGTGCGAGATCACCACCACGTCGATATGCGGCAGCTCGCTGATCTGTACCGGCAGCGGCACCTTGCGCGACGGTCCGATGAAGGAGAAGGGCGAGGCCCGCTGCGAGAACATCGGATCGGTCAGCACGTTCTTGCCGCCCAGTTGCACCAGCGCCGTGGCATGGCCGATCCAGGTCACGCTGGGACTGCCGTGGTTGGCCTTCAACCAGGCGAGGTCAGGCTTGACGACGGGGAACTGGTAATTGTTTTCGGGCGGCTTGGGCAGGCCCTGGGTCAGGCGCTCCCACTGCCATTTCAAGAGGGAACCGCGTTCGGGCTGTGGGTAGTTGTTGCGAAACCCCGTCTCGGTGCGATTGCTCTTGTTGGGATCGTAGTACTTGCTGGAGGAAGAGCAGGCAGTCAGCCCGGCCGCCAGCAGCACGACCGCCAGGCCACGGGTGAGGTGTCGCAAAGGCTGCCGCAGGCAGGATGTCGCAGGGGGCATGGAAGAGGCGCGGCTGCCGCGCAGTGATGACGATGAGCGACATCCTAGCAGGCCGCAGCGCGGCCTGCAGCCGGTGCGTGCTACATCACGTACTGTGCCAGCCCGCGCCCGAATGACCAGTTCCCCTTGTCGCCCTCGACCAGGCTGATCATCACGTCATCCGGCCCGATGCCGGGGTTCTGCTGCAGGCGCGCCACGATGGCGGCGTAGAGCGCATTCTTCTGGGCCTGGGTGCGGGTATTGCTGACCGTCAGCTGGATCAGCACGAAGTCATCCGTGCGCGCCATGCCCATGTAGCTGCGGCTGAAGATCAGGTCTTCCGGATCATGCTCGGTGATGACCATGAAGCGGTCTTCCTCGGGCACATTGAAACTCTCGCGCAGGGCTTCGTAGATGTTGTCGGCAATGGCGCGGCGATAGCTGCGGGACTTGCCGCGCAATACGGAAATGCGGACCAGGGGCATGATGTTCTCCTTGCGGGTGATGGAAATGGCGGAGCGCGTTCACTCCATGCCTTGCATGCTATGCTGGTGCAATCATTTGAAAAACCACTGATTGATGATTTCAATGATTGAAATTCATCATCATGGATTTCGGACCGTGAGGACCCTTCACCATGGATAAACCGCTGGATCTGGACGCCGTCCAGGCTTTCGTGCTGGCCGCCGACCTGCAAAGCTTCACCCGTGCGGCCGAAGCGCTGGACAGCACGCAATCGGCCATCAGCTTCAAGCTCAAGAAGCTGGAGCAGCGGCTGGGCCGTCGCCTGCTGGAACGCACGCCGCGCCAGGTGCGCCTGTCGGCCGAAGGGCAGCAGTTCCTGCCGGCCGCACGCAGCCTGCTGGCCGCGCATGAGCGCGCGCTGGAACAACTGGACCAGGGGCCGGTCCGCTTCTCGGTCGGCATCAGCGACCACGTGGCCGGCGCCACCTTGCCGCGTGCGCTGGCGCAGGTCCACGCGGTCGATCCCGGCGTGGTGGTGGAGGTACGCGTGGGTTCCTCGCATGACCTGATGCCAGCCTATGAGCGCGGCGAGCTCGATGCCGTCATCGTGCGCCGCGAACCGCAGGACAAGGGCGGCAAGCTGGTCATGGAAGAGCGCATCGGCTGGTTCGCCCATCCCGATGCGCAATGCTGGGCCGGTCCGGCCTTGCGGGTGGCGACGTTTTCCTCGGCCTGCCGCATCCGCGAGCTGTCCTTGCGGCGGCTCGATGCGGCGGGGATCCCGTGGGTGGAGGTCTTCGTCGGTGGCGGCATTCTGGCGGTGGGGGCGGCGGTCAGTGCGGGTCTGGCGGTGTCGGCGCTGCTCCACCGCAGCGCTCCGTCCGGCGCGGTGGACGTGGGCGAGCGCCTGGGCTTGCCCAAGCTGCCGCTGGCCCAGGTAAGGCTGCATGCCCGGCTCAAGGAGCCGCGCTTGCAGAGTGCGCTGCGCACGCTGGTGGCGGCCTTGAAGTCGGTCTGAGGCCCGCGATGGTGTCTCAGGTGCGCGCTGCCTGTGGCTGCATGCGGCCGGGAATGGCCAGCCGGTTCATGGCATTCATCAGCGCGATGGCGATGGTCAGTTCGCTGTACTCCTGTGCGGTGAAGTGCTGGATCACGGCCTGGTAATCCGCATCCGGCGCGGCCGTCTGGTCGATGCGCGTGACCACTTCGGCCCAGGCCAGCGCGGCCTGCTCGCGCGGCGTAAACAGCGCGCCGGCTTCCTGCCAGACCGGGACCAGCACCAGCTTGTCGACCGGCATGCCGCTGCTGAGCAGGTCACGCGAATGCTTGTCGATGCAGTAGGCGCATCCGTTGATCAGCGACACCCGCAAAAACACCAGCTCCACCAGGTCGGCGGGCAGGCTGCATTGCTTGAGATGACGGTTCACGGCCAGCAGGCCGTCGTAGGCGGCGGTGGCATTCTTGTAGAGATCGATGCGGGCGGACATGGGGACTGGCTCCTGGATGTGATGGAAACGAGTCGCCATCATGCACCTGCATGGACCAGTCGATAAGTGCCAAGAATGGTGATTTGCACTAGTCCATGTCAGGCCGGTGCCAGCATGGGCAGGATGCGCCGTGCCAGCTCGGCGGCACGGCGGCGGCTGTCGATGTTGGTGAAGCTGAGCATGATCATCGGTGCCACTCCGGGGCGCGGTGCCAGCAGGCATTCCGACAGGGCGCGGCTGAACATGCCGTGCTGGCGCATCTTTTCCGCCAGCAGCCGGTCCGAGCGGCGGCCCTGCAGACGCAACAACAGATGCATGCCGCCGGGCGGCGAATCGATCCGGACATGGGAATGCAATACGCCTTCCAGACCGGCGATGGCCATGGTGCGGCGCTGGGCATACAGGCGCCGCATGCGCTGGATATGGCGGGCAAAATGCCCCTCGGCCATGAAGTCGGCCACGATATGCTGCGTCAGGGCCGGCGCGGCTCCGGAGAAGAGCTGCGCACTGTGCCGGAAGCGCTCCACCTGCGATTGCGGCACCACCAGGTAGGCCAGGCGAATGGCCGGGAACAGCACCTTGCTGAAGGTGCCGGCATAGAGGACGCGGTCCTCGCGGTCCAGGCTCTTGAGTGCGGGCAAGGGCCGGCTGACGTAGCGGTATTCGCCGTCGTAGTCATCTTCCACAATCCATGCCTGTTCACGCGCCGCCCATTCCAGCAAGGCCAGGCGGCGCGGCAGCGACAGGGCCACGCAAGTCGGGCTCTGATGCGCCGGCGTGACCACGGCGGCGCGTGCGCGGGCTGCATGGCGCAGTCCGTACTCGACCTGCATGCCGTCGCCGTCTACCGGCACGCCGGCCAGCTGCATGCCGGCTTCGCGCAGCAGGGCGGCGGTCGGGGCGTAGCCGGGGTCTTCCACCCAGATCTTGTCGCCCGGCTGGAGGAGGGTGCGGGTGATCAGGTTCAGGCTGTCGCGATAGCCGGAGGTGACGAAGACCTGTTCGGCCCGGCAATCGATACCGCGTGACAACTGCAGGTAGCGCGCAATTTCCGTTCGCAGCGCCATCAGTCCGGCCGGGGAGGGATAGAGCATGTCGGCGGCTTGCGTGGCCCGCGCTGCGCGTGCGGCCAGGCGTGCCCAGATCTTGCGCGGAAAGGCGTCCAGCGCCGGGATGCCCATCTGGAAGGGACGCGGGCCTTTGGATTCGGCCTGTCCCTCTTCCGGCAGGAGAGGATGGCGCGCGGCCACCGGCGATGTCCGTGAAGGAGCCGCCGTTGCCTTGCTGGCCGCTGCCTGCACTGCCGGGCGGACCCCGGCGGCAATGACCGTCCCGGCTTGTCCGCGCGCCTCCACGTAGCCCTCGGCGGCCAGCAGCGAATAGGCGGCCTCCACCGTGCCGCGCGCCAATCCCAATTCCGCAGCCAGTGCCCGTGCCGAGGGAATGCGGTCACCCGGCCGCAGCAGTCCGTCAGCCACGGCGCTGCGCAGGCGTGCGTAGATCTGGCGGTAGTACGCTTCGCCGGTGCTGCTGTCGAGGCGGATCAAGGATGAGGGAGGCAGGGAAATCATGGACCAGTCGAAATGTCATTTCTTGGATCTCCCGATTATGCCATCGGCTCATTAGGATGAAGCTCCTTCCACTCTGATGGCATCGAAGTTTCTACCATGGACCAAGTTTCCGAGATCACACCTGTGCCTCACTGGCATCTCACCGACGACGCGCTTCGTCACGCCGATACAGTCTCCGACCAGCTGGCCTGTTTTCCCGTGATGCACGAACTGCGTTCGCACCTGCGCGACAGCGAGGAGTTCCTGCAGCGCATCGGCCGCGCCATCCCGCAGGGTTACCGCATCCTGGCCGCCTGGGATCGGGGAAAGGTCGTTGCGCTCGCCGGTTATCGCTTTCAAGAGAACCTGGTCTATGGTCCTTTCCTTTATGTCGATGACCTGGTGGCCGCCAGTACTGAGCGCGGCAAGCGCTGGGGCGAACGGCTGCTGGCTGCGATGGAGGAGGTGGCGGCCCAGGCCGGCTGTGTCCGCCTGGTGCTCGATACCGGCATGGCCAATGCGCTGGCACAGCGCTTCTATTTCCGCCAGGGCATGCTGACTGGCGCGCTGCGCTTCGGCAAGACCATCGGAGGTGTCGCATGAAGATCCTGCAGCTGCTTGCCTCGCCGCGGCAGGAGGCTTCGAATGCCTGGTGGCTGTCGCGCCAGATCGTCGAGCGCATGGGCGCACAGCATCCACAGGCACAGGTCATCCTGCGCGACCTCTACGCCAGCGGCATTGCGCATGTCGATGCTGCCTATGCCGATGCGCTGGGCTCCCCCTTTGCCTTGGACGGCAGTGATGCGGGGCAGGGCACGCTGGCCCTGTCGGACCGTCTCATTGAAGAACTGGAGCAGGCTGACCAGGTGGTGATCGGCACGCCCATGCACAACTACACCGCGCCCTCGGTCCTGAAGGCGTGGATCGATCACGTGGTGCGGGTGCGCCGGACCTTTGCCATCACCCCGGATGGCAAAGCGGGCCTGCTGCGTGACCGGCCGGTGCATGTGGCGGTGGTCTCCGGCGGGCGCTTCACCGGCGCGTCGGCACGGCAGCCGGATTTCCTTACGCCCTATCTGAAGGTGGCGCTGGCGACCATCGGTCTGCATGACCTGCGCTTTACCGTGATGGAGGGCCTGGCTGCGGGCGCGCAGGCGGTACGCAACGAGCGCGAGCGTGTTGCTGTGGAGCTGGATCGGCAATTTTCAAGGGGCTGACAGGACTTTTCCTGAAGGAAAAACGGGCGATCTGCTCGCTCGATTTTTTTCGAAAAAAATCCCTTGAAAACCAAAATCCCCATCCCTAGATCGGTACCAGCAGATGCTCGACGTTGAGGTCTGCGACGAAAACATCGCTTAACTGAAAGGATATTTTTATGCGTACTTTTGATCTCTCCCCCCTGTACCGTACCGCTATCGGCTTCGATCGCCTGGCCCAGATGTTCGACAACGCCCAGCGCGCTGATCAGCCCAGCTATCCGCCGTACAACATCGAACTGGTGGCCGAGGACAAATACCGGATCACCATGGCCGTGGCTGGTTTCGCCCGCAGCGAAATCGACATCGAGACCGAAAACGAAACCCTCAAGATCACCGGCCGCAAGCAGAAGGAAGACAAGCAGGTCAACTTCCTGCACCGTGGCATCGCCGCCCGTGACTTCGAACAGCGCTTCCAGCTGGCCAACCACATCAAGGTGGTCGGTGCCAATCTGGAAAACGGCCTGCTCAACATCGAGCTGGTCCGTGAAATCCCCGAAGCACTGAAGCCGCGCAAGATCGAAATCGGTGCCGCCGAGGACAGCAACGTCCAGCGCCTGGAACGCGCTGCCTGATCGCTTCACTGCAGCAGGGTGCGGCCTTCGTCTGCAAGGCCGCACTTCCATCAACCGCCCGTCTCACCGGGCGGTTTTTTGCGTGCGTCACCACGGTTGTGATTGACGACAGTTACCTGCTTGGTTACGTTACACACTTCACCGTACTTCAGTCACCGCTCACGACCCGGCGCGCCCGTACGCCGGACCAGCTGCTCAAAACAAATTGGCACAGGAGCAATATCTTGCGTATATTGCGTCGGCCACAGGGAGAAACGCGTGAACGACCACCGATACCAGCACATCAACCCCGAACCCTTGCTCGATGCCATGGGTGGCGATGCCGCTGCCTGCCGCCACATGTTCGGCACCTTCGCCCAGAGCGCTCCCGCCACCTTCGACCGGCTGGCGCAAGCCATCTGCGCCGATGACGCCGCCCAGGTCAAACGCGAGGCACACAGCCTCAAGAGCATGACCGCCCTGGTCGGGGCCGGCGTGCTGACCGAACTGCTCAAGAGCGTGGAAACCCAGTCCCGCGCCGAACCGCCCCAAAGCGCCCAGCCGCAGCTGCCCGAATTGCAGAGCTTGTTCACCGCCGTTGCCGCCGAAGTGCGCCATTACGTCGACCAGGTCGGCGTGGCGCAATAAAGCCACGTTGCCCGGCGCGTCTTTCCGAATTTTTCGCACTTTTTGCACTTCCCCCCGCAGACGCCTTCCCTCAGGCCTCCCCCCGTCGCATCCTTCATAAATTACCGACTCATCAGTCAGTAACCTGACGTACATCAATCGGGTTTTCAGCAGGGCTCTTCATAATGTGGTCACTCCAGACGAAGCTTTTGACGAAGCTTTCCGTCGCTCCATTTCCTGCCGATGCCGAGAATCACGATGTGCGAACCCTCTCTGCGAATCCGTCCCTTGCTGGCTGCCTTGCCGCTCCTGCTGGTGGCCTGCCAGTCGATGGCGCCGGATTACCAGCGGCCCGCTGCACCGGTGGCGGCGCACTATCCGCAGCAGGCCGATGGCGCGGGTGAAGCCGCACCGGCACTCGGCTGGCAAGCCTGGTTCCGCGATCCGCAACTGCAAGCCCTCATTACCCAGGCTCTGGCCAACAACCGCGACCTGCGGGCAGCGGCCTTGCGGGTCGAGGAGGCGAGGGCGCTCTACGGCATCCAGCGCGCCGACCTGTTTCCCTCCGTTGGTGCACAGGCAGGCCTGGATCGCTCGCGCACTCCGGCCGACCTCAACCTGACCGGACGCCCGCTGGTCGGCAGTGCCTATCAGGCCGGCGTGGGCCTGAGCACCTGGGAGCTGGACCTGTGGGGCCGCCTGCGCAGCCTGGATGACGCCGCGCTGCAAACCGCGCTGGCCAGCGAAGCCACCCGCCGTGCCGCAGCCCTGAGCCTGGTGGCCCAGGTGGCCGATGCCTGGCTGGAATTGGCCGAGATCGACGAACGCCTGGCCATCGCCCGCGACACCATCGCCAGCCGGCAGGAGAGCTATCGCATCTTTGCGCGCCGGGTCGAGGTCGGCGCCACCTCGCGCCTGAACCTGACCCAGATCGAGACCCTGCTCACACAAGCCCAGGCCTTGGGCGCACAGCTGGAACAGCAGCGCGCACAACGTTTGAATGCACTCACGCTGCTGGTCGGTTCGCCACTGGAACTTCCAGTTGGCCAGGCGCGGCCGGCACTGGATGCGGTGTTCCCGGCGCTGTCGCCGGGCACGCCTTCGCTGCTGCTCACGCGCCGCCCCGACGTGGCCGCTGCCGAGCATCGCCTGCAAGCGGCCAATGCCAATATCGGTGCAGCACGCGCGGCCTTCTTTCCCGGCATTTCGCTCACGGGCAACCTCGGCACGGCCAGCGCTGAACTGAGCGGATTGTTCCGCGATGGCAGCCATGCCTGGAGTTTCTCGCCCAGCCTGTCGCTGCCGATCTTCACGGCAGGCCGCCTGCGCAACAACCTGAACCTGGCCGAAGTGCGGCGCGACCTGGCCGTGGCCAATTACGAAAAAACCATCCAGTCCGCCTTCCGTGACGTCGCCGATGCGCTGGCCGCGCGCCAGTGGCTGACCCGCCAGCTCGCCATTGCCGAGACGGCGGTGCAGGTCCAGACCGAGCGGGCGCGCCTGTCCACGCTGCGCTATGACAACGGCGCTGCGCCTTTCCTCGACGTGCTCGACGCCCAGCGCGACCTGCTGAGCGCACGCCAGCAGCGGGTGCAGATCCGGCGTGCGCTGCTGTCCTCGTCGGTGGCGCTGTATGCGGCGCTGGGTGGCGACAGCAATGCGCCTGCGGCTTTCCCCCTTTCTTCCGGACCCCGACCATGACGCTCCCTCACGCCAAGAAACCCCTGCTGGCCGCCGCGCTGGCCGTGCTCCTCGCCGGCGGTGCGGCCTATGCCTGGCTGCGCCTGCACCACAGCGGCCCCGGCGAGGGATTCGCCAGCGGCAACGGCCGCATCGAAGCCACCGAAGTGGATGTGGCCACCAAGCTGGGTGGCCGGGTCGATGCAATCCTCGTCAATGAAGGCGACTTCGTCGCAGCCGGCCAGCCGCTGGCCCGCATGCAGGTACTGTCGCTGGAAGCCCAGCGCGACGAGGCCCAGGCGCGCCAGCAGCAATCGGTCTCGGCCGTGGCCAGTGCCGAGGCCCAGGTGGCCGTGCGCGAGAGCGATCATCAGGCCGCATTGGCCCAGGCCGCGCAGCGCGCCAGCGAGCTGGATGCGGCACGGCGCCGCCTGGCGCGCTCGGAGGTGCTGGTCAAGGAAGGCGCCTCCTCGCTGCAGGAAGTGGACGACGACCGTGCCCGCGTGCTGAGCATGGAAGCGGCCTTCACGGCCGCCAAGGCACAAGTGACTGCCGCCCAGGCCGCCGTGGCAGCCGCGCGCACCCAGGTCAGCGGTGCGCGCGCTACGGTCACGGCCGCAGTGGCCACGGTCCAGCGCATCAAGGTCGACATCGACGACAGCACGCTCGTGGCCCCGCGCGCCGGACGCGTGCAATACCGCATCGCTCAGCCGGGCGAAGTGCTGGGCGGGGGCGGCAAGCTGCTCAACCTGGTGGACTTGAGCGATGTCTACATGACCTTCTTCGTTCCCGAGACCGTCGCCGGCAAGCTGGCGCTGGGCGGCGAGGCACGCATCGTGCTGGACGCCGCCCCGCAATACGTGATCCCGGCGCGTATTTCATTCGTGGCCAGCACTGCGCAGTTCACGCCCAAGACGGTAGAGACCGCCAGCGAGCGGCAGAAGCTGATGTTTCGCGTCAAGGCGCAGATCGATCCGGCGCTGCTGCGCCAGCACCTGACCCTGGTCAAGACCGGCTTGCCCGGCGTGGCCTGGGTGCGGACCGACCATGCGCGTGACTGGCCCGCCACGCTGGCGGTGAAGGTCCCGCAATGACAGAGAGCCTTGGTCAGAGCCTGGTGGCGCGCCTGTCGGGCGTGTCGCTGCGCTATGGCCAGAAGCCGGCCTTGCAGGCGATCTCGCTGGAGATTCCGGCCGGCTGCATGGTCGGCCTGATCGGGCCCGATGGCGTGGGCAAATCCAGCCTGCTCTCGCTGGTGGCCGGTGCACGCGCCCTGCAGGAAGGGGACGTGGAGGTCCTCGGTGGCGACATGCGCCGCGCCGCACATCGTGAAGCGGTCTGCCCGCGCATTGCCTACATGCCGCAGGGTCTGGGCAAGAATCTGTATCCGACGCTGTCGGTGGAGGAGAACCTGCAATTCTTTGGCCGCCTGTTCGGCCAGTCCGCGCAGGAGCGTCGCCAGCGCATCGATACGCTCACCGCCGGCACCGGCCTGTCGCCTTTCCTGGCGCGGCCGGCGGGCAAGCTCTCCGGCGGCATGAAGCAGAAGCTGGGGTTGTGCTGTTCGCTGATCCACGACCCTGACCTGCTGATCCTGGACGAACCCACCACCGGCGTCGATCCGCTCTCGCGTGCGCAGTTCTGGGACCTCATCGCGCACATACGCCAGCAGCGGCCCGGCATGAGCGTCATCGTGGCGACGGCCTACATGGAAGAAGCCGACCGCTTCGATTTCCTGGTGGCCATGGATGACGGCCAGATCCTGGCCACCGGCACGCCTGCCGAGCTGCATGCGCGCACCGGTACGGCGGCACTGGAAGAGGCCTTCATCGCCTTGCTGCCACCCGATAAACGGCGCGGCCACCAGCCCGTGCAGGTGACACCGCTGGACCCGGCGCGGCAAGCCGAGATCGCCATCGAAGCGCGCGGCCTGACCATGCGGTTCGGCGATTTCGTGGCGGTGGATCATGTGGACTTCCGCATCCGGCGCGGCGAGATCTTCGGATTCCTGGGCTCCAACGGCTGCGGCAAATCCACCACCATGAAGATGCTGACCGGCCTCCTGCCTGCCAGCGAAGGCCAGGCCTGGCTGTTCGGCCAGGCCGTCGATCCGCGCGACATGGCGACGCGGGCGCGTGTGGGCTACATGTCGCAGGCCTTTTCGCTGTATGGCGAATTGAGCGTGCGCCAGAACCTGGTGCTGCATGCACGGCTGTATCGCGTGCCGCAGGAGCAGATCGCGGCGCGCACAGAAGAGATGGCGCAGCGCTTCGGCCTGCAGGAGGTGATGGACAGCCTGCCCGAGAGCCTGCCGCTGGGCATCCGCCAGCGGCTCTCGCTGGCCGTGGCGATGGTGCACAAGCCGGAGCTGCTGATCCTGGATGAACCGACTTCGGGCGTGGACCCGATCGCGCGCGACCTGTTCTGGCAATTGATGATCGATCTCGCGCGGCGCGACCAGGTGACGATATTCATCTCCACCCATTTCATGAACGAGGCCCAGCGCTGCGACCGCATTTCGCTCATGCACGCCGGGCGCGTGCTGGTCAGCGCCACGCCGGAGGAACTGATCCGCCAGCGCGGGTCGGCGACTTTGGAACAAGCCTTCATTGGGTACCTGGAAGAAGCGGCCGGGAAGGGCGCAATGCCGCCTGCGCCTGAAGTAAAAGTCACATCGGCCCGGAACCCCGCGCCAGCTGGCGATGGCCGCCTGCGCACCAGCCTGGGCCGCGCCCTCAGCTACAGCCAGCGCGAGAGCCTGGAACTGCGGCGCGACCCGGTGCGCGCCACCCTGGCCTTGCTGGGCACGGTGATCCTGATGTTCATCATCGGCTATGGCATCAACCTCGACGTGGAAAACCTCAGCTATGCCGTGCTCGACCGCGACCAGACCGGCCTGAGCCAGAACTATGCGCTGAACCTGTCGGGTTCGCGCTACTTCATCGAGCAGCCGCCCATCCGCGATTACCAGGACCTGGACCGCCGCATGCGCAGCGGCGAGATCTCTCTGGCCATTGAAATCCCGCCCGGCTTCGCCCGTGACATCGCACGCGGCAAGCCGGTGGAAGTAGGGGCCTGGGTCGATGGTGCCATGCCCACGCGCGCCGAGACCGTGCGCGGTTACGTGCAGGGCATGCATCAACTGTGGCTGGCCGACATGGCCACGCACCGGCTGGGCCAGCGCCTGGCGCAGCCCGCCACGATCGAGACGCGCTATCGCTACAACCCGGACGTCAAGAGCCTCCCTGCCATGGTGCCGGCCATCATCCCGCTGCTGCTGATGATGATCCCGGCCATGCTGACGGCGCTGTCGGTGGTGCGCGAGAAGGAGCTCGGCTCCATCCTCAATCTCTACGTCACGCCGGTCACGCGTACCGAATTCCTGCTGGGCAAGCAGCTGCCTTATCTGGTGCTGGGCATGCTCAATTTCGCCATGCTGACGCTGCTGGCCGTGACCGTGTTCGGGGTGCCGGTCAAGGGCAGCCTCTTCACGCTGACGCTGGCGGCGCTGGTCTTCATCATCTGCTCGACCGGGTTTGGCCTCTTGGCTTCGACCTTTACGCGCAGCCAGATTGCGGCCCTCTTCGTGACCATGATCGGCACCATCATTCCCTGCGTGCAGTTCGCCGGACTGTTGAATCCGGTCTCTTCGCTCGAAGGCATGGGTGCGCTGATCGGACAGGTCTATCCGGCCACGCATTTCCTCACCATCAGCCGTGGCGTGTTCAGCAAGGCGCTGGCGGTGGGTGACCTGGGCGCCTCGTTCTGGCCGCTGGTGCTGGCGGCCCCCGTGATCCTGGGGTTGTCGGTGTGGCTGCTGAAGAAGCAGGAGCAATGAGATGCGCCGCGCGCCTGCCAGCCTGTCCAACATTTTTCGTCTCGGCGTCAAGGAGCTGTGGAGCCTGCTGCGCGATCCGGCCATGCTGGTGCTGATCGCCTACACCTTCACGCTCTCCATCTATGTGGCCGCCACGGCCATGCCGGAGAGCCTGCACAATGCCGCCATCGCCATCGTCGACAACGATGGCTCGCCGCTGTCGGCACGCATTGCGTCCTTGTTCTATCCCCCGCATTTCAAGGTGGCCCGGCTGGTGACGGCGCGCGAGGCCGATGCCGGGCTCGATGCAGGAGACTACACCTTCGTCTTGGACATCCCGGCAGATTTCCAGCGTGACGTGCTGGCCGGGCGCGCGCCAGCGGTCCAGTTGAACGTGGATGCTACGCGCATGAGCCAGGCGTTTACCGGCAACAGCTACATCCAGCAGATGGTCAGCAACGAGGTCACGCAATTCGTGCGGCGTAGCGAGGCCGCTGGCGATGCGCCGGTGGGACTGGCCTTGCGCATGCGCTTCAATCCCAACCTGGAGCAATCCTGGTTCGGCTCGCTCATGGAGATCATCAACAACGTCACCATGCTCTCCATCATCCTGACGGGGGCGGCGCTCATTCGCGAGCGCGAGCACGGCACCATCGAACACCTGCTGGTGATGCCGGTGAGTCCGGCCGAGATCATGCTGGCCAAGGTGTGGGCGATGGGTTCGGTGGTGGCGCTGGCGGCCTTGATGTCGTTGCTGCTGATCGTGCGGGGCGCCTTGCAGGTGCCCATCGAGGGCTCGCTGGCGCTGTTCATGCTGGTGACGGTGCTGCATCTGTTTGCCACTACCTCGATGGGCATCTTCATGGCCACGTTGGCGCGTTCGATGCCGCAGTTCGGGATGCTCACCGTACTGGTGCTGTTGCCGCTGCAATTGCTGTCGGGCGGCTCCACGCCGCGCGAGAGCATGCCTGTACCGGTACAGGACATCATGCTGGCCGCCCCGACCACGCATTTTGTCGCGGCGGGGCAAGCCATACTGTACCGGGGCGCTGGCCTGGAAGTGATCTGGCCGCAACTGCTGGCCATCCTGGCAATTGGCCTGGTCCTGTTTGTAGCTGCACTGGGCCGGTTCAGAAAGACCATCAGCCAGATGGCGTGATGGAGGAGGGCGCGCGCAGCTGCGCTGCCCACATGACTAGCGATGCAATCAACCGGGAGCAATCATCATGGACTTCAACAGCCCGTCAACCTGGATACCGCTCATCAGCATCGCGCTGCTGCTGATCGGCTACGGCCAACGCGCGCAACGCTGGGCACCTTATTGCATGCTGGCGGGGGCGTTTGGATTGCTGGGGGTGTTGGTGTATCGGGTGTCGGTGGCGATTGGGTGACGAGTTTTCAAGAGCCGGCATCACCACAGGCTTCGCTGATGGCGCGCAGTGCCAGCAACGCGGCAGGGAGGTCATCCGGACTGTCCAGTGACTCCACAGCGGCCTTCAGGTACTCGATGGCCAGTACAGGGTTCGCGCGCAGTTCGGCGATTTCACGCTCGTGGTGAGAAACCGCAGCCTTGATCTTGTTCATGGTTGACTCACTGATGTCGCCTGTTGCTGGCATAAATCATTTAAATAATATTTCCGGTCATCATTGGCAGGCGCGGGGCCTTGCAGATCTTCGTTCGGGAGTCGCTTGAAAGAGGACCAATGTTTCCGTGGCAGTGATACGAATCCGCTTTGGCACAGGGCTGGAATCACTTGCGGGTTTTCGCCACAACGCAGGTCATTGTTGATGACACAGCGTTCAGCCTCGGCGATGCCCAGTGTGGGGAGTGGGTCCTCTGAAATCACCATGAGGCTGTATTCGATATCCGGGAAAACCTGCTTGCCATGCAGTCTCCAATATTTCTCATGAAGGCTGCAGGCATACATCGCGAGGGCCGGTAGCAGGACGGTGGCTGCCAGTGCCACGGCAACCAGCATGGTATTGGCGACCGTTTGCCGTGTCTTTTTGAGCAGAAGATGGCCGATAAGGGGAAATGTGATGGAACATCCCAGCGCCCACAGCAGCGGGTCGTCCGGGCAACTTTCTCCGCAATTCGTGATGAAGGCCGTATTGAGCGCTCCCACAGAAACTCCGCACCCAATGCCCACGGTGCTCAGTAATGGAAATGCAAAGCAACTTTTCATCTGGTCACTAAAAAAGAGAGTTTGCATTGCCCTGCCAAGATTTGAATAGAAGATGCAGTTCCTGAATCAAAGCGCGTCGCTTAGCCGATTACAGAGCTCAGAGGCTGTATCCATTCTGCAATTCAGGTTGGCATAGTCTGATTCCGCGTTCCTCCCCTCGCATTCCTTGAGATCAGTCCATTCGTGGAAGTAATCCTCGGCACTGCTCCCCGGAAAATTTGCTTTCGTGCCATCGGCAGACCAATAGAACACTTCGTCTCCCATGGCCACCGCCACCAGCGAGTTGGCTTCCAGACCGGGGACGATTTGAGTGGTGGAGTCCCGGATGATCTTGCCTGTACGCAGATCGGTAATCGTATAAAACGCATCCCCGGACGCCAGCAGGAACCAGCGATATGGGTCAGTCCAGTACCAGCGCTCGCCTCCCCGGAAATTGTATTCGGTGAGCGCGCAGGTGCCTGCGGGATTGACTGAGATGGAGATGGGCGGATAGTGTGGCCGGACCAGCGTGCTGTATTTGCGCAGGGTGCCGTAGCAGAGCAACAGCACTATGGCCGCTGCAAGGAGATAGTTCATCGGGCGCGCCATTACGCCTCACTCATCTGAGGTCGGTGGGCCGCAAATTGATGGACGCGGTGGGGAAAGATGTAGCGTAATCGAGCCACGAGGCTCTTGGATTTGTCCGGGATTCTGTCTTTCACTGGGGTGTTTCTCATCTTGCACGCTCCTCGCTTTCAACAATGAGCGCGCATTCTCCCCAGCAGGCGTTGGCTCTTCCACGCCAACACCCAAAACTCCACCCCGCATTCGAAATGCTTCGACCACCCCTTGCCCACGAAGCAATCAGTTGTGCAAGCCATCAAAAAAATCGCCCCCTGCCAAACTGCGCAGGGGGCGACTTCACCGCAAAAAGAAACCGGGTATCAACCCTGCGAACGCAACCCCGTCGCCTTGATGCGCGATTCCAGCACGCGGCCCTTGCGTGCGCGCTTGCCCACGTGCGCCAGCAGCTTCTCGCCGCTCAAGGCAATCTCCTTGGGCTTGCTCATGTTGCCGGTGCCATGGACCACGACACCCTTCTGGCTGATGGCCTGGGCGGCGACCAGCTTCTCGTTCTTTTCCAGCTCCATCAGGTTCACGCCACGGCCACCGGAAGACAGCGTCTTCATCTCATCGAGGCCAAACACCAGCAGGCGGCCATTGGCCGAGACGCAGGCCACGGCGCTGGCATCGGCCGCCACCGGCGTCGGTGCCAGCGGCAGCGCACCTTCATCGAGCGTGAAGAAGCTCTTGCCGCCCTTGACGCGGCCAAACATGTCGGACGCCTTGGCAATGAAACCGGCCGCCGCATCAGAGGCCAGCAACAGCGTGGTATCGGCCGGACCCGCAAAGTAATGCTGGATGCTGCTGCCGCTGGCCAGTTCGATCAGCGTGGTCACAGGCACACCATCGCCACGCGCGTTGGGCAGCGCGTTCACCGCAATCGTGTAGACCCGGCCGTTGGAGCCGAAGGCCAGCAGGTTGTCCACGGTGCGGCATTCAAATGCGCCATACAGGCTGTCACCGGCCTTGAAGGTGAACTGCGTCGCATCGTGGCCATGGCCGGTGCGCGCGCGCACCCAGCCCTTCTGAGAAATGATCACCGTCACCGGCTCATCGATCACCTTCTGCTCGAAGGTGGCGCGCTCGGCTTCTTCGATGATGGTGCGGCGGGCATCGCCGTAGGTCTTGGCGTCGCCTTCGATTTCCTTGATGACCAGACGCTTCATCGAGGACGGATTGTCCAGCAGGTCCTGCAGCGTGGTCTTCTCGCTGCGCAGTTCGGCCAGTTCCTGCTGGATCTTGATGGCTTCCAGTCGCGCCAATTGGCGCAGGCGGATTTCCAGAATGTCTTCGGCCTGGCGGTCGGAGAGCTTGAAGGCGTCCATCAGGGCCGGCTTCGGTTCGTCCGATTCACGGATGATCTTGATGACCTTGTCGATGTTCAACAGCACCGCTTCCCGGCCTTCCAGGATGTGGATGCGGTCGTTGACCTTCTGCATGCGGAACTGCGTACGGCGCGTCACCGTCTCGAAGCGGAAGCTGATCCACTCGGTGAGGATGTCAGTCAGGTTCTTCTGGCGCGGACGGCCATCGCCGCCGATCATCACCAGGTTCAGCGAGGCACTGGTCTCCAGCGAGGTCTGCGCCAGCAGCGTGTTCATGAACTCGGTCTGGTCCTGGTTCTTGGACTTCGGCTCGAACACCAGGCGCACCGGCGCTTCGCGGCCGGACTCGTCGCGCACTGCATCGAGCAGGCCCAGGATGGCCGCCTTCTGCGCCTGCTGTTCGGGCGTCAGCGACTTCTTGCCCAGCTTCAGCTTGGGGTTGGTCAGTTCTTCGATTTCTTCCAGCACGCGCTGCGAGGAAACGCCCGGCGGCAGTTCGGTGATGACCGCCTGCCACTGGCCGCGCGCCAGGTCTTCGATCTTCCAGCGTGCGCGCACCTTCAGGCTGCCACGGCCGCTCTGGTACATCTCGGCGATGGTCGACTTCGGGGTGATGATCTGGCCGCCACCGGGGAAGTCCGGGCCGGGGATCAGTTCCATCAGCTCGGCGTGCGTGATCTTGGGATTGCGGATCATCGCCACGGCCGCCTTGGCCACTTCGGTCAGGTTGTGCGAGGGGATTTCAGTGGCCATGCCCACGGCAATGCCGGAGGCACCGTTCAACAGCAGGAAGGGCAGGCGCGCCGGCAGGAGGCGCGGCTCTTCGGTGGAGCCATCGTAGTTGGGCTGGAAATCCACCGTGCCCATATCGATTTCATCGAGCAGCAATTTGCTGATGGGCGTCAGGCGTGCTTCGGTGTAGCGCATCGCCGCTGCGCCATCGCCATCGCGCGAACCGAAGTTGCCGTGGCCGTCGATCAAGGGATAGCGCAGCGAAAAATCCTGCGCCATGCGCACCAGGGCGTCATACACCGACTGGTCGCCGTGCGGGTGCAGCTTGCCCAGCACGTCGCCGACCACGGCGGCGGACTTGCGCGGTTTGGCCGCCGAGTTCAGCGACAGTTCGTTCATCGCATAGAGGATGCGGCGCTGTACCGGCTTCTGGCCGTCGGCGACATCAGGCAGGGCGCGGCCCTTGACCACCGAGATCGCGTAATCGAGATAGGCGCGTTCGGCGAAGGTGGACAGCGTCAGCGATTCGCCATCGGGCGCAGCCGGGGCTTGGTCAAAGAGGGTCGGTTGATCGGTCATGGAGCTTGTCTTGTTGTGTTCGTATTGACTGGGTTAATCGTTGATGGCGGGCTCGCGCGGGGGCAGCGTCACCTTCAGGCGCGCATTGCCGCTGGCATTGGCGTTGCCGCGCTCGCCTGCGGCCAGGCGCAGTGCGCCGGCGGGCCGGTACAGTTCATAGAACCGCGACACCAGCCGCACATAGCCCTGTGTCTCGGGATAGGGCGGGATCTTGTTGCCATACTTCTGCACCGCGCCTTCCCCGGCGTTGTAGGAGGCAATGGCCAGTTCCACGTGCTGCGGGAACATCGCCATCAGATCGCGCAGGTAGCGCGCGGCCAGGCGGATGTTGATCTTCGGATCGGTCAGCTTCTGGTGCAGCGTCTTGCGACGATCCCCCTGCAGGCCGTAGCGCTCGGCGGTGTCGGGCAGGATCTGCATCAGGCCGACCGCGCCTTTGCTCGAGACGGCCGTGGCATTGAAGCCGGATTCGGCCGTCATCACCGCCTTCAGCAGCGCCGCATCCAGGCCGAATTCGCCGGCCGCTTCGGTGAGCAGGTCGTCGTACTTGCGCGCATCGCGATGAGCCAGCATGGTCCGCACGAAAGGCGGATCGGCCGGGGTCACCGCTTCCTTGCTGCCGGGATGGTTGAGCAGCGTTGCACTGCTGGCCATGAGCTTGTCCGGGTCGTCCAGGGTCTGGGCATAGAAGTGCACCGCGCCATCGGCATCGGTGTACCGGTACACAATGGTCTTGGACTTCTTTGAAGCGGCAGCCGTACCGGTACTGTCCCGGCCACTGTCCGCTGCTTCCACCCGCATGTGCTGTACACCATCGGCATCGGTGTACCGGACCACTTGCTGCGACTGTACCGGTCCGGCACAGAGCAGCGCCGCCGCGCCCAGGAGGGCGGCGAGAGCGCTGGTGTGCAGGAACGCGGGGCGGCGCATGTCAGATGTCCGCTTCGGCTTCGTTGCCGTGCTCTTCGATCCAGGCGCGGCGGGACGCCGCTTCGCCCTTGCCCATGAGCATGTTGAAACGCTCTTCGGAGGTCTGCACGCCAGGCTCGCCGAAGCTGATCGGCAGCAGGCGGCGCGTGTCCGGGTTCATGGTGGTTTCCCACAGCTGCTCGGCATTCATCTCGCCCAGGCCTTTGAAGCGGGAAATGCTCCAGGCACCTTCCTTCAGGCCATCCTTGCGCAGCTTGTCTTCGATGGCTTCAAGTTCGCCATCGTCCAGCGCATAGAGCTTCTGCACCGGCTTCTTGCCGCGTGCAGGGGCATCGACCCGATAGAGCGGCGGGCGCGCCACGCAGATGTGGCCGTTCTCGATCAGCTTGGGGAAGTGACGGAAGAACAGCGTCAGCAGCAATACCTGGATGTGCGAGCCGTCCACGTCCGCGTCCGAGAGGATGCAGATCTTGCCGTAACGCAGGCCGGAGAGATCGGGCGTGTCGTTGATGCCATGCGGATCGACGCCGATGGCCACGGCGATATCGTGGATTTCATTGTTGGCGAAGAGGCGGTCGCGCTCGGTTTCCCAGGCGTTCAGGACCTTGCCGCGCAAGGGCAGGATGGCCTGGAATTCCTTGTCGCGGCCCATCTTGGCGGAGCCGCCGGCGGAGTCGCCCTCCACCAGGAAAATTTCATTGCGCGTCACATCCGAGGATTCGCAATCGGTCAGCTTGCCCGGCAGCACGGCCACGCCTGAAGATTTCTTCTTTTCGACCTTTTGCGCCGAGCGCAGGCGGCTTTGGGCCTGCTTGATGACCAGCTCGGCCAGCTTCTTGCCGTATTCCACGTGCTGGTTCAGCCACAGCTCCAGCGCCGGACGCGAGTAACCGGCGACCAGTCGCACGGCATCGCGCGAGTTCAGGCGTTCCTTGATCTGGCCCTGGAATTGCGGATCCAGCACCTTGGCCGAGAGCACGAAGGAGACGCGCGCAAACACGTCCTCGGCCAGGAGTTTGACGCCCTTGGGCAGCAGCGAATGCATTTCCGCAAAACTCTTGACCGCCGAGAACAGGCCTTCGCGCAGGCCCGATTCGTGGGTGCCGCCGTTGGAGGTGGGGATCAGGTTGACGTAGGACTCGCGCACCACGGCACCTTCTTCGGTCCAGGCCACCACCCAGGAGGCGCCTTCGCCCTCGGCGAAGCCTTCGGCATCCTTGCCGGCGAACTGTTCGCCTTCGAACAGCGGGATCAACGTTTCGCCGCTGCCGGTCTGCGCCAGTTGCTCCATCAGGTAGCCGCGCAGGCCTTGATCGTACTGCCAGTTCTGGGTGTCGCCGGTTTTGGCGTTGATCAGCGTGACCTTCACGCCTGGCAGCAGCACCGCCTTGGAACGCAGCAGGCGCTGCAGCTCGCCCAGCGGAATGGTGGCCGAGTCGAAATACTTGGCGTCCGGCCAGACGGTCACGCGGGTGCCGGACTTCTTGTCCTCGCGAGTGGCGGGGCGCGACTTCAGTTTCTCGATGACGTCGCCGCCCGAGAAGGCCAGCGTGTGCACGCTGCCTTCGCGCCAGACCGTGATTTCCAGGCGCGTGGCCAGCGCATTGGTGACCGAGACGCCCACGCCGTGCAGGCCGCCCGAGAAGGCATAGGCACCGCCGGAACCCTTGTCGAACTTGCCGCCCGCATGCAGGCGGGTGAAGACGATCTCGACGGTGGGGACTTTTTCTTCCGGGTGCAGGCCGACCGGGATGCCGCGGCCATCGTCTTCCACGCTGACGCTGCCGTCGGCGTTGATGGTGACGATGATGCTCTTGCCGTAGCCGCCCAGCGCTTCGTCAGAGGCGTTGTCGATCACTTCCTGGAGGATGTGCAGCGGATTCTCGGTGCGCGTGTACATGCCCGGACGCTGCTTGACCGGCTCCAGTCCCTTGAGGACACGGATCGATGATTCACTGTAATCGGACGGGGTTGTTTTTTTGGTTGCCATGCAGATGAGTGGTCGTGGCTGATGCCGGAGGGTTGTTGTCTGTTCGTCCAGCGCAGCGGCCCGCCAAGGGGCCATCTTGCGCTGCAAAAGCGCATTCTAATGAAAATTCCGTGGATTCGGCGTCTGGCAAGGCGGATTGTTCCCTACCGGGCAGGACATGTCGGTAACAGCATGTAAATGCGGCTAAAAGCGCGCACAAAAAAGGCTTGCGCGCACGCAAGCCTTGTCAGTGGAGCAAATCTCTGGATCAGGCGGCCAGCAGTCCTTCCACCGCCAGGGCGATCGACAGCAGGCGCTTGTCCTCGCCGCCGGCCGCCGCCAGCGACAGCCCGACCGGGGCAGTGCCGGGCGCATGGCAGGGCAGGGAGACGGCGCAGCCATCGAGGAAGTTGATCAGCGTCGGGTTGCGCAGGATCTTGCCGTTTGCGGCGTAATAGGCATCGTCGCTGGCTTGCAGCTCGGCAATACGCGGCGCGACGATGGGTACGGTCGGCATCACCAGCGCATCGTAACCGGCCAGTTGCGCCTGCACTTCGGCGATCCAGCGCGGGCGGGCGTGCAGCACGTCGAGCAGGTCGGCGGCGCTCATGTCCTTGCCGCGCAGGATGCGCGAAACCACGCGCTGGTCATAGCCGCCGGCGTTCTCGGCGATCAGGGCGCGGTGCCAGGCGTAGGCTTCGGCAGCGGTGAAGCCGCCCTTGGCATTGATGGCGGCCAGGGCGTTGAAGGCCGGCACTTCGGCTTCGACGATGACGGCACCGGCGGCGCGGAGTTTGTCCAGCGCGGCGCGATAGGCCTTGCCGACGGTCTCGTCCATGGCGTCCAGTACCACATTGGTCGGGGCCAGCAGGCGCAGGCCGCGCAGCGGATGGGCGACTACGGACACATAGGCTTCACCGGCCAGTACAGCGTCCATGATGGCGCAGCATTCTACCGATACAGCCAGCGGGCCAATCGAGTCCAGGTAAGCGGACAGTGGCAGTACACCTTGCATGGACACCCGTGCGGCCGTGGGCTTGAATCCGGTCAGGCCGTTCAGTGCCGAGGGGATGCGCACGGATCCGCCGGTATCGGACCCGACCGCGGCGAAGGCCATGCCATCGGTCACCGAGATGGCCGCGCCGGAAGAAGAACCGCCGGGAATGCGGCCGCCTTCGACATTGCGCTCCCAGGTGTTTTGCGGCGTGCCGTAATGCGGATTGATGCCCAGGCCCGAGTAGGCGAACTCGGTCATGTTGGTCTTGCCGATGACGATGGCACCGGCCTTGAGCAGGTTCTGCACCACCGCCGCATGTTCGGTGGCAGCGGGCTTGCCGCGCAGGACGACGGAGCCGGCCAGCGTGGTTTCGCCGGCGACATCAAACAGATCCTTGACCGAGACCGGTACACCTTCCAGCGGCGAGCGACACAGTTTGGCCGCGCGCAGGGTATCGGAAGCGCGTGCGGCGGCGCGCGCCTGCTCGGCGTAGACGCTGGTGAAGACGCGCGCGCCTTCGCCCGCCGGATCGGCGATGCGGGCCAGGGCTTGTTCGGTCAGTTGCAGGGAAGTGATGCGGCCGGCATCGAGGTCGGCGGCCAGTTGGGAGAGTGTGCTCGGCATGATGAGGGAGTCGGTGTGGTCGGAGGACAAATTCGCAGATGCGCAAGTATCGCATTGCCTGGCGCATCCAACAAAGGCGCATGGGCGGCCAGCTTGGGCCGCCCCGTGGAATCAGGCCACCTCGGCCAGCGACTCGGCCACGTAATGGTGGCGCAGGGCGCGTTGGCGGCGCGGGTCGAACAGTTCCATCGTGAAGGATGCCGCAGGACGGATGCCGCCGATGGCACCCACGGTGCCGCAGGTCATGCCGCAGCCCTCGGGCAGGGTGGCGCCGCCTTGCGTGAAGCGCGCGATCAGGTCGCCGGGCGTACGCAGCGAGGCCAGCGTACCTTCCTGGTAGAGCTTGGTGGCACCGTCTTCCTCGATCCAGGAGCGGATCACCAGTTCATCCCAGTACTCGGCCACGTCCGACAGCTTCCACGCGCTGCTGCCCACGGGCTTGACGCAGGCCTGCTTGGAGAAGGCCACGCTGTGCGCTTCCAGCTTGCGGTCGGTGTGGTCGGAGGCAATCGAGACATACAGCTCGTCGCCGCTGTTGAAGACGAAGGTCTCCACTTCACCGGACGACGCCTCGCCCAGCACCTGCACCTGCGCGGCCTGAGAGAGCTGGTTGGCCGAGACGCGATAGAACAGCGGTACCGCGCTGGGACGCGAGATGCCCAGCGCTTCCAGTTCTTCGATGTGATGCTCGATGGCCGCCATGTCGCGGCCGGCCCAGCCGGCGATGACCAGGGTGTCGATGTCGGCCTGGAGGGTGGATTGATCGGGGAGGGTAAAGGTCAGCTTCATGAGTATTTATTCCAACAGGTTGAATCAATGGTTGAAGCGCTATGCACTTCTTCTTCCGTTCGGACTGAGTAGCTGCGCAGCAGCGTATCGAAGGCGCTACGGCAGCCACGCCTTCGATACGATCCTTCGGATCTACTCAGTTCGAACGGAAGGGGGGAACGGAATAGGAAAAGTCAGAAGAGCATTTGATTTGCCTTCAATGCTTCTTGACGAACACCACCACCAGGAAGCTGGCGAGGAATTCGAGCGCGGCCACGAAATACAGGCCGGAGGAGAGCGACCCGGTGCTGGTCTTCAACGCGCCGATCATGTAAGGGGCCACGAAGCCAGCCAGGTTGCCGATGGAGTTGATGAGGGCGATGCCGCCAGCGGCTGCCGTGCCGGCCAGGAAGGCGCCGGGAATCGACCAGAACACCGGGAAGGCCGCCAGGATGCCGATGGCCGCCAGCGTCAGCGAACACAGGGCCAGCGTCGCATTGCCCAGCGTCATGCCGGTGGCGATCAAGCCGATGCAGGCGATGAGCGTGGCGATGGCGCTGTGCAGGCGGCGCTCGCCGGTCTTGTCGGAGTGGAAGCCGTTCCACACCATGGCCAGCGTGCCGGCCACGAAGGGGATGGCCGAGATCAGGCCGATCTGCAGGTTACCCTTGACGCCGATTTCCTTGATGATGGACGGTGCCCAGAAGGCGATGGTGGCATTGCCGCTGACCACGCAGAAATACACGGCGGCGCAGATCCAGACGCGGTAGTTGGCACAGGCATCCTTGAAGGAGAAATGCTTGCCCGGTGCGCTGTTCTCGGCGGCCAGCACTTGCGTGACGGCGGTTTTTTCAGCATCGCTCAGCCACTTGGCATTGGCCGGTTTTTCCGGCAGCCAGGCCAGCACGGCGAAGCCCGCCAGGATCGACGGAATGCCCTCGATGATGAAGAGCCATTGCCAGTTGGCCAGATGGCCCACGCCTTCCATGCTGCTCATGATGAGCCCGGCAATGGGGCCACCGACTGCGCCGGCGATGGCAAAGGAGGTCATGAAGAGGCCATTGACGCGGGCACGGCGCTTGGCCGGGAACCAGTAAGTCAGATACAGCACTACGCCGGGGAAGAAGCCTGCTTCGAAGATGCCCAGCAGGAAGCGCAGCACATAGAAACTGGTCGGCGTGGTGACGTAGGCCATGGCCATCGAGGCCAGGCCCCACAGGATGGTGATGCGCGCCAGCGTCTTGCGGGCGCCGATCTTTTCCAGCAGCAGGTTGCTTGGCACTTCAAAAAGGAAATAGCCGATGAAGAAAATACCCGCGCCCAGGCCATACACCGCCTCCGAGAACTGCAGGTCCTGCAGCATCTGCAGCTTGGCGAAGCCGACATTGACGCGGTCGATCCAGGCCAGCACGAACAGGAAGACCAGGAAGGGAATCAGGCGCCAGGCGATCTTGCCGTAGGTCGCCTCGAGGCTGGCACTGCTGCTGGCCGGGGGCACCGCGGTGGCCGCAGCGGATGGGGAATACGACATGGAAAACCTCCTCAAGTGTGGCCGGCGTCCGTGTGACGGCGCCGTGTTGTGTTCTGCATGGATGGGATGGGAGCGGCGGCAAGCACTGCAGGGCCGGGCATGTTCCGGTGCCAGCCCGAAGGCGCCGGTCTGAATTCAGTATGGGGATGCAGGGCGGGCGCTGTCCAACAAGAAAATCTGAACGGCCTTGATTGAAAAATCTTATGAGCAAAAGCAGGGCGCTGTTTGCTTCAGGATGGTGCTGTTCATGCGTGCCCGCGCATCGGCGCGCCGGGCAGCGTGCAGGCGGGAGGGCGGGCTATCTCAGCCGAGCGGGGCGGGCAGCCGCGCGATCTCCTGGCCCCAATTGAGTGCGAAGTCGGACGCCGTTTCCTGCGCGATGCGCGCCACGGTTTCGGTCAGCGGATTCTCATGGTCCGAGCGGAAGCAGGCGATCAGTGCCAGTGCCGGGAACTCGGTATCCACGCGCAGCAGGTGCAGGCTCTCTTCGTTGAGTTCGCGCTGGATGATGGCCGGCGGCACCGCCGTGATGCCGAAGCCATCCGTGGCCAGCCGGATCATGGTGGCCACCGAGGCGATGCAGTTGATGTGCAATGTGCGCTCACCCCGCTCGCTGCCCGAGAACAAGCGCTCGATGACTGCATGCGGCCCCGAATTGCGGGCGAAGCTGATGATGGGGAAGGCCGCCAGGTCCGCCAGCGACAGCGTCTCGCTGCCGATGTCGAGCTTGGGGCTGCCGACCCAGCGCATGGGGAATTCGCACAGCGCGATATTGCTGACCTGCGGCCCGATCACCGGTTCGGCCTGCAGCACCAGGTCCAGGTTGCTCTTGCTGAACTGCTCGTGCAGGTGGATGGTGGTGTCGCTGACGATCTCGATCTGCAGGCGCGGAAAGGCCTTGTGAAGGCGTCCGAGAAAATCCGGAAACCAGCTGTGCACGATGGATTCGATCACCCCGATGCGAATGACGCCGGCAAACACTTCGCGGTCGGACATGTCGTCCTTCATCTCGCGCATGAGCTTGACCATGCGCTCGGCATACACCAGCGCCTTGCTGCCATCGGCGGTCAGCGCCACCTCGCGCGCGCTGCGGTCGAACAGGCGCACGCCGAAATCCTGTTCGAGCGAAGCGATGCGGCTGGAGACAGCCGCCTGCGTGGTGTGCAGCCGCTCGGCCGTGAGCCGGAAATTGCGCAAGCGGGCCAGCCAGACGAAGGTTTCTAGGAAGCGGATATTCATGAGCGGGCAGGGCGGAGTGAAGGGGCGTATTTTATCGCCTTCAGGTCGTGATCCAGGCCGTCATTTTTGGTGCACTGCGCAATGAATCTTCGTTCATCTGGCGCACATCTGGTGCATTTCATGCGGGCTATCGCGTGCTTCTGGTGCGTTATAAGGATATTCGGTTTTTGAAAGTATTTTTTCTTTACTCGCCGCGAAAATGAAAATATATTTACATTTTTTTCGGCGGGACGGATGCAAATGACAAGTCCTGCGCGATGATAAATACGCCCGCATCAGCGGGCGCAACAGCACAAGAACATTGCAAGAACAGTGGTGGCAGGGCGCTCTGCAAATGAAATAAATGATTTAAACGATTTATTTTTTTTGCGTTTTTTTGCAGGGGGCAGTGAATTCAATGACGACGGGGTAGCGGGCGGTGACACAACAGCCGAAGAACATCAGTTTGCAGGGAGCCGGTGCGGTAGCACAGGCCGTGGGCAAGCTGTATCCGCAATTGTCCAAGTCGCACCGCAAGACCGCGGACTACGTGCTGGGCAACCCCTTCCGCGCCGCCACCATGACCATCGACGAACTGTCGGAAGCGGCCGGCATTTCGGTGGCCACCGCCAACCGCTTCGCCCATGCGCTGGGCTTCGACGGTTATGCCTCGTTCCGTGCTGCGCTGGTCTCGGATTTCGCGACCACCCTGGCGCCCGTGGAAAAACTGCGCGAGCAGGTGCAGCGCACCGCCACCAGCGCCGAGATCATGGCCGCCGCCTTCGATAGCGACATCGCCAACATCGAGGCCACGCGCCGCATGCTCACGCCGGAACACTGCGAGCAGGCGGTCGACATGATCCTCTCGGCGCAGCGCATCTTCATCACCGGCTTCGGTGCCTCGGCCTATCTCTCCGGCCTGATGGCCCACACGCTGGAACCCTATGTGCGCACCGTCAGTTCGGTGGCCATGGCAGGCGGCCCCTCGCAGGCGGCACGCCAGTTCTTCAAGCTCGACAGCGATGACCTGGTGATTGCGATGGTTTTCCCGCGCTATGCGGCTGACACCGTCTGGCTCACCCAGCGTGCAGTGGAGAAGGGCGCACGTGTGATTGCACTCACCGATACCCCGGGATCGCCGCTGGTGCCGCTGGCCGATGTCGCCTTGTATGCCCAGACTGATGGCCGTCTCGCGCCCACTTCCGATGCGGCCGCACTGATCCTGATCCAGGCCCTGTGCGATGCCGTGGCGCATCGCGCACGCCGCTCGGTGCAGGCCGCCACGCAAATGGCTGAATTCGTGCTGCCTTGGCTGTACCTGGCCCAGCAGCAACAGCGCGCCGGCACCACGCCGGTCGGCAAGCCCGCGCGGGCGGCCGCCAAGCGCGCCCCAACCAAAGGAAAGACCAACGCATGACCACTCCGGTAATTGCCATCCACGGCGGCGCAGGCACCATCACGCGCGCTTCGCTTTCGGCCGAGGACGAGGCTCGCTATCACCAGGCGCTGTCCGACATCGTCGCCGCCGCCCAGGCCGTGCTCAATGCCGGCGGCTCGGCACTGGAAGCCGTCACCGAAGCCGTGCGCCTGCTGGAAGACTGCCCGCTCTTCAATGCCGGCCATGGTGCCGTCTACACCAGCGAAGGCAAGCATGAGCTGGACGCCTGTGTCATGAATGGGGCCGATCTCGCCTCCGGTGCGGTGGCCTGTGTGACCAAGCTGCGCAATCCCATCCTGGCCGCGCGCACGGTGATGGAAAAGAGTGAACACGTGCTGCTGGTCGGCCCTGCCGCCGAAGCCTTCGCCGCGCGCCACGGTGCGGTCACGGTCGAGCCCGCTTACTTCCATACCGATGCCCGCCACGAACAATGGCAGCGCGTACGCGGCCAGTCGCGCGCGATGCTGGACCACGATGCCTCTTCCTTCGCCTTCGCGGAGAAAGCCGCCGAGCCCAAGGAACCCATCGATCCGGACAACAAGTTCGGCACCGTCGGTGCCGTCGCACTGGACCAGTTCGGCAACCTCGCTGCGGCCACCTCGACCGGCGGCATCACCAACAAGCAGCCTGGCCGCGTAGGCGATTCGCCCATCATCGGCGCCGGCTGCTATGCCAACAACGCCACCGTGGCCGTGTCGGCCACCGGCACCGGCGAAGCCTTCATGCGCACCGCCGCCTGCTACGACATCGGCGCGCGCATGGCCTATGCCGGCCAGTCGCTGGAAGAAGCCAGCCGCGCCGTGGTCTTCGAGACCCTGCCCAAGGTGGGCGGACGCGGTGGCGTCATCGCCATCGACCGCCACGGCAACCTGGCCTTGCCCTTCAATACCGAAGGCATGTATCGCGCCTGGGGCTGTGGCGAACTGGCCCCGGTCACCGCCATTTACGCAGCACCGGCCTGAAGCGGCCGAGCAGGAGAGAATCAAGATGCAACAGTCCCAACGCGTGCTGGATGTCCGTCAGCTCAATGTCCGCTTTGCCACCTCCGAACGGACGGTCGATGCGGTGCGCGACCTGTCCTTCCACGTCAACCAGGGCGAGACCCTGGCCATCGTCGGTGAATCGGGCTCGGGCAAGTCGGTGTCGTCGCTTGCCATCATGCGCCTGATCGAACACGGCGGTGGCAAGATCGCCAGCGGCAGCATGCAGTTCCTGCGCCGCAGCGGCCAGTCGCTGGACCTGGCGCAGGCTGACAACGCCACCATGCGCAGCATCCGGGGCGCGGAGATCGCCATGATCTTCCAGGAGCCGATGACCTCGCTCAATCCGGTCTTCACCGTCGGCGAGCAGATTGCCGAATCGATCCGCCTGCACCAGGGCATGAGCCGCGCCGCCGCCCAGGCCGAGGCGCTGCGCATGCTGGAGATGGTGCGCATTCCTGAAGCGAAGCGCGTACTGGGCCGCCATCCGCACCAGCTCTCCGGTGGCATGCGCCAGCGCGTGATGATCGCCATGGCCTTGTCCTGCAAGCCCTCGCTGCTCATTGCCGACGAACCGACTACGGCACTGGATGTGACCATCCAGGCCCAGATCCTGCAACTGATCCGCTCGCTGCAGCAGGAGATGCAGATGGGCGTGATCTTCATCACCCACGACATGGGCGTGGTGGCCGAAGTGGCCGACCGCGTGGTGGTGATGTGCCGGGGCGAGAAGGTGGAAGAGAACGAAGTCAAGCAACTCTTTGCCGCGCCCGCGCATCCTTATACGCAATCCCTGCTGGCGGCCGTGCCGCGCCTGGGCTCCATGCGCGGCACCGACAAGCCGCTGCGCTTTGGCATCGCGCCGCAGGCCGAGGTGCGTCCCGACCTGATCGCCAGCGAACTGCAGGCCCAGGCGGAGATTGCCGCGCAGCGCCAGCCCATCCTCAAGGTGCGCGACCTGACGACACGCTTCGACGTGAAGAGCGGCATCTTCGGCCGCGTCAAGCAGCGCGTGCATGCGGTCGAGAAGGTGAGCTTCGATCTCTATTCCGGCGAGACCCTGGCCATCGTCGGCGAATCCGGTTGCGGCAAGTCCACCACCGGGCGCTCGCTGCTGCGCCTGGTCGACATCGCCGGCGGCAAGGTCGAGTTCGGCGGCCGCGACCTGGCGCAATTGCCGCGTTCGGAATTGCGCGAGCTGCGCCGCGACATCCAGTTCATTTTCCAGGATCCCTTCGCGTCGCTCGATCCGCGCATGACCGTCGGCTACTCCATCATGGAGCCGATGCTGGTGCACGGCCTGAAGGAGGGGGCGCAGGAACGCGTGGATGCGCTGCTGACCCGCGTGGGCCTGACGCCCGAGCATGGCCAGCGCTATCCGCATGAATTTTCCGGTGGCCAGCGCCAGCGCATCTGCATCGCCCGCGCCCTGGCGTTGAATCCCAAGATCGTCATTGCTGATGAATCGGTGTCGGCACTGGACGTGTCGATCCAGGCCCAGATCGTCAACCTGATGCTGGACCTGCAGGCCGAGTTGGGCATCTCCTTCATCTTCATCTCGCACGACATGGCGGTGGTGGAGCGCATCAGCCATCGGGTGGCGGTGATGTACCTGGGCCAGATCGTGGAGATCGGACCGCGCCGCGCCATCTTCGAAAATCCCCAGCACCCGTACACGCGCAAGCTGATGGCGGCCGTGCCGGTGGCCGATCCGACCCTGCGCCAGCCGGGCAAGAAACTGATGACCGATGAAATTCCCAGCCCGATCCGGCTGGTGGGCGATGAGCCCAAGGTGGAGCCGCTGCGGGAAGTGGCTCCGGGGCACTTCGTGGCCCAGCACCGTATTGCCGGCGCTTTTTGAGCGCGGGCGTGATGTTCCCCAGTCGTATCTGTAATTTGGTAAATGCAGTCAGCGCAGTAATCTCAATCAAGCTGTAACCACTCAAGCGTCACTGATCAGGAGAGACCAATGTCCGCATCCGCAAAAAACAAAGCAATGAGCGCCGCCAAATGGCTGGCCCTGGGTACCCTGGGCGCCGCCCTGCAGTTCGGCGCGGCCAATGCCTTCGCCGCCAAGACTGCTACCGTGGCCGTAGCGTCGACCTTCACCACGATGGACCCGTATGACGCCAACGATACGCTGTCGCTGTCGGTGATGAAGTCCTTCTACCAGGGCCTCTATGGCTTCGACAAGGACATGAAGCTGATCCCGGTGCTGGCCGAAGGCTACCTGGTGAGCAAGGATGGCCTGGAATACACCATTCGCCTCAAGCAAGGCGTGAAGTTCCATGACGGTACCGTCTTCAAGGCCGACGCCGTGAAGGCCGTCTTCGACCGCGTGACCAACCCGGACAACAAGTTGAAGCGCTACAACCTCTTCAACCGCATCGCCAAGACCGAAGTGCTCAACGACTACACCGTCAAGGTCGTGCTGAAGGAACCGTTCTCGGCCTTCATCAACGTGCTGGCGCACCCGTCGGCCGCGATGATCTCCCCGGCTGCGCTGAAGCAGTACGGCAACAAGGACATCGCCTTCCACCCGGTCGGTACCGGTCCCTTCAAGTTCGTGGAGTGGAAGCAGACCGACTACGTGAAGGTGGCCAAGTTCGACGGTTACTGGAAGCAGGGCTACCCCAAGGTCGACGAGATCCTGTGGAAGCCGGTGGTGGACAACAACTCGCGCTCGGCCATGCTGCAGACCGGCGAAGCCCAGTTCACCTATCCGCTGCCCTACGAACAGGCTGACCTGCTCAAGAGCAAGGGCAACCTGGACGTGATCGCCGGTCCCTCCATCATCCAGCGCTACATGTCGATGAACGTCAAGCAAAAGCCGTTCGACAACCCGAAGGTGCGCGAAGCGATCAACTACGCCATCAACAAGGATGCCTTGGCCAAGGTCGCGTTCAATGGCTATGCCACCCCGATGGATGGCGTGCTGCCGCAGGGCGTGGATTACGCCTTCAAGACCGGCCCGTGGCCCTATGACGTGAAGAAGGCCAAGGCCCTGCTGGCCGAAGCCGGATATCCGAACGGCTTCGAGACCGAACTGTGGTCGGCCTACACCCATACCACCGCCATGAAGGTGATCCAGTTCCTGCAGCAGCAGCTGGCGCAAGTGGGCATCAAGGCCAAGATCCAGGCCCTGGAAGCCGGCCAGCGCGTGGAGCGTGTGGAAAGCTGGCAGGATCCCGCCACTGCCCCGATCCGCCTGTTCTACGTGGGCTGGTCGTCCTCGACCGGTGAAGCCGACTGGGGCCTGCGTCCGCTGCTGGCATCGGAATCCTTCCCGCCGCGTCTGTTCAACACCGCTTACTACAAGAGCGACAAGGTCGATGCCGACATCGCCAAGGCCCTGACCGTCTCCGACCGCAAGGAAAAGGAAGCGCTGTACAAGGACGCGCAGCAGGAAGTCTGGAAGGATGCACCGTGGGCCTTCCTGGTCACCGAAAAGCTGCTGTATGCCCGTGCCAAGAACCTCAAGGGCATCTACATCATGCCGGACCAGGCTTACGAATTTGAGAACATCGAGTTCACCAAGTAAGCAAGCGCCGTGTTTTCGGCCCTTGCGGGCCGATGCAAAAATGCAGTGCTGTGAGACCGCCTCATGCAGTTTTGCAGCACTGGGCAGGTTCTCTGCATCGTCGTAACGAGCAGAAAAGAGCAGCAATGAAGCGGGGAGGGTGGCTGGCCATCCTCCCCCACAGATTCACGATGCGTTGCCATGCAAGCCGGCAGCGCAGGGAGCGACTCCACCGCAGGGTGTGGACACACCAGCGACGGGCAGCCTTATTCAGAGAGTCCCATGTTTTCCTATGTCATCAAACGCCTGTTAGGCCTCATTCCCACGCTGTTGCTGGTGGCGGTGCTGGTTTTCCTGTTCGTGCACTTGTTGCCGGGCGACCCGGCACGCCTGGCCGCCGGTCCCGAAGCCGATGAAAAGACGGTCGCCCTGGTGCGCGCCGACCTCGGCCTTGACAAGCCGCTGCCGGAGCAGTTCGTCAACTTCTTCATCAATGCCGCCCACGGCGACTTTGGACGCTCCATCCGCAGCAAGCGCCCGGTCTCCGAAGAGATCGCCGCGCGCTTCTGGCCCACGCTGTGGCTGACCATCGTGGCCATGATCTGGGCGGTGCTGTTCGGTCTCATCATCGGCATCTCCTCTGCCGTGTGGCGCAACAAGTGGCCGGATCGCCTGGGCATGACGCTGGCCGTCTCCGGCATTTCCTTCCCGGCGTTCTCGCTGGGCATCCTGCTCATGCAGGTCTTCTCGGTCGAACTGGGCTGGCTGCCCACGGTCGGCGACGAGACCTGGCGCCACTACATCCTGCCTTCGCTGACGCTGGGCGCGGCGGTGGCCGCCGTGATGGCGCGCTTTACCCGTTCTTCCTTCATCGAAATCCTGCAAGAGGACTTCGTGCGGACAGCCCGCGCCAAGGGCCTGACCGAGACCGTGGTGGTCATCAAGCACTGCCTGCGCAATGCGCTCATTCCGGTGGTGACGATGATGGGCCTGCAGTTCGGCTTCCTGCTGGGCGGCTCCATCCTGGTCGAGGTGGTGTTCAACTGGCCGGGCATGGGACGCCTGCTGGTCGATGCCGTCGAGATGCGTGACTACCCCATCATCCAGGCCGAGATCCTGCTGTTCTCGCTGGAATTCATTTTCATCAACCTGGTGGTGGACGTGCTTTATGCCGTGATCAACCCCAGCATTCGCTTCAAGTGAGGGGAATCATGTCGCTCTCCAATTCGCCTCTGGCCACTACCTCCGAAACCGGCGCGCCGCTGCCGCCGCCCGATCCGGCTGCAGTCGCCGCCTCCGGCCAGAAGATCCGCACCCCGTGGCGCGAGTTCTGGCGCAAGTTCAAGAAGCAGCGCCTGGCCGTCTATGCGGGCGTGTTCATCCTGCTGCTGATTCTGATTGCCATCCTGGCGCCCTGGATCGTGCCCTTCGATGCCGAAAACTTCTTCGACTACGACGCCCTCAATTCGCCGCCGACCTGGACCCACTGGTTCGGCGTCGATTCGCTGGGCCGCGACATCTTCAGCCGCATCCTGATGGGGGCACGCATCTCGCTGGCCTCGGGCTTCTTCTCGGTGGCCATCGGTGCCGTGATCGGTACCGTCTTCGGCCTGCTGGCCGGCTACTATGAAGGCTGGTGGGACCGCATCGTCATGCGCATCTGCGATGTGCTCTTCGCCTTCCCCGGCATTCTGCTGGCCATCGGCATCGTCGCCATCCTGGGCGGCGGCATGATCAACGTCATCATCTCGGTGTCGGTGTTCAGTATCCCGGCCTTTGCTCGCCTGGTGCGCGGCAATACGCTGCAGCTGAAAAACCTGACCTACATCGAGGCCACCCGCAGCATCGGTGCATCCGACACCACCATCATGTGGAAGCACATCTTCCCTGGCACCATCTCGGCCATCGTGGTGTATTTCACCATGCGCATCGGCACCTCCATCATCACGGCGGCCGGCCTGTCCTTCCTCGGCCTGGGCGCGCAATCGCCCACACCCGAGTGGGGCCTGATGCTGAACGAAGCCCGCGCCGACATGGTCACCTCGCCGCACGTGGCGCTGGTGCCCAGCATCGCGATCTTCCTGACCGTGCTGGCCTTCAACCTGCTGGGCGACGGCTTGCGCGACGCGCTCGATCCCAAGATCGACCAGCGCTGATGATGAACCTGCAGGTGCCGCCGCAGGCGCCACATATTGGCCGCTTGCCCGCCGGTGCGCGCAACAGCATCACCGATGTCGAGGGTGTGCGCGTTGGTCACTGCACCCTGGATGCCGGTGCGGTGCAGACCGGCGTGACCGTGATTGCGCCGCATGGCGGCAATCTCTTCATGCACAAGCTGCCGGCGGCGGCGGCCGTCATCAATGGTTTCGGCAAGAGTGCGGGGCTGGTGCAATTGGAAGAACTGGGTTTGCTGGAAACGCCCATCGCGCTCTCCAACACCTTTGCCGTGGGGACGCTGCTCAATGCGCAGATCGCCCACACGGTGCGCGGCAATCCGGAATGCGGACGCAGCCTGCCGACGGTCAACGGGCTGGTGCTGGAATGCAATGACGGCTATCTCAACGACTTGCAGGCCATGGCCGTGCAGCCCGAGCATTTTGAAGCAGCGATGGCAGCCTTGTCGGTCGAGGTTCTGCAAGGCGCGGTTGGGGCGGGACGGGGCATGTCCAGCTTTGGTTTGAAAGGCGGTATCGGTACCGCTTCGCGCGTGGCTGCCTTGGATTCGTCGGAGCAGTCCTATACCGTCGGCGCGCTGGTCCTCTCCAACTTCGGGCGACTGCCCGAATTGATCCTGGCGGGCGATCCGCTGGGCGCGCGACTGGCGGCCAGCGAGACACCCGTTACCGCGCCCGAGAAGGGCTCCATCATCATGATCCTGGCCACCGATGCGCCGCTGGATGCGCGGCAGCTGAAGCGCCTGGCCACGCGTGCCGGGGCCGGACTGGCGCGCACCGGATCGGCCTACGGCCATGGCAGCGGTGATATCGCGCTGGCCTTCTCCACGGCCCAGACCATCGAGGCCGAGGCCGATTGCCTGCACCTGGCGCTGCTGGCCGATCATCTGCTGGACCCGCTGTTCCATGCGGCCGCTGATTGCGTCGAACAAGCCATCGTGCATGCGCTGTTTGCGGCCGAGACCGTGCACGGACGTGATGGCCATGTCCGTGTGAGCCTGCGCGAGCGCCTGGCTTCCTGAATTGCTTCCCCTGAAAGACCGCCTCATGAACAAGCGTGCCAACATCCTGGTTTCCGTCGACATCGAAGGCGTGGCCGGGGTCTTCCATACCGAGCAGACCCGCGCCGGCAACGGCGAATATGAACGCGCCCGGCGCTGGATGACCGAGGAGGCCAATGCCGTCATCCGTGGCGCACTGGCGGCTGGTGCGACGGCCATCAAGGTCAACGATTCGCATGGCGGCTTCCGCAACCTGCTGCCGGACCTGCTGCACCCCGAGGCGCGCATGGTGCTGGGCAAGCCGCGCGTGCTGGGCATGATGGGCGGCGTGGATCACGATATCGATGCGGTCATGCTGGTGGGCTACCACTCGCGCGCGCAAGGACGCGGCATCCTGGCGCACACCACCAACAGCTTTGCCTTCGCCCGCGTGTGGCTCGGCGGGCAGGAACTGGGCGAGGCCGGGCTGTATGGCGCACTGGCGGCCGAACATGGCGTGCCGGTGATCTTCGGCAGCGGCGATGATGCCTTCATCGAAGAGAATCAACCGCTGTTCCCGCATGCGATCTTCGCCGAGACCAAGAAGGCCTATGGTGCCAACAGCGGCGATTCGCTCACGCCCCAGCAGTCCTGCGTGCTGCTCGAAGAACGCGCCCGCCAGGCGGTCACCGCGCTGGTGGCCAACCCGGCGGCCATGCCGGTGCTTCCTATGCGCGGCCCGCTGCGTTGCCGCCTGCAGGCGCAGACGGTGGCGCTGACTGATCTCTTCAGCCAGTTGCCGATTCTTGAACGTACCGACAACGTCACCGTCGAATTCGATGCGCCCACGGCGGAATATGCGGTGCGGGTGCTCAACAGTTTGTCGGCGATGTCGGCCATGTTGCGCTGATGGCAGGAAACTCTCATTTGATGGGAGATTGACGCTCATTTGGGAAGCTTCTAAGATGAGAGTCTGCATCTGACCAAATGAGAGGTTCAACATGGCAACACGTGCCACGGTCGACGCCACCGCCAGCAAGCGTTCCCCCGGATTGGGTGCCAAACCGCGCGACTTCGAGCGGTTTGCCCGCATGGACCCGATCAGCCAGGGCCGCACCATCCGCGATGGTATGGACGCCATCATTGCCGAGCGCGTCGCCAGGGAACTGTTGCAGATTCCCTTGCAGACCTTGCTGTCCGGATTGGGGCTGCCCAGTTCCACCATCCTGCGCAAGATTTCCCGCAAGGAACGGCTGTCCGGTTCCGAGTCCGACCGCATCGCCCGCGTGCTCTACATCCGCGAGCAGGCGGCCGATGTGTTCGAGGATGAGGATCTGGCGGCGCAGTGGATGCGCCGCGGCAATGCGGCGCTGGGGGGATTGACCCCGCTGGAAGTGCTCGATACCCAGCCGGGTTATGACCGGGTGCGCGACATCCTGGCGCGCATCGCCTTCGGGGTGGCCGCTTGAAGGTATATCGCCTGGCCAAGGACAAGCCTGGGCATTATGCGGCCGATGACTTGTCCGGCAATGGCGCGGCGCTCAGCGGCGGCCGCTGGAATCCGCGTGGCTTGCGCGTGCTCTACACCTGCTGCAGCGCTTCGACGGCCTTGCTGGAGTCGCTCGTGCACATGGCCGGGCTGATGCCGCGCGCCAACTACTTTCTCATCGTGCTGGAGATACCTGACGCCGACGTGCGCAAGGCCTATGTGCCTGGCCTGCCGCCTGACTGGTCCGACATCGCGCGCGATCCGGCCAGCACCGCCGCCATCGGCCAGCACTGGATCGAACAGGGCAAGCAACTGGTGATGAAAGTGCCATCGGTGGTGAGCCCGACCGATTTCAATCTCTTGCTCAATCCGCTGCATGCGCAGATGGCCAGCGTCAAGGTGCTGGAAAAGAAGCTGTTCCGCTTTGACGCCCGGCTCTTCGGTTGAACTGTTTTACGTTCAGCGCGCCTTGCTCTCGATCAGCTTGACCAGCGCATGCACGGTCAGGTTGACCGGCGTTGCAATGCCATGCGCCTGTCCCCGCCGCACGATGTAGCCGTTGAGGTGATCGATTTCGCTGGGCTTGCCGCGCGCCACATCCTGCGCGGTAGAAGAGAATTGCGTGGGCATGGTCTCGATGATCTTGCGGATGGCCACGTCCACATCCCCGGCCAGGGTCACGCCCTCGGCGGCGGCCACGGCCTTGCATTCGCTCACCAGGTAACCCATCACTTCCGGCACGCCCACGCCTTCGACCAGCTTGCCGTAGGGCAGCTGGGTGATGGCGGAAAGCGCGTTGTAGGCGCAGTTGATGATGAGTTTCAACCACAGGGCGCCGCGCACGTTCTCGGAAATCTCGGTCGGCACGCCCGCCGCAATCAGGGCTTCGGCCGCCTGCTGGCTGCGTGCGGCCGGTTCGATCACCAGCTCGCCACGGCCGTGGTGCTTGACGTGGCCGGGTCCGGCCATCTCGGTGGCCACGTAGACTACCGCCGCCGAGACCGGCTGCGGGATCACCGTGCGCAGGCGCTCGGCATTGTCAGTGCCGTTCTGCAGGGTCAGCACCAGCGTATCAGGGGCGAGGTGCGGCCGCAGTTGCGCGCCAGCCGTTTCGGTATCGGGGGATTTGACGCAGAAGAGCACCAGATCGGCACCCGCCGCGATGGCGGGATCGGTGCTGGCCTTGACGGGGAGGGTCTCATCGAAAGTTTTTGCTTCCAGCCGCAGGCCCTTGGTGTTGAATGCCTCCACGTGCTGCGGCCGGCCCACCAGGACCACTTCGTGTCCCGCCCGCGCCAGCATCCCGGCGAAATAACATCCCACGGCACCTGCGCCCATCACGGCAACTTTCATGTGCGTCTCCCCGCTTGGCAAATTGAAGTCAGGCGGGAAGCCTAACACAGCAGCGCCAGGCTTTCAGTGCATGGTCAGCATCGGTCAGAACGACCGCCGCACCCGCACCGACACATAAGCCGGCGGCTTGGTGGTCGCCGTGGCCCGCGCACTGTGCAGCCGATGCAAGGTGATCTGGTTGACCTCCGCGTGGCTGCCATCGATGTGCTCGCCCATCAGGCGCATCGCGCCCTCGGCGTCGCCGGCGGCGATGCTGTCGAGGATGGCGGCATGTTCCTCGTAGGTCGAGTGCAGGCAATCGCCATATAGGAAATCCAGGCGCCGCACGATGCGGATGCGGTCGGTGAGACGGTCGAACGACTCTGCCATCTCCTGGTTGCCGGCCGCGCGCACCAGCGTCTGGTGGAAGACTTCATCGAGCAGGGCCGCCTTGGGTCCATCCGGTTCGCGTGCCTCGGCGGCCACGCACCAGGTGGCGCGCAGGCCGGCCAGCACGGACTGGTCTGCACCCTGGGCGCACAGGCGGCGCACCGCGTGCGTCTCGATGAGCTTGCGCATTTCATAGAGATCGGAAAAACGCTTGAAGTCGATCGGCACCACCTCCCAGCCACCGCGTACATAGCCCTGCATCAGGCCATCGTTCTGCAGGCGTTGCAGCGCCTGTCGCACCGGCGTGCGCGAGACCTTGAAATACGCCGCGATTTCGGTTTCGGTGATCTGGTCGCCGGGCAAGAGGCGCATGTCGAAAATGTCCTGCCGTAATTGCGCGTAGACATATTCGGGCAGGGAGCCATTGCGCACCAGCGCGTCTTCGCCCTCGAGATCAGGGGCGAGCGCGTCGGCGTCAGCGGCGGGGGCGGGAGCAGCCAGGCTTTTCACGATGGGCTTTCTTTACCAGGCGGCCACGCTGCCATCGGTACGCGGTTCGGTGCCGCCGCACAGCACGCCTTCATCATTGCGCCAGATGATCTGGCCGCGGCCGAAGCCCAGCTGGTTGCCCGACCACGCCACTTCATGACCCAGCCCGCCCAAGCCACGGAAGAGATGTTCGGCCGTGCTGTGTTCGATGCTGACCTTGTTTCCTTTCTCCCATTCCCAGCGCGGCGCATCCAGCGCGGCCTGCGGGTTGAGGCCGAAGTCGACCGTGTTCATCACCATCTGCACGTGCCCCTGCGGCTGCATGAAACCGCCCATCACGCCGAAGGGGCCGACCGCCTGGCCATTGCGCGTCATGAAGCCGGGGATGATGGTGTGATACGGACGCTTGCCCGGTGCCAGCACATTGGGATGCCCGGCTTCCAGCGTGAAATTGTTGCCGCGATTGTGGAGCGCAATGCCGGTGCCCGGTACCACCAGACCCGAGCCAAAGCCCATGTAGTTGCTCTGGATGAAGGACACCATGTTGCCCTCGGCATCTGCCGTGCACAGGTACACGGTGCCGCCGCGCGAAGGGTCGCCTGCCACCGGCAGCGTGGCGCGCGGGCCGATCAGCTTGCGGCGTTCATCGGCATAGGCGTCCGAGAGCAATTGCTCCACTGTCACTTTCATGTGCGCGGGATCGGCGATATGCGTCAGGCCATCGGCGTAGGCCAGCTTGATGGCTTCGATCTGGCGGTGGTAGGTCGCCAGCGTGTCGCGTTCGGAGAAGTCGTAAGCCTTCAGCAGATTCAGCGCCATCAGGGCCACCATGCCGTGGCCATTGGGCGGGATTTCCCAAACGTCATATCCGCGATAATTCACGCCGATGGGGTCCACCCATTCCGGCTGGAATGCGGCCAGGTCGGAGGCCTGCATGTAGCCGCCGGCCTGCTGCAGGAAGGCGGCAATCTTTTCCGCGAGGGCACCGCGATAAAAGCCCTCGGCATTGTCTTCGGCAATCGCCTGCAGGGTGGCAGCATGGCCCGCCGAGCGCCACAGCTGGCCGGCTTGCGGTGCCTGGCCATCGATGCAGAAGGTATCGAACCACGATTGGAAATGCGGCTCCTTGAACTCGCGCCTGAAGTTCTGCTGCGCCACCTGCCAGGCATGCGCCACCATCGGGGAGACCGGGAAGCCCTCGCGCGCCAGGGTGATGGCACCGGCCATGGAATCAGTCAGCGCCAGCTTGCCGAAGCGCTTGGCCATGGCGGCCCAGGCACTGGGCGTGCCGGGCACGGTCACGGGCAGGGCACCGTACTTGGGCACGTCCTTCAGGCCGGCGCTGGTGAGCTTGTCGGCAGAAATCGATTGCGGCGCCGGGCCGCTGGCGTTCAGGCCATGCAGCTTGCCGCCATGCCAGACCAGCGCGAAGGCATCGCCACCGATGCCGTTGGCGGTCGGTTCCACCACCGTCAAGGCGGCAGCGGCTGCGATGGCCGCATCGATGGCATTGCCGCCGCGCTGCAGGACTTCCAGCCCGGCCTGCGCGGCCAGCGGTTGCGAGGTCGCCACCATGCCGCGCCGGGCATAGACGGCGCTGCGGCGGGAGAAGTAGGGATAGTGATTGCTGCTGAAGTCGGGGAAGGCGGGCATGGCGGTCTCTCGTTCTTGGTTCAGGGGCGTATTTTATCGGGTGGCTTGCGTATTACGTGGGGCGCAGCGTCAGCTCGGGCCGGCTCAGGTGGCAGGCTACGGTATGGGTGGCGCTGACCTTGACCGCAGGCGGCGCTTCGGTCTTGCACACCTCCATGCAGGACGGGCAGCGCGGGTGGAAGTGACAGCCCGAGGGCGGGGCGGCCGGGTTGGGGATGCTGCCCTGCAGGATGATGCGCTCGCGCTGTTGGCGCGGATGTTCACGTGGAATGGCTGACAGCAACGCCTGCGTGTAGGGATGGCGCGGCCGGGTGTAGACCTCTTCACATGTGCCCGATTCCACCATGCGTCCGAGATACATCACGCCGATGCTGTCGCTGACATGGCGGATCACGGCCAGGTCGTGCGAGACGAAAAGATAGGTCAACCCCAGCTCCTGCTGCAGCTCGCGCAGGAGGTTGAGGATCTGCGCCTGGATCGAGACATCGAGCGCCGACACGGCTTCATCGGCCACCACCAGCTTGGGCCGCGTGATGATGGCGCGTGCGATGCCCACGCGCTGGCGCTGGCCACCGGAGAATTCATGCGGATGGCGCGCTGCGTAGGCCGGGTTGAGCCCGACCATGTCGAGTGCCTCGGCCACCTTGCGCTTGCGGGTGGCGCGATCGTGCAGCTTGTGCACGATCAAAGGTTCTTCCAGCACTTCGCCGATGGTCATGCGCGGGTTCAGCGAGGCATACGGATCCTGGAACACCATCTGCATGTGACGGCGCATGGCCCGCAGCTGGCCCTCGGGCAGCAGGGTCAGTTCCTGGCCCATGAAGCGCACGCTGCCTTCGCTGGGTTCGATCAGGCGCAGCACGCTGCGCCCGGTGGTGGACTTGCCGCAGCCGGATTCACCGACCAGGCCCAGGGTCTGGCCTTCCGCCAGGCTGAAGGAGACATCGTCAACGGCCTTGACGGTGCTGCTGCCGGAAGCGAAATATTTTTTCAGTCCGTGGACTTCGAGCAGGGGAGGAAGTGTCGTCATGATCGGGCCTTCTATACCTTCAATGCGGATACCAGCAGCGCACGCTGTGGCCATCACCCAGGTTTTCCAATGCCGGCATCTCCTGGCGGCAGATGTCCTGGGCGCGCGCGCAACGAGCGGCGAAGCGGCAGCCTTGCGTGACGGTGCCGGGCGGCGGCACGCTGCCAGGGATGGCGGTCAGGGGCGCACCGGGCTTAGCATCCAGCGCCGGTCGTGCGCGCATCAGTGCATGCGTATAAGGATGGGCGGGGCGGTCGAAAAGATCTTCCACGCTGCTCTGCTCCACCACCTGACCGGCATACATCACCACCACGCGCTGGCACATCTCGGCCACTACGCCCAAGTCGTGGGTGATCATGAGGATGGAGGTCTTCTGCTCGCGCTTGAGGTCGCGCATCAGGTCGAGGATCTGCGCCTGGATGGTCACGTCCAGCGCGGTCGTCGGTTCATCGCAGATCAGCAGGCGCGGCTGGCACAGCAGCGCCATGGCGATCATGACGCGCTGGCGCATGCCGCCGGAGAGGCTGTGCGGATATTCGTCCACCAGTTGCGCCGCGCGCGAGAGACCCACGCGTTCCAGCATGGCGACGACCTTGGCATCGATCTCCTGGCGCGGCAGGGCGGTGTGGATGCGCAGCATCTCACCCAATTGCTCGCCGATGCGATGCAGCGGGTTGAGCGAGGTCATCGGTTCCTGAAAGATCATGGCGATCTCCTTGCCGCGGATGCTGCGCAGGGTGGCGTCATCGGCCTGCAGCAGGTCGCGCTCGCCAAAACGGATCGCACCCGACAGCCTGGCCTGGCTGGCCATGGGGAACAGGCGCAGGATGGACAGGGCGGTGACGCTCTTGCCGCAGCCGGATTCACCCAGCAGGCCCACGGTTTCGTCCTGCCCCAGTGAGAAGGAAACGCCATCGACGGGCGCAACGCGGCGGCCGTGACTGAGGAATTCGATCTTGAGATTGTCGATGGTGAGCATGGCGGTTCCTCAGCGGCTCAGTTTGGGATCGAACACTTCGCGGATGCCATCGCCCAGCAGGTTGAAACCCAGCACCACCAGGAAGATTGCCAGGCCCGGCCACATGGCCAGCATCGGCGTGGTGTTCAGGTAGCCTTGGGCGATGTGCAGCATGGACCCCCAGCTCGGGTCTTCCGGCTTGGCCCCCAGGCCGAGATAGGACAGCCCGGCTTCGGCGATGATGGCCGTGCCCATGGCAAAGGTGGCCTGGATCACCAGGGGCGCCAGCGAATTGGGGAGGATGTAGCGCCACATGATGCGCAGGTGCCCGGCGCCGATGGAGCGCGCGGCCATGACGTAGTCGAGGTTGCGGATGGTCATGGCCTGCCCGCGTGCCAGCCGCACGAAGGACGAGGTGAAGCCGATGCCGACGGCCACCATGGCATTGTAGAAACCGCCCCCCAGCGCGGCGGCCAGGGCCAGCGCCAGGATCAGCGAAGGAAAGGCCTGCAGCGCATCGACCACGCGCATGACGATGGCATCGACCGCGCCACGATAGTAGCCGCTGACGATGCCGATGGGCACGCCCAGTGAAAAGGCCAGCCCGACCGAGATCAGCGCGGCCTGCAGCGAGATGCGCGAACCGTACAGCATGCGGGTATAGATGTCGCGGCCCAGGTCATCCGTACCGAGCCAGTGCTCGGCGCTGGGACCAGACAGCAGGTTCCCGTAGTCCTGGTCAAAGATGGGATCGTACCGGGCCAGTACCGGTGCAGTGATGGCCAACAGTACCAGTACAGTGATGATCACCGCACCGATCACCGCCAGACGGTTGCGGCTGAAGCGGCGCAGGGTACGCCAGCGGGGCAGCGCAGGCAGGGCCTGCGCAGGGGAGGGAGGGTTCATGTCGGGAGACGTCATGGTTGGAGGCGTTGGGCAGACTTCAGCGGGCGATGCGCGGATCGATCACGCTGTAGAGCAGGTCCACGCACAGGTTGACGATGACCACCATGACGGTGGCGGCCAGTACACCGGCCTGTACAGTCACGTAGTCGCGCTGGAAGATGGCGTCGACGATCATCTTGCCCATGCCGGGAATGCCGAAGATGCTTTCGGTGATGACCAGTCCGCCCAGCATGCCCGAGACCATCAGGCCGCTGGCCGTGACCACCGGGATCATGGCATTGCGCAGCGCATGGCCCAGCACCACCTGCCAGTCGCGCAGGCCCTTGGAGAAGGCGGTGCGGATGTAATCCTCGTTGAGCACTTCCAGCAAACTGCTGCGCACCATGCGCATGAGGATGGCCGATTCACGCAGGCCGGTCACGACCATGGGCATGATCATGGCGATCAGGTTGGCGTGCCAGTCCACCGACAGCGGCACGAAACCCGAGGCCGGCAGCCAGCCCAGCTTCACTGCAAACAGGATGATGAACAGCATGCCCAGCCAGAAGTGCGGTACCGACATGCCGAACAGCGCAATCAGGGTGCCGATGGCATTGGCCCAGCCACGCGGTCGCGCCGCCGAGAGGATGCCGGCCGGCACCGCAATGACGACCGCCACCAGGAAGCTGCCGATGGCCAGTTCGATGGTCACCGGCAGGCGCTGCCACAAGGCATCGGCCACCGGGGTGTTGTCGATGAAGGAGCGGCCCAGGTCGCCATGCAGTACGGCCCACAGCCAGCGCCCGTACTGCACCAGCAGCGGATCATCCAGCCCCAGTTTCAGGCGCAGGGCGGCGGCCGCTTCCGGCGTGGCTTCCATGCCGAGGATGGCGGCCACCGGGTCCCCCGGCAGCACTGCCAGCAGGGAAAACACCACCATGCTCACCAGCAGCAGGGTAGGGACCGACAGCAGCAGGCGCCGGGCCAGCTTGGGCAGCTTGATCGTCGTGGCCATGGGACTTACTTGGACACGGTCGCAGTGCGGATCACGCCATCGGGCACGTACTGGAAGCCCTTGACTGACTTGGCGATACCGAACAGCACGTTGTCATGCACGGTGTAGACGTAGGGCACTTCCTTGACCAGGATCGCCATGGCCTGGTCATAGAGCGCCTTGCGCTTGGCCTGGTCGCCTTCCACGCGGGCCTGCTGCAGCAGGTCGTCCACTTCCTTGGCGCCGAAGTGCGAATAGTTCAGCGAGCCGTTGGTGGTGACGAAGTCATAGATGTTCTGGTCCGGATCGGGACGGCCGCTCCAGCCCACGAACAGGCCTTCGAAGTTGCCGGTCTTGCCGGCCTCGATCTGGGTGGCCAGTTCGGTCTTCTCCAGCGTGACGGTGATGCCGGCCGGGCGCAGCATGCCCTGGATCATCTGGCCGACCTGCAATTCATCGGGCGTGGTCGGCAGGGTCAGCTTGAAGCTGAAGCCGCCTTCCTTGCCGGCGGCCTTGAGCAGGGCCTTGGCGCGGGCCACGTCGACCTTGGGCGGCACGTCGCTGGGGCCATTGGCAAACTGCGCCTTGGAGAAGGGCGAATGGCCGGCGGCCACCGCGTTGTTGTAGACCACCTTGGCGATGGCGTTGCGGTCGATCAGGATGTCCACGGCTTCGCGCACTTCCTTCTTGTCGAAGGGCGGCTTGCCGGTGTTCATGTAGAAGCCGCGGAAGCCCAGCGACGGCTTGTTGAGCACCGTGTAGCTGGCGTTGGCCGGGACGTTGGTGATTTCCTTGTAGGGGAAGCGGTTGCTGATGTCGACCTGGCCGCTGCGCAGGTTGTTGAAGGCTACATTGACGTCCGGCATGATCTTGTAGACCACTTCATCCACCTTGGGCAGGCCGGCGCGCCAGTACTCGGGGTTCTTCTTGAGCGTGATGGTGGCACCCTTCAGGCGGCCTTCGTAGACGAAGGGGCCGGTACCGACCGGATGGTTGACGTAGTCTTCTCCGTATTTCTTCACGGCGGCCGGTGACGACATCATGCCGGCGCGATCAGTGAGGATGGAGAGGAAGGGCGCGAAGGGCGTCGACAGGTCCAGCTTGATGGTGTGCTCATCCACCACCGTGATCTTGCTGACGTATTTCAGTTCATTGCGGCGCAGGGAGGTCTTCTCCTGGCCGCGCAGCAGGTTGAATTCCACCGCCTTGGCATCGAAGGGCGTGCCGTCCTGGAATTTGACGCCCTTGCGCAGATACAGCGTGTAGGTTTTCTGATCCTCGGACACGGTCCAGCGCTCGGCGAGCATGGGGATGATCTTGCCCTCGCCGTCCAGGTCCACCAGCTTGTCGAAGATGCTCTGGTAGACGATGCGCTCGTTGAGCATGGAGGACTGCGTGGGGTCGAGCTTGCCGGGGTCGGCGTCCAGCGAGATGTTCAGCGTCACCGCCCAGGCGGGCAGGGTACAGGCGGCCAGCACGGCCGAGGACATCGCGGACAGCAGGAAACGGGAGACACGCGGGTTCATTCGTTTTTCCTTTCAGAAGTCATCACGGATCGAGCGCAACCGGCTTGGGCGGCAAGCCCGCCTGCCACGGCCATCGGGCCAGCTTAGGCGATGGACAGGGTGAAGGCAAGCACGGATACGTCAATGTATACAACGAAGAAGACATGCAGGAAGCATGCCATGGTGTCAGCTTCGCGCCAGTCGGCAAGCTTGTATCAGTAGCCGGGAATGCAGGCGGGGCGGGCCTCCCGCCGGATGGCTGCGACGAGGGAAATGGCGTGCAAGGTTGCGCATCAGTCCATCGTGCCAGTGCAGGCCTGCTTCGCGATGGTGCGCAATCGGGGCTCAGTCCGCCCGAGGAAGGGGCGTGGCGAAGTGGCGACGGCCAAGCGTAAATATTTTGATTAAATCGCTTGCTATTTAATTTTGGCCTCGCTAAACTGCGCTGCATGAATTCGAAAACAGACAAACGCAAGTCGGCCCCGCTGCTGGATGCCCAGTTGTGTTTTGCGCTGTACTCGACTTCGCTGTCGATGAGCAAGCTCTATCGCAAGCTGTTGCGCAACATGGGCATCACCTATTCGCAGTATCTGGTGCTGATGGTGTTGTGGGAGCAGGACCAGCTGACGGTGTCCGATATCGGTGAACGCCTGGTGCTGGATTCAGCGACGCTGACCCCGCTGCTCAAGCGCATGGAAGCGCAGGGCCTGGTGACCCGGGAACGCGCGGCCAGCGATGAACGGCAGGTGGTCATCTCGCTCACCGCAGAAGGTGACAAGCTGCGCGAACAGGCGGTGGAACTGCCCCGTGAAGTCTTGCGGGCAACCGAGTCGACGGCGGCGGAACTGACCGCGATGAAGGAAGAATTGATGGCCTTGCGTGCGCGCTTGCACAAGAATACGGGCGAGTGAGCAGGGCAGATTGAAGGGATGCGGCGACCGGGCCAAGTCCCTTTTTGAAAGTCAAATATATAGTGTACTATCAAATAGTGCTTTATATAGTTGCTGGATTGCTCGCAACAATGCCAGATAACCGGCATCGGCAGACGGAACGGAATGGCGGCATTGTCCCGCCCTCCGAGCGACCGTTATACGCAGAGCCAATAGCGTCAACTAAGTAGTTTGCTATTTAATAGGATTTTAGTTTTATCGTGGTATCGACAGTTTTCCTGGCCACGAACGGCCGGTGCAGTACCGCAGTACCAGGCAGCACAGCAACAAGTACGCAGTTCCCTCGCAGCACTTACCCGGTGAATCCACCGATTCGCTCATCTGAGATTAGAGAAAAGGAAGAAGATCATGACCTCGTTCAAGCAACTCGCCGCCGTCGCCGCCATCGGCCTGGTTTTTGGCAATGCCTATGCCGCCGGTGATGCCGGTGTGGAACCGACCACCCAATCCTTCTTGCAGGCGCTGGAGGCCGGCGGTGGCAAGCCCCTGGAACAGCTCTCGCCGCAGGATGCACGCGCCGTGCTGGTGGGTGCGCAAGCCAGCGTGAAGCTGGATCTGCCCAAGGCAGACGTGTCGGAAAAGACCATCACCGTCGACGGCCAGCAGATCAAGCTGACCATCGTGCGTCCGGCAGGCGTGACCAAGACCTTGCCGGCCTTCATGTTCTTCCACGGCGGCGGCTGGGTGCTGGGCGACTTCCCGACCCACGAACGCCTGGTGCGTGACCTGGTGGCCAATTCCGGTGCGGTGGCCGTGTTCGTGAACTACACCCCGTCGCCGGAAGCCGGCTACGGCGTGGCCATCAACCAGGCCTATGCCGCCACCAAGTGGGTGGCCGAGCACGGCAAGGAAATCAAGGTCGATGGCAAGCGCCTGGCCGTGGCCGGCAACAGCGTCGGTGGCAACATGGCTGCGGTCGTGGCCCTGATGGCCAAGGAAAAGGGCGGCCCCGCCCTGCGTTCGGAAGTGCTGCTGTGGCCGGTGACCGATGCCAACTTCGAAACGGCTTCCTACAACCAGTTCGCCAATGGCTACTTCCTCACCAAGAACATGATGAAGTGGTTCTGGGACAGCTACACCACCGACGCCGCCAAGCGCAAGGAAATCACCGCCTCGCCCTTGAATGCGACCCCGGCGCAACTGGCCGGCCTGCCGCCGACGCTGATCCAGACCGCCGAAAACGACGTGCTGCGTGATGAAGGCGAGGCCTATGGCCGCAAGCTGCAAGCCGCCGGCGTGGCCGTGACCAGCGTGCGCTACAACGGCATGATCCACGACTTCGGCCTGCTGAACGTACTGGCCAAGGTGCCTGCCGTGCAGACCGCGATGCGCCAGGCGGGCGAGGAACTGAAGTTCCGCCTGAAGTGATTGCAAGGCGGTCCTGCGGGTGAAACCGCAGCGAGCCGTTCTCCAAATGGTCAAGGCCCCGGGCGCATGCAAGCGTCCGGGGCCTTGTTTCTTCGCGTCTGCGCACGTGTCGACCGTTCGTCCTGAGTAGGCCCGCACGGGCCGTATCGAAGGTGCACAGGCCGTAGCGCCTTCGATACGCGGCAGTCGCCGCTACTCAGGACGAACGGGTAGCGGAACGCAAACGCAATTTTGCGTACCTTTGCAAATCAATCTTTATGCCAGCACGCGTGTGAGCCAGGCACCGATATCCTCGACCTCCTCGCCGCACACTGAGTGCTGCATCGGATAGTCGTGCCACTCGACCTTGTGGCCCAGCTGGGTCAGCAGTTCACGCGACTTGACGGCGCGCTCCAGCACCACCACCGGATCCATGGTGCCGTGGGCCATGAAGATGGGGGTGTCGTGGTTGGCACCGTGGCGTTCGGCCTCGATGGTGGCGGCCAGCGGCAGATAGCCGGACAGGCACATCAGGCCGGCCAGGCGTTCCGGATGACGCAGGCCGGTCTGCAAGGTCATGGCGCAGCCTTGCGAGAAACCGGCCAGCACGATGCGCTCGGAGGGGATGCCGCGTGCACGCTCTTGTGCGATCAGCGCTTCAATGGCGGCCTGCGAGGCACGCAGGCCGGGTTCGTCCTCACGGCGGACCAGGTCGGGCGCGAAGATGTCGTACCAGGCGCGCATCACGTAGCCGCCGTTGATGGTCACCGGCATGGTCGGCGCGGTCGGGAAGATGAAACGGATGGGTGGGCAGCCCGACAGGTCCAGCTCGCGCACGATGGGCACGAAGTCCGAACCATCGGCTCCCAGGCCGTGCAGCCAGATGACGGAGGCATTGGGATTGGGGGCGGTATCGATCTGTATCGTTTCGAGGGGAGCGGACATAAGCGTGCGGTTCCTGTTGCGGTCGGTGGATGAAAGGGCGGGGCGCGGCATTTGTGTCTGTCCCGGCGCGGGAGCACAATACGGCCTTGCCCGTGGTCATGCGCAGCGTCTGTGCTGCAATGGGCTCACATCATACGATGAACGCCGCCGCGATGGCGGCGCTGCAAAAGGAAAACCCATGAAGTGCATCCCATCGCATCGCCTGCTGGCCCCGCTGCTGGCCTCCGTACTGGCCGTGGCACCCCTGGCCGGTCATGCCGAAGCCGAAGGCCGATTGTTCCAGCCGCGCGGCGAAAACCTGATGATCTCGCCCCCGCCGGGCTGGCGGCTGGCCTACATGGACGGCGATCCGGAGGGCAATTACGTGGTCGATTTCCTGCCGCCCAACGAAGCGCATGACTCCTGGCGCGAGGGCTACATGGGCGTGCAGCGTCGGGGCTATCCCGATGCCGGACTGGTCGCCAACATCCAGGCGCGCAACCTGACCGTGGCACAGGTGGCCTTGACTGAAGTGATGCAGGGAGCCCAGCGCAATTGCCCGGGCCGCTTCGTGGCGATGGCGCAGAAGGATGGCAGCACCAACAATATTCCGGTCTCTGTCAGCGGCGGCTTCTGCGACCGTACCGGGCCAGTTGCGCCCTATGGCGAGGGAACTGTACTGGCGGTGTATCAGGGCAAGCAGCAACTGTTCGTGGTGCAGTTCAGCTGGCGTCCGCCGACTGAAAACGCCATCAAGCAGTATCCCTACCGGATCTCGCCGGCAGCGCTGCAACAATACCTGGATCTGCTGAATGCGGCCGCGCTGTGCGGCGGGCCGGATGAGGGGAAGTGTCCGAACTGAGGGGAGGGCAGGCCCGCATCGTGGTGCGGGCCGCTGAGGTGCTGTTACTTGCTGGCGGGCCGGATGGCCGACTTGGGACGGAAGGCCTTGCAGACGCTCTCATCGGTGTCGATGTAAGGACCTCCGATGAGGTCGATGCAGTAGGGGATGGCGGCAAAGATGCCGGGCACCTTGACCTTGCCGTCCTGGTCCTTCAATCCTTCCAGTGTTTCGCGGATGGACTTGGGCTGGCCGGGCAGATTCAGTACCAGCGCGGCATGGCCGTCGGTCTCGCGAATCACGGCGACCTGGCGCGAGAGAATCGCGGTCGGCACGAACTGCAGGCTGATCTGGCGCATCTGTTCGCCAAAGCCGGGCATTTCCTTGGTGCCGATGGCCAGCGTGGCTTCGGGCGTGACATCGCGGCGCGACGGACCGGTGCCGCCCGTGGTCAGCACCAGGTCGCAACGGGCTACATCGACCAGTTCCACCAGGGTCTGTTCGATCTGTGCGCGTTCATCGGGGATCAGTCGCGTCTCGACTTCAAAGGCGCTGGTGAGCGCTTTGCTGAGCCATTCCTGCAGGGCCGGGATGCCCTGGTCCTGGTAGACGCCACCGGAGGCGCGGTCGGAGATGGAGACCAGTCCGACCCGCAGCACCTCACGGGCGATCGTCGTTACAGCCTCAACGCTCATCGTCATCCTGCTCGTCCGCCTCGTCCTCGGCGGCTTCGCTTTTGGCGCGTGCAGCCTGCGCCTGCAATTGCTTGAGGATCTGGAAGATTTCGCGGTAAGCCTTGGGCGGCTTGTTTTCCGCCTGCTCCTTGCGGGCATTGCGGATCAGCGTGCGCATGTGCTGCACGTCGACGTCGGGATGGCGGTTCAGCAGTTCGGTCAGCGCCTGGTCATCGGCCAGCAGCTTTTCGCGGCGGCGTTCGAGGGCGTGCATGGCGGCGGTTTCGGCCTTGGAGGCACCGTGCCAGCTGTCGATGGTCTTCTGGATGATGGCGATCTCGTCGGCTTCCAGCGTGCGCATCTTCTTGCCCACGTACTGCATCTGGCGACGGCGGCCTTCGTGGTCCTTGATCTGCTGGCATTCGAGGATGGCATCGCGCACGTCTTCGGGCATGGGGACGCGCTTGACGCGGTCGCGCGGTTCATTGACCAGCGATTCGCCGAGCTTTTGCAGGGCATCCATCTCGCGCTTGAGCTGGGACTTGGAGGGGCGGTCGTATTCCTGTTCGAATTCGCTGGATTGGAATCCGACAGCACCGCGATTGGCATTGGGCATATCGTGACTTCGAGAAATAAAGCTTAACGGCTGCTATGATAACCGTTTTACCCGCATTTCAGAGAAAACAGGCTCATGAGCGATACCCCATTCACGCACAGTCAGGACCAGTTGAAGCAGTTGGCGCAGGATGTCCTGCGTTATGCCCGGGACAAGGGCGCCTCGGACGCCGCCGTCGACATCAGCGAGGGCAGCGGCCTGTCGGTAGCGGTGCGCAAGGGCAAGATCGAGACCATCGAGCAGAACAAGGACAAGGGCATCGGCGTGACCGTGTTCCTCGGAGAAGGCCGCCAGGTGCGGCGCGGCAATGCCAGCACCTCGGATTTCTCGCAGCAGGCATTGAAGGAAACGGTCGAGGCCGCCTACAACATCGCACGCTTCACCGCCATCGATGACTGCGCCGGCCTGCCCGACGCCGAGATGCTGGAAATGGCCCCGCGCGACCTGAAACTGTTTTCGCCGTGGAATATTTCCGCCGAAGAAGCTGTGGCGCTGGCCCAACGCTGCGAAACCGCAGCCCTCGAGACCGACCCGCGCATTACCAACAGCGAAGGCGCTGGCGTCTACGTGCAGCACTCGCATTTCATCGCGGCCAACAGCCGTGGTTTCATGGGCGGCTATCCGTTCTCGCGCCACACCATCTCGGTCGCGCCCATCGCCGGCAAGGGCGCGGGCATGCAGCGCGATGACTGGTATTCGTCCAAACGCGATCCGAAGAAACTCGCCAAGCCCGAAGCCATCGGCCGCTACGCTGCCGAACGTGCGCTGGCCCGCCTGAACGCGCGCAAGCTCACGACCCGCAAATGCCCGGTGCTGTTCGAAGCGCCGCTCGCAGCGGGTCTGCTGGGGGCCTTTGTACAAGCGGTGTCGGGCGGTGCGCTGTATCGCAAGTCGACCTTCCTGCTCGATTCGCTGGGTCAGCAGGTTTTCCCCGAGCACATCCAGATCCTGGAAGATCCGCACGTGGTCGGCGGTGTGGGTTCCGCGCCCTTCGATGAAGAAGGCGTGCGCACCGTCAAGCGCGAGGTGATCAAGGATGGCGTGGTGCAGGGCTACTTCCTGTCGACGTATTCTGCCCGCAAGCTGGGCATGCAGACCACCGGCAACTCCGGCGGCTCGCACAACCTGACGCTGCGCTCGGACCTGACCACCAAGGCCGATACCTTCAAGGGCATGCTGAAGAAGATGGGCACCGGCCTCCTGGTGACCGAGCTGATGGGGCAGGGTGTGAACTACGTGACGGGCGATTATTCGCGTGGAGCCTCGGGTTATTGGGTCGAGAATGGCGTGATCCAGTATCCGGTGGAAGAAATCACCATCGCCGGCAACATGAAGGACATGCTGCGCCAGATCGTGGCCGTGGGTAACGACACGCTCATTCGCGGCACCAAGGAAACGGGTTCCATCCTGCTGGAAAACATGACCATCGCTGGCGACTGATCGTGCAGCACGCCACCCGGCCGCCGCTGGCGAGCCGGGTGGTGCCACGGCCAGCGCCGCCCATCTTGGGGAGGCAAGCCATGGACGACATCCACATCCGGCGCGGCTATCTGCCAGGCGCCATCGGGCGTGTAGCCGAGCTGCACGCCGCGTATTACACCGAAAACTGGAGCTTCGGCGTGTATTTCGAAGCCCGCATCGCCACCGAACTGGCGGCTTTCATGAGCCGCTACGACGACAGCCGCGACGGCTTCTGGACTGCCACCGTGCATGGCCGTGTCGAAGGTTCGCTGACCATCGACGGCCAGCATGCGCAGCAGCAGGGCGCGTGGCTGCGCTGGTTCATCTCTTCCGAAAAACTGCGTGGGCGCGGCGTGGGCGATGCCCTGCTGACCGAGGCCATCCGTTTCTGCGCGGAGTGTGATTTTCCCTCGATCTACCTCTGGACCTTCGAAGGTTTGCACGCCGCGCACAACCTGTACCAGCGTCACGGATTCGTGCTGGCCGAGCAGCGCATCGGCTCGCATTGGGGCGTCAAGCTCAACGAGCAGCGTTACGAACTGCTGCTGTAGCGCGCAGGGCAAGCCATGCCATGCGGCGCTAGAATGGCGGATTGGCGCACACGCGCAACTTCGGACATTCATCCTCCGCACATGGCCCTACACACCGACGCCGCCCACTCCAGCGGCCAAGTCCTGCCGTTCCGCGAATCCCTGCTGGCCACGCTGGGCATCTGCTTCGTCATCATGCTGGTGGCCTTGGACCAGACCATCGTCGGCACCGCCCTGCCGACCATCGTGGCTGAACTGAAGGGCTTCGATCTCTATGCCTGGGTCGCCACGGCCTATCTGCTGACCTCGGTCATTACCGTGCCCATCTTCGGACGGCTCGGCGATTACTTCGGGCGCAAGCCGTTCGTGATTGCGTCCATCGTCGTGTTCGTCGGCGCTTCCGCCTTGTGCGGCATGGCCAACAGCATGCTGTTCCTGGTGCTTGCGCGCGGGCTGCAGGGCATCGGTGGGGGCATGCTGGTGGGCACCTGTTTCGCTTCCATCGCTGACCTGTTTCCGGATCCGCGCGTGCGGCTGCGCTGGCAGATCATCCTGTCGGCCTCCTTCGGCATTGCCACGGCTGTCGGTCCATCGCTGGGCGGCTTCCTCACGCAAGGGCTGGGCTGGCGCTGGGTGTTCTATTGCAACCTGCCCATCGGCGTGCTGTCGCTGTATTTCGTCTGGCGCTTCGTGCCGCATATCCGCCACATGCAACACGCCGGCAAGATGCGGCTGGACTGGCCGGGCGCGCTGCTGATTTCACTGTCGCTGGGCAGCCTGCAATTGCTGGTGGAACTGCTGCCCAAGCGCGGCATCACGGTCGGCATGATGGTCTTGCTGGCCGTGTCGGTGGCGGCCTTCTACGCCTTGTGGAAGTGGGAGCAGCGCGCCGCGCAGCCCATCCTGCCCTTCGAGATGATGCGCGACAAGGCGCTGGCCAGCCTGTTCGTCTTGTCGGTGCTGGCGGGCTTTGCCATGTTCTCGCTGCTGATGTATGCGCCGTTGCTGTTCCAGGGCGGATTCGGGTTGAGCCCGCGTGAAGCGGGGCTGCTCATCACGCCGCTGGTGGCCTGTATTACCGTGGCCAGCATCGTCAATGGCCGCATCATCACGCGCATTCCCAACCCCAACCTGATGATGAACCTGGGCTTTGCGCTGATTGCTGCTTCCTGTCTCGGCGTGGTGCTGTGTGATCGCACCACCGGCAATGGTTTTTTGCTGACAGTGATGCTGGCCGGTGGTTTCGGGCTGGGACTGGTCTTGCCCAATCTCACCGTATTTGCGCAGCAGGCCGCTGCACGCGAGCACCTGGGTATCGCTACCGCCTTGCTGCAGTCCTTGCGCATGATCGGGGGCATGCTGGGCACGGCCATCACCGGCACGCTGGTGAGCCAGATGTATGGCGCAGGCGTGCAGAAGGCCCTGGAAGGAGATCACGCGGCGCAGTGGCTCAAGGACTTCAGCGATCCCGAAGTGCTGGTCAATCATGACATCCAGTCGGTGCTGCTGGCCCAGCTGATGCAGGCCGGGCATGACGGTTCGGCCTTGCTGGAAGCGGCGCGCGAGGCGCTGGTCGGGGCCATTCACATGGGCATCGCCATTGCCATCGTGGCCGCGCTGGTGGGGTTGTGGATGGTAAGGCGCGTGCCGCCGATCCGCTTTGACCAGGACAAGAAGGTGGAGCCGGTGATGTCGGAATAAGCGGCTGGCCGCATGCAAAAACGGACCCGTGGGTCCGTTTTTTCTTGATGCGGAGCGTGCGCTTATTCGGTCTTCTCCGTCTTCTTCACCACCGCATAGCGTTCCAGCGTGCGTTCACGCGCCTCGGCATGGTCGACGATAGGGCGCGGATAGTTCGTCCCCAGCGTCACGCCGGCCGACATGCGCTCATCGGGTGTGGCCGTCCACGGCGCATGGATGCGCTTGTCGGAAAGCTTGGCCAGTTGCGGCAGATAGCGGCGGATGAACTTGCCGTCCGGATCAAACTTCTCCGATTGCGTGACCGGATTGAAGATGCGGAAGTAGGGCTGCGCATCACAGCCTGAAGACGATGCCCACTGCCAGCCGCCATTGTTGGCCGAGAGGTCGAAGTCGTTGAGATGGATCGCGAAATATTTCTCACCCCAGCGCCAGTCGATGCCCAGGTCCTTGGTGAGGAAACTGGCCACCACCATGCGCAGGCGGTTGTGCATGTAGCCGGTCTGGTTGATCTGGGCCATGGCCGCATCCACCAGCGGATAGCCGGTGCGTCCCTCGCACCAGGCGGCGAACAGCTCTTCGGCATGCTTGCCGTGCTCCCATTTGATCGTATCGTACTCGGGCTTGAAAGCCTTGGCGGTCACGCGCGGATGGTGGTGCAGGATCATGAAATAGAAATCGCGCCAGGTCAGTTCCGACAGCCACACCGCCGCACCGGCCGCGCCTTGGCCCGCATGCATGGCCTGCATCGCAGCCCGCGCGAGCGTGCGGATGGAGACCGTGCCGAAGCGCAGGTGGATCGACAGATAGGACGGACCCTTCACTGCCGGAAAATCGCGCGCCGTGCCGTAGGCACCGATGCGGCCCAGGAAGTCCTCCAGCAGGGCCTGGGCACCGGACATGCCGGTAGGAATCTTCAGTTCCTGCAAATTGCTGGGGTGGAAGCCCAGTGCCTTGTGCGAAGGCAATCCGTGGTGCGCCTTGCCCGGCGGTTTGGCCAGTGCCTTGAAGTAGTTCTCGACCGGATAGGGTTTGAGATAGAAGTCGCCACCGGCGGCGGCCAGCTTGGCCATCCACGCATTCTTGTAAGGGGTGAAAACGGAGAAGGGCTTGGCGGACTGGGTCAGCACCTCATCCTTTTCAAAGATCACCTGGTCCTTGTAGCTCAGCAATTGCGCGCCATGTTTTTTCAGGGCCTTGTCGACTGCCGCATCGCGTTCCACTGCGGCGGGCTCGTAGTCGGTGTTGACGAAGACCGCCTGCACCGCCAGTTCGGCAGCCAGTTCCGGAATGCACCTGGCGGCCGCTCCGTGCAGCACGATCAGCCCGCCGCCCGCCTTGCGCAGCGCCTCGTCCAGTTCGGCCACGCTGGCCAGCAGGAAATCAACGCGGCGATCCTGCTCGACACCCTCGGCTTTGAGCGCATCGAGAATGTCGGTATCGAAGACGAACACGCACCACACGGACTGGCTCTGCGAGAGTGCGTAGTAAAGGGCGGCATGATCGGTGTGGCGCAGGTCACGGCGGAACCAGACCAGGGACTTGTCGAATTGGGGCATTGCGTTGGTGTTCTTCTTCAATGGGTTGGTCTTCGCCCCGTGGGGCCAGCGGGATCACATTCCGGCGGTGGCTACTGATTGGTAGCGTTCGTGTGAATGATAAAAGATTTTCATCGATTTGACCCGTCGCATCTCAAGGGGGCTATCGTCTGGCCGATAATGACGCATCCGCATACGATGCGGAGAACGAGGGAGGGCGCTGCGATCCGCATGCGTCTCGTGCAATGGGAGATGGGGAAACAATGAAGAAGATGACGATCGGCACCCGGCTGGGGCTGGGTTTTGCCGCGATTCTGGGTTTGATGCTGGTGATTGCCGCCATTGGCGTGGGGCGGCTGCAGGCGGTGGGGAGCCTCAATGACACGATGGTCAATGATGCGCTGGTCAAGGAGAGGCTGGTCGTTACCTTCTATCGCTCCATCGAACTCAACGTCGGCCGCATCGTGGCGGCCGCCAAGAATCCGGATGTCGAACAGCAGAAGTTCTACAAGCAGGAGATCGGCGCCACCATCAGCAAGAACAATGAGCTGGTCAAGCGCATGGAAGAGCTGATCACCGATGACGCCGGGCGCGCTGCCCTGGCCGAGATCAACGAACGCCGGAAGGTGGTGTTGGCGGCCAATGCGCAGGTCTTCAAGGAAAAGGAGGCGGGCAACGAAGAGGGTGCTCGCAAGGCAGTGGACGAGCAGCTGCTGCCGAGTACGCGCGTCTATCTGGCCGCCATCGACAAGCTGGCCGTGATGCAGTCCGACCGCATCAAGAACCAGACTGCGGAAATTGACAGTCTCTTCCGCAATGCGCGCACGCTCATGATCGTGCTGGGCGCAGTGGCACTGCTGCTGGGCGTGGCGCTGGCATGGGCCATCACCCGGTCGATCACGGCACCGCTGCACCAGGCGGTCAACGTGGCCAGCCGTGTGGCCAACGGCCACCTGGACAACCAGATCGAGGTGCGCAGCCTGGACGAAACCGGCCAGCTCATGCGCGCACTCAAGGAAATGAATGACAACCTGGTGGGCATCGTCACCCGTGTACGCCAGGGTACGGATACCATCGCCACCGCCTCCAGCGAGATCGCCGATGGCAACCTGGACCTGTCCAATCGCACCGAGCAGCAGGCCAGCTCGCTGGAAGAGACCGCGTCGGCGATGGAAGAACTGACCTCGACCGTGAAGCAGAACGCCGACAACGCACGCCAGGCCAATCAGCTGGCGGTGTCGGCATCGGAGGTGGCGGTGCAGGGCGGTTCGGTGGTCTCGGAAGTGGTGGCCACGATGGGCTCGATCAATGATTCCTCGCGCAAGATCGTGGACATCATTGCCGTCATCGATGGCATCGCCTTCCAGACCAATATCCTCGCGCTCAACGCCGCCGTGGAAGCCGCGCGTGCGGGTGAGCAAGGGCGGGGCTTTGCAGTGGTCGCCTCCGAAGTGCGCACTCTGGCGCAGCGCTCTGCCAGCGCGGCCAAGGAGATTAAGGAACTCATCGGCGACTCGGTGGGCAAGGTGGAGGCGGGCAGCAGGCTGGTCGAGCAGGCCGGTACGACGATGGAAGAGGTGGTGGCCAGCGTGCGCCGCGTGACCGACATCGTGGCCGAAATCACCTCGGCGTCGCAGGAGCAGAGTGACGGGATCGAACAGGTCAACCAGGCCATCAACCTGATGGATGAAGCGACCCAGCAGAATGCGGCGCTGGTGGAACAGGCGGCTGCGGCGGCGCGGCAGATGCAGGAGCAGGCAGCAGGGCTGAGCGAGACCGTGAGCGTGTTCCGTTTGAGGGGGTAAGAAAATAGAGGGGAGGCGATGATGTCTTGCCCCTATTTTTCTTGAAGCCAAAAAACAAAAAAGGCTAAATGATTTTCATCATTCGGCCTTTTTTGTTTGGTGCCCACGGCAGACCTCGGTCACGTCCCGCGACCCCGTCCCTCCCGCAAAGCGCGCAGGCGCTTTGCTCGTGGCCCCCAAAACGCAAAAGGCCGATTGATTTTCATCAATCGACCTTTTTTGTTTGGTGCCCACGGAGGGACTCGAACCCCCACACCTCGCGGCACATGGACCTGAACCATGCGCGTCTACCAATTCCGCCACGTGGGCTGCGCTGTAAAGCGAAGACCGTGATTATAGACGGTCTAAAAGCGCTGTCAACAAATTTTTCGCTTCCATGGCATCATTTTCGTTGCAATACGATGCTTCACCCCTGTTTTACCCCCGTATTGCGGTTAGGTAAATGGCCGCAACTCCGTTACACTAGGCACATCCGTCCGCCTGGGCGAGCTTCGCCTTGGCATTTATAACAATTGCGCGAAACGAAACTTTTGAGCCAATTCCCCTATTCCATTCCCAGCCGGGAAGAGATCCTCGGCATCCTGCGTACTTCCTCGGGCGCGCAAAACGCTGCCGCCCTGGCCGCCGCGCTCGGCGTCAAGCCGGAAGAAATGGACGGCCTGACGCGCCGCCTCAACGCCATGGAACGCGACGGCCAGATCAAGCCGGATCGCGCCGGCAACTACAAGCTGACCCACTCGCCCGACTTCATCCTGGGCCGCGTCTCCGCCCATCGCGATGGCTTCGGTTTCCTGCTGCCCGATGAAGGGGCTGATGACCTGTTCCTGCCCGAGAAGGAAATGCAGAAGGTCATGCACGGCGACCGCGTACAGGCCCGCATCACTGGCACCGACCGCCGTGGCCGTCCGGAAGGCACCATCGTCGAAGTGGTGGAACGCGCCAATACCCACGTGATCGGCCGTCTGCTCAATGAGAACGGCGTCTGGGTGGTCGCCCCCGAAGACAAGCGCATCGGCCACGACGTGCTGCTGGCCGGCCCCCCGGGCAAGGCCAAGGCAGGGCAGGTGGTCAGCGTGGAGCTGACCGAACATCCTTCCCGCTACACGCAACCCGTGGGCAAGATCGTCGAGATCCTGGGCGATATCGACGACCCCGGCATGGAAATCGAAATCGCCGTGCGCAAGTACGGCGTGCCGCACGAATTCTCGGAAGCCGCCAAGAAGCTGGCTTCCAAGCTGCCCAGCGAAGTCAAGGCGGCCGACCTCAAGGACCGCGTCGACCTGCGTGACGTGCCGCTGGTCACCATCGATGGTGAAGACGCGCGCGACTTCGATGACGCGGTCTACTGCGAACCGGTCAAGATCGGCCGCACCAAGGGCTATCGCCTGATCGTCGCCATTGCCGACGTGAGCCACTACGTCAAGCCCAACGACGCCTTGGACGTGGACGCGCTGGAGCGCAGCACCTCGGTGTATTTCCCGCGCCGGGTGATCCCGATGCTGCCGGAAAAGCTCTCCAACGGCCTGTGCTCGCTGAACCCGGACGTGGACCGCCTGACCCTGGTGTGCGATGCCGTCATCACCGCCAAGGGCGAGATCAAGGCCTACCAGTTCTATCCGGCCGTGATCCACTCCGCAGCTCGCCTGACCTATACCGAAGTGGCCTCGATCCTGGCCAATACCAAGGGCCCGGAAGCAGCGCGCCGCATCGGCCTGGTGCCGCACCTGACGCATCTGTACGAAGTCTTCCAGGCGCTGCTGACGGCACGCCAGGCGCGCGGTGCGATCGACTTCGAGACCACCGAGACCTACATCGTCTGCAACGCTGCCGGCAAGATCGAGAAGATCCTGCCGCGCACCCGCAACGACGCGCACCGCCTGATCGAGGAATGCATGCTGGCCGCCAACGTCTGCGCGGCCGACCTGCTGAAGCGCCACGATCACCCGGCGCTGTACCGCATCCACGCCGGTCCGACCAAGGAAAAGCTGACGCAGCTGCGCACCTTCCTCAAGCAGATCGGCCTGACCCTGGGTGGTGGCGACACCCCCAGCGCCTCCGATTACGCCGAGCTCATGCCCAAGGTCAAGGCACGTCCCGATGCGGTGCTGATCCAGACCATGCTGCTGCGCTCGATGCAGCAGGCGGTCTACAGCCCGGACAACATCGGTCACTTCGGCCTGTCCTATGAATCCTATGCGCACTTCACCAGCCCGATCCGCCGCTATCCCGACCTGCTGACGCACCGTGCCATCAAGGCCGTGCTGCAAGGCAAGCGTTACGAGCCCAAGGGTATCGACAGCACTGCGCTGAACACCTCGATCTCGCCCGCCGCCCGCAAGGCGCAGGCACTGCAGCGTGCCACCGACAAGGCGGCCGGCAAGAAGCCGCGCGGCGAGAGCGCACTGGCGATCTGGGAAGCGCTGGGCCTGCACTGTTCGGCCAATGAGCGCCGTGCCGATGAGGCTTCGCGCGATGTGGAAGCCTGGCTCAAGTGCTACTTCATCCGCGACAAGCTGGGCGAGGAATTCACCGGCACCATCGCCGGCGTGGCCACCTTCGGCATCTTCGTCCAACTGGATGCGCTCTACATCGAAGGTTTGGTGCACGTCACCGAACTGGGTGCGGATTACTTCCAGTACGACGAAGCGCGCCACGAACTGCGCGGCGAACGTACCGGCATCCGCTACCAGCTGACCGACCGCGTCACCGTGCAGGTCAGCCGCGTGGACCTGGATGCACGCAAGATCGACCTGGCACTGGTCAACGAGCCGGGCATCCGTACCCTCATCAAGAACGAAGCCAAGCGCGCTGAAAACGCCGCGCGCGGCAAGTCCGGTGGCGGCAGGCAGAGTGCCGATGAAGCTCAGCCGGCAGCCCGTGGCAAGAGGGGGGCGGCCAAGCCAGCTGCCGCTGCAGCGGGCAGCAAGCCCAAGGGTGGCGCCAAGGCCAAGGCCGGTGCCGCGCGCACCGCCACGGCACGCCCCGGCGAAGCTGACCGCAAGCGCGCTGCATCCAAGGGCTACACCAAGGGCAAGAAGAAGCGATGAGCATGTCCCCGGACCTGCGCGATGCGCAGGCCGGGTTTGATGGAACGCGGGGCAGTTGCCCCGAGCAAGACGAAAGACACAAGCAGGATCTATGAAGAGCAAAATGATTTTCGGCTTCCATGCCGTGACCTCCCGCATCCGCCACGAGGCTTCCTCGGTGGAAGAGATTTACGTGGATGCCGAGCGCCGCGACCGCCGCATGCTGGATTTGCTGCATGCCGCCAAGGAAGCCAATGTGCGCATCATCCAGGCCGACGACCAGCGCCTCGGGGCCATGGTCGGCACGCGCCGTCACCAGGGCGTGGTGGCCAAGGCCGCCGCGCTGTCGCTGGCGCGCACCCTCGATGAACTGCTGGATGCCGTGGTCGGTCCGCCGCTGCTGTTGATCCTCGACGGCATCACCGATCCGCACAACCTGGGCGCCTGCCTGCGCGTGGCCGACGGTGCCGGCGCGCATGCCGTGATCGCCCCCAAGGATCGCGCCGTGGGCTTGAATGCCACGGCCATGAAGGTCTCCAGCGGTGCGTCCGATACCGTGCCCTACATCACCGTCACCAACCTGGCCCGCACCATGCGCGACCTGAAGGAACGCGGCGTGTGGATCATCGGCACCTCCGATGATGCCGAGAAGGGCCTCTACGAAGGTGACTTCAGCGGTCCCACGGCACTGGTGATGGGCTCCGAAGGCGAAGGCATGCGCCGCCTCACCCGCGAGACCTGCGACGTGCTGGTCAACATCCCCATGTTCGGATCGGTCGAGAGTCTCAACGTCTCCGTGGCTTCCGGCGTCTGTCTGTACGAGGCGCGACGCCAGCGCTTGCCCAAGTAAGTCCGGTCATCCCGCATGACATCATCGCCGGACTTCGCGTCCGGCGATTTTTTTTTGCCGTTCCATTGTTGGATCACTTCAATTTCACTTCAGTAGCAGTTTTCATTCAACGTTTCAGGAAACACACCATGTTCAGCCGACTCAGAGAAGACATCGCCAGCATCCGTGAGCGCGACCCCGCCGCGCGCAACAGCTGGGAGGTGCTGACCTGTTATCCGGGCCTGCATGCGGTGATCCTGCATCGCTGGGCCCAGGCTTGCTGGAAGGCCGAGATGAAGTGGCTGGGACGCTTCATCTCGCAGCTCGGCCGCACCCTCACTGGCATCGAGATCCATCCCGGTGCCACCATCGGCCGCCGTGTCTTCATCGATCACGGCATGGGGGTGGTGATTGGCGAGACCGCCATCGTCGGTGACGATTCCACCATCTACCAGGGCGTGACCCTGGGCGGCACTTCGCTGGCCAAGGGAGCCAAGCGCCATCCGACACTGGGGCGCGGCGTCATCATCGGTGCCGGGGCCAAGGTGCTGGGCGGTTTTACGGTCGGGGACGGGGCCAAGGTCGGTTCCAATGCGGTGGTCACCAAGGAAGTGCCGCCCGGCGCCACCGCCGTGGGCAACCCGGCGCGCATCGTCGAGCGCAATGTCGCGCCAGCCGCGCGTGATCAGGCGGCAGCACGCCTGTTTGCGGCCTATGGCGTGATGCCCAATGGCGATGATCCGCTGTCCAAGGCGCTGCACGGACTCATCAACCAGGTGGCCGCGCAGGAGCAGCAACTGGAAGCCGTGCTGGCCGCCTTGCAGGGTGCGGGGATAGGGTGTCGACGCCTTGAAGAGGCCGGACAATTCGACGCCGCGCAACTGAACCGGCTGGTCGATTGAGGAGCAGGGGCGCAGCCGGGTTCAGACCGGCTGCGTAGCTCGCCACGGCATCTGCCGCAGCGATGAAGCATGTACGGCGAGATCAGGCGATCTCGTCGCCATTCACATCATGCCGGTGCAGCGCACCGTCAGCCGTCAGGCTGATCCAGCCGCCACGCGGCGTTTCCACGTCGTATTCCCAATCTGGCAGTACATAGCGCAGCTTGCCGCCGTCCAGGCGATGCAGGGCAGGGCGGTGCGTATGGCCGTGGATCAGGACATCGGTGCCGGTCTGCGCGAAGAGCGCATCGATGGCACCGGCATTGACGTCCATGATCGCCATGTCCTTGCTCTGGTTGGCGTCCTGGCTGTTCTTGCGGATGCCTTCGATGATGGCCTTGCGCTGCGCCAGCGGCATGGACAGGAACTGCTGCTGGTAAGCCGGTTGCCGCACCTGGGCGCGGAACGCCATGTAGGCCTGGTCATCGGTGCATTGCGCATCGCCATGGGCCAGCGCCAGCGTGCGGCCGGCGGCGGTGATGACGTGCGGGTCCTCCAGCAGCGTCAGCCCGGCGGCATCGGCAAATGCCTGTCCGACCAGGAAATCGCGGTTGCCAGCCATCCAGTACAGTTGCACGCCTTGCGCCTGTACAGTTCGCAGTGCGTCAGCAATCAGTTGGTTGTAGGGAGCAGTACGGTCGTCGTCACCGGCCCAGTACTCGAACACGTCACCCAGCAAGTACAGTTGCTGCGTCTGTACTGCATGGCGCTGCAGGAAGGACAGAAAAGCCTCGGTGGTGCGGGGCAGGGCGGCTTGCAAATGGAGGTCGGAAACAAAAAGCGCAACCGTCGGTTGCGCTTTCTGCATGAACTGGAAATCAGTCATGGTCGGTGAAGTCAGTGGTCCGGGTCAGGCTCAGACCACTTCTGCCTTCTCGATCACCACATCTTCTGCAGGCACGTCGGCGAACATGCCGGCGCGGGTGGTCTTGACGCCCTTGATCTTGTCGACCACTTCAGTGCCTTCGACGACCTTGCCGAAGACGCAGTAGCCCCAGCCGTCCTGGCCCGGGTAGTCCAGGAAGCTGTTGTTCTTGACGTTGATGAAGAACTGCGCCGAGGCCGAGTGCGGCGCGGCGGTGCGGGCCATGGCCAGGGTGTAGGGCTCGTTCTTGAGGCCGTTCTTGGCTTCGTTCTCGATCGGCTCGCGGGTTTCCTTCTGCTTCATGCCCGGTTCGAAGCCGCCGCCCTGAATCATGAAACCGTCGATGACGCGGTGGAAGATGGTGCCGTTGTAATGGCCGGCGTTGACGTAGGCCAGGAAGTTCTCAACGGTCTTGGGGGCCTTCTCGGCATCCAGTTCGATCTTGATCGTGCCGTGGTTGGTGGTGAGCAGAACTGCCATGATGAATCCTTTGCTTGAGGGAGAATGAAAAAAAACCGGCGGGCGACTTGGGCCCGCCTTGGCTGCGTGACGGCAGGCCGGCCTTACTTGACCAGGGTGGCCGATTCGATCACCACCGGCGTGGCCGGCACGTCGCCGGCACCGGTGCGCACTTGCTTGATCTTGTCGACCACGTCGGTGCCAGCGATGACCTTGCCGAAGACGGCGTAGCCCCAGCCGTCCTGGCCGGGGTAGTTCAGGAAGCGGTTGTCCGCCACGTTGATGAAGAACTGGGCCGTTGCCGAATGCGGTGCCGACGTGCGCGCCATCGCCACAGTATAAACCTCGTTCTTCAAACCGTTATTGGCCTCGTTCTTGATGGGCGCGTCGGTGGTCTTCTCGCGCATGTTCTGGTCGTAGCCGCCGCCCTGGATCATGAAGCCGTTGATGACGCGGTGGAAGACGGTGCCGTTGTACTGGCCCTTCTTGACGTATTTCAGGAAATTGTCGACCGAGACCGGAGCCTTTTCAGGATTCAGTTCCAGGGTGATGTTGCCCATGCTGGTCTTGAGCAGTACGCGCGGGGCGTCGGCCGCCAGGGCAGGGGCGGCCAGCGTGGCCGACAGAGAGAGTGCTGCAGCCATGCGCAGCAGATGACGACGGGAGAGGATCATGCGTTGCCTTCGTAAATGATTTTCCATTGCGATCCTTCACGCACCCAGTACTGGCGCTTGCGGATCGCGTTCTTGCTTTTGCCGACAGCACTTTCCTGGGTGAAAGTGCTGACGATCATGTCTTCCGGTGTGCCGGGATAGCGGAACAGGCTGACATCGCGCAGTTTGACACTGGTATAGCGCGCGCCGTTCAGGCTCTTCTGCTGGCGGCCGAACCAGGTGGCCAGGTTCTCGCCCTGGGCCGAGCGGAATTCGGGAGAGTAATACGCCAGCACCTTGTCGGCATCCGCATTCTCCAGCGACTGGCCCCATTGCTCCAGCATGGCCGAGGCGGCGTCGCGCTGTTTGGCCCACTCGCTCTTGTCGACGAACTGCACGTGCTGGCTGATCACCACCACGGTCTTGCCGACTTCGGCGGTGGAATACAGGCTCTGCAGGTCCGGATTGGCCAGCACCACGCAGCCATCCGAGGACAGGGGCGGGCGGCTGAAGTTGTCCGAGGGCGTGCCGTGCAGCCAGATACCGTAGCCGCTGCGGCCATTGCGCTTGTCCCACTCATTGGGATAGGACAGCGGCAGTGCGCCGGTGCCATAGAAATCAGGCAGCTTGGGGCCGGGGATACGGTTGTTGACGTAATACACGCCGATGGGCGTGCGCTGGTCGCCCGACTTGGTCTTGTTGGCACCGAAGCGGCCTTGCGAGACGTAGTAGTCGGTCATGTATTTCAGCTCGCCGCCCTGGTTCTCGTAGACGTACAGGCGCGAGCGCGTGGTATCGACCACCAGCACGTTCTTCTGGTCCTCGCCGACTTGCAGCACGGCCTTGGGGATCAGCTTGGGATCCGGTTTTTCCTGCAGGGAACGGATGCGCACCATGGCTTCGTCGCGCAATTCCTTGAGCTTGTCGCCGGGTCCATCGGCCATCGCGCCGAAGTTGCGCACCGGGCGGGCATGCATCAGCAGCAGGTCGCCGCGCACCAGATGGCCCAGGCGGAAGGTCGGATAGGCCGCCACCAGGGCGTCGGCCTTGGCCTGGGCTTCGCGCAGGCGGTTGGCACCGAGGTCCTTGTAGATATCAATGAGCAGAGCTTCCGGATCCGGCTTGGCAGCGGGTGCGCCGGCCGTATTGCCTTGCGGCGGAATGGAAGAAGAGGATGCCTCGCTGCCCATCGCAGGCAGACCCGCCAGGCACAACATCAGCAGGCGTCCCAGCATGCGCGCGGGACGCCCTTGCAAAGCGCTAGCCACCAATTACCCTCCCGATCGTTCCTGTTTGATCAGCCATCGATTGCCCTGTTTGACGAAGATCAGGGTCTTGCGGCTGTCCACCGTCAGCCGATCCGAATTATATATCTGGCGATAGCGCACGGTCGCGATGTTGCCATTGATGCTCACCGTGGCATTGCTGACCTTGACACTGATGCGGCCCTTGTCCTCGATGCGGGCGCGGCGCTCTTCGGCCCATTCCTTGCGGGAGGCGCCACGGGGCGTATCGAAGTCGCTGGCGTAATGGCCCAGGTAGCTGCGCACGTCCTTGTCGCTCCAGGCCTTGGCCCAGCCATTCAATGCTGCCAGCACGACCGCCTTGTCCTGTTCGGCGCTGGCCTCGGCCTTGGCCTTTTCCTTGTCGGCACGGGCCTTGTCGGCCTTGGCCTTCTCGGCAGCGGCCAGTTTCTCGGCCTTGGCCTTTTCGGCCGCGGCCAGTTTCTCCGCCTTGGCCTTCTCGGCGGCAGCCAGCTTGTCGGCTTGTGCCTTCTCGGCGGCAGCCTGGGCGGCCTTGTCCTTCTCGGCGCGGGCGGCTTGTTCGCGGGCCAGTTTGTCGGCTTGTTCCTTGTCCTTCTGTGCCTGCAGTTCCTTCTGCTTCTGCTCGGCGGCAGCCTTGTCGGCGGCGGCCTTCTGGGCGCGCGCCTGTTCGGCGGCCAGTTGCTCGGCGCGTGCCTTCTCGGCCTTGGCGCGGTCGGCGGCGGCCCGGTCTGCTGCTGCCTTCTCGGCGGCAGCCTTGTCTGCGGCGGCCTTGTCGGCAGCGGCTTTCTCGGCGGTCGCCTTGTCGGCTGCGGCTTTTTCCTTCTCGCTGGTGGCCTTGGAGATGGCTGTCTTTTCCGCTTCGGCCTTGTCGGCGGCTGCCTGCTGCGCCAGTTTCTCGGCCGCCAGGGCACGATTGCGTTCCTGCTGTTCGGCCGCTGCCGCTTCGGCCTTGGCCTTGGCGTCGCGCTGGGCCGCTGCGGCCGACGCCAGGCGCGGCACCGTGCCACCGGTGGTGTTGCCGTTGAGCGAGCGCAGCAAGGTCAGCTTGGGCTGCGGCACGTTGGCACCCGGATCGATCTGCAGCGCCTTGTCATAAGCCTGGCTGGCCTGCTTGGCATAGACGTCGCCCAGGTTTTCCAGTGCCGTGGCATAGGTCGGATTGGTGCGCATGGCCATGTCCAGCGCCGCGCGCGCCTTGTCGTACTGGCCGTCGGCTGCATACAGCACGGCCAGGTTGTTGTACGGCTCGGGCAGGTCGGGGAAGTCTTCGGTCAGCTTGCTGAACACCGCGATGGCCTCGGCAGAACGGTTTTGTTCTGCTAAGATCAGCCCCTTCGTGAAACGCAGTTGCGCATCGCGCGGGTGTTTCGCCAGCACGGCATCGGTCTTGGTCAGTGCATCGGCATACTGTCCGGCCCGCATCAGCTTGTTGATGTCAGACATTTCACTGGCATGCGCAAGCGTGGCGGGTACCCCGAACAGGGCAGCCACCAGGCTGGACAACACTGCCGTCTTGTGGGCAGTCTTGCTGATCAAACCGCGCAAACCATGAATGGATGTCTGTTCTTGTGATTCTGGGGCCATGGTTTTATCGATGCTATACTCGAAGAAATTCGAAGAAAGCTGGCATTTTATATCAAACAAGTAAGACAAAAAGAGGTTTGGCTACCGTGACCCGTTCATGTTGCAACTGCTGCTAGAACAATGAAACCCAGGCAGGGGCCTGCCAGCGCCATGCTTCATCACGGTGCCGGCCCCAGGTAGTGCATGAACCCGTCGCCCACAGCGGCTACGCCAACCCCAGAATTCCCATCCCATGAGCGAGCTCAAGATTTACAACACGCTGGCGCGTGACAAGCAGACCTTTACCCCGATCGAACCCGGCAAGGTGCGCTTGTACGTGTGCGGCATGACCGTGTATGACTACTGCCATATCGGCCATGCGCGCGTGCTGGTGGTGTTCGACATGGTGCAGCGCTGGCTGCGTGCCTCCGGCTATGCCGTGACCTATGTGCGCAACATCACCGACATCGACGACAAGATCATCCATCGTGCCGCCGAGAACGGCGAGACCATCGCCCAGCTGACCAATCGCTTCATCGATGCCATGAACGAGGATGCCGCCGCCCTGGGCGTGCAGCGTCCCGACCATGAACCGCGTGCGACCAAGTACGTGCCCAAGATGCTGGACCTGATCGGCAAGCTGGAAAAGAACGGCTTGGCCTACAAGGCCAGCGATGGCGACGTCAATTACTCCGTGCGCGATTTCCCCGGCTACGGCAAGCTCTCCGGCAAGTCGCTGGACGACCTGCGCGCCGGCGAGCGGGTAGATGTGAACACCGGCAAGCGCGATCCGCTGGACTTCGTGCTCTGGAAGGCGGCCAAGCCCAGCGAGCCGGACGAAGCCAAGTGGGACTCGCCCTGGGGCTGTGGCCGTCCGGGCTGGCACATCGAGTGCTCGGCCATGTCCAGTGACCTGCTGGGCGACCATTTCGACATCCACGGCGGTGGCCAGGATCTTCAGTTCCCGCACCATGAAAATGAAATCGCCCAGTCCGAAGGCGCGCACCAGCACACCTTCGTGAATTACTGGATGCACAACGGTTTCGTGCGCATCGACAACGAGAAGATGTCCAAGTCCCTGGGCAACTTCTTTACGATTCGCGACGTGCTCAAGAAGTACGACCCGGAAGTATTGCGTTTCTTCATCTTGCGCGCCCACTACCGCAGCCCGCTGAACTACTCGGATGCCCATCTGGACGATGCCCGCCAGGCGCTCACCCGCCTGTACACGGCCTTGAAGGATGTGCCGCCGGAAGCCGGCGCTCTGGCGGCCGATGAAGCGCATGCACAAAGGTTCACAGAGGCTCTGAACGACGACTTCAACACGCCGGTCGCGATCTCGGTGCTGTTCGAACTGGCCAATGAGGTCAACCGTGACCGTTCGCCGGCGCAGGCGCGCCAGTTGAAGGCGCTGGCCGGCATCCTCGGCCTGCTGCAGCGCGAGCCGGCGGAGTACCTCAAGGGCGGCGTGGCAGCAGCAGACGGTCTGGGCGAAGCCGAGATCGAAGCCCTGATTGAAGCACGCAAGGCGGCCAAGGCAGGCAAGAACTTCGCCGAAGCCGACCGGGTCCGTGCCGAGCTGACCGCGGCCGGCATCATTCTGGAAGACAAACCGGGCGGCCTGACCGAGTGGCGGAGAGCTTGATTTGAATACCAACCGAAAAGCCAGCGAGGCCGATCCCAGCCTGATCGTGCCGGCCTACTGGGAAGAGGCCAAGGCCGAGCTGATGAAGCGCGACCGCATCATGCGCAAGATCATCCCGCAGTTCGGGGATCTGCAACTGACCGTGCGCGGCGACGCCTTCACCACGCTGGCGCGTTCGGTGATCGGCCAGCAAATCTCGACCAAGGCCGCCAATGCGGTCTGGCAGCGCTTTCTGGAAGCCTGTCCGCGCTGCACGCCGGGCCAGGTGATGCGCACCGGTCCGGAAGGGCTGGCGGCGTGCGGCCTGTCCAAGCGCAAGGCCGAATACATCCTCGATCTGGCTGCCCACTTCAAGGCCAAGACGGTACATCCCGATAAATGGGCGGAGATGGAAGACGAAGCCGTCATTGCCGAGATGATCCAGATCCGCGGGATTGGCCGCTGGACAGCCGAGATGTTTTTGATATTTAATCTGCTGCGCCCGAACGTGCTGCCGCTGGATGACCTGGGATTGCTCAAGGGCATCAGCATCAGCTATTTCTCGGGCGAGCCCGTCTCGCGCAGTGATGCGCGGGAAGTCGCCGCGAACTGGGAACCGTGGCGCACCGTGGCGACCTGGTACCTGTGGCGCAGCCTGGATCCGCTGCCGTCCGATTATTGATCCAAGAGGAAGAGGGTGCGCCCGGCGCTGCTGCGCCGGGGCCGTGCTGGTGTATACTCCGCACCTCCCAAGATTTGAAGGCAAACCGATGCAACCGGGGATCATCGCGCCGCAACCCGCACCGGGCCGGCATTGTCAGCGATTCTCGCCACATCATCGGACTTGTTGAAAAAGGAACACAATGAGTAAATCGACAACGACTTTTCTGGGCTTCGAGCAGGCCATCGCCGAGCTGGATGCCAAGATTGAAGAGTTGCGTTTTGTACAGGATGACTCGGCCGTCGACATCTCCGAAGAGATCGAGCGCCTGGTCAAGAAGAGCCAGCAGCTGACCAAGGACATCTACGCCAAGCTCACGCCTTGGCAGGTCTCGCAGATTGCGCGCCATCCGCAGCGTCCCTACACCATGGACTACGTGCGCGAGATCTTCACCGATTTCCACGAACTGCACGGCGACCGCACCTTTGCGGACGACCAGTCCATCGTCGGCGGCCTGGCCCGTTTCAATGGCCAGGCTTGCATGGTGATCGGCCACCAGAAGGGGCGCGACACCAAGGAACGCGCCATGCGCAACTTCGGCATGCCCAAGCCGGAAGGCTATCGCAAGGCGATGCGCCTGATGAAGGTGGCCGAGAAGTTTGGTTTGCCTATCTTTACCTTTGTCGATACCCCGGGCGCATTCCCCGGCATCGATGCCGAAGAGCGCGGCCAGTCCGAAGCTATCGGCCACAACCTGTACGTGATGGCCGAACTGAAGGTGCCGCTGATCGCCACCATCATCGGTGAAGGCGGTTCCGGCGGCGCGCTGGCCATCGCCGTGGGCGATTCGGTGCTGATGCTGCAATATGCGACCTACTCGGTGATCTCGCCGGAAGGCTGCGCTTCCATCCTGTGGAAGACCGCCGACCGCGCCGCGGATGCGGCTGAAGCGCTGGGCCTGACCGCCCATCGCCTCAAGGCCATCGGCCTGATCGACAAGATCGTCAACGAACCGCTGGGTGGCGCCCATCGTGATCCCAAGCAGATGGCCGGTTTGCTCAAGCGCGCACTGTCGGATTCGCTGCGCCAGTTCCAGGGCATGAAGACCAAGGACCTGCTGGCTGCGCGTCACGAAAAACTGATGGCTTATGGCAAGTTCAAGGAATTGAATTCGGCCGAATAACTTTCGGTTCGCATTTTCTTCTTCCCGGACGCCAGCGATTGCTTCGCTGGCGTTTGTCTTTTCAGGTGCCGGTTTCTCATGTCCGATCATTCCTCTTCTTCTCCTTCCTCCGGCAAGATCACCGGCAAGCTGCTGCAGGCATTGCACGCCACGCTGGCCGCGACCGGTTTCGAACCCGCGCAGGACACGCTGGCTGTGGCCTTCAGCGGTGGGCTCGATTCCACGGTGCTGCTGGAGGCAGCCGCGCAGTGGCAGCGTGAAAGCGGCGGGCGCGTGGTGGCCCTGCATGTGCATCATGGACTCTCGCCCAATGCGGATGCCTGGCTGGCGCATGCCGAGCAGGTAAGCGCGCAGCGCGGCATCACCTGCGCGCACGAGCGCGTGCAACTGGAACGGGTGGCCGACAGCGGTGTGGAAGAAGCGGCACGGCTGGCGCGTTATGCCGCACTGGGACGGCTGTGCCGCGCCCATGGTGCGCGCCTGCTGCTGACGGCCCATCATCTCGATGACCAGGCCGAAACGGTGCTGCTGCAACTGCTGCGCGGCAGCGGGCTGGCGGGCCTGTCCGGCATGGATCAATGCAATGCCGCGCCTGGTTTGCTGGGCGATGCGGACACGCTGATCGCACGGCCTTTCCTGGCCATTCCGCGTGCGCAGCTGGAAGAGGGCGCACGCGCCTGGTCGCTCGCCTGGATCGAGGACGAATCCAACAGCGATCCGCGCTACACGCGCAACGCTTTGCGCCATCAGGTGATGCCGGCATTGGGCCAGGTCTTCCCCGGCTACCAGCAGCGCCTGGCGCGTGCGGCCGGGCATGCACAGGGCGCGCAGGAACTGCTGCGCGAAGTGGCCGAACAGGATCTGGCGCAATGCCGTGAAGGCGATCATCTGCGCATGCCCGCGCTGCGTGCCCTGAGCGAGCAACGCTTCCTGAACCTGATGCGTCACTGGTTCGGACAGCGCGGCATGCGCATGCCGTCATCGGCGTGGATGCAGGAGATGCGCACCCAATTGCTGGAGGCCGATGTGGAAGCGCAGCTGTGTGTCTCCCATCCTGACGGCGAAGTCCATCGTTACCGCGAGCGCGTCTTCCTGGCGCCGCGCCGCAGCCTGCCCGATGAGGGCGTGTCACTGTCGCTGCGCTGGAGCGGGCAGGCGCAGGTCCACGTGCCGGTCTTCCACGGCACTCTGCAGTTCGAGCCCATTCCCGCTGGCGATGCGCGGCCCGGCTTCGATGCCGCGTGGCTGCGTGCGCAATCGCTGCTGGTGTGTGGACGCAGCGGGGGAGAACGCATCAAGCTGGCGCAGAATCGTCCGGCGCGCAGCCTCAAGCAGCAGTATCAGAGCGCCGATGTCCCTGCGTGGGAACGGCCTTATCTTCCGCTGGTGTGGACGGGTGAGGATCTGCTGTTCGCGGCGGGCGTGGGCATGGACTGTGCGCATTTTGCGGCGACGGGGGAACGCATTGCCCTGCGGTGGCAGCAGGATTGATCTGCATCGGGCGTGTCGGCGTGAGCAGACCGCTGAAGCGAAGCAAACCATTTAAATGATATAAAAAATATCGCCCCCGAACCTGACGGTGCGGGGGCGATATCCCTGTCATCCCTGACATGTCCGGGCCTCAGACGGATCCGATGCCCGGGGTGCTGCTCCTTACGGACGCCTTACTTGGCGGCGGCGTCAGCGGCCGGCTTGGCTTCCGTGCCGGCCGCGGCCTTCTTCTCGGTCTTGCCTTCCGCCTTCTTTTCCGACTTCTTGTGCTTGGCGTGATGTTCCGCCTTGGCCTTCGGCGCGGTCTCGGTCTTGGCGGCTTCCGCCTTGGCCGGAGCAGCCGGGGCGGCAGCGGCGCCGGTCTGGGCGAACACCGGCAGGGTCAGGGCCGACAGCAGGGAAGCAACGATGATGGTCTTGGTCTTCATGGTGATGTCCTTTCAACGACTAGTGTCTGGTCAGTGTCAGTAGTACTGTATGCACGGTGTGTGCTGTGTGTCTGCTATGTGTTTGCTACGTGTACCGGGCGCTGGCCCGGTACGGTCTTGCCTGGATTACTTGGTCTTGGCAGCGGTGTCGGTGGCGGCCGTCTTGGTGTCCGCAGTGCCGGCATCCTTCTTTTCAGCCTTGGCTTCAGTCTTGGTATCGGCCTTCTTCTCCGATTTTTCGGACTTCTTGTGCTTGGCGTGATGCGTGGCCTTGGCCTTCGGTGCGGTCTCGGTCTTGCCGGCTTCCGCCTTGGCCGGGGCGGCGGTGGTGGCAGCCGGGGCGGCAGGAGCGGCGGCTGCACCGGTCTGGGCGAACACCGGCAGGGTCAGGGCCGACAGCAGGGAGGCAACGATGATGGTCTTGGTATTCATGGTGATGTCCTTTCAGAGACAAGTGTCTGTTTGCGTCAGTAGTACGGTGCGTACGGTGTGTGCTGCGTGTCTGCTACGTTACTGCCATGTATCTGCTATCTGTACCGGGACTGGCCCGGTACGGTCTTACTTGGTCTTGGTCGCTGTATCGGTAACGGCCTTGGTGTCGGCCTTGGCTTCGCTCTTGGCGTCAGCCTTCTTCTCTGCCTTTTCCGCCTTTTCCGACTTTTCGGACTTCTTGTGCTTGGCGTGATGCGTGGTCTTGGCCTTGGGCGCGGTGTCGGTCTTGCCGGCTTCCGCCTTGGCCGTGGCTGCTGCTGGCGCGGCCGGCGCAGCGCTGCCGGTCTGTGCGAATACCGGCAGGGCCAGTGCGGTCAGCAGGGAAGCGACGATGACGGATTTGGTTTTCATGGCAATTTCCTTTAGAAAGTGGTTGTTACGCTCGGCGCTTGATTTTGCGTAATCGCTTCATCATGTCGTGTCGCCTTGCTTCCTATAACGAGCCGCCGACGTGAAAGACGACGTGAAAGTGTTTCAATTCATCGTGTATTTGTAAGCATTCGTTGCTGCTTTGCTTATAATGGTCAACACGTTGGTGCAGCCTTGTTGCAGCGCTGTTTCCCGGCTTCTCCGCTGCACTGCGTGCCTTGCCGGTGGTCTTGCCGTTTCTTCTTTCCTGTTGCCTCATCGAGTTTTCTCATGGCCTATCAAACCTGGTTTGCATTTTTCCTCGCCGCCTGTGTCATCGCCATCTCGCCCGGATCGGGCGCGGTGCTCTCCATGAGCCACGGCCTCAATTACGGCCTGCGCCGTACCACGGCCACCATCCTCGGCCTGGAAATCGCGCTGGTGGTGGTCCTCATCATCGCCGGAGCCGGTGTGGGTTCGCTGCTGGTGGCCTCTGAAACTGCCTTCAATGTGGTCAAGATCGCCGGTGCCCTGTACCTGATCTACCTGGGCTTCTCGCAGTGGCGTGCCCGCGTGCCGTCGGAGCAGGAAGGCGAAGCCCTCGACAACGCCAACGCCGTGGCGCGCGCCCAGCGTGGCCAGCACTGGTGGCAGCGTTGCATGACGGGCTTCCTCACCAATGCCACCAACCCCAAGGGCATCGTCTTCATGGTGGCAGTGCTGCCGCAATTCATCGATCACGAACGGCCGCTGTGGCTGCAGCTGCTGGTGCTGGCCGTGACCATGGTGGCGGTGGACCTGGTGGTGATGCACGGCTACGCCTTTGCGGCCAGCCGCCTGCAACGCTTCTTCCGCAGCCAGAAGGCGATCAAGGCGCAGAACCGTTTCTTCGGTGGCGTGCTGATGCTGGTGGGCGCCGGGCTGTTCTTCTTCAAGCGCACGCAGCACTGATTGCAGCACCGCGCAGACAACAAAAAACCCGCAAGGCAGCTTGCGGGTTTTTTGTTGGGCGTCCCGGCCGGGTTGGCGGGGACGTGAAGGAAACTTACTTGTCCTTCTTCAGGCAGGACGACATGAAGGCTTTGCGCTCATCGCCCTTCTTGCCGGCGGCATCGGCGTTACATTGCTTCATCTTGTCCTGCTGGGTGGCCGGCTTGGGCTGTTCCTTCTTCAGACAGGAGGACATGAAGGCCTTGCGTTCATCGCCTTTCTTGCCGGCGGCGTCGGCGTTGCATTGCTTCATCTTGTCCTGCTGCGCATTCTGCGCCATGGCGGGGGAACCCAGCAGCAGCGGGGCGGCCAGTGCGAACGAGGTCATGGCGAAGAGCATTTTTTTCATGAGAGACTCCCTGAGGCAAGGTGGATTCGTGGGGCTGATCGGTCTGATTCTTCAGACGCGAGCATTACAGCATGAAAGATAATGTTCTGACTAGCGCACGCAGTTGAGATCGCCTTCCTGGCAGCCTGCCAGATTCTTCAGTTCGTCCGCACGCTGGCGGGTCTTGTCGGCCAGGCAGGTTTGCAGCGCAAGTGAAGCTGCAGACCCGCCGGCGCTGGCCGAGCTCTCAAAGCGGCAGGACAGGTCGCGATACTTCAGCCAGGCCAGCTGCACCTCGCGCAACTGGTTCTGTTGCGCCTTGTTGAGCTTGTCGCGATAGGCCATGTAGGTGGCGTTGAGATCGGCATCGTTCTGGGTCAGGGTCTGCGAAGCGCAGGCATTCATCTCGGCCTGGGTGGCGGCCTTGGTGCAATCGGCGGCGAAGGCGCTGCCGGCACACAGCAGCAGGGCGGCTGCCAGCAGGGACAAGGGGGCTTTCATGGGACTGGACTCCGGTTTCTCAGGGGACGAGGCTGCATGGCCTCCGGTGGGCAAGGTCATTCTGGCGACCTTGGGAAGGCTTGCAGCTTGTCGGGATAAAATGACATTTTGCCTGTCTTAGAAGAAGACAGAGCAGGCCGGTTCGCCCGTTTCTGCAACGAAATTGCAACAAGCCGTATCTGATTTACCTTATCCAAATCTTTTTCAGGAGTAGCGCAGATGGGATTGAGCTGGCTGTCCGCCATCAAACTGATTCCCTGGGGCGACGTGGTCCAGGCCACCCCCGGCATCGTCAAAGGCGCGCGTGACCTGTGGTCGCGCACCCGCAAGGCCAAGACCGCAGTCGATGCCGCGCCGCCCGCGCCGGTCACCGGCGACGTCGGCCAGCTGGCCCAGCGTATCGTCCAGCTGGAAGCCGAGCAGCTCGAAGCCAGTCAATTGATCAACACCCTGGCCGAGCAGAATGCGCAACTGGTCGCCACCATGGATGCCATGCGCCGCCGCCTGCGCATGCTGGGCGCTTTCTGCGTGCTGCTGGCGGTGGGCGTGGTGGCGGTGTGGCTGCGCTGAAGCTTTCGTGTCTCTTCCTGAACCCTGACTCCTTTCTCTTTACGACTGGCCCTGCATGTTTCAACAAGCATTGCGCATGACCTTGCGCGACTGGCGCACCGGTGAACTCCGTTTCCTGCTGATCGCCTTGATCGTGGCGGTGGCGGCACTGTCCTCGGTCGGTTTCTTCGTCGACCGCATGCGCGCCGGCATGACGCGCGATGCGCACCAGTTGCTGGGGGCCGATCTGCTGGTGGCGGCCGATCAGCCACTGTCACCGCAATGGCTGCAGCAGGCCGCCACGCAAGGCTTGCAGCAGGCGCAGACCCAGGTCTTCCCCAGCATGGCGCAAGCCGGGGAGGGCGATGCGGCGCGTTCGGTGCTGTCGTCCATCAAGGCCGTCACGGCGGGCTATCCCTTGCGCGGCCAGTTGCGGCTGCAGGGCAGCGATGGCCGCGACCGGCCTGCCGACGGGATTCCGCAGCCGGGGACCATCTGGGTGGATCCGCAGATTCTGTCTCAGCTCGACGTGAAGGTCGGCGATACCCTCAGGCTGGGTGATCTGGCGCTGAAGATCGCCGCCGTCATCGCGATCGAACCGGATCGCGGCAGCGCCTTCGTCAACTTCGCGCCGCGCGTGATGCTCAATGAGGCCGACCTGGCCGCCACGCACCTGGTGCAGGTCGGTTCGCGCGTGACCTATCGCCTGTTGATCGCCGGACCGCCCGAGGCCGTGCAGCGTTACCAGCAGCAGATCGAACGCCAGATCGACGCCGACAAGCTGCGCGGCGTGCGTCTGGAATCGCTGGAAAACGGCCGCCCGGAAATGCGCGCCACGCTGGACCGCGCCGAGCAATTCCTGTCGCTGGTCGGGCTGCTGTCGGCCATGCTGGCGGCGCTCGCCGTGGCCATGGCGGCGCGCCGCTTCATGCTGCGCCATCTGGATGCCTGCGCGATGCTGCGCTGTTTCGGCATGACGCAGGCGCAGGTGACCTCGCTCTATCTCACCGAATTCATTCTCATCGGGCTCACAGCCAGCTTCATCGGCATGCTGGTCGGCTTTGCCGCCCACTTCGCGTTGCTGCAATGGTTGGGCAACTTCCTGCCGACCGCCTTGCCGCCACCGGGCTGGGCACCGGCGCTGCAGGGCGTGGCCACCGGCCTGCTGCTGCTGGTCGGGTTTGCCTTGCCGCCCATCCTGCAATTGCGCAACGTGCCGCACAACCGCGTGATCCGGCGCGACCAGGGCGCACCGCAGGCGCTGACGGTAGGGACCTATGTGCTGGGCACGCTGGTGTTTTCCGGCTTGCTGCTGTGGCAGGCGGGCGATCTCAAGCTGGGGCTGCTGACCATTGCCGGTTTCCTCGGCGGCTTCGGTCTCTTCGCGCTGGTGGCCTGGCTGTGCCTGCGTGCGCTGCGTTCGTTGCGCGGGCTGGTGGATCGCCAGAGCTGGCGCTTCGCCATCGACGGCTTGCAGCGTCGTCCGGCGGCGGCCGTGATGCAGGTGGTGGCGCTGGGCCTGGGGCTGATGGCGCTGCTGCTGCTGACCGTGATCCGTGGCGATCTGGTCGGTGCGTGGCGGCAAGCCACGCCGGCCGATGCGCCCAACCGCTTCATCATCAACATCCAGCCGGATCAGCGTGAGGCCGTGCAGCAGGCGCTGCGCCAGGGCGGGGTGCAGGATGCGGCGCTGTATCCGATGATTCGCGGGCGGCTGGTGCAGATCAACGGGCGCGCCGTCAATCCGTCGGACTATCAGGAAGACCGCGCCAAGCGCCTGGTGGACCGCGAATTCAATCTCTCGACCATGCGCGACATCCCGCCCGGCAACGGCATCGTGGGCGGCCGCTGGTACGACGACAGCCGCCCGGAAGCCTCGGTGGAACGCGGGCTGGCGCAGACCCTGGGCATCAAGCTGGGCGACAAGCTGCAATTCGACATCGCCGGCCAACTGGTGGAAGCCCCCGTAACCAGCCTGCGCAAGCTGGAGTGGGGATCACTGCGGGTGAATTTCTTCGTCATCCTCAACCCGACGCTCATGCGCGATACGCCGCAAAGCTGGATCACGGCGGTACACCTGACGCCACAACAGGAGGCCTTGGGCAACACGCTGGCACGCGACTTCCCCAATCTGACCGTCGTGGACATAGGAAGTGTACTGGCACAGATTCAGGAAGTGGTCGGTCAAGTGATTGCAGCTGTAGAGTTCCTGTTCCTGTTCACTTTGTGTTCAGGTGTACTGGTACTGTACGCTGCACTGGCAGGGTCCCAGGATGAACGTGTACGGGAAGCTGGCCTGTTGCGTGCGCTCGGTGCGACCCGGCAGGAGCTCTCCCGCGCCCAGCGCATCGAGGTGCTGCTGGTGGGTTCGCTGGCAGGGCTGCTGGCCGCCAGCGGCGCGGCCGGCATCGGCTGGGCGCTGGCGCATTACGTCTTCAATTTCGACTGGAGTTTCAGCCCGCTGGTGTGGGTGGCCGGCATGGGGCTGGGCGCGGCTTGCTCGGCCTTGGGCGGCTGGGCCGGATTGCGCCACGTGCTGCGGCGTCCGCCGCTGCAGACCTTGCGCGAGGCCTGATCCGATACAGGTCAAACAACGCTGGCAATCACAGCCGGGCGGCCCGACGCGGCCGTCCGGCTGCGGTATCATGGCGGTCTTATGCAAATCGAAGATCCCAACCAACCGACCACGTTCGAACTCATTGGCGGCGCAGAGAAGCTGCGCGAGATGGTGGACCGTTTCTATGACCTGATGGACCTGGAGCCGGAGTTCGCCGGCATCCGTGCGTTGCATCCGCCTTCGCTGGACGGTTCGCGCGAGAAGACTTACATGTTCCTTTCCGGCTGGACCGGCGGTCCCAGCCTGTACATGGAAAAATTCGGCCATCCGCGCCTGCGGGCGCGCCATCTGCCTTTCCCCATCGGCATCTCCGAGCGCGACCAGTGGCTGCGCTGCATGACCTGGGCCATGCAGGACGTCGGCCTGCCGGAAGACCTGATGAAGCGCCTGCTGGCGGCGCTCTACCAGACCGCCGACTGGATGCGCAACAAGCCCGAGTAACACGCACTGGATTGGTCCCATGTCCCTTTTTGAAATGATCCTCACCGGCCTGGTCGTGGTCGGCGTCGTGCTGCAAGTGCTGATCCTGCTGCGCGGTAGCCAGCGGCAGGAGGACGACACTGCGCTGGTGATTGAAGACGCGCTGCTGCAGGTCAAGCAGGACCTGCAACGCCACCAGCAGGAGACCGGCGAGCGCATCGAGCGCGAGCTGCGCAGCCAGGTGCAGGCCAGTGCCCAGAACACGCGCCAGGAACTGGGCGCGAACTTTGCCCATCTGCAGCAGACGCTGGCCACGCAGCTGACGAGCGTGGCGGGTTTGCAGAACCAGCAGATCGACGGTTTTGCGCAGCAACTGGTCAAGCTCAACGAAAGCAATACGCAGCAACTGGAAAGCATGCGCCAGTCCATCACGCTGCAGGCCCAGGTGAACCGCGAAGAACAGGCGGTTTCGCTCAAGCGTTTCGGCGATACGCTGAATCAGCAATTGTCGGCGCTGACTGAATCCAACGCCCAACGCATGGCCGAGGTGCGCGCCACGCTGGAAGCCAAGATCAAGGACCTGCAGAACGACAACGCGCAAAAGCTGGAAGAGATGCGCAAGACCGTGGACGAAAAACTGCATGCCACGCTGGAGCAGAGACTGGGTGAATCCTTCAAGCTGGTCTCGGACCGCCTGGACAAGGTACACCAGGGCCTGGGCGAAATGCAGCAGCTGGCCACCGGCGTGGGCGACTTGAAGCGCGTGCTGACCAACGTCAAGACGCGCGGCACCTGGGGCGAAGTGCAGCTGGAAATCCTGCTGGAGCAGATGCTCACCCCCGACCAGTACGCCAAGAACGTGGAGACCGTCCCGGCCAGCGGCGAGCGGGTGGAATTCGCCATCCGCCTGCCGGGTGCGAAGGAAGACGCGGGCCAGGTCTGGATGCCCATCGACGCCAAATTCCCCAAGGAGCAGTACGAACGCCTGGTCGATGCCGCCGAGCGCGCCGATGCCGACGGTGTGGCCACGGCCGGCCGCGAGCTGGAGCGGGCAGTGCGCGGCGAGGCCAAGACGATTGCGGAGAAATACCTGTCGCCACCGTTGACGACCGACTTCGCCATCCTCTTCCTGCCCACCGAAGGACTGTATGCGGAAGTGATGCGCCGGCCCGGCTTGTCGGATGAATTGCAGCGCACCTGCCGGGTCACCATTGCGGGGCCGTCGACCTTGTCGGCGCTGCTCAACAGCCTGCAGATGGGCTTCCGTACGCTGGCACTGGAAAAGCGTTCGTCGGAGGTGTGGCAGGTGCTGGGCGCGGTCAAGACCGAGTTCGGCAAGTTCGGCGAAGTGCTGGCCGCCACCAAGACGGCGCTGGAGCGCGCGGCCAAGAACATCGACCAGGCCGAGACCCGCACCCGCCAGATGACACGCAAGCTCAAGTCGGTGGAGGCACTGCCGGTGGAGAATGCGCAGAAGCTGCTGGGGACCGGGGAGCTGGATTTGGGCGAGGATGCCGAGGGAGTCTGATTGGCTTCTTCCTTCACCTGCAGTGGGGGCTCAAGCGGCTGGAAAACAGAAGGGACGGCTTGCCGTCCCTTTTTCTTCATCTGCGCCTGAAAGCCAGCATCACACCAGGCCGTCGAACAGCACTACCGCCACTTCTTCGCCGGCAGCTACATCACCGCGTTCGTGTTCCAGTTCGATGATGCAGTTGGCATCCGACATCGAGCGCAGGATGCCCGAACCCTGCATGCCGGTCAGCCGCACTTGCCAGTGACCGTTCTCGTCCGGAGCCAGGATGCCGCGCTGGTATTCGGTGCGGCCGGCCTTCTTGCGAATGGCCGTGGCCGTCTTCACCCGCAGGCGCGGCAGCGGATTGGCTTCGGCACCGGCCAGGCGCAGCAGCGCATCGCGCACGAAGAAGGAAAAACTCACCTGTACCGCCACCGGGTTGCCCGGCAAACCGAACAGATAAGCCTCCCGTCCGCGCGAGCGGATGCGGCCGAAGGCCAGCGGGCGGCCGGGGCGCATGGCGATCTTCCAGAACGTCATCTCGCCCAGGCTGGCCATGATCTGCTTGGTGTAATCGGCCGCACCGACCGAGACGCCACCGGAGGTGATGACCGCATCGGCCTCTTCGCAAGCACTGCGGAAAGCCGCTTCCAGGGCGGCCGGATCGTCCGGCACCACGCCCATGTCCAGCACCTCGCAACCGAGGCGCGTGAGCATGCCGTGCAGTGTGTAACGATTGGAGTCATAGACGCAGCCGGCATCGAGCGGCTCGCCGACCGAACGCAATTCGTCGCCGGTGGAGAAGAAGGCCACGCGCAGACGGCGCTGCACCGGCACTTCAGCGATGCCCAGCGAGGCCAGCAGGCCGATGTCGGAGGGCCGCAGCACGCGGCCGCGCGGCAGGGCCACGCTGCCCAGGGCCAGGTCTTCGCCACGCAGGCGGCGATTGTCGCCGGGACGCACGCGGCCGGCAGGCAGGGTCACGCCTTGCGCGTCAGCGTCGGTGGTCAGTTCCTGCGGGATCACGGTGTCGCAACCGTCGGGCATCGGTGCGCCGGTCATGATGCGCACGCACTGGCCGGGGCCGACGCTGCCGGCGAATTGTTCACCTGCGTGTACCGCGCCGATGATCTGCAGGCGCACTTGCTGGCCCTCGGCCACATCCTCGCCGCGCAGGGCATAGCCATCCATGGCCGAGTTGTCGTGCGCCGGGACGTCGATGCGGGAGATGATGTCGCGCGCCAGCACGCGCGAAAGGGCGCTGCGGATGGCCAGCTTTTCCACGGCCTCGACGGGCGTGATGAATTCCTGGATCACGGCTTGCGCGCGTGCCACCGTCATGGCGTTGGGGTCATAGCCGCTGATGCAGCTGACGATGTCGTGGAGTGTGGCGGTGTGGGTCTCGGTCATTGTTCTGCTTCGAGCTGTTGCAAATCCAGCCCGGTATTGATGTTGCTGAAGGCGCGCTCGTCGGGGAAATCCACCTCGACGCAATCAAGGCTGGCAAACCAGCGGTCCATCTTGCGTTGGCCGGTGGCCAGGAAGGCGTCCAGCGAAGCGCGCGTACTGGTCTGAAGCAGCGAGCATACAGGATGCCGCTGGCACCCGTGCACGCCCTCGGTGACCGCGATGGCGGCCTGTGCGCCGCTGGCGGTGAGGGCGTCGTACAGGTGCGCTACCAGGTCATAGGGGATCAGCGGCGAGTCGCACGGGGCGGTGGCCAGCAGCGGGGTGTGGCAATGGGCCAGGCCGCATTGCAGACCCGCCAGCGGGCCGGGGAAATCCCCCTGCAGGTCATGCCAGACCGGGTAGCCGAAACGGGCGTACTCCAGCTGGGAGCGGTTGGCGTTGATCGCCAGCGTACCGACCTGCGGTGCCAGGCGTTCCAGCACATGCTGCACCAGCGGCTTGCCATGCAGGACTTGCAGGCCCTTGTCCACGCCGCCCATGCGCGTGCCACGGCCACCGGAAAGTACCAGGCCGGTGATGTGGCTGGCGGCGGTGGCGGGGGAAGACATGGTACGGAAGAGGACGGAGCAGGGCAGGCGTGCCGGATCAGCCGCCGATGTAGGACATCTCGACCTTGCGCGCCGGAGTCGCCTGCATGGCGCTGCGCAGCTCGGAATAACGGTCGCCGCGCTGGCCCCAGAGGGCGGCGATGGCACCGGCAATCTCGGCATCGCTGCTGCCATTGCGCACCAGGCTGCGCAGGTCGTGGCCTTCGCTGGCGAACAGACAGGTGTAGACCTTGCCTTCGGTGGAGAGGCGCGCGCGTGAACAGTCCTGGCAGAAGGCCTGGGTCACGCTGGAGATCACGCCGATCTCGCCGCTGCCATCCACATAGCGCCAGCGCTCGGCGGTCTCGCCGGTGTAGTTGGGGTCGGCCACTTCCAATGGCATCTCGTCAGCGATGCGGCGGACCACTTCGCGCGAGGGCAGCACTTCGTCCATGCGCCAGCCGTTGGAAGAGCCCACGTCCATGTACTCGATGAAGCGCAGGATGGCCGGGCTGCCCTTGAAGTAGCGCGCCATCGGCAGGATCTGGTCGTCGTTGACGCCCTTCTTGACCACCATGTTGATCTTGATCGGACCGAGTCCGGCGGCGTGCGCCGCTTCAATGCCTTCCAGCACGCGCGCCACCGGGAAATCGACGTCGTTCATGCGGCGGAAGCTCTCGTCATCCAGCGAATCCAGCGATACCGTCACGCGCCTGAGCCCGGCCGCCTTGAGCACCTGGGCCTTTTGCTTCAGCAGCGTGCCGTTGGTGGTGAGGGTCAGGTCGATTTCTTCGCCCTCCGGGGTGCGCAGGACGGCCAGCATGGCGATCAGGGTCTCGATGTTCTTGCGCAGCAGCGGCTCGCCGCCGGTCAGGCGGATCTTGCGCACGCCATGCGCCACGAACTGGGCTGCCACGCGGGTCAGCTCTTCGAAGGTCAGCAGGTCCGAGTGCGGAAGGAACTGGTATTGCTTGTCGAAGACATCCTTGGGCATGCAATAGACACAGCGGAAATTGCAGCGGTCAGTCACCGAAATGCGCAGGTCGTGCAGCGGACGCCCCAGGCTGTCGCCCAGCCAGCCGGTCGGCTCGACCGCAACCGGCGTCAGCAAGCCGGCCGCAGTGGCGATCGGGGCTTGCCGGACATCGACGATGGGGATGACGCGCTTGTTCATACGATCTGACGATAAAAGGTGTGTAACGATAGCACGCCTGAGGCCGCCGCGCAGATGCACAATCATGCATATAGTGTATGCGCGCAACTGCATCTCGCGCCTGCCGCCGCCCGCCGTGCGGGCCTGCTGGCATCCGGCTTGCAGCGCCATCGTAAGCTGCCGCGACTGTATCGTGACTGCGAGCGGGCAACTGTCACCAAATAGGAGGTCGTTTGCCGATGGGCGGTGAGGGCAAAGGCTTCATCTGGAAACCGATAGACATGAAAAAGGGAGCCGAAGCTCCCTTGTTCATTGCCGATATTGACAGCGTCCGGACCACCCTGCGGCAGGGTGGCCGGAACCCTACTTAACGGCGGGTTTCGACCTGCACCAGCGGTTCGGTCGACTGCGGCGGCAGCGGCTTGCGCTCGCGCGGCACGTGCGGTGCCGGGACGAAGGCAGCAGCGGCTTCCTGGGCCGCGCGCAGCTTGACCGGGTCCGTGGTGGCCAGGGTCAGGCCGGCTTGCGACAGCATCTGCTCCAGCGACTCCGAACGGGCAGCGTTGCCGGTGCTGGCCGCGACTGCGGGGGCAGGGGCAGGGGCAGCAGGGGAAGCCGGTGCGGCTTCAGCCACCACCGGAGCCGGTTCGACGGCTACCGGTGCCGGGCTGGCTTCGACGGCGTCCAGCAGGCTGATCTGTTGCGGCACCGCCGGGGCTGCGGGCGCAGCGTGCACCACCTCGACCGGGGCTTCCGATGCGGCCGGAGCAGCAACGGGGGCCTGCACCGGCTCGAAGGCCGGGGTCGGGGCGAAGCTGGCATCGATCGACGGGGCCGCCGGTTCGATGGCCGGCTGGTTCGAGAACACGGCCTGGGTCGCTTCGGCAGCGGCAGCGGCGACGGCTTCCACCGAGTTCACACCGCTTTCCACGTGCACGGCAGCTTCAGCCGGGGCTTGTTCCGGGACCGGGGAGGCGGCGAACGAAGCTTGCGCCACAGCGGCTTGGGCCACTTCCACCGGAGCCGCCGAAGTCTCGGCAGCAACGGTCTCGACGTTCACGCCGGTAGCAGCGGCGCTGGCCACGACTACGGTGTCGACGCCTTCGGCGGCTTCGGATTGCTCCGATCCTTCACCTTCGCCGTTGTCGATCACGTTACCGTTTTCATCACGTTCGCGACGATGACGGTTGCGGCCACCACGGCGACGACGACGACGCGGCTCGGTGCCGCCTTCGGCAGCTTCCGCACCGTCGACGCCATCAGCGCCTTCGGAACCTTCGACTTGAGCAGCTTCCACCTTGGCGGCTTGCTCGTCATTGGACAGGGCCACGGCACCTGCAGCAACCGCTACGCCTGCGGTGGCTGCAGCGGCAGCCAGAGCGGCTTCCAGCGGCAGGCCTTCCTCGGCCTTGGGGTCCTTGCGTTCACCACGCGGGGCGCGCGGTTCACGCGGCTGGCGCGGTTCACGGCCTTCACGACCCTCGCGCGGCTCGCGGCCTTCGCGCGGTTCGCGGGGCTCACGGGCTTCACGCGGCTCGTTGCGGCGGGCTTCCTTCGGTTCCTGGCCTTCGCGGGCTTCGCGCGGCTCACGGCCCTCGCGCACTTCACGGCCTTCACGCGGTTCGCGACCTTCCTTGGGTTCGCGCGGACCACGAGGCGGGCGAGCCTGCTTGGCTTCCGCAGCATCGCCGGTCTTCAGTTCGACGGCGGCCGGGCCGCGGGGTGCACGCTGCTCTGCATTGCGCTCGCCACGTTCGGCGCGATCGCCACGCTCACCGCGTTCACCACGGTTGCGGTTGCGGCCATTGCGGTCGCCGCCACGGCCATTGCGATCACCTTCGCGCTTGGCCGGCGCCTTGGCTTCGACCGGGGCCGGCACTTCCACCGGAGCAACCGGCTTCTTGCGGAAGAAGGCGAAGATCTTGCCCAGCAGACCCGATTCCGGCGCCAGGGTCGGCGGCGGCACGGGGGCAGCCACCGGTTCCGGTGCCTTGCGTTCGACGATCGGGGCCGGCTGGTCGGGGGTGATGCCCTTGACCACGGCTTCCTGGCGCGGACGCTCTTCTTCCTTCTGGCGCTTGCTGTAGCCGATGTCGGTATCGGCTTGCTCGGCCATGGTGTAGCTGGCTTGGGCGTCGTCCAGGCGCGGATCGTCGTGCTTGATCCGTTCCATCTTGTAGTGCGGGGTTTCCAGGTGCTTGTTGGGGATCATGATGACGGTGACGCGATGGCGCGTCTCGATCTTCAGGATTTCGCCCCGTTTTTCATTGAGCAGGAAGGCGGCCACGTCCACCGGCGCTTGCACGTGGATGGCGGCTGAATTTTCCTTCATCGCCTCTTCCTGGATGATGCGCAGCACCTGCAGGGCGGAGGATTCGGTATCGCGGATGTGGCCGGTACCGTTGCAACGCGGGCAGGTCACGTGGCTGCCTTCGGACAGCGACGGACGCAGGCGCTGGCGCGACAGTTCCATCAGGCCGAAGCGGGAGATCTTGCCCATCTGAACGCGGGCGCGGTCGTGGTGCAGGGCGTCCTTCAGACGGCCTTCCACTTCGCGCTGGTTCTTGGAGTTCTCCATGTCGATGAAGTCGATCACGATCAGGCCGCCCAGGTCGCGCAGGCGCAACTGGCGGGCCACTTCATCGGCGGCTTCGAGGTTGGTGTTGAAGGCGGTGGTCTCGATGTCGCTGCCACGGGTGGCGCGCGCCGAGTTCACGTCCACCGACACCAGGGCTTCGGTGTGGTCGATGACGATGGCGCCGCCGGAAGGCAGCGGGACCGTACGCGAGTAGGCGGTCTCGATCTGGTGTTCGATCTGGAAGCGCGAGAACAGCGGCACGTCGTCGCGGTAGCGCTTGACGCGGTGGACCATGTCCGGCATCACGTGGGCCATGAACTGCTGGGCCTGGTCGTGGATGTCGTCGGTATCGATCAGGATTTCGCCGATGTCGGGCTGGAAGTAGTCGCGTATGGCGCGGATGACCAGTGACGATTCCTGGTAGATCAGGAAGGCGCCCGAGCCGGACTGGCCGGCGCCTTCGATGGCGCGCCAGAGTTGCATCAGGTAGTTCAGGTCCCACTGCAGTTCATCGACGTTGCGGCCGATGCCGGCGGTGCGGGCGATGACGGACATGCCGTTGGGCAGGTCCAGCTTGTCCATGGTTTCGCGCAGTTCCTGGCGGTCTTCGCCTTCGACACGGCGCGACACGCCGCCACCGCGCGGGTTGTTGGGCATGAGCACCAGGTAGCGGCCGGCCAGGGAGATGAACGAGGTCAGGGCAGCGCCCTTGTTGCCGCGTTCTTCCTTCTCGACCTGGACGATGATTTCCTGGCCTTCGCGCAGCGCTTCCTTGATGCTGGCGTTGCGGACGTCAATGCCTTCCTTGAAATAGGTGCGGGCCACTTCCTTGAAGGGCAGGAAGCCGTGGCGTTCTTCGCCGTAGTTGACGAAGCAGGCTTCCAGCGAGGGCTCGATGCGGGTGATGACGCCCTTGTAGATGTTGGACTTGCGCTGCTCGCGTCCGGTGGTTTCGATGTCGATGTCGATCAGTTTCTGACCGTCAACGATCGCTACGCGCAGTTCTTCCTGCTGCGTGGCGTTGAACAACATACGTTTCATGTTTTCACTCCGGGATCCGAAGATCCTTCAAATGGCCCGTCCGTATGTGGTAGCGGGCCAAAAGTACAGGGGATGTACGCGAGAACGAAGTGATTGGGGAGGGAATTGCCTTGATTGTGTGAGTGCGCCTTAGCGGGCGCTCCAGCACAAGGGGGCGCGGATGCGGCAGACGGGAACGCCGGGCAGCACCGTATCCGCGCCGCGCGCTCCGCCATAGGCGGTCGCGCAGGCAACTGCGGACGGTAAGCTGGTCTGTGGAGCCAAACGTAACATGGTGATGGGTTGGCGACGGCGATCGGGTTCTGTTGCATCAACCGGCAAGCTTCGCGATGCTTCGGCCAGGACTGCGGCATGGCCCGGGCAATGCGCTGCATGAGGGGCGGGCGGATGAGCCTGCCGCCGGATGCGCTGCAAGATACTGCTTTGCCGGGGGCTGTGCGCTGCGGACCTGAACCGGAACACCGGATGCGAGTCTTGCCAGACTTTTATCCTGATGATCCAAACAATTCTGTTCCACTTCCAGGCGCGCTGTCCGATTGCAACTGCGGTGCAAACTGGAATCGCGCAGGGAAGGTGCGTACTCGTTTCGAGGCCTTTACGTGGACCAGGCAAGCGACATGATCGGCTGTATTGTCAACCGTTGCAGCGCTTTTATTGCGTCTGCGATGCCGCGCGTCGTGGTTTTCGGGGCCCCCTCCGTCTATTTTGCAAATGAGCGAGGCTGACGAAGTCTCCTCTTGTGTAGAATGTTCCTTTTTATTCTACTGACGCTGATTTTTTGTTCAGCGTCGAACGATTATATATTCAAAATGAAGGACTTAGCGAGATTTTCTAGGGGGGCTTCTGAAAGCGCCGCAACCGCGCCTGCCTCCCGGAGCGAAGCCGCCTCGCAGAACCTTCCCCAGGTGCAGTTGCTGACCATTTCCGACGAAGAAGCCGGGCAGCGGATTGACAATTTCCTGCTGCGTATCTGCAAGGGTGTTCCCAAGAGCCATATCTACCGTGTCCTGCGTTCGGGCGAGGTGCGCGTCAACAAGGGCCGCATCGACCAGACCTATCGACTGGCCGAAGGGGACGTGGTGCGCGTGCCGCCAATACGAGTTGCCGAGAAACAAGAACAGGTGGTCCCCGGCGCGGAATTCCGCATCCTGCTGGAAGACAGCCACATGCTGGTCATCGACAAGCCGGCCGGCGTCGCCGTGCACGGCGGCTCGGGCGTGAGTTATGGCGTGATCGAACAGCTGCGTGCGGCGCGGCCGCAGGCCAAGTTCCTGGAACTGGTACACCGCCTGGACCGCGATACCTCGGGCGTGCTGCTGATCGCCAAGAAGCGTTCGGCCCTGACCAACCTGCACGACCAGATGCGCGAAGGCACCACCGACAAGCGGTATTTCACGCTGGTGCAGGGCGACTGGAAGAATGCCCGCCAGCACGTGAAATTGCCGCTCTTCAAGTACAGCACTCCGGACGGCGAGCGCCGCGTGCGCGTGCAGGCCGATGGCCAGCCTTCGCACACCATCTTTTCGCTCTTGCGCCGCTTCGGTGAATTTGCCCTGCTGGAAGCTGAACTGAAAACCGGCCGCACCCATCAGATCCGGGTGCACCTGTCTTCCAGCGGTTTCCCCATCGTGGGCGATGACAAGTACGGCGATTTCACTTTGAACAAGTCGCTGCAGAAGGCCGATGGCAATCGCGTGGCCTTCAAGCGCATGTTCCTGCATGCCTGGCGCATCAGTTTTCGCCATCCGGAAAGCGGCGAGACAGTCACCCTCAAGGCCGGCCTGCCCGAGGAATGCGCGCGTTTCCTGCGCAGCCTCGAAGGCGGCGCCGAGGGCGACCTGCTGCCCCACAACATGCTGGCCGGAACCGAAGAGTGAAGGGATGCGCGCAGACGGCCGGGATGTGATACTTTCTGCCCGGCATTAACAGAAACGCATGCTCATCTGGCAATTGCCACAATGGCAACCGAGTCGGAAGCATGCCAGCGGAAAGAGCTCAGCACATGGCAAGAAAGCAATTCGACCTGATCGTCTTCGACTGGGACGGCACCCTGATGGACAGCACCTCGACCATCGTGCGCTGCATCCAGGCGGCCGCGCGCGACCTGGGGCTGCCCATTCCCGACAAGAGCGCGGCCTCCTACGTGATCGGCCTGGGTTTGCAGGACGCGATGCAGGCCGCCATTCCGGATGTGGACCCGAAGTACTATCCACGCATCGTGGAGCGCTATCGCCATCACTATCTCGGGCAGGACAAGGACCTCACGCTCTTCGAGGGCGTGCCCGAGATGCTGGCCGACCTGTCGCAGCAGGGCTATTTCCTGGCCGTGGCCACCGGCAAGAGCCGGGTGGGGCTGAACCGGGCCATGAACAGTACCGGCCTGCTCTCCAAGTTCGATGCCACGCGCTGCGCCGATGAAACCTTCTCCAAGCCGCATCCGGCCATGCTGCAGGAACTGACCCGCGAACTGGGCCAGGACATGCACCGTACCGTCATGATCGGCGACACCACTCACGACCTGCAGATGGCCATCAACGCCGGAGCCAAGGGAGTGGCGGTGGAGTTCGGCGCGCATCCGCCGCAGCAGCTGCAGACTTTGGCGCCTCTTTATTCAGCCCGCTCCATCCGCGAGCTGCATCAATGGCTCAATGACCACGCCTGAAGCGGCTTGCCATGACGACGCCTGAAGAAATCTTCATTTGCCCCTCAGCCGCCCTCCAGGAGGGCGGTCTGGGCAAGCGCTTCCCGGTGCAGGTGCATGGGGATGAGGCCACTGGCTTCGTGGTGCGCTATGGCGGCGTGGTGTATGGCTATCTGAATCGCTGCGCCCATGTGCCGATCGAACTGGATTGGGCCGAGGGCGAATTCTTTGAATCCAGCGGCCTGTATCTCATGTGCGCAACACATGGCGCGGTTTATGCGCCCGATACCGGAAAATGCGCAGGCGGACCTTGTACCGGTGCGCATTTGCGTAAGATCATGGCGGTGGAACGCGACGGCCAGGTGTTTTGGCGTCCGGATGACATCGTCCAGCCCGTCGAGGCATGAGCTTCGCGGAAAAAACCAGTGCAGCGCGATGGCGCTGCCCAGAGTGAGCCTATGAGCAACAACGAATCTGACAACCCGCAAGACCGCCCCCCTCAGTCTTCCTCGTCTTCCCCGGCCTCCCCGCCGCCTGCTGCACCGTCTTCCTCCATCCCCGCCAGCGTGCGCGAGGACAAGAAGAGCGGGTGGGAGCGCGACGTCCTGGAAAAGCTGGCCCTGTTCGCCGTCAAGGAGCAGCGCGCCCGCCGCCGCTGGGGCATCTTCTTCCGCATCGCCATCCTGGTGGTGATCGTGCTGGGCGGCTGGATGGCCTTCACCTACAACAAGATCGAGAGCGAGCCGCTGGGCACCCATACTGCCCTGGTCGAGATTCGCGGCACCATCGAATCCGAAGGGCAGGGCTCGGCCGGCGTGGTGATTCCGGCGCTCGACAAAGCCTTTGCGGCCAGCGACTCGGTGGGCGTGATCCTGAAGATCAACAGCCCCGGCGGCAGCCCCGTGCAGGCCGGCATGATCAACGACGAGATCACCCGCCTGCGCAAGGCCTATCCCAAGAAGCCGATCTACGTGGTGGTGGAAGAGATGTGCGCTTCCGGCGGCTATTACATCGCCGTGGCGGCTGACAAGATCTACGTCAACAAGGCCAGCCTGATCGGTTCGGTGGGCGTGCTGATGGATGGTTTCGGCTTCACCGGCCTGATGGACAAGCTGGGCGTGGAGCGCCGCCTGCTGACGGCGGGCGAGAACAAGAGCTTCCTCGATCCCTTCAGCCCGCAGAGCCCCAAGCAGCGTGAATACGCGCAATCGATGCTGCAGGAGATCCACCAGCAGTTCATCGAAGTGGTGCGCCAGGGCCGTGGCACGCGCCTGAAGGAAACCCCGGACACCTTCTCGGGCTTGGTGTGGACCGGCTCCAAGGCCGTCGAGCTGGGTCTGGCCGATGGCTATGGCACGGTCGACAGCGTGGCGCGTGATGTGATCAAGGCCGAGGATGTGGTGGACTACACCCAGACCGAGAATCTCTCCGAACGCGTGTTGAAGAAGTTCGGCGTGGCCTTCGGTGCGGGCTTTGCCAAGACCTTGATGTCGGTGCCGTTGTCGCAGTTGCGCTGAGCGAATCCACAGCTTCCAAGCAAAAGGCCGGTTGCTGATGCAACCGGCCTTTGTTTTTTTGCGCTGCTTATTCCGCCAGCAGCAGGAACACCGTCGGCTTCTTGTGGAAGTCCGGCGCCTTGTTGGCAGTCAGCGCCGCCTTCCATTGCGCGGCGGTCTGCGTGCGTACCGTTTCGGTGGGCAGCGAAAGATCGGTCGCCACGCAGATCAGCGTGCCCGGCTGGCAGGACTGCGCCAGCGCTTCCAGCATGGCACCGTTGCGATAGGGCGTTTCGATCAGCAGCTGGGTCTGCTTTTCCTTGCGGGAGCGGTCTTCCAGTTGGCGGATGCGCTTGCTGCGCGCCTCGGCGTCGGTGGGCAGGTAGCCGTTGAAGGCGAAGCTCTGGCCGTTCAGGCCGCTGGCCATCACCGCCAGCAACAGGGACGACGGCCCGACCAGCGGTCGCACCTGGATGCCGTGCTGATGCGCCAGGCGCACCAGGTTGGCACCGGGGTCGGCTACGGCCGGCACACCGGCTTCCGAGATCAGGCCACCGTCGCGGCCTTCCAGCAGCGGTGCCAGCAAGGCGGGCAGGGCGGCGGAAGGCGTGTTGACGTTCAGTTCGCTGATCTGGATTTCCTGGATGGGCTTGGCCAGTGCGGTGCTGCTGCCCAGAAGCTTGAGGAAGGCACGTGTGGTCTTGGCGTTCTCGGCCACGAAATAATCCAGGCGCGCCGCGATGGCCTGCACCTGGCGCGGGATGATGGACTCCAGCGGATGCAATGCGTCAGTGTCGGCGGGAAGCTCGGTCGTTCCCAGCGTGTTGGGAACCAGGTAAAGAATGCCGGGCATGGAAGGGAAAATGGGATAAATTGTATAAAATAATATGTGCAACGCAGCACGACTTCGCTGAGCCGCCATTCTACAGGGTGCAAGCTGTCATCAAAGTGTAATGCGCGGCCATTATCTTGTCGGCTGGGAGACAGGATGCGGTTTAAATTATTTAGCAATTGCTGCGTGCCGCCCGGCCCGGAGCCTTTGCGAAAGGAAATGCATGTTTGCTGCGGTAGATCTCGGTTCCAACAGTTTTCGCTTGCATATCGGCAAGTACGAGGACGACAGCATACGCGTCATCAAGAGCGCGCGTGACCCCATCCGCCTGGCGGCGGGCATCGACAAGAGCGGCAACCTCACGCCGCAGGCCTGTCAGAGCGCCATCGATTCGCTGACCCGTTTTCGCTCCGTCCTGCGCGACTATCCGCTGACCGCCGTGCGGGTGGTGGCCACCAATACCTTGCGCGTGGCCAAGAATGCCGCCGAGTTGTTGCCGGAACTGGAGCGCGCCATCGGTTATCCGGTCGAGATCATTTCCGGCGAGGAAGAAGGGCGCCTGATCTACATGGGTGTGGCCGGCGTGCTCGCCGATGCGGGCGAAGAACGCATGGTCATCGACATCGGCGGGGGTTCCACCGAAGTCATCCGTGGCTTGGGCGAACATATCCGCCACGTTGAATCCTTCGGCATCGGTACCGTCAACCAGAGCCTGGCCTTCTTCCCCGATGGGGCGATCACGGCAGCGGCCTTCGAGCGCGCCATCATCTCTGCGCGTTCGCATGTGGAAGATGCGGTGCACCTGTTCAGCTTCGATGCGGCCGCCGTCAATGTCTATGGATCGTCCGGCACCATGCGGGCCATCGCCGATACCATCCGCCGCAACAACATGGGCGATGGCCGCGTCACGCTGCCCAGCCTGGCCGACCTGATGCAGCGCCTGATCGATTTCGGCCACGTCAGCCAGATTTCGCTGGACGGCATGAAGCCGGACCGCGCTGGCGTCATCATGGGTGGGCTCGCCGTGCTGATCGGTTTCATGCAGGAGTTCGGCATCGAGGTCATCACGCCGGTGGAAGCCGGCCTGCGCATGGGTGTGATGTGGGACCTGCAGTTGCGCGCCACCAAGGCCGATCGCCGCGACCGTTCGGTGGAAGAATTTGCTCGCCGCTTCCACGTCGATGCGGCACGCGCCCATGGCGTGGCCGATACGGCGCTGGGCTTTTTCGAGAGTTTGAAACCGGCCACTGATTCGTATGTGCGCTATCTCTACTGGAGCGCGTTGCTGCACGAGACCGGCCTGGTGGTCTCGCCGACCGGGTATCACAAGCATTCGGCCTACATGATCGCCAATGCCGACATGCCCGGTTTCACCACGCGCGAGCAGCGCCTGATGAGCACGCTCATCCTCGGGCAAAAGGGCAACCTCAAGAAGATCAGCGAGATGCTGGCCGATGTCGATTTCGCCAAGGCAGTGTTGGCCTTGCGGCTGGCGGTGATGTTCCGCCATGCGCACATCACGCTGGACCTGGAGAAGGTGCGGGTGAAGCTCAAGAGCCGCATCGACCTGGAGATTCGCCGCGATTACATCAAGGAGCATCCGAGCATTTCCTTCTGGTTCCAGAAGGAGCAGGAATGGTGGGCCGGCATCGGTGTGGACTTTGCGGTCAAGGTCATCTGATTTCTTCTCTTCGTCTCTGAAACGCCCTTGCCGAGCGGCTGCCGGCAAGGGCGTTTTTCATGGCGGCCTGCGCGATGTGCATACGCGCAGATGATAATGCTTCTTGTTTGTGCTATAGTCGCCAGCGGTCTATGAACCGCACTGCCATGGCGTTAGCGCCATGCGCCCACAACGAGGCGATCCCGAGATCGCCCACTGCGACAGCCAAGTCCGATATCCCTGGACCGCCTTCCGCGCCAAAAGAAAACGCCGTTTCCACGACGGCGGTCGTTCACTCTTTTTGAAAAGGATGGTCCATGTTCCACCGTCAACTCGCCGTCGGCGCCGTGCTGGCTGCCATTGCCGCTTCCAGCTTCGCGCAGGAGAAGGTCATCAATCTCTATTCGGCGCGCCACTACCAGACTGACGAAGCGCTCTACGCCGATTTCACCAAGGCCACCGGCATCAAGATCAACCGGGTCGACGGTGACGATGCAGGCATTCTCGCGCGCTTGAAGAGTGAAGGCGCTTCCAGCCCGGCCGACGTGATCCTGCTGGTGGATGCGGCCCGCCTGTGGAAGGCGCAGAGCGAGGGTCTGTTCCAGCCGGTCAAGTCCAAGCTGCTCGATGAGCGCATCCCTGCCAACCTGCACAGCAAGGAAGGCAGCGACGGTACGCAGTGGTTCGGTTTCTCCACCCGTGCCCGCGTGATCGTCTACAACAAGGCCAGCGTGAAGCCGGAAGACGTGGATACCTATGAAGCCCTGGGCGACCCGAAGAACAAGGGCAAGCTGTGTACCCGCAGCGGTTCGCACCCTTACAACGTGTCGCTGTTCGGCGCATTGCTGGAACATGACGGCGCGGCCAAGACCGAAGCCATTCTGAAGGGCATGGTCGCCAACCAGGCGCGCCAGCCGGTCGGTGGCGATACCGACCAGATCAAGGCGGTCGGTTCGGGTGAGTGCGGCGTGGCCATTTCCAATTCCTATTACGTGGCGCGCCTGCTGCGTTCCACCAAGCCGGAAGATGTGGCGCTGATGGAAAAGGTTGGCATTGTCTGGCCCAACCAGAAGAGCTACGGTGCGCACGTCAATATCGCCGGGGGCGGTGTGGCCAAGAACGCGCCCCACAAGGCTGAAGCCGTGCAGTTCCTGGAATACCTGGCCAGCGATTCGGCGCAGCGTTATTTTGCTGAAGGCAACAATGAGTGGCCGGCCGTCAAGAGCGTAAAGACCGAAAACCCGGCACTGGTGAAGATGGGCCCGTTCAAGGCCGAAGTCATCAATGTGGGTGCGGTCGGTGCCAACCAGCAGAAGGTGTTGCAGATGCTGGATCGCGTGGGCTATAAATAATTAAAAGGATTTAAACGATTTAAATCGTTTATATTTTTTGATGAGGCCGGTCCGTGCGATGTGCGGGCCGGTTTTTTTATGTCTGCGAGAGGAGGGCGAATCAGCGCGGCGCATCCCGGAAAGGATTGTGCTCATTCAGCTCCGAGATATAGCCATCGATGCCATTGCTTTCACGCGACAGGAAATGTTCCACCGCATCGTAGAACCCCGGATGCGCCAGCCAGTGCGCCGACCAGGTCTTCTGCGGCAGGAAGCCGCGCGCCATCTTGTGCTCGCCCTGGGCGCCGCCTTCGAACCAGGTGATCTTCTCGGCGATGCAGAATTCCAGCGGCTGGTAATACGCCGTCTCGAAATGCAGGCAGGGGACGTGTTCCAGCGCGCCCCAGTAGCGGCCGTAGAGCGTGTCGGCGTCATACACCGTCAGCGAGGAAGCGATCGGCTCATCCCCCCGCAGGGCCACTGTCAGCAGCAGGTGCTGCGGCATGGTTTCACCGATACGGCGGAAGAAATCCAGGTTCAGGTAAGGCGTGGAATAGTGCGCCGCATAGGTGTGTCGATAGCAGCGGTTGAAGAAGCGCCAATGCGCCTCCGTGATCTCGGCCCCGCGCAGCCAGACGAAGCGCACCCCTTGCTCGGCCACCTTGCGCCGTTCGGCCAGGATGTTCTTGCGCTTCTTGCGGTCCAGCGTATCGACGAATTCCGAAAAATTGCCATACCCTTCATTGTGCCAATGGAACTGCACCCCGCTGCGCAGCAGGTATCCCGCATCAGCCAGCTGCTGCGCCTGTTCCGGCGGGGGATAGAGGATATGCGTGGAGGAAACTTCATTTCGCTCCTGCAGCGCCCGTAGCGCGGCCACCAGTGCGCCGCGTGCGGTGTCGTCGATGGCCATCAGGCGCGCACCGCGTACCGGCGTGAAGGGGATGGCCGAGAGCAGCTTGGGGTAGTACTCCACGCCATGCCGCTGGTAAGCCTCGGCCCAGGCCCAGTCGAAGACGTATTCGCCATACGAGTGAAACTTGCGGTACAGGGGCAGGGCGGCCACCAGTTGCTCTTGTTGGCCCTCACCCTGCCACAGCGTCAGGTAATGCGGCTCCCAGCCGGACTCGGGACTGGCGCTGCCGCTCTCATGCAGCGCATGCAGGAAGGCGTACGAAAGGAAGGGATTGCCCTCGGCCTGGGCGGCCACCAGCGCATCCCAGCGGGCCGGGCCGATCTCGGCCAGAGAAGAAACGATTCGCGTGCGATAATCCATGGACTGCGAGTGACCTGCGAAAGTTGGCGCGGCCCTCGGCCCCGCTGGAACAGGCATTCTACGCAAAATGAACAGAACGCGTCGCCGCCATGGCGAAGAGCACGGAGTCCAACACACGCTATGCCTAGCCCCTTCTTCAATCTCTACAACCACGGTTTCGCCCGCGTCGCCGTGGCAGTGCCGGACTGCAAGGTGGCCGATCCCGGCTTCAACGCCGAGCGCACCATCGCCCTGGCCGAACAGGCCGCCGCCCGTGGCGCGGCCCTGGTTTCCTTCCCCGAACTGGGCCTGTCAGCCTACAGCTGCGAAGACCTGTTCCAGCAACGCGCCTTGCTGGAGGCTTCCCTGCAGGCCCTGCAATCGGTAGTGCAAGCTTCCCTGCGCATCGCCCCGGCCCTCATCGTCGGCCTGCCGCTGAAGGTCGATCACCAGCTCTACAACTGCGCGGTGGTCGTGCATGCCGGCCGCATCCTGGGCGTGGTGCCCAAGAGTTACCTGCCCAACTACAGCGAATTCTACGAAGCGCGCCAGTTCAGCAGCGCCGATTGCGCCGTCACCCGCCGCACCCGGCTGCTGGGCCAGGACGTGGACTTCGGCAGCCATCTGCTGTTCGAGATCGGCAATATCCCGGACTTCCGTTTCCATATCGAGATCTGCGAAGACGTATGGGTGCCGATCCCGCCGTCCTCCTTCGCCGCGTTGGCCGGTGCCACCGTGCTGGTGAACCTGTCGGCTTCCAACATCGTGGTCGGCAAGTCGGGTTACCGCCATCAGCTGGTGTCGCAACAATCGGCGCGCTGCCTGGCAGCCTATCTTTATTCGTCGGCGGGCAATGGTGAATCCACCACCGACCTGGCCTGGGATGGCCAGGCCCTGATCTGCGAGAACGGTGAACTGCTGGCCGAGTCCGAGCGCTTCGCCGAAGGCGGCCACGTGATCTATGCCGACATCGACCTGGAACGCCTCTCGCGTGAACGCTTCCACCAGACCACCTTCGGCCAGTCGGTGCGCCGCCATGCGGAAGAAGTGCGCCGCTTTGAAGTGGTGCGCTTCGACGTGCAGGTGCCGCTGGACCAGGATTTGCCGCTGCAGCGCCGGGTCGCGCGCTTCCCCTATGTGCCGGCCCATGCCGAACAGCGCGAACTGCGTTGCCGCGAGGTCTACAACATCCAGGTGCAGGCCCTGGTGCAGCGCCTGTCTTCCTCGAATATCAAGAAGGTCGTCATCGGTGTTTCCGGCGGTCTCGATTCGACCCATGCGCTGCTGGTCTGCGCCAAGGCCATGGACAAGCTGGGCCTGCCGCGTTCCAACATCCTGGCCTATACCATGCCCGGCTTTGCCACCAGCAGCCGCACGCTGGTGCAGGCGCATCAGCTGATGGCGCAGGTGGGCTGTTCGGCGCAGGAGATCGATATCCGTCCCAGCTGCGAACAGATGCTGAAGGACCTGGATCACCCGTATTCACGCGGCGAGCCGGTCTATGACATCACCTTCGAGAACGTGCAGGCCGGCGAGCGCACCAATCACCTGTTCCGCCTGGCCAATCATCACGGTGCCATCGTCATCGGGACCGGCGACCTGTCCGAACTGGCGCTGGGCTGGTGCACCTACGGCGTGGGCGACCACATGTCGCATTACAACGTCAACGCCAGCGTACCCAAGACCCTCATCACCCACCTGGTGCGCTGGGTGGCGGAATCCGGTTCGCTGGAACTGAAGCAGCCGGAAGTGCTGATCCACATCCTCGAAACCGAAATCAGTCCGGAACTGGTGCCGGGCGCCTCCGACGGCGAACCGGGCCAGCGTACGCAGGATTTCATCGGCCCTTACGAGCTGCAGGATTTCAATCTCTACTACATCCTGCGCTACGGCTTCACGCCGGCGAAGGTGGCCTTCCTGGCGCACAGCGCCTGGCAGGACCGCAGCATCGGCCATTGGCCCGATGGCCTGCACGGTGCGCGTAACCAGTACAGCTTGCCGCAGATCAAGAAAAACCTGGGCATCTTCGTCTATCGGTTCTTCAAGACCAGCCAGTTCAAGCGCTCCTGCGTGCCCAATGCCCCCAAAGTCGGCTCGGGCGGCTCGCTCTCACCGCGTGGCGACTGGCGCGCGCCCAGCGATGGCGAGGCCACGGTCTGGCTGCAGGATCTGGAGCGCATTCCCGATCTGGAGGCCTGAAAATCGGCTTTTTATGGCCCGGCGGGTTCAAGAAGGTTGAAAGCCGGGCACGCCTGATTGACAATGTGCAAGTGGGCGGGGCGCCACGGTCTTGCCAGTAAAATAAGAACAAAGGTTGTATCCGCTATTCAATAGATCGTTGAGATCGTTTCTTTACGACATACCAAGAGAGGAATTGCCATGAAACAAGTGACCGCCATCATCAAACCGTTCAAGCTGGACGAGGTGCGTGAATCCCTCGCCGAAGTCGGCGTCACGGGCCTGACGGTCACCGAAGTGAAGGGCTTCGGACGCCAGAAGGGCCACACCGAACTCTATCGCGGTGCCGAATACGTGGTCGATTTCCTGCCCAAGGTGAAGATCGAGGTCGTGGTGGACGACAAGGTGGTCGAGCAGGCCGTGGACGCCATCATCAAGGCCGCCCGCACCGGCAAGATCGGCGACGGCAAGATCTTCGTGCAGGAAGTGGAGCAGGTGATCCGTATCCGTACCGGCGAAACCGGCCCGGATGCCGTCTGATCCAAAGATCTCCGCGCATTGCGAAAGACCGGCCACTGGCCGGTTTTTTTTACGTCCTCAGAAAAGCGCCCAGGGTGTGGCAGGCTGTTGCTGCACGCTGTCCCAGGCTGCGCCAGATTGACACAGCGTGACAATGGCGCTGGCGCAAGATCCCCTTGCAGAGCGGGTTTGCAGGCTGGCATGCGATTTGCCATCTTGAAGGGTGAACGTCCGCTGCGGCCATGATCGCGGCGGGATTTCAACCATAACCCGAACGGAGACGACATGAACCTGGCAGACATCAGCAAACTCGGCGTACGCGATCCCTTCAAGCAACGTTACGACAACTTCATCGGTGGCAAATTCGTGCCGCCGGTCAAGGGCGAATACTTCGAGAACATCAGCCCGGTGATCGGCCGCGCCTTCTGTGAAGTGGCGCGCTCCAGCGCCGAAGACGTGGAACTGGCGCTGGACGCCGCCCACGCCGCCAAGAAGAGCTGGGGCAAGACTTCCCCCGCCGAGCGCGCCAACATGCTGCTCAAGATCGCCGACCGCATGGAAGCCAACCTCGAATTGCTGGCCACCGCCGAAACCCTGGACAACGGCAAGCCCATCCGCGAAACCATGGCCGCCGACATCCCGCTGGCCATCGACCACTTCCGCTATTTCGCCGCCGCCGTGCGCACCCAGGAAGGCAGCATCTGCACCATCGACAGCGATACTTACGCCTATCACTTCCATGAGCCGCTGGGCGTGGTCGGCCAGATCATCCCGTGGAACTTCCCCATCCTGATGGCGGTATGGAAGCTGGCCCCGGCACTGGCCGCCGGCAACTGCGTGGTGTTGAAACCAGCCGAGCAGACGCCGGCTTCCATCATGGTCCTGATCGAATTGATCGCCGACCTGATCCCGCCGGGCGTGGTCAACATTGTGCAGGGCTTCGGCGTGGAAGCCGGCAAGCCGCTGGCCTCCAACAAGCGCATCGCCAAGATCGCCTTCACCGGCGAGACCACCACCGGCCGCCTGATCATGCAGTACGCCTCGCAGAACCTGATCCCGGTGACCCTGGAGCTGGGTGGCAAGTCGCCCAACATCTTCTTCGCCGATGTGCTGGACAAGGATGACGAATTCTTCGACAAGGCCCTGGAAGGCTTCGCCATGTTTGCGCTGAACCAGGGCGAGGTCTGCACCTGCCCCTCGCGCGTGCTGGTGCAGGAATCGATCTATGACCGTTTCATCGAACGTGCCTTGAAGCGCGTGGCCGCCATCAAGCAGGGCAACCCGCTGGACAAGAGCACCATGATCGGCGCGCAGGCCTCGCAGGAGCAGCTGGAAAAGATCCTCTCCTATATCGACATCGGCAAGCAGGAAGGCGCCAAGGTGCTGGCCGGCGGCGGACGTGAAGAACTGGGCGGTGATCTGGCCTCGGGCTACTACGTCAAGCCGACCGTCTTCCAGGGCAACAACAAGATGCGCATCTTCCAGGAAGAAATCTTCGGCCCCGTGGTGTCGGTGACCACCTTCAAGGATGAGGAAGAAGCCCTGTCTATCGCCAACGACACCCTGTACGGCCTGGGTGCTGGCCTGTGGACCCGCGATGGCACGCGCGCCTTCCGCATGGGCCGCGAGATCCAGGCTGGCCGCGTGTGGACCAACTGCTATCACCTGTATCCGGCGCATGCAGCCTTCGGTGGCTACAAGCAGTCCGGCATCGGCCGCGAGAACCACAAGATGATGCTGGACCACTACCAGCAGACCAAGAACCTGCTGGTCAGCTACAGCCCCAAGGCGCTGGGCTTCTTCTGATCGCGTGATTTCGTTTGACTCCTTGCAGCAAGGCAGCTTCGGCACCGGTCCGCAACTCCCGCGGCCGGTGCCGCTTTTATTGGCAGATCCAGACTCAACAGGAGAGCGACGAATGAATGCATTGCCCAGGGTGACGGCCACCGAGGCCACGGTGGAGTTGCTGCGCCAGTTGAGGGCGCGGCATGGCGAGCTGATCTTTTTTCAATCCGGGGGCTGCTGCGATGGCAGTGCGCCGATGTGCTATCCGGCCGGCGACTTTACGCTGGGCGATACCGACGTTCATCTCGGGGAGATCGATGGCGTGCCGTTCTACATCGGCGCCGATCAGTTCGAATATTGGAAACACACGCAACTGATCATCGACGTGGTCAGCGGCAACGGCGGCATGTTCTCGCTGGAGAACGGCAGCGGCAAGCGCTTCCTGACGCGCTCGCGGCTGTTTTCCGATGAGGAATATGACGCGCTTGCCCCGCTCAGTGCCCGCGTGACTTGAAGCGGCGATAGAGCGTATTGCGCGACACCCCCAGCGCCTTGGCGGCAGCGCTGACGTTGCCGTCATGGGTGCGCAGGGCGCGCTCGATGGCGGCCCATTCGCTGTCGTGCATGGACAGCGGCTTTTCGTCCGTTTCTTCATGCGCTGCCGGGGCAGGCATGCCGCAAGCCGCCTGCAGCGGCGCTGCCTCGTCCAGAAAGTCATCTGGCAGGTGTTCCACCCCTATCCAGGCCTCTCCATCGGCCATGGCCAGGGCGGTGCGGATCAGGTTGGACAGTTGCCGCAGGTTGCCCGGCCAGCGGCTGGATTGCAGCAATGCCAGGGCCTGGGCATCGAAGCGCGGCGCGTGGCGGCCGCCTTCCTGTTCCAGGATGCGGTCGATCAGGGCGCCCAGGTCGCTGCGCTCGCGCAAGGCGGGCAGTTTTACCTGCAAGCCATTGATGCGGTAGTACAGGTCTTCACGGAAGGCATGGCGCGCCGCCATCTCGCGCAAGGGCTGGTTGGTGGCGCATACCAGAGCGAAGTCCACCGGAATCACGCGCTGGCTGCCCAGCGGCGTCACAGCGCGTTCCTGCAGCACGCGCAGCAGGCGGCCCTGCAGGGCCAGCGGCATGTCGCCGATTTCATCGAGGAAGAGAGTGCCGCCCTGGGCTTGCGCGATCTTGCCCGGTGCGCCTTTGCGGCGGGCGCCGGTGAAGGCGCCGTCTTCATAACCGAAGAGTTCGGCCTCGATCAGGTTCTCGGGAATGGCCGAGCAATTCACGGCCACGAAGGGCGCGGCGCCGCCCCGGGTTTGCGTGGTGTGGAAGCGCGCGCTTTCGCGGTGGATGGCCTGGGCCAGCCACTCCTTGCCGGTGCCGGTTTCGCCGGTGATGAGGACCGGGATGTCGCGGTCGATCACCTTGCGCAACTTGGCGATGATGGCGCTCATGCGGGCGTCCCCGGTATCGAGGGCTTGCAGTCCGCCGCGCGGCTGGCCCGGATGGGGGCGCACAGGTGGGGCCGGGCGAGCAGATGGGCTGGCGGGAAGTATTTCCGGTGCCTCGATCACGGCTTCCCGCGCATTCTGGAAATGCTGGTCGCGCAGCCGCAGTTCGGCGCGGCCATGGATGCGGATGCCGTTGTGCAGGCACAGCTCCAGCAAGCCCGAGGCGGCCTTGCGATGGTGTTCGAACAGCAGCGACAGCGGCACCCCGAAGAGCGACGCAAAGGTATGCGACTGCAGCGCCGACAGTGTCAGGCCCAGTTGGAACTGCGCACTGCGGTTGGCCGCCAGGAAACGCCCGCCGGGCGTGAAGCTGACGATGCCTTCGACCAGCGTACCCACGAATTCGGCGCGGCTGTGGAAGTGCAGGGTGATGCAATCAGGGAAGCTGCCGGCCAGCAGGTGGTTTTCGATCATCTGCGCCGACATGCGCACCAGCGCCATGGTGTGCTTGTGGAAGCTGCCGCATTCGCCCGAGACGTCCAGCACCCCCAGTACCTGGCCGCGATGGTCGAAGATGGGCGCGGCCGAACAGGTCAGGAAGCGGTTGGCATCCAGGTAGTGCTGCTGGGCGTGCACGGTGGTGGGCTTCTGCTCGTAAAGGGCCGTGCCGATGGCATTGGTACCGCGCAATTGTTCGGACCAGCGTCCACCGGGGCCAAGGGCCACACGGTCGGCCTTGGCCAGGAAATCGCTGTCGCCCAGCGTATGCAGAATGGTGCCTTCGGCGTCCGAAAGGATGACCATGCTGTGGGTATTGCGGATCTGGTCGTAGAGGGTTTCCATGACCGGGCGGGCATGGCCGGAGAGGGCCTGGTTGGCTTCCAGCGTCTGGGCCAGGTCGGCGCGCGAGAGTGAATCCAGGTCGGGCCGCTGGCCGCGCGTGATGCCGTAGGACGAGCTGCGCTGGTGCGAGCGTTCGATGGCCCGCAGGTCCGGCACGCCATCGGCGCTGGCCTGCACCAGGGGCGAAGCGCCCAGCAATGCACCGGCACCGGGCCGGTTTGCCTGGTATTGCATCCTTGTCTCCTTGGGACCTCTGGCGGTCCTTGTTCCCCCTATATGGTCGCTTTCTTCGCTGATGGGAAGCTGAGGGTGAACAAGCATAACCGATTAATGCGGCAGGAGGACAAATTGAAACAGCATTTGCAGCGCGTCCGAAGTGAAGGCAAAATACTGTATATAAATACAGTATTGATGAGCTTTCCGTGGCTTCCTTCCCCAAATTTCCGCAGGGCATTGCCCGGCCTTTTCCAGAGCAGGCGACCCGGTCGACCGCATCGGGCGAGGACGATGCGACCCTGACGCCAGAAACCTTCATCCATCGCGATCAGACCGCCCAGAAGGGCCGGGGTGCGGTCACCAACCTGCGCGGCCGCTATGAATCGGTGGCGCGGGAAGAATTCGACGATGGCTGGCAGTCCGTCCGTTTTGCCGAGTCCCGGCCGCAGGCGGCTGAGAGCCCGGAGGAGGATGAGCCGCCCCGCCTGAAGACCATCGTCACCGAGGAAGACGCCCGCTCCATCATCACCCGCAACAGCTCGCCGGATTTGCCGTTTTCGCTTTCGCTCAATCCCTACCGGGGCTGTGAGCACGGCTGCATTTACTGCTTCGCGCGGCCTTCTCACAGCTATTTGGGCCTGTCCCCGGGGCTGGATTTCGAAAGCCGGCTGGTGGCCAAGCGCAATGCCCCCGAGGTGCTGCTGCGCGAACTCGCCAAGCCGTCCTATGAACCCGACACCATCACGGTGGGCATCAATACCGACGCCTACCAGCCCATCGAGCGCGAACGCCAGCTGACCCGGCGCATCCTGCAGATCCTGCACGATTGCGAGAATCCGGTGGCGCTCATCACCAAGTCCTCGCTGGTCGAGCGCGATATCGACTTGCTGGCTCCGATGGCGGCCAAGGGGCAGGCCATCGTTGCGGTGACGATCACCACGCTGGATGCGGCCATCGCGCGCACGCTGGAACCACGCGCGGCCAGCCCGGCGCGGCGATTGCGGGTGATCCGCACGCTGGCCGAGGCGGGCATTCCGGTGAGCGTGTCGATTGCGCCGGTGATTCCCTTCGTCACCGAACCGGACCTGGAACGCGTCATGGAAGCGGCCGTGGAGGCCGGGGCGCGCCAGGCGGGCTACATCGTGCTGCGGCTGCCCTGGGAAGTCAGCCCGCTGTTTCGCCAATGGCTGCAGGCGCATTTCCCCGACCGTGCGGCACGGGTGATGAACCGCATCCAGGACATGCGTGGCGGCAAGGATTACGACGCCGATTTCGCCACCCGCATGCGCGGCACCGGGGTCTGGGCCGATTTGCTGCATCAGCGCTTCGAGAAAGCCAGCCGGCGCCTGGGCATCGATCATCGCAATCGGGCTTTTGCCACCCTGGATGCCAGCCGCTTCAAGCGGCCAATGGTGGTGCCGGCGGGGCAGGGGCGCCCGGCGGGCGATGCCCAGCTGGATTTGTTCTGAGGCAGACGGCCGGTGGCTGGTAAGATCCGCGTTTTAGTCCGTTTCTTCACTTCTCTGCATGCACACTCTGGAACAACTGCGCAGCGGCGCGCTGGAAGGCATTACCCGCCTGTCTCTCTCGTGCGGCCTGCGCGAATTCCCGCCAGAAATCTTCACCCTGGCTGAAACCCTTGAGATTCTGGACCTCAGCGGCAACGAACTGACCGCCTTGCCCGAGGACCTGCCGCGTTTGCACCGGCTGCGCATCGTCTTCTGTTCCGACAATCCCTTCACCGAATTGCCCGCCGTACTGGGACTCTGCCCGTCGCTGGAGATGATCGGTTTCAAGGCCAACCGGATCGAGCACGTTCCTGCCGAATCGCTGCCACCCACGCTGCGCTGGCTGGTGCTGACCGACAACTGCATCGAACAGCTGCCATCAAGCATCGGGCAATGCCCCCGCCTGCAGAAGCTGATGCTGGCGGGCAACCGCCTGCGCACGCTGCCGCCGGAACTGGCGGCCTGCCGCAACCTGGAACTGCTGCGCCTGTCGGCCAATGCGCTGGAGGCGTTTCCGCATTGGCTGCTGACGCTGCCGCGCCTGAGCTGGCTGGCCATGGCGGGCAATCCCTGGTGTGAAGCAGTGGAGGAAACGGCGGACCGCAATGCGCAAGTCGCGGCCATCGATTGGGATGATCTGGTCTTGGGCGAGAAGCTGGGGGAAGGCGCCTCAGGAGTGATCCACGCTGCCAGCTGGACCGTGGAAGACAGGTCGCAGCCAGTGGCGGTAAAACTCTTCAAGGGCGCGGTCACCAGCGATGGCCTGCCCGAGCGCGAGATGGCGGCTTGCATCATGGCCGGTAGCCATCGCGGTCTCATTCCCGTGCAGGGGCGCTTGCAAGGTCATCCGCAAGCGGTGCAAGGACTGGTGATGCCGCTGATCGATCCCGATTTCAAGGTGCTGGCCGGTCCGCCCAGCCTGCAATCCTGTACGCGCGATGTGTATGCGCAAGGCTTCATGCTCGCCTGGCGTCAAGTGATCGCCATCGCACGCGATATCGCCTCGGCAGCCGCCCACCTGCATGCACAGGGCATCGTGCATGGCGACCTCTACGGTCACAACATCCTGCATCGGGATGGCGAAGCCCTGCTTGGCGATTTCGGCGCGGCCTGGTTCTACGATGTCCAACAGCCGCATGCCTGGGGCGTGCAGGCCATGGAAGTGCGGGCCTATGGCTGTCTGCTGGAAGAGTTGCTGGCGCATGCCCAGCCGGAAGATGAATCCGGCAAGAAGCAGCGTGCGGCCCTGGCCGGGGTGCGCCAGGCTTGCCTGAGCGCCGATGCTGCCGCCCGGCCGCATTTCGAGGCCATCGTGGCCATGCTGAACAATCTGACTGCGGACTGAAGCGGCGTTCAGACCCGTTCGCTCGAACGCAGCAGCACCACCAGCGCGCCCGCACCGCCATCGGCTGCGCGCGCCTGGCAGAAGGCCATCACTTCATCCTTCTGCGCCAGCCAGTTGCGGACCTTGTGCTTGAGCACGGGCTCCTTGTTCACCGAACCGAGTCCCTTGCCGTGGATCACCCGCACGCAGCGCAGGCCGCGGCGGCGTGACTGGCGCAAGAATTCACCCAAGGCCTCACGCGCCTGGTCGCGGCGATAGCCGTGCAGGTCCAACTGGGCCTGGATCACCCAGTTGCCGCGCCGCAGCTTGCTCAAGACATCCATGCCCACGCCGGGGCGGGCGAAACTGAGGTTTTCGTCGCTGTCCATGAGCGTGTCGACGGTGAACTCGTCGGACAGCGACTCCAGCAGCGCGGCCTGTTCATCGGCCAGGTGCTGGCGGGGAATGGGGAGGGGAGGTTCCGGCAGGTAATGGGCCTTGTCGACCACTTCGGGCCGCAAGGGCGCCACCTGGCCGATGCTGTTGCGGAAGATGTTGGCTTCCTCGCGGGCTGCCGCTTCCTGACGCTGGCGCTCGGCCAAGGCCAGTGCGCGCGCTTTTTCCTGTTCCTGCAGATCGCGGCGCAATCCCTGGAGCGCTGAGAAATCCTTCATTGTCGCCATGACAGCCACCCAACCCTGTAGCGGTTTGTTCCCTAAGTGACTACTTTAGCAGAAGCAGGCGAGCTCTTCAGCCGCAGGCCACCTTGATGATCACCAGGCCCGGATCGACGTGCAGATTGAGGCGGCGCGGGTTGAAGTCCATGGTGGCGGCGTCGTCCGGCTTGAGCACGCGGATGTCGGTGGCACCGGATTCGGCCAGTGCCTGGCGCTCCACGTAGCCGCTGTAGTTTTCGCCGATCAGGTGATCGGCACGCGAGGCATCGCATTGGCCGGCCGTGGCGTCGGCCACCGGGGTTTCGCGGGAAGCACTGCAGGCGACCAGCACGGCACCCAGGCTCATGGTGGCCAGCAACGCCTTGAGCACCGGCGAGCGGCGACCGTCGCGGGAAGGGGATGAGTAATAGGGCACGATGCTTTCCTCGGTCTTGATGATTCTGATATGGGATTGCTCGAGTGAAACAAAAAAGCCGGGACGACAACTCGTCACCGGCTTTTGGAGTGCCCGTTGCGTTGCGAGTTCTCGCAGCGCAGCATTTTACATCTCTTTACCTGCTTATTCGAGGCCTTCCAGATAGCGCTGTGCATCCAGTGCTGCCATGCAACCCGTACCGGCGCTGGTGATGGCCTGGCGGTAGATGTGATCCTGCACGTCGCCGGCGGCGAAGACGCCGTCGATGCTGGTGGCGGTGGCAAAGCCTTCGGTGCCGGTGCGGGTCTTGAGGTAGCCGTTCTGCATCTCCAGCTGGCCGTCGAAGATGCTGGTGTTGGGCTTGTGGCCGATGGCGATGAACAGGCCGTGCACCGGGATCTCGGTGATGGCGCCGTCCTGGGTCGACTTGATCTTGATGCCGGTCACGCCGCTGTCGTCGCCGACCACTTCATCCAGGGTGGAATGCCACTGGATGGCGATCTTGCCTTCGGTGACCTTGTGCAGCAGGCGGTCGATCAGGATGGGCTCGGCGCGGAACTTGTCGCGGCGGTGCACGATGGTGACCTTGCTGGCGATGTTGGAGAGGTACAGCGCTTCTTCTACGGCGGTGTTGCCGCCGCCGACCACGGCCACTTCCTTGCCGCGATAGAAGAAACCGTCACAGGTGGCGCAAGCCGACACGCCACGGCCCATGAAGGCCTGTTCCGAGGGCAAGCCCAGGTATTGGGCCGAGGCGCCGGTGGCGATGATCAGGGCATCGGCCGTGTACTCGCCGCTGTCGCCGATCAGGCGGAACGGGCGCTCGGAGAGCTTGGTGGTGTGGATGTGATCGAAGATGATCTCGGTGTTGAAGCGCTCGGCGTGCTGCAGCAGGCGCTGCATCAGTTCCGGGCCTTGCACGCCCAGCGGGTCGCCGGGCCAGTTCTCGACGTCGGTGGTGGTCATCAGCTGGCCGCCTTGCTCCACGCCGGTGATCAGCACCGGGTTCAGGTTGGCGCGCGCGGCATAGACGGCGGCACTATAGCCGGCGGGGCCGGAGCCGAGAATCAGGACCTTGGCATGTTTGGGCGTGCTCATAAGCTACTCATCAAATGTTGTGGGATCGCTTCTGCAAATGAGGCGACTCCCGGGGATTTCAATTCCCGGCCGGTCAGGCAGTTCAGCCAGACCGGCCGGCACAAGCGGGGCGGTTGCCAGCGCACAAGTTTGCGGTTTGCCGCGCTGCAAAACGGGTAAGATTATAGTCCATGCCCTCAACGGGGCTCATGGAATTACGCTATGCCGGTGATAGCCGCCGGCGTGGCAGACAGTAGCAGCAACGCTGTCGAAAATATGAACAAAATGACAGCACCCCCAGAACGATAGCGGTCAATCAAGGTCAGTGCAGCGGGTTTCCCGCCGCCCAGCGCAAAACCGCGAAGCGCCAAGTCAATGCCGTTACAATGACGGCTAGTTTTTTTTGTACGGAAGTTATGTCCAAGACGAGTCAAGCCCACATCCGCACCAACAAGACGCCGGCACCTCCCATGCCCAACCGTCTGGTACGGCTGTTATCGGAGGCGCGCTGGCTGGCGCTGGCGGCCTTGCTGGCCTATCTGGCGCTGATCCTGCTGAGCTATGCCAAGACCGATCCCGGCTGGTCGGTGGCCAGCTCGGTGCCGCGCGTGGGCAACTGGGGCGGCCGCGTCGGTGCCTGGATGGCCGACTTGCTGCTCTACATCTTCGGGCTCTCGGCCTGGTGGTGGTGCGTCTTGCTGGGGCGCTCGGTGTGGACCGGCTACCGGCGCCTGTCGAACCGCTTCCTGGTGGCCCAGCCGGTGGAACCGGAGCATCACCAGGAGCCGCTGATCCGTGCAGTCGGCTTCGTCTTCATGCTGACCGGCAGCATGGGCATCGAATTCACCCGCATGCAGCGCTTTGCGCCCAAGTTGCCGCATTCGTCCGGTGGCGTGCTGGGCGAGATGATCGGTTCGGCCATGCAGCCGACCTTCGGCTTCACGGGCTCCACCTTGTTGCTGCTGCTGCTGTTCGGGCTGGGCTTCTCGCTGCTGTTCCAGGTCTCCTGGCTGGCGGCGGTGGAGCGCATCGGCGGCATGATCGAGGATGGCCTGTTCTGGGTGCGCGACTTCTTCGCCGCCCGGGCCGACCGCCGCGCCGGCCAGGAAGCCGCCGTCAAGCGCGAGGAAACCGTGGTGCAGGAACGCGCCAAGATCGTCGAGGCGCCGCCGATCCGCATCGAGCCCCAAATCGTCGAAGTGCAGAAATCCGACCGCGTCCAGAAGGAGAAGCAGACCAGCCTCTTCGATGACCTCAACAGCGAATTGCCGCCGTTGTCGCTGCTGGATGAAGCACCGCCGGCGCAGCAGACGGTCTCGGTGGAAACCCTGGAATTCACCAGCCGCCTGATCGAAAAGAAGCTGGCCGACTTCGGTGTCGAGGTCAAGGTGGTGGCGGCCTATCCCGGCCCGGTGATCACCCGTTATGAAATCGAGCCGGCCACGGGCGTCAAGGGCAGCCAGATCGTCAACCTGGCGCGCGACCTGGCGCGTTCGCTGTCGCTGACGTCGATCCGCGTGGTGGAAGTCATCCAGGGCAAGAATTTCATGGGCCTGGAGCTGCCCAATCCCAAGCGCCAGATCGTGCGCCTGACCGAGATCCTCGGCTCCAAGGTCTACAACGACAGCCATTCCAGCCTGACCGTGGCGCTGGGCAAGGACATTGCCGGCAACCCGGTGGTGGCCGACCTGGCCAAGATGCCGCACTTGCTGGTGGCCGGTACCACCGGTTCGGGCAAGTCGGTGGGGATCAATGCCACCATTCTTTCGCTGCTGTACAAATCTTCGCCGCGCCAGGTGCGCCTGATCCTGATCGATCCCAAGATGCTGGAACTGTCGATCTACGAAGGCATTCCGCACCTGCTGGCGCCGGTGGTGACCGACATGCGCCAGGCCGGCCATGCCCTGAACTGGGCGGTGGAAGAGATGGAGCGCCGCTACAAGAAGATGTCCAAGCTGGGCGTGCGCAACCTGGCCGGTTACAACCAGAAGATCATCGATGCCGAGAAGCGCGGCGAGAAGATCCCCAATCCTTTCAGCCTCACCCCGGATGCGCCGGAACCGCTGGAGCAGCTGGAAACCATCGTCATCATCATCGACGAGCTGGCCGACCTGATGATGGTGGTGGGCAAGAAGGTGGAAGAACTGATCGCCCGCATCGCCCAGAAGGCGCGCGCGGCCGGCATCCACCTGATCCTGGCCACGCAGCGCCCGTCGGTGGACGTCATCACCGGCCTGATCAAGGCCAACGTGCCTACGCGGATTGCCTTCCAGGTCTCGTCCAAGATCGACTCCCGCACCATCCTTGACCAGATGGGCGCCGAAGCTTTGCTGGGCATGGGTGACATGCTCTACAACCCGCCTGGCACGGCCTTGCCGGTGCGGGTGCACGGTGCCTTCGTCTCGGATGATGAAGTGCATCGCGTGGTGGAGCACCTGAAAGCCCAGGGGGAACCGAATTACATCGAGGGCATCCTAGAGGGAGGCGTGCTGGAGGACGCTGACGGTGGCGGTGGCAGCGGTGCTGCGGCCGGTGCCGGTGGCGGCGAAGGCGACGAGATGTACGACCAGGCCGTGGCCGTGGTCCTGAAACATCGCCGGGCCTCGATCTCGCTGGTGCAGCGTCACCTGCGCATCGGCTACAACCGCGCGGCGCGCTTGCTGGAGCAGATGGAGCAAAGCGGCCTGGTCTCCACCATGCAATCCAATGGCAACCGTGAAATCCTGGTGCCGGCAGGTGCCGGCGACGCGGCTGAATAAGCCGGGTTCCGATCCAGTTGCGCGCCAGATTGCATCCCGTCATCAACAGCACGCCCTGAAGGCCGGCCACTGTCGCGCCGGCCGCCACCTTGCAGGTGGCATCCGTCAAGAAGGAATCGAATAACATGGACAATTCCAGAAACGCTTTCCGCTCGCGCACTGCGCAAGCCCGCACGTTCAACCTGCGCCGCCTGGTCATGGCGGCCGGTCTTTCGGCACTGGCGGTGGCCGGTGCCATCGCCATCACCGCGCTGACCCCGGGCCGCGCTTCGGCCGCCGCCCTGGACCAGTTCAAGCAGTTCGTCAGCAGCACGCAATCGGCCAAAGGTGCCTTCACCCAGCGCATGGTGCGGGTCGAGAACGGCAGCTCCAAGGTGGTCAATACGTCCAGCGGCAGCTTCGTGTTTTCGCGTCCGGGCAAATTCATCTGGACCTACCAGAAGCCCTATGAGCAGGTGATCCAGGCTGATGGAGAAAAACTCTTCATCTACGACAAGGACCTCAACCAGGTCACCACCAAGAAACTGGGCAATGCGCTGGGTTCTTCGCCGGCTGCCATCCTTTTCGGCAGCAATGATCTGGAAAAAAACTTCACGCTGAAGGAAGCCGGCACCAAGGATGGCCTGGAATGGCTGCAAGCCGTGCCCAAGAGCAAGGACACGACCTTCGACAACATCGGCATCGGCCTGAAGAACGGCACGCCGGTGGCCATGGAACTGCATGATTCCTTTGGCCAGGTGTCGGTGCTGAGCTTCGACAGCTTCGAGAAGAATCCCCCGCTCAAGGGCAACAGCTTCAACTTCACGGTGCCTAAGGGGGCGGACGTGTTCGAGAACTGATCGGCTTCCCCTTTACGTCAAACAGCCCCGCAGGCTTGCGCTTGCGGGGCTGTTTTCATGTGAGGGGCATGAGCCTCAGGACTCGGGCATCTTCAGCAGAGGCAGCTTGTCGGCAACGTCCTTCCACTGCGCGTGATCGGGCAGGGGCGGCTGGGCCTTGGTGATGGGTTTCCAGCCGGGCAGCTTGGCGAGGCGGGCGTTGAGGTCCTCGAAGTGCGACAGGGCGGCGGGCAGGTCGGTGGCGTTGTAGATGGCGCCGACCGGGCATTCCGGCACGCACATGGAGCAGTCGATGCAGCCGTCCGGATCGATGGCCAGGAAATTCGGGCCTTCCACGAAGCAGTCCATGGGGCAGACGCTGACGCAATCGGTGTACTTGCACTGGATACAGGAATCGGTGACGACGAAGGGCATGGAAAGCAGGAGATAGGGCAGGTAAAAGGGCGATGTGAAGAAAAACGCGCAGGCCGCATTTTAACCGCTGCGCCCGATGGCTGCAGGTGCAGCCCTTGATCGCGCCATCGCCCTCGCGGCGGCCTGCTGCGTTAGACTACGGCCTTTGGTGAACGCGCCTTGCAATCCGGCGCTGCGCCCGCATCCTGATGACTATGAACTTTATTTCCCTGGCCGCCCTGTGGCCGTCTTCTTTGCCTGTTGATTCCCGTTGCCTGCAGGAGGCTGCCCATGGCTGACCTGTTCGCGCAAGAACCGACCGCGCCGCTGGCGGAGGCCCTGCGGCCGAAGACGCTGGACGAGGTGATCGGGCAGTCGCACCTGCTGGGCGAAGGCAAGCCGCTGCGGCTGGCCTTCCAGTCCGGCAAGCCGCATTCGATGATCTTCTGGGGCCCGCCGGGCGTGGGCAAGACCACGCTGGCGCGGCTCACGGCCACCGCCTTCGACTGCGAATTCATCGCTCTGTCGGCAGTGTTCTCGGGCGTGAAGGATATCCGTGCGGCCATGGAGCAGGCCGAGCAGAATCTGGCGCTGGGCAAGCACACCATCCTGTTCGTCGATGAAATCCATCGCTTCAACAAGTCGCAGCAGGATGCGCTGCTGCCCTATGCAGAAAGCGGGCTGGTGACCTTCATCGGCGCCACTACCGAGAATCCTTCCTTCGAGGTCAATTCGGCGCTGCTGTCGCGTGCGCAGGTCTACGTGCTGAAGTCGCTCACCGATGAGGAGCTCAAGCAGCTGCTCAAGCGTGCGCAGGACAAGGCGCTGGGCGACCTGCAGTTCGACGACCAGGCCACGGAGACCATCATCGGATACGCCGATGGCGATGCGCGGCGTTTCCTGAACCTGCTGGAGCAGACCCAGACTGCTGCGCACACGACCGGCACCCAGGTGGTCACGGCGGAATTCCTGCAGAACGCCTTGACGCTCAACAGCCGCCGTTTCGACAAGGGCGGTGACAATTTTTACGATCAGATTTCAGCGCTGCACAAGTCGGTGCGCGGTTCGCATCCGGATGCGGCGTTGTACTGGTTGACGCGCATGCTCGATGGCGGTGCCGATCCGCGCTACCTGTCGCGGCGCATCGTGCGCATGGCGTGGGAAGACATCGGCCTGGCCGACCCGCGCGCCATGCAGATCGCCAACGATGCTGCGCTGACCTATGAGCGGCTGGGCAGCCCCGAGGGCGAACTGGCGCTGGGGCAGGCGGTGATCTACCTGGCGGTGGCGGCCAAGAGCAATGCCGGCTATAACGCCTACAACGCTGCACGCGCTTTCGTGAAGCAGGACAAGAGCCGCGAAGTGCCGGTGCATCTGCGCAATGCGCCGACCAAGCTGATGAAGGAATTGGGGTATGGGCATGAATATCGGTATGCCCATGATGAGCCCAATGCTTATGCGGCGGGGGAGACTTATCTGCCCGACGGTATTGCCGAGCCGGGGTGGTATCAGCCTGTGCCGCGGGGGTTGGAAATCAAGATTGGTGAGAAGCTGACTCTGCTGAAGAAGTGGGATGAAGAAGCAGGGCAGAATTAAGAAAAAAAGCACCTGATCAGGTGCTTTTTCAACAAAGCGAGGCCGCTTTTCATCGATGAGATTTTCCCTTCACGCGATATTTCTCGATATCGCCGCCCGCATCCATGATCTCCTTGACCCAGCTCGGCTTGCGGCCACGGGCAGCGCCTGACCAGGTGAGATCGCCATTTCGGTACATCACCACCGCCGTTTTGGCGGCAGCTTTCTTGACGTTTTTCTTTCTGGCAGGCGCCAATCCAAGCTGTTCCGCTGTCAGGCCGTATTCAGCGATTTGCTGCTTGATGCCGGTGATAACGCTTTCCAGTTCTTTTGCCTTCTGCTTTTCAGCCTGGTCTTGCAGCTTCTTGATTTGCGCTTGGAGATCTGCGTAACTTGTCATTTTTTTCCTTTAATGAAGGAGTGGATCGGGTTGAAATTCACTACGCATCATTGATAGCTCTTTTTTGAGCCAAGTTGCTTAACTTTTAAAATAAATATTTGGCTTTCAATCTGTCAATGAGGGATGGCGGCATCGTAATGACGTGGTCCTCCAGTTCAGCCAGGTCCGGAGCATCGTCAGCAAGAATTCCTCCGTGATTTATCCCGTTTCCACAAATCTTTATTCAATACTTTTGATTTTGAAATTCTTTGATTCCGCCATTTAATTCGTTGGTGCAATCATATTTTTTGCAATCGAATTTGCTGTTGTTTGCAGCGAGGTGGTTAGTGATTAATAGGGTCGAAACAAGGGAAAGCACCAGCCAGAAAATAATGGTCGTGATCATTTTCGGAAATTCTTTTCTTAGGCCATTTGCTTTTGTATTGAAGCTATAGGCTTTATTTCCAAAGAAAATCAGAATCACGAATAGGATTCCAAGGCGGGACGATCTTGCAGGTCAAATTCCGGAATGCTGTAGTGATGTTCAGCGGCCAGACTCTGCGGCCCAGGTTCTCGTAATTGAGTTTGGGGAGAGTCCTGCTGTTTGTGTTGTTCAGCTTGTTCTGCAAGCTTGCGCCGTCTTGCCTTTGCCATCGTCACCCGGGAGCATGGTCAAAAAGCTCAGACGGTACGTGCGTGGACTTGCGTTAGAAATCGTCCATAGGTGCGGCATCGGACTCGACGGAGAGAAATGCCCGATTTATTTCAGTCATTCCAGAACGAATTTGACTCCATATTCGGTCGAGCCAGATTTGAACTCAGCGGGTTACGTCATACCGAACCAACGCTTCACCCTTCTTGATCCGCACCGATTCAATCCGAATCTGCCCGATCTCTCCCAGCGCCGCCACATGCGTCCCGCCACAAGGATAGGCGGGCAATTCGCCAAAGCCGATCTGCCGCAAGCCATTGTCCATGGCCATCACACAGGGCAGATCTTGCGCCAGCAAGTCATTGCAGCGGCGCTCCAGTTCTGCTGGCACCAGTTCCTGCGCCGTGCCATCAGCTGCAGCACCCACGCCTACTACGCGCGCTTCTCCCGGCCAGTGATGGGCTTTGGTCGGCGTCCATCCCAGTTCTGCCATCACTTGCCCAATCACGTGGCCTGCTGAATGCAGGCGCGTATGCAACTGGCGCGGCTCGGCGTCGACGGCCGCCAGGGCTGGGCCGGGCGCAACAGGGGCTGCGGTGTAATGAACGATGCCTTCACTTTCGCTGACCACGCGCAGCACTTCCACGTCGCCGATGCGGCCGGTATCGCTGGGCTGTCCGCCACCCTGCGGATGAAAGGGCGTGGCCGACAGGCGCACGGCTTAGCGGCCATCGTCCTGCGGGGTGCAGTTCAGCACGTGGATGTCGGCGCGCAAGGCGCGGTCGGTCAGGTAGAGGCGTTCAGTCATGGCGAGGCTTTCAATGTGGCTTGCTGCGAGTGTCGTGCATTGTAGCGGCCGCACGAAGTTGCGATAATCCGGCATCGACGCAAAGGATCTTTGCATCATGAGCACAAATCAAAGCATTGCCCTCCTGAACGAAATGGCCGTCTTCGCCAAGGTGGTGGAGACGGGCAGTTTCTCCGAAGCCGCACGCCAGCTGGGCGCCACGCCCTCGGCCACCAGCCGCGCCATCGCCCGCCTGGAAAAGGCGCTGGGTACGCAACTCCTCCAGCGGACCACCCGCAAGCTGCGCCTGAGCGCGAGTGGCGAGGAAATCCACGCCCGCTGCCGCGACATGCTCAATGCCGCGCAGGCCGTGCTGGCCGTCTCCGCTGCCTTCGATGCCGAGCCGCAAGGGCAGGTGAGGGTGAGCGTGCCCAAGGCGGTCGGCCATGCGCTGGTGCATCCGCATATGCCGGATTTCCTGGCCGCCCATCCCAAGGTGGACGTGCTGTTGCGGCTGGAAGACCGCTACATGGACCTCATCGACGATCAGGTCGACCTGGCCATCCGCATCACCGACCAGCCGCCCCCAGGCCTGATGGGCCGCCGCCTGATGCGCATCGACCATCTGCTGTGCGCCACGCCGCACTACCTGCAGCAGCACGGGGCGCCTGCGCACCCGCAGGCCTTGAAGGAGCACAGCTGCATCTACCTCGGCGAATCACCGGCGGATGCACGCTGGCGCTTTCGCCGGCAAGGCAAGACCGTCAATGTCGAAGTGCGGGGAAGGTATGCGGCCAACCATACCGGGGTGCGGCTCGATGCCACGCTGCGGCATCTGGGCATTGCCAGCCTGCCGTATTTCGTCGCCAGGCCGGCATTGGAGGAGGGGAGGCTGGTGCAGGTGCTGCCCCAGTGGAGTTTCAAAACGCGCTATTGCGGCGAGCTGTGGGCGCTGTATCCGGCTACGCGCCATCTGCCGCCGCGACTGAGCGCTTTCGTGCAGTTTCTGGCGCAGCGGCTGGCGCAGGAGCCGGCCCTGGCACCGGGCGCCAAGCCGGTACGCTGAAGGGATCAGGCTGCAGGGCGGTGCCAGATGTGGAAGCTGCCTTCCATGGCGGACATGGCGGCGATCACGGTCTCGTAGTTCTTGTCATCATCGTAGCCGGGCAGGCGCGTCTTCATGGCTTCCATCAAGGATTCCAGGCCATCGGCGTCATTGGGGACCAGCACGCCCTTGATGCCCTCGGCGCTCTTGCCGGCCAGGATCCATTGCGGTTGCGGCAGGGCATCGTCGCTGATGCGGATGGTAACGTCATCGACTGCACTCCAGGCGATGCCTTCGCGCTTGGCCCCGCGCACCATGGTGCGAATTTCTTCATCGTCGAATTCCACGCTGATCTTGCGTGCCTGCTGGGCCGCCACCCGCGTGGGCGACAGCTCGGCAGCGCCCGGTGCCTGCACTTTCCAGTCAGTCTTGCGGACCTTGGGCGGCACCAGGCGGTTCTTGATCTGCTGGCCGAAGGCGAAGGTGGCACCGAAGGAAAGCCCGGCGATCAGCCCGTAGAACAGGCTGGCCTCGTTGGACATGTAGTGGATGCCGGCCCACAAGCCCACGGCCAGGGCGGCGACCAGGCCCAGCAGGGAAAACAGGACGGGGACTTCGCGCGGCGGGCGGGATTCGGGCTGGACGGACATGGGCAAACGGGTCTCATGAGGGATGCGATGGGCCGCATGGTAACCCGCATGGGCGGTGGCGGCTACCGCTGCGGCCGGATTTTATTGCGGGCAGGGCGCACGGGAGGCCCGTGGCGGGCGCGTGACTTGGTACAATCGCGGTTTCGAGCATCAACCCTATCGTAATTTCTTCCCATGATCGACATTCAACTCCTCCGTAAAGACATCGAGAACGTCGCAGCCCGCCTGGCGGCCCGCAAGTTCGTCCTGGACGTGGCCGGCTTCAATGCGCTGGAAGCCGAGCGCAAGCAGATCCAGACCCGTACCGAAGAACTGCAGGGCAAGCGCAATTCGCTGTCCAAGCAGATCGGCATGCTCAAGGGCAAAGGTGAAGACGCTTCCGCAGTGATGGCCGAAGTCAATGGCATCGGCGACGAGTTGAAGGCCTCCGCCACCCGTCTGGAAGAAGTGCAGCAGCAGATGACCCTGTTCCTGCAGGCCGTGCCCAACCTGCCGCACGAGTCCGTGCCCGCCGGCAATGACGAAAGCGGCAACGTCGAGCTGCGCAAGGTCGGCACGCCCCGCAGCTTCGACTTCGAGATCAAGGATCACGTCGACGTTGGCGCGCCCCTGGGCCTGGACTTCGATACCGCCACCAAGCTGACCGGTTCGCGCTTCGCCGTACTCAAGGGCGGCATCGCCCGACTGCATCGCGCGCTGGCGCAGTTCATGCTCAACACCCACACCATGGAGCATGGCTACACCGAGTGCTACACCCCCTACATCGTCAACGCCGACAGCCTGCGCGGCACCGGCCAGCTGCCCAAGTTTGAGGCGGACCTGTTCGCGGCCAAGAAGGGCGGCCAGGAAGGCGAAGCCGAAAACGCCGCACTGTACCTGATCCCCACGGCCGAAGTGCCGCTGACCAACTTCGTGCGCGATGAAATCGTCGCAGGCGACGCGCTGCCGATGAAGTTTACGGCGCACTCGCCGTGCTTCCGCTCGGAAGCCGGTTCCTATGGCCGCGATACGCGCGGCATGATCCGCCAGCACCAGTTCGACAAGGTGGAAATGGTGCAGATCGTCCATCCGGAGAAATCCTACGAAGCCCTGGACGAGATGCTGGGCCACGCCGAGACCATCCTCAAAAAGCTTGGACTGCCGTATCGCGTCATCACCCTGTGCACCGGCGACATGGGCTTTGGTGCGGCCAAGACCTATGACATCGAAGTCTGGCTGCCGGCGCAGAACACCTATCGCGAGATCTCCTCGGTCTCCAACTGTGAAGCCTTCCAGGCGCGCCGCATGCAGGCCCGCTTCCGCAATGCCCAGGGCAAGCCCGAACTGCTGCATACCCTGAACGGTTCGGGCCTGGCCGTGGGGCGCACCCTGGTAGCCGTGCTGGAAAACTACCAGCAGGCCGATGGCAGCGTGGAAATCCCCGAGGTGCTGCAGCCCTACATGGGCGGCGTGACCAAGCTGGTGCCGGGCGTCTGATTCAGTTTTCCAGAGCGCCAAATGAAGACGGCTGCCTCGCAAGAGGCAGCCGTTTTTTTAGCGTCGCACCGGGCGAGAAAACGTTTTCGTGAGGAGGCTGGCTAAGCGTCCTTGAGCGCCCAGGAGAAGGTGGTCGGGATGCGGCGCTCGATGAAGAGGCTGTTGCCCTGGATCTTCTTGGCTTCCTTCTTGGCGCGGGTGGCGGCCGAGGCGATCTGGTGCGGTGAGGAGTATTGCGAGGGTTCGATCTTCACCGAGCCCAGCGACAGCGAGACCAGCGGGTGGAACACCCGGTTGCCCTGGCGATCCTCGGTGTAGTAGCCATTGCGCTGCACGTCTTCGTCGTAGTAGAAGGCGCGGGTCTCGGCTTCGAAGGTATCGAGGATGGTGCGGCAGCGCTTTTCCCAATCCTCGCTCTGGAACAGGATGAGGAAATCGTCCCCGCCGATGTGGCCGATGAAGTCCAGGTTGGGGTCGCAGGCCTGCTGCAGCACGCGGCCGGTGGCCTGGATCATGTCATCGCCCTTGCGATAGCCGTAGACATCGTTGAAGGGTTTGAACTGATCGAGGTCGCAATAGCAGATGCAGAATTCCACCCCGCTTTGCAGCAGGTATTCGATGTGATCGTTGATGGGCACGTTGCCCGGCAACTGCGTCAGCGGATTGGCATGGCGGGCAGCGTCGATCTGCATCTGCGTGATCTCGCGCAGCAGGTCGTGGCCAGTGCCCAGCCCCACGTACTGGCCACGGTCGGTGATGATGAAGCCGTTGGAGAGATGGTGCGATTCGGCATGCACCAGCAGGTTGGAGAGGTCCTGCAGGCTGGTGTCCTGCTCGGTCAGGATGGGATTGGGGTCCATGAAGAAGGCGCAGGACTTCTTGCCATACAGTTCGCGGCCGTACAGGCGGGCAAAGCGCTCCACCATGCTGTAGCGGTTGATGAGCCCGATCGGCAAGCCATTGCTGACCACCGGCAGGGCCTGCAGCTGCGGATCGTTGACGAACATGTCGTAGGCCGCATCGTTGGTCACTTCCGGACTGACGTACTGGGTCTCGCGCAGCAGCTTGGCGACGGTGGCGCTGCGCTTGCCGGGGCCATACTTGTTGGCGGCCAGCGGGACCTTGTCGCGCCGCAGGGTTTTGGTGACATCGTCCGAGATCGAGACCGGCGGCTCCGGCAGCGGACGCGAGATGTGATAGCCCTGGCCGCAGGCAATGCCGAGGTCGCGGATAGTCAGCAGTTCGGCTTGGGATTCGATGCCTTCGGCGATGACGATGGAGCCGGACTTTTCGGCAATCTCCTGGATCGAGCGCACGAACTGCAGCTTCATCGGATCATGGTTGATGCCTTGCACGAAGTGCATGTCGACCTTGACATATTCCGGCTGCAGCTCCGACCACAGGCGCAGGCTGGAGAAACCTTCACCCAGATCGTCGATGGCGATCTGGAAGCCCATGTCGCGGTAATGCATGGCCGCATTGCGCAGCAGGGCATAGTCGTAGGTCGGCTCGTTCTCGGTCAGTTCGATGATGATGCGCTGCGGATTGACGCCCAGCTTTTCCAGATAGCGCAAGGTCTCGCCCTGGATCGCCTCCGGCTGCATCAGTGCCCCCGGCGACACGTTCAGAAACAGATTGCCCGGCAAGCCCAGTTGCGCGAAGCGGGTCATCACGATGTGGCGGCACAGATATTCCATCTGTACCGACAGGTTGTGCGCGCGTGCCACCTTGAACAGCGCCAGCGGCGAATGCAGCGGGGTATTGGAGGGGCCGCGGATCAAACCTTCATATCCCAGGATCTCGCCGTTGCGCATGCGCACGATGGGCTGGAACAGCGCCGACAGCTTGCGTTGAGCAATGATCTCATGCAGCAATGACAACATCGGATCGTCGGCGCCGCGCAGCGCCGCACCGGAGGCGCGGGCGATCAGATCGACGACTTCGGCGCCGAGCGGAAAGATTGGATTGGAGAGGGGAGCCATCTGGCTGAATCCGGATTCGAGAGAGTCAAAGAACGGCAATGCATCGCAAAATAGTTTACGGATCCTAGAAGTGATTTATGACAAGATGATGATAAGCAATTCAGCTTGATGGTTTTATGTGTGAACTTTGCTTCTGCTAGTCTGTCCGGCGGGAGATGCAATGACGAGGAGATAAGTTTTTTGAATATTTTTCAAAAAATAGTTCCACTCTGAAAATAGTTCTGCTATAGTCGCTGTCTTCGCTGCACCACGCAGTGAAACGACCGAAGTTGACCGGAGAGGTGGCAGAGTGGTCGAATGTACCTGACTCGAAATCAGGCGTACGGTTTCCCGTACCGTGGGTTCGAATCCCACCCTCTCCGCCAGTTGGCTCAAGTGTTGTGAAGCTGTAGAGATAAGGCTCTGATTTTGTCAGGGCCTTATTTTTTTGTCCGTCGGTTCCGCGCTGGAGGGAGTGCGGTCGGCGGCAAATCATTGACTGGTCACCGGATGTTTTTCGAGGGGGAGAACATCGGCGTTGCGCCAGAGCCGTCCCATGTACTGGGAGGGTTCCTGCCGGTTTCGTGGCATCGCCGCGATAGTCCGGACAAATTTCTTCCCGCTCGCGAAGTCGCCGCGCCACCCTTGGCTGCGGCTTGATATATTCGTCTCATGCATCTGCGTTTGCTTTCCATGGCGGGCTCATCATGTCCCTGAATCGTCTGTTCCGGCTGATCTCGGTCGCCTTGCTGGCGCTGTTCCTGGCGTTTGCGGTGGCCCTGGTCTGGACGGAGTGGAACACCTACCGCAGCGGTGCCAACAGCGTGCCTGCCTTGCGCAAGCTGCGCCTGGCGCTGCTGGCGATGGAAAAGATTTCCGCCGAACGTGGTCCGGCCAACGCCGTCATGGGGGCCAGTGCCTCGCTGCCGCCGGAGCTGCAGGCCAGGCTGGCCAATGCCCGCGCCCAGAGCGATGCCGCCCTGAGCCAATTGCGCGCTGCGCTGGAGGCGGATGCCAGGCTGCGGCAGTCGTGGGCCATGGACAAGGTGCGGCTGGTCCAGCAAGGCTTGGGTCCGGCGCGCGCCAATGTTGACCGGGTGGCGCGCCTGGCGCCGCAGGATCGCAGCGACGTGCTGGTGGTCTCGGCCGTCAGCAGCATGGTCGATCTGATGCCGTTGATGGTGCGCGTGGTGAGTGATCTGAGCAATGAGGCTGACCGCGCCGATCCCTTGCTGCGTGATGGCCTCTCGGCCGTGCGCGCGGTTGCCAGCCTGCGGGAGTATGCCGGGCAGGTCGGGTCGCGTTTCGTCGCCCCACTGATTGCGCATCGTCAGCTGACCCAGGATGAAGTCATTGAAATCGGACGCCTCTATGGCCGCATCGAGTTGTTGCGCAACTTCATCGCCGGCCAGTTGGGCAGTTACAGTCGCGCGCCGGAATTTGCCGCGGCCCTGGAGCGGGTGGAGAAGGAATATTTCGACAGTGGCTTCCAGTTCCTCGATTTCCTGCTGCAGATAGGGCTGAAATCCGGTGACTTCGGGGTCACGCCCTCCGATCTCTTCAAGTTCTATGTGCCCTCGATGGCCTCCGTCACCGATCTGCGCGATCTGCTGCTCGATGATCTGCTGGAGCAGGCGGAGCGCCACAATACGCGGGCCCGCAACCTGTTGATTCTGGTGGTGAGCCTGACGCTGGTGGCTTGCCTCTTCTTCCAGATGCTGGTGGTGCTGATCGGGCGGCGTGTGGTGCGTCCGCTGGTGCAGGCGACCGATCTGGTGTCGGGTCTGGTGGACGGCAAGCTGGAGCAGGAAATCCCCGAGGCGCGCCATCAGGATGAGATCGGCGCGATGATGCGTGCGCTGCGCGTGCTCAAGCAGCGCATGCGCGAGCGCAACAGTCTGGCCAAGGAGCGCGAGGCGCTGATCACGCAATTGCAGACCTCATCCAATACCGATTTTTTGACCGGCGTATTGAACCGCCGCGCCTTCTACACCCATGCCGATCAGCAGCTGGGTGTGGCGCAACGCTATGGGCGGGCGGTCTCGGTGGTGCTGTTCGACATCGATCATTTCAAGCGCATCAACGACAGCTATGGTCACCAGGCCGGCGACGCCATCCTGATCGGCGTGAGCCAGTGTGTGGCGCAGCTGCTGCGCAAGGTGGATGTGCTGGCGCGTTATGGCGGCGAAGAATTCATCATCCTGCTGCCCGAATCCGATCTGGCGCAGGCCGCCGCCGTGGCTGACAAGCTGCGGGCGGCGCTGGAAGAGCGCGTGTTCGAGACCGAAGGGGATCGCCGTATCAATGTGACGGCCAGTTTCGGCGTGGCTACGCTGGCCGGAGGCGAGGCGCTGGACAAGCTGACCAAGCGCGCCGACATCGCGCTCTACCGCGCCAAGCGGCTGGGGCGCAATCGGGTCGAGCTGGCCGGGGATGAGCTGGAAGAGCCCTGATCAGGCGCTGTCGCGTTCCAGGATGGAATAGCCCAGATCGCACACCGCTTGCGCGACCGGCTGGCTGTCGAAGCGGGTGAGCAGCATCTCCGCTGCCGTGACGCCGATCTGGTGTGCGCTGATCTGCACCGTGGTGAGGGCGGGCAGGACTTCCGTGGCGATCTCCAGATTGGCGAATCCGGCCAGGGCGATGCGCTTTGGCACCGCGATGCCTCGCCGTGCGCATTCCAGGGCTGCTCCGGCGGCCATGACGTCATTGCTGAAGAAGGCGGCCTCGATGTCCGGCTGCAGCGCCAACAGGCGGCAGATGGTCTCGCGTCCGGCCTGCAGGAAGCTGCCTACCGGCACCACCAGATGCACCGGCTCCGGCGCGCCCTGCGCCAGCAGCGCCTCCCGCATCCCGGCAAAGCGCGCCAGGCCGCGCGGATCATCCCCGCCCACGAAGGCCATGCGGCGATAGCCCTTGCGCACCAGATACTCCCCCATGGCCTGCCCGGCCGCATGGTTGTCGAAGCCGACCAGCATGTCGATGGGCTGCGGGCTCATGTCCCAGGTTTCCACTACCGGAATGCCGGCCGCCTTGAGGCGCTGGCGCGTGCGCGCCGAATGTTGTACGCCGGTCAGCACCAGGCCATCCACCCGGCGGCCGATGAAAGCTTCCACCAGGCCGGTTTCCGCGTCTTCCGAATAATTGGTTTGCCCCAGCAGCAACTGGTAGCCCTGCAGGCTCAGTTGCTCGGACAGTCCGCGCACGGTCTCGGCAAAGATCGAATGGCTGATGGTCGGCACGATGGCCGCCACGATGCGCGTGCGCCGCGACGCCAGGCCGCCGGCCAGCATGTTGGGGATATAGCCCATGCTGCTGATGAAGGATTCGACCCGTTCGCGCGTGGCGGGGGACACCTTTTCCGGCGTATTGATGACCCGCGAGACCGTGATATGCGATACCCCCGCAGCACGCGCCACGTCTTCCTTGGTGATGGCGCGGGTAGGTGCTGCGGCAGGATCGGTTTTGCGGGTCATGGGAAAGGCTGGAGAGAAGTTGTCGCAAGCATAACAGCAGCTGGCCCCGGCGGGTCTTGCGGACATCCACAAGACAGTTGCTGCAAGATGGGTGGCCGCGTTCAGTCGCGGTCGTTGAAGGCCGAGATGTGCGATACCTGGAATACGCCCGACAATGAGTGCAACTCATTGCGATGCAATTGCGCCAGGCGATGCAGGTATTGCTCGCCCAGTTCGGTCAGGCGCACCTGGACCAGGCGCTTGTCGCGGTCGTCCGGGGTGCGCGTGACCAGGCCGGCTTTCACGCAGCGCGTGACCAGGGCCACGACGCCGTGGTGCTGGGCCTGCAGGCGCTCGGCCAGCTCGCTGATGCTGGCCCACTCGCGGCCGGGATAGCCCTTGATGTGCAGCATGAGCAGGTATTGCAGGGGCGTCAGGCCTTCGCTCTGGGCGGCATCCTCCGAGAAGCGCAGGAAACGGCGCAGCTGGTAGCGAAATTCCGACAGGGCTTCGAAATCGTCTTTTTGCAGGCGGGGCGTGGCATTCATCGGAATGCACCTTCGCTGTGAAGTAAAAGGGAGAGGGGCAAACGGGACATATATATCATCTTGTGATGTAATTGTGGCTTTGGCGCGGGCGCTGTCACGCCGCGTGCCGTGTTGAAGACCCGTCGTCACGGAAGGGATATGCCCGATTCTATCTTGCTGTGGTTGAAAAATTTTATTCCTGCCAAGACCAATGTCGATCGCTTCGAGCGCATGCGCGCTTGCGCTGGCAGTCTGTTCGGCATCCTGCTGGTCGGCCTGACCAGCTATGCGCTGCTGCCGCATGAGGCGCGCACCATCTGGCTGATCGCGCCCATGGGGGCGTCTGCCGTGTTGCTGTTTGCGGTGCCTTCCAGTCCGCTGGCCCAGCCCTGGTCCATCCTGGGCGGCAACCTCTGCGCGGCGCTCATCGGGGTGAGCTGCGCGAAGCTGGTGCAGGAGCCGGCCCTGGCGGCGGCGCTGGCCATCGCGCTGGCCATTGGCGGCATGTTCCTGCTGCGCTGCATCCACCCGCCCAGCGGGGCGGTGGCCTTGACGGCGGTGCTGGGCGGGCCGGTGGTGCATGACATGGGCTATGCCTTCGTGCTTTCGCCGGTGCTGCTCAACTCGGCGCTGCTGCTGGCGGCCGCGCTGTTCTACAACAACGCCACCGGACGCCGCTACCCGCATGCCCAGCACAGCGCCGCACCCCATCCGCACCAGACCCGGGATGAATTGCCGATCACGCGGCTGGGGTTCTCGCATGAAGATCTGGACGCAGTCCTGAAGGATTTCAATCAGGTGCTCGACATCGGCCGCGACGATCTTGAAGAAATCTTCCTGCAAACCGAAATGCGGGCCTATCACCGCCGCTTCGGCCAGACTCTGTGCGCCGCGGTGATGTCGCGCGATGTGGTCGCGGTGGAATTCGCCACTGGCCTGGACGAGGCCTGGCATCTGTTGCGGCAGCACCGGTTGCGGGCCTTGCCGGTGCTCGATCGCGGGCGGCATGTCATCGGGATCGTCAGTCGTACGGATTTTCTGGAGCATGCCGGCGTGGAAGTGCATACGGGCCTGGCCGCGCAGTTGCGCCGCCTGCTGCACCGGGTGCCGTTCACGCATTCGGACAAGCCGGAAGTGGTCGGCCAGATCATGAGCCGCCCGGTCATTACCGCCCAGGTCGATACGCCGGTGCTGGAACTGGTGCCGCGCATGGCCGATGGCTTGCACCAGATTCCGGTGGTGCAGGCCGATGGCAAGCTGGCCGGCATGCTGACGCAGTCGGATATGATCGCGGCCCTCTATGAGAAAAACCTCGCGGCCACCCGCACGCTACCGGTAGTCGGCGCGGTGAGCAGCCTGCGTAGCGCCGCCTGATCGGCTTGACAGACGGGCAGGGCGGGCGGAAGGTGGCATTCTTTGCAAGGGAATTCATTCCGGGAGACTGTGATGAGAACGAATGCGCTGATTTTGCTGGGGATCGCTCTGTTATTGTCATTGCAAGCCTGTGACCGCAAGGGCGGCAATCCGCCCAAGCCGATGACGTCGGCGGTGCAGGGTGATTTGCGGATGGGGTGAACGCCGGATGGTGCGGCGGATGCTTGTTGTGGCGCGGTTCTGACGGCAGATATGAGGAATGTGAATATCTGCTATTGCCACAATAAAGCAGACTCGGCCGGGGTGCATCGCTATAGTTGCACCTGTCTCCTCCAATCTCCTTAAGAAATTGGATTCAAGCCCGCACCTCTTGGTCGCGGGCTTTTTTTTGCCTGTCGGTTTGGTTCGGGGGTGATGAACTCTTCATATCCCTTCGATCAGCAGGGAGAGCTTGCCTTCGGTTCTTGGTAAGATGCGAAGTATCGCGTTGTTGGCCAAGTGAAGGTTTTTGTCCGTATTCCGTTGGGATCAGGGCGGGCCGCTTGCGCAATGCTTCATCTTCCTCATTCAGATTCACTCAATGTCTTCCAGCTCTTCTTCGCAGTCCGCCGTTCCGTCCGCACCCGAGCGCCCCGACACGCCTTGCGTGGCCGTGTGCTCCACCACCTTTGACGATGTCTGCCGCGGCTGCGGCCGAACCGTCGATGAAGTGGCGCAATGGGTCTTCATGGACAAGGATCAGCGCGAAGTGGTGTGGCAGCGCATCCTGGCCGAAGGCTATCCGCGCCGTAATTACTGAGCCGCGCGGCCGGCGCTGAAAAATGGAACGCCGGCCCGGCGCAGCATGCCGGTCAAGGCGATCAGCGGCAGGCCGGTGAGAGCGGTGGGATCGTCGCTGCGAATGCTCTCCAGGATGGCGATGCCCAGGCCCTCGTTCTTGGCGCTGCCGGCACAGTCATAGGGTTGCTCGATACGCAGGTAGGCATCGAGTTCGGCATCTTCCAGGTCGCGGAAGCGCACCACGGTCTGTACATTGCGGACCTGCGCAGCGGCGGCGGCATTGCTTTGGCGGCCATCCCACAGGCACAGCGCCGTATGGAAGATCACTTCGCGCCCGCGCATCAGCTGCAATTGCTTCAAGGCATTGGTGTGATTGCCGGGTTTGCCGATCTGCAGGCCGTCCAGCGTGGCGACCTGGTCCGAGCCGATCACCAGGGCAGGGCCGACCCGGGCGGCAATGGCGGCGGCTTTCTCGCGCGCCAGTCGCAAGGCCGTGGCTTCCGGGTTTTCGCCGGGTTGCGGGGTTTCGTCGATGTCCGGGGCCATGGTCTCGAAAGGCAGGCCGAGGCGACCCAGCAATTCCTTGCGATAGACGGAGCTGGAGCCGAGGATCAGGCGGGGCAGGGTGGAATCGGTGCGGTGTTGTGTCATGGTGAAGGCGCGCCACGCGCCGTGCTGAAACAATAAAACCCGGATTTTGGCGGAAATTCGCCACAAAAGTGAGAGTGCTTCCTCCGATGAAGCCATTTTTCGCGAGAATTTCGCAAGCAAGGCGCTAAGGCTTTGACTGGTAAGGAAATTTTCTGTTATGATCGCAGGTTTTCCGGATTCTGCTTTGGCTATGAATGCATTTGTTATCGACGCGTTCGAATTCTGCAGGCTGAAACAGCAGGCGCAGGGTGAGATTCCGGTTGCTGAATTAGGTCGTCTGGCGCAAGAGACGGTTGACCGTTCCGGCACGATTCACTGGGCTCTGTCCGGCGATATCGACAAGCTGGGACATGCTCAACTCAGTCTGGCAGTGTCGGGTGCAGTTAATCTGATCTGTCAGCGTTGCCTGACGGCATTGAATTTCGAGATTGATTCGAAGTCGCTGCTGGTATTGGCAAAAGATGAGGCGCAAGCCGACACCATCGAAGAACTGCTGGATGATGACGAGATCGATGTCATCGTCGGTTCGGCAGCCTTCGACGTGAACTACCTGATTGAGGACGATGCGCTGCTGGCCCTGCCGGTGGCACCCAAGCATGACGTCTGTCCTGACGGTAGCGTGGCGGCCGAGGCCAAAGGTGCTGAACGGGCTTCCCCGTTTGAGGTACTGAAGAAGTTGAAGCAGTAACAAGTATTGTTGGGGAATGTCTGGCAAAGGCCGGGCAGCGGCACAGCGGGGTTGGAGAAACACCGATCCGATGTGTTAAAATTTTCAATCTTAAGTAAGGTTTAGGAGTAATCATGGCCGTTCAACAGAACAAAAAGACCCCGTCCAAGCGCGGTATGCATCGTGCACACGACTTTCTGACTGCACCCCCGCTGGCTGTGGAGCCGACGACTGGTGAAACCCACCTGCGTCACCACATCAGCCCCAACGGTTTCTACCGTGGTCGCAAGGTGCTGAAGACCAAGAACGACGAGTAATCTCATTCATTGAGCTTGCTGTTTTTGGAGAAAAGCGGCGCAATGAGCTTCTGTTTCAGGAGGTTCATTTTGCGCCGCTTTTTTATGTCCGCGACATCCGTCAGCGGACCTGCCTGCCTGCTTGCGTGAAGCTTCATCTGGCGCGCTGTCCGAGTGTGCCATTTTGAAGGCTTTGCAATCTGCCTCATAATGTGGGCTGGCAAGGCTTTGAATCAAATCGATGACCATCAAAATTTCAATCGACTGCATGGGTGGCGATCATGGCCCGTCAGTCACGCTCCCGGCCGCTGCCTCCTTCCTCAAGCGCCAACCTGATGCAGAGCTGATCCTGGTCGGCCAGGAAGCCGTGCTGCAGCCGCTGCTGAAGAAATACAAGCTGGCCGGCGAAGCCCGCATCCGCATCCGCATCCACAATGCCTCCGAAGTGGTGACCATGGACGACCCGATCGAGGTCGCCCTGCGTCGCAAGAAGGATTCTTCGCTGCGCGTGGCCGTGACCCTGGTCAAGGAGGGGCAGGCCCACGCCGCCGTCTCGGCCGGCAATACCGGTGCCCTCATGGCGGTCTCGCGCTATGTGTTGAAGACCCTGCCGGGCGTGGATCGTCCGGCCATCTGCACCATCCTCCCCAATCAGAAGGATGGCCCCACCTACATGCTCGACCTCGGCGCCAACGTCGACTGCGAGCCACAGCATTTACATCAATTTGCACTCATGGGCTCGGCCCTGGTCGCGGTCATGGAAGGCAAGGCCAAGCCGACCGTGGGCCTGTTGAATGTGGGTGAAGAGGACATGAAGGGCAACGAGCTGGTCAAGGCGACTGCCGCCCTGCTGCGGGCCGATCATGAGAAGGGTATCCTCAACTTCTACGGCAACGTGGAGGGCAACGACATCTTCGAAGGCACGACCGACCTGGTGGTGTGCGACGGTTTCGTGGGCAACGTCACCCTGAAGGCTTCAGAAGGCCTGGGGCGCTTCGTCAAGCAGGTGCTCACCAGCGAATTCAAGAAGGGCATCATCAACAAGCTTGGTGCCCTGATCGCCTATGGTGCCATCAAGGCGCTGTCGCGCCGCCTCAATCCTTCCCGCTACAATGGCGCCAGCTTGCTGGGCCTGAAGGGCCTGGTCTTCAAGAGCCACGGCGGTGCCGATGTGTACGCTTTCGAATGGGCCATCCGCCGCGCGTATGATGCGGCCAAGTATGATGTGCTCGCCCGTATTGCCGCCAGCATGGCGGAGCTGATGCCCCAGGAGCAGGGGCGCACGGCCGAGGCCGCTGCCAAGGCTATCGAGCCGGCGCCGGTCTCGCTGGATCAACCGAACTAACAGAGCAAGAAGACGGCATGACCACTTACAGCAAAATCGTTGGCACCGGCAGCTACCTGCCGGCCAAGCGCGTCACCAACCATGAGCTGGCCGCACAGCTGGCCGAGCAGGGCATCGAGACCTCGGACGAGTGGATCGTCACACGCAGCGGCATCTCCGCGCGCCACTATGCCGAGCCGGGTCAGCTTTCCAGTGATCTCGCCCTGCAAGCGGCGCAGCGCGCCCTGGAAGCGGCGGGCATGCAGGCCAATGACATCGATCTGATCATCATGGCCACCTCCACTCCGGATCACCTGGGTGGTTTCCCGAGCACAGCCTGTGTGGTCCAGCGCAAGCTGGGCATCACCAATGGTGCGCCGGCCATGGATGTGCAGGCCGTCTGCAGCGGCTTTGTCTACGCCATGTCGGTGGCGGACAGCTTCATCAAATCCGGTGCCCACAAGAACGTTCTGGTCATTGGTGCCGAAGTGTTCTCGCGCATTCTGGATTTCAAGGATCGCACCACCTGTGTGCTCTTCGGCGATGGTGCCGGTGCCGTCGTCATGAGCGCCTCGCAGGAGCCGGGCGTGCTGGCGACCAAGCTGCACGCCGATGGCAGCCACGGTCACATCCTGTGCGTGCCGGGCAGCGTCAACAACGGCGCCGTCGCTGGCAGCGCCTACCTTTACATGGATGGCCCGGCGGTCTTCAAGCTGGCCGTTTCCTTGCTGGACAAGGTGGCGCGCGAAGCGCTGGAAGCGGCCAAGATGCAATCCACCGAGGTGGATTGGCTGGTGCCGCACCAGGCCAATATCCGCATCATGCAGGGCACGGCCAAGAAGATGGGGCTGCCGCTGGAAAAGATGGTCGTCACGGTGGCCGAGCACGGCAATACTTCCGCAGCCTCGATTCCCTTGGCGCTGGACCAGGCGGTGCGCGATGGCCGCATCCGGCCGGGTCATACCGTCATGATGGAAGGCGTCGGCGGTGGCTTCACCTGGGGCGCCGTGCTGGCGCGCATGTAAAGCGGGCAGGGGGCTGCTGCGGCAGTCCTTTCGTTCACTGATCTCTTCGATTTCCTGCATTTTCATCCAAATTATCTACTTCCAAGCATGACAACATTCGCTTTCGTCTTCCCGGGCCAGGGTTCGCAGGCCATCGGGATGCTCAATGGTTTCGCCGACAATGAAGTCGTCCGCCAGACCGTCGCAGAAGCTTCCGATGCCCTGCAGTTCGACCTGGGCAAGCTCATCGCTGAAGGTCCCAAGGAAGACCTGGACCTGACCACCAACACCCAGCCCGTCATGCTGACGGCTGCCGTGGCCTTCTATCGCGCCTGGCTGGCTGCAGGCGGCAAGGCACCGGCGCTCGTCGCCGGCCACAGCCTGGGCGAATATTCGGCACTGGTCGCCGCCGGCGTGATCGCCTTCAAGGATGCGGTACCGCTGGTGCGCTTCCGCGCGCAAGCCATGCAGGAAGCGGTGCCGGTCGGGCAGGGTGGTATGGCCGCCATTCTCGGTCTGTCTGATGAAGACGTGCGTGCTGCCTGCGCCGAAGCGGCGCAAGGTGAAGTGGTCGAGGCTGTCAACTTCAATGCCCCCGCACAAGTCGTGATCGCCGGCCACAAGGCCGCTGTCGGCCGTGCCTGCGACATCGCCAAGGCCAAGGGTGCCAAGCGCGCGCTGCCGCTGCCGGTGTCGGCGCCGTTCCACTCCTCGCTGCTCAAGCCGGCTTCGGATCGCCTGCAAGCCTATCTGGCCAACGTCGCCTTCGCCGCGCCGCAGATCCCGCTGATCAACAACGTCGATGTGGCCGTGGTCAACGATCCGGCTGCCATCAAGGATGCCCTGGTGCGCCAGGCGGCTGCGCCGGTACGCTGGGTCGAGACGGTGCAGAAGATGGGCGACGACGGCGTCACGCACCTGATCGAATGCGGTCCGGGCAAGGTGCTGACCGGCCTGACCAAGCGCATCAATGGTGACCTGGTGGGTGAAGCGATCGTCGACCAGGAATCCCTGAACAAAGTATTGGAGTTGCTGAAATGAGTGCATTGAATCTGCAAGGCCAGGTCGTCCTGGTGACCGGCGCTTCGCGCGGCATCGGCCGTGCCATCGCCACCGAACTGGCCCGACAGGGTGCCAAGGTGGTCGGTACGGCGACCTCGGAGTCGGGTGCTGCCGCCATCACCGAATACCTGGCGGCGCTGGGTCCGGAAGCCGGCCGTGGTGCGGTGCTCAATGTCAATGATGCCGAAGCCAGCGTGGCGCTGGTGGAGCGGGTGCAGAAGGAATTCGGCGCGCTCTCCATCCTGGTCAACAATGCCGGCATCACCCAGGACCAACTGGCCATGCGCATGAAGGACGAGGAGTGGGACAGCGTGATCGCCACCAACCTGACCGCCGTCGGCCGCCTTTCGCGCGCCGTGCTGCGTGGCATGATGAAGGCCCGTAGCGGCCGCATCATCAACATCACCTCGGTGGTGGGCGAGGCCGGCAATCCCGGCCAGATGAACTATGCCGCTGCCAAGGCCGGCGTGGCCGGCATGAGCCGCGCGCTGGCGCGTGAGATCGGCAGCCGCAACATCACCGTCAATTGCGTGGCGCCCGGCTTCATCGATACCGACATGACCAAGGCGCTGAACGAGCAGCAGTCCGCCGCCATCCTGCAGCAGATTCCGCTGGGACGCCTGGGTGCGGCTGAGGAGATCGCCTATGCGGTGGCCTTCCTGGCCTCGCCGCAAGCGGCCTACATCACCGGCACGACGCTCAATGTCAATGGCGGCATGTACATGGGTTAAGTAAGTCTTGGGGGCTTGATTCAAGTCCTTTTGACGACTTTTGTTTGCAGTTAAGCTGGACTTGGCACAATCTTGCCAGGAATAGTTAAAAGTAAATTTTCCGCGCGCAAACCTGCTAAAATGCGCGCACTTTTGTAACCTATCATCCCTCTGGAGGAACACTATGTCCGATATCGAACAACGCGTGAAGAAGATCGTCGCTGAGCAACTGGGCGTCGCCGAAGCCGACATCAAGAACGAATCGTCGTTCGTGGACGACCTGGGCGCCGACTCGCTGGACACCGTCGAGCTGGTCATGGCACTGGAAGATGAGTTCGAAATGGAAATCCCCGACGAACAAGCTGAAAAGATCACCACCGTGCAACAGGCGATCGACTACGCAAAGTCGCAAGTCAAGGCCTGATAAGGGCTTTGGTCAAAGTTTCAGGAGAATTGCTTGAGCCGCACTCGTGAACGTCGTGTAGTCATTACCGGCCTGGGATGCATCTCGCCTGTCGGCAACAACGTCGCCGATACGTGGAGTGCCATCAAGGAAGGCAAGTCCGGCATCGCTACCGTCACCAAGTTCGACGCAACCCCCTTCACCACGCACTTCGCCGGTGAAGTCAAGGGCTTCAATATCGAGGATTACATCCCCGCCAAGGAGGCGCGTCATATGGATACCTTCATCCACTTCGGTATGGCCGCCGGTATCCAGGCCATCCAGGACAGTGGATTGACGGTGACCGATGAGAATGCCGAGCGCATTGGCGTCATGATCGGTTCGGGCATCGGCGGCTTGCCGCTGATCGAAGAAACCCACGCCGAACTGACCAACCGTGGTCCGCGCCGCATCAGCCCCTTCTTCATTCCGGCCTCGATCATCAACATGATCTCGGGCAACTTGTCCATCAAGTTCGGTCTGAAGGGCCCCAACCTGGCGATCGTCACCGCCTGCACCACCGGCCTGCATTGCATCGGCTCTGCCGCACGCATGATCATGTACGGCGATGCGGATGTGATGGTGGCCGGCGGCGCTGAATCCAGCGTTTCGCCGCTGGGTATCGGTGGCTTCGCTTCGGCGCGCGCACTGTCGACCCGCAACGACGATCCCGCGACTGCGTCCCGCCCCTGGGACAAGGATCGCGACGGCTTCGTGCTGGGCGAGGGTGCCGGCGTGATGGTGCTCGAAGAGTACGAACACGCCAAGGCCCGTGGCGCCAAGATCTATGCAGAACTGCTCGGCTTCGGCATGAGTGGCGATGCCTACCACATGACTGCGCCCAACCTGGATGGTCCGCGCCGCTGCGTGCTCAATGCACTGCGCGATGCCGGCGTCAATCCGGATGAAGTGCAGTACCTGAACGCGCACGGTACGTCGACCCCCTTGGGCGACAAGAACGAATCCGACGCGATCAAGGCCGCATTCGGCGACCATGCTTACAAGATGGTTGTCAATTCGACCAAATCCATGACCGGTCACCTTCTGGGTGGTGCCGGTGGCCTGGAAACGGTGTTGACCGTGCTGGCAGTGCACAATCAGGTGTCGCCGCCGACGATGAACATCTTCAACCAGGATCCGGAGTGCGATCTGGATTACTGCGCCAACCAAGCGCGGGACATGAAGATCGATATTGCCGTCAAGAACTCCTTCGGGTTCGGCGGCACCAACGGTACCCTGGTCATCGGCAAGATGTAAAATGCAAGACCCGGCTTCCTTACGGAAGCCGGGTTTGTCGTTTTAATGGCGCACATTGCGCACTTTCCGCCCGGGCAACCCATGTCGATCGCAGTGTCTGCGGATATCAAACCTTCCCGCTTGCTCCTCCTGGTGACTGCCTTTGCGTCGCTGTGCGTGGCCTTGATCGGCGTAGTGCTGGTGTTTGGCCTGCCGGGTGCGTTGTCCTGGACTGCCCGCATCCTCTTGGCCATGAGCTGCATCCTGGCGGCGGCGCTGGCCATGGTGCTGGTGTTGCGCGCGCGCAAGGTGATCTGGCTGCATATTTCCGGCACCGGGCAGATTCGCGTAGTAGAGCACCTGCTGCCCTCGGCGCGCGCCAAGCCGCAGGTGATGAAAGCCGGACTGGCCCAGCTGCTGGCTGGCAGCACCATCTGGCCGGGCATGCTGTTTCTCCGCCTGCGCCTGGAAAATGGCAAGACCCGAACCATCCCCATTCTCACGGATTCCGTCTCCGAAGATACATTCCGTGCACTTTCCGTGGCGTGCCGCTGGCTGATCAGTCACAATACGGCCAAGGCAAGGATGCTGGAAAAATAAGGCTGGCAGACTTGAAAATTGCCGAGCTGGAAGCATCTGCGCGAGGCAATGACGATAAAACAACACGGCCATAAAAAACAAGGAACCCGGTTTGACGACAGAACGCGAAATAGACCAACAGCTTGTTGAGCGCGTCCAGCGTGGCGACAAGAAGGCGTTCGAGCTATTGGTAGTCAAGTATCAACGCAAGCTGATGCGCCTGGTGTCACGCCTGGTGCGCGACCAGGCCGAAGCCGAAGACGTGGTGCAGGAAGCCTTCATCAAGGCATATCGTGCGCTGCCGCAATTCCGCGGCGATTCGGCCTTCTATACCTGGCTTTACCGCATCGGCATCAACACTGCCAAGAACTATTTGGTCACCATGGGCCGCAGGGCGCCAACTTCGACAGAAGCAGATGCTGAAGAAGCTGAAACTTTTGACGACGCAGACCATCTGAGGGACATCAACACTCCAGAGTCGATGTTGGCCACCAAGCAGATTGCTCAGACGGTCAACGTGGCGATGGAGGCATTGCCGGAAGAATTACGTACTGCCATCACGTTGCGCGAGATCGAGGGGTTGAGCTACGACGAGATTGCAGATGCGATGAATTGTCCGATCGGCACCGTGCGCAGCCGTATTTTCCGCGCCCGGGAAGCAATTGCCGAGAAGTTGCGTCCACTGCTGGATACGGCGGCGGACAAGCGCTGGTAATGAGGCCACAAGCCTGTTGTCAAAAAGAAAATAATAAAGCGGGTATGGAACTAAGATATTTGCCGGGTGACTGCACATGGATACCAAAGTAACGACCAAAGAACAGATCTCAGCCCTCGCCGATGGTGAGCTGAGCACTGAAGAAATGACCCTTGCCTTCGCGGCCCTGCGTTCTTCCAAGGACGCCCAGGACGCTTGGGAGGATTACCATCGCATCGGCGAGGTGCTGCGTTCGGAGGAGATGGATGTCTCCCTGAGTGCCGGCTTCTCGGCCAAGATGAGCGCGCTGCTCGATGCCGAACCGACCATCGTTGCCCCGCAGGCCGCAGTGGCCGAGCCGGTCAAGGCAGCCGCGGCTGCTCCGGTGGTGCAAGCTGTGGTGGCTGCCAATGGCGACCATCGCGCGAGCCGTCCAGGCCGTCTGGTGCGTTTCCTGATGCCTAGCGCCGCAGCGGCTGCTGCTGCCGTGGCCGCCGTGTTCGTGGCCATGCCGCAGCAAGCGGTGGTGACGGCGGACGCCAAAGTGGCTGCCCCGGTGGCCCAGGTGGCGTCGGCTCCGGTCAATGTGCCTTCGGCCATTGCTACCGTGGCTGACACCAACGGCAATCCGCAGAACGTGAATCAACTGAGCTCGCTGGCCCAGCAGGGTGAAGTCAAGCGCGATCCGCGCATCGACGACTACCTGTTCGCTCACCAGCGCTTCTCGCCTTCCTACAGTTCGGCGCAATACGCCCGTTCCGCAGCCTTCTCCTCGGACGCAGACAAGTAAGATGCATCTGACGGGGCGTCTGTACGGCGTACTGTGCTTGCTGGCCACATTGTTGGGGTTCTCCTTGACGCCATCCGCTAAAGCGGCGGATGGCGTTTCTACAACTGCGGCCAGTGAAGCCAACACTTCTTCCGCATTGCTGGTGCAATTGCAAAAAATGCAATCTGCTGCCCAGCGTCTCAATTACTCAGGCAGTTTCGTCTACCAGCAGGCGGCGCAGATGCGCAGCTCGCGGGTCACCCATGTGGTAGCCGGCAAGAGCGAGCTGGAAAAACTGGAGCTGCTCGATGGCAAGCCGCGCGAATTCGTGCGCGACAACGAGGATGTGGCCAGCTATGACCCCGACCAGCGCATCGTGCGCCGGGAAAAACGGGTCACGCGCGACACCTTCCCGGCCATCGTCGATGCACGCCCGGAGGACCTGGCGCGCTTCTACCGGCTGCAGTCCGATGGCGATGAACGTGTGGCCGGCCGCAGCTGCCAGGCCATCGTGCTGGCACCGCGCGACAAGCTGCGCTACGGCTACCGTTTCTGTGCCGACCAGGCCACTGGCCTGCTCTTGCGCGTGCAGACGCTGGATGGCCGCGGCGAGGTGATCGAACAGATCGCCTTTACCCAGATCGACATCGGGGGGATTGATCGTGCCCGGGTCAACCCCACTTACAAGGACACGCGCGGCTGGCGCGTCGAGAAGGCGGCCCTGGTGCCGGCCGACCTGTCGGCCTGGCAAATTACGCCGCCGCCGGGTTTCCGGAAGATCCAGCAGGTGCGGCGCGTGATTTCCGATAGTGGTGAAGCGGGTGCGGCACCGGCACAGAACCGTCCGGCTGAGCGCGAAGTCTCGCAGATCGTGTTTTCCGACGGGCTGGCGGCCATTTCGGTCTTCATCGAGCCGGGTAGCCAGGGCCGGGAAGAGGGTACGATACAACAGGGTGCCATGAACATCCTGGGCCGACGCCAGGGCGATTACTGGTTGACCGTCGTTGGAGAAGTGCCCGCCGCTGCAATCCGTCAGGTAGCCAATTCCATTGAACTGAAATCCAAATAAAAGAGACCGTTGCAATGACTCCCATGAAGAACACTCTTGCCGGCGCCTTGCTGGCCGCGTCCGTCTTTGCTGCAGCACCGGCCGTGCAGGCCGCGTCTCCCGTGGCTTCGCCCACGGTGGCGGCCCTGCCTGACTTCGCTGACATCGTCGAGCGCACCGGTCCGGCGGTGGTGAATATTCGTACTACCGAGCGCGTGCGCCAGAATGCCCAAGGGCAGGGTGGTGGCATGGATGATCCGGAAATGCAGGAATTCTTCCGCCGCTTCTTCGGTATTCCCATCCCGCGTCAGCAGCAGCCGGGTACCCCGCGCGGCAATGGCAAGCAGGGTGGCCAGGGCCAGCAGGAAGAAGTGCCGCGTGGCGTGGGCTCGGGCTTCATCATCTCGGCCGATGGTTTCATCATGACCAATGCGCACGTGGTGGATGGGGCCAGCGAGGTCTACGTGACCCTGACCGACAAACGTGAATTCAAGGCCAGGATCGTGGGTTCGGATACCCGCACCGACGTGGCCGTGCTCAAGATCGATGGCAGCAACCTGCCGCGCCTGAACATGGGCGACTCCGACAAGATCCGTGTCGGTGAGTGGGTGCTGGCCATCGGCTCGCCCTTCGGCCTGGAGAACACCGTGACTGCCGGCATCGTTTCGGCCAAGGCGCGTGACACTGGCGACTATCTGCCGCTGATCCAGACCGACGTGGCGGTCAACCCGGGCAACTCGGGTGGCCCGCTGATCAACCTCAAGGGTGAAGTGGTCGGCATCAATTCGCAGATTTACAGCCGCTCCGGCGGCTTCATGGGGATCTCCTTTGCGGTGCCCATTGATGAGGCGCTGCGGGTAGCCGACCAGCTCAAGGCCAGCGGACGCGTCACGCGCGGCCGTATCGGCGTACAGATCGGTGAAGTGACCAAGGATGTGGCCGAATCGCTGGGCCTGGCCCGCGCGCAAGGCGCGCTGGTGCAACGCGTGGAAGCCGGTGGCCCGGCTGACAAGGCGGGCCTTGAGGCAGGCGACATCATCCTGAAATACAACGGTGCGGCCATCGAGCGCCCCAGCGACCTGCCGCGCATGGTCGGTGCCACCAAGCCGGGTGCCAAGGCCACCGTCAATATCTGGCGCAAGGGCAGTGCCCGCGAGGTCAGCGTGACCGTGGTCGAGCTGGAAGCCGACAAGCCCAAGCAGGCCGAGGAAAAGAAGGCCAAGCCCGACAACACCCCCAACTCCCTGGGCCTGGTGGTGAGCGACCTGAGTGATGCGCAGAAGAAGGAGCTGAAGGTCGACAACGGCGTGCTGGTGGAAAACGTCAGCGGTGCCGCCGCCGCCGCCGGCATCCGTCCGGGCGATGTCATCCAGCGCCTCAACGAGGTCGATGTCAACGACAGCAAGCAGTTCGGCCAGCTGGTGGCCAAGCTCGATGCCAAGAAGCGGGCAGCGGTGCTGGTGCGCCGTGGCGACTCTTCGCAGTTCGTGCCGCTGCGTCCGAACGGCGGCAACTGAGGCCGGGCCCTTTTTCCGTAAAATTGCCTGATACTTCAGCATGAAGGCTGCGGCTCCCTGGGGCCGCAGCCTTTTTCCTTGGTTCGCGTCGGGCTGAGGGAAGAAACTTTCATATGAGCCTATGACCACCCCTTCTTCGCCCTCAGCCGCAGGGCAAGCCTTGCACTTCATCATCTATTCGCGCAGCTACTGCCACCTGTGCGAAGACCTGCGTGACGCCTTGCGCCAAGCACTGGGCGAGATCCCGGCCGTGATCGAGATGGTCGATGTGGACGCCGATGAGGCGTTGGTGGCGCGTTACGACGAGCTGGTGCCGGTGTTGATGGGGCAGGGGCGCGATGGCCAGTGGCAGGAGTTGTGTCATTACCATCTGGATAAGGCGCGCCTGCAGACGTTTGTTGTTGAAATGAAATAAGTTGTGTTGTCGCAGCCAGGTCCGGCTGCGCGGCCTGGCACCGGAAAGTCGGGCTTGTCCCTGTGAATTCCGGTAAAATGCCGGGTCGAATAAGCTGTTGCAAAGGCGCTCGGCTGGGCAAAGCCCGCTACAGAGCGCCTTTTTTCATCGTTTCCAGTCTGTTAATGAACAATATCCGTAATTTCTCGATCATCGCCCACATCGATCACGGCAAGTCCACGCTCGCCGACCGCATCATCCAGTTGTGCGGGGGCTTGTCCAACCGCGAGATGGAAGCCCAGGTGCTGGATTCGATGGATATCGAGCGCGAGCGCGGCATCACCATCAAGGCCCAGACCGCAGCCCTGGCCTACAAGGCCAAGGATGGCCAGATCTACAACCTCAACCTGATCGACACCCCGGGGCACGTCGACTTCAGCTATGAAGTCTCGCGCTCGCTGTCGGCCTGCGAAGGCGCGCTGCTGGTGGTCGACGCCTCCCAAGGCGTGGAAGCGCAGACGGTGGCCAACTGCTACACCGCCCTGGACCTGGGCGTGGAAGTGGTGCCGGTCTTGAACAAGATCGACCTGCCCTCCGCTGATCCGGACAACGCCAAGAGCGAGATCGAGGACGTGATCGGCATCGACGCCTCCGACGCCACTCCCTGCTCGGCCAAGACCGGCCTGGGCGTGGAAGACGTGCTTGAAGCCATCGTGGCCAAGGTGCCGGCCCCCAAGGGCGACCCGGATGCACCGCTGCAGGCGCTGATCATCGATTCCTGGTTCGACAACTACGTCGGCGTGGTCATGCTGGTGCGCATCGTCAATGGCACCTTGCGTCCCAAGGACAAGATCCTGCTGATGGCCACCGAGACCCAGTACCTGACCGAAAGCATTGGCGTGTTCACGCCCAAGTCGCAATCGCGCGACTCCCTGACGGCAGGGCAGGTCGGTTTCGTCATCGCCGGCATCAAGGAACTGAAGTCCGCGCGCGTGGGTGACACCATCACCCTGGCCGGCAAGCCGGCCCCGGCGCCGCTGCCCGGCTTCAAGGAAGTGCAGCCGCAGGTGTTTGCGGGCCTGTTCCCGGTGGAAGCCAACCAGTACGACGCCCTGCGCGACTCGCTGGAAAAATTGAAGCTCAATGACGCCGCCCTGATGTATGAGCCGGAAGTTTCGCAGGCGCTGGGCTTCGGCTTCCGCTGCGGCTTCCTGGGCCTGCTGCACATGGAAATCGTGCAGGAACGCCTGGAGCGCGAGTTCGACATGGACCTCATCACCACCGCGCCGACGGTGGTGTACGAAGTGCAGCAGCGCGACGGCACCCTGCTGATGGTGGACAACCCGTCGAAGATGCCGGAAGTGTCCAAGATCGAGGAAATCCGTGAACCCATCGTCACCGTCAACCTGTACATGCCGCAGGAATACGTGGGTTCGGTCATCACCCTGTGCACGCAGAAGCGCGGCATCCAGATGAACATGAGCTATCACGGCAAGCAGGTGCAGCTGACCTATGAAATGCCGATGGCCGAAATCGTGCTGGACTTCTTCGATCGCCTCAAGTCCACCTCGCGCGGCTATGCCTCCATGGACTATGAGTTCAAGGAATATCGCGCGGCAGATGTGGTCAAGGTCGACATGCTGATCAACAGCGAAAAGGTCGATGCGCTGGCCATCATCGTGCACCGTGCCGCGGCGCAGATCCGCGGTCGCCAGGTGGCGGCCAAGATGCGCGAACTGATCCCGCGCCAGATGTTCGATGTGGCGATCCAGGCGGCTATCGGTGCCACCATCATTTCGCGCGAAAACGTCAAGGCCATGCGCAAGAACGTGCTGGCCAAGTGCTACGGCGGCGACATCTCCCGCAAGCGCAAGCTGCTCGAAAAGCAGAAGGCCGGCAAGAAGCGCATGAAGCAGGTGGGCTCGGTCGAAATTCCGCAGGAAGCATTCCTGGCAATCTTACAAGTGGACGATAAATAACATGCAGGCTTTGTTGGGCAACTTCGCACTCATTCTGTTCGTGCTGATGCTGGTGACCGGCGTGATCTGGTTCGCCGACACCTTCTTCCTCTCCAAGCAGCGCCGCGCCCGCGCCGACGCCGCCCTGGCCGAGTTCGACGCCGCTGTCGCGCGCGACCAGGCGCAAGGCGTCAAGCGTGACGGTACCGTCGCCACCGCCCGTGCCGACCTGCAGGCGCGCCACCTGAAGCAGCCGGCCTGGATCGAATATTCCGGCAGCTTCTTCCCGGTAATCGCGCTGGTGTTCTGCCTGCGCTCCTTCCTGTATGAACCGTTCAAGATCCCGTCCAGCTCGATGGTGCCGACGCTGCTGGTGGGCGACCTGATCCTGGTGAACAAATTCACCTACGGTATCCGCCTGCCCATCATCAACAAGAAGATCATCGAAGTGAACCAGCCGCAGCGCGGCGACGTCATGGTCTTCAAGTACCCAAAGGACATGTCGGTGGACTACATCAAGCGCGTGGTAGGTGTGCCTGGTGATAAAATAGTCTATAAAAACAAGCGCTTAACGGTTAATGGTGAACAAATTTCTTACAAAGCGCTGCCGGATTATCTGGATGACGAAAATCTGACGTACTATAAGCAATGGCAGGAAAACCTGACCGGCGTGGAGCACAAGATTCTCACTGATGAGCGTGCTCCCAACTTCGTGCCCAATCCCGATGCCTTCCCGCATCATGAGCTGTGCACCTACAACGCCGAAGGTTTCGCCTGCACGGTGCCGCCGGGTGAATATTTCATGATGGGCGACAACCGGGACAACAGCCTCGACAGTCGCTACTGGGGCTTTGTGCCGGACCAGAACATCGTCGGCAAGGCCTTCTTTGTCTGGATGAACCTGGGCGATATCAAGCGGATCGGCAGCTTCCACTAAGAGCGCGCCGCATCCTGGTCCAGCAGCTTGCGCAGTTTCTGCAGTTTCCAATTGGCAACTTTGCATTGTGGAGGCAGACCCGGAGCAGTTTTCAGCTTTGCTTTGAACCGATCCCGCTGACTGGTCAGGCTGGTAATCCCCGATCCACGCGCCACTGCGCGTATCGGGGCGGCAGACTGAATGACGGATGAAAAAATGGATCCTCAACTCTTGCAACAACGGCTAGGCCACCCATTCAAGGATGCTTCGCTCCTGCAGCAGGCCTTGACCCACCGTAGCCATAGCGCCTTGCATAACGAGCGGCTGGAATTCCTCGGCGATTCGGTGCTGAACTGCGTGGTGGCCTCGCTGCTCTTCGAACGCTACGACAAGATCGACGAAGGCGACCTCTCGCGCCTGCGCGCCAACCTGGTCAAGCAGCAATCCCTGTATGAAATCGCCCAGCGGCTGGAGCTCTCGCAGTTCCTGCGCCTGGGTGAAGGCGAACTCAAATCCGGCGGCTTCCGCCGTCCCTCGATCCTGGCCGATACGCTGGAGGCGCTCTTTGGCGCGATCTTCCTCGATTCCGGTTTCGAGGCAGCGCGTGCGGTGATTCGCTCGCTCTATGTCCCGGTACTGGAACACGTCGATCCCAAGACCCTGGGCAAGGATGCCAAGACCCTGCTGCAGGAGTTTTTGCAGGGCAAGAAGATCCCGCTGCCGCAGTACAACGTCATCGCCACCCATGGTGCGGCCCACAGTCAGGAATTCGAGATCGAATGCCTGGTGCCCAAGCTGGACATCCAGGTCTTCGGCACCGGCGGCAGCCGCCGCGCTGGCGAGCAGGCCGCCGCCAAGCTGGCCCTGGAAGCGGTGCAGCTGGCACTGGCCAAGACCCCGTCTGCCGGCCGCAAGCCGCGTGCCCGCACCACCCAGCTGAAACTGGCCGGCATCGCCACCATCCAGCCGGACGCCCCCGAGCACGATGCGGGCAAGGGCAATCGTCCCGACGCCTCAACGGCCAATGGCAGCAAGCCTGCCAAGCCAGCCAAGGAGCTGAAGGAACCCAAGGAACAGAAGGGCGCGCCGGTTGCGGCGCGCAACGAAGGCAAGACCACCGGCGACCGCACTGAAACGGCCGCAGCAGAACCCATTTCGGCGGCTTCATCCGCCTCGCAATCCAGAACAGCATGACAGATTCCCCCATGGCCGACGACGCATCGGCGCAGACCCCCGAGAGCGATTACCGTTGCGGCTACATCGCCATCGTCGGTCGTCCCAACGTTGGCAAGTCGACCCTCATGAACGTGCTGGTCGGCGCCAAGGTCAGCATCACTTCGCGCAAGGCCCAGACCACGCGCCACCGCATCACCGGCATCCAGACCATCGAGAACACCCAGTATGTCTACGTCGACACGCCGGGCTTCCAGACTCGTCACAGCAATGCCCTCAACAAGACCCTTAACCGCACCGTCACCAATACCCTGACGGCGTCCGACGTGATCCTGTTCGTGATCGAAGCCGGTACCTTCGGCCCGGCCGACAAGCAGGTGCTTGATCTTCTGCCGGCCAACGTGCCCTGCATCCTGGTTTTGAACAAGGCCGACCGCAACAAGGACAAGACCACGCTCATGCCCTTCGCCCGCGAAGTGGCTTCGCACCATGATTTCGCCGCCGTGGTGCCGGTCTCGGCCAAGCAGCGCTTCCAGCTCGATCGCCTGCAGGAAGAAGTGCGCAAGCTGCTGCCGCAGAATCCGCCGATGTTCGACGAAGACGACATCACCGACCGCAGCGAGAAATTCCTGGCCTCCGAAATCGTGCGCGAGAAGGTGTTCCGCTTCGTCGGTGAAGAATTGCCCTATACCAGCACGGTCCTGATCGAAAAGTTCGAGCAGGAAGGCAACCTGCGCCGCATCTTCGCGGCCATCCTGGTCGAACGCGACACCCACAAGGCCATGGTGATCGGCCAGAAGGGCGCGCGCCTGAAGGAAATTTCCACACAGGCGCGCCTGGACATGGAGCGCCTCTTCGGTGGTCCGGTCTACCTGGAGATCTGGGTCAAGGTCAAATCGGGCTGGGCCGACAACGAAGCCGGCCTGCGCGCCTACGGCTACGAGTGAGCCCGCGTGCGGCCTTCTGCGGGCTGCGCGCAATCCCTGCATAATCATGGCATTACGCCGCGCCCCAACGACGTGGCTTCACGCATTCAGGACGGATATCCATGACCACCATGCTCAACGAACCCCAGCTCGACGGCCAGGTAGCTGATCCGGCCGCGCCGGTCGCGCCCCAGGCACCGGCCAAGGCCCCGGCGCGCAAGCCGGCCGCGCCCCGTGCGCGCAGCCGCGCGGTGCCGGAGAAGGAGCACAAGGTCCTGGCGCAGCCGGGCTTCGTGCTGCACAGCTATCCCTACAAGGAAACCAGCCTGATCATCGACGTGTTCTCGCGCGATCACGGCCGTATCGCCTTGGTGGCCAAGGGGGCCAAGCGTCCGCATTCCAAACTGCGTGGAGCCTTGCAGACCTTCCAGCCGCTCTCGCTGTCGTGGAGCGGCAAGTCCGAAGTGCGCACGCTGACCGATGCCGAATGGGTAGGCGGTCTGCTGCCGCTGGAAAAATCAGCGCTGCTGTGCGGTTTCTACCTCAATGAATTGCTGGTCAAGCTGCTGGCGCGCGAAGATGCGCACCCGGCGCTGTTCGACCATTACGTGGCCACCCTCAACAAGCTGGCCCATGGCGAAAATGCTCCCATCGTGCTGCGCCAGTTCGAACGCATCCTGTTGAAGCAAACCGGCGTGGCCGGCAACTGGAGCCATTGTGTGGCCAGCGGCAAGACCGTGCAGCCCGATGGCATCTACGTCGTCGATCCGGAGCAGGGCACGCGTCCTGAACGCATTTCCGACCGTGCACCCAAGGTCTCCGGCAAGACGCTGCTGGACATGGAACGCGAAGACTACAGCGACCCCACCACGCAATTGCAGAGCAAGTTCCTGATGCGCTACCTGCTGTCGCATCACCTGGGCGGTGCGCAGCTGAACACGCGTCAGATCCTGATCGACTTGATGCAACTGTGATGGCGCGGCGGCCCGCTTGCCGCCGGCCAGAACATGCTGCCACTTGATCCCGTCTGTTCCCGCGTGCGATCCCGAGCCGCTACAATCCAGAACTGGCTGCACGGTTCTTCACGTGCAGCCTTGAGCACATCCCGACATCATTCCAACGAAGCTTCCTGACACCATGAGTTTCCTGCAGCCTGCCGGCCCGGTCATCGACCTGGGCATCAACATCGATCACGTCGCCACCTTGCGCAATGCGCGCGGCACCCGTTATCCCGATCCCATCCGCGCCGCGCTGGAAGCCGAGGAAGCCGGTGCCGATGCGATCACCTTGCACCTGCGTGAAGACCGCCGCCACATCCGCGATGAAGACGTCAAGGCCATCCGCCCGCTGCTGCAGACGCGCATGAATCTGGAAGCCGCCGTCACCAAAGAAATGATCGATTTCGCCTGTGGCATCCAGCCGCAGGATGTCTGCCTGGTGCCGGAGAAGCGTACCGAAGTCACCACCGAAGGCGGCCTGGACGTGCGCGGCCATTTTGCCGACGTGCAGGCGGCGATCCGCCAGTTGCAGCAGGAGAGCATTCGCGTCTCTTTGTTCATTGATCCGGATGTCGAGCAGATCCAGGCCGCCGCAGAATCGGGCGCCCCCGTCATCGAGCTTCATACCGGCCGTTATGCCGATGCCACCAGCGAGCGTGAACAGCAGGAAGAGCTGGAGCGCATCCGCATCGCCGTGCAGGCTGGCGTCAAGCTCGGCCTGAAGGTCAATGCCGGCCACGGGCTGCATTACACCAACGTCCAGGCCATCGCCGCCATTCCCGAGATCGCTGAGCTGAACATCGGCCACGCCGTGGTTGCCCATGCGGTCTTTGCCGGCTGGCGCAATGCGGTCTCCGAGATGAAGGCCATCATGGTCAAGGCCCGCCTGAACGCCCTGAAGGCCAAGGCTTGAGGCGCGCCGCATGATTTACGGCATCGGTACCGACATCCTCCAGATCTCGCGCCTGGAGGCGACCCTGGGACGTCACGGCGACCGCTTCGCCGCCAAGATCCTGGGCCCGCAGGAAATGGAAAAATACCTGCGCCGCAAAGCCAAGGTGGAAGCGCGCGGCGTGCGCTTCCTGGCCACCCGCTTCGCCGCCAAGGAAGCCTTTTCCAAGGCCATCGGCATGGGCATGCGCATGCCCATGACCTGGCGTGCGATGCAGGTCCTCAACGCGCCCAGCGGCAAGCCGGTGGTGGTCTGCAGCGGCGCCTTGCAAGAATGGATGGAAGAGCAGGGTCTGAGCGCCCAGGTTTCCGTCACCGACGAAGTGGAATACGCCGTCGCCTTTGTCATCGTGGAGAAGTCATGAATCAAGCCGTCAAGCCGCTCGGTCCGGTGATGCTGGACGTGGTCGGCACCACGCTGGACGCCGCCGATATCGCGCGCCTCCAGCACCCGCTGACGGGCGGGGTCATCCTGTTTGCCCGCAACTATGAAAGCCGCGCACAGCTGCTTGCGCTGACCGCTGCCATTCGCCAGGCGCGTCCCGGCATCCTGATCGCCGTGGACCACGAAGGCGGCCGCGTGCAGCGTTTCCGCACCGATGGTTTTACGCGTCTGCCGGCCATGGGCCAGCTCGGCCAGCTGTGGGATCGCGACGTGCTGCAAGCCACCAAGGTGGCCACGGCCACCGGCTTCGTGCTCGCCGCCGAACTGCGCGCCTGTGGCATCGACCTGTCGTTCACCCCGGTGCTGGATCTGGATTACGGTGTCTCCAGCGTCATCGGCGACCGTTCCTTCCATCGCGATCCGCGCGTGGTCACGCTCATGGCCAAGAGCCTCAATCACGGCCTGGCGCTGGCAGGCATGGCCAATTGCGGCAAGCATTTCCCCGGCCATGGTTTCGTCACGGCCGACTCTCACGTGGCCATTCCGGTCGATGAACGCGGCCTCGATGAGATCCTCGGCGATGATGCCACCCCTTATGACTGGCTGGGCATGAGCCTGGCCGCCGTGATGCCGGCGCACGTCATCTACCCCAAGGTGGATGCGCAACCGGCCGGTTTCTCCAAGGTCTGGCTGTCGATGCTGCGCGAGCGCTTCGGCTTCCAGGGGGTGATCTTCAGTGACGACCTCAGCATGCACGGTGCCAGTGTCGCCGGTGGTCCGCTGCAAGCCGCACAGGCGGCGCTGGATGCGGGCTGCGATGTGGCGCTGATCTGCAACTCGCCGGACAAGGCCGATGCCATCCTCGCCGGTCTGCAGGGCGGCACCGACGCCGCCTCTGCCGCGCGCCGCGCGACCTTGCTGCCCTGTGGCGAGGCGCTGGCCTGGGATGCGCTGCAAGCCGATCCGCGCTACCTGGCCGCACGCGCGCTGCTGCAGTCGCTGTAAGTTTTTTGCTTTCGCTCATGTCCGAGATCCCAGTACCCCCGCTCCCCGACCCGCGTGAAGTCGTGCTGGAGACGGTTGCCCGGCTGCCGCACCTGCCGGGTGTCTATCGCTACTTCGACGCTGAAGACAACGTGCTCTACGTGGGCAAGGCGCGTGACCTCAAGAAGCGCGTTTCCAGCTATTTCCAGAAGACCCTGACCAGCCCGCGCATCGCCATGATGGTCGAGCGCATCGCGCGCCTGGAAACCACGGTCACCCGCAGCGAGGCCGAAGCGCTGCTGCTGGAAAACAATCTCATCAAGACGCTGCGTCCGCGCTTCAACATCCTCTTTCGCGACGACAAGTCCTATCCCTACCTGAAGATCACCGGCCACGCCTTCCCGCGCATGGCCTACTATCGCGGTGCGGTGGACAAGCGCAGCCAGTATTTCGGCCCGTTCCCCAATGCAGGGGCCGTGAAGGAATCGATTCAGATCCTGCAGAAGGTGTTCCTGCTGCGCACCTGCGAAGACACCGTCTTCACCAACCGCACGCGGCCCTGCCTGCTGCACCAGATCCACCGCTGCAGCGGTCCCTGCGTGAATCTGGTCAGCCGCGAGGATTACGCGCTCGACGTGGAGAATGCCTCCAAATTCCTGCGCGGCCGCCAGAGCGAAGTGATGGAAGCGCTGGAGCAGAAGATGCACGCCTTCGCCGCCGACCTGAAGTTCGAGCAGGCCGCTGCCGTGCGCGACCAGATCGGTTCGCTCTCCAGCGTGCTGCACCAGCAGAGCATGGAGACGGTCAGCGATGCCGACATCGACATCATCGCCGTGACGGTGCAGGGCGGACGTGCCTGCGTGAATCTGGCGATGGTGCGCGGCGGCCGCCATCTCGGAGATCGCGCCTATTTCCCCACGCATGTGGATGATGCGATGGATACCGCCGAGGAGAGCATCGAGGTTGAAGTGCTCAAGGCCTTCCTGGCCCAGCACTACATCGACAAGTTCATTCCCGGCTCGCTCATCGTGGGTACCGAGTTCGATGATCCGGCGCTGATGATGGCCTTGATGGAGCAGTGCGGCCACCGCATCACGCTGACCTTCCAGCCGCAGGGCCAACGCCGCCAGTGGCTGGAAATGGCCGCCAAGGGGGCCGAGATCGCACTGGCGCGCCTGCTGTCCGAGCAGGGCTCGCAACAGGCCCGCACGCGTGCACTGGCTGAAGTGCTGGAGCTGGAACGTGAAGACCTGGACGAACTGCGCGCCGAATGCTTCGACATCAGCCACACGCAAGGTGAAGCCACGCAAGCCTCGTGCGTCGTGTTCCATCACCATGCGATGCAGAACGGTGAATATCGCCGCTACAACATCAACGACATCACGCCTGGCGATGACTATGCCGCCATGCGCCAGGTACTTACGCGCCGCTACGAAAAGGTGGCCAATGGCGAAGGCGTGATGCCGGATATCGTCCTCATCGACGGCGGCAAAGGCCAGGTCGAGATGGCGCGTCAGGTGCTGACCGAACTGGGTCTGGACATCAGTCTCATCGTCGGCGTAGCCAAGGGGGAAGGGCGCAAGGTCGGCCTGGAAACCCTGGTCTTCGCCGATGGCCGCGCCCCCAAGGAGCTGGGCAAGGAATCGGCTGCACTGATGCTGATCGCCCAGATCCGCGACGAAGCGCACCGCTTCGCCATCACCGGCATGCGCGCCAAGCGCGCCAAGGCACGCCAGACCTCGCGCCTGGAAGAGATCGAGGGCATCGGTGCCAAGCGCCGCCAGCGCCTGCTGGTGCGCTTCGGTGGCCTGCGCGGGGTGGTCGATGCCAGCGTGGATGACCTGGCTTCCGTCGAAGGCATCTCGCGCCAGCTGGCCGAAGAAATCTACCGCCAGTTGCACTGAGTTCGTTCACTCGGCTGACCCGTTGCTGCGCGCGCCGACGTAAAGGCGGGCGCAGCAGGGGACGACTCTGCTACTATTCGGTAAATTTTTTTTTCGTGTACGCCGCTCCAACCCTCCAAGACGTATGCCTTTCAATATTCCGATTCTGCTGACCTGGTTGCGGGTGGCGCTCATTCCTCTGGTCGTCGGGGTCTACTACCTCCCTGAGATTGGCCTGAACCGCTACGAGCAAGGCATCGCCGCCACGGCCGTGTTCATCGTCGCGGCCGCCACCGACTGGTTCGATGGCTTCCTGGCGCGCCGCTGGAACCAGACCTCCGCCTTTGGCGCCTTCCTCGACCCGGTGGCCGACAAGCTCATGGTCACCGGCGCCTTGCTGGTGCTGGTGCATCTGGACCGCGTGCATCCGGTGATCGCCTTCATCATCATCGGCCGCGAGATCGCCATCTCGGCGCTGCGCGAATGGATGGCCCAGATCGGCGCCTCCAAGTCGGTGGCGGTCAGTTCGCTGGGCAAGATCAAGACCACCGCACAGATGATCGCCATCCCCATGCTGCTGTACTACGACAGCCTGTTCGGCTTCATCGATACGCGACTGTGGGGCAGCCTGCTGCTGCTGGTGGCAGCGGTGCTGACGGTATGGTCGATGCTGTACTACCTGCGCAGGGCGATGCCGATGATCAGGGAAGCCGATGCCGGGAACAGAAAAAATAATTAAATAATTAAGATCGATAGTTGACAAATACCAACGCTGCCTTATAATAGCGTTCTGTTTTCGATGCGGGAGTAGCTCAGTTGGTAGAGCGATACCTTGCCAAGGTATAGGTCGAGAGTTCGAGACTCTTCTCCCGCTCCAAGTTACTTGGAAAAAAGGAAGCCTGAACAAGCTTCCTTTTTTTATTGTGATAGGTGAGCGAGCATTGAAAGTTTGGCTGCGGCGCAAGTCGAAAAAAGTCAAAAAAGATGTTTGCAAACAACACGTGTTTTAGGTAGTATGCGTGTCCCCAAGGCGGGGTAGCAAAGTGGTTATGCAGCGGCCTGCAAAGCCGTCTACGCCGGTTCGATCCCGACCCCCGCCTCCAAAACGCTCCATGCGGGAGTAGCTCAGTTGGTAGAGCGATACCTTGCCAAGGTATAGGTCGAGAGTTCGAGACTCTTCTCCCGCTCCAGATTCAAGGCAGGCAGCTTCGGCTTCCTGTGGCAGTAAAGTGGTGGTTCCCATGCGGGAGTAGCTCAGTTGGTAGAGCGATACCTTGCCAAGGTATAGGTCGAGAGTTCGAGACTCTTCTCCCGCTCCAGTTTCAAACCAGGCAGCTTCGGCAGCCTGTGGCAGTAGATGTAAAAGTCCCATGCGGGAGTAGCTCAGTTGGTAGAGCGATACCTTGCCAAGGTATAGGTCGAGAGTTCGAGACTCTTCTCCCGCTCCAAATTGAAAGAGGAAGCCTTCGGGCTTCCTCTTTTCATTTCTGCGCCGCATTTCCTGCTTTTCCTGCAGGCAAGCCGGCCATTCCTCCCGTCTGCTGCATATTGTTTACGCGCCTGTTTTTAGTCTCACCGTGCCGCCGTTTCGGCCCAGGCGGGACGATGCGTCTCTCCTGGCGCGGCCAGCGTGGTATTTCGGTATACGCAGCATTGGCAAAAATCAAAAATGTCGGCTATAGGCGATTGCCTGATTGCCACGGCCATGTTTCCCCACTACATTGCTGAGTCAGGCTTTTCGCCTGTCACCATCATTTGCATCCGGGGGAGGGGGCATGGACAATTTTCAGAAAGAGATTGACGAAAGAACCAATCTCACCGCATCCAACAAGTTCGAGCTGCTGTTGTTCCGTCTGGGGGCGGATCCACATGGCGAGCGCTCCGAGCTGTTTGGCATCAACGTCTTCAAGATCCGCGAAATCGTGCCCATGCCGCCTGTGACCAAGGCGGCCGGTACGCAATCGCCGATGCTGGGCATGGTCAACATCCGCGGCCAGATCATTTCGGTGATCGACTTGCCGGCCGTGGTGGGCTGTGTGCCCAAGACCGGCCTCAACATCCTGCTGGTCACCGAATACGCGCGCAGCACGCAGGCCTTTGCGGTCGAGTCGGTGGACGAGATCGTGCGCCTGGAATGGAGCCAGGTCCTGTCGGCGGAAACCAGCAGTGGTGGCGCCTTCGTCACCAGCATCGCGCGCCTCGACCAGGACAAGGACACCAGCCGCCTGGCCCAGGTGCTGGACGTGGAGCAGATCCTGCACGAGATCATGCCCAGCGACCGCAACATGAAAATGGAAAACCTGGAGAAGAGCGCCGGCCATGGCATGCGCCCCGGTGCGGTGGCCATTGCCGCCGACGATTCCAAGGTGGCCCGTTCGCTCATCGAGCAGGGCTTGCGCGCCATGGAGATTCCCTTCGAGATGCATGTCACCGGCAAGGATGCCTGGGACAAGATCCAGAAACTGGCCAAGGAAGCACGCGCTGAGGGCAAGCCGATTTCCGACAAGATCTCCTTCGTGCTGACCGACCTCGAAATGCCGGAAATGGATGGTTTTACGCTCACCCGCAACATCAAGCGCGAGGATTTCCTGAAGAACATCCCGGTCATCATCCACTCCTCGTTGTCCGGCTCGGCCAACGAGGACCACGTCAAGAGCGTGGGCGGGGATGCCTACGTTGCCAAGTTCGAAGCCAATGAACTGGCCTCGACCATCTTCGGCGTGCTCGACCGCGCTGCAGCCAAGGCCTGAGGTATATACACGCTGCACGCATCATCAAGGGAGCCTCCGGGCTCCCTTTCTTTTTGTTCTCGCCGTTATCTGTCCTGCCGCAGCCGGCGGCGATCTCGTATACTGGCGCTCCCTTGATCCTGCCGCAGTCAGCGGCGCAGAGCCTTTCCTCATGCAGATTCCCGCCATTGCCTCCCCGTTCGATGCCAGCCTGGCCGCCCGGCTGGAAGCGCGCATCAATGACAAGACCAAGCCTCTCGGCAGCCTGGGTGCACTGGAACGCCTGGCGCGCCAGATCGGCCTGATCCAGGGCAGCGACCATCCGGTGCTGCGCCAGAGTGCCATCGTGGTCTGTGCCGGGGACCATGGCGTCACTGCCGAGGGCGTCTCGGCCTACCCGCAAAGCGTGACCTGGCAGATGGTGGAGAACTTCCTGGCCGGAGGTGCCGCGATCAACATCTTCGCGCGCCAGAATGAATGTGCGCTGTATATCGTCGATACCGGCGTCAATCACGATTTCGGCCCGCGCGATGGCCTGCTGGACCGCAAGATCGCCCCCGGTACCGCCAACTTCTGCCAAGGCCCGGCGATGACGGCGCAGCAATGCCAGGCTGCGCTGCAGGCCGGGTTGCAGTTCGCTGAATCGTTGCAGGCCGATGTACTGGGCTTTGGTGAAATGGGGATCGGCAATACCACTGCCGCCGCCGCATTGATGGCCGCCTTTACGGGCGTGCCGGTGCAAGAGTGCGTCGGGGCCGGCACCGGCCTCGATGCCCAAGGCGTCGCCCGCAAGGCCGATGCGGTGACGCGTGCGCTGCGCCTGCATGCGCAAGCGAGCGCACCATTGGAGCGACTGGCGGCCCTGGGCGGCTTCGAGATCGCCTTCATGACGGGGGCCATGCTCGGTACGGCACAGCGCCGCAAGGTAATACTGATCGATGGCTTCATCGTCACCTCGGCGCTGCTGGTGGCAGCCGCCTTGCAGCCGGCCGTGCTGGAGTACTGCGTGTTCTCGCATTGCTCGGATGAGGCCGGCCATCGCCGCATGCTGCAGTACCTGGGTGCGACGCCCCTGATGCAGCTGGACCTGCGCCTGGGCGAGGGCACCGGTGCCGCACTGGCCTTGCCGCTGCTGCGTGCGGCGATCAATTTCCTGGAACGCATGGCGACCTTCTCCTCGGCCAGCGTCAGCGAAAAGCATGTCTGAAAAAGACTTCACATCACCGCCATCACCCCGCAGCGACGGTCCGCTGTACCAGCTGCGCCTGTTCTTCACGGCGCTGCAATTCTTCACACGGCTTCCTATCCCGCGCTGGGTGGGCTTCCAGCCGCACTGGCTGCAACATGCCACGCGCTATTTCCCGCTGGTCGGCTGGATAGTGGCCTGGGCTTGCGCCCTGGTCTACCTGCTGGCCGTGCAGTTCTGGCCGCAGATGGTGGCGGTGCTGCTGTCCACTGCAGTCGGGATCTGGCTCACCGGCGCCTTTCATGAGGATGGTTTTGCCGATGTCTGCGATGGCCTCGGTGGCGCAGTCAGCCGAGAACGTGCGCTGGAGATCATGCGGGATTCGCGCCTGGGCAGTTATGGCGTGATCGGTATCGTCGCGCTGTTGCTGACCAAGCTGGCAGCCTTGCAGGCGCTGCTGCCGTTGCAGGTGCTGGCCGTGCTGGGGATGGCGCATCCGCTGTCGCGCTGGCTGGCCACTTGTCTCATCTGGCGCATGGAATACGTGCGCGAAGAGGGCAAGGTCAAGCCGCTGGCGCAGCAGATGGGGCAGGGCGAATTCCTGCTGGCGACCTTGTTTGCGGTGCTGCCGGTGATCGGGGTGATCGCGCTGGGCATGATGTCCTGGCAGCGCATTGCCGCCGGCGTGGTGCTGGCAGCCGTGGCGACGCTCTGGCTGGCCGCGCGGTTCCGGCGTCGCCTCGGCGGCTATACCGGGGATTGCCTCGGTGCGGTCCAGCAGTTGAGCGAGACCGCCTTTTATCTCGGTGCGCTTGCCTCGCTGCCGTCCTGGTGGAATCCCTGAGCCATGCTGTTGCAGTTGATTCGCCATCCCCAGCCGCTGGTGGACAAGACCACCTGCTATGGACGCAGCGATATCGCGGTCGCGCCCGAGATGCTGGCGCAGAGCGTGGCGCAACTATTGCCCCAGTTGCAGGCGCTGCCGCCTGATTGGCCGCTGGTGAGCAGTCCGCTGCAGCGCTGCGCGCAGCTGGCGCAGTCCCTTGCGCAGGCCATGTATCGACCCGCACCGGACGTGGATCCGCGGCTGCAGGAAATGGATTTCGGAAAGTGGGAGCTGCGCCCCTGGGATGACATCCCCTGGGCCGAGGTCGAGGCCTGGAATGCCGATCTTGTGCATTACGCACCCGGCGGCGGCGAGACATTGACCGAGGTGGCAAGCCGCATGTGGCAAGCCTTCAACGACCTGCTGGCCACGCCCGCCGAAGGCGTCATCGTGATTTGTCATGCCGGTACCATCCGCATGCTGCACGCCTGCGCCGCATGGCGTGCAGGGCAGGGGGAGACTGCCCGGCCCGATGCCGCAGCCCTCAGTGACATCGCCCTGCGTGCCGCAGCCCATCGCGCCGAGATCCCCCATGCCCGCCTGCTCGCACTGGACGTCTCCGTCAGTCCGAAGCGCTAGCCTGCCCCGCGCGACTCCACCGCAAATTTGATCAGTTCAGCCTGGCCATCGATATTGAGCTTGCGCTTGATGTTGAGCCGATGGGTTTCCACCGTGCGTACGCTCAGGTCCAGTTCGCGGGCAATCTGCTTGTTGGATTCGCCATTGGCGATGTGCTGCAGCACTTCGCGTTCACGCTGCGTGAGCAACTCGCGCACCGGCAGCGGCTGGGTCAGCTGGCGCGCCAGTGCGGCGCTGTAGTAGATCCCGCCCGAACGCACCGTTTCGATGGCATGCACGATGTCCTGGCTGGGTGCGTCCTTGAGCACATAGCCGCGCGCACCGGCCTGGATCGATTGCATCACGTATTCGGCCTTGTCATGCATGCTCAGGATCAGCACCGCAATCTCCGGATGCAGCGCATGAAAGCGCGCCGTCAGCTCGATGCCGTTGATGCCGCGCATGTTGATGTCCATCAGCGTGAGATCGATTGGATGGCGGGCAGCGGCGGCCAATGCTTCCTCCGCATTGCCGGCCTCGGCCACCACTTCCAGTCCGGGCACGGTTTCCAGTCGTGCGCGCAAGCCGTCGCGCACCAGCGGATGATCGTCGATGAGCATGATGCGCGTCGTGGCAGGGGCGATGGGCGGGGCGGTATCAGACATGGGGTGAAGGCAAAAGAGAAGAGCGGGGAATGATGGCGCTGATGCTGGTGCCGGCAGCCGATGAATCGATGCCCAGTTCGCCACCTACGGCTTCCATGCGCTCGCGCATGTTGCGCAGGCCGATACCATGGCGCGAATGATCGTCGACTTGGCCGGGATCGAAGCCGCTGCCGTTGTCCTGCACCTGCAGCATCAGCAGGTTGTGGCCGTCATAGAGACGCATGCTGATCTGGCTGGCGTTGGCATGACGCGCGATGTTGGTCAGCGCTTCTTGCGCCACGCGGAACAGCACGGTGTTGACCACGTCCGGGAGCGCAGCGCCGTCCTCACGCTGGCGCTCGTGCTCGAAGACGATCTGTGTCTGCGGGCTGCTTTCGCGCCACTCACCGCACAGGTGTTCCAGTGCCGCCGCCAGTCCGAGATCATCGAGGATGGCCGGCCGCAAATCATGCGAGATGCGGCGCACTTCGGCCAGCACGCCGTTGATCTGGGTGGCGGTCTTTTCAAAGCCGGCGCGGGCTGCCGCCGCCTGTTCGGGCGTGCCGCGCAGGCGTTCCAGCGCGGCTTCGATCTGCAGTTTGATGGAGACCAGCCACTGGCTGATACCGTCGTGCAGGTCGCGCGAGAGGCGCGCGCGTTCTTCTTCCTGCGAACGCACCACGCGCTGGGCCAGCTGGCGCAGCTTGGCATCGGCCACGCGATGCTCGCTCAGGTTCAGCAGCAGGCCGGCCAGTCCCACCGCCAGCGCGCTGGACAACGCGATGATCGCAATCAACAGCATGGTCTGATGCAGGTAGCCGGAATTCTGGTGATCGACCTGGGCCAGTGCCGCTTCCACATCATCCAGATAGATGCCGGTACCGATCACCCAGCCCCAGCGCGGCAGGGCGATCACGTAGCCCAATTTGGGTGCCACCGTCTTGCTGGAAGGCTTGCGCCACAGATAGCGTTCGAAACCACCACCCTGATGGGCGCGTTCGATCAGATGCCGGATGGTCGGGCTGCCGGAGTCATCGCGCCAGTCCCACATCTCGCGTCCCACCAGTTCCGGTTGGCGCGGATGCATGATGCTGCGGCCCTGGTCGTCGTAGACGAAGAAATAGCCATCGTCGCCGAAGGCCAGGTCGGAGAGGATGCGCCGGGCTTCTTCCTTGATGGCGTCATCGGTGCGTCCGGTGTCGTAGAGATGGGCCAGCGCATGCTGGGCCAGATCCACATAGTGGCGCAGCTCGGTATTCTTGCTGGCCAGGTAGGCGGCCTCGATGGTGGAACGCTGCTGGCGCGCCAGTTCCACCGCCTGGTAACGCACCACCAGCGCGATGGCCGCAAAGGCCAGGCACAGCGGGACGATGGCGAGGAAGATGATTTTCTGGCGCAGTTTCATGCCCGCGATTCTACCCAAAGCCTCTGGGTGCCCGCGTAAATCTTCATATCGTTTTCCCGCCGCTTATCACCCCGAAAGAAAATCCTTTCACCCTGCGTAATTCTACGTAGCGGCTCTGCGTAGTGCTGCGCTTGTGGGGCAGGAGGGGCATGCCGATACTGGCGGGCATCCTGCGCAGTGCGTCCGTTCAATCGGTTTCATTCACGTGGACCCGGACGGGGACGCACTGACGACAACAAGATTTCCCACAACAATTCATATCCGCAAGGAGGAGAACAATGAACCGCTTGGTTTCCAGACTGGGCTGGCTGGCTGTCGCCCTGGGCGGCGCCGGGGCCTGCGCCTACGTCGCATTGCAGCGCGGCGAATCGATCAATGCCGTCTGGCTGGTCGTGGCCTCGGTGTGCGTCTACCTGATCGCCTATCGCTTCTACAGCAAATTCATCGCCGAGCGCGTGCTGGGCCTGGATGGCGCACGCATGACGCCGGCCTACAAGTTCAACGATGGCCTGGACTACGTGCCCACCAACAAGTACGTGCTGTTCGGCCACCACTTCGCCGCCATCGCCGGCGCCGGTCCGCTGGTGGGCCCGGTGCTGGCCGCGCAGATGGGTTATCTGCCGGGCATGCTGTGGATCCTGGCTGGCGTGGTCTTTGCCGGTGCCGTGCAGGACTTCATGGTGCTGTTCATCTCCACCCGCCGCGACGGCCGCTCGCTGGGCGACCTGATCAAGTCCGAGCTGGGCCAGGTGCCGGGCGTGATTGCGCTCTTCGGCGCCTTCATGATCATGGTCATCATCCTGGCGGTGCTGGCGCTGATCGTGGTCAAGGCCCTGGCCGAGTCGCCGTGGGGCACCTTCACCGTGGCCGCGACCATTCCCATTGCACTCTTCATGGGCGTGTATTCACGCTACATCCGTCCGGGCCGCATCGGTGAAGTCTCGTGGATCGGCTTCGTGCTGCTGATGCTGGCCATCGTCGGTGGCCAGTATGTGCAGGAACATGCCGTGCTGGGACAGATGTTCACCTTCAACGGCAAGCAGCTGACCTGGATGCTGATCGGCTACGGCTTTGTCGCCTCGGTGCTGCCCGTGTGGCTGCTGCTGGCACCGCGCGATTACCTGTCCACCTTCCTGAAGATCGGCACCATCGTGGCGCTGGCGCTGGGCATCATCTTCATCGCCCCGCACCTGAAGATGCATGCGGTGACCCGCTTCATCGACGGCAGTGGTCCGGTGTGGTCGGGTTCGCTGTTCCCGTTCCTGTTCATCACCATCGCCTGCGGTGCGGTCTCGGGCTTCCATGCGCTGATTTCGTCTGGCACTACCCCCAAGCTGCTGGAAAACGAGAAGCACGCCCGCTTCATCGGCTATGGCGCGATGCTGATGGAATCCTTCGTGGCCATCATGGCGCTGATCGCGGCGTCCTGCATCGAGCCGGGCATCTACTTCGCCATGAACAGTCCCGCTGCGCTGATTGGCACCACGCCCGAGAACGTGGCCCAGGTGATCTCGCAATGGGGCTTCCACATCACCCCCGAGATGCTGACCCACACCGCCCAGGCCGTGGGTGAACACACCATCATCTCGCGCGCCGGCGGCGCGCCTACACTGGCCGTGGGCATGGCCCAGATTCTCTCCGGTGTGACGGGGGAAGCCATGATGGCCTTCTGGTACCACTTCGCCATCCTGTTCGAAGCGCTGTTCATCCTCACTGCCGTGGATGCCGGTACCCGTGCCGGCCGCTTCATGCTGCAAGATCTGCTGGGCGCGTTCATCCCGCCGATGAAGCGTACCGACTCGTGGGCCGCCAGTCTGATCGCCACCGGCCTGTGCGTGACCGGCTGGGGTTACTTCCTGTACCAGGGCGTGGTCGATCCGCTGGGTGGCATCAATACCCTGTGGCCGCTGTTCGGCATCTCCAACCAGATGCTGGCCGGTATTGCCCTGATCCTGGCGACCTGCGTGCTGTTCAAGATGAAGCGCGACCGCTTCGCCTGGGTCACCGTGGTGCCTACTACCTGGCTGCTGATCTGCACCCTGACCGCCGGCTGGCAGAAGGTGTTCGATGCCAATCCGCGCGTGGGCTTCCTGGCGCATGCGCAGAAGTACCAGGCAGCGCTGGATGAAGGCAAGCTGCTGGCCCCGGCCAAGTCCATCGAGCAAATGCGCCAGGTGATTTTCAACGACTACGTCGATGCCGGCCTGGCCGCGATGTTCATGCTGGTGGTGGTGAGCGTGCTGGTGTTCGGCATCCGTACCGTGCTCAAGGCACGTGCGGCGCACCAGCCCAGCGTCAAGGAATCGGCCTACGAAGCGTTGCCCGCCAGTGCAGTAGCCCCGCAATGAAGCTTTTTGCATCAAGGAGAACAGCATGAGCAAACCTGGCGCCCTGGCGCAACTGATGGCCTGGCGGCGCCAGGTCGGCCGCACGCTGAACCTGATGGTGGGCATGCCCGAATACGACACCTATGTGGCGCACATGAAAGCGGCTCACCCGGATCACTGCGTGATGACCTATGAAGAGTTCTTCCGCGAGCGGCAGGAAGCGCGCTATGGCGGCAAGGGGCGGGTGGGGCGGTGCTGTTGAAATACACCGTTTTCCCGCTGGCCAGAACTGCCACCGAGGCCAATGAGAAAGAGATCTTCGGGTCTCTTTTTTTATGGCGTTTCCATGATGCAGGTTATTTCTTATCAGGAATTCCCTCATACGAAGGATGTTGCTTTTGACTTATCATTTTTGAACGCATGACAAGACGTCAGCATTCTTCAGTTTTTTGATGTTCAAGGTGATTCAAGATGGCAAGCAACGATAGCGGCAAGACCCTTCTCATTGTCGACGACAGCAAGGTCTCGCGCATGGTGATCAAGGCCAACGTGCTGGCCGTCCACCCGGACTGGCAAGTGATGGAAGCCGGCACCGGCGAAGAGGCCATTGCCCTGGTCGGGCAATCCGTGCCCGACTACTGCACGATGGACATCAACATGCCCGGCATGCTGGGCACCGATGCCGCCGCGCAGATTCTGCAGGCGCATCCGTCGGTACGCATCGCCATCTTCTCGGCCAACATCCAGGAAGCCGTGCAGACCCGTGCCCAGCAACTGGGGGCGCTGTTCGTCGCCAAGCCGGTCACGGAAAAATCGATCGGCCAGGCCCTGCTGCATTTCCGGGGCCCGCTGTGAGCATCCTCAACGAGATCGAACGCGACGCCCTCACTGAAATCTTCAACGTGGGTGCCGGACGTGCAGCGCAGAGCCTGTCCGAAATCGTCGGCGACGAAGTAAGACTGTCGGTGCCCTCGGTGGAAGTGCTGCGTTCGGGTGCCATTGACGAACAGGTGCTGCCGCGCACGCGCGGGCGCTTTGCCACGGTGAGCCAGAATTTCGATGGCCCCTTCGATGCGGAAGCGGTGCTGCTGTTCACCGAGGATCGTGCGCTGTCCATCGTGCGCGACATGATGGGCTCGCAGATGAGCCTGGACGAGCTCGCCGAGTTCGAGCGCGAAGCCATGTGCGAATTGGGCAACATCATCCTCAATGCCTGCCTCTCGGCCATGGCCGACATGCTGGAAATCACCCTCAACAGTTCGCTCCCGCAGTATCTGGTGTCGTCGCCCGACGATATCTCGGCGCGGCTGGCGAGCGCGCAGGGCGATGAGAGCTATGTGCTGGTGCTGCACATCGACCTGGTGATCGAGAAGCATCAGACTGACGGCCATCTTATTTTCCTGCTCAGCTCCTCCTCGCTGCACGCGCTGGTGGAGCATGTGCAGCGTTACCTGGGCAAGATCGGTCTGGCATGAGCACCGCCGTGGTACCCCGCTTTCGCGCCGAGGACGTGCTCGACCAGCTGCATGGCGGGCTCATCATGCTGGACGCCGGACTGCACATTCTGCTCTGGAATGCTTGGGTGGCGCGCCACAGCCGCGTGCCCGCGGACCAGGCGCTGGACGCACGCTTCGAACACGTGTTTGACGAGCGCGTCTCGCCGGCGCTGCTGCGGGCCATCGACAACACGCTGGGCTACGGCTTGCCGGCCGTTCTCTCCAGCGCGCTGCACCGGGCACCGTTGCCGCTTTATCCGGATCATGGGGCAGCCCCGGCGGCAGGTCCGCTGGCCGCACCGGCCCGCATGGTGCAGTCGGTGGTGCTCACGCCCCTCGACAGCCCCGAGGGCGAGCGCCTGTGCCTGATCCAGATCAGCGATGCCAGCAACTCGGTACGCCGCGAGAAGATGCTGCAGTCGCATTCCGATGTGCTCAAGCGCCAGGTCGGCACCGATGGCCTCACCGGCATTCACAATCGCCGGCATTTCGATGAACATTACGCCCAGACCTTGCACCGCGTGGGACAGTCGGGCGGGACGCTGTCGCTGTTCATGGTCGACGTCGATTTCTTCAAGCAGTACAACGACCACTATGGCCATGGACCAGGCGACCAGGTCCTCAAGCGTGTGGCAGCGGCCCTGCAGGGGCAGTTGCAGCGGCCCGGTGATCTGCTGGCGCGCTATGGCGGTGAAGAATTCATCCTGCTGATGGAAGGCCTGTCGCCTGGTCAGGCCGCCGAGGTCGCCGAAGCCCTGCGCGAGACCGTGTACGGCCTCGCCGAGCCCCATGCCAAGTCACTGGTGGCGCACCGCGTGACCATCAGTGTCGGCGTGTGCACACGTGCAGTGCCGGAGGGGATGGATGGACGTCTGCTCATGTCGGCAGCCGACGCCGCGCTGTACCGCGCCAAGCTGGGCGGGCGCAACAAGGTGGTAGCGACCGACTGATTCGGCCTGTGGGCATGCCTTGTGGAAATTTCTTCACTTTTGTGTAAAACAAGGGCAATTTATAGGAAACCCTTGCTGAGCAAGCATGTCTGAAATGGTCAGTGTGCTTATCAACAGGCTTGTTCACAGTTTTTGTGGATAACTTGCCGGAGGGCTTGGTTTTCCGGGGGGAACAGGCGGGCAGGGCGGGCTGGCAATTTTGCGTATAATGCGCATCCGTTCATGCTGACAATGGCCTGACAAAAGGCCGCTGCCTGATCTTCGTGGCACACATGGTTTTTGTCCACTTTTTCGTTCACCAAGGGTTTGATGCGCCGACTGCTGCTCCTGCTGCTGACTCTGCTGATCCCGCTGCAATTGCTGGCAGCCACGGGAGAGGTACAGCTGCGTGAACAGTTGCGCGAGCAGTTGCAGGTCGCCGCGCCGATGCAGCTGCATGCGCATGCGCATGCGCAGGACCCGGCGGCTGCGCATCATTGCGCGGTTTCTGCTGCGGTTTCTGCGGCCCTGCATCTACCTGCCGACCTTCTCGCATCGGGCAGCCTGTCCGGCGATGATCAACCCGCTGGCATCGATGACGATGACCAACCCAGCGCCCAGGGCGAGCTGGAAGATCCGGCCTTGCCGCCGGCCATCGCCACGCCCGGACTGCACTGGTTTCCTTTTCCCCACGCCTTTCCGGCAAGCCTGAGCTGGTCGTCCTACCTGCGCGACCAGTTGCGTCCTCCTCCGTTGGCATAAGCCCCGCCACATGCGCACCTGCCGCGGGGCAGGGCGCAGGCGCGGTTGCCGCTTCGTGCGCCAGCGCGCTGCTCTGTACTGAACCCATCGTTTGACCCGCCGTGCCGCCGCGTGCGCACGGCACACTTTTGTCCATCAGGAAAAACCATGAAACGCATCGTTCTGTTCCTCGTCACCAACCTGGCCGTGATGCTGGTCTTGAGCTTCACCGCCAGCCTGCTCGGCGTGAACCGTTACCTCACTGCCAACGGCCTCAACTTCGGCATGCTGCTGGTGTTCTGCGGCCTGATGGGGTTTGGCGGCTCCTTCATTTCGCTGTTCATGTCCAAGACCATCGCCAAGTGGTCCACCGGGGCGCGCGTGATCGAGCAGCCGCAGAATTCCACCGAACTGTGGCTGTTGCAAACCGTCCAGACCCTGGCCACCCGTGCCCAGCTGCCCATGCCGGAAGTGGCGGTCTATGACGGCCCGCCCAACGCCTTTGCCACCGGTGCCAGCAAGAGCAATTCGCTGGTGGCGGTCTCCACCGGCCTGCTGCAAGGCATGACCAAGGAAGAAGTGGAAGCCGTGCTGGCCCACGAAGTGGCCCACATCGCCAACGGCGACATGGTCACGCTGACCCTGATCCAGGGCGTGGTCAATACCTTCGTGATGTTCTTCGCGCGCATCGTCGGCTACTTCGTCGACTCTTTCCTGCGCAGGAACAACGAAGAAAACAGCGGCCCCGGCATCGGCTACATGGTGACCGTGTTCGTCTGTGAAATCGTCTTCGGCATCCTGGCCAGCATCATCGTGATGTACTTCTCGCGCCAGCGCGAATACCGCGCCGACGCCGGTGCCGCAGCCCTGATGGGTTCCAAGGTGCCGATGATGAATGCGCTGCGTCGCCTGGGCGGCTTGCAGTCCGACGGCCTGCCGCAGAACCTGCAGGCTTCCGGCATCTCCGGCCGTGAATCCTGGCTGGGCCTGTTCTCCAGCCACCCGCCGCTGGAGTCGCGCATCGCCGCCCTGCAGGCCGCACGCTGATGCCCAGGTGGCGGGCCGTACCGCGCCAAGTGCGGCCCGCCATCGACGGCGCCTGCGTGGCTGTCATGCCCGCGTATTCATGCGCGTGTTAGTCTTTGTGAAGGTTCGTGCCTGCGTTTGCGCGCAGGCATGCAGCCGGCCGGCAGCCAGTGACACAGTCATCTCCAACAAATTCATCCACCTTAGAAAGGAACCCTGACTGATGCCCCATCACACTCCCCTGATCGCCACCATTGTCGGAGGCCTGGTCCTGGCCTTCATCTTCGGGACCCTGGCCCATCGCTTGAAAATGCCGCCGCTGATCGGCTACCTGGTGGCCGGTATCGCCATCGGCCCGTTCACGCCCGGCTTCGTCGGCGATGCCGACCTGGCCCAGGAACTGGCCGAGATCGGGGTGATCCTGCTGATGTTCGGTGTTGGTCTGCACTTTTCGCTGAAGGACCTGCTCTCGGTCAAGAACATCGCCATCCCCGGCGCCGTGGCCCAGATCGCCATTGCCACCTTGCTCGGCATGGGCCTGGGCTGGCTGCTGGGCTGGCCGTTCGGCGAGGGCTTCCTGTTCGGCCTGGCGCTGTCGGTGGCCAGTACCGTGGTGCTGTTGAAGGCACTCCAGGAACGCCGCCTGGTGGAAACCCAGCGCGGCCGCATCGCCGTGGGCTGGCTCATCGTCGAGGACATTGCCATGGTGCTGGCGCTGGTACTGATTCCGGCGCTCTCCGGCATCCTGGGCGGCAAGGGCGAGGCACTCTCCGGCAATGCCGTGCTGCTGACCCTGGGGCTGACGCTGGGCAAGGTGGTGGCCTTCGTGGCGGTGATGCTCATCGTCGGGCGCCGCGTCATTCCGTGGATCCTGGAGCGCATCGCCGATACCGGCTCGCGTGAACTGTTCCGCCTGGCCGTGCTGGCCATCGCGCTGGGCTTTGCGCTGGGGTCGGCTTATGTGTTCGGGGTGTCCTTCGCGCTGGGGGCCTTCTTCGCCGGCATGATCCTGTCGGAATCCGAACTGAGCCACCGTGCCGCCGAAGAATCGCTGCCGCTGCGCGATGCCTTCTCCGTGCTGTTCTTCGTCTCGGTGGGCATGCTGTTCGATCCGTCGATCCTGGTGCGTGAACCGCTGCTGGTGGTGGCCACCGTGCTCATCATCGTGGTCGGCAAGTCGCTGGCCGCCTGGCTGATCGTGCGCGCATTCGGTCACCCGAATTCGACGGCGCTGACCATTTCCGCCAGCCTGGCGCAGATTGGTGAATTTTCTTTCATCCTGGCCACACTCGGCCTGTCGCTGGACCTGCTCTCGCCGATGGCGCGCGACCTGATCCTGGGCGGCGCCATCCTGTCGATCCTGATCAATCCCTTGCTGTTCTCGCTGCTGGATCGCTACGAGGCGCGCCACGCCGAACCTGCCGAGGTGCAGGATGTACCGCCCACGGTCGACCTGCAGGATCACGTGGTGCTGGTCGGCTACGGCCGGGTCGGCCGGGGCATCGGCGAGCAGTTGCGTGCGCAGGGCAAGCCTTTCGTGGTGATCGAGGCGCAGCGCGAACATCTGGATGCATTGCGCCAGGATGGTGTGCCGGCGCTGTACGGCAATGCCGCCCAGAGCGAGCTGCTCAAGGCCGCCGCTGTGGAGCGCGCACGTTGGCTGCTGGTGGCGATACCGGAAGTGTTCGAGGCCGGGCAGGTGATCGAAAATGCACTGGAACTCAATGCCGGCCTGAAGGTAGTGGCGCGCGCCCATTCCGATGCCGAGATCGAGCACCTGGAAAAGCATGGTGCCCAGCGCGTCATCATGGGCGAGCGCGAAATCGCCCGCGGCATGCTGGAGTCGGTGGGGCAGGGTGCCTGACGCCGGCCGAGCGGATTTGCGCTGCGCGCCTGCAGCATTTTTGTTCACGTGCTAAAGTCGCGGCTGCTGTTGCGGCGGACTCTTTGTCCGCTGCGCGGCAACAAGTTCTCGGGGCGGGGTGAAACTCCCCACCGGCGGTAATCAGGCGGCACCTGGCGGTGTTGCGTGTAGCCCGCGAGCGCCCGGCCTGTCGCCACGACGAGCCGGGGTCAGCAGACCCGGTGTGATTCCGGGGCCGACGGTCATAGTCCGGATGAAAGAGAACGGGATGTCCCGTGTCGTGCCGCTTTTTTGGCGGTGCGAGCGGCCGCGCATTCCCACGCCCTGTTTATTCATCGAACAGGAGTCCTGAACCATGTCGCAATCGCATCAATCGCATCTGTCTGCCGTCCCTTCCCACCACGGTCAACGTATCGCCTTCGTCCAGGCCAGCTGGCACAAGGACATCGTCGACCAGTGCCGCATTGCCTTCACCGAGGAAATGGCCAAGCTGGGCTGGCCCACCTCCAGCATCGATTTCTTCGAACTGCCCGGTGCCTTCGAAATCCCCCTGCACGCCAAGGTCCTGGCCAAGACCGGCAAGTATGCCGGCATCGTCGCCAGCGGCCTGGTGGTCGATGGTGGCATCTACCGTCATGACTTCGTGGCGCAATCGGTCATCTCGGCGCTGATGCAGGTGCAGCTGGAGACCGAAGTGCCGGTCTTCTCGGCCGTGCTGACCCCGCATCACTTCCACTCGCACGGCGAGCATCACGATTACTTCCACCAGCATTTCCTGGTCAAGGGACGTGAAGCCGCGCACGCTTGCGCCACCACGGTCGCCAAGCTGGCGGAAGTCCGCGCAGCCGATGCTGCGCAGCGCAGCCTGAACGCGGCCTGAGGCCCGGCCCCGGCCGTCTGCGCTTCTGATGCAGGCGGCTGAAGCAGCGATTTCGGGCGATCCGTCGGTAACGCCCGCCGGGCGCGGAAGTGGGCAAATTTTGCTTCACATTGTGATTAACATTTGTGAAGCATTTGCTTACAACCCTTACGGCTTTCGCCTAGAGTTGTCAGGATTCGGGGGATATAGTCACGCTACGTCATTCAGAACAACGAGGAGCTATCGTGAAAAAGTCGATTTCCCTGATTGCCGGCATGGCTGTCTTTGCTGCCGTTGCCGGTCTGTCCGCAGCACCGGCCATGGCCGGGCATGTCTCCATCGGCGTCAATATCGGCGTCCCGGCTTACGTGGCTCCGCAGCCTGTGTACGTGCAGCCGGCCCCGGTCTATGCCCCGCCGCCGCCGGTGTATGTGCGCCCGGCACCGGTCTATTACTCACCGGCCCCGGTGTATGTGGAGCGCGAGTATTACCATCGCGGCCATCATCGTCACTGGCACCGTCCGCCTCCGGGCTACGGCTACTGGGGTCGTTGATCCCCGGGCAGCAGGCAAGAAAAATGGCGGCTTGAAGGCCGCCATTTTTTCGTTCCTACAACGCGTTCATTCAACGCTCTGCTATCGTGCACTGCTGAAATCAGGCATCCCTCATTTCTTCGCCGGTGCGGTGTCGTCATCGACATCCACCAGCAGATAGCGCTCGGCCGCGCCGAAAAAGCGATCGTAGAAGTCCGGCGAGCGGATGGTTTCGCTGGAGACGCGCACCATTGAATCATCGCTGGCGGCAAAGGGCATCGACACCGACCCCAACACGCTCACGCCCAGGCTGGCCGAGCTGTTGCTCTTCTTGATGCCGTAGCCATCCTGGGTGGCACTGGCGAACATGGTCGAGCTTTTACCGTTGCCATTGGAGGCGCAGACCACGTGGAAGGCGATTTCCATGTGTTTGTCGCTGGCGGGTTGGAAGCTCTTGTTGCCATCCAGGGTGTTGTCGGTGGACTTGCTGATGACGTAGCCCTGGCCCAGCAAGGCGCGGCGGGCGGCTTCGCAGACGGCTTTTTCACTGCCGGGGAAGCTGCGCGAGAAGGCGCTGGTATCGTTGAATTCCTCCTGATGATAGAAGGCGGTCTTGCCGGTGGTGCAGGCGGTCAGGCCCAGCGTGGCGGCAGTGATGACGAAAAACGGGACAGAAAAACGCGGGCGCGGCATGCAGCGGATCTCCAGCAACAGTGAGGGGTGGCGTGAATTGTAAAGGATTCAGCTGGTACAGAGTTTGGGCGGATGGTAAAGATCCGTAACAGATGAAGTATCACCTGATGAGAACAGTCAATGAAGACGCGCGCAGGGCGGCGCCATGAAGGTAAAATCACTTGTCGAATTGCCTGACTGAAAGTAATGTTAGGAAATTCTAGGGAGTGGTCTTCCATCGGGACGATCATGAATCTGCGCGGCAAGCCGTGCACATTCGCAAACGGCCTCGTCAAGGAACATGGATAAAAATCAAAAAGCGGAATTGGAGCGCATCCAGAAGGAGCTGGTGGACGCACACAATAAGGCTGCGTGGCAGATGGCCGCAACGATCATCAAGGCCTCGCTGGTCAAGAACGGCATGGACCAGCCGCCCACCCCGGCCGAGCTGGCCGACCTCAATGCCACCATCACCAATCTGCGCAGCGTGGCGGAGGATGCGCTGGAGTTGCTCAAGCGCTGACGGCCGGGCCCCGGCACTGTCGGCTGACCTGGCTGGCGCACTTGGTCAAGTCCAACACAAAAAGGACACTTCCGTGTCCCGTTGCCTTACTCTTCATCTCTTTTGAATCAAGTGGTGGGGGTAGTCGGAATCGAACCGACACGGCCTTGCGGCCGAGGGATTTTAAGTCCCTTGTGTCTACCAATTTCACCATACCCCCGGTCTCGCAGTCGTCGCCATGCCGCACGCAGGTGGGCTGGCTGAACTGTCTTGGTCATCGCCTGTGCTGCCGCGATGCCGGCGAGGGCCGCCGGAAAAGGGACGCATTATAGCAGCGACTTGCGCCGCATCATTTGTTTTTTCCTGCGGAAATTTCTGAATTTTTCTTGCGACGGAGGCCGGCGCGTCCGTCGCGTCGTTTACCTTCGGCAGACAGCATTCCCTCCTGTTCCAGGGTGCCATTTCCGGCCGACAAGCTGTCTTGAAAGGGTAGAATGACGACTTCTTTCATCTGGAAGGCCCTCACCATGACTGAAGCGGTAGTCAAGACAGTGCAGTGCATTTCGCCCGCCGGCCTGCATACCATGGCCTACAAGGAGTGGGGCGATGCGCGCAATCCCAATGTGCTGGTGTGCGTGCACGGTGTCACCCGGGTCTCCGACGATTTCGACCGCATGGCCCGCGAGCTCTGCGATACCTATCGCGTGATCTGCCCGGATGTGGTCGGACGCGGCCGTTCCGGACGGCTGGCCAATCCGCAGTTTTACACGGTCCCGCAATACGTGAGCGACATGGTGACCCTGCTGGCACGCGCCGATGCCGAGATCGTCGACTGGTTCGGTACCTCCATGGGTGGCCTGATCGGCATGGGCCTGGCCTCGCTGCCGGGCAATCCCATCCGCCGCCTGGTGCTCAACGACATCGGCCCTTCGATCAACGGTGCCGCCCTGGCGCGCATCGGCGACTACATCGGCCAGGACGTGCGCTTCGATACCTTCGAGGAGGCCGCCCAGTTCATCCGTACCATTTCCGTCAGTTTCGGTCAGCACAGCGATGAAGAATGGCACAAGCTGGCCAAGGATGTGCTGCGCCAGAATGAAGAGGGCAAGTGGGTGCGCCATTACGACCTGGGCCTGGCGGTCCCCTTCAAGCTGACCACGCCGGAAGCCGCCAGCGCGGCCGAACAGATGCTGTGGGCAGCTTATGACGCCATCCGCTGTCCGACCCTGGTGGTACGCGGCGCCCAGTCCGACCTGCTGCTGCCGGAAGTGGCACAGGAGATGACCCGTCGCGGCCCCAAGGCCAAACTGGTGGAACTGCCCGACGTGGGGCACGCTCCCACCTTCATGCATGCCCCGCAGATCGAGGTGGCGCGCCAGTTCCTGCTGGGCTGAGCGGCTCCCGATCCGATTACGTTTTTCATCACCGGCGCGCATTGCCGCCGGGTTTTACTAGGAAGGAAATTTCATGTCCGTACAACGTCTGCACGTCGGCAAGCGTCTCTCCGAAGTCGCCATTCACAACGGTACCGTCTACCTGGCCGGCCAGATCGCCGAAGACGCCACCCAGAACATCGAAGGCCAGACCCGCGAAGTGCTGGGTCACATCGACCGCCTGCTGGCTGAAGCCGGCAGCGACAAGACCAAGATCCTGTCGTGCCAGATTTTCCTCTCTGACGTGAAGGACTTCGCTGGCATGAACGCCGTCTGGGACGAGTGGGTCGCCCCCGGCAATGCGCCCCCGCGCGCCACCGTCGAAGCCAAGCTGGCCCGTCCTGAACTGCTGGTGGAAATCATCATCGTCGCTGCACAGAAGTAATTTATGGTTTCGGTTGCAAGTACCCAGGGCGAAGGCCTGGCGGCCATTACCGCCGGCCTCGGTCCTGACGATGTCGCACGGGTCGAGCAGGCGCTGGCCGAACTCGAGCCGCTGTATGCCGACAGGCAGATCCTGTCCGGGCAGAATGCACTGCAATTCGCGGTCTCGGTGGCCACCGTGCTGACGGCACTCAATGTCGATGCCGCCACCCGCATCGCCGGGCTGGCCTTCGAAGCCCAGATGCTGCATCCCGAGCTGGAAGAAAAGCTGGAAGAACGCTTCGGCAAGGAAATCGCCGAGCTGGTGGGCAATGTGCGCCAGCTGATGCGTTTTCACAGCCTGAGCTTCCAGCCGCAGAACCAGGAAGTTTTGCGCGGCAAGAACGCTGCCCAGCAGGCCGCCGCCCAGGTGGAAACCCTGCGCAAGATGCTGCTGGCCATGGCCACCGACATGCGCGCGGTGCTGGTGCGCCTGGCCTCGCGCGTTGCCACGCTGCGCTACTTCGCCGAGACCAAGCAGGAGAACGAAGCCAGCGCCCAGTATGCGCGCCAGACCTTCGATCTCTACGCGCCGCTGGCCAACCGGCTGGGCATCTGGCAACTGAAGTGGGAACTGGAAGACCTGTCCTTCCGTTTCCTGGAGCCGGTGACCTACAAGCGCATCGCCAAGATGCTGGAAGAAAAGCGGCTGGAGCGCGAAGCCTTCGTGGCCAACGCGATCACGCGCCTGCGCACCGAGATGGCGGCGCAGGATATCCGCGCCGAGGTCAGCGGCCGGCCCAAGCACATCTACAGCATCTGGAACAAGATGCGTGGCAAGTCCATCGATTTCTCCGAGCTCTACGATGTGCGAGCCTTCCGCGTCATCGTTGATGATGTGAAGACTTGTTATTCAGTGCTGGGCATCGTGCACAACATCTGGACGCCGATTCCCGAAGAGTTCGACGACTACATCTCGCGTCCCAAACAGAACGGTTACCAGTCCCTGCACACGGTGGTCATGGCCGAAGATGGCCGGGCGCTGGAAGTGCAGATCCGTACGCACGAAATGCACCACTTCGCCGAATACGGCGTGGCGGCACACTGGCGCTACAAGGAAAGCGGCGGCTCCAATTTCTCGGCGCAGAAATATGACGAGAAGATCGCCTGGCTGCGTCAGCTGCTGGCCTGGAAGAACGAAGTCACCGATGCCGTGGTGGACCAGGAAGAAGTACGCCGCGATTGGGTGCAGAAGCTCAAGTCGGCCACGCTGGACGAGCGCATTTATGTACTGACACCGCAGGCGCGCGTGATCGAATTGCCCAGCGGCGCCACGCCGATCGACTTTGCCTATCACCTGCACAGCGATGTCGGCCACCGCTGCCGCGGGGCGCGGGTGGATGGCGTGATGGTGCCGCTGAACACCACGCTCAAGAACGGCCAGACAGTCGAGATCATCACGGCCAAGAGCGGTCCCGGTGTGGGGCCGTCGCGCGACTGGCTCAGTGCCGATTACACGGCCAGTTCGCGTACGCGCTCCAAGATCCGCGCCTGGTTCAATGCCATTGAGCAGCAGGAGACGCTTTCCGTCGGGCGCGGCTTGCTGGAAAAGACCTTGCAGCGCGAAGGCAAGACCGCCGTCAACCTCGAAGAGCTGGCCCAGAAGCTGGGCTTCGCCAAGGTCGATGACCTGTGCCTGGCACTGGCCAAGGAAGAATTCAGCCTGCGGCATGTGGAGCAGGCGCTGCATCAGGGCGAGGAAAAGAAGCCAGAGATCGATGATGAAGCCCTCATCACGCGCAAGAGCCGTGCATCGAGCATCGTGCAGGGCGCCAAGTCGGGCGTACTGGTGGTCGGTACCGATGGCCTGCTGACCCAGCTGGCGCGCTGCTGCAAGCCGGCACCGCCGGATGTGATCGCCGGCTTTGTCACGCGCGGCAAGGGGGTGTCCATCCATCGGGTCAACTGCAAGAACTTCGCCGAGATGAGCTTGCATGCGCCGGAACGGGTGATCCAGACCACTTGGGGCGCACCGGCCCGCGATACCGTGTATCCGGTCGACATCTTCGTGCTAGCCAGCGATCGCCAAGGTTTGCTGCGCGATATCTCCGATATCTTCCTGCGCGACAAGATCAACGTGATCGGGGTGAGCACGCAAAGCGTGAAGGGACATGCGCGCATGGCCTTTACCGCCGAGATCGGCTCGACCGAGCAACTGCAGAAAGCGCTTACGGTGATTCGCGAGGTCAAGGGTGTGATCGAGGCCAAGCGGCAGTAATGCTCGGGCGTCCGCTAGTGCAGTCAGGGGAGGGCAGGGAGGCTGGATGCTTGGCGAAATATGCTAACTATTTTTAATTTTTCATCATTTACCCCTTGGCAAATTTTGAAAAGCCTCCTATACTCTCGCTTCTTCGTTAGGCGCGTAGCTCAGCTGGTTAGAGCACTACCTTGACATGGTAGGGGTCGTTGGTTCGAGTCCAATCGTGCCTACCAATTCTTCTGGTTCCATTCGGAGCGGGTGAGTTGGGGCGAAGCAAACAAAAGGAGGCGCGTTCTCGGCTTCCTTTTTTGTTTTATCAAGTTCTTGCAGTCTTCGATAGGCGCGTAGCTCAGCTGGTTAGAGCACTACCTTGACATGGTAGGGGTCGTTGGTTCGAGTCCAATCGTGCCTACCAATTCGTTTGCTTCCTGATGGGGTAAAGGGGTTGGTTGAAGAAAACTGCAGAAATCAACAAAAGGAAGCGCATTGGCGGCTTCCTTTTTGTTTTTCTGCCTTCCTTTTCTTTCACTTCATTCCACCTTTCCTGTGTTCTGACTGCAGCTGACGCTGATCTCGCTTCGGCTGCGCGCCTGGCTTTGCGAAGGGTCAATCGCAGGTGTAAAAAAGCGCATCGCATGAAGGAATGTGCCAGATGTTTCGCGGAAGCATCTAAAAATGCTTTACACTTGCGTCGAATTTTTTCGGCAACAACATCTCCAATCCTCATTTTCACGGTTCAGCGAATTTTCCTATGGCAGCAGATGATCAGTATTTCCTCGTGGTTGATGACTTTTCGACGATGCGTCGCATTGTCAGCGGCCTGCTGAAGGAGCTCGAATACACCAAGATGGTGGAGGCCGATGATGGCTCTTCCGCGCTGAAGATCCTGGAGGCGGGTGCCTTGCCGGTGACCTTCGTGCTGACCGACTGGAACATGCCGGGCATGGATGGCCTGACGCTGCTCAAGAAGATCCGCGCAACGCCTTCTCTGGCGCACTTGCCGGTGCTCATGATCACGGCCGAAGCCAAGAAGGAAAACATCGTCATGGCGGCGCAGTCCGGCGCGGATGGCTATATCGTCAAGCCCTTTACGGCGGCCACCCTGAAGGAAAAGATCGAAAAGATCCTGGCGCGGCGCGCTACGATGGCCAACGCGTAATCGGCGGCTGAATCCGGATTTGGGTGCAGCTGGTCCAGAACGTATCAACGGCGTCCTCGGATGCCGTTTTGCGTTTGGGGATCAAGCTTCAGTTTCCGGCTGTCGAAGATGACGGAGTTTGCTTGTCATCGCTGTTTCCGGGAGGTCGCGGCGACCTGCAGGGCCGTGGTGACGGCGGTCCCCGGCGGTGCCATGCGGGAGTGGTGACGATGCCCGTGCAAAGTTTGCTATAATGCGCGGCCACGGCCTGATCTGTCCTTGTCGGCAGCGGCCTCCAGAATTCATCCCCTCATCTGTAAGAGCGAGAAAGGCAAACCGGTTATGACACCGCGAACTACCACCGAGGTTTTCACGCGACGCTAGTCGGGTTCTTTTTCGTCTTTTGAAAAAGCGCGGCTGGTCCGCGTTTTTTTTCGTCCTTCTTTTCGACATTACCCTCAACAGGCAAGGCAGCAAGGCTGCCGACATGGAGTGCACAATGGTTTCAGTTCGTCTTCCCGATGGTTCGCAACGCCAGTTCGACAACCCGGTCACCGTGGCGCAGGTCGCCGCCAACATCGGCACCGGCCTGGCCAAGGCGGCCCTGGCTGGCCGCGTCGATGGCAAGCTGGTCGATACCTCTTATCTGATCGACAAGGATGCCGACCTGGCCATCATCACCGACAAGGATCCGGACGGTCTGGAGGTGATTCGCCACTCCACCGCTCACTTGCTGGCTTATGCGGTCAAGGAGCTGTTCCCTGAGGCGCAAGTCACCATTGGTCCGGTCATCGACAACGGTTTCTATTACGACTTCTCGTACAAGCGTCCCTTCACCCCGGAAGACCTGCAAGCCATCGAAAAGAAAATGGCCGAGCTGGCCAAGAAGGATGAGCCGGTTACCCGCAAGGTGCTGCCGCGTGATGAGGCCGTGGCTTACTTCAAGTCCATCGGCGAAGCTTACAAGGCCGAGATCATTGCTTCGATTCCGCAGAATGAAGACGTGTCGCTGTACACCGAAGGCAGCTTCACCGACCTGTGCCGCGGCCCGCACGTGCCGTCCACCGGCAAGCTGAAGGTGTTCAAGCTGATGAAGCTGGCTGGCGCTTACTGGCGTGGCGATTCCAACAACGAGATGCTGCAGCGTGTCTATGGCACCGCCTGGGCCAAGAAGGAAGATCAGGAAGCCTACCTGCACATGCTGGAAGAGGCTGAAAAGCGCGACCACCGCAAGCTGGGCCGTGCGCTGGACCTGTTCCACTTCCAGGATGAGGCCCCGGGCCTGATTTTCTGGCATCCCAAGGGCTGGACCATCTGGCAGCAAGTGGAGCAGTACATGCGCCGCGTCTACCAGGACAACGGCTATCAGGAGGTGAAGGCGCCGCAGATCCTGGATCGCTCGCTGTGGGAAAAGACCGGCCACTGGGAGAACTATCGTGAAAACATGTTCACGACCGAGTCGGAAAACCGCGCCTATGCCCTGAAGCCCATGAACTGCCCGGGCCACATCCAGATTTTCAATTCGGGTCTGCACAGCTACCGCGACCTGCCGCTGCGCTACGGCGAATTCGGCCAGTGCCACCGCAACGAGCCTTCCGGCGCGCTGCACGGCATGATGCGCGTGCGCGGCTTTACCCAGGATGACGGTCACATCTTCTGTACCGAAGACCAGATCCAGGAAGAAGTGGCTGCCTTCAACCGCGTGGTGCGTGAAGTTTACGACTGCTTCGGTTTCAAGGAAGTGGCCGTGAAGCTGGCCCTGCGTCCGGAAAAGCGCATCGGCGCGGAAGAAGTCTGGGACAAGGCCGAGAACGCCCTGCGTGAAGCCATCCGCGCCTCCGGTTCGGAGTGGGAAGAGCTGCCGGGCGAAGGGGCTTTCTATGGTCCCAAGATCGAGTATCACCTGAAGGATTCGATCGGCCGTTCCTGGCAGTGCGGCACCATGCAGGTGGACTTCTCCATGCCGGCGCGCCTGGGGGCGGAGTATGTCACCGAAGACAACAACCGCAAGGTGCCCGTGATGTTGCACCGGGCCATCGTTGGCTCGCTGGAGCGCTTCATCGCCATCCTGATCGAAAACCACGCCGGTGCCATGCCCTTGTGGCTGGCGCCAACGCAGGTTGTCATCCTGAATATTTCCGATGCGCAGGCGGATTATGTGCAGAACGTTGCACAAACGCTGAAAAAACAAGGGTTTAGGGTCGAGACCGATTTGCGCAACGAGAAGATTACCTATAAAATACGGCAGCATTCCATTCAGAAGCCGCCCTATATCCTGGTTGTCGGCGATAAAGAACGGGATGCAAACACTGTGGCCGTGCGAGCGCGGGGCAATGTCGATCTGGGCGTGATGTCCATCGACACCTTGGTGGAGCGCCTCAAGGATGAGGTGGCCGCCAAAGCCTGAGACGGGGAAGCCTAGGGCTTCCTCCCAGCGCAAGAGCACGGCTTAATTCATTGGATTTTAAAAGGAAACTGCAATAGCTACTGACAAGTCGCATCGCCTCAACCGCGAGATCACTGCACCGGAAGTGCGCCTTTCGGGTGTCGACAACGAGCCTCTGGGTATCGTCAGCCTGGCCGAAGCCTTACGGCTTTCCGAAGAGGCTGAAGTCGATCTGGTCGAGATTGCGCCCACTGCGCAACCTCCGGTCTGCCGTCTGATGGACTACGGCAAGTTCAAGTACCAGGAGCAGAAGAAGGCACACGAGGCCAAGCTCAAGCAGAAGGTCATCCAGGTCAAGGAAGTCAAGTTCCGTCCGGGTACCGATGATGGCGATTACAACATCAAGCTGCGCAACCTGACCAAGTTCCTGGAAGAGGGTGATAAGACCAAGATCACGCTGCGTTTCCGCGGCCGTGAAATGGCTCACCAGGAAATCGGCATGCGCGTGCTGGAGCGTCTGAAGGCTGATCTGGAGCCGTATGGCCAGGTCGAGCAGTTTCCCAAGATGGAAGGCCGCCAGATGATCATGGTGCTGGCGCCCAAGAAAAAGAAATAAATCGTTTATAACGTTTATATATTTTTCGTTTTTCCAGGTTGTACGTCGCAGTTTCAGTCTAGCCGTATCAGGACGACATCCCTCCGGTGTCGTCCATGCCGCAGCAGCCAGGGCAATCCAGGCGGTGGCGGCAGTGTAGGGCCGACAAAGGATTTGCTGGGCGCAGGCAACTGCGTCAGGCAAAAGCAGCGGGTTCACCCGCTGTCAAATAAGTGAGAGCAGGCATCCAAGAGCAGCGAGCGTGCTGCCACCTGCAATCATCAAAAAATGGAGCTGTCCGAAAGGACAGAGTTGCTATGCCTAAGATGAAATCGAAGAGCAGCGCGAAGAAGCGTTTTCGCGTCCGCCCGGGCGGTACCGTCAAGCGCGGTCAAGCCTTCAAGCGTCACATCCTGACCAAGAAGACCACCAAGAACAAGCGTCAACTGCGCGGTACCGAGGGCGTCCATGAGACGAACCTGAATTCCGTTCGCGCGATGCTGCCGTTCGCTTAACCTCACCATACACTAAGGAGCTACTATGCCTAGAGTCAAACGTGGGGTAACAGCACGTGCCCGCCACAAGAAAGTCCTCGCACTCGCCAAGGGTTACCGCGGCCGTCGTAAAAACGTCTACCGTATCGCCAAGCAAGCAGTCATGCGCGCTGGTCAGTACGCGTACCGTGACCGTCGTAACAAGAAGCGCGTGTTCCGCGCACTGTGGATCGCCCGTATCAACGCCGCTGCGCGTTCGCACGGCGTGACCTACAGCGTGTTCATGAACGGCCTGAAGAAGGCTGCGATCGAACTGGATCGTAAGGTCCTGGCCGATATGGCTGTCACCGACAAGGCTGCTTTCGCTGCCATCGTCAACCAGGTGAAGGCCAACATCGCTGCCGCCTAAATCGACAGCGTGTTTGCGGTAGCCGGCCGCAATATCGGACGCAAGTCAGACGAGCAGCCGGCGCTGCAAAATCCTGCGGGGCAGAGGTGATACACCGATGCCCCGTATGTTTTTGATCCACGGTTTCGTGGATTTTTTTGATTCACCTTCCGTGAATCCCTTCTTTTCGACTTCGTCGTCGGATTTTCGATTGGAGCGAGACTTACCGCATGAATCCCCTAGACCAACTCCTGGGCCAACTGGTCACGCAGGCGCAGGCTGATTTCGCCGCCGCGCCCGACGCCGCCGCACTGGAAAACGCCAAGGCCAAGTACCTCGGCAAGACCGGCCAGATCACCGAGCAGATGAAGGGACTGGGCAAGCTGGCGCCGGAAGAGCGCAAGGTACAAGGGGCGATCATCAACGTCGCCAAGGAACAGATCGAAACCGCGCTGACCGCACGCCGCGATGCACTGGCCAATGCCCAGATGCAGGCGCGCCTGAATGCGGAAGCCATCGATGTCACCTTGCCGGGCCGCGGCCGTGGCGTGGGCGGCATCCACCCCGTGATGCGCTCCTGGCAGCGCGTCGAGGAAATCTTCCGCTCCATCGGTTTTGATGTCGCCGACGGTCCCGAGATCGAGACCGACTGGACCAATTTCACCGCATTGAACAGCCCCGAGAACCACCCGGCGCGCTCGATGCAGGACACCTTCTACATCGAAGGCAACGACACCCAGGGCAAGCCGCTGCTGCTGCGTACCCACACCAGCCCGATGCAGGTGCGCTACGCCCGCATGAACAAGCCGCCCATCAAGGTCATCGCACCGGGCCGCACCTATCGTGTTGACAGCGATGCTACCCACTCGCCGATGTTCCATCAGGTCGAAGGCCTGTGGATCGCCGAGGACATCAGCTTCGCCGACCTCAAGGGCGTGTACCTCAACTTCGTCAAGGCCTTCTTCGAGACCGACGACCTGCAGGTACGCTTCCGTCCCTCGTATTTTCCCTTCACCGAACCTTCGGCCGAGATCGACATCGCCTTCGGCAGCGGTCCCCTGAAGGGCCGCTGGCTGGAAGTCTCCGGCGCTGGCCAGGTGCACCCGACGGTGGTGCGCAACATGGGTCTGGATCCTGAACAGTACATCGGTTTCGCGTTCGGCTCGGGCCTGGAGCGCCTGACCATGCTGCGTTACGGGATCAACGACCTGCGCCTGTTCTACGAAGGCGACCTGCGCTTCCTGAAGCAATTCAATTAATTCGATCACGCAGGACGCCGCGCTGTCGTGGCGTGCCTCCGGCTCATAGCCGATAGCTGAAAGTCTGAATCATGCAATTCTCTGAAAACTGGCTGCGTACCATGGTCAATCCGACCATGACCTCGGATGAACTGTCGCACCTGCTGACCATGTCCGGTCTGGAAGTTGAGGAAGTCGAACCGGTTGCGCCTCCCTTCACCAATGTGGTGGTGGGCGAAGTGCTGGAAGTCTCCAAGCATCCGGATGCGGATCGCCTGAACGTGTGCCGCGTGAATGTTCATACCGGCACCATCCTCAACATCGTCTGTGGCGCGCCCAACGTGCGCGCCGGTCTCAAGGTGCCTTGCGCCATGGTCGGTGCCGTATTGCCGCCGGGTGCCGATGGCAAGCCCTTCGAGATCAAGGTCGGCAAGCTGCGCGGCGTGGAGTCGCAAGGCATGCTGTGCTCGGCCCGCGAACTGAAGCTGTCGGAAGATCACGGTGGCCTGCTGGAGCTGCCCGACGATGCACCGGTCGGCCAGAATTTCCGCGACTATCTGCAACTGAACGACCTGAAGTTCACCATCAAGCTGACCCCCAACAAGGCGGATTGCCTGTCGGTGCTGGGTGTGGCACGTGAAGTTTCTGCGCTCACGGGCACCCCACTGAAGGCCCCGGTCTATCAGGCCGCCGCCGTCAACCTGGACGAGAAGCTGCCGGTGCGCATTTCCGCGCCCGACCTGTGCGGCCGTTTTGCCGGCCGCGTGATCCGTGGCCTCAATGCCAAGGCCGCCACCCCGCAGTGGATGAAGCAGCGCCTGGAGCGCAGCGGCCAGCGACCGATCTCGGCGCTGGTGGACATCTCCAATTACGTGATGCTGGAGCTGGGCCGTCCCTCGCACGTGTTCGACCTCGACAAGATCCATGGCGGCCTGGACGTGCGCTGGGGCCGCAAGGGCGAATCCCTGAAGCTCCTCAACGGCAATACCGTGGAAGTCGATGAGTGGGTCGGCGTGATCTCCGACGACAAGGAAATCGAATCCCTGGCCGGCATCATGGGGGGCGATGCCACTGCGGTTTCGCTGGACACCACCAACATCTACCTGGAAGCCGCATTCTGGTTCCCGCAGGCGATCCAGGGCCGTGCGCGCCGCTACAACTTCTCGACCGATGCCGCGCATCGCTTCGAGCGTGGCGTCGACTTCGCCACCGTGGTCGATCACATCGAGCGCATCACCGCGCTGTTGCTGGAAATCTGCGGTACCCCCGAGACCCGCGTCGGCCCGGTCGACGACCAGATCGTCAACCTGCCCAAGCGTGAACCGGTCGCGCTGCGCACCGCGCGTGCGGCCAAGGTGATCGGCGTGGAGATCACTGACGAGATGGTGTCGGATATCTTCAAGCGTCTGGGCCTGTCTTTCGACTACCAGCCTGGCCTGTTCTCGGTGACGCCGCCGTCCTATCGCTTCGACATCGAGATCGAGGAAGACTTGATCGAAGAAGTGGCCCGCGTCTACGGTTTCGAGAACATCCCGGCACTGCCGCCGGTAGCCGCCAATGCCATGCGCATCGCGCCCGAGAACACCCGTTCGCTGTTCGCCATCCGCCGCCTGCTGGCCGATCAGGACTATCAGGAAGTGGTCAACTTCAGCTTCGTGGAAAGTGCCTGGGAAGCTGACTTCGCCGGCAACACCGATCCCATCAAGCTGTTGAACCCGATCGCCAGCCAGATGAGCGTGATGCGTTCTTCGCTCATCGCCGGACTGGTCGCCAATGCACGCTACAACGTCAACCGCAAGGCAGCGCGTATCCGCGTCTTCGAAGCGGGTGCCGTGTTCCACAAGAACGCCGCCATCACCGATGGTCCGCTGGCTGTCGCCGGTTTCGAGCAACCCAAGCGCGTGGCCGCATTGGCCTATGGTCCGGTGGCCGAGGAACAGTGGGGCCAGCCGACCCGCAACGTCGATTACTTCGACGTCAAGGCCGACCTGGAAGCGCTGTTCGCGCCGCGCGCGCTGCGTTTCGTCAAGGCCGAACATCCGGCGCTGCATCCTGGACGCACTGCGCATGTACTGCTGGGTGACAAGGTGGTCGGCGTGATCGGAGAATTGCATCCCAAGTGGCAGCAGAAGTACGACCTGCCGCTGGCCCCCGTGGTCTTCGAGGTGGATGCCGAGGCGCTGCAGGAGCGTGACCTGCCGTCCTACTCGGAAATCTCCAAGTTCCCGGCGGTCAGCCGCGACATCGCTCTGGTGGTCAAACACTCGGTCGGTGCGCAGCAATTGCTGGACGTTTTTGCCGCTGAAAAGCAGGCCAATCCGGATTGCGGCATCTTGCAAGCCCTTGTTTTATTTGATGAATATCAAGGCAAGGGGCTGGAAGCGGACGAAAAAAGCCTTGCGTTCCGCTGCACCTTGCAAGATACTCAAAACACCCTTCAGGATGACAAGGTTGACCTTGCGGTGAATGCACTGGTGGCCGCGGCGAGCGCCAAGCTCGGCGCCAGGTTGCGTGCCTGATGTGATGTCCGAGAGCGAAAATAATTACAGACCGGAATCGGTTGAGGCCCAGTCATTCATCGCCATGAACAACGTGAATTCGAACGAATTTCAATCCGTGCTGGACGCCGACCTGCATCGTGCCGTACTGGAATCCCAGGCACGTTCGCAGGCCGACAAGAACCTGCCGACGCTGACCAAGGCCGAGCTGGCCGAACTTTTGTTCGAGCAGGTCGGTCTGAACAAGCGCGAAGCCAAGGACATGGTGGAAACCTTCTTCGACGAGATCCGCAACGCTCTCGAACGTGGCGAGGCCGTCAAGCTGTCCGGCTTCGGTAATTTCCAGCTGCGCGACAAGCCGCAACGGCCTGGCCGCAATCCCAAGACTGGCGAGGAAATCCCCATCACTGCGCGCCGCGTCGTGACCTTCCACGCCAGCCAGAAATTGAAGGAAATGGTGGAACTCTCCAGCGGCGACGCCGTTGAAATGTCCGTCTAATCTATGAACGATCGTGTCAACAAACCGGCGGCCATCGTCTTGCCGCCCATCCCGGCCAAGCGTTATTTCACGATAGGCGAGGTCAGCGAACTGTGCGGTGTGAAGCCGCACGTGTTGCGCTACTGGGAACAGGAATTCACCCAGCTCAAACCGGTGAAGCGCCGCGGCAACCGGCGTTATTACCAGCACCACGAAGTGCTGTTGATCCGCCGCATCCGTGAACTGCTGTATGAACAAGGCTTCACCATCAGCGGTGCCCGCAACAAGCTTGACGGCACGCACGAGGCCGAGCAGCCGCAAGAGCCGCAGCGTCCCGTCATCAGCCTGGACGAGGCTGCCATCGATGCCTTGCGGACGGAGTTGCAAGCCGTGCTGGAAACCCTGAAGCCCGGGGCTGCCGCCTGATTTACGTGCCAGGGTTGTTGCGCCGGAGATCTTGCCGACCAACATAAGCTTTCTCGCTTCCCAGTTTTTATTTTTACGCGCCACACGCTGGTCCTCATCGGCCACCGTGTGGCGTGTTCATTTCCGGGGTGCTCCCGGCCAACAGACGGAGATCTCACCATGAGTCCTTATCAATGGCGTCCGATGCGGGCGGCTGACTTGCCGCACGTGATGGCGATCGCTGACTTGGTTCACGCTGGCTATTTCGAAGCAGAAGAAGTCTTCGCAGAACGTCTGGCCTTGTTTGCGCCTGGCTGCCGGATCGCCGTGCGTAGCGGGCAAGCGGACGGCACCGAGCAGGTCATCGGTTACGCCTTCATGCATCCCGCTCGTCTAGGCGTGCCGCCATCCCTCAACAGCTTGCTGAACGGACTGGATACTGCGGCAGATTGCCTGCATCTGCATGATGTCGCGCTGCTGCCGGCGGCACGCGGCTCCGGGCTCGGGCGGGAGTTGGTGGACGATCTGTGCCGTGTGGCTGAGCAGGCGGGTCTGCCGATGGCGACCTTGGTGGCGGTGCATGCATCAAGTGCCTACTGGCGGGCAGCGGGATTTGCCGAGGATGCGCAGGCGCTGGCAGGGAAGGGTGGGAGTCTGGCCAGCTATGGCGAGGGCGCGCTCTACATGTCCAGGCGGTTACGCTAGTGCCGGTGCTTGCCTTGGCGGAAGATTGATTGTTGTCAATGTGGCAAAAAGTTAACGCTCGCGCGTTAACGAGTTTTTCACTTGATCAATCGACAACTGTTGTCTTAAAATTAATGAAAAATTTACAACAGTTTGCTTGGATTTGCATCTTCCAAGCGCGATCAATTCACTTCCGCCACCTGGTCTGACAAGCGAAGGCGGCATCCTTTATAAGGGGTAACGTTCCATGTCGCGTCTTTCCAGGTCGGTGCTGGCCGGTGTTGCTGTCTTGCCTTTCCTTTCCCTTGGTGTGAGTGCTGCTGCGCAGGCCGCCGTGGCCCCGCTGACTGGCGCTGAAGCGCTGCAGCAGTTCAACCTGGTGGTGCTGGGCAGTGCCGCCTCCAATTCGCACGTCGATGGCCGGGCCTGGATCGGCGGTTCGGTCACGGGTGGTGACTATGTGCAGCACTACGGCAGCACGCCCGCATCGAACTACGCCGGTCTGACCGTGATGGGGACGGCGAGCGGTCTGCATGTCAACGGACTGGGATCCTATATTGGCGGCTCCCTCGTTGGCTCCACCGTCAACAGCGGTTCCAGCTATATCGCCGGTTCGGTGATCGGCAGCAATCTGAACGGCCCGGCCTACGTGGCGGGCAGCACCATCGGGGTCAACTTCAATGGCGGCCGCTCGTCGTCGCCGAGCACGCTGATGCAGACCAATGCCGATGCTGCCGGCTCGACCAATTTCAGCAACACGCTAACCAGCCTGTCCAATAGCCTCAAAACGGCTGCCGCCAACAGCACGGTCTCCGTCGCGAACAACAAGGCCACCTTCAATGCCGTGGCCAATAACCAGGGTGTCGCGGTCTTCAATCTGGATAACACCACCAGCGCGTCGGTGTTCTCGGTAGGTGAATTTTCCTTCGCTGCCAATGGTGCCAGCACCATCATCATCAATTCCAGCGTGAGCTCGGCGATCATCGGTGCCAACTTCCTGGGTGGACAAGCGCAGTCGTTGGGCAAGTCCATCGTCTGGAACTTCTACAATGCGACCAGCCTGATCATCAACAATCAGTTCGGCGGTTCGATCCTGGCTACCCACGCCAGCCTGACCAACAACCAGAACATTGAAGGCGGAGTGTTCGTCAACAGCTTGATTCAGAACGCCGAGCTGCACCTGCAATCCTTCACCGGCAACCTGGCCGCGGTGGCCCCGGTCCCCGAGCCTGAGCAATATCTGATGATGCTGGGTGGTCTGGCCATCGTGATCGGTGTGGCGGCGCTGCGGCGTCGGAGCGTGGCGCTGCCAGGTATGCAGGCAGCCTGAGCCTGCATAGTATTCCCAAGAGCAAGATCGTCGATGCCGTTCAGCGCGATGCTGAGCGGCATTTTTCTTGGTGTCGGGGGAGGGGTGGTGTCAGAGCGGCTCATGCCGCATGTAGACCTCGGAGCGACCGGACAGCGTCTTGGCCACTTCCTGCAGGAAGCTCTGGGTGGGTGCTGGCTTGTCGAAGCCGGTCATCATGAGCGCAGCGGCCAGGCCCACCGGCAACAGCAGGTGACGCAATGGCGGGGGCGACTGTTGCAGTGAGCGGCCGAAGGCCCAGGCAGCGCCGGCACCTACCAGCAGGCCGAGCATGACTTCGGATTCAGAGTGGACCTTGATCATAAGACGAGACAGGCCGACGGCAGTTACCAGTAGAGCGGTCAGCGTGAGTGCCAGCGCACGCCGTACGCGGCTGCTGTCTTGGGTGAGCAGCAGGGCAATCGAGAGATAGAGGGCACTGGAAGAAGCGGTATGTCCACTGAATCCGGTGAAATTGAGCATCGGCAGGCTGATGTCCCACCCCATGAAGAGCAGCTTGCTGATGACGACGATCATCATGGCGCTGCCAAAGGCAACCAGCCAGGCGAACATCGGACGCCACATCTGGTTGATACCCATCCAGAGGGCCAGGATGCAGGCGCCGGGAATGGTCATGGTGCTGTCGCCAAGAAAAGTGATGGTGTGCCAGTTCATTCAGTTAAGTGAAAGGGAAGGATCTAGGAAATGTTGCCAAGGAAGATTGGCGGTTTGTGCGGCGCGGTGAAAGCGCTGTGACTGTTGTTGCAAGATAAACGTTCAGTGTTTGCTGCAATGCGATATAAATAGTTTGTGTGATTTTGCGATTTTGTTATCAAATTGAAAAATTGCCGCTTGTCCTACAAGCCCCTGCTGTTTTGTCTGATTGCTGCAGTTTTAGGGGCGCGTATGCTTACGGGATTCTTTTCTACAGGGCAATGTAGTACACATTTTTTTGCCTAAATCTAAAAAATGATGCATGATTACTTCTAAATTTTTCTGTGTTGCAGTGCAGCAATGCGGACGCCAAACATTGCCATTGTTTTAAAAGTAAAACTAAAAAGAAAGGGCGCTGATTCGTGATGCCACGGCAGTTTCGCAATAGCAGCAAGCGTAAGACCCGGGTGCGGATGTGCGCTCTGATGGTGTCGGTGACTTGCCCTTTTGCATACGCGGCGGACCCCGGTCAGGTGGTTGTTCCGTATGTGCAGTATACATATTTGCATGACGATAATTTGCTGCGTCTGAGTGGACCTGATGCGGCGCGTACTTCGTTGGGGTCGCCCCAGTTGTCGGACAATGTGCAAAGTCGGCAGGGCGGTCTTCGTATCGACAAGATGCTCAGTCGCCAGCATTTTCAGCTCGATGCAAGCGCGACCAAGAATACGTTTGATCATTTCAGTCAGTTCGACAATGATGCGCGGGATTTGAAGTCCGATTGGGGCTGGGTGCTAGGAGAGCGCTTGTCCGGTAACTTGGGTTACGTCTACTCGAGGTCATTGACGCCTTTCCAGAACTTCCGGTCGCTTGAGCCCAACATCCGTACGATGAATACCAAGTATTTCAACTTGGCTTGGCAATTGCACCCTGACTGGACGGTGCGCATGCAGGCATCGCGGTTCGGACTTGCGTACGACCTGCAGACCCAGCAGTCGAACAACTTCACGCAGAATATCGCGGAAGTCGGCCTCGATTACACGCCGCGCAGCGGGAGCATCGCTGGCGTGCAGGTGCGCAGGACGACTGGTAACTATCCTTTCGATGCCGTCATCGGAACGAGTACGGTCAATAACTCCTTCACGCAGGAGGACTACAAGGCCAAGATCGTTTGGTTGTACAGCGCCAAGACGAAGTTGCAATTCCTCGGTGGTGTCACGCAGCGCGAGCGCAATTCGGCGGCGAGTGGTTCTGATTATCGCGGGTTCAACGCGCGACTGATCGCTGATTGGGCTGCGACTGGTAAAACTGGTTTCAAGGCTAACCTGTGGCGTGAAATCGGCGGCGTCAATGATATCGATGCCAACTTCGCGTTAACCACCGGTGCCAGTCTGGCAGCCACCTACTTGCCTACGGCCAAGCTGCGGGTAGATGGCTTGGTGGATTACGAGCGTCGTAATTACAACGGCGCTGCCATCGTCACTGGTGTCACACCATCCAACCGGCGGGATACGTATGAAAAGGCAAGTCTGAGCCTGACCTATTCGCCAACGACCTCCCTGTCCCTTATGTTGGCGGTCTACCGTGAAAACCTGCAGTCAAATCTGAACAGTTTTAGTTATTTGTCCAACGGCATCTCCCTGACATCGCGCTATGAATTCTGAGGCACCGAAAATGAGCGACCTGCATGATGGCTTGCCATTGGCCAACGTCAAGCCCAATGCCATGACGATGGTATTCAAGCGCTTCGTCGAGCCGGCGCTGATCGTGGCGTATTTGTGGGTGCTGGTGCGTTTTAGCGGTCATTTGTTCAGCGGTGATTACTGGGTTCTGGCCATCATGGCCTTCTTCCTCTCATCCTATTTCTTTACGGAATTCCACGAGCGTCGGCTGCGCCGGGATCCCAGGGGAGTGTCAGTCTTCGCGCCGGTACTCGACTGGATCGCCGTAGCCGCCGTTCTTGTGGTGGTGGCCTACATTTGCGAGTTCTATCAGCAGTTTTCGCTGCGCGCGATTTTCTTCTGGGTGGTGACAACGCCCGTGGGGCTGATCATTTCGCAGCATGTACAGTCGCGCGTCATGCGCGACCTGCATACCAAGGGGGAGGTGCGCAGGGCCATCATCATTGGCGTCAATCCGGCCGCGTTGAAGCTGGCCGATCGCATGGAGAAGTATCCTTCGCTGATGATCAAGCTCATGGGTTTCTTCGATGATCGCGAGCTCAACCGTCAGCCTCCCGGTACCTATACGCCCTTGCACGGCAAAATGTCAGACGTAGCAGCGTACGTGCGCGAAAACAATATCAACATGGTCTACATAAGCATGCCGATTTCTGCGCAGCCGCGAGTGCTGCAGATGATCGACGAGCTGCAGGATACGACTGCCTCCATCTACTTCATTCCTGATATCTACATATTCAATTTGATCCAGGCACGCTTCGATTACGTGGGCGGCATGGCGGTCATGGCCATCTGCGAAACGCCTTTTACCGGAACCAATAATGTCGTCAAGCGCGCCAGTGATCTGATTCTGGCCTCCTGCATCCTGCTCATGTTGCTGCCGGTGATGATGGTCATCGCGATATGCGTGAAGTTGACTTCGCCGGGGCCTGTCATTTTCAAGCAGCGACGCTATGGACTGGATGGGGAAGAGATTGTCGTCTACAAATTCCGCTCCATGACGGTCATGGAGGACGGTGGCAAGGTTACCCAGGCCACCAAGGGTGATATGCGCCTGACCAAGATAGGCGGTTTCCTGCGATCCAGTTCTCTTGACGAATTGCCGCAATTTTTCAATGTGCTGCAAGGGAGAATGAGCATCGTAGGGCCACGTCCCCACGCGGTTGCGCACAATGAGCTGTACCGCAAGCAGATCAAGGGCTACATGCTGCGTCACAAGGTCAAGCCTGGTATCACCGGCTGGGCGCAGGTCAACGGTCTGCGCGGCGAGACCGAGACGCTGGACAAGATGAAAGCTCGTATTGAATTCGACCTTGAATATCTGCGCCGCTGGTCGTTGGTTTTTGATCTTTGGATTATTTTCCAGACCGTGCGTATGGTGATCAAGCGCGACAACGCTTATTGACGGTTCAGTCCCGTCTGGGGCGAAGACCACGCGAACCACCCATTGTCGCTGGCAACTAGTGACACATAAAAAGAAAGCTTGCTCAAATGAATATCGGGAAGGCAGCAGTGCGACAGCATCGTTCCATGGCAGTCAAGGCGTTGGTTTCGACAATGCTTTTTGTCGCATTGAGCGCCTGTGGTGAGAAGAAATCAGCATCTTCGACTAGCCAAGTCGTTGCCATTGTGGATGGGCAGGAAATTACCATTCACCAGGTCAACAACGAGCTGGCGAAGACCGGTGGCAGTCAAGTGACCAAACAATTGCTGGATGGCCTGGTGGCACGGCAATTGCTGGTCAACGCAGCAAAGAAGGACAAGCTTGATGCCGATCCCGCGGTGCTGGCGGATATGGAACGCGCACGCAATCTGGTGCTGGCGCAGAGCTACGTGGCCAGCAAATTGAAGTCGCCGGCACGGCCGCTGGACCAGGAAGTCGAGGACCTGTATCGCAAGAATCCGGACTGGTTTGCTCAGCGCAAGCAATATGAGTTCGGGCAACTGGTCATCGCGCGCTCCAATCTTACGCCTGAGCTCAATACCTTGATGGACCAGCCTGGCAAGCGAATGGATGAAGTCGTGGCGTGGCTTGATTCGCATCGTATCCAATACGCGCGACAGCAGGTGGTGAAGACCTCAGCAGATCTGCCGCCGCAAATGAATGCCAGCCTCAAAACGATGGAACGTGGTGCATTGTTTGTGGTGCTCGAAGGGCAGACGGCGATCTTGACGTCGCTGCAGGATGTGAAGAATGCACCCTTGTCTCTGGCAGTAGCTACACCCCAGATCATCCAGTATCTGGTGACGCAAAAGCAAAACCAGGCCTCCGAGCAGCTCGTGGAACGTCTGAAGGGCGAAGCCAAGATTGAGTATTCGGAACAGGCCAAGTCATTCACGGATCTTGCTGCGCAAGCCAACGCTAGTGGTGCAGAGGCAGCCTCACAGAAAGGTGCTGCCAATGATCCGGAAAGCATTAAGAAGGACGTCATTTCACGTGGCGTGTCCGGATTCAAATAAGCAAGTCTGAACTAAATACGGGCGTAGACACGCCTGAATCAAGAACCTGATGTGATGCGGAGTTATGACAATGACGAGAAAAATAGTATTCCTGTTGATCGGCCTGATGCTTGCCAGCTGGAGTTTGTTTGCCAAAGCCGATGACATCCTGCTGGGTGCTGGCGACGTGATCCGCGTAAAGGTCTATGGTAGTGATGACCTGAGCCTGGAAACACGGATCAGCGAAGCCGGCATCATCAGCTATCCGTTGGTGGGAGAGGTCAAGATCGGCGGCCTGTCCACGGCGCAGGCCGAAACCAAGATTGCAGGTCTGCTCAAGAAGGGTGGTTACCTGAACAATCCGCAGGTCAACATTCTCGTCACGGTTCCACAGAGCCAAATGGTCTCGGTGCTGGGGCAGGTGACCAAGCCAGGGCGTTATTCGCTGGATGGACGACGCAACGTCGCTGACGTGATTGCGCTGGCCGGAGGTGTCACCCCGGATGGGGGCGATGCGGTCACCATCGTGCGCAACGATGCCAAGGGTGGTGTGACGAAGCAACTGGTCGACATCTATGCCATTACGCACAACGGCGACACGACGACACTGCCGGAAGTGGGGGCCAATGATGTCGTCTATGTCGAGCGCGCTCTGCGGTTTTATATCTACGGTGAAGTGCAGCGTCCCGGCGTCTACAAGCTGGAGCGGGGCACAACCGTGTTGCAGGCCTTGTCGGTGGGCGGTGGCCTGACGCAACGAGGCACCGAGCGCGGCCTTATGGTCAAGCGTCGCGATCCGGATGGCAATCTGCAGGAGATCCCTGTCAAGAAAGAAGATTTGCTGCAGGCGGACGACATCGTCTACGTCAAGGAAAGCTGGTTCTGAAATTGATGGCCCCGGCTGGGGCGGCACCGTGACTTTTATTTTAGCTAGCGTATAACGCCAACCAGGAGGCGTGACCCCATGAATCTATCTCAATTTCTTCTGATCCTTCAGGCGCATCGCAAGGTCATCTTGCTCATTGTCTCTATTACGGTAGCAGTGGCGCTCGTCGTCAGTCTGGTATTGCCCAAGCAATATCGGGCAACCTCCTCGGTCGTGCTCAACTACAAGGCATCGGATCCCGTCACGGGTCTGGTCGTTTCGCCGCAGGCTTTGCCGGGCTTCATGCCTACGCAAGTGGCGATCATCAATAGTCCGTCGGTGGCTCTAGCTGTCGTGGATAGTCTCAAGCTTGCTGATCAGCAGGAAGTCAAGGATGCCTACAATGCAGATAACCACGGTGAACTGGATATCCGCAACTGGCTCGCCGGGATCTTGTTGCGCAAACTGGATGCAGTTGCCTCGAAGGAGAGCAGCGTCATCGATATCACCTTCAAGGCTGAAGACCCGCAATTTGCTGCATTGGTTGCCAATGCCTTTGCTGCCGCTTACCAAAATGTGAGCATGCAGCTCAAGCTGGATCCAACCCGGAAGGCATCTTCCTATTTCAATGACCAGGTCAAGGTGTTGCGCGATGCTTACGAGCAGGCACAGACCAAGCTCTCCAAGTATCAGGAAGAGCACGGCATTACCAATATCGACAATCGTACCGACGTTGAGACAAATCGACTCAATGACCTCTCGACCCAGCTGGTAATGGCTCAGGCGGCATTGTCCGAAGCCGAGTCCCGCCGTCGTCAGGCCGCTGGTGGTGGGGCGGTTGAGTCGCCAGATGTCAATGCGAACGCGCTCATTCAGACGCTCAAGTCCAACCTGGCTGCCTCCGAGGCCCGTTTCGAGCAGGCGTCCAAGCGTCTGGGCGTGAACCACCCGGATTATCAGGCAGCGAAGGCCGAACGCGATGGCTTGCGTGCGCAGCTGGCAGCAGCCACAAGCTCTATTTCTGCATCGGTGGGCAGCAATGCCACGATTCTGGCCAAGCGTGAATCAGAGATTCGTGCCGAGTTCGAGGCGCAAAAGCGCAAGGTGCTGGAAATGAACCGTACGCGCGACGAACTGGCTGTGTTGAGCCGGGAACTCGAAAGTGCGCAGCGTGCCTACGAGCTGACAACGCAGCGTTTCGCCCAGACCAATTTGGAAGGTCAGTCCAACCAGTCCGATATTTCGCTGTTATCGGCAGCCGTTCCGCCGCCATATCCTTCCAGCCCACGTGTCTTGGTCAATCTCGTTCTGGCCTTCTTCGTGGGCACTATCCTGGGCGTGATGGCTGCCTTGGGGCTGGAACTGACCAACCGTCGCGTGCGTTCGGAGCAGGATCTGATCGAGGAGCTGGGGCTGCCGGTGTTGGGTGCCATTTCCGGCCCTGTCACCGCGAGCAGCAGCCGTCGACGTTTTGGATTCGGACGATCCAAGCCGGCCTGATCGTGTGCGGCTCTCTCTGTCAATAAAAATATGATATCCCGGGAATAACATGACTACTGCAACGTTGACCTTCAATGAAGGCGCATCCCTGCCGAACCGATCCATTGGTGCGATTCTGGTGGACAGCGGAAAGCTTTCGCCCGAAAACGCGGAGCGCATCCTGCGCTTGCAGCGCGAGCGTGGTCTGCGCTTCGGAGATGCTGCAATCCAACTGGGCTTGCTGACCCAGTCCGATATCGACCAGGCCTTGTCCCGCCAATTCGATTACCCTTATCTACTCAAGGGGGAAAGCAAGGTCAGCGAAAAGGTCGTAGCGGCCTACAATCCCTTCAGCAAGCAGGTCGAGGCGCTGCGAGCGCTGCGCAGTCAGCTGATGGTGCGGTGGTTCGACGTCGATGCCAAGCACAAGGCCCTTGCCATCGTCAGCCCGGAGAGCGGGGAAGGGCGTAGCTTCATCGCATCCAACCTGGCCGTTGTATTTTCGCAGCTAGGTGAGCGCACCCTGCTCATCGATGCTGACATGCGCAAGCCTTGTCAACATGAGTTGTTTGGTCTGGATAATCGTAACGGCTTGTCGGGCGTGATTGCCGGCCGTTGTGTCGTGGCCGATGCCTTGCAACGCGTGCCGGACCTGCTCGACCTGACCGTCTTGTCTGCCGGTCCGACCCCACCCAATCCGCAGGAACTGCTGGGGCGCCCCAACTTCACTCAGATGCTCAGCGACTTTGCCCAGGATTTTGATGTCATCTTGGTTGACACGCCTTCTGGCACGCAATACGCGGACGGCAACATGATTTCCGCGCGCGCTGGTGGCAGCCTCATGGTCGTACGTACCAATGTCACGCACATTTCTGCAGTCCGTACGTTTGCTGAACGTCTGACCAGCGCGCATGTCGCTTTGGTTGGCAGCGTGGTCAACGAGTTCTGAGCGCTAGTCATTTGCCAGAAAGCGTCACGATGACTGCTGATACCTTTCGTCCCCTGCCTGGACCACGCTTCTCCGGTTTGCCGTGGATCGTCATCGCGGCTGGGTTGGCGGCGATGTACATACCCAGTTTCATCGATCTCTTTCATGGGGTATGGGGGACCGAACGCAACGCGCATGGTCCGATCGTTCTGGTCGTAGCGTGCTGCTACATGTTCGTGCGAGTCAGGCAGTTGCTGGAGGAGGGGCTCATCGAGCGCAAACCTGCTCCAGTACCTGGTGTTTTCTTCTTGCTGCTCGGTCTGCTTTGCTTCGTACTCGGGCGCTCGCAGACCGTGCTGTTCATGGAGGCAGGCTCGCTCATTCCCATCCTGATGGGGATCGTGCTGCTGCAATTCGGGATACGTACCTGCGGTCGTCTGTGGTTCGCCTTCTTTTTCATGCTGTTCATGGTCCCGTTACCCGCTTCAGTGGTGGACCTGCTGACACAGCCGCTCAAAATTGGCGTGTCCTATGCGTCAGAGCAGGTGTTGCGCCTGCTGGGGTACCCAATCGCCCGCAGCGGCGTGATTCTCTACATCGGCCCCTACCAGTTGCTGGTCGCCGATGCTTGCGCCGGATTGAATTCACTGTTCACCCTTGAGGCACTCGGCCTGCTGTACATGAACCTGGTGCGCCATCAATCGTTGTTGCGCAACGTGGTGCTGGCAGTTTTGATCGTTCCTATTTCATTCACCGCCAATACCGTGCGAGTGATGGTACTTGCGCTCATCACCTACTACATGGGGGATGCTGCCGGGCAGGGTTTTCTCCACGGCTTTGCAGGTATGTTGCTCTTTCTCGTTGCGCTGGGCTTGATCATCGCGCTGGATGGATTGTTGCGTTGGATCGCCGTACGTTGGGCCAACCTGCGGGGCGAGGCTGTCCCAGTTGCAGTTCAGCGCGTGCGCGTGGCCGGCGAAAGTAACAACCGCGACAAGTTCGCCATGAATATCCGACTGGCCATCCCTGTTGCGCTGGTCATGGCCTTGTCCGTCGCAGCCGCGGGCATGCTGGTTCCCCATATGGCGCAGCCGCTCAAGAAACAGAATTTTTCGGCAATCGTGCCATCGCAGTTTGGCCAGTGGAGAGAGGTCCCATCTCCGTTTCTGCAAGTCACTGTCGGATTGGACGATGGAACTGGCCGCAATGCGGATCAACCTTATGACGACGTCCTTGGCCGAACCTACGTCAATAGTCGTGGCGAAATGGTCATGCTGGCCCTGGCCTATGCTGCCGAGCAGAGCCAGGATGTAAAGATCCACTTGCCGGAGGTCTGTTACGTCGCCCAAGGCTTTACTTTGGCTGATGGGCAGCCAGTGAGCATGCAGACACGTCCTGACGGTCCGCAGATTGCTGGTTCGCGCTTCGTTGCCAGCAACAAGGGCCGACAAGAAGCTGTCAGTTATTGGGTTCGCATTGGTGATGGATTTCCACAGGGGGGGCTCGCTGCCCGTTGGAAGATTTTCAAGGATGGCATGAGCGGCCGGGTTTCCGATGGCATTCTGGTACGTGCGTCAAGCCTTCTGCAAGATCAGGACAGTCAAGCCCATGCCTTTGCGCTGCAAGAACAATTCCTGAAAGAACTGGACGGCGCCATGCACCTTACCCATCCAGGATTGCTAACTCCTCATTGAGGGCAAAGGTGGGCAGATGGATGGCGCTGATGTGTCCTGACTCCATCTGGCGAGATGGGCGACCGTTGCCTGTCTCTTTGCCCCTGGCATGCAATCATCATCCGGCATCATGTGACGGCTGATGTAGAGGCGAATATTGCGGTCTCAGTGACCGAGGAAAAATGATGAGAAGAATCAACCTGCAATCTTCACAGATCGTGCTTTTGCTCGTTGCATGTGCAATCGCAGTGGTGTTCGGTTTGGCACTGCCAGTGCTCGCTTCCGCGCTCGATGGCAGTCTCGCCAAGCTGGCAGCCTTGCCCGCGCTGTTGCTGCTGGGAGGACTGTTTGTGTTCAACAAACGTCTGCTGCTGCTATGCGTGCTGCTGTTGCGTGCCTCCGGCGATATTGTCCTGGAGTCCACACGTGTGGGATCGGGTGGCAGCTTTTCGCTGGGGCTCGGTGGAGCGATCAATGCGCTGATCATTCTGATTGCCTTGCTCTTCGTGGTTGAAAAACCGAAGCTGTTGCCACGCAAGGCTTGGGTGCCATGGATGATTTTGTTGGGTATCGCCACCATCGGAATGGTGGTGTCCCCAGACAAGGGAGCGGCACTGAAGATCGTCCTGGGCCTGTGCTCGTATTTTGCGGTGTTTGTGTGTGCGTTCTATGTGGTACGCACTCCAGAGCAGTTCCGTTCCATGGTTCTGCTGGTCGTGGCTTCATCACTGATTCCAGCGGCGTATGGTTTCGTGAGCACTGCCTTGAACGCACGCGGCGGTCTCAGCGGTTTTCGTCTGCAGAGTACGTTTGGTCATCCCAATATCTTCGCGTTCTACCTGACACTGGCTATCGCCCTGGGCCTCTACGTCATCAAGAGCGCGCAATTCAAGCTTGATCAGTTCAAGCGCTTTGCACTGGCGGGTTATCTGGGTCTCTTGTTCTTGTTGCTTTTGCTTACGCAGACGCGTAGCGCATGGGTGGCTTGTTTTTTGATCTTCCTCCTCTACGGCATCAAGTACGAGCGACGCTATCTTGTTTACATGCTGATACTTGCGACGCTGGCCTTGCTCATTCCGAGTGTCCAGGAGCGTATCTTGCAGCTCGACAGCGGCAACACGGTCACCACTTACGCCAAGCTCAACTCCTTCGCATGGAGAACCTACCTCTGGAGTTCTGGATTGAACTGGATGAGTTCTTCACACTATTTGTTCGGCTATGGTGTCGAAGCCTTTCCCTACTATTCGCCACTGTTTTTCCCGCTCTCTGGCGGGGTGAAATGGGGCGCGCATAGTGTGTTCGTTCAGTGGTTCTTTGATACTGGGCTGGTCGGAATGGTGGCCTACCTTGCGATCTTCTATCAGGTATTACGCGTGTTGATCCGGTATCAGAAACAGGACTCGCTGGGCGGTGTCATTCTGATCTGTACTTTGATTGAATATATCGTTGTGTCAGCCTCTGACAACATGCTGTCCTACCTGGCCTTCAACTGGTATTTCTGGCTGGTCATGGGGATGGGATGGTCGGTCTACCATAACAGCCAGCAGGGCCAACTGGAGGTTCTCGCGAAAAAGAACCGGCGCCTGGAACAGGCGTCATTTCGCCGCTCGACATCCGCCTGACATGGCCATATCGAGGATTGTCCCATCGTTTTCTTTCTGCCTCGCGGGCGGGAAGTGCATTGCTTATTCAACGCAGCCATGACAAAAAGAATCGCTTACTTTATCAACCAGTATCCCAAAGTCAGCCACAGCTTCATCCGCCGGGAGATCGCCGCTGTCGAAGCGCAAGGCTTTGCGATTGATCGCATCGCGTTACGTGGATGGGATGCCGAGGTTGTCGATGACGATGACCGTGGCGAACGTGACCGTACGCGCTACGTTCTCAAAAACGGTATTGTCGGCTTGCTGAGTCCCATGCTGCGCACGATCCTTGCCAATCCAAAGGGCTTTGTCTCCGCGCTGGCGTTGGCTTTCAACATGGCACGCCGTCGTGAGCGCGGTCTGATCTATCACCTGATCTACCTCATGGAAGCTGCGCAGGTCGTGGAGTGGACACGGAAGTTTGATGCGGGTCACATACATGCGCATTTCGGGACCAACTCCGCCGAGATCGTCATGCTGGCGCACTGCCTGGGTGGTCCTCCCTACAGTTTCACAGTGCATGGCCCTGAAGAGTTCGACAAGCCCGTGGCCCTTGGGCTGGACGAAAAGATCCGCCGCTCCGCGTTCACCATTGCCATCACTTCTTTCTGCCAGAGTCAGTTATACCGCTGGGTGGAGCAGAGTATCTGGTCAAAGGTCGCCATCGTTCATTGCGGCCTGGATCGTGGCTTTTATTCGGACGCGCCGCTGCAGCCGCAGTCGTCCGCACGTCTGGTCTGTGTGGGTCGCCTGTGTGAGCAGAAGGGGCAATTGTTGCTGGTCGAGGCGGCCGCTGTACTTGCAAGCAATGGCATCGAGTTTGAGTTGGTGCTGGCCGGGGATGGTGAAATGCGGCCGCAGATTGAAGAGCGTGTTGCGCACTACGGCTTGCAGGAAAAAATTCGGATCACCGGATGGATCAGCAGTCGCCAGGTACGAGAGGAATTGCTTGCTGCGCGTGCGATGGTATTGCCTAGTTTCGCAGAAGGTCTGCCGGTGGTGGTGATGGAGGCAATGGCGCTGCGTCGTCCGGTGCTGACTACCTTCATTGCCGGCATCCCTGAACTGGTGTTGGATGGTGAGAATGGCTGGCTCTTTCCTGCAGGGGATATTGGCCGTCTGGTGGAGTCCATGCAAGCCTGCCTGAGTGCTACGCCCGAACAGCTGCAGCAGATGGGGGAGTGCGCGCACGCACGTGCGGTGGCAAGGCATTCAATCGATACCGAGGCCGGCAAGTTGGCCAGATTGTTCGCCGCATCGGTTACCTCGGATCGCCCTGTTCTGGGGAAGGCACCATGAGCATGGTGCATACCAAGCACCAGGATATTGCCTCCCTGGATGGATGGCGGGCGGTTGCCATCCTCATTGTTGCGACCAGTCATGCGGGCTTGGGCAGGCTGGTGCCAGGCGGGCTGGGTGTGACCATTTTCTTTTTCCTGAGTGGCTATCTCATCACCACCTTGCTGCTGCGCGAGCATGCAAGTACTGGCACCATCAACATCAGGCATTTTTATCTGCGACGTCTTCTTCGCCTGACTCCGCCCTTGTTGCTGGTGCTGGTGGCGACGTATTTGCTGACCTACCTGGGTGTCTTCAAAGGCTATGCCACGTGGACCGGTTTCTTTGCGCAGTTGTTTTATTTCGCCAATTATTACGCGTTGTTCTTTGATGCCGCTCATACGGTGCCGCAGGGGACGGGCGTGTTCTGGTCGCTGGCAGTGGAAGAGCATTTTTATTTCTTCTTCCCGGCATTGCTATTGCTTTCCTTGCGCAATGCGCAGCGGCAGCGGCTGCCGTTTTACTTGGGTGTTGCCTGCGTGATGTTCCTCGCTTGGCGCTGCTATCTCGTCATGGGAGTAGCGGTCAGCACCGAACGAACTTACTATGCCACCGATACGCGCATCGATTCCATGCTTTATGGCTGCATTCTGGCGACGCTGTCGCTGACGTCGCAATGGCAGCAGCAGCTGCAAACGCCAAAAGTGAGAGCTACTGCGATATGGGCCGGACTACTGCTCCTGTTGAGCACCTTGTTGGTTCGCAGTGAGGTGTTCAGAGAAACCGTGCGTTACTCTCTGCAAGGTATTGCGCTCATTCCTCTCTTTTATTACTCGGTAACCAATCCGGAACTTTGGCCCTTCCGCTGGCTCAATGCGGCTTGGGTTCGGCGGATCGGAGTCTATTCCTATTCGATCTATCTGGCCCATTACGTCATGCTCAATAACGTAGATCGCTTATTTTCCTATGCGCCACTGAACGTTCTCGTGGCACTGGCCGTTTCCTTGCTGTTCGCGGTACTGGTGGATCGCTTGATTGATGCTCCGTTGCGCGTGGTCAGGGCGCGGCTCCGCTAGCACGGTTTTTGTACGAAAACTCTGAAAATGGTCTCCACCCAGAAAAATTCCCTCCCTCCGAAAGGCTCGCCCAGTGCGGTTTCGGTTGCCCCGGCGGCAGGTCAGGATGTACCTCAGCTGCATCCTAAGTATCGTCCCGATATCGACGGTCTGCGTGCGATCGCGGTCGGTTCAGTGGTCATTTTTCACGCTTTCCCGGAGTGGTTCAAGGGCGGTTTCATCGGCGTCGACATTTTCTTTGTCATTTCCGGTTTCCTGATTTCGCTGATCATCTTCAACAATCTTGAGCATGATCGCTTCAGTATCCTCGATTTCTACATCCGCCGCGTCAAACGCATTTTCCCCGCCCTGATGACGGTGATGGTCGCATGTGCGGTCGCCGGGGGAATCATTTTGTTCGCTGACGAGTACCGTCAGCTGGGCAAGCACATGCTGGGTGGGTCGACCTTCATTTCCAATATTCTGTTCTGGCGCGAAAGCGGCTACTTCGATAACTCCGCCGAGACCAAGCCATTGCTGCATCTCTGGAGTCTGGCGATCGAAGAGCAGTTCTATCTGTTCTGGCCTCTGCTGCTGGCCTTTGTGTGGAAACGTAAGTGGGGATTTCTGCGCATCGTCGGAGTGATCGCTCTGTTGTCGTTCCTCATCAATCTTTATTTGATCGGACATGACCAGACCGCAGCGTTCTACTCGCCGTTCGCACGATTCTGGGAGTTGATGGTGGGTGGCACCCTCGCCTATATCAATCTGCATCGTTCCGACCTGAATGCGCGCGCCAAGGAATGGCAAGCGTGGCTGGGCTTGATTTTACTGGTGCTGGGGTTCGTCCTGCTCAATGGCGAGCGCAGCTTCCCGGGCTGGTGGGCGCTGCTGCCGTGCGCAGGAGCATTTCTTTTACTCTCGGCGGGCCCCGGGGCATGGTTCAATCGTAAGATACTCGCCAGTAAGCCGTTGGTCGGGATTGGGCTGATCAGCTATCCACTGTATCTCTGGCACTGGCCGCTGCTGTCCTTTGCGACCATCATTGCCGGTCAAACCGCCCCCCAGCAATGGCGTCTGATGGCGGTACTGGCGGCCATGTTGCTGGCGTGGGGCACCTTCCTGTTCATTGAGCGTCCGCTTCGGCATGCCAGTGGGATACGCATCGTTTGGGCGCTGCTGCTGGTCAACACAGCGGTAGGACTGGCGGGGGCCGTCATCTATCACAATGGCGGTTTCCCTCAGCGGGCGATCAATGAGAAGCTGGATTACCTCGCCCATACGGATGTATTCGATGGCTCGCGCAACTCCGATGGCAGTTGCAATCGCCTCAATCAACTGGTTCCAGTCAGTGAAGAGGTCTGTCTTTCCAATTCGGCGCAGCCGCAAGTGCTCTTCGTCGGGGATAGCCACGTCATGGCACTGCATTCGGCGATTTTCAGTCGTCAACTTGCACTGCCGTCCATCATGGTGGCCGGGCACGCCTGCCGTGTGTATCCCAACTTGCCCTACGAGCCCGCCAATTTGCGGCGCTGGTCCAACAATTGCACGGAGATTGCCCGTCAGGCAATCGCCGTTGGTCAGAGATTCCCTTCCATCCGGACGGTGGTGATCAGCGGGGCTTACCCGCGGGGCAATCTCGATGAGCCCTCGCAGTACAAGGTCAACGATCACGCGTTGAGCCAGCGAGAGGCGTTCATGTCCGGATATGGCGCGTTGATTGAAAGTTTCATTGGGCAAGGCAAGCAGGTCGTGTTCGTTGCTGATGTGCCATTCCTCAAACTGGACCCGCATGCTTGCGTGAACCGACTCGGTGACGGTCCGATCCGCGAATGTGCTTATACCCGCGCCGAGCATGACCAGATCAGAAAGCCCTACGATGCCGCCGTGAGCGAGCTGCGCCAGTTGCATCCGAAGGCGACGGTATTCGATCCGGTGGCACTGTTCTGCTCATCGGCCCAGTGCAGATCAAAGATAAATGGTGCTTATTTGTACAACGACGATCAGCACATCAGCCTGGCAGCGTCCAAGTATTTGTTGCAGTCGATGCAGAAGGATGGACTGCTGCCGTCAGGCGTGGCCCGATAAAAAAGCCGCAGTCGAGGACTGCGGCTGGATTGCGACTTTTGTTGTGGCTGGGCAAGTATCAGTCGGCCTTGCGTAGATCGCCGCCGACTGCAGACTTGCTGCCCACGCCACTCTGGGCGTAAAGCACGAGGCGCGGCGAGCTCGCGGTCCAGGTAAAAGTCTTGCTTTCGCCATTGGCCAGATAGCCGCTGTCGAAGACGACTTTGCCCACCAACTGGTCGTAGATGCTCATGCGAAGTTTGCCGCCGTTCGTGGTGTTGGCGGTCAGTTTGTAGGTGGCACCGCTGACTGGCTTGGCCCAGGTCACTGCGTTCATTCCGCGGTTGCTGTAGTTCACGACTTCGGACATCGAGTTGGTCGCCGGGAAAACCACGGCTTGGTCCCAAGAGCTGTACTGGCCCAATGCGCTGCCGGATTGCTGGGTCCAGTTGCCACGCATGGAAAGCAGATTCAGGTTCTGGTTGGGCGTAAAGGTCTTGCCGTTACCGTCGATCCAGCCCTGGGCGCTGACCACCCGGCGAAGAGCTGCGCGGATCGACTGCATTTCAGTGGCGACGGTATTGTTCCATCCGCTCGGCGAAGGATTGGCGTCGGCACCGATCTCTGCGTAGATGACGAAGGGCGTGCCGATATTGGCATCGACGATGTAAGCACCGTAGCGTTTGAGTGTTTCAGCGATCCGGCGGACTTCTGCGTTGGTAAGTTTGCTGGTATCGAAGTCTGGCGGCAGCATCACCAGACTGCCCTCGGGAATGCCGCCCTTGTTGCGGATGGCGGCTTCGGTATCTGCTGAGGTGGCCGGGAACACATAGGCGGGATTGGGGCTCAGGCCCGAGTAGGTCAGTGACATCGCCAGCGCATGAGGATAGTACTGGGGCTTCTGGGCCGCCTCATGGATACGGATGATGCCTGCCGCCGCTGGTACGCCGGTAGCACGGGCACCCTGATAGTAATGGCCTGGATCAGCCCAGCCGCGTCCATCGATTTTGGTCCAGGCATACATGGCAGCAGTCCATTTTGTCCCTTCCTGCTTGAGCTTGAAGAGCGAATGCACAATGCCAGTCGTGGGGTCAACGATGTCAGCATGACCGTCCGTCCCCGGTGCGGCTTTCGCTGAAGCCGGCCAGTGTGGAATGGTGATGTCGTGATAATTCTCGTCATCCGTATGGAACAGGCCTTTGCTGCCAGTCAGACCGGTGATGGTGACCGGCGGGTCATCCGGCGACGCCAGGAAGATGCCGGTGGAATAGGTGTTATTAGTCACCGTGGGGAAATAGCTGTCAGTCGGAATGACGAAGGAATCAAACACCGGATTCACCGGGCGACTGTTCCACAGCGAGTCGGCAGCAAAGGGTTTCATATAAGTACCCCATTCCTGGGCCCAGCCTGGTGCAGCGGCAAGCACAGCGGTCAGTCCGAGTGTCAGTTGAAAGCGTCTTAGTGTGGTGGTGGGCCGTGGCATAAGCAACTCCTGTTGGTGTGGTTTAGTGATGATCTGGCCAGGTGGATTAAGTTCTACGCATCCTCGAAAATGTAAGTAATTTTAATGAGAAGGTGGAAAGTATATCGATCATTGTAGTCAGGCATCGGTCTGATGCCTCGAAAAGCGATGGCGGATGCTCAGGGCAGCTCCGGCGCTGCCGTTTCATAAATATTGTTGATGCATTGCAGCATCGGCGGCGGTGACTGTCGCATAATAGAGAGTGGTCTGACTTGGATCTTGATTTCCATGCCAACGTTGCCTGGACATCTTGCGGCATCTGCAGGTTGCCACCTCGGATGTGGCAGGTTTCTTTGCAAGGCTGGAAGATTGTCGCTCAGTAGCATTAAATGCGAGTAGTTTGGAAGATTCGGACAGCTTCGGCAGTCCAGAGGAAATGAATATGTCGATAATCATCTCGATTGTGCAAGTGTTTTTGCTGGTAGCGCTGGCGCTTCTTGCGGTGCCGGTACTGGTACTTTTGCTGCAGGTGGTCTGCGCACGCGGACCCGTCAGGGGGGCAAGCGACACGGGGCAGAAGCGACCGCGGCTTGCCGTACTGGTTCCGGCTCACAATGAGGCCGGCGGAATTGCCGATGTTATACATGGCATTGTCAAGCAGTTGGACAGCGCTGACCGGGTGCTGGTCGTGGCGGACAATTGCTCGGATGAGACAGCCCAAATCGCACGTATTGCGGGAGCTGAAGTTACTGAACGGTTTCATGATGAGTTGCGCGGGAAGGGTTATGCGCTTGACCACGGCATCGCTCATCTGGCTGCCGATGCGCCGGATGTTGTCATCATCGTGGATGCTGATTGCTTTCTAGGGGAGCAGGCTCTGGATACCTTGGGGCGCCGGTGCGCCCAGTCGGGGCGTCCGGTACAGGCGCTCTATCTGATGCATACCCCAGAGGGGGCGGGCGCAATGCGCAAGATCGCCGAGTTTGCCTGGTTGGTAAAGAATTGGGTACGGCCACTTGGGTTTCATCGGATCGGATTGCCTTGTCAGTTGATGGGGACCGGGATGGCATTCACCTGGGAGCAGATCCGCAGCGCAGATCTGGCCACCGGCCACATTGTCGAGGATATGAAGTTGGGCGTCGATCTGGCTGAAGCCGGACAGGCACCGCTGTTTTGTCCGCAAGCCATGGTCTACAGTTATTTTCCGTCCAGTGACAGTGGCGTTGAGACTCAGAGAACGCGCTGGGAACACGGCCATCTCAGCGTGATCCAGTCTTATGTGCCACGCCTGTTAGTGGGGGCCCTCAGGCGTGGCAACCTGGCGATGGCAGGGTTGGCACTGGATCTGAGCGTGCCGCCCCTTGCGCTGCTCGTGATGCTGGTAGTGGCCGCATGGGTCATCACGACCTTGTTTTGGGTTGGAATGGGCGCGGTGATGCCAGTGGTTATCGCCAGTGCGCTGCTGGTCTGCATCGGGAGCGCGGTATTGATTGCCTGGAATGGCTATGGCCGTAGCATCATCAGTCTGCGCGAACTGCTCGGAGCTGTTGGATATGTCGCGCGCAAGTTACCCCTGTATTTCAAATTCTTGTTCAACCGCCAAGTGGCGTGGGTGAGGTCAAAACGTGATTCAGAATAACGCTCGCCATCTCTCTCCTGGACTTGTCGTTGCTGCGCCGGAGCAGCCATGGGGCCCCCTGCCTGACTTCAACCGTGATGTGTTTTGCATTCTCGGTTTGCCATTCGACTGCGTCAGTCTGGATGAGGCTGTGCGTCTGACGCAGCAAGCCGCTGTGCAGGGGCAACGATGCTTCCTTTCTACCCCCAACCTGAATTTTGCTATCGCTTGCCTCGACGATTCGCAGTTCCGCTTGTCGGTAATCCAGAGTGATCTTTCTATCGCCGATGGCATGCCGCTGATCTGGATCGCGCGTGCCACAGGCTTGCCCATCAAGGAGCGCGTGGCTGGATCGAGCTTGTTCCAAGCATTGCGGCAAGCAGGCATGCCCACGGGCAATAAGGCTGTAGGAGTGTATTTTTTTGGTGGTCCGCCGGGCGTGGCACAGCGGGCCAGCGAAAAGCTCAATGCTACGCCGTCGGGAATGCGTGCCGTCGGGTTCGATAGTCCGGGATTTGGTAGCATCGAAGAAATGAGCGACTCATCCGTGATTGATCGTATCAATGCCAGTGGAGCCGACTTCCTTGTGGTAGCACTAGGTGCCAAAAAGGGGCAAGCATGGATCCAGTTCAATCTGTCTCGCCTGACAGTTCCGCTGGTCAGTCATCTGGGTGCCGTGGTCAATTTTGTTGCGGGAACTGTCTCCCGGGCACCCGTGTGGGCACAGAAGTCCGGCATGGAATGGCTGTGGCGCATCAAGGAAGAGCCAAAACTTTGGAAGCGTTACTGGCAGGATGGTATCGGCTTGTTGAGTGTGCTGGTCAATCGTGTTGTACCGCTGGCAGTGTCGCGGCGTCAGAGAGCACCTGCACCATCCGAATTCGACAAGGCGATCATTAGTGTGCGGCAACAAGATGGTGATTGTCGGCTAATCCTGACGGGTGCTCTAGGGCTGCCCAATATTGCGCGTTTGCGTGCACTCCTGCCGAGCGCGGCCGATCGGTCCGGGCCCATGCTGGTGGACTGTTCAGAGCTGGCTCACATCGACAGCGCGGCGTTGGCATCTCTGATGCTGTTATATGGCGCATGTTGTGCGAGGGGTAGGCCGTGGGCAATGCTTGGTGTGTCAGCAGCGTTGCGCCGGCAATTCGAGTGGCACTGCGCACATTATTTGCTTCAACCCTTGGCTTGACGGCCATGGAGACGTGATCTCTGCGGTCGGCACTTTCAGCTCAAATATTAACGATAGAAAAGGCACTCATGAAAGCAATGATCCTGGCAGCGGGCAAGGGGACACGCGTACGGCCCTTGACCTACGCACTCCCCAAGCCGATGATTCCCATCCTCGGCAAGCCCGTGATGGAGTACCTGATCGAGCACTTGGTCAAGTTCGGTATCCAGGACATCATGGTCAACGTCAGCTATCTGCACGACCGCATTGAGAATTACTTCGGCGAAGGTCAGCGCTTCGGTGCGCGCATTGGCTATTCCTTCGAAGGCTACGTTGATGATGATGGTCAGGTCTTTCCAGATCCGATCGGCTCTGCCGGAGGGATGAAGAAAATCCAGGAATTCGGTGGCTTTTTCGATGAAACCACGTTGGTCATCTGTGGTGATGCGCTGATCGACCTGGATATTCATTCGGCCCTGTTCGAACACCGCCGCAAGGGTGCCCTGGTGAGCGTCATCACCAAGGAAGTGCCGATGGAGCAAGTCTCCAGCTATGGTATCGTGGTAACCGAGAAGGATGGCAAGGTGAAGTCCTTCCAGGAAAAGCCTAAACAGGAAGAGGCACTCTCCAATCTGGCCAGCACCGGCATCTACATCATGGAGCCCGCCGCGCTGGACCTGATTCCCAAGGACAAATTCTTCGATATCGGTGCTGACCTGTTCCCGTTACTGGTGGAAAAGCAATTACCGTTCTATGCCCAGAATCGTTTCTTCAACTGGATCGACATCGGCAATGTCACCGATTTTTGGTCGGTACTGCAAAGCGTGCTCAAGGGCGAAGTAGCGCAGATGTACGTGCCGGGCACGCAGATTCAGGAAGGTGTGTGGGTGGGCTTGAATACCCGCATCGAATGGGATGGAACCACTATCGAAGGACCGGTCTATATCGGTGCCGGCTCGCACGTGGCGGCAGGTTCTACGATCATCGGACCTGCCTGGATTGGTCATGGCAGCCATATTTGCAGTGGCGCAAAGGTGATTCGCAGTGTGCTATTCGAATATACTCGCGTAGCGAGTGGAACGACCTTTGAAAACAGCGTCGTTTATGGTGCGTACAGTGTCACCCACGAGGGCGAAATGAAACATACTTCCGATCGGCCGGACGAGCAGTGGAACGATGCACGGGATCGCCGTCTCAAACCGCGCAGTGCGATTTAGTAAACCTGGAGTACTTAATGTCTAATCTCAAAATCTATCCCGTCATCCTGTCCGGTGGTTCGGGTACCCGCTTGTGGCCGCTTTCCCGCGCAGCCTATCCTAAGCAATTACTTCCTCTTGTCAGCGAGCAGACCATGCTGCAGGAGACCGTGGCGCGGGTCAGCTCCTGGCCCGAAGTACAGGCGCCGTTGGTGGTGTGTGGCAACGAGCACCGCTTCATGATCGCCGAGCAGATGCGCGGGATCGGCATGCGGCCGCTGGGCATCATGTTGGAACCTCAGGGTCGCAACACGGCCCCAGCGGTCGCTGCTGCCGCTCTGCACCTGCAGCGTCTCGATCCGGAGGCCGTGATGCTTGTGTTGCCGGCCGACCATGTCATCACTGATGTGCTGTCCTTTCACGCAGCGGTGCGCCGTGCTTTGGTCTCGGTGGAGAAGGGGGCGCTGGCCACCTTCGGTATTGAGCCGACGCAACCTGAGACCGGCTATGGCTACATTCTGCGTGGTGCCGCAGATAGCGCGGAAAGCGGTAACTTCCTGGTAGAGCGGTTCGTCGAGAAGCCAGACCTGGCGACCGCTAGCGGCTTCCTGCAGCAGGGCGGGTATTACTGGAACAGCGGAATGTTCCTTTTCAAGGCACGTGATTATCTGAGCGAGCTGGAGATCCATCGCCCGTTGATCGGTGCGGCCGTCAAGGAGGCTGTGTCCAAGGCCTATAACGACCTTGATTTCTGCCGCCTGGACGAGACTGCCTTTGCAGCTTCGCCATCGGAGTCCATTGACTACGCTGTCATGGAAAATACCTCCCGTGCCGTGGTGGTGCCCGCCAGCATAGGTTGGAGCGATGTGGGATCGTGGAGTGCGTTGCACGAAGTGCTGCCGGCCGATCAGGAAGGCAACGTGATTCGTGGCGACGTACATCTCAAGGAGGTGAAGAACACCATGGTTCGAGCGGAAAGTCGTCTAGTCGCTGTGCTCGGCGTGGAAAACCTGGTAGTGGTCGAAACGGATGACGCCGTGTTGGTGGCGCACCGTGACAAGGTGCAGGAAGTCAAAAGTTTCGTTGACAAGCTCAAGGACGCAAAGCGTACCGAACACGTGCATCACAAGCGCGTCTTCCGCCCGTGGGGCAGCTACGAGAGCGTTGACGCCGGTGAGCGTTTCCAGGTGAAGCGCATCATCGTCAAGCCGGGCGAGAAGCTGTCGCTGCAGATGCATTACCATCGCGCAGAGCACTGGGTGGTGGTCAGCGGCTCGGCCTTGGTTACGCGTGGGGAGGAAGTGACCTTGTTGAGCGAGAACGAATCGATCTATCTGCCCATCGGAGTGACCCATCGTCTGGAAAATCCGGGCAAGTTACCGCTGCACCTGATCGAGGTGCAGTCGGGAAGCTATCTCGGCGAGGATGATATCGTGCGCTTTGATGATGTTTACAAGCGAGCGTGAGAGCGCAAGGTCCCCATGAAAAAAGGAGAGCACGTGCTCTCCTTTTTATATTGTCCGCGGCAGTCTCAGGCGTTCGTCGCTCCGACCTTTTGCATGCTCTGTTCGTACAAGGCCAGCAGCCGTGCAGCCAGTGCCGGTCCTGCCTGAAGGCAGGCGGGATACTTCCAGGTCCCCTTGACGAAGAGGATGCGATCAAGGGCATCGAGAAAAGCATCGATATGCGCCGACATGATTTCATCCACGCCAGCTTTCGCACGCTGTACAGTGGCATCAAGCTGGTCGAGGTTGTTGACCACGAAGGCGATTTCCGGTTTCGAGTAGAACGATTCACCCAGCACTACCGTCGGTGTCTTGCGCCGTACCGCCTGCAGGCCTACCGATGAGTTGATGACGAAGACCATGGTGGCGCGGTCCAGCAGCAGTTCGACGTCGAACTTGCGCAGCCAGAGGACATCAGGATACTTTTGACGTAACTGGCTGTAGTCGTAGCGGCCAAGGTCTTCCGGGTGCTCCTTGACGATGATGGGGTAGTCCGGGCCGCAGGTACGACGAATCGCGGCATGCACTGTCTCGAAAAATTCTTCCACCGAATGCACCAGTCTCGAATTGAGCAGCACCTGCGTATCGTCATGGACCTGAAGCGGGATGAAAGCGAATTGGGCCGGCAGCTTCGCTTGGTCGTTTGCGATGGCCGCCCGTCGACGCTTGATCTTCCAGCTCTTGATCCTGCTGAATCCCCGTTGCTCGGGATAGTGCCCGTAGTAGGATAGATTGGTGCGGTGAGCCAAGGCGATAGCGGCCAGTTGCGTGCGGGTCAGCGGTCGCAGGTTCAACGATGGCGCAGTTTTGTCGACTACGGCTGTATCGCCCCGTCCTTGTGCTTGCGCAAGCACGGCATCGAAGTCCAGTGAGGCCAACGTGGCAGAGGCATTCACGCCCCCGAGGTCAGCCTGTAGCGTATTCGCAAAGTAGCCGTTCTCCAGATAGACCACGGGGATGCCGCTGCGACGGCAGAGTATGCTGATGACTTGGCCAATATGATCCTGACCATTCCACACCACGAACAATTCGGGCTGCTGCTCCTCGAGGAATCGATTGACATAGCGTGCTACGGTATTGACGCGGTCATGCCACTCAATCAGGCTCCCACCGTGCTTGGTCTGCATGAAGCTGACCATTTCCTTCACTTCGTCCTCGGAAAACAGTATGTCGGCTTCGTGCCTGCTACCGTCCAGTGTTTCCAGATCGCGAGGGTAAAGTTGACCGGTATTCTTGGCCAGCAGCTTGTGGTCGTGGGGAAGGAAGTTCAGATAGCGTACCTGATGACCATGTTGATGTTCCAGACAATTGCCGGTACTGAGCATGAGCGGAACGAACATGTCGGCCAGGACGAAGATGGCGATTTTCATGATGAGGTCGCTTAGTAATACTTGGAGTTGATGTCAGGTTTCCTGAGTCGAGCCTTGCACAGTCCCATCGCGACCTTGAAGCGATGATTCGCCTTGGCGATGTCGCCTTTGACGCAAATTGACCAGGCCGATTTCAGTAGCCATGTCAAAATCGCAGGAAGCCCCTTACGGCGTGTATCAACGAAGGTGGCCAGTGCCATTTCTTCATTGTATTTTTTCTTGTAACTGAAATGCTTGTTCAGATAGTCGATCTGGCCGGTTTCGACGATGGTCAGATTGTCTGCTTTGACGGCCAGGAATCGTTTGGTCCATTCCTGATCTTCGGAGGCGAAGACCTCTTCGCGGAAAGGCAATTCACGCAGCAAGGCCGTCGGCGCGAAGCTGCATGAATTGGTCAAGCCATTGACCCCGGTGAAGTTGACGTTATTCACCTGTCGTACCAGCCAGGGGTGGGACTTGTTGGAAATGATCGATCCTACACGGTCCCCCTTGCTGGTCAACTCACTGAAAAAGCGTTGCATCACATCCTGCTCACGCAATATCACGTGAGAGGAAATGATCAGCACGTTCTCCAGTTCGGCCGCCTGGACACCCAGGTTGATCGAGCGCGCGTAGTTGAATGGTTGGCCCGACACATCAAGCCATATATCTACAAGGGCACGCAGAGCCTCCGCCTGAGCAGGATCAGAGCCGCTATCGACGGCCATGATGGCCGTGGGAGGGCTGCTCTGCATGCGCAGCGAACGGATGACCTCTTCTACTAACGGCAGGCTGTTGAAGGTGCGGATCAACGCAAGATATTCCATATTGATTGGGTCGCCGGAGGGATTCATTTTTTGAGTCGACGGAAGGCCAGCTGGATGAACTCGCTTGCTTCGCGCCGTTGAAACAGCGCCACCATGAGAGCCCAGAACAAAATGCCTGCGCCAACCAGGATGGCGAACAGCAGATGACCCGAATACTGCGGCAACTGCTTGCGCGCAAGCTGCAGCAAGACAGCCATAGCCAGTCCACTTAGCGCGGATGGCAGTAGGCTCAACAGAAAATCTGCAAGGCGGATCGACAAGAGCTTGCCCGCCAGATAGAAGCCGGGCAAGGCCATCATGATGGCCGCTACCAGATAGGCGATGGCCAGGCCCCGTGCGCCATCGATCCAAGCACCGGCAACGTAAGCGATGATGTGCAGGGGCGTGCCGACCATGGACATGCGGAAGAGCCAGTCGGACTTGCCTAGCGCCATCAGTACCGGACTGGCAATGCTGGAAATGACCTGCACATAGCCGACCATTGCCAGGAAGGTGAGAATGCCGCCGACCAGAGCCCATTTGGGGCCGAGGAAGCTGTCGACGAACAGATCGGAAACTCCGGCCACGCCAAACATGATTGGCGCCGAAATGAAAGAGACCAGTTTCAGGGAGCGCAGTGTCAGCGCTGCCATGTAGGCTCTATCATCCTGTCGTCGACTCATCACGGGGAACAGCGAGCGTACAGCGACCCATGAAATGTTCTGTACCGGGAACAGCATCAGCTTGTATGCCAGGGAATAATTACCTAGTACGGTGATGCCGAGCATCTTGCCGACGATGAAGCTGTCGGCATTGCGGAACAGGTAACTGGCCAACTGATGTCCAGCCATGGAGCCGCTGAACTTGAAGACGCCTCGCAGTGCTTCACGATCAAACAGCGCCTTGGGACGGAAAGGAGAAAACCACCACATCAGCACGGTAGTACAAGCTGCCATCAATAGTGCCTGTGCAATCAGGCTCCAGACGCCGAGGCCGCGATAGGCCAGTACCAGCGCGATCAGCAGGGACAGCAGCGAAGAGGCTGATTCAATGCCTGCGACCATACGGAAGCGAGAAACGCGTTCCAGCAGAGCTTGATGCACGGTTGAACTGGCTGCAATCGGGAAGGAGAGCGAGAGAATCCATAGTACTTCCGTCAAGCGGGGCTCGTTGAAGGTCGCCGAGAGAAGCGGGGCAGTGGCGAACAGGGCGACCATGAGCAGCGTCCCGCCCGCCATGTTCAGCCAGAACACCGACGAGGTATCGGCCTGACTGATCTCGGCTTTCTGGATGATTGCTGCAGCCGTTCCCATGTCACGCAGTACGAATGCCAGATTGGTCGCCACCCCGGCCATGGCCATAAGGCCATATTCCGAAGGGGCGATCAGGCGAGTCAACACGAACATGTTGACCAGCTGGGACAAGATCTTGACGACCTGTGTCAGGGCGATCCAGCGGGCGTTGGCTGCGGCGCTCATGCGCGGCCCCGCTGCGCCGGCTGGCGCGCCTCAATGGGTGCCGCCATGCTTAATGCGTATCCAGCTCAGGAAGGCTCTTGATCAGATCATCCACCGCCTTGACCTGCTCCAGGAAAGCCTTGAGCTGCGACAGACGCAAGGCGCTCGGACCATCGCACAATGCCTTGGACGGATCCGGGTGGGCTTCCAGGAACAGGCCTGCCAGGCCCAATGCCATACCAGCTCGGGCCAGCTCGGTCACCTGCCCACGACGGCCGCCCGATGCCGCAGCACCGGATTCACGCTGTTGCAGGGCATGCGTCACATCGAAGATCACCGGCTTGTTGCCGCTGACCTGTTTCATTACACCGAAGCCCAGCATGTCTACCACCAAATTGTCGTAGCCGAATTGCGCACCACGATCACACAACATCACGTTGGTGTTGCCGCCTTCTTCGAATTTCTCGACGATGTTCTTCATTTGCGGCGGGCTGACGAATTGCGGCTTCTTGATGTTGATGACCTTGCCGGTCTTGGCCAGTGCAATGACCAGATCGGTCTGGCGCGCCAGGAAGGCCGGCAGCTGCAGCACGTCGCAGACGCTGGCGACTTCTGCCGCTTGGTAGGGCTCATGCACGTCGGTCAGCACCGGCACGCCATGTGCCTTCTTGACGGCTTCGAAGATCTTCAGGCCGGCGTCCAGACCGGGACCACGGTAGCTCTTGATGGAAGAGCGGTTGGCCTTGTCGAACGATGCCTTGAAGACATAGGGAATGCCCAGTTCCTTGGTGATGCGCACATATTCACCGCAGACATCGACAGCGAATTGTTCGGATTCGAGGACGTTGATGCCGCCGAAAAGAACGAATGGCAATTCGTTTCCAACTTGAATCTCATTGATCTTGATCATGTTCCGTTTCCTCATGCAGGAGGGTGATTTTCAAAGTCCGGCGCCTGTCTGCTGGCGCTTGGAAGGGGGGGAGAATACGTGTTTTTGCCCGGCAATTACAGTCGCTTTGCATCCAGCAGCTTGAGCACGCCAACCACATGCTGCAGGTCGTTGAGCGCCACCAGCGCGGTGATGTTCAATTCCAGCATCTTGGCTTCGGCATCGACAAACATTTCGTTTTCCGAAACGGTCTTGGGCGAGCTGTTCATCAGGTCGGCAGCGGTGATGTGGTAGATGTCCTTGCGCGCAGCCAGGGCACGGCGCAAGTCTCCGTCGGTGATCACGCCGCAGAGTGCCTGGCGGTTGCCGTCCGTACTCACCAGCGCCATGCCCAGGCCGCCCTCGGTCATCTGGCTGATTACGTCGACGATGGCGGTATCGCGCATGACCCACGGCAGCTCGGTGTGCATCACGTCTTTGACGCGTGTGAGCAGGCGCTTGCCGAGACTGCCACCCGGGTGGAAACGGGCAAAGTCATTGGGCTTGAAGTCGCGCTTTTCGATCAATGCGACGGCTAGTGCATCGCCCATCACCAGAGTGGCGGTGGTCGAGGTGGTCGGGGCAAGGTTGTTCGGACAGGCTTCGCGCGGCACCGACACATCCAGCACTACGTCGGCGTTTTTTCCCAGGGTGGAATTGCGCTTGCCAACGATTGCAATGATGCGCAGTCCGAAATGCTTCAGGGAGGGAATCAGGCGGATCACCTCTTCGGTTTCGCCGCTGTAGGAGATGAGGATGGCCGTATCGGCTTCGGTGAACATGCCGAGGTCGCCGTGATAGGCCTCGCCCGGATGCACGAAGAAGGAAGAGGTGCCGGTGGAGGCAAGGGTAGCGGCGATCTTGCTGCCGATGATGCCGGACTTGCCCATGCCGGAGACGATCACGCGGCCACGGGTGTTGTACATCAGTTCGACGGCCTGTTCGAATTCCTCGGCCAGACGCTCGGCGATCATGTTCAAGGCTTGCGCCTGTTCCTGGAAGACGCGGAGTCCGGTTGTTCTCATGCTGTTCTCACTTTTGTTGTAGGGGCAGGTCACTGCGTCATGCGGCCCATGGCCTGCGCATAACCGGCGACGCTGTCATAGATGGCGGAACGGTTCTGCGCGTTCAATATGCTGTCGGAAAATTCACGGAAGGCACCCTGGCCACCGGCCTTGATCAGCACTACGCGCGCATGACGCTTGACGTAGTCTGGTGCGTCACCTACGGCCACCGGCCAGCCGCAAGCGGCAAAGCCGGGCAGGTCAATGCTGTCGTCGCCAATCATGGCGGTGGCATCCGGTCCGACTTGGTGGTGATCCATGATGGCCTTGCAGGCGGCTGCCTTGTCCTTGGCACCGAGGAGGAACACAGTGATGCCCAGGTCAGCCAGCCGACGGCGCAGCGTGGCCGAGTCGCGACCGGAGATGACGGCAACGTTGATGCCGGCCTCCTGCAACATCTTGATGCCCATGCCATCGCGAACATGGAAACGCTTCAAGCACTCGCCGCTATCGTCATACCAGATGCCGCCGTCGGTCAGTACGCCATCGATGTCGGTGATGACCAGTCTGATGTCGGCCAGGCTGCCCGCCTTGAGGGTGGGGTCGGGCTGCCCGGACATCAGTGCGCGTACGCGTTCCAGGCATGCCGGGGTATCGACGCCGGGTGCGGCATGGTCGACTTCAATCACGCGGATCTGCCAGCCGGCATCCATGATGCGCAGTTGCTCCAGCATCTCGCTGCCTTCCAGTTCGCTCGGCGGCAAGCCGGGGAAGGCTGCCAGCAAATCGGCACGATAGGCATACACGCCGATATGCTTGAAGTAGCGGGTCTTGCCCGTGGACTCGCGTTCGAAGGGGATGCGCGCGCGGCTGAAATAAAGGGCGTCACCTGCGCGGTTGCGCACTACCTTGACGGTATTGGGGTTCTCCGCTTCGCTTGCGCTGATCGGGTGGCACAGCGTGCCGGCCTGCAGTTGAGGTGCCGCCAGCATCGCTTGCAGCAGCCTGCGCAGGTGAACTGGGTTGACCAGAGGCTCGTCGCCCTGCACATTCAGATAAAGATCGGCCGGATGGTGCTGCATCACTTCACGCAGACGGTCGGTTCCGGAAGGATGGTCGGGCGAAGTCAGCAAGGCCTTGCCACCGAAGGCGGTAACGGCAGTGAGGATGCGTTCATCGTCGGTAGCGACCACTACGTCATTGAGCTCGTCGATACTTTTCACGCGCTCGTAGACATGCTGGATCATGGGCTTGCCGAGGATGTCGGCCAGCGGTTTTCCCGGCAGACGACTGGAACCGAAGCGGGCTGGAATAACGGCGATACAGCGCATGGCGGAACTCATGCGGGAGTGGCGTGCGATGACGGTGCCTGCGCCGGATGCGCCAGGGCAGCACCTGAATGGAAGGCGAGACCAGATGCGCGCGGAGTCCGCAGTGTGCGCAGAAAAAGGGATATCTCGGGCCAGTTTGATACCGTGGTCATGAAAGGGCTTTCAGATGAGAGGGGGCCATACGGAAACATCGGTTGCCGCTGTCATCAATGTATCCTTGATGAAAACAACTTCGCCGCCTCGATTCGATTGTTCAGATCCGAGCCAACTGCGCGAAACCACTGAAGGAATTCATGGGATAAAACCCACTGCATCGGTCCTGTGGTTCGGCGTGATGGCATTTGTTCTTGTCATCAATCGAAGCCGGATCCTACTCCTCGCAGTTTCTGCTTGGGCAAGTGCGCCGTGAGGAATGGTGATGCTTCTTGAAGCCAGGTGAACGGATCTAGAGCTGAGAGAAAAGTTCCTGCTTGTTTTGCTGGCCGGAAATTTTTCGCAGCAATTAATCGCAGTTGCTGGCTTGTTCGGCAAATTTATCATATTGTTGCGCTGCACAGTCGCCTTTTGAAGCAAAAAACTGCTGTGAAGCATCGTAAGATTTTTGTTGTCTGAATATGAATATTTAAGTCAATTTGATAACAAAGCGGCAAGATCGCAGCTGATGCCGATAGAAGGTTCATGAATCACCGATTTTGAAAGGAACATTGATGGCGAGGGACCCCGACTGGATGGCTGATCTGGAGCGCTACAATTTGCGCCGGCCGTTTTTGAAAGAGCAATCGATCTGGGCCATCTGGGTCTATCGTTGGGGGCGCCGTATCGAGGCTCGGCCTGATGGTTGGGGGCGAAAGATACATAGTGCGATCTATTGGCCCGTTTTTCGTTTGACTGAGACGGCATTTGGCATCAGTCTGCCGCGCGGTGCCAGAATTGGCCCTGGTTTGCGAATCTGGCACTTCGGCAATATCTTCGTGAACGAACATGCAGTGATCGGTGCGCGTTGCACTCTCCGGCAGGGGGTAACCATAGGCAATCGCCATGCCGACGGTCCTTCGCCAGTCATTGGTGATGATGTCGAATTGGGCGCTTATGCCCAAGTGTTGGGCGGGATACATATTGGAGATGGCTGCAAGATTGGAGCGATGTCGGTGGTGTTGCACGACGTTCCGGCTGGAGCAACCGTGGTGGGAGCGCCCGCCAAGGTCGTTGCCACAATGTCCAGCACTGAGCAATAGTAGAGATTTGGAAAAACACTTCATATGCCCGCGAAGATGGGGCATTGCGCAGTGTGCTGGCCCGTTGTGGACGAGGCCAAGGCTGAAACTGCTGCAAGGACCAGGACACAAAAAAGCCCGAGCTATTGCTCGGGCTTTTTCGTTCACATCTACCAGCGTGCGGATCAGGCGGCAGCAGTCATGCTCATCGGCACGGACAGCTTCTGGTCGCCGCGACGACGACGCCATGCCATCATGCCCACGAAGGCCAAGCCGCCCAGCATCATGGCAGAGGTCGACACTTCCGGGACCGACGAGGTCAGCGTCAGGTTGCCGCCGTAGGTGCCCTTGCCGGTGATGTTGAGCGCGTAGGCACCGGCCGTCAGGCGAGTAGCGTCGACGCTGAAAGTGATGATGGTGTTCTGGCCGGACGCGGAGCTGCTGGAAGTGCCGGTAGCAATGGTTGTGTTGGTGGTGGTGTTGATCAGGCTATAGCTGGTCAGGCCACCGCCATTCTTGGTAACAAAGGTGGCCGTCACTGCCGACGAAATGTCGGTCAGGCTGCTGATCGTGAAGGTGTAGTTGTCGTTGAACGACTGGGTGGCAAGGTACTTGGGCGAGCTGATAGCTGCGGTACCGCCGGTGGTATCCAGCGCAAAGGTAGTTGCGTAGGCTGCGGTGCCGGCCATCGAGAGTGCCAGTGCAATGGTGGTAGTGGCGAGAAGTTTTTTCATGGGACCAATCCTTAAGTTCGTAACTATGTGTGAAGAGGATTGCGCGTGGCGCTCTCCATTCATAAGCAGATCAACTCACTTTGCTGCTGGATTGCCCTGAGACACTTGCGTCGCAGTCAATCTTTTTATTGCCCGAAAACAAACAATTCCTGACAAAATCTGACGGTTGTTACAAAAAATGTGTTGATGTCGGAAATATAACATTCTGACCTCAGCAGGGCAATGATTTTTGGTCTCAAAATTCACTTTTTTATTTTTTTGTCGTTAGCCAGAAACCCGCTCCAGTAAAGGCTTTCAACAGTTTCTGCGGGGCACTATTGCTGAGTTGTGCGCTGCGGAAACGAACAAATCTGCACGGCAATATTATTGATATTTAAACAATGAAATGTGCGGGATTTATTATCTAAATGATATCTTAAATTATATTTTTATTAATGACAAATTGGAAATAGCGAGAGGCTCATCTTTACATGCGTGCAGCGGTGCAAAAAAGCTGTACAGTTCGCTCGAATTGGAGTTTGGTTGTTTTTTTGGAAATGACTGGGGACTTGTCCAGCGTTGGACGCGAAAGAGCGATTGACTACCCGGCGGTGCGGAAAGCTTAGTTGGTCATGCGAATGCATTCCCGGCGCAAGCGAGGCCGTGTCTAAAGCTGAGAAAGAGGGGGGGCGAGAGGAGGGGGAGTGGGGGGGCAGATCACTGGCGCCCCCTTGCACACGCAGTCTGCCTAGCCTTGTCGGACTGCAGAAGCCTGCCACAGGCGTGCCAGCTGCTCGCCGCTGTCCTTGAGCAGTCCAGGTGCTTGTGCGATCGCGTCCGGCAGGCTCATGGGCCCGAAAGCAATCGAAAAGCATCCCGAGAAGCTGCTTTGCAGTTTCTCCAGTGACTTCATGTCGATACCGCCGGAGAGCAGGGTTGTCGGCACCCCGGCGCGACGCGCGCGCTGGCTGGCGATGAAGGGCGCCTTGCCGTGCAGCGTCTGAGCATCGCTGCGGCCTTCCCCGGTGATGAGCCAATCTGCCCCTGCCAAGGCCTGATCCAGTCCAATATGGTCGGCCACGGTTTCTGCGCCAGAGCGGAACTGTGCGCCCAGCATCAAGAGGGCATAGCCAAGTCCACCTGCGGCACCTGCGCCGGGCAGGCGGGACGCCTGGCGGCCCAGTGCCGCCTCCAGAAGGCTGGCAAAGTGGGCGAGGGCCTGATCCAGCGGGGCCACCTGCTCCGGCTGGACGCCTTTCTGGGGGCCAAACACGGCGGTAGCACCTTCTTCGCCGCACAGTGGGTTGTCAACATCCGACATGGCAACGAAGTGCGCTTCCTTCACGCGGGGATCAAGCGCAGAGGTGTCAACACTGGCAATGCGCTGCAACTGTGAAGCAATCGGGGGCACGGAATCGCCCGAGGCATCGAGGAACTTCACGCCCAGTGCCGCCAGCAGGCCCGCGCCACCATCGTTGGTGCTGCTTCCTCCTAACGCCACCAAGAAATGGCGGGCACCGCGATCGAGCAAGTCCAGGATGGCATCACCCACGCCCAGGGTGGTGCGCTCTGCGACGGCGACGGCAGTTCCAGCCAGGTCGGTCAATCCGACGATGGCCGCCGATTCCACCACGGCGCTGCCGTTTTTGAGGATGCCTACCGGGGCGCTGAAGTATTGGCCTGCGGCATTGCGGCAGTTGACGCTCAAGTGCTCGCCACCGGCATGCATGAGCGCGTCCAGAGTGCCTTCACCGCCGTCGGCAATCGGGCAGAGCCGGACCTGGGCATCAGGAATTGCGGCCCGAATGCCGGCACCGATGGCAGTCGCAACTTCCTCAGCGGAAAGTGAACCTTTGAATGAATCGGGGGCGATGACTACGACAGGGGCACGGCGCGAGGAGGTAGGGGTGGTCATGGTGAGCGGCTTGTTCTGGAACCCGGCGCCGCGAGGGCAAAGCGCGCGAGTGGTCTCGTTTTATGATGGACCGGCGATCGTCCGGCCCGGCTTGGTAATGCTAAATTATATAAGTTGCTCTCGGTCGTATTATGCTCGCGCTGGTATAGACAGTCGAAATGGTGGGTGGGCATTCGCTGCTCGCCTGGATGGTGGGCTCCCGTAACAAACGGTAAGCAGATTGGTCATTGCGGCGTGTCTGAGGGATAGTATGACGTTGGCGTTGCCACGCCTGAGGAGCATTGATATGAAGCATCTGGTGCGTGTTGCACTCATGTTGTCAGGGCTGTTGGCCGTGCTGGTGTTGACTGGTTGCGTGGCAGTGCCTGCTAGCCCCTATAACGGAGTAGCTGTTTATCCGGCGCAGCCGGTCTACTCGCCCTATTATGCTTACCCTGCCTATCCGGCATACGGTTATCCTTCTTCTTCCTTCTACTTCGGCTATAGCAGCGGTTGGGGCGGGCACGGCCGTTGGCGATGACGGGTATGCGTCGCGTTTGTGCGCATCGTGCTCAGGTGTTCGGGTCAAAACCGGCTAGAATGACGCCTTTATTGATCGGAATGCATGGAAGGATAGGAGCGGGGCAAGGCGCATGGGGTGCCTGGACCAGCGTTAGTGTGCGTTAATCGCAGATTGTTCAGCCATCGCTGTCTTCACACCGTATGAGTTTTTCCGTTTTGTCGACCCGAACAGATGTGATCTTGCGATCCCGGTGCCGTACCGCGCTAGGGATTGTTTTGTCCGTGCTGGTACACGCGGTATTGTTCATGTTTGTTCGGGCCAAGCTGAATGAGGCACCTCCAAAGTTTGATGCCCCTGGCCGACCTGATGCGCCGTTGCAGGTGAGCTTCGTCCGACCTGCTGCGACAGTGGTGCAGCCTGAGCTGCCCAAGCCTGTGCTGGAGCCCAAAAAGCCCGAGCGGATTCCGAAGAAGCCGATGGCCAAACCAACGCCCCGGCACAACACTCCGTCGGTGCGGCAGTCCGTGCCTCAGCGCACGCCGCTTCCGGTGACGCAGGCCCCAAGCAGCAATGCGCCTGCGGCCGCAGCGGATGTGCCCGCTGAAGACTTCATGACCGCCATCAATCGCAATCGTCAGAAGCGGCAAGAGGCTGAGCAGGCAGCCGCGCAGGAAAATGCCGCAGCGCGCGCTGCGGAAAATCCTTCTGCCAACGAGATAGCACGCGCCAACATCGCCTTTCAGGAGCAACGTGGTCGAGGCACGAATGGTGTCTTCCAGATCCTGAGCATGGGGCCACGCGTGGCGCAATACAGTTTCCGTGGGTGGACTACCGACCAGCGGCGCAGCCAGAATCAAGTCATTGAGGTCGATGCTGGCTTTGGCGGCAACGTACAGTTGGCGGTGGTCAATAGCATGATTACCTTGATCCGGCGCTACTATCAGGGAGACTTCAATTTTGATTCGCAAAAGCTGGGTAGGGTGGTGACCTTGTCGGCGCGATTGGAGGACACCAAGGGGTTGCAGAGCTTCTTGCTGAACGAGTTCTTTGGGGGGCGGTGAATACTTGAATTTTGCGGTGGCCAAATACTCTTGCAGAACCGTCGACCTTTCCTCCGCATCTAATGATTAAAAATGTTTTGCAGAAACAGTTGATTTAATAACACAGGCAATCTATAATCTTTGTCTTCAGTCGGGGCGTAGCGCAGCCTGGTAGCGTACTTGCATGGGGTGCAAGGGGTCGTGTGTTCGAATCACACCGTCCCGACCAAACAAACAAAGCAGCATAGTAAAAACGATTGGCATAAAACGGCACTACGAATTTCGTAGTGCCGTTTTGCTTTGTGTCCTCGTTTTTCGTGGTGATGGATCTCCCCGCTTGCGGTCTGCTTGATCAGAATGTGCGCAGTCAGAATGTTTGCGGCTTCATGGCCGAACGGGGCAAGTGATCATTCACAGAGCCCACTCCCTTTCGAGTGCAAAGCCAGTCGCGGTAGCTCTGCAAGCAATCTCATTTCAACTGTGCGCCTGCACTGGATGCCGAAAATGCTTTTGCGCGCGCGTTGATGTAATTGCGCAAGGGCGCGTCATACCAGTGATGAAGGGCCCAGGCAATCGTGATCAGGGCGGCAAGAAATACGATCCCGGCCCACGGAGTGAATTCAGCCAACTGGCGCCCGCCGGTGAAAGCCGGAAACGCGTTCCTGACCAGTTCAGCCAAGGGGCTGTGGGCGATGTAGATTGGATACGAGATCACTCCGAGAAACTGGCAGATCCTTGCCAGGTGGCCCGTGGGCTGGAAGCGCATCCCTGCATACACTAGTAGCGGGAAAGCCATGCACACTGCAAGGATGTCATAGAGGGGAACCAGGCTTGCAGGCGGGGTCATCATCAACGTTACCGCTACGCCGAGGGTGATGAGCGCTGTCCGGGTGTTGCTGATCGTGGTGCGTTGACCTTTGCGTAAAACTCGACGATACAGCAAGACCCCAGCTGCAAAAGAAAATCCCACGCGCAACAGGCTGACATAGTAGGTCTGTCGATGGAAGCCTGCGTCCAAGCTTTGCTGGGAAGACAGGACCACAAAAAGAATCATTCCGGCCAGGCAAGCCAGCATCAGTGCTGTCAGCACGCGGTCGCTCAGCTGGCGGACTTTCCAGCCATAGACAACGTTGGCGATCATTTCCGAGGACAGTGACCATGCTGGACCATTGAGCGGAAAGAGTACGGTCGAGTAGAGTGCCGGAAGCATCAGTAGCCCGGTCAGCGCCGCAATCGGCAATTTTCCCTGGAAGGCCGACAAGCCAGCTACTACCGCGAAAATCCCGATGCAAATCCCCAGAAAATAAAGCGGATACAGTCGCAGCAAGCGGATCCACATGAATCTGCTCAAACTCATGTCATTCAGTAGTCGCTGCTCGTAAGAGCGTGCCACGACGGCACCACTGAGCAAGAAAAACAAATCCACGGCCAGATAGCTGGAAAAGAAGGGGTTATCGCCGAAATACCAGGTGCTATGCCTCAGCACAACTAGGAGGGCGGCAATACCGCGGAAGCCATCCAACGTAAGAAAGTGGTCTTTATGGCTCATGTTCAGCTCGCGATTCTTGGTCAGTTTTTTGGCTTCACTTCGCGGTGCCGGACGCGCCTTCGAAGCTGCTGGCAATTTGAGCGATGCTGACCAAGTAGTTCCCTGATGAGCTTGGGTTTATTTTTGCGCGGTCGATGATTGCGTTACAAAAACAAACAATTTGGCGTGTTCTTCCTCACGTCTGTGTTCGTTATCTGTTCACCACCATCGTGGTCAACGGCGTCTGCTCACGCCGTCACATTCCGCCAAACAAATTCAGGAGCAAGACCATGAAATCCCTACTATTGATCCCGGCACTGGCCGCGGCCTTCGGCCTGAGCGGCTGCGTGGTGACCCCGCCCACGGTACACCCGGCCTATGTGGCCCAGCCGGCCTACGTTGCGCCGCCGGGGGTGGTGTACGTGCAGCCCACCTATGCTTCGCCCGGTCCGGGCTGGGTCTGGGAATACCACTCCTACTATGGCTGGGGCTGGCATCACCCGCACTACGGCTGGCATCGCGGCTGGCGTTGAGCCAGCACGCTGCACCCGGCAGATGTAAAGACAGCGGCCTCGGCCGCTGTCTTTTTTGTTCATCGTTTCACGCCAGCCTGCCGCTCACTCATCCGGCCTGATGCAGTTCCAGCGTCAGATGGCGCAGCTCGCTCACCGCCGCCAGTTTTACCCGCAAGCGTGCTTCCGTGACGGACTGACCGCCGGACACGCTGACGATCGCCGCGCGCGCCGCAGGACCGATGCGCCAGACGTGCAGGTCCTCGATGTGCACCGCTTCGTCCGCCAGCGCCTGCTCGATGCGTGCCGCGACCTGTGCATCGGTCACATCCAGCAGCACCGCAGCACTGCTCTGCAGCAGGCTCCACGACCAGCGCGCAATCACCACCGCACCCACCACGCCCATCAGCGGATCCAGCCAGGTCCAGCCCAGGTAGAGGCCGGCCAGCAGGGCGGCAATGGCCAGCACCGAGGTGAGCGCGTCGGCCACCACGTGCAGGTAGGCAGAGCGCAGATTGTTGTCGTGGCCGTCATGGTCATGGTGCTTGTGGTGTCCATGCCCGTGCGCTTCATGCCCGTGCTGCGCATGTCCGGCGTCGTGCGCATGTGCATGACCGTGGCCATGGTCGTGTCCATGATGTCCCTCACTGAGCAACAAGGCACTGGCGATGTTGACGATCAGTCCGACGATGGCAATCGGGATCGCCTCGCCAAAATCCACCGTGCTCGGACTGGCCAGCCGCCACACTGATTCGCCGCCAATGCCGATGGCGATCACCGCCAGCACCAGCGCCGATGCAAAACCGGCCAGGTCGCCGACCTTGCCGGTGCCGAAGCTGAAACGGCCATCATGCGCGTGGCGACGTGCGAACACGTAAGCGCCGGCAGCAATGGCCAGCGCGCCGGTATGGGTGGCCATGTGGAAACCGTCCGCCAGCAGGGCCATGGACCCCGTGAAGTAGCCGGCGGCGATCTCGGCCACCATCATCACGGCGGTCAAGGCCACCACCCACAGCGTGCGGCGGGTGTTGCGGTCATGGTTGGAACCCAGATACATATGTTCGTGGCGGTAAGTGGCGGGACTGGTCATGGCGACTCCTTGGACTTCATTTGGCATAGCGCCGAATTGCCTCCAGGACTTCTTCCAGTCCCTGTTGGCGTTGTTCATCGGTCAGGCCGGGGGCGGCCACGTGTTCCCGCGCATGCGCTTCGATCAGCTCGTCCATCAGGCCATGCACGGCGCCACGGATGGCTGCCGCCAGATGCAAGGTCTTGGCACAGTCTGCTTCGCCTTCCAGTGCGCGTTCCAGTGCCTGCACCTGGCCGCCGATGCGACGCACGCGCTTGAGCAGGGCATCCGTCTGTTGTGTGAGATGGGCCATATACCATACCCCCCTATCCTATTAAAGGAGGGAATTATAGCTTCATTGCGCTGGACAAGTGCAATTGGCCTTGGGGCAGGGGTACCGGCGCTCTTGTGCTGTGGCAATATGGCTATATGAAGCGTTGTTCATTCAGTTACGCGTAAGCTGGCCGCTATAGCCTCTGGACAATGCGGCGTGTTTCGTCCGCACTCAAACCTGTAGTGGATCAGGTGAAGAAAAGCGGAAAATCCGCGAGGAGACAAGGATGGGGAAGAACAAGGGAGCCGGTGCATCCGCCCGGGCATGGACGGGTGGATTGCCCTGGGTGGCGGGCCTGGTGCTGGGTGGGGCAGGGGCCCTGGCCCTGCAGGCGACCGGTGCCGCGCAATGGCTGAGCGCGCCTGGTTGCAGCGGTGTGGCCGTGGTGCTGGGGCTGGCCGGGTTTGCCCTGGCGCAGCGGCGCGCACAGCCCGGAGAAGGACAACTGGTCGACAAGATCAGCGGCGAGATCGATCACATCATGATCGGGGCGGCGGAGACCTCCTTCTTTGTCGATACCATCAAGACCAAGATCAGCAAGGACGTGGTCGCCGCCGACCGCATCGCGGCCAGTGCCGAGCAGAACGCCGCTACCACTGAACAGATTGCCGCCAATGCCGAGCGCGCCTCGGCCATTGCGGCGGAGGTGCGTACCGAGAGTGTCAGCGGCCGCTCGGAAGTGGATCGCGGACTGCAGCAGATCGGGCAGGCCCGCACGGATGCCTTGTCGGCCTCGTCGATGATGGCGCAGCTGCAGGAAAAGTCGCGCCGCATCCACGGCATCACCGAAGTCATCAGCGAGATCGCGGCCCGCACCAACCTGCTGGCCCTGAACGCCGCCATCGAGGCGGCGCGCGCCGGCGAGCAGGGGCGCGGGTTTGCCGTGGTGGCGGGCGAAGTGCGCCAGCTGGCCCAGCGGACCAAGGAAGCCACGGATGATATCGGCGTGATGGTGCGGGCCATCACCGAAGAAGCCGAGCGCGCGGCGACCGGCATGAATTCGCTCAGCAGCCGGGTGCTGGAGGCGGCCCAGAATGTGGAGAAGGTACACGGCCTGCTCAACAGCATCGAACGCTCTTCCAGCCAGTCGCAGGAGCAGATCGAGGAGATCGCGGTGGCCTCGCGCGAACACGTGCAGACCACGCAGGAGATTGCCGAGGCCATTACCGACATCCGCAACGGCATGCTGCACACCGATCAGGAACTGCCGCGCGTGGCGGCGTCCGCCATGGTGTTGTCGGAGCGTGCCGAAGCGGTGTTCGAAGCCATCATCGATGGCGGCGCTCGCAGCGGACACGACGATATCCGTGTCGCCGCCACGGGTGCGGCGCAGGCCGTAGGCAAGCTGTTCGAGACCGCGATCCGTTCCGGCCAGATCAGTGAGGCGGCCCTGTTCGACCGTACTTACAAGCCTATCCCCAACACCTCGCCGCAGAAGCATTCCAGCCAGTTCGACGGCTTTACCGACCGGGTGCTGCCAGCGATCCAGGAAGCCCTGCTGGCCAGCATGCCGCAACTGGCCTACGCGGGTGCAGTGGACAACAACGGCTACTTCCCGACCCACAACAAGAAGTTCTCCCAGCCCCTGACCGGCGACTACGACACCGATCTGGTCAACAACCGCACCAAACGCATCTTCAGCGACCGCACCGGCAAGCGCTGTGGATCCAATACCAGGCCCTTCCTCCTGCAGACCTACAAGCGCGACACTGGCGAGGTCATGCACGACCTGTCGGTGCCGATCTACGTGAACGGCAAGCACTGGGGCGGCTTCCGGGTGGGTTATCGTTCCAGTCACGCACCGGTATAGGCTCCCGGGATGGCGCCTGCGGCGTTTGGCTGTGGCAGTGCCAGCCTCGGCCCGGCGCAGTTGCCCGGGCGCTCCGTCCCACGTTTTCCGTGAGGATTTCCAAGGATTGAGAAGTCTATGCACGGCTGCCCCCGATTGACTTGTCGCAATAGGGGGGTAAAACCGTTTCATTTCCAAGGCTGATTCGCTTGACCCCGCCAGGCGGCTGATAGATTATGCGCCAAGGGGATGTCCGCCCAGATGGGGCGGGCGACAGATAGCAAGCAGCGCCGCGACGTGCGCTGCGCCAGGGAAGGGAAGACAGTGAAGCCGACGGTACCAGGCAAGGGCGAATCATCCGGCAAGGAGTTCGATTTCAACAGCCGTGATTTCGAGCGAGTGCGTGGCCTGATCTACCAGCGGGCCGGCATCGCATTGGCCGACAGCAAGCAGGAAATGGTTTACAGTCGCCTCGCGCGACGCCTGCGCGCCACCGGCATCACTTCCTTCCAGCAATACCTGGACATGCTGGAGCGCACCCACGACTCCGAAGAGTGGGAAGCCTTCACCAATGCGCTGACCACCAACCTCACCTCGTTCTTCCGCGAGGCGCACCATTTCCCCATCCTCGCCGACTTCCTCAAGACCCTGAAGGAACCCGCGACCATCTGGTGTTCGGCTGCCTCCACCGGAGAGGAACCCTATACCATCGCCATGACCGCCTGTGAAGCCTATGGCTCGATGACGCCGCCCGTACAGATCGTGGCCACCGACATCGATACCAATGTGCTGGCCACCGGTGCCAATGGCGTCTATCCCATGGAGCGCATCGAGAAGATGTCGCCCGAGCGCGTCAAGAAGTTCTTCCTGCGCGGCAAGGGCAGCCATGAAGGCTACGTGCGCGTGCGTCCCGAATTGCGCAAGCTGATCACCTTCAAGCAACTGAACCTGCTGGGCGATGGCTGGCCCCTCAGCGGCCAGTTCGACGTGATCTTCTGCCGCAACGTGATGATCTATTTCGACAAACCTACCCAGAGCAAGATCCTGTCCCGATTCGTACCCTTGATGAAGCCTCACGCCTTGCTGTTCGCCGGCCACTCGGAGAACTTCCTGTATGTCTCCGACGCCCTCAAGCTCAAGGGCAAGACGGTCTATGAGCTCAACGCCAACCAGCGCGTCGTGAGGGCCAAGCAATGAGCCACGCCTCGGAGCAGATTGCCACCAATCTCTACTACGACCGCACTTTCGATTGCGACGCGGCCAAGATCCTGCCGGGCGAGTACTACTTCACCAGCAAGGACATGATGATCGTCACCGTGCTGGGCTCCTGCGTCTCGGCCTGCATCCGTGACCGCGTCTCCGGCATCGGCGGCATGAATCACTTCATGCTGCCCGATGGCGGCGGCGACGATGGCAGCCCGGTGTCGGCCTCGGCGCGCTACGGCACCTATGCCATGGAAGTGCTGATCAACGAAGTGCTCAAGTCCGGCGCGCGGCGCGAGAACCTGGAGGCCAAGGTGTTCGGCGGCGGCAACGTGCTGCGCGGCTTCTCGGCCATCAACGTGGGCGAGCGCAATGCCGAATTCGTGCGGCGCTATCTGAAGGCCGAAGGCATCCGCGTGGTCGCCGAAGACCTCAATGATATTTATCCGCGCAAGGTGTACTTCTTCCCGCGTACCGGCAAGGTGCTGGTCAAGAAGCTGAAGCAGATGCACAACGACACCCTGGTGAACCGCGAAAAAGCCTACGCCAGCAAGCTGGTCACCAAGCCGGTCGGCGGCGAGGTGGATCTGTTCTGATGGGGCAGGGTGGACGACACCCGACCCATCTCAGGGCAACCTGCAACATTGAGTTTGAGTGATTGAGTGATTGAGTGATGAAAATTAAAGTTCTTATCGTCGACGATTCGGCACTGATCCGCAGCGTGATGCGCGAGATCATCGGCAGCCAGCCGGACATGGAAGTGGTCGGCGTGGCGCCGGACCCGATCATTGCCCGCGAGCTGATCAAGCAGACCAATCCGGACGTGCTGACGCTGGACGTGGAAATGCCGCGCATGGATGGCCTGGATTTCCTGGAAAAGCTGATGCGCCTGCGCCCCATGCCGGTGGTGATGGTGTCTTCGCTGACCGAACGCGGCTCCGAAATCACCCTGCGTGCACTGGAGCTGGGTGCGATCGATTTCGTGACCAAGCCCAAGATCTCGATCCAGAGCGGCATGCAGGAATATGCCGACATGATCGCCGACAAGATCCGCGCCGCCGCCAAGGCGCGCGTGCGCGCCCGTCCGTCGCGCGCCGCCGAGCAGGCGGCCACGCCCGGCGAGGTCTTGCCGCAGATCCGCAATCCGCTCACCAGTAGCGAAAAACTGATCATCATCGGGGCCTCCACCGGCGGCACCGAAGCCATCAAGGAATTCCTGATCCGCATGCCCTCGGATTGCCCGGGCATCCTGATCACCCAGCACATGCCGGAGGGCTTTACGCGCTCCTTCGCCCAGCGCCTCAACAACCTGTGCAAGATCTCGGTGGTGGAGTCCGCCGGCAACGAACGCGTGCTGCCGGGCCATGCCTACATCGCGCCGGGCCACTCGCACCTGAAACTGGTGCGCAGCGGTGCCAACTACATGACCCAGCTCGACCAGGGCCCGCCGGTGAACCGGCATCGTCCTTCGGTGGATGTCCTGTTCCAGTCGGCCGCTACCTGTGCCGGCAAGAACGCGGTCGGCGTGATCCTGACCGGCATGGGCAAGGATGGTGCCCAGGGCATGCTGGAGATGCGCAATGCCGGGGCCTACAACTTTGCCCAGGATGAAGCATCCTGCGTGGTCTTCGGCATGCCGCGCGAAGCGATTGCGATCGGGGCCGCGCACGAAGTGCTGTCGCTGCAATCCATGCCGGGGCGGGTGCTGGCGTGGCTGGCAGAACACGGAAGCCGCGCATTGCGGGTATGAAGCATTTTTCAGCGCTTATTGTTCTGCCAATTTTGTTTTGCTGCACTACAATGCGTTGCAGATAAGAGGCAGCATGGGCTCTCCCGCCCGTGCTGAGGTAAAAAAGAGAGGTCGGTTCAAGTTCGTTGCGCAACTTGCCGATCATCAAGAATTCAATTGTTCAGATGGAGTCTTAGCATGTCGGGTCCCAATACCAAGTTCTTAGTCGTCGATGACTTTTCGACCATGCGCCGCATCGTGCGCAACCTGCTCAAGGAATTGGGCTACACCAACGTGGACGAGGCCGAAGACGGCGTGCAGGCGCTGCAGAAACTGCGCAGCGACCAGTTCGACTTCGTCGTCTCCGACTGGAACATGCCCAACATGGATGGCCTGACCATGCTGCAGGAAATCCGCAAGGATCCGGCCCTGTCCAAGCTGCCCGTGCTGATGGTGACGGCCGAAGCCAAGAAGGAAAATATCGTCGCCGCCGCCCAGGCCGGTGCCAATGGCTACGTGGTCAAGCCTTTCACCGCGGCGACGCTGGATGAAAAGCTGGGCAAGATCTTCGAAAAAATGGCCGCAGGTGGCTGAGGTGGACAACGCCGCTCATCCTGCTCGCACGCCCTCCGCCGAGGGCACCGGGGTCAACGACGAGGTGCTGGTCCGTATCGGCCACATGACGCGCAACCTGCACGACAGCTTGCGCGGCCTGGGCTTCGACCGGCTGCTGGAAAAAGCCGCCAGCGACATGCCGGACGCGCGTGACCGCCTGGAATACGTGGCCCGCATGACCGAACAGGCCGCCCAGCGCGTGCTCAACGCTACCGAACTGGCGAGCCCGCTGCAGGAGCGCATCAATGAAGGTGCCAGCGAGCTCAAGGCGCAATGGGATGCGGCTGCTACCGCCAGTTTTGCCGAAGCCGATGTCCGCGCGCTGGCGGCGAAGACCTCCGCCTTCCTGGCCCAAACCAGCGAAGACAGCAGCGTCACCAAGCAGCAACTGCTGGACATCATGATGGCGCAGGACTTCCAGGATCTGACCGGCCAGGTCATCAAGCGCGTCACCAAGCTGGCGCACGACCTGGAATCGCAACTGGTGCAGCTGCTGGTGGACTACGCGCCCACCGAGACCAAGCGCGAGGATACGGGACTGCTCAACGGTCCCCAGATCGATCCTGCCGGCAAGGATGTCATCGCCAACCAGGGGCAGGTGGACGACCTCCTGGAGAGTCTGGGCTTCTGAAGCCGCTTTCTCCGCATCTCCCGACCCGGACAGACGCTTCGGCACTTGCCAATCAGGCAAGTCCGGAGCGTTTTGTCTTGATGTGGCCGCTACGCCACGCCGGGCGGGCTTTTCAGGCCGGGCGGGTGGCCGCAAGTGCCCGTCCAGCTTGACTTTCTTCATATTTTGACGGCCCGATACGCAGCGTTTTGTCCAAGGCAGACCCTTGCGGTTTTGCCTAGTCCGAAATGGGGGACCTTTTCGCCCCTATTCCCCTGATGATCCGGGCGGCCGCTCGCCAATAATCCTAGCCTATTGTTCTACAAATCCGTCCAGCGCCGGCGCTGGCGGAAAAGCGGTTTAGCAGGGGGATACGGCGGATGGCCGAAGACAGCGACATGGAGCGGACCGAACCCGCCACGGGCAAACGCATTGAGCGTGCCCGTGAGCAGGGGGATGTCCCGCGTTCGCGCGAATTGGCCACGACCTTGATGCTGCTGGTCGGCGGCAGCTGTGTCTGGCTTTTCAGCGGCCCCGTAGTGACCGCCCTGGATCGCATCATGGTGGCGACCCTGACCTTCGAACGGGCGGCCGCCTTCGACCCGGTGCTGCTGTTCGACATGCTCAGTGCCCATATGCTGGATGTGGCCGTTTCCATGATCCCGCTGGCCTTCCTGATGACCCTGGCCGCCATGGCCGCGCCGCTGATGCTGGGCGGCTGGCTGTTCAACGTCGATTCGCTGGCGCCCAAATTCAGCAAGCTCAATCCCATCAGCGGCTTCGCCAACATGTTCTCGATCAATTCCCTGGTCGAACTGGGCAAGGCGGTGCTCAAGACGCTGCTGGTCGGTACCGTGGCCTGGATCGCCATCCGCAGCCAGCTCGATGCCGTCATGGGCCTGGGCGTGGAATCGCTCAAGACCGCCGGTTCACATGCCGCGCAGCTGCTGTGGATCAGCTTCATCACCATGGTCTCGGCGCTGATCCTGATCGCGGCGCTGGACGTGCCTTATCAGATCTGGAATTACGGCCGCAAGCTGCGCATGACGCGCGAAGAGGTCAAGCAGGAACACAAGGAATCCGAAGGCGATCCGCACATCAAGGGCAAGATTCGCGCGATGCAGCGCGCCATGGCCCGCCGCCGCATGATGGCCGAAGTGCCGACCGCCGATGTGGTGGTGACCAACCCGACCCACTTCGCGGTCGCCCTGAAGTACACCGAAGGCAAGATGGGCGCGCCCAAGGTGGTGGCCAAGGGCGCCGACGACGTCGCCGCCAAGATTCGCGAACTGGCACGCGAGCACAAGGTGCCGTTGCTGGAAGCGCCGCCGCTGGCACGTGCGCTGCACGCCCATACCGAGATCGGCGACGAGATTCCCGAAGCGCTCTACACCGCCGTGGCCGAAGTGCTGGCCTACGTGTTCCAGTTGCGTACCTTCGGTCAGTTCGGCGGCAACCGTCCGGTGGAACCGACCGAACTGAACGTGCCCAAGGACCTTGATCCGGCCACTGCGCCCAAGAAGCCTCGCGGCCCCAAGAATAGAAACAGGCAGTAACGATGGCAACCAAACTCAATACCATGAAAATCCCGGCCTGGGTCCCGCTCAAGAGCGGCCGGGCGCTGGCGGCCCCGATCCTGATCGTCATGATGCTGGCGATGATGGTGTTGCCGCTGCCGGCTTTCATGCTGGATCTGCTGTTCAGCTTCAACATCTCGCTGTCGGTGATCGTGCTGATGACTGCGCTGTACACCGTCAAGCCGCTGGACTTCATCGCCTTCCCGGCGGTTCTGCTGGTGTCGACCATGCTGCGCCTGTCACTGAACGTGGCCTCCACCCGGGTGGTGCTGACCGAAGGCCACACCGGTCCGGATGCGGCCGGCAAGGTGATCGAAGCCTTCGGCCACTTCCTGATCGGCGGCAACTACACCGTCGGTATCGTGGTGTTCGTGATCCTGACCATCATCAACTTCATGGTGGTGACCAAGGGTGCCGGCCGTATTGCCGAAGTGGGCGCGCGCTTCACCCTGGACGCCATGCCCGGCAAGCAGATGGCGATCGACGCCGACCTCAACGCCGGCATGATCGGTGAACCCGAAGCCCGCGCCCGCCGCAAGGAAGTGGCGCAGGAATCCGAGTTCTACGGGGCCATGGACGGTGCCTCCAAGTACGTGCGCGGCGATGCCGTGGCCGGCATCATCGTGACGGTGGTCAACATCGTCGGCGGCCTGGTGGTGGGCATGGTGCAGCACGACCTGGCCTTCGATGCCGCGCTGAAGAACTACACGCTGCTGGCCATCGGTGACGGCCTGGTGGCGCAGATCCCTTCGCTGATCATCTCGACCGCCGCCGGTGTAGTGGTCTCGCGCGTGGCCAACGACCAGGACGTCGGCGGGCAGCTGATCAATCAGCTCTTCGCCAAGCCGGAAGTGCTCTACATTACCGCCGTCATCATCGGCGGCATGGGCCTGATCCCGGGCATGCCGCACATCGCCTTCCTGCTGCTGGCTGCGGCCATGGCCGGCGGTGCCTACGCCATCAGCAAGCGGGTGCAAACGGCCAAGGCCGAAGCCGCCGCGGCCACTCCGCAGGCCGCTGCCGCCGCAGCTGCGCCCTCGGAAGCGGAAGAGGCGACCTGGAACGACGTCATGCCGGTCGATACCCTGGGCCTGGAAGTCGGCTATCGCCTCATCCCGCTGGTTGACAAGGGGCAGGGTGGCGAACTGCTCAAGCGCATCAAGGGCATCCGCAAGAAATTCGCCCAGGAAGTCGGTTTCCTGTCGCCGCCGATTCACATCCGCGACAACCTGGAACTGAAGCCGTCGGCCTACCGCATCACCCTGAAGGGTGTGGAAGTGGGCAACGGCGAGGCGCATGCCGGCCAGTACTTGGCCATCAATCCGGGCATGGTGACTGGTCCGCTGCCAGGGATGATGACCTCCGATCCCGCTTTCGGCCTGCCGGCCGTGTGGATCGACAGCAGCCTGCGCGAACAGGCTTCCACCATGGGTTACACCGTGGTCGATGCCGGTACCGTGGTGGCGACGCACCTGAATCACCTCATCACCACGCACGCGGCCGAGCTGCTGGGCCGCCAGGAAGTGCAGAGCCTGCTGGATCACCTGGCCAAGGAAGCCCCCAAGCTGGTGGAAGACCTGGTGCCCAAGATGCTGCCGCTGGGCACGCTGCAGAAGGTCTTGCAGAACCTCTTGCTGGAAGGCGTGCATATCCGCGATATGCGCACTATCATCGAAACATTGGCCGAACACGCCGCCCGCATTCAGGATCCGACCGACCTGACGGCGATTGTACGGATTGCGCTGGGACGCGCCATCGTGCAACAGATTTTCCCGGGCGAGAGCGAGCTGGCCGTCATGGCCCTCGATTCCAAGCTCGAACGCCTGCTCATGCAGGCACTGCAGGCCAGTGGCGACACCGGCGGCATCGAGCCGGGCCTGGCCGATTCGCTGGTGCAGCAGACCGAAATGGCGGCGCAGCGCCAGGAGCAGATGGGCCTGTCGCCCGTGCTGCTGGTCGGCGCACCGCTGCGGACCTTGCTGGCGCGCTTCCTGCGCCGCGCCATGCCGCAGTTGCGCGTGCTGTCGCACGCTGAAGTACCCGAGTCGAAAACGATTAAAGTTACCAGCCTAGTTGGAGGGCAAGCATGAACGTCAAGAAATTTATCGCCAATTCTTCTCGCGAGGCCTGGCGTCAGGTGCGCGAGGCGCTTGGCCCGGATGCCGTCATTCTCTCCAACCGCAATATTCCTGACGGGGTGGAGATCCTGGCCATGGCCAACGAGGACATGACCACCCTGGTGGCCCCGACCGGCGCGCGCGACCCCAATGCTCGCCCGCAGGCGGCCTCGCTGCAGCAGCAGTCCGGTGCGCCGAACGCACAGCAGGCCAAGCGTCCGGCGCTGCTGTCGTCGCCGCTGGCCCAGCAGCCGCCCCGCGCCGCGCGCCCCGAGCATGCGCCATTGCTGGACCAGCCGGCCCACGGCCGCGCGCCTGCGCGCCCGGTGGAAGCTGCTCCGGCCAGCGATGCCCGCGTCTGGCGCAGCCGCCGTGCGGAGCAGGAGGCCGGTGGCCGTCCGGCCTCGGCCCAGCAGGCGCAGGAATCTGGTGAACATGACCAGCGTCCACGTTCGGCCCTGCCTGAATTCGATGGCAAGGACTACGACGAAATCCTTTCCGAAGTCATGAGCGAGATCCGCTCCATGCGCGGCGTGCTGGAAACCCAGCTGGCCGAGATTTCCTGGGGCGGTACGCAGAAACGCGATCCGCTCAAGGGCGTGGTACTGAAGGAAATGCTGGCGGCCGGCTTCTCGGCCAGCCTGTCGCGCCTGATCACCGAAAACCTGCCTGCCAACTCCAAGTCGCAGGACATCATGTTCTGGGTCAAGTCGGTGCTGGCGCGCAATCTCAATACCCTGGCCAACGAAAACGAACTGCTGGAAAACGGCGGCGTCTTCGCGCTGGTCGGCCCCACTGGCGTTGGCAAGACCACCACCACCGCCAAGCTGGCGGCGCGCTGCGTGATGCGCCACGGCTCCGGCAAGCTGGCCCTGATCACGACCGACGGCTACCGTATCGGTGGTTACGAACAACTGCGCATCTACGGCAAGATCCTGGGTGTGATGGTGCACTCGGTCAAGGATGAGACCGACCTGCGCATCGCCCTGGAAGAGCTCAAGGGCAAGCACACCGTACTGATCGATACCGCCGGTGTCGGCCAGCGCGACCAGATGGTGGCCGAGCAGGACGCCATGCTGGCCGGTGCCGGCGTGGACATCAAGCGCCTGCTGTGCCTCAATGCCACCGCCACCGGCGGTACGCTCAATGAAGTGGTACATGCCTATTCCAGCTCCGGGCTGGCCGGCTGCATCATCACCAAGCTGGACGAAGCCGCCACCATCGGCAACGTGCTGGATGTGGTGATCCGCCACAAGCTCAACCTGCATTACGTGGCCAATGGCCAGCGCGTGCCGGAAGACCTGCACGTGGCCAACAAGCTTTATCTCGCCGACCGTGCCTTCAAGCAGAAGCGTGAAACGGCCCCTTTCGAATTCCAGGAAGGTGAGTTGCCGGGCGTGATCGGTCCTACTGCCATGTCCATGAATGACCGGGGACTGCGTGAGGTGAGCTTTGGCTAGTTACGATATCGACCAGGCAGCAGGGTTGCGCCGGATGCTGGAGCGTCCGGTGCCCAGGCTGTTCACCTTCTTCTCGGTGCTGGGTGAGGAAGAGAAGAGTGCCATGCTCATCAATCTGGCGGCGTCACTGTCACAGGCCAAGCACAGCGTGCTGGTGGTGGATGGCGACGTGGCCACAACCGGTCTGCTGACCCGCATCGGCCTGCGTCACGACGTGGCGACGCTGCAGGAAGTAGCGCGCATGGAGCGTCCCATGGCGGAAGCCACACGGCTCCTGCCGGAAGGTTTTTCGATGGCGCGCATCGCCCGCCGCAACGTGCCCTCGGCGACCGATCCGCATGCCGGCCGTCTGGCGGAGATCTTCGACAGCCTCATCGAGCAGGCCGAGATCACACTGGTCAATGGCGTGCTGGCACGCGACCTGTCGCTGCCTGTGCCGACCATGGAAATGGGTGAGATCGTGATCCAGGTCTCGACTACGGCGTCTTCGATCAAGGCGGCTTATGTGCTCCTCAAGAGCCTGAGCGACCGCATCGGTCGCCGTCCTTTCAGTCTCATCGTCAACGATGCCACCGAAGCCGAAGCCCGTACCGTCTACGCCAACATGGCCCAAGCGGCCAGCCGCTACCTGGCGGCGCAGCTCAATTTCATCGGCGCGATTCCGGCGGATGACCATATTCGCCGCGCCACCGGACAGGGGCGGGCGGTGATGGACGTGTTTCCCTTTGCCGGTGCCGCGCTGGCCTTCCAGCGCCTGTCCAAGCGCTTCACCGCCGGTCCGGATGCGGCCCGCAGCAGCTACGGGATGGCCACCGACGGCGCCAGTCTGGGAGTGTGACGTGCATGTATAACGTCAAGGGAAAAAAGGGCAAGAACGACGTACTGGAGCAGCATGCGCCGCTGGTCAAGAAACTGGCGCATCAGCTCAAGGCCAAGCTGCCCCCCAGCGTAGAGGTGGACGACCTGATCCAGGCCGGCATGATGGGCTTGCTCGACGCCGTCAACCGCTACGAGGAAACCCATGGCGCGCAGTTCGAGACCTACGCCGTGCAGCGTATCCGTGGTGCCATGCTGGATGAGCTGCGCAGCAGCGACTGGCTGCCGCGCAGCATCCGCCAGAATGCGCGCAAGGTGGAGGAAGCCATGCAGTCCCTGCTGCAGCAACTGGGCCGCCAGCCGCAAGAAGCGGAAGTGGCGCAGCACATGAAGATCAGCCTGGCCGAGTATCAGTCGCTGCTGACCGACTGCGGCGGCCACCAGTTGATCTATTACGAAGATTTCCACGACGACGATGGCGGCCACGAACACTTCCTGGACCGCTACCAGACCGGCGACGGCGAGGATGATCCGCTGCAGAGCCTGATCAATGGCGGTTTCCGCGAAGCCGTGGTGGATTCCATCAAGGCCTTGCCCGAGCGTGAGCAGATCCTGATGGCGCTCTACTACGAGCAGGAAATGAACCTCAAGGAAATCGGCGCCGTCATGGGCGTTTCCGAATCGCGCGTGTGCCAGTTGCACAGCCAGGCGATCTCGCGCATGCGTTCGTATCTGCGCGAGCATTCCTGGAGCGGGGTGGCCTGAGGCTGCCTGCCTTCAGGGCGCAGATCCGAGAGAGGACGCAGGACTCGTTAACGACAAAGCCCGGCAAATGCCGGGCTTTTTGTTGATGCGATCTTGCTGTGCTTCCGTGAGCGGGAAGCGGCTGAAACTTATACCACGCCCAGACGGCGTCCCGAGGATCGGATGCTGTTCTGGCCGTCCGGGCCATAGAAATTGCCGGTGCCGGTCTTGCCTTGCAGGATGGTCAGGGCGCTCTGATTGATGGAGAGCTTCTTGCCAATCAGCAGGCCATTGACGCGGTTCAGTTCCTTGGCGTCCTGCGCCAGTTCGAACAGGCTGGCCCAGATCTCGCGGTCAGCGTCGCTGGCTTGCTCATTCATCCACTGTTGCATGCCGCTTTCATCTGCACTGTAGCCGAGGCTGCCCAGCAGCGCGTGGCGATTGCCGGCCAGCGTGGACATTTCAGCAACGATAGCGGCCTTTTCGGTAATGATGTCGGTCAGGCCTTCGGCGGTGGCTTCCGCCAGCAGTGCCTGTTCCTGGCTCAGTTTTTCCACCAGGCGCGACAGCGCGGCGTGTTCCAGGGACAGGTTGCTGGCCGGATTCATGCGAAAGATCCTCTGAGCGGTAAAACGGGAATCAGGCCGGGCGGGCGCTGATGAGATTCTTGACAGTATCGATCACGCCGTCGGCGATCTTGTCGGCATCGATCTGGAAAGTGCCGTTGGCGATGGCCGCTTTCAGCTTTTCCACTTTTTCGGCATTGAAACCGCCGTTTTTGGTGTCCTTGGTTTCCAGCGCCTGATAGGTGCTGGACAAGCGCACGCTGTCCGAAGCCGCTTTGGTGGCGGCCGGGTCGGTGCCCGCAGGATTGGCGGCAGTCGTGTTGCGGGTCTGCGTTTGCGTCTGCTCGGTGTTGAGGGCAGCAGATTTGAGGGCGTCGTTAACGTTCACGGCAGTATTCCTTGTAGGGTGGGGGCGCTTCGCACCCGCCTGTCGTATGGATTATCGACCAGTTCTGGGCAAACTTTAACATTCCCGCACCTGAATTAAGCTGAATTCGGGTACTTTTCTTCATATTCCTGTCCGGGCGATCCGCTGCGTTCCGCGCAGGACTTGCCCTGCGGGAAATTGCTTCATATCAATAGAGAAACCGCGGCCACCGGCTCAATAGTTGATTTCCAGAATCCCGCCCGCTTTGGCAATACCGCTCACCACCTGGCCGGCCGCCGTCCGGGCCTGGGCCATCTGGCCTTCGTTGGCATTGGTCAGGGCGCGCGCTTCGGTGGAAATCTGGAAGCCCGGACCGATCGATACGACCCGTACCGCCTGGCCTTGCTGCACCACGCGCTGGTTGCGGATGGTGTCGAGGCGCAGCGGCGTACCGGCGCGCAGCGACATGTTGGCGACGCGGCCGATGACCTGTGATTCTTCGGTGATCACGCCGCTGGGCAGCGCCGACATGTCGCCGCGAATGCGCGTGATGTCGCTGGCGCTGATGGTCTGGCCCTGGGCCAGCGGGACCGCGGCGACCAGGTAATCCGAGATCACCTGCACGTTGGCGCGCAGGTAGATGGTCCAGGGGGAGGGGGCCACGCACTTGATGCCGACCGTGGTGCGGCCGAACAGGCGGCCGCCATTGGGCATGAAGGCTTGCGGTTCAAGACAGGCCGCCAGCGTCAGGCGTGCATCGGCCGGATCGATGGTGACCGTGACGCTGCCGGGCAGGCCCAAGGTCTGGCTTTTCAGGAATTGCTCCGCCACTTGTTGCAAGGCTTGCAAGTCCTGCTTTTGGGGGGAGTTGGGGTCGTTCTGGGCGAGTGCAGGCGCAGTCGCCCCCAGGCCGGCTGCAAGCAAGGACAGGACGGCGAAAGTGCGGCGCAGGGCGCGGAAAGCGTGTTTCATTTTGTGCAACTTGCCCGCAGGGCATAGGCGAATCTTGGCACTCATGGTACGTCGCGCGCGCGAGGTCAAAAGGGCAAACAGGGGAGGCTTTTCTCTCTTTATCGCCCCTTAGAGTTCGGGGTGCGAACGTATGATCAAGCCTACGTAATTCCATCATCGGCGCAGTCCGCAAGCGGCCCGGCAACCGGCCGGGCAGGACAGGGGGGCGCTGGTACTTCCGGAGGACCTGATGGTCTCTAAGCTCGACGATTATTTCCGTTTCAACGAGATGGCGCTGAACCTGCGGTCGCAGCGCCAGCAGGTGCTGGCGTCCAACATCGCCAACGCGGACACGCCCAACTACAAGGCGCGTGACGTCAACTTTGCCGACGCGCTCAAGAATGCGCTGGACAGCAAGTCCAACACGATCCCGCCGCTGCAGCTGGAGCGCACCGCTGCCACCCACGTGGCCGGCACTGCGCCCGACAACGGTCCGGGCAGCATCGGCGGCACCGCTTTGCAGTACCGCACGCCGGCCCAGGGCAGCGTGGACGGCAATACGGTCGATATGGATGTGGAGCGCAATGAATTCCTGGACAACGGCATCCGCTACGAAGCCGGCGTCACCTCCGTGAACGGCCAGATCAAGGCCATGCTGAACGCTATCCAACCGGGCTGATAAACATGTCTCTTTCCAACATCTTCAACGTCGCCGGCTCGGCCATGAGCGCCCAGGCACAGCGCCTCAACGCCACGGCCAGCAACATCGCCAACGCCGACAGCGCGACCAGCCCCGATGGCACGCCCTACAAGGCCAAGCAGGTGGTGTTCGAAGCCATTCCGGTGGGCAGCGTCAAGGACAGCGGCGTGAAAGTGGCGGCCGTGGTCGAGAATCAGGCCCCGCCCAAGCTGGTCTACGACCCCAAGCATCCCATGGCCGATGGCAATGGCTACGTCGCCATGCCCAACGTCAATCCGGTCGAGGAAATGGTCAACATGATCTCGGCCTCCCGCTCTTACCAGACCAATGTGGAAACGATGAACACGGCCAAGGCCATGCTCGTCAAGACCCTCACCATCGGCCAATAACCAGGACCTGAATCATGGCAATCGTCTCCAGTGATCTGCTCACCGCAATGAATGGCACGAGCAGCAGCTCGTCCACCACCACCAGCTCTTCCAGCCTGGACAACAACAGCCCGGACGCGATCCAGAACCGCTTCCTGACGCTGTTGATCGCGCAGATGAAGAACCAGGACCCCAGCAACCCGATGGACAACTCGCAGCTGACTACCCAGATGGCACAGTTGTCGACGGTCACGGGCATCAGCCAGCTGAACGATTCGCTGTCCACGCTGATGAGCAACCTCAATTCCTCGCAGGCGCTGTCGACCGCCAACATGATCGGCCACAGCGTGCTGGCCCCGGGCAACAGCATCCAGCTGACCAGCGATACCACCAAGGATGCCAGCGGTACGGAAACCACCAGCCAGAAGGCGGTGTTCGGCGTGAATCTGTCCGGTACCGCCTCGTCCGTGGTGGTCACCATCAAGGATTCCTCGGGCGCCGTGGTGCACACCACCGACTTGGGCACCCAGGCCGCCGGCGTGGTGCCGGTGATCTGGGACGGCTCCAACGATACCGGCGGCAAGGTGGCCGACGGCAATTACACCTTCACCGTCAGTGCCTCCAACAACGGCACTGCAGTCACCGCTTCGACCCTGTCGTTCGGTACCGTTTCCAGCGTCTCGACTGCGTCGGACGGCGTCAAGCTCAACGTCACCAATGTCGGCACCATCAAGCCGACCGACGTCGTGCAAATTCTTTAATCGTCATTACCGACAACATTCGGAACAAGGGGATATCTCATGAGTTTTCAGCAAGGTCTGAGCGGACTGAACGGCGCAGCCAAGAGCCTGGACGTCATCGGTAATAACGTGGCCAACGCCAGCACGGTGGGTTTCAAGCAGTCGCAGACGCAGTTTGCCGACATGTACGCCAATTCCATGAACCGTTCCGGCAATTCGCCGGTCGGTATCGGTGTGACAGTCGCCAATGTGGCGCAACAGTTCACCCAGGGCAATATCACGTCGTCCAACAACCCGCTGGATATCGCCATCAATGGTGACGGGTTCTTCCAGTTGGCCGCCAGCTCCAGCGACCTGTCGCCGATGTACGGGCGCAATGGCCAGTTCCAGCTCGACAAGAACGGCTACATCGTCAACCCCAGCATGAACGGGGCCTTCCTGATGGGTTATGCAGCCGGTGTGACCGGTGGCGATCCGGTGCGGCTGCAGATTGATACCTCCTCGATCCCGGCCACCGCCACCACCACGATCAGCACCAAGGTCAACCTGGATTCGCGCGTGACCGTGCCGACCACGACCACCTTCAGCGCCACCGACCCGACCTCGTACAACAACTCGACCGGTGTGACCATCTACGACAGCTTGGGCAACCCCTATAGCGTCCAGACTTTCTATGTCAAGAACACGCCGACCGGCACGCCGCCCACGACCACGTGGGACGTCTATGCCACCGTCGATGGCACTACGCTGACCACTACCTCAGGCGGCACTACGCCCTTGAAGCTGGGTTCAATGGTGTTCGACTCGACCGGGACACTGACTTCGGGTGGCGCGATGACCATCGACTTGACCACTGCTGGCACCAATCCCGGCATCGCCAAGGCCGGCGGCAACTTCGCCAGCACCATCGCGCTGAGCTACACCGGCTCGACCCAGACCGGTTCGGCCTTCGTCAACCTGGCGCAGAGCCAGAACGGCATGCCCCCGGGCACCCTGTCGAGCTTCTCGATCGACAAGGACGGTACCATCGTCGGTTCCTACAGCAACCAGCAGACCAAGAATCTGGGCAGCGTGGTGCTGGTCAATTTCGCCAACCCCAACGGCCTGCAGCCGCTGGGCAACAACCTGTACTCCGCCACGGCGGCCGCCGGCAGCCCGCTGGTGGGCAAGCCGACCACCGGTACCTTCGGTACCCTGCAGGCCCGTGCGGTGGAAGACTCCAACGTCGACCTGACCGCCGAGCTGGTCAACATGATCGTGGCCCAGCGTGTCTACCAGGCCAACTCGCAGACCATCAAGGTGCAGGATACCGTGCTGCAGACCCTGGTCAGCCTGCGTTAACAGGGTGATCCGGCGCGCCTTGCGGCGCGCCTGCTTCAAGGCTGCCGGCGTCGCCGGTGGCCGGTTTCAACCGGTGGTGCCAGGGATGGGTGCCACCACTAAGGGGTGATATGGATCGTCTGGTCTATACAGCGATGTCGGGCGCCAAGCACACGCTTGAGCAGCAAGCCAGCGCCAGCAACAACCTGGCCAATGCCACGACCACGGGCTTTCGTGCCCAATTGAATACCTTCCGTTCGGCACCGGTGGTGGGGCAGGGCTTGCCGACGCGTGCTTTCGTGGTGGACTCCACCGCAGGCAATGATTTTTCGCAGGGTCCGATCCAGGACACCGGCCGTGCGCTGGATGTGGCCATTCAGGGCCGTGGCTGGATCGCGGTGCAGACCGCCGATGGCGGCGAAGCCTACACCCGCAACGGCAGCTTCAAGATCAACGAGAACGGCATCCTGCAGACCCAGAACGGCCAGTCCGTGCAGGGTGACGGCGGTCCGATCACGATTCCGCCCGATACCACCGTGGCCATCGCGGCTGACGGCACGGTGTCGTCGATCCCGACCAACGGCATCCCCAATGCGGTCAACGTGCTGGGCCGCATCAAGCTGGTCAACCCGGACGAGAAGAACCTGAAACGCGGCGACGACGGCCTGTTCCGCACCATCACCGGTGCCGCCCAGCCCGACGCCAATGTGCGCCTGGCCAGCGGTGCGGTCGAAGGCAGCAACGTGAACGTGGTGGAAGCGATGGTCAACATGATCAACCTGTCGCGCCAGTTCGAAATGAACATGAAAGTGATCCAGACCGCCGAAAGTGATTCCACCAAGGCGACCACGATCCTGTCGCTGTCTTGATGCTGCTCACGCACCTGACCTCACCGATGCACCCGCAGCGCAAGCGCTGATTACCGGAGAAACAAATGATTCGTTCCCTGTGGATTTCCAAGACCGGCCTGGATGCGCAACAGACGCAACTGGACGTGATCTCCAACAACCTGGCCAACGTCAGCACCAACGGTTTCAAGCGTTCGCGCGCCGTGTTCGAAGACCTGCTGTACCAGACCGTGCGCCAGCCCGGTGCCCAGTCCTCGCAGCAGACGCAATTGCCCTCGGGCCTGCAGATCGGTACCGGCGTGCGTCCGGTCGCCACCGAACGTATCTTCACCCAAGGCAACGTCAACCAGACCAACAATGACAAGGATCTGGCGATTCAGGGCAACGGCTTCTTCCAGATCCTGCTGCCGGACGGCACCACCGCCTATACCCGCGACGGTTCCTTCCAGACCGACAGCCAGGGTCAGATGGTGACCTCCAGCGGCTATACGCTGCAGCCGCCGATCACCATTCCGCTCAACACCACCAAGCTGACCGTGGGCCGTGACGGTACCGTCTCGATCATGCAGGCCGGTTCGACCGCCACCACCCAGATCGGCACCATCCAGGTCGCCACCTTCATCAACCCGGCTGGTCTGGAAAGCCGTGGCGAGAACCTGTACGTGGAAACCGCCGCTTCCGGTACCCCGAACCCGAACACCCCGGGCACCAACGGTGCCGGTGCCCTGTGGCAGGGTTATGTGGAAACCTCCAACGTGAACGTGGTGGAAGAACTGGTGAACATGATCCAGACCCAGCGCGCCTACGAAATCAACAGCAAGGCCATCACCACTTCCGACCAGATGCTGGCCAAGATTTCGCAGCTGTAATGCAGTCGTGCAGTGGTTTTTGAACAAGGCAGTCGGTAGCAGAAGAAGGACGAGGCAATGATGAAAAGCATGCTGAAATTGGCCACCATCGTGGGCGTGTTGGGCGTGAGCGCCTGCACCACCGTGCCGGACAGTATCGTGACCGGGCCGAAGACGGCGCGTCCGCAACCGGCTTCCTATGCGCCGCCGACCTCGGGCGCGATCTTCCAGTCGGCGGTCTACCGGCCGTTGCTGGAAGACCGTCGCGCGCGCCTGGTGGGTGACACCATCACCATCGTCATCAACGAAAAGACCAGTGCCGTCAAGTCGGCCGGGAGTTCGGCCAGCAAGACAGGCACGGTAGCCTCGCCGGCACCGACCATCTTCGGCACATCCATCAAGGAGTTGTCCGCCTCCGGTACCTCGTCCTCCAAATTCGAGGACAAGGGCGCCACCAGCTCCAGCAACACCTTCACCGGCACCATCGGCGTGACCGTGGTGGAAGTGCTCCCCAACGGCAACCTGGTGGTCTCGGGTGAAAAGCAGGTGGCGCTGGACAAGGGCGTGGAATATGTCCGCTTCTCCGGCACCGTCAGCCCCGACAACATCCAGACCGGCAACACCGTTTCGTCTACCCTGGTGGCTGACGCCAAGGTCGAATACCGTACCAATACCCGCGTCGACATGGCTGACTTCATGTCCTCGCTGGGCCGTTTCTTCTTCAGCGTTTCTCCTTTCTGATGTGGAGTAGTGCAATGACCCGGAAAGGATTTTTCGCCATGGACATGATCAGGATGGGCAGCAAGCTCCTGTCAGCTGCTGCCGTGGCCGCACTGTGCGTGGCCGCTGCTGCGCCGGCCCACGCCGAGCGCCTCAAGGACCTGGCCAGCATCCAGGGCGTGCGTCAGAACCAGCTGGTAGGTTACGGGCTGGTGGTAGGTCTTGACGGCAGCGGTGACCAGACCACACAGACACCCTTTACGGTGCAGAGCGTGGTGAGCATGCTGCAGCAACTGGGCGTGAACGTGCCCAGCGGCACCAGCAGCAACATGCAGCTGAAGAACGTGGCGGCAGCGATGGTGACGGCGACTTTGCCGGCCTTCGCGCAGCCGGGCCAGCTGATTGACGTGACGGTTTCTTCCATCGGCAACGCCAAGAGCATTCGCGGCGGCACGCTGCTGATGGCTCCCCTGAAGGGTGCGGACGGCCAGATCTATGCCATCGCCCAGGGCAACATCGTGGTCGGTGGTGCCGGAGGTTCGGCTGCCGGCAGCAGCACCGTCATCAACCAGCTGTCGGCAGGCCGCATCTCGGGCGGTGCGACCGTGGAACGGGCGGTGCCCAGTTCCCTCGGTGGCGGCGACATGGTGATGCTGGAACTGAACGACAATGATTTCTCGACCGCCAGCCGGGTGGTCGATGCGCTCAACAAGCGTTTTGGCAGCGACACCGCCGTGGCCCAGGATGGCCGCGTGATCCGGGTGCGCGCACCGATCTCCAGCGGCGACCGCGTGGCCTTCCTCGGCGCGCTCGAAAACGTCGATGTCACCCCCGGCAAGCTGGCCGCCAAGGTGATCCTGAATGCCCGTACCGGCTCGGTGGTGATGAACCAGAGCGTGATGCTCGATACCTGCGCGGTCTCGCACGGCAACCTGTCGGTGGTGATCCAGGCCGACAATGCCGTCAGCCAGCCCAATGCCCTGGCCGGTGGCCAGACCGCGGGCGTGCAGAATGCCCAGGTCTCGATCAACAAGGAGCCGGGCAAGGTCATGCTGTTGAAGGGCGGCGCCTCGCTGTCCGATGTGGTCAAGGCGCTCAATGCCATCGGTGCCACGCCGCAGGACTTGCTGGCCATCCTGCAGGCCATGAAGGCGGCCGGTTCGCTGCGCGCAGAACTCGAAGTGATCTGACGCTCCGGACTGATCCGACACCCAACGCTTTCCTCCAAGGTAATCCATGCTCAACAAGATCAACCCATCCAATCCGACCGAGGGACTTGCCGTCGATGCGAATGGGCTGAACGGCCTGCGTGAGGCTGCCAAGCAGAACACGCCGGAGTCCGTCAAGGGCGCAGCCAAGCAATTCGAGGCGCTGTTCCTGAACATGGTGATGAAGAGCATGCGGGATGCCACCCCGCAGAACGGCCCGTTCGACAACGAACAGACCAAGATGTTTACCTCCATGCTGGACCAGCAACTGAGCCAGAGCCTGGCCCAGCGCGGCGTGGGCCTGGCTGACGTGCTGACGCGCCAGCTCTCGGCCTCGCTGCCCAAGAAACTGCCGGACGCGCAGGACCTGGAAGGCAGTCCCTTGCCGGGCGAGGAGGGCCTGCCGATGGGCATTCCGCTGGTCAAGGACATGAGCGATGCCGACCGCGCCAAGTTCATCCAGAGCTTCGCCAGCCAGCAGGCGGCGGAGAGTACGGACCAGGATGGCCGCAACAAGCAGCGCCGCAATTCCAACAAGCCGGCCCACGTCGAAGCCTTCCAGAACCGCCTGCAGGCCGACGCCGAAATGGCCAGCAAGATGACCGGCATTCCGGCCAAGTTCATGCTGGCGCAGGCCGCGCTGGAAACCGGCTGGGGCAAGAAGGAAATCGTCACGCGCGATGGCCGCTCGGCGCACAACCTGTTCGGCATCAAGGCCACCGGCAACTGGACCGGCAAGGTGGTCGAAGCCACCACCATCGAATACATCAACGGCAAACCGCAGAAGCGCGTGGAGAAATTCCGCGCCTATGATTCCTATGCGGATGCCTTCAAGGATTACGCCAACTTGCTGCGCAGCAATCCGCGCTACGAGAAGGTACTGGCCAGCGCCCAGGATGCCCACGGCTTCGCCTATGGGCTGCAGCGCGCCGGCTATGCGACCGATCCGCATTATGCGGAGAAGCTTTCGCGCATCATCCGCCAGTCGCTCTCGGCCTGATTTTTCAGCGCCGCAGGGCGTGTCCGGGCGGCAAGCTCATCGGTTCCGGCCGGAAACAAATTTGGCCCGCAGCCTCTAAAGTTTTGGTCAATCCTGCCGTTGACTTGGTTATTCCGCTAAAAGCTTTCAGGGACGACAACCTAGCATGGCAACTAACATCTTCAGTATCGGGCAAAGCGCGTTGCAGGCGGCCATGGCGGCGCAGGCCACCACCAGCCACAACATCTCCAACGCCACCACTCCCGGCTACAACCGTCAGGAAGTCGTGCAAAGCTCGGCCGGCGGCATCAACTACGGTTACGGTTTTGTCGGGCAGGGCACCCAGGTCACCGAGATCAAGCGCATCTACAACGACTTCCTGACCAAGCAGGCGCTGGCCTCGCAGAGTTCGGCCAGTTCGCTGGATTCGTACTACTCCCAGATCTCGCAGATCAACAACATGGTGGCCGACACCAAGGCCGGCCTGTCGCCCGCGCTGCAGGATTTCTTTGCGGCAGTCCAGAACCTGGCCTCCAACCCGAATACCCAGGCTTCGCGCCAGTCGGTGCTGTCGCAGGCGTCGACGCTGGTGGCGCGCGTCTCCAGCATCAATGACCAGCTGGCCCAGAGCAGCGCCAGCGTCAACAGCCAGATCACCTCCACGGTGACCAGCATCAATTCCTATGCCCAGCAGATCGCCAAGCTGAACCAGGCGATCGTCAATGCCAACGGCACCGGTGGCGGCCAGCCGCCCAACGATCTGCTGGACCAGCGCGACCAGCTGGTGTCCGAGCTGAACAAGTACGTCAAGATCACCACCGTGCCGCAGGATACCGGCGCGGTGAGCGTGTTCATCGGTACCGGCCAGGCGCTGGTGACGGGCGACCAGGTCACCCAGATGGTGGTGACCAATTCGCCGACCGACGTCTCGCGTCTGCAGATTGGCCAGGTCACATCGGGTGGTGGTACGGTCACGATCCCCGACAGCTTCTTCTATGACGGCGGCAGCCTGGGCGGTCTGCTCAAGTACCGCACGGAAACGCTGGATCCGACCCAGAACGCTTTGGGGCGCATTGCCATCGCCATGGGCACGGCCTTCAACCAGCAGCAGAAGCTGGGCCTGGACCAGAACGGCAATGCCGGCACGGCCATGTTCAACGTCAGCTCGCCCAACCTGATCGGTTTCCCCGGCAATACCGGGACCACCGACCTGACGTCGACCATCAGCGATCCCTCGGCCCTGAGCACCAGCGACTACACGCTGAGCTATGACGGCACCAACTACACCTTCACTCGACTGTCGGACAACACCAAGACCGTCAAGGTCGCGGGTGATTTCCCGGTCACGCTCGATGGCGTGACCTACTCCAACGGTGCGACCCCGGGTGGTGCGCCGACCATGGCCAGCGGCAACACCTACAAGATCCAGCCGACCGCCAATGGCGCAGCGGCCTTCTCGCTGGCGCTCAACAATACCCAGTTGCTGGCCACGGCCGCGCCGATCACCACCGCGATCAACGCCACCAACAACGTCAATGCCAGCACGCCGGGCACCAATACCGGCAATGCGATCATCTCCAACACCTCGCTGGATCCGACCACCTTCACGCAGGGTTCCTCGGTCGCCTTCACGGCTTCGCTGAGCGGCACCCAGGTGCAGTTGACGGCGGCCTGGACCGGAGCAACGCCGGCACCTGCGGTGACGTATACCAATCCGGACGGCACCACCGGTTCGGTGGCAGCCGGCACGGCATTCAACTACACGCCGGGCATGACCATCAGCAGCGGTGGCGTGACTTACTCGCTGACAGGCACACCATCGGCCGGCGACCAGTTCAACTTCGCGCCGGTGGCGGCCAACAAGGGCACGGCGACGATCGACACCGGTTCGGTCACGGCGGCTTACCTGACCACCACCACGCCACTGACCAAGCCGACCACGCTGACCTACAACACCGCGGCCACGCCGCCGGCGTTCACCATTTCGCCGGCCGTGCCTGCCGGTGGCGGCACCATCACCCACCAGGATGGCACCACCACCGCCATCGCGGGCGGTGCCACCAGCCTGGCCTATACCGCTGGCGACACCTACGAGATCAGCGGCGTCAAGTTCAAGATTTCGGGCCAGCCGTCCAATGGCGACCAGTTCACCATTGCCGCCAACACCAGCGCCGCGTCGGACAACCGCAACGCGCTGGCCATGGCCAACCTGCAGACGGCCAACACCATCAATGGCACCAGCTTCCAGGGTTCCTACTCGCAGCTGGTGGCCACCATCGGCAACAAGACTAACGAGATCAACGTCACCAACACGGCCGAGAAGACGCGCCTGACGGCGATCCAGGCCCAGCAGCAGTCCGAGTCCGGGGTCAACCAGGACGAGGAACTGGCGCAGATGATCAAGAACCAGCAGCAGTACCAGGCCGCGGCCAAGATCATCCAGGCCGCCAGCGACATGATCAATGTCCTGCTCACCCTGGGCGGTTAATCAGTTAAAGGAAGACGACCATGCGTATTAGCACCCAGATGCTCTATCAGTCGAGCAACAATGACCTGACCAGCATGCAGAGCCAGATCCTGAAGCTGACGCAGCAGGTGACGGCGCAGCAGAAGGTGTTGCTGCCGTCGGATGACCCGGTGGCCGCCGCCCGCGCCTTGGACATGACCCAGACCTCGGCCCTCAACGACCAGTACAAGACCAATCGCCAGAACGCCAACAGCGCGCTGTCGACCGTGCAGGGGACCCTGGACAGCCTGACCAACATGCTGACGAAGCTGAAGTCCAACGTCATCACGGCCGGCAATGCCTCCTATTCGAACGCCGAGCGCATCAACATGGCGTCCGAGATCAAGGGCAACCTCAACGAAGTGCTGGGCTATGCCAATGCCCAGGACGGACAGGGCAACTACATCTTTGCCGGCTTCAAGAGCACGACGCAACCCTTCACGCTGGACGGTACCGGCGGCGTGGTCTACAACGGCGACCAGGGTGCCATGACGCTGCAGGTGGACTCGACCCGCCAGATGGATATCAGCGCCTCGGGCCAGACGGTGTTCCAGGGCAATGGCCAGGACATCTTCAAGACCATGACCAACCTGATCAACGTCTTGTCGGTGCCGGTGACCGAAGCCGCCAACAAGGCCGATGACACGGCCGCCAACAACTACGTCTATCCCGCCGGCAGCGGCCAGACCCCGATCGCCGCCTACAAGGCGGCCCAGGCTACCCTGGATGCCATGAAGCCGGACGATCCGGGCTACCAGGCGCAGTTCACCTCGACCGCCGCGCTCAAGCTGCAGTCGGATGCGGCCAATGCGGCACGTACCCCGGTGGTCGGCAGCCAGGCGGCACTGGCACGCAACCTGGCGCAGTTCAATACCCAGATCGACTCGATCTCCAGCAGCGTGTCCACCGTCAAGGCATCCATCGGCGCGCGCCAGAACGAGCTGGACAACCTCGACGCCGCCGGTGAAGTCAACAAGGAAAACTATACCCAGACCATCAACAACCTGCTGGGCCGCAACCTGTCCGATACCAGCGAGCTGATCAGCGACCTGACGCTCAAGCAGACCTATCTGTCGGCGGCGCAGAAGGTGTTCGTCACCACCAGTGGCCTGACTTTGCTGAATTACCTGAAATAATGAATTAACTTTCACAGCGACGGCGTTCCAGGCCGATCGCCGTGAAGGAAAATGCAAAAAAGGCGAACCCGCGGGTTCGCCTTTTCATTTGCTGCGGACACAAACCGCCGCCGCTCATTGCGGCGGAGTCGCACGGGCATCGCCGCCCAGGGCCTGGTACAGCGTCATCTGGTTTTTCAGCTGGTTCAGGCGGACCTGCGCCAGCGTATTCTCGGCACTGCGGCGTTTGTCCTGCTGATCCAGCCAGGATTGCAAGGTCACCGAGCCGGCCCGGTAACGCAGTTCGTAGAGCTGTTCGGCTGCCCGTGCCACCTCGACGTTGCGCGCCAGCAGCGCCTGCTGCCGGGCATATTGCGTGCGCGCCGAAAGGGCGTTCTCGACGTCGCTGAAGGCGGCGTACAGAGTCTGGCGGAACTGGGTGACGGCGCTCTCATAGTCGGCCTGCGAGACCTTGATCTGCAGCTTCATCTGGGTCTGCTGCAAAAACGGCAGGCTCAACTGCGCCGCCAGCGAGGCCACCGGATTCTGCACCAGGCGCAGCAAGGCGTCGCTGCTGGTCCCCAGCGACCCGGTGAGGCTCAGCTTCGGATAGAAGCTGGCGCGCGTCAGGTCGACGTTGGCCAGCGACTCGCGCAATCGCAACTCGGCCGCCCGCAGATCCGGACGCCGCGCCAGCAGCTCGGCCGGCAGTCCCGCCTCCAGCACCGGCAGGGGCTGCTCCGGCAGCGCCGGTGGCAGGCTGCGGCGCTGGCCGGGTGGACTGTCGAACAGGATGGCCAGGGCATTGTCATTTTCCACCTGCTGCTGCACCAGTTCGGTATAGCTGGCTTGCTGGCTCAGCAGGTTCTGCTGTGCGGTCAGCACATCCACTGACGACACCGCCCCTGCGCGATACTGGGTATTGATCAGGTCCAGGGTCTTCTGCGCATAGGCGATGCTCTGCTCGGCAGTGCGCAGCCGCTGGTTCAGGTAGGCACCGGTCCAGTACAGGTTGGCGGTGGTGCCGACCAGCGAGAGCGCCGTGGCCGCGCGGTCTTGCTCGGTGGCCAGGGCTTCCCAGCGGGCCACGTCGTAGTTGGCCCCCAAGCGGCCCCACAGGTCGACTTCATAGGACAGGCTCAGCGAGTTCTGGCTGCTGCGGGCGGTCTGGCGATTGCCATCGAGCGCCTTGCTGGCGGTGCTGCCCACTTGTCCGCTGAGCGCCGGGACGAAGGCATCATTGGCGATCCCGGCCTGCAACTGGGCGCGCCGGACCTTGATGGTTGCCAGCGCCAGGTTGTTGTTCTTGCGCAGGGCCTCATCGATCAGGGCGCTGAGGGTCTCATCGCCGAAGCCTTGCCACCAGCGGCTGGCGTTGACGGCAGCGGCCGGGTCGCGCTGTTGCCAGGCGGGCGGGGTCTGGGTCACTGGTGCGGTGTAGGGCGTGCGCACCAGCGAACTGCAGCCGCCCAGCAGGGCCAGCGCCAACAGCAGCGCGAGGCGGGAAGGAGGAGGGAAGGACAGGAACTTGGACATGACGGGCAATTTCATTCGCGGGCGAGGGCATCCACCGGATTGAGGCGCGCAGCATTGCGCGCCGGCAGGAAGCCGAACACCACGCCGATCAGGGTAGAGCAGGCGAAGGCACTGACGATGGAGGCAGTGGAATAGATCAGGTGGAAGCTGCTGACGAAGTGCGCAAACACCGCCCCGAAGGACAGCGCCAGCAGCACGCCCAGCAGGCCACCGGCCAGGCAGACCAGTACCGCTTCGATCAGGAACTGCTGCATGATGTCGCCCTGGCGCGCGCCTACGGCCATGCGCACCCCGATCTCGCGGGTACGCTCGGTGACCGAGACCAGCATGATGTTCATCACGCCGATGCCCCCGACCACCAGCGAGATCAGCGCAATCATCGACACCAGCAGGGTCAGCGTGGCCGTGGCCTTTTCGATGGTCTGGCGGATGCTGTCGGTGTTGAAGATGTAGAAGTCCTTGGTGCGATGGCGCAGCGTCATCAGCTGGGTGATGCCTTGCTCCGCTGCCGCGCCGGGGACCTTGTCGCTGACCCGCACCGTGATGCCGCTCAGGTAGCGCTGGCCGATCACGCGCGTCATGGCGGTGGTATAGGGCACCCAGACATTGAGCGAGCTGTTGTTGCCGAAACCGTTCTCGCGCTTCTGCGTCACGCCGATCACCCGGCACGGCACGCTGCCGAGGAAGATCACTTCACCCAGCGCATTGCCGCCGTTGGGAAAGAGCTTCTTGTAGGTATTGGCATCGATCACCACTTCCTGCGCCTGGCGGCGGATGCTGTCGTTGTCGAAGCTCATGCCCTGTGCCATCTTCAGTCCGCGCACGCGGAAATACTGTTCACCTACGCCATTGATGGTGGCCGTGACCGAGATGTTGCCGTAGCGCGCCGAGGAGGCTGTGGACACGCTGGGCGTGACGCTGTCCACGTAATTCTGTTCAGCCAGGGCGGCGGCATCGGCTGGCGTGAGGGTGCGGATGGCGGCGGACTTCATGTCGCCGAAATCAGTGCCGGGGAAGATGTCGATGGTATTGGTGCCCATGGAGCTGATGTCGGACAGGATCTGTTCGCGCGAGCCACTGCCCAGGGCGACCACCGAGACCACCGAGGCAATGCCGATGATGATCCCCAGCATGGTCAGGAAGCTGCGCAGGCGATGTGCGTTCATCGCCAGCAGCGACATGCGCAGCGCTTCCTTGAAGCGGTCCAGCGCGGCGCGCCAGGCGCTGGCTTGCCGGTGTTGCTGGCGCTCCTGCTTGATGATGCCGCTCACCGCTGCCGCTTCGGGAGCGTTGTTGCGGCGATCCGCGATGATCAGGCCATCCTTGATCTCGATGATGCGCTGGGCATTGCTGGCCACCTGCATGTCGTGGGTGACGATGATGATGGTGTGGCCTTCGGCGTGCAATTCCTTGAGGATGTTCATCACCTCGTGGCCGCTGTGGCTGTCCAGCGCGCCGGTGGGTTCGTCGGCCAGGATCACGTCGCCGCCGTTCATCAGCGCGCGCGCAATCGAGACACGCTGCTGCTGCCCGCCCGAGAGCTGGCCGGGCTTGTGGTGGCCACGGTCGGCCAGACCGAGGCGCGCCAGCAACTGGGCGGCGCGCTGGCGACGCTGCGCCGGTTCCTGGCCGGCATAGACGGCGGGCACTTCCACGTTGGCGGTGGCGTCCAGGTCCGACAGCAGGTGATAGCGCTGGAAGATGAAACCGAAATGCTCGCGCCGCAGCTGTGCCAGTTCGTCCGGGGCCAGCTTGCCGGTCTCGCGTCCGGCGACCAGGTAGCTGCCGGCGCTGGGCTTGTCGAGGCAGCCAAGGATGTTCATCAGCGTCGACTTGCCCGAACCGGAGGCCCCGACGATGGCGACCATTTCGCCGGCGGCGATGTCGAGGTTGACGTCGTTGAGCACGGTGATGCTGTCATCCCCGGCCGGGAAGTCGCGGCGCAGTGCGCGCAGTTGCAGCAATGGCGTCGTCATGGCCACCTTACATGCGCGGCGGCGGACCGCGATGTTCGCTGCTGCTGTCCGCCGTGCCCGGAACGGCGGTGCCGGTGACGACGCGCTCGCCGGCCTTCAGTCCTTCGATGATCTGCACCTGGGCATTGGTATTGATGCCGGTGCGCACCTGGCGCTCCTGGGCCTGGCCTTGCGCATCCAGTACGCGCACGGTGTAGCGGCCCTGGGCATCCTTCGCACCCAGCGCCGTGGAGGGCACCACCAGCGCGTCCTTGGCCTCGGAGAGCACGATGTTGACCTGGGTGGTCATCGAGATGCGCAGCTTGCCATCGGGATTGGGCAGGTCCAGCAGGCCGTTGTAGTAGATCGCCGTCGAGCTGGAACTGCTGGTGGTAGTGCTGGTGGTGCTGGTGGTGGTGTCATCCTGCAGGATCGAGTCCGGTGCCGGTTCGATGGCGCGCAGGGTGGTGCGGTAGCGATGCTCGGGGTCGCCGAGGATGGTGAAGTACACCGGCAGGCCGGGCTTGACGCGTACCACGTCGGCTTCCGAGATCTGCGCCTTGACGGTGACCGTATCCATGCGTGCCACCTTGATGATGGTCGGGGTGGACTGGTTGGCGTTCACGGTCTGGCCTTCCTGAGCCACGATGGCGACCACTTCGCCATCGATGGGAGCGGTGATGCGGGTGTAGCCCAGGTTCAGGCGGGCGGTGTCAACCTTGATGGCACCGTCCTTGATCTGCGCCTGCAGGGCGGCGATGTCGGCACGGGTGGAGTTGAGGGTGGCTTCGGCCGTCTCGAAGTTCTCGCGCGAGCTGGCGTCGCCGGCCAGCATCATCTGCTGGCGCGCATAGGCCAGTTGCGCCTGTTTCAGCGTGGCTTCCTTGGCGCGCAGCTGGGCCTGCAGGTTCTGCAGCGAATATTCGGCGCTGGCCAGGGCATTGGCCTGGGTCAGGGAATCGATCTCGGCCACCAGTTGGCCCTTCTTGACGCGCTCGCCCAGCGCCACCTTGAGCGATTTGATCTGGCCCGACACCTGCGCGCCCACGCTGACCTGCTTGTAGGCCTTGACGGTGCCGCTGGCCAGGACCACGTCCTGGATATCGGCTACGGACGCGGTGGCGGTCAGGTAGCTGGGCGGCGCTGGCGGCGTGAGTGCGCGATGCACGAGGTAGCCCCCTGCCAGCAGGACGGCGAGACTCAGGAGCAGGATCTTGGGGCGGCGGAAGTAGGCGATATTCATGCGAGAAAATGAGGGGCGGCCACAGGGGCGGCCGGATGCACAGCGGTGCCGCAGGCAAAGGCGTCATTGTGAGGCCGTCGCTGCCGTGCGTGTGTCAGCAGACGTAAATGTTGTGCAAGCAAAGCTTGCCGCTTACGGTTTGGGCAGCGCATTGACCGGCGGCACGCTGCCCAGCAGGCGGACCATCTCGACGCCATCGGACAGGAAGCGCTGCAGCGGGGTGAGCATATAGGGCAGGGCGAAGGCGATCAGGATGAATCCCGCCAGCATGGTAATCGAAAAACCGATCCCGAAGAGATTGAGCTGCGGCGCGGCGCGGGTGAGGATGCCCAGGGCGAAGTTGGTGATGAGCAGTGCGATCAGCAGCGGCAGCGACAATTGCAGTCCCATGCTGAAGACCTTGGCCCCCCACAGGCCGAGCTGATGGAAGCCCTCGGTGGTGATCGGCACGCCCGTGATGGGCAGGGTGTGGAAGCTCTCTGCCATCACCTGCAACAGCAGCAGGTGGCCGTTCAGGTTGATGAACACCATGGTGGCCAGCAGCGAGAACACCTGGCTGATGACGGCCGTACGGCCCTGTGTCTGGGGATCGAAGAAGGCCGCGAAGGACAGGCCCATGGTCGAGCTGGTCAGTTCGCCCGCCGCTTCCACGGCGGCGAACACCACGCGCATGGCAAAGCCCATGGACAGGCCGATCAGCAATTGCTGCAGCAGGATCAGCAGCCCGGTCATCGACATCGGATCGATGGCCGGCGGAATCGGCACATCCGGTGCCAGCACCGCGCCGATGACGATGCCCAGCAGGATCTTGACCAGCATGGGCACGCTGGCGCTGCCGAAGGGCGGGGCGATGGACAGCAGCCCGAGGATGCGCGTGGTCGGCCAGATGAACATGGCGACCCAGGCGTAGAGTTGCTGGCTGGTGAAGGTGAGCATGGATCAGGAGCCGCCGGGCCTGCCCGGCGGACCGGCTTACTGGACCATGGCGGGAATCCCGCTGAACATGGTGTGCATGTAGTCGAGGATGATGGTCAGCATCCACGGGCCGGCGATGATCAGTGCCAGGAACACGCCCACCAGCTTGGGAATGAAGGCCAGGGTCTGTTCGTTGATCTGGGTCGCGGCCTGGAAGATGCTCACCAGCAGCCCGATGAGCAGGGCCGTGATCAGCATCGGGGCGGCGATCAGGAGAGTGACTTCCATGGCCTGGCGGCCCATGGTCATGACGCTTTCGGGTGTCATACGTATCCTTGCCTTGGGCTAGTAGAAACTCTGGGCCAGGGAGCCGATCAGCAGCTGCCAGCCATCCACCAGCACGAACAGCATCAGCTTGAAGGGCAGCGAGACGATGGCCGGAGACATCATCATCATGCCCATCGACATCAGGATACTGGCCACCACCATGTCGATGATCAGGAAGGGGATGAAGATGGCGAAGCCGATCTGGAAAGAAGTCTTCAGTTCACTGGTGACGAAGGCCGGGACCAGCAGGCGCAGCGGCACATCCTCCGGACCTTGCAGGGCCGGACCGCGCGACAGCTTCACATACAGCGCCAGGTCGGACTGGCGGGTCTGCTTGAGCATGAATTCCTTGAGCGGCGCGGCTCCCTTGTCCAGGGCTTCCATCATCTGGATCTTGTTTTCCGCGAAGGGCTGATAGGCCTCGGTATAGATGCGGTCGAACACCGGACTCATGACGAAGAAGGTCAAAAACAGCGACAGGCCGACCAGCACCTGAGTGGGCGGCGTGGACTGCGTGCCCAGCGCCTGGCGCAGCAGCGACAGCACGATCACGATGCGGGTGAAACAGGTCATCATCAGCAACGCCGCCGGTATGAACGACAGCGAGGTGAGGAACAGCATGGTCTGGATCGGCAGCGAATAATTCGTACCGCCGCCCGGGGCGGGCATGCTGTTGAGCGCGGGCAGGCCTTGCTGGGCCGAAGCGGCCAGCGGCAGGCACAGCAGCGCCATCCACCAGTAGCGGCTGCGCAGCAGCGCGCCGCTCCGGCGGAGCAGGAAAGAGAGAAGGCCTTGCGGCTTAGGATGTGCTGCCATCATTACCCGGACGGTCGCCGTTGCCGGCACCGCCATTTCGTTTGTCCATGGTGTGCTTGAGCCAGCTGGCGAAGGCCGGTCCGGCGCTGGCGGGTTGGGCGGCGACGCCTTCCTGGCGCGGCAGGGTGGCCAGGGCATTGACCCGCCCGGGAGCGACGCCGACCACGATCCACTGGTCGCCCACTTCGACCACCATCACCCGTTCGCGCGTGCCGACCGACACGCCCCCGACCACCTTGGCCACGGCATTGCCGCCCAGGCTGTTGGCCAGGCCCATGCGCTTGAACAGCCAGGCGACGGCAGCCATGACGGCCAGCACCGCCACCAGTCCGAAGAGCATGGTGAACACACTGCCGGAGGAAGAGGGAAGGGAAGCGCCGACAGCCACTGGCGCGGCTGCAGCCGGAGCGGCCGGCGCTGTTGCAGGTGCCGCCGCAGCGGCAGTGGCGCTGCCGGCGGGGGCATTGTCGGCCCAGGCGTGGGCGGCAGCCACCAGGCTGCCCCCCAGGAAGACCAGGGCCGACATCGGCGCCGGACGGATCCGGCGCAGGCCCTGCCACATCGATGCTGCGTAAAAACGTGTCATCAAACTCAAGCCATCCCGCTCAGCGGTTGAGCTTGCGGATGCGTTCTGCCGGCGTGATGATGTCGGTCAGGCGGATACCGAACTTGTCATTGACCACCACCACTTCGCCTTGGGCGATCAGGCAGCCGTTGACCAGCACGTCCATCGGTTCACCGGCCATGCCGTCCAGTTCCACCACCGAGCCTTGCGCCAGTTGCAGCAGGTTCTTGATGGCGATCTTGGTGCGGCCCAGTTCCACGGTCAGCTGCACCGGGATGTCGAGGATGAAGTCGATATCGTTGGGAGTGTTGGTCTTGATATCGGCGGCGCTCAGGTCCTTGAAGACGGTGGCCATCGCAGGGGCTGCGGTGATGCCTTTCTCGTCTTCCATCTCGCCTTTTTTCTGCGCCTCTTCAGCCTCGGTTTGCTCGGCCATGGCCGCGCCCCACGGATCGTCTTCCGCTGCGCCTGCGCCTGCTACGTTCTCATCAGCCATTACTAATCTCCTTGAAAGCTTTCCGGTGTTTCTTGATGGGTGATGGACAGCAGTTTTTCAACGCGCAAGGCGTATTGGCCATTGGACTGGCCGTAGCTGCATTCCATCACCGGTACGCCGTCAACCTGTGCCTCGACGGTCGTATTGGTCTGCAGCGGAATGACGTCGCCGACCTGCATGTGCAGCAGATCGGTGAAATTGACACGGGCGGTGCCGAAATTGACGATCAGTTCGACCTCGGCCGTCTGGATCTGCTGCTTCATCAGGCGGATCCAGCGCTTGTCCACTTCCAGCGCCTCGCCTTGCATGCTGCTGGTGAGGCGGTCACGCACCGGTTCGATCATCGAATAGGGCGTGCAGATGTGAATCTCGCCCGACACCGGTCCCAGCTCGACGGTGAAGGTGGTCGAGACCACCACTTCGTTGGGCGTGGCGATGTTGGCGAACTGCGTATTCATTTCCGAGCGAATGAACTCGAATTCGATCGGATAGATCGGTTCCCACGACTTGGCGTAGGTCTCGAAGGTGATCTCCAGCACGCGCATGATGATGCGCTGCTCGGTGGGCGTGAATTCGCGGCCTTCGATGCGGGTGTGGAAGCGGCCATCGCCGCCGAACATGTTGTCCACCAGCATGAACACGAACTGCGGGTCGAACACCACCAGCCCGATGCCACGGAAGGGCTTGATGTGCACCAGGTTCAGGTTGGTTGGCACCACCAGGTTGCGGATGAATTCACTGTACTTGGACACCTTCACCGGACCGACCGAGATTTCGGCGGTACGGTGAATGAAGTTGAACAAGCCGATGCGGAACAGACGCGCGAAACGCTCGTTGATGATTTCCAGCGTGGGCATGCGCCCGCGCACGATGCGTTCCTGCGTGGCCAGGTTGTAGGTACGTACCGTACCAGGAGCTTCTTCGACGATTTTTTCTTCGTCTTCATCTCCCGTCACGCCCTTCAAAAGGGCATCGACTTCTTCCTGTGATAGAAAATGCTCGGCCATGGTCGACGATCTCTGACTTCGATACGGTGTTACTGCTGTTGGATCACGAACGAGGTGTAGAACACGTCGGTGATCTGCGGTCCCTTGCCCTTGCCCGAGAACGGTTCGCCCAGTTGGTCGATGATCTCGTCGGTCAGGCGGCGCTTGCCTTCGCTGGTGAGCAGCTCCGAGGCCTTCTTGCTGGACAGCACCATCAGCAGGCGGCTGCGTACTTGCGGCATGTACAGTTTGAGGGCTTCAGCGGTCTGGCCGTCCGGCACTTGCAGGGTCATTGCCACTTGCAGGTACTGGTCGCCGGTTTCCTGCTGCAGGTTCACCACGAAGGGTTCGATCACCACGAAGGTCGGTGCCTTGGCTTCAACCTTCTCTTCAGCGTGATCATCACCCTTCTTGCCCTTGCCACCCATCATGAAGAACGCTGCAGCACCGCCGATGACCAGCACCAGCACTGCGCCCACGATGATGAACAGCATCTTCTTGCTGGATTTTGCCGGTGCTGCATCTGCTTCAGCTCCCTTGGCCGGGGCTTTTCCTTTTGTTGCCATCTACTGTTCCTTTCAGTTCGTCAGCGCGGTATGTGACGTTATCTGCTTATCGGCAGGCAAATCACATTGTTGAGTCTTGCACAGACGAAAATTGCTTGATTTTTAAGGTTTCCGGGGCCCGCCGCTTATGCGAAGGTGTCGACCAGGCCGAGTCCGCTGGTGGTCGCCGTCGCGGTGGCCGTGCCGTTGACGGCCACATCGGCCTCCTGCTCCTTGCCGAAGCTGCCGGAAGAACCACTGCGCGCCTGCTGCTGACCGTTGTCGGCACCTTGCTGCTGATTGGGCATGCCGGTCTGGACATTGGCCTGTCCGAGCTGGATGCCGGCCTGGTCCATCATTTCACGCAGCTTGGGCATGGCCGCTTCCAGCGCCTGCTTCACTTCGGGCTGGGCGGTGATGAAGGTAGCGTCGGCTTGCTGGTTGTGCACGTTCAGCACCACCTGCATCGGGCCGAGGTCGGGCGGATTCAGGCTTAGCGAGGCGCTTTGCATGCCCGCCGTGGCCATCCAGGTGATCTTGGTGCCCAGGGCCTGATTCCAGCCGGCACTGCCGACGTTGGACTGGATCTTGTCGCTGTAGGCCGGGGTGAACACGGCCTGCGGCTGGCTGGCGACAGCGGCTTGCTGCATGGCTGGCAGCACCACCGGGGTCGGCGCGGCCGAGGCAGCATCCTGCTTGGCGGCCGGAGCGGCGAGCTCGGGCGTGGCCTTGTTCAGTTGGGCGCGGGCGGTGAGGGCGCTGGCATCGTCCTTGGGTTCGGCCTTGGCGGCAGCACCCAGGTCGATGGCGGGCTTGGCGTCCTTCGTATTGCTCGCCTGCGGAGCCGGGTTGGCCTCGGCATTGCTCTTGCGGGCCAGTTCGCTGGCGGCGGCATCCTGCTTGCCCTTGGCGGCGGCCAGGGCATCCTGCAGGGCGGCCGGGTCGACCTTGCCTTGCTTGTCGTCCGCCAGGGCTTGCTGCTGGTCGCTCAGGGACAGCTTGCCGCTGCCGCGCTTGCCCTGGGCCAGCAGGTCGGCTGCGCTGCCGTCACCCTTGGCCTTGCCATCGGCGGCCGGCTTGACGGCGTTCTGGGCGATGTTGGCGACCAGAGCCAGCAATTCAGCCGAGGCCTGGGTGGCGGTGTCGCTGCTGTCCTCGTCTTCATCCTTGTCGCTGACCTGGCTGCTCTGGTCGCTGCCATCGTTGGCGGCGCTCTTGCTGGCATTGTTGGCGGCAGTCTGGGATTGCTGATTGGCAGCGGCCTGCTTGGCGGCAGCCTGGGCATTGGCCGCCTGGGTGTCGGCATTCTGCTGGGCCTGGCGCGCCTGCGCCTGGTTGTCCTGTACGCGCGTGCTGACCTGGCTGTTGAGGACCTGGTTGAAAGGCACATCGGCCGAGAAGCTGTCGGCAGGATTGCCCGAGCGCGAACCCGTGGCGGCCTGGGAGCCGGTGATCACGTTCAACAGCGGCAGGGAAGTGTTCATGATGGTGGCCTGTCGGTAAATGCGGTCTGCTGCTCTGGATGCTGGTTGCGATTCTGTACTTGCGCGCGTTCGGTTCGGTCTTGCCTGGCTGGCTGCTTCAGCGGTCAGCGCTTGTAGAAGCTGATGCGGGCGGCATGCTCGTCCATGGACTTCTGGTCGCGCTTGTTTTCCTTGCGCATTTCCTGGTCGCGCGCCCGCGTGGCCAGTGTGTCGTAGGACATGCGCTTGCGCTCGCAGGCCTGCCATGCGGTACGGGCCTCGGCCACGCGCTGCTGGCTGCTTTGCACCACGTTGACCTGGCCATCGATGGCATTGTCGATCTTTTCCAGGAACAGCTGGAAGTTGCGATACGCCAGCGCGGTCAGGCCATTGGTCAGGGTTTCCTGGAAGCGCGCGGCGTAATCGTCGCGGTATTGCTGCAGGATCCCCAGCTTCTGTTGTGCTTCTTCACTCACGCGAATAGCCCGGCCGAGGCGTTTGGTCGCTTCGTCGGTTTCTTTGGTCGCCAATTCAATCAGCGTATCAAGTGCGGAGGGAGTAGCCATGATCACTCTGATTATATTTTTGAGGATGCGCGCTCAATCACCCGAATAGAGCGGTAAGTTGCCTCAAGCTCTCTGATACATCGGCCTGCTCATGGATGCCCTGCTGCAAAAAGGACTCCATTCTTGGCAACAAGGCAATAGCTTCATCCAGCACGGGGTCGCTGCCGGCGGCGTACGCGCCGACGCTGATGAGGTCGCGGTTGCGCTGGAAACGTGAATACAATTGCTTCAGATGCCGCGAACGCCGCTGATGGTCGGCATCCGTGATGCTGTGCATGGCACGGCTGATGGATTGTTCGATATCGATGGCAGGATAGTGGCCAGCCTCGGCCAACTGGCGGTTCAGCACGATGTGGCCGTCCAGGATGGCGCGGGCGGCGTCGGCGATCGGGTCCTGCTGGTCGTCGCCTTCGGTCAGCACGGTGTAGAAGGCGGTGATGGAGCCGCCGCCTTCATCGCCATTGCCGGCGCGTTCCACCAGGGCCGGCAGCTTGGCGAACACGGAAGGCGGGTAGCCCTTGGTGGCAGGCGGTTCGCCGATGGCCAGGGCGATTTCGCGCTGGGCCATGGCGTAACGGGTCAGCGAATCCATGATCAGCAGCACATCCTTGCCCTGATCGCGGAAATACTCGGCAATGGAGGTGCAGTACGCAGCGCCCTGCAGGCGCATCAGCGGCGGCGTGTCGGCGGGCGCCGCCACCACGACCGAGCGCGCCAGCCCTTCGGCACCCAGAATCTGTTCGATGAATTCCTTCACTTCGCGGCCGCGTTCGCCGATCAGTCCGACCACGATCACATCGGCGCTGGTATAGCGCGCCATCATGCCCAGCAGCACGCTCTTGCCCACGCCGGAACCGGCGAACAGGCCCATGCGCTGGCCACGGCCGACGGTGAGCATGGTGTTGATCGCACGAATGCCGGTATCCAGAATGTCGCGGATGGGCGCGCGTCCCAGCGGGTTGGCCGCACGCACGGCCAGCGGGGCCGAGCGTTCGGTATGCAGGGGGCCGAGATTGTCGAGCGGGCGGCCGGCTCCGTCGAGCACGCGGCCCAGCAGCTCGTCGCCGACCGGCAGGCGACGGCTGTGCTCGTCGACGCGGCGCGGAGTGAAGCTGATGGGGCCGGTGCGCGGAGGAGGGCGCACCGGTTCGACCGGATAGACGCGGGTGCCAGGGACGATGCCTTCGACATCGCTCTGCGGCATCAGGAACAAACGTTCATCCTGGAAGCCGACGACTTCCGCTTCGATCATCGTGCCGTTGGGCAGCGGGACGTTGCAGGGGCTGCCCACAGGAAGCTTCAGTCCGACCGCTTCCATCACCAGGCCGGCTACGCGCGTGATGCGCCCGGCCGTGCGGGTAGGCTCGGCCATGGCGACCAGGCTGCGACAGTTGTGCAGGTAGGCTTGCCACAGGCTGCTATGGGAAGGCATCGGGGAGTTCATGCGGGTCTCCCGTTCAGGTAACTATCACTTCGGATGAATCATTCCAGCCAGTCGAGCTGCTTGGACAGCGACTCGCCCAGGCGCTGCCAGCGCGTCGGGGTGGTGGCATCGATCTGGTTGGTGCGGGTTTCGACACGGCAGCCGCCGCGGTCGAGATGGGCGTCTTCCTCGATCTTCCAGCCTTGCTGGGCCAGTTCCTCGCCCAGGTGTTTGCGCACCAAGGCGGCATCTTCGGGATGCAGCGTCAGGCTGGCCGGCAGCTGCAGCACCGGCAAGGCGTGGATGGCCGCGCTGACGGTCGGCAGAATCAGTTCGGGACGCACGTTCAGGGCCGTCTTGAGCATGGATTTGGCCAGGTCCAGCGCCAGGTCCAGCAGTTCGGGGGCCATCTTTTCACTGCACTGTGAGACTTCGGTGCTGAAATTGACTGCGATCTGGCGGAAGTGCTGGATGATTTCGTTGACTTCCTGCTGGCCTTGCTGGAGCCCGGCGACGTAGCCTTCGGAGCGGCCAGCCTGCAGGCCGTGTTCGCGGCCCTCGGCAAAACCTTCCTGGCGGGCGGCCTCGCGGATGGCATCAAGCTGTTCGGCTGTCAGTTGCGGGACCGGTGGCGGCTCTTCGAGGAATTCTTCTTCCTCGGGCAGCATTTCGGGCTGCGGCTCCGGTTCGGGTTCTTCGTTGAAGGACGCCAGCTCCCATCGCTGGTAGGGCGTCATCTCTTCCTTGGGAATGATCTTTGCACGCATGGCTTCTTTGACTCCTCAGGCCGGCATGCCGACGGCACCCTGCATCTGCCTCAAACGCATCAGACGAACGCGTCCTCGCCCTTGGCACCCAGCACGATCTGGCCTTCGTCGGCCAGGCGGCGCACGATCTGCAGGATGGCCTTCTGTTGCGCATCGACTTCGGACAGGCGCACCGGTCCCTTGGATTCCAGGTCTTCCTTCATCATCTCGGCCGCACGCTGCGACATGTTGGCGAAGATCTTGTCGCGCAGGCCTTGCGAGGCACCCTTCAGCGCCACGATCAGCGACTCGGACTGGACTTCGCGCAGCAGCAGCTGGATGCCGCGGCCGTCGATGTCGATGATGTTCTCGAAGACGAACATTTCGTCCATGATCTTCTGCGCCATGTCCTCGTCGTAGGAACGCAGGTTGTTCATCACCGCGGTCTCGTTCTCGCCCGACATGAAGTTGAGGATCTCGGCCGCGGTGCGGATACCGCCCATCTGTTGTTTCTTGAGGCTTTCGTTGCCGGTCAGCAGCTTGGTCAACACGTCGTTGAGTTCGCGCAACGCGGCCGGCTGCACGCCGTCCAGGGTTGCAATACGAAGGATGACGTCGTTGCGCAAACGTTCCGTGAAATTGTTGATGATGCCGCAGGCATGGTCGCGCTCCAGGTGGACCAGGATGGTGGCGATGATCTGCGGGTGTTCGTTGCGGATGAGCTCGGCCACCGACTGCGCGTCCATCCACTTGAGGCTTTCGATACCGGAGGCATCGCGCCCGCCCAGGATGCGGTTGAGCAGGGAAGTGGCCTTGTCGTCGCCCAGCGCCTTGGTCAGCACGCTGCGGATGTATTCATCCGAATCCAGCCCCAGCGACGAGGCCTGGCCGGTTTCGGCGACGAAGGCTTCCAGCACTTCGTTGATTTCCTCGAAGCTGACGTTGCGCAGGGCCGACATGGCCGCGCCCAACTTCTGGACCTCTTTCGGGCCCAGGTATTTCATGACTTCGGCGGCCTCATCCTCGCCCAAGGCGAGCATGAGGATGGCACCTTTCTGAACGCCGTCGTTACTCATTGTTCACCCATGACTTGATGATGCTTGCCACCAGCTTCGGATCATTCTTGGCCCACTGCTTGGCGGTTTCCAGGTTGGCCTTGTACTGTGCACGTTCGTCGACTGCCGGCTCGCCGGAGAGGTTGACGATGGCGTCCGGATCGTCCGGATCGAAGCCGGCGGCAACCGCTGCGGCAGCGGCGGCGGCCTCGGCCTCGGCCTTTTCCTTGGCCAGGCGCTCGCGCTCTTCGCGGCCCGACAGCTTCCAGACGATCGGGCGCAGCACGCGGAAGTAGAGGAACAGCAGGACCGCGGCCACCAGCACGTATTTGCCGATTTCCTTGGCCAGTTCGATCATGCCTGGCTGCTTCCACAGCGGCACTTCCGGTTCCATGTCGGTGCTGAACTGGGTATTGACCACGTTGAGCGAGTCGCCGCGATCCTTGTTGTAACCCATCGCTTCCTTGACCAGGTCGGTGATCTGGTTGCGCTCGGCCTCGGTCAGCGGGCGCATCACGATCTTGCCGGTATTGTCCAGGGTACGCTTGTAGTTCACCACCACGGCCACCGTCAGGCGGCGCACGCCACCCATGGGTTGTTGGGTGTAGCGCACGGTCTTGTCGACCTCGTAGTTGATGGTCTCGTCCTTGCGCGAATTGCCGCTGGCCGCGGGGGTCGGTGCTGCGCCGTTGGGCGTGGCCGCCGTACCGTTCTGGTTGGCCGCACCATTGGCCACTGCCGGGTTGACGATCGGCGCGGTGGCAGGGGCAGGGGGCTGGTTGGTCAATGCACCCGGAATGCCCGAGGTACCCGAGGTCGCGCTGTTGGCCTCGCTGCTCTGCTTGCTGCGCACGGCAGCGGTGTCGCGCGTCTGGTTGGGCTTGTAGGCCTCGGAGGCCTGCTCGCTGCGGGAGAAATCGACATCAGCCGTGGCCTCGGCGCGGACGTTGCCGTTGCCGACGATGGGGGCGATGATGGACTCGACGCGCTTGACGATGTCCTGCTGCATGTCCTGGACATACTTCAGCTGGGTCGGGTCGAGCGTGTTGGTCTGGGCTTGCTTGGTGGTGTCGGAGAGCAGATTGCCGTTCTGGTCGACGATGGTCACGGCCTTGGGCGAGAGCTCAGGCACGCTGCTGGCCACCAGATGGACGATGGCGCTGACTTGCTGCTGGTCCAGGAAGCGGCCTGGGTAGAGGCTGAGGATCACCGAGGCGGTCGGCTTCTGCTGGTCGCGGACGAACACCGAGGCCTTGGGCAGGGCCAGGTGAACACGGGCGGTCTGCACCGAAGCCAGCGATTGTACCGAGCGTGCCAGTTCGCCTTCCAGCGCGCGCTGGAAGTTGACCTGCTCCAGGAACTGGGAAATGCCCAGCTTCTGGTTTTCCATCAGTTCGAAACCGACGTTGCCGCCCTTGGGCAGGCCTTGCGAGGCCAGCTTCAGGCGAGCGTCATGCACCATGTTCTCGGGGACCAGGATGGCCGTGCCGCCGTCCGAATACTTGTAGGGCACGTTCATCTGCTGCAGCGAGGCCACGATGGCTCCGCCATCGCGGTCGTTGAAATTGGCGAACAGGACGCGGTACTCGACCTTCTGGCTCCACAGCCAGATGCCCGCCATCAGCGCCAGCGTGGCGGCGGCGGCAATGATGAGCAGAATGCGCTTGCCCTGCGGCGAACGGGCGTAGCCCATCACGCCGCCTTGGGCGGCCTGCCCGTGGGGCATACCCTCAATATTGCCGAGTTCGCCCGGATTGTTGGGTTCGCCGGTCATCGTGCCGTCGGCTGCTACCGCCATGATTTCCCCTCTGGCGTTCCCTCGATTGCCAGCTTGATAAAGACTTTGATCACTGCCTACCTTTGTGAGGTTTTTTGCTCAGTGTGGATTGTCCGTTGGCAGGAAGAATTTGATCGCCCGAACAGAATGGCAAATTCCCCGCTTATTGGTGCGATTTGTCAATGCAGCAGTGTTAAGGTGCTGCTGTAGATGGCGAAGGTGCGTATTGTGCTTTTGCCAAGCGGCAAAATGAACTCAAGAGGTGGCAGATGGCAATCGACAGTGTGATTGATACCAGCAAGATCGAGGCAATGGTGGCCCAGCTGAAGGCTGCGGCAGCCCGCGCCCAGGGTGGCGTGGACTCGGTCCAGAGCGGCGTCGCGGCGGAGAAGCCGGCGCAGCGCGTGGACTTCGCCGACGTGCTCAAGGGCGCGATTGACCAGGTCAATGATTCCCAGGCAAAAGCCGCCAAGATGTCGCAGGCCTTTGCCATGGGGGATGACAGCGTGAATCTGTCGGATGTGATGATCGCTTCCCAGAAGGCCAGCATCTCCTTCCAGACCAGCATCCAGGTGCGCAACAAGCTGGTTTCGGCCTACCGCGACATCATGACCATGCAGGTGTGAAGTTTTCTGCTGTGGGGCGGGCTGGATTGTTGCTCGTCCTTCCATGAAAAAACACCCCAGAACCGGTTTCCGGTTGCTGGGGTGTTTTTTCATGGGCGCGCCGGGAAGCGGCGTAGAATTACATCATGCCCGAGGCCTTGGCGTTCTGTTCGCGTTCCAGCTTGGTGATGAAGCGTTGGATGGCGGCCAGGACGGTGCGCGGGATGTCGATGAACTGGCAGCCGAAGCGATTGACGACCTTGCCGTTGGTCATCTTGAACTCCTTGCAGTCGCGCACCTGCAGCTTGACCGAGACCAGGGTGTTATCTCCCAGTTCGAGCTGGCAGTCTTCATACATGGCGCCCGGGGTAGTGGGCAGCAGCTTCTTCTCGTCGGTGATGCCGACGCCGCCGGCGCTGATGTTGTTGAGCAGCGTGACCACCGTGACGAAGGAGCCGTCTGCTTGCGTGATGCGGAAGGTGCAGCGCAGAGGCTTGGCGATCGGAGTCGGGATGCGGAAATACTCACGGCGCTGCAGGCGCACCAGGCTTTCCGGAATGCCGACCTTCAGCGCCGGGCGGCTCTGATACTCCACCTGCCGTGCGCCGTCCACGTTGAAGGTGATGCGGATGCTGTTGTACAAGGCTTCGAAGCCGATGCGCTTGCTGGCCACGATGCTCTCGTTGAGCATGGCGCTGGGAGCCGCGTCGATGATGAGCGAGTCGTCATCGGCATCGACTTCCAGAATGGAAGTGATCACGGACTCGGATCCGCCCTTGATCAGCAGGCTCAGGAGCTGGTTTTTCTCCATCATGCTGGTCAGCAGGGCAATGATCTCCCGCCGTGAATGAACCCGGTATGGGCTGTCGTCGTCGATCTCGTCGTTGTTAGCCATCTGTGCGTCGTGTACGTCGGAATTCAGCGAGTAGGATCGCTTTCCCCAGAGGAATTATTGGAATAGTTTGACCCTGTATCATACATCACTGACCCGCTTAATTGCATATTTTCAATACGATATAGCCAGGCCAGCAATTCGGCGACAGTGCGGTACAGGGCGGGGGGGATTTGCTGGTCCAGTTCGACCTGCATCAGCAGCGAGACCAGTTCCTTCGATTCATGAACGTAGACGCCGGCATCACGCGCCCGCGCGATGATGGCTTCGGCCACCAGGCCGCGGCCCTTGGCCACTACCTGGGGGGCTGCCTGGCTGGCGTTGTAGGCCAGGGCCACGGCATTTTGCAGCGGAATATTAGGTTTCTCCATCGGCTTGCTTGACGATCAGGGAGTCGAGAGAGGTGCCGGCTGCCGCCATGGCATTGGCAAACAGGCCGGTGTTGCCGCGCAGGGCTGCGGTGGCAGCGTCATTGTCCGCCTTGACCTGCACGTGGATCTGCTGGCCGATCAGGCGGATCGAAGCCGAGACGCTGCCCAGGTGGGCGAAGTTGAAGCGCACCACGCTGTGCCAGGTGGGGGCGTTTTCGTCGTCGGTGGCACCCTGTTTCGGGGAGTCCTGGCCATGTTCCTGGTTGATTTCCCATTCCATCTTCTGGCCCGGCCAGACTTCGCCGTGCCAGACCACACGCTGCTGTTCCAGTGCATTGAGCTGGAGATTGATGATCTGCCCCAACTGGTTCTGGGCGGGGTCGCTGTCGCTGAGCAGGTTGATGTTGCCGCCCTGGCGCGCCGCGACCTGGGCTTGCGGTTCCTTCATCAGTTCGTCGGCCGGGCGCTGGCCGGCGGCCCAGGCAGCGACGTGCGATTCATAGAAGACTCCGCTGTGGGCAATGGCATCCTTCAGGGCCGAGGCCATCTGGTCGACAGGGACGCCGGCCTTGGGCAGCAAGGGTGTGGCCGCATTGATGTGATCGGTGACGTCGCCTTGTTGCGACGCGTGCAGCAGCGTGTCGATGAGACGGCCGGCGTTGCTGAGGGTGGTAGTGCTGCTGGCGGGCGGGCCGGACTGCCCCTGGCGCGCACCCTTGGCCTGGGCATCGGCGATGTCCTCGTTCTGGGCGATCTGTCCGGCACCGCTTTCGTCACGGGTGACGAACTGCAGCGACTTGAGGTCCTTCTGCATCGCGCGGCCGGCGGTGCTCAAGGCGACCGATGCACTTTCCTCGTCGGGACGGATGCTGCCTTCATTGACCGAGAAGGTCGGACGCGGATCCTTGGAGACCAGCGTCAGGGTCAGGGTGTCGCCGACCTGGGCGCTGTTGGGCAGCACCATGCGCGCCGCCGTATTGGCGATGCGCACCAGGAAGGTACCGTCGTTGAAGTTGGAGAGGATGCGGCCCGACATCTGCTGGCCGATCGCAATCTGGGCCAGGCGGCTGAAGGCTTCCTGCCGGGCATCAGCAACCGAAACGACGGCCGTGGCCGCTTCGACAGGATTGACGGGCTGGACGGCGCTGGCGATATCGGCCCGCGGCAACATGGTCAACTACCCATGCCGTAGGTATTGAGGAGCTTCTGTTCGGTCTGGTTGCTCTGGATCAGCGCCGACAGCTTGCGCAGTCCCGGTTCGGTGAGATTGCGGATGTCGCGGTCGTCTTCCAGGATTTTCTTGATGATGTCGACCTTGCGATGGCGCAGCGGCTCAGGCAGGGTGATGTTTTCCTCGCTGTCGCGCAGGCTGGCGATGTGCTTGCCGCACTGGGCTTCCAATGCTGCCAGCAGATCCCAGTCGCCGGCACGGGCGGCCGACAGCATCTCGTTGGTCAATTGCGAGATCGACTCATAGAGGGCGATGACGTCGTCACCGTTCATGTCAGTCATGCCTTTGCAAAGCTGGAAAGAGAAACATCCTGGGTCATGGCCATCGGCGGGGCAGCAGACTGCACTGCATTCGGTCCGATCTGTTCCCAGGCGGAGCGGATGTCGTCGAGCAAACCGTGGATTTCGTCGAGGATGGCCGGATTGTTCGTGGCATTGGCCTCGAACAGGCGGCGGCTCATGTATTCATACAGCGAATCCAGATTCAGCGCCAGTTCGCCGCCGACTTGCTTGTTCAGGCTGGCGCGCAGTCCATTGTCGATGATCAGGATGGCCTTGGTGATGGATTCGCCCTTGTCCTTGATATTGCCTTCGCCCATGGACTTCTTGCCCAAGGCGATGGCCACCAGTGCACCGTCGAAGAGCATGGTGATCAGCTTGTGCGGGCTGGCGGCGATCACGCCGGTTTCCACCCCGATGTTGGCGTAGGCATTGGCCCCGCGCTTCATGCTTCCGAACATGACGTTCTCCTATGTTCGCGGTGTCGCTTCAACTGCTCTTGGCCAGACTGGCCAATTGCTGGGTCAGGTAGCTTTGCGTGGACTGCATGCTGGCCAGCGTGACGTTGAGGCGGTTGAACTGATTGGTGTAGTCATCCTTCAGATTCGACAGGCGGGTCTGCACCGTGGTCTGGCGATCCTGATTGATCTTCAGGCTGGCCTGCAGGCCATTCGTCTTGGAGGCGATGATGCCGCTGTCACTCAACAGACTGGTCATCAAGGTCTGCAACTTGGTGACGATACCATTTTTGGACGACGTAGTGTTGGTCGTATCCGGATCGGTGCCAGTGAAGAGATTGGCAATGCCGGCGAAATTGTTGGTAGCCGCCGTGGCCAGCTTGGTGGAGTCCAGCGCGAGGGTGCCATCCTTCTGGAAGCTGATGCCGATGTCGGACAGGCTGCTGATTCCATTGCCGCCGTCCACTGTGGCGAACAGGGTATTGCGCAGCTGGTTCATGATGGTCTGCACCGACGACTCGCTGGCCAGCGGAGCCGAGTTGTTGGCCTGGCCCAGGGTGGTGGAGGGCGTCTGCGCAGTCATCCCGGCCACTGCCTTGGCCAGCGTGTTGTAGGCCGTCACGAAGCTGTTGGCGGCGGTGGTGATGCCGGAGGTGTCGTTGCTGATGTTCAGGGTGAAGTTGTCAGAAGAGGTGGTGACCTTGGCCAGATTGAGTGTCACGCCTGAGATCGCGTTCTCGACCTTGTTGCTGGTGCTGGTCACCGCCACGCCGTCGATGGACAGCTTGGCGTCCTGCGCCTTGAGCAACTGGCCCATGCCGCTCATGGTCAGTCCCGAATAATCGCCGCTGCCGGTCAGCGAGACTGCCGCCGTCGCACTGCTGCCAGTCGGAGTCAGTACCAGGTGGTTGTTGGTGCCGTCGTTGCTGATGGAGGCGGTCACGCCTGCGCTGGCGCTGTTGATGGCGCTCATGACCTGGTTCAGGTCAATGTTGCCGCTGCCATTGGCGGTCGGGTTGATGGCCACCGTGGTGTCGCCTACCTTCAGGCTCAGCGTGCCGGAGCTGTAAGTCTGGCTGGTGCTGACGTTGGGCGAGATCACGGTCCCGCTGGGGTCGGCGCTGAAGACGGAATAATTGCCGGTGCCGGTGATCTTGATGGTATTGGCCGCGCCGCTGTCCTTGGCAGTAATCACCAGGTGGTCGTTGGTGCCGTCGCTGACGATGGTGGCGTTCACGCCGGCATCGCTGCTGTTGATGGCATCGCGCACGCCAGCCAGAGTGTTGGTGGCAGGCTGGATGATCGCGGTGGAACCGGTGCCGGTCTTGATGGCCAGAATGCCGTTGTCAAAGGTCGTGCCCGGCGTGATGCTGGCCGAGCTCAATTTGGCCGTTTGCGCCAGTTGCGACACGGCCACCGAGTAGGTGCCGGATGCGGCTTTGGTGGCGTCGCGCGGGGCCTGGATCTGCGTCATGGTGCTCGGTGTCGAGCTCGACGGATCATAGGCAAATGCGGACAGGCTGTTGTTGGCCGTGACCTTGATGGTGTTGGCTGTGCCGCCGGTGGCCGATTCCAGGACCAGGTGGTCGCCACTGCCATCGGTGGTGATGGAGGCGGTGACGCCTGCCTTGGAGGCATTGATCGCATCACGTACGCCAGCCAGGGTCGAGTTGGCTTGCAGGGTGATGAAGGTGGGCGAATTGGTGCCGATCTTGATGGCGATCGAATCGCCGGCGTTGTAGGTCGTGCCGCTGCTTACGCCGGCCGACTGCAGTTTCTGCGCCAGGATCTTGGTCGAATCGTCGCTGTTGACATCGGCGGTGAACGGGTCGGTGGTCAGCGTGGTGCCGGTGCCGGCGTTGCTTACCGAACTCTTCTGGGAGCTGAAGCTGGCCGAGGTCAGTGAGGTGATGGCCGACTGATAGCTCGACAATGCGCTCTTGAGGCTGCCATAGGCGGAAATGAGGGTGTTGTAGCTGCTCGCCTGGGTGGTCAGCGGCGTCAGCTGTGTCTGGCTTTCGGCCGAGATCAGTTGACTGACCAGTGTGGAAACATCGAGCGGGCCTGCCGATGTGGAAATGGTGCCGGTGGAAGTCGCCACGGTTCAACTCCTGAAACTTTGCGTGAGGCACAGCGCTGTGCGGTTGTCCAGCGCGGTCAAGAGGAGATGGGCTCTCAAGTACGGCGTCGGGTAGGGCAGAGGGACGCTGTGCGGAATAACTATCTGAATCCGTTATGAACTGGGGTAGCCGATTCCGTCATGCGCAATGGACGGGCATTGACGCATGCGGTTGTTCAGCCACTGCAGTTCGTACCAGACTCGAGGGGATACTCAAGCCTTTTCCTTGATCAGCAAGCCTTGCATCTTGTCGATCGATTTGGCGATGGCAATCGCTTCTTCGCTGGGAATCTGGCGAATCACGGTGTCAGTAGCCGTATCGACAACCTTGATGATGGTCTTGCCGGTGTCCTGGTCTTTCGAGAAATTCAGTGCGGCAGCATTGGCGGCCGCAAAGTCGTTCAACTTGCCGACGGCATCGTTGACTTCACTTTCGGTTGCGCGGCGTGCTTCCGGAGTGGCCGCCGGTGCGACCGTCGATACCACGGGATCGGGCTTCTCGGCGGTCTTCGGTGCTGCATAGGCAGTACCGGAGTCACCAGCAGCAGTGATATTAAGTGGGGCAATCGACATGGTACTACTCCCTTCCTTAAAGGAACGTGCGGAGAATAAGGTCTATCCCCCGCACGTCATCCTACCTAGCTATCTGGCTTATTTCAACAGCGAGAGAACCTGCTGCGGTGCCGAGTTGGCCTGCGACAGCATCGCGGTACCAGCTTGCTGCAGGATCTGCGCACGGGTCAGGTTCGCGGTTTCCTGCGCGTAGTCGGTATCCATGATACGGCTGCGCGACGCGGTGATGTTTTCGCTCGACACTTGCAGGTTGCTGATGACCGCGCTGAAGCGGTTCTGCACTGCACCGAATTCTGCACGCTTGGAGGAGATCAGGCTGATGGCCTTGTCCAGGTTCTGGATGGCCTTCTGAGCGTCGCTCTGAGCGGACGGGGCGGCAACTGCCTGATCCAGCGACAGCTTGGCGCTGTCAACGGCAGCTTGCAGGGTCACGGCCGACGAAGCCAGTGCCGAGGAGGACAGGGACGAACCGGTAGCGAACAGGTTGTCCAGGGCAGCCTTGGCCGAGGTGTAGGTCGCTTGCGCGGTGCTCACGCCGGAGGTGTCGCCCAGACCGATCAGGCCCTTGGCGCTGGTGCCGATGACGGTAGCGATGGTGGAGTTGTTCGACAGGTCATCCAGGGTGATGGTGATCTGGTCGTTCAGCTTGTTGTCTTGCACGTTGGCGCCGACCTGGAACGACAGGGTCAGGGAGGCCGACACGTTGTTGGCGTCGGAGCCAGTACCGGCCGATGCGCCTTGGCCAACACCGGTGAACAGGTTCTGGCCGTTGAAGCTGGTGCCGTTCAGAACACGGAACACTTCCTGCGACAGCTGGGTGTATTCGTCGTTCAGGGTCTTGCGGTCTTGTGCGCTGTTGGTGCCGTTGGCTGCTTGCACAGCCAGTTCACGCATACGCTGCAGGTTGTCGCCGACGGTCGACAGAGCGCCTTCAGCGGTTTGCGCCATCGAGATACCGTCGTTGGCGTTACGTTGTGCAACTGCCAGACCCTTGATCTGGGAGTTCATGCGGTCGGCGATGGCCAGGCCGGCGGCGTCGTCCTTGGCGCTGTTGACGCGCAGGCCGGACGACAGACGTTGGATCGAGGTATTGAGCGACGACTGCGAGGAATTCAGGTTCCGTTGCGTATTGAGCGACGGAATATTGGTATTAATGACTGCTGCCATGTTAATTCTCCTAAGATTTGAGACCGATGATCCGAGTTTCAGTGCCTAACGTTGGTCTTCTACCCATGAGCCCCAGGCGTTTCAACCTCTGTTGATTGCTTTATCGGGCAGTCTTGGAAAAAGTTTAGGGCTTTTGCAAAAAATCTTTTTCAAGGCTTTCCGAACTAAAACTGCGTGCTTTGAAACTCCAAGCAAATCCTTTTTCGACGGCAATTCCAAAAACTTTAGGAAAATTGCTGTTGCGGCCAAGAAAAATGTTCCGAAAAGCAAAAACCGCCCGGGAAGGGCGGTTTCCTGCAATGGCTGGGCGCTCCTTGCCAGCTCAGCCTTGGGCTTTCTTATGTTGCAGCAGCGTTAATTCTTCGCCAACCTTTTTCAGGACCGAGTCCCAATCGCTGACTGCCGGCTGGCGGAACAGGCGCATGCCGGGATACCACGGGGAATCATCGCGGTCGTTGAGCCACCGCCAGTCGGGGACATGCGGCAGCAGTACCCAGGTGGGGTGGCCTAGTGCTCCGGCCAGGTGGGCCACCGAGGTATCCACGCAGATGACCAGGTCAAGATTGCTGATGGCGGCAGCGGTATCGGCGAAGTCCTGGCACTCATTGCCCAGGTCAAAGACGGGCCAATCGGTCGGCAATTCCTTCAGGCCGTCTGCCGGCTTGCCTTTTTGTAATGAATAAAACTCCATCCTGGGAATTTCAAACAACTGCTTGACTTTCTCCAGCGGAATCGAGCGATGGCGGTCATTGCCATGCTCCGGATTGCCGCCCCAGACGATGCCGACGCGCAGATTGTCCGCTGATCGTGTCAAGGTGGAAATCTTCTGCTTCCAGTGCGCCGCCAGCGACGCATCGGCAGACAGATAGCCTTTCGCATAGCGCGGGATATCCTCTACGCTATGGGTGCGCAGGGCATAGGGCAGGCTCATGAGCACATAGGCGCAGTCGCAGGGTGGCAGGGGGTCGCTTTCGCGCACCAGTGTCACTGCCGGTGTGAAGGATTGGAACAGGCGGTACAGAGGATTCTTCACATGCAGCGCCACGCTGGCACCTTGCTCCATGAGCAAGCGGGCATAGCGCAGGAACTGGATGCTGTCGCCAAAGCCTTGCTCGTGCATCAGCAGGATGCGCTTGCCCGCCAGCGAGGACTTGCCATCCCATTTCGGAATGACCTCGAACAGCTTGTGGATCAGGCGGTAGACGTGGGCGCGTTCCTTGGTGGTGAGGCGGCTCTCGTGGCACTCCCAGCCTTCCTCGAACTGTCCGCGCAGCAACAGGGTCAGTGCCAGGTTGTGCTTGGCGGTCGGGTAATTCGGCCGCAGCGCCAATGCCGTGCGGAAATTGCCGAGCGCATCGTCATAATCGCCATGATCGTGCTGGATCGCGCCGATGTTGTTGTAGGTGAGGGCGTGCTTGGGGTCCAGCGCCAGGGCCTGCTTGAACATGCGCATGGCATCGTCGAAGCGGTCGCCCGTGTTGAAGTAGCTTGAACCGAGCTTGACGTAGCCATTCGGATCCTTGGGCGCGATCTCGATGACGCGCAGCAGGTGTTCGTGAGCTTCTTCGATTTTGTTGATTTTCAGATAACTATCGGCGATCTTGTTGTGGGCGTAGGTGTCCTGGGGATCGAGCAGGATGGCGGTCTTGTGGGACTCTACGGCCTCCTTGTACATCTCCATGGCATGAAAGGCTTCGCCCAGGGCGGTGTGGGAGGGAGCGAAATTGATCTGGTATTCGAGCGACTTCAGAATCGTGGCGACCGCCTCGTCAAAGCGCCGTGCGTCGATCAGGGCGCGGCCCAGGTGCGACAGCGGGCCCGGCGCATTCGGTTCGCGTCGGGCCGCATCCTCGAAATATTTGATCGAGGCTTCCGGATCATTCTTTTCGTGCAGGGCATTGGCCAGGCCGATGCGTGCCGCCCGGTTCTCCTTGTCGATGGCGATGGCGCGCTCGTAGATGGCGATGGACTCGTCGATGCGATCCTGACTCAGCACCGTGCCGGCCAGGTTGCTCAGGTATTCGGCGTTGTTCGGATCGGCCTCGATGGCCTTGCGCAGGTATTGCTCGGCTTGGGCGAACTGGCCTTCCTGCATGGCGATCAGTCCGCGCGCGTGGTTGGCAAACACCAGATTGGGGGCGCGGGCCAGTACGGCTGTACAGATCGTCTTGGCTTCCTCGGTCTTGCGATTGTCGAGCAGGTCCAGACATTTGCGAACGTCCAGCAGATCCTGCAGGTTGGACTTGGCGGCCGCCGGGGCCGGAATATGTTTGCCGTGCTTGTTGCTGCTCTTGCGCGTCGACATCGAAAAGGGTCCTCTTGGTTGGGCGCATCCATTGCGCCGGGCATAGCTGTCCAGCAAGGATGATATGCGTAACCGGTCACAGGTGAAGAGCTAAATAGAAAGCAAAAAACCTCCGTTTTAAGCGGAGGTTCATGCATAAACAAGCGATCAGTCGCCGCTGGCAGCGTCTTTCCTGCGGTCGGGCCTGCGCGCCGGCCTGAATTCAGTTCCAGCTGCGCAGCAATCCCACGGCCAGTCCTTCGAGTGCGAACTGGTCGTCTTCCGGCTTGACGATGATGGGCTCGAATTCCGGATTCTCGGGGAAGAGGGTGATGACGCTGCCGCTCTTCTGGTAGCGCTTGACCGTGACCTCGTCAGCCAGGCGGGCCACCACGATCTGGCCATTGCGCGCCTGGTCGGCGCGCCGCACGGCCAGCAGGTCGCCGTCCAGGATGCCGGCGTCGCGCATGGACATGCCGCGCACCTTGAGCAGGTAGTCGGGCTTGGCCGGGAACATGGCCGGGTCGACCTGGTAAGTCTTTTCCACGTGTTCCTGGGCCAGGATGGGGGAGCCCGCTGCGACGCGCCCGATCAGCGGCAGGCTCAGCTGCATCAGGGCGGGATGGGGCAGGGCCATCTGGCGTGCAGTACTGATGCCTGTGGTACCTGATTCGCGCAGGCGGATGCCGCGCGAGGTGCCGGGGGAAATCTCGATGGCGCCCTTGCGGGCCAGGGCCTGCAGATGCTCTTCGGCGGCGTTGGCGGAACGGAAGCCCAACTCGGCAGCGATCTCTGCACGCGTGGGAGGGAAGCCGGTGTTCTCGATGGCGTTCTTGATCAGGTTCAGGATCTGTTCCTGGCGCGCAGTCAGTTTGAGCATGAGGGTGGCCTTTCTCGGAGGGAAGGCTGTCTGGATGAACAGTCTGTATTTTTATACAGGTGCAATCCTTGTGTCAACGGCAACATGCATATTCCGGGGCGGAAAAGGCAAGCTTTCTCATTTATATAGAGCGCGCTGCAACTGAAGAATCTGGTTTTGAGCCGCTGGCGGCGATGTGCAGGGCCCGCGTTGTGGCCCCGCGGCCGCAGTGGCGTGACGCTGGCATTGCTGTCAGGACGGAAACCTAGTATGATCTCGGGTTTTCCTCTTCCCACACCCGTCTTGACGCCGGGGTGGGCGTCTTCAATAAGTCCATAAGGAGTCTACATGCGTCATTATGAAATCGTATTTATCGTCCACCCGGACCAAAGCGAGCAAGTGCCGGCGATGATCGAGCGTTACAAGGGCATCGTCACCACCCGCGGCGGCAAGGTCCACCGTGTCGAAGATTGGGGCCGTCGCCAACTGGCTTACCAGATCCAGAAGCTGGCCAAGGCTCACTACGTCTGCCTGAACATCGAAGTCGACAGCGAAACGCTGGCTGAAATCGAAACCGGCTTCAAGTTCAACGACGCCGTCCTGCGCCACCTGACCGTCAAGATGAAGAAGGCCGAAACCGGTCCTTCGCCCATCCTGAAGGCAGTGCAGAAGGAAGACGCGGCCAAGAGCCGTACCGAAGCTCCGGCAGCTTAAGCGCTGCGACACCATAGCGGAGAGTGAACCAGCTTCAAGTCATCGCCAGCCTGGCCGAACGTGATGTATTGCGTTATACGCCGGCCGGTATCCCGATTGTCACTGCCAGGTTGCAGCATCAGTCGGAGCAGACGGAGGCTGGCATGAAGCGTCAGGTCGAATTCGAGATCGCGGCGCTGGCAGCGGGGGAAATCTCCGGTGCGCTCAACAGGGCGGCACTGGGTGAAGTCTTCCGGTTCACCGGCTTTTTGGCCCGCAGGAATCGCAACAGCAAGAGCGTCGTGTTTCATATCGTTGATTTTGGCCCGGTCGCGCCGGATTGAGCGGCGCAAGGTAGCCAAACAGACCTTACCCAATTTTTAGATACAGGAGCCAACCATGGCATTCGGTAAAAAGTTCGATAAAAGCAAGCTGAAAAACAAGCGCCAACAGCAAAACCCGCTGTTCAAGCGCAAGAAATTCTGCCGTTTCACCGCCGCTGGCGTTGAACAGGTCGATTACAAGGACGTGGACACCCTGAAGGACTTCGTCCAGGAAAACGGCAAGATCATGCCGGCACGCCTGACCGGTACCAAGGCCCACTACCAGCGTCAAGTTGACACCGCCATCAAGCGCGCGCGTTACCTGGCCCTGCTGCCGTACACCGATCTGCACAACGCCTAATCAGCGTCGAGAAATAGGAGAAAAACATGCAAGTCATTCTGTTGGAAAAAATCGTGAATCTCGGCGGTCTGGGTGATGTCGTGCGCGTCAAGGACGGTTTCGCACGCAACTTCCTGATCCCCCAACGCAAGGCCCGCCGTGCTACCGATGCAGCCATCGCTGAATTCGAAGCCAAGCGCGCTGATCTGGAAAAGGCTGCCGCCGAGAAGCTGGCCGCTGCCCAAGCCCAAGGCGAAAAGCTGGCCGGCGCTACCGTGGAAGTGTCGCAGAAGGCCGGCGTTGACGGCCGTCTGTTCGGTTCCGTGACCAACTTCGACATCGCTGAAGCCCTGGGCAAGAAGGGTTTTGCTGTCGAGAAGTCGCAAGTGCGCCTGCCCAACGGCCCGCTGAAGACCGTTGGCGAACACCCCGTGTCGGTGGCTCTGCACACCGACGTGGTGGTCGATGTCACCATCGCAGTCAAGGGCGAGCAAGCGTAATACGCCTGTTTGCTGCAATTCGTTTTGCAATAGAAAAGCCGGGTTCGCCTGGCTTTTTTATTGTCAGTTGTACCAAGACACGCCGCCACTGGCCATCGTCATGGCGCGGCTTGTCAATGGCTTCATATTGCATTCGTTCGCATGAAGCATCTGGTCGTGCAAAAACGTTCGGCCGGACCTACGGCTTCACATCAGCAGGTTATAATGCGCGCCATGAAAGAATCGTCCCGCGGCAATCCAGAATTTTTCCGTGGCCAGAGAGAGTCATCGGACCCCCAGCTCGATGCGCTCCGTGTGCCGCCCCACTCCATCGAGGCCGAGCAATCGGTGCTGGGCGGCCTGCTGCTGGACAACGCAGCCTGGGACCGTATCGCCGACTTCGTCAGCGCTGAAGACTTTTACCGCTACGATCACCGCATCATCTTCGAGCACATCGTCAAGCTCATCAACAGTACCAAGCCGGCCGACGTCATCACCGTCTACGAAGCCATGTCCACCAGTGGCAAGGCTGAAGAAGTGGGCGGGCTGGTTTATCTGAATGCACTGGCGCAAAACACGCCTTCTGCGGCCAACATCCGCCGCTATGCCGAGATCGTCCGTGATCGCGGCATTCTGCGCAAGCTCATCACCGTGGCCGACGAGATTTCCGGCAATGCCTTCAATCCGCAGGGCAAGGATGTGAAGTCCATGCTGGACGAGGCCGAATCCAAGATCTTCGCCATCGCCGAAGAAGGGTCGCGCGGCTCTCAGGGCTTCATGGAAATCCAGCCGCTGCTCACGCAAGTGGTCGAGCGCATCGACGAACTTTACAATCGCGACAATACCAGCGACATCACCGGCGTTCCGACCGGTTTCATGGATCTGGACAAGATGACCTCCGGCCTGCAGCCGGGCGACCTGATCATCGTCGCCGGCCGTCCTTCCATGGGTAAGACCGCTTTCTCGATCAACATCGGCGAACATGTCGCCATCGAGTCGGGCCTGCCGGTCGCCGTGTTCTCCATGGAAATGGGTGGCGCGCAGTTGGCCATGCGTATGCTGGGTTCGGTCGGACGCCTGGACCAGCACCGCCTGCGTACCGGCCGCCTGCTGGACGAAGACTGGCCGCGCCTGACGCACGCCATCCAGAAGATGAACGATGCGCAGTTCTACATCGACGAAACGCCGGCGCTGTCGCCCATCGAATTGCGCGCCCGTTCGCGCCGCCTGGCGCGCCAATGCGGCAAGCTGGGCCTGATCATCATCGACTACCTGCAGCTGATGTCGGGCAACGGCGGCAGCTCTTCTGAAAACCGCGCCTCCGAAATCTCGGAAATCTCGCGTAGTCTGAAGGGCCTGGCCAAGGAACTCAACTGCCCGGTGATCGCGCTGTCGCAGCTGAACCGCTCGCTGGAACAACGTCCCAACAAGCGTCCCGTGATGTCCGACTTGCGCGAATCAGGCGCTATCGAACAGGATGCTGACGTTATTTTGTTCATTTACCGTGATGAAGTTTACAATCCGGACTCGCCCGACAAGGGCACGGCGGAAATCATCATCGGCAAGCAGCGTAATGGCCCCATCGGCAGCATTCGCCTGTCCTTCCTGGGGATGTATACCAAGTACGACAACTATATCGGCAATCTGGCGCAGCCTTACGGCGGCGACTGATGCCATCGGCGGCGCGCCACCAGGGCGTGTCGCTGCACAAGGATCACGGGCGGCGTCGGGCCGCCCGTGTCATGCAAGGCGAACGGTCCCCAAGGCCGTTCGTGCAGGACCGGCAGGGCGGGGTACCGGCTTCCAAGGGGGTAGCCGCAGGCCGGTTCGAAACGGCGCTTTACATGAGCGCTAACCATTGATGAGAGAGAAAAATGTTTGGACGATTGATGCCGACTGAAGGCAAATTCTTTGACCTTTTCAATCAGCATGCAGAGCTGGCGGTCAAGTGCGCGAAAGAAATGGTGGCGCTGATGACCAATTTCGACGACCTTGAAATTCGCGTGCACGCCATTGAAGCCGTCGAGAAGGAAGCCGACAAGGTCACGCACAATGCCATCGAACTGCTGCACAAGACCTTCATCACGCCGCTGGACCGCGATGACATCCACCAGCTGATCACCCGCATGGATGACATCCTGGACCTGCTCGAAGATGCGGCCCAGACCATCTCGCTCTACGACATCAAGGCCATCACGCCGGAAGCCAAACGCCTGGCCGAGCTGTGCCTGTCCTGTGCGGAGAAGGTGCAAGCCGCCGTGGGCCTGCTGTCGAACATGGACAACTCGCGCCAGATCCTGTCGATCTGCCAGGAAATCGACCGCCTGGAATCCGACGCCGACCACGTCATGCGTGCGGCCATGTCCAAGCTGTTCCGCGATGAACCGGACGTGCGCACCCTGATCAAGCTCAAGGCCATCTACGAAATCCTGGAAACCGTCACCGATCGCTGCGAAGACGTGGCCAACATCATCGAAGGCATCATCGTCGAAAACGCCTGATCTCGCGGCGTAGCGGCGATTCCCTCGATTTCCGACGGGGACGCCGCTGGTTTCACACAACGGTTTCCCCCATGCAAACAATCCAAATCAGCTTACATATTCTCGCGTTGTTGATCGTCCTGGCGCTGCTGTTCGACTTCATGAATGGTTTCCACGACGCCGCCAACGCGATCGCCACCGTGGTCTCCACGGGCGTACTGCGTCCGCAGACCGCCGTGGCCATGGCCGCCTTCTTCAACCTGGCGGCCGTGTTCGTGTTCCATCAACTGCACGTGGCGGCTTCGGTGGGCAAGGGCACCATCGAACCGGCCATCGTTGACCAGTACGTCATCTTCGGTGCCCTGATCGGGGCCATCTTCTGGAACCTGGTGACCTGGTATTACGGCATCCCGTCCTCGTCCTCGCATGCCCTGATCGGCGGCCTGGTCGGCGCGGCCGTGGCCAAGGCCGGTACCGGCGCGCTGATTTCGGCGGGCCTGCTGAAGACGATTCTCTTCATCGTGCTCTCGCCCGTGCTGGGCCTGGTATTTGGCTCCCTGATGATGCTCGTGGTGTCGTGGATCTTCTTCCGCTCCACACCACGCAAGATCGATGGCTGGTTCCGCCGTCTGCAGCTGCTGTCGGCCTCCATGTACAGTCTGGGTCACGGCGGCAATGACGCGCAGAAGACCATCGGCATCATCTGGATGCTGCTGATCGCTTCGGGCTATTCCTCCCCGGATGCGCCGCCGATGTGGGTCATCATTTCCTGCTACTGCGCCATCAGCCTCGGTACGCTCTTCGGTGGCTGGCGCATCGTCAAGACCATGGGCCAGAAGATCACCAAGTTGAAGCCCGTCGGCGGTTTCTGCGCCGAAACCGGCGGTGCGATCACCTTGTTCATCGCCACCGCCCTGGGCATTCCGGTCTCGACTACCCACACCATCACCGGCGCCATCGTCGGCGTGGGCGCGGCGCAGAAGATGTCGGCCGTGCGTTGGGGCGTGGCCAGCAACATCGTCTGGGCCTGGATCTTCACCATTCCGGCCTCCGCCTTCGTGGCGGCGATCGCCTGGTGGATTGGCGTGCACGTGCTGTAACAAGCCGTCATTCATGGTCGCTGCCAGCGCGGCGGCCGCCCAAAAGCAAAAAGCCACGTTTTCACGTGGCTTTTTGCTTGGGTGCTGAAGAAAAGTGCTTACAACACGTCGCTGGCGTGATCGGCCAGGCGCGAGCGTTCGCCGCGCGCCAGGGTGACATGCCCGCTGTGCGCCCAGCCCTTGAAGCGGTCGACCACATAGGTCAGGCCGCTGGAGCCTTCGGTCAGGTAGGGCGTGTCGATCTGGGCGATGTTGCCCAGACAGACGATCTTGGTGCCGGGGCCGGCACGGGTGACCAGGGTCTTCATCTGCTTGGGCGTCAGGTTCTGGGCTTCGTCGATGATCAAGAACTTGTTCACGAAAGTGCGGCCGCGCATGAAGTTGAGCGACTTGATCTTGATGCGCGAGCGGATCAGGTCCTGGGTCGCAGCGCGGCCCCATTCCCCGGCATCGCCATCGGACTTGTTGAGCACTTCGAGGTTGTCATCGAAGGCGCCCATCCAGGGGCCCATCTTCTCTTCTTCCGTGCCCGGCAGGAAACCGATGTCTTCACCGACCGGCACCGTCACGCGGGTGACGATGATTTCGTTGTAGAGCTTGGTCTCCAGCACCTGCGCCAGGCCCGAGGCCAGTGCCAGCAGGGTCTTGCCGGTACCGGCCTGGCCCAGCAGGGTGACGAAATCACACTCCGGGTTCATCAGCAGGTTCAGCGCGAAGTTCTGCTCGCGGTTGCGCGCAGTGATGCCCCAGACGCTGTTCTTGGCGTGGCCGAAGTCGCGCAGGGTCTGCAGCACGGCAGTCTTGCCGTTGATCTGGCTGACCTGGCCGTAGAAGGCCGGTTCACCATTCTTGGGCTCGATGAAGACGAACTGGTTGACCAGGAGCGAGGGCACGTAGGGGCCGGTGACACGGTAGTAGGTGTAGCTGCTGCCGTGGCGGCTTTCCTGCCAGGACTCCATGCCCTTGCCATGCTTGTTCCAGAAGTCATCTGGCAGCTGCTGGATGCCCGAATACAGCAGGTCGGTATCTTCCAGCACATGGTCGTTGAAGTAATCTTCCGCGGGCAGGCCAATGGCACGCGCCTTGAGGCGCATGTTGATGTCCTTGGAGACCAGCACCACCGGACGTTCCGGATACTGCTGGTCCAGCGCGCGCACCACGCCCAGGATCTGGTTGTCGGCCTTGCCTTCGGGCAGGCCTTCCGGCAGGGCGGCGTTCTGCAGCTTGGTCTGGAAGTACAGGCGGCCCTTGGCATCCTTGTTGCCCAGCTTGGCCAGCGGGATGCCCAGGTCGATCGAATCCTCGGCCACGTCGGACACCAGCGCATCCAGCGAACGCGAGATCTGGCGCGCATTGCGGGCCACCTCGGACATGCCCTTCTTGTGGTTGTCCAGCTCTTCGAGCGTGACCATGGGCAGGTAGATGTCATGCTCCTCGAAGCGGAACAGCGAGGTCGGATCGTGCATCAGCACGTTGGTATCCAGCACGAACAGCTTGGACTTGCCCAGCTTGTCGGCCACGCGGCTGGTGGGCGACTTGGGTCGGGCTTCTGCGCTCTTGGGAGCGGCTTTCGGTTTCTCGGCCACGGCGGCAGTCTTGCCGGTGATGCGCGCGCGGGGCGCGGTGACCTTGGTATCGGAGACGTCGGCAACGGCAACTGCAACTGCTTGGGGTGCAACTACGGGAGCGGAGGTTTCAACGAGAGTGATGTTCGGTTTGACGGGCTTGTTGCGATCGGCCTTGGGATAGTCCTCGGGAGACAGCATCGAAGCTGGTTTGCTCGGCATTTTGGGCAGGGGCATCAGGACCTCGGAAGTGGATGAAGAAAACACCGCTTTGTCAGAGCGAACAGGTGAAGCAATACATCAGACAGCAAAGAAAGGGATCTTGCTGCAAGGCCGGGCATGCCAATGAAATCCTTGCACCTGTGCTGCAACGTAGCGACCGTTGCCGTACGGAGGGCAGACAGGGGTTGGGCGAGGGCTTGATTGGCCGGGACGGCAGGGGTGGCAAAGTAAAAAGTAAAAAAGCCGTTTCGGCAGGCCTCGGGCCTTAACCTGAAACGGCTTCCAGCAAACGTTTTTCTGTTTGAATTCAATGGCTTGTATCGTTTGACCGCATGGTTGGAACGCGTCGCAGCTACTTGCCAGGTCTCCGCGCCGCGGCCTGAATCGATCGTTGCCGTCCGGACCCTGCGCGCAGCAGCCGGGTGGGCTATTGCGCTGCAGCAACCGGACCGCCTGTCTCAGGAATCGAACTTCATTCAGGCCACGGTTTTGATGAAGGCCAGCACCTCATCCACGTGTGCAGGAACCTTCACTCCACGCCATTCTTTCACCACTTTGCCTGCGGCGTCAATCACAAACGTGCTGCGCTCCACGCCACGTACCTGCTTGCCATACATGTTTTTCATCTTCATGACGTCGAACATGGTGCACAGGGTTTCATCGGGGTCGGAGATCAGCTCGAAGGGCATGCCCAGCTTGCCCTTGAAGTTTTCGTGGGACTTCAGGCTGTCGCGGCTGATGCCGAAGATGTCGGTATTGGCAGCCTGGAACTGCGGATGCAGGTCACGGAACTGCATGCCCTCGGTGGTACAGCCGGGGGTGTTGTCCTTGGGGTAGAAATACAGGACCAGGTTCTTGCCGCGATAGTCGGCCAGGTTGAAGGTCTTGCCACTGGTCATGGCGGCCGAGAAGTCCGGCACGGTCTTGTTCAGGAGGGATGGTCGGTCTGTCAAAGTGGCGCCCCGTAGGTGAAGTCTTGTTGGTGGATGGTTGGCGGGCCGGGGTCACCGGCCCTGATGAAGCCATGATCAAATCCTGTGCAGCCTTACATCGCCTGCACGATCATCTCGCCCGACCGGCCGGGCAGTTCGCCCCAGGCGATCGGCAGGATGGGCAGGACGTCATTCTTGATGCTCTGGTAGTAGTCGCCCATGGAGACCAGTTCGTAGCCTTGGGCACGCCAGCCGGTGAGCAATTGTTCGAAAATGGGGCCGAGTTTCTGTCCTTCAAGCTCCGCGTGAAGAGTGAAGACATGGTCACGCGGTTCCTTGGTCAACTGAAGCAAAAATTCAGCAGCATTGCTCGCGTCGATCATCTTGCCGCCGATCTCGCGGCCCAGGATTTCATCCAGCGTGGGCAGGGTGGTGGGCAGTTGCACGCAGGAGAGCGGCTTGCCGAAGGCCGACAGGCGATGCGGGCCGGCATCGGCATCGGCCAGGCGGCCGTTTTCCCGCAGCTGCGAGCGTCCGTCCGAGGAGTAGGCCATGCCGAACTGGTCCAGCTGGACGAAGGCGTGATCGTTCATCTGCCAGCCCGCAGCGCCGTGCGTACGGGGTGCCTCACCGAAAATCTCGCGATAGCGGGCATGCGACTTGTGCATGGTCTCCACGGTCCACTGAGCGTCGGCAGTGCGAACGTCGTCCTGCCAGACTCGGTGGTCCCAAGTATGGATGCCGCATTCGAAACCCGCGTCCCTGGCTGAGCGCATGAAATCGGCACAGGTCTTGCCGATGTCGGGGGCGGGCAGCAGGGTGCCGTACATCAGCGTTTTGATGCCATAGTGTTCCACCACCGAAGTGCGCGAGACCTTGCTGAAGAAGCCCGGACGGAAGATCTGCTTCAGCGCCCAGCCGGTGTGGTCGGGCCCGAGCGAGAACAGAAAGGTGGCACCGGCACGATGGCGGCGCAGCTGGTTGATCAGGTTGGGGACGCCCACGCGGGTGCCGCGGTACGTATCGGCGTCGATCTTGAGAGTGAGTTTGGGCAATTCGCTGGACCGGAAAGAGGGTGATCGGCGGTGGTCCGCCATGGTGTTGCTGACTGTCGGGGTAGTGCGCCGGGCGTTGGACTGCGGCGGCTGACGACAAGTTGCGAGACTAGCATCCTGCGCCGGATAGAACAATATGCAGCAGCGCAGCATGCGGGGCAATACGGTGTCACGACGGCGATCTGTTCCGGCGCAAGCCAGACGGAAATGGCCGGAAAAAGCAAAACCGCGCCGAAGCGCGGTTTGCATGAGATCGTCAGTCAGCGGCCAATCAATCCATCAGCGCACGTGCCTGAGCCACCTGGCTGCGGTAGGCATCGAAGATGTTGCGCAGGGTGTCGGCCATGGTGGTCTTGGGGGCCCAGTTCAGTTCGTCACAGGTGTTGGTGATCTTGGGCACGCGGTTCTGCACGTCCTGATAACCCTTGCCGTAGTAGGCGGCGGAGGTGGTCTCGACCAGCTTGACCTGCTTGGCGGTCTCGGCGTATTCCGGGTACTCGGCGGCCAGCTTGAGCATCATGTCGGCCAGGTCCTTGATGGAATAATTGTTCACCGGATTGCCGATGTTGTAGATCTTGCCGGAGGCCACGCCGCCTTCGTTGGCGATGATCTTCATCAGGGCGTCAATGCCGTCATCGATGTAGGTGAAGGCGCGCTTCTGCTGGCCGCCGTCGACCAGGGAGATGTTCTCGCCACGGACGATGTGGCCGAAGAACTGGGTCACCACGCGCGACGAACCTTCTTTCGGGGTGTGGATCGAGTCCAGGCCGGCACCGATCCAGTTGAACGGACGGAACAGGGTGAAGTTCAGGCCGGCTTCCATGCCGTAGCCCCAGATCACGCGGTCCATCAGCTGCTTGGCGCAGGAGTAGATCCAGCGCGGCTTGTTGATCGGGCCGCAGATCAGTTCGGATTCTTCCGGATCGAATTCCTCGTCATGGCACATGCCATAGACTTCCGAGGTCGAGGGGAAGACCAGGTGCTTCTTGTACTTGGCGGCCGAACGCACGATCGGCAGGTTGGCTTCGAAGTCCAGCTCGAACACGCGCAGCGGGGCGTTCACGTAGGTCGACGGGGTCGCGATGGCCACCAGCGGCAGGATCACGTCACACTTCTTGACGTGGTATTCCACCCATTCCTGGTTGATGGTGATGTCGCCCTCGAAGAAGTGCATGCGCGACTTGTAGGCCTCGTTTTCCAGAATGTCGGTGATGCGGTCGGTCATCATGTCCATGCCATAGACGTGCCAGTCCGTGGTTTCCAGAATGCGCTTGGACAGGTGGTGGCCGATGAAGCCGTTGACGCCGAGAATGAGGACTTTTTTCATAATGTAGAGAGCTAGTGAATGGCCGGACTTCAGGAGGCCATGTATTTCAGGTAATTGTTGAGTGAAGCATCCTGATCATTGATCAGGATGCCCAGGATCTGGAGGAAGTTGCCATCGCCACAACGTGCGTACAACTTGCCGCCTTCGAAGAACTTGTCTTGCGTACCGTGGGCCCGCTGCAGCGCAGGATGGGCCGCCGGCGGAACCAGCCGGGTTCTCGTGACCGTAATTTTATCACCCGCGATTTCCTCGAAGGCACCCGGATAGGGCGGGGCCACCGCGCGCACCAGATTATGGACCTCGCCGGCGGTACGCCGCCAGTCGATACGGCCATCTTCCGGCTTGCGGCCGCTGAAGTAGCTGCCGTGCGAGAGGTCATTGGGCAGGTTGGGCGTATTGCCCGCCAGCATGGCCGGCAGCACGTTCCAGAGCGTCATTTCTGCCGCCACGACCACCTTGCCAAAGACTTCATGCGCGGTATCGTCCGGCAGAATCGGTACGGCAGTCTGCGCCACGATGGCACCGGCGTCGGGCTTGACCGTCATCTCATGCAGGGTGGCACCGGTTTCGGTCTCGCCGTGCAGCACCGCCCAGTTGATGGGGACGCGGCCACGATACTTGGGCAGCAGCGAGCCGTGCATGTTGTAGGCACCGCGCCTGGCGCAGGCCAGCACTTCCACCGGCAGCATATGACGGTAGTAGAAACTGAAGAGGAAGTCCGGCTGCAGCGCCTGCAACTGCGCCAGCAGCTGCGGCGAGCGTGGGTCAGCGGGGGTGATGCAGGCAATGCCATGTTCGCGGCACAGGCTGGCCACGGAACCGAACCAGATATTCTCGGTAGCGCTGTCCTCGTGGGTCACCACCAGCGACACCTGCACGCCACGCGCGAGCAAGACCTTCAGGCAGCGGACGCCCACATCATGGTAGGCAAAGACGACGGCGTTCATAGGGCTTGCTTGTCTTCTGAAGAGGATTGCTCAAGGATGGCCTGCACCACATAGCGCGGGCGCGAGCGCACCTGCATGTAGATGCGGCCGATGTATTCGCCCAGCAGGCCGATGGAGAACAGGATCACGCCCATCAGGAAGAAGGTGATGGCGAACAGCGTGAAGACGCCACCGACTTCCGCGCCGATCAGCATGCGGCGCAGCACGATCAGGATGAACAGCGCCGCCGACGCGAACGACAGGCCGATACCCAGCAGCGAAAAGAATTGCAGCGGCACCAGCGAGAAGCCGGTGACCAGATCGAAGTTCAGGCGGATCAGGCTGTAGAAGGAATACTTCGATTCGCCCGCCGAGCGCTCTTCATGTTCCACCACGATCTCGGTCGGATTGCGCGAGAAGGTGTAGGCCAGGGCCGGCACGAAGGTATTGACCTCGCGGCACTGGTTGACCAGGTCGATGACGTTGCGGCCATAGGCACGCAGCATGTTGCCCTGGTCGGTCATCTTGATGCGCGTGATCTTCTCGCGCAGGCGGTTCATGGCCTTGGAAGCGTAGGTGCGCCAAGCCGAATCCTGGCGCTTGCGGCGAATCGAGCCGACGTAGTCGTAGCCTTCGCGCATCTTGGCCACCAGGTTGCCGATTTCTTCCGGCGGATTCTGCAGATCGGCATCCAGCGTCACCACCACTTCGCCACGAGTGGCTTCGAAGCCCGCCATGATCGCCATGTGCTGGCCGTAGTTGCCATTGAACAGCACCACCCGCGTCACGTCCGGGCGCAGGCGGTATTGCTCGGCCAGGATGCCGGCGGAGCGGTCGCGGCTGCCATCGTTGACGAAGATGACTTCATAGCTGTAGCCCAGGGCGTCCAGCGCCGGGTAAAGGCGCTCGAACAATTTGGAGAGCCCGGATTCCTCGTTGTAAACCGGGATGACGACGGACAGTTCTGGTTTCATCAAATATCAAAAAATAAAGGCTGGAATGCCTGGCCCTGGAGCCCGCATCCAGCGGTACTGAAAGCGTGTTCTGCAATAAATCAATGGCCCGATGCGCCACGAAACAGGGTCATCGCGGCGTTCAGGCCAGGGGAAATGCAGGAGACCAGCTTGCGAAAATGCAAATAAAACGAATTATGCCGAATTTTTTCGTCGAATTCTTTGCATTATCCGCAAAAATCAACCAAGCACCGATTTTACCGTTTCCACCGAGCGTTCCACGTCCTCTTTACTCATTGCATTGAACATGGGCAGCGACACGATGCGCTGGCCGACGCGTTCGGCCACCGGGAACATGCCTTCCTTGAAGCCACGTTCACGATAGAGCTTCAGCAAGTGAATGGAAGGGTAGTGGTAGCCGATGCCGACCTGCTTTTCCATCATCTTTTCCATGAAGGCGGCGCGAGTGATGCGCTCCGGCAGGACCAGCTGGAACATGTGCCAGTTGGAGTTCTCGAAGTCGGCCACTGGCAGCTGGGCACCGAAGCTGGCTTCGAAATCGCTGCCGAAGCAGGCGAAATAGTGGCGCGCCAGCTCCTTGCGGTGGGCGGTGACGGCATCGATGTGGGCGAACTGGCCCAGGCCGATGGCGGCGGCCACGTCGGTCATGTTGAACTTGCCGCCCAGAACATCCACTTCCAGGCCGTCGAAGCCGCTGCGGGTGACGCCCTGCAGGCGGTATTTCTCGGCCAGACGGGCTTCCTCGGCATTGTTGAGCACCAGGAAACCGCCTTCGGAACTGGTGATGTTCTTGTTGGCCTGCAGGCTGAAGGAGACGAAATCGCCGAAGGCACCGATGCGCTTGCCCTTCCAGGTCGAACCCAGCGCCTGGGCGGCATCTTCCACCACGCGCAGATTGTGCTTGGCGGCAATCGCGTAGAGGCGGTCCATGTCCAGCGGCAGGCCGGCCAGGTAGACCGGGATGATGGCCTTGGTGCGCGGGGTAATGGCGGCTTCGAGGCGGTCCAGGTCGATGTTGCGGGTGACCGGATCGATGTCGGCGAACACCGGGGTGGCGCCGGTTTCCAGGATCACGTTGGCGGTGGCGACCCAGGAGATGGGAGTGGTGATGACTTCATCGCCCGCGCCGATGCCGGCGATGCGCAGCGCGATTTCCATGGTGCAGGTGCCGGAGTTGAAGGTACGCACGATGCGTCCGCCCAGGTAGTCCGACAAGGCTTTTTCGAACGCCTGCACTTTGGGGCCGCTGGTGATCCAGCCCGAGCGCAGCACTTCACCGACGGCGGCGATGGTGGCTTCATCGATGGTGGGTTTGGAAAACGGCAGGAAAGGCAGGCTCATGGTGGAATCCGGTCAGACTAGGTTCAAGGGGAGGGCGCTGCCGCAGCGGGCAGCGCAGTGGCCGGCACGCCGGGCGCGCGGCAACCCGGTATTGTAAATCAGCTTCTGGTCAGCAAGACCACGCCGACGATGATCACGCCGATGGCCAGCAGGCGCTGCAGGGAGATGGCTTCGCCCAGGAAGTACCAGGCACCGATGGCATTGATGATGTAGCCCAGCGAGAGCAGCGGGTAGGCGATGGTCACGTCCACCCGCGACAGGCCGATGATCCACACGCCCACCGAGATCACGTAGCAGGACAGGCCGCCGATGATGGGCAACTGGGTAGCCAGCTTGAGGCCGGTGGAGAACCAGTTGTCCGCCGTCAGGTGGATCGCGCCGACGGCATTGGTACCGGCCTTGAGCAGCAGTTGTGCAACGGCGTTCAGGCAGATGCCGACGAAGATGAAGCCAAAGGTAGTCAGGTTCATTTCGCCGCCTTCTTCTCGCCGGCGACTGCTGCGGCAGGTGCCGGATCATTGGCCACGATCACGCGGCGCGGGTCCTGGCCGATCAGGCGCATCGGCAGCTTGCGCTCAACCAGCTGCTTGTAGATGGTCGGATCGATGATGGCGATATCCTTCTTGCCAGCCGCGTTGTCGGCCACCCATTGCGCCACGAAGGCATCGATGGTGGGCAGCCACAGCTGCGGTTCCTGCTTGAGACCGAACTCCATTTCGTCGGCATGCTGCACCAGGGTCATGGTGCGGCGCAGGTAGAAGGGCAGGGCCTGTTCATAGCGGCCGACCAGGTAGATCGGGGTTTCCGGCTTCAATTCAGCCTGCAATGCCGGCACGTAGTCCACGCCCGCCGAGTAGCGGCCCTGCGGATCATGGCCCAGCATCAGCAGCTGGCCGGCCACGAAGGCGGTCGCCGCCAGCGCGGTCACGGCCCAGTCCTTGTGCTGGCGTGCCAGGCGGATGGCGGCGATGCCGCCGACGAAGAAGATCAGGGTGGCGGCGTACAGGTAGGGCACGTGGGCCTCCACCAGCGGCAGCGAGTAGGCATCCTTGGCCAGCGAGGGCACGCGCGGGATGAAGGCCAGCGCCACCGCCGAGGGCAGGGCCACCAGCGAACCGGCCCAGGCCAGCGCCTTGTAGTCCGCTTCGTCCAGGTAGCAGGCGATCAGCAGCGCCAGCGCAGGGAAGATCGGCAGGATGTAGGAGGGCAGCTTCGAGTCCGAGATGCTGAAGAACACGAAGATGAACACCGCCCACACCAGCAGCATCCGCTTGGGCTGGAAACGTCCGCCGTTGAGGCTGTTGTAGCCGGCGGTGTCGCGTTGCTCGCGGGTGCCTTTCCACAGGCTCTGGAAGAACACGCCCAGCCAGGGAATGATGCCCAGCACCAGGATGGGAATGAAGTAATACCACGGACCGGTGCGGCTATGGATCTTGGTGGTGAAGCGCTGGAAGTGCTCGTGGATGAAGAAGAACTGCGGGAATTCCGGATTGCGCAGCGACACCGCGACGAACCACGGGGTGCAGATCGCAAAGAACAGGATCAGGCCCTTGACCAGATGCAGTCGCTTCCAGATCGCCCAGTCGCGCGCAAACAGGGTATAGAGCACCAGCACCGCACCGGGCAGAACGATGCCGATCAGGCCCTTGGACAGCACCGCCAATGCCATGCCGGCCCAGCACAGGAGCATCCAGTTGCGCTGGCCTTCACGGGAGGCACCGTCGCGCTGCGCCATCAGCAGCGAGCACAGGGCGATGGTCATCATGCCCGACAGGCCCATGTCCAGCGTATTGATGTGGCCCATGCCCGCCCAGAAGAAGCTGGAGGCCAGCACCAGGGCGGCATAGAAGCCGACGCGGCCGCTGAAGACGCGGGTGCCGGTATAAGCCGCCAGGCCGATGCCCAGCAGGCCGCAGAGGCCGGTCCACAGGCGCGCCTGCCATTCACCGAGGCCGAACAGCTCGAAGGTGATGGCATTCATCCAGGTTTGCAGGGGCGGCTTCTCGAAGTACTTGATGCCGTTCAGGCGGGTGGTGATCCAGTCCTGCGTGGCCACCATTTCGCGCGCCATCTCGGCATAGCGGCCTTCGTCGGTGGGCACCAGTACACGGGCTCCGAGCATCCAGAACCAGACCAGCAGGAAGAGAATGAGCAGCGTCCAGACGAACGCCTTGGATTTATACAGTTCGCGCATTGACAGCGGTTCCTTGTTGCGTGTTCTTGGGTTTCTTGTCGCGGCAGGTGCCGGCGTCAGGCCTGGGGCGCAATGATCAGCGCCAGCGCCACCTTGCGCCCTTCGGCCATGAGAATGTTGTAGGTCCGGCAGGCGGCCTGGTTGTCCATGCACTCCACGCCGATGCGGCGCGCAGTCAGCACCGTGGTCAGCTTGGGATGGACGAAGCGCTGGCGCTCGCCGGTGCCCAGGATGACCACGTCCGGTGCGGTGGCATCGATCTGGGCAAAATGCTCGGGAGTGAGCGCCTCGAAGCTCTCTGCCGGCCAGGGCACCGGCTCGGTCTCGGGCAGCACCAGGAGGCTGTTGGTGAAACGGATGGCATTGAGCTCGACGCCGTCCTCATCATAGGCGGTGACGGTCTGGTATTGCTTGGTTTCGGTCGAATGGAGCTTCATCGCAGATGGGCAGGATGGGTTGCAGGCGGCCCCGCGGGGCGAACGGCCGGGCCATGATGTCAAGTCGACATGCATCGCAGCAACGCGGTCGTAAAGTGCGCCATTGTAGCCGTTTCCGACCCCGGCGCACGCCTATTTGATTGATAAAATGCTTAGCTTTGGGCAAAATGGCCGGTTCCCGGCAAGCCCATGAGGCAGCGCCGCAGGCCGCTTTGCAGGTGCTTTACATTGCACTGCAGCAGGCAAAAACGTGCAGGAAAATGATGGCAAGCGTGGTAATGGAGGGGAGCCGCAGGATAAAGGTTCCGGTCCGGTGCCCGCGGCCGATGAAGCAGGACAGGACGGGCAGGGGCCGACGCCGCCTGTCGCGAAACGATTAGAGGAAGAGCTGTGCGACCGATTCAGAAATCCAAGAAGCTGTCAGATGTGTGTTACGACATTCGGGGTCCCGTGCTGGAAAAGGCGCGCCAGATGGAGGAAGAAGGCCACAAGATCATCAAGCTCAACATCGGCAACCTGGCCGCCTTCGGCTTCGATGCGCCCGACGAGATCGTGCAGGACATGATCCGCAACATGGGCAATGCCTCCGGCTACACCGATTCCAAGGGCCTGTTCGCGCCCCGCAAGTCGGTCATGCACTACACCCAGCAAAAGAAGATCGAAGGCGTGACCATCGATGACATCTACCTGGGCAATGGCGCCTCCGAACTGATCGTCATGAGCGTCAATGCGCTGCTCAATACCGGCGACGAAGTGCTGGTGCCGTCGCCCGACTATCCGCTGTGGACGGCCGCCGTGAGCCTGTCCGGCGGTACTCCGGTGCATTACGTCTGCGATGAACAGCAAGGCTGGCAGCCCGACATCGCCGACATCAAGAAGAAGATCACCCCCAACACCAAGGCCATCGTCGTCATCAACCCCAACAACCCGACCGGCGCGCTGTATTCGGTGGAGGTGCTGAAGGAGATCATCGAACTGGCGCGCCAGCATCAACTGATCATCCTGGCCGACGAGATCTACGACAAGGTGCTCTACGACGGCAACACCCACACCTCGCTGGCCTCGCTGGCCGACGATGTGCTGTTCATCACCTTCAACGGTCTGTCCAAGAACTATCGTTCCTGCGGCTACCGCGCCGGCTGGATGGTGGTTTCGGGCGAGAAGAAGCATGCGCGCGACTACATCGAAGGCCTCAACATGCTGGCCTCGATGCGCCTGTGCGCCAATGCGCCCGGCCAGTTCGCCATCCAGACCGCGCTGGGCGGCTACCAGAGCATCAATGACCTGGTCGCCCCCAATGGCCGCCTGACCAAGCAGCGCGACCTGGCCCACAAGCTGCTCACCGATATTCCCGGTGTGACCTGCGTCAAGCCCAAGTCGGCGCTCTACATGTTCCCGCGCCTGGATCCGGAGGTTTATCCGATCAAGGATGACCAGGAATTCGCCTACGAACTGCTGGCCGAGGAAAAGGTATTGATCGTGCAGGGCACCGGCTTCAATTGCCCGACGCCGGACCACTTCCGCGTGGTGTTCCTGCCCAATACCGACGACCTGACCGAATCCATGGGGCGCATCGCGCACTTCCTGGAAGGCTATCGCCGCCGCCACGGCACGGCCTGATCCGTTTTGCAGTACCCGTCACGTCCGCGGCCTGCGGCGTGGCGGTCATTTTTCACCAATCACGAAGACAATATGAAATCCATCAAAGTAGGTTTGCTCGGCATCGGCACCGTGGGTTCCGGTACTTTCAATGTTCTCAAGCGCAACCAGCAAGAGATTGCGCGCCGTGCAGGCCGGGGCATTGAAATTACCATGGTCGCCGCTCGCAATACTGCCCGCGCGACCGAACTGACCCAAGGAGAAGTCAAGGTCGTCAATGACGGCAACCTGGTGGTGAACGATCCCGAGATCGATATCGTCGTGGAGCTGATCGGCGGCGATGACATCGCCCGCGACCTGGTGCTCAAGGCCATCGCCAACGGCAAGCACGTGGTCACGGCCAACAAGGCCCTGATCGCCAAGCATGGCAATGAAATCTTCAAGGCGGCGCAGGAAAAGGGCGTCATGGTGGCCTTCGAGGCGGCCGTGGCCGGTGGCATCCCCATCATCAAGGCCCTGCGCGAAGGCCTGACCGCCAACCGCATCCAGTGGGTGGCCGGCATCATCAACGGCACCACCAACTTCATCCTTTCCGAGATGCGCGACAAGGGCCTGGACTTCGACGTGGTATTGAAGGAAGCGCAGCGTCTGGGCTATGCCGAAGCCGATCCGACTTTCGACATCGAAGGCGTGGATGCCGCCCACAAGCTGACCATCATGGCCTCGATCGCTTTCGGCATCCCGGTGCAGTTCGACAAGGCCCACGTGGAAGGCATCACCAAGCTGCAGGCAAGCGACATCACCTATGCCGAGAAACTGGGCTACCGCATCAAGCTGCTGGGCATCACCCGCCAGACTGCCAAGGGCATCGAACTGCGCGTGCACCCGACGCTGATTCCGGCCTCGCGCCTGATCGCCAACGTTGAAGGCGCGATGAATGCCGTGGTGGTGCGTGGCGACGCCGTGGGTGAAGCGCTGTACTACGGCAAGGGTGCCGGTTCCGAGCCGACCGCCTCGGCCGTGATCGCCGACCTGGTCGACATCACCCGCCTGGCGACCGCCGACCCCGAACACCACGTGCCTTCGCTGGCCTTCCAGCTCAACGCCATGGCCGATACCCCGGTGCTGCCGATGAGCGAAGTCGTGACCAGCTACTACCTGCGCATCCGCGTGGCCGACCAGGCTGGCGTGCTGGCCGATGTGACGCGCATCCTGGCGGATTCGACCATTTCCATCGACGCCATGCTGCAGAAGGAGCCGGCTGAAGGCGAGCAGCAGACCGACATCATCATGCTGACCCACCAGACCCAGGAAAAGAACATCGAGGCTGCCATTGCCAAGATCGAAGCCCTGGCGACAGTGGTCGGCCAGGTCACCAAGATCCGCCTGGAAGAGCTGAGCTGATTCGATCTGCTGTCATTGCATCAAGGAAAAACGGAGCCCGCGGGCTCCGTTTTTCTTTGGATCGGGAAGAAGGGGGGGTGGTAAACGCCCCCTATGATCATTTCTTCAGTTCGAAATTGCAGACTGCCTGCAGCATGGCGTCGCCGACCGACATCGGCTTGGGCTTGATGAACTCTTGTCCCTTCAGGGCATCGCTGTGGTCACGCTTGTCGCCCTTGCCATCGTTCTCGGCGAAGATGATTTCGCGCACCAGCTTCATGCTGCCGGCCTTGCAGTTGTACTGGTGCAGGTCCTTGTAGGATTTCAGCGCGGGGAAGCTCTTGTCGCCATTGTTGGGACGCGCTTCCTTGAAGTTCCACATCGACCAGGCTTCGCGGATGCCGCCCGATTCGACGATGGAGTCGGTATCGACCAGCAGTTCGGACGTATCCGAGCCACCCAGCGATTGCCAGTTCTCGGCGTGCGCCGGCAGGCTCGCCAGCAGGGTGCCGAACAGGCCGGCCGCGGCCAGCAGGGTCTTGATCTTGTGGTTCATGCCGTTTTCCATCCTTTTGAGTTTGAAGTGCATCTTTGATGTGGCCAGCGTGCAAACATTCCCGCCATCCCGGCGGCGCTGCACGAAGTGGCGCAGCATAGCCCGGGCATGCGCGGCTTTCAAGGGTGGTAACGTTTTATTTCAGCTTGCGCCGGCGCCATGATGATTCAGTGCAACAAATGGCCTGTCAGCCCGAGACCCTGCGCCACCGCCCTGTCTGCAGGTGCAGCTTTCTTCCATGCCGCGCTTTTGTGCAGCGCCCGCTGGCCGTATAATCGTGCACTTTCCTCCCATTCCACGCTCCCGCCGCCTGCCGGCGCATTCTAATCGACATGCAATACGTTTCCACCCGCGGTCACGCTGCAACTCCTTCCTTTTCCGACATCCTGCTGGGCGGCCTGGCCCCTGACGGCGGCCTGTACCTGCCGGCCACGTATCCGCAGGTCAGCGGTGCCGAGCTGGACCAGTGGCGTACGTTGTCGTATGCCGACCTGGCCTTCGAGGTGCTCAAGAAATTTGCCACCGACATTCCCGAAGCCGACCTGAAGGCGCTGGCCCACAAGACCTATACCGCCGACGTCTACCGCAACACCCGCGCCGGTGAAGATGCCAGCCAGATCACCCCGCTGCGCACCCTGCAGGAAGAAGACGGCAAGAAGCTGGTGCTGCAGAGCCTGTCCAATGGTCCCACGCTTGCCTTCAAGGACATGGCGATGCAACTGCTGGGCAACCTGTTCGAATATGCGCTGGCCAAGAAGGGCGCAGAGTTGAACATCGTCGGCGCCACCTCCGGTGACACCGGCAGCGCCGCCGAATACGCCATGCGCGGCAAGAAGGGCATCCGTGTCTTCATGCTGTCGCCGCACAAGAAGATGAGCGCCTTCCAGACCGCGCAGATGTTCAGCCTGCAGGACCCGAACATCTTCAACCTGGCCGTGGAAGGCGTCTTCGATGACTGCCAGGACATCGTCAAGGCCATCTCCAACGACCTCGAATACAAGGCCGCCAAGAAGATCGGCACCGTCAACTCGATCAACTGGGCGCGCGTGGTGGCGCAGGTGGTGTACTACTTCCGCGGCTATCTGGCAGCGACGACCAGCAACGAGCAGAAGGTGTCCTTCACCGTCCCCTCGGGCAACTTCGGCAACATCTGCGCCGGCCACATCGCCCGCATGATGGGCCTGCCCATCGACAAGCTGGTAGTGGCCACCAATGAGAACGACGTGCTCGATGAATTCTTCCGCACCGGCCACTACCGTGTCCGCAAGTCGGCCGAGACCTATCACACCAGCAGCCCCAGCATGGACATCAGCAAGGCCTCCAACTTCGAGCGTTTCGTCTACGACCTGCTGGGCCGCGACAGCGCACGGGTCAAGGCGCTGTTCCACAAGGTCGAGACCGCAGGCGGCTTTGACCTGAGCGGCCAGCCCGGCAGCGACGGCAATGAATTCGCCAGCGTCCTGCAGTATGGCTTCGCCTCCGGCAAGTCGACCCACGCAGACCGCCTGGAGACCATCCGCTTTGCTGAAAAGGCCTATGGCATCACGGTGGACACCCATACCGCCGATGGCATCAAGGTAGCGCGCGAGCATCTGACGCCGGGCGTGACCATGATCGTGCTGGAGACGGCCTTGCCGGCCAAGTTCAATGAAACCATCCGCGAAGCCCTGGGCCGCGACGCCGACCGTCCGGCGGGCTTCGAGAACATCGAGGCGCTGCCGCAGCGCTTCGAGGTGATGCCGGCCGATGCCGCCCGGGTGAAGGCTTACGTGGCCGAGCACACCGGTCTGTAAGCCGCGCCTTACCATCTCTACGCCGTCCGCGCCATTGGCCCGGACGGCGTTTTTCATGGAGCGCGTACGGGCGGCGATTGCATTAGAATGTCGGGTCGCTGTATCGACCAGAAAACAACGCTTCACCCTTGTCCCGAACTTCGATCTTCTCCGTCAGGCCTGCCATGTCCTCCACGCCCGTTCCTTCCGCAGCCCCCTCATCCGACAAGCCGGCCCGCCCGCCCATGCAAAGCGTCAGCCAGGCGCTCGATACCTTGTTGTCGGCCGCCGTGCCGGTGGTGGAGAGCGAGACCGTCGATACGCTGGAGGCGTGTGGACGCGTGCTGGCAGCGCCGGTGACGGCTTCCATCGACGTGCCCGGCATGGACAATTCGCAGATGGATGGCTACGCCGTGCGGGCGGCGGATTGCGCATCGGGCCAAGCGCGCCTGCGCGTATCGCAGCGCATTCCGGCGGGCCACGTGGGCCAGCCGCTGGAACCGGGGACGGCGGCGCGCATCTTTACCGGTGCGATGATGCCGCAAGGGGCCGACGCCGTCGTCATGCAGGAAGCCTGCGAGACCGAGGGTGAGCACGTGGTGATCCGCCATGTCCCCAAGAGCGGTGAATGGGTGCGCCTGATCGGTGAAGACATCCGCCAGGGCAGCACCATCCTCGCCGCCGGTACCCGCCTGCGTCCGCAGGAACTGGGGCTGGCGGCCTCCATCGGACAGGCGCAGTTGCAGGTACTGCGGCCGGTGCGCGTGGCGGTGTTCTTCACGGGCGATGAACTGACCATGCCCGGCCAGCCGCTCAAACCGGGCGGCATCTACAACTCCAATCGCTTCCTGCTGCGCGGCCTGTTGCAGAAACTGGGCTGCCAGGTCAGTGACTTCGGCATCGTTCCCGACAGTCTGGAGGCGACCCGGCAGACCCTGCGCGAGGCCGCGCGCGAGCACGATCTCATCATCACCAGCGGCGGCGTCTCGGTGGGGGAAGAAGACCATGTGAAGCCTGCTGTCGAAGCCGAGGGCCGCATCAACATGTGGCAGATCGCCATGAAGCCTGGCAAGCCGCTGGCCTTCGGCCAGGTGCGCCGCGGGCCAGGGGCGGAAGAACAGGGAAGTGAAGCTTTCTTCCTGGGGTTGCCGGGCAATCCGGTGTCGTCCTTCGTCACCTTCCTGCTCTTCGTCAGGCCCTTCATCCTGCGCCTGCAAGGGCTGCCGCGCGAGGCGGTGTTGCCGCAACCGGTGGCCATGCGCGCCGACTTCGACTGGCCACGTGCCGACCGCCGCCAGGAATTCCTGCGCGTGCGCCGCAATGCGCAGGGCGGACTGGATCTGTTCCCCAGCCAAGGGTCGGCAGTCCTGACCTCGACTGCCTGGGCCGATGGCCTGATCGACAATCCGCCGGGGCAGACCATTGCCGCCGGCGACACGGTGCAGTTCCTGGCTTTCGATCACCTGCTGAACTGAACGCAGCGGAGCATCGATGAGACTGGCGAAAATCGATCAGTACCTGAGCAGCAGCATTCCCAGCGAAGCCACCGGCTGGCGGCGCTTCGTGCTGGAGTTCCTCATGTTCGGCCTCAAGGAGGCGCGCTGCTGCCTCTTTGCGGGGCTGTTCTTTGCGGCCGTGTTCCTGATGCCGCGCGCCGGTCTGTTCGGCATTCCGCGCTATGACGCCTTGCTGCTCTTCGCCTTGCTGGTGCAGGTCTGGATGGTATCGACCCGCATCGAGACCATCGCCGAACTGAAGGCCATCAGCGTCTTCCACGTGGTCGGTTTTGCGCTGGAGGTGTTCAAGACCTCGGGGGCGATCCAGTCGTGGAGCTATCCTGACTTTGCCTATACCAAGCTGTTCGGGGTGCCGCTGTTCTCCGGCTTCATGTATGCCGCCGTGGGCAGCTACATCATCCAGGCCTGGCGGCTGTTCGACCTGCGCATCCAGCATCATCCCCCTTACTGGATGGCGACCCTGATCGCCTTGCTGATTTACGTCAATTTCTTCACCCATCACTACATCGGCGACTACCGCTGGTACCTGGCGGCCTGTGCACTGGGTCTCTATGCCCGCTCCACGGTGCTGTTCCGTCCGCTGGACCGCGATCGCAAGATGCCGCTGCTGCTGGCGTTCCTGCTGATCGGGTTCTTCATCTGGCTGGCCGAGAACATCAGCACCTTCTTCGGCATCTGGCGCTACCCCAACCAGATGGGGGCCTGGTCCACCGTGCACCTGGGCAAGTGGAGCGCCTGGTCGCTGTTGGTCATGATGACCTTTACCATCGTGGTGCATCTCAAGCATATCCGCAGCAAGATTCATATCGCCCACTAAGGGCCTGCTGCCACCCTCAAGGAAATCCATGAAAATCGAACTCCGTTTCTTCGCCAGCGTGCGCGAAGCCCTGCAGACCTCGCAGGAAATCATCGAGCTGCCCGACAGCGTCAGGACCGTCGGCGACGTGCGAGCCTTCCTGATGGGCCGCGGCGGCATCTGGGCCGAAGTGCTCGGCCCCGAAAAGAATTTGCGCATGGCCTACGACCATGAGATGACGGAGGCCGATACCGAGGTCGTCGACGGCGGCGAAGTGGCCTTCTTCCCGCCCGTCACCGGAGGCTGAGGTGAGCCCCCACCGCGATCCCGTAGCCGGCACCATTGCGCATTACAGCAGCCATGCCGAGAGCTTCCGCGAAGGGACCTGGGATCATGACGTCAGCCAGAACATGGCTGCCCTGCTGGACGCACTGCACGCCAGGGCGGGAGCCGCCGGGCAGGGACCGTTCACGATCCTCGATGTCGGCTGTGGTCCGGGACGCGACCTGATCGAATTCACCCGGCGCGGCCATGTGGCGGTGGGTTTGGACGGTACCGCCGAGTTCGTCGAAATGGCACGAGCGGCGAGCGGCTGCGAAGTCGTGCACCAGGACTTCCTGCAACTGGATCTGCCGGTGGCGCGCTTCGACGGCATCTTTGCCAATGCCTCGCTGTTCCATGTGCCGGCGGTGCATTTGCCGCGTGTGCTGGGGCAGTTGCATGCCAGCCTGAAGCCGGGCGGCATCCTCTTCAGTTCCAATCCACGCGGCAATGACCTGGAAGGCTGGAGCGGTCCGCGTTATGGCGTGTGGCATAGCTTGGAAGGCTGGCGTGGCTACCTGCTGCCTGCAGGCTTCGTTGAATTGCGGCATTATTACCGCCCTGACGGATTGCCACGCGAGCAGCAGCCGTGGCTGGCCAGCGTCTGGCAAAAGACGGAAGACCCGCATCCAGCGGGCTGAGATCGACCATTCGGAATCCCGATTCTTTGGGAGGAGACCAGGCCTGCGCCAAACAGGTCTGCGGAGGGGGTGCAAAAGACATCGTTCAATGAAGCGATGCGCATTCATCCACACCTGTAGAAGGATCTATCTTGATTTCGACCCATCTGGCCGCCTGGGCGGCCCAGGACACGCAGTTGCTGCTGGTGACGCTGGCGGCACTGGTCACCATCGTGGTGCTGATCAGTTTCCTGTCCATCGCACCTTTCCTGTCCATCCTCATCGGTACCTTCGTGGCCGGCATCGGTGCCGGCCTGCCGCTGGAAGACATTGCCAAAGCCTTCAGCAAAGGGGCCGGCAGCCTGCTCGGCGAAGCCGGCATCATCATCGCGCTGGGGGCCATGCTGGGCGCGCTCATGGCCGAATCGGGCGCAGCCGACCGCATCGTCAATACCCTGCTGCGCTATGCGCGCGGCAGCATCATCCCCTGGATGATGGCGCTGGTGGCACTGGTGGTTGGCCTCCCGCTGTTCTTCGAAGTGGGGCTGGTGATGATGGCACCGATCATCTTCGTGATGGCACGCCGTTCCGAACTGCCCATCATGCGCGTGGCCATTCCCGCACTGGCCGGCATGACTACTTTGCACGCGCTGCTGCCGCCGCATCCGGGCCCGCTGATCGCCGTGTCCGCGCTGCATGCCGACCTGGGCACGACCATGCTGCTGGGCTTCATCGTGGCCATTCCGGCAGTGGTCATTGCCGGTCCCCTGTACGGCAACTTCATCGCGCCGCGCCTGAACCTGGCCGAACCGGACCAGATCGGCAAGCTGTTCAGCGCCCGTGAAGGCCAGTCGCAGCCCAGCTTCCTGGTGGCGCTGGTGACCATCCTGCTGCCGGTGGTGCTGATGACCATCCTGCTGCCGGTGGTGCTGATGCTGGGCCGCACCGTGGCGCGCATCTGGGTCACGCCCAAGACCGAGCTGTTTGAAATGCTCAATTTCTTTGGCGAACCCATCATCGCGCTGACCGTGACGGTGCTGTTTGCGGTGGTGGTACTGGGCTGGGGGCAGGGCAGCAGCCGCTTTGAAGTCGGTGCCACGCTGCGCCGCGCCTTGCCGCCCATCGCCGGTCTGTTGCTGACCATCGGTGCGGGTGGCGGACTGAAGCAGACCCTGCTGTCGGCCGGTATCAGCGACACCATCACCAAGATCGCCGATGGCACCCACATGCCGTTGATCTTGCTGGCCTGGATCATTGCCGTGGCGCTGCGCCAGGCCACCGGCTCGGCCACTGTCGCCACGACCGCCACGGCCGGTATCGTGGCGCCGCTGGTGGCGGGCCTCTCTGCCACCCACAACTCGCTCATGGCACTGGCCATCGGTGCCGGCTCGGTGTTCTTCTGTCACGTCAATGACGCCGGCTTCTGGATGGTCAAGGAATACTTCGGGCTGAACCTGAAGCAGACCCTGGCTACCTGGTCGGTGATCCAGACGCTGGTCTCGGTGATCGGGCTGGGCATGACGCTGCTGTTGTGGGGACTGCTGGTGTAACGCCGCTGCACTCGCGCACGGGCTGGCGCTGGTAGAATCGCAGCCTGCATTCATTTCCTGTTGAACCATGCCCGTCCGCGTCCAGACTGCCGATTTCGATCTCTCCACTGAAGTGGCGCAGTTGCGCCTGGCCAATCCGCGCGTCGGCGCGGTGGTCAGTTTCGTGGGCACCGTGCGCGATCTCAACGATGGCGCGGCGGTCTCGGAGATGGAACTGGAACATTATCCGGCCATGACCGAGCGGGCCCTGGAGCAGATCGTGGAACAAGCCAAGGCACGCTGGCCCATCTTCGATGCGCTGGTGATTCATCGCGTCGGCCCGATGCAGCCGGGCGAGCAGATCGTGCTGGTGGCGGTGACCTCACCGCATCGGGGCGAAGCCTTTGCCGCCTGCGAATTCATCATGGATTACCTCAAGACCCAGGCCCCGTTCTGGAAGAAAGAGCAAACACCCGACGGTGCCCGCTGGGTCGATGCCCGCGAAAGCGACGACACGGCGCTGGCTAAGTGGGCGCAATAAGTCAGCATCGCCCGGGACACTGATCCCGGCGACGCCATCAACGGCACACAGGGGGATTTTCGTCTTGCCATTCACTTTCCGCTTTCCCCGCATCCCGGGTTTGCCCACGACGGCCACGGCACCGTTCTGTCCTTCCGAAGTGGCCGGTACCGTCAACGTGCCGCGTGGTGCTTCTGTTTGGCAGAAGCTGCGCATCTACGTCGGCCCCGGGCTGCTAGTATCGATCGGCTATATGGATCCGGGCAACTGGGCCACGTCCATCCAGGCGGGTTCGCAGTTCGGTTATCAGCTGCTGTTCGTTGTAATGCTCTCCAGCCTGGCTGCCATCGTGCTGCAATGCCTGTGCGCGCGGCTGGGCATCGCTACCGGCAAGGATCTGGCGGTGCATTCGCGCGAGCACTATCCGCCCGCCGTGGGCAAGGGCATGTGGGTGCTGGCCGAACTCTCCATCATCGCCTGCGACCTGGCCGAGGTGCTGGGCTGCGCGCTGGCCTTCAACCTGCTGCTGGGGGTGTCGTTGCCGGTGGGCGTGCTGCTGACCGCGCTGGATACGCTGATCGTGCTGGGCTTGAAGGGCAGGGGATTCCGCCAGGTCGAAGCCATCATCCTGGGCCTGGTCATCACCATCGCCGCCTGCCTGCTGGCGCAACTGGCCTTCGTCAAGGCGGACTGGCACGAGGTAATGCAGGGCTTCGTCCCCTCGCTGCAGGCCATTTCCAGCCGCGAGCCGCTGTACCTGGCCATCGGCATCATCGGGGCCACGGTGATGCCGCACAATCTCTACCTGCATTCCTCCATCGTCCAGACCCGCAGCGTGCAGCGCGATCCGGCATCGCTGCTGGAGGCGGTGCGCTATACGCGGGTCGATACCACGGTGTCGCTCCTGATCGCCATGGTCATCAACGCCACCATCCTGATCCTGGCGGCCTCGGCCTTCCACAAGAGCGGCAATACGCAGGTTGCCGAGCTCGATCAGGCCTACCACCTGCTGGACCCGATTACCGGCTCGGCCATGGCGGCCATTCTGTTTGGGGTAGGCTTGTTCGCCTCCGGACAGAGTTCGACCTTCACCGGCACCATCGCCGGACAGGTCATCATGGAAGGCTTCCTCAAACTGAAGATTCCGTGCTGGCAGCGCCGCGTCATCACCCGCGCGCTGGCCCTGGTACCGGCGCTGATCGGCGTGCTCACGCTGGGGCCGCATTCGGTAGGCAAGCTGCTGGTCGCCAGCCAGGTGGTGCTGTCGCTGCAGCTGCCCTTCGCCATGTATCCGCTGATCCGCCTGACCAGCCGCCGCGATCTGATGGGCGATCTGGTCAACCGCTGGTGGGTGAGCGTATTGGTCTGGCTGCTTTTCGTGACCATTTCGGCGGCCAATGTGTGGCTGGTGTGGCAGGTGTTTGCCGAGTAGCACAAGATCATTTGCACATCAAAATATCATGATTGAACTGGATTTTCGGGTCAATAATGATAGTATGATGTGTATATGAAGACTTCCTGCACACTTCAAGTTCATATCGACGGGGCCTGGCGGCAGGCCGGTGCGTTGTCACTGACTGCGCCGGTCGAGCTGGGCATGGCGGCCTCGACTTACTTCAGCTATGAAGCCGTGCACGCCATCGATTACATGGGCAGGCGCGATGCTGCGGCCTTGTCGGTGAACGTGCCGGTGGGGTTGGAGAGCCTGAGCGAAGCGCGCTGGCCAGCTTGCCTGATCGATCTGCTGCCGCAAGGTTATGGCCGTGGCGAGCTGTTGCGCCAGCTGGGGCTGGATGAACGCGCCGAAGCCAGCGCCGACTGGCCGCTGCTGTGTGCTGGCGCGGGCAATCCCATCGGCAACCTGCGCGTGCAGGAAGCCTGGGAGTGGGTGCAGGCGCGCAGCGGACCGCAACTGCGCGGCTTTGCGATGGAGGACATCGCTGCACGCTCCGAAGACTTCAATGAATACCTCGCCCAGCATGGCCTGTTCCTGGCGGGCTCGTCGGGGGTACAGGGCGAGTGGCCCAAGATCCTGCTCACCCGTGCCCGCGATGGCCTGTTCTACCTCGACCACGCCTTGCCCGATGAGCAGGCCGAGCGCCATTACATCGTCAAGTTCGGACGCGGGCCCGACCCGGATCTGGCCGACATCCTGCGTCTGGAGGCCCCCTACATGCAGCTGGCGATGCACTTGGGCCTGAAGGTCCACGGCGCGCTGCAACTGCATGGCAAGGCCTTGTTCATCCCCCGTTTTGACCGCGAAGTGCGCGGGACCGAAGTCGTACGCCACGCACAGGAAAGCATTGCTTCCCTGTGCGGCGTGACGGGCTTTGCGGCCATCCCGTCGCACAATGTTGTCTGCGCCAGGCTGGGTGAAGTCGCCACCGATCCGCTGCCCGAGATCATCGAATATCTGAAGCGCGACATCGCCAACATCGTCCTGCGCAACAAGGACAATCACGCCCGCAATACCGCCATCCGGCGCGATGCACAGGGGCGGATCAGCCTGACGCCGCTGTTCGACTTCGCCCCGATGTGGCTGCATCCGGATGGCATTGCACGGCGCATGCGCTGGGAACGCGACGATGGTGGCTCACCGCAGTGGGCCAGCGTCATCACGCAGGCCTGCGAAGCCGCGCAGATCGAACAGGAACCGGTCAGATCGGCCTTGCGCGAGATGGCGTCGCCGCTGGCGGACCTGCTGCCATATGGCCGCAGCCTGGGTATCGAAAGCACCTTCCTCGACCCGCTGGCCGCCACCGTGGACCAGGTACGGGCACAGCTGGAGGCGCTCTGAATGGACAAACGCTTCAAGCCCCTGACCGCCATCGAGCAGATGGAAGAGCGCCGCGCACTCTTCGACGAACTGGCCGCCGATCCCACGCTGCCGGTGCCGGCGGTGGTCCGCAAGATCCGCACCACCTTGCGCCTGACCATCGCCGAATATGCCAAGGTGTGCGGCGTATCGGCCCGTACCCTGCAGGACATCGAACGCGGTGAGTCCAGTCCCACCCTGGCCACGGCCGACAAGCTGCTCAAGCCGGTAGGCATGTGCGTCGGTGCCGTCATGCGCAAGCGTCCATAAAAAAAGCGACCTGTCGCCAGGTCGCTTCATCGTTTCATCTCAATGCAACGTCATCAATTCTTTGCCATCGCCTGCTGCTTGCCGCTGCCCGGCTCCAGCACCACCGTGCAGGTCAGCCCCGAGGCCAGCAAGACGTTTTCCGGCACCTTGTCCAGGTGGATGCGCACCGGGATGCGCTGGGCCAGGCGCACCCAGTTGAAGGTCGGGTTGACGTCGGCCGTCAGTTCGCGGCTCTGCGGGTTGTCGCGGTCATAGATGCCGCGGGCGATGCTGTCCACGTGGCCTTCCATGGATGCGCCGTTGATCAGCTGGATTTTGGCGTGGTCGCCGATCGACAGGAGTGGCAGCTTGGTTTCTTCGAAGTAGGCATAGACCCAGAAGGAATGGCTGTCGATCACCGCGATCTTGGCTGCACCGGCGGCCGCATAGTCGCCCCGGCGCACGCTCAGGTTGGTGATGTAGCCATCCACGGGCGAGAAGACCTTGGTGCGTTCCAGGTTCAGCTTGGCCGTATCCCGCTGCGACAACGCGGCCTGGTATTGCGCCTGCGCTCCCTGGAATTGGGCCTGGGCAGCTTCCAGCTGGGCTTGCGAGGCGGTGACCTGGCTGCCGGCATCTTCGCGGGCTTCGCGCGAGACCACCAGCGCATCCACATCGGCACGGCGGCGGGCTTGCGCCCGGCGCATGTTCAGGTCGGCGCGGCGCGCTTCCACTTCCGCCTTGCGCACGTCCAGATCGGCCTTGCGCGCCGTGACGGCAGCCTCTGCCTGCTGCAGCGCCAGGGTGTAGCGGGCCGGGTCGATTTCCATCAGCAGGTCGCCTTTCTTGACCAGCTGGTTGTCGCGCACCGGCAAGGCCACTACCTGCCCGGAGACATCGGGGGCGATATTGACCACGTCGGCGCGCACGCGGCCGTCACGGGTCCAGGGGGAATGCATGTAGTGCTGCCACAGGCTCCAGGCCAGCAGGATGGCCAGCAGGAAGATGGCCGTGGTGATGAGAACGCGGAAGATCGATTTGACCGGCATGATGAACTACTCCTGATTGTTTCTTTATCTTTTCGTAAGGGATGAGTACGCAAGGAAGTCCGGTGCGCTAGCGATACACCGCCAGCCCCAGCAAGGACGCCAGACAGACGAACAGGCTGACCCGGAACAAGGCGGGGTGCCAGGTCAGCTCGTAGAAGCCGAAGCGCACCAGCACGCGGTCGGCCAGCATGGCCAACACGGCGGCTACCACCGCCAGAAGCAGGACGGTCGGAATATAGGCGTCGAAGAAGGAAATCTCACGTGGCATGGCGGGCTCCCGTTGTGTTGTTCTGGCCCCCGGCGCGCATGGTGTGCAGCGGTGATTGCTCGTCCAGCAGGGCGGTACGGATGAAATGCAGGTAACTCAAGGTGCGCTGCAGGCGATGGCGTTCGCTGCGTTCGCGGTAATGCGGACCGATGGCGGCCTGGACTTCGGCGATGGTGGCATCGTTGGCGGCCAGCGCCGCCGACAGGGTGGCCGCCGAGGGCTGTGCAAACAGCGCCGGAATGGCTTCACGCAGACGGTTCAGGGCGGCATGGGCAGAGGCTGGCAGCAGGTCCGGGGCCTCCGAGCGGATGCCCTGCAGCTCGTTGCGCAGTTCGATGATGGCGTGGCCCACTTCCAGCGTGGCAAACATCCAGCCCAGCGCTTTCTGACGCAGCAGGGGACGGCTGCTGGTGAACATGGTGATCTGGTGCATCAGGTCGCGGGTACCGCTCTCGAACTTCAAGGCCAGGTGGGCCAGCTTGCCGAAACAGGCATCGACCACCTGCTTGCGCAACTGCTTTTCCAGTACGCGCACGGTCCAGTCGGTGGTCGGCGGCAAGAGCAGCATGAAGGCCACGGCTGTGACGATCAGCGATACCACCAGCGCCACGGATTCGTTCAGATAACCGGCCGCATTGAAGTGCGCAAAATTGTCCGGCACCGCGAGGAAGGGGAAGAAAATGCAGATCCCCAGGCCATAACCTGCATAAGCGGGTCGGGTGGTCAGGTAGACGGCCAGCATCAGCACCGGCATCAGCGCGCTGGCCAGCATCCAGTAGCCATCCAGGCGCGGCAGGATATGGAAGGTGTACAAGTAGCCGGCTACCGCAGCAAATAGCACGCCAATGGCCACCGTGCGGGTCGCCTTGGCCGGATCGGGCGCGGCCGAGGTGATGGCACAGAAGGCGGCGGCATTGAGCACGGCCACGTCGCCGCTGGGCCAGCCGCTGACGATCCAGAACGCGGCCAGGGCCAGCATCACGATGGCGGCGCGGGCACCGGCAATCAAGGCAGTAGTCATGCTGGTCTTGGGGGCATAGGAATGCTCCCATTGCTCGCGCTCGTGGTGGCGCTGGGTCAGCGAGGCATAGGTCAGCGTATAGGCGTGCAATTCCTCGATGACGCGGTAGAGCAGTTCGGAGGCCGTATCGAAGTCCAGCATGGCGCTGTCGCTCTGGCACTGCTCGGACAGCGTATGGCGCGTGGCCCGCACGCGGCGCGGCAGTTCACGCTTGTAGGCATCCAGCTTCAGGGCCGCATCGGCGGCGTCCAGCGCGCTCATGACCGGCTCGCCGCTGGCGCGGGTGAGCAGGGGCTGCACTTCGCGGTAGTAGGGTGAAATGGCCTCGATCACCACCCGGGCACTTGGCGCCGGGTTGGCATGCAAGCGGTTCATCAGCTGGTGCAGCGCATGCACGCGAGTCGACAAGGCCATGAACTCGCTGTTCATGCGCGAGAGGCGGCCACTGCGCAGGCGCACTTCGGGATCTTCGAAGATGGCCGAGCTGCGCATGGCTTCGAGGCCGATGATGTCGCCCACGAAACGGGCATTGGTGGCTTCGAGCTGCTTGCGGTCGGCGGTGCCGCCCAAGGTCGCACTGACCATGTCGACGAAGGCGGTGAAGCGGCCGCGGATGATGCGCACCAGTCCGGGGGCGCTGGCCTGCGGGAATACCAATGCGCTGACCAGGCCCACGCAGACGATGCCGACCATGATCTCGCTGACCCGCGTCATCACCGAATCGAAAGTGACGGCCGGGTGCAGGGCCGAGGGCAAGCCGATCAGCGCCACCGTATAGCCGGAGAGCACGAAGCCATACGAACGAAAATTGCGGTTATGGGCCGAGCCCACGGTACAGAGCCCGATCCACAGTGCCGAGGCCAGCAGGAACAGTTCCGGGGTCTGGGCAAACAAGCCGACGAAGACCACCACCGCGGCCGAACCGACCAGCGTACCGATGACGCGATAGAAGCTCTTGGCCAGGATCATGCCGCTTTGCGGCTGCATGACGATGAACACGGTAATGAGGGCCGAGCGCGGTGATTCCAGATCCAGGCCGTAACCGATGCCCAGCGCCAGCAAGCCGGCGAAGACCATCTTGAAGACATAGACCCAGGTCGGCGCATCGCTGCGCCACCAATCGGTGGCAGCTTCGCGCAACTGGGCTTTGATGGAAAGGGCAGGGGTGTTCATTTTGCCGCCACCTTGGCCGGTGCTTCATCCTCGATGCCGCCGCCCAGTGCGGTCTGCAGGGCCGCGAAGGCCGCCAGGCGCTGTGCCTGCAATTGCTGCACGATCTGTTGCTGGCGCAGCCACTGGGTCTGCGCATGCAGGATGTTGAGATAGTCGCTCAGGCCGCGCTGGTAGGCGCGAGTGGCGATGTCGACGTTCTTCTGCGCCGCTTGCACCGATTCCTGCGCCTGCTTCTGCTGGCGCGCCACCGACTGCAGGGTCACGACCTGGTCGGAGATGCCTTTCAGGGCTTGCGAGAGCAGGGCGTTGTAGTGTTCCACCTCGATGTCATAGCCGGCACTGGCCGCGCCCAGCTGGCCGCGCAGGCGTCCGCCTTCGAAAATGGGCAGCGAGATCGCCGGACCGTAGGTGGTTTGCAGATTGGGGGCCGAGAGGAACGAGAACAGCCCGCCACCGGCGGCGGCGGGGCCAATGCCGGCCAGCAGGTTGATGTTGGGATAGAAGGCGGCCTTGGCCACCGAAATGCCCTTGGCGGCCGCTTCCACACGCCAGCGGGCGGCGCTGATGTCAGGGCGGCGGCCGACCAGGTCGGCCGGCAGCGCACTAGGCAGGCCGAGCGAGGTCTGCAGTTGCATGGTCGGCCGCGTGATGCCGTCGGCAGCACCGGGGCCAGCACCGAGCAGCGCGGCCAGCTGATTGCGGATCAGGGCAATGTTTTCCTGCAGGGCTTCCATCTGGCGGCGGGTTTCCGGCAGCGGGGATTCGGCCTGGGTGATTTCCAGCTGGGTACCGAGGCCGCCCTTGAAGCGACGCTGGGCCAGGTCGAGGATCTTCTGTTCCTCCTTGAGCATGGCCTCGGTGTTGTCCAGCAGACCGTACTGCAGCGCCAGTTGCACGTAGGTGCGCACCACATTGCCTTCCAGCTCGAGCTGGGCGGCACGGGCGTCGGCGGCCACGGCGTGCATTTCATCCTGGGCACGCAGGGTGGTGTTCTTGTTGCGGTCCCAAAGGTCGACGTTGTAGGACAGACCCAGGGTCGCGGTGTTGTTCCAGGTCAGCTTGTCGCGGAAGGCCGCGCCGTAATAGACGTTGTCGGACCAATCCTTGCGGCCGACCGACACGTCCAGCTGGGCACTGGGCAATTCACCGGCATGGGCGACGACGGCCATCGACTGCGCCTGGCGCACGCGAGCGGCTGCCACGGCCATGCTGGGGTTGCCGGCGACGGCGCGGGTCACCAGCTGGTTCAGTTGCGCATCGCCATAGGCTTGCCACCAGGCACGCTGCGGCCATCCCGCTTCGCTGGCGGCCTGGCGGATGGCCTGGCCGGCGTCCAGCGCGGCGACGTCGCGCAGCTGGGCCTGCGGCTGGATGCCGCCCTGGTCGGCACAACCGGCGATTGTCAGCGAAAGCGCAATGACGGTCAGCGCGGACAGCTTGGAGAAGGCGATACGTGTCATGGAATTACCCAAAAAAATGCAAATATCAGAAGTTGTGTATTCTATTTTGTAATTATTCTCGAAAAAATCCGCTATTTCGCAATTGTTTATATCAGTTGCAGCAACAATGATTGCTCAATTCTGGGTAACAATGCTGTCATGGCACAGTGTGTCCGCAGCGGCAAGTTCGGCCAGACGGACGCCTGCGCTCAGTACAGTGATAGGAAAACGATGGATACCCTGCAAAACATGCGCGTCTTCGCGCGCGTGGTCGAGGCTGGCAGCTTTACTCAGGCGGCCCAGCAGATGAGTCTGACCACCGCCCATGTTTCGCGCGCCGTGGCCGATCTGGAGCGGCATCTGCGCACCCGCCTGTTGAACCGTACCACGCGCCGCATTGCCCTGACTGAAGCGGGCGAGCGATATTTGCTGCGTTGCCAGCAGATCATGGCCTATGTGGACGAAGCCGAGGCCGAGGCCAGCGCGGCCTACGTGAAACCCTCCGGCCGGCTGCGCATTCACGCCATGACCAGCCTGGGCCAGCGCTACGTGATCCCGTCGATCTCGGGCTATCACAAGCGCTATCCGGAGGTGGCGGTGGAGCTGACGCTGGCGCAGCGCATCCCCGACATGCTGGAAGAGGGCTACGACGTCTCCCTGGTGGTGGCGCGCGAGCTGCCCGATTCCGGCCTGATCTACCGCCAGCTGGGCAGTACCTTCAGCATCCTTTGTGCCGCGCCCGCCTATCTGGATAAATACGGACTGCCGCAGCATCCCGGCGATCTTCTGAACCACGCCTGCCTGCAACTGGTGAGCCCCATTTCTCCGCTGATCGAATGGGCGCTGGAAGGGCCGGAAGGCCAGACCGTGATCCCCGTCAGGAGCAATTTCCAGGTCAACGTGGCCGAAGCCATGCTCACCGCCGTGCGAGAAGGGATGGGCATCGGCGTGCTGCCCATTTATGCGGCGGTGGACGCGTTGCGCGCTGGCACCATCGTGCGGGTGCTGCCGCAGCACCGGCTGCAGAACATGGGGGTGTATGCGCTGTATCCTTCACGTCAGTACCTGGATGCCAAGATCAGCACTTGGGTCGACTGGATGCACGAAACCGTAGACAAGACCTTGCAGGAAGACCATCAGGCATTGGAACGCCTGGGCAGTCTGCGCGAGGAAATGCAGGGCCTGGCCGCACGCGGTGGTACGCTGGACTGATCAATCGAGGGGGAATGCGATGGGATGGCTGGCGGTCGGGATGGGAGCAGCGCTGGGCGCCTGGTTGCGCTGGCGCATCTCCGTGGTATGGAACGTGGACGGGCACTTCGTGCCGCTGGGCACGCTGGCGGCCAACTGGATCGGGGCCGGCGTGATCGGTTTTCTGGTCGCCTATTTCGAGCAGCATCCGGCATTGGCACCGGAATGGCGGCTGTTCGCCGTGACCGGCGTGCTTGGCGGGTTAACCACGTTTTCGACCTTCTCGGCCGAGTCCATGATCCTGCTGCAGCGGGGCGATTACCTGTGGGCCATCGGGCACTCGGGCCTGCATCTGCTGGGCTCTGTCGTGCTTTGCGTTGCCGGGTTTGCAAGCTATCGCGCTTTGGCTGGATGACTACTTTGAGCGACATGATGCAGATCAAAACAGACGGCACGATCATTGCTTGAAAATCGCAGGCGCTGGCCCAACTTTCATCTCATTGAAAAATTGGAGCGAACCATGCGTCTCGACAAACTCACCACCAAATTGCAGGAAGCGCTGGCCGACGCGCAATCCCAGGCAGTCGGCCACGACAATCAATATATCGAACCCGTTCACCTCATCCTGGCACTGCTGAACCAGGATGACGGCGGCGCGCGCTCGCTGCTGCAGCGCGCCGGCGTGAATGTGAACGGTCTTTCCACCGCTTTGCAGGCCGCCGTCAAGCGCCTGCCGCAGGTCTCCGGCAACGGCGGCGAGGTGCAGGTCGGCCGCGAGCTGGTAGCCCTGCTGAACCTGGCCGACAAGGAAGCGCAAAAGCACGGCGACCAGTTCGTCGCCAGCGAAATGGTGCTGCTGGGCCTGGCGGACGACAAGTCCGACGCCGGCCGTGCCGCCCGTGAAAACGGCCTCACCCGCAAGTCGCTGGAAGCGGCCATCAAGGCGGTGCGCGGGGGCGCTTCCGTGTCTTCGCAGCAGGACGAAGGCCAGCGTGAAGCCCTCAAAAAGTACACCCTGGACCTGACCGAGCGCGCCCGCGCCGGCAAGCTCGATCCGGTCATCGGCCGCGACGATGAAATCCGCCGCGCCATCCAGGTGCTGCAACGGCGCAGCAAGAACAATCCGGTGCTCATCGGCGAACCCGGGGTGGGCAAGACCGCCATTGTTGAGGGCCTGGCCCAGCGCATCGTCAACGGCGAAGTGCCGGACAGCCTCAAGTCCAAGCGCGTGCTGTCGCTGGACATGGCCGCATTGCTGGCTGGTGCCAAGTATCGCGGCGAATTCGAGGAACGCCTGAAGGCTGTCCTGAAGGAAATCGCCCAGGACGAAGGCCAGACCATCGTCTTCATCGATGAGCTGCACACCATGGTCGGCGCCGGCAAGGCCGAAGGCGCCATGGATGCCGGCAACATGTTGAAGCCGGCCCTGGCCCGCGGCGAACTGCACTGCGTGGGCGCCACCACCTTGGACGAATATCGCCAGTACATCGAGAAGGATGCCGCTCTGGAACGCCGTTTCCAGAAGATCCTGGTGGATGAGCCCAGCGTGGAAGCCACCATCGCCATCCTGCGCGGTCTGCAGGAAAAGTATGAAGTGCACCACGGCGTGGACATCACCGACCCGGCCATCGTGGCGGCTGCCGAGCTGTCGCATCGCTACATCACCGATCGCTTCCTGCCGGACAAGGCCATCGACCTGATCGACGAAGCTGCTTCCAAGATCAAGATCGAGATCGACTCCAAGCCGGAAGTCATGGACAAGCTCGACCGTCGTCTGATCCAGCTGAAGATCGAACGTGAAGCCGTCAAGCGCGAGAAGGATGAAGCCTCGCAGAAGCGCCTGCAGCTGATCGAGGAAGAAATCGAGAAGCTGGAGCGCGAATACGCCGATCTGGAAGAAATCTGGAAGGCCGAGAAGTCGACTGCGCAGGGCGGCCAGCAGTTGAAGGAAGAAATCGAGAAGGTGCGCCTGCAGATGGAAGAGGCCACCCGCAAGAGCGACTGGCAGAAGGTCTCCGAGCTCAAGTACGGCAAGCTGGCCGAGCTGGAGGCCGCGCTGGAAGTGCAGAACAAGAAGGATGCCGCGGGCGTCAAGGCCGAGAAGCCCAAGCTGGTCCGCACCCAGGTCGGTGCCGAGGAAATCGCCGAGATCGTGGCGCGCGCCACCGGCATCCCGGTCTCGCGCATGATGCAAGGCGAGCGTGAGAAATTGCTGCACATGGAAGACGTGCTGCATGAACGTGTGGTCGGCCAGGACGAAGCCATCGTGGCCGTGTCCGACGCCATCCGCCGTTCGCGTGCCGGTTTGGGTGACCCCAGCAAGCCGTATGGTTCGTTCATGTTCCTGGGCCCGACCGGCGTGGGCAAGACCGAGCTGTGCAAGGCGCTGGCCTCGTATCTCTTCGATACCGAAGAAGCCATGATCCGCATCGACATGAGTGAATTCATGGAGAAGCACTCCGTGGCCCGCCTGATCGGCGCGCCGCCGGGCTATGTCGGCTACGAAGAGGGGGGCTATCTGACCGAAGCCGTGCGCCGCAAGCCCTACAGCGTGATCCTGCTGGATGAAATCGAAAAGGCGCACCCGGATGTCTTCAACGTCCTGCTGCAGGTACTCGACGATGGCCGCATGACCGATGGCCAGGGCCGTACCGTGGACTTCAAGAACACCGTGATCGTGATGACTTCCAACCTGGGTTCGCACAAGATCCAGAGCATGGAAGACAGCGATCCGGCCTTGGTGAAGCTGGCGGTGATGGCTGAGGTGCGCACGCACTTCCGCCCGGAATTCATCAACCGTGTGGACGAGATCGTGGTGTTCCACGCGCTGGACGCCAAGAACATCGGTGCCATCGCCAAGATCCAGCTGCGCATCCTGGAACAGCGCCTGGCCAAGCTGGAGATCGGCTTGCAGATCAGCGAGGCTGGTTTGCAGAAGATCGCCGAGGCCGGCTTCGATCCGGTCTACGGGGCGCGTCCGCTCAAGCGTGCCATCCAGCAGGAGATCGAAAACCCGCTGTCCAAGCAGATCCTGGCGGGCAAGTTCGGTCCCAAGGACCTGGTCCACGTGGAGGTGCAGAACGGCCAGCTGGCTTTCAGCAAGGGCTGAGGCCCCTGGTCTGCCCGGTCTCGCGGCCGGTCAGACCAGCTCCCTCATGAAAGCGAAGGTCCTGGTATTCAGGGCTGACAAGCGGCGGGACATGTGTTCATGTCCCGCCGTTTTTTCATGAATTTGCGCCAGCAAAAGCGCAAGCAGGGCGGCCTGGCTTGCACAGGTGTCCGTAAAAGTTGTAATACATTTACTATAATTGGCGAAATGGCACTTCTCCGCGCCCAGTGCGGCTCTTGGCGAGGTTGACGGGTGTGCTTTATTACGCCGCATCGCAAAAAAACCCTCCCCAAGCGAGGGGGAATGTGATATTTACTTCACTACAAGGGGGACGCGCCTGAACCGACAAGACCGGTGCGCCATCGATAAAAGGAGCAAGCCAGCGCGGCAACGGCCGGGCGGGTTTGCGATACCTGGCAGCAAGGAATTCATGGTCATATCCGTCATTTGGGGTCACGTCAGCAGCAGGGGCGTATGGGGGCGATTCTGAAGCAATCGTCCTTGCAGCGGCTGTTCATCTTGCCGTTCATCTTCTTGATGGTCTGCCTGATGCTGACCATCGGCTGGTTCCTGTACCGGGCGGGCGACGATGCCACCGAGGTGCTGGCGCGCAATGCCCTGACCGAAGTGATGGGCCGCGTCAGCCAGGCCATCACGCGCCAGACCATGGGGGCCCGCGAAACCCTCAACGTCATCGCGCCGCCGCCGGTACCGCCGGCCGAGGCCGGGCAGGCACCGGCTGCGCTGCCTTTCCCCAAAAGCCGCAAGGAGCTGGAAGACCGGCTGTGGCTGGCCAATTCGCTCTTCGATGAGCCCAGCTACGTCTATTTCGGCGGTGCCGATGGCAGTTTCCTGGGAATCAAGCAGGAGCAGCCGCAGGTCTTCATGTACAGCGTGCGCGAGCCGGGACAGAAGAATTTCGTCTACTACCTGCGCGGTCCCGGGACCGAGATGAAACTGACCGCCGTACAGGACTACGAACCGCGCAAGCGGCCCTGGTACCTGCAGGCCGTGCAGCAGGGCCGGGAGACCTGGTCACCGGTCTATGTCGACTACCGCAACAAGGCCATCGTCGGCATCAACCTGTCCAAGCCGATCTTCGCCGAGGATGGCAGCCTGCTCGGTGTGGCCAACAGCAGCATCGGATTGCAGCAGCTGACCGATCTGCTGCGCCAGGTGCCTCTGAGCGCCCAGGGCGTGGCCTTCGTCACGGAGATGAAGGGGGACATGGTCGCCACCTCCCTCGATGAACCCATCTACCAGGCCGGCGAGAACGGTGGCGAACCGCTGAGGCTCAATGCCGGACAGAGCAAGTCGCCGCTGGTGCGGCAGGCTTTCGAGGAAGTGCAGCGTTACCTGGGTACGCATCCGCCCGAGCCGGACAAGCTGATCCTGCTGGGATCGCGCAGTGAAGGCAGCAAGATCGAGGTGGCCTTTCGCCTCTATCGTGATCCCGCCGGACTGGCCTGGCTGTCCATCAGCGCGGCACCGCGCTCGGACTTCCTGGGGTCGGTCACCAGCGGCGTCTACCAGACACTGACGCTGGGCCTGATGGCGGTCTGCCTGACCTTCGTGATCGGTTTCCTGCTGCTGCGCTGGGTGCTGCGCGATATCCGCAAGCTGACCCTGGCCGCCAAGAGTATCGGCAACGGCAGCCCGTTCCCGGCCCTCAACATCGACCGCAATGACGAAATCGGCCAGCTCGCGCAAAGCTTCGTGGAGATGGAGCGCAACCTGCGCACCGACCGGCTTACCAATGTCCTCAATCGCGATTCGCTGATCGCGCAGATCGATTTCCGCCGACGCAACAGTTCGCAGGCCGTGCCGCTGCACTTTGCCTTGCTCTTCATCGATCTCGACCGGTTCAAGGCAGTCAATGATGAATACGGCCATGACGAGGGCGACAAGGTCCTCATTGCCATCGCCGAGCGCCTGCAGCACAGCCTGCGCCATGATGATTCGGTGGCGCGCTTCGGCGGCGACGAATTCGTGGTCTACCTGCATGGCGTGACCGAGATGGACGTGGCCCGCAGCATCGCCGACAAGATCCGGCACGCCGTCAACAAGCCCATCGCAGGGCGGGATGGCCAGGACTATACGGTCGATGCGTCGGTCGGCGTGTCGCTCTATCCGGACGACGGGCTGGATGTCGAAACCTTGCTGCGGGTCGCCGATTCACGTATGTTCGACCAGAAGCGCCTGCATCGCATCTTGTCAGTTTGATTTGCGTTCAGGTGTCCCCAGACCCACCATCGAACGCCCGGAGAATCCCATGACCCTTGCCAGCTTTGCCACCTGTGACCTGTGCGACGCCAACGAAGACAAGCTGAGCGCCGGCACGCTGCACGTGCTGCCGCCCATCTTTGCCTCTTTTGGCCGCAAGCAGGTCTTCGCCGGTCCGGCGCGTACGCTCAAGGTCTTCGAGGACAACGTGCTGGTGCGCAAGGCCCTGGAAACCCCGGGCAATGGCGACGTACTGGTGGTCGATGGCGGCGGTAGCCTGCGTTGCGCCCTGGTCGGCGGCAATCTGGCACAGCTGGCGCAGGACAATGGCTGGGCCGGCATCCTGGTCAATGGCTGCGTGCGCGATGCGGCTGAACTCAATGCCTGCGAGGTCGGCATCCGGGCGCTCGCTACCCATCCGCAGCGCAGCTTCCGCAAGGGGGCAGGGGATGCCGACATCAAGGTCGGCATTGCCGGCGTGGCGGTGTATCCGGGCGACTGGATCTATGCCGATGTGGATGGGGTGCTGGTGTCGCGTACCCGGCTTTGAGCGTTTTCCTTCACCTTCTGTTGCAAGCTTTCAAGCCCGCCGCGTGAACTGCACCCCAAAAGTTGGACACCGATCCAACCTTTGGGGTGTTTTTCATGGCGAAGTACGACACGAAGTTTAAATATGAAGTGGTCAGGCGCTGCTTGAAGGGCGGCAAAAGCGCCAGAGCGGCGGGTAAAGAATTCGGAATTGATCATGCAACTGTACACCGCTGGGTGCAGAGGTACCGGCACCATGGTCTCAATGGCCTGAACAAGAAGCACGAGTATTACAGCGCCGAATTCAAGCTTTCGGTATTGAAACGAATGAAGAAGGAAGGCTTGTCCTACCGGGAGGTAGAGGCGATGTTCAATCTTCGGGGAGTAAGCACGGTCAGCCGGTGGGAGCGTCTGTATCATGAGCATGGCTTGGATGGATTGAAACCCAAGCCGAGAGGACGCCCAAAGATGCTGAAGCCTAAAATTCCCCCTAATCCACTCAAGACCAAAGCCGAGGATGCACGTACGCGGCAAGATTTACTCGATGAAATCGAGTATCTGCGCGCGGAGGTGGACTACCTAAAAAAGCGGAAGGCCTTGATTCAAGCAAAGCAAGCAGCTGCGCAAAAGTAGCGCGACTAGTGCAGGAATTGAGGCCACATCACAAGCTGTCGATTCTGTTGAGAATTACAGGATTGGCACGCAGCACCTTCTATTACCAAGTCCGGGCGCAGGCAGCCGACGATAAGTACGCTGCCGTGAAGACCCACATCTGCAAGGTTTATGAGCTCCACAAAGGCCGATACGGCTATCGGCGGATTACGACCACATTAAGAAAAGCTGGCGAAGTGATCAACCACAAAACCGTTCAGCGCCTGATGCTCCAACTTGGTTTGAAATCGCTAGTGAGGCCGAAGAAATACCGCTCGTATCGCGGCCCTGGCCATGTCAGTGTAGCGAACGTACTCCAACGGCAATTCAAGGCGGAGCGATTCGGGGAAAAATGGGTAACGGATGTGACGGAGTTCAACGTCAGCGGGGAAAAGCTCTATCTCTCGCCCGTCATGGACCTGTACAACGGCGAGATCGTGGCGTATCAGACAAGCCGTTCACCGCAGTTTCATCTGGTCAAGAGCATGCTCAAGAAAGCCATAGCAACCTTAAAGGGAGTAACCCGGCCGATGCTTCATTCCGATCAGGGGTGGCAGTACCAGATGCATGCTTATCGGCGTACCTTGGCGGAAACTGGCATCACACAGAGTATGTCGAGAAGGGGAAATTGCCTGGACAACGCGGCCATGGAAAGCTTCTTCGGCACACTCAAATCGGAGTGCTTTTACTTGCACAGATTCTCTTGTATTGACCAGTTGCAGACCGAGATCCGCAAGTACATCCATTACTATAACCATCACCGCATCAAGACCAAATTAAAAGGACTGAGTCCCGTGCAATACAGAACTCAGTCCTCTGGGCCTTAACCGGCTAATGACCGTCCAACTTTATGGGGTCAGTTCACGCGTGCGGGCTTTTGTTTGAGCCCGCAAAGCCGCTCAGTCGGGGGTTTTGCGCAGTACCCGGTCGATGGCCTCGGTCTGGCTGACAATTTCCTTCAAATCCTGATTCAGCAGGCTGGTCCGGCGGCGCAGGTTGTCCCAGCCCGACCAGGCGCTGGCCTCGGCCGGTACCGGCTCCGGCGTGACCGGGCCGATCAGTTCGATCTTGCCGGACAGGGCCTTGTCCTCGGCTGCGTCGGGTGACACCACCACGGCACCGCCACGCTTTCTTGGCTTGGGGGCCAGCAGGCGCTGGGCTTCGGCCAGGTGCTGGCTGGCTTCCAGATAGGTCTCCTCGATCAGCCTGGCCACCGCGCTTTGGGGCATGTTTTCCTGATGCCGCCGCAGCATCAGGCGCAGGGCAGCAATGTGGGCCGCCACCAAGTAGTTCTGCACGATGAAGCGGTTCAGTTCACGCACTGCGCGCTGCTTGGTGGCCGGTTCATCCATCATCCGTACCAGCGCCGAGATGAGCGCGGCCAGGCTGTCCATGAAGCCCTTGCGGCAAACCCGGTAGAAGAAATCATCCTTGACCTTGCCCTCCAGCAGATCGCGGCTGGCCGTCAGATAGCGCTGGCTGGACTTGAGCACGTTGCGCAGCAGTTTGGGCAGGTCGCGGTACTCCCAGGCTGGCAGCACGTAGCTGAAGACGGTGGCGATGACCACGCCGATGAGCGTATCGATGAGCCGCTCGCCGATCACGCCCTGGTGACCGGCCGGTACCAGCAGGTTGAGCAGCATCAGGATCTGCACCGAGGCCGCAATGGCCGTGTAGCGGTACTTGATGTAGGTGAAGGCGGGGGCCGCCACGCTGGCGGCGAACAGCACCGCCAACTGGCCCAGCGGATTGTGTACGAAGCGCAGGATCAGCATGGTGATCAGGCAGCCGATCACGGTGCCGATCAGGCGGTCCGCCATGCGCTGCTTGGTGGCGCTGAAATTGGGCTTGAGGATGATGACGATGGTCAGCACGATCCAGTAGCCGTGCGCCATGTAGGGCAGCAGCCCGGCAATCCACAGGCCGGTGGTCACGGCCAGCGCCACCCGGATGGCGAAGCGGAAGATCGGCGACTGCCAGCGCAGGTTCACCAGCAGCATGTTGAACTTGAATTTCTGCTGGGTCAGGAAGGGCGTCATGTCCGAACCCGGCAGAATGGGCAGCGGATCGACCGGGTTCTGCGTGGCCTGGTGGACCTGGCCGATGAATTCGATGATGTCGCGGATCTTGTTGTAGGTCACGCGCAGCAGCGTGAGCGCTTCCTGCGAGGCCTGGCGCGGACCGGGCTGGGCCAGTTCCTGCATCTCGAACTGCACCGCGCGCAGCTCGGCCTTGTAGTTCACACTGGGTTCGGAGGCCTTCTTGCGGGTAATCGCATAGGCGATCGATTCGATGTCCTGCGCCGCCTTGGTTGCCAGGTCGCGCAGGAAGATCATCACGTCGGACTCGCCGAAGTGCTGGCGCAGGAGGGCATAGTCGGCGTGGGTGGAGAGCACCTGTTCATACAGTTCCAGCATCGACAGGTGTACCTGCACCAGCAGGCCATCCTGCTTGGTATGCAGGTCGCGCAGGATCAGGTCGCGCGAGGCCTGCTGCTTATCGGCCACCACGATCTGCTGGCGCACCAGCTGGTTGAACTGGCTGGCCAGGTCATGCTTGACGTCATAGAAGTCGGCCTTGATGCGCAGGTAGCGTGCCAGCTCGAACAGCGCCTCGGCCAGCACCTGCTGCTTGATGCGGCGGCGCAGGAACCACGATACCGTCATCGAATAAGCCAGATAGCCCAGCCCGCCGCCCAGGAACAGGCCCGCATGCAGGAAGGCGTCGGCAATGGGGACCTGGTTCTCCATCGACAGCGTCATCACCATGAGCGCAGCGAACTGCAGCGGCATGGTCTTCTTGCCGTAGACCACCATCATGCTGGCGAAGAAGCTCACCACTACCATCATCGCGCTCACCAGCCACGGCACCGGCGCACAGAGGCTGATGACCAGCATCACCACCGTACAGAGCAGCACCCCGGCCAGCATCTCGTTGAACTTGTGGCGCAGCGGGCTGGGCAGGTCCATCAGGCTGGTACAGAGGGCCCCCAGGAAGACCGTCATCGTGGTCGGCATGTCGGCGACGTTGAACACCAGCAGGGTCAGGCCGACTACCCCGATCGCGATCCGCACACCTGTATAGAAATAATGACTGAAGAGGAAGGTGCGAATGTCCAGGGCGTAATGCATGTAGACAGGGCGGCGTTGCATCACCGCTTTGGAATGAGTTAGGCGCTTATTCTCTGCCTTCTTTTGCAATTAGACAACCCGAGCGCCTTGGGTCGTGGAAGACAGTTTGACGAGTCGATAGATGAAGGAAAAAACGGATCTTCGGACGCCAGTGCGGCCTGGATCGGTCAAAAACGTCATCAACGATCGCGGTGATATGAACGATGAGCGTGCAAGAGGTTTCATCTTCGTGCTTTTTTTACGATACGAAATCGTCATTTCGTATGGTGAAAAGTACGAGTGCGCTGCATCAAAAATCCTTTTCATTCTCCGGATTTTCGTTTCGTATCGCAAAATAGATCGCGTAAGTGTATGATTATATTGGTATAAAAATTTTACAGATATCTTATATAAGACATTGTTGCTCCGCTCCGCCAGGCCTACTATGAAGTCATGGAATCAACGATTTCATCCGGTTTCAAGCCACTTCATATTGACCAACAAGGAGATCCACATGAGCACACGTGAACAGCAAATCCAGGCCCTGGAACGCGACTGGGCAGAGAACCCCCGCTGGAAGGGCATCAAGCGCAACTACAGCGCCGCCGACGTGGTCCGCCTGCGCGGCTCGCTGCAAATCGAGCACACCCTGGCCAAGCGTGGTGCTGACAAGCTCTGGAACCTGGTCCACAACGAACCCTTCGTCAATGCCCTGGGCGCGCTGACCGGCAACCAGGCCATGCAGCAGGTGAAGGCCGGCCTGAAGGCGATCTACCTGTCCGGCTGGCAAGTTGCCGGCGACGCCAACCTGGCCGGTGAAATGTATCCCGACCAGTCGCTGTACCCGGCCAACTCGGTGCCGATGGTGGTCAAGCGCATCAACAACACCTTCGCCCGTGCCGACCAGATCCAGTGGTCCGAAGGCCGTGACGACATCGACTTCTTCGCGCCCATCGTGGCCGATGCCGAAGCCGGTTTCGGTGGCGTCCTGAATGCCTTCGAACTGATGAAGTCGATGATCGAAGCCGGTGCGGCCGGCGTTCACTTCGAAGACCAGCTGGCCTCGGTCAAGAAGTGCGGCCACATGGGTGGCAAGGTGCTGGTGCCGACCCGCGAAGCCTGTGAAAAGCTCAACGCCGCTCGCCTGGCTGCCGACGTCATGGGCACCAAGACCCTGGTGATCGCCCGTACCGATGCCGAAGCCGCCGACCTGCTGACTTCCGACGTGGATGCCAACGACAAGCCCTTCCTGTCGGGTGAGCGCACCGTGGAAGGCTTCTTCAAGACCCATCCGGGCATCGACCAGGCGATCTCGCGTGGCCTGGCCTACGCGGAGTATGCGGACATGGTCTGGTGCGAAACCGGCAAGCCCGACCTGGCCTTTGCCAAGACCTTCGCCGAAGCCATTCACGCCAAGTTCCCGGGCAAGCTGCTGGCCTACAACTGCTCGCCGTCCTTCAACTGGAAGAAGAACCTGGACGACGCCACCATCGCCAAGTTCCAGCGTGAACTGGGTGCCATGGGCTACAAGTTCCAGTTCATCACGCTGGCCGGTTTCCATGCGCTGAACTACTCGATGTTCAACCTGGCGCACGGCTATGCCCGCAACCAGATGTCGGCCTTCGTGGAACTGCAGGAAGCCGAATTCGCCGCCGCCTCCAAGGGCTTCACGGCGGTCAAGCACCAGCGCGAAGTCGGCACCGGCTACTTCGACGCCGTGACCCAGGCCATCCAGCAAGGCCAGTCGTCGACCACGGCCCTGCACGGTTCGACCGAAGATGAACAATTCTTCGACGACAAGGCCAAGAAGGCCGCCTGAGCCAGGACGATGCCGAAGTTTGAGTGAATGTGTGTGATGTAACGCCGGCCCGCATCCTTGCGCGGGCCGGCGGGGAGATCCCCGAACTTGATGCCGCACTCCACAAGAGTGCGGTTTTTTTTCGACCGTCTCCCGGAAATCAGGCGGCCAGGATCAGGGATGATGCAGGCGGCCGTCGCGCAGTTCGAACACGGTCTGCCCCAGCGCTTCCACATCGGCCGGGTCATGGGTGATGAGCAGCATCGGCACCTGCAGACGGCTTTGCAACTCGGCCAGCTCGCTGCGCATGCGCTGGCGCAGGGACAGGTCGAGCGCGGAGAAGGGTTCATCCAACAAGAGCATGTCGGGTTCGGCCACCAGCGCGCGCGCCAGTGCCACTCGCTGCCGCTGGCCGCCGGAAATCTGCGCCGGACGGCTGTGGGCGATGGCCTCCAGTTCAAAGGCCTGCAGCCACTGGCGCACGGCCGGATGCTCGGCGGGGCGGCGCAGGTTGATGCTGCCGCGTGCCAGACCGAAGGCGATGTTCTGCGCCACCGTCAGATGCGGGAAGAGGGCGTAATCCTGGAACAGGTAGGCGACGTTGCGCTCCTGCACCCGCACATCAATGCCTTGCGCACTGTCGAAGAGCGTGCGGCCCTGGATGCGGATGTGGCCGCTGTCAGGGCGCATCAAACCGGCGATGGCCTTGAGGGTGAGGCTCTTGCCCGAACCCGAAGGGCCGTAGAGCACGATGCGCTGGCTGTCGGAGGCCAGGGTGATGTCGAGCGAAAAGACGCGATCGGCAGCGCGCAGCTCTTTCTGAAGGTGAAGGTCGACGCTCACGTGATCGTTCAGGTGTCAGATGGCAGGAGGGGAAAGTGAAGCAATCTTACCGGAGCGGCAGCTGCACGCGGTCCGGCATCAGGCGCCCGGCCACCATCAACAGCACGATGCAGGTGATCGAGGTCACCACGACCAGGACGGTGGCCGCCCCGTCGTCCCCGGCTTGCACGGCTTCGTAGATGGCCACCGACAGGGTTTGCGTGCGTCCCGGCAGGTTGCCGGCCACCATCAGGGTGGCACCGAATTCGCCAAGGGCGCGTGCAAAGGCCAGCAGCACCCCGGCCGTGATCCCGCCCGTGGCCAGGGGCAGGCTGACCCGGAAGAATACCCCGGTTTCAGAGACGCCCAACACGCGGGCGGCATCTTCCAGTTGATGATCCACGCTCTCGAAGGCCGCCCGCGCCGCCTTGAGCACCAGCGGAAAGGCCACCACGGTGGACGCCAGCACTGCCCCCTGCCAGGTGAAGACCAACTCGATGCCCAGGCTCTCCAGCCAGGCCCCGAAGGTGCCGCGCCGGCCGAACAGCACCAGCAGGTAATAGCCCAGCACGGTCGGCGGCAGTACCAGTGGCAGGGTCAGGATCGAATCGATGAAATCGCGCAGCGGCGAGCGCCAGCGCGAGAGTCCCCATGCGGCGGCCACGCCCAGCACCAGGTTGAGCAAGGTCGCCAGTCCCGCGACCTTGAGCGAGAGCAGCAGGGGAGTCCAGACCGGATGCATCAGGCGCGCCGTGTCAAGCGATCAGGGCTTCTGGAAGCCATAGCGCGCCAGCACCGCCTGCCCGCTGGCCGACAGTACGTGCGCCACAAACTGCGCGGCCAGTGCCGGCTGCCGGGTACCGGCAGTCACCGCGATGGGATAGGTGGCCGGGGTGGTGGAGGGGATGCGCAGGGCAACCTTGACCTTCTCCGGCATGACCGCCGCATCGGTGGCAAAGACGAAGCCGGCATCGACTTCGCCGCGTGCCACGTAATCCAGGCTGGTGCGCACGTTCTCGGCCATCACGCCCTTGGCCTGCACTTGCGTCCACAGTCCGGCCTGCTCCAGTGCGGCCTTGGTGTAGCGGCCGAACGGGACGGAGGCAGGATTGCCCAGCGCGATGCGCTGGTAGCCTGCGCCGGTGAGGTCCGCCAGCGTCGCCGGTTGCAATCTGGCGTCATGCGGCACGATCACCACGATCTGGTTGGCGGCAAAATTCTTGCGGGTAGAGGAATCGACGGCTTTTTCGGCGGCGGCTTTATCCATGGCGGTCTGGTCAGCCGAGGCGAAGACATCGGCGGGGGCACCGCGCACGATCTGTTGCATGAGGATGTCAGAGGCGCCGAAGTTGGTAATGACCTTCACACCCGGATGCTGCTGTTCGAAGCTTTGGGCCAGTTCCTTGAAGGCATTGGTGAGGCTGGCTGCGGCCGACACCACCAGGTCGGTGGCCTGCGCGCTGGTCGTGGCCAAGAGCAGCGTAGCGGCACAAGCCGCACCCAGAGCGGCTTTCAGGCGGGCGATCTTTAGCATCGTGCAGTCCTTGGTCGAGATAAATGAAGAAAAAGGCAAAAAAGCGCAAGCGCAGCAGGTCGGCGAAATATACGCAAGGATATAACGAACGTCAATTGCGTGCAGTCGCCTGGCCGCAGCGGACTGCCCACTAGTACAATCACGCGCATGACTGATTCCAAGACCCTACGAGTGCGCGTGATGCAAGGCGAGACCATCGCCTTCGGCCCGGGGAAGGCCGACCTGCTGCAGGCGATTGCACGGACCGGATCGATTTCCGGTGCGGCGCGCGAGATGGAGATGTCCTATCGCCGCGCCTGGCTGCTGGTGGAGGAGATGAACCGCTGCTTCGCCAGCCCGCTGGTGGCGACCGCCACGGGCGGCGCACGCGGGGGCGGTGCGGCCGTCACTGAGCTGGGGCAGGAAGTGCTGGCGCGCTATCGCCGCATGCAGAAAAAGGCGGCGGCCAGTATCGCCGCCGATCTCAGGCATCTGCAGGGCTTGATGAGCGCCGTCCAGCCGGAGGGCGAAGACGACCATGCATGAGCTGTGGATCAAGTACCGGCTGCGCGTCCTCAATGCCTGCCGCGTTTCCGAAAATCATTCGATGCTGCTGTGGGGCGCGCTGGCCGGCTTCGTCGGGGCGCTGGCCACGATCGCTTTCCGTGAATGCATCGCGCTGCTGCAGATCTGGCTGACCGGGCATGATGGCAGCTTCGTCGATATCGCCAAGGGGCTGTCCTGGCCGGTGCGGGTGCTGCTGCCGACCTGCGGCGGCGTGATTGCCGGCCTGTTCCTGGTATGGGCCAAGCGCACCCCGGCCGGCAATGGCGGCGATTACATGGAAGCGGTAGCCATCGGTGATGGTGCCATTCCGGTGCGCAATACACTCTTGCGCAGCATCTCTTCGCTGGCCTCGATTGCCTCGGGCGGTTCCATTGGCCGCGAGGGGCCGATGGTGCAGCTCTCGGCACTGTGCGCCTCGCTGGTGGGCAAGTTTTCGCATTTTCCTTCATCTCGCCTGCGGCTGCTGGTGGCCTGCGGGGCCGCAGCCGGCATTACCTCGGCCTATAACGCGCCGATTGCGGGCGCTTTCTTCATTACCGAGATTGTCCTCGGTTCGCTGGTGATGGAGAGCTTCGGTCCGGTGGTGGTGGCCTCGGTGGTGGCCAACATCACCATGCGCGAGCTGCCGGGTTATCGCGCCGCCTACGAGATGCCGTATTTCCCCGAGATCGGCGGCTGGGAAGTGCTGCTGTTTCTGGTGCTTGGGGTGCTGGCCGGGATCCTGGCACCGCAGTTCCTGCGAGTGCTGGAACTGGGCAAGCAGGGTTTCGGCAAGCTCAAGTTGCCGCTGCCGGTGCGCCTGGGTGTGGGCGGGCTGCTGGTCGGGCTGATCTCCATCGAAGTGCCCGAGGTCTGGGGCAATGGCTACAGCCTGGTCAATTCGCTGCTGCATACCACCTGGCTGTGGCAGGCGGTGCTGATGGTGCTGGTCATCAAGGTGCTGGCCACCGCCATCACCGTCGGGTCGGGTGCGGTGGGCGGTATCTTCACGCCAACGCTGTTCGTCGGCGCGGCGGTGGGTTACCTGTTCGGCGATACCGCGCAGGCCTTGCTGCCGTTCCACATGTCGCAGCCCTTCGCCTACGCCATGGTGGGCATGGGGGCCTTCCTGGCGGCTGCGTCCTATGCGCCGCTGATGGCGATCCTGATGATTTTCGAGATGACCTTGAGCTATCAGGTGGTGCTGCCGCTGATGCTGTCCTGCGTGGTGGCCTATGTGGTGGCGCGCAGCACGGACGGGCGTTCCATGTACGAGATCACCCTCAAACGCCATCGCGACAACGAAGAGCGGCTGCGCCTGCGCGGCACCCACATGAGCGACCTGATCCGCCCGGCCGACACGGTGCTCAGCGAGACAGCCAGCCTGGAAGAGGTCAGCGCGCTGTTCCTCAAATACCCGGTCAAGTACGTCTACATCGTCGATGCCCATGAGCGCTACCTGGGCGTGGTGGCCTTGCAGGACATCACCTCCTGGCTGCTGGACAAGAAGGAACCTGCAGGCCGGGTCGCGCGGGACTTCCTGCGGCCGCACTTCCTGCATGAAGTCACGCCAGACATGTCTTTGGGCGAGGCGCTGCAGCTGTTCCTCGATCACCAGGGGGAGCGCCTGCCCGTCATCGCCAGCGCGGAAGACCCGCGCCTGTTGGGGGTGGTCTTCAAGACATCGCTGCTGGATGCCTATTTCCGCCTGGATCGCGCCGGAAACTGAGGGCAGGGAAGGCGGGAGACTCGCTTGTCGCCGCCGCTGGCAGCGCCGTTGTTTGTAACAATGGCGGAGCTGTCCGACAACTGCTCACTTATCCTTGATAAAATGCGAAACGTTCCACCTCAACGGTGGCCGTGGCGCAGAACTCGTTCGAGCCGATGCGTCACCCGATTTCAACCCCCATCCTAGAAGTGAATTTTCCATGCTGAGTTATCGCCACGCTTTCCACGCCGGCAACCACGCCGATGTCCTGAAGCACATGGTGATCATCCAGTTGATGCGCTATCTCGGGCAGAAAGACCCTGCCTACATGGTCATCGACACCCATGCCGGCGCAGGCGTCTATGCGTTGGATGGAGATTACGCCAGCAAGAACGCCGAATATGAAACCGGCATCGCCAAGCTGTGGGACCGCAAGGACCTGCCGGCGATGGTGAAGGAATACGTCGATCTGGTCAGGTCGCTCAATCCCAGCGGCAAGATGCGTTACTACCCCGGCTCTCCCTACTGCGCCGAAAAGACCATGCGCGAGCAGGATCGCCTGCGTCTGTTCGAAATGCACCCCAGCGAAGTGAAGGTGCTGGAAGACAATTTCCGCAAGCTCGAGGCCCACGCCGCCGCCCAGGGCCAACGCCCGGCTGCACGCGGCAAGCGGGTGATGGTGTACCGGGGCGATGGTTTCCAGGGCCTCAAGGCCTTGCTGCCGCCGCCGTCGCGCCGCGGCCTGGTGCTGATCGATCCGCCCTATGAAGACAAGCGCGATTACACCCACGTGGCCCAGGTGCTGGCCGATGCGCTCACGCGTTTCCCGACCGGCACGTATGCGGTGTGGTATCCGGTCCTGCAGCGCAACGAATCGCGCCAGTTGCCCGAACGCCTAAAGCGCTTGGGGGCCAAGAGCTGGCTCAACGTCACGCTGGCCATCCATGGCCCGGCGCCCGATGGTTTTGGTCTGCACAACAGCGGCATGTTCATCCTCAATCCGCCCTGGACGCTGGAAGCCCAGTTGAAGGAGGTCATGCCCTACCTGATCGAGGTGCTGGGTGTGGATGACACCGCGGAGTACGTGCTCGAATCCGGCGAAAACTGAATCGCGTGAATGCGGGTTTGTGAATATTCGTGAGTTTTTTCCGTTTGGAATAGTCATGATGTCGCTGAAACAATGCCAAATCGGCATACAATAAGCGGATTTCTGTACGTCAAGATTGATCGCAACGCCAGGGGCCCGTAGAAAAACAACCATGTCAGACCAGTCCGCCGACCCAACCGCTTCGCCCCTTCCTGCGCACCAGGCCCTGGATTTCTTCCTGGCGCGCCAGCCCATCCTGAGCCGCGAGCAGGATCTGATCGGCTATGAACTGCTGTTTCGCAGCGCCGCATTCGGTCCGGCCAATGTGAAGGATGACGTCACGGCCACGGCGGCCGTGATTGCCCATGCTTCGGAGCTGGGGCTGTCCAACGTGATCGGCAATCTGCACGGCTTCATCAATGTCGATGCCGCCGTGCTGATGAGCGACTTCATCTATTTCCTGCCGGCCGACAAGGTGGTGCTGGAAATCCTCGAAACCGTGCGCGTCACGCCCGAACTGGTGACGCGGGTGCGTGAACTCGTGGCCGCCGGTTACGTATTCGCGCTGGACGATGTGGTGGCTGAGTCGCAGGAGATCGAAGAGCTGCTGCCGCTGGTGAAGATCATCAAGATCGACGTGATGGAAGTCGATCCCAGCAAGCTGCTCAAGCTGTCGGTGCATTTCAAGCGGGCGCAAAAGGAACTGCTGGCCGAGAAGGTCGAGAGCCTGCAGGTGTTCAATGACTGCATGACGTTTGGCTTCGATTATTTCCAGGGCTATTACTTCGCCAAGCCGATGATCCTCCAGGGCAAGAAGCTGGAAGCCTCGAAGATGATCATCATGCATCTGCTCACGCTCCTGGTGCGCAATGTCGACAACGCCGAGATCGTTCGTTACATCAAGCGCGACGTGGCCCTGTCGCTCACGCTGCTGCGGCTGGTCAACACGCCCGTCTACGGTTTCCAGAAGTTCATCGATTCGCTGGGCCAGGCGCTGATCGTGCTGGGCCGCCGCCAGCTCAAGCGCTGGCTGCAGATCCTCCTGTTTGCCAATACCGACAAGGATCGCGCCCATTCCATGTCGCCGCTGATGATTCTGGCGGCCACACGCGGCAAGATGCTGGAACTGATCACGGCCAAGATTCGCCCCGGCCGTCGCAAGATGTCGGAGATGGCCTTCACGGTCGGCATCATGTCGCTGGTGGATGCACTCTTCGGTATGAGCATGGAAACCGTGCTGCGCCAGATCACCGTCAGTACCGAGATCCGCGAAGCGCTGCTGCGCCGTACCGGTTTCTACGGCACCGTGCTGCGCCTGGTGGAGTGCACCGAACTGCGCGCACCCGACCAGGAGGAGATGCAGCGCCTGCTGGAAGAGCTGCAACTGTCGGCAGACGATTTCTTTGCCGCCGAAAAGCAGGCCTTCGAATGGGGCAACAGCATCGCCAACAACAACATCGGCCAACAGGCCACGATGCAGATGTCGCCGCCGCCGGAGGGCTACATCGATGACGACGATGACGATGACTGATTGCGCCGCTGCCGCATGAGCGGACGTGTCTTCATGAAGTAAGGGCTGCTTTAGCAGCCCTTTTCATTTTTGAAGTCAGCAAGATGAATCTATTTGCTCCGCATGCGGGCCACCAGCCGGCGCAGCAGCCGCAACAGGCGAGAGGACGGCGCACCGGGGCGTGTGACGATGCGGGCGGCCAGCTTGCGCTTGAACTCTCCAATGGCCGACTTGACCGCCTTGAGCAGACGCTGCACCTGCTGCCAGCCGGCCGTGGCCTGCAGTTGCGCGGTGAGCCGGGCTTTGATGTCCAGCAGCCGGGTGTGATAGCGCTGGAACCACTCCAGCGACAGCAGGCTACGCCGCGTGAGCGCATAGATGCGCGCTACCAGCGCCGTGCCCAGCACCTTGGCCGTGAGCACGATGATCACGCCCAGGGTAGGGTGGCCATGCGCGATGGACATCAGCGCCAGAATCTTCACCGGCAAGAGCAGCAGGGTTGGTGCCAGGAAAATCAGCAGCGCCGCGTAGGGCGAGAGCCGTTCCACCCAGCGCTGCAATTGCACCAGCCAGGGCCATTCGGGGATGCGTGCCAGCACCGCCTGGGTGGCATCCCACAGCCATTCTTCCAGCATGAGCAGCAGGGCTGCGGTGTAGATCAGCGGTGCCAGCAGCCGTCGACGCCAGCGGGGCGGCCGGCGCGGCGGCAAGGTCGGGTCAGTCATCCAGCGATCAGACGGCGCGCGCCTTGATGAGCGAGAGCCAGCGGTCGCCCCACTTCACGTCGCTCATGCAGGAGGCATAGCCGGTGACGGTGCGGGCGGCGCGTTCCAGCAGCTGGATGTCGGCCTCGTGCTGGCGTGCCACGTGCGGGTCTTCCAGGAACAGTACGCGGCGGCACTGGCGTTCCAGGATCAGTTCGGCGATCTGGGCGTCCCCGCCCAAGGGACCGGAGAGGAAGGGCTTGACCCAGTTGCGGCCAGCTTCGCCTTTCATCTTCACCGCCAGCTGGTTGAGCAGGCCGCCGGTGGTGCCGGTGGCACAGCGGAAGGCAAATCGGTCGAGTACCTCGAAATGCTTTTCGGCCAGCTCCAGCATGCGCGTTTTCATGGCGTCGTGGGCGATCAGGGCGATGCCTTCGTCCTTCAGATGGAAACGGTCATCCAGGAAACTGTCGGGCGCGGCCCCGTTGGCCAGGGCTTCCAGCTCGAACCACTCCTGGGCACCGGCCAGGGTCGAGAGGAAGGGCTTGCCGTGGATCACGCACTGGCGCTTCAGGGCCACCGCTTCCGGGAAGGTGGAGGAGGGGTCGACCGGATCGATCAGGTAGATCACCGCATCGAGGGTGCGGGCGGGATCGGGGTCCACGGTACGCGACACCAGCTTCATCAGGCCGCCGTGGCGACCATAGGGAAAACGCACCAGATGCTCGTAGCCAGGCAGAAGATTCATTTGTCCGATGGCATCGAGCGTGCGGCCGACCACGATCAGTTCGGGTTGCAGGCTTTCGATGCGATGGCGCGAACCGGTCAGCAGCTGGACCAGGGCGGAATCCGAAGCGTCCTGATGGGCGCGGTTGGCAATGAGACCGATGCGATAGCGGGGAGCGATGGAAGACATGGGCGCGAGCAGGCGAGTTGGAGAACCTGGCATGGACGGCATGCGCAGGCGCGAGTGCAGATTATCGCCGAGTGCGCCCCAAAGGGCGAGCCCGGCACGGTGCCCCGCGCATTAATCGCCGCAACTGTACCGTTGCAGGCGCTCGCATGCGGCTACAATAAGCGTCAACCTGCATACCAACCCCACTCCAGCATGAACAAGGCTTTTGTAAAAGAATCCGACGGTGCCGACGACGATGACGAAATCGCCTTGCCGGCCATCCCCGCCGGCAGCAAGAACTACATGACCCCGCAGGGGCATCAGCGCATCAAGGATGAACTGCTGCACCTGATCGATGAAGAGCGTCCGGAAGTGGTGCGCGTGGTGTCCTGGGCCGCCTCCAACGGCGACCGTTCCGAAAACGGCGACTACCTCTACGGCAAGAAGCGCCTGCGCGAGATCGACCGCCGCATCCGCTTTCTGACCAAACGGCTGGACAATGCCGAGGTGGTCGATCCTTCCGTGCACCACGGCAGTGACCAGATCTTCTTCGGCGCGACCGTGACCTACGAAAACCAGCGCGGCGAAGAGCACACCGTCACCATCGTGGGCATCGATGAACTCGATCCCCTCAAGGGACTGATCAGCTGGATCTCGCCGGTGGCGCGGGCGCTGACCAAGGCCCGCGAGGGCGATGAAGTGGTGCTGCAGACACCGTCGGGGGTAGAGCAGCTGACCATCCTCGAAGTGACGTATCCGGCACCGCAGTAGCGCTCCTCCCTCTTTCTTGCTGACGGCGGCCCGGCGTGCAAATTGCATGCGGGCAGGCCGTCGCCGCGTGCGCCGCTTCCTGCGCCGGGCACCCCGAATTTCAATCTTCCACGAGAACCTTCATGTCCATCGTTTTTGCCAGCCTGAATCACCCGCAGCGCGTCGTCCTGGCGGCCGAGGTGCATTCGCGCCCCTTCCTGCAGCTCACGCGCTCGGAAACCCTGACGCATTTGGCCGTCTACGTACGCGAAGACGGCAACGGCGGCCGTCACGCCAGCGCCCAGCATGTCCTGCTGGACGAACTGTGCGCCCACTTCGGCGTGGTCGCGCCGGGCGGCGAGGCCAAGCACTTCTATCATGACTTCGGCCGCTTCCGCCTGAAGTGGGAGTGCCATACCGAGTTCGCCACTTACACCTTCGCCCAGGCGCACGAGGAAGAAATGGGCACCGACCACGCCTTTGCCCGCGCGCCGCTGGCGCATATTCCGCAGCAATGGCTGCTGGGTCTGAAGGGGAAGCTGATGGTGGCCGCGCACGTGGTGGTCGAGCCGGGCGTTGACGATACGGCTGCGACCGCGCGCCAGATGCAGCGCATCTTCGAAGGCAAGCTGATGAGTTCCAGCAAGGTCTTGCAAGGGGGCGAGATCTGGACCGATTTCCAGATCCAGTCGGATGGTTTTTCGCGCTTCGTGGTACGCGATATCGGCCTGCGCGAATTGCAGGGCGGACGCCTGGCGCAGCGCATTCTTGAAATCGAGACCTATCGCATGATGGCGCTGCTGGGCTTGCCGCATGCGCAGCAGTCCGGCCCTTTGCTCAATGAAATCGAAGGCGACCTGGCCGCGCTGACGGCAGCCATGGTGCAGTCCGAACAATCCACCAGCGGCACGCCGGAAGAGATGGCCGAGGATGAGCGCATCCTGCGCAAGATCACCGGACTGGCGGCGCGCATCGAAAAGCTGTCGCTGGAGAACAGCTATCGCTTCTCGGCCTCGCAAGCCTATTTCCGCCTGGTGCAGGCGCGTATCGAAGAATTGCGCGAGCAGCGCATCGAGGGTGTACCGACCATCGGCGAATTCATGGAGCGCCGCCTGGCCCCCGCCATGAATACCTGCCAGGCCATCGCCCGCCGCCAGGAAGCGCTGGCCGAGCGCATCGCCCATACCAACGACCTGTTGCGTACGCGGATCGGCATCGTGCAGGAGCGCCAGAACCGCCAGATCCTGGAATCCATGAATGCCCGCGCCGCCCAGCAACTGAAGCTGCAGCAGGCCGTGGAGGGCTTGTCGGTGGCGGCGATCTCGTATTACGTGATCGGTTTGCTGGGCTATGCCGGCAAGGCGGCCAAGGCGGCGGGCCTGCCCATCAATCCCGACCTGGCCACCGGCCTGGTGGTGCCGGTGGTAGCGGCCTGCGTCTGGCTGGGCTTGCGCCGCATGCACAAGGACCTGGGCAACCATTGACGGCGCGCCAAAGCAAACGGGGCGCACCACGTTGGCGGCGCACCCCGTTGCTGGGAATTGCTCTGGCGAGGATCAGACAGTGGCGTTGATCTTGGCTTCTGCACCGGCCACGGCGGCCTTGGCAGCTTCTTCGCCCATGGACACACCCTCGGCGACCACCAGTTCCACGTCGGTGATGCCGATGAAGCCCAGTGCGCCCTTGAGGTACTTGCCCTGGAAGTCCAGTGCTTCCATCGGGCCTTCGGAATACTTGCCGCCGCGCGAGAGCATGATGACGGCCTTCTTGCCCTTGACCAGGCCGACCGGGCCGGTCTCGGTGTAGCTGAAGGTGCGGCCGGCGCGGAAGACGTGGTCGATCCAGGCCTTCAGGGTCGACGGCGGGGCGAAGTTGTACATCGGCACGCCGATGACGATGGTGTCGGCGGCCAGCAGTTCGTCCACCAGGGCGTCGGATTGCTTGATCACTTCAGCCTGTTCGGCGCTGCGCGCGTCGGCCGGGGTGAAATAGGCACCCAGCATCGATTCGCTCAGGTGCGGCAGGGCATTGGCCGCCAGGTCACGGTGCACCACCTTGCCGCCAGGGTTCTTGGCTTGCCATTGCTGGGCGAAGGAAGCGGTCAGCTGACGGGAGATGGAACCGCCGCTGCGGGCGCTGGAGTCGATGTGCAGAAGAGTGCTCATGGTGTGTCCTTTCGTTGTTCGGTGGGCAAGGCCTTCGGTGAACGCCTTGCATTGGGGTCAACGATACCCAGTTTTCATTTCTTCCAATAGATGCGAGAATCGCATTTCACTGATCCATTTTTGGTGGGAATCGAATATCGCCATGCTAGACCTCAACGACATCTGGCTTTTCGTCCATGTAGTGCGTGCCGGCAGCTTCGCCGCCGCCGGGCGCAAGCTGTCCATGCCGCCCAATACCATCAGCCGCCGCCTGCAGGCGCTGGAAGCGGCCATGGGGGTGCGGCTGCTGCAACGCTCGACGCGCCAGCTCAACATGACGGCGGCGGGGCGGGAATTCTTCGAGCGCTGCGCGCCGGGCCTGGAAGACATCGAGCACGCCAGCGCCAGTCTCACCCAAAGCCAGGGGGAACCGTCTGGCAGCCTGCGCGTGGCTGCCCCGGTGGACTTCTTCGACAATTTCTCCATCGAGTGGATGCATGAGTTCATGCATCTCTATCCCAAGGTGCAGTTGGAGTTCGTGCTCAATGACGGGCGCGCCGACCTGATCGCCGAGGGTATCGATCTGGCTTTCCGGGGTGGGGTGCTGCCCGACTCCAGCCTGGTGGCCAGGAAGCTGGTGCAGAGCCATATGGCCCTCATTGCCAGTCCGCGTTACCTGGAGCGCGCAGGCACGCCGCAGGCCCTGGCCGACCTGGTGGGCCATGCCTGCCTGGCGACGTCGCAGGCACCCCAGCATACGGTGTGGAAACTGGAAGGGCCGCACGGTCCGGAAAACGTGCGGGTGGTACCGCGCCTGTGCATCAACACCGCACAAGGGCAGTTGCGTGCGGCGCGGGCAGGATTGGGCATTGCGCTGCTGCCGACCATGCTGGCCTCTGAAGACCTGCGCAATGGCAGCCTGATCAACATCCTCCCGGATTACCAGCGCGACACCATGGGCTTCTATGCCGTGTACGTGCACCGGCGGCAATTGCCCAGCGCGGTCAGTGCGCTCATCGAATTCTTCGCCGACAAGCTGGAGCGCGGCATTGCCGACAAGGGCGCACAGGCCTGCCAGGAGCATCTGAAACGGGAGGCCGCTGTGCAACCGCTACCGCAGAAAGCGGCCTGAGTCCGTCTCAGAACTCCACCGCCTGTTCGGCCAAGGCATAGCGGCGGCAATGTTCCAGATAGGCGCGCTCATGGTTGGCCACCAGGTCGACCACGCTGCGCCACAGCCAGGACGGCACTTCCAGCGTCTTCGACCGTTGCCGCGCCAGTTCGGTGTACCACGCGCGGCAGGTTGCTTCATCCATCTGGCGCGCATGCGCCTGGCCAACGACGCGGGCCAGGTAGCGCGCCGCACGCAGGGCCTCTTCCTGGCTGACGTGATCGATTTCCAGCTTCAGGTCCTGCGGCAGCAGCTCGCGCACGAACACCGGGCGCTCCAGCAGGCGCGTGGCCAGCATGCGTGAACCCAGGTGTGGCGCAAGATGGCGTGCGCCGGTGACGACGCGTTCGGCGTTGTCGCGCGGCATGCCGGCATCGCGGTAGCGGGGCGCGGCGGCGGTGACGGCTTCCTTGATATCGAAAAGGCACAGGTCGCTGCTTTCGCTGGCCTGTTCGTTCACATCCAGCAGCACGGCAAAGCGCAGCAGGCCCAGCGAGCTGCATCCCTTCATCCAGTAGGCGGTATCGAGCATCTTGATGGCAGCGTCGTCCTCGCGATGCCGCAAGGACGTCAGCAAGGCGCGCGCCGGTGCTGACTCCACCAGCGCGGTGATCTCTTTTGTTTCCTGTCGCGAGGCCGACCAGAAGCGTTTGCCCAACGGGATATGCACGGTCTTGCCTTGCATGCGTTCGTGCGCCAGTTCCTTCCAGGTGCGGCGATGTGCAGTCTTCAGGGCCACGCGCACGGACTTGGGTTTCTTGCCCAGTCGCAGGTCGTCACCGGGCCGGAAGGCAGATTCATATCCCTCCACCAGCACCTCCATCATCTTGGCCGTGATCACGCCCGGCAGGTCCGAACTGCGCGCGGCCATGGCCAACGACAGTGCCAGGCGGATCAGGTCGTGCGATGGGTTGCCGATGACGGTCTGGTCGAAGTCACGGATCTGGATGTCGATCTTGCCCTCGGCATTGGCCACCGGGCCCAGGTTGCCGATGTGGCAGTCACCACAGATCCAGATGGCCGGACCTTCGGGCAGGCTGCTGGCCTGGGTCTCGTTGAGCCAGTTGTAGAAGCGCAGGGTGCTGCCGCGCACGTAGGCGTGGGCAGAGCGGGCCATTTTGAGGTTCTGGGCGGTTTTCAGGATGTCCTGGCGTGCGGAGGGACGAGGCGTCCTCGTGATCAGTTTTTTTGGCATGGCGATTTATATTATTTATATTCATTTTTTTTGCGGGCGGATGAAGCCCGATGTTCAGTTTCCTCGCCTCTTCGCCGCTTGCCTATCAGAGAAGCGAGACTTGCCTTGTCAGACTCACGGCCATGCGCTGCCTGCACGCTGCCCGCAAAACGGATCCCGGAAAAGACAAACGCCCGCATCAGCGGGCGTTTGCAGAGGGGGGCAGGGCAGGATCAGCCGCGTTCGCGCAGGATACGTGCGACGCTGTCGATCTTGCGGATGCCACGCATCAGGCGCGCCAGGTGCACGCGATCCTCGATCTGGATGGTGAAGCGCAGGTACTTCATGGAGCCATTGCCGCCTTCGTCATCCATGGCCACCGAGACGATGTTGGCATCGGACTCGCCGATCTCGGCAGCGATGCGCGCCAGCGTGCCGCGCTCGTTGTGGATCAGAATGGTGATGCGGCAATCGAAGCGGCGATTGAGATCATGGCCCCAGACCAGGTCGATCCAGCGGTCCGGCTCCTTCTCGTGCAGGCGCTTGGCGGTCTCGCATTCCTGGGTATGCACGATCAGGGTCTGGTCCGGCTTCAAATAGCCGGTCAGGCGATCGCCTGGGATCGGCATACAGCAGGACGACAACTGCGCCGAGGCCCCTTCGCTGCCGGTGATGACCACCGGATCCGGCTTGTTGGGCAGCATGTGACCTTCCGGATCGAGCTGCGGCACGCTCACGCCGGTATCCATCATGGTCATGATGTGGCGTGCCACCAGCGGGGCCATGCGGGTGCCGATGCCGATCTCGGCATACAGGTCATCCATGGTCTTGGCGCTGGATTCGTTGAGCAGGCGCTCGACGATATGGGAAGGAAGTTCAGGTTCGATGCCCAGCGTATGAAGAGCATTGCCCAACAAGCGGCGTCCGACGGCTTGCGACTCGACCTTGTTGGCCGTGCGCAGGCGGTGGCGGATGGCCGAACGGGCCTTGCCGGTGCGCACGTAGCCCAGCCAGTTGGGGCTGGGGCGCGAGGTCGGCGAGGTGATGATCTCGACGATGTCGCCGTTGTGCAGCTCCGAGCGCAGCGCGGCCGGTTCGTGGTTGATGATGGCCGAAGTGGTCTGGTCGCCGATGTCGGTGTGGATGCTGTAGGCGAAATCGAGCGCCGTGGCACCACGGGGCAGGGCGATGATCTTCGATTTGGGCGTGAAGACGTAGACCGAATCGGGGAACAGGTCGACCTTGACGTGCTCCAGGAACTCCGCCGAATCGCCGGTCTGCTTCTGGATGTCCAGCAGCGACTGCAGCCAGGCGTGGGTCCGCTGCTGCAGGTCGGTGAGGCTGCCTTCGTCATCCTTGTAGAGCCAGTGCGCAGCCACGCCGGATTCGGCCACGCGATGCATGTCGGTGGTGCGGATCTGGAACTCGACCGGGGTGCCGTAGGGGCCGATCAGGGTGGTGTGCAGCGACTGGTATCCATTCAATTTGGGAATGGCAATGTAATCCTTGAACTTGCCCGGCATGGGCTTGAACAGCGAGTGCAGGGTGCCCAGCGCCACGTAGCAGTTGGCGAAGCTGTCCACCACCACGCGGAAGCCGTACACGTCCAGCACCTGCGAGAAGCTCAGGTGCTTGTTGCGCATCTTGCGGTAGATGCCGTAGAGGGTCTTTTCGCGGCCATCGACCTGGGCCGGGATGCCGGCGGCGATCAGGGTGCTGGTGACCGATTCCATGATCTTGGTCACCACTTCGCGGCGGTTGCCGCGCGCAGCCTTGACGGCCTTGAGCAGGGTGCGATGGCGCAGCGGATGCAGGTGGGCGAAGGACAGCTCCTGCAGCTCGCGGTAGATGTTGTTGAGGCCCAGGCGGTGCGCGATGGGCACGTAGACTTCCATGGTCTCGCGCGAGATGCGGCGCTTTTTCTCGGGCGGCATGGAGCCCAGCGTGCGCATGTTGTGCAGGCGGTCGGCCAGCTTGACCAGGATTACCCGCACGTCGCGCGCCATGGCCAGCAGCATCTTGCGGAAGTTTTCCGCCTGCGCTTCGACCTGGCTCTGGAATTCGATCTTGTCCAGCTTGGAGAGGCCATCCACCAGCGAGGCCACGGAGGCGCCGAAGCGCTCGATCAGCTCTTCCTTCTTGACGCCCTGGTCTTCCATCACGTCGTGCAGGAAGGCCGCCATCATGGCCTGGGCATCGAGCTTCCATTCGGCGCAGATCTCGGCCACTGCCAGCGGATGCGAGATGTAGGGCTCGCCGGACTTGCGCATCTGGCCCAGGTGCATCTCGTCGGCGAAGCGATAGGCTTCCTTGACCTTCTTCAGTTCGGAAGGGGTCAGGTACTCTTCGAGCTTGGGGATCAGATGCGCGAAAGTCGCCACGCCGCTGTGGGCGGCAGGGGCGACTTCGAGGGGAGTTGCGGTGCGGCCGGAACCGGCGGCACGTTTGGAGCTAGCAGCGGCTGATAAGGTGGAGTCGGTAGTGGTGAGGCTCATACTTGTCCGTTATCAGCTTCATGGACGGACCAGGATCAGGCCGGAACCTTCTTGAGCATCTCGATACCGACTTTGCCAGCGGCGATTTCGCGCAGGGCGGTCACGGTCGGCTTGTCCTTGGCTTCCACCTTCGGGGTGTGGCCTTGCAGCAGCTGGCGGGCACGGTAGGTGGCCGACAGGGTCAACTGGAAGCGGTTGGGGATCTGCTTGAGGCAATCTTCGATGGTAATGCGGGCCATGTGATACTCCTGAATGACGGTCTTGCTTGTGGATTGATGGGTCCGGCGCCGGGTTGCTGGTCTGGCTTGTGCGGCTTAGCTCGCGTGGATGCCCAGCTGGGTGAAGAGGTAGGCATTGCGGGCGGCTTGCTGCGGGAAGCGGCAGCGGGCGGCCTGGACGATTGCCGTCAATTCGGACAAAGCGACGGCAAACTCTTGATTAATAATAACATATTCGAACTCCGGCGAGTGAGCGATTTCGCCGCCGGCGGCCAGGATGCGGCGCGTGATGACGTGTGGTTCGTCCTGTCCGCGCTTCTTCAGGCGCTCTTCCAGCGCGGCAATCGAAGGCGGCAGGATGAAGATGCCGATCGCATTGGTAAATTGTTTCTTCACCTGCTGCGCGCCTTGCCAGTCGATCTCCAGCAGCACGTCGGTACCATTGGCGATCTGGTCGGCAATCATCAGGCGCGAGGTGCCGTAATAGTTGCCATGCACTTCGGCCCACTCAAGGAATTCGCCCTCGGCTTGGCGCTTCAGGAAATCTTCCACGTCAGTGAAATAATATTCACGGCCATGTTCTTCGCCCGGACGCGGTGCGCGGGTGGTGTAGGAGATCGACAGCTTGATGGCCGGCTCCTGCTTGAGCAGGGCGTTGACCAGGGTCGATTTGCCGGCGCCGGACGGGGCAACCACCATGAAAAGGCTACCGGATGTGGGTTTTTGGACGGGCATGGGGTCCTCGCTGAAAAATGTCTTTTAACTAATCAATATCGGTCGGAATGGGGCTGTGCGGCTGGGGTCATTCCAGATTCTGCACCTGCTCGCGCATCTGGTCGATGAGCAGCTTCAGTTCCATGGAGGCATCGGCCAGTTCCTTGACGGCGGCCTTGGAGCCGACCGTGTTGGCCTCGCGGTTCAGTTCCTGCATCATGAAATCGAGGCGCTTGCCGACCTGGCCGCCCTTTTTGAGGATGTGGCGGGTTTCGCCCAGGTGGGCCGACAGGCGTGCCAGTTCCTCGGCGATATCGATGCGGATGCCGTAGAGGGTCACTTCCTGGCGGATGCGTTCCAGCGATTCCTCGCGGGTGGCCACGGGCGTTGCGCCATTCTGCGTCTGCAGGGCCAGGCCCAGAGCTTCGGTCATGCGTTCGGTGGCCTTCTGCTGGAATTGCTCGACCAGCTGCGGCACCAGCGGGGTGATGCGGGCCACGATGGCTTCCATCGCATCCACCCGGGCCAGGATCACGGCCTGCAGGGCCGCACCTTCACGGGCGCGCGATTCGACGAAGGCGTCCAGGGTCTGCTGCATCGTGGCCAGGATGTCGGCTTGCAGGGTGTCCTGGCTGATCTCGGCTTCTTCCATCACGCCCGGCCAGCGCAGCAGTTCGTTGATCGACAGCGGCGCGGCATCAGGGAATTGCGCGCGCAGCTGGTCTTGCAGGCTGGCCAGCTGGCCTACCAGGGTGTGGTTCAGGGCCTGGCTGTTGCCACTGGCGACCTTGCGGCCGAAGGACAGGCGGCATTCCACCTTGCCGCGCACCAGGCGGCCCATGATGGCTTCGCGCAGCATCGGTTCGACCGCACGCAGGTCATCGTTGATGCGGAACTGCAGGTCGAGGAAGCGCGAATTGACGCTCTTCATTTCCAGGGTGACCGTGCCGGCAGTGGTTTCACGGGTGGTGACGGCATAGCCGGTCATGCTGTAGATGGTCAAGGTCGGGACTCCATAAAGCGGGCGGGCGGCGCAGCAGGGCGCGCCGGCGAATAAGGGTTGCGGGCGGGGCGGGCAGGGTGGCCAGAGAGGTAAATGGAGGATGCCGCGACGGCGGACATCGTGTTCCTTTACAATGCCGGACTTGAACGTTCCGGCACCGCCTGTGCGGCCTGCCCGGGTGCCACCCGGTCGGAGCCCGCATTTTAATGAAGTTTCGCGGCGCCGCGCTATCAAAAACATCAAACCGGCGGTTTTGGGGGCCAATTGGCCGCCCGCCATCCGCCCAGCCTCGCCCAGACCAAGACAAGGATCACCATGACAGCTTCCCATCGCCCCAGCGGCCGCAGCGTTTCGCAATTGCGCGACGTGCGCCTGACCCGCCAGTACACCAAGCACGCCGAAGGCTCGGTGCTGGTCGAGTTCGGGGACACCCGCGTGCTCTGCACCGCCTCCATCGAGGAAAAGGTCCCCGGCTTCCTGAAGGGCAAGGGCCAGGGTTGGCTCACCGCCGAATACGGCATGCTGCCGCGCTCCACACATACCCGCATGGACCGCGAAGCCGCCAAGGGCAAGCAATCCGGCCGTACCCAGGAAATCCAGCGCCTGATCGGCCGCGCCCTGCGCGCCGCCTTTGACCTGGAAGCCTTCGGCGAACGCACCCTGCAGCTGGACTGCGACGTGCTGCAAGCCGATGGCGGCACGCGCACCGCCGCCATCACCGGCGCCATGGTGGCCGCCTATGACGCCTTCAACGTGCTGAAGTCGCGCGGCCTGATCGAAACCATTCCGGTCAAGCAGTTCGTGGCCGCGATTTCGGTCGGCGTCTACCAGGGCGTCCCGGTGCTCGATCTGGATTACCTGGAAGACTCGGATTGCGATACCGACATGAATGTGGTCATGACCGACGGCGGCCATTTCGTCGAAGTGCAGGGCACCGCCGAAGGCGCCGCCTTCGACCGCGCCACCCTCAACAACCTGCTGGACCTGGCCCAGCAGGGCATCGCCACGCTCAACGGCTTGCAGAAGCAGGCCCTGGGCCTGTAATCCCCGGCCACGCCGCGGCGCAAATCGCCGTACAATGCCGCCTAGAAGCGATATGAACAAAAACGCCATGTGCCGCACCGACATGGCGTTTTTCATTGGGGCGCAGCGGCTGTCATGCCCATCCCGTGCGCCTCGCCAAGATCAGGACCAGACATGCAACCCAAGCAAAAGATCGTGATGGCGTCCAACAACGCCGGCAAACTGAAGGAATTCGCCAGTCTCCTGGGCGACATCGGACTGGACGTGCGCCCGCAAGGCGAATTCGACGTGCCCGAAGCGGAAGAACCCTTCGGCACCTTCGTCGAGAATGCCCTGACCAAGGCCCGCCACGCCGCCCGCCTGACCGGTCTGCCGGCCCTGGCCGATGATTCCGGTGTGTGCGTGAATGCCCTGGGCGGTGCGCCCGGAGTCTATTCCGCCCGCTACGCCGGCGAGCCCAAGTCGGATGCCAACAACAACGCCAAGCTCATCGCCGATCTGGCAGCCCATGCCGACAAGTCCGCCTATTACTACTGCGTGCTGGTCTACGTGCGCCATGCCGACGATCCGCAACCGGTCATCGCCGATGGCGTCTGGAAGGGCGAGATCATCGACCAGCCGCGCGGCCAGGGCGGCTTCGGCTATGACCCGTATTTCCTGCTGCCCTCCCTGGGCAAGACGGCCGCTGAACTGACGGCCGCCGAGAAGAATGCCGTCTCGCACCGTGGCCAGGCCTTGCGTGCCTTGTTCGAGAAGCTGGCATGATCCCCATCAAGCCGATCCCGGCCGATATCCCGCCTGGCCAGGCGGCCAGCGGCCCGGCTCAGGCCGCGCTGGCCTTCCTGAAGCCCGGCAGCCTGCAGCTGACGGCTTTGCCGCCGCTGTCGCTGTACGTGCATTTCCCGTGGTGCGTGCGCAAGTGCCCGTATTGCGACTTCAATTCCCATGAGGTCAAGGGCAGTTTCCCTGAAGAAGCTTATCTGGATGCCCTGCGCAGCGACCTGGAGCAGTCGCTGCCGCTGATCTGGGGCCGCAAGATCCATACGATCTTCATCGGTGGCGGCACGCCCAGCCTGCTGTCGGCCGCCGGTCTGGATCGCTTGCTGTCGGACCTGCGCACCTTGCTGCCCTTCGATGGCGACATCGAGATCACCATGGAAGCCAATCCGGGAACGTTTGAAGCCGACAAGTTCCGCTCCTACCGGGATAGCGGCATCAGCCGCCTGTCGATCGGTATCCAGAGCTTCAACGGCCAGCACCTGCATGCCCTGGGCCGCATCCATGATGGCGACCAGGCGCGCAAGGCGGTGGAGATCGCGCAGGCCAACTTCGACAATTTCAACCTCGACCTGATGTACGCGCTGCCGCAGCAGACGCTGGCAGAGGCCAAGTCCGACATCGAAACGGCCATCGCCTTCGCGCCGCCGCACCTGTCGCTGTATCACCTGACGCTGGAGCCCAACACGCTCTTCGCCAAGTATCCGCCGCCGGTGCCGGATGACGATGCCAGCGCCGACATGCAGGACATGATTGCCGAGCTGACCACGGCTGCCGGTTACGTCAACTATGAGGTCTCAGCCTATGCCCAGCCCAAGCGGCGCGCCCGCCACAACCTCAATTACTGGCAATTCGGGGACTACCTGGGCATCGGCGCGGGGGCGCATTCCAAGCTCTCGTTCCCGCACCGCATCGTGCGCCAGATGCGTTACAAGCATCCCCAGTCCTACCTGGAGCATGCCAAGGCCGGCACGCCTGTCCAGGAAGAAGCGGAAATCGGCCGCGATGCCCTGGGCTTCGAATTCATGCTCAACGCCTTGCGCCTGACGGAAGGATTCTCACCGAATCTCTTCGCCGAGCGGACCGGCATGAGCCTGAACCAGATCGAAAAATCACTGAATCTGGCCGAGCAAAAAGGCATGTTGTATCGCGATCACGCTTTGATCCGGCCGACCGATCTTGGGCGTCGTTTTCTCAATGATTTGCAGGAAATTTTCTTGTCAGAATAAACCCATGTTGCAAGGTGGCTTTTATCGGGTATATTTAGAAAAAATTTAATTTTAATTAAGTATTCTGCTGGGAAACTTGTTAATATTTTTTTAACATTGCAGAGCGTCTCAGCAAATAATGCGGCGCGCCACGATAAAAATATGGCTGTTCAGGATAAAAGCGTTCCATTCCCACTCGTGTTTTTGCAGCCCGTCGCGGACGTCCACCACGTCTGGACAGCGCTGTCCTTGCATATTTCACCTGCGGTCGAAGACGACAATGCCTTGCTGTCTCGCCTGTTCAATGAGTTCGATCTGCATGATGCACTGGGCGGACTGAGCTGCATCATCCCGGTGCGTGATCCTGCGGTCTTCGCGCCGGAATTCCGGCAAGAGATCCCGCAAGGGCAGCTCGCATTGCGCGTGCCGGTGGAGCATTGTGTGGACCCGGGCAAGATCGATGCGCTGGACTGGCTCTACAGCCGCGGCTTCGCCATCATCGCCGATGGCTTGCCGGCGCAGGGCGCGAGCGTTTTTCCCTTTGTCGAATCGATGGCGCTGGACGCCGGGGTGGGGCACCTGCCTGAAACCGGGTATTGGCTGCACCGCCTGCGTGGACCGCACTTGGCCGAGAACGTGGGCGATGCCGTTCAGTTTGATGCCTGCCGGGTGGAAGGTTTCCGCTGGTTCTCGGGCGACTATGCCTTGCATCCCGACAGCCGCCTGTCGCAAAAAAATTCCATTTCCCGTGCGCGCCTGTTGAAATTGCTGGAGCTGGTGGCACGCGACGCCGATGCCAATGAACTGGAATCCCTGCTGAAGCAGGACCCGGCCTTGTCCTATCAGCTCTTCAAGCTGGTCAGCTCGGCCGCCTTCGGTTTCTCGGCCCATATCACCAATTTCACCCAGGCCATCAACCTGCTGGGCCGCCGCCAGCTGCAGCGCTGGCTGCAGTTGCTGCTGTACGCACGCTTCCCCGGCGACGAGTCCGCCAATCCGCTGCTGCCGCGTGCCGCGGCGCGCGCGGCGATGATGGAATCGATGGCGCAGAAGGTGGACTGCACCCAGGAAGAACTGGACCGCGCCTTCATCACCGGCATGTTCTCGCTGCTGGATATTTTGCTGGGCATGCCGCTCAACGACATCATCGAGCCGCTCAAGCTTCCGGTGGATATCGTCAATGCGCTGGTGTACCGTACCGGCCGGCTGGGCAAACTGCTGAACGTGGTCGAGCGCTCCGAAGATGGCCGCATTCCGCTGCGTCATGTCGACCTTGATGCAGCCGGTCTCGATGCCGAGGTGTATTGCCGTTGTCTGATCCAGGCCTTCAATTGGGCCACGCGCGTCAGCACTGAGGCGTGATGACAATGATTTCCTCCGTGGGCACTGACGATCTGGCATGCTGTTCGGCACTGCTGGACGCCATGCAGAACCTGCAGGGCATGGCCTTGCATGCGGCACTCGGAGGGATTGCATCCGGTTTCCTCAAGCGTCCCGGTGGCCGCTATGTGGTCAGCCCGCCGCCGGAGTCGGCCAGCGGGCTGTGCCAGGTGGTGGAGCATGAGGGCGCGCGCTTCGGCCACTTCGTCTTTCCGGCGCTGACCCGCCCCTATACCGAACTGGAACGCACGCGTCTGGCGATGCTGGCGGCTTTCCTAGGCCGCCTGATGCAGCGCCGCGCCGAGACCGACAAGCGCGCCCGTTCGCTGGACCAGATCGAAGCCAAGCTGGAGCAGCAGGCGCAGATCCTCAATCAGATGCACGAGTCGGTCATCACCATGGATCCGGCCGGTTTCATCACCAGCTGGAACCGTGGGGCCGAGCAGCTGTTCGGCTACAGCGCGCTGGAAGCCATCGGCCGCAACGTGCTGTTCCTCTACGAGAACGAAGAGGAAGAGGATTCGCTACACGACCTGTTCCTGGAGCAGGGTGGCCGCGAGATGGAGGTGCGTCGCCGCAAGAAGTCCGGCGAGGTGTTCTGGGCCAGTCTGTCGCTGTCCGTGATGCGTGACCAGCACGGCCATCCGATTGGCCTGATCGGCTATCTCAACGACATCACCGAACGCAAGAACGCCGAAAAGCTGATCCATCATCTGGCCTACTACGATGCCCTGACCGGACTACCCAACCGCACCTTGCTCACCCGCACCGTGGATCAGGCGCTGACCGAAGCCCGGCATGAGAACATGCACGGCTGCGTGATGTTCATCGACCTGAACCGCTTCAAGCCCATCAACGACACGCTGGGCCACGTGGCCGGCGACATGTTGCTGGTGGAAGTGGCGATCCGCCTGCGCCGCGCCTTGCGCGAGCAGGATGTGGTGGCACGCCTGGGGGCGGATGAATTCGCGGTGGCGCTGTTCGACATCGACAAGGATTACCATCCCGGCTTTGTCGCCCAGAAGCTGCTGGCCGTGTTTGATGATCCGTTCTTCATCGACGGCCATGAGCTGCGCGTGGGGGCCAGCATTGGCGTGAGCATGTACCCGGAAGACGCGACCGATACCGAAACCCTGCTGCGCCTGGCTGACATCGCCATGTACCGGGCCAAGCAGGGTGGCGACAACAACGAAAACGGCTACGTCTATTACAGCGAAGAGATGAATCGCAACACGCTGGACTTGTTGCGCATCGAAACCGGTTTGCTGCACGCCTTCGAATACAACGAATTGCTGCTGTACTACCAGCCCAAGGTGGATATGAACACCTTGGCGATCACCGGTGGCGAGGCCCTGGTGCGCTGGCAGCATCCGGAGCGCGGATTGCTTTTGCCGGGTGAGTTCATCCCGATTGCTGAAGAAACAGGCTTGATTGTGCAGTTGAGCGATTGGGTGCTGGACGCAGTATGCCGCCAGGCGCGCTCGTGGAGGGATGCCGGCCTGGCTCCGATCCGCATCGCCCTGAACGTGACGGCGCGCGAATTCACCCGTTCGCTGCCGGACCGCGTGCGTGCGGCGCTGAACCGCCATTCGCTCAGTGGCGACTGGCTGGAGCTGGAAATCACCGAGAGCATGCTGATGCACAGCACCGATCGCGTCATTTCCATCATGGAAAAGATCTGCAGCCTGGGCATCACGATTTCGCTGGATGACTTCGGGACCGGCTATTCCAGTCTCTCGTACCTGAAGCGCTTCCCCATCAATACGCTCAAGATCGACCGTTCCTTCACCATGGGCATTCCGGACGATACCAATGACTGCGCCATCGCCAGCGCCATCATCGGCATTGCCAAGCAATTGCGCCACAAGGTTATCGCCGAAGGGGTGGAGACGCAGAAGCAATTCAACTTCCTGCGCGAAGCCGGTTGCAATGAATTGCAGGGCTATATCTTCTCGCGCCCGATTCCGGCGGTGGATTTCCACGCCATGCTGCTGGAGGGGCGCAAGCTCAACTTTGTGCCGGAAATGCCGGCTTCCGCTGAAGACCTTCCTGATCAATAAGGCTGGCAGCCGGTGCGTGGTGTTGCGCTGCCCGGCAACTGGCTGCTTCTCTTCCAGATTCCCCTGTTGTCCTGCGCCGGATGCGGTCCTATGCTGAAGGCCGTGTTGCGAGAGATTTAATCCCTTCGGGCATTCTCTCGAAGTTTTTCGGTCTGATGGGAGAATATTGTCCAGATATCATCAGCAATTTTTCAGGTTTTCGGCGTACTGCCGTGTCAGTGCCTATTCTTCACCTTTCAACCAACGAAGGAGAACGATCATGAAACGACGTATTGCACAGCTGGCCTTGCTGGCCTGCGCATCTGCGGCTTCGGCTGCCATGGCTGCCGAAGCGCCGCTCAAGGTGGCGCTGAACCTGGTCAACGCGCAAGGGGTGGCGTCCCCGGCGGGCGAGGTGACCATCAGCGAGACGCCTTATGGGCTGCTGTTCCAGCCGGCCTTGTCGGGCTTGCCGGCGGGCGTGCATGGCTTCCATGTGCACCAGAATGCCTCCTGCGCGCCGCTGGAGAAGGATGGAAAGATGGAGCCGGCGCTGGCCGCCGGTGGGCATTGGGATCCGCAAAAGACTGGCAAGCATGAAGGTCCCTATGGCGAAGGTCATCTGGGCGACTTGCCGGCCTTGTATGTCACGGCCGATGGCAAGGCAGAGAACCCGGTCCTGGCCCCGCGCCTGAAGACGCTGGCCGAAGTGCGCGGACATGCGCTGATGGTGCATGTGGGCGGGGATAATCACTCGGATCATCCGGCTCCGCTGGGTGGTGGGGGTGTGCGACTGGCGTGCGGGGTGATTCAGTAAGCGTTCGTCCTGACATGCCATCAGGATGTGGATCAGGAAGTGCGTTCTAGCGGGCGCACTTCCTGTTCGATCCGCGCGCCGTGGTCACGCTGCTTGACCTTCAGATGGAGGGGTATTTGCCGGTTCAGTCAGGACCCAATCAGCAGCGAGAATTAAAGTTGCCCTGAACGAGTCGGTGCAAGCGGGGATTTTTTGAGTAAGAGATAAAGCCGGAAGGGGAAATGAAAAACGGGTCCATCAGGACCCGTTTTTCATTTGAAGCTTTGGCGGAGACGGAGGGATTCGAACCCTCGATACAGGTTTAAGCCCGTATGCTTCCTTAGCAGGGAAGTGCCTTCGACCACTCGGCCACGTCTCCACACTGAAGGCTGTTATCGCATTGCTGCGTTGCCTCAGCGAAGACCGAGATAATATCTTCTCATTTGCATCCGGTCAACAGTGGTCTTGCAAAAAATCACTGTTTTTTCACCGGTGCGGTCTTCGCTTTGCGCGGTGCGTGATTTACTTGGCGCTGTCCAGGTCAAAGGCCTTGTGCAGGGCGCGCACGGCCAGTTCCATGTACTTCTCGTCGATCAGCACCGAGATCTTGATTTCCGAGGTGGAGATCATCTGGATGTTCACGCCTTCTTCCGACAGCGTGCGGAACATCTGCGAAGCGATGCCGACGTGGCTGCGCATGCCCACGCCGACCACCGAGACCTTGGAGACCTTGGTGTCGCCATTGATGGCGGCTGCACCGATGTGTGCCTTGACGCTGCTGTTGAGTACTTCCACAGCCTTGGCATATTCGGCGCGCGGCACGGTGAAGGTGAAGTCGGTCTTGCCTTCCACCGACTGGTTCTGGATGATCATGTCCACTTCGATGTTGGCGTCGGCCACCGGGCCCAGGATCTGGTAGGCGATGCCCGGACGGTCGGGTACGCCCAGCACGGTAATCTTGGCTTCGTCGCGGCTGAAGGCGATGCCGGTGATGGTTGCTTGTTCCATGTTCTTGTCTTCCTCAAACGAAATCAGGGTGCCGGAGGCGGCTTCTTCGGCCAGCGGCGTGAGCGGGTCGGTCAGCGACGACAGCACGCGGGTCGGCATCTTGTAGTTGCCGGCGAATTCCACGGAGCGGATCTGCAGGACCTTGGAACCCAGGGACGCCATTTCCAGCATCTCCTCGAAGGTCACGGTCTTCAGGCGCCGGGCATCGCTCACCACGCGCGGGTCGGTGGTGTAGACACCATCCACGTCGGTGTAGATCAGGCATTCCGCCGCCTTGATGGCAGCGGCCACGGCCACGGCCGAGGTGTCCGAGCCGCCACGGCCCAGGGTGGTGATGTTGCCGTCGGCGTCCACGCCCTGGAACCCGGTGATCATGACGATCTTGCCAGCGTTCAGATCCTTGCGGACCTTGGCGTCATCGATGGAGCGGATGCGCGCCTTGGTGAAGGCCGAGTCGGTCTTGATGGGGACTTGCCAGCCGGCGTAGGAGACGGCTTGCTTGCCCAGCGCCTGCAGGGCGATGGCCAGTAGCGCCACCGAGACCTGTTCGCCGGTCGAGGCCAGCATGTCCAGTTCGCGGCCGTCGGGCTGGGCCATGATTTCCTTGGCCATGCCCAGCAGGCGGTTGGTTTCACCAGACATCGCCGAAGGCACGACAACGATCTGATGGCCGGCGTCGTGCCATTTGGCAACGCGCTTTGCGACATTCTGGATGCGCTCGATTGAGCCCATCGAGGTGCCGCCGTATTTGTGAACGTATAAAGCCATAGGGGATAAAAAAAGGTGGCCCGACTTTGACAAGAAAACCCTGAGCCAGGCGGGAAGGAACAAACCCTTGACTTTACATGCGGTGCGCCAAAATCTCAAGGAAAAGCTCGGTTTGACAAGGTTTTCCGGGGATTTTTGCATGTCGCATCGCAGCAAAAAAGCGCATTGAATGCATCAGTCATGCACGATCTGGCCGGCTCATGCGGTGAGAATGCACGTCACTTGCGGCCAGGGCGCGATCAGTGAAAAAAGAAGGGGAGCCAAACGTGGGGAGGAGGGAGGCTGGTGCACCAGCTGTCATGCGCCCGGCAAGACGTGGCGGCATGGCAGGTGGTGCTGCGGTACGGGGACTGCGGTACTGCGGGTAGTGCGTTGCTGCGGTATAGCTTCATCCTGGCACGGTGGTTCGGACGCAGGCGGTCGGCATTCGTTCGCGTTCATTCACGTTCAACGCGGGGCATGCGCCGGTGCGGAACACTGCCGTGGCGGAATCGGTCCATCCGGACATCGGATGCGGATCGGTTCCGATCAAGCGCCGCTATACAGGCTTTGTGCTGCGCTGTTGGCTTGTTGCGCCTGGTTGGCGACATCCTGGCGGCTCAGTTGCGAGGGGGCTTGGCGGATGATGGGATATTCATTGCGCGTGGCGATCTCGTGATTGGCTTGAGCGCGTTGCAGTTCGGCCTTGACGTCAGCACGGGTCTGGGTCGAGTGGAACGGGGTTTCCGGCGGATACGGAGCTTCAGCCATGGCGGCACCAGCAGCGGCGAGCAGGGAGGCGGCAACGATGATGTTCTTGATGTTCATGATAATGTCCTCTGTTTGGGTAAGTGGGGGTTGCTCTTCTCCAGGGCCGGCGAGTCGCGGGAGTGATCCATGCTCTCCTTGTGGGAAAGCCCACTCGTGGGCGACCTGGTGGAGCCGGTCAGCGCGATCTTTGTTGCTTTGTTGCGTTGCGCTAACCGATGACTGAAGTGTAAATATTGCGAAGACGAAGAAAAATAGGTTTAATCGGAATTGACTATTTCTCTTTGTGGAACAATCAGGGGCTTGAAAAATGGATCGTCTGCAATCAATGCGGGTGTTTGCAAAGGTGGTGGAGCAGGGCAGTTTCGTGCGTGCCGCCGAGTTGCTGGACATTTCCAATGCGGTGGCAACCCGTTTCATCGCCGATCTGGAGGCACACCTGGGGACCCGCCTGCTCAATCGCTCGACCCGCCGCCTCTCGCTTACGGAGGCCGGGCAGGCCTATCTGGAGCGGGTTCACATGATCCTGGCCGAGGTCGATGATGCCGAAGCGCTGGTATCCATGGAAACCAAACGTCCGGCCGGGACGCTGGCGATTTATTCCAATGCCGGTTTCGGCCAGTCGCAACTGGGCGAGATGCTGGCTGCCTATGCCGGGATCTATCCTGACGTGGGGCTGGACGTCTATCTGTCCGACCGCTCCATCGACCTGGTGGAGGAAGGCATCGATATCGGTTTCTTCAGCAGCATGCAAAAGTTCGATGCCAGCATGATCGTGCGACAGCTGGGTGTAGCCAAGGTGATCCTTTGTGCTTCACCTGCCTACCTGGAGTGCGCCGGAGCGCCCGCACAGCCCGAAGACCTGTCGCGCCACAGCTGCCTGAACTTCTCGCATGAATATTTGCGCCATCACTGGCATGTCAATACTGAGGCCGGCGTGATGGATGTGCCCATCGTCAGCAAGGTGGTCTCCAACAGCGGCGTGCTTTTGCGTGACCTGGCACTGGCTGGCATGGGTATCGTGCTGCGGCCCTCCTACTCGCTGGGCGATGACCTGCGCTGCGGCAAGCTGGTGCAGGTGCTGCCCGGCTTTGACATGGGGCAGGTGGTGATTTCGATGGTGTATCCGAGCCGCCGGCTGCTGTCGGCCAAGGTGCGCAGTTTCGCCGATTTCATCAGTGCGCGCTTCCCGCACCCGGAAACCGATCCCTGGCTGACCTGAAGTACGCAACCAGAAGCGACGCGCGTTGAGGGAAACTTCAGCCGATCACATCAGCCAGCTTGTCCAGCAGGCTGCAATCTTCCTGCCAGGTGCGGCGCTCGGCGGAACTGGCGGCTTCACGTTGCAGGTCGGCGTCGCTCTTGTCGACCTGGGCCAGCAGGATGCGCTCGGCCAGGCGGGTGTCCGGTTCCATGGGGCCGAAGAAGGCGACCGTGGCACCGCGCTCGATCAGGAGGGTAGGGAAGTTGTCGATGTCGAGATCGCCGACCAGGTCGGCCTGGTCCTCGATATCGATCCACACGAAGTGATGCTGCGGATAGCGGGCCGCCCAGGCCTGGAAGGCGGCTTCATATTCACGGCAGCTGCCGCACCAGTTCGCGCACAGGCAGGCCACGACCCAGGTGTCGTTGCGAAGCGCCTCGGCGAGCGGGCGGCGGTTGGTTTGGTCTAATTTCTGGTAGGACATGGCGCGCTTATTTTACCCCCTTCGGCGCGAAGGGTTTTGCGCTGCCGCACAAAGGCTCACCTTAGATGCGAACGCACCGAACAATTGCGCGCCGCACGGTAAAATAGCGGGATGTCCACGATTCTTGCCATTGAAACCTCCACCGAGCTGGCCTCGGCGGCCTTGCTCTACCAGGGCGAACTGATTGCGCGCCAGTCTGCTGGTACCCAGACGCACTCGGACGCCATCCTTCCCATGATCCAACAATTGCTGGCCGATGCCGGCCTGGCGCTGTCGCAATGCGATGCGCTGGCCTTTGGCGTGGGCCCCGGCTCCTTCACCGGCGTGCGCACGGCGTGCGGCGTGGTGCAGGGGCTGGCCTTTGGCTGTGACCGTCCGGTGGTCCCGGTGGTGACTCTGGAAGCGGCGGCCCAAGCCTGCCGTGATGAAAATCCGCAGGCCAGCGATGTGCTGGCCATCCTCGATGCCCGCATGGGTGAAGTCTATTGGGCGCGCTACCGCGCCCGTACCGATGGCGGTTGGGAGACGCTTGCCGAACCGGCCCTGTCGTCTGCCGCTCAGGTACCGGTCGAAGGCCGCCCCCATGCCTGCGGCAATGGTTTGTCGGTGTATGCCGAGCATTTCAGCGCCAACTTCTGCACGGCCGCCTTCGCCAGTGTGCAGCCACAGGCGATGCCCCATGCGCGCCAGGTGGCGACGCTGGGACAGGTGCATTTCAGCGCCGGCCTGGCCTTGCCGGCACAGCAGGCGCAGCCGCTCTATCTGCGTAACAAGGTGGCCCTGACCACGGCCGAGCGCGAAGTGCGCGATGCGGCCAAGGGTGTGGCATGAGCGAGCAACTGGCCGTGCCGCTGCCTGTCTCGCATCCGCGTTACGGGCGGCTGCAATTTGCGGCCATGGGCGCGAGTGACCTGGATGCGGTGGTCAGGATCGAAGAGGCCGTCTACTCCCATCCCTGGACGCGCGGCAATTTTCAGGATTCGCTCTACAGCGGCTACCAGGCGCAGACCCTGCGGGATGCCCACGGCGAATTGCTGGGCTACTTCCTGGTGATGCTGGCCGTGGATGAAGCCCATCTGCTCAATATCAGCGTGGCCGCCCTGCATCAGCATCAGGGCCTGGGCCGCATGCTGCTGGACCAGGCGACCGGGCTGGCACGCCAGCACCACATGCGGACCATGTTGCTGGAGGTACGTGAGTCCAACGTGCATGCCGCCAAGGTCTATCGCCAGTACGGCTTTACTGAAATCGGGCGGCGCAAGAATTACTATCCCGCCGCCAACCAGACCCGAGAAGGGGCTATCGTCATGAGTCTGCCCTTATGAATGAAGAATTGAAACAAGATCCGGGCTTCGGCTCCTCCCTGGCCCTGCTGGATGCGCTGGGCATTGGCCCGGTCTGGGTGCGGCGTGAGCTGGCGGTGGAAGAGGTGCAGGCCGCGCAGGCGGAAGTACCTGCTCAGGAAACGGCCGCGGCCGTGCCCGCTGCCCCTGTCGACGCGCCCAAGGTCATCGCGCCTGAACCCGTCGTGGCTCAATCCAGGCCGCCCGTCGCTGCTCCGGTGGTGCAACCGTCCACGCCTGCTGCTCGTCCGGCTCCCGCCGCCCCCGCTCGTCCGCGTGCGCCGGTCGATGAAGACGGCGGCCCGCCTTCCTGGCTGGACGAGATGGACTTCGGTACTGCGCTGGAACCGATGCTGATCCCGGACGGCGACGACGAGGAAGACGCCCCGGCCGTTGACCCCATGATTGCCCGCATCAAGGCCATGGACTGGCCGCAGCTCAAGCAGCAGGTTGCTGAGTGCCGCCGCTGCGGGCTGTGCGAAGGCCGCAAGAATACCGTCTTCGGCGTAGGCGATGAAAAGGCCAAGTGGCTCTTCATCGGCGAAGGCCCGGGCCGCAACGAGGATCAGCAGGGCGAACCCTTCGTCGGCCCTGCCGGCAAGCTGCTGGACAACATGCTGCTGTCCATGGGCGTCAAGCGCGGTGAGAATGCCTACATCGCCAACATCGTCAAATGCCGTCCCACCGACGACAACGGCCGCGACCGTCCGCCCTCGCCGCAGGAAGTGGCCTCCTGCCTGCCTTATCTGCAGCGCCAGATCGAACTGATCCAGCCGACCGTGCTGGTAGCACTGGGCAAGACGGCAGCCATTTCGCTGCTGGGCATGGATCCGGCCACGCCGGTTTCGCGTCTGCGCGGCACGCTGCATCGCTATCAGGACCTGCCGCTGGTGGTGACCTACCACCCGGCCTATCTGCTGCGCACGCTCACCGACAAGAGCAAGGCCTGGGCCGACCTGTGCCTGGCCATGAGCACTTACGCTGCGCAAGCCCGCTGAAGCGATGGCCGGCATGGACCTGAGCTCGCATCAGGCGCGTTTCCACCAGCGCTGGCCCGATCTGCGGGATCCGCACGTGCGCGCACTGGCCTGGCTGTTGTATGCGCCCGATCTGCTGGCGCCGGAGGCCGTCTGCTGGGAGGGCCGGGTCGCCACGCTGGGCCAGCTGTCACCCGAGGTGGCCGGCTGGCTGCACGACCTGCAATACGATCCGGCCATCAATGCCACCTTGCACGCCCACCTGGCGCAACAGCCATCAGGACGCCTGGGCCGGTACGCCGAAAAGCTGCTCGGTTTCTATCTGCGCCAGCAGGACTGCCTGGTCGCCGCCAATTTGCAGGTCCGCAATCAGGGACCGACGCGAGAAACACTCGGCGAATTCGATTTCCTGATCCGTTCCCCCGAGGCGGAGAACGACGGCGGCGTCGTGCATTGGGAGTTCGCCACCAAGTTCTATCTCTTGCAGGCGCGGGAGCTGGCCGCCACGGCGCAGGCGGATGCCTTCGTCGGTCCCAACCTGGCCGATTCGCTGGGCCGCAAGATGCGCAAGATCATGCAGCAGCAACTGAAGCTTTCCGAACATCCGGCCGCCCAGGCGGTACTGCCGGCTCCTGTGGTGGCGGCGCGCGCCTTGGTCAAGGGATGGCTGTTCTACCCGCTGGGTGCGGCGCTGAGCTTGCCGCCCACCATGGGCATTGCTGCCGATCATTGCCGGGGATTCTGGTGTGATGCGGCCTCGCTGCCGCGTATTGAAGAAGAGACGATGTGCTATGCCGTCCTGCCGCGCCTGTCCTGGCTGGCACCGGCGCGCCTTCCAGCCGGGCAGGGCATGACCCTGGCACAGCTGCGGAGCACCTTGGAAGACATGTTCAGTGCCGACGACAGTCCGGTCATGGTGGCGCAATGCCGCCTGCATCGGAGTGCTGAGCCGGAATGGCTGGAAGTGATGCGCGGCTTCGTCGTGCCGCCGCAGTGGGAAGCGCGTGCCGCCGCAACGGTGCAGCACGCCGTCGTGCCGGTCTGAACCGCCGGTCCAGACCTTCAATCCATCTTGAAATCAGTGGTGGGGATGCTTGTCCTCGCCGATCAGCGCCAGCGAGTCATGCTCGCGCTGGTTGGCGGCATGGCGGCGCATGATGAGATACATGATGCCGGCCACGAAGGAGCCGAAGATGATGATGACGGTATTCACATCCAGGTTCATGCGCACCATGAAGGCATACAGCACCAGCATGGTCAGCACCGAGAGGTTCTCGTTGAAGTTCTGGACGGCAATCGAATGGCCTGCGCTCATGAGCACGTGGCCGCGATGCTGCAGCAGGGCGTTCATCGGCACCACGAAGTAGCCCGACAGTGCGCCCACGATCACCAGCAGCGGATAGGCCACCCACACCGAGGTGGTGGTGGTCATCAGCATTACCACGATGCCCATGATGATGCCCAGCGGCATGACGGTCAGTGATTTTTTCAGCGGCACGAAACGGGCGGCGGCTACCGCGCCCAGAGCTACGCCTACGGCGACGATGCCCTGCAGGATGGCGGCCTTGTCCAGCGGCATGTGCAGCGACTTTTCCGCCCATTTCAGAACGATGAACTGCAATGTCGCCCCGGCGCCCCAGAAGAGCGTGGTCACGGCCAGCGAGATCTGGCCCAGCTTGTCCTTCCACAGGGTGGTGAAGCAGCCGGCGAAATCGACGATGAGGCGGATGGGATTGCGTTCCTGATGCTCGTAGCGGGCACCGGTATCAGGAATGTAGAAGTTGAAGAGGGCGGCGACGATGTAGATGCAGGAGATGATGCACAGGGCCGCTTCGGTGGGGGTGTCAATGGGCAGGTCGACCATCGGGAAGTCGAAGCTGAGGATCACCGCTGAAATCTTGGGATTGACCAGCGCCCCTCCAAGGACCGTGCCCATGATGATGGAGCCCACCGTCAGCCCCTCGATCCAGCCGTTGGCCGCGACCAGTTTTTCCGGCGGCAGCAGTTCGGTGAGGATCCCGTACTTGGCCGGTGAATAGGCCGCTGCACCGAAGCCGACCACGGCATACGCCAGCAGAGGATGCACGGTAAAGAACATGAGGGAACAACCGACGATCTTGATCATGTTGGTGATCAACATGACCTTGCCCTTGGGGAAGGCGTCGGCGAACGCACCCACGAAGGCCGCCAGCAGCACATAGGAAAGCACGAAAAACAGCTTCAGCAGCGGGGTCATCCACGCTGGCGAATGCATTTCGGCAAGTAGGGCGATGGCGGCGATCAGCAGCGCGTTATCGGCGAGCGACGAAAAGAACTGCGCCGCCATGATGGTATAGAAACCGCGATTCATCCCTGTCCAAGATGTATAACAAATGATGTCCGGGTAGCTTTATACCATGAAACCATGCACGCTCCGTCATAAGTCAAACCATAAAGATGTTCGTCCGGTAAAATGCCCGCTTGTTCCCCGCTGGACAAAAACTTCCGGGCGAACCGCGACAGGCAGGCCCATGGCGGCCTTGCTGCTCGCCGTGCGCATTGCCAGCCGAGATCGGCCGTTCGCCTACCCGCGAAGGCCCTCTGTGAGCCATCTGCCCTCGTTACTGCCACTGGATATCATGCCAAGACCGATCGTCGCTTCCATCAGCATTTCCGCACTTCAACACAATCTTGCCGTCGCCCGCGCCCATGCGCCCAACGCCCGCGTCTGGGGGGTACTCAAGGCCAATGGCTACGGTCACGGGCTGGAACGCGCCATGCGCGGTTTCGCCGATGCCGACGGCCTGGCGCTGGTCGAACCGGATTATGCCGTTCGCCTGCGCGAGCTGGGCTGGACCAAGCCCATCCTGTTGCTGGAAGGGTTCTTCGATGCCGAGGACCTGCCAGTGCTGGCCCGCCACGACATCCAGTTTGCCGTGCATTGCGATGAGCAGATCGCGCTTTTGGAACAATTCGTCACCGACGCCGCCTTCCATGTGCACCTGAAGATGAACAGCGGCATGAACCGCCTGGGTTTCAAGCCCGAGGCCTTTCACGCCGCCCATGCGCGCGTGAGCAAGATCGCCAGCGTGCGCAGCATCACCATGATGACCCACTTCGCCAATGCCGACGATGCGCTCAACCCGTCCTTGCCGCTCTCCGAGCAGGTACGCCGCTTCCAGGCCGGCACCGAAGGGCTGCCCGGCGCGCGCAGCCTTTGCAATTCCGCTGCCGACCTGATGCATGGCGAACTGGCCCATGACTGGGTGCGCCCCGGCATCATGCTGTACGGCGCTACCCCGGGCGGTGGCAGTGCCGCCGACTTTGGCCTGCGCGCGGCGATGACGCTGGAAAGCCAGATCATCGGCGTGCAGGACATCCCCACGGGTGAAGCCATCGGCTACGGCAGCCGCTTCGTGGCGGACAAGCCGATGCGTATCGGTGTGGTCGCCTGCGGCTATGCGGACGGCTATCCGCGCCATGCGCCGACAGGCACGCCCGTGCTGGTCGACGGTATCAAGACCGGCACCGTCGGGCGGGTCTCGATGGACATGCTGTGCGTGGACCTGACCGAACTTCCCGGCGCGAGTGTCGGCAGCCGCGTCGAGCTGTGGGGCCGGCAATTGCCCATCGATGAGGTTGCCTTTGCGGCGGGTACCATCGGATATGAACTGATGTGCGCACTGGCCCCACGGGTGGCGGTGCGTGAAGTGGACTGAACGAAAAAAGATGAACCTCCTGACAGATTTCCGGGAAGTTTCAGCAGGCATACCCAGGTAGAGCAGAAAGCAGCAAGGCGACGATGGCGAAGGTCAAGACCAATTACACCTGTACCGAATGCGGCGGGGTCAGCAACAAATGGGCCGGCCAGTGTCCGGCCTGCGGCCAGTGGAATACCCTGGTCGAGACGCTGGTGGAGAGCGGTGGCGGGAATCGCTATTCGTCGACCCCGCAAAGCCTGGCGCAGACCGCACCGGTACTGAGCCTGGCCGATATCGAAGCGATCGACGTGCCGCGCTTTGGTACTGGCATCGAGGAATTCGACCGCGTGCTGGGCGGTGGCCTGGTGCCGGGCGGAGTGGCGCTGATCGGCGGCGATCCCGGCATCGGCAAGTCGACCTTGCTGCTGCAGGCGCTGGCCAATATCTCCAAACTGAAGAAAGTGCTTTATGTGAGCGGCGAAGAGTCCGGCTCGCAGATCGCCTTGCGCGCCAAGCGCCTGGCAGTCGATGCCCGTGACTTGCAATTGCAGGCCGAGATCCAGCTGGAAAAGATCCTGGCGACCCTTGCCGAGCACAAGCCGGAAGTAGCCGTGATCGACTCGATCCAGACCGTCTACTCGGATGCCCTGACCTCGGCCCCCGGCTCGGTGGCCCAGGTGCGCGAATGTGCGGCGCAACTGACGCGGGTCGCCAAGACGTCCGGCATCACCATCATCATGGTCGGCCACGTGACCAAGGAAGGCGCGCTGGCCGGGCCCCGCGTGCTGGAGCACATCGTCGATACGGTGCTGTACTTCGAGGGCGATACCCACTCCAGCTTCCGCCTGGTGCGCGCCTTCAAGAACCGTTTCGGGGCGGTGAACGAATTGGGCGTCTTTGCGATGACCGAGAAGGGCCTGAAAGGGGTCTCCAACCCTTCGGCCCTGTTCCTTTCCCAGCACGAAAACCAGGTCCCCGGCTCCTGCGTCATGGTGACCCAGGAAGGCACGCGTCCGCTGCTGGTGGAAATCCAGGCCCTGGTGGACAGCTCGCACGTTCCCAATGCGCGCCGGCTGTCGGTCGGCCTGGAGCAGAACCGGCTGGCCATGCTGCTGGCGGTACTGCACCGTCATGCGGGGGTGGCCGCTTTCGATCAGGATGTCTTCATCAATGCAGTCGGCGGGGTGAAGATTACTGAACCCGCCGCCGACCTGGCGGTGCTCCTGGCGATCAATTCTTCGATGCGCAACAAGCCCTTGCCGCGTGGCCTGGTGGTGTTCGGGGAAGTCGGTCTGGCCGGAGAGATCCGTCCGGCGCCGCGCGGCCAGGAGCGCTTGCGCGAGGCCGCCAAGCTGGGCTTCTCCATTGCCGTGATCCCCAAGGCCAATGCGCCCAAGCAAGCCATCGAGGGCTTGAAGGTGATCGCGGTGGAACGGATCGATGACGCCTTGCAAAAGGCGCGCGATATCGACGACTACGCCGCCTGAAGCTGCTCCGGATCAGCCGGGCGTGTCGAAGGTGACGATGACCTGGTTGACTTCGCCCTTGATGGGGGGCTCGCCCGTGCGGGCCGTACCGCGCACGCCGTAATGCAGCTGGAAGGGCTGGCTGGCGTCGCGGCCATTGAAGAATTCGGTACTGCCGGCATTGGCCTGGCTTACGTCCCAGCATACCCCGGCATCCTTCCAGCACAGTTTGGCCTCGAAACCGGGCGGCTTGCTGGCCAGCGTATAGCGCCAGCTGACCTTGCGGATGATTGCGCCGGCCGGTATCTGTCCCACCACCTTGAATTGCGTGATGTAGTCGGCGTTGCGGGCGCGGATGTCCGGGCCTGGCTCGTCGGAAGCATAAGCCCCTGCCGGACCGCCCTGTGGCGGGGCAATGCTGAGCGGTGAGGGACCGTTTGGAATGACCGGCGAAATGATCACGATGGGACGCTTGCTGCCCTCACTGCCGGCAGCGGGCATGCTCAGGTTGCGATCCGCATAGGTCTGGGCCATGGCCAGGACGGGCAGGGCGGCTGCCAGCAGGCAGGGCAGGTGCCGCCAGTGGAGGGACCGCTCAGGCATGGCGGCGATGGCCCTTCAAGGGCAGGGAAATCTGGATCAGCAGGCCGCCGTGGGTGTCTTCATGTCCCTTCAACAGCAGCTTGCCATTGTGCTTGAGCACGATGCGGTTGACGATCGCCAGTCCGAGGCCGGAACCATTGGCCTGGCCGCGTGCGGTATCGAGCCGGGTGAAGGGGCGCAGCAGGCGTTCGCACTCGCTCTCGGGCACGCCCGAGCCATGGTCGAACACTTCCACCACCACCTGATGTCCTTCGATGCGGCTGCGCAGATGAATTTCTGCGCAGTCGGTGCCGGGGGTCTTGCCGTAGCGGCGCGCATTTTCGATCAGGTTGCTGAAGACACGCGCCAGCTCGGTGCCATTGCCGGCGACTTCGGTGGCGGGCGTGATCTCGGTAGTGAGCTTCACGTCCGACAGGCGCGCAGACTTGGCGGCCACATCTTCCAGCACGCCGGCCAGGTCGATGCTTTCCAGGCTGTTGGCATCGAATGGCTTCGCGTAGTCGAGGAACTGGCCGATGATGCTGTCCATCTGTGCCAGGTCCGAATGCATGCCGTCGCGCGATTCATCGGACAGGTTGGCCATCTCCACTTCCAGTTGCATGCGTGCCAGGGGCGTGCGCAGGTCGTGCGAGATGCCGGCCAGGATGAGGGCGCGATCCGATTCGATGCGATTGAGGTCGGCCACCATCTGGTTGAAGCTGCGGTTGGCTTCCTCGATCTCGGTCGGGCCGGATTCCGGCAGCGGCTCGGGCTGGCGGCCCTTGGCAATGGCGCGAGCGGCCGCCGTCAGCCGCGCCAGCGGCTGGTTGATGAGGGTGGAGATGAAGACCGCACCGATCAGCGACAGGAACAGCGCGATCGAGCCCCAGCCCAGCCATTGCAGGCCGGACGTGCGGTCCAGCCTTCCGCGGTCGAGCATCAGCCAGTATTGGTCATCGTCGATATTGAAACTGATCCAGAAGCCTTCCACTTCATTCACGCTGGAGGCGAAGATGGTGTTCTCATCCAGCGACTGGCGCACGTAGTACTCCAGTTCCGGGATGATGGGCGAGTCCTCGGGCGGGACGATGCGGTCGCTCTTTTCCAGCGGATAGATGCGGATACCTTCATTGCTGGCCAGGTCGAACAGCAGTTCCCGGCGCATCTCGGGGGCCGAGTGCGTCAGTGCCGCACGGGTGATGGTGACCACCGAGACGATCTGCGCGGCCAGCTGTTCCGCACGCGGTCCGCGTTCGACCATGCGAAAGCTGGCCACCCAGGCCACCATGCTGGCGGTGATCAGGAAGGTCAGGAGGAAGAAGGTGCGCCAGAACAGGCCGTTGCTGAACCATCCGGATTGAGGGCGGGTTTTCATCGGCAAACGGCCTGCAGGTCAGGGGTGAAGCGGGAGGTCAGCGCGGTTTCCCTTCCGGGATGAAGACATAGCCCAGGCCCCACACGGTCTGGATGTACAGCGGATTGGCCGGATCGGGTTCGATCAGCTTGCGCAGGCGCGAGATCTGCACGTCCAGGCTGCGGTCAAAAACTTCATATTCGCGGCCGCGCGCCATTTCCATCAGCTTTTCACGCGACAGCGGCTGGCGGGCGTTGCGTGCAAATACCTTCAGTACCGAGAATTCGCCGGTGGTCAGGGAAATGGTTTCGCCGTTCTTCTTCAGGGTACGGGTACCCAGGTCGAGGATGAAGTCGCCGAATTCGAAGGTTTCCGGGGTTTCCGAAGGCGCACCCGGCAGTTCATCCGGACCCTTGCGGCGCAGCACCGCATTGATGCGCGCCACCAGTTCGCGCGGGTTGAAGGGCTTGGGCAGGTAGTCGTCCGCGCCCATTTCCAGACCGATAATGCGGTCCACGTCCTCGCCCTTGGCGGTGAGCATGATGATGGGCGTCTGGTCGCCGGCACCGCGCAGGCGGCGGCAGATGGCCAGGCCATCTTCGCCGGGCAGCATCAGGTCCAGCACCAGCAGGTCGTAGCGTTCGCGGATCCAGAGCTTGTTCATGGCCTGGGCGTTTTCCGCCGTGACCACGTTGAAACCCTGCTCGGTCAGATAGCGGCGCAGCAGGTCGCGCAAGCGGATGTCGTCATCCACCACCAACACTTTGAATTGATTGGCGGATGTTGTCGTATTAGTATTGCCGTTGGTCGTATTCATGTTGCCTATGGTAGCGTCTTGGCGATTTTGAGCAAGTCGGGGCTGTTGATCCATTACAAACTGTTACATACCTTACCTTAATCATCTTATACCATCGCGGCCTGCGGCCTAAACTGGAATCACGTCGGGAAAGCAACGTCGATACCGCTTTCTCTTCCCTGATTCTCTGTCTCCGGAAAAAATCGCATTATGAAGATTGCAGTCGTCAACAAGCTATGTCTGGCAGCGATGCTGGCGCTCGGTGTGGGAGCGGCCGCGCTGGCTGGCCCTCCGCAGGGCGGCCGGCCGATGCCGGGGCAGCCGGGCGACTTCAGGCAGCATGCCGGTGACTTCAACCCGCAGGATCACCGCAACCAGATCGCCAGCGACCAGGACCAGCGCCGCAACGGCAAGCTCAGTGCCGATGAACGCCGCGAACTGCGCCGCCAGATCAATGAAGTCGGCCAGGATATCTACCGCGTCAAGCGTTGAGTTCCGCGCGGATGAAAAGATTCCCGCCCCGGTCAACAAAAAGCTGACGAAAAAGCCCGAGTGCATCGCATTCGGGCTTTTTTCCTTGGGGCGGGCGATCAGTGCTGGTGCGCCTTGCCCAGCCGCTTCTCCAGCCGGTGCTGCAAGGCTTCGAAGCACAGGCTCAGGATCCAGTAAATGGCTGCCGCCGCCAGATACAGCGGGAGCGGGCGGAAGGTCACCGCAATGACTTCCTTGGTGGCCAGCATCAATTCGGTCACCGTGATGACTGATACCAGCGAGGTATCCTTGATCAGGCTGATCAGGGTATTGCTCATCGAGGGCACGGCTATGCGCACTGCCTGCGGCACGATGATGTAGCGCAGCGTCTGGAAATACGTCAGTCCCACGCTGTAAGACGCATTCCACTGGCCATGCGTCACCCCCAGGATGGCACCGCGCAGGCTTTCCGAGAGGTAAGCGCCGGCGTTGAGGCTCAGGGTCAGCACCCCCGCTGTCAGCGGCGAGAATTCGATCCCGATCCCCGGCAAGCCGTAATAGACCACGAAGATCTGCACCAGCAGCGGCGTGCCACGCATCATGCTGACGTACACGGCAGCCGGCCAGTGGATGGGCCGCCAGGGAACGATGCGTGCCACCGCCAGCACGAAGCCCAGCACCAGGCCGCCGACCATCGAGGCCAGCGCGAAGAGCAGGGTGTAGCCCACGCCCTTGGCCAGGGTCGGGGCGGCTTGCTGTAGCAGTTCGAGGATTTCCATAAGCATTCGAATAAAAAAATTATCCCCGCGATGCGGGGATAAGTCGGTCCGCCCGGAACGTGCCGGGCGGCAGGGAGCGCCAGTTCAGGCGCGCCTTATTGTGCTTTCGGCGGCTGGCTCACGTCAATGCCGAACCACTTCTCGGAAGCGGCCTTGAAGCTGCCGTCCGCCTTGATGTCGGCCAGGGCCTTGTTCAGTGCAGCCTTGAACTCCGGATTGCCCTTGCGGAAGGGAATGCCGATCTTGTCGACGGTGCCGATCGGGCTGCCAGCCTTCAGCGGCAGGTTGGTCGACTTCAGGATGTAGCCGACCAGCAGGCTGTCGTTCAGGGCAGCATCGATGCGACCGGCGGCCAGGTCAGCCAGATACTCGGGCGAACCCGGATAGGTGCGCACGTCGATGCCGGCCACGGCCTTGGCCTTCTGTTCGAAGTTGGTGCCCTGACCCAGGCCCAGCTTCTTGCCCTTCAGGTCGTCCAGGCTCTTGAATTCGCGCTTTTCATCCTTGCGCACGATCAGTTGGGCGCTGGAGAGGGTGTACGGATCGGAGAAGTCGAAAGCCTTCTGGCGTTCGTCGGTGATGCCGACCTGGTTGATGATGACGTCGTACTTGCCTGCGCCCAGACCGGCCAGGATGCCGCTCCATTCGGTGGTGGTGAAGACCGGCTTGACGCCGAGCTTGGCCGCCAGCAGTTTGGCCACATCGACCTCAAAACCGGTCAGTTCTCCGGTCTTGGCATCCTTGAAGTTGAACGGGGGATAGTTGCCCTCCAGCGCCACCTTCAGGGTGCCGCTGCTCTTGACCGATTCCAGCAGGTCGGCCGCCGACACGCTCAGGCTGGACGCCAGCAGGGTTGCGCCGACACCGGCCAGCAGCCATTGCTTGATATTCTTCTTCATATGTTCATGTCCTTATAAAAACTTTCGCCACAAAAACTGCGGCCAGGGCGCAATGATGCCCTCGTTTTGCCGAACTGCAAGGGCTGGCTTAATACTTTGATGTAGAAAGCTTATGCCCGACGCGGTTCCGCAGCTCAGGCCTGCAACTGCTCCAGCGCCTCCTGCTGTTCCAGCCATTCATTTTCAAGCTGGTCCAGCTCCTTGCTGCAATAGGCCTGGTCGGTGATGAGCGTCTTGAGTTCTTCCTTGTTGGCGGCGTCGTAGATATCCGGGCTGGCCAGGCGCGCATCGATCTCTCCCTTGCGCGCATTGAGCTTGGCGATCTGTTCGTCGAGGCGCTTGATGCGGGCCTCAATCGGTTTTTTGAGGGCCGACATCTTCTGGCGCTGCTCGGCCTCCAGACGCTTCTGTTCCTTGCGGTCCACCAGCGAGGCCGGGGCCTCGGCCACCGGCTGGCTGGCCGTGGGCAGCGGCGCGGCAGCCGCCGCATCGTTGCGGGCGGCCAGCTTGGTCTTGAAGAGCCAGTCCTTGTAGTCGTCGAGGTCGCCATCGAAGGGTTGCAGCTTGCCTTCGGCCACGATCAGGAACTGGTCGGTCGTGGCGCGCAGCAGGTGGCGATCGTGGGAGACCAGCACCAGCGTGCCTTCGAACTGTGCCAGCGCCATGGTGAGCGCTTCGCGGGTTTCCAGATCCAGGTGGTTGGTCGGTTCATCCAGCAGCAGCAGGTTGGGGCGCTGCCAGACAATCAGAGCCAGCGCCAGGCGCGCCTTTTCTCCGCCCGAGAAGGGAGCGATGGAGGAGGTCGCCATGGTGCCGTTGAAATTGAAGCTGCCCAGGAAGTTGCGCAGTTCCTGCTCGCGCACATCCGGTGCCAGACGGGTCAGGTGCCATAGCGGCGATTCGTCATGGCGCAGCATTTCCACCTGATGCTGGGCGAAGTAGCCGATCACCAGTCCCTTGCCCAGGCGGGCCGTACCGGACAGCGGATCGATCTCGCCGGCCACGGTCTTGATGAGCGTGGACTTGCCCGCGCCGTTGACGCCCAGCAGACCAATGCGCTGCCCACTCTGCAGCGAGAAATCGATGCCATGCACGATGATCTTGTCTTCATCGGGCGCGCCATTCTTGCCCTCGATGTGATAACCCGCGTTGACCTTTTCCATCACCAGCAGCGGATTCGGTGCCGACAGGGGCTCACGGAATTCGAAGGAGAATTCGGCGGCCGCCCGCAGCGGTGCCAGCTCTTCCATCTTCGACAGGGCTTTCATGCGGCTCTGCGCCTGGCGTGCCTTGGTCGCCTTGGCCTTGAAGCGGTCGATGAAGGATTGCAGGTGCGCACGCTGGCGCTGCTGCTTCTCGATCATGCCCGCCATCAGCTCCAGCTGGGCCGAGCGCTGGCGCTCGAAGCTGCTGTAGTTGCCGGAATAGCGCTTGAGTTTTCGATCATCGATATGAACGATCACGTTCACCACGCCATCCAGGAAATCGCGGTCGTGGGAAATGATGAGCAGGGTGCCCGCGTAGCGCTTCAACCAGTCTTCCAGCCAGATGATGGCATCCAGGTCCAGGTGGTTGGTCGGTTCGTCCAGCAGCAGCAGGTCGGACGGGCACATCAGTGCCTGCGCCAGGTTCAGGCGCATGCGCCAGCCGCCGGAGAAGCTGGCCACGGGCCGCGCCATCTGCTCCAGCGAAAAGCCCAGACCCAGCAGCAATTGCTCGGCGCGCGAGCGCACGGTGTAGGCATCGGCATCGGCCAACGCGGTATGCAGCTCGGCGATATGGTTGCCGTCGTGTTTGTCGTCCGGCTGCGCTTCGGCGCGGGCCAGATCGGCTTCCAGCTGACGCAGGTGAGCGTCGCCATCGATGGCGTACTCGATGGCGGGACGATCCAGCGCCGGCGTTTCCTGCGCGACGTAGGCCATGCGCCAGCGCGCCGGGAAATCGACATTGCCCTGGTCGGCATGCAGCTCGCCGCGCAGCATGGCGAACAGGCTGGACTTGCCGGCGCCATTGGCACCGATCAGGCCGATCTTGTCGCCCGGATTGAGCGTCAGGTCGACATTGTCCAGGAGCGGCTTGACGCCGCGCTGGAGGGAAACTTGCTGGAAACGGATCATCGGTGATTCACAATCGTTGGAGCGCGCTAACGCGGATGCTGACGCTCAGGGTCAGGCCAGTTGCAGTTGTTCGGCCGTGACCAGGAACACCATGTCGTCACCGGCACTGGTGGTCAGCCAGGTCAGTTCCAGTTCCGGGAAGGCCGCTTCGGCGAAGGCGCGCTCATTGCCGATCTCGACCACCAGCACGCCTTCGGGCGTGAGGCGCTCGGCAGCGCCGGCGACGATCTTGCGTACCAGGTCCATGCCATCCTCGCCACCGGCCAGGGCCAGTTGCGGTTCGCGCAGGTATTCCTGGGGCAGCTTGCTCATGGAACCGGAATTCACATAGGGCGGATTGCTGATGATCAAGTCATACTTGCGCAGCGGCAGTTGCGAGTACAGGTCGGACTCGACCAGGTTGATGCGCTCCTGCAACTGGTATTCGTCCACATTCTTGCGCGCCACGGCCAGCGCGTCGGCAGAGATGTCGACCGCATCGATCTGCGCGTTCGGGAAGGCATCAGCCAGCAGGATCGGCAGGCAACCGGAACCGGTACACAGGTCCAGCGCGTTGACGATGGCTTCCGGATCCTGGATCCAGGGCGAGAAATGCTGCGGAATCAGTTCGGCGATGAAGGAACGCGGCACGATCACGCGTTCATCCACGTAGAAGCGATATGCGCCCAGCCAGGCTTCATTGGTGATGTAGGCCGCCGGGACGCGGTCCTTGCTGCGGCGTTCGATCACGCGCATGACGGAAGCGATTTCCTCGGGGAGCAGACGCGCATCCAGGAAGGGATCGAGCTGATCCAGCGGCAATTTGAGTGTATGCAGGATCAGGTAGGCTGCCTCGTCGAGCGCATTGCTGCTGCCGTGGCCGAAGAACAGTTGCTCGGTGTTGAAGCGGGTCACGGCGTAGCGCAGCAGGTCGCGCACGGTGGAGAAATTGTTGGGGGTCATGATGTTCTCTTCAATGCTTGGGCTTACGCCAGCAGGTTTTCCAGCGTCTTGCGGTAGATGTTCTTCAGGGGATCGATATAGCGCACTTCGATGTGCTCATCGATCTTGTGGATGCTGTCATTGGGCGGACCGAACTCGATCACCTGCGGGCAGATCCGGGCGATGAAGCGGCCGTCTGAGGTGCCACCGGTGGTTGACAGTTCGGTATCCAGTCCGGTCTCGTCCTTGATCGCCTTGGACAGCGCATCCGACAGGTCGCCGCGCGGGGTCAGGAAGGGCAGGCCGCCAACGGTCCACTTCAGGTCGTATTCCAGGCCATGCTTGTCGAGGATGGCATGCACGCGCTGCTGCAAACCTTCCACGGTGCTGGCGGTGGAGAAGCGGAAGTTGAAGTCGATCACCACTTCGCCGGGGATCACGTTGGAGGCGCCGGTGCCGCCATGGATATTGGAAATCTGCCAGGAAGTCGGCAGGTAGTATTCATTGCCCGCATCCCACTGCTCGGCCACCAGTTCGGCCAGTGCCGGCGCAGCCTGGTGGATGGGATTGCGCGCCAGTTGCGGATAGGCGATATGGCCCTGGATGCCCTTGACGGTCAGCTTGCCCGACATGGTGCCGCGGCGGCCGTTCTTGATCATGTCGCCCAGGGTCTTGGCCGAGGTCGGCTCGCCGACGATGCAGTAATCCAGCTGTTCGCCGCGCGCCTTGAGGGCATTGCAGACGACGACCGTGCCATCGATGGCCGGGCCTTCTTCGTCGCTGGTGATGAGGAAGCCGATCGAACCCTTGTGATCGGGATGGGCCGCCGTGAACTCTTCGCAAGCCACCACCATGGCGGCGATCGACGTCTTCATGTCGGACGCGCCGCGACCGTACAGGCGGCCATCGCGCAGGGTCGGCTGGAAGGGATGCGACTGCCACTTCTCCAGCGGGCCGGTGGGCACCACGTCGGTGTGACCGGCAAAGACCACCAGCGGCTGCGCCGTTCCCTTGCGCGCCCACAGATTGGTGACGTCGCCGGACTGGATGGTCTCGCAGACGAAGCCCAGCGGCGCGAGCAATTCCGCCAGCCGCGCCTGGCAGCCTTTGTCTTCGGGGGTGACGGAAGAAAGGGACATCAATTCCTGGGTCAGGGCCAGCGTCTTGCTCATGATCATTTCTCGAAACTGTGTTGATACTGATCGGCCTTGAAGCCGACGTGATAATGCTTGCCATCGAACAGCACCGGACGCTTCACCACCGATGGGTTTTCCACCATCAGGGCCACCGCAGCGGCGTCATCGGTGATGGCGGCCTTGCGCTCATCCGGCAGGGCGCGCCACGTGGTCCCCTTGCGGTTGACCAGCACGTCGCGCTCCACGTCCTTCAGCCAGGCCTGGGCCTGTTCGGCAGTGAGGCCGGCCTTCTTGAAATCGTGGAAGTGAAAGGCGATGCCTTGCTCGTCCAGCCACACGCGGGCTTTCTTGACGGTGTCGCAGTTGGGAATGCCAAAAAGGGTGATCTTGTCGCTCATGTTCGCTTTCTCAATGGGGCTGGCTATCGGGGGCCAGAACACGACGCCGCGCCGGTGTGCGAGACGACCGGCGCGGCGCGTGGGTACTTCAGGCCTTCAGCAAAGCCGCAGCGCGGAATTACTCGCCGCGCAGCAGTTCGTTGATGGAGGTCTTGGAGCGGGTCTGGGCATCGACCTTCTTGACGATGATCGCGGCGTACAGGCTGTACTTGCCATCCTTGGACGGCAGGTTGCCCGGCACCACCACCGAGCCCGCCGGCACGCGGCCGTAGTGGACTTCGCCGGTTTCGCGGTCGTAGATCTTGGTCGACTGGCCGATGTACACGCCCATGGACAGCACCGAGTTCTCTTCGATGATGACGCCTTCGACCACTTCCGAACGGGCACCGATGAAGCAATTGTCTTCAATGATGACCGGACCCGCCTGCACGGGCTCCAGCACGCCACCGATGCCGACGCCACCGGAAAGGTGAACGTTCTTGCCGATCTGGGCCGCCGAACCGACGGTGGCCCAGGTGTCGACCATCGTGCCTTCGTCGACGTAAGCGCCAATGTTGACGTAGGAGGGCATCAGCACCACGTTGCGGCCAATGAAGGAGCCATGACGCGCCACCGCCGGCGGCACCACGCGGAAGCCGCCCTTGGCGAAATCTTCCGCAGTGTAATTGGCGAACTTGGTCGGCACCTTGTCGTAGAACTGCGGATAGCCAGGTCCGGCCGACATCGGCACGTTGTCTTCCAGGCGGAAGGACAGCAGGATGGCCTTCTTCACCCATTGGTTGACTTCCCACTGGCCGACGCCCTGACGGTTGGCCACGCGCAGGGTGCCATCATTCAGGCCTGCGATCACTTCGGCCACCGCATTGCGGATGTCGGCCGGGGCGCTCTTGGGAGACAGGCTGGCGCGATCTTCCCACGCCTGATCGATGATGTGCTGAATGGACTGTGTCATGTTGATATCGATGAACTCTAGTGTGAACGGGAGAGAAACTGGCACCGGGGCCGGTGCGGACAAGCTCAAGCCTGGCCGGCCAGTTTCTTCGTGAAGGCGACGATGCGTTGCGCAGCTTCCAGGCATTCGCCCACTTCGGCCACCAGCGCCATGCGGATGCGGCCCGCGCCCGGATTGACGCCATGCGCTTCGCGTGCCAGGTAGCTGCCCGGCAAGACTGTGACATTATATTCGGCGTACAGACGACGGGCGAATTCGGTGTCGCTGATGTCGACCAGCTTGTCGACCTTGGCCCACAGGTAGAAGGCGGCATCGGGCAGGGCGACGTCCATCACTTCCTGCAGCAGCGGGGTCACCTGGGAGAACTTGGTGACGTACTTGGCGATGTTGTCCTGCACGTGGGTTTCGTCCTGCCAGGCCAGCACGGAGGCGGCCTGGATCACCGGGCTCATGGCCGCGCCGTGGTAGGTGCGATAGAGCAGGAATTTCTTGAGGATGGCTGCATCGCCGGCCACGAAGCCCGAGCGCATGCCTGGCACGTTGGAGCGCTTGGACAGGCTGGAGAAGGAAACCAGGTTGCGATAGTCACGGCCCAGCAGACGCGCGGCCTGCATGCCGCCCAAGGGCGGATCCTGCTTGAAGTAGATTTCCGAATAGCACTCGTCGGAGGCGATCACGAAACCATAGCGATCCGACAGGGCGAACAGTTCCTTCCAGTCTTCCAGCGTCAGCACGGCGCCGGTCGGGTTGCCCGGCGAGCAGACGAACAGCAGTTGCACGCGTTCCCATACTTCTTGCGGTACCTGGCTGAAATCGGGCGCAAAGTTGCGCGCCGGGTCCGAATTGACGAAATAGGGCTCGGCGCCGGCCAGGTAGGCCGAACCTTCATAGATCTGGTAGAACGGGTTGGGGCACATCACCAGCGCGCCGGGCCTGGTCGGATCGACCACGGTCTGGGTCAGCGAGAACAGGGCCTCGCGCGAACCGATCACCGGCAGGATCTCGGTGGCCGGATCGGGACGCGGGATGTCGTAACGCTTCTGCAGCCAGTCAGCGATCGCACCGCGCAGGGCGTCGCTGCCCAGGGTGGCCGGATACGAGGCCAGGCCGGACAGGTTGTACGTCAGCGCCTGCTGGATGAAGGCAGGGGTAGGGTGCTTGGGCTCGCCGATGCCCAGGCTGATCGGACGATAAGCCGGGTCGGGCGTGATGCCGGCGAAGAGCTTCTTGAGCTTTTCGAAGGGATAGGGCTGCAGTTTGTCGAGTAGGGGATTCACGTCGCTGGACTGGAGTAAAGCTTTCCGGGCCAGCATCTCGCGAGGAGCTCGGCCGGCCACGGCAAAGGGCTGGGAAAGTTGGCGATTATACCGTCATTTGAGGGCATTGCCGCGCTCCCAATCGGCCCGGTGTTGAGTCCTTGGCATGTCTGGCGCACAAGAAAACGGCTGTGGTGATCCTGATCGGGCGCGTGTTTACCTTCCTGCACGCTGGCAAAGAAAAGGTGCAATCCGGAAAATCAGGGACAGTTACGCGGTGTATTCAGGGGATTGTCAGGGAGAGTCAGAGAGTATTGTGGTCGCTCGCCAAAACGGGACCGTTCACAGGGCGGCCCACCCATTCCCGGAGAACAAGAATGAAAAGCCTCAAGGCGCAGCTACTGTCTGCGCTGGTCGTGATGTGGATCGGTTTGCTGGCGCTGGCCGCCTGGTCCGCCTTCAGCGCCCGTGAAACCATGATCGAAGAACGCAAGGATGGCCTGCGCCGCGTGGTGGAAGCCGCCAACGGGGTGGTCAACAGCTATGTGGCCGATGTCGCGGCAGGCAAGATTTCCAAAGAGGAAGCCCAGAAGAACGCGCTGGAACGCATCGCCGCCATGCGCTACGACGGCGACAACTATCTCTTCATTTTCGATTCGCGCCCGGTGGTGTTGATGCTGCCCTCCAACAAGGCGATGATCGGCAAGAACGTGGCCGACCGCAAGGATTCCGAAGGCAAGGCCTATTACGTCGAGATGATGAAGGTCGGCCAGGAAAAACAGCACGGCTTCGTGCAATACATGGGCCGCCTGCCTGGTACCGACGACAGTAACCGCACCCCAAAAATGAGCTATGTGGTGCACAACAAGACCTGGGACTGGTTCATCGTCACGGGCGTGTTCCTCTCCGATGTGCAGGCCCAGTTCCGCTCCGACCTGTTCAAATTGCTCGGTATCCTGGTGGTGGTCGGTGGACTGGTCTCGCTGATGATGCTGGCCATCATCCGCCGCATTACCGGTAGCCTCGGTGGCGAGCCGGCCTATGCGGTGGCCATCGCCACGCGCATTGCCAACGGCGACCTGACGGTACGGGTCGACACCCGTGCCGGTGACAACCGCAGTCTGCTCTTCGAGATGGCCACCATGCGAGAGCGGCTGGGCGGCGTCATCAAGGGCATCCGCCAGGGCACCGATGCCATCGATATCGGCGCGCGCGAGATTGCAGCGGGCAACCTGGACCTGTCTTCGCGCACCGAAGAGCAGGCTGGTTCGCTGGCCACTACGGCCTCCAACATGGATACCCTGACCGCCACCGTCAAGCAGAACGCCGACAACGCCCGCCAGGCCGGCCAACTGGCCAACAACGCCTCGGAAATCGCCAGGCGCGGCGGCGAGGTGGTGGGGCAGGTGGTGCAGACCATGGAGGGCATCACGGAAAGCTCGCGCAAGATTTCCGACATCATCGGCGTGATCGATGGCATTGCGTTCCAGACCAATATCCTGGCCCTGAATGCGGCGGTGGAAGCCGCCCGCGCCGGCGAGCAGGGGCGTGGCTTTGCGGTGGTGGCCTCGGAAGTGCGTTCGCTGGCCCAGCGCAGTGCCCAGGCGGCCAAGGAGATCAAGGCCCTGATCGAGGATTCGGTGCAGCGCGTGGGCGATGGCTCGGACCAGGTGGCCCGCGCCGGGGAGACCATGGGCGAGGTGGTGTCGGCGGTGCATCGCCTGACCGACATCGTCAGCGAGATTTCGGCGGCGTCCGAAGAGCAGCGCCGGGGCATCGAGCAGGTCAACCTGGCCATCGGCGAGATGGATCAGGTGACCCAGCAGAACGCGGCCCTGGTCGAAGAGGCTGCTGCCGCAGCCGGTTCACTGGAAGAGCAGGCGCGACGCCTGAAGGCCGCGGTGGCGACCTTCCGCGTCGAAGGAGAGGAGGGCACCGCAGCGCCCGCGCCGATGGCTGCCCCCAAGGTTGCGCCTGTTGCGGCCAAGGCAGCGATCCCGGTCAAACCACTGCCCAAGCCTGCGGCCAAGTCGCTGGTCAAGGCGGCGGCGCCGCTGCCACCACCAGGCAAGCCTGCAGCCCCCGCCAAACCGGCCTCTGCGGGCAGGTCATCGCCCGCAAACGATGATGGGGATTGGGAGACCTTCTGATTTTCTCGGATTGAAATGAAGAAATGGACGCCGTACCGGGTGCGCTCGGTGCGGCGTTTTTCATGGCGGCCGGCGCATGGGACAGAAGGGCGGAAGCAGGCATCCTGGCGCGGTTTTTGGTCTGGCCGGGCCCGTGCGATGTTATGATACCGGCCGTTCCGGAAGCAAAAATCCCGCTTCCTCTTAACTGATTCAATTTGTCGATAACGTGCGTCTAACTTCCATCAAATTATCTGGATTCAAGTCCTTCGTCGAGCCTACGCACTTCCAGGTTCCGGGGCAGCTGGTGGGTGTGGTCGGGCCCAATGGCTGCGGCAAATCCAACATCATCGACGCCGTGCGCTGGGTCCTTGGCGAATCCAAGGCCTCCGAGCTGCGTGGCGAGTCGATGCAGGACGTCATCTTCAACGGCTCCACCCACCGCAAGCCGGCCGGGCGCGCCTCGGTCGAACTGGTGTTCGACAACTCCGCCGGCAAGGCGGCCGGCCAGTGGGGCCAGTACGCCGAAATTGCCGTCAAGCGCACGCTCACGCGCGACGGTACGTCCTCGTACTACATCAACAACCAGTCCGTGCGCCGCCGCGACATCCAGGACATCTTCCTCGGTACCGGCCTGGGCCCGCGCGCTTACGCCATCATCGGCCAGGGCATGATCTCGCGCATCATTGAGGCGCGTCCTGAAGAGCTGCGCATCTTCCTGGAAGAAGCCGCGGGCGTGTCGAAGTACAAAGAGCGCCGCCGCGAGACTGAAAACCGCCTGCACGACACCACCGAAAACCTCACGCGCCTGGAAGACATCCTGCGCGAACTGAACGCCAACCTGGAAAAGCTGGAAGCGCAAGCCGCCGTGGCCAAGAAATTCCACGAGCTGCAGAACGACCAGGAAGAAAAGCAGAAGCTGCTCTGGCTGCTGCGCAAGAACGAAGCCAAGGCCGAGCAGGAGCGCTTCTTCAAGGAAATCGAACGCGCCCAGATCGACCTGGAAGAGCAGACCGCCAAGCTGCGCCACGTCGAAACTGAACTGGAGCACATGCGCCAGGCGCACTACGCCGCCGGCGACCGCCTGCACCAGGCGCAGGGCCATCTGTACCAGACCAATTCCGAGATCGGCAGCCTGGAAGCGCAGATCAAGTTCGTCATCGAATCGCGCAATCGTCTGCAGGCGCAACTGAACTCGCTGGGCGCGCAGCGCGACCAGTGGCAGCGCCAGGGCACGCAGCAGCAGGAAGAACTGGCCGAAGCCGAAATCCAGCTGGAAGAATTCGGCATGCGCGTGGAGCAAGCCCAGCACGCCGTGCAGGACACCAGCGACCGCCTGCCTTCGCTGGAATCGGCCTGGCGCGAGTCGCAGGTCAAGACCACCGAGTCGCGCGGCAAGATCATGCAGGTGCAGCAGCAGATCGAACTGCAGTCCACGCACCAGCGCAATGCCTCCAACATCCTCTCGGGCCTGGCCGTGCGCCGCGAACGCCTGCTGCAGGAAAAGAGCGGCATGGCCCTGCCTGACGAGACCCACCTGTCCAACCTGCGCATGCAGCTGGAAGAAAAGCAGGCCTCGCTGGAAGAGGCGAGCATGTATCTGGAAGAGGCGCAGGAGCAACTGCCGCGCCTGGAAGAAGAGCGCCGCACCGCCCAGGAACTGGTCAGCAAGGAAACCTCTGCCAACGCCCAGCTGGAAGCTCGCCTCACCGCCCTGAAGCAATTGCAGGAAAGCGTGCAGGCCCAGGGCAAGGTCCAGCCCTGGCTGGAAAAGCACGGCCTGGCCGAGCTGCCGCGCCTGTGGCAGAAGCTGCACATCGAATCCGGCTGGGAAACCGCGCTGGAAGCGGTGCTGCGCGAGCGCATGTCGGCCCTGGAAATGTCCAACCTGGACTGGGCCAAGGCCTTCTTCAGCGACGCCCCGCCGGCCAAGCTGGCGCTGTACGCCCCCAATGCCGGCCTGGCCCAGCCCGAAGCCCAGCCGGTGGCGGGCCTGAAGCCCTTCGTGACCCTGCTGCAGCTGAACGATCCGGGCCTGCGCGCCCTGATGAACGACTGGCTCAATCACATCTACATCGCCGACGACACGGCCACCGCCTTTGCCGAGCGCGCCAAGCTGCCGCTGGGCGGCTTGTTCGTGACCCGTCAGGGCCATGTGGTGAGCAATGCCAGCGTGCGTTTCTATGCCTCCGATTCGGAGCAGGACGGCATGCTGGCGCGCCAGCAGGAAATCGAGAACATCACCAAGCAGCAACGTGCCCAGGCTATGCTGGCTGAGGAGGCCAAGGGCCGTGCCGTGCGAGCCGAGGCAGCCCTGTCGGGCGCATCGCAGCGTCTGCAGGAACTGCGCCAGCGCGTCAATTCGCTCACGCAATCGGCACACAGCCTGCAGATCGAGGTGATGAAGTTGGCCGAAGTGCAAGAGCGCTTCAACCAGCGCAGCACCCAGATCGCCACTGATCTGGAAGAAATCGGGATGCAGGAAGCCGAGCAGCAGCAGGTGCAGGCCGAATCCGAGGCCCGCTTCGAAGAGCTGGACATCGAACTGGCCGAACTGCAGGAACAGCACGAGAACGGCCAGACCGATTACCTGAACAAGGAACAGCAGCTCAACGACGCTCGCACCCGCCTGCGCGAGCTGGAGCGCGCCGCCCAGGAAACCGAGTTCGCCGAGAAGTCGCATCGCAACAAGATCGAGGAACTCAAGCGCGGCATTGCCACCGCCTTGGAACAGGCGGCGCAACTGTTTGCCAGCATGCAGCAAGGCTCGCTGGAACTGGAAAGCCTGGACGACCAGGCCGCTCAGGCCGGCCTGCAGGAATTGCTGGATCGCCGCAGCGAGCAGGAACGTGCGCTGGCCGATGCGCGCCACGAGCTGGATCAGCTCTCGCAGCAACTTCGTTCACATGAAGAATCGCGCATGCAGGCCGAACGCAGCCTGCAGCCCCAGCGTGACCGCATTACCGAACTGCAACTGAAGGAACAGGCCGCGCGCCTGAACCAGGAGCAATTCTCCGAGGCGCTGGCACAGACCCAGGCCGACGAGGCTGCGCTGTCGGAAAAACTGACCAGCGACATGCGTCCGTCCTACCTGCAAGGCGAAGTGACGCGCCTCACCAATGCCATCGCGGCGCTGGGGGCGGTCAACCTGGCCGCACTGGATGAACTGGCGACCGCCTCCGAGCGCAAGCACTTCCTCGATGCCCAGCACGCCGACCTGAACGAAGCCATCACCACGCTGCAGGATGCGATCCACAAGATCGACATGGAAACCCGGGATTTGCTGCAGGACACCTTCGACAAGGTCAACCACCACTTCTCGGAACTGTTCCCGGTGCTCTTCGGCGGCGGCCAGGCCAAACTCATCATGACCGGCGACGAAATCCTCGATTCCGGCGTGCAGGTCATGGCGCAGCCGCCGGGCAAGAAGAACGCCACGATTCACCTGCTCTCCGGTGGCGAGAAGGCCCTGACCGCCACGGCCCTGGTCTTCTCCATGTTCCAGTTGAACCCGGCGCCGTTCTGCTTGCTCGATGAAGTGGACGCGCCGCTCGACGATGCCAACACCGAACGCTTCGCCAACATGGTCAAGCGCATGTCGGAGTACACGCAGTTCCTCTTCATTTCCCACAACAAGATCGCCATGGAAATGGCGCAGCAGTTGATCGGGGTGACCATGCAGGAGCAGGGCGTGTCGCGCATCGTGGCGGTGGACATGGAGTCGGCCGCCAACTTCTCCAGCGCCGAGCAGGCCGCCTGATGATTTGTGCGGCAATGGCCTGCGGCTTTGTCGGCTTGACAAGCAGGGGGTGTGACCGTACCCTGAAAACCTTGCCGGCCAGCCCGCAGCGGGCGCAAGCCCCAGCTGGAACCGTTCTGATTCGGCCCCCACGGGCCATGGAAAAATAACAATATCTTGACCGCGCACTTGCCGTACCCGATCCGTCCGATTCCCCTGCATGGCTCCGCTGAGCCGGTGCAGGCGGCTGCCAGCGCTGCGGCAGCATCGACGGAGCGCCGTGTGAGCGGCCCGCGCGGTCCAGGCTTTCTTGGATTGATAGGATTCGGATTTCTTCGATGAGCAGCTTTTCCCAGCCGACCATGCCACGCGGCGCCCATGATGGCGCCCTCCAGCCCGCCAGCCTGAAAGGTCGTGCAGCATGATGATGGATCTCCAGACCAGCCTGATCATCCTGGGCGGCGTCTTCGTCGCCGGGGTCATCACCTACAACAAGTGGCAGGAGCACAAGGCGCGCAAGACCGTGGAGCGCGCCTTTTCTTCGTCCCATGATGATGTCCTGATGTCGCCGGACGAGCCGGCGGCCACGGCCGAGCCCATGTTCGCACCGCCCGTGTCCGAGCGCACTGCGCCTGCGCCGCGGATGGCCGAGCCGACGCTCGAGCCTGATGCCGGACGCGCCGAGCCTTCCTTCTATGATCTGCCCGAACGCAAGCCGGTACCGGCCCCGGTGAAGGCTTACCAGGAGCAGGCCGAGTTCGAGCCGCGTGAACCCTTCCTGGGTGAGCCGCCGGTGAGCACTGCTGCGCCCGCCGGAGCAGCTGCCGATGAAGCCGTGCTGGGTGAAGCGATAGCCCAGGCACCGCAATCGACGGTGGCCCAGGTCATTGCCGGAGCGGAAGAGCAGGGCGATACCGTGCCCGCCTTCACGCCGCCGCCCGAGATGCAGGCCCGCCTGGCCCCCAAGCGCGAATTGCCGGTGGACGAACTGATCGACTGCAACATCCCCATCGCCCTGGACAACCCGCTGCGCGGCGACAAGCTGCTGCCGATGCTGCAAGGCCTGCGCCATGTCGGCAACAAGCCGGTGCATTTCATCGGCCGCACCACCGACGGCGACTGGGAAGCCATCGCCCACGGCAGCATCTACAACGCCTTGCTGGCCGGTGCGCAGCTGGCCAATCGCAGCAATGCCATCAACGAGATCGAGTATTCGGAACTGGTCATGCGCCTGCGCGACCTGACCGATTCGCTCTCGGGCGAGCCGGAACTGCCGGACATGCCGGACGTCATCCGCACCGCCCAGGCGCTGCACCAGTTCATCATTGACCATGATGCGCAACTGTCGGTGAACGTGCGTTCGCAAGGCGCGCCCTGGAGTCTGGCGACCTTGCTGGCCGCGCTGACCCGCCAGGGTTTCGATCGCCGTACCGAAGGCTATCTGGTAATGCAGGATGGCGAAGGTGAAGTGCTCTTCGCCCTCTCCACCAATGCCACGCCGACCGATGAAACCACCGATCGCCTGACCCTGTTGCTGGACGTGCCCCGTGTGGCGCCGTCGCGCGATGGCTACGGTGCTCTGGTGGCCTGCGCCAAGTCGCTGTCGGCTCGCCTGGGTGGCGTCATCGTCGATGACAGCGACCAGCCCCTGACCGATGAAGCCCTTTCCGATATCGCCGAACAGGTGGCCGCGTTCTACAGCGCTATGGAATCGGCCGAGATCCCTGCCGGTTCCACCCGTGCCTTGCGCTTGTTCAGCTAAGGCCGCGTTTTTACTCCCCCTACGATGCAACACGACTTGTTTTCCGCCGGACGGCCCCCGCAAGGGGAGCCGGACTGGCTGTCGCGCGCCCGTGTGCTGCGCGACGAACTGAACCGCCACAACCACAGCTATTACGTACTCGACCAGCCCAGCATCCCGGACGCGGAATATGACCGCCTGTTCCAGGAACTGCAGGCACTGGAAACCGCCCATCCCGAACTGTTGACGCCTGATTCGCCGACGCAACGCGTGGGTGCCGGGCCGCTGCCGCAGTTCGAGCCGGTGCGCCATGACATCCCCATGCTCTCGCTGGGCAACGGTTTCGCCGACGAAGACATCGAAGCCTTCGACAAGCGCGTGCGTGATGGCCTGGAAACCTTGCAGGAAGTGCGCTACGCCACCGAGCTGAAGTTCGACGGCCTGGCCATCAGCCTGCGCTACGAGAATGGCGTGCTGGTGCAGGCCGCCACCCGCGGCGATGGCACCACGGGCGAGAACGTGACCGCCAACATCCGCACCGTGCGTGCCATTCCCCTGCGCCTGCACGGCGAGAGCCTGCCGCAAGTGATCGACGTGCGCGGCGAAGTGCTGATGTACAAGGACGACTTCGCGCGCCTGAATCAGCGCCAGCGCGATGCCGGGCAGAAGGAATTCGCCAACCCCCGCAATGCCGCCGCCGGCAGTCTGCGCCAGCTGGATTCGCGCATCACCGCGCAACGCACGCTGCGCTTCTTCGCCTATGGCATTGGGGTGCTGGAGGGGGCCGAGATGCCGGCTTCGCACTCGGCCCTGCTGGACTGGTACCAGCAACTCGGCCTGCCGGTGTGCAAGGAGCGCGCCGTGGTGACGGGGGCTGCCGGTCTGCTGGACTTCTTCCGCAGCATCGGTGCCAAGCGCGAGAGCCTGCCTTACGAGATCGATGGCGTGGTCTACAAGGTGGACCGGCTGGACCAGCAGAAGCACCTGGGCTTCGTCTCGCGCGCCCCGCGCTTTGCGCTGGCCCACAAGTTCCCGGCGCAGGAAGCGCTGACCGTGGTACAGGACATCGAAGTGCAAGTCGGCCGCACCGGTGCCATCACTCCTGTGGCGCGCCTGAATCCCGTCTTCGTCGGTGGGGTGACAGTCACCAACGCGACCCTGCACAACGAAGATGAAGTCCGCCGCAAGGACATCCAGATCGGCGACACCGTCATCGTGCGCCGCGCCGGTGACGTGATTCCGGAAGTGGTGGCCTTCGTGCCCGAGAAGCGTCCGGCTGATGCGCGCCCCTTCGTCATGCCGGCCAACTGCCCGGTGTGCGGCTCGCCCATCGTGCGGGCGGAAGATGAAGCAGTGGCACGCTGTTCGGGCGGCTGGCTGAAATGTTCAGCACAGCGCAAGGGCGGACTGCAGCATTTTGCTTCACGCCGCGCCATGGATATCGAAGGTCTGGGCGAGCAACTGGTGGAGCAACTGGTGGATCGCCAGGTGGTCAACACGCCGGCTGACCTGTATCGACTGGGCTTGTCGGCGCTGGCCGAACTGGACCGCATGGCCGAGAAATCGGCGCAGAACGTGCTGGATGCTCTGCAGAAGTCCAAGAGCACCACGCTGGCACGTTTCATCTATGCGCTGGGCATCCGCCACGTGGGCGAAGCCACGGCTAAGGAACTGGCGCGCCATTTCGGCGGCATCGACAAGCTGCTCGCCGCCAGTGAAGAACAACTGCTGGAAGTGGCCGATATCGGTCCGGTGGTCGCCGCCTCGATCCGTGCCTTCTTCAATGATCCGATCAACGTCGAGCTGGTCGAGCAATTGCGCGCGGTCGGCGTGCAGTGGCCCGAAAGCGAGGGCGTCGATGCCGGTGCCAAGCATCTGGCCGGCAAGACCTTCGTGTTGACCGGCACCTTGCCCAACCTGTCGCGCGATGATGCCTCGCAGCTGATCGAAGCGGCCGGTGGCAAGGTTTCCGGTTCCGTGTCCAAGAAAACCAGTTACGTGGTCGCCGGGGCCGAAGCCGGCAGCAAGCTGGCCAAGGCCGAGGAGCTGGGCATCGCCATCCTCGATGAGGACGCACTGAAGGCGCTTTGCGCCGGTCAGGATGCGTCAGAAACGTAATCACCTTGTCTTTTTATTCATATAGAATGCCGCCCGTAAGCAGTCCCGTTCCCGGGACTGCGGTGCAGGATTCAACGCATCACGCCATAACAACATAACAAGACCCATCCTTACCTCGGAGTCATGATGATCAAGAAGATCAAGAAAGCCGTTTTTCCTGTCGCCGGTCTCGGTAGCCGCTTCCTGCCCGCCACCAAGGCCCAGCCCAAGGAAATGCTGCCCATCGTCGACAAACCGCTGATTCACTATGCCGTGGAAGAGGCGGTCGCCGCCGGCATCACGGAAATGGTGTTCATCACCGGCCGCAACAAGCGCGCCATCGAAGACCACTTCGACAAGGCCTACGAGCTGGAATCCGAACTGGAAGCCGCCGGCAAGAAGAAGCTGCTGGAGATCGTGCAGAACGTGGTGCCCAAGAACGTCAACTGCATCTTCATCCGTCAGTCCGAGCCGTTGGGACTGGGCCACGCCGTGCTGTGCGCGCGTCCGGTGGTGGGTGAAGAACCCTTCGCCATCCTGCTGGCTGATGACTTCATGGACACCGATGAGGGCGTCAAGCCGGTGCTGGCACAGATGACCGACATCTATGCACGTGAAGGCATGAGCATGCTGGCCGTGCAGGAAGTGCCCAAGAACGATACCCGCCAATACGGCATCGTCAGCGCCACGCCTTACCAGCCGGACCTGGAGCGCATCAACGCCATCGTCGAAAAGCCGGCCCCGGAAGAAGCCCCGTCCACGCTGGCCGTGGTGGGTCGCTATGTGTTGAACAGCCGCATCTTCCATTACCTGGAAAACATCCCGCGCGGCGCTGGCGGCGAGATCCAGCTCACCGACGGCATCGCCAAGCTGATGCAGGCCGAATCCGTGCTGGCCTACCGTTACCAGGGCCAGCGTTATGATTGCGGTTCCAAGCTGGGTTACCTCAAGGCCATGGTGGCCATGGGCCTGAAGCACCCGGAAACCGGTCCGGCCTTCTCGGAATACCTGCAGGAAGTGGCCAGCAAGGCACGCTGATCGCCGCTGCGGTCCAGCGCCAGCCTCTGGCGTGGCGCACTGCTTGCACAATGACGCCCGGTTCCTGCCGGGCGTCTTTCATGGAGAGCTTCAATGGCAATACGCGAGATCCTCAAAATGGGCGACCCGCGCCTGCTGCGCCAGGCGCAGCCGGTCACGCAATTCGATACGCCTGAACTGGCGCAACTGGTGGACGACATGTTCGAGACCATGCGTGCCGTCAACGGTGCCGGGCTGGCCGCGCCCCAGATCGGGGTCGACCTGCAGCTGGTGATCTTCGGCTTCGGCCACAACCAGCGCTATCCGGAGGCACCGGCGGTGCCGGAGACGGTGCTCATCAATCCGGTGCTGACGCCCTTGTCGGACGAGGAAGAAGAGGGCTGGGAAGGCTGCCTGTCGGTGCCCGGCATGCGCGGCGTGGTGCCGCGCTGGAGCCGTTTGCGCTATCAGGGCCTGGACTTGCACGGCAACGAGATTGACCGCACCGTCGACGGCTTCCATGCCCGCGTGGTGCAGCATGAGTGCGATCACCTGCAGGGCATCCTGTATCCGATGCGCATCCGCGACTTCCGCCAGTTCGGATTCACGGAAGTGCTGTTCCCGGATCTGGATCCCAACCAGGACGACTGAACAAGGACGCTGCAAAAAAAACATCCCGGCACCAGGCCGGGATGTTCGTTTCAGGACCGATGAAACCGCATATCGGCCATCAGGCGTTTTCCTTCACACGCTGGTCGATGTGCGCCAACGCCTCTTCCACCTGGTCGATCAGGATCAGGCACAGGTCGCCGGGCTGCAGGGTAGCGAGGGCAGTATCGATGGCGACGAATTCGCCGTTGATTTCCTTCACATCCTTGGTACGCTTGGCCCCTTCGAGGCCCTGGCGCAGCAGCGCAATCACTTCGCCGTCTTCACGGCCGCGCTGGCACTGATCCTGATACAGCACCACTTCATCGAAGGCATCGCCCAGCAGTTCGGTCTGGCGGGTGATGTCGACGTCGCGGCGGTCGCCGGCACCGCTGATGACCACCGAGCGGCGCTTGGCGGGCAGGCTGTCGACGGCCTTGATGAGGGCCTGGATGGCATCCGGATTGTGGCCGTAGTCGGCGATCAGGGTGGCCCCCTTGTAGTCGAACAGGTTGAAGCGACCCGGTGCGGTGCCGCTGTCGCTGATGAAGCTGGCCAGGGCACCGGTGATCTGTTCCCAGTCCAAGTTCAGGGCCCAGGCCGCACCCACGGAAGCCATCACGTTCTCGACCTGGAAGCCGATGGCACCGCTGCGGGTCAGCGGAATGCCGGACAGCTTCAGGCGTTTTTCAAACGTGCCTTGCGCGGCCACGATGGCGTCGCCGTCTTGATAGACGATGCGGTGGCCCTGCGCGCGGTGGGTGGCCATGATGGGGTGGGTCGGGTCCAGCGCGAAGAAGGTCACCGAGCCGGGGCAGGAGGCGGCCATCTTGGACACCATCGGGTCCGCCGCATTCAACACGGCAGTGCCGGTCGGCGCCACGTTCTCGACGATGACGCGCTTGACCACGGCAAGGTCTTCCACGGTGCTGATGTAGGACAGGCCCAGGTGGTCCCCCATGCCGATGTTGGTGACCACGGCCACGGCGCAGCGGTCAAAGCCCAGGCCTTCACGCAGGACGCCGCCACGGGCGGTTTCCAGTACGGCGGCATCCACGTCCGGGTGGAACAGCACATTGCGGGCGCTGCGCGGGCCGCTGCAGTCGCCGGTGTCGGTGCGCTGGCCATCGATGTAGACGCCATCGGTGTTGGTCATGCCCACGCGCAGGCCGGTCTTGGCCAGCAGGTGGGTGATCAGGCGCACGGTAGTGGTTTTGCCGTTGGTACCGGCCACGGCCACCACGGGGATGCGGCCATCGTCGCCATCCTCGTACATGGTCGAGATGATGGCTTCGCCGACATCGCGCGCCTTGCCGTAGGACGGCGAGAGGTGCATGCGCAGGCCGGGTGCGGCGTTGACTTCGACGATGCCGCCGCCTTGTTCTTCCAGCGACATGTGCACCGAATTGCAGACCACGTCCACGCCGCAGATGTCGAGCCCGACCATTTGCGCAGCGGCGATGGCGCGTGCGGCCACATCCGGATGCACGTCGTCGGTGACATCGGTGGCGGTACCGCCGGTGGAGAGGTTGGCGTTGTTGCGCAGGACCACGCGCACGCCCTGGGCGGGAATGGCTTCCGGGTCCAGGTTCTGGCCGGACAGCACCGACAGGGCGATGTCGTCCAGGCGGATCTTGGTCAGCGAGGTGGCGTGGCCGTCGCCGCGCAGCGGATCGGCGTTGACCTGGTCGATCAATTGACGGATGGTGTGCACGCCGTCGCCGATGACTTGCGGCGGATCGCGGCGGGCCGCCGCCACCAGGGTCTTGCCGATGACCAGCAGGCGGAAGTCGTGGCCGGGCAGGTAGCGCTCGACGATGACTTCATCGCTGATCAGGGCGGCGTTGTTGAAGGCGCGAGTGATCTGTTCGGGGGTGCTGATGTTGACGGCCACGCCCTTGCCTTGGTTGCCGTCCAGCGGTTTGATGACCACCGCCGAACCGATTTCCTCGGCGGCCTTCAAAGCATCTTCTACGGTCTCGACCACGCGGCCGTTGGGGACCGGCACGCCAGCGGCGTGCAGCAGCATCTTGGTCAGGTCCTTGTCTTGCGCAATCGATTCGGCGATGGCGCTGGTGTTGCTGGTCTCGGCGGCCTGGATGCGCTTCTGGCGGCTGCCCCAGCCGAACTGGACCATGCTGCCCTGGGTCAGACGGCGATACGGGATGCCGCGCTTGATGGCGGCGTTGACGATGGAGCCGGTAGAAGGGCCCAAGCGTACATCTTCATCCAGTTCGCGGATGCGGGCCAGCGCACCAGTCAGGTCGAAGGGGGTGTCGGCCTGGGCGGCGCGCACCAGTTCCAGTGCCAGGTCGAAGGCCAGGCGGCCGACTTCTTCTTCGCTGTACTCCACCACCACCTGGTAAATGCCGGTCTCGACGGTGGAGACCGTGCGGGTGAAGGTCACCGGGCAGCCGGCCTGGTTCTGCAGCGCCAGGGCGGCAGCGGCCAGGGCGTGCGCCATGGAGACGACCTGCTTGCCGCCATCGGGTTCGAGGAAGCCGATCTGCGGGAAGCGGGCGCGCAGGCGCAGTTCGAAGCCGGGCATGTCATCGATGACGCGCTCGTTTTCCGGGCAGGAAACGATGGCCTCGATGGCAGTGTGTCTGCTCCAGAGATTGGGGCCGCGCAGGGCGCGAATGCGGGATACGTCCATGGACTCGTTTTCCTAGATGTCTCTTGATCTTGATTCAGTCAGTCTTGCAGGTCACGCCGGTTCAGGCGGCCTGGCTCTTGAACTTCAGGCCTTGCTCCTCGGCGCGCTCGGTGCCGAACAGCTCGATGCCGGCACGGATCACCTCCGGGCCGATGCCCAGGGCCCAGGCGGCGCCGACGGCGGCCAGCACGTTCTCGACCTGGTAGGCCACCGCGCCGTTTTCGGTCAGGGGGATGGCATCCACCGAGCTGACCTTGCACTGGCGCTCGCCATCGGCCTGGATCAGGTCGCCATCGCGCAGGAACACGGCGCGGCCGCCTTCCTTCAGGTGGCTGGCCAGCAGTTCGGAAGCCGGGTCGGTGCTGAAGAAGATGACTTCGCCATCGCACAGCTGGGCCATGTCGGCCACCAGCGGGTCGTCGGCATTGAGCACGGCAGCCCCTTCCGGCAGCACCAGGTCGACCTGGGTACGCTTGACCTTGGTGGCGATCTGCTCGGCGTTCTCGATGTAGAACTCGGGCAGGCTGTCGGTGGGATCGATATTGGCGACCACGCCGACCAGGCAGCGGTCATAGGCCAGGCCTTCGGCCAGGATGGCGGCGCTGCCATTCTCGAACACGGCAGCTTCCACGGCGCGGTTGAGCAGCACGCGATGGGCGGCATCCCAGGTGGCGCGGTTGCCGCGCTCGATCTGGCGTTCGCCGAAGTACAAGCCCTCGCCGCAGGCCAGGCCCACGTGCTTGCCCGACAGGTGCACGATACGGGCGATCAGGCGCGAAATGGTGGTCTTGCCATGCGTGCCGGTGACGCCGACGATGGGGATGCGGCCATTTTCTTCCGGGCCGAACAGGTTGTCGATGATGGCTTCGCCGACCGGACGCGGCTTGCCGTCCGAGGGCTTCAAATGCATCAGCAGGCCGGGGCCGGCATTGACTTCGACGATGGCACCGCCCTGGTCCTGCAGCGGGCGCGAGATGTCTTCGGCCACGATGTCGACACCGGCGATGTCCAGGCCGACGATGCGCGCGGCCAGGGAAGCGGCAGCTGCCACGCTGGGGTGGACCAGGTCGGTGATGTCGGAGGAGACATTGCCATTGCGCAGCAGCAGGATGCGGCGGCCGGCGGCGGGGACCGATTCGGTGGTCAGGTTCTGGCGCTGCAGTTCCAGCACGGCGGCCGGTTCGCGGTCCAGCAGCACCGGGTCCAGCAGGTGTTCTTCCAGCAGGCCGCGGCGCGGGTCGCGGTTCAGTTCATCCAGCAGGTCCTGCACGGTGGACTTGCCGTCGCCGACGATGAAGATCGGTTCACCACGGGCGGCGGCGGCCAGCTTGCCGCCGACGATCAGCAGGCGGTGTTCCAGGCCCGGCACGAAGCGCTCGACCAGCACGCCGCTGCCTTCTTCCAGCGCGACCTTGTAGGCGGTCTCGATTTCTTCCCGGGTGTTCAGGTCGATGAAAACGCCGCGGCCATGGTTGGCATCGCAGGGCTTGACCACTACCGGCAGGCCGATGTCCTGGGCGGCATCCCAGGCGTCTGCGGGGCTGTCCACCAGACGGCCTTCGGGCACCGGCACGCCACAGGTTTCCAGCAGCGACTTGGTGAGATCCTTGTCACGCGAGATGCCTTCGGCAATCGCGCCGGTCTGGTCGGATTCGGCGGTCCAGATGCGGCGCGACTTGCAGCCGTGGCCCAGTTGCACCAGGTTGCCTTCGGACAGGCGAATGGTCGGGATGCGGCGCTCGTCGGCGGCGTCCACGATGCAAGCGGTGCTGGGGCCCAGGCACAGGCGATCCACCATGCGGCGCAGCTTGCGCAGAGTGGTGTCGAGGTCGAAGGGCTGGTTTTCCATGGCGGCCAGCACCAGGTCGCGGGCGGCAAAGAGCGCTGCGCGGGTGACCGTTTCATGGCGCGCACGCACCACCACCTTGTAGACGCCGCGCACGTTGGTCTCGCGCGCCTTGCCGAAGCCGCCAGGCAGCCCGGCCAGGTTCTGCAGTTCCAGGGTCACGTGTTCCAGGATGTGGCCGGGCCAGGTGCCTTCGTGCAGGCGGCGCACGAAGCCGCCGCGCTCTTCGTAGCTGCAGCGGTGTTCGATCAGGGTGGGCAACCAGGTGGTGAGGCGGTCGACGAAGCCGGGAATGGTATTGGAGGGAAAATCTTCCAGTTCGCCGATATCGATCCACACTTCGAGGGCGGAGCGGTAGGTCCAGATGTTGGGACCCTTGAGATTCAGAAAACGGAGGAATTCGATGTTTTTCATGTGTGGTGGATAGTCCGCTGTAATTGCCCAAGCCAGGATGCCGATGCTGGCTGCATCGCACGTGCCGCCCTGCGCATGCCGGTCAGCGCTCTGTCAGAATAACGCATGGTTCACTAACGCGCAGGGCGAGTTTTGGTTTACTGCATTTGCCAACTGGAATAACTGAATGAAATGGAGTGTTGCCTTGTGGCAATCAAGAACTGGCTCCGCAGGTGAGAGGGCAGGCCGGAAGGTGCAGGCGAAATGCGAGAATCATGCGGGCAGGCTGGGGGTGGATATGAACGATATTGTCGCAGACTGTCCCGTTGCCGTGGCAATGCGGCCGGAAAAAACGCGCACGCCGTCGTGACCTGAAGCTTTGGGCAGATCAGCCATTCGCATCATGCGGGAAAGATCACCCCCGCGTAGTCGGAAGTGAAATTGCCGGTACACCGTTTGCGGCGCTCTTGCGTTATCGGAGGGCCGCTGCCCGATCGATACCCACGAGGCGGCGCAGTTCGTGGATTTGCAGCAGGGGACGCTGCGCTATAATCGCGCGCTGCCCGCTGGCACATCCTTGCAGGCATCAAGACAACAGGTCCGGCGAGACCTGCACCTCCTAAAACAATAGCCAAACTGCTCACTTCGGGCCTCAACGCTGCCGTTACATGACTACTGACTCAATACCTTCCGCGACCGCCAGCCTGCCCGAGCGCTGGCAAACGGAAACCGCTGCCCGCCTGGTCCAGGGTGAATCCGTGCTGGCCTGGCTGGAACTGGACCTGGACGCCCAGCTGCAATTCAACGCTTCGCTGGTGCTGGCCACCGACCGCCGCCTGCTGGCGCTGGCCCCGGACCGCCAGCAATGGCAGGAGTGGGCCTATCGGCCCGAGCTGCAACTGAAGCATGTCGACCACGCCGGTGTGGGTACCCTGGAGCTGTGCGACGCTGCCAGCCGGCTGGCCGCCTGGCGTTACACCTTGGCCCAGAATCCGCAGGCGCTGCGCCTGGTCAAGCTGTTCGAGCAGCAGCGCGACCTGCTGGCCTCGGGCGTGCAGGCCGAAGAGGAGGGCGACGTCTGCCCGACCTGCAAGGCCGTGCTGCCGGAAGGACAGGAAACCTGTGCCATCTGTCCGGAAACCAAGGAAGCGCCGCCGTCGACCTGGGCGCTGTTCCGCCTCTCGCGCTTCGCCAAGCCCTACAAGGGCTCGCTGCTGCTGGGCTTCCTGCTGACGCTGGCCTCCACCGCCGCCACGCTGGTGCCGCCCTACATGACCATGCCGCTGATGGACAACGTGCTGATCCCGTTCCAGAACGGCACTCCCATTGACACCCACCTGGCCACGCTTTACCTGTCTGGCCTGCTGGGCGCGGCGGTACTGGCCTGGGGACTGGGCTGGGCGCGTACCTACATCCTGGCGCTGGTGTCCGAGCGCATCGGCGCAGACCTGCGCACCACCACCTATGCGCACCTGCTGCGGCTGTCGCAGGAGTATTTCGGCGGCAAGCGCACCGGCGACCTGATGGCCCGCATCGGCTCGGAAACCGACCGCATCTGCGTGTTCCTGTCGCTGCACCTGCTGGATTTCGCCATCGACGTGCTGATGATCATCATGACGGCGGCCATCCTCATTTCGATCAACCCTTGGCTGGCACTGGTGACCTTGTTGCCGCTGCCGTTCATCGCCTGGATGATTCACGTGGTGCGTGATCGTCTGCGCCACGGTTTCGAGAAGATCGACCGCATCTGGTCGGAAGTGACCAATGTGCTGGCCGATACCATCCCCGGCATCCGCGTGGTGAAGGCTTTTGCGCAGGAAAAGCGCGAAGTGGCGCGTTTCCGCGAAGCCAACCGTCACAACCTGATGGTCAATGACCGGGTCAACAAGATCTGGTCGCTCTTCACGCCCACGGTCACCTTCCTGACCGAAGTGGGCTTGCTGGTGGTGTGGGTGTTCGGGATCTGGCAGGTCTCCAGCAACCAGATCACGGTCGGTGTGCTGACCGCCTTCCTGGCTTACATCAGCCGCTTCTATACCCGTCTGGATTCGATGAGCCGCATCGTCTCGGTGACCCAAAAGGCCGCCGCCGGTGCCAAGCGCATCTTCGACATCCTGGACCACGTCTCCAGCGTGCCGGAACCGGCCAACCCGGTGCACCTGGAAAACGTCAAGGGCGCCATCGAAGTGCGCAACATCGGCTTCCGCTACGGCAACCGTGCGGTGATCCGCAACATGAGCCTGTCCATTGCGCCGGGCGAGATGATCGGACTGGTCGGCCACAGCGGTTCGGGCAAGTCCACCATGGTCAACCTGATCTGCCGCTTCTACGATGTCTCCGAAGGGGCGATCCGCATCGATGGCGTGGACATCCGTTCGCTGCCCATTTCCGAATACCGCCGCAACATCGGCCTGGTGCTGCAGGAACCCTTCCTGTTCTTCGGCACCATTGCCGAGAACATTGCCTACGGCAAGCCGGAAGCCACCCGCGAGGAAATCATCGCGGCGGCCCGTGCGGCCCATGCGCATGAGTTCATCCTGCGCCTGCCGCAAGGCTATGACTCGCTGGTCGGTGAGCGCGGCCAGGCCCTGTCGGGCGGTGAGCGCCAGCGCATCTCGATTGCGCGCGCGCTGCTGATCGACCCGCGCATCCTGATCCTGGACGAGGCCACTTCCTCGGTCGATACCACCACCGAAAAGGAAATCCAGAAGGCGCTGGACAACCTGGTCCAGGGCCGTACCACGATTGCCATCGCGCACCGCCTGTCGACCCTGCGCAAGGCTGATCGCCTGGTGGTACTGGATCGCGGCCAGGTGGTCGAAGTCGGCAACCACGAAGAATTGATGGCCCGGGAAGGGCATTACTACAAGCTCTACCAGGCCCAGGCGCGCAATCCTGAGGGCGATGCCGAGGTCTCGGTGAGCGAAGAAGAGAAGGGCGAATAAGCCATGAGCACCACCAACAATTCTGCCCAAAGCTTCACCCTGGAACGCAATGCTTTCGGACGTCTGGTCTTGACCGACGCCCAGGGCGGCCTGCACGAGCACGTGATTCCGGTACGTGCATTTCCGGTCACATCGCCCGATCGCGGCCTGTCTCTGGTCAGCAGCGACGGCCACGAGCTGGCCTGGATCGATACCCTGGAGGAAGTGGATGCGCCCACGCGCCGCCTGATTGAGGAAGAACTGGCCAGCCGCGAGTTCATGCCGGAGATCCAGCGTATCGTCAGCGTGTCGACCTTCGCCACGCCCAGCGACTGGACCGTGCAGACCACGCGCGGTACCACCACCTTCACGCTCAAGGGCGAGGAAGACATCCGCCGCCTGGCCGCGCCGGCGCTGCTGATTGCCGACAGCCACGGCATCCAGTTCCTGATCCGCGACCAGAAGGCGTTGGACAAGCACAGCCGCAAGATCCTGGATCGTTTCCTCTGATCCTTTTTGCCTGCGGCAAAAAAGAACGGCCCTGATGATGAATCAGGGCCGTTCTTGTATGGAGCGGGTTGAGGCTCAGAACTTCTCATCCGGCCGCAGGTAGCGCCACTGTCCGGTCGGCAGCTCACCCAGCTTGACCCCGCCGATGCGCACGCGCTTCAAGCCGATTACCTTCAGTCCGACCATGTCGCACATGCGGCGGATTTGGCGCTTCTTGCCTTCGCGCAGGGTGAAGCGCAACTGATCCTCGTTCTGCCACACCACCTTGGCCGGACGCAGCGGCTTGCCATCCATGATGAGGCCGTGGTTCAGGCGCTTGAGATCGGATTCGGGCAGCTTGCCGGGACGCGTGTATTGCACGCGCACCAGGTATTCCTTGTCGACCGCCGAATCCTCGCCAATCAACTGCTTGGCGATGCGGCCATCCTGGGTCAGTACCAGCAAGCCCACCGAATCGATGTCCAGCCGCCCGGCCGGCACCAGGCTCTTCAGCTGGCGCGGGTGGAAGCGCATCTCGGTCTGGTCTTCAGCCCAGCGCGATTGTTCATTGACCAGCACCATGGCCGGCTTGTAGCCATCCTCGGCCTGGCCGCTGACGTAGCCCATGGGCTTGTTGATCAGGATGGTCACACGCTGGGCCTGCTCGGCGCTGGCTTGGCGTTCCACGGTGACCTTCTGGTGCGGCAGCACCTTGCTGCCCAGCACCGACACCACCTGGCCATCCACGCGCACCCAGCCTTTTTCTATCCATTCGTCGGCTTCGCGGCGCGAGCACAGGCCGAGTTCGGACATGCGTTTGGAAAGTCGTACAGGTTCAGTCATGGGGATTGCCTTGCGAAAAACGGAGGCCGGCCAGCGGCGAGGGTGAGATTGTACGGCCAGCCGCGCCGCCGCGCCAGACTGGGGCGGCAGCGCGGACAGGGTGATGCGGGTCAGATGCGCAGGGTCTGCAGCAGTTCGGTTTCCAGCATGATCTGGTTGCGCGGCTGGGACAGGCCGGGGCCGTCGATCAGGAAGACGTCTTCCACGCGCTCGCCCAAGGTCATGACCTTGGCGGTATGCAGGTTGATGCGGTACTTGGCCAGCACGTTGGAGATCGAATACAGCAGCCCGGCGCGGTCATTGGCCGAGACCGACAGCAGGTAGTACTGGCCGCGCTCATCCGGGCGCAAATCCACCGACGGATTGACCGGGAAGGTGCGCGACAGGCGCGACAGGCGAGCCTTGGAAGGAGCCGGCAGCGGGGCGTCGGACTGCAGCAGGGCCCCCAGTTCGTGCTCGATCAGGTTGATGATGTCGCGGTAGTTCTTGGCGAACACCGGGGCATTGATCAGGAAGGCGTCCAGCGCGTAATCGTTGCGGGTCGTGTGGATCTTGGCGTCGAAGATGCTGAAGCTTTTTTCGTCGAAATAGCTGCAGATGCGCGCAAACAGGTCAGGGCGGTCGGGCGTGTAGACCGCTACCTGAACGCCTTCGCCAATGGGCGCCAGGCGGCAGCGCACCAGCGGTACGCCGGTATCGACCTTGTCGTAGAAGCAGCGCGTCTGCCAGGCGATGTCGGAGGCGTCGTGGCGCAGGAAGTAGGCCACGTCCAGCTGCTTCCACAGCGCTTCGTGGGCGTCGGCCGGCAGGCCGTACAGGCGCAGGGTCTTGATGGCTTCCTGCTGGGTATTCTTCAGTTCGCGGTCGGCCGAGGGCGCTTCGCCGCCCAGCACGCGCAGGGTCATGCGGTACAGGTCTTCCAGCAGCTTGCCCTTCCAGGCGTTCCAGACCTTGGGGCTGGTGCCGCGGATGTCGGCCACCGTCAGCAGGTAGAGCGCGGTCAGGTGGCGTTCGTCCTTGACCAGCTGGGCGAAGGCGGTGATGACGTCGGGGTCCGACATATCCTGCTTCTGGGCCACGTGCGACATGGCCAGATGCTGCTCCACCAGGAACACGATCAGCTCGGTATTGTCCGGCGAGATGCCGTGCTGCTCGCAGAAGGCGCGCGCATCGTCCATGCCCAGCTTGGAGTGGTCGCCGCCCCGGCCCTTGGCGATGTCGTGGAACAGCGCCGCGATGTACAGCACCCAGGGCTGGCCGAAGTTGGCCATGAGCTGGCTGCAGAAGGGATATTCATGCGCATGTTCGCTCATCGTGAAGCGGCGTACGTTGCGCACCACCATCAGGATGTGCTGGTCCACCGTGTAGACGTGGAACAGGTCATGCTGCATCTGGCCGACGATCTGGCGGAAGTTCGGCAGGTAGCGTCCCAGCACGCTGGTGCTGTTCATGCCACGCAGGGCGTGGGTGATGCCGCGCTTGCTCTGGATGATCTGCATGAACAGGCGATGATTTTCCGGATTGGCGCGGAAGGCATTGTCGATCTTGAAGCGCGCATGCCATAGCGCACGCAGGGTGCGCGCCGACATATCCTTCAGTTCCGGATGCTCGGAGAGCACCAGGAAGACTTCCAGCATGGCTGACGGCGTCTCCTCGAAGACCTTGTCATGGGCGATGTCGACGAAGCCGTTGACCTCGTTGAAACGCTCGTTGAGCGGGCGCGGCACCGCCTGCTGCGGGAACAGGTGGGCTTCGATGTTCTGCAGCAGGATGGTGTTGAGCTGCGTGACCGCCTTGGCCGCCCAGTAGTAGCGCTGCATCAGATATTCGCTGGCGCGGCGGGTGTCGGTGGTCTTGAAGCCGAAGGTCTCGGCGAGCTGGGTCTGGATGTCGAAGACCAGCCGGTCTTCGCGGCGGTCGGTCAGGATGTGCAGGCGGATGCGAATGTCCTTGAAGGCGCGTTCCTTCTGGCGCAGCTGGCGCGCCTCGGTGGAGGTCAGCATGCCGTGTTCGGCCAGCTCGCCCCAGGAGTTGCCCAGGCCCGCCGCCTTGGCCACCCACAGGATCACCTGCAGGTCGCGCAGGCCGCCGGGGCTTTCCTTGCAGTTGGGTTCGAGGCTGTAGGGCGTATCTTCATATTTGATGTGGCGCTGGCGCATTTCCAGGGTCTTGGCCTGGAAGAAGGCCAGAGGGTCCAGCGCGGCATGGTAGCGCTCCTGCAATTTCTTGAAGAGGGCGCGGTTGCCGGTCACCAGGCGGGCTTCCAGGAGGCTGGTCTGCACCGTGATGTCGGCGGCCGATTCATCCAGGCATTCGTCGATGGTGCGGATGCTGTGGCCGATTTCCAGGCCGATGTCCCAGAACAGCTGCACCAGGGATTCCAGCTTTTCCTTCTTGGCGGCATCCGGGGCCTGGTCCAGCAGGATCAGCACATCCACATCCGAATGCGGGAACAGCTCGCCCCGGCCATAGCCGCCCACGGCCACCAGGGCGGCATTGCCGGACATGCCCAGTTCTTCCCAGGCAGTGGTGAGGGCTTCGTCCACGTTGCGGCGCAACTGGGCCAGCAACTGCTCGGTCTTGTGGTTGGACTGGAACACCTCGATGGCTTGCTGGCGCGCGGCCTTGAGCTGTTTCTTGAGCGTGATGGCGAGTGTGGGCATCGTGGTCGGCAATTAAGGCAAGCAGGGCGGCGGGGCGGCGCCTATATGAACAAAGCCGCATCCCCATGCGGCTTTGCGCTCGAAGCAGGTTTCGTGCCGGAAACTGTGTGCAGGGTGGAGGGGCACATGGTTCCGGCCGCCTGGGTCACGCCGGGGTGGCGGCCTGGTTCTGGATGAAGGCCGGCGGTGCCGGCATGCCGGGCGACACCGTCAGCACTTCGAAGCCGGTCTCGGTGACCAGCACGGTGTGTTCCCATTGGGCTGACAGGCTGCGGTCCTTGGTCTTGATGGTCCAGCCGTCGCCCATTTCGCGGATCTCGCGGCGGCCGGCGTTGATCATCGGTTCCACGGTGAAGATCATGCCGGCTTCCAGCTTCTCCAGCGTACCGGGGCGGCCGTAGTGCAGGACTTGCGGTTCTTCATGGAAGACCTTGCCGATGCCGTGGCCGCAGAACTCGCGCACCACGCTGTAGCCGGCCTTTTCGGCGTGCTGCTGGATGACGTGGCCGATGTCGCCCAAATGTGCGCCCGGCTTGATCTTGGAGATGCCCAGCCACATGCATTCATAGGTGATCTCGGTCAGGCGGCGTGCCAGGATGGACGGCTCGCCCAGGAAGAACATGCGGCTGGTGTCGCCGTGGTAGCCATTCTTGATGATGGTGACGTCGATGTTGAGCACGTCGCCGTTCTTCATCACCTTGTCGCCGGGGATGCCGTGGCAGATCACGTCATTCAGTGAGGTGCAGATGGCCTTGGGGTAGGGCGTGTAGCCCGGCGGGCAGTAGTTCAGTGGGGCCGGGATGCTGCCTTGCACGTTGGTCATGTACTCGTGGCAGAGGCGGTCGATCTCGCCGGTGGTCACGCCCGGCTTCACGAAGGGGGTGATGTAGTCCAGTACCTCGGCGGCCAGGCGGCCGGCCACGCGCATGCCTTCGATGTCTTCGGCGGTCTTGATGGTGATGTTGCCCATGATGAATCGCAATTCGCTAGAAAATCGTCAAGACGGGATTATAGACGACGGGGGTGCTTTCTGTTTTGCCGGCTCCGGCCGACAAGCCGGGGACGGCGTTTGGCTGCGTTCCTTATCTTCATGTGCTACTTGAACAAAAGTGATGGGTCGAGTAGAATGCCGGGCTGATCTGAAAACCTCAGGTCGGTTGTCGAATGCGGTGTGCGGAATGATTCTTCATGTCTGTTTGGCAATAAGTGTCGTAAATTATCTTTTGAAACGCGAATCCGTTCGCTAAAAGGGTGTCCGGCTGCATGAGCCGGATGACCGAGCGGATTCCAGACCTAACCCTGGAGAAATTCATGTCCGTTACCATGCGCGAAATGCTGGAAGCCGGTGTCCACTTCGGTCACCAAACTCGCTTCTGGAACCCCAAGATGGCCCCCTTCATTTTCGGCCATCGCAACAAGATTCACATCGTCAACCTGGAAAAGACCCTGGGCATGTACCAGGAAGCCGTCAAGTACGTGCGCCAGCTGTCGGCCAACCGTGGCACCATCCTGTTCGTTGGTACCAAGCGTCAAGCCCGCGACATCCTGTCTGCTGAAGCGCAACGCGCTGGCGTGCCCTACGTTGACCAGCGCTGGCTGGGCGGCATGCTGACCAACTTCAAGACCATCAAGACCTCGATCAAGCGCCTGAAGGACATGGAAGCTGCCATCGAAGACGGTTCGGTCGAGAAGCTGTCGAAGAAGGAAGCCCTGCTGTTCACCCGTGAACAGGAAAAGCTGCAAAAGGCCATCGGCGGCATCAAGGACATGGGCGGCATTCCTGACGCCATCTTCGTCATCGACGTCGGCTACCACAAGGGCGCCATCACCGAAGCCGCCAAGCTGGGTATCCCGGTCATCGGCGTGGTCGATACCAACCACTCGCCCGAAGGCGTCACCTACGTGATCCCGGGTAACGACGACTCCGCCAAGGCGATCGCTCTGTACGCTCGCGGCATGGCTGACGCCGTGCTGGAAGGCCGCGCCAACGCCGTCAACGACGTCGTCGAAGCAGTCAAGGGCGATGAATTCGTCGAGGTCGAGCAGGCTTGATTCTGCTCTTCCGGTAGTACGGTAGTCCAAAAAGGGGTGACAGCGGGTAGTGACGCAGTGGCCCCTTTTTTTTGATTCAATTTTCGAGTTTCAGGCATGCCGCAAGCGCGGGATGCCTCCAAGTCAGGAGAAAAGTATGGCGGCAATTACCGCAGCAATGGTGGGCGATCTGCGTGCGAAGACCGACGCGCCGATGATGGAATGCAAGAAGGCGCTGACCGAAGCCGATGGCGACATGGCCAAGGCCGAAGAGATTCTGCGCGTCAAGCTGGGCAGCAAGGCTTCCAAGGCCTCTTCCCGCATCACCGCAGAAGGCGTGATCTCGGCCTACATCGCTGGCAACGTCGGCGCGCTGGTCGAAGTGAACTGTGAAACCGACTTCGTGACCAAGAACGACGAGTTCATCGGTCTGGTCGAAGCTGCTGCCAAGCTGGTGGTCGAACAGAATCCGGCTGACGTGGCTGCCCTGGGCGCCTGCAAGCTGGCCGACGGCAAGACCCTGGAAGAACTGCGCACCGAACTGATCGGCCGCATCGGCGAGAACATGTCGTTCCGTCGCTTCCAGCGCTTCGAAACCACCGGCAAGCTGGCTGCCTACCTGCACGGCACCCGCATCGGCGTGATCGTCGAGTTCGACGGCGCTGAAGAGCAAGTCGGCAAGGACGTGGCCATGCACATCGCTGCCATGAAGCCGGTCGCCCTGTCGGCCGAGCAAGTGCCGGCCGACCTGATCGAGAAGGAACGCTCGGTCGCCGCCCTGAAGGCTGCCGAATCCGGCAAGCCGGCTGACATCGTCGCCAAGATGGTGGACGGTTCGGTGCAGAAGTACCTGAAGGAAGTGTCGCTGTTCAACCAGGCTTTCGTGAAGAACGACAAGCAAAGCGTTGAACAGATGCTGAAGGCGGCCAATACCACCGTCAAGTCGTTCGCCATGTACGTGGTCGGCGAAGGCATCGAGAAGAAGCAAGACGACTTCGCTGCCGAAGTGGCAGCGCAAGTGGCTGCAGCGAAACAAGCTCAGTAAGCGTCGCAGGAAAAACGGGCCGAGAGGCCCGTTTTTTTAAGCCGGATTCCGGGAACTTTCGGAGTCGCCCGCGTCTACAGTCAGGGTCGTCCGTCGGATGAATGATGACGCGCAGGGCAGGCCGCCTGGCAACGGCAATATGGGTAGCTAAAGCAATACTGGCAGCACACGGCAAGACAGAATAGGGCGCAGCAGTACATCCCCTCATGCGTTCGGACCTGCCCCTGATGACGAAAAAGCGCCATTTCGTCGGGTGACAGCGAGTGCCGGCGCGTCAATACGTAATTCAACCTCGGACAGAACACGGAGCCCTGCAATGACAACACCAGCCTACAAGCGCGTACTCCTCAAACTCTCCGGCGAAGCACTGATGGGCGACGACGCCTACGGTATCAATCGCGCGACCATCGAACGCATGGTCGCGGATGTAGCAGAAATCAGCAAACTGGGCGTGGAACTGGCCATCGTGATCGGTGGCGGCAACATCTTCCGCGGCGTCGCGCCGGGCGCCCAGGGCATGGATCGTGCAACCGCCGACTACATGGGCATGCTGGCCACCGTCATGAACTCGCTGGCCCTGGCTGATGCCATGCGCCAGGCCGGCCTGACGGCCCGCGTGATGTCGGCCATCGGCATCGAGCAGGTGGTCGAGCCCTATGTGCGCCCCAAGGCGCTGCAATACCTGGAAGAAGGCAAGATCGTGGTGTTCGCCGCCGGTACCGGCAACCCCTTCTTCACCACCGATACCGCCGCCGCCCTGCGTGGCTCGGAAATCGGCGCCCAGATCGTGCTGAAGGCCACCAAGGTGGATGGTGTCTACACCGCCGACCCCAAGAAGGATCCGGCCGCCACCCGCTACCAGTCGATCTCCTTCGATGAAGCCATCGCCAAGCACCTGCAGGTGATGGATGCCACCGCCTTTGCGCTGTGCCGCGACCAGAAGCTGCCGATCAAGGTGTTTTCCATCGTCAAGCCGGGCGCGTTGAAGAGCGTGGTCATGGGTGACGATGAAGGCACCCTGGTTCACGTCTGATCGATATTGCAGTGCAGAAACCGGCCGCAGGCCGGGATTCCCGTTTACAATGCCCGTCTTTCAGGCATTTGCCATCAAGACAAGCCAAGTTATTGCACCAAAGTTAGGAGAGCAGCATGAGTGTCGCTGACGTCAAGAAAAATACCGAGCAGAAGATGGCCAAGTCCATCGAAACCCTGAAGGCCAACCTGGCCAAGGTCCGTACCGGCCGCGCCCACACCGGCCTGCTGGACCAGGTCATGGTGGAATACTATGGTTCGCCGACAGGCCTGTCGCAAGTCGCCAACCTGACCCTGATCGATGCGCGCACCATCGGTGTGCAGCCGTTCGAGAAGAAGATGGCCGCCGTCATCGAGAAGGCCATCCGTGAAGCCGACCTGGGCCTGAACCCGGCCACCCACGGCGACCTGATCCGTGTGCCGATGCCTGCGCTGACCGAAGAGCGCCGCAAGGAAATGGTCAAGCTGGTCAAGAGTGAAGCCGAAGATGCCAAGATCGCCGTGCGCAACATCCGCCGCGAAGGCAATGAAGGCCTGAAGAAGCTGGTCAAGGACAAGATCGCCTCGGAAGATGAAGAGCGCCGCGGCCAGGACGAGATCCAGAAGCTGACCGACAAGTTCGTGGCTGACATCGACAAAATGGTCACCGACAAGGAAAAGGAAGTGATGACGGTTTAAGCCGTCCTGCAGGTCTCACGCGCGGCTGCCATGGCGGCCGCGCTGCACGAACAAGTCCAAGACAGCAAAAGTGCAGGCGGGAAGTGAGAGCGGCAATGGGGGGAGGAGGCTGGCCGGTTTGTCAAAGCGGCGCGTGCCCGTTACCATGTTGCGCTTCACCATCCGGCGCACGGAAAAGTAATAAATCATTTACATGAAGCATCAAAGCTCAACTCTGGCGGTTCCGGAGACTTCCGCGGTTCCGCGCCATGTTGCCATCATCATGGACGGCAACGGTCGTTGGGCGACCAAACGTTTCCTGCCGCGTGTGGCGGGGCATGCCAAGGGCGTGGATGCAGTGCGCTCCATTGTCGAGGCCTGCGCCGAGCGCGGTATCGAATTCCTTACCCTGTTTGCCTTCAGTTCCGAAAACTGGCGTCGCCCTGCCGACGAAGTGTCGGTGCTGATGCGTCTGTTCATGACGGTGCTGGAGCGTGAAGTCGGCAAGATGGCCAACAATGGCATCCGCCTGCGCATCGTCGGCGACATGAGCCGCTTCGATCCGAAATTGCAGGAGATGGCGGCCAAGGCCGAGGCGCAGACCGCCGGCAACAGCCGCCTGACGCTGACCGTCTGCGCCAACTATGGCGGGCGCTGGGATGTCATGCAGGCCGTTTCCAAAATGGTCAAGGACAAGCCGGGCGCGACCGACTACACCGAAGAAGAACTGGCCCCGTATCTGGCCATGGCGTATGCCCCTGAGCCCGATTTGTTCATCCGTACCGGCGGTGAACAGCGCATCTCCAATTTCCTGTTGTGGCAGCTGGCGTACAGCGAGCTGTACTTCACCGAAACCTTCTGGCCCGATTTCGACGACAAGGCGCTGGATCAGGCGATCGGCTCCTACCAACAACGCGAGCGCCGCTTCGGGCGCACCAGTGCCCAGGTACTGGACCAGAAAAAGGCTTCCTGATGCTCAAGACGCGTGTCATCACGGCGTTGATCCTGCTGGCAATCCTGTTGCCCATCCTGTATTTCGGTTATTTCCCGGCCTTTGCCATGGCGGTGCTGGTGTTCTTCGCCGCCGGTTCGTGGGAATGCTTCCGTCTCTTCAAGAGCCCGCGTCCCACCTTGTGGGCTGCCGTGTGGACGTTGGTCTTCAGCGTCATCCTGTTCTTCTCCGGCTTGCCCAGCGTGCGCGCCCTGTATGTGCTCTGCGTGCTGTTGTGGGCCTTGCGCTTCGTGCCCGCGCTTGGCCTGGGCCTGCCCCGGATCGAAGCTTTCGGCAATAGGCTGCTCAACGGCACTTACATGCTGTCCATCCTCGGCTGCTTTGTTGCCATCGTGGACCTGTTCCAGCATTCGCCGCTGTATCTGCTGTCGGTGATGGCCGTGGTGTGGGTGGCTGACATTGGTGCCTATTTCTCTGGCAAGGGCTTCGGACGCCACAAGTTGGCTCCCACCATTTCCCCGGGCAAGTCCTGGGAGGGTGCCATCGGCGGCTGGCTGGCGGTGCTGGTGATTTCGGCGGCAGTGGCCATGTCCATGAGTGGTGGCGAGACCTTCCAGTATCACCTGTTCAATCGCTGGGGCTGGGGCGGCTTTGTCGGCGTGCTCAGCCTCATGGTGGTGGCCAGCGTGGTCGGTGACTTGTTCGAGTCGCAACTTAAGCGCCGCGCCGGCATGAAGGACAGCAGCAACCTGCTGCCCGGCCACGGCGGCGTGCTCGACCGCATCGATGCGCTCATCCCGGTGCTGCCGCTGGCAGCGCTGGTCGATCTCTGGCTGGCGGCTGCCTGAGCCGCCGCTTTCCTTCTGGAAATTCCATGCAGTCCATCAGCATTCTCGGTGCCACCGGTTCCATCGGCGTGTCCACGCTGGACGTGGTGGCCCGCCATCCCGACCGCTATCGCGTCTTTGCGCTGAGCGCCCATTCCCGTGTTGCTGAACTGGCCGAGCAATGCCAGCGCTTCCGTCCGCAAGTGGCCGTGGTCGGTTCCGCCGAAGCGGCCGCGCAGTTGCAAACCTTGTTGCGCGCAGCCGGGCTGTCCACCGAAGTGGCCTACGGTCCGCAAGCCTTGTGCGAGATCGCGTCCGCCGACGGCTGCGACATGGTCATGGCGGCCATCGTCGGTGCCGCAGGACTGGCCTCCACGCTGGCCGCCGCACGTGCCGGCAAGAAGATCCTGCTGGCCAACAAGGAAGCTCTGGTGATCTCCGGCCAGCTGCTGATGGATGCGGTGCAGGCACATGGTGCCAGCCTGCTGCCCATCGATAGCGAACACAATGCCATCTTCCAGTGCCTGCCCGCCGGCTACACCCGTTCGATGACGGCGCATGGTGTCGAGAAAATCCTCCTGACGGCCTCGGGAGGTCCGTTCCTCCATCGGGAGGTGAATACGCTGGATCAAGTCACCGTGGAAGAAGCCGTGGCCCATCCCAAGTGGGTGATGGGGCGCAAGATCTCGGTGGATTCCGCCACCATGATGAACAAGGGCCTGGAAGTGATCGAAGCGCACTGGCTCTTCGGCGCGCCGGCGGACAAGATCGAGGTGGTGATCCACCCGCAGAGCGTGATTCATTCCATGGTCTCGTATGCCGATGGCTCTGTGCTAGCGCAGTTGGGCAACCCCGACATGCGCACGCCCATTGCCAATGCGCTGGCCTATCCGGAGCGTATCGCCTCGGGCGTGGCAGCGCTGGATCTGGCGCAGATCGCGCAATTGTCCTTCTTGCCGCCTGACTATCAGCGCTTCCCCTGCCTGAAACTGGCGTATGATGCGCTGCGGGCCGGCGGTACGCTGGCGGCGATCCTTAATGCCGCCAACGAAGTCGCCGTGCAAGCCTTCCTCGATGGCCGCATCGGCTTCGGGAAGATCGCTCCCCTGATCCACGAGGTCATGTCCGCCATCCCCAACCGGCAAGCCGATGACATCACGGCGCTGCTGGAGCAGGACCGGCAGGCGCGTGACCACGCCGAGGCACTGATTTCACGATGAACCTGCTGCATACCCTGATCGCTTTCTTCGTTGCCCTGGGCACCCTGGTGGTAGTCCACGAGCTGGGGCATTACCTGGTGGCGCGCTGGTGCGGTGTGAAGGTATTGCGCTTCTCGGTCGGCATGGGCCGGGTGATCTGGTCGCGCCGCTTCGGCCGCGACCAGACCGAATGGGCGCTGTCGGTGCTGCCCTTGGGCGGCTATGTGAAGATGCTGGACGCGCGCGAACAGCCGCTGGAAGACATTCCGGAAGCCGATCTCAAGCGCGAATTCACGCGCCAATCCGTCTGGCGTCGCATCGCCATCGTGGCGGCCGGACCGATCGCCAATTTCCTGCTGGCCATTCTCCTCTTTGCTGGTCTCTACATGCACGGCGTGCCGGAGCCGGTGCCCGTGCTGCGTGCAGCGACCGCGCAGTCGGCCGCCTACCAGGCCGGCTTGCGCGCCGGTGACCGTATCACGGCCATCAATGGCGCGCCGGTGCAGGTCTGGTCCGAAGTACGCTGGAAACTGATGCAACTGGTGCTGGAAAAGGCCGATGCCCGCATCGACGTCGAACGTCCCAATCCCAATGGCAGCGGCAAGCTGCTCAACTCGGTCACGCTGCGTCTGGGCGGCATTGACAGCAATGAGCTGGAAGGCGACTTCCTCGGCAAGCTCGGCCTGTCGCTGGCGCGTCCGCCTGCCGTGCTGGGCAAGATCATGGAGGGTCCGGCCAAGATGGCAGGACTGGAGAGCGGCGACCGCATCACCGCCATCGATGGCGTGCCTGTTCAGGATGGCCTGGCCTTCGTGGAAAAAGTGCGCGAATCCGCCGGCAAGCCTCTGCTGCTGCAGGGCGTGCGCGGCACGGCGCCGATCGAGGTGCGCGTCACGCCGGAGTCGGTGGAAGAGGGTGAAAGCGGCAAGCGCATCGGCCGCATCAAGGTCGAAGTGCCGCTGGCACCGGAGATGGCCACCGTCAGCGATGGCCCGTTGACGGCCGTGGCCAAGGGCGCGCAGCGCACCTGGGATACCAGCGTGATGACCATCAAGATGATCGGCAAGATGATCATCGGGCAGGTCTCGCTGAAGAACATTACCGGCCCCATCACCATCGCCGACTATGCCGGACAGACCGCCCGCGTGGGCCTGGTGAGCTACCTCAGCTTCCTGGCCTTCATCAGTATCAGCCTGGGAGTGATGAATCTGTTGCCAATCCCGGTTTTAGACGGCGGTCATTTGCTGTATTATGCGCTGGAGATTTTGACAGGGCGGCCCGTTTCCGAGCGGTTTGGGGAAATCGCGCAGCGCGCCGGCCTGGGATTACTGATGGCGCTGATGCTCGTTGCCGCTTTCAACGATATCGTGCGACTGATGTTCCAAGGATGAATCCGGCCTGATGCCGGCCCCGTCGAGCAAGCAAGATCGGCGGGGCGGCCAGAAAGACCGGATTTTTTACATTTGCCGGCCAACCCCGATGGCAGTTGTTAAGCAATTGGCAATGGATCAGGAATCCGTTTTCAATTGCTTACCAGCATCATGTCAGGCAGTGCCGCAGCGAAAAACTGTTGATGAACGATAGATGAAATTACACCCTGCGCAACATCCCATTCCGACTCTCTCCCGTCGCCTGATTGCCGCTGCCGCCTTTGCCCTGTGCTCCAGCCAGGCCATGGCCATTACGCCGTTCGTGGTCAAGGATATCCGCGTCGAAGGCATCCAGCGTACCGAAGCCGGCACCGTCTTCAGTTACCTGCCGGTGCGCGTGGGCGATACCTTCAACGATGAAAAGGCCACCGCCGCCATCAAGGCGTTGTACGCCACCGGATTCTTCCGTGACGTGCGCATCGAAGCCGAAGGCGACGTGCTGGTGGTGCAGGTGGTCGAACGCCCGGCTATTGCCAGCGTCGACTTCTCCGGCATCAAGGAATTCGACAAGGAACAGCTGACCAAGGCCCTCAAGGAAATCGGCGTAGCCGAGTCGCGGATCTTTGACCGCTCGCAGGTCGATCGCGCCGAACAGGAACTGAAGCGTCAGTACCTGTCGCGCGGCCTGTATGGTGCCAAGGTGTCGACCACCGTCACGCCGGTCGAGCGCAATCGCGTCGCCATTACCTTCGCCGTGGATGAAGGTGAAGTTTCGCGCATCAAGCAGATCAACTTCGTCGGCAACAAGGTGTTCTCCGACAGCACCCTGCGCGACCAGATCAAGCTGACCACCCCGGGCTGGTTCACCTGGTACACCAAGGCCGACCAGTACTCCAAGGAAAAGCTGCAGGGCGACATCGAAACCCTGCGCTCCTACTACCTGGACCGTGGCTATCTGGAGATGCAGGTCGAATCGACCCAGGTGTCGATCACGCCCGACAAGAAAGACATCTACATCACCGTCAACATCAAGGAAGGCGAGAAGTACACCGTCTCCGACATCAAGCTGGAAGGCGAGATGTTCGGCATGGAGCCGGAACTGGCCAAGCTGGTGCAGCTGAAGAAGGGCGACGTCTATTCCGGCGCCAAGCTGACCGACAGCACCAAGAAGATCGGTGAGCGTCTGGGCAACTTCGGTTACGCCTTCGCGAACGTCAACGCCAACCCCAATGTGGACCGCGAGAAGAAGGAAGTTGCCTTCACCATCATGGTCGACCCGGGCAAGCGCGTCTACGTGCGTCACGTCAACATCGCCGGCAACACCAAGACCCGCGATGAGGTGATCCGCCGCGAATTCCGCCAGTTCGAGGATTCCTGGTACGACGGCGAGAAGATCAAGCTTTCGCGCGATCGCGTCGACCGTCTGGGCTACTTCAAGGAAGTGACCGTGGATACGCCTGAAGTGCCGGGCACCAGCGACCAGGTCGATGTGAGCATGAAGGTCGAGGAAAAGCCGACCGGCAACATCATGGTCGGTGCCGGCTTCTCGCAGTCCGACAAGCTGAGCCTGACCGGCTCGATCTCGCAGGAAAACGCCTTCGGCAGCGGCAACACCGTCGGTATCGACATCAACACCAGCTCGCGCTATCGCACGATCTCGCTGTCGACCACCAATCCGTATTTCACGGATGACGGCATCAGCCGCACCTATGAGATCTACCTGCGCACGATTCGCCCCTCGGTCTACGCGACCGGTGACTACAAGGTCAAGACCCTGGGCGGCAGCATCAAGTTTGGTGTGCCGTTCTCGGAGCTGGATCGCGTGTTCTTCGGTATTGGCGTGGAAAACACCAACGTCAGCACCGACAGCACCAGCCCGACGCTCTATCGCCAGTACGTGCGTGACTTTGGCGGCGTGGGCGCGAGCGATTGTGATGTGACCTCCAGCACCAACAATTGCGGTGTGGGCAGCGCCCGTACCACCAGCATCCCGCTGACCGTGGCATGGCAGCGTGACGGCCGTGACTCGGCCCTGGTGCCGACCACCGGCCGCTATCAGCGCGCCAACTTCGAGGTCTCCTATGTGGGCACCCTGAAGTACTACCGTGCCAGCTACCAGCAGCAGTACTTCCAGCCGTTCTTCAGCAAGGCCGTGACTCTGGCGCTGAATGGCGAAGTCGACTACGGCCGCGGCCTGGGCAGCAAGCCGTACCCGGTGTTCAAGAACTACTACGCCGGCGGTATCGGCACCGTGCGCGGCTATGAAGCGTCCTCGCTGGGTAGCCTGAAGGACCAGTACGGTGACTCCATGGGCGGCGCTTCGCGTCTGTACGGCAATGCCGAACTGCAATTCCCGTTCCCGGGTTCGGGCCAGGACCGCACGCTGCGCTGGTTCACCTTCTTTGACGGCGGCAACGTCTTCGCCGACGGCGAAAACATCAAGCTCAACGACCTGCGCTATTCGGCCGGTGTCGGTATCAGCTGGGTGTCGCCGATCGGTCCGCTGAAGCTGAGCTTCGGCAAGCCATTGAACCTGAAGGCGGGTGACAAGTCTCAAACCTTCCAGTTCCAACTGGGTACCGGCTTCTAAAGCGGTCATCATTGATTCGTAATACGGAGAGTAATCTTGAAGTTCATGACCAAATCGTTCCTGTCCCTGCAGACCATCGTGATGGCTGCCTGCCTGTTGAGCTTTGCCCCCGCCCACGCGCAGGAAAGCTCGAAAATCGCCTTCGTGAGCACCGAGCGCATCTTCCGCGAAGCGGCGCCTGCCAAGGCCGCACAAACCAAGCTGGAAGCCGAGTTCGCCAAGCGTGACCGTGACCTGCAAGACATGGCTGCGCGTCTGAAGGCCCAGTCCGACAAGCTGGACAAGGATGCTGCCGTGCTGTCGGATTCCGACCGCGCCAAGCGCCAGCGTGACCTGTCCGACCTGGACAAGGAATTCCAGCGCAAGCAGCGTGAATTCCGCGAAGACCTGAACCAGCGCCGCAACGAGGAACTGGCCGTGGTCCTGGAACGCACCAACAAGGTGATCCGCCAGATCGCCGAAGCCGAGAAGTACGACATCGTCTTCCAGGAAGCCGTCTACGCTTCCAAGCGCATCGACATTACCGACAAGGTCCTGAAGGAACTGGCCAAGTAATTGCCGCCTTCACCATGCGGGCGCCGGGCGGCAACGTCCTGCGCCCGCATGTCGCTTCAGGGGCTGCCTTCAGGGCGGCCTTTGTTCTACCGTAAGCCAAGCAACGCCTACCATTCGGAAAAGCCAAGATGAGTATTCGACTGCAGCAACTGGTCGAGCGCCTGGGCGGTCAGCTGAAGGGTGATGCGACCATCGCGGTCGATGGCATCGCGCCGCTGGATGCCGCCGGTGCCAGCCACATCACTTTCCTTTCCAATCCCAAGTTCCGTGCGCAAGCCGACCAGACCCAGGCGGCGGCGCTGATCCTGTCCGAGACGGACGACGCCCAGGTGCAGGGCTATGCCGGTGCCCGCATCGTCACCCGCAATCCTTACGCCTATTTCGCCCGCGCGGCCCAGCTGTTTCAGGCTCAGGCCGAAGTGCGCGCGCCTGCCGGCATCCATGCCAGCGCCGTGGTCGATCCATCGGCCCAGGTCGCGGCGGATGCGGTGATCGGCCCGCTGGTGGTGATCGAAGCCGGTGCCGTCATCGGTGCCCGCGCCCGTATCGACGCCGGCAGCTTCATCGGCCACCACGCCAAGGTTGGTGAGGACACCCATTTCCACGCCCGTGCCACCCTGCATCACGCCTGCGAAATCGGGGCGCGCGGCATCGTCCATTCGGGCGCGGTGATCGGGGCCGACGGCTTCGGTTTCGCCAACGAAGCCGGGCAATGGATCAAGATCCCGCAAGTTGGCCGCGTGATGATCGGCGATGACGTCGAAATCGGTGCCAATACCACCATCGACCGTGGTGCCCTGGCCGATACCGTGATCGAGGAGGGCGTCAAGCTCGACAACCAGATCCAGATCGCCCACAACTGCCACATCGGCGCCCATACCGCCATTGCCGCCTGTGCCGGCATCGCCGGCAGCGCGAAAATCGGCAAATACTGTTCCATCGGCGGCGCGGCCATGATCCACGGCCACATCACCATCGTGGACAAGGTGCACGTCTCGGCCGGTACGCTGGCCCTGCGTTCCATCCTTGAGCCAGGGCAATACACCGGCTTCTATCCCATCACCGAACACCGCGACTGGGAAAAATCAGCTGCATTGGTGCGCAATCTGGGCACGATGCGTGAGAAAATCCGGGCGTTGGAAAAATCGCTTAAAACGTTGACACAAGAACAAGCAGGCCAAGCCCCGCTTTCAGAGAATCAAGAAGAGAATGAATAGCCTCGACATCAATCAAATCAAACAGTACCTGCCGCACCGTTATCCGCTGCTGCTGGTTGATCGCGTGCTGAACTGGGAGAGCGGCAAGACCATCACCGCGATCAAGAACGTGACCGTGAATGAAGAATTCTTCAACGGCCACTTCCCGCACAAGCCGGTGATGCCGGGCGTGCTGATGATCGAGGCGCTGGCCCAGACCGCTGCGCTGCTGTCCTTCCTGACCGAAGGCCGCAAGCCCGATGAGAACACCGTGGTCTACTTCGTCGGCATCGACAATGCCCGCTTCAAGCGTCCGGTGGAACCGGGCGATCAGCTCAAGATGGAAGTGGAAATCACCCGCCGTGCCCGTGGCATCTGGAAATACCGTGCCGTGGCCACCGTGGACGGCCAGGTGGCTGTGGAAGGCGACCTGATGTGCACCATGCGCAGCGCCGCCGACGCCAGCCAGAGCGCCTGACCCCAGGCCTGCCTGCAGGCTTGACGCATCAAGCCAGGCCCGGCGGTGATCGGCAAGATCGCGCCGGGCCTGATTCATTGTGCAGATTGCTTCATTGCAAGATGTGCAACAAGTGAACCCATCGAAGCACAGGACATGTCCAAGATCCATCCCAGCGCAGTGATTGCCCCCGGAGCGCAGATCGACGAATCGGTCGAGATCGGCGCGTATGCCGTCATCGGTCCTGACGTGCGCATCGGCGCGGGCACGCGCATCGGTCCCCACGTGGTGATCGAAGGCCACACCACCATTGGCCGTGACAACGAGATTTTCCAGTTCGCCTCCATTGGCGCCGCACCGCAGGACAAGAAGTACGCCGGCGAGCCCACCACCATGGAGATCGGCGACCGCAACACCATCCGCGAATTCGTCACCTTCAACCGGGGTACCGTGCAGGATGGCGGCGCGACCCGCATTGGCAACGACAACTGGATCATGGCCTACGTCCACCTGGCGCATGATTGCCAGCTGGGCAGCCACATCATCCTGGCCAACAATGCCACGCTGGCCGGTCACGTGCATTTGGGCGACCACGTATTCCTGGGCGGTTTCACCACCGTGCACCAGTTCTGCCATATCGGTGCCCATGCCATGACCGCCTTTACGGCGGCCGTGAGCCAGGACGTGCCACCCTTCGTGACGGCGGCAGGCAATCGCGCCGTGCCGGCCGGCATCAACAGCGAGGGCCTGAAGCGCCGTGGCTTCACCAGCGAGCAGATCATGGAGATCAAGCGCGCCTACAAGGTGATCTACCGTGCCGGCCTGCCGCTGGAAGAAGCCAAGCAGCAGCTGGCGGAGATGGAGGCCAAGTCGGCCCACAGCGCCGAGCACATCCGCCTGCTGCGCGAATTCATCGAGGCTTCGGCCCGTGGCATCATCCGCTGACATCACGCGCCGCCAGTCGATCGCACTGGTGGCCGGCGAAAGCTCGGGCGACCTGCTGGGCAGCCGCCTGCTGGCCGGGGTGCGCGAGCGCCTGCCGGAAGTGCGCCTGCATGGCATTGGCGGCGAGCACATGATGGCGCAAGGTTTTGCCAGCGACTGGCCGATGGACAAACTGACGGTGCGTGGCCTGTTCGAGGTGATTCCGCGCTACCGCGAGATCAAGGGCATCCAGGAGTCGCTGCGCGACAAGCTGCTGGCGGACCGGCCTGATGTCTTCGTGGGCGTGGACTATCCCGGCTTCAACCTGGGCCTGGAAGAGCAGCTCAAGAAGGCCGGCATCCCGACCATCCACTTCATCGGCCCGCAGATCTGGGCCTGGCGCGGCTGGCGCATCAAGAAGATCCAGCGCGCGGTGTCGCACATGCTGGTGATCTTTCCCTTCGAGGAAAACCTGTACCGCCAGGCGGGCGTCCCGGTGACCTACGTCGGCCATCCGCTGGCCGAAGTGATCCCGCTGCAGCCCGACACCGCAGGCGCACGCCAGCGCCTCGGACTGGCGGGGCCGGGCAGGGTGGTGGCCATCCTGCCGGGCAGCCGCATGAGCGAACTGAAGCAGAACGGCGAAGGTTTCCTCGCCGCGGCACGGCTGTTGCGGCAGCGCGACCCCCAATTGCAGTTCATCACGCCCATGGCGGGCGACCGGCAGATGGCCTTTTTTGAAGACCAGATTCGCCAGGGCGGATATGAAGATCTTGGCATCAGCGTCATCCGTGGCCAGTCGCACAGTGCGATGGAAGCCTCGGATGCAGTGCTGGTGGCCTCGGGCACGGCCTCGCTGGAAGTGGCCTTGTACAAGAAGCCCATGGTGATCTCCTACAAGGTCAACTGGGCCTCGTACCAGATCATGCGGCACATGGCTTACCAGCCCTGGGTGGGCCTGCCCAATATCCTGGCGCGCGACTTCCTGGTGCCGGAACTGCTGCAGCACCAGGCCACGCCCCAGGCCCTGGCCGATGCCATGTGGCACCAGCTGGAAGACCATGCGCACCAGCAGCGGCTGGTGCGGCGCTTTGCCGACATGCACCAGTCCCTGCTGCGCGATACCAGCCGGGAGAGCGCCAACGCGGTCTGTGAAGTCATTGGCGCGCGCCGTCGTTGACGGACCGAAAGAAGGATCGCTGCGGCGATCCGTGTGAGAGTTTGATGAAGGAAATTGCTATGCCCAAGGCGGCCCCCCAGACCCTGGCTTTGTTTGACGACTACACCGGCGAGATCATCTGCGGCGTCGATGAGGCCGGCCGTGGTCCGCTGGCCGGTCCGGTGTTCGCTGCCGCCGTGATCCTCGATCCGGCGCGTCCGGTCAAGGGCCTGCGCGACTCCAAGAAGCTTTCCGAAGCCGCGCGCGACAGCCTGGCGCTGGAGATCAAGGAATCGGCGCTGGCCTGGGCCATTGCCTCCTGCAACGAGCAGGAGATCGACGAGCTCAACATCCTGCACGCCAGCATGCTGGCCATGCGCCGCGCGGTGGAGGCACTCTCCACGCTGCCCACGCTGGCCCTGATCGATGGCAACCGCTGCCCGGTCATGAGCATCCGCTCCGAAGCCATCGTCAAGGGCGACGACAAGGTGCCGGCCATCTCGGCCGCCTCCATCCTCGCCAAGACCGCGCGCGATGCGGCGCTGCTGGTCTTGCACGACACCTATCCGCATTACGGTTTCGACCGCCACAAGGGCTATCCGACCCCGCTGCACCTGGAAATGCTGCGCCTGCATGGCGTCTCGCCGGTGCATCGGCGCTCCTATGCGCCGGTCAGGGCCTTGCTGTCCGGCCAGACGGTGGTGATGGCGTGAGCGAGGCAGGCATGAAACTGATCACCTCCAAGGACAACCCGGTCTTCAAGGATTTGAAGCAACTGGCCACCAGCAGCCAGGCTCGCCGCCGCGCCGGCCAGAGCCTGCTGGATGGCGTGCACCTGGCGCAGGCCTGGCTGCAGCATCGCGGCGCGCCGCAGGTGTGCGTGGTGGCCGAGAGCGCCCAGTATCACCCGGAAGTAGCGCCCATCCTGGCGCAATGTGAAGCCTTGCACGCGCAATGCCTGGTGCTGGCCGACAAGCTGTATGACGCCATCAGCACCGTGGAGAACGGCGTGGGCCTGCTGTTGCTGGTGAGTACGCCCGAGCCGGTGGCCCCGGCTTCCTTGAAGGAATCGGCGGTGCTGCTCGATGGTCTGCAGGATCCGGGCAATCTCGGCTCCATCCTGCGCAGCGCAGCCGCAGCTGGGGTGAAGCAAGTGTTCTGCTCGGCAGGTACCGCCGCCGCCTGGTCACCCAAGGTGCTGCGGGCCGGCATGGGCGCGCATTTCGTGCTGGACATCTTCGAGAATGCCGACCTGGTCGCCCTGTGCGCCGCCAGCCGCATCCCCTTGCTGGCCACCAGCTCGCACGCAGCCCAGACCATTTACGATTGCGACCTCTCCGGTCCGGTGGCCTGGCTGCTGGGGCATGAAGGGCAGGGCGTGTCGCCGGCCTTGCAGGATGCGGCCACCCATGAAGTGGTGATCCCGCATCTGGGCGAGATGGAATCGCTCAACGTGGCGGCGGCAGCGGCGGTCTGCCTGTTCGAACAACTGCGCCAGCGCACTGTCGGGCGCTGAGGGCGGCGCGCATCATGGCGGCCTTTCCCCCCATCGATCTGGCCGCCATGGCCGATTACTTCCTCGGGGAATGGATCTTCAGCCGCACCATCTGGGAAGCCAGCGAAAACCCCCAAGCTACGGCGTCAGGTGAACTAAGTTTCACTAGAGGCGAGACGCCGGGCCAACTGGTCTACCGCGAGCGGGGCCAGCTGCGCATGACCGGCGCGCCTGGCCGCTTGATTCCGTTTTCCCGCGTCTTTGACTATCGCTTCGGCCCGGAGCGCCTGTGCGTGCTGTTCGCCGACGGCGAGCGCGTCGGCCAGCCTTATCAGGACTATCTGTTACGCGGACAGGAACTGATACCGGCCGCCGATCACCTGTGCGGCCCGGACTGCTATACCGCGGTGTATACCGCCCATAGTGAAGACTCCTTCACCATGGAAACCACCATCAACGGTCCGAAGAAGCGCACCCGCGTGCGCACTGAATTTTCACGCCGAAAGTCGGTCAGCGCGTCTCCAGCTTGATCTCCTGCAGGATGGTGGCGGCGATTTCCTCGATGGACTTGGTGGTCGACGACATCCAGCGTATCCCTTCGCGGCGCATCATCTTCTCGGCCTCATTGATTTCATAGCGACAATTTTCCAGCGCGGCGTACTTGCTGCCGGGACGGCGTTCATTGCGCACTTCCGAGAGGCGTTCGGCGGCGATGGTCAGGCCGAAGATCTTTTTCTTGTGCAGTACGAGCCCGCTGGGCAGCTTTTCGCGTTCGAAGTCTTCCGGGATCAGCGGATAGTTGGCGCACTTGATCCCGAACTGCATGGCCAGGTACAGGCTGGTCGGGGTCTTGCCCGAGCGCGACACGCCCACCAGGATCACGTCGGCTTCCGACAGGTTCTTGTTGGACTGGCCGTCATCGTGTGCCAGCGAGAAATTGATGGCCTCGATGCGGTTGCGATATTCCTCGGAATCGGTGGTGTTGTGGCTGCGGCCGATGGTGTGGGTGGACTTCATCTCCAGTTCCTGCTCCAGCGGCTCCACGAAGGTCTGGAACAGGTCCATGTGCATGGCCTTGGCGCGCCGGATCACCGAGGACAGTTCCGATTTCACCAGCGTGGAGAAGACGATGGGCAGCTTGCCATCCACCGCATAGGCTTCATTGATCTTGCGGGTGGCGTCGTGGGCCTTTTCCAGGGTATCGATGAAGGGCAGGCGGATCTGCTTGAAACGCAGCTCGAACTGGCTCAGCACCGAATGCCCGAAGGTCTCCGCAGTGATCCCGGTACCGTCGGAGACGAAGAACACGGTGCGGTTGGCGGCCACGACGGGGGAAGGGTGCGGGATCGGCATGGGGTCGAGCATTTAGTTGTCTTTTGGAAAATAGAAAAAGTATTGGGTGCTACGAACAAAAATGATTTCACGCGGTACAATGCTTGGCAACAATTTCGAGAAGCCCATCTTGATGACCGTCATGTCGCTGCGCAATTTGCCCGAATTCCTGATGATGTTTGCACTGGCAAACGTCCTCGGTGTGGCTGCGCGCCTGATGCTGTCCCTGGGCTGGTCCTCGAAGCCGCACCTGCTGCCGCAACCGTCGCAGAATAACAAAAATAAACCGATCCATGCCGCGCCCGCGAAGATTTCTTATCATCAAGCTAGGGGTTGTCATGTCCAACGCAGTAAACACCCAGGGGGCGGTATACGTAGCCTCCTTTGAAACTCTTCGCATGACGGACGTCGAGTCCGTCGGTGGCAAAAACGCATCGCTGGGAGAAATGATTTCCCAGTTGGCCGGCGCCGGTGTACGCGTGCCGGGCGGTTTCGCCACGACTGCGCAAGCTTTCCGCGATTTCCTGGAGCACAGCGCCGATGGCGGTCCGACCCTGGCCGCCCGCATTGCCCAGCGCCTCGAAGGCCTGGACATCGATGACGTGCGCTCGCTGGCGCAAGCCGGTGCCGAGATCCGTCAATGGATCATCGAGACCCCGTTCCAGCCCCGCCTGGACCAGGAAATCCGTGCCTTCTACGACAAGCTGGTGGCCGATTCGACCGCCGAGATGTCCTTCGCCGTGCGCTCCTCCGCCACCGCAGAAGACCTGCCTGACGCGTCCTTCGCCGGTCAGCAGGAAACCTTCCTGAACGTGGTCGGCATCGACAACGTGCTCGAAGCGATGAAGCACGTCTTCGCCTCGCTCTACAACGACCGCGCGATTTCCTATCGCGTCCACAAGGGCTTCACGCACGCCGAAGTGGCCCTGTCGGCCGGCGTGCAGCGCATGGTCCGTTCGGACGTGGGCGCGGCTGGCGTGATGTTCACCATCGACACCGAATCCGGCTTCAAGGATGTGGTCTTCATCACCTCCAGCTATGGCCTGGGTGAGACCGTGGTGCAGGGTGCCGTCAACCCGGACGAATACTACGTCCACAAGCCCATGCTGGAACTGGGCAAGCAGCCGGTGATCCGCCGCAACCTGGGTTCCAAGCTGATCAAGATGGAATTCACCGGCGAAGCCAAGGCCGGCCGTTCGGTCAAGACCGTGGATGTGCCGGTGGAACTGCGCAACCGCTATTCCCTGACCGACGCCGAAGTGGTGGAACTGGCCAAGTACGCCACCATCATCGAGAAGCACTACCAGCGTCCGATGGACATCGAATGGGGCAAGGACGGCCGCGATGGCAAGCTCTACATCCTGCAGGCCCGTCCGGAAACCGTGAAGTCGCAGCAGAAGGCGACCGATGCGCAGCAGCGCTTCAAGCTCAAGAGCTCGGGTACCGTGCTGGCCACCGGCCGCGCCATCGGCCAGAAGATTGGCGCCGGTCCGGTGCGCGTCATTAGCGATCCGGCTGAAATGGAACGCGTGCAGCCCGGCGACGTGCTGGTGGCTGACATGACCGACCCCAACTGGGAACCGGTCATGAAGCGTGCCTCGGCCATCGTCACCAACCGTGGTGGCCGTACCTGTCACGCCGCCATCATCGCCCGTGAGTTGGGCGTGCCGGCCGTGGTCGGCTGCGGCGACGCCACCGAAGTGCTCAAGGATGGCACCCTGGTGACGGTCTCCTGCGCCGAAGGCGACGAAGGCAAGATCTATGATGGCCTGCTGGAAACCGAAGTGACCGAAGTGGCCCGTGGCGAACTGCCCCCGATCCCGCTGAAGGTGATGATGAACGTGGGCAACCCGCAGCTGGCTTTCGACTTCCAGTCGATCCCCAACGGCGGTGTCGGCCTGGCGCGTCTGGAATTCATCATCAACAACAACATCGGCGTGCACCCCAAGGCCATCCTGGAATACCCGAACATCGACGCCGACCTGAAGAAGGCCGTCGAATCGGTCGCCCGTGGCCATGCTTCGCCCAAGGCTTTCTACGTCGACAAGCTGGCTGAAGGCATCGCCACCATCGCGGCGGCCTTCTGGCCCAAGCCGGTGATCGTGCGCCTGTCGGACTTCAAGTCCAACGAGTACAAGAAGCTCATCGGCGGTTCGCGCTACGAGCCGGACGAAGAAAACCCGATGCTGGGCTTCCGTGGTGCCGCGCGTTACCTGGCCCACGACTTCGCTGAAGCCTTCCAGATGGAATGCCAGGCCATGAAGCGCGTGCGTGAAGACATGGGCCTGACCAACGTCGAGGTGATGGTGCCCTTCGTGCGTACCCTGGGCCAGGCCGAGAAGGTCATTGGTCTGCTGGGCAAGTATGGCCTGAAGCGTGGCGAGAACGGCCTGCGCGTCATCATGATGTGCGAAGTCCCGTCCAACGCCATCCTGGCCGAGCAGTTCCTGGAACACTTCGACGGCTTCTCCATCGGTTCCAACGACCTCACCCAGCTGACCCTGGGCCTGGACCGCGATTCCGGCATGGAACTGCTGGCCGCCGACTTCGACGAGCGCGATCCGGCCGTGCAGGCCTTGCTGACCAAGGTCATCGCTACCTGCCGTGAAAAGGGCAAGTACGTCGGTATCTGCGGCCAGGGTCCTTCGGACCATCCGGACTTCGCCGAATGGCTGATGGAGCAGGGCATCGAGTCCATCTCGCTGAATCCCGATACCGTCATCGACACCTGGCAGCAGCTGGCCAAGAAGTGATGAAGCAAGGAGTGGTGAAGCTTTAAGCGTCACTCACGACCAACTTCGAAAGAAGTGAAAGGCGCGGACAGAAATGTCCGCGCCTTTGTTTTATTTTCTCAAGCTGCAGTAGACTGCGGGTGTTTGCAGTTTTCTTCATGGGGATTCGACGATGACGGACTGGTCACTCTGGCTGGTGCTGGCCGGCGCGCTGTTAGGTGCAGAACTCTTCACAGGCACCTTTTACCTGCTCATGATCGCGCTGGGACTGGTGGCCGGCGCCATCGCCGCCTGGTTCGGCTTGATGCTGGAGTGGCAGTTGCTGGTGGCCGCCGTGGTCGGCGTGGCGGCGGTGCTCGGCCTGCGGCGCAGCCCGTATGGCCGGCTGCGCCGCAGCAGCGCCAACGATGATCCCAATCTTTTGCTCGATATCGGCCAGAGCGTCGAGGTCCCGGCCTGGCAGGTGCACGGCAACCAGTTCATGGCGCGCGTGCCTTATCGCGGTGCGCAGTGGGATGTCGAGCTGCTGCCCGGCCATCATGCCAGTCCCGGCAGCTTCGTCATCCGTGAAATCCGTGGCAGCCGCTTGCTGGTTGCGCCGCGCTGATCGGGTCTTCACTTCTTCCCCCTCTCGTTTTCAGGAGAATTTCATGCTGGGTAGCGTCACTCTGGTCATCTTCTTCCTTGCCATTGTCTTCGTCGTGCAGACGGTCAAGGTGGTCCCGCAGCAGCATGCCTGGGTGGTCGAGCGCCTGGGCAAATACCACGCCACGCTGGCTCCTGGCCTGAACATCGTGGTGCCCTTCATCGACCGCGTGGCCTACAAGCACATCCTCAAGGAAATCCCGCTGGACGTGCCGCCTCAGGTCTGCATCACCAAGGACAACACGCAATTGCAGGTCGACGGCATCCTGTACTTTCAGATCACCGACCCGATGCGCGCGTCCTACGGCTCCTCCAACTACATCGCGGCGATCACCCAGCTGGCGCAGACCACGCTGCGCTCGGTGATCGGCAAGATGGAACTGGATAAAACCTTCGAGGAACGCGACCACATCAACACCGCCATCGTCAGTGCCATCGATGAATCGGCCGAGAACTGGGGCGTGAAGGTGCTGCGCTATGAAATCAAGGACCTGACCCCGCCCAAGGAAATCCTGCACGCCATGCAGGCCCAGATCACCGCCGAGCGCGAAAAGCGTGCCCTGATCGCTGCCTCCGAGGGTCGCAAGCAGGAACAGATCAACATCGCCACTGGTGAGCGCGAAGCCGCGATTGCCCGCTCCGAAGGCGAGAAGCAGGCCTCCATCAACCGTGCCGAAGGCCAGGCTGCGGCCATCCTCGCCATCGCCGAAGCCAGCGCCGAGGCGATCCGCAAGACGGCTGCCGCCATCGAGCAGCCGGGTGGTTCGGATGCGGTCAACCTGAAGGTCGCCGAGCAGTATGTCGATGCCTTCGGCAAGCTGGCCAAGACCAATAACTCCATCATCGTGCCGGCCAATCTGGCGGACATGAGCGGACTGATCGCCTCGGCCCTGCAAGTCGTCAAGCAGCAGAAGTAAGCCATGCATCCACGTTTTACGTCCGTTTTTGCATGCAAACCGCTGGCTGCACTGATGGCGGCAGGCCTGATGCTCGCTTCCGTTTCCGTGCTGGCGCAGGAAAGCCCCGACATGGCCGCCCTGGCCGAACGCGTCGACCAGCAGATGACGCAATTGCTCGGTCAATATCCCGTGCCCGGTGCCAGCATCGCCATCGCCTATCAGGGCCGGCTGGTGTATCAGCGTGGCTACGGCATGGCGGTGACCGAATCGAATACGCCGGTCACGCCGCTGACGCGTTTTCGGATCGGCAGCGTCTCCAAGCCGGTCACGGCGGTGGCGGTGCTGAAGCTGTTCGAGAAGGAGCTGCCGCAGGTCCTGGATCGTCCCGTGTTCGGTCCGGAAGGATTGCTGCCGGACGCCGCCTATCCTGACTTTGCCCAGCCCTTGGACCAGCGTGTCCTGAAGATCACCTTGCGCGAGCTGTTGCAGCACACCAGCGGCTGGGGTGGCAGCGATTACGATCCGCAATACGACTTGGTCAACATTGCCAAGGCGCGCCAGGTAGCCGCACCGGCCTCGGCCCGCGACGTGATCGCCTACGTGCTCAAGCAGCGCCTGCTGGATGCAGCGCCTGGGACGGAGTATTTCTACAGCAATTTTGCCTACAACGTCCTGGGACGCCTGGTGGAGCAGAAGTCCGGCATGTCTTATGAAGAGGCGGTGCAGGCACTGGTCTTCAAGCCCGCTGCGGTGGAGGATGCCGCCATCGCCGGTGACCGCCGCATCGAGCGTGCGGCCAACGAGACCATCTATTACGACGATCCACGCTGGCCCGCTGTGGCCGATCGCGATGGCAGTGGCGCCACCGGTCCGGAATCCTATTCGGCCCTGCATTTCAAGGCCATGGATGCCACTGCGGGCTGGATCGCCACGGCGGCCGACCTGGTGCGCTTTGCCGATGCGGCGCAAGGGCGCGGCGCTCCCGCCTTGCTGCAACCGCAGACGCTGGCGCTGATGAAGCAGCGCAATCCCGCACAGGCCGAGAACAACTATGGCCTGGGCTGGGTGGTGACCCGCAGCAATGGGGTGGAGATCCTCTCCCACAGCGGCGCCCTCACCACCGGCACCTACGCCTACCTGCAATCGCGCGCCGATGGCTGGACCTGGGCGGTGCTGATGAACCGCCTGCCGATTCCTTATCCACCCGAGCAGGGCGTGAGCGAGTTGCAGGCCTTCCAGGTGGCGGTGCAGCGCGGGTTGATGAATGCCATCGTCAATCCGGCCGCGGTGCCTTCTGCTGCACAATAATTCATACAGCAAACGCCCATTGAAAAGCCCCGCCCGGCGTGAAACCGGACGGGGCTTGGTCTTGGTGCATATCGTTCATATCGTGCCTGTCGCCCGTGAGGCGGCGATCAGATCTCGGCAGTGTCTCCGCGTGCCGGCTCATCGGCCATGAAGGGCAGGGTGATGTCGACTCGCAAGCCGCCGTCGCTGCGATTGGCGGCGCGGATAAAGCCTTGGTGCGCTTCGACGATGCGGCGCGCAATCGAGAGCCCCAGTCCGTGGCCGGCGCTGTTGCTCTTGGTGCGGCTGCTGCGGAAGAACAGCTCGAAGATGCTGTCCATTTCTTCTTCCGGCACACCCGGTCCGCGATCCAGGATGGACAGGTGCAGCAGCTTGTTGACCTCGTCGATCTCGGCCACGAATTGCACGGCCGTCTCGGGTGCCGTGTGCTTGATGGCATTGCGCAGCACGTTCTCGATGGCGCGATAGAGCAATTCCGGATTGCCCTTGACCTGCACCCGGCAATCGATGCGGCTCTCCACCCGCTTGCCCAGCGCCTCGGCCTCGAAGCTGGCGTCATTGGTCATGTCGGCCAGCATGGCCTGGATGGCGATGGCTTCTTCCATCGAACCAGGCACGTTGGCTTCCAGCCGCGACAAGGTCAGCAATTCGCCGACCAGTTTGTCCATGCGCACGCTTTCGCGTTCGATGCGCTCCAGGGTCAGTTCCAGCTTGTCCTTGTCCTGCACGCGTGCCAGGCCGATGGCCATCTGCAGGCGCGCAATCGGCGAGCGCAGCTCGTGCGAGACATCGTGCAACAGCCGGCGCTGGCTTTCCATCAGGGTACGCAACTTGGCCGTCATGGCGTCGAAGTCGCGTCCCAGGTCGGCCAGTTCATCGTTGCGCGCGCTCATGACCGGTTCCAGCGCCTGGTCCAGATTGCCGTTGGCGGCCTGGTTGAAGGCATTCTTGAGATGCCGGATCGGATGCGAGAAATACCAGGCCAGCAGCAACGCAAACACCAGACTGGCCACCAGCGCCACGGCAATGGGCATGGTCGGGAAGAACAGCGGCTTGGGCCCGCCGCGATCCTTCATGTAGCGCGGCTCGCGGCCCGGCATGCCGCCCGGGGGCGGGCCGAACTCGTCGTTGGGCGTGGGAATGAACATCAGGTAGCTGTGGCCGTTGGCGGCCTTGACCAGTTCCACCACCCGGCGATCGCGTTCGGTGGCCAGCACGCGGCGCGCCTGTTCCACCAGATGCGGCGAGACTTCGCGGCCCATCAGGTCCTGGTTGTCTTCATCCACGGCATACAGCTGCAGGCGATGCGGGCGCCCCTCGTTGATCAGGCTGCGCAAGGCTTCCGGGCCGCCGAACTGCAGGGTGGCGGCGGCCGCGCGGATCATGAAGGAGGCCGGTGGACTGAGGTCGATCTCCGAATTGCGGTTGCTGCGTTCCAGGTTCTCGATCCAGAACAGCACGCCCACGCCGAAGGTGGCGGTGATCTGGGCGATCGCAATGAAGAAGAAGAACTTCCAGAAAAGCCGGCCCACATTATTCCTTGATGAACTGGTAGCCCAGGCGGTAGACGGTCTGGATGCAGCTCTTGTCGCTGCCCAGTGCGGCGATCTTCTGGCGGATGCTGGAGAGGTGGACGTCGATGTTGCGGTCGAAGCGCGCCAGCGGACGGCCCAGGCCTTGCTCCGACAGGGTCTGCTTGCTGACCGGCTTGCCGGCATTGCGGGCCAGCACTTCAAGCAGGTTGAATTCGCTGCTGGTCAGTTCCAGCGGACGGCCGTTCCAGGTGGCACGGCGCTGTTCCGGCCACATCGACAGGGCCCCCACGGCCAGCGGCGAATAGGGCGCCTGCTCGCTGCTTTCGGCCGAGGCGCGACGCAGGATGGCACGGATGCGGGCAGCGATCTCGCGCGGCGTGCAGGGCTTGGGGACGTAGTCGTCGGCACCGAGTTCCAGACCGATGATGCGGTCGGTGTCATCGCCCTTGGCGGTCAGCATCACGACCGGCATGTTGCTCTTGGCGCGAATGCGGCGCAGGGTGTCGACGCCGTTCAGGCGCGGCATCATCACGTCCAGCACGGCGATGGCGTACTGGCCGGTGAGCGCCTCGGCGGCACCGGCTTCGCCGTCATGGGCGACGTTGACTTCAAATTTTTCCTGCTCCAGGTATTCCTTGAGCATCTCGACGAGCTCCACGTCATCGTCGATCAAAAGCACTTTAGACATTGCTGCATTCCATTCTCGAATTGCCCTGCCTTCAGGCCGCAGGGCGTCGGCAGCCCGTAATATGCCGTAAAAGGTTTTGCAGAAGTGTTTCAGGCCTTCTTTACAATTGCATCTTTACATTCATTTACCGCGGCCGGCCGCTGCCTGCCAAAGTACGAGAACTCGCATTTTTCTTGCTTTCCATTCATCAGTGCCTGACGGCAACCCGCACCGGGCCTGGCTGGGGCGCTGAGGCCGGACGAGCGCGCTTAACAAGACTTTACTCGGCTTTACGCAGCAGGCATCAACTTAACACGTCTTGATGACCGATACTTTTGGCATGTACAAGGGAGCGATGCATGGGGCATCGCGCACAATAAAAGGAGTCCGTCATGGCCATCAGCAGCGTGTCGTCCAGCAATTTCAGTCTTGCCGATCTGTCGGCGTTGTCTGCAACCAGCGGTTTTTCGACCAGCGCCACGCCGCGCATGGATGCGCCGCCACCGCCGCCGCCGCGTGGTGACAAGGGCGGGGGCCTCATCGGGGCGCTCAAGGATATCCTGTCCGCGCTGGGCGTCGATCTCGACAGCTCGGCCACCAGCGCCACTTCGGTCACGTCGGCTACCACCACTTCCTCCAGCAGCAGCATCTCGTCGGCCAACGTCGATTCCAAGCTCGATGCCTTCCTGCAGGAATTGATGGCGGCTCTGAAGGGCCAGAACAATCCGCCGCCGGGACCGCCCCCGGCCAGCTCCACGTCTTCCAACGACAGCAGCACCAGCAGCGTATCGGCCACCAGCGATACCAGCAGCACGAGCAGCAGCACCAGTTCGACCAGTACCGACACCACCGCACGCGCCTACACGCCGGGCGGCCGTCCGCCGCCACCGGGAGGAGGGCTGGAGGCGGATCTCCAGAGCCTCATTTCCAGCCTCTCCGGCAGCAGCAGCGGCACTGATGCAGGCTCAGGAGACGGCACCGTCTCCTCGCTGGAAAGTGCATTCAGCAACCTCCTCAGTTCCTTGGGCGCGTCGTCATCCACGACCTCGCTCTCGAGCTTCCTGCAAAGCCTGCAGAGCAAGCTGGCCGCAGGCAAGACCACTGGCAACCTGATCGATACCACGGCGTGACGGGAAGGGCCGTGCCCGGGCCGGCAGCCATGCTAAGCTGCCGGCCATGAATGCTCCCGACCCCGCCACCCTGGCTGGCATCATGGGCCTGATGTGCGAGGCCATCGCCCTGCGCGGTGCAGGCCAGCCTGCCGCCGCCCTGGCCGCTCTCGATCAGGCCCTGCGACTCGATGCCGGCTTCCTGCCCGTGCTCATGCAGCGTGCCAGCCTGTTGCAGGAAAACGGCGATCTTCCTGCCGCGGCCGCTGCCTACCAAGCCTGCCTCGATCTGCTGCCCGATTACGACGAAGCCCGTGTGGCGCATCGTGCCGTCTTGCTGCAATGGGCCGATGCGCTCCAAGCGCGGCGGCTGCAGGAGGGCGCAAGGCCTGTCGATCAGCGGGTGTTGCTGGCGCGCTTGTACCACCAGCTGGACCAACCCCATGCGGCCTTGTCCGCCATCGAACCTGCCCTCCCGCTGCCGGCGCTGGAGGACCAGGCCCTGCATGCCGATATCCTGCTGCGGCTGAATCGCCATGAAGAGGCCTTGCGCTGCTATCCCGACGACGCGGCCGAGGATGAGGCGCGCGCCCTGATCGCCTTCAATCGGGCCGACATCCTGCGTCGCATGGGCCGGATCGAAGCGGCTCAAGCCGGATATGAAGAAGCCTTGCGCTGGCATGCCGACTTTCCGCAAGCCCAGGTGGGGCGTGCACATATGTTGCTCACGCGCGGGGACTTCGCCGAAGGTTGGCGCGAACATGAAGCGCGCTTCCGGATTCCGGAATTGGCCCGGCGCGCCATCACCACGCCCAGTCCGTGCTGGCAGCACGGCGAGTCGCTCAGTGGCAAACACATCCTGCTGTGGTCTGAACAAGGGCAGGGCGATTGTCTGCAATTTGCTCGCTATCTGCCGCTGGTGGCAGCGCAGGCGGCACAGGTCACCCTGTGTGCCCCGGCGGGCTTGCTGGCAGTGCTCGCGCCGTCCTTTGCGCAGGTTCGCTGCGTGGCGCATGTCAGTGAAGCCGGTCCGCATGATTGTCACGCTTCCTTGCTCAGTCTTCCGTATTTGCTGGATCTGCCGCATCCGAGCCAGGCTCCGGCCGCGCCTTACCTGAATGTGGATCCGATTCGCCTTCAGCAATGGCAGCAGCGTCTGGCCGAGACAGCGGCGGCTTCACCGCGCCGTCCGCGCATCGGCCTGGCCTGGGCCGGTCGCCAGTACGCCACGCCGCATCCCAGCCGCGACGTGCCACTGGCCGAGTGGCTACCTTTGTTTGAGTTGCCGGTAGAGGTGGTCTGCCTGCAAGTCGAGATCCCGCTGGCCGATCAGGGCGTGCATCAGGAGCTGTCTGGCCGGCTCCGCACCTTCCCGCTGGCGGACTGGGCCGATTCGGCAGCGCTGGCCTGCGCGCTGGATCTGGTCATCAGCGTCGATACCGCCGTGGTGCACCTGGTCGGCGCGTTAGGCTTGCCGTGCTTCCTGCCGCAGCGGCTGGAGGGCGAGTGGCGCTGGGGCTTGCAGGGCGAGCAGACTGCCTGGTATCCCTCGGTGAAGCTGTTCCGCCAGCAGCAGCGGGGGCAGTGGGGCAGTGTGGTGGAGGAGATCGTCGCCGCTTGCCGTGAACGGTTTGAGGGTTGGGCGTAAGCGCGTTGCAAGCGGACATGAAAACGGCTGCACAAGGCAGCCGTGGTCGCAGTCAAGGAGAGGCAGGAAGGGATCAGCGGCGATGCTGCTTCATCGCCGTCTGGATTTCGCGCTGGGTGTCGCGCTGTTTTTCGGTCTCGCGCTTGTCGTGCTGCTTCTTGCCCTTGGCCAGGCCGATGTCGCATTTGACGCGGCCTTTGCTGTAGTGCAAGTTCAGTGGCACCAGCGTGTAGCCGGAGCGTTCCACCTTGCCGATCAGCTTGCTGATCTCGGCGGCATTCAGGAGCAGCTTGCGGGTGCGGGTGGTTTCCGGATGCACGTGCGTGGAGGTGCTGGTCAGCGCACTGATGTGGCAGCCGAACAGGTAGACCTCGCCATTGCGCACGATCACGTAGGCTTCCTTGAGTTGCACGCGGCCGGCGCGGATCGATTTGACTTCCCAACCTTGCAAGACGAGGCCTGCTTCGAATCGCTCTTCGATGAAGTAATCGAAAAAGGCCTTTTTGTTATCAATAATGCTCATCTAAATAAAAATTCGTCTCGTCGGTTAAAATTGTGCCTTTGCGATTTTATCAAACGGATCACCCTCGATGGCAGTCGTACACAAAACCGTCCTGATCAACTATAGCGCGGAGCAGATGTTCAACCTGGTCGACAAGGTTGAGGATTACCCTGAATTCCTGCCCTGGTGTGGCGGTGTCGAGGTTTCCGAGCGCAGTGATGACAGCCTCACGGCCAAGATCAAGATCAATTATCACGGCCTCAAGCAATCCTTCAGCACCCAGAACACCAACGTGCGCCCGACCAGCATGACCATGCGCCTGGTGGAAGGCCCGTTCAAGCATTTCGAAGGCCGCTGGACCTTCAAGCCGCTGCGCGAGGATGCCTGCAAGATCGAATTCGACATGGAATATGAATTTTCCAGCCGCATCCTGGAAGGGGTGATCGGGCCGGTCTTCAGCATGATCGCCAACAGCTTCGTCGATTCCTTCTGCAAACGCGCCGAACAGATATATGGCTGAAGAGGCCTTTTTGCAAGTGCAGCTCTGCTACGCCGCGCCCGGCCTGCAGATCCTGCAGGACCTGCAGGTAGCCCCCGGCAGTACCATCCAGCAGGCCATTCTGGACAGCGGCCTGCTGCGCGAGCAGCCGGCCATCGACCTGTCGGTGTGCAAGGTCGGCATCTTCGGCAAGATCAAAACGCTCGACACGGTGCTGCGCGCACGCGACCGCATTGAGATCTACCGGCCGCTGATTGCGGACCCCAAGCAGTCGCGCCGCCGCCGCGCCGCGCACCGGGAGCAAGCGGACCGCCCTTGAACGGTGCTGTTGCCCGGCCCGGAATCCCAGCCTTCCGGCATTTTTACGACGCCCGGAGGGAGAAACGCAAGTAGAGCAAGACGCGCGTTCAGCTTTTCTGTATAATTCGGTTTTGCGCCTATAGGAAACACTATGCGTCTTCTCCAAAAAGCACTCACGTTCGATGATGTGCTGCTCGTTCCGGCCTTCTCGGACATCCTCCCCAAAGACACTTCCCTGACCACGCGCCTGACGCGCAACATCTCGCTGAACATTCCGCTGGTCTCCGCGGCAATGGATACCGTGACTGAATCCCGCCTGGCCATTGCCATGGCGCAAGAGGGCGGCATCGGCATCATCCACAAGAACCTGACGCCCAAGGAACAGGCGCGCGAGGTTTCCAAGGTCAAGCGTTTCGAGTCCGGCGTGGTCCGTGACCCGATCACCATCCCCCCCACCATGAAGATCCGTGACGTCATCGCGCTGTCCAAGCAGCATGGCATTTCCGGCTTCCCGGTGGTGGAAGGCAAGGCGCTGGTCGGCATCATCACCAACCGCGACCTGCGCTTTGAAGAAGAACTGGACGCAGAAGTCCGCGCCAAGATGACCCCGCGCGACAAGCTGGTCTACGTCAAGGAAAACGGCTCCAGCGCCGATCCGGAAGAAGCCAAGCGTCTGATGAACAAGCACCGCCTGGAGCGCGTGATGGTGGTCAACGATGCGTTTGAGCTGCGCGGCCTGATCACCGTCAAGGACATCGAAAAATCCACCGAACACCCCTTCGCCTGCAAGGACGAACACGGCAAGCTGCGCGTGGGTGCCGCCGTCGGCGTCGGCCCGGACAATGACGAGCGCATCGAGCTGCTGGTCGCCGCTGGCGTGGACGTGATCGTGGTCGACACCGCCCACGGCCACTCCGCTGGCGTGCTCAACCGCGTCAAGTGGGTCAAGACCCGCTACCCGCACGTCGAAGTCATCGGCGGCAACATCGCTACCGCCGCTGCCGCCAAGGCTCTGGTGGAACATGGCGCGGATGCTGTCAAGGTCGGTATCGGCCCCGGCTCCATCTGCACCACCCGTATCGTCGCCGGCGTCGGCGTGCCGCAGATCTCGGCCATCGCCAACGTCGCTGAAGCCCTCAAGGGTACTGGCGTTCCGGTGATCGCCGACGGCGGTATCCGTTTCTCGGGCGACGTCGCCAAGGCGCTGGCCGCCGGCGCTTCGGCCGTGATGATGGGCAGCATGTTCGCCGGTACCGAAGAAGCCCCGGGCGAAGTGATCCTGTACCAGGGCCGCAGCTACAAGTCGTATCGCGGCATGGGTTCGCTGGGTGCGATGGCTGACGGTTCGGCCGACCGCTACTTCCAGGACGGCGACAACACCGCAGACAAGTTCGTGCCGGAAGGCATCGAAGGCCGCGTTGCCTACAAGGGCTCCGTGGTTGCGATCCTGTATCAGCTGGTGGGCGGCGTGCGCTCCTCCATGGGTTACTGCGGTTGTGCCTCCATCGACGACTTCCGCGAGCGCGCCGAGTTTGTCGAGATTACCGCGGCCGGCATGCGTGAATCGCATGTCCACGACGTGCAGATCACCAAGGAAGCCCCGAACTACCGCGCCGAGTAATTTTCGATGCGGCCACAGCCCGACAGTCCACCGGCCTTGTGCCAGGCTGTCGGGCTGTTGATCTTTTCAGAAGTCCATTTTTAACGTAGCCAGACCTCACTGCCCATGTCCACGCATTCGCATTCGAAAATCCTGATCCTCGACTTCGGTTCCCAGGTGACCCAGCTCATCGCTCGCCGCGTGCGCGAAGCCGGTGTGTTTTCCGAGGTATTCCCGCATGACGTGACCGACGAGTTCGTGCGCAACTACGGCGCGGCCGGCGTCATCCTCTCCGGCGGCCCCAACAGCGTCACCGAAGGCGACACGCCGCGTGCCCCGCAAGCGGTCTTCGAACTGGGCGTGCCGGTGCTGGGCATCTGCTACGGCATGCAGACCATGGCCGAACAACTGGGCGGCAAGGTCGAGAACGGCCACCTGCGTGAATTCGGTTACGCTGAAGTGCGCGCGCACGGCCACACCAAGCTGCTGGACAACATCAGCGACTTCACCAATGCGCAAGGCCACGGCATGCTGAAGGTGTGGATGAGCCACGGTGACAAGGTCAACGAACTGCCCGCCGGCTTCAAGCTCATGGCCTCCACGGGCAACTGCCCGATCGCCGGCATGGCCGACGAAGAGCGTCGTTTCTACGGTGTGCAGTTCCACCCGGAAGTGACTCATACGGTGCAGGGCAAGGCCATGCTGGGCCGCTTCGTGCACGAGATCTGCGGCTGCCAGTCGGACTGGAACATGCCGGACTACATCGCCGAAGCCGTCGAGATGATCCGCCAGCAAGTGGGCAGCGATGAAGTCATCCTGGGCCTGTCGGGCGGTGTCGACAGCAGCGTGGCGGCAGCGCTGATCCATCGCGCCATCGGTGACCAGCTGACCTGTGTGTTCGTCGACCACGGCCTGCTGCGCCTGGACGAAGGCAAGATGGTCATGGAAATGTTTGCCAAGAACCTGGGTGTGAAGGTGATCCATGTTGACGCCACTGCACAGTTCATGGGCCACCTGGCGGGCGTGACCGATCCGGAAGCCAAGCGCAAGATCATCGGCCGCGAATTCGTGGAAGTGTTCCAGGCCGAATCGGCCAAGCTGACCAGCGCCAAGTGGCTGGCCCAGGGCACGATTTATCCGGACGTGATTGAAAGCGCCGGCAAGGGCAAGAAGACCGCCCACACCATCAAGAGCCACCACAACGTCGGCGGCCTGCCGGAAACGCTGAACCTGAAGCTCCTGGAGCCGCTGCGCGAACTGTTCAAGGACGAAGTGCGCGAACTGGGCGTGGCGCTGGGCCTGCCGCCGGAGATGGTGTATCGCCATCCGTTCCCAGGTCCTGGCCTGGGTGTGCGTATCCTGGGTGAAGTGAAGAAAGAGTACGCCGACCTGCTGCGCCGTGCGGATGCGATCTTCATCGAAGAACTGCGCAATACGAAGGATGAAGATGGTCAAAGCTGGTATGAGAAGACCAGCCAGGCCTTTGCCGTGTTCCTGCCGGTGAAGTCGGTGGGCGTCATGGGTGATGGCCGTACCTACGAATACGTGGTGGCCTTGCGTGCGGTGCAGACGCAGGACTTCATGACGGCGCACTGGGCGCACCTGCCGCATGAGCTGCTGGGACGCGTGTCCAATCGCATCATCAACGAGGTGCGTGGCTTGAACCGGGTGGTTTATGACATTTCGGGGAAGCCGCCGGCGACCATTGAGTGGGAGTGATCCTGCGCCTGTCGTTGACGAAGAGGGGATCTCGGTCTGCATGGATTGACTAAGTACGGGTATCCCGTATAATTCGATCCATGCGCACCGTGATCGAAACTCCGACCTTCCAGAAGCAGGCCGAGAAGCTGTGGTCAGAGGATGAGCGACTGGCCTTCATCGGTTGGATTGCTTTGAACCCGCTGGTCGGGGATGTGATCCCTGGTGCTGATGGTGCACGCAAGTTCGCTGGAGCCGTTCGGGATCAGGCAAGTCAAGCGGCGCGCGGGTGATCTACTTCAACCTGACGGAGCAGGAAGTGGTGTTGCTGGTGACGGCGTATGCGAAGGCCGAACGCTCCAACATGCTTCCCGCTGACATCAAGAAGGTGGCGTGATATGGGCATAAGCAAAATCGACGTTGAGAGAGTAGCAAAGGCTATCGAGGCTGATGCCGGCGAGGCTCTTCCCGATCTGCGGCAAGCACTTGCAGAGGCGAAGGCAGGGATTGGACGTGTTACAACCCCGGAGCAGATCATCGTGCGTCAGGCACGGGAGAAATCCGGGCTGACGCAAGCCGCTTTTGCCGAGCGCATCGAAACCCCGGTAGCGACATTGCGCGATTGGGAGCAAGGACGGTTCGCGCCACCAGGAGGAGTGCTATGTCTGCTAAGGCTGATCATCAAGCACCCCGAGTTGTCCGAAGAGTTGAGCGTCGTATGAAGTTTCCCGAACCTGACCATTCTGAAAAAACCCGCTGAAGGCGGGTTTTTTCATATCCGGAGGGCGACCGTGGCGCGCTATCATTGGCTTCGCCCCCATTGCACCGCTGTTTCAGGCAAAGTCGTGGTCTTGAATCTTCATATCGCCCCTGAACCTCATGCCCTCACCGCAAATCCACTTCCGCTGCGATCCTGCGCTGATTGACCACCTCCCACGTCCCCGCCTGGCCCGCGAGCTGATCCCCGACTGGATCCGCAGCATGCCGGCCAAGGCCTTCTCCGCGCTGCATGACCGCGATATCCGTACCGTCAAGCAATGCCCGCCCTTCATCGATGCGATGGCCCATGGCTTCATGATCTTGCTGCCCTGCGACGTGCACGTGGACAAAGGCAGCTTCAGTTGGGATTGGGAAGCCCCGGCGACCACCGTGGAGGGCCATCCGCGTGCGCCATTGAGTTTTCATCCGCCCGCGCAGGTCACCGGCACACCGTTCGAACACGGCGATGCGCTGGTGCTGAAGTTCAACAGCTTCTGGACCATCGAACTGGAACCTGGCTGGTCACTCTTCGCGACGCATCCGGTGAACCGTCACGACTTGCCGTTCAGGCTGCTCTCAGGACTGGTGGATGCGGACCAGTTCCATGACGCCGGAATCAATTTCCCGGCCGTCTGGACCGATGAAGAGTTTGTCGGCGTACTGCCCAAAGGCATGCCGGTCGCGCAATGCATGCCCGTGCCGCGCGAACGGCCCGTGCTGCACTTCGATACCCTGGAAGGAGAGGCCGCCACCCGCTACAGCCAGACCGTCGCCGACGTGCTGGCCGCCCCCAACGTCTACCGCAAACAATACCGCCAGAGCAAATAGCCGCTTACGGGCGTCCCGGCAGGATGGTCGGTGTGGCGCGGGGCAGGGTGCGTGGATAGTCCTGGCTGAAGTGGAGGCCGCGGCTTTCCTTGCGCATCAGGGCGCTGGAAACGATCAACTGCGCCACATCCACCAGGTTGCGCAGCTCCAGCAGATCGCGCGAGATGCGGAAGTTGGCGTAGTACTCGTCGATCTCTTCCTTGAGCAGGCGGATACGGTGCTGGGCGCGTTCGAGACGCTTGTCGGTGCGCACGATGCTGACGTAATTCCACATGAAGCGGCGCAGCTCGTCCCAGTTGTGGGCGATCACCACTTCCTCGTCGGCATCGCTGACGCGGCTTTCATCCCATTGCGGTACCTCGGCGATGCGCCAGGTGCCCGCGGACAACTCCCGTTCGATATCTTCGGCCGCCGAGCGGCCCAGCACCAGGCATTCCAGCAGCGAATTGCTGGCCAGGCGATTGGCGCCATGCAGCCCGGTATAGGCCGTCTCGCCGACCGCATACAAGCCTGGCAGGTCGGTGCGGCCGGCCATGTCGGTCACCACGCCGCCGCAGGTGTAGTGCGCTGCCGGCACCACCGGGATGGGCTGGCGCGTGATGTCGATGCCGAACTCCAGGCAGCGCGCCTGGATGGTCGGGAAGTGCTCGGCGATGAAGGCCGGGCTTTGATGACTGATGTCCAGGTCGACATGGTCCAGCCCGCGTTTTTTCATCTCGAAATCGATGGCACGCGCCACGATGTCGCGCGGGGCCAGCTCGGCACGCTCGTCGTGTTCCGGCATGAAACGCTGGCCCGCCAGAGCACCCGCCGAAGCCGGCAGCTTGAGCAAGGCCCCTTCGCCGCGCAAGGCCTCGCTGATGAGGAAGGATTTTGCGTAAGGGTGATACAGGCAAGTCGGATGGAACTGGATGAATTCCATGTTGGCCACCCGGCAGCCGGCGCGCCAGGCCATGGCGATGCCGTCGCCGGTGGCTGAATCGGGATTGGAAGTGTAGAGATACACCTTGCCGGCCCCGCCCGTGGCCAGCACCGTGCGGCCGGCCGCAATGGCCAGCACGCGGCCGCTGGCGGTGTCCTGGACATGCACGCCCAGGCAGCGCGGTTCGGCCTTGGGATCGAGCTTGCGCGCATGGATCAGGTCGATGGCGCAGTGATGCTCCAGCAGCGTGATGTTGGGGTGGGCCCGCACGCGCTGCTCCAGCGTCACCTGGACGGCGTGGCCGGTGGCATCAGCGGCGTGGATGATGCGGCGCTGGCTGTGGCCACCTTCGCGGGTGAGGTGATAGCCCAGCTCGGCGCTGTCGTCGCGGGTGAAGGGCACGCCCTGCGCGATCAGCCATTCGATGGCCTCGCGGCCGTGTTCGACGATGTAGCGGGTGGCACTTTCATCGCACAGGCCGGCACCGGCCACCAGCGTATCGTCGATATGCTGGGCGTGGCTGTCGCCCGAATCGAGCACGGCAGCAATGCCGCCTTGTGCCCAGTTGCTGGCCCCGTCCAGCAGCTCGCCCTTGGAAACGACCACCACCTGGTACTTCTCTGCCAGATGGAGGGCCACGGAAAGACCGGCCAGACCGCTGCCGAGGATGGCGACATCACACTTCATGATCGTGAGCAAAGCTGCTGTTGTGGAGGGAGACGGTGATTATAGCGGCATGCCGCGGGCATATCGTTTATATCGTTTCTGGCTCCCCGGCGAGGTATTTGCCCGCATAAAACAAAACGGGCGCCGATTTTCGTCGGGGCCCGTTCACGTCATGCGACTGAGCGCAAGATCACTGCGGAATGACCGGTTTGACCTTGGCCGCAGCCTGCTTGGCGCGGATACGTGCGGTTTCGACGCTGTCACCGGAAGCCAGCGCCACGCCCATGCGGCGGCGGGCGAAGGATTCCGGCTTGCCGAACAGGCGAATGTCGGCACCCGGGATGCGCAGCGCTTCAGCCACGCCATCGAAGGCGATGCCCCGGGCGTCATGCTGGCCGTAGATCACGGCGGAGGCACCGGGGCTCCTGAGGGCGGTATTGACCGGCAGGCCGAGGATGGCCTTGGCATGCAGTTCGAATTCGCTCTGCACCTGGCTGACCATGGTGACCATGCCGGTGTCATGCGGACGCGGGCTGACTTCGGAGAACCAGACCATGTCGCCCTTGACGAACAGTTCCACGCCGAACAGACCCAAGCCGCCGAGGTTCTCGGTGACCTTGCGGGCGATGTCGCGGGCCTTTTCCAGCGCGGCGTTGGGCATGGGGTGCGGCTGCCACGACTCGACGTAGTCGCCCTTGACCTGGACGTGGCCGATGGGGTCGCAGAAGCTGGTGATGGTGTCGCCGTTTTCGTTGAGCGAGCGCACCGTCAGCAGGGTGATTTCATAGTCGAAGTCGATGAAGCCTTCGACGATCACGCGGCCGGAGTCGACGCGGCCACCGGCGGCGGCGTAGTTCCAGGCGGCTTCGATTTCATCGGGGCCGTCGATCTTGGACTGGCCCTTGCCGGAAGACGACATGACCGGCTTGATCACGCAGGGGAAGCCGATCTGGTCAATGGCCGCCTTGAGTTCGTCCAGGCTGTCGGCAAAGCGGTAGGGCGAGGTTGCCAGGCCCAGGGTTTCACCGGCCAGGCGGCGGATGCCTTCGCGGTTCATGGTCAGCCAGGCAGCGCGCGCGGTCGGGATCACGCGGGCACGGCCGACTTCTTCCAGCTTGACCAGGGTCTCGGTGGCAATGGCCTCGATTTCGGGCACGATCAGGTCGGGCTGCTCCTGCTCGATCAGTGCGGCAAGGGCGGCACCGTCGGTCATGTTGATCACGTGAGCGCGATGGGCGACCTGCTGGCCAGGGGCGTTCTCATAACGGTCAACGGCAATGACTTCCACGCCCAAGCGTTGCAGGGCGATGATGACTTCCTTGCCGAGTTCGCCGGAGCCCAGCAGCATGACTTTGGTGGCGGAAGGAGACAGAGGAGTGCCGATTCGGATTGGTTTTTTCATATCGGGGGGAGTGTGTCAGCGGGGGGCGCTGATGCAGTGCGAGAATCAATCACGGGCGGACGATACCAAATCTTGCAGGGTTTGGACAGTCGCAATATGCCTAGTTCTGACAAGAAGTATCGGCGAAAAATTGCTTATTTTTCCTTTGGGAAATGAATTTTGACTACGGTACCGACGCGGATCGAATAACGTCGGTCTTTTCTCGCGTTTTTGCAGTGAATGAGCGCAACCGAGCACGTTTCCTACGAGACGGGACTTTGGCGCTGGACGAGTTTGAATTGTTGCGCCAAATTCGGCGATCTCAACATAAAAGCGAACATCCATGTCCAAGACAGATCAACCGCCATTTCTTTCGAGCAAATCTTTGGCGCCTAGCTTGCGCGCTGCCCTGCAGCCATACAGCCCTGAAGCAGAGGTCCCTGAATTAGTGAACGGTGTGGCGGAGCCTGGCGGTCATCTGCGAATGGGCGACGCGCTCTGCCAGATGAATCGAGAGCATGGCCTCATCAATGAGGATGTGAGCGCGCTGGAGGACCTTCTTGATCGCAGTCCTGCCGAGCCGATCCGGTTCGAATGATCGCACCCGTATTCATGGAGGCTGCGAGCCTTTGACACCGCCTGCAAGGGCGACTTGGTCAGTAGTCCAGCTCCAAGTCCAGCATCACCCCCGACAACGCCTTCCCATGCGCATCCAGCGCCAGTGACCGGGTAACCCCTCCGCCCAGCGCGCGTTGCATCACGAAGTTGAGTGCCCCCAGATGCGGCAGCGCGTGGCGCACCACTTCCCCATGGACCACGCCGGCAAAATGCGCACGCACCCGCTCGGCCGTCAGGGTGCGCTCCAGCAGCGCATAGTCCTCCTGCCGATAGGCGATTACGGAGATATTCGATATGTCGCCTTTGTCTCCGGCGCGCGAATGAGCAATTTCTCTGAGCAGCATCTCAGGCTTCCTCGATGAAAACGGATGGATGCACCAGCGTGCGCGGCAGCAGCAGCGACAGCACGGCGATGACTTCGCGGGCCGACTTGGTGGCGCCGCCGCCACCGGCCGGGCCGTTGGTATAAAGCGTCTCGACTTCGTTGCCGATGCGGACCGCCTCTTTCATGCTGGCCGTTCGTCCCGTCACGCGCAGGCGGACTTCGTGCGGCTCGGGCGCATGCGCCGACATCTGTTCACCGGCAATGGCATTGATGCCGATCAGGTCCACGCGCAGTTCTTCAGTCTGTACACCCGTGAGCGCCAGCCGCTCGCGCACGATCTCGCCGGCCAGTTGCGCACGCGCTTGCGCGCCCGGCCCGGCATACGAGATCTGGCCTTCGCCAATGAAACTGTCGCGGTAGCCCAGCGTGGTCTTGAGCGTCTGCGGTCGCGCACGGCCACGGCCGCCGGTGACGGCGACGCGGTCCGGCCCGACTTCTTCGATGCGGACTTGCGAGAAATCGGCAATCACATCCGGCGTGAAGTAGGCGCTCGGATCATGGATCTCATAGAGCAATTGCTCCTTGCAGGTGCGGGCCGTGACTTGTCCTCCGGACCCTGCCACCTTGGTGATGACGGCACTGCCATCAGCCTTCACTTCACCAATCGGAAACCCCAGCCGCGCCAGTCCGGCCACGTCCTTCTTGCCGGGATCAGCAAAATAGCCACCGGTAATCTGTCCGGCGCACTCCAGCAGGTGGCCGATGAGGGTGCCCTGGCCGAGCTTGTCCCAGTCATCGGCGACCCAGTCGAATTCGTGTACCAGCGGTGCCAATACCAGCGCGGGATCGGCCACGCGGCCGGTGATGATGACCTGGGCACCGGCCTGCAGGGCTTCGACGATGGGGGCGATGCCCAGATAGGCATTGGCCGAGATGAGGCGGCTACCGAGGGAAGCGACCGGCTGGCCATTGTCCTCGATGCGCCATTCGTCCTGCTGCACGGCTTCCAGCACGTCGTCTCCTGCCACGGCTGCTACCTTCAGTCCGCTCAGTCCCAGTTCACGCGCGATCTCGCGCACGCGTTGCGCCGCCGCCAGCGGATTGGCCGCGCCCATATTGGTGATGAGGCGGATGCCTTGGGTGGCACAGGTCTTGAGCACAGCATGCATGCGTTCGGCCAGCAGCGGGTCGTAACCCTTGCTCGGGTCTGCCAGCCGCGCTTGCTGGCCGATGGCGATGGTGCGCTCGGCCAGGCATTCGAAGATCAGGTAATCCAGCTGGCCGTGTTCGGCCAGTTCGGCGGCCGGCTCGATGCGGTCGCCTGAATAGCCGGCACCGGCGCCGATGCGCACGGTGCGTTGTGGATCTTGGGTCATGCGCTTCTCCAAAACAGGGTGTTGCACTTCCAGTGGCCCGCGCTCAGAACAGCGGGAACAGCCCCAGTACTACGCAGGCGATGGTCATCACCACGGAGGCACCGAAGAGGAAGGGAATGGTGTATTTCTGGTGGTCCGCCAGTTCGATCCCGGCCAGGCCGCACACCAGGAAGGTCGCGGGCGTGAGCGGGCTGACCGGGAAACCGGTCGTCATCTGGCCCAACAGCGCTGCCTGGGCCACCTGGATGGTCGGTACGCCCAGCATGTGGCTGACCTCGGCGATCACCGGCAGCACGCCGAAGTAGAAGGAATCCGGATCGAACAGCAGCGACAGCGGCATCGACAGCACGCCCAGCACCACCGGGATATGCCCGGCCATCTCGGGCGGCACGAAGCCGACCGCGGTCTTGGCCATGGCCGAGAGCATGCCTGACTTGGTCATGATGCCGGTGAACACGCCGGCCGCAAACAGGATGCTGGCCATCAGCAGGGCCGCCTTGGCGTGGGCGTCGATGCGCTCGCGCTGCATGGCCACGTCGCGATAGTTGATCATCAGCGCCAGCACCACGCCGATCATGAACATCACCACCGGATCGACCTTGCCGCTGATCATCACGCCCAGCACGAAGACCGTCAGCACGATGTTGGCCCAGAAATTCTGCGGGCGACGGATCTTCAGTTGCGCCTCGCTCAGTTCATGCTGCTGCACGAAATCGACGCTCGATCCCTTGCCCAGCCCGAGCCGGCGCTCTTCCTTCAGGCCCAGCAGATACGAGGCGATGAACACGAACGCCAGCCCCACCAGTTGCACCGGCACCAGCGGAGTGAAGATGTCCGAGACCGGGATGTGCAGCGCCGCCGAGGCGCGGATCATTGGCCCGGTCCACGGCAGGAAATTCACGCCTGCCGCCATCGAGGCCACGCAGGCCAGGATGCGCTTGTCGATGCCCAGCCGCGTGTACAGCGGCAGCATGGCGGGGATGGTGATGAGGAAAGTCACCGCACCCGAGCCATCCAGGTGGATCAGCAGCGCCAGCAGCGCCGTGCCCGGCACGATGCGGGTAGGGCGGCTGCCCACGGTCTTGAGGATGCGGCTGATGATCGGGTCCAGCATGCCGGCATCGGTGACGATGCCGAAGAACAGGATCGCAAAGACGAACATGCCGGCCACCGGCGCAATGGCGGTTACGCCCTGGACGATGAACTTGGAGGTCTGCAAGCCGAAGCCACCGACCAGCGCGGCAATGATGGGAATGGCGATCAGCGCCACCAGGGGCGACATCCTCTTGGTGAGGATGGCCATGAACAAGGATACGATCGTGACAAAGCCGAGCAGGGCCAACATGCGTGTCTCCGGTTTTTTTGATGTGATGTTCTTGTCGTGTCAGCACATCCGGTACCGGTTCGTTCTTTTTTGTGCTTCAGCTTCTGTACATGATTCCGTACAGGGTGCGCGGATGTGAGCAGGGCGAGTGTAGGTGGCGGCCGATTTTGTTGTAAAGTCGCTTTTTTCGATTGATTGACCTGCTTTCCAGCATAATCTAATCCCGTTTTCCACCATGCACGCCAACCTCTCCACGCGCCTGCTGCACGCCTTCCTGGCCTTGGCCGACTGCCGTCATTTCGGCCATGCAGCCGAGCGCTGCCATGTGTCGCAGTCCGCCTTCAGCGCCATGATCCAGAAGCTGGAAACCGCGACCGGCGCGCGCCTGTTCGAGCGCGATACCCGCAACGTGAGCCTCACGCCCGAAGGTGAAGTCTTTGTCGAAGTGGCGCGCCAGCTGGTGGCGGACATGGAGGCGGCGCTGGCGGACATGAACGATTACGTCGCACGGCGCAAGGGCAGGGTGGCCATCGCGGCCTTGCCATCGCTGGCGGCGGGGTGGCTGCCGCCGGTGCTGGCGGCTTACCGGCAACGTCATCCGGGCGTGGCGGTGGAGCTGTTTGATGCCATATCGGATCAATGCCTGGACCTTCTGCGCCAGGGCAAGGCCGATATCGCCCTCACCGCGCCGGGCCCCAATCTGCTGGAGTTCACCACGCAGCCCCTGTGCGCCGATCCGTTCTACCTGGTCTGCCGCAAGGACCATGCGCTGGCCGGCAAGCGCCGCATCAAGGTGGCCCAACTGGCCGGGTGCGAAATGATCCACCTGGCGCGCTCCACCAGCGTGCGCCAGCATCTGGATGCCGTGCTGCGGCCGGGCGCGGTGATCCACACCGGGCTGGAGGTCGAACACCTGGCCACCCTGGCGGCCCTGATCGAAAGCGGCTTGGGCGTGAGCGTGGTGCCGGAGCTGACGCTGTTCCAGTTCCGCCTGCCCAATCTGGTGGCCATTCCGGTGGACGCGCCCGAGCTGGTGCGGCCGCTGCTGATCGTCACGCCCAAGGAGCGCAGCCTGTCCATCGCCGCACAAGGATTGCTGGACCTGATCCAGGCCAAGGCGCGCGCTGAAAGCGCAACCCCCGCGCGGCGCGGCCGCAAACCACAGGCTTCCTAGAACAATTCCATGGCCGGCAAGTCCGGCTCGCGCACCAGGTGGCGGTGCTCCTGTTCCACGTAATCGATGACCACCTGCGCGATCACCGTGGCCGCCTCATGCGCGGGCAGGATCACCGTGGTCTCGCCCGCCATTTGGGCCAAGGCCGCATTGCGCCGGTCCACGGCGTACTGGACGCGCTCCACGCATTGCCGCACTACGTCCTGGAACTGCAGATGGCCCAGCATGTTGCCGGTGGTCGCGACCAGTTCCTCGCCATGCGCCATCATCTGCGCGTATTGCTGGTCACTGGTATCGCGCACGTGCTCGAAGCTGCTACGCAGCCTGCCCACGGCCTCGGCGGTGGCGGCGATGCGATCGAGGTCGGCCGCCGACTGGGCTGTATTGCCGCCCAGTTCGTCGTGCAAGGTCTTGCGCACTTCCGACAAGGTAGTGCGAATCCGCGCCGCTGCGGTATGCGAATTGGCTGCCAGGTTGCGTACCTCCGAGGCGATCACCTTGAAAGCCGCGCCTTGCGGGCCGGCACGGCTGGCCTCGATGGCCGTGTTGATCGACAACAGGTGCGACTGCGTACTGATGCCTTGGACGCTCTGCGCCAGGTCCGAGAGATTGTCGATCTCCACGGCAATACGGCCGATGCTCTCGACGTCGCGGCGCATGCGTTCCGGCAGGCTCTTGAGGAATTCCGTCATGGCGACCAAAGCATCGACCGTCTCCAGCATCTCGTCGCGTACGCGCTCGTTTTCCTGGCTGGCACGCTGCATGCGCTCCAGCAGTTGCGCAGAGCGGTCGCACAGGGCGCGCGCTTCGCTCATGATGGCCAGCGAGGAATTCTCGGTCTGCTCCACCGCACCCTTGAGGCGCACGGCGATTTCTTCGTCGAGTTGCATGCTGGCCACCAGGGCAGCCTGGCAGGTCGGTCCCGGTTCCACCGGCATGTGCGGCTGGGCGCGTACCCGGGTGCGCAGGGCGTGGATGATTCCCATGTCAGGCTCCCGGCAGCACCTGTTTGACGATCTTGAGCAGCTCGGCGCCCGGCACCGGCTTGACCATCCATCCGCTGGCCCCGGCACTGCGGGCTTCATCGCGCTTGGCCTGCTGGCTCTCGGTACTGAGCACCAGGATGGGCGTGAAGCGGAAACCCGGCAGGGCGCGCGCCTTGCCGATGAATTCGATGCCGCCCATGTTGGGCATGTTGATGTCGGTGATGATGAGATCCGGCTTGGGCGCCTGGCCCAGGCGGGCCAGGGCGGCCGCACCGTCGTTGGCCGTGATGACCTTGAAGCCGGAAATTTCGAGATTGTTTTTCAGGCTCAGGATCATGGTGCCTGAATCGTCCACTACCAGGATGGTCTTGCTCATTTGGGTACTCCTTGCTGGTTGATGCTGCTTGTCTGGCTTGTCTGGTTTGTCCGGGTTGTTGGCGGCGCAGGCGGCCTCAGTGCTGCGGCAAGGCCGCGCGCAGCCATTCGCTGAGTTCCGGCGCGCCCGGCCAGGCGCTGATGCTGGCTGCACTTGCCATCAAGACCTGCAGGCAGGCCGTATGTACATGCTCGCAGGCGGAGAGGTCCACCGGGGCCGCCGGATGGCCGGCCACCAGGGCCAGCAGGGCCTCGGCATCCTCCACGGCCAGTACGCCCGCACAGTGCAGGGTGTCGTCCTTGAATTCGATCGTCATTTCAGCAGCTCCTTGGGGTTGATGACCATCAGTACCGAGCCGTCGCCCAGCAGGGCCGATCCGGCATAGGCCGTGAGGCCGGCGAGCACGCCCGAGAGCGGCTTGAGGATCACTTCCACCACCTCCCGGAAGTCATCGATCACCAATCCCAGGTACTGCCCGTGCACGCGCAGGATCAGGGTCGCCCATTCGTCGTGCTCGTTGCAGCGCTGCGGGGTGTCCAGTCCGAGCAGGCTGTTCAGTTCAAGCAGCGGCACGATGCGCCCGCGCAGGACGGCGGCATTGTGCTGCTTGATGCGGTGTACGTCGGCGGCCGGGACGCGCACCGTTTCCACCACCGCTTCCATCGGCAGGCCGTACTGCACGCCGCCGGACTGCACGATCATCACGTTGGTCACCGCCATCGACAGCGGCAACGACAGTTGCAGGCGGGTGCCCTGGCCGGCCTGGCTCTCCAGCTGCACGCTGCCGTGCAGGCGTTCGATGGCGGTGCGCACCGCGTCCATGCCCACGCCGCGCCCGGAGAGATCGGTGACGGCCTCGGCCGTGGAGAAGCCGGGCAGGAACACCAGGTTCACGGCCTCGCGGTCGCTCATCCGTTCCAGTGCCGCTTCATCCACCAGGCCGCGCGCATAGGCCTTGCGGCGGATCACGGCGGGGTCGATGCCGCGCCCGTCGTCGGCGATCTCGATGACCACGCAATCGGCTTCCTGGCGTGCGCTCATGACCAGCTTGCCGGTGGCCGGCTTGCCGGCGGCGCGGCGTTCTTCGGGCGTTTCCATGCCGTGGTCCAGCGCATTGCGCACCAGGTGAACCAAGGGGTCGGCCAAGGCCTCGATGACGTTTTTGTCGGCCTCGGTGGTCTCGCCTTCGAGCAGCAGTTGCACCTCCTTGCCCAGCTTGCGCGCGATGTCGCGCACCAGGCGCGGGAAGCGCTGGAACACGAAGGACACCGGCATCATGCGCACCTGCATGATGGCATCCTGCATCTCCTCGACGATGCGGTTGATGACCGCATGCTGGGCCCGGATATCGCGGCCCAGCTCGCGCTCGCCGTACTGGTTCTCGGCACGGGAGGCCAGGTAGGGCAGGCCGTTGCGGGCCACCACCATCTCGCCGATCAGGTTCATGAGGCGGTCCACTTTTTCCTGTTCCACCTTCAGGACCCGCGCGCCATTGCTGTCCTCGGCACGGCGTCCGAAATTGACGGGAGCCTCTCCCTCGGGAGTTGCGGGGGCGATTGCCGCCGTCGCCGGGGCGGCGGCCGCCGCCACCGCGGCCGGTGCGGCGATTTCTGCCGCGATCATTTCTTCTTGTACATCAGCGTCTGCGCTCATCTCGGCCACCGACTGCACTTGCGCATGCTGCTCGATCCAGGCCACCACCGGCGCCACGCTCGACAGCGCAAGGGCTTCCTCGGCGCAGGCTTCCAGTGCCGGCAAGACATCCAGGCGTCCGATGGCGCGCATGCAATTGGCGATGGTCGTGACGGCGGCCTTCAGATGGCCCGGGACCCAGGGCGCGCCTTCGAGTGCCCACAGTGCATCATTCTGGGTTTGCACGATCATCAGCGCATCGTTGGCCCGGGTCTGGTCCTTGACTTCGATGGCCGCTGCCGGCAGGGCGGTGATCCAGAACTGGCCCGGCACGTAGCGGAAATGATCATCCAGCAGGCTGCGGTCGGCGGTCGTTACTGCCTGGAATACCAGGTTGGCACGATAGGCATCCAGCTCGGCCAGGGCAGGCCAGGCGCTGCCGGGCAACACGCGGCGCCACAGCACGCCCGGCATCTGCGCGGCCAGGCGCAGCGGATCCTCGCCCTTGAAGAAGCATTCCGGTTCCGGCGTGTATTCCACCCACAGCAAGGTCTCGCCATTGCGGGCTGCATCCGCCCACGCCATCCGCAGGCTGGCCGGCACCCGGCCCAGGGCCTCGGCCATGCGGCTGCGGGCGGCCTCTTCAGCCGCGCGCTGGCTCGCTTGGTGGGCATCGCCACCGCCCTGGGCCAGCTGCATCCCGCAGCGCTGGCGCAGGCGGGCCACCAGTTCTGCGCACGGGGCAGCCTGGACCGGGTCCGGCTGGCCGGCCAGTTCGATGTCGTCGAACTGGCGTGCCACGAAGTCCATGGCTTCCAGCAGCAGGTCGGCCATCTCGCGGTCATAGGCGACCTGGCCGTCGCGTACCGCACTCATCAAGTCTTCGGCCGCATGCAGCACCCGGAACATCTCGGGAAACTCGAACAGCCCGCAGTTGCCCTTGAGCGTATGCACCACGCGGAACAGGGACTCCATCAATTCGGGATCGGCCGGCTGGCGTTCCAGGGCCAGCAGGCGGCTGGCGATCTCCTGCAGGCCGTCGCGCGACTCCTGCATGAATTGCAGCAGCAGGGGAGAGAAGGCGGTCGTCATTGCGTTTCTCCCAGCATCAGTTTGACGTTGCGCAGCAGCGGCACGGGGCGCGCCGGCTTGACGATGTAGAGATTGGCACCGGCCTCGAAGGCCTTGCGGCGATCGCATTCCTGGGCTTCGGTGCTGACCATGATGGCCGGTGCCTGGGGGATGTCGTGCTGGCGCAGGGCGCGCAGGAAAGAGTAGCCATCCATTTGCGGCATGTTGACGTCGACCACGTACAGGTCGAAGGGCTGCTGGCCTTCGGCACAGGCGGCCAGCGCCGTCTCCAGCGCCTCCAACCCGTTGCTGGCTTCGCGGACGGTATAGCCGGCGTCCTCGAAGATGGCCCGTTCATACAGACGGACGGTGGCAGCATCGTCCACGATGAGGATATGTTTCATGCTTGCTCCAATGGCTTCTGGTAGACGATCGCTTGTGCAAACTTGCGGATCGCAAACAGCGATGAGATGCGGCTCATCGACTCCGAGTGGCCCAGGCAGATGAAACCGCCCGGGCGTAATACGTCATAGAAGGCTTCAGCGGCACGGCGGCGCGAGGCGTCGTCGAAGTAGATCAGCAGGTTGCGGCAGAACACCAGGTCGTAGTTGCGGTAGGCTGCCACTTCGGCACGTTCGTTCAGGTTCACGCGGGTAAAGGCCACGACCTCGCGCAGGCTGCGGTTGATGCGCCAGTTTTCCCCCTCGCGGGTGAAATACTTCTGCAGCCAGGCGGCCGGCAACTGGTGCACGGCACGCGGCGAATAGAGGCCAGCCTCGGCCTGGGCCAGGATGCGGGTGTCGATATCCGAGGAGACGATCTCCACATCCCAGCGTGCCAGTTCCGGCCAGCGTTCCAGCAGGTACATGGCCACCGTGTAGGCTTCCTCGCCGGAAGACGACGGCATGATCCAGATGCGCATCGGTTCGCCGCGCGGCTTGCGCGCCACCAGCTCGGGCAGCATCGACTGCACCATGCAGTCGAACTGGTAGTGCTCGCGCATGAAGTAGGTCTCGTTGACCGTCATCTCGTTGACCAGCCGCTGCCATTCGCGGCCCGAGGTCTCGAAGCGCAGCAGCGAGAAGTACTCGCGGAAGTCGGCACAGCCGGCGGCCTGTATGCGGTCGATGAGGCGCTTGTCGACGAAATAGCGTTTGGTCGATTCGAAGTGGATGCCGCTGCGGCGGTAAAAATATTCACGGAAGCGCTCGAAGTCTTCGGCGCTGATGCTGCGGGTGGGGGCTTCTGCAGAAACGTTCATTACGCGCCCCGTCCAAGCCGATTCAGCAGCAGGCGCCCGGCAAACGTGATGTAGGGCTCGTCGGCAAAGCGGCGCATGAGCGTGGTCACCGGACCGATGGCTGCCGGCGTGCCGATGGTGGTCAGCACTTCCAGCGCGGCACCGCAGACGTTGACATCGGTCTCGGCATCGATCAGTTGCAGCAGCCAGTCTTCCACTCGCGCATGGCGCAGCGTGTCGAGGATGCCCACGGCCAGGATGCGGATATCGTTTTCCGGATCAATGAGCATGTGCGCAATCACGGGAGCCACCTGCTCGGGCATGCCGCGCAGGAGGTCGATGGCGGCGTTGCGCAGCCACGCGTCCTCGCTGCGCAGGCAGCCGGCCAGGGCTTGCACGGCCTCATCGCCGGGCGTGGCCGCCAGGGAATCGAGCAGGGCCGTGCGCACGGCCAGGCTCGATTCGCGTTCCAGGGCATCGAGGATGACCGGTACCGCCTCCGGCTGTCCGGCCAGGGTCTGGGCCGCACTGCGGCGCAGCGCCGGGTCCGCCGCCTGCAGGCTGGCCAGGGCCGTGGCGCGGGCCACTTCCGGGATACTGGCGCTGGACATTCCTGTGGACTTGTTCAAGGGCATGATGGATTCCGTGTCAGTGTGAGTCGTGTTGGGTGAAGGGGCACAGCCACTGGATCAGCTGGCCCGCAATCCGGTCGGCCGGCAGTACGCTGCTGGCGCCGCCACGGCGGATCAGTTCAGCCGGCATGCCGAAGACCACGGCGGATTGTTCGCTTTCGGCGATGGTGCGTCCGCCGGCTTGCCGGATCTCGGTATAGGCCTCGGCCCCATCGCTGCCCATGCCGGTGAGCATGACGCCCACGATGGCCTGGGGCGGATACAGCTGCAGGGCGCTGGCCCCCAGCAACTGGACCGAGGGATGCCACAGCTGGGTCGCGTCCGGCGGGCGGCTGACCAGCGTGGGTCTGCCGTTGCGCGTGGTGAAGATGCTGTCGGCACCGCCCTTGCAGACATAGACCGTGCCCGCTTCCAGAGGCATGGGCTGCGCCGCCTCGACCACGCGCAGGGCGCACAGACGGCCCAAGCGCTCGGCGAAGGGCGCAGTAAAACTGGTTGGCATGTGCTGCGCCACCACCACCGGCCAGGGGAAGTGCGCCGGCAACTGCGGCAGGATGCGCTCCAGCGTGCGCGGGCCGCCGGTAGAGACTCCGATGACCACCACTCCTGGCTGGCGGGCATCCAGCGGCGTGGAGGGGGCTGGTGCCACTGCCGCTGATCCGACAGGATCGGCCGGCCGTGCAATGGTGCGGGTACGGGCTGCGCTGCGCGGCGAAGGGACCGGCGGCACTGCGTCGGGCCCGCGCACCTTGGCCTTGGCAGCGCCCCGTACTTTGGCCACCAGTTCGGTGCGAAGCACATCGATGCCCAGGCTGATGGTGCCGCCCGGCTTGGCCACGTAATCCACCGCCCCCAGGGCCAGGGCTTCGAAGGTCGCCAGCGCCCCCTGGGCAGTCAGGGAGGAGAGCATGATCACCGGCACCGGACGTTGCAGCATCATTTCCGCCAGCGCTGAGAGACCATCGAGTTCGGGCATGTTGATGTCGAGGGTGACGACATCGGGCGCGAATTCCAGGTTCATGCTGACGGCTTCGCGGCCATTGCGAGCAAAGGCCACCGCAAAGCCACCGGCCTGCTCGAAGAGCTCGCCCAGCTGCTTGCGCATGAGGGCTGAATCATCGACGATGAGCAGCTTCATCCTTCTCTCTCCTGTCCTTTCTCGTGCGTAGGCTTACGCGGCTTGTCCCATGCCGGCCAGCAGGGCCAGCTCTTCGCCTTCCACCAGGTAGCGGGGTTCCACCAGCTGGATCATGCGTTTCTGTTTCTCGATGTTGGCCATGCGCGAGAGCAGGCGCACCTGCTGGCTCGACAGCGAAGGCGCGGGCCCGATGGCGCGGCGTTCAATTTTGAGGACCTCGGCCACCGAATCGACGATGAAGCCGGTGCACACCTGGTCGATCAGGAACACCATGATGCGCTGGCGATCACTGCGCTCCAGCCGCGGCAGGCCCAGCCGCATGCGCAGGTCGATCACCGGCAGTACGGCGCCGCGCAGATTGATGACGCCTTCCACAAATGTCGGGGCGCGCGGTACGTGGGTGAGTTGCTCCGGCACGCGCACGATCTCCTGCACACTGTCGATGGGCACGCCGAATTCCTCCTCGCCGAAGCGGAACACCACGACCTGCTCCTCATCGTCGCTGCGGGTCTCGGGCTGCTTGTCCTGGTTCATCTCGTTGTCCTCCAGCAGGGTTTCGATGGCCGGTTGGCGCAGCAGGCTCACGGCATCGATCACCGACACCAGCCGCTTTCCGTTGTCCAGCCGGCAGATGCGGGCGATGTCAGCCATCCCCTGGTCGCGCGCCAGCAGCGTGGGAACCGCTTCCACGGTGTTCAGCGCCACCCGCAGCACTTCGTTGACGGTATCGATGACCACTCCCACGGCGCCTGCCGATTCCCCGGCCGCCGGCGCGACCACGGCGATGCGGCTGCTGTGGTCCTGCTGCCGCGGCGGCAGGCCGAACATGTGGCGCAGCGATACCAGTGGCAAGAGCCGGTTGCGCAGGGTCATGATGCCCAGCACGTGCGGCTCCGCATGCGGCACTTGCACGATGGTCTGCGGCATCTGCACGATTTCCTGCACGTCTTCGATGGCTACCGCATATTCCTGGCCGGCCACCATGAAGCTGACCAGTTGCAGTTCGTCGCCACCCTGAGCCTGCACTTCCTCGGCGCTACCGCCATCCATGGCGGCCTGGCCGGCGCGCGTGCCGGTAGCGGCTTCGGCAAATTCGGCCGCCACCAGGCGGGTAAAATCCAGCACCATGATCATGGGGTGGCCGCCGACGTCCTTGATCAGGCCGGACAGCAACTCGGTGCGCACCGAGGAGGCGATGCAGGCCACGTCTTCGATCTGGCGCAGGTCCACGCCGACCACGCTGGCCACGTGATCCACCACGAAACCCAGCGGCTGGCCAAGGTCGATCACCACGGCACGGCTGGCATCGTCGGCCGGCCGGTCCGGCAGCCCGAAGATGCGGCTCAGGCTGACGATGGGCAGCACCTTGCCACGCAGGTTGGCCAGGCCCAGGAGGGCCTGCGGGGCCAGCGGCACATGCACCACTTCCGGCACGCGGATGATTTCCTGTACCGGCGCCATGTCCACGCCAAACACCTCGTCGCCTACCGTGAAGGTGACGAACTGGCGCAGTTCGGTGTCGCCGGCGGCTGGCGGGGGCAGGTCGTCGTCGGCTGTGCCGGCGTAGGCCGGCGGCGTCGCTGCGCCGGGTGCGGGCGCGATGGCGGCCGGGGCCACCTCGCGCTCGATGAGGGATGCGTCATTCATGTTGTGTGTGCCTTTCTCGGGTCCACGGGTTCACTGGAGCAGCGAGTCAGGTGCTTTGCAGCTCATCGGCCAGCGAGGCCACTTCCTCGACGGCGGCGGCCAGTTGCTCGGCCCCTTGGGACTGCTGGCGCGCGGCGGCAGCGGCTTCGGTGGCGGCACGGTCGGCTTCCTGGGCGGCGGCGGCAATCTGCTCGGTGCCGGTGCGCACCTGCACGATGGCCGCAGCCACCTCGCTGGCGGCCGACAGGATTTCCTGCGTGCCTTGCTCCACGGCGGCCACATCGCTTTCGATGCTGACCAGGGCGCTGGTGATGGCCTTGGCTTTTTCGGCTTCGCCGATGGCAGCGTCGGCAATTTCTTCCAGGTCGCGTTCGACCACGGCGATCTGGTCCTGCACTGCCTTGACCAGGTCCTTGATGTTGTCGGCATTGCCGGCCGAGTCGTGGGCCAGGTTGCGGATGTCTGTCGCGACCACCACGAAGCCCTTGCCGAACTCGCCGGCGCGGGCCGCTTCGATGGAGCCGTTCACGGCCAGCATGTTGGTCTGGATGGAGACCGTGGTGATGGCATCGACGATCTTGTCGATGCGGCGCGAAACCAGAGCCAGGTCCTTGATCTGGCGGATCGAGGCGCGTGAGGCGTCGACCGAATTGGCGATGCCGGCGATGAGCGAATCGACGGCCTTCTTGTTCTCGCCCAGCAGCGTCCGGATCGCGGTGGCGCGTTCGCCGCTGGTGCCGGCCCGTGCTTGTGCCACCTGCAGGCCGCGTGAGATCTGTTCGATGGCCGTGGCCGATTCTTCGGTGGCCACTGATTGCACCTGCGTACCTTTGCGGATCTGTTCGATGGCCGACATGATCTGGGCGCTGGCGCGGCTGATTTCCTGTACGGCCGCCGAGAGTTCTTCGGCACTGGCGGCGACTTCTTCGGCACTCTTGGCCACATCGGTGGAGTTCTTGAGGTCTTCGGACAGTTCCGAGAGCGCTTGCGAGGTGGTTTCTGCTTCCGACAATGCCTGGCCTTGCTCGGCCACGGTCTTGGCGGATTCGACGGCAGCGGCCGATTGTTCTTCGGCGGCAGCGGCGATTTCCTGGGCGCCATCAAGCGCCTGCTTGGTCGCGGCGACCGACTGCTGGGCGCCTACGGCAATCTCTTGCACGCCGGCGACGATCACCTGGGCATCGCGGCGGATGTTCTCCAGCTGGGCGCTGATCATCTTGCCGCTTTCGACCTCGCCCAAGACAGTGGTGGCGGCCGCGCCGATGCCTTCGACCACGGCCTTGACTTCACGCTGGATCTGGCCGACCAGCTCCTGGATCTGCTTGGCGCTTTTTTCCGAGGTCTCGGCCAGGGTGCGCACCTCGTCGGCCACCACCGCAAAGCCCTTGCCATGCTGTCCGGCGCGGGCCGCTTCGATGGCCGCGTTCAGGGCCAGCAGGTTGGTCTGGTCGGCGATGCGGGCCACGGCCTTGACGATGTCGCCGATGTTGGCGGCCTGCTTTTCCAGTTCGGCCACCATGGTCACCGAGCTGGACTGGCGCTGGGCGGCGATGCCCACGTTGGTGACCAGGGTGGCGATATCGCCGCTGGTGCGGGTGACCTGGTTCTGCACGGCCAGCATGCGCGCCTGGCTTTGATCGGCATTCTGCAACTGGCGGCCGATGGCCTGCTCGACCTGACGGAAGGCCGCCAGCGACTCCTGGGCGGCGCTGGAGGCCTGTTCGGCGCCGCGCGCGATCTGGTCGGAGGCGCTTTTCAGTTCTTCGGTGGCCGCCGAGGCCTCCGAGATGCCGGCGCTGAGTTCGGCGGTGGCGGCGGCGATACGCTCGGCGGCCTGCTGCTGCTTGGCCAGGGTGCGGGCCTTCTTGCGCAGGGCATCGGCCTGGCGCGAAGTCGAGGCGGCCGCGCGCTGGTCGGTTGCACCCTCATAGTTGGAGTTCTGGATAGTCTTGACGAGCGCCATGTGCGCCTCCTGGAAAAAAGTTGTGCTCAAACGGACGGTCTTGCAGGAGAAATGGTAGGCGGCAATATTGCCGGGCGGAATCGGTTCTGGTCCTAGGAGATACATAGGAAATTTCCTAGGCAAACCGAGCAGCCCGGTTGCGCTTGCCTAGGGCCGTGTTGACGCCTTGGCCATGTGCGCAGGACCGCGCTTTGCGCAAGGCAAGCGCGAAAGCACGCGTGCCGCGGTCAGCGGGCGCTGGTCCGTACAAAGGATGGGGTGGAAAGTCGCCGCACTGGCGTACCGGGTGGCAGGAGCGGGGACAGACAGGGCGCGGGAAGTTGCGCGAAGAGATCAGGAAAAAACGGCTGCAGCAGCTGCTGGAGGAGGGCTCAGGTCTGCCGTTCCACCAGGTTGTTCTTGACGGCCCACAAGACCAGCCCAACCACGTCGCGCACGCCGATGCGGTCCATGATCTGGGCGCGGTGGGCGGCGATGGTCTTTTCGCTCAGGTCCAGTTCGTAGGCGATTTCCTTGGTCGTCTTGCGATGGGCGATCATGGCCAGGATCTGGTGCTGACGCGGCGTAAGCGGATCGGCCTGGGTTTGCCGGGCGGGCCCCGTGTAGAGGCAGTGGCTGATCATGGACTTGGCCACGGCCGGGGTCAGGTAGCACTCGTTGCGGGCGACGGCCTGCAAGGCGATATCGAGTTCAGCGGGATTGGATTGCTTGAGCAGATAGGCCGCTACCCCCATGCGCATCACCTCGGCCAGCAGCTCGGCATCGGGCTGGTTGCCGACGATGACCACGCGGCTGGCAGGGCATTTGCTGCAGATGTCGGCCAGCAGGGCCAGTCCCTTGCGGGTGTCGGTGGAGATATCGATGATGACCGCGTCCGGCGCCACGCTCTGGATCACATGCAGGGCCACCGGCCCGGCTTCCACTTCGCCAATGACTTGTTGGCCTTCCAGCTTCTCGATCAGGCAACGCAGGCCCGCGCGCATCATGATCTGGTCGTCCACCAGAACTATGTTCATGTTCAGGATCCCCCACTGAGCAAATTGATGTGGCAACCCTCAGTGTGCCAGCGACAGCGCACGGCACGCGCAGCGGTCTCGGGATGCCTATTCTCAGCGGTGAATTTACCGGTTTTTCTTAATCATTTCAATCAAATATATCGAATAGCTGCAAATTCATCAAAAATATGATTTTTGATGAAGATGATCTGGTCATTCTGTTCACGTTCAGCACGCCCATTCGCGGCTGTTACGCCTCACCCATGAAAAAAACGGGCGCAATCATCATTGCGCCCGGTCCGTATGGCTTTGCGCTGCGCCGTCCTGCCTTGGGGGCCGGGCGGCGAGCACCTCATTGCGAGTGTTACTCGTGGATGTTGTTGCGCACGGTTTCCTTCACGAACAGCAGACCGATCACCACGGTGATCAGCGAGATCACGATCGGATACCACAGGCCGTAGTAGATGTCGCCCTTGAAGGCCACCAGTGCGAAGGAGGTGGTGGGCAGCAGGCCGCCGAACCAGCCGTTGCCGATGTGGTAAGGCATGGACATGGAGGTGTAGCGGATGCGGGTCGGGAACATTTCTACCAGGCAGGCGGCGATCGGGCCGTAGACCATGGTCACGTAGATCACCAGGATGAACAGCAGCAGCAGGACCATCGGCTTGTTGATCTGCTCCGGATCGGCCTTGCTCGGGTAACCGGCGGCCTTGATGTCGTCAGCCAGGGCCTTGGACAGTTCCTTGTCCTTGGCGGCGGCGTCTTCCTTGGACAGGCCGGCGGCATCATACGAGGTGATGACGCGGTCGCCGATCTTGACGGTGGCCACCGAACCCGGTGCACCAGCCACGTTCTGGTAGTTCACCGAAGCGGCCGACAGCTTGGCCTTGACGATGTCGCAGGACGAGGTGAACTTCTTGGTGCCGGTCGGGTTGAACTGGAACTGGCAGCTGGCCGGGTCGGCGGTGACGATCACCGGGGACTTTTGCAGTGCGGCTTCCAGCGCCGGGTTGGCGAAGTGGGTCAGGCCGTTGAAGATCGGGAAGTAGGTGACGGCGGCAATCAGGCAGCCACCCAGGATGATGGGCTTGCGACCGATCTTGTCCGACAGCGAACCGAAGAACAGGAAGAAGGGCGTCGCCAGCAGCAGCGCGGCGGCGATCAGGATGTTGGCGGTCGGGCCATCCACCTTCAGGGTCTGGGTCAGGAAGAACAGGGCATAGAACTGGCCGGTGTACCACACCACGGCTTGACCGGCGGTCAGGCCGACCAGCGCCAGGATCACCAGCTTCAGGTTCTTCCATTGGCCGAAGGCTTCGGTCAGCGGGGCCTTGGAGGTCTTGCCCTCGGCCTTCATCTTCAGAAAAGCCGGGGACTCGTTCATGGACATGCGGATCCACACCGAGATGGCCAGCAGCAGGATGGAGACCAGGAAGGGAATGCGCCAGCCCCAGTCGGCGAAGGCGGCTTCACCCACGGCCGTACGCACACCCAGGATCACCAGCAGCGACAGGAACAGGCCCATCGTGGCAGTGGTCTGGATCCACGCGGTGAAGGCACCGCGGCGGCCTTCGGGCGCGTGCTCGGCCACGTAGGTGGCAGCACCGCCGTATTCACCGCCCAGCGCCAGACCCTGCAGGATGCGCAGGATGATCAGGATGATCGGGGCGGTGATGCCGATCGAGTTGTAGTTGGGCAGCACGCCGACGATGAAGGTCGAGGCCCCCATGATCAGGATGGTCACCAGGAAGGTGTACTTGCGGCCGACCAGGTCACCCAGGCGGCCGAACACCAGCGCGCCGAAGGGACGCACGATGAAACCGGCAGCAAAGGCCAGCAGGGCGAAAATGAACGCGGTATTGGGGTCGGTGCCGGCAAAGAACTGCTTGGCGATGATGGCCGCCAGCGAGCCGTACAGGTAGAAGTCATACCATTCGAAAACGGTGCCTAGCGAAGAGGCGAAGATGACTTTCTTCTCCTCCGGGGTGATGCCGCGCGCAGTCGTATTGACTGATGCTGTGGTCATGTCTGTCTCCTTGGTTTTAATGAGTGTGCTACTGCATGGAATGCAACCAGGTACTCGGGGCAACAGGGCAACAATGCAACAGATGGCCGAATGGGGCGTTATGCAAGAACGCACCGGAGAACAAAGCATGAAGAGCATGCAAAGCATGAAACATCGACACCCCTCGCTTCCCCGTCTGACACAAACCGCGATATTGGCTTCGCATTGCTTGCGTAAGGACCCACTTGTCCATGCGGCGAGTGTGCGACGCCAAACTTACGCAGGACTTGCTCCAAACTTACACAAGCTTACAGCGCAGCAAGTCGATTTCTGGTTGCGACGCAGCAGCAAAAAGCGCGTCAGCCAAGGCCTTGCGGGGTGGTGGTGGATATTGCGGCGCAGCGACTGCAGCGCGCGGCTCGCCTTTTGGGGAGGATGCTCAAAAAGATTTTTCTGTCAGGAATCAGCACGGGCAAGTGAAGCGTCGTGCCAGGCATGCGGATCAGCGGCAGGCCCTCCCGGGCGGGACGGCAGGCGGGATGGCGGTGACAGGGCGGCATCACCGCCCTGTCACCGCTCAGGTGCGGGGATCAGGCCAGCGCGGTGGCCGGGGTTGCTTGCGCTGTCGGTGTGGGCAGGCTGTCGCCCTCCAGCAGCGCCTTGACCACGCGTTCGCCCAGGCCCAAGCCAACGCTCATGCCGATGCCGGTATGCATCAGTACCACCGAGGTGTGGTCGTCGATGGCCAGGGCCGAGAACGGGCCCGGGCCCTTGCTGCCGTAGACGCCTTGCCAGCGCTCGATCACCTGCACGCGCGAAGCCAGGGTATGTTCGACCAGGCCGATCAGCAGTTCATCGATTTCCTCACTGTTGAACGGGGGCGAATCGGTACCGTAGTGATGCGAATCGCCGACGATGAGCTCCTGATACGGGGTCGGGCTGACCAGAAGGTGGATGCCGTGCTTGTTCAGCAGCGGGGCGTTCGCCTCGATCTCCGCGTGCACTGCGCGGGCGGTCGGCAGGTCCGAGAAAGCGCCGTAGTGGGTGCAGGACAGGCCGGTCAGCACGGCATGGGTCAGCGGCACCGCTTCTTCAGTCTTCAGGCGCAGCATCTGCAGGCGGCACTGCTTCAGGTTCATCGGCTGCAGACGGTCGGCAAAGAGCGTCAGGTAATCGTGACCCGAGCACACCACCACGCGCTCGGCGCGGAATTCTCCGGCCGTGGTCGAGAGGCGGCCGTCGGCGGTGCCATGCACCAGCGTGTTGAAACGGAAATGCACGCCCTGCGAATGCAGGTAGGCCACCAGGGCCGGCATGGCTTCGCGCGAATACAGCTGCAGGTCTTCGGTGCCGTGCAGGGCCGAGCGGTGATGGCGGAAACGGCCGTTGTAGAGCGCGTCCAGCTTGTCGCCTTCGAGCAGGGAGGCGCGGTAGTCGTACTGGCGTGCACGCACGGTCATGAATTCCAGCAGCACGTCGTGCTCGGCTTGGCTGCGGGCAAACAGCAGGGTGCCGGCTTCGCGTGCGCTGAAGTGGGCACGCGCGGCCAGGTGCAGCCAGAGGGCGCGGCTTTCGCGGGCCAGGTCGAGCATGATGCCGGGGGGCTGGCCGGTCACCAGGCCCATGCCGAAGTTGCGTACGGACGCGCCCAGCGGCGTGCCGGTGCGTTCGAAGACGGCCACCTTGAGGCCGCGCTTGACGGCGGCATAGGCGTGGGCCAGGCCAAGGATGCCCGAGCCTACCACGGCCAGGTCGAAGTGCTGCGGATCGTGTTCTGAGAGGGAATTGTTCATGGGAAGTGCTCCATCGGAGTCAGTTGCGAGATGTCGTGTGGCGTCTTGTGCGGGGACGCTCTGGCGGCGTCCTGCGGTCCTCTCCGTGCGCCGTCACGGTGCGGCCCGAAGGTGTCGGGCCCGTGACGGCGCGGTATTGCGGGCAAGTCCTGGAATTACTGCTTCTTCTCCGACTTGCTTTCGTAACGCTTGCTCCACTCGGTCAGGATGCGGTCACGGCTGGTGCTGGCCCAGGTGAAGTCGTTCTTGATCAGGCGCTTTTCATAGTCGGCCGGCAGCAGCTCGTCCGGCTTGGCCACGCCAGGAATGGCGACCACGGCGAAGTTCTTTTCATACAGGGCCATGGCTTCCTTGCTGGCGGAGAAGTCGGCCAGTTTTTTGGCGGCTTCCAGGTTCTTGGTGCCCTTGACGATGGCGGTGGCTTCGATATCCCAGCCCAGGCCTTCAGACGGCAGGATCACGTCGATCGGTGCGCCTTCCTTCTTGGTCTTGACGGCACGGTACTCGAAGGCGATGCCGATCGGGAATTCACCGGTGGCGGCCTGCTTGCAGGGCTTGGAGCCGGAGTGGGTGTACTGGCCGATGTTCTTGTGCAGGGCGTCCATGTAGGCCCAGCCTTTTTCTTCACCCATCATCTGCAGCCAGGCCGAGACATCCAGGTAGCCGGTGCCGGAGGAAGCCGGATTGGGCATGACGATCTTGCCGGCATAGACCGGCTTGGTCAGGTCGGCCCAGGAGGTCGGCTTGGGCAGGCCCTGCTTTTGCGCTTCCACGGTGTTGAAGCAGATGGCCGAGGCCCACACGTCCATGCCGACCCAGGCCGGCGGATTGGCGGCGCTGCGGTACTTGGCGTCGATCGCTGACAAGCCTTGCGGGGCGTACGGGGTCAGCATGCCTTCCTTGTCCAGCAGGGCCAGGCTGGTGGCGGCCAGGCCCCAGATCACGTCAGCCTGCGGGTTGGCTTTTTCGGCCAGCAGCTTGGCGGTGACGATGCCGGTGGAGTCGCGCACCCACTTGATCTCGATGTCCGGGTTGGCCTTCTGGAACGCGGCCTGGTAAGCCTTGATCTGGTCGGCTTCGAGGGCGGTGTAGACGGTCAGCGTGGTAGCGGCGTGGGCCTGGGCCGAGAACAGCAGGCCGGCACCGATCACCGATGCGAACAGGGAAAACAGCTTGGTTTTTTTCATGATGGCCTTCGTCAGTGAATGGCTGGGTTGAAAACGCGTCGGGGACGCAAGGTGGAGAAATCGTAGGGCTGCCGGTCCGGCTCAATGCGCGCGTCCACGGCGCCAGGCCTGGGCCCGCGCCAGCCAGCGGCTGCCGGCCAGGTGCATGAAGAGCGAGGCCGCAGCCGAGGTCAGCAGGATCAGCGTGGACATGGCGGCCGCCGGGCCGACATCGCCGGCGTCGTCCATGTTCAACACCGCCACCGAGGCCAGTACCGTATCCGGGCGATACAGGAAGATCACCGCCGACACCGTGGTCATCGAGGAGACGAACAGGTAGCGGAAAATCTCCAGCATCTGCGGCAGGCACAGCGGCACCGTCACGCGCAGGAAGGTCTGCAGCAGAGGCACCTTCAGCGACAGCGAGGCCGCTTCGAATTCAGGATCGAGCTGCTTGAGCGCGGTGACGGCGGTGAGATGGGCCGTGGTGTAGAAGTGCACGATGGAGCAGAGCACCAGCAGCGTCATGGTCCCGTAGAGGAAATTGAACGGGTTGGACGGATGGTTGAAGAACAGCAGGCTACCCAGGCCCAGCACCAGCCCGGGCACGGCCATCGGCAGGAAACTCAGCATGCGCAGCAGCGGTGCGAGCCAGGCCTGGCCACGCGTCTTTTCCATCAGCCAGGCACCGGTAAAGATGACCAGGGTCCCGGCCACGCTGGTGCCGCAGGCCAGTTTCAGGCTGTTCCAGTAGGCCAGCCAGCCGCCGCCATCCATGTTGTCGAAGTCGTAGTGCTGCAGCGTCAGTTGCAGGTTGTAGGGCCACAGCTTGACCAGGGATGCCCCCATGGCCACCACGATCATCATCAGGATGGCCGCCGCGATCAGGGCCACCGCCAGCAGGTTGATGCCATCACGGCGCCAGTCGGGGCGGGGAACGTAAGCTTCGGAGCGGCTGCTCATGGTGGCGCGCTGGCGGCGCTGCAGCCAGGCGTCCAGGGCAAAGGTCAGCAGGGCCGGCACCAGCAGCAGCAAGCCGATCAGCGCACCGCGTCCGAACTGCTGCTGGCCGACCACGGCCTTGTAGGCCTCCACGGCCAGCACGCTGTAGGCGCCGCCGGTGATCTTGGGCACGCCGAAGTCGGTAATGGTGAGCGTGAACACCAGGCAAAGCGCTCCGAAGATGCCGTAGCGCGTGGCCGGCAGGGTGACGGTGGTGAAGATGCGCCAGCGCGATGCGCCCATGGCGTGCGCCGCGTCGTACAGACGGCCATCGGCCTGCGACAGCGCCGACAGCAGGATCATCATGGCGTGCGGGAAGGTGTAGAACACTTCGCCCAGCAGGATGCCCCAGAAGCCGTAGATGCTGCCATCCATCCACTCCTTGAACAGGCCCTGGTTGCCGAACAGGTAGATCAGTGCGATGCCGGGCAACAGCGACGGCGCCAGCAGCGGCAGCAGGCCGATGCCGCGCCACAGGCCCTTGAAGGGAATGCAGGTGCGCTGCAGGGCGTAGGCGAACACATAGGCCAGCGGCACCGTCACCACGGCGGTCACCGTGGAGACCCACAGGCTGCGCCCCAGCATGGGCAGGAAATTGATGTTGGAGAACAGCGTCACGAAAGGCTGGCTGCCCGCCCAGTTGCCCTCGGGCGTCAGCACGGCCTGCGCCAGGATGAACAGCAGCGGACCGCCCAGGCCCAGCAGGAGCAGGGCCAGCAGCATCCATTTCATCGCGCCCGGCAGCCACTGGCTGCGGTCGGTCAGGGAACGCCGCGCCGCCGGGGCGCCAGCTTGGGTGCGATCGCGCGCCAAGGCAGGCATGGGGGAGGTGGGCGGCAAGGAAGATTGCATCGTCATGAACGGTCCGGCTCAGGCAAAGACCTGCAGGGCCTGACGCGGCAGCGCCACCCACAGTCCGTCGTGCGCCGGCAAATCGGCCAGGCGCTCGTGCGATTCACCGCTGACATCGGCCAGCAGCGTCTGGCCCGGCAGGGCATCGGCCGCCAAGGCCAGGCGATAGCGGTTGCCGAGATAGATGCGATCGATCACGCGTGCCTGGAAGCGGTTGGCGCAGGACTCGGTGGCAAACAGTTCCACCGCTTCGGGGCGGCAGAACAGGCGACCGGTTTGCAGCTCCGCTTCTTCAGGGCGGACTTCGAAGCGCAAGGCCCCGACCGTGACCTGCGAACCCGAGATGCGCGAAAACGGCAGCCAGTTGGCGTGGCCGATGAAATCCGCCACGAAGGGCGTGGCCGGGCGACGGTAGATCTCGGCGGGCGTGCCGAACTGTTCGATGCGGCCATGCTGCATGACGGCGATGCGGTCGGCCATGACCATGGCTTCTTCCTGATCGTGCGTGACCATCAGGGTAGTGATGCGGAATTGCTTCTGCAGGCGGCGGATTTCCAGTTGCAGGTGTTCGCGCACCTGCGCGTCCAGGGCCGAGAGCGGTTCGTCGAGCAACAGCAGCGAAGGCGAGGGGGCCAGCGCGCGCGCCAGGGCCACCCGTTGCTGCTGGCCGCCTGAAAGCTGGCCGGGATACTTGGATTGGCTGCCGGCCAGGCCGACCATGGAGAGCATTTCCGTGACGCGCTCCTGGCGTGCCTGGCGCTTCATATTGCGCAGGCCGTAGGCGACGTTGTCGGCCACGGTCAGATTCGGGAAGAGGGCGTAGGACTGGAACAAAATGCCGTAATCGCGCGATTGCGGCGGCAGATCGGAAATGTCGCGGCCAGCGGCGAAGATCTGGCCGGCATCCTGGCGCTCCAGGCCGGCGATGGTGCGCAGCAGGGTGGTCTTGCCGCAGCCCGAGGGACCCAGCAGGCAGACCATCTCGCCTTGGCGCACTTCCAGCGAAACGCCGTCCAGCGCGGTGAAGGCGCCGAAGCGCTTGTCGATGCCGCGCACCGACAGGAAACGCTCGTTGCCGTCGGTGTCATCAGGCGGGCAAACCGGCATCGCAAGGGCGGCGGCGGAAGAGGGTGTCTGCATCATTTCGGAGGGTTTCCAGCTGGTTCGCGATGTTGCCCAAAGGCAGTCCCCATGCGGACTTTCGCCGGATGGACTGGCCCGTTCAGAGGCAAGCGGATGGTACGGGCCAAATATGACTGCTGGATGACACCCCCTGCTGTGATAGCAGCCCGGAATCCTTGCTATAGATTGAAGCTATGGATCATCTTGGAAGCTCTCGCGGCGAGGGAATCCGGGCGGCGCAACGCTGTCCAAATTCGGTCAGATCATTCATTGACGCCATGCGGCGAGTGAAGCAAGATCGGACAGTGATCAGGAGGAGAAAATGAACAAATACGGTAGGCCTGCCCGCCGGCCGGGCGTGCGCCTGGCGATGTCGGGCGTGGGCATTGCTGCCATGCTGGCGGCCTGCTCCGCACCCGAGAGCACCCAGCAGGAGCGCGATGCGCTGGCGCGCTCCCTGATCGAGCAGAAGAAGACCACCGAGGATGCCACCTCCACCGCCACCACCGTCGACGGCTACAAGGTCGACCTGGCCAAGCGCATTTCCCAGGTCAATTTCACCAGTGTCTACGTGGAACGCCCGCAGGCCTTGCTGCGCTCGGTGATCGTCATCAAGTACGTGGTCGATGGCGACGGCAATCTGGTCAAGAGCGAGATCCTGCGCAGCAATCGCGACAAGCACGCCGAAGCCAGCGCCCTGGGCAGCCTGAAATCGGCCGCTCCCTTCCCCAAGCCGCCGCCGGCGCTGCTCAAGCAGGGTCGCATCGAACTGTCGGAGAGCTGGCTGTTCAACAACGACGGCCGCTTTCAGTTGCGCAGCGTAGCCCTGGCCCAGATGGACCGCTAGCGGCAGCCTTGCCAAAGATGCCGCCCGGCATTGGCATGTGTATAATGTCGCGCGAGCACGACGGTGTGCGTTGTGTCTCCCGGGCCTGACGGGCCTGCGCCGGATCAGGGCGAACGCGAGTTCGCCTTTTTTCTTATGGGCGCGCACCAGCGGCAGTCTGCGCTGAACCCCGCTGTCCTTCATTGACCAGATCGTTTATTGATTGGCTATACATGTTTGATTTCATTCGTACTCACCAGCGTCTGATGCAGTTCCTGCTGCTGCTGTTCATCTTCCCGTCGTTCGCTTTCTTCGGCCTGGAAGGCTACAGCCGCCTGACCGACGACAACGGCGTGGCCAAGGTGGCCGGCCAGACCATCACCAAGGAAGAGTGGGACGCCGCGCATCGCCAGCAGCTGGACCGCATGCGCCAGGTGTATGGCAATCAGTTCGACAGCAAGATCTTCGACAGCCCGCAGGCGCGCCGCGCCATCCTCGACAACCTGATCGCCCAGCGCGCTCTGGGTGCCGAAGTGGTGGCCAGCAAGCTGGTGGTGCCGGACCAGGTGCTGCAGCAAAGCATCCTGCAGATCCCCGGCCTGACCAAGCCGGACGGCAGCTTTGACAACGAGCAGTACCGCGTACTGCTGGCCGCGCAGGGCATGACCCAGAAATCCTACGAAGCCGGCCTGCGCCGCGAGATGGCCCTGCAGCAGCTCAATGCCGCGATCCAGACCACCGCCTTCGCCCCCAAGACCGTGGCCGAGAACCTGTCCAGCCTGAACGACCAGGAACGCACGGTCCAGATGCTCAACTTCAAGCCGGACAGCTACGCTGGCCAGGCCAAGGTGACCGACGAGCTGCTCAAGGCCTATTACGACAAGAACGGTGCCCGTTTCGAGACCCCGGAACAGGCCGACATCGAGTACGTGGTGCTGGATGCTGCCGCCGTGGCCGCCCAGGCCAGCGTCACCGATGACGACATCAAGGCCTACTACGAGCAGAACCAGAAGCAGTACGCCACCGAAGAACAGCGTCGCGCCAGCCACATCCTGATCACCGTCAAGAAGGATGCGTCGGCCGCCGACAAGGCGGCCGCCAAGACCAAGGCCGAAGGCCTGGTGGCGCAGCTGCGCAAGAACCCGGGCGACTTCGCCAAGCTGGCCAAGGCCAATTCGCAGGATCCGGGTTCGGCCGACAATGGCGGCGACCTGGGTTACTTCAGCCGTGGTGCGATGGTCAAACCCTTCGCCGATGCCGCCTTCAGCCTGAAGCAGGGTGAGATCAGCGATCCGGTCGAATCCGATTTCGGTTATCACGTCATCGAAGTGACCGGTATCAAGCCGGCGTCGGTCAAGCCGCTGGAGTCGGTCAAGGCCGAGATCGGAGCCGAGATCAAGAAGCAGATCGCCGCCAAGAAGTATTCCGAAATGGCCGACCAGTTCAACAACCTGGTCTATGAAAACGGCGACAGCCTCAAGGCCGTCTCCGACAAGCTCAAGCTGAAGATCCAGACCGCCTCGGGCGTGACCCGCAATCCGAATCCGGCTGCCGGCGCTGCGCCGTACAACAATGGCAAGTTCCTGGCCGCCCTGTTCACCGACGATGTGATCAAGGCCAAGCACAATACCGAAGCCGTGCAGATCGCCCCCAACACCCTGGTGGCCGGCCGCATGACCAGCTACAAGCCGGTGGCCAAGCGTCCGTTCGAGGAAGTCAAGGCCGATGTGCAGAAGGCCGTTCTGTTGGCCGAAGAGCAGTCGCTGGCGGTCAAGGCCGGCCAGGAACGTCTGGCGCAGCTGCAAGCCAAGGATGATGCGACTGGTTTCAGCGATGCCAAGGTGGTCTCGCGCGTGAAGTCCGAGGGCTGGACCCAGGAAGCCTTCAACGCCGTCATGAAGGCCGATACCGCCAAGCTGCCGGCCTACGTCGGCGCCGAGACCCCGGGCATGGGCTACCAGATCTACCGCATCACCAAGGTGGAACAGCCCAAGACGGTCGACACCGCGCGCCGCAAGGCCGAGCAGGAACAGATCACCGCCGCCTTGTCGCAGCAGGAAGCACTGGGTTACCTGGACTATCTGCGCGAGAAGGCCAAGACCAAGCTGTTGAAGGGCGCCGCCGCCGTCAGCGCGGATGACGCCGCCAAGTAAGGTGAAGGGCATGGCCCGCCTTTGGGGCAATGCGTGCAGAGGGCGCACCGGGATCGTGAATCGGTGCGCAGTGCCGCCCCAAGGCGGGGAATTGTCGGCATGACTGCCACAATTTGCTAAAAAATTTACACGGGCCGCTTTTCCAGCGGCCCTTTTTGTTTCATCATGGACACCGGCGCTGCATTCGGGCGGGATGCACAAGGGAGCCGGCACCGGGGAATCCGCTTCATTTCTTCCATCGCCGTTGGCGTTTCGTCAGCTTTCCATCTAGCGGGAAAAGGCAGTTTTTGTGCTGTCGAGATGAATTTCCTGTCATCCGCACGTCATGTTGCGCCGTTTCGGAAACAAACGGCTGCCGTACTTGTTGTCGCTTTCTCCAGTCGACATTCGAAAAGCATCGCAGGGGGTATTTCCACGAGGAGTGCGTCCGATGCGAGTCTTGCCCTGAATACGACCACGTTTTTATGCCTGCCCCAGTCCTGATCATACAAACCGGCGATGCCAATCCCGCCCTCAAGACCAACTACGGTGGTTACGCCGACCAGATAGGCTGCGCCGCCGGCCTGTGCCACACCGAGATCGAAGTCGTCACCGTCTATGAAGGCCAGCGCCCGTCCTGCCCGCGCAGCTACCGGGCAGTCTTCATCACCGGCTCACCGGCCATGGTGACCGACAAGGAAGACTGGAGCGAGCGCACCGCCGAATGGATCCGCGACGCCGCCGAGCTCGACACCCCCATGTTTGGCATCTGCTACGGCCACCAGCTGCTGACCCACGCCTTTGGCGGCGAAGTCGGCTACAACCCGGCCGGCCGCGCGGCCGGCACCATGCACGTGAAGACGCTGGAATGCTGCCGCCAGGATGAATTGCTGGGCGTGCTGCCTTCGGAGTTCCCGGCCCACATGCTGCACATGCAGTCGGTGCTGCGTCCGCCCAAGGATGCCATCGTCATGGCGCGTTCGCCGATGGATCCCCACCACGTCATCAAGCACAAGCACAACGTCTATTCGACCCAGTTCCACCCCGAGTTTTCGCCGGAGTTCGTGCGGGCGCACCTGCATTACTACACCGATATCTATCGTGGCTGCGGCATCGATGCCCAGGCGCTGTGCGAGAAGGTGTGTGACACGCCGCAATCGACCGGATTGCTGCGGCGATTCCTGGAGTTGTACGCACGGCATTGAAGCGCCTGCGCTCAATGAAATAGCCCCTGTGGCCAGCGATGGCACAGGGGCTTTGTTTTTTGTCGCAACGGAGAGGGCGCTTACTTCACCCCGACCAGCGGCTTCAGATGCGGCCACACATTGTCCAGCAGCCTGGGCTGGGCCTGTTCATTGGGATGGATGCGGTCGGCCTGGAACAGCGAAAGATCGGCGGCAATCCCCTCGAAGAAGAACGGCACCAGTGCCACCTTGTTGCTCTTGGCCAGATCCTGGTACATCCCGGCGAAGCGGCGCGTGTAGTCGGGACCGTAATTGGGCGGAATCTGCATGCCCACCAGCAGCACCTTGGCCTTCTGCTGGCGCGCCAGGTCGATCATGGCCTGCAGGTTGTCCTGGCTGGTCTTCAGCGGCAGGCCGCGCAGGGCATCGTTGGCGCCCAGTTCGATCACCAGGACCTCCGGCTTGTGCTGCGTCATCAGCGCCGGCAGGCGGTTGCGCCCGCCGATGGTGGTGTCGCCGCTGATGCTGGCGTTGACCACCCGGTAATCCGCTTTGCTCTGTTGCAGCCGCTGCTGCAGCAGGCCGGTCCAGCCGGTGCCGCGCTGCAGACCGTATTCGGCCGAGAGGCTGTCGCCGAGCACGAGCAGGTTTTTTGGGGCAGAATAAGCGCTCGTCGCCGCGACCACCAGCGCGACGCCCGCCAGCAGCCGCACTGCCGCGCCCAACAGCGCCTTGCGCCTCGCCCCTGTTCCGGACCCTCTTGCCCGATTGCCCTGCATGCCTGCTTCCGCTCCTGCCAGTTCCGCCGTCATTGCCGCCATTGAAGTCCTTCAGTTATCCAAACACGTTGCCGATGTCTCCGCGCCTGCCGGCCGGCTGACCATCCTGAGCGACATCGATTTTACCGTGGCCGCCGGGACCACGGTGGCCATCGTCGGCGCCTCCGGCTCCGGCAAGTCCACCTTGCTGGGCCTGTTGGCTGGACTGGATACGCCCAGCGAAGGTTCTGTGCGGCTCGATGGTGAAGACATCTACGCCCTCGACGAAGACGGCCGGGCGCTGCTGAGAAAGCGCAAGCTGGGGTTCGTGTTCCAGTCCTTCCAGTTGCTCGGGCACCTCAATGCCCTGGAAAACGTGATGCTGCCGCTGGAACTGCGCGGGGACAGCCAGGCCCGATCCAAGGCTGAACAGATGCTGGGCCGCGTGGGGCTGGGCAGCCGGCTGAAGCACTATCCCAAATATCTCTCCGGCGGTGAGCAGCAGCGCGTGGCGCTGGCGCGCGCCTTCGTCACCGAGCCGCCACTGCTGTTCGCGGATGAGCCGACTGGCAGCCTCGATGCGGCGACCGGCGAATCGGTCATTCAGTTGATGTTCGAACTGAACCGCGAGCGCGGCTCCACGCTGGTGCTGGTGACCCATGACCCCGGCATCGCGGCGCGCTGTGAGCGCACCCTGACCATCGCGGCCGGACGGCTGGTGAAGTAATTCCGACCGATCAGACGGATTCCATCGGATCGGCCGGCGGCAGCGGGTGCGCCCGCTTGTGTTCGATATAGGCAATGCCGATGCCGCTGGTGCAGATGATGGCAATGCCCAGCACCGTGATCTGGTCCGGGAACTGCCCGAAGACCAGCCAGCCCATGCCGCAGGCCGAGATGATCTGGGCGTAGAAGAAGGGCGTGAGCACCGAGGCTTCCGCGTGCCGGTAGGCCGAGTTCTGCAGGAAATGGCCAATGGTGCTGGTGATGCCGGTCGAGACCAGGATCGCCAGTTCCACCACCGTCGGCGTATGGCTGGTCCAGAAGAAGGGCACCAGCAGAGTCGAGACGATGCTGCCCACCAGCGCGCCATAGAACAGCGTCACCATAGGATTGTCCGCCTGGCTGGCCTTGCGGTTGAGGATGGATAGCAAGGCCTGGGTGAAGGCCGAGACCAATCCCAGCGCCACGCCCACCGGCGGGATGTCGCCGCTGGGGCGGATCACGATCAGCATGCCCGTAAAACCGATCAGCACCGCAATCCAGCGTGACAGATAGCTGCGCTCGCCCAGCAGCCAGGGAGAAATCGCCAGCACGATCATGGGCGCGCAGAAGTTCATGGCCGTGCCTTCGGCCAGCGGTACGATCTTCAACACCGAGAAGAAAATCAGCGTCGAGGCCAGCAGCAGTGCGCCGCGCCCCAACTGCAGTCCCAGCCGGTTCGACTTCAGGATGCTGCGCCCGTGACGCCGCCGGTAAAGCGGTGCCAATGTGGCCGCCATGAAGAACAGGTTGATGGTGTAGCGCATCCACGCAATCATCACCACGTGATACCCGGCCAGCGCCAGCAGCTTGCCGGCCGTATCGAGCAGGGACAGCGTCCACAGGCCCGCGATGAGGAAAATGATGCCCAGCTTATGGTTGTGGGCGATGCGGATGTAAGGCAGGACGGCGCTGGACATGGTCTCGGAGGATCTGGTTGAACACGGCACGGATGGCCGGGATGAATTCGCTGGCGGTCAGCCCCACTGGCCCCTGGCCGGCAGCCACCAGCTGGTCGGCGGCGGCGCCATGGATCCAGGTGGCGGCCAGTGCCGCGGCACGGGTCGGCCAGCCCTGCGCCAGCAGTGCGCCGCACAGGCCGGACAGCACGTCGCCGGTGCCGGCGGTGGACAGAGCAGGATTGCCGCTGGGGTTGATGGCGATCTCGCCATCGGGGAAGGCGATGACGGTCCCCGCGCCCTTGAGCACGGTGATGACGTTGAACTGGCGGGCCAGCAGGCGCGCGGCCTGCGGGCGGTCCTGCTGGATTTGCTGGGTGGTGCTGTCGAGCAGGCGTGCTGCCTCCAGCGGATGGGGCGTGATGATGCTGCAGGCCTCCTTGCTGCGCTGGCTGCGGCGATGCAGCTTGTGCTGCAGCGTGGGTTCGGCCGAGATCAGGTTCAGGGCATCGGCATCGACCACGATGTCGGCTTCGCTGTCGAGCGCCCGCGCCAGGATGTCATGCGCATGGCGCGAGGTACCCAGGCCGGGTCCGATCACCAGCGCCGCGCTGGCGCCGAATTCGACACGGTCGGCCAGGCGGAACATCAGTTCGGGATGCTTGTCGTCATAGGCCGGGCCATCGTCGACGAAGGCCACATAGACCCGTCCAGCCCCGCCGAAGGCGGCGGTGCGCGCCGCCAGCACCGGCGCACCGGCCATGCCGCGCGCACCGCCCACCACGATGACGTCGCCGTAGCTGCCCTTGTGGCTGTTGTTGGCACGTGGCTTGAGCGCGGTGGCAAAACTCTGCGGACCATTCAGGAAGGCACGCGCCGGCGGCAGCAGGGCGGTGTGGATCTCCAGCGCGTCGACCACGATCTGGCCGCTGTGGTCGCTGCCGTCACAAGTGTGCAGTCCCGGCTTGTCGCCGATGAAGCTCAGGGTATGGGTGGCCTGCACCGCCACGCCCTCGCGGCCGCCCACGATGCTGCCGGTATCGGCATTCAGTCCGCTGGGGACATCGATGGACAGCACCGGGCAGCGCAGGCTGTTGATGTACTCGATGATGGGCCGCAGGGTCGGGCCCGGCGGGCGCGTCAGGCCGATGCCGAACAGTCCGTCGATCACCAGCGCCCAGGAGCGGGCGCGCAGCGGGACATCCCCCGTTCCTTCAATGAACTCCAGCTCGGCCTCGCGCGCCCGTGCCAGGGCACGGCGCGCATCGGCAGGCTGGCGGCTTTCATCGGCGTGCAGCTGAACGCTCACCTCGATGCCGGCTTCTTCCAGCAGGCAGGCGGCTTCCAGTGCGTCACCGCCATTGTTGCCGGGCCCGGCCAGTACCAGCACCGAGGGCGAGGAGGCCGTGGTCGAAGACAGCAACTGCTGGGCCTGCTCGGCGATGGCCGCGCCGGCGCGCTGCATGAGGGTGTAAGGAGGCAGGGCGGACAGGGCCGCTTGTTCAACCTGGCGGATCTCGGCAACGGAATGGAGCGCGCTCATGATCGGGGTGGCAGGGACGTTGAGTGGATGGGCGTCAGTGCAGCAGGCAGATCGCTGGAACCCGCTAAAGATCGGCGCTGGGGAGCCAAGTGCAGAAAAATTCACCTGCTCAAGCGCTGGTCACGCGGGTGCTTGATTTTAAGTGAATTGTTCTGCCAGCGCAGGCGCTTCGGCGATTTTCATCGATGAAAAGAATGCACGCGGTCGGGCTGCACCGCGTGGTTCGGCAACTGCTCGCTCAGCCGAGCACGTCACGCGGCAGCAAGCCTTCGACCGGGATTTCGCTGTCATCGCCGCTGATCATGTCGCACAACAGGCGCGCCGAACCGACGCTGGCGGCCCAGCCGGTGGCACCGTGGCCGACGTTGACGAAGACGTTGCCTTGCCGCGTCGGTCCCACCACAGGCAGGCCGTGCGGCAGCAGGGCCATGGTATTGCTCCAGAAATGCGCCTGGTTGTAGTTGGCGGCATTGGGGTAATAGTCGCCGGCAATCTTGAGCAGGTTGCGCAGCGCCTTGGGCGGCAAGGTCTGGCTCTGCGGCACGAAGCCCAGCAAACCACTGATGCGGATGCGGCTGCCCAGGCGCGTCATGCTGACCTTGTAGCTGTCGTCATGCAGGGCCATGCTGGGTGCATCATCCGGATTCTTCACCGGCACCAGCGCCGAATAGCTCTGCAGGGCCAGCAGCGGCAGGTCGGTATCGAGCGGACGCAGCAGTTCGGCGCTGGACATGCCGGCTGCCACCACAACGGCATCCACCCGCATTTGCGAGGCCAGATGAGGCGAGCTGACGTGCAGCGTCAGGCGGCCGCCGAATTCGGCGTTGATCGAGGTGACGGTGGAATCGAAATGGAAGCTCACCCCCAGCTCCTGGGCCGCATTGCGCATTTGCTTGGCAAACAGCACGCAGTTGCCGGCCATGTCTTCCGGGTAGTAGAGCGCGCCGGAGAGCTTCGCTTCCGACGAGAAGGCCGGTTCCAGTGTGCGGATGCCGGCCGTGTCCAGGGCCTGGTGCTTGAACTCGCATTGGCCGGCGGCTTCCTCCAGCTGCGCCATGCGGGCCGCTTCGGCCGGTTGGCGGAAGAGGTGGAACACGCCCTGGCCATTTTCATGGTCCAGGTTGTGATGGGCCTGCAATTGCAGGGTCAGGCTCTGGCCGTAGGCCGACAGGCGCGTCAGGCGCAGCTTGTTCCCGGCAAAATCGTGGTGCTGGGCCTGGCGCGTGGCACGCATCCAGCGCCGGCGGCCGAAATCGGTACCGGGGGCCAGCAGGACCCGCGGCTCGTCCTGGAAGCGGCAGGCGAAGGTCGCCATGGCCCCCGGCAATGTCAGCGGCATGGCCGCCCCCGGAGCCAACAGTCCTGAATCGCCGAAGGTGGCTTCTTCGGCCACGTGCGCACGGCGCTCGATGACGGCAACTTCATAGCCTCTGGCGGCCAGGAAGTAGGCGCTGCAAATCCCTGAAAGTCCCCCGCCGATGACGGCGATCTGTCGTTGTGTGCTGTTCACTCTGTTCGTCTTGGAAGCGGCAGGGCCGCTGTGGTCGTGGGCATCGGCCATGAATCGCCGGGCTGGCCCTGCGCCGATGCGGGCCGAATGATACCGCGAAATTTCCTTGCAGTTTGGATATTGCCGCAGGGCTACGTGCGTCCTGCCCGAAAGGGGGGACATTTTCTGCTCCAAATGACAACGTCTGGCGACAAGGCGCGGATGACAGCGGTCTGCTGCATCGCGCTGCCGCCCGCTTGGAGGCAGCGCGGCCCCACCGCTCGCTTTGCGCGGGACTTGGCGCGGTGTCCACTGTATAATGCCGGCTCTGCCAGCAAACGCGCGCACGATCCATCATTCCGCCAGTCCCCGACCTGCACGATTTTTCCTTGTGCGATGCGTCATCCGGGGCGGTTGGTGTCGGTGGACCGGTCCCTGCCGCGATGCTGCGACGGTTTTCCCGATTCAAGCTAACTGCCTCGACCTCGCCATGCTGATCCTGCCGGGCTCCAATGCCCTTTCCGCTTTCCGTACCCAACGCCTTCTGACCCAATTGCAAGCAGTGGATGCCGCCATCACCGGCGTATCCGGCCGCTATCTGCACTTCGTCGACGCCGGCCAGGCCCAGGCCCTGACGCGGGAGGACGAGGCACGCCTCAACGGCCTGCTGACCTATGGCGATCCCTTCAATGGCAGCGACGAGGGCGATGCCTTCGTGGTGATCCCGCGCTTCGGTACCATCTCGCCGTGGGCCAGCAAGGCCACCGACATCGTGCGTAACTGCGGTATGGGCCACATCCACCGGGTCGAGCGCGGCATCATCTTCCGCGTGCAGGTCAAGAACGGCCTGCTGGGGGGTACCAAGAAACTGAATGAAGCCAGCATCCCGGCCGTGGCCGCGCTGCTGCACGACCGCATGACCGAAACCGTGCTGCGCGATCCGCAGGACGCCGCCGGCCTGTTCTCGGAACTGCAGGCCAAGCCGCTGGAATCGGTGGACGTGATCGGCGGCGGCCGTGCCGCGCTGGAACGCGCCAACACCGAACTGGGCCTGGCCCTGTCGGATGACGAAATCGATTACCTGGTGGACGCCTTCACCAAGGCCCAGCGCAATCCGACCGATGTCGAACTGATGATGTTCGCCCAGGCCAACAGCGAACACTGCCGCCACAAGATCTTCAATGCCGACTGGACCATCGACGGCGAAAAGCAGGACAAGTCGCTGTTCGGCATGATCAAGAACACCCATCAACTGGCGCCCAAGGGCACCGTGGTGGCCTATTCGGACAACTCCTCCATCATCGAGGGCGCGACCGTTTCGCGCTTCTACCAGCGTGGTGCCACCAAGGGCAACGTGTATGAAGCTTCGGACGAGCTGACCCACATCCTGATGAAGGTCGAGACCCACAACCACCCGACCGCCATCTCCCCGTTCCCGGGTGCCTCCACCGGCGCCGGCGGCGAGATCCGCGACGAAGGTGCGACCGGCCGTGGCTCCAAGCCCAAGGCCGGTCTGACCGGCTTTACCGTGTCCAACCTGATGGTCACGCATGCGGTGCAGCCGTGGGAAAACGCCCGCGACGTCGCCCAGCCGGTGGACCAGCGCGATGAACACGCCCAGGGCGGCATCTACGGCAAGCCGGAGCGCATCGCTTCGCCCTTGCAGATCATGATCGACGGCCCGCTCGGTGGCGCGGCCTTCAACAACGAATTCGGCCGTCCCAACCTGGGCGGTTACTTCCGCACCTACGAGCAGAACGTGGGCGGGCAGGTCATGGGCTATCACAAGCCCATCATGATCGCCGGCGGCATGGGCAACATTTCCGCCAAGCACACCAAAAAGAACGACCTGCCGGTGGGCAGCCTGCTGATCCAGCTGGGCGGCCCCGGCATGCGCATCGGCATGGGCGGTGGTGCTGCGTCCTCGATGGCTACCGGCGTGAATACTGCCGATCTGGACTTCGATTCGGTCCAGCGCGGCAACCCGGAAATGGAGCGCCGTGCCCAGGAAGTCATCAATGCCTGCTGGGCGCTGGGCGACGACAATCCCATCCAGTCCATCCACGACGTGGGTGCGGGCGGCCTGTCCAACGCCTTCCCCGAGATCACCAATGATGCCAAGCGCGGTGCCATCTTCGACCTGCGCAAGGTGCCGCTGGAAGAAAGCGGCCTGGCTCCGCGCGAGATCTGGAGCAACGAATCCCAGGAGCGTTACGTGCTGGCCATCCTGCCGGAACACCTGGAACTGTTCAAATACCTGTGCGAGCGCGAGCGCGCCCCCTTCGCCGTGGTCGGTACCGCCACTGAAGAACGCCAGCTGAAGGTGATCGATCCCGAGCACAACAACAGCCCGGTCGACATGCCCATGGATGTGCTGCTGGGCAAGCCGCCCAAGATGCACCGCGACGTGCAGCACCTCGAGAAGCAATTGCCGCCGGTGGACCTGACCGGCATGGAGCTGGTGGACGTGGCCCAGCGCGTGCTGCGCCTGCCGGCCGTGGCCGACAAGTCCTTCCTGATCACCATCGGTGACCGCAGCGTCGGTGCCATGACCGTGCGCGACCAGATGGTCGGCCCGTGGCAGGTGCCGGTGGCTGACGTGGCCGTGACCGCCATGGGCCTGGAAGGCTACCTCGGCGAAGCCATGGCCATGGGCGAGCGTACCCCGCTGGCCGTGATCGACGCCCCGGCTTCTGGCCGCATGGCTGTCGGTGAAGCCATCACCAACATCGCCGCCGCCCCTATCGCCGAAATCGGCGACATCAAGCTGTCAGCCAACTGGATGGCGGCCTGCGGCCAGCCCGGCCAGGACGCCGCGCTGTTCGATACCGTCAAGGCCGTGGGCATGGAGTTGTGCCCGGCACTGGGGATCTCTATCCCCGTGGGCAAGGATTCGCTGTCCATGCGCAGCACCTGGAGCGATGAAGAGGGCGCCAAGTCGGTGACCTCGCCGGTCTCGCTGATCGTCTCCGGCTTTGCGCCGGTGACCGACGTGCGCCGCGTGCTGACCCCGCAACTGCGCAAGGACAAGGGCGAAACCGTCCTGATCCTGATCGACCTGGGCCGTGGCAAGAACCGCATGGGCGCCTCGGCGCTCACGCAGGTGATGCAGCAGATCGGCAACCAGACCCCGGACGTGGACAGCGCAGAAGACCTGAAGGCCTTCTTCAACGCCATTCAGCAACTCAATACCGAAGACCGCCTGCTGGCCTACCACGACCGTTCCGATGGCGGCCTGTATGCCGCCCTGGCCGAAATGGCCTTTGCAGGTCACACCGGCATCTCGGTCAACCTCGACATCCTGACCATGGAAGCCGAGCACGCCGCAGACTGGGGCGATTCCAAGAACTGGACCACGCAAGTGGCCGAACGCCGCAATGAACTGACCCTGCGCGCGCTGTTCAGCGAAGAACTGGGTGCGGTGATCCAGGTTCCGGCCGAGCAGAAGTCGGACGTCATGAACGTGCTGCGCAGCTACAACCTGGGCGCGTGCAGCCACATCATCGGCAAGCCCAACGACCGCGACGTGATCGAATTCATGCGCGACGCCAAGAACATCTACAGCCAGCCGCGTGCCGAGCTGCACCGCGTCTGGAGCGAGACCAGCTGGCGCATCGCCCGCCTGCGCGACAACCCGGCCTGCGCCGATGCCGAATACGAACGCCTGCTGGACGCAGCCGACCCCGGCATGACGCCCAAGCTCACCTTCGATCCGCAGGAAGACATCGCCGCACCCTACCTGTCTCTGGGCGCAGCGGCGCGTCCCAAGGTCGCCATCCTGCGCGAGCAGGGCGTGAACTCGCACATCGAGACCGCCTACGCCATGCACAAGGCCGGCTTCACCGCCGTGGACGTGCACATGAGCGACCTGATCGCCAACCGTGCCAAGCTGGATGACTTCAAGGGTTTCATCGCCGTCGGCGGCTTCTCCTACGGTGACGTGCTGGGCGCCGGCGAAGGCTGGGCCAAGACGATTCTCTTCAATGCGCAGCTGGCCGAGCAGTTCTCGCGCTTCTTCCAGCGCCAGGACACCTTCTCGCTGGGCATCTGCAACGGCTGCCAGATGATGAGCAACCTGAAGTCCATGATCCCGGGCGCGGAAGCCTGGCCCAAGTTCACCCGCAACAAGTCCGAGCAGTTCGAGGCGCGTTTCGTGATGGTGGAAGTGGCCGATTCGCCGTCCATCTTCATGCAGGGCATGGCCGGTACCCAGGCACCGATCGCCACTGCCCACGGTGAAGGTTTTGCCGACTTCTCGCAGACCGGTGACATCGACAAGGCCCTCATCGCCATGCGCTACGTTGACCATCGCGGCGCGGCCACCGAAGCCTATCCGTTCAACCCCAACGGTTCGCCGCAGGGCATCACCTCGGTGACCACCCCGGACGGCCGCTTCACGGTCCTGATGCCGCACGCCGAACGCGTGTTCCGCACCGTGACCCAATCCTGGCACCCGGAATCGTGGGGCGAGGATTCGCCGTGGATGCGCATGTTCCGCAATGCCCGCAAGTGGGTGGGTTGAGCCGGAAATGGCTTGAAATGAAGTTTCCTGTTCCGACTGCCCGCTGTGCGGGGCACTCGGGCAGGGGCTGAAAAAGCAGGATGAAAAAAAACGCAGTTCCTTTCGGAACTGCGTTTTTTTGTTTCTGCTGCGCGGTCGGATGATGACGCTTCCCCGAAGGAAAGCGCCATCCTCAAGCCGGATCAGAAGATGTGACGAATGCCAACGCCGACGGTGGTCAGGTTGCTCTTGCCGTTGGCCGAGTTGGTGATCTCGTACACGGCAGCATCCTTGGCCTTGTTGTAGTCAACGGTGGTGTACAGCTGGGTGCGCTTGGACAGGGCGTATTCGGCCACGCCCACGACGGTGTAACGCTTGCCGTCGCCGACATTGCCCAGGGCCTGGTAGGCCACGTTCTTGCTCTTGTCGTAGTACACGCCGCCGGTCAGGCTCAGTGCAGCGGTGGCCTGGTAGTTGGCACCGAAGAAGTAGCCATCATCCTTGCGTTCCACGCCGACGGTGTTGCCACCTGCGGTGTTGGCCAGCGAGTAGTTGGTGGTTTCCATGAACAGACCGTTCAGGCCGGTCGCGTCCTTCATGCGGTAGTAACCGGCGAAGACCTTGGCCGCGCCGAAGGCGTAGGAAGCCGACAGGTTGTAGGTCGTGGCCTTGTTGCGTGCAGCCGTGGTATCGACGGTTTGCTGGAAGCCGCCACCGATGGCGAAGCCACCGTTGTTGTAGCGCAGGGCGGTGCTGATCTGGCTGCCGCTGCGGGTCGAACCGGCTTGCTCGCCGAAGGCGTAGCTCACGGAAGCGGCCACGGGGCCGAACTGGCCGTCATAGCGCACGGTGTTGTCGCTGCGCACGCGGGTGGCGGCAGCCGGCATCCAGGAGTTGGTTTCGTAGTTGCCGACGGTCAGCGGATCGAAGTGATCGGCCATCAGGTCGAACAGGGCGGTGTTCTGGCGGCCCACGGAGACCTTGCCGAAGTCACCGGCCAGGCCAACCCACGATTGACGACCGAACAGACGGCCACCTTGTTGGGCGGCGCCGGTGTCGCTGCTGAAACCGTTTTCCAGACGGAACACTGCCTTCAGGCCGCCACCCAGGTCCTCGGTCCCCTTGAAACCGATACGGCTGTTGGAAATGGCGCCATTGTCCATGCGCACGTTGCTGCTGCCCTGGGCATTGTCATTGCTCAGATAACGAATGCTGGTGTCGACGATGCCGTAGATGGTCACGGAGGACTGGGCAAAGGCTGCGCCGCCGGTGGTCAGGCCGGCTGCCAGCAGCAGCATGGAACTCTTCTTCATAGGTTTCTCTCCAGAAAGCACGATGTTGTGTTGTTGATGGCGCCGCGGATCAGCCTTGTGTGCCTCTCCCCGAAACACCTCTTTTATCGCCGCGACCGCATTCAACGTGGCCGGCCGCAGCCTGTCCCTATTTGGAACTGGGTCGAAGAATATCAGAACGATGGTTCGCAAAATGCGCGAAATGCTGCAGGAAAATTCCTCTTTTTTAATTATTTAGTGAATTTATATGATTATAAAAAATATATTGCGTAAATCTTTTATAAAAATAAATCTTCACTATGAAGCTGGATTTGTGTCTTCCATATGACAGGAAAGCCAATTTCAGCGGTTTTTTGGAGGAAATCCGGGGTTTACAAGCGACTTTTTGACGTTTCAAGCAGAACTTGTGCGTGCAAACGTAGCTAAAAAGCAACATGCCCGGCAAGGAAACCTGGCCGGGCATGCGGGGAGAGCGATGAAGAGGAGGGCGCGCAGCCGTCCTCTTCGGCGATCAGGGCGTCAGGCTTATTGCACCTTGGCCTTGGCGCGCAGTTGCTCCTGGTAAGCCTGCAGCTTCTTCTGTTGCAGGGCTTCGGCGATCTGCGGCTTGACTTCGTCCAGGGTCGGGACCTTGGCCGGGCGCACATCTTCCAGCTTGATCACGTGCCAGCCGAACTGGGTCTGCACCGGAGTCTGGGTGATGTCACCCTTCTTCAGGGCCACCATGGCGTCGGAGAACGGCTTGACGAAGGAGGCCGGGGTCGCCCAGTCGAGGTCGCCACCGTTGGCTGCCGAACCGGTGTCCTTGGATTGCTTGGCCAGGTCTTCGAACTTGGTACCGGCCTTCAGCTTGGCGATGATGGCTTCGGCGTCTTCCTTCTTGTCCACCAGGATGTGGCGGGCGTGGTATTCCTTGTCGCCGGCCTGGGTCTTGAACTTGTCGTATTCGGCCTTGATGTCGGCGTCGGAGACCGGGTTCTTCTTCAGGTAGTCAGCGATCAGGGCGCGGATGACGATGGACTGGCGGGCCAGTTCCAGCTGGTTCTTGACGTCGGTGCTGTTGGACAGGCCTTGCTTGTCGGCTTCCTGCATCAGGATTTCACGATTGATCAGCTCTTCCTTGATGGCACCGCGCAGTTGCGGGCTGTCAGGCTGGCCTTGCGCAGTCATCTGCTTGACCATCAGTTCGGCGCGTGAGGAAGGGATCGCCTTGCCGTTCACGACGGCCAGGTTTTGAGCGAAGGCCGGGATGGAAGCGATGGCGAACAGCAGCACCAGCAGACGAGCGGGTTTGAATGTCATTGTTGAATCCTAGAAAAGAAAGGAATGAATCAAAACGGAGAAGAAAAACAGGAGGGGCTTGGATAAAAGCAGGCGTCGGTCTTTGTTCTTGGTCTCAGTTCGTTGCCTCTGATGGGGAGAGCGCCACTATGGCCAGCGCATGGATCTCCTGCTGCATCAGGTCGGACAGGCAATCATACACCAGCCGATGGCGGTTCAACCGATTTTTGCCCTCGAACAAGTCGGAAACCAGGCGGATCCTGTAATGTCCTCCGCCAGAGGCGGCACCGGCATGTCCAGCATGCAGGGCCGACTCATCCTCGACCAGACAGACCTGCGGCGAGAAAGTTGCAGTCAGGCGTTCGGTGATGCGCTGCACGCGGGTGTCAGCGGCGCTCATTCGGCGTCCTTCATGTACTTGGAGAGGAACAGGCTTTGCCCGATGATGAAGGCAAACATCAGGCCCATGCTGCCGAACATCTTGAAGTTGACCCAGGTATCCAGCGAGTAATTGAAGGCGATGTACAGGTTCAGCACGCCCATGACCGCGAAGAACACGATCCAGGCCAGGTTCAGGCGCGGCCAGATCGCTTCGGGCAGGGTGACCTGCTTTTCCATCATGACGCGGATGAGATTTTTCTTCATGAACAGCTGCGACACCAGCAAGGCCAGGCCGAAGGCCCAGTACAGGATGGTCGGTTTCCACTTGATGAAGGTATCGTCACGGAAATAGATGGTGGCACCGCCAAAGACCACGATGATGGCCAGCGACACCCACAGCATGCCGTCCACCTTGCGCCGGCGCAGCAGCAGCCAGGCGATCTGGCCCAGCGAGGCGACGATGGCGACCGCGGTCGAGAGCAGGATCGGGGCCTGGCTGGCCGTGACGGCACCGGCCGACATGGCCCCGCCCAGGTATTGCATCACCAGGTCCTGCGCGGCCGAGGGATGGCCCTCGGCCCATTTGAAGACGCCGAAAAACAGGATGACGGGGAACAGGTCGAACAGAAACTTCATCGGGTTGGCTTCTTCAGTGAGTCAATGAAACGGTGGAGGAGCGGCTTACGCCGGGTCGAAACGCAGCGAAGCCGAATTGATGCAATAGCGCAGTCCGGTCGGCGGCGGGCCGTCGGGGAAGACGTGGCCCAGGTGGGCGTCGCAGACGTTGCAGATGATCTCGGTGCGAATCATGCCATAACTGCGGTCCACTTTCTCGCGCACGTTGGCCGGATCGATGGGTTCGAAGTAGCTGGGCCAGCCGCAGCCGGAATCGAACTTGGCGTCCGACGTGAAGAGCGGCGTGTCACAGCAGACGCAGGTATAGGTGCCGGCTTCATGGTGATCCCAGTAACGGCCGGTGAAGGCGCGCTCGGTGGCGGCTTCGCGGGTGACCTGGTATTCCATCGGGTCCAGTTGTTCGCGCCATTGCGCTTCGGTCTTTTCTACACGTTTGTTCATGCTTGGCTCCTTGGGGGATGACGGGCGGCGGGCAACTGCGGCCTGCTCAGGAAGAAAGTTTCAGATGTGTCAAAAGTCAGGCCATGCTTCAGGATGAGCAGCTCACTTCCAGGTGACGGGCCCACTCCGGCGGCAGCGCCGCATAGCGCTCGAATTCGGGCTGTTCGTCAAAGGGATGTTGCAGGATCTGCTGCAGGCGGGCCACTTCCCTGAAATCCTTCTCCAGCGCACGGTCGATGGCGTCCTGAGCGAGGTAATTGCGTAGCACGTACTTGGGGTTGACCGCGTGCATTGCAAGCCGGCGGTCAGCGTCGTCGCTGTCTTCGGCGCGCAGGCGGGCGCGGTATTGCGCGGCCCAGGCATCGAAGGCGGGGCGGTCGAGGATGAGATCGCGTACCGGCTCGTCGTCAGCCGTATTGCCGATGCGCAAGTCGCCCAGGCGGCGGAAGAACAGGGTGAAATCCACGCCATTGGCTTGCAGGATGGCAAACAGCGCTTCAATCAGTTGCTCATCCTCGGGCTGTTGCGTACGCAGCCCCAGCTTGGCGTGCAGCAATTCGGCATGGCGCGCCTGGAAGATGGCTTCATAGTCGGCCAGCGCCGCTTCGGTCTGCTCCACCGAGCCGATCAGCGGCAGCATGGCCTGGCCCAGCGCGAAGCAGTTCCATTGGCCGATGCGCGGCTGCATCTGGTAGCTGTAGCGGCCCTGGCGGTCGGTGTGGTTGCAGATGTGGCGGGCGTCGAAGGCTTCCATGAAGCCGAAGGGGCCGTAATCCAGCGTCAGGCCCAGGATGGACATGTTGTCGGTATTCATCACGCCATGCATGAAGCCCACGGCCTGCCATTGCGCCATCAGCGTCGCCGTGCGGCGGGTGACTTCTTTCAGCAGGGCCTGATACGGGTTCTCTTCAGACAGCAGTTCCGGATAGAACTGCTCGAGTACGGTATCGGCCAGAATCTTCAGTTCATCGAAGCGCTGGTTGTAATACCAGTGCTCGAAAGAACCGAAGCGGATGAAGCTGGGGGCCATGCGGGTGACGACGGCGGCGGTTTCCGGGGCTTCGCGCATGACGCGCTGGTCCGAGCCGATCACGGTCAGGGCACGCGTGGTCGGGATGCCGAGCGCAGCCATGGCTTCCGAACAGAGGAATTCACGGATCGACGAGCGCAGCACGGCACGGCCATCACCCATGCGCGAATAGGGGGTCATGCCCGCGCCTTTGAGCTGCAGCTCGATGCGTCCCTGGCCGTCGGCGGCCGGCAGGTCGCCCAGGGTGATGGCGCGGCCATCGCCGAGCTGGCCGGCCCAGACGCCGAACTGGTGTCCGGAATAGACCGCCGACAGCGGCGTCGAACCGGGCGGGATCAGGTTGCCGGCGAAGATGTCGAGGAAGCTGAAGTGCTCATCGGCCGGCCGTGGCAGCCCGGCCGTGGCCGCGGCTGCCTCGCTGAATCCGACCAGGTAGGGCGCGGGCAGGGGCGTGGGCTGCAGCCGGGTATAGAAGGCCGGTGGCAGTTCGGCGAAACGGTTCCCGAAAGGGGGCAGCGGATAGGATTGCGTCATGGTCAGCCTGTGGCGCGCAGCCCGGACCGGGCCGCAATCCGCTATTTTGACAGAGAAGCGCGAATCCCATAGGATCGCTGCACTTTTGCGTCCTGCCGCGCCTGGCCGGACGCGGCAAGCTCTTCAACCTCCTCGATACGGCATCTCCCCGCAAGGCTGGCAATTTGGAATTCGCGCTGATCACCTTCCTGAACGGCCTGGGCTACGGCTTTTTGCTGTTCCTGCTGTCCTCGGGCCTGACGCTCATCTACAGCATGATGGGCGTGCCCAATTTCGCCCATGCCAGCTTCTACATGCTGGGTGCCTATGTTGCCTATGCACTGGCTGGCGTCCTCGGATTCTGGTGGGCGCTGCTGCTGGCGCCCCTGATCGTGGGTGTGGCCGGGGCGCTGGTGGAGCATTACGGCCTGCGCATCGTGCATCGCTATGGGCATGTGCCGGAATTGTTGTTCACTTTCGGTCTGTCCTATCTGGTGGTGGAACTGGTGCAACTGGTGTGGGGCCGCTCGCCGGTGCCTTATCGCATCCCGCCCGAACTGGACGGCACGCTGTTTACCCTGTATTCGACCGCCTTCCCGGTCTATCGCGGCTTCATGCTGCTGGTGGCGGCCTTGATGCTGCTGGCCTTGTGGCTGTTGCTGCGCCATACCCGCATCGGACTGGTGATCCAGGCCGCGCTGACCCATCCGCAGATGGCCGAAGCGCTGGGCCACAACGTGCCGCGCGTGTTCATGCTGGTATTTGGCGGCGGCTGCGCACTGGCGGCGCTGGCAGGCGTGATCGGTGGCAATGCCTTCGTCACCGAGCCGGGGATGGCGGCGGCCGTGGGCAGCATCATCTTCGTGGTGGTGGTGGTGGGCGGGCTGGGCTCGCTGGCCGGAGCCTTCATCACCTCCCTGCTGATCGGCATGATGCAGACCTTTGCGGTGGCGCTGGATGTCTCGCTGGCCAGCCTGAGCTTGCAGGTGCCGTCCGGCAGCGCGCTGTCACCGCTGGCGCGGCTGACATTGGCGCAGGTGGCACCGGTCTTGCCCTATCTGCTGCTGGTGGTGATGCTGATCGTGCGTCCCAAGGGCCTCATGGGCCGGCGGGAGAGTTGAGCCATGCGACGGATCGTGCTTCCCTGGCTGCTCTTTGCCCTGATGCTGCTGGCCGCACCGCTGGTGTTTCCGCAGAGCGCAGCGTTGTCGCTGCTGTCGCAGATGGGCACGATGGTGCTGCTCTGCCTCTCATACAACATGCTGCTGGGCGAGGGTGGCATGCTTTCTTTCGGGCATGCGGTGTATTCCGGCCTGGGCGCCTTTGGGGCCATTCACCTGATGAACCGCATGGCCGATGGCGTGCTGGCCTTTCCGGTGACGCTGGTCCCGCTGGCCGGCGGCCTGACCGGCGCGCTTTGTGCGGTGGTGCTGGGCTATCTCACCACGCGCCGCGCCGGCACGACGTTCGCCATGATCACGCTGGGACTGGTGGAACTGGTCTCGGCCTGCGTGTTGATGTTTCCCGAGGTTTTCGGCGGGGAGGGCGGCATTTCGGGCAACCGCGTCATCGGCGAGCCCGTGCTCGGGATCAGCTACGGCCCGCAGATTCAGGTGTATTACCTGATCGCCGGCTGGCTGCTGGTCTGTGCCGTCGCCATCCATGCCCTGCGCCATACCCCGCTGGGCCGCATCCTCAATGCCGTGCGCGACAATCCCGAACGCGCCGCCTTCCTCGGCTACGATCCGCAGCGGGTGCGCTATCTGGCCTTGATCCTGTCGGCTTTCTTTGCCGGGGTCTCTGGCGGGCTGTCGGCCATCAATTTCGAAATCGTCAGTGCGGAATACGTCGGAGCGCTGCGCTCCGGCACCATCCTGCTGTTCACCTTCATCGGTGGCACCGCCTATTTTTACGGGCCCGTCATCGGGGGCGTCGTCGGGGTGCTGTTTTCTTCCTGGTTGTCGGCCTATACGCAGGCCTGGCAGTTCTATCTGGGTGCGTTCTTCATCCTGATCGTGATGACTACGCCGGGCGGGCTGGCCAGCCTGATCGACCGCAGCTGGCACCTGCTGCAAGGCGGCCAGATGAATGCCCGTCTTGCGGGACGTCTGGCATGGTGGCTGGCGGCTGCATTCTGTACCTTGACGGGTGTCATCCTGGCGACCGAGATGGCGTATCAGGCCAGCCTGGGCAGCCTCGCCGATACCGGCGAAGGTGCTGCATCGCTGATGCTATGGGGCTGGCGCATCGACGTTCATGCCGCTGCCCCGTGGGGCATTGCAGCGCTCTGCGTGGTGGTGGGCGCGGGTGCGCTGGTGGCCTGGCAACGTTCGGGGAGGGCGCGATGACGGCCCCTTTGCCACTGGTACTGCAGGATGTGCACAAGGCCTTCGACCGCAGCGAGATCCTGCGTGGTGTCGATCTGCAATTGCAGCCCGGCGAGCGCTGTGCCCTCATCGGACCGAATGGAGCCGGCAAATCCAGCCTGTTCCACGTCGTCTCGGGACGCTATCGCGCCGATGCCGGCCGCGTGCTGCTGCACGGACGCGACATCACGCGCCAGCCGCCCCAGCAGATTCACCGGCTGGGACTGGCACGCAGCTTCCAGATCACCAGTCTGTTCCCGCGCCTGAGCGCTTTTGAGAATGTGCGTTGCGCGCTCTTGTGGACGCTGGGCTACCGCTATGCCTTCTGGCGTCGCATCGGCCAGTTGCGCGACGCCAGCGAGCGGGCGCTGTCCGTGCTGGACAAGGTCGGTCTGGCCCAGCGTGCCGAGGTGGCCGCGGGCGAGCTGAGCTATGCCGAGCAGCGCGCCCTGGAGCTGGCGGTGACCATCGCGGCCGATGCCTCCGTGATCCTGCTGGACGAGCCGACCGCCGGCATGAGCCGTGCCGAGAGTGCCGCCATGGTCGCGCTGATCCGCGAAGTCACCGTCGGCAAGACCCTGCTGATGGTGGAACACGACATGCAGGTGGTCTTCGGCCTGGCCGACCGCATCGCAGTCATGGACAACGGCCGCGTGATCGCTTGCGACAGCGCCGAGCGCATCCGCGCCAATCCGGATGTCCAGGCGCTGTATCTGGACCGGAGGCCCCATGGATAAATCCTCTGCGTTGCTCAGGCTCACCGGCCTGCAGGCCTGGTACGGCCAGAGCCACGTGCTGCATGGCGTTTCGCTGGAGGTGGCACGCGGCGAGATCGTCAGTATCCTGGGCCGCAACGGCGCGGGCCGTTCGACCCTGCTCAAGGCCGTGATGGGCCAGGTGCGCAGTACGGGGGAGATCGATTTCGAGGGCCGTTCGCTGGCCGGTCTGGCCACCTACGCCATCGCGCAGCGCGGCATCGGCTACGTGCCTGAAAGCCGCGATGTCTTTCCGGCGCTCACCGTGCAGCAAAATCTGCTGCTCGGCCGCAAGAGCGGGACGGTACCGGACGATGGCTGGCGCGAAGAGGAAGTATTGACCTTGTTCCCGTCCCTGGAACGGCGCTACAAGGTGGCGGCCGGGGCGCTGTCGGGCGGGGAGCAGCAGATGCTGGCGCTGGGCCGCGCACTGATGGGCAATCCCCGGCTGTTGCTGATTGACGAACCGACCGAGGGCCTGTCGCCACAGATGGTCGGGCAGGTCGCCCATTACCTCGCACTGCTGCGCCAGCGGCAGGTGGCGGTGCTGCTGATAGAGCAGAAACAGGCTCTGGCGCTGGAGCTGTCACAGCGAGTTTACGTGATGGGACGCGGCGAAATGGTCTTTCATGGCACGCCGGCGCAACTGGCGGCGGACCAGGCCTTGCAGCAGGAGTGGCTGGCTCTCTGAGGCCATCGCCGGCGAAAGGGGGCAATTCTCGTGCCGCCACGATGGTCGGGCCATCAGGGGACGCGCACAATCCCCGCTTTAGCCGATCGGGAGATGTTCATGCTGCTCTGGCCCCTGCTGATTTGCCTGGCCGTCCTGGCCCTGTATGCGGCTGACCGCGCCTGGTTGCGTTACGTCCGCCGCGAGGATGTGCCCTTGCACGATCCGCAGGGCTATCTGGAGATGACCGCCCGCATGACCGAACTCTGCCACGGGGACCGGATGCGGGTTGACCAACTGATTGCCCGCCAGCGGCAGCGTTTCCCGCAGGCGGGGCATGCCGAGCTGGTGCGGCTGGCGATGCGGGCATTGCTGGAGCCGCAATCCGCAAGCCAATCGGAACGCAGACGTTGATTCAGGGCGTGCGGATTTTTCTCTTCTGATTACAGCATGGCCGGTGGCAAATCCAATCCCAGGGTGCGCAGCATCTCCTTGCGACGCAGGCGCAGGTCGTCGTCGCTTGCCGGCCATTTGCGGTAGATCGACAAATAATCCAAGGCGATCGAACCTTGGGACTTGGCGTCGTTGTTGCGGCTCTGGCCTTCATTGATGTGCACGACCGGCCCGGAAATGCCGAGGAAATTGAAGTCGTATTTGACCACCAGCGAAATCAGGTAATCCCAGTCCTCATGGCTTTGCAGCGCGGCATCCACCAGATGGCGCTTGGCGATGGACGAGGAGAGGATGATGGTGTTGTTGGGGATGAAATTGCTGACCAGCAGGCCGCGGATGTCGGTGCCGCTCATATCGATGTCGGTGCTGGAGATCACCTGGGTGCTCTCGGCTGTACGCATTTCCCTCACCTGGCTATAGGACACGTAGTTGACGGCATCGCTGCGGAAGCGGTTGCATTGGACGATGGCCTGCAGGAAATCGGGCCGATAGCTGTCGTCATCATCCAGGAACAGGATGAAACGGCCACGCGCCAGCTGCACACCCGCATTGCGTGATTCGGCCGGGCCCTTGGCACCGGGCAGGCAGAGGAAGACATCAGTTTCGCGCAGCAGGCGGCTGGCGACTTCCTTGGTCGCGGCAGTGCCTTCATCAGCGACCAGGACAATCTCGAAATCCCTGAAACTCTGGGCCAGCAAGGATTGCAGAGCGCGTTCAAGGATGGCCGGGCGGCGGTGCGTGGAGACGACGATGGAAAACACGGGCGCAATATGCATGGTCATGAGTCAGTAGTGGGCGGTGGATGTCAGCCGGCCTGGGCCGGTAATCCTGAAAGGAGATCGTCAGGCCATTCGTCCGGCTGGCAGGCAATGCTCTCCCGGCGAACGTAGAAGAGGTGCAGGGTGTCGATGGACATCGGCCCGGCGGGCAGACGATGCAGCAAGATGGGATCCCCCCCGGAATCGACTTTTATTGGGGGCTAACTATAGCGCCCAAAACAGGCACTGTAAACTTGATGCGGGGAGCTGCATGAAGAAGTCCACCTGCCGGGAGGCAGGTGGAGGGCTGACCTGAATGCGAAGAGGATTGCCAGGCCGTCTTACTTGTTGACCAGCTTGGCTGGCAAGCTCAGCGTGAGCAGACCGCCGATCACCAGCGAGGCCGCCAGCACATACATGCCGGCATTGGTGCTCTGCGTGGTGTCCTTGAGCCAGCCGACCAGGAAGGGGCTGACGAAACCGGCCAGGTTGCCCAGCGAATTGATCAGCGCAATACCGGCCGCAGCTGCGGTGCCCGACAGGAAGGCCGTCGGCAGGCTCCAGAACAGCGGCAGGGTGGTCAGGATGCCGACGCTGGCCAGCGTCAGCGAGGCCATCGCCAGCGCCGTGTTGTGACCATACAGGGTGGACAGCAACAGGCCGATGCAACCGACGAAGGCGGGAATGGCCACGTGCCAGCGGCGTTCGCGGCGGGCGTCGGCGCTGCGGCCGATGAGCACCATGGCCGCAGCGGCGAAGGCGTAGGGGATGGCCGTGAGCAGGCCCACGTTCAGGGGATCGGAGACGCCGGTGGCCTTGATGATGGTCGGCAGCCAGAAGCTCACGCCGTACAGCCCCATGACGAAGCAGAAGTAGATCAGCGCACCCAGCCAGACACGGCCGTTGGCGAACATGGCGCCCAGGGACAGGTGTTCCTTCTGGCTTTCTTCGTGGCTGATGTTGGTTTCCAGCAGGCGCTTTTCGTCTTCGGTGAGCCACTCGGCGTCACGGATGCGATCCTTCATATAGAGGATCACCAGGGCGCCCAGGATCAGCGAAGGAATGGCTTCCAGGATGAACATCCACTGCCAGCCGGTATGACCCCACACGCCCGGCATGGCGTGCATGATCCAGCCCGACAGCGGTCCGCCGATCACGCCCGAGAGCGCGATGCCGGTCATGAACAGCGCAGTGATCTTGCCGCGCCGCGCAGCCGGATACCAGTAGGTCAGATACAGGATCACGCCCGGGAAGAAGCCGGCCTCGGCCACCCCCAGCAGGAAGCGCATGATGTAGAACATTTCCGGCGTGGTGACATAGGCCATCGCACCCGAGATGATGCCCCAGGTGATCATGATGCGGGCGATCCAGAGGCGCGCGCCGACCTTGTGCAGGATCATGTTGCTGGGCACTTCAAAGACGAAGTAACCCAGGAAGAAGATGCCCGCGCCCAGGCCGTAGACGGTATCGCTGAATTTCAGGTCCTGCAGCATCTGCAGCTTGGCAAAGCCGACGTTGACCCGGTCCAGGTAGGAAGCCACATAGCACAGGAACAGCAGCGGCAGCAGCCGCCAGGTGACCTTGCTGTAGGTCGCGTCTTCAAAGGATGCGCGCGCGCCGTCGGCGGCTGCGCCTGCGTGGTAGGTCATGTCTCGCTCCAGATGATGTTTGACGTATCGTTGTTGTGCGTCGCCGGTTCTTTGTGACCGCTTGACGGTGCCACGCATTGTAGTGGCGGTGAGGACATTGTCAAATCATTATCCTCACCGCGTGCATGAAGATTTTTACACCGCCGTCCTACACGCAACGCCCGCCATCGACCTCGATGCACACGCCGGTGACGAATTGCGCTTCATCCGAACCCAGGTAGAGGCAGGCATTGGCGATGTCTTCCGGGGTGGAGAAACGGCCCATGGGAATGGTGGCGACGAACTTCTTGCGGTTTTCCGGGGTGTCGGGCACGCCCATGAATTCGGACAGCAGGCCGGTGGCCGAGATGACCGGATTGACGCAGTTCACGCGGATCTTGTCCGGCCCCAGTTCGGCCGCCATCGACTTGCTGGTGGTGATGACGGCGCCCTTGCTGCCGTTGTACCAGGTCAGGCCGGGACGCGGGCGGATGCCAGCGGTGGAGGCGATGTTGACGAAAGCACCGCCGCCGACCTGGCGGAAATAGGGCACGAAGGTCTTGGCCGAGAGGAAGATGCTCTTCACGTTGACTGCATAGACGCGGTCGAACTCGTCTTCTTCCACTTCCAGCATGGGGCGGTTGCGATGCGTGGTGCCGGCATTGTTGACGACGATGTCGAGCTTGCCGAAGTGCTCCAGGGCGCTGGCCAGCAACTGGTCCATGTCAGCGCGCTTGGAGACGTCGGCCTTGGCGAAGACCGCACGGCCGCCCGCCGCCTTGATCTCTTCGACTACCCGCAGGCCGCCGGTTTCGCCGATATCGGCCACCACGACGGAGGCGCCTTCACGGGCATAGGCCTTGGCGATGCCTTCACCGAAACCCGAACCGCCACCGGTGACGATGGCTACCTTGTCTTGCAAACGCATGATGTGTCTCCTTGAAAATTGTGTGTGTTGAATGAGGGGGGAGGTCAGCCGTGGCGGATGGCGATGGTCTTGAGGACCGTGAAGCCATAAAGGGCTTCGAAGCCCTTCTCGCGCCCGTGGCCGCTGGCCTTGACGCCGCCGAAGGGCAGTTCCACGCCGCCACCGGCGCCATAGTTGTTGATGAAGACCTGGCCGCTGCGAATGGCGCGCGCCAGCCGCAGCTGGCGGCCGCCGTCGCGGGTCCAGACGCTGGCCACCAGGCCGTAGTCGGTGCCATTGGCCAGGGCGATGGCTTGGGCTTCATCCTCGAAGGACATGGCCGACAGCACCGGACCGAATACTTCTTCCTGCGCCAGCCGATGCTGCGGCGGCACGTCACGCAGCAGCGCCGGGGCCTGGTAGAAACCGCCGGCCGGGGCGCCGGGCGCGATCTCGCCCTGCGCCACCAGGGCGATGCCGTCGCGCCGCGCATCCGAGAGGAAGCCGGCCACACGTTCCTGCTGGGTCTTGCGGATCAGCGGGCCGCAATCCAGGTCCATCTGCGAGGAACCCACCTTGAGTTGCGAGAACAGCCCGCCAAGCCGTTCCAGCACCTGCTCGTATGCGCCACGTTGCACCAGCAGGCGGCTGCCGGCCGAGCAGGTCTGGCCGGCGTTCTGCACGATGGCATTGACCACCACCGGCAGCAGGGCGTCCATGTCGGCATCCTCGAAGACCACCTGCGGCGACTTGCCGCCCAGTTCCAGGGTGACCGGGGTGTGATGCTCGGCGGCCGCGCGCACCACCAGCTTGCCCACGTTGGGCGAGCCGGTGAAGGACACGTGGTTCACATCGGGATGCTTGACCAGCAGGTCGCCGGCCTCGTGGCCATAGCCGGTGACGATGTTGAGCGCACCCTCGGGGAAGCCCGCCTCGGCGGCCAGTTCGGCCACCCGGAGGATGGACAGGCAGGCATCCTCGGCCGGCTTGACCACGCAGGTATTGCCGGCAGCCAGGGCGCCGCCCACGCAGCGTCCGAAGATCTGCATCGGATAGTTCCACGGCACGATGTGGCCGGTCACGCCGTGCGGCTCGCGCAGGGTCAGTACCGTATAGCCGGCCTGGTAGGGAATGGTGTCGCCGTGCAGCTTGTCAGCGGCACCGGCGTAGAACTCGAAGTAGCGCACGATGGCCGCAGCATCGGCACGTGCCTGTTTCATGGGTTTGCCGCAGTCGCGTCCCTCCAGCTGGGCCAGTTCTTCCTGGTGATCCTGCAGCTTGTGGGCCAGCTTCATCAGCAGGCGGCTGCGCTCGGCGGCGGAAAGCTTGCCCCACGCACCTTCATACGCGCGGCGTGCTGCCTGCACGGCCTGGTCGATGTCGGCGGCATTGCCACGGGCGATGGCCTCGAAGGCCTGGCCATCGGAGGGATCGATGACGGGGATGCTTTCGCCGGAGGCGGGGGCAACCCAGCGATTGTCGATGAAGTGCTGTTTCATGGCGGTGCGGTCCTTGGAGGCAAATCACGAAAAGGAGCAGGACAGGGAAGCAGCAAGAGGGCATGCCATGCAGGCGCGGGCCAGCGTCGGACGGTCAGTCCGAACGGGGCCGGGAAGGGGCTTGTCTCCTGGTGTCTTGTCGTGTGCTGCTGTTTTTTGTTGTGCCTGAATCTAAGCCTGTGCATCCAAGATGTCAAATATATTTACTACTTTGATGACTACTTGCATCGGATGGCTGGCGGTGAGACTGACAAATCCGCTACCATGCGGCCCATGCCGTTCCTGTCCTTTCCTGCCTAACTGGAGTGTCGATGCCCTCATCGAGCAAGTCCCCACGCCCCGGCGCTTCCGGTGACATCCTGAGCCTGGCGGCGGCTGGCCTGGGTCCGGTGCGGCCGGAACGCTTCGCTGAACGGGTATATGAAACCTTGTTCCATGCCATCGTTGAAGGCCGCATTGCCGTCGGCAGCAAGCTGCCTTCCGAAAATGACCTGGCCACGCTGTTCGAGGTTTCGCGGCCGGTGGTGCGGCAGGCGCTGGATCGGCTGCGTGAAGATCAGCTGGTGGAGTCCCAGCGTGGCTCCGGGACCTATGTGAAGGAAAAGGCAGGATTGGCCCCGGCCCGTCCCGATGGCGAACCCGAGACCCGCATCGGCCACATCATGAACGGGCTGGAACTGCGGCTGGTGCTGGAGCCGGAATGCGCCTACATGGCCGCCCTGCGACGCAACAAGCAGGATCTGGAAAAGATGGATGCCTTGCTGCTCGGATTCGAGGAAGCCAACCGCGTGGGCGGCATCGCCCATCACTATGATTTCGGCTTCCATGAAGCCATCGCCCAGGCCACCGGCAACCAGCGCTTCGTGCAGGTGATGAAGACGCTGGAATACGATGTCAGCCACGCCGTCAACATGCTGCGCCACCTGATGCAGATCCCGCCCTGGAAGCGCTCGCAGGATGCCATGGACGAACATCGCCAGATCTTCGAGCTGATCCGCCTGCAGGATGCCGAAGGCGCACGGCGCGCCATGCGTGGGCATATCGAGAATGCCCGCACGCGCATGTTCAACAGCCGGCCCGGCTTGTAAGGCTGCTTGTCATTCAGGCTGTCAATTTAGTTAACTACTTATCGTCAAGCAGGAAGCTCTTCGCATGGAATTACGCCAACTGCGCTACTTCGTGGCCATCGTCGATCACGGCTCGCTCTCACGCGCGGCGCGTGTGCTGCACATCGCCCAGCCGGCGCTGACCCAGCAGATCCGCCAGCTGGAGGACGAGATGGCGGCGCAATTGCTGCATCGCTCGGCCCAAGGGGTCATCGCTACCGATGCCGGCAAGGTCTTCTATGAGCACGCGCTGGCGATCTTGAAACAGGTGCAGGATGCCAAGCAGGCCGTGGCGCAGTCCACCGACAAACCCTCCGGCACGGTGGCGCTGGGCATTCCGCAGAGTGTCTCCAATGCGCTGGCCTTGCCGCTGCTCAATGCAGTGCGCTCGATCTACCCCGAGATCACCCTGCAACTGACCGAGGAATTGACCGGTAACCTCATCACCCAGTTGAAATCCGGCCGCATCAATCTGGCGGTGCTGTTTGACGATGGCCAGCTGTCGTCCTTCGCAGCCACGCCCATGATCGAGGAAGAGATGATGTACATCACCCGCGCCAAGTCGCGCTATGGGGTGAAAGGCCGCAAGGGCGTGCCGCTGGCCAAGGCCATCGAAGCCCCGCTGATCCTGCCGGGCCTGGCCCATGGGGTGCGCCCGCGCATCGAGAGCCTGGTGCGCGGCCAGGGCATGAGCCTGGACAACGTCATTGAGATCAACTCGGTGGCCATCCTCAAATCCGCCATCCTGGCCGATATCGGGGCCACCATCCTGCCGGTGGCGCCGCTGCTGGCCGACATCGAGCGCGGCGAGATGGTCGCCCATGCCATTGCCGGCGAACAGATCTCGCGCACCCTGGTGCTGTGCGCCTCGCGCAATATCCCGCTGACCACCGCGGCTGCTGCGGTGGAACGACTGGTGCTGGATGTGACCGATGCGCTGTGCCGTTCCGGCCAGTGGGGACATACCCGGCTGTTGGAACGTACATGAACCACGCTAATAAAGTGAATAAAATTGAACAAGCGCCGTCTTTTTGAGCTTAAAAGTTCAGATTTTTTGATGAATTGCTGAAAATCACTGCTGAGCTGGCGCCTTCGGTTACACTGGCGACGACCCTGGCCGTCCTCGAGCCCCAAGCCAACTGAGGATGCCGCCGATGCGCTGAGGGGCGCATCCTCCGCATCGCTTGCCGCGATGCCTTCTATACCTGCCCGCAAGGGCAAGCGAATCCGCATGAATCCTTTCACCGCCAGCATTGCGCTGGCCATCGTACAGTTTTGCAGTGGCGTGATCATGACCGGCCTGTTCATCAGCACGCCGTCAGAGCGCTTCACGCGGCTGTGGGCGCTGTCGGGCGTGTTCTCGGCACTGGGGATCTGCGTTACCGTTGCAGTGTATGCCGGGCTGGCTGGCAGCCTGCGGCCGCTCGGCTTGTTGCTGGGCAATACGCTGGTTTTTTCTTCCGGCATCGTTGCCTGGTGCGGACTGCGCAGCTTTTACCAGCGCCAGTCGGGCGACTGGCCTTGGATGCTGCTGATCGCCTATGCCGTCAGCTTTACCGCGCTGCTGATCGGCGGCGCCGATTTCACCCATCGTGCCTACCTCGCCGTGGGCGGCATGCAGGTGGTGTTCTGCCTGGTGCTGCTTGAATTCTTCAAGGGCTTGTCCGGGCCGCTGGTCGCGCGCTATCCACGCTGGACCTTTGGCCGCTGGATCGGCATCGTGGCCTTGTTGATCCTCAGCGCCACCCATGTGAGCCGGCTGCTGCTGTCGCTGTCGCATCCAGAACTGTTCATGCCCCCCGAGATGAGCAGTCTGGGTGTAGGCCTGATCTATCTGATTCCCATCAGCGGTACCTTGCTGCTGTCGGTCTCGTTGATGATGATCTACTTCGAACGGCTGCTGGCCGACAAGCAGCGCCTGGCCACCGAAGATGAACTGACCGGCACCCTCAACCGCCGCGAGCTGGTGCGCTGTGGCGAAGAGGCGCTGGCCCGGGCCGTGCAGGGCAGGCGGGTCCTGACGCTGGCCTTCATCGATGTGGATCACTTCAAAGACATCAACGACACCCACGGCCACCTGGTCGGGGATCGGGTGCTGGCTGACATCGGCGCCTTGCTGCGCGAGCACTGTTGCCAGGGCGGCATGGTGGGCCGTTACGGTGGCGAAGAATTCTGCGCGGTCTTCCCGGACTGGTCGGAAGCCCAGGCACGCCAGATTGCCCAGCATCTGCTGGAAACCGTACGCAACCACGATTTCGGTCATGGGCAGACAGTTACCATCAGCGTCGGATTGGCCGTGCTGTCACCGGGCCAATCCAGCAGCTGGGATGCGCTGGTGCACGAAGCCGACCTGGCCCTGTACCGTGCCAAGAGCGAAGGGCGCAATGCTTTCCGGATGGCGCTGGCGGCTTGATCCGGACGCTGCCTTACAGGGCAGCTTCAGAAGAAATCCCGGCTGCGCGGCTGCAGCTCCCCCAGCAGATGGCTCCAGTCTTCCAGCCGTCCCGCCACCAGGTGGCGCACTTCTCCATGGCACTGCCAGCTGCCATACACCCCCAGCAAGCGCGCATTCAAGACCTCGCTGCGCTGCCTTTCCAGCACCGAAGGCCAGACGATCACGTTGGCCGAACCGGTCTCATCCTCCAGCGTCATGAAGATCACTCCCTTGGCCGTGCCCGGCCGCTGGCGCACAGTGACGATGCCGCAGCAGCAGGCGAACTGGCGGTTCTGCAAAGTGTTCAGGTCGGCCACGCTCATGAAGCGGCGCCGCTGCAAGGTCGGGCGCAAGAGCGCCAGCGGATGGCGGCGCAGCGTCAAATTCATGGCGCGGTAGTCGTCGACGATCTGGTCGCCTTCGCCGGGTGCTTCCAACTGGACCGCGTCATCACCGCGCGGTGCCGTGCGCAGCAGGTCACGGTCGGGCACTGCGCCCACCGCATGCCAGAGCGCAGCGCGCCGGTGTCCGGCCAGCTCGCGCAAGGCATCGCCCGCTGCCAGCGCTTGCAGGGCGTGGCGGTCCAGTCCGGCGCGCCGGGCCAGGTCATCGACATCGGCAAAGGGGCGTTCGGCCCCGGCCTGCTCGATACGCTGCGCCGCCTGTTCGGGCATGCCGCGCAGCAGGCTCATGCCCAGCCGCACGGCCGGACGCGCCTGCCCGGCGGGGTCCAGCTCCAGAATGGATTCCCAGCGGCTGCGCAAGACGTTCACCGGCAGGACCTTGACCCCATGCCGGCGTGCATCCTGGATCAATTGGGAGGGCGAGTAAAAGCCCATGGGCTGGCTGTTGAGCAGGCCGCACAGGAAGGCTTCCGGCTCGTGGCACTTGAGCCAGCTGCTGAAATAGGTCAGCAGGGCAAAGCTGGCGGCATGGCTTTCGGGGAAACCGTATTCGCCGAAGCCCTCGATCTGGTTGAAGATGCTCTCGGCGAATTCACGTGAATAGCCATTGTCGGTCATGCCCAGCACCAGCCGTTCATGGTGCGGTCCCATGCCGCCCTTGCGCTTCCAGGCGGCCATGGAGCGGCGCAGGTCATCGGCTTCGCTGGGGGAATACCCGGCAGCCTCGATGGCCACATCCATCACCTGCTCCTGGAAGATCGGGATGCCCAGGGTACGCTCCAGCACCTTCCTGATCTTGCCGCTCTTGCTGGTGTTGTCCGGATAGTCGAAGCTGCCGCCGCTGCGCACCAATTCCCGCCGCCGCAGGTAGGGGTGGACCATGCCGCCCTGGATCGGCCCCGGCCGCACGATGGCCACCTGCACCACCAGGTCGTACTGGGTGCGCGGCTGCATGCGCGGCAGCATGCTCATCTGGGCGCGGCTTTCGATCTGGAATACGCCGATGGTATCGGCCTTGCAGATCATGTCGAACGTGGCCGGATCTTCACGCGGAATGTCGTACATCTGCATGACTTGGGGCAGGCCGCGCCGCAAACTCACCAGTTCCAGCGAGCGGCGCAGGGCGGTCAGCATGCCCAGCGCCAGGACGTCGACCTTGAGCAGCTTCAGTGACTCCAGGTCATCCTTGTCCCATTCGATGACGGAACGCTCTTCCATGGCCGCATTCTGGATCGGCACCAGCCGCGACAACTGCCCGCGCGCGATCACGAAGCCCCCGGTGTGCTGCGACAGATGGCGCGGGAAGCGCAGCAGCTTGCCGGTGATGCTGGCCCATAGGCCGATCTGCGGCAGTTCCGGGTCCAGCCCGGCTTCGGCAAAGCGGGCCAGCAATTCTTCCCGGCTGTCGAACCAGTGCTGCGACTTGGCCACCGTATCGACGATGGCCGCATCCACACCCAGTGCCTTGCCGACCTCGCGCAGGGCGCCACGCGGCCGGTAGCTGTGCACGGCGGCCGCCAGTGCGGCGCGGCGGCGGCCGTACTTGCGGTAGATGTGCTGGATCACTTCTTCGCGGCGCTGGTGCTCGAAGTCCACGTCGATGTCGGGTGGTTCTTCACGTTTTTCGCTGATGAAGCGGGCAAACAGCAGCCGGGTCGAAGTGGGATCAACCTCGGTCACGCCCAGGCAGTAGCACACCGCCGAGTTGGCCGCCGAGCCGCGCCCCTGGCACAGGATGCCGCGTGAACGGGCGAACTTGACCAGGTCGTACACCGTCAGGAAATAAGCTTCATATTCCTTTTGGGCGATCAGGGACAACTCCATCTCGATCTGCGAGCGCACCTCGCCCGGTATCCCTTGCGGATAGCGTTTAAAGGCCCCGGCCAAGGTTTCCTGGCGCAGATAGTCGGCCGGGCTCATGCCCAGCGGCACCAGTTCGTCAGGATATTCATATCGCAATTCAGCCAGGCTGAACTGGCAGCCGGCCGCCACCGCCAGTGTCTGGGCCAAGGTGGCCGGGCTGTGCACCAGCGACAGCCGCATGCGTGGCCGCAGGTGCTGTTCGGCATTGGGGGCCAGGGCCAGGCCGCATTCCTGCACCGGCTTGCCGACGCGGATGGCCGTGACCACATCCTGCAGGTATTTGCGCGAACGCTGGTGCATCTGCACGTCGCCTACCGCCGCCAGCGGCAGGCCGTGCAGCCGTGCGGCGGCGTCGATGGCGGCGCGGTGCAGGTCGTCCAGCGGACGGTACAGGCGCGTCATGCCGACCCATGAGCGGCCGGGGGCCAGCGGGGCGAACCAGCGCAATTGCGCATCCAGCGTTTCTTCATCGGCCGGGTAGTCCGGCACCAGGATCAACTGGCAATCGGGCAGGGTGCGCAGGTGCGACAGGGCGGGCGGCGGCTGGCTCAGGTCTTCCGGCGACAGCAGGTAGCTACCTTTTTCGGCGCGGGTGCGCGCCAGCGTGATGAGTTCGCAGAGGTTGCCATAGCCTTCGCGGTTCCTGGCCAGCCCCACCAGGGTCATCCTCGCCAGGGGGTGGGCCGGATCATCCTTCAAAGCCGTGAAACGGAAGCAACTGCCGATGAGCAGCTTGAAATCCTTGGCCTTGCCGCGATTGACCTGTTCCATCCAGGCGGCATGGGCGCGCACCACGCCGGCCATGGTGCATTCATCGGTGATGGCCAGGGCCCGATAGCCCAGTTCGATGGCACGATCCACCAGTTCCTGCGCATGCGAGGCCCCTTGCAGGAAACTGAAGTTGGTGCGGCAATATAGTTCGGCATAGTCGGGCAGGCCGGTCTGGGGGACGCCCAAGGGCAGGGAAGCTTGCATGCCGTGCTCCTAGCCGAACAGGCCGTGCAGGAACCACTGCGGCTCTTCGTCGGACCACTCGCCGCCGCGCCACTGGCGGAAGATCCAGTAATAGGCATGGCTGGCATCGCGCGCCGTGAAGTAGTCGCGCGTCAATGGCCGGCCTTCCCACCAGCCGGCTTCGATGCGTTCGGGCGGCGAAGTGAATTCCAGCGCACTGCGATAGAAGGGCTTGTGCTGCTGCATCCGCAAGGGCAAGGGTTCGGCCAGCAGCCACAGCGGACGCGGCGGCAATCGTGCCGCATCGGTGTTCAGGGCAGCCGGCAGGCTGGCGGGGCTCTGCATCACGCTGCACCAGCGGTTGGCGATCTCGGGCCGGTGATCGGCGCGCGGGGCGGCCTGCTGCACCTTGTCCGCGCCCAGACGCGCCACCAGCAGTTCCAGCAGGCGCTGATGATCCTCGGCACTGCCGCCGGGTTCGGGGAAGAGCATCTCGCTGGCCGCGTGCTGGCTTTCCAGTTCATCGGCGGCCAGCCCCAGGGCGATGGCGGGGGCGGGCAGGGAGGAACGGGCCAGTTTTTCCTTGACCAGGGTGTGCAGGTGGTCTTCCTGCCAGGCCGGGACCGACAGCGCTACCTGCAGCTCGGTGGGCGCCACTGCCTGCCGTCCGCGTTCATGTTCCAGCCACAGGCGCAGCTTCTTGATGGCCAGCTGGCGTGCCGTCAGCCAGCCGGCCAACTGAGCCAGCAAGCCCTGGGCATAGGCGGCCAGGATGTCGGTGTGCTCAATGCGGTCCGGCAGCTCCACCCGGGCCTGGAACGTTGGCGGTGCCACGATCCAGTCATGCACTTCGGGCGCGGCACCATAGGCGCGGTCCAGCATGCCTAGCAATTCCTTGCCGCAGCGGCGCTGCAAGCCGGCGCGGGGCAGGCGCTGCACCTGGCCCAGCTGCCGGCAGCCCAGCCCGTGCAGCCATTCCAGATGGGCACGGGCGGCGGTGAGCAGAACCACCGGGAGACGGTCCAGTCGGCGCTGCAGGGAACGCTGGCTCAGGGTGCGCACGTAGCCATAGCGGGCCAGCAGCCAGGCGCCGGTCGCCGTGACGGCGCAGGACAGGGTGGCCGACAGTCCCATCCGGGCAATGGTCACCCGGATCTTGCGGCACAGGGCTCGAATCCCGCCGAACAGGCGCAGGCTGGCGCCCACTTCCAGCAGGATGCAGGCCTCTTCGGCCAGCGTGACCTGGGGCGTGTATTGCAGCAGGGCCAGGGCGGCTTGCTGCAAGGTGGTTTGCTCCCGCAGGATATCCCGCTCATTCAGATGCGCTTGCGGTGCCAGCAACTGCACGCCGCCGCGCCGCATGCCTTCGTGCACGCCCAGCGCGCGCGCCGGTGCCGTCAGAGCGGATACGCGATCGCGCTCGAAGACCACGGCCGCTTCCTCATCCAGCCAGTTCGGACGGAAGACTTCCAGCGGCAGCAGTGGCAGGTGTACGGCGATCCACAGGGGTGACATGGCGTTGCAAATTCGGTGAAGGCAGCAAAGGGAGAAACAGGCTTTGTTCGCGCAGCGGTCCGCGGCGCTTGAGAAAACCGATCTCCAGCCCGTCGCGCGCCGGCTTGAGCGTCAGCCGCAGGGGTGCGGGGGAAGGCTCGCGCGCGCAGGACAGCGGCCGTAGCATGAAGAACAGCGTCTGACCGGCCTGCGCCGCCACATGCAGGCGTCGCAGCAGGTCATGATCGCCCTTGCGCAAGCGCGGCTGCCACATCAGCAGGGCCTGGCAACTGTCGGCCCGCAAGACCTGCTCGGCAGCCCAGCAGGCGTCGGCCGCATGATCGGCCTGCAACTGCAGCAGCCGTGATGCTTCCACCCCCATATGCGCCCAGCCGGGGGCATTGACCTGGTGTGGGGCCTGCAGCAGGGCGATCCGGCCAGCCTGCGGCGGGCGCCGGGCAGTGGCGGGCGCACGCGCCAGTACCGGGCGCAACAGGCGCAGCTCGCCCACGCCGTCCTGCGGCAGCAGCAGCTCGATGAGCACCCCGGGCGGCCAGCCGCGTTCGGGCAGCTCGGCATCCAGCGCCTCGAATCCGCTGGAGACACCGCGCGCACCACCGCGCGCCAGCTGGGAGGCCAGCCAGAGCGAGGGGTGGATGATTTCCGGACGAGGGACCGGAGAGCTGGATGTCAACATGGCAAGAAAACGAGGATGCGAAACAGCAGGAAAGTGCGGGCAAAAGCAAATAGTCGGGTAGCAAAGGCACGTCGCCGTGCCTCCGCCCCCTAAGAACCGTACGTGCCAGTTTCCCGGCATACGGCTCAAGCCTCTTGAAGGCCCGTGAACCGCGGACCCGGTTTCTGTAACTTGATACCTTGGCTGTGGACCTGCTTGTGGCAGGTGTCATGCAGAAGTACCTCATTGGATGCGATCTCCTTTCCACCATGGCACCGTTCGATGAGATGGTGGATATGAAGGTCGCCAATCTCCAGAAGTTGATCGCAGACCAGGCACTTGCCTTGCTGAGACATCCATAGATTGGCTAATTTCTTGCGACCTTGGGTCGAACCCTTCATTCGCCAGACAGAGCGATGTTCGAAGTATTCTTCCCAAGCCGGATCGTAAGGATTGGCATCGGATTTGATCTTCTGATGGCGCTTGATAGGGAGTTGTGCAGCGTATCGGAGGACGTAGTATCTGTCCTCGTCGGGCTGCGCCGAGGGTTCCGTCTTGACGGCGAATACCCAGCTACGGTCGCCAATTCGATGGAAGTACCGAGGTGCTATCCATTTGGCCACGCGCTTGGGGTGTCGCCGCTTGGCCCACCGCCATAAACACTCCCAGATCTGGCTGTCCACGTAAGAGAAGGTTTCCTTGGATACGACATGGTGGTGATATCGTGCCCATCCGCTGATCATCGGGTTGAGTTTCTCAATGACCCTTTGTTGCGGCACGGCAGCCAAACGTCGCACCATGGCGCGAATCTTCTGGAGAAACGCGTGCACGTTCTTTTTCGAGGGCTTGATCAACAATTTCTTGTTGTACCGTCGAACGTTCTGTCCCAAGAAGTCGTAGCCTTCTTCGATGTGGGTGATCTTCGTCTTCTCCGGCGAGAGGGATAGCCCTCGGACCGCGAGGAATGCCTCCACTGCTGGCTTGATTTTTTCATCCAACAGTTCTTTGCTAATGCCGGTGATAACGAAGTCGTCTGCGTAGCGGACTAGATTGACTTTGGCCTTCTCGAATTGGTGGCGGTTCTTAAATTGCTCCCGCAGAGCCGCCTCCAGGCCATTGAGGGCAAAGTTCGCCAGTACGGGACTGATGATGCCACCCTGTGGCGTGCCAGTCTCCGTTGGTGCTAGTACGCTTCCTTCCATGTAACCAGCTTTCAACCACTTCCGGAGCACCGCCTTGTCCATAGGGACATGGTGGATCAGCCATTCGTGATCGATGTTGTCGAAGCATCCTTTGATATCCGCTTCCAATATCCAGTCGGCGGAACGTCTTGCCCCAACGCTACTCATGCTGCCATTGAAGCGGGAGTTCAATAGGCATTGCTGGATAGCGTCATGCGTAGACCGGGCCTTCCGGAATCCATATGACTGCTCATCCGATACCGTTTCGGAAACGGGATCAAGTGCCAGCAAGTGGAGCGCCTGCATGGCGCGGTCTCGCATGGTCGGGATGCTCAAGGGACGCATCTTGCCATTACTTTTCGGGATATAGATTCGTTTCAGCGGGAGCGGACGATACCCCTTCCGTTTCAGCGAGTCTATCGCAGCAGCCTTGGCAACTGGCGTCGACCACGTTTGCTTATCGACGCCAGGTGTCCGTTTGCCTTGGTTTTCAGTTACTCGTCGTACAGCTAACGCTTTGCCGTAAAACGAGCAGGTCAGCAGACGTTGCAAGGCTTGCACCTTGTTCCATCGCTGCTCTTTAGTTGCCTTCACGATACGGGCCTGCATTCTTCTTACGTAGCCGTGTGCCTTGGCCCAGTCAATGCTGTGCCAAGCTAGGGGTACGTCGGTGGGCGCACACGTTGACTGCCCGTTCATTTGCCTTCCTACCTTCAAAGATTATTCAGACGATCTCGTGACGAGAGACCTATCGGAAGTCTGCGCGCTTTCGCGTGGAGCGATTTCGACGCTTGTCTACGCTCCTATCCGAGCCATTACAGCTCGGCGTTTGCTTTCTCCGATTTCCTTTACCCGCTCACCCATCAGCATTCCTTACGGTCTGCCTGCCTCAAGGGCAAGTGATCGGGCTTACCCTGTTCCGGGAATTCAACAGAATGGCTAGGTTCCTTCTTTACGCCGAGGATAATGTGGTCTGCGTGCTCCCCCGACAGACGGGATGCACCTCATCCTGTAGCTTTTGCCCTCAGCCTTTCAGCATATTTGGCTGGACTGTATTCACGACGCTTGCAAAGGTTCACATGTGTTAACCGTCTTCCATTCGAGCCAAGCCCAGCCATCCGCGCTATGCTCGCCGATGTCACCCGCCTCACGGCATGGCTTAGGTCTTACGACCGCGGTACTTTATCCTCAGAGCTCCGCACCCAGCCGTTACCAGCTACGCACGTCTAAGTAGGCTACTGCTGGCAGAACAGCAGGTTCCATCACCGATGTTTTGGTGTGGAACGGTTGAATCCGCGACTTTCAGGTCGCACCTGTATAAATATACAGTAAATGTTTTGAGGTGTGAAAAAAACTGCCTTTGGGCTTCCAATCAGGTGAAATTTCCTGAAAGCAATGCCGGAGATCGCTGATCCATCGGCAATTGATACCGAAAATACAAGCTCATCTTCAGTTTTTCCTACATGTCTGACAGCCATTGCTGACCTTGGCAGAAGAGCTCTTCCGATAGTGAGGATCGGTGAGGCTTTCTACACTGCAGATGTGGACAAAAGTTGGGTTGTCATTTGCATGCTCGCGCAGAGCAAGAGGGCGGCGAATGACAAATGTCTGCCCCATTCGATCATCCAAGACAAGGAGTCACACATGGCAAATTCACAAAATCCGGGGAACAGCAATCGCGGCTTCGCCGCCATGGATAGGGAGAAACAGCGCCAGATCGCCAGCATGGGAGGCAAGGCCGCCCACGCCAAGGGTGCCGCCCATGAGTTCACCTCCGCCGAAGCCCGGGAAGCCGGACGCAAGGGTGGTCTCAACAGCCATGGCCGCAAGAACGCAGCAGCTGCAGCGGCAGCAGCGCAAAACGGTGGTGGCGGCAACGGTGCCGCGACCTCGGCCCAGCCGCAGATGAGCCAGAGCACCCCGCAGGAGGGCAACGGCGCCCCCCGGCAACCGCAGCAGTCGGATAGCACCGATAGCACCCCGCAGCAGCAGGGCTGAACGAGAAGAACTTGGCCGCCTGAGGCAGCGCCGGGCGCAGCACGGTCACAACAGCAGAACACGGCCCTCCGAGGCCGCACCGTCGGCGCGAGAGACCGATAACAAGAAAACGAAAGGCGCGTTCAGCGCCTTTTTTGTTGCCTGTTGCCTTTACGCTGTACGGGCAAGGGTGGATCAAGCCGTTCCTCTCAGGGGCGCGCCAGATCATCCATCATTGGCACCAGCGCCAGCAGGAACAGCGCGGCCGCCAGCGGCATGGTCGCCAGGAAACCCAGCGCCTTGAAACCGAAGGCCCCCGCCACGCCGCCCAGGAAGAACATCAGCAGCAAGGACGACAGCAGCATGAACTTGCGCCGCGCACCCGGCACGGGATCTTCCGTCACCGCCTCATGGGGCTGGCGGGGGGCCAGGGTCCAGTAGCACATCTTGCCGATCTCGATGCCGATGTCGGTGACCAGGCCCGTGACGTGGGTGGTACGGATCTCTGATCGCGAAATCTTGCTGATCATGGCATTTTGCAGACCCATCACGAAGCACAGCAAGGCCGCGGTCACCGGCACGAACAGCAGACGGTGATTTTCCAGATTGCTGCCGAGGATGCCAAAACACAGCAACAGCATGGCTTCCAGCATCAGCGGCATGGCGTATTCGCTGTGCAGGCCGCGCCGCCGCGCCCAATTGATCATCACCGCCGAACAGGCCGCTCCCAGCAGGAACGACAGCAAGGCACTGGCGCCGGCCACCAGCAGCAGGGTTTCCCCCAGCACCAGGTTGTCGGCCAGCGAGGAGACGATGCCCGACATGTGCGAGGTGTATTGGCCCACGGCCAGGAAACCGCCCGCATTGACGGCGCCGGCGATGAAGGCCAGCGAACGCCCCAGATGGCGGTTGGAGAGATCGGTGCGCGCCGGACTGGTCAGACGGCGCAGGTAATTGATGGGCATGACGGTTCCAGACAGAGAGGCAAGCACCCCAGGCGACAGCATCCCCCAGCCACCCCTGCGCGACGTCTGCCTCTCCTGTTCCCCCGGAGAGACTCATCTTCGCCGCTTCCTACGCAGAGTGCCGGTGGCTTCTTGCTGCCTTTGCCTTCAGTGTTTCTTATGCTGACAAGAATACTTCTTCCTGGCCCGACGCGGGGAAAGAGGCTGCATTGCCTGACCTGCGTCAGTGGCGCGGGCCGCACAGGTTTCTTCCTGCCAGGTCTTTCACCTTGAACAGAGGAGCACACCATGAGCATTCCCATCGACATTCCCGGCGGTCACCATCTGGGCGAACTGAGCGGCCCCGTGGCCGATGCGCAAGGAGGACCGGTCATGCAGCCAGGCGTGCAGCAATCCGAGGAAGGCGGCTTTCGCGGCATCGTACTCATCGGCGCTTCCCCGCAAGCGCCGCAGGAGCCGGTCTCCACCCATGTCTGCCCGATGTTGCGCACGACCAGCGAACTGGCCTATGCCGATGCTCTGGCGTTTATCGCCGGACAGGGCAACTGAATCATTCGAACCATGCGAACCATTCTTCAGGTGAAGAAACCAATGCGGATAAACATGAAGATAAAAAAAAGGCCGCCTGGGGAGGCGGCCTGAGGGGGAGGGATATAAGACGCCGGGGATCGGGGGAATCGCCGGAGAATTTCTGCTTATGAAAACGACTCGTGGGGATAAACCGATGGGGGATGGACTGTATTCATGACACGACGGAGGGGGACGTTCGTATCGGAATGTGGGGTCCTCGGTTTCGAGTTCGTTGAGATGCATAGTAGCGATGCAGCGCAAAAAAGAAGATCGGACAGTGTCCAATAAACGCGTAGGAAAACACCTACAGCGCGTCTCTTCAGATGCCCCGCAAAGCCGCGCCAGTACTAGTTGTGGCCGATATTGACCTCGTGCATGTCACTATTGCGCACTTCCGGCAATTCGAAGTCGCCAGAAGGCGACACTTCCTGTGCCGGACGCACCGGTGCAGCGGGCAAGGAAATCTCCGCCAGTGCGTTGCCCACGCCGCGATTCTGGGGCTTGGCGGCGACGTCGCCCAAGCTCACCATGCCGACCAGATTCTTCTGGCGGTCCATCACGGGCAGGCGGCGGATCTGGCGCTGCACCATATCGTCCAGCACATCATCTACAGGCTCATCTTCGTAGCACCACAGGACCTCGTGGCTCATTACCTCGGTCAGCGGCAGGCTCTCGGAAAGACGATTGCGGGCTACGGCGCGCAGGACGATGTCGCGGTCGGTGACCAGGCCGACCAGATTGTGCTGGGCATCGCAGACGGGCAGGGCGCCTACGTCGAGTGACTCCATCGCCTGGGCGGCACGGATGACGGAATCATCCGGGCTCAAGGTATGGGCACCGCGTGTCATGACGTCGGCAATGGTTCGGGTAGCGTGCATGTTGACCTCCTGAGTGGATGGAAATGGCTGTAAAGGGGGATCCCGACTTCCACTCCAGACTAGGGAAGTGAGGCCGATGCCGCAATGCCACATGCGCCCTTTGTCGGGTCGGCCAATTCGCGCAGGCCCGTGCGAATGCGCCGACCTGCGTTGCAGGGCTGCCGGGGAAACTTCCTACACCGCCTCGCGGCGCTGGCCGACTGTGGCCGCTGCCGGCTTGGTCCACCATCGGCACACCATTCGCTTGCCGGGCCTTCACGGGCTCATATCGACCATCATGTCCGATCAAATCACCGACCTCATCGGCTGGGGCGCGACCCTCATCCTTCTGTTCACCATTTCCTCCCAGGTCTATGAACAGTGGCGCAGCCGCTCCACCCAGGGGGTCTCGCACTGGCTCTTCGCGGGCCAACTGGTGGCTTCTACCGGCTTCGTCGCCTACAGCGTCCTGCAAGGGGACTGGGTGTTCGTGGTCTCCAATGTGTTCCTGCTCTTCACCGCATTGCTGGGCCAGGTGCTGTATCTGCGCAATCGCCGCCGACAGCAGTGAGTCACGAGAGAGCCAGGCGCCATGCGGCTCATCGATTCTTACATCGGTCATTGGCGCTGTCTGATGCAAGCCGCCGCGCTTCCTGACTACAGTGAAAACATGGCAGCCCCGAATGGGGCAGAAGCTGATCCATCATCCACACGACAAGGAGCCTTTCATGCAACGTACGCAGAATATTCAATCCCGCCCGCACACCTGTGCCAGCCGCCGCCTGATCGGGGCCGGCGTCCTGATGATCGCCGGGGCCGCCTTTTCCTTCAATGCAGCGGCCGAGTCCGTGAACAGCAAGGACAAGAGCTTCATGACCAACGCCGCCGAAGCCGGCCACGCTGAAATCGAAGCCAGCAAGATCGCGCTCGAAAAGAGCAGCAACCAGGCCGTCAAGGATTACGCCCAGAAAATGATCGACCAGCACACCACGGTGGATGAGCAACTCAAGCAACTGGCCTCGAGCAAGGATGTCACCCTGCCGGCCGAACCGAGCATGGCCCAGCGCGCCAAGATCGCCATCCTGGAGAAGCTCAAGGGCAATACCTTCGACAAGCGCTATGCCAGCATGATTGGCGTGTCCGCCCATGAAGATGCGGTCAAGCTGTTCCAGAAGTCGTCCAAGGAAGCCCAAGATCCGGATGTGAAGACTTTTGCCGCCAAGACGCTGCCGGGCCTGCAGGAACACCTGCAGATGGGCCGTGATCTGAAGAAAACCGTGGATGCCGCCAAGAAATAATCGTCATCCCTTCAGTCGATCAGCTCTGCAAATGAAATAAACCTTCCCTTGCGGCGTTGATCGACTAAGCTGTAGTCAGCTTCACTCCCGCCCCCTGTCATGCCGTCCCCCCCCTCACGCCCGTGTGCCCAGGAGACTTGCCATGAAACACTTCGCCCGCTCCGTCGAACAGCAGCAAGCCGGTCATTTCATGCCGCGTGTCACCAAGCTGGACAAGCACAAATACGTCGCCTACATCGATACCCGTATCGATGAACTCTGGCATATGGATTTGCTGGACCTCGGTGCGCAACCGGTGCGTATCTGCAAGAAACGTAAAGCGGCCGAGAAGGCTGCCCTGGCACTGCTCGCCGAAGCCATGCACAAGCATCAAGCGGAACAGAGGGGTTAGGCCGCCGATGGATGCCGGCCATTTGCCTGGCATCCTTGGTGGTGCCAATGCCGTCCGGCGTGGTCCGGGCGGCATGCTCGTTTTCAGGGCTGGCAGTTTTGGTCAATTCCTTCACGCAACAGGCGCGCGCTTCAGAGCCAACCCGTCGCCCGGCCATAAAAAATCGAGGGGCTAGCCCTCGATTTTCACTTTCCTTCATATCAGCCTGAAACCGTGCTTAACCATCGCTTTGCGCCGATTCGCCATGGGCGACCGCAAAGGCTTCGCTTTCATGGTTGGGCGGTGCGGCCGGGGCACTGCCTTTCTCCGACAATTGCGGTTTGGAGGAGCCGCCGGCAGAGATGGAGCCATCGCCTGCAGCGTCGGCGGGTTGCTGGCGCTGTTCACGGCGCTGCTGCTCATCCAGCAGTTTCATGAATTCATTGTTGAAGGCCGGGATATCGGCGGGTTTGCGCGAGGACACGAAGTTTTCGTCCCGCACCACTTCCTGGTCGACCCACTGGCCACCCGCATTCTTGAAGTCATCCTGCAAGCTGGGCCAGCTGGTCACGGTGCGCCCCTTGGCGATGCCCGCCGAGATCAGCAGCCAGCCGCCATGGCAGATGGAGGCGATGGGTTTTTCCGCATCATTGGCGGCGCGCACGAAATTGCGGGCTTCGGGTAGCAGGCGCATGGCGTCGCCATTGACCACGCCACCCGGCAGCAGCACGGCCGAATAATCAGCCGGATTGGCGCTATCCAGACTGCCATCGACACTGACCACTTCGCCCTTGTCTACGTGCTTGAAGCCCTGCACGCTGTCACTCTTGTCGGAGAGGATGTGGACCGTCGCGCCGGCGGCTTCCAGCGCCTTTTTCGGTTCCAGCAGTTCGGCCTGCTCGAAGCCATCGGTCACCAGCACGGCGACCTTCAATTGGTTGTAGCGATTGCTCATCATGGTTCTCCCTTCATCAAATAAAAAAGCGGCCGGCATGCACCGGCCGCCCAGGAATCGGGCGCAACTGGATCAGTTGGCCTTGGGGGTGTTTTCCTTGACCCGGTGGCTGTTCTGGTGATCGTCCTTGGCCTTGTCCATCTCGGGCGCCTTTTCGATGCGCGTGATGTTGGAGGTGGACACCGGATCGCTGCCGGGGAAGCTCATCTCATTGGCCTCATCCAGCGTTACTTCGGACGGCGTGTCGTACTGGTTGGGACGATGGTCCTTGCCGGTTTTGCTTTCGCTCATGCTGTTCTCCTTCTGGTCTGATGGAATAGGCTGGCAAGCGGTGCAGCCTGTGAGATGAAGCTTACTGCGCCTGCCGCTGCCCCCCTATAAGCGGGAGGCGCAACCGCACGTAAGAATGCGCGAGGAAGATTTCTCCCCGCGCAGATCTCACGGCCAGGGCGCTGGCGTCACGTCTTCAAACTGCGCTTGCTGCGCGCCGCTGGCGGGAATGCCGTCGGGTTTGCGGCCCGGGTGCAGCATGGTGCCAGTGAGCAGATCCAGTTCACGTTCGGCCGCAATGAACGCGCTGTCGTCCAGCGGCTGTTCCGCCACCGGCCAGTGCTCGATGGCCCAGCGCTTGTATTGCTCGAAACGCAGGCGCAGCTGCCTGGCGTACTCTTCTCGTTGTTGTTCGATGGCATCCATGGTTCATCCTCCTTGCATGGCAATCAGGCTTTCCTTGACCTTGGCCAGGCCGAATTTCCAGATCTGCTCCATCTTGATGTGCGGCATGACGGGCAGCTCCGACGGATCGATGAAAACATCCAGCACCGCCGGGCCAGGCGCGGCCAGCAGTTGCTGCAGGCTCTCCTGCAACTCTTCCGGGGCGCGCGCAGTGAAACCTTGGCCGCCACAGGCCCGGGCGAAGGCGGCAAAGTCGGCATTGGGGAATTCCGAGCCCTCGAAGGCAGGCATGCCGGCTTCTTCCATCTCCAGATGCACCAGGCCCCATTCACGGTTGTTGAAGACGATCACCTTCACCGGCAGCTTGTGCTCCACGCTGGTCATGAACTCACCCAGCAGCATGGTGAAGCCGCCGTCACCCACGCCCACGATCACCTGTCGTTCGCGGTCCAGTGCCTGGATGCCATTGGCCTGGCCAAGCGAAGTGCCGACCGCGGCATTGTTGAACGAGGCCAGCAGGCGCTGCTGGCCGCGCTGGCGGATCCAGTTGCCGCACCAGAGCGTGACCACGCCGGTATCGATGATGAAGCGGGCATCGTCGTCAGCCAGGTCGCTCAGGGCCCGGGCCACGCTTTGCGGCTTGATCTTCTTGTGATGGCGCTTGATCTCGGCGGCGCTGTCCAGCTTGCTGTTCCAGCGTTCACGATCGGCATTGGCTTTCTGCAGGAAACTGCCATCGGTCTTGCCGTCGACCTTTTCCAGCAAGGCTTGCACGGCCGGTCCGACCGAGCCGGTAATGCCCAGCGTGACCGGGGCGCGGCGGCCGAGTACGAAACCGCGTTCGTCAATCTGGATGATCTTGGCTTTGGTCGGCAGGAATTCCGAATACGGATAATCCGAGCCCAGCATCAGCATCACCTCTGCACCATGCAGGGCATCAGTGCCTGGCGCGCCGCCGATGAGGCCGACTCCGCCGATCCAGTGCGGATGGTCGTAAGCCACCAGATCCTTGCCTCGGAAGGTATGCATGACCGGAGCCTGCAGCTTGCTGGCCAGGGCCAGCACCTGGTCGATGGAACCGCGGCAGCCATTGCCGGCGAAGATGGCCACCGAGCCGGCGGCATTGATCAGTTCAGCCGCAGCGGCAATCTCGGCGGCCGGCGGGGCCAGTTCACTGCGCTCACGCAGCGTATGAATGCTGGGGACAGTGCCGCTGACCTTGGCGCCGATGATGTCTGCAGGAATGTTCAGGTGCGCTACGCCGCGCTGTGCATAGGCCTGGGCGATGGCCTGGTGGAACACGGCAGGGGCCTGTTCCGGGCTCGTGATGACCTGGCTGTAGGCAGCCACATCGCGGAACAGCATGTCGGGTGAATTTTCCTGCAAATAGTCGGTGCCGCGCTTGGCTGCGGGCACACCGCCTGAAATGGCCAGCACCGGCGCGTGGTCCTTGCGGGCTTCGTAGAGCCCGGCCACCAGGTGGTTGGCACCGGGGCCGGTGGTGCCGCAGCACACGGCCAGGCGGCCGGTCAGTTTGGCCTGGCCGGCGGCGGCCAGGGCGGCACCTTCTTCGTGGCGTACACCGATCCATTCGATGCGCTTGTCACGGCGGATGGCGTCGGTCAGGGGATTCAAGGCATCACCGACGACGCCAAAGATCTGGCGCACGCCGATCTCGTAGAGCGTGTCGATGAGGATGTCTGCAACGGTAGCGGGCATGGCGGCTCCTGGGAGGGGGAGGGAATCGCTCAAGAGTAAGTCCGGCAGTGCCGGGCCTGTATCGGCATGTGCGGTAAATCCATGTAGGAGAAGACCGGGCGGGAGGCAGCAAGGCGCGCCATGGCGGGCGGGAGCGGCACATTCCTACGCGGGCTTCATCGGCAGTCCGACTGCGCGGCGGCGGGGGCGATTTGATAATCGGCGCATCAGCGAACTTGCGGAGGAAGCGATGCGACGCGCACTGTGGAAGGGAGCCATCAGCTTCGGGCTGATCAATATCCCGGTCGAACTCTATACCGCCGAAAAACACGATGAGCTGGATTTCACCCTGCTCGACAAGCGCGACCTGTCCCCGGTGGGCTACAAGCGCTACAACAAGAAATCCGGGCGCGAAGTCCCCTGGGAAAACATCATCAAGGGCTACCAGTACGAGGAGGGCAAGTTCGTCCTCATGTCCGATGAAGATTTGCGCCAGGCCAATGTGGAGGCCACCCAGAGCATCGACATCCAGAGCTTCGTGGAGCGTGAGCAAGTCCCCATCCTCTACTACGAGCAGCCATATTTCCTGGCCCCGGCCAAGGGTGGCGACAAGGCCTACGCCTTGTTGCGCGAAACCCTGCTGGCCAGCGACAAGATGGCCATTGCCCAGATTGTCATCCGTACCCGGCAGCATCTGGCCGCCCTGATTCCCCAAGGCGACATGCTGCAACTGATCACCTTGCGCTATCCCAGCGAATTGCGGGCACCGGATGACTTGCCGGTGCCGTCACGCAAATCGAAGAAATCCGCCGTGACCAAGCAGGAAGTCGAGATGGCGCGGGCGCTGGTGGATCACATGTCTTCCGATTGGGAGCCCGGCCAGTTCCACGATACCTATCGTGATGACGTGCTGGCGCTCATCAAGAAGAAGATGATCAAGAGCCGCCAGACGCATGCGGTGGCCGAACCCGATGAGGCCGCTGCGCCAGCTACTTCGGGCGCGAAGGTGGTGGACCTGATGGCCTTGCTCAAGAGCAGTCTGGAGGGACGAGGCAAATCCAAGCCAGCCCCGAAAGACAAGGCTGAAGAAAGCACTGCCAAGGTCCACAAGATGGCCGACCGCAAGCCTGCTGCCAAACGCAGCAGCGCGGCCAAGAGCGAGTCCCGAACGGCGGCCCGCAGCAAGGCGTCGCCCCGTAGCAAGGCCGCCGGCAGCAAGAGTACGGCGCGCAGCGCGCCTGCGCGCGCCAACGCCAGGAGGGCGCAGGCATGAGCCGGACTTCTTCCGCACTGGCTCGTTACCATGCCAAGCGTGATTTCAGCATCACGCCCGAGCCGTCCGGCCAAGCTCAGTCTGCCCGGCGGCAGGGCAAGCAGGCCTCGCCGGAGGGCTTGCAGTTCTTCATCCAGCGCCATCATGCACGTCGGCTGCATTACGACTTCCGGCTGGAACTCGATGGCGTACTCAAGAGCTGGGCCGTTCCCAAGGGGCCGAGTCTGGATCCGCATGACAAGCGGCTCGCCGTGCGGGTCGAAGACCACCCTTTTGATTACGGCACGTTTGAAGGCGATATCCCGGCCCACCAGTACGGTGCCGGACATGTGGTGCTGTGGGATCGCGGCCAGTGGCAACCGCATGGCGATCCGCAGGCCGGGCTCAGGAAAGGCCATCTCAGCTTCCTGCTCACGGGTGAGAAACTGCAGGGCCGCTGGGCGCTGGTGCGCATGGGCAAGCCCGCCGAGGATGGCAAGGAGAATTGGCTGCTCATCAAGGAAGAAGATGACGCCGCCCGCACCGGTGCCGCCGCCGCCATCACCGACCTGCGCCCGGAAAGCGTGAAGGACCAGGGGGATACGCCCCCTGCTGGCAAGGCCATCGCGCCTTCGCCCGCGCAATCCACCAGCGACATGCCCGAACGCATGGAAGCGCAGTTGGCCACGCTCGCCGACAGCGCACCCCAGGGCGAGGAATGGCTTTCCGAACTGAAGTTCGACGGTTATCGCGGCCTGTGCCGCATCGAGAACGGCCGGGCTGCCATCCATACCCGGGAAGGACTGGACTGGAGCCATCGCTGGCCCATCCTGGTGGAGGCGCTGGCAAAGCTGCCGGTGGATCAGGCATGGATCGACGGCGAGGTGGTGGCACTGGATGCCGACGGCCATGTCAGTTTCGAGGCCCTGCAAAATCTGGTGCGCGGCGACCGCCAGCAGGCCAACGGCATCCGGCTGGCCCTGTACGCCTTCGACCTGCTGTACCTGAATGGCCATGACGTGCGCCAACTCCCGCTGCACCAGCGCAAGGAGCTGTTGCGCGACGTGATTCCGGGTGGCGATGAACAGGGCTTGCTGCTCTACAGCGAGCATATCGCCGGCCACGCAGATGAAGTATTTCGCCACGCGTGCCAGCACGGGATGGAAGGCATCGTGGTCAAGCGGGCCGATGCGCCCTATAGCGGGCGGCGCGACCGCAACTGGATCAAGGTCAAGTGCGAACATCGGCAGGAGTTCGTCATCGCGGGTTATACCGAGCCGGCCGGACAGCGCAGCGGCTTCGGGGCCATCCTGGTGGGTGTGCATGACGAGCAAGGACAACTGCAATATGCCGGCCGCGTGGGCACGGGCTTCGACGAACGCTTGCTGGGCAGCATGCTTAAGCAGTTCCGCCAGCGCGAACAGGACCAGCCTGCCTTCGTCAATCCGCCGACCGGGCAGCAGCGGCGTGGCGTGCACTGGCTGAAGCCGGAACTGGTGGCGGAGGTGAAATTCGCCCAGTGGACCAAGTCCGGCATCCTGCGTCACGGCAGCTTCGTAGCGCTGCGGGAGGACAAGGCACCGGAGGAGATCGTCAGGGAAACGCCGGGAAGCGCCTCTGATGAGGTCCATCCCGGGAACGCGGAAGCGAAGCCGAAAGCGCCCGCCCGCCGCAGCGAACAAGACCTGTCCAGGCCCGTGACGGTGGAGGGCGTCAAACTGACGCATCCCGGCAAGATCCTGTTCTCCGATACCGGCCTGACCAAGCTGGAACTGGCGCGCTACTACCAGAGCGTTGCGCCCTGGATCCTGCCCGAACTCAAGCAGCGCCCGCTATCCCTGGTGCGCTGCCCGGACGGCCATGCCGGGAAGTGCTTCTTCCAGAAACACACTGGCCAGGGCATGCCGGACGCCATCGAGACCATTGAAGTGCCGGAAGGCGAGGGCAAGGCACGCTACATGATGGTCAACGACGTTGCCGGACTGGTCGCCACCGTCCAGATGGGTGTCCTGGAGCTGCACGCTTGGGGGGCCACCGGGCGGGCGCTGGACAAGCCGGACCGGGTGGTGTTCGACCTCGATCCGGCACCTGATGTGCCCTGGGATACGGTGGTGGAGGGTGCGCAACTGGTACGGGGGCTGCTGGAGGAGCTTGGCCTGAGCTGTTTTTTGAAGACTTCCGGCGGCAAGGGCCTGCATGTCATGGTGCCAATTCGTCCGGAACACGACTGGGACGTCATCAAGGACTGGGCACACCGCCTGGCGGCGCATCTGGCGCGCCTGCTGCCGGATCGTTTCATCGCCCGCATGAGCAAGGCTGCACGCACTGGCAAGATCTTCATCGACTACCTGCGCAATGCGCCCGGTGCCACTACGGTTGTGGCGTATTCGGTGCGCGCCCGCGACGGCGCGCCGGTGTCGGTGCCGATCACCTGGGAAGAGCTGGAGCAGGGCGTGCAGGCCGACCATTTTCGGGTCTCCACCATGCGGAAAAGGCTGGAAAGCCTGTCCCACAGCGACCCTTGGGCCGATTTCCACAAGTCACCGCAGCGCCTGACGCGCGCCATGCTCGATGCCTTCGATCCGGCCTGAGCCGACCGGCAAGCTCAACAAGGAGGTGATGTCCTACACGCGGTTCATCTTCCTGCCGACTGTGGATGACAAGGGCAAACTTCATAATCCACTTTAACTTGATGGACGCGGCTAGCCGGTCCGTTTGCAACCTGACAGAGCACGCCCCGCCGTGACATGAACAACAAGAAGGATTTGGCCAGCGCCATGAATACCATCAGCCACCGCACTTCGCTGACCCAGCTGTTTACCCGCCCCTTGCAAGCCGTGATGCCGGGCCTGATGCCTCAGGCTCCCGCCGCGCTGCACGTTGCCCAGCCGCGCAAGTTGCCGGCGGCGCTGGTGGATCGCCTGCTGGAACAGGAAGGGCAGCGCGGCCTGCGCCACGCGGGCTTGCCCCGCGCCACCTTCAATGCACCGCAGCCGGCGGCCCATCGCGCTGCCACGTTCAGCTATCCGCTGCATATCGACCGCGCCAGCATTGAAGCCTTGCCCGCAGCCTGCGGCGTCTACATTTTGCGTGGTGTGAACGATCAGGCTTTGTACGTGGGCCGCAGCGTGAACCTGCGCAGCCGCGTGCTGGCCCATTTGCACAATCATGAAGAACAATTCCTGATCGGCCAGACCCGCCGCATCGAATGCCGTCGCACCGCCGGTGAGCTGGGCGCTGCCCTGCTGGAAAGCAGCCTGCTGCGTGATCTGCGTCCGTCGCACAACAAGAAGCAGCGCACCAAGCGTGGACTGTTCACCTTGCGCCTGAACGAGGTCGGCCAGCCGCAGGTGGCCCAGGTTGAGGAACGTGAATTCAGCCGTGCCGAGAATCTGTTCGGCATCTATACCAGCGAGCGTGCGGCGCAGGAAGCCCTGCAAAAGATGGTCGAGCGCCATGGCCTGTGCTCCATTGCCACCGGTCTGGAGCAGCCCGATGGCATCGGCATGGCCTGCTTCGGCCGCCAGATCCGCCGTTGCCGCGGTGCCTGCACCGGTGAAGAAACGCATGAACAGCACCAGCAGCGCCTGATGCAGGCGCTGGAAGACTTGCGCATCCTGCCTTGGCCTTACGCTGGCCCGATGGCCCTGGTAGAGCAGGGTGATGGCTGGCAGCAGGTGCATGTCATCGATCATTGGCGTTATCTGGGCTCGCTGGACCGGGACAACCGCCAACTGGCCAGCCGTCCGGCCGCCAGTCTCAAGGGTTTTGACCTGGACAGCTACAAGCTGATGATCCAGCCGTATCTGCTGGGCCAGTTGGAACTGCGTCCGCTGCCCGGGCTGCCGCTGGCGCAGGACTGAATTCGCATTGACTTGGGCCGGTCTTCCCGGCCCTTGCTGTTTTTGCCGGACCTGAAGTCCGCATCCCATTCCTCCCGCTTTTTCTGTATTGACTCCCTTCGATCCGATGCAACGACGATTCCCTCTCCCTGTCGCCGCCATCCTGCTGGCCGCTCCCTTCAGTCTGAACCCGGCCCATGCCGCTGATTCCGCAGGTTTCTGCAACACCGAGCAAACGCTGGACAAGGACCAGCTGGCTGCCACGCTGATCCGTACCTATCCCGTGAGTACCGCCTATCTGTCGGTCGGCAAGGAGCCAGCGCCGCTGAACTCGCCGCGTGCGCTGGTCGCCTGGCTGCTGCAAAAGCGCGCCACGGAAAAGTCAGGGGGACAGGCCTGCCAGGGCGACAGCTGCAACGTCGACCACATGGCGGCCGATGTGCAATCGCTGCTGGATGGCAAGGATGCCCGTTTCCAGCCGAGTGGCCGCAGCGATGTCATCGCCTTCTTCCGCGACAACAGCCGCGTGGCCTTGCGCTGCACGACGGCCGATGCCACTCCGCGGCTGGCCCATGCAGATGCCGCCTTGCGCATGGGCGTGGCACCGGCTCCTGCATCGACGCCAGCGGCCGCACCCGCCGCGCCAGCCACGGCGCAGGCTCAGGAGGCTCAGCAGGCGGGCTGGATGGACCATGTACGCATTCGCGGCAATCCTGACCAGCTTTCCATCGATCATCGCAACAAGGCGGCTTTCGCCTCGGTCGACCGGGCCAGGGTGTCGCTGGCCAATGACGATGTGGCGCAATCGCGTACCAATGATGTCGTGGTGTTTGCCGGGTATTCGCTGGACAAGCGGCCCATGGGCGAGCCGGGCAGCACCTATGAGGCGGTGCCTTATGTGGGCTTCAAGCAGAACCGGGTGACCACCTATGACACGGGCAATCCCGAGATCACCACGACGCGCACCAGCCAGGTCGGGATGCTGTCCGCCTTCCACTTCGCGCATGCGGATACGGCCAATACGGAGGATCTGACGGCGCGTCCCGACTACCTGGTCAACAATACCGACGGCAGCCGCCTGCTGACGGTCAACTTCACGCTTACGCCGGTCCGCCCGGGGGTGCTCAACGATTTCCTGCGCTGGAACAACGGGCTGGCGTTCAAGCCAATTCTGATCGGCCAGAGCCGTAACGGTATCTACATCAACCGGGGGGATCCGGATGTCTACGACCAGCACCGGGATTTCATCCGGCTGGGGGCACAGGCGGGGTTCACGCTGTCTTCCACCAATCCGGCCTTGCCATTTGATTTCACCACGACCTATACCGGGTTGAAGGCTTTGCAGGGCAATCGCAGCATTCATTACTGGAAGTCGGTGCTGACTTACAACTTCAACCAGAACGTGGGCCTGAGCCTGGATTTTTCGAACGGCTTGCTGCCCGATAGCGGGGATGCGGAACGCAAGTGGGGGTTGGGGGTGTCGAGCAAGTTCTGATGAGTGGACGCAGCGCTGACGGGGTCGGCGGCGCTGTCGCGATGCTTAATCGCATCCTGCGCCAAGCCCGTAGAGCAGCCATTTTCTCTGGTCGAGTCGGAGGCTGCGGCTTTCCACGCAGGCTTCGTCGGCAAAGAACATCACCTCAATTTGCTCATCGGTGACGGTTGTGGTGACTTGCCAGGCTTCACCGGCTTTCATCAGGTGATCGAGCAGCTCGTCGTCAACTTGAAGTACTTCTTGTATGTCCTCTTGGCCGCTTCCACTGTATTCGGCATTGACGTTGGGCGTGACATGTTGCTTGAGATAGGCCTTGCGGGCGGGGGTTTTGCTTGCGCAGAGCAAGGTCTCGATCAATTCATGCGCCTCGTGCGGCAGTTCGCGGCGCAGCTCTGAACGCTCAGGCGCTGTGCAGGCATTTTGATACGTTGTGCCTTGCACTTCCAGCGGTGGGAATGATTGTTCGACTTTTGTTGCGCTCGCAAGGAGCAGGGCCGTGGCGATGCCCAAAACGGTAGCCATGATCAGTAGAGCAGTTCTTTTCATGAAGGAAAGGCTGATTCAAAATATGCATTTATCAACGCTCCGGCATTCGCTTGAAGGCCGGGAGCTACAGCTGTGTGCTTAGGTCATTTTGATGCCACAAATTCACTGAGTACTTCTTTGATCTCGTCCTTGGTCAGATAGTCCGTGCTGAGGATCGTATCGAGATCCTTTCTGGTAAGGGGGCGATTCTTGAGAAGTTTCAGCAGCGCGTCCTGACGGAAAGGAGCTGCTTCTATCGGGGCGATCATGGTCGGATCCGGCAGGTTCTCCAGCGGCAGCGGCATGCGGTCGATGTTGACGTAGATCTTGTAGCGGGAAAATCCTTCAGGGAACGAGGTGTCGTAATAGAGCGTTGTGCCAACCGGTAAAAGTCCATTGGAAGCCTCCTTCGTGCCGAGTTGCAGCGGTGCGGCCAGGCGATGGATTTTTACGGTAGCGGGCTTCCAGACAAGGTAGCCGCAGAACAGCAAACTTGCGGCAGCGGCCCCGCCAAGGAAAGAAAGTATCGTGCCTGGTATTTTCATGATTCATAAATTTCTGAGCTTGAGCCTTTTGCGCCTCGACATCATGAGAGCAGCAGGAGTCGGTAATTGTTAGCCTGACTGCTTTCCGGGGAAAGGCGGGCAGGTCTCATCATCAAGTTTCATGTCGTAGATATACCCGACCACCTTCCCTTTGGCCAGATCCACGACTTCGTCATCGACGATCGCCATTGTTTGATCCTCGCTGAAACGGGCCTCATAAGGGCCACGCGTGCGCGTGAAGTGACCGACAGGCTTGCCCCGCCGGAGATCGATGACGTAGATCTTGTTGAATGGCGGGACGCCCATCGGTAGCTTGCGCTGGTCGATTCCCCAGACGATGGCGTGGGTCCGGGCGCAGTTGACGGCCCATTGATTCACCGGGATGTCCAGTTGGACGGCGACAGTGCGTCTGCCCGCTTCAAAGGCGAATTGGTTGCCGACAGCGCGGAAGGCACTGCGATGTTTGGGAGTTTCGGCTCCAGCGCTCGCAGGACAGCTGAAGAGTGCGAAAAGAAAGAGAGCTAGCGAATAGTGTGATGTCAGCATCGAGCGCATGGTTGGAGGTCTTGATTTCAATTGATCATGCGGTCACGGCGGAACAAGGCTGCGCAGATTTAAACTTCATGAAACGAGGCGGCAGCATACAGTTACAAGCGAATTCAGAATCATGCACTCTGTACCGACATGTTTGAGGAACCGATCGCTCCGTGCCGGAAATCGTATTGATATCTTTATTGTGCAATACGAACTTTTCCTAGCAATTGCTTGAAGCTTTGAAGTTCACCATAGTCCAAACACTGGGCGACGGTGACGCTCGTCTTTTCGTGGCCCTTGAATGCAGTGAAGCAACTCATGACATAACCTCTATCGTGCGGAGAAAAATATTCGATATCCTCTTCATTTATTGTCCAACCTCGCTCTGCGAGCGTCCGGATAGCTTTCCGCTTTGATACGGAATCAGGAGAAATAATCACTTCAAGCTTTGTTTGATTAAAAACGGGCTCTCCCGATTTAAAGCGAAATCCTGACTGTTTCAGCGACCTGAGACGAATTTTGTAGCCACCGGCTAAGTGAGTTCTTTATGCTAACGCCAAGGAGAACTCAATGAAGAAGCGATTTACGGACGAACAGATCATCAGCATCTTGCGAGAAGCAGAGAGCAAGGAGATTGCGACGGTAGATCTGTGCAAGCGCCACAACATTACTGAGCAGACCTTTTACCGCTGGAGAAACAAGTTTGGCGGTATGGATGTCTCGGACGCGCGGCGGCTCAGAGATCTTGAATCCGAGAATGACAAGCTCAAACGCATGGTGGCGGAACAGTTGCTGGTGATTGATGGCTTGAAGGAGTTAAGCCGAAAAAAATGATGACCTCCGCGGGCCGGCGCGAAGCGCTGGAAGTCCTTACTCGTCGGGGGCTGTCGCAACGCAAGGCATGTCGTTATCTGGAACTGAGCCGGCGGGTAGCGGGTTATCAGTTGCTACAACCTGAAAAGGATCGGAGCCTGACGCAGCAGCTGATCGCGGCATCGCAAGAGGTCCCTCGATTCGGCTATCGGCGTATGTCTGCCTGGCTGGCATTGGGCGAGTCCCGAGTGCGACGGCTCTGGAGCGCGCTAAAACTGGGCATTCCACGAAAGCGCCCTCGCAGGCGTCGATGCGGCAACGACATTCGGCTACCTGGAGCAACCAAGCCCAATTCGGTCTGGAGCTACGACTTTGTTCATGACCAGATGGTGGATGGACGCTCATTGAAGATGCTGTGCGTGATCGATGAATACACCAGGGAATGCCTGGCCATCGAAGTTGCTGCCAGTTTGCGCTCCCAGGATGTCATCCTGACGCTCTCGCGACTGATGCGGTTACATGGAAAGCCAGCCTACGTTCGGTCGGACAATGGAGCCGAGTTCACAGCGGCCAAGGTCATGCGCTGGCTGCGGGATGCCTCCGTTGGCCCAGCCTTCATTGCGCCAGGCAGTCCATGGCAGAACGGATTTGTAGAAAGCTTCAATGGCAAACTGCGTGACGAACTGCTTAACCGGGAGTGGTTCCGCAGCCGGGCAGAGGCAAAAGTGCTGATTGAAAGATGGCGTCAGTTCTACAACGAGCGCAGGCCGCATAGCGCACATCAGTACCAACCTCCAGCTACGGTCCGTCGAGCCTGGCTGGAATCGAATATGATCGACAACCGACTCACTGCCTGACTGGCTACAAATTACCGACGCAGGTCATCAGAAGATGTTGTTTGTCGGTTGATGTCGCGATGATGGCTCTTTCTTTATCAAATTCATTAGCACTCCCAGAGATTGATTCTGCGCGTTCATAAGTGGCATAAGTCACATTGTCTGACTGCGTGCAGTTTGTAAGCGTTAAGCTCTTATCCTTTATCTTTACCTGCTGACATGGTGAGAATGTCTGAGTCGACGACGTGGTTTCGCTTGCGTTTGCCTGGGTGGCAGCAAGGGTGATCAGGATCGCTTGCACGGTATTACGGAGTGTCATTCATTCTTCTCCAAATTGATGTTAATGGCCAAGCCATGGCTGCGCTTGCATTGGCCTGATGAGCAGCAAGGGCGATGAGAATTGCGTAGGTGGTGTTGCGGAGCTGACCTGCTTCGGAATTACTAATCAATTACTTTTATTCCGAATGTTTTCCGGGGAATGATGGACAAGCTTCAGTGGCTATCTTTACGTTATCCGTCATGCTCAGCACTTTTCCCGAATTTTGGTCTACTACATAGTCATCTACTATCACCGTTCTATGATCCGCGCTGAATGCGGCACTAAATGGACCACGTGTGATCGTGTAGTGATTAATGATTTTTCTGCTATCAAGGTTAATGATGTAAACCTTGCTTACTGACGGTACACCTGATTGACTTAGGCCAAGATCGACTCCCCAGACGACGGCCCGAGTTCTTGTGCAGTTGATGGACCATCCATTGACGTGGATGTCGAGATGAAATCTAACCGTCCGCCTTCCCTGTTTGAACGAAAACAAATTCTTCCCGCTGCTGAACGAACTGCGAGATTCGGAATTCGCGGCGTTAGCCGTGCCAGAAACAGGAAGCACTGAAAATAGTATTGAGAAAATCAAAATCTTATTTTTCATCACTTAATACCCGGTAGAAAATCAATGTTTCGGTCAATCGTCTCGGAGCTAGTGGTCGTTCATGAGGATTAACTAACCGAGTTACAGCGGAAGAGGCTTCTGCTGTCGCCCCACCATCTGCTGCTTTCAGGATATTAGTCTTTGCGCAGTAGAAGCCAGCCGTATCCACAGCGTTATATGGGACATCACTCACAATTTGAGGATTGCTAATCACCGGCCCTTTTCCTCCACTATTGGTCCAGTCTGCAACATAAGATTTACGATCAAGCCAACCACGAAATACCCAATACTCTGAATAGTTATAGCGCCCAGTTAATTGCTTCATGCCCCGTCCGCGGAACTTGATGCCGTCGCCCGTATCCTTGTTGCCCAAGTCAGTACGTCCCTCGTAGTAACCTTTCTGGCCACGTTCGGCAAAAAACATTAGTTGCTTCCGATTATCTGGTGTGATCTGAAGATATCCGGCTTCTTCGCTCTGTATCGAGATATGGTTTTCCTTTATCGCCCTGCTGGCGGTAATAGCCACCTCGCGTGTGACCATGAAGAAATAGCTCTCTTGAGCGGTTTGGCCGAAAAAATGGGCCATTCTGACGGGCGTATTGAGAAGATATTTCCGAAAGACGAGATTGAGACTGAGGCGGAATCTTTCTTTGACGCTTTCCCCGGACAGACCTACATCTCTATAGAGGCTCTCATTGTCCGCATAAATTCGCTTCATTTCCCCAATGCTTAGCCAGCCGCATTTCCTGAAGTGTTCAATGAATTTCCTAGGATGAAAGTGCCAATGTGCGGCGTCGATACCGTCGAGCACAGCATGTTCCCAGAATGCCAATGCCTCCACATGACGCTGAAAAGTAGGGAAGTCGGCGAGTGACAGGTAAGTACTTTTCGTCAGGCTTGGCGTTTTGCTACTCTCGGTGCTCGGTCCTTCCTTGGTCAGCCAATTCCACCGCTGCGCGACGCCCGCTCGTTGCCATTCGATCGGAAATTTACACACCATCCCTCGCATGAGCCGTTGGACCTCTATGTCTTTCATGCGGCGTTCCGCCTCGGCCCGGGTCGTGATCATGTCACCGTCTTCGTCCAGCATTTTGCGAAGCGCGTCAAGATCGCAACGGCTGTTCTGGTCTTCATAGTCCTTCAGTAGTTGCCAGCCCGCCCACTGGGGCGCATCGGCATCGCTGTACTTGAAAACGCCAGTGGCGTTCAGATTCACCCATCCTTTTGCATCCGCTGTGGAGATCTGCCGCCAGTGTGGCGTGTCACTTGGCATCAGGGGATCCGGTCCCAAGATCCGTCCGAATCGCAGCAACTCGTAGACTGCGCTGTGTGACGGTACTTGGCTGGCTCGTGCGGCTCTGTACGCCTGAACGATTTTTCCAGCCTGGCGGTAAAGTTCGTATTCAGCTTCATTTTCCTTCAGCACTGCGCCTACTCGGGTGCCATCCGTGCGATAGGTACTGACATGACCATGTCCACCTCCAAAACGAAGTCCCACGAGTAGGACTTCGGTCAATACAGTTCCACCGACGCCAGTTTTTTCATTCAGAGGAGGTCGCTGTGAGTAGAGCAGGGTATTGGCTGGTAACCTGAAGTAAATTTCACCAAAGACCGCATCGGCACGACCGTTTGTCGTGATGTTGAGGTCACCCGTATTTCGGCCGAGCAGTCTGTTAAGGTTGTCGTCGTCGCAGATGATCTCAAAGTGGATGATGTTGGCGTGCCCCTCAAATGAGCCAGCACTGCCCAACTCGGCCTTGCGATAAATTGTTTGGCCAGCCTTGATGCCGCGTATCGTCTGCAGATGCATGTAGATGGAGTAGAACCGTACTGGCGTTTCTGCATCGTTCTGGGCTCCGATCGTGGAATCGTGACGAATGATGATGCAGCCGTCATCTGTCCATCCCATATAGCCGAGTACATGCTTTTCATCTTCAGTAGCGGTGGCAGGGCGCGCTGTTGGTTGTCGAACGTAAGCGACGATGCCATCGGCAATGGCCCGAACAGGTTCTCGACCGTTGTTACGAGCTGGAGCTTCCAAATGCAAGCCTCCGTGCCACGAGAGTTTATGGCTGACCGGGAAATTCCCATGTTCCGGGCTACGCATGGCCCTCTCCAGATAGGCATCATCGGCTTGATCAAGATGAGGAGGAAGAAAAGGCGGGCTGATGAGCATATTGAATCCTTACCGCGAGAACGAGAATTTCCGCGAACCTTTTGCATCCACGGTGCTTTTCGGTAAAGGAGACAGGCTTGCCGCTGCACTTGCCCCACCAGGAAAAGCATGCGCTCCCCCCTTCACCGAAAACGTCCCCGGACAAGCAAACGTAATATTCCCACCCTCCAGCGTCACCGAAGCCTGCCCCGCCTGCAGCACGATCTTCTGGCGCGCCTTGATCTCGATGCCTTCATTGACGCTGACGACACTCACATCCTTGTCAGCCAGGATCTCCAGCGCATCGGTATGCGCCTGCAAGGAAACCGGGCCATTGCCGGCGAAGGCCTGGATGCCGCCGTCGTGCGCAAACAGCGTGGCTGCCTTGCCGGCCGCGAGGCTGGCGGTATCGGCGGCGGTCCAGTGGATATCCCCCTGTGAGGTCCAGTGAAGGTTTTCGCCAGCGTAGAGCACGGTGGATGCCGCACTGGCCCAGTTGACGTTGCTTGGTGACTCCATCAGTACCGCGGCTTTGCTGAACTTTTCGACCGGTTGCGCGCTGTCGCTCTCGCGGGAACCCGCCTGGCTCTTGAATGCGTCCTGACCATTGACGCTGGCCGGATGCTTGCCCTGATCCTGCGGGTCGATGACAGAGATGAAATCGGTCTTGGCCTGCAAGGCGTCCGCACTGTGCAGCGCCTGCTGCTGTGTGGCCGCCTCGCCCATGGTCTGCGCAAGTTGCTGCGCCCCCTTCAACTGCGCCACAGCTTCGTGGGCATCCATCTGCGTGCTGGTGACGCTGGCACCTGCAACCGGACGCGCCGTCGAGGAAATCAGCAAGCCCTCCGCACCGCGCACTACGCCCCAAGCGTCCGTGCGCAGTTCAAAGCCCTGGCCGCGATAGTTGCCACGCTGGGCTCCGGTATCTGCCTGATCGATCAGATGGCCGAGATTGAGCTGGGATTTGCCCTGGCTCGAGGCCAGACGCATGCGCAATTGCGACTGCGTGTCGTCCACCACCCATTGATTGAAACCGCTGCCATCATGCGCCGTGCTGTGCCAGCCTGAAATCGTGCCGGCATGGTTGGCGTCAGACTCGGCTCCTGCCGGGAAGGGCGGCACATCATTGCCGTTGTAAAGTTGTGCGACCACGACGGGACGATCAATGTCACCCTCGATGAAATCGATCAGCACTTCGCTGCCGATGCGCGGCGTGAACTGGCTGCCCCAGTTGGGGCCGGACTGCGCTTCTGCCACGCGCACCCAGGTGCCGGAGGCGTCGTTGCCGGGAGCATTGCCGTCCTTGTCATCGAGATTGCCGGTCTCGCGCAAGCCGCCCGGATTGGGCGACTTCCCGCGCTGCCAGTGGAACTGGACCCTGACGCGGTGATTGCGGTCGGTGGTAACGGCCGCATCCGGCAGGCCGGTCACCAGCGCAGTCTGAGTGCCACGCGCCGTTGGCTTGAGGCGCTCCGTGATTGCAGCAGGAACGATGGGGACTACCTCACGCACGGCCACGAAGCTGTTGCGGTAGGTCCCTGCCTTCAGGTCGTCCTCGGATACGCTGGCCGAAGAGGGCGTCTTGCCGAACAAGTTTCCCAGCGAGGAGGGGGCGATCTGATCGAGGATCTGGGCAATGTTGCTGTCGAAGTTGTTGCGGGCGCTGTGGCTGACCGAGAGCAGCTTGAAGCGGTTCTCGCCTTCGGGATAGCGCTCATGCTGGCTCAGCGTGAATTGCGTTCCTGCACTGAGCTGGCGTGCCGCACCTGCGCCCTCAAAGCGCTTGTTCTGCATTTCCAAGGCCTGCAGCATCAACTGCGCATGGGTCGCGGCCGCCTCCTGGTCTGCAAAGTCCTGCTGGCCGGTGCCGTCGTAGACCGCCAAGGCAGGGACTTCACCGGCATCCAGGCTGGAGTTCTCTTCGGCCGACGGTGAAGAAATCTTCTCGGGATGCCAACTGGCCAGCGCCACTGCGTTGGAACGCACGCTGCGCACGGCGCTGAAGTCGGTGATGGCGTCGCTGGCCTCGGTGGCAGCGATACGGTGAAAGCGGATGCGCGTATCGCCGTCGGGCAGATCAGGTGCCTTGGCCTCGCGGTCGAAGATGACCAGCTTGTGTCGCGCCTGTTGCTGGCCGGAGGCCTGGCCTTGCTCACCCTCCTGTTGATGCTCGAAGCGGAAGTTCAGGCCCTCGCTGGCCAGGATGCGGCGCAGGAAAGCGAAATCACTCTCGCGGTATTGGGTGCAGATGTCGCGCTTGGTGAGCGTCTGGGTGACATCCAGAGCGAAATTGGCTTGCGGGTATTCCTTCAGGACGGCGCTGGCGATGTCGGTAACGTTCATGTCCTGAAACAGGAAGCTGTCGCGGCGGCGGTCGAGGAAGGCGAGGAAGGATTCCAGCCGTAGCCTGTAGCGCGCCAGTCCCCCATCAGCACCCAGCCATGAAGCCTGCGTGCAGTAGCCATGCCAGGCGCGTCGGCTGCCGTCAGCCTGCAGCAGACGCAGGGTCAGCTCGGTGCCGATGAATTGCTTGAGATCGAGATCGGTGGAAACCGAAAGGGCATCGATGTCGAACTGGAAGTTGTCATTGACGCTCTCCTGGCCGTGGAAGCACTCCACGACCAGGGATTCAGACAGACCGGCTTCTTGCGCGCTGTCCAGCCTGATCAGGCGCGCGTGTTGCGACAGGCCGGGGCCGAAGAGCGAAGAGGGGAAGCCAGAAAGGAGTGTGGAAGGAAAGCGCGGTGCAACGGGCGCGCTGTGCTGCCTGCCGGGCGGTGCTGCATCTTGGGTCACGGGATAGCCTCATCTTGATGGTCCGCCATTCGCGCTGTACTGCGAATGAACGTGTGTTGGTCTTCAACACCACGCTGGCATCAAGTTGTCCCCGTGCTACCCCCGTATCGACTGCTGCATGGCAGCGGCGCTCAGCATTAAGCCCGCTCATTTTTGTGCCGTGCATTTTGCCAATCCTGGCCTTCACCCTCCATCGAAAAAGTTCGTTAATTCATGACTGAAATATGGGCAAGAAAAATAAAGCTTCATGCCGCAGCATGGCGACATGAAGCTTCAACCAGATTTGCTCTTTACTGGAACGTGCTGGCCATCTTCGCCGGTAGCGGCACATTGAGCCATCTCTGCACGATGGCATTGAGTTCGCCGCTCTTCTTGGCCGCCGTCAGCACCTCGTTGACCTTGCCCAACAAGGCCGTCTCGCCCTTGTTCAAGCCGACGTTGCAGGCCGATTCCTGGATGATGTACTTGAGCACCGGCTTGTTGTTGGGTGCCTTCTCCGCCAGGGCGTAGGCCACGAAGTCACCCGTGCCCACCAGCTGTACCTGGCCCGAGACATAGGCCGAGATCATGGCGTTGTTGTCCTCGTAGCGTTTGATGGTGGCGCTCTTGGGCGCCGTGTCGGTCAGTTGCAAATCCTGGAAGGTACCGCGTGCCACGCCCACGGTCTTGCCGGCCAGGTCCGCAGGGCCGCTCACCGCCACACTGGCCACACCGAACACGCTGTTGTTGTAGGGTGCATAGGGCTGGGAAAAATCGATCACCTTCTCACGCTCGGCATTCTTGCCCAGGGTGGAGATCACCAGGTCGGCCTTGTGGGTCTGCAGGTAGGCGATGCGATTGGCGCTGGCCGCCGGAACCAGTTGCACCTTGACGCCCATTTTCTGGGCGATCAGCTTGGCCACATCGATGTCCAGCCCCTGCAATTGCAGGTCCGTATTGACGGAACCGAAAGGCGCAAAGTCCTGCGGTACGCCGATGCGCACCACGCCGGCCTTCTGGATGTCGGCCAGTGCATCGGCCTGTGCCGGCGCGTTGGCCAGCACGCCCAGACTGAGTGCAATCGAAAGGGCCAGCAGGCGGTGTTTGGATGTCATTTTCTTGGTCTCCTCGTATGAATATCAGCGCGCCGATGATACCCCGTATTGGAGGGCGGTTCAGCCGGGCAGCGGCAAGACACAATCCTCGGCCGCCAGGTAGATGCGCTGCCCCGGCAAGGCATCGACACGATAGCCGCCCGTGAACGCGCCAAACGCCGGGAGCATGGCCCAGCGCCCATCCACCACGAAGCAGGGCAGCCGCAAGCTGTCGCCCGCCGAGGACAGGCGATACACCGGATGCACATGGCCGACAATGGCAAAGGCACCCTCCACCGTCTGCGGATGATGGCAAAAGGCCAGCGGGCCGACCCGCCAGGGTTCATCGACCAGCTCCATGCCCAGTGCTTCAGGCGGATCCCCCGCATGATGGTCGTGATTGCCGCGCACCAGCGTGAGCGTCAGTCCCGCGTTGCGGCCACGCCATTGCGCCAGCGCCGCGAGCGTTCCTGCAGCACGGCCCGCGCGAGCATGCAGGAAATCCCCAAGGAACACGATGTGACGCACCGCATGCTGCTGAACCAGCGCATCAATGGCCTCCAGGTTGGCGCGGGTCGTGCCGTGCGGGACGGGAATGCCGCCCGCCCGAAACGCCGCCGCCTTGCCGAAATGCACATCGGCCAGGATCAGCATGCCGCGCTCGCGCCACAGCAGGGCGCGTTCCGGCAACATGGTCAGGATGGCGCCATCGGCGTCGAAGCTGGGGTATTGCATCATGCGGCAGTCCGGGGCTTGGCCTTGCGCCGTGCGGCGGGCTGGGGTTGTTCACGAGAGGCGGTCTTGTCGGCGGCACCTTCCAGCTCGCGCAGCATGCGTGCGACGCGGTCCGCCAGTTTCTCGGTCGAGAGTTTCTCGCGGAAGCGTTCCACCATCAGCGGCAGCGCAAACGGGGTAGGGCGCTCCAGTTGCACCAGCGTCATGGCGCGCGCCCTCAGCTCGGCGAGGGTGCTGCGCAGGCGCTCCAGTTCCAGCTCCTGTTCCAGTACCTCGCGCTGGGCCTGGGTGAGCAGCAGATTGCCGGCATCATGCTTGCGGAAGACCTCGAAGAACAGCGCCGACGACGCCTGCAACTGGCGCGCGCTCTTGTGCTGGCCCGGATAGCCTTGGCTGACCAGTCCGGCAATGCGGGCGATCTCGCGGAAGCGCCGTTGCGACAATTCCGTCGCGTTCAGGCTGGCGAGCACGTCCTCCAGCAAATGCTCTTCGCTGAAAAGGTCCTGCGCCTGTTGCGGGGCCAGACGGGCCATCTCCACCTGGTCCGCCGCCAGCAATTCGAAACCATAGTCGTTCACGGCAATGGAAAAGGTGGCTGCGCGCGTGCTGGCCAGTCGCCAGGCCAGCAGCGAGGCCAGCCCCATGTGGACCAGACGCCCGGCAAAGGGATAGAAGAACAGGTGATGCCCTTCGCGGCTTTTGAGGGCTTCCACCACCAGCCGCTTACCCGTCGGCAGCGCCGACCAGGCATGCTGCAAGGCCAGCAGCGGCTGCACGGCCTGCATCTCGGGGCCGTCGAAGTGCTGTTGCTCGGCTTGTTGCAAACGATCCAGGACGGCATGCGCCAGTGTCGAGGACAAGGGCATGCGCCCGCCTTGCCAGCGAGGGACCGCGCCACTGCCGGCGGTGCTGCGACGGACCCAGGCCGTCATCTCATGCACCCGGACAAATTCCAGCACCCGCCCCCCGAAGAGAAAACGGTCACCCGGACGCAGGCGCGCGATGAAACCTTCTTCGATGGTGCCGATGCGTCCGCCCTTCATGTACTGCACATGCAGGCTGGCATCGGCCACGATGGTGCCGATGTTCATGCGATGCCGGCGCGCGATGGCGGGCACATCCACACGGTAGACGCCATCCTCGCCCTGGCACACCCGGTGATATTCGGGATAGGCGGTCAGGCTCTGGCCCCCGCGCACCACGAAATCCAGCGCCCACTGCCACTGGTCCTCACGCAGATCGCGATAGGACCACGCATGCCGTACTTCCTCTAGCAGCGCATCGGCCTGGAAGCCGCCGCCCAGCGCGATGGTGACCAGATGCTGCACCAGCACGTCCAATGGCGTTTCCGGTACCGGACGCTGTTCCACACGACCCGCTGCGATCGCATCCTGGGCCGCGATGGCTTCCACCAGTTCCAGGCTGTTGGTCGGCACCAGCGTGGCGCGCGAACTGCGACCCGGGGAGTGGCCGGAACGTCCGGCACGTTGCAGCAAGCGGGCCACGCCACGCGGACTGCCGATCTGCAATACCCGCTCTACCGGCGTGAAATCCACGCCCAGGTCCAGGCTGGAGGTGCAGACCACGGCCTTGAGCCGGCCATCGCGCAGGCCGTGTTCGACCCAGTCCCGCACTTCGCGGTCCAGCGAGCCATGGTGCAAGGCGATGATGCCAGCCCAGTCAGGCCGGGCGTCCAACAAATTCTGGTACCAAAGTTCAGCCTGGGACCGGGTATTGGTGAAGACCAGCGTACTGCCACTGGCCTCGATCTCCTGCACCACGGCCGGCAGCATCTGCATGCCCAGGTGGCCGGCCCAGGCGAAGCGTGCCGGTTGCGGCGGCAGAAGGGTGTCGATGACGATGCGCTTGCGCTGTTCGCCGCGTACCAGTACGCCTTGTTCGGCAGCTGCCGGACCCAGCAGGGCTTGCAGTGATTGCTCAAGATTGCCGAGCGTCGCCGACAGCCCCCAGACCACCATTCCGGGCCGCCAGCGCCGCAGTCGCGCCAGCGCCAATTGCACCTGCACGCCGCGCTTGTTGCCCATCAGCTCATGCCATTCATCGACGATGACGGCATCGAGCCTGGCAAAGCGCTGCCGGGCATCGGCTTGCGAAAGCAGCAGGGACAGGCTTTCAGGGGTGGTCACCAGCGCCTGCGGCAGGGATTTCATCTGGCGCGCACGTTCGCCGGAGGCGGTATCGCCGGTCCGCATGCCCGCCTGCCAGTGCGGCAGCAGATCGGCCAGCGGCGCTTGCAGGGCGCGCAGGGTGTCGGCCGCCAGGGCGCGCATCGGTGTAATCCACAAGACCCGCAAGCCAGGAGCGTTGGCGGGCAGGTCAGGCTGGCCGAGCCTCGGCTCGGCATGGAGCAGGGCTCCGAACCAGACGGCATAGGTCTTGCCGGACCCCGTGCCCGAATGCAGCAAGCCGCTTTGGCCGCTGGCAGCGGCCTGCCAGACGGCGCGCTGGAAATCGAAGACTTCCCAGCCGCGCTGGCTGAACCATTGTTCTGCGCGTTTCAGTGCGGGCGCACGGGAGTTAGTCGTCTTGCGTGGCACGATGCAGTTCTTTCTGTTTTTCTTCAGGCGGCAGGCTGGCCGACGGCCCCAGCAGCGCCCGCAGGCTGGCCAGGGTATCGGCCTGCTCGATGGTCTTGTCCAGACGCTGGCGCAGGATGCGCGGGAAGCGCACGGCGATGCCTGCCTTGTGGCGCGAGGACAGCGCAATTCCCTCGAAGCCGATCTCGAACACCATGCTCGGCTTGACGCTGCGGACGGGGCCGAATTTCTCGATGGTCGTCTTGCGGATGGCCTGGTCCACCACGGCAATTTCGGCATCGGTGAGGCCGGAATACGCTTTGGCGAAGGGCACGAGCTTGCGTTCGCCCTGGTCATCCGGTGCATCCCAGACCGCGAAGGTGTAATCGGTGTAGAGCGAGGCGCGTCGGCCATGGCCGGCCTGGGCGTAGATCAGCACGGCATCGATGGAATAGGGATCGACCTTCCACTTCCACCAGGTGCCGACATTGCGCGTGCGGCCGATGCCGTAGCGGGCTTCCCGTTGCTTGAGCATCATGCCTTCCACGCCGCGTTCGCGCGAGGTGCTGCGCAATCGCGCCAGCGCCTCCCAGTCGCCCGAGGCGATTTGCGGTGCCAGCATCAGCGCCGGGCTTGCATGGGCCTGCACCAGCGTTTCAAGCCGGCTGCGGCGTTCGTGCTGCGGCAGGCTGCGCAGGTCTTGCCCATCCTGCTCCAGCAGGTCGTAGGCAATCAGACCCGCCGGCAGGTCCGCCAGCAGGCGGGCAGTGAGGTTCTTGCGGCCGATGCGTTTTTGCAGATCGGCGAAGGGGGCCACACGCTCGGCCTGGGGGCCGGAATCGGGCAGGCGGATCACGATCTCGCCATCGATCACGGTGCCGTCCGGGAGGGCCAAAGCGGCCAGTTCGGGGAAGCGATCCGTGATCAATTCTTCACCGCGCGACCACAGCCAGTTGCTTCCCTGACGCCGCACCAGCTGGGCGCGGATGCCGTCGTATTTCCATTCGACTTGCCAGTCCGAGAGCGGACCCAGGGTGTCCGGTGTCTCCAACAGGGGATGCGCCAAAAAGAAAGGATAGGGCTGGCCGCCCTGCAACTGCGCATCCTGGCCGTCCGCCGGCGCGATGAGCGCGGCGAAACGGCGGGCGTCCGGACGGGCGCGGCCATCGGTCCAACCAACCATGCGTTGCGCCACCAGTTTGGGATCGAGTTGCGCGACGCTGGCCAGTGCACGCGTGACCAGCAGCCGCGACACGCCCACGCGGAAACCACCGCCGATCAGTTTGGCGAGCAGGAAGCGTCCCTGCCAGTCCAGTTCATCCCAGGCAGCAAACAAGGCGGTGCGGATCACGGCAGGATCGGCCCCGCGCAAGGGCGCGATGCGCTCTTCCATCCAGCGCGCCAGGCCCAGGTCGCTTGACCCCTTGGGCGGCGGCAGGACGTGGGCGATGGTCTCGGCCAGGTCGCCGACGCTGTGATAGCACTCCTCGAACAGCCATTCATCGATCTGCGCGAATTCCATGGCGCATTGCTTGAGCAAGCCCGTCGGGACGGCCTGGCGCGGCTTGCCGCCTGCCAGGAAATACACCGCCCAGGCTGCATCGGCGGCATCGGCGCGGCCGAAGTAATCCTGCAGGGCCGCCAGCTTGCGGGTAGTGGAGGTGGTGGCGTCCAGTTCGGCATACAGCCGTGAAAATTCACGCATGGCCGCCTTCCTGCGCCGTCACGGCGGCGGCGGGGCTGGGGTTCTCGTCAGTTTCTTTATCTCCGTATTCAGTCGCGAAGGCCCCGGCATCCAGACCGTTCTGACGCAGCCAGCGCACCATGGTCGCGACCTGGCCGTGGGTGACGATGACGCGTTCAGCACCGGTGGCGTGGATGGCTTCGTGCAGGGCCGGCCAGTCCGCATGGTCGGAGAGGATGAACCCGCGATCCACGCCACGCCGGCGGCGCGTGCCGCGCAAGCGCATCCAGCCGCTGGCGAAGGCATCGCTGTAGTCGCCGAAGCGGCGTATCCAGGGCGACCCGGCCGCCGATGGCGGGGCAATCACCAGACTGCCCGCGTAGGCGGCCGCCTTGCCGCGCTTGCTGGCTTCCGCTTCGCCGACCGTCAGGGTCTCCGGCAGGGCGATCCCGGCCTCGCGATAGAGGCGATTGAGCGGCTCTACCGCGCCATGGCACACGATGGGGCCGATGCTGGCATCGATGCCGTGCAGGATGCGCTGCGCCTTGCCGAAGGAATAGCAGAACAAGACGCTGGCACGCCCTTCGGCGGCATTGCTGCGCCACCATTGGTTGATTTCCTCGAAAATTTCCCGCTGTGGTTGCCAGCGGTAGATCGGCATGCCGAATGTGGATTCGGTAATGAAGGCGTCGCAGTGTACCGGCTCGAAGGGGGCGCAGGTGCCATCCGCTTCCAGCTTGTAGTCACCGGAGGCTACCCAGATGCGGCCTTCATGTTCCATGCGCAGTTGCGCCGAGCCCAGCACGTGGCCGGCCGGGTGCAACGACAGGCGCACGCCATTGTGGGTGATGGTTTCGCCATAGGGCAGGGGCTGCAGGTTGATCTCTGCGCCCAGCCGCGCACGCAGGATGCCGGCCCCCGGCGCAGCTGCCAGATAGTGGCCATGCCCCACGCGCGCGTGGTCTGCGTGGGCATGCGTAATCACCGCGCGCGCCACCGGTCGCCAGGGATCGATGTAGAAATCGCCGGGCACGCAATACAGGCCCTCCTTGCGTACCACGACCATGTCTTCCTTGCCTGCCATTGCTGATGTGTCCTCGCTCTGCCTTGTCGAAATCGTGCGGCTCCGTTGTGCCGTGTCCGGCGGGCTTTGTCCATGCCTGCCGCGTCCTTGTCCCGGCTTTGCCGCGAGTTATATGAAAATTCAGGCAAATTTGCCGCTACTTGTCACGCTCGGTCAGCTTAACGGCAAGCCGGTCCGGAAGCTGTCAGTGCCTGTCTTGCCTTTCTGTCAGCGTGAAGGTCGCGAGCACGCATGAAACTTGATTTCAGTTTGCAATGATGCAACGCACAACGGCTATTATTTGGGTATGCTTGTCGTCAATTCCAATTGGCTTTGCGCCAAGCATCGAACTCAAAAGAATCACACCAATCCTCATGTCTCATTACGTCGATCCCAAGGTTTTCCGTGAACTGCAAGACTCCGAAGTCTTGCCTGCGCCTTCCGGCGTGCGTCTGAAGATCATGCAGATGTGCCAGCAGGAAGACATCGCGCTGCCGGATCTGGTGGCGCAGGTGCAGGGCGACCCGGTGCTGGCTGGCCGCCTGATCCAGATTGCCAACATCCCCAACATCAACAAGGGGCGCATGGTTGCAGCCGTCAATGTCGAGCTGTTGCTGATGGTGGGGCTGCACGCGGTACGCCAGATGGCGCTGGCGATTTCGCTGACGGAATCGGCACGGCGCGGCGATTGCAAGGAATTCGATTACGACCTGTTCTGGAGCCGTTCCACGGCCATGGCCTGCGCCGGCCAGGCGTTGGGCGACCTGCTGCAGGTGGCTCCCCCGGCAGAAATGTTCACCATCGGCCTGCTGGCCGATATCGGCCGCCTGGGTCTGGCCTCGGCCCGTCCCAAGCGGTATGGCGAACTGCTGGCTAGCGGCGTGCAGGGCAGCCAGTTGCGCCAGGAAGAAAAGGCGCTGTTCGGATTCAATCACCTGGAGCTGGCCGCCGCGATGATGCAGGATTGGCATTTCCCCAAGCTCTTCTGTGAAACGGTGCTGTATCACCATGACGCCGACAATACCGGCATGGACGAGGAAGACCGCCAGCAGCGTCTGATTCGCTTGCTGGAACTGGCGGCCTGCGTGGCGGACGTCTGCGTGGCCAGCGATGCCGCACGGCCAGCTTTGCTGCCGCGCCTGCTGGCGCTGGGTGAGCGCTTCGAGCTGCCGCTCTCCAGCCTGGAGTACCTGTGCGGCCGCGTTTCATGGGACTGGAGTGACTGGGGAGCCTTGCTCAAGGTGCCGACCCGGGTGCTGCGCGAGATCGGGACCGAGCTGGCTGCCGCCGCGGAAAAGCCGGAGTGACGGATCTGCAAGAATCGTCAGATTTAGTCATGAAAAATCGAAGTTTTTTGTTGCTGATTTGTCAGTCGCCGATGGTACTATCCCCCTCGCTCTGGAAGTGAAGCGCCTCTGTTGACCGTCAGGATCGCTGCAGGAACCGCCTGCAGCCGACATTCCCCGTCATCATCAGACCCTGCCAAAACTTCGCTTCCAGCCGCATGCAAGGCTCGATGAACCCAGCCAGATTGATGTTCCTTCCGTAAAAGCCACGGCATTTACCGCAGCCACCAACGAGGACATATTCATCAATAGGGCCTTGCCTGCGCCTCTCCTGTCCGGAATGCCTGGCAAATTCCTTTGCTAATGTGTCCCGGCATGGCAGCGGCGCGATTTCCCTTCGGTTCGCTCCGACCACTTTGCTGTACCCGTCGCCTGCGGCGTGCTCCGTCACGTCCGTGGCAGGCACGGGTGTGTCAGCGTGGCCACGCGAATGCCGTACCGATCAAAACAAAGTACACAAAGTACAAGAAAGTGGGGTCTTTCATGAAAAACAACACCATCCGTCTGTCCTGCCTGACCGCACTGCTGCTGGCAGCCAGCCATCCCGCCTTCGCGGCCCATCCGCTGAACACCGACGATGCGGGCGTGCAGGGGGCCGGCGGCATCCAGCTCGAAATGAATACCGACTGGAGCAAGCAGAGTGGCGATGCCGGCCACGTCGGGGCATTTACGTTCACCTATGGTGTCACCGACAAGCTCGACCTGTTCTTCAACCTGCCACAGACCTTTCAGTCGCCTAACGGTACGGGGGTGGGCGATGTCTCCGCAGGAGCCAAATGGCGCTATTACGAGGCGGACGGCCTGGCCCTGGCGCTCAAGCCGGAATTGTTCATGCCCAGCGGCGAGGAAAGCAAGGGGCTGGGGAGCGGCCGCAACGGCATGGGCCTGACTGGCATCGCTTCCTACGAGACCGGCCCCTGGACCCTGCACGGCAACCTGGGCCTGCGCTACAGCCCGTACAAGCTGGAGACTGACCAGGAAACGAAGCGCAAGACCATCTGGCGCGCCTCGGTGGCGGTCTGGTATGGGCTGAACGAACAATGGCGTCTGGTGGCCGATACCGGCGTGGCACAGAATCAGGACGCGTCCAGCCGGAAATTGCCCTCGTATGCCCTGGTGGGGGCCATCTGGTCGCCCAACAAGACGGTGGACATTGATGCCGGCGCCAAATTCGGCCTGAACAAGGCCGAGGTGACGCGCCAGTTCGGTGTCGGGGTGACCTTGCACTTCTGATGAGGTAGTGAGCAGGCAGCGCACAGATCTTCATCTCTGTGCGCTGCAACATGCAATGCGCTGGAAAGCCGCGCCAAATCTGCTATCGTTGACCTTGGCGCTAGGCCACGACTAAGGAGACGACATATGGATCTGGTGGAAAAATTCGATGCCAAGGGCAAGACCGGCGCACCTTACCACGTAGAGGTGTATCAGACGCAACAGGACGAGGCCGATGAAGCGGCCCGGGCCTTCAGCCGCAGCTACAAGCTGGCCGATGGTCGCGCGCTGGATCCCCTGACCAACGAGAAATTCAGGATCGTCCAGACCGGGGAGAAAATCTACCGCGTCTGAGTCCACCCTGGACCCGCAAGCCGATCAAGCCGGCACCGCAAGGTGGCCGGCTTTTTCATGTCTGCAGCCACTGGCCGCAGCCTCGCCTCAGAACGCATCCCCCGGCACCCGCACCCACCCCTCCATCAACACCCGCGCGCTGCGGCTCATGATGGCCTTGGTGACGACCCACTGGCCGTCTTCCAGCTTCGCTTCCGCACCGACACGCAAGGTCCCGGACGGATGGCCGAAGCGTACGCTGGTGCGTTCACCGCCGCCGGCCGCCAGGTTCACGAGCGTTCCGGGAATGGCGGCTGCCGTGCCGATGGCCACGGCAGCCGTGCCCATCATGGCGTGGTGCAGCTTGCCCATGGACATGGCACGCACCAGCACGTCGGTATCCTGTACCGTGACGGTCTTGCCGCTCGAAGAGACATATTCCTTGGGCGGCGCAACAAACGCGACCTTGGGCGTGTGCTGCCGGGTCGCGGCTTCTTCCACCTTGCTGATCAATCCCATGCGGATCGCTCCATGGGCGCGGATGGTCTCGAAGCGGGCCAGCGCGGCGGGATCGCTGTTGATGGCGTCCTGCAGTTCGGTGCCGGTATAGCCGATCTCGTCGGCATTGAGGAAGATGGTCGGGATGCCCGCATTGATCATGGTGGCCTGGAAGCTGCCGACGCCGGGCACTTCCAGCGTATCGACCACGTTCCCGGTGGGGAACATGGCACCGCCGGCGCCTTCTTCCTCGGCCGCCGGATCCATGAATTCCAGCTGGACTTCAGCGGCGGGGAAGGTCACGCCATCCAGTTCGAAGTCGCCGGTTTCCTGCACCTGTCCGCCGCGAATGGGCACATGAGCCACGATGGTCTTGCCGATGTTGGCCTGCCAGATGGTGATGACGGCCACGCCGTCCTGCGGCACTTTGGACGGGTCCACCAGCCCGGCGGAAATCGCGAAGGGGCCGACGGCTGCGGACAGGTTGCCACAATTGCCGCTCCAGTCCACGAAATCCTTGTCGATGGAGACCTGGCCGAACAGGTAGTCGACATCATGGCCCGGCCGCTCGCTGCGTGAAATGATCACTGTCTTGCTGGTGCTGGAAGTCGCACCGCCCATGCCATCGATCTGCTTGCCATAGGGATCGGGACTGCCGATCACGCGCTGCAGCAGCTTGTCGCGCGCAGGGCCCGGGACGCGGGCGGCTTCGGGCAGGTCATCCAGCTTGAAGAAGACGCCTTTGCTGGTGCCGCCCCGCAGGTAGGTGGCGGCAATGCGGATCTGGGGGACTTGGCTCATGCTTGTTCCTTGGCGTTCTGGCCGGCGTTGGCGGAGGCTTCCAGGAAATCCTGGGCGAAGCGCTGCAGCACGCCGCCGGCTTCGTAGATCGACACTTCTTCGGCGGTATCGAGGCGGCAGGTCACCGGCACTTCCACACGCTCGCCATTCTTGCGGTGGATCACCAGCGTCAGGTCGGCGCGCGGACGGCGCTGGCCGATGACGTCATAGGTTTCGGTACCGTCGATGGCGTAGGTATTGCGGTTTTCGCCGGCCTTGAATTCCAGCGGCAGCACGCCCATGCCGATCAGGTTGGTACGGTGGATGCGTTCGAAGCCTTCGGCCACGATGGCTTCCACACCCGCCAGGCGCACGCCCTTGGCGGCCCAGTCGCGCGAGGAACCCTGGCCGTAATCAGCCCCGGCAATGATGATCAGCGGCTGCTTGCGTTCCATGTAGGTTTCGATGGTTTCCCACATGCGCATGACTTTGCCTTCCGGTTCCAGGCGCGCCAGTGAACCTTGTTGCACGCTGCCATCGGCCTTCCTGACCATTTCGTTGAACAGCTTGGGATTGGCAAAGGTGGCGCGCTGCGCGGTCAGGTGGTCGCCGCGATGGGTGGCGTAGGAATTGAAGTCTTCTTCCGGCAAGCCCATCTTGGCCAGGTATTCGCCGGCCGCGCTGTCGAGCAGGATGGCGTTGGAGGGCGAGAGGTGGTCGGTGGTGATGTTGTCGCCCAGCACGGCCAGCGGACGCATGCCCGAGAGCGTGCGCTCACCGGCCAGCGCACCTTCCCAGTAGGGCGGACGGCGGATGTAGGTGCTTTGGGGACGCCAGTCGTACAGCGGGCTGACCGATTGGCTGCGGTCCACGCGGGCGGAGAACATCGGGGTGTAGACATTGCGGAATTGCTGGGGCTTGACTGCGGTAGCCACCACGGCATCGATTTCCTCGTCGCTGGGCCAGATGTCCTTGAGACGGATTTCCTTCCCTTCGGCGGTCACGCCCAGCACGTCCTGTTCGATATCGAAACGGATGGTGCCGGCAATGGCATAGGCCACCACCAGCGGCGGCGAGGCCAGGAAAGCCTGCTTGGCATACGGGTGGATGCGGCCATCGAAGTTGCGGTTGCCGGACAGTACGGCAGTGCTGTAGAGGTCGCGGTCGATGATTTCCTGCTGGATCTTCGGATCGAGCGCGCCTGACATGCCGTTGCAGGTGGTGCAGGCGAAGGCGACGATACCGAAGCCCAGCTTTTCCAGGTCAGCGGTCAGGCCGGCTTCTTCCAGATACAGTTCCACCGCCTTGGAGCCGGGGGCCAGCGAGCTCTTGACCCACGGCTTGCGGGTCAGGCCCAGGCGATTGGCATTGCGCGCCAGCAGGGCGGCTGCGATCACGTTGCGCGGGTTGCTGGTGTTGGTGCAGCTGGTGATGGCGGCGATGATGACGGCGCCATCGGGCATCTTGCCTGGCTCGTTCTCCACCTTGCCGGCGATGCCTTGGGCGGCCAGTTCGGAGACCGGCAGGCGCTTGTGCGGATTGCTGGGACCGGCCAGGGTGCGGACCACGGTGGAGAGGTCGAAGCGCAGCACGCGCTCGTATTCAGCCTTGCTGAGGCTATCGGACCACAGGCCGGCCTCCTTGGCATAGGTTTCTACCAGCTTGACCTGTTCATCTTCGCGACCGGTCAGCTTCAGGTAGTCGATGGTCTGCTGATCGATGGAGAACATGGCGGCCGTCGCGCCATATTCCGGAGCCATGTTGGAGATGGTGGCGCGGTCCCCCAGTGTCAGGCTGGCCGCACCATCGCCATAGAACTCCAGATAGGCGCCCACCACCTTCTGCTTGCGCAGGAATTCGGTCAGCGAAAGCACGATGTCGGTGGCCGTGATGCCGGGCTGGCGGCGGCCGGTCAGTTCCACGCCGATGATGTCGGGCAGGCGCATCCAGGAGGCGCGGCCGAGCATGACGTTTTCCGCTTCGAGGCCACCCACGCCGATGGCGATCACGCCCAGCGCGTCCACTAGCGGGGTATGGCTGTCGGTGCCGACCAGGGTGTCGGGGAAGGCCACGCCATCCTTGGCGTGGATCACCGGCGACATCTTCTCAAGATTGATCTGGTGCATGATGCCGTTGCCGGGCGGGATTACGTCCACGTTCTCGAAGGCCAGCTTGGTCCAGTCGATGAAGTGGAAGCGGTCTTCATTGCGGCGGTCTTCGATGGCACGATTCTTTTCGAAAGCCTGCGGATCGTCGCCGCCACATTCCACCGCCAGCGAGTGGTCCACGATCAGTTGCACCGGTACCACCGGGTTGACCTTGGCCGGGTCGCCGCCCATGTCGGCAATTGCGTCGCGCAAGCCGGCCAGATCCACCAGCGCGGTCTGGCCCAGGATGTCGTGGCACACCACGCGCGCCGGGAACCATGGGAAGTCCAGTTCACGCTTGCGTTCGATCAGCTGGCGCAGCGAATCCGTCAGGGTCGCCGGATCACAGCGGCGCACCAGGTTTTCTGCCAGCACACGGGAAGTGTAGGGCAGGGTTTCCCATGCGCCAGGATGGATCGCTTCCACGGCGGCGCGGGCATCGAAATAATCCAGTCGGGTGCCGGGCAGTTGCTTGCGGTATTGGGTATTCATGGCGGTTGGCTCGTGTCTCGTTGATGGAATGGTTGTTGTGTGGAGGAATGCGTTCAGGCCTGATCGCGCTGCTGCCCGGTACTGCCGGGCCCGGTCTGGGCGATCTGGTGTTCGATGTTGCGGCGGGAGGCCCCGATGTGACGTCGCATCAGCAGGTCGGCCAGTTCGCCGTCGCCATCGGCCAGGGCATCGAGGATGCGGTGGTGTTCGGCAAAGGCCTGGCGTGGCCGGTTGGGAGCGGCCGAATACTGGATGCGATACATGCGCGCCAGCTGGTACAACTCGCCGCAGAGAATGCGCGTGAGGATCTGGTTGCCGCTGGCCTGGATGATCTTGTAATGGAAGTCGTAGTCGCCTTCTTGCTGGTAGTAGCCACGTCCAGCCTGGAAGGCTTCATCCTTCTCGTGGGTTTCCAGCACCCGGCGCAGTTCGTCCAGCTCGGCGCGGCTCATGCGCTGCGCCGCCAGGCGGCAAGCCATGCCTTCCAGCGATTCGCGGATCTGGAACAGTTCCACCAGGCCCTCGAGGGTCAGTGACACCACGCGCGCACCCACGTGGGGCACGCGCACCAGCAGGTTCTGTCCTTCCAGACGGTGGATGGCTTCGCGCAGCGGGCCGCGGCTGATGCCGTAGGTGCGGGCCAGTTCCGGTTCGGAAATCTTGCTGCCGGGCGCGATCTCGCCCTGCACGATGGCGCTCTGGATTTTGCGAAAAACGTGTTCGGAGAGGGTTTCTCCGTCACGTTCGGCACCAGGCAGTGCAATCAGCTCGCTCATGGGTTTTTCGCCGTGTCGACAATATTTTCAAAATGGTGCCTTTAATCATAGCACTTTGCCCTAAAAATGGAAGAAGTGTCGACACCGAAACAATTTCGGCACTACCCAGTAAAAAAATAGCATGAGGCAATTTTCGTTACAGGTGAGAAAATTCAGCCGCCCGCTGGGAATATATGAAAAAGTAGCTCAAAATTTTTCTATTTATTTCCTCATATACGGGAATCGTTCGCCCAAAGTGAGAATTTAACCTTATATTGCCGCCATGGACTCACCACAAACCTCTACCATCGTTGACCGCGTTCTCCACGTACTCGCCGGCGTGGCCCGTGCCGGCAAGCCCGTCAGTGCCAAGCAGATTGCTGCGATGGTGCAACAACCGGTCAGTACCGTTTATCGCCACCTGGCATCCCTCAAGAAATGGGGACTGTTGCAGGAACACATGAATTCCGGCACCTTCGAGCCGGGGCCGACCGGGGTACAGCTGGCGTGGGGGTTCGACCAGAACTCCAACCTCATCAGCCAGAGCCGCGAGGAAATCATTTCGCTGGTCCAGCGCAGCGGGGAGAGCGTGGGCCTGCTGGTGCCGATCAACGGCCAGATGGTGTGCATCGCCATGGAAGAAAGCGACCAGCCACTGCGCTGCTCCTTCACCAAGGGCCGGGCACATCCCTTGCTTAAGGGAGCATCGGCCAAGAGCCTGCTGGCCTTCATGCCACGCAAGCTGCAACAAAAACTGGTGGCCGACCAGCTGGGCGACAAGCCCGAGGAAGCCGCCGCGCTGGAAGCACAGCTCGATGAGATTCGCCGTCGCGGCTATTCCATCAGCGAGAGTGAAGTGGACCTGGGCGTGTGGGGCGTCTCGGTACCCATCATGACTTCCAATGGCCGCCTGGAAGGCACCATCACCCTGATGGCGCCGGCCCTGCGCGTGGGTAACCGCGAACAGGAGCTGGTCCGCATGACGGTGGAGTCCGCCCAGCGCATATGTAATCGTTTTTAAGCCAGTCAGGCTGCGCCGTCCGGAGAGACGGTGCTGGCTGGACGCGGGAGGGCCCCATCCGGGCCCAGGGATGAATAATCCATTACGCCGGTACCCCGGCGTCCAGTCCATGTCGTCGTTTCTACCGAGGAACTCATGATGAAGCTTTCCCGCCTGCTGTGCGCCGTCTCGGCCAGCCTGTTTCTGCTGGTGGCGGCCGCGCCTGCCGCCCGTGCCGCCGACAACGTGATCCGTGTCGGTACCGATGCCACCTTCCCGCCGATGGAATTCGTCAAGGATGGCAAACGTACCGGTTTCGATATCGAATTGATGGAAGCCCTGGCCAAAACCATGGGCAAGAAGATCCAGTGGATCGACATCGACTTCAAGGGCCTGATTCCCGGCCTCATTTCCAACCGCTTCGACATCGCTGCCTCGGCCATCTACATGACCGACGAGCGCCGCAAGGTGGTTACCTTCAGCGATCCCTACTATCGGGGTGGGCTGGCCGTGCTGGTGCGGCGTGACGACAACAGCATCAAGGTGCCGGAAGACCTGAACAAGGGAAAGCGCGTCTCGGTCCAGGTCGGCACCAAATCGGTGAGCTATCTGCGTGACAACTTCCCCGGCGTGGAACGCGTGGAAGTGGAAAAGAACCAGGCCATGTTCGACCTGCTGGCCACCGGCCGCGTCAATGCGGTGGTGACCGGCCGTCCGGCCGCCGTCGAATATGCCCGCACCCAGCCGCTGGTACGTGTGCTGGACAAGGGATTGACCACCGAACTGTATGGTTTTGCCCTGCGCAAGAACGATACCGCGCTGGTCGAGCATCTCAACAAGGCCCTGCAGACCTTGCGCATGAACGGCACCTACGATGCGCTGACCGAAAAGTGGTTTGCCAGGAAGGACTGAGATCCTGCGCACCTGGCCTGGCGTTGTCGCCGGGCTCCTCCATTCCTCTCTGCATGGCCGACCCGGTCCGCCAGCCGTGACCGGGCAAGCGACTCCTTTTGCCGGAGCACTTCATGAAACTGGATTTTTCGGGCGTCTGGGACAGTTGGCCCTCGCTCCTCCACGGCACCATGGTGACCGTGGAAATCACCGCCGCCTCGCTGGTGCTGGGGTGCGTGCTGGGCCTGCTGACCGGCCTGGGGCGGCTCAATCCGCAGCGCCGGCTGTTGTATGGTCTGTGTACTTTCTATCTCACGCTGGTACGCGGCACGCCCTTGCTGGTGCAACTGTTCCTGTGGTTCTTCGGATTGCCGCATGTGGGCGTGATTCTGCCGGCGTATGTGTGCGGCATCCTCGGGCTCGGCATCTACAGCGCTGCCTATATTTCGGAAATCGTGCGTGGCTCGATCCAGTCCATCGAACGCGGCCAGATGGAAGCGGCACGCTCGCTGGGCTTGCCTTATCGGATGGCGATGCGCCGCGTGATCCTGCCGCAGGCCTTCGTGCGCATGATTCCGCCGCTGGGCAATGAATTCATCGCGCTGATCAAGAACTCGGCACTGGTGTCGCTGCTGACCATTGCCGACCTGATGCATGAGGGCGAGAAGATCATCAGCATTACTTACCGCTCGCTGGAAACCTATCTGGTCATTGCCCTGATCTATCTTGTGCTGACCAGCGTGACCACGCTGGCGCTGCGCCGGATCGAGAAGGTCCTGCGCTCCGAAGGGAGGGTGTGATGGAACACAGCGTGGTCGATATCAAAGGCTTGCGCAAATCCTTCGGCAGCCATCTCGTGCTCAAGGACATCGATTTTTCGGTCTCGCCGAGTCAGGTGGTCGTCATCATCGGCCCCAGCGGCAGTGGCAAGAGCACCTTGCTGCGCTGCCTGAACGGGCTGGAGACCGCCGAGGGCGGCACCGTGGTGGTCGGCGGCCATACGGTGGTCGAGGGCGGGCGCATGATGCCTGAAGCCATGCTCGATGCGCTGCGCGCCGAGGTGGGCATGGTATTCCAGTCCTTCAACCTGTTCCCGCACCTGAACGTGCTGGACAACATCACCCTGGCACCGACCTGCCTGCGCGGCGTGCCGCGCAAGGCGGCGCAGGAGCAGGGGCTGCGGCTGCTCAGGAAGGTCGGGCTGGAACACAAGGCGAAGGAATATCCCGGCACCTTGTCCGGCGGCCAGAAGCAGCGCGTGGCCATTGCCCGTGCGCTGGCCATGGAACCGAAGGTGATGCTCTTCGACGAGCCCACCTCGGCGCTGGATCCGGAGTTGGTCGGTGAAGTACTGCAGGTGATGCAGGACCTGGCCAGCGACGGCATGACCATGCTCATCGTCACGCACGAGATGGGATTTGCGCGCGAGGTGGCCGATGTGGTGGTGGTGATGGATCACGGCAGCATCGTCGAGTCCGGTCCGCCCTCCGAGATATTTACTTCACCGCGCGAGGCACGTACCCGCAGTTTCTTGCAAACCATGCTGGCCCGCGAGGTGGGTCATGCCGGGTAAAGCCCATGCGGTGGCGGGTTCCGGAGTGCCGCAGCACGGCGCGATAGCGTTCGTCGGCGAGCTGGCCAGCGTGGCGGCCGTCCCTTGGAAGAACGAGGGCGGGCAGACCCGTGAACTGTGCGTGGAGCCGCCGGAGGCCGACTTCGCCAGTTTTATCTGGCGGGCCAGCGTGGCCGACGTCGGTAGCGATGCAGATTTTTCCACCTTCGAGGGTATCGATCGCACCATCGTCCTGCTTGAAGGCGGCGGTTTCACGCTGCACAGCGAGGGACGGCAGGTCCACGATCTGGCGCACTGCTTTGCGCCGTACGACTTCCCCGGTGAGCAATCGATCCAGGTGCGGATGCATGGTGCGCCCACGCTGGACTTCAACCTGATGGTGCGGCGTGAAGTCGCCGAGGGCAGGGTAGTGATGCTGGACGAGCGCAATTCGCGTTGCCTGCCCATCCACAGCGCTTTGTTGTACGTGGCAAGAGGCGCCGCCTGCCTTTCCGATGAAGACGGTCTGCAACAGGCCTTGCGCGCCGGCCAGTTCGCGCGGCTGCAACCAGGGCACAGAGCGCGCATGCCCGATCTGCTGTGTGCGCCGGGGGCGGTGGTGCTGCTGGTCTGCATCGTCCCCAAGCCAAAGGAAGGCCAGCACATGTAAGCGTTGAAGCGCCGAGGCCGTTCTGATTCCACCCGCTGCAAGCGGCACAACGGTGTCCGGCATCCACTACAAAACCGCCAGTATAAAAGGTGAGCATATGGCATCGCTTGGCGAACAAACACAGCAACACCTGCATGCACATCCACAGCCGCATGCGCACGCGCTCCCTCGCCAATCGGCGCGTGCCCTGTTTTGCCCGCTGGCCTTGCTGCCGGATGGCTGGCAGCATGACGTCCTGCTGCGCTGGGATGACTCCGGACGATTGATCGAGATCAGCGCCCGCAGCGCGCCTGGCACAGCAGCGCAGGCGTCCGGGCCGGTGATTGCAGGCATGCCCAATCTGCATTCGCATGCCTTCCAGCGCGCCATGGCCGGCCTGACTGAGGTCATGGGCAGTCCTTCGGATTCCTTCTGGAGCTGGCGCAAGCTGATGTATCGGTTTGCCCAGCGACTGCAGCCGGAGCATCTGCACGCCATTGCCTGCCATCTCTATATCGAGATGCTCAAAGCGGGCTATACCTCCGTCTGCGAATTCCATTATCTGCACCATGCCCCGGGCGGCAGCCCCTACGCCGACCGCGCCGAACTGGCGCTGCGGCTGATGCAGGCGGCGTCCGAGGCGGGCATTGGCATGACCCTGCTGCCGGTGCTGTACCAGTACGGCGGCTTCGGAGGCCAGCCGGGTTCGCAGGAGCAGGCGCGCTTCATCGCGACGCCTGACGACCTGCTGGCCCTGCGCGAGCGCCTGCTGCACGCCTTGCCGGAGAACCCGATGCGCCGCTATGGCGCAGCCCCGCATTCGCTGCGGGCGGTATCGCCGCAAGGCCTGGAAGAACTGGTCAGCGGCCTGCGCCAGCAGTCGGGAGGACGCGACGCTCCCGTTCACATCCACGTCGCCGAGCAGTGGCGCGAGATTCAGGATTGCCTGGCCTGGTGCGGCCAGCGTCCGGTGCAATTGCTGCTGTCGCTGCAGGAGGTGGATGCGCGCTGGTGCCTGATTCACGCCACCCACATGGATCAAGGGGAATACCTGGATCTGGCCGCCAGTGGTGCGATCGTGGGACTGTGCCCGACGACCGAGGCCAATCTGGGCGACGGCATCATTGATGCCGGGCAGCTTTTGCAGTCCCGGACTCCCTGGGGCCTGGGCTCGGACAGCAATATCGCCATCAACCCGCGTTCCGAATTGCGGCTGTTGGAGTATGGACAACGCTTGCATCATCGCCGGCGCAACGTGCTGGCCTCCGAAGCGTCACCGGCCACGGCCGACCGCCTGTTTGCCCAGGCCGTGGCAGGCGGTGCGGCTGCCAGCGGCCGCGCGGTCGCCGGACTGGCTGTGGGGCAGCAGGCGGATTTCGTGGTCCTCGACGGGGACGACGTCAACCTGGCCGATCGCAGCCCCGGGCAATTGCTCTCGGCACTGGTGTTTTGCGAGCATGATGGCCAGCCCATCCAGGATGTCTACGTGGGTGGCCGCCAGGTCGTGACCGCCGGGCAGCACCCCTTGCAGGATGATGCGCGCCGCGCCTATCGCCGCGCGATTGCCGAATTGTTGAAGGATTGAGGACCGCACGATGCCAGTAATGCCGCACGATATTTGCCAGCTGCACCAGGGCAGTTCGCCCCTGCTGATTTCCATGCCTCACGTGGGTACCCGTCTGCCGGAGGAGCTGCTGGCCTCCTATAGTGCGGTTGGCCTGCAGGTCGACGATACCGACTGGCATATCGCCGAACTCTATGAGTTTGCCCTTGGCCTTGGCGCTTCCGTGATTCGTCCTTTTCATTCACGTTACGTGATCGATCTCAACCGGCCAGCGGACGGACAGAGCCTGTATCCGGGGCAGAACACCACCGGGCTGTGTCCGCTGACGACATTCGACAACCTGCCGCTGTACCGCGAGGGCTGTGAACCGGATGCCGCCGAGATCGCACGCCGCCTGCAGGTCTACTGGCATCCCTATCATGCGGCTCTGCAGGCCGAACTGGCGCGCCTGAAGGCAGTGCATGGCTACGCGCTGCTGTGGGATGCGCACTCGATCCGCTCGGTGATTCCGCATCTGTTCGAGGGCGAACTGCCGGTCTTCAATTTCGGAACTGCCAGCGCTGCTGCCTGCGCACCTGGTCTTGGAGAAGACTTGCTGGCGCTGGCACAGCAACTGGCACCGCAGTTTCCCGCCGTACTCAATGGCCGCTTCAAAGGCGGCTACATCACTCGTCATTACGGCCAGCCCGCCCGGCAGGTCCATGCCCTCCAACTGGAATTGGCGCAGCGCAGCTACATGCAGGAGCACGCACCTTATGCGTTGCAGGCAGCGCTGGCAGATCAGCTCAAGCCGGTGCTGCAGGCGCTGGTGACGCGCTTCATGGCGTTTCATCCCTGATGCGAGCCTGCGCCCGTACCATTTGATCCAGCGCAAACGCAGGCCAGCTGCGGCGCTGCAGCCCGGGCGGCTTGATGCATGTCAAATCCGTTCATGCAGGCGAGGCTTAGTATGCAGTCATACCAAGTCAACGCAATCCAGTCACCTGCTGAGGTCATCATGTTCAAGAACATCCTGTTGGCAACCGATGGTTCCCGTCTGTGCAACGAATCCGTCAAGGCCGCCATCGCGCTGGCCAAGAGCTGCGGCAGCACCTTGGTTGGCTTGTCGGTAGCAGGCAATCTGCGGGCCTTGTCGATTCCTGAAGTCAGCGTCGGCGTGGATGTGGAGCGCACCGATGAAGCCGGTCGCGAACGTGCCCTGGCCAGCGTCGAGATGATCACCGCGATGGCCCGTGAAGAAGGTGTCCCCTGCACGGTGCAGGTGGCTCAGGGCGGACGTCCCTATGAAGAGATCATGCGCGTGGCCGAACGCGAGCACTGCGATGCCATCATCATGGCCTCCAAGGCCCGTTCCACGCTGGGCCGCTTGCTGCTCGGCAGCCAGACCCAGAAGCTGCTGGCGCATAGCAAGGTGCCGGTGCTGGTTTATCGCTGATTGGCCGAAATATGAAGAGATGCGCACCGCATGCATGCGCATCGGACGGTTGAAAGTGCCGTCATGAAGGTTTGTGGTGTGGAGGGTCGGGCCGTTCCTGTGGAGAGGGACGGCCCATTTTTTTTGTCCGCGCATCGCGAGCCCGGGGCCGAAAGTTTGGAGAAAGACCTCGGCCTTTGTTACAGTCAGGCCTTGTTTTGAAGACGACAACAAGGAGCCCGCATTGACCACATCCCCTCATCAGGCCCACGGCGGTAACGCATTTACCCGCTTCTTCGCGCATGAAGCCGCTGGCGGCATCGTGCTGGCCATCGCTGCGGTGCTGGCGCTGATCATCAGCAACAGCAGCTGGCGAGAAACCTACGAGGCCTTCACCCGGATTCCCGGCAAGGTCGACATCGGTGGTCTTGTGGTGTTGTCCAAGCCGCTGCTGCTGTGGGTGAACGACCTGTGGATGGCGGTCTTCTTCTTCCTGGTCGGTCTGGAAATCAAGCGCGAATTCGTCGAAGGCGAACTGGCCTCCCGCAAACAGGCCATCCTGCCGGCGGCAGCGGCCTTGGGCGGTATGGTGGTGCCGGCGGCGATCTATGCGCTCATCAACCTGGGCGATCCGGTGGCGCTGCGCGGCTGGGCCATTCCCGCGGCCACCGACATCGCCTTTGCGATCGGTATCGTGATGCTGCTGGGGTCGCGGGTTCCGACCTCGCTCAAGGTTTTCCTCACCGCCGTGGCCATCATCGATGACCTGGGCGCCATCGTGGTCATCGCGCTCTTCTATACCGACAACCTCTCACTGGGCATGCTGGCCGGGGCCGGGGTAGGGACGCTGGTCCTGTTGCTGCTCAATCGCAGCGGCGTGCGGCGCGCAGATATCTACATCGTCGTCGGTCTGGTGATCTGGGTGTGCGTGCTCAAGTCGGGCATCCACGCCACGCTGGCCGGGGTGGTCACGGCGCTGGCCATTCCCATGCGCGACGCCGACGACCAGCCGCTGGCGGGTGCCTTGGAGCATGGCTTGCATCCCTGGGTGGCCTTCCTGGTCCTGCCCATGTTTGCCTTCGCCAATGCTGGCGTGTCCTTTCAGGGGATGTCGCTGGGCAACCTGTTTGAGCCGATCCCGCTCGGTATCGCCGGCGGACTGGTGCTGGGCAAAACCATCGGTGTCTTCGGTGCAGCCTGGCTGATGATCCGCAGCGGACTGGCCGCGGCACCGGCCGGTGCCAGTACCCGGCAGTTCATCGGCGTCTGCATGCTGTGTGGCATCGGCTTCACCATGAGTCTCTTCATCGGCGGCCTGGCCTTCCAGGGATTGAGTCCGGATTTCGAAGCCAAGCTCAAACTGGGGGTGCTGGGCGGCTCCATCCTGGCGGGCTTGCTGGGCACACTGGTCTTGTGGCGCAAAGAGATATCACCAGCGTGAACATCACGGTGCGCCGCATTTTCCATGCGGCCACTGTGCGTGTTGTCTATCAAAAACCTCATCAATACGCTTGAGACACATTAAAAGTCGCCATTTGGCGACGAAATATCGACTTTCTGTTTTGCGATGCAAAAAATTATATAAAAAATAATTGTTTGCACACCATTAGTGCGATTCCGGCCGGAAACGGGCTCCCGACAGGCTTCCGCTTCCACATGACGAAGTGAATCCCTACGACAACGAAATGCCGACCAGCAGCTCGGCCATGAATTGCTGCTGCGCAGAACAAGCGATTGTTTACATCACCTTTTGGCAGTAGCAAGATACTTGCACGGGCCTGTAACGGCGCGGCGTGGAAGGGCGCCGATGCTGACACTACTGACAACAGCGCCCGCAGCAAGCCGGGGATATTGTCTTTTCGACATTTTCACCCCTTGGGACGATAAGCCAGGCGAATAACAGCCCGGCCATCAAAAGCAGAGGAGACAAGCATGAAACTGATGGAATTGCTCATGAGCTACGGTAGCCAGGCACTGGTGTGGTATGCGATGTACGTGATCGTGGGGAGCTGTGCCTTCGGAGCTTATGTCTGGCGCCGCACCCATTTCGGTCACTGACCTCCAAACATTCACCCTGACGCACGCCGGAATGAACGCCGGCGCTGCGTGATCGACGCCAGGCGAGGGTACCGGACCAGTGCTGGCCTGAAGCATGCCGCTTCCCATCCCGCGCAAGGGCGTGGACATGGGGGCGGTGCCGTGCTGGTCTTCCGCGCGTATCGTCGACTCGTCATTTGACACCTGCATTTGCCTGCCAGAACGGCGGGGAGCGTCTTGCCGGCGCTCCTCGCCGTTCGCCGTTTTGGCGGTGGAGAAGGGCTGCAGCGGGCTTCCTCACGCAATCTCCAAGGATGAAAAAAAAGCTGCACCGCAGCTTTATTTTCTTATTTTGCGGTGCTATTCTCCTTTCCGCGCAAACGTTTGCGCACTTATAACGGCGTCTATCTTCTAGGAAACGCCGGCAACATCAATACTGGAGACCCAGATGAACAAATTCACCCGCCGCCATTTCGCCATCGCCGCCCTGGCATGTGCAGTCCTTCCCGGTGCCGCCATGGCACAGACTCCGGCCAAGCCCAAGGTGGCCCTGGTCATGAAGTCGTTGGCCAACGAGTTCTTCCTGAACATGGAGAACGGTGCCCGCGAATACCAGAAGGCCAACGCCAGCAAGTTCGACCTGATCGCCAACGGCATCAAGGACGAGCAGGACACCGCCAACCAGATCAAGATCGTCGAACAGATGATCGTTTCCAAGGTCAATGCCCTGGTGATCGCCCCGGCTGACTCCAAGGCCCTGGTGCCGGTGGTCAAGAAGGCCATCGACGCCGGCATCATCGTGGTCAACATCGACAACAAGCTGGACGACGCCGCCCTGAAGGAAAAGGGCATCACCGTGCCGTTCGTGGGCCCTGACAATCGCAAGGGCGCCAAGCTGGCCGGCGACTACCTGGGCAAGCAACTGCAAAAGGGTGACAAGGTCGCCATCATTGAAGGCGTGTCCACCACCTTCAACGCACAGCAGCGCACCCTGGGCTTCCAGGATGCCATGAAGGATGTCGGTGCGAATGTCGTGACCGTGCAGTCGGGCCAGTGGGAAATCGACCAGGGCAACAAGGTCGCCGCCTCGATCCTGAACGCGCATCCTGACATCAAGGCCATCCTGGCCGGCAACGACAACATGGCGCTGGGCGCCGTGGCTGCCATCCGCGCCGCTGGCAAGACCGGCAAGGTGCAACTGGTCGGTTACGACAACATCAACGCCATCAAGCCGATGCTGAAGGATGGCCGCGTACTGGCCACCGTGGACCAGTTCGCCCAGCAGCAAGCCGTCTTCGGCATCGAGACCGCCCTCAAGGCCGTGACCGAGAAGAAGCCGCAAAGCGCCCTGGGTGGCGTGGTCGAGACCAAGGTCTCGCTGGTCACCAAGTAATACCGACGCTCTCTCGCGTCTTCTCTGCAAGGTACCTGCGCCCGTGACCGGGCGCGGGGCTTTGCCTCTCCCTCCTTGTGCGCTACAGAACCATGCAGCCCAACGACTCTCCCTCCCAAGCTTCGCCCTTGCTGACCTTGTCCGGCATCGGCAAGAGCTACGCCGCACCGGTGCTCGATGGCATTGACCTGGACCTGCGTCCGGGCCAGGTGCTGGCCTTGACCGGCGAAAACGGCGCCGGCAAGAGCACGCTCTCCAAGATCATCTGCGGCCTGGTCGATGCCAGCGCTGGCGGCATGACGCTGGATGGCCAGCCCTATCAACCGACATCGCGCACGCAGGCTGAAGGCCTGGGCATCCGCATGGTGATGCAGGAACTGAACCTGATCCCCACGCTGTCGATTGCGGAAAACCTGTTCCTGGAAAAACTGCCGCGCCGCTTCGGCTGGATCGACCGCAAGAAGCTGGCCGAGGCCGCTCGCGCCCAGATGGAAGTGGTCGGACTCGGTGAGCTCGACCCGTGGACGCCGGTCGGCGACCTGGGCCTGGGCCACCAGCAGATGGTCGAGATCGCCCGCAACCTGATCGGCAGCTGCCGCTGCCTGATCCTGGACGAACCCACGGCCATGCTGACCAACCGCGAGGTGGAACTGCTGTTCTCGCGCATCGAGCGCCTGCGCGCCGAAGGTGTGGCCATCATCTACATCTCGCACCGGCTGGAAGAATTGAAGCGCATCGCCGACCGCATCGTCGTTCTGCGCGATGGCAAGCTGGTCTGCAATGACGACATCGGCCGTTATTCGACCGAGCAACTGGTGCAACTGATGGCCGGTGAGCTGACCAAGGTTGACCTGGATGCCGAACATCGCCACATCGGTGCTCCGGTGCTGCGCATTCGTAGCCTCGGGCGTGCTCCAGTCGTGCAGCCGGCCAGCCTGGCGCTGCATGCTGGTGAAGTGCTGGGCATTGCCGGCCTGATCGGCTCCGGCCGGACCGAACTCCTGCGCCTGATCTTTGGCGCAGACCGTGCCGATCAGGGCGAGATCTTCATTGGCGACAGCCAGCAGCCTGCGCGCATCCGCAGTCCCAAGGATGCGGTGAAGGCCGGTATCGCCATGGTCACCGAAGACCGCAAAGGGCAGGGGCTGCTGCTGCCGCAAGCCATCAGCGTCAATACCTCGCTGGCCAATCTGGGCAGCGTGAGCCGCGCCGGCATGCTCGATCACGCGGCCGAGAGCAGCGTGGCGCAGGACTATGTGAAGAAACTGCGCATCCGCAGCGGCAGCGTGGCGCAAGCCGCCGGCGAACTGTCGGGCGGCAACCAGCAGAAAGTGGTGATCGCCCGCTGGCTGTACCGCGATTGCCCCATCATGTTGTTCGATGAACCCACGCGCGGTATCGACATCGGCGCCAAGTCCGATATCTATCGCCTCTTCGCCGAACTGGCGGCGCAGGGCAAGGGCTTGCTGGTGGTCTCCAGCGACCTGCGCGAACTGATGCAGATCTGTGACCGTATCGCCGTCATGAGCGCAGGCCGCATTGCCGATACCTTCAGCCGCGATGACTGGTCGCAGGAGCGCATCCTGGCGGCCGCCTTCAGCGGTTATGTGGGACGCCAGGAAGCTGCCGCAGCGGCGCACGTGGCCGGCAATACTGCCTGAGTGGCCGCACTCTTCGGCCCGACTATCAACTGCCAAGAATCAACGAGACAGATGCAAACTTCTTCCTCTACCCCCGCCGCCAGCCGGCAAGCGGCCTACCTGGCCGGTTTCAAGAACTACCTGGGCCTGATCGCGGCCTTGCTGGCCATGTGCGTGATGTTCGCCTTCCTGAGCGAGAACTTCCTCAGCGCGGCTACCTTCATCACGCTTTCCAATGACATCCCGCCGCTGGTGGTGATGTCGGTGGGCATGACCTTCATCCTCATCATCGGCGGCATCGACCTCTCGGTCGGCTCGGTGATGGCACTGGCGGCCTCCATGCTGTCCATGGCCATGGTGCGCTGGGGCTGGCCGTTGTACGCTGCGGCCCCGCTGGGCGTGGTGGTGGCGGCGCTGTGCGGCACGCTGACCGGAATGGTCTCGGTGCACTGGCGCATTCCTTCCTTCATCGTCTCGCTGGGTGTGCTGGAGATCGCTCGTGGCCTGGCTTACCAGGTCACCAACTCGCGCACCGAATACATCGGCAGCGCGGTGGACGTGATCAGCTCGCCGATTCTGTTCGGCATGTCGCCGGCCTTCCTGTCGGCCATCGCCATCGTGATCATCGCCCAACTGGTGCTGACCCGCACCGTGCTGGGCCGCTACTGGATCGGCATCGGCACCAATGAAGAAGCGGTGCGCCTGTCCGGCGTGAATCCCAATCCCAGCAAGATCCTGGCCTTCGCCCTGATGGGCGCGCTGGCCGGTATCGCGGCGCTGTTCCAGGTCTCGCGCCTGGAAGCGGCCGATCCCAACGGCGGCGTGGGCATGGAGCTGCAAGTCATCGCGGCGGTGGTCATCGGCGGCACCAGCCTGATGGGCGGCCGGGGTTCCATCGTCAGCACCTTCATCGGCGTATTGATCATCTCCGTGCTGGAAGCGGGCCTGGCCCAGGTTGGCGTGAGCGAGCCGATGAAGCGCATCATCACCGGCGCCGTCATCGTGGTCGCCGTGATCCTGGACACCTATCGCCGTCGCGGCCAACGCCACGCCCGCTGAGCGAATTCGCCATGGCCACCATCAAGGATGTCGCCAGGCTGGCCGGGGTGTCCTACACCACGGTCTCGCATGTGCTCAACCAGACGCGCCCGGTCAGCAGCGATGCCCGTGAGCGCGTACTGGCCGCCGTCAAGGAACTGGACTACGTCCCCAGCGCACTGGCGCGGTCATTGCGCAGCAAGGTCACGGGCAGTATTGGCCTGATCATTCCCAACAACACCAACCCGTACTTTTCGGAGCTGGCGCGCGGGATCGAAGATCATTGCTATGGCGCCGGCTACAGCGTCATCCTCTGCAATTCCGACGATGATCCCGACAAGCAGCGCGACTACCTGCAAGTCCTGCAGACCAAGCGCTGCGATGGCCTCATCATCGCCACCCTGAACCAGGCCGATCTCAATCCGGCGGGCAGGCTCGATATTCCGACGGTCCTGCTGGACCGTGCGCCCAAGGAGCTGGACATCGATCTGGTCAGCACCGACAACGCGCTCGGCGGCAGCTTGGCGGCGCGCCATCTGCTGGACTTGCAGCGCCGCCACGTGGCCTGCATTGCCGGGCCGGATGGGCTGGAACTGTCGGACGAGCGCGTGCAGGGCTTCCGCCAGACATTGCAGGCGGGTGGGCTGGCGCTGGCTGAGGGCGACCTGCTGCATGCCGACTTCAGCGGCATCGGCGGTTATCAGGCTGCGATGCAATTGCTGCAGGGACGAGCGCAGGGCGCACGGCCGGATGCCATCTTCTGCTGCAACGACATGATGGCCATTGGCGTGCTGCGCGCAGCCGGTGAATTGCAGATCGAAGTGCCGGGAGAATTGTCGGTGGTAGGTTTCGACGATATCGAACTGGCGCAATTCGTTCATCCGCCCCTGACCACGGTGGCACAAAATACCCGCAAGCTGGGCAACCTGACGGCGCAGTTCCTGCTGGAGCGCATCGCCGACCCCGGCTTGCCGGCGCGCCGCGAGACGGTGGCACCGCAACTCCAGCTGCGCGGCTCGACCGGCCCGCGCCGGAACCCGACCTGAACAAGAAACACTTCAACAGAGCACGAGAGAACACACATGATCGTCATCATCGGCAGCGTCAACATGGACCTGGTCCTGCGCGTCCCGCGCATGCCCTTGCCGGGTGAAACCCTGGCCGGCGAAAAATTCATGACCATCCCCGGTGGCAAGGGCGCCAACCAGGCCGTGGCTTGCGCCCGCCTGGCCGCACCGGGCACCTCGGTGGCCATGGTGGCCTGCGTGGGCGACGATGCCTTCGGCGGCCAGATGCGCCAGTCGATCACCGCCTGCGGCATTGATGACCGTTACATTGACGAAGTCGCGGGCGAAGCCACCGGCATTGCCTCCATCATGGTCGACGCCAATGCCCAGAACAGCATTGTCATCGCCGCCGGTGCCAATGGCCGCCTGGACGTGGAGCGCATCGAACGCGCGCGCCCCGTGATCGAACAGGCTTCCATCGTGCTGCTGCAACTGGAAGTGCCGATGGAGACCGTCATCCACAGCATCGAACTGGCTCACGCCCTGGGCAAGACCGTAGTGCTCAATCCCGCACCGGCACAAGCCTTGCCCCGTGCACTGCTGCAAAAGATCGATTACCTGATCCTCAACGAAATCGAAGCCGCCATGCTGGCCGAGGAGCAATCCGAGGACATCCCGCTGCTGGCGCAGAAGCTACACGGGCTGGGCGCGCGCAACGTGGTGGTGACGCTGGGCGAGAAGGGCGTCTACGGCTCCTTCGCCGACGGCCAGCAGCGTCATCTGCCGGCGCGCAAGGTACAGGCGGTCGACACCACGGCGGCGGGCGACACTTTCATCGGCGGTTTCATCGGTGCCATTGCGCAGGGCCGCGATCAGTTCGACGCCATCGCCTATGCCCAGGCGGCGGCCGCCCTGAGCGTGACCCGCGTCGGTGCCCAGACCTCCATTCCCACGCGCGACGAAGTCGTGCTCTGATCGCTTATCTTTCTGATTGCCATGAAAAAGACTGCTCTGCTCAACGCCGCCATTTCCCAGGTCATCGCCACCATGGGGCATGGCGATACGCTGGTCATCGGGGACGTCGGTTTGCCTGCTCCCGCGGGTGTCCCCGTGATCGATCTGGCGGTGACCCGCGGCGTGCCGGACTTCATGACGGTACTCAAGACGGTGCTCACGGAATTGCAGGTGGAATTCCACGTCGTGGCCGATGAAATGCAGACCGTCAGCCCTGCGTTGGCAGCACAGATTGCGGCGCTGGACCTGCCGCAAGCGCGTACCCTGTCGCATGAAGCCTTCAAGCAGGCGACCGCCGCTGCCAAGGCCTATATTCGCACCGGGGAATGCACCCCTTACGCCAATATCATCCTCGGCGCTGGCGTGGTGTTCTGAGCAAGAGATTTACAAACAAACACATTTATACATCTAGTTGTGTGATGACTTTGCGACACTTGCTGAAATAGTGTCGCGCAACGGTTGTACGATGGGTTGCCTTGGCGCATCATGCGGGCTCCAGAATAAAAATACAGAGGAGCTTGTTTCCCTGTTCGATAACAAGAAGCTGGATCTTCGAGGACTGGAAGAGACAGACAATAAATGAACAGCATAGGGAACCAGCATGTTTGCATATTTCGGGAATCTCAAGGTCGGCGCGCGCCTGGCGATCGTGTTTGCCTTCATCGTCGCCTTGCTGGCCGTGGTGAGCATCACCGCCTTCATCAAGATCAACAACATCAATCGTGCGATCGACCAGATCGTCAATGACCGCTACCTGAAGGTGCGCTGGGCATTCGACCTGCGTGACGGCGTCAACGAGCAGATCAAGTACCTGCGTGGCATGGCCATCGACATCGGCAATCCGGCCGCCAATGAAAAGCGCATCGGCCAGCTGGACGTTGCGGTCCGCGCCAGCAAGGAAGCCCTGGACAAGATCACGGCGCGCCAGGTGACTGCAGTAGGCCAGAAGAAGGCCAAGGCGCTGGATGATGCGCGCCAGCTCTTCGAGACCAGCCGGACGCAGTTCCTGGCGTTGATCCGGGCAGGCCAAGGCGATGCCGCCGACGAATTCGTCCTGCGCAAGATCACCGACAGCCAGAACGCCTATCTTTCCCTCGCCACCGCCTTCGCCGATTCCCAGGACAGTCAGCTGCGTGCTGAAGGTGCGCAGGCCGTCGCTGACGGTGCTCTGGCGATCCAGGTCACCCTGGCTTGCTCGGCGGTCGCCGTGCTGGCCGCGATCCTGCTGGGGTATTTGATGGTACGTTCCATCGTCAAGCCGCTCAACGAGGCCGTCCGTGTGGCCGAGAACGTCGCTGCCGGTGACCTGACCACGCGCATCGAACCGCATTCCAGAGATGAGACGGGCCAACTGATGGCGGCCCTGCGCAAGATGAACGACAACCTGGTCGACATCGTCTCCGGTGTGCGTCGCAGTACCGACTCGATTGCCACCGCCTCGGGAGAAATCGCCAGCGGCAACATGGACCTGTCGTCGCGCACCGAGCAGCAAGCCGGTTCGCTGGAAGAAACCGCCTCGGCCATGGAAGAGATGACCTCCACCGTGCGCCAGAACGCTGACAATGCCCGCCAAGCCAACCAGCTGGCTGCCACGGCCTCCGAGGTGGCCTTGCAAGGCGGTGAAATCGTCGGCCGCGTGGTCACCACGATGGAAGAAATCAACCAGTCTTCGCGCAAGATCGTCGACATCATCGGTGTCATCGACGGTATCGCCTTCCAGACCAACATCCTCGCCCTGAACGCTGCCGTGGAAGCGGCGCGCGCGGGTGAGCAGGGCCGCGGCTTTGCGGTGGTGGCTTCTGAAGTGCGCTCGCTGGCGCAGCGTTCGGCGGCCGCAGCCAAGGAAATCAAGGGCCTTATCAGCGATTCCGTCGCCAAGGTGGAGGGCGGCAGCCTGCTGGTGGCCGAAGCCGGCCACACCATGGAGCAGGTGGTCAGCAGCGTGCGCAGCGTTACCGACATCGTCGGCGAGATTTCGGCCGCCAGTGTCGAGCAGAGTACCGGGATTGAGGAAATCAACCGGGCAGTGGGCCAGATGGATGAAAGCACCCAGCAAAATGCTGCCCTGGTCGAACAGGCCGCTGCCGCTGCGGGAGCCCTGCAGGACCAGGCCGCCAACCTGGCCACCGCGATCAGCATCTTCAAGCTGGTGCAAGGCCCGCAGGTGACCGTGGCAGCGCCTGCCAAGCCGGCAGCACCCGTCCGGCCGCCGGTCCGACCGCCAGTTCTGGCCCCGAAGGCAGCGGCCGTCCCGGTTCTCCGTGCGCCTGCCGTGGCGGTCCCGGCGTCCACACCCGCGAGCAAGTCCGCAGCGCGCGCTGACGAAGACCTCTGGGAAACCTTCTGAGCGGTTCCTGACGGTGCTGCCCTCCGCGCTGCCGCTACTCTGACAAGCAGGTGGCGCAGCCTCCTATAGCCTTGGCGCGTCCGCCAGCTGATACTGTTGCGTTTGCAGAACGCAGATCAGTCGATGGCCAGCGGCCAGGGAGGAAGGGGAAACATGCGAGAGGGCGGGGAGACGGCAATCACCATCATGATGAGGCGGGGTTTCAGGTTCCTGACCTGGGTGGGCCTGACGCTGGTCGCATTGATAGCCACGCTCGCGCTGGCCGTTGCCCTGTTCGACTGGAACCTGGCCAAGCCCTGGATCACGCGCCAGCTCTCTGCTGTGCTGGCGCGCGAGATTCGTGTCGATGGCCCCATCACGCTGGGGTGGTCGCTGGCTCCTGCGCACAAGGACGGCAGCAGCCCCTGGCTCCCCCAACTGCATTTCACTGCGCGCGAACTGCATATCGGCAATCCCGAGTGGGCCAGTAGCGCCGACCACCTGCTACGCGCCCGCACGCTGGATCTGCACTTTTCTCCCTTGCCGCTGCTGCGCTGGCATTGGCACATTACCGACCTGCGCGTCGAAGGCCTGGACCTGGTCATGGAACGCGCCGATGAGCGTCGCAAGAGCTGGCGCTTTTCCGACCAGCCACGTTCACGCTGGAGTTTCGACATTCATCAGATCGTCTTCGAGCGCGCACAGATCCGTTATGTCGACCAGCCGCTGAACATGGATCTGCACTTCGATGTTCGACCGCTGGTCAGTTCGGCTAACCAGGCCGCGGAGGTACGCCAGGCAGAAGGCCCTGCCAGTGTCGGCCCTGCCAACCCATCGGCCATGGTGTTGCAGGCCGCGATCACCGGGCGCTTTGGAGATGCCAGCATTCAGGGCAATCTGCGCGGCGGAGCCTTGCCCGATCTCCTCAATGAAGACAGTATTTATCCCTTGCAGGCCGAAGGTGAGGTTGGCGAAGTCCATACGGCGTTATCGGGCAAACTCATCAATCCTCATCAATTGACCCGTGCCGAACTGCAGTTGCAACTCAGCGGCGACAGCCTCGACCGGCTTTACGCCGCCAGCGGTGTCCCGCTTCCCGCCACGCGGCCCTTCACGACCCAAGGTCAGCTCAGCATCACCCGCCTCGATACCGAGACCCGCGCCTGGGACTGGCACTATGCGCACTTCACCGGAAAGGTCGGTGACAGTGATTTCTCCGGCGATGCGCAGTACTACCGCGGCCCCCCCAAGAATCGCTTGCGCGTGACGGCCGAGGCGGGCCTGCTGCGCCTGTCCGACTACGTTCCCGATGCAGGGAAAAAATCCGGCGCGCATCCGGACAAGACCGCCACCCGCGTTCTTCCCGATCAGCCCGCCAAACCACAGCGCTGGGCCAAGCTGGATGCCGAGATCGCCTTGCATGCAAAACGCGTGCAGTTGCATCCGGACATCGACTTGCAGGACGCCAGCACCACGCTGCGCCTGCAAGACCAGGTGCTGACCGCCGCGCCACTGCACTTTGCCCTGGCCGGTGGCAAGGGAGAAGGAGAGATCCGCCTGGACGGACGCCAGACCGATATCGGCGCGAAGCTGCAACTGCAAGTGCAGGGTGTGCAGGTGCGTGAACTGTTCCCGCGTCTGGCCCGTATCGATGCCAGCTTCGGCAAGGTCGATGGCCGCGCCACGCTGACTGGTAGCGGCAATTCGGTCGCAGCCATGCTGGCCCATGCCAATGGCGAAATCAAGGCGGACCTCAGCCAGGGCACCATCAGTCAATTCATTCTGGAGGCGGCCGGCCTGAACCTGGCCAATGCAGTGTTCGCCAAGCTGTATCGGGACCAGCAGGTCAAGCTGCTGTGTGGTGCCGCCGATGTTGGCATCAAGGACGGACTGGCGCAGGTGCGTCATGGCATTCTCAATACCGAGGATGCCGCCATCGACATCAGCGGCCAGGTTGATCTGGCCAAGGAAACCCTCTCGCTGGACGTGGTTCCGCGCACCAAGCAGGTTCGCATCCTGTCGCTGCGTACGCCCTTGTATGTACGTGGCACGTTCGCAAAACCGGACATCGGTGCCAGCAAGGGGGCTCTGGCCGCGCGGGCTGGTGCGGCCGCCGCATTGGCACTGGTGGCGCCGGTGGCCGCAGTGATTCCATTGATTACGCCGGGACAGAAGATTCCCGACGACTGCGCGCCGCATGCCGCTGCGGCACCCTCTTGAAAGGATTACGTTTCAGTCGGTGAATTCGAAGACGGCATCAAAATCGGGCAGGGCCACCAGCACCCGTTGCGCATCCTGCTGCAACGGCAGTCCGAGCGCGCGCGCGCCCGCGGCGACAATGGCCCGGTCCGCCCCGAAGAAACGCAGCATGGCAAAGGCCGCCGGCCGCGAGGGAGCATGCTCGGCCAACGTGTCGAGACGTGAAGCGAGGGCAGGAGCATCCAGGAACTCCAGCTGGAAGCCATCTTCCCACTGGCCCAGCCGTGCATACGAAAGGCGGGTCGCCTGAGGATCGCGATCAACCACTACCATGCTGGCAACACCGCGCGCACCATTGGCGTGGGCCATCCACTGCGGACGCCAGACCAGTTCGGGCGTGAAGTGATGGCAGGCATAGACGCGTCCGGCGGCGAACTGGCCGGGAATCAGGCGGACCGTGGAGAAGCGCGCATCGATGGCCACCCCGTCCACTTCCACCGGCCGCGAGAAGTGCTGCACCGGTTGCACGGCCAGCCCCAGCGCCTGCCAGGCGTCGTGGCAGGCGGGGATGTCGTCGACGGCATAGACCAGGCCATCTAGGCCGAGCGGACTGTCGAGGATTTCCTGGCGGACTTTTTCGCTCTCGCGGGGCTGGCCGATCAGCTCCAGGTAACCGCCTTCGAACATGACCAGATGGTTCACCGAGCCCAACGTATGATGGCCGCGCGGTGTCAGCGTAAAACCGAGCGCATGCAGTTGCGCGTGGGCACGATCGATCTGGTAGTGGGTATTGAGGACCACGTGATCCAGCCGGGCAAGAATATTTTGCGAGGACGGGAGCGTTTTGGAGGAAGCGGTAGTCATAAAAGCCAATCAACAAGAAAGAGCGCGCCAACCAGCAGCGGGCTGCCATTGTAAGGGCAGCCACATGGACTGTCAGGGCGGGGGGATTTGTCCGGGAATCTGGCCGCAGGGGCAGGGTTTCCATTACTATGCCGACAAGCTCTACCGTAACGACGCAAGCGTGGTGGCGGAGGACGCTCAATCAGAACAGTGCGACGAGGAAGGGCGTAATCTTGGATCAGCAAGCGGCAACGGCAATGGAAAGCAATTCCCCTTTGAGCAGAGCGTATCGGCACGCCTTGCTGGAGGCGATCGATGACGGTTTCTGCATCATCGAATTCATCGATGGTCCGCATGGACCGCTCAGTGACTACGTCCACATCGAAGCCAATTCGGGCTATTACCGGCATACCGGCATCGAGGGCATTGTCGGCAAACGCCTGCGCGAGATCGAGCCGGACAATGCCCAGGTCTGGCTGGATGTCTATGGCCAGGTCCTGCTGACCGGCCAGCCGCTGCGTTTCGAACAGGAATTCCAGGCCGTGGGCCGGCACATCGAAGTCTCGGCCACGCGCGTCGGGCCGGTGGAGATGCGGCAGGTCTCGGTGCTGTTCCGCGACATTACCGTACGCCGCCGTACCGAAGCCGCTCTGCGCGAGAACGTCCAGCGCGTGCAGCTGGCCATGGAGGCCGGGGCCATCATCGGCACCTGGATCTGGGACATCCCCTCCGACCGGTTCAGCGTGGATGACGGTTTTGCGGCCGCCTTCGGCGTCCCTCCTGAGAAGGGCCTGATTGGCCTGAAGCTGGAAGATCTCATGCAGTCAGTGCATCCGGACGACCGTGATCTGCTTTCCATCCGCATCCGCGAAGCCCTGGCGCGTGGCGGTGCCTATGCCCACCAATACCGCACGCGCCGCCGCGACGGCCGCTACTACTGGCTGGAAGCCAATGGCCGCGTGGAGTTGACCTCGGACGGCCATGCCAGCACCTTCCCCGGTGTGCTGATCGACATCGAAGGGCGGCGCGCCGTCGAAGCCGAACGCGATCGCGCACTGGCTGCGCTGCGCGCCCTCAACGACACGCTGGAACAGCGCGTGCAGGAGCGTACCAACGCCTTGCTGGAAGCCGAGGAAGCCCTGCGCCAGGCGCAGAAGATGGAAGCCGTGGGCCAGCTCACCGGCGGCCTGGCACATGACTTCAACAACATCCTGGCCGGCATCAGCGGCAGCCTGGAACTGATGAAAGTGCGGCTGGCCCAGGGCCGCATCTCGGACATCGAGCGCCACCTCAATGGCGCGCAATCTGCCGTCAAGCGTGCGGCTTCATTGACGCAGCGGCTGCTGGCCTTCTCGCGCCGGCAGACGCTGGATCCGAAATCGGCCGACCTGAACCGCATCGTGGCCGACATGCACGAACTGATCGGCCGCAGCGTGGGCCCGGCGATCACGGTGGAAACCATCGCGGCAGGTGGCCTGTGGAACACCTTCGTTGACGTCGGCCAGCTGGAAAACGCCTTGCTCAATCTGTGCATCAATGCCCGCGACGCCATGCCGCACGGCGGGCGGCTGACCATTGAAACCGCCAACCGCTGGCTGGACGACATTGCCGCCATGCAGCGCGGTGTGCCGCCGGGCCAGTACGTGTCGCTGTGCGTGAGCGATACCGGCACCGGCATGTCGCCGGATGTGGTGGCGCGCGCCTTTGATCCTTTCTTCACCACCAAGCCGACCGGGCAAGGCACGGGGCTGGGGCTGTCCATGGTGTATGGTTTTGCCGGCCAGTCGGGCGGTGCGGTGCGCATTTATTCAGAACTGGGTCAGGGTGCGACGCTCTGCATCTACCTGCCGCGCCACTTGGGCGAAGCCGGGGAAGAGGACCTGCCGTTGCCGGACGACGGCTCTGCGGCGGCAGCGCCTGGCAGCAAGACCATTCTGGTGGTCGATGACGAACCGCTGGTGCGCATGGTGACGGTGGAGGTCCTGAGCGATCTGGGCTACAGCGTGCTGGAGGCGGAAGATGGTCCCTCGGCCTTGCGCGTCTTGGCCGCTTATCCCGAGCTGGATTTGCTGGTCACCGACGTCGGGCTTCCCAATGGCATGAACGGCCGCCAGCTGGCCGATGCCATCCGCGCACCGCGGCCCGAATTGCCGGTGCTGTTCGTGACCGGCTATGCCGAGAATGCGGTGCTCAATCATGGTCATCTTGAACGCGGGATGCAGGTCTTGACCAAGCCGTTTGCGGCCGATGTCCTGGCGCGCAGGGTCAGGGAGCTGGTGGGGCAGGAGAGTTCGGATCGCAGCGGGTGATACGGCACCGGGGCTGCCTCCGGCGGCGGGATCGGGTGCCCGAGTGGTGCGTCGTGTTTTCCGATCCCTACGTGCTCGCTCCGCCACCACCGCTGAGGACGGCCCATCCCTCGCGTAGGTGGTCGGGGTATTGCGGCAAGTGTTGATCGGACTTGGGCGGCCTGACGACACTAATTCGCTTTGCCGCTGCACTCTGCGGCATCCCATCTGCATTTCGTCGCATCCCGCTATCGTCCTGCCAGCAGCCTCAGCAGAATCGCTCCACCGATTCGCTGAAAGCCTGCCATGTCCCTCACACCTCTCATCGCACTCCATTTGAGCGTCGCACTCGCTGCGGTCGTCATTGGACCCTTCGCCTTCTGGGCCCGGCTCGGCCGCACGGTGCGGCCACGATGGCACCGCGCCCTGGGCTATGCCTGGTTCAGCTGCATGGCCGTTACCGTGCTTTCGGCGCTCTTCATCCGTTCGCATGACCTGCCCAACATCGCGGGCTATACGCCGTTGCATCTGCTGGTGCCAGCTACGGCCTTCCTGCTCTACCGCGGACTCGCGGCGGTGATGCGTGGTGATATCGCGCTGCATCGGCGCACCATGCAGCGGGTCTACATCGGTGCTTGCCTGGTGGCGGGGGCCTTCACGTTGCTGCCGTCACGCTATCTCGGCCAACTGATTTGGGGGCAATGGCTGGGTTGGCTTTGATGGCTAGACGGCCGCGCCGAAGAAAGACCCGATCGCCGCCGTACACCCCATGGCCAGCGAGCTCCACAAACTCACCCGCAAGGCTCCTTTCCACAAGTTGGCACCACCGGTTTTGGCCGCGACCGCACCCAGTACCGCCAGCGACAGCAGGGCGGCAATCACGATGGCCGGCAACAGGCTGGCGACCGGTGCCAGCAGCACCACCGCCAGCGGCAAGGCTGCGCCGACGGCAAAGCTCAGGGCCGAGACGATGGCTGCCTGGACCGGCCGCGCTGCCGTGGTTTCGGAAATGCCCAGTTCATCGCGCGCATGCGCATCGAGGGCATCGTGGGCCATCAATTGGGTGGCGACCTGATGCGCGGTCTCCTGATTCAGTCCCCGGCGCATGTAGATGCCCATCAATTCGCGATGTTCGCCTTCCGGATCCGTGGCCAGTTCTTCGCGCTCCTGGCTCAGGGCGGCGTGTTCACTGTCCGCCTGTGAGTGCACGGAGACATATTCGCCGGTCGCCATCGACATGGCGCCCGCGACCAGGCCGGCGACGCCGGTCAGCAGCACGTTCTCATGCGTGGCATTGGCCGCCACCACACCCACCAGCAGGCTGGCAGTGGAGACGATGCCGTCGTTGGCACCCAGGACGGCGGCGCGTAGCCAGGAGATGGCGTCGACCTTGTGATGTTCGAGATGGAATTTGGCCATGACACTTCTGTTCATATACAGGGTTGCGGAATGGCGCAGATTCTAGGGCTGTGCTGCGGCAAAGGCCACGACAATTAGCGAAAATGAGGGCAATTCGTATTTGATGGCGAACGGATGGCGCAGCTTGACCGCCGTTTGTCCCACGAGGATGACAGGCTTTCGGAAGGCCATTTCCAGGCTGGCGCTGATGCCGTTGCCCGACTCCGCTTGCTAGGGTGAACGCTTGCGGATGAGTCTTCATTCTGAATTTTGAGCGATCCGTCCGCAGACCCCATTACATCCATGCATCAAGGGAGATCTCATCATGGCTGATCGCAAGCCCAAAGCCGCCATCGCCATCGTGGCCGGCATCCTCATCCTGGCACTGATCGGCGGCCTCGCGCTGCTGGGTCTGTTCCAGTCCTCGGGACACAGCTGACCCTGCTCACACCGCGTTGAGCGGGATCTTCAGATAACGCACACCATTGCCTTCCGCTGGCGGCATCTGTCCGGCGCGCATGTTGACCTGTACCGAAGGTAGCAGCAGCACCGGCATGTCCAGCGTGGCATCACGCGCGCTGCGCATGGCCACGAATGCCTCTTCACTGATCCCTTCGCGAACGTGAATGTTGTGCTGGCGTTCTTCCGCCACGGTGGTCTCGAAGCGCAGTTCGCGGCCTCCCGGCTGGTAATCGTGGCACATGAAGAGGCGTGTCTGCGGCGGCAGCGACAGTACCGCATTGATTGAACGGAACAGCTGCCGCGCATCTCCGCCCGGAAAGTCACAACGCGCCGTCCCATAGTCGGGCATGAACAGCGTGTCACCGACGAAGGCGGCGCTGTGTCCGTCTTCTTCCACTACATAGGTGACACAAGCCGGCGTATGGCCAGGCGTGTGCATCACGCGCGCCTGCAGCTGGCCGATCCGGAAAGTTTCGCCATCGGTGAAGAGATGATCGAACTGGCTGCCGTCGTGCTCGAATTCGGTGCCGGCGTTGAAAAGCTTGCCAAAGACCTGCTGCACCTGGCGGATGTGCTCGCCGATGGCGATGCGGCCACCCAGCTTCTGCTTCAGGTAGGGCGCGGCGGAGAGATGGTCGGCATGCGCATGCGTTTCCAGAATCCATTGCACCGTCGCACCGAGTGCCTTGACACGGGCGATCAGATGATCGGCGCTGCGGGTGGAGGTGCGGCCGGACTTCGGGTCGTAGTCCAGCACGCTGTCCACCAGCGCACAGTGCAAGGTGGCGCGGTCCAGCACGAGGTAGCTGACGGTGCTGGTGATGGTGTCGAAATGACCTTCGATATGCAGATTGTCCATGGGTGATCCTGGTGTTTTTTCTTCACATTCAAACGGGCAGATTACGGCAAGAGGCCCCCTGTAAGGACACCCTGCGTGCAGCAACATTCATTTCGCCCAAAACCGCTCGCTCCAGCGGAACAGCAGCATGCCGGCCAGCATGGCCAGCACGAAGGCCAGACCTTTGCCCGATGCCATGCCTAGCAAGACCAATGCCGGTCCCGGGCAGATGCCGGCAATGCCCCAGCCGATGCCGAAGAGCAGGCTGCCCAGCACCAGTCGGCGGTCGATGGTGCGCGCCGTGGGCAATTGCATCGGTTCGCCCAGCAGTGTGCGCTGACGCTTGCGTGCCAGCGTAAAGGCCGGCAGCCCGATGGCGATGGCCCCGCCCATCACCAGGGCCAGCGATGGATCCCACTGGCCAGCCAGATCCAGAAATCCCAATACCTTGGCCGGATCGGCCATGCCCGAGACGATCAGGCCGAGGCCGAACAGCAAGCCGGCGGCCAGCGCGGCGAGGTTGCGCAGGAGCCTCATGACAGCACTCCTTGCAGCCCCAGCACGTGGCGCAACAGATAGACACTCAGAAATCCGGCCGCCATGAAGCACGCCGTCGCCACCGCCGAGCGTGGCGACAGGCGCGACAAGCCGCAGACGCCGTGACCACTGGTGCAACCGGCACCGTAACGGGTCCCCACGCCGACCAGCAGGCCTGCGAGTACGATGGCCGCATAGCCGGCGTCGATGCGGGGCGCGGGCAGGGCGCTTGCCAGTGACACCAGCAGCGGCGCGAGAAGCAAGCCGAGTACGAAGAGGGCGCGCCAGGCGCGATCCGATGCCGAGGGCGGCAGCAGACCGGCGACGATGCCGCTGATGCCGGCAATGCGTCCATTGCAGAGCACCAGCACGCTGGCGGCCGCTCCGATCAGCAGGCCACCGGTCAGCGAGGCGGCGGGGGTGAAGGCATTCCACGCAATGTCCATGCTCATTCCTTGGGGCAATAAAGTTGGTACATCAGTCCCAGCATCTCAAGCAACTTGGGATCGGCGACACGGTAGTACACCCGCTTGCCCTCGCGCCGCGTACTGACCACCCCTTCGTTGCGCAGCACGCCAAGTTGCTGGGACAGTGTGGGCTGGCGGATATCGAGTGTTTCCTCCAGCTCGCTGACGCACATTTCAGCCTGCGATAGCTGGCACATCAGCAACAGCCGGTCTTCATTGGCGAGTACCTTCAACGCGGCCACCGCCTGGCCGGCGGCGCGGCGCATCTGGTCGGCTTGTAGCGAGCTGGGGCTGGTCATGGCGAACACTATTCAATTCAATAATATATTAATTCATATAATAAATGCGCGACATGAAGATGGCAAGGCCTTCTGAACCGGAAGCGAAGCAAGAGGAGGGTGTGAAACGATGGGTGATTCGCTGAAACAGCTGTGGCAAGCGCGCTGCGCTGCTCAGTGGGAGGCGTGCAGCAGGTCGATCAGATGGCGGCTGGCCTGCTTGGCGGCCGCCATCGCCTCTTCAGCGAACGCAAACGGGGCATCTTCGCCACAGAATTGCAGTTCGCCATTGATATAGAGATCCCAGGTCCAGCCGGTGCCGGCGTCGCCCGGACACTTGAGCTCTATCCTGACCAGCTCGTCGCGATACCTGAAAAGTGCCTTCCTCATCGTGCCCGCCGGGTTTCTTGTCGTGAAGCAGCAAGCTCGACAACACTTGCCCCCTGAGTTGCCCAAGTGTACGCCATTACCACGTTGGCAATATTGGCATTAGCGTACATATATTTGCGCAAATCATTTTGCATTCTACCAAGGAGTAGCATTTATTTCAGACCGGTAACCCGCGTGCGGCTGAAACAATCTTCCTCGAAGATCAAGAAGGGACGGGACCGCCCGCCAGCAGCCGGTCCAGCAGTTCATCGTAGTGATGATGCGGCGTGGTGATGGCATAGAAGCTTTCCACCAGTTCGCTCGTCTGGCCGGCCACGACCAGGGCACCATTGCGCAGTTCGTCCTGCACCACCACTTCCGGCAGTACGGTGAGCCAGCCGCTGTCGCGGGCGATCAGGCGCAGCATGGCCATGTCGTCCACCTCGGCACGCATGCGCGGGCGCACGTCATTGGAGATGCACAGCGCGTCGAATTGCATGCGCAGGGCGTGACGCGGGCCGGGCAGGGCCATGTCGATGCCTTCCAGGTCTTGCGGAATGCGCAGGCTGCGTGCCTCCCAGCGGTGCGCCGGACCCACCACCGAGACCGCCTGGCTGCCCAGGAAGCGGCAGTGCAGGGGCCGATCCGGGTCGGAGGGCACGGTCTCATTGGCCAGCACCACATCAAGCTGATGCTGCATCAGCCGCTCCAGCAACCCTTCCAGCAAGCCCGACTCCAGCGTCAGAGAGACCGAGGGGTCAGAGAGCATGGGACGGATCCAGTTTTCCTGATAGTTACGCGACAGTGTGGCCACGCTACCCACTCGCAGGCGCGTCACCCCGGCCGAGCGGCCTTCCAGCCGGCCCAGCAGCTCCTGGCTAAGTCCAAAGATATTGTCGGCATAGGTGAACACCAATTGCCCGGTGTCGGTCAACGTCAGGCGGCGGCCTTCACGGATGAAGAGATCTTCTTCCAGCTGCTTTTCAAGCTGGCGGATCTGCGCGGACACGGCGGATTGCGAGGTGTGCAGTTCTTCCGCCGCCCGTGTCAGATGGCCGAGCTTGGCCACCCGCCAGAAATAACGCAAATGATGAAAGTTAAGCTGTTCTAGGCGCATCGTTCGATTTTATGAATGAATTTGTTCTGATAAATGTAATTTACAGAACGATCGATGGCAAGCATCATGATGCCATTCCAATGCATGAGGTTCTTGTCATGACGACCATCCCCCTGATTTCCTGCAGCGCCTGGGCACCGCCCGCGCTGACGATGGCCGCCGCTCTGGCGCTGTGTCTGTTCCGGCTGGCACCGCCGCGCGTCTGGACGCTGTTCCAGTCGCTCTCCCTGTTGGCTTTGCTGCTGACCTTGTTCAACCTGGTGATGGCACGCGACAGCGCCCCGTGGCAGGGCGTGCTGCATCCGTCCACGCTGGGCCTGGTGCTGGCCCTGCTGGTACAGGGACTGGGCACCGTCATCGGCAGTTTTTCAGCACGCTACCTGCAGGGTGAAGCCGGCCAGCGCCAGTATGCCGCGGCGCTCGCGCTGGTACTGACTGCCGTCCACCTGCTGTTGCTGGCCGATCACTGGGTGGTGCTGATCGCCGCCTGGGCCGTCGTGGGGCTGGCCCTGCAACGCCTGCTGTGCTTCTATCCGGAACGTCCCTTTGCCCGTCTGGCTTCGTACAAGAAAAGCATCGCCGACCGCATCGCCGACTGCCTGCTGATCGCGGCGGCCGCGCTGGCCTGGACGACCGTGGGCAGCGGCTCCTTCTCGGACCTGTGGGCCTACCTGAGCCAGCACGGCATGAGCACCAGCCTGCAGATCAGCGCACTGTGCCTGACCCTGGCGGTGATCCTGCGCACTGCGCTGCTGCCGGTGCACGGCTGGCTGATTCAGGTGATGGAAGCGCCGACCCCGGTCTCGGCGCTGCTGCATGCCGGCGTGGTGAATCTGGGCGGCTTCGTGCTGGTGCGGTTTGCACCCTTGCTGGAGCAGGCCGTCGCGGCGCGCGCCGTGCTGCTCATCGTCAGCGCCGGTACCGTGTTGCTGGCCGGGCTGGTGATGCTGACCCGCATCAGCATCAAGGTCAAACTGGCCTGGTCGACCGTGGCGCAGATGGGCTTCATGCTGCTGGAGTGCGCCGCCGGACTGTACCTGTTCGCCGCGCTGCACCTGATCGGCCACTCGCTGTACAAGGCACACGCCTTCCTGTCGGCCTCCTCGGTGGTGCGGGAGACCCGCCTGTCGGCCTTGCACAGCCCGGCGCTGCCGTCAGCCTGGAGCGTGATCCTCGCCCCGATGGTCAGCATCGCCCTGGTGCTGGGCCTGCACAGCCTGAGCCCACATGCGGCCTGGCCATGGTGGTGGAGCGGCATCCTCGGGCTGGCCTGGGCACCGCTGCTGTGGCGCTCCACGGCCAAGGGCAGTGGTGGCCTGCGCGGCTGGCTGCTGGGCCTGCTGGGTGCGGCCGGCCTGACCCTCGCGGCCCTGGTGGCCCACCTGCTGCCGCTGCACGTCAACGATTACCCGCGTGCCGTGTTCGGCGTGACGGCCTTGCTGGCGATGCTGGCCCTGTATGTCTGCATGGGCTTGTTGCAACTGGCACCGCAGTCGATGGCCGCCTGGCGACGCCGCAGCTACGCCGGCTTCTACCTCGATGAAGCCTATACCCGCCTGGCGCTGCAGTTGTGGCCCTCGAACTGGGCTCCCAGTGCCCGCCGGGCCGCTGCCGAACAACAAGTGAACAATCTCGCCGCCGATGGCCGTAGCCAGGGCTGAGCCCGCCTCACCGGAGAAACAGCATGAACGTATTAGCCCAAGATAGCCAAGGACCAGCCGTCGCGCCGATCGCTGCGTGGAGCGCCGAGCTGGAGCAGCAATTGCAGCAAGCCTGCCAGGACGCCTGCGGTGCCATCGCCCCGGCCTGGCCACTGGATCGTGCCATCGCCGTCAATCCGCACTGGTCGCGGGTCGGCATGCCGCTGCGCCAGGTGGCCGCGCGCATGACCCTGCTGGGCGGCATCCAGGTCTTTCCGCCCAAGGAACAGCTGCAGCAGGCCTGGGACCAGGGCCGGGTGACCGAAGCAGATCTGGAATACGCCCTGGCACACTCGATCGAGGCCCAGGAGCGCGGTTTCGACGTTGCCCACTGTCTGTCGGTACTGGCCGCCACCGGCCCGGCGCCAAGGCTGCCGCTGCTGATCGACGTGCTGGACAACGATCCCCAGCGCCACACCCGGCTCTCCTGGCGGCAGGCCATCACGCACCAGGTCAGCCAGACCTGTGCCGCCTATTTCGACCAGCACCAGGCCGACTGGCAGCCTGAACGCGGCATGGGCCTGTATGCCTTCTGGCGCGAGACGCTGGAGCACGACCACGGCATCGGCTTGCTGATGGGCCTGCCGCACATTGCCGATGGCGTCCGGGCGCTGCCGGCCTGCGCGCGCGAGGCCGAACGCTGGGTGATGCGGCGCATGGACCTGCCGCCCGAGGTCTGGGCCGACTATCTTGAATCGGTCCTGCTGACCGTCAATGGCTGGGCCTCGTGGTGTGCCTATCTGGGCTGGGAGGCCAAACTCGCAGGCGGCAGTGATGAACACCTGCGTGAATTGCTGGCCATCCGCATGGCCTGGGGTGCCTTGCTGCTGGAGTGCAAGGACGACGAAGCCGCCAGCCACGCCTTCCACACGGTGCAGCAGGCCTGGGCGCGCTCGCAGGAGCGTCTGGAACAAGTCCGTCAGGATCTGCTGGTCGATGAACTCTGGCAGGTCGCACTGGAGGCTGGCTACCAGCGCAAGCTGGCGGCAGCCTTGCTGCAACAGTCGGCCAATGCAGCGCCGCAGGTCGAGGTGCAGGCCGCATTCTGCATCGATGTACGCAGCGAACCGCTACGGCGGGCGCTGGAAGCGGTCCATCCTGGCATGCAGACGATGGGCTTCGCGGGTTTCTTCGGCCTGCCGGTGGCCTACACGCCGCTGGCCACCGAGGCCAGCCGTCCGCAGTTGCCGGGCCTGCTGGCACCGGCCTATCAGGTGCAGGATGTGGTCGCCCCCGCCGGAACGGTCGCCGATGGTGGCGTGCTGGCCAGTGCCGTGGCACGGGCGCGGCGCAAGACATTGGCCTTCAAGGAACAGTGGCAGGGCAATACGCGCTGGCCGGGGTCGGCGTTTTCCTTCGTCGAGGTGGCGGGTGTCACAGCACTGGGCGGTCTCTGGAAATGGCTGCAGCCTGGCCAGGCCGAACGTGCGCGCGATGACCTGGCCGGGCTGCCGTCGCGTTATCGCGAAGTGTGCCGGCCGCAACTGGTCGGCGTCGCGCTGGACGACAAGGTGGCACTGGCCGCCCGCGTGCTGCACGCCATGGGCCTGGATCGCCAGGTGGCCCCGCTGGTACTGCTGGCCGGGCATGGCAGCCAGTCCGCCAACAACGCGCATGCGGCAGCGCTGGACTGTGGCGCCTGCTGCGGCCAGACCGGCGAAGTGAACGCGCGCACGCTGGCCCAGTTGCTCAACGAACAGGAGGTGCGCCGCGGCCTGCTGGACCGGCAGATCTTCATCCCCGAAGACAGCCACTTCCTGGCCGTCCTGCACAACACCACGACCGACGAAATCGAAGCCTTCGATCTCGACCTGATGCCGGCAGCGGCCTGCGCGCGCTGGCAAGCCCTGCAGCCGGTGCTGGCCGAGGCCGGTGACCGTGTCCGCCGCGAGCGTGCGCTGCGCCTGGGGATGGAGCCGGCCCAGGCCGCGCCGGCCTTGCTGAAGCAACTGCGCCGCCGCGCCAACGACGGTGCCGAGACGCGTCCTGAATGGGGCCTGACCGGCAATGCCGCCTTCCTGATCGCCCCGCGTTCACGCAGCCGTGGACTGGACCTGGGTGGCCGCTGCTTCCTGCATGACTACGAGGCCAGCGAGGATCGGGACGGCAGCGTGCTGGAACTGCTGATGACCGCGCCCATGCTGGTGACGCACTGGATCAACTGGCAATATCACGCCTCCACCAGCGATCCGCAGCGCCTGGGCAGCGGCAACAAGCTCTTGCACAACGTGGTCGGGGGCACCATCGGTGTCTTCGAAGGCAATGGCGGCGATCTGCGCATCGGCCTGTCGCGCCAGTCGCTGCATGATGGCCAGCAGTGGGTGCATGAACCGCTGCGCCTGACCGTCGTGATCGATGCGCCGGCCGAGGCCATCGATGCCGTGGTCGCCCGCCACGCCATCGTGCGTCAGCTGCTGGAGCATGGCTGGCTGCACCTGTGGCGTTTCGGAGAGGCAGGCCTGGAGCAGTGGCGGCGCGAGGGATGGAAGTCAATCGGCTTGTGAAACTTCTGGTATCGTTGGCAAGATGCGGTAGCATAGATGCCGTTTTGCAACTAATGATTTACCGGAGAAAGCATGATCCCCATCATTCCAGACTCCAATGCCAGCCCGGGAGAGGACGCCGCGCGTCGCTCCTGCGAGGGCTGCTCGGACGACGGTAAGCTGGACATCGAGTTTGAATATGCCTATCAGCCCATCGTGCGCCTGTCCACGCGCTCGGTGTACGCCTATGAAGCATTGGTGCGCGGGCCGCAGGGCGAGCCCGCGTACACGGTGCTGAACCAGGTCAATGACAGCAACGTCTATCGTTTCGACCAGGCTTGCCGTACCAAGGCGGTGGAAGGCGCGGCACGGCTGGGCATGACGCAGTACCTGTCGATCAATTTCCTGCCCAATGCGGTGTACCGCCCGGAGGTATGCATCCAGAGCACCTTCAAGGCCGCACGCAAGCATGACTTCCCGATCGAACGCATCATCTTCGAGGTAACCGAAGGGGAGCGCGTGGTCGACCGCCCGCACCTGGTGAACATCTTCCGGGAATACAGCCGCTTCGGTTTTCGTACCGCCATCGATGACTTCGGCGCCGGCTATGCGGGCCTGAACCTGCTGGCCGAATACCAGCCCGATCTGATCAAGATCGACATGGACCTGGTCCGCAACATCGACACCGACAAGCCGCGCCAGGCCATCGTGGCCGGCATCGCCGCCATCTGCGAGGAGCTGGATATCGAGATCCTGGCCGAGGGCGTGGAGACCCGTGCCGAACGCGATCACCTGGCGGCGCTGGGGATCGACCTGATGCAGGGGTACTGGTTTGCCAAGCCAGCTTTCCAGACTTTGGCCATCGTGCCGACCCAGGCCTGGGACTGATCAGGTCGAAAAGAAGCAGCAAACAAGAAAGTAAAGCGGCATCCGGAGATGCCGCTTTTTTTGCGTCCTGCCAGCCCTTATTCGGGGAAGCGCACCAGCCGTTTGGCATCCTTCGGTGCCTGGTATTGCGCCGCGTTCATCTGCATGGCCAGCAGCGTGTAATAGGCATTGATGCCGGTCAGATCGACCACGCCCTTCTTGCCGAAACGCTTTTCGGCGCGGGCGAAGGTCGGATCGGAGACGCGCTTGTTGCGATGCAGTTCGAGCGAGAAGTCATAGACGATCTGCTCGTCCTCGCTCAGGCCCTCGGGACGGCGGCCGTCGGCGATGGCCGCCGCCACTTCCGGCTTGATGCCGGCTTTGATGGCGATGGGATAGTGTACGTACCACTCGTAATCCTGGGTCCATTCACGGGCCGTGATCAGAATCACCAGTTCGCTGAGGGTATTGCCGATGGCCGAGTTGTAGCGCAGGTAGTCGCCCATCGAGCGTGCCTGCGTCATCACTTGCGGGCTGTGCATCAGCGGTTCGAAGGGCCCGAACACCGGCACCTTGCGGGCGGCCAGGAATTCATCGGCGGCTTTTTTCTGTTCCGGCGTGTATTGATCGGGCTGGATCACCGGCAGGCGATCCGCAGCCTGGCCGACGGCGGCCGAGAGCAAGGTCGAGGCAAGGGCAATGCGCAGGAATCGTTTCATGAAGGTCTCTGTCTCTGGATGTTGGTCTGGTTATGGTGCCGACGCTGGCCTTGGCGGGCCACCGCGACGGCGGCTCTAGGATAGGGGAGCTTCAGCGGATTGTGTTGCTGAGTCTTCACTTTCGCCTGAGCCCATGTGAATGTCATGCAACATCGGCACGTCCTTGCCGATTTCGCTCCCGTCCGGAGGTGCTGCTGCGCGTCGTCATGGTGCCGGGACCCGTGCGCGGCTACAATCTCTGCCCACTGAACAAGCAACGAGACCTTACCGATGAAAACCTACGCCGTGCTCCCGTGGCTGGCCGTGATGCTGGCGCTTGGCGGTTGCGCCACCGAGGCCTATCGCGCCACCGAGAGCCAGTGCGCCCCGGCCGCCTATGCCCAGTACCCGATCATCCAGCAGACGCGGATGGAAATGCGCACCCGCACCATCCAGGTGCCGACCGGGCAGACGCGCTGCAGCTCGGTGGTCAACGGCAACCGGACCGATACGGTCTGCCAGGACATCCTGCGTACCGAGTATCAGCAATATCCCGTCTACGTGACGGTCGACATCAATGAATATGGGCGCAACCAGGTGATCGCCGCCTGCGCCCGTGCGCAATGCGTGAGAACGCACGGCAACCCCGACTGCGAGTAGTCCGGCCAGACCGGATCGCGGTGGTCTATGGTTCGGCCTGATCGGGCGTGCCGAGCGCCGCAGTCTGCTGCGGCAGCAGACGCTCCAGCATGGCGCGGTGGTAGGGATCCTGAGATTCCACATAGCGTGCCGCCGAATGAATGTTTTTCCATCCCACGTATTCCATCAGGGCGCGCATCTCCCAGCCATTGGCGCTGGCCCAGCTGGCAAAGCCGCGCCGCAGCGAGTGCGAGCTGTAGAGATGTGCATCATCAATCCCTGCCGATTTCAGGATCCGTCGCAGCAAGGGGATGATGCTGGCCGCATTGACCGCTTCTTCGCTGATGCGGCCCCAGCGATCGATGCCGCGTAGTACCGGTCCGCTGCTCAGGCCGCTCACCGCCAGCCAGTCGAGATAAGCCGCCACCGGGCACAACCGTGACAGCGCCGGCGTCTTGTAGGTGCTGCCTTTGAGGCTGCGGTCGGTCTTGGTGCGGGGCAGGTGGATGCGCATGCCTTCGCCTGCCACCGCCTCAATGCGTTCGATATCCAGCCGCGCCAATTCGTCGCTGCGAAATCCCCGCCAGAATCCGATCAGCAACAATGCCTTGTCGCGCGTATGCCGCAGCAGGTCGGCAAAGCGCGCCTGCTGGCGTGCCAGTTCCCGTTCGCGTTCCAGATGGGCGATGGTCTGCTCCAGCGCCTCCAGCTGCAGCGGTTTGGCGCGTTTTTCCTGGGCAGGATGCAGTTCCAGGATGCCGCGCAGCATCTTGCGCACGACCGGAGCCTTGGTCGGGTCCGGGAATCCCTGGTCTACATGCCACTGGCCCAGCGCGGAGATGCGCTGCTTGAGCGTGTTGTGCGCCAGCTTGCCGGCGTGCTCAGCCAGATAGCGCACCAGGCTGTCCGCCGTGGCTGGCAGAAAACCACCCCATTCCACTTCGAAATGCTTCACGGCCGCACGATAGCTGCGGCGAGTGTTGTCACGGGTGGCGGCGTGCAGATAGTCATCGATATTCAACGGTGCTGGTGCGGCTGGCATGGGCTCATTACAGACGGGTGAGGGCAGATTCGGAGGATTTTACGCGATCAGATTCGATAATCATCCAATATCCTGTGTTAATTATTTTCGACATCTGCATAAATATTCTTCAATATTAGTATGTAATCACGTATTATGTAATTCATCATCAAATAACGGATTTGGACCATGGCACGTACCGGCCTCTACAAATCGGAAGTGAAGAAAGCGCGCGATTCCTTGCTGGCATTGGGCCGGCATCCGTCGGTGGATGCTGTGCGGGTAGAACTGGGCAATACCGGCTCCAAGACTACAATCCACAAATACCTGAAGGAATTGGAAGAAGAGGAGGGCGGCCGGGGCCACCCGCGCAGCCTCAGCGAGGCTCTGCAGGACCTGGTGGAGCGGCTCGCCGTGCAGTTGCAGGAGGAGGCCCGGGCAGAGGTCAAGGCAGTGCGTGCGGAAACGGAGACGGTAACGGCCCGATTGGCGCAGGAATTGGCATTGCTGAAGGCCGCCCATGCCGAGCAGGGCCTGCGTCTGGATCAGACGCAAAAAGCCCTGATCGCCGAGCGCGCCGCCCATGAGAAAACCCGCGAGGAACGCCAGGAGCAAACCGCCATGGCACGCACCCTGGAAGTGAAGCTCGCTGCCTTGCAGGAACGCCTGGCCGAAAACGAACAGCACCGCCAGTCGCTCGAAGAAAAGCACCAGCACGCCCGCGATGCCCTGGAGCACTACCGCAGTGCCGCCAAGGACCAGCGCGACCAGGACCAGCGACGCCACGAGCAACAACTCCAGACCCTGCAAGCCGAATTGCGCCAGTTGCGCCAGGATGCAGTGGTGCGCCAGGAGGACGTCACCCGGCTCAATCAGGAAGGCGTGCGCCTGATTGCCGAGTTGTCACATGCGCGGCAGGCGCTGGCAGAACAGCACACGCTGGCCACGCGTCGCGAACAACAAATGGAGGCGCTGCAGGAACAGGCTTCCGCCAAGCGCGTGCTCGAAGCGCAGCTGGCTGCCAGGAACGAGGCCTTGACGCAACTGCAGGCCCGGGTCATCAGTGCCGAAGAAGAGGCCGCCAGCGGGCGCCGGCAATGGCAGCAGGGCGAGCGCGAGCTGGCGGCGGTACGCGCACGACTGGAAACGCACGAAGCGCTGCTCAAAGAGTGGCGCGGCCACTCCGCTGTGCAACAGGATAAAAAGGCAGCGCCACCGGTACCAAAAGACTCAGGCACCGACCCCGGCTGATACCGGGGCAGGGCAGTGGTGCCGTGCATGCGCTCGCTGCACGTCCGTGCTGCACTTCCATTCAGCCAGCCATGCTCGCCGATGAAGGCTCATGCAAAAAGCTGATATCCAAGCATGTTTTACTTTGTAGCTCCAAATGATCTGATCGCCCACAATCGGGGCTCGCGGCGGCTTTCGAGGCCGTGTCCGCTGCCTCCATTGAACGACTCCACGATCAGGTCATGCACGCAAAGAACTTCATTCGCCGCTTCCGGTTTCCGCAGACTCTGGCCGGTGCCATCCTGGCCTTGAGCGCAGCGTTTTCGCACGCTCAAGCTCTGACCATCGGCGTGACGCCCGGCGTGATCGCCGACTCCATCCAAGTGGCCGCAGCAGAAGCCAAGCGGCAGGGACTGGAGGTACGCGTGGTCGAGATGACCGACTGGACCACGCCTAATGTCGCCCTGCAATCCGGCGACCTCGACCTGAATTACTTCCAGCACACCGCCTTCCTGGAAAACGCCATCCGTGAACGTGGCTACGCCTTTGCGATTGCCGGTTATGGCGTGCTGCCCAACATCGGCCTGTTTTCCACCCGCATCAAGAGCCTGGCGCAACTGAAGGACGGTGCCACCGTGGCCGTGGCCAACGATCCCGTCAACCAGGGCCGGGGACTCCTGCTGCTGGAACGCGCCGGACTGATCAAACTCAAGCCCGGTGTGGGCGCCAAGGCCAGCCTGGCTGACATCGCCAGCAACCCGAAGAAACTGGATTTCAAGGAAATCGAAGGTCCGCAACTGGTCCGCGCTCTGGATGACGTCGATCTGGCGCAGGGTTACCCGGCGCATCTGGTTGCCGCCGGCAAGCCGGAGATCGCCAAAAGCGGCCTGCAATATTCGACCGTGGACGACCAGCGCTTCGCGATCGTTTTCGTCTCGCGCACCAGCAATGCCGCTGACCCGCGCATCCGCAAATTCATCACGCTGTACCAGCAATCGCCCGCCGTGCTGGCCAAGATCGATGAGCGCTATGCACACGACAAACGGCTTTACAGCCTGCCCTGGCAAAAGCCCTGAATGAAGCTTTGTGTCGCTGGCGAGTGATCATCTCGTGCCTCGCCGGCCGCAAGCCCGCTTCCAGCGGCCTCCCGTTGCGCCGACGCTGCCAGCGGCTGATTCACGACCTGAACTTTTTTTCCCAAAACCCATTTTTTTTCGGAGCCCTGCATGCAGCCTTCCCGTCTTTTCCGTCATTTGCTGGTCGTCCTGACTGTCCTTTCTGCCCATGCCGGTGTGGCGCACGCCGCCGACAAGCTGCGCATCGGCGTGGTGCCTGGGGCCTATGGCGACTCCATCGCAGTGGCCGCCAAGGAAGCCAAGAACCAGGGCATTGACGTGCAAGTCGTCGAATTCACCGACTGGACCACGCCCAATGTGGCGGTGGATGCAGGGGACCTGGACCTGAACTATTTCCAGCACCAGCCCTTCCTCGACAATGCCATCCAGAAGAACGGCTACAAGCTGGCCAGTGCCGGTACCGGCATCCTGGCCAACGTCGGCCTGTATTCGCTCAAGCACAAGTCCTTCGCCCAAGTGCCACAGGGCGGCAAGGTCGGCATCGCCAACGATCCTGTCAACCAGGGGCGCGGCTTGCTGTTGCTGCAGAGTGTGGATCAAGCTCAAGCCCAACGTCGGCTACCTGGGCAGTCTCAATGACATCGTCGAGAACCCCAAGAAGCTGAACTTCGTGGAAGTGGAAGGCCCGCAGCTGGTGCGCATCACGCCCGATGTCGACCTGGCTCAGGGCTATCCGCACTTCATCGTGGCGGCCAAGGCCTTCGATCCTTCCAGCGGCCTGGCCTATTCCGGTATCGAGGATGCCCGTTTCGCCATCCAGTTCGTCACCAAGGCCAGCCGCGTGAATGATCCGGTGATCCAGAAATTCATCCGCATCTACCAGAACTCGGAGACCGTCAAGGCCGACATCCATCGTGCCTTCAACAGCGACAAGCGTCTCTACACGCTGGCCTGGCAGAAGCCCTGAAACCGCCGCACCCGTCCCGGAAGGAAACCGCATGGAACTCTCGATCACGGCCAGACAATCCTTGACCGCTCCCAGCCGTCCCGAGGCGGAGCATGATGCTGCCGCGCAGGCCTCGGCCCCTGGCGGCCCGTGGCCCGGCAGCGGTCCCAAGGGCAGGGTGGCCTTGCGCCAGGTCGGCAAGACCTACCTCTCATCGGCCGGCCCGGTGCAGGCCTTGCAGGACATCGACCTGGAGATTGCGCCCGGCAGCATCTTCGGCATCATCGGCCGCAGCGGGGCCGGCAAATCCAGCCTGCTGCGCACCATCAACCGGCTGGAGACGCCCACCAGCGGGCGCATCGAAGTCGATGGGGTGGATATCGCGACCCTCGACGATGCGCAACTGGTGCAATTGCGCCGGCGCATCGGCATGATCTTCCAGCATTTCAACCTGCTCTCGGCCAAGACCGTCTTTGACAACATCGCCTTGCCGCTGCGCGTGGCCGGCGTGCCGCGCCAGCAGGTGGAGGGCAGGGTGCGCGAACTGCTGGCCCTGGTCGGTCTGCAGGACAAGGCCGATACCTATCCGCGCCGCCTCTCGGGTGGCCAGAAGCAGCGTGTCGGCATTGCCCGCGCCCTGGCCAGCGGGCCCGAGATCCTGCTCTGCGACGAGGCCACCTCGGCGCTGGACCCGGAAACCACTCACGCCATCCTGCAACTGCTGCGCGACATCAACCGCAAGCTGGGCATCACGGTGATCCTGATCACGCATGAAATGAGCGTCATTCGCGAGATCGCCGACCAGGTGCTGGTGCTGGAACAGGGACGCATCGCTGAACTGGGGCCGGTGTGGCAGGTGTTCGGTAATCCCGCCCATCCAGCCACGCAAGCTTTGTTGGCGCCACTGCAGCAAGGCCTGCCGCCGGAACTGCTGGACAAACTGCAGACCGTGCCGCCGTCCGGGCTGCATGAGCGCATTCTGCAATTGCAATACCGTGGCGGGGATGGCCTGGAGCCTGATCTGTTGCGCGTGGCGCAGGCGCTGGGCGGCAAGACGCGCTTGCTGCAGGCCAGCGTGGAGCGCATCCAGGGACATACCCACGGTCAGCTCTACATCGCCTTGGCCGACGTCACGGGATCACCAGACTGGCAGGCCCTGACACAGGGACCCACGGCGATTGCGCATCACATCAAGGAGTTGGGATATGTCACTCGAACTTAGTCTTTCCATTCCCATCGAGCGCTACGGCAATGCGCTGGTCGATACGCTGCAGATGGTCGGCATCTCGGGCACACTGGCGCTGGTGGCGGGCATTCCGCTGGCGGTGCTGCTGATCGTGACGGCGCCGGGCGGCTTCCTGGCCTCGCCGCGCGTGCACCGGGTATTGGGCAGCATCATCAATGGTTTTCGCGCCACGCCCTTCATCGTACTGCTGGTGGCGCTGATTCCGCTCACGCGCCTGGTGGCGGGCACCACCATCGGCGTCTGGGCCGCCATCGTGCCGCTGGCCATCAGCGCCACGCCTTTCTTTGCGCGCATCGTCGAGGTGAGCTTGCGCGAGGTTGATCCCGGTCTGGTCGAAGCAGCGCAGGCACTGGGCTGCAAGAAATGGGACATCGTGCGGCATGTCTATCTGCCCGAGGCTCTGCCCGGCATCGTGGGGGGCTTCACGATCACGCTGGTGGCCCTCATCAGCTCTTCGGCCATGGCCGGTGCGGTGGGCGCGGGCGGCTTGGGAGATCTGGCGATCCGCTATGGCTATCAGCGGTTCGATACGCAGGTCATGGTGATCGTCATTGCGGTGCTGATTTTGCTGGTGTCGGTGGTGCAGCGTATCGGGGACGGCTACGTGCGCTGGCTGCGTGAACGCTGATGGGACTGTAGCGCTGACCAAGTCCTGAGGCTTGCTGTTGATTTCGCGGGCCCCTGCATGCAGGGGCCCGCTGTTTTGTATGGCAGCGCATGTTCATACTGGCAAGCTCGCCACGATGAACATGCGCTGGAACGGCAGCAGCGTGCTGCCGTCCGCGCCGGGCGGGTAAGCCTGTTGCATGCGGCGCGCATATTCGGTGCGGAAGGCCTGCAATTGCTGGCCTTCCAATCAGACAGGGAGTGCCGCAAAGTGGCCAGAAGAAAATAATGCCATCTCTTTGATCTGAATAATTCCCTCAGATCAGACCCGCTCAGCGTCCCTGACGGCTTTCGGCGTGATTGCGCGCATCGACGAAGCGCGCATGCGTTTCTTCAGCCTTGCGGCGGCCGAAGGCATAGTTGGCTTCCAGCCACATGACGTTGATGATGCCGAAGGCCAGGGCCAGGCCGATACCGAGTATCCAGGCGAAATACCACATGATGTTCTCCTCGTTGCAGTTTGCGATTGCGCGTAATCAATACGCCGTGTGTTCGTTCTCGTGGATGTCGCGGGCGGTGACCTTGCCCTTGACCACGCGATAGACCCAGCCGGTATAGACGATGATGAGCGGCAGGAAGATCAGCACCATCCAGAACATCAGGCCCAGGGTCTTGTGGCTGGAGACCGAATCCCACAGGGTCAGGCTGCTCTTGGCGTCCAGCGAAGAGGGCATGACGAAGGGGAACAGCGACATGCCGGCGGTGAGGATGATGCCGGTCACCGACAGCCCGCTGGCGATGAAGGCCAGGCGCGCACTGCGCACCAGCGCCAGCAAGGCCGCCAGTACCGCACCGGCCACGCCCAGCGCCGGGAACAGCATGGTCACGGGCCACTTGGCGTAGTTGTCGAACCAGGCACCGGCGACCACTTCCACCGTCTTGGCCAGGGGAGTGAAGGCGCTGTTGGCGTCCGGCATCGAGGTGATGCGATAACCCGGCATCTGGGCTACCCAGAAGCCGCCAGCCACGAACAGCAGCACCGTCACCAGCGCCGCACCGATGACGGTCTTGCGCGAACGCTCGCCCACGGCAGCCTCGGTCTTGACGAAGGCGAAGGCCGCGCCGTGCATCAGCAGCATGGCCACCGACAAGAGGCCAGCCAGCAAGCCGAAGGGATTCAACAGGGCAAAGAAGCTGCCAGTGTATTCCACGCGCATGGTGTCGTCATAGTGGAAGGGCACGCCCAAGAGCAGGTTGCCGAAGGCCACGCCGCAGATCAGTGGCGGCACGAAGCCACCGATGAACAGGCCCCAGTCCCAGGCATTGCGCCAGCGTGGATCGGCCACCTTGCTGCGGTAGTCGAAACCCACCGGACGGAAGAACAGCGAGAACAGCAAGACCATCAGGGCAATGTAGAAGCCCGAGAAGGCCGTCGCATACACCAGCGGCCAGGCTGCGAAGGTGGCGCCGCCGGCGGTGATGAACCAGGTCTGGTTGCCCTCCCAGGTGGGGCCGATGGAATTGATCAGGATGCGGCGCTCGGTGTCATTCTTGCCGGCGAAGGGCAGCATCATGCCCACGCCGAAGTCGAAGCCGTCGGTCAGGGCGAAGCCGATGATGAGTACGCCCACGAAGGCCCACCAGATCAGCTTGAGTGTTTCGTAATCGAAGATCATTCTGCTTTCCTCATTTCTTCTGGTGGCTTAGTGGCTGCCGGCATTGGCCGACGGATTCAGGGGCGGCGGCAGGACATCGTCGGGGCCGCTTTGCTTGCCCTTGGTTTCCCAGTAGTACTGGCCGGTATGCAGGCTGCTCGGCCCCAGGCGGGCGTACTTGACCATCAGGATCATCTCCACCACCAGCAGGAAGGTGTAGAACAGGATGAAACCGGCCAGGCTGAAGTACAGGCTGCCCGGTTGCAGCGAGGAGGCCGACAGGTGGGTCGGCAGGATGCCGGCGATGGTCCAGGGCTGGCGACCGTATTCGGCCACGATCCAGCCCAGCTCGGCGGCGATCCAGGGCAGCGGGATCGAGATCACGGCCAGGCGCAGCAGCCAGCGCTGCGGCGCCAGCTGCTTCTTGGCCAGGAACCAGAACGAGGCGGCGAAGATGAACAGGAATAGGAAGCCCAGCGCCACCATGCCGCGGAAGGCCCAGAACAGCGGCGCGACCTTGGGGATGGTGTCGTTCACAGCCATGCTGATCTGCTCCGGCGTGGCATCGACCACGTTGTTGGTGTACTTCTTCAACAGCAGGCCGTAGCCCAGGTCCTTCTTGAGCTTGTCGAACTCGACGCGGGCCTCGGGCGACTTGTCGCCGGATTTCAGCCGGGTCAGCGCGGCATAGGCCAGCATGCCGTTGCGGATGCGGACTTCATGCTCCTTCTTCAGATCCTTGATGCCCAGCACCTGGGTATCGGCCGAGCGGGTTGCGATCAGGCCCAGCACGTAGGGAATCTTGACGGCGTAGTCGGTGCGTTCTTCCTTGTCATTGGGCAGGCCGAAGAGAGTCAGACCGGCGGGGGCAGGGTGGGTGTCCCACTCGGCTTCGATGGCGGCCAGCTTGACCTTGTTGACTTCACCGGCGGTGTAGCCCAATTCATCCCCCAGCACGATCACCGAGAGCGTGGCGGCCAGGCCGAAACCTGCTGCCACCGCAAAGGAACGCAGCGCGAAGGCGGTGTCGCGGGCCTTGAGCAAGTACCAGGCGGAGACGCCCAGCACGAACATCGATGCCGTCACGTAACCGGCGGCCACGGTGTGTACGAACTTGACCTGCGCCACCGGGTTGAAGATCACCTCGGTCATGCTGACCAGTTCCATACGCATGGTCTCGAAGTTGAATTCGGCGCCCACCGGATTGTTCATCCAGCCGTTGGCGATCAGGATCCACAGCGCCGACAGGTTCGAGCCCAGCGCCACCAGCACGGTGACGATCAGGTGCTGCTTGCGCGAGAGCTTGTCCCAGCCGAAGAAGAACAGGCCGACGAAGGTCGATTCCATGAAGAAGGCCATCAGGCCTTCGATGGCCAGCGGGGTGCCGAAGATGTCGCCCACGTAGTGCGAGTAATAGGACCAGTTGGTGCCGAACTGGAATTCCAGGGTGATGCCGGTGGCCACGCCCATGGCGAAGTTGATGCCGAAGAGCTTGCCCCAGAAGCGGGTCATGTCCTTGTAGATCTGGTTGCCGGTCATGACATAGACCGACTCCATGATGACCAGGATCCAGGACAAGCCCAGGGTGAGGGGGACGAACAGGAAGTGATAGAGCGCCGTGACGGCGAACTGCAGCCGCGACAAAGAGACGACTTCATCAATGGGAACCATGTCTTACTCCGGTTTGGTAATTGTTTTAGATGCCTGTTGCATGTCAGCCGACGATGCCGATACGGAAGTTGGCGCGAGCATGCGTTGCTCCACCCGCTGTACCGGCATCTGCATGTGCTTGGCTTCGGGATGTGCGAAAAAGGTCTTGGCCAGCCCAGTAATGAGGGCCACTTTGACGATCAGCAGAATGGAGATTTCCGCCGCCAGCGGCATGCTTGTCAGCCGTCTGGAAGTGCCCCCTGGATTACACTTTTGCCCCAAAAAATGCTTCATCATCACCTCTATTTTTTATGTGGGTGTGTAGGAAAGCCGATTTGAAATGAAAGCATGGACGCCCAATGATCAGTAAATAGACTTCATGATCAGGCCAGCAGACACTACCATGCAAACTATCGAAAATGCCAGTTTCAGATGGGCTGGGTGCCAGCGTACTGCAAGCTTCCCGCCAAGCAACATACCAGCCATCGCTCCCGCAGAAAAAGGTAATCCAATACCCAGATCGAAGTGACCACTGACCATGCTGGTACCGACGCTGACCAATGAAATCAACGCGATCACCGCCAGCGAAGTTGAGACGACAGACTGCATGGCCAGGTCGGTCACCCGCTGCAAGGACGGTACGATGACGAACCCGCCACCCACGCCGAGCAGCCCCGAAAGCACACCCGCCAAGCCACCCATGACGGCAAGGCGACTGGCACAACGTGGTGTCCAGACGAAGCGTCCGCTCTGGTCGCGCAGGCAGGGGCAGTCATCTGGTACGGTAGCCGCGGCCGTCCTGCCGCGCCGGGCATCACGCATGCCCTTGATGGCCACCCACACCATGACAATGGCAAACAGCAGCGTCAGGTAGCGGGTATCGAGCTGATGGGCCAGCCACGTTCCCAGCGGGGTGAGAACAATGCCGACAACGGCGATCAGCGCGGCGGCGCGATAGCGTACGATGCCGGCCCGCAAACCGATCACCGCCCCCATCGCCGAAGCAATGCCAACGGCCAGCAAGCTGATGGGACCGGCCTGCGGCACGCTCAGATGCAGGCCGAACACCAGCAGCGGAATGGCCAGGATACCGCCACCGGCACCGGTGAGCCCCATGATGCAGCCCACCAAGGCACCCAGTAACAGGCTCATGCTCATCTCTGTCTCCTCAACCGACCATTTCGGGTTGCGCCAGCCACTCGTGTCCCTTGAGCATGCCTTCCCAGTACAGCGGCGGCAGAATGCGCTCCTTGAGCAGCCAGGCCAGGCGCGATGGACGTGTGCCATCCAGCATCCACGCCGGGAAGCTGGGCGCCAGCTTCCCGCCATAGTTGAATTCAGCCAGAACGATCTTGCCGCGTTCCACCGTCAAGGGGCAGGAGCCATAGCCGTTGTAGCGGGCCTGAACGGATTGCCGGCCCAGGTTGTGGAGCATATTGTGGGCGACCACCGGCGCCTGTTTGCGGGCCGCAGCGGCGGTCTTGGCGTTGGGCGAGTTGGCCGCATCGCCCAGCCCGAAGATGTTGGCAAAGCGCTTGTGCTGCAAGGTCGATTGATCGACATCGATCCACCCGGCCGGATCGGCCAGAGGGCTGCTGCGGATGAAGTCTGGCGCGGTCTGCGGCGGCACCACGTGGATCATGTCAAAGGGGACTTCCACTTTCTGGGAGCTGCCATCGGGGGAGCTGACTGCAAAGGTGGCGATCTTGCGTCCACCATCGATGGCGGTCAGGGTCTGTCCGAAGTTGAGATTGATGCCATAGGCCTGCACATACTCCATCAAGGCTGGTACGTATTCGGCCACGCCGAAGAGCACGGCGCCAGCAGAGCGAAACTGCACATTCGATTTCTTGAGCACGCCAGCGTGCCGCCACGCATCGCAAGAGAGATACATGGCCTTTTGCGGGGCGCCAGCGCATTTGATGGGCATAGGCGGCTGGGTGAACACGGCATCGCCTCCTTTGAAACGCTCCACCAACTCCCAGGTGTAGGGCGCCAGATCATAACGATAATTGGACGTCACGCCGTTGCGACCCAGGGTATCGGTGAGGCCTTCGATGCCGTCCCAGTTCAGTTTCAGGCCGGGACAGACCACCAGCTGCTCGTACTTGACCACACGGCAGCCTTCCAGCAGCACCGCATTGCGCTCAGGCTCGAAACCTGCCACGGCCGATTTGATCCAGCGTACGCCGCGCGGGATGAGCGATCCCATCACCCGGGCTGTCTGCGCGGGCTTGAATACACCGCCGCCAACCAGGGTCCAGCCGGGTTGGTAATAATGGACATCGGCCGGGTCGATGATGGCGATATCCAGTCCAGGCTGGCGCGCCAGCAGGCTCGACGCCACCGAGATCCCTGCCGCGCCACCACCCACGATGACTACCTTGTGCGTCGAGTCGGCCACATCGAATGGGGTGGCATTGCTCTGGTTGATTCTGCGCACCAGTGCGCTCAGGTCGTAACCCGCCTGTTCGGCACGGGTCAATATCTCCCCCGTGGACATGCGGCCGGCGCGCGAGAGCCCCCACAGCGTGGTACTGCGCATGCCACTACGGCAATAGGCCAGCACGGGCTTGGGTAGCTCTTCGAGAAGATGGTCGAATTCGTCCGCCTGGGCATCGGCCACCTGACCAGGGATCACCGGCAGATAGTGCGCCTGGATGCCCGCAGTCTGAGCTTGTTGTTCCACCTCTCTGAAACTGGGTTGGTCGCCGGCTTCCCCGTCCGGACGATTGCAGATGATGGATTTGAAGCCGGCCGCCGCGATCTCTGCCATATCGGCAGGCATGACCTGGGCCGAGACGGACAAGTTGGCCGTCAGTTGCTTGATGTTCATGGAATGTCTCCTTGATTGATGTGCCCCTGGCGGCGACGCCCCGGCGTCGGCCAGTAAGGGGAGGGGGATCAGCGATCCCGGGTAGCGCAACTGCTGATGCCCAGCAGCGGATACAGCGGACAGAAGCGGAACAAGCCGGTTCCTATTGCGATCAGGCCCAACCAGCCCCACCATCCTACGGTACCGGTCGCCGAAAGGATGACCAGGACGACGCCAATGACGATTCTCAAGATGCGGTCGATACCGCCTACATTGCATTTCATGATGACTCCTCAGGGTTGGTGATCAGACTGCGTCCAGCGGGATCTTCAGATAACGCATGCCGTTGGCTTCGGCCGGTGGCAACTGCCCCGCACGCATGTTGACTTGCACCGACGGTAGCAGCAGTACCGGCATGGCGAGGGTGGCATCACGGGCACTGCGCATGGCCACGAATTCCTCCTCGCTGATGCCATCGCGGACATGGATGTTATTGCTACGCTCTTCAGCCACGGTGGTGACGAACTGAAGCTGCCGGCCGTTGGGCTGGTAGTCGTGACACAGGTAGATACGGGTATGCGGCGGCAGGCTCAGGACCTTGTTGATCGAATGGAAGAGCGTGCGGGCGTTCCCGCCGGGGAAATCGCAGCGTGCGGTCCCGTAGTCGGGCATGAACAGGGTGTCGCCGACGAAGGCGGCGATCTGATCACCTTCCTCCACGACATAGGTGATACAGGCCGGCGTATGGCCGGGGGTATGCATGACACGCGCCTGCAGAGCGCCGATCCGGAAGTGCTCACCATCGGCGAACAGGTGATCGAACTGGCTGCCATCGTGAGCAAATTCACTGCCGGCATTGAAAAGCGCCCCAAATACGTTTTGCACCTGTCGGATGTGCTCACCGATAGCGATACGTCCGCCCAGCTTGCGCTTGAGATAGGGTGCCGCAGACAGATGGTCGGCATGGGCATGGGTTTCCAGGATCCATTGCACCGAAGCCTCGAGCTCCCGCACGCGCCTGATCAGGTGATCGGCGCTACTGGTGGAGGTACGGCCGGATTTGGGATCGTAGTCCAGCACGCTGTCCAGCAGTGCGCATTGCCGGGTTGTGCGGTCCAGTACCAGATAGCTCACAGTACTGGTGGCAGGGTCGAAATGACCTTCAATATGCAGGTTGTCCATGTTGTCCTCCTCTGATTGTCAGATATTTTGTTCATATCAAAACTTGTGCCAGATCGTGGGAATTTTTCAACCAACTGATTTATAAGGAAATTTTTACAAATGCACTTCATATGCAGTCCGAATGACTGCCAGTGACACTGCCAAGTGGCAGTGTCATACTGCCACTTGGCAGCGCATGTGCGCCGCCCCAGATCAGCGGGAGGTTCCCGCATGGACTTGCTGCTGAGGTCCATTTGCCAGAACCGCCTGGATGCGGCATTTGCCTGAATTTGTCTTGAAGAAAGCGAGAGATTTCGTGGAGTCGCTACCCGATGTTTTGCAGTCGTTCCAGGTACAGGCCCTGATTTCCTATCTGGACCATGAGCCCACGCCGATGATCGTGATGAATACGGAGTACGAGATTCTGGCTGCCAATACCGCCTACAAGAGGCAGTTCGCCACAGCTGGCAGGGCGCCCATTGGCCACAAGTGCTATGCAATGTCACACCATTACCAGGTTCCTTGCGATCAGGCAGGAGAACATTGTCCTTTGCAACGTGCACTGGCCACCAAGGGGCCGGATCGAGTACTGCACATTCATCACACGCCGCGCGGACCAGAACATGTGGATGTTGAGCTGCGGCCCATCATCGATCACCAGCATCGCGTGGTGGGATTCGTCGAGCGTCTGCAGACTGTGCGTCATGCCTCGGTACAAGCCAGTCGCCAGGGGCTGGTTGGCAAGTCTGCAGCCTTCAATCGTGCCCTGGGCGAATTGCAGCGGGTGGCGATGTCGGATCTACCGGTTTTGCTGCTTGGAGAGTCAGGTAGTGGCAAGGAACTGTTTGCGCGCGCAGTGCATGAGGCCAGTCCTCGGGTGCATGGGCCGTTCGTGGTGGTGGACTGCTCGGGATTGACGGAGACCCTGTTCGAGAGCGAGTTATTTGGATACGAAAAGGGCGCCTTTACCGGCGCCCATGTTCGCAAGGCAGGCCTGGTTGAAACAGCCAAGGGTGGTACCTTGTTCCTGGACGAAATCGGCGACGTGCCGTTGGCGATGCAAGTGAAGCTGTTAAGGTTGATTGAATCTGGCACGTTCCGACGCGTTGGTGCAGTGGATACGCAGCAGTCCGAATTTCGCCTCGTGGCTGCCACCCATAAGCCGTTGGAGGAAATGGTGGCCAGAGGCGATTTCCGTCAGGATCTTTACTACCGCATCAGTGCCTTCCCGATTCATCTTCCGCCATTGCGCGAGCGGCCCGATGACATACCTTTGCTGGTCGAGTCATTACTTCAGAGGGGGGCAGGGGGAGAAGGCAAGTCGCTGAAAATCTCTACGGAAGCCATGGCGCAGTTGTTGCAGCACGACTGGCCCGGAAATATCCGTGAACTTCGCAACGTGATCGAGCGGGCGCGCCTGTTTGCGGACGATGGCATGATCAAGAAAGAGCATCTGGCATTGGATCGTTTCAATCCGCCGCGAACTCCTGGGATCGACAAGCGTGCCCCCCAAGTACATGATCTTGTACAGATAGCACGCGAATTCAATGGAAGCCGCAAAGAGCTGGCAGCAAGTTTGGGGATGAGCGAACGTACGTTATATAGACGTATGAAAGAGGCAGAATCTGATTAGCGCTGGGCAAGGTAATTCTCAGTCTGTACACGGAACGGATCGGTTTTTCCCCGAAGGCGCTCGCTGAACACTGACCAACGTCGAAGCTGGCGCTTGGTTTTCATCCGGTAGGCCCGACGGGAAAGGCGACCGCGATGCACTTTTACTTCAACGAATGACCATGCAGCAGCTTGCCTTAATCAGGCAATCTGCAAACTATATTTTACATAATACAAATTATACGAATAAATATCCCTCGAATAAATACGAATAATAGCTATTCTCATTTGATACAATTTAAAAACACTTTGTTACATGAGGCAACAATATGCGTACTTTGAATCTCATTCAGGACCTAGGTGAACCCCAAGATGTCCATCTCAACCGAGCCTGGCATCAAGCCCGGCAGCGCAGCCTGCAACGCACCCTGCAAGCGCTGTTCCGCGAAAAGCTGCTGCAGCGGGAACACCTGATCTTCGATGGGCACTACGCCTGGCTGCCTTTGTGGAAAGCACAAAGCATGCTGCGCATCGAGGGCCTGCACCTGGGTGTGGCGGACAACTGCCAGCTCCACGGTTCCATTGCACACTACAGTGTCGGAAACCCGGTCCCGCAAGCCTTGCTGAGCTCGTCCATGTTGTTGGCAAAGGTGGCTCGGGCGCATGAGGACATTTCCGAAGCCAGCCTGCAACGGCTGATCATGGAGCTCTCCAACAGCGCAGAAAATGACGCCCTTTGCCTGAATTACCGCCAACACTGGGGACTTCGATTGCGTGCCGAGTTCAGGCATCAGCAGACCAATTTTGTCGCCGCATTATTCCGTTCAGCGCACCCCAACCCGAGCCTGCTGCTGGAACAATGGGGCACGCTGGGCCATCCCTGGCACCCCAACTACAAGACCAAACTCGGCCTGAGCAGCGCCGAGGTCATGGCGCTCTCGCCCGAATTTGAAGCCACGATCACGCTCTCCCTGGCAGCAATGCACGTCGATGTCGCCTGCATCACCGGCGGCCAGGACCACGCCGAATACCGGCAATGGTTCGCTACCCACTACCCGCAAGCCTGGGAAACGTGGACAACAGCCTTGCAGCACCGAGGTGAAGACGTTTCACACTGGCTCCCCCTGCCCTTGCATCCCTACCAGCTGGATCGCGCCATCCCCGAACGCTTCGCTCAGGCATTGGAAAAGCGCCAGCTCCTGCTGCTGCCCGAAGCGAGCCTGCCAGCCCGGCCGACCATGTCCTTCCGCACCGTGGTCCCTGAAGGCTCGCCGAGACAGCCGCACATGAAATTGCCCGTATCGCTGCGCCTGACCAGCGTCGAGCGTACCGTCTCGCCCAAGTCTGCCGTGATGGGCCCGCGCCTGACCAGGCTGCTGCGCGACATCATCGCCAGGGAAGACGGTTTCGGCGGACGGCTGGCCATCCTCGGTGAAGAAGTCGGCCTGTATTACCGCGCCCCGCAGGGCAATGACGATGTCTCCCGCCACCTGGCCGTGCTCTACCGCAGCAACCCCATGACGCAACGCTGCAAGGAGCGCATGCCGGTACCGGTGGGTACCTTGTTTGCAGATTCCCCTCTGAGCGGGCGTCCGCTGGTCTGCGATCTGGTCAGCGCAGCGTGGGGAGACGACGCCGATGCTGCCGAACACTTCTTTGCTGCCTATCTGGACGTCGCTTTGCCGGCAGTGCTGGGAGCTTATCTGCGCTATGGCATCGCCTTTGAAGCCCATCAGCAGAACAGCTTCGTGATGGTGGATGCCCAACTTCGGCCCGTGCAGATGCTGTTGCGCGATTTTGGGGACCTGCGCATCCATGCCCCCGCCTTGCGCCACAGCAGACTGGCGCTGGAAACTTACAGCAGCAAGCACACCCTGTTCGAAGACAACGATTCCGTGCGCGACAAATTTCTGCACGCCTTCATGCTGTGCCACATCATCGAACTTGCCTTGCTGCTCTCACGCGCCTATCAGAAGCCGGAAGCAGCATTCATGGCGGTACTGCGCGAGCGTCTCGAAGCCTGCTTCGCGGAACTCAAGCCAAACACCGAACCGCAGCGTTGGCAAACCGAGTATCGGGCACTGCTGCAGGATGACTGGCCGGCCAAGTCCTTCGTCCGCATGCGCCTGAGCGACACCTCCGAGGACGTCGTCCTGCGCATGCCCAATCCCCTGCTGGGCGCAGCATGAGCGTGTTGATGGGCCGCAGTCCGGCTGTGGCGTTGCGCTATCTGATGGCCATCCAGCTGCTCTCGATGGGCGCGATGGAAATGAGCGGCCCCTTCTGGCCTCTGCATTTGCGGGAGCTGGCTCCCATGTCGGCTGCCACGCTGGCCTGGGTCAGCATGGCGGTCTATGCCGGCCCCTTGTTGATGACCATGCTCACTGCCCCCTGGTGGGGCCGCTTGGGCGACCAGACCGGCCACAAGCCGATGGTGGTGCGGGCCTTGCTGGCGCTGGCGGTCAGCCAGCTGATGGCGGCCTGGACCGACAGCGTCACCGTAGTACTGCTGGCACGCCTGATCCAGGGCGCGCTGGGCGGCTTCATCGCTACGGCGCAAGCCTATGGTGCGGGTCTGGCCACCCCGGCGCAGCGCAGCTCACTCATGGCACGATTGCAAGTAGCCACCGCCATGGGCTCAGCCCTGGGCCCATGGCTGGGCGGCATCCTGTTTGACCTCTGGGGGTTCTGGATCGTCAACCTGACGACCGCGCTGGTCTGCGTGCTGTGCGCGCTGCTGGCTGCGGTGGCCCTGCCCTTCGTCAAGCCAGCCGCGCCGACTGATCGACAGCGCGCATCATCAAAGCCGGTTGCTCCAACGGCGGCAGAACGCCCTGCACTGCAGGCGTTTCAAGGCTTGTTGCTGGGCATCTTGCTGGTGCAGGCGGGCAAGATCATGCCGCAGGCTTTCTTTGCGGTGTATGCCGATCAGGTCCTGCATGCCAATGCCAGCTTCACCGGCCTTTGCTATGGCGCTACCGCACTGGGCCTGTGCATTGCGGCTCCGCTCTGGGCACGCGCCTTCGCTGCACTGGCACCGGAGCAAGTCCTGCAGCGGGTCAAGTGGATCACGCTGGCCTGCGCTGCCACGCTGGCCTTGCAGTCCATGAGTCATGTGCCGGCATGGTTTGTCGCGGCACGCTTGCTGTGGGGCGTGTTCCTCGGCGCATTGCTGCCGGTGTTCTACACCCTGCTGTCACGCCAGGCCGATGGCCACCGCCAAGGCTGGGTACTCGGCGCCGGCAACAGCGCGGCCAAGGCCGGTGCCCTGCTCGGAACAGCTGCCGGTGCCTTGGCCATGGGCTGGCTGCCGATCAGTGAAGTGTTCTGGCCCAACGCTGCCGTCTATCTGATCGTGGCCGCCGCCCTGCATGGTTTGCAGCGACGTTCCGACACCCGCGAGGCCGCCAGCTGAAACACCTCCCTTGCCGTCACAAGCTTTCCCTCCGCCAGCCTTCCGCCAGCCTCTGCAACAGAAGTTCGTCCATTCACAACGTAAAACAATATTGCTATGAACACCAAACTGTGTGCCCTCAGTGCCCTGCTGGCCCTGGCCTTCGACAGCTACGCGCAACAAGTCCAAACCAATGCGCTGCCGGAAGTGACCGTCAAGGCGACCGCAGATGACAACAGCGGCTACCGGCCCAAGAACTCCTCGGCGGCCACCAAGATCGACGTACCGCTGCGCGACGTGCCGCAAACCGTCAACACCGTCACCAAGCAGGTCATGCGCGATCAGAATGCCCTGTCGCTGCAGGATGCCCTGCAGAACGTGGCCGGTCTCAGTTTCAGTCTGGGCGACGCCCAGCGCGACCAGGTCATCATCCGCGGCTTCAGCGCCATCACCGATCAGTTCATCGATGGCGTGCGCGATGATGCGCTGTATTTCCGCGACCTCTCCAATGTGGAACGCGTGGAAGTGCTCAAGGGTCCGGCCTCCGTGCTGTACGGACGCGGCTCGGCGGGCGGCATCGTCAATCGTGTGACCAAGAAACCGAGCGACGATCCGGTCAGCGAGATCGGGCTCACCGTCGGCAGCGAAGGACAGAAGCGCACCGAATTCGACGTAGGCCGCAACAGCGCCGACGGCACGCTGCTGTTTCGCCTGACCGGCGCGGTGGAAGACTCCAGCAGTTTCCGCAACCAGTATTTCCTGGAACGCCAGGCACTCTCCCCTTCCCTGACCTACAAGCCGGATGCGCAGACCAGTTTCACGGCGCAATTCAATTATCTGCACGACAGGCGACTGGCCGACCAGGGCATCCCCAGTTACCGGGGCCGTCCCGCCGATGTGCCCATTGCCACCTATTACGGTGCGGCCAACGGGCGCGACAGGGCCTTCGTGCAATCCGAGGTGAAGGACGCCACCTTTACCCTCGACCACAAGTTCAGCGAAAGCCTGGCCTGGCGCTCGGTGCTGCGCACCTACGATTTCGATCTCGACCGCAACTACACTACCATCAGCCGGGTCACCCAGACCGCCAATCCGACGGTGACGATCGCCCAGGCCCATCGCCAGCGTGCCGAGCGTGGCTTGTTCTGGCAAAACGAACTGACCCAGAAACTGCAACTGGCGGGCATGCACCACGAGCTGTTGTATGGCGTGGAATACAGCTGGCAAAACAAGACTGACTGGCAGGTCACGCGCAACAATGCGGCGACCTATTCCCTGTTCAATCCGGTGCTGGCCAACTTGTCGCCCATTGCGGCCAACGCCGTGCCGAACATCAATGCGGAGACCCGGATCAATACGCTGGCCACCTATGTCCAGGACCTGATCAGCCTGACGCCGCAATGGAAACTGCTGGCCGGTCTGCGCTATGAGCGCCTGTCCCAGGACCGCGATGACAAGGTCGCCAGATCCAGCCTCAATCGCGTCGACACCCCGCTGTCGCCCCGTGTGGGCTTGGTCTATCAGCCCGATGAGCGCACCTCGCTGTATGCCGGCTACAGCCGTTCCTTCCAGCCGCTGGCGGACTCCTTCGTCTTCTACGGCAACAGCGCCCAGCTGGAACCGACCAAGACCGAGAGCAAGGAGGTCGGCATCAAGTACGAGCTCAACGACAAGACCAGCCTGACGGCCGCGCTGTTCGAGATGACGCAGAACAACATCCAGGTTGCCGACCCGAACCGGCCGGGCTTTGCCATCAACGTCGGTCAACAGCGCACACGCGGTGTGGAATTGTCCGCCAGCGGCGAGCTTGCACCGCACTGGAATCTCATCGCCGGCTATGCCTACATGAATGGGCTCATCGTTCAATCCAGCGGGCTGACCTCCGCTGGCACGCCCTTCCAGGGTAACGTGTCGTCCCTTACGCCGCGTCACACCTTCAACCTGTGGCTCAAGCGCGATCTGCCTGATGGCTACTGGGTGGCGGCGGGCGCGCGGGCCGAATCGGCGCGTTTCGCTTCCTCTGACAACCTGACGGTATTGCCCGGCTATGCAGTCATCAATCTTGGCGCAGGTTATGTAGCCGAGAAGTTTGACGTCACGCTGTCACTGAAGAATCTGCTGGATCGCCGCTACTTCATCTCCGCCCACAGTGCCGCCAACGATTACAACATGCCCGGCGAGCCGCGCAGCCTGCTGGTGAGTACGCGTTACCGGTTCTGATAGCGGAGCGGCCGCGTGCGTGCTTTGCCCGCATCGGATCCTGTCCCCTTGCAGACAAGAGCCGATGCGGAGGCGAGCAAGTCGCGGCCGGCCTGGCCCGGATCTCCAGGACTACCGATGATTCGAGAAGTCTGCCTCGGTACGGGATATATTCCCTCGGCCATCATGAAATGGATTCAACCCTCAGCCTTAGCGGGGTGGCTTGAATTGGCCGGCCATCTGATGCTGTCGTTATGCTGTATCGAGGCGCAATGCACTGGCTGGATCCGGCGCAGCTGCCGCCAAGGAAGTCAGCCGGGACGACCATTGTTGATGCGGTGGAGCGCCAGATTCATCATGGTCTCGCGGAGGAACTCCACCACTCGTCGCGCACTCGGCGACAAGGGCCACTCCGCCCGATGGATCAGCCACAGGTTATCGACCACCTGGGTGCCATTCTGGATGACCTGCAACTGATCCTGTCGCGCGAACGCCTGACGCGCAAAGCGCGGGATCACCGTGAAGCCCAACCCGCGGCTCACTGGTTCCAGGATCAGGCCAATCTGGTTGCTGAAGCCATGGCAGGGTAGCTGCCGCACCCCAGGTGCGTCCGGGAAGCGACGGCTGAGCAGACGCGTGGCCATGGCCTGCCCGTCCGGATGATCGATGAAACCCAGTCGTGCAAGATCATCCCACTGATCTGCATGACGGCCGGCGGGTACCACCAGTTCGAGCGGCTCTTCTGCGAAGTGCGTCACACTCAGACGCGCATCATCGGGCCGCAGCGCCAACACCCCAAGTTCATAGCGGTTCTCCAGTACCTCACGCAATACTTCGGTATCGGGAGCAAAGCGGTGGCGCACTGACAGCCCCTGCCAGCGCTGCTGCAAATCCATCAGTAGCGGATACAGGCATAGTCCGATGCTGCCCGGGGTGATGAGAGAAACCTCGCCCGGCGTATGGTCCGCCTCTACCAGACGCTGACGCAAACGGCGCTCGGCATGATCAGCCTCACGGCAGTATTCCAGCAACAGCAGGCCGGCTGGCGTGAACTCGAGGCGGCGCGGGCTGCGAATCAGCAAGGGCCCCAGCTCAAGTTCCAACTGACGCACGTGCTGACTCACGGCCGCCTGCGTGAGGCCCAGACGATCGGCACTACGGGTGAAGCTGCCCTCCTCGCCCAGTGTGGCAAAGGTTCGCAGCCATTGCGGATTTAGCATAAGCAAAATTTATGGCACTGATAATTTGCACGTCATTTTAATGATTCGGGGCAGGTCCTACACTACGACCCTCTGGTCCGTCGCAAATCTCCCGCTGCGCCCTCAGTCTGGAAAGGAAATCTCGTGCCCCGCTATCCCCGGAATTTTTCTCACATCGGCCTCTCAGTCACGGATCTGGATGCTGCCGTCAAGTTCTATACCGAAGTGCTGGGATGGTACCTCATCATGCCGCCCACCACGATCAGCGAAAATGACAGCGCCATCGGCGTGATGTGTACCGATGTCTTCGGCGTCGGCTGGGGCTCTTTCCGTATCGCCCATCTCTCCACGGGTGACCGTGTCGGCGTGGAAATCTTCGAGTTCCGCAACGCTGAACGCCCGGCTGACAACTTCCAGTACTGGAAAAGCGGCGTTTTCCATTTCTGTGTGCAGGACCCGGATGTCGAAGGGCTGGCCGCCCGGATCGTGGCAGCCGGAGGCAAGCAGCGCATGCCCGTCAGGTATTACTTTCCCGGCGAAAAACCCTATCGCATGGTCTACATGGAAGACCCTTTCGGCAATATTCTGGAGATCTACAGTCACAGCTACGAGCTGACCTATTCGGCGGGGGCTTATGCCTGAGATCGCCTTGCCGCCACTGCCACCGGACCACCTCGCGTGGGGTTGGTATGCAGGTTTTGACACGCGGGCCTTGCGCCCCGAGCGGCAGCCGCTGCCGCAGGTCGGGACGGGCCAGGTGCTGGTGCGCAATCGCGTCGTCGGTCTCAACCCGGTTGACTGGAAAGTACTGGGCCGCATGGGCGCATCCTGGGCCCCCGGACATGTGCCCGGGGTGGACGGTGCGGGAGAAGTCATGCGCTTGGGTCCGGACGTACCGTACAACTGGCTGGGCAGCCGTGTGGCCTATCACCAGGACCTGCGCCGTGGTGGCAGCTTTGCCGAGTACACCGTGGTCGATGCGCGTGCGCTCATGCGTATTCCGCATGCAATGAGCTTTGCTGATGCAGCAGCCTTTCCCTGCCCTGCATTGACGGCTTGGATGGCGCTGCAGAAGCTGCCTGCGCCTGCGGGCCGGAGGTTGCTCATCAGCGGAGCCGGCGGATCGGTTGGCCACTATCTGGTGCAGCTGGCGTGCCGTCAAGGCTGGCAGGTAACCGCCATGGCCCATGCGCGTCATTGGCCGCGCCTGCATGCGCTGGGAGCGATCAACTGCCTCGATGGCCCCCTGTCGCCGACTCATGGTGCATTGATCAATGACCTGCACGTCACGGCCATCATCGATTGCATCGGTGCACAGCATGCCGCCCTGCTCGCCTCCGCCCTGGATGCCAATGGCCATCTGGTCTGCATACAGGGTCGCCTTGAACACTGGCCTTGCGCGCCATTCGGCCGCGCGCTGTCGCTACATGAAGTGGCGCTGGGTGCCTTGCACGTGCATGGCAGCGATGCCGACTGGAATACGCTCACCGGCGCTGGCCAGCAGATGTTGCAGGATCTCGCCCGGAGGGACTTGCAAGCCGAGCAGCATCTGCTGCATGACTTCGATCAGCTGCCTAAATCGCTCGAAGGACTCAAGCAGCGCAATTTCACCGGCAAGTCGCTGGTCCACGTCAGTTCATGAACGCCGCTACGGCCTTACGGGGAAACGCCGCCCGGATGCGCTGGATTACGTGGCTGGTCACCGGCGCCCTGTTCATGGAGATCCTCGACGGTGCCATCACGACGCCGGCCATCCCCGCCATGGCGCGCGACTTCGGTGTCACGCCACTGGCCCTCAATGTAGGCATCAGTGCCTATCTGCTGGCCGTGGGCATCTTCATCCCTGCCAGCAGCTGGATCGCCGATCGCTTCGGCTCGCGCCGGGTCTTCATGTCGGCTATCGCCCTCTTTACGCTCAGCTCAGTGCTTTGCGCACTGGTGCAGCATCTGGAAGCCTTCGTTGCGATCCGCATCATCCAGGGCATCAGCGGCGCCCTGATGGTCCCGGTCGGGCGATTGGTGATACTGCGCCAGACCCCGCGCGAAAATCTCATGGCTGCGATGTCCGCACTGATCTGGCCGGCGCTGGTGGCCCCGGTGCTCGGTCCACCATTGGGCGGCTTCATCAGCCAGCATCTGGGCTGGCAATGGATTTTCCTGATCAACGCCCCCCTCGGTCTGCTGGCGTGGGTGGTGGCGTGGCGCATCCTTCCCGACGTCCGTGGCGAACAGATCACTCGCTTCGACTGGACCGGCTTCCTGCTCTGTGGCGGCAGCATCTCGCTGTTGCTGATCGCACTGGAGAAGTTGGAGGCCAATATCGACGCAACAAGCCTATGGTCCGGCCTGGCCGGAGTGATTCTGGGCGGACTGTCATGTCGGCATTTCTTGCGCAGCAGCGCGCCGATGCTGGACCTGGCAGCACTGCGCATTCCTACTTTCCGCTTTGCCATGTTCAGCGGCACACTGGCCCGCATGGCCATCGGTGCTGCGCCTTTTCTGCTCACGCTGATGTTCCAGCTCGGCTTCGGTGCTGATCCAGGTACGGCCGGCCTGCTGGTACTGGCACTGTTCGCCGGCAACCTTCTGATGAAGAGCATGACCACCCGCGTGTTGCGCGAGTTCGGCTACCGCCAGGTCCTGTTGTTCAATGGCGCGCTCTGTGCAATTGCCTTGCTGGGCTGCGCCCAACTGCAGCCACACGACTCTCCGGTCCTGCTAGTTCCGCTGCTGATCGTTGCCGGAATGACGCGCTCGATGCAGTTCACCGCCCTCGGCACCATCGGTTTTGCCGATGTGCCCAAAGCCATGATGGGGCATGCCAACGGACTGTCCAACACGATCAATCAGATTGGCATGGCAGCCGGCATCACCGTCGCTTCACTGAGCGTGCGCCTGGCGCACGGCGGGGTGAACCGTAACCTCGTTACTCCCACCCTGGAAGATTTTCAGATGGCCTTCATCGTACTGGCACTGATGGTGGTGGTGAGCCTGCTGGGCGTGCTGCGGCTACCTGCGCATGCAGGGCAGGAGTTCATTCAACGCGGCGGGCAGGGCTGAACCCCAAGTTGGCATTTTGTCGCGCGCAGGTTTCCATGATCATCTCGGGCGTTCTATCGCGCATGGATCATCTGATTCAACGCAGTCCCCCCTGACAAGAGGCCTACCCATTAAATTCGGATCAACGTTGTTGCAATACACGCGCAACGATTGAAGCGCATCCGCCTGGTATTTCCTGTTGCTGCAAATCCAGGTAAAGGACATCGAATGTGTTTTAAATATAAATAATTCTTATTTAAAATATTTCAGTTCTAGCAGTCGCTTGCAGACTCCATCCACGGCTTGCACCTGCATCTGCCAGATACTCCGCGAAATCCCGCCAGCCGCCAGACTCGCCCCCTCCCTTCAAACCAGGAATCTTCGCCACCTGCATGTCAATGCGGGCGGTGGCGATTGCCTTTCCGCTTCACAGAGGACGCTTCGTGTCATACATAAAAAGTCGCAAACGCGCGCCAAACGATTTCCCTGTCTCACCGCTCTCTCGCGGCAGTGCTACCGTCATCACCGGACTGGCCATGACACTGTCGGTGTCCGTGACCCACGCCGCTGATACCGGCACCGGTGCTGACAGCAGCACCGCTCTGCCCGGTATCACCGTCGAGGCAAGCGGGACCAAGGTCCTGTCTTCGCCGAAGTACACTGCCCCTCTGGCAGAGACCACCCAGACCATCCAGGTACTCGACAAGGAAGTGCTGAAATCCGAGGGCGTGACCACCCTCACCGAGGCCATGCGCAACGTGCCAGGCGTCGGCACCTTCAACGCCGGCGAAGGCAACGGCGGCCCGAATGTCGGTGATGCGCTCTACATGCGCGGGCTGGATATTTCCAACAGCATCTACGTCGATGGCATTCGCGACCTCGGCTCAGTGACCCGCGACATGTTCAATATCGAACAGGTCGAGGTCACCAAGGGTGCGGCAGGTACCGACAATGGCCGTGGCTCGGCGGCTGGTTCCATCAATCTGGTGACCAAGCAACCCAAGCTGGCTGACAGCTTCGATGCTTCCGCAGGCGCGGGTAGCGGCAGCTACCGGCGCACTACCCTGGACTGGAACAAGAACCTGGATGAATTCAGAAGCGGTACGGCTTTCCGCCTGAACCTGGTTGGCGAGGATTCTGGTGTAGCCGGTCGTGATCAGGTCAGGAACCGCGGTTGGGGTGTCGCTCCCTCACTGGCCTTCGGCCTGCATACCGATACCCGGGTCTACCTGAACCTGCTGCACGTGGAAAAGAACAACCTGCCCGAAAGTGGACTGCCCACCATCGGTATGGCCGGCTTCTCCGGAACCGTCGCCGGACTGTCCTCTGCAAGCCAGGTCAACAGCAGCAATTACTACGGCAGCAGCGATTCGCACGACAACTCCATCGCTACCATGGCTACTGCACGTGTCGAGCACGATATCAACGGCTCCACCATGCTGCAGAACACCACGCGCTGGGGCAAGAACAGTGTCGACTACCTGGCCGTCACGGCCGGCGTTCCTACCACCAGCAACGGCACCATTACCCGTCTGGGTGCAGCCAAGCAACTTGACGACGAGATCATCTCCAACCAGACGAACCTGACGACGAAATTCACGACGTTCGGCATGGAACACAGCCTGAGTTCCGGCTTCGAAATCTCGCGGGAGAAGCAAACCAATTACGGCTTGAACAAGACCGGCACCCTGTCTTCCCTCAGCCTCTACGATCCGCAACTGACCTCCAGCGGCCTGACCATTACCCGCAACGGGCAGGACGCTGTGTGGCAGACCGATACCGCCGCGCTGTATGCGTTCGATACGCTCAAGATCAACCAACGCTGGCAGGTCAATGCGGGTCTGCGCCTGGATCACTACAAGACCACTTACAACGCCATCGCCACTACCGGCAACACGAATATCGAGGGCAGCGGCAACCTGTTCACCTACAAGCTGGGCGCACTCTACAAGCTGACCAGCAACGGCAACCTCTACGTCAACTACGCGCTATCGCAGTTGCCGCCGGGCAGCACCAGCAGCTTCGGTGCCTATTCGCTGTCGAGTTCAACCAGCAGCGCCAGCAATCCGAGTATGGAACCGCAGAAGTCCAAGACGTTGGAAGCGGGCACCAAGTGGGAATTCTTCAACCAGAATCTCCTTCTGACCGCGGCGCTGTTCAGGACCGATGTCTACAACGAAGTCTACGAGAATGACGATGGCACGTATTCCCAGATCGGCAAGAAACGCGTGCAGGGTGTCGAACTGTCCGCTACCGGCAAGATCACCCGCGACTGGGACGTGACTGCGGCCTATACGCATCAGAAGACCGATATCGTGGTCGGAGCGGCGACCGCACAGGATGGCTCGTCCACCCTGCCCTATGCCCCCGAGAACGCGTTGAGCCTGTGGAGCAGCTACCGCATGCCAATGGGACTGACCGTCGGCGGCGGCGCGCGCTATGTCGGCATCGTCAAGCGCCAGACCAAGCTGGCCACCACGCCGGACCACATTCCTGCGTACTGGGTGTATGACGCGATGGCAAGCTACAAGGTCAGCAAGAACTGGGATCTGCAATTCAACGTCTACAACCTCTTCGACAAGCACTACATCACCGCCATCAACTACCTGGGATATCGCTATACCCCGGGCCTGGAGCGCTCGGCGCGTGTGACCGTCAATTATCACTTCTGACGGAAGATGTCCCCGGGGCTGAAGGCCCCGGGATTTTTATGAGGTCTGGACGATGTTATTGCATATTCCCAACGTACTGAGCCGGGAGCAGGTCCGAGCGATGCGTGACGCCATTGATGCAGCCGACTGGATCGATGGTCGCGCCACGGTCGGCAGCCAGGGCGCTCAGGTCAAGCGCAACCATCAACTGCCTGAAGATTGCCCGGTGGCACGCGAACAGGGACAGCTCATCCTGCGCGCCTTGCAGCAGAATCCGATGTTCTTCCGGGCAGCGCTGCCGGCGCGCTACATGCCGCCTCTGTTCAACCGCTATGCCAGCAGCACCGGGGAAACCTACGGCCTGCATGTAGACGGCTCGCTGCGCGGGGTTCCCCATTCACCGATGTGGCTGCGCACCGATGTCTCCAGCACGTTGTTCCTGAGTGATCCCGAGGATTACGACGGCGGCGGTCTCGTCATCGTCGACAGCTATGGTGAACATGAGGTCAAGCTGCCTGCCGGCGACCTGATTCTCTATCCGGCCACCAGCCTGCACAGCGTGGAGCCGGTCACGCGCGGAGAGCGCGTATGCTCCTTCTTCTGGACGCAGAGCCTGATCCGGGATGATGCACGGCGGACCCTGCTGTACGAAATGGATCGCTCCATCGACAGCCTCCGCAGCCGCGTGGGCGAATGCAAGGAAACGCTCACGCTGACCGGCAATTATCACAACCTGCTGCGCATGTGGAGTGAACCGTGACGTCGGATCACCGGCTCAAGTGCTACGCGCAGGCTCCGTGAACAACTTGACCACGGCAGTCATGTTTTCCTTGCCCAGGCCACACTCCATTGCGGCACGGAAGACTCCGCGCGCGGCAGCGATGGTTGGCACCATCAGCTCCGACGTTGCAGTGTCCACGGTATAGGTAAAGTCCTTCTCGATCAGCTCGACCGGAAACTGCGGGGCAAAGCCTCCCGCGAGCATCGAGCCGGCCACACGCCCTGCAACCGGACTCCATACGGGCGTCGCCGCAACGGCTTCGAGTACCTTTGCCACGTCCGCGCCGGCATGACGGAGCAGGCCTATCAATTCGCCAAGGACGCTGACCTGGATACCAAGCAAGGTATTGGTGGTCAGCTTGGTCAGTGCCCCCGCCCCGAGCGAACCCACGTGCTGGATGACGCTGCCCATCGTCTTCAGGACGGGTTCGGCGCGGGCCAGCGTAGCAGCCTCGCCACCGACCAGATAGACCAGTTGGCCCGCCTCGGCCTGGGGCGTACTTCCCGATACCGGTGCCTCGAGCAGGCCGATCGACCGGTCGGCAGCTTGGCGTCCCAGATTACGTATCCAGTCCGGAGTGAGCGTCGAGCTCTCGATCGCAATGGCACCAGGACTCATGCCGGCCAGCGCACCGGTGGCTGCATCCAGCCACACCTGCCGCGAAGCCTGATCGTCACGCACCATGGCCATGACGAAGTCCGCGCCCATGGCGGCTTCCTTGGGCGTGCCGGCCCATCTGGCGCCGGCGGCTACCAAGGCGTCGGCGGCAGCCGGGCTGCGATTCCAGACGGTCACGGTGTGACCTGCCTTGATGAGATTGGCGGCCATGCGCGAGCCCATCGCACCCAAGCCCAATACGGCGATTGTTGTCATGTGTCTTTCCTTTTGGCGGGCGGGCTTACTGCAGGGGCCCGGCCCTGAATGAACAAAATGGCGACGCCGTTACGGGCGACGTGCCTGACGTGCTGCTGCCACCAGGCCATCCAGCCAGTCCTGGTGTCCGTTGATCATCGGGTTGGGCTTGGTATTGTGCAGCACCTCGGCCGGCTTGCCTTTCTGCGTTTCCTGCGTGAGGATCCGCACCCGCCCTCCGTCCAGGTCTTCCACCAGCCATGCGTGATGCACATCCAGGCGATCGTCGCTGCCCACCTCCCCGGCCCAGCCGTGCCAGGCGATACGACCGGCTTGGCCGGCGGTGGGGGCCACGTATTCATTGCATTGCGCCTCGACCGGGAAACCGAAGGTTTCGAAATAGAAGCGGTCCCCGTCAGCCAATTGCGGACCCTTGCCGTCGTAGAAACGTACATTCGCCGAGTTGGCGTAGTAGGTCGGCCATTGCGATGGCACGGCAAGCAGCGGCCAAACGTCGGCCGCACTCAGGCCAGCGACGATGACTTCGTTGGAAGCAAAATTCTCGGTAAAGCCCGGCACGTAGCCTTCGGGCCAGATGATGGCGTTCATGTCACATTCCTTTTCATGGTGCAGTTGAATGAAGATGAGGCAAGCTACCAGCGTGTCGGACTGGCATTTGCCGACGGTCGCAGAGGATTGCCTCATCACAGGAAGGTCATGATGCGAACAAATCAGATATAAATCCAATCCTGTTTTCTTATTATTGTCATCAGCTCAAATGATATGAGAAATGATCCCTCCCCTCAGTTGGCAGCTTGTTCTACCTGTGTGTGGATCCATGCAAACAACCCATCGTTAGGTAGCCCTGAAATTTCCGGACACGCCTGTTTGTTAAACTTGACCAACAGGAGCAAGCAATAAGCAAATCAGAGAAACAGAGATACACAAGGGAGCTCCGCACCGAGACGCCCGGCACATGGCCTGATTCATCACACGGACCGTGGCAGTCAGTATTGCTCCCATGCCTTTGGTCGTTTGCTGAAGAAGTTTGGCGCGCGGGCATAGATGTCGCGTAAAGGGAACTGCTACGACAATGCGCCGACGGAGAGCGTCTGGGCAGCTTGAAAAACGAACTGATTCATCGCCAACGTTACACAACGCGTGCAGAGGCTGGGGTGTCGATTCGGGAACACATCGAAATTTTTTATAACCGCAAGCGGCGTCACTCTCGTCTTGGCAACATTGCCCCCGCTCGGTTTGTTGAACAATTCAACAGGAAACTGCGGACCGCATAAAACAAGAGTGTCCGTTATTGACTGAGTTGTACCGAATTTTGCAGCGAACCTGTCCGACTACAATGCACTAGCGGCAAGCCTGCTGGCCTGCCGCTGAACACCCGTTACCGATACGGCAACAAGAAAATCAAGGTTGCTGCAAAGCCCGCTGGATATCCCCCACCATATCGAAATCCGCACCCACCCAGCGGCGCGCCAGCTTATCAATGGTGCCATCGCGCGTCATGTCGCCAATGGCCTTGCTGACGGCCTCCTTCAATGGCTGCTGGCCCTTGGCCATGGCCGGTGCCGACAGCTGGTAGATCAGTACTGGTCCGACTTCCTTGATCGGCAACTTGTTCACGTTCGCGTATTTCATGCCACCGAAGTGCGAACTGATGACCGCATCGATGCGCCCATTGCCCAGGTCATTGAAGACGAAACCGCCATTGTCATAGGCGCGGATATCCGATTCCTTCAGATTGGCCCGCGCCCAGCTTTCGTTGGTGGTGCCGGTCGTCACGCCGACCTTCTTGCCCTTGAGATCGGGCTTGTCCTTGATGCTGGCATTGCTGGCCAGTACGAAGATACGAAAATCCTCCACGCCATAGGGTGCCGCAAAATCGACCTGCTTCTCCCGTTCCGGCGAAGGGGTGAGGTCGTTCATCACCATGTCGTACTTGCCCGCCTTGAGTCCTTCCACAAAATTCTTGAAACTGTCGGCCACGAAGATCACCTTGGCCACGCCGATGCGGCGCGCCACTTCCTTGGCCACCTCGACGTCATAACCGGCCGGTTGCAGCTTGTCATCGATCAGGCTCCAGGGCGGGCTGCTCTGGGTATTGGCGATGCGGATCACGCCCGATGCACGGGCATTGGCCAGAATGTCGGCCGGAATGTTCTGGGCTGTCACGGCAGCCGCTGCGCTGCCCAGGAGCGCTGCCAGCAGGCAGGCGGGAATGAAATGATGCAACTTCATGGTGCTGTCCCCTCTTGATCATCAATGAAATCGGAAGCCCATTCTGTGCGCAGGCCGGGGGATCAGCAATCCGTACACGTTTCTTGAGTGATAAGCAGAACTTATACTTTCCTCGATCAAACTGATGGATCGACAAGATATGCTGCACCAATCCGGAACAGCAAAATGATAAGGGCCAACAGTGTTTCACCCCCTGTCCCAGTTATCTCGGGGCTGACTGCTCTTCTTGCGGTCTCGTGCAGCATGGCCTTGCCCCAACCTTGTGCGCAGCGCTCAAATCGGTGCATTGCCGGGAAGTTCAGAACGTGCCGGGTTTCTGGTACAGCACCTGGCGCAGTGAGCTCATGTCCGACTCCATCTGGATCCGCATCACCCGCAGCAGTTCCTTGGCATTCTCTGACATAGGCACACCGGGCCGGAACACCAGCAGCGCCGTGAAGCTGGCCGTCACTTCCATCGGCTTCAGGCGCAGGCCGCGCGTGACGTAATCCAGTGCCAGGATCGGATGCGCCATCCCCATGCCAACCCCGCGCATGGCGAATTCGCACACCGAATTGGAATAAGGCGTCTCCAGGATGGGACGCAAAACCTTCCCCTGCAGCATCAGCTCCTGCTCCAGACGCCGGCGGCTGGCATCTTCCGGATTGAGGGCAATAAAGGGATGTTCCAGCAGATCGTCAGCCGTGATCACCGGCTTGCCGGCCAAGGGGTGCCGGTCGTTCATCACGATCACACCCGGCACGCTCATGAATTGCGAATGCTCCAGCCCGGAGACTGACAGCTCATCGGCCATCAGTCCGAAATCCAGCTGCCCTGCGCTGACCTGCTGGTAGACCTCGCGCGAGCTCATGATCTGGAACGACATCTGCACACGCCGCTCACCCAGTCCGAAGGCGGCGATGGCGCGCGGCATGAAACCATTGCCCAGTGCGGGGAAGGAAGCGATGGCCAGACGACCCAGTCCGAACGAGCGCAGGCTGCGGATGCGGTGCTCAATCATCTCGAAGCCGGCAAAGCAACGATCCACCTCCACGATCAAGGCCAGCGCCTCCTGCGTAGGCACCAGCCGGCCACGGGTGCGCTCGAACAGCCGCAGTTCGGAAGTCGCTTCCAGCTTGCGGATCGACTGGCTGATCGCGGGCTGGGAGACGTTGAGCAGGGCGGCGGCCTTGCTGGTGGTTCCGGCGCGCATGACGGCGCGGAAAACCTGGATATCTCGCATGTCCATATATAAGTACCACTTATAGAGTTAGTCCCGCGTGCTGTTGATGGCTGCGGCGCGAATTCGGATACTGGGTTCCTCTTTTTTAGATTAACAAATTAATCGCATGAGCCACCCTATTTCATCGCAACCCGCGTTCGCCAGTCTCTCGCCCCCGGTGATGCGCGCCTCCACCGTGGTATTCGACACCTTCGAGGACTTTGTCCAGCGCAAGCAGCGCCAGCCCGATGGCTTCAGCTATGGCGTCACCGGCACCCCCACGGCGCGCCTGCTGGAGCAGCGCGTGGCCGCGCTGGAAAACGCCCGCCACTGCGTCATTGCGCCCTCCGGTGCGGCCGCCCTGATGACCACCGTCATGGGCTTCGTGCGCGGTGGCGACCACTTGCTGGTTTCGGCCGCCTGCTATGGCGCGCTCAAGACCTTTGCCGAGAAATGGCTGGCGCACATGGGCGTGGAGGTCGAGCTGTATCGGCCGGACATCGGTGCGGAAATCGCCGACCTGATCAAGCCCACCACCCGCATGATCTGCATGGAAGCGCCCGGCACGGTCACCATGGAAATGCAGGAAATCCCGGCCATCACGGCCGTCGCACGCGAGCGCGGTGTACTGACCATGCTGGACAACACCTGGGCCAGCCCGCTGGGGCTGAGAGGCCTGGATCTGGGCGTGGATTTCAGCATCCAGGCCGCCACCAAGTTCCTGGGCGGTCACTCCGACGTGCTCATGGGATGCATCAGCATGAATGACCACGGCCACTACGGCATCCTGCGCGAGACCCAGAGCATCCTCGGCCAGCAGGTCAGTCCCGAGGATTGCTTCCTGGTGCTGCGCGGGCTGGAAACACTGTCACTGAGGGTGCATGCGCAAGGAGCGGCAACCCTGCAGGTGGCACGCCATCTGGCCCATCACCCGATGGTGGCGCGCATGATGTATCCGCCGCTGGAAAGCGACCCCGGCCATGCCCTCTGGAAGCGCGACTACAAGACCCCTGGCTGCCTGTTCTCGATGATCCTGCAACCAGCACCGGAGAGCGCCTTTCACGGCTTCTTCGACGCCCTGCAGCACTTCGCCATCGGTGCCAGCTGGGGCGGCGTGCACAGCCTGGCGGCCTATTATCCGGCCGCGCTGCAGGCCAATCGCGCTTTCCCGTCGACCGACCAGCCGGTGGTGCGCCTGTCCATCGGTTTGGAAGATCCTGCCCTGCTGATCGCCGATCTGGATCAGGCACTGGCCCAGTACGCAAGTGCGGCAGCCCAGGCGTGATGCCCGCATCAATGAACACTGAAGCAGCGCCCCAATGCAGGCGCTGCAACCGGGAGGAGAACCATGATTGATCTGTTTGTCAGGGCGCTACCGCTGCTGGAAAAAGCGGTAGTGGTGACCATCGGGCTGGGTATCGGCTCGTTCGTGCTGGGCTCGGCACTGGGCATGCTCATTGCGCTGGCCCGCATTTCCGATGCGCGGCCGCTGCGCTGGCTGGCGTTCGCCTATGTGTCGGTGTTTCGCGGCACGCCCTTGCTGATCCAGATCCTGCTGATCTATTTCGGCCTGCCCAACTACGGCATCACCATCGATCCCATCCCCGCCGCCTTGCTGGCGCTGACCTTGTTCTCGGCGGCCTACCTGAGCGAGAACTTTCGCTCCGGCATCAATGCGGTCGATCGCGGACAGTGGGAAGCCGCCTGGGCCATGGGCATGGGTTACTGGAAGACGCTGTGGCGCGTGATCCTGCCGCAGGGCCTGCGCATCGCCATTCCGCCCGTGGGCAGCCGCCTGATCGCGCTGATGAAGGACACCTCGCTGGCCTCCACCGTCACCGTGGTGGAGCTGACACGCGTGGCCGACCAGCTGGGAGCGACCACCTTCCGCTACATGGACATGTTCATCATCGTCGGGACCATCTACTGGGTCATCAATCAACTACTCACTCTCCTGCAAACCTGGCTGGAAGAGAAACTGTCGAGGCGCTATCAATGAATCCGTCTTCTTCCTGTACCGTGCGCGTGAGCGCCTTGGCCAAGGCGTATGGTGCCAATCAGGTACTGCGCAACATCAACCTCGAAGTCGCGCGGGGCGAAGTGGTGGTCATCATGGGACCATCCGGGTCCGGCAAGACCACCTTCATCCGCTCGCTGAACCTGCTGGAATTGCCGGATCGCGGCAGCATCGAGATCTGCGGCGTGGCGCTGAACGATCCGGCGACGCTGCCCGCCCGTGAACTGCGGCGCAAGACGCTGCAGATCCGACAGCAGACAGCCATGGTGTTCCAGTCCTTCAACTTGTTTCCGCACATGACGGCGCTGCAGAACGTGATCGAAGGGCTGATGTCGGTCAAGGGGGGGTGCCAAGGCGGAGGCCCGTGAGCGAGGCCTGGCGCTGCTGGGCAAGGTCGGGCTGGCGGAGAAGGCCGATGCCTATCCGGGCAAGCTCTCCGGTGGCCAGAAGCAGCGTGTGGCCATTGCCCGCGCACTGGCCATGGATCCGGAAGTGATCCTCTTCGATGAGCCGACCTCGGCACTGGATCCGGAACTGCGCGACGACGTGTTGAACGTGATGCGCGCGCTGGCGGCGGAAGGCATGACCATGCTGGTGGTGACGCACGAAACGCGCTTCGCCCGGGATGTAGCCGACCGCATCCTCTTCATGGAAGGTGGACACGTACTGGAAGATACCACCCCTGCCCTGTTCTTCGGCGCGCAGGGCAGCGAGCGCTCGCGGCAGTTCCTGGGACGCCTCCACGAATGATGTGCGCAGGCTGGCGAGGCGCCGTGACCTGGGCCGACAACGCGCGGCCCAGGCTCAAGGTGTCATTGAAGTTGGAGGCCGAACCACCCGTGTCATCGCGACAATTGAGCAGGTTCAGGATAGTGAGCTGGATCTTCCATGGGCCGGCCTGACAGGCGAGCATGCGATCGGCATGGCATCGGTAAGCAGAATGTGACAATTTGTCGCACGCGCCGCGCCTGGTCCTGCGCGCATAATTCGGGTCTTCTCCCATCCAGGGCGGCCCGGCACGGCCCGCCTCATGAAGGCTTAAAACATCATGGAAGTCAGTCCTTACGGCCTTCAGAGCTTGTGGGCGCAGGGTGACTTGGTCACGCGCGCAGTCGCGATTCTGCTGATAAGCATGTCCATCGCCTCCTGGTATGTGATCCTGACCAAGGCACTTGCCCTGCTTCGTCTGCGCAAGTCCGGCGAGGCCGCCCGCAGTGATTTTTGGACGGCAGGCGATCTGGAGAGCGCTCTGAGCACTTTGGGACATGACAATCCATTTTTCGCGCTGGCCCATGCCGGGAAGACGGCGCTCCTTCATCATCAGCAGCACCAGGGACATTTGCATGAACAGCTGGCGATCAGCGACTGGATCACCCTCGGTCTAAGGCAATCCATTGATGAAGCTGCTGCGCGTCTGCAAGCGGGCATGGCCGTTCTGGCCTCTGTGGGATCGACGGCACCGTTTGTTGGCCTGTTCGGAACAGTCTGGGGGATCTATCACGCACTGGTCTCCATCGGCACCACCGGCCAGTCAAGCATCGACAAGGTTGCCGGCCCCGTTGGGGAGGCGCTGATCATGACCGCATTGGGACTGGCCGTAGCGATTCCCGCCACCTTTGGCTATAACGCGCTGGTACGCGGCAACAAAAGCACGCTGGCACGCTTGAACAAGTTCGGTTTCGACTTGCACGCATTGTTCGTCACTGGCGCTCGTGCAGGCGAGGACCAAGTCCATGCGTTGCCCTTGAGCGGCTCGCCGTCCCCCCGGGAGAACCTGCGCAAGCCAGGCAGGTCGCTCAGGCGCTAACCCTGCTGAGCAGTTATCAGGCTTCCCGAGTTCGTCTCCAATTAACTTTAAACGATGAAAAAGACTTCCCTGGCAGCCGCCATCGCATTGATCTATCCATTTGCAACAGTCGTCATGGCGCAAACCAGCAACGCCACCTCGACTGCCATCACCAATGCAGTTGCTGCTGAAAGCATTTCAAACAAGCCGCCCGTGTCTTCGGAGCTTCCTGAGGTTGTCGTTACGGAAGAGAGCCCGGGCTACGCTGCTTCACGCTCCAGCGCGGCGACGCGCACGGAGACACCGTTGCTTCAGACACCGCAGTCCGTCTCCGTATTGAAGCGATCCCTCCTGGATGACCAGGACGTCCACAGCCTCGCTGATGCACTCGTCAACGTTTCCGGAGTGGTACCGACCAAGCCGGAAGAAGCATTGCTGATCGCTCCCATCATCCGCGGATTTCCTGCGGAGACCTATCTGGATGGCCTGTCCATCTTCGGCGGGAATCAACATGCATTCAATCCGGCAGGGCTGGTCGGCGTCGAACGAATCGAGGTGCTGAAGGGACCGAGTTCGAGCTTGTATGGTGGTGGACTGGGCTCTCCCCTGGGCGGACTCATCAACATTGAGTCGACACGTCCTGAGATTGGCAGAAATGGAGGCTTTGTCGGCGTACGAGCCGGTAGCTACTCCACCACCAACCCCTATGGTGACTACAACGTAACGCTGAGCGACAAGCTTGCAATACGCCTTGAAGGGGAATACCAGGAAAATTACAGCTGGATCGACAAGGTCCACGGGAAACGCGTTTTTTTCCAGCCCAGCATCCTGTTCAAGCCCGACGCGCAGACCGAGATTCTTTTCTCTGGCCAGTACAACCGTACGCAGCAGCTTGAGTACTCAGGGCTGCCCGCTCAACAGGCGCTGGCGGGTCAGCTTTATCGCAATGCCTTTCCAGGTGCGCCCAATGGCCAGCCCATGACGGATATCAACAATCGTCTCGGAAAGATCGAGTTGCGCCACAAGTTTGATGACGGCGTTCGCCTGGAGGCGTCCGCACAGTACTACACCAGTAACGTTGGCGAATACGGAAGCTTCATCTATCCGGCACTCGCAGCGCCCAGTGCATCTACGCCCACCACCTATCCCATCTTCCCGCTCACCATGAACACCAGCACGCGTGAAACCGCTCTCGACGCGCATTTGATCGCGCCATTCAACATGCTGGGGGGACGTCACGAGTGGGTCGCTGGGGTTGCATACGACCTGACGAAGTTTTATTCGGGGATGGGCTTTGATGGGACGAGTGTCGGCTCGATTGATCTTTCCAACCCTCAATACAACCTCTCCTTTGGTGACAAGACCCCCATCAACTCGACGCAGACGGATCGCTACCGCACCCTCGCAACTTACGTGCAGGACCAGGCTCACTATGGCCGCTGGCACTTCACAGGGGCCCTGCGCCTGACTCAGCTTGAGTTTCAAGAGGCCGAACAGGGGACCGACAAAACCTACCACCATGTCTCGCCGCGGGTCGGCGTCAATTACGACCTGCTGCAAGGCCTGGCCCTGTATGCCGGTTATGCAACTGCATTCCGCGCACCTTTCGGTTTCATTGGTTCATCGATACCCAAGCCGGAGAGCTCCAGGAACATCGAGCTGGGTATCAAGCTTGACGATAAAGCGCGCAAGTTGTCGGGCACGCTGGCCGTGTTCGAACAAACTCGTGACAACGTCGCCACCGCCGATCCCGCCAATCCCCTCGTGTCGATCCAGACGGGACAGCAACGCGCACGCGGATTCGAGGCCGACATGACCTGGGAACCGGTTCGAGCGTTGTCCTTGCTGGCGAACTACGCCTATACCCAAGCGGTGGTTACGCAAGACAATACGATCCCGGTTGGTGACACACTGGCCCGTGTGCCCAGACATAGCGGACGCCTGGCCTTCCGCTATCGCGTACTGGATGGCGCCGCTGAGGGATTGTCATTCGGAGCCGGTATCACGGCACTCGGCCGCCGTCAGCTGACCTTGCCCAATACCGTCTCCGTGCCAGGCATGGCGACAGTGGATGCTCAGGCCGCCTATGACTTTGGTCGGTACACTCTGCAGCTCTCGGGGTACAACCTGACGGGCCGGCGAAGCTACGAGTCCTATCAGTATTTCGGTTTTCCGGTCGTCATTCCGACACAGCCGAGATCGTTTTACCTGACCCTCAAAGTCAATATCTGAGCACGGCGGGCACTGTCGTCGCGAACATCACGGATTTGCGCAGACGTAATTCGAAGAAGACTTGATTGCCGCTGCATCGTGCTTTCGGCCGGTGTAGCGGGGATACTGCGGGTACTGGCAAAGCGGGAGGGATCGAAGTACCTTCCCGCTTCCATCAAGTTTTTGCGCCATCAAGGTGCCGGGTTCGGCCCCTCTTGAAATCCAGTGGTCCAGTGCAGACAGCAAATCGGTATGATCCGGACCAACGCCACCCTCGCAATGGTTGACGCCTGGGGCAATGTAGAGTCGGGTTGAATGATCGGCGTTCTTTGCGCCCACCGCTTGCCGCATCTGCTTCATGTATTCGATGGTGGAGTTCACGCTCAGCGCTGGATCTGCCCCTCCTTGCCAGACAATCAGCTTGCCTCCGTGTCCGATAAAAGGCCGGATATCGGGATCAGTCGCATCATTCAACTTGGCCATCGCATCGAGGGCCGCCGGTTTTTTATCCCAAGGTCCGTACGCTAACGAGTCGGCGGATTCGTCCTTCGCGAGATAGTATTTCACAGCGGTATCCTGCATCACGTACTGGCCAGCCGCCTTCAGATCACCGTTTCCGGATACCCAGACGCCAAAATTCATCGGATCATCTTCGTTGCCGGTCAAGTGATAGCCCTTGGCAACGTAGGGTTTGCTACCCTGGAATTTGACATCGGTGATCCACTGGTTGACCACGGCCAGCTGAGCGTCCGATAAACAATGTTCACCGTTATCCTTTCCGCTTGAGCAACGAAGTGCGGGGAGGTTGACACGGCGTGTGGTACACGCTGCCGGATTGGCGACGATGCCATCAATGACTCCGTCGAGATGGTCGCAAGCTTGCCTCACGTGTCTGGCCAGTAGTGATATCTTCGCCGCATTGAATTCGGCGCCGGGAACTGAGAGTGCCTCGGCGATGCGGTGAAATGCGCCGTTGAAGCCTGCCCAGTTGAAGGCTGGCGCACGAGCAATGACGCCATCAAATAGCGCCGGGTTGCGCTGAACGGCCATCAACCCCTCCCTGCCGCCGGTGGAACAGCCTTCAAAGTACGACCTGACCGGAGGTACGCCATAGGCCTTGGCGACTACCTTCAATGCGATGGACATGACTTCCGGAATCGCTTCGCTACCGAACAGCCTGGCTGCAAGTTCGTCGTTGAGAACAAACGCTGCAGACATCCCGTCGCCCTGATGACCGGAATCACTGGCAACTTCCACATAGCCCTGTCGTAGAGGTGCTGCTACGGGAGGAGGAATGAAACCGTTGTAACCACCGCCGCCATAGTAGAGTTTTCCGTTCCAGGTCTTGGGAAAACGAATCTCAAAGTTCAATGAAGGCGCGATCGTGCCAGTGACCTTGCAGTAAGCTGGCATGTCAGATTTCGCCAGAATCGTTGTTGCGGTCAGAACGATGCTCCCGACAAGCTGACCAGATAAAGCTGCGCAATCTGCTTGAGCGTGCGTTGCTCGGCTGGTGACTCCCGGATCCGCATCAGTTGGCGGTTGCGCAGCATGGAGCACGCCAGGCAGCCAAAACGCCAGCGCTGCTCCTGCCAGCGTTGCCACCCAAGTGCTTGTTGATTCAGCGCTTTTCATTGGTCGACAGAGTTTTTTCGCTTTGCTGAGGTAGCAGACATGCAGGCCACGGGGACGCAAACGGCAGACCAGACATTGTGGTGCTTCGGCACGTCCACAAATGCTCAAGAAGCTGAAAGAGATTCAAAAAGTTTGCTGCGCTCTGACCATAACTGCTGGAGCGACACGTCCAGAAAGAACGGCTCGCCACCGTCTTCTGGCCACCATTCGAACACACGTCCCTCCGCGGTCATGCCCCAGGTAGACCCGATACCATAGTCCCCGAAGGCCACCGCTGCGTTCCACAATGATGCCGCGGTCGGCAAGCCGCGCAGAACTTGCGTTAGCCTTAGCATGGTCACCAAGGAGAACGCCTCTCTTCGCGCCAGCGGGTAAAGAAACCGGGCTTCGGACGGCCCGGTAAAGCCGTTGGCGTTGAGATAGGCATTGCGCAACTCGGTCGGCAGTGAAAAACCAAGCATGCATTCCGCATCGAGGATTTCCCGCTCAGTACAAGGCTGGCCGCTCTCCAGCACTTCCAGATCCGACGTCAAGAACATAAGAAAACAGCGAGCCCGAAGCCCGACTCAGAATGCAAACCAATCTTCAGCTGCCGACTGGTCGCGAATTGATTCATTCGGATACCATCTGCCTGCCTTGCAGGTATTGATGATTGTGCGACCAATCGAACTCCTTGTACCGGATTTCATGTGCGACATATTGTCGCTATGTCCGCCCCTGTCAATGAATGATGGGACCTCGGGAGCGGGACCAGCCAACATGACCAGTTCATGCGGTCAGAAACGATAGCTTGCATTGAGATAAACCCCACGGGTCTCGCCGGGCAGGATATAGCGACTTACGTGCAGATGACTGGCCACGTAGTATTCCTTGTTCATCAGGTTACGAACGGCCAGTTGTAACTCGACTGTACGATCCTCACCCAGTTTGAGGAGGTAGCGCTGGGTCAGGTCAATCCGTCCGTAGCCGGGCATGATGGTGGTGTTGGTCTCGTCCGCGAAGCGTCGTCCCTGGGCATAAAGGCCGACGCCACTGCGCCATTGATCGTCCCAGTCGTAATGCCCGAATACGCTCAGGGTATGGTCAGCAACGTTGGGAATTTTCTTTCCATTGAATTCAGAGCCCGAGCCAAATCGTGCGTTGGTATAGGCGTAGGCGGCCACGACTGAAACCTTCTCGGTCACCTGCCCCGACAGAGATGCTTCCAAGCCTTTGGACCGTCCCGTACCTGCCAGCGTCTTGTCGTAGATGTACGCGGTACTGGGATCATCGGCCAGCATATTGTTCTGCTTCAGCCAGAACAAGGCCACGTCACTATTGAGCCGGCGGTTCAGCCAGCTTGACTTCCAACCTGCCTCGTACTGGCGAGAGGTTCTCGACGGCAACGACTGTCCTGTCGAGGATGCGGCCTGGTTAGGTGCGGTCCCGGTGCTGTAGCTGGCATAGACAGTTTGTTCTGGCGTCAGATGGCGTAGCAGCGCCACTTTGGGCGAAACCTTGTTCTCATCGACACCCGCACCGGAGGTTCCGTAGAAGAATCGCTGTTTCATGAACTGCACGCCGGCAACCAGGGTCCAGTCCTGCCAGTCGATCGCATCCTGCACGGAAAGATTGAAGCTCTCAAGACTTTCGCGCGTCAGCGTGGTTGAGTAGGATGCCGGTGCCTTCACGAGACCATAGAGCGGATTGTAAATGTTGATACTCGGCGCCGTTACGCCGCCACCAGGCTGGGACAGATTCTCCCGATAGTACTCCAGACCTGCATAAAGCTTGTGGGTTGTCTCAGCCAGCTTCTGCTCACTGGTCAGCGAGGTGGAAACGGAGTCGATGCGGCGGTTGGTATCGGGTTGCAACGATGTAAAGCGGGAATAATTTCCGGTGGTCCCCACTGCAGCTGACAGTGACTGACTCACGTAGGTCGAATTGGCCTCCAGATGCGTCCAGTCAAACGCCCAGCGAGACTGCCCTCCAACAGCTACGTCAGCGTGTACATCGAAGATGTCGTTACGGGTAGTTGAATCGGTCCAGGGCTCATTGAGCTGACGGTTGACCGGAATGTTGGCAGGACGCCCGTTAACGCCAGGTACCCCGTAATCCGGTCGGTAACGCTGATCTGTGCTCTCCACCCCGACACGCAGGTGGTATTTATCGCCATCGCTTTTGGAGATTCCCAATTTGACGCCGTCAAGCCTGTCCGGGACTCCGCGCCACTCCGAATACTCGGAATGCGTAGCGATCAGGCGAGCTGCCAGCTCGTTTTCCTGGGACAGGACACGGTTGATGTCAATCGTCGTCTCGCGCGCGCCATACTCACCGACGCCAGCGCTGACGCTGCCGAAATTTCGCAATTGCGGCTGTTTGGTGATGATCTGCACTGTTCCACCGGGCTCACTACGGGTGCCGACCGCAGCACCTGGGCCACGCAATACGTCAACGCTTTCCACGAAAGCGGGAACAAAAGCATAGTTCGAAAGACGGGCACCATCCCGTAATACACGGCTGGCCCCGGTCCCGCTATCGGCGAGAAAGCCTCGCAGGACAAATACCTGTGAATGACTACCGGTAAAGCCGAGGTCAGCCGTCGCACCCGGCACATTGCGCAGAATATCCTGAAGAGTCTGGCCGCCTTGATCCTGAAGTACCTTGATATCCACCGAGGTCACCGAGGCTGGGGTATCCAGTACGTCAGCGTTGACACCCAGAGCAAGTCCACGCCTTGTTTCGTCCGGCTTTTTCTCGCTGATCTCCACGCGTGGTAGCGCGCCTGCCGTCGATTGTTCGGGGGAATCGGCTGCCTGCGCAGGGGACAAAACCATCATCAGGGATCCCGACCCAAGGATCAACGGCAGCACTCTGAGCGAGGTGGCGGCAGATGGATGGTAGAGCGCAGAAATGACTTGCCCGATTTTCTTCATTCTTATTCCCCCAGTTTAATTTGGGAGGAACTCTACGGGATCGTCCGTTGAGTCGATAGTGACAAATTGTCGCATCTCGAAGTCCAGCGCCCAGCGGGAGATTCAGTTGAATCTTCTCTTCAGCCTGGCAACGAAAACATGACGGATGAATTCCCTGCGATCAGATCTTGCACTACTCAAAAGAACACTGTTGGCATGCGCCAGCAAGAAAATAAGCTGCGCGACATATTGTCGCAGCATGGTTTGCCCGGCAATGAATGCGATTGAGTGTGACAAAGCAGCACTGTCATACGCACATGGCGACGGCATCTCATTCATCAGTAGAAGAGGGAAATTGCAAGTTCATCGTCCAGCTGCTGTTATCAATCAACCTGATAACAGATATCACCACACTAATTGATGAATCCCGGTCGCGCCCCTTTAGATTTCAGACTTTCCTGAAATTTCGGACAATCATGCGAGACCGGACATTGCCCCCACTCAAGCAGCGTTTCATCCTCCACTTCGGCGAAATGGGTAGTCGCTGGGGCATCAATCGTACCGTCGGACAAATCTACGCACTGCTCTACATCAGCGGACATGCGCTCAATGCCGATGAGATCGCAGAAAGCCTGCATTTCTCCCGTTCGAACGTCAGCATGGGGCTCAAGGAGCTCCAGTCATGGCGGTTGGTGAGACTACTGCATCGCCCCAATGACAGACGAGAGTATTTTGAGCCGCCTGGCGATATCTGGGACATCTTCAAGGTACTGCTGGAAGAACGACGCCGACGCGAAGTCGAACCTACGCTGTCCATGCTGCGCGATGCACTGCTGGAACCGGCGGCAACCCCTGAAGATCATCAGACCCAAGAACGCATGCGGCAGATGTATGAGCTCATCGAGCTCTCCAGCTCCTGGTTCGACGAGGTTCAGCGCCTGTCGCCTGAGACGCTGGTCTCACTCATGCGGATGGGCGCAAAGGTACAGAAACTGATCAAGGCAGGCGACAAGCTGCGCTTTGGTCGCCGAAGCGGGCAGACCGAGACCTCCCTGCCGCGCAGGCAGGATGAGGCCTGAGATGCAGCATTCGGCTCCATACCGGCGCTTGCTCCGCCTTCCTCGTTTGACGTTGGGCGTGGAGATCACGCTCCTGCTGCTCGTCAAGATCGCCCTGATCACGTTTCTGTCCCGAACCTTCTTCGCGCATCCGGAAGCCAAGCAGATGACGATGCCCTTGAAGCGCGTCGAAGAACGCATCCTGCCCGTGCCAGGAGCGTTACGCAGTCCAGATTCCGTAACACCTGAAACCAAACAATGATTGGAGTAGAACAACATGGTTCCCATCGATGAAGTCGTGTCGCTGTCGCGGCTGCAGTTTGCCGTCACGGCGCTCTATCACTTTCTTTTTGTACCGCTTACCTTGGGACTGTCCTGGATCCTGGTCATCATGGAGTCTGTCTATGTGATGACAGGGAGTCAGATCTACAAGGACATGACCCGCTTCTGGGGCAAGCTGTTCGGCATCAATTTCGCCATGGGGGTGGCTACCGGCATCACCCTCGAATTCCAGTTCGGCACCAACTGGTCCTATTACTCCCACTACGTAGGCGATATCTTCGGCACACCGCTGGCCATAGAAGGTCTTGCTGCCTTTTTCCTTGAGTCCACCTTTGTCGGCCTGTTCTTCTTCGGCTGGGACAAACTCAGTCGCAAGCAGCACCTGATGGTGACTTTCCTGGTCGCCTTGGGCTCCAGTCTTTCAGCACTGTGGATTCTGATTGCCAATGGCTGGATGAATAACCCGGTGGGTGCAGAATTCAACTTCGAGACCATGCGCATGGAGCTGGTGAGCATGACCGACGTCATCTTCAACCCCGTGGCCCAGGTGAAATTCGTGCATACCGTCGCTGCTGGTTACGTCACGGCCTCCATGTTCGTGCTGGGCGTATCGGCCTGGTACCTGCTCAAGGCGCGCGATACTGCCTTCGCGCTGCGCTCGTTTGCCGTAGCCGCCGGCTTCGGGCTGGCTTCGACGCTGTCGGTAATCGTCCTCGGTGACGAATCGGGCTACACCGCCGGCGAGGTCAACAAGGTCAAGCTGGCCGCCATCGAGGCGGAATGGGAGACACATCCTGCGCCTGCGGGTCTGACGCTGTTCGGTCTGCCTGACGATAAGGCAGAACGCACTGATTACGCCGTCAAGATTCCCTATCTGCTGGGTATCATCGGCACGCGCTCGCTTGAACACCAGGTCATCGGCATCAAGGATCTGAAGAAGGAGCACGAAGTCCGCATCCGCAACGGCATGCTGGCCTATGCCGCACTGACGCGATTGAAGTCCGGTGACAAGTCGCCCGAGGCGCGTGCCGAGTTCGACAAACTCAAGAAGGACCTGGGCTATGGCCTGCTGCTCAAGAAGTACACCAACAACGTCGTCGATGCCACTCCAGAGCAGATAAGACTGGCCGTCGATGACACTATCCCGAAGGTGGCACCGCTGTTCTGGTCCTTCCGTGGCATGGTGGGCCTCGGCTTCCTGTTCCTGTTCATCTTCGCGGCCTCGTTCTGGTTCCTGGCCAAGAAGCAGTTGGCCCCGCAGCGCTGGCTGCTGCGCCTGGCCGTGATCTCGATTCCGCTGCCGTGGATCGCCGCCGAGCTGGGTTGGATCGTGGCCGAATATGGCCGTCAGCCATGGACCATCGCAGGCATCCTGCCGACGCATCTGTCGGCTTCCTCCCTGCAACCGGGCAGCCTCTACTTCAGCCTGGCCGGCTTCATCCTGTTCTACACCTTCCTGCTGGTGGTGGAGATGATCCTGATGGTCAAGTATGCGCGCCTGGGACCGAGCAGCTTGCACACAGGACGCTACCACTGGGAGAGCGGTGATCAGCAAGGTCTGCAGACGGACCGCTTGCAGCAGCACGAGCTTGGCAAGATTCCCACAGACACAGCCTCCTGAGACCACCGTGACGGAATAAGGAAATTTGAAATGATCTTCGACTACGAAACACTCAAGCTGATCTGGTGGGCCTTCGTCGGCGTGCTCATCATCGGCTTCGCCCTTACTGACGGCTTCGACTTCGGCGTGGGCATGATGTTGCCCTTTGCTGGCAAGACCGACGAGGAGAGACGGGTACTGATCAACTCGATCGGCCCGACCTGGGAAGGCAACCAGACCTGGTTCATCACCGCCGGCGGTGCTACCTTCGCGGCCTGGCCGCTGGTGTATGCCACGGCGTTCTCTGGCTTCTATATCGCCCTGATGATCTTGCTGTTCTCGCTATTCTTTCGTCCAGTGGGATTCGACTACCGCAGCAAGGTGGCCGATCCGCGCTGGCGCAATGCATGGGACTGGGGCCTGTTCATCGGCGGTTTCGTTCCGCCCCTGATCTGCGGCGTGGCCTTCGGCAATCTGCTCCTGGGCGTGCCCTTCCACTATGACGACACCATGCGCGTGGAATACACCGGCAGCTTCTTTGCACTGTTGAACCCCTTCGGTCTGCTGACTGGCCTCTTGTCGGTGGCCATGTTGTTGATGCACGGGGCCGCATTTGCCTTCGTCAAGACCGAGGCCGCCGTGGCAGAACGTTCGCGCAAGACCATCATCGGTGCGGCACTGGTGACAGCGCTGCTGTTCGTGGCTGGTGGCTTCTGGGTAGCACAGCTGCCGGGATATCGCATCACCGCCATGCCTGACGCCAATAGCGCCTTTACGCCCTTGGCCAAGACGGTGGAAGTGGTCGCCGCAGCCTGGTTCGACAACTACGTCAAGTGGCCCGTGACCAAGCTGTTCCCGGTACTGGGCGTGGCCGGTGCGGTGCTGGCGGCCTTGCTGGCGCTGGTGCGCAGCGCGCGCCTGGCATTCATCGCCAGTGGCTTGTCGGTCACCGGCATCATCCTTACTGCAGGCAGCTCGCTGTTCCCCTTCATCTTGCCATCGTCACTGGATGCCAGAAGCAGTCTGACGGTCTGGGATGCCGTCTCAAGCCATAAGACCCTGGGGCTGATGTTCTGGATGGTACTGATCTTCTTGCCGCTGATCATCATCTATACCGGCTGGGTATACCGCGTGGTGAGGGGGAAGGTCACCATCCGCGATATCAAACAAAACGAACACACGGCGTATTGATTTTTCGCGCCTTCATTTGAACAAGGAGAGCATCATGTGGTATTTCGCCTGGATTCTTGGCATCGGGCTGGCATTGGCCTTTGGCATCATCAACGTCATGTGGCTGGAAGCCAATTACGCCTTCGGCCGTCGCAAGGCCGAAGAAACGCATGCCCGCTTCGCTGATGCCCGGGCTGCCGACCAGCAACGACGGCAAAGGCGTGGTAACTGATCACGTCAACATCGCAGTTTAGGTGACGTGTCGCCCTGCCTGGCGCAAGGCGCTCCGGTCGTCTTCCTGACGGGGCCATCTCCGCAATATTGTGGAGATGGCCTCTTCTCTTTCAGGCAGCCAGCTTTTCAGTCTCCCACTGCGCCGGGATCCTGCCCTGCATGAGTTGTTCCAGGACTTGTGCCAGCCGTGTCATCCAGAGCCGTTTCAGAGCAGCGTGAGCTTGCCCGTCAGTAGACAGGCGCAGACGATTGCCGAGCTGCCCCTGCACTGCGGCAAGGATGTCCGGCGGACATTCCATCGTCTTGAGCAAAGCTACAGCGGCACGTCGAAGGTCATTGGGAGTCCAGTCCGAAATGGGCAGGCGTGGCCGCTGATATTCAGGGCGGGAGTCGCAGTCCTCCCGTGCATTCCAGACGGCCACGCCGACATTCTTGGGATCAAAGCGTCCGCCCTTGCGTCCTTCGAAAAGATAGCCTGTCCCGCTGGCCAGAAGGCGACGCTGTACGATTTCCAGCGCCCGGCCCACCAGGGGAACACGAAAATCGCTCGCGGCACCGCGTCGTTGGGGACGCAGCTTTTCCTCCGGGATCGTCCACCACCAGCCATCTTGCTCCTGGCTGATCTCGCGGGCGTGCATGGCGCAAATTTCCTTTCCGGGAGCGCATGTCCAGGCAAACAGCGTCAGGATATCTTCGTTGGCGCTGGTGAAATGATGGAGCCACGGCAATAGAACCGCGAGCTCATTGACCGACAGCAGACGCTTTACGGGGCCGCGATGCACGCCCTTGATACGAACGCCTTTGCTCTTGAACTCACCACGCATGACGCTACGCCACACATTGACGCATTTGGCAGGAAGCAATCCATGCGCAATGGCGTAGTCCCAGGCAGCACCCAGTTCGCGTCGCGTGATAGTGCCTTGCGTGGGTCGGTCCAGAAAGCCACGAAGAAAGTCAGCGGCCATGTCTGCATCGACAGCCTGTGCAGGCAGGTTACCGAATTCACCCAGCGTACGCGCGAAAATACGCCATACTTCCTTGGCCCCTCTTTCGCCCCAATGATGCTTGACGTGTCCCTCGTAATAATGAAAGCCGATTTGCTGCACCGTCAGTTGCGCAGCGGACTCGGGCGACATTGATATGGAATCACGTTGTGGGCGTTCCGATTGCCGATGCACCGTTGAGGGATCGATCCCCTGATCACGCAAACTCTTGAGTTGCCGCCATTGGCGAACGGCCGAGCTCAATGACATGTTGGGCCATTCGCCCAGTTTGACCTGGCGAATCCTGCCATCATCCGGATTCTTGTAGCGATAAATCCAGTTGTACATGCTTTCGTTGGCACGCAAGCGCAAGCCACGATGCTTGGGGATGGTGAGATGCTTGCCAGCGGGCAGAGATTGAACTGCGATTACATTGAACATGTTTTCTTCTCCGTCAGAGCTATTCAGATGTCAGCCAATTCATTTGGCTTTGCCGATCATGTAATCGACCGCCAGTTTGATTTCAGCGTCGGAACAACTCGCACATCCTCCCTTGGGTGGCATGGCGTTGAGGCCTTCAAGCGCATGCTGGTGCAATGCAGCCGCTCCTTGAGCCAGTCGTCCAGACCAAGCCGTTTTATCCGCCAGCTTGGGCGCACCTGCCGCGCCACTGGCATGGCAAGCCATGCAGACTGCGCCATAGACGTTCTCTCCCGAGCGCACAGCGCTTGCCGCCGGCGCTGCGCTTTCCTCGACGCTCACGGTAGCCACAGGTCGGATCCGTTCGAGGGTCTGCAACGCCAACTCCGCAGTCTGGCCATTTTTCATGCGGCCTTGAAGGCTGAAATAGGCAGCGATATTGCTGATGTCATTATCGGAAAGTGGCTTGGCCATGGCCGTCATGGTCGGGTTTTGCCGTCCCTGACCATCCCGATAAGCTTTCAGAGCGTTTTCCAGATAAGTGCGCTCCTGCCCGGCCAGATGAGGTGTGCCAGGAATTCTTGAAATACCGTCCGCGTTGTGACATGCAAAGCAGACGGCGGCGCGTTTCTTGCCGGCACCGATATCGGGTGCCGCTGTTGGACGCGCCTGTGCTGCAGCCAACACCGGGATGGCAAGCAGCATGATGACGATACGAAAGATGAGTGCTCTCATGATGTCCTCTCAAGCAAAACTGTTACGTAGCCAGATCACGATGCCGTAACTGAAAAACACGGCAATCCAGAGCGCCAAGACCGCGACCGCCGCTGTCCCCAGACGGGCCATCGTTCCATTGGCCTGGTAGACACCGGAGACGCGCCCGGCACGATAGAGCAGGCTGAGATAGAAGCCGCCGACCAGTCCACCTACACCGAGCAACGTAGCGAAGAACAGAATCGTGGATGGCCAATCCGCGTGAACCTTGTAGTCGCTGATGTCATATCCGAAATGCTGCAGATAATCGATGCGGATGACTTCGCGCCAGATTGCCAGCAGAGCCAATACCGCCAGACTCATGCCAAGCGGCAGATAGGTGTGGTGAGAGGGTGTCAACCGGTACAAGAAGAGCACCATGGCCAAGATCGATAACAACAGTAGCCAGCCAAGTGGATGAGTGCTTAACGAGCTTGCGGCGGGATGGCTCCCCTGCCATAAAAGTAACAACAGACCGGAGATGGCGAAGCCAAATCGGGCGAGCCGACGTCCCAGCGTCCAGCAAAATTCCCGGTAGGCCGGATCGCGATCAGACCGTTGGCTGAAATAGCCGCAATACGCGATCAGAAAGACACCAACAGCCGGTACCGACAAGCTCATGATGAACAGGAATCGCGGCCATTGGATCGCATGCAGAGTCGCTCCGCGCGTATCAGGCACACCATTGGGCGCATACCATGACATCCATTGATCCGGCAGCAACGCCTGGTAGGACAAGACGTGCATGATCAGGCCATCGAGGAAAAAGAGTGCCAGCGCTATCCATGCATAAATGCCGATGTAGCGGCGAGCTCCTGCGTGGTTTGCGTAATAGAAGGAGAACCACGCGCAGTAGGCGACGATCAGCGTGAGAATGAATGAGATGGCCCAACGACCAGACAGCACATTGGAGGCATACCACTGCGGATCGTAGATTACCTGAGTGAACAAGAGCGGAGCCACGCCCAGCACGATGAGCAGTGAGACGCCGACCTTTGCAACCTTGGTCATCGCCATCGAGAGTTGCGCCCACCATCCACCGGCAGCACGCCGATGAAATGCATAGATGGCGAGACTCGCTGCGCCCAACGTCAGCTGGACAAAGGCAATATGCAAGACCCAGGTTGATACCATCAATACCTGGAACAACACGGGATGCGCAGGGACTCCGGCCGGATCCCGCATGCTATTCATGACGATTCCGATATCCATGATTTATTCCTTGGCTAGCCGCGCATCACCAGCGGCCAATTGTTGTTGCGCGATAAGTTGATTCACATCCGCTCCCGTGTTGGTAACAGCCAGGAAGTGCGCGATGGCACGGATCTCCCGATCTGGCAGATCGATGCGTGGCATATAGACCTGCGTACCATGCCGCAACGGACCGGCCAGGAAGGAGGCAATGAGATCTTCATCGGTGGCGCCATGAAACTTGTCGGGCAGGCTGCGCAATGGGCCCCCCTGCTCCAGGGCATGGCAATTCGCACACGCAATTTTTGTCAACAGCCGCCCTGCTTCCAGCCGATTGCCATCGGTGATGATGCGGAGGCGATCAGGGATGAAGGGATGCACCTGAGTCAGCCCTTTCTGGGCGATCAAGTCGACCTCGGCGACAATCCCCTTGCCCGGTACGTCACGTGCGATGATCTGATTGCCGTAGATGTATTGCCCTGCCACGAATGGCTTGCGCATCGACTCGCGCATGCGTTCCTCCGGCCATACTCCCACTACCGAGATGAACGCCAACATCGCCAGCGCCAACGAGGTATAGATCCGCTGGGGCTTCCACCAAGCAAATATCAACCAGGCTGTCGCTACCAGAAAGACAGCAACCATCCCTTGCGCGTAGATGGGCAGCAGATGACTGTTGAGCATCACGATGGCGTTCTCAGGCAAGGTGCGCAGGTAGTACAAGAACATCATCACCGCGAACAGGCCACCCGCCAGTCCCACGGGAGCGAGCATTTTGACCACGCTGCGGCGCAGGGACAGATCATCGACCCGACTCGCGACCAGCAAGCCAACTACTGCCGCCATCACCAGCATTGAACCGGTCCGTGTCCCCAGATGCGCAAAGAAGTTCATGTTGTAGAAGGCATCGTTGGTGGAGCCGGTCTGATACCAGTTCTCATGGCCTGGCCACATCATGAAGGAGAGGATCCCCACGATCAGCAACATGGTTGCCCATGAGGCCAGCGCAAAAGACCAGGTGAGCTTGAGGTGCGTTTTTGCATCAATCTTCCCGATCAGGTAGACCAGCGCATAGACTCCGAGCACCTCCACCGTGAAGTAGACCCATTCTGCGGCCCAGACCCAGACGAAGTTATGAATTAGCCCACCCACTCCTCGTGGACTGGCCACCGTGATCGCATACCAGATACCGGGACCGGTAATGGATCCGATGATGTAGGAAAACACCAGCAAGAACATGCCGTACTTGCGAATGAATTCCATGAGTTGAGGCTTGTCTTCCTTGTAGCTCTTGGTCTCCAGCAAAGCGAAAAGGAAAGAGGCTCCCACCGACGTGTGAGAGGCCACGACGTGAATGACGCCGATGATGCCCATGACCCATGCCGTTCCCACGGCCGGGACGTAGAACGTCGGATACATGCCCAGCATGTCCATACGTTACTCCTCGATAGTTATTGTTATTCAGGTGCGCGGTTGCCTGGCGCAAGAGCATTGCGGCATCCCGGCCGACTGTTATTTCGGGCTGTACCGGTGCAATAGCCAATGACGCAAACCTCTGTTTGAGAGGATTGCGGCTGATTCATGGGCTATTGGGGCCGACATTTCCGCTCACACCGAGCACGCGCGTACAGCCCCGCACGAGTCCGCGAAAAGGGCGGGTACAACACGTGGAATCAAGGGAATTGCGGGTAACCGGGAGGAGCGCGACAGCGATGTGCCGTGAGCGCCAAGGTTTGGGCGAAGGTAACGTCAGGAATGACGAAGACAGGATGCACCAGCACCGCCACAAGCAAAGTGATATTGAGCGTTGCAGATGGCGGTGTCGGAGCGTGCTGCTGAAGAACACAATATCCACAGTGCGTTCCGTCAGCCGGCATTTTCTCCTGCCCTGCTGTACTGTTTCCTGGTACGGCTACACGCTTGACGCCACTCGTGCTGCAGACTTCCATCCAGGTGACTTGACTGGTGGTGGCGAGGGTTCGAGAAATGGTCGGAGCGGCAGCGCCAAAGACCATCACGCATAGCGCCAGCCATGCGAGCAGTCGATGAAAGCGTGGGCTAAAACTCATGTTCAGCGATCCGAAACGTAGGCCAAGTGACGGCGAGGATACGTCATGATAAGCCCGCTCTTGCGACCGACGAGCAGCCATTCTTCTGGCTGCGTCAATTTGCCGCAGTGACGACATGTTCAACTTGCAGAATGTCCATCAGCGACACATACCTCATGCGAGCACCCTGAAAAACAGTCCAGGTGCCGATTGCGGTGTGGCATGAGGGTATCAACAGGTGCGGGAAATTTTTCCATCATTGAGGCCCACGCTGCTTTCACCTCAGGGGCCTTCGAGCGTTCAAGATGAATGGCGATCAGGACGTGAGCAACCGGAATGCCCGTTAGCTGGGCCACCTTCACTGCTGTCGCATCGCCGATACCACTTTTTCCGCTTTTCATGTGGCTGATCGCACTGCGCGTCACACCCAGTACGTTTGCCAATGCGTGGTCGGACTGCAGGTCGAGCTTTCTCTTTACCAATTCCAAATAATCATTCGTTTGCATATGGCCTCCTGGGGCCGGACAGGCCGGGGTAACAAACCTCGTGATGGACGTCTCGATTGGAGATCATGCAATCGGACGTACGTGTGTTGCGGCATCCTGAACGGAGCGTTCGCTGAATGGATCGGGAGGGAAATGAGAAAGCCTCCGCGCTGACTGCGCTCGCTTTCCCATTGTGATGAGCCGATGGCATGCATCCCTGCCTGGATGCATGCTGCTTGCTCATGTTCTGCCTTGCTGAACATCTGTGGTTAGACTGGCCAGGCACACAAAGACCTGCACAAGTCTGCGAAAGAGACCTGTGCAACACACATGATCTAGGCGATTAAACGAGACCCGGAGGCGCTCGACTGCGATGTGCCGTGGGAGCCAGAACCGCGACCACGGTGACGTCAGCAATGAAGAAGACAGGATGCGCGAGCAACGCAATCAGCGAGGTGATGCCGGGGGCAACAGAGGGTAGTGTCGGTGCGTGCTGCTGAAGGACACAATAGCCGCAGTGTGCTCCGTCGATGGGCACTTTCTCCTGCCCTGTCGTACTGTTTCCCGGTGCCGCGACGCGCTTGGTGCCACTGGCACTACAGACTTCCATCCAGGTGAGCTGGCTATTGGAGGCCAGCGTCCGCGAAATGGTTGGAGCGGCAGCACCAAACACCATCACGCATAGCGCAAGCCATGCGAGCAGTTGATGAAAGCGTCGGCTCAAACTCATGTTCGGAGGTCTGGAAACGAGAGGCAAAAATAGGATTTGGCGTCAGCTATGATAAGCCCGCATTCGCAGGTGCTGACGCTGCATGGACCTGGCTGCGTCAATTTGCCGCAGCCAGGTCATGTGCCATGCGACTTCCGTAGCATTGCTTGGCGTTGGAATCTCCCCGTCGGTTACTGATCAAATTCTCGTCAAAACAATCACGCCGTCCATGAAGTAAATTTCTGAAAACCAGCTTGAAGAACTTCTCGACTGATATGATCTTCAGGCAGGCCATTTCTGGCACAGGCTGCGCGGAGAAGATTCAAGGGTTACGCCATTTTTTCCCTTCGCGAACCAGGCGATGCAGTTGGCATGGCTTTAAATTTCAATAAGGCAACATCCTCATGAATCGACGAGAATTCAATTTGGCACTGCTTGCAGCGGCCACGGTTTCCAAGGCCGCGTTTGCGCAGCCGATCCGAGAGAACCCGCAACTGCTGCTGGACACGGCGCATTACAAACAGCAACAGGTAACGGTTGATGGCCAGGTCATCCAGGTACGCGCCTTCGAGGGCATCCCCTACGTGGCGCGACCGGTCGAGCCGGAGTACCAGGTACTCAATCTGTACATTCCCGAGACCTACTTTCAAGGCGGCCGCATCGGTAGCTTCGACGCGCGTAGCGCCCCGATTTTCTTTCCCAATGCGGTAGGCGGCTACATGCCCGCAAAACCAGGGACTCTTGCCGGACGCGGCTTTCCACCGGGACCGCCGGGTGGCCAACCTGGGCAGCAACACAATCCGCCGCCAGACCTGCCTCCGGGGGCCTTGCCACCTCCCCCTATGGGCACAAATACCGTCAGCGCCAGTGCCGTGGCCCTGGCGCGTGGATTCATCGTCGCGGCCCCGGGTGCGCGGGGACGCACTCTGCAAGCGAGCGATGGCCGATGGACCGGCAAGGCGCCTGCCGCCATCGTCGATCTCAAGGCGGCAGTGCGCTGGTTACGCTACAACGCTGGCCGCTTCCCCGGCAACCCCGAACGTATCATCTCCAATGGCACCAGCGCGGGTGGTGCCTTGTCAGCGCTGTTGGGTGCCAGCGGCAATCACCCTGACTACGAGGCTGAGCTCAACAAGCTGGGGGCAGCGCCGGGGCGCGACGATATCTTCGCCGTATCTGCTTATTGCCCCATTACCAATCTGGCGCATGCCGATGAAGCCTACGAATGGCAGTTCGAGGGCGTGCGAGAGTATCGCAACGTGGCTATCTCGATGCTTGATTACAAAATTCAGCGTCAGGAAGTCGTGGGGCAGCTCAGTGATGCGCAGTTGCAGCTGTCGGCGCAACTGCGTGCGGCATTTGTCGACTATGTCAATGCATTGGGCCTGCGTTCGCCGGAGGGAGGCACGCTCAGCCTGCAGGCCGATGGTCACGGATCATTGCGTGATCATATCGCCGGGATGTTGCTCGACTCGGCCCGCAAGGCCCAGGCGGGCGGCACTGACCTGGGTCAGCTGGCATGGCTTCAGCGTCGCGATGACAAGGTGGTAGCAGTCGATTTCAGTGCCTATGCACGTAGTGTCGGACGCATGAAGAGTCAACCAGCCTTCGATGGCCTGGCCCTGGAAACCGGCGAGAATCAGCTGTTCGGCGATGCGAACACCGACAAGCGCCACTTCACCGCATTCTCGGCGCAGCACAGCAAGGTCTCCGGTGCTGGCCTGGCTGAGCCACAGACGGTCAAGGCCATGGATGCGATGCAGGAAATCGCTGATGCGCGCTCCGTAGTGGCGCAACGCTGGCGCATCCGACAAGGCACGATGGATCGGGACACCTCGCTGGCGGTGCCAACGCTGCTCGCTGCAGCCGCAAGTCAGCGTGGCGCACAGGTCAATCTGGAGTTCGCCTGGAACCGCCCACATAGTGGCGATTACGACCTGGAGTCGCTGTTTGCATGGATCCAGGCGCAGGTGAGTTAGGCTGGGGAGACCGGATATCTCGGAACGCAAGAGCATGTGCTCAAGACGTCACGCTGCGGCGCTTTGCCGCAGTGGCAGCATTTTCAATTTGGCTGCAACATTCCCAGCCATGCCAGCAACATCAACGCAAACCAGGAGAGCAAAATTTCCGCCAGGGTCAGACGGCGTATCTGTCGCAGGGCATTGCGATGATGACGCATCGACGGTACCAGTACATACCTGTTGAACACGGCAATCGCCATCATTGCGCCAGCCACCAGGATCTTCATGCTCAACAGCGCTTGGTAGCGAAAATGGAAGTCCAACGGCAGTCGTCCAAGAATGAGGATGGTATTGAGCAAGCCTGTCAGGAAAACCAATGCCACCACTGCATGGCCGATATTTGAAAAACGCCGCAAGATTGTACTGACCAGATCCGGATGCGCGCGGCGATATTGGTCTGACAGGATCATCAAGACGACAGGCAACGCGCCTATCCAAGCGCCAACGCTCCACACGTGGAGAACGTCGTTTGCCTGATGCAGTACTCCCGCCCCTCCCTCATGCATGACGGCATGACCGGTCAGCGCCAGGCTCGTCAGTATGATGCCGCTACCCGCGATGCATGCAAACAGGCCCACGCGATCCGATTGCGTCACGCTGAGCAGGAGCAGGCAAACGGCGACCAGCTGGGTCCACCATGCCGTACCGATTGAGGTCCCGTTGGCTACCGCAGCGAGCATGTCAAGGTGCCAGGCATCAGCCCAGCCATCGCCAAGAATACTGGCTTGCACGGGCAAACTGGCAAGCACGGCAGTCAACAGGAGTCCGAACAAAAGACGTCGCCATACGCCCAGGCGTTGCCATAGCACGCTCCTGAGCGGCTCTGCCACCAGCACAAACAAGGTCAGGCCGGAGCCCCACAAAAACAGTGCCGCACCATCGAGTGACAGCCGGCAAAGCCCCAACAGAAGCGTGGGAGAAATCAAGGCGCTACGGAAAAGCTATAGCTGCCCTCGGTCTTGTGTCCATCCACGGACAAGGCATGCCATTGCACCGTGTAGGTGCCCGGTGCCAGTCGTGCGGGGATCCCCACCATGAATGACTTTCCCTCGTCCATGAGCATGGCTTCACCCAATTTGACTTCCTTCTGATCGGGGCCTGACAGCCTGACGCCGCTGAATTTCAGATTCAATCCCTCTGAGAAAGTGAGTGTCAGCTCTGCTGGTGAAGCCACTACCGCCTGATCGCCAGGAATGGCCGTCTTCAGGTGGGCGTGCGCCCAGACGAATTGCGCCAGGAAAAGACTGGAAAGGATCACTAGTGACAGGAAGCGCTTAACATTTTTCATTATCTTCAATTCCACTATGGGATCGGCTGAGGGGATGTACCTACTTTGATCGGACCGGTGATTTGATTCATGGAAGCTGACTGAGCCCGCATCCGGGCGCACATCTTCGCGGGCGACAAGTTTGCCACGACCAAGGCGCAGCACATGCGACATATTGTCGCAGACAAGCCGAATGTGCATCTGAAGAAAATCTTACAAATCCTTTACAGGCAAGGACTTCCTGTCTTTTTCTCACAGGAAGGCTTGATTTCCGTGAGCGGCCCGATCGGCTCCTTGGGCGTTAGAATCTGCGCCCATGAAAACTCGCCTTCCCCGCATACGCATGATCGCGTGGCTCACCATTGCTGCCCTGCTGGCAATGATGTGGTCGGGAGTGGTGCAAGCACGCATCGGTACCAAGCTTGCCTTACCTTGGAATGACATATGTTCCGTCTCCGATGATCCAGCTCCGACTTCAGGTGGAGCCACTGGCAAAACCGGGAATGTAGCCCATGCAGGGCACTGCATGTTCTGCGCAAAGCAGGATCTTGCCCACGCATTGCCGTCGCGGTTGGACCTGTCACAGCCTCCATTGCGGATATCGCGGGCCGTCGAGCTTGTCCAGGGAGCGCGACGGACAAACATGGCCTGGGCAACTGCCGCCCCACGCGGCCCACCGGGTCCACGCTATTGATTGACCCGATGCGGTCACTGTAGCCGGCATCCCCACCCTGACGCCCTCAAGAGGCGTTGAAGATGCTGTGTGCCGCGCGTGACTGGGTCTTTCTCAGTCACTCCACGATACCTTCCCCGAGACACTGACATGACAAAAAAATCCCGACCACGCCCCCTCGCGTATCCTGCCCGTTCGCTGCCAGCCCAGTTGCGCCGCACGATTGCATATGCTCCCTATGCACTGCCCTTGCTCTGCCTCGCCGCTCCTGTCCAGGCCGAGGAATCCGCCAGTGCGCTGCCCGCCATCACGATCAATGCCCAGAGTCCATTGCCGCTGCAAAATCAGGTATCGGTCGGTTCCAATCTGGATCTGACACCATTGCAGACGCCAGCCAGCGTCACCGTCATCAACCGCCAACAACTGGAAGAGCGCGGCGACGCCAGCATCACCGATGCCATCACCCCCGCACCCGGCTACAGCGCCATGGGCCACCCGGGCAACAGCGGCAGCGCGCTGTCGGCACGCGGCTTCACCGATGCCACCTCCGTGATGCGTCTCTATGACGGACTGCGCCAATACGGTGGCGTGGGCGTGAGCTTTCCGTTCGACACCTGGAACATTGACCGTATCGAAGTCCTCAGCGGACCTGCCTCGGTGATCTATGGCGATGGTGCCATCGGCGGCGTGGTCAATGTGACCCCCAAAAAGCCCACACGCGGGAAGATCGAAAACGAAATTGAAACTACCATCGGCACCCACAACACCCGGCGCCTGGGACTGGGCAGCGGCGGCGCCATCAACGAGATGCTTTCCTACCGGGTCGACATCGCGGGAGATCGCTCGGATGGCTGGGTCGATCGCGGCAACACGAACAACCTGAGCCTGTCCGGTGCGCTGCGCCTGGATGTCAATCGCGATCTGTTCGTGCAGCTGAGTTATGCCCAGGGGCATCAGCGTCCGATGGCCTATTTCGGTACGCCCCTGATCAACGGTCAACAAGTCGATGCGCTGCGCGAACGCAACTACAACGTGGCTGACGGCACCATCGACTACAAGGACCGCTGGGCGCAACTGGAAGCCCAGTGGACACCCGACGCCGATACCACGCTGCGCACCCGTCTCTATCAGATCAACAGCAATCGCTACTGGCGCAACGCTGAAAGCTATGTCTACAACAACGCGACCGGACTGGTCGATCGTGGCGATGCCACCGAAATCCGTCATGACCAGTCTCAGACCGGGGTAACTACTGATGCGACTTTCAAGGGACATCTGGCAGGCCTGAAGAATCAGGTCTCGGTCGGCTTTGATATCAACTCGACGTCTTTTACGCACACCAACAACACCTACAGTGGCAGCTTCAGCTCAGTCAATCCCTATAGCTTCGACCCGGGCAGCTATGCCAGCGGCGTGGGGATTCCGGCTTTCCTGCCTCGCTTCCGCGCGCGCGCCTCGCAGTATTCAGTCTTCTCCGAAGACAAGCTGGACCTGACCGAAAAACTGAGTGTGCTGGCCGGTCTGCGCTTCGATCACGCTGATGTCTCCCGCACCGATCTTGCCGGTGGCACGGGTGGCTTCGATCAAGGCTTCTCCAACTTGGGCTGGCGCTTGGGAACGGTCTATGCCATTACCCCTGACCTGAGTGTCTACGGCCAATACTCGAAGGCTGCCGCGCCCGTGAGCAGCATGCTCTTCATGAGCAAGGCCAACAGCAAATTCAAGTTGTCGACCGGACGACAGATTGAGGCGGGCATCAAGCAGGTGTTCTGGGACAAGCGCGGTGAGTGGACGCTGGCGCTCTACGATATCCGCAAGATCGATCTGCTGACCCGCGATCCGGCCAATCCCAGTGTGAGCGTGCAGGTCGGACAGCAGTCCTCGCGAGGGATCGAAGCCAGCCTGTCGCTGGCCTTTGCAGAGCAATGGAGACTGAACGCCAATGCCACCGTGCTGCGCGCACGCTTCGATGACTTCACCGAATCGGTCAGTGGCGCGGCTGTCTCGCGTGACGGCAAGGTACCCACCAATGTCCCCGAGCGTCTGGCCAATGTCTGGCTGAGCTGGAACTTCCTGCCGGCATGGACCGCCAGCGGCGGCCTGCAGTATGTCGGCCAGCGCTATGCCGACAATGCCAATACGATCAGACTGCCCTCCTACACCACCACTGACCTGGCGCTGCAATGGAAGGCCACGCAGGCCACCACGGTCACACTGCGTGCCAACAATGTCTTCGACAAGCGTTATTTCACCACGGCGTATTACACCACCACGCAATGGCTGTATGGTCCCGAGCGCGAAGTTCAGCTGACGCTGAATCATCGCTTTTGAGCTTGATGAAGAAATTGACAGGCAGCCTGCGGCGCTGGACCTATCTCACGCACCGCTGGTGCGGTGTCGCCGGCTGCCTGCTGATGGCATTGTGGTTTGTCAGCGGCATGGTGATGCTGTTCATCGGTTATCCCAAGCTCACCCCTTGGGACCGATTGGCAGCATTGCCAGCGTTGAGTGCCGCACCACAATTGCCCTCGCAGGTCATGGGAGATGGGACGGTCAGCCGACTGGTCCTCAACGCCGCTTCCGGGCAAGCGCGCTATATCGTGCAGCGTGCGGATGGCAGCCTGACCAGCGTAGATGGGTCCAATGGTGTGCCAGCAGACGGCTACGGCAGCGCTGCGGCACTGCATAGCGCCAGGGTGTTCTCAGGCGGAGCCAATGTTCAATACCTGGGCAGCATCGATGAAGACCGCTGGACCCATTCCGGCAGCCTCAACCCGCATCGCCCCCTGCACATGGTGCAGGTCGGCGATGTTGCGCAGACCTTGCTCTACGTTTCCTCCCGGACCGGTGAGGTGGTGATGCAGGCCAGCCGCTCTCAGCGCATGTGGAATTATGTTGGCGCGTGGCTGCACTGGCTTTATCCCTTGAAGAACCAGTCGCGCGATCCGGTCTGGAGCTGGACCGTTATTACGCTCTCGGCCGGCTGCGTTCTGGTTGCCTGCAGCGGCATCGTCGTGGGGCTTTGGCGCTGGCGCTTTGCGCGACCTTACAAATCCGGTTCCCGCTCGCCCTTCGCCCCGGGATGGATGCGCTGGCACCATCTGCTCGGTTTGGGCTTTGCTGCCATTACGCTGACATGGATCTTCAGTGGTCTGATGTCGATGAATCCACTGGGTATTTTTTCACCGACGCAATCGCCGAACCTGGCGCGCTACGACGGGGCCATTGTCTCCCGGCAGCACATGGATCGCACGCCAACGGACATCCTGCAGGCACTGCAGCGGGATGGTTTCCAGGCCGTCGAACTGGAGTGGAAGAATCTTGGCGGCCATTGCTTCGTGCTAGCACGGGATGCCGCAGATGGCACGCGCATCGTCACCACGGATGCACAGGGTCTGCTGGTGCAGCGGCGATGGCCACAGGCCGTACTGCAAGAGGCCGCTGCAATGCTGCTGCCCGCCAAACTCATGCAGGCAGAGCTGCTCGATGGCGGTGATGCCTATTACTACCGCCGTGCGCCGGAAGCCATGATGGGCGGCGCCGAGCGTCGCCTGCCGGTGCTCAGGTTGCGTTTTGATGATGCGGGTAGCACCCTGGTCTATATCGATCCAGCCACCGGGCAGATCGCTCTCACCGCTGACCGCGCGCAACGCGTGGGGCGCTGGCTGTTCAGCTTCCTGCATAGCTGGGACCTGCATTTCATGCTGGCTGCGGTCGGCTGGAGGGAGGCTGTGCTGATCCTGCTCAGTCTTGGAGGACTGGGGCTTTCTCTCAGCGGGATTGTCATCGGGGTGCGTCGTGTCGATAGAAAGATGAGAAGTGGCAACTAGAACTCGTTGAAGTCCCAAGGACAGCGATCTTTTGCTTGGCTGGCGGCTGACAGTTCAGGTGTCGCAGATGATCTGCTTAAGTCGTTCTTTGCATTAGCAATGGTATTTTTCTTCGTTGAAAGCCGGCGCGCCAACGGACAGACTGCCGCCTTTGACCGTGAGCACCTTTGCTCATCGCGCCCCTCCTTGCCGGCTTTTTGCATGAACGACTTCTTCACTCCCATTACCGGCTCGGTGCTACCGCGCTTCGCCGGCATCCCCACGCTGATGCGGCTGCCGCCGCTAACACTGGAGGACGCGCGTCTGGCCGAGCTCGACATCGCACTCGTGGGCGTCCCTTGGGACGGCGGCACCACCAACCGTCCCGGTGCACGGCACGGTCCGCGCCAGGTGCGCGATGCCTCCACCATGGTGCGCAACGTCAACCGTGCCAGCGGCATCAATCCCTTCGCGCTGTGCCACTGTGCCGATCTGGGCGATGCCCCCGTCAATCCCGTGGACCTGATGGATAGCCTGCAACGCATCGAGTCCTTCTTTGCCAAGCTGCATGCCGCCGAGGTGGCCCCGCTGGCCATCGGCGGCGACCATCTGGCCAGTCTTCCCATCCTGCGCGCACTGGGCAAGGAGGGACCGGTGGGGATGATTCATATCGATGCCCATACCGATACCTGGGACACCTACTTCGGCGGCCACAAATACACCCATGGCACAGGCTTCCGGCGGGCTATTGAAGAAGGCGTGCTCGATGCGCGCCGTACGGTGCAGATCGGCATTCGCGGTGCGCTCTACCACGACGCCGAAGATACCTGGGGTCAGCAGCAAGGCATCCGGGTCATCGATATCGACGAGTTCCATCAGCTCGGACTCGACGCCGTCATCGCCGAAGCACGGCGTGTGGTGGGTGATGGCCCGACCTACATCAGCTTCGACGTCGATGGCCTGGATCCCGTCTACGCGCCCGGCACCGGCACCCCTGAAATCGGCGGCTTGACGACGCTGGAAGCCCAGCGCCTGCTGCGCGGCCTGCAGGGTTTGCATCTGGTCGGCGGCGACGTCGTGGAGGTGTCGCCGCCCTTCGACCCCAGCGGCAATACCGCACTGGTGGCCGCCACGCTCGCCTTCGAAATCCTGTGCGTGCTGGCGCACAGCGTGCAAGCTCGCAAAGAGTCATCCGCGAAATCCGCATAAGGAACCGCGAAAACGGTCGTTGTGCAAGCCATGCGCGCTTTGCATACTCATCAACGACGCAAGCTTGCGCGCCCATTAAACCAAGAACAGGAACAGACCATGCACATCACAAGAAGAGTATTCAACACCGCCATCGCCGCCCTGCTGCTGACCGGAGCCACAGCCGCAGGTGCAGCCGACAAGCCCATCGTCGTCGGCTACCAGAGCGATGCCCTGCCCTCGTCGCTGGCCATCGCCAACGGCGAATTCGAAAAGGCCACCGGCAAGAAGATCGACTTCCGCAAGTTCAATTCCGGTGCCGACGTGATCGCGGCCATCGCCGGTGGTGATGTGCAGGTGGGCTATGTGGGCTCGAGCCCGTTGGCTGCAGCGGCTTCGCGCGGACTCGACGTCAAGGCCTTTTACCTGGCCTCCATCTCCGGGACCGATGAGGCCTTGGTGGTGCGCAATGGTTCGGGCATCAACAGCGTTGCCGACCTGAAGGGCAAGAAGCTGGCGGCCGCGCCCGTCTCCACCGACCATTACCAGCTGCTGGCGCTCATCAAGAGCCAGGGCTGGACAGAGAAGGATGTGAAGGTCTTTGCCATTCCCCAACCTGAAATCGTGGCCGCCTACAATCGTGGCGACATCGACGGCGGTTTCGTCTGGGACCCGGCTCTGACCGAACTGAAGAAAAACGGCAAAGTCCTGGTGACCTCCAAGGATGTGGCCGACAAGGGCGCGCCGACCTTCTCGGCGTGGATTGCCACCGGCTCGTTTGCCAAGGAACAGCCTGAATTCCTGAAGACCTTCAGCGCCGTGATCGACAAGGCCAGCCTGTCCTTCCAGAACGACAAGGCTGCCTGGAACAAGGATAGCGAGAACGCACGCCTGCTGGCCAAGTTGCTCGGCGGCACCCCGGCCGACCAGGCTTCGGGCCTGCAGAACCTGAACCTGGTACCGGTCAGCGCCCAAGCCTCGCCGGCCTGGCTGGGTGGCGGTGAAAACTCGGGCCTGGCCAAGATCCTCAAGGAAACCGCCGTGTTCCTGAAGGAACAGAAGAAGATCTCGGACGTGCTGCCCAGCTATGCCGCCTTCGTCACCCCAACGGCGGTGACTGGCCTGAGGTAAGCCTCCCCGTCGATACCGTCTGCAAGCCCGCCGTGCCGATAGCCACCCTGTCGCACGGCGCTTGCGTTTGAACGGTTTGGAAAGAACACACATGTTGAAAGTAGAAAACGCCAGCGTCTTCTTTGCCGGCCGGGACAAACAGGTGGTCCATGCGCTGGACCGGGTCTCGCTGGAGATTCCCGAACGCGGCTTCGTAGTCGCGCTGGGCACCTCGGGCTGTGGCAAGTCGACCTTGCTCAATGCCATGGCAGGATTCCTGCCGCTCTCCGAAGGCAGCATCACCCTCGACGGTAGACCGGTCTTCCGACCTGGTGCCGAGCGTGGCGTAGTGTTCCAGAAGGACAGCCTGCTGCCCTGGAAATCGGTGCAGGACAACGTTGCCCTCGGTCTGAAGTTTGCCGGCGTGCCGCGCAATGAAAGCCGCGACCATGCGCAGGAGTTGTTGCGCCTGGTAGGACTGCAGGATTTTGCCAAGGCTGCTCCCTACGAACTCTCGGGCGGCATGCGCCAGCGCGTGGGCCTGGCCCGCGCTTTGGCTCCGGATCCCAAGATCCTGCTCATGGATGAGCCCTTCGGTGCGCTCGACAGCATGACCCGCGAACAGATGCAGGAGCTGCTGGTGTCGGTCTGGGCGCGCACGGGCAAGCAGGTTTTCTTCATCACGCACTCCATCGAGGAAGCGCTTTTCCTGGGCACCGAGGTGATCGTGATGTCACCGCGCCCGGGCCGCATCGTGGCGCGTTTCGAGACCAATTTCGTGCGCCGTTTTGCCGCCGAAGGCGATGCCCGGGCCATCCAGACCGAACCTGCCTTTGCGCAATTGCGTGAAGAGATTCGCGCCATCGTCCACCAGTCCGAAGACCTCGTCACATCATGAGCGACCAAGTCCAACCCCTCCCCTTGCTCGATTCCCTGCGCGCAGGGACATCGGCTCCCCCCACGGCCAGTGCGCCGCCGCGCCTGGTCAAGATGCGCAGCTTCGGCATCGGCGAAGGCTCTACGGTGCGCATCAGCGTGGCCGCCGGCATCGCCATCCTGGCGCTGTGGTGGCTCATCGCGCAGACCGGCTGGGTGCCGCACCTGTTCCTGCCTACCCCTTCCAAGGTCATCAATGTGGCCCGGAGCATCTGGGAAGACGGCTACGCCAATGCCACCCTGACCGAACACGTGGGCGCAAGCCTGCTGCGCATCCTGACCGCCGGCGTCATTGCGGTTTCGCTGGGTATTCCGGTGGGCCTGCTGATGGGGCTCAATCGCTGGGTCAAGGGTGTGCTCGATACCCCGATTGAATTCTATTGGCCCCTGCCGCCGCTGGCTTACCTGCCCTTGATGATCATCTGGCTGGGCATCGGTGAGGCCTCCAAGATCACCCTGCTGACCCTGGCCATGTTTGCACCCGTGGTGCTGTCGGCGCAGGCGGGCGTACGCTCGCTGCCGCTGGAGCGGGTCAATGCGGCGCTCTCGCTGGGCGCGACGCGCTGGCAACTGCTGGTCGAGATCGTCCTGCCCTCGGCCCTGCCGGAAATCCTGACCGGCATCCGCATTGCGCTGGGCGTGGGCTGGAGCACCCTGGTGGCAGCCGAACTGATTGCAGCCAATCGCGGTATCGGCTACATGATCATGTCGGCCTCCCACTTCCTGGCAACCGATGCGGTCTTTGTCGGCATCGCCTTGATTGCCACCTGCGCCTTCGGCTTCAGCTATGGGATGCGCCTGCTGGAACGCGCGCTGGTTCCCTGGAAGGGCAAGAGCTGAGGCCTGCAAAATACGTCATGTACGCGCATTCAAGGAGCGATGGCCGGCACCGGCGGATCTTGATACGCCCGATCAATGCGCGCGCCCTTGCGCTGCCACTCCGTTTCCTTCTGCTGCCGATCTGCCAGCTCCAGCGCGAGCGCTTCCGGAAGACGCGTCTTCCATTCGCGTCTGTTCTGAGGGCCTACGTAGGCGCGCATCTCCTCATTCTCGGCCACCAGGTCATAGGTTAGGAAATACGCACCCGGCTGGTGAATGTCCGTGCGGTTTTGATCCCGGGTCAGGTTGATTCTGAAGTACGCATGATCGGCGTAGAAACACCAGCTGCTGCCAGCACCCAGCTTCATCCACTCTTCCAGATCAGGGACATAGTCCGGATCCAGGCAGCCCACCAGCGCCGCCTGAACGTAGCGCAGCGTGTCCTTTCCCTTGAGACGGGGAGCACCCCGCGAGATCGCATTGCGCCATCCGGCATCGCGAATGGATTGAATCAACCGGAAGAAAGCTTGCCGCGCTTCGTCGTGGCCCATCAGTTCGGGCGCCGTCAGACCGGCATAAATGTGCCATTCGGAGATGTTCTCCTCCGGATATCCGGTATCGTCAGTTCCGCTGATGCCGAGAACATACGGGATGGTCACCGCGTGGTCCGGCTGACCGATGACGATGCTCGCCAGGGCGTCCCGTGGCCAATCCATGCTGTAGAAATTCAGCCCTGCAGGGTGTCTGGCGACTTCAAGCTGCTTCGGATATTTTTCCATGAGCTCATCAGCGGCTTGATTCACCCGGATGGCAATGCCCTCTCTCACGAAACCGTCTCTGGCATCGCGCTCGCTGCAAATGAGCCACAGGCCCGCCGACAACAAGAGCAACAGCATTGGCAACAGCAATTTCCATGACCGAAGACGCATGCCCCATTCAACCCGAGTTCCGCAAAAGCCCTGATCTTAAAGCTTCAATGGCCAGGCTGCCAGCCCGGCACCAGGACGGCTATGCACCCAGCGCGCAAGCTAAGAAGAATTTCGCAGTTTGGTCCGGCGCTGCATGACCCTATGATGCCCTCATCCTTGCCATCCGCTGCAAGGCCGATTCCCGGACCTCTTCAGACACGACCTCATGAGCACAATCTCTCCCGACCTCCTGCAACGCATCGCCGACGGCGCTGCCCAGCGCGACGCCCAGCGCGAACAACCCTTTGACGTCATCGCCGAGGTCAAGGCCACCGGTTTCGGTGCCGGCCGCCTCGACGCCGACTACGGCGGTGGCGGCGCGAGCTTCGTCGAGACCCTCGATACGGCCATCCAGCTGGGTGCGGCCGATCCCAACGTCGCCCACATCTGGCGCAATCACCACGTCGCCCTCGAACGCCTGCTCAATGCACCTCTGCAGCATGCGGGCGTGCAGCGCCTGCGCGAGCGCGTGCGGGCCGGAGATCTGGTCGGCGCTTCCCACACCGAACTGGGCCAGCCCCAGATCGGCGGCAATGCGCCGCTGGCCACGCGCCTGGTGCGCCAGGGCGATCACTACGTACTCAACGGCCAGAAGTTCTACTCCACCGGTTCGCTCTTCGCCGACTGGCTGCACGTGACCGTGTCAGTCGAGGATGGCCGCCGCGCCGTCGTACTGCTGCCGCGCCAGCGTGAAGGCGTACAGACTGTCGACGACTGGTTCGGCATGGGCCAGCGCCTCACCGGCAGTGGTACGACCGTCTTCGAAAACGTGGTGGTGGCCGCCGATGAAGTGGTCCTGCCGGATCAGGTACCGGCGCGCCAGGCCGTCTTCGGCTCGACCATCGCCCAGCTCTTCCTGACCTCGGTGATCGCCGGGGTGGTCAGCGCCGTTGCCCGTGACGGCGCCGCCCTGCTGGGCAAGCGCAAGCGCAATTACTACTACGCCCCTACGCCCTCGGCTGCACAGGATCCCATCCTCCTGACCGCCCTGGGCGAACGCGATGCCGATGCCTTCGCCACCCGCGCCGTGGTGCTGGCCGCGGCCGCTGAAGCCGACCGCGCCTACGCCGCCCTGAAGGCCAATGCGTCTGATGCCGATGATCGCCTGCAAGATGCGGCCGCTGCCGCCGCCCGCGCCAAGATCACGGTGGACCGCATCGCCCATCACGCCGCCACGGCGCTGTTCGATATCGCCGGGGCCTCGGCCACGCTCGCCCAGTTCAACCTGGATCGCCACTGGCGCAATATCCGTACCATCTCCACCCACAACCCGACCTCGCACAAGGCCTATGCGCTGGGCAACCTGAGCGTGAACCAGGTCCGGCTGCCCACGCAAGGTTTCTTCTGAGCCTGACCCTGCCCGTAATACCCTGCGCCCGCCAGGGTTTTCATTTGGTTAGTTGTCCTATAAAGTAGACAAAAAACCAAATCAGGGACAGGCGCGGGCAGCATGAATCAACCAGCACCCACTCTGGCTGCAACAGGGGAGAAACCGGCCAGCGGTCGTCAAGGCAAGCCGGCCAGCGGCAACGCGTGGCGGCTTCCCCGTTCGTGGCAATGCCTGCTGAAACGGCTCGCACTGCTGGGCCTGTTGGCCGCTGGCAGCGTCTGCATGACTGCGCACGCCCAGCCGCCAGGCGCATCTGCCAAGCTGTTGACGGTCGGCGTCTATCAGAATCCCCCCAAGATCTTCTTCGACGGCGAAGGGACGGCCAGCGGCCTGCACATCGACCTGATCCGGCTCATTGCCGAGCGCGAGCACTGGCAATTGCGCTTCGCCCCCTGTGAGTGGCAGGCCTGCCTGAAGCAGCTTGAGGAGGGCCGGATCGACCTGCTGCCCGACGTGGCCTGGACCGAGCAGCGCGACAAGGTCTTCCAGTTCCCTTCCGTACCGGCGCTCTACAGCTGGTCCATCCTTTATCGCAGCCGCTCGGTGGCGATCAATTCCGTCTTCGATCTCAAGGACAAGCGGATCGGCCTGCTCGAAAACTCGGTGCAGGCCAGTTATTTCCGCAACCTGATCGACAACTCCGGCATCAAGGTCCACCTGGTCATGCTGCACAACGTCGAGAGCGGTTTCCGGATGGCGGCGGCGGGCGAGCTCGATGGCATCGTTGCCAGCCAGCAAGCGGGCGACATGCTGGCCGATCGTTATCATCTGACCGATACCAGCATCGTGTTCCAGCCGGTCAAGCTGTTCTTCGTCAGTGGCAAGCAAGAGGACCCGGAAGTGCTGGCCGCGATCGACCGCGCGCTCAGCCAATGGCAGGCCGATCCTGATTCCATGTATTTCCAGATCCTGCGCAAGTGGGGGCGCGGCAATACCAGCCTGCCCGCCCATGTCTGGTGGCTGCTGTGCGGCGCGCTGGCCTTGCTGCTGTGTGCCCTGCTGATTGCCGCCTACCTGCGGCGCGAAGTGGCACGCAGTACGGCACGGCTGCAGCAGAGCGAGACCTCGCTGCGCATCGCGGCGGCGGCCTTTCATTCGTCCGAGGCGATCTGGGTGCTCGACGCCGGGCGCAACGTGCTCGATGCCAATGCCGCCTTCATCGCCCTGACCGGTTACCAGCTGCACGAGCTGCCTGCGGAGGGGATGCCGCCCTGCCAGCGCGAGCAGGACCAGAAGGATTTTCGTGCCCGGCTATGGACGCTGGTCCAGCGCAACGGCAAATGGCAGGGAGAGGTGCGGGTCTGGCGCAAGAACGGCGAAACCTTCTGCGCCATGCTGACCCTGACCGCCGTGGCCGATCCGGCCGGACACATCACGCACTACGTCGGCACCCAGATCGACATCAGCGACCAGAAGCGCCTGCAGGACGAAACCCGGCAACTGGCCTTCTATGATCCGCTCACCGGCCTGCCCAACCGCCGCCTGCTGCTCGACCAGATCGCCGCCGCCAGCTATCTCGGCCAGCCCTCAGCGCTGTTCTTCATCGACATCGACAATTTCAAGGATCTCAACGATGCCCTCGGGCATTCCATCGGCGACCGGCTGCTCTGCCGGATCGCCACACGCCTGCAGGAACTGGCTGGCGGGGCCCTGGTCGCCCGCCTGGGCGGTGATGAATTCGTGATCCTGCAGCAGCAGCCCCTGGCCTCGCCAGCCCTCATCGAAGAGAGCGCCTGCGGATTCGCACAGCGCATCGTGGCGGCCATGGAGCAGCGCTTCGACCTGGACGGACTCAGTCATTTCGCGACCTGCTCGGTCGGCATCGCCCTCATGCACGGACAAGGCGCCAGCGTCGAAGACCTGTTGCGCCAGGGCGACCTGGCGATGTATGCGGCCAAGCAGAAGGGGCGCAATACCAGCTGCCTGTTTGACCAGGCGATGGAACATGCGCTGCATTTCCGCACCGGTCTGGAAAGCGACCTGCGGCGCGCCATCGGCAGCAGCGAATTCCTGCTGCACTATCAGCCGCAGCGCGACCAGGCCGGCAACCTGATCGGGGTGGAAGCGCTGGCGCGCTGGAACAGTCCTTTCCGTGGCAGCGTCTCGCCGGCCATCTTCATTCCGGTGGCCGAAGCCTCGGGATTGATCCTGCCGCTGGGCCTCTGGGTGTTCCAGCAGGCCTGCCGGCAGTCGGTGCGCTGGAACCGCGAAGGCCGGCGGGTGCCGGTGGTCATCGCCGTCAACGTCAGTGCTGTCCAGGTCCGCCAGCCGGACTTCGTGAAGTCCATTCTGGAGACTCTGCAAGCGACCGGAGCCGATCCCTGCCACCTCAAGCTGGAGCTGACCGAGTCGGCCATGGTCGAGGATGTGCAGGCCACCATCGAAAAGATGATGGAACTCAAGCAGCACGGCCTGGCCCTGTCACTGGACGATTTCGGGACGGGATATTCGTCGTTGTCGCTGCTCAAGCGGCTGCCAATCGACCAGCTCAAGATCGATCAGTCCTTCGTGCGCGAATTGCTGTTTGCGCCCAGCGACGTGGCCATCGCCAAGAGCATCATCACTCTGACTGATGCGCTGGGGCTGGAAGTCATTGCCGAGGGCGTGGAAACCCGCGAGCAGCAGCAGTTCCTGGCGGCGCTGGGGTGTACGCGCTATCAGGGCTACCTGTTCGGCAGGCCGGTGCCTGCGGAACAGTTTGATGACGTGATGTGAGGCATGGGTTGTCGGCTCGAATGAACGCTTGAATGAACGCCCGAATTCATGCGCGAATTCATGCGTGATTTCACCCCTGAATTCGCGCGTGTTGCCTCATTCAATGAGTGGCGCGACGCTCCGCCATGGTCAGGTATTCCGCATGCAGGTGCGCCGCTTCCAGCACCTTGCGGCATTTGGCGCGCTCTGCCGGCAAGGCCGCCAGTTCATGCTGCAGCAACTGTTCGATGATTTCGGCGGCCTCCATCGGTTCGGTTCCCGCCGTCTGCATGGCCAGCAGGCAGTTGCGAACCGTGGAGCGCACCAGCTCGCCGATCGGTTCATCCTGTTCCGACATCTCACACAGCCGCACGATGATGCCCAGATGACGCCGCGCGATGCTCATGGCATTGGTACACATGTCTCCCTCCTTGTTATGCAAACCAAGATAGGACGTGGCGATCCACACTGCCATCAGGCGTTTCCTGATTTCAACATCGACAAGCAGCGCGCATTCCCGGGCGATGAAAAGCCGGCCTTGCCCAATCTGCTGCCGTGATTTTTTGCATCGCGCTGCCGCCACCCTAAACAAGAACACGTCTCATTCGTCAACCAGAGAGCGGGCCCTTCGGCTCGCGCCAGCATCGCTGGCGATCCCTCATTGCGACCACGCTCCTGACCATGACGACAAGAAAAACCTGCCGCACTTCCCCGCACGCCCGCGCTCTCCTGCCCTCTCCCGTGGCCCGTCCGCGCCTGATGGTGCAGGCGCTGCGCCTGGCCTTGCTGGGCCTGCCCGCCGCCGCCCCCGCCTGGGCGCAGACCACCACCGATGCCTCGCTGCCCCAGGTCACCGTCACCGCCGGCCAGGAAGAACAGGCTACCGGCCCGGTCCACGGCTTCGTCGCCAAGCGCAGCGCCACCGCGACCAAGACTGATACCCCCATCACCGAAACTCCGCAATCGATCTCGGTCGTCACGGCGGACCAGATCGCCACCCAGCAGGCGCGTTCCGTTTCGGAGGCCCTGGGCTACAGCAGCGGCATCCAGGTCTCCAATGGCGCCTTCGCCATTTCCGAAACGGCCTCGCTGCTGCGCGGCTTCCCCATCAACAATGGTGGCTCGCTCTATCGCGACGGCACGCTCACCGCCTCCAACGCCAGCTACAGCCGCTATGCGCCCGAACCCTACGGACTGGAACGCATCGAGCTGCTGCATGGACCGGCTTCGGTGATGTTCGGACAGAACGCGCCGGGCGGCCTGATCAACGTGGTCTCCAAGAAACCGACCACCACCACCCTGCGTGAGCTGCAGCTGCAGGCCGGCAGTTTTGATCGCAAGCAGGTAGCCGGCGACTTCGGTGGCGCGCTCGATGAAGGCGGGGTCTGGTCCTATCGCATCACCGGGCTGGCGCGTGACGCCGGGACCCAGGTCGATGGCACCGTCGATCGCCGCCTGTTCCTGGCACCGGCCATCACCTGGCGTCCGTCCGACCGCACCGAATGGACCGGGCGCTTCGAATACCAGCGCAGCGAAGGCCTGTCCAACAACGTCTTCCCCGCCAGCGGCACGGTCACGGCCAATCCCAACGGGCAGATCCCGACCAGCACGGCTGTGGGCCGCAGCGCCGACAACAGCGAGCGCTACGAGAACTGGTCGCTCAGCTCGCAGTTCTCGCATCAGTTCAACGAGGTGTGGAGCTTCCGCCAGAACCTGCGCTATACGGATTACAACGGCACCCGCAACAGCATGCGCTTCGCCGCCTTCTATCCGGCCACGCAGTCGGCGACCGCCGCCCTGCAGCGCTGGCGACTGAGTACCGAGTCCGATACCTTCACCGCCGACAACCAGCTGCAGGCCGACTTCAGCACCGGTGCCGTGCAGCACAAGGTGTTGATGGGGGTGGACTTCCATCACACCGCAGGCACGGTACGCGGTTATGTCAGTCCCAATACGCTGGCCGGTTATGTGCTCTCCAATCTTTACACGACCAGCTACGGCAATCTGCCCGCCGTATCCGAGAACTACAATCTGCGCACCGTGGATGACCAACTGGGCTTCTATCTGCAGGACCAGCTCAAGATCGCCGAACGCTGGTTTGTCTCCGCCGGCATCCGCCACGACCGCTCGCAACAGACCGTCAGCAATGCCATCGCGCGCACCCGGACCGAGCGCAGCGACCGCGCCAACACGCGCAACCTGGGGCTGGTGCATGAACTGGCCAATGGCGTCTCACCCTACCTGAGCTACACCGAATCCTTCACGCCCACCACCGGCACCAGTTTCGGCGGCGACATGCTCAAGCCTGAACGCGCCAAGCAATATGAAGCCGGCGTGAAATACGCACCCGTCAATACCAATGCGCTCTTCACGCTGGCGGTATTCGACCTGCGACGCCAGAACGTGGCGACCACCGACCTGGCCCATGCCGGCTACTCGGTGCAGACCGGTGCGGCCCGCTCCAAGGGCGTGGAGCTGGAAGGCAAGCTGTCCCTCACCGAGGGCCTGAGCCTGACCTCCAGCTACAGCTATACCAACGCCAAGGTCACCAGCAACAACGCCACCAGCAGCAGCACCAACACCGAGGGCAAGTCCTTGCCCGGCGCGGCCAGACACAATGCAGGCGTGCTGGCGGACTATGCCTTCCAGCGCGGTGCGCTGGCCGGTGCGCATGTGTCGGCAGGCGTGCGCTACGTCGGGCGTTCCTACGGCAATGCGCTCAACACCTTCGAGGTGCCTTCGGTCACGCTGCTGGACTTCGGCGCGCGCCTGGACCTGGGCCGCATCAATGCGGACTGGCGCAACTTCGAGCTGGCCTTCAAGCTCAACAACGTGACTGATCGCGTCTACGCCTTCTGCTCGGAACTCTGCGAGTATGGCGCGCGCCGCACTGGTCTCGTGCAGTTGACCACGCGATGGTAAGCACGCTGTCCGCCTGGCTGTGTCGCCGTGCGCCACGCCGCCACCACCTGGTCCTGCTGCATCGCTGGACCGGGCTGGCCATCGCCTTCTTCCTGCTGGTGGCCTGCCTCACCGGCAGCCTCCTGAGTTTCGAAGAGGAGCTCGATACCTGGCTGGCACCCGAGCTGCACCTGGCGCAGCCGGGGCCGGGCCAGGCGGCCACTGCGATGCTCGATCCTTACCAGTTGCGCGCACGGGTGGAACGGGCGCTGGGACCGCAGGCACAGGTGAACCAGTTGATCCTGCATCCGCAACCGGGACGCACGGTTCGCTTCATCGCGGAACCGGCGCTGGATCCGGCCAGCGGCAAGCCCTATCGGCTCAGTTATGACGAAGTCTTCGCCAATCCCTACGATGGCAACATCCAGGGCGTGCGGGACCGCAACGCGATCAGCCTGCGGCCCGCGCAACTGATGCCCTTCCTGTTCAAGGTGCATCATTCGATGGCCCTGCCGCGCGTGCCGGGCGCACTGTTGATGGGCATCGTGGCGCTGCTGTGGACCCTCGACTGCTTCGTCGGCATGATCCTCACCTGGCCGCGCGCGCGGCCCTTCCTGGTGAAATGGAAACCGGCCTGGCTCATCAAGTGGCAGGCCGGTTTCTATCGCGTCAATCTCGATCTGCATCGTGCCTGCGGCCTGTGGCTATGGGTGATGTTGTTGCTGATCGCATGGTCCAGCGTGATGTTCAACCTGCGCGACCAGATCTATCTGCCGGTGATGTCGCAGATCCTGCCCTTCGATACCAGCTGGCGCGGCCGCCCGCCACTGGCCAGGCCGCTGGCGCAGCCGCCGCTGGAATGGCCGCAGGCCCATGCCATGGCACGTGCGGCCATGGCGCGCTTCGCGCAGGAACGTGGCCTGAGCATCGACTTCGAAGAAAAACTGAGTATGGACCGTCGCAGGGGCTTGTATGCATACATGGTCCACAGCAATGCAGACATCCGCAGCGACGCCGGCAATACCGGCTTGCTGATCGACCCCGCCACCGGCGATATCCGTGGCCACTGGCTGCCGCAGGGCGACCGCAGCGGCAATACCTTCAGCAACTGGATCGGCGCACTGCACATGGGCCAGGTGTTCGGCCTGCCATGGCGTATCTTCCTGGCCGTGCTGGGCGTGCTGGTGAGCGTGCTCACCGTGACCGGCATCGTCATCTGGTGGAAGAAACGCGCGGCGCGCGCTCCACGTCCGGTCAGGGCGGCGGTGTCAGGGCGAGGCACTGGCGGCAGCTTGCCTGGGCATCGCGGATCAGGAAGTTGACCAGCGTGACCGAGATGCCCAGTTCGGCTGCGATCTCGCGCTGGCTCAGTCCGGTCAGGCGATACAGTTCGAAGGCCCGCCGGGTACGGGCAGGCAAGCCGTCCAGCGCCTGGCTCACCAGTGCCAGGGTCTGGCGGCCAATGGCGATGGCCTCGGGACCCTGCGCTTCTTCGTGGATGTCTTCGCCGGCTTCTTCCTCGGCAAAGACATCGCTCTCAAAGCGGCAGCGGCGATGACGATCAATGGCCAGGTTGCGCACGATGCGCATCAGGTAGGCCTGGGGCTGGCGGATGGCGCAGCTTTCCTGTTCCTGCACTTCGCCGATCTTGAGGTAGGCATCCTGCACGACATCATCGGCACGATGCGGACATCCCAGGATGCGCTGGGCGGCCTCGCGCAGTCGCTGGCGCTGGCCGATGAAGTGCTGTTGCAGGCCGGTGGGTGCGGTGGCGTGATGCATGCGTCCGGGTCTCCTCGTGAAGTGCTACCAGCGATAGCGGGCGCTGAGCACGGCGGTGCGCTCCTCGGCCCAGAAACAGGTCAGCGTCGGTTCGGCCAGGCAGGAAGTGCTGCGGCGATTGGCCAGGTTGCTGACGTTGAGGGCATAGCGCCAATGGCCCTGGTCCAGGCGCAACATCGCGTCGAGCAGCACCGTGGCGGCGTTGCGCACGCTGTTGTCGGCATTGGCGTAACTGGCCCCCGTATAGCGCGCGCCGGCACCCATGCCCAGGCCGGGCAAGTCCTCGCCCGGCGTGTAGTCCAGCCACAGGCTGGCGGCATGGCGCGGCACCAGCATCGGCGTCTTGCCGACCAACGCCGGATCGGCATGGGCCGTATTGATGGCCTGCGTCCAGGTGTAGGCCGCCAGCAGGTTCAGTCCAGGTGACAGCGCACCGCGCGCTTCCAGTTCCAGGCCGCGCGAGCGTACCTGGCTCTGGTCGATCGAGAAATTGGCGTTCTGCGGATCGCTGGTGAGGACGTGATCCTTGGTGGTCTGGAACAGCGCAGCGGTGTAGAGCGCCCGCCCCGCCTCGGGCTGGAACTTGATGCCGGCTTCGATCTGACGTCCGTGGCTGGGGGAGAACGGCCGGCCCGCCACATCCTGCCCAGGCTGCGGCAGGAAGGACGTGCTCACGCTCAGATACGGCACCAGCGACGGCAGCAGCTTCAACGACACACCGGCGCGATGACTGAGCGCATGGGCCCGCGTGTCAGTGCGCACTGCGTTGCTCAGGTTGCGGGTGGTGTCGGTGACGCGGTCGTAGCGGCTGCCCAGCGTCCAGACCAGTGAGCCGTCACGAATCTGGTCCTGCACGTAGAGCCCGGTCTGCTGCATGTCCTCCTGCAAGCGCGCGACCAGTTGCGAGGCCATGGCGATGGGCACGCCATACACCGGTGCGTCCAGGTCCAGACTGGGTGCGCTGCCGCGATAACGCTGCTCGTCCTGATGCAGGCGAGTCAGGTCCAGGCCCAGCACCACGGTGTGTTCAGCGTCACCCTGCTGCAACTGGCCCTGCAGGCGCGTATCGAGCTGGCTGCTTTGCAGTTGCGTGTCGTAGCGTGCCGCCATGCGGGTGAGCACGCTGCCACTGAGGCTGACCGGATTGAGGACCGAATACTGCGACCGCAAGCCGGCCTGGCGAAAATCCTGCAGCAACTGCCAGTTTTCATTCAGGCGATGCGCCAGCTGCCAGCCCAGCGACCATTGCTCGCCGCGCTGGCGGTCGATGCCGGGATCGCCCACCAGCGTGTGGGTGAGGCTGCCGTCGGCATTGACGGCGGTCCAGCGGCTGCTGCCGTTGCGGTCCTTGAGGTAGTCGGCCAGCAAGATGAGGCTGGTGTCGCGGCCCAGGCGCAGCTTGAGCGAGGGGGCCAGATACAGGCGGTCGTTCTCCACGGCGCGGCCATTGCCGTAACGGAACTGGGTATCGCTATCACGCACCAGCGCCACGAGGCGCGCCTGCGCCTGCCCATCCTCAGCCAGCGTGCCGCTGAGGTCAGCGGCCAGCTGGCGCGTGTTGAATGTTCCCGCCGACAGCACCAGTTCATCGGGCGACTCCGCGCCGGCCAGTTTGCTGATGCGGTTGACCACCCCGCCCGGATCGGCTTGGCCAATGGTGGCCGAGGCCGCACCGCGCAGCACTTCGACCCGCTCCAGTCCATAGGCTTCGGTGCGGAACATGCCGAAGCCCGCCACCAGCTGGCGCAGGCCATTGAGGTAGTTGCTGGTGTTCTGCGCATTGATGAAGCCGCGCAGGTTGAAGTAGTCGTAGCCGCGTGGGTCCACACCATGGGTCTGGGTGTTGGCCCCCGGCAGATAGCGCAGCGCGTCCATGACGCTGGCGGCTCCGCGTGCGTCCATTTCCTCACGCGTGACGACCGAGAGCGATTGCGGGATCTCCAGCAGCGGTGTGGCGGTGCGGGTTGCAGTCTGGCCGTGGGTGGCGGCGTAGTCTGGCTGCCCCTCGTGCATCGCCAGAGGGTCGGGACGGCCGATGATGACGACCTGTTTCAGGCGCTGGCCCTGCTCGGGGATGAGGTCATTGCCGGAGCGCGCCGGCCCCTGCCATTGCAGGCCATAGCCGCCGCCCGGGGTGCGCACGGCCCGCAGGCCGGATCCGGCCAGCAGCTGCGCGAGGGCATCTTCCACCGCCAGATCGGCGTCGAGGGCGGGGGCAGTTCGGCCCTGCACCATGTCCGGCGCATAGGAGAGCGTGATGCCAGCCAGACGCGCGAACCGGTTCAGGGTTTCGTCCAGCGGTCCGGCAGCGAGCTGGTAATGGCGATGCACTGCCCTCGCCTCCTGCGCCCAGGCGAATCCGCCGAAGCCCGGCACGGCACAGGCCAGCAGCAGCCCGAGCACGAGGCAGGGGCGGCGCAGACGGTCAGCGTGCAGTCGCGGCGGGATGAAGGCGGGCATGGAAAATGACAAGAACATTCACTGGTTTCATGAGGTATGCCGAAGCAGGCCCCCAAAACCCGCAATCCCTGCCAGAAAATTCTTATCGGCTGTTTAGCGCCGTCACCCGGACCCAGAAGCGGGTACGCTGTTCGATGCGCACCGGCAGCGCTTGCGCCAGCGATTCCAGCGCTGCATCGCCATCGCGCAGCTGGAACACGCCCGACACCTTCAGCGATGCCACACTGTCCTCGCAGACCAGCCACCCGTGGCGATAGCGTGCCATCTCGGCGACCACATCACCCAGGCGCATGTCGTGCGCCACCAGCGTGCCATCGAGCCAGGCCGTGGGGTCCATGGCGGCCGCCGGAATGGCCTGCCGCCGCAGCTCGCCGCGCGTATCGATCTCCACCGTTTCGCCGGGGACCATCACGGTGCGCGTGCCCTGCCCCGTGTCCACGGCCACCCGCCCTTCCAGCACGCTCAGGCGGGTCACGCCCTCTTGCTGGCGCACGGCGAAGCGCGTGCCCAGCGCCTGCAGGCGGGCCTGGGCGGTCTGGACCAGGAAGGGGCGATGGCGGGGCGAGAGTGCATCGCGCCCGGTATTGATGAAGATTTCGCCGTGTTCCAGCGCGATCAGGCGCTGCTCCGCATCGAACTGCAGGCGCACGGCCGTCGCGGTATTGAGGGCCAGCTGCGTGCCGTCGCCCAGGGTCACGCGGCGCTGGTCGCCGGTCCCGGTGGCGTAGCGCTGGCCGGCGAGGCTATCGAACAGCCCGGCCTGGCGTGCGGCCAGGCTGGCCAGGGCTACGCTGCCAAGGCTCAGCGCCACCCCGCCCAGCCAGCGACGGCGCGACTGGCGGCGGCTGCGCGAGCGGTTCAGCGCCGAGAGCGGCTGCTGCCATTGCGCAGGGGCGACCGGCAAGGCCACCAGCCGCTGAAATTGGGCTTCTGAGGCCATCAGCTCGGACCACACGCTTTCATGACGGCCATCTGCCGCGCGCCAGGCATCGATGCGGGCCTGCAAGGCGGGATCCGGCGCCACACCGGAGGGCTGCGCCCGCAGCTGAACCAGCCAGGCGATGGCTTGTTCCAGGACCGGATCAGGTGGGGCCGAAGGCATTGGATTGGCGGACATCAGCGTGAAAGGATGCGCTTCAGCTGGCTTGCCAGGCTTGCCGCATCAGGTAGCAATGGCGGATGGCGGCCGCCATGTATTTTTCGACGCTGCTCAGCGAGACGCCCATGCGTTGGGCAATCTCGGCATAGCCCAGGTCGTCCAGCCGGGACATCAGGAAAGCCTCGCGCGGCTTGGCTCCCAGGCCTTCCAGCATGGCGTCGATGGTGGCCAGCGCCTCCACCAACAGCATCCTGGCCTCGGGCGAGATCACTTCCGGTTCCGGCAGATGGGCGATGGCCTCCAGGCAGGCGCGTTCGACCTCGTCGCGCCGGACCTTGTCCACCACCAGGCCCTGCGCGATGCGGGTCAGCCAGGAGCGCGGTTCGCGTACTTCAGCCAGCGCTTGCGGCTTGCCCAGCACCCGCAGGAAGGTATCCTGGGCCAGGTCGGCCGCATCGCTGCTGCTGCCCAGCTTGCGTCGCAGCCACTGCTGCAGCCAGCCATGATGCTCGCGGTAGAGCGAGTCGATGCGCTGGGCGTCGGCGGAGTGCGGGACGGGCATGAGGGAGCCGGCAGTCTCTAAATAATAATAATTCTCATTTTAGCGGCGGATATGAAGTTTGACAACGGTGGGAAAGGTACGCTGCGTTGCGATGGATGTTTTAATGATGTATAAGTGCATCATTATTCTCTACATGATGCATTTATGCGCCATAACTCGGATTTCCTTACTGCGACAGTACACGACACGCTGACCCAGCTTGGACTGCGAATCCGGCGCGCGCGCAAAGCGCGCAAATTGTCGCTGTCGCAATTGGAACAGATCACCCGCATCCACCGCTCGACCTTGGGCAGACTGGAGTTGGGTGACCCGGGCGTTTCCATTGGCGGCTTCCTCGCCGTACTGGAAGCCTTGCAAGAGCTATCGGATGTCGAATTGCTGGTCAACCGCCCGGAAACTCCGCGGCACTTGCGCGATGCGCCGTCGCCAATAGTCGATCAGGACTTCTGACATGCGGCAAACAGCCTGCACTGTCTTCGATTGCTCCAATCCGGACGCGCCCCGCCCGGTGGCCGGTTTCGCGCTCGACGCCAACGGCGACGGCAGGCTGGGCTACGGCAAGCACTACGTTGCACACCCTGACGCGTTCTCGCTCGACCCGGTTCACTTACCGCTCCAGACTGACTTGCATACAGTGCGCCGACGCCGTGATGGCTCCTTCGGCGTGCTCTCCGATGCCGGACCAAACGCCTGGGGTGTGCGCCTGACCGCCAGCATCCATCGCCAGTACGGCCGCCCACAGCCCGAGACGCCGGTAGACTGGTTCATCCACTGCTGGCATTTCGGATCGGGCTGCCTGGGATTCTCCGAACACCATTCGGTGGTACCCGTGCCCGGTAACCGGCCCGAGCCGTTGTCGAGACTGGACGAGCGGCAGACCCATGCGATCGAGGCCCTGACGGGTGACCCGGATAGCGAATTGGATGAGGAAGCACTGCGCCTGTTCTTTCCCGGTGCCAGCCTTGGCGGTGTCCGGCCAAAGACCGTGGTGCTGCATGAAGGCCGGGAGGCCATCGCCAAGTTCAGCCGCCTCGACGATCGATTCGACGTTCCGACGGTTGAATACGCCACACTGCGTCTGGCGCACCAGGCCGGCATCGACGTACCCGACTTTGAACTCGTGACATTGGGGAGCCGTTCTCTGCTTCTGCTGACCCGATTCGACCGCACGGACGATGGACGCCGTCTTCATTATCTCAGCGCCAACAGCCTCATCGACATCGACCAGGTAAACCCCGGGCTCCTTCGAACCCGTTACTCCTATGCCGGTATCGCCGAAGCCCTGCGTCCGCTGGACGATTATGCCGTGCGGGACGCTCACGCCTTGTTCCGCCGGATGGTCTTCAACATCCTGATCGGGAATGTTGATGACCACATGCGCAATCATGCTCTGCTGCGTGATACGCGTGGCCGCTATCGACTCTCTCCCGCCTTCGACCTGCTTCCGCATCTGGATGCCGCCTATCTGCCGCAATCCATCGGCGTGGGGGACCATGGTGCTGCCAGCACGACCATCAACGCCCTGTCGCAATCCCGCCGTTTCCTTCTCACGCCGAAAGAAGCGCGGACGATCATCGAGGAGGTGCGATCTTGTGTTGCGGGCTGGCGCAGGCTCTTCGCGGAGTGCGGGGTAAGCCGTACCGATCTTCAGCTGCTGGGGACCTGCATCGATGCCGGCCGTTGAACGCTTCCATGCTCTGCGCCGCGCGCTCCGGAACGTAATGTGCGTGCCCTGACCAGTCCAAATGGACTAGTTTCATTCCCGGCAAGCCCCGTTAGAATGCCGCTGGTAGATGAGTCACCCTGGAGGGGGGAGAAAAGATCGGCCCGCATAGCGCGGCGTCGGCAGCTCGGGGGGGGGACTCATCTGCTTTCTTCTCGTGGCATCCTCTGCCGCTTCTTCCGGAGTTCCATCCCTGCCCCCGTTGTTGCCATGACTAAGGTCGCCGCTTGGCAAGCCTCTTTCCAGTACGCCTGCAACAGACTCACCATCTCGCGCCCGCCGGCTGAGGGCGGGCGCTCGGCGCTGGCCATGGCATAGGCGCTATAGCGCACCGGACGTGCCAGCGGCACCGCCACCAGCCGGGCATCCTTGAAACCAGCCACCGTCAGGTCGTCCACCAGCGCAATGCCCCAGCCATGCGCCGCCACACTGCAGGCGATATACGCGTAACGCACGTCCACCGCCGCCTTGCGCGCGCCCTCGCGGCTGCCCAGCAAGCCCTCCACCACTTTGCCATGCGCGGTTTCGGTTCCGAAGGAAATGACGTCGTAGGCGTGGATGTCTTCCAGTTTCAGGCGCGCCCGCGTGGCCAGCGGATGGTCCGCCGCCATCACGCACAGCACGTTGCCTTCGCCGATCAGGTGATGCGTCAACGCCGGATGCTGGTGCTGCACGAAGGCGGCCACGCCGATATCGCATTCACCGGTCAGCAACTACTCGGTGATCTGGGTCTGGGTGGCGATTTCCATGGCAATGTGCAGGCCCGGCATGCGGCGCTTGAGTTCGGCCACCGCGCGCGGGACCAGGTCCAGCGCCGGACTGAGATTGGTGCAGATACGCAGCGTATCGGAGACCCCATAACGCAGCTGCTCGGCCACCATCTTGACGCGGTCGATGCTGCGCCAGGCGCTGTCGATCTCGCGCATCAGCGCCATGGCTTCGGGCGTGGCATGCAGGCGGCCGCCGCTGCGCTCGAACAGCGCCACCTGCAGCTTGGCCTCCAGATAGCGAATCAGACGGCTTACCGCCGGCTGCGACACATGCAGCACGTCGGCTGCGCCGGACAAGGTCCCGGCCCGCATCACCGCGCGAAACACTTCGATCTGGCGTAAATTCATGGGTCTAACCTGATGTTATAGAAGCTGAATATTTTGGCATTGGCGATTATGGCTTGTCCATCTGATACTTTGCGCCATGCAGACCTCATCCACACGCCAGTCCCTTCCCTTCGAACGCATCGCCCTGTGCGGGGTCGGGCTCATTGGCGGCTCCATCCTCAAGGCCCTGCGGGCCAGCGGCTACCGGGGCAGCATCACGGTGTTCGACATCGATCGCGCCATGGCCGCACGGGTCTGCGAGGAGGGCTATGCGGATCTGGCCGCCGCCAGTCCCGAGCATTTTTTCCGCGATCATGACCTGGTGATCCTGTGCCAGCCGGTCGGCGTATTGCTGGATTACCTGCGGGTGCATCGGCGCGACATTGCCTACGGCGGCGCGCTGGGCATCGACGTTGCCAGCGTCAAAAGCCCGGTCTTGCAAGCACTGCAGCAGGACGGCAGCAGCGACGCCCTGGCGCGCTTCATCCCTTGTCACCCGATTGCCGGCAAGGCCACCCATGGCTGGATCTCGGCCGACGCCGATCTGCTGCAGGACAAGCTGTGCATCCTCACCCCGGACGCCGCCACGCCCCCGGCCGCACTGGCCCGCGTGGAGGAATTCTGGCAGCGGCTGGGTGCTCGTACCGCGTGCGTGGCCGCCGGGGAGCACGATGCCATCTATGCCAGCCTGAGCCATCTGCCGCAGCTCCTGAGCTATGCCTACCTGCACGGCCTGGCGCAACAGCCGCAGGCGCGGCAGTGGCTGGCCTATCGCGGTAGCGGGTTTACCGGCTTTACGCGCCTGGGATCGTCCGATCCTGCCCTGTGGGCCGACATTGCCGTGCATAATGCGGCACCGCTGCTGGCCGAGATCGATCGTTTCAGCGCCTCGCTGGCCGAACTGCGCGCGGCGCTGGCCGCCGGCGAGCGAACCAGTCTGGCCGCACATTTCTCCACGGCACGGGATTTGCATGCCGCCACGCAGCACACGGGCGGATCCTGATCGCAAGACTTGCAACGCCTTTTTGTCCACCCCACCACAAAAAACGAGGAGCCTCACCATGACCACCCACTCCACTTTGCGCAAGACCCTGTTCGCCCTCTCCGTCACGGCCGCCTGTATCGCGGCCACACCCGCCGCCCATGCCGACCAGTTGGCCGACATGAAGGCGCGCGGCACCCTGGTCTGCGGCACTCTGACCAGTACCGAACCGCTGGGCTACCAGGATCCGCAGACGCGCCAGATCGTCGGCTTCGACGTGGACATGTGCAAGGCCCTGGCCCAGCACATGGGGCTCAAGATGGAACACAAGGGCTTGTCCATCGAACAGCGCATCCCTGAACTGAGCGTGGGCCGGGTGGACGTGGTCTCGGCGGCGCTGGGCTATACGAAGGAACGTGCACAGCAGGTCGCCTTCAGCTCGGCCCACTACCAGGTGCCGATCCGCGTGATGGTGAAGAAATCCGCCAATATCGACAGCTTCGCCAAGCTGGCCGGCCTGCGCGTGAGCGCGGTCAAGAGTGCCACTACCGAAATCTACGCGCGTCGTGGCCTGCCCAAGACCGAGATCGTGACCTATCAGGACGGTCCTTCCGCCTTCCTGGCCTTCATGCAGGACAAGGTTGACGGTTTCTCCACCTCCGAGACCGCCGGTCTGCGCTATCTGGTCGAATCCAAGGGCCAGGCCACCTACGTCAACGATGCACTGGCCTGGGAGCCGACCGCGCTGGGCGTGAAGAAGGATGAGCCGGCCCTGCTGGCGGCGGTCAACAAGTCGCTGGAAGACATGGAAAAGGCCGGCGAGATCGATGCCATCTGGAACAAGTGGTACGGCCCCAACACCCGCTTCGCCTTCGCCCGCGAGAAGAAGCTCACGCCCATCTCGGCCTTCGCCCAATAAGCTTCACGCCACCGCAATGAGGATCGAGGGAAGCCCATGAAAGACCTGTTGCTGGCCAATCCGGACTACCAGACCCTGCTTGCGCACGGTCTGTGGGTCACGGTGAAGCTGTTCGTGACCAGCTGGATCCTGGCCATGCTGCTGGCCGCGCTGCTGACTGCCGTACGCAGTACCAGCAGCCGGCTGGGGCAGGCCCTGGTGGCCCTGTTTGTCGAGTACCACCGCAATGTGCCGGGCCTGGTGCAGATCTTCGTGTGGTACTTCGGCGTGCCGCAGCTGCTGCCGCGCGAGGTGCAGCGCTGGATCAACCACCATGACGGCGAGTTCTTCTTTTCATGCATCGCGCTCACGCTCTATGCCGCCGCTTACATGAGCGAAGACCTGCGCAGCGGCCTGCGTTCACTGCCGCGCGGCCAAGTCGAGGCGGCCCGTTCGCTGGGCATGTCGTATCGCCAGACGCTGCAGCACATCCTGCTGCCGCAGGCCCTGCGTGCAGCGCTGCCGCCGCTGGTGAACCAGACCCTGGCGCTGTTCAAGGCCACCAGCCTGGCCATGACCGTGGGCGTGGCCGACGTGATGCACGCCACGCGCCAGATCGAGAACGAAACCTATCGCACCTTCGAAGCCTTCCTGATGGTCTCGGTGGTGTATGTGCTGCTGTCGTGGCTCATCATGGGGGCCGGCGCTTACGCCAGCCGCCGCTTCAGCAGCGCGAGGAACTGACATGCTCGATATCCTGCACGACTATGGCCTGATCCTGCTGATCGGCGAGTATCCGCATGGCCCGCTGGGCGGGCTGGCCATGACCCTGATCCTGGCCGCCGCCGCCCTGCTGCTGTCGTTCCCGCTGGCGGTGCTGGTCGGCATCGGCCGCACCTCGCCGATCCGTCTTGTGTCGCGTCTGGCCGGGCTGTACGCCAACACGGTGCGTGGCCTGCCGCTGCTGCTGCTGGTGTTCTGGTCGTATTTCGCCGTGCCGATGCTGTTCGGCAAGAGCATCAATGCCAGCCTGGTGATGCTGGTGGCGCTGGTGATCTACGAGAGCGCCTATCTGGGCGAGATCGTCAAGGCCGGCATCCAGGCCCTGCCGCGCGGCCAGACGGAAGCGCCGCGCACGCTGGGCATGGGGTACTGGACCACGCTGCGCAAGGTGATCCTGCCGCAGGCGCTGTTCAACATGATCCCGAGCATGATGAACCAGTTCGTGGTGGTGGTGAAGAACACCTCGCTGGCCTACGTGATCGGGGTCGATGAACTGACCAACGCCGCCTACCAGGTCAACAGCCAGCTGCTGACCAAACCGTTTGAAGTGTATGCCTTGCTGGCGATGACGTATTTCGTGGTGTGCTTCGCCCTGAGCCGTGCCGTGGCCGCGCTCGAACAGCGCATCGCCCGGACCCGCCGCAGCCGCCCCGCCTGAGGAATGACCATGCTTGAATTCATCAATGTCCATAAATCCTATGGCAACACGCCCGTGCTCAAGGGCATTTCCGAGACCGTCGCCAGCGGCGAAGTGGTGGTGGTGTGCGGCCCTTCCGGGTCCGGCAAGTCGACCCTGATCCGCACCGTCAATCGTCTCGAAGAGATCGATCGCGGCAGCATCCGCGTGGCCGGCCAGGATGTGCACCAGCCGGGGCGCGACATCAATGCCCTGCGGGCCGGCATCGGCTTCGTGTTCCAGCAGTTCAACCTGTTCCCTCACCGCAGCGTGCTGGACAACGTCATGATGGCCCCCACGACCGTGCGCGGCATGCCGCGTGCCGAGGCGCGCGAGCGTGCCCATGCCCTGCTGGAACGGGTCGGCCTGGCGCACAAGGCACAGGCTTTCCCGACCGAACTCTCCGGTGGCCAGCAGCAGCGTGTGGCGATTGCCCGCACGCTGGCCATGGAGCCGCCGCTGATCCTGTTCGATGAACCCACCAGCGCGCTCGATCCGGAAATGGTCGGCGAAGTGCTGGCCGTCATGAAGGACCTGGCGCGGCAAGGCATGACCATGGTTTGCGTGACGCACGAGATGGGCTTTGCCCGCGAAGTGGCCGACCGCGTCTGGTTCATCGATGCCGGCCAAGTGCTGGAACGCGCGACGCCCGAGGATTTCTTCCACCGCCCGCAGCATCCGCGCGCGCAGAAATTCCTGTCCGACACCCGCCACTGAATGCCGGAGGCCGCCAGTATCCGGCCTCCTCCAGATGACATACTGACTCACCGCAGCGGCCGCTGGCCGCTTGCGGAAGGTCTCGCGCAGCCTGCGCATCCGCCCGCCATTGATCCTGACCCATCCCGAGGAGAAGACCATGCCCGACCTGTTTGACAATCCCATGCAATTGATGGGCTTCGAGTTCGTCGAATTCGCCGCCCCCGATCCGACCGTGCTGCACCAGGTGTTTTCCATGATGGGATTCACCAGGGTCGCCAGCCACCGCTCCAAGGCGGTCAGCCTGTATCGCCAGGGCAGCATCAATTTCATCCTCAACAGCGAACCCGGCAGCGCCGCGTCCTACTTCGCCAGCGAGCACGGCCCCAGTGCCTGTGGCATGGCCTTCCGCGTCAGGGATTCGCATCACGCCTACGCACGCGCCCTGTCGCTGGGCGCGCAACCGGTGGAGATGCCGACCGGCCCGATGGAATTGCGCCTGCCGGCGATCAAGGGCATCGGCGGTGCGCCGCTGTACCTGATCGACCGCTTCGAGGAAGGCAAGTCCATCTACGACATCGATTTCACCTTCATCGACGGGGTGGACCGCCAGCCCAAGGGCGTCGGCCTCAAGGAAATCGACCACCTGACCCACAATGTCTATCGTGGCCGCATGGCCTACTGGGCCGGCTTCTACGAGAAGCTGTTCAACTTCCGCGAGATCCGCTATTTCGACATCAAGGGCGAATATACCGGCCTGACCTCCAAGGCCATGACCGCGCCCGATGGCAAGATCCGCATTCCGCTCAATGAGGAATCCTCCAAGGGCGCCGGCCAGATCGAGGAATTCCTGATGCAGTTCAATGGCGAAGGCATCCAGCACATTGCCCTGTCCACCGATGACCTGATCGGCACCCTGGACCAGCTCAAGGCCGCCGGCCTGCCGCTGATGACCGCCCCGCCCGCGACCTACTACCAGATGCTGGAAGGCCGCCTGCCCGGCCACGGCGAACCGGTGGCTGAACTGCAGTCGCGCGGCATCCTGCTCGATGGCAGCAGCGAAGGCGGACAGCGCCGCCTGCTGCTGCAGATTTTCTCCAAGACCTTGCTGGGACCGGTGTTCTTCGAATTCATCCAGCGCAAGGGCGATGACGGATTCGGCGAGGGCAATTTCAAGGCCCTGTTCGAATCCATCGAGCGCGACCAGATCGAACGGGGCGTGCTGGCGGCCTCGTGATGAGAACGCGCAGGCGCGGATTCCCGGCCTGCGGAAGAGGCCGGGAGCGGCTGCTACAGCGTGCTGTAGCAGCCGTCCAGAAAAAAATTCTGTGCGGTTTGAGTGTCCCTTTTTGCATCAAGCTCCGGCACGCGCGCCCGTATTCTGGACCCACTGGCCCCCGCGCAGCCATTCGTGGCCAGGTCCCCCACTCTCATCGTCATTCCCTTTTTTCTGGAGCAAGACATGCCTCTGAAGGATTTCAAGGTACTCACGTTTGACGTCGTCGGCACTCTCATCGATTTCGAAGGCGGCATGCTCGCCTACCTGCGCAAGGCCGCTCCCGGCAGCAAGATCACGGACGAAGATTTCCTCGCGGCCTATCGCGCCGCGCGCAGCGATGGCAATACCGGCTGGTATCCGGATGACCTCGAGCGCTGCTGGCATGTCATCGCCCCGGGGCTGGGTCTGCCCGACACCCCGGAACTGGCGCGCGGCCTGCGCGATTCGGTGGCCGACTGGCCGGCCTTTGCCGATTCGGTCGAGGCGCTGCAACGCCTGCGCAAGCATTACAAGCTGGTCACCATGACCAATGCGCAAACCTGGGCCCTGCAACACTTCGCCCGCACCCTTGGCGAACCGTTTGACCTGCTGCTGAGCTGCGACGACGCCCTCTGCGAGAAACCCGACCCGCAATATTTCTCCTACGCCCGTGGCCGCTTCGAAGGCGCATGGGGCTATCGCCAGGCCGACAACCTGCATGTGGCGCAAAGCCAGTATCACGACATCGGCGTCTCCAAGCGCCTGGGCATCACCACCTGCTGGATCGAGCGCCGTCACGGCAAGTCCAGCTCGGGCGGCACCATCGCCTCCGAGCACACCGTCCCCGATTACCACTTCCACACGCTGGCGCAACTGGCCGATGCGGTAGAAGCGGGGCAATAAGCTTCACCCTCACAGCGGACCGCAGAGTCCGCATTCACCGGCACGCAGCGCCGTGCCGGCTTGCATCAGTGCATCCGAGTCCAGGCGGGCCGCCATCGCCCCGCCGGTCTTCTCACGCCTCAACCACACAGGGAGCTGCACCATGGATCACAACGACAACACCGAACTCGACCTCCTGAGCGCCAGCGACACCGCCGGCCTGATGGATTGCCTCAAGCGCGGTGCCAGCCGGCGCGACATTCTCAAAATGCTGCTGGCCGGGGGCATGCAAGCCACGCTGGCGGGCGGTCTTGCCACCAGCGCCGCCAGTGCCTACGCCCAGACCCCGCGCCGCGGCGGCAAGCTGCGCGTGGGCGGCGACACGGCATCGGTCAGCGACACGCTCGATCCCGCCAAGCAATCCAACAAGACCGATTACTCGCGCGGCACCATGCTCTACAACGGCCTGACCTCGCTGGATGCCAGCCTCACGCCGCAACCGGCGCTGGCCGAGTCCTTCAGCAGCAAGGATGCCAGGGTGTGGGTGTTCAAGCTGCGCCGGGGCGTGAGCTTCCACGACGGCAAGGCGCTCACGCCGGCCGACGTGGTGTTCTCGCTGATGCGCCACAAGGATCCGGCCACCGCCTCCAAGGCCAAGACCCTGGCCGACCAGATCGAGAGCGTCAAGGAAACCGGCCCCAATGAAGTGACCGTCACGCTGACCGCGCCGAATGCCGACCTGCCGGTCATCGTCGGCACCTTCCACTTCCACATCGTGAAGGCCGGGACCACCGACTTCAGCGCCGGCATCGGTACCGGTCCCTACAAGCTCAAGGAATTCACTCCCGGCATCCGCTCGGTGGTGGTACGCAACGACAATTACTGGAAACCCGGCAAGCCCTACCTGGACGAGATTGAGTTCGTCGGCATCGGCGACGAGAATGCGCGCGTCAACGCCCTGCTCTCGGGCGGACTCGATCTGGTGGCCAACCTCAATCCGCGCTCCATCGAGCGCGTCAAGGGCAGTGCCGGCTTTGCGGTGCTGGAAACGCCATCCGGGGCCTATACCGACCTGATCCTGCGCAAGGATGTGGGCCCCGGCAGCAACCCCGATTTCGTGCTGGCCATGAAGTACCTGATGGACCGTGAGGTCATGCGCAAGAACATTGCGCGCGGCCATGCGGTGCTGGGCAATGACCAGCCGATCGATCCGACCAACCCCTTCTACCTCGCCGGCCTGCCGCAGCGCCAGATGGATCTGGACAAGGCCAAATACCACCTGCAGAAGTCCGGCGTGACCGGCAAGATACCGCTGGTCTGTTCGGCGGCGGCCATGTATTCGGTAGACATCGCCACGGTGCTGCAGCAGACCGCACAGCGCGTCGGACTGGACCTGGAACTCAAGCGCATGCCACCGGAAGGCTACTGGTCCAACCAGTGGCTCAGCAATCCGGTCGGCTTCGGCAACGTCAACCCGCGCCCCAGTGCCGACGTGCTGCTCACCCAGTTCTTCCAGTCACAGGCGGCATGGAACGAGTCGCGCTTCAAGAGCGAGAAGTTCGACCAGCTGCTCACGGCCGCGCGGGCCGAGATCGATGTCGGCAAGCGCAAGCAGATGTATGGAGACATGCAAACCATCATCCATGAGGAAGCCGGGATCGGCATCCCCATGTTCCTCGCCCTGCTGGATGGCTACAGCAGCAAGGTCAAGGGCCTCTCGCCGATTCCGCTGGGCGGCATGATGGGCTACTCCTTTGCCGAGCATGTATGGCTCGATTCATGATTTGATCCATACAAGCTGGAGGGCTTGTCCGACGGCGGCCTGGCTCACTTTTACGCAGTCACTCGCGCTTTTGCCTTAGACTCTGGCACCATCCGATGGCCGGATGCATTGAAGGAGGCATGGCAAGCGATGCGAATACTGCTGGTGGAAGATGACGCCATGATCGGCGAGGAAGTCCGCGCGGCCCTGCGGGAGGCCAGCTACGCGGCGGACTGGGTGCGCGACGGCAACGCCGCGCACGCCGCCCTGGACCAGCAGGACTACGACGCCGTCCTGCTGGATCTGGGCCTGCCTGGTGCTGATGGCTTGTCGGTACTGCGCCAGATGCGCCGGCACGCCACCACGCCAGTCCTGATCCTGACCGCCCGCGATGGCGTGCAGGACCGCATCGACGGACTCGACAGCGGTGCCGACGACTACATCCTCAAGCCTTTTGCCATGGGCGAATTGCTGGCGCGCCTGCGCGCGGTGATGCGGCGCAAGTCGGGGGCGGCTACGGTGGTGCTGGACAATGGCGAACTGTCTCTGGATCTGGCCGACAAGACCGCCCGCTGGCAAGGCCAGGCGCCGGTGACGCTGTCGGCCCGCGAATTCGCCCTGCTGCAGGCACTCATGCATCGCCCTGGCGCGATCCTGTCGCGCAGCGAACTGGAAGAACGGATTTATGGCTGGGGCGAGGAAGTGGAAAGCAATGCGGTCGAATTCCTGATCCATGCATTGCGTAAGAAACTGGATCGTACGGCCATCAGGAATGTGCGTGGCATGGGCTGGATGGTCGCGCGCGGAGCAAGCGCGTCATGACACCCCTGCAACGCTCCCTGCAAGCACGGCTGTCGCTGGCGCTGACGCTGGCCATTCTGCTGGTGGCCCTGGGTGCCGGCGTCTTCGGCTTCCTCAGCGCCTATCGCGATTCGATCCGGCAGCAGGACGACCTGTTGCTGCAGGTCGGCACACTCATCGCCCGCCTCGGCGGTACCCTGCCCGCGGATGGGGCGGAGGGCAGCTATCCCGGGGCCGATCATGAATCGCGCATCAGCGTGCAATGGCTCCCCGAGCCAGGCCAGAGCCTGCCGGCTGCTACCGCCTTGCCGCTGCCGGCAGGCTTGCAGGACGGTTTCCAGACGGCCGTCATGTTTCATGAGAATTTCCGCGTCTATGTCCAGCCGCTTGCTTCCGGCCGCCGCATCGCGCTGGCGCAGGAGACCGATGTGCGCGATGGCATTGCTTCGCGCAGCGCCTGGCGCGCAGTGATTCCCGTCCTGCTTCTGGTACCGGTGCTGCTGCTGGCACTCCGGCATATCATGCGCACGCTGTTCGCGCCGCTGGCACAACTGCGCCGCGAGATCGACCAGCGGCGCGATGACCAGCTCGATCCCTTGGCCACCCAAGGCCTGCCCCTTGAAATCAGCCCCTTCGTCGACGCCATCAATCGCCTGCTGGCGCGTGTACAAGGCGCGATGACGGCACAGCGCCGCTTCGTGGCCGATGCCGCGCACGAATTGCGCACGCCCTTGGCCGCACTCTCGCTGCAGGCAGAAGGACTGCAGCAGAGCGAGCTTTCCGATACCGCCCGCACACGCTTGCAGCGTCTGGAACAAGGACTGGAGCGCGCGCGCATGCTGGTCACCCAATTGCTCGCCCTGGCCCGCGCCCAGAATCAAACGGCATCCTCGGCTCGCACACGGCTGCTGCTGCGCGAGGCCGTGCGGCCGGTGCTGGAGAACCTGCTGCCGCTGGCTCAGCAAAAGGACATCGACCTTGGCGTGGACGGACCGCTGACGGCCGAGGTGGACAGCAATCCGGTAGAACTCGGCTTGCTGCTGGGCAACCTGATCGACAACGCGATCCGCTATACGCCGCCGGGTGGCTGCATCAGCCTGGCGCTGGCCGCAGCGGCTCAGACACCGCCGGGTCGCGTGCGTCTTGAGATCACCGACAATGGTCCCGGCATTCCGGCCAGCGAGCGTGAGCGCGTGTTCCAGCCCTTCCATCGACTCGATCCCGCAGCCGCTCCCGGTGCTGGCCTGGGGCTGGCCATCGTGCAGTCGGTGGCAGCGCGGCTGGATATCATGATCGAGCTGGCGGCAACGGATGAGAAATCACAGACCGGATTGCGCGTGATCCTCGACATTCCTGCGCCGGGCCAGGACTGAGTCAGGTTTGGTCAGCAGTTTCTTGCGCCAGGCTAATGCTGAACTAAGTTTCCTGACTTACCATGCAGGCTCATTTTTCCAATGGGAACCCAGATGAACAAAACCAATAATGCCCTCGGGCAAGGCACCCGCTACCACCCCCTCTACGCCGCGCTGCACTGGCTGATGTTCATCCTGTTCGTGGTGGCGCTGGCCACCATCGAATACCGCGACGACATCCCCAAGGGCGACCCGCTGCGCGACCTGCTGCGCACGGTGCACATGCATGCCGGTCAACTGGTCCTGATCTTCGTCGTGGTGCGCCTGATCGCCCGCAAGCTGCTGGGCGTGCCGCCCGAACTGCCGCTGCCGCGCCTGCAGCAGCTGGGCGCGAGCGCCGTGCACCTGCTGCTGTATGCCGTGATGATCGGCCTGCCCATCACCGGCATCCTGTTCACCCAGGCCGGTGGCCGTGATGTGGTGTTCTTCGGCATGACGCTGCCGGTGATTCTGGCCAAGGACATGGCCGTGCGAGGTCCCATCAAGGAAGTGCATGAATTCATGGGCAATGCGGTGTATTTCCTGGTCGGGCTGCATGTGTTGGGTGCGCTGTGGCACCAGTTGTTTGATCGCATGCCCATCCTGCAGCGCATGTCCTTGCGCTCGCCACGCAAGTAAGCGGATTTGCCACCCGCGCAGCGAATGCTGCGCCGCCTTCGTCGACCACGCCATCCGGACATTTCGGGTGGCGTTTTTTGTTGTGAAAGGCCGGTTTGTGAAATCCATCAAAAACCTGACAGAGGCCGCGCCAGCGGTCTTTGCGGAAGATCAAACGGCTTCCGATCAGCGCATCGATGTGGTCACAGTGCAAGGTTTAAATGGGGCAGGTTTCACTCTCGGAATAACGATCCGGACCCATCATGACAACACTTCACCGCCCCCTTCTTCCCCTGATTTTTCTCTTGCTCGCCACGCTGATGCTCTGGTCACCGCTGGCCAGTGCTGCACCGGCCGTCGCCATGCCGACGAGCGCGGCCAACCTGAGCGACGATCTTCCTTCCGACTTCAGCGACGCGCTCGATGCCACTACCCGCGAGCAAATTCTGCGCGGCCGCTATGTCGCCCGGCTGGGCGACTGTGTGGCCTGCCATACACCGCGGGGTATCGGCATGCAGGAAAAAACCATGAGTGAATCCGGCAGCAATGGCCCGCTGTTCCTCTCCGGCGAGACGGTAGAGAATTGGCGCGCGCTCGACCTTCGCGGCCGCTGGCAGCCCGCGGATGTGGCCGGGCTGCTGCGCACCGGCAGCAATCGCTTCGGTACGGTGGCAGGCAACATGGTCGACGTGGTCCAGCACAGCACGCAATACATGAGCGACGAGGATCTGCTGGCCATCGGCACGTATCTGGCCAGCCTGCCCTCGCCCGCGCGCCAGCGCCCGCCGCAGGCCACCGCCGCACCCGTCGTCGCCGCCATCCCGGCCGACCTCTACCTCTCGCGCGGCGGGCTGGGTTACGTGCAGTTCTGTGCCACCTGTCATCGTAGCGACGGCAACGGGGTGCAGGGGCTGTTCCCGCCGCTGGCGGGCAATCCGACCCTGCAAAGCCATGAGCCCGCCTCGCTGATCCACATCATGCTCACCGGTTGGCGGGCGGCGCGCACCCATGCCCAGCCCAAGGCAATGAGCATGCCGGCGTTTTCCGCGTTGAGCGATGGCGAGATTGCCGAGATTCTCAACTTTGCGCGGACCAGCTGGGGCGGCCGTCAACAGGCGGATATCAGTGAGCGCCAAGTCGCACGGCTGCGTGTCGAACTGGGCGCGCAGCCGGCAAATACGGTGGGGCCGCGCTTCGAAGCGCCGCGCCTGGCTGACATGCTGAAAGAAAAAAATGCCGCACAGCTCATCCTTGGTGCCCGCCTCAATATCGAGACGGGACGCCTGCTGCCGCAGCACGTCGGCAACGGACTGAACTGTGCCAGCTGCCATCTCAATGCGGGCACCGTCGGCGGCGGGTCGCCCTATGTGGGCGTGTCGGCCGCCTTCCCGACTTATGCGGCACGGGCCGGGCGTGTCATCACGCTGGAAGATCGCATCAATGGCTGCTTCCCCCGCTCCATGAATGGCAAGCCACTGCCGCCGGGATCGCAGGACATGCAGGCCATGCTGGCCTACATCGAGTGGATGCGCCGTGACGCGCAGCCCGGTGAAAAAGTACCGGGACGCGGCATCGGCAAGATCGATCAGAAACTCAAGCCCGATCCGGTCAATGGCGAACGCATCTACCACGCCCAGTGTGCCGCCTGCCATGGCGCGCAGGGCGAAGGCATCCGCAGCCCGTCCGGCCAGTGGGTCTACCCGGCGCTGTGGGGCGCGCAGTCCTTCAACATCGGTGCCGGCATGGCGCGCACTTACACCGCTGCGGCCTTCGTCAAACGCAACATGCCGATCGCCCTGCATGACCGTTTCCCGCTAGGCCAAGGCGGCCTGTCGGACCAGGAAGCGGTGGATGTGGCGGAGTTCTTCACGCATCAGCCGCGTCCCGACTTCGCACCCAAGACCAGGGACTGGCCGCGGGACAAGAAACCGGCCGATGCGCGTTACTGAGGTGCCGCCACGCGATCCGGGAAGTGCAGCCGGCAGGCTGCCCCCATGCCATCGCTGCGATTGCTCAGGGTAATGCTGGCGCCATAGCCGTCCAGCACGGCACGCACGATGGCCAGTCCCAGTCCGGCGCCGCTGGTCTGCCCCTGCTGCGAGGCGCGACCGCGATAGAAGCGCTCGAACAGTTGCGGCTGGTCGCCACTGGCGATGCCGGGGCCGCGATCGAGCACTTCCAGCGTGGCCCCGCCCCCCTCGGCAAACACGCGGATCTCCACCGCCGAATCGGGCGCGGAAAATTTGATGGCGTTGTCCAGCAGATTGTTCAACACCAGCAAGGCAGCGCGCTCGCCCACGCTGGCGTGGACCGCCTCCGGTGCGTGCAGCTCAAGCCGGATGCGGCGCGCAGCGGCCGTGCCTTGCCATCTGGCGATGGCCTCGCGCATCACCGCATCCAGCGCAATGCGCTCGGGTTGTCGGCTTTCCTGACCGGCATCGAGGCGCGCCAGCTGCAGCAGCTCCTCGACCATGCTGGTCAGCCCGGCCACTTCCTCCAGGCAGGATTGCAGTGTGGCGACCTGCTCCTGCACCGAACGGGGCCGCCGCAGCGACAGCTCGATCTCGGTGCGCAGGCGCGACAGCGGCGAGCGGATCTCATGGGCGGCATTGGCGGTGAAGTTGCGCTGCAGTTCAAAGGCGCGCTGCAGCCGTGCCAGCATGGAATTGAGGGTGTCCACCAGATGCCCGATCTCGTCATCGCTGCCCGGATGCGCGAGCCGCTCGCCCAGGCTGGCATCGCTGATGCGGCGCGCCTGCGCGGCGATGCGCTCGACCGTGCCGAACAGGCGGCCGGTGAGAATCGCCCCCGCCGCCGCCAGCGCCAGCAGCAGCGCCACGGCCAGGCCGCCGAACAGCAAGGCGGCTGATTCGACGATATGGTCCGCATCGTCCAGCGACCCGGCCACCAGCACCGCAAACCGGCGCTCGCCCAGCTTGACCGGGACCGCCGCCATGCGCAAGGGTTCTTCGCTGGCCTTGGGCAGGGTTTCAAAGACGGTCTGTCCGCCCTCCAGGCGCTTGAGCAGGCCGGCCGAGACCGGCAGGGTTCCCGCACCCAGGTTGTTGCTGCGCGCGAGCACCTTGCCATCGGCATCGATGATCTGTACCAGCCGGTCCAGCCGCACCAGCGAAGGCGGCGCCGTACCGGGGCGCGGTTCGTGGACGTGGATGGCATCGGGCGCACCTTCCGCCAGCAGACCCGCCTCGGTCTCGCCCAATGCCAGCAGCGCCGCATCGAGCTGGCCCAGCACGGATTGCGAGAGCAGCCACCAGCCCGCTGCCGCCGCACACGTCACGATCAGCACTACGGCCAGCATATGCACCAGCAGCAGCCGTTTGCGAAAACCCATGCTCATGGCGCGCCGTCACCGCGCATGCGAAAGCCCTGCCCGCGCAAGGTTTCGATCAGCGCCGGCCGGCCATCGGCTTCGATCTTGCGGCGCAGGTTCTTGATGTGGACGTCCATCAGGTTGTCGATGGCGATCAGGTCGGCATGCCAGACTTCTTCCGCCAGTTGCTGGCGGCTGACCACCTGGCCGCTGTTGCGCACCAGCAGCACCAGTACGGCGTATTCCTTCTGCGTCAGGTCCAGCCGCTGGCCGTCGCGCATCACCTCATGCGCCAGCAGGTCGATGCGCAGATCGGCCAGCTGCAGATGCAGGACCTGCAGCTGGCGCGGACGGCGCAGCAAGGCATGCAGGCGGGCCAGCAATTCCTCGAAGGCGAAGGGCTTGGCCAGGTAATCGTCAACCCCGGCATGCAGGCCCTCGACCTTCTCGCCCAGTGCATCGCGCGCGGTCAGCATGAGGATGGGCCACAGCACCTGCGACTGGCGCACGCGCCGGCACAGCGCCAGACCGTCGATGCCGGGCAGCATGCGGTCGAAGATGGCCACGTCGAAGGGACGATCCAGCAGCGCCAGCGCCTCTTCCGCACTGTGCGCCACCGTCACCGCGAAACCTTCTTCCTGCAAGCCCTGGGCCAGCAGTCGCGCGGCTTTCATGTCGTCTTCCACCAACAGGAGTTGCATACCATTCCATTCACGTGCGTCATCGAGATCGGGATTAAACCATGGGCTGGCGGCCCGTTTCCTGAAGAAACATTCAGAAACCCCGGAAACCAGGCCCCCTATCATAGCGACGTTTTCTGCAGCGCGGCCCACGGCGACGGCCCGGCGGCGCGGCTGCAAGACACAGCGGCGACTTCGCCACGCGGACACCCGTCCCTCCCCCCAACCGCACAGTCCACGGTGCCACCATGAAAACCAGAATCTCCACGCGCAGTGGCGTCCTCGCCCTGCTCGGCGCAGCCGCTTTGCTTGTCATCGCCGTACGCGGCACCCTGCCGCTCATGGCCGGCGAGCTCAAGCCGAATCCGGCCGTCAGTCCCACGCTGACCCACGAAGGCGAGGCCATCGTCGTTCCTGCGGGCTCGGCGCTGCGCAGTACCCTCAAAACCGCCACCATCGAGGCCCGTCCGATGGCCATCCCCTTCAGCCTGCCGGCCGTGGTGGAGGCTGATCCGGCCAAACTGGCCAGGATCCTGCCCCCGACGACCGGGCGCATCGTGCTGCTGCACAAGCGCCTGGGCGATGCGGTCAAGGCCGGCGAAGTCTTGTTCGAAATCGATTCCTCCGACCTGGGCCAGGCCGTCAGCGATGCGCGCAAGGCGCAGGCAGCGGTGCAGCTTGCACGACGCAATCTGGAACGCCAGCGCAGCCTGGACCAGGCCAACATTTCCGCGCGGCGCGACCTGGAACAGGCGCAGAGCGACTATGAGCAGGCCGACAGCGAAGCCGCCCGCGCCCAGGCGCGCGTGGCCGCACTCGGCGGCACAGCCAGCAGCAGCGGTGCCGCGCGGCTGGCGGTGCGCTCGCCCGTGACTGGCCACGTGATCGAACTCAACGCCGCCGCCGGCAGCTTCTGGAACGACGCCACGGCCTCGGTGATGACGGTGGCCGATCTGTCCTCCGTCTACGTCACCGCCAGCGCCCAGGAGAAGGACCTGGCGCGCCTGCGCCCCGGCCAGGATGCCGATCTGACGCTGGACGCCTATCCCGGCCAGGTGCTGCCATCGAGGGTGCAATCGGTGGCCCAGGTACTGGACCCGGATACCCGGACCGTGAAGGTCCGCATGCGCGCCGCCAATCCCGATGAACGGCTCAAGCCGGGCATGTTCGCCCAGGCCACCCTGCACGAGCCGGCCCGGCCCGGTCTGCTGGTGCCCATGACGGCGGTGGTGCAAAGCGGCTTTGCCAATCGCGTCTTCGTGGAAGTGGCCCCGTGGAAATTCGCCGCCCGCAAGGTCAGCCTCGGCGCGCAGATCGGCGATGCGGTCGAAGTGACCGCCGGTCTGGCATCGGGCGACCGCGTCGTCACCCAGGATGGAGTGCTGCTCAATGATTGAACGTCTCGTCAACCTCTGCTTCCAGCGCCGCGGCATCGTCCAGCTGGTGTTCCTGCTGGCCGCCCTGTACGGCTGGTATTGCTGGAACCAGCTGCCGCTGGAAGCCTATCCCGACATCGCCGACGTCACCTCGCAGGTGGTCACCCAGGTCAACGGCCTGGCCGCCGAAGAGGTGGAACAGCAGATCACCATTCCGCTGGAGCGCCAGATCATGGGCACGCCGGGCATGCACGTGATGCGCTCGGAGAGCACCTTTGGCCTCTCGCTCATCACGGTGGTCTTCAATGATGGTGCCGAAGACTACTGGTCGCGCCAGCGCCTGCAGGAGCGCATTGCTGCCGTCAGCCTGCCCTATGGCGCGCAGCCGGGGCTGGATGCGCTGACCTCGCCCATCGGCGAGATCTACCGCTATACCCTGCAATCGAAGACGCGCGACCTGCGTGAACTCTCCGAGCTGCAGTTCTGGAAGGTGATTCCGCGCTTGAAGCAAGTCTCCGGCGTGGTGGATGTGTCCAATTTCGGCGGGCTCACGACGCAGTTCATGCTGCAGCTGGATCCGGCCAAACTGGTCAAGTACAACACCTCGCTGAGCCTGATCAGCCAGGCCATCTCGGCCAACAATGCCAATGCCGGCGGCAGTATCATGAAACGCGGCGAACAGGGCCTGGTCATTCGCGGCGTCGGACTCATCCGCAGCCTGGACGACCTGGGCAATATCGTGGTGTCGCAAAAGAATGGCGTGCCGGTGCTGGTCAAGGATCTGGGCCAGGTGGTGCTGGGCAACCAGGAGCGCCATGGCGTGCTGGGCATCGATGGCCAGTCCGATGCCATCGAAGGCATCACCCTGCTGCTGAAGAACGAGAATCCCTCGCGCGTGATGGAAGGCGTCCATGCGGCCGTGCAGGACCTCAACGAGCACATCCTGCCCAAGGACGTGAAGATCGTGCCCTACATCGACCGCAGCAAGCTGGTGGACGCCACCGTGCATACGGTCGGCAAGACGCTGGTGGAAGGCATGCTGTTGGTGTCGCTGGTGCTGCTGCTGTTCCTGGGCAGTGCGCGCGCAGCGGCCATCGTGGCCATGACCATTCCGCTGTCGCTGCTGACGGCCTTCATCCTGATGCATCATTTCAAGATCCCGGCCAACCTGCTGTCGCTGGGGGCGATTGACTTCGGCATCCTGGTCGATGGTGCCATCGTGCTGGTAGAAAGCGTGCTGCGCCTGCGCGAAGAACGTCCGCAAGGCGAGATTACCGGTGCCGACATCCAGCAGCTGATGCGCCAGCTGGCGCGGCCGATCTTCTTCGGCATGCTGGTCATCATCATTGCCTACCTGCCCCTGTTCGCCTTCCAGCGCATCGAGTACAAGCTGTTCGCGCCGATGGCCTTTGCGGTCGGCTTCGCCCTGCTGGGCGCGCTGCTGGTGGCCTTGCTGCTGACGCCCGGCCTGTCCTGGCTGGCCTATCGCAAGCCGGTGAAGATTTTCCATAACCCGGTGCTGGCCTGGCTGGAGCCGCGTTACCGCCAGGTGCTGGGACGACTGGTCGGCAAATCCCGCTTCGTGCTGGTCGCCACCGCCCTGACCCTGGCCGCCATCGGCGTGCTGGGAGCGACCATCGGGCGCGACTTCCTGCCGTATCTGGATGAGGGCTCGATCTGGCTGCAGGTGCAATTGCCGCCGGGCGTGTCGCTGGACAAGGCCAGCGAGCTGGCCGACCGGCTGCGTGCCGCGACCCGCGAGTTTCCCGAGGTCGAGCACATCGTGACCCAGGTGGGCCGCAATGACGATGGCACCGATCCGTTCACGCCCTCCCACATCGAGGCTGCGGTGACGCTGCATCCCTATTCCGAATGGGCTTCCGGCTGGACCAAGCAGGAACTGATCGCGCACATGGCCGAGCGCTACAAGAAGCTGGCCGGCATCGATGTCGGTTTCACGCAGCCCATGATCGATGGCGTGCTGGACAAGCTTTCCGGCTCGCACAGCGACCTGGCCGTCAAGATCTACGGCAACGACTTCGGCGAGATGCGCGTGCTGGCCACGGCCGTGCAAGGCGTGCTGCAGGACGTGCCGGGCGCGGCCGACGTGGTCATCGACCAGGAGCCGCGCCTGCCCCAGGTGCGCGTGAATGTGGACCGTGCTGCCGCCGCCCGGCTGGGCATCAACGTGGCCGACATCATGGCGCTGATCCAGACCGGCATCGGCGGCAGTCCGGTGACCCAGGTCTTCATCGAGGAACGCAGCTACAACGTGGCCGCCGTCTTCAATGGCCGCGCCCGCTCCACGCCCGAGGCGCTGGGCAACCTGACGCTGGTGGCCGCCAACGGCGCGCACATCGCACTGGCGCAGGTGGCGCACATCAGCATGGAAGATGGCGAGACCACCATCACCCGCGAGATGAACCGCCGCCACCTGACGGTGCGCCTGAACCTGCGCGGCCGCGACCTGGCCTCCTTCCTGGAGGACGCCAAGGCACGCATCGCGCAGCAGGTGCAGTACGACCACGGCCGCTACCAGATCGCCTGGGGGGGCCAGTTCGAGAACCAGCAACGCGCCCAGGCGCGCCTGGCGCTGATCCTGCCGATGGCGCTGGCCCTGATGTTCGTGCTGCTGTTTGCCGAGTTCAAGAACCTGCGCCAGCCTGCGCTCATTCTGCTGTGCGTTCCGCTGGCCACGCTGGGCGGACTGGTGGCGCTGCATCTGCGCGGCATGACGCTCAACGTGTCCTCGGCGGTGGGCTTCATTGCCCTGTTCGGGGTGGCCGTGCTCAACGCCATCATCATGATGTCGAACCTGAATCGCTGGGTTGCCCGGTCCGGCCTGCCGTTGCGCGAAGCCGTCATCAGCGCTGCGCTCGAACGCATGCGGCCAGTGCTCGTGACCGCTACGGTTGCCGCGCTCGGCCTGGTCCCGGCCGCCATTGCCCACGGCCTGGGCAGCGACGTGCAGCGGCCGCTGGCCACGGTAGTGGTGGGCGGCCTGATGAGTGCCACCCTGCTGACCCTGGTCTTGCTGCCCGCCTTGTACTACCTGGTCGAATCGAAGCTGGCGCGGCCTGCGCAAGCGCCTTCCGATGACCCTGCCAACGCCCGATGAGGATGACTTCACCATGTTCCTGACTCCTGTCACTCCCCGCCTGCTGCGCTGGCCCTGCCTGGCCTGCAGCACCGCGCTCGCGCTGACCCTCGGCGGCTGCGCCGTCGGTCATGACTTCAAACAACCCGCTGCTCCGACGGTCAGCAGCTACACCGCCGAGAAGGTGGAAACCACAGCGTCTCTCGATGGCCAGCATTTCGTGGCCGGGCAGGATGTGCAGGCGCAGTGGTGGAAGGTCTTTGGCTCGCCGGCGCTGGATGCGCTGGTCGACCAGGCCCTGGCCCACAACGCCGACCTGGAAGCGGCGCAGGCCGCCCTGCGCGCGGCGCGCGAGTCCGCCGCAGCCCAGGGCGGCGGGCTCTGGCCCAGCGTGGACCTGCATTTCATGCCCACGCGCCAGAAGGTCGCCGATACCCTGGCCAGTCCGCTGGCCGACAACAGCTACATCTACAACCTGCACATCGCCCAGCTCAATATCGCCTATGCCCCGGACATCTTCGGCGGAACACGCCGCCAGATCGAGGCGGGCCGGGCGCAGGCCGAGGTGCAGCGCTTCCAGCGCAATGCCACCTACCTGACGCTGGTCTCCAATGTGGTGCTGGCCGTGGTCAACGAAGCGGCGCTGCGTGAGCAGTTGCAGGCCGCTGAACAGGCCGCCACACTGGCTGCACGGCAGCTGGAACTGGTGCGCCAGCAACGCGCGCTGGGGGCGCTGGGACTGGCTGACGTGGCCGCCCAGGAAAGCCAGCTGGCGCAGGCCCAGGCGGCCTTGCCGGCCCTGCGCAAGCAACTGGCCCAGCAGCGCGACCAGATCGCCGTGCTGGCGGGACGCTTCCCCGGGGAAGGCGGCAGCCCGCAACTGCCGCTGTCGGCCCTGACTTTGCCAGCCGAACTGCCGCTGAGCCTGCCGTCCACGCTGGTCCAGCAACGCCCCGACGTGCGCGCCGCGCAGGCGCAACTGCAGGCGGCCTCGGCTCAGGTCGGCGTGGCCATTGCGAACCGGCTGCCCAGCTTCAACATCACCGGCACCATCGGCAGCTCGGCGCAGGAGTTCTCCAAACTGTTCACCTCGGGACCCGGCTTCTGGACCTTGGGGCTGGACCTGGCCACGCCCCTCTTCCATGGCGGCAGTCTGCAGCATCAGCAGCGCGCGGCCGAGGCCGGGCTGGATCAGGCCGGCGCGCAGTACCGCAGTGTGGTGCTGGGCGCGTTCCAGAACGTGGCCGACACCTTGCATGCCATTGCTGCCGACGCCGACGGGCTGGCAGCTGCCACACGCGCCGAGAGCGCGGCCCAGCGCAGCTTCGATGCCGCGCAGGCGCAATGGAAGGCCGGCATCGCGGGCTATCCGCAGGTCCTGCTGGCACAGCAGAACCTGCTGACGGCCAGCCAGTCGCGGCTGCAGGCGCAAGCCGCGCGCCTGGCCGATACCGTGGCGCTGTTCCAGGCACTGGGCGGCGGCTGGTGGCATCAGGACCTGTAACAGCGCACACCACGACAATCTCACGGAGGGCGCGGCCGGCATGCCGCCGCTCTCCGTCATCCGGAGACCCCATCATGAAACTGCCCCCGACCTCTTTGCTCTTGCTGCTGAGCGCGCTGGCCCTGACGGCCTGTGCCTGGACGCCATCATCTCCGGCCCACCGAGCCAGCAACACGCCCGGTGTGGTGGAAGGCTTCATCGATCCGGACACGCCGGCCGACCAGTTGCCACCCTGCGTGGCAAAACAACTGGCCAAGCTGCGTGGCGGCACGCGCTTTGCCGCCATCGGCTATCGCCATTGGGCCAGCCATTTCCATGGCACCGCCTACACCGCGCTGGCCGACGGCACCGCTTTGCAACTGCATCAGAAGGTGCTGATTGTTCCCGGAGACTGCAATCGCGGCGAGCTGGCGCAACTACTGGAACCGACCTGGATTCCCGTCATGAACAACGCCACCCCGTAATGCTCAGAACCAGTGATTGGCCTGCTTGAGATCGCTGCGCAGCTCGCGGAAGCAGTGATCGGTCCAGTGGCTGCGGCTGACCTCATTGCGGCGCATGAGAACGATCTTGCGTTTCAGGGTCGGCTGCCGCAGCGGGGCCACGTGCAGGCTGTCATCGCGCAGATACGTGGTGTAGAGGCTGGGCATGATGCCGATGGCAATGCCCGAGCGCACCACGCCGTAGAGTGATTCGCTGTGCACGACCTGATAGCGCCGCGAGGACGCCAGCCCGTGCTGCATCAGCGCTGCGGAAGCAAATTCCCATACGCTGCCCTGCGTGAACAGCACGATCTCTTCCCCCGCCATCTGCCGCCACTGCACTTCCTTGGCCCCCGACAGCGGATGGCGGCGCGAGACGATCAGCACCAGCTCATCTTCGAACAGGGTCACCGTCTCCAGCGTCTGCGAGGACAGCGAATCGGGCGGCTTGATGCCCACGCAGAAATCCAGCTTGCCCGAATGCAGCGCGTCCAGCAGGGCATCGTTGGGCATGTCCTGTAGCAGAATTTCCACATGTTCGTCATGCGCCTGGTTGTAGCGCGCGATCACCGCCGCCGTCAGCGTCACCGCCGAGGGAATCGCCCCGACCCGGATGCGATGGCGACCGGTGCCGATGGCGTGCTCGATGTCGTCGAAGATGTTGCTGGCCGTATTGAGGAGATGGCGGGCGTATTCCAGCACCACGCTGCCCTGCGCGGTCAGGCTGATCTGATGCGTGGTGCGGTCGAAAAGCCGCGTGCCGAGCTGGTTCTCGAGCTGCTTGATGGAAGCCGACAGCGCCGGCTGGGTCACCGCCAGGGCATCCGCAGCGCGGCTGAAGCTGTTGGTGTCAGCCAGGGTGACCAGCGCCTGCAGATGGCGCAGGGTGACTTTCTGATTCAGTTTGATCATGGCAAGCCCGCAAAACAAGTTGGCAATCCCCCAGTCCATGCAGAATCAGCTGACGGGAAACGCGGCATCGTTATAAATTGAATTTATGAAATTATAAATATAAACAAATTATATTATTTAACGTCTTGTCCTATCCTCCACACCGTTCGCAGCGAATTCCAACAATGAACGGTCGCAAGGCCATCTTCAATACCACAGGGGCAGGCATGAAAAAACACTGGATGATAGGCGCGCTGGCCATTCCGGCAGCGCTGGCAGGCGCACAGGCACAGGCGCAGAGCAAGGTCGAGATCTACGGTCTCATCTCGGGCGGCGTCGGTTATCTCACCAACCAGGGCGGTCCGCACAACTTCGAGGCGCTCTCGGGCACCAACCAGAATCCGCGCATCGGCTTCCGCGGCCAGGAAGACCTGGGCGGCGGCACTCGCGCCATCTTCACGCTGGAAAACGGCTTCAACATGATGACCGGCGCGGCCTCGCAGAGCGGCCGCCTGTTCGGCCGCCAGTCCTGGGTCGGCCTGGCCTCCAACAGCATGGGTACCGTGACCCTGGGCCGCCAGTACGAAGCGGTCAAGGACTACCTGGGTCCGGTGGTCATCGCCAGCAACGGCGTGCACATCGGCGACAACGACAACGGCTACAACAACCTGCGCGTGCAGAACTCGGTCAAGTATGTCAGCCCGATGTTCAACGATTTCAACGTCACTGCCTTGTATGGATTTGGCGAAGCCGCCGGTGATGCATCGGTCAACCGCGTCATGAGCATCGGCTCCGGCTACAAGGGCGGCAACTTCCGCTGGGCCGTGGCCTTCACCCAGATGGACCAGCCCAACAGCACCAAGAGCCCCGATGGCGCCATGGGCAACGACTACGCCAGCTCGCTGCTGATCTTCAACAAGAGCGCGGTCAACAGCTCGGCCGGCGTACGCCGCCAGCGCATCGCCGGTACCGGCGGTTTCTATACCGTCGGCAAGACCGACTTCGGTGCCATGTACAGCAACGTCAAGTACGAATACCTGGACAACACCAGGCTGACGCTGCAGAACTTCGACATCAACCTGGTGCACCACTACACGCCGGCCCTGAACCTGGGCGCGTCCTACTTCTATACCACCGGCAAGTACGACACCATCAACAAGAACCCGAAGTGGCATCAGATCAACCTGCAGGCGGATTACTTCCTGTCCAAGCGCACCGACGTGGCCATTACCTACAGCTACCAGCTGGCGGCAGGTGATGCGACCAAGGCCACCATCTTCGGTTTCCCCTCGTCCAGCGACAAGAAACAGGCCGTGCTGATGCTGGGCATGCGTCACGTGTTCTAAGTTTCATCTGCTCTCCCCCGGCCTGGCCAGTGGCTCCCGCGCTGGCCGGGCCTACAATATGCAGTCTTTTTACCGGTATCAAGGATCGCCATGTTCAAGCCCGCTCGTTGCTCTCGTCCCCTCGCCGCCCTGGCCATGACCGGCCTCGGCCTGTCCCTGCTGGCGGCCCCGGCCCACGCGGAAAAGCGCACGCTGGTGCTGTCGGCGTATCCGATTTCCCAGCCGCTGTTCAACAAGCTGGTCTATGCGCCCTTCAAGGAAAAATGCGGCTGCGAAATCGTGGTGGAAACCGGCAACAATGCCGACCGCATCGCCAAGCTCGACGCCCGCCGCAACAATCCGGTGGTGGACCTGGTGCTGCTGTCGGACTTCGGCATGCTCGAAGCGGCGCGCAAGGGCCTGGTGCAGCCGCTGGACTATGCCATGCTGAAGAATTACAGCCAGATCTATCCCTTCGCCCGCAATCCCATCGGCGGCAATTACGCGGTCGGCTACACCATCTATTCGGTCGGCCTGGTCTACCGCAGCGACAAGACGCGCGCCCCGCAATCCTGGAAAGACCTGTGGAGTCCCGAACTGAAGGGCCGCCTGGCGCTGCCCGACGTGAGCACCACGCAAGGCCCGTTGGCCCTGCAGATGGCTGACCTGGCCTGGGGTGGCAAGGGCGGCGACTATGCCGCCGGCATGCAGAAGATCCTCTCGATCAAGAACAACGTGGTGACCTTCACCAAGAACAGCGCGCAGTTGTCGTCGCTGTTCGCCCAGGACGAGATCTGGGTGGCACCGGTAGCACGCTTCACCTGGTCGCAACTGATGAAGACCGGCATGCCGCTGAAATGGGCCATCCCCGCCGAGGGCCAGGCCGCCGGCATGAACGTGATGGGCATCGTCGCCAAATCGAAGAATGCCGACCTGGCCTACCAGCTGATGGACTTCTGGCTCTCCAAGGAGGTGCAGACGGCCCTGGCCATGGAACTGGTGGATTCGCCGGTCAATACCCAAGTCGTGCTGCCCAAGGACAAGGCCGAATTCAATACCTATGGCGGTGAACACATTGCCTCGCTCAAGTTCGTCAAGCCGGAAGACCTGCTGAAGTACCGCTCGGGCTGGCTGGAACAGTGGAACAAGGGCATCAGCAAATAAGCGAAATCCTTCATGTCGTGGCGACGCCTGCCGGGTGCAGTGCGCCGCCCTTTTCTTTCCGGACCCCGTTAGCGCCCCATGCTCGCCTCTTCCAAATCACGCCTCGGACTGATGCTGGTCACGCCTGCGCTGATCTTCACATCGGTCTGTTTCCTGCTGCCGGTGGCGGCTTTGCTGCTGGATGCCTTCCGCATCGGCGGACCCGACAGCCTCGATGGCGGCCCGCTGCAATGGAGCCTGGCCCGCTTCGCCGATTTCTTTGCCGAGCCGCTGCACCTGCAGGTGCTGTGGCGCACCCTGCGCATTGCCGCCCTGGTGACGCTCTGTTCGGCCCTGCTCTGCTATCCCGCCGCCCAGGCCATCGTGCGCGTGCATGCGCGCTGGCGCGGGCTGGTGCTGGGCATGATGATCCTGCCGCTGATGGTCTCGCCCATTGCGCGCACCTATGCCTGGATCGTGCTGTTCGGACGCAATGGCGCGGTCAACGCGGTGCTGTTGCATCTCGGGCTGACCGATGAGCCGCAACGCCTGCTCTTCACCGAGATGGCGGTCTTCGTGGGCCTGCTGCAATTGCTGTTGCCGCTGATGCTGATGTCGCTGGTCAGCGCCATGGAAAACATTTCCGCCGACCTGGCGCTGGCTGCCTCCACGCTGGGCGCCAATGCCTGGCAGGTGTTCACCCGCGTGACCCTGCCGCTGACGCAGGAAGGCTTGATCGTCGGCGGCACCCTGGTCTTTACCGGCAGCGTCACCGCCTACGTCACTCCGGCCCTGCTGGGCGGGCCCAAGGTCCTGATGCTGGAAACCCTGCTTTACCAGAAGGTCAGCGTGGAAAGTGATTTCGGCACCGCCAACGTGATTGCGGTGATCCTGGTGGCGATGACGCTGGCCGTCAACGCCGGTCTCAAACGCATTGCCGCTCCCCGGAGGACGACATGAAACAAGGACTCTTCCCGCGCGTGGTGCTGTGGGCCGTGATGCTGTTCCTGCTGGGCCCCTTCATCATCGTCTTCCTGGCCGGGTTCAGCGGCGGCGAAACGCTGGCCTTCCCGCCGCCTTCGTATTCCCTGCGCTGGATCGTCTCGGTGCTGCAGGCCGATGAATTCCGCCAGGCCTTCGGCACCAGCCTGCAGATCGGCTTGCTGGCGACCGTGATCGCGCTGCTGCTGGGCGTGCCGGTGGCTTATGCGATGTCGCGCATGCCGCCGCCGGGCATGGCGGTGATCAAGCAGGTGCTGACTTCGCCGCTGATCATCCCGGCCATGCTGGTCGGTCTGGGCCTGTTGCGCCACTTCGTGCTGCTGGTCGATGCGCCGGTGTTCCTGGGCCTGCTGATCGGCCACGTCGGGCTGCTCACGCCCTATGCGGTGCGGGTGGTCTATTCCAGCTTGGCCAACCTGCGGGTCGATATCGAGGAAGCCGCCATCACGCTGGGGGCCACGCGCCTCCAGACCTTCCGGCTGGTGGTGCTGCCCAATATCCGGGGCGCGGTGATTGCGGCCTTCTTCCTGGCCTTCGTGACCTCCTTCAACCAGGTGCCGGTGTCGCTGTTCCTCACCGGCCCGGGCATCAGCACCCTGCCCATCGAGATGCTGGGCCACATGGAAAACAGTTTCGATCCCTCCATTGCGGCGCTGTCCACGCTGCTGGTGCTGTTCACCATGGCCTTCGTGCTGGTCACCGAGAAGGTGCTGGGCATTTCCAAATACATGTGATGTGAGAATCTGATGAGTTACCTGAATCTGCAGCAAGTGGCGCTCGGCTACGGCAACGCCAGGACCGCCGTGGAAGGCCTGGACCTGGCCGTGCAACGTGGCGAACTGATTTCGCTGCTGGGCCCCAGCGGCTGCGGCAAGACCACCACCATGCGCGCCATCGCCGGCCTGATCGACCTGCGCGCCGGGCGCATCACGCTCGATGGCCGCGACATCAGCCGCCTGCCGCCCAACAAGCGCGACATCGGTCTGGTGTTCCAGTCCTATGCACTGTTCCCGCACCTGAACGTGTTCGACAACGTGGCCTTCGGCCTGCGTCTGCGCAAGGTGCCGGCCGCCGAACTGCGTCAGCGCGTTGAGAAGGTCATCGCAGCGGTCGGCCTCGCCGGTTTTGAGGCGCGCTTGCCGGCGCAGATGTCGGGCGGCCAGCAACAGCGGGTGGCGCTGGCGCGCGCCATCGTGATCGAGCCCAAGCTGCTGTTGCTGGATGAACCGCTGTCCAACCTCGATGCCAAGCTGCGCGTGCAGATGCGCGCCGAGCTGCGCCGCATCCAGCGCGAACTGGGCATCACCATGCTCTACGTCACGCACGATCAGGATGAGGCGCTGGCCATGTCGGACCGTATCGTGGTCATGAACAGCGGCAAGATCGAGCAGCTCGATACACCCGAGCAGCTCTTCAATGCGCCACGCACGCGTTTCGTGGCCAACTTCATGGGCTTCGAGAACCTGTTCGATTATCGCGACGGCCAGTTGCACGGCGCGGCGGGACAATTGCCGCTCTCCGGCCTGCCCGCCAACACCGCCTGCGCCGGCTGGCGAGTACAGCAGGTGCAGGTCGGCAGCGGCCCCTACGAAGGTCGCGTTCTTTCGCGCGGCTTCCTCGGCGAGCATGTCGAATACCTGCTGCAGACCGCCCTGGGCGAGGTACGCGGCATGGCCCCGGCGGCGCAGGCATCGGCACGTGAAGGCGACACCGTCCGCTTCGACCTGCCGGCGCAGGACGCGCTGGCGCTGGCCGCCTGAGCCTTTCCCCTGGACCCTTGAAGAAGAAGACAAACATGCACAAGATCTGGCTCGATACCGACCCCGGCTTTGACGACTGGCTGGCCATGCTGATGCTGTCGGCCAACCTCGAAGTGAACTGGCTGGGCGTCTCCGTGGTGGCAGGCAATGCCCCGCTGGTCACCACCTACGACAATGCGCTGCGGATCAAGCAGCATTACCAGCTCGACGTGCCCGTCTATGCGGGCTGCGAGCGACCACTCGCCGGCGCCGTGGAAACCGCGCAAGCCATCCTCGGTGAATCCGGCATGGCCACCACCGGCGATGCCCTGCCCCAGGTTGACATCGCCGACCTCGAAGCACGCCAGTCGCGGCAACTGCAACGCGACCCGCTGCCGCATGCGGTGGATGCCATGATCGAGGCGATCCGCCTGCATGCGGGCGAGATCACGCTCATGTGCATCGCCCCGCTGACCAATGTGGCCGTGGCCCTGCAGCGTGCGCCCGAGATCGCGGGCATGGTCAAGGAAATCATTCTCATGGGCGGCTCGGCCGACCAGGGCAATCACACCGCTGCCGCTGAATTCAATATCTATGCCGATCCGGAAGCGGCCGATGTGGTGTTCCGCTCCGGCATCCCGCTGCGCATGTTCGGCCTGAACCTGTGTCGCCAGCTGCTGGTGACCGCCGCTGAAGTGCAGCAGGTCCGCGCCTTGGGCACGCCGCGCGCGAAGTGGCTGGCGGGCTACTTCGATGCCTACCTGCGCATCCGCAGTCCCGAAGGATCGGTGCCGATGCCGATGTATGACCCGGCGGTGGCCATCTGGCTCAAGCGTCCGGAATTGTTCAGCTTCCAGCCGGCACGGGTGGACATCGAATTGCAGGGCCGTCTCACGCGTGGCATGACCGTCTGCGAATTCCGCGTGCCGCGCCGCGCCCCGGCCAACACCGAGGTCGCCATGACGGTCGATGGCCCGCGCGCCATGCAATGCATGATGCAGGAATTGCTGGGCAGCCTCTCCTGAAGATGGCGCCCTCCCAGCACACCGGCCCCGGCCCTCTCCACTGATTTGCGTTTCATGACCTTCGACAACCAACACCAAGACGACACCGGCCCGCTCACGCTCGAACGATTCGTGCGCGCGCTACCCAAGGTCGAACTGCATTGCCACCTGTTCGGCGCGGTGCGCCGCGAGACCTTCAGCGATCTCTCCGCCCGCGCCGGTCATCCGGTCTCGCCGGAAGAGATCGAAGCCTTCTATACCCGTGGTGAAAAACCGGTGGGCGTACTGCGCGTACTGCGCGCGCTGGATGCCGAGCTGATCCGACAGCCCGACGATCTCTACCGCATCACCTACGAATACCTGCAGGATGCCCACGCCCATGGCGTGGCCTGGAGCGAATTCTTCTGGAATCCGACCGGTACGGTGCGCGTGTCCGGCATCCCCTATGCCGATGCGCAGGACGCCATCGTGCGCGCCATCGTCGATGCCGAACGCGAGATCGGCATCATCGGCCGCCTTATTCCCAGCATCGACCGCGAGGCCAGCCCCGAGGAAGCCGTGGCCATGGTGCAGTGGATGCTGGCGGCCCGCGTCCCGCAGGTGCCGGGCATCGGCATGGATTACCGTGAGAACGACCGCCCGCCGGAACTGTTCGAAGCCGCCTACCGCCTGGCGCGCGAAGCCGGCCTGAAGACCACCGCCCATGCCGGTGAATTCGGCATGCCCTGGCACAACGTGGCCACGGCCATCGACCTGCTGCAGGTGGACCGCATCGACCACGGCTACACCATCGTCGACAATCCCGATCTGATGCAGCGCTGCATCGGCCGCGGGCTGGTCTTCACGGTGGTGCCGACCAATTCCTACTACCTGCGCACGCTGCCCCCGCAGCGCTGGGCGCAGGATCACCCGATTCGCCAGATGCTGGCGGCCGGGCTGCGCCTGCATCCCAACACCGACGATCCGACCTTGCATCTGGTGACCCCGACCGGGGCCTGGATGATGATGCTGCAGCTCGGGGCCACGGTGGAAGACTTCCGGGACTTCATGCGCAATGGGCTGGATGCGGCCTGGATGGATGAGGGCTTGCGCAGTCAGTGGCAGCACGCCTGGAGCGAGCGCTATGATCAATTGCGCGGGCGCCTGCAGTCCTGATCGCCGGGAGCATCAACGGGACATGTCGATGACCAGCTCACCCTCGCTGGTACCCTCGCCGGTCTCCAGGCGGAAGCGAGCCATCAGTGCGGCCATGCGTTCGGTCGCCAGGCGCATGGCTTCTGCGGCGGCTGACGATTGCTGCACCAGCAGCACGTTGCGCTGCGTGGCCTGATCGATGGCGCTGACCGACTGGCTGATGCGGCGCGCCCCGGCCGATTGCTGGCTGCTGGCGCTGGCCACCTCGCCGATGAGCTGATTGAGCCGTCCCACCTGCGCCACTACTTCCTGCATGCTGCGACCGGCCGTTTGCGCGCGTCGGCTTCCTTGATTGATGCGCGCCATCGCATCGTTCAGCAAGACCCTGATCTCCTGCGCCGCATCGGCGCTGCGGCGGGCCAGCTGCCGCACTTCATCAGCCACCACGGAAAAAGCCTGGCCATGGGTGCCGGCATGGGCCGCCTCGACTGCTGCATTCAGCGCCAGCAGATTGGTCTGGGAAGAAAGGCCATCGAGTTTGGCCACGATCTCTTCGATACGCCCGGCCGCCAGGTGCACCGCGTGCATGTTGCCGACCATCTCGCTGACCGCCACGCCGCCCTCCAGCGCCGCTTGCGCCGCCGACCGGGTCAGGCTGCAGGCTTGCTGCGCGCGGTCGGCGCTCTGCTGCACGGCCTGATTCAACTGTTCCATGGCGATAGCCGCCCGCTGCAGGGAACCGGCCTGCTGGGTGGCCCGTCTGGTCAGATTGAGCGCCCCCTCGGCGATCTCCCCGGCGGAACCCCGCATGACCCGCGCCCCGTGCCTGACCTCCCGCACCAGATGGCTCAAGCCCTGGCGCATGTCTTGGAGGGACGACAGCAGTTGCCCGGTTTCGCCCTGGAAGCCCCGATCGATGCGTCCGCACAGATCGCCCTTGGCCACCCGCGAGGCCACCTGGGCCGCCTGCGACAGCGGACCGGTCACCAGCCGGTACAGACTGGCCACACTCACTATCATCACCAGCAGCAGCAAGCCGCCCACTGCGGCCACCACGGTATCGAGCCGCTCCCTGGCCTGGCGCGCCTGCAGGATGTCAGCCCGGGTGCGGGTGTCCAGCATGGCCTGCAGTGCTTCCAGCGGGCGCATCATGGCGGCTCTCGCCAATTCGTAGCGCGGATCGTGGAGCAGGCGGCGAGCCTGTTCCAGCGAGTCTTCGCGCAGGGCCGCATCAATCAGGACGCGGTCCCGCGTATGCCGGCGCACCAGTTCCATGGCGCGCAACTCGATGGCCAGTACCGCACCGGACCGGCTGCGCACTTCCTCCACCTTCGCCATCTCGTCGCGGCTGAAGCCGGCCTGCTGCATCAGCTCGCCAAGCGGCACGATGACAGCGCTGTCCGGTCGCGGCGGCCGGCCATCCGCATCCACCAGGTCCCAGTAGATGCGCTCGTAGTGTTCCGGGCGGGGACGGCGGCCGTCACGGATTTCCGCAATGGCCTGATATTGGCGTTCGGCCTGGTATTCACCGGTAGCCACGAAGCTGCGCGCCAGGCGGCTCAGGTCGTCGGCACCCTGGCGCAGCTCGGCCACCAGCCGCTGTGCCTGTTCGCGCCGCTCACTGGCGATAGCCACGCGGTCTTCGGCTTCCGATGCTGCCACTGACAGGGCAATGAGCAGCGCCAACAGCAAGGCGACCACCACGCTCAAGGCGGACACGATCTGCCGCATGGAAAAATATTTGTAGATGGACATGCTCCCCTCGCTGATTCGACTGAAGATGCCGGGCCCGGGCCTGCGCGCCTGGCGGCGGCGTCTCGGCGGGAACGGCAAGCGGACGATACGTGGGGAGCCCGTCCTTGTGCGCGAGGGGCTAGATATGCTGAACGAATCTCGAATTACTTCGTTTTTTATCTCGAAATTATTTGAATTTCTCTCTAAAACTATCCGTTTACTTGCCAAATTATTCGGCTCTTTTTTCTACTATCGGAGACAGTCTTCCAACGAAAGAGCGAGCGCCAGCAGAAAAACGCACCAAGGTTCACAATAGCGGTCTTTGCCATGCAGCATCCGCTCTCCATGAACCCTGTCAGTCCCGCCACACGACCTGTGCCGCGCCATCCGCCGAATCACCCTAAGTTCCTGCTGTTCCTGATCTGTGCCTTTGCCTCGGCGGGCCAGCTGGCCATCGACTTGTACGTGCCGGCCCTGCCGCAGATGGCGATCGACTACGGCACCTCGGCCCAGGCCATCCAGACCAGCGTGACCGGCTACCTGATCGCCTACGCCTTTGGCCAGCTGGCGTTCGGACCGCTGGCCGATGCCTGGGGTCGCAAGCGCGTCCTGATGCTGGGGCTGGGCCTGTTCACGCTGGGATGCGTGCTGACGCTGCTGGCCCCCAACCTGGAAACCTTCGTCGCGGCACGGGTGCTGCAGGGCTTCGGCATTGCCGCCACCAATTTGCTGGCCAAGGCCATCATCACCGATTCCTTCGTCGGCCAAACCCTGGTGCATGCCTACACCTACATGGCCATTGCCTGGGGCCTGGCACCGATCATTGCACCGGTGATCGGGGCGCACTTGCAGGAAGCCTTCGGCTGGCGTTCCTGTCTGGTGTTCCTGCTGCTGTATTCGTTCGCGATGTGGGCCATCCTGTGGCGCTATCGGGAAACTTTGGCCGAGCCGGTGCACCTGCATCCGGCGACCCTGCTCAAGAATGCGCGCATGGTGCTGGCCAGCCCGGTGTTCCAGAGCTGTTTCCTGGCCCAGGGGCTGTGCTACAGCATCCTGCTGGTGTTCAACATCGTCGGTCCCTTCATGGTGCAGAACACGCTGCGCCAGCCGCCGACCTTCTTCGGCTACCTGGCGCTGGCGATCGGGATGATGTATTTCCTGGGCGGCATCTCCAACCGCATCCACCATCGCCGCCTGCCCTCGGCCGAACAGCGGCTGCGCATCGGGGCGCGGGTGATGACGGCGGCGGCCTTTGCCATGCTGGCCCTGGCCTTGCTGGTGGGGCTGACGGTGTGGACCCTCATCACGCCGGTGCTGGTGATGGCCTTCTGCGCCGGGGCCATGTATCCCACGCTGATGGCCAAGGGCAATTCGATCTTTCCGCACATTGCCGGACTGACCAGCGCCATCCTGGGCTTTGCGCTGCTGCTGGTGTCCTCGGGCATGATGGGGCTGGCCGGGTTCGTCTCCATCCACAGCCTGACGCCGCTGGCGGTCTTCTTCTGCATCGTCGGCCTGACCGTGATTGCCATGGTGGGCAAGCTGCTGCAGCACCTGCAGGTGCCGGCGGCTGCGGCGACGTTGCAAGTCAGACCATCAGAAAAAACCTGATATCCGCCGCCTCCCGGCAGGCATACGATGTGGCCATCGACACTGATTCATTCCCGGGAGGACCCCATGGCCATCATCCAGACCTTGCTGCACTACGGTAGCTATCTCGCCGCGTTCTACGCCGTTTATCTGCTGGCGGGCAGCCTGGCGTTCGGGCTGGTGCTCTGGCAGAAGGTCTACGGCAAGGCGCAGCGCCAGCCGGTGCCGGTGCGCGTGCGTGTGCATTCCGAGCGGATGGACGGACGCGAGCGCGATTCGTATTACCGCTGAAGCGTGAATACAGTGATGCGTCGAACGTAGACAATCGCTGTTCGCCTGCAGGTCAGCCAAGGGCTGGATTCGTGGAATCCGGCCCTTTGTCTTTGGTGATGCTCCCCATCCGTTCAGAACAACTCCTGCTGCGGCGAGGTCACCGCCGCAAAACTGTCGCCCACGAAGACCAGGATGGCATCGGCCACCGGGGCCAGCTGGCGTTCGAGGTAATGGCCGTAGTCGATGGCGGCGCGGCGTTTTTCCAGGGGTTCCGGTCCGGCCGTGGTCATGACGTAGTTGATCCAGCCGCCTTGCTGGTATTGCAGCGGACGCCCGCCTTCCTCGTTGACCTGGTCGGCCATGCGCGCAGCGCGCACGTGGGGCGGGACGTTCTTTTCGTAATGGTCGAGCTGGCGGCGCAGGCGCTTGCGATATACCAGCAGATCATCCAGCCGCCCGGCCAGCAGGTCGGCCACGTAGCCGGTGATGAAGTCGCGGTAAGACTCGCCACGGAAGATGCGCAGATACAGTGCCTGCTGGAACCGCTGCGCCAGCGGCGACCAGTCGGTGCGCACCGTTTCCAGTCCCTTGTAGGTGACCTTGTCCTCGCCGTCACTGGTAAGCACGTAACCGGCGTAGCGCTTCTTGCTGCCGGTCTCGGCCCCACGTACATGCGGCATCAGGAAACGCTGGTAATGCACCTCGAACTGCAGTTCCAGCGCGCTTTCCAGCTGATACTGCCCGGCCAGATGGCGACGCCACCAGTCATTGATGCGCGCGGTCAGCTGCAGACCGATCTGGCGCGCCTCGTCGTCGCCATGCGGCCGGCGCAGCCAGACGAAGGTGGAATCGGTATCGCCATAGATGACTTCGTAACCCGCCTCCTCGATCAGCTCGCGCGTGCGATGCATGATCTCGTGCCCGCGCCGGGTGATGGACGAGGCCAGGCGCGAATCGAAGAAGCGGCAGCCAGTCGACCCCAGCACGCCGTAAAAGGAATTCATGATGATCTTCAGCGCCTGCTGCAACGGCTTGTTGCCCTGGGCCTTGGCGGCTTCGCGCCCCTGCCAGATCTGCTCGATGATGGCCGGCAGGCTGTGGCTGCGGCGTGAGAAGCGCGCGCCGTTGTAGCCGGGCACGGTCTCGCTCTCCGGCTCATTCAGGGTGCCATCGACCAGCCCGACCGGGTCGATCAGGAAGCTGCGGATGATGCTGGGATACAGGCTCTTGTAGTCCAGCACGATCACCGAGTCATACAGCCCCGCGCGCGAATCCATCACGAAGCCGCCCGGACTGGCCAGTGCCTCGGCATCCCCGAGATTGGGGGCGACGTAGCCCTTGCGATGCATGTGCGGCAGATACAGATGCGTGAACGCCGCCACCGAACCGCCACTGCGGTCGACCTGCAAGCCGGTCACGCTGGCGCGTTCCAGCAGGAAGGAGAGAATGTCGGTCTTGGCGAAGATGCGCGTGACCAGTTCGCAGTCCTTGAGGTTGTAGGTGGCCAGGGCTGCCTTGTCCTCGTTGAACATGCGATCGATCTCGTCCATGCGCTGATACGGCGTGGCAATGGCCTTGCCTTCGCCCAGCAGCGATTGCGCCACGTTCTCCAGACTGAAGGACGGGAAATTCCAGAACGCACCGCGCAGGCTTTCAATGCCGTCGATCACCAGTCGGCCCGCTGCGTTGACCAGCAGGTGATTGGCGCGCATGCCGTGTTCGCGCCACTCAAGCGTCCGTCCGGCGCGGCCCAGGCGCAGCGTGGTGTGGTACTTCTGCGCCTGCTTCTGCAGCACGTTGAGGTCGAACTGCACCAGGTTCCAGCCGATGAGCGCATCCGGATCGTGGCGTGCCACCCAGTCATTGAGGCAGTCGATCAGTTCCTTGCGGCTCTGGCAGAACTGCAGTGCGAAATCCACCGACGCCACCGCACCACTGGGCGGCCCCAGCGCATAGACGCTGCGCTGGCCGCAGCCTTCGATGGCGATGCTGTAGAGCTCGCCCTCCCAGCTGGTTTCGATATCCAGCGACGCCAGCCTGAGCGGCGGACGATAGCCCGGCAAGGCACGAATGCGGGCTTCTGCCAGCACCCCGTGCCCATCATCCACGCCCTGAAAGCCCAGCGGGGCATTGATGAAACGCTCCATCAGATAACGTTCGGGCGGACGGATATCGGCTTCATAGACACTGATGCCAGCGGCGATCAGGGTCTTCTCCATCTTCAGCAGCTTGCGGTACTGGCGCGCATACAAGCCCAGCACCGGGCGCTGGCTGACATCCTTGAGATGTTCCAGCGCACGCAGTTCCATACCGGGTTCGCGGGCGATCAAGGCCTGCACGCGTTCGGCCTCGGCTTGCGGCACGAAGGCCACCGCTGTCTGCGGCGGCAGGCGCAGGCATTGCGGACCGTCATCAGTGGCCACCCACAGCTCGATCTCCACCCCGGCCGGGGTATCGCGCCAGTGCCGGGACAACAGGAAGCCTGCGCGTTCGCCTGGGCGCAAGGCGGTGGAGGAAAGAGGAGCGGCTGAGTCGGTCACCGTCAATAGCGGGCTGGTGCGGATGGAGACGGGATTGTAGAACTCATTTCATCAATAGGCGAGAGTGCGAGCGAGTCCCGTTTGGGATGAAGTGCAAGGCGCGAATTTGGGTCAAGACTGGGCGTCTTGACCCAAATTCGTAACGCAGCAATTCGCCCAAACGGGCCGCTCCCTCCGGGTTCTGCCCAGAAAGGGCGCTGGCAAGGCGCGCGACGCGTCGTGTGGCGGTGCCACACGCAAGGAGCGCAACGCGGCCAGCGCCCTTTCTGGGCAGAACGCATCTCACGCCTATTGATGAAATGAGTTCTACTTGGATGTAGGCGAGCTTGCGCGACTGCGCACGGGCAATTGTGAAGAACGGCCAACATGCTTTTTCAGCTGCAAAGATTTTTAAAAAATTCCGTTTCTTCTCCGCGTTTTGGGCAGCCCATGGCAGTGCGATGCTGGCGCCCATCACGTCCCCGCAATACGGAGAGTCTCGCCATGAAAACCCTGCCCCTCATCCTCCTGCTCAGCAGCGCCAGCCTGTTGGGTGCGCTGGAACTTCCGTCGGCGCGTGCCGCCAGCTTCGACTGCAGCAAGGCCGGTTCGGCCAATGAAAAGACCATCTGCCGGGATGCCGAGCTGTCCGCGCTGGACGATCAACTGGGCCACGCCTACCGCCGCGCGCGCCAGGCCGCAGTCGATCAACGTGCCTTCCGCACCGCCAGCGATGCGCAATGGCGCTGGCGCGAAGACAACTGCCGCGACCGCGCCTGCCTGCTGGCCTGGTATCAGCGTCGCCAGACCGAACTTGAGGCACAAGCCGCACCGGCCATCGCAGCGGCCCTGCTCACCGCCAAAGGAAATGCGACTTCACCTGCGCCCGCCCTGCTCGCAGTGCCCCCTGCCCAGGCCCCGCTTGCGGCACCGGCCGCCCCGGGCTTGCGGCTGGGCCTGGACGCGCGCCAGATCGACCACCTGGCGCCGGCAGGCAGCACGCCCTGGCCGCATTACGCGCGGGCCGAACGCGGCCAGTATTTCTATCGCGACCCCGAGGCCGGCGAGACCCAAGCGCTGGTGGCCGTGCGCTATTACGGCATCGAAAACGGCCAGTACATCCTGGAAGCCGTGCGCGGCCAGACCGTGCTGCGCTACACCTGCAGCGCTGACTGCCGCTACATCGCACAACTGGCCCTGCCGGGCGACGTGGAAAAGGATACGGTGATCGTCAGCAATGACCGCGCCTCCCTGCCTGGACTGATCGTGAGCGATGCGGTCAACGGCTTGCTGGCACCGGTGCAATCGCGCTAGCGCGGCGTCACGGATGAGATTGCGTTCTTGTCCTACACGCCTTTGCGAAGGCGGATGACAGGCAGGAGAACACGCCAGCGGCATACTGCGCAACATCGAGCATGGTGCGCATGCTCCCCTTGCCCTGGCGAGAAGCTCCTATGAAGAAAATCGAATTCGACGGTTACCTGCTGGTCTATCAGGCCGATGATAGCGAAGGCCGCTGGAAAGGCTCCTACGCGATCCTGAAGGATCGTGCAGAAATCACCCGGGGCTCCCTGCCCCTGTCCGCCCATTCGGAGGACGAAGCCGTCGGCGAGATTCTGGCAGCCGCGCGCCGCCAGACCAGTCTTGCCATCGCGGCCTAGGTTCTCACACCACCTACACTACTGTTTCGCGCAGGCTGCGGCGATGGGCCAGCTCCATCAGCCGCCGCAAGGCGTGGACCAGTTCAAAGCGGCTGCGCGAACGCCCCAGCGAGAGGCGAATGTGCGGCGCACCGCTGCGCGCGGGTTCGCCGTCACCGGCCTGGAAACTGTCCTGCGCAACCACGTTGAGCCCAGCCTCCCTGGCCTTGCGGACGAAGTCCTGCCCCTTCCAGTGTTCCGGCAAGGCCTTCCAGAGATGGATGCCGCCGCTATCGGCCGGCCCTTCCTCACCCAGGGTACGCAAGGCCAGCGCCTGACGCGCCCAGGCTTCCTGCCGGATGCCTTCGGCTAGCATGGCGGCAGTGCCATCGTGGATCCACTGCGTTGACAGTGCCGTGGTCAGCGGCGTGGACATCAATACGAAAGACCGCAGTGCAGCCAGCACTTCGTCCTGTGCCTGCCCCTCAGGGGTGAGCACATAGGCGGTCCGCAATCCGGGGAGCAGGCACTTGGCCAGCGTGGACACGTAAAACACATGCCGCGGTGCGTAGTGCGCCAGCGGCCTGGGCGCATGGGCCGCAAAGCGCCAGTAGGGGTCATCCTCGATGATGCGCAGATCGAGCCGGGTGGCGACGGAAGCGATCTCGGCGCGGCGCGCGGCCGGCATGGTGCGGGTGGTCGGATTCTGTAGCGTGGGATTGAGATAGACCAGCCGCGCGCCATGCTTGCGCACCATGGTCGTGAGCAGATCCGGGCGCATGCCTTCGTGATCCACGCCGACCGCGACCACGCGGCGCCCGAGCTGGGCTGCCGCCGCCAGCAGCCCAGGATAGGCCAGCGGTTCGGTCAGCACGGTTTCACCCGGCCGGGTCTGCGACAGCAGCAAGGCGGCCAGGGCCGACTGCGCCCCCGGACAGGCCAGCACCCGGTCATCTTCCACCGGGCCCAGCATGTCCTGCAGCCACATCGCACCGGCGGCGCGGTCGGCTCTGCTGCCACCGCCCAGGTGATACGTCATCAGCAGATCGACATCGCTGTGCATCAGCACCTGCGACACGCCCTGGCGCAGCAGGTCATCCAGATCGATACCGGCCGGCGGCGGCGGGATGTTCATCGACAGGTCGATCACCTGGCTCAGGTCCACCTTGGGCGCGGCCACGAAACTCCCGGCGGCGCCGCGTCCTTCCAGCAACTGGCGGCGGCTCGCTTCGCCGTAGGCGCGGGTGACGGTGGTGAGATCGACGCCGAGGCGATCAGCCAGCATCCGCTGCGGCGGCAGGCGATCGCCGGGCTTGAGGCGTTCATCGGCGATGGCCTGCTCCAGAAAGCCCACGATCTGCAGATAACGTGGACCGCCATGAGCAGTGAAGCGGCTGATCCAGTCCAGGGAGGAATCTGCGGTGTGTGAAGGGTTCGGTCGGGCCATGGAGAATCCTGATGAAGAAGCGAGCCTGCGGATGTGCAGACAGGCGGGCGTCTAGTATGGATCCATGCCTTTCAAAAATCCATACATTGCAACTGCCCTTTGTGCCAAGCCTCTCCTTTCTTTCCGGCATATTTCACGAGCAGCGCCCCCCGAATCAGCAGTGATGTATGGCTTTCATTCATATATTTATACATACATAAGAACAAGAACACACGCGCGCTACGCGGCCACGAAGCCGACCCGTTCCATGGTTCCGATGTGCATGCTCAGCAGCTGCACGGCACGGTCGGTCTTCTTGTCGCGCAGGGCTTCGATGATGAGGCGGTGATCGTGATCCGAACGCGGCTGCCAGCCGCGCTTGAAGCCGGTCGAGAACAGGTAGCGTGAATTGGTCAGCTGCAGTTGCTTCAACACCGCCAGCAGGCGCGGCATGCCACATTCGCTGGAGAGGATGTCGTGGAACAGGTTGTTGGCGGCATCCCATTCGATCAGCGATGCGGCCTGGGCACAGGCCTCCTGGGCGGCTTCCAGGCGGGCGATATGTTCGGGGCCGAACTTGCGGATGCTGTGGCGCAGGGCCAGGATTTCCAGCGAGCCGCGCATCTCGGCATTTTCCTTGACCGCCGCCCGGTCCACCTGCGTGACCCGCACCCCGCGACGGGGCAATGTGAGCACCAATCCCTCGGCTTCCAACTGGCGAAACGCTTCCCGTACCGGCACGTGGCTGGACTGGAATTCCTGCGCCACGTGATCCTGCCGAAGCGCCGCCCCGCCTGCGATTTCGCCGCGGATGATGCGCGTGCGCAGGACCTCCGCGATGCGTTCGACGGTGCTTGGATGCTCGGAATGATGCGCCATATTTTTATAGATAATCTATGAAAAAAGAAATTGTTGAACGAATTTGAGCGAAGTTAGAATCCGCCGAAGCTGAATTCTAAGCCTTTTCACTCACGGACCGGATTTTATCGATGAGCCAGTGCCCTTCCCCCGCCGCTGCCCAAGCCAGCGCTCCCCTGCATTTCCACCGCCCTTTGGCCGCCATCGACAGCAGCGCGGCCGAGCAGCTGTTTGAACTGCCCTTCCTCGATCTGCTGTACCGCGCACAGACCGTGCATCGCCAGCACCACCGCGCCAACGAAGTCCAGCTGTCCAGCCTGCTGTCGATCAAGACCGGGGGCTGCGCGGAAGACTGCGGCTATTGCTCGCAGTCGGCGCATCACAAGGAAGCGGGGGTGCCGGCCGGCAAGCTGATGGGCGTGGACGAGGTAGTGCAGGCCGCACAGGCCGCGCGCGACCAGGGCGCGACGCGCTTTTGCATGGGGGCGGCGTGGCGCAATCCCAAGCAACGTGACATGGCCGCGCTCACCGAGATGGTCAGCCAGGTGCGCGCACTCGGGCTGGAAACCTGCATGACCCTCGGCATGCTGGAGCAAGCCCAGGCCGAGGCACTCAAGCAGGCCGGACTGGACTACTACAACCACAACCTCGATACCGCGCCCGATTTCTATGGCCAGGTCATCTCCACCCGCAGCTACCAGGATCGGCTGGACACCCTGCAACGCGTGCAGGAAGCCGGCCTCAACGTGTGCTGCGGCGGCATCATCGGCATGGGTGAGACGCGCGCCCAGCGTGCCGGCCTGATTGCCCAGCTGGCCAGCCTGCCGGTGCCGCCGCAATCAGTGCCGATCAATCACCTGGTGCCGATCGCGGGCACGCCGCTGCAGGATGTGGCACCGCTGGACGAATTCGAATTCGTGCGCACCGTGGCGGTGGCCCGCATCGCCCTGCCGCACGCGGTGATCCGCCTCTCCGCCGGGCGCGAGAGCATGAGCGAAGCGACCCAGGCACTGTGCTTTGCAGCGGGTGCGAACTCCATCTTCCTCGGGGCCAAACTGCTGACCACGGCCAATGCGCCGGTCTCGGCCGACCTCGACCTGCTGCAGCGCCTGGGCCTGCAAGCGGCACCTGCGGCCGCCTGATGCCACTGCACTGGAGCACCGCCCACTGCGGCGGAGCCTGGGTCATCACCGGTTACGAGGAAGTGGCAGCGGCCTTGCGCGATCCCCGCTTCTCCGTAAGGCGTGCAGCGCGCTGGATCAACAGCGGGCTAGGTGAAAGCGGTAACGGACAGCAGGACGAAGCGCAGCGTGAGTTCAAGCGCCTGTTCTCGCGATCCTTGCTGTTCCTGGACGGCCGCGCCCATCGCCGCCTGCGCGGCGTACTCAATCCGGGATTCAAACCGGCTGACCTGCAAGCCCGGCGTAGCGACATCACCGCACTGGCGCAGCGGCTGGCCGATGCCATCGTGGCCGATCCGCAGGCAGCACGCGGCTTCGATTTCATCGCGCGCTTTGCACGTCCCCTGCCCGCCCTGGTGATTGCGCAACTGCTGGGATTGCCCGACCGCGTACCGGCGGAATTCATCGACTGGGCGGCCGATCTGGCGGCCTTCATCGGCAGTCCGACGCCGGACGCCACGCAGACCCTCGCGGCGCAACAGTCCATGCGCAGTCTGTGTGATTTCTTCAGTCAGGCATTGGCGCGAGCGGGCGAGCTGCCTGAGGGTTGTCTTCTGCGCGGCCTGCTGCAAGCCCATGCAAGCGGACAACTGAATCGCAACGAACTGCTGGCCCAATGCTGCATCCTGCTCTTTGCCGGCTACGAGACCACCCGCAATCTGCTGGGCAATGGCGTGCTGGCCCTGCTGCAAGATCCCGCGCAATGGGCAGCGCTCAAGGCCCGCCAAGCGGACCCCGCCGCCCTGCGGCTGGCCGTGCGGGAGATGCTGCGCCATGACAGCCCGGTGCAGTACACCGGCCGCCGCCTGTTGCAGGACGTGACGCTGGCCGGTCAACGCCTGCAGCGCGGTCAGCTGGCCATCCTGCATATCGGGCAAGCCAATCACGATGCGCGCCGCTTCCGTGATCCGCAGCGTTTCGATATCCGGCGTGACGAAGGCATGCACCTGTCCTTCGGCCAGGGGCCGCACGTCTGCCTGGGGGCGGCACTGACGCAGCTGGAAGCCGAAATCGCTTTCAGCGTGCTGATGCAGCGCCTGCCCACGCTGTCGCTCGCTGACGAAACGCCGGTGTGGCAAGGCAATGCCGCCTATCGGGCGCTGGATCGCTTGTCCGTATTTTTCTGAAAGCCCCTCCATGCAAGATTTCACCCGTGAGCTGGACGCCCTCGCCAGCCAGAGCCTGCTGCGCACGCGGCGTGTGGTCGACGGTCCGCAGGGACCGCTGCTGCAGGTCGATGGACACGACGAATTGTCCTTCTGCAGCAATGATTACCTTGGCCTGGCCAACCATCCGCAGCTCATCGCCGCGGCCGCCGAGGCCTTGCAGCGCTATGGCGTGGGTGCGGCGGCCTCGCCTCTGATCAGCGGCCACAGCCGCGCTCATGAAACGCTGGAAGCCGAACTGGCGGCCTTTGTCGGCATGCCTTCGGCGCTGGTGTTCGGCAATGGCTACATGGCCAACCTGGGGGTCGCCGCAGCGCTGGCCGGCAAAGGGGATACCGTCATCGTGGATCGCCTGGCCCATGCCTCGCTGATCGATGGCGCACGCTTGTCCGGGGCCAGCCTGAAGGTATTTCCGCACAACGATGTGAGCCGTCTGGAGCAGGTGCTCTCCCGCTGCAGCAGCCCTCGCAAGCTGGTGCTCACCGATGCCGTGTTCAGCATGGATGGCGACCTGGCCCCGCTGGCCGAACTGGCGGCAGTGTGCGCCCGGCATGAGGCCTGGCTGCTGGTGGATGACGCCCATGGCCTGGGCGTACTTGGCCCGCAAGGACGAGGCAGCCTGGCCCTGGCGGGCGTGCAGGCGCCGCACGTGCTGCTGATGGGCACGCTGGGCAAGGCGGCCGGGGTGGCCGGCGCTTTCGTCGCCGGTGACGCCGGCGTGCTTGCATGGATCCTGCAGCGCGCCCGTACCTACATGTTCAGCACGGCGCATCCCCCCGCGCTGGCCGCCGCCACCTCGGCCAGCCTGCGCCTGATCGCCCGCGAAGAGTGGCGGCGCGCGCATCTGCAGGTACTGGCCAAGCAATTGCGCAGCGGACTGGCGGGGCTGCCGTGGACACTGCTGCCCTCCCCGACCGCCATCCACCCGCTGATCGTGGGCGACAATGCGGCCGCCCGCGCCCTCTCGGCGGCCCTGCGCGTCAGGAGCATCTGGGTGCCGGCGATCTGCCCGCCCACGGTCCCCAAGGGGACAGCCCGGTTGCGCATCAGCCTGTCAGCCCTGCATACCCCGGCCGATGTGGCGCGCCTGGTGGCGGCACTGAGATCACTGGCCCAAGGAGAATCCGCATGACCATGGCAAGCCCGCTGGCCGCCCGCAGCCTGCGCAGCGTGTGGCATCCCTGCACCCAGATGCGCCAGCATGAGCGCACGCCTCCCATCGCGCTGGCTCGTGCGCACGGTGCATGGCTGGTCGATACCGAGGGACGGCGCTATCTGGATGCCATCAGTTCCTGGTGGGTCAATCTGTTCGGCCACACCAATGCGCGCATCAATGCGGCCCTGATCGACCAGTTGGGCCAGCTGGAGCACGCCATGCTGGCAGGCTTCACGCATGAGCCGGTGGTGCAGCTCTCCGAGCGGCTGGCGGCGCTGACGGAGCATGCGCTGGGCCATTGCTTCTATGCCTCGGACGGAGCCTCGGCGGTGGAGATCGCGCTGAAAATGAGCGTGCATGCATGGCGCAATGCCGGGCATGCAGACAAGAATGAATTCATCTGCATCGCCGGCGGCTATCACGGCGAGACCGTGGGGGCGCTCGGCGTGACCGACACGCCGCTCTTTCGCAGTGCCTATGAATCCCTGCTGCGTCCGGCACATATCGCTGCCTCGCCCGATGCGCGACAGGCTGCACCGGGCGAGACGGCCGCCGATGTCAGCCGGCGCGCGCTGGCCGATGTGGAAAGGCTGCTGCAGGAACGCAGGGGACGCATTGCCGCCCTCATCGTCGAACCGCTGGTGCAATGCGCTGCGGGCATGGCCATGCATGATCCACAGTATGTGCGCGGACTGCGCGGGCTGTGCGATGCCTACGGCGCGCACCTCATCGCCGACGAGATCGCGGTCGGCTGCGGGCGTACCGGCCGCTTCTTCGCCTGTGAGCAGGCGGGCGTGTGGCCGGATCTGCTGTGCCTGTCCAAGGGCATCAGCGGTGGCTACCTGCCGCTGTCGCTGGTGATGGCCAGCGAGGCCATCTATGCCGCTTTCTACGATGACGATGTGCGGCGCGGCTTCCTGCATTCGCACTCCTATACCGGCAATGCACTGGCGTGCCGTGCTGCGCTGGCGACGCTGGACATCTTCGCGCAGGAACAGGTGCTGGACCGCAATGCCCGGTTCGCCCCGGTGCTGGCCGAGGCCCTGCAGCCGCTGGCGCAGGATGCGCGGGTGCGGCACGTGCGACAGTGCGGCATGATCTGGGCTTGTGATGCGCGCATCGATGATGCCGCCGTCACGGCAGGTTTTTCGCGCCGGCTCGCCGACGAGGCCGCGCAACGCGAACTGCTGGTGCGTCCGATCGGCAAGACGCTTTACGTGATGCCGCCCTACATCCTCGATGCGGCCCAGGCGCAATGGATGGGCGAGCGTCTGCATGCGGCCTTCGATGCGGCGATGCGCGCGGAGCATCGCCCATGAGCGGCCGCAGCTATTTCGTCACCGGTACCGATACCGGCGTGGGCAAGACGCTGGTGGCGTCCGCGCTCATCCACCTGCACGCCGCGCGAGGCGTGCGTGCCGGCGGCATGAAGCCGGTGGCGTCCGGGGCTTTCCTGCAGGACGGCGTCTGGTGCAACGAGGATGTGCAGGCCTTGCAGGCCGCGGCCAATGTGGATTTGCCGCTGCACCTGGTGAATCCCTACCTGCTGCGGCAGGCCACGGCACCGCACATTGCGGCGGCGGAAGAAGGCGTGCAGATTGCACTCGATCACCTGGCGCTATGCCATGCGCAATTGCAGTCGGCGTGTGACGTACTGATTGTGGAAGGTGCGGGTGGCTTCATGGTGCCGCTCGATGCGGACCACAACAGCGACGATCTGGTGGCCCGGCTGGGCTTGCCCGTGATCCTCGTGGTCGGCATCCGCCTTGGCTGCATCAATCATGCCTTGCTCAGTGCGCTGGCCATCCGCGCGCGCGGGCTGCGCCTGGCTGGCTGGGTGGCCAATCATGTCGATGCGCGAGAGACGCAGGCCGGCGCCATGGTGAACACGCTGGTGCAGCGGCTGCAAGCGCCGCTGCTGGGGCGTCTGCCCTGGTCACCTGAAATGACGGCGGCCCAAGTGGCTGGTCTTCTTACTTGGCCAGATCCATCTTGACGACGTTGGACGTGCCACTGCGCACGGCCGTGATGTGCTTGTCGTGAATCGTGCGATAGCTGGCCAACCCCAGTTCTGCCATGGAGTTGGACAATTCCACCAGGTCGGTGACGGCCTCTTCTGAATACATGGCATCGACCTCGTTGGCATCGAGCCAGTGACGGATGCGGCGCTCGCCGGAGAAGACGAAATCGCTCAGCCGCACCCAGTGGCCACCAAGGATGGCAGCCTCCTGGCCGTCGCGGCCGGCCAGCACGCTGTCAACCTGCGTGACCAGCTGGCGCATGCTCTTGCCGCTGCCGTCGACCAGGAACCGCGTGAGCTCCTCTTCGCTGGCGCAGTACCACAGCCACAGGGCATTGAAGGCGGCCTCGATCTGGTGCCCGATGAGGGCAAAGGCCGAGGCGTGGACCGGCATGTCATCACGCAGCAGCAGGATGATGCCGCAGTGATGTTGCTGGGCCACAGTGAGACAACCGATGGCGGCGCAGGCGCGCCGGTCATCGGGCAAAGGCTGGCCGTTGAATTCGGCCGAAATGCGATAGGCAAGGGACTGCGCCCTGGCCAACAGGTGATCCAATTGCATGGGACGACTCCCCTTCGTGTGAGGGCACGTGTACGGACGACTTGTTGTTATTCTTTTCAGCTCACGCCAGTGGCGCCGTCGAGGACAATGCGGATCTTGCGGGCCAGCTCATCGTGGCGGTAAGGTTTGTCGAGGACGGGAAATTCGCCATCGGCACCATGCCGCTCTATCGATTCACTGGCATAACCGGTAGTTAATAAAATTTTGATGGAAGGTATCATGCGCCGGGCCTCTCGCGCCAGTACCACGCCATTCATGCTGCCCGGCATGATGAGATCGGTGAAAAGCAGATCCACCTTCGGTTCGGAACGCAACACCTGCAAGGCTTCCGTCGGTGAATTCACCATGCTGACGCGATAGCCCAGGCTTTCCAGCATCGCCTGGGCCAGCTCGGCGACCTCGATTCTATCGTCAACCACCAGAATGTGCTCGTGACCGCCTTGGGTATGCGTGCGGTTGTCATACTCGAAGGCCCCTCCGACCTGGTCCTGCGTGGCCGGGAAGTAGATCGAGACGGTCGTGCCGCGCTCTGCGCTGGAGACGATGCGCACGGATCCGCCGGACTGCTTGACGAAGCCATACACCATCGACAGACCGAGGCCGGTGCCCTTGCCTTCGTCCTTGGTAGTGAAAAACGGGTCCATCACGCGCGGGAGGATGTCCGCAGGAATGCCGGGGCCGTTGTCCGTGACCGCGATGCAGACATAGAGACCGGGTTTTACGCCCAGCTGGATGGCACGATCTTCCGAGCTCAGGTCTTCATTGCTTGTATGGATTTTTACCGTTCCCTTGCCGGACATCGCATCGCGCGCATTGATGAGCACGTTCAGCAATGCCACTTCCATCTGGGTCGGATCGAGACGGCAATTCCACAGGCCCGAGGCCAGGTCGGTTTGGACCTCGATATCGCCACCGAGCGTGCGTTGCACGAGATCGGTGAAACCTTCCGTGAGCGAATTCAGGTTGATGGTGCGCCCCTCCAGCCGCTGCTTGCGGGCGAAGGCCAGCAATTGCTGGGTCAGCATGGCCGCCTTGCCGGAAGCCTTGCGGATGCTGTCGGCGCTGCGCGAGACACGCCCGAGGTCGGGCGTATCGCTGCGCAGCGCAAGATTGATGATGTCCAGGTAGCCGCTGATGACCTGCAGCAGGTTGTTGAAGTCATGCGCAATGCCGCCGGTGAGCTGGCCCAGCGCTTCCATCTTGCGCGCCTGGCCCAGGGCCTGTTCGGCGTCGCGGCGGCGGCTGATGTCCAGTTGCGAGCTGAAGAAGTATTTCAGTTCGCCATGCTGGTCATAGACCGGTGAAATGAAGAGCGCATTCCAGAACGTCGAGCCATTCTTGCGGTAGTTCAGCAGCTCGGTGGCGAGCTCGCGCTTTTCCGCCACGGCCTGGCGCACTTGTGCGACCACTGCGCGGTCGGTCTCCGGGCCTTGCAGGAACCGGCAGTTCTTGCCCACGACCTCGGCCCGGCTGTAGCCGGTCATGTTCATGAAGGCGTTGTTGACGAAGATGATCGGATTGTCCGGCTTGTTGGGATCGGACACGATCATCGGCATGCGCGTCATTTCGACGGCTGCGAAGAAGATATCGTTGGCGTCATCGCCTACCGCGACCTTGGCGTGGTCGTTGCGCATTCCTGCATCATTGAAGTCGTCGGCAGGCCAATGCACCGTGGGGTGCTTGGCGGTGTTGGGCATTGTATTTTTCTCCAGTGGGCTGGGCTCGGTTGCAGTGAGGCAACGGGAAGCGAGCTGCTTTCAGGAGTTTGGACACGGACGACCTCAACGGTTCCCGGCCCAATTGCAACAAGAATGCGAGTGTCCTGTTACATGTTGAGATGCATTTTGCGCAGCCCTTGCTGCAGGCCGGATTGCCATGGATGAGCTTGCCGGGATGGCGTGCTGTCCTACGGCAACATGCGGCCCTGATCCAGTGTGTAGCTGCGGTCGCTGACCAGGCCGGCGAAGTGCGTATTCTGTTCGCAGAGGAGGATGGACATGCCGCGCCGTTTCAATTGCAGGATCATGTTCGCCATCTGCTCCACAATCACCGGGGCCACGCCTTCGGAAGGCTCATCCAGCAACAGCAGGTGCGGATTGCCCATGAGCGTGCGGGCAATGGTCAGCATCTGCTGTTCGCCGCCGCTCATGCGCCCGCCGGGGCGATGCGGCATGGCGCCCAGGTTGGGGAAGAGCGCGAAGAGCGCCTGCGGCGTCCATGCCGGCTCGCCCGCGCGCGCAGGCTGCCGACCGGTTTCCAGATTCTGCAGCACGCTCAGTTCGGTGAAGATGCGCCGGTCCTCGGGCACGAAACCGAGTCCCAGGCGGGCGCGCTGGAACGGGGCCAGGCGCGTGATGTCGCGGCCCTCCAGCGTGACCTGGCCCTGCGTGCCTTCCAGCAAGCCCATCAGCGCCTTGAGCGTAGTGGATTTTCCCGCGCCGTTGCGCCCGGTGAGCGCGACCACTTCGCCGCGCCCCACTTCCAGCGAGAGATCGAACAGGATATGCGCCTGCCCGTAGAAGGCATGCAGTCCCTCGACCCGCAACAATGGCCCACTCATGCCGGGCTCCCGAAGCTGGCACCCGAGCCGAAGTAGACCTCGCGTACCCGCGCGTCCTGGCGCACTTCCTCGGGTGCGCCTTGCGCGATCAACTGGCCGCGCGCGAGCACGATGATGCGGTCGGCAAACGCGAATACCACATCCATGCTGTGCTCGGTGAAGAGTACCGACAAGCCGCGTTCGCTGACCAGGTGGCGCGTCAGGGCCATCAGCTCCTGACGCTCATACGGGGCCATGCCGGCGGTCGGTTCATCCATCAACAGCAGACGCGGCGCATTGGACAGCGCCATGGCCAGCTCGACGCGCTTGATGTCGCCATAGGCCAGCACGCCGCAGGCCCGTCCGGCCTGATCAGCCATGCCGACCTGCGCCAGCAAGGCCATCGCTTCATCGCGCAGGCAAGCCGCAGCGGGACGCCATAGCTGCCACAGCCGGCGACGATGCGAGAGCAAGGCGGCCTGGACGTTTTCGAGCACGGTCAGGGATGCGAAGGCGGCCGACACCTGGAAAGTCCGCCCCACGCCGCGCCGCCAGATGCGGCGTGCATCAAGGCCGGCAATGTCCTCGCCATCGAGCAGCACGCGCCCGGCATCCGGACGCAACTGGCCGTTGATGAGATTGAAGCAGGTGGACTTGCCGGCACCGTTCGGTCCGATCAGCGCCAGCATCTCGCCGGCCGGCAGCGTAAAGGAAACGTCATCCAGCGCGGCGACACCGCCGAAGGATTTGCGCAGGCCATCGATCTGCAGCAGGCTCATGCGCCCTCCTCCCGCTTCAACGGCGCACGCAGGCGGCTGAACGCGCCTGCCATGCCGCCGGGGAACAGCAACACCAGCAGCAGAATCACGCCGCCCAGCAAGGCACGCCAATAATCGGTCTCGCGCGCCACCAGGTCTTGCAGCCAGGTGAACAGCGCTGCGCCCAGCAGCGGACCGAGCAGGCTCTGCACGCCGCCCAGCAAGACCATCACCAGGCCATCCACCGAGCGCCCCACGCTGGCCACCTCGGGCGAGATGCTGCCCTTGGAGAAGGCGAACAATACACCGGCCAATCCGCAGAACAGCCCGGCGATGGCGAAGCCGCCCCATTGCAGGCGGCGCACATCCATGCCCAGCGACTCGGCGCGCACGGCCGCGTCGCGGGCGGCGCGCAAGGCCAGTCCGAATGGCGCATGGATCACGCGCCGCAGGAGAATGACGCCAAGCGCGGCACAGCCCAGGGCCAGGTAGTAGTAGGCCAGCGGCGAGGCCAGCGCTTCAGCGGGACGAATGCCGACCAGCCCGTTGCTGCCTCCGGTCAGGTCATCCCACTGGAAAAAGGTGGCCCAGACAATCTGGGCGAAAGCCAGCGTCAGCATGGCCAGATACACGCCCGACAGCCGCACGCAGAACCAGCCGAACAGGATCGCGCCAGCCATCGCCGCGAGCGCGCCGGCGAGCATGGCCAGCGGCATCGGCCACTGCAGTTTGAGCGTGACCAGTGCGGCGGCATAGGCCCCCAATCCGAAATAGGCGGCGTGACCAAAGGACACCATGCCCCCCGGCCCCATCAGGAAATGCAGGCTGGCGGCGAAGAGGACGGCGATCAGGATTTCCACCATCAGCACCGGCAGATAAGGGAAGCGGCTCGCCAGCAAGGGCAGCGCCAGCAAAGCCAGCAGCGCGGTCCATCCCGCCAGGCGTGCCTTGCGCCCGTGTGTGCGCACCGGCGCGTCATGGCCGGCACCGCTGCGCACCAGCGCCAACGGCTTGCCGAACAGGCCCCACGGGCGCATCACCAGGATGGCCGCCATCACCAGAAATTCCACCACCAGCGTGAGCCGCGAGAGCGAGACCTCGATGCCGAACAAGGAGACATTGCCCAACGCAATGCACAGCGCCTTGACCTCGGCGATCAGCAAGGCAGCGGCGAAGGCACCGCCGAGCGAGCCCATGCCACCGACCACCACCACCACGAAGGCGTTGCCGATGGTATCGAGATCCAGTGCCAGGTTGGCCGGCATGCGTGGCCCTTGCAGCGCGCCGCCCAATCCGGCCAGGAAGCAGCCCAGCGCGAAGACGGCCGTGAACAGCCAGGCCTGATTGACGCCCAGCGCACCGAGCATCTCGCGATCCTGCGTCGCGGCGCGGATGAGCGTGCCCCAGCGCGTGCGGTTGAGCAGCAGCCACAGCAGCCCGAACACCAGCGGACCGATGACGATGAGCAGCAGATCGTATTGCGGCAGCCGACGCCCCAGCAGATGTACGGCGCCGGAGAGCCCTGGCGCACGCGGGCCGAACAGGTCTTCCGGCCCCCAGATCCAGAGCGCGGCATCCTTGATGATGAGGACGAGGGCAAAGGTGGCCAGCAGCTGGAACAGTTCCGGCGCACGATAGATGCGACGCAAGACCACCACTTCCACCACGGCACCCAGCGCGGCCACGGTGAGCGCGGCCAGCAGCAGCGCGCCCCAGAAACCGAGCACCGTGCTGCCCAGCCGCTCCACCAGGCTGTAGGCGACATACAGCCCCAGCATGTAGAACGAGCCATGCGCAAAATTGACGATGCGGGTAACGCCGAAGATCAGCGACAGGCCTGCCGCCACCAAAAACATCGCGGAAGCATCGGCCAGGCCATTGAGCAGCTGGACGGTGAGGCTGGCAAGCGTCATGGCATCAGCAACGGCCGCATTGGAACGTGAGCAAGATCAGCGTGGCAGGTCAATCCGCCGGACGCAGCTTCTTGACCTCGGCATCCGGCAACTGCAGGCTGGCGCCGTCGACATAGCTGAAGCTGGTCATGATGCCCTTGCCGTCCTTGATGCCGGTACGGCCGACGAAAGCGCCCAGCGTGGACTGGTGATCCTGCGGGCGATAGACAATGGAGGCCACCGGCGTCTCCACCTTCAGGCCCGAGAAGGCCGCAGCGAGCTTGTCGGCATCGGTGCTGCCGGCCTTCTTGATGCCGGCGGCAATCGACATCAACGCGCTGTAGCCGACCAGCGAACCATTGCGCGGGTAGTCGTTGAATTTCTTGCGATAGGCGTCCACGAATTTCTTGTGTTCGGGGGTGTTGATGGCGTACCAGGGATAGCCGGTGACGATCCAGTTCTGCGGGGCTTCGTTCTTCAGCGGATCGAGGTATTCAGGTTCGCCGGTCAGCAGCGACACCACCTCCACCTGATCGAACAGACCACGCGTGTTGCCTTCACGCACGAACTTGCCCAGATCGGCGGCGAAGAGTGCATTGAAGATGGCATCCGGCTTGGCATCGGCCAGCGCCTGCGTGACCGCGCCCGCATCGATCTTGCCCAGCGGCGGCGCTTGTTCGGCGACGAATTCCACATCCGGCTGGGCTTGCTTGAGCAGGGTCTTGAAGCTGGCGACGGCGGACTGGCCGTATTCATAGTTGGGATAGACGATGGCCCAGCGCTTTTTCTTCAGCTTGGCGGCTTCCTTCACCACGGACGCCACCAGCATGTAGGTGGACGGACGCAGGCGGTAGGTGTACTTGTTGCCGTTCTGCCAGACGATCTTGTCGGTCAGCGGCTCGGCCGCCAGGAAGAAGACCTTGTGCTGCTTGGCGTAATCGGTGAGCGCCAGGCCGGTATTGGAGAGGAAGCCGCCAAAGAGCAGCGCCACGCGTTCGCGCGCCATCAGTTCTTCGGCCACGCGTACTGAATCGCCGGGGTTGCCATTGTCGTCGCGGGCGATCACTTCCAGCTTCTTGCCCAGCACGCCACCGGCGGCATTGACTTCATCCAGGGCCATCTCCCAGCCCCGGCGGTACGGTTCCAGGAAGGCAGGCTGCGCCTTGTAGCTGTTGATCTCGCCGATCTTGATGGTCTCCTGGGCCTGGGCTGCGCCTGCAGAAAGATTCACGATGGTCGCGGCGCACGCCCACAGCAGGCCGCGCTGGAAGTTGAAATGGTTCACGTCATTCCCTTCTGGTGAGAGTGCCCCGGCCGTTGCGGCGCGCGGGGCGGGCGTAATGATAACCGCTGGCGCGGCCGTGTGCAGATTACTTCACACGCTGTTTTTCCAGCTTGCGCGCCAGGGTACGGCGGTGCATACCGAGGCGGCGCGCGGTTTCGGAGATGTTGAAATCGGTTTCCACCAGCACCTCGTGGATGCGTTCCCATTCCAGGGTCTTGATGGAGGTGGCGCGCGCGGGCAGTTCGACGTCGGAGGCACCGGCCACGTGGCCGAAGGCGGCTTCGATGTCGTCGGTATTGGAGGGTTTGGCGAGGTACTGGCAGGCACCCAGCTTGATGGCTTCCACCGCCGTGGTGATGCTGGCGAAGCCGGTCAGCACGACGATGAGCATGGCCTCATCGTGGGCATGCAGCATCTGCACGCAGGCCAGGCCGGAGGCGTTGCCGCCCAGTTTCAGGTCGACCACGGCATAGCCGGGACTGTGTTCTTTCAGGTGGGCCGCCGCTTCCTCCTGGCTGGCGGCCAGCAGGACGGTGTAGCCGCGACGCTCGAAGGAGCGTCCCAAGGTGCGTGCGAAGGCGGCGTCGTCCTCGATGATCAGAAGCAGGCGATCAGCCGGCATGTGCATTTCCTATTTTTCTACTTTGCCAAAGCCGGTATTGTAAGGCGAGACGGCGCCGGACATCGCCAGCACATGAAGAAAAAGGAAATGATCACGGTCAATGCCGCGTCAGGCGCGGCTTGCGGCACATCAAGCGCCCATCGGATAGTCCGGTGGTTCGCTGCCAGGCTCCGTTTCGGTCAGCGGGGCCAGGCTGATGGCCGACAGCGGCAGCTCAAGCGTCACGCGCGCACCACCCGCGGCACGATTGCTGGCCCAGACGCGTCCGCCCAGCTTGCGCGCCACGTTGACCACGAAGAACAGGCCCAGCCCGCGTCCCGGCTTGCCTTTGGTGGACTGGTAGGGCTTGCCGATCTGGTTGATCATCCAGTCGGGGAAGCCGGGGCCGCGATCGCTCACTTCCATGAGCAGCAGATCCCCTTCCCGCCTCACCTCCAGCGCCAGCCATTGGGGCGAGACCTCGAAGGCGTTGTCCAGCACGTTGCCCAGCATCTGCTTGATGGCCGAGTCGAAGGCGACCGGCACATCCTGCCCGATCAGGTTGCGGTATTCGAAGATCTCCACCGGCCGCGTCTTGCGCCAGTCTTCGGCGACGCTATCGAGGAAGGTGTTGATCGTGGTCTTGATGGACGATTCGCCGCGCGCCTCGCCGGCCGACAGCAACACGCCGCTGACGATGGATTTGCAGCGCTGCAGCTGGGCTTCCATCTCGGCGATGTCTTCCAGCATGTCGGCGCGCTGGCTGATTTCGGGCATGCGCTTCCAGTCACCCAGGATCACTGACACTGTCGCCAGCGGCGTCCCCAGTTCATGGGCTGCTCCGGAAGCCAGCAGGCCCATGCGGACGATGTGGTCTTCCTCGGCGGCACGCTGGCGCAGGTCGGCCAGCAAGGCATCACCGGCGCGCAGGTTGCTGCTGATGCGGGTGATGAAGAACACCATCAGCCCGGCATTGAGCAGGAAGCAGATCAGCGTGCCCTCCACATACAGGCTCAGCAAGCCCGCGTTGTGGTCCGGCGGCAGTGCCAGCGGCTCGGAAAACAGTGCCAGTCCCGCCAGGCAGGCCATGGTCACGGCGACGATGGCCCAGCTCGACCAGGGCTTCAGGAGCACGGCCGAGAGGATGATCTGCATCAGGTACAGGAAGGCGAAGGGATTGGTGATGCCGCCGCTCAGGTAAAGCTGGAAGGTCAGCACCGCCACGTCCACCAGCAAGGCCAGGAACAGTTCGGCATTGGTGGCGATGCGCCGCTCATGCCAGCGCAGGTGGCTGGCAATGTTGAAGGCAATCAGGCAGGACAACACCTCCAGCATGTGCGGCAGCGGCAGGTGCAGGTCGAACACCAGCACCACGAAGGCAATCGTGGAGACCTGCCCCAGCACCGCCAGCCAGCGCAGCTGGATCAGCAGCAGCATGTTCTGGTGGCCGGCCGGGTTTTGCTCGCCCTGGCGCAGGCGCTGCCAGCGCTCGCGCAGGGTCTTGCGCTTGGCGACGGTGTCGGAGGCGGTCATCGCTCAGCCCCTGGCTTGCGCATCCTGGATGCGCTGGCGCCAGCGGCGTTCGTCGCGGATCACCCAATAGCCCGCACCCAGCGACATGAGCGCCAGGGCGTACCAGGTCAGGGCATAGACCAGGTGGCTGTTGTGGAAGGCGATCACGGTCAGGCCACCGACGGGTTTCTGCGCATCAGGAGCGCTGGCGGCATTGGCTTCTGAGGAGGCTTTATCAGCATCGACAAAATAAGGGGCGACCTGCCCTGCTGGCAGAGTTCGGGCTTGTGCAATCGCCTTCACATCGCGCGAATACCAGCGGTTCTGAGCCGCGTCGTTGCTGCGCAGGAAGCCGCCGCCCTGCTCGCTCATGCGCAACAGGCCGGTCACTTCGTTCATCTGCCCCGCTGGCGCATCCGGCAACTGCGTGTCCGCCAGCTTGAGCGGCGAGACCGGTACGAAGCCGCGATTGATCAGCACCAGGCTGCCATCGGCCATCTGCAAGGGCGTCAGCAGCCACGCTCCGCTGCCCAGGTCGGTGCTGGCCTGCACGGCCACCGTCTTGCTGTACAGGTAGCGGCCGCTCAAGGCCACGCGCTTGTATTCATCGCGCTCGGCGGTCACGTTCGGCCAGTCCTGCGCAGCGGGTGGCGCCACCGGCGCGGCGTGCACCCGGGCGTCGACCTTGGCGATCAGGTCCAGCTTCCATTGCAGGCGATAGACCTGCCAGGTTCCCAGCGCAGCGAAGACCAGAAAAGAAAAATCCCGCCAAAAGCGTCAGCAGCAACAAGCTGGCCTTTGTGCGGGATACCGGGGGCGGCTTGCGCCGCCCCGCTTTCTTTGCCTTGCGTCACGCCATCAGTTGGCGTCGGGCTCATTTCGATGGGGCTGCGCCGTGTTGCATGCCTTGCATACCCTGCATCGACTGCGGCACGGTTTCGGTCGGCATGTTTTCAGGCGACATGGTCGGCATCATGTTGTGGTTCAAGTGATACATGACCCACAGCGAACCGGACAGTGCGATCACCACGATGACGACGGTGAAGATCATCGCCAGCATGTTCCATCCACCTTCGGACTTGCTGTTCATGTGCAGGAAATACTTGATGTGCACCACGATCTGCACTGCCGCGAAGACCAGCAATACGATGCCCAGAGTTGCCGGGTTCGCGATGGTCTTGTTCATGACCATCCAGAACGGGATCGCGGTGAGGATCACGGCCAGCACGAAGCCGGTGACGTAATCCTTCATCGTGCCGTGTGCGGCGTGGTCGCCATGACCATGACCGTGGCCATGGTCGTCTTGATGGCCCATCGGTCGGGCCGGGTGTTCTTGGTGGCCGCGGCTCATGGCAGGACTCCCATCAGATAGACAAAGGTGAAGACGCCGATCCAGACCACGTCCAGGAAGTGCCAGAACATCGACAGGCACATCAGGCGACGGCCGTTGGCTTCGGTCAGGCCGTGCTTGTTGATCTGGAACAGCAGCACGATCAGCCAGATGATGCCGAAGGAAACGTGCAGACCGTGGGTGCCGACCAGCGCGAAGAACGAGGTCAGGAAGCCGCTGCGTGCCGGACCTGCGCCTTCGTGGATCAGGTGCAGGAACTCGTACAGTTCGAAGTAGATGAAGCCGGCACCCAGCAGACCCGTGATGATCAGCCAGATGATGGTGTTCTGCTGCTTCTTGGCCTGCATGGCCAGCATGGCGAAACCGTAGGTGATCGACGACAGCAGCAGCAGCGCGGTGTTCAGCGCCACCAGCGGCAGGTCGAACAGCTCGGCGCCGGTCGGACCGCCTGCATAGTTGCGGCCCAGGACGGCGTAGCACGCAAACAGGCAGGCGAAGATCAGGCAATCGCTCATCAGGTAGATCCAGAAGCCCAGCAAAGTGCCGTTCTCCGGATGGTGATGGCGGACGAAATAGCGCGAGCTAGGCGTCGCGTCGGCCGTGTGGTTGATTGCTTCAGACATGGCTATTCAACAGACGTGTGCGCTCTGCTTCGACACGGACGACTTCGTCGGCCGGGATGTAGTAGTCGCGGTTGTAATTAAAGGTGTGCACGATGGTGGCCACGCACAGGGCGACGAAACCAGCCACGGCGGGCAACCACATGTGCCAGATCATGGCGAAGCCAACGGCAGCGGACAGCGCGGCGATGATGAAGCCGGCACCGGTGTTCTTGGGCATGTGGATTTCCACGAAATCACCCAGCGGACGCTGATAGTTGTTCTTCTTCATGTCAGCCCAGGCGTCGTTGTCATGCACGACCGGGGTGAAGGCGAAGTTGTAAGCCGGCGGCGGCGACGAAGTCGACCATTCCAGGGTACGGCCGTTCCACGGGTCACCGGTCACATCGGCCAGCTTCTTGCGGTCGCGGATCGAGACAGCGATCTGGATGATGAAGGAACCGATGCCCAGGGCGATCAGACCGGCACCCAGTGCAGCGACCACGAACCAGATCTGAAGCGACGGATCATCGAAGTGGCTCATGCGGCGGGTCACGCCCATCAGGCCCAGTACATACAGCGGCATGAAGGCCAGGTAGAAGCCGACCAGCCAGAACCAGAACGAGCACTTGCCCCAGAATTCGTTCAGCTTGAAGCCGAAGGCCTTCGGGAACCAGAAGTTGATGCCGGCGAACATGCCGAACACCACGCCGCCGATGATGACGTTGTGGAAGTGGGCGATCAGGAACAGCGAGTTGTGCAGCACGAAGTCAGCCGGGGGAACGGCCAGCAGCACGCCGGTCATGCCACCAATGACGAAGGTGACCATGAAACCGATGGTCCACAGCATCGGCACTTCGAAGCGGATACGGCCGCGGTACATCGTGAAGAGCCAGTTGAAGATCTTGGCACCGGTCGGGATCGAAATGATCATCGTGGTGATGCCGAAGAACGAGTTCACGCTGGCACCCGAACCCATGGTGAAGAAGTGGTGCAGCCACACCAGGTAGGACAGGATCGTAATCACGACGGTCGCATACACCATGGAGGTGTAACCGAACAGGCGCTTGCCGCTGAAGGTCGACACGATTTCCGAGAACACGCCGAAAGCCGGCAGGATCAGGATGTACACCTCGGGGTGGCCCCAGATCCAGATCAGGTTCACGTACATCATGGCGTTGCCGCCCATGTCGTTGGTGAAGAAGTTGGTACCGAAGATGCGGTCCAGAGACAGCATGCCCAGCACGGCGGTCAGCACCGGGAAGGCAGCCACGATCAGGACGTTGGTGCAGAGCGAGGTCCAGGTGAAGACCGGCATCTTCATCATGTTCATGCCCGGGGCGCGCATCTTGACGATGGTCACCACCAGGTTGATGCCGGAAAGCAGTGTCCCTACCCCGGCCACCTGCAAGGCCCAGATGTAGTAATCCACCCCCACGTCAGGGCTGTACAGGATGCCCGACAGCGGCGGGTAAGCCAGCCAGCCGGTGCGGGCGAATTCGCCCACGAACAGCGAGGCCATCACCAGCAGTGCGCCGAAGGTGGTCATCCAGAAGCTGAAGTTGTTCAGGAAGGGGAAGGCCACGTCACGTGCACCGATCTGCAGCGGCACGACGTAGTTCATCAGACCGGTCACCAGGGGCATGGCCACGAAGAAAATCATGATCACGCCGTGGGCGGTGAACACCTGGTCATAGTGGTGCGGCGGCAGGAAGCCGGCATTGTCGCCAAAGGCGATGGCTTGCTGCGCACGCATCATCAGCGCATCGGCAAAGCCGCGCAGCAGCATGACGATGGCCAGCACGATGTACATGATGCCGATGCGCTTGTGGTCGATACTGGTGAACCAGTCGCGCCACAGCATGCCCCACAGGCGATATTTGGTGAGCAGGCCGAGTACTACTATGCCGCCCAGCGCCACCATGGCGAAGGTACCGATCAGGATCGGCTCATGGTATGGAATCGCTTCCAGACTGAGACGACCGAAGATCAGCTTTATCAGGTCAAAATTGTCAGACATCTTTACTTCCCGGGGAAAAAGGAAATGGGGGCGCAGCGGTGTTCTGCTGCGCTGATACGGCTACCAGGCAAGGAAATCATTCGGCCTTTTGCTGGCCCGGTTTCACGTTCAGGTCGGTGGCCATCATCTTGTCCATGCAAACCGTGTTGGGTGCGACGCAACGATTCACGATGGCGTGGAACAGTTCGGGCTCGACGCTGCCGATCAGGCGGGCAGGTTCACGTTCGCTCGGCTGTTCCAGCTTCAGGTATTCGGCACGGTCCAGCTTGCCCGCGCCCGCCTTGGCCTTCTGCACCCAGGCGTCAAAGCCGGCCTGGTCCAGGCCATGGAACTTGAAGCGCATGTGCGAGAAGCCGGCACCACTGTAGTTGGCGGAGAAGCCGTCATATTCGCCGGCCTTGTTGATCACGGCGTGCAGCTTGGTTTCCATGCTCGGCATCGCGTAGATCTGGCCTGCCAGTGCCGGGATGTAGAACGAGTTCATCACGTTGGAGGCAGTGATCTTGAACTGGATCGGGGTATCCACGGGTGCGGCCAGTTCATTGACGGTAGCGATGCCCTGCTCCGGATAAATGAACAGCCACTTCCAGTCCAGCGCCACGACTTCCACCACCAGCGGTTTGACCTGGGGCGACAGCGGACGCTCGGCGTCGATGCGCGAGAGCGGACGGTACGGGTCCAGGGTGTGGGTGGTGATCCAGGTCAACAGGCCCAGGGCGATGATGATCAGCAGGGGTGCGCCCCAGATGACCAGTTCCAGGCGGGTCGAGTGATCCCAGTCCGGCTCGTAGGGAGCGGAAGTGTTGCTCTTGCGATAACGCCATGCGAACAGCAGCGTCAGGATGATCACCGGGACGATGATGAGCAGCATCAACGCGGTCGAGATGACGATCAGGCGTGCTTGCTGGTTAGCGATGTCGCCGGAAGGATTCATCACGACGGTGTTGCACCCAGCCAACAGAAGCGCAGGAAGCAGGAGCAATCCGCGACGGAGGATTTGAGAAACCATGAAGGAAAATTCCAGTCGTATGTATCAGAGCGTGGTAATGTAACGCCAATAAAGTGTGTTGGCGATTGGACGTTTTGTCCCACCCTGTCACTTGCCACCTGCCAGGTTGGGATTTGTAGCACGTACTGCGACTAAACCTCTAACAGTGGGAGACAAAGCCATGGCAAGCACCAGCATCCACAATGGTGAAGGTTCCGGTCAACTCCGGCCTCAATCCAGCAATCCTTCCACTCACCACGAGCACGGCACGATCGAACCCGGCGAGATCGCGGTGGGCGTGGTGATCGGACGCGCGTCCGAATACTTCGACTTCTTCGTTTATGCACTGGCTTCAGTGCTGGTGTTCCCGGCGGTCTTCTTTCCCAACGAACCGAAACTGGAAGGCACGCTCTACGCCTTCGTGATCTTTGCCTTCGCCTTCCTGGCCCGCCCCATCGGGACCACGATCTTCATGGCGATTCAAAAGCACTACGGCCGAGAGGTGAAACTGACGCTGGCGTTGTTCATGCTCGGCTTTTCGACTGCGGGCATTGCGTTATTGCCAACTTACGAACACATTGGTGTGTGGGCCATCATCTTGCTCTCGCTCTTGCGTGTCGGTCAAGGGGTGGCGCTGGGCGGTGCGTGGGACGGCCTGCCTTCGCTGCTGGCGATGAACGCCCCGCCGAACAAGCGCGGCTGGTATGCCGCACTGGGCCAATTGGGCGCGCCGCTGGGCTTCGTGATCGCCGCCAGCCTGTTTGCCTACATGCTGGCCACGCTGACCACGGCCGACTTCCTTGACTGGGGCTGGCGCTTCCCCTTCTATGTGGCCTTTGCCATCAACGTGGTGGCCCTGTTCTCGCGCCTGCGCCTGGTGTCGGCGCCGGAATACGCCAAGCTGCTCGATGAACGCGAACTGGAGCCGGCCGGCGTGGTTGAGCTGGCCACCACCCAAGGCCGCAACATCATCATCGGCGCCCTCGCCGCCCTGGCCAGCTATGCGCTGTTCCACCTGGTGACGGTATTCCCGCTGTCGTGGATCAAACTGTATTCGCTGCGTGAAGCCTCGGCTTTCCTGGTGATCCAGATCTGGGGCGGTGTGATCATGGCAGCTGGCATTGTGGTATCGGGCCTGATTGCGGATCGCTTCGGGCGCCGCAATACCCTGGGTTCGATGGCATTGCTGATCGCTATCCTGTCGGCCTTCGTCCCGAGCTTGATGAATGGCGGCGAATCCGGCCAGAACACCTTTATCCTGATCGGCTTTGCGCTCCTGGGCTTGTCTTACGGCCAGGCTGCCGGCGCCGTGACGGCCAACTTCAAGACCCGTTATCGCTACACCGGCGCGGCCCTGACGTCAGACCTGGCCTGGCTGGTCGGTGCCGGTTTCGCACCGCTGGTGGCGCTGGGCTTGTCTGCGCACTTCGGGATGGCTTACGTGAGCTTCTATCTGCTGTCCGGCGCTGTGGGTTCGCTGGCTGCGCTGAGCCTGAACCGTGCGCTGGAAGGGCGTGATGACTGAAACAGCCTGAACTCCACGTCACTGCTTGCCTGATGAAGAAAAAACCCGGAAGGAAACTTCCGGGTTTTTTAATGGGCGAGGCGCATGTGAGTGAACAATCCTGCGAGCCTCAAGCAGGCGCGCCGCCATTGACCACCTCATGCACGAAGCGCAATTTCTGCAGCACCGGCGTAGACAAGGTGAAGGGATAGGAATCCGGCATGCCAATGCTGCGATTGAGGCTGTTGAGCACATAGGTCAGCGCAAACCACTCGCGGGCCAGTTCGTCAAAGGAACCGGCCGCCACCGGCGGCGCCTTGATGACCAGCTTCTGCTCGCCCTCATGGCGCGGCCGCAACTGCACGCCGCAGGCATAGGCAGTCTCCAGCGTATCGAACATATGAAGATAATGGGCCCAGGTCTCCGCCCAGTCTTCCCAGGGGTGGCTGCTGGCGTAGGCACTGACGAAGTTTTCTTCCCAGTCGGGGCGCGGGCCATTCTCGTAATGAGCCTTGAGCGCTTCGCCATAGTCCTGGCGCTCGTCACCGAACATCTCCCGGAACGGTGTGATCCAGTCGGTTGGCGCCACCAGCCGGTCGAAATAGTAATGGCCGCTCTCATGCCGGAAATGCCCCAGCAGCGTGCGATACGGCTCGGCCATCTGCTCGCGCGCCTGTTCGCGGTAGGCGGGATCGGCTTCGGCAATGTTGATGGTGATGACGCCATCGGCATGCCCGGTCAGCACCCGCTCGCCATGCGGAAGGTCTTGCAGGAATTCGAAGGCCAGGCCGGCTTCTTCATCTTCCATCTTCGGTACCGGCTGCAATTGCAAGGTCCAGAGAGAATGCAGCAGGCGCCGCTTGGCCGTCTCCAGGCGGCTCCACAGCACCCGGTTGTTGCCTTCGTCGAGATTGGGAATGACGCGCGTGAGGCGGCAGGAGGCACACAGTTCGTGCGGCTCGCGCTCATCGAGCATCCAGTTGCAGATGTTTTCGCGCCAGTAGTTGACGCACTGCTTGAACACCAGACCCTCATTCTGCGGCTTGACGCTGCGCCAGCGTCCCGGCCCGGCTTCAGGGACGACGGCGTTGGCGTCCGGCGCCGGTGGGGCTGCCGGCTCCAGCGGCGAAAAGCTGGCAATGGCCTGCAATTGTGGCTGATAACCCAGCATCCAGCCGCAATTGCCACATACGGTGTTTTCGAAGAAGACTTGCGCGCTGCAATTGTCGCAGTGAAAGGTTTTCATGGGCTCCCCCGTTGTTTATCGTCATTGCCAACGAAGCATTGTCGTCGGCATCTGGCGTTTGAAGGGGAAAACCGAGATACGTTCCTGCATGCAGGAACGCAGAAAAGTGAAGCCTGGTGCAAGTTACTGCGCCAGGCCGATGCAAGGGTGAGGCCGGCCGTTCAGCCGGTCAGCCAATCACGCGCAAGGAAAAATCGGTCGCCTGGATATCCTTGGTGAGGCTGCCAATCGAGATGCGATCCACGCCGGTCTCGGCAATGGCGCGCACGGTCTGCATGTTGATGCCACCGGACGCTTCAAGCAAGGCGCGCCCCGCATTGACGGCTACGGCCTCGCGCATCATGTCCAGGGAAAAGTTGTCCAGCAGAATCGATTCGGCACCAGCCTGCAGGGCTTCATTGAGCTCGGCAATGCTTTCCACCTCGACCTGGATGGTCACACCTGCGTTGAGCTTCAAGGCGGCAGCCACAGCCGCAGTGATGCCGCCGGCGGCCGCGATGTGGTTTTCCTTGATGAGGATGCCGTCATACAGCGCCAGCCGCTGGTTGGCGCCACCGCCCACGCGCACCGCGTATTTCTGCGCCAGGCGCAGACCGGGCAAGGTCTTGCGGGTATCGAGAATGGCCGCACGCGTACCCTGCACTACTTCCACGTAACGACGGGTAGCGCTGGCCACGCCCGAAAGCAGTTGCAGGAAATTGAGCGCACCGCGCTCGGCGGTCAGCAAGGCACGAGCCGGGCCTTCGATGGTGCAGACCTCGCTGTCGGCGGCCATCAGGTCGCCTTCGGCATAGCTCCAGCTGACCTGCAGGCGCGGGTCGAGCCGGGTCATGACGGCCTCGAACCAGGGTGCACCGCACAGCACGGCAGCTTCGCGCACGATGACGCGGGCCTTCACGAATTCGTTTTCCGGTACCAACAGGCCCGTGTAGTCGCAGTCGCCCACATCCTCGGCGATGGCCTGGTTGACGTTGGCATCGAAAGCCGCATGCAGCGCGGCATCGAAAGGACCGAAGGGATTGCGCAGGTTGCTGGCAGCGATGGTCGAGGCAGTCTTGAGGGCGTGGAGCGTCATGCGGGGCCGATTCCTGCAAACAGTTGCTGTTCGTCTTCAAGGCGCGCCGAGGGGCGGACCTTGGCCTTGCGCTGGGCGGCGAAGTCCAGCATGCGGTCGATGCAGACCACGGCCTTCTGGCCGATGGCCGGGTCGACGTGGATCTCATTGGCGCCGGTTTCCAGCACGTGCAGCAGGTTCTGCAAGCCATTCATGGCCATCCACGGGCAGTGCGCGCAGCTCTTGCAGGTGGCGCTGTTGCCGGCGGTGGGGGCATCGATGAAACGCTTGCCAGGAGCCGCTGCGCGCATCTTGTGCAGGATGCCATTGTCAGTAGCCACGATGAAAGCCGGCGCATCGGACGATTGCACCGCCGCGATCAGCTGCGAGGTCGACCCGATCACATCGGCCTGCGCCACCACCGCTTCGGGCGACTCCGGGTGCACCAGCACCAGCGCGTCCGGATGTTCGGCGCGCATCAGTTCCAGCTCGACACCCTTGAATTCGTCATGCACCAGGCAGGAACCCTGCCACAGCAGCATGTCGGCGCCGGTCTGCTTCTGGATGTAGCTGCCCAGGTGCTTGTCCGGTGCCCACAGGATCTTCTTGCCCTGGGCGTGCAGGCGCTGGACGATCTCAAGACCGATGCCGGAAGTCACCATCCAGTCGGCACGGGCCTTCACGGCCGCACTGGTATTGGCATAGACCACCACGGTGCGGTCCGGATGCTGGTCGCAGAAGGCCGCGAACTCATCGGCCGGGCAACCCAGGTCCAACGAGCAGGTCGCGTCCAGGTCGGGCATGAGGATGCGCTTTTCGGGGCTGAGGATCTTGGCCGTCTCGCCCATGAAACGCACGCCGGCCACGACCAGGGTCCGGGCGACATGGTCACGGCCAAAACGCGCCATCTCCAGCGAATCCGAGACGCAGCCGCCGGTTTCCTCGGCCAGGTCCTGCAGGTCGCCATCGACGTAGTAGTGCGCCACCAGCACCGCCTGCTTTTCCTTGAGCAGCTGGCGGATGCGCGCTTTCAATTGCGCGCGTTCCTCGGGGCTGGGCGTGGCCGGTACCTTGGCCCACGCATTGGCGGTACAACTGCCGCCGGTCTCCATTTGCGGTCGCTCGAATTCGACGACCTTGGTTGCTGTTGCTTGCATGGCGGTCAACAATGCTGTGCTGATGCGGTTGGGGGAATTATTCGATGCCCTGGCTGGCCAGGTAGTCTTCGTAGCCGCCCTGGAAGTCGATCACCTGGCCGTCCTTCACTTCGAGGATACGGGTGGCCAGCGAGGACACGAATTCACGATCGTGCGAGACGAAGATCAGGGTACCCGCGTACTTTTCCAGCGCGATGTTGAGCGACTCGATGGATTCCATATCCATGTGGTTGGTCGGTTCATCCATCAGCAGCACGTTGTGGCGGCCCAGCATGAGCTTGCCGTACATCATGCGGCCCTTTTCGCCACCGGAGAGCACCTTCACCGATTTCTTCACGTCGTCGCCCGAGAACAGCAGACGGCCGAGGATGCCGCGCACGGCCTGGTCATCGTCGCCTTCCTGGGTCCACTTGCCCATCCAGTCGGTCAGGGTCTCGCCGCCGGCGAATTCCTCGGTCGGATCCTGGGGCATATAGCCTACGTTGGCGTTTTCCGCCCATTTCACCTCGCCCGAATCCGGATGCAGGCCGGTCACGTCGCCGCCGATGCTGCGCAGCAGAGTGGTTTTACCCGCGCCGTTGGCACCGATGATGGCGATCTTCTCGCCGGCTTCGACCATGATGCTGAAGTTCTTGAAGATGTCGCGGTCGTAGGTCTTGGTGATGCTTTGGGTTTCCACGGCCAGGCGATGCAGCTTCTTCTCGCCTTCGAAGCGCACGAACGGGTTCACGCGGGAAGACGGCTTGATGTCCTCGACCTTGATCTTGTCGATCTGCTTGGCGCGCGAAGTCGCCTGGCGGGCCTTGGACTTGTTGGCCGAGAAGCGGCGCACGAAGTCCTGCAGTTCGGCCACTTTTTCCTTGGCCTTGGCGTTGACGGCCAACTGCTGCGCTCGCGCCTGCGATGACGCCAGCATGTAGTCGTCATAGTTGCCGGGATAGATCTTCAGCGTGCCGTAATCCATGTCGGCCATGTGGGTACAGACCTGGTTCAGGAAGTGGCGATCGTGGGAAATGATGATCATGGTGGAATTGCGCTCGTTGAGCACTTCTTCCAGCCAGCGGATGGTGTCGATGTCCAGGTTGTTGGTCGGTTCGTCCAGCAGCAGGATGTCCGGGTTGGAGAACAGGGCCTGGGCCAGCAGCACGCGCAGCTTCCAGCCGGGTGCCACATTGCTCATCGGGCCGGTGTGCTGTTCGATGGGCACGCCCACGCCCAGCAGCAGCTCGCCGGCACGCGCTTCGGCGGTGTAGCCGTCGTATTCGGCGAACTTGGCTTCCAGGTCGGCGGCCTTCATGTAGTCGTCGTCAGTGGCATCCGGATTGGCGTAGATCGCATCGCGTTCGGACATGGCCGCCCACATTTCCACGTGGCCCATCATGACCACATCCAGCACGCGCATTTCTTCATACGCGAACTGATCCTGGCGCAGCTTGCCCAGGCGCTCGTTCACGTCCAGGCTGACGTTGCCGCCCGACGGCTCCAGGTCGCCGCCCAGAATCTTCATGAAGGTGGATTTGCCGCAGCCATTGGCGCCGATCAGGCCGTAGCGATTGCCATCGACGAACTTGACGGAAATGTTCTCGAACAACGGCTTGGCGCCGAACTGCATGGTGATGTTTGCGGTGGATAGCACTGCGAAAACCTTTTCAAAAATGTAACTTGCGTACGCCGGTCAACAACGAAACCACGACGAAACTGCGGCACGCGAAACCCGGCATTTTACCACCGCGAGCCTGCTGCGGCTTGCCTTGCGGGCGGGAGAGCCGGTAAAAAATTGCCAACAACCAATCTTTGTGCGCCTCAGGAGACCACGCACGCTTACAATTGCCCGGAATTTTCGCCCGTCGAGGGCGCTCTGACCCAATTTGCCACTCTGGAAACTGCAAGCATGAAGCGAGTCCTTCTTCCCGCCGCCGTCCTCACCCTGTCCGCTCTGGCCTTGCCGCTGATGCCAGCGCAGGCCGCCGACACCGGTTACAACGTCTGGACCAATGAATACACCGTCTCCAGACAGCAACTGCAGACGGCCATCGCCCCGCAATTCCCGCGCAAGATGCGCTACATGGACATCTTCGACGTGACCTTCAGCAACCCGCGCCTGGGCATGCTGCCGTCCGAAAACCGCATGAATACCGTGGTCGACGCCCAGATTGCCAATCCCCTGCTCCTGCAGCGCCCGGTCAACGCGGTGCTGACCCTGAGCAGCGCATTCAAGTACGATCCGACCACGCGCTCGCTGCGATTGGATGCCCCGAAGGTGGACAAGGTCGACAGCACCGACCTGCCGCCGCAATACGCGCAGCAGCTGACCACCCTGGGCAATGCCGCCGCCGACCAGTTCCTGCGCGACTACGCGCTCTATACCTTCAAGCCGGAACAGCTGCAGATGAACGGCAAGACCTTCGAGCCCGGCAAGATCACGGTCGAACAGGACGCGGTCAAGGTGGAAATCAAGGAAAAGTGACGATTCCTTCACTGAGCACGCAAGCAGCCCGCCGGGCCGCGTGCAGTCTCAGCGACGGGCCAGGGTCGGATAATCCGAGAGAGTCAAGGTGAAGCCTTCTGCGCCGCGGGCATCCAGCTCCGCGTGCGCGCCCAGCGGCAGGGTCACCAGATCACGCACATGGCCGAAAGGCAGGCCGGTCACGATGGGGGTGGCGATGCGCTGGCGCAGGAAGGCCAGCATTTCAGTGAAATCGTAGCCGTTGTCGATCTCGGCCAGGCGGTAGGCCGAGAAGTCGCCCAGCAGAATGGCCTTCTGCCTGGCCAGCACGCCAGCCTGCTCCAGTTGCAGGATCATGCGTTCCACCCGGAACGGATGTTCATTCACATCCTCCACGAACAGAATCCCGCCGTCGATCGCGGGAAACTGCGGATGGCCAACCATATGCGCCATCATCGCCAGATTGCCGCCCCACAGCTTGCCCGAACACTGCAGCACCGGACTGAGCGGATCGGTACGGCGGTCTCCATTGGGGGCACGATCTGCACCTGCCAGCCCATCATAGTTGTGGACCACCACCTGCGATGAAGTCAGTGTGCGCCACAAGGTCGCCAGCGCTGCCCAATTGGGCGATTCGGCGCCAAAGTCACCGGAGAGCATCGGCCCCTGGAAACCGGCGTAACCGGATTGCGCCAGCAGGCAGCACTGCAGGGCCGTGAAATCGCTGTAGCCCACCAGCAGCTTGCCACTGGCCGCCAGCGTAGGAATATCCAGCGCGGGCAGGATGCGGCTCATGCCGTAGGAGCCACGCAGCCCCATGATGACGTCAATTTCCGGGTCGGCTGCCGCTTCCATCAGTTGCGCCGCGCGCTGCTCATCGGTGGCACCGAAGCGCTGGTAGCGCCGGGCATGGTCGTAGAAATTGCGCACCCGGCAGCCCAGCGATTCCAGCAAGGCCACGCCACGCTGCACACCGAGCGGGTCCAGCCCGGCATGGCCACACGGTGCCACAATGGCCACCCCCGTTCCCGGCGGGACCAGTCCTTCCAGCAATTCACGGCCAGCAGTTGCCATCGTCATGTTGGTTCACCTGATGCTTGTGCATCGCCTTGCGTGGCGGCGTCCAGCAGGCGTTGCTGCTTCACTTGTTCGCGTCGCATGGCGAAGAATTCTTTCAGTAACTGGCCACATTCCTCGGCCATCACGCCGCCCAGCAGTTCGGTGTGATGGTTCAGCTTGTCCTGCTCAAACAGGTTCACCACCGAGCCGCACGCACCGGTCTTGGGATCGGCCGCGCCATAGACCACGCGCGCCAGGCGGGCGTGCATCATGGCACCGGAACACATCACGCAGGGCTCCAGCGTGACGTAGAGTTCACATCCGGGCAGGCGATAGTTGCCCAGCTTCTCGGCCGCCCGGCGCAGCGCCATGATCTCCGCATGGGCGGTCGGATCGTGCTTGCCGATGGGCTGGTTGAAGCCGGTGGCGATGACCACGCCATCCTTGACCACCACCGCACCCACCGGCACCTCGCCCAGCGCCCAGGCATTGTTGGCCTGGTCGAGCGCGGCGCGCATGTGGCGCAGGTCGGCCTCGGTGATGGCTTGCGGGAGGACAGCGCCGTCCATCAGTCGGCCGTGATTTCAGCCCAGCAATTGGGCGTTTCGTGCAGCACCAGCTTCTGCAGATGCAGGCCGGTGCCGTAGCGGTCCTTGTAGGCTGCCTTGAGGATGGCGAAGGCTTCGCGGGCCAGGTTTTCGACCGTCGGGATGCTGCCGATGATGACCGTCTTGTGGCCCGGCAGGCTGGCCAGGAAGTCGCGGACCGGCGCGTCCTTTTCATACACCAGGAAGGCATGGTCCCAGACATCGACCAGGTGCTCCTTGGCCAGGGCCTTGATGTCGGAGAAGTCCATGATCATGCCGTTGTCGGAATTGCCCTCGATGTCGATGACCGCGCCGGTCAGGGTGATTTCCAGCGTATAGCGGTGGCCGTGCAGGTTGCGGCACTGGCTCTTGTGGTCCGGAATGCGGTGGCCGGCGTCGAATTCGAGTTTGCGGGTAATGGTGAGCATGAATGTTTCTTCGAGATGGCCGCCGCACAAGCCGTGCAGCAGGCCGGGTGAAGCCATTGTAATCACGCGGCGCAGCGCCGCATGAAGAAAAAAGCAAAAAATCGGTCAGGGGATATTGAGCAGCTTGTGGGTCTGGATGCTCAGTTTCCACTTGGGGTTGTTCTTGACCATCTCGATGGCCAGGCGCGTATTGGCGGCCGCCTGCAGGCCATCCATGGGTTGCAGCAGGAAGTGCTGGAAATCCAGCTTTTCATATTCGTCCAGCGGCTGGCCAGGCTGCGGCACCACCACTTTGAGTTCGCTGCCGCGTTTGACCTTCAGTTCCGAGCCCATCTTGGGGCTCACGCAGATCCAGTCCACGCCCTGCGGCACCTCGATGGTGCCATTGGTCTCAATGGCGATCTCAAAGCCGACCGCATGCATGGCCTCGATCAGGGCCGTATCCAGTTGCAGCAGGGGCTCGCCGCCGGTGAAGACGACGTATTTGCTGGCCGTATGGCGGGCCGGCCAGAAGCTGTTGATCTTGTCGGCCAGCTCAGCCGCCGACTTGAACTTGCCGCCGTTCTCGCCATCGGTGCCGACGAAATCGGTATCGCAGAACTGGCAGATGGCGCGGGCGCGGTCTTCCTCGCGGCCGGTCCAAAGGTTGCAGCCCGAAAAACGGCAGAACACCGCCGGACGGCCGGCGTGCGCGCCCTCGCCTTGCAAGGTATAGAAGATTTCTTTGATGCTGTAAGTCACGATATGAAGGCGAAAGGCAGGCGCAAGGCCGCACCGGGATGAATTCACGCGGCGGGCTACAGCAATTCAGCAAACTTCACTAAGTCACTGATATTGCAGCCCATTTTGTCCGCATCAGGGGCAGTATTATAGCCGCTCCTCGAGGCCGGTTCACCTCATCGATCCTCATCGAGCATGTGGCCGGGCGGCGGCAAGTCCAGCTTCAGGCCCAGGCGGTCGATCAGGCGGCGCGCGTCAAAGGGGGCCTTGACCTTCATATCGTTATCAAAATAACAGTAAATGTCGCGACTGGCCCGCTTGCGCGGCGCGCTCCCCGAGATGCGCGGCCCATCTTCCGGCTGACCGCCGCTGGCCCAGGCCCGGATGCGCTCGGCCCAGGCGTCGACGGCTTCATCGCTGTAACCGCTCTGGTACAGGCGCTTGTCGCCATGCAGGCGCAGGTACATGAAATCAGCCGTCACGTCCTCCTGATAGGGCCATTTCTTGGGCGCATCCGCGACGACCAGCGCGACCTTGTATTTGCGCAGCAGCTTGATGAAGGATTCATCCACGAAGCTGTCATGACGAATTTCCATGGCATGGCGCAGCTTGCGCTTGCGGTCGACATCCAGCGCCACCCTGCCCTCCATGCGCGGCTCATGGCCACGCGCCAGCCGCTGCGCCGCCTCGGTATCGTGCGGCAGCAGGCTAAGGAAGTGTTCCAGTGGCTCCGGGTCGTAGCGAAAGCTGGGCGGGAATTGCCACAGGAAGGGGCCGAGCTTTTCTTTCAGGTTCAGTACGCCGGAGGCGAAGACATTGGCCAGAGCGCCATCAATATCCTGCAGCCGGCGCGTGTGCGTGATGAAGCGATTGCCCTTGTGGCTGAAAAGGAAGCCGGGCGGCGTGTCTTCGTACCAGCGCTGGTAGCTTTCCGGGCGCTGCAGGGCGTAGAAGGAACCGTTGAGTTCGATGCTAGGCAGTACCCGCGAGGCGTAGTGCAGTTCGTCGTCCTGACGCAGCCCCTCGGGATAGAAACTGCCGCGCCACGGCGCATAGCGCCAGCCGGAAATGCCGATCCAGATCTTGCCCATGATGCTCTCCTCGTTCAGATTCTCCTGTCCCGATGTGACCCAAGGCATCCCGCTTGGTGCCAGCCAGCGCGACTGTAGCGGGCCTGCTGCTGTTACACTGCTGGCCTCGCCGTTGACCGCTGCCTGCCCACTTCTTCATCATGTCCGCCACCCCTGCCATCACCCAGTTCCGCCTGAATTCCCCTGCGCCCGAATACGACCACCCACGCGAAGACCGCCGCCTGGAGGGCAATCCGCTGCGCACCACGTGGAATCACTTCACCAATGCCAGCGGAGAAATGAACGCCGGCATCTGGGCCTGCGAAAAAGGCAGCTGGCGCATCGCCTTCGCCCCCAACAAAGATGAATATTTCTGCGTCCTCGAAGGCCGCTGCCGCGTCATCGACGAACAGGGCCATGCGGCCGAAGCGGGTCCGGGCGATGCGATGGTGATTCCGGCAGGCTTCAAGGGCGTCTTTGAAGTGCTGGAGCCGGTGCGCAAGCATTACGTCATCGTCGAACGCGCCGCTGGCTGAACAACCACCTGCCCGCGCCATGTCCGCCTCGCCAGCCGCTCCCGACCAGATCATGGGCGCCGCCCTGCAGCACTACAATGCCGGACGTGCCGCAGAAGCCGAACAAGCCTGCCACGCCTTGCTGGCGCTGGTGCCGCAGCATCCGGCGGCCCATCAGCTGCTGGCCATGCTGGCGCTGGACCGGCAGGCGCTGGCGCAGGCGCGGCAACATATCCTGCTGAGCCTGGCACCGCGGCCGGAGCATGTGCCCTCGTTGCTCATGGCCGGTCGAATAGCGCTGGCCGAAGGCGATCCCGCCACGGCCGTCCAGTATTTCGACGCAGCGGCACGACATCAGCCTGGACTGAGCCAGGCGCATTTCCACCTCGGCACCAGTTTGTCGGCAGTGGGGCGGCATGCGGAGGCCGTAGCGGCTTTGCGCCAGGCCGTCGCGCTGGCGCCGCAAGCCATGGAAGCCGTCCTCAACCTGGGGAGCGCCCTGCGCGAACTGGGCGCGCTGCCCGCCGCCCGTGAGGCCTTTGAACAAGCGTGCCGGCTGCGTCCCGAGGTAGCCGAGACCTGGTTCAACCTCGGTCTGACGCTGCAGGATATGAAGGAAGGTGCCGCCGCCGTCGACGCCTTTGCCCGCGCGCTGCAACTGCGTCCCGGCTATGCCGATGCCGCGCTCAACCTGGGTGTGGCCCTGCAAGAGATACATCGCATGGACGATGCCCTGCAGGCCTTCCGCACGGCGCTGCGGCTGCAGCCGCAGTGGTTCGGCCGCATCGCCCACGCCCTCACGGCAGGCAGCAGCGGCCGGCTTTGGCTGCACTTGCGTGACCTGGAAGCGGCCCTGCGTGGATGATTGACCTATGCACTGTCTGCAACAGACAACGCGCCGTTGTCGATGAGCTTCAATCTTGCTACTATCGGGGTCAAGGAGATGGCATTCCTCCTTCAACCGCCACCAACGTCCTGTTGGGGCTGATGATGCCTACAGTGACCTGGCAATCCGGGGCTGTAGGCGTTCGCCTTTCTGCTTCGCGCGCGCTGCACCCGGTGTGCCAGGATGTTCATTCAGCACTCTGGTCACATGAAAAATCATAAACTCCCCGAACAGCTGCACCTGCTGCCTTACATCATCAAATGGTGTCTGATCGCCAGCCTGATCGCCGCCCTTGCCGGATCGGCATCGGCCTTCTTCCTCTTCGCGCTGGACTACGCCACGCACTGGCGTGAAACCCATCCGTGGATCATCTGGCTGCTGCCGCTGGGCGGTTTTGCGGTCGGCTGGCTGTACCTGAAGACCGGCAAGCCGGTGGAAGCCGGCAACAACCTGCTGATCGATGAAATCCACGATCCGAAAAAGGTGATCCCGCTGCGGATGGCGCCGCTGGTGTTGTTCGGCACCGTGATGTCGCACCTGTTCGGTGCTTCCGTGGGCCGTGAAGGCACGGCCGTGCAGATGGGCGGCGCGCTGGCCGATCAGCTGACCACGGTGCTGCGACTGCGCACGGAAGACCGGCGCATTCTCCTGATGGCCGGCATCAGCGCCGGGTTTGCGTCGGTCTTCGGCACGCCGATGGCCGGTGCATTGTTCGGACTGGAAGTGCTGGCCATCGGCCGCATGCGCTATGACGCCATCCTGCCCTGCTTCGTGGCGGCCATTGCGGCCGATCAGGTCGGGCTGGCCTGGGGCGTGCATCACACCCACTACCACATGGGCGGCGTGGTACCGGTCGCGCTGTGGAGCGTGGCGGCGGTGATCGCGGCCGGTGTGGTCTTCGGGCTGGTCGGCATGGTGTTTGCCAACAGCACGCACCGGCTGTCGGCCTTCATGAAGCGTCACGTCAGCTATGCGCCGCTGCGACCGTTCATCGGCGGCGCCATCGTTGCGGTGGCGGTGTGGGCGCTGGGTACGCAACGCTACATCGGCCTCGGCATCCCGGTGATCGTGGAAGTCTTCCAGCAACCGCTGGCCCCTTGGGATTTCCTGGGCAAGATGGTCTTTACGGTGACCTCGCTGGGCACCGGTTTCAAGGGCGGCGAAGTCACACCGCTCTTCTATATCGGCGCGACAGTGGGCAATGCGCTGGCCCCCCTGCTGCATCTGCCATTTTCGATGCTGGCCGGGATCGGCTTCGTGGCGGTCTTTGCGGGCGCGGCCAATACGCCGATTGCCTCCACCATCATGGCCGTCGAATTGTTCGGGCCGGAGATCGGTCCGTTTGCGGCGCTGGCTTGCGTGGTGGCCTATCTGTTCTCCGGACATACCGGCATCTATCATGCGCAACGCGTGGGACAGGGGAAGGTTCTGTCGCTGCCGGAAGGCTTGAAGATCGGCGAGATTGGCGCCTACAAGGCGCGGCGCCAGGCGGAGCGGGAGCAGGAGAGTATCGGCGAGAAGTGATGTGAGGCCGGGCCGGCATCCTGTCTCGTGCAGCGGGAGGCGGACAGCTTAACTGTACAGTGAGCTGTATCGGGACTGTAATGGTCATTTCCTCCATCTGTACTGCTGATCGAGCCAGAGGTGTCCGCAGAAGTGTCAGCACTCATTGTGAGTGACCATATGCAGTTGCAAACTTCATCTGCGTGCTGACGGATTAAAAACATTCACCGCAACCCCGCCACCGAACGCGCGATAATCCCCGAACTCAACCAGCCCCGACGGCCCCTCAAAGCCGCACCGCCCGCAGCCCAGCTGCCAAGGAGACCGCATGTCAGCCACACCCGCCTTCGCCCGCACCGTCCGCCACCCCGGCCCGCCCGACCCGCAGCGCATCGTTACCCTGTCCGGTCCGGCGATGCATCTCGATTTCACCCTCGAAGCCGGCATGAGCCTGCGTGACGCCATCAGCATTCCGCTGGCACGCGCGGGCCTGGATGGCGGTACCGTGCGCTTCGCCAACCTCCCTGTCTCCCCCCTTCACTTCCTCATGCCTGCACTGGCGGTGGATGACCAGCACGCCGCTTTCTACAGCGCGCCACAGGCGATGGAAGAAGGAACGGTGATCGAATACGCCTGCGCCACCGCCGGACGCAAGGACGGCGAGCCTTTCGTGCACTGTCACGCCATCTGGCGCGGCCGCGATGGCCAGCGCCAGGGTGGTCACCTGATGATGGAAAAAACCGTGGTCGGCGCCAGTACGCCCGCGCAAGCGTGGGGTCTGCACGACGCCACCATGGCGACTCGCTACGATCCGGAGACCAATTTCACCCTGTTCTACCCTACCCGGCTGAGCGACCAGCCCCTCTCAGCGAGTGGAAAACGCTTGGTACTGGCACGCATCCGCCCCGACCAGGATCTCACCATCGCCGTCGAACAGGCCTGCGCGGAGCACGGCATGCGCAATGCCATCGTGCGCGGCAGCGTGGGCAGCATCATCGGGGCGGAATTCGAAGACGGGCGCGTGCTGGAAGACCGTGCCACTGAAATCCTGATCCGCTCGGGCGAAGTGCGTGATGGAGTCGGCCGCCTGGACATCGGCCTCATCAATCCCCAAGGTCAGGTCTGTGAAGGCGTGCTCAAGCGCGGCAGTAATCCCGTGCTGATCTGTTTCGAACTGGTGCTGGAAGAGAAGTGATTCGAGCCAGCTTGTGCTGCGCCAGCCACTCCCGCAGATCTGCCACGTCCGCCCTCCGGACGCATCGCTGCGAACTGCTCCGCCGTGAGAAGCTGCGTGTCCGGGTCGGCCAGAGCAGCCTTTGTGAGGGCGGCGTTTTCGCGGCGGCCGGGCAGAATCGTTCCTTGCTTGAGTTTCGGCATATCGCTCGGTTTGAAACGGATTGGATCATGAACGGACGATCATTGTAGCCACGTCAAATCACCCAGGACCGTAGTAACGCCGGAAATGAAAACGGCTCGCAAACAAGCGAGCCGATCAAGAATCATGCTGCAGGATCATGAGTTCTCTTTAGCTATCTTATCGACTCAAACACCCACCAGCTTCTTGAACGTCGGCAACACCGCCTCCCCCTTGAAGGGCTTGACGATCCAACCCTTGATACCGGCCGCCTTGCCACGTTCCTTCATGATGGGCGAATTCTCGGTAGTGAGCATGATGATGTTCACAGTGGCATTGCCCAGTTCGCTGCGGATCTTCTCGGCCATGGTCAGGCCATCCATGTTGGGCATGTTCACGTCGGACACCACCAGCTTGATGGCCGGATCGCTCTTGAGCTTGGCCAGGCCATCGCGGCCATCCACGGCCAGGGCCACGTCCAGGCCATTTTTCTTGAGGAAGTCACCGACTTCGGCGCGCACGGTGCTCGAATCGTCCACTACCAGGATTTGTGCCATCTTGAATTCTCTCTTTGCTTGATTTGCGTAATTGCTTGAGGGGAAGGTAAATCAATGCCGGGGTGCTGCCCCGGCCTCAGAACAGTTCCAGCTCGCCAGATTCGAACAGCTCTTCCACCGAGGTCTGGTTCTCGGTGAAATCCTCCGGCGACCACGACAGGTTGAAGATGAAGCGCTGCAGCAGCACCAGCGGTGCGCCGTCGTCACGACGCAGCAGGTACTTGAAGCACAGCTGCGCATCCTCCGAACCGAAGGAAATGTAGCGATGCTGGTGATTGATGATGATCGGCACCTGGCTCAGTTGATGAATGGGCTGGCTCTGGTTGATGAAGCGGTTCTTGAACCAGCCCCAGATCAGGTTGGTCAGTTCGCCCAGCGCATTGTTGAGATGGCGGAAATCGCCCGATTCGTCCGGTGCCAGCGCCTGCAGCGTCTTCTGTTCCGCCTGCAGCATCATGTAGCCACGGCACCAGCTGCTCTCCACCGGAATGAGCGTGAACACTTCCCCGAAGATGATGCGGTCGCGCACCAGGTAAGGCTGCTCGATCTCGACCTGCATGCCGGGGAACTGGCTCTCCAGCACCATGCGGCTGATCTCGGCAATGCCGCGCACCAGTGCATTGGGGTATTGCTGGCTGAAAATCGACGAGGCCACCGCCGGTGCCAGCGCATCGATGTGCTCGATGCGATAGACGGCGCTGAAAAGTTCGCTATCGCGTTCGGACAATTCGACATCAGCAGCTTCCCGGCGGCGGCGCAGGAAGATCGGCAATTCCGGACGCACCTCGCGGATGCGGCGCGCCAGGCCCCGCCCGCCCTCGCCCAGTCCGGCCAGGCTTTCCGAGAGCATGATGCCGCCCAGGTCGACGTTGCTGCGCAAGACCGCCATCACATGTTCTTCATGCGCCTTCAGCCCGACCAGGTTGTGGCGCTCGCAAAAGGATTTGATGGTGTCGTAGCAGTCGGCGTCGCGGTCCAGGACCAGCATCTTGCTGGTGATGGCGTTGTCAAGGCTGGCAGTGGCTTCCATGGTGATGAGATCCCCCCGAATCGTTGGATGGTCAGAACAGTTCCAGCTCGCCCGTGGTATCGGCCTCTTCGCCCGGTGCCACGGCAAAGTCCAGCCGGTCGTAAGTGGAAAGAGCCAGTGAAACGTGCAGGCGCGGCGCGTCCGCCATGTCGATGGCGAAATGCCGCACGTGCGCGCAGTTGAGTTTTTGCAGGTAGGCCACGCACTGCGTATCGATCACGTTGGGCGTGGACATGCCCAGGTGCGGGAAGAAGCGCCCCAGTTCGCGGTTGAAAATGCCACAGCAAAGATTGCCGCATTCGGCAATCGCATCCATCAAGGCCTGCTCGCCCATCTCCCCTGCAGACACCCGCGTCAGGCGCGCAAAGTGGCCGCGCGTGGCGGCGTCCGGGGTGAAGTGGAACATCACCATCAGGCGGAACAGATAAGACGAGATGGTCAGCACCACCATCTTCTTCCCGGTGAGGGCGGCGATGTCTTCCACCACCGAGATCTCCGCACTGGCGTCCGACGGCACCAGGCTGCTGCGCAGCGCCTGCTGCAGGAGGGTATCGAAACCGTCGCGCGCGCTGGCGCTGATGCGCTCGTCGGCCACGACCTCGGCTACCGCCTGCAGCTCGTCCATGTCGTTGGCGCTCATGCCGCTTCGGCCAGGGCTTGCCGGGTCTTCTTGTTGATCAGGTCGAGGCCGATGACGGCGCCCATGATCATCTTGCCGCCGGCCTGCAGGTCCTGGAAGGTGGTGGTGGTGATCAGGTCGTTCTGGTACAGGTTGGCGCGATAGCTCTTGGAAAGCTTCTCGGCCCGCTGCGCCAGATCGCGCACTTCCTGCGCCACCACGGCAAAGCCACGGCCATGCACACCGGCACGCGCAGCTTCGATGGACGCATTCAGGGCCACGATGATGACCTGATTCACGATCAGCGCGAACTCGTCGTTCTTGCGATGCATCTCGCGGTTGTGCGCGATCAGCTCGTTCATGTCGTCATGCCAGCGCTCGAAGGTGCGCACCAGTCCCAGCAGCTTGCTGATGGTGTCCTGCGACTCGTCGCAACTCTGGCGCACGCGCGACACGTGATCGGACTGCTCGCTGGACAGGCGCGCCAGCATGGCCTCGCTCTCGCGGCGCATCTCGGCCATATGCTGCTGCGCGGCCAGCCGATCCTGTTCCAGCTGTTGCTGGTGCGCGCTCCATTGCTGCTGTTGCTCGGCGAGTGCGGCCTGTGCCTGGTCACGCACGCGTTCCAGCTGACCGGCATCGATCAGCTGGCGCGCGCGACGCTTCTGGCGCAGCCACAGCGCGGCCATCGGCAGGCCGGCCAGGGCAGCGCCCAGCGCCACCAGAAGAAGTGATTGAAACATGGCGTGCTATTCCTGCTGTCTTGATGAGATTGCGTGATCGCGCCAGGTGAATCAGGCGACCTGTGCATCGCCGCCCGGCGGCAGCACCGCCGGTGCAGCGATTTCCTGTCCCGCCACCCGATACGGCACGTCGATGCCATCGACTTCCACCGCCACGTTTTCCGGCAGCATCACGATGATCTGGAAGGCACGGAAGGCAGCCCCCTCTTCGCTATCCATGAAGCGGATCTCGATCTTGCCGTGTTCACGGGTGACGAAGTCCAGCACCGCATCCATGCCCACGCCGCGTCCCGACACCTCGGTCACTTCGCTGCGGGTGGAGAAGCCCGGCTGCAGGATCAGGCGCGCGATCTCGGCATCGGTGAGTACCTGGTCCACGCTGATGAGCTGCTTCTCGATAGCGATCTGGCGCACCTTGTGCAGCGCCAGGCCACGGCCATCGTCGGACAGGGCCATCTGGAACATGTCTTCCATCACGCCCATTTCCAGCTTGATGGTACCGGCTTCGGGCTTGCCTTTGGCCAGTCGCTCTTCGCCCGATTCCAGACCGTGATCCATCGCATTGCGGATCAGGTGCATGAATACGTTCTGCAGCAGCGGCGAAGCAAAACTGTGGACCACGTAGCCGTTGTCGTCGATCTGCACCAACGGGGCCGACTTGCCGAGGTCGCTGGCCAGCGCCGGCAGCGAATCGATGACCGGGGCCAGTACTTCCTCGATGGTCTCGGTGCCCAGCAGGCGCAGGGTACGGCGCACGTCGTTGCGCACGGCCACCAGCTCGTGCAGGTTGGCGGTATTGACGTTCTCCAGACGCAGCAGGCTTTCCTGGATGTGCTTGCGGTCGATGGTCAGGACATGGCGTTGGTAGCCCGGCAGCACCTGGTCGCCGCCGGCACTGGCGCTGGCACCGCGGCCCAGCGTGACGTCGTTGATGCGAGCGTAGCGGTCGATGATCTCGCGTACCTGGGCCAGTTGCAGCAGCAGCTCTTCCTGGTTCCAGACGGCACCGCTGTCCTGATGGCGCAGGTCGTCATAATGCTGCTCGGTGTGGTGGACCACGTTGGCCAGGTGCAGCAGGCCATAGGTACGGCCGTTGCCCTTGATGGTGTGCATGTTGCGGAACAGCTTGGCGATGGCGAAGGCCGTGGCTTGCGGGTTCTGGTGCACGATCTGCTCGTTCTCGTCCAGGAAGCGGCGGGCGCTGACGATGAATTCGGCGAACTTGGCCGGGGCCACGGCGAGGATTTCGCCGATCATTTCCAGTTCGCGCTTCTGCTCGTTGGCTTCGGCAGCCAGGTGGCGCAGCTCGGTCACATCGCGCACGCACAGCATCAGGCGGATCACCATGTCCTGCTCATCGGCGATGGGCGACCACGAGAGATCGAGAATCTTCACGCTACCATCGGCCATGGTCTTTTCGATTTCGCCGACCATCAGGTGTTCGTTGAAGCTGAAGTTCATCACGTCTTCGCCGATGCAGGCGCCGCCGATGACTTCGATCTGCGACAGCGTGTCGGCGCCGAGATTGGTGTTGGAGAAGACCAGTTCCATCAGGTCGCGGCCGGCGATGTCGGTGGTATCGAACACCGTTTCCAGGAAGGCCGAATACTCCGGATGCACCTTGTTGCCATCGACGATGGTGAGAATGCCCTGCGGAATGTTCTGCAACATGGCCTGCATGTCGGCAGTTTTCTGGCGCACCTGGGCCGAAGCTTCCTCGATCTTCTCGACCATGCCGTTGAAAGCGACGATGGAATGGCCCACTTCGTCCATGCGCTGCACCGGCAGGCGGCGGGTGAAGTCCTGGCTGGTGGCGATCTCGCCCATCATGGCCGCCATGCGGCTGATCGGACCGGTGATCTGGCGATACAGCAGGAAGCCCAGGCCACCCAGCAGCAATACTGCCACCACGGTGACAATGCTGATGGTGGTAGTGGTCTGCGCCAGCTTGCCGTTCAGCGAGGCAATTGCGTTGTCCTTGAAGCGGTTCTTCTCGATGCGCAGGGTGTTGACGATGCCTTCCAGCTCGGTCTGGTACTGCATCACGCCGCCGAAGAACTGCGCTTGCGCGATCTCGTTCTTGCCGGCCAGCTTGAACTTGGCGGTGGTATCGATGGCACCGAAGTAGTTGTCCAGGCTTTCCTTGGCCTGCTCGATCAGCCCGCGCTGCGCTACGCCCTCAGCCTGCTGCGCCTGCAGGGCCAGTGCCTTTTCCAGCACGGCCTTCTTCTCGGCCAGCTTGTCGTTTTCCTGCGCGACCAGTTGATTGTCGGTCTCGTTGACCATCACCATGGCGGCCAACTGCACATCCTTCAACTGCCCCATGAGATCGGCCGAGGCCAGCACGCTGGGCATCACGCCCTCGGTCACCGAACGCACCTCCACGGCGCTGCTGCGGGATTGCATCATCGCGTAGCCGCCGATACCGGCGATCGCGACAAAGGTAAGTATCACCAATAGCGTGATACGCATGCGGATGGTCATGGAATTCCCCTTGAGGTGGCGGTGAACCGGCGCGGGTTTGGTCATTTGCTTCAGCTTCTTCCCTGGAAACTGAACGAATGAACAGCCGGTCTGGATGCGGGGCGCATTGTTGCACTGAAGTATTACTGCTCCATGACAACAAAAAATTACACTTTTGCGTTTATCGGAGACTCGCATTTGCCCTCCCGAGGGCGATCTGCGACAGCATCTTCCTACATCAGCTTGGGGAGCTGTCCGATGGGCTGCCGCCGAGGAAGGGCCTAATGTGAAGCTTTTGGCGGCTTGGCCCTATGCGCCCTGCTGTCCTCACGCTTACCCATTTGCTTTGCCAGTTGAACAGGAGCCTCCCATGCCCAGCCTCAATCCCTCCCAATTGCAACGTTTCAAGGACAAGGTCGTCATCGTTACCGGGGCTGCCTCCGGTATCGGCGAAGCGACTGCGCGCCGCTTTTCGGACGAAGGCGCGAAGGTATTGCTGGCCGACCGCAATGCTGCCGCACTGACCAAGGTCTTCGATTCCCTGCCGGCCGAGCGCAGCGCCGCGCGCGAAACCGATGTGTCGCACCATGAAGACGTGCGCCAGATGGTGGCATTCGCCATCGAACGCTTTGGCCGCATCGACGTCCTGGTCAGCGACGCCGGCATCTTCGCCGAAGGCGACATCACCCAGGTCAGCCCGGAAGACTGGCACCACGTCCAGGCCACCAATGTCAACGGCGTGTTCTACGGGGCGCGCGAAGCCATGCCCCATCTGGAGAAGACGCGCGGCTGCATCGTCAACGTGGCCTCGGTCTCGGGACTGGGCGCCGACTGGAATCTGGCGGCCTACAACACCTCCAAGGGTGCCGTCGTCAACCTCACCCGCGCCATGGCCTTGGATTTCGGCCGCAAAGGCATACGCGTGAACGCCGTCTGCCCCAGCCTTACCTTCACCGGCATGACCGCCGATGTGGCGGAGGACCAGGAACAGCTGGCCAAGTTCGCCGAACGCATTCCGCTCGGACGCGGTGCGGACCCGGTGGAGATTGCTTCCGTGATCGCCTTCCTGGCCAGCCCTGATGCCGGCTTCGTGACCGGTGTGAACCTGCCGGTCGACGGTGGCGTCACCGCCTCCAACGGCCAGCCGCCGCAATGAACCACAAGTGATTGAAAGTGAAGAGGAGCCCATCGTGAGCGACAAGATTCCCCTGCCCGAAGAAACCACGGAATCCACCGAGACCGGCCTGGATCAGCGCAAGCCCAAGCCTCTGCCGCACCAGGCGGTGCAAGAGCGCAGCAACGGCGCGACGGATCCGTCCCGGCAATCGACCGACACGGATGAACATCCGATGTCTGTTGGCAAGCCCTGATCCCATTCATACCACAACGATCACAAAACTCACGTGTCGCCGGAGGCCATGATGTCGTCCACCCCTGTCCAGGAATCCCCCGCAGCGGGGCTGCTGCAGCCCGGCCGCAATTGCTGGCGGGTGGAACATGCGCAGCGTTTCAAGCTGCTCATCGACGCCGCCGATTATTTCCGCGCCTTGCGCATGGCCCTGCTCAACGCCCGGCGCAGCGTCTTCATTCTCGGCTGGGATATCGACAGCCGTACCGTCCTGGTACCCGATATCAATGACACCGACGATGGCTTGCCGCCGCAGCTGGGTGACCTGCTGCATGCGCTGGTCGAGCGCCAGCCCGATCTGCACATCCGCGTGCTGAACTGGGACTACGCCATGCTCTACGCGCTGGAACGTGAATGGATGATTGCCCGCAAGCCGGGCCGTGCGCGTAACAAGCGGCTGCATTTCCGTACCGATGCGCGCCATCCGGTCGGCGCTTCGCATCATCAGAAGATCGTGGTGATCGATGACAAGCTGGCGTTCGTGGGCGGCCTTGACCTGACCCGCTGCCGCTGGGATACGCCGGAACATCTCCCAGAGAACCCGCTGCGGCGCGATCCCGACGACAAGCCTTACGCCCCTTTCCATGACGTGCAGGCCATGGTCGACGGCGATGTCGCCCGTGCCTTGGGCGAACTGGCGCGTCGGCGCTGGAGCCTGGCCGGCTATGCCGAACGCCGTACCGCGTTGATGCAAGCCACCAGCTTGCCTGCCGATGATCCATGGCCACAGGGATTCGAGCCCGATCTGTGCGATCTGCGGGTCGGCATCTCGCGCACCGAACCTGCCTACGAAGATCGTCCGGGGGTGTTTGAAGTGCGCGAACTCTATCTTGATGCCATCGCCGGTGCGCAGCATCACCTGTTCTTCGAAAACCAGTACTTCACCTCGAACGTGCTGTCCGAAGCGATTGGCGCGCGCCTGCGCGAACCGCAAGGCCCCGAAGTGGCCGTCATATCTCCGCAGACCCAGAGCGGCTGGCTGGAGCAGGCCACCATGGGCGCGCTGCGCGCCCGCATCCATCACCGTCTCAAAAGCGCCCTGGAAAACCAGGGCGAGCAGGCCGCTACGCGCTACCAGATGTATTGCCCGCATCTGCCCGGGCTGGAGGATGGCTGCTGCCTGAACGTCCACAGCAAGGTCTTCAGCATGGATGACCGGCTGTTCTCGGTCGGCTCGGCCAACATGAGCAATCGCTCCATGGCCTTCGACACCGAATGCAACCTGACCATCGAATTGCAGGGCGATGCCGCCAAGCAGGACGAAATCCGCGCGGCCATCGCGCTCATGCGCAACCGCCTGCTGGCCGAGCATCTGGACGTCGCAGCTGCCGATGTGCAAGCTGCCCTTCAGCAGGACCAGAGCCTGCATGGCGCCATCGCCCGCTTGCGCAAGGCAGAACGGCGCGAACTGCGCCCCATGGATCCGCGCCTCATCCCGGAGCTGGATGCCTTGACCCAGGACAATGCCGTCTTCGATCCGGAACGCCCCATCAGCCCCGATGAAATCGTCGATGCCTATGTGCCGCACAGTGCCAGAAAGCCGGTCCCGCGCCGCATGATCGGCCTGGGCGTGCTGGCCGTGGCACTGGTGGTCTTTGCATTGGCCTGGCGCTTCACACCGCTGCGCGAATGGATCAATCTGAGCTCGCTGATTGCGCTGGCGCGCAGCGTCGACCAGATGCCCTTCACGCCGGCCATCGTGATTGCGGCCTTCGTGGTGGCGGGCATGCTGATGGTACCCATCACGGTGTTGATCGCGGTCGCGGGGGTAGTGTTCGGGCCGGTGAATGGCGGCCTGTATGCCACGGCGGGCGTGGGCTTGAGCGCCCTGCTCGGCTTCGGCCTGGGCCATTGGCTGGGGCATGACGCGCTGCGCGACATGCTGGGTCCGCGCATCAACAACCTGAGCCGACGCTTTGCCCAGCGCGGCATCGCTGCCATGGCCGTGGTGCGGCTGCTGCCGATTGCGCCCTTCACGGTCGTCAACGTGGTGGCGGGTGCGTCGCACCTTGGATTGCGCGATTACCTGCTGGGCACCCTGATCGGCATGGCCCCGGGTATCGCGTTGACGGTGGTGTTCTCGCACAATCTGGCCGAAGCCATTCGCCATCCGAGTTTGCAGACTGTGCTGATTCTGGTCGGCGTGACTGCCGCGCTGATGTTGATGGCGTTTGGCTTGCAGAAGCTGCTCAAGCCGCGCGTCGGGAAAAAATCGAAATCGTCCGCACCGTCCACCCGCAAGAGCCCTGCGCCGCACACTCCGGGCGATGAGGACATGGCGCGCGTCAGCGCCGAGCATGGCGTGGAGGCGAGGCAGGCCTGATGCGCTCCGGTAGCCTGTCCCATCGTGCCGCCGAGTACCAGCCGGCATCGACGGCGGAGGCGCGTTCCGATACGGAACTCGTCCTCACCGGCGATGTGCCCTTGCGCGACCTCGACCCATGGCCGCTCACCGTGGCGACGTACAACATCCATGGGGCGATCGGCACCGATGACGTATTCTCCCCGCAGCGCATTGTCCAGGTGCTCAAGGAAATCAATGCGGATGTGGTGGCCCTGCAGGAAGTGCCCCTGGGCGGCTCCTCGCAGCCGGATGTGCTGTCCTTGCTAAGGAAAGAGACTGGATTTTTCGCGGTCGAGGGACCGACCATGGAGAGTGCCGAACGCCGTTATGGCAATGCCGTCCTGAGCCGCTACCCCATTCTGGCCAAACAGAGCATCGACTTGTCCTTCGGCAGCCGCGAACCGCGCGGCGCACTGGATGCGGATATCGATTGCCACGGCCACATGCTGCGCGTGATCGCCACCCATCTGGGACTCAAGCCCGCTGAGCGGCGTGCCCAGATCAAACGGCTGCTGCAGGCCTTCGATACCGACCAGGCGCCGGTGATCCTCATGGGAGACGTCAATGAATGGTTCATGTGGGGGCGTGCCCTGCGCTGGCTGGTTTCCCACTTCGAGGCCGCACCCGCGCCGCGCACGTTCCCATCACGCTGGCCGCTGTTTGCGCTGGACCGCATCTGGATCAGCCCGCGTCAACGCCTGCTGCAGGTGCAGGTCCACCGCACCGCCCTGTCACGCGTGGCCTCTGACCATTTGCCGCTGGTGGCCCATATCGATGGCTGACCAGCTGATGACGCGGAGGATCAGCCTGCGCTGCGCTTGCCGCTCCACAGCTTGACTGCCAACGCGATCCAGATCAGCAGGAACAGCATGTTGCCCGGCAGCCAGATCATCTGCGTCCATACATAATCGCGTACCCACATCGAGACTGCCTCACGGCAATCGCAGACGTGATCGGCATAGAACAACTCGCCGCCGCTGCGCGCGGCGACGAACTGCAGCCAGAGAAATCCCAGCAAAAACGGAATGCCGACGAAGCCGGTGAGACACCAGCGCCGCATCTTGCGATAGCGGCGGCAGAATTCCTGGCCATCGCCGGAAGCATCACCGCCCCGGCATGACTGCATAGCGTTGCTGTGCATATTTCCCCCTTGCACTGGCATATGTTGCATGTGTGGTCTGCCCCTGGGTTGCCCACGCGCCGTCGTGACGACGCCCAAATGCGCGGCGGCAACCATGCGCCAGTCTCCCGTGAGGGATGCTGGCAATGTCTGTTCGGATCAACGTCGTCTGGAATTGCCCCGGCCTGCACCGGTGCATGGGAAGAAGCAGGTCACCCGCTGAACAGGTGGCTCGCATTTCCCGAGGGCTGTCCTCCGCGCCCTCTGCGGAGGAAGAGATGGATTCTTGTCGTCGAAAGCCGCCGTCTGCTGGCGCTTTCAGCGTATCCCGGTGGCCCGGAATGGCTGATTTTTGACGCAAAAGTTCACTTGCCCAGAACCAATACGATACGTTTCGTCTCGGATTCTAGGTGCAATCGGGGTACTGCTCAATAAAATTTACGTTTGTTGGCTCGAAATTTTACTTGGCGTCAAAAGGGGTTGGGACAGCGCAATGCTGCCCAGGACCAGTTTCAGTTGGGACTGGATCTGGCGTTCATCGATGTCGGCGCTGCCGGTCAGCAGACGCTGCAGTACGGGGGCGTACAGCAGGTCGAAGACCAGGTTGAGGTCGGCATCTTCCCGGAATTCGCCGCGCTGGGCGCCACGGCGCAGCACGTTGACCAGCGCCAGGCGGCGCGGCTCCAGGTAGTTGTCGTTGAAAATGCGGCGGCTCTCGGGCTCGAACTGAGCCAGCGCGATCATCTCGCGCACCACCCGGCCGGACTTGCCACGCAACAGTTGGGACAGTTGCAGCATGTGCTGTTCGATATCGTCGCGGGCCGAACCGCTGTCGCCCAGCGGCGGCAAGGGTTCGACCGCGCGCAGCAGGGCTTCCATGGCCAGTGCGCTCTTGTTGGGCCACCAGCGGTAGATGGTGGCCTTGCCTACGCCAGCGCGCGCCGCCACGCCCTCCAGGGAGAGCTTGTCGAAACCGATCTCCTCGAGCATCACATAAGTGGCATCGAGGATGGCGTCATGACTGACGGCATTCCTGCGGCGACCGGTGGCCGGATCGGAGATGAAGGTGAGAGAAATGATGTGCTCCAGATGACAAAGGCATGTTTTCCGTCATTGATAACGGCATGCTTTTGGACAACTTGAGCGATTGACAGCAAAAAAACGAAGATTTTTGTGACAAAAATCCCGGAAATCTCATTACCGCATCGTCACCGCGTCCAAGGGACGGCCGAAACGCTCCAGACGCGGCTTGTAGAACTGGTCGGCATCCAGTGAGAAGGCGATGCGACGGGTGCGCCCCATCAGCTCGCTGCGGGCAAAGAAGCCGAAGTAGCGCGAATCCATGCTGTTGTCCCGATTGTCGCCCAGCATCATGTAATGATCGGCCGGCACCACCACCGGGCCGAAGCTGCTGTGCAGGCTGGGATGGGCCTCCGACAGGCGCACCAGGTGATTCATCCCGTCCAGCTTTTCATCGCGGTAGCGCGCCTGGTCGACGCCATCTCCGCTTTCGGGACGCGCGTGCGCCGGGCCGTAGCTGGCGGGCTGGCCATTGATGAAGAGCACGTTGTCACGCAGCTCCACCACATCGCCCGGCAGCCCGATGATGCGCTTGAGCAGCAGTTCGCCGGCCTGCCGCGAATCGATGGTGACGATATCGCCACGCTGCGGTTCACCCAGGCGCAGCAGGCTGATGTGGGTGAGCGGCAGACGCAGGTCATAGGCCAGCTTGTCGACCAGGATGCGGTCGCCCACCATCACGGTCGGCAGCATGGAGCCGCTGGGCACCACGTTGTAGTCGGCGATGGCGCTGCGAAACACCACCATCAGCGCGATGAAGGCCAGCAGGCCCTTGTTGGCTGCTGCCAGTTGTTTGAGGGGGAAGCTCATGTTGCCGTCTCGTTGTTTGTTTTCACGAAGACCACCATGCTAAATGAAATCAGCTCCATGCGGGCTGGACGCTGCGCAAGGGCGAGGCCGGCCGGTCCCACGCCATCTCGGCCGCCCCCACGCTGAGCGGGCCTCGCAGGCGCCGGGCCGGGCCCCAGACGGTCATTTCCAGATGCGGATGCACATCGGCCATCGTTTCGGGGGCCAGCGGCGATTGGCCTGAGGCGGCCGGATAATCGGCCAGCAGGCGGGCAGTACGGGCCAGCGACAAGCGGTATTGGCTGCCGCCACCGGTCTGGCGCCGGGTGAGCCCGCGCACGGCGGCCGCCGCCATCAGATAACCGGTCGCATGGTCCAGCGCCTGCACCGGCAGCGGTACCGGCTTGTCGCTGCCGGCGGCGCGCATGCCGGCCTCGGCAATGCCGCTGCTCATCTGCACCAGGCTGTCGAAGCCGCGCCGCGACGACCACGGACCGCTCCAGCCGTAGGCATTGAGGGCCACATCGACCAGCCCGGGGTTCAGTTCGCGCCGCCGAGGCGCACCCAGCCCCAGGCGCTCCAGGGCATCGGCACGATACCCGTGCACCATCACGTCGGCCTGCCGCACCAGCGCTTCCAGCACGGCGCGCCCGGCTGGCTGGCGCAGGTCCAGTCCGGCGCAACGCTTGCCGAGCGTCATGTCGGGAACCACGCCGGGCTCCTCCCACGAGGCCGGGTCGATGCGCAGCACATCGGCCCCGAAAGCGGCGAGCAAACGCGTGGCAGTCGGGCCGGCCAGCACCCGCGTCAGATCCAGTACCCGCACCCCGGCCAGTGGCCGCACCGGGTCCACCGGGCGCGGCGCGGCCGCAGCCGCATCGAAGTAACGGCAGGCCACCAGCGGCTCGGCCGCCACGGCCGCGCCTTGCGGATGGCTTGCCCATTGCACCTGGCTGCGCATTTCGGCGGCGCAGCCACCGTGGGCTACCACGGCGCTTTCCAGTTCGCTGGCGCGCCAGCCCGAGACGGCACGACCCACGTCCTCGCGCGTGGCCTGCCCTGCATCCAGGCCCAGCGCTGCCAGGGCTGCAGCACGGTGATGGCTGGCGTTGGTGTGGAGGCGGATCCAGCCATCGGCGGCGCGGTAATCGCCCGCTACCGCATCCCACAAAGGCGGCGGCGCCCAGCCCTCGGGCCGCAGGCTGCTGCTGAACCACATTGCTGCAAGGCGGCGATCGCAGTTCACTTCGGGGAAGGCCCCGCCGGCACCGCTGACCAGCCCGGCCAACGCGAGTCCGGATGCCGCCACCGATGCCTGGGCCAGGTCGGTGGTGGCAAACACCGACGGCAAACCGCCCTCGCCCGTCAGGCCCACGGCGGCAAGAGCGTCAGGATCGCCGTCGAGGGCGTTCCACATCGTGGCAAGCATGGCTTGCGAGGGGGAAAGGGATGTCATGGCAATCCTCGGAATGAAAGGGCGATGACTGCAGGATACTAGCCTTGAATTAATCGTCAATATTGATTAATTTAATCAACTTGTCTGTCTTTCAGGGCCCCCATGAGCCGCTATCTTTCCTCTTCCGAGGCCGCCACCTTGCTCGGCGTATCCCGCCAGACGCTCTACGCCTACGTCAGCCGCGGCCTGCTGCACGCCCATCCCGGCGGGCAGGCCCGCGACCGCCGCTACCTGGCCACCGAGGTCGAGCGGCTGGCCGCCAGCCGTTCCCGTGGACGCAAGCCGCGCGAGGTGGCGCGGGCAGCACTGGACTGGGGCTTGCCGGTGCTGGAATCGGCGCTCACGCTGATCGAAGACGGCCGGCTCTATTACCGGGGCCATGATGCCGTGACCCTGAGCGCCGAGGCCAGCGTCGAAGAGGTTGCCGCCCTGCTCTGGGATTGCACGGTGGAGGATGCCTTTGGCCCGGTGGCGCCGGCCCGGCCGCCACGGATGGAGAGCTTCCAGTCCGAGTGGAGCGCAGGCCGCGCCGAGCAGACCTTGCTGCCGCTGTTTGCCCTGGCCTGCGCCGAAGACATCGGCGCCCAATGGCACCTGCCGCTGCCGCGCCAGCTGGCCAGCTGCGGCTTGCTGGTACGCCGCCTGGCGGCCTGCCTGCTTGGAACGGCGCCTTCCACCGCGCCCCTGCACCAGCAATGTGCCAGCGCCTGGGGACTGGATGCGGCCGGTGCGCAGCTGATACGCCGTGCCCTGGTGCTGTGCGCCGACCATGAACTCAATGCCTCGGGTTTTACTGCCCGATGCATCGCCTCGACCGGCGCCAACCTGCAGGCGGCCGTCATCGGCGGGCTGGCCGCGCTGTCCGGGCCGCTGCATGGCGGCACCACGGCGCGTGTCGAAGCCCTGCTCGAGACGCTGGATGAACAGGACGATCCCGCCGCCAGCCTGCGCCAGCGGCTGGCGCGCGGCGAAGAGCTGCCCGGCTTTGGCCACCATCTCTATCCACAGGGTGACGTGCGCGCTTCCGCCCTGCTGGCACCGCTGCTGCCGGTCCATCCGCGCTGGCAGCAAACCATCGACGTGGTCCGCGAACTGACCGGCCATCCCCCCTCGGTGGACTTTGCCCTGGCCGCAGTGCGGCGCCATCTGCACCTGCCGCCCGGCAGTGCCTTCGGCCTGTTTGCGCTGGGGCGTTCGCTGGGCTGGATCGCCCATGCGCTGGAACAGGGCCGCAGCGGCAGCCTGATCCGGCCGCGGGCTGCCTATGTCGGTGTACGTCCTGGCTGACAAAATTGTCATGTTGATGTCAGCCTCGCGTTGAGCGGCCGAGCTTACATTAGCGTCGTAAGCAGGGGTCGGCCTCGGGTGCTGAGGGGTGCCGCGTGGCCGGCCAGTCCTTCATCCGCAAGCCATCATCGTGAGCCCTATGGTCGTCCCGTTTCGCCGCGTCGCAGCCAGCGCCCGTCTTCGTCATTTCACTCATCCCCCACAACACTCCCCCTTCCGCGCCAAGAAGGGAATGACGGTACTGGTGCTGGCAGCGCTGCTGGGCGGCTGCGCGGTCGGGCCCGATTACGTGCGCCCGGCCATGGATCTGCCCCAGGCCTACAAGGAACAAGGCCCCTGGAAAGTGGCCGCGCCGCGCCAGGCCGATGACCATCAACGCTGGTGGGAAGCCTATGGCGATCCCATCCTCAACGACCTGATCAATCAGGCCAACGCCGCCAACCAAACCATCCAGCAAGCCGCTGCCCAGTATCGCCAGGCCCAGGCCACAGCCGCCGTGGCGCGCGCCAGCCTGTGGCCGACCGTCGGCGCGCAGGCCGGTGCGGCCCGGGCGCAGACCAATACCAACGGCGTGCAACGCCTGGGCGACAGCTACACCGTGGGCCTGAATGCCTCGTGGGAAGCGGACGTCTGGGGCCGCATCCGGCGCGGTGCCGAGGCCGGCGATGCCAGCGCCCAGGCCAGCGCCGCCAGCCTGGCCGCGGCCCGCCTGGCGATCCAGGCCACGCTGGCGCAGAACTACCTGCAACTGCGCGTGACGGACCTGCAAAAGGATTTGTACCGCCGCACGGTCGAGGCCTATACCCGCTCGCTGCAACTGACCACCCATCAATACGAAGCCGGTACCGCCCTGCGTTCCGACGTCGCCCAGGCGGAGACGCAGCTGCGCTCGGCCCAGGCCCAACTGATCGACCTGGACGCCACCCGCAACCAGCTGGAACACGCCATCGCCATGCTGATCGGCAAGGCACCGGCGGCCTTCAGCCTGGCTCCCCTGCCAGCGGCGGCGGCCACCGACAGCGGCATGGATGCCAATGCCCTGCGCCTGCAGGCCAGCCTGCCGCAGATTCCGGCAGGTTTGCCCTCCGACCTGCTGGAGCGCCGCCCCGACATCGCCAATGCCGAACGCCTGGCCGCTGCCGCCAACGCCAATATCGGCGTGGCCCGTGCGGCTTACTTCCCGACCCTGACCCTGTCGACCACCGGCGGCTACAACAGCGCCTCGTTCGCCGACCTGTTCAACACGCCCAGCCGCGTCTGGTCGCTGGGTGCAGCGCTGGCCGAGACGCTCTTCGATGGCGGCGCGCGCACTGCCCGCAACGACGCCGCGATGGCCGCCTATGACGCTGCCGCTGCGCAATACAAGCAGACCGTCCTGGCCGGCTTGCAGGACGTGGAAGACAACCTCTCCACCCTGCGCGTGCTGGATCAGGAAAGCGCGGCCCAGGCCCAGGCCGTCAGATCGGCGCAGCTGGCCGAACGGCTGGCGATGAGCCAGTACCAGGCCGGTACCGTGACTTATCTGTCGGTCGTCACCACCCAGGCCACCTCCCTGACCAACCAGCGCAGCGCAGTCACCCTGCTGGGCCGCCAGCTGGTCGCCAGCGTGGCGCTGATCAAGGCCACCGGCGGCGGCTGGCAGGTCGGACAGACCGATCCGGCCAGCGTGCAGGCACCGATGGCAGCGCGCTGATGTGCGCGGCCCATCTTCCGAATCCCATGTGCATTTTCCAGGACGAGTTTCAGGCATGACCACCTCACCCAACTCCCCCAAGACTTCCCCGACTCCGCAACGCTCCCCGCTGGCCATCGTCGTGGCGACGGCCCTGATCCTGGCCGCCGGCGTCGGCGGCTGGAGCGCGATGCAACGCGCCGCCGCAGCCGATCAGCCCGCAGCCAAGACAGCACCACCGGTATCGGTCTCGGTGGCCCGCGTGCAGGAGCGCGATCTGCCGCTGTATCTGGCCGGCGTGGGCACGGTCACCGCCAATGCCAGCGTGGTCGTCAAGACCCGCATCGACGGCCAGCTGGACAAGGTCGGCTTCGAGGAAGGCCAGGAGGTCAAGAAGGGACAACTGCTGGCGCAGATCGATCCGCGTGCGCTGCAGGCGCAGCTTGCGCAGGCCGAGGCGCAACGGGCAAAGGATGCCGCCACCCTCATGAATGCACGCCTGGACCTGCAGCGCTATACCACCCTGCGCAGCCAGGATGCGGCCACCCAGCAGCAGCTGGATACGCAGAAGGCGCTGGTGGCGCAGCTGGAGGCAGCGGTCAAGACCGATGAGGCGCAGGTGGCCTATGCCAAGGTGCAACTGAGCTACACCACCATCAATGCGCCACTCTCGGGTCGTGTCGGTGCGCGCCTGGTCGATCCGGGCAATATCGTACATGCGGCCGATGCCAATGGCCTGGTGGTCATCAACCAGATCGATCCGATCACGCTGGTCTTCACCCTGCCGGAAGAAGCCGTGGTCGGCATCAACCGGGCCCAGCGCAACAGCCAGCAGCCGCTGAAGGTGGTCGCCTATGCGCGCGACTCTCAGGAAGTACTGGCCACCGGCAAGCTGATCCTGCTGGACAACCAGATCAACACCACCAACGGCACTGTGCAGTTGAAGGCACGCTTCGACAATGCCGAACACAAGCTGTGGCCGGGCCAGTACGTCAATGCCCGCCTGCAGATGAACAGCCACGGCAACGCCCTGACCGTGCCCGCTGCCGCCATCCAGCGCAACCAGCAAGGCACTTATGTCTATGCCATCGACCAGGACGACAAGGCCAACATGCAGCCGGTCAAGGTCGACCGCATCCAGGACGGCGTCGCCGTCCTGGCCGCCGACAGCGGCCTGACGGCAGACCAGCGCGTCGTCATCGACGGCCAGTACAAGCTCAAGCCGGGCAGCCGCATCGTGGAAAGCAAGCCGCAGCCGGCCAAGGGCGCTGTTGCTGCTGCGCCTGCCGCCAACGCTGACGCGAAAGGAAGCACCAAGTGAGCGTCTCCGCCGCCTTCATCAAGCGCCCCATCGGCACCACGCTGCTGGCCATCGCCATCCTGCTGGTGGGCATCGCGGTGTGGCCGCTGTTGCCGGTCGCGCCCTTGCCTCAGGTCGATTTCCCGACCATCCAGGTGACCGCGCAATTGCCCGGAGGCAGTCCCGAGACCATGGCCTCCAACGTGGCACAGCCGCTGGAACGCCAGTTTTCGCTGATCGCGGGTCTCTCGCAGATGACCTCGCAGAGCACCCTGGGCAGTACCCAGATCACCCTGCAGTTCGACCTCAACCGCAACATCGATGCCGCCGCGCTGGACGTGCAGGCCGCCATCAACGCCTCCACCGGCCAGTTGCCGGCCAACCTGCCCAATCCGCCGACCTTCCGCAAGATCAATCCGGCCGATTCGCCCATCATGATCATGTCGGTGCAGTCCGATGCACTGCCGCTGACCGTGGTCAACGACTATGCCGACAACATCCTGGCCCAGCAGATCTCGCAGATCTCGGGCGTGGGCCTGGTGAGCGTGAACGGCCAGCAGAAACCGGCCGTGCGCATCCAGGTCGATCCGGCCAAGATCGCTACGCTGGGCATCAGCCTGGAAGACATTCGCGGCGTCATCGCCACCATCACGGTGAACCAGCCCAAGGGCACGGTCGATGGCGCGCGCCAGGCCTTCACCGTCTATACCAACGACCAGCTGCTCAAGGCCGAGCAGTGGAATGACATGGTCCTGGCCTGGCGCAATGGCGCGCCGATCCGCGTCAAGGACATCGGCATCGCCATCGACGGCCCGGAGAACAACAAGATCGCCGCCTGGGCCTTCGCCGGTGCGGCCAATACGGCCGATCACACCATCAGCAATGGCCGCTCCATCGTGCTGGCCATCACCAAGCAGCCCGGTGCCAACGTGATCGAGACCGTGGGCCGCATCAAGGCCGCCATGCCACGCCTGCGCGCGGCCATCCCGGCGGCGATCAACGTCAACACCCTGATCGACCGCACCCAGACCATCCGCGCCTCCGTGGAGGATGTGGAATTCACCCTGGTGCTCACCATCGCGCTGGTGGTGATGGTGATCTTCGTGTTCCTGCGCAATGTGGCGGCCACGCTGATCCCGTCGGTCACGGTGCCGCTGGCCATCATGGGCACGGCCGGGGTCATGTACGTGGTCGGCTACAGCCTCGACAACCTCTCGCTGATGGCGCTGACCATTGCGGTCGGTTTCGTGGTGGACGACGCCATCGTCATGCTGGAAAACATCTACCGCTACGTCGAGGAGGGCATGTCGCCGCTGGAAGCGGCCCTCAAGGGCGCGGGCGAGATCGGCTTCACCATCATCTCGATCTCGGTGTCGCTGGTGGCGGTGTTCATTCCGCTGCTGCTGATGGGTGGCATCGTCGGGCGGCTGTTCCGCGAATTTGCGGTGACGGTCACGCTGACCATTGCGGTCTCGGTCATCATCTCGCTCACGCTCACGCCCATGCTGTGCTCGCGCTTCCTCAAGAACGAGCATGGCCGTCAGCACGGCAAGCTGTATCAATGGTTCGAACGCTGCTTCGATGCCATGCTCAATGGCTACAAGCGCGGGCTCGACGTGGTGATGAAGCACCAGTTCATCACGCTGATGAGCTTCATCGCCACGGTGGCCCTGACGGTGGTGCTGTTCATCTTCATCCCCAAGGGTTTCTTCCCGCAGCAGGACAATGGCGTCATCGTCGGCTTTGCCGAGTCGGCCCAGGATACGTCTTCGGCGGCCATGCAGGAACGGCTGCTGAAGGTGGCCGAGGTGGTGCGCAAGGATCCGGACGTAATCGGCTTTGCCATGAGCGCCGGTTCCACCACCTTCAATACCGGACAATTCTTCATCGCACTGAAACCCAAGGATGAAGGCCGCACCACCAATGCCGACGAAGTCATCGCGCGCCTGCGTCCGCAGGTGGCCAAGGTGCAAGGCGTGAACCTGTTCATGCAGGCCAGCCAGGACATCAACGTCGGTGGCCGTCTCTCGCGCACCCAGTACCAGTACACCATCACCGACACCGACCTCGATGAACTGAACGTCTGGGCACCGCGCATGCTGGATCGCTTCCGCCAATTGCCGCAGCTGACCGACGTGGCCTCCGACCAGCAGAACCAGGCAGCAGCAGCGGTCATCACCATCGACCGCGCACGCGCCTCCAGCTTCGGCATTTCGCCTTCGCTCATCGATGCCACCATCTATGACGCCATCGGCCAGCGCCAAGTGGCGCAATACTTCACGCAGATCAACAGCTATCGCGTGATCATGGAGGTGACGCCACAGTTGCAGAAGGATCCTTCACTCTTCGACAAACTCTACCTGACCTCGCCCCTGACCGGCCAGCAGGTGCCGCTGTCGACCTTCGTGAAGGTCGATACCACCAAGACCTCTTACCTGTCGATCAGCCACCAGAGCCAGTTCCCGGCGGTGACGATTTCCTTCAACCTGGCCAAGGGCGTCTCGCTGGGCGAGGCGGTGGACATCATCCAGAAGACCAAGGACGAGATGGGCGTGCCGCAGACCCTGGTGGGCAACTTCCAGGGAACGGCCAAGGCCTTCGGTGATTCGCTGGCCTCGCAGCCTTATCTCATCGCGGCCGCCCTGATCGCGGTCTACATCGTGCTGGGCCTGCTCTACGAGAGCTACATCCATCCGCTGACCATTCTCTCCACGCTTCCCTCGGCCGGCGTGGGGGCACTGCTGATCCTGATGATCGGCGGTTACGACCTGTCGGTGATCGCCCTGATCGGCATCATCCTGCTGATCGGCATCGTCAAGAAGAACGGCATCATGATGATCGACTTCGCCCTCACCGCCGAGCGCACCCAGGGCCTGAAGCCGGAAGAAGCGATCTACCAGGCCTGCCTGCTGCGCTTCCGTCCCATCATGATGACCACCATGTGCGCCCTGCTCTCGGGCCTGCCGCTCATGCTCGGCCATGGTGCCGGCTCCGAGCTGCGCCGTCCGCTGGGTTATGCCATGGTCGGCGGCCTGGTGCTGTCGCAGGCGCTCACGCTCTTCACCACGCCGGTGGTCTACCTTTACCTGGACCGTGCGCACTACTGGTACGAACGCAAGAAGAAGGCAAGGCAGGAACGCAAAGCCGCGCGCCTGGCGCAGGAACATTGACTCCGTAGCCTGTTCATCAACAAGGGGAGCCGGGAAGGTAGAATCCGGCATGGGCCGGCGCCGGGGAATGTTCCCGGCGCGGCCAGTGGAGACCGAATGAAGATCCTGATAGTCGAAGACGAGCAAAAGATGTCCGAATACCTCTGCAAGGGCCTCACCGAGCAGGGATGCGCGGTGGATGTGGCCAGCAACGGCATCGACGGGCAGCACCTGGCGATCCAGCATGACTACGACGTCATCGTGCTGGACGTGATGCTGCCGGGCCTGGATGGCTTTGCCGTGCTGCGTTCGCTGCGTACCGTCAAGCAGACGCCGGTCATCATGCTGACCGCGCGCGACAGCGTGGAAGACCGCATCAAGGGCTTGCATGATGGCGCCGATGATTACCTCATCAAGCCGTTCTCCTTCCTGGAACTGCTGGCCCGCCTGCAGGCCCTGACCCGCCGTGGCCGCGTGCAGGAAGCGCCGCAGCTGCGCATCGGCGACCTGCAGATCGACCTGATCTCGCGCAAGGCCTTCCGGGGCGGGCTGCGCATCGACCTCACCGCCAAGGAGTTCGCCCTGCTGGCCGTGATGGCACGCAGACAGGGCGAGATCCTCTCCAAGACCGCCATCGCCGAACTGGTCTGGGACATGAATTTCGACAGCAATACCAACGTGGTGGAAGTCGCCATCAAGCGCCTGCGCGCCAAGATCGACGCGCCTTTCGAACAGAAGCTGCTGCATACCGTGCGCGGCATGGGCTACGTGCTGGAGCCGCGCGCCACCTCCGAAGCCGGCGATGAGTGAGACCGCTGCCACGCCGGTCAAGAAGCGCCGCCTGCCGCTGCGCCAATCCATCACCGCGCGGCTGGTGCTGATGTCGGCGGCGTCGGCCCTGTTGATCTTCGCGGTGGCCGGCGTGGTGCTCTACACTGTCCTGAAGGGGGAACTGCTGCGCCATGAGCGCGATGCCCTCTTCACCACCCTCAACGACATCAGCTACCAGATCGAGCGCGCCGGCAATACCGAGCGCTGGGCCCGCGTACAGTTGAAACTGTCGACGCTCTCGCAGGCCGACCAGCACGTGTTCTTCTGGATCGCCAGCGATGATCCCCGCTACACCTATGGCGACCTGACGCGGCTCGCGCCCTCGGCCATCAATCATGCCGACGGCAAACAGGTCGGCCGCCTGCACCTGCCGGGCCGCGCCTATCCACTGCACATCATGACGCGCACCCTGCCGGCCTTCGAGGATCGTCCTGAAGTGCGCGTGACGGTCGGTGTCGATGGGGCTCCCTACTTCGAGATGCGCCGCACCTTCCTGCTGGCCACCAGCATTTCCTCGCTGCTGGGCATCGTGCTGGCGGTCATCTCCAGCTACTGGATCGCCCGCGCCGGGCTGGCCCCGCTGCGCCGCATGTCAGCGCGCGCGCAGAGCTTTTCCCCGCGCAAGCTGTCGGCCCGCATGCCGGTGGAAGCCTTGCCGGAAGAATTGTCGGTGCTGGCCGATGCCTTCAACGGCGCGCTGGAACGCATCGAGCAGGCCTACACCCAGCTCGAGGCCTTCAATGCGGATGTGGCCCATGAGTTGCGCACGCCGCTGGCCAACCTGATCGGCGAGACCCAGGTGGCGCTGGCGCGCGAACGCAGTGCGGGGGAATTCAAGGACGTGCTGCAATCGAACCTGGAAGAGCTGGACCGCATCCGCTCCATCGTCAACGACATGCTGTTCCTGGCGCGCTCCGACCAGGGCGAAGCGGCCACTGCCCGGGTGCCGGTGCGGGTCGCCGAAGCGGTGCAGAAGACCGTGGATTTCTTCGAGTTCGTGCTGGATGACACCGGCATGTCCATCACCGTGGCGGGCGATCTGGAGGCCACGGCCACCATGGAAACGGCGCTCTTCAAACGCGCCCTCACCAACCTGATCCAGAACGCCATCCAGCATTCGCCGCAGGGCGCGCAATTGCGCATCGACATTTCCTGCGGCGAAGAGATGGTGCGCGTGGCCGTGACCAATCCCGGCCCGGCCATCGACGAGCAACACCTGCCACGCCTGTTCGACCGCTTCTACCGCGTCGACAGCGCGCGCCAGGACATCAACGGCAGCCACGGCCACGGCCTGGGGCTGGCCATCGTCAAGGCAGTGGCCCGCATGCATGGCGGGCGCGCTTTTGCCAGCAGCAGTGGCGGGCACAATACCATCGGCTTTACCATCGCGCGCCAGTGAACGCGCCGGTTGCACTCAATGGCGCGATGGCTCAATGGCTCAATAACCGCGCTTGAGATCGACATTGGCAGCGATCTCGCCGGTGTTGCGATAGCGGCGGATATTGGCGGCCACGATGGCTGAAGCGGTACCCGAATCGGTCGGTGCCGAACAATGCGGCAGCACCGTCACTGCAGGATGCGACCAGGGCCACGCCTCCGGCGGCAAGGGCTCGGTGGCGAACACGTCCAGCACCGCGTGACGCAATCTGCCTGCATCCAGCGCCTGGCGCAGCGCCTCATCATCGATGATCGGCCCGCGTGCGAAATTGATGAGCTGTGCCTGAGGAGGTAGCAGTGCCAGCCGCGCTGCATCCAGCAGTCCGTGCGTTTCGGCCGTCAAAGGCAGCAGGCAAACCAGAATGTCAGTCTGAGCCAGCATCTCCGCCAGCCCGTCCATGCCGCTGCAGGTCCGCACGTCCGGCACGTTGCGCGCACTGCGGCTCCAGCCCAGCACCGGGAATCGCGCTTGGCGCAATGCCACGGCTGCCGCTTCACCCAGCGCGCCCAGGCCGAGGATGCCGACGCGGCGCTGCTCCGGCAGCACATAGTCCAACGGCCTCCATTGCCGCGCCTGTTGCTGGCGCGCGTAATGCGGCATGTCGCGATGCAGATAGAGCGTCCAGGCCAGCACGGCTTCGGCCATGGTGGCGGCCAGGCGCGGATCGACCAGGCGCGTGATCTGCAAGTCGCTCTGTCCGAGATCGGCCACCAGCCGCTCGACTCCGGCCCAGACGCTATGCACCCACTGCAGTTGCGGCAGCAATTTCAGCTGCGCCGGATCAGGATTGGCGACGATGGCCACGCGGCATTGCGCGCGTTGGTCTTCGTCCAGCTCGCTGAAGGCGATGATCTCTTCCTCCGGCATGGCCGCGCGCAAAGCTTGCAACCACGACGCTACCGCAGCGGGATCACTCTGGCTGACGAAGGGGATCGGCGCGGGCGCACTCATTTCGCGTACACCGTCGCCAGATCGCGGAAGCCCTTGACTTCGATGGGGTTGCCCGAGGGATCGAGGAAGAACATCGTGGCCTGCTCGCCCGGTTCGCCCGCAAAGCGGATCTGCGGGGCCAGCACGAATTGCACCTCCCCGCTGGCGCTGAGGCGATCCGCCAGTTGCTGCCATTCATCCAGTTGCAGGATCACGCCCAGGTGCGGCATCGGCACCAGATGATGGCCGACATGGCCGGTGTTGCTCACGGCAAACGGCTCACCCAGGTGCAGCGAAAGTTGATGGCCGAAGAAATCGATGTCGACCCAGGTTTCGGTGCTGCGCCCTTCGGCGCAACCCAGCAGGTCGCAATAGAAGTGGCGCGACTGGTCGAGGTCGCGCACGTGGTAGGCCAGGTGGAAGATGGATGGCATGGACAGTCCCGGATCGGCAGGCAGGTTGCGAAAGCCGACAAGCATACCGCAACCATCGTGCTTGTATGGAAACAAGCCAAGGATGCTTCCCTACAAGAGGAGCGGGCTACGATTGACATGCGTCAAGCAGCCCGGGATTTGCGCTGGACGCATGGAGGTGCCCGGCCTAATCTGCCTGCATGGCATCCCGCCCCGGATGTCTTCCCCCACGAATTTCCGAGGAGCCACCATGAGCTACAAGTCCATCCTGGTCCACGTCGACCAGTCGCGCCACGCCGCCCAGCGCATCCGCATTGCCGCCGAGCTGGCCCGCGCACAGCAGGCGCACCTGATCGGCAGCGCCGTCAGCGGCATCTCCAGCTTCATCACCATGGAAGGCGCGGCCTACATCGCGGCGCAGATGGATGGTTTCCGCGACCGCGCGCTGGCCGCGCTGGAAAATTTCGACAAGATCGCCAACAGCGTGGGCGTGCCCTCCTGCGAAAAGCGTTTCGTCGATGACGACGCCGAGGGTGGACTGGCCCTGCAGGCGCGCTATGCCGACCTGGTAGTGGTGAGCCAGGCCGACCTGGACGATGCCGATGACAGTTTCCTCACCGACCTGCCCGAGTACGTCATGCTCAATTCACCGCGCCCGGTGCTCATCATCCCCAGCGCCGGTGAATTCAAGCAGGTAGGCAAGAATGCCCTGATCGCCTGGGATGGCAGCATGGAATCGACCCGCGCCATCACGGCCGCCCTGCCCCTGCTGCGCCAGGCCGACAACGTGACGGTGGTGCTGTTCAACTCCGACAAGCGCCTGGGCACCCACGGTGAACAGCCCGGTGCCGACATCGCGCTCTATCTCGCGCGCCATGGCGTGAAGGTGGAAGTGGCACAGGAACAGACCACGCTCGATATCGGCAATGCCCTGCTCTCGCTGGCTGCCGACAAGGGCTCCGACCTGCTGGTCATGGGCGGCTACGGACACACCCGCTTCCGCGAAGTGCTGCTGGGCGGCGTGACGCTGACCATCCTCAAGACCATGACCCTGCCGGTGCTGATGGCGCACTGACCCCGTCAGGATGCCTTGCGCGGCGTCAGCGCGCTTCCACCACCGGCCCCTCGCGGGCCGGTGTCTTTTGAGCGGCCAGGCGCTCGCGCTGCTGCAGGCGGGCACGGCGCTTGCGCACCCAGATGATCACCCCGGTCACCGACAACATCGCCACCAGCACGCCCATCAAGGAAATCAGCACGCGTCCCGTCAGCCCGAGGATACGGCCGGAATGCAGCGGGAATTGCGCCTGCAGGAAGATATCGCCTGCACTGCCGCGTCCCGGAATCTTGCCGCCTTCATAGGCGCCGCTCATGGCATCGAAATACAGCCAGGCATTGCCGAGGCCCACATCACCATGGTCATTGCCAGGCTGGAAGAAGCCCACGCCATAGACCCCGAACATTCCCGAGTAGAAGACCCCGCCGACCGGCTCCGTCAGGCCCAGCTTCTCGCCTTGCGCGCGTCCCAGCGCCACCGCTTCCTCGCGTGAAATACGCGGTTCCGGCACCTTCTCGGGCGCAATCGGCGTACGCGTGTCGAAGGGGCCCGCAGTCAGGGTGGAAACGCTTTGCAGAATCGGACGCATGACCTGCCGCTCCAGATTCATCGACACCGACGTCACCGCCAACACCAGCAGCAAGCCCCAGATCCAGACCCCGCCCGAGCGGTGCAGGTCGAAGTTGAGCTTGTGCCCGCCCTCGCGCCAGCGGAAGGCCAGCGACTTGCGCCAGCTGCGCCAGTTGGGGAAGGACAGATAGAGCGCAATGAAGCAATCCAGCGCCCACACGATCCCGATGATGCCCATCAGCCAGATGCCGGTCTCGATCCCGCCCATGTCCGGCAGGTGCATCGTGTAATGCAGTTTGTAGAGGAAAGGCAGCAGGTTTTCACGCGCCAGCGAAATCGCGCCCCACATGCGGCGGCCCTGTATTTCACCGGTCACCGGATCGACCGCGATCTGGTTGTAATCCAGGACCGGCAGCTTGCCGGTAGCCGGATCCAGGCGCGGTTCGACCATCATGCTGATGGTATGGCCGGGCTCGGCTTCGGTGAGCACATAGGTCACGCGCAGCTTGGGCTCGGCCGCTTCCACGCGCTGCGCCAGTTCCAGCCCGGGCATGGGCTGCCCGGCGTCCGGACGGTCGGCGCTGCGGGCATGGAACAGTTGCGGATTGAGCCAGGCATCCAGTTCGTGATCCCAGGAGATCAGCGCACCGGTCACGCCGGCGATGAACAGGAACACGGCCACGGCCAGGCCGAACCAGCGATGGAGGAGGACGAGAAGTGCGCGCATGGGCTGGATTACCTGGCTAATTGGCGGAGTGATTCAGAGACTGCCGGGAGGGCGACCATGACCACATCAGAAATCGACCTTGGCCGACACGCTGAAGGTACGCGGGTCACCCGGCTTGATGTAGTTCTCGTACTGGTATTGCCAGTAACGCTTGTCCAGCAGGTTGTTCACCGAGGCCCGGAAAGTCGTGTCGTGCTGGCCAATGCGCGTGGTGTAGCTGGCACCGAGGTTGAACAGCGTATAGCTGGCCAGCTCGATGTCGTTGGCCGCGCGCGCCATGGTGCTGCCGGTGAACTTGGCATCGGCCGAGAGCTTCAGGCCAGCGACTTGCGGCACCAGATAGGCGACCGATGCGGTCGCCATGTTGCGCGGCGCACCGGCCACGCGATTGCCATTGTAGGTATTGCCCTTGTCGTACTTGGCATCCAGCAGCATGAGGCTGCCGGCCACTTGCCACTGCGCCGTCGGACGATAGGCTGCGCCCAGTTCCAGCCCCTGGTAGTTGGACTGGCCATCCTGCACCAGCGCCCCGTTGAGCGTGTATTCCGAGGCGCGTTCGATACGGAACAGCGCAGCGGTGGCACTCCAGTTCTGCTGATCGGTCTTGGCCCCGACCTCGTACTGCTTGCTCTTGAGCGGCTTCAGCTGGCTGCCGTAGTTGGTGTTGGTCACGCCCGGTACGCCGCCCTGCTCCAGCGATTCCACATAGCTGGTGTAGACGGTGGTATTGCGCTCAGGCTTGAACATCAAGGCTACCGTAGGCGTCAAGGCCGACTTGTCGTAGCGCGAACTGAGGGTGCCGCTGGTGCTGAAATTATCCTGGCGGAACTGGTTGTAGCGGCCACCGGCCAGCAGCGACCAGCGCTCCGAGAAGTTCAGCGTATCGCTGGCGAAGACCGCCTGCTGGGTGATGATGGCGTTGTGATAGGTCTGCAGCTCGGTGCTGCTGTAATACGCATTGGTGTTCTGCGTATAGAGATTGCCGGTACCGATCTGCTTGTACACCGAGCTGATCGAGTAATCATTGACCTGCTTCTGCCACGAGGCCCCCAGCACCAGCTGATGATCGATGCTGCCGGTGCGGGCATTGCCTTCCAGCATGGCCTGCCACTGGTCGAAGGTGTGGCCTTCGCGGCTGTCCGAGCGCCAGTCGGTGTAGTTGCCGGCGGCATCCGAGAGCATCGCGATGTCCTCATTGCGGAAGCGCTTGGAGGTGCTGTGGCTGTAGCTGAGGTTGGCCTTCCAGTCCGGGTTGATGCGATAGGTCAGCCCGGTCTGGTAGAGCTGGAAGTTGGTATCGAGATGCTGGCCCGGACCGACCAGGGTCTTGTCGGCCCCGCTGACCACCGACGGCAGGCGGCTGCCGGTCAGGCTGCTGGTGACGACCGACGGCGTCTGGTCGGTGGAATTGCTGTTCTGCCAGATGGCCTGGAAATCCCAGGTCAGGTCGCGCGTGAGGCGTCCGTCCAGCGCCAGCGAAGCGGAATTGCGGCGGATGTGGCCTTCATTGAAGGTCTCGCCCTGGTCATGCGTGACATTGAGGCGATAGCCGAACATGTTGTCGTTGCCGAAGCGCCCGCCGAGATCGACGTGCTCGCTCCAGATGCTGTTGCTGGTATAGCCCACCGAGACGCTGCGCACCGGGGTGTCGGTCGGCTTCTTGGTGACGTAGTTGAGCACCCCGCCCGGCGAGCCGAAGCCATACATGAAACCGGCCGAGCCCTTGAGCAGGTCGACGCGCTCGAAGTGATCGTAGGGCAGCGTGATCCCATAGCCGAGGAAGGGCTTGCCATCGATGCGGAAGGAATTCTGCCAGTCCGCCGGCAAGCCGCGAATGGTGATGTACGAAGCCCAGGCACTGTAGCCACCGCTGTTGTCGCTGACCGAGGCCTCGTTGTAGAACAGATCGCCGAGCTTGTTGACCTGCTTGTCGGCCAGATCCGCAGCCGTGATGCTGGTAACGGAAAAGGGTGTATCCAGCAGCGAACGCGATCCGAGCGCACCGGCGCTGGACTGGCTTTGCAGGTGCTGCGTTCCCTCGCCTGCAGCAGGGGCCGAGACGGTCACGGTCGGCAATTGGCCGGCGCTACTGTCATTGGCGGCAGCGGCCGCGCTGTCGGTGGCGGACTGCGCCAGCACCAGCGCAGGAGAGCCGGCCAGCGCCATGCTGATGAATACCGGACGGAGAGCACGGGACATGGCGCTGGGGCGGGCGCGCAGGGACGACTGGAGCAAGGGATTCCTCTTCATATTCATTTTATTTAATACGAACGATAATAGTTCTTATTTATTTTATGGAATATGACAGAAAAAGGAAACCTTCCTTACAAAGTTTCTGAAGTCCCTGCCCTGACTTCTCGAAATGATTCGACGCAGTGCTGCAAAAATTACTGATTGTGATTGATCTCTTGCCGCCTATGCGCCACAGGCTGAGCGATGGCTTTATCTTCCCTGCTTTTCCTCCTGTGAAAGAGAGTGCATATGACCAGGGCCATCATCCGCCTCGACGATCCGACCTCGCATGGCGGCGTTGTCCAGCAAGGATTTGACAATGTGAAGCTGTACGGCAAGCCCATGGCCGGGGTGGGCCATCGCGGCTACTGTCCGAAATGCCGATGTGAATTCATCATCCTGCCAGGTGAAGAAAACTACGAATACCTGGGCCGACGGGTGGCCGTGGAAGGGATGAAAACTTCATGTGGTGCCCTGCTCATCGCGACCCAGCAGTTGGCCAGGATCGCGCCAACCAAAGACGACGAATGATCGCCACGAAAAAATGGCCCGCTCACCGGGATGAGCAGGCCATGTTCTGCGCGCGGCAGCAGGAAGGAACCCGCCCTGCCCCACGCGCTCTCGCCGGGCATCACGCTGCAGACATCACGCCGTCGCGATCTTCTTGAGTATCTCCTGCAGCTGGTCGATATCGTAGGGCTTGGGCAGCGCATGCGAGGCGAAGCCGACATTGCGCGCCACCATCGCGCCATAGCCAGAGGCGAAGATCACCGCCATTTCCGGGAAGCGCTCCAGCGCGCTCCTGGCCAGGTCCACGCCGGACATGCCGGGCAGATTGACGTCGGTGAAGAGCACATCGAAACTCTGCTCGCCCAGCGCCTGCTGCGCATCCTCCGCGCTGATCACGCCGCGTGCCTGGTGGCCCAGCGTTTCCAGCAATTCGCACACCAGTTGCTGGGAGTCGATGTTGTCTTCCACCACCAGCAGGCGCAGGCCGCTTGCTGACGCGGAGACGGATTCTGCCTCCGGCACCGTCACTACGCTGGCCCCGCTGCCTGCCTGGTCGAAATGCGCATCCTGACCGTCAGCCTGGCGATGGCTGCCGCCCACCGGAAGGACATGAAGCATGGCATTGGCGTCTGCACTGGCATTGGCCTGGTCGCGCTCGCGCGTCATCTGTGCCAGTTCGATGCGATGCGCCCGGCCCGACAGCATCTGCCGGATGCGCTGCGCCAGCTGGTTGATGCGATATGGTTTGGACAGCAGCTCCACGCCCGCATCCAGCCGCCCTTCATGGACGATGGCGTCGCGCGGATAGCCGGAGGTGAACAGGATCTCGATCTCCGGCAACAACTGCCGTGCCTGGCGCGCCAGTTCGGTCACCGGCACGCTACCGGGCATGACCACATCGGTGAACATCAGGTCGACCGGAATGCCGCTCTGCAGGATGGCCAGCGCGCGTTCGCCATTGTCCGCCTTGAGCACACGGTAGCCCAGCGAGGACAGGGTATCGATCACCGTCAGTTGCAGGTTGGGATCGTCTTCCACCACCAGGATGGTTTCGTCGCCGCCGCGCACTTCCATGTCGCGGTTGTCGTCGATCACCACTTCCTGATCGATGCAGCGCGGGAAGTAGATGCGGATCGTGGTGCCCTTGCCCGCTTCGCTGTGCAGGCTGATGTGGCCCTTGCTCTGCTTGACGAAACCGTAGGCCATGGACAGACCCAGACCCGTGCCCTCACCTTCGCGCTTGGTCGTGAAGAAGGGCTCGAAGGCACGCTCGCGGACCTCGGGCGACATGCCGGCCCCGTTGTCGGAGATCTGCAGTTCCACGTAATCGCCCGGCGGCAGGTCGGCCTGCGAGAGGAAGGCGGGATCGCTCAGTTGCACATTGTCGATCTGCAGCGTGAGCCGTCCGCCATTGGGCATCGCATCGCGCGAATTGATGGCGGTGTTGATGATGAGGTTCTCGACCTGATTGGGGTCGAGCATGGTATTCCACTGATCATGCGTGATGACGGTGGAGATTTCGATGTTCTCGCCCACGGCCCGGCGCAGCAGGTCATCCATGTTCAGCACCACGCGTTCCAGATTGATGCTGCGCGGCTGCAGCGGCTGGCGGCGGGCAAAGGCCAGCAACTGCGAAGACAGCTTGGCACCGCGATCGACCGCGCCAATGGCGATGCGCACGCGCTGGCGGCTGCGGTCATCCAGGCGCGGATCGGTCTGCAGCAACTGCAGGTTGCCGCCGATGATCTGCAGCACGTTGTTGAAGTCGTGCGCCACGCCGCCGGTCAGCTGCCCCACGGCTTCCATCTTCTGCATCTGGCGCAGCGCCGCCTCGGCGCGGCTGCGTTCAAGGATCTCCTCGACCACGCGCTGCTCCAGCGTGTCATTGAGTTCGCGCAGGGCGTCTTCGGCGCGACGCCGTTCGGTGATGTCGGTAGAGACCGCGATCATGGCCTGTGGCCTGCCCTCACCGTCGACGATGCGGCTGATGTCGCTGGAGACCCAGAACGCGCTGCCATCAGGACGCAGGTAGCGCTTTTCCAGCGTGAAGGAACTGCCGTCGGCAATGCAACGCTTGAACAGCGTCATGTTCATCGGCACGTCATCAGGATGGGTGACGTCGGCCAGGGTCATCTGCAGCATCTCGGCCTCGGTGCGGCCCAGCATGCGGCACAGCGCCTGGTTCACGCGCAGATAGCGGCCCTCCAGGTCCAGTTCGGAGAAGCACACCGAGGCCTGGTTGAAGATGGCGGTCAGGCGATTCTCGCTCCACGACAGCGCCTGCATGCCGCGCCGCCGTTCGGTCAGATCGATGAAGGTGCACAACGCACCTTGCAGCTCACCATCCTGCCAGACCGGATGGGCCTGGTATTGCACCGGGAAACTGCTGCCATCAACGCGCAGGAAATCTTCGCTCTCCACGTGCGTGGTCACGCCGTCACGGGCGGCCTTGAGCACGGCACATTCGCCGCGCGCGCCGCTGCCATCGTCGGCTGAGGTCAGGATCACCTGGTGGATCGAGCGGCCCAGCACATCCTTCTCGCCGGCATAGCCGAGCAATTTCAGGAAGGCCGCATTGCACAGCGTGACGATGCCCTCGCGGTCGATCGAGAAGAAGCCCTGGTGGGTGGAATCCAGCAGTTGGCGCACGAAGGCATTGTTGGCCCGCACGCTGGCTTCGGAAGCGGCTAGTGCCTGCTCCATCAGCTTGCGCGAGGTGACGTCGAACACCACCCCTACATAACGCGAACCGGCACGCGGATCGTCTTGCACCACCTCGCCTTTGCGCGCCAGCCAGCGCTGTTCGCCGTCGGGGCGGGTGATGTGGTATTCGGTATATTCCAGCGGATTGCGCGGACCGCCTTCCTTGATGCGCGAGGTGCCCAGGTTCGGGTGGAATTCTTCATCGATCATGTCCACCAGTTGCTGCGAGGTGACCTCGCCTTCGGCCGGCAGACCCCACAAGCGGCGGAATCGATCCGAGACCGCCAGCTTGCCGGAGACCGGGAACCATTCAAAGATGCCGATCCCGCCCGCGCGGTCGACGATGCGCAGGCGCTCTTCGGCCACGAAGCGTTCGGTGACGTCACTGCCCTCGATGAAGATCCCGGCCACCTGGCCATCGGCGCCCTTGATGGGCTGGAACACGAAATCCAGCACGGCCCCCTCGAAACCGGTCTCATGCGCGCGCCGCAGGAACAGGCGCGCACCGCGTTCGGTATAGGTCTGCCCGGTCTGGTAGACGCGGTCCAGCAATTCGTAGAGGTTTTCGTCCAGCAGCTCGGGCAGCGCTTCCCGCGCCGGCAGGCCCAACACCGGCCGGTCACCGAAGAGCTTGAAGTAGGCCCCATTGACGCGTTCGAATACGTGCTGCGGACCGCGCACCACGGCCTTGAAACTGGGCGACTGCTCCATCAGGTCGCGCAGCATGTCGGTGTGCGCCAGCGCGGCATCCAGACCGGTAGAGCGCACCAGCGTGCAGAGCACGCCGGCCACTTGCGCGGGCTGATCATCGGCCGCGTCTTCCCACACCGGCACGCAAGTCAGGTCCCATTGATCGGGTGTGCCCGCTGCTGCCGCGGTATCGGCAAACAGCGATACCCGGCCCAGTTGCTGTTGCTGGCCCTTGAAGGCCGCACCGATCGCCGCTTCGCAGAGGCGCGCGGCACCCCGCCACAGCGCGGACTCGCTCAGGCGCGCACCGAAGGCCGCCGGATGGGCCGTACCGATACAGGCCGCGAAGGCATCGTTGTAAAGCATCTGGCGTGCTGTGCCCCAGACCAGCAGACTCGGCAGGGGTGAATGCAGTGCGATGTTGAGAGAGGTGCGCAGGGTCGGCGACCATTGCGCCGGCGCACCCAGGGGACTTGTGGTCCAGTCGGTTGCCGTGACGATCTGCGCGGCCAGGCCTGTGCCGCGCAACCAAGAAATGTCTGCCATGTCGTGAAACTTACCTTTAAGCCTAGCTTTGAGCACCGAGGTCGGTCTCGCGAGAGACGAGGCTTGCGCCGTCATGCTCCCGCGGGTCCCTTCATTGTTGTTCGCATCCGCTTGGAGCAGGCCCGTGAAGACGGGCGCAAGCACCCGGCGCGCCTGCTGCGTGCCGCCGATGATTATACGGGAAGCCGGTGCCGCTTCCGGGGCCGCTCTCAGCCCACGGAAAAACATCCACCGGCCGCAACGGCGCATGGCACAGGCATCTGCGCAGTCTTCCTGTTTTCCTACATGAAATTGCGCCGCGCACCTACGCGCAACCCTCCCGCAGGACGGCGCGCGAAGGGAATATTCAACTGATGCAATTGGCGCAAGGCGCGCTCAGCTGTCGGGCTGGCTTTTCTTTTTCAACGCCCGCTCCTCACGCAGCAGGCGGTTGAGTTCGGCCAGTTCCTGTACCGCTTCCTGGGTCAGGATCACGGGCTCGTTGGGCCGGTAGGCACGGCCGCCGAGACGGCCGTTCATGCCGATGTAAGCCCGCGCACAGCGCCGCCGGTAGGCGAGGATATCTTCCTCGCCGTGCAGTGGCTGTCCGGCGGTGTCCTGCGCCGGTTCGGGGTAAGCCGGCATCGCCAGTGGTTCGGGCTCGGCATCCGCCGCGGCGTGGCCCTGCGAGGCGATATGGTTGCGGTAGGCCGTCCAGTCGCCTTGGGCAATGGCGATCAGCGGATCATAAGGATGGGTGGAATCAGACTTGTCCATGAGGCTACCCTGCTCAAAGATCCGGCGCTGACCACTTGCGCCGGGCTGGTTGCAACGTCAGCTTGTCCTGTGCGGCATCGCGAAGGACCTGCGCATGCAGGCGCTCGCGCTGCCACTGATCGACCAATCGTGTCGTCTGGCCGACACTGCGATCGATTTTTTCCCTGTGTTTCATCGACAGCATGGGGTGTTCGCTCCCTGATGGTTCACCGGCTGCCCTGCTGCCTCCCGCTTCCGATGACAATTCATTTTAGCCGCGTCCGCCCAAACTGGAAGAGGCTGATGCAGCCGTTGTCCACGAATTGTCACTGCAAAAGTGCTCACAGCGCAGGACCGGAATTTTCTTTTCCCATGTGGCATCAATCGGATCCGATCATCCTGCAGGAAGACCGACCTTGCCGCGTTGTTTCTGCGAGTTTTGAGGATCTTAGAACCTCGCACGGATGAGTCCTATCGGACTGCGCCCGATTGATTTGTAGGACAAAGTGGAAGAACCCCCTTGACGGCGATACTGCCCGGATCGACACTTGTCGCGCGGTGGAATTAAATGTTGTTCAGCCTGCACGCAACTTTGCGATGACGCCTATAATTGGGATTTCCCGAAGCCAAGAATGCGCATCATTTGCCATCGCAGCCACTGGTCATGAGCCAGCATCTGCCGGACGTGAGACCGGGGTCTCCCGGATGCCCTTGCTTTCGCCCCCCCACCTTGCCGACGCGCGCGCATCGGCAGTTCGACGTCCTGCAGTGCAGGCATCGAGAAAGTAGTGAATGAGCAATCCGTATCACGCAAGCCGCCGGCGACCGGTCGACCTGAGCAATTGTGATCAGGAGCCGATCCACATCCCCGGATCCATCCAGAATCATGGTGCCCTCCTGTGCTTTACGCCCGAGGGCAAGCTTGCCACGCGCAGCGCCAATGCCGCTGCCTTGCTGGGCGACTTGCCGGAGGTGGGACAGCCCCTGGAGGAGGCCCATCTCAACGCTGCGGCCCGCGCCGTGATCCAGGCGGCACTGGAAGACCGCCATGGCTACGTCGACTCGCGCATGATCACGCTGGCCTCCGGTGCCTTCGACCTGGTCACGCACAAATCCGAAGGCGTGCTCATCGCCGAATTTGAACAGCGTCCCGCCGATGCCCTGTCGCTGGAGTCGTTCGCCCTGGCCGCGCATCAGGCCATCCAGCGCATCCAGCGCCAGCCCGGCGTGGAAGACCTGCTGACGCTGGCGGTCGACGAGATCGCCCGCATCACCGGCTTCGACCGCGTGATGGCCTATCGCTTCCTGCATGACGACAGCGGCGAAGTGATCGCCGAGCACAAGCGCGAGGACCTCGAACCTTTCCTCGGCCAGCGTTATCCGGCCAGCGACATCCCGGCGCAGGCACGCCGCCTGTACGTCATCAATCCGATCCGCCTGATCGCCGATGTGACAGCCTCCACCGTGGCGCTGGAACCGGATCACAATCCGCTCACCGGCCGTCCGCTGGACCTCAGCCACAGCATGCTGCGCAGCGTCTCGCCGGTGCACATCGAATACCTCAGCAACATGGGCGTGGGTGCCTCCATGAGCCTGTCGATCGTGATCGGCGAACGCCTGTGGGGCCTGATCGCCTGCCATCACATGAGCGCGCACCTGGTGCCGCATGCGGTGCGCATGTCATGCCAGCTGCTCTCGCAATTCGTGAGTGCCCTGGTGGAACGCAATCTCAACGGCGAGCGCGCCCGTGCGCTGGAGTACAGCGCCGACCTGCGCCGCAAGATCGTGGCCCAGGTCACCGACCGGGAAGACATCGTGCTGGCCCTGGCGGCTGACCATGAGGGCTTCCTGCGTCTGATGAATGCGCACGGTGGCGCCATCTCCATGGAGCGCAAGACCCAGGTCTTCGGCAAGGCTCCCTCGCGCGAAGGCGTCAACGCGCTCATCAACTGGCTCAACGAAAACGAGCCGGGCGACTTCTTCTCCACCAGTGCGCTGGGGGCCGATGTGCCGGCACTCAAGGCGGCGCTGGGCGATATCTGCGGCGTGCTGGCCGTGCGTTTCTATCGCGAACAGGATGGCTACGCCTTCTGGTTCCGCACCGAGCAGGTGGAAGACGTCCGCTGGGGCGGCAATCCGGAAAAGAAATACAGCATCGGTCCGCTCGGTCCGCGTCTGACTCCGCGCGGCTCCTTCGCGGTCTGGAAGGAAACGGTACGCGGCAAGAGCCTGCCGTGGGCCAAGACCGAAACCGAAATCGCCAACCAGTTGCGAATGGACTTCCAGGAAGTGGCGCTGTCCAACGAAAACATGGTCAAGCGCGCCCGCGAAACCCTGCTGGCGACGCTGGGCCATGACCTGCGCGATCCGCTGCAGGCCATCATGATGGCCGCGCGCATGATCGAGGTGCGCGAGCATTCGCCATCCAGCTCCAACCTGAGCAAGCGCATCTCGTCCTCGTCAAGCCGCATGCATCGCCTGATCTCCCAGGTGCTCGACATCAGCCGCCTGCAAAGCGGCATGGGGCTGGACATCCAGCGCCGTCCGGTGGATGTGCGCAAGATGGTCACCGAGATCGTCAACGAAGCGCGCATGGCCTACCCCGACAACGAGATCATCCTCGAAGCGGAAGACTGCGGCGAAATCGAACTCGATGGCGACCGCATCAGCCAGGTGGTCTCCAACCTGCTGTCGAACACCCGCCATCATGGCGAGATCGGTACGCCCTCGACCCTGATCGTGTTCCGCCGCGACGACGTACTGACGCTCTCGGTCTCCAACCACGGTCCGGCCATCCCGATGGCGGTGCGCGAGCACATGTTCAAGCCCTACAAGAAGGAATCCATGGGCAATCAGCGCAATGCGCGCGGACTGGGACTGGGCCTGTACATCGTCAGCGAGATCGTCAACGGCCACGGCGGCAAGATCGACCTCAACTGCGATCACCACATCATCACCTTCACCGTCACCTTGCCCATCCTGCCGGCCTGAACCGGCTGGATGGCGCATCAAGGCCAGTCCCGCTCCTGCTCCGGCAGTGCGCCGGAGAGGACGCGGTGCCGGGCAAGCAGGTCTTCCACCCACTGCGACTGCGCCCGCGCATGGCGCTCGATCACCTGCAAGCCCTTGTGCAGGTTGGCGGCATCCGTCCCGCCTTGCAGCAGGTAATCGGTCCAGCCGAGGATGGCATTGAGCGGCGGGCGCAGTTCCTGTGACAGCGTCCGCAGGAAGGCATCGCGTGCGCTGCGCAGGCGCTCGATCTCGGCCTGCGCCGCCTGCACCTCAGCCAGCAGCGCGTCGCGCTCGGCCTGCAGCTGGCGCAGCCGCTCATCATTCTGCCCGGCATCACCGGCCTGCCGCTGCTGCGCCAGCACGCGCTGCACGCATTGCGGCAAGTGGTCGAGGTAATCGCTGGTCTTGGGCAGTACATCGGCTACACCAGCCCGCAAGGCTTCGATGATGCGCATTTCATCCGACATGCCCGAGACCATGATGGCCGGGATCCCCATGCCCGCAGCCCGCAGGCTGCGGAAGAAATCCAGGCCACTGTCCAGCGCCTGCAGGTTGTAGTCCACGATCAGCAGGTCGGGCCGATCCTGTTGCACGGCCGCCTGGGCGGACTCGGCATCGGCCACGGCGGTGACACGGTATCCCTGCTTCCTGAGCACACGGCCGGCCAGAGCCAGCAGGCCTTCGTCATCCTCCAGTACCAGCACATGGACGGTCGCACCGCTCATCGGGAATCGCTCTCCCGCACCGGCGCGCCCGGCGGCGGCAGCTTGACCACCTGCAGGAAGAAGCCCAGCCGCCGCACCGCTTCGATGAAGTCGTCGTATTCCACCGGCTTGGTGATGTAGACATTGCAGCCCACTTCATAGCAATGGGCGATCTCGCGCGGATCGTCGGTCGTGGTCAGCATGATCACCGGAACGGCTGCCGTGGCCGCGTCCTGCTTCATTCGCCGCAGCACCTCTACGCCATTCACGCGTGGCATGTTAACGTCCAGCAGCACCACCACCTGCTGCAGGTCGGTCCGCCCCAGCTCGCCCCCGAAAAAATGGTCCAGCGCTTCCTGCCCGTCGCGCAGGCGCTGGAAGCCGTTGACCAGCCCGGCGCGCCGCAGGTTCTTCTCGACCAGCACGGCATGGCCGTCGTCGTCTTCGACCAGGATGATGTTGACGCTCTGCTCTGTGGCCATCTCGTTCCCCCTTGTCCGTTGTTGATCCCTGTTTTGTCCGATACGGTTCGAATGCCTTCAGAACACCGGCGGGCGGGCCGGCAGGGCGACGTAGAAACAGCTGCCCTGCCCTTCGACCGATTCCACCCAGATGCGGCCGCCGTGCCGCTCCACCACCCGCTTGACCAGTGCCAGGCCGATGCCTTCCCCCTTGGCGGCGTTGCCGTGCAGGCGCTGGAAAGCGATGAACATCTTGTCCATGTAGGCGGCGGGAATGCCGAGCCCGTTGTCGCGCACGAAATAGGTCACCAGACTGGGTGCCGCCACCACGCTGTCGGCCTGCGGCACGTGACCGATGGTGATGTGGCCCGGACGGCCCGGATCAAGATAGTTGACGGCATTGCCCACCAGGTTGCCGAGCACCTGCTCTACCGAGGTCGGATCGCCATAGGCCGGCGGCAGGTCCGCTTCGATCTCGACCCGGGCGGATTTGGCGCGGATGCTGCCGCTCATGGCGGCGACGATGCGGGTAACGATGGCATGCATGTCCAGCATGACTGGCTGGTATTCAACACGGCCAGCACGGGACAGTCGCAACATGGCGTCAATAATCCCGGCCGAGCGTGTCACGGCATTCTGGATGAAGCGCAGCGATGTATGGATGTCCTCTTCGACAAGCGTGCGCAGGCGTTGCCGGTCCGGTTCGGGCAGGGCCAGGCGATCCACCTCGTCCAGCAGATCCCGGGTGGCATGGGTGATCTCCTTGCTGAAGCCCTGCAGGTTCACCAGCGGCGAGCGCAGGTCATGCGAGACGCTGTAGATGAACATCTCATTGTCCTGGGTCTGCTGGCGCAGGTCGGTGTTGACGTCGGCCAGTTCGCGCGCGCGCTGCTCCAGTTCCTCGCGGTAACCCTGGCCCTGGCGCGCGGCTTCGGCCAGGCGCTCGCTGCTGCGATGCAGGGCATCGTCGAGCAGGGATATCTCATCATGGCCACCTACCCGCGCCGCCAGCGGCTGGCCATCGGCCAGGCGGCGGGCATTGCCGGTGAGCACGCCGATGCGGGTGCTGATATTGCGCGTAAACGCCAGCGAGGCCAGTGCGGCCGTCACGATGGAAACCAGCACCGCCAAGATCAGCAGCCAGGTCTGCGAGCGGCGTGCCGCCTGCAGGCGCTCGCTGCGTTCGGCACCCAGACGCCGCTCTTCGGCCACGAAGTTGTCGAGCAGATTGAGGAAGGTGGAGAGCCGGTGTGCGCCCTGTTCGTCGCGCAACTGGCGGATCAGGTCGTCGCGCTGGCCGCGCATGAGGCGCTCGCGGGCACCGTCGTCCCAGCTGCGGTAACTGGCAATGGACTCATGCACCGTGCGTACCGCCGCGCTTTGCGACGCGTTGTCGGCAACCAGACGCGCAAGCTCGCCGGTCTTGACCTCGATGTCGGCCCACAGGTCGCCCCGGCTCAGGGTGTCAGGCAGGTCCAACAGAACCGCATTGCGCACGCGCACTGCCTCCAGCAGCATCGGCTCCCGCAGTTCGGCGGCCTTGTTCATCACCTGCAGGGAATGCGAGGCCCAGCCCTCGGCATCCCCGGCATCGGCCTGGACCTTGAACAGCGCTCCCAGCAGCAGCACTTCAAACAGGCTTGGGATGGCAACGATCAGCAAGCCCTTGGTCAGCAATCTCATGTGCATTCGCCCGCTTCATGATCATTCTTACGGTGCAAAGCCACCGGTCCAGCGCTGCCACCACTCGCTGCCCGGCGAATGCCAGGCTGCATCGGACGGCATCGGGCTTGACCTGCAGTGCGCCCCCTTCGGCGTTTCCTTGTTGTTCTGTCCTGCGCACGTCCCGGTTTGCTTGCGGACCATGGGTCACGTTGATCCGGCCCCGCAGGCGTGCGTTTCTGGTAATCAATTGTTACGCACGATTATAAACTCACAATATGCCCGCACGTGTGCGCGATGGCAAGCGTCAATGCAAAAGCCCGGCAGGACACTGCCGGGCTCGGATGAAACGAGGCTATTCGGCGCCTGGGCCGTGGAGCCCTGCGCCCCTACGCATTGACGGGCTGCGGCTGGGAAAGCGGATCAAAGTCGGTCCAGTCGCCCGCGCGGATGTTGCCCTCGGCGCGTTCCAGATCGCTGCCGTCCACGCCTTGCAGCAGGCGGATGACCTGCAGGCATTGTGGTTCGTCCTCCACGGCGACTGCTACCAGCATCCCTGCCAGACGCCGCGGCGGCGTGACCTCATCGGTCGCGGCCAGGCTGCCGACCAAGCCACCGAGATGGCCGCCGACCAGACCGCCCAAGGCGGGGCCGAGCGGGCCCGTCACTGGGGCGGTGGCCAGACCGGCAGCCGCTCCCGCACCGGCGCCCGCTGCAACACCGACGGCGGCACCGCGGTCGGTATCTTCGGCACCGGGTGATTTGTCGCGATCGCCGCCGACCGCAAAGCGGTCATGCTGGCCCGCCGGGTTGACGAAAAAACTGCTGATCCGGTCTCGTGCAAAGCCGGCCTCTTCCAGCACCGAGACCGCATGCGTGGCGTCTTCCTGCAAATCGAAACGGGCGGCGATGATGGTGCTCATGGTCTCTCCTGCGCAAGGGCGGGCAGCGCGGCTCAATCGTTCTGATCGGACCAGGCGCTGCGATAACGGCGAATCAGGGCGTTGGTGGAACTGTCATGGTGCAGCGGTTCAGCAGGATCGAGCAACTGGCGCGCGGTACGTTTGGCCAACTGCTTGCCCAGCTCGACGCCCCACTGATCGAAGGAATCGATGTTCCAGATCACGCCCTGAGTAAAGACGCTGTGCTCGTACAAGGCCACCAGCGTGCCCAGGCTGTGGGGCGTGAGCCGCTCCACCAGCATGCTGTTGCTGGGACGGTTGCCAGGGAAGACGCGATGCGGCGTCAAGGATTCCGGCGTGCCCTCTTCCCGCACCCGCTGCGCATTCTTGCCGAAGGCCAGTGCCTCAGCCTGGGCAAACATGTTGGCCATCAGCAGCGCATGGTGGTCGCCAAGCGCTTCCACCGGCTGGCAGAAGCCGATGAAATCACAGGGAATCATCTGCGTGCCCTGGTGCAGCAACTGGTAGAAGGAATGTTGGCCGTTGATGCCGTTGTCGCCCCAGTAAACCGGCGAGGTCTGGTAGTCCACGGCATCGCCCTGCAGGTTCACCTGCTTGCCGTTGCTCTCCATGGTCAGCTGCTGCAGGTAGGCTGGCAGGCGCTTCAGGTACTGGCTGTAAGGCAGCACCGCCTGACTCGTGGCACCGAAGAAATTGGTGTACCAGACGGTGAGCATGCCGAGGATGGCCGGCACGTTGGCTTCCAGCGGGGCGGTACGGAAATGTTCATCCATGGCATGGAAGCCGGCCAGCATCTCGCGGAAATGTTCAGGCCCGATGGCGATCATGGTGGACAGGCCGATGGCACTGGTCATCGAATAGCGGCCGCCGACCCAATCCCAGAAACCGAACATGTTCTGCGGATCGATACCGAAGCGGCTGGCCTCCTCGATGTTGGTCGTCACCGCGACGAAATGACGGGCCACCGCCGCTTCCTCGCCCAACTGCCGCACCAGCCAGTCGCTCGCCGCGCGCGCATTGGTGGTGGTTTCGAGCGTGGTGAAGGTTTTGGAACAAACGATGAAGAGCGTCTCCTCGGCAGGCAGGTGGCGCACCGTTTCCAGCAGCGCGGCACCGTCCACGTCCGAGAGGAAGTGAAGAGACAGGTCCGGTTGCGCATAGGGTCGCAATGCCTCGTACGCCATCATCGGGCCTAAGTCGGAGCCGCCAATGCCGATGTTGACGACATGGCGAATGCGACGGCCGGTGTGGCCTGTCCATGCACCGCTGCGGACCTGTTCGGCGAAGGCCTCCATGCGGGAAAGCACCTCTTGCACCGATGCGATCACGTCCTCGCCTTCGACCACCAGGCGTGCGTCGGCAGGCATGCGCAGGGCCGTGTGCAAGACCGAGCGCTGCTCGGTGGCATTGATGCGGTCACCGCGGAACATGGCCTCGATGCGATCCTGCAGGTCGCACTGGCGGGCCAGGTTCATCAGGAGAGTCATGGTCTCGGTGGTGACCAGGTTTTTGGAATAGTCGAGATAGACACCGGCGGCTTCGGCCACCAGTTTTTCACCGCGTTTGTCATCGGCAGCGAAGAGACGCTCCAGCCGGAAATGGCGGGCGCTGTATTGATGGTGTTCCTGCAGGGCGATCCAGGCGCTCTTCTCGGTCAGCGACTGGCGCTGGCCATAGGTGAACAGCGGCAGCTGCAGATCGGCGGCGGGCAACTTGGTCATGCGCAAACTCCTTGTACAACATGGCGGGGCCGGCGGAGATGCCGGTATCGCATCATGGTAGTGGCCGGAGACGAATGCACGACATCGGACGGCGGAACATTTCCATGTAGGAAAAGAGGAAGTCATGCGTGACGACGCACACAAGCACAGCGCCATCCGTGAAACTCAGAGCCCCCGAACAATCGGTTGTTCGGGGGGCTCTTCACGCTACGGCTCAATTCACACGCAACGCCAGCAATTCCACCGGCAAGCTGCCCAGAATGTCAGCCACCACAATGCTGCCGCCGCGTTCGCCATCAGGCATGGCGCACTCCTCCAGCTCACCCTGGCCACTGGTGAGCACGCTGCGCCAACGGCGCATGCCGCCGCCAGCATGCGACAGGACCTGCGGAATGGCGATGCGCGTATCGCCCCACGACTCGGCGGAGACCAGCGGCAAGGCCTCTTCGCGGCGTCCCTCGAAGGACAGCAGATGACCGGCCAGGCGCGTGCAGATCACCAATGTTGCCTCAAGCGCGTGCTCGCCCCCTTCCTGCACCGGCAATAGCCGGGCAAAGGCGATCACGTGCCGCGCCAGCTTGCCGTGGGTGGTCAACGGAACATAAGCACCCTGCGCAAACAGGAGCGCATGATCGCGCCGGTACTGCAGCACCGCGTGAATCAATTGCTGCTTGGCGCTGCCGCTCTGCCAGTCGCGCAGCGATACCGGGCGGCTGACGGCATCGGCCAGACGCCGTTCACGCAAGGCGAAATCCACCGGACGACGATTGTCGGGATCGACCATGCTCAAATCCCACAACTCGCTGCCCTGGTAGAAATCCGGTACGCCCGGCGAGGTCAGCTTGAGCATCGTCTGCGACAGGCTGTTGACCGTGCCCAACGGTGCCAGCCGGCGCACGAAATCTTCCAGCTCGGTGAGGAAAGGATGATGGCGCGGATCGAGTCCCGGATCACACAGCAGCGCGCGCGTAAAGCGCCCGCAGGCCGCCTCGTAGTCAGTCTGCGGCACCACCCAGTCGCTGCGGCGCTTGGCTTCGCGCAAGGCCTTGCGTTGCCAGGCGATCACGCGCTCGGCCAGTTCGCCCAGTGCACTGAGGTCATCGTCACCGGCACGCATGCCGTCGGGCCAGGCACCGACCAATGTCTGGTACAGCATGCATTCATCGACTGCATCGATGCCGCCCTGCTGGCCCGCCGTCGCCGCCACGATGGGCGCGTTCAATTGGTGCCAGTGACGCAGCACCGTGGACCATTCCTCGGCAATTTCGGAGAGCGCGGCCAGCCGCATGCGGGCATCCTCCCCGCGCTTGTGATCGTGGGTGCCGGTGGCCAGCAGGCTGCCCGGCGTCTGCTCGGCGCGTCTGGCCGCGAGCCGGTGGAAGTGCGACACCGACAGTGACAGATGGGCCGGCTCGGCACCGACTTCATTGCGCGAGAGCAGTCGGCCAAAGCGATAGAAGGCCGTGTCCTCCATCGACTTGGCCGTCAGCGGTGGCGTCAGTTGCTGGAATCGCGCCATGGCACGCAGCTGCAGGGCGCGGCGATGCGCATCGCGGCTATCCAGCAACAGGTCCCCGCCCAGCCAGCCTTCCACCACATGCAGCGTGGCATGGTCGGCCGCATGCAGCGTGGACTCGGCCTTCTGCACGGTAGCGGCCAGCAGCTCGCGCTCCCCGGCCGGCATGCCCTGCTCGTTGGCGTAGGTACGGTAGACCGGGAAATGCACCAGCAGCTCGGCCACTGCACGGCGGATGGACATGAGCGTCAGGTCGCGCGTCTGCGTGACGCTGCGCGCCAGCTGGTGCAGGCACAGCGTCAGGGCATTGAATTCCGCAGCAAAATTGCGCACCAGGAAGCTGCGCCGCGCCTCCTGCACGATGGTAGGGAAATGGCACAGCTCGCCCGGACCGTGGCTCTGCAGCTGATCGGCTGTCACCGGCAATTCGCCGACGATGTCGCGCCAGAGTTCGTCCAGCACAGGCTCGCCTTCGCCATCGTGCAGCACCGCTGCGCATTGGTCCATGAACTCGTAACCGGTGGTGCCGTCGAGTTGCCAACCGGGTGGCAGGCTTTCGTCGCCGGCCAGAATCTTCTCGGCGATCAGATAGGGTTCGTGACCGGCGCGCAGCGATCGCAGGCGCTCACGCAGACGCAGGCAATAGGTAGCAGGATCGGTCAGGCCATCGATATGGTCCAGCCGCAAGCCATCGATGATGCCCTCGGCATAAAGCCGGAAGATCTCTGCATGCATGGCCTCGAAGACGTCTTCGCGCTCCACGCGCATGCCCACCAGTTCGCTCACTTCGAAGAAGCGCCGCCAGTTGATCTCATCGGCGGCATTGCGCCAGTACGCCAGACGATAGTGCTGACGCTCCAGCAATTGATGCATGGCACTGCGGCCATGCGGCTGGCTGGCCGAGAACGCAGCGAGCGCGGCATCGATGTCTGCCAACGCCTCGGAATCGGCGGCCAGGGCGCGCAATTGCGCGCGGGCGGAATCGGCGCGGCCATCCTTGCCCTCCTGCGCGGGATCGATGGCGGCAAAGGCAGCGATCACATCCTTGAGTCGCGCACTGCCTGCCGTCTCCAGTACGGCGGCGTAATCCGCGGGCGTCAGCGGGAACACATTGTCGTGATGCGCAATCTGCAGCTCGCCGTGGTCGGCGTCAAAGCGCAACACCAGCTCGCCCGCCTCCAGCGCTTCCGCGTAGGGTTGTCCCAGGAAAGGCAGCAGGACCTTGCCGCTCAGGGCCGGATCGGGGCTGTCCCAATGGATGTCGAACCATTCGGCGTGGCGGCTGTGGCGGCCCCAGCGCAGCACGTCCTGCCACCACGCATTGTGATGGCCCACGGCCATGTGGTTGGGCACGATGTCGACCACGATGCCCATGCCCTGTGCGTGCAAGCGCTGGTGCAACTGGCGCAGTCCGGCTTCGCCCCCCAGTTCGGGATTGATGCGGGTGGCATCCACCACATCATAGCCATGGGTGGAACCGGGGCGCGCCACCAGAATGGGAGAAAGATAGAAGTGGCTGATGCCCAGGCGGTGGTAGTAGTCCACCGTCGCGGCCGCCTGCTCGAAACGGAAATCACGGTGCAGCTGCAGCCGCGCGGTGGCGCGCGGGATGCTGCTGTGCGCCGCAGGGTCTGGCGATACGGAAGGGGCTGGCATCAAATCTCCTTGGCGGTGCCGCCGCGCACGCGGCGCAGGCGCTCCAGCCTGGCCTTGGCGGCGTAGGCGGAAAACAGTTGCGGCGTGTCTTCCGGCAAGCGGCGACGCCAGTTGGGGTGGGGCTCGGTCATGCCGGGCAGATTGGGTTGCTGGGTCAGGCCGAGGATGTCTTCCACCGGCACCACGGCCAGCGAGGCAGGCGTGGCGGCGACGTAATCCAGTGCGGCATCGACCACCATGGCACAGTCGTCCAGCGCAACGGGCAAGGCGGACTCTTCGTCGCCTTCCTTGAGGGCCGGCGCAGCTTCGGGCAACGGACCGCTCGCGCAGCCCTGCTGCACCAGTCCTTGCCAGAGCTGGCTGCGCTCTTCGCGGCGCTGCTCACGCGCGGCCGGCAAGCCGTCCTCCAGTTGGCCGAGACGCTCGCGCCAAGCCAGATCAGCACCGGACCACCAACCGGCCACCGTCGGCAGATCGTGCGTGGTCGTCACGGCAATGGCCTGGCGCGACCAGTCCGAGGGCGGCAGGAAACTCGTCTTCTCACGCTGGAACCAAAGCACGCGAATACCCGAGACACCCGCCTCATCCAGCACGGAATCGAAGCCGGGCGGCACGGTGCCCAGGTCCTCGCCGATGACAATGGTCCGATAGCGCCAGGACTCCAGCGCGATCAGGCGCAGCATGTCCTGCTGGGGGAAGGATACATAGGCCCCGGCATCGGCCTCTCTCCCCTGCGGCACCAGCCACAGGCGGTTCAAGCCGAGCACGTGGTCGATGCGGACCCCACCGCCCTGCGCGAAGGTCGCGCGCAGCATGGACAGGTAAGCACGATAGCCGGTGCGGCGCAGGGCCAGTGGCGAAAACGCGCCCAGCCCCCAGTTCTGGCCCTGCGGGGCCAGGCGATCCGGTGGCGCGCCGACGGTCAGGCCGGCGGCGATCTCGTCCTGATGGCTCCAGGCCTGGCTGCCGCCATTGTCGGCACCGACGGCCAGATCGGCGATGAGACCGATGGCCATGCCCGCCACCCGAGCGCTGTGCTGGGCCTCTGCCAGCTGGCGTGCCGCCTGCCATTGCAGGAACAGGTGAAAATCAATCTCGCCCGCATGCTCGGCCGCAAAGGCTTGCATCTCGGGGGTATCGGGATGGCGGCCAGCCTCGCCCCATTGCCGCCAGTCGCAGCAACCGGCAACACCCTGGCTACTCAGGTGGTGGCTGTAGGCTTCAAACAAGGCATGGGCGCGCAGTGCGGCACCGCCTTCGAGCTGAAAGGCGGCGAAGGCGGCCTGCTGCGTGGCATCGCCGGCATGTTCAGTGCGGAACAGCGCATGAAGCCGGCGCAGCAGCGTCATGCGATGCGCACCGGCGCGCGCCCAGTCGATCAGGTTGGATTGTTGCAGGCGTTCATGCGCGGCGATCATTTCCGAGCCGCCCTCGGCCAGCACCTGGGCCTGGGCATCCGCACCGAGAATGCCGGCCGGATCGATCAGAAACGGATTGAGGAACAGACGGCTGGACGGCGAATACGGGCTGCTGCGGCCGGGATCGGCCGCAAACATGGCATGCACCGGCGACATCGCCAGCGCGGCGGCACCATAGCGCGCGGCCATCGGTGCCAGTTCGGCCAGCGCGCCGAAGTGGCCGATGCCGCCGTCGCCATAGACCTTGCGCGCCTCCTTGAGGCTGTCGCTGCGCAAGCCATAGACCTGCGCAGCCAGCGCCCAGCCGCGCTCGCGGCCCTGCTCGGCCAGTGCATCGGCAATGGTGTAGCAACGCGGCGGTGCGATGGCCAGCGTCAGTATGTGACCTGCCACCAGCAGGCGGTGATAGCCGGGGACATCGATGGGCGGCAAGGTTGGCGGCGCGTTCAGATCGGAGGAGATCAGCAGGGTCAGGCGGGCGCCGTTGTCCAGCTCCACGCGGCAGGACAGTCCATGCAAGCGCGAATGCGCAGGCAGTGCAACCGGCTGATGCTGTACGCCCGTCAACAGCGGAGGCAGGTAGCCTACCGCGTGCTCGCGGTCGAGCTGCGCCAGGCTGTCACGGCAGTCGCTGGCCGTAGCGCAGGGCAGGCCCAGCGCTTCCAGGATGGCCTGCAAAGCCTCATCGGCCACGACCTGCGGCTGGTCGTAAGCGTCGATCCAGTGGACCGCAATGCCGGCACGTTCTGCCAAACGATATAAATCGTTTTCAGACGAGGACGAATTCACCGGGGCAATGAGTTCGGGGGCCGCTGACGCAGCCGGCTGGCGCAGGGCGGCGTTCATGCTGCGCTCCCGGCCTCGGCGGCGGCCGGAGGTTCGCGCAGTGCCAGGATGGCATGGCCCGGGAAGCTGCCGGCGGCCAGCGCCTCCAGTGCGCCGCCACTGTCGAAGAGCACGTCGGCTCCGGCCGGCCGGGCCAGATCGTCCAGGGCTTCCTGCAGCGGCGCTTCGTCGAGATTGACCGTGATGTTGAGGACGCTGCCATTGGCCAGTTGCCAGCGCGCATGCACGGCCTTGGGACCGATGGCGCGCGCCTCCAGCGACTTGGCTCCACGCAGGTAGGGCACGATGTGCAGCTTGCGGATGTGCAGCAGTTCGGCGACGCGCCGCAGGCAAGCCGCCGAACCGGGTGCCGGACCGGGCTCCGGAATGGAGGACACGAAGGTGGCAAAACTGTTGGGATCCGGAATCTGCTCCAGCAGCTTGGGATCGGCAAATTGCGGGAAGCGCGCGAACTCGCGTCGGCGCCCTTCCCGCACTGCCTTCACCAGTTCCTCGTCGCGATGGCTGGTGAAATACAGGAAAGGCTGCACCGCGCAGAATTCCTCGCCCATGAACAGCATCGGCACCTGCGGTGCCAGCAGGATCAGGGCCTGTGCGGCGTGCAAGGCCAGCGGATGGGCCAGCACGGTCAGGCGCTCACCGAAGGCGCGATTGCCGATCTGGTCGTGGTTCTGCAGGAAATTGACGAAGGCCGTGGGCGGCAGGTCCGCACTGGGCTCGCCACGCGGCTCACCGGAATACGGCGAAACCTCGCCCTGATAGACGAAGCCCTGTTGCAGGCAGCGCGCCAGTTTCTCGGCGGGGGCCTCGGCATAGGCGCTGTAGTAGCCGCTGCCCTCGCCGGTCAGCAGCACGTGCAGGACGTGATGGGCGTCATCATTCCACTGCGCATCGTAGACATGGCTGGAGCGCTCGCGCACCTGGCCGATCTCGGCCACTTCCGCCTCGGCCTCGACGGCAGCGGTATAGCCCAGCAGATGCGCGGCGTTGCCGTCATGCTCCAGCACCAGATGCACATGGCGTTCATTGCCGATCTCGGCACGGACGCGCTGGCCCAGCGCCACCAGCCAATCGGGCTCGCAGATGGCGTGCACGGCATCCAGGCGCAGGCCGTCGAAACGATATTCCTGCAGCCAGTACAGCGCGTTCTGGGTAAAGAAGTCCGCCACTTCCGGCCGGCGGAAATCGATGGTCGCACCCCACAGGGTATTCATGTCATGACGGAAGAAATCCGGCGCATAGCTGTGCAGGTAGTTGCCATCCGGCCCGAAATGGTTGTAGACCACGTCGAGGAAGACCATCATGCCCAGTCCGTGCGCGGTATCGATCAGCGCCTTGAGCTGGTCCGGCGTGCCATAGCTGGCATCGGGCGCGAACGGCAGCACGCCGTCATAGCCCCAGTTGTGGGCCCCGGGGAATTCGGCCACCGGCATCAGTTCGATGGCGGTGATGCCCAGCTCGGCCAGTTCGGCCAGGCGCTGCTGGATGCCGGCAAAGCCGCCCATTGCGCCCGGGTGCAATTCGTACAGCACGGTCTCTTCCCACGGACGGCCCTGCCAGTTAGTGTGCTGCCAGAGGAAGGCTTCCGGATCGACCACCACGCTGGGATCGAAGACATCGCCGGCCTGGCCGCGCGAGGCCGGGTCCGGTGCGCTCACTTCGCCCTGCTCGCGGGTCTGGAACACATAGCGATACAGGGTGCCCGGATCACACTCGGTCTCGAGCACGTACCACGCCGGGGAGGCCGCATCCTCGGCGCTCATGGGCAGGCGGCCACGGCCGGTGATGTCCACCGCGACCGCGTCGGCACCGGGTGCCCAGACGCGGAAGCGCACCTGGCCGGGCGCGGTGACCTGCGCGCCGAACGGCAGCTTCACGGAAAAGCGGGCACTCATGCGCGTTCTCCCCATTCGTTGCGTTTGATCCATTCATTGGCGGCCAGCGGATAGATGGCCGAAGACAGATGCAGGGGCCGGTTGGCAAACACCTGCAGGGTGTGCGCCTGGACCTGCACGGAGGCGCTGCCGTCGACCTTGACCTGGCCGCCCTCGCCTTCCGGCATGCCGGTCGGCTGGGCGCAGTCGAGCAGCAGGAAGTACTCGCCCTCGGTGCGCGGGAAGCTGAATTCGATGGGCTCGTGACCGGCATTGACGAAGATCATCAGCACATCCGGCGGCACTTCCTGCGCCTCGCCCGGCCCGTCCGCGCCCACGTTGGCGGCGTCGTACAAGCGTGAGCTCAGCTGTTTATGGGGCTCCAACCGCTTGCCCGCCAGTTGCAGGGTAATGGCGCGCGCCACCGGGTTGTTCCAGTCTTCGCTGGTGACCGGTTGCGCCGATTCATCGAACCAGGCCACATCCGGCAAGCCATCGGCCACCATCTGGTTGCCATGCAGGAAGTAACTCGCACGCAGGACGTCGAAGTCGCGCCGGATCGCGGTCACGCGGCCGACGAAGGCGGTCAGCGCTGCACCCTCTGGCGAGCGGGCCTGTTCCCAGTTGATCCAGGAAATGTCGTTGTCCTGGCAATAGGCATTGTTGTTGCCGCCCTGGCTGCGATTGAACTCGTCACCGGCCAGCAGCATCGGCGTGCCCTGCGCCAGCAGCGTAGAGGCCAGCATGGAGCGCTGCACACAGGCGCGGGTGGCCTGGATGGCGGGATCATCGGTCTCGCCTTCAGCGCCCCAGTTGTAGCTCGCGTTGTCATTGTGGCCGTCGTTGTTGTTCTCGCCATTGGCGTCGTTGTGCTTGCCGTTGTAGCTGACCAGATCGCGCAGCGTGAAACCATCGTGCGAAGCGATGAAGTTGACCGTCGCCCAAGGCTTGCGGCGATTGTGCTCGAACAGTTCGGCCGAGCCCATCATGCGCTGGGCAAAGCCGCCGCGCATGGATTCGTCGCCCTTCCAGAACTTGCGCATGTCGTCGCGGAATTTGTCATTCCACTCGCCGAAGCGCGCCGGATGATTGCCGAGCTGGTAGCCGCCGGGGCCGATATCCCAAGGTTCGGAGATCAGCTTGAGCTTGGACAGGACCGGGTCCTGCAACAGCGCATCGAAGAAGCCCGAACCCGGATCGAAGCCATGCGGCTCGCGTCCCAAGGTGGAACCCAGATCGAAACGGAAGCCGTCGATATGGAAGGACTGCGCCCAGTAGCGCAGCGAATCCATCACCATCTGCAATACACGTGGATGCGACAGATTGAGCGTATTACCGCAGCCGGTATCGTTGATGTGATAGCGCTCCTGCCCCGGCAGCAGACGGAAGTAACTGGCGTTGTCGAGGCCACGGAAAGACAGCGTGGGTCCGAGTTCGCTGCCGCAGCTGGTGTGGTTGTACACCACGTCGAGAATCACCTCGATCCCGGCGCTGTGCAGGCGGCGCACGGCCATGCGCAATTCGTTGGGATCGCCCATGGACATGTAGGACGGCTCCGGGGCGAAATACGACAGCGTGCTGTAGCCCCAGTAGTTGGAGAGGCCGCGTTCGATCAGGAAGCTGTCCTGCAGGAAGGCGTGCACCGGCATCAGTTCCAGGGTGGTGACACCCAGGCGCAGCAGGTGATCGATGAAGGCCGGATCGGACAAGGCGGCGAAGGTGCCGCGCTCATGCGGCAGCAGATCATCGCGCATCTTGGAAATGCCCTTGACGTGGGCCTCGTAGATCACCGTCTTGTTCCACGGCACCTGCGGCAGGCGATCGTGTTCCCACACGAAGGCATCATCGGTGACCATGGCCTTGGGCATGGCGGCGGCACTGTCGCGACGATCGAAGGACAGGTCGGCACGTGCCGAGTGCAGGCGATAGCCATAGAGCGCATCGGTCCAGCGCACCTGGCCGACCAGGCGCTTGGCGTACGGATCCAGCAGCAGCTTGTTGGGATTGAAGCGATGGCCCTTGGTCGGCTCGTAAGGACCGTGGGCACGGAAACCATAGACCAGGCCGGGCGCGGCACCGGGCAGGTAGCCGTGCCACACTTCATCGGTACATTCGGGCAGCGTGATGCGCTTGAGTTCGCGCTTGCCGGAGGGGTCGAACAGGCAGAGGTCCATGCGGGTGGCATTGGCCGAGAACACCGCAAAATTGACCCCCAGGCCGTCGGAGGTGGCACCGAGGGGGTAAGGCAAGCCTGGCATCAGGCGATCAGGAAAGGCGACGCTCATTATCAGGACTCTCTACGCAGGATCAGGGTGGATAGCGGGGGCAGGTTCAGTTCGATGGAAGTCGGCTGGCCATGCCAGCCGAAATCCTGCACTTGCACCTGGCCCATGTTGCCGCTGTTGCTGCCGCCATAGACCGCGGCATCGGTATTGAGCACTTCGCGCCAGACGCCATGATGGCCGGGCGCAATCGGTGGCACGCCGATACGGTAATGGGTGCGCGGTACCGGGGTCAGGTTGACCACGATCAGCACTGGCGGACCGTCATCGGCATAGCGGAAATACGCCAGCACGCTGTTGACGCTGTCGTCGCCCACCGCCCAGGAGAAACCGTCGGCGCGGCAGTCGCGCTGGTGCAAGGCGGGCTCGCTGCGATACAGATGGTTCAGGTCGCTGACCAGCTGGCGCAACTGGCGATGGCCGGCAGGATGGTCGCCGTGTTCGTTGAGCAGGTGCCAGTAGGGCGACTTGTCGTGGTCGAACTCGTCAGGCTGGCCGAACTCGCTGCCCATGAACAGCAGCTTCTTGCCGGGATGCGTCCACATGAATCCGTAATACGCACGGACGTTGGCGAAGCGGCGCCATTCGTCGCCGGGCATCTTGTTGAGCAGCGCGCGCTTGCCATGGACCACCTCATCGTGCGATATCGGCAAGATGAAGTTTTCCGAGAATCCATATAGCAAACCGAATGTCATGTCGTGATGGTGATAGCGACGGAACAGCGGGTCATGCTGCATGTAGCGCAGGGTGTCGTTCATCCAGCCCATGTTCCACTTGTAGCTGAAACCCAGGCCGTGATGGTCGGCCTCGTTGCTGACCTCGGAGGTCACGCCGGGCCAGGAGGTCGATTCCTCGGCGATCATCAGCACACCGGGGCAGCGCTGCGCCACCACGGTATTGAGTTCACGCAGGAAGGCCACGGCCTCCAGGTTCTCGCGGCCGCCGTGGATGTTGGGCACCCATTCGCCGGACTTGCGGCTGTAGTCGCGATACAGCATTGAGGCCACCGCATCCACACGCAGGCCGTCAACGTGGAAGTGTTCTATCCATTCCAGGGCGCTGGCGATCAGGAAGCCGCGCACTTCATTGCGGCCGAGGTTGAAGATCAGCGTATTCCAGTCCTGATGGAAACCTTCGCGCGGATCAGCGTGCTCATACAGCGCGGTACCGTCGAATTGCGCCAGACCATGCTGGTCGCTGGGGAAATGCGCCGGCACCCAATCCAGCAACACGCCGATACCGGCCTGGTGGCAACGGTCGACGAAGGCCGCAAAGCGCTCCGGTTTGCCGAAGCGGGCACTGGGGGCAAACATGCTGATGGGCTGGTAGCCCCAGGAACCGCCGAAGGGGTGTTCCATCACCGGCATCAGTTCGATATGGGTGAAGCCCATGCCGACCACATAGGGGATCAGCTCATCGGCCAGCTCATCCCAACTGAGGTTGCGGTGCGCCTGTTCGGGGATACGCCGCCACGACGCAGGATGCAGCTCATAGATGGACATCGGTGCCGACAGCGACTGGCGCTGTGCACGCTCGGCCATCCACTGCTGGTCTTGCCACAGGTAAGGACGGGCATCCGCCACGACCGAGGCGGTGGCCGGCGGGGGTTCGGTAGCGCGCGCGACGGGGTCGGCCTTGAGCGGCAGCAAGGTACCATCGCGGCCCAGGATTTCGTACTTGTAGACATCGCCGGGGCCGATGCGCGGGATGAACAGTTCCCACACGCCGGATTCATGGCGCAGGCGCATGACGTGGCGGCGGCCGTCCCACTGGTTGAAGTCGCCGACCACCGAGACACGCTCGGCATTCGGTGCCCACACCGCGAAACGCGTGCCGGGCACGCCGTCGATGTCCATCGGACGTGCGCCCAGACAATCAGCCAGCTGGCGATGCCGGCCTTCGCGCAACAGGTGCAGGTCGAGCTCGCCGAGCAGGAGGCCGAAGGCATAGGGGTCTTCCGTGCTTTGTACGCTGCGGCTGCCGTCCGGGATTAGCCAATCCACTTCAAATACATACGGCACTTGATGGCGACGCTGGTCGAGACCAGTGGCCACGCCGCTGAAGAAACCGCTGGGCTGGCCATGCAGCTCGAACTGCTGCAACTCACCCAGCAGCGCGCCGCTGTGCCGGCATCGCACACGTACCGCCGCGGCCCCGGGATGGAAGGCGCGGATGGCAGAAACGCCACTGGACTGGCTGGCATAGCGCGGGCCGAGCAAGCCGAAGGGCTGTGTCAGGCGACCGGCCAGCAAGGCTTCGAGCAGGCCCTGCTCTTCAAGGGAAAGGGACAAGGCGGTTTGTTCCGGGAATTCAGGGGGATGAGAGGAATGAGAAGAAGACGGCGGCTGCGCCGAAGCGGAACCGGGGGCGGCCGAGCTGGCGTCGGAAGTCTCTTCCTGGGGCGTCGTGGACGCCCTATATGCCGTGACAGACATGCCGGACATGCACACTCCTGTTGTTGTTATCGGGGTTGATCGAAACATCGCAAAACAGCGGAATCAAAACAGCGGAATCAAAAACCGGCGCGCTGAGGGCGGCGCGCCGGCAAACACTCTCCCTGCCCGGTCCATGCGGACCGGGTAAGGATCAAAACAGAATCACAAGGGGCGCAACGCCGGCGCAATCGCCCCGGCGCCTCGTCGTTCAGGCAGCCGCCACGGCGGCCGGTACGCCGACCACGCCGGCCAGTGCCGCAGCGATGGCGGCCGCCGGACTGACCTTGCGCTCCGGCTGGGCGTGCGCCTGGGCAGCAGGACGATCCACCGACAATGGACGCGGTGCGAACAACGGGCGCACCGCCATGTCGGCCACGTGCGCATAGGCGTCGATGTAGGCGCGGGTCGGGCCAGCCCAATCGCAGTCGATGCTCATGGCATTGCGCTGCACGCTCTGCCAGCGCTCGGTGTCGTTGTACAGTGCGAAGGCACGGGCCACGGCGTGCTGCATGTCGGCGGCGCTCTCGCCTTCGAACAGGACGCCGGTGGCGCGCTGTGGATCGCGGTCGGCATCGCACACGGTGTCGACCAGGCCACCGACGCGCGAGCCGATGGGGATGGCACCGTAGCGCATGGCATACAGGGGAGTAAGGCCGAAAGGTTCAAAGCGGGTCGGGTGCAGCAACATGTCGCTGCCCGCATGCAGGGCGTGCGCGCGGCGCTCGTCATAGCCGATGTGGACCGCGATGCGGCCGCGATAACGCTCGGCCAGATCAAGGAAGGCGGCTTCGTAGTCGTGATCACCACAACCCAGGATCACCACCTGCAGGCGCGGATGGCGCTCCATGATGCCGGGCAGCGCTTCGATGACGACATCGGCCATCTTCTGATGCGAGATGCGCGAGCCCAGGCCCATGACAGGTGCGAAGGGATCCACGGGCAAACCGAAGAGCTTTTGCAGGTCGCGCTTGCAGGCAGCCTTGCCCTTCATGTTGCCGATGCTGAAGTTGCGGGCGATGAGCGGATCATCGGCGGGATTCCACAGTTCAGCATCGATGGCATTGGGAATGGCGCGCAGATCCAGCTTGCGGAAGGAAAGAATGCCGTCCATGCCGCAGCCGAAGCGCGGGGTCATGATCTCTTCCGCGTAGTTCTTGCTGACGGTGGAGACGCAATCGGAGAAACGAATGCCGGCCTTGAGGAAGGACAGCTTGCCCCAGTATTCAACGCCGTCGCCGGTCAGCAGATGCTGGGGAATGCCGATCTGCTCGGCCGACTCCAGCGCGAAATTGCCCTGGAAAGCCAGATTGTGAATGGTCAGCATGGTGCCGATGTGATCCAGCCCGCGCAGTTTCAACAGGCAGGGAATCAGACCCGCGTGCCAGTCGTTGGCATGCACCACGTGCGGCACCGGCAGGCTGGTTTCACCAGCGCAGATGGCCACAGCGGCATGCGACAGATCGGCGAAGCAAAGCGCGTTGTCGCTGAACTCTACGCCGTCGGTATCTACGTAAGGATTGGCCCCGCGCTGGCGGAAGCGCGCCGTATCCAGCAGCAGCGCCGGCACGTCGGTACCGGGGATGGAGCCGCGCAGAATCCGGCCGGCACCGCCGGGCAGGCCGTGCTTCAAGCCGATCTGCACCGTGTCGCCGAGATTGCGGACCGCCTCCGGATAGGCGGGCATGAGGATGCTGGCATCGATGCCGACTTTGCGCAGCGATACGGCCAACGCGGTAATCACGTCGGCCAGGCCACCGGTCTTGACGAGCGGTACGGCCTCTGAGCTGACTAACAGAACTCGAGCTTGCAAGATGGACCCCTAATGTGTGAAAGCACCTGAGATGGAAAGCACCCTTGGCTCGTCGCATCGCATAGGTCTTCGTCCTGGCCGTGGCTTGATCCGGGGGCCGGGGCGAAAACACGTCCTTGTTGTTGTGTTGGACTGGACAGTCTTTTGAGCGCCGATGATTACGTTATACGGATCGGCAGATCCGCTCACTATCGGACAGCGGCCTGAGATGGCGTAGGATGAATCCTACTGTTGCAGCGCGGCGAAAATGCCCACACCTCAATGCATCGACGATCACCATAAAGCAACAAGCCGGCATCGCACAGCCGGCTTGCGCTCTTCGATCACGGAAGAGCTCGCCACGCTGCACTGCCAGACGAGCTACCTGAATGGCTAAATGATGTACGGGAAAAAGCGGCGCGAGGTGCCGTCATTGAGGCGCCCTGAACCCTCGATTCAGGGCGTTGACTTCGAAGAGCCTTCAGCTTAGCGAGCCGATGCCGCAGGCGCAAATTGAACATCGCTATCCGGTGGCGATGCGCATTGCCTGCCTGTATCCCTCATCCATGGCATCGGCCTTGATCGCTCAGGATTCGACGCGGAAACCGATCTTCAAGCCCACCTGGAAATGGCCGATGCTGCCATTTTCCACATGGCCCCGGCATTGCGTGACCTCGAACCAGTCCACGTTCTTGACGGTCTTGCCCACGTCGGCAAGGGCATTGCGGATCGCTTCATCCGTGCCGTTGGGCGAGCTGCCGACGACTTCGATGATCTTGTAGGTGTTGGAATTGTCTTGCTTGCGTTCGGTCATGGGGACTCCTTCCTGATGGGGATGGGCTCATCGGACGATGAGGCGAATCCATAGGCTAGCCGGCCCATTGGGCGGACGGCATCGGCCAACGCCAGCAGCTTGCGTAGGACAGCAGGCGGGAAAGCCATCCCGCGCACGACAGACGACCGATCAGATGAACTCGTTTTTTGCTCCGCAGCAAATTTGCCCGGAGCCGCCCTGCCATTGCCGGAAAACAAGGATTGCCGGTCTTCAACAGTGCGTGTCTTCCTACAAAAATTTAAGCCGCTCAATACCTGTTGCACCGCAACCAAACCGGCTAATATTGCATCATCTGGCTTGCCAAAACGTTCATATGCGTTGCGACGCTACGCATGATCGATGGCAGCCCTGCCCGCCCTGATTCGTTCCGGCGGGCCTGCACGAGATTTTCATCCCTTGGAGATCATCATGTCGCAACTCAACCCCGGCGTTACCGTCACTGCACCCGCAGGCGCACCCGTGAAGGTCATCAGCGCACCGCCCGAAGACCTGCAACACGTCAACGACGATGCCGCTGCCGCCCGCAACCTGACGGCCATCCGCATTCGCGGCCAGCTGGCAGAACTGGATGTGGAGCGTCAAGACGCCTGAGGCTGTTCTCCGCTCTGGCTTTTTGACACCAGGCTTCACGCCGCCACGGCCGGAATCATGATGGGCAGCCTGTCCTGACGGATTCCGGCCGTTTTCTTTTCTTTTTCTTCATATCGACCGTAAACCACCCTCCCCTCGGCTCAACGCAGTCCGAGACGTCTGGCCAGCCGGTTCAGGTTGGCCCGGTCCACCCCCAGCTCCCGCGCCGTCGCGGCCAGGTTGCCGCCATGGCGTTCGAGACACTCACTGACCAGCTTGCGCTCGAAGCGCTCGACGGCTGCACGCAGGCCTTCGCCCGGCTGCGCGGGTTCAGCTTGTGCGCTGGCCGCAGTGTCAGGCGAGGCTAGCGGGCGGGCGGAATGCCCCAACTCCAGCGCCGCCGCATCCAGCGTCAGGATGGCGGGTCGTTTTGGCTGCGATGCCAGGGCGCGCAGGGCGCTGCGCCCGATCAGGTGTTCCAGTTCGCGGACGTTGCCGGGCCAGGCGTAGTCCAGCAGCGCGCGCTGGGCATCGGCTGCCAGGCGCAGACTGGACAAGCCCAGCCGCGCCCGGTTCTGCTCCAGGAAATATCCGGCCAGCAGCAGCACATCGCGTCCGCGCTCGCGCAGCGGCGGCACGCGGATCGGGAACACCGACAAGCGGTGATAGAAATCCGCGCGGAAATGGCCGCGCTTCACTTCCCCGGCCAGGTCCCGGTTGGTGGCAGCGATCAGGCGCACGTCCACGCGGTGCTCGCGATCTGAACCTACCCGCTGCAGCTGCCCGCTCTGCAGCACCCGCAGCAGCTTGGCCTGCACCGCCAGCGGCAGCTCCCCGACCTCATCCAGAAACAGCGTACCGCCATCGGCCATCTCGAACTTGCCGCGACGGTCTGCAACCGCTCCCGAGAAAGCCCCGCGCACGTGGCCGAACAATTCACTTTCGACCAGCGTATCGGGCAAGGCTGCGCAGTTCAGGCTGATCATGGGCTTGTGCGCACGGGGTGAGGCTGCATGCAGGGCGTGGGCCACCAGTTCCTTGCCGGTGCCGGTTTCGCCGGTGACCAGCACCGTCATGTCGCTGGGGGCGGCCATGCGGATCTCGTCCAGCAGCTGTTGCTGGGCCGGACTCTGGCCGATCAGTTCGCGCTTGCCCTGGCTCTCCTCCAGCCCCAGCCGATAGGCTTCGGCGCGCTGGCGTGCCTGTTCGCCAGCGGCGGCCAGGTCGTCGATGCGTTCGGCCACATGCACGGTGGCAGCCGCCAGCGCCGCAAAAGCCTGCAGCGAGGCCATGTCGACGCCATCGAAGCGCCCTGCACCCAACGCATCCAGCGTGACCAAGCCCCACGGGCGGCCATTGACCGAGAGCGCACAGCCCATGCAATCGTGCACTTCCAGCGCGCCGGAATGGGCGTCATTCAAGCCATCGACCAGACCGTCATAGGGATCGGGCAGGCTTGAATCGGCAGGAAAGCGTGTCGGCCCGAAATTGGCCAGCAGCACGCCGAAGCGCGGATGGTCGGCGATGCGGAAACGGCGGCCCAAGGTATCGCTGGAAAGTCCGTCGATGGCCAGCGGCACCAGCAGCTCGCCCTCCAGTCGCAGCAAGGCTGCAGCATCGCAGGGGAACAGCGTGCGCAAGGTCTGCAGCAGGCGGCGATAGCGCTCGCGGTCATCGATCTGGCGCGACAGGTCGGCTACCAGCGGGAGCAAGGCATCGAGCAGGACTTTTGAGGTCATATTGACTTCCAAAGGAAGATTGATTGGTCATTATGACACAGGTCATGAATACACCAACCGCTCGCAAGTTCCTGATTTTATTGGTATTCGAAAGTGGCACGCCTTTTGTAATAGCAAGAGGGTCCCGGACATTCCGGCACTTCCTCCACCGCTTCCAACAGAAAGGTCCCGCATGCTTACCGATGCCCAACTCGCCATCGTCAAATCCACCGTCCCCCTGCTCGAATCGGGCGGCGAGGCGCTGACCACGCACTTCTACAAGATGCTCATGCGCGACTACCCACAGGTTCATCCCCTCTTCAATCGCGCCCACCAGGCCAGCGGCGACCAGCCGCGTGCGCTGGCCAATGGCGTACTGATGTACGCGCGGCATATCGATCGCCTGGAAGAAATGGGCCCGCTGGCCGCGCAGATCATCAACAAGCACGTCGCCGTGCAGGTGCAGCCCGAGCACTACCCGATGGTCGGCGACTGCCTGCTGCGTGCCATCCGTGAAGTGCTGGGCGCGGAGATCGCCACCGATGCCGTCATCGATGCCTGGGCTGCCGCCTATGGCCAGCTGGCCGACATCCTCATCGGCGCCGAACGCCAGCAATATGACGCCAAGGCCGCCGCGCCAGGCGGCTGGCGCGGTGCGCGCAATTTCGTGGTCACGCGCAAGGTGGCCGAGAGCGAGGAGATCACCTCCTTCTACTTCATGCCCAAGGATGGCGGCGCGCTGCTGGACTTTGAGCCGGGCCAGTACATCGGCCTGCGCATGGTGGTGGACGGGCTGGAACAGCGCCGCCAGTATTCGCTGTCGGCCCCGCTGCGCCAGCAGGGGCAGCCGCTGCAATACCGCATCAGCGTCAAGCGTGAAGCCGAGGGCAAGGTCTCGCGCCATCTGCACGACGAGATCCATGTGGGCGCGGTGGTGGAACTGTTCCCGCCGGCCGGCGACTTCACGCTCACGGCCAGTGACAAGCCGCTGGTGCTCATCAGCGGCGGGGTGGGCATTACGCCGATGATGACCATGCTGGCAGCGGCGCTGCCGACCGGTCGCCCGGTGCATTTCATCCATGCGGCGCGCCATGGCGGCGTGCATGCTTTCCGCCGTCAGGTGGAAGAACTGGCGGCGCAACACCCGCAACTGCGGGCGCATTTCTGCTATGAACGGGCGCGCGCAGGCGATCCGGCCCCCTACGCCACCGGCTTCATCGATGCGGCTCTGCTGCAGCAATGGCTGCCGCAAACGCGGGACGTGGACGCCTACTTCGTCGGCCCCAAGCCGTTCATGAAAGCCATCAAGCGTGCGCTGGGCGCGCTGGGTGTACCGGCGGCTCAGAGCCGATATGAATTCTTCGGTCCGGCTGCCGCGCTGGAGTGATCCTGTCTGGCCGAAAGGCGCGCTGAAGGGGCGATGGCGGGCGATCCGCCATCGCCCTTTTGTTCCTTCTGAGCGCCATGCTGCAGCAGCGTGAAGCTCTTTGCAAAATTTACCTGCCTGGCGCTGGCAATCCCTGAAAGATTGATCTTCGACAAGTTTTCCGCGTTGCAGCAAATGCTATCCTGAGGACTCCCCTCCTCCTCCGAAAGACCGCCATGAGCGAAAAGTTGAGCGCCGAGCGCCACACTCCCGAAGAACTGACCCAGGAGCTGGAAGCACTGGACCTGGAGATCGTCCGCTGCGCCGTAATCTGCCAGGTACGCCTGTTCGATCCGGGCGTACTGAACCAGGTCATGGACAACAACGAGCAGGTCTGCGGCCAGGCCCATCCGACTGCTTTCCAGAGTCTGCGCGGACTGCTCTACCTGCATTTCGACATGCATCGGCAGCTGGCGCAGACCTATGGCGCCGACGATGCCGAACACATCATCCAGCGCGTGCATGAACACCTGCGTCCGCGCATCGGCGAGCAGCTCGGCTCGCTGTTCGACGCCGGCCGCCATGCGAGCTGATCAGGCCACCAGACGCTCGCCCAGTTGCTTGCCCGCGGCGAAATCATTCAGGTTGGCGATGGTGGTCTGCATGATCTGGCCGATGGCTTCCTCGGTGAAGAAGGCCTGGTGGCCGGTGACGATGACATTGGGGAAGGAGACCAGGCGCTGGATCACGTCATCGGTGATGATGGTCGAGGACAGGTCCTGGAAGAACAGGCTGGCCTCCTGTTCATAGACATCGATGGCCAGGCCGCGCAACTGGCCGCTCTTCAAGGCGGCAATCGCGGCTTCGGTATCGACCAGCCCGCCGCGGCTGGTGTTGACCAGGATGCAGCCGGGCTTGGCGAGGGCCAAGGTCCCGGCATTGACCAGATAGCGCGTGGCTTCAGTGAGCGGACAATGCAGCGAAATCACGTCACTGGCGGCGAAGAGCTCCTCGCGGCGCACGTAGCGTCCGCCCAGAGCCTCGAAGTCCGGATTGTGATGCACGTCGCTACCCAGCACGGTGCAGCCGAATCCGGCCATGATGCGGGCGAACAGTGCGCCGATCTTGCCGGTACCGATCACGCCCACGGTCTTGCCGTGCAGGTCGAAGCCCATCAATCCTTCCAGCTCGAAATTGCCTTCGCGGGTGCGCATGCTGGCGCGCGCGATTTTTCGGTTCACCGCCAGCAGCAGGCCCACGGCGAACTCGGCCACCGAGTAAGGTGAATAATCGGCCACGCGCGCCACCGTGATACCCAACCGCCGCGCGGCTTGGGTATCGATGTGATTGAAGCCGGTGGAGCGTGTGGTGACGAAACGCACGCCCAGAGCGGCCAGGCGTTCCAGGACGGCAGCACCCAGGTCATCGTTGACGAAGGCCGCCACGGCCTGGCAGCCGCTGGCCAGCTGTGCCGTATCGAGATCGAGACGGTCTTGCAGGAATACCAGTTCATGCGCAGCGCCGGACGCGGTATTGGCGCGCGTGAGCAGGGTCTGGTCGTAGCGGCGGGCGCTGAAGACGGCGGTTTTCATGGGAACCTTTCATGGATGAGCTGGGTTGCGTGAAGTCATGTGCAATGCCGCATTGCACCATAATTCACTTCGGATCGCCTTGACCCACCGCAGCTTGCCGCGCGAACAGCTTTTTGCGATGGAAATGCGCGCTGAAGCTTTCATCCAGCTATCGAAAAAACCGATATTTGCTTGCGCAGCGCCGCAAGTGGGTCCCATGGATCACTTTCGGGCATAGAATCGGCGGCGCAATAGCTGTCCCCACAAAAAAAGATCCTGACACAAGCTGCCGCATGGCAGTACGAGACAGGCGCAAGACCGGAATCAACACGGTCCGCCCAACAGATAACGAGGCACATATCATGACGACATCCACTTCTTCGCAATCGAAGTTTTCCACCGTGCTGCGCGTGACCAGCGGCAACTTCATGGAAATGTTCGATTTCTTCCTGTTCGGTTTCTACGCGACCCACATCTCGAAGGCCTTCTTCCCCAGCGACAACGAGTTCGCCTCGCTGATGCTGACCTTCATGACCTTCGGCGCCGGCTTCCTGATGCGCCCGCTGGGCGCCATCATCCTGGGCGCCTATGTCGACCGCGTCGGCCGCCGCCAGGGCCTGATCGTGACCCTGGCGCTGATGGCCCTGGGCACGATGCTCATCGCTTTCGTCCCCTCCTACGCCACCATCGGCGTGCTGGCCCCGATGCTGGTGCTGGTCGGCCGCCTGCTGCAAGGCTTCTCGGCCGGTGTGGAACTGGGCGGCGTGTCGGTCTACCTGGCCGAAATGGCCACGCCCGGCAACAAGGGCTTCTATGTGAGCTGGCAGTCGGCCAGCCAGCAGGTGGCCATCATCGTGGCAGCGGCCATCGGCTACATGCTCTCGACGACGCTCACTCCGGCCCAGGTCGGTGACTGGGGCTGGCGCGTGCCGTTCTTCATCGGCTGCCTGATCGTGCCGGTGCTGTTCGTGATCCGCCGCTCGCTGCAGGAAACCGAAGAGTTCATGCGCCGCAAGCATCGTCCGAGCACCGGCCAGATCTTCCGTTCCATGATCGAGAACTGGAAGCTGGTCATTGCCGGCATGATGCTGGTGTCGATGACCACCGTGTCGTTCTACCTGATCACGGTGTACACCCCGACCTTCGGCAAGAACGTACTGAAGCTCTCCACCGAAGCGAGCCTGATCGTGACCTTGTGCGTGGGCCTGTCCAACTTCATCTGGCTGCCCATCATGGGCGCGCTGTCGGACCGCATTGGCCGTCGCCCGATCCTGGTGACCTTCACCGTCCTGACCATTCTGACCGCCTACCCGGCCGTGAACTGGCTGGTGCATGACGCCAGCTTCGCCAAGATGCTGATGGTGGAACTGTGGCTGTCCTTCCTGTACGCCAGCTACAACGGCGCGATGGTGGTGGCCCTGACCGAGGTGATGCCGGCTGACGTCCGTACTGCGGGCTTCTCGCTGGCCTACAGCCTGGCTACCGCCGTCTTCGGCGGCTTCACGCCGGCCATTGCGACTGGCCTGATCGAAATGACCCACGACAAGGCAGCGCCTGGCCTCTGGATGAGCACGGCTGCAGTGTGCGGGCTGATCGCCACCCTGATCCTGTATCGCAACAAGGCGGCACGGCAGGCAGTGACGGCCTGAGACAGGTTCTTGTACTAGCTATTGGGATGGGCCGCAGAATTGCGGCCCTTTTTTATGGCCTGCCGGAGAAAATGCCGCTTGCTTAACGCACTGACGCGAGGGGCAAGAACAGCGTGAGCGGTGCATCCTGCAGGGCGATGAAACCATGGTGGCGGTAAAAGGCTGAGGCCTTCGGATCCTTGGCGTCGACCACCAAGACCGCGCCCGGAATCTCCGCCGCGACGGCCCGGCGCAGTGCATTGACCAGCAAAGCACCACCGAGGCCCCGGCCCTTGAATTCCCGGTCGACCGCAAGACGACCGAGACGGATGGCAGGAATGGCGCCATAGCGAGGCAGCTTGCGGCGCATCTCATCGGACAGGCCCACCAGCGGCACGCTGGCGCTGGCCAGCGTGTAATAGGCGGCCACCCGCTGTTCGTCGTCCACTGCGACAAAGCAGGCAGCCACGCGGCGCCGGACATCCTGTGTCACCAGTTCGCGCAAATAGCGGTTCAAGGCAGGCGTGCCGCAGTCAAAGCGGCTAAGGTCGTGAAGGGCGGGATCGAGCGCCGTCACGAGCAACGGCGGGCGCGTCATTCTTCGCTGCGCAGCAGCTTGTCATGGCGCGCCATGGCGCGCTGCAGTGCTGCCGAAGGTGGTGGGGGAGCCAGAAGCGCCTCGGCAAAGCGCTGTTGGTCCTGCAAGGACAAACGGATGACTTCGGCCTGCTCGACCGCCTTCTGCGCCGCTTCCTGGACGGCAGCGATGACAAAGTCGGTCAATGTGCGTCCTTCAATCTCGGCGGCACGTTTGAGCAATTGCTGAAGCTCCGGGCTGATCCGGGCTTCCAGTCGAGCAGTGGCGACAGCTGGCGTCATGCGTTTTCCCATGAAATGAATTGTACGGCATTTTGCCGGACACGAACAAAAAGTGTGTCCACGACAATAGCAGAGTCATGCCAAGGGATTGAGAACGGGGCAGCAATCCTTCGAAAAGCAAAAATTTCTTCAAGTCTTATATAAGAGTTGAAGCATTTCGCCCCGCTTAGGAGTAAACTACCGCTGTTTTTTGCCGCGGCCTTCTGGCAGCAGTACGCCAGCCATGCCGCCCCGGGAGACGAATTTCCGCGCAGCACAGCCGACAAGGAGGTGGCGCCAGCCCAGGCCGACAGAGCCAGGGCGGTCCATCCGGCGCTGCGGGGATCGCACCAACGCACATCAACACACCAACGCAAGGACATCATCGTGACTACTGGCAACCCGACCATCATCTATACGCTGACCGACGAGGCACCCTATCTGGCGACCCACTCGCTCTTGCCCATCGTCAAGAAGTTCACCGCCGCGGCCGGCATCGACGTCGTCGAAAGCGATATCTCGGTGGCTGCGCGTATCCTGGCTGAATTCCCTGAGTACCTCACCGATGAACAGAAAGTCCCCGACAACCTGGCCGCACTGGGCGCACTGACCCAGAGCCCCGACGCCAACATCATCAAGCTGCCCAACATCAGCGCCTCGATCCTGCAGCTGCAAGCGGCCATCCGCGAACTGCAAGCGCGCGGCTACAAGCTGCCCGACTATCCGGAAAACCCGAGCACCGAAGAAGAAAAGGCCCTGCAGAAGCGCTACGCCAAGGTCACCGGCAGCGCCGTGAACCCGGTCCTGCGCGAAGGCAACTCCGACCGCCGCGCGCCCAACGCCGTCAAGAACTACGCCCGCAAGCACCCGCACTCGATGGCCAAGTGGTCCATGGCCTCGCGTACCCACGTGGCGCACATGCACGGCGGCGACTTCTACGCCGGCGAAAAGAGCCTGACCCTGGACAAGGCCGTGGACGTCAAGATGGACCTGGTCACCAAGTCCGGCGAAACCATCGTCCTGAAACCGAAGATCTCGCTGCAAGCCGGTGAAATCATCGACAGCATGTTCATGAGCAAGAAGGCCCTGTGTGCCTACTACGAAGAGCAGATGCAGGACGCCTTCGACACCGACCTGCTGCTGTCGGTGCACGTCAAGGCCACCATGATGAAGGTCTCGCACCCGATCGTCTTCGGCCACGCCGTGCGCACCTACTACAAGGACACCTTCACCAAGCACGCCAAGCTGTTCGCCGAGATCGGCGTGAACCCCAACAACGGCATGTCCGGCGTCTACGAAAAGATCAACACCCTGCCCGAAGACAAGAAGGCCGAAGTGCTGGCCGACCTGAAGGCCGATGAAGCCAAGCGTCCGCGCCTGGCCATGGTGGACTCCGCCAAGGGCATCACCAACCTGCACGCCCCCAACGACGTGATCGTCGACGCCTCGATGCCGGCCATGATCCGTGCTGGCGGCAAGATGTGGAACGCCGCTGGCAAGACCGAAGACACCAAGGCCCTGCTGCCGGAATCGACCTTCGCCCGCATCTATCAGGAAATCATCAACTTCTGCAAGACCAACGGCGCCTTCGACCCGACCACCATGGGTACCGTGCCCAACGTCGGCCTGATGGCCCAGAAGGCAGAAGAATACGGTTCGCACGACAAGACCTTCGAAATCGCCCAGGCCGGCGTGGCGCGCATCGTCACCCTGGATGGCCAGGTGCTGCTGGAGCAGAACGTGGAAGAAGGCGACATCTGGCGCATGTGCCAGGTCAAGGACGCTGCGGTGCGTGACTGGGTCAAGCTGGCCGTGACCCGTGCCCGCCTGTCCGGCATGCCGGCCGTCTTCTGGCTGGACCCGTACCGTCCGCACGAAGCCGAACTGATCAAGAAGGTCAACACCTACCTGAAGGATCACGACCTGACCGGTGCCGACATCCAGATCATGTCGCAAGTGCGCGCCATGCGTTACACCCTGGAACGCGTCATCCGCGGCCTGGACACCATCTCGGTGACCGGCAACATCCTGCGCGACTACCTGACCGACCTGTTCCCCATCATGGAACTGGGCACCTCGGCCAAGATGCTGTCGATCGTCCCGCTGATGGCCGGTGGCGGCATGTTCGAAACCGGTGCCGGCGGCTCGGCCCCCAAGCACGTGCAACAGCTGGTCGGTGAAAACCACCTGCGCTGGGATTCGCTGGGTGAATTCCTGGCCCTGGCCGTCTCCATCGAAGACGTGGGCATCAAGACCGGCAACGCCCGCGCCAAGATCCTGGCCAAGACCCTGGACGCTGCCACCGGCAAGCTGCTGGACAACAACAAGTCGCCTTCGCCCAAGACCGGCGAGCTGGACAACCGTGGCAGCCACTTCTACCTGGCCCTGTACTGGGCCCAGGAACTGGCCGCACAGAAGGACGATGCCGAACTGGCCAAGCAGTTCGCCCCGCTGGCCAAGGCACTGTCCGAGAACGAGCAGAAGATCGTCGAAGAGCTGAACTCGGTGCAGGGCAAGGAAGTCGACATCGGCGGCTACTACCTGCCGGATCGTGAGAAGACCTTCGCCGTGATGCGTCCGAGCGCCACGCTGAACCAGGCGCTGGAATCGGTGTAAAGCGTCGATGCTGGAGGGAGGGATGCATCGCCCTCCCCGCGCAAAAAAGGAAAGGCCGCGAACGTTCGCGGCCTTTTCGTTTTATAGGCATCAGGTCGATGAGGCCTGCCGATGTACTCTCTACCGTTCGGACTGAGTAGCCGCACGCGTGCGGCGTATCGAAGGCGCAAGGACGGCGCGCCTTCGATACGCGGCACGGCCGCTACTCAGGACGAACGGTGAGTGGGGCATCAGCGGGCTGCAATGCGCAATCTCTTCATCGAGCGTCACCGAGCAAAAAGTTGCGCCGCACATCCAGTTCCTCACCCTCGCTGGCCGTCTCATCCTTCAAGGCCACGCCGGACAGAGCACGCTGGTGCGCCTGCGCCATCAGGTAATGCAGCTTGTAGGCGGCTTCCGGATAGGGCAAACCTTCCGGCCGCACATTGGAGATGCAATTGCGGCTGGCGTCGGTGAGTCCGCGCGAGGGCATCCAGGTCAGATAGAGACCCATGCTGTCCGGCGAACTCAGCCCCGGCCGCTCGCCGATCAGGATCACTACCAGCTTCACACCCAGCAACTCCCCGATTTCATCGGCAACCGCCACCCGTCCCTGCTGCACGATCACGGGCGGTGCCATCGACCATCCTTCCGGCGCAATACGCTGCATCACCTCCGCCAGGAAAGGCGCGGCATTGCGCACGATGGCCAGCGCCGACAAGCCATCGGCGATCACGAAGCCTACATCGAAGCGCCGTTGCGGCTCGGTGCCAAAACGCTCAAGCAATTGCTGGCGCGATGTTTCCGACAGCCTGCGCCCGAAGTCCGGCCGCTGCAGGTAGACCAGCCGGTCCGCTGCCGCGCTTTGCACATCGATCACCTCTTCGGCTGCGCAGACACCTTGCTGCTGCAATTGTGCCTTGAGCGCAGCCACATCCAGCGGCAGATGCACGGCATCGCGCGCCTGCGCATGCGCCAGCTGGAAAGCCAGTTGCGGCGCGGTCGGCAGGCTTACGCCACTGCGTCCCAGGGCGATGCGCGCAGCAGTAAAGCGGCGCAATGCCTCCCACGGATTGGCCGTGACGTTTTCTGCACCGGGGCTGACGTTTTCTGCACCTTGCGGTGAAATGGCTTCTTTGTCGTCCATGGTCATTGAAGGCGCAACAAGGTCTCGCGGAAACCGGGGGGCATGTCGGCATGCAGGCGGAATGCCTGCTCCTGGCCACCCGCATTGAAGATCTGCATCCTGTGCAGCCACGCCTCGAACTCCGGCGCCGGCCGCGAACCCAGTACCCGCCGCGCATACAGCGCATCGTGGAAGGAAGTGGTCTGGTAATTCAACATGATGTCATCCGAACCGGGGATGCCCATGACGAAGGTGCAGCCCGCCACGCCCAGCAAGGTCAGCAGCACATCCATGTCGTTCTGGTCCGCTTCGGCATGGTTGGTGTAGCAGACGTCACAGCCCATGGGCAGGCCCAGCAGCTTGGCGCAGAAATGGTCTTCCAGTCCGGCGCGGATGATCTGCTTGCCGTCATACAGGTATTCCGGCCCGATGAAGCCCACCACCGTATTGACCAGCAGCGGCTTGAAGGCGCGGGCCACGGCATACGCGCGCGCCTCGCAGGTCTGCTGGTCGATGCCGTGATGCGCATTGGCCGACAGCGCACTGCCCTGCCCGGTTTCGAAATACATCACGTTGTCGCCGACCGTGCCGCGCTTGAGCGACAGCGCAGCCTCACGCGCCTCGCCCAGGATGGCCAGGTCGATGCCGAAGCCGCGATTGGCCGCCTCGGTCCCGGCAATGGACTGGAACACCAGATCCACCGGCGCGCCGCGCTCGATGGCGGCAATCGTGTTGGTGACGTGGGTGAGCACGCAGGATTGCGTCGGGATCTCGTAACGCGCGATCACATCGGCCATCATGCCGACCAGCTTGACCACCTGCGGGACGTTGTCGGTAGCGGGATTGATGCCGATGACCGCATCGCCGTTGCCATACATCAGGCCATCGAGCATGCTGGCGGCGATGCCGCTGGCGTCATCCGTGGGGTGATTGGGCTGCAGGCGGGTGGACAAGCGGCCGGGCAAGCCGATGGTATTGCGAAAGGCCGTGACCACGCGGCACTTCTTGGCCACCAGGATCAGGTCCTGGTTGCGCATGATCTTGGAGACGGCCGCTGCCATCTCTGGCGTCACCCCGGGTGCCACGGCGGCCAGCACCGTGCTGTCGGTGTCATCGGCCAGCAGCCAGTTGCGGAAATCGCCCACCGTCAGGTGCGCGATCGGCGCAAAGGCGGCACGGTCGTGACTGTCGAGGATCAGCCGGGTGACTTCATCCTCTTCGTAAGGGATCAGCGGCTCGTCGAGAAAAGTCTTCAGCGGCAGGTTCGCCAGCGCCATCTGGGCAATGGCGCGCTCCTCGGCGCTGCCCGCCGCCACACCGGCCAGCAGATCGCCGGAACGCGCCGGGCTGGCCTTGGCCATCACTTCCTTGAGATCACGAAACACGTAGCTGGCGCTACCCACACTGTGCCGGAAACGGTGTTCGGCCATGATGATGCTCCTCCTTGGTCACCGCTGCCCGCTGAGGCAGCGGTGCGTCATGCCCCGCTGCTGTCCGATCAGCTGGTCAGCAGTTGCGGTGCGGTCTTGCCGTATTTGATGCTGGTTTCGGCCGGCAGCCAGTTGCCGGTCGACTCCTGGCGTCCCTGCAGCAGGAAACGCGGCTTGGCGGCACTGATCTGGTCAGCCGCGAGTTTGGACAGCTCACCGATCTTGCCGTTCTTCATGCGATTGACGATGAGGCCATAACGGGTCTCGGGGAAGTCACGCAGCATATCGTAATCGCCATCGCTGTCGCCCGCCACGAACAGCGGACCATACCCCTTTTGCGCCACCAGCACCTGCTTGATGGCGACCGTCTTGCCCGGCCCCCAGGTCAGCGGCCACTCCTTCAGATAGGCATTGCGGAAGCTCTGCCCGCTGCGCTCCAGGCGCAGGCCGATGACGTTTTCACGGGTAACGTGGTAGCCATACTTGGGGTGCGTCGCAAACACGGCCACCACATCTTCCAGCGAGGCGGTACAGACATAGACGTCGATGCCATTGCGGCGCAGGGTGTCCATCAAGGTGGCGATTTCGGTGCACAGGCGGATGCCATGGAAGTGCGACACGCTCACCACGCCCGCCTTGCCCGCACGATCGGCCGGGCTGGTGTACTTGACCTTGGTCAGCGCCGCGCCCAGCGCAGCATCGTTGGAGGCTTCGGCCAGCGCGCTCACTTCGGCCACGCTCATGTTGGCGAAGAAGTAGATCACCCACGGATAACCGACGGCTACGCCATGGGTATCGTTGACGGCTTCATAGAGGTAGTAGAGCTTGGTACGGAAGTCCTGGAACTCCGGCGTGGCGGTGATTTCTTCCAAGCTCTTGCTGCCGGCCATGCCCTTGTAGTTGGCGTACAGGAACGCATAATCCGCATCGAGGTCAGCGCAGATCGCTTCCAGATCCACGATGTTGCCTGCCGCATTCTTGAAGTCCTTGCTGAACGGACCCGGTGGCACATTCTGACGGGTGATGGCCGCGAACTCGTTTGGTGTCAGCTTGAAAGACAGCGTATTGATCTGGTACATCAACAGCGCTTCTTCGCAGTCATTCATGATGCTGGTGTTGTCCCAGTCGAACACGGCATAGGGCCGCTTGCCGCTCTGGTAACCGGATGACAGCTTGCCATGCTCGGCGATCATCTGCGCCACCATCTCGTGATTGCGGGCCGCCCATTTGGCACGGTCCAGCGCGACTTCAGCGCGGGCGGCCGCCTGGCCGGGCGTGGCGATGGTGGCCAGTGCGCCACCGGCCGCAGCCGCCAGCAGGCCGCCCAGGAAGCCACGGCGCTTGAGAGCGGGTGCGGCGGTGTCGGTCGTCGGTTTGTGATTGTTGTTCATGATGGCCCTGTCGAATGATCGGTATGGAGTTATCGGTATAAAAGTTTTATATCGTTCAGAATTCTGCAACCGCCGCCGCCCCTTCCGCACGCTGGCGTGCCGTCGCCAGGAACCAGGCATAGCCCAGTGCCAGCAAGGCGACGAAGATGCCGAAGATCAGCGGGTTGTAACAGATCATGGTGGCCATGCACACCAGCGCACCGAAGAGCGCGAAGGCCGGGAAGTACGGATACAGCGGTGCCCGGAAAGGCCGCTCCAGGCCGGCCTCGGCGCGGCGCAGGCGGAACAGCGAGAGCATCGACAGGATGTACATCAGGATGGCGCCGAATACCGACATGGTGACGATGTTGGCCGTGAGCGTCTGGCCGCCGATCTTGATGAGTTCATCGCTGTAGATGGCGGCGATCCCCACCACCCCGCCGGCCAGGATGGCGCGGTGCGGCGTCTTGAAACGCGGATGGACGCGGGCGAAATACGCCGGCAGGTAGCCTTCGCGGGCCAGCGCAAAGATCTGGCGCGAGTAGCCCAGGATGATGCCGTGGAAGGACGCCACCAGCCCGAACAGGCCCAGCCACACCAGCATGTGCAGCCAGTTGCTGTTGTCGCCGACGATCAGCTTCATGGCCTGCGGCAGCGGGTCGTTGATGTTGGCCAGCTTGGTCCAGTCGCCCGCACCGCCAGCAAAGAGCATCACCCCAATGGCCAGCACCACCAGCGTGAGGATGCCGGTGATGTAGGCGATGGGAATGGAACGCTTGGGGTCCTTGGCCTCTTCAGCCGCCATGGCCACGCCTTCGATGGCCAGGAAGAACCAGATCGCAAACGGGATCGCCGCGAACATGCCCGGCACCGCCGCCATGCTGAAGGCATCACTGCCGGACCAGCCGCCCTTGGTGAAATTGGCCAGCGAGAAGCCCGGCGCCACCACGCCCATGAACACCAGCAGCTCGAAGATCGCCAGCAGCGTGACGAACAATTCAAAGGTCGCCGCGATCTGCACGCCGACGATGTTGAGCGTCATGAACACGAGATACGCCCCCAGTGCCGCCAGCTTGGGATCGATATTGGGGAACTGCACATTCAGGTAGGCGCCGATGGCCAGTGCGATGGCCGGTGGCGCAAAGACGAATTCAATCAGCGTGGCGGCCCCGGCCAGATAGCCGCCGACCGGCCCGAAGGCGCGCTTGCTGTAGGCAAACGGCCCGCCCGCATGGGGAATCGAGGTGGTGAGTTCAGTGAAGCTGAAGATGAAGGTGGCATACATGGACGCGATGAACAGCGCCGTGACCGTGAAGCCCAGCGTGCCGGCGCTGGCCCAGCCATAACTCCAGCCGAAGTATTCGCCGGAAATCACCAACCCGACCGCAATGGCCCAGAGCTGCAGGGTGGACAGGACGGGCTTGAGCGTGTGCCCCTGCCCTGAAGAGCTTGCATTCATCGGATTCTCCCTTTGGCGCGAAGGCGGAACCGCTGCATGGCGGCCCCTGTGAAAGGACGGGCGGGCATGGCGCTTGCTTGATTTCGCGCAATGCGCTGCCCTGCCGACGCAATATAGCAACGGCGATTTCAGCGGCGTTATCGAAATTCGGCAAAACTGCGCGGCTTGCCCGCCGCCCCGTCGATCAAGGAGCCTGTCCATGCCCTCTCTCGCACTGTCCCAAGCTGACACATCTGCCACGCACAGCCAGCGGGCATTGCGCACCGCCGTTGCGCGCGACGTGGATGAGCATGCGCACAACCTGACCGATTGGGAGCAACGCTACGACCAGATCACCTGCGGCGCTTTCGAAGGCGTGCTGCAGGAATGGCAGAGCAGCGGCCTGCAGATCTTCCGCGAGGCCAGCAGCCGTGCGGTACGGCAGTCCTGCCAGGTGTGGCCGGACGCCTTCTGGTTCGGCATCGAGGTGCGCACCAGTGGCATGCGCATCAACGGCCGCCAGGTCGGCGAGGATGTGGTGATGACGCGGCCCGGTGCCTGCGAATTCGAACTGGTCACGCCGGATGCACACGAGATCTATGGCATCGTGGTCCAGCGCGATGCCCTGCAGTCCAGCGCGGCACGCCTGGGCTGCATGGCATCGCTGGACTGGAAACGTCTGGGCCAGGCAGAGTTGCTGAAAGTCGATCACCAGGGGCTGGAGGAGTGCCGCAAGCAGATCGCTGCCCTGCTGACCCTGGCCGGACAGGCCAGCGGTGCCCAAGCGCACGCCGCCCTGCAGCTGCGCCAGGAAGCAGTGCTGGTGGCGCTGCTGGCGATGCTCGATGAAGGCGAGATCGAGGCTGAAGCGGGGGCCAGCTTCCTGCGCCGCCGCCGCATCGTCAACGATGCGCGCGAGTTCGCCATGGCGCATCAGGACAGTCCGGTGACCGTGCCCATGCTGTGTGAAGCGGTCCATGTCAGCCGCCGTACTCTGCAATACTGCTTTGAGGATGTACTGGGCATCAGTCCCATGAGCTATCTGCGGTCGCTGCGCCTGAACGGCGTGCGCCGGGCCCTGTGCGAAGGTGATGGCAGCCAGGCCGTGGGCAGCATCGGCGACATCGCGGCCGCCTGGGGCTTTGCCAATTTCAGCCAGTTCTCCTGCGATTACAAGAAGCTGTTCGGGCAGACGCCGTCGGCCATGCTGCAGGCACGGACCCGGCACTGATCGCCACCCACCGGTACGATGAAACGAGAGGCATGCACGACCGGCCATGCCGCAACGAGGTATATTCTGCACATATGCATTCGCATGCAAGCCTGCACTTGAACCTATGGCACGCCGATGGTCCGCTTAGTCCCCCTGGTCCGCTCAGTCCGATTTTCTACCCTGCTCATCGCCGCCTTGTGGGCGTTGCCAGCAGCAGCCGAGTCCTCATCGTCCTCCCCGCCCGCCCCTGCGCAGGCGCGTCAGGCGCTCTCGCTGGGCAGCACGCCCTACACCATGGCCGTCTATGCCAACGCCGATCTGAACGATCTCCCCAGCCATGTCGAGCGCGCCGTCATCATCGTGCACGGGGTCAAGCGCAATGCGGTTGACTACTTTGCCCTCGGTCAACACCTGCTGCAGCAGGCAGCATTGACCTCAGGCAATACACTGCTGCTGGCACCCAACTTCATGGCCAGCAAGGATGCCGGTCTCTTGCCAGGCATGCCGATCTGGGCCGGCAACGGCTGGATGCAAGGAGCAGCCTCCATTCGAGGCGTTACGGGGATCAGCAGCTTCGCGGCACTGGATGACCTGGTGCGCTGGCTGGCAGAGCCCCGGCGCTTTCCCGACCTGCGCGAGATCGTCCTGATCGGCCATTCCGCCGGGGCCCAGCTGATGCAGCGCTACGCCTTGCTCAATCCGGTCGCGGAGACCTTGCAGGCCGCCGGGATTCAGGTACGCTACATCATTTCCAGTCCTTCGTCCTATCTCTACGTGAGCCCGGAACGTCCGCAGGCAGGCGCATTCGCGGTACCGGCAGCGGCGTCCTGCCCGCATTACGACCACTACCGTTACGGTCTCGTCGAGCCTCCCGCTTACCTGGTGCAGCAGCATCTGGAGGCGCGCCAGCTATGGGCACGCTATGCGGCTCGTGACGTGCGCTACCTGGTGGGCGGGCGTGATGTCGATCCGCAGCATCGCTTCCTCGACCGCTCCTGCGGCGCAGCGCTGCAGGGACCGACGCGGCTGGCGCGGCAACTGGCGTACCGGGACTATGAACAGTTTCTGGCCGGGCAATGGCAGATCCCGATACACCATCCGCAGCAGGTGATTCCGGACGCGGCCCACGGGGCGCCGCGCTTGTATCGTTCTCCGCTGGCGCCGGGCCTGATCTTTGCGCAGCCCGCGCAGGAGCCTCCGGCTCAGCACTAGGCTTGTGGGGGCAACGCATCTCGCAGATTGCATGGGAACAGGCTCCAAAGCACTGGCAGTGATCCCGGAGAGACGGCACAATGCCGGCAGCCCAAGCCCGACAACGAGAACACAATGACGGCCAGCCAAGACAACATTTTCTCCCTGGAAAACTTCGAGTATCTCTGTTACGCGCGCCAGCAGGAACCTGCGGCACGGGAACTGGTGCGCCTGCTGCAACTGATCGACCGCCAGTATGGCCAGCTGGCCGGCAAGTTTTCGCTGCAGGTCTCCCCGGCCGTAACCCAGGCTGAACTGGAACAGCACACGCTGACCCGCATCACCGGTGCCATCTCGGCCCTGCTGTCGGACCCCGGCTTTCACCTGAGCCCCAACGGCTTCGGTCAATTGATCCACTTCCAGCGCTGGCTGGCGGCCCTCTTCGGTGCCAGCCACTTCATCAATGCCGACCACATCCTGCGCTCGCTCAATTTCGGCGGGCCACAGGCCAAAGTGTTTGAGGTCAAGCCGCTGGACCTGGTGAAATTCTGTCTGCTGTATTCGCCCGAGTCGGAGTTGGCACTGGATGTGGAAGCCCTGTGGGCGCAAAACAAGCCGCTGGCCGCTGCCCTCTTCCTGGCGCTGATGTCACCGCGTTTTCTCGGTACGCCGGCGGCGCATTCCAAGCGTGAAGCGCTGCTGCAGTGGCTGCCTGACCGGCTGCCCGAGCTGGAATCGCTGGACGGCCTGCCAGTGGCCGTCCTGCATGATGTCTACATGCACTGCAGCTACGCCGACCTGCCGCAGCGCCATCGCATCAAGGGCGCAATCAACCAGCTGCTGCGCAGGAAGCTGGATGCTGAAGGGCTGGGCGACCTTTCGCAGACCGGCGATGCACGCGTCAATGGCAAGCCGGTGATGCTGGTCTTGCTGGAATGGTTTTCGGGCGGGCATTCGATCTATCGCACCCACTCCAAGACCCTGGAAGCGGCGCGCCGTCATTTCCACGTGGTGGCCCTGGGCTACGCGGCCAATACCGACGAACTGGGCCGTGCCGTCTTCGATGAATTCATCACGCTGGCGCAGCCGGGCAATCTGATGGCCAGCCTGCAGACGCTGCGCGAGATTGCCACGGCGCACCGACCGCGGGTGTTCTACATGCCCAGCGTGGGCATGTTCCCCATCACCATGTTCGCCGCCAATCTGCGCGTGGCGCCCTTGCAGGTGGCGGCGCTCGGGCATCCGGCGACCACCTGCTCGCCGCGCATCGACTACATCAGCGTGGAAGAGGATTTCATCGGCGACCCGGCCTGCTTCAGCGAGCAACTGCTGCGCCTGCCTGCCGACGGACAACCCTACCGGCCCTCGGCCGTGCCCTTCATCGTGCCGCAATTGCAGCGGCGCAATCAGCCGGTAGTGAACGTGGCCGTGGCCGCCACCACCATGAAACTGAACCCGCGCTTCCTGATGGCCTGCCAGCGCATCGTGGAATTGTCGGCGCAAGTGCCAGGTGGTGCGGCGCGCGAAGTGCGGCTACATTTCCTGGTGGGGCAGGCACAAGGGCTGCTCTATCCGCAGCTGCAACGGCTGATCCTGCGCTACGTTCCGAGCGCGCAAGTCTATCCGCACCAGCCTTACCAGCAGTACCTGTCGCTCTTCAACCAGTGCGACATGTTCCTGTCGCCCCTGCCCTTCGGCAATACGAATGGGATCATCGATGCCTTCACGGTAGGACTGCCGGGTGTCTGCAAGACCGGGCCGGAGGTTTTCGAACACATCGATGAGGGGCTGTTCCGCCGTATCGGACTTCCCGACTGGACCATTGCCGCCACGCTGGACGACTACATCCTGGCGGCAGTCCGCATGGCGACCGACTATGCTGCGCGCAGTGCGCTGTATGCGTTGCTGGCCGATCCGCAAGCGCTGCAACGACTGTTCGAGGGACGGCCCGAATCGCTGGGCGATGCGCTGGCCGCACTGTGCGGCGAGGCAGCGGGCGACTGAGCCTCAGGCGGTGGCGAGGGGTGCTGCCTGTTCCGGCGGCAAGGCAGCCAGCGCGGGCAGGTCCAGGGCTGCGCGTCGTTGCTGGCAGGCGGGATTGGGTTGCCCGTCGGGCTCCCAGGGAGAGAATTCACGGCAGGTGCTGGGCCGCTGCGGGTAGATGCGGCATCCCACGCCCGGTTTGCCCAGCTCCCCGACCAGTGCGATGCAGCGGCCATGGCCGTTTTCCGTGCCTTTCATGCAGGCCAGCGTGTCGTTGACCTTGCTGGTGAGTTCCACCGGCACCATGCCGCCCAATCCATCGCTGAGTTCGCCGCAATAGAACGACACCCGGAAATGCGCGCAGCAGCCACCACAGGCAGTGCAGGGATTGTCGGGTGAATCGGCCATGTCGGTGAAGAGACGGTCTTCATCGACGATCCAGTGGAGGGCGGTGTTTTTCGGCATGAAGAAACGTAAGCAAAATGTCGGGCATATTCAAATGACATGCGCCGGCAGGCGAAGACGCGACTGCTTTCAGTCGTCCTCAGGCGGCCACTGCTGCGCGCCATGAAGAAGACGAATGACTTCGATCACACGTTGACGTGGCCGATAACGATAAACAGCAATGAAGGGAGTGCCACTGATGACCAACTCGCGGGTACCGTTTATGCGTCCGGCTCGCCCCAGAAGCGGATGCGCAAGAAGATGAAGAAGTTGATCTTCAATCTTGTCGCCCTGATCAATCGCAGCGCTGAGATTATGTTGAGCGATGTAATCGATCAAAGCATCGCGGTCAAGAAACGCCCTGGGAAGCCAACGTAAAATCAATCACTTCCCCCTCTTCACCTGCCTCAACAAATTGGCCCGTTTTTCGGACCAACTTGCCTGCGCTTGCTCCTGGCTTATCCATTGGGTCGCGGGATCATCGGCTTCGGCCAATCCCTGTTCCACTTGAGCGCGGAACCAGCGATCATGTTCGACGGCTTCATTGGCGTTCTTCATGGCTGCGGCGCGATCGGGCCGTGTACGCGCCAACGGCTTGAGCTCGGGATTCCAGTTGGAAATATCAAATGTGCCTACCATCAGGCCAAGCTTGCGCAACAAGGTAATGGCAGGAAGCGGATTGGGAAACGTACGCGGTTCATCGCTGCGCGCATGCGAAAGTACGGCTTCCGCATTGTTCTTGGTCGTAATCCGGACGTAGAACCCGCCGCCTTCGGCCTGCAACCTGACGGCAGAAACTCCGCCCGCCTCCGTTGCAGTACGCAATTGCTCAAGAGTCCAGCTTTGCATGATGACACCTCGGCGCGAGACCAATAATGATTAATTGTCTGCAAGTTTAACATAAAACGTGCGAATTTTTCAAGACTGAACTTGCATAAGTTGCCTTACCATCTCTGCGATAATCGGCAGCGCGCATCACTGCACACATCGGACCGACAATCTATCCTGGCGAAACACGACGGGTTCGCCTTATTGTGATGAGCTCAACGTCCAAGGATCTGAATCGGATTTCCACATGGCAGCCAAAGCCAAAGACCCGCTCTCTGCTATTCAGAAGACGCACTCCATTCTCTGGATGAGTCTGTGTTTTACGATCATCTTTATCGTCATGGGAAGCTATTCGTACTTCGAAAAGCCAATCGGACTTCCATGCAAGTTCGCCACGAGAACAGGCATTCTCAAGAAAACGGCCAACTCGGATTTCCTGCTGGATGGCACGCATCAATACGCACTTTCCTGGCCACTCCGCCACGGCCATGGGGGTGCATGGAACGCCTTGGAAAACGCCCGCAACGGCATGCATGTCCAGTCGCAGGTATGTGGGAATGACTTGGTGCGGGTGTTCCTGGAAGGTCGTGAGGTCTTCGTCATCCACTCACGAGACACGCGGGCAGAAAACGTCGCCAGTGCCAAACTGGCGTTCGGCATGGCTTTTTTCTGCCTCGTGTTGATGACCACGATGAGGTATCGATTGAAGCATTTGCGCGCCTGAGCTCGCAACTACGTTGCAGCGGCGATCGCCACACACCATACGAAATACACCCCTGTCCGGGGTTGCCGCGTCGAATCAGCTACCCTTGCGCTCCTTGAACACCGGCACGAACATCTCATGCCACACCGCGGGCTTGGTCTTGATGGTGCCGGCTTTGCCCATGAAGATCACGTATTGCATGATGTCCACCGGGGTGCTTGTGAACTCGGTGCCCGGGTCCGCCAGCATCTGCTCCACTTCTTCCTGCGGCAGCTTCAGCTTGGAGACGCGCAGGAAGATCTCGGCTGCGCCCTTGCGGTTCTTGGCGATGTAGGCGTTGGCCTCTTCCTGCGCGGCCATGAAAGCCTGAGTCAGCTTGGGATTCTTGTCGGTGAAGGACTTCAGCGCAAAGACCACGTCAATCGTAATGTGGCCCAGCACGTCGGTGGAATTCAACACACGGGTGATGCCCGGGGCCTTGGCTTCCTGGTAGGAAAACGGCGGCGAGGTGAAGTGCGCCGTGATCTCGGTCTTGCCCGAGACCAGGGACGCCATCGCTTCCGGATGCGACAGGCTCACCGTCAACGGATCCAGCTTGGCGTAGTTCTCGATGCCGAAGGTCTTGGCCGCCGCCATCTGCAACAGCACGGCCGACAGCGAAGTCTTGATGCCGGGAATGGCGATCTTGTCCTTGGGCGTAAAGTCTTTCAGCGACTTGACGTTGGGGTTGTTGGTATTGAGCCAGAGCGGCGAAGTCGACAGCGCACCCAGTCCCACCACTTCCGAACGCGGAATGCCATGCGCCTTGGACCACAGCGTCACGAAGCCCGGTGCGCCGGTGCCGGCGATGTCGAGGTTGCCGGCCAGCATGGCGTCATTGATGACGTTGCCGCCGTCGAGCAGCACCCACTTGGTCTTGACCTCGCCCAGGCCCATGGCCTTGGCGTGCTTTTCCACCAGGTTCTGGTCGCGGATCACCATCAGCGGCAGGTACAGCAGGCCGTAGCCGTGCGAGATGCGCACTTCCTGCGCTTCCGCGCGGGCCGTGCCGGATACGGCGGACAGCGCCAGGGCGCTGGCCATCATGAGGCTGGTGAAGGTACGTCGTTGCATGCTTGTCTCCTGAAGGTCGTCAGTTTATCGGTCTTGTATGGATCGTTGCGTGTTGATGTATGGCTTGCGCGGACCTTGTATGGAGGCAAGGTCCGCAGCCCGGCAGCTCAGTGCTGCATGCCCCAGCGGCGGATGGTGCGCTTCTCGATCTGGGCGAAGATCAGGTTCTCCACCACCAGGCCGATGATGATCACGAAGAACAGGCCCGAGAAGACATTGGCCGTTTCCAGCTGGTTGCGGTTTTCGAAGATGTACCAGCCCAGGCCTCCCGCTCCCGAGGAGACGCCGAAGACCAGCTCGGCCGCGATCAGCGTACGCCAGGCGAAGGCCCAGCCCACCTTGAGGCCGGTCAGGATGCTGGGGAAAGCGGCCGGGATCAGGATCGATTTCACCAGCGAAAAGCGGCGCAATCCATAGTTCTGGCCGACCATGCGCAGCGTGTTGGACACCGCCCGGAAGCCGCCATGCGTATTGAGCGCCACCGCCCACAGCACCGAATGCACCAGCACGAAGATGATGCTGCCGGTACCGAGACCGAACCAGATCAGCGCCAGCGGCAACAGCGCAATGGCCGGCAGCGGATTGAACATCGAGGTGAGCGTTTCCAGCAGGTCATTGCCGATGCGCGAGCTGATGGCCACCGTGGTCAGCAGCCCGGCCAGCAGGATGCCCAGGCCATAGCCGACCAGCAGGGTCTGCATCGACACGGCCGCACGCTGCAGCAGCACGCCGCTGCCGATGCCGGAGAGGAAGGCTTGCACCGTCTCGCTGAAGCTGGGGAACAGCAAGGCATTGTCCAGCCAGCGGCCATAGACTTCCCAGATCAGGGCCAGCACCAGCAGGATCACGGTCTTGCGCAGCCAGCCCATGCGATACAGGGACTCGGAGGCCGACAGCGGCCGCTGCACTTCGGCAGTGGCATGGGGATTGGGGTCCACCAGGATTTCCGGGCGGACGAAGGGCAGATTGGTTTGCATGATGAAGTCTCCGGCGCGGCTCAGTGATGGGCAAACAGCATGTCGTTGATGCGGGTTTCCAGTTCGGCCTGGGCAGCCGTTCCCAGCTGGCCGGGATCGATGCTGTTGAGTTCGGCGCGGACCTGGCCCGGATGCGGTGTCAGCAGCAGGATGCGGGTGCCCACGCGGATGGCCTCTTCGATCGAGTGGGTCACGAAGAGCACCGTGAACTGGGTGTCGTCCCACAGGCGCAGCAGTTCATCCTGCATCTTGCGGCGGGTCAGTGCATCCAGCGCGGCGAAGGGTTCGTCCATCAACAGCACATCCGGCTCCATGGCCATGCCACGGGCAATCGAGACGCGCTGTTTCATGCCGCCGGAGAGCATGTGCGGATAGCTGTCGATGAACTTGGCCAGGCCGACCTTGCCGATGTAGTACTCGGCGCGTTCGGCGGCGGCCTTGCCTTGCAGGCGGCCACTGGCGTGCAGCGCGAATTCCACGTTCTGGCGCACCGTCTTCCAGGGCAGCAGCTGGTCGAATTCCTGGAACACCATCATGCGGTCCGGACCGGGCTCATGCACTTCCCGCCCTTTGAGACGAATCGCCCCCGAGGTCGGCTGCAGGTAGCCGCCGATGGCCTTCAACAGCGTCGATTTGCCGCAGCCCGAAGGACCCAGCAGGATGTAGCGGTCGCCCGGATGGACGTTGAAACTGACGTTCTGGGTAGCGGTGACCAGTGAATCGGTGGTCTTGTATTGCAGGGTGACGCGATCGATTTCCAACAGCGGACGCGATGGGTCGAGGATAGCCGCAGCTTGGGCAGGGTCGCTCATGCCAGTCTCCAAATGATTTATAAGAATTATTGATGCTGGAACGGATGCTAGGCCGCCAAGCTGTAACGAATCTGACTAAATCCTGACGTCTTCTTTTCGTGAGCGGTTCGGCCATACAATGACGACCTGCCCAAGCAGCGTCCAACAGCTGCGGCATCGAAAAACAACACTGGAGATCCCATGCGCATCCTGCTGGTCGAAGACACTGCCGACGTGGCCGAGGCCATCGTTTCCCACCTGGCCCGCATCGGCCACACGGTCGAATGGGAAAGCCACGGCGGCCACGCCGCGCGCCGCCTGGGCGAGGCCTTCGACCTGCTGATCCTGGACGTGATGCTGCCGCAGACCGATGGCTTCGCCCTGCTGGAGCAATTGCGCGCGCGCGGCCAGCACACGCCGGTGCTCATGCTCACCGCCTGCGGCGAGATCGAAGAGCGCGTGCGCGCACTGGACCTGGGGGCGGACGATTACCTGGTCAAGCCCTTCGACTTCCGCGAACTGGAGGCGCGCATCCGCGTGCTCCTGCGCCGGAGCGGCGGCGAATCGACCAACCTGCTGCACTGTGCCAACCTGTGCATCGACCGCAAGAGCCGCACCGCCACGCTGGACGGCCAGCCCATCGAGCTGACCCGGCGCGAGGTGACGCTGCTGGAAATCATTGCGGCAAGGCCGGGGCGCATCTTCAACAAGGATGAGTTGATGGATCGCCTCTTCACGGTCGACGACACGCCCAACGCCAACACGGTCGAGCAATACGTGGCGCGCCTGCGAAAGAAACTGGCCGCTGCCGCCTTCGAAATCCGCACCCTGCGCGGCCTCGGTTATCAGCTGGTGTTGCACGCCCCGGCCGCCGGTGAAGCTTCCGCGTCCACCCCGGCCGCTGCCCTGCACTGATGCTGGGCCGTTCGCCGCACGTCGTCGCCGGACGCTCGCTCTACACGCGGCTGGTGGTGCGCGTAGGCGCGGTGCTGCTGGTGAGCGCCGCCGTGCTGCTCATCGCCATCTGGATCTCGACCCAGCTGGCCGCGCGCCAGGCCTATGACCGCATCCTGGCCGGCAGTGCCTTGCAGATCGCCGAAAACACCTGGTACGACCATGGCGAGGTCAATGTCGATGTGCCGCTGGCGGCGCTGTCGATGCTGGGCACCGGGGACCATGCGATCTATGCGGTCTTCGATCCGCGTGGCCGGGTGATCGCGGGCGATGCCGAATTCCGTCCGGAGATTCCCTGGAACGAGCTGGAACAAGGCCCGCTGTTGCGCGACGGCGATTATCTGGGCACGCCGGTGCGCATGGCCATCATCGGGCGGCGCATGCCGGTCGACAGCGCCCATCCTTGGGCCGTGATCGTGCTGGCACAGACCAACAACGCGCGCATGTCCTTTGCGCAAAGCCTGGGCGGCAAGGCGCTGGTGGTGATCGTGGCCATGAGCGCCCTGACGATTTTGGCAGCGATGTTCACCCTGTACCAGGCACTGGCACCGCTCAAGCGCATCGAGGCGGCCATCCGTGAACGGGACCTGAACGATCTTTCACCCCTGTCGTTAACCGTGCCTGCCGAGACCCATGCGCTGGTCTCGGCCATCAATGCCTTCATGGAGAGGCTGGTGGTCCACCGCGCCACCATGCGCCGCGTGATCGGCGATGCCGCGCATCAATTGCGTACGCCCGTCACCGCCCTGGTGGCGCAGATGGAACTGCTGGCCACCGAGCCTAGCGAGGAGAAGCGCCAACGCCACTTGGCGCTGCTGCGCGAGCGCACGCGCCACCTGGGCGCGCTGGTGAACCAGCTCATCAATCACGCCATGGTCCAGCATCGCAATGACAGCCGCCTGCAGGAACGCATCGATCTGGCCGACCTGGTGCGCTCGCAGATGACGGAAGTGCTTTCCAATCGCGCGCGCACGCCGCACGACCTGGCGCTGGATGTGCCGCCCCTGCCCTGCCTGATCCAGGGCGACCCGATTGCGCTGGGCGAGGCCATCAAGAACATCCTCGACAACGCCGTGCAATACGGTGCGCCGGGGCTGTTGCACGTACGGCTGGACAGCGATGGCCAGCGCCATCGCCTGAGCTTCATCGATGACGGGCCGGGGATTGCTGCCGAGGATTGGGAGCGACTGCGCAAGCCCTTCGCCCCGCGCGGAGAGAACCGCATGGGGGCGAGCCTGGGCTTGTCCATCGTGGAAGAAGTCATGCGCGCGCATGCGGGCGAGATGCGCTTTGCTTACCTGCCCGACGGGCATTTTGCGGTCCTGCTGGATTTCCCGGCCTGGCAGGAGCCGGCCTGAGGCGCTGAGCGCGAATCAGCGCCCTATTTCCATTCCAGGATCGCATTGCGGCGATCCAGCCAATGTACCTTCACACTGCCGGGTGTCACCTTGCGTGCCGCGCAGGCGCTGGCCGCGAGCGCGAAGGAGGCATCGTAGTAACGTCCGCTGGCCGTCGAGCGCAACGGCGTCTGCGGCGCATTGCGGGCAATCCAGTCAGCCGCATTGGTGCGCAGGAAGATCATGCAAGCGCTGCCACTGGTCTCGGCTACCTGGCAGGCGCAGCTGTTGCCGGAGGTGGTGATGGGTTCGCTCAGCTGCGGGTTGCGATTCAGCGCATCCGGCACCGGGACAGGGACCGGTACCGGAACGGGCACCCCCTGCTGCGGACCGTAATGGCCGCCCAGATCGCGGGTGGTGACCTGGGCCGTGGCCGGCAGGAGCAGCGCACCCAACAGCAGCGGCAGGCATCGGATCATGTTCATGGATGGTGTCTCCTTGCTGGCATGAGGTGCGTTCAGGCGCGGGCGCGCAGGCGATACAGGCTGGTGGTTTCCTTGCTGCGCGCCGCATGCAGCGGATCATCGCGATCGACTGCCTTGCCGTGGCGCGGCTTGATGTCGTGCCGTGCCACCACTTCCAACCCGGCCTGGGCAATCGCCTCGGCCAGCATGCCGGGGGCGCGCAAACCCAAGTGTTCGGCGAAGTCGGAGAGAATCAGCCAGCCTTCGCCCTGCGGGGTCAGGTGATCGGACAGTCCCTTCAGGAAGCCCAGCAGCATGCGGCTGTCCGGATCGTAGACCGCGTGTTCAATCGGTGAACTGGGACGCGCCGGCAGCCAGGGCGGATTGCAGACGATCAGCGGTGCGCGGCCTGAGGGGAACAGGTCGGCCTCCTGCAATTCGACCTGCGGCAAGACCCCCAGCCCTTGCAGGTTCTCGCGTGCGCAGGCCAGCGCGCGCGGGTCCATGTCGGTGGCGATGATCTTGCGCACGCCGCGCCGGGCCAGCACGGCGGAGAGCACGCCACTGCCCACGCCGATATCGAAGGCCAGTTCGGTCGAGGGCAGCGGGGCCTTGGCCACCAGGTCCACGTACTCGCCACGCACCGGCGAGAAGACGCCATACCACGGATGGATGCGGCTACCCAGTGCGCCGATCTCGACGCCCTTCTTGCGCCACTCATGCGCACCGATCAGGCCCTGCAGCTCGCGCAGCGAGACCGCAAAGGATGTGCCCTACAGCGAGGGCGCATAGGCTTCGCGGCAGGCGGCCTGCACGTCGGGCGCACGGCGCAGCGGCACCACGAAACCGGGATCGACGGGAATGAGCAGCATGCCCAGGATGCGCGCGCGCTGCGCCTGCATCTGGCGATGATGATGGAAGGCTTGCGCCGGGCTCTCGGCGGTGGCCGCTTTGGATTTGCTCTTGGCCTGGGCGCGCTCGCGGGCGCGGTCCACACGTCGGCCCAGGGCTTGCAGCAGTTGGCGTGCATTCTGGAAGTCGCCGCGCCAAAGCAGGCCCGTTCCCTCGCAGGTCAGCTTGTAGGCGGCATCGGCAGCCATCTGGTCGTCCGCCTCGACGACGCGCTTGGGGGGCGGATTGCCGGCCTCGGAATGCCAGCGCAGTTGCTGTGAAGTGGCACCGGTGGTCCAGGTGATGAAAGCGGAAGTGTCGTCGTGTATGGTCATGAATCAGGGATCAGCGAGCGCGGCACAGGAAGCGCCGTGCAAAAACAGCCGCCAGTGTAACAAAGCATGGCCTGTGCACGGCGCTGCCGGAACTTGTGCCCCGTGGCCGAACCCAAATAGCAGAACTTGATGCCGGGCAAAAACCCGGTGCTTTTTTTGCCGGCCCGGGCGCGATGCGCCTATGATGGAGCCGGTCCATCACCGAAGGAGAATCCATGAGCGAGCCCATGCAAACCCCAGCGTTCGACCACCAGCGCCTGCTGGACATGGTCGGCCAGTTCGAGGCGGAATTGCAGAAACTGCCCGCTGGCAGCACCGAAGCCGACCAGCTGCGCGAAGACATCGCCCGTCTGCGCCAGCACCTGAGCGAACCGCAGCCGCATGCGGGACAGGTCGGCGATACCTGGCACTCCCTGCGCCGAGCCGCCGACAGCCTGGAAAACCAGGTGCTCAAAGACAGCCCCTACATCACCGAGATGGGGCGCATCATCGGGCTGATCTGATCGGTCAGCTCATGAACGGCTGCAACGGCCGATCACAAACCGCCTGTCGCTGGAATGCCGCAGGCGGTTTTGTTTTCAGGTGGTCGGTATCAATTCGATCATCTTGCATGCCTTATCCTTCAAAATCGGTGCAAATTATTCTGCCATAGCAGAATTTATCACTCACCTTCCCGAAATACGTTCCCCCGCAATGAAAAATTCTATTTTGATAGAATATTGAGTGAATTCAGCCATTGAGAAACCTGATATTCTTCTATAGCAGAATACGGAGGGCATATGGCAAAGCCAGAATATTTTGGAAAAATCAACGAAGCAGCAGGTTTCGGCGCTGCCATCCGGGCCGCACGTAAAGCAGCCGGGATGCGAATTGCCGACGTTTGCGCACTGGCGGACGTGTCCATCCAAACCCTGAGTGACATTGAATCGGGCAAGCCGACGGTAAGCATCGGCAAGATGCTTGATGTGGCGGATTGCCTGGGCGTTTCGTTCTTCTCGGTCTCGGCAGAGGAACGACACACTGCGGAGAAAGAACTCCCGCGCTTGTTCCCGGCGTGGCATCGATGAGCATGTTCCTCAACATCTGGATGAGTGGAGTGCGGGTCGGCGAGCTTTGGCACCACACCGATGAGAACCTGTTTTCCTTGCGCTACGACGATGACTGGACGCAATCCGGCCATGCCCTGTCACCGGCCCTTCCCTTGATTCGTCCCGAGGCAGAAAGCAGGGAACGTCACAGCATGGAGGTGCGCAATTTCTTCCAGAACCTGCTTCCGGAAGGAAAGGCGCTGGACGACGCTGTGGCCACTTACCATCTCTCCAAGGCGAACCTGGCGGGTCTGCTGCATGCACTCGGCCGCGAGTCGGCGGGCGCGCTGGTCTTCACCGCCAACGCCGTTACGCCCCACGACAAGGACGAGCGGCAAGCCAGGCGGCTGTCATCGGAGGAACTCTCGCAGCGCATCCGGGCCCGGCCAGAGCATCCTTTCACGGTATGGGATGGCCGGGTCAGGCTGTCCATCGCCGGTTATCAGGACAAACTGGCCGTCCTCCAGCAGGGCGATGCGTGGTTTCTGCCGGAAACGCTGCAACAGTCCTCCACCCACATCCTCAAGCCGGAGCCGGTCAGCCGGCAGCTCGCGGGCATGACCACCAACGAACTGATGTGCATGCTGCTGGCAGGCGCGGTGGGCGTCAGGGCGGCTGCGGTGAGACTGGCGCACGTACCGGAGCCGGTACTGGTGGTTGAGCGATTTGATCGTGTCCCCGCCCGGGGGGACATGCAAGCAGCGCAGGCCGACGGCGCGCAAGTCTTGCGCCGACAATGCATAGACGGCTGTCAGGCCCTGGGACTTCCGGTCGACTTCAAATACGAACGCCCCTTTGGCGATGGCGATGACGTCAAGGAGATACGCGATGGCGCCTCGCTCAAACGCTTCTTCCGCTTGCTTGGTGACCGTGACCTGATGCACTCGACCGGCCCCGCCAAGCTTGGCTTCCTGCGCTGGCTCATCTTCCAGGTATTGATCGGCAATACCGATGCGCACGCCAAAAACCTGAGTTTCTTCAGCGATGCCAATCGGCTGGTCCTGGCGCCAGCTTATGACATGGTGTCGGGATTGGCGCTCATTGACGCTCAGGTGGCCGACCAACTGGCGATGGCGGTGGGCGACAATTTTGATCCGCGCACCATTCGTGCTTTCGACTGGGCCTTGATGGCGCATGAGTGCGCCCTTGCACCGAGGCTGGTCGTCAATGCGCTCAAGGAGCTGGCCACGCTCAGCCTGAAAAAATTGCCGGACATCTGCCACGAAGTGCTGGCGCAGGGAGGAGACCCGCGCATGACGCAGCGCGTGGCGAGCGTCGTGCAATCGCAATGCGAAGCAGCCTTGGCGTGTGCGAAGGATATCCTGACCGTCAATCCAGCCTACCTTTGATCGGACAAAAAACTGCCTGTCGCCGCCAGGGCGACAGACAGTTTTCTTTTTGGATCACGGCGTATCAATGCGCCGGCAGCGGAATCCATTCAGTCTCACCGGGAATATCCGGGAATACGTTCTTGTCACGGCCATTCCACGCCAGCTTGGCCGCTTCGATCTTCTCGCGCGAGGTCGCCACGAAATTCCACCACACGAAGCGCGGACCATCCAGCGGTGCGCCGCCCAGGATCATGAACACCGTTTCTCCCACGGCCTTGAGCGCCACTGCCGCACCCGGTGCCAGAATGGCCAGGGTACCCGGTTCCATGCGCTCGCCGTCCAGCGTCACGTCACCACGGACCACGTAGACCGCGCGTTCCTGTACGTCGGCGGCAATCTCCAGCTCGGCCCCTTGCGTGGTGCTGCCGGCCACATACAGCGTCGGGCTGGCCGTGGCCACCGGCGAACTCACGCCGAACGCCGAACCCGCCAGCACATGCAGACGCGCACCGCCGATTTGCGCCTCAGGCATGTCTTCCGAGGCGTAATGACGGAACAGCGGCTCGCCCTCTTCCTGCTCGGCCGGCAACGCCACCCACATCTGCAGACCATGCACCGGCACCTTCTGCTCGCGAATATCGTCGGGGATACGCTCCGAATGGACAATGCCGCGTCCCGAAGCCATCCAGTTGACCGCGCCCGGGGTGATGCGCTGGACCACGCCCAGGCTGTCACGGTGCATCATGGCGCCCGAGAACAGGTAAGTCACGGTGGCCAGGCCGATGTGGGGATGCGGACGGACATCGCCTTCGGTGGTGCCGGCATCGAATTCCACCGGCCCCATATGATCGAAAAAGACGAAGGGACCGACCGTGCGTGCAGCCGCCGCCGGCAGCAGTCGCCGCACCGGAAAACCGATGTCGCGAGTCAGGCCGTGGATCTGGTGAAGAATGTTGCTCATGGTGCTCTCCTGTGGCGGCGGGCGCACTTGGCTGCCCGCCGCTGGGGTTCGGATGAATCAAGGGTTCAGAAACGACCGGCGCGGAAATCGTCGATGGCGGCTTCCACCTGTTCGCGGGTATTCATCACGAACGGGCCCCACTGGGCAATCGGCTCATTCAAGGGCTTGCCGGCAATCAGCAGGAAGCGGCTGCCCTGCTCTGCCCGCACCGTCACACCGGCGGCGCCCGCCACGTTGGACAGCACCGCCATGCGACCAGCCTCGGCGGCACGGGTCTCGCTGCCTGCCGCACCTACGGCCAGCTTGCCTTCATACACGTAGAGGAAGGCATTGTGCGTGGCCGGGATCGGCAGGTCCAGCGTCACGCCGGCTTCCAGCTTCAGGTCCAGATACAACGGCTCGGTGGTCTCGCGGCTGATGGCGCCAGCCACGCCGAAGGCGGTCCCGGCCAAGACGCGGACCTTCACGCCCGCTTGCGGCTCGGTCTCGGGGATACCTGCCGAGGGGATGTCCTGGTAGCCGGGATCGGTCATCTTGTCCTTGCCCGCCAGGTTCACCCACAGCTGGAAGCCGCTCATGAGGCCGTTTTCCTGTTCCGGCAACTCCGAGTGCACCAGGCCACGGCCGGCCGTCATCCATTGCATGCCGCCCGGTTCCAGCAAGCCTTCGTTACCGGCATTGTCGCGGTGGCGCATGCGGCCGGCCAGCATGTAGGTCACGGTTTCGAAGCCGCGGTGCGGGTGGTCGGGGAAACCGGCCAGGTAATCGCCGGGCTCGTCCGAGTGGAAGGCATCCAGCATCAGGAACGGGTCCAGGCGGCGCTGCAGGTCGTGGGTCAGCACGCGGGTGAGGCTCACGCCGGCACCATCCTGGGTAGGGATGCCGTTGACCAGGCGTTCGATTTGACGGGTGTAGGGGGTGCTCATGCTTGTCTCTCCTGAAGAGGCCCGCACGTCGTGGGTGCGGGCCGGTGAATCATGGTCGATGGTTGGAACGGGCGGCCATCAGGCTCAACGGTTTTCTTCCGGCTGGGCTTGCGGGTCGATCGAAGACACCAGCAGCAGTGCACCGATCAGGGCCACGTTCTTGAGGAAGTGAATCATCTGGCCTTGGGCGGCAGCGCCTTCGAGCGTCCAGAAATGATGGGCCGACAGGGTTGCGCCGACGGTGAAGAGCGCAATCACCAGCGACACCGGACGCACGCCGCGACCGGTCATCAGCAGCAAGCCGCCGCCGACTTCGACCAGGATGGTGACCAGCACGGCCAGGGTCGGTACCGGCAGGCCCAGGCTGCCGAAGTAGCCGACCGTGCCGGCAAAGCCGACGATCTTGAACATGCCCGAAATGACGAACAAGGAAGCCAGCAGGACGCGGCCAATACGGAAAGTGGTGAAGTTGGTAATCATGGTAAGCCTCTCTGATGTTGGGTGAACGACGATGTTTGAATTGTGATGCCGTGTTGCCTTGAATCTTGTTATTGCCTGACGCCAATCTCTGACCGGCTCTCGCGCTGTGCTCTGCCCGGTGATGCATTCGCTGCAGCCAGTGACGACAGAATAGGCAAGTTCGCCTTCGGCTAAAACTGATTATCTTTTTATAATCACGATCTAAATTTTAGATATAGTTGGCACTTCGTCACTTCATCGTAGCTTGAGGGGTCTATGAATATTGAGCGTCTGTCGCTGGATCAGTTGCGGGTTTTCGTGCAGGTGGCCGACAGCGGCAGCTTCCTGGCCGCCGCGCGCAAGCTGTCGCGGGCGCAGTCGGCCGTCAGCTATGCCATCGCCACGCTGGAAGATCAGCTGGGCGTGCTGCTGTTCGACCGCAGCGGCTACCGGCCACAGCTGACCAGCCCCGGCGTGGCTCTGCTGGCTGATGCCCGGCAGGTGCTGGATCACGTGGATTCGCTGCAGGTGCGGGCCAATTCCTATGCGCGCGGGCAGGAACTTGAAGTGTCACTGGCGGTGGATGTGTTTTTTCCTACCGATTGTCTGGTGGACCTCCTGCAGCGCTTTCGCGTGGCCTTCCCGGCGGTGACCGTACGACTGGAGGTGGAAGCACTGGGGGCGGTGGCCGAGCGCGTCATTGACGGACGCTCCATGCTGGGCATCCTGGGGACACTGCCGACCACGCCGCCCAACCTGCTGCGCATCACGCTGCCCAGCGTGCAACTGGTGGCGGTGGTATCACCGGACCATCCGCTGGCCAAGGTAAAGGGAAGGATTTCCGAAAAGCTCCTGCAGCAGCAAACCCAGCTGGTGCTGTCCGACCGCAGCGAACTCACTGCGCGTCAGGATTTCTCGGTGCACTCGCGGCTGACCTGGCGCATGAGTGATCTCGGCACCAAGCACGCCCTGCTGCGTGCCGGCATGGGCTGGGGCAACATGCCGCTGCACGTGGTCAAGAATGACCTGGACCGCGGCCGGCTGGTCAGCATCAGCACCATCCACCATCCGCCGCAAGGAGCGGAACTACCGATCCAGTGTGTTTACAAACCGGACCATCCGGCTGGCCCGGCCCTGTCGTGGTGGCTGGATTCGCTGGCAGCATTGACTGCATTGACGGCGCTGTCGCCAGACGACCCGACACAGCCATGATTACAAGCCAAAGCTGATAATGTTGGTTTATCGTATTTAAACGATAAATACCAAAAACAAGACATTTCTTATATTGTAATTTTATCGCTCTTACCCTATATTTTCCTCAACAGCCGCGCAGCCTGGCCATCCGCCATGCGCACCGTTGCGGCTGCATCCTTGTCTTGAGGAAAACTTCATGGCCAACGATTTTCCCATCAGCCTCTCCATCCAGTTGCGCGAGCATCTGCGTGCCTTGCGCAAGCAGCGGCACATGACCCAGGCGCAACTGGGCGAGCGCATCGGCATCAGCCAGGCGCGCATTGCCGAGATCGAAGCCAATCCGGGTGCAGTGAGCGTGGAGCAGATGCTGTTGCTCCTGTCGACACTGGGGGCCGGTCTCAAGCTGCATGTCCACGCGGCAGACAAGCCGGTCCATGCGGTCGGGGAAGCGGGAGCTGTCTACATCCCCTCACGCAAACAGGGCTCCTGGTAATGCTGCATGCCTGGATGAACGGTGAGCTGGTCGGTACCTGGAGCGTGGAACGCCAGGTGCATCGCTTCCGCTATGCGCCCACGTGGGTGCGCTCGTCGCATTTCCGTCCATTGTCGCTGTCCCTGCCGCTGACCGCCTCGGGCGAGCTGCGCGGCGACAGCGTGCGCAACTATTTCGACAACCTGCTCCCGGACAACGCAGATATTCGCGAACGGCTGCGGCAACGCTATCGCCTGCCCTCCACTGAAGTCTTCGACCTCTTGCAGGCCTTGGGACGCGACTGCGTCGGCGCCCTGCAACTGCTGCCACCGGACCAGGAACCGCAAGGCTGGCGCAGCATCCACTGCGAGCGTCTGGATGAGGCGATGCTCGAACAACTGCTGTATGCCCTGCCCTTGTCTTCGCCCCCGGCCAGCGCACAGGAAGATGCGCTGCGCATCTCGATCGCAGGTGCACAGGAAAAGACCGCTCTGACCTGGCATCGCGGCAAGTGGTGCCGTCCTCTGGGGGCCACGCCGACCACCCACATCATCAAGCTGCCGCTGGGCCTGATCGGCGGCGTGATGCAGCGGGTCGATGCGGGCGACTCGGTCTACAACGAATGGCTGTGCTCCCGCATCCTGGCAGCGATGGGTCTGCCGGTGGCCCCGGCGCGGGTGGAACATTTCGGGCGTCATACGGTGCTGGCGGTGGAGCGTTTCGACCGCGTCAGGATGAAGGAGGGCTGGATCGCCCGCCTGCCGCAGGAGGATTTCTGCCAGGCCTTCGGCCTGCCACCGACGATGAAGTATGAAAGCCAGGGCGGTCCCGGCCTGAACCAGTGCCTGGGCCTGCTCAATGCCAGCAGCCAGGGCGGCGACAAGACGTATTTCCTGCTGGCGCAACTGGCCTTCTTCCTGCTGGCGGCCACCGACGGCCATGCCAAGAATTTCTCGCTGCACCTGCATGCGGGCGGCCGTTACGAGATGACGCCGCTGTATGACGTGCTGTCGATGTGGCCCTACTTCGGCAAAGGGCCGAACCAGTTCCGCGCCCGGCAGGCCGGTCCTGCCATGCTGCTGCGCGGACGCAATCCGCATCGCCACTTCCATACCATCGAAGCCCGCCACTGGCGGCAGCTGGCCTTGCAGCACGGCGGTGAACCAGTGTGGCAGGCGATGCTGGCGCTGGTGCAAGGCGCCGAGCATGCCCTGGCGGTGGCCGAAGGCGAACTGCCGGACGACTTCCCTGCACGCTCCTGGGAGCGCATCAGCGAGGGGGTCCGCCACCACCAGGAGCGTTTCCTGCGAGGCGCAGGGCAGTAAATCACGAGGCCGCGAAGCGCTCGCGGTATTGCCCCGGGCTCACTCCCAGCTGGCGCAGGAAGACCCGCCGCAGGTTCTGTTCTTCCCCGTAGCCGGACTGGCTGGCAATGCGCTTGAGCGGCAACCGGGTTTCTTCCAGCGCCCGGCGCGCCGCCTCCAGCCGCATCAGCTCGACCGTGCGCGCCGGCGTGCGGCCGGTCTCGGCCACATACAACCGCGCGAAGGTACGCGGACTCATGTTGGCCTGGCGCGCCAGGTTCTCGACCCGAAGATCCGCTTCCAGATTGCCGGCGATCCACGCATGCAGCTCGGCAAACCGCCCCGCCCCGGTGGTCTGCGAAGCCAGCGGCGTGCTGAATTGCGATTGTCCGCCCGGACGCTTGATGAACATCACCAGCTGGCGGGCCGTCGCAATCGCAGCGGCGTGGCCCAGGTCCTGTTCCACCAGCGCCAGTGTCAGGTCGATACCGGCGGTGACGCCCGCCGAGGTCCAGATGCGGCCCTGGCGGATGTAGATGGGCTCGCCATCCACGTCCAGTGCGGGATAACGCTGCTGCAAATCTTCGGCCGAATCCCAGTGCGTCGTCACCCTCAAGCCGTCCAGCACGCCCGCCTCGGCGAGGTGGAAAGCACCGGTGCAGACCGAACAGACGCGCCGGGCCAGCGGCGCGGCCGCGCGGATCCACGCGACCAGGGCGGGATCGATGCGGAAGCTGTCCCCCACGCTGCCGCCGGCCGAAATCAAGGTGTGCAGTTCCTCAGCGCGCAGCAGCGCGTCCAGCGCAGACAGCGCTTGCGTCAACACCGGCAGGCCGGCGCTGGTGGTCACCGCGCCGCCCTCTGCCGAGGCCACATGCAGGCGATAGACTTCACGGCCTTGCAGGCGGTTGGTGGTCGCCAGCACCTGCATCGGGCCGGCAAGATCCAGCAGGTTCATGCCGCCATAAGCCAGCAGCACCACATTGCGCGGGGCCTGTGCGGCCTGCGCGGAAAGGACGGGGTTCATTGGAATCATGCTCTGATGTTAGCGCAGGCCCGTCACCAGCGCCGTGCGCGCAGTACGCTGGGCCCACATCCAGCGCAGCGTGACCAGCGCCGACACCAGCAGCACCGGCAGGATAGCCGCATTGAGCGTTTCCCAGCCGAAGCGGGCCAGCAAGGGACCGGCACCCAGCGTGGCCAGCGCCGTCGCGGCATAGCGCATCAACTCGGCCAGCCCCTGGGTCTTGGCGCGTTCCGATGGGGTATAGGACTGCGCCAGCAAGGTAGTGCCACCGACGAACATGAAATTCCAGCCCACGCCCAGCAGCAGCAAGGCAACGTAGAAAGCGGGCAGCGTGGTCGAGAGCATGGCGATGACGGCGCAGCCGAGGTTCATGCCCAGCCCCGCCAGCAGCACAGGCCCCAGGCCAAAGCGCTGGATCAGGCGTCCGGCAAAGAAGGAGGGAGCGTACATGCCCATCAGGTGCCACTGGATGATGGCCGCACCATCATCAATGCCGTGATGGCAGGCCACCGCCGCCAGGGGTGCGGCCGTCATGATGAACATCATCACCATGGAGCCGGCCACGTTGTTGGCAACCGAGGCCATGAAGACCGGCGTACGTGCAATGGCCGATAGCGGGCGCGCGGGGGCGAGGTCAGATTGCGACTGCGCAACGGCCGCCGGTTCGGCCTGATCCCGATAGAACAGCACCAGTACCAGCACCGACAACAGCCCCATGAGCGCCACCACCAGATAGGCCCCGGCAAACAATGCCGTCGGGAACCAATCCTTGCTCCAGGCCGCCAGGGCCGGGCCGACCAGGGCCGCGATGACGCCCCCGGCCAGCACGGTGGAAATGGCACGGCTCTTGGCCGCTTCGGCGACCGCATCGGCGGCCGCCAGCCGGTAATACTGCGCAAACGCCTGAAATACACCGACCAGCGCCGTGCCGACGCAGAAGAACCAGAACTGCCCATGCCAGACCGACCACACCGAGATCAGCCCGCCGACACAGCAACTGGCCGCTCCCAGCACGAAGGACCAGAGGCGACCCAGGCGCTGAATCAAGAACGCCGCAAACCAGGTCACCACGGCACCGGCCACCGTGATGAGGGCGAACGGCAAGGTTGCCAGCGCCTTGTCCGGAGCGAGTTGCCAGCCGGTCAGCGCGGTCAGGGTCAGGTCGATCGAGATGGCGCAGGTGAACAGGCCTTGGCACAAAGCCAGGATGGCGGCATTGCGGCTACCGCCATGGGAATCGGCGGACAAGGAGGCGCGCATGGATTTGCTCCGAAGGGTCAATGATGGAAAAATTGTCGGATTCCCACCCGCTTGGCGTCAATGACACAAGACCTTCAATTTCTGCCAAGCCCACATGACAGGACTTCCATGCTGATCCAGGCTCATCAATCCGCCCTGCTGGTGATCGATCCCCAGGAAAAACTCTTGCCCACCATCCACGAGGGTCAGGCGGTGCTGGCGCAGACCGTGCGCATGGCCGCCATTGCCGGCCTGCTCGGGGTGCCGGTCATCGCCACCGAACAGATGCCGGACAAGCTCGGCCACAACCATCCGGATATTGCCCGCCTGTGCGACAAGACACTCTCCAAGCAGCATTTCGATGCCTGCGCGGACGGCCTGCTGCCGGTCATACCACCGGCCGTACGGCAGCTCATCGTCGCCGGTTGCGAAGCCCACATCTGCGTGCTGCAGACTGCGCTTTCCCTGCTGCAACAGGGCTACACGGTGCTGCCCCTGCTGGAGGCCTGCGGCTCGCGCCGTCCGCTGGACCGCGACGCCGCCTTCGAGCGCATGCGCGCCGCCGGTGCCATCCCGGTCACACTGGAGATGGTGGCCTACGAATGGCTGCAGCACAGCGCGCATCCGCAGTTCCGGGCGGTCCTGAAACTGGTGAAATAACCGGGCCCGCCAAACGCAAACAGGGTGACGTAACCGAAAAGCAAGTTTCCCCTTGCTCCGATGAAAGTTTTGATTGCTCCCCCTGCGTATGCGTTTTGCAGGCAAGAACTGTGGTAAAAGTACGGGAAAAATAGCTGCGCAGCTGCATGACAATGTGGCGCATCACAAATCATCACGCCAAGACCTGGCCAGCCTACGCCGCCACAACATAGAGGAAAATCCAACGCTTATGTCCAGCTTACCTGCCCACACGCCCATTCATTCGCCGCCTCCGCTCACCCTGCACGCCCTGCGCGCCAGCTGCTCGGCCTGCAGCATGCACCAGCTGTGCCTGCCGATGGGGCTGGACCAGGGCGACATGCAGCGGCTGGAACAGGTCATCAACCGCCGCCGCAAGGTCAAGCGCGATGAAAGCCTGTACCGCCTCAACGACAAGTTCGACATGCTCTACGCCATCCGCCTGGGCCATTTCAAGACCTTCCAGGGCAATACCAATGGCGGCCAGCAGATCACCGGTTTCCAGATGGCCGGCGAATTGCTGGGCATGGATGCCATCGGCGCCGGCCACCACCTGTGCGAAGCCGTGGCACTGGAAGACAGCGAAGTCTGCGAGATTCCGTTTACGCGCCTGGAAGAATTGTTCCGCGACATGCCCACGCTGCTGCGCCAGTTCCATCGCATGATGAGCCTGGAAATTTCGCGCGAGCAACGCGTCATGCTGACCTTGGGCAGCATGACCGCGCAGCAGAAGATGGCGGCTTTCATGCTCAACCTGTCCTCGCGCTACGCCAGCCGTGGCTATTCCTCGACCCGTTTCCAGCTGCGCATGACGCGCGAGGAAATCGGCAACTACCTGGGCCTGGCCGTGGAATCCGTGAGCCGGCTGCTGACCAATTTCAAGAAAACCGGCGTCATCGAAGTCAACCACCGCGACGTCGAACTGTGCGACCTGCCTGCCCTGCGTGCCATCGCGCTGGGCAACGATCCCTGCGCCTGACCATACCGGCACCCTCCAGCCCCTTGCCGGGGCACGGGGGGCTGAGGTTAGAATGGCCGGATGACAGAACGACACTCTTCTACCTCTCCCTCCCTCCAGCGTTTCCTGCGCGCCCGCATGGCGCGCGACCACCACCTCGGACTGCCGCTCACCACAGGCCTGATGGCCGCGCTGGCCACGGTCATGCTGTTCGCGCTGATCGCCTACGAAGTCAGCAGCAAGGGCGCGCTCACGCGTCTGGATCAGCAACTGGCGGACTGGTTCAACCAGCATGCCTTCTCGCCGCTGACCGAACTGGTACTCGGCTATACGCATCTGCATGGGACCATCGGCGTGCTGGTCATGGGCGCACTGCTGCTGTGGCACATGGTCCGCAAGCAGCGTTGGGCCTGGGTTACCGACCTGCTGCTGGTGCTGCCCGGCGGCATGCTGTGCAATTTCACGCTCAAGCACATCTTCGCGCGCCTGCGTCCCAGCTTTGACGATCCCATCCTGGTGCTGCACAGCTACAGCTTTCCCAGCGGACACACGATCGGCGCCACCTTGCTCTACGCCATGCTGGCCGCCTACCTGCTCAACCAGCCGGGCGTGACGGCCGCCATCGGTGCGCGCCTGAAGACCGGCGAGCGCGGCGTGCAGGCCGCCGTCATCGGCGCAGCCCTGCTGCTGGTGGCGCTGACCGCTTTCAGCCGGGTCTACCTGGGCGCGCATTTCCTGAGCGACGTACTAGGTGCGATGCTGCTGGGCACGGCCTGGTTCGCGCTGTGGACGACCGTGGTTTTCACCTGGCAGCGGCACTATTACGCGCAGCCGCGCTCCAACGGGCTCTGAAACCACCTTCCTACTCGCCTGCGGATGACAGAACAAGACATGACCCAGGAATTGCCCGCCAGCCAGGGCCGCCCCGACGTGGTGGCCGCCATCAACGCCCGTGCCGGTGGCGGCCACGCCGAGGAACTGGCCGCGCACATCACCGAAGAGTTCGCCCGTCACGGCCTGCACGCCGTGGTGCATCTGGCGCGCAGCGGCGAAGACATGCTGGAGGCCGCCCGCGATGCCGTGCGCAACAAGATCGCGGTGGTCGCCGTGGGAGGCGGCGATGGCAGCGTCAATGCCGTGGCCTCGACCCTGCTGGCCGATCCACACTGCGAGAGCGCGCTGGGCGTGTTGCCGCTGGGCACGCTGAATCACTTTGCCAAAGACCTCAACATCCCGCTGACGCTGGACGAGGCCATCGCCAACATCGCCACCGGGCGCAAGCTGCGGGTCGACAGCGGTGAGGTCAATGGCGCGCCCTTCATCAACAATTCCAGCCTGGGTCTCTATCCCGACATCGTGCGCGAACGTGAAAAGCAGCAGGCTCGCCTGGGCCGTGGCAAATGGCTGGCCTTCACCTGGGCCGCCATGGGCGCGCTGCGGCGCTATCCCTTCCTGCGCGTGCGGCTGTCCATCGACGGCAAGGAACACTGGCGGCGCACGCCCTTCGTCTTCATCGGCAACAACGAGTACCTCATGAGCGGCCTGGACATCGGCAAGCGCTCCACCCTCACCGACGGCCAGCTGAGTCTGTACGTGTGCCACCGCACCGGCCGCCTGGGCCTGCTGCGACTGGCCCTGCATGCACTGTTCGGCCGCCTGCGTGAAGCGCATGACTTCGATGTACTGACCTGCAGCGAGATCCATATCGAGACGCACAAGAAACGCATGCGCGTGGCCACCGATGGCGAAGTCAACCTGATGCAGACTCCGTTGCACTACCGCATCCGTCCGGCCTCATTGACGGTGATCGTGCCGCAGCTCGCCACCCCGCAAGCGGCCGCCCCCCGCGAACCCGGCCTGCTCGACAAATTGCTGGGGGAAAACTGATGCGTACCCTCATCCATCTGTCGGACCTGCATTTCGGGCGCACCGATCCGGAGATCATCGAACCGTTGATCGCCCAGGTCCACGAGCTCAAGCCGGACCTGGTGGTCGTTTCGGGCGACCTCACCCAACGCGCGCGCAGCATCCAGTTCAAGCAGGCCAGGGAGTTTCTCAATGCGCTGCCGCAGCCCCAGCTGGTGGTGCCGGGCAATCATGACGTTCCGCTCTTCAACGTGGCGGCGCGCCTGCTGCAGCCGCTGCGCAAGTACAAGCGCCACATCACGGCCGATCTGCAGCCGCGCTATGTGGACGAGGAAATCGCCGTGGTCGGCATCAATACCGCACGTTCCCTGACCATCCAGGATGGCCGCGTGAACGACAGACAGATCGAACACGCGCGGCGCGAACTGGCTGGCGTGGGCGATCACCTGGTCAAGATCATCGTCACCCATCATCCCTTCGACCTGCCGCCCGGCCCGCAGCATCACGGCTTGGTCGGCCAGGCGGTACCGGCCATGCGTGCCTTCGCGCTGTGCGGCGCCGACCTGCTGCTGGCAGGTCACGTGCATACCAGTTCGGCCGTGAGCAGCGCCGGGCGCTATCACATTCCCGGTTACTCGGCGCTGGTGGTGCAGGCAGGCACGGCCACCTCCACCCGCGGGCGCGGCGAGAGCAACTCCTTCAACGTCTTGCAGGTGGAGGCGCACCAGATCGTGGTGCATCGGCTGGGCTGGAAGCCCGATGTGAAGAGTTTTGCGCTGGCCGCGTCGCAGACCTTCGTGCAACGCGGCAGCGAGTGGTTCGAGCAGACCGCCGATGGCCTGCTCAGTGAATGATCAGACCGTCGCGCGGCGTGCGCGGGAATAACGGATCACATCCACCAGCAGGAACAGCAACAAACTGGCCCCCATCAACGGCAGGCTCCAGCCCAGCAGCAGGGCCAGCACAGCCAGCGTCAGGCGTTGCAGGGGCGCCAGGCGCATCACCGCCTGCGTCAACGGAGCCAGGCTGGCACCCGCCGCCGGGCGGCGCCGCCACCACATCACGTAGCCCAGCACGATGAGCCCGGTCAGGGCCACGCCGAAGAGGGCCATCAGGATCTGGTTCGCCACGCCAAACAGCACTCCCATGTGCGCATCCACGCCCCAGCGGATCAGCTTGGCGATCAATGGAAAATCAGCGAAATCGGCCCGGCTGGTAATGGCCATGCGGTCGGCATCGATGGCCACCGTATCGACCTGGGTCGGCCAGGAGCGATCCACCTCCCGCACCACCCAAGCCTGCTGGGCCGAGCGCGGTGGGCGGATTTCGATCTCGGAAGAGTCGATGCCACCCGCGCGGGCAATCTGCTGCACCATGTCGAAACGGGCCGGGTCACTGGCCTCCGGCATGGGCATCTGCATGCCATGTGCGCCCATGTGATCGGCGTGTTCACCCATGGACATGGCCGGGGCACCGGCCTGCAATTGCGTCGAGACCGAGGGCGTGATCCAGCCCAGCTGCGTGCGCATCTGGCTCACGCGCTCACCGGCCCAGCGTGACCAGGTCAGGCCGGTAGCCGAGAAAAACACCAGCCCCAACACGATCCACAGCCCTACGAGGGCATGCAGCCGGCGCGCGTTCATGGGACGCGGCGCGCGCACCGTACTGCCAGCGCGGCGCTGGCGACCTCGCCACCACAGCCACACTCCGCCCAACGCACCCAGCCACAGCCATGAAGCGGCCAGCTCGCTGTAGTTGCGGCCGAAGTCCCCCAGCATCAGGTTGCGGTGCAGGTAATCCAGCGTAGTGCGCAAAGGCAGCACGCCGCTGGTGCCATAGACGATCAGGTCGCCCTTGACCTGCAGGCTGACCGGATCGACGAAGATGGCCCGGCTTTCCGAGTCGCCCAGGCCGGGCTGGGTGAACATCACGCGGGTATTCCATCCCTGCGCCTTGGCCGGGCGCACCGCGAACAGGCGCGCCTGCGGCCCCAGGAAGGCCTGCGCGGCCTTCACCTGTTCGGCCAGCGGCCGGGCCTCGCCCCGGCTCTGGTTGTAAAGCTGCGAGGCGTAGAGATGCGATTCGATCTGCGGGGTGAGCACGTACAGCGTACCGGTCAGCGCCGCCACCAGGATGAAGGGGCCGACGAACAGGCCGATGTAGAAATGCAGGCGCAGCAGCACGGCGTGCAAGGCGGAGCGATGGGCATCGCCAGTACGAGCGGTCGCGCTGGCGGCGTTGGCGGTGCCATCGCCGGCGGGCTGGAAGGAGGTGGTCATGAAGGCGGGCGGGGAGCGCCGAAAACGGGAACAGGCTCGCGATTGTAGGCCGTACGACGGTCCCTGCGAATGTGGCAATTTGTCGCAGCCCCAATGAAAAAGAGCCGACGGAACACATTCCGTGCGGCTCTTCCTGCCTGTGATCTGCAGCACCGTGGCAACGGCGCGCGGCGGGATCACATGGGATTTTCGTCGATCCAGTCGCCCGAAAAATCGAGGATGTAGGCGATCGCCTCGTCTTCGGTATCGAATTCATTGGTGGGCGCCTTGCGCTGATAGCGCAGCTTGCCGCTGCCATCCTTGCCCTCGTGAATCACGAAGCAAGCCATGAATTTGCCGTTGTCGAGCTTCTTGATCTCCGGGATGACGGCGTTTCCCTTGTACGGGAAGATCTGGGACATGTGATGAAACCTCCTTGTTGCGAGGCGACATGCTAGCACAAGCCGGGCTTTCCTTCCCGCGGACGCCCACTGGCAACCCCTCTCTCAGATGCGTGACCGGCGCGCACACCGCACCCACTATTTGCAACACGGTTGCATTTATGAGATATTCGCAACTCAGTTGCATTTATCTCGAAAAATCTGTCATCAGTTTCGCTGATGGCATCGCTTGCTCCTCCACCCTTACGCTGATTTCACACTCGCCATGACCTCCCTCCAACGCCAGCCCGGCGACCGCCGGCTTCCCGTGACGGTGCTCTCCGGTTTCCTCGGTGCCGGCAAGACCACCCTGCTCAACCACATCCTGCACAACCGCGAAGGCCGGCGCGTAGCGGTGATCGTCAATGACATGTCTGAAGTCAACATCGATGCCGCGCTGGTGCGTGATGGCGGTGCGGATCTGTCGCGCACGGAAGAAAAACTGGTGGAAATGAGCAATGGCTGCATCTGCTGCACCCTGCGCGAAGACCTGTTGATGGAAGTGCGCAAGCTGGCCCGCGAGCGCCGTTTCGACCAGCTGGTGATCGAATCGACCGGCATTTCCGAACCGCTGCCGGTGGCCGAGACGTTTACTTTTACCGATGAAGAGGGGGCCAGCCTGGCCGATGTGGCGCGGCTGGACACCATGGTCACGGTGGTGGACGCCTTCAATTTCCTCAAGGACTACAGCTCTCAGGACAGCCTGCAGGAGCGTGGCGAATCGATGGGCGAGGAAGACGGCCGTACCGTGGTCGACCTGCTGATCGAGCAGATCGAGTTCTGCGACGTGATCGTGCTCAACAAGCTGGACCTGGTCTCGCCGCTTGATCTGGAGCGCCTGCACGCCATCCTGCACAAGCTCAATCCGCGTGCGCGCATCGTCACATCGGAGTTTGGCAAGGTCGCGCTGGACCAGGTCCTCAACACCGGCCTGTTCGATTTCGAACAAGCCAGCCAGGCCCCGGGCTGGCTGCAGGAACTGCGTGGCGAGCACGTCCCGGAGACCGAACAGTACGGCATCACCAGCTTCGCCTGGCGCGCGCGCCGGCCCATGCATCCGCAGCGCTTCCACGATCTGGTCAACAGCGAATGGCCGGGCGTGGTGCGCTCCAAGGGTTTCTTCTGGCTCGCCACCCGCCCGGCCCATGCGGGTTCATGGTCGCAGGCCGGTGCCGTCTGCCGCCACGGGCTGGCCGGCAAATGGTGGGCCGCCGTGCCGCGCGAGAAGTGGCCGCAGGATCAGGAGTCCATCGACTTCATCCTCGAACAATGGGATGACAACGTCGGCGATGCCCGCCAGGAACTGGTGCTCATCGGCATGGACATGGATCAGGCCGCATTGACGGCCAGGCTGGAAGCCTGCCTGCTGAGCGATGCCGAGATGGCGCAAGGTCCGATGGGCTGGGCGCACATGGCCGATCCCTTCCCCGGCTGGGAGTGATCTGCATGACCCTCATCAGCAAGCGCAATTCCCTGCCCGACGTCGCCCGCGATGAACCCGCCAGCATCGCCCTGCCCCTGCAATGGGTAGGCATGTGCGGCATCGCCCTGCCGCTGCGGCTGGCCGACGGCACGCCCCTGCCGGCCAGCGCCGAAGTGGCGGTGGACCTGCCCGATCCGCAGGCCAAGGGCATCCACATGTCGCGCTTGTACCTGCTGCTGGACGCCTTCGCCGCTCGATCGCGCCTCACGCCGGCCGCTGTGCATGAACTGCTGCGCCAGATGCGCGAGAGCCACGCCGATTGCCAGTCACGCGCCGCCTTGCTGCGGCTGGACTTCGCCTTGCTGCAGCAGCGGGCCGCGCTGGTCACGCCGGAGCTGGCTGGATGGAAGAGCTATCCGGTCACGCTGACGGCGCAATTGCGCGATACCACGCTGGCGCTCCGCTTGCAGGTGCGCATCGCCTATTCCTCCACCTGCCCCTGCTCGGCCGCCCTGTCGCGACAGGCCCTGCAGGATGCCTTTGCCGCCGACTTCGCGCAGCACGAGGCCATCGGCCGCGATGCCGCGCTGGGCTGGCTCGCCCGCCATGCGAGTCTGGCCACGCCGCACAGTCAGCGCAGCGAGGCGGAGCTCAGCATTGCCATCACCGGCGATGCCGCGCAGTTCCCGCTGTTGGAATTGATCGATACCGCCGAAGCCGCACTGGGCACGGCCGTGCAGACCGCCGTGCGGCGCGCGGATGAGCAGGCCTTTGCGCTGGCCAATGGGGCCAACCTGATGTACGTGGAGGATGCTGCGCGCCGACTGCGGCAAGCACTGGAAGCGCGCTTTGCTGCCTGCTCCGTCCGTGTGTCGCACTTCGAAAGCCTGCATGCGCACGACGCCGTGGCGACTGCCGTGACACCCGGCTGGCAGGAGCTGCTGCGCTGATCCCGGGCAGCGGCGACTGGCAGCGCCGCCCGAACCGGGGTATCGTTGCCCTTTCTGCTTCCTGTACATGCCACCCGATGACGTCCGATTCCCTTCCTTCTTCCCTGCGCAGGCTGCAATATGCGGCCTTCACGCCCGGCCCGCGCCTGCTGATCCTCGGTGCCGTACACGGCAATGAAACCTGCGGCACCCAGGCCATCACCCGCCTGCAGCGTGAACTCGACAGCGGGCAACTGCGCCTGCAGCGCGGCCTGCTGACGCTGGTGCCGGTGACCAATCCGCTGGCCTATGAAAAACAGCAACGCCAGGGTGACCGTAACCTGAACCGCAACCTGCGCCCGCATCCGGCCCCCGCCAACTTCGAGGACCAGCTCTGCAACGTGCTGTGTCCGTGGATCGACGAACACGAGATCCTGCTCGACCTGCATTCCTTCCATACCGGCGGCATGCCCTTCGCCATGCTCGGCCCGGAAGACAATGACGGCGAGGTCGAACCCTTCGCGCATGCCGCCGCCGAAGCACGCATGGTCGCGCACCTGGGCTGCCAGCGCGTGGTGGAAGGATGGATGGGGGCCTATGTGCGCGGGGTGGAACGCCGCCGCCAGCAAGGCCATGCGGTCTCGCCCGACCTGCTGGACCGGCAGTATGGCGTGGGCACCACCGAATACGCGCGCAGCAAGGGTTTATACGGCGTGACCCTGGAATGCGGCCAGCATGATGATCCGCAAGCGCCGGAAGTCGCCTATCGCGCGATCCTGCAGACGCTGGCACTGCACGGCATGATCGATGCGCCCCCGCAGCCGCCAGTGGCGGATATCCAGCCGATCCGCCTGGTGGACGTGATCGACATGGAACATGCCGAGGACCGCTTCACCCGGGAATGGTCCAGTTTCGACCGCGTGCAGCAGGGTGAAGTGATCGGCCACCGGCACGATGGCCAGGCGGTGCTGGCAGCGGGCGACGGCTACATCGTCTTCCCCAATCCGCGTGCCTTGCCGGGCAATGAATGGTTCTACTTCGGGGTCGACAGCCAGCGCCGGCTGTGAGGCCGCCAGCGCTTCAGCAATCCAGTGCGTAGAAGCGGGTATCCACCACCATCACCGGGAAGGCAGGTGGCAGCGTGCTCTTCTCGATGAGCCGGAAACCGTTTTTCTCGTAGAAGCGATGCGCCGCCAGGAACTTGTCCGTGGTACCCAGGAAGATCTGGCGCACGCCCTGCGCACGCGCCCAGGCGATGGCCCCTTCCAGCAGGCGCGCGGCGGTGCCGTGCTCCTTGCCGCGATGGCTGGCCGCCACGAACATCTTGCGCAGCGCGACCTGGGCGTTGCCGATATCGAGCAGGGAAATGGTGCCGACCACCTTGCCACCATCAACCGCCACCCAGAAATTGCCGAGGCCCTTCTGGTAGAAACCGGCAATATCCTTCAGGTCGGGCTGCCCTTCCAGCGTGATGGGAATACCGAACTCTTCCTGCTGGATGGGCAGGATGACCTCGACCACGCCCTGTGCGTGTTCCGGGCGATAGACTTGAATCTCGATCATGGCAATTCTTTATAAATGATTTAAAACGTTATTTAAGTTCATTTCCGGGCGTGAGCTCCCAGCAGCGGGGGCTGTGGGCGAAACCGATATGGCTGTAGTAGTCGGTGGCATCGGGGGCGGCCAGCAACCGCAGGCGGCAGCGCGGACCGAGGCGGCTGCGGGCGGCGCGGATCAATTCCTTGCCGATGCCCCGGCGCTGGTACTGCTCATCGACGGCCAGCTCCGACATATAGCAGGCGTAGACGAAATCGGTGACGCAGCGCGCCACACCGACCAGCAGTTTGCCATCCCAGGCGGTCGCGGTCAGGCTGGCATGGGTGACCATGGCCTCCATGCATTCGCGGTCCTCGAGCGGACGGCGCGGGCCCAGCGAAGTACGGGAAAGAATGTCGATGAACTGATCGGCGGTCAGGCGAAGGTCGGTACGGTAGGCGATGGACATGGGCGCAGGCGGACGTGACGACGAAGCCGGTCACGTTAACACAAAACGCCGCAGGGCATGCAGCGCTGCGGCGTCCGTTGTGCTTGGCGAAGACCGGCGGATCAGTCCGGCCGCGCGTAGACCTTGTGCGATACGGGCTTGCCGCTGGCATCGACCCGCACCAGCACCATTTCTCCCGAGGCCACACTTTCTCCGGTCCAGCGGCCGATGTTCACGTCATGCGTGACCAGGATCAGCGCCCGGCTGCCCTTGCCCGGCAAAGCCGTGCGCAGGTACTGCTCCAGTCGCTGGTTGGCGGTCTCGCCCTGGGCCGCATCGTTGAAGAAGGAGGCCAGGCCATCCTGCACCTCGGGCGTACCGAAACCCAGCAAGCTGGCGGTCTCCTTGGTGCGGCACCAGGGGCTGCTGGCGACGATGGCGCGGCTTACGCCTTGCTGACGCAGCCAGTTGCCGATCTTGCGCGCCTGTTCGCGGCCTTCATCGTTGAGATTGCGTTGCGTGGCACAGTCATTGAGCGTGAATCCTGCAGGATCGCCAATGCCCGGCGCACGCGCGTGGCGCATGATCAGGACATGATCGGGCTGGGACAATTTGTCCGACAGTTCGGAAGCACCCGCCGCAACGGGCAGGCAGGACAACGTCAGCAGGGAGAACAGAAACGCGGCAATACGTGATGACATGGAAAGCCTCGACGGGATCGGATGGATCAAATGGATCACGTGGATCAAGGCTGCCAGTCTAGCCCAAGGCCATCGCACCACGCCCGCTCCGACGGCGCATTTGCCGCGTCAAAAACAGGTCATGGTGCACAAAACGTCAGGCCATGTGCCGAAACGTTCAGGCGTTTTTCCAGCTCGGCGCGCGCTTTTCGAGGAAGGCATTGACGCCCTCCTTCTGGTCCTGGGTATCGAAGAGATCGACGAAGAGTTCGCGTTCGGTTTGAAGGATAGTGCCCAGCGGATTGTGACGCGCCCCCTGGATCAGTTGCTTGCTGGCCGCGACAGAGGACGGGCTCTGCTTCTCAGCCTGCAAGGCCAGCGCCAGCGCACGTTCGCGCGCCTGGCCCTTGGGCACCACCTCTTCCACCAGGCCGATGCGCAGCGCGGTCTCGGCATTGACGCGTTCGCCGCACAGGATCATGCGCTTGGCCCAGCCTTCACCGACCAGCCACGGCAGGTTCTGCGTGCCGCCCGCGCAGGGCAGCAAGCCCACGGCGGCTTCCGGCAAGGCCATCTGGGCCTGCTCTTCGGCGATGCGGATGTCGCAGGCCAGGGCGCACTCCAGGCCACCGCCCATGGCGTAGCCATTGATGGCCGCAATCGAAACGCCCCGGAAGCCCGACAAGGTCTCGAAGGCTTCCCCGAAGCGGCGCGCCATCTCGCGTGCCATGGCCTTGTCGCCATCGGCGAAGAGCTTGAGGTCGGCGCCGGCGGAAAAGAATTTCTCTCCCTCGCCGGTCACCACCAGGGTGTAGATCTCACGGTCGGCGTTGAGGTCCTTGACCAGGCGCGTGAGGTCGGCCAGGGCTTCACGGGTCCAAGTGTTGGCGGGGGGATTAGACAGGGTCAGCACGGCGGTGTGGCCGCATTTTTCCAGCTTCAGGTTGGTATAGGTGCTCATGCGTTTCCTTGTGAGGGGTCAGCGGATGTCGTCCAGCGTGTCGCGGCCGAGCAGGTTGCGCGAGATGATGACGCGCATGATTTCATTGGTGCCTTCCAGGATCTGATGCACCCGCACGTCGCGGAAATAGCGTTCCAGCGGATATTCGCGGATGTAGCCATAGCCGCCATGCAATTGCAGCGCCTCATTGCAGACGCGGAAGCCCAGATCGGTCGCCAGCCGCTTGGCCATGGCGCAATAGGTGGTGGCTTCGGGCGAGCCGGCATCCAGCTTGGCCGCCGCCAGCCGCACCATCTGGCGCGCGGCCACCAGTTCGGTCTGCATGTCGGCCAACTTGAATTGCAGCGCCTGGAAGTCGGCAATCGGACGGCCGAACTGCTTGCGTTCCTTCATGTAGGCGTGGGCCGCATCCAGCGCTGCCTGCGCCGCACCGACCGAGCAAGTGGCGATGTTGATGCGCCCGCCATCGAGCCCCTTCATGGCGAAGACGAAGCCCTCGCCCTCCTCGCCCAGCAGGTTGCCCACCGGCACCTTGACGTTGTCGAAGCTGATGGTGCGCGTGGGCTGGCTGTTCCAGCCCATCTTGCTTTCCTTCTTGCCGTAGCTGATGCCGGGGGTATCGCCCGGCACCGCGATGGCCGAGACGCCGCGCGCGCCGGGGCCGCCGGTGCGCGCCATCACCACCAGCAGGTCGGTGCTGCCCGCGCCCGAGATGAAGGCCTTGGAACCATTGATGAGATAAAAGTCATCGACCCGGCGCGCCGTGGTCTTGAGCGATGCAGCATCCGATCCCGAGCCCGGCTCGGTGAGGCAGTAGGAGCCGATCTTCTGGCCGGCGGCCAGTTGCTCGCACCATTCTTCCTTCAGTTCGGCATGGCCCCAGGTGGCCACCATCCAGCTGACCATGTTGTGGATGGTGAGATAGGCTGCCGTCGAGGTACAGGCGCGCGCCAGCTCCTCGAAGACCACCGTGGCATCCAGGCGCGAGAGGCCCAGGCCGCCCACCTCTTCCGGGGTGTAGAGGCCGCAGAAGCCCAGTTCGCCGGCCTTGGCGATCACGTCCAGCGGGAAGTGCGCCTCCTCGTCCCACTTGGCGGCGAAGGGGGCCATGGCGCGCGCAGCGAAATCGCGCGCGCTTTGCTGGAAGGCCAGTTGGTCTTCGTTGAGTTCAAAATCCATGCTTGTCTCCTGTTCGTTGTTCTTGCCAGGCAATGCGGGTTGGGCGCTTGGCTTCCCGCTTTGCGCCCAAGCTTAATGGAATTCGCGCCGGACAGTTGTCACCGGCGCGACATTGGCCGATCTCGATGCCGAAGCGGTCAGGGCCGGTCAGGCTGCGGCCGGCGTTGCACTCGGGGCGGCAGGCTTCTTGCCTGCCTGCGCAAACGCTGCCAGCAATTCCGCCTGCCGCCCCTGCATGGCCTGTACCGCCTGCTCCTTGACATGACCGAAGCCGCGCACCTGTTCCGGCAACTGCGCCAGGGCGATGGCCTCGGCCAGGTTGTCCGCCGTCAACGCGGGCAGCAACTGCAGCACCATCTGGCGATATTGCACGATGAGCGCACGCTCCATGCGCCGTTCTGCGGTACGCCCGAAGAAATCGAAGACACCGCCGCGCAGCCCCTTGCAGCGCGCCAGCAGCTTGAAGGCCGTCATCATCCAGCTGCCATAGCGCGCCTTCACCAATCGCCCCTGTCCATCCTTGCGCGCAAAGATCGGCGGTGCCAGGTTGAAGCTGAGGGTGAAATCGCCCTCGAACTGCTGCGCCAGGTCCTTCTGGAACTGGCCGTTGGTGTAGAGCCGCGCCACCTCGTATTCATCCTTGTAAGCCATCAGGCGCGAGAGGCTGCGGGCGACGGCCAGGGTCAGCTTGTCGCTGCCCAGCGGCGCTTCGGCGCCACGCACGGCCGCAACCACTTCGGCGAATTGGGCGGCGTAGGAGGCATCCTGATACCCGGTCAGCAAGGCCACCCGGCGCTTGATCAGTTGGTCCAGCGACTGCGGCAGGTGTACCACCACCGGCTGGGCCGGCACCGCGATCTGCTCCACGCGGCGCAGGTCGACTGCGGCACGGCGGCCCCAGCGGAAGGCGGTCTGGTTGGCCTCGACCGCCACGCCATTGAGTTCAATCGCACGCAGCAGCGCGGCCTCGCTCAAGGGCAGTTCACCGCGCTGCCAGGCATAGCCCAGCATGAAGAGATTGGTGGCGATGGCGTCGCCCATCAGGGCCGTGGCCAGGCGTGTGGCATCGATGAAGTCGGCCTGCTGGTCGACCGATTCCAGGATCAGCGCCTTGATCTCCTCGAACGGAAATTGCCAGTCAGGATTTTTGGCGAACTGGCCCGGCGGCTGCTGGTGCAGGTTGACCACCGCCCGCGTGCGGCCGGGGCGCATCTTGGAAATGGCATCGAAAGCGCCCGCCGTGAGCATGTCGCAACCCAGCACCAGGTCAGCTTCCCCGGTGGCGATGCGCTGCGCGCGGATGGTGTCGCGCCGTGCAGCGATGCGCACGTGCGAGGTCACGGAACCGTTCTTCTGCGACATGCCGGTCATGTCCAGCACCGACGCGCCCTTGCCTTCCAGATGCGCGGCCATGCCCATGAGTGCGCCGATGGTGATGACCCCGGTACCGCCGATGCCGTTGATGAGGATGTTGAACGGCGTCTCGCAAGACGGGATGGCCGGTTCGGGCAGCGCGCCGAAATCGTCAGTCGCGCCTTTCTTGTGGACGCCGGTACGCGACTTCTTCAACTGCCCGCCGGTCACGGTGACGAAGCTGGGGCAGAAGCCCTTCACGCAGGAGTAATCCTTGTTGCAGGAAGACTGGTCGATGACGCGCTTGCGGCCCAGCTCCGTCTCCAGCGGCAGGATCGAAGTGCAGTTGGACTGCACGCCGCAATCGCCGCAACCCTCGCACACGGCCGCATTGATGAAGAGCCGTTCGTTGGGGTCAGGGAATTCTCCCTTCTTGCGGCGGCGGCGCTTTTCGGCGGCGCAGGTCTGGTCGTAGATGATGACGCTCACCCCCGGAATCTCGCGCAGCTCGCGCTGCACGGCATCCATCTCCTTGCGGTCATGCAGGCTCACCGCCGCCGGCAAACCGTTGCGGCCGGTGTAACGGCTGATGTCCTCCGACACCAGCGCGATGCGCTGCACGCCTTCAGCGGCCATCTGCTGCGCGATCATCGGCACCGAGACTGTCCCGTCCACCGGCTGTCCTCCGGTCATGGCCACGGCATCGTTGTACAGGATCTTGTAGGTCATGTTGACCCGCGCGGCCACGGCGGCGCGAATGGCGAGATAACCCGAATGGAAATAGGTGCCATCGCCCAGGTTGGCAAATACGTGCGGCACTTTGGAGAAGGGCGCTTGCCCGATCCAGGGCGCACCCTCGCCGCCCATGTGGGTGGTCAGCTTGTTGAATTCCGGATAGATGGCGGTGGCCATGACGTGACAGCCGATCCCGGCCAGCGCGAAGCTGCCCTCGGGCACGCGCGTGGAGGTGTTGTGCGGACAGCCCGAGCAATAGTAAGCCGGGCGCGGCGGCGTGTTGACGGCCTTGGTCAGCACCGCATCCTTGGCATCGAGGAAGGCCAGGCGCGCCTTGATCAGGTCACTGGTATGGAAGCGCGCAATGCGTGCGGCGATCACGCGGGCGATCTGCGCCACAGAGAAATCGGCCTTGGAAGTCAGCAGCCATTCGCCGCGCGGAGCCACCCATTCGCCCTTCTCGTCGAACTTGCCGATCACGCGCGGACGGACATCGTCGCGCCAGTTGTAAAGTTGCTCCTTCAACTGGTACTCCACCATCTGGCGCTTTTCTTCCACCACCAGGATTTCATCGAGGCCCTGCGCGAATTCGCGCACGCCATCCGGCTCCAGCGGCCAGGGCATGGAGACCTTGAACAGCCGCAATCCGATCTCGGCTGCGAAGGCTTCATCGATGCCCAGTTCCGATAAAGCTTCCAGCACATCGAGATAGGACTTGCCCGAGGCGATGATGCCCAGCCGCGCACGGGGGCTGTCGATCATCACGCGGTTGAGCCGGTTGGCGCGGGCGTAGGCCAGCGCGGCGTAGATCTTGTAATCCTGCATCAGCGCTTCCTGCTTGCGCGCCTGTACGCCCAGGGTATCGGTCGACAGCCGTGCATTGAGTCCGCCCGCAGGCATGACGAAATCGGTCGGCAGACGGATGTCGACGCGGAAAGGATCGGCATCCACCGAAGCGCTCGATTCCACCGTGTCGGCCAGCGCCTTGAAGCCCACTACGCAACCGGAATAACGCGACATGGCCCAGCCATGCAGGCCCAGGTCCAGGTATTCCTGCACGTTGCAGGGATAGAGCATCGGAATCATCGATGCCGAGAAGATGTGGTCGGACTGGTGCGGCAGGGTCGACGAATAGGCCCCATGATCGTCCCCGGCCACCAGCAGCACGCCGCCCTGGGCGGAGGTGCCGGCGTGGTTCATGTGCTTGAGCACATCGCCGCAGCGGTCCACGCCGGGGCCCTTGCCATACCACATGGCATAGACGCCGTCATAGTCGGACGGGCCGATCAGCCTGACCTGCTGCGTGCCCCAGACGGCAGTAGCAGCCATGTCTTCGTTCACGCCCGGCTGGAACTTCACGCGGTGCGCGGCCAGGTGCGCCTGGGCATGCCAGAGGGCTTCATCCAGTCCGCCCAGGGGCGAGCCGCGATAGCCCGAAATGAAACCGGCCGTATTCAGGCCCGCCGCACGGTCGCGGATCTGCTGCAGCATCGGCAGACGCACCAACGCCTGGATGCCGGAGAGGTAGATGGCACCTTCGGTGGCGGTGTATTTGTCGTCCAGACTGACAGGGGCCAGTCCGGAAGTGTCTGAAACTGGTCCGGTACGGTTACCTGTCCGGTCAGTCAAGTGTGCGGTGACGGTATGCAAGCCGTCTGTCGCGGGGGTGCCGGGTGTCTGGTCGAGGACCGGCGAGTGAGCGCTCACTGGGGTCACAGCCTGTGCGCAGTCGCGAACGCCTTCTACGGTTGGCGTCGCCGCTGCGGCAGGCTCAGCTGCCGAACGAAATTGCATTGCTTGTCTCCAAAATTTTTGTTTCAGATAGCGTCTGCCATTACTGCACCGGGTACGGCACATCACTGCCAGACACATCGACCGTGGTAGCGGTCCACACAACAATCTCCGTCTCGAAAACTGCTGTGACTGAAGTCTATCCGCAGGAGCGGGGAAGGCGGAAATACCGAATGAGGATAGGGGTATAAGGAAAAACGATAGCCCTGCACACATGGCGCGCGTCGACTTCCTGCGATTGCCCTGCAGAAACTTGAGTGGACAGCTGCACGCTTGAGCGCATTTTTTCATCGTCCTGACAGCAAGACGCGTTATGCTTGCCGGCAAATTTTTTGTGCTGCCTTGTGGCAGCATTTCCCGACAACAACTCCGTTACCACCACCTCGCGACCAGGAATCATGAGCAACTCGATCCAAGAACAGATGGAACCCGACAGCGCCGTCTACAAAACCCTGCTGGAATCAACCAAGGCGATTCCCTGGAAGATCGACTGGAGCACCATGCAATTCGCCTACATCGGCCCGCAGATCGAACAGCTGCTGGGCTGGACCCCGGAGAGCTGGAAGACGGCCGATGACTGGGCCATGCGCATCCATGCGGAAGACCGCGAGGCCGTGGTCAACTTCTGCATCTCGCAATCCAAGGCCGGTGCCGATCACGAAGCCGACTACCGCGCCCTGACCCGCGATGGTGAGCACATCTGGATCCGCGATGTGGTGCACGTGGTGCGCAATCCCGATGGCAGCCCCAATGCGCTGATCGGCTTCATGTTCGACATCACCGAACGCAAGAAGACCGAAGCGCGCCTGGTCGAGCTGCAAAAGGAACTGGAGGCGCTGTCCTATCGCGACGGCCTGACCAACGTGGCCAATCGCCGCATGTTCGATTCGGCGCTGGAAGTGGAATGGGCCAATGCGGTCAACACGCGTGCGCCGCTGTCGATGATCATGCTCGACATCGATTACTTCAAGCAGTACAACGACCATTACGGCCACATCCGGGGGGACGAGTGCCTCAGGCAAGTAGCCCAGCTGCTGAGCCAGAGCGCGACCCGCAGCCGCGATTTCTTTGCCCGCTATGGCGGCGAGGAATTCGTGCTGATCCTGCCGGATTGCGACGAGAAGGCCGCCCTGCAAGTGGCCCAGCGCTGCCGCGCGATCATCAACGAGGCCGCCATCCCGCACGCCAAGTCGCAGATCTCGACCCACGTCACCATCAGCCAGGGCGTGACCACCATCGTGCCTTCGCCGATGGACCAGCGCATCGCCTTCCTGGAACAGGCCGACCGCCGCCTGTATCGCGCCAAACAGTTGGGCCGTGACTGTATTGGCGTGGGAGACTGAACTGTACCTGTCTCGCAGTGAAGGCCGTGGCTACAATCGGCCTTCCTGCTTCTGCCGATGCGGAAGTTTTATGAACCTGCTGCGAGACCTCCATGCCTGCCACCTACGCCTATCGCCTGCTCAACGTCTTCGCCGAATCCACCTTCGGCGGCAATCCCCTGTGCGTGTTCGAGGATGCACGCGGCCTGGATGAGGCCACCATGCTGGCGCTGGCCCTGCAATTCAATCTCTCGGAAACCACCTTCATCCTGCCCTCGGCGGTGGCCGATGCGCGGGTGCGCATCTTCACCACCGGCTACGAGATGCCCTTCGCGGGCCATCCCACGCTGGGCACGGCGCAGGTGGTGCGTGATCTGCTGGGAACGGGTGACTCGCTGCGCCTGGAGTTCAAGGCCGGCGTGGTTCCGGTGCATGCCCAAGGGGATGTCTGGACCTTCACCGCCCCCTGCCCCGGCGGCCCGCGCACCGCGCCATCGCCGCTTTCGCGTGCCGAAGTGGCCGCCCTGCTGGCGCTGGAGGAAAGCGACCTGGCAGCCGATCCGATATGGGTCGATACCGGCGCCGACCAGTTCCTGATCCCCCTGCGTTCGCCCGCAGCGGTGCGCCGTGCCCGGCCCGACAGCGGGCTGCTGGAGCGCTGGCCGGTGAGCAGTCTGGGACGCAAGACGGCCTATGTGTTCGCCTTCGATGAAGACGCACCAGGCCAGGTGCTGGCCCGCTATTTCTTCACCAAGCAAGGCGGCGGAGTGGCCGAAGATCCGGGCACCGGCTCGGCCTGCGCCAATCTGGGCGGCTGGCTCATTGCCACCGGTGCCACCCTGCCCGCCCACTACGCCATCGACCAGGGCGCGGCGGTCGATCGACCCTCGCGGCTGCGCCTGACCGTCAATGCGGATGGGGCAATCCAGGTCGGCGGACGCGTCATCGAGATCGGACGCGGCACGGTCACCATCGATCCGGCCGGACAGACCATGCTGGCCTGAGCGGGCAGCTCAGCTTGTGAGGCCGCCCTCCTGCGTGAGCGGAAAGATCAGCGCATGCAGCCAGTCCATGAACTCCGCCAGCCGTGCCGGTACATGGCGCCGGCTGGCGTAAAGCAGGTTGATCGGCATGGGCGCCGGACGATATTGCGACAACACTTCCACCAGCTTGCCGCCGTCGAGCATCTTGCGTTTCTGCGCGCCCACCAGCGGCAGCTGGATCAGGCCCAGGCCGGCCTGGCAAGCGGCGTAATAGGTCTCCGTACTGTTGACCGTGACGCTGCCGGCCATGGGCAGCATACGGGTCTGGGTGCCGTCGAACCACTCCCATCCCGGTGAACGTCCGCCCAGCACCTGGCGGTAGTGCACCAGTTGGTGATGGGCCAGATCCTCCAGGGTGCGCGGTGTGCCGTGCCGTTTCAGGTAGGCCGCGCTGGCGCAGTTGATCTGCACCAGATGGCCGATGGGCCGCGCCACCAGCGAGGAATCGTCCAGCGTGCCGGTACGCAGCACGCAATCAAATCCTTCAGCCACCAGATCGACACGACGATCGCTGGCTGACAGCTCGATCTCCAGTTGCGGATGCTGCGCCAAAAAAGTCGGCAAGGCCGGCAGCACCACTTCACGCGCCATGGCACTGGACATGTCGACCCGTAGCTTGCCGCTCAAGGGCTGCCCGCCCGCGCGGAACATGCCGCGCAGGGATTCGAATTCATCCAGCAACTCCTGGCTGCGCCGGTAGAAGGCTTCGCCATCGGCGGTCAGCTGCACGCGCCGCGTGGTGCGCTGGAGCAGGCGCGTGCCCAGCATCTGTTCCAGCTGCTGCACCGCCAGCGAGACGCTGGCATTGGGCAGGCCGAGCTGGCGCGCCGCACCGCTGAAACTGGCCAGTTCGGCCACGCGCTGGAAGATCTTGAGGGTGTCCAACTGGTTCATGTGCCCGCCTGATTATTATTCAATTCTGAAAAGTCTAATAGTAAATCCGAAATTTATTCTGGAATTTCTTCTCAATATACTGGGCTCCGTGGTCTTGCAACATCCCCTGCATTGCTTTCCTCAACGACTTCAGGAGCCTCACATGAACGCAGCAACCGCTTCCAGCAACACTACTCCCCGCATCGCCCTGATCACCGGCGGCAGCCGCGGCCTGGGCAAGAACGCCGCCCTGCACCTGGCCCGCGAAGGCGTGGGTATCCTCCTGACATATGTCGGCAACCGTACTGCTGCCGATGCCACGGTGTCAGAAATCGAAGCCCTGGGTGTACCGGCGGTGGCCCTGCAACTGGACTTGGCCGACAGCGCAAGTGTGCCGGCCTTCGCACAACAAGTGTCCGATGCACTGTACCGGGTGTGGCAGGTCCGCCAATTCAACTATCTGGTCAACAACGGCGGCATGGGCATCTATGGCCCGATCGCCGAGACCAGCGAAGCGGACTTCGATGCGCTCTACAAGGTGCATCTCAAGGGGCCGTTCTTCCTGACCCAGGCGCTCCTGCCGCTGCTGGCCGATGGTGGCCGCATCATCAACATTTCCAGCGGGCTGGCCCGCTTCACCCTGCCGGGCTATGCGGCCTATGCCGCCATGAAGGGCGGCGTGGAAGTGATGACGCGCTACATGGCCAAGGAATTCGGCGCGCGTGGCATCGCCGTCAACACCGTGGCACCGGGCGCCATCGAGACCGATTTCGGCGGTGGCCGCGTACGTGACAATGCCGAACTGAACGCTTTCATCGCCGGCCAGACCGCGCTGGGCCGGGTCGGCGTGCCGGATGACATCGGCGCGGCAATCGCTTCACTGCTGCGTGAGAACAATGGCTGGATCAACGCCCAGCGCGTAGAGGTCTCGGGCGGCATGTTCATCTGAACGGAACAATGCTTCAAGCGATGTCCCTGTCATCCCGACATCAGACATCGTGATCTCCCGAAATCCTCACAGACAGACCGGTGTTTCCATGGCGGAAACTCCGGTTTTTTTGTGCATGACACCCGGCTTTCCTGTCAGCTCATCCATGCCTTTCTGCACTCCCGTGCACATGGCGCGCGGCCGCATCCAGCCTGCCGCAGCAGCGGCGGATGCATTCTGTTGCGCAATGGAATCTGCTCGGGTAACATCGCTCGGCATTTGGTGCAGTGCCGTTTCTGCTGGCGTCTCCAGCATGTCAGCAGAGCTGGTGATCACACCACCGTCTCCACGGACGGCAGAGTCAAAACTACAGGACAGGACACCGCTCTCATGCGGTGATTTCAGGGAAGGACGACACGGCAGTGCGTCGGGCGCGAGATCGCGAAGTTCGCGCCACGCTCGTATTGCTTCGTCCATAGGGTGGCGTCTACATAGGGGGCAGTATTTTCAGTCGACTCTTTCGCAATCGCGCAGTGCGTGCCTGTGCGAATGTGGCCACACTTTTCACTGCCCTGCTGGCTTGTTCCCCTTCCCACGCTGCCGGTCCCGATTGCTCGCGTCCCTATACGCTGGCGCTGCACGATCACGGCCTGCTCTACTCGGCGGCCACCGATACCGGCATCGACAAGGATTTCGCCGATGAGCTGATCCGCCGCAGCGGCTGCAAGGTCAATGTCAGCCTGATGTCGCGTGCGCGCATCTGGCAGCTGATCGAATCGGGGGCACTCGATTTCAGCCTGTCCGGCATTACCAATCCGGAACGCGACAAGTTCGCCGCCTTCGCCTGGTACTTCAGCAACAAGTACTACCTGCTGGTGCGCAAGGATGCCGGCATCACTCAGCTGGCCGACGTCGCGCGCAATGATCGTTTCCAGCTCGGCGTCATCCGCGGCTTCCGCTACAGCAGCAATGCCAACCGCATGGTGGACCAGCTTACGGCTGCCAATCGCGTTACCCTGGCCGGTGGCCTGGAACCGCTTTATGAAGCGCTGCTGCAGAACCGCATCCAGGGCATGATCATGGAGCCCTTCGATTACCCGGTCGTGGAAGAGAAACGCATTCGCGAGGCCACCACCATCATCAGCTTCGAGGATCCTTCCGTACCGCACGGTCTGATCATGTCGCGCAAGGCGCTTGCGCCGGCCGAGCTGGACAAGTGGCGCGCCCTGGTCAACGGCATGCTGGCAGACGGCACGGTGCTGCGCATCTTCCGCAAGTACTTCAATCCTGAACTGGCGGCAGCCATGGTCGAATTCCAGAGCAAGCCGTGAACTGGATACGCCAGATCCTGCTCCCCGTCATCATCCTGGCCACAGGATTGGGCGTCACCTGGACCGCATGGGACCACGAGCGCGAAGCCGCCGCCAAGGAAGTCCACACGCAGTTCGCCTCAGTGCTGCGCGAGACGGTCAGCCGCATCGAGCAGCGCATGGCGTCCTACGAACAGATGCTGCATGGGGTGCAGGGCCTGATCTCGGCCACCGGCAACATCGACCGCAACCAGTTCCGCGATTACGTTGACGCGCTCAACCTGGACGCCAATTTCTCCGGTATCCAGGCCATCGCCATCGAGGAATGGGTACCGGCTGCGCAGCTCGACGCGCATCTGGCCCGCATGGCGCGCCAGGGTATGGCCGATTACAAGATCCGTCCGAGCGGCAGCCGCACTGCCTATGCCCCGACCATCCTGCGCGAGCCCTATGTAGGCCGCAACCGCATCGCCTTCGGCAATGACCAGTGGGCCGATCCGGTGCGGCGCGCCGCCATGGAAAAGGCGCGCGACTCCGGCATGGCGACCGTCTCCGGCAAGATTGAACTGAGTACTGAAGGGCCGGCAGCACCCGCCTTCATGATGTACCTGCCGCTGTACGAGCGCAGCAAACCGCAGTCCACCATTGCCGAGCGCCGCGCCAGCCTGATCGGCTGGGTGCATGCCGTTTTTCGCATGAGCGACGTGATCGCCAGCCTGTATGGCGAAAACAGCCGCACCATTGCCTTCACCCTCTATGACGGCGTGACCCAGGAAGCGCAAGCCCTGCTCTACCAATCGCCGCTGGCCAGCGGACCGATGCATCGCCCGCGCCTGCAGGCCGATGAATACCTGGTGGTGGCCAACCACAACTGGACGCTCTCCATGAGCACCACCGATGCCTTCACCGCCCAGTTCGGGCGCAATGCCGAGCAGCTCATCGCCGTCACCGGCATCGCCATGAGCGTTACGCTGGCGCTGCTGGCCTGGCTCATGATGTCCAGCCGCAAGCGCGCGGTACGCCTGGCGCAGAAGATGACCGTCGAGCTGCGCGCCAGCGAAGAGCAGTTCCGCGCCATCGCCGATTGCACCGTCAACTGGGAAGTCTGGTGGGGCCTGGATGGCCGTCCGCGCTGGATCAATCACGCGGTGCGCGACTACACCGGCTATACCGTGGAGGAATGCCTCTCCATGCCGGACTTCATCGGCAGCATCGTCCATCCGGATGACGAGCGCCGCATCCGCGCCGAACTGGCGCGCTGCATGGATGGCCAGAAGCGCGAAGACGTGGAATTCCGCTGCGTACGCAAGGATGGCACGGTGTTCTGGCTCTCGCTGTCGTCGGCCCCGATTGCCGATGCTCAGGGCAGCTTCACGGGCTTCCGCACCAGCGCGCGCGACATTACCGACCGCAAGCAGATTGAAGCCGAACTGCGCATCTCGGCGGTGGCCTTCGATTCGCGCGAAGGCATGCTCATCACCGACGCCAACAGCAAGATCCTGCGCGTGAACAAGGCCTTCACGGAGATCACCGGCTATACCGCCGAGGAAATCGTCGGCAAGCACCCCAACCTGCTGCGCTCGGACCGCCACGGGCCGGCCTTCTTCCAGGAGATGCGCGAGAGTGTCCGGCGCTTCGGCAAGTGGCAGGGCGAAATCTGGGACCGCCGCAAGAACGGCGAGGTCTACCCCGAATGGCTGACCATCTCCGCCGTCAAGAACAAGGACAACCAGGTCACCCACTACGTCAGCACGCATCACGACATCAGCGACCGCAAGCTGGCCGAGGAACGCATTCGTGAGCTGGCCTTCTTCGATGCCCTGACCCGCCTGCCCAACCGCACCCTGCTGCTGGACCGCCTCAAGCAGGCCATCGCGCTGTCGCTGCGCACGCGCACCTGCGGCGCCTTGCTGTTCATCGATCTGGATCACTTCAAGACGCTCAACGACACGGTCGGCCACGAAAAGGGCGACACCCTGTTGAAACAAGTGGCGCAGCGCCTGCTGGCCAATGTCCGTGAAAATGATACGGTGGCGCGCGTGGGGGGTGACGAATTCGTGGTGGTGCTGGAGGGGCTCAACGACACCCAGCAGGAAGCCGCGACCCAGACCCGCACCATCGGCGAGAAAATCCTGGCAGCACTGGGCCAAACCTACCAGCTCGACGAGGTGGAATACCGCACCACCGCCAGCATCGGCGCCACCGTCTTCCTGGGCCGTGCGGCCTCGGTGGATGAGCTCATGAAGCAGGCCGACCTGGCCATGTACAAGGCCAAGGAAACCGGCCGCAATGCGCTGCGCTTCTTCGATCCCGCCATGCAGACGGCCGTGCTGGAACGCGCCACGCTGGAAGCCGGCCTGCGCAAGGCCATCGAGGGCAACCAGCTGCTGCTGCATTACCAGCCGCAGGTGGTCGAAGGCGGCCGCGTCACGGGTGCCGAAGTGCTGGTGCGCTGGCAGCATCCGCAGCGCGGTATGGTGCCACCGGGCGACTTCATTCCGCTGGCCGAAGAAACCGGGCTGATCCTGTCACTGGGCAACTGGGTGCTGGAGACCGCCTGCACGCAGCTGGCCACCTGGGCCAAGCGGCCGCACATGGCCGAGCTCAGCATCGCCGTGAACGTCAGCGCGCCGCAATTGCGCGAGCATGATTTCGTGCAGACCGTGCTGGACATCATCGACCGTACCGGTGCCAATCCGCGCCGCCTGAAACTGGAGCTGACCGAGAGCCTGCTGGTGGACAACGTCGAAGACATCATCCAGAAGATGTTTGCCTTGAAGGCTTACGGCGTGGAGTTTTCGCTGGATGACTTCGGTACCGGTTACTCGTCCCTGTCCTACCTCAAGCGGCTGCCGCTGAATCAGCTTAAAATCGACCAGTCTTTCGTGCGCGATGTCCTGATCGATCCCAACGACGCCTCGATAGCCAAGACCATCGTCAACCTGGCGCAGAGCCTGGGGCTGGGGGTGATCGCCGAGGGCGTGGAAACCGATGCCCAGCGCTCCTTCCTTGCCGATGCCGGCTGCCACGCCTACCAGGGCTACTACTTCTGCCGGCCGGTGACGGTCGAGGCCTTCGAAAAATTCGCTCAGGACCGCGATCTCCACATATCCGTTGCCTAGGAGTCCGATCTCATGAGTCACGCTTTGTCCGCCTTCGCCATCAATCAAAAATGGCCGGCGCAACATCCCGACCGCATCCAGCTGTATTCGCTGCCCACGCCCAATGGCGTGAAGGTCTCGATCATGCTGGAAGAAACCGGCCTGCCCTACGAAGCTCACCTGGTCAGCTTCGAGACCAATGACCAGCTGTCGCCGGAATTCCTGTCGCTCAATCCGAACAACAAGATCCCCGCCATCATCGACCCCAACGGTCCCAATGGTGCGCCGCTGCCGCTGTTCGAATCGGGCGCCATCCTGCTCTATCTGGCCGAGAAGACCGGCCAGTTCCTGCCGGCCGATCCCGCTGCGCGCTATCAGGTGATCCAGTGGGTGATGTTCCAGATGGGCGGCGTCGGTCCGATGTTCGGCCAGCTCGGCTTCTTCCACCGCTTTGCCGGCAAGGAATACGAAGACAAGCGTCCGCGCGACCGCTACGTCAACGAATCCAAACGCCTGCTGGGCGTGATGGACAAGCGCCTGAGCCAGAGCCAGTGGCTGGCTGGCGATGCGTATTCCATCGCCGATATCGCCACCTTCCCGTGGATCCGCAATCTGATCGGCTTCTACGAAGCGGCCGAGCTGGTCGGCTTCCAGGACTTCCCCCATGTGGCCCGTGCGCTGGAAGCCTTCGTGGCCCGTCCGGCCGTGGTGCGCGGTCTCAACATCCCGGCGCGCGGCTGACCGGCCCTACGTTGATGGCCAGGTCCGAGGCGCAGGGTGTAAATCGCTTTGCGCCACCGTGGCCTGCACGTTAACATGGCGTCCATTCCCGCGACCGCATCCTGCCTGCCATGACGAACCGCTTTCCGTCTCGCCCACCTGATCGCGCCCGCCGCTTGCGCCGCCACTTGCTGGCAGCGCTGTGCGCACTGTGCGCACAGCCGCTGCTGGCCAGCCTGCCGGCACAGGCGATCGATCTTTCCTTGAAGACGATCCGCGTCGGCAATCTCTCACGCGCCTATTTTTCCGAACGCAATGCCGTCGGTGAACCGCAGCCGCTGATCGTCGCACTGCACGCCAGCGGTTCCAGCGGCTCGCTGATGGCGCGCGCTACCGGACTGACCGAGATTGCCGAGGCGGCGGGCTACATGATCGTTTACCCCAACGGCACCGGGCTGGCCATCGACGCCCGTACCTGGAATTCCGGCGGATGCTGCGGTTACGCGCAGATGCACAAGGTGGATGATGTGGCCTTCCTCCGCGCCCTGATCGACAAGCTGGTCAAGGATGGGCTGGCCGATCCGCAGCGCATCTACCTGGTGGGCGTGTCCAATGGCGGCATGATGGCCTATCGCATGGCCGCCGAAGCGCCTGAACTGTTCAAGGCAGTGGCGGTGGTCAGCGCGGTGCTGGATGTGCCGCCCGAGGCCGTCAAAGCCCCCATGCCGCTGCTGCACATCCATGGCAGCGATGATCCCTTCATTCCCTTCCTGGGCGGCATCGGCAAGCAGGAAGTCTCGCAGTTGCCGCGCATCTCGGTGGCGCGCAGCATCGAAGCCTTCGTCAAGGCCGATGGTGCCAACCCGCGCCCGACGGTCACTGACATTCCCGATACCGCCAACGATGGCACCACCATCCGCCAGTACACCTATGCCAGCAAGAGCGACCCGCAGGCCGTGGTGCTCTACGAGGTCAAGGGGGGTGGCCACGCCTGGCCGGGTGGCGTAGTGCCCATCGTCAATGGCGGCAAGTCTTCGCAGAACCTCGATACCTCGCGCACCGTCATCAACTTCTTCAATGCCCACGGCGGTGGCCGCCAGAACGAGCAGGTCGATGAAAACCTGCCACCGGGAGCAACGCCGCTGCCCGCCGCCGCGCCTGCGACCACGGTCACGCCGACGGGCGCTGCTCCGGCCAAGCCTCCTGTGCCGGCTGCCCCGGCACCGACACGGCCCGGCATGAAGGGCCTGTCGCCCGGCTGATGCGCCATCGCAGGTCAAACCGCACTATCATAGGCCCCAGCGTTCAACCCTCCCGCCAAGACAATGAAAAGACTCCTGACCAGCATCCTGATCGCCATCGTCCTGTATTTCCTGCTGCCGTGGATCGGCAAGCTGATTCCGCACTACCGCCTGGCGGTCATCTGCATTACGGCGGGCATCGTTTCCTTTGCGGTCTCGGCGCTGATGGAAAAGATCTGATCCCGTCCGCCTCAGCGCAACCCGCCAACGACAACGGCCGCAACGTTTTCACGTTGCGGCCGTTTCGTTTCATCACTTCAATTCAAATCAAAACCGGCGAGCTTCAGCACTCACCCTTGCGCGCATGGCCCGGCGGGCAGTCGCGCCCGCGTCCCGGACCACGGTGGTCGTCATCGCCATCATCATGACGCGGACCCCTTCCCGGCGGCGGACCACCGCGCCAGCCACCGCGATCCAGTTCCCAGCCGCGCGGTCCCTGGCGCCAGACCGGCTGCGCATAGACGTAGCCGGGACGCTCGCGCACCCAGTGGCCTTCGCGCCAGATGTGGCGGTAGCCATCCCAATCCCAGAAGCCGGGCGCCCAGACATAGCCATGGCGCGGGGGTGGCAGCGGTTCAGCGCGCGGCGGCGGCGGTGCGCCGATGTTGATGTTCACGGAGACTTGCGCTTGGGCAACCGGCAGCACGGCTGCCGACGCGCCCAGCGCGATGAGGCTGGCGAATATTATTTTTTTCATCATATAGAACAGTCAGGGGGTGAAGAATGTTGTATGACACACGCCAGGCCGATGCAGTTCCAGCCTTTACACCGGCCCGGCGCGCGGCCTTCAGCCGCCCTTGGCGTTCTTGAACATGGTCTTGATGCCACGGATGGCCTGGCGGATGCGCGATTCATTCTCGATCAGGGCAAAGCGCACGTACTCGTCGCCATATTCACCAAAACCGATGCCGGGCGAGACGCAGACCTTGGCCTGTTCCAGCAGGATGCGCGAGAATTCGAGCGAACCGAACTGGCGATACGGTTCCGGGATGCGCGCCCAGATGTACATCGAGGCCTTGGGCACATCGACCATCCAGCCCGCCTCATGCAGGCCCTTGACCAGCACGTTGCGGCGTTTTTCGTAATTGGCGCGGATCTCCTCCACGCAGGACTGGTCGCCTTCCAGCGCCGCAATGGCTGCCACCTGCACCGGGGTGAAGCTGCCATAGTCGTGATAGCTCTTGATGCGCGCCAGCGCCGCCACCAGGCGCGCATTGCCGACCATGAAGCCGATGCGCCAGCCGGCCATGTTGTAGCTCTTGGAGAGCGTGAAGAATTCCACCGCGACCTCCCGCGCACCCGGCACCTGCATGATGGACGGCGCTTTCCAGCCATCGAAGGTGATGTCGGCATAGGCCAGGTCATGCACCACCAGGATCTGGTGTTCGCGCGCCAGCTTGACCACCCGCTCGAAGAATTCCAGCTCCACGCATTGCGCGGTCGGATTGGAGGGAAAGCCCAGGATCATCATCTTGGGCTTGGGATAGCTCTCCCGCACCGCGCGTTCGAGTTCATCGAAGAAATCCACGCCCGGGCTCATGCGCACCGAGCGAATGTTGGCACCGGCAATCACCGCACCATAGATGTGGATGGGGTAGCTGGGATTGGGCACCAGCACGGTATCGCCCTTGTCGAGGGTGGCCAGCATCAGGTGCGCCAGGCCTTCCTTGGAACCGATGGTGACGATGGCTTCGCTGTCGGGATCGAAGTCGACTTCGTAGCGGCTGCGATACCAGTGCGCAATCGCCCGGCGCAGGCGCGGGATGCCCTTGGAGGAGGAATAACCGTGGGTATCGGGCCGCTGCGCCACTTCCACCAGCTTCTCGACGATGTGCGGCGGCGTGGGGCCATCGGGATTGCCCATCGACATGTCGATGATGTCCTCGCCCCGGCGACGCGCGGCCATCTTGAGTTCGGCAGTGATGTTGAAGACGTAGGGCGGCAGGCGTTCGATGCGCGGGAAGCTCACCGGGAAGGCGTCCGGGGAAGTAGCAGGAGAAGAGGATACTGCAGGCGTGCGCGAGGGATCGCGCGAATCGGCGGATTGCGTCATGGGTGTCTTTCACGTCAGCGCCCGGAACCGTCCGAGCGACGTTGGAACCAATGTTCCGTTGCCGATTTTATGCGCGAAGCTTCACGTGCACAAGCGCAAATCGCCCGGCATGTTCGATCCCCTGCAAACTCCTTCACCTATTCGTATTTGCGGGCGTCCTCAATGACCTTGCCATCGTTGGGCAAAGTCCCCGGCGCCACCAGCAACACATCCCCTCGCAGCTTGGTCACCTCGCGCAGGCTACCGGCCAGCGCATTGACATCGATGGCCGGATCTTCCGGGTCCCCCACTTCGCAATGCAGGGTCATGATGTCATTGGCCATCTCGCCCGACACCACCAGCCGCGCCCGCAAGACATCGCCATGGCGGCGCAGTACGTCCGCCACCTGCGAGGGATGGACGAACATGCCGCGCACCTTGGTGGTCTGGTCGGCGCGCCCCATCCAGCCCTTGATGCGGGTATTGGTGCGGCCGCAGGGAGATATGCCCTGCACCACCGCCGACAGATCCCCGGTCCCGAAGCGGATGAGCGGATAGTCGGGATTGAAGGACGTCACCACCACCTCGCCGACCTCGCCCGCGGCCACCGGATCGCCGGTGCCGGGCCGCACGATTTCCAGGATAAGCGATTCATCCAGCACCATGCCGGGATGCACCGCGCCCTCGCTCATGGTCTCGTAGGCGATGTTGCCGATGTCGGCCGAGGCATACAGCTGCAGCACCTGCGGCACGCCGTGTTCATGGAACCAGCTGCGCAGCGAAGGCGGCAGCGCTTCGGCGCTGACCAGGGCGCGCTGCACGCTGCTGATATTGGCGCCCATCTCGCGCGCCTTCTCGATGATGATCTTCAGGAACGAGGGCGTGCCGACATAGGCATCCGGCTTCAGCGCTACCATCGCATTGACCTGCAATTCGGTCTGGCCGATGCCGGCCGGGATCACCGCACAGCCCAGCCGCGCCGCCGCGCCCTCGACCATGAAGGCCGCCGGCGTGAAGTGATAGGCGAAGCAGTTCTGCAGGATGTGCCCGCCCTGCAATCCCAGCGCCTTCATGGGACTGGCAAAACGCCACCAGTCCGGCCCCTGCCCCTCGGGATCGAAGATCGGGCCGGGCGACACGAAGAGCCGCCGCAACTGCCGCGCCGGGGTCGTGTTCAGACCGCCGAAGGGGCTCTCGCGGGTCTGCAGTTCCTTGAGGTCGGACTTGCGCGTCACCGGCAGTTGCGCCAGCGCCGCGCGCGAGGTGATCGCCGCCGCGTCCACGCCAGCGAGAATGCGCGCCCAGCCCGGCGCACTTTGCGCGCGCGCCACCAGTTGCGGCAAGGCGCGCATGAGTGCTTGCTCGCGCTGCTGCGGATCGCGCCGCTCCAGCGCATCCAGTTCGGCCAGTACCTGTGTCGGATCGGACATGATGCCCTCCCCTTACGCCAGCCAGCGCTTGCGGCGGCGATAGAACTTCATGTCGCGGAAATTCTTGCGGCCGCCACCGGAGACGCCCAGATAAAATTCCTTCACATCTTCGTTATCGGCCAGTTCACTGGCCGCACCTTCCATCACCACGCGGCCGTTTTCGAGGATGTAGCCGAAGTCGGCATAGCGCAGCGCCACCATGGTGTTCTGCTCGGCCAGCAGGAAGGAGACTTTCTCCTTGCTGTTCAAATCCTTGACGATCTCGAAGATCTCTTCGACGATCTGCGGCGCCAGCCCCATCGAGGGTTCATCCAGCAGGATCATGGAAGGCTTGGCCATCATGGCGCGGCCAATGGCCGTCATCTGCTGCTCGCCGCCCGAGGTATAGCCGGACTGCGATTTGCGGCGCACCTTCAGGCGCGGGAAATAATCGTAAATCTTTTCCAGTTCGTGCTTCACTTCGGCGTTGCTGATGCCGCGCGTGTAGGCACCGGTCAGCAGGTTCTCTTCCACCGTCAGGTGACCGAAGCAATGCCGTCCTTCCATCACCTGGATCACCCCGCGCTTGACCAGGTCATTGGGCGTCATGCGGTCCACGCGCTCGCCCCGGAATTCGATGCTGCCCTTGGTGACGTCGCCACGCTCGGCGTGCAGCAGGTTGGAGATGGCCTTCAGGGTGGTGCTCTTGCCGGCGCCGTTGGCCCCGAGCAGCGCCACGATCTTGCCTTCCGGCACGTCCAGCGAGACGCCCTTCAGGACCAGGATCACGTGGTCATAGATCACTTCGATGTTGTTGATGGCCAGCGCCTTGGCCACCGCTGCCGTAGCGGCGGAAGGCGCGGCACTGGTCTGGATCGGTGTGGCATTCATGGTCGTTCGCATTCCCAAAAAAGCACCGGCGGCCGTGGGAGACGTGCAGAGCCGCCGGCGCAAGCGCCTACTTCATGCAGGCAGGAGTGATGCCTTTTTCTTTTGCGTATTTCGCGGCCGAGGCCTTGAAGAGCGGGTGGATCAGGTTCTTGTTGCCCTCGATCCAGTCCGACACCAGCACCCACTTCGTGCCATCCCATTGCTGGATCTTGACCTTGCCCGAGCCCTCATGGTTGTCGCACGAGGTCTTGATTTCAGGCAGCAGGCCGGTCGCTCCCAAGGCCTTCAGACGGGCATCGGTGATGTTGAGGTTTTCAAAGCCCCAGCGCACCTGCTCGCCGCTCATGACCTTGCCCTTGCCGTATTTGTCCTGGGCCGTGCGCACCGCTTCCACGGTGGCAATGGCCGCCGAGACGCCCCGGTTGTAGAGGATGGAGCCGAGCTTGTTCTTATCCTGCATGTTGCCCTTGCCCGCGCCATAGACCACCTTGTCGATGTCGGCAATCACGGGGACATCCTTGCCGGCCACGTTCCAGGTGGCCGACAGGTAGCCCTTTGCGGCGTCACCGGCGGGGATGGTGTCTTCTTCCGAACCAGCCCACCAGGAACCGACGATCTTGTCACGCGGATAGCCGACCTTCTGCGCGGCCTTCAGTGCGGTCTGGTTCATCACGCCCCAACCCCAGAAGATCACGTAGTCCGGGTTCTCCTGGCGGATGCGCAGCCACTGTGCGCCCTGCTCGTTGCCGGGGTGGGCCACCGGGATTTCCACCAGCTTGAACTTGCCGATGGAGGACTCCGCCTGCAGCGCCACGATGGGTTCCTTGCCATAGGCCGAGTCGTGATACAGGAACACGATCTTCTTGCCCGCCAGCGAACCATTGTTCTTGCCGGCCAGGTATTTCACGATGGCCGAGACCTGCATCTGGTAGGTGGTCACCAGCGGGAAGGCATACGGGAACACCGAGCCATCCACCGCATCGGTACGGCCGTAGCCGATCATCACCAGGGGTACCTTGTCCTCGGCGGTCTTGTCGATGAGCGCATAGGAGATGCCGGTGGCCATGGGGTTGATGGCGGTGCCGCGCGTGACCTGGTTCTTGTTCTTCATGCGCTCGTAGCACTCCACGCCCTTGGCGTTGTTGTACTCGGTCTCGCACTCTTCCCAGGACAGCTTGACGCCGTTGACGCCGCCTTCCTTGAGGTTGATGTAGTTGAGGTAATCGACATAGCCGCCGTAATACGACTGGCCATTGGTGCCATACGGCCCGACCCGGTAGCTGGGGATGGCGATGAACTGGTCGCTGGCCTGCGCCAGGACCGGCGCCGCCGGGGCCAGCAGGCTGGCGGCGCAGGCGGTGGCCAGCAGCCACTGCCGCAGATGCTTCATGGTTTTCATGGTCTCGTCTCCTTGTTGTTGTCGTTGCCGACTTTGATCGGAGACCGGTGTTCCGGTCTCCGCCTACCTCAATCCGGTCCTTGCGGCGCTCAGTGCGGGAACGGCCACAAGCGCAGTTTTTCCTTGGCGATCTGCCACAGCCGCGCCAGCCCGTGCGGCTCGGCGATCAGGAAGAAGATGATCAGGGCACCGAAGACCATCATCTGGATATGCGAGACCGTCGCGTTGGTGAACGGCAGGTGCAACAGCGACGCCAGCGGCGGCAATGCGTTGTCCAGGAAGATCGGCAGCAGCAGGATGAAGGCCGAGCCCAGGAAGGAACCGAGGATGCTGCCCACGCCGCCGATGATGATCATGAAGAGGATGCGGAAAGACAGGTCCAGCGAGAAACCGTCCGGCTCCACCGAGCCCAGGTAGCAGAAGGCATACAGGGCACCGGCCACGCCGCAGTAGAAGGAACTCACGGCAAAGGCGGTCAGCTTGGTGCGCATGAGCGGGATGCCGATCACTTCGGCCGCCACGTCCATGTCGCGCACGGCCATCCAGGCGCGTCCCGTGGAGGAGCGCACCAGGTTCTTGGCCACCAGCGCCAGCACACTCACCACGGCCAGCACGAAGAGGTATTTGCGCACCGGAGTATCGATGGCGATGCCGAAGAAATCGATCTTGGGCGTGCTGATCACGCCGGATGAAGAATTGTTGGAGAACCAGGGAAACTTGGTCAGTGCCCACACCACGAAGAACTGCGCCGCCAGCGTGGCCACGGCCAGGTAGAAGCCCTTGATGCGCAGCGAGGGCAGCCCGAAGAGCACACCCACCATGGCCGCACAGGCCCCCGAGAGCAGCAGCGTGGCAACGATGGGAATACCCTCGACGCGCAACTGGAAGTTGTAGGCCGCATAGGCGCCCACGGCCATGAAGGCCGCCGACCCCAGTGAAAGCTGGCCGGCGTAACCGGTCAGCACGTTCAGGCCCAGTGCGGCCAGCGCAAACACCAGGAACGGCACCAGGATGGCCGAGAACCAGTATTCACTGCCCAACAGCGGCACGCCCACGAAGGCGAACACCATGAAGAGCGTGAAGATGATGCGATCCTGGCGGATCGGGAAGATCTGGCTGTCGGCGATGTAGCTTGTCTTGAATTGTCCTGCTTCACGGTACAGCATTGCGTTCTCCTTGTTCCTGCATGACACCCGTGGCGACATATCGCCAACCTTGGAATCAGCAGATTGTCATACGCGGTCGATATGGCGCTCGCCAAACAGTCCCTCCGGTCGCACCAGCAGGAACAGCAGCGCGAACACGTAAGGGAACCAGCCTTCGATGCCACCGAAGTTGCCGCCGAAGGCATCCTGCATGACCGGCGGGATATAGATCTCGGCCAGTTTCTCGGAAGCACCGATGATGAGCCCGCCCACGATCGCCCCGGGAATCGAGGTGAAGCCCCCGAGGATCAGCACCGGCAGTGCCTTCAGGGCCGTCATGGTCAGCGCGAACTGCACGCCATTGCGCGAGCCCCACAGCAAGCCTGCAATCAGCGCCACGAAGCCGGCCACGCCCCACACCACGGCCCAGATGTGCTGCAGCGGAATGCCCAGTGACAGCGCCGCCTGGTGATCATCGGCCACCGCGCGCAGGGCGCGGCCGACCTTGGTCTTCTGGAAGAACAGCGCCAGTGCCGCCACCAGCGCCACTACCATGCCGGAGGCGAAGAGGTCGAACTTGGAAATGCCGATACCGATGCTGTCCATCACCGACTGGATCGGTTCATCGACGATGCCCAGGTCGATGGGCCGCACCTCACTGCCGAACAGCAAGGGCCCCAGCCCTTCGAGGAAGAAGGTCAGGCCGATGGTGGCCATGAACAGCGTGATGGGCGGCTGGTTGACCAGCTTGCGCAAGACGAAGCGCTCGGTGGCCAGACCCACCAGGATCATCACCACGAAGGCGCCGATGATGGCCGCCCACATCGGCATGCCCTTCTCCATCAGCCCCACCACCGCCAGCGCGGCGAAATACACCATCGCGCCCTGGGCGAAATTGAAGACGCCGGAAGCCTTGTAGATCAGTACGAAACCCAGCGCCACCAGGGAATACATCAGCCCCGAGAGCAAACCGCTCAGGGTGACTTCGAGGAAGAATTGCATGTCGTCTCCTTGCCTGCCATTTCCATATTGTTTTTATTATTTATATTGTTTTCACATTCAGTGGGAAGTCCCGAGATAAGCCTTGATGACTTCCGGATTGCTCATCACCTCATCGGGCGTGCCGTCGCCGATCTTCTTGCCGTAGTCCAGTACCACGACGCGGTCGGAGATATCCATGACCACGCCCATGTCGTGTTCGATCAGGACGATGGTGGTGCCGAACTGGTCATTGACGTCGAGGATGAAGCGGCACATGTCCTGTTTTTCTTCCACGTTCATGCCGGCCATGGGTTCATCCAGCAGCAGCATGTGCGGCTCGGCCGCCAGGGCGCGCGCCAGTTCCACGCGCTTTTGCAGGCCGTACGGCAGGCGTCCCACCGGGGTTTTGCGGATGTGCTGAATTTCAAGGAAATCGATCACTTCTTCGACTTTCCGCCGATGTTCGATTTCCTCGTTGCGGGCCGCGCCCCACCACAGCGCATTGGAAAACAGCCCCGAGCGCATCTTGGTGTTGCGGCCGGTCATGATGTTGTCCAGCACGGTCATGCCCTTGAAGAGCGCGATGTTCTGGAAGGTCCGGGCGATGCCCTGGCGTGCGATGCTGCTGGGATGCATGCCCAGGCGCGGCTGGCCGCGATAGAGGATGCTGCCCTTCTGCGGATGGTAGACGCCGTTGATGACGTTGATCATCGAGCTCTTGCCGGCGCCGTTGGGTCCGATGATGGCGCGGATCTCATGCTCGCGCACATCGAAGGAAATATCGGTGAGCGCCTTCACCCCGCCGAAGGACAGCGAAATGTTCTGCAGGTCGAGGATGACCTCGCCGATACGGCGGCCATTGGCGGCAACCGCAGGGGCTTCGTCATCGGGGCTGGTCACGGGCGGCAGGCCCGCGGGCAGGATTTCGGAAGACAGGTGTCGTTTCATGGTCGGATTCATTCAGCAGTGGTCTGGTCGGGCTACGCTGCAAGCCGGCAGCGATGAAGCCGCCGGGACGGGACTGCGTGCTGCTCAGGCGGCGCTTTGCAGCGTCTTGAAGGTCTTGGCGTCGGCAATCCTGAGGTCGGCCGAGATCATGCCCTGGCGGCCATCCTCGAACTTGACCTGGGTCTCGATGTACTGCGACGCATGGCCCGCATAGAGCGCCTCGATCAGGACCGCATACTTGTCGGCGATGAAGCCGCGCCGGACCTTGCGGGTGCGGGTCAGCTCCTCGTCATCGGGATCGAGTTCCTTGTGCAGGATCAGGAAGCGATGGATCTGCGAATCGGCCAGCAAAGGATCGGCCACCAGGTCGGCGTTGACCTTTTCCACGCATTCACGCACCAGGTCGTAGACCGCCGGATTGGCGGCCAGGTCGGTATAGCCGCTGTAGGGAAGATTGCGGCGCTCGGCCCAGTTGCCCACGGCATCCATGTCGATGTTGATGAAGGCCATGCATTGTTCGCGGCCATTGCCGAAGGTCACCGCTTCCTTGATGAAGGGGAAGAACTTCAGCTTGTTCTCGATGTACTTGGGCGCGAACATGCTGCCGCAGGCCATCTTGCCGACATCCTTGGCGCGGTCGATGATTTTCAGGTGGCCGTCGCTGTCGAAGAAACCTGCATCTCCCGTGTGGAAGTAGCCGTCCTGGTCGATGGCTTCGGCGGTGGCATCGGGCCGCTTGAAATATTCCTTCATCAGGCCCGGAGAGCGCACCAGTACTTCGCCATTGGCATCGATGCGCACTTCCACGCCCTTCATGGGGCGGCCCACGCTATCGAGCTTGACGTCGCCCGAGGGCTGCATGCACACCGTCACGCAGGTCTCGGTCATGCCATAGAGCTGCTTGAGGTTGATGCCCAGCGAACGATAGAAGTCGAACAGGTCCGGCCCGATGGCCTCGCCGCCGGTATAGGCCACGCGCAGGCGCGACATGCCGAGCACGTTCTTGAGCGGTCCATACACCAGCAGGTCGCCGATGGCGTATTGCAGGCGATCCACCAGCGACACGCCCGGCTTGCCATCGAGGATGCGCATGCCGACCCGGCGCGCCACCTTCATGAAACCATGGAACATCTTGCGCTTGATCCAGCCGGCGTCCTCAATGCGGATCATCACCTGCGTGAGGATGTTTTCGTACACGCGCGGAGGCGCAAAATAATACGTCGGGCCGATCTCGCGCAGGTCCGTCATCACCGTATTGGGCGACTCCGGGCAATTGAGGCAGAAGCCGGCCACGTGCTGCTGGGCGAAGGAGTACAGGAAGTCACCGACCCAGGCCAGCGGCAGATAGCAGAGGATATCGTCGTTCTCATCGAGATGATCGAACTCCACCAGCGTGGTGGCCGTGGTGATCATCGCGCGGTGCGAGTGGCACACGCCCTTGGGCTTGCCGGTGGTGCCGGAAGTGTAGAGGATGATGGCCACGTCATCGGGCGAACCCGCCGCCACCTCCTGCTCGAAGTAACCCGGATGCGCACGTTCGTAAGCGCGGCCCAGTTCCTGCACGCGGGCGAAGGACAGCAGCTCGGGCTGGTGGTAGTTGCGCATGCCGCGTTCGTCGTCATAGATGACGTGGGCGATGCGGGGCAGGTTTTCCTTGATCTCGAAGACCTTGTCGACCTGCTCCTGGTCTTCGGCCATGACGAAGTCGACGTTGGCGTCGGCCAGCACGTAGGCCATGTCGGCCGCAGGCGCATCCTGGTACAGCGGCACCGGCATGCCACCCAGCGCCTGGGCCGCGCTCATGGCCCAGTACAGGCGCGGGCAGTTGTTGCCGATGATGGCCAGGCTCATGCCGCGCTTGAATCCCAGGGCCGCCAGGCCGCAGGCAAAGCTGCGCACCTCGTCGGCCACCTGGCGCCAGGTCGTGGTCTGCCAGATGCCCAGGTCCTTCTCGCGGAAGGCCGCCCGTTCGGGCCGTCGTTGGGCATGCGCCAGCAGCAGCCGCGGAAAGGTCGCGGCTTCCTTGTCTTGTCTCGTCTCCACCATTTCCCACCTTCTTGTGCAGGTTCGAAAGATCCGTTTCCTTCATGGGATTGCATGAGGATACGAACCCGGTGTCGGATCAGTCTGTGCTGCCCGGCTTACGCTGCTCTTACTGCGGCAGTCATTGTGTCGGGCATGCCAGCTGTCCTGTCTCTATGATTGGCCAGACTTTTGCCTGGGCCTTTTTTGCGATGATAGTAGAGGCAGTGGTTGCCAGTGGATGTCATCTCACCGACAATTGACAAAACTTTCGATATTGCGACGCATCATCATGGAGACATCAATTCGACGCATGCTGACCAAGAGCATCTGGGCGCAGGCGCTGACCGAAGAACAGCTGGCCCGGGTGGAAGCCGAGGTGGTCAGCCGCAAGATCCCGGCCGGGGGCTACGTCTGCCGCAAGGGCGATCCGGTGGCGCACTGGATCGGCGTGCACGAGGGCTTGCTGAAGATGAGCAGCGTCTCGCCCGAAGGCAAGACCGTCTCCTTCGCCGGCATGGCCAACGGCGGCTGGCTGGGTGAAGGCTCGCTGCTCAAGGACGAACCGCGCAAGTACGACGTGGTGGCCCTGCGCGAAAGTGAACTGCTCTACATGCCCAAGGCCACCTATCTCTGGCTGCTGGACAACAGCATTCCCTTCAACCGCTTTCTCGTGACGCAATTGAACGAGCGCCTGGCGCTTTTCATTTCGCTGGTGGAATACGACCGCATGCTGGAGCCGGATGCCCGCGTGGCCCGCTGCCTGGCGGCGCTGTTCAATCCCTATCTGAATCCCGGCATCGGGCTGAACCTGCAGATCTCGCAGGAAGAAGTCGGCAACCTCTCCGGCACCTCGCGCCAGCGCGCCAACCAGGCCTTGCAGGTGCTGGAAAAGGCCGGGCTGCTGAAGGTCGACTACGGCAGCATCACCATCAATGACCTGGAAGGGCTGCGGCAATTTCCGGGATGAAACGCTGCTGCGGTCCGGAACCTGAGGACATGAAAAAAGCGCGGCCTGGCCGCGCTTTTTCGTTGGGGTAGCGTCGCTCTCAGGGCGTGGACCGGGCGGGCTCATCCCCGCGCGCCGGACGATTGCGGTTGCGCCAGTAAATGCCGGTATCGGCCACCGTGCCCATGAATTCCTTGGGATCCGTGGATTTGACCACGTAGCCATTGGCACCGAGTTCGTAGCTCTGGTTGATGTCGCGCTGGTCGTCGGAAGAAGAGAACATCACCACCGGAATGTGCGAGGTGGCGGCGTTGGACTTGATGATCTTCAGGAAATCGTGACCGCTCATCAGCGGCAGGTTCAGGTCCAGCAGGATCAGGTAGGGATGCAGATCCTTGCGGCTCGCATATTCCCCCTGGAAAAAGAATTCCTCCGCCAGCTCCGCATCGGCAAACCAGGTCAGCTTGTCAGCCAGCTTGCGGCTGCCCAGCGCCAGGCGTGTCAACTCAGCCACTTCCGGGCTGTCGTCGACGAGGATGATGTCATATTGCTCGATATCCATGGATGGATCGCTTTCTTCAATTAATTTCAAGCTGGAACACTTCTTGTCTGGATGACCACATCCCGGCCACCCTGCATCGCGTTGCTGCCGCCTGCCCCGTCCATCCCCGACGCAGCTGCGGGCAGTGCATTTCACTGCTGCCACTGCCCTGCGGCCTGGTTCCAGCCTCGGCGGTCTGCTTGAAACCAGTACCGACGCCGATCTCCGTACTGTCAGGGGATTATTGCACAGGCATTTTCAAAAAAAATCAGAAATTTCCTGAATGTGAAGATCTCTTCACTCAGGTTTTTTGTCACTTGTCCGGCGTGGCAATGCCGGTACGAATCGCATAGCGCACCAGGCCGGGCACGTCGCGGATGTCCAGGCGCTCCATCAGCTGCGCCCGGTGGGTCTCGATGGTCTTGGCGCTGACGTTCAACTGGTAGGCGATCTCCTTGGTATTGTTGCCTTCGGCAATCAATTGCAGGATTTCGCGCTGGCGCGGGGTGAGCACTTCGACCGGCGTGCCGTTTTGTGCAACACGCTTCATATAGTTATCGAGCGCCTCGCGCGAGATGTGCGAATCCAGGTACTGGCGCCCATGTTTTACTTCATACAGGGCTTTTTCCAGCTCGGTGGCGGCCGAATCCTTGAAGAGATAGCCGTTGGCGCCGGCATTCAAGGCCTGCATGACGTATTCCTCGCTGCCGTACATGGACAGCATCAGGAAGCGGATGGTCGGATACTCGCCCCGCAGGCGGCGCAGCGCTTCCAGGCCGTTCATGCCCTTCATGGCGATGTCCAGCAGCACCAGGTCGGGTTTCAGCTGCGGGATCATCTCGATGACTTCGGCACCGTCGGACGCCTCGCCCACCACCTCCACACCCGGCATGGCGGTCAGCAGTGCCTTGATGCCGCTGCGCACCAGCGCGTGGTCGTCGGCCAGCATGATTCGGGTCAGCATTTACATTCTCCTTACGATGGGGGCGACCGGCAGGTGCATGACGATTTCCGTCCCTGCGCCGGGCGCCGAAGTGATGTCCATGGAACCGCCTACCAGCACCGCCCGCTCTTCCATGTTGAGCAGGCCGAAACTGGTACCGGAAATGGCATTGCTGCGGGCACGCTCGATGTCGAAGCCTTTGCCGTCATCGCGAATGCTCAGGTACACCTGGTCCTGCTGGCGGTCGATCTTGACCCAGATGTTCTGGCACTTTGCGTGGCGCAGGATGTTGGTGACGGCTTCCTGCACGATGCGAAAGGCGGTGTTCTCGATGTCGTGGTGCAATTCTTCATCATGCCCGCTGCTCTCGAACCAGCCGTTCACGTTGGCCAGCTTGGACTTCTGTTCCACGTAGGAACGCAGGGCGGCAATCAGGCCCAGATTGTCCAGCTGCGGCGGGCGCAGATCCAGCGACAGGCTGCGTACCTGGGCCAGCACGGCGGTGACGATGTCGATGCCGTTCTGCAGCGACGGGCCTTCCAGCGAGCCGGTCTTCTTGATGGTTTCCAGGTTGATCTTCAGGGCGGTCAACGACTGCCCGACGTCGTCATGCAAGCCGCGCGCCAGGTGCTGGCGTTCGCGCTCCTGCACCTCGATCACGCGCGAGGACAGCAGTTGCTGGCGCTGGATCGCCAGTTCCAGTTCGCGCCGCGACTGTTCGCGCTCGGTGACGTCGATGGCCAGGCCGGCCACCATGTCGCCCTTGCCTTCCCCACTGATCGGGAAACGCACCACGTCGAGGATGCGCGCATTGTGGTTGTGGTCGAACACGGTTTCCTGGGTGTGCAGCTCGCACTTTTCTTCCAGCACCTTACGATCGTACTCACGCGAGGCTTCGGCCCCGCCCGTGGTCATCAGCTCGGCATCGGTCATGCCATCCATGTCGTGCGGGGTCATGCCGTAGAAGGCCGACTGCGCCGGATTGACGTAGCTGTAGCGCAGCTGCGCATCCTTGATCCAGGTCGGCATGGGAGCCGCATTCATGAAGGCATTGAAGCGCGCCTGCATCTCGCGCAGGGCCTGGGCACTGGCGCGCTGCTTGCGCCGCGCCTGGGCGTCGCGCAGTTCGCGGTCGACCGCGTGCGGCAGGCGGGCGATGGCGCTTTTCAGGAAGTAATCCTGAGCCCCCGCCTTCATCACCTCCACTGCCGTCTGCTCGCCGATCACGCCGGAGACGATGATGAAGGGCGTCTGGTCATTGTCGGCCTTGACCAGCTTCAAGGCTTCGACGCCGGAGAACATCGGCATCGAGTAATCCGAGATGACGATGTCCCAGCGCTGCGCCTGCAGCGCCGCCAGCAGGGCCTGTTCGTCGTCGACCCGTTCCCAGGTCGGATCGAAGCCGCCGCGCTTGAGCTCACGCACCATCAGCACGGCATCTTCTTCCATGTCTTCGACGAACAGTACGCGTAGCGGAATGCTCATGGGACCTTGTTCTCCTTCAGGCTCACGGTTGAGTCGGTTCAATTCTCATCGGACGATCGGCGGGCTTCGCCCAGGCTGGGCAGCACGCCCTTGCGCGGCAACGCGAAGTAGAAGCTGGCCCCTTCCCTGGGCTTGCTCTCGGCCCAGACCCGGCCGGTGTGGCGCACCACGATGCGCTGTACCAGCGCCAGGCCAATGCCGGTGCCGGCATATTCCTCCTGACGATGCAATCGCTGGAAGGTGCCGAACAGCTTGTGCGCATAGCGCATGTCGAAGCCGACGCCGTTGTCATGGACGCCGTAGACGTATTCGTCCGCATTGGCCTGCATGGTCACGCACACGCGCGGCTGCTCGCTCTTGCTGCTGAACTTGACGGCATTGGACAGCAGGTTTTCCCATACTTGCGCGATCAGCCCGCGATTGGCGACCGCACCTTCCAGACGCGGCACGTCGAAGATCACGCCGGGGTTTTCCTGCTGCAGACCAGCGACCACCTGTGCCACCAGTTCGTCCATCGAGAAGCGCTGCAAGGTCAGTTCACCGGTGGTGGACTTGGCCAGCTTGAGCAGGTCGTTGATCAGCGCATCCATCTTGCGCACGTTGCGGCGGATCACCTGCAGCTGCTCGCGTCCTTTCTCGTCGATGGCGTGGGCGTAGTCCTCTTCGAGGATCATGGCATAGCCGGAGATGGCACGCAGCGGCGCGCGCAAGTCATGCGAGACCGAATAGGAAAAACTCTCCAGCTCCTTGTTCACGTTGTGCAGGTGCTGGGCCTGGCGCTCCAGGTCGGCATTGAGGGCCTCGATCTCTTCCTCGGCGCGCTTGCGTTCGGAGATGTCGTAGATCACGGTGCGGCTGATGAGCTTGCTGTTGTCGCGGCTGGGAATGGCGGTGGCATTGACCAGCGCGGTGAATTCGCTGCCATCGGCGCGGCGGAAGTTGAGGTCGATGCCGCTGATCTCGCGCCTGAGCAGGAACTGGGGTTGCAGCTCGCGCTCGTAGCGCGCGGCGCTGGCCGGGGCCAGCAGGTCGGCCTGGGTCATGCGGCCCACCACCTGTTCGCGCGTGTAGCCCAGCCATTTCAGTTCGGTGTCGTTGATCTTGATGATGCGCTTGTCGGTCTCGTCGACCGAGTGATAGCCGCAGGGCGCGTTGTTGTAGAGATCCTCGATCTCGTCCGAATAGGCTTGTGCGCGCTGCTGGGCCTCGACCCGGCGCGACATTTCCTTGCGCAGCTTGCGATAAACCAGCAGCAGCAAGGCAATGCTGAGCAGGCTGCCGCTGATGACCATGAAAATGGTCAGATTGGCGCTCATGGCCGTGTCATGCGCGCGCGTGGCCAGCAATGCGTTCTCGTTGCCCTTCATCTGCTCGAAGCCGCCGCGGATCCGCTCCCCCAGTTCCCTGCCTTCCAGCACGCGCGCGCGGCCCTCTTCCTGGCTCAGTTCCATCAGCTGGCGCGACAGCGTCAGGCGCTGCATCACCAGGTCTTCGGTCTGACTGAGCAAAACAGCCTGCCGCGGGTTGTCGCTCAGCAGGCGGCGCAGATCCTGCAGCAGTGCGTTGACATGACGCACCCCGGTCTCGAAATTGTTGCGGTATTCCTGCTCACCCGAAAGCGCAAAGCCGCGCGAACTGCTGACTGCGTCGCGCAGGGTCGAGTTGGCTTCTTCCAGCTTGTTGAGCACCGTGTAGCTATGCTGCAGCCAGACGGCACGCCGCTCGAAGTCACGCACGCTGTGGTACGAAAAAGCTGCCACGCCCAGTGAGAGCAACAGGGCCAGCAGAAAGAAAATGCCGGTGCTGGCGCGGGCCAGTCCGCTTTGTCTGGTTATCGGCATGGTTCACGTTTCATTGGTCTGCCAGTCACGCTTCCGGCTTGCGAGCCGGTTACCCGACCACCTGCCCGAATGCAGCACGCCTTGAGCAGGCTGCTCGGGTATTCATACTGTGTGTTGCCGGGAACCGCGCATGCACACGCACCTGGATGCGGCGTAGCCATTCCCCCCCGCAGCAGCCCGGCCATCCTGTCTGCGCCAGGGTGGTGAGGGGGCGGCTGAAGTGTCTCCTTGCTGCCTGTCCCGATACCGGAATACGGCCTATCCGATATCAACTGTTTTCTTTCTGTCAGCAAATGGAACCAACATCTTCAAATTCGTGGAAAACGCTGTTGCGCAAATGCGCCATGCGATGCGCATCAAGCCCAGCTATCCGGCATTTTCCTATTGTTTATTCGAATTAATTCTATAATAGATTCCGACATTTACCCGTTTTTTCCGGGCTTGGGCCCGAGCTCTGCCGGCGCGTATTTCGATGAAAAATTCACATTCCCTGCTTCTGGCTGCCGGCCTCCTGAGTTGCATCAATCTGGATGCACTGGCTGTTTCCTCCACCGGCAACCTGGAAATTTCCGCCATCGTCCCCTCGCAATGCGCGGTCCAGAGCGCCGCCCTGCCCTTCGGCAGCTATGCAGCCAGCGCCCTGCAGCAGAATGCGCAGATCGGCGTGGCTTGTTCCAACGGCACCAGCTACACCGTGAGCCTGGATGCCGGCACCGGCAGCGGTGCCAACGTCGCCACGCGCAAGCTGAGCACTGCCGATGGCGTCAATACCCTCAACTACGGCCTGTATCAGGATGCTGCGCGCACCCGTTCCTGGGGCAACAGCACTGGCAGCGATACGGTGGCCGGGGTGGGCAACGGCAGCAACCAGAACATCCCGGTCTACGGCTACATCCCGGGTGGCCAGACCGCCCGTGCGGGCAGCTACAGCGACGTGGTGGCCATCACCCTGTCCTATTGATTCGGAGAACGCCGGCGCAGCGCCGGCAGGCCAACACAATGGCGCGGACTCCTCACGGAGACGCGCCATTTTTCTTGCCCGCAGCGCTGTCGCTGGCGCCACCAAGTTACTGATGAGCAAATTTTTTGTTGATTGTTGATCACATTCTGTGGCTGGCTTGCAACTTTCTTCACACTTTTTGACCAGTTTCGTTTTAATCTAGCAAAAAACTGACAACGATCTGACAACCAGAGTGGAGATGTCGCAGCGTGACGAGATCAGCATCCATAGGGGGGCAGCTGGTGCGCGTAATGGCGCTGGCTTGCCTGGCAAGTGCGGGGGGATGGCAGGCGGCCCACGCGTCCAATTTCGAGATCGCTCCGGTGGTGCTGGAGCTGTCGTCCTCGCGCACGGCCGGCGTGATCAAGATCGTCAACAACGACAATCACAATGTCTCCCTGCAACTGCGCGCCTATGACTGGCAGCAGGCCGACAGCAAGGATGAGCTGCAACCCACGCAGAACCTGATCCTCAGTCCCCCCGTGTTCAATCTGGCCCCCGGTGCCTCGCAGGTGATCCGGGTGGTGGCCAAGCAGCCGGCCGCACCGACCGAGATCGCCTATCGCCTGCTGATCGATGAAATCCCCGCCGCCACCGAGGGAGCCACCATCAATTTCAAATTCCGCATTTCCATGCCGGTGTTCATCGCACCGTCCGCCGCGCCCAAGGCCCAGCTGGAGTATCAGCTGCGCGCCGGCAAGCCCTTGCGCCTGCTGGTCGAAAACAGCGGCAACCGCCGCGCACGCCTGCTGGACCTGGCGCTGACGCTGCCCAATGGCAAGAAGCTGAGCGCGCCGGGCGGGGGCAATCCCTACACCCTGGCCGGCATCACCCGGCAATACCTGATCGAGAGCGACACCCCGCTTGCCGTGGGCAGCCGAGTCAAGCTGACTGCCAACAGCGATGCCGGGCCGATTGATGCCGAAATCACCGTGGCACCTTGATTCGCGCGACACGCTGGCTTGCTTCCCTCATCCTGGTCTGCTGCCTGGCCATGGTGGCGCTGGCGCGGGCCGCAGAGCCGGGTGACGAGATCCTGTTGCTGGAGGTTTCCATCAACGGACGCAACACCAGCCTGGTAGCGCAGTTCACGCGCCGCCAGCAGGCACTGTATGCCACGGCATCGGAACTGCGCAGCCTCAAGCTGCGCGTCGATGGCGCGGATGAGGAGCTGATCGCCCTGCGCGCCCTCACGACGGCAGTCGACCTCGACGAGGCCGGTGCCAAGATCAACCTGATGGTCCCGGCCCGTTTCATGAACACCACCGACATCGACGCCGCCAGCATCGCCAGCAAGGTCCCCCTGTCACCCGGCGGACAGGGGCTGGTGCTGAACTACGACCTGCTGGCATCCAGCAGCCAGAACCAGCACGCGCTGGGCGGACTGTTCGATGCGCGCTGGTTCTCCGGTAGCAGCGTGTTCAGCTCTACCGGGCTGGGCTATACCGGCAATAGCGGCGGGGTGTCGGCCCGGCTGGAATCGACCTACACCTATTCGGACCCGGCCACGCTCACCCGCTATCGCCTGGGCGATGTCATCAACAGCAGCCTGGCCTGGAGCCGCTCGGTGCGTCTGGGCGGTTTCCAGTACGCATCGGATTTCAACCTGCGGCCGGACCTGGTGCGTTTTCCCACGCCGTCGCTGGGCGGCGAAACGGTAGTCCCTTCGACCGTCGACCTGTTCGTCAACGGCGTGCGCCAGCTCTCGCAGCCGGTGCCGCCCGGTCCCTTCGAGATCCGCCAGCCGCCCATCGCCAGCGGAGCCGGCCAGATCGCCGTGGCGGTGACTGACGAACTGGGTCGCCAGACCTTCCGCACCATCAACTTCTACGCCACCGACCGGCTGCTGAAACCGGGCCTGTCGTCCTATTCGGCCGAAGGCGGCTGGGTGCGGCGCAATTACGGTCTGCGCAGCAATGACTATGGACAGTTCGCTCTCTCCGGCACGGCCCGCCATGGGATGAGCGACTGGCTCACCCTGGAAGGGCATGCCGAAGCCATGCGCAGTCTCAAGCTGGCCGGCGGCGGCGCGGTCTTCAACCTGGGCAATCGCGCGGTGTTGGCCAGCTCGCTGGCGGCCAGCAGCAGCGAGGGCAATTCCGGCCAGCAAGTCTCGCTGGCCATCGAGCGCAATGCCGATCCGGTCAGCCTGTCGCTGTCGCGCACGCAATCCACGCGGGGCTATCAGGATATCGGTGCGCTGCAGGGGGCCCCGGTCTCGCGCAGCGCCACGCTGGCGACGCTGGGCCTGAACCTGCGTGAATATGGCTCGCTGAGCATGGCCTATGCACGCAGCAAGAGTCCGCTGCTGTTCACCGACCTCGGCACCAGCAATCTGGCAGACAGCGAGACCGTGACGGTGACCTGGTTCAAATCGGTCGGCAACACGTCCAATTTCTATCTCACGGCCTATCGCGACTTTCGCAGCAGCGGCTACGGTGCCACCATCGGGCTGATCATCCCCTTCGGCGGCCGCGACGTGGCCGGGGCCAGCGTGAGCAACAATAACGGTCAGCGCACCAGCACGCTGCAAGCCAGCCGCTCGACGGTGGCCATCGGCGATCTCGGCTGGCAATTGCAGGATACCGAGGGCAGCTATCGGCAGCGCATCGGCCAGCTCAACTACAAGAGCCGCTACGGCAGCGTCAGCGCGGCAGCCTCGCAATCGAACGGTGCCACCAGCCAGCGCCTGGGTGCGCGCGGTGCGCTGGCCTTCATGGATGGCAGCGCCTTCGCCACCGACTGGATCGAGGACAGCTTCGCGGTGGTCAATGCCAGCGGGGTCAAGAATGTCGGCATCTACAACGAAAACCGCTACGCCGGCCGCACCGACGACAACGGCCAATTGCTGCTGACCGACCTGCGTGCCTATGACGTCAACAAGATCTCGGTGGACGTGCTGGACCTGCCGCTGACCCTGCAACTGGACCAGTCAGACCAGTACGTGAAGCCGCGCGACCGCTCCGGTGTGGTGGTGCATTTCAACGCCCGGCGCGCCTCGGACGTGACCATCATCCTCAAAGACGCCGCGGGGGAATTCATTCCGCTCGGCTCCTCCATCCGCGTGCGCGAGAGCGGCCTGCAGGCACCGGTCGGCTATGACGGCGTGAGCTATCTGCAGGAACTGGGGCCGGTCAACACGCTGGACGTACTGCTGCCATCCGGAGCCCGCTGCCAGGCCATGCTGACGCCGCCGGCACGCAGCGAAGGTGGCATGAGCGATGAAATCGTGACCTGCCGTTGAAGGGCGGCCTGCATCGTGGAGAGCACATGAAGAACACTATCCATTCCGTGTCCCTGGCTGCGCTGGCGCTGCTCATCGCATTGGCCGCTGGTCCGGCGCAGGCCCAGCAACTCTGCTCGGCGGCGTCCAATCCGGTGTCCTTCGGCCTCTACGACCCGCAATCCAGCAGCAACCTCGACAACACCGGCAACATCACCATCACCTGCCAGGCGACTGCATCGCTGCTGATCGCCTATACCGTCAAGCTCAGCGCAGGCAGCAGCGGTACCTATGCCCAGCGCAAGATGCTCAGCGGCGCCAACAGCCTCAACTACCAGGCGTATCGCGACGCCGCGCACACCTCCGTGTGGGGCGATGGTTCCTCCAGCACCAGTTTCGTCAGCGACGGCTACCTGCTGCAGGTCCTCACGCCGGTGAGCAGGTCCTACACCGTCTACGGGCGCGTACCGGGCAGCCAGAACGTCAAGGCTGGCAGCTATCTGGATACGCTGACGGTGCTCATCACCTACTGAGCGGAACCGACAAAGCAGGTGGAGAATTGCTGATGTGCTTGATAAACGTTCTCGTTGCGATTCAGGTTTTCCCTGACGAAAATTGACAGGGTGATAGGGAATAGCCGGATGTCTGATCCGGGCTCCAGAAACTAAAGTATCTCCATACCAACGCTGCACAGGGAAGTTCTTGCAAGGGGCGAGGACGGGGCAGCCAGACCAGGAGAAACAAAATGTTCTTCATCAAGAAAAATCGCATCGTCGCTGCTTCCATCGCTGCTGTCGTGCTGGCTTCCAGCGCACCGGCTTCCTTCGCCGCCACTGCCAGTGGCACGCTGACCATCAGCGCCTCGGTGGTCGCCGCCTGCACCGTGGTCGGTTCGGCCATCGCCTTCGGCGCCTACACCCAGAGCGTGGTCAACCAGTCCGGCACCATCACCGTGCTGTGCACCAACGGCACGGCCTACAACGTTGGTCTGGACGCCGGTACCGGCACCGGTGCCAGCGTGAGCAACCGCAAGATGAGCGCAGCCGGCGGCGGCACCCTGAACTATGCGCTGTACCGCGATTCGGCCCGCAGCAACAACTGGGGTTCGACCATCGGCACGGATACCCTGACCGGCACCGGTTCCGGCCTGACCCAGACCCTGACCGTCTACGGCCAGATCCCGGCGGCCCAGACGCCGCTGGCCGGTTCCTACTCGGATACCGTGACCGTGACGCTGACCTACTGAACGACGGAAGTATTCAAGGATTCAAGGATTGAACGCTGACAGGATGGCCTGACGCGCTTTTGACACAAGGATTGCACTGCAAGCATTGCGCTGCAGCTTGACGATCCTGCAAGGCGCGGACTACAACATCAGCTGCGATGCATACCGGGGAAACCGGAGGGGGTGGGCGGTGTACTTCATGATGAAGTACACCGTTTTTTTTCATCCGCCGAGGCTTGGCTTGGCGCGTAGGCCTGATGCGTTCATGCAGGGAATACGGACTGCACCAGCGCCGCCTGCTGGGCATAGTGGCGCGCCTTGGACGCCGTCGGACCGGCATCGGTATCCGGCCGTGTTACGGCCCGCAGACGCACCTGCAACGGCAAGGCCGCTTCGATGGCATCCCGTACGCACAGCCAGGCCCCCTGCTTGCGCTCTTCCTCCTGTACCCAGATCACTTCCTCCAGCTGCGGATAGCTGCGCAAGACAGCACCCAGCGTGTCTTCGGGGAAGGGATGCAGCTGCTCCACGGTCAGCAGGACAGTGCGCGTGTCGCCCGCCTTGCGGCGGCCGTCGGCCAGGTCGTAGCAAACCTTGCCACTGCACAAGACCACCCGCTGCACCTGTGCGGCCGGCGGCGCATCGGCATCCTCCACCAGCGGCTGGAAGTCCCCCTGCAACAGGGCCGACAAGGGCGACTGCGAACGCACTTCGCCATGCAGCACCGATTTGGGCGTGAAGACCACCAGCGGACGGTCGCCCTGCAGTGCCTGCTGACGCAGCAGGTGGAACCACTGCGCCGAACTGGACGGATACGCCACGCGCATGTTCTCCTGCGCGCACAGCAGCAGCATCCGGCTGAGGTAGCCGGTCGAGTGCTCCGGCCCCACGCCTTCATAGCCGTGCGGCAGCAGCACGGTCAGCGCCGAGGGGTAGCCCCATTTGCCGCGACCGGAGGCGATGAACTGGTCGATCATGATCTGGGCACCGTTGACGAAGTCGCCGAACTGGGCCTCCCAGATGACCATCGTACCGGGCCCCGCCTGTACGCTGAATCCATATTCGAAGCCAACCACTGCCTCTTCACTCAGCGGTGAATTGACCACCTCCAGCGCCGTACCGGGCGCAGCCACCTGGCGCAAAGGCCAGAAGGCCTGCTGCACGCCTTGCGCCGCGTCGATCGCATGCCAGACGGCGTGGCGCTGCATGAAGGTGCCGCGTTGCACATCCATACCGGAAATGCGCAGCCCCTGCCCTTCCCACAGCAAGGAGGCATAGGCCATGTTTTCAGCGAAATTCCAGCTGCACGCGTGATCGCTGGAGCTGACGCTGTCCTGCCACTGCGCAACCAGCCGCGTGACTGCAGGATGTGCAGCAAAGCCTTCCGGCAAGCGCGTCATGCGTTCCACGAACTGGCGCAGGCGCAGCAGGTCCGGCGCGTCGGGCTTGACGGCCAAGGCGGGCGCCCTCCGTTGCGCCGCCGGGGCGGATGGACGACTGTTGCGGAAGCTTGCGAGCACTTGCTGGCTGCTCACCGCCAGCAACGTCGCGCCGTCGTCCGAACCGGGCCACCCGGCCTGGGCATAGAGCTGCGTGACCGGCGGATGCTTGTCGATGAAACCGTGCAGCAGGGGCTGGGTCACGGTCGCCGTATCCTGTTCCGCATGCCCCCAGCGACGATAGCCGACCAGGTCGATCACCACATCGGCGCCAAACTGCATGCGATAGTCGAAAGCGATCCGCGCAGCACGCAGTACCGTCTCCGGCTGGTCGGCGTTGACGTGCAGCACTGGCGCGCCGACGATGCGGGCGATGTCGGTGCAGTAGCCATGATTGAGGGGATCAAGCGGATTGGGCGTGGTGAAGCCGATCTGGTTGTTGACGATCACGTGGACCGTGCCGCCCACGCTGTAACCCGGATACAGGGACAGCTTGAGCGACTCCATCACCACGCCCTGGCCGCAGAAGGCAGCATCGCCATGGATCACCACCGAGGCCGGCATGGGTGATTGCGGATGCGCACTGCGGTAGCCGCGCACCATGCCCAACAGCACCGGATAGGCGCTTTCCAGATGGGAGGGATTGTGCGCCATGAACAGACCTAGCTGACCATGGGCGGTGGTGCGCACGGTCTCGGCCCCCAGATGGTAAGGCAGATCCACTGCGCCGGCTGCTGCTGCGGTCGTGCTCGCCGCGTCGAAATACGCCACGATATCGGCCGCCGGCATCTGCATCAGGTTCACCAGCAGGTTGAGACGGCCGCGATGCGGCATGGCCAGGAACAATTGCTCCAGCTGATAGAAACTGCTGCGCTCGGCCAGCGCATCCATCAGTACCAGCAGCGCTTCGCAGCCTTCCAGCGAAAAGCGCTTGGCGTGCGGATAATCTTGCTGCAGGTAGTGCTCCCACTGTTCGGCGGCAGCCAGCCGGGCCAGGATGGCGGCGCGCTCGGCAGTTGCAGGATCGGCACCCGGGTCGCACGCGGCCAGGCGTGCAAACAGCCACTGGCGGCGGGACTCATCACGTACGCCACTGGCATCGAGGCCGAGCGGGCCGCAATACAGCCGACTCAGAAAATGCGTCAATTCCTTCACATTGGTGAGGCCCAGCCCCTCCAGAAAGCGGTGCTGGCCCAGCGCCAGGTCCTCATCCTTCAGATCGTGATGTTGGGGCAGCAAGGCGGGGATCTCGGGCACCGAGAGCGTGCCCAGAGGATCGATGTCAGCGATCCGGTAACCCTCATGGCGATAGGCCTCGATGAAGGATTGTATGCGGGCGTGGGCCAGGGCCTGGCGCGCATCGGACATCTGCTCGGTGCTGCCGGCGTGGGAATGGTGGAGCGTCATGGCTAACCTTTCGGGGCTGGGTCGGGGGCGGACTGCGTGCAGCGCCCTGAGCAGCGGCGACGCACGCAACGGACGTGTCCACTCCTGCCAGCCGGCTGCCAGGCCTTTTCAGGCCGGGTGCGGCAGCAGCGTGCAGGGGGACACTTTGTTGTTGTCGCGCCCGGCGTGACGAAGCGGGCGCGGTCTCCTCGCAGATACCGGTTCAGGCGGCAGGCACGCCGCCCGGGTGAAGCATCAGCCCTGGATCAGCGACAGTTCGGGCTGGATGACCTTTTCGCGCGGACCTTTGCGCGAGGAAGCGGCATGGCCGCCAGCTTGGCCGTTGGCCAGCAACTCGCTGAGCCGGAAGCGGCCCATCAGCGCCGACAGCTGCTCGGCCTGGGATTGCAGTGCCTGGGAGGCGGCCGCATTCTGTTCCACCAGGGCCGAGTTTTCCTGGGTCATCTGGTCCATCTGGCTGATGGCCTGGTTGATCTGCTCGATGCCCTCGCTTTGCTCCTTGCTGGAGGCGCTGATATCGGTGATGAGGTCGGTGGCGTGCTTGATGCTGGCGATGACTTCATCGATGGTGGCGACGGTCTGCTCGACGATGCTGCTGCCGGCCTTCACATGACCGACCGAGCCTTCGATGAGCGACTTGATTTCCTTGGCGGCCACGGCACTGCGCTGTGCCAGGCCGCGTACTTCGCTGGCCACCACCGCAAAGCCACGTCCGTGCTCGCCGGCGCGGGCCGCTTCCACGGCCGCGTTCAGCGCCAGCAGGTTGGTCTGGAAGGCGATGCCATCGATGACCGTGATGATGTCGGCGATCTTGCCGGAAGAGGTGCTGATGGCGGTCATGATGTTGACCACCTGCTCCACCGAGGCACCACCGCGTACCGCGACATCCGAGGCGGAGACTGCCAGTTCGCTGGCCTGGCGGGCATTGTCGGCATTCTGGCGCACGGCCGAGGTCAGCTGCTCCATGGCGGAAGCGGTTTCTTCCAGCGAGCTGGCCTGCTGTTCGGTGCGATCCGACAGGCTCAGGTTGCCTTGCGCCAGTTCGCGCGCGGCCATGTCGATGGCGGAGGTGCCGTTGCGCACGTTGGAGACGGTATCGTGCAGGTTATCGCTCATGTGCTGCAGCGCCTGCAGCAGGCGGCTGATCTCGTCCTTGCCGGCAGCATTGAGGCGATAGGACAGGTCGCCCTGGGCCACCGCTTCGGCCAGCACCACGGCGTGGCGCACGGGGGCGGTGATGGAGCGCGTGATGAGCACGCCGATCACCGACGCCAGTACCACGGCCACGGCGGCCAGCACGATCATCTGGATCACGGCCAGGTGGCCGTCCTCAGCGACCTGGCGGGAATCTTCGACCATTTCCTGGGCCAGCGAATTGACCATCTTGTCGACCATGACGAAGTACTCCGTCTGCAGGCGCGCCAGATCGCCCTGGAAGAGCGTGGTCGCCTCGGCGCGTTCGCCGGTCTTCATCAATTCGAAGAACTTGCGCACGGCTACGCCGTAGGCCGAGCGGGCGGTGGTCTGCTCGGCGTAGAGCGCTTTGGTCTTGTCGGAATCGAGCATGCCTTCGAGCTGCTTGTAGGCCTCGGTGTTGGCCTTTCGCAGGCCGGCGTACTCATCCATGTACTTCGCCGAAGCCTCAGGCGTGGTCGCCAGCAGGATGTTGGACAGCACCGCATTGGCCTTGTAGCCATTGTTCTTGATCTGGTTGCTCAAGGCGATGAGCTGGTACTTCTCGTTGACGATGCTGTTGATTTCAGCGTTGTTGGAAGACTGGTTCCTGACGCCGACCATGGCCGTCACCATGATCAGCAGCAAGACTACTGCAAAAGCGCCGCCCAGGCGGACGCCAATGTTGAAATTGGCGAGCTTCATCGCTACCCCCTTGTTTGTCCCATTTGATGCCCACGTGCAGGCCCTGGCTGAACGACTTTGTCCCGAGTCGTCGCTGATTGCCCTGCGTGCCCATGACACTGCACCACTTTGCGAATCCGCAATGCGTCTCTTGGGTTCTCTTCACATCTTTGGGGAGCGGCTTGTGCCCTTCTTCCTCGGCCTGCTTGCAGGGGCCGGGTTCCCTCAAAAACATTGTTTGCCCCGGCTGTGCCGGTCTCCTGTTTTTTGAGAAATTGCAAATTCCGCTTCAGTGTAAACATTTCCGTGGAGAAAAGTACTTGAAACTCACATTTATTTGATACGTGTCGCGTAATTTTGTCAGGAGAGACAAATGATGCCACCGGGTGGGAATTGATGAGTGGAGTGAAGCTTTTTGCTGCGCAAAAACAAAAACGCCCCGTTCTTGCGAACGAGGCGTTTTATTTGGCGGAGCGGACGGGGCTCGAACCCGCGACCCCCGGCGTGACAGGCCGGTATTCTAACCAACTGAACTACCGCTCCTAAACTGGTGCTGACTGCAAGATGCTGGTGGGCGCTGAGAGGCTCGAACTCCCGACCTAAGCCTTGTAAGGGCTCCGCTCTACCAACTGAGCTAAGCGCCCCGGCAAACTTGTCAGTCTCGTTGCTTTGTTACCTCAGCAACGAAAGAACATTATTTTATAGCATCTTTTAAAGCTTTGCCAGCTTTAAATTTAGGAACCTTCGATGCCTTGATTTTCAGCGCGGCGCCCGTCTGAGGATTGCGGCCCGTACGCGCCGCACGCTTGCCCACTGCAAAAGTTCCAAAACCCACCAGGGTGACCGTGCCGTTCTTCTTCAGCGTGGTCTTCACTGCACCAATGAATGCGTCTACTGCTCGTCCTGCTGCTGCCTTGGAGATGTCTGCCTCGCCGGCAATGTGCTCAATCAGTTCGCCTTTATTCACTTACGCCCCTCGAACAAGTTTCTGGTTTGTTTGATTTCAAACGACGGTGCTTCGGCTCCAACACAGCGCGACAGAGCCCCCCTCACCATCGCTTGCCTGACGGAAATTTTCCGCAGCGGCTATTAAACAAGTCCATCAGCAGCACTGTCAAGCCAAGGTGCAACCATGACGCGATTTTCAGTGAGATTTTTTTATTTCATTCCCATAGCCCGATACATGAATCCTTTTGGGACATAAAAAAGGCACCTCAACTGAGGTGCCTTTCAATGCGGATGACTCCCGCAGGATCAATGCTTCACAACCGGATCCGTCGCGCCTTCCTTCGGCTTCACGGCTGCTTCGACGATCGCTTCCTCTTCCGTCAGCGGCACCGGCTGGCGTTCCAGTGCCACTTCCAGGACCTTGTCGATCCAGCGCACCGGAATGATCTCCAGCTTGTTCTTGACGTTGTCCGGGATCTCGGCCAGATCCTTCACATTCTGCTCAGGAATCAGCACGGTCTTGATGCCGCCGCGATGCGCCGCCAGCAGCTTTTCCTTCAGACCGCCGATGGGCAGCACCTCGCCGCGCAGCGTGATTTCACCGGTCATCGCCACATCAGCACGCACCGGAATGCCGCTGAAGATGGACACCAGCGCCGTGGTCATCGCAATACCGGCCGACGGACCATCCTTGGGCGTCGCACCTTCCGGCACGTGGATGTGGATGTCGCTCTTCTCGAACACCTCATTCTTGATGCCCAGCTTGCGGGCACGGCTGCGAACCACGGTACGTGCGGCCTCGATCGATTCCTTCATCACGTCGCCCAGGGTACCGGTGCGGATGATCTGGCCCTTGCCGGGCATGTTCACCGCTTCGATGGTCAGCAGGTCGCCGCCGACTTCGGTCCAGGCCAGGCCGACCACCTGGCCGATCTGGTTTTCCTTCTCGGCCATGCCGAAATCATAACGACGCACGCCCAGGAACTTGTCCAGGTTGCGCGAGGTGACGGTGACCTTCTTCTCCTGCTTCTTCAGCAGCAGCAGCTTGACCACCTTGCGGCAGATCTTCGAGACTTCGCGTTCCAGCGAACGCACACCGGCTTCACGAGTGTAGTAGCGGATGATGTCGCGGATGGCCGACTCGGCCACGCTGATCTCGCCTTCCTTCAGGCCGTTGTTCTTGATCTGCTTGGGCAGCAGGTAACGCTGCGCAATGCTGGTCTTCTCGTCCTCGGTGTAACCCGACAGGCGGATCACTTCCATCCGGTCCAGCAGCGCCGGCGGGATGTTGAAGGAATTCGAAGTCGCCACGAACATCACGTCCGACAAGTCGAAATCAACTTCGATGTAGTGGTCGGAAAAGGTGTGGTTCTGCTCCGGATCCAGCACTTCCAGCAGGGCCGACGAAGGATCGCCACGGAAATCCATCCCCAGCTTGTCGATTTCATCCAGCAGGAACAGCGGGTTGCGCACGCCGACCTTGGACAGGCTCTGCAGAATCTTGCCCGGCATGGAACCGATGTAGGTGCGGCGGTGGCCACGGATCTCGGCTTCATCACGCACGCCACCCAGGGCCATGCGCACGAACTTGCGGTTCGTTGCGCGGGCGATGGATTGGCCCAGCGAGGTCTTGCCCACGCCCGGGGGACCGACGAAGCACAGGATCGGTGCCTTCAGCTTGTCCACGCGCTGTTGCACGGCGAGGTATTCCAGAATGCGTTCCTTGACCTTCTCCAGGCCATAGTGATCGCCTTCCAGCACCTTCTCGGCATTGGTCAGGTCGTTGTTGACCTTGGACTTCTTCTTCCACGGCAAGGCCACCAGCGTGTCAATGTAGTTGCGCACCACGGTCGCTTCGGCCGACATGGGCGACATGAGCTTGAGCTTCTTCAGCTCGGATTGCGCCTTTTCCAGAGCTTCCTTGGGCATCTTGGCAGCGGCGATCTTCTTTTCCAGCTCTTCCAGATCGGCACCGTCTTCGCCTTCGCCCAGTTCCTTCTGGATGGCCTTGACCTGTTCGTTCAGGTAGTACTCGCGCTGAGACTTTTCCATCTGGCGCTTGACGCGCCCACGGATGCGCTTTTCCACCTGCAGGATATCGAGTTCGCCTTCCAGCTGCCCCAGCAGATGCTCGTAGCGCTTGGTGACGTTGAAGATCTCCAGGATCACCTGCTTCTGCTCCAGCTTCAGCGGCAGATGCGCGGCGATGGTGTCGGCCAGGCGGCCGGCGTCATCAATACCGGCCAGCGAGGTCAGGATCTCGGGAGGGATCTTCTTGTTAAGCTTCACGTACTGGTCGAACTGCTGCACGATGGTACGGCGCATGGCTTCGACTTCGGCCTCGTCGCCCTGCTCGGATTCGACCGGGGTCAGGTCGGCGACGAAGTGGGTTTCCAGTTCGCTGATGTGATGGATGCGGGCACGCTGCGCGCCTTCGACCAGCACCTTGACGGTACCGTCAGGCAGCTTCAGCATCTGCAGGATATTGGCCACGCAGCCAATTTCATAAATGTCTTCGGCCGAAGGCTCATCCTTGGCGGCGGCCTTCTGGGCTGCCAGCATGATGCTCTTGCCCTGCTCCATGGCCGCTTCCAGCGCCTTGATCGACTTCGGGCGGCCGACGAAGAGCGGAATCACCATATGCGGGAAGACAACCACATCCCGTAAGGGCAACAGCGGCAATTGCGATTGTTCTGTGAGTATAGGAGTCGTCATGGCGGGCCTTATCAATAAGTACTGTGAATGATGTTGGCACGAGTGACCAAAACACAAGTCCGGTGGAAGAAATATTCACCAGCTGCGCGTTGTCATGATCGCAACAAAATAAAAAAGCCACACGCGAAGCTAGCTCCGGGTGGCTTTTCGATGGAAGCCAGTTATGTGCGCCGGTTTATTTTACCGTGTTTGCGGTGACCGGACTTCGTGGTGGCTTCTTGCTTCCGGAAGGCCCCACTCGAGGACCTTCCTTTTACTGCTCTTTACATCACTTGCCGGGCAATCAGCCGCCCGAGACCTTGGGTTGGTCGTGATAGATCAACAGCGGTTTGGCACCATTGGTGATGGTGTTCTCGTCGACCACCACCTTGGCGACGTTCTGCTCGCTAGGAAGTTCATACATCACATCCAGCAAGGCGTGCTCCAGGATGGACCGCAGGCCGCGTGCGCCGGTCTTGCGCGCCAGGGCCTTCTTGGCGATGGCATGCATGGCGGCCGGACGGATTTCCAGCTCGGCGCCTTCCATCTGCAACAGCTTGGCGTACTGCTTGATGAGCGCGTTCTTGGGCTCGATCAGGATCTGGATCAGGGCTTCTTCATCCAGCTCGTTCAAGGTTGCGATCACCGGCAGACGGCCCACCAGTTCCGGGATCAGGCCGAACTTGACCAGGTCTTCAGGCTCGGCATTCAACAGCACTTCCGAATTGCTCTTCTGGGTCTGGCTCTTCACGCTGGCCGAGAAACCGATGCCGCTCTTTTCGGAACGGTCGGAAATGATCTTGGCCAGGCCATCGAAGGCGCCGCCGCAGATGAACATGATGTTGGTCGTGTCGATCTGCACGAAGTCCTGGTTCGGATGCTTGCGGCCACCCTGCGGCGGCACCGATGCCATGGTGCCTTCGATCAACTTCAGCAGGGCCTGCTGCACACCTTCGCCGGACACGTCGCGGGTGATGGACGGGTTATCCGATTTGCGGGAAATCTTGTCGATCTCGTCGATGTAGACGATGCCCTTCTGGGCTTTCTCGACTTCGTAATTGCAGTTCTGCAGCAGCTTCTGGATGATGTTCTCGACGTCCTCGCCGACATAGCCGGCTTCGGTCAGCGTGGTCGCATCCGCGATCACGAACGGGACGTTGAGCATGCGTGCCAGAGTCTGTGCCAGCAAGGTCTTGCCGGAACCGGTCGGGCCCACCAGCAGGATGTTGCTCTTGGCCAGCTCGACGTCATCCTTTTTGCCGAGGTGCTTCAGGCGCTTGTAGTGGTTGTAGACCGCCACCGACAGGATACGCTTGGCGGTAGCCTGTCCGATCACGTACTGGTCCAGCAGGTCGGTGATTTCCTGCGGGGTCGGCAGATCCGACTTGGTGCCGGTGACGCTTTCCACGCTGGCGGCTTCATCACGGATGATGTCGTTGCACAGGTCGATGCATTCGTCGCAGATGAAGACCGAAGGACCGGCGATGAGCTTCTTCACTTCGTGCTGGCTTTTGCCGCAGAAGGAGCAATAAAGCAGTTTTTCGCCGCTGGAAGATTTTTTCTCGGACATAGAGCTACTAGAGTAAAAGTTACGACCCGATCATACCCGCGAAATCCGGATTCGTCACGGCTTGGTCATTTTTGCTGTCCCAAATTGCTTCACAGGACTGCCGTATGACCGTTATATGTCAGCCCAGGTGCCATTTATCAAGCAAATAGAACCCGAAAAGCCGCTCTGTGCCAATTTCGTCAAAATTTGGCCAAAAAAAATGCCCGAACCGTATTACGTTCGGGCATTTTTCGCGTTGGATCGTCGCCAATGCGATGACGCAAACTCAAGCGCGCTGGGTCAGCACCTGGTCGATCAGGCCATATTCCGCGGCGGCCTCGGCCGACATGAAATTGTCGCGATCGGTATCCTTGCTGATCTGCTCGACGCTACGGCCGGTCTTCTCAGCGAGGATGGTGTTGAGACGTTCACGCAGGTACAGGATTTCACGTGCCTGGATCTCGATATCCGATGCCTGGCCCTGGGCGCCGCCCAGAGGCTGGTGAATCATGATGCGCGAGTTCGGCAGCGAGAAACGCTTGCCCTTGGCACCAGCAGCCAGCAGGAAAGCGCCCATGGAGGCAGCCAGACCCGTGCACAGCGTCGACACTTGCGGCTTGATGAACTGCATCGTGTCGAAGATCGCCATGCCGGCCGATACCGAACCGCCAGGCGAATTGATGTACAGGGAAATGTCCTTGTCCGGGTTTTCGCTTTCCAGGAACAGCAGCTGGGCCACGATCAGGTTGGCCATCGCATCATTGACCGGTCCGACCAGGAAAATGATGCGTTCCTTCAGCAGGCGCGAATAGATGTCGTAAGCGCGTTCGCCACGGCCACTCTGTTCGATCACCATCGGCACCATGCCGAGCATTTGGGTATCCAGTGCAGATTGCTTCATCAGACCTGTCATGTATGCATCCTTAAGCGTAAGAGTTTTCTGATACTACTAGAGAAAACCGGATTACGCTTGCGCCTGATTACCCATCAGTTCGTCGAACGAAACCGGCTTTTCCGAGACCTTGGCCTTGCCGAGAACGTAGTTGACGACGTTTTCTTCCAAAACAAGAGCTTCGACTTCGGCCAGACGGCGACGGTCGGAGAAGTAGTACTTCAGCACTTGTTGCGGATCTTCGTAGCTCTGGGCGAAGTCTTCGATCTGGGCCTTGACCTGCTCTTCGGTGGCTTCCAGCTTGTTCTGCTTGACCACTTCAGCCAGGATCAGGCCCAGGCGCACGCGGCGCTCGGCTTGGGCGGTGAAGAGTTCCTTGGGCAGTTGCATGACCTTCGGGTCCATGCCGCGCTGGGCCATGTCCTGACGGGCCATTTCGGACAGGCGCTCGACGTCCTGGTCGATCAGGGCCTTGGGCACTTCCAGTTCCGACGCCTTGATCAGGGCGTTCATGACGCTGTCCTTGGTCTTGGCCTTGGTGCGGGCGGTGACTTCACGCTCCAGGTTCTTCTTGATGTCTTCGCGCATCTTGGTCAGATCGCCGTCTTCGATGCCCAGGGATTGAGCGAAGACTGCATCGACTTCAGGCATGTGCGCCCATTCGATCTTCTTGACGGTGATGGTGAATTCAGCGGTCTTGCCGGCCACGTCCTTGCCGTGATAGTCCTCGGGAAAAGCCAGCGGGAAGGACTTCGACTCGCCGACCTTCAGGCCGATGGTGGCTGCTTCGAATTCCGGCAGCATGCGGCCTTCGCCCAGCACGAACGGGAAGGCATCGGCCTTGCCGCCCTGGAATTCGACGCCGTCGATCTTGCCGACGAAGTCCACGGTCACGCGGTCGCCGTTCTGGGCCGACTGGTCGGCACCGCCGTCGCCGTGCGCGCCTTGCTCGCCCTTGACGTGGTAGTGCACGCGCTGCTTGCGCAGGATGTCGATGGTCTTGTCGATTTCGGCGTCGGAGACGGCCGCGGTGGTCTTCTCGACTTCAGCGCCGGACAGGTCGCCCAGGGTGACTTCCGGATAGACTTCGAAGGTAGCGTCGAAGGCCAGCTTGCCTTCGCCGGCTTCTTCGCTGGTCTTGGGTTCGATGCGGGGGAAACCTGCCACGCGCAGGTTGTTTTCGACGGCGGCGTCGTTGAATGCGCGACCGACCTTGTCGTTCAGGACTTCGGTTTCGACCTGGTAGCCGAACTGGGCGGCAACCATCTTCATCGGCACTTTACCCGGACGGAAACCCGGTGCCTTGGCGGTACGGGCGCGCACCTTCAGGCGCTTTTCCACTTCAGCCTGAACATCGGCCAGCGGGAAAGACAGGGTCATACGACGTTCGAGTTTGCTCAGGGTTTCGACTGCAGTTGCCATTTAAATCGTCCAAATGTTAAGAATTCCGTAAGCCGGAGCATGCTGTCTTTCATCCCGATCATCAGACTGCAGACGAAAAGCGCCCTGCCCGGCCGCGCTAAAGCTCGCTATTTTATACGCAAAAAGCGCCGATAGTCCAAAAATGGGCTTGCCACGCTGCAAACAGCCGCAAATCCCCTCCAAAGCCCGCCGGGCCAGCCCCGGCGCGGCCCGCCAACGCATCACCGCCGCCGACGGCTTACCGGCCAGCAAAGTTCCGCGTAAAGATTTTAGAGAATTTCCCTCATTTCACCGGAATCGGCGTGGAAGGTGCCACCGGCACGGCGGTGACGGCATTCATCGGGCTGCCATCGATGAGCTTGTCCGAATAGGTCAGGTAGACCAGCGTATTGCGCTTGGCATCGACCACCCGCACCACGTGCAGGCGTTTGAAGAGAATGGACATGCGCTCGCTGAAGACGTCTTCCTGGACCGGCAGCTTGTCCTGGAATTGCAGGGTCGGCGCCACCTGGCGGCAGGCGATGGAGGCTTCCGACTTGTCCTCGGCCAGGCCGACCGTGCCCTTGACGCCACCGGTGCGGGCACGCGAGACGTAACAGGTCACGCCCTGCACCTTGGGATCATCATAGGCTTCGATGACCACGCGGTCGTTCTTGCCCAGCCAGCGGAAGGCGGTGCTGACATCGGCCAGTTCTTCGGCCGAGGCCACATGGGGAATGGTGGCGGCAAGGGCGAACACGGAGAAGATCGCCCCGGCCAGGACGCGTGCTTGATGTTTCATGAGGATGCCCGAATAAGGTGAATTGAATTTATGAAGGAGTGAAGTAGACCGTCATGCGCGCGCATTGTTCAGCTTGCATCGGCCAGCGACGCGGTTTTGCATCGAATCGCAGCAGCCACCCGTAGCTACGGGCAGGATCAGTCCTCAATCTTTTCGAAACGCGGCACATGCTTGCCATCGACCTCGACCGTTTCGAAGAAGACATCGCGCGGACGCAGCCAAAGGCGGCCATCGGCGGCGCGGTAGATGATCATGGGCGTGAGGTCGGCTTCGAGGATGGCCTCGTCGATATAGTCATAGATGCCGCCCTTGTAGTGACGATAGCGTGTCATGGTAAACCTGCTGGCTGGAAGAAGATGCGGCATGGTACTACCGATCAGCGGCGGCACAAAAATGTCCGCACAGAAAAACGCCCACAGTGACAACACCTTGCAGTACAATGGCGCGCTTTGACAAATTGCTACCTGCATCGGTAGCGGCAGGTCTGCGGCGCAAGCCCTGCCAGACTGCTATCGCACCGGTGCCCGACCCCCTTCAGCGAGGATGGCGAAATTGGTAGACGCACCAGGTTTAGGTCCTGACGCCAGCAATGGTGTGGGGGTTCGAGTCCCCCTCCTCGCACCATGAATTCCCTTTAAAATCAATCACTTAATATCATGACGCTGTCATTATTTTGGGTGTTTTGGGGCTGTTTTGGCTTGAGAATGCCAACATAATGACAACCATATCTCCGGCACCATGATCCTTTACAAATACCTGTCTCTCAGTGCTGGGCTGTTGATGCTCAAACACAGAACGCTGGCGTTCGCTCAGATTCATTCCTTCAACGACCCAACCGAATCCACTGCTGCGGGCTACGACGGAGAGGTACTTGGGATCGGAGGATCCTTTTGGTTGCCACGCAAACTGATGCTTAACGAGTCCTACGGGATTTGCTGCCTCACCAGAACCGCAAAGAACGCGATCATGTGGGCCCATTATGGCGAGCGACATCGTGGCTTAGTTATTGGCATTGACACCAACGAGGCCGGGTTAGAGCAAAGCGACTTCTGCGTGCTGCCGGCGCGTTACGGCTCGATAATATACACAGCATCAAAGCCCAAACATCCTTACGAGTTATCTGAATCGGATGCGATCCGGCGCGGAAAACTAGCAAGCTTCGACGCACAATATCTTGAGGCACTCCAGAGAGCGTTCCTTCATAAAAGTAGCGAGTGGGCCTACGAAGAGGAAGTACGTATTGTTAAGAAACTCGAATATCTGCGAGTTGACGACGCAAATGCGGTCCAGTGGCAGGAGCTGGCCAACGCCGGAATTTTCCTTCAACAGATTCCTGTGACAGCGATCAGATCGGTTCATTTTGGAACGCAAACTCTTTCATTCGGTTGCGACGACACGCTAGATCTTCTGAATCAAATCACGACCGCAGTGCCAAATGCGGAACTACGAAGATGTGAGTTCGCAAAAGACAGTTGGGACCTTGAAGATATCCCTTTCTCAAATTGGAGACGAGAAATTCCGGAGTGGCACAACCCCACGTCCTGATGATGCATTGGTTCTTTTACCCAGCACCAGCGGCACGCTAAATAAAAAGCTACGCCAAAAGTTACGCCGTACGAGAGCTGCTCCAAATGGCAACGGCTCGACTAGTTAGGTCAGCAGCCGAGCCGTCTATATCGATGGTTGCAGCGCAGGATTTGTTCGTAATCTAGTGATCCGATTCGCTAACGCCATTCCTGCCGATATTTCCTAAAAATGGCTGTCCTTGCGCAGTAGCTATGCGCGACGGCTCCTCACGACACGTAGGACAAAAGATCGTCCGGGACTGCATAGGATAGTTGCTCTTCTAAAGCAGGGAAAATATCCAACATCGCAAAACGTCGCCAGGCTTTACGAATGTGTGGCTCTACCGTACTTCGCAGCTGTTCCTTAACCAGCTTTCGCATTTTCAACCCAGGCAACCCAGCCTCTATAAGTCTATCGACGAGGCGCTCCTGTCTCTCAACCCTCGTTCGGCCCTTATTCTGCACTTCGAGGAAATTGCGGATCCCGGCCCAGAAAAAGGTCACTGACAATGCGGAGAAAAATTTTACGCCCAGTTCCTCCGCCTTTGTCAGCATTGCCTGCTTGGCCGGCTGATAGCTTCGAGAGACAAACAACACGGAATAAAAAGTGCCGAATATTTCGCGGCAGTACTCAGCAGAGAGGGGAGTTTCCGGCGCATTTACGCCGAAGACAGGAGCTCTGTCGGAGGGGTTAATAAACGTAATTGACCAAGCGGCTGAACAGGCACCAAAGTTAAGCAACAACCGATTGCCGAGAGCGACGTTTAGCGGTCGCAATATCGCCCAAAAATCGGACCAAGTGAGCATCTCCCCTGCGATATAAATAGCGTTTTCATCAGAATGCGCGTCCACATGAAGAAGAAAAAAGTCACTGGACACAGCGTTTCCCCACCGGAGGATCTCGCTGATAATCAGCTCTTCCAATTGGTCGCGACGCTGCAATTCCATGTAACGGAAGTTGAGCCGTACCTCCGCAGCCAAAAGGTCATCTCTCACAGCATCTGCAGCACGCCTGGCATACCCAACGTCGTCCCCCGTCAGAAAATTCAAGTACAGCAATTCCTGCATACCGCCCCCAATTAATAAATAGTCAACCATTTTAGCGCGCTGCGGTACGCTCGGTTCAGTCTAAAAAGGGGGGCCAGGGTCGATTCGCCCAAATGCGATTTGCCAGGTCTGCCAATAAGCAACGGCTGGACCGTCAACACCGCCGAGTCGCTCGATGCCATAGATGACCATCCCCCGCTCATCAAGCCAGAGGATCTCCGGATTTAACAGACACATCAGCCTAGCGGGAAAGTACCGAAGATGCGGGTCCAGCTGATCATTGAAGCTTAAGAGTTCCGCGATGGATTGAAATTCAGCCCTGTGATGAACCCGCGAGATCTTCAGCTCACCGACCACCGGCACTGCCTGGCGCCGCTGAACAACAGAGAGGTTCACCCCGCGCTCTTTGAGGCATCGCACCGTTACCAGCACTCCGCGGCGTGGCGCCCGGCACATCTGCGCTCCATGACCAGGCCCGGGCGGAGCAGTTAGACCCATATCGTCCGACTGCGGATGTGGGTCCATGTGATCGAAGCTGATGGCCATTGCTCTTCATTTTTACTGTATATATGTACAGGTGCGACCTGAAAGTCGCGGATTCAACCGTTCCACACCAAAACATCGGTGATGGAACCTGCTGTTCTGCCAGCAGTAGCCTACTTAGACGTGCGTAGCTGGTAACGGCTGGGTGCGGAGCTCTGAGGATAAAGTACCGCGGTCGTAAGACCTAAGCCATGCCGTGAGGCGGGTGACATCGGCGAGCATAGCGCGGATGGCTGGGCTTGGCTCGAATGGAAGACGGTTAACACATGTGAACCTTTGCAAGCGTCGTGAATACAGTCCAGCCAAATATGCTGAAAGGCCAACACCAGCGCCGGCACCGTCGCGGCAGGCGTCTCGGTGCGCAGCCTGACGCCGGCACGCGCTACCGCTGAGAGGTGAGCATTCACGGCCTGTCGCGCTGCATCGAGCGTGTCATAGTGGCTCAAGGGGGAATACAGGGCGTACTGGAACACTGCTTCAGCCAGGTCATCACTGGCGGCCGCAATGTCATCAGCAACCGGGACCTCTGCTGGCGTCGTCACGGTGGCCGCCTGCATATCCAAGCTAGGCGTCGTGCTTGCCGTGACAGCCGGTGCCGGAATTGGAACAGCCGCGGCATCGAGCATGCCGTTATAGGTCGCAGCATCCTGCATCAATCCCACCAGGGCGCTCTGCACACCCTGTGCATCCTGCCCACCGGAGACAGGGGCTTGGGCGAGCGCGGTGATCGCCGCTCCGCTGCTCGACACCGAGCTACTGGAACTGCCGAAACTGCTAAACGGCCGTTCCAGATCTGCCAGCGCCGAGAAGACCGTCGCTCCAAAGGAAGACGGAGCGTTCATCAGAGAATCGACCATGGCAGAGGTGGAAGAGAACAGCGAAGACAACGGCTTGATGTAGTTATTGACCGCTCCGTACACGGCCGCCACGTTCGCCTGGATGGCCGCCACCTTCACCCTGGCCATGTTCACCGCCGCCATCGCTTCGGAGAAGCGGCTAAGTGCAGAATCCTTGACTGACTTTGCAGACGTCTGCACCTGCTGCGCGGTATTGGCCGTCGCGATCGGGAAACCGAGTTCACCGGCTTCGACAAAGACCAGCTCGAAGCGCACCACGCCACCCTCGTCCCAGCTATGGCTTGCCGTACAGTCGCTAGTGGCCGTCACCTTCATTCGCCCGTACCAAGGGTGGATGAGCTCCCCCTCGCCCGGCTTGTCCAGTGCGGTCAGCAGGGCGTCGCGCTCGTCCAGGCAAGCTGGGCCGATCACGAAGGCAACAAAGCGGATGGTCCGGGTCTTGCGTCCCATATCCTCCACGCGGGGCTTATCCTTGCCTGGATACTCGAACACCACCACATCCCGGCCGACCGGCGAGGTCTCCGTATTGACACGGAATGGGACGCCTCGAAAGGAGGCCGGCTTGAGCCGCTTTTTCCAATCACTCATTAGTTCCGTCCCAATGTTCTATAGCCGACCTTCGGCGTGATGTTCAGACCTGGCTGGTTGGACTGGCCGCTGTCGGCGCGCATGCCCGCTGGTGCATCTTCGAACCGCACCACCATTTCACCCTTCATGTTCGCGGTCGCACCGGCACGCCCAGCACCAGCGATGAGCTGCTGGCGCCATCCTGCGGGGCCGCCACCTGCGAGCGAAGGTGTATCGCCGGAGCCAGCGCCATCGCCCGCAGCCGTCACCCTCGGGAAAACACCAGGCGCACCAGAGGAAGCAGTACCAGGGCCACCGGCCGCGACCGGCACCTTGCGGCTGAACACGAAATTGAAGCCGTCGATCAAGGGCTGTACATAGGGCCGAATGCGATCCCACATCTTCCGGAACCAGTCGACAATGGGCTCCCAGTTCTTGATGATCATGCCCAGGGGCGTGAAGCTGAACACCGTCTTGATGAATTCCCATCCTGCAGCGAAGCCCGATTTGACGACATCCCACATCTGGCTGAAGAACGGCCCGACCGACCGCCAATTGGCAATCAGGAAGCCGACCGCCAAGGCGATGAGACGCACGGCGATGCCGATAGGCGTCAGGTTCGAGACGGCCAAGAACAGCTTCGTGGCCATCGTTGCACCCAGCACCGCGATACGCAGACCGATGAAACCAATCGCGGCCCCTACCAGCCCTTTGATCAGCCAGGGATTGGCTGCTGCCATCGAGGCGATCCCATCAGTGATCGGGCCGGCGACCGCCAGCAGGCTATTGAGCGGTGGCAGCATCACATTGCCGACATTAATTCCGAGCGCAATCACCCGATTGGTGAACAGCTGGATGTTGTTCGCCGTGGTCGCTGCCCGCGCCGCATACTCCTGATTCATGGAGTTGGCGAACTTGGTGGCGTCGGTGACCTTGTCCAGGTTCTCCTTCAGCTTGTCCAGGTTCGTCAACATCGGCGCAATGGCCTCAATCGACTCTCGCCCGAAGAGCTGCTGCAGCACGGACGCCTGCTTCGGCTTGTCGACTTTGCTCACCGCCGTCAGCACCCGCAGCATCGTTCCCTGGGCGTCCTTCTGCATGTCGACGGCCAGCTTCTTGGCATCGAGCCGCAAGGCCTTGAAGGTCTGCTGCTGTTGCTTAGTAGCCGAGGCCCCGGCCGTCAAGGTCAGGAAGAAGTTCTTCATGCCCGTGGCCGCCACATCCTCCTGGATGCCGACACCCGCCAGCGTGGCCCCCATGGCGGCGATCTGTCCCGAGGCCAGGCCCGCCACCTCGGCCAGCCGCTGCAACGGGCTCGCTGGCCACGCGCTTCACCAGCGATGCACGCTCCAGCTCGGCCGCCACGGCTTCGGGAATGGTGGCCTCCTGCCCCTTACGCAGATCGAGGCGGCCATGCATGAGCGACTGACGCGCAATAACTTTCACATCCATTGAATTCTCCTAAGCCGGCACCTGACGGCACCGGCCTTACGTTGAGCGATAGATCAGCAGCGATCAGGCAACCGGCGTCAGGTCACCCTTCACGAAGGCTTCCGGACGATAGTCCGCCAGCGCCAGGCGCTCTTCGGCCAGGATCGTGACCAGGTTCTTCACGAAGTCGTCTTCGTTCTGCGTGGCGATGGTGACGCTGGCCTGCTCGCGGTCGAAGATCTGCGCCCCCATCTTGAAGGCACCGACCAGGAACTCGTCGACGGTCATGGACTTGGTCGTGACCACCGGGCGGCCCCACAGACCAGGCTGCGCCGTGGACTGCGGATTGGCGAAGATGTAGGCACCCGTGGAGTCCTTCTGCAGTTCGATGGCGGTCCAGTCGGCCGGGTTCAGCACGATGCCAGTGGACGGGTATTCCGCCAGCTCGGCCTGCAGCAGCGCCAGGCGCAGCACATCGATGCGCGTGGGATTGTTGATCACGATGGGCGCGGCGTACTGGCTGGCCTGGGTATAGATGCCGTTCAGGTTGTTGCCCACGCCGGAGCCCTTCAGCAGCTGGGCTTCTTCGATCAACGCCAGGCCATAGCGCAGGCGCGTATCGATGATCGACTGCAGCGCCGGGAAGTCGTTCATGATTTCCGACGAGGCCTTGATGAAGTGGGCAATCTTGGCCACCACCGATTGTGCCTCGGTCATGGTGATGCTCGACTCGGGCTTCTTCGTACCCTCGGCGACCATCGCCGCATTGTTCACGAAGCCGGTTTCCTTGATGTACTGGATCAGGTTCGAGGAAGTACGGCCAGGCGATAGCAGATCGCGCACGGTGAGGCGCTGTTGCGGCAGGGTCACGATGCCCGCCAGGCGATCTGGCGCCACGGCAGCACCGACACTGTTGGCAGCGCTGGTGACGGCCTTCACCTGGATGGTGATGCTCTTCTTGAAGTTGCCTTCCTTGACGTATTCCTTCAGTTCATCGGACTCGACCACCTGGCCGCCGATGGACTTGAATTCGACCGATGCCGGGCCAGTGGTGTGCTTATCGAGCTTCTGCTCGACTTCCTGCAGTCGGGCCTGCAGCTCGCCCTGCTTGAGGAGCAGCTCGTCAGCCGCCTTCTTCGTGTCCTGCGACACCTGGCCGGCCTTCTCGGCTTCCTTCAGCGCCTTCTCGCCCACTTCCTTCACCTGATCGCCGATGCGCTTGAGTTCCTTCATGATCGGTTCGGGGTCGCCTTCGAACAGAATGCCACCGGTGCGCACCATGTAGATGAACAGATAGGCGTGCAGGAACTCGCCGGTATAGGTGATTGCTGCGGCCATCTTCTTGGAGATCGCCGCGTAGATTGCGCGAACTTGATTCATAGTTTTCCTCATGGATTGATATTGAAGGCTTGCAGCGAAGCCAGGATGCCGCCGTCGGTGCCACCGGACTCACTCCGGTCAAGCAGGGTTTTCAGGCCACGACTGGCGACAATCGTGGCCTGACTCTTCGAGAACCCTGCCTCACGCAAGATGCCCTCGAATTCGGGGAGGCTCGGCAGCTTCCCGCCATGCAGGCGGGACTTCACGCTATCGATCAGCGCCTCGGTATTCATGGGGAAGGTCACCGCGCTCACCTCCAGGAGGTCAAGCTCCTTCAGCGAGCGGGTACGCTCCTTCTCGTTCCAGCTGTCGTCCAGGACGTAGTAGCCGATGGACAGGCCTTTGACGATACGGCGCTTCATCAGGGAATGGGCCTGCGCGGCCAGAGGGATATCGTCCTTCAGCAGGAAGCCCTTCACGCGCAGGCCGCGTTCATCCTCCTCCAGCTCGTCATAGCCGCCGATGGGCTGCGTCTCATCGTGCTGCCACAACAGGGGCAGCGGATCGCCCGAGGCTTTCAGCCTTGCGAGGCTCTTAGTGAAAGCACCGGGCAGCACGATGTCTCGGCCGAGATCCACATTGCCGAAGATCGAGGCATAGCCACTGAAGGTGCCGTCGTCCTTCACTTCGTCCGCAATGAAGGGAACGCGCTTGCGCGCCATAGTCTTGAAGCTCATTGTTCTGTCACCTTGTCTTGTGAAAGCCAGGCGTTGAGCGCCTGGCGAACTTGGGTAGCGCCATCGGCACCCAGACCCAGCTGGTCGATAGGAAGAAGATTCGATTGCACGGTCAGTGCATCGGCCTGGCCACCATGGACCGGCAGGTTCTCAAGTCGCCGGCACTCGTCGCGGGTCATGATCCCGTTCTGCACCATCTGGCTGTAGAAGGCGGCTCGTGCCTTGCTGTCACCGCGCAGCAGGCCTTCCAGGGAGATTTCCGCGTAGTAGCGGCGCTTCTCCTCCGGCCGGAGCAGATCCTTGCGAATGGCCTGCTCCAGCTTGACCGCCCATGGCCGCATCGCCAGCGTCACTAACCAGGTCATCTTCTCTTCCAGGCCAGTGCCCCAGTTGCTGTCCTTCCCACCGTGACCGACCAGCGAGGGGTCGACGCGATACCAACGGCAGATCTCCTCGATGTTGAATTTGCGGGTGGACAGCAACTCAGCGTCCTGCGGGTTCATCTGCAGCTGCTGGAACCCGGCACCCTTCTCCATCACCATGACGCTGCCGGTCTTCTGCACCTTGTCCACGTGCTGGCGGATGTCTTCCCGCTGGTCGGGCTTCAGCACCGAATCCATCATCACCAGGCCCGGCGACTTGAGCCCATTGGTGAATGTCTCGGCGCTTGCCTTGTCGGCGGCCAGTGCGGCACCGAATACGTTGGTACCGAAGGCAATCGGCGACAGGCCGTCGACGCCATTCAAGGTGAACGCCGGCACCTCCCACTGATTGGCCGGGGCGATGACGCGCGACGTTCCGAGAATCGGGTCGTTGTAGTGCCACTCGTAGACGCCCGGCGCAATCCGCCGCCGCGAGATGCACTCCGGGACCAGTGGAATCAGCGAGGTGATCGTGCGCCCTGCCATCCGCTTCTCGACCCTGGCCACCCCGTGTAGCAACATGCTCGCCATGAACACCTGCCAAAACGTCGAGGCGGTCATATCGGCATTCGGCTGGGTATGGATCAGGTAATACAGCTGATGATCACTGGCTGCGATGGGCGTGCCGTTCTTGTCCTTCTCATACAGGCCGAAGGGCAGCGTCGAGATCACCTCGGACAGCAGGCGAACGCATGCCATTGCCGTGCTCAGCTGCAGCGTAGAGTTCACCGTCACGCGCTGACCTGAGAAGTTGTTGCCCAACCAGCCGCGCAAGAAGTCGCCATCCGTCAACTGGATCTCTCGACCAAGCCAGCCAGAGACCGCGCCGGCCACCGCCGACTTCATGCGGCGTGGCCAAGTTTGCTTATCTGTTTTCATGCAATGATCGGATTCTTCAAAAAGTCGTCCAGGTCGCCGGAGTCCTCGGGTTCTCCGAGCGTCCCGCCAACCGCCATGACCGCCGCGACCATGCCATCGACACGGCCCGTCGCCCTCTCCTTTGCGATCTTTCGATTGCCCGCTGGATCGGTCAGCAGAACCGCATTCGCCGCGCACCAGGTCATCACGGGATTGCCGTCATGGCGCAGGCGCTGATCGAGCAACATCCGTTCGAACTCATCGATGGCCGGTGCCATGTCCTTGAAGCCCTGCCCAAACGGCAGAAGGGGTGGCAATGCCACCCCTTCTCGGTTGATCAGATGCTGGAAGTCTTCCAAGCGCCAGCGATCGCAATGGATCGCCCGCAAGTCGAATGATGCTGTCAGTGCAGCGGCCCGATTAAGCACCGCGAGACGGTCCACCGCCCGACCGGGCAACGCTTCCAGGTAACCGGCATCGCGCCACACCAGATAAGGCACCCGATCCTTCTCGGCTTTCACGTGCAGCCCATCACCCGGCAACCAGAAATACGGAATGATCCGAGTGACCGGATCTTCCGGCGTGGGGTCCAGCGCCAGCACGAGTGCAGTCAAGTCCTGCGTGCTGGACAAGTCGAGGCCGGCCACGCCGGCCCGGCCGTAGTATGCTTCCAGCGGAAGCTTCTCTTCGTCTTGGCAGGCGAACCACACATCAGCCGAGATCCAGGGACTATCAGCCTCGGTCCACTGGCAGAAGTTGAGGCGACGGACAATGGCCTCTTTCGAGGGCATGCCGCGCGCATCAGTCACCTGCTCGCGCAGGTATTTCAAGCCAGGGATGCCCACCGATAGACTCGGATTTGCCTTTTCCCAGCAGCTCTCATCCTGGAACGGATCGTCGCCAGGATCGAGCGAGCAAATGAAGGCGAACAGACTGTCGTTCTCTTCCGTTCCCGCCGAGACCTTGCAGCCGTATTCGTGATAGCTCCAGCAGACCGACCGCTTGTCGGTACCGGAATTGGTGATCATGAAGATCAGCGCCTGCTTCCGGCTCTTCGTGCCGGCGCGCATCATCTCGATCACCAGCGGCGACTTGTGCTCATGCACTTCATCGATCAGGGCCATGTGTGGCCGTGGGCCGGACTGTCCGTCGTCCGCGCTGATGGTGCGGAAGAAACTGGACGTGGCGTGGTACGCCAGGTTGAATTCCTTCCCTTTGCTTCCCGACGTCACCAGCCGTGCCGCAAGCTGGGGCGACTGCTCGTACATCGCAATCGCGTCCCGGAACAGGATCTGCGCCTGCTCTTTCTTGGTCGCCGCCGCGTACACCTCGGCGCGCTGCTCCCGGTCGGCAGTCAGGCCGAAGAGACCGACGCCCGCCGCTAGCGGTGACTTGCCGCTGCCCTTGGCCGTCTCAATATAGGCCACGCGAAAGCGGCGCAGACCATCCGGCCCCATCCAGCCAAACAGGCTACCCACCACAAAGCATTGCCAGCCGATCAGCAGGAACGGGCTTCCCTCGAAGACGCCACCATTCAGGCAGAGCACCTCCTCGAAGAAGGCGATGGCGTGATTGGCCGCCTCCAGATCCCAGCGCAGGCCACGCTTCTTCCCTTCCTTCAGGTCACGCAAGTGCCTCTTGCAGGCATTGCGCACGTCGGGACCGGCCACCAGCGTGCCTTTAACAACAGCACGCGCGTAGGCGGTCGCTCGATCAGTCGCTGAAGAACTTGTTCGCGGTTTCCTTGGGCTCATTGGGGAAGAGCTCCCCTTGAGGAGCGTTGACGTTCAGGCGCATGCGCGCCGATGGGTTCAGGCCGAACGATGCGCCGGCGGTCCGCATCCGATCCTCGGCGCGGTTCGAGATCTGCATCCAAACAGACATTTGCTTGTAACCGCTGGGCGTCATCTCGGAAAAACCTTGCTCACCCAGCTCGGTGATCTTCTCGCGGGCGCGCTTCCAGTCGCCCCAAGCCTGGCAGTACACCGCCAGTTCGGCCCGGTCGACACGGGACAGCAGCCCCATCACTAGCAGGTCCGCGACGATTCGATTCCATTCTTCGCGCGCATCCTCTGAGAGGAACGCGGGACACTCGGGCGGCGCAGCCGGCGCAACGACGGGGCGGCCCGCGCCAGCCAGTTCAGCCGCGCTTTTTTTACTACGATTGCCGCCAATCAGATGCAGTGCTGCTGGCATCGGCTTGCGGCCAGAGTTCGAATTGCCAGCCATGCTGACCTCCTATGTCGAGATACCCCCCTCCCATATTTCCCGCTCTGAAAAAAAACGGGAGGCGAGCGGTGTGGAAGAGGCGCGGCCGGAACTTTCGACCGGCCCCCGCCTGCTTTTGTTGTGAAAATGCAATATTTAGGAACAAAGGGAGCAACCCCAGGCGGGGCGCGCCTTCCCGGTGGTTGCCCTAGCCTTCAGCAACGTCCAGCGTGACGGCGCACCTAATGCGCCTTTGTTGCCCGGATGGGTGGCGAAATTCATTTGCGGTTCCAGTGATGGTTACGATCCAGAGGCAAACCAGATTCATCGCAGCCGCGCATGACGCCGCTCTTCTCCATCTGCTGCTTGATTGAGTCATGGCATGGCTTACACAAAGACTGCAAGTTCTCGGGATCGTAAAACTTCGCTTCATCGCCACGGTGTGGCTCGATGTGGTCAACGATGGTCGCGGCGGTCACGCGCTTCTGCTCTAAGCAGAAGCGACATAGCGGCTCCTTTTGCAACTGGTGGTGACGTAAGCGAAACCACTGCTTCGTGCCGTACAACCGCTTGTAATCGACCGCCATGCGTTTACAACATCAAATAAAAAAGCCGCGACGATGCGCGGCGAAGCTTCCGATCCAGCCTTCAAAATCGGAAGAAGAAGTTACTAACGATGTTTGCACTACATTTGCAATTCAGAAAAAAATGCCCCGCGAATGCGAGGCATTGAGAATAATCTTTATTTACTCAAACCGAACTAGCTCTTGAACCCAGTGCTGCAGTACGAAACAGAGTAGATGTCTCTTTGCTGCGGGGTACGTTTCTCTGCCTACCTCTCCAAGCGGAGGCATACGCTCAACACCAATCAACTCACCGACATTCGAGATTACGACGGACCAAAGATGCTTGGACGCTTCACCGCGCCCCAATAGCCGAAAGTCATATCGCCCAGCGTATCGTTCCACCCCATCTATGTTTGCCTTGCCAAACTCAAACTCGGCACGAATCGTTCCGAAGACACCAGAGAGATCAAAGTCATGGTCTTCACCCACCCGAGAGAATCCGACAGCTGCAGCCCACGGATCATCCGCCACCACCGAAAAAATCTCCTTCAACACTGCAGCGTGAGCATCAATACGCTCACGCTGTCGAAGAGCACTCTGGATTTCACCCAAGTCGTACATATCCCCTCCTAAGTGGTTGAAGAGCAGATAATGCCTTCACCAACATAGCGGGGCAACAAAAAAACCCCGAAAAATTTCTTTTTCAGGGCTTTGAACGTAAATGCGTCGAGTTTGGCGAAAATATAATTTAACTGTCCCAAATACGTCAACGGTTTTTTTCGATAGTGGATAACTCCTTGGGCAACGGGATAATCCCTTGCTCAACAAAGTGACGCGTCAGTCGCTGATGCGCCGCTGCTTCTAGCTGGCGAACATGATTGCGCACTACTGCGCTCGCCCGATGATATGTGGACTTCGAACACCCAAAGGCCGCCGCGAGGTCACGTACTGAAACTTTGGTCTTCACGTGATTCGCAAACTGACGCGCAAGTAATCCATCTACTGCCATGGCCGGCACGTTCTGCAGAACCGGACGCAGCCAGTCAGAGAGCTCCCTTATCGCTGCAGCTCGTTCATGCGAGAAAGCGTACCGTCGAACGCCATGCACATCTTCATATTCCGTCGAACCAAAACGTGCACGCACAACCATCGCCTCAATCCTAGGCAGGTGGTGATTCACAGAGGCCACGATCATCGCGCACTGCGCACGTATCTCATCGTCAGTTAGCCCGGAGAAATCGATGCTACCTGACGGCGAACCCTTCAATTCCGAGAACCATTCTGCTTGCCCAGGAGTCAACTGGCGCCCCGGCGCTTCAAGATCAATGGTCGTCATCATCTGCAGCAGCATGGAACGCGTCACACATCCTTGACGCGGCTCATTCGAGATCACCAGGAACGCAGTATGTAGTGCGTGGCCGACATCACGAAAAATCGCCCCCTTATTTGCCTCAATTGCTACCAGCATAGTTTTTCCTCACTTATCACTGTTGTTGCCGGTCGATGCCGGCGACTGCTGCTTGTCAGGCCACCGATTCATGACGCACAGCTCTTTGCTGCTCGATTCGATGACGATTTCGATGTAGACGGGAGGCAGCACAATCTCACGCTCCTGGCTAATTCCACGGTCGTCCCAGTAGATCTCAACGGTCCCACGCTTCTGTGGAGTTCCAATGTGCAAGCCATTCTCCTGAGCGTAAAAGACCGACTCTCCCCGGAGCGACCGTCGTATCTGGCGATCCACCGGAAGCAGGCCATACTCCCTTCGCAGCTCGTCGATCATGCTGGCGACCACTGGCATTTCCTGACGCAGATCGCTCATCCGAGCGCCCCCGAAGACTGGGCCGGCGATGAGCAATTCCAGGGCGGCTACTGGATGCTGGTGGAGATCGACCTGTCGCGCGTCAATACCAAGGCCGTGCGGCTCAATGTGAGCTTGCCCCAGGGCCTGCTGGCACGTATTGACGCGGTGGCACAGGCGCGCAGGATGTCACGCTCGGCGTTCCTGGCGTTGGCTGCTGAGCATGAAATGCAAGCAACAGACCGCTAAGCCGCACATCCGGCACAGGCCGCACCGGCATGAAAAAAATATCATGCCCCCTCCCCGCCTCCCCCTCTTCCAGTCCTCACTGCCACCGCTTTGAACGACCATCAGTCCCCTCACGTTGGCATTTCCGTTCCAGCCAGCTCTTGTCAACCGGCCAATGGCACTTTTGTGCGATTTACCGAAGCATTTCAATCCGATTGAATCGCCCCGGGACAACAAAATTCATATAGCAAGCTTGCTGCACCGTGCCAGCCCGGCGCTGGCACCTTCCGGCCAGCGTCAGGGCCAGGCGGCATGGCAGGCAACACGTCCCCGGGGAAAGACGCAGCATGCGCAGACTCTCCCCGAACGCCTTCGCCTTTACCGGCGTAATTGAAAGGGAACCCGTGTCAACCACCACCTCGCAGGATCAACCCAAGGCAGCATCGTCGCTTTCGCATCCGGTCATCACCCGTATCGACAAGCGCTTCGTCCAGATCAAGACCGGCAGCGTCACCAAAATCATCTTTGCGCCGATCTCTCCCGACATCAAGCTCTTCGATCCACCGGAAAAGACCGCCGCCACACCACCGGCCACCAAGCAGCCAGCCATTGCGAGCAAGCCCGTCGTCGCGCCGCCCTTGGCCAGCCCCACCAAACCGGCAGCAGCCAAGCCGTCGCCCATCCAAACGCCGGTCAACGTCAAACCGGATATCGCACCGCCACCCATCACCAGCAAGCCCGCAAGCAACAAGCCCGTCAGCGTCGACGCGCCCGCCAGCCTCCAAAAGCCCGTGACTCCTGACAAGTCCATCAGCCTCGACAAGCCGGTCAGCCCCGCCAAACCTGCCGTTACCCCAACATTGGCCCCGGTTTCGCCGCCGCCGGTGGTGATCCCACCCAGCGCCCATGCCAACCCTCCTGCAGCCGTCGGCAGCAAGCCTGCCCCCGCTGCGCCGGCACCAGCCGCCCTGCAGATACCAGCGCCCGCCAACCTCAAGCCGACCACCCCGGAAAAACTGCCAGTCCCCACGACCATGCCAGCCCAGCGCGACAAGATCGACGGCAAGGACGTGCTGGTCTACGGCAACCCGAAGTCCTATGTAGACCTGGACTATGCCCAGGGCGATGCCGTCCCGGGCTACATGGGTACCTGCTCGGAAACCAGCATCGCCAACCTGCTCATGATCGCCGGTCGGGATGTGACCGAAAAGGACGTCGTCCAGAGAGCCATCGACAACGGCTGGTGTGACACCGTCAGCTCCAATCCCGGCCAGCGCGGTGGTACCGTCGCCGGGCTGCAACGCCTGCAGCTGGAAAGCTTTGGCATGCCCGTCGAGGCCATCACGGATTACGATCCCAACAAACTGGCCGCCCTCATCAAGGAGGGCAGAGGTGTGCTCATGGGCGTGAACGGCTATGAGCTGTGGGGTGCCGATCTGGACAAGAATTTGCTGGAACTGATCAACGTCAATCACATGATCAACCTGACCGGCGCCGTCTATGCGGCCGACACCGGTGCCCTGCAAGGCTTCTATATTGTCGACTCGGGACGCGGACGGTCCGGCGATGCCGCACGCTACGTTTCACTGAGCGAACTGGACAAGGCCGCGCACTTCCAGTCCGGTTGCTCGGGTTTCTATACTGTCGATCCGATCAAGAAGCTGGCGCTGCCCGAGGATCCCAGGATGGCCGACCCGGCCAAACCGCAACACAAGCTCATCACCGGCCCGGATGTGCTGACTTATGGCAATCCCTTTGCCTTCTCCCATGATCTCGACTACCACCAGGGGGATGCGGTCGCCCGCTATGAAGGGACGTCGGGCGAGGTCTGCATCGCCAACCTGGCCACCATCGCCGGCATGTCCGTAACGGAAAAGGACGTCGTCAACAAGGCCATCGCCGAAAAACTGTGCGATACCACCAGCAAATCCACCACCAAGCGCGGCACCATCAGTGCGGAAAACGAACTGATCCTGCTCAAGGAATTTGGCCTGACCTCGACATTGACTCAGGGTTTCGACGAAAACGCTGTGGCACGCGACATCCTCGCGGGCAAAGGCGTCATCGTCACGGTCAATGGCAGCAACCTCTGGGCCAAGAACATTCCGGAAAACGTCGGCATGACCGATCACATGATCGCCATCATCGGCGTGGGCTACGGCGCGCAAACCGGCGCGGTGGACGGTTTCTACATCACCGATTCCGGCCGGGGGCGCGATACCGACACCTGCCGCTACGTCAGTTTGCAGACGTTGCGCGATTGCACCAACGCCAGCGGCTCCGTCACCATCACCACCAATGACGCCATCAAGCCCTTCAACAGGGCCAATGGCGGGGCCGGCACCGCCCTGGATCAAGCCGCAGCCGATGGCAAACTGCCCCCCCAGACCGGGCTGACCGCACCGGCAAAGCCTGCTGCATCCGGCGGCAATGCACTGGCAGCGCACTACCTGGACAGCTTCACCGCCCCCGCCCCGTTCGGCGACGACGAAGGCTCGCAACACAAACTGCCCGGCGTCAAGGTCAGGAAGCACATCGCCCTGGCCAGCGACAAACAGGACCTGGCACTGGAAGCCGACAACCTCGATGCCACCGGCAATGCGCAGAACAACCGGCTCACCGGCAACGACCGCAACAACATCCTCGATGGCCTGGGCGGTGCCGACACCATGACCGGCGGCAAGGGCGACGACAGCTATTACGTCGACAACAGCGGCGACCGCGTGGTCGAGAAGGCGGGCGAAGGCATCGATACGGTCTATGCGACGGCCAGCACCACGCTTGCCGACAATGTCGAGAACCTGGTCCTGATCGATGCCACCAAGCCGCAGAGCGCGGTGATCAATGGCGTCAACGTGCTGGTGTACGGCATGCCGAAGTCCTACCAGCTGGACTACGCGCAGGGCGATGCCGTCCCCGATTTCCTGGGTACCTGCGGCGAGACGGTCGTGGCCAACATGAGCGTGCTGGCCGGTCGGCCGCTCACGGAAAAGGAAGTGGTCACCCGCGCCATCGACGAAATGCTCTGCGACGTCATCGCCCCCTTGCCAGAGCACCGGGGCGGCACCTACACGGAGGGCCAGCAAGCCCTGCTCAAGGATTTCGGTATTGACGCTACCATCACGCATGGTTTCGATGAAATGGCAGTCGCCCGGAGCATCAAGGAGGGCAAGGCGGTCGGCCTGAGCGTCAATGCCAGCCGGCTCTGGGACATGCCCATGGCCAGCAACAACCGCAGCAACCACTGCATCACGGTTACCGGGGTGGCCTACGCCGTCGATACCGAGCAGATTGCCGGCTTCTTCATTGCCGACTCCGGACGCGGCAGAGCGGACGACATGAGCCGTTACGTCACGCTGCGGCAATTGCGCTACGCCACCGATGTCACCTCGGCCGACACCCTGACCACCGACCAGGCGGTCAAGCTCTTTGGGCAGAACGTGAATGCCACCGGCAACGGCCTTGACAACATCCTGGCCGGCAACGGCGGCGACAATGTCCTCACAGGCGGCAAGGGCAATGACCTGCTCATCGGCGGGGCTGGCAACGACAGCTATCGCTTCGCCAAGGGCGACGGCCAGGATGCGGTTTACGACCACGATGCCACCAAGGGCAATGTCGACACGCTCAGCTTCACCGACGCCCGGCAGGACAACCTGTGGTTCAGCAAGACCGGCCAGGACCTGCGCATCAAGGTGCTGGGCACGACCGACCAGGTGACGGTGAAGGACTGGTATGCCGGCGCTGCCGGGACGACCGACAACCACATCGAGCGCATCAAGACCGCCGACGGCAAATCCTTGCTGGACACTGATGTCGAGAAGCTCGTGCAAGCCATGGCCAGCTTCGCTCCGCCGGCAGCGACCCAGACTACCTGGGCGCAGGCACAAGGAGGCGACGGCAAGGTCTTGCTGGCGGTCAGCCATTGATGGAGGGACCGATTGGGGCCATTGCGCATTGAACGGCAGGCCCCAGGCAAGCCGGTAGCGAATCAGACCTCGCTGCCGGCTTCCGTTTTTTTGCAAATTGCTTCACCAGCTCTGTAGGCTGCTGCCCCCGGCGGGCGGCGGCAAGGGGCTCCCGGAGAAAACTTCATTTCCCGGCTTTTTTTTCACGATCCACGTGCCCCGGGGCCGATTGCACACCGCCTGCGCGCAGCGGCGTGCTGAACTGCTACAATCCGCGCCTTTGCTGGCTGGTGCGCGAACCTTTCCTGCACCAGCCGCGCCATCCAGCGAGGACCCGCCATGCCCACCCAGGAAGAATTCGACGCACTCAAGCAAAGCCACAACGCCTTGCTCAACAAGTTCATCGAGAACAATACCGCTGACCAGATCCTGTTCTCCACCCTCTTCACGGCAGCGGCCGTGCTGTCCAAGGATGGCAAGCAGTTCACCGAAGGCGCCATGGGCATCGCCCGCTCGCTGGCCGCGCAGTTGAATGCCGGTGGCACCATGCCCAAGGCCCTGCTGGAGACGGTCGAAACCCGCATCGCCACCATCGAGGCGCTGCTCAAGGACAAGTTCGACTGAGTCGCGCGCCCCATGGCCGTCGATCACTACGAGAACTTCCCCGTTGCCTCGCTGCTGCTGCCGGCGCGCCTGCGCCCGGCCGTCACCGCCATCTATGCCTTCGCCCGCAGCGCCGACGACATCGCCGATGAAGGCGACGCCCGGCCCGAAGAGCGGCTGGCCGCGCTGCATGCCTACGACGCGCAGCTCGACCTGATCCAGCAGCAGTTGCCCTGCACCCATCCGATCTTCAAGCGGCTGCAGCAGACCATCGTCGACCATGCCCTGCCGTTGCAACCCTTCCGCGACCTGCTCTCAGCCTTCCGCCAGGATGTGGTGACCACCCGTTACCCCCGCTATACGGACCTGCTGGACTACTGCCGCCGGTCTGCGAACCCGGTAGGAAGCCTGATGCTTCACCTGTACGGTGAGGCAAATGAAGAAAATCTCCAGGATTCGGATGCCATCTGCAGCGCCTTGCAGCTCATCAACTTCTGGCAAGACGTCGCCATTGACTGGGAAAAGACGCGCATCTACCTGCCACTCGAGGACCTGGAGCGCTTCGAAATCAATGAAAACGACATCGCCCAAGCCCGCAGCGACCAGCGCTGGCAGCAACTGATGCAGTTCGAGGTCACGCGGGCGCGGGAACTGATGCTTTCCGGTGCCCCGCTGGCGCGCCGCCTGCCGGGCCGTATCGGACTGGAACTGCGCATGGTGGTACAAGGCGCACTGCGCATCCTGGAGCGCATCGAGGCGGTGCAAGGCGATGTCTTCCGCCAGCGCCCCAAGCTGGGCAAGCCGGACTGGCTTATCATCGGCTGGCGCGGCCTGACCCGATAAACCGCAGCCGGAATGAAAAAGCCCCGCCCGGCACATTGGCCAGGCAGGGCTTCAAGAAGAAGCGGTCGCGTACTGGTTCAGACCAGCAAGGCAGCGGTCAGGGTGCGGATCTGCTCTTCGGAATCATCCAGCATCTCGCGCAGCGAACGGTCCCCGATGTAATCATCCACCAGGTTCTCGCCACCGATGCCGGCTTCGGCCACCACGGTGCGTTGCAGCGGCGAGGGCACCGGCGACAGTTCCTTGGCCAGCAGCAGCACGTCGCCGATGGTCTGCGGCGGCAGCACCCGCACGCCGTGCCACAGGGATTCGATGGCATCGACCACCGGCTGCGGCACGCCCAACTTCTTGAGCACGGCGCGGCCGATCATCTTCTCCCCGTATTCCATCCAGTCCTCGGTGCCGCCGTCGAGCAGCCCGGGGAAGTCATCCGTGCGCGAAAGCAGGTAGAAGCCACCCACTTCATGCACGATGCCGGCAAACATCGCCGTCTCCGGATCGGCCTTGGTCAGCTTGGAGGTCAGCACATAGGCGGTGGCCGCCACGTGGGCGCAGTGCTCCCACAGCTGGGCCGACTTGATGCGCATGCCGGGATTGTTGATGGTCCGCCCCAGCTGGCGCACGATCACCGAGGTGGTGATGGTGTTGAGGGTGCGGAAGCCCAGCCGCATCACGGCCGCCCGCACGTTGTTGATCTCGCCGCCGGAACGGTTGTAGGCCGCCGAATTGGCAATGGCCACGGTACGCGCCGACACCAGCGGCTCGGCCATCACCAGCTTGGCGGCCAGCTCCAGGTGGCATTCCGGGTCGGCCAGGGCCTTTTGCAGCTTCAGCGAAGCGCTGACGTTGGCCGGGAACACCAGCTCGCCGCGACCAGCCTGCGAGGCGATGTTGCGAAAGATTTCCAGTCTGTCCATATTGTCTCCAGCCTCCAGGGGGCCATCGTCGATGGCCGGGGTTGCCGATGTGCCGCGCTGCAAGCGGGGTTGACCACTGCAGCGCCACGTCTGGTTAGATTAACGGCAGAATTCATCCGGATTTGATGTCATGTGAATTTGTTTTTCCGGAATGCGCTTGACCCGAGCTTAATGGACAACGCCGGGGGCCGCAATAGACGGGTTTCAGGCCCCGTTTCAACGCCGGGTCAACGGCAGCCGGCATTTGCCCTGCCGGGCGCACTCGGCTAGCATAGCGCCTTTGCCGCAGGGGGCCGTCAGGCTACCTGCCCCATGCTTCAACCGCCCGCCACGCATCCATGTCTCCAGACGAATACTGCCAGCAGAAGGCCGCCGCCAGCGGTTCCAGTTTTTATTACAGCTTCCTGTTCCTGCCGCCGCAGCGCCGGCTGGCGATCACGGCGCTGTACGCCTTTTGCCGCGAGGTCGACGATACCGTCGACGAAATCGAAGACGCCATGGTGGCCCGCACCAAGCTCATGTGGTGGCGCAAGGAAATCGCCGCCATGCTCGAAGGCCAGCCCACGCACCCGGTCACCAAGGCCCTGCATCCGCACGTGGCGACCTACCAGCTCAAGGGAGAACACCTGCAAGCCATCATCGATGGCATGGAAATGGACCTGGACCAGACCCGCTACCTCGACTATCCCGGCCTGCAGCGCTACTGCTGGCACGTGGCCGGGGTGGTCGGGGTGCTCTCGGCCAGCATCTTCGGCCATACCCAGCCCGGCACCCTGCTCTTTGCCGAAAAGCTGGGGCTGGCCTTCCAGCTCACCAACATCATCCGCGATGTCGGCGAGGATGGCCGCAAGGGCCGCATCTACCTGCCCGTCAATGAATTGCAGCAATTCAACGTCACCGCCGCCGACATCCTCAACGCCCGCCACAGCGAGCGCTTCGAGGCACTGATGAAGTTCCAGGTCGAGCGCGCCCAGGCGGTCTATGACGAAGCCTTCGCCCTGCTGCCCAAAGAGGACCGCCGCGCCCAGCGCCCCGGCCTGATGATGGCCGCCATCTATCGCACCCTGCTGGACGAGATCACGCGCGACGGCTACCACGTGCTCAACCAGCGCATCTCGCTCACCCCCATCCGCAAGCTCTGGCTGGCCTGGAAGACCTATGTCTTCGGCTGAACAGGTGTTTTCCCGATGAACGCCCCGCGTCACTACGCCGTCATCGGTGCCGGCTGGGCCGGGTGCGCTGCTGCCGTGGCGCTGGCCGCCGGCGGCCATCGCGTGAGCCTGTTCGAAGCTGCCCGTACGCTGGGCGGCCGCGCGCGCCGGGTAGAACTGGACGAGCGCACGCTCGACAATGGCCAGCACATCCTGCTGGGGGCCTATCGCTCGACATTGGCGCTGATGAAGCAGGTCGGCGTCGATCCGGCCAGCGCCTTGCTGCGCCTGCCCTTGCAGATGCGCTATCCGCTGGCCACGGGGGCCGAGGGCATGGATTTCGTGGCACCCCGCCTGCCGGCCCCCTGGCATGTGGCCGTGGCGCTGCTGCGGGCCAAAGGGCTGGCGCATGAAGACAAGATGGCGCTGGCGCGCTTTTCCACCACGGCGCGCTGGATGGGCTGGCAGCTGCATCAGGATTGCAGCGTGGCCGAGCTGCTGGAACGTTATGAGCAGACCGCGCGCCTGATCCGGCTGATGTGGCGTCCGCTGTGCATCGCCGCGCTCAATACCGCGCCGGAACGGGCTTCGGCGCAAGTCTTCCTGAACGTGCTGCGTGACAGCCTGGGCGCGCGCCGCGCCGCCTCCGACATGCTGATCCCCCGCGTTGACCTGAGCGCATTGCTACCCAATGCGGCGGCGGCCTATCTGGGCAAGCGCGGCGGTCTGGTGCAGGCAGGCGTGGCCGTGGCACGCCTGCTGCCGGGCAATGACGAGGGCAGCTGGCGGCTGGAAGACCGCGCCGCTGAAAGCCTGGGCGAATTCGCCGGGGTGGTGCTGGCCACCGGCCCCGACGCCGTCGCCCAGTTGCTGGATGGTCTGCATGACACGGCGCTCCTGCAAGCACTGGAACACGAACCGATCACCACCTGCTACCTGCAATACCCGTCTGGCGTGCGCCTGTCCGCCCCGTTCCTGGCGCTGGCCGATGATCCGCAGCGCCAGGCCTGGGGCCAGTTCGTCTTTGATCGCGGACAACTGGGCGGTGAGGCAGGCTTGCTGGCCGTCGTCGTCAGCGCTGCCGGCCAGGCCATCGCCGAGGGCCACGCGGCACTGACTGCAGGCATCACACGCCAACTGGCCAGCGACTTCGGCGACGCGGCCCTGGCCACGCCCGGCTGGAGCCGCGTCATCACCGAAAAGCGCGCCACCTTCGCCTGCACACCCGGCCTGCAGCGGCCCGACAATACCGGCATGCCCGCCGGACTGGCACTGGCCGGGGATTATGTGGCAGGTGACTACCCTGCCACGCTGGAAGGCGCGGTGCGCAGCGGCATGGCGGCGGCGCGGCTGCTGGCGGCCTGACCGTAAAATTTTCATGGATGGCGGCAAAGGGATTCACCCCAAGCCCAGCGGGTATGCACTAGCATAACGGGCATTCTGCAGTCCTTTTGTCCGCAGCCCGATTCCGGTTCGTGTCTGCAAGCCCAACACAAGGCGGCCCTCGCCGCCCACCATAACAACGGAGAAAACACCATGCCGGTCATGACCTGTGTCGAAGACTTCCGCCTGCTGGCCAAGAAGCGCGTTCCCAAGGCTTTTTACGATTACGCCGACAGCGGCTCCTACACCGAGAGCACCTATCGCGCCAACACCAAGGATCTGGCCGCCTTGAAGCTGCGCCAGCGCGTTGCCATCAATGTCGATGAGCGCAGCACCCGCAGCACCATGATCGGCCACGACGTGACCATGCCGGTGGCCATCGCCCCGACCGGCCTGACCGGCATGCAATGGGCCAATGGCGAGATGCTGGGTGCCATCGCGGCCGAGAAATTCGGAATCCCCTTCACCCTCTCCACGATGAGCATCTGCTCCATCGAGGACGTGGCCAGCGTGACCACGAAACCCTTCTGGTTCCAGCTCTACGTGATGCGCGACCGTGGCTTCGTGCAGTCCCTGATCGACCGCGCCAAGGCCGCCAAGTGCTCGGCCCTGGTACTGACGCTGGACTTGCAGATCCTCGGCCAGCGTCACAAGGACCTGAAAAACGGCATGTCCGTGCCCCCCAAGCTGACCCTCGACACCCTGCTCGACCTGGCCAGCAAGCCCGGCTGGGCGCTGCGTGCACTGGGCGGCCGCAAGACCTTCGGCAACCTGGCCGGCCACATCAAGGGCGGTGAAGGTGCCGGCGGCGTGCAGACACTGTCCAAGTGGACCGCCAGCCAGTTCGACCCGACCCTGAACTGGGAAGATGTCGCCTGGATCAAGCAGCAATGGGGCGGCAAGCTGATTCTGAAGGGCATCCTCGATGTGGAAGATGCCAAACTGGCCGTGCAAAGCGGTGCCGATGCCATCGTGGTCTCGAACCACGGTGGCCGCCAGCTGGATGGGGCCATGTCCTCCATCGAAGCCCTGCCCGCCATTGCCGAAGCCGTGGGCGACCAGATCGAAGTCTGGTTCGACGGCGGCATCCGCTCCGGCCAGGATGTGTTGAAGGCGGTCGCCCTGGGCGCACGCGGCACCATGATCGGCCGCGCCTTCCTCTACAGCCTGGGCGCCATGGGCGGCGATGGCGTGTCGCAGATGCTGGAAATCATGCGCAAGGAACTCGACGTCAGCATGGCCCTGACCGGTACCAAGGACATCAAGGACGTCGGTCCGCAGATCCTGGTGCGCTGAAGCAGCCGACCATGTAAAACGTCCCGGTCCACCGTGAGGTGGCCGGGACGTTTCCTTTTGCGGGACCGAATGTGCGGCTTACTGGCGCGGTTTGACGTTGAGCACGTCGATCACGCCCTCCTGCCCGTAGCGGCGGGCCAGGTCCATGGCAGTCAAGCCATCCTTGTTCTTGAGCGTGAGGTCAGCGCCGTTGTCGCGCAGCACTTCCACTGCCGCAACGCGGCCGCGCATGGCGGCCAGCATGACGGGCGTCATTTTGTCATCGGGGGACTCGGCATCGACATAGGCCGAGGCATCCAGCAGCAGCTTGACGATCTCGGAGCTGCCATTGATGGCGGCGTAATGCAGGGCGGTCCAGCCGGGACGGTTGACTTCGACCTCACGCGCCAGCAACAGCTTGACCACCGGAATATTGCCGTAGAAGGAGGCCAGCATCAGCGGCGTGTCACCGTTGGTGGCCTGGGCTTCCAGGTTCACATCGGGCGCATTGACCAGCACGTCGAAAGCCTTCATCGAATCTTCGCGGATGGCCAGCATCAGGCCAGTATAGCCGCGCTTGGGCTCGATCAGGTTGGGCCCCATGCCACGCTGCATCAACTGCTTGAGGAAATAGACGTTGTCCATGCGGATGGCCTGGAAATAATCTTCATACGCCCCCGCACGGGCGGCTCCCGGCAACAGCAGCGAGGTATAGAGGACGATACGGCCGATGCCGCCGAAGCGGGCGCGCAGCTTTTCCAGCAGGGTCATGGCTTGATTCCGAACAGCTTGAAGAAATTGTCAGAGGTCTGGCGCGCCACTTCGGCCGCGCTGATGCCGCGCAGGTCGGCGATGAATTCACCGACATGGCGCACGTAACCTGGCTCGTTGGTCTTGCCCCGGAACGGAACCGGTGCCAGGTAGGGCGAATCGGTTTCGATCAGCATGCGCTCCAGCGGAATGGTGCGGGCGACTTGCTGCAGGTCCTTGGCCGACTTGAAGGTGACGATGCCGGAGAAGGAAATGTAGAAACCCAGTTCAATGGCCGCATCGGCCACCGCCTGTGATTCCGTGAAGCAATGCATGACCCCGGCCACGCCGCCCGCCTTCGGGCTGGCACCTTCTTCCTGCAGGATGCGGATGGTGTCTTCCGACGCTGAGCGGGTGTGGATGATGAGCGGCTTGCCAGTCGCCCGAGAGGCGCGGATATGGGTGCGGAAGCGTTCACGCTGCCACTCCAGGTCACCCTGAAGGCGGTAGTAATCCAGCCCGGTTTCACCGATGGCCACGATGCGCGGATGGTCCGCCAGGCGGATCAGCTCGTCGAGCGTCGGCTCGGGGGTGTCTTCGTAGTCCGGATGCACGCCGACCGAGGCGTAGACGTTGGGATATTGTTCGGCCAGGGCCAGCACCTGCGGGAAATCCGGCAGGTCCACCGAGACGCACAGGGCATGGCTGACCTGGTTGTCGGCCATCTTGCCGAAGATCTCGGGCAAGCGCGCCGCCAGGTCGGGAAAATTGATGTGGCAATGGGAATCGATATACATGGCCGCTATTGTAAAGCCATGCCGACAGGCTGTCGCCCCTGCTTGCCGGGCGCTTACCTTTCGTTACAGAGCCCCGCGATGTCGGCTCAGCGTGCTACCGGCCGCTTGGCCAGCTTGCGCTGCAGGGTGCGGCGGTGCATGTTCAGCGCCCGTGCGGTGGAGGAAATATTGCCTTCATGCTCGGCCAGCACGCGCTGGATGTGCTCCCATTCCAGACGTTCCAGCGACAATGGCGATGCCTCTTCCACCGGCAATACGGGCTCATCGACTGCCTCGCCTTCGGCCACGTACGACAGCGCCGAGAGGATGGAATCCACATTGGCCGGCTTGGCCAGGTAGTTATCTGCGCCGGACTTGATGGCCTGCACCGTGGTGGCGATGCTGGCATAGCCGGTCAGCACCAGCAGGCGCGCCTCCGGCAGCGCCTGGCGCAGCGGCCCGACCCATTGCAGGCCGGAATCCTTTTCCAGCTGCAGGTCAATGGTGACGTAGTCGAAACGCTCGCGGCGCGCGGCATCCAGGGCCTCTTCGCCGGTATGGGCGACGACGGCACGAAAGCCGCGCCGTGCCAGCGAACGTGCCAGCGTGCTGGCAAAGACGTCATTGTCATCGAGGATCAGGAAGGCGGCACTCATGGGGATATCCGTAAAACCAGAAGAATGAAGGATGGCGGTTCAGACCAGGGGGAAGCGCAACTGCGCGACCGTGCCCTGCCCCGGCGACGAGCGCAGCTTCAGCTTGCCGCCCAGGTGGGTGGCGCTGGCCGTGGCCAGCATCAGTCCGATGCCGGAACCGCCCGAACTGCTGGCCACCGGCCCGTGGCCCAGGCGCTGCAACAGTTCCGGGCTGATGCCTGCGCCATTGTCGGAGACCTCGATGATCGCCATGGTGCGCCCCGGCTTGCCGGAGGCGGCAGATCCGCCCTCGCCCGCCTCGGCCGGTGCCAGGCGGATGCGGATTTCGCCCTGGTGGCCGAGGCCGCGCACGGCATGGGCCGCATTGTCCAGCAAGGTCAGCAGGATCTGCGACAGGTCCTGCAACTGGCTGGCCTTCCAGCCCGGCTGATGCACCTCAGCTACCAGCAGCACGGCAGGATGGCGCAGCCGCCAGCCTTCCAGCAGGCTGGTGAGCCAGGGTGTGATGGGCGCGCTGTCTTCATTGCGCAACTGGGCATCGGCGTCGAGCCGCATGTTTTCCAATGCGGCCTTGCAGACGGCAATCTGTTCCTCGACCACCCGCACGTCTTCCTCATAGGCCGCCAGCGCGGGATTGCTGGCCATGTCGCGGCGCATTTCGCCAGCGATCACTGCTACCGTGGACAGCGGTGTATTGAGCGCATGGGCGGCACCGGCAGCCTGGGTGCCGAGAGCGACGATGCGATGACTCTGCAGCTGGCGCTCGCGGGCCTGTGCCAGCTGGCCGTCGCGCAAGCGCACGGCCGCTGCGATGCGGCTGACGAACCAGGTGATGAGCAAGGCCGAGATCGAGAAGTTGATCCACATCCCGGCCAGGTGATAGGCCATCGCCTGCCCGTGGTCGTGGATGTGCAGCGGCTGGTAAAAGTACACCAGCCCCGAATAGCATCCCAGCGCACACAGGGCCAGCAGCAAGGCATAGGGCCAGGCCAGCGTGGCAGCGCCTGCCGCCAGTGCCGGCAGGTAGAAGGAAACGAAGGGGTTGGTCGAACCGCCCGAAAAATACAGCAGCGCCGTCAATACCGCCACATCCAGCAGCAATTGAATGAACAGTTCGACCTGCTCGGCCGGCCGCGCCCAGCGCATGCGCAGCCAGGTGGCAGCGTTGATGAGGGCCTGCAGGCCGATCAAGGCCAGCAGCGCCGGCAAGGGCAAGGCGATATGCAGCCAGGCATGCGCCCCGGCCAGCACCAGCAGCTCGCCCGCCACCATGGCCCAGCGCAGCCAGAACAGCCGCGACAGAAGCAGGTGCTGCGGCTGGTTCATCTGCTCGGAGACGGGAATGAAGAAGGAGGTCAGCGACATCATGCCGGAATTATACGGTCCGGCACGCCGCTTCCCCCCAGGCGCGGCGATTTGCCGCAGGCCCGGCCTGGTCGACGCGGCGTCAATCGAACAAGCGCGCGTAATCGATCAGCATTTCCTCAATGAACAGCTTGGCCGACAAGGGATGATCCGCAATGGCGCGGCGATCGCCCATGCCGCGCAAGGCCTTGGACACGGCCAGCGCATCGACCCGTTCGGCCAGACGCCCCAGTTCCTTGCCATACCGCGGGTAGTAGCGCACCACCCCGGCCGACTTCAGCGACAGCAAATCATACAGCCAGCGCTGTACCCAGCCGACCAGGTCGGCGGCCGGCGTTTTCTGCAGTTTGTCGGCAGCGCGCAAGGCGCCGTCCACGCCGGGCTGGGCCAGGTGGCGCAGCAATTCATCCAGGGCATCACGGCCCTCGCCCTGGGCGGCTTCCAGCGCGGCCAGCGGTGCCCCGCCCTGCTCGGCCAGCCAGGCATCGGCATCCTTGACGCCCTGCTGCTTGAGCCAGGCCAGCGCTCCGTCATGGCCGGGTGCGGTCAGGGCGAACTTGCGGCATCGCGACAGAATGGTCGGCAGCAGGCGGTCCAGGCGATTGGACAGCAGCAGGAACATGGTGCCCGGCGGCGGTTCTTCCAGCGTCTTGAGGAGCGCATTGGCGGCCGCCGTGTTGAGCGCTTCGGCCGGATACAGCATCACCACCCGCAAGCCCGAGCGGTGGGTGGAAACGTTCATGAAATCGGCCAGCGCACGGATCTGGTCGATCTTGATGTCCTTGGAGGGGGCCTTGCTGGCCTTGGCGGTTTTCTTTTCTTCACCTGCCTCGTCTTCGGCGGTCTCATCGTCCAGTACTTCAGGGCGCACGCGCCGGTAGTCAGGATGATTGGATTGCGAGAACCAGTTGCAGGAGGCACATACGCCGCAGGCATGGGCCTCTGGCGTGGGCGATTCGCACAGCAGGGACTTGGCGAAGGCTTCGACGAACTGCGTCTTGCCGGTGCCGGCCGCGCCATAGAACAGCAGCGCATGCGGCAGGCGTTCACGCAGCTGCTGCAACTGGCGCCAACTCTCGCCCTGCCAGGGCAGCAATATCTCGGAAACGGTCACGGACATGCAGCCTCCCTCACAGCTTTGCCACAATGGCGCGCAGTTCTTCCTGGATCACCGGGATGGGACGCGTGGAATCGATCAGGCGGAAACGCTGCGGGAACTGCGCGGCGCGGCGCAGGTATTCGGCGCGGGTGTTGGCGAAGAAATCGGCCTTTTCCTGCTCGAACTTGTCCAGCGTGCGTTCGGCATCCAGCCGCGCCCGCGCCACTTCCAGCGGCACATCGAAGAGCAGCGTCAGATCCGGTTGCAGATGGGGATGGACCCACTGTTCGAGGCTGTCCAGCTTGTCCAGCGCCAGCTTGCGGCCGCCGCCCTGGTAGGCGAAGGTGGCATCGGTAAAACGATCCGAGATGACCCAGTCGCCGCGCGCCAGGGCCGGCTCGATGACCTGGGCCAGATGCTCGCGGCGCGAGGCGAACATCAGCAGGGCTTCGGTTTCCAGATGCATCTTGTGATGCAGGACCAGCTCGCGCAGGCGTTCGCCCAGGTCGGTGCCGCCGGGTTCACGGGTGGCGACCACAGTCATGCCGCGCTCGCGCAGCAGCTGGGTCACGAAAGGAATGTGGGTCGACTTGCCAGCGCCGTCGATGCCTTCGAAGGTGATGAATTTGCCTGATGCCATGAAGGTATCGCTACTCAATGAATAAAACGGTAAAAGGAAGACCGGCTCAACGCTGGTAGCGGTTCACGGCCTGGTTGTGTTCGTTCAGGTTGCTGGAGAAATGGCTGGTGCCATCCCCGCGCGCCACGAAGTATAAGGCCTCGGTCTTGTCCGGGTTCAAGGCGGCCGCCAACGAAGCGGCGCCGGGCAAGGCAATCGGCGTGGGCGGCAGACCGGCGCGCGTGTAGGTGTTGTACGGGGTGTCGGTGAGCAGGTCGACTTTGCGGATCTTGCCCTGGTAACGGTCGCCCATGCCATAAATCACGGTCGGATCGGTCTGCAGCAGCATGCCGGTGCGCAGGCGATTGACGAAAACCCCGGCCACCATGCCGCGCTCCGATTTCTGCCCGGTCTCCTTCTCGACGATGGAAGCCATGGTCAGCGCCTCATAAGGCGTACGGTAAGGCAGCGACAGGTCGCGCCGCGCCCAGGCTTCGTTGAGCTTCTTGCTCATGAGGGCGAAGGCCTGTTTGTAGACCTGCATATCGCTGGCCCCCTTGGCGAAGAGGTAGGTATCGGGAAAGAACAGTCCTTCCGGATAGGTGTATTCGTTGGTCAGCTTGGCCAGGATCTGCTGGTCGGTCCAGGTGGCGGTATCGTGCTTGAGAGCGGGCTGGTCGGCGATGGCTTTGCGCATCTGCTTGAAGGTCCAGCCTTCGATGACGGTCAGCGCTTCCTGGGCAAATTCCCCGCGCACCAGTTGCAGCAGCAGGCGCTGCGGCGTGTAGCCGGGCTTGATTTCATAGCTGCCGGCCTTGATCCGGCCGCCTTCGCCGGACAGGCGCGCATACAGCGCAAACAGGTCCGGATTGACCGGCACCCCGGCCGCGGCAATCTGCTGGGCAGCGCCGTTGACGCCTGCGCCCGGCGTGATGGTGAAGGCAATCACTTGTCCGTTCGGCTCCACGATGGGCTGCTTGGACCAATAGACGCCTGCCCCCGCCACCAAGGCTGCCAGCACCAGCAATGTCACAAATAACTTCTTCATACCAGAGGCGAAATCCTTGTTGCTCCGACGCGATTTTTCGGAGATCACTATAATCGAGGCATCAATGATAATCGCTGGCACGACAGTTGCCTAATTTGCCGGACCGACCGACCCGGCAAGACGTAATCCGTAAAAGATTTCCTTTATGACAGACATGACTTCTTCGCCCTCCGGCTGGCGTGACTTTCTGGCGCAACAAGGCGCCCAGTTCGACGCCGAGAGTGGCGACATCACGGGCTTTGGCCCGACCGCCCCGGCACCGCAAAGCCTGGAAAGCTTCATGGCCCCGCTCACCAGCCTGGGCCTGATCACAGCCACCGGCGAGGACGCCGCCAGCTTCCTGCATGGGCAGCTCACCAATGATGTGCAACAGCTCGACAGCAGTGCGGCCCGCCTGGCCGGCTATTGCTCGCCCAAGGGCCGTCTGCTGGCGACTTTCCTGATGTGGCGCGACGAGCAGGCCATCTGGCTGCAACTGCCGCGCAGCCTGCAGCCCGCGATCCAGAAGCGTTTGCAGATGTTCGTGATGCGTGCCAAGGCAAAACTGGCCGATGCCAGTGCCGAACGTGCCGTGCTTGGCCTGGTCGGCCCGGCCACGGCCAATGCCCTTGCTGAATGGTTTCCGGTCTTGCCGGCGGCCCCCTACGCCAAGATCGACAACAGCCACGGCACCCTGATCCGCCTGGCCGATGCCGCCGGCAGCCCGCGCTACCAGTGGATCGCGCCGGTCGACATCCTCACCGCCGCCTGGCCCAAGCTGGCCCAGCATCTGACCCCGACGGCCAGCCTGGCCTGGCGGCTGTCGGAGATCCGTGCGGGCGTGCCTGGGATCGTGCAAGCCACGCAGGAGCAGTTTGTACCGCAGATGATCAATTTCGAACTGATCGGCGGCGTCAACTTCAAGAAGGGCTGCTATCCCGGCCAGGAAATCGTGGCGCGCAGCCAGTACCTGGGCAAGCTCAAGCGCCGTACCATGCTGGCCACCATTGCCAGCGCCGAGGCACGCGCCGGGCAAGAAGTCTTCGCTGCCGCCGATCCGGGGCAGCCCTGCGGCATGGTGGTCAACGCCGAAGCGCTGGATGCGGAGCACGCACTGGCTTTGGTGGAAATGAAACTGGCCGCTGCCGAGGATGCCGTGCATCTTGGTGCCGCCGATGGCCCGGCCCTGCATTTCCACGCCCTTCCCTATGAGCTGGCCGATCCGCAATAAGCGGCGCGCCGCCTGAGCCACACCGCAGCCATAGGGACGCATCCATGGATCTCTACATTTACTATCGGGTCGACAGTGCGAACGCGACTACCCTGTTCGGCAAGATCAAAGGCGTGCAAGCCATGCTGCAAGCGCGCCTGGGCATCGCCGGCGCGCTCAAGCGTCGTCCCGGCGAACAAGACGGCCTGCAGACCTGGATGGAAATCTACCAGGGCATCCTGCCCGCTTCCGCTGAGGACTTCACCCGGACCCTGGACCGCGCGCTGGCAGATTCCGGCGCAGCGGCGCTCATCAGCGGCGAACGCCACGTCGAGCACTTCGAGGATGTCGCGCCATGTGCCTGATCATCTTCGCCTGGAAAGTGATCCCCGGCATGCCGCTGATCCTGGCGGCCAACCGGGACGAGTTCTATGCCCGCCCCGCCGCCGATGCCGGCTGGTGGAACGACCATCCCCACATTTACGCCGGGCGCGATCTGCAAGGCGGCGGTACCTGGCTGGGCGTGACCCGGGACGGACGTTTTGCGGCGCTCACCAATGTGCGCGCACCTTCGGAGCGACGGGCCGATGCGCCCACACGCGGGCAACTGGTGGCCGACTATCTGGCCGGAGACCTTGATCCGCAAGCCTACTTGCGCCAGATCGAACCGCAAGCGCAACGCTACAACGGCTTCAACCTGCTGCTGGGCAACCGGGAAACGATGGTGTGGTATTCCAACCGGGGGCAGGAGGATCCGCGCAACGGACAGCCTTTGGAGTATGGCGTCTACGGCGTTTCCAACGCCTTGCTCGACACTCCCTGGCCCAAGCTCACCCGTGCCAAAGCCCAGTTCGCCAGCCTGCTGTGCCAAGGCGCGCCGGAAGAGACCTTCTTCGAGATGCTCACCGATGGCACTCGCGCCAATGATTGCCGCTTGCCCGATACCGGGGTGGGGCTGGAGAAGGAGCGCATGCTCTCGCCCATCTTCATTCGCTCTCCGGACTACGGTACCCGCTGCTCGACGGTGATGCGCGTGCCCATCGTCGGTGAGCCGGTGCTGACCGAGCACGTGGTCGATCCTATGGCGATGCAATATAGTGCCGAGCCGGCCACGGACAAGGCTTGCAAGATTCCGTGCAAACCACGTGTGCAGGAAGCTTCACCAGAAGACGGGCTGCAGGGTGAAACCACACGCCCGGCGTGATGATTCGGCTTCACATGAGCCCATCGAGAAATAAGCAAATCGAATATCTGATATACGAAAGATAAATTGGCTGAATTTGGTGCGGAGCAGTAAAGTTGCACCTGTCTCCTCCAATTTCCTCCTAAAGAATTGGATTGAAGCCCACACCGCAAGGTCGTGGGCTTTTTTTTCGTCCATACCTGGCGATACCGGTCCAACGGGATTGCTCCCGCCGCCCGGTGCCGCTCTCAACGCAACTTCTTGCGCTTCAACCACGCCAGCAATCGCTGCGGTTCATCGGTCTGGATAATGCTCACCCCGCTGGCGATGAGCTTGCCCCACACTTGCTCGGGATGAACCACCGCCACCGTATCGAGGTAAGGTCCGGCCAGATCCATGGGCCGGCCGCTGTCGATGTCGATCGCCATGGTGTTGACCAGCAGGCGTACCGGCCTGCGCCCGATCGCCTGAACTGCCTCGCCGACTACGGCGGGATCACGGAAAATGATCTGCAACACCGTCGGCTCCTGTCGGGCCATGGTTTGCAATTGCCCGCTGCGCGCTGACGCTCCGGTCTTTTCATCGAAATACAGCGTCTGCACGGCAATGCCCAGCGAACGGGCCCAGGCCACCTGCTGCGCATCGACACCTGCATTGATGTTCAGCAGCACGTCGCGCGCGGTATCCGTCTCCAGGATCGCCGCCACCATCGGCCCGATGTCCGCCGCCTTCACATCCAGATTGAGCAGGATGCGCCCGCGCGCCGCAGCCAACGCTTCTTGCAGCGTAGGCACCCGGCGCGCGGTCAGGGACGCGCCTTTGCCACCGCCGCGCGCATACAGCCGCAGGGCCTGAATCTCGGCCAGCGTAAGGTCGGCCACCGCGCCATGTCCGTTGGTCGTGCGATCCACGGTCTCATCGTGCATCAGCACCAACGCGCCATCGCGCGTGGTGCGGACATCGATTTCTCCGATATCGATGCCCTCGGCGATGCAGCGACGGATGCCATCGAGCGAATTCTCCGAGGTTTCAGTCCAGCAGCTGCGGTGCGAGGACACCAGCACCGGGCCGGTCGCGGTGGTCAGCGCCGACTGACGCCAGGCAAGGGGTGCTGCTTGTGCGAGAGCTTGATCCATGAGCAGGCAAAAGGTACAGGTGAGGAGAAAACGGCCAAGAGAATGCATGAAAACTTCCTGGTAGATGAATGAATGTAAAAATGGGCTGTCCTGAAATGACCCATGAAGAAATGACTAGGTGACGAAAAAGGACGGACGCCCGGTCTCCACATGGCCCGCCAGGCGGCGCGCAAAACCCGGCCTGTCCTCGCTCTGAACCAGCAGGTCGTACCAGTGGTGACTGTTTTGCAGCGGCCATCGCAGCGTGGCCGACTGCCCCGGTGCCAGCGCAGCCGTACGCGCAGGCTGCCCGTAGGCCTGATCCCGCAGCACCAGGCGCACGGCTTGCGCACCCGGATTGGTCAAGGCCAGTACCAGCTCGCCACGCTCGCCATCATGGCGCACCTGCACTACCGGCCCGGCATCGCCGCCAGCGTCCAGGCTGCCTCGCAGCTCGCGCAGGAAACCGTTGGGGCCGTACACCTTCAGGTCGTAGACGCCCGCCGGCCCGACGCCGCGCCATTGCGCCGTCAGTGCCTTGCCCGGCTGTACGGTGAAGGTCTGGTAGCGTTCGCTCTCCTGACGGGCATACACCTGATAGACCACACCCGCCTTGCCGGGGTTGAGGAACTCCAGCTGCAGAGCGCCCCCTTGTGGCAGCGGCCGGTCATCCACCGCCAGCACATACGGCAAGGCCCGCGCCGGCCGCATGCCGCGCTCCTGCTGCGGCATCATCGGACTGGCAGGCGCAACGGGTGCGGGCAGGCGGGCCTGCGCATCCGACAGCGCGCGATAGGCCGAGGTGTCGGGCAAGACCGGACTGGCCACGTCGCGGCGACTGAAATCGAAGGCCGAGGTCAGATCCCCGCACACCGCGCGCCGCCATGGGCTGATGTTGGGTTCGTGCACATCGAAGATCTGCTCCAGGAAACGGATGACCGAGGTATGGTCGAACACTTCCGAGCACACATAGCCGCCCTTGGACCAGGGCGAGATCACCATCATCGGCACCCGCGCCCCCAGCCCGGCGGGCAGGTCATCGGCCGGGTTGACGTAGTCGCCCAGCCGATGGAATTCGCCGCTGACCTCTACCGTGGACTGCCCCTGCCCCGCATGCAGCGGCGGCGTGGGCGGTGCCACGTGGTCGAAGAAGCCATCGTTCTCGTCGTAGTTCACCAGCAGTACGGTGCTGCTCCACAGCGCCGGATTGGCGGTGAGGATGTCCAGCACCTGGCTGATGTAATGCGCGCCGTAGCCGGGAGTGCGGTCGGGATGCTCGCAACTGAGCTTGGGCGGCATCAGCCAGGATACCTGCGGTAGCGTGCCGCCGTTGACATCTCGCGCCAGGTCGGCCAGCGTGAACTTGCTGCAGGCCTTCTGCCACAACGGCGAATCGGGCGCGGCATTCTGGTACTGCGTGAAAAAATACTGCAGCACGTTGAAGTCGCTCGGATAGTCGCCGTGGTCCTTGTGCAGGTCATCGGTCCCCTGATACACCTTCCACGACACGCCATGCTGCTCCAGCCGCTCCGGATAGGTGGTCCAGCGGAAGCTGTCGGCACCGTTGCGGCGCTCGCCCGGCACCCCGGACCAGCTGCCGGTACGCGGCTGGAAGGTCATGGGTCCACCTGCCCTGCCCTGCAGGTCGATGCCGCCGCTCATCATGTGAAAGCGATTGGGATTGGTCGACCCCAGCACCGAGCAGTGATAGGCATCGCAAATGGTGAAGGCATCGGCCAGCGCGTAGTGGAAAGGCAGGTCTTCGCGCGTGAAGTAGGCCATGGTCACGGTGTCCTTCTTGGCCTCGATCCACTTGTCATAGTCGCCGCGGTTCCAGGCCGCGTGCTGATCCTTCCAGGCATGCGGCAGATTGCCGCCGGCGCGCCCGGCACTGGTGGTGGCCATCTCCATGCGATACGGCAGCACCAGCCGGCCCTGCGGATCGCGCTGGTGGAACACCGGACTGCCGTCCGGCAAGGGACGCGGGATAGGATCAGCGAAGCCGCGCACGCCCTTCAAGCAGCCGAAATAATGATCGAAGGACCGGTTCTCCTGCATCAGGATCACCACGTGTTTCACATCCTTGATGGTGCCGGTCGGTGACGAGGGGGCCACTGCCAGCGCCTTGCGGATGCTGGCTGGCAAGGCCGTCAGTGCCAGCGCCGCGCTGCCGGTGCGGGCAGCACTCTTGAGGAAATGGCGGCGGCCGGGGGATTTTCTGTTCATCGGCGAATCTCGCAATCTTCGTATTGTTACGCTCAGTTCAGACTGAAGCGCAGTTCGACCTCACCCAGCACCGGCTCATCGGTACGTGAGAACTTCCATTGCATCAACGCCTTGGTCGCGGCCTGGTCGAACAGCTTGGGCGGCTGCGCGCGCACGATCTGCACGGCGCTGACCGAGCCATCCTTCTCGATGGTCAGGTGGGCCACCACCACACCTTCGGTATTGCTGGCCAGGGCTTTGGGCGGGTAGTCCGGCTCAACCCGCTTCAGCGGCACCAGACCGCGCCGTACCTCGCCGGGCAGGGCCTTGGGCGCAGGCGCCGCCGGTGCCGGCGGCGTACTGGGCGCAGCGGCAGCAGGGGCAGGCTGACTGGGAGACACCGGGGCCGGCGCCTCCTGAGACGGCGCGCTCGGTGCGGGCACCACCGGAGCCGGCTTCGGCGTGGGCGCTGGCTTGGGCGGGACCGGTTTGGGCGGCGGCCTGGGCGTCGGAGGTACCGGTGTCGGCGGTGTGGGCGCAGGCAACGGCGGTGCCTCGGCAATGCTCACCAGCTTCATCACCTTGACCGGTTCGGGTGGAGGTTCGGGCACCTGTGCCTTGGGCCAGGCCAGCAGCACGATGGCGCACTCGACCGCCACCGCCACGCCGACCGCCAGCGGCCAGCGCAGGGCGCTGCCGGCGGGTACGGCGGGTGGCTGATCCTGCCAGGAAGATGACGGCGCGGCGGACCGCGGCAGGGTCATGGAATGACGCATATCCACCTCAATGCTTGGCCGCAATGCCGATGTCTTCGACCCCGGCAGCGCGGGCCACATCCATCACGTGCAGCAGGTTTTCCAGCGATACATCCTTGTCGCCCGCCACCAGCACTTCCAGCTTGGCGGTCCGGGCGCGCTCTTTCAGTTGGTCAACCAGCGCATCATGCTCGACCGGCTTGCCTTCGAAGAACATGGCCCCCGTCTTGTCCACCACGATGGTGAGCGACTTGCTGGGCAGCGTGGCGGCACTGGCGGCTTGCGGAACGTTGATCTTGAGTCCGCTCACATCGATCATCTTGAGCATCGTCACCATGAAGAAAATGAGCAGGAACATCATGATGTCGATCATCGGGATGATCTCGATATGCGGCTCATCCGACTGCAGGTAGCGGGTGCGGCTCATGATGCGGCTCCGGCATAGACGACCTCGGCGGCGCGCTTGATGACGGGCTTGCCCTGCCCGGCGGCTGGCGACTCTCCGGCCTGACGCACCACGATGGATTCTTCCAGCAGACAGTGCTGCTTGATGAAGACCAGTTTGATCAGATCCAGCTCCAGCAGCGCCAGGCGCACTCGCTTGGAGAAGTAACTATTGGCCGCCACCCCGGCGATGGCCACCAGCAAGCCGCAGCCCGTGGCCAGCAAGGAGTGGCCGATCCCGTTGGTGACCGCCCCGCTGCTGCTGCCGGCGGTGCCCAGCACGTTGAAGGATTCGGTGATGCCGATGATGGTACCGAGCAGGCCGATCAGCGGGCCCAGCGTAATGGCCGCACCCAGCAGCCACAGTGCGCGGTCCAGTTCGGGCATGGTCCGTACGATGGCCTCGTCGATGTAACGATCCATGGCCTCGCCCGAGGCCAGTGCACGCGACTCCACGGCCGCATGCAGGGTCGGGCCGAAGACCGTGTTGCGATAGCGCTGGGCGATCTCCTGCAAGGCGGCGTCGCTGCGGTGATCGGCGCGCAGCAGCGCCTGGTCGATCTGCTTGCCCGACGGCAGGCAGCGGGCAAAGAAGATGAAGCGCTCGACCGAGACGGCCAGCACGACCAGCAGCAACAGGGCCAGGACGGGAATGATGCCCATCGATTGGCGGCTCAGTTCCAGGAGTTGTTCAAGATTGGACATGGCGTTTCCTTACAGGGGGAGGTACAAAGGGTGAGTCAAACGAAACAGGGCATCACAGGTTCTTGGGGCTGTAGTTCACCCCGAGCCAGATCATCCGGCCCATGGAGAAGGTGTCCTTGAGCTGGTCCTTGTTGGGACCAGTGACGCTGGTCACCGGCGAATTGGTCAGGTTGGCCACCTCGGCAAAGGCGCGCCAGCCACCGCCCAGGTCGTAACGGGCCTGCAGGTCGATCTGCTTGCGGGCCTGCCAGTAGACATCCTGGCTGGGCAGGCTGGCGTCGACCAGGCGCAGGCTGCGGCCGGTCCAGTTGTAGGCGGCCGAAAGATCCAGCTTCTGGTAGTTGTAGAACACGGTAAGGTTGCGGATCTGGTCGGGCTGGTTGACCAGGTTCTGGATGGTGCGCGTACCGCCACTGCTGGTGGCGGCGTTGAGCCGGCCGTCCAGGAAACTCAGGTTGGCGCTGAAGCCCAGGCCTTGCAGGGCCGGGCTGATCCAGCCCAGCGAACTCTGCACGTAACTCAGTTCCACGCCGTTGATACGCGAGCTGGAGGCATTGACCGGCTGGGTGATCGAGGCCGCACGGGTCGCGCCGTTGTAGAACAGAGTGCCCTGGCTGGAAAGGGTGTAGATCTCGTTCTTGATCTTCTTGTTGAACACCGCCAGCGACACCAGGCTGGAATTGGGCAGGTACCACTCGGCCGATGCATCGAGATTGGTCGATTCGCGCGGCTTGATGTCCGGATTGCCCTGGGTCACGGTGACCGAGCCATCGGTGTTCTGGCTGATCGTGGTGTTGGGTGCATAGGCATCGTAGTTGGGACGGCCAATGGTCTGGCTCGCCGCCAGCTTCAGCTTGACGGCATCGGTGGCGCTGAAGACCAGCGACGCCGCCGGCAGCAGATAGTTGTAGCTGGAATCCTTGGTCTGCGACACCCAGGTGGTGCTGCCATTGCTGACGTTGCGCACGTTACCGGTGGTGGAAAGATTCGTATTGTCCTGGCGCAGGCCGAACAATGCGCTCCAGCGATCGGTCCGGTAGGACCCCATCGCATACAGCGCGGCGGTCTGTTCACTGTGCGAGTAATTGCTCTGCAGGCTGTTGACGCTGTTGGCGCTGCTGGCGGCGATCTGTCCCTGGTTGGCCGCGAACTGCTGCCAGGCCTGGGCACCGTTGACCAGGATGAAGGGCAAGCCGCCGCTGTAGGGCATGATGGTGCCGGATACCGAACCATTGCCGGCCAGCGTCAGCCCGCCCGAGGTCGGGAAGTACTGGTTGTTGACGTAGTCATAGCTGTGCTCCAGGCGGCGATAATCGACGCCCACGCCGGCACCCAGGCCGCGGGCATCCTGATCCATGTTCCAGCGGTAATCCAGCTTCACGTCGCCGACCTGATCATCGATGCTGACCATCTCCTTGCGCCAGTAATAAGCCTGCCAGTTGTTCAGGTTGGTGAAGTTGGAAGGATTGTTCAGTGCGACCGAAGGCTCGAAACCGGAGGTGTTGTAGCTCATGGCCAGCGCATTGGTACCGCTCAGGACCGGTGCCGATCCCCCCCCCGGATAGGAGAAATTGGCGAAGATGTACTTGGCCAGCTCGCGCGGCTCGCGGTGCTGGGCTTGCGAGTAGGAAGAACGCAGCGAGAGCACTTGGCTGTCGTCCAGCTTCCAGTCCAGACCGCCCTGCAGGGCCGATGTGGTGCGCTTGATGGTGGAGGCAGCATAGCCGGCTTCGGCCTCGCCGCGCGCGAACTGCCCGCTGGTGGCGGTCTGGTTCAGGACCGGATTGTTGCCGGTGCTGCGGCTGTCGTCGATGAAGGTTTCATTGCGCAGGATGTGGGTGGAATCGCTGTTGTAGCCAAAACCCAGGAAGCCGTAGACATCCGGGGTGAAGCGCCCTTCCAGCTTGGCATTGAAGCCGCTGGTCTCGCTGTTCTTGAGGTGCTGCCAATACTTGAACTGCTGCGGCACCGGGAAACCGTTGCCGGTGTTGGGCCCACCGGATGCCGCCGGATTGGCGATGCTGCCGTTGGCGTTGTAATAGTTGTAGAAGATGTTGTCGGTGGTCATGTGACCGATCGAAACCGTATTTTCCTTCTCGAAATTGGCCGAGATCACGTAGCCGAAGCGATTGTCCGGACCAAAGGTGTTGCTGAAGGTGACATCCGACTTCTTGGCCAGACCCTCCGCGCCCGAAGCGACCTTGCCGCTGCCGCCGGCGTGGCCGAGGGCACCGGTGGCGCTGAACATGGGTTTGCCGCCGTTATCGAAGGCGCTGCGGCTGACGATGTTGACCGAGCCGCCGACCGCATTGGGATCCATGTCGGGAGTCCAGGTCTTGAAGACCTGCACTTCCTTGACCATCGAGGCCGGCAGCATGTTGGTACGGGCGCTGCGGGTGGTCTGGTCGACCGAGGCCAGCGGCGCACCGTTGATGGTGACGTTGTTGTAGCTGCCATCGAGACCGCGAATGGCGATGAACTGGGCCTTGTCACGACCGTTCACATTATCCTGGTTGAAACTGACCGATACGCCAGCCACGCGCTTGACCACATCGGTCACCGTGGAATCCGGCAGACGCTCCACCTGCTCGCGGGTCACGCTGTCCATCACACGCTCTTCCACCTGCTTGCCGGCCACTGCTGCACTGGTCTGGCTGCGCTTGCGCGTGACCACCACGCTGTCAAGGCGCTTGACGCTCCCATCCTGGGCTGCCGGCACGCCATCGGCCTGGGCCGTGGTAGCGGGCGGGGCGGCGTCATCGGCTGCCCGCGCCAGCAGCGGCAGCACCGACAGCATCGCCAGGCTCATCAAAGACAAACGTCGGTACTGCGGACTTCCACTGCGGTAAGACATGGTATTCCCCTGAAAAACAAGTCATGGCGAGAAGGCGTGCGCATCCGGATCAGCCACGGCGGCGGGATGCGAAGCGGGCTATCATTTATAGAACGTTCTAATTTCAGAAAGAAAAAAATGGCAGTCTTTACAATAAGCCCCTGCCATTATTCTTTTTTAGCAACTTTATTTCAGTTGCTTTACATTAGAACGTTCCAATAGACTCGTATTTTCTCGAAGATTTGTGACCTCGTGATTACATCCGATGCCCTTGTCGCAAAAACATTTTTGGCGGAGAGCCGGTCCGGTTGTGCATGGCGTCATATATGATTGCGCAGCGCGGCACGCTCTTGCGCCGCCGCAACCCGACGCCGACCTGACATGACTTGCCTGCTCCGCTCCTCCCCGTCCTCGCTGCGCTTGCGCCAACCGCTCCGTTCATGAGTCGCCTCACCATCAAGGATGTCGCCAAGGCGGCCGGTGTCAGTTTCCAGACCGTCTCGCTGGTGCTGAACCACCCGGAGAAAGTCGCCCCGAGGACGCGCGAGCTGGTGCAAGCGGCCATCGATTCGCTCAATTTCATCCCCAACGTGGCCGCCCGCTCGCTGCGCAACATTTCCACGCGCACGCTGGCCTGCGTGATGTTCAATGGTTCGTCCTACGACGAACGCTCCGAGCGCACCCAGGACACCCACTACCACAACGTGGTGCAGACCCTCACCCGCGCAGCCGATCGCGCCGGCTATACGCTCCTGCAACGCAATCTGATGCGCGAAGACGAAGCCTCGCTGGTCTATGTGCGCGACCTGTTCCTGGCCGGACGCATCGACGGCATGATTGCAATGGTCAATCGCGCCGGCAATCCGGTGGTGAATGAATTGCATCGGCTGGGCTACCCCTGCGTGGTCTATGGCATGGCCGACCCGGCTTGTCACCACGTCGTGCAATCGGACCGGCAGGCCGGGCTGGCCGTGGTCGAACACCTCTATCGCACCGGCTGCCGCCGCATCGCCCTGGTGACCGGGCCGCACAAGGATCATGAACAGGGAAAATCGCGCGAGGACGGCGTACCGACTTCCAGCGAAGCGCGCTATTTCGGTTATCTCGACGGACTGGAAAAGTGCGGCCTGACGCCGCGCCCGGAATGGATAGTGACCGGAGACTGGTCGCTGGAAAGCGGCTATCGCGCGGCCGCCCAGCTCTGTCACCAGTCCGAGCGTCCGGACGCCATCTTCCTCGGCAATGACCGCATGGCGCTGGGCGCGCTCAAGGCGCTCTACGACCTTGGCGTGAAGGTGCCGCAAGAGATCAGCGTGGTGGGCTTCGACAACATGCGCTATGCCGACTTCAGCATCCCGTCCCTCACCAGCGTGGACGCGCCCATGCTGGAGATGTGCGAGTTTGCCGTGAAGCTGCTGCTGGAACGCATCGAGCTGCGCCAGGAGCAACGCAACCAGTCCGGTGATGCGGCCGCCGCCCAGGCGGCCCTGGTGCAGAAGATGTTCTCGACGCACCTGGTGATCCGCGACAGTACCCGCCCGGTGATGTGAAACATCCTGCACGTCAAGGCCGCGCAGGCTGCCGCCTCTCCCTCTTACGGCACGGCATGGCATTGCTGCTGGTCCTGGCGGCGGCGCGCGCGCAGTCGGCCAGCTTCGAATTCTGGAGCAGTCACAGCGGTCCCATGGCGCAGGCCGTGCGGCAACTATGCGCCGACTTCAATGCCGCCCAAAAGCAGCATCAGGTACGTTGTGTCACGCCCGGCTCCTATGAGCAGACCATGCAGAAGACCATCGCCGCCTATCGCGCCGCGCAACAACCTGCGCTGGTGGAAATCTACGATGTCGGCACGCTGGACATGATGCTGAGCGGAGCCATCGTGCCGGTCCACCAGTTGATGGCCGCGCATGGCTACCACGTGGACTGGCAGGATTACCTGCCCGCGATCCGCAGCTATTACACCGATGCCAAGGGGCAGTTTGATTCCCTGCCCTTCAATGTCTCCACCGCTGTTCTGTACCTGAACACTGCCAGGCTGCAGCAGGCCGGCATCAACACCCTGCCCGCCACCTGGAGTGAACTGGAGCAGGCCGCACGGCAGTTGCGCGCGGCTGGCCAGACCTGTCCGCTGGTGAGCGACTTCAATCCCTGGATCCTGCTGGAGCAGGTCAGCACCATCGAGGGCGCACCGCTGGCCGACCAAGACAACGGCCACCGGAGCCTGGCCACCCACTATCTGTTCGACCAGGGACTGCATCTGCGCTTCATGCAGCAGGTACAGCGCTGGCATCAACAGCATCTGCTGGTGGAAGCCGCCGCCACCCGCACCGGGCGTCATACCCTGGCCTTCACTACCGGGGAATGCGCCATGCTGCTCGACTCCACCAGCGCCTGGCATGCCGTGGCGCGCAGCGGCCTGCCCGGACTGGCAGTACTGCCGCTGCCGGTGCATGCCGGGAGCGCGCGCCACAACAGCGTACCCGGCGGCGCCTCGCTGTGGGTGATGAAGGGATTTGACGACCAGGTCTATGCGGCCGTGGCGGCCTTCATCGCTTATCTGCAGCAACCGCAGAACCAGCGTCTGCTGGTGCGGCAGACCGGTTATCTGCCCGTTACCCGCCAGGTGGCAGCCCAGATCATGGACGACGCGGGGCACTATCCGGCGTCGGTGGTGGCGGGCATTCATTCGCTGGATGCGAACGCTGGCCAGCCAGGAGTCGGACCGCGCCTGGGCTTCTTCCCGCAGCTGCGGCTGGCCTGGACCGAGCAGGTGCAGACCGCACTGGCCGGCCAGCAGGACATGGCGAGTGCCCTGGCCAAGGCGCGCCGCCGGGGGGATGCCTTGCTGCAGCGTTTCCGCCTCACCTATGCCCCCGCCGATTCCCCTGCACCGCGGCGCTAGCACACATCATGGATACCCGCCCCGCCTTCCCTGCCCGCTGGTTCCCCCTGCTGCTGGCCGCGCCGCAGATGCTGATCGTGTTTGTATTCTTCCTGTGGCCGGCCGTCAAGGCGATCGCCTGGTCCTTCTATCTGGTACGTCCCTTCGGCAACGGTTCGCGCTTCGTCGGACTGGACAACTACCTGCGCATCCTCACCGATGACGGCTTCTATGCCTCCCTGCGCGCCACGCTGGTCTTCACGGCCGGCAGCACCCTGCTCGCCGTGACCCTCGCCCTGGCACTGGCGGCCTGCCTGGAACTGGATGTGCGCGCCAAGCGCCTGCTGCGCAGCATCTTCATCTGGCCCTATGCCGTGGCCGGGGTAGTGGTCGGTATCGTGCTGAAGGTCTTGATCAATCCGGTTACCGGTTTGCTGGCTTTTCTCAACCACCTCTGGCCGGGCCTGTGGGCACCCCATCTGGCTGGCCAGCAAGCCATGCTGGTACTGATCGCGGCCTTCGCCTGGACCCAGGTGCCGCTGAACTTCATCCTGTTTTCTGCCGCCTTGCAGCGGATTCCTGCCGATCTGACGGGAGCCGCCGCCATCGATGGGGCTGGCCCGTGGCGGCGCTTCGTGGATATCCAGTTGCCGATGATCGCACCGGCACTGCTGCTGGCCGGTGTCCTGAACGTGATAGAGGCCTTTACCCACGGCTTCGGGCTGGTGGACGCACTGACCCAAGGCGGACCCGGCCGCAGCACGGCGATCCTGGCCTATCAGATCTATTCGGATGGCTTCATCGGGCTGGACCTCTCGGGCTCATCGGCCTTGTCGGTGATCCTGATGCTGTTCATCGTGGCGCTCACGGTGTTGCAGCTGCGCTTCTTCCGCCAGGGAGCAGGACGATGGTAGAGCGCCATCCGCGCATGACCGCGCTGGCCTACTGCATCCTGGGGCTGGGCGTAGTGCTGGCCTTGGGGCCGCTGTACCTGATTCTGTGCTCGGCCAGCGTCTCCAGCCAGCAGTGGATCAGCCAGGGCATGCCGCTCATGCCAGGCACCGCGCTGCCGGACAATCTGCGCGAAGTGGGGCAGCGCATCGACCTGTGGCGCCATCTCTTCAACAGTCTGCTGGTGGCCGCCCTGGTGGTGACCGGCAAGCTGCTGCTGTCCTCGGTCACGGCTTTTGCAGTGACCTACTTCCAGCCGCGCTGCCGGGGCCTGATCCTGGCCTTGCTGTTCAGTGCCCTGCTGCTGCCGCTGGAAGTACGCATCGTCCCGACCTATGCAGCGGCCTCCGACTTGTTCGAACCGCTGCGCAGCCTCTTGCAGGCGCTGGGCCTGAGCGGACAGCATGCGGTGCCGTCGATCAGCCTGATCAATACCTATGCAGGCCTGTCCTTGCCGCTGGTGGCGTCCGCCACGGGAACCTTCCTGTTTCTGCAGTTCTACCGCACCATCCCGCCCGAACTGGTGGAAGCGGCGCGCATCGACGGGACCGGGCCGTGGCGCTTTTACGTAGATATCCTCCTGCCGCTGTCGAAAACCAATTTTGCGGCGCTGGGATCCATCGTCTTCATCAATACCTGGAAAGACTACATGTGGCCCCTGGTCATCACCAGCCATGACCAGATGCGCACCATCACCCTCGCGCTGGCCAGCTTCCTGCCGGTGGAAAGCGGGCAGATGCCGCAGTGGAACCTGCTGATGGCGGCGGCCCTGGTGGCCATCGTGATCCCCGCCGTGTTCGTGGTGGCGGCGCAGCGCTGGTTCGTCAAGGGCATCGTCGGCACGGAAAAATAAAGGCCCGCCCCGCATGGGACGAGCCTTTCAACCAGCAGACGACAGGAAAAATCAGGCACCCAGTTCCAGCGCTTCCAACAACATTTCAGCCACGCGCTCGGAAGACTGCGGATTCTGGCCGGTGATCAGCTGGCCGTCACGGATGGCAAACACCTGCCAGTTGTCGGTCCCCTCAAAGACGGCACCCAGTTCACGCAGACGGCTCTCCAGCAGGAAGGGCACGACCTCGGCCAGTCCCACTTCGCGCTCTTCGGCATCTGTGAAGGAATTGACACGCTTGCCAGCCACCATCGGCTTGCCATCGGCCTTCACGGCCGACACCAGGCCAGCGGCACCGTGGCAGACTGAAGCAATGAACTTGCCGGCGGCATAGGCGCTCTCGACGGTCTTCTTGACGTTGGCATCGGTGGGCAGGTCCCACATGGTGCCATGGCCGCCGGGGAAGAACACCGCATCAAACGCGCCGACTTCGATCTCGCCCAGCGCACGCGTGGCCGCGATGCGCTGCTGCAGTTCCGCATCGGCCAGCATGCGTTCGACGATGGCATCGTTCTGGCCTTGCGGCTTGAGGCTGCCCGGATCGATCGGCGTCTTGCCACCGGCGGTGGAGGCGATGACGACCGAGGCACCGGCATCCACCAGGGCGTAGTACGGGGCTGCCAGTTCTTCGGCCCACAGGCCGGTGGGCTTGTCGGTGTCACCCATGCGGCTGCTGGAGGTGACGATCATCAGGATGTTGGGCTTCTTCATGGTGTTCCTTTCTTCACGAGGGAGGGACGGCATCTGCAGCAAAGCGGCATTGCCAGACTGCCGATCACTGTATTCCCATCACAAACAAAGATAAACTCCATTCCTCTCAATTCATTCATTACATCATTGAACAAATGCGCAACTTCGATCCCGTCCAGTTAGGCAGCATCGAACTGTTCTGCAAAGCCGCCGAACTGGGCAGCTTCACGGCCGCCGCCGAGGCGCTGGGCCTGACGCCGGCCTCGGTGAGCCGTTCCATCAGCCGGCTGGAAGCTCGTCTGGGCGTACGGCTGTTCGCCCGGACCACGCGCCAGATCCGGCTGACCCGCGAGGGCGAGCTGTATCACGAGCAGTGCCGCCAGGCGCTGGAACAGATCGCCGAGGCCGAACGCATCCTCACCGGCCAGCAGAAAGTGCCCAGCGGCCCGCTGCGCATCAGCGTCGGCACGCCTTATGCGCACTATCGGCTGCTGCCGTTGCTGCCGCGTTTCCAGGCGGCGTTTCCGCAGATCGAGGTGGAATTGAGCATTACGAACCGCGTCATCGATTTCGTCGAAGAGGGTTATGACCTGGCGATCCGCCTGGGCGTGCCGCAGGATTCGCGACTGATCGCGCACACGCTGGAGGATGCCACGCTGGGCGTCTTTGCGGCGCCCTCCTATCTGGCCCGGCGCGGCACGCCCGGCGACGTGGAAGCGCTGAAACAGCACGACTGCATCCAGTTCATCCTGCCCAGTACCGGACGCGCGATGCCGTGGATCTTCAAGGACGGACAAGGACGCGACATGGATTTTCATTTCCGGAGCCGGCAGCGCATCCATGACGACGTACTGGGCTGCGTCAACTGGGCCATTGCGGGCGGGGGCCTGTTCCAGATCTATCACTTCATCGCGCAAGCCGCCGTGCAACGGGGCGAGCTGGTGGAAGTACTGCAGTCGGCCGGGCATCGTACCCGGCGTTTCTCCATCTTGTATCCGCACAATCGCCATCTGTCGGCGCGGGTACGGGCGTTCGTGGATTTCGTGATGCAGGCGGTGCGGCCATAAAACATCGGCCCCATCGCCACGCCAACTAAGACGCGAGGATGGGGCCGACGAGGCAATGGGTGCGGGAATGCTTCCCGCCTCCCTGCTTAGTGATGCATCTTGGCTTCGGTACGATCCAGGACGGCTTCAGGGGCTTGCGCGTCTTCCACGGTCTCGTTGTTCAAGACCTTGGTCAGGCGTTCGCTGTCCAGTTCACCGCTCCACTTGGCGACCACCAGGGTGGCCACGCCGTTGCCGATGGTGTTGGTCAGTGCGCGAGCTTCCGACATGAAGCGGTCGATACCCAGGATCAGCGCCAGACCGGCCACCGGCACGTGGCCCACGGCCGACAGCGTCGCCGCCAGCACGATGAAGCCCGAACCCGTGATGCCGGCTGCCCCCTTGGAGGTCAGCAGCAGCACGCCCAGAAGCGTCAGTTCCTGCACGAAGGTCATGGGGGTGTTGGTCGCCTGGGCGATGAACACGGCGGCCATGGTCAGGTAGATCGCGGTACCGTCCAGGTTGAAGGAGTAACCCGTCGGGATCACCAGGCCGACCACGGTCTTCTTGGCACCGGCGTTTTCCATCTTGGCCAGCATGCGCGGCAGCACCGATTCCGAGGACGAGGTACCCAGCACGATCAGCAGTTCTTCCTTGATGTACTTGACGAACTTCCAGATCGAGAAGCCGTGCAGGCGGGTGATGATGCCCAGCACCACGAAGATGAACAGCAGGCAGGTCAGGTAGAAGGTGCCCATCAGCTTGGCCAGCGAGAACAGCGAACCGACGCCGTACTTGCCGATGGTGAAGGACATTGCGCCGAAGGCTCCGATCGGGGCTACCTTCATGATCGCGCCCACCACCGAGAACAGCACGTGCGAGATCTTTTCGATGAAATCGAACACCAGCGTGCCGCGGCCACCGAACTTGTGCAGCGCGAAGCCGAACAGCACTGCCACCAGCAGCACCTGCAGCACGTCACCCTTGGCAAAGGCGTCCACCATGCTGGTGGGGATGATGCCCAGCACGAAGTCGGTCACCGAACCCATCTTGCCCGGGGCGGTGTAGGCGGCGATGCTCTTGGTATCCAGCGAAGCCGGATCGACGTTCATGCCCACGCCCGGTTGCAGGAAGTTCACCAGCAACAGGCCGATGATCAGTGCCACGGTGCTGACGATTTCGAAATACAGCAGGGCCAGGCCGCCGGTTTTGCCGACCTTCTTCATGTCTTCCATGCCGGCGATGCCGATGACGACGGTACAGAAGATGACCGGCGCGATGATCATCTTGATCAGCTTGACGAAGCCATCGCCCAGCGGCTTCATGGCTTCACCGGTAGACGGATAGAAGTGACCCAGCGCGATACCGATCACGATGGCACACAGGACCTGGAAATACAGGGATTTGTAAAGGGGCGGTTTTTGCGCCGACATAGTGCTTTCTCCTTGAAACATGGATGACCGGCGGGTCCGTGGAGACCTGCCGCCTGCCGTTGTCGGATCGTCGTCCGTTCTGGCGGGTACTTATTGTTTGTCCGGGAGAACTCCCCCTCCCCGGTTCGGCCGCAAGTATCTCGCAGTCATTTCCGGGCGGGTATTGTGGGAAACCACATAGCGTCACTAAAGAGGCACGCAAACTGCTTTATTCTTCATTCTGCATAGCAACAAAATTCGCTATATTCTGTGCCGGACTGAACGGTTCATTCTTTCTCCGGATGCAGTCGGCACTTACAAGGAAAACATCGTGCAACGAAAACTGACGGTCACCGCCCGCCTGGCGATCCTGGTGGCGGTACTGTGCGGCAGCGTAGTCCTGCTGGCCTGGCGCGACATACAGGGCATGGCATCCAGCAACGACAAGCTGCGCTACGTCTATGAAGACCGCACCATGGCGCTGATCCACATCGCCCGGGTGCGCGACGCGCTCTACCTGAACCGCGACGTCATGGGCCGCGCCCTGATGATCGCCAACCTGCCCGCTCCGGCCATTGACGACAGCAACGGCACCAGCAGCGATCGCATCAAACCCCTGCTGGAACGCATCCCGGCGCTGGATGCGACCTTTGAGCAAGGCTGGCAAGCTTACCGGGCGACGCGGCTGGAACCTCAGGAACAGACCGAGGCGGAACGCTTCGAGCAGAGCTGGCGGCGCTACGTTGCCGAGCGCGCCGTGGTGCTGGACCTGTTGCGCAGCAACGAGCCGCTGCAGGCCAACCGCCGCTGGACCCCGCTGACCAGCGAGCTGGCCGGCCTGGCGACGCAGCTGGCCACCCTGGGCCAGTTGCAGGAAAGTTTTACGCGCACCTCTTATGAGGCGGCGTTGCAGGACTATCGGCAACTGCGCACCCACAACCTGCAGATCGCCGGACTGGCGCTGGCCATCGGCGTGTCCATTGCGCTGTGGATCATGATCAGCCTGCGCCGCCAGCTCGGTGGAGAGCCGGATTACGCCGCCCACATCGTGCATCAGATCGCCGAAGGCAATCTGGGCGTGGCGGTCACCCTGCGCCGCCGGGACCGCAGCAGCCTGCTGTACGCGATGCAAGGCATGCGCGAACGGCTCACCGACATCCTGCGCGGCGTCACGCTTCTGACGCAGGCCCTGGGCGACTCTGCCCGCCAGCTCAATGCCACTGCCCAGGACCTGGCGAGCGCTTCCAACGAGCAGGCGGCCGCCGTGGAAGAAGTACACAGCGCCATCAGCAACATCAGCCTGGCCATCCAGCAGACCGGAGAACATGCCCGCCGCACCGACCAGATCGCCCTGAACGCTGCTGCCGATGCCGACCAGAGCGGCGCGGCCGTCCAGAGCACGGTGGCGGCCATGCGCGGCATCGCGCGCCAGGTCGGCGTAATCGACGACATCGCCTACCAGACCAATCTGCTGGCCTTGAACGCCGCCATCGAGGCGGCGCGCGCGGGAGAACACGGACGCGGATTCTCCGTGGTGGCGGCTGAAATCCGCAAGCTGGCCGAGCGCAGCCAGGGCAGCGCGCAGGAGATCAGCGTGATTGCCCAGCAAAGCGTGGAATTGGCCGAGGCCACCAGCCAGCGCCTGGCCGCCGGTACGCTCAACGGCATCCGTGAAGCCTCGCAGCAGATCAACCAGATCACGCTGTCGGCGCGCCTGCAGGAGGAAGGGGTGCAAGAAATCGGTTCGGCGGTGATGCAGCTCAATGACACTACTCAGCGCAACGCGGCCGCCTCCGAGGAACTGGCCACCACTGCGGAAATGGTGGCCGAACGGGCGCGCGAACTGACCGCCCAGCTGTGCTACTTCAGACTGGACGAGAGCCGTCCGGCGATGCCGCCGCCGGCCTCGCAAGCTTGAGCAGGACGATCAAGCGGCCGACCCTTGCAGTCGCGCGCGCATGGTGATGTGGGGGATGCCGGCTTCCATGAATTGCTCACCCTCGCGGGCAAAACCATGGCGCTGGTAGAAGCCCTCGGCATGCACCTGGGCATTGAGGATGACTTCGGCGTCACCGCGTGCACGAGCCGCGGCAATCAAGGCCTGCAAGACGGCGCCGCCCACGCCTTGGCCGCGCCCGGCCTTGCGCACGGCCATGCGGCCGATGTGCCCGTCCGGCAGCAAGCGGCCGGTCGCCAGCGGCTGGCCAGCATCGTCATAGGCCACGGCGTGTACGCAATGCGGGTCCATCTCATCGAGCTCGATCTCGGCGGGCACCTTCTGTTCATCGACAAAGACCTCGAAGCGAATCGGCTGGGCCTGCGCACGCAGCTGCTCCCAGCTGCCGGTGGTGATTTTCATGGTGGATTTCCTGCAAAAAAAGAACAGCGTGCTCCGCTCACTCCTGATCCAGCTTGCGCGAGATATCCAGGCGGCGAATCAGCTTGAAGGTGCCCATGGCCTTGGCCACCAGGCGATCGCCGTTGAACAGTTCGGCCTGGCAGAAGCACATGGTGGTGGAGCGGTGATAAGTGTGGCCGCGCGCGATGATGGTGTCCCCTGCGTGCCCGGCCGGCTGCAGGAAACTGGTGCTCATCTCGACGGTCGCGGAGGATTTGGCATCGGGAGCGCCGGCGCGGGCCGACAGGCCCATGGCAACGTCCAGCAAGGTCATGCTGATGCCACCCTGGGCCACATGCCAGCTGTTCATGAACTCGGGCTTGAGCTTCAGTGCCATGACGGCGCGGTCATTGCCGTATTCCAGCACCACCACGCCCAGTGCTTCCAGATACGGATTCCCCTGCGGGAAGATGTCAGTAATGGACAGACTCATGCCGGCCTCAGAACGCATGATTCACGTAGTGATGCACCTGGCGCAGCAGCGTGGTGGCCGGATCGGCGCTTTCTGCATGATCCTTCAGTGTCAACATGGCGATGGGCTTGATCACGGTCGCGCTTCCTGGTCAGAAAATGAACAATCCGTAATGATAAGCCAAAGCCTCCGCGACAGTGGCCGCGGTGTCAGGCGCGCTGGGCGATCTTCATGAAGGAACCGACCAGGCGCCCTTCGCGGCGCTCGGCCAGGCAATAGACGTAGGTATGCGTGGACACCGGATCCCCCGCGATGCGCACCATCCGGAAACGTTCATCTGGAATGAACTCTGCCTCGGACACGGCCCCCAAGCCCAGGCCCCGCGCCACCGCCTCGCGCAACGCTTCACGACTGCCGATTTCCATGACCACCTGCGGCTGCGCATCGGCCTGCTGCAAGGCCTGCTCCAGCGCCAGCCGCGTGGTAGAACCTTGCTCCCGCATGATCAGCGGCTGCTGGTCCAGTTCGGCCAACGACACCGCCTCGCGCTGGTAGAACGGATGGCTGCGATGGGCGAACAGCACCACCGCGTGATCAGCATAAGGAACAGAATGAAAGCGCGCATCATCATTGAAGCTGGCCAGCACCGCCACATCGGTCACGTAATTGGCCAGGTCGGCCAGCGACTGCGCCGAATTGCCCAGCTTGATCGACAGTTCGACCTTGGGATAGCGGGCGCGATAGGCATCGACCATCTCGATCACGTGGAAAGGACCGACTGCACCGATGCGCAGATGGCCTACGTGCAGCGCGCCCGAATTGACCAGCAGGTTCAACGCATCGAGTTCCAGTTCTGCGATGTTCTGGGCGATCGGCAACAGTCGCTGTGCGGTTTCGGACAGATCCACGCGCCGGCCCCGGCGGAAAAACAGCTCCACGTTGTGCTCGCGCTCCAGCGATTGCACCTGGGTCGTCAGCGTGGGCTGACTCACGCCCAGCGCCCGGGCCGCCGCCGAAAAGCCGCGATGGCGCGCCACGGCCAGGAAAGCGCGTAGTTGGGAGGGTGTCATCTATAGATCCTATCAATAGTATCAAGCAATTTCATGGATTATATCGATAACAAGCCCGTCACAAACAGGGGTTAAGCTCTTCTCCATCCCGGCGGCCACCTTCACAGGCCTGCCTTGCCTGCTTGTCCGCCATCGTCACTGCATTTCCAAGGAGAATCCATGATCCCCGCCTCCGGCCCCGGCCGCACCTTGCAAGCCGTCATCTTCGACTGGGCGGGCACACTGGTCGATTTCGGTTCGCTGGCGCCGACGCAGATCTTCGTGGATGCCTTCCAGAGCTTCGGCATCGCGCTGACGCTGCAACAGGCGCGGGGGCCCATGGGATTATCCAAGTGGCAACACATCCGTCTGCTGCTGGAGGAGCCTTCGCTGGCGGCGCAATGGCAGCAACGCACTGGCCATGCCCCTACGGAGGCGGATATCGATGCCATCTATGCCCGCTTCATGCCGATGCAGATCGCCAAGGTCGGCCAGTATTCGCAGCCCATCGCGGGCGCGGCGCAGGTGCTGGCCTGGCTGCGCGGCCAGGGTCTCAAAATCGGTTCCTGCTCCGGCTATCCGCGCCAGGTGCTGAATGTGCTGCTGCCGATGGCGGCCGAGGAAGGCCTGCGCCCCGACCACGTGGTGGCCGGCGACGAACTGGAGGCCGGTGGCCGTCCGGGCCCCTACATGGCGCTGGCCAACGTACTGGCGCTGCAGATCGATGACGTGGCCTGTTGCATCAAGGTCGACGATACGGTGCCGGGAATTGAGGAAGGTATTCGCGCCGGCATGTGGAGCGTTGGCCTCTCCCTTTCGGGCAATGAAGTGGGGCTTACGCGTGCCGAACTGGACGCCTCGCCGACCGAGGAAATCGAGCGCCTCAAGACACACGCCGAAACACGCCTGCTCGCCGCCGGCGCGCACTACGTGATCGATTCGGTGGCCGACTTGCCGCAGATCGTGGCCCACGTCCGGGCACGTCTGGCAAGGGGTGAACGCCCCTGAAAACAGGCGAGATCGGCTGCCGCGCCCCCTTTTGCGGTCGTTGACAAGCCCGTCGCCGGGCTCATAGAATTGCCCGGCAGATAATTCACACAAGAGACCATCTGCAAGATGGTCTCTTCACGCGCGCAGTGCGCAGGCCTCTTGCAGTCAACTTCAGGAGAGCCCTGTGCACACCGCAGTCCCCTCGCGCGACATCGACGATGTCGCCGCCTTGATTGACTCCCGCCCCTACCGCTCCGGCCACGCCACCGCCAGCAGTGCGCCCGTTCCTGTCGACAGAAGCCGCCATGAAAAGCCGTGACGGGATCCTCGCCATCGACGCCGGCAGCTCCAGCACCCGCGCGGCGATCGTGACGGCCGATGGCCTGGTCTCCTGCCTGCAACGACGCCCCTTGCGCACGCACTCCGCGCGCAGCGGCGTGGTGGAACAGGATGCGGCCCTGATCTGGCAGCAGACCCTCACCGCGTGCCGCGCCAGCCTGCAGCAGGCGCGCCAGAAGGGGCTGCGGGTGCGCGCCATCGGCCTGTGCAACCAGCGCGCCAGCGCCGTGGTGTGGGATACCGTGAGCGGAGAACCGCTGGCACCGGCACTGTCCTGGCAGGACAGCCGGCACGCGGCCGAACTGGCGGCACTGGCACCGCACTGGGATCAGCGGCTGCGACCGCGTCTGGGGCGACCGGTCGGCAGCCGCTCGCCCTACCTCTGGGCGGCCCATCTGCTGCGCCATCAGCCGCGCGTGGCGCGTGCCTGGGCGCAAGGACGGCTGGGCTTTGGCGGCATTGACACCTGGCTGCTGTGGCAACTGAGCGGCCGCCGCCTGCTGGCTACCAGCGCGACCAATGCCACGGCCTGCAATGCCTATGTGCTGGACGCGCATGCGTATGCGCTGGACTGGCTGGAGGCGCTCGGCTTCCCCGCCACGCTGCTGCCAGCGCTGTGCCAGGATGCCGACGACTACGGCCGCAGCGACGCTGCCCTACTCGGTACCGCCCTGCCGATTCGCGCCTGCGCCGGAGATCAACTGGCCGCTGCCATCGGGCAGGGTTGCCTGGAACCCGGCCAAGCGCTGTGTCAGCACGGCACCGGCAGCTTCATCGACGTGCTGGTCGGCCCGCGCGTTGCACTCGCCCCCGCCGACAGCACCGCCGAGGGCAGCGTAGTAGTCACCGCCAGGCGTCAGAACGGCGTCTCCCACTTCGCCCTCGAAAGCTACACCGCCACCACCGGTGCCGCCCTCACCTGGGCCTGCCAGCGCCTGCGCTGGTTTCCGGATGCGCGCCAGCTGCTGGCCCTGGCGGCCAGCGTGAGCTCGGCCGGCGGCGTCAGCTTCCTGCCGGCGCTGGCCGGGATGCAGTCACCGCAACGCCAACCCGCAGCGCGAGCAGCCCTGCAGGGGATGTCGCTGGCCACGGGCCGCGCCGAAGTGGCACATGCGCTGGTGGAGGGAATCGCGCAATCGGTGACCGCGTGCGTCAGTGCCAGCGCCGACACGGCCGGACTACCGGTCTCGCGGATCATGAGCGGCGGCACGCTGGCCAGCAGCGACCTGCTGCTGCAGTTGCAAGCCGACCTGTCGGGCGTAACCACCTGCCGCACCCACCAGAGTGCGCACGCCAGCCTGCGCGGCATCGCTTTCCTGGCCGGCAGCCATGGCCTGCTGTGGGATGACTTGCACCAGGCCTGCGCCCGGACCCGGTTGCAGGCCGTCTTCAAGCCACGCATCGACTACGCCGAGCGTGCCTGCCGCCGTGCCCGGTGGCAGGCACGGCTGTGTGCCGAACTGGACCATGTGCGCCAGGAAACCGCACCTTAGCCACGCGTTTTCCATTCGCCTTTCTTTCTTGCTTCTCATTTTTTACTCTGGAACCTTGCATGCGCTCTCCCTCTCCCCCTCGTTCCCCGGCACGCGCCGCCGCCGCGCCGGCCTTCCCGCCCGCCTCCTCTGACGACCGCTCCCTGCAAGCCAGGCTCAGGCGGCATCCGGTCATGGCAGCGGTCTATGGAACCCAGCACCTGCCTGCCTTTCTCGCCAGCGACGCTGAAGTCGGCATCGTTGCCAACGTGGAGTTGCGTGAGTTGCAGGCGCTCAGCACCCGTGTCCGGGATGCGGGCAAGTTCCTGATGCTCAATGTGGATACCTGTGAAGGACTGGCGCAGGACAAGGCCGCCATCGATTATCTGGTCGCCCTGGGCGTACCGTCGCTGGTGTCAACGCGGGTGGCCACGCTGCTGCGGGCCAGCCGGGCCGGCATGATCACCATGCAGAAGGTTTTCGTGACCGATCGCACCACCTGGCCGCGCAGCCTGAAGGCGCTCGAACAGAGCGAACCCAACCTGGTGCAACTGATGCCGGCACCGATGCTCACGCAACTCAAGCCGGCGGACCGCGCCGTGCTTCCGCCCATCGTCGCGTCGGGCTTCGTCTGCAATGCAGACGATGCGCGTGCGGCATTGGCGGGTGGCGCGGTGGCCTTGTCCACCAGCGAGCAGGCCATGTGGAACCTGCCCGCCGGGACTTTCGGCAAGCCATGACGACCATCCGACCGGGGCAACGTGAACCCCGGCCTTGAGCATTTCAACTGCGCTTGGAGCGCGTGCGCGCCGGTGTGCCGCTCCGGGTGGTCTTGACGGTCCCCGTGGCTTTGGCGACAGGCGCAGACTTCGTTGTCTTGGCAGAGGTCTTGGCCTTGGCGCTGGCAGGCTTGGCCGAAGGCGCGCTGTTGACCGGCTTTCGCGGCGCACTCGCCTTGGCCGGCTTGGCCACGGGCGCAGGCGCGCGTGCCGCCCGCTTGCGCGGTGCGGCCGCCGGTCGCGCCGGTTCCTCGTCGGACGACGGCAAGGTCAGCGCATCACCGTCTTCACCAATGGCCTTGGTCAGCTTGCGGGCCAGCGCAATCACGCGATCGGGATCAACCTCCAACGTTCCGACCAGCAGTTCAATGATTTCCGAGCGCGGATTGGCCAGCGTCGGTTCGATCATCATCACAGCCGCTGCCAGCGCCAGCGCGCGCTCGCGCGAGGCCGCATCGGGCAGCATCTGCCCGAGTGCATTGAGCGCCTCCACCGGGGCCACCGCCGTAATACGCGCTTGCTCCTTCAACAGTTGCACCCAGTTGGTCTGGGGCGACACGCTGGCATGCATGTTCGGCAGTTGCGCCAGCAGCCTGGCCAGACGCAGGCTGCGCCGTTCGAACGCACCGATGGAGACCATGCCGGCGATGACGATCCGGCAAACCGCTTCGGCAAAACCGCCGTCGGCTATCTGGCCAATGACCGTATCACGGTAGCTTCCCAGCTCCTGCTGCGCCCAGCGCTGGGCCAGATCGGCATCCGGCTCGCGCGGCGGCAGCCAGGCACCCAGTCCGGTCGGACCGAACAGCTGGCGCGTCATCCGTACCGTGCGGGCATCGCGCTGGTCGCGCCAGGCATTGAGCTCGTCGGTGATCTTCTGCGCCATGCGGCGTTCGTATTGCTTCAGCGGATGGTCGGGGTCGAGTTGTACCCGGTGCGTGCGCGCGGCAGCAGCTTGCTGGCGAATGAAGGCGGCGGCCGGATGCTTGTCCGAGAACAGTTGCCGCTGCATGCGCAAGGGATTCATTCGCATCAGCGTATTGGCGCTGTCGCGGGTCGCCGTCATGCGCACCCAGGGCCGGACCCAGGTCTTGTACCACTGCGCATTGAGCTGCGACCACTGGCTGATGGTCGAGAACAGCGACTCTTCCTCGCGGCCCTCGGGATTGAGCTTGCGCAGGTCTTCCATGGTGCGGTGCTCGTAGTGCACCGTGTAATCGCCAGGCTCCAGCGCATCCCAGCGCTGGGCAGTGCGGCCATCCTTGCGTTCCAGCTTCATTTCGTAGAGACCTGGCGGCAGGCTCTCGATCACGTCCAGCGAGCTGACCAGCTGGTCATGCTCCTTCAGGGCCACCGAGCCACCCACGAAGATGCCCAGATGGCCCACGCTCTCGTGCAGCACATAGATGATGGTGCGGCCGGCGGCGGCGATGGCGCGCTCGTCGCCCCAGACATCGATGATCCAGTTCAACGCCTGCGGCGGCGGCGTGATGTTGTCCCCCCAGGAGGCGAAGACCACGATGGGCGCAGTGATGTCGCGCAGATTGACTGCCCTGCCCTTGACCTCCAGCTCTCCGCGCGCCAGCTTGTTGCCCACGAACAGATTCTCGGTGATGGCCTCGATCTCGGCCCCGGTCATGCGGAAGAAACCGCCCCACCAGCGTTCGAATTCCAGGAAACGCGCTGCCTCCTGGTCGACTCCGGCCCAGAGGTTGTAATACTTGCTCCAGAAGGTATTGGCCGGATTGAGCTTCTCGAAGTTCTCGACCAAGTAGGCGCCATCGAAGCGGTCAGCCCCGAGATCGGCGGCCAGCGAGGCCAGCCAGGTCCCGCCGAGGTTGGCACCGCTGTAACGCATGGGATTGAGCGTGGAGCTGCCGGCCCAGTAGGAGGCCGGGGCACCGACCATCATCAGCGGCCCGAACAGCTCGGGCCGCACGGCATCAAGCGTCATCATGGCCCAGCCGGCCTGGCAATTGCCGATCACTACCGGCTTGGCCGGGCATTGCGGATGGCGGCGTATCACTTCTTCGAGGAAGCGCGCCTCCGCATCCATCACGGTGACCAGCGTCTGGCCCTCCTCGGGCTCGGGCCGGAAAGTGACGAAATACACGGTATGCCCGGCCTTCATCGCCATGCCCACTTCCGAATCGAACTTGAAGCCGCCAATACCGGGGCCGTGTCCGGCGCGCGGATCGACCACCACCACCGGTCGTGCCTGCGGATCGACCGGCAGGCCCGGCGGCGGTTGCAGGCGCAGCAAGGCGTAGTTGCTGGGCTGCGGCAGGTCGTGACCGTCCAGCACCAGTTCGTGATCGAATTTCAGGAGCGGCGGCGTGCCCTGCTCCAGATGCTCCAGGTAATCATTGCCACGGTCGAGCAAGGTATCGAGGAAAAGGAAACTGCGCTGTACGCAATCCTGCACATAATTCGGTACATCTCCCCACGCCCCGGCGGGCGTGACGGGCTGCTCGGGAGGATGCGGGTCGGACGTCTTGCGGCTTGCCATGGGTGCACTCCGGTCAAGTGAGACTTCCATCATACTGACCTGGATCGTCAGCAAATCGTCCGAACTCTGCGACAATGGAACCGCAATTCCCGGAATTGCCTGCAAAAACCACACAAACCATTGCATGGAGGAACTGTCATGGAGCTCAAGAGCCTGGTAGACCAGCCCGGCAAGCTGCCGACCATCCCCAAGGTCGTGCAGCAGCTGATGACCAGCTTCAACAGCGAGGAAGTCTCGGCCCAGGATATCGCCCACCAGATCGCGGCCGACCCGACGCTCACCGCCAAACTGCTGCGACTGGCAAACTCGGCGTTCTTCCACGCTTCGCGCACCATCGGCACGGTCGATGATGCGCTGCGCATGCTGGGTTTCATCATGGTGCGCAATCTGGTGCTGGGCAATGGCATGGTGGCGGCTTTCAAGAGCACGCGCGGCATGGAGCTGCCGCAGTTCTGGCGACATACCCTCTACACCGCCGTGGCAGCGCGCTGGCTGTCCATGCACGCCGGCATCCACGGCGAAGACAATGGCGACGCTGTCTTCACCGTCGGCATGATGCATGGCATCGGCCAGTTGCAACTGCATGCGGTGGCCGCCGCGACAGTCGCCCCGCTGGACAAGCAATGCAACGTGCTCGACGCCGACCGCGCCGAACGGGAAAAGCAGACCTGGGGCTTTCACTACGCCGATGTCTCGGCCGAACTGGCGGCGATCTGGAATTTCCCTGAAGCGCTGGTCACGGCACTGCGCTCGGTGCCTGATCCGCTGGCGGCAGGCCGGCTCGACCGCGCCGCTGCCTGGGTACACCTGGGCGCGTGGGCCGCGCGCGTGACCGTGCTGTCACTGGATGACGAAGCCGCACTGGCCACCTATCCGGTGGCCGTGGGCAAGAAGCTGGGGGTGGATCCGGCCTGGATGCCGGTGCTGGTGAAGCGCAATCCCGACAAGGCCGAGCGTGCCATGCCCTCGCTCACCGAACTGGCGGCGGGCCTGGACGCCATGCTGGAGTAACTGGCGCAATCCGGCCGGCCTCAGGTCGCGCAGATGCTGCAGCTGTGTCCCTTGCAGTTGTGCAGCACGCTGCTGCGGCCTGCCCCTGCATGGGTGCCCGGCCCGGTCGCCCCCTGCCCGGCCAGTTGCTCGGCACCGTTGCGCGGCTGCCAGCGATGCTTGACCTGCAAGCCGACATGACCGCCCGTGGGCATGGGTGAGGCGGCCGTCTCCTCTTTGCAATAGGGACAGCAAGTCTGGCCGTGCAATCCCTGCAAGGGGATCAGGCGTTCGAAGATGCCTTCGCAATGGCTGCAACGAATGTCATACAAGGGCATGGGGACTCCTTCACCAATCCGTTATCACGAAAAAACCCGGCCAGGCCTGCGCCCGGCCGGGAACACACACGTCACTGCGTTGTTGGCTAGCCCTTGCGGCCCCAATAGGATTTGTCGTTGAGCATGCCCTTGGGCGTGATGTCCTGATCGAAGATGGAGGTCGGCAAGGCCACCGTGCAGGCGCAATTGGGAATGTCGACGATGCCGCCGATGCGCCCTTCCACCGGCGCGGCCGTCAGCAGCATGTAGGCCTGGCTGCCGGTGTAGCCGAAGTGGGTCAGGTAGTCGATGGCCTTCAGGCAGGCTTGACGATAGGCCACGGTGGCGTCGAGATAGTAGTTCACACCGTTTTCCACGCTGATGCCTTCGAAGGTCAGCCACTGCTCGTAATGCGGCTTGACGATGCTGGGCATGAAGATGGGCGAGGTGATGTTGTACTTGGCCATGCCGCCCTTGATGAGATCGAAGCCGACGTGGCTCACGCCATCCATCTCGATGGCGCCGCAGAAACCGATCTCGCCGTCACCCTGCGAGAAGTGCAAATCCCCCATCGAGAAGCCTGCGCCCTTCACGTACACCGGGAAGAAGATGCGGGTGCCCGCCGACAGGTCTTTGATGTCGGTGTTGCCGCCATGCTCGCGCGGCGGCACGGTGCGGGCGGCGACCTTGGCCATCTCGTCGAACTTGGCACCGGTCAGGCCGCGCAGCACGGCGGTGCTGGGGTTGGGCGGCTGCGCCAGGCCCTTGGCGGCCAGTGGCGCTTCGCGGCGGTTCCATTCGGCCAACAGGTCATGCGAAGGCAGGCAACCCATCAGACCAGGGTGAGTCAGGCCTGCGATGCGCACGCCCGGAATATGGCGCGAGGTGGCATACAAGCCTTTCAGGTCCCAGATGGCCTTGTCGGCTTCGGGGAAATAGTCGGCCAGGAAGCCACCGCCGTTTTCCTTGGCAAACACGCCCGAGAAACCGACCGGTGTGACCGGCTTGATGTCCAGCAGGTCGATCACCAGCAGGTCACCCGGCTCTGCGCCCTCGACATGGAAGGGACCGGTCAGCGGATGGGCGCGGGTGAGGTCGACGTTCTTGACGTCGGAGACATCGTCGGTGTCCTGGATCTGCGCGTCGAGGAAGTCCAGCGACTCGATCAGGATGGATTCACCCGGCTTGACCGAGGCCAGGAACGGCAGGTCCGGGTGCCAGCGATTGTGACCCAGTTCAGCCTGCTCTGCCAGCGGGACGCCGGGCTTGATCTTGAAGTGTTGCATGCGATCTCCTTGGTGGTGGATGTGTGATGAGGCCTTGCGCCTTCGGCCTCAGGCTGCCGGCTCGGTGGGAATCCCCGGCATCGGGCATTCGGGCGTACCGGCACTGTTGCGCGTCAATGCCTCGACCTGGGCGCGCGCAGCCTGCGGGTCGTTGACCCAGGTGCGATAGAAGTCGAAAGGACACTCGGCCACGCCCGCCGGCGATTCGCCCGAATTGATCTTGCCGGTGTAGCCGCGATGCAGGAGCTTGTAGAGGTGGTTTTGCGACTGCCAGTTGCGGCGTGCATCGCGGATGGCCGAGACCGACAGTTCGGCATACTGGATGCCCATCTCCTCGGTCCCGCACTCGCCCAGCGTGCGGCCATCGAAACCGACGATGGCCGAATGGCCGAAGTAGGAATAGACGCCATCGAACCCTGATGCATTGGCCACGGCCACATACAGGTTGTTCATCCAGGCCATGGCCTTGGAGACCATGATCTGCTGTTCCTTGGCCGGATACATGTAGCCCTGGCAGCGCACCACCAGTTCCGCACCCTTCATGGCGCAGTCGCGCCAGATCTCGGGATAGTTGCCGTCATCACAGATGATGAGGCTGATCTTCAAGCCCTTGGGACCGTCGCAGACGTAGGTGGTATCGCCCGGATACCAGCCCTCGATGGGCGTCCACGGCATGATCTTGCGATACTTCTGCACGATCTCGCCCTGGTCGTTGATGAGGATGAGCGTGTTGTAGGGCACCTTGCGCGGATGCTCCTCATGGCGCTCGCCGGTGAGCGAAAAGACGCCCCACACGCCGGCGATGCGGCAGGCTTCCGAAAAGATGGCGGTCTCGTCGCCGGGGATGGTGGCGGCGGTCTCGAACATTTCTTCACGGTCATACATGATGCCGTGGGTGGAATACTCCGGGAACACCACCAGGTCCAGCCCCGGCAATCCCTGCTTCATGCCGACCAGCATGGCGGCGATCTTCCTGGCGTTCTCCAGTACCTCGCCGCGCGTGTGCAGGCGCGGCATCTTGTAGTTCACCACGGCCACGCCGACGGCGTCGCGGCTGGCTGAAATGTCTCCGTGTCGCATGGGCTTGCTCCTCTGAAAAGACGGTCGGATCAGACCGACAGATACTTGCTGATGGTGGGCGCATCGACGTTCTCGCGCGTGTCCTCGTAGACGAAGCGGCCCTTGTCGATGACCAGGAAACGGTCCGCAATCTCCAGCGTGAAGCTCAGCACCTGCTCCGAGACCACGATGGTGAGCGCACGGATCTTGCGGATTTCCTTGAGGCTTTTGGCGATGTCCTTGATGATGGAAGGCTGTATCCCTTCGGTCGGTTCATCCAGCAGCAGCACGCGCGGGTTGGTCGCCAGTGCGCGCGCAATGGCCAGTTGCTGCTGCTGCCCGCCGGACAGATTGCCGCCCTTGCGGGTGCGCATGTCATACAGCACCGGGAACAGCGAATACAGTTCATCGGGCACCTTGCCCTTGGCCGATGCGGGCAAGCCGGTCTGGATGTTTTCCAGCACCGTCATGTGCGAAAAGATCATGCGCCCCTGCGGCACGTAGGCCACGCCGCGCTCGACGCGCTGGTGGCTTTCCAGGCCACCGAGTTCGATGCCATCGATGCTGATGCTGCCGCCGCGCAGCGGCAGGATACCCATCAGGGTCTTGAACAGCGTGGTCTTGCCCATGCCGTTGCGGCCCATGACGGCGACGATTTCTTCCTTGGCCACCGACAGATCGACATCGTGGATGACCTTGCTCTGGCCGTAGCCGGAGGCGAGTTGCGAGACTTTGAACATGGCAGGCTCCGAGGGTGAGGAAAGTTCAGTGACCGAGATAGACATCGATCACCTTGGGATCGGACTGCACCTTCTCCATGCTGCCTTCAGCCAGGATTTTTCCCTGGTGCAGCACGGTGACCTTGTGGGCGATGCTCTTGACGAAATCCATGTCGTGCTCGATCACTACCACCGAGCGGCCCTGGCTGATGCGGCCCAGCAGCTCGGCGGTCTTTTCGCGTTCGGACACGCTCATGCCGGCCACCGGTTCATCTAGCATCAAGAGCTCCGGCTCCTGCATCAGCAGCATGCCGATCTCCAGCCACTGCTTCTGGCCGTGCGAGAGCAGGTCGGCTTGCGTATGCAGCTGTTCGTCCAGGAAGATCTCTGCGGCCACCGCTTCCACCCGCGCCACCACATCCGGCGAACGCTTGAAAGTCAGCGCGCCGAACACCTTGCGGCCACGCGGGAAGGACATCTCCAGGTTCTCGAAGACGGACAGGTTCTCGTAGATGGAAGGGGTCTGGAACTTGCGTCCCACGCCTACCCGCACGATGGCGTGCTCGCTCATCTTCGTCAGTTCGTGATTGTTGAACTTGATGCTGCCGGAGGTAGCGCGGGTCTTGCCGCAGATCAAGTCCAGCACCGTGGTCTTGCCCGCACCGTTGGGGCCGATCACCACGCGCACCTCATTGCGCTGCACGTAGAGATTGAGCTTGTCGACTGCCTTGAACCCATCGAAAGACACGGTCAGGTCTTCGATGGCCAGGACCGGATGGGCATCCGATTCGAAACCGATGGCGTTCTCGCTCATTTGCTGGCCTCCAGGGTGGCGCCCGGCTCGATGCCATCGCGCTTGGGTTCAGGGGTAGCTGCTCGGGAAACCGGCTTGGCGGCTTCTGCAGCAACAGGTGCTACCGGCTTGGATTGACCGCGCAGCTTGTCCATCAGGCGCTTGCCCTGGGTCTGCCAGAGACCGGCCAGGCCATTGGGGAAATACATCACCACCGCGATGAAGAGACCGCCCATCAGGAACAGCCACAGTTCGGGGAAGGTTTCGGAGAAGTAGGTTTTGCCAAAGTTCACCAGCAGCGTTCCATACACCGCGCCCAGCAGCGACATGCGGCCACCCACTGCAGCAAAGATCACCATTTCGATGGAGGGCACGATACCGACGAAGGACGGCGACATGAAACCCACCTGCAGCGTGAACATGGCCCCGCCGATAGCCGAGAACATGGCCGCCGCACAGAAGACGAAGACCTTGAAGCTGGCCACGTCATAGCCGGAGAAGCGCACCCGTTCTTCCTTGTCACGCATGGCCACCAGCAGGCGGCCCAGCTTGGACCCGAGCACGTAACGGCCGAACAGGATGCAGCCGAACAGCAGTCCCGCATTGACGAAATACAGCACCAGCTTGGCATGGTCGGTGCGGATATCCCAGCCCATCAAAGTCTTGAGGTCGGTGATGCCATTGACGCCGCCGGTCAGCCCCTGCTGGCCGATGATGAGGATGGACAGGATGGCCGCAATGGCTTGCGTGACGATGGAGAAATACACATCCCCCACGCGGCGCTTGAACATCGCCAGCCCGATCAGCATGGCCAGCGCGGTCGGCACCACCAGCACGGCAAGAATCGTGAAGGCAAAACTATGGAAAGGCTCCCACATGGCCGGCAAGGCGGTGATCTGGTTCCAGTCCATGAAGTCGGGGATGCCCGGCGTGGACTGGATTTTGGTGCTGATGGGGTCAGAGGCTTCGAGCTTGAGGAACATGGCCATGCAATAGCCGCCCAGGCCGAAGAACACGCCCTGCCCCAGGCTGAGGATGCCGCCGTAGCCCCAGCACAGCACCAGGCCCACGGCCACGAAGGCGTAGGACAGGTATTTGCCCACCAGGTTGAGACGGAACATGTCCATCGTCAGCGGGAACACCACCAGCAGCAGTACCGCCATCACCAGCAGGCCAAGCGCACCGGAGCGCCCGCCCAGCAGTTTTTCACAGGCTGCATTCATCATCGGACCTCGCTCATGTAGTTGGATCGGGAGTGGCCATCTTTCAGATTCATTTGCGCACCTTCGCCGAGAACAGCCCTTGCGGACGCAACATCAGGATCAGGATCACCGCCGACAAGGTCAGCACCTTGGCCATGGAACCGGTCAGGAAGAATTCCGCCGTGGACTGCGTCTGTGCAATCGAGAAGGCCGAGGCGATGGTGCCGATGAGGCTTTGCGCGCCACCGAAGACCACCACCAGGAAGGTATCGACGATGTAGAGCGATCCGCTGGTCGGGCCGGTGGAGCCGATGGTCGTGAAAGCCGCACCGGCCACGCCGGCGACCCCGCAACCGAGTGCAAAGGTGGTGCGGTCGACCTTGCGGGTATTGATGCCCACGGCCCCGCTCATGACACGGTTCTGCATGGTTGCCCGCACCTGCAAGCCCCAGCGTGAACGGAACAGCAATACGAAGATGGCACCGGTGAGCAGCACCGTGAGGCCCATCATGAAGAGACCGTTCAAGGGGATGTCGATGGCATCGGTCGGCTTGAAGGAACCCATGAGCCAGTCCGGCAAGGTGGCGCTGACTTCCTTGGCGCCGAAGATGGAACGGAAGGTCTGCTGCATCGCCAGCGACAGGCCCCAGGTCGCCAGCAAAGTATCGAGCGGACGCTTGTAGAGGCGGCTGATGAGCAGCAGCTCGGTGAGATAACCCACGCCATAGGCCACGGCGAAGGACAGCACGATGGCCACGAAGAAATAGAACGGCTGCAAGGCCGGCGCATAGGTGGTGGTCAGGTGCGACAGCAGGTAGGTGATGTAGGCGCCGATGGTGAGGAATTCACCGTGGGCCATGTTGATCACGCCCATCTGCCCGAAGATGATGGCCAGGCCCAGCGCCATCAGCAGCAGCACGCAGAAAACCGAGAGGCCATTGAAGCCCTGCATGGCGAAGATGGCGCCGAATTCGGATAGAGAAACCATGATGACTCCCGACGGGGCAGAGTTGCCGATTGGAGAAATGGGCGGCAGCGCCCGCATGTCACTACAGACGCCGCCGCTTTGCTGCACGAAGGGCCGGTGCGGCACCGGCCGGACCGCCTTACTGGTAGCCCTTGGGGAAGGGATTCGGCTCGATCAGCTCGGACTCGTAGACCACCTTGAATTGGCCATCCTTCTGCGCCTCGCCGATGCGGGTCTTGCTCCACAGGTGATGGTTTTCGTGGACCTTGACGTAGCCTTCGGGCGCGGTCTTGAGTTCGATGCCGGGCGAAGCGGCCACCACCTTGTCGACATCGAAGCTGCCGGCCTTTTCCACGGCAGCCTTCCACAGCCAGGGGCCAAGATAGGCTGCTTGGGTGACGTCGCCGATGACCGAATTGGCACCGAACTTGGCCTTGAATTCGGCCACGAATTTCTTGTTGTTGGCGTTGTCGAGACTCTGGAAATACTTCATCGAGGCAAAGAAGCCTTCCACGTTCTCGCCGCCGATGCCCAGCATTTCATCCTCGGTCACCGAGATGGTCAGCAGGTTCTGGGTCTTGGCGGTGACGCCCGCGGCCTTCAACTGCTTGTAGAAAGCGACGTTGGAGCCACCGACCACGTCGGCAAAGATCACGTCGGGCTTTTTCAACTTGATCTTGTTGATGAGCGAACCGAATTGCGTGTTGCCCAGCGGGTAGTATTCCTCGCCCACCACCGAACCCTTGAGCACGTTCTCGATGTGCTTGCGGGCGATCTTGTTGGAAGTACGCGGCCAGATGTAGTCCGAGCCGACCAGGAAGAAGGTCTTGGCCTTCTTTTCCTTGGCCACCCAGTTCAGGCCTGCCAGCACCTGTTGCGTCGCCTCCTGCCCGGTATAGAACACGTTCTTGGATTGCTCCAGGCCTTCATAGAAGGTCGGGTAATACAGCAGGCCGTTGTCCTTCTCGAACACCGGCAGCACGGCCTTGCGGGAGGCCGACGTCCAGCAGCCGAAGACGGCGGCCACGCGGTCGTTTTCCAGCAGCTTCTTGGCCTTTTCGGCGAAGGTAGGCCAGTCGCTGGCACCGTCTTCCTGGATGATCTTGATCTTGCGGCCGAGGATGCCGCCCATGGCATTGATCTGGTCGATGGCCAGGCGCTCGGCCTGGATCGAACCGGTTTCGCTGATGGCCATGGTGCCGGTGGCCGAGTGCAGCTGGCCGACCGTGACTTCAGTGTCGGTGATGGCCAGCTTGGTGGTGTTGACCTTGGCGGTCGGATACTGCTGGGCCGAGGCCATGCCCGGCAGGGCCGCTGCTGCCGCCCCGGCGGCCAGGCCCATGAGGATCTTGCGGCGCGGGAGCGAGGGAGGATTGGAAGACGAGGAATGCGACATGCGGTACTCCTTTCGGGCGTTGTTGTTGGACTCGGTCTGGGCCATCGTGGCGTCATGCAAGCGGTGAAACGAAGACCGGACAAGTCACTGCCCCGGCAGTGGCGCAGCTCGGGAAACCCCTTCCATCACACGATTCCGGCGCTTCGTTCTGAGGCGCAGAATAGGTTCGCAGGTGCAGCGCAACAATACGTTGTTTGACGTAAGCCCCCTGCTGGTGCGGCCTGCCGGCCTGCACAGCTTTTGCTCATGGCTTGCCTGCTGTTGGTGCGCACTTTGCGTGCGGGGCGTCGGGATGCGGCGACGGCGTTCATGCCGGCTGCCTTTTCTTGGTGAATTCTCATGTCATGCAGACAGGCATCTACGTCATTTGACGTATGCCCTCTTGCCCCGAATGGTTTGAAAATTGCTTGGACATAAACACGAGCCAGGCAGCCCGTCTGCGCTGCAGCACACTGACAGAATGCTGACGGACATGAGCCACCGGAACCCCCGACCCCACCAAGAGCCAACGTGACCCATCCCGCCACACAACGCATCGTCAAGGTCAGGCGCGACTACAACACCTGGGTCGCCAACGAGACGCTGGAAGACTACGCGCTGCGCTACACGCCGCTGTCCTTTCGCCGCTGGTCCGAATTTCGCCTGGCCAACACGGCGCTGGGGGCCACCTCCTTCCTGGCGCTGGAAGCCATCAGCGGGGCCATCACCCTGAGCTATGGCTTCACCAATGCCTTCTGGGCCATCATCTGCGTGATGGTGCTGTTCTTCGCGACCGGCCTGCCCATCAGCTATTACGCGGCGCGCTACGGGGTGGACATGGACCTGCTCACGCGCGGCGCCGGCTTCGGCTACATCGGCTCGACCATCACCTCGCTGATCTATGCCAGCTTCACCTTCATCTTCTTCGCGCTGGAAGCGGCGATCATGGCGCAGGCCATCGAGATCTATTTCGGCCTCCCGCTGGTGTATGGCTATGTGCTCTGTTCGCTCATCATCATCCCCATGGTGGCCTACGGCATCACCCTCATCAATCGCCTGCAGATGTGGACCCAGCCCCTGTGGCTGGTGCTGCTGGTGCTGCCCTATGCCTGCGTGCTGTACAAGGAACCGGAGGCACTGTCGAACCTGATGAGCTTCGCGGGCCGTGCCGAAGAAGGCAGCTCCTTCAACCTCACGCTCTTCGGCGCTGCCGCCACGGTGGCCTTCTCGCTCATTGCGCAAGTGGGCGAACAGGTGGACTTCCTGCGCTTCCTGCCGCAGAAGACCGCCGCCAATCGCGGCCGCTGGTGGAGTGCCCTGCTGCTGGCCGGACCCGGCTGGATCCTGCTGGGCGGGGCCAAGATGCTGGGCGGCACGCTGCTGGCATTCCTCGCCATCCAGCATGAAGTGCCGATGGCACGTGCCGTGGAACCGACCCAAATGTACCTGATCGGCTATCAGTACGTGTTCGGCAATCCGGCCTTTGCGCTGGGGGCGGTGGTGCTGTTCGTGGTGGTGTCGCAGATCAAGATCAATGTCACCAACGCCTATGCCGGCTCGCTGGCCTGGTCCAACTTCTTTGCGCGCCTCACGCACAGCCATCCGGGGCGCGTGGTGTGGCTGGTCTTCAACGTGCTGATCGCGGTGCTGCTCATGGAGCTGGGGGTGTTCAATGCGCTGGAACACGTGCTGGCGCTCTACAGCCTGGTGGCCATCTCCTGGATCGGGGCCGTGGTGGCCGATCTGGTCATCAACAAGCCGCTGCGCCTGAGCCCGGCGCACATTGAATTCAAGCGCGCTCACCTGTATGACGTGAATCCCGTTGGTGTCGGTTCAATGGTGATTGCCACCCTGCTCTCCACACTGGCCATGTCGGGCGTGATGGGCAAGACCATTGCCGCGATGGCCCCCTTCATCGCATTGGGGACGGCGCTGGTGACGGCGCCGCTGATCGCGCTGGCCACCGGCAGCCGCTACTACATCGCGCGGCGCGATACGCTGTGCGAGCAGAACTATCGGCCCGTCACACCCGGACAGGCGCACTCGGTACTGGATTGCGTGATCTGTGGCAATGCGTTCGAGACGCCGGACATGGCGCATTGTCCAGCCTACCAGGGGGCCATCTGTTCGCTGTGCTGTTCACTCGATGCACGCTGCAAGGACCGCTGCAAGACGCCCCGCGCACGCCTGCCCAACCAGATTCTTCATACGCTGCGCCAGCTGATCCCTGCGCGCTTCGCACTCAAGCTCAATACGCGTATCGGGCATTACCTGAGTGTCTTCGGGCTGCTGGCAGGCGGGCTGGCCATCGTGTTGTGGATGCTGTATTTCCAGCAGATGGCCGATCTCTCCGGGCTGAGCTTATCTGCACCGGATTCGTTGCGGGGCGTCTTCATCAAGCTGTTCTGCCTGCTGCTGGTAGTGGTTGGCGTCGGTGCCTGGTGGCTGGTGCTCACCAATGAAAGCCGCGCCGTGGCCCAGGAAGAATCGGAGCGCCAGACCAACCTGCTGCTGCAGGAAATCGAAGCCCACAAGCAGACCGATGCCGAACTGCAGCGCGCCAAGGAAGCCGCCGAATCGGCCAACCTGGCCAAGAGCCGCTTCGTGGCCGGCATGAGCCACGAACTGCGCACGCCCTTGAACAGCATCCTCGGCTATGCACAGATCCTGCACGTGGACGCCACCATCCCGCCGGCCCGCAAGGAAGCCATCGCCATCATCCGCCGCAGTGGAGAACATTTGCTGAGCCTCATCGATGGCCTGCTCGACATCGCCAAGATCGAAGCCGGCAAGATGCGGCTGGCCTCGGACGAGCTGGCGCTGGAAGCCTTCCTGGAACAGATCGTCGGCATGTTCGCGCCACAGGCCGAACAGAAGGGCCTGCACTTCCGCTTCGAGAAATCCGGACGCCTGCCGCAGATCGTGCACGCGGACCAGAAGCGGCTGCGCCAGATCCTCATCAACCTGCTGGGCAATGCGGTGAAATTCACCGATCACGGCGGCGTCACGCTCAAGCTGCGCTACGCCCGCGAGATCGCGTATTTCGATGTGATCGACAGCGGCATCGGCATTGCCGACGAGGACCTGGAACGCATCTTCCTGCCCTTCGAGCGCAGCAGCGCCGCCAATCTGCGCGAAGACATCGGCACCGGCCTGGGCTTGGCCATCAGCCGCATGCTGGTGCACATCATGGGCGGCGAACTGAGCGTGCAGAGCAGGGTCGGCCACGGCAGCAGTTTCCATCTCAAGATCTACCTGCCTGAAATACACGTCCCGCGCCCGCGCATCAAGCTGGAAGACCAGATGTCGGGCTACACGGGTCCTTCTCGCCACATCCTGGTGGTGGACGACCAGGCCTCGCAACGTCGCCTGCTCAGGGACATGCTCATGCCCCTGGGATTCGTGGTGAGCGAAGCCGACAGCGGACTGGCCTGCATGGAGCGTCTGGGACGCGAAGTCCCGGACCTGATCCTGCTGGATATCGCCATGCCGCAGATGGATGGCTGGACGGTGGCCCGCGCCATCCGCGCACGCGGGCTCACGCAGCTGCCCATCCTGCTGGTCTCGGCCAATGCCTTCGAGAACCTGCATGAGCGCAACGAACCGCCGCTGGTCAATGACTTCGTAGTCAAGCCGGTCTCGTATCACGAATTGCTGGGCAAGATCCGCCAGCATCTGCAACTGGATTGGGTGGCGAGCATCCTTCCTGCTGTGCCGGCAGAAGTGCCGCCGACACCTGCGGCGCCACAGGCCCTGATGCTGGTGCCACCGCAAGACAAGCTGGCCACCCTGCTGGAACTGGGCAGCATCGGCTACGCCAAGGAAATCCTGCGCCAGCTCGACGCCATGGAGCGCCAGCAGCCGGCCTACCTGCCCTTCACCACCGAGCTGCGGCAGCTGGTCAAGCAATTCCGACTGAACGAATACGTCACCCGCATCAAGGAGCTGATCCGACATGATCTCAACGACGTTCGATAGACACGTGGTACTGATCGTCGATGACATGCCCGACAACCTGGCCATGTTGTCCGACGCGCTCGATGAGAGCGGCCACATCGTGCTGGTCGCCACCGACGGCCTGGCGGCGCTGGAGCGGCTGGATCACATCACGCCCGACCTGATCCTGCTGGATGCGATGATGCCCGGCATCGATGGCTTCGAGACCTGTCGCCGCATCAAGCAGGTCAAGCGCGTGGCGCATGTCCCGGTGGTGTTCATGACGGGCCTGTCGGAGACCGAGCACGTGGTGCGCGGCTTCGAGGTCGGCGGCATCGACTACGTGACCAAGCCGATCCGTCCGCAGGAGGTAGTGGCGCGCATTGGTGCGCATATCCGTACTGCGCGCATGATGACGCAGACGCGCGGCATGCTGGAACATGCGGCAAATGCAGTGATCGTTCTGGGCGGCAATGGCTTGCCAATGTGGCAGACCAGCAAGGCCTCACAGTGGCTGGAAAAATACTATGGTCCGGCGGCACCGGCCAGTCACAAGCTGCCCGGGCCCTTGCAGGTCTGGCTCAACGAGCAGCTGGTACGGCAGCGCCAGGGCGAGAGCCTGGATCACGTACCGCCGTTGATCGTGCGCCAGCAACAGGATGAACTGCACATCACCCTCTCCGGTCCGGGCCAGGGTCATGGCGTGAGCCTGGTGCTGGAGGAGAAGATAGCCGGCTCGGCGCATCGCGGCGAAGAGCTCATGGTCCTGCCGGCCACTCTGGAAGGCGCACGCCTGACGCCGCGCGAAAGCGACGTGCTGCTCTGGCTGGGCAAGGGCAAGACCAACCGCGACATCGCCGAGATCCTCGGCATGAGTCCGCGTACCGTCAACAAGCACCTGGAACATATCTTCGTGAAGCTGGGGGTGGAGACGAGATCGGCGGCGGCGGTGCTGGCCAGCAGTATCGCGGCGGCCAGCGGTACCAGCAGCGGCAGCCAGTTGCTGCAATGAACCCGGCCCAATAAAAGTGCGCACGCATGGCCGGTTTGGCCTATCCTTGCACAGGGCACTCACGCCCATCATTACCGAAGCAAAGGAGTCAACATGCCCAAGAAAGAGAAACTGGACCCGGAAACCGAAGCCCTGATCCAATGGTGTACCGAAGTCGAGCAATTCCTGGTCAAGGGCGGTGCCACGCTGGACCAGGCACAAGAGCACATCGAGGAACAGGTCGAATGGTTCACTGACCTCTACTACGATGGCCTCACCCCGGAAGAAGCCGCCAAGGAAGCCCTCGCCTGATTCTTATCCGCCACTCCCCCAACCGCATCCCGGCCCGCAAGGCCGGGATTTTCTTTGGCTGACACGCCGCACCGTGACACCGGGGCCGCCGGGGCAGGCCACCATTCACAGGACAAGGCAAGTGAAACGTCTGTGATCTGAGCTGAACCCGGCCAACGTAACGCAGTCAGAGGACGAGCCTGGTTCAGTGATGCCAGGCTTTGCAGGACACTCCACTATCGCCCCTTCACGCGCACACCATGCTGACAATTTTCTTGCAGACCACCCGAACCACACTGCGTACCGCCTTGCTTTGCCTGTGCGCGGGATGCACGCCGCTGGCGCTGGCCGAAGGCAGCGCCTTCGTTCATCCGGGCGGCCTGCACACCACCGCCGATTTCACCCGGATCAAGACCCGCCTGGCCGCCATGGACCAGCCCTGGACTGCAGGCTGGCAGCGCCTCACCGGCAACCGCCACGCCGGCCTCGACTGGCAGCCGGCGGCGGTCCCCGTGATCTATCGCGGCAAGGATGGAGCCGGACATGCAGAAAACTACAGCCGCCTCTTCAACGATGCGGCCGCAGCCTATGCCCTGGCCCTGCGCTGGAAAATCAGCGGCGACGATCGCTATGCCGCGCGCGCGACGCTCCTGCTTGACGCATGGGCCAGCACCTTGCAAGCCATCGACGGCAGTTCGGACCGTTTTTTGGCATCGGGCATCTATGGCTACCAGCTGGCCAACGCGGGAGAACTCCTGCGCGACTATCCACATTGGCCGGGCGGCGGCTTCAACGCGTTCAAGGACATGATGCTGCGGGTCTTCTACCCGATGAATCACGACTTCCTCACCCGCCACAATGGAGCCCGCATCGATCACTACTGGGCCAACTGGGACCTCGCCAACATGAGTTCGATGATGGCGATCGGGATCCTGGCCGATCGCCACGATCTCTACCAGGAAGCCGTCCGCTACTTCAAGCAGGGAGCCGGCAATGGTGCCATCAACAATCTGGTCTGGACGCTCTATCCCGACGGTCTTGGCCAGATCCAGGAAAGCGGTCGCGACCAGGGACACAGCCTGCTGGACCTGGCCCTTGCCGGCGCGTTCTGCCAGATGGCCTGGAACCAGGGTGATGACCTGTTCGGCTACGAGAATAACCGGCTGCTGCGCGGTGCCGAATATGTGGCGCGCTACAACCTGGGCGATACCGTTCCCTTCACGCCTTATCACAACAGCGACGTGACGCAGGAGACCATCTCACCCGCAGGCCGTGGCGAACTGCGTCCGATCTGGGAACTGCTGTACCAGCACTATGTGGTGCTCAAAGGCCTGCCCGCGCCCGCCGTGCAACGCTTCGCCGAGAAGGTGCGGCCAGAGGGAGGCGGCGGCGACTACGGACCCAACAGTGGTGGTTACGATCAGACCGGCTATGGCACCCTGATGTACACCTTGCGTTAGCAAGCCGCCCTTCCGGCAGCGCCAGGCAATCAGACGTGCGTCTGGCCTGCCGTATTACTTCAGCGCAAACCGCGTCGGCACCCGCTGCAGGGCGTCATACAAGGGCCGGCAGGACTCGGCCAGACGCTCCAGGCTGGCCTCGCGCAGCGCGTCCAGATCCACCGGCGCCGTTCCCGCCAGTCCGGCCCAGGCCAGCAGCGCACCGAAGGCTTGCGGCGTATCGAACATGCCATGCAGGTAGCTGCCCAGGATCTGACCATCTTCCGATTGCGCACCCTCGCCGCGCCCGTCGATCACGAACGCAGGACGCCCCAGCGCCGGGCCGGAGGACACGCCCATGTGGATCTCGTAGCCACTGACCGTTGCAGCCGTCTCTCCGAAGGCACACTGGCCGCTGACCTGCAGCAGTTTCTTCTCACGCGTCAGTTCGGTACGCATGGGCAGCAAGCCGAGGCCGGCACTGCTGCCGGGCGCACCTTCCACACCATGCGGATCGTCCACGCTCTCCCCTAACATCTGGAAGCCGCCACAAATGCCGATGAGCTTGCCGCCATAGCGCAGGTGCCGTGCGATGGCCGTGTCCCAGCCATGTTCCCGCAGCCAGCGCAGGTCGCCGCGCGTGTTCTTGCTGCCGGGCAAGATGATGAGATCGGCGGGCGGCACCGGCTGACCCGGCCCGATGAAACACAGGTCCACACCGGGATGGGCACGCAGCGCGTCAAAGTCGGTGTGGTTGCTGATGCGCGGAAAGACCGGCACCACAATGCGGAAATCGCCCTTGACTTCCTGCGTGGCCGCCACGGCATCCTCGGCATCGAGATGCAGTCCGTGCAGGTAAGGCAGCACCGCCAGCACGGGCTTGCCGGTGCGGGCTTCGAGCCAATCCAGGCCGCCCTGCAAGAGACTGATATCGCCCCGAAAACGATTGATGACGAAGCCGATCACGCGCTCGCGCTCACTCTCGGAAAGGCAATCGAGCGTGCCGGTCAGATGGGCGAAGACGCCGCCCCGGTCGATGTCGGCCACGATGATGACCGGACAATCGACCGCTTCCGCAAAGCCCATGTTGGCGATGTCACGCGCGCGCAGGTTGATCTCGGCCGGACTGCCCGCGCCCTCCACGATCACGCAGGCATATTGCGTGCGCAGGCGCTCGTAGGATTGCAGCACGGCCTGCATGGCTTCGGTCTTGTAGCGGTGATAGTCACGGGCGTTCATATCCGCGCGCACCTTGCCATGCACGATGACCTGAGCGCCGGTATCGCTGGAAGGTTTCAGCAGCACCGGATTCATATCGGTGTGGGGCGCGATGCCGGCGGCCTGGGCCTGCAGGGCCTGGGCCCGTCCGATCTCGCCGCCATCCCTGGTGACGGCGCTGTTCAGGGCCATGTTCTGCGGCTTGAAGGGGGCGACGCCGATGCCATCCTTCTTCAGCAGGCGACACAGCGCAGCGGCCAGGGTGCTCTTGCCGGCATCCGACGTGGTGCCCTGAATCATCAAGGTGTGAAAGGGAAAATCAGCCACGTTGGCTCCATGTGTTCAAGGCATCTTGCAGACGCGTCCAGCCCGCTTCATCCGGCGGCAGGCCGAGCCGGATGCCACCGGCACCGCGCGTGAAGAGGCGCACCCAGATGCCGGCACGCGCCATCGCTTCATGAAACGCCTGCGCCCTGGACTCGGGCCACCACTGGAACAGCGCCGTACCACTGGCGCGGATGCCGTGCTGCGCCAGCAGCGCATGCAGGCGTTCGCCTTCGGCCAGCAAGGTCCGCAACGTGGCCGCCTGCCACGGTCGATCACACAGCGCGGCGCTGCCGATCTGCTGCGCCGGGCCGCTGATGGACCAGGGACCGAGCCAGTCGGCCAGCGCCTCCAGCACGGCGGGCGCAGCCCCCACGAAACCCAGCCGCAAACCGGCCAGGCCAAAAAACTTGCCGACCGACCGCAGCACGATCAGGCCAGGCTGGTCGCTGTGGGCGGCCACGCTGTGGCCCTGCACGGTGTCGCCAAAAGCCTCATCCACCACCAGCCAGCCACCGCGTGCGGCCAGCAGCGTCGACCAGCGTAATACATCCTCCGGTGCCGCCATGGCACCGGTCGGGTTGTTGGGATTGCACAGCACCAGCACCTCGCAGCGCGACTCACGGACCGCCTCATCCAGATCGTCATACGGCACCTCCCGCACGGCATGCCCTGCACGCCGCCAGCAGTGGGCGTGTTCGGCATAGATGGGGGCCGCGACCACCACCTGTGCCGGTCGGCCTTGCTGTTGCAGGCGCAGTTGCGGCAATGCCTGTATCGCCGCTTGCGTGCCCGCCACGGCCAGCAGGCGGGGCGCGCCGTAATACGCGCAGGCGGCCTGTTCCAGCGCGTGCGAGGGCTCGGGCAGGCGATGCCATGCATCGGGCGCAGGTGCAGGGGCCGGGTAAGGACGCGGATTGATGCCGGTGGAGAGGTCCAGCCAGTCACTGCGCGGACGGCCATAATGGCGTGCCGCGTCGTTGAGATTGCCGCCGTGTTCAAGCATGGTGCGCTCCCATTCCGGTAGCCAAACTCAGCAGCGCCAGCGCACAGACCACGGCCACCCACAGCGCCGTGCTCATCGCCACCAGACGCCAGGCACGCACGATGTCCGGCCCTTGCGGCGGCAGGCCGCGTCCCAGCGGAGGGCGCTCTTCCACTTCACCGTCGTAGATGGCAGGTCCGCCCAGGGCCAGGCCCAGTGCGCCTGCTCCGGCAGCCATCACGGGGCCGGCATTGGGGCTGCTCCATGCGGGTGCCTGTGCTTTCCAGCAATCCAAAGCCTGGCGGCGCTGGCCCAGCCACGCGTAGGAGAACGCGGTCAGGCGGGCGGGCAGCCAGTTGAGGGCATCATCGATGCGGGCGGCAGACCAGCCAAAATACCGGAAACGCGCATTGCGATAGCCCCACATGGCATCCAGCGTATTGGCCAGCCGGAACAACAACGCCCCCGGACCGCCCGCCACCAGAAACCAGAACAAGGTGCCGAAGACGGCATCGTTGCCATTCTCCAGCAGGGATTCAACGCCCGCCTTGGCCAGCTCGCCCTCGCAGGACTCACGCGTATCACGGCTGACGATGTACGAGGTCAGCCGCCGTGCCAGTGGCAGATCGCCTTGCGCCAGCGCCTGCGCAATCGGCAGCGTATGTTCGCGCAGGCTGCGCAGGCCGATGCAGAAATACAGCAGCGCCGCATGCGCCAGCGCGGCCAGCCATCCCGGCAATACGGAGAGCAGCCAAGCGCAAGCCAGCACCGGCGGCAACACCGCCAGGCACCAGGCCAGCACGCCGCGCAGACGCAGCGCGGGAGCGTGATTGAGCCTGCCCTCGATGCACTTGGCCAGGTTGCCGAAGCCGACCAGCGGATGCCAGCGCCGCGCCTCGCCCAGCAGCAGGTCCAGCGCGATGCCCAGCGCCATCAATGCGCCCAGCGCGGGCCACGACAGCCCGCTCAACATGGATGGTCCTTGAAGGTCAGCGGCAGGCCGGCCGCCACCCATTGCACGCGTTCGCACAGGGCCGCTACAGCCTGGTTCAGGCGCCCTGCCTCATCGACGAACCAGCGCGAGATCGCCCCCTGCGGCACGATGCCCATACCCACTTCATTGGAGACCAGGATCACGCTACCCTGCGCGTCCTGCAAGGCGCGCAGGAAATCCGCGCGCTGCTGCGTAAAGGCCAGCGGCGGCGTGATCGGCCCTACCTCCGGATAGTCCACGCCCTCGGCGAAGAGCAGGTTGGCCAGCCAGACGGTGAGACAGTCGACCAGCACCACGGACTCGGGCCGGCTCAGGCTGCGCAGCGCCTGACCCAATGCCAGCGGTTCTTCCACGGTGCTCCAGTGGCCGCCCAGCGCGCGGCGGCGCCGCTGGTGATGGGCGATGCGTTCCTGCATCTCGGCATCGTCGCGGCTGGCGGCGCGATTGGCGGTGGCCAGATAGACGATCTCCTGCGGACCGGACTGCGCCGCCGCCAGGGCCAGGCGTTCCGCGTGGGCACTCTTGCCGCTGCGGGCGCCGCCGAAGATGAGGCTGCGATGTCGGGTTGAGATTGGGGAAGTCATGCTTGTGATGCTCCTTGCGCGGGCCAGCGGTCTTCAAAGACCAGGTCCTGCAGACGTTGGCGGGTCGCCCATTGCTCCTGCTCCAGCATGGGCTTGTCATAGAAAGCGGGCACGTGGCCCAGGCACAGCACCGCCACCGGTTCGGCGCCTTCCGGCAGATGCAGCAATTGCGCCAGTGCCACCGGATCGAAGAGCGACACCCAACCCATCCCCAGCCCTTCGGCACGGGCGGCCAGCCACATGTTCTGCAGCGCGCAGGACAGCGAAGCCAGGTCCATCTGCGGCAGGGTGCGGCGGCCGAAGATATGGGCCTCGCGCTGGTCCATCAGGGCTGCGACCAGCACCTCGCCACACTCGCGGATGCCTTCCACCTTCAGTCGCATGAATTCGTCTTCGCGCTGATCCAGTGCGCGGGCAGTGGCGATGCGTTCCCGCTCCACCAGGGCATGGATCTGCTGGCGCAGCGCCTGGCTGCGGATGCGAATGAAACGCCACGGCTGCATGAAGCCCACACTGGGACCGTGATGGGCCGCCTGCAGCAGGCGTTCCAGCAGTTCAGGCGCGACCGCATCGGGCAGGAAATGGCGCATGTCGCGCCGCTCGCGAATGACACGGTAGACCGCATCGATCTGCGCCTGCGGATAGCGGTGAGAGACGCCCTCGCTCATGAGGCCGCCCCTCCCAGCAGCGCCGCCACCGTGCGCGGCGCCGAACGGAAATAGGCGTGCAGATAGCTGGCGGTGACCTGGCCACGGCGATAGACCACTTCCCCTTCGGAAGAATCAAAGAGACGCTCGCCGCGTGCGATGAATTCCGCCCCGACCACCGCACGCGAATAGTGGAAGGTATGGCAGCGCAGATGCTCGCCGACTGCGCCGGGCAGGTTCAGTTGCAAGGTCTGGTAACCGAGTCCCTGCAGGCGCGGCTGCACCGTGGCCTGGCCGGGCAGGATGCCGCACAGCTGGCCGCTGCTGCCGTCACCGGCAATGACCGTCTCCAGCAGGAACAGCATGCCGCCGCATTCCGCATAGAGCGGCTTGCCGGCCCCGGCATGCGCGCGCAGGCAGGACTGGGTACGTTGCGCGGCCTGCAGGGCTGGCAGGTGCAGTTCCGGATAACCGCCCGGCAGCCAAACCGCGTCGCACTCCGGGACCGCTTCATCGGCCAGCGGCGAGAAGAAGGTCACGGTGGCGCCCATGAGCGCCAGCAGATCGAGGTTGGCGGGGTAAATGAAGGAAAACGCCAGATCGCGCGCCACGGCGATGGTCTTGCCCTCCAGCAGGCGCGGGAATGCGCGTTCCGGCGGGGGCGTGCCGAAGTCCACTTCCGGAGGCAGATTGGCCAGTGAAGTAGCGGACATTCTTTCGGCCACGGCATCCAGGCGCGCATCCAGATCGGCGATCTCGGGCGCAGCCACCAGGCCCAGGTGGCGCTCCGGCAAGGCGAATTGCATGTCGCGCTGCAAGCCGGTCAGCAGCGGCACTGAAGGCCGTGCATTCTGCAGGCCCTGGCGCAGCATCTGCGCATGGCGCGGACTTGCCACGCCATTGGCCAGCACCCCCGCGAACTTGAGCTCGGGACGATAGGCCAGCAAGCCTTGCGCCAGCGCGCCGATGGTCTGGCCCATACCGCGCGCATTGATGACGGCCACGATGGGAATGCCCAGCAACTGCGCCAGATCGGCACTGCTGGGCTCGCCATCGAAGAGGCCCATCACGCCTTCCACCAGCAATACATCGGATTCGGCGGCGGCCAGTGCCACCTGGCGGCGGCAGTGATCCTCCCCGCCCAGCCACAGGTCGAGGTTGGCCACCGGCTGGCCGCTGGCCTGCTGCAACACCATCGGATCGAGGAAATCCGGTCCGGTCTTGAACACCCGCACCCGCTTGCCCTGGTGCCGGTACAGGCGTGCCAGGGCGGCGGTGATGGTGGTCTTGCCGTGGCCCGAGGCCGGGGCCGAGATGAACAGGGCCGGGCAACGATATTGCGGGGCAGACATCAGAACTCCACGCCTTTCTGCGCCTTCACCCCCTGCTCCTTGTAGGGATGTTTCAGCGGGCGCATCTCGCTGACCAGGTCGGCCTGTTCAATCAAGGCCTCCGGCGCATGGCGGCCGGTGACGACGATGTGCAGCATCTCGCGGCGTGCCGCGAAGACACTCAGCACTTCCTCCAGATCGAGGTACTGGTATTTCAGGACGATGTTGAGTTCATCCAGGATCACCATGTCGTAGCTCGGATCCCCGATCATGCGCACGGCCTCGTCCCAGCCGCGCGCGGCGGTGCGCATGTCGGCGTCGCGGTCCTGGGTATCCCAGGTGTAGCCTTCGCCGACGACGTGGAAGTCACAGTTGGCGTGCCCGCCCAGGAAGTCGCGCTCGGCGCTGTAGAGCGCGCCCTTGATGAACTGCACCACGCCCAGCTTCATGCCGTGGCCGAGGATGCGCATGCCCATGCCGAAGGCGGCACTGGACTTGCCCTTGCCGGTACCGGTGTTGACGATCAGCAGACCCTTTTCCTTCTGGGCGGCGGCCTTCTTCTTTTCGAAGCCCTCCTTGTGACGCTGGGTCATGCGCTTGTGCGATTCGGGATCGGTTTTCATGGTGAGGTTCTTTCCTGGTACTGCAACAAATTCAAATCCATTCGGTGCCGGTCAGCGACGACAGCAACTGCGCCACACGCGTGCGACTGGGGTGGTAGCCAATGAAGACCAGTTCCGATCGTCCCGCGCTCTTGCCGCCCTGCGCGCCGGCCACGACGGCCCGCGCACGCACGGCTTGCAGCAATTGCGTGCTGCCCTCGGCAGTGGCGATGAAACCCTTGGTGCGCAGGATGGGCTGGTCCAGCGCCACGGCCACCACGGCACGGCGCAGGGACTCCGGCTCCTGCGCTGCCTGGCTGCGCAGCGTAAAGGATTGCCAGCCGGGATCCTGCTCATGGAAATGCTTGTGGGTGGACAAGCCATGGCTGTGCGCGCCCAGCCCGGAGTGTGCATGGCCATTGAAGCGCCACTGGTCCGCTGCCACGGTGGAGCGTTCGCCCGGCATGCCCACCGGCGTGTAATGGTGATGCACGGTGCTGCCTGCCTGGTGCAGGCGCAAGCCGAGTGCGAGACGGATGTCCAGCCTCGCTCCATAGGCCAGCTCCAGGAAACGCACGTTCGGTGCCAATGCGCGCACGGTCTCCTCAGCCTGCAGCAGCGGCGCTTCTTCCATGCCATCGATCTTGTTCAACACCACCACGTCAGCGCATTCCAGCTGCTGGCGGAACAGCTGCGCCGTCGCATCGCGCACGGCGTCGCCGCTGGCAAAGGCTTCTTCCAGCAGCAGCGGCGTGTCGACCACGGCCAGCGTGGCATCGAGCACGAAGTGCGGGGCCAGTTCCGGCGATTGCAGCACTTCCATGACGGCACTGGGCAGGGCCAGGCCGGAGGTCTCGATGAGCACGTGATCGATCTGTGCCCGCCGTGCGGCCAGGGCCAGCATGGCGGGGACGAAATGTTCATCGTCGCCATAGGCGATGAGGCCATGGGCAAAATCCTGGATCTGTACATGACCCTGCGCATCTCCTTCGGCACGCAGCAGGTCGCCATCGATGGCGACCTCACCGAATTCATTGATGAGCAAGGCCAGGCGGCGCGACTGGCGACGCTGGACCAGGCCGCGCAGCAAAGTGGTCTTGCCGGCACCGAGGAAACCCGTCACCACTGTTACTGGTATCGGCGGCAATGGTGGCGGCAAGGAAGGTAAGACGCTGGCCATCTTCAGCCCCCGGCCAGTGCCGCCAGTTGCGCCTGCAGGGCCGGCACATCATGGGCCACCTGCGGATAGGCCAGCGCTGGCCGGCGCACCGTCAACAGCGGGATGCCCAAGGCGCGCGCCGCCTCCAACTTGGCCCGATAGCCACCGGCCTCGCCCGAATCCTTGGTGACCACGCAGTCGATGCCCCAATCCCGCCACAGCGCTTCATTGAAGGCCTGCGAGAACGGTCCCTGCATGGCGCACAGGTGGGCGCGCGGCAAGCCCAGTTCCAGCGCGCGCTTGATGAAGTCCGGATCGGCGGTGACGCGGGCGAACCATTGCTTGTCGGCCGCACCGGGCGCCTGCAGGAAGCTGCCCAGGTCCTTGGAGCCGGTGGCCAGGAAGATGCGGCGGCCCATGGCGATGGCGCGGGTGGCGGCTTCTTCCATGTCGGCGCAGGCGTGCGGATCATCGGCGGCCAGGTCGCTAGCACGTTCGTAGCGCAGATACGGTATCGCCAACTCCTTGGCCAGTGTCATGAGTTGCTGCGACATCTGCACCGCAAACGGATGCGTGGCATCCACCAGCACGCGCGCCTGACTCTCGCGCAAGGCCTGGCGACGCGCTTCCACGCCCTGGCGGCCGGACCAGACGTGAGCCCCCGGACAATCCTGGCTGGCCAGTTCGCCGCCATAAGCGGTCGCCGTGGAGATCACCACCCGCTCGCCCTGCCCGGCCAGCTCGCGTGCCACCAGATTGCCATCGCTGGTACCGGCAAAGACCCACACCGCCTGCGGCGGCAGTTGCGCCACTTCAGCGGCCTGTGATTCTTCGCTCCAGTCGTTGTAGCCGCGCGGCGTAAAGATCCAGTCGCGCTTGCGCTGGGTAAAGCGGTTGCCGATGACGATCGAGGTCAGCATGTCGAACTGCAGGCCCGGCAATTCATCCAGGCGATGAATGGACACCTGCTGGCCCGGACGATAGGCGTTGCGCACGACCCCGCACAGGGTATGCGGAGCCTTGTGTTGCAGCATCAGCTGCAGGATGCGATAGACGCCCTCCTGCCGCCCGGCACTCTGCACGTTGTAGAGCACGCAGGCCAGGTCGGCCTGGGCGATGTGGCTGGCGCGCTGTTCGATCCAGGACCACGGGCACAGCAGATTCGACAGCGACAGCGTGGCGAAGTCATGCGACAGCGGCGACCCCAGCAGCGAAGCGCAGGCATTGGCCGAGGTCACGCCGGGAATGACGTTGACCTCATAGGTATCGTCCTCGCGCATGTCGTCGAAGGCCAGCGCGGCCATGGCGTAGATGCCGATGTCACCGCTGGAGATGAGCGCCACGCGGCGCCCGGCGCGGGCCTGCTCGATGGCCAGCAAGGCGCGCTCGCGCTCTTGCGTGAGGGGCGGCGTGTGGATTTCCTTGCCTTCGATGTGCGATGCGATCCAGCGCAGGTACAACTCGTAGGCGACGATGACCTCGCTGTCGCGCAAGGCCTCGATGGCGCGCGGGATGATCATCTCTTCAAAACCGGGGCCTACGGAGACCAGGTTCAATACGCCTTTTTTCTTGACGACTTCCATCTGCATACTTTCCATGTTTTACAGCTTGTCTTTGAATGTCCGCCAAGCATCGGCGTCATCCACCACGGCCACGGTCACCCCGTCCAGCGCGGTCTTGCCCAGCAACAGACGGCCACGCGGGCTGGCGATCAAGGCCGCCGGTTCGCAGACGCCGTCCACGCCGACATTCTGGCGCACCCACTCCGAGGGCTTGCCGACCCAGGCGCGCTGGGCGATCTGCTCGCGTGCAATCACGCGCAGCGGCAAGTCATGGGTGGCGCAAAAGGCCAGCAGGCCGGGCTCTTGCGCCTTGATGTCGATGGTGGCCACTTCGCGCACCTGGGCCAGCAAGGTGCCGGGGCACAGGTCCAGCGCCTGCGCCACGGCAAGGGCAATCTGTTCCGCCGAGGCCAGCTTGCGGCAACCGATGCCCAGTACCAGCGGCTTGACCGCTTCCGTGGCGGTCGTCACCACCGGCTGCGCCCCCGTCAGTTGCGCTACGCGGTAGGCCAGTCCGTTGGCCCCGCCTTCATGTCCGGCCAGCAAGGCGATGGCAAAACGGGCCACCTCATCGACCACCACCAGCGCCGGATCGCTGTGCTTGTCCTGCGGCAGGCCGTCCAGGAAGCGCACGGCAATGCCGGTGGCGCCGATCATGATCCATTGACGATGGCGGCGATAGGCCAGCGCAAACTGCTGCCGCTGCGACAGTCCGCCCTCGGCCTGCAGCCACGGCTGATACAGCTCGCCGCCCAGCCTGTCCTGCAGGTAAAGAGCCAGCGCCGCCGCCTCGGCACGCACCGGCCACAGGCCGAGTTCAGCCGGGGCGACGGGGGGATTCATGCGGCGTCCTTGTTCTTCTTGACCACGCGGAAGAGGTGCGTGAAGTCCTTGGAGTAGAGACTGGATTCGGCGACCTGCTCCTTGTTCAGGGCGGCACCCACCAGCATCATGGTGGTCAGGTTCCACTCGCCGCGCTTGTTCTCTTCCAGCACCTTGTCGAGCGAGCCCTGATAGATGCGCTGCTCCGGCCATGTCGCACGATAGACCAGGGTCACGGGCGTTTCCGGCGGATAGTGCAGCAGCAGGTCGTTGACGATCTTCTTGAGGTGCGGACCGGAAAGGAAGATGCACATGGTGGCCCGATGTGCCGCCAGCGAAGCGATCGACTCCGATTCCGGCACGGCTGAAGCACGTCCCGACACCCGCGTCAGGATCACGCTCTGCGACACCTCCGGCTTGGTCAGTTCAGCCGACACCGCCGCTGCCGCAGCGGTGAAGGACGACACGCCCGGCACCACTTCATAGGCAATGCCCAGCGCATCAAGGCGGCGCATCTGCTCGGCAGTCGCGCCGTAGATGGCAGGGTCACCTGAATGCAGGCGCACAACGTCAATGCCCTGCTCCTGCGCACGCACGTAGCAGGCTTGCTGCTGCTCCAGATCGAGGGCGGCGGTATCGATGATCTCGGCCTCGGGGTGGCAATGTTCCAGCAAGGCGGTCGGCACCAGCGAACCGGCATACAGCACCATGCGCACCTGGCCCAGCAGGCGCGCACCGCGCAGGGTGATGAGGTCGGCCGCACCGGGGCCGGCCCCGACGAAATAAACTTTCATGCATTTCCTTTCGAATTCTCTTGGGGCGCACGATGGCGCTGCGCCTGCGCCGTCTTGCGGATCAGCAGCACGGCGAGATAGCCGCTCGCTTCTGCCGCATCCAGCGCGGTGAGGTCACTGGCCAGCACTTCGCCCTCCAGACCGATGCGACGGGCGAAGCCGCAGTGCTGCGCAATGCCCATCTCCCGCAGCAAGGCCAGCACCCAAGGCAGGCGCGCGCCGACTTTCATCAGCACGACGATGTCATGGCCTTCGATCTCGGCGCGCAGGGTGGCGGCGTCTTCCGGACAGGGCAGGATCAACGTGCGCTCCTTGCCCACCCCCAGCGGCCATTCCAGCGCGGCAGCAGCAGCGGCATAGCTGGTGATGCCGGGCAGCGTCACGCAATCACACCCGGGATACAGGTCACGCACGGCCGCCAGCACATAGCCGTAGGTCGAATAGGTCAGCGCATCACCGATGGTGAGATACACCACCTGCAGCCCCTCACGCAGTTGCGCCGCCAGTTGCTGGCCCAGTTGCGCGTAATGTTCCTGCAGGACCTGGCGGTCCGGGTCCATGTTGAATTCGATCTCGCACAGGCGGCTGCGGTCGAACTCCACGCCTTCCAGGCATTGCAGGGCCACCGACAAGTCCGCGCCACGCGCACGCGGAATGTAGATCACATCGGCCGACCGCAACGCTGTGAGCGCCGCCAGCGGCAGATAGCCGGCCGGACCGGGACCGACACCGATCCCCGTGAGACGCCCGCTCATGCGCCCTCTCCCAGTTGCCGTCCGTCCAGATCGAACAGCCGCACCACGATGCGTTCAACCGCCGGCACGCGCGCCTGGGTGAGCGCCGCAATGCGGGCTTCGATCTCGCACCAGAGGCGGCGCGACAACGCGGCATCCTGCTGGCGCACCAGTTCTATGATTGCTTCCACCGTATTGGCTTCCTTCATCTGCTGCAGCAGGGCGGCGTCAAAGCAGACGCCCTGCCCCGCCGCGTTCATTTCTTCGGCCACGCGGGCCACGCCCTGCATGGCCATGTTGCTCTTGCTGGAGTGCGTATCCCATACACCATCCAGCACCTTGGCCAGTTTGCCCGGATGCCCCGCCAGCCACAGCAGCGGCAGCGTGCGTCCCTCTTCGGCCAGCGCCTTTTGCGTGAAGTCCAACGCATCGCCGAGGAAATTGGCGATCTGCACGCTGCGCTTGTCGGGCAGGCCCAGCGTCTGTGCCACGAAGACACGGCCGATCTTGCCCGGCAGGTAGGCCACCGCATCGCCCGGCGCACAGGCGGCCAGGGCGACGCGGATGTAGACCTCGATGGAGGCAATCCAAGAGGCCATCGACATCGGCTCCACGATGCCCGAGGTGCCCAGGATGGAAATGCCACCGACGATGCCCAGCTTGGGATTGAAGGTTTTGGGCGCAATCGAGAGACCTTCGCGACAGCCGATGGTGAGGTCGAATCCCCAAGAGCTTGCCTCAGGCTGCAGCTCCGCCAGCACCTCCGTCACGGCCGCGCGCATCATGGCACGCGGCACCGGGTTGATGGCCGGCTCACCGACCGCTACGCGCAGGCCGGGCATGGTGGCCGTGCCGACGCCCTCGCCCGCGAAGAAGCGGATCTCGCCCCCGGCATTGCGCCGCACCTGCGCCACAATGGTCGCACCGTGCGTGTTGTCGGGATCATCGCCACCGTCCTTGAGCACTTCCGCCTGCGCGGTATCGGCATCGATCATGCTCACGGACTGGATCGGCACACTCAGGTAATGCAAGCCATCCGGCAGGCTCACTTCGGTCTGCTGTACCGTCATGCCTGCCAGCAGACGATACAAGGCCGCACGCACCGCAGCGGTGGCGCAACTGCCGGTACTGCGTCCGCGCCGCAGGCCATTGGGCGCCAGCACGGACAGGTCGTACTCGGCACGCTGCAGCTCGCCGCTGGCCTCCTTCACTGCACGCCTTCGCTCTGCGCTTCCTGCGCGACCAGCCAGGCGATGGCATCGATCATCAGTGCATTGACCACGCTGGCCGCCCAGGGCGAGCCGCCGCGCGTACCGCTGTTGGTGATGCGCGGCACCTGCAGGCAGCGGCGCAGTTCATCCTTGCTCTCGCGCGTGCCGACAAAGCCGACCGGCAGGCCGATCACCAGTTGCGGCCGCCAGCCGTGTTCGCGGATCAGGCGCACCGCCTCGGTGATGGCTGTCGGCGCATCACCGATGGCCAGCACCATGTCGTTGCCAAACTTCTGCCAGGCGCGGCGGATACCGGCGGCCGAGCGGGTCATGCCGAGGTTCTGCGCCATCAGGTGCGATTCGGGATCGTGCACGCCGCACCAGGTTTCCACGCCCAGCTGTTCCAGCACGGCGCGCTTGAGGCCGGTCTGGACCATGGTCACATCCGTTACTACCCGCTTGGTGCGCAGCAAGGCCTTCATGCCGGCCTGTACGGCACCGGCGGAAAAATAGATTTCATCGGCCACGGCGAAGTCGCCGCTGGTGTGGACCAGGCGCTGCAAGACCGTCAGGTGATCGGGCGGGAAGCCGCTCCAGTCGCGTCCGGCCTGGATGATCTCCATGCTTTCCGCTTCGATGGGATGGGGCACGTAAGGGGCCGTGCCTGCCGTGGCCTGCGCCAGCTGCTCGCGCGCGGACAGATCGCGCACCTGCAGGTGATGCGCGCGCTGCGGCTCGCCGACCTGCTGCTCGAAGCCGACGATCTGCACCCGGTACTTGCAGAGCGTGCAGTTCATGGCGGCACGGCCTTCAGCGGCATCACGCGCGCGTTCCAGCATCACATCGGCCACGTGCGCATGCACGCCCAGATAGGCGGCCTTGAGCACTTCCACGCCTCGCTCGCGCTGTGCCAGTTCATCGGCAGCAGCGTAGATACGCTTGACCAGCACGCCATCGAAGAGGAAGAACGGCAACACCACCAGACGCTGCCAGCCTTCGCCAGCGGCCTGGGACAAGCCGTCCCGCACCAGCGGCGTGGCCGTGCCCGAGAAGCAGACCTTGACGCCGCCAAAGCCCATGCCTTCCTGCACCATGCGCGCCAGCTTGGCGATCTCGCCATTGGCGTCCGGGTCGGTGGTACCACGGCCGACCAGCACCAGGCAGGCATCCTGGCGATGGATGATTTCTTCCGAACCGGCTTCGGCTTCCACCACGCGCTGCTGCACCAGTTGCAGCAGCAGCGGGTGCAGGTCCATGGGCGCGCCGAAATGGAAATCGACCTGCGGATAATCGCGGGCCAGGGCCAGCAGTTCGGCCGGCATGTCGTTCTTGGCATGGCGTGCGCCCAGCAGCACGCCGGGCACCACCGCCACTTCGGTGGCACCGTCGGCCACGCAGGCAGCGGCCGCTTCCGAGATCGTGGGGGCCGCAAATTCCAGATAGCCATGGCGCACGATGCGGCCCTCGGCACGATCCCGCACCAGCGCGACCAATGCCTCGAATTCTCGCAGGGCATCGGGATCGCGGCTGCCGTGGCCGGCGATCACGACAGCCGATTGGCGCGTGGCGCTCATGCCGGGGCTCCCGCTGCCACCTTCTCCGGCGGCGGTTCGATCTGGCTGTCCATGGGCGTCAAGGTACGGATGAGCATGATGCTCATGTCGCTGAATTCCTTGTCGGCACAATCGGCCAGCTTGCCGTGCCACTCGGCGTCGCCCCGGGTCAGGTTTTCCCAGACTTCCGTGGGATGTTCGGGATTGACGCCCTGCTGCAGCAGATAAGTCGCAATGTGACGCGGCATGAAGGAGCGCGCCGCATCCCACGGACAAGGGATGACGATGGCATTGCGTCCATCGTTCAATACGTTCACCAGATGGCGCTTGAAAGGCTCCAGATCGCCGCGCCGGTGGAAGGTAATGAAGGTCGTTTCATCAAAGCACACGCGCGCCCGGGAAGCGAGGATCTGCGCCGAGGAAATGCCCGGCAACGTCTCCACGCGATGGCCGCAGGCACGCTCCACGCGCTCCAGGTACTGGAAACCGCTGAAATGGATATCGCCCATGAAGACCACTACGCAGCGCTTGCCCGCGTGATGCAGGGCGGCGACTTCGTCGAGTTTGGCAACCTGGTCGCGATAACCCATCAGCACGACCTGCGCGCTGGCGGGGATGAGGTCCTTGACCACATCGACCACGGCATTGAAGCCGGCCACCACGTCAGCATTGCGGATCAGTTCCGCGCCGCGCATCGTCAGGTAGGAATGGTCGCCGGGTCCGGCACCGATGCAGATGATCATGTGTTTTCCTTGTTCAGCGCACGCCCAGTTGCGCACGCACGGTCAACGCCAGGGCGTCGCCGGTCAATTGTTCGAGGGTCAGGCAAGGCGCACCCAGCGCCTCGGCCAACTGGGCCGCACGGCCCAGGCGCAGGTAACCGGCTTCGGTGTCCAGCACCAGGGCCGGCACACCCTGTGCGGCCAGCGTCTGTGCAGCTTGCAGGGTTTCGGTCCAGGGGTCGCCGCTGCTGCCGGGCAGGCTGACGTTGGCCTTGCCGTCGGAGAGGATCACCAGCAGCGGCGGTGCTTCCTGCGCGCTCTGTTGGGCGGCTTGCTGCAGCACTTGCGCCGCCAGTTGCAGCGCATGCGGCAAGGGCGTGCGGCCGCCGGTCGGCAGTTCACGCAAGCCTTGCTCGGCCAGATCGGCGCTGCGCGTCGGGGCCAGCAGCAATTGTGCCTGCTCGCCACGGAAGGCGATCACGGCCAGTTGATCGCGGCGCTGATAAGCATCGGTCAGCAGCGCAAGCACCGCGCCCTTGACCGCTTCCATGCGCCGTTGTGCGGCCATGGAGCCGGACGCATCGACCACGAAGACGATCAGGTTGGCACCGCGCCCGCTGCGGACCTGGCGATGCAGGTCATCACGCGTGACGGTGAGGGGCCCATCCGTCTCGCCCGCCAGCGCGCCGCGCACGGCGGCACTGCGCAGAGTAGCACCGATGGCCAGGCGGTCAGGATTCGCGTCGGGCACGGCGCGCACGGCGTTGCCCCGGTTGGCATCGGCGACTGCGCTGCGGCGGCCGCTGGCTGCATTGGCGGCCGATTGCGGCGTCGCAGCCACGCTGATTCTGCGGGCCGTACCCGCTGCAGCAACGGCGAAGGTCTGTTGTCCGCCCTCGCCTTCCTGCTCCTGTTCCTGCTGCGGCTCATCGGAGGGAGGCGTCTCTGCCGCATCTTCGCCTCGGGTATCGCCATGTTCAGCTTGCGGCGGCGGCTCGGGCTGGCGCGCCTGATCGACCAGGTCATCCAGCTTGTCCTCGTCCATGCCGGTCTGCTCGAAGGGCTTGCGGCGGCGACGATGCGGCAGCACCAGCAAGGCGGCTTCGCGTACATCGTCCGGTGTGACCCGCGTGCGGGCCTGCAGGGCAGCGATGGCACGTGCGGTCTTGTGCATGACGATATCGGCCCGCAGGCTGGCCACTTCGAACTCGCAGCAGAGATGGCTGATCAGCTCCAGCATGGCATCGTCCAGCACCACGTCCGGGAGCAGGCGCTGAGCCTCGGCCACCTGCGCAAGCAAGGCGTCCTGCTGCGGCTGCCAGCGCTGCGCAAAGGCGGCGGGATCGGTCTCGAAGGCGATGCGTCGGCGTACCACCTCGGCGCGCACGGTCTTGTCGGTCGGTGCGCTCACTTCCACCATGAGGCCGAAGCGGTCCAGCAATTGCGGCCGCAGATCGCCCTCTTCCAGGTTCATGGTGCCGATCAGCGTGAAGCGCGCCGGATGGCTGATCGAGATGCCCTCGCGCTGCACTGAATTGACGCCCATGGCGGCCACATCGAGCAGCACATCGACCAAGTGGTCGGCCAGCAAATTGACTTCATCGATGTAGAGGATGCCGCGATGGGCCGCAGCCAGCAGGCCGGGCTGGAACGCGCGCTGGCCACCTTGGAGCGCCTGCTGCAGGTCGAGCGAACCAAGCACGCGGTCTTCGGTGGCGCCAAGTGGCAAGGTCACGAAGGGCACGGTGTCCTGGCGCTGTACCGGGTCTGTATTGCAAACTGTACAGGCACTGGCCGGCTGGCCCGGTGCGCACTGGAATGCACAGCCTTCGGTCAGGGTGATCGGTGGCAGTACCTGGGTCAGCCCACGGGCAGCGGTACTCTTGGCCGTGCCCTTGTCGCCGCGCACCAGCACGCCACCGATGCCGGGATCGACCGCGCACAGCAGCAGCGCCTGCTTCAGCAGGGGCTGGCCGACGATGGCCGCGAAGGGATAGGCATTGAACGCCGTCATTGCATGTCCTTGGTGTGTTCGCTGCCGCGCACGGTTTCACCGCGTGCTTCCAGCAGGGCTTCACTGTGCAGGTACAGTGAGCGCAACTGTTCGATGGTCTGTACTGCAGGTGTCTGCCACATGCCACGGCTGGCGGCTTCCAGCAGACGCTCGGCGATGGCGTTCTGGGCCCAGGGATTGGCCTGTTCCAGGAACTCGCGCATGGCCGGGTCGAAACCATAGGTCTCGGCCAGTTGCTGATACATCCAGTCTTCCATCACTTGCGCGGTGGCATCGTAGCCGAACAGGTAATCGACGGTGGCCGTCAACTCGAGGCCGCCCTTGTAGCCATGGCGGCGGATGCTGGCCAGCCACTTGGGGTTGACCACGCGGGCGCGGAAGACGCGCAAGGTTTCTTCCTTCAGGTCGCGCACGGCGGCGCGCTGCGGGTCGTGGCTGTCACCGAAATAGTGGCGCGGCTGCTGGCCGGACAAGGCGCGGATGGTGGCGATCATGCCGCCGTGATATTGCAGGTAGTCGTCACTGTCGAAGATGTCGTGTTCGCGGTTGTCCTGGTTGTGCAAGGCCACTTGCACACCGGAGAGACGCTGGCGGAAGGCCTCGCGCTGGTCCGCGCCCTGCACCTTGCGGCCGTAGGCGTAGCCGCCCCAGTTGATGTAGGCCTCGGCAAAATCGGCCTGGTCCTGCCAGTTCTTTTCCTGGATCAGCGGCAGGATGCCGGCGCCGTAGCTGCCGGGCTTGGCCCCGAAGACGCGATAGGCCGCCTGCGCCGCCGCCTCGGCCTGGCCCAGTCCGCCTTGCATGGCCTGCTGCAGATCGCGCAGGTAGTGCTTGCGCACGAAGTTCAGGTCTTCCGGCTCGTCGGCGGCGATGGCCAGCTGCACAGCATCGTCGATCAGTTCGATCAGCTGCGGGAAGGCATCGCGGAAGAAGCCGCTGATGCGCGTGGTCACGTCGATGCGCGGACGCTGCAATTGATCCAGCGGGATCAGTTCGACCCCGGCCACCTGCCGGTTGCCTTCGCGCCAGACCGGCTGCGCGCCCATCAATGACAGGATCTGCGCCACATCGTCGCCATGGGTCCGCATGGCGCTGGTGCCCCAGATGCTGATGGCCACGCTCTCGGGATAGTCGCCGCTCTCGCGGTGATGGCGCTCCAGCACTTCGTGCGCCAGTTGCTGGCCCACGCGCCAGGCCGATTGCGAGGGCACGCTGCGCGGATCGACCGAGTAAAAATTGCGCCCGGTCGGGAGAATATGCGCCATGCCGCGCGTGGGCGAACCGCTGGGTCCGGCCGGAATGTAGCCGCCGCGCAGGCCGTTGAGCAGGTTGCTGATTTCTTCATCGGTGCGCTGCAGGCGCGGTACCAGTTGCTCGCAGGCGAAGCTGAGGATGCGGCGTACTGCGCTGGTGTCGGTAGCCTTGATCGGAGCAGCCGGTGCTGCGCGCTTGACCGGCGCAGCCGGTCGCGCCATGGCACGCATGCCGCCGAGCACGCTGCCCGCACTTTTTTGCAGGGTCGGTTGCAGGCGCGGTTTTTCTTCGGCCGGGGCGCTGAACAACGGCGCGAACAAGGCCTGGATCACGGCCTCGATGGCAGGCACTGCAAAGCCGTGCTGCTGCAGGGCCTGCATCAGCGACAGGCACAGCGCATCGATGGCTTCGAGCGCGTCGGCGCGGGTGACGATGGCGCGCCCGGCCGTGCGAGCCAAGGCATCGTCGATGTTGAGGCGGCGGCCCTTGTGTTCCAGCAGCATATCCAGCGACAGGCCGAAGAGCCGCGCCACTTCTTCCTGCAGGCCCGGCAGGTCCTGGTTGGGCAGGCGCGTCAGGGCCACCAGCATGTCCGGCAGTTGCTGCGCATCGGGCATGCGGCCGAGGATGTGCAGGCCGTCGCGGATCTGGGCGGCACCCAGTTCGCACAGGTAGCCGTCGAGATCCTCGATCAGGTGCGCCACACCGGCACCATCCAGTTCGCTCAGCGCGTGCGGCAGCGCGCCGTCGTCGTGCGCATGGTCATGGTCGTGATGATGGTCATGGTCATCGTGATGATGATGTCCGTGATGATGGTGATGCCCATGGTCGTGCCCGTGCTCATGGTCATGATCGTGGTCATGATGCAGCAGCTTGTATTGCAGGTCCGTATCCAGATTGGTCTGCCGCACCAGCTCCCAGATCTGCTGCTGCAGCAGAGGCAGCTTGGCCGGATCGAGCACCTCGACCTGGTAATACTCGTCCACGAGCTGCGTGAGCTGGGCCAGCGCGCCGTAGCTGTCGGCGGTGGTCATGGGCGGCGTCAGGTGGTCCACCACCACGGCATGGGCGCGGCGCTTGGCCTGCGAGCCTTCGCCGGGATCGTTGATGATGAAGGGATAGAACAGTGGCACGTCGCCCAGCAAGGCATCCGGGAAGCATTCTTCAGACAGGCCCACGCCCTTGCCCGGCAACCACTCCAGGGTGCCGTGCTTGCCGACGTGGACGATGGCATCCGCGCCCCATTCTTCATCCAGCCAGCGGTACAGGGCGTAGTAGTGATGCGTGGGCGGCAGGTCGGGCTGGTGATAGATGGCGTCCGGATCCATGCCGTAGCCGCGCGGCGGTTGCAGGGCCACGAAGGCATTGCCGAGGTCGAGCCCGGCGATCACCAGATGCTGGTCGTGCACGTAAGCCTCGCCGGGCGCGGCGCCCCATTGGCGCTGCATCCTGGCCTGCAAGGCGGCGGGCAAGGCGGCGAACCATTGCGCATAGCGCGCCGCCGGGATGCGCGCGGCAGCACGGCGCAGCTGGTCTTCGGTGAGCAGGATGTCGTCGTAGGAGCAGTGGTCCACCAGTTCGTGGATCAGGGCCGTACCGGTGTCGGGCAGATCGCCGATGGCATAGCCATCTGCTGCCAGCGCGCGCAGCACGGCCATGAGCGACTCGGGCGCATCCAGCCCCACGGCATTGCCGATCTGCGCGGCCTTGCTGCTGGAATTGGTGAAGATGAAGGCGATGCGCTTTTGCGCATTGGGCGTGCAGCGCAGGCGCACCAGCCGCTGCGCCAGCCCGGCGATGCGGCGCACGCGGTCCGGCAGGGCCTGGTACTGCACCACGCCCGCTTCACTGGTGTGCTTGAAGGACAGCGGCACACCGATGATGCGGCCGTCGAATTCGGGCAGGACCACGTTCATGGCCGCATCCAGCGGATTCATGCCGCGCGTGGAATGCTGCCACTGGTCCTGCGTCATGCCGCTGGTGATGGCCTGCAGTACCGGGCGGTTCAACTGTTCCAGCACCGAGACCGACCAGCCCGCCGGCGTGATGCCGCCTGCCGTAATCTCGCCCATGGCGAAGCTGGTGGTGTTGATGATGAGATCGACCCGGCCCTCGGCGAAATACGCCAGCGCAGGCGGCAGCGTTGCCCCACTGCTGGCCGACACCCGCAGCGAGGAAGTAAACACTGGCAGCACATCCATGCCGCGCGCCTCCAGCGCCGCCACCAGCGCATCGATGAAGGCGGTATTGCCCGAGAGCCAGTGCGCCCGGTAGAAGATGATGCCCACCGCCGGCTTGCCCGCCGGGGCCTGTGCGCGCAGGGCCAGCCAGTCGTCGAGGCGGGCATCCTGTTCGAGGTCGGGATGGTAGAGGCCGTGTTCGGGCAAGGCCTGCGCGGGCTCGTAGCCGTAGCCGCTCAGCAGCAGGCGATCCGACAGGCAGCGCAGCAGCTGCGCCAGGTTGACGCTGCCGCCGCCGTTGAAATACGCCAGCGCCTGCTGTTGCACGTCAGGTGCGGCAGTGGAAGCCGCGGCCAGTTCGGCATCGGGCTCGCCGGTACCCGACAGCACGATCAGCTGCCGCCCTTCGGCGCGCGCGGCCCGCAGCAATTCAGGAAAACCGGCCACTGCACCCAGCCGTCCGAGTACGCGTAGCACGATCACCTGCGCGCTGGCCAGCTCCGCGCGCAGCAGGGTCGCCAGCGTGCGCAGCGGCTGACCCTGCTCATCGGTGCCGGATTGCAGGGCTTGCAGGTCGTAGCCCGCCACGGCGGGGAATTCCGCCGGCAACTGCGCGCGTGCAGCAGCCAGCAGCGCCAGGTCGGTCGGGGCGTGCGTCAGCAGGACGATGCGGGCCATGGGATCAGGCATCGGAGACCTCCGCTTCCGGCAACACATCGCCGCTGCCCAGGCGATGGAAGACCAGGTCACTCACTTCGCGTCCGCCTTCCAGATGCTCCTCCACCACGCGCTCGATGGCGGCGGCATCCTCGCAGCGATACCACACGCCCTCGGGATAGACCACCACCACCGGGGCCTGCGCCTTGCAGGCCACCATGCAGTGGGTACGGGTACGCTTGACGCGCAGCTCGGGGCGAGCGTCGATCTGTTCGCCCAGCACGCCGAACATGGCTTCGGCCAGCACGCCGTTTTCGGTACAACGCGGACCCACGCACATGAGCACGTGACGATGATGAGTTCTCATGGCTTTGATGCTTTACTTTCCCCGGCGCAGCAACGCCGGACAGGGGCCCGTCAGGGCCGGCCCATCAGCCGAAGCGGCGATAGAAGAAACCGGTCAACCCGCCCAGCGCCAGCCAGAACACCGCATTGGCTGCCGCCGTGGCGCGGATGAAGGCCTGTGCCAGTTCTTCCGGGGCCACGCTGCCATGCACTTCCGGCTGCGGAGCGCCGATGAAATGCGGCACCACCAGCAGCATGACGCCAGCCAGCTTCCACAGCCAGCCACGGGTGAAGACGAACAAGCCCAGGCTGGCCGCCGTCATGGCGGCGGTCATCACCCACCAGAGCTGGCGCGCCTGCAGCGGTGCGGCCAGGGTACCGGGGACTTCCGGCGGCAAGCCCAGCGAGGGCGCGACGAAAAACACGCCATAACCGGCCAGGCCCCACAGCAGACCGCTGCGCCAGCTGATCTGGCGTCCGCTCAGGGCAAAGGCCGCCACCAGCATCAGGGCGAAACCGACCGCCATGCTGACATTGGCCAGCACGGTGTAGCCGGTGCGCTCGGCGCCGTCGGCCGGCTCCCAGGCATTGGCGTCATGCGCGTGTTCGTGCTCATGTGCGTTCGCATGCGAGTGCTCGTGCGCAGCCGCCTGGGCGGCGGGTTCGTGGGCGTGGTCATCGGCCGCGGGGGCCGCCGATTCGCCGGCCTTTTCATATTCCTCTGCCTTGAGGATGATCTTTTCGACCTGGAATTGCTGCACGCCCGACAGCAGCACGCCCGATAAAGCGCCCGCCACCACCACTGCCGACGCCATGCGCCGGAACACGGTCCAGTTCATCGTCCGCTCCTCAGTGGCAGGGGAAACCGGCCGAGTGGCGGCCATCGTGAGCGGCATTGTGCAGCTCGACCTTGGAGGCGAAGCCGGCGCCGTAGATCAGCGCCACGCCCAGCGCGAAGGCCAGCAGCGAGGGCGCGATGCGGTCGCGCCAGACCTGGCTGCCGGCGTGGCTGGAAGAGGAAGAATCAGCGGTGTGACGGGCGTCGAGACCGGAGGGAGTGGACATGCGCTTTCCTTGGCAGGTGGATGAAACGAAGGAAGCCACACGGCGAGCGCCCAAGCACAATCCCGCCGTCGGCTGACGGCACCGGTTCACACCAGCGGGAAATGATGGAAGCTTTCCGCATGATCGCCCTCCGCGATGCATTCAAGAACTTGCCTCGGGCCGGTCTCCGGGCTGGCGAGGGGAAGCCTGGGGCTTCGGGACAGGCGCCTTCCCATGCGCGGGGCACAGTGGCGTAGTGCGTGTCCTTCCTCGCTTACCGTTGCGGGGGCAGCGCCGGCTTTGGCCCGATGCTGTGGCACCGGCCGCACCGGCTTCCCGTTTCAATCCCGGGCGCGGGTGCGCACGGAATACCAGAAGCAATGCTAAGGGGCGAAGTATAAAGGCGGGGGCGGGCTTGGGCAACCTGCATTGTCAGCCTGTACGGGGCTGGCGGCAACTTCAGCGGGGCAAGGCGGGCTGGAGCGGTGAGGAGGATGAGGGGGAAGCACTGGAGGAAGCAGCCGGCAGTTGCGGCAAGGCAGGCGAAGCGGCCAGCTTGTAATACAGGCTCATTTCCGCCCCCATGCGGGTGGGAATGCGCGCCACGTACACCGAGCGCTGGCCGGACCGGGGACCGTGCCCGTGCACTTCCATCAGGCACAGGTAGCGTTCCCCCAGGAAGCCCAGCACGGCAAACGAGGCCTTTTGCGGGCGGGACAGCCGGGGGGCGCGCTCCGGTGACAGGCCGATGGCCCGGTCAAGGTAGCCGCGATGGGAATTGACGAACAGATAGTCACGTCCGGGGGGCTTGCCGCTGGCATAACCGATGCGCCACTGGCGATTGTCGCCATCGGGCAGATACAGGCTGTAGGGGGATGCCGGGCCGCTTTCCATCACCTCGACCCGCCCTGCGACCGGATCGATGCTGACCCGGCTGAGGGGAAAATGGTCTACGGCCAGGCAACTGGCCAGCACTTCTTCGGGCGGCGAAGGCGGACCGGGCAGCGCCGCCAGACAGACGAACAGCAGGACCAAGGGCAGGCAGCGCAGCGCGCTCTTCTTCCAGGGAGAGGCATGGGCAAGGAAGCAAATCATTGACAGCTCCTTCAACAGACGGCGGATCAGATCGGCTGCAGCAGAAACACAACCGGCCACCATGGTTGCAGAAGGGCAATGCCATGGATATCAGAAAACTCTCAATGAGCAGGAACAAGTCACTTGCCATGGACGGCGTGCGCCCTGTTGTGCGCCCGGTGCCAATGCCGGAAGGCCGATGTCGCCTCGCGACGGCCTCAGCGCGGCCCGGCGACCATCTCGGCAAGAAAATCGAGGGCGACGAAGTGCCATTGCGCCGATTCGGCGTCATACAGCGCGATCTGGTTGATTTCCCGGCCCGGTTCAGTGCGGCCCGGGATGCGCTCCATGGCCCGCTCGGCATGCCGGTGGCGCTGCTGCGGGTTCAGTTGTTCCAGCCGGGCCGCTGTCTCCGCATGGGCGTAGAGACCGGCGCACTCCCATAGCCGGGCGTGGCATTCGAGATCGGCCAGTCCAATGTCCAGCGGGATGCTGTCGATGCTCGCCGACACCTGGGCCACGCGCGCCGACGACAGCCGCACCGGGTCGCCCTGCGCGCGCACGGCGATGCGGCCATCGTGCGCGCCCCATGCCAGATGCAGGCAGTACGGCAAGTGGCCCTGATGACGCGCCACCAGTTCATCGGGGGAAAAGGACGCCACCGGCAGTACCTGGTAATCCTCCACGGCCAGACCCAGCCAGAGCGCATCGAGATGCGCATCAAAGGGAGACAGGTAGAGCACCATGGCCTGCGCACCGGCAGCCGGCCCGGCCTTGACCGGCTCGCACAGCACCCGGGCGGTGCTGCTGCCGCTTGGCTGCAGGCGTACCAGCACATGCAGGGGAAGCGCCGCCAGCACGGTGTGGCGGCGGCCAGCGGGAAAACCCATGGACTGCGGAGGATAGGGATACAAGGTGCCACTCCTGACAAGGACGGCGGAGGTGGCAGTCCTGCTCAATTCATCTGCGGTCTCCGCAAAAAGCAGATGCTTTCACAAATGCAAAGCGGCTTGAACGAGAAAAGTCTCAATCAACGCGAAAGAATCGCAGGCGGGATGGAACACTGCAGCGGTGTCAGTGAGGGCCGGAATCACGGCGGTTTCGGGGCGATATGAAAGAAAAGGACAGTGCGCAGTCGCAATGGCCGCGCAACGGCAGGTTGCACGCTCAATAGCTGGCAAGAGATGAACGAAAAAGCAAAAAGCAAGGTCGCGACCGGCGGCAGGAAGCGTACCGGAGAACGGCGCGCCTGCCTCGCAAGCGCTGTCTGCCGCTCTGCAACAGTTACCTACATACGCAAAGGCTTGTCGGAAGGCCGAGGATTGTCGGGCGGATCTTGCACCGGTACCGGCTCATCATCGGGCAGTGCCGGCGGCGGCAGGTTGGGCTCGTTGACCGGCGGGGTTTCTTGCGGGGTGTGCAGGGAATGATTCAAACAGACCTCCTCGGGCAAGGCAATCCTGGTGGCAGATCCGGCAGGCAAGCTCAACCCTGGCCGGCCATCGGGTTCTGATGGGGAATCGGGTCCTGGGGCGGCGTCGGATCCAGCGGCGGAACCTCGACCGGCGGGGTGTCTTGGGGCTTGTGCATGGTGTTCTCCTCTGAGGGTAAAGGGGTCGGGTGGTCGCCGGGCCGTGCCGGCAGCATGGGCAGCAAGCCATCATCGGCATTGGCCAGCGGGTCTTCGGTGCCGTCGGGCTCAACGACATGGCCGGGATCGGCCACGATGTGATCCGGCACGGGCGCGCCTGACGGCGCAGGCGGCGTGCCGGGTGGACGCAGCAGTGCGGCTGCCGGGGTTTCCGGTGGTCGCGCGCCCTGCGCTGCAGCGGACTCTGCAGCGAGATCCGGACGAGGCAGGTTCATGGCGGTCCTCCTGACAAGGTGGCAAACAATACCTCATCTTACGAAGCCCCTGCCCTGCCCTCAGCCAGACATCGGCCCATTCGCCTGTAGGAAGGCCGGAAAAAAAACGCCGCCAGCCCCAAGGGGTGGCGGCGTCATCGGCATGCGCAATGCAGGACGTCAGCGCATTCAGCTGGCCTTGAGCGCGCGCGTCACGATTTCTTGCGCTTCGGCGAAAATGCGGTCCAGATGCGCCTGGTCGCGGAAGCTCTCGCCATAGATCTTGTAGATGCTCTCGGTGCCGGAAGGACGGGCCGCGAACCAGCCATTGTCGGTGACGATCTTCAGGCCGCCGAAGGGCTTGCCGTTGGCCGGTGCGATCGTCATCACCTCGCGGATGGTCTCGCCGGCCAGCTCGGTCGACGTCACATCCTGCGGCGACAGTTTGGACAGGCGCGCCTTCTGCTCCGGCGTGGCGGCGGCTTCCTTGCGGCCATTGACGGGCGCACCCAGCTGGCGGGTCAGGTCCTGGTAGATCTGGCCGGGATCATTGCCGGTGCGGGCGGTCATCTCGGCGGCCAGCAAGGCGGCGGTGATGCCGTCCTTGTCGGTGCTCCAGGGCTGGCCGTCGAAACGCACGAAGGAGGCGCCAGCGCTTTCCTCGCAACCGAAGCCCAGGCTGCCGTCGTACAGGCCATCGACGAACCACTTGAAACCGACCGGCATCTCCAGCAGCTTGCGGCCCAGGTGATCGGCCACGCGATTGATCATCTGGCTCGACACCAGGGTCTTGCCCACGGCCGCATCGGCACGCCAGGCCGGACGATGGCGGAACAGGTAATACACCGCCACCGACAGGTAGTCGTTGGCCGGCAGCAGGCCGGTGCTTTTGGCGACGATGCCGTGGCGGTCATGGTCGGTGTCGCAGGCCATGGCGACGTCGAAGCGGTCCTTCAGGGCGATCAGCTCGCTCATGGCATAGGGCGAGGACGGATCCATGCGGATCTGCGCATCCCAGTCCAGCGGCACGAAGCGGAAGCTGGCATCGACATCGGTGTTGACCACTTCCAGGTTGAGCTTGTAGCGATCGGCGATGGCCGACCAGTAATGCAGGCCGGCACCGCCCAGCGGATCCACCCCGATCTTGACGTTGGCCGCCGAGATGGCACCCAGGTCGATGATGTTGGGCAGGTCGCCCACGTAGTTGTCGAGATAGTCGTAGCGGCGCGTGGTCTCGGCCTTCAGGGCCTTCTCGAAGCTGATGCGGCGCACGCCTTCCAGCTTCTGCTCCAGATAGCCATTGGCGCGCTTCTCGATCCAGCTGGTGACGTTGGAATCCGAGGGGCCGCCATTGGGCATGTTGTACTTGAAACCGCCATTGTCCGGCGGGTTGTGCGAGGGCGTGACCACGATGCCATCGGCCAGCTTGTCACGGTGTACGCGGTTGTGCGTGAGGATCGCGTGCGAGACGGCTGGCGTGGGCGCATAGGGGCTGCCCGCAGCCAGCATGGTCACCACTTCATTGGCGGCCAGCACTTCCAGTGCGCTGTGCCAGGCCGGTTCCGACAGGGCGTGCGTATCGATGCCCAGGAACAGCGGCCCCTTGAAACCCTGCTCCTTGCGGTAGTCGCAGATGGCCTGGGTGATGGCCAGCACATGCCATTCATTGAAGCTGTGCAGATTGGCATTGCCGCGATGGCCGGAGGTACCGAAAGCCACACGGTGGCTGGCTTCGGCCACATCAGGACGCAGGCTGTAGTAGTTCGACAGCAGCACCGGCAGGTTCACCAGGGCTGAGGGTGCGGCACGCTTGCCGGCGAGGGGATTGACGCTACTCATAGGTTTGTTCTGGATGAATGGATATCTGAGGAAACGAGGTGGCACGGCCACTTCGCTACTTGATCTTTTTTCAACGTCCCGGACATTGTAACGCCAGGATGGCGCGCTGCAGCATCGATATGAAGATTCTTGCAGAAAGCTTGCCGCGAGGCACTGTTCACGGGGCTTTGCGGGCCACGGCGATGCGCGGGTGCCGCTGACGCATGAAGCTTCTTGCCGAAAAGCAAAACGCGTCCGGGCCAAGGCACGGACGCATTCGGTCAGGGCAGAAACACCGGCCGCGCCCCTTCAGGCGTGGCCGCGTGCAGGCATGGTCAGGCTCGCCGGAAGGCGCGCACGATCACCAGCAGCACGATCGCACCCAACGTCGCCGTGACGATGGAGGCCAGGATGCCGCCACCCACGGCGATGCCCAGCAGGCCGGCGAGCCAGCCACCGATGACGGCACCGACGATACCGATGAGGATGTCAGCCAGCAGACCGAAGCCGCCACCCTTGACCAGCACACCGGCCAGCCAGCCGGCAACGGCACCAATGATCAGCCATGCGATGAGTCCGTGTTCCATGATGTTCCCTTTCAATCGTTCTGTCGTTCTTGGGTTGATGTCGGAAACCGTGCAATGCAGGGGCTTCCTCTTGCTTCCACTTCTCTGCAAGCGCTCTGCGCAACAGATGAGGTGATGATAGAAAAGCGCGCGTGGGCAAGGTATCGGACAGCGGCCCATTTCCTTGTAGGACAAGCCCGGCATGTGGCGCTCTTGAGCCGATCAGCGCCAGGCCACGCTGGTTTGCGGCGCGCAAAGCGGTCACGGCCGTGCCTTCCTCTTTTCCTACATCGCAAAAGGCGGCATTCCTATAGAGAGGAAGCGCGAGTTTTTTTACTCTTGCTGCACATAAGCGCAGTGCAGCATCGAACCCAGCCTCCATCGCTTGCCGCCGCGCCTGCCCAATACCGCATTCGCCAGCCCGATTTCCAAGAGAGCCGCCATCATGTCCGCCACCGAAACCAGTGCCCGTCCGTCACCCGTTTTTGCCAATGCCTTCGCGCTGAACACCTTCGGCACTGCACCGCAGGCCGCCGAGGGCGCTGATTTCGTCGAACACTATGCCCGCTACGCCCGCGAATCGGCCGAGATGCTGCATCAGATTTCGATGAAGGCACCACAGCTGGCTTCGGTGCTGGACCAACTCAACGAAGGCAGCCTGCCGCAGCGCATCGCGCTGGTCGATGAGCAGGCAGCGGCCGCTGTACCGGCAACGCGCCGTCAGCCGCGCGCTTCCCTTCTGGAGACTGCGGCGCATGCATTGAGCCACGCCTTCCCCGGCGTCGCGCCCCTGTTTCAGGGATGCCGCGCGTTTTTGCAAATGAAGATGATCAAGAACAACAGACAGGCGTGAGGAGGCGCGAGTCGCTAGCAAGCCTGCATTGTGTGCCTTTGGGTGTCACGCCCTTCACTCAACCAAAACTGGACTTACCATGAAAAAAATCACCAAAGCCGTTTTCCCCGTCGCTGGCCTCGGCAGCCGCTTCCTTCCCGCCACCAAGGCACAGCCCAAGGAAATGCTGCCCATCGTCGACAAGCCGCTGATCCAGTACGCCGTTGAAGAAGCGGTGGAAGCGGGCATTACCGAAATGATCTTCATCACCGGCCGCAACAAGCGCGCCATCGAAGACCACTTCGACAAGGCCTATGAGCTGGAATCCGAACTGGAAGCCGCCGGCAAGGTGAAGCTGCTGGAAACCATCCGCAACGTCATTCCCAAGCACATCAACTGCGTCTACGTTCGCCAGGCCGAGCCGCTGGGCCTGGGCCACGCCGTGCTGCTGGCCAAGCCGCTGGTGGGTGACGAGCCCTTCGCCGTGCTGCTGGCTGACGATTTCATGGATGCCGCTCCCGGCCAGAAAAACGTGATGGCACAGATGACCGAACTGTACGAACGTGAAGGCAAGAGCCTGCTGGCCGTGCAGGACGTACCGCGTCCAGAAACCCGCCAATACGGCATCGTCAGCGGCACTGCACACGGCGAGCGTACCGAGCTGCTGAGCGGCATCGTCGAAAAGCCGTCGCCGGAAGACGCACCGTCGACCCTCGCCGTCGTGGGCCGCTATGTGCTGACCCCGGCCATCTTCGAGCGCCTGGAAAACATCGGCACCGGTGCCGGTGGCGAAATCCAGCTGACCGATGCCATCTCTGCCCTGCTGGAACAGGAACAGATCCTGGCCTATCGCTACGAAGGCCAGCGTTTCGACTGCGGCTCCAAGCTGGGCTACCTGAAGGCAGCCGTCGCCATGGGCTTCAAGCACAAGGAAGTCGGCACCGGCTTCGCCCAGTTCCTGCAGGAATTCACCAGCCAGAACGATCTGGCGCAGGCTGCCCAGCCCAAGGGCCCGGCCACCGTGACCCCACTGAAGACTGCTGCCGGCAACCAGCCTGGCAGCACACCGGTCTCCAGCGATAAGTTGCCAGCCGTCGCCAACAGCATCATGTAAGTCCCCGGTAGAGAGCGTTGTTGATTGCAGTCCGTCCGCAAGGCCGGGCTGCTTTTTTTTGTGGCTTTGCGCTTCGTATAAATTGTTTTGACCTTTGTCACAGAGTTTTAACCTGGACTTGCTAGCATCGCGGCCATGAATCTGGAGAAGTTCATTTCGCCCGGGACAAGTAATTCGCCGCAATACGGCCAGGCGCGTATGCTGTGGTCACCGCACCCCTGAAAACGTTTGCAACATCGAAATACGACGATGAAATCGTTGCCAGGCGGCAGGAATGTTGCGGCAAAGGCGCAAAAAATATATATTGTTTATATCAATTTTCAGAGGAGCGTTCATGGCCACCAGAGTTCAAGCCGCAGCAGCAACCGAAACCAAGAAACCTGTCGCCAAGCCGGCAGCCCCCAAGCCCGCCGCGGTGAAGAAACCAGCCGTCAAGCCCGCCACCCGCGCAGCCGCCAAGCCGGCCGCTGCAGCAGCTGCACCGGCAGCCCCCAAGGCCGACAAGAAGGTCGAGAAAGTCGCCAAGCCTGAAAAGGCCGACAAGCCGGTCAAGGCCGAGAAGGTAGAGAAGGTAGAAAAAGTCGAGAAAGCCCCCAAGGCCAAGAAGGTCAAGCAAGTGCGCGACAGCTTCACCATGCCCGAGAACGAGTACGCCGTGCTGGCCCAGGTCAAGAAGACCTGCCTGAAGTCCGGTGTCGAGATCAAGAAGAGCGACCTGCTGCGTATCGGCGTGTCGCTGATCAAGAACCTCAAGATCAACGAATTGAAGGACATCCTCGGCAGCCTGACCCCGCTGAAGGTGGGACGTCCCAAGAAGTAAGCCCCCCCTGCTCTTCGCAAACAGCAATGCCGCCCGGTTCATCCGGGCGTCATTGTTTTTGGCAGCGACAATGTTCTTCGAATTCTTCGATCGCCCTCAACTCCTGTCCGGATTGCCGATGCTGCGCACGACGCGCCACCGTCCGCCACTGACGCGATACAAGGTAAATACGGGATCGCGCAAGTTGCCTTGGGCATCGAAGGCGATCGTGCCGGAAATCCCCTTGTATCGAATCCGGTGCAGACTGGCCGTGACCTTGGCCGGCTCCACCGAATCGGCCTCGCGCATGGCGGCCGCGATGACGCGCACGGCATCATAGGCAAAGGGCGCATAGAGATAGATCTCGTCCTGATAACGCGCCTTCCAGGCTTGTTCGAAATGGCTCCACTGCGGGCCCTTGTAGGAAGGCAGTCCCGGTTCCACCACGCTCACCCCCTCCCCGGCGGCACCGGCCAGCTTGAGGAAGGTCGGCCCCACCAGTCCACCGATCCCCACCAGCGGGGCGCGGATCTGCAGACGCCGCAGGTCCTGTACCAGTTGCGCGGCCTGGGCATCGAGTCCGGCGAAGAAGACCACGTCGGGATGGCTGTCGCGGATGCTGCGCAGGATGCTGTTGAAGTCGGAGGTCTTGCTGCTCACCGCATAGCGTCCCGTGACCCTGCCCTGCAAGGCCGTCAGCGACTTGACGAATTCATCGGCGTAAGTGGAGCCAAACACCGTGCTGTCATCGATCACGGCGACGTTGACGCCTTTCAGTTCGCGCACCACATAGTCCGCAGTCAGGCGCGCGCCCTCGCCGTCGTGCGGCACGATGCGAAAGGCACTGGCGTCGCCCTGCTGCGTGTAAGCCGGGGCCGTTACGGCGGGGGCCACGTGCGGAATGCCGGCAGCAGCATAGATGCGTGCAGCGGGGATGCCCACGCCACTGTTCCAGTGACCGACTACGGCGGCCACCTTGCTCTTGACGAAGTAATCGGCGATCAGCTCGCCCGTGCGCGGATCGGCCCGGTCGTCCTGCGGCAGCAGCTTGAACAGCACCGGCTCGCCGGCGATGACGGGCTTGCTGTTGTTAAGGTCGTCCACCGCCAGTTGGGCGGCGCGTTCCAGGCTCACGCCCGTGCTGCCGGACGGGCCGCTCATGGGCGCGGCCAGGCCGATCAGCACGGTACGTGCCTGGGCCCCAGCGCTGCCGCTGGCAAAAAAGCACCCCGTGCCCGCCAGAGCCAGGGTGAGCAGGAGGGATTGTCGCAATGCCTTGATCATCTTGTTCCTTGCTGCGGTACTGCCGAGATGGCTTGAGTCTGGATTGAGATTGACGGGGCTACCCGCCGGGACGCTCAGAAATTCAGTTCCCACTCGCAGGCTTGGCCGACCTCGATCACGCCGCCCTCCCCGCCGATCACGATGGCGTTCTGGCCGAAGGTGAGACCGCCATTCACCCTGGCATTGGCACGATAGGTGGCCAGCGTGTCCATGGGTTCATTGGGCCACTGCGGATCGCGCTGGCCGCTGTGCTGGTCGATGCCGGGGATCGGACATCTAGCACAAGGCTTCACCAGCTTCAGTTGTACCGGACGGTCTTCACTGCCCAGGCGCACGGTATCGATGAAGTCTTCTTCATAGGCCTCCCAACCGGCGATCACCAGGTTGGGACGGAAGCGATCCATGGGCAAGGCCGGTGCGCCCTTGGCGGCGAGCCGGGCGTTGAGGTCATCCAGCGAAGCCTGGCCGATCACCAGCAGCGGATAGCCATCCGAAAACTGCGTCGTGGCCCGATGCTCGCCGGTCCAGCGGGTACTGCAGGCGCGCTTGACGGCCGGATTGAAGCGCACCAGGCGGGCGTCATCCTGCAGGTAGGCGGAGAACCACTCGCGCGCCTGCTCCCCTTGGTCGAGCGCTTCGACCCGGCTGTCCCAGACCTTGACGGCGAGCGTGGCACCATCCTGGCCGGCGGCGGCCAGCTGCAGCGCGGGCATGCCGGGCGCACGCAGCACCAGGGCATCGCCCTCGAAAGCGGGCGTGATGCAGGCCATCGCCGGATGCGTGCGCTGGGTCAGGAACTGGCCCTGGCGGTCCACCAGCATCCAGTGGCGGTCCAGCGCCAGGCCCAGCGGACTGATCTCGGCGCGGCTCAGGGAGAGCGCGCCGCAGGATTTGATCGGATAGAAGAAGATGGCACTGAGCGTGGTGCCGCTGAAGCTCGTATTCGACATGGTGTGACCGTCCCCCCGGATGGCGGCGCAAAAAAGCGCCCGATGAGTGAGTAGTATTGGTGATGAAGTTTCTGCAAGACATTACCACAAGCTGGCGGTTTCGCCCGGCTGACGATACGCCGTGTTCCCACTCATGCGACAATGCGCCACGGATGCATATGAACTTTTCTGACGGGAGCGCCATGCTGTTTGCCAAATTCTTCCATCTGCTGGGCCTGACGATCTGGGTCGGCGGCATGTTCTTCGCCCACATGGCCCTGCGCCCCGCGCTGGGCGTGCTGCATCCGGAGCAGCGGCTGAGCCTGATGGCGGCCGTGCTGGCCAATTTCTTCATCTGGGTCTGGGTCGCCATCGCACTGGTGCTGGGCAGCGGCCTGCACATGATGGCCATGATGGGCGCTGGCGCTGCCAAGTTGCCGCCCTATGTCCACGCCATGACTGGCATCGGCATCGTGATGATGCTGATCTTCGCCCACATCTTCTTCGCCCCCTTCCGCCGACTCAAGCTGGCGGCCGCCCAGCAAGACTGGGACCGCGCCTCGCGCGCACTGCGCCAGGTGCGCATGCTGGTAGGCATCAACCTGTGCCTGGGCCTGCTGACCATCGCCATCGGCGCACTCGGCCCCTTGAGCGTCTGAACACAAGCCTTCATTTTGGGGAGACCGCCGTGCTGACCGATTCACAATGCCAGGAAGCCGCCGACCAGCTGTGGGACTGCTGGGCGCACAACCGCCGCATCCCGCAATTGCCGGCGCATCTGCAGCCGGGGGACCGGCGTCAGGCCTATGACATCCAGCGCCGCCTGGAAGCGCGCAGCTTCGCGCCGCTGGCCGGCTGGAAGAACGCCGCCACCGGTCCCGGCGGACAGCAATTGCTCAAGGTCGACGCGCCACTGGCTGGCCGCCTGCTGGCCGAGCGCATTCACCGCAGCGGTGCCCGCATCACGCTGGGCGACAACCTGATGCGCGTGGCCGAGGTGGAAGTGGCCTTCCGCATGGGCAGCACGCTCGCGCCACGCAATACGCCTTACACGCAGGAAGAAGTGATGGCGGCCGTCGCCACGGTGCATCCGGCCATCGAGATTCCCGATACCCGGTATGACCTGTTCCGCGAAGTGGGCGCAGCGCAGCTGATCGCCGACAACAGCTGTGCCGACCAGTTCGTGCTGGGCGCACCGGCCAGCATCGACTGGCGCAGCCTGGACCTGTCCACGCTGGCGACCTCGGCCACCATCGAAGGCGGTGAAAGGCGCACCGGCAGTGGTGCCCAGGTGCTGGGCGATCCGCGCGTGGCGCTGACCTGGCTGGCCAATGAATTGCGCGAGTACGGCCTGACGCTGGCGGCCGGACAGCTGGTTGCCACCGGCTCCACCATCGTGCCCATGCCGGTGCGGGCAGGACAGACTGTGCTGGCCGAGCTGGGCGTGCTTGGCTCGGTAGTGGTGCATCTGGACTGAGCGCCAGTCCGGCCGGAATCAAAAAAGGGGATGAGCACAGGCTCATCCCCTTTTACATTGCGCGATCCGAAAGGCTCAGTTGGCCTTGTCCGTGCCGGGCTTGACTTCCTCGTAGCGGCGCGCCAGTTCCTGGCGCAGCGACTTGCGGATCACGGCGGCGTCAAAGCGGCGCTTTTCTTCCTGCGAGAAGGGTCGCAGCGGCGGCACCGGGATCGGCTTGCGCTGGTCGTCCACGGCCACCATGGTGAAGAAGCAGCTGTTGACGTGGCGCGTTTCCTGGGTGCGGATGTTCTCGGCCACCACCTTGATGCCGATTTCCATGGACGACTTGCCGGTGTGGTTGACGCTGGCCAGGAAGGTCACCAGCTCGCCCACGTGGATGGGCTGGCGGAACATCACCTGGTCCACCGACAGGGTCACCACGTACTGGCCGGCGTAGCGGCTGCCGCAGGCATAGGCCACCTGGTCAAGCAGCTTGAGGATGGTGCCCCCGTGCACGTTGCCGGCGAAGTTGGCCATGTCCGGGGTCATCAGGACCGTCATGGTGAGTTGGTGAGATGGCAGATCCATGGTGCGTGGCTCTCTCTGTAGTGTGATGGCGATGGGTTGATCTTGGAATGAAATGACACCGGGGTGCCGTGCGCCGGCACGCTCCCCCGAGCGCGCGCAGGCGACCGGCCGGGACGCTCTCGTGGAGGAAAGCACCCCGGCCGCGGCCGACATTATCGGCCAGCCAGCCCGGCTATGGCAAAAAAACTCGCGTCAGCTGTCGCGCAGCCGCCCGCTCAGGCCCGCACCACCGGCTCGGCTGCCGCGAAATGCTCCTCGCAATTGCGCAGGAACTGGCGCACGGAGGCACTGATGGCTTCCGGCGACCAGCCGGCGATGTGCGGCGTCAGGACCACATTGGGCAGGCCGATCAGGGCGGCCGGCGGCTTGGGCTCGCCTTCGTAGACATCCAGCCCGGCGCCGGCCAGGCGGCCGGCCGACAGGGCCGCGGCCAGGGCCTCGGTATCGACGATGCTGCCACGGCCGATGTTGACCAGGTAGCCCTTGGGACCGAGTTCTTCCAGCACGCGTGCATTGATGAGGTGATGGGTCTGGGCGCCGCCGGGCGCTGCCACGATCAGGCAGTCGGCCCAGCCGGCCAGTTGGGCCACGTCCGGGAAGTAGTGGAAATCGACGTCATCACGCTTCTTGCGGTTGCAATAAGCGATCTCGGCATCGAAGGCGGCAGCGCGGCGGGCGATCTTCTTGCCGATATTGCCCATGCCGACGATGCCTACCCGCTTGCCCGCCAGCTGCGGTTGCAGGGGGATGGTCTCGCGCCAGCCGCCGTCGCGGGTGTAGCGGTCCAGCACCGGGATGTTGCGCAGGATGGCCAGCAGCAGGCCCAGCGTATGGTCGGCCACGCAGTCCTCGTTGGTACCGGCACCGGTGGCGATCTCGATGCCATGCGCCTTGGCGTGGGCGGCATCGATGTTTTCAAAGCCGGCGCCCAGGGCACACACCAGCTGCAGATGCGGCAAGGCGCGCATTTCGTCGGCAGTCAGGCCGGTGGAGCCGTTGGTCAGCACCACCGCCACCTTTTTGGCCGGGCCGGCGATCATCGCGTCACGGCGCTGGCGATCCGGCGCGTAAAGGATGTCGTAGTGGGCGGCGATGGTGGCAGTGCTTTCTTCGGAAAGATGAATCAGGACGAGCAGAGGCGGTTTCATGAGGGGGACCTGGCCGGACGAGGAAAAGGAAGACGTGAAGGAAAATGCAATCAACGCCATTTTATTGCGAAACAGCAGAGTGAGCAGCCTGCCACTCATCAGCCGCTGCCGTCAGCATGCGAATTCCATGCCATCAGCGTCCAATCAATGCGAAGAAGCCCGATGCGCCAACAGGCGGATCGGGCTTCTTTAGTGGGAAACGGCGGTCAATGCCGCGCTGTCTGCTTCTCCAGCAGGTCATGCGCAGCCTGACGCGCGCCCTCCTCGGCCGCCTTTTCATCGGCGAAGGTCTGGTCCGGCAGCACGCGCTGCACCGGGAACACCGGATTGCGATGCATGGGATTGGTGGAATGGCCGAAGATGGCCACCTGGGCCACCCATTCGTCGCCGCCGATGAGGCGCACGCCAGCGTATTCCACTTCGTAATCGCCTACTTGTTCAGTGGGCATGATGGTCTCCTCTGCGGATGGGCCGATAGCCTGGGGTCTCAGGCCGCGCCGTCGCCGCTGCGTTGGTCCAGATGGGTGATGGCGTAGCCTTTCTCGCCGATCTGCATGAAGGCATCTTCCGGCTCCAGCGTGAAATGCCGCTTGCCGTCGCGCTCAAAGTCCACGTTTTGCTCGTGGAGCTGCCAGTCGGTATTGGTCACCTCTTCCGGCATCGGCTTTTCGTGGGGCAGGACGAGGTAGGAAAACAAACCGTCGCCGTCCGGGCGCTTGTACACATCGACTTTCATCTTGGGGCCTCCTGGTCGGGTTGAACATGGGCACTGCTTCAAGATGCGACTGAGGGTTCGGGCATTGGTTCGCCGCCGCGATGGACTGAACTGCACAAAGCGGGTTGCGCTGTCAGCCGGATCCGACAGGCGCATGGACAATCGAAGAATTCTTCATTTCACGATAGCACCAGCATGGCGCAGAAGCCAGCCGAGGGCGGACCGCGCGCCGATTCAGTCAGTTTGCCGACGCAGCCATGCCAGCGCGCCCGAGAGGCTGCGGAAGTCCGCCAGCGAACGGCAGGCCATCTGCGGATGGCGCTCGCGCAGCATGCGCGACAGTGCCGCGCCAGGCCCCAATTCCAACGCGACCGTCACGCCACGCTCAGCCATGGCATCCATGCAGCCGGCCCACTGGATGGGCGCGACCAACTGTCGCACCAGCAGTGTCCGCGCCTGCGCTGCATCGGCAATCGCCTGCCCGGTGACACCCGCCAGCAAGGCCGGACCGGGCGAGCGCAGCTGGAGTGCGGCAAGCTCTGCCGCAAACAAGTCCGTGGCCGCCTGCATCAATGGGGTGTGCGAGGCCAGCCCGACGGGCAGGGATGAAGTCCGCGCACCGGCGGCAGCAAGCTCATCCGCAGCGGCTTGCAGGGCCTTCCCGGTGCCACCGGCGATGAGCGTGTCTTCGCCAGTGACGATGGCCACGTAACCACCATGCCGCGCCAGGCATTCCTGCGCCACGGCAAGCGGCAGTCCACCAATGGCCATCAAGCCTTGTTCCGGTTGCACGCTGGCCGCCTCGGTCATCGCTGCAGCGCGTCGTGCAGCCAGCGCGACGGACTGCGCGGGATCGAGGACCCCGGCCACCGCATAGGCGGCCAGTTCGCCCACGCTGTAACCCGCCACCACCAAAGGCGCACCCGCGAAGGCTGACAACGGCTCCCGCAACGCTTGCCATGCGGCGAGTTGCGCCGCGACGATCAGCGGTTGGGCGTTGCGATTGGCGTACAGCTGCGCAGGATCGTTGAGCACCGTTTCCACCGGCGCTTGCAGATGCGACGACAGATCGCTTTGCGTCAGGAAAGCGCTGGCCACGGGATCCTCGCGCAGCAGATCGAACATGCCCGCATGCTGCGCGCCCTGCCCCGGACACAGGATAGCCAGGCGCAGACTCATAAGTTGCAAACCTCATGGACCAGGCAAGCCGCCGCCAGCAGATCGGCCGCGCCGCCCGGCGACAGGCGGCGGGTGACGAACTCGCGATGGCAGTCCAGCGCACGCGCTTCCCAATTGGCAAGCGCAGTACCGCCCGCCGCCAGGAAGGCCGCACTGCGACTGCGAACCAGGTCAGCGCCCTCGGCCCCGCCGCGATGGTAGACATTGGTATCGCTGAGATGCGCCATCAGCGCAAAGAGCGCATCGATACGGGCGTGATACAGATCGCGTCCGGTCGCCAGCGTGGCCTGCAATTGCGGCAAGGCCACCTCGAACACCGCCGGGAAGCCCAGCGCGCCCTCCTCTCGCGCCCCGCCCACGGCATGCTCGGCGGCCACGCGCTGGCCATGGCTGTGCTGGCCGCACGGCATCGCTGCCGCGCTATGGCGGGCCAGTGCATCGCCCCACTGGATCAGCAAGGTGGCGCGGATAGTGGCGGGTTGCAGGGGCATGTGACGGCCCCGCGCATATCCGATGGCCGCGCACAGCATGCCCAGCGCGAAGATCGCGCCGCGATGCGTGTTGATGCCGTTGGTGGCGCGCATCATGCGCTCTTCGGCACGAATCGCCAGAGTCTGCAGGGTGGGGAAAGACGCGCCGTCGAGGCCTGCGGCGGCGATCTGGAAAAAGTAATGGCGCAGCGCGAACAGACTGCGCAGGAAGGTCTCGGCCGTCATGTCGGTGTGACTGCCATTGTCCACGCGCGAGACCAGGCCCGGCTTGGGATAGAGCACCAGTTCCTGGTACAGGCTGCGCACCGCCAGGCGCGCCAGCTGGCGACAGAAGGCCTGGTTCTCGCGGGCGGCCCGGCGCTTCTGCGTGTGGTGCAGCGGCCGGGCCAGCGTATCGGGATGCTGCATCAGGCGGCGCACGTTTGCTCCTGCGGCAGGCTGGCTCGCAGTGCGCCCACGCGTTCGAGCGCTACGCTGGACGGCCGCTTGACCAGCACCTGGCCTTCGGGATGGCTGCCCAGCACCGCGACCTGTCGCCATTCCTTCCACGACACGGCGGCCCCGTCGGGAAACACGATTTCTCCATCCAGCGGCAGGAACATCGCCTGCCAGGCCAGCAGCCTTACGCCTGCTTCCAGCTGGGCCTGGCTGCGCGGCTGGAACAGCAGGTCGATGTCGGAACTGCTGCGCAGATAAACTTGCGCCGTCACCGCCTGCCAGGCCAGAGAACCGAATACGGAGAGAGCAATACCGGCGCGCTCCATGTGCTCCTGCAACTCCGCCAGCCCAGCCTGCCACGCGGCTGGCAGACCGGCCAGACGTGCAGCGACTATGTCGCGCAGCAGGAAAGGTGCGCGGCTTGACGCCACTTCATCGGCCCTGACCCGCAGCGCGATGCGCGGCTTGTTGCCCTGCGCATCGGGCGGCAAGGCGATGCCGACACAGATCTCTTCGTCCTTGGCCTCCACGTCGCGGCGACGCACGATCAGCGGCCAGCGCATGCGCTGCCAGCGCTGCAGCGTGGCCTGCTGGCGTGCATCACTGCCACCGGCCAGCAGGCGCGACCAACCCGCCTCGCTCAGCCAGAGCAGGTGATGACGCGAGTCGGCCAGAGCGAACGCGGACGGCATGCTCATCCGCTCAAGGGCGTATCGTTGGCGACCGCATCGATGACGCGTTGCGCCCACTTGCGCCCGCCCCGTTCGAGACCCGTGGCCGCACGGGTGTCGGCACTGCGGTCCTGGGACAGCGCATCGGCCAGCGCCTTGGCGGGGTCGCCATTCCAGATCTCGGCAACGCCGCCCATGCGCAAATAATTTTCAGGTCCGGGCGCAAACACCGGATTGCTCTTGGCCAGCTCGGTCAGCCGTTCTTCCGGCACCTTGGTAATGCGTGCCATCGCGGGCAGGCCCATGACGCGAATGGTCGCCTCCGGCAAGGCATAGCAGGCATCGGCGATCAGGCCGCTGGTGATGAAGCCGCCCGAAAGCGCCTGGTCATACACCAGGCCGACCACGCGATGGCCCTGGCGGCGCGCCAGTTCCACGCATTTGCCCAGATGCGCCATATAGCTGTTGATGCCCAGCATTTCATCGCGGTGGCGCAGGCGCTGGCCCTGGGTATCGACCAGGATCACGATGGGCCGGCCGGGATGTTCACGCACCGTCTGCAGGATCGCACTGGCCTGGGCCAAGGCAATCTCGATGCCGATGGGCGTATGCCCGGTGGTACCGACCACCGTGACGGTACGGCCATCCACCTGCGCCGTACCGGAGAGGAAGTGATCCTGCTCGGTGATCGCATGGCCTTGCGGGAACAGGTCCTGCGCCAGTGCGCGCCAGTCGACCTGGGGTTGAGTAACAGTCTGGTTCATGAATTCCTCTCAGGCCTTGGAGACGATGCGCAGGCGCTCGGCCATGGCGGTAAAGGCAGCGGCTTCCAGCATCGGTACCGTTTCCGGTCGGGCCACGCCCAGCTCGGCCCAGATATCCATCGGGTCCTCGGCATGGCCGAAAGTGGCGATGCGACGGCGCAGCATCTCCTGCTCGGCTTCCAGCCCGGCCAGCGTGAGCTTCGCGTCGCTGACGGCGGACAACGCGGCGATGGCTGCCGTGCGGAAGGCGTCAATGTCGTCGCTCACCAGTTGCTGGCCATCGCCGATCAGGTAGCGATGCTTGCCGCCGGTGGTACGCCAGACCAGGGCACGGTCGCGCGAATCGAATTCCTCGACGCCATTGGCAGTCTCGATCACTTCCGGACCGGACATGGCCAGCCGCCCTTCCTCGGACATGATGATGGTATTGGCACAGCGCGCCACAATGCCCATGCCGCCGAAACAGCCATTGGCGCCACCGATCAGCACGATCACCGGGATGCCAGCGGCACGGGCTTCCAGCACTGCACGCATCACTTCGGAGACGGCGATGAGCCCGGCATTGGCTTCATGCAGGCGCACGCCGCCGGTTTCCAGCAGCAGGATCACGCCTGCGGCCTGCCTGGCCATGGCGCGCTTGAGCAGGCCCACCAGCTTGGCACCATGCACCTCGCCCACGGCCCCGCCCATGAATCCGCCTTCCTGCGCGGCGGCCATCACGGCGCTTCCACCCAGCAGGCCTTCGCCGATGATGACGCCATCATCGAAGGAGACCGGTGCATCGAGCTGACCCAAATGGGGGCTGACTACGCGCTGCGCGGGCGGCAGCAGTTCCTTGAAGCTGCCGGCGTCGAGCACCGCCAGGATGCGCTCGCGCGCCGTGGCTTCCAGATAGCTCGCACTCATGCGCCCTCCTCCACCATGGCTTCCACGGCCTGGTCCAGGCGCAGGCTGACCACGGCCGGCGTGGCCCCCATGTCGTTGATGGAGATGCGGGTATCGGCCAGTTGCCAGCGTTGCTGGAAGTCGGTCATCACCGCTTCCCAGATGGTGCCGAAGCCGCGCGCAGCGGTCTTGACCTCGATGGCGCAGGCACCGTTGAGCGCCGCATGCTCGATCAGTACTTCCAGATTGCCCGAGCTGACCACGCCGACCAGTTCAGGCGTGGCCTTGAGGCGACGCTGGCCGTGCTCGAAGCGAAAAGTCAAAGTTTCCATAGTGTCGCTTTCATTGCGGGAAAATCACCAGTTGCGGAAGCGCTTGGGCGGGTTGTACAACCCGCCGGAGGCCCGCACCAGGTCCTTCATGTTCTTGGCCGCCAGCAGGTCGCGGGTGGCCATGCGCTTGTCGATGCCCAGGTCTTCGGCGCGGCGGATGATGCCACGGTCGCGCAGGTTTTCCACCATGCGCTTGTCGCGGCCCATGCCGACGGCCGTATAACCGGCCACGCCGCGGATGGCCTGCTCGCGCTCTTCTTCGGTACGGCACAGCAGCAGGTTGGCGATGCCCTCTTCAGTGAGGATGTGGGTGACATCGTCGCCATAGATCATCACGGGAGGAATCGGCATCTTGGCCTGCTCGCCCAGCTGCCACGCGTCCAGCTTCTCGACGAAGGCCGGCTGCATGTGCTCGCGGAATGTCTCCACCGTCTGCACCACCAGCTTCTGCCCGCGCGGAATGGTATTGCGTCCGGCGCGCGCCTGCTGGCCGGCCTTGAGCCAGGCTTCGCTGGCATGGCGGCGTCCGCGTGCATCCGCGCCCATGTTGGGGGCACCGCCAAACCCGGCGATGCGGCCCAGCGTGGCCGTGGAGGAATTGCCCTGCAAGTCGATCTGCAAGGTCGATCCGATGAACATGTCACAGCCATAGTGGCCGGCCGTCTGCGAGAAGGCGCGGTTGCTGCGCATGGAGCCATCGGGTCCGACGAAGAAGACATCGGGCCGTGCGCGAATGTAATCTTCCATGCCCAGCTCGGAGCCGAAGGAGTGCACGGATTCCACAAACCCGGCCTCGATGGCAGGAATGAGTGCAGGGTGCGGATTGAGTGCCCAGTGCTTGCAGATCTTGCCGCGCAGGCCCAGCGATTCGGCATAGGTGGGCAGGATCAGCTCGATGGCGGCGGTATCGAAACCGATGCCGTGATTCAAGCGCTGCACGCCGTATTCGGCATAGATGCCCTTGATGGCCATCATCGCCATGAGCACCTGGATCTCGGAAATCTGCGCCGGGTCGCGCGTGAAGAGCGGTTCGATGTAATGGGGCGTGGGGGCCTTGATGGCAAAGCTCACCCAGTCGGCCGGGATGTCCACGCGCGGCAGCTCATCGACGATTTCGTTCACCTGCGCAATGACGATGCCGCTGGAGAAGGCCGTCGCTTCGGCAATGGCGGGCGTATCTTCCGTATTGGGCCCGGTATAGAGATTGCCGTGGCGGTCGGCCGCCTGCGCCGCCACCAGCGCCACGCGCGGCGTCAGGTCGACGAAGTAGCGACCAAACAGCTCCAGGTAAGTATGGATGGCACCGATGTTGAGCTTGCCGGCCGAGGCCAGTTTGGCCAGGCGGCCGGCCTGCGGACCGGAGAAGGAAAAATCGAGCCGGTCGGCAATGCCCTTCTCGAACACGTCCAGATGTTCCGGCAAGGCCAGCACCGAGAACAGCATGTGCAAGCCGTTGACCCGCGCCGGATCGAGTGCCGCCAGGCCCTTGGCCAGGAAATCGGCCTGCTTCTGGTTGTTGCCCTCGACACAGACCCGGTCGCCGCTTTCCAGCACCGCATAGAGCAGCTCTGCCAGCTTGTCCGCAGGCGCGATCTTGCCCTGCAACTGGCTACCCAATGCGGCGGTGACGCGCGCCAGCCGCTGTTCACGGTTCTTCTGGCGCGCATTCCACACGCGTTCGCTACTACTCATTTACTTGGCTCCCATCAACAGATCAGGCAATACGGTCGCGATGCCCGGGAACATGCACAAGAGCAGGACCGCGAGAAACATCAGCGCCAGGAAAGGAATCGTACCCTTGATGACATCGCCTAGCGCGATATCGGGTGCGATGTTCTTGATCACGAACAGATTCAGCCCCACCGGCGGGTGAATCAGGCCCATCTCCATCACCACCGTCATGACGATGCCGAACCAGATCAGGTCGAAACCGGCGGCCTTGAGCGGCGGCAGGATGATGGGCGCGGTCATGAGGATGATCGACACCGGCGGCAGGAAGAAGCCCAGCACGATCACCATGCCCAGGATCACGGCCAGCAGCAGCCACTTCGACAAGTGCAGGTCGACCACCCATTGCGCCGCCGACTGGCTGATGTGCAGGTAGCTCATCACGTAGGAATACAGCAGCGACATGCCGATGATGAGCAGCAGCATCCCCGATTCCTTGATGGTGGAACTGAGGAAGGGCGCGATCTCTTTGGGCTTGTAGATGCGATAGACCACCGCGATCAGCACCAGCGCCAGCAGCGCGCCCAGGCCAGCAGTTTCGGAAGGTGTGGCCAGTCCGCCATAGAGAGCGACCATCACGCCGATCAGCAAGATCAGGAAAGGCAGCACGCGCGGCAGCATTTCCACTTTCTGGGCCAGCGTGAAATGTTCGTCATCCAGATAGGCCGACTTGGCCCCACCGGCGGTGTAGACGGCATGCGCCAGCTTGTATTCCTTGCGCGCCCGGAAGACCGCATAACCCGCAAACAGGATCACCAGCAGCACGCCCGGCCCGATACCGGCCAGGAACAGGCGTCCCAGCGACTGCTCGGCAGCCACGGCATACAGGATCATGGTGATGGACGGCGGCAACAGGATGCCCAGCGTGCCACCGGCGGCGATGATGCCCGCGGCAAACCCCGGTGAATAGCCGCGACGGCGCATCTCGGGAATGCCCGCCGAGCCGATGGCCGAGCAGGTCGCCGGCGATGAACCGGCCATGGCGGCAAAGAGCGCGCAGGCAAACACGTTGGCGATGCCCAGCCCGCCCGGCACCTTGTTCAACCAGGCGTGGATGGCCGAATACAAGTCCTTGCCCGCAGGAGATTTGCCGATGGCCGCCCCCTTCAGGATGAAGAGCGGAATCGACAGCAGCGTGATGGAAGCGATTTCTTCATAAACGTTTTGCGTGATGGTATCCAGCGACGATTCCGGCATGAAGAAATACATGAAACCGGTCGCCACCACGCCCAGCGCAAAGGCGATCGGCATGCCCGAACACATCACCAGGATGGTGACCACGCCATAGAGCACACCCAGGGTCAGCGGACTCATTGCGCACCTCCGGACGTTGCCGCAGGCACGGTGCCGGTGATGCGCGTGAGCACCTGCACCAGCAATTGCAGCGTCAGCATGCTCATGCCCAGCGCCATCAGGGAATACGGAATCCACAGCGGCGGCGCAAAGGTGGACGACGTGGTCTGCCCCTCCACCCAGGCTTCATGGAACAGCGTCCACGACTTCCAGGTGAAGAAGGCGCAGAACAGGAAGGACACCACATCCACGATGAACATGCGCACCTTGTTGGCCAGCGGCGAGAGCAAGCCGGCCAGCGCCTCGATGCCGATGTGCCCGCGCAGCGACTGCACATAAGCCGAGCACAGGAAGATCACGCCAACCAGCATGAAGACCGAGGCTTCATCCTGCCAGTCGGTCGGCTGATGGAAGAAGTAACGCACCACCACCGAATAGGTGAGGATGCAGGAGGTCACCAGCAGCGCAATCATTCCCAGGAACACGGCCACGCGGTGGTAGCCCTGCAGGAAGGCCGCCAGCCAGGCCACCGGGGCGCTGGCCGGCACGGCCGGGCGCGTGGCCGCCGCGCCGGGCATCTCGAAGCCGTGGCTCATACGGTCTTCTCCGCCAGGGCCAGCAGCTTGGCGCAGTTGGCATTGCGGGCCGCGAAGTCCTTCCAGGCGGTATTGCGGGCGATGTCCTGCCACTTCTTGACGACCTCGGCGTTGAGGTCAACCACCTTGGCACCGGCCTTCTGGTAGACCTGGGCCACGGCGATGTCGTCGGCCTGGGCAGCCTTGGTGGCGAACTGTTCCATGTCTGCACCGACGGACATGATGACGGCCTGCTGGTCCTTGGGCAGACGTTCGAACACGGCCTTGGACATCATCAGCGGCTCGAACATGTACCAGTAAGCCTTGTCGCGCCCGGTAGTGAGGGACTTGGCCACCTCCTCCAGGCGGAAGGACATGAAGGAAGTCGACGAAGTCATCGCCGCATCCATCGCGCCGGTCTGCATGGCGGCGTAGATCTCATTGGAAGGCAGGGTCACCACGGCGGCCCCCGCTTCCTTCAGGATCAGGTCCATCTCGCGCGAACCGCCGCGCACCTTCATGCCCTTGGCATCGGCCGGATCGACGATGGGCTTGCCGCGCGAGGCCACGCCGCCCGCCTGCCAGATCCAGCTGACGATGACCACGCCCTTCTCGCCCAGGATGCGGGCCAGTTCCTTGCCCACTTCGGCATTCTTCCAGGCGGCGCCCTGCTGGTAGGAGGTCACCAGGCCGGGCATGAGGCCGATGTTGGTTTCCGGGACTTCCCCGCCTGCATAGTTCAGCGGTACCAGCGACATGTCCAGTGCGCCCTTGCGCAGGGCGGAGAACTGGGCATTGGTCTTCATCAGCGACGAGCCGGGATAGATCTCGAACTTCAAGGCCCCTTTGGTCTTTTCGTTCACCTGCTGGGCGAACATGCGCACCAGGCGGTCACGGAAGTCGCCTTCTGTCAGGGTGCCACCGGGAAACTGGTGAGAAATCTTCAGGCTGGCCGTTTGCGCCCAGGCGGCGGGCAGGGCGGCGGCAAGCGGTGCAGCGGCCAGGGTGCCAAGGAAATGGCGACGGGTAAATGCGGTCATGCTGGTATCTCCTCCAGGAATTGATGGAACTACTGTGTTTTTATGCTCTCATCGTGTATACAATTTCAGGCGAAACGCATACATTGTCAAGCATTAATCCCGTGGAGGCTCTTCCCTTTACAATGCTTGTTTTAGAGGCAACACACCATGGACACGCCAAAGACCCGTTCTGAAACCCTGCGCGAATCGATTGAAGAGCTGATCGCCGTCGGCAAGCTGGCGCCGGGCCAGCATCTGGATGAAACCTCGCTGGCCGAGGAATTCGGTGTTTCGCGCACGCCCATCCGGGAGGCGCTGATCCAGCTGGCCTCGATGGGCATCGTCGAGATGCGGCCGCGCCGGGGGGCCATCGTGGCCGAGATCGGCCCGCAGCATTTGATCGAGATGTTTGAAGTGATGGCCGAATTCGAAGCCATGTGCGGCCGCCTGGCGGCGCGCCGCATGACGCCGGCCGAGCATGCCGAGCTGCTGGCGGCGCACCAGGCCTGCCAGGCGGCGCGCGATGCCAGCGATCCGGATGCCTATTTTTACCTGAACGAAGCCTTCCACGACCACATCTATGCCGGCAGCCACAATGGCTTCCTGGCCGAGCAGGCGCGCGCCCTGCACCGCCGCCTGCGGCCGTATCGCCGCCTGCAGTTGCGGGTGCGGGATCGTCTCAGGATGTCCTATGACGAACACCAGGCCGTGGTGGATGCCATCATCGCCGGCGACCCGGAACGCACCGTCGAGGTGCTGCGCCAGCACATCATGATCCAGGGACAGCGCTTTGCTGACCTGGTGGCATCCCTGCATCAGCTCAAGTCGGCCGCCTGATCGGCGTTACCGCATCGGCTACAGGCTGCGCTGGCTGACGAAATGCCGCTCGCTGCCATCGAGCGGATCGATGAAGAACAGGGAACGGGCCAGCAGTTTGAGGGGCTTGTCCAGATCATCGGCCACGCCCACGGGCACGGCGTGCGGATAGAACAGATCGTTGAGGATGGGAATGCCCAGCGAGGCCATGTGCACCCGCAACTGGTGACGCCGTCCGGTGACCGGTTCCAGCTGGTAGAGGCCGAATTTTCCCCGCTGCTCCAGCAGGGAAATGTGGGTTTCCGAATTGGGCGTACCTTCGGCCTCATGCATCTTGAAGAACTGTTCAGGGATCTCTTCCACCCGGCTGCGGTGCACCCGTGGCAACGCCAGATCCGCCCGCAGCGGGGCAATCGCTTCATAGACCTTGAACATGGACCGTTGCTGGAACATGGACTGATACTTGCCCCGGCTGGCAGGCTGATGCGAAAAGACGATCACCCCGGCCGTCTCCCGGTCCAGGCGGTGGATGGGGACCAGGTCCTGCAGGCCGGTGGCCTTCTTGAGCCGTACCAGCAGGGTTTCCTGCACGAAGCGGCCAGTCGGGATCACCGGCAGGAAATGCGGTTTATCGGCTACCAACAAATGGTCGTCCAGATGCAGAATCTTCTCTTCCACCGGAATGCGCGCTTCACCCTCGGGTAATTCGCGGTAGTAGAAAATGCAATCGCCGCTGCGATAGGGTGACTCCGGGCGCAATGCTTCACCCTGCTGGTTGCGCACCTCCCCCCGCAGCAGGCGCTCGCGCCAGATCGATTCGGGGACGGCCGTAAAGCGCTCGCCCAGGAAGGACAGCATGTCGCGCCAGGGCCCAGGTTGCAGCCACAGGTAGCTGGGCGACAAGCCCTCGCGCATGGGCAGGGTGGGCGTGGGCCTCATGCGCCCTCCGCGCTGGCAGGCTTCCTGCGCGCGGCGCGGCGGCGCCAGGCGGCCACGCTGGCATTGGCCTCCAGATGCGCCAGCAGCTTGCCTCGCTGTGCGTCGGTGAAGGGCAGGCTCTCAATCAGGGCCGGCCATTGCGTCATGGCGCGTTCCACCGTGTCCACCAGCACCGCCTGCAAGCGTGGCTCCGGTAGCCGCCACAGGTTGGCGAGCTGGCGCAGGATGGCGGGCGTGAGCAATTGCTTGCCCTTCTGTCCCGGTACGAAGGCCAGCGCATGGCCATCGCCACCCACGTAAGCGGCGTAGGCAACGATGTCATAGGCCGGCGACAGCGCGGCCTGCTGGGGCGTGTGGTACAGCAGGCTGAAATTCTTCAGGTGCGCATCGAAATTGCCGAGCAGCTCGTTGACCTTGATCCGCCGCAGCAATTCGTAGACATCCTCGGCACCGCGCGTACTGCGCTCCAACAGCACCACGCCGATGGCCGCATAGGTGCCGACATACTTGGCCGCCGGCGCGGTACCGGTGACCTGGGCGAAATCTTCCATGTGCAAGCGTCCGGTCGGCGTGGGTGCATCGCGATCAAAGCGCTGCACCAGCAGGAAACGGCTGGCGTCGTTGCGCAGGCCGAACGGCAGATGATCGCCGATGGCCGACAGCGGCTCCAGGCTGAACCGGCAAGTCTGCACGCCAGCGGCAGCGGCCAGGGTGAGCGAGGCAAACTCCACCTGCGGCATGTTGGAATAGTCGGTAGCCGGCAGCTTGGCGATGAAATGGCTGCCCTGGCTATCCTTGGAACGCATGACGTAGCGCCCCCCGCTCTCCCGCACCAGCGCCAGCTTGGGCTGCACGCCGGAGAGCGATTCCCCGCCGGGTACCGGCAACTGGCCGGAACTCATCTCGTAGCTGTCATGACCCTGCCCTAGCAGGCGGCCGAGACCGCGTTCATCCAGTTCTTCGGCCAGCGCCGAGACATCGCCGGGCAGATCGCGTCCGCAGTAGGCCAGCAGGCCAAATTCATCGTCCGGAGCGAGACCGGCGCGCTGGATCAGGTGTTTGCGCAACTGCCCTTCGGGCAGGAGATTCTGGAAGAAGGGAGGCAATCCGCCACGGCCATCCCCCCGGTTGGCCGCCAGCGTGGGATCGAGCAACTGGGCGCGGGTACGCTCTTCAGTGGAGGCCAGATAAAGCTGCGAGAGGACGGGACGATCGTCCCCCTGCAAGGCATAGGCGTCATCGAAACGGAAATAGCAGCGCCCGTCATCCAGGGCGAACAAGGAGCCGACCTCGGTCTGCCCGAGGCGGAGGCGCAGGGAACGCAGCATGCTCATGCCTCGCCTCCTTCGCCCATGAGCGCTTGCAGCCGCGCCCCCAGTTCGGTCTGGCTGCCAGCGCCTTGCGCCTCGGCGGCGCGCAGCGGCGCTGCTTGGCGCGGCAACAGCAGCAGGTCCAGCTCCAGCTCCTCGCACAGGGCCAGCAGCTTGACCAGTTCGATGTTGCCGCGCCCGGTTTCCAGCGCCAGCAAGGTGTTGCGGTGCATTCCGGCCAGCGCGGCCAGCGCGACAGCCGTCATCCCCCGTGCCTTACGCGCGGTGCGGATGCGGCGGCCGATGTCTTGCAGATTGGTCATCAGAAGATCCAATTAAATGGTTCTTTTTACATATAACCATTATATTAGACATCCGCACGAAATCAAGAATAATAGATTATGCATTTAATTAAACGAACAATATATTGTTCTTTTGAAGAATTGGCAGAGGCGGCGATCCGACGATGCGCACAAAAAAAATCGCAGTCCGGCGAGGACTGCGATTTCAAGAGGACGGTGTTCAGGCAGTGGTATTGACGTTGCGCCCGATGTTCGGGTTGGCCGGCAACGGCGGCAATGCCTGCAACAGGCCCACGGCAGCAGAAGCCTGGCTGTCGAGCGCTTTCTTCAGCATCAGTACGTTGACCGAATCCGAAGTCTTCGCCGCAGCCATGCTGGTGGCCAGTGATGCGATTTGATTGACATCCATGGTGCTCTCCTTTTGGGGGATACCGGGAAACAGGATGCGTCGCCCGGTGCCTTGATTACGGCATTGGACGCTGTTTCTTTACATCAATCAAGAAAAATTTCGAGATACTCACACGCGAACGTCGACTCGTATCAAGGTTGTTCGAGAACTTCCCATTAAAAATCGCAGCCAGCTAGCCATTTACCTGAACAGGTATAGCCTGCTACGATGTTTATCAATGAGAAACCACTCGAATGGATCGCGAGCAGCTACAAGGATCTGCTGGCATTGCCAGCGGAAGTCCGCCAACGTTTCGGCTTCGCATTGTCGCTGGCGCAAATGGGCGAGCGCTATGAAAAAACCAAGATATTGAACGGTTTCAGCGGTGCCGGCGTGCTGGAGATTCTGGAAGACCATATTGGCGACACCTTCCGGGCTGTCTACACCGTGAAGTTCGAAGAAGCCGTGTTCGTACTGCACTGCTTTCAGAAGAAAAGCAAAAGCGGAATAGCCACACCCCAGCCGGACATGGAAATCATCCGGACCAGACTCAAGATCGCTACTGCCAGAGCCGAGGAGCTACGTCATCATGCAAAAAACAATCGTTGAGGGAACCGACATCCTCCGCAGCAGCGGCAATGTCTTCGCCGATCTTGGTCTGCCGGATGCCGACAAGCTGCGCATCAAGACTGGTCTGGTCATCGAAATCCGCAAGGCGATGCGTTCACTGGGACTGAGTCAACAGGCGGCGGCGCAACGCATGGGGATTCCACAACCAAAAGTGTCGGGCATGATGCGCGGCGACTTCAGCAACCTGTCCGAGCGCAAGCTGATGGACTGTCTGACACGGCTGGGCTACGACATCGAGATCCAGGTGCGGCCTGCAGCCGCCTCCCTCGGATGCCTGACCTTGACCGTAGCCTGAAAAGCCCCCAAAGCCCGCACAAAAAAAATCGCACCCCGAAGGGTGCGATCAAGCGAACGCCAAGGCAGCAAGCCCTGGCCACCTAGACGATGGTATTGATGATGCGTCCAATGTTGACATTGGCCGGCAGGCGCGCCACAGTCGTCGCGACACCTACCACATCATCCACTGCCGCCTTGGCGACCTTGCCCAGATCGATGCCGACGGACTGCGCCGCCTTGTCGACCAGCCAGGCCGTTGCTGCACCGCTGGCGATAGTTGCTAGCTCCATATGAAACTCCTTGTCTGAAGTGCAACCGGACCATGGCGTCAGCCTGATCTCGCATGTTTCCACATCCCCCCACCATGGTTGATCAGGCTTTACGTCATGGGTAAATGTGTTAGCGGCAGGCAAGCAGACAGTCTTGACGGGAGTTGCCCAGTCCTTACCTGCTTTTGCATGTGTAAACCTCAAGTCGGAACAAGGTCCGCCGTAAGGTGCTCAGCGTGACGGCGCGGGCGGCAATGGCACCAGTTGCTCGTAGACCGAACTGGCAATGCGCGACAGTTCCGCGCGTGCAACGCCGCCCGACAGCGCATAACCGAACTGGCCATCGATCCAGTAGAAGACGTTGACCTTGCCTTCCTGAGCGAAGCGGAAGCCGGTCTCGCTGTTCTGCACCTGGTCGTGCGAGACATACAGGGTCAGCCGCTGTCCGGCCGCATCCTGATACATGAACTGCGCCACCGGACCGCTCTGCCCCGGCAGCAGCCGGCCACCGATCAGGTCGTACCCCAGCGGCGCCAGCTTGGGGGCGCGCACGTTCACGCCCAGCCGGCGCGACAGCCAGGTCACCAGGGCCTGTTCCTGATCGGCTCCGACTTCCACCGGCCGCCGCAAGTCGGCACTGAAGACGGTATGGGCCACCGCGGCCTGACGTGCCAGCATCACGGGCGCGGATGCCAGCGTGCGGGCGCGGCCGCCGCCGGTCAGGTCATGCGCCAGCCAGCCGCCCGCAGCCCCCGCCAGCGTGAGCAACAGCATGGCCGCATAACGCCACCAGAACGGTCCATTGGCCGCCCCCTCGCCAGCCTCATCGCGGCGGCGGTGCGGTTCGCCCGCCCCGGCCAGCACCGCTGCAGCCAGACGCGGCGGCAGGGGCTCTTCGAGGACCGGGTCGTAATGGGCATGCAAGGCGCGGTTCTGGGCGCGCCAGGCGCGCACGCGGTGCAGATCCCCGGCGTGTGCCGGGTCTTGCTCCAGCCAGGCGGCCATCTCGCTGGCACGCGCCGCCGGCAGCTGGCCGTCGGTGTAAGCGTGCAAATCTTCTTCGGGGAATGCCGGGGTCTTCATTTCACCACCTTCAGGGTCGCACCGGCTTCACCCTGCCCGCCGGGTCCCTCCATCCATTGCCGCAGACGCTCGCGGGCGCGCGACAGGCGGGACATCACGGTCCCGGTCGGAATGCCCAGCGTGGCCGCGACTTCTTCATAACGCATCTCTTCCAGCACCACCAGCAGCAGGACTTCCCGCTGCTCCGCCGGCAGCAGCTGCAGGGCCGCTTCCAGATCCAGGGCCAAGCCGTGTTCGGCCAGCGACGCCGGGGCCGCAGCGTCTGCCGCCTGCTCCAGGTCCACCGTGACCAGCGTCGGCTGGCGGCGCTGGTCGGCGTGCAGGTTGTGCATGATGGCAAACAGCCAGGGCCGCATGTCGCTGCCGCGTTGCCAGCTGTCGAGCTTCTGCCAGGCGCGCTCCAGGGTGTCCTGCACCAGGTCGTCGGCACTGTCGCGCCCGCCCGTCAGCGCGCGGGCGTACCGCCGCAGGCGCGGCAGGCAGGCGAGCATGGCTTGCTCGTCGGCCTGACGTTCCCGTTGCTGGCGCTGCAGCCTGGCGGTGCGTCCGAACATGGCGGGCCGGAGGGTCTGAAGGACGATCAGGGCTTGACGACGTGCCAGACGTCCTTGAAGTTGTCGCCGGTACGGTCACCCGGCTTCTTGTCGGGCTCGTACAGGTACAGCGGCTTGCCCTGGTAGGCCAGTTGGGCGCTGCCATCGTCGCGCGTCACCGTGGAATACGGCGCAGCCGGCATGCCCATCGGTGCGACCGGCGGCCACAGCTTGGCACAGGGGCCGTTGCAGACGCTCTTGCCGCTGTTGGCGGTGTCCTTGTCGAAGGTGTAGACGGTCATGCCGCTGGCGTCGACCAGGATGCCGTCCATGGTCTTGACACCGGCGCTCTGGGCCGAGGCGGTGAAAGAAACCGAGGCGCAGGCCAGCGCCAGCAGGGAAGTTGCGAGCAGTCTCATGATGTTTCCTTTTCGTGGTCGGGTTGCGCGATGTGCCATACCCATGCCGACGTATACGGAAGGCGGCCCTGCTTTATTCCCGCCGCCACAAAATATTTTTTGCTATCGGCTGACCGTCTCGCGCTGCATGGGTGCCAGCAGCGCCAGCAGGCGGTTCTGGGTGCGGGAGGGGATGCCATTCTTGTCCATGGCCAATTGCAGATCTTCCACCAGGGCATTGAAGTCGGCATTGCTCAGTTTGAGACCCTGGTGCACTTCGCGCATGGGATCCCCGGTGTAGATGCAACCACCGCCGCTGAGCTGGCAGAACTGCTCCACCAGCTTTTCCCTGACGCGCTTGACGCTGGAATTGTCGAAGGTATGGCGGATGCGGGCATCCGCCAGCATGTTGTCCATGAAATCCTGCACCACCCGCTCAATCACGGGCAAGCCGCCCAGTGCGCGAAACAGGCTGTCATCGGGCGTGGCCGGAGTCCGGGTCTGGGCCTGGGCCTGCGCCAGGCCGAGGGCACAGGCCAGGGCCAGTCCGAGCGCGGCTTGCTGCATTCTGAACTTGTTCATCGCGGCTCCCGTGCGCTCAGAAACCGGCCTGCAGCGACAGATAGACGCCGCGTTGCCGCTTGGGGTTGTAGACGGTGATGTCACCCAGCGCCACGTAGGCCAGGGTCATCGACAGGTTCTTGCTGGGGAACCAGGCCAGGAAGGCATCGTAATAATCCTTCTCATGGTCGGCCGCCAGGTTGCGCGGCTTCATGCGGTATTCCATACCCAGCGCCAGCTTGCGGTTGATCATGTAGGCCGCCGAAAACTCGCCCATGGCCTGGTAGCGGTCATTGAGGTCGCCGCCGAAACCGAGCAGTCCCATCTGGTTGGCCTTGGTCAGCCGCAGCGTACCGTTGAGCAGCAGGCTCTGCTCCAGCAGCAGCTTGGTGGCCGAGAGGTAATAGTCGATGCCGGCATCACTGGCCGCGCCAAGCTGCTTGACGCTGGTCACCGTGCCCAGCCCGCCGATGCCGTTGTTGTGCTTGAACATGGCACCGACGGCGATCTGGGGCAGCCAGCGGTCCTGATCATAGACGGCGTCACCGGCCAGCTTGAGCTTGATGCCCACGATGTCCTGCGTGATCTTGAGATCGGCCAACGGGGCCAAGCTGCCGTAGAACTCCTGCTTGGCCAGCGACAGTTCCAACCGGTCCAGTATCCCCACGGCCACGCCGTAGGATTTGAGCGTGTAGTCCTGGGTCGACAGATAGGTGTAATGGGCGTTGGCACCATAGCTGTCGCGCGTGCCATAGCCGGTGATGAGCGCCCAGGGCGTCAGACCACCGCCGCCGGCCCCCTCGACCTGGATCACGCCGCCGGTGGCGGTGAGCTTGCCGAGATCGGGCATCCAGCGTGTCTTGTCCTGATCGGCAGCGGGTTCGGGGGCAGTGGCTGCCGCGCCGGAACTGACGGGGCCCGGCGCGGCGCGCATGGCTTGGGCGGCTTTGCGCTGCTGGGCCTGCATCCAGGCCTCGCGGTCAGCATCGCTGAGCTGCGCCAACGCCGGCGCAGACAGTGTCGCCAGCAGCGCGAACGCGCCACTTTTGGTGATTTTCTTCATGCTGTCCCCTGCCCCCTCTTGGTGATTCTTTGCTGGCGCGACCCCTCGCGCCATCCTTCATATTGCGACGTTTTCCGACTGATCCAGCATCTCCGGCGCCCGCCATTGCTGCAGCCACTCCAGGAAGCGCTCCACCGGCATCGGCTTGCCCATGAAATACCCTTGTCCCTGGTCGCAGCCCATCTGTCGCAGCAGGAACCAGACCTCTTCGCTTTCCACCCCTTCGGCCACCACCCGCAAGCCCAGGTTGTGGCCCAGGTCCACGGTGGAGCGCACGATCTTGGCGTCATCCTGATCCTGCGCCATCTTCATGACGAAGGACTTGTCGATCTTCAGTTCATCCACCGGCAAGCGCTTGAGGTAGGCCAGCGAGGAATAGCCGGTACCGAAGTCATCGATGCTCAGGGCAAAGCCCATGGCGGCCAGCCGGTCCAGCGTGCTCTGGGCGCGCGCCGGATCATCCATGATGGCGCTCTCGGTGATTTCCAGGCAGAGCGCGGCGGGCGTGAGGCGATGGCGTTCGAGGATGGCCCCGAAGGCAGTCGGCAATTCCTGATCCAGCAGATCGCGCGTGGAGAGGTTGACCGAGAACTTCAGGCGCAGCCCCTGCGCCTGCAACCGGGCCGACAGCTCCGCCACCTTTTCCATCATCCAGATGGTCAGCATGCGGATGAAACCGGTGGTCTCGGCAAACGGAATGAAGTTATCCGGACCGATGAAGCCCTTCTCCGGATGCACCCAGCGCACCAGGGCTTCGCCGCCGACGACGGCACCCGTGGCCAGGTCCAGCTTGGGTTGGAGATAGAGCATGAATTCGTCGCGTTCCAGCGCACGGCGCAGTTCGGACAGCAGCGACAGGCTTTCCTGGCTGCTCTGGTCGATGGCCGGATCGTAGATCGTCACGCCATTGCCCTTGCGCTTGGCGGTATACATCGCGACCTCGGCCCGGCTGAGCAGCACTTCGCTGCTGTCACCGTGGGCCGGATAGCCGGCCACGCCGATGCCGGCCCCCAGGTCCACGGTCTGTTCCTGCAGCGACAAGGGCTGTTCCAGCGCACGCAGGATGTGTGCCGCCTGATCCAGCGCGCCAGCGAGATCGACGCCCGGCAGCAGGATGGCGAACTCATCCCCGCCCAGGCGCGCCACCTTGGCCCCCGGATACAGTAGCTGCGCGTCCAGGCGTGCCGCTACCTGGCGCAGCAGGTCGTCGCCGAAGCTGTGGCCGAGCACATCGTTGACCTGCTGGAAGCGGTCCAGGTCCATCATGAGGATGTGGCAGCTGCCTCCCGGCAGCGCCTGCGCCTGGCCAATCGCTTCGCGCAGCAGGTCGCCGAATTGCACCCGGTTGGGCAGGCCGGTCAATTGGTCCTGATACGCCAGCCGGCTGATCTTGAGTTCGCGGCTGGCGATTTCCGAGCGCATGGTTTCGAAGGCCGCACCCAGACGGCCGATTTCATCCTGCCGGCGAATGTAGAGCCCTTCGCTGTAATCGCCCTCCCCCAGCCGCTTGGCCACAGTGGCCAGGTCACGCAGGGGACTGGTGATGCGGCGCGCCATCACGGCGCTGGCGACCGCCGCACCGAGCACGCCCAGCACGGTGATGCTGAGCAAGATCAGTTGCAGACGCTGATATGGAGCCACCGCCTCGCTCACCGAGCGCTGCAATACGGCCACCGCTTCCTGGCCATTGCTGGCGCGTGCCAGCGGCAGCACGCGGGCACGATACTGGTTGCCGTCGATCTGCAGGTCGGTGGCACCCGCCTGGCCCATCTGCGGGCTGCTGGCCTCCTTGGCCATCATCTGCGCTTCTGCCTTGGGCAGGGTCGATACATCGGCCGTCCAGCCCGCGCTGCCACGCTGGCGCACCAGGATGGAGACCTGCAGTTGCGACAGCGCACGCATGTCGTTGACCAGGTCGCGGTCCACGGGGAAGCCCATCACCACCCACGCGATGGTGACCGGAGCCTTGATCGGCACCGCCACGATCTGGAACAGGTTGTCGCCGACCACGGCACTCTCGGCCGCACCATTGCCGTTGCCGGCCTTGCGTACCAGTTCCAGGCTGCTGCGCTGCAGGTCGGTATCGGGATATTCGAGGGTGGACGCGTGGATGAGGCCATCGGTGCCGACCAGCATGCCCATGGTGGCACCGATGCGCGCCCCGTGGTTGGCCAGTACCGAGGCGATGGTGTCGCGGTCATCGGTGCCGATGGCCTGCCGGAAGCCGAAATCGGAGGCCAGCAGACGTGCGCCCTGGGTCAGCTTCTGGGCATTCTGGTCCAGCAGGCGCGTGAAGACGCGCTCGCCAATGATCAGCTCCTCGCTGATGGCGCTGCGCGCATTGCGATCAATGGCGGTACGGATCGCCACGAAGCCGGCCAGTTGCACCACCACGATGAGGATGATGAACAGCGCGACGATCTTGCTTTCCAGACGGTAAAGACGCACCCCGGCCCCGATTCCTGTTGTTCAGATTGGCATGATGCCGCCGCTTCAGAGCGGCACCGCCTTGACGTTGAGTTTGATGACGGCCCGGCCGTCTCCCTGTACTTCCAGTGGCTGCTCTACGGCGGCCTGGTTCGGTCCCATGGTGAAATACCAGGCCTTGAGCGTGTAGCGGCCATTGGCGATGCCCTCCAACTTCACCACGCCGTTACGTTCGCTCACGCCGAAATGCGGAGTGTTGACCACCTGCACGTAGGCCACCATTTCATCGTGGATGTTGCAACCCAATACCACGGTACCGGCCTTGTCGAACACTACCGGACTGCCCGGCACGCCCGAATACAGCTTCAGTTCGAAGGTCTTGGCCGGGGAAAACGAATAGACATGGTGCCGGACGTTGTCATGGTTGGGGAACAGGATCGCTGTCCCGGTCTGCACCACCGTCACCAAAGGAATGAAGGTCTTGTTCTTCTGCTCGATCTCGACCTGGCGCGCCGCCTTGATGGCTCCTCCGCCACCCGCCGGTTCGGCATAGACCACGGCATTGGGCACGGGCTGGCCGGCGCTGTCGAGCACCTGCACAGAGACGGCGGCCTGAGCGCTCAGGGCCCACGTTCCTGCCCACAACAGGAAGAGAGCCAGGAGGGGGGCGCGGCGCATGTTCTTTTTCTGCATATCGCTGTCATTGAAAAATAAGGGCAATGAAGATGACCGGCGGCGACCGTGGCAACAGCGCATCCTGCCATCCATCCCCGCACTATACGGAAACCCTGAGAGTTGCATATCGGGGAGTTTCTGACTTGCTGCCGTGCAATATTTCAGGATCAGCGGCCTTCCCTCCCTCGGTGGCCGCCTCGATTCGCCGTTTTAATCTTCACTCTGACAATTATGCCCGTGAATTTCAATACTGGATGCCCCTCAGCAACCAGATCATTTGATGTCGCGCTACTGACTGCGCGGAGCGGTCAGATAGCCGATCACTGCGGGCAGGATCTCGGTCCGCACGCTGGCCGGGGAGACACCGCCATAACCGGTCAGCACCACCGCCTTGATGAGCGCCTTCAGCATGCGCTGGACCACGAAGGTCGCCACATCCAGATCGGGGGGCGTGATGGTGGCGCGGTGCTTTTCCAGCACCCGGCGGATGGAATCGAAGAAGCCCTGGCGGATTTCCTGCGAGACCGGCAGGTTGAAGGCCGGAAATTCCTCTTCGAGAATGCGATTGAGTTCCGGCTCCAGCAGGTGCGCCGCTACCAGTGCGTTGATCAGTTTCTCGAAATCGCCCGAGAGCGTCCCGGAGGCATCGATGTGCGCCACCACGTCTTCGAACAGCGTAAGCATGCGCGTGCTGTGGCGCTCGCGCAGCGCGAAGATCAGCGCATCCTTGTTGGGGAAATACTGGTACAGCGAACCGACGCTGATGCCGGCCGATTCGGCCACGAGATTGGTATTGGTCTTGGCATAGCCACGCTCGACGAGCACGCGCGACATGGCATCAAGGATGGTATCGACCATCGCCCGGGAACGTGCCTGGCGTGGTTCTTTTCTGGGTTGCAGTTTCATTGGCAGCTTTGGTGAGGAATTCGCCCGCCCCCGACGCGAATTCGCAACGTGAGTGATTGTTCGTATATCGAAGTATAATACGAAAAATGAGTTTTTACTCGCCCGACCCCGTCATGGTACTCGTAAATCCAGGCAAGCGCTGCCTGCCCCATCGGCCCGGTCCTGCGAGTCTTCGCGACTGAAGGCTGTCGGAACGTCGCGGCGCGTATCGCAAAACTCGAAAAACAACTCGTATCGCCAAACATTCTTCGTGGAGAATTCTATGCAACGCATCATCTCGCCCGCCACCCGGCCGCGGGCGAAGGCAGCCCGCGCCGTGCTGGCCGCGCTGATCGGGGCCATCGGCCTGGCGGGCTGTGCCAGCTTCGAGGGCATCGGCAGCGACAAGCAGCTGGCTCAGGCGCGCGACTTCAGTACCACACGCAGCCTCTCCGATCCAAATCCGGGCGCCCCCAACGGGCAATGGCCGGGCAGCGACTGGGTTCGCCAGTTCGGTGACGCCCAGCTCACCGCATTGATCGAGGACGCTCTCGCCGCCAATCCCGGCCTGCAACAGGCGCGCGCCCGCATCGGTGCAGCGGCCGCACTGGCTGAGTCACGCGGTGCACCGCTGCTGCCGACCGTGAACGCCGAAGCCTCGGTCATCCGCAATCAGTTTTCCAGTACCTCGATCTACCCGCCGCCTTACGGTGGCAACTGGTACAACGAAAAAAAGGCTGGCCTGAACGTCGGCTATGAGCTTGACCTCTGGAACAAGAACCAGTCTGCCCTGGAGCAAGCCATCTCCAGCGAGAAGGCGGCCCAGGCCAGCGAGCAGGAAGCACGCCTGGCACTCACGGCCTCGATCGTCTCGGTCTACAGCCAGCTGGCGGCGCAATATGCGGTACAGGACATCCTGCAGCGCACGGTACAGCAGCGCAGCAATCTGGAGACCATCACCGCCGACCGCGTCAAGACCGGTCTGGACAGCCAGATCGAACGCAACCAGTCGCGCACCAGCAGTGCCGATGCCCGCGCCCAGCTGGAACAGAATGCCGGCCAGATCGTGCTGCTGCGCCAGCAGCTGGGCGCGCTCAGCGGCAAGGGACCGGACCGCGGCCTGCAACTGGCCCCGCCCGCCCTGCAGAACCTGGCCACGCCGGGCCTGCCGGCCGACCTGCCGCTGAACCTGCTGGGCCGCCGTCCCGACATCGTGGCCGCGCGCTGGCAAGTGGAAGCCGCCAGCCGTGGTGTGGATGTCGCCAAGGCGCGTTTCTATCCGGACATCAACCTGAGCGCCATGATCGGTTTCGACAGTCTGGTCGATGCCAATCCCTTCACGGCCGCCAGCAAGAGCATCGCCTTCGGTCCGGCCATCACGCTGCCGATCTTCGAAGGCGGCGCACTGCGGGCCGGGCTCAAGGGCGAATACGCCAACTATGAGCTGGCCGTCGCCACTTACAACAAGACCTTGAACGATGCCTATGCCGATGTGGCGCGCCAGATTGCGGCAATCCACTCCATCGAGCGCCAGCTGCCGATCCGCCGTGAAGCGCTGCAAGCCGCCGAGCGTGCCTACGACCTGGCGCGCGAACGCTATCGCCTGGGCCTGGTGTCGCAACTGACGCTGCTGTCCTCAGAAACCGGCGTGCTGGCCCAGCGCCAGTCGCTGGTGGCGCTGGAAGCCCAGCGCCGTGAACAGCAGGTGGCGCTCTACAAGGCCCTGGGCGGCGGTTTCGACGCCCAGCAGGCCGGACTGGCGGCAGCCCCCCCGCCGTCGCGATGAGCCTGCCCCAAGACGACCTGAGCCAATGAACTGAACCCAGCCCGCCACCGGCTTCTCCACCCTGCCGCCGGTGACCGGGACGGCCCCGCTGCTGCGGCGGGGCTGATCGACCGACTACAAAAAGATAGAACGGAGTCCTCCATGAGTGACAGCACCACCCAACAAAACCCGCAAGCCAACAGCAATGGCAATGGCAATGGCAACGGAAATGGCAACGGCAAGCGCAAGCGTCAGCTGATCCTGCTCACGCTGGTCCTGCTGGTGATCGCCATCGCCTGTTTCCTGTACTGGTTCCTGCATGCCCGCTTCTTTGAAGAAACCGATGACGCCTATGTCGGCGGCAACGTCGTGCAGATCTCCGCCCAGGTTGGCGGCACCGTGGTGGCCGTCAAGGCCGACGACACGCAAGTGGTCAAGGCCGGCCAGCCGCTGGTGGCACTCGATGCAGCTGACACCAAGCTCGCGCTGGAGCAGGCCCAGGCCGCACTGGCCCAAGCCGTGCGCCAAACGCGCCAGCTGTTCCTGAACAACGACACGCTCGCCGCCAATGTGGCCGCAGCCGACAGCAACCTGGCCCGTGCCCGGGAAGACCTGCAGCGTCGCCAGGCTGGCCTGTCTTCCGGTGCGGTCTCGCAGGAAGACGTCTCGCACGCGCGCGACGCCGTCAAGAGCGCCGTCGCCGCACTCGACCAGGCCCGCGCTGCTGCAGCCGCCAACCGCGCCCTGACCGACCACACCAGCGTGACCGAGCACCCCAACGTGCTGCAGGCGGCCACCGCCGTGCGCAATGCCTACCTGAACTATGCCCGCGTGAACATCGTGGCACCGGTCTCCGGTTTCGTCTCCAAGCGTTCGGTGCAGGTCGGCCAGCGCATCGCGGCCGGCAATCCGCTCATGGCCATCGTGCCGCTGGAACAGATCTGGATCGACGCCAACTTCAAGGAAAGCCAGTTGCAGCACATCCGCCTGGGGCAGCCGGTGGAAGTGATCGCTGACGTCTACGGTTCCAGCGTCAAGTACAAGGGCACCGTGATCGGCTTCTCGGCCGGGACCGGTGGCGCCTTCTCGCTGCTGCCGGCACAGAACGCCACCGGCAACTGGATCAAGGTGGTGCAGCGCGTGCCGGTGCGCATCGCGCTCGATCCGGAACAGGTGCGCGCACATCCGCTGCGCATCGGCCTGTCCACCACCGCCACCGTGGACATCCATGGCGATGGCCGTGCGCTGGAAGCGGTGCCGACCAATTACCAGACCAATGTCTATGACGACCTCGGCAAGCAGGCCGATGCCATCGTCGAGCGCATCATCAGCGACAACGCCAGCGGCCTGCCGCAGGCGCGCAAGAGCAAGGCGGCCGCCGCACCGGTGGCGGTGCCGCACACCTGATGGGGTGCGGCTGTCCCTACCCGACCTTCACCGGACATTGATCAAGCCTTATGGCCACTACTCCCCCCAAACCCTACACGCCGCCACCGCCGCTGACGGGTGCCAACCTGGTGCTGGGCACCTTGTCGGTGTCGCTGGCGGTGTTCATGAACGTGCTGGATTCCTCCATCGCCAACGTCGCCATTCCGACCATCTCGGGCAACCTGGGTGTATCGGTCGATGAGGGCACCTGGGTCATCACCTCATTTGCCGCAGCCAACGCCATCTCGATCCCGCTGACCGGATGGCTGACGCAGCGCCTGGGCGCGGTGCGCCTGTTCGTGACCTCGGTGCTGCTGTTCGTGCTGGCCTCCTGGCTGTGCGGCCTGGCGCCCACCCTGCCCATCCTGCTGGCCGCGCGCGTGCTGCAAGGCCTGGTGGCCGGCCCCATGGTGCCGCTGTCGCAATCGCTGCTGCTGGGGGCCTACCCCAAATCGAAATCCTCCTTCGCCCTGGCGCTATGGGGCATGACGGCGGTGGTGGCACCGGTGGCTGGCCCCGCGCTGGGCGGCTGGATCACCGACAGCTACACCTGGCCCTGGATCTTCTACATCAACATCCCGGTGGGCCTGATTGCCGCCGGCGTCACGCTGGCCATCTACCGCTCGCGCGAGACGCCGACCCACAAGCTGCCCATCGACAAGATCGGCCTGGCGCTGCTGGTGACCTGGGTCGCGGCCTTCCAGATCATGCTCGACAAGGGCAAGGACCTGGACTGGTTCTCCTCGCCCACCATCGTCACGCTGGGCATCATCGCGCTGATCGCCTTTGCCTACTTCGTCGTGTGGGAACTGAACAATGACCATCCGGTGGTGGACCTGCGCCTGTTCGGCCGGCGCAATTTCGCCGGCGGCACCATCGCCATTTCCATCGGCTACGGGGTCTTCTTCGGCAACCTGGTGATCCTGCCGCAATGGCTGCAGCAATACCTGGGCTATCGCTCGATCGACTCGGGGCTGTCGACCGCACCGATCGGCATCTTCGCGGTGATCCTGATGCCGCTCATCGGACGCTTCCTGCCGCTGGTGGATGCGCGCAAGGTGGCCACGGCGTCCTTCATCGGCTTTGCCATCGTGTTCTGGCTGCGCTCGCGCTACAACCTGCAGGTGGATCAGATGACGGTGATCCTGCCCACGCTGCTGCAGGGGATTCCGACGGCCATGTTCTTCGTGCCGCTGACGGTGCTGCTGCTCTCCGGCCTGCCACCGGAACGCATCCCGGCGGCGGCCGGCCTGTCGTCCTTCGTGCGCGTGTTCTGCGGCGCGGTCGGCACCTCCATTTCGACCACGGCCTGGAACAACCGCACCATCATGCACCACGCACAGCTGACCGAACACGCCACCCCCTACAGCCCCTGGCTGCAGGAGACCGTCAACAACATCAGCAGCACCTTGGGCCTGAACGCCGAGCAGACGGCCGGCATGCTGGAGCGGACCATCACCTTCCAGGCGGCGATGCTGGGCATCAATGACATCTTCTATGTCTCGGCGGTGATCTTCATCGTCATCATCCCGCTGATCTGGATCATCAAGCCCTCCAAGGGCGGCGCGGGTGCGGCCGAAGCGTCGGCGGCACACTGAACTGGCCGGCCTGTGGCGGCTACCGCAGCCGCGACAGGCCGTGCTGCAGGCGGATGATGTCGATGAGCTTGCGCAAGGCCGGATGCGCATGGCGGCGGCTGCTGTAGTACATGTGAAACGGCTCGCTGGGGGCCGCCCATTCTTCCAGGATGGCTTCCAGCGAGCCTTCATCGATTTCCTTGCTGATCCTTCCCTCCAACAGATAGGCGATACCCACCCCGGCCTTGGCCGCCGCGATGGTGGCTGCCGTATTGTTGATCGTCACCAGGCCCGGCACGCGAATGCGCTGGCGGTGCTTGCCACGGCCGAATTCCCACTGGTAGCTCGAGTTGTCGCCCAAGAGCAATTGCAGGCAGGTGTGCTGCTGCAGGTCTTCCAATGTGAGTGGCCGTCCATGCCGATCCAGATACGCCGGCGAGGCCGCTGCCACCCAGCGATGCGCGCGCGTGAGCGGCGCGGTCACCATGCCCTCCGGCACGTAGTGGCCGTAGCGGATGCCGGCGTCATAGCCTTCGCTGACGATGTCGATGGGCTTGTCATCGACCACGATGGTGAGCTTGACCTTGGGACATAGCCGCACGAATTCGGGAATGGCCGGTTCGATCAGCAGATGGGCGGCATCGGCGAAGACGTTGATGCGCAATTCGCCCAGGCTCCCCTCTGCCGAGCTTTCCAGCTGGCCCAGCGCCTGCGCGATCTGCTCAAACCCTTCTTCCAGCCGGGCCGCCAGTTCACTGCCGGCCGCCGTGGGCGAGATCGCGCGGCTGGACCGGTACAGCAATTGGGTCGACAGCCGCTCTTCCAGCCGCTTCATGGCATGGCTGGTGGCCGAGGGCGTCAGGCCAAGCTGGATCGCGGCGGCCTTGAAACTGCCGGTACGCAGGATGGTGACGAAGATCCGCAGATCGGAAAATTCGATATGGTCGAGGAGGGACATGAATGAATTGAAATCACTTCAGGAATGAATCTGGCTCATCTTAAACCAGCCACCTTCGCGCGTGGTGCGCGGTATAACTACGGCTTTTGGAATGCTCAAAAGGAGTACCGGCATGAAAACAAGACGCTTTGGCCGCACGGGTGCGGAAGTTTCCGAAATCGGATTTGGCGCATGGGCCATTGGCGGTTCGTGGGGTGACGTTTCCTCCCAGGATGCCAAGGCCGCGCTGCACGCCGCACTGGATGCGGGCGTCACCTTCATCGACACGGCCGATGTCTATGGCGATGGCCGCTCCGAGCAGTTGATTGCGCAAGTCCTGAAGGAACGCGGCGGCGCACGTCCGTTCGTGGCCACCAAGGCCGGCCGCCGGCTCTCGCCGCATGTGGCCAGCGGCTACAACAACAAGGACAATCTCACCGCCTTCGTCGACCGTTCGCTCAAGAACCTGGAGGTCGATTGCCTGGACCTGGTGCAACTGCACTGCCCGCCCACCGAGGTGTATTACCAGCAGGAAGTGTTCGCTTACATGGATGAGCTGGTCGCGGCCGGCAAGATCCGCCATTACGGCGTCTCGGTGGAGAAGGTGGAAGAAGCGCTCAAGGCCATCGAATATCCGAACGTGAAATCGGTGCAGATCATCTTCAACATCTTCCGCCAGCGCCCCATCGGGCTGTTCCTGCAGGAAGCGCAGCGCCGCGACATCGCCGTGATCGCCCGCGTGCCGCTGGCCTCGGGCCTGCTGACCGGCAAGATGAATGCGCAGACCACCTTTGCCGCCGACGACCATCGTCAGTTCAACCGCCACGGCGAAGCCTTCGATGTCGGCGAGACCTTCTCGGGCGTGCCATATGAGGTCGCACTGGCCGCCGTGGAGAAGATCCGCGCGCTGCTGCCGCAGGGTGTTCCCATGGCGCAATTCGCGCTGCGCTGGATCCTGATGGAAAGCGCCATCAGCACCGTGATCCCCGGTGCACGCAACGTCGCGCAGGCGCAGTCCAACAGTGCGGCCAGCGCCCTGCCGCCGATCACGGATGAGGTGATGCAGGCGCTGCGCGAACTCTATCTGCATGACATTGCACCGTACGTGCATCAACGCTGGTAATCTGTGGCCCCTCCCCTTCATGTAACCAATAATAAGCAAGGACACCATGACACCCATCCAGCTCGCCATCGCCGGCGTCGGCAAGATCGTTTATGACCAGCATGCCCCGGCCATTGCCGGCAATGCCGATTTCAAGCTGGTCGCGACCGCCAGCCGCAACCACAGCATCGAGGGCGTGACCGCCTACAAGAGCATGGCCGAGATGCTCGCCTCGGGCACGGCCATCGAGGCCCTCTCCCTGTGCATGCCGCCGCAGTACCGCTATGAAGCCGCACGAGAAGCACTGAGCGCGGGCAAGCACGTATTCCTGGAAAAGCCGCCCGGTGCCACGCTCTCCGAAGTCGAGTCGCTGAAGAACCTGGCGGCGGACAAAGGCGTGACCCTGTTCGCCAGCTGGCACTCGCGCCATGCGCCGGCGGTGCAGGTGGTCAAGCGCCATCTGCAGGAACATGCGCCGCGCCAGGTCAAGGTGATCTGGCGTGAAGACGTGCGCCACTGGCACCCGGACCAGGAATGGATCTGGCAGCCGGGCGGCCTGGGCGTGTTCGATCCGGGCATCAATGCCTTGTCGATCGTCACCGAGATCCTGCCGCAGGCGATGTTCCTGAAGCAGGCCACGCTGGAAGTGCCATCCAACCGCCAGACGCCGATTGCCGCGCGCCTGGGCTTTACCGATGCCCTGGGCACGGATGTACAAGCGGACTTCGACTGGCGCCAGACGGGTGAACAGACCTGGGACATCGTCATCGAGACCGACAGCACCCGGGTCCACCTGAAAAAGGGCGGACATGAACTTTGGATCAACGATGCGCCGTGCGAGCTGCCGGTGGAGGGGGAGTATCCCTCGCTGTATGCACATTTCTGCCAATTGATCCGCAGCGGATCGTCCGATGTGGATGTGGCGCCGCTGCGGCATGTGGCCGATGCGTTCATGCTGGGGGAGCATGTTGTGACGGATGCTTTCGTCTGATCATGTACAGGCGGGTTGGCCGCCTTGTTTCCATGGAACCGGTCCGATTGGGCCGGTTTTTTTCATGAATGGGCTGAAATTGTCTCTAGCATTGGCGTATTCGCTAGGGACGTCCATGATTTCAACCGCGCTCGATATCACGGGCATTGGAGAAAGATCAAGCCAGTCTTTGTTCGGCTCTATGCCCTGGGCGAATCAAGAGGAACTTGTCCTCATGATTAACAAACTCAGAACGTTCTATTGAATCAGTACTTGTTTTAAGCCATGCCATTTAGACGTTCTACAAAACTGTTTGCTTTAGTTACCCTCGCACTCCTGGCGAGCTATCTCCTTTTGCGCAAATTCCCTCAACTGATCCGCCCCGCCATCGAACCGCAGACCATTCTGGTCAATCCGGGGGCCAAGTGCGCCCTGATCGAATACGCATTCCGCGGCGGCGAAAGGTGGTCTTGGCTGGATCCTTACGCCCTGTTCACGCTCTCCGACGGCGATGCGTTTTACACCGTCGTTGACCTGCGCTCCAAGAAAGTCGTGAGAGACAGTACCTGGCCCATCATTCCGATTACCGCGTATTCCCAAGGGTCGGTCGGGATGGGCCGCTCCGTATTTTTCTGGAGTGCCGATGGGAGAAGCGCAGCTTTTCCCGGCGGCGAAGGTCCAGCCTATATTTGGGAGCACATCCACGAGTGCGCGGGCGAGAAATCGGCATCACCTTATTCCAATCTCGAATGCTCCCTGGACAAGCAATCGCCCCAATGCAGCGCTATCAGAAACATGATTGAGTGAATTTTCAATCTCACGCACAACCAGAATCGCCGGCCATTCCCTTGATCTTGTCTGCGGCAACTGTGCTGCCCGCGGCAGCGGGTGGAGCCTGCCGCGATACAAACAGCACAGCCCGGCAGAGCGTGTGGAAGGCCGCAGAAAAAATAAGGGCTGACGATGTGGATCGTCAGCCCTTCATTCCAGCTCAAGCGAGTTCAAGCCATCAAATTGGCATGATGGAAGCGCAAATGATCTTCCACAAAACTCTCGATGAAGTAATACCCATGGTCATACCCCGCATGCCGACGCAAGGTCAGCGGCTGTGAGGCTTCCTTGCAGGCTGCCTCGAAGCGTTCCGGCTGCAGCTGCTCGATCAGGAATTTGTCTGCAAGCCCCTGATCGATCAGGATCCCCTGCGGGAAAGGCGCATAGAGCTTGCGCATCAGCTCGCTGGCGTCATGCGCCTGCCAGCTTTCCTGATCCTCGCCCAGATAGTGACTGAAGGCCTTCTGCCCCCACGGGCAGTGCACCGGCGCGGCGATCGGCGCGAAGGCCGATACCGAGCGGTACAGATCACGATGTCGCAAGGCCAGCGTCAGTGCGCCATGCCCGCCCATGGAATGACCGAAGATGCCCATGCGCTGCGGGTCGGCCGGGAAGTGCTCCAGCACGGCAAGGCGCAAATCCTCGACCACGTAACTTTCCATGCGGTAGCGCTGACTCCACGGCGTCTGTGTGGCATCCAGGTAGAATCCCGCACCCACGCCAAAGTCCCAGCTGTCGCTTTCACCGGCAATGCCCGCGCCACGCGGACTGGTGTCGCAACTAACCAGGATCAGCCCCAGCTCGGCCGCCACACGCTGCGCACCAGCCTTGATCATGAAGGTTTCTTCGGTGCAGGTCAGCCCGGCCAGGTAGAACAGCACGGGCAACTTGCCACCGCCCTGCCCCGCCTGCGGCGGCACGAACACCGAAAAGCGCATATCCAGCCCGATGGCGGGCGAGGCATGGCGATAAAAGCCCTGCACGCCGCCAAAACAGCCGTGCTCGGAGAGAGTCTCCAGCATCGCGCTCTCCTCAGAACTCGACCACGGAGCGGATCGACTCGCCGCTCTTCATCAGGTCGAAGCCCTCATTGATGCGCTCCAGCGGCAGCTTGTGCGTGATCAGGTCATCAATGTTGAGCTTGCCTTCCATGTACCAGTCGACGATCTTCGGCACGTCGGTACGGCCACGCGCGCCACCGAAGGCCGAGCCCTTCCACACGCGGCCGGTCACCAGCTGGAACGGACGGGTCGAGATCTCCTGGCCGGCTGCGGCCACGCCGATGATGATGGACTGGCCCCAGCCCTTGTGGCAGCACTCCAGCGACTGGCGCATGGTGGTGGTGTTGCCGATGCACTCGAAGCTGTAGTCGGCGCCGCCATCGGTCATGCCGATGATGGCATCAACCACGTTGGGCACGTCCTTGGGATTGATGAAGTCGGTCATGCCGAACTTGCGCGCCATGGCTTCACGCGCCGGATTCAGGTCGACGCCGATGATCTTGTTGGCCCCCACCATCTTGGCCGCCTGGATGACGTTCAGGCCGATGCCGCCCAAACCGAACACCACCACGTTGGCACCCGCTTCCACCTTGGCGGTGAACAGCACCGCACCTACGCCGGTGGTCACGCCACAGCCGATGTAGCAGACCTTGTCAAAAGGCGCATCCGAACGGATCTTGGCAAGAGCGATTTCCGGTACGACGATGTAGTTGGAGAAAGTCGAGGTGCCCATGTAGTGGAACAGCGGCTTGCCGTCCAGCGAAAAGCGGCTGGTGGCATCCGGCATCAGGCCACGGCCCTGGGTGGCGCGGATGGCCTGGCACAGGTTGGTCTTCTGCGACAGACAGAACTTGCACTCGCGGCATTCCGGCGTGTACAGGGGGATGACATGGTCATCCTTCTTGAGCGACTTCACGCCCGGGCCGACATCGACCACCACGCCCGCGCCTTCGTGGCCGAGGATGGCCGGGAAGATGCCTTCCGGGTCGGCGCCCGAGAGCGTGTAATAGTCGGTATGGCAGATGCCGGTGGCCTTGATCTCGACCAGGACTTCGCCGGCCTTGGGGCCGCCGAGTTCGACTTCCTCGATGGTCAAGGGCTTGCCTGCCTGCCATGCTACCGCTGCTCTTGTCTTCATAGGGATGGGTCCTTTGCGTGATGATTGAAGTAAAACTTCCCGACCGACCAGTTGGGCCTCGTCAGGAAAATTCAGTAAAACTGGTGATGCCTGTGAAACTTCCGACTGAGCGGTATTATCGCATTGCAAACGAAAACGCATCTGCCACGCTTAACATCCTTCATGTTGATGCCAGAACAAGTGAAAATTTCCATCTGACATGAAAATCACGCTGTCGCGTTGCAGCGACGTTGCGCGCAGGATGACAAAGCCCTGAGCTTGCGGTAAGGTTGCTACAAAACAAACGGTGAACGTGGCTGGCGCAGCGGCCATTGATCAGCGCACAACAAGGGCACAAAGCAAGGACAAGCGCCAACAAAGCGCAGCAGGACACGAGGTGGCATACTGACACCTCGCGTATCACGAAGTGGGGGCATCCACGTAATTTTGGCGTAAGCGCGATCACACCGTGTGAACGCGCGCGGCTTGCCGCACTGACAAGGGCTATCCACCATGCCCGCGTCAGCCGCCGCCGTTCCGCTGGCAGGAACGTGCCGATTGCGTGCGAGGGCTGTCGAAACGGTCGTCCGGCATCTTTCCGGGCCAAGGGACGTGCAGCAATCTGCTGCCTAACGACAGGTAATGTGATAGTGGGTCACATGGGAAAACAGAACAAATCGCCAGGACGCCCAGGCTACACCCTGAAAACCTTGCTGCTGTTCGTCGGCTTCGTCGGGTCGTTCATTGTCGTGCAGACCTGGTGGGAAATCCGCCAGGACCGCCAGCTGACCATCGATGCCGAGCGCGCCAGCTCGATGGCGGCCGTGCGCAGCGTGCAGGAACACGCTGAACGCATCTTCGGCGAACTCGACAAGTTGCTCTGGTCCGCCGCCGAGCAAATCCACGTCGCCGGCCCCGACCTGCTGGACGACGACCAGGCGCTGTACCGACTGCTGTCGGACACGCAACAGCGGCTGTCCACCGTGATGGTGCTGCGCTACATCGACCGCAACGGCAACACCCGTGCCAGTTCGCTGCGCCCCTTCGACACCACCAGCATCCCCGAAGACCACAAGCTGACCCACGTGGACGGCAATCCGGCCCGGCCCAACCTGTTCGTGGGCCAGCTCATGCGCAGTCGCTACAACCGCGACCTGGTGCTGCCGGTGGCCATGAATCTCTACGACCGCAGCAGCCGCCCGATCGGCCTGCTGGTGGCCGAACTGAAGGCTGCAACCTTCTTCGACTTCTACAAGCGCATCACCAATTTCGAGGCCATCGTCTCGCTGCGCACCGACAGCGGCTCGATGATGCTGCGCTCGCCTTTCGAAGAGCGCTGGCTCAGCGTCAGCCTGGCCGATGCCAAAAGCATGGCACGCATCCGTGCCGGGGCCGAGGAAGGGTCGTTCGAAGAGATCTCGCATCTGACCGGCGAACCGCTGTCGTTCTCCTACAAGCGCCTGGACAAATGGTCATTGGTGGCGGTCTATGCGCGGCGCATGGAAGACGTGCTCTCGCCATGGCGCAGCCGCACCGAAAACCGCATCCTGCTGACCACCGGCATCCTTGGTTTCATCCTCATCGCGCTCATTGCCTTCCTGGTGTACTACCGCTACCAGCGCCGCCTGGATCACGCCCTCTCGAGCAGCGAATACCGCTACCGCAAGCTCTACGAAGAAGGCAGCGATCCCATCGTGCTGATCTCCTCGGAGCTGCGCTACCTCGACTGCAATGCGGCCGCGCTGCGCTTCTTCGGCGTGCCGGACAAGGACCGCATCATCGGCCGCAAGGTCGGCCTGTTTTCTCGCCACAAGGCGCGCCAGCCCGACCAGCCGGACATCGATGAGCTGGTCGGCCGGGTACTCGCGGGGCAACCCCAGCAGTTCGAATGGGTAACGGTCCGCCGCAACAAGATCATCCATACCGACGTTACCCTCAACCGCGCCGAATTCGATCGTGGCTATGCGATCTTCGCCATCCTGCGCGATATCAGCGCCCGCAAGCGCGCCGAGCTGCTGCAGAGCGAACAGAACCGGGTGCTGCACATGGTAATGGCCGACGATGACCTGGACGGCATCCTCAACGAGATCATCGGCTTTGCCGATGCGCAGATTCCTTATGGGGCCAGTTGCGTGATGCTGGTCAATGAGCAAGCCTCGCATTTCACTTCCGTGCTGAGCAAGCGCTATCCGCCACGCCTGCTGCGTGCCTTGCAGGGCATGCCGATCCGTCATGGCTGCGGCGTCGGCGCTGAAGCGGCTTTGCGGCGCGGACCCTGCATCGTCACCGACATCGCGCGCGATCCGGTGACCGAACACCTGCGGGTGCTCATCGATGTAGAGATCTACCCGTCCTGCGGGGCCTGGCCCATCATGGGCAAGGAAGGCCAATTGCTGGGCGTGTTCGCTGCCCTGCTCAAGGAAAACCAGGCCCCCAGCAATGAATACCTGCAGCTGGCCAACATCGCCGCCGACCTCGCCAGCGTGGCCATCGAGAGCCGCCGCGCCGACGAGCGCATCCGCCACCTGGCGCACTATGACGAGCTGACCGGCCTGCCCAACCGCTTCCTGTGCACCCAGCACGTTTCCAATGCCATTACCCACGCCGAGCACCGCAACGGCATGGTGGCCGTGCTGCTGATGGACCTGGATCGCTTCAAGAACATCAACGATACCTTCGGTCACGAGGCCGGCGAAGCGGTGCTGCAGGAGATCGCCCAGCGCTTCCGCAATACCCTGCGCGAGCTGGATATCCTGGCGCGCGTGGGCGGCGATGAATTCATCGTGCTGGTGGATGACTTCGACGATCCGCTGCAACTGGGCGAGATTGCACAGAAGCTGCTCACCGAGGCGCGCAAGCCCTTCATCATCGACGGCCAGGAAGCCATGCTCTCGGCCAGTATCGGCATCGCCACCTATCCGGGCGATGGCGACAATGCGCAAACGCTCATCAAGAATGCCGACATTGCCATGTACCGCGCCAAGCACCATGGCAAGGATGACTATCGCTTCTTCTCCGACGAGGTCAACACCAATACGGTAGAGCGCATCGCGCTGGAAGCCGAACTGCGCCGCGCCATCGAACGCGCCGAGTTCGTGGTGCACTACCAGCCCAAGATCAACCTGGCCACCGGCGGCATCGTCGGTGCGGAAGCCCTGGTCCGCTGGCAGCATCCGGTGCGCGGCCTGGTGCCGCCCGGTGAATTCATCCCGCTGGCTGAGGAGACCCGCCTGATCGACCAGATCGGCCTGGTGGTGCTGGACGTGGCCTGCCGCGACATCGGCCTGATGCTGGAACGCGAACTGGTGTGCGGACGCATCTCCATCAATCTGACCGGCAGCCAGTTCGGCGATGAACGTCTGCTGGAAGACATCAAGAGCGTGGTCCAGCGCCACGGCACGCCACCGGCCTGCCTGGAGTTCGAGATCACCGAAAGCATGGTGATGCACAACCGCGACCGTGCGATCGCGATCATGGATGGCATCCGTGCAGAAGGCTTCACCATTTCCATTGACGACTTCGGCACCGGCTATTCCTCGCTGGCCTATCTCAAGCGTTTCCCGGTCAATACGCTGAAGATCGACAAATCCTTCATCAACGACATTCCCGACGATGCCAACAGCAGCGCCATCGTGCAGGCCATCATCGCCATGAGCCATGCATTGAACCTGAAGGTGGTGACCGAAGGCGTGGAGACGGAGAAACAGTTGCAGGCGCTGCGCGAGTTCGGCTCGGATGAGTACCAGGGCTATTACTTCAGCAAGCCGGTTCCCTATGCGCAGTTCCTGCAGATGCTGGTGATGCAGCAGGAGCTCACGCGCCAGTCCAGCCAGATGCTGGTGACCGAGGGCGATCCGCCGTGAGCGCGCGACTGCTTGCCGCCGGCTTCAGGACTGGCGTGCGGCCAGCCGGTCGACCTGATAGAGCGAGGGGAACAGGCGCATCCACAGCAGCACGATCAGCAGCGTGCCGATCCCGCCGATGAGCACGGCCGGCACCGCACCGAACCAGGCGGCGGTGAGGCCCGATTCGAATTCTCCGAGCTGATTGGACGTTCCGATGAAGACCGAATTGACGGCCGAAACGCGGCCGCGCATGGCGTCCGGCGTTTCCAGCTGAACGAAGGACGAGCGCACCACCACGCTGATCATGTCGGCTGCGCCCAGCACCGCCAACGCGGCCAGCGACAGCGGGAAGGAGCGTGACAGGCCAAACACGATGGTGGCCAATCCGAACACGGCCACGGCGATGAACATGGTGCGCCCTACCCTGCCGCCCAGCGGAAAGCGCGCCAGCAGCAGCGCCACGATCAAGGCCCCGGCCGCCGGTGCCGAGCGCAGCAGACCCAGGCCGACCGCACCGGTATGCAGGATGTCGTTGGCGAAGACCGGCAGCAAGGCGGTAGCACCGCCCAGCAGCACGGCAAACATGTCCAGCGAGATGGCACCGAAGATGGCGGGCTTGCTGCGGATGAAAGCCAGTCCTGCGAACACCGACGACAGACTGGCCCCGGTCGGCTTGGCCGGTGCAGTCTGGGCCGCCGCGACCTGGGCCGGACGCCGGATCAGCGACAACAATACGCTGCATGCAATGAACAGCGCGCAGCTGCTGGCATACACCACCGCTGGTCCCGCCACGTAGAGAAAGCCCCCCAGCGCCGGGCCGATGATGATGGCGAACTGGGTCGCCGAGGCCGAGCCCGCCACCGCGCCCGGCAAGGCCTTGGGCGACATCAGGCTGGGCAGCAGCGCCGACATGGTCGGCTTGGAAAAGGCCCGGCCCGCACCGATGATGGCCACGATCACGAAAATCATCTCGCGGCTGAGCCAGCCATGCAGGCTGCCCAGCGCCAGCGTGGCGGCAGCGGCGGCTTCCACCAGCGAACTGACGCGCGCAACGTTGCGGCGATCAAAGCGGTCGGCCACATGGCCCACCACGAACACCAGGATCAGCGACGGAATGAACTGCACGAGGCCCACGATACCAAGATCGAAGGCGCTGTGGGTGAGCTGGTAGACCTGCCAGCCAACCGCCACGATCTGCATCTGCAGGGCAATGGTGGATGCGACGCTGGCGCACCAGAAGAGCTTGAATGGGGTGTGATGGCGCAGGGATTCGGCGGCTTCATCAGGGGGGATGCTGGGGGAAGGAACTGACATGTCTCGTGGATGGGAAGGAAGTGTTCTGGCGTTATCGAGTCCGGGCACTGCAAGCGGCAACCGGCCTGGCGCGAGCGGTCTTGGCGCCGCTGCGGCCCTGCCCTGCAAGGCAGGACGAGCGCCGCTATACTACCCGATCCCGCGCCAGCCGGCAGGACACGCCCCGGTCCCTGCCTGCGCATCACAAGGAGAATCCGCATGCAGTACCGCCAACTCGGCCGCACCGACCTGAAGGTCAGTCTCATCACTCTGGGTACCATGACCTGGGGCGAGCAGAACACGGAAGCCGACGCCCACTCGCAACTGGACTACGCCGTCGAACGCGGCATCAACCTGATCGACGCCGCCGAAATGTATCCGGTCCCGCCCAAGGCGGAAACGCAAGGACTCACTGAACGCTATCTCGGGACCTGGCTGAAGAAATCCGGCAAGCGCGACCAGTTGCTGATCGCCACCAAGTGCACCGGCCCCGCCCGCAAACCACACAACCCGCGCCACATCCGCGGCGGCGACAATGAGCTGGACCGCAAGGGCCTCACCGATGCACTGCATGGAAGCCTGGAGCGCCTGCAACTGGATCACGTGGATCTGTATCAGTTGCACTGGCCCGACCGCAGCGTCAACAGCTTTGGCCAGTTGGGCTACGAGCATGTGGAAGATGAAACCACGGTGCCCATCGAAGAGACGCTGACGGTGCTCTCTGAATTCGTGAAGGCCGGCAAGATCCGCACCATCGGCTTGTCCAACGAAACCGCCTGGGGCGTGGCGCAATTCCTGCGCGCGGCCGAGCAGCATGGACTGGAGCGCATCGTCACCATCCAGAATCCGTACAACCTGCTCAACCGCAGCTTCGAAGTGAACCTGGCTGAATTCGCCCATCGCGAGCAAGTCGGCCTGCTGGCCTACTCGCCGCTGGCTTTCGGCATGTTGAGCGGCAAATACCTGGAAGGGGCACGTCCTGCAGGCGGACGCCTGACGCTGTTCGAACGCTTCGTGCGCTATAACAATCCACAAGCGGAAAGCGCCACCGCGCAGTACGTCGCACTGGCGCGCCAGCACGGACTGGATCCGGCGCAGATGGCGCTGGCCTACGTCAACAGCCGCCGCTTCCTGACCTCCAACATCATCGGCGCGACCACGCTGGAACAACTGCGCAGCAACATCGACAGCGCCCAGGTGCAACTGAGCGACGAGGTGCTGGCGGGCATCGAAGCCATCCACCGCAAGCAGCCCAATCCGGCGCCCTGAGCCGAAACGGGCGAACCGCCAAAGCAAAAAAAATGACCGGCTTGCCGGTCATTTTTTTTGTTGGCGGATACAGCGCCCGGGACTCTCAGTCGCCGCCACTTTCAGTAGCCACGGCCGCCTTCACCTGTTCGTCACGCGCACCATACCGCGCAGCCATGACGGCACACACCATCAGCTGGATCTGGTGGAACAGCATCACCGGCAACAGCACCATGCCGATGGCACCGCTGGAAAACAGCACCTTGGCCATGGGCACGCCCGAGGCCAGGCTCTTCTTGGAGCCGCAGAAGACGATGGTGATCTCGTCCTCCTTGTTGAAGCCCAGGCGGCGGCTACCGAAGGTGGTCAGCCCCATGATGATGGCCAGCAGCACCGCATTGATGACCAGCAAGGCCACCAGCATCGACACCGGCACCTGGTGCCACAGGCCCTGCACCACTGCCTCGCTGAAGGCCACATAGACCACCAGCAGGATGGAGCTCTGGTCGACGAACTTGAGCCAGGACTTGTTGCGCTCGACCCAGCGGCCGATGAAGGGACGCGCGATCTGGCCGGCCACGAAGGGCAGCAGCAATTGATAAACGATTTTCAGGATGGAATCGAGCGAAGAATGCCCGCCGCCATCATGGGCCACCACCAGCACGCCCACCAGCAGCGGCGTGAGGAAGATGCCCAGCAGGTTGGAGGCGGACGCCGCGCAGATCGCCGCCGGCACATTGCCGCGCGCCACCGAGGTGAAGGCAATCGAAGACTGGACGGTAGAGGGCAATACGCACAGGAACAGCAAGCCCAGATACAGCTCGGGCGTGATGAATTGCAGCAGCACCGGCTTCAGTGCCAGGCCGATCAGGGGGAACAGCGCAAAGGTACACAGCAGCACGGTGACGTGCAGCTTCCAGTGCGTGAACCCGGCCACCACGGCTTCCCGCGAGAGCTTGGCCCCGTGCATGAAGAACAGCAGGCCGATCATGAACGTGGTCAGCCCGTCGAAGGCCTCGGCCACCTGGCCGGTACAGGGAAGGAAGGATGCGGTCAGCACGACGGCCAGCAGCATCAGGGTCATGTTATCGGGCAGGAAGCGGGGACGGGCCATGGCGGTTTCGTTGTTGTCGTGATCGGGAAACCCGCAAGCTTATGTATACATAGGCTGCGGGCAAACCGCCATTCTACGTGAGAGCGGGCCCGGCTTGCAGGGCTCCGCTCAGGATGCAGGCCAGGATCAGGCCTTGCGCACGAATTCGGTCTTCAGGCCCATGGAGCCGAAACCGTCGATCTTGCAGTCGATATCGTGGTCGCCCTCAACCAGGCGGATGTTCTTGACCTTGGTGCCCATCTTGACCACGCCACCGCCGCCCTTGAGCTTCAGGTCCTTGATGACGGTGACGGTATCGCCATCCTGCAGCACGTTGCCCGAGGCATCGCGCCAGACGCGGGCCTGCTCGGCGGGAGCAGCCTGGGCACTCCATTCGTGGCCGCATTCGGGGCAGACGAACTGGCTGCCATCCTCATAGGTGAATTCGGACTGGCATTGGGGACAGGCGGGCAAGGTGCTCATGTAAATTAAACTCCGGCAATTGGCTTGAAAAGGCAGCGATTGTACTGCTTCGGTCGCCAACTTCACATAGCTTGCGGGACCCAAGATCAAATAAGACGCAAATAAAAATGGCAGGCTTGCGAGCAAGCCTGCCATTTTCCTTCATATCACGGCTGCGGAAGACGCTTTACCAGCCCCAGAACATCAGCCACCAGGCGGTATTGACCAGCGCCAGGCCACCGATCAGCGGCAGCATCGCCAGCACTTGCTGAACCCAATGGGTGGCATGGCGCGCCACCACTTTCCAGCACAGCCACAGGCTCCACAGCGTCATGACCGTCAGGAGCGCCGCGCGCACGTCATTGGCCCAATAGACCGGCCAGTGCTCGGCCCGCAGCAGGCTGATGGTGGTCGCCGACAGGCCGATGAAGACGCCGCAGCCCGCCAGCGGTATCAATGCCTGTACCAGGTGGTTGAAGCGGCTCCACTCCCACTTGCCCAGCAGGCGCGTGGCCAGCCCGAACATCAGCGCCACCCCGGTGCCCAGCACCAGGCCGGTGGCGAGAATGTAGCCCACGACCATGGCGCCATCGAGCCAGGTGAAGACATCGCTTTGCTGCGGGTAATTGGTCAGCAGCCACCACGGTGCCTGGGTCCCGAAAGGCCACATGATGTCGCGGTCAATCAGCCAGGTGGCGATGTCCTGCTTGATGGCGATGAACCAGGGGCTGACCGTCCAGTGGAAGGCACCGATGGCGATGCCCAGCAGGCCGTAGAGCACCAGGGCGCTTTCCCACAGGTTGTTCTGAGTCTTGCCGAAGTGCACCACCTCGACGGCAGGCGGACGGAAGCTCAGGGCAATCGCATCGCGGTGGCCACTGCAGCGGCCGCACATATGGCAGTCGGAAGCACCCTTCATATTGCGCAAGGGGACCAGCGGCGCGCAATTGATGGGAATGATCTTGTGCTCGGGATGATAGGAGGCGCGCCATGCATCTTCGTTCACTTTGTAGTGAACCGGGGCCAGTTTGGCCAGCAGGCCGAAGACGCCATTGACCGGGCACAGGTACTTGCACCAGACGCGCTTGTCGCGGCCATAGAGGTAGCCGATGATCATGGCACCAACGGTGGAGCCGCCCAGCACCAGCAGCACCGCCTTCGGATACTGGTACACGCTGACCATCTGGCCATAAACGGTGGTCAGGGCGAAGGCCACGAAGGGCCAGCCGCCCCAGCGTACCCATTTGGGAATCGCACGTCCGCGTCCATGGCGGCTGGCGAACTCGGTCAGCGCCCCTTCCGGGCATAGAACGCCGCACCACACACGGCCCATCAGCACCATGCTGACCAGCACGAAGGGCCACCAGATGCCCCAGAAGGCGAACTGGGCGATCAGGGTGAGGTTGGACCAGAGATGCGCGGTTTCATCAGGCAGCGGGAGGAACACCGGGACCAGGATCAGCAGCGCATAGACAGCCACCACGATCCATTGCAGGCCTCGGATGAATGCGCCATGACGGCGCATCCAGTCTCCGGTACGCGTGAGCAGAGTCGGCGATTGCGTACAGGTTGTCATGAGGTTCAGACGGCTTCCTGCCTCTTGCTCTTGAGCTGAGGCTGGGGTTTTCGATAAAGGAACGAACATACCACGACCCAGTAGAGGGCGTAGACGATCACCGACAGCAGCGCCGGACGGGCGCGGTAGCCGGTCAGGGTCGAGACCAGGCTGCCCAGGGTGGTGGAGTCATCCAGCAGCGCCGAGGTATCCCAGATCTGGCCAGTCAGGGTCATGGTCCAGTTGGCCGAGGCCAGCATGTCGGAGCTTTCCAGCAATACGTCGAACAGCTTTTCCACGCCGGTGACCAGCAAACCGGCCGCCAGCAACAGCAGAATCACTTCGGTGACCTGGAAGAAACGCCGCCAGGAGAAAATCTTGCCGCCCAGCTGCAGAAGATAGAAGGTCAGGAAAGCCAGCCCGAAACCGATCGCGCCTGCCAGCACCAGCGACGCCGTGCTGGCATCCTGCTGGCCCAGGCCAATGCCGTACAGGAAAACGGCAGTCTCGCTGCCTTCGCGGGCGATCGCCAGCATCACCAGCACGAACACGCCCCACCAGTTGCCGCTTTCATAGCTGGACTGCATGGAGCTTTCCATCTCCTTCTTCAAGGTGCGGCCGTGCTTGCGCATCCAGAACACCATCTGCACGATCAGAACCGCCGCAATCAGGACGATGGCAATCTGGAAGTAGGTCTGGGCGTCGCCCGAGAGCAGTTCCGAAAAGCCCAGCAGCGCTGCACCCAGGGCACCCGCCAGCACCACGCCGGCAACCACGCCGCCCCACAGATAGGGAATGCCGCGCCGTGCGCCGACATCACCGTTCTTCAGCCAGGCATACAGAATGCCGACCACCAGAAGCGCCTCGACGCTTTCGCGCCAGACGATGAACATGACCTGTCCCATGAAACTCTTCCCTTCCTGAAAACCTGGACTTCCCTGCTTCGATACTGCTTGCGCGCATCCCCTCTTACTTGGCGACGATCACGCCGGGCGGCATGTTGAGGTGGAAGTCATCGAAAAACTTGTATTCGCCCGGACGCAAGGGAGCGATCACCACGAAGGACTGGGCCCCCGGTGCCAGCACCTTTTCCTTGCGCAGTTCGACGCTTTCGAACTCGGCAGCAGACTTGCCGATGTTGTGCACTTCGATCTTGATGCGCTGTCCGGCCGGCACCTCGATGCGCGGCGGGATGAGCTTGCCATCCTGCATCTCCAGCTTGAAGGTCAGCAGGTCGGAAGCGCTGGCCTGCACGGCGCTGCCCAGCATGGCCATCGCAGCCAGGGACAGGCAGATCAGTCGGACGATTCTTGCGATCATGAAAACTCCGGAACTCTCAAAACGGTGAAGCCGGTCCGCCATCACGGCGCGGACCGGCATCGCATCACTGCAAACGTGCGGTCTGAATCAAGACCAGGCGACCTGCTTAGTAGCCACCCTTCTTGCCGATACCGGCGAAGGTGAAGTCGTAGTTCAGCTCGAAGGTCTTGAACCACGGACCGACGCCGGTTTCCTTGTCGACGTGACGGCCGAAGTGGGCGTGTTCATTGGCTTGCGGCGAGGAGATCGTCAGCTTGAGCTTGTACTTGCCCGGGCCTTCCAGCTTGACGTTGTCGCCGTAGTGCGGACCGTCGTTGGCCACCATGGGCATCATGTCGCCCTTGATGGACTTGGTGGAACCGACCTTGGTCAGTTCGTACTTGATGACCATGTAAGGCATCCAGTCGCCTTCGGCGAAACCATTGGGGTTCTTGGCCACGGCGCGGATATCGGCTTCGAGGTGGATATCGGATTCCTCTGCCTTGCGCATCATGCCGTCCGGCTCCATCTTCACCGGCTGCAGGTAGACGGCGTTGACTTCAAAGCCGTTCTGGATCTGCGGCTTGCCGATGGGGTATTCGGCGGCCGAAGCGGTACCTGCAAAGCACAGTCCGAGTGCTGCGGCGACCGCCAGTTTCTTGAAACCGATCATTGCATATTCTCCTGGTGACAAATGATAATGATTAGCATTAAGTATATCACCCTTTGAGGCAGCCGACGCCGCACCTTAGTGCAATCCTTCACAGCAATGCTGACCAAAGCGCAAAAACAGGTGAAGAATGAAAAACCGCCCGGCGTTGAAACCGGGCGGTTTTTCAGGGTGCGGAGTGCGCCGGTAGCGGCAGGCTGCCACCGGTGCCGGCTTCAGAATCCGGGAGTCAGGATTCGGAACTCAGCGCTCAGAATTCTTCCAGCTCAGGGACTTGGCCGGACGCTACCGGCGCTCGCGGAGCCGCAACGGGCTTCACATCCACGCTGCGCACCGGCATGGCTGCGCGCCCCTCCAGCTGGAAGACAGCGACCACGCTCTCCAGCTTTTCAGCCTGGCCCTGCAAGGCCTGGGCTGCTGCGGCCGCCTCTTCCACCAGCGCCGCATTCTGCTGGGTGCCCTGGTCCATTTGCGAAATGGCCTGGTTGACCTGGGTGATGCCGGCGCTCTGCTCCTCGCTGGCGTCGGCGATGTTGCCCACGATCTGGGTCACGCGCTGCACGCTGTCGACGATATCGCTCATGGTGGCGCCCGCCTGCTCGACCAGCTTGCTGCCGCTGCCGACCTTGTCCACGGAGTCGTCGATCAGCTCCTTGATTTCCTTGGCAGCGGCGGCCGAGCGCTGCGCCAGCGAACGAACTTCAGAGGCAACGACGGCAAAACCGCGTCCCTGCTCTCCGGCACGGGCCGCCTCCACTGCCGCATTGAGCGCCAGGATATTGGTCTGGAAGGCAATGCCATCGATGACCGCAATGATGTCGACGATCTTGCGCGAGGAGGCATTGATGGAGTTCATGGTATCGACGACCTGGCGCACCACGTCACCGCCTTGCGAGGCGATGTGCGACGCCGATTGCGCCAGCTCATTGGCCTGACGGGCGTTCTGGGTGTTCTGGAGCACCACCGAGGTCAGCTCCTCCAGGCTGGACGCGCTTTCCTCCAGCGCTGCCGCCTGCTGTTCGGTACGGGCCGACAGGTCGGCATTGCCGGCGGCAATCTGGCGCGCCGCCACGGTTACCGAATCGGTCGAGGTACGGGTCGTCGCCACCACATCGACAATGCGGGCCAGCAGCTTGTTGAAGGCAGCAGCGGTGCGGCCGATTTCATCCATGCGTTCCACCGGCACCGGACGCGACAGGTCCAGCGTCTGGCTGACATGCTCGAAGGTCTGCTGGATCTTGCCCAGGCTGCGCGTGACGCTGCGCAGGGTGCGGATGCCCAGCACGCCGGTCAGCAGCACCGCCACCACGATCACGGCGATCATCGCGCGCAATGCGAAGGCATAGGCGGCATCGCTCTCCTGCTTGAGGGTATCGATCATCTGGCGACCCACCAGAATGTGGTCGTCGAAACCCTTTTTGGCAGCAGCCGCCGACACCGCCAGCGGTGTCCCGGCCTGCAGCGTGGCGCGCACGCCGTCCATGTCATTGGCATAAGCCGCGGCGAAGAATGGCACCAGAGCCTTGCGGTAGGCCTCGATGTTGGCCTTGTCGGCCTGGATCAGGGCGCGGTCCTTCTCATCGAAGATGAGATCGCGCTCATAGTGGGCGAATTCCTCATCCAGCGCCTTGTTGGAGGCATCGACCGCCTTCTGCAACGCGGTCTTGTCGGGCAGGTTGGCAAAGACCGAGAGGCGATAGCCGGCCAGGCGTGAATCGGCCAGATAGCCCTTCAGCAGGTTGAGGCTGTCCATGCCCGGAATGATGCGGTTCTGGATCAGTTCCAGACGCTGCTGGGCGCGCTGCAATTGCCAGAGTCCGTCGGCACCGACGAACAGCAGCGCCAGCAGGGCTGTCGAGAGAGTGAGGATGAGGCGCTTGGTAATGGTCATGATGGAAAATTCACCGGAGAAAGGAAAGCGCGCCGCAGCGCGCCGGTTCAGCTACGCAACAAAACAAGGAGATGAAGAAACAGGCCCGCTGGCCAACCCGCCCGCCTACGCGGCCAGCGGCGCATCCTGCGCCACGGCACCCAACAGCTCGCCGTGCTGGCGACAGAAGTCGACGCCGGCGCGATATCCCACGCCGAACAGCAGCTGCATGTTGGAAGCGGACCAGTCCAGCACCTGCGGCCAGTGATCCTGCGGCACACCGGCCATCAGATCGACCTTGAGCACCTGGCGCAGCGGCGCGCCGGTCGCGGGATCACGGTTGTGTTCCAGCTCGAAGAGACGCTGCTCGGTCTGGGAGATCTTGACCAGCGGCGTGATGATGGAACGCACCCAGGCGTCATACAGGTTGCGCGGCTTGCGGATCAGGCGATCCTCGCCCAAGATGTCCAGCACCACCAGAGTATCGACCTCACCGGCCGGCGCCACGCCGGTGGCCGGATCGGTGATGAAAGGCGTGAAGTTGAGCGTATCGAGCGCCGCGCCTTCGATGTAGTGCTCGCCATCGATCTCGGTGGGTGCATACAGGAAGGGAAAGGACAGCGAGGCCCGCACATGCGCCGCCGTGATCTGCTCCTTGCTCCAGATCTGCATCTGGTGGCGGTCGAGGTTGTAGGCGTTGATGTAGAACTCGGGGCGCATCTGCGGCACCGCCGAAAAATCGATCGATTGCTCGAGGAAGGGAAGATGGGCGCACAGTCCCAGGCTGCCCGAATGCAGGTCGGAAGGTGACAAGGCCGACATCATCAGATGCATCCAGTCATTCCACTTGGCCGAGGCGTCGGCGAAGTGTTGATTGAACATGGCGGCGAAGGGCGAGGCGGCCAGGCCCGGCATCTGCTGCCATTGCGCCAGCATGGCATCGCGGTAGTTCTCCGCCTGCGCCCCCGGCTTTTTGAAGACCTTGTAGTTGACCGGGAACAGCTTGTAGATGCTGTCGGCCACACCCACTTCCGCCCATTGCATCAGTGCGTCCTGCGGCGCGGCGTCGCGTGGTGCGGTCGCCAGCAAGCCCATGAGCACCCCGGCACCGGAGGCCGAGATGACATCGAACTCCACCCCTTCCGCGAGGAAGGCCGCCAGTGCCCCGGCGATCAAGGTCGAATTGGGCGCCCCGCCCCCGATGACCAAGGCCTTTCTGTTTCGTCGTGGCGACACCTTCATTGCACTCCCCTTGTTGAATGCCTGTCCTGATTTTTTTGGATTTTTTGTGCGACGCACCGGAAGCATCGCCGCCACGTACGCGATGACGGTTTACGACGTAATTTCGTCTCAAGCTGTGACGCGGCTGTCAGGAATATAGCCGAGCAGCAATGAAAAAATGCTGCAGTGCGAGATTTTATTCACGCATATCTGGCATTCAGAAATTGAATGATCCAGTATCGAGGCCGAGGAGCGCGGCAAAAGGCGTCGGGAGGGGGCAGTCAAGCTTGCGTTGTAATTCTCACGTAAGCTCACTGCGGTATCACGCGCTCGCGGCGGAATGCGTCGTATCGGGGAGACTCAAGCACTGCCGGGCTTGGCGAGCGTATTCAATAATGGATTTCTGCACCCTGCTATGTCAAACTTGCCGGAAATCAGAAATGCAACATTCAAAAAACAATACCCAGTCCCGCACATAACGCATGTCTCGCCCCAGCATATTGATGGTCGATCCCAGTCCGGAGTCGGTGGAACTGGCGCGCTTCAGCCTTTGGCGCAGCAAGCTGGAGTGCGACTTCGGCTGGTTCGAAGATGCGGAACGGGCCATGGAATCGCTGTTCAGCCCGCAAGCACAACACCACCCCGACACCCTGCCCTGCCTGATCCTGCTGGAACCCCGCCTGCCGCGCATGGAAGGCCTGGACCTGCTGCACATGCTGCGCAGCCAGCCACATACGCAGGCCCTCCCGGTCATCATGTTTGCCACGTCCTACGACGAAACCGACGCCACCCGCTCGCGAGAAGCGGGGGCCAATGACTATCTGGTCAAACCGGTGGATGCAAGGGAGTTCATGCAGTTGATCAACCAGACCGTGAATTACTGGCTGCAACATCCTCCGGTGACAACAGAACCAGGCTGATCCTGCGACGACACCCTGCCGGCCGCACGGAGCGGCACCACAGAGAAGACACCGGAAAAACAAAAACGGAAGCAGAAAAGACAAAAGGGTCCATCTTGCGATGGACCCTTTAAATCTGGTGCGGCTGGCAGGAATCGAACCCACGACCCCTTGGTTCGTAGCCAAGTACTCTATCCAGCTGAGCTACAGCCGCGAAAAACAAAATTATAGCAGCATGTTTTCCCGTTTGGGAAGGCCCTTTTTGAAATTTTTTTGCCTGACGAGAAATTCGGCTTTTCTTCCCTCTTCATCCGATGGGTCCTGAACGCCACGGCCACCGAACGCCAACGGCGCATCTACGCTATTGATGCAGGATGGATGACCAGCCGGTCCCTCACAGCTATTATGAAGGAATATTCACCACCGTTGACCTGATCCGCCCCGAATGTCCGATCCAGCTGCCCCCGCCCTGTCCGCCGCTTTTCGCCTACGTGAAGAAGAACGCACGCGCATCGCCCGCGATCTGCATGATGAGCTGGGCGCGCAGCTGACCGGCATCGGCATGGCGCTGGGCCAGTTGCGCGAACAGCTGGCCTTGGAGCGCCATGCCGCCCTGCCCCAAGCCGACTACGCGGCGCAATTGCTGCAGCAGGCACGCGAGGGCATGGAGCGCATCATTGACGATCTGCATCCGCCCATCGTCGAGTTCGGCCTGGCCGATGCCCTGCGCTGGCAGTGCCGCCACTTCAGCCGCCAGAGCGGAGTGGATTGCCGGTTCCTGGCCACGGATCAGTTGGCAGTACAGGACGACTTCCTGGTACTGAGCCTGCTGCGCATCCTGCGGGAGGCACTCAACAATATTGCGCGGCACGCTGCCGCCAGTCAGGTCGAGGTTCGCGTGGAGCAGACCGGCGACAGCCTGCATCTGCACATCGACGACAACGGCCGTGGCTTCGACCCCGCCGCTACCGGGCGCGATGGCAGGCGTGGCCATGGCCTGGGCAACATGCGCCAGCGCGCCGCAGCCCTGGGCGGCAGCGCCGCATGGGAGGCGCGCGCAGGACATGGTTCTCGCGTACATATCTGCATACCTGTCGCACACTGAATGAACGCTATAGAATACGCCCTCGCCTTCAGCAGCATGCAGCAAGGCTTCCAGAGGAGTGTCGCCGTCCGCCCATGAGCAAGAAATCCACCGCCGCCATCAAGGTCCTGATCGCCGACGACCACGCCATCGTGCGCGAAGGCCTGCGCCAGATCTGCGCCGGCAGCAAGGACATCGTCGTGGCCGGCAATGCCGCCAACGGGCTGGAGGCCATCAAGCTGGCCCGCGAAGGCAATGGCGATGTCATGTTGCTGGACATCGTGCTGCCCGACCGCAGCGGTATCGATATCCTCAAGCAGATCCGCAAGGAACAACCGGACCTGCCGGTGCTGATCCTGTCCATCCATCGCGAAGACCAGTACGCGATCCGCTCGCTCAAGGCGGGGGCCGCCGGTTTCCTGAACAAGCAGGCCAGCCCGGGTGAGCTGCTGGCCGCCATCCGCCAGGCGGCGGCCGGGCGCAAGTACGTGAGCCCCTCGCTGGCGCAGGAACTGGCCAACCAGATCGGCTTCGACCACGACACCCCGCTGCATGAAACCCTCTCCGACCGGGAATACCAGACCATGGTCATGATCGCCTCCGGCAAGACCGTCAGCGACATCGCCAGCGAACTGCTGCTGTCGGTCAAGACCATCAGCATGTATCGCTCGCGCGTGCTGGCCAAGATGAAGATGCGCCACAACGCGGAACTCACCCACTACGCACTCAAGAACAATCTGGTCGAGTAAGCCATCGCCACGCTCCCGTCACGCGGGAAGCGCTGGCTTCCCAGTTGGAAAGGGGCTTTTCTCCTCCTATTAAATGCATCCAGAGAACAGGCGCTGACGTACAATTAGTTGTCATTTTTGCCTCTCCCTTCCGGGCGAGCGGCAACGGACTGCAACTGAGGGGGGAGACCAGGCTGCGTCCGCACGATGATCGGGGTGGAAGGCCGTGCTCAAGCAATGCCTACCTGCGCCGATACCGTAGGAAATTCCCCGTGGCACACAGACAATCACACCAACAATACAGTCACCAGCCGGCATGTCCAAGAAACCGACCACGCTCACGCCCGTCGAGATCGCCCGAGAAGCTTTCCAGAGGCTTGGGGCGCGTCGCATCTCGCCTACCCCGGATGCCTATCGCATCGCCTACGAGGAAATCCAGGGGGGCATGCCCGGCGTGACGGCCGAGTCGGCACTGAGCACCTTCGCCACCAAGCTCTCGCGCCAGCCAGGGGAAAACGGATTGCTGGGCACGCGCCTCGTGCGCGCCCGCGAGAATGGCGACTGGACCGAGTTCGAGCGCCAGTTGATCGAGTTCGCTGACGCCAACTGGCAGAGCCGACCCATCGTACCGGCCAAACCGGCCGTGCCGCATGGTGAACTGGTGCCGATCGATCTGGAACGGCAATTCATCCGCGACAGCATCAAGGAGAAGATGCTGCGCGAAATGCTGGCGCGCATCCTGGTCTTCAACCTGCCCTCGCTGCTCTCGACCGCACCGGAACTGGCCAACGAGTCGCGCAACAGCGGCCAGGATCTCAAAATGGCGTTCTCCGAGCAGGCGATGAACGAGATCATCACCCGCGTCAAGCAGCTGAGCTTCCAGATCGAGCTCAAGACCGACGACATGGCCCAGCAGCAGGAATTGCTGATGCGCCTGTTCCAGCTGCTGCTGGAAAACATCAACGGGCTACTGGAACAAGGCTCCTGGCTGTCGAGCCAGATTGAAACCGTGCAAAGCCTGATCGCCGGTCCGCTCAGCAATACCTCGCTGGCCGACGCCACCAAGAACCTCAAGGAAGTGATCTACAAGCAGGGCCTGCTGAAGAACACGCTGTCCGAAGAAAAAGTGGTGGTCAAGAACATGATGCTGACCTTCGTGGACCGGCTCTCGGCCATGGTCTCCACCACCGACAACTACCAGCGCACCATTCGCGGCTTCTCCCAGCAGATCAGCCAGGCCGGTAACATCGCTGACCTGAACAGCGTGCTCAGCGAAATCATGACCGAGACGCAGAAAGCCCAGGAAGAAGCCACCCGCTCGCGCGACGCCATGGTCGATGCGCGCCAGGAAGTGGAAAAAGCCGAAGAACGTATCCAGGCGCTGGAACAGCAATTGCAGCAGATGGGTGAACTGGTGCGCGAAGACCAGTTGACGGGCAGCCTCAACCGGCGCGGCATGGATGAATCCCTGGATCGCGAGATCGCCAACGCCCTGCGCCGCGAAACGCCACTGTGTGTGGCCTTGCTGGACCTGGATGATTTCAAGCGCATCAATGACACGCATGGTCACGCCACCGGCGACGAAGTGCTGGTGCACCTGGTGCAGGTGATCCGGGAAACCTTGCGCAAGCTGGATGTGATTGCGCGTTTCGGCGGCGAAGAGTTCGTCATCCTCATGCCGGAGACCAGCCCGCAGGATGCGGTGCAGATCATCACCCGCGTACAGCGCGAACTGACCAAGCGCATCTTCATGCATGAAAGCCAGCGCCTGCTGATTACCTTCAGTGCCGGCGTGTCGGTCTATCATCCCGGCGAGAGCCAGGCCGAATTGCTCAAGCGCACCGACGTGGCGCTGTACAAGGCAAAGAATGCCGGCAAGAACCGCATCGTCTTTGCCGATCCGCCGGCGGACGCTCCCAGCCTGCCGTCGCCGGACTGAAGGGATCCGCTGCCGGCGCTTCAGCGCCGCATGTCCGCCAGCGCACGCTGCCAGCTGCGCCAGCCGGCCATCGCCATCAGCACGAACAGTGCGTACAGGATGGCGGTGAGCGTCAGGTGCTTGTAGAGATACAGGCCGACGTAGAGCACGTCCACCGCGATCCAGACCAGCCAGTTTTCCAGCTTCTTCCGAGACAACAGGAACTGCCCGACCAGGCTGCCCGCCGTGAGGAAGCCATCCATATGCGGCACATCGGTGTCGGTATAACGCTGCAGGAACCAGGACAGCAGCAGCCACCCGCCCAGCCAGGCGACTGCCATGATTGCCCAGCCACGTGCGGCCAACTGCGATACCTGCAAAGCCTGGTGCTGGTCGCCGCCACGCAGCCACTGCGTCCAGCCCCATACTGACACTGCCACGAAGACGAACTGCAAGCCGGCGTCGCCATAGAGGCGCGCATCGGCGAAGACGGCCGCGTACAACAACGAAGAGAGAATCGAAAACAGCCATGCCCAGTGATTCTGGCGAATATTGAGCCAGACCGTGATCACGGCCAGCGCGAAGGAGACCAGTTCCAGTGGCGTGGTGCTCAGGCCAAGCCACACCAGCGGGGTATCAGGACGCATGTGAAGGAAAAAACTGCAGGTGCTCAGCGCGAGGCGACACGGCCACCGGCGGCGGGCGCATTGGCCGGCACGGAGACACTGTTGGGCTGCCCGGAACCAGGCATGTAGGGATTCGGATTGACGGCTGCCGCAGGCTTGCCGGAGCTGCCATCGAGCAGCTGAATGAAGATTTCGTTCTGGCGGATCATGCCCAGCTCAAAGCGTGCACGTTCCTCGACGGCCCCCTTGGACTGCTTCAGGTCGTCCACTTCAGAGGACAGCTTGGCGTTGCGTTCCTTGAGTTCGTCGTTCTTCTTGTGTGCCAGTTGAACCTGGCGGTCGAGCTCCCAGACCTTGAACCAACCACCCTTCCCCAGCCAAAGAGGATACTGGATCACGACCAGCAGGAAGGACAGGCAAAGGATGATCAGGCGCATAGCCGGGAGCTCTCGATGCGGTGCCTGCCTTCAGGGTCGGCACCGCAAGCTTGTTTACTTCAGGTTGTAGAACGCAGCGCGGCCGGGATAGCTGGCGATGTCGCCCAGATCTTCTTCGATACGCAGCAGCTGGTTGTACTTGGCCATGCGATCCGAACGCGACATGGAGCCGGTCTTGATCTGCAGAGCGTTCATGCCCACGGCGATATCGGCGATGGTCGAGTCTTCAGTTTCGCCCGAACGGTGCGAGATCACGGCGGTGTAGCCGGCGCGCTTGGCCATTTCGATGGCGGCGAAGGTCTCGGTCAGGGTGCCGATCTGGTTGATCTTGATCAGGATCGAGTTGCCGATGCCCTTGTCGATGCCTTCCTTGAGGATCTTGGTGTTGGTGACGAACAGGTCGTCGCCCACCAGCTGCACCTTCTTGCCCAGGGTTTCGGTCAAGAGCTTCCAGCCGGCCCAGTCGTTCTCGGCCATGCCGTCTTCGATGCTGATGATCGGGTACTTGTCGCACCACGATGCCAGCAGGCCGGTCTTTTGCGCCGGGGTCAGCACCATGTTTTCACCGGCCAGGTGATAGTTGCCGTCCTTGTAGTACTCGGAAGCGGCGCAGTCCAGGCCCAGTGCAATCTGGGTGCCCGGCTCGTAGCCGGCCTTCTCGATGGCTTCGATGATCAGCTTGATGGCTTCTTCGTGGCTCGAGACGTTCGGGGCGAAGCCGCCTTCGTCGCCGACGGAGGTGGCGAGGCCGCGGTCGTGCAGGATCTTCTTGAGGGTGTGGAACACCTCGGCGCCGTAGCGCAGGGCTTCACGGAAGCTCGGTGCGCCGACCGGGATGATCATGAATTCCTGGATATCCAGGTTGTTGTCGGCGTGGGCACCGCCGTTGATGACGTTCATCATCGGCACCGGCATCTGCATGGAGCCGCTGCCACCGAAGTAACGGTACAGGGGCAGGCCCGATTCTTCGGCAGCGGCCTTGGCCACGGCCATCGAGACGGCCAGCATGGCGTTGGCACCCAGGCGGCTCTTGTTCTCGGTGCCGTCCAGGTCGATCAGGGTGCGATCCAGGAAGGCTTGCTCATTGGCGTCCAGGCCCATGATGGCTTCCGAGATCTCGGTGTTGATGTTTTCGCAGGCTTGCAGCACGCCCTTGCCGAAATAGCGGCTCTTGTCGCCGTCGCGCAGTTCGATCGCTTCGCGCGAACCGGTGGAGGCGCCCGAAGGCACGGCAGCGCGGCCCAGCACGCCAGATTCCAGCAGCACGTCGCATTCCACGGTCGGATTGCCACGCGAGTCGATCACTTCGCGGCCGATAATATCAACGATTGCACTCATTCCAGATCTCCATCGAGGTTTTAAAAATTGTTGGCGGGTGCAGGCCCGGTGGCCGGGGGCGCCCATGTTGAAACGGCCGCCCGACGGCAGCCGTTTCACGCATCAGGCCAGCAGCTTATGCCTGGCCCTTCAAGGCCGCGTGGTGCGCCAGTGCTGCACGGATGTACGAAATGAACAGCGGATGACCATCACGCGGGGTGGACTTGAACTCCGGGTGATACTGCACGCCGATGTAGAACGGGTGAGCGTTCTCGCCGGTGCGCGGCAGTTCCATGATTTCGCACAGGTCTTCGGTCGGCGTACGGGCCGAGACCACCATGCCGGCTTCTTCCACGCGGGTCAGATAGAAGTTGTTGGCTTCATAGCGATGGCGGTGACGCTCGGTCACGCTGTCGCCATAGATCTCGGCCGCCAGGGTACCCGGCTTGACCGCACAGGTCTGCGCGCCCAGGCGCATGGTGCCGCCCAGGTCGGAATTGGCATCGCGACGCTCGACCTTGCCATCATGATTCTGCCATTCGTCGATCAGAGCGACCACCGGTTGCTCGGTATCCGGATCGAACTCGGTCGAGTTGGCCTTGGACAGGCCGGCCTTGTTGCGGGCATATTCCAGCAGCGCCACTTGCATGCCCAGGCAGATGCCCAGATACGGGACCTTGTTCTCACGGGCGTAGCGGGCAGCGGCAATCTTGCCTTCCACGCCGCGCTTGCCGAAGCCGCCCGGGACCAGGATGGCATCATACTTGTTCAGGCTATCGGTGCCGTTGGCTTCGATCTCTTCCGAATCCAGGTACTCGATGTTGACGCGGCTGCCGGTATGGATGCCGGCGTGGCGCAGCGCTTCGGTCAGGGACTTGTAGGACTCGGTCAGGTCGACATACTTGCCGACCATGCCGATGGTGACTTCGTGCGACGGATTGTTCTGCGCATCGATCAGCTTGTCCCACATCGACAGATCGGCCGGCTTGGGCGACAGGCCCAGCTTTTCGCAGATGATGGTATCCAAACCCTGGTCGTGCAGCATCTGCGGAATCTTGTAGATGCTATCGGCATCCCACACCGAAATGACGGCGTCGGCGGCGACGTTGGAGAACAGGGAGATCTTGTCACGTTCGTCGTCAGGAATGCGGCGGTCGGCACGGCACAGCAGCGCGTCGGGCGAAATGCCGATCTCGCGCAGCTTCTGCACGCTGTGCTGGGTAGGCTTGGTCTTGAGTTCGCCGGCCGAGGCCAGGAACGGCACCAGGGTCAGGTGGACGAAGGCGGTGGCGTTGCGGCCGGAGCGCAGGCTCAGCTGGCGCGCAGCTTCCAGGAAGGGCAGCGACTCGATGTCACCGACGGTGCCGCCGATTTCCACCAGCGCCACTTCGAAACCTTCGGCGCCGCGATGGATGAATTCCTGGATCTCGTTGGTGATGTGCGGGATCACCTGGACGGTCTTGCCCAGGTATTCGCCACGGCGTTCCTTGCGGATCACCGATTCATACACCTGGCCGGTGGTGAAATTGTTCACCTTCTTCATCTTGGCCGAGATGAAACGCTCGTAGTGACCCAAGTCGAGGTCGGTTTCGGCGCCGTCATCGGTGACGAACACTTCACCGTGCTGCAACGGGCTCATCGTGCCGGGGTCGACGTTGATGTAGGGATCGAGCTTCAGGAGGGTGACTTTGAGGCCGCGCGATTCGAGGATCGCAGCCAGGGACGCGGCGGCAATCCCTTTACCCAGGGAAGACACGACGCCGCCAGTGACAAATACAAACTTGGTCATTACAGATGAGTGCCGAACGGCACATGCGGGAAATTCAAATTATACCCCAAAACCGGCTCGTTTTTTAAGCCTGCTTGCGATTAGTGTCTCGCCATCGACAAACTTGCAGCAGGAAAACATGCCCGGCCGCCGGGAATGGCTTCTTGACCATCATCCCGGCAGATTGGTTCATCTCCGCGCTATTCAACTTCAAGCCCCCTGCCCTGCAACAGCTGCCCGATCATGGCGTGCGTGGCTTGGGCCGCCTCCACCGGCGACTCCATCGGGAACAGGTGCCCTCCGGCGATCTGCAGGAAATTCGGTCCGACCAGCCGGCGCGTGGCGTCCAGTCCGGCCAGGCGGCACTCGACCGAATCGACGCCACCGACGAAGCCCACCGGCACCGGATAGGTCTGGCGCGCCAGACGCCCGAGGTGATGCGGAATGGTGCGGTAGACCGCCGTTTCGGTCTCGCGCGAGAAGCGCAGCCTGACGCCCCCGCCCGGCTGGGGCACCAGCCCATGCTGCACGTAGTCGCGCAGCACCTGCTGCGGCCACGCAGCAAACAGGGACTTGGCCGCGTAATGCTGATAAGCCGCTTCCATGTCGGGCCAGTTGTCGCGGCGGCGCGCCGAGGCCACCGAGGGCGAATGGCGGCTCTCGTATTTGAGGATCTTAGCCAGACGCAGCAGGTGCGCACGCCAGCCAGCCACGATGGGCGAATCCAGCAGCACCACGCAGCGCACCAGCGCAGGCCGCTTGCGCGCAGCCATCAGCGCCAGGATACCGCCCATGGAATGGCCGACCAGGATCACCGGTTCGGTGTAGCTGCGCTCCAGCTCCTCGCGCAGCTCGCGGGCCAGGGTACGCCAGCCGTCATCGACCGGGAAGCGCGGATTGTGGGCGTGGATCGGCAAGGCACGCACATCGTAATGGGCGCGCAGCTGCTCGAAGAACATGCCGTAAGTCCCCGCCGGATAGCTGTTGGCGTGGGCGAAATGAAGAATAGGATGGCTCATGGAAAGGCACAGGCTGGGCAATGGCCGCAGCATAGCAAAACGGCCAGCGCCGCGAGCGTGCTATTTTCCCGCATCGCGAAATGAAGGATCAGGCAGGACCGACCCCGCCCAAGGGCATCACTGCTCGTACCAGTAACGCGCGTGCTGCTTGCGGTATTGCTCCACCTGCAACTGGTCGCCCAAGGTCATGGTCAGCGCGCCGGTTTCGTCAGTGCGTAGGCGGCGAATGCCGAGTCGGCCATAACGTTCATAGACTTCCGGCTTGGGATGATTGAAACGGTTGCGATAGCCGACCTGGAACACCGCCAGTTCCGGCCGCACCGCGCGCAGGAAAGGTTCGGTGGACGAAGTACCGCTGCCATGATGCGGAGCCAGCAGCACCGTGGAGGGCAAGCGATCGGCCAGCGGCCCGCTCACCAGCTCATCTTCCTGCACCGCCTCGATATCCCCGGCCAGCAGGACCGATTGCCGTCCGATCTGCACCTTCAGCACGCAACTGCGGGCATTCGGCCGCCATTTGTCGCTGTCATAGCTGGCTGCATCCGGATGCAGCACGGTAAAGCCGATGCCATCCCAGTTCCAGGTTTGTCCGGCCTGGCAGCGCGTGTGCTCGGGGGCGGCGCGCAGGATCGGGCTGTCCGGCGACAGCAAAGAATAGACGCTGTCAACCGGCAAATGCCTGAAGAGCGATACCGCCCCGCCGGAATGATCGTTGTCATTGTGTGAAATCACCACGCGATCCAGATGGTCGATCCCGCGCGCACGCAGGTATGGCAGGATCACCCGCGTGGCCCCGTCCGACTCGGCCGTGTAATACGGGCCTGTGTCGTAGAGCAGGCGATGGCCCGGCGTCTCCACCAGCACCGCCATCCCCTGCCCGACGTCGAAGGCAGTCACACGCATGCTTCCTTCCGCCGGCGCTACCGGGGCATTGAGCAGCAAAGGCAACCAGCCGAACAGGCCCAGCCAGCGCACCGGCCAGCCGCGCGGTGCCAGCACCAGCAGGGTTCCGCCCAGGGCCAGGGCAAACATCCAGGTGCTGGGCAGCGGCGTTTGCCACACGGCCCAGGGCATGGCATTGAGCCCCTGCAGGAATTCGGCCAGCCAGACCAGCAGTTGATGCGGCACCTGCAGCACGAATTGCGCGAGCACGGCCGGCAGGATGCTGCCCAGCAGCGCCAGCGGCGTGATCACCAGCGAGACCAGCGGAATGGCCACCGCATTGGCAATCGGGCTGACCAGCGAATATTGTCCGAACAAGAGCACCGTCAGCGGCACCAGTCCCAGCGTGACGACGTATTGGGCATAACCGGCTTGCTTGATCCGCTGCAGCAGCGCCGACCACCAGTGCTTGTGCGAAGCGGCAGCGGCCATGGCCTGCGGCGGCTGCATGCGCCCGACCGAGCCATACAGCAACAAGGCCACCGCACCGAAGGAAAGCCAGAAGCCCGGCCACAGCACCGCCCAGGGATCCAGCAGCAAGACCAGTGCCAAGGCCAGGCACTGCACCACCGAGACGCGCACGATGCGGCCGCGCCAGAAAGCGATCCCGACCACGATCAGCATGTACAGCGTGCGCTGCGCCGGCACCCCGAACCCGGCCAGCAACACGTAGATGAACGCCGCCCCCATCCCGACGATCACCGCCACCTTCTGGGCCGGCAGCCGCAGCGGCAATTGCGCCCCCGTGAAGAAGGAGCGCCGCCACAGCCAGCTTGCCAGACCGCCACACAAGGCAGCCAGCATGGTGATGTGCAGGCCGGAGATGGCCATCAGATGGCCGATGCCGGTGCGATTGAACACGGTCCAGTCCGCCTGGTTGATGCCGCGCTGGTCGCCCATGACCAGCGCTGCGATCACGCCGGCATAGGGGGCGCCGGGCAGCGCCGAGTAGATGCGGTCGCGCAGCCAGCCGCGGGCGCTGTCGATCATATGGGAAGGCGTCCAAACGAAGTCGTCGACACGGCGATTGAGCGCCGTCAGCGCAGCACCCGAGGCCGCCGGACGGCCCACCACGTAGCCGGTGGCTCGCACATCGTCCTGCAGCAGCCACAGCTCGTAGTCGAAGCCATCCGGATTGGCATTGCCATGGGGACGCTTGAGCCGCAGCTGCAAGCGCCAGCGCTCACCCGGCCGCAGGTCGGGCACGGCCATCCTGGGCGGCGCGGCCTGCTCGCCATCCTCGGAGGGCTGCTGGTAGCGCTGGTTGCCGTACCAGGACAGCGCCAGCCGGGGCGGCACCGGCGGCTTCACGCCCCCCTGTACCACCACCTGCTCCACATCGAAACGGAAGCGCACGCCCTGCTCGGTATGCGCAGGCAAATCCGCGACGGTACCGATGACGGTGATATCACGTCCTTCCCAGGCTTTGGGGAGCTCCTGATCGAGGTAATACAGGGCAAAGGAAGCCGCCCACAGGAAGCCCAGCCAGGCACCACAGGTCAGCAACAGGGGCACCCGCAGCCAGGGCTGCCAGAACTTCCAGGCCGTCAAACCCAGCAAGAGCGCCAGCACCAGCCCGACCGCATACCATTCGGTGCCCGGCAACTGGCCCTGCACCTGCAGCAATCCCACGCCGATGGCAAACCCGATGATCAGCGCGCGCATCAGAGCGGCAATCCTGCATGCGCCAGGCGCGGCAACGCGGCCCGGGCATTGGCGGTGGTGGCGGCGGCGATCTCCTGCAGCGGCAGCTGGCGCAGCTCGGCCAGGACTTCACCGATGCGCGGGATCTGGTCCGGGGTGTTGATGCCGGGATGCCGCCAGGCCGGTGAAATATCCGGCGCGTCGGTTTCCAGCACGATCGAGGACAAGGGCAATTCGGTCGCCAGCCGGCGGATCTGCAGCGAACGCGGGAAAGTCATGGCGCCGCCAAATCCCAGGTGCAGCCCCAGCTCAACGAAGGTCCGGGCCTGCTGGTCGCTGCCATTGAAGGCATGGGCGATGCCACCCGGCACGCGGATGCGGCGCAGGTATTTGAGGATGATGTCCTGCGAACGCCGCACATGCAGCAGCACCGGCAGGTCGAAGTCGCGTGCCAGCTTGAGCTGCTCGGCAAAGAAGAATTCCTGCTTCTCGCGCAGCGGCGCTTCTTTCAGGGCCGGCACGAAGAAATCCAGCCCGATCTCACCGATCCCCACGAACAACGGATCGTCCAGCGCCTCGCCGATGGCCGTACGCAAGATCTCCAGATCGGATTCCTTGGCAGTGGGGACGTAAAGCGGATGAATGCCCAGCGCATAGACGGCATTGCCGACTTCGCGCGCAAGCCGTCCGACTTCCTTGAAGTTCACTTTGGCGATGGCGGGAATGACGATGGCGCGCACGCCGGCCTGCGCAGCCTCGGCGGCCACGGCAGCGGAACGTTCGCCGAATTCCCCGGCGTCGAGATGGCAGTGCGTATCGACCCACATGTGCTGGCTTGGCGAAAATCGGAAGACCGGCCTCAGGGCAGCGGTTCCGGATAACGACACCCGCCGCAGGGGCCGCGATCGCATGATTCAGCCAGGCTGCTGATGCGGCTCGCTTCCCCCGAAGCGTCTTGTTGTTTGAACAGCATAGCCGGTTTGAACCGGCTTCAACCCGCGCAGTTTACCGTCTAACGCCCTCTTGCAGTAATTAACAATGGTAAAGAAATACCAGATCCTTCACGCGCGGACATGAAAAAAGGACGCGATCGCTCGCGTCCTTCGTCTAGCACGCTACCCGGCCGCACCGATCAGGCTTGATCAGGCCGGCTGCAGCGACTTGCCCAGCTTGCGCAGGAACTGCTCGCAGCGCTCCATCTGCGACAGTGTCACGAACTCGTTGGGCTTGTGGGCATTGCCGATGTCGCCAGGACCGCAGACGATGGTCGGGATGCCGATCTGCTGGAACAGGCCTGCTTCGGTGCCATAGGCCACCTTGCGGGTTTCGCGATCCCCCGTCAGTGCGCGCACCAGCTCGGTGATGGCCGCCTGCTCGACCGCTTCCAGCGCCGGGCTGCCGGCGAAGTTGTCGATCTCCACGCGGGCTTCCGGGAATTCGCTGCGCATCTTGGGCAGCAGCACCTCGGCGATATACTTGTCGATCTGCGCCTGGATGTCGGCCACTCTCATGCCGGGCAGGTTGCGGAATTCGTAAGTAAATTCACACAGCTCGGGAATGGTGTTGACCGCGATGCCGCCACGGATCTGATTGGTGGTCATGGTGCTGAAGGGCACATCGAAGAATTGGTCATACGGGCCATTGGCCTTGTAGCCATCGGCGAAATCGCGGATGGCACAGATCAGGCGTGCGGCGTGCTCGATGGCGTTGCAGCCCTGCGGGGTCAGCGACGAGTGCGCGGACTTGCCGTGCACCTTGCAGGCAAACACGTTGATGCCCTTGTGCGCCACCACCACGTTCATGCTGGTGGGCTCACCCACCACGCAGCCATCGACCTTGATGCCGCGCTTGACGATTTCTTCCAGCATCACGGGCGCGCCAATGCAGCCGATTTCTTCATCATAGGAAAACGCCAGGTGAATCGGCTTTACACGCGGCATGGCCAGGAATTCCGGCACCAGCGCCAGCGAGGTCGCGATGAAACCCTTCATGTCGCAAGTGCCGCGGCCGAACAGGCTGCCATCCTTCTCGGTCAACTTGAAGGGATCGGTATCCCATTTCTGGCCATCCACCGGCACCACGTCGGTATGGCCGGAGAGCACGATGCCGCCTTCAGTGCTGCCGGCATTGGCGCCGGCGGTAGCGGGCAAGGTGGCGAACAGGTTGGCCTTGGTCTGCTCCTTGTTGTGCGCCAGCCAGGAGGAGATGCCTTGCTTTTCCAGGCTGTCACGCACGGTGGTGATCAGTTCCAGGTTGGAGTTGCGGCTGGTGGTATCGAAGGCGACCAGGGTCTCTAGCCATTGGCGGGTGTTCATTGTCTTGCTCCAGTTTCCGTCTGTACAGGTATTCGTGTCTTCAAAAGCACACCGCCGTCTTGTATCAAGACGGCGGCGTCAAAGGCGATAGCTTACCCGGAATGCATCAAGGCTGCTGACCGGCCACTTTCAGGCCCTGGTCGGACAAGCGCAATACGCGCGCGCAGCGGCCTGCCAGTTCGATGTCGTGGGTCACGATCACGAAGGCCGTGCCCAGCGTGCGCGAGAGTTCGATCATCAGTTCGAAGGTGCGATCGGCCGTGCTGCGGTCGAGATTGCCGGTCGGCTCATCGGCCAGCACGCAGGCCGGACGCGTCACCAGCGCGCGCGCCAGGGCCACCCGCTGGCGCTCGCCCCCGGAAAGCTCGCCCGGCACGTGCGTCACGCGCTGCGCCAGGCCGACCTTCTCCAGCATCTCGCGCGCCTGCTCCTGCGCCTCGGCCCGCTTGACGCGGCGAATCATCAGCGGCATGGCCACGTTGTCCAGCGCCGAGAATTCCGGCAGCAGATGGTGGAACTGGTAGACAAAGCCCAGCGACTGGTTGCGCAGCGTGCCGCGCTCGCTCTCGCCCAGGCTGGCGAAATCCTTGCCCAACAGGCTGACGGTGCCGGTGCTGGGCGTATCGAGCCCGCCCAGCAGGTGCAGCAAAGTCGACTTGCCGGAGCCCGAGGCACCGACGATGGCGACTTGTTCACCATGGTAGACGTCGATATCGACATTGCCCAATACCTTCACCGAATACTTGCCCTGAGTGAAGGTCTTGCCCAGGCCGCGCGACGACAGCACGGCCTGGCGATTCTTGATCGGATCGTTGTTATTCATAGCGCAGCGCCTCCGCCGGTTTGACACGGGCCGCTGCCCAGCTCGGATACAAGGTAGCCAGGAAGGCCAGCACCACGGCCAGACCGCCGATGGTATAGACGTCCGACCAGATCAGTTCGGATGGCAATTCAGAAATCACGTAAATGCTCTTGGGCAGGAACTGCACGTGGAAAGCCCGCTCGATGGCCGGTACCAGCACGTCGATATTGAGTGCCACCACCACTCCCAGGCCGACGCCGATGGCCGTACCGACCAGGCCCACCAGGGCCCCCTGAATCACAAAAATCTTCATGATGGAGGCGGGAGAGGCCCCCAGCGTGCGCAGGATGGCGATGTCAGCCTGCTTGTCGGTGACCGTCATCACCAGCGTGGACACCAGATTGAAGGCCGCCACGGCGATGATCAACGCGAGGATGATGAACATCATGCGCTTTTCAGTCTTGACGGCCGCGAACCAGTTGCTGTTCTGCTGCGACCAGTCGCGCAGGTACAGGTCGCCGCTCAGGGTGCGCGCCAGCTGCTGGGTCACTTCCGGGGCCTGCAGCATGTCGCGGATGCGCAGGCGCACGCCGGTGGGGGCATCCATACGGAACAGGGTTTCGGCATCCTGCAGCTGGATGAAGGCCAGCGACGAATCGAATTCATAATGGCCGGCCTCGAAGATCCCGGTCACCGTGAATTGCTTCAGGCGCGGCAAGACCCCGGCCGGGGTCACCTGCCCTTGCGGCACGATCACCGTGACCTTGTCGCCCAGGCCCACGCGCATGCCGCGCGCCAGCTCACCGCCGATCACGATGTTGAATTCGCCGGGTTTCAGAGAATCGAAACTGCCCTGCTTGACCTGCTTGGCCACGTCCGAGACCTTGGGCTCTTCCTCGGGCAGCACGCCGCGCACCAGCACTCCGCGCAGGTTGTCGTCACGCGTCATCATGGCCTGGCCTGATACATAGGGCGCAGCGCCCAGCACCTCGGGGTTCTGGAAGGTCTGCTTGGCCACCGCCTGCCAGTCCTTCATGGAGCCGGAGGCATCGAAGACTTCGATGTGGGCCAGCACGGAAAGCATGCGGTCACGCACTTCCTTCTGGAAACCATTCATGACCGACAGCACCACGATCAGGGCAGCCACGCCCAGCGCGATGCCGGCCATGGAAATGAGGGAAATGAAGGAAATGAAACTGTTGCGGCCGCTGCGCTTGCCGGCCCGCGTGTAGCGGATGCCGACCAGCCATTCGAACGGCAGGTTTTTAATCAGACTCAAAATTGCTCCGGGAGAGGGCCTGCACAATGTGCTGCCAGTGGCCTCGCCTCCCGGTTCCGGGACGCAATCCTCTGGCCGCACGCCAACACGGGCGAAGACAAAGCGCGAAGTTTGCCACAGTTTGCAGTCATGGCCCATCCCTGGCCGTCTGCTCCATACTCGCGCCGGACCCGTCGGTCGTCTGCCGTGAAGCCTGTAGATTCACTTCTACCGCAGAGGTTCGCGCCAAGATGTTTCATATAGTGGATGTGCCTGATGTTGCATCCGGGACTGGTTATATATACAGTACCTCCTTGCCCAGCCATCGCCGATATGAATTTCCCCGCACCATGCCACCCGAACTCGCCCAGGACGTCCCCGACACCAGCAGCCCGCCCACCGGCGAGCGCGACCCGTTTGCGCGCCTGAACGCACAGCAGCGCGAGGCGGTCGAGCATGGCAGCGCCTTGCCAGCAGCACAGCAGCCGCCGCTGCTCATCGTGGCCGGTGCCGGTTCGGGCAAGACCAATACCCTGGCGCACCGGGTGGCCAGGCTGATCCTCGACGGGGCCGACCCGCAACGCATCCTGCTGCTGACCTTCTCGCGCCGGGCGGCGGCCGACATGGGCCGGCGCGTGGGCCAGGTGATCCGCCAGGTGCTGGGGCTGGCGGCCACCGACAGCCCGCCGCAACTGCCCTGGTCAGGCACCTTCCACGCCATCGGCGCGCGGCTGTTGCGCGAGTACGCGGCCGTCATCGGCCTGGAAGAAGACTTCACCATCCAGGATCGCGGCGATTCCGAAGACCTGATCGGACTGCTGCGCCACGAGATGGGGCTGTCCTCTACCGACAAGCGTTTTCCGCTGAAGGGCACTTGCCTGTCGATTTATTCACGTGCGGTCAATACCCGGCAAGACCTGGGCACCGTGCTGCAGACACAATTCCCCTGGTGCCGGGAATGGGAGAGGCTGCTGGGCGAACTTTTTACCCGTTATGTCGAGGCCAAGGAAGCACAGCACGTGCTCGATTACGACGACCTGCTGCTGTTCTGGGCCGACATGCTATCCGACCACGAGATTGCGCAATCGGTCGGGGCGCGCTTCGATCATGTGCTGGTGGATGAATACCAGGACACCAACCGCCTGCAAGCCGAGATCCTGCAACGAATGAAGCCCGATGGCGCCGGCGTGACCGCCGTGGGTGACGATGCCCAGTCCATCTATTCCTTCCGGGGCGCGACGGTGCGCAACATCCTCGATTTTCCCGAGCTGTTCACCCAGCCGGCGCGGCTGTTGACGCTGGAACAGAATTACCGCTCCACGCAGCCCATCCTGCAGGCCTCCAACGCCGTCATCGCCGATGCGCCGGAACGGCACGTCAAGCAGCTCTGGAGCGACAAGCCGTCCTCACAGAAGCCGCAACTGGTGGTCATCCCGGATGAGGCCGAACAGGCGCGCTGGGTCGCCAACCGCATCCTGGCGCATCGTGAAGAAGGGCTCACCCTGAAATCCCAGGCGGTGCTGTTTCGTACCGCCACCCACAGCGCGGCGTTGGAACTGGAGCTGGTCCGGCGCAACATCCCCTTCGTGAAGTTCGGCGGACTCAAATTCCTGGAAAGCACCCACATCAAGGACCTGCTCTCGCTGCTGCGCCTGGCGCACAATCCCAGCGGGCGCATGGCGGGCTTCCGGGCGCTGCAACTGATTCCCGGGGTCGGTCCCGCTACGGCCAGGAAGGTACTGGACCTCATGGCCGCCGCCAGCGACCCGGCCGATGCGCTGCTGAACTTCGGCGCACCCGCCAGTATCGCCCTGCAATGGCAGGACTTTGCCGACACCTACGACCTGATGCGCCGCGCCAGTGCCAGCTGGCCGACCGACATCCAGGCCGCGCGCGACTGGTATCTGCCGCACCTGGAGCAGCGCTATGAAGACGCCGACGCCCGCGCTGCCGACATCGAGCAACTGACCGCGCTGGCCAATGGCTATGCCTCGCGCGAGAAATTCCTGACCGAACTGACGCTGGATCCGCCCGAAGCCAGCAGCGACTTCTCCGCTCCGCCCTACCGCGACGAGGATTACCTGACGCTCTCCACCATCCACTCCGCCAAGGGCCAGGAATGGCGCTCGGTCCACGTGCTCAATGTGGTCGATGGCTGCATCCCGTCGGACCTGGCCACCGGCAGCGAGGCCGAGATCGCCGAGGAGCGGCGCCTGCTGTACGTGGCCATGACGCGTGCGAAGGAGTATCTGCACCTGGTGGTGCCGCAGCGTTTCTACATCACCCAGCAGACCGCGCAGGGCGACCGCCACGTCAACGGCATCCGCAGCCGCTTCATCACGCCGCGCATGCTGCCCTTCTTCGAAGACAGCCTGTGGCTCTCGGCCGAGACCAATGGCGCGCGCACGCCCATGCCCGACAGCGTGCGCATGCTGGTGCGCCAGCGTGCAAAAAAGGCCTGGAACAATGGCTGACCCCGCTTTGAAGTGAAGCCTTGTTCAGGCAACCGGGGCCAAGCGGCGCGCCAGCCGCTAAAATAGCGCCCCATGAATCAACTCGACATCCTCATTCCCTTTGCCCTGCCCCCGGCTGAACTGGCGCGCGACCTGTTGCGGCAGAGCCAGGCACCGGCCCTGGCCATGCTGCTGGGCCGTGGCAAGGCTGCGCCACGCCTGGCGCATGACCCGTTTTCGCGCGCCCTGCCGCATGAGCACTGGCTGGCCCGGCGCTTCGGCCTGCCGCCCGCGCCCCAGGATTCCAGCCCCGCCGCCGCCAGCGCGCTGATGCAGCGCCTGGGTCACACGCCTGCGGCCGGTCACTGGTTCGTGCTGCATCCGGCCCACATCCACGTGGCGCGTGACCACCTGGTGCTGACCGACATCGGCCAGCTGCAGTTGGAAGAGGACGAATCGCGCCGCCTGTTTGCCGCCGCCCTGCCCCTGTTCACCGAGATCGGCCATGAGCTGGTCTATGGCGATGCCCGCACCTGGTTCATCCGGGCCGACGCCTGGGCCGGGCTGCGCACCTCCACGCCCTCGGCCGCGAGCGGGCGCAACGTCGACATCTGGATGCCGGAAGGACCGGGCGAACTGACCTGGCGCAAGCTGCAGAACGAAGTGCAGATGCAGTGGTTTGCCGAGTCGCTCAATGAACAGCGCGAAATGCGCGGCCAGAAGGCCATCAATTCGATCTGGATCTGGGGTGGAGCCGATGCTGGCGTACGCGCCGACGCCACTTACGCCGCCCGCTTCGGCCTGCGCGGCTGGCTGCGCGCCTTCGGCGAAGAGCGCGCCGACGGTGGTGCGGCCCAAGTGGCCCAAGGCAGTGGCCATCGCCTGCTGGTACTGGATGCGCTGGCCGAAGCGGCACTGGCCGAGGAATGGGGCCTGTGGCTGCAGCATCTGGAACACCTGGACCGCGACTGGCTGGCGCCCTTGCTGGTGTCGCTCAAGGCCGGCAGCCTGGAATCGCTGAACCTGATCCTGACCGGCGCTGACCGCAGCCAGGAAGTGGCGGTCACGCGCGGCGCACTGCGCCGGTTCTGGCGTAAAGCTTCACTGGCGGGGCTGTCGGCATGATTCGCGTCACCACCCGTTCCTATGACATCTCCCAAGCCGAGCAACTGATCGCCGAAGGCGTGCATCCGGTGCTGGCGCGGGTCTACGCGGCGCGCGGGCTGTCCACTGCGCGCGAACTGGCCAGCGAGCTCAATGCCCTGATTGCGCCTTCCGGCTTGCTGCATATCGAGGCGGCCGCCATTTACCTGGCCGACGCCATCGCCGAGCGCAAGAAGCTGGTCATCGTCGCCGACTACGACTGCGACGGTGCTACCGCCTGTGCCGTCGGCCTGCGCGGCCTGCGCCTGCTGGGCGCGCAGGTGGACTACATCGTGCCCAACCGCTTCGAATACGGTTATGGCCTCACACCCGAGATCGTCGAACTGACCGTGCGCGAGAAGAATCCCGACATCATCGTCACCGTCGACAACGGCATCGCCAGCATCGACGGCGTGGCCGAAGCCAAGCGGCGCGGCATCGACGTCGTCGTGACCGACCACCACCTGCCGGGCGACGCCCTGCCGGACGCACGCGTGATCGTCAACCCCAACCAGCCGCAGTGCGGCTTCCCCAGCAAGAACCTGGCGGGCGTGGGGGTGATGTTCTACGTGCTGCTGGCCTTGCGCGCCGAGATGCGCAAGCGCGGCCTGTTCGATGCCCAGACCCAGCCGCGCCTGGACAGCCTGCTGGACCTGGTGGCCTTGGGCACGGTGGCCGACGTGGTCAAGCTCGATGCCAACAACCGCATCCTGGTGGCCCAAGGCTTGAAGCGCATGCGCAGCGGCAAGATGCATCCCGGCATCGCCGCCCTGTTCCGCGCCGCCGGCCGTGAAGCCCGCCGCGCCACCCCGTTCGACCTCGGCTTTGCCGTGGGCCCGCGCCTGAACGCAGCCGGCCGCCTGGCCGACATGTCGCTGGGCATCGAATGCCTCACTACCGATGACGAAGGCCGGGCCTGGGCCATCGCCCAGCAACTCGATGCCATTAACCGCGAACGGCGCGACATCGAGGCCGGCATGCAGGACACCGCCCTGCTGCTGCTGGACGATTTCAATCCGGCCGACCGCCGTACCATCGCCATCTTTGATCCCTCCTGGCACCAAGGCGTGATCGGCATCGTGGCCTCGCGCCTGAAAGACAAGTTCTACCGCCCCACGATCACCTTCGCGCCCGGCGATGAAGGTTTCATCAAGGGCTCGGGCCGCTCGATTGCCGGCTTCCACCTGCGCGACGCGCTGGACCTGGTATCCAAGCACGCGCCTTCGGTGATGACCAAGTTCGGCGGCCACGCCATGGCGGCCGGATTGACCATCCATGCCGACGCCTTCGATGCCTTCTCCCAGGCCTTTGAGGCGGTCGGCCGCGACTGGCTCACGCAGAACCAGCTGGAACGTGTCATCGAGACTGATGGTGAACTGGAGGACAGCTATTACTCGGTCGAATTCATCACCCTGATGGATCAGCAGGTCTGGGGCCAGGGCTTCGCCCCGCCGGTGTTCTGCGACCATTTCCGCGTACTCAGCCAGCGCATCCTGAAGGAAAAGCACCTCAAGCTGCAGCTGGAAAAGGGGGGCCGCAAGTACGATGCCATCTGGTTCGGCCATACCGATGCCCTGCCCGATCACGCCCAGGTTGCCTTCCGGCTCGATGCCAATGAGTACAACGGCAAAACCACGGTGCAGCTGATGGTGGAGCACGCTGAGCCGGCCTGATCGGACACAGCCGCTTCCTGCTGGAAAACTGACGGATCATCACACCCTTGTCTGGCCGCGAACCCGCGCCAGACAAGGATTGCGGCATGGAAACAAGCGTAAAAAAAGCCAACAATCGCAACGTTGCAGTGGCACAATGTTGGCTTGGAGCGACTTCCGAATCGATTTGAGGGAAGTGGACAACACGGGCGCTCCGAGGAATAACAACAACAGCAAACCCCTGAATGAAGCTCAAGCGCATCCATTGCAGCCTGGTGACTCGTCTCGTCCTCTTCGGCCTCCTGCTGATCGTGGGCAGCGCGCTCCTGCGCTATCACATCCTGATCGGCTTTCTCGAAAAGGAGCAGGCCCAGGTCGCCGCCGACCAGCAAAGCACCATCGCCAGCTATCTGGCCGAAGACATCGGCTACCGCGTGCAGGAACGTGCGCGCTATCTGGAGCGCCTGGCGCAGCACATGCCCTCGCCGATGCTGGGCGACCGTACCGCCATCCGCGCCTGGCTGCAGGACCACCAGGAGCTGCAGCCGCTGTTTGCCCAGGGCCTGTTCGTGGCCGATGCCAATGGGCTCATCGTGGTCGACTACCCCACGCTCAATGGGCGCCGCGCCCTCTCCCTGACCCAGTACACTGATTTCGAAAGGGTGCTGCAAGGGGCGACCGTAATCTGCCCGCCCCTGGTCAGCCCGGCCAGCGGCAAACCCATCATCGCCATGCTCACCCCGCTGCGCAATGCCCAGGGCCAGATCGTCGGCGTACTGGGGGGGAGCACCGAACTCAATGCCCCGGGCTTCCTTGACCATCTGCAACGGGCCCGGCTGGGGCCGACCGGCAGCTTCCTGCTGATTTCACCGAGCCAGCGCTTGATCATCGCCTCCAGTGACGAAGCCCTGGTCTACAGCCAGTTGCCCCCGGTCGGCAAGGACCTGCTGATGGACCGTGCCCTGCAACAGGGTTTCCGCGGCAATGGCGTCGGCCTGGCCGCCAATGGCATCAATGAAATCAAGGCTTTCGCGTCGATCCCCGGTACCAGCTGGCTGGTGGCCGTGACGCTGCCGCTGGCCGACGCCCTGCCGACGGTGGAGCGTACACGCGCGCTGATCGGACGCGGCGGGCTGATCCAGGGAGCGATGGTGATCCTGCTGGTGACGCTGGCCTACTTGTGGTTCTTCCGTCCCCTGCGCCGCGCCGCCGCGCTGGCTGACCGCATGACGCGCGGCGAACTGCCCTTGTCGCCGCTGCCAGTGGAACGGCGCGATGAAGTCGGCCACCTGACCATGGCCTTCAACGGCTTGCTGTCGCGCCTCAAGCTGCACCAAGCGGAATTGCAGCACCAGGCGCATCACGATGTACTCACCGGCCTGCCCAACCGCATGATGCTGGCCGAACGCATGGAAGCCGCACTCACTCACGCCTGCCGCGAACGCAATGGGGTGGCGCTGCTGTTCCTCGACCTGGATGGCTTCAAGCCGATCAACGATACCCTCGGCCACAAGGCCGGTGACCAGGTGCTGCAGGAAGTCACGCGGCGGCTGCGCCAGGTGGCCCGCCACGGCGACACGCTGGCGCGTGTGGGCGGGGATGAATTCGTGCTGCTCATCACCGACCTCGGCCAGCCCTATGAAAACGGCGCGCAGGTACTGGCCGAAAAATGCATCCGGGTGGTCTCCGAACCACTGCACCTGGCGCAGGGCGAGTACCAGCTGGGCGTATCAGTGGGCATCGCCGTGTGTGATGGCAGCTGTGACGCCGACAGCCTGCTGCAGGCCGCTGACAAGGCCATGTATGCCGCCAAGGGCAATGGCCGCGGTTGCTACGTGATTGCACCGGCTTGGCCGGGAGTGCCAGGAGAACTCAGCGCACCGGGAGGAACTGCAGGAATGACCCGCCCAGCAGGTTCTGCACATAGCTGATGCCGGCGCGGCGATAGCGCTCGGTCATGAATTCGGCCATCAGGTCGAGACGGCCGACGATCTTGCCGAATTCCCGTTCAAAACTCAGGTTGCGTGCCTCGCTGCCGATCTCGTCGGACAGCAGCAGCGGCGCACCGGTGGCGTTCCTGCGGCTGGAGAGAATCCAGGCGGCGATTTCCACATTGCGCGCGGCATTGTAGAGATGCTGGGCGTCGAGCCCGTCGACCAGGAAGAATTCGATCTTGTTGCCATGCGCGACGATGATCATGTCGGCAGTGGCATCGATGAAAGCCGCGACCCGATCCCCCTTGAACTCCGGTGACAAAGCCAGCGTCATGGCCTGGATGTCGCGCTTGCCCTGCAATTCGGGCCAGGCCTGGCGCTGCTCGATGGCTTGTTTGACCTTTTTCTCGGCCTCGTCGCGGCTGCCAGCGGTTTTCTTCCACTCGGCCGGATTGCGCCGATACAGCTTGGACATCAGCAGGTACAGGCTATCGAGATTGGCGCGCATGGCCAGGGTGGCCACACGGTTGCTGTCGGATTGTCCCATCTCGCGTGAACTGGCCTCGGCGCCCTTGACTTCACCATGCGGCGCGGGGGGGCGAGGCGCAGCCGCCCAACAGGGTGGCGCACAGCAAGGACAGAGGCAGAAGGGAGAACAGCTTTCTGGTCATCGGCGGGCGGGACGAAACGAGCGAAGGGCCTGTTCACACTTAATCTGCGACCTCTCCCGGAGGGTTGCCCCCCAGAAGGCGCGCTGGCCGCGTTGCACGTCAGGGCTGGTGGCACCACCACCAGCCCTGACGCGCGCCTTGCCACCCCGCCTTCTGGGGGCAACGCATCTCGCAGATTAAGTGTGAACAGGCCCTAAGACTGATCCTAGCAGAATGCGTTCCGTCCGCCCCCTTCAGACTGAAGCCTTTTACTTCACCTCAGGCCTTGCCGGTCTGCGGCAAACCGGTCAGGTAGCCTACCGTGGCACCGAAGCGGTCCTTGAAGTTGGCGCGCACGAGAGGATCGAGGGTGTCCTTGACCTTGTCGTGCAAGCCTTTCTCCCAATCGCCGGCGTGCTGGAAGTTGCTCATCACGTAGGTCCAGCCGTTGATCTCGTCCACCGCATGCAGGCCGGTCGATTCAGCGCCCGCCGGGCAGGACAGCACGCGGGTGAGCGCCTTGGTATCGACGTTGTAGGCCCACAGGAAGTTGTTGACGTGCATGCCGCTGTCTTCACCGATGAACAAGGTGCGCAGCTTTTCGGAGAACTTGATGTTGTCCGGATTGGCGATGTGTTCCTGGTCGGCCAGGTTGCCCAAGGCATCCGGGGTCTTCAGGTCCACGCCCACCAGGGCGGCCGGCGGGGCCATGTCGATGGCCACCCATTCACTGTCGATGGCATTGCCACCGGCATCGCGCTGGCCACCGCGCAGGTTCAGGGCATACACGGCGCCAGCCTTGGGGCCTTCGACCTTGATGTGGCCGGAGCCGTTGAGCATCGAGGTCTGCACATAGGACATGGCCGAATAGGCGATCTTGTCGCGAGCATTGACGGTGGTGCCTTCCATCTTGGTGAAGCCCAGGCTGCCACCGGCCAGTGCCGCGTAGCGGTGGGTTTCCAGGAAGGCGGCGGCCTTCTGCATGCCGGGCTTGACGCGCACCCAGTTGAACTTGCCGTTGAACGGGATCTTGGAGAAGGAACCGTCAGCCGGATCGGTAGTGCGGATGTCCATGATGTCGGAGGACTTGTAGCGGTCCGCCATGGCCTTGATTTCGGCACTGGTGGCGCTGCCCAGGCGTACCCAGGACAGCTTGCCGGCCCCCGGACCAACGCCCGAGACCTGCTCCCAGCGCGCCACATAGAGCGTGCCCGCGGACAGGTCAGCGGCGCGGTCGGCGATGAACATGAACAGGCCGCCGTTGGTGGCATCGTCGCCCATCAGCACGGTACGCTGGTCCGGCATGACCTGTACCAGCTCGTGCGAGATGCGGCCCAGGCAATAGTGCTTCTTGATGGAACCGGTGCCGTCCGGGTTGACGGTCACTTCCGGCAGGTGGCCGTAGTGATAGGGATTGGCGCGGTTCTCGTCGCCATACAGGTTCTTGCTGAAGGCCTTGAATTGCGGATTGGAGGCGATGGCAGAGGCGTCCGGTTCATATTCTTCCGACGACAGGTGCGTATTCCAGGGCGACAGGCTGGCACCGCAAGTGATCCACAGGCCGTTGACCTGGGAGGTATCAACATTGTGGTACTGCACCAGCGAGAGCTTGCCCGACGAAGGATCCTGGTCCAGGGTCAGCACGGCGATGGGCGACGGCAGCTGGCCGTACATGGCCGCCTGCTTCTGGTCGCGCGTGGTGTATTCGAATTGCACCACGGCAAATACCGCATTGCCCTTCACGCCCGGCACCTTGGCACCGGCCACGGTCAGCAGCGAAGAGCCGTCCGGGCAGTCGGAATAGAACTGGCGCTCCCGGCCCGCAACCGAGCGGTCGATGATGGGCTGGTTGTTGATGTCCAGGTAGCCGCCGGCGAGGATGCTGCCGCCCTTGCCGTTCGGGACCATGTCGCCGGTCATGAAGAAAGGCTGATAGGCCAGCTTGTAGCTCTGCTTGCTGCCATCTGCAAAAGTCACTTCCAGGGCCGAGCCGACGGTGGTGGCGGCCATGGCGGCCGGGTTGTCCAGGGTCGGGGCCGGCATGCCGGTGAAACGCGCCGAGGCGAAGGGCTTGCCCGCACCCGGGGTGGCGCAGGCGGCCAGCAGGGCCGAGGCCGACAGGCCGCCCGCCAGCGGCAGCAGGGGCGCAGCGCCCAGGGCCTTGAGCAGGTTGCGGCGGCCGGCTTGCGGCTGGTCGGCGACGGCGGGAGTGGCGGTGGGGGCAGGCTGTCTCATCGAGGATTCTCCGGTAGTGGCTAGCAGATGTCGGGCAGCGGCGGACGCACCCGTCAGTATTTTGTCAGTCAAACAAGCGCGCCGATGGTAGCGGCGGAAAATGACAGGCGCGTGACGGGGGTGAAACTGCCCTCCTCCTCTTGTATAATTCGAGGTTTGATCGCAAAAGAAACCATCATGGAAGCAGAACGCCTCAATTCCCTCCAATCCTTGCTCGATGATCTGGCCACCCGTGCCACCGAGCTTCGGAGGTATCTTTGACTTCGATGTGAAGTCGGAGAAACTCGAACAAGTCAACGCCGAACTGGAAGACCCCAACGTCTGGAACGACCAGAAGCGGGCCCAGGACCTCGGCAAGGAAAAGAAATCGCTGGAAGCGATCGTCCACACCCTCATCAAGATCGACAGCGAGTTGGCGGATGCGCGCGACCTCTTCGAGATGGCCCGCGAGGAAAAGGACGAGGACACCATCGTCGCCATCGAAGCCGATGCCGAGACCCTGAAGAAGCTGGTCGAAGACATGGAATTCCGCCGCATGTTCAGCGGCCCCATGGACGCCAACAACTGCTTCATCGACATCCAGGCCGGTGCCGGCGGTACCGAAGCCCAGGACTGGGCTTCCATGCTGCTGCGCCAATACCTGCGCTACTGCGAGCGCAAGGGCTTCAAGGCCGAAATCCTGGAACAGTCCGACGGTGAAGTGGCCGGCATCAAGACCGCCACCATCAAGGTCGAGGGCGAATACGCCTATGGCTTCCTGCGCACCGAAACGGGTGTGCACCGCCTGGTGCGCAAGTCGCCGTTCGACTCGTCCAATGGCCGCCATACGTCCTTCTCGAGCCTGTTCGTCTACCCCGAAGTGGATGAATCCTTCGAGATCGAGATCAACCCGGCTGATGTGCGGGTGGACACCTACCGTGCCTCCGGCGCGGGTGGCCAGCACATCAACAAGACCGACTCCGCCGTGCGCCTGACGCACGCCCCGACGGGCATCGTCGTGCAATGCCAGAACGACCGCAGCCAGCACCGCAACCGGGCCGAGGCCTGGGACATGCTGCGCGCCAAGCTGTTCGAACTGGAACTGCGCAAGCGCATGAGCGAGCAGCAGAAGCTGGAAGACTCCAAGACCGACGTCGGCTGGGGCCACCAGATCCGCTCCTACGTGCTGGACCAGTCCCGCATCAAGGACCTGCGCACCAACTTCGAAACCGGCAATACCAAGGCCGTCCTCGATGGCGACATCGACGATTTCATCGCGGCCTCGCTGAAACAGGGCGTCTGATCCCGGTGGCCGCGCGGCCTTGCTGCGCGGCCTGCTCTGGCTGATCCGACCGTTCAACCTTCAAGAATTCCAACCATGACCACGCAAAACACCCCCGCCGCCCAGCCGGCAGCCGACGAGAACAGCATCATCGCCGAGCGCCGCGCCAAGCTGGCCGCCATCCGCGAGCAGGGCGTCGCCTTCCCCAACGATTTCCGCCCGGCCAACAATGCCGCCGACCTGCACGCCAAGTACGATGGCCTGGAGAATGAAGTGCTGGAAGCCGAACCGGTCCAGGTGACCGTGGCGGGCCGCATGATGTTGAAGCGTGTCATGGGCAAGGCGGCCTTCGCCACCCTGCAGGACGCCTCGGGCGCGCGCGCCGATGGCCGCATCCAGCTCTACGTGACCCGCGACGTCACCGGCGAAGAAGCCATGGCCGCCTTCAAGCACTATGACCTGGGCGATATCCTGGGCGCTGAAGGCACCCTCTTCAAGACCAAGACCGGCGAGCTGTCCATCAAGGTCACCAAGTTAAAGCTGATCACCAAGTCGCTGCGCCCTCTGCCGGACAAGTTCCACGGCCTGGCCGACCAGGAAATGAAGTACCGCCAGCGCTATGTCGACCTGATCATGAGCGAAGAGACGCGCCGCACCTTCAAGGCGCGTACTACAGCGATGTCGTCGATCCGCCGCTTCATGGAAACCAACGGTTTCATGGAAGTGGAAACCCCGATGCTGCACCCGATCCCGGGCGGCGCGGCGGCCAAGCCCTTCATCACCCACCACAATGCGCTGGACATGCAGATGTTCATGCGCATCGCCCCCGAGCTGTACCTGAAGCGCCTGGTGGTGGGCGGTTTCGAGCGCGTCTTCGAGGTCAACCGCAACTTCCGCAACGAAGGTGTCTCGCCGCGTCACAATCCCGAATTCACGATGATGGAGTTCTACGCTGCCTACGTGGATTACCAGTGGCTGATGGGCTTCACCGAACAGGTGATCCGCCAGGCCGCCATCGACGCCCACGGCACCGCCGTGCTGACCTATCAGGGCCGCGAGCTGGACCTGTCCAAGCCCTTCGACCGCCTGACCATCACCGGCGCGATCCTGAAGTACGCTCCGAACTACACCGAAGCGCAACTGGCCGACATCGACTTCCTGCGCACTGAACTCAAGAAGTTCGGCGTCAAGACCGACCAAGCCCCGCTGGCCGGTGCCGGCATCGGCGCGCTGCAACTGGCGCTGTTCGAAGAAACGGCCGAATCGCAGCTGTGGAACCCGACCTACATCATCGATTACCCGGTCGAGGTCTCGCCGCTGGCGCGCGCTTCCGACACGGTCGCCGGCATCACCGAGCGCTTCGAGCTGTTCATCACCGGCCGCGAGATCGCCAACGGCTTCTCCGAGTTGAATGATGCAGAGGACCAGGCCGCCCGCTTCCAGGCGCAAGTGGCCGCCAAGGACGCTGGCGATGAGGAAGCCATGTACTACGACGCCGACTACATCCGTGCCCTGGAATACGGCATGCCGCCGGCCGGTGGCTGCGGCATCGGCATCGACCGTCTCATGATGCTGATCACCGACTCGCCCAACATCCGCGACGTGATCCTGTTCCCGCACCTGCGCCGCGAAGACTGATCGTCGTACGCGGGACGGCGCTGCCGCTCCCGTGTTGGCGCATCCAGCCTTGCTGCCTCCGCATCCCGCCCGGGATGCGGAACCCCATCCTCCCTGCACGACCTTCCCTTCCCGCCTGACACGCCCTTCGATTGCTGCAGAGCAGCGTTGTCTTGCCGCAAACCCGTGTCCAGCCCGTCTGTTGCAGGATTACAAGTCCTTACAACTGACACAGAATCGGGATTTTTTTTGGCCCATGACCACTCCATAATCCAGTCATCCACTCATCAACGACAACAGAACAACTAGAGAGGTCATCATGGAAACCAATGCCAATACCAATACCCCGCAAAACCTGAACGCAAGCAACAACGCCGTGAGCCAGCCTTCCGCACCTGCTTCGTCGGGCCGGATTCATCCGCTGGTCGCCGGTGCCTCGGTGGCCGTGATTCTGGTCAGCCTGATCGGCGTGGCCGCGATGACGGGTCTGCTGCCCAGCTCCAAGAGCGCCAATTCGCCGCAGCAGGTCGCGGCCATGGAGCAAGCCGGCCAGCCGGGCCAAGCCGCCCAGGGCCAGCAACCGCTGGTGCAGCAACAAGCTCCGCAATCCACCTCTTACCAGCCGCAACAGGGCGCCTACCCGGCCCAGGCAGCAGCACCCGTGGCCCAGCGCGCCTCGGCCGTCTGCAGCAGCTGCGGTGAAGTGATCGGCGTGCGTACCGTGCGCCACAGCGTCCCGACCAGCGGTGTGGGTATTGCTGGCGGCGCGGTGGTCGGCGGCCTGCTGGGCAACCAGATCGGTGGTGGTACCGGCCGTACACTGGCCACCATTGCCGGTGCCGTCGGCGGCGGTTACGCCGGCAACGAAGTGGAAAAGAACGTGCGCTCCACCACCAGCTACGTCGTCGACGTGCGCATGGACAACGGCAAGACCCGCAGCTTCCCGCAAACCAGCGAAAACTGGCGTGTCGGCGACCAGGTGCGCGTGGTCAATGGCCGCCTGGAAGGCCGCGGCTAAGTCCGACAGCCCCTTCGCCCGGTCTCCGGGCGCGGATATCAAGCCCTTCGAGCCGCCTCGAAGGGCTTTTTCTTTGTTGTCGTCTTTGTTGTCGTTTAACCGCCCGGTATTTGTCTTTTGGTGCTGGATATGAAGATTTGTGCACCAATTGCGTCTTTACAACGTTATCCTGACATCAGATTGTCATTTTCCTGCCGGATGGCATGCCAGGCCACCGTCACCCGGCGTTTCCGGGAAGGCAATTGATAAACGCTGGCAACATTTCAACGAGGCAGTTAGACTTTCGCGAAAAGTCATCCGCCTGGACGGCAGCGGAGTTGGTAGTCGGGAAACAGAACGCTGAAGCGTCGACCCGCTTACTCGTACTGAACGGGGGGCGAAGAATTCGCCGGGCGGCGCCCACGGGGCGCGAAAAGCGTTTGAAGATTTATGGACTCACTGTCATCCACCGATACCAGCAGCCCGGCCAGCACAGCGGCCGAGCCTGTCGAGCAACCTCAGCCTGAAGAGCGACACGGCGGCCCGCACAAGGAGCATGCGGTCATCCTCCTGCACGGCCTGTGCGGTTCGCAGCTGGAAATGGGGTCCATCCCCAAGCAGCTGAAGAAGGCTGGCTGTACCGTCATCCCGCTCAACATCGACAACTATTCCGCTGCCCTGACCAATCCGCGCGTCTCGCCCAATTGGGAAGACTGGTGCGCCGTGGTCGAAAGCCGGGTGGCGCGCCTGAAGGAAGAATTCCGTACCGTCTCGTTGTGCGGCCTGTCCATGGGCGCGACGCTGGCGCTGGCCGTGGCGGCGCGCAGCAAGGAACTGCTGTCGGTGGTGCTGCTCTCGCCGGTGCTGCAATACGATGGCTGGTCAGTGCCCTGGTACTGGAAAATGCTGACCGTGGTCTATGACATGGGCGTGCGCAACTGGTCCTACAAGGAAAGCGAACCCTACGGCATCAAGAATTACGAGATGCGCCGCCGTGTGGCCGCCGCACTGGAAAAGGATGGCGTGGCCGCCGTCGGTGCCGCTGCCATCCCGGCACGCCACCTGCGCGCCGCCCTGCGCATGATCGCTTTCGTGCGCAAATCCCTGCCCCTGGTCCGCACCGATACCCTGATCATTCACTCCATCGACGATGAAACCGCATCGCCGCGCAATGCCGAGCTGATCCTGCAACAGATCAACGCCGAGGTACGCAAGGTGATCTGGCTGGGCGACTGTTATCACATCATCACCGTCGACAATGAACGTGAAATCGTCACCAACGAAACCGTGATGTTCATCAAGCGCAGCATCGAGATCCACGGCAACGAGATGAAGCGCAAGTATCTCGCCCATGCCTCGCCGCTGAAGGACAGACGGCACTGACTTGATGTGAAGATACAACGCAGCCCGGCAATTTGGCCGCCAGTAAGTCTTTTGACAGACAGCATTCTTAACATGAGCCCATTGCACCACCGTGCAATGTGAACCAAGATGGATACGACGCGCCCCCACTCCAAGACCATCATGAGCCTGATCCGACTCAAGAACGCCAAAAGCTGGCGCCCGCAGGGCTTCAGGCCGTTGTACGTCAGTACGTTCGGCTTCGTCGCCGCCTTCGGGCTGCGCTATGCGCTGGCGCCTTTTGTCGAGGAATCGCTGTCGATGCTGTTTTTTGCCGTCAATTGCATCGTGATGAGCTATCTGTTCGGCTATCTGTATTCCCTGGGCCTGCTGGCCATCAGCATCCCCACGGCCATGTTCTTCTTCCGCAAGCCGTATTACACGATGGACGGGCTCAACGACAAGGACATCTTCCTGATCCTGGTCTACATGGTCATCGTCGCCACCGCCTCGATCATCATTGAGTGGCTGCAGCGCGAGCGCTATGCCGCGGTGCTGCAGCAGCGCGTATCGGAAACCCGCTATCGCCTGCTGATCGAATCGGACCAGGCGCGCCGTGCCGAATACGCCAGGCAATTCGAAAGCAGCGCCCGCGAAAGCGCCTGATTTCGATCCGCACCGGGGCTGCCGGCAACACCTGCGCAGCCCATCAGGAAGCCCCTGATACCCTGCCCGCAGCCTCTCCCCTAAGATGCCTCCATACCAGCAAGGAGGCTGCCATGTCCCTGACCCATCACCTGCCCAGCGTACTCGTCGTCGATGCCGACCTGGACGCCATCGAAACCGCCCGCTTCGCCGTCTGGCGCAGCCAGTTGCCCTGCCAGTTCGAATGGTTCGACGATGCCGAACTGGCCAATTCTTCGCTGCTGACCAAGGCGCTGTGCCGCAGCAAGGAGCTGCCGGCCCTGATCCTGCTGGATCCGCGCAGCTTTACCGGCACCGAAGGGTATGAATTGCTGCGCACCCTGTGCATCTACCAGCAACTGGCGCATATCCCGCTGGTGCTGTTCACGGCCGCGCCGATGTCCGCCGATTTCGCCCAGGAACAAGACAGCCGCATCTGGTATGCCGCCAAGCCGGCCCGCGCGGCCGATTACATGGACCTGGTCACGCGCTGCGTGAAGCAGCGCCTGCATCAGCCGGCCACGCTCTGATCACGCCGCACGCGCCTGACGATGCCCGCCAGGCGCCTGATCAGCGCTGCATATTGCTCGTGTGACGTATTGCCGTAACCGATCACCAGCCCGTTGTTGCCAGCCTGCGCCGGCCCAGCCGAAAACGACGACAGCGCCCCGACGTTCATGCCCGCCGCCCGCGCCGCCGTACTCACGGCGGTATCCGGACAATCCGGCGGCAGCCGCAAGGTCAAATGCAAGCCGCTGTCGCCCCCTGAAACGCCGAACTCCGGCAACTGCGCCTGCAAGGCCGCCCGCAGAGCCTGCTGGCGCTCCCGATAGAGCCGTTTCATCCGTCCCAGATGGCGCGCGAACTGGCCGCCGGCCATGAACTCCGCCAACGCCAGTTGCTCCAGCCGGTGCCCGCCGCGCAACAACTCGGACAGCGCGCGCCCCGCCCCCTCTCCCACGGAAGACGGCAGTACCAGAAAACCGATGCGCAAGCCCGGGAACAGGGTCTTGCTGAAGGTGCCCACGTACAGCACCGGCGCATCCGGCACCAGTCCCTGCATGGCCGGGATGGGATGGCCGTGATGGCGGAAGTCGCTGTCGTAATCGTCCTCGATGATCCAGCAGCCGTGTTCACGGGCCCGCGCGATGAGCGCCAGCCGCCGCGCCAGCGACAGTACCGCGCCGGTCGGATATTGGTGCGAAGGCGTCACATGGATCAGCCGGGGCGGCGAGCGCCAGGCCCGCTCGGCAATCAGGATGCCCTCCTCGTCGACCGGCATGGAACGAATCTTCATATCGCCTGCATGGAAGGCGGCACGCACCCCGCCATAGCCGGGATCCTCCAGCCAGGCGCGCTCGCCCGGATTGGCAAAGAGCCGCACGCACAGCGACAGCGCCCCTTGTGAGCCCTCGGTCACCACCACCTGTCCCGCTTCGCAACGCACGCCGCGAGCCACCCGCAGATATTGCGCGATGGCCTCGCGCAAGGCTGGCTCGCCCAGCGGATCGCCATAGGCCAGCGCCATCGGGCCGGCCCGTTTCAGCGCGCGCTCCTGCGCGCGCAGCCAGGCATTGAGCGGAAAGCGATTGAGCGCCGGCATCCCCGGCGTGAGGGCCAGCCCGCGGTCACCGGCATCGCGCGTGGGCTGCATGGTGCTGACCCGGCGCGATGGGCGTGCGTGGCCGGTGCGTGACGGAGAGGACACGGCATGCAGCCTTGCCGGCGCTGCCAGCAGGGTCGCCACGCGCGTCCCCTGCCGATCCGCTACGGCATAGCCCTCGGCCACCAGTTGTTCATAGACAGCCAGCACGGTATTGCGCGCTACCTGCAACTGCTCGCACAGGCTGCGGGTGGAAGGCAGGCGACTGCCGGGCGGCAACTGGCCACCGAGGATGGCGCGCTTGAAGCGCGCCAGCAATTGCTGCTGGCGCGAAGCAGCGCCGGGCCGTACATCGAGCGGGGAAGACAGCAAGGAAAGTGGCATGGCAAGCAGGTTTTCGTGGCTCCATCAAATCATCGTCTTGTGGCACTTTTGATGATGCCACGAAAACGCTATCGTGCCAGCTCTCCCTCGCCATGAAAGCCACCATGACCGATCTCGTCCGCAGCAACGATTACCAGCAACCCATCGGCCCTGCCCTGCCGGACTGGCAGCCGCGTGCGCGTCCCGATGGACGCACCCTGCAAGGCCGCAGCTGCCGGCTGGAGCGGCTGGATGCCGATCGCCACGCCGCGCAACTGCACGCCGCCTTCGCCACCGCCCCGGATGGACGCGACTGGACCTACATGATGAGCGGCCCCTTCCCCGACGCCGCCAGCTACCGTCAGCAGGCCATGCAGATGCAGGCCACGCAGGATCCGCTGCACCATGCCGTGATCGACCTGCGCACGGGGGACGCCATCGGCACCCTGGCCCTCATGCGCATCGAACCGGCGCACGGCGTGATCGAGGTCGGGCACATCGCACTCTCGCCGCTGCTCAAGCGCAGCCGCATGGCCACCGAAGCGCACTACCTGCTGATGCGCCACGTCTTCGAGGATCTCGGCTATCGCCGCTACGAATGGAAGTGCGACAGCCTCAATGCGCCCTCGCGCGCTGCCGCGCAGCGCCTGGGGTTCAGCTTCGAGGGCATCTTCCGCCAGGCCATCGTCTATCGTGGCCGCAGCCGGGATACGGCGTGGTTCTCCATCATCGACAGCGAATGGCCGGCACTACGCGCAGCCTTTGAACGATGGCTGGACGACGGCAATTTCGATGCAGCGGGCCAACAGCGCCAGTCACTTTCCGTCCTGACACGCGCCGCGCTTACGCAGGCGAACGCGGTGTCTTGAGCTGCTTGAGTTCCCACAGCGCTTCCAGCACATGGCGCGTCGCCGGTTCCAGCTGGCTGGCGCGATGGGCGATACCGAGGGGCCGCCACAGCGCTGGCCGCAAGGGCCGCATGACGATGCGCGGATCCAGCGGCACCGGCCGCCCTTGCGCGCTGGCCTCATGCGGCAGCAGCGTGGCACCGTAACCGGCGGCCACCAGACTCTTGATGGCATCGTTGAAATTGAGCTGGATGCGCGCCTCCGGTTGTTCACCGGCCCCCGCGAACCATTCGCTGGTGAGACGCGAGAGCCGCGTCTCGGGCGCATTGAGGATCAGCGGCTGCGCGGCCAGCCAGCCCGGCGTGACCAGCCGGGGCGCGTGCCAGGCCGCCGGCAGGAAGGCCATCACCGGATCACGCCGCCACGGCCGGACCGTCAGGCCGCTCACGGGAGACTGTGGCAAGGCGACCAGGCCGATGTCCAGCAGCCCTTCGTTCAACTGCGACAGTGTCTCCTGCGAGGTCAGGATGTGGATCTGCACGTCGATATCGGGATGGCGCTGCCCCAGCCGTTCGAGCACCTGCGGCAGCAACGTGGCAATGGCCCCGGTGGAGGCACCCAGCCTGACGCGCCCGGCCAGCCCCAGCACTTGCCGGCCGACTTCTTCCAGTGCCTGGTCGGCCGCCGCCAGCAATTGCCGTGCGCGGGCGATCAGGGTGGCACCGATGCCGGAAGGCCGCACCTGGCTGCGCTGGCGCAACAGCAGCGGCTCACCGATGCGCTCTTCCAGTTCGCTGATGTGCAGGCTCACCGTGGGTGGAGCCAGGTGCAGTTCGCGCGCGGCGGCGGCAAAGGAACCCAGGTCGGCAATGGCCACCAGGGTACGCAGACGGTCCAGGCTCAATTCACGCATTGCATGACTCCCATGGAAAAGACCACGTTCAGGAAAACTGAACGAACTCTTTGTGATATTCAACTTTTCCAATTATACGATCCGGTTCACCATGCAGGTCTTCGGCAAGCGCCAGCCGACCTGTTTCGGCGCACATCCCTGTCTTCCCTGCATTGGAGCAACCCGTGAGCACACTTCCCCTGATCTTCATCGATGGCGACCAAGGCACCACCGGCCTGCAGATCCATGAGCGTCTGCGCGACCGCAAGGACCTGCGCATCCTGACCCTGCCGGCCGCCGAACGCAAGGACGCAGCCCGCCGCGCCGAGGCCATCAACAGCGCCGACATCGCCCTGCTGTGCCTGCCGGATGCCGCTGCCCGCGAAGCCATCACGCTGATCGAGAATCCCAAGGTGCGCGTGATCGATGCCAGCTCGGCCCATCGCACCAGCCCCGGCTGGGTCTATGGCTTCCCCGAACTGTCGGCGCAACAGCCGCAGGCGATTGCCCATGCACAGCGCGTGACCAATCCCGGCTGCTATCCAACCGGTGCCATTGCCCTGCTGCGTCCACTGGTCCAGGCCGGCCTGGTGCCCGCCGATTATCCGCTGACCATCCATGCGGTCTCCGGCTATTCCGGTGGCGGCCGCGCCCAGGTCGAGCAATACGAAGGGGCGGAGGCCGCGCAAGCCGCGCCCTTCGTGCTATACGGACTGGGACTGGCGCACAAGCATCCGCCGGAGATGCAGTTGCACGCCGGCTTGTCGCAGCGCCCGGTATTCGTGCCCAGCTATGGCGCCTTCCGCCAGGGCATCGTGCTGTCCATCGCCTTGCAGGCCCGCCTGCTGCCGCCGAACGCCACGCTGGAGAGCCTGCGGGCCGCCCTGCAGGCGCATTACGCCGGTGCGCGCCACGTCACCGTGCTGGATGCGGAACAAAGCGCGGCCACGGCCCAGCTCGATCCGACCCGCCACAACAACAGCAACGACATGACGCTGGGCGTCTTCGGCAATGCCGCCGAAGGACACCTCCTGCTGTGCGCCGTGTTCGACAACCTGGGCAAGGGCGCCTCCGGTGCCGCCGTGCAGAACCTGGACCTGATGCTGGGCGCCCACTGACTCGTGTATCAGGGTCAAGCTCATCAGCATGCATCCATTGACTGGCGGGCGAGACCCACAAGGCCGCGTCCGCCGTCAAGCGTCTTGCTCGTAAATTGTGGTAAAGGACTGAAATAGCGCAAGGCAGGAAAGCGCAGGCTGTGGCATGATGGCACCTCGATTTGCCACCCAACCTGCAGGTGCCGGCCCTCCCCCTCAGCAGTGACCGCCGCCCGCTTCGAAGCAAGATGTCCACCACCTTAGGCGCTATCGCGTGCAAGTATTTTGACGCGACCATCAAATTGACTCCCGTATTGCGTACCGATGGCAAGTGGACGGCGTTCGTCCATATCGACTTCCCGGACCGCACCACGCATGAATTCGGCGATTTCAAGCCGGGCAATTCCAAGATGGAAGCCCTGCAGAATGCCGTCACGGCGGCCGAGCAATACGTCCGCGAGCGCAAGAAAAAGTAAGTTTTTTCTTCCCTCCTCTGCCGCATGAAAAAACGGCCTGCATCGCTGCAGGCCGCGCTTTCGGCTGTTGCGGGCTGTGCGCTCAATTCATCTTCACGCCTGCCGCCTCGCTTTCCTTATAGATTGCATCGATGAGATCCTGCCCCACACGTGAGGCCATGCTCTTGTGCACCGGCAGCAGTGCGCGCCGCCATTCGGCTTTCTCTTCCTCGCTCAAGGTATAGACCTTGGTCTTGCCGCTGGCCTTGATGGCGGCCAAGGCATCATCATTTTCCTTCTGGGCGATGGTATTGGCATACACCGTCGCCTCCTTCATGGCCCCTTCCAGCTGGCTGCGCACGTCCGCCGGCAGGGCTTCCCAGAACTTCTTGTTCACGATCACCGCATAGCCGATGTAGCCGTGGTCCGACACCGTCAGGTTGGACTGCACCTCGTGCATCTTCTGCGTATAGACATTGGACGGGGTGTTCTCGCTGCCATCCACCACGCCGGTCTGCATGGCCTGATACACCTCGGAAAACGCCAGCACCTGCGGATTGGCCTTGAGCGCGCGGAACTGTTCATCGAGTACCTTGGAGGACTGGATGCGCATCTTCAGTGCCCGGAAGTCCGCCACCTTGTGCAGCGGTCGGTTGGCCGTCATCACCTTCATGCCGTTATCCCAGTAGGCCAGGCCCTTGATGCCCTTGCTCTCCAGCTTCTGGAACAGCCCCTGCCCGATCGGCCCTTCGGTCACGCGTTTCAGCACGGTCTTGTTGGGGAAGATGTAGGGCAGATCGAAGACCTCGAACTCCTTGGCGCCCAGCGGGCCGAACTTGGCCAGCGAAGGAGCGAGCATCTGCACCGAGCCCAGTTGCAGGGCTTCCAGTTCTTCCTTGTCCTTGTAGAGCGTGCTGTTGGGATAGACCTCGACCTTGACGCGGCCATGAGTGGCCTTCTCGGCCAGCTCCTTGAAACGTTCCGCGCCCTTGCCCTTGGGCGTGTCATTGGCCACCACGTGGCTGAACTTGATGACGATGGTCTGCTGGGCCAGCGCTGCCGTGGCCGACAGGCTCAGCGTGGCGAAGGCGCAGGCGATCAGTGCCGCCCGCTTTGTGATGATGGTCATGGATGTCTCCTCCGGGGGTGAAGCCGGCAGGCCGATGACCTCGGCCTTCCGGCGTTAGAACACGATCAGGTCACGCAGGCCCTCCCCGCTGTGCAGGCGGTCGAAGCCGCGATTGATATCGGCCAGCGCCAGGCGCTTACCCATGAGCTTGTCCACCGGCAGCTTGCCGGCCTGGTACAGGCCGATGTAACGCGGGATATCGCGCACCGGCACGCAGGAGCCGATGTAGCTGCCCTTGACGGTCCGTTCCTCGGCCACCAGGCTGACCTGCTGCAAGGGCCAGTTCTGGTTCGGTGCCGGCAGGCCGGCGGTGACCGTCATGCCACCGCGCCGGGTCATGCGATAGGCGGCCTCCATGGCCTGCACGGACCCCGCCATCTCGAAGGCGTAATCGACGCCGCCCTTGGTCAGCGCCTTGACCTTCTCCACCGCATCCGGATCACGGGCATTGACGGTGGCCGTAGCGCCCAAGGCGCGCGCCACTTCCAGCTTGCTGTCATGCAGATCGACGGCAATCACTTCGCGGGCACCGGAGGCCAGCGCGCCCAGCATGGTGCACAGGCCCACGCCGCCCAATCCCAGCACGGCCGCCGTGGTCCCGGCCTTGACCTCGGCCGTATTGACCGCCGCACCCACACCGGTCAGCACGGCGCAGCCGAACAGGGCCGCCTGTACCGGATCGATGTCCGCCTCGATCTTCACGCAGGAGCGGCGCGACACCACCGCATGATCGGCAAAGGCCGATACGCCCAGGTGATGGTGTACATGCTGCGCGCGGTCATGCAGCCGGCGCTGGCCGGAGAGCAATTCCCCTACCGCGTTGGTTGCCGCACCCGGCTCGCACAGCGCAGGACGTCCTTCCATGCACGGCAGGCAATGACCGCAGCTCGGCACGAAGACCAGCACCACCAGGTCACCCGCACGCAGATCGCTCACGCCGCTGCCGACCTCGACCACTTCGGCCGATGCCTCGTGCCCCAGCGCCATGGGCACCGGACGCGGACGCACACCGGTGATGACCGACAGGTCCGAGTGGCACAGGCCCGCTGCCTTCATCTTGACCAGCACTTCACCGGGGCCCGGCGGATCGAGATCGAGTTCCTCGATCTTCAGCGGCTGGCTCACCGCAAAGGGGTAAGCCTCGGTCATTTCACGCAATACGGCGGCCTGGATTTTCATGGTGTCGTCTCCCTGCTAGTTGGAAAACGCCTAGATTACACGAGCGCTGCCCGGCGCAACGCGGGTCAAGCTGCGCTCAGTCCACCAGACGTCCGGCCTGATGCAGGAATTTCTCCGCCTGCAGGATCACCGGTTTGTCGATCATTTTTCCCTTGAGCGAAATCGCACCGCCATCGCTGGCACGCACGGCCGCCATCACTTCCTCGGCCCACGCCAGCTCCTGCTCGCCGGGCATGAAGCCACGCCGCACGCCCTCCACCTGCTTCGGATGGATGCACAGCTTCGCGCCAAAGCCCATGCGCCTGGCCCGCTGCACCATGCGGGCGAGGAAGGCATCGTCATTGAAGTCCGTGGTCACGCCATCGATGGGCGGCGCGATGCCCGCCAGGCGCGATGCCATCACCATTTCCATGCGGAAGTGCATCAGCTCTTCTTCCTCCGGGCCGCATTGCATGCCCAGATCGACCTGCGCATCGATGGACCCGAAGGCCAGCCGCTGCACCCCCGGCACGGCGGCGATCTCGCGCATCGCGGCCAGACCGGCGGCACTTTCGATCAGCGCAATCAGACCACGCCCAGGCCCCAGCCGACGCGCGATGGAAGACAGGGTCTTGGCCTCCTCTGCCTTCGGCAGAACAATGCCCGCCATCGATAGTGCAGAAAACGTCAACAGGTCATCACCGTGCCAGACGCTGTCGGCCGCGTTGATGCGCACCCACAGGCGCGGCTGCGGACCATTGCCGCGCAGCCAGCGGGCCAATGTGGCGCGCGCTTCCTCCTTCTGCGGCAGGGCGACTGCATCTTCCAGGTCAACGATGACGGCGTCCGCCCCGCTCTCCAGCGCCTTGACGTAGCGCTCGGGACGATTGGCCGGCACGAACAGGTAGCTGCTGGCCGTGGTGATGTGCGGTGCCATTACACGGCCCCCCGTTCGCGCAGCGCAGTGATGGCAGCTGCGTCATAGCCCAGTCTGGCGAGGATGGCCTCGGTGTGCTGACCCAAGGCAGGAATGGCTTCCATGCGGTAATCGAAACTGTCATTGGCACCCGGCGGCAGCAGCGCCGCCACCTTGCCGGCCGGCGTATCCACTTCGGTCCAGCGTTCGCGCGCGGCCAGTTGCGGGTGCTGCCACAGTTCCTGCATGGTATTCACGCGCGCATTGGCGATCTGCGCCTGGTCCAGGCGCGCCACCACCTGCTCCGCACTCATGTCGGCGAACATGCCCAGGATCAGCTGGCGCAGCGCTTCGCGATGTTCATGGCGGCGCGCATTGCTGGAAAAGCGTTCATCGGTGGCCAGCGCGGCGTCCTGCAAGACCACTTCGCAGAAGACTCTCCATTCGCGCTCGTTCTGCAAGCCCAGCATGACAGTCTTGCCATCACCGGCCTTGAATGGTCCATAGGGATAGATGGTGGCGTGCTCCGCGCCCGAACGGCCCGGCGCGCTGGCCCCCTGGTAGGCGTAATACAGCGGAAAGCTCATCCACTCCGTCAATGCCTCCAGCATCGACAGATCGATATGGCTGCCGCGTCCATCACGTCCGCGCTTGATGAGGGCGGCCAGAATGTTGGAATACGCGTACATGCCGGCGGCGATATCGGCAATTGAGCATCCGGCCTTGACCACTTCATCCGGCGTCCCGGTGACCGACAGAAAACCGGCTTCACTCTGGATCAGCAGGTCATAGGCTTTCTTGTCGCGATAGGGACCATCCTCGCCATAGCCGGAGATGTCACACACGATCAGTCCCGGATGCTTCTCGTGCAGCGCCTTGGCCGACAGGCCGAGCCCGGCGGCGGCACCCGGTGCGAGGTTCTGCACCAGCACATCGGCCTCGCCCAGAAGCTGGTCGATGATGCGCTTGCCCTCTTCATCCTTGAGGTTGAGGGTCAGACTTTCCTTGGAACGATTGGTCCAGACGAAGTGCGAGGACAAGCCGTTGACGCGCGTATCGTAGCCGCGCGCAAAATCCCCGACACCGGGCCGCTCGATCTTGATGACACGGGCCCCCAGGTCTGCCAGCTGGCGCGTACAGAACGGCGCGGCGATGGCGTGTTCCAGACTGATGACGGTGATGCCCTCCAGCGGGCGATTGGCGTGCGACATGGAGACTCCCTTGGGCGGCCTGATTCAGAAGGAACGGGGCAGACCGAGAATGTGCTCGGCCACGTAGGAAAAAATCAGGTTGGTCGAAATCGGCGCCACCTGATACAGCCGTGTCTCGCGGAACTTGCGCTCGACGTCGTATTCGCAGGCAAAGCCAAACCCGCCATGCGTCTGCAGGCAGACATTGGCCGCCTCCCAAGAGGCCTTGGCCGCCAGATACTTGGCCATGTTGGCCTGGGCACCGCAGTTCTGATGGGCATCAAAGAGCGCACAGGCCTGGTAGCGCATCAGGTTGGCGGCCTCGATCTCGATGTAGGCATCGGCAATCGGGAACTGCACGCCCTGGTTCATGCCGATGGGGCGATCGAACACCACGCGTTCTTTGGCATAAGCGCTCGCCTTGTCGATGAACCAGTAGCCATCGCCGATGCACTCGGCGGCGATCAGGGTGCGCTCGGCGTTGAGGCCGTCGAGGATGTACCTGAAGCCGCGCCCCTCCTCGCCGATCAGGTTCTCGGCGGGGATTTCCAGATTGTCGAAGAAAAGTTCATTGGTCTCATGATTGACCATATTCAGAATGGGCCGCACCTCCAGCCCCTTGCCGATGGCTTCCCTCAGATCGACCAGGAAGATCGACATGCCCTCGGACTTTTTCTTCACTTGATCCAAAGGCGTGGTCCTGGCGAGCAGGATCATCAGGTCGGAATGCTGTACCCGCGAGATCCAGACCTTCTGGCCATTGACCACGTAACGATCGCCCTTCTTCACCGCCACCGTCTTGATGCGCGTGGTATCGGTACCGGTCGTGGGCTCGGTCACGCCCATCGATTGCAGGCGCAGTTCACCGCTGGCGATCTTGGGCAGGTATTGCTGCTTCTGCCGTTCCGAGCCGTGGCGCAGCAGCGTACCCATGTTGTACATCTGGCCGTGACAGGCCCCGGAATTCCCGCCGGTGCGATTGATCTCTTCCATGATGACCGAAGCTTCGGTCAGCCCCAGTCCCGAGCCGCCGTATTCCTGCGGAATCAGGGCCGCCATCCAGCCGGCTTTGGTAAGCGCATCGACGAATTGCTCGGGATAGCCGCGCGCTTCGTCGACCTTGCGCCAGTACTCCGGCGGGAAGGTCTGGCACAGGTCACGCACGGCGTCGCGCAGGTCGGTGTAGGCATCAGGGACGGCTTGATACGACATGAGGGGGCTCCGGCTCTATATTCTTTAAATGATTTATTTCGTTTCAGTCCAGCAGGGCTTCGGCCTGCATCGCCAGCTCGCCACGTTCGTTCTGCGCCCACAGCGCCACGCTCTTGCCATCGGCAGCAGGATTGCCGCACAGCGTGAAGGGCTCGGTATCGAACAAGGTTCCCACCGAGCGGAAGTTGAACTCGCGCATCACCGCCTGCGGCATTTCACGCGCTACCAGGTCGGCCAGCAAGGTGGCGATCAGGGGGCCGTGGACGATGAGGCCGGGATAGCCCTCCACCTCGGTGACATAGCTGCGGTCGTAATGGATGCGATGACCGTTGAAGGTCAGCGCCGAATAACGGAACAGCAGCACCGGGTCCGGCTCCACGCGCCGCGACCAGCGCGCATCGGTGGGCGCGCTCTTCGGCACCACCACCGGGGCGCCCGGCTGCGGCAGATCGCGATAGACGATGTCATGCTCTTCGGTCAGGCACAGCTGGCCCTGATGATGGATGGTGTGCTGCACGGTCACGAAAGCGAGCGCGCCGGTGCGGCCCTGCTTCACGTCCACGCTGGCGATGCGCGAGACCTTCTCGGCCTCTTCGCCGACGGGCAGCGGAGCCGCAAACCGCAGTCTTCCCCCAGCCCACATGCGGCGCGGCAGCGGCACCGGCGGCAGGAAACCACCGCGCTGCGGATGGCCATCCGCGCCCACTTCGGACTGGCGGCACACGCTCCAGAAATAGATCCAGTGCCACAGCGGCGGCAGCGCGTCGCCGACCTGCGGCTGGCGCGGACCGTCCAGCGTGGCCGCCAGCGCTGCCGCGAAGGCCGGGCTGATCTGGTCGTGGCGCGTTTCGGTCTTGTCCAGCCACTGCCGCAGCAGGGCGAGATCGAGGTCGGGGTGCGACATGGCTCCTCGCATCGTGGTTGTTGGTTGGGCATGAGTCTGCGGTGTCCACCCGCCGGGGACAATCTGTATTTTTGGAAGGGGGGCTTACGCAGAATTGAAGTCACGCGCAGCACAGGGATGCGGCATCGCGTCACAACTCGTCCGTATTTCACGCCATGCAGCGACGCGATTCGGCGTACCATGGGCAGCCACCGAGAACACGCGTGCACCGATGGCGGAAGCGTGCCGCAATACAGGATGGCCAGGCTTGCCGCAGTGCAGGCGCCATCCTCACCGACTCTTTCCGGGAGACATCATGCTTTTCGATCTGACCGACCTGCGCCTCTTCATCCTCATCGCCGAACTCAACAGCCTCACCCGCAGCGCCGAACGCATGAATCTCTCGCTGGCCGCCACCAGCAATCGCATCAAGGAACTGGAAACGCGCTTCGGTACCCGCCTGCTCTATCGCGAGAGCAAGGGCGTGCAGCTCACGCCAGCCGGGCATACCCTGCTGCATCACGCACAGCTCTTCATGCAGCAGGTGGAACACCTCAAGAGCGACATGCAGCAGTACAACAACGGCATCAAGGGCTATATCCGCATTTTCGCCAACACCACGGCGGTGACCGAATTCATGCCCGAGATCCTGGGCAAGTTCCTGGCCAGACATCCGCAGGTCAACGTCTCACTGGAAGAGCGCCTGAACCATGACATCCTGCGCGGCATCCAGGAAGGCACGGCCGATATCGGCATCGTGGCCGGTCCGGTGCAGGGGGATGGACTGCAGGTACTCAACTTCTCGACCGACAGGCTGGTGCTGGCCACTGCGCTGGAACACCCGCTGGCGGGCGCCGGCAGCGTTCCCTTCCAGGACACGCTGGAGTACGAACACATCGGCCTGCACGAAGGCAGCACCCTGCACCACTTCCTCAACAAGATCGTTTCCGAACAGGGGCAGCGTCTCAAGCTGCGGATTCAGGTGCGCAGCTTCGAAGCCATGTGCCGCATGATCGAGACCAATGTCGGCATCGGTATCGTGCCGCGTTCAGCGGCGCAGCGGCATCAGCAGACCATGCAGTTGGCGGTGGTGGAGTTGAACGATCCGTGGAGCGTGCGCGAGCGCAGCTTGGTGTTCCAGAACATGGATACGCTGTCGCCGCATGCACGCAATCTGGTGGATTTCATCCGCGAGCAGATGGCGCGGGAGAGCGACGAAGACAAGCTCGCCGCACGAGCAAGAAAGACCGCCTGAGCGGCGGAGATGGCCGGCCCTCAGCCGGCGATCATCATCCAGACCGACAGCAACAGCAATGCGGCGCAGAAGAGAATGCGCAGGCGTCGCTCCGGCAGATGGTGTGCCAGCGCCACGCCCCAGGAGATGCTGAGCACGCCGCCCAGCGCCATCGGAATCCCCACTGACCAGTCCACGTGCCCCGCCTGGGCGTAGGTCCACAGCGCCACCAGCGTACCGGGCGTGACCATGGCCAGCCCCAGTCCTTGCGCGGCGGTCTGCGTCACACCGAACAAGGCCGTCAGCAAGGGCACGGCGACGATGGCGCCGCCCACGCTGAAGAAACCGGCCGAGGCGCCGGCAGCCATCCCCACCAGCGGAATGTAGCGACGCGAGAGGATCACGGACGATTCCACGCTGCGTTTGTTGCGCATCAGCGTCCACAGGTAGTACAGCGCCAGCAGGCCCATGAAGGCGGCGAAGCAGACATGCAGGCTGCGCGCCGCCATGGCCGTGGCGATGCGGGCCGAGACATAGGTGGTGAAGACAGCCGGCACGCACATCATGGCGGCGGTACTCCATTGGATGTGATTGCGCTGCTTGTAGCGCCAGAAGGCGATGACGACGTTGGGCACGATCATCACGAGTGCCGTGCCTTGGGCCAGTTGCTGGTCCATGCCGTAGAGGTAGCCCAGCACGGGGATGGCGATGAGACCGCCGCCGATCCCGAAGAGACCGCCCATGGCGCCCAGCAGGCCGCCGAGCAGGAAGTTGACTACGCCGGAGAAAAACAAGGAAGCCGTCATCGGTGTACAGTGATGCCTCTGCTGGCCGGCTGCAAGGTGCAGTGGCCGCATCGAAGGATAAAAAAGGAGACTGACATGAGCGGCGTCATCGTGTTTGCGCTGGAGATGGGCGTGGTCGCCCTCATTGCGCTGGCCATCTACATGGTGATGAAGAAATAGCGCCGCCGATCAGGCCCGACAGTGTAGCGCAGGCGGACCGGGCTGTCCCGGCGGCTGTGCTTTCCCGCCATCCCCCCTCAAGCAAAGGAAGACAGAATGGATCTCGGCATCAAAGGTAAAACCGCCCTCGTCTGCGCATCGAGCAAGGGCCTCGGCCGCGCGTGCGCACTCTCGCTGGCGCGCGAAGGCGTGCACGTCACTCTGCTGGCGCGCGGTGCGGAGGCACTGGAAGCAACGGCCCAGGCCATCCGCACGGAGACCGCCGCCACCGGTGCCATCATCACCACGGTTGCGTGCGACATCACCACCCCGGAAGGACGCGCCCTGGCGCTGGCTGCCTGCCCTGCCCCGGACATTCTGGTGACCAATGCCGGCGGACCCAAGCCGGGCGATTTTCGTGAGTGGACGCGGGATGACTGGATCGCGGCGGTCGACGCCAACATGCTGACGCCCATTGAGCTCATCAAGGCGACGGTGGATGGGATGATCGCGCGCGGCTTCGGGCGCATCGTCAACATCACGTCGAGTGCGGTGCGGGCACCGATTGATATCCTGGGGCTCTCCAATGGCGCGCGCTCGGGGCTGACGGGTTTTGTGGCGGGGCTGGCGCGCAAGACGGTGGCGCACAACGTGACCATCAACAATCTCCTGCCGGGGCCGTTCGAGACGGATCGCCTGCGTTCCACTGCGACGGGGGCGGCAAAGGAGAGCGGGCGCACGGTGGACGAGGTGCTGGCGGACCGGCGCAAGCTCAATCCGGCGGGACGCTTTGGCGATCCGGCCGAGTTCGGGGATGCCTGCGCTTATCTGTGCAGTGCGCAGGCGGGGTTCATCACGGGGCAGAATCTGCTGATGGATGGGGGGGCTTATCCGGGGACATTCTGAGCGGGATGCCGGGTCGTCTGGTGGGCGGATGCCTTGCATGCCGGAAAGGGTGGATGCAAAGCAAGTGATGTGATGTATAATGCGGCCCTCGTGCGACGGGCAACATGCCCGGCTGCCACGCAAGGAGGTTTGGGTGAGCGGTTTAAACCAGCAGTCTTGAAAACTGCCGACGGGGTGACCCGTCCGTGAGTTCGAATCTCACAGCCTCCGCCAAAAATTTCAAAGAAGCCCTTGATTCTAAAGGGATTTTTCTTTTTCCGCTCAAAACAGTATGCCATTGGGTATGCCATGGCGATTTGGCTCTGATGGGCTTGCGTTGGCCGCATGTGGGACCTCGACTGGTTCACAACAGTCGTCAACCAACTCAAAGGCTTCCCACTAGGGTAAAACGAAGAATTTACATTTTTTCAACACATACTCCTCATGTGTGAGATTGGCTGGATAAGCAGCCAAGACTCTCGTTCTCACTCACAAAAGGAACCGGAATGTTTATTCTTCGAGCTGTCTGTTGAATTGCACTGAAAACTGACCCACTTTTGGAGTGAACCCCTCGGGCTGGACCAAGGTTGATCGAGAAACTAAGCCGCTTTGACCTGCCCTCGGAAGTTGGACAGTTTAGAACTAGAAAGGAGCTGCTTCTTTGGGTTTCACTGACCACTTTTGGACGAACTCACTTGGGGTCAGATGGCCAAGCGAGCCGTGGTGACGATGATGGTTGTAGTCGTACTGCCAAGCCTGCATCTTTTCTCGAAGGTCATAGAGTGTGATGAATTCGTGCTCGTTAAGGAATTCATCACGCAGCCGGTCATTGAATGACTCGATGAGGCCATTATCGGTCGGTTTACCAGGTCGCGTGTAGTCGAGTTTCACGCCGTGCCGGTATGCCCAGTCGTCCAAGGCGCGGGAGGTGAACTCGGTCCCATTATCCACGGTGATGGATTTGGGCCATCCGCGAAGGGCCGCAGAACGGTCCAACGCCTGGCCAACTGCACGGCCGCTCTGCTGGAAGTTGGCCTCTAGGCATACACTCTCGCGACTCCATTGATCGATGACGGTCAGGATGCGAAAGCGGCGGCCATCAAGCATTTGATCATGAACGAAATCCATGCTCCAGTGCTGATTCGGTCCGGTGGGTACTGGCGGCTTTCCGCGCAGCAGGGCGATGCGTTTGCGGCGTTTGACCTTCATCCGTAGCTGCAGTCCCTCCAGGCTATAGAGTCGATAGACGCGTTTCTTACCCACTTCCCAGCCTTCGCGACGCAGCATGACCAGCACTCGTCGGTAGCCAAATCGCGGACGGCTCATGGCAATATCTCGGATGCGCTGGCGTAGCGCGCTTTGATCTCGTGCGTGGCTCTTCTCGTACCATGTTGAACGCTGCAGCAACGCCAGCGCGCAGGAACGCCGTACACTTATCTGGAAACGCTCTTGCATCCAGGCCGCCAGCTCGCGCCGTTTGGCAGCCTTCAGACTTTTTTCGCACCACTTCTTGCAGGATCTGCTTATCCAGCGTCAAGTCGGCGACGATACGTCGCAGGCGCGCATTCTCGTCTTCGAGTTGCTTGAGCTTGCGCAGCTCGCTTACGCCAAAATCGGCGTACTTCTTCTTCCATGTGTAGAAGGTTGCTTCCGACACCCCAAGCTGCCGACTGACATCGACCACCGGCGTGCCACTCTCAGCTAATCGCAACGCATAGGCAATTTGCTCTTCGCTAAATCTCGATCGTTTCATGGCTACTCCTTGCCCGCTTCGGGGCGCTGAGAAGCAACCTTACCTCTAGTTTTGACCTGTACGGATATTCCGGGGGCAGGTCAAAGCCGGAAATTTCTACTTTAGACCGGTACTAATTCTGGGGTACGGTCAAACATCGCTCAGCGATTCAATGGTGCCGGCATTGCCGCCACCGCCATTGAACGTAGCGTTTCTTTCGGCGTGTATCGTCGCTCCGGCCAGATTGCTGATTGCGCCGTTCACCACCACATCCCTACCGGCCACGATCGCACCCGCGTTGGCGATGACGCCAGTCGAAGCCAGGGAAAGATCTCCCGATGTCCGGATGACTCCCAGGTTGCCGATGCCGTTGCGACCGGATAGAGAAACGGAGGAGCCGCTCGCCAACCAGGAACCGGTATTAATAAGCGTTCCTGCACTGATGGACAGGCGACTTTCTCGTTCGGCATCATGCGCTTGTGTGATATCGGCGGAGAAGATTCCTGGGAGGTCACCACATTGTCCAACGGAAGCGTAGTCAAAGATCATCGCAAACAGCCTTTTGGCACCCAAGGGTATGTCATTCATCGCGATGCGGCTCGCATCTTGGTCGCCCACGCACGGAAGATTGTCTATGCGGTCGACGATCTGCTCAACCGCAATTGGGAGCATCACGTGAGAACGCTATCGGTGACGCCTGCTGTTCTCGTTCATCGCCACGACATCCTCGGCACAACCATTGGTCGGAAGAAAACGAAGCGCACCCTACTCCAAAAGCTCAAACGAGAGCTTTACATGGGGCGGGATAGCTTGAACCGTCGGCTATATGCCTGGACCCGACGACGAAATGATTTCAGAAATTCGTAGGCATCGCGGACCTATCTCATTGCATAGGCCAGTTCTTCAACCATCTTTTTTGTGATTCCATCATGCTTACAAAACACCTTTCCCTATTTCTTTTGCCTCTCTTGCTTAGCTTGGCTGGGTGCCAGCCAAGCACGTTGGACTTCCGTAACGCCCAGATCTCCAATGGCAAGATCTATTCAGGTTCGTCCAATTCACCATTCAGTGGCCTGGTAACCAACGTCCCTGCTGAGAAGTTCATGGGATCGCATGCCGGTTTTGGTAAGGTACTCAGCACATTCAACCAAGTCACCGGCGGCTACACCTCGTATTTTGGCCGTCTCTGTGATATCCACGTCTCCGATGGTGTTCTGGATGGGACTGTCGTCTGCAAACGTCCAGGAGAGGAAAATGCAGAGATCGAAGCGGCCTTCAAGAACAATCACCTTGCCTACCAATTGAAACTGGTCGGACAAAGTCAACGCGGAGAACGTTTCAGAACGGAAGTCAACATGGAGGATGGACAACCGGATGGTACCCAGCGTAGTTATAGCGTTGACAGCGACATACTGGTCCATACGGCACAGTGGCAACACGGCACCTTGTTTGGACCTGAAGAGATATTTGACCAGAAGACCGGCAAACGTCTGCGTGAAGCCAACATCATGGGTGGCAAGTACGATGGAGAGATGACCAGTTATGATCTAGACGGGAAAGTGATTCGTCGCACTACTTTTAGCAACGGAGTACAGCAACGGGATGAGTCATTTGATCCAGATACGGGGAAAATGACCGGACAAGTTCCCTATCACTACGACAACGAGCATGGTCTCGTCGTGCACGGTATAGTCAAAGGGTGGGATGCGAACGGCACGCTAATTTCAGAAAAGACCTACAAATTTGGCAAGGAGGTCACTTCCGCGCCAACCACTGGTGATCCGAATCAATGTGTGGACGACTGGATCATTGCGTTCCGCCAGGACCAAGGTGCCGATGCCATCGTCTCCCATGATCAGCTCGCCGAGTGGGAGTCTTGGTGCAAGTCGGGGAAACACCCTAATTGACCTGAAATGCCCCGCAGGAATACTTCTTGCGGGGCAAGGTGCCACTAAGCGATATATCTCGAAGTATTACCACGAGACTGGTGAGTTCTTTTTCGTCCCCCCTAAAGGTCACTAGGTGGCACAGGAATTTGATAAGTGTCCTTTGCGAGCAGCCCCTGCCCAGAGCGCGCCCGAACTGGGCGTCGAGTTTCCCGCTTTTAAATCTGCAGATCACGAGGAGAAACAGACCTCGGCCGCTTGCGTGAGTATTCTCCGCAAAGGTGCCACCCTGGCGATTTAAGCGGTGCCAGCAATTTTCCGAGTATGGTGCCACCTTGCCGATGTAACTGGTGCAACCAAATGTCTTTAAATGGCACCACCCGTTATTTATAAGTGGAGTTAGCCTTACTCACGGCGTTTCAATATCTCTTTGCTGCATCAGCGCCTTTTGTTCTGTGGGCGGCTCCACGTCCAGATCCGGAATCATCATCTGCACGGTGCCTTTGCCTCCACGCTCCAGCGTTGCGTCGACCGCAGCCATGATGTAATACTCGGCGGATCACTCGTAGCCAGTCGCCAGTGCTTTTACGAAGCAGGAATTTTTGCTGTCTAATGCCAAGGTTTGCTAAAGTCCTCAATGGAGAACTAAAATAAATTTTCTCTTTCCACTTTGATGCACATGAGAGGCCTTCTTGCAGGAAGCTCCATTCAGAATTCTGACGTACGCCAGACCAGGTATGCAGGTGGTGTTTGCGGACACTGATCAACATTTTGGCAAGCACACCCATGAGCAGTTCGGTGTAGGGCTCATCTTGCGGGGTGCACAGAAATCGGCAAGCCAGTGTGGAATGGTGAAAGCTATCGCTGGCGATATCATCACGGTCAACCCCGAAGAGGTGCATGACGGTACTCCCCTGGGGAATGAGGGGCGCTCATGGCAGATGCTTTATCTTTTAAATAATCAATTAAATCAATTGCTTAGATCAACTTCTGCAAAAATTTCCAGAATCCCGGCCAACCCTCATTTGATGCTTGGCCGATGGTGGGCTTACGGCAGCACACGGCGCTAGTAAGTTTCGGCAAAGTACCAATCAGACCGCATCAGATCCCCAACGCACACCTGCCCCACCCTCCCAACATGCTGTCCCACGTCCAACGCCACTGCCAATTCATGGCCTTGTTCGCCATCGCCGCGCAATTGCTGATGATGTAACCACCAGTTCCGTGCGACGAGTTGTGTGAGTTGCTGATGTTCCGGGATGCTGGCGGCGATACCCTTCCTCAACTGCAACGCAAGTTGCTGGTCGACATTAAAGCACAAGGCAATGTGAGCGGGGCTGATAGACAAGCCGGCACCAGTAGCCTTGAGCCAGGCCTCCTTGAGAGCCCAGGTGCGCAGAAAGGCGCTGGCCGCTTCCCCGGGAAATTCCCGTTCGTAGTGTTCGACATGACGGCGCTCCTGCGGTGCTAGCACCAGATCGCTACAGTTCGCGGCTTTGCTGCGCACTGAGCTTGCCCTGTAACTCGACGTCGACACCGACCGCACAATCTGCGTGGCTGAAGGCCAGCGCAATCATACCTTCCGTGTGGGATACATTGAATTGCAGCAGCGGCACGGTCAGAGCCGGTTTGCCATAGGCATTGTGTGTGAACTGCCAGACACCGGGGGCGATCTGCGGGTGATAGGCACTCAGCACTCTGCGCAGCAGGCCACGCGCGGCTAACGTCCGGCATTGGTCGTCGCGACGCTGCAAGGCATGCACGCGGCGGGTTTCCTCGGGAGCAAGAAAGACCGCCAGCGCGGCGGCCAATGGCGGGGCAATAGCCTCGGCCCCGGTAAACAGGAACAGGTCAACAGTGCCCGGTACCGGCATGCTTAGGCACTGGCCTCGGTAAAGCGTCTGGCCATTGTCGTTCAATCGCGCTGACCCGGCACCGCCTTGACGGACAGAGGCGGCTGCCCCGGCGGCGCCACGGCCTTACGTCGCAATATCCATAACACTAGGCCACTGACCAGCACAGCGATGGTGACCAGATCCAGCAACGCCCAGATAATCTTCAAGGGAATGCCGCCAAAGTCGCCGAAGTGCAATGGCCGTGAACTCAGCAAGACCGTCAGATACCAAGGCATCGGCAAGGTAGCGCTGAGCTGGCCGCTCTGGGCATCGACCAGAACCGGCGTGGCCAGTCGCGACGTCAGCGCCGTATCGCCCTTGGTCCAGATCAGGTAGTGGTGCGGACTGCCGAACTGGTCATCGGGGAATCGGATGCTGCGCACGCTCTTGCCCGGGGTGGCGCGCAAGGCGGTGTCATAGGCGGCCTGCAGCGAACTGAGCTGGTGCGGCATCGCATGGCCCTGATAAGGCTTCAGCAAAGTCTGCATCGCGGTGGCGCGCCAGATGTCGTAGAGCGGCGTAGACAACTGATTGATGATCCCGGTCACGCCAATCAGCAGCACCCAGACGAACGTGACGATGCCGAGCAGGTTGTGTAGGTCCAGCCAGTATAGCCGTGCAGCCCTGCCCCTACGCACCGTGCCGAAGGCCTGATTCTTGGTGTAGGGCGCGTACAGCACGACGCCTGACACCGTGGCGACCACGAACAGCAAGCCCATGACCGCCAGAAACATCTCACCGGGCAACCCGGCGAACCAATCCGTATGCAGTTTGAACATCAGCCCCACCCATAAGGGCGAGGTGTGTTCGCCCGACCGGGCCGCATGAATCAGTGTGCCGCTGCGGGCATCGAAGCGCACCACGTGGTCCTGGTTGCGCGGGGCGTCGTAGGAGGGACCCAGTCCCAGCCAGATTTGGCCGCTGTCTTCTTCAATAGAAAGCCAGCGCACCGTCCATAAGCTCCACAGCCACCCACCGCCATCAATTGACCAGAACTAAAGGCTCAGGTCCTATTGGGGCGACATGTGTTCTGACACGGGGGGAGGAGCCGAGGCAAGCAAGGACAGAACATGCCAAAAAAATCGAGCAAGCCCTTGACGCCGGAACAGCGCATCAAGGAACTGGAACGCCAGCTCAAGGAAGAGAAGCCGCAGTCAGCGCTGTTCGAGACGCATGATCAACATCATGCGCGATGAACACGGGCCACGGTACCCGCGCCTCACATCTGTACACTCCATACGCTGTCGGTCGGTGCCGCATTCAAGCGCCGTGCAGCACCGCGTGCCATCAGTATGAAGCCTCCTGCCATCAGAAACGCCGTCAGGTCGACCGCCCATTGGGCGGTACTGTCGTGATGCCAGAGACCCAGTGTCGGCACCAGCATGGCTAGTAGACTGGTGAGTGGCAGGGCTGCTGTCAGCGCTGCAGCGGCCCAGCATAGATGCACACCTGCACGCGCTGCTCCCTTGAGGAAGCCCCACGCCAGTGCGACAAAGAACATTGCATAGTAAAGTCCCAGCAGCCACGCCCCTAATTCTTCTACACGTCCGTAGAGCCACTTCGCACCCAGCATGCTAAGAGAAATGCCACATACGCATCCCAGGCAGACCCCGACGGTGGCGGCCGCCATGAGCCGCGTATCCATTCGCTGGACAGGTGGTTGATCGCTGCCTTTGGCGGCGCGGCGACGGCGCGATTCAATCCAGAGCAGGTTGCCGCTGTAGAACAGCCAGGCTCCCGCTAGACCCAGCAGGAAGTACATCCATTGCACCAAGCTGCCGCCGAATGCTGCCATGTGCAGAGCGAAGATACTGCTAATGATCAGGTTTGCTCCGCTCTGTTTGCCAGGCAGATAGTCGGTGTTGATTACCTTGCCATTGTAGGGATCGACTGCCATGAAGCCCCCTCTCGCCCTTGGCTGCACGGCGCGATCGTCCTTGCCCCAGATCCGTACCACCGCGCGCGGTGTGGTGACATGTTGGTACTGGAGCTGGTAAGGAACGAAATCTGGTGCTGTCTGGCGTGCGATGGCAAGCAACTCGGCTGGTGTGCGCATCTGTGCTGGGTCGCGCGTCATCTTAGCCTGTGGTGGCTGCTTAGGACGTTGGAATGCAGTAGCCCATTTTCCTCCGTGGATCAGCTTATCCTGTGCGTCATAGATCTGGTCATGAAAGGCAAATACCACCGCGGTGACCGCCATTATGATATGGAAGGGCAAGCTCACGATGCCCACCACGTTGTGTGCATCAAGCCACATGCGCTTGATGTTGCGTCCGATGCGCAGCGCGAAGAAGTCCTTGAGCAACGAAGGCAGCAATACCACGACGCCGGAGAACAGTGCCACTGCATATAGTGCTGAGACCACTCCCATGAACCAACGGTTGGGGTCAGTATCGAAAGGCAGGCCGACCACACGATGCAGGGTGTCGATGAGCCTACCCAGTGTGGAGGGGGTAATCTGTTCAACCACCGAACTACCCTGGGCATCTAGACTGGCGACGTAGTGGCGCGAGCCGGTATCGTCGTGATCGTCGGCCTGGGGGGCACGCACCTGCCACTGCAGATGAGAGGTAAGATCGGGAGCCTGTTCCAGACGGAGTGTAAATTCCGCCGCCACTGAAGGATGCTTCTCCAGTGTACGGGCAATCAATGTCGGTGCCTGTTCCAGTGCAATACGCTGCAACTGCGCCGGGGGCGATGCCCAAGCGACAATTGGGTCTTTGAAGACGGTCAGCGCGCCAGCATAGAAGGCAATGAACAAGGCCATGCCGCAGAGGATGCCGGTCCAGGTATGGACCGACTTGTAGATCCGGATGTAGTCACTTTTGATCATGGATAGGACTCACGCAATGCACAGGGCCAGGGCGGTAGCGCTGGTGCCCACAGTAGCCGCGCCCAGCCAAAGCCAGGCACGCATGCCGCTGGTGAAAAAGTAGACGCCACCTTGCGCGCTCAGCCAGACAGGTGCGACGATCCACATCGCTAATTGACCACGTATGGGAAGAGCGCGGCTGCTATCGATGGCGTTGTAGAGCGCGCTCAGTGCCATGCCTAGTGCCAGGCCTAGAATCAGGCCCGCAAGTGATTTACTGATCCAGTCGCGGTGAATCGGAGTACTCATATGCCTGTCCATTTCATTTCCCGTGGTTGTTCGCGCGCAAGGTGCCGAGGTAAGGGAACAGTGCAAGTGCCAGCATCACTAGCGTCAGCAGGACAAATATGGCAGTGAGCTTCTGCATGTCGCTGGCCAGCACCAATCCACTGGCCATCAACAGTACCAGTGCAGCTGTGCGTGCCGGGATTGCGGGCCACGGACGGGCGCACCAGCGCTGGTTGGCGGAGGATAGGTAGAGGCAGGCGCAGCCTAGCAGGCCCAGCGCTGCGCCAATCAGAGTGGAGAGATGCATGGTGTTTTTTCGTGTTACTGGGGTTCTTTGGTCAGGTTGTGCTTAGGTGCTTCACGTGGCGCCAGATCAGGTTGCTGCATAAACCAGTCCATGCCACGTGCCAGTGCGCTCAGCCACGCGGTACCGTGGTCTTCTCCCGCCATCTCGTGATAGCTCAAATTTTTATCCCACCCTGGCAGGGCAGCTAGGCGCGCTTTAAGTGAGCGTGCCTCGGGGATCATCGTTCGGGTGGCCAGTAGAGCGCGCAGGTGTTCGGGATAATTTGCCGGTGGAGGGTCGTCCTCGCGTGCTCCGACGCTAATCTGTACCCAAGGTAGCTGCGTCGATGTTCGGGCCGCCAGGCCTTCCACATTATCGAGAACCAGTCGGTTCTGCCACCAGATAGACGGACTGGAGGCGAGGTAAGTGGTGTAGTCCAGCGGTCGCGTCAGCAGCGCCCTCACCACCAGCAGGCCGCCGAAGGAGTGGCCGAACACCGCCTGTCTGCCTCTATCAAGCCGAAATTGGCTGGCCACTAGCGGCTTGACCTGGCGTTCGATGAAATCGAGGAAGGCATCAGCCTGTCCTGCATCGGCCAGCTTTTCACCCGGTGCGGCAATGGTGTAGTCGCGTGCGCGTGCCGACTGGTCATAGTCGGAATCACTAGGATAGCCGATGCCGACCACCACGGGCGCCACATGTCCTGTGACTTCGCTGCGAGCAGCCTGCCCTCGGGCCAGGAGGGCTGCTAGTGCGAAGCTGGCATTGCCATCCAGGACATAGAGCACCGGATAACCGCGCGCCGGAGCCGGCGTAGCCGCTTGCGAGAGGAATATACGATAGCTGTGGCCGCGCAGACTATCGCGGAAATCGATTTGACGCACCGCCGGTAGTTGCACCGACTCCCACTTCTCCTCTGCTAGCGCAAGCGGTGACTTGACGCTTGCAGCCAGTGCCAGCGCCATCAGCATCGTGCGCGTCATCGTTAGAACGACACGCTGACCGAGGCACTCACGGTGCGTGCCTGGCCAAGGGTGGCGATCGGAGTACTGTCGCTGAAGCTGCCAGAGTAGTAGTAGCGATTGAAGATGTTGGCTACGTTCAGGCGCCACACGGTGTTATGCGACGCGACCTTGGTAGTGTAGCGAGCCCCGACGTCGAATTGGGCCCAGCCCGGGATCTCTTGGGTATTGGCCGCGTTCAGGTACTGGCTAGAGGTGGCCTGCACGCGGCTCGAAAGCGTCAGGCCGGTCATCCAGGGCGCATCCCATTCCACACCGAGATTGCCCTGTAAGCGCGGTGCGCCGACGGCAGTGTTGCCGTTGTACTGGTTATATGCGGTTTTTGTCATCACACCATCGGCCAGTGTAGCACCACCCAGCAGGCGCACGCCGCGGGTTAGTTCGCCGAAGGTTTCCCATTCCAGTCCCCGTACGCGCTTCTCTCCCTCATCGCTGTAGGTCGGCGAGGTCGAGCTGCCAAGGGCGACCAGAGTCGGCTTGTCGATCTGGAACATACTCAAGGTATGGGCAAAGCTGCCGGCATTCCATTTCACTCCGACTTCGCGCTGTTCGGTCTTGTACGGAGCGAAGACCTTGCCGTAGTTGGAGGCCAGGGTATCGGTGACGCTATCACCCTTGCTCAAGCCCTGGACGTAGTTGGCATAGAAGGACAGTGAATCACTCCAGGGCTTGATCACGATGCCCACGGAGGGTGTGATCGCGCTTTTGTCGTAATTTGACGTCACTGCGCCTGCGGTAGAGAAATTCTTTGTCTTGATTTGTTGGTTGCGCAGACCTGCGATGACGTGCAGTCTGTCATCGAGCAGTGAGGTCGAATCCACCAGCGCCAAGCTGGAGAGAGTGGTTTCGCTGGTCTTGTAAGCTTTTGACGGCAACGCCGGCATGGTGGCGGTAACCGGGTTGTAGATGTTGGAGCTGAACGACGACATATTGGAGGCAGAGCCTTCCTCTAGTTCCAGATTGGTCGCCTGCAGGGTCAGCTCATGTCCCACTGAGCCCGTTTTGAAATTGCTACGTAGGCCGGCTTCGGCTGAGACCGTGGTTGTGTAGGCACGTTGCCCCACCATGTAGCCGGTGTAATTGCCAGACGCACTGATGCTGCGCGCATGAGTGCCATTGAGGAAGCCGAAGCTATCCGAGTGCAGCGTGCCAACTCCGGCGAATACGCTCAGATGGTCGTTGATGCGGTATTCTCCTTTGAGCTGCGCCGCATTATTCTCCATGGTGCCGTAGGCATTGCGGAATTGGTTTAGGCTGGGGCTGGGTGCTGCCAGTATTTTTGTGGTGGCGAACCAGTACATTGCGGCGGTACCGCCGGAAAATGATTCCTTGCTGTGATAGGCATCCAACGACAATTTGAGTCCGCCGTTGCGGTAATCCAGGCCGGTGGAAACGAATTCGCGTTTCTTCGTTTGGCCGTCCAGCTCGGTTCCACCATCGTTGAAGACACCGTTGATCCTGATGCCCCATTCCTTGTTCGCCCCGAAGCGGCGGCCGATATCCACTGCGGCACCTAGCTGTGATCCAGACTGGTAGCTCAGGTTGGCATCCGACACGGCGTCATTCCCAGCATGCTTGGTCACAAGGTTGATGGTACCTCCGACTGCGCCACTGGGCGCCATCCCACTGAAGAGGGCATTTGGACCCTTTAGCACTTCGACGCGGTCCAAGAATTCGACTGGTACATGACCCAACGGCGCCAGTCCATACATGCCATTTAAACCGATGTCGTTCTGGTTGACGTCGAAGCCACGGATCCGGAAGTTCTCGTACATGTGGCCGCTGGAAGTGGTGAAACGCACCGAAGGATCGTTGGCCAGCACATCTGCCAGCGTACGTGCTTGCTGGTTCCCGATCAGCTCGGATGTATAGCTAACAACGTTGAAAGGGATATCCATGATGTCCAGATTGCCCAGCAGGCCCAACTGTGCACCTTTGGCGACCTGACCACCCGCATAGCTTTCTGGAATATCGCCTTCACTGGTGACGACCACGATCGGGAGTGTAGATTGTGCGTTTGCCTGTTGGGCATTGGCGACCACCGGAGGAATGAACGCGCTGACGGTCATGCCAACCAAAACGCGCTGGATGGCGGCACTAAGGATGCGTAAGCGTAAGGCACGGCGGCTGTGCTTAGGAGTGGATGAGGTGGATCGGACTAACAAGATAACCCCTTTAAGTTTTATAAAAATAAATAAGAATTGTTATCATTATTATTCTATTTATTATTTGTTGCAACGGAAGGGGGGCGTATGGAAAACGGCTAGTTTTAAGTTTGTATCTCTAAGTAATTGATATAAAGGTCGAAATATTATTTTTGACTTGGTGAAAAAATGAGTAAATTCGGCAATTGAGGGAGCTTACCGCCGATAGGTAGTTTTTGATGTTGGTAATCAGAAATTATTCAAAGACGTGCAAGCGAGTCAAAATGCGTCGGTTTTGACTCCAATTGCGTCAAGCGCCAAGGCGGACCAGCCTTGCCCCGCGCCCCGTTCAATAGCCGTCAAATCTGACCTATTTAGCGGGCTGGCGCGCTAGGGCGAGAAGGATAGACAATGCATTTTTGGCAACATTTTCAAGATTACTTTTATTCCCTCAATCAAACCAATAAATCATTGGAGCGGCCAAAGCGACGTTCTCGTTAATTGAAAATGATTTTGTTGTCTCTCTTCAAAACGAGGACAACGGCGCATTCACCGTGCAGCATCGCTCACACTGTCCAGGAGATCATGAATCACCATTTCATTTTAGTTTGAGACAAGACAGCAATGACAACCACGTCATCAGGGTGAGTATTCTCTGCCAAGGAACCACTTCGGCGATTTAAGAGGCACGTACAGCATCGCTGACTTGAGTGCTCATCACTTCGTTTCATACGTCGATGACCTGATTCAGCTGCAGACCGTCCGCTGGCTGGAAGAGGCGATCAAGAATCCGGTAGTAGGGGTCTCTTTGATCTACGTGCAATGACCGACGGTAGATCGTTCCACTGTTTACGCGGGCTTCAGCGGTGTGCACTGCAACAATTCCTTTAAAATCAGGCACTTGCTGTTTGCCTTTTCCACCGCGTATGATGGTGCGCATTGTTCTCTTCAGAGAGTCAAACAATGGACCACTGGCACGCTCCCTACCTCGGCTTGCGCCATATCCCGCCCGAACTCACCGAGTTTGAGCTAAACACGTTCTTCACGTTTTCCCCCAAAGAACGCGCATTGATTGAAGCGAGGCGCAGCCTTCTTTATCGCCTGGCGCTCTCCCTCCACATTGGCTTTATTCGGATGACCGGCCGCACGCTTGATGCCTACAAGCAAATTCCGAAGGTTCTGTGGAGCCATCTCGGGGAGCAATTATCTATCGACCCGCCCGAGATCGGAACATTGCGCTCCCTGTATGAGACGCGGCCACGGACCTTAATCGACCACCAGCAGCTGGCACAACAGGCGCTGGGCTTTTCCTCGATGACCGAGCACCAGCGACGTTACCTGGTCCGCTGGCTTAAGGAGACCCTGGTCGGCCGACCGGATGCCTCTAGCCTGCTCATGCAAGTCAAGGTATGGCTATACCAGCATCAAATATTGGTTCCGCACGATAGGCTTCTCAGGCGCGTGATCGCCGAAGCGATACGCAGCCATGAGGCTGCCTTGGAGACTGCCCTGGTACGCTACCTCGGGGAGGCCAATATCCAGGGGTGGAGCCGGGACCTACCGGCACCGTATGAGGACAGGGGAAGCCTGCAACAGTGGCTATGGGCGGTCCCTGTGAAGCACTCGACAGTTCAGATGTCTGAATTGTTCGCAAAAATCGATCACCTCAAGGAGCTGCGTGTTCCCACGGACTGGCCTGCCGAAGTCAATGAGACGCTCGTGCGACATTACGCGCGTCGTTGCGCTAATCGCCCACCTTCCGTCAGCAAGCGTATTCAATCGCAGTCCCGCCGACTAGAGACAGCTTGCTTCATGCGCTACGCACTGTGCTCAGCTACAGACCAGCTGCTTGCGATGTTTCGACGGTGGGCGATTGACGTCACGACCGAAGCAGGTCGACAGGTCGATGCCGGGCGACCTGACCTCAAGAAGCAGCTTTGCGGCTTCGCAGAGGCAGTCAAGCTTCTTGCTCTGGAGACTGCTTCTCCAGCTGCGGAAACGCTGCTCAAGATCGTGGAACTGGCTGACCAGGTGCTGCAACAGCACGCCCCGAGTCGACGGAGCTTGATTCGTCTGCAGCTGATGGCAAAGAGTGCGCAGGCCCGCGCTTTGTTACACAAGCTGGTCGACTTGCCCTTTGAGTCGGAGTCGCAACATCCGGTTGTTGACGCCATTCACGTGCTTCGCGGTCTGTACGGCCCAGACGGTGGCAACGAATTACCATTTCACACCAATATCAAGATCGGCCGAGTCTGGCGTGAGATCATCCAGGGCGAGGATCGCGTTGCGGCACTGCGTGCGTTTGAGTGGGCCACTATTTCCGCTCTGAGAATGGCGTTGCGCAATGGATCGGTTTTCGTGAATCACAGCTTTTCATTCCGCAGCCGGGAAACCATGCTTATTTCCCGCGAGGAATGGAAGGCAAAGCGGCACCATCACTACGGCGACCTTGGAGTATCGGAAGACCCCAAAGTTTTCCTGAATAATGTCATTGAGCACCTGGACGAAGGCCTAGAACGGCTGAAGGATGCCTACCTGTCCGGTGACGTGCGCATCGAGGCTGGAAGCATTCGCAACGAGGCCTTGGTGGCCGAAGAGCGAGATCCCCACCTCGATGCGCTACGGCGGGCCATCTTCGAAGACCGCCCAGTCGGGCAACTTCCGACGATCATTCTCGACATCGATAGTGAAGTGCGATTTTCTTGGCTGCTGTTGGGGAGGGAACCGCGCTCACGCAGCGAACTGCTTCTCGTCTATGCCGCGGTGCTGGCCCACGGCACATCCCTGTCAGCAGCGGACATTTCACGCATGATCCCGGAGCTCAAAGCTTCGTCGATCCGGCAGATGATGAAACTGGTGGCAGACGAGCGCAAATTGCGAGAGGCTGCAGATGCAGTCCTGGCGTACATGCACCGACATCCCATCGCCGCGCATTGGGGAATTGGCGATCTGGCGTCGTCCGACATGATGAGCTTGGAGACCACACGCACGGTCTGGCAAGCGCGCGCCGACCCGCGTCGCCGCACGGCCTCAATCGGCATCTACACCCATGTGCGCGATCGCTGGGGTATTTTTTACGATCAGCCCATCCTCCTGAAGGAACGCCAGGTAGGTGCAGCCATCGAGGGCGTGGTTCGTCAAACCGCTACGGAAGATGTCGCTCAGCTCGCAGTAGATACCCACGGTTACACCGACTTCGGGATAGCCGTGGCAAAGGGTCTCAAGTTTGACCTTTGCCCTGTGCTTCAACACATGCGTGATCGATACCTCCATGTCCCCCGTGGCCACATGGTGCCGGATGAAATCCTGCCAGTGGTGGTCGGCGACGTTGACCTGGACGGGATCGAAGCAATTTACGATGAATTCGTCCGAGTGGTGGCATCCATCAAGAGCGGGCGCTGCACCGCTGTCCAAGCGCTGCAGCGTTTTGGATCGTCTGCCCGTGGCCAGGACGTGTACGACGGCGGCACGCAGCTTGGTAGGCTGCTCCGGTCGATCTTCTTGATCGACTACTTTACCAATTCGACCTTCCGCCGTGAACTTCGCCATGTGCTCAATCGCGGCGAGGCTGTGCATGCAATTCAGCGCGCTGTCCACACCGGCAAAATCCCCACCGAGTTGGCCAAGCGTCCGGATTCGTTGGCGGCAGTTTCGTCAAGTCTTTCCTTGCTGACCAATGTGCTCATGGCCTGGAATAGTCGGGTAGCAAAGGCACGTCGCCGTGCCTCCGCCCCCTAAGAACCGTACGTGCCAGTTTCCCGGCATACGGCTCAAGCCTCTTGAAGGCCCGTGAACCACGGACCCGGTTTCTGTAACTTGATACCTTGGCTGTGGACCTGCTTGTGGCAGGTGTCATGCAGAAGTACCTCATTGGATGCGATCTCCTTTCCACCATGGCACCGTTCGATGAGATGGTGGATATGAAGGTCGCCAATCTCCAGAAGTTGATCGCAGACCAGGCACTTGCCTTGCTGAGACATCCATAGATTGGCTAATTTCTTGCGACCTTGGGTCGAACCCTTCATTCGCCAGACAGAGCGATGTTCGAAGTATTCTTCCCAAGCCGGATCGTAAGGATTGGCATCGGATTTGATCTTCTGATGGCGCTTGATAGGGAGTTGTGCAGCGTATCGGAGGACGTAGTATCTGTCCTCGTCGGGCTGCGCCGAGGGTTCCGTCTTGACGGCGAATACCCAGCTACGGTCGCCAATTCGATGGAAGTACCGAGGTGCTATCCATTTGGCCACGCGCTTGGGGTGTCGCCGCTTGGCCCACCGCCATAAACACTCCCAGATCTGGCTGTCCACGTAAGAGAAGGTTTCCTTGGATACGACATGGTGGTGATATCGTGCCCATCCGCTGATCATCGGGTTGAGTTTCTCAATGACCCTTTGTTGCGGCACGGCAGCCAAACGTCGCACCATGGCGCGAATCTTCTGGAGAAACGCGTGCACGTTCTTTTTCGAGGGCTTGATCAACAATTTCTTGTTGTACCGTCGAACGTTCTGTCCCAAGAAGTCGTAGCCTTCTTCGATGTGGGTGATCTTCGTCTTCTCCGGCGAGAGGGATAGCCCTCGGACCGCGAGGAATGCCTCCACTGCTGGCTTGATTTTTTCATCCAACAGTTCTTTGCTAATGCCGGTGATAACGAAGTCGTCTGCGTAGCGGACTTCCATTCGAGCCAAGCCCAGCCATCCGCGCTATGCTCGCCGATGTCACCCGCCTCACGGCATGGCTTAGGTCTTACGACCGCGGTACTTTATCCTCAGAGCTCCGCACCCAGCCGTTACCAGCTACGCACGTCTAAGTAGGCTACTGCTGGCAGAACAGCAGGTTCCATCACCGATGTTTTGGTGTGGAACGGTTGAATCCGCGACTTTCAGGTCGCACCCCGTCATATACAGCGTACCGTTGACCGTTTTGAGGAATTCGGCGGCGAGCCTATCGCTCCAGAACTTCTGAGGCGGATCGCTCCTACTCACCTGGAAGGACTGAATCTGCGCGGCACCCTTGAGTTTCCCTTGGCGGAATACGCGATACGTATTCTGCCTAGCAGTGCGGTCACGAGTTTACCGGCCAGTCAGAAACAGATCCGATAGCATGGCGAGATTGGTGTCGACAAATTCAGGCCGCTAAGACCGCTGCAACCAGCTTAGCGCGCTTTCTTTCCCGTTTCTGAGACGATCCTCCATTACGGAAGTAAAGTTTTCATTAATTAATGTAAATGCGAACGATAATTACTTATAATCCGATAATTCGTTTTCCTGCCGCAACTTTTGAAAGTTTCTTCATGTCACTCTCGCACTTCCACCGCCTCACGCCGCTGGCCGCCGCGCTGGCACTGGCTTTCCTCAGCCCCCTGCCGGCCCTGGCGCAGAGCAGCGCCACCAGCACCAGCGACAGCACCGCCAGCAGCGACCAGAAAGACCAGCAACTGCCCACCATCACCGTCAATGCCTCGGCTGACGCCTCCGCCGATGGCCTGACCAAGGAATTCGCCGGTGGCCAGGTCGCGCGCGGCAGCCGCCTGGGCGTGCTGGGCAATGTCGACAATCTGGACAGCCCGGTGCGCTCGGTGGCCTACACCCAGCAACTGATTGCCGACCAGCAGGCGCATGGCGTGGGCGACGTACTCAAGAACGATCCGGTGGTGCGCACCACGCGCGGCTATGGCAACTTCCAGGAGTCGTACATGATCCGCGGCTTCATCGCCAACTCCGACGACCTGATGTACAACGGCCTGTTCGGCATCCTGCCGCGCCAGTATGTGGCCGCCGAAATGATCGAGCGCGTCGAGGTGCTGTACGGCGCCAGCGCCTTCCTCAACGGCGCCACACCGGGCGATGCCGGCCTGGGCGGCACCATCAACATCGTCCCCAAGCGCGCCGCCAATGAGCCGCTGACCGAGGTGACGATGGGCTACGAATCGGGCAACAGCAAATATGCCGCCATCGATTTCTCGCGCCGCCTCGGGCCGGAAGATCGCCTGGGCGTGCGCATCAACGCCGCCCGCCATGCCGGCGGCACCGGCGTGTCCAATGAAAAGCGCGAAACCAACCTGTTCTCGCTGGGTGTGGATTATCGCGGTAATGATTTCCGCCTCTCAGCCGATCTGGGCGTGCAGGAAAACAATCTCAACAACATGCGCTCCAGCGTCACGCTGGGCAGCGGGCTGACTTCGATGCCGGCGGCGCCGAGCGGCTCGGCCAACTATTCCCAGCCGTGGTCGTATTCCAATGAACGCGACATCTTCGGCACCGTCCGTGGCGAATGGGATCTGTCCGATCACACCACCGCCTGGGCGGCCTTCGGCGCCCGCCAGGGTACCGAAAACAATTCGCTGTCCGGCATCCGCGTCAACAACGCCAGCACCGGCGCCGCCTCCACCTACCGCTTCGACAATGCGCGCCAGGATGATGTGGCCACCGGGGAAGTGGGCATCCGCACCCAGATCAAGACCGGCGCGGTCTCACACAAGCTGGTGGCCGCCGCTTCGATGTACTCGCTGAACTCGCGCAATGCCTATGGCTATTCGTCCTTCTACGCGCTGGGCACCAATCTGTACAACCCGACGATGTACAGCCAGCCGGCACTGACCACGCTGGGCAACAGCCTCAGCGACCCGCAGACCACCACCCGCACCAACCTGGCCAGCGCGGTGGTCTCCGACACGCTGGGCTTCTATAACGATCGCCTGCTGGTTACCGTGGGCGTGCGTCAGCAGCAGCTCAAGTCCGACACCTATGCCTACAACACCCACCTCAACAGCGCGCACTACGACCAGAGCGCCACTTCGCCGATGGCCGGCGTGGTCTTCAAGGTGCAGAAGAACCTGTCCCTCTTTGCCAACTACATCGAGGGTCTGCAGCAAGGCAAGCAGATTACCGACACCACGGCGGCGAACTATGGCCAGGTGCTTGCCCCGTACAAGTCCAAGCAGAAGGAAGTGGGCGTGAAGTATGAACTGGGCGGCCTGGGTCTGGGGGCGGCCTTCTTCACCACCGACCGTCCGCTGTCCTACAAGGATGCGGTCACCAACATCGAAGCCACCAACGGTCTGCAGCGTAACCGCGGCGTCGAACTGACCGCCTATGGCGAGCTGAGCAAGAACCTGCGCCTGCTCTCGGGCATCACCTTCCTCGATGCCAAACAGCAGCAGACCAACGGCGGCACCAACAATGGGAACTACGCGATCGGCGTGCCCAGGCTGCAAGCCAATGCCGGTCTGGAGTACGACATCCCCGGCGTGCGCGGCCTGAGCATCAATGGCCGCGCCACCTACACCTCGACTCAGTACGTGGATGCCGCCAACAAGCTGGAAGTGCCGTCGTGGGTGCGCTATGACATCGGCGCGCGCTACCTGACAGACATCGGCGGACACGCCGTGACCTTCCGCGCCGCCATCGAGAATCTGGCCAACCGCAACTACTGGGAATCGGCCGGTGGCGCCTCCAACTCGGGCTATCTGGTCCTGGCCAACCCGCGCACCTTCAGCACCTCGGTGTCGGTGGCTTTCTAAGCCGCATCGCCAACCGGCCTGCGCGCTGCAGGCCGACAGCAAAACGCCTGCTGTGTCGACGAGGACAGCAGGCGTTGTCGCATGGGCGCCGGCACCGGGCGGCGCTGCCTCAGTCGAAGCGCGGCGTAGGCGATCAGCATTTCCTCGATGAACAGCTTTGGCGAGAGCGGATGGTCGGCAATGGCGGGACGTTCCCCCATGCCGCGGATGGCCGCCGAAATCTCTAGCGCATCGAGGCACTGGGCCAGACGCAGCAGTTCCTTGGCATGCCGCCGGTAGTAGCGCACCACGCCGGCCTAACGGTGTAACGCTTGTTACAGCGTTACGCCGGAAGTACCAGCGCCCGGCGACTTGGGTGGGCAGGAACTTCATGTCCCAGCACCACACCTGGCGCTGCGCGGTGGCGATGTGCGTGGTGGGCCGGCGACTCTTGCGCGGGGCCTTGGCGCGTCCGCGGTGACGCGCCTGTCCCTGGGTGCGCAGCACGCGCTGGAAGCTCGACTCACTGGCGATGTACACCCCCTGGTCGGCCAGCATGGGCACGATGCGTGCTGGCGGCATGTCCGCAAAGCGCGGCTCGTTGGCCACGCGCAGCAACTGCGCGCGCTCAACTTCGGTCAGTGCGTGGGCGGGCATGGGGCGCACAGCTTGCGGTCTCCTATCGCCCGTGTCGAGGCCCTGATGGGCTCTCCAGCGCTGCAGGGTACGAGCAGTGATGCCCGCGATCTCGCAGGCCTGGTGCAAACGCGCTCCCGCCTTGCAGGCGGCCTCGATGTTGCGGGCATGTTCCTGGCGATCTTGCAGGTCGATCATTCGTCCTCGTCCCGCAGGTTTCTTTGCAAGATCGCCTCGCATTTTTTTGAGAGTACCAGCAGCGCCGCCGTCTCCGTCAGGGCCTTGTCCTTGCGCCGGACCTCGCGTTCTAGTTCCTTGATGCGTCGCTGATCCTGTCTCGTCTGCGACGGGCTCGCGCGCGCCTCCTCGGGAACGGCCAGCGCCTGCGTTGCGTTTGACTTCCACTGCTGCAACTGCTGGGGATACCGGAACGTGCTGCCCTGCCACAGCGCTACGCACTTGGCTGGACGCGGCCAGCATTGAGGGCGGCGCGGTTTTCCGCTCGGTCAATAAGTGGGAAATGGTCGGTGAGCGGCCAATTCACCCCGCGAGCATCAATACGATCCTGGCAGATTGTGCAGCATTGACCGCTCTAGACTACATCCCCGATCTTTCAAGTCACAGCCTGCGGCGAGGCATGGCAACTAGCGCCTATCGCGCTGGCGCGGACTTCCGACAAATCAAGCGGCAAGGCGGCTGGCGACATGACGGCACCGTGCAGGGGTACATCGAGGAGGCTGGCCGTTTTGAGGAAAATGCCGCGCGACATTTACTCCGAAAGCCTCCTGCCTGATCCTATTATCTTTGAGTGTTGTGAGTGAGGTCCGTGGCAACTGCCGGGTGACTTTTAGCGCTATAAATGTTCAAGTAGACCGGCTATTTCGGAGAGCGAGACGCATTAGCTTCGAACAAACTTTTGCACATCTTTGTCGCATCGCTTAAACTCTCAACTCTAAATTCATCAATTAATCTCATCTCTCCACCCATGTAGTCCATTCGAACCTCCACTCTGTTAATAAAACAGCTTCCGCTGGGGGTTCGTTCGCGTGGGTTTTGCCTGAGCGTTCGTTTAGAACGTCATTTTTCCCATTCAAAATCTAAATGTATGCTTGGTTCGAAGCCGGCGTGTGTAACGCTTGCGGGCTCTCTGCGCGTGGCGTGTTGCCATGTGACGTAGATGCGTACAGCCATCTGCGTATCGCTCATTGAATTTGGAAACTATGAAGACTCGTACCTTTAAAGAAGAATGGTTATCTAACGTCCGGGGGGACGTCTTGGCAGGAATCGTAGTGGCATTAGCCCTCATTCCTGAAGCACTTGCTTTTTCAATCATCGCTGGAGTTGACCCAAAAGTTGGTCTCTATGCAGCTTTTATCATTGCAGTGGTGTCGGCAATTGCTGGGGGGAGGCCAGGCATGGTCTCGGCAGCGACAGGCGCAATTGCGTTGCTGGTAGTGTCTCTAGTAAAAAATCATGGTGTCGAATACCTATTCGCAGCGGGAATCATGGCAGGGATCCTACAAATAGCAGCGGGCTATTTGAAGCTGGGCGCTTTGATGCGGTTTGTCTCTCGATCTGTCATCACAGGATTTGTGAATGCACTCGCCATTCTCATCTTCCTTGCGCAACTGCCGGAGCTGCGCCATGGAGGAATGACTGTCTATGCCTTAGTTGCTGCGGGTCTCGCTATTATTTATCTGCTGCCAAGAGTGACGAAGGTTGTTCCCTCCCCCCTCATTTGCATAGTAGTTCTCACAGTCATATCGATCGTTATGGGCTTGCCTGTGCGCACGGTTGGCGACATGGGGGCCTTTCCGGACAGCCTGCCGTCGTTCCTTATTCCCAACATCCCGTTCAATATCGAGACACTGAAAATCATCTTGCCATATTCCTTGGCGATTGCCGTAGTGGCTCTGCTTGAGTCGCTGATGACTGCAGCGATCATTGATGATTTCACCGATACTCCCAGCGATAAAAATCGAGAATGCCGTGGGCAAGGACTGGCAAATATTGTTGCTGGTTTCATCGGAGGGATGCCTGGCTGCGCTATGATTGGCCAGTCGGTGATCAACGTGAAATCTGGTGGTAGCGGCCGGTTATCGACGTTTGTTGCTGGTATCGGTTTGCTTGTTCTCGTTGTTTTTCTGGGGCCTTGGGTAAAGCAGATCCCAATGGCTGCATTGGTGGCAGTAATGATCATGGTATCGATCAGCACCTTTAGCTGGCGTTCAGTTAAGAATCTCGCCAGACATCCAACGATGTCCTCAATCGTCATGGTTGCCACCGTTGTCGCAGTAGTCGCAACAGACAATTTGGCTATTGGTGTTGGCGTGGGCGTTTTATTGAGCGCGGTCTTTTTTGCATCCAAAGTGCAAAAAGTGACACTGGTTGAATCAATCGTTATCGAGACCGGAAAACAGAGGAAATACACCGTACGTGGGCAGATATTTTTTGCTTCTTCCGACGCATTGATTGGCGAATTTGACTTCAAAGAAGAAATTGAAAGCGTCGTGCTTGATTTAACCCATGCGCATTTCTGGGATATCACAGCAGTCGATGCTTTGGATCGTATCGTCCATAAATTCCGACGCAATGGTATCAACGTGACAGTCACGGGCTTGAACCGAGCGAGTGCCACCATGATCGAGAAATTTGCGACCCACGACAAAGCCGGCCATTCCAATCAAGCCAATATGGGTCACTAATCTCTTTCGCAGAGATTGACTGACTTTGCGCAGAGCACCGCACCACCAGGCGGTGGTGCATTACCCACGCCAAGACGATCACGGTCGTATGGCGTAGATAAAATCGCACCAAGAATTAAGGAGAACCTCGAGTGAGGCAAGTAGTTCACCGGCTCTGTATTGGGATCAGTGGCCTTGGCATTTTCTGGTTACTTGGCTTGATCAGCGCCAACGAATTGGAAGCGGGCCGCTCTTCGTGGGTAGTCGAGTCCAGAGGCGAATATGACAACGCGGTGGCTTACAGTGATTTCGTAGTTGCAAGCCTGATCAAAGAGGCAATGGCTGCGGGTGGTAACAATGCAAGCGTCATCTATAGCTCTGACCATGCACAAGAAGTTGGTCATACAAGAAACCACACTGGGCAATCATTATCAGATCGATCCGGTTATGAGATTCCACTTCTGGTATGGACGCGAGGCGAGAGCAACAACAAAAACAGTTCCGACCTGAACTTGCAAACCGATCCTATCAAACTGATCATTTGGACCATACTCTTGCCGGCTTGCTCAAGATCCGATCGATCTACTACGTAGAGTCAAAGGATCTTTTAAGTGAGAATTTCGTTAGACGCGCTCGTTTTATAAACGGAAGCCTATATTCACCTTGAGTTATCAGAGTGATGCCTGATTCAGCCGCAGGGACAACTTCTCGGCAGTTTCTCGGCGCTCGCTGTAGCGGTCAGTCAAAAATGGGGAAATATCGCGCGTCAACAACGTGAACTTGAATAATTCCTCCATCACGTCGACCACGCGTTCGTAGTATGGCGACGGCTTCATCCTGCCGACATCATCAAACTCCTGATAGGCTTTGGCCACCGACGACTGATTAGGAATGGTCAGCATACGCATCCAGCGGCCGACGATCCGCATTTGGTTCACGGCGTTGAAGGACTGCGAACCTCCAGATACCTCCATGACGGCCAACGTCTTGCCTTGAGAGGGACGAATGAACCATTCGTGAGAAAATGCGACCAGGCCCAGTCATTCAACGCTTTCGTTTCAAAATACCCAGGCGAGTTTTTTTAGCTTGTTCCTGTTTCAATCGTTTTCGTCTGCTACCGAGCGACGATAGGATAAGCAGTGCAACACCAAAACTAATGGCAGAAAATAAGACGATGATTTGCGATGCTAAGCGTGACATGACAATGCAGATGTTTTGAGCTCGGAAGAATTATTTGGATGGGAGCTGGTTGATAGGCGCATATCGCCTATAGCAACGTTGCTATTTCTCCGAAATGCTATTGTCGCATAAGAACTTAGGGCTTCTCTGCGGCCTTTCTTCAATTCCTAATTCGGCCAAATATTTAACTACTTCCACCTCACTCAACTCAACCGACGACACGCCAGTATGTTCTCTGAAGTCTCCACTTAGATGGCGGAGCGCTTTTAATGGAATTTTGGTTTTCTCGTGAACAGCAAGAAGAATCCATGACGCGACTTGTCGGCCATGCCTGATTCGACTCAGCGTAGGAGGAGCAATACTAAAACGTCGAGCGAGGTCCGCATCAGAGCTGTCCCGAAAGTGACTTCGCAAAAAGTCCAATAGCGAATGCTTGACTACATAGGCTCTTAAATTAGGCATCCTGGTGCTTTCATTGTCCGTGCAAAGGTCATTTTTTTACTCACGCCATTTACGTTCGTCATTATTGATCAGAATTACTCACCGAAGTATTTAACGTAGACTGACCATAGACAGAATGTTATCCATAGCTGAGCGCAGTGGCGACTGTGGCATTCATCGTTGCGGAATCGTAGCTTCGCTGGAAGCTGCTGTTTGTGAATATTTTTATTTTTTAGGATGTTCATAGCATTTTCTTTATCGAAACCAAATCAACACAAGCCTCTGATTTAACTTTCCAAATGATGAGATTCAGCGGGACGGGATTTTTCATAAAAAAAGACCACCAGTTTTTTTGCCGGGGGAAGCAGACTGGTGGCCAAACTGTGTCATGCCAGGGGGGGCTGGCAGTTACAGAGCCCAACTCAAAACGAGGGATTTTGAGTGCGCTTTGATTGTTGTCGTAATCTATGTCTCCACCTTATGCTCCTCGAAGGCGAATGGGAGGCGACTTACTCGCAGGACGGCTAATACCAAATCCCTGAAGCCATTTGATATCCAGTTGCTGGGCAATTTGAACATCGACCTCGTTTTCTACCCCCTCAATGACAACGGTAGGCGCAAGCGACTTGCTGAGTGTAGTTAGACACCACAGCTTTTCCATCCCCTTCTCCGATGCACGAGCTGCCCATAAGAAACTGGCATCAATCTTGACTACATCTGGACACAGTTTTCTTGCAAATTGCAGTCGACTCTTACTTGCATCAAAATCATCGATTGCAACTTGGCAGCCCATATCTTGAAGGACTCTTCCGCATCGCACAGCCGCCTCAACATCCAAAAATGAGGCGCTTTCTGTTATCTCTAGCGTCAATCTCGAGGCAATATCTGGGCGCTTTCTTAAAGGAAGAATCAACGCTTCCCAGTGTTTGTCTTCCCACAGACTGCATGCTGAAAGATTGCATCCTATGCGTAGATTTTGGTGATGCATCAACACCTCTAATGCCGCACCAACGACCAGATGATCCAACTCACGGATCATGCCACTCTGCTCCAAGGCACCAATGACAGCCCCAGTACTTGATGCCTCTAATCCCGATATGCGCATCAGACACTCTTCATATAGGACACGCTCGGCGCAGAGTCGATCAATAATTGTCTGAAAAAAGAGGATCACCCGCCCATCATTCAGGCCGCACTGAAAATCCGAAATCAACTTTTCGCGGGTGCACATCACGGTAGGGCCTCACGCCCGAACGCGGCTGGTTGTTTGCGAAATCCCATAGTCATCTCTTTACCCGATTTCGCCTCGCCGCATACCCATTCTCCCCACGTGCCGCGTAGCATATAAACGTTCCTTTATGTAACGATGCTTTTCATCGTTGTACATAGCCGCAAAGACGGCTCTAGATGCTTACCTTGGACAATAGTTCTTAATGGTCAAAAAGGAACTTTTTTGTCAATCGAAGGCGATAGAGAAAATTGGTGCTTCGACTGAATTTCTCACTCCGCATCGCCTTCTCGCTATCAAGTAGAAAGGTAGAACTATGATTATTGGATACGCACGAGTGTCAACAGAGGACCAGTGTCTTGATTTGCAGATTCAGGCGCTTACCCAGATAGGATGCGAGAGAATTTATAGAGACCATGGAATGTCTGGGGGAACGCAATCGCGTCCAGGATTAAATCGAGCCTTAAAATCTCTAAAAAAAGGAGATACATTGGTAGTGTGGCGCTTGGATCGCCTTGGCCGCTCTTTGGCCCATATGATTCGAATTTTGGAGCAGCTTGGAAAGAATCAGATTGCATTTCGCTCGATTACGGAATGTATAGACACTGATTCATCGGGCGGTCGGCTGATTTTTCATGTGATGGCTGCGCTCGCCGAATTCGAAAGAACATTAATTAGCGAGCGAACACGTGCTGGAATTGCGGCTGCCAAAGTCAGGGGAGCACGTTTTGGACGTCGGCCACTGCTAAGTGATGAACAGATTCGTACAGCCGGTGGAATGATGGCGAAAGAGAATTCCAGCCTGAAGGAACTGGCCGCATCTTTGGGTGTTCATCCGCGGACCTTACAAAGAGGTCTAACTCGTTTGACTGAAACTTCAGGAAGGAGTCGAGTTTTCGAAGAAGCCAAATTGACCTGACCTTAAAAAATGGTCCGGCTTGAAATTTCATATTGGCTGCGAAGAATATTCGTGTCTTATCGAACCGAATTTCCCCCACGACATTTTGCGTACCGTATTGCTTACTGGAGCCTGTCCGACGGAATACATTTCGAACATCGGAACTTTTCTGGATGAAACGCTCCTTGAGCTCGCTATCATGGCCGTAGAGGAGGCGGCTGATGATCCACAAACACACGCGCACAACTGAATTTGCAAGAAATTTTGTGTAACCAAATAAAAAAGCGCCAGCATAAGAGCTGGCGTTTTCCATTATTAAACGAATGTGATTCGTTCTCGCGATGAAGCATAGCATAAGGCGCGCTCGAACTTGCGGTTCAATTCCCCAGTAACGGCATCATAGGTCGTAACGTGAGATCGCTCTCCACGACATGGGGCAACGCCGCGGACTTGGTCTTGAAAACCGAGGCCGCATCACGTAGCCGGTCGGCCTGATGCGCCATCGATTGAGCTGCACTGGTAGCCTGTTCAACTAGGGCTGCATTCTGCTGAGTAACTTCATCCATCTGAGAAATGGCAATATTTATTTGGCCAATACCCGAACTCTGCTCGCTAGACGCCGCCGTAATTTCGCTCATCAAATCATTGACCTGTTTAATGGAGGCTACTAGCTGATCCATTGTGCTACCTGCCTCAATGACCAGCTTCTGTCCTGTCTCTACATGTTGTACCGAAGATTCGATGAGTGTGCGAATCTCCTTCGCTGCAACTGCGCTACGCTGTGCCAGCGAGCGCACTTCGGTGGCCACCACCGCAAAACCTCGGCCCTGTTCACCGGCACGGGCTGCTTCCACGGCTGCATTCAGAGCCAGAATGTTGGTCTGAAAAGCAATCCCTTCGACGGTGGCAATGATCTCGGTGATCTTGTAAGAGCTTGCGGAGATATCCTTCATTGTCGCCACTACACGTTCGACCACTTCACCGCCACGCTGCGCATTGAGCGCTGCTGATTGCGTAAGCTGGTTGCCTTGTGAGGCGTTCTGGGTATTTTGCTCTACGGTCGATGTGATCTCCTCCATGCTAGACGCAGTCTCTTCCAGAGACGCTGCTTGCTCTTCAGTACGACGAGAGAGATCGAGATTGCCCACAGCGATTTCATTGGCCGCAGTGGAAATCGATTCCGCCGATTGCTTAATGCCATCGACGATACCCATCAGTTGCGCGCGCATCGCTTCCAACGAAGCCATAAGACTGCTGCGATCGTGCTCCACCAGCGGAATGCTCACAGCCAAGTTGCCCTGTGCAATTTCCGCAGCCAATTCCTGCGCTTTCGCCGGTTCCCCACCGAGCTGGCGTAGCACACTGCGCACGATTATCAGAGCTGCAATTACCGACAGCATTACTGAGACGACGACTAGCGCTAGGATCGCAGTCAGGATGCCCTGCGCAGTGGTATTGGCTTCATCCCCCGCTTGCGCATTGAGCTCGTCCTCAAAGCTCCCCAATTCGTCGAGACGGTCGAGCCACTGGCTCTGCAACGGACGAATCTTTTCCACCAGCATAGTGACAAGTTCAGCCGTCTTATTTTCCTGCCCCAGCGCCACTGCCTGGTTCAGTAGCGGCTGGGTCTCGCCGGCATTCTTTGCAATCAGAGCGAAGAGTTCATTTTCCTTGTTCGTGGTACCCGGTAGTTCGAACAATTTGGCCAACTTGCTCTGCGCATCCTGATAGGCAACGTCCTGACGTTTGATGCGGTCAACTTCGCGGCTGATCAACGTCGGGTCCTGAAACAGCGCTATGTTGCGAATTGAAAGAGCACGGATGCGCACACTGTCGTTCATCACGTTGGCCAGCATGCCCTGTTGGTTGTTGACCAGGATATCCGACAAATTGCTACGGATCTTCAGAAGACCCCATATCCCGGCCGAGGAGATTGCCAATAGCAAAATTATGACGCCACCAAAACCTAATATAAGACGAGTAGATACTTTAATATTTTTCACGAATAGCCCTTTGGATCGAGGTAAACAGCGCTGAAGGTGGTAATGAAATGCCAGAAATACTCTTTGCAACTGAATAGCCAACAGCTAGCGAGCAAGATGCTGAGCTATCGCCAAAAAGACTCCGTTATGCGCATAGATTTCTCTCTCGCACTAAGGATATTTATAACGCCCCTCTATAGGCGGGCTCGCAACAAAAAAAGGGAGTATAGAGCGATGAGGACAAGTACCTCTGGCTCGCGCGCAGATCAAACTTTTTAAGTTGCCGACTTGACCAAACAAGTTGGCTTTATTTCGCTGATGGCGCGCAAGTTGCTGATTTTCCAATTCCACGCTGGCTTTGGACTCAACATTATTTTTACCGCATCATATCACAACCTCGCAAGGCGAATTGGCCCCTCATCCCTTAATAGTCAAGTTGCAAAAGCCAGGCAATGGGGCTTTAATCTTTTAGCGGCGTAAAGATCCCTCACAATTTCACTTTAAATAACTATTAAAGGGAAACATATTAATGTTAGGAATGATTCGTGCTAATTAATAATGAAGATATTTCTCACCTGCGCTATGATGCGCCCGCACAAAGTAAGCTAGGAGGACGCGCCCCATAGGTGCCTCCTACCTCGTTCCACTAACATTTTTAGAGAGGCCCATATGAAAGGCGATCCAGCAGTTATCAAACTCCTCAATGCACAGCTGACGAATGAACTTACGGCCATCAACCAATATTTTCTGCATGCCCGCATGTACAAACATTGGGGCTTAGAAAAAATCGGGCAAAAGGAGTATGCAGAATCCATTGGTGAAATGAAACATGCGGACAAACTGATTGATCGCATTCTGATGTTGGATGGTCTCCCAAACCTTCAGTCCCTACATAAACTGATGATTGGGGAAAATACGAAGGAAATGATTGAATGCGATTTGAAACTGGAAAAGGCGGCTCACCAGACTGTCAAAGAAGGCATCACCACTTCTGAAAAACATGGCGATTATGTATCACGCGATCTCTTCTTGCTAATCCAAGAGGACACCGAAGAACATATTGACTGGTTGGAAACGCAGCTGGATCTAATCGAGAAAGTCGGCATGCAAAACTACCTGCAAAGTCAGATGGTGCCTGGAGAATAGTTGTATTCCCCGATCATACTTCTGCAAAAGTCTCGATGGACAGCACTGCAATCTGGATAGACAAGCTAGACAATACCCCAGGTAGGTGCAGGTCACAGGAACATATGTTTCAGGTTTAGTACGTTCCGCCTGCATCTCGGAGATTACCTCTGCGCGTGTATTACTTTTTAACTGGCTGGGTTGGGCATTCGCATCGGCAAATGCTCGATGGTCTAGCCTGTATAGGACGTTGGAAGCTCACGAAAAGCGTAGCAGTTAGCCTTGGCATCATTGAGTGCGTGGTGCTCGGGTAGCTTATTCTTTCGGTGAAATTCTTACCGCAATAGCTCATTTATGCGATCGGCGACCAGTTGACGTCTGCACCAGGGCGGCACCCGTCCATCCAAGGCATCGTAGAAAAGATCCCAGTCCGTCTGATAGTCGTAGCAAGTAAAGACTTCTTGGCCCGTCGGCCGTACTAGCCTGAGCCAATTGGTCATCTGCAGGTAAAGGTCGTCCTTATTCATTTCCGCATGCGGTGCGTATTCCAAAAGCGGAAGGACCGCGGCCTTAACGAATTCGCTGCATTCACGCACCTCGTAGGGTAGCTCGGCATAAAACTCTTCGCCGGTTTGTGCTACCAGGCCGATGCTGATCAACTGCGGATCGAGAAAGTCGGTGAATTCGGTGTCGATGAAAACGTTGAATGACATCGTGTGGTCCTTCGTTAAACAACTGCACTCGCTTGGCCTGGAAGCATGGCATGTCCTAATACCCATGGTATCAGCTTGGCAATATTGACTGCATCGTCCAGCCCGCGATGATGCAGCCCCTCCAGGCTGATCCCGGCTAGCGCGCATGGCCCGAACCATGCCGACTCCCTTACCAATGCGCTGAGCCTTCGCAAACAGTCGCTTGGCATTCTTATGGGGCATCATCAAGGGCATATCAATGCCGTGGCGCTGGGCGGCGTAGCCTATGATTGTTGCTCTTAGTCCGGGGGAATTAGGGCGAGCAATCTGGGAAGTTTTTTGGCCACAGTTTCGTGCGCATCGCTCTCGATCTCCTGATAGATAGTCAGAACCTGTTCGCCCATCAACGCCAGTTTGGCTAAGGACCATACGGCAGTTAGCTAGTTAGCTTGCTGCTCGAGAGGGGGCTCTCGAAATGCATAGCAATTTGCACGAGCGTCGTTCAGTGCATGATGTTCCGGCAATTTGTTTTTCTTGTGGTATTCGTATCTCAGGAGCTCGTTGATGCGGTCTGCCACGAGCCGACGCTTGCACCAAGGGGGAACCCTGCCATCCAACGCGTCATAAAGTAGATCCCAGTCTGTCTGGTAGTCGTAGCAAATGAAGACGTCTTCGTTAGTGGGCCGAACGATACGAAGCCATTGCGTTATCTTCCCGTACAAATCTTCCATTGCCACTTCCGCATGCGGGGCGTATCCAAGCAACGGAAGTACGGCATCTTTCACAAATGCGCTACACGCCCTGATGTCGTAGGGGAGTTCAGCGTAGAACTCTTCCCCGGTCTCCGCCACGAGGCCGATGCTGATGAGCTGCGGATCGAGAAAATCGGTGAATTCGGTATCGATGAAAACATTGAACGCCATAGCAAAGTCCTAGCTTATAAAACCGGACCATTGGGAACGCCAAGATGGGCGCTTCCTAGGATCCAAGGCATCAATTTGGCGATGTTTACGGCATCGTCGAGTCCTCGGTGATGCTGCCCCTCCATTTCGATCTTAGCGAGCGCGCAGGCCTTTGCCATGCCCACCTCTTTCCCAATGCGCTGAGCCTTGGCAAACAATCGCTTGGCATTTTGGTGCGGCATGGTCAGCGGTGAAACAATACCATACCGCTCCGAGTCCCTTTGCATCTGCTTGAAGTCGTAAGCTCCCCAGCTAATCCAGACTGTATCTCTCGACACAGCCTCGCTGACAAAAGTCTGAAGCGCCTGCGCAGCAACAGGAAACAGCGGTGCCTGATCAACCTCGTCTTGGGTGATACCGATCAATTGCTTGCAAAATGGGGTAAGCACCGGCCGTACCAGCGGTTTCACCAGCTGCTGAAATCGCTCAAGCACCACGCCACCTTCGGCGACCCAGCAAGCACCGATTTCAATGATTTCCATCTCTTCCGGCGGGATGCTACCGTCGTCCGAACAGGTCGCTTCGAGGTCGACAACGAGAATTCTTGCCACATGATCCTCTTGATAATGGGGTTGGTCCGGCATGGAGGGTAATTTCGCATGCGAAATTACTGCCTTTAGTCACTAAAGGATCTGTTGCTTTCGCAACTTGAGCCGGCTCAACTTATAGGCTAGCCGGTAGCTATCAGCTAGCTGAGAAATGTTTGCTACTGAATTTGCGGCTGACGCGAGTGGAAAATATTCGCCCGTCCATTGAGCGCATCGGCCGGGTAGTCACTGCAATGGCACCATCCTTAATGGACAGGAAAACACGTTGGCCTATCTTCCAGTCGGTCAATGCCTTCGGCCACGAGACTTTGCCGCCGCGTTCGAGAATGGTGGAGTAGGTTTGACGTTTCTTCATGCAAGCTTGATTGTGCAGTTTTGATCAGAGACGATCACGTTTTGGGGCATTTCATTCCACAGTTTATAGCATCTCGTGGTCACAATTTAGTCATGTCGTGACTTGAGTCCGCACAACATACAAAGAATATCTGAGAGCGTGAAAACTTGCCATTGACAACGAACCTTCGGCTGATGCAATGTCCGTGGAGCCTGTTGATGTCACTCCGATTTCTCAACGATTTCGCCTTTGAGCGACCCTGCCAAGGATCCCATTACCATGGCCAGTATCGAACGGACTGCGTATCCTAGATTTCCACGTACGCTGACACTTAAAGATCTTCATGCGACCTTCACCCCGCGGCCTGAAGAAATAGAATGGGCCGCCGGGTTCGCCCGTTCCGCGCCGAGGTGCCTCGGATTACTGGTGAATCTGAAATGCTTTCAGTTTTTACGCTACTTTCCTGCCATTGAGGCAATTCCCCCGGAAGTTGTGGAGCATATTTCTGCGAGTCTTGGAATGCAGCCTGTCCACGCAATTTCGTACCCTGACTCGAACATATCCCCATATCGCCATCACAAGGCAATTCGCACGCTACTCGGGGTAACGCCATATGAGCACGTGAAGCTTTCGGATGCTGTCATCGATAACCAGATACTGCGCGAGGTCAGCCGGGGAAACTTCTGAGCCCGGCACGTCGCCGCCAGGCTGTGGCCCATGTCAGAATGAGCTTGGGTCACGCTGAACGGCGTATCTGCCGGGCGCTCCATCTCTCCCGTTCCTCGGTTCGTTATGCTGCCCAGCCGCGCGCGGATGAGGCGCCATTAACCGAAGCCATCATCGAACTGGCCAGCCAGTATGGCCGTTACGGCTATCGACGCATTCACGCCATGCTAGAAGCTCAAGGCTGGGAGCTGAGTCGCTCTCGGGTGGAGCGTATCTGGAAACTAGAGGGCTTGAAGGTGCCAGTGAAACAGCCAAAGAGAGGAAGGCTGTGGCTAGCCGACGGTAGCTGCATCCGAATGCGGCCGGAATATGCCAATCATGTCTGGAGCTGGGACTTCGTCATGGAGAGAACGCATGATGGACGTGTTCTGAAAATCCTGGTGCTCATCGATGAGTTCACCCGCCGCTGTCTCGCGCTGCACGTGGCCAGGCAAATTCGCAGTAATGACGTCATCGATATCCTGGCTGAGGCCATGGTGACCTACGGTGTTCCGGCCTATCTACGCTCTGACAATGGGCCGGAAATGGTCGCCAAGAATCTTCGGCGCTGGCTTGCATCGGTCGGTTCAAAGACGCTGTATATCGAGCCAGGAAGTCCATGGGAGAACGGATACTGCGAATCCTTCAACGGCAAATTCCGGGATGAACTGCTCAACGGAGAAATCTTCTACACCCTCCGAGAAGCTCAGGTCATCATTGAGCGATGGCGTCATCAGTACAATACCGTTCGACCGCACAGCTCACTGAAATACCGGCCGCCGGCACCGCAGGCTACACTGCCGGCAACAACCCCAGCACCACTGCGGCTTGCCGCTTAGACTAACTTTAAGTCTGGACCAGTTGTTTCAGGCCGGTCAGGCGTTACTAACCATCGTCGACGAACTTGATAGGGTCATAGATTTGCTGCGCGCAGAAGATGGATTGCGCGACGAATTGCTTCGCCTGCATGGAATGGCGCACACCGTCTTAAACGGCGCGGGTCTCTCTGTGCCGACAGGGGAGGACTCTTTACCAGAGACAGTATTTGACACAATCAGCTGTGTTCAACGCGTCGTAGGGATTATGCGCGGTTGGCAGCGCTCAATAGAGCCCCTTGAAGCACTCACACCAAAAGATTGATTCTATTATAAAGCCGCCGGTCTTTATTACTTTTAAGCTTATGTATGAACATTGGCCTTATCTCGGTTGCCCCCCCCTATTGGGGCGATAAGTATTCTGACACGGGGGGGGATGGGGACAATGCATCACCAACATAAGCTTGTCAACGGGAAAAAATCACTGCAAGATTTCGAGCGCCGAACCTGCGTCAGCTCGACGTGCAGCATGAAAAAAAGGGCTGCGACATATTGCCGCAGCCCGCAAATACAACAGAGAGGAAGTGTGATTGGCCCTGATTTCAGCGCTGCGCTTCTTAATCCAAATCAAACCGACGGCGCAGATCCGCTCGCTTTCTGCATGCCCGCACAACACATCGCCGGACATCAGAAAGGAGTGACTGCGCTCACCCACCACACCATCAGGGGCAGCGCGCCGAGCAGCAGCGCACGCCTTATCGCAGGCAGGCGAGCAGGCCAGTAGCTCACGGCCAGTACCAGCAACAGCGCAGCCAGCGTCAACATGCCCAGCCCAGCCACCAGGCCGACGCCCCAGCCCTGCATGTGTACGTTGAGGGCCAGGCTGGCCAGCAAGCCCAGCACGGCTGCGCCGCGCAAGCGCATGCGCAGCGGCGGCGCGGGTTCGACGCCGCGTCCGTGGATATCGGTGTAGTGGCGATCCATCGCCATGGCCAGCGCGCTCCATGCGCCGCCAGCCAGCACCAGCGCCAGCAGGAAGCCCGGGGCGCTCATGCGATTTTCTTCGCGACTGCAGGATGCGCTGCGCGCCGCACCGGCACCGATCGTTCCTGCGATGCACGCTGACGCCGTGCAAGCAGGTGTGCGGCCAGCGCCAATGCCGATCCCAGCGCCAGCAGCGTGAGATCGCATCCGGCTACCGCCCACGGCCCACGCCCCTGCAGCAGCGTCACGCCCAGGTGCGAATGTGTAGTGAACACATTAAGCACCGGCAAACCCAGGAACAGCGCTGCCCCTGCACCCAGCTGCAAGCGCCACATGCCCAGGCTGGGGCGGATCTGCGCCAGCACCGCCGCGATCGCCCAGGCGGCAAAAAATAGGTGGATCTCCATCTGCGCGCGCTCCGCCAGTTCCACCGGCAGCAGGCGATTGGCCCAGAAGTAGCTGGCGAAGGCGATCGGCAATCCGGCAATGGCACCGAGGTTGAGCGCCTCTACCAGCCGCGGGCCGAACCCGGCGCGGGCATCAGCGGCGATGGCCTTGGCTTGTTTCTGGCGCGTCTTGACGGCCCACAGCAAGGCACCGGTGGCCACCATCAGGTAGCCACACAGCCCGCACAGGAAGAACAGCATACGCAGCCAGGGATCGGCGAAATGTGCCAGGTGCAGTCCGACCAAAGCGCCGCGCGTGACCGCCGTGGCGCTGACTGCCTCACCGAGCGCCGCCACTTGACGTCCGCTGACGCCCTCGAAGAACAGCGCCGGTTGCAGTGACGAAAGTGTGGCCAGTTTCTGGCGCGTGACGACCACTGTCGCCTTGGCATCACCCGGGTTGTTGACCACCACCAGCGCCAGCGGTGCGCCTTGCCAGTGCTGCCGCGCGCGTTCGGCCAGGGCCTGCAGCGCGGTCAGCGGCGCCGCCACGCCCGCCGCCTTGACGCGTCCGGCGCCGCCCGGAAACACTTCCTCGAAGAAGGCCTTCTCGCCGCCCTGGTCGCGATAAGCGCTTTGCACGCCCCACGGCATGATCATGAACATCAGCGTGATCAGCCCGGTGTAGGTGATCATCAGGTGGAAAGGCAGCGCCAGCACTGCCGTGGCGTTGTGCGCATCAAGCCAGGAGCGCTGGCCCTTGTTGCGGCGGAAAGTGAAAAAATCGGCAAAGATGCGCCGGTGCGTAATCACGCCGCTGACGATGGCCACCAGCATGAAGAGCGCACACACGCTCACGATCCAGCGTGCCCACTGCACCGGCAGGTAATGCAGGTCGAAATGCAGGCGATAGAGGAACTCGCCGCCCCGCGTATCACGTACCCGCGCCAAGGGCTGGCCGGTGGCGGCATCGATACGCTCGCTCTTGAAGCGGCTGCGCGGGGAACTCGCTGCTTCCTTGCCGGCAGCAGCAGGCGGCGCGATCCAGCCGACCCGCATGGCCACGCTGCGTTCGTCCGGCAAGGTGATGAACCAACGCTCGGCCTGCGGCGCGCGTTGCTGCAGATAAGCGGCTGCACGTTCGATCGCTTGGGCCTGCGTTACCGGCGCGGCGGCGCTGGCGTGCAGCTCGGGCATCATCCACAGGCTGATCTCTTCCTTGAAGTAACTGGCACTGCCGCCGGCAAACACCAGCAGCAATACCCAGCACACCAGCAGCCCGCACCAGGTGTGCAACCAGGCCATGGACTGCCGCAATCCCTCCTTCATGGCAGCACCCGTCCGAACCAGGCCAGCAACGCCAGCGCCAGGGCCGGCAAGGCCAGCCCGCACCAGGCGCGCCAGGCACTGCGGGCCGCAAAGACCCAGATCACGGCACACGTGAAGACCGCAAAGGACAACATGGTCGCCGTCATCACAGCATCGGCCCGCCCCATGGGCAGGAAGCGCGCCGCCACCATCGTCGCCAGCGTGGTCAGCACGTAGCCGCCGCCCACGGCAGCCAGCGTGCGAGAGAGCACGGCCAACCGGTAGCGCAAGCCGGACGGGGCCGCAGAAGTCATTTTGTCAGGCACCATGAAAGTGAAAGCCGGAAGGCGGAGCCACGCTGCAGCCGGACTCGGGAGCAGGCAAGCCTCCAATTTATTTGATAATGATTATCAATTATATGGAGTCTACGGCGGCTGGACAAGTCCGCTTGCTGCACAAAGCGCTCTACCCGCATCACCAGGAGAACGCCGGTCATGCCTGGCCGCACTCATCTGGCCACCATCGCGCGCATGACGGTGTGCGCTCATGCTCACTACCGGCACCAATGAGTATTCCGGCATGACCGCCTTCGCCATTGGCCTGCCCACCAAGAGCGGCGTGGGTGGCGGCGTGCTGTCGGTGATCCCAGGGCGCGGCTGCATCTGCGCCTGGTCGCCGCGACTGGACCCGCGAGGTAATTCGGTGCGCGCAATGAAGGCGCTGGAACTGATGTCGAACACGGCCGGGCTATCGGTATTCGCCTGAAGTAAGGGCGCAAAAAAGTAGAAATCTCGCAGCATTGAAATACGTTGTGCTCTATCTCTCGCACCATCAGCGCAATCGACTACTAATTCAGCGAAGCCTTAATGAGTTATTGCGCTACGAGTTTCACAAGAAAAACAATATGCCCGAACACCATGCGCTCAATGATGCAAGAGCCAATTGCTACGCATTCCGGGAGCTGCCTGCTGAATCCAGTGGAGCTTCGTTTGCATAGAGCTAAAGGTGTAGGCAATAGAGCTGTTAGAAGTCTTACTTGCCACCGTTAGTAAAACTGGTCTCAACGAAATTACGCAACTGGGCCAAATCTGTCTTGGAATAGCCGGCAGTCGTTTGCACAGACGCATGGCCGAGTAAAGCTTGCGCAACTGGAAGTGGCACCTGGTGATCGACCACCAGTGCCTTTGCATACGCATGGCGTAACCAATGCGGTGAAGCGGCCTCTAGTAACGACGCCAGAGCGCCATCGTTCGGTCGAAGAGTGGTGGCGACTTCCTCAAAAATCGCCTTCACCTCACTGTACAAGCCGCTCTCCTGCAATGCGCCGCCTTTGAATCCATGGATTAGCGGTGCCACCTCGTGGGCGGCAGGCTGCGCAGTCAATCCGCGCGCAATGCGATAGGTCGTGAGGGCGTTTGCCGCGACATCCGGTAATGGAATGGCCCGATCCTTATTGCCTTTGCCATGGACGTAGAGCGTCCATTTGCCGTCATCCTCTACAGCGACACGCGGCAAGTTGGTGTCGACATGCCACGCCAGTTCTGCAAGGCGAATTCCGCCATAACGGTACAGAACCCAGATTGCACGCCTGCGCAGGAGTGCCAACTCAGTCTTTCCTTCGATTGGCGTATCTAGCCAGGCGTCGCAGGCATTGAGTGCGGTCGGGGAAAGAAATCGTTTTGGAGAAAACTCATTCCTGGCCTGCGTGCCGGTGACCAAGCCAGAGGCCGGGTTGGCGATGAGATAACCGGTATCGAACCAATATTGATAGAGACTAGCGACGACGGCCAGTGCTCGCGCCTGCGTGCGCTCACTAGGCACCACAACACGTTGCTGACCTTGGTCGGAGATGCTGATGCGGGCCACGCGTAACGAATCGCGGTAAGCCAGCAAATCGTTACGAGTAAGGTTGGAAAGCGGTCCTATCTGCCGATCCCGGCACCAGCTGATGAGGCGTCGTAGATCGGCGGCATATGCACGCAAAGTATGCCGGGAGCGACTTGCCCGGTCACGCAAAAACAGGGAGAGCGCTTGGCAGTCGTCAAAGGTCGCCAGCGTATTCGTGGAAGCTTCTTGGTTAACAAAGCGCCCGCTACGCGAAAGCCAGGCCACGAGCGTTCGGACATGCTGGGGATCGATAGCCGCGACCCATCTCTGGTGATCGCCAGAGTCTGATGCCTGCACCTGTATGGGTTCCCAATGCCGGAATCGTCGACGATACGTGCGAAGAAGTCGGTTCAATGTATCTTGCGGACTGGGTGCGTTATCCGTTGCAGCAGTGCGAAGGCGACCACTTTCCCACCACTCAACGACCTCGGTATGATCGAGCAATAGATCAAATACTGATCGCATCTCGACCTTCGCCGTCCCCAGCGAAGAAAAAGCACGCTTTATCTTGGCCAGCGTCCAGCGTTCATAGCAGGTGTGCCCGAGCACATGGGTGAGATATGCCAACGCCTCATCGGTGTCTTAAGGCAGTGGCGCTGGTGGAGCTACGCCGTGATCGAGCCAGCGTGCCATGATCAGCCGCCTTTGCGGCGGGGTGCTGGCTGCTTGCTGCCTGGGGGCTCGGCAGGTGCTGGCGAGCGCCGGTGCCGCGTTGTTGCAGCGTTGGCCAGAGTGGAGCGCATGATTTCTTCCAGTTGGGAACGCTGACTTGCGTTTACAGCCTTCAGTGCGGTGGCTTCACCCACGGCGGCCTGTCGCTTATCGCGTTCTGAAGCAGCGTCCGCTTCGGCATGAGAAATAGCTTCTTCTAGCGTCGAAATCCGTCGCTCTGCAAATTTTAGCTGTGAGCTCAGCCGGCTCTGTTCCTGTTGAAACTGCTGCCGCTGCAATGCCGTTTCTTGGAGCAGTTGCTTGGACAAGCCTTCATATCGCTGCTGTGCTGCCACCAGGCTTTCTTGATGAATCTGTGCGGCAGCGGCACTTTGCTCACGTGACTCATGCAGTGCGGCCTGGGTTGACTTCAAATCTAGCTGCATCGATGCCACGCTCGCATGTGCTGCCACCAACTCGGCGCGTGCTTGGGCCACCTCTTGGTCCCGCATAGAAAGAAGCGCGCGTATCGCATCCAATTCTTCACGCAACATATCCACCCGCATATTTGCCTCGGCCACGGTCTCTTGGGCGGTCTCGACCGATTGCTGGGCTTCGAGCTTGAGCTTTACGACATCATCGAGCTGCGAAGACACCGCCGCCTGCCAAAGCTGGCGCATGAGATCGGAAATATCTGCCGGTATATCTGGGAGAGCCATGTCGGCCAAGCCGGCGCTGATAATTTCCGATTCAATCGCGTTTATGGTCCGGCCGAGCGTCGCCGGATCGCCGCCGCCAAGCCGATCCTTCAACTTGCGTACCGAGACGATGCGGCGAAAGCGCTCGCGGGTCGGCGGGGATGAGTCATGGGCCTCGGCCAGCATCGACAGGATGGTCGAACGGATCTGATCGGGGGAGGCAATGGCGGGGCGGGACATAGAGAGGCTCCGTTGGCGGACGAATATCCTTATATTACATACATTCCTAACGTTATGTACGGTTAAAACGTTAGTTTTAATTTTTAAAATAAAAGATAACTCCTATTATCGTCTTAAAACAGGCCAATGAGGAGGCTAAATGCCAGCCTGCGGCCGGTCGCGCATGGGGAGTAGGTTGGATATGAGGGGAAAGGCACCAGTCAGCAAGCAACTGATTTAAAAGGGAAATTTCATTTTGGTCGCCCGGAAAGCCTCGTCAGTACTGGGGCCGCCTACCGTCGCAAAATGCACCGGAATCAAAGAGACCCCTAGTAACTTTTCATTCATCTAGCATGATCGCGCAGATGTTCGCTGCGACCGAGGGGGGCGGCATCGTTATGCTGCCGGCTTTCTCGGACGCCGAACGCTTTGGTCTACGGCCTATTCTCATGGATGCCATTGACGTCAAACGCACCGTCTGGATGACCGTGCACCGTGACCGCTGCTACATGCCGCGTATCAAGGCGGTGCAACGCTTTCTGAAAGAGACATTGCACCATGACTTCCCGCGGCCACCGGGGATTCGCAGCTAAACATGTTGCGCCATTGACCATGTAATAAATCCCGCTCTCGCTCGTCCATCACTTTCCTCCGCAAGTTTTTCAGCGGATGAGAGGTCTTTCGGCATCGCTCTTCTTTGCTGTCTTGCTTTGCATAGCAAGACTTTCCTATCTCATTCCACTCTGATGCGGAAGATATGATAACGAACGACAAGACGCCGGCCATCACATTCCCCCCTAAAATCGGATAGACTCAGCCCCCAATTATTTTTGTAGAGCTAATATCTTGCCGCCCAAGCGCACACTTTCCGAGTCCTTGCTGAGTAAGGTCACGCTCGCCCGCTTCCTAGAGCTCTCCAGTAAAACCTTCCTGCAGCAGGTTGCCGAACTGGAAGCATCCGAGGAATTCCTGGCCTTGCGCCCTTCGCTAGGCGTCGGGACGCTTCTCGGCAGCGAATGTGTTGACACTAATGCCCCAGTCCGCGCAACCTGCCAACTGCGTTGGATGTCGAACGCCGAGGATGCCGGTCTGCAATACCAGTCGCAATACTTCACCCGCCAATATGCCCTTTTGCCGGAAAGCCGCGCTAACGCGCTGCCACTGGAATGGTGGCCTGCTTCACAGCGCAAAATGTGGCAGCAGTTGCGCATGGTTAATACCCGCAACATCCTTAGCAACGCCCTCATCCGAGTGGTCGTGCGAGCCCAGCGTAACTATCTGCACAGCAACGATATCGCCGAGCTAGTGCAATATTCGCAACAGACGGCCGCCAGCGAGATGAGCCGACTAAACGAAACGCAAGGAATAGTCTGCGATGCCAGCCGCATCTCGCGGCTGGCCGGTCATCTTTGTCTACTCACTAGCGGGGGACGTGTGCTGTCGCTATCGCGCCTTTTCGTCAATTCACGACAGCGCAGCCAGTACCTGCTGGAAAGCCTGATCAAAGCCGAGGCCCTGAGCCTTTTCCAGGGTTACCGAGGCAAGCTGCTCACCGATGACGACCTAGCTGTGATACTTAACAGCGTGCACCAATTGGGTATCTCCCGTCGCTCCGTCACACATGCAAGGCATTCACTAGCCATTCCCGATCACCGAGAACGTCATAAGCACATGCCCTATGTAGCTGCCACGTCAGGATTCTCGCGACTCCGACCGCTACGTCTGGAAATGCTGGACTGTGACATTCCCGCTCGCGCCGGCGTCTATGAGATACGACTCAGCGAGACAACGCCAGGCAGCCAGTTGCTCTCGGCGCTACGTTCGCACAATCATATTATCTATATCGGCTCATCAACGAATCTGAAAAAGCGCCTGCGCGAACATCTCAGCGGCAACAGCAACAACAGTGAACTTCATGCGCAACTAGCCCTGGGCAACGCCGAGGTACGTTACAAGCTTTTCGAAATACCGCGCGTGGTAGAACGTACGCTCTACCGAACCTTCGTAGAAACTTTTGGAGCTAGTCCATCCTGCAACAGGATCAGCCCTTGAATGCAGGGGGCTGAATTCAGTTAAAATGCAATTACTTCACTTAACCGATGGTTAAATAACAATATTAGGTGAGTCACTCAAATGCCGCTGCTCTTTCGTACGGCACTCGTAAATGATCTTGGGGCGCAATACGAGGTTGAACGCGATGATCCTTCTACAAATGGAAAACTCCTTGCGCAAGCAAGCAAGCAAGCAAGCCGCGCGTCAATCGGCACCCTCTCGACCGTCTAAAAACCTCCATAAAAGTGGATGGCGTCGTTTACTCGCCATTCTCTGTCAATTCTCTCGGCCTCCTTAGCTGGGTGTCTTTGCGGCCTTGAGTCGCACCTGATCACAAGCAAGTCAATCCGGCTGGCACGACTTCGTGGGCGTCGCTGGTCCAGCTACATTTGATGCAAAGTAGTGCTTTCGTCTGAGGAAAAATAATGAATTGGTTCACGAATCTGAAAGTGAGCAGCAAGCTGGTGGGCGGGTTTCTAATTGTCGCTTTCATCGGTGCCGTAATCGGAGCCATAGGAGTACTTAAGGCTGGTCAAATCAATGACATGGCCACTCAGATGTATGAAAAGGAAGTGCTCGGCCTGCGACACTCCGCACAAGCCAGTATCGAATTATCCGCCGCCAGTCGTGCCATCCGCAGTGCCATTTTGTCGGAGAACATGAACGACCGAGAAGCCAGCCTACAGGATCTCGATATACGCCTGGCGAGGGCCGCGTCCTCTTTGGACGCCGCCGAAAAACTGTTTTATACCAGCGACGGTCAGCAATTGATCACTGCCACCCGCAAGGCCTTTCTCGACTACCAAACGGCTATCAAGGATACCGCCAGACAGCTTTACGCAGAACCGATCGGCGAGAAGCGAGAATCCACCGCGCAACTGTTCGGCACGGTGCGTCCGCTTGCCAATCTGTTGGATAAGCTTATGACGCAGATGATGGAAGTCAAAAAAAGCAACGCCGACGCCCTCAATGACGAAACCGATGCCATTTACGCAAACATCCGGCTTCTGCTCGTTGCCATGACGCTAGGGGGCGTGCTCATGGGGGTCCTGATCGGCCTGTTCATCTCACGCAACCTGACACGCCAGCTCGGTGGCGAACCGAAAGATGTCGCCGCCGTCGCAGTAGCCGTCTCCTCCGGCGACCTGAGCACCCATATCGATACTCGCAAGGCACGGAGCGGCAGCATCGTAAGCGCTATGCAACTGATGCAAACTTCCCTACGCAAGGTGGTGCAGACGGTCCGTACCAGCAGCGAGAGCATCGCCACGGGCTCGCGCCAGATCGCCACTGGAAATTTAGATCTGTCCTCGCGTACCGAGGAGCAGGCCAGTTCACTAGAAGAAACCGCTTCCTCGATGGAAGAACTGACCTCGACCGTCAAGCAGAATGTAGCGAATGCCCGACAGGCCAATGAGATGGCATCAGTCTCTTCCGCAGTGGCGCAGAAAGGTGGCGTTGTCGTAGCCGAAGTAGTCACTACGATGGGGGCCATCAATGAATCATCCCGCAAGATCGTCGAAATCATCAGCGTCATTGATGGCATTGCATTTCAGACGAACATCCTAGCACTGAACGCCGCCGTAGAAGCCGCCCGCGCAGGTGAGCAGGGACGCGGCTTCGCGGTGGTAGCCTCGGAAGTGCGCAGCCTCGCTCAGCGTTCGGCCGCTGCTGCCAAGGAAATCAAACTGCTCATCGAGGATTCTGTGGGCAAGGTCGAGGTTGGCACCCGCCTGGCCGATCAGGCGGGCGTGACGATGAGCGAGATCGTGCACAATGTCAGCGAGGTCACCAACATCATCGGAGAAATCAGCCTGGCCAGCCAGGAGCAGTCCTCTGGTATCGAGCAGATTAACCAGGCCATAATTCAAATGGATGATGTCACCCAGCAGAACGCAGCCCTCGTCGAGGAGGCAGCCGCTGCCTCGCGCTCGCTACAAGAGCAGGCGAGTGCATTGGCGCAGATTGTGAGCATTTTCAAGCTTGACGCAAATGACAGCCGAACTCGCATGGATGATGTGCTGCAGCCAGCCGCACTAGTGTCGGCCGTCCTCCCGGTTACTGCCACACACACACTACTTGTGAATAAGGAGTAGGAATGGGCAACGCTCTAGGCTTAGCTAAACCGTGCTGAAACGCAATGATACTGCTACCTGGCGGCACTGCTACCGCCACAAAGTCTATGCCGTCTTGGTTCTATTGATCGGCTCTGCCATCGTACTTTCACATGTAGTGTCTGATACAGCCGCAGCTATTCACCGGGCGATTCGACCGGTAGTCTCCTATGCACGTGCCGACGGAGCGTTGAAGGATGAGTCTGCGCTCGTCGAGCGGAACGTGCTGATCGGTCGCAACCTCGATCGCATTGTACGGCTGGTATACCTGTTCGATCTGCTGGCACTGGTAACGGCAGTTTTCCTGATATATCACGTACGAGCCCGATTTCGTGTCGAAGATACGCTGATAAAGCAGGCCGCCTGTGAACCACTAACTGGCCTGCCAAATCGACAAGCCCTTGAGCAGCGTCTAGCAAGTTTGGCTAGCGCCCCTCACTCGCTGCTGCTGATAGGCATGGAACGCGTCGAGCGGATTTCATCGGCCTATGGACATGATTTCCTCGACCATCTGATCTTAGTAATCGCTCAACGCTTGGTGGCAGTGGCTAAGCGATTCGAGGGTGAACTGTTTCGCTTGGAAAGCGGTGGATTCTTACTTTTATATCACCATGCACTCGATTCGGTGGGCTTCGAGGAAGTGGTGCATGCATTGCGTGAGAAAATGAGGGCTCCCTTTGTTTATCGAGCTCATGAAGTATTTCCACAACTGAGTCTCGGAGCCGCTGAGTATCCACGCCACGGCGCTACGCCAGCAGCGGTATTACGCAATACAGCGGCGGCTTCGCAGGTGGCGCGACGACTGGGTAATGGCCTGCTGGTGATCTATTCAAATGAGATCAATGCCGATGACGAGCGTCGCCTTGATCTAGAAACACAGATTGTGCATGCGCTAGAGCGTGATGAACTACTGCTGTATTTTCAGCCACAGCAGCGGCTCTCGGATGGCCAGTTGAACGGTTTCGAAGCACTGCTGCGCTGGCGCCGCGAAGGAAAACTGATTCCACCGCTAGAATTCATTCCGGCCGCCGAACATTCCGGGCAAATCGTCGCCATCGGGCACTGGGTATTGGAGGAAGCCTGCCGGCAGATTTTGCGCCTCCAAGAGGGCGGAACGCCGATACCCGTGGCAGTCAATATCTCGCCACGCCAGTTCCTGCACCCCGGCTTTGCCGCTAAAATCGAAGACTTACTGGCCAGGACCGGCATTGATCCTGGCATGTTGGAGCTGGAAATCACCGAGAGTGCCGTGATGGAACAGACAGGGAGCGCCATTGAATTGCTCAAGCACCTGCGCGGACTGGGACTGAAGCTGGCCATAGACGATTTCGGTACGGGATATTCTAGTCTCGGCTACCTGAAGTGCTTTCCAATCGACAAGCTCAAGATCGATCAATCCTTCATCCGTATGTTGGGGCATGGCACTCAGGATGCCGCCATCGTGCGTACCATGATCGAACTCGGACGCAACCTGCAGTTGTGCGTCACCGCCGAGGGCGTAGAGTCTTCAGCTCAGCGAGAGTGGCTGCAGCGGGCTGGATGTCACCAGATTCAGGGCTACCTTTACGGAAAACCGATGACGGCCGAGCAGGCTCTAATCTTTGTGCATACCCAGTCTATCGACTGCCTGGGCTCATAGCATTGAAAGATGCGAAGCCAGAGAAAGATAATATCCAGCTTCATAGCTAACCCGCCAGGTTCACTTTGAACAACGAAGATCATGCCGCTGTCAAAGCGGGAGTCTCACGCATACTGTTTCGAACTGAATGCTAAGGCGGTGCAGCACTAGTGGAAAAAGGAAATATCGTTCAGTTTAGCAATACACTTTTAGAAAGCTTTCCCGCAGAATTTATTCAAGTTAGTCCTCCTCCCTACGAAACCGACACGCCGTTTTCGAAGATCATCCAAGCATCGGCTGGATGATGCGTTTTTTGAGATTTTGGCATCAGCACAGGTACCTGAAACTCCGAAGCTGGCTGATTTATACCAACCCCAAAAAATGTAAAGTTAGCTCTCTCGTGAGTCTGCCAGGCAACCGCTACGCGCTAGATAATCGCTGTTTTACGCCTTCTCATTTGAATTAACACACTCTATTTTTACATTTTTGGGGTGTTGTTAAGCTTAGCCCGGCGCCTCTGTCCTAATCTGGGGTCGCCACAGAATTCGGAAAAATCGTACGCTAAGGCTTTGAGTGCAGATGAAGTCACTTTTAGTGTCATGTACGGAACGTCTGCGGCGCGATTTGTTGGAGAGAATATGCTTCGGCTTATTGAAATTGGATTTGAGCAAGTAGGTAGTTGGCGGCTGATCGATCAGCAATTGGCGCTAGAGCTAAACAGAATGAATGCTCAACGGAACGTCCTCTACGCCTTCATTCATACTGATTCAGTCTTGTATGTCGGCAAAACCACTGACTCGCTGGAGAATAGAATGGGCGGATATCTCCGTCCACATGCTTCGCAGCGGACAAACGTGCGCAATAACGCTGCATTGGTTCAATTGCTTCGACAAGGAAACGCAGTCGACATTTATGCTTGGGCGGACACGGGCCTACATCGTATCGGTGAATTCCATTTGAACTATGCTGCGGGATTGGAAGACAGCATTATCAGAACTGTCAGGCCACCATGGAACGGTGCCCGCTCGGCACCGCGGCGCGAAATCGAAGAACAGGGACTATCCGAGTTATCGGCAGACGAACAAAATTTTCCCGCAACAGATCAAGAATCCGAAGCGGCATCAGTGGCGGAGATAGAGGCGTTGGAGTCTGCCGGTATGCTTAAAGCTTCGCCAGTGTTTCAAGTTACGCTAGGTAAAACATATTTTCATAACGGTTTCTTTAACGTTCCGGTGAAGTTCTCCGAGCAGTTCCCAGCTCATGGTACGGAAATTTCGATCTACTGCGGAAATTCACGGACCTTGATCCACGCAATTGTTGACCGTAAAGCGAACCAGACAAATCACACTCCTCGCATTTATGGCAAGGGATCATTGGCCAACTGGTTTAGTCGCCACAAGCACCTTGATGCAGTTGCGACTATTCGCGTTGTAAGCTCCAATGAAATCGAGTTGATTTAACCTGGGCTTATGAGCGCCTTTTACCATTGACTGGTGGTTTGACCAACGCCGCTGCGCCCAAACGGTCTCGCAGCCTGGCCAGGTCCTGCTCCAGCGCGTGAATTCTGGCATCCCGCTGAACAAGCTCTTGTCCCGCGTCCTTGAAGCGTGCCTCCGCCACCTCAGCATTCATGTGTTCGGCGCTGGCCATCTCATTGGCGGACGCCAGCTGCTCTGCAAGGAGGGACGCCTGGGCCGCGCGGGCAGCGCCGGCGGCGATCGCCGCCTCATCGAGCCGCGCCTGCAGATGGACCTTCTCGGTCCGCAGCGAGGCCAGCGCCTCGCGTTGCTCCCCGAGGTAGCCCCGCGCCTCTGCCAGCTCACGCTCCAGGCTAGCGGTGCGAGCGTCGCTAGCCTGTTTGTCGCTCTCCCGCTGCTCGGCCGCCTTGTCCTGGAAGTGCTCGAATTGCTGCCGGGCGTGGGCCAACTGGTCGGCTAGCAGTTTTACTTCCGCCACACGGTCGGTCAGGCGCTGAGATAACCCATCCTGCTCGGCTCGCAACGCCGCGATGGTCACGGCCGCGTGCTGCCGCTCGTCGCGTTCCTGCGTCAGCGCCGCCTTCACCCGGGTCAGTTCGGCTGTCAGGGCGTCGCGCTCGGCGCGCAACTGGCGCCCTGCCACTCGTTCTGCCTCCAGTTGCTGGACGGCCGCCTGACGAACCTGTTCCTGCTCGGCGCGCAGTTGCTCGACCTGAACCTGGGCAGCGGCTTCCAGCCGCTGATGGACGGCCTGCACCGCCTCCAGAAGGTCGGCAGGCAGGCCGGTACTGGCGACCACCGCCTGGCTCTCATGCTCGGCCTTCCAGCGTTTTAATAGCGGTGCGATGGTGCTCTTGCTACCGGTGTCACCCAGCGCGGCGCGCACGGTGTCCACGGTGGGGTTGGTGCCGGCGGCGGCCAGTGCGGTGGCGGCCTTGGCCACATGGGAGTAGAGAATGCCTGCGCGTGCCATGGTGGGGTCTCCGTGAAATAAAGTAACATATTCCGTACTACGTAATGTAACGATATATTACATATTTGGTTCTGCCCGCCCAATCTAGATTTTATGTTTCGATAACATCACTTATCACGTGTTATATTGAAATCCTCGCTCTTTTCTCTTTCCTGCGCCGGTACATTAACCAAAATGCCCGATAAATTGCTTCGCCTTGATAATGACTCAACGGCGCTCGCTCTTGATCGCACTTCGATGGGCAGTACGCTTCCTGCGGCTGATTTGGAGTCCGCCCACCGTGACTTCCTTGCCGCAGCCACCTCGGAAAATACCCGCCGAACCTATCGCTCGGCCATTCGCCATTTTCTGGGATGGGGTGGTGTATTGCCCGCCGACGAAAAAGGGATCATTCGGTATTTGCTGGCGCATGCTGGAAGCCACAACGCCCGCACTCTCGCCTTGCGGTTGACTGCGCTGTCTCAGTGGCACATGTATCAAGGGTTCACTGATCCAGCCGGCACCGCCACCGTGCGAAAGACGCTCAAAGGTATCGGTCGGACTTATGGTCGCCCCAAAAAACAGGCCAAGGCCCTGCCTATCGAAGATCTTGAAAAAATCGTCTGTAAGCTGGCCAGCCTGAAAACCATCAAGGCAAAACGCGATAGCGCCTTGCTGCAACTGGGCTTTTTTGGCGGATATCGCCGCAGCGAGCTCGCCGCGCTGCGGTTCGCTGATCTAGCATGGGAGTCAGACGGTTTGCTCATCACTCTGCGGCGATCCAAGACAGATCAACAAGGACTAGGCATCATCAAGGCTATTCCTTACGGTGCTGGCACATGCTGCCCAGTCACGGCACTACGCACCTGGCTGGACGCGGCTGGCATTGACGGCGGAGCGGTTTCCGGCCGATCAATAAATGGGAAATGGTCGGCGAGCGAGCAATTCACCCGGCGAGCATCAATACGATCTTGGCCGACTGTGCAGTATTGGCCGGACTTCACTATGCTCCAGATCTTTCGAGTCACAGCCTGCGCCGAGGCATGGCTACTAGCGCCTATCGCGCTGGAGCTGACTTCAGAGACATTAAGCGGCAAGGCGGTTGGCGACATGACAGCACCGTGCAGGGGTACATTGAGGAGGCCGGCCTTTTTGAAGAGAATGCTGCGCGACACCTACTTCGATGAACATATCTGACTCGGTGCTTCGCTACCAAGCCAAAGGCGATAGCAATGAGGCGCAGACTGAGCGAATCACTGTGCTCGCTGACCAGCGCCGACGCTTTGACTATCGGTAGATGTATGTTCTTCGCTGCGGGAGGGCGCCTGAGCTATCCGCTGAAGCAGTCAACGATCGATGATGGGTGTGCGACCATGTGACTGCCCTTGGAAGGGAGCGGAGGGCGGGGCATTAGAGAGAGTCAATCCCGCGAGCAAATCAACAGCCTAGAAGATATGGATGCTGAAAGATCGCATGGTCTACAATTTAATTTCTCGTCTCCTCCTGCCGTTACTCTGTTTCGACCAGCCCCTTTCGCTTGGTATAGCAAAACATCGGCTTTTCCAAGAACTTCCATATAAGCTTGACCTGGACAGAATTCAATTAACCCAATACTGACCGTTCTCCCCGTTTTATATTTATTAAATGACCATTTAACGTCGGCGAATGACTGCCTCAATTGCTCACACCACAACGTCGCCCCTGTCCTATCGAGACCGGTCAAAATAACCGCGAATTCTTCTCCCCCTAATCGGCCCACCCTCCCTGTAAAAGTTATCGAATTCCTCAGCAGTCGCGCAAACTCAACTAGCACAAGATCACCCACATCATGTCCATGAGTATCATTTATCTGTTTGAAGTGATCCAGATCCATGAGCGCCAAAAAAAATGGAGCTGAGGCGCAATTTCTATGCAACTGAGCGTAGGCATCCTCGAATCCTCTTCGATTAAGCAAACCTGTCAGATGGTCTGTGTTCGCAATCCAATTTAGCCGATCTATCACATCCAGACAGATGCTCAATAAAATGGCAATCGTCAGGCCCAGCGCCACAGCGACTCCCGTAAGCTCAAAAACGAATCCCCAATTAGATCTTCGCCATGCGCCGACAATGGCTGGGGTATCATCTGCGATGAGATAGCCGATACACTGCACCGCCAACAAAAATATGACGCAGGTAAAAGTGAATCGAAGAACCCTATCTCCCCTGCCTAATGTTTGCTTTAAATAGACTTGGTGGAGACTGGTGCATAGCAAGAATACACATCCCATCTGGATCACAAAGGTCTCCAGGCGAACACTATGTTTGACGCACACGGCCCACCAAGCTCCAATAAGAGTCACCAGTATTACGAGAGCCTTCAGCTTCCAACGACGCCCCTCCGCGAAACGTCTGGAAAACGCATTTGCCATTGCTACCGCCCCCATCAAGAAAAATATATCCTCAATCAGCGCCTTGATTATCGAGTGTTCTTTGAACTGAAACGTAGTGATGGCGTATCCAGTTCCCAAGAGAAGAAACGCGAGCGCCCAACTTCGTGAATGGAAGCCCTTCCCGCTCAAAAAAAAGAAAAAACAACTGGCACCGTAAAAGCACAGGGGAATACTCCACGCTAATATAAGTGCTCTCATTTTTTTCTCACGTCACTCAATCCGAATCACGATTTACACATCAAATCGCTGCGTATCACTTCTTCTTTGAAATGGCGGCTGCCAAGGAGAGTCCCTTCTCAGTCAAATAGTATCCACTACCAAAATTCGTAATAATCCTCTCGTCGCGAAGCCTACGTACGATTCTTTCGACCGAAATCGAGGCCGACTCCCTCGTACGAAACTCATGACCAGGAAAAGCCAGGTTGGCGAGAAAATCAAGCTGGACGCCTGCTCGCGGATTTACCAGCATTCCTTGAGATGACAATCCCTTCAATATCGCATCTTTAATTGCTGCCCAATTGGGAATCGTGCTGCCATCCTTGTTCGCATTCATTGTTGCAGCACTCTCCTACTACGCCAGATCGCGTGGATCATTTTTTTGTTTTTGAATGGTTTCTTGCACCATATTCAACGCCGCGATGCGCCAGATAGTCCCGAATCAATTGGCGGACTACCTGCGACGGAGTGAGATCCTGCGTTGCACAAAGGTTCTCAAATTCGGCTTTCTTACCAGGGTCAATCAATACGGTCAGACGTGCTGTTTTATTTTCCACAAACGTGCTCTTCACTACGATTTTCGTCATTCAATAAATGGCAACTCACTACCGGCGACCAATTGAAAATCACCCAAGCTCTTGTCATATGCAGTATGGATGTTACGCATAGTCTCTTGCAGGCCGAGATCATAATTCAAGTCTATTCCCGCCCCAAGTTGCGTCAGCTCATATTGCTTGAGTACTGGCGCACCCTTCATCGAAAAAACCACCCGATTAAAATCAGTTGGCATATTTATCCACCACATTTTCTTTCCAAATACCGCATAGAGCGCCTGCATCTGCTGTAGCAGATCAGGCGTATCGGTCCAAAAGTTGGAGGCAATTAATCCATTCTCTGTCATTGCCGAATAGCACTGGCGATAGAAGGATTGAGTGACCAAAGACGTCGCTATGCCATCCATTCCAAATCCATCATGCAAAATGACATCGACGGGCTGGTCGAGAATCTTCATATGCTCGGTCGCATCCACATGAATTATCTGAAAGCGCTCGTCATCTTCTGGAATCTGAAACAGGGACCGCAGGCCGATTACATCGGCATCAATTTCCAAGACCGTGATACGCGCTTTTGGTAATCTTCGATAGCAAAACTTGGCTAATGAGCCGCCGCCCAAACCGATCATCACGATGTGACGAGGATCTCGGTTAAACATCAAGAATCCCATCATGCAACGGGTATAACTCAACAGCAGCCGATCAGGCTCCGAAATGCTCATTGCACTCTGAATATACCGACCATCAAAATGCAATGTCCGCATGTCCCCGTGGTCAAATGCAAATGGGCGACCGTTACTCATCCTCAGGATTTCCCCAAAATCTCCCGGGAGACTTACTCTCTCTTCCATGCCCTGCATTTATTCCCTCAACCTTATGACCCTCACGAGAACGTTACCAAACACAAAAAGCTCAGTTAATTCGATTCCGAGAAAAATTCGGCCTCATTGATTTCCACACCAGCATAAACAGCAATACAGCTAGCGGAGCCACAAACACAAAGCCAATTGACTTGAAGCCAGCTGCCCCGACTATTCCACCAATAATGAAGGCGACTAATAAGCCACCAGTTCGACGGACACGCCCCCAGTCAGCTCGCACTTTGGCATACCCAGAAACGACATGGTGATTCCAATAGAGCATCTTCCCGAACTCAATCCCAAGATCGGTCACGTTTCCCGTCATGTGCGTAGTACGAATACTGCCTCCAGACGACTTGGATCCCACGGCGTTTTGCAAGCCCATCATGTAACCCAAGAGAAATACGGTAGTCGGAATTGCCACCTGAGTATGCCAAGAGAGGATAAATTTCCCCATCATGCCGAACGGAAAAAGCAACAATGCCTCCAACAGCAACGGTAATGCGTAAATGCTGCGGAGGCGAACCCTTCGGGAATAATTCACAAGAATTGCAGTGGTCGCTGCACCACCCATGAAGGCAACGATAGCGCCAATCGCAACAAACACCATATAAACATCACCCAGCGCAATCCCATCCGCCACTTGTGAAGCAAAACCACTCATGTGCGATGTATAACGTTGCAGCACCAAAAATCCTCCGGCATTGACAGCGCCGGCGTTCAGCGCTAGCAATAAGCCCAGCATGTGGTTCGCGGAGGGAGTCCGGTGGCGAAGAGTTAAATAGCGAAATTGTCGCATTCTCAATTACTCTGAGTAAATCAGCCCTTTACCACCATTTGATCGGATAGCGCAAGTATCGTAAGGCCAACTCTATTTTCCGCGAACAAACGCACGGGCAACTGGTGCCGACAACCATCTTGCAATCGATGGCATGATCACGATCCACAAGCCTAATATCTTTTACCTTCGCCCCCCCATTTTCACGACGCCGCCAGATCCTTTTAATTTCAGATCTTTGACTACTGTAAGGTATCCTTATCGTTGAGTAAGTAGTCCGCAGCATCTCTGTAAACCCGCCGCACTTCACTGACAAAATGAGCCTCGATATTGGACGACCATTGCCGAGAATGGCTGACAGTCGCTCCACATCTAATCTATCAACGATAGCGTCGCAAGAAACGCCCCCCTAACTCTCCCTACCAAGATATGCAGTCACAGGGCGATCTGATGGGCCACTCAAATATGTTCATTGTATTATAATGTTATTATCTTTTAATTAAAATACAGTTAGTATTATGAATTACTCAATGCGGAGCTGACCTGCGTCGGTAATTTGTAGCCAGTCAGGCAGTGAGTCGGTTGTCGATCATATTCGATTCCAGCCAGGCTCGACGGACCGTAGCTGGAGGTTGGTACTGATGTGCGCTATGCGGCCTGCGCTCGTTGTAGAACTGACGCCATCTTTCAATCAGCACTTTTGCCTCTGCCCGGCTGCGGAACCACTCCCGGTTAAGCAGTTCGTCACGCAGTTTGCCATTGAAGCTTTCTACAAATCCGTTCTGCCATGGACTGCCTGGCGCAATGAAGGCTGGGCCAACGGAGGCATCCCGCAGCCAGCGCATGACCTTGGCCGCTGTGAACTCGGCTCCATTGTCCGACCGAACGTAGGCTGGCTTTCCATGTAACCGCATCAGTCGCGAGAGCGTCAGGATGACATCCTGGGAGCGCAAACTGGCAGCAACTTCGATGGCCAGGCATTCCCTGGTGTATTCATCGATCACGCACAGCATCTTCAATGAGCGTCCATCCACCATCTGGTCATGAACAAAGTCGTAGCTCCAGACCGAATTGGGCTTGGTTGCTCCAGGTAGCCGAATGTCGTTGCCGCATCGACGCCTGCGAGGGCGCTTTCGTGGAATGCCCAGTTTTAGCGCACTCCAGAGCCGTCGCACTCGGGACTCGCCCAATGCCAGCCAGGCAGACATACGCCGATAGCCGAATCGAGGGACCTCTTGCGATGCCGCGATCAGCTGCTGCGTCAGGCTCCGATCCTTTTCAGGTTGTAGCAACTGATAACCCGCTACCCGCCGGCTCAGTTCCAGATAACGACATGCCTTGCGTTGCGACAGCCCCCGACGAGTAAGGACTTCCAGCGCTTCGCGCCGGCCCGCGGAGGTCATCATTTTTTTCGGCTTAACTCCTTCAAGCCATCAATCACCAGCAACTGTTCCGCCACCATGCGTTTGAGCTTGTCATTCTCGGATTCAAGATCTCTGAGCCGCCGCGCGTCCGAGACATCCATACCGCCAAACTTGTTTCTCCAGCGGTAAAAGGTCTGCTCAGTAATGTTGTGGCGCTTGCACAGATCTACCGTCGCAATCTCCTTGCTCTCTGCTTCTCGCAAGATGCTGATGATCTGTTCGTCCGTAAATCGCTTCTTCATTGAGTTCTCCTTGGCGTTAGCATAAAGAACTCACTTAGCCGGTGGCTACAAAATTCGTCTCAGGTCAGTGGTCCACACGACCGATCCCCCAGTTACGATACTTACGAGGATCCTGGTTGCAGTTATGCGCAAACCCACGCCCTTCCGTTACGGCCACCCAGTGCTCACCGACGCCTTTGGCTAGCATGTAGTCGCTTTGCACTTCAGAGCCATCAAAGAAGAAGACGCAGTGATAGTGGTAACCTCCCCAGCGAGACCACTCCAGCTTCCAGATGTACCCCACCATCTCATCGAATACGGTGTTGCTGCGCATCTGGCGCAGAAACTGCTCCATATCAGCCTTTGCAGCCCCCACATCCACACGCGCTACCGTCTCCACAGGCGCGGCCATCTGGATGCCATGCAAGAAGTCCATCGCAGGGACATCAGCCTCTCTCACCAAGGCCACATGCGCCGCTTCCACAGCCGTCTCATCTGCAAGGGATGCTTCCCTATACAAACAATCCACCCGCACCACCACGAGCCTGCTATAGCGCTCAAACAAGGCGCTCAGATAGCTACGCAAGCGAGCCAGATTCTTGTTCGGATTACGAGACCAATCCGCCATCTTCTTGCGAGTCCCCTCCAGCTTGGCGTCCTTGCGCAGGCATTCGATGAAGTTGTTGAAGATATCGGCATCTAACTGGTCATCGCCGTACGACAAGCCAGGCCTATCAAAGCAACAGTCACGCACCGGATGAATAGCCAGACGCCTGAAGAACAAGGCCACATCCGGGCTGTATTCAACGTCCTCACAGTAGAGATCAAAGAAACTATGAAAGCCCCTGTAAAAGTCAGCGAGATTGGAGATCTTCCTGGCACTACATCGCCAAGTACGACGTCCAGTGATTTCAAATGCCAAGTCCTTGGTCTTCAAGACGAGCTCCATGAACTGCACGAGTCGCCATAACGACTCAGTGCGCTGACCTAACAGGGTGACCTTCCCGTATTCAGAGACGGCCGAGTTCAATTCCTGGTCCAGGGCGGTGGAACAGATGTCGGACATCGTCAATGGTTTGAACTGCTTGAACTCATCAGCCATGTGTTTCTCCTAATCGAAAATCGCAGGATGCAGCTCTCCCTGCCGGAAGACGCTCGTCCAGCTTTAATGCAAGATAAATGTGAAAGGGGCTAGCTGGCAGGCTAGCCCTGCGTGATCTGCGCATCTGCCGTGCGCAGTCATAGAGCTTTTTAAGTACAAAGCTCCGTCTACTTGGTTGTGCTGCTTAACGCGCCGTGTAGATACGGTGCTGATGCCATCGATAGCCAAGATAGCTACCAAGCTGGATACTCTGGTCCAAAGGATGCTTGTGATCTCCTCTCTGGTTCAAAGGTGAATTAGTCTTGGTAATAATTTTACAAAGGGTCCTTATTGGTGTGATGAATAGGTTGGCTATACACCGAATGGGTTAATAGTTATCTTTACTCTCTAATAACTTTATCCTTTAAATTCCTTTAAATCTCATTAAAAACCAGAATTACCCAAGAGTACAAAGTGCTCTCTACACGGGATTTAGAAAATCAAACCCTTCGGGAGATCGAGGGATTTCTGATCCATATAGGCATGCAAAGTTATGCCGACATTTGGACGTCCCCAATAGAGGAAAATCCACCCGTTGAAAGTGACGACGCACATGCGGAAGGCGTCAACAGGGGGCAGCCAACACCGGTCTAGTGCTCACCAGCAGGAGCCACAGCGCCAAGCTGGAAGCCCCGAAATAAGGGGTGAAGAACTAACTTCCAAGATCTGATGCACCAACTTCCAAGAGCCTGATGCACCAAGGTCCTGCACCTGCAGCACTCCTATGCACATCCGTGAACGACATATATTTAGGCGCGGCCCTGGCGCTCGTTGACACGAGCCAAGAGCCAGTCATTAATCTCAGATTCGAGCCAGCCGACGGCACCCGTGCCCAGGCCTACCTGGACCGGAAACGTTGCGTCATAACGGGGGGATTTTGGATTGAGCTTGTCGTAGATAGCCGAACGGGACAGACCCGTACGGGCTTCGACTTGCTTGCGGCGCAGGATGGTAAGAAGAAGTGAGACTGTTGTAGCCATGATTTGCCTCCTTTAGGCGGGTTGAGAACAGGAGGCGGATATTGACTTTTTTCGGGACAGGAAAACACCTGGGATGGTCGGATATAAAACTATCCGATAGTTCCGAAAGCCTTATTCAGACTGGGTTTTCTTATCCGACTTGCGAGATTTTGGACGACCACCTTTAGGAGCAAAATGCAGGCGCATGATGGACGCCGCCGTCTTCGCATGCTCCAAAGACATACCGTGAACTTCCTGCAACCAAGCACTGACTGTCGGATTTTTCGGGAACGTCGTCTTATCTGAGGGATCAATTCTCTCTCCCCAGAATTTGGCGGCTCCCTGAATCATCCAGCGCAACTCATCGGAAATATGATCGTGGGCAAAGCGGCGCGAAGTCAGCGCTTTCGGCTGTAGATTTACTTGTGCGGCGCCATTCTGCTCGCTGGACGGGGCTACCGCCTTATCGTCGGAACCCGCATTAGCCAAATAAGGCCAGGAATACTGTCCTTTGAGCAACGCGTCAAGGTCAAATGACAGCACGAAGACGGCCGCCGGCCCAATCTGTATAGAAGTCAGGCCCCCTGACGAAAAACAGCCCCATGCCGCCCCCATCCCACCGGCACCTGGATCCTGATGCTGAGGTATCCGTGAAACGGCATGTCCCGAGAAATCAATGGACCAACCATTAAAAAATCGGTCTTCCCAGGTACTGCCGTGCATTTCAATTCTGCGACAAGCCTGCGGACTCAATTGCAACAACTCGACATACATGTCGCGCTGCCCCCAGTAGTTCGTCCAAGAATCCCCAGCATGCAAAGCAATGCCCTGCGGCACCGACGTATGCAATCTGAGCTTACCTATGCCTGCATAATGCAATAAATCCGCTTCCGTGCATTTGGCAATGCGCGCTGCTTCCGAGAGGTTGTAAAACAATTTCGACGGCAGCGAACCTTCTACCAGCTTTGGAATTTCGGGCGAGCTAAAAAGACTGCGCTTACTCTCCCACAACGGCCAGCTCACATCGAGTTTCGTGTCACCCCAAGTAGGAGTGATGACCTCGGTCTCAGTGGAACCGTCAGAAGTCGCTTTACCCCTCTCATTCACCATCGCAAATAGCCCCCAATAATTATCAAATAAATAAAATGACTCATCCCAGCCAAAAGAGGCGCGTTCGGCATCGATCCTGGAATTATGCAAAATGGAAATTTTAATGGAGGCGCAAAATCCAGACTAGGCCTCTGCAAGTATGCCGAAGCACTACTAAGCTAAAAGGCTCACAACGTCAGGACGGGGATGGCTTCATCACGCAGCCCAACTGAACTCTTCGGCTTAGCAGATTTCATCATCGGTATTATTTACGACGCGGCAGGCTTATCCGCAGCTGTTTCTGGCATTGGGACGATGAAATTTGCCCACGCTTGCATCAGAGCACGTCGCTGTTCCAATAAATCTGTGCGGTGATAAGCGGCTTCTACCTTGTTTTTGACCAAGTGAGCTAAAGAGCGCTCGGCAAGATCGTGAGAGTAGCCTTGTTCACTACACCAATCTCTGAAACTGGAGCGAAAGCCATGAGCTGTAGCGACGCGGTCGGCAACGTCGCTTTTTGCCTTGATTCGGCGTAGTAAGCTAGTTAGCACCATATCTGACAGTTCAACCTGATCGCGAGACGATGGGAAGACCAACTCTGCGTGTTTCCCTTCTTGTTTCTTTAGGATCTCGATTGCCTGCTTAGAAAGGGGCACACGGTGCTGCATTTTGGCTTTCATACGGGTAGCCGGGATAGTCCAAGTCTTACTCGTGAAATCAACCTCAGACCAAACCATGCCGCGTACTTCGCCGGAGCGGCAAGCCGTCAGAATCAAAAACTCCAACATGGCCCGTGAGACATCCGGTCGATGACCATGAATATGCTCAGAAACAAAGGCAGGAATCTCCTTCCAGGGCATTGCCGGATGGTGTTTTGTGCGTAGCGCCTTATTGGCTTGTGTTGGCAACAGGTGATGGACTACATCGACTGGATTGGATTGGCAGTATTCATGTGCCCAGCCCCACGCCATTACCGCATGGATACGTTGTTTTAAGCGATCAGCAGTTTCTGATTTGTCGAGCCAAATGGGGCGTAAGACATCTGCAATGTGCCGAGGTTGAATTTGATTGAGGGGGAAGTCGCCAATATGCTCAAACGCATATTGAGACACGGTGTTAATCCATTGCTGCCCGTGTTTTGCATTTTTCCAGCTTGGCAGCAGTTCAGCGTGAAGTAGCTTGGCTGCTTGCTGAAAAGTCGGGATGGATACAGAGGCGCTGCTAGCCTTTTCAATAAGAGGGTCGACGCCGTTGCTGATTTGCTCGCGCATTTGCAGCCCCTTCTTGGCGGCTTCTGCCAGGCCGACTTCCGGGTAGCTACCCAATCCGGCGTTGCGGCGTTTGCCGGTAACAGGACTCACAAAACGCAGAACCCATTTACCTTGACCAGCTGACTGAGAGGGATGAAGGGTTAGACCAGTGACAGTTCCGTGTGGCAGCGCAGGGGAGTCAGGCTTGATGCTGCGAGCTTTTAATTCAGTTAGTTTGGCCATGGCGCATTACTTTTGCGTAAAATTTAGTATGCCATACAGTATGCCATCAACTCGGTGATTGGGGTGGTATGCATAGGCTTTATCAGGACAGTGAATAGCGCAATTCAGTGCCATCATTGATTATTTTGGCATTTAGAGGATTGTACAGGAATTATTTTTGGCGGACACAGCCTCCGCCAGGACATGATGGAAACGGGCCCGAATGGGCCCGTTTCCATTTATGCCGGCAAATTCATCCGAATTTCAAGACGTCTTAGTACTTAATACCGCGTTCATATCTCTAGAGCTCATTTCATATGCAGACGTGGGATGGGTCGCCTGCCGTTGTTGGAGATCGTCGCCGCAACAGCGCTACGACGCGTGGCCGCGCCTAGTCAGACCATGCCTGACCAGCTCTCGCTTTCGGAGACTGAATGTGAAAAGGCCATAGTTTTGATGCCACTCCCGATCCTGATATCGGGTAACGACAAGTGAACATCGGACTGCTACAGTTCAACCTGTCACCCACCGATCAGCGTCATCACACCCCCTTCTGCGCCCCCGATGTCACCAGCGAATTCATTAACAAGAAAAATCATCTGCCTGCTCTTCCTGTTGGCGTGTGCTGTGCCAGCATGGGCCGCATCGGCAGACAATCTTTGCGCGGCACTCACCCCGTATCTCAAAGACCCCCGGCATCCCACGCTGCCGAACCCGGCACGTGAACCCAATGCCGTGGAAAAAGCCCTCATCGATCGCTCTGACATTGATCTGCTCTCCTGGACCGACTATGACAACGGCGCTGCCCTTGTGGACGCGGACAATGACGGGGTTGATGAGTTGTACGTCTGGAACGTGAATGGATCATGACGCTTTGCCCTCATCCAGTTTTTTGAGCTCGGCAAGCAGGAGGACGGTCAATCGCAGCGCCTGATCGACAAGGGCAGCGTCAACAATGGCGTTCTGCTCTCGCCCTATTTCGTGCGCTTCGAAGGAATCAATTACCTCGTCTCCACCGTCAACGGTGACCACGAGGGGCTCAATATCCACCAGTTCGAGAAAGAGGCGAATGGCCGATATCGGATGCGTACCGTCTGCTCCATGAAGACCGTGATCACGACTGATCAGCGTTGTCGGCATCCCGCCTGCAAGGCCTTGCAAAAGCGGATGAGCAGCGAGGAGACAAATGACGCATTCGTCACGGCGGAATGGCCGCACAAGTATTTCTGGCCGGCCGGTCTGGCCGCATTTTTTGCCGACGCCGAGGGCGATATTGATAACACGGGAGAGTCGGCCTCGATATGGCGTCTCGGCAGGGAGGGCTATTACTTCGGATACATCTACTGGCATTTTCTGGCTATGGGCGACGAGCCACCCGCGCTGGACGCGTCGCTGCGCGGCGAAGCTGAATCGGGCGAAAATGGAAGGGCGGCACGACGTGTTCTGCCCGGACCGGCGCATGCGCGCCTGAGCAGGGTGCTGCGCAGCCAGAGTGCGCTGCTGACCAGAACGCTGCGTCAACCTGTGGAGCTTCCGAAGACCGGGCAGTTCTTCCTCTTCCAGGCGGAGAACGGCAAGACTTACTGGGCTTGGGATCTCGAGCCCAGGCCGTATGGCGAGGCCATTCACATCGTCTACACGAGGAACAAACGCTCGGATTACATCGGCCTGGTCAAGTCGGTGCGCACCTCTTTTCTGGAGCCTTGCCGGGCGGACTGTGTGTATCCGCTTGAACGATGATGCCGCATCAGCGTTGCCGGGCAAGATCGTTTCGAACTTCATCCATGCATCGCCCCCGTCCGCAACACCGGCCCCTCAATGATCGGCCAGCCCTTCTCCTGCAAACGCGCGATCACCTGCGCCAGCGGCACCGACGCCATGAAGCACAGATCCAGATCCCCCAGGAAGACATGACGAACCTTTGCCTGCCAAAAAAGCGGCCGCGTGTCATACGTCAGCCGCTACCCCCTGCCGCCAAAGATCGCTGAAATACTCCGGCAATCGATTCAACCGGATAACGGCGTTCACGCCCGGTCCCGACTACCTATCCACACCACCAGCGCCTGCGCCGCCATCGGCCGCGCAAACAGATAACCCTGCACGAACGCACAGCCCATGCCTCGCAGCAGCTCGGCCTGCTCCTCGGTCTCCACGCCTTCGGCCACGCACTCCATCTGCTGCGAGCGCGCGATGCCGATGATGGCCGGCAGCAGCGACGAGGCGCGCCCCTCTTCGCTCACGCGCAGGATGAAGGAGCGATCCAGTTTCACGCAGTTGAAATCAAAATTGTGCAGCGTCGACAAGGAGGAATAGCCAGTGCCGAAATCATCCAGGCACAGTCCGAACCCATACGTGCTCAACTGACGGAACTGCGCCTGCAGATGATGCGAGTCATCGATGAGCAGACTCTCGGTAAGCTCCAGCGTGATCATCGGCGGAGCCACGCCGGCATTGAGAACGATGTCGCGCACCTGCTCAAAGAAGTGCACGTTCATCGCCTGCCGCACCGAAACATTCACGTGCGCCGTGAATCCTTCCGGCAGGATGCCCAGCGCCTGCCACTGCGCCACATCGGCCGCCACCTTGCGGAAGGCCAGCGCACCCAGCTGCGAAATACGCTCGCTGCGTTCGGCCAGCGGAATGAATTCGGCTGGCGAGACCGCGCCGAAGGCCGGCGAGTGCCAGCGCATCAGTGCCTCCACGCCGTGCAGCGCACCGCTGCGCAGATCGCAGATGGGCTGGTAGACCATGCTGAACTCAGCCTCCAGCGTGGCGGCATCCATGGCCGCCAACAGCGCCTGCACCCGTTCTTCGCGCGCCAGCATGGCCGGCTGGAACACGCAGTAACCGCCACCGCCCGGCTGCTGCGCCTGGCGCAATGCAATGGCGGCATTGGCCAGGCTCTTTTCCATGGCGGCCTTGCTGCGCTGCTCGCAAACACTCACGCCAAAACTCAGGAACACGCGCACCTCTTCCGTCCCACCGGTCGACAGCACCAGTTCGGACTTGCTGCGCAGGCGCATGAGCATGTCTTCATGGTCGACAGGCGCACCCAGCATCACCACGGCGATGCGGCTTTCGCTGTAACGGCAGCGGACCAGCCGCTGGGCAGCAAAGTCACCCCACACAGGCGCCACCTGCTGGCACAGGCTCTGCCACAGGTGACGCAGCGCGACCTTGTTGAGCGTATCGGCCAGGACCACATAGTTGTTGATCTCCACCATGCAGACCGTGGCCTGTTCCCACGCGCTCTGCTCCAGCCGCTCGGCTGCGCCGATCAGGCTCAGGAGGCCGCTTTCCTGATCGCGGTCGACCTTGTCGCGCAGTTCGTGATACAGCCTGTAGAGATTGCCGGCCATGCGCTCGACGGCATCCTGCACCGAGACGATTTCCTCGATGGCCCAGCCTTTGGGATAGAGCAGATCGAAGCGATGCGTTCCACTGGCCTCGCGAAAAGCCACCTGCTCGGCCTGATGGCGCAGACGCATCAGCGGCGAAGTGATGCTGCCGCGATACAGGCGGATCAGGACCAGGCCGCCGACCAGCATGACCGCGAGTGCGACCCAACTGATCCAGAAGATGCCATCGAACACCGACAGCAGTTCGGAGCGGGACGAAATCACCAGCACCCGGTAACCGGCCAGTTCAGCGGGTGCGCCGTCGATCTTCGACAGCGGCTGCTGGTAAATCAGGAACTTGCCGTTGGCATCGGTCTTGAGATTGACCATGCGCGAACGGTCCGCCAGGCGCGCAATGGCCAGTTCGGTAAAACGCGCGCGGCTGCCAGGCGGCTGGTCGATCAGGAAGCGCTTGTCGGCGGCACTGAGGCGGTCCGATTGCAGCAGTACGCGTTCATTGTCATCGACGATGAAGACCCCCGCCACCAGCGACTGCTGGACTGCCGCATCCAGCAGATGCTGCAGCCGCGCCTGCGAGAGATCGACGGCAATCACGCCTTGATCTTCCGGCGAGCGATTGACGGGACAAGTCATGGACGCATTCCACTGCGCATCGGCTCCCATGCTGAAGTAGATCGCGGAGACCTGCGGACATTCGGCGGTGGCATTCACATACCAGGGACGCTGGCGGGCGTCGTAGTCGGGCGTGACGGACAACGGCGCAAGGTGCTCGCCGTCGGGGCGCTGGTCGAAGTGTTGCAGGCCGGGATGGGCGTCATCCTGCAGGTAGTAGTCGAGGCTGCCGTAGCCCTTGAGATTGACGGCAATCAGCTGGCCACGGTTGTTGCCGAACTGGATGTAGGAAAAGCGCGGCTCCTCGGCATTCTCGCGGCGCGCCAAGGACTCGATGAAGCGGGCCAGCGAACGCAGATCGCCATGCAGGGGGATTGACGATTCCAGCATGAGGCCCTGCATCTGCTTGATGAACACCCCGCCCGCCAGGTACTCGGAGCGGAAGCCCTCCAGCACGCGATTGAGTTCGCGCTCCAGCAGCGGCTGCACGATCTTCTCTTCCAGGTCATGCTGCAGCCAGAAAAAACCGGCCGCGCCGAACGCCGCCAGGCAGCCCAGGAAACAGATCAGCGCGCCCGCGATGAGCTGCCCGATCTTCCACTGGTGATGTTTGTTGAGAAATCGCATTTCCCCTTCCCCGCCGCTGTTGCGCGTGCTGTGGTGAGCCAAGCTCTCTGGCTGGTGCGCCCCGTCTTGCTTGATATCGCCTGATATTGCGTGGTGATGCGTGGCGATGGGGGTCCTCGCGCTCCGCTGCGGCCCTCTGCTGTCACTGCGTCCCGGCTTCAGGCTATCAGGCTTCCGCTATCCGACGCTATCAGGAAAAGCATGAACGCGTGTCTTTTCCTACAATCATGGTCTTGATGCCTGGCCGCAACGGATTTGCCGTGCGGGAAAGCGCAGGCATCCTTATTTTTCCGGCCAGTCCGGTAACGCGATTTTGTCCATGCATCCCTTCACCGCCCTGCTCCTGCTGACCGCCATCCAGATCGCCACCTCCTTTGCCGCGACCGCCGTGCTGACCATCTCGCCCCTGCTGGCCGAGACGCTGGGCATTTCCGTCCGCTGGGTCGGGGTCTACACGGCGGTGCTCTACGCGGCGGCGGCCTGCTCGTCGATCTGGTTCGGCAACCGCGTCCATCGGCTCGGCGCATTCCAGGTCAGCCGCTGGTGCCTGGCGCTCTGCGCCCTGGGGATGCTGCTCATCGCGACCACCCACGTGGCAGGGGTGCTGGCCGGCAGCGTACTCATGGGCATGGGCTACGGCGGCATCACGCCCGCCAGTTCCTACTTCCTCAGCCAGAGCGGCCCGCTGAAAAACCGCAGCCTGCTGTTCTCGATCCGGCAAAGCGGCGTCCCCGCCGGCGCTGCACTGGCGGCCTTGCTGGTGCCGGTCATGACGCAGCACGTCGGACTGCTGTGGGCCTTCGTGGCGCCGGGCCTGATCGGCCTGCTCGGTGCGATCGCCTTCAACAGCAAGTCGGCGCAAGACCTCGACCCGGCCCCGGCAGCCAGCAAAGGCGCGGCATCCGCAGAGAGCGTCTGGTCGCTGCTGCGCAGCCATCCGCCACTGCGCATCCTGACGCTGGTGGCCTTCCTGTTCTCGGGCTTGCAGGTCACTGCCATCGCCATGCTGCTGCCCTTCCTGCACGGCTTCCAGCAGATGTCGATCGAGCAGGCCGCCATGCTGCTGACGCTGTTCAATCTCGTGGGCGTGGTGTTCCGGCTGATCTGGGGCCGCTGCGTTGACCGCGGCGTGCCGGCGCTGCGCATGCTGGCCGTCTCCGGCCTGCTGGGCACGCTGGGCTTTGCCATTCTCGCATGGTCGGCCTTTGCGCCCACACCGGTGCTGATGTTCCATGCGGCCGCCGCCGCGCTCGGGGTGGCCGTGGTGGCCTGGAATGGCGTGCTGTTCTCGGAGATCGCCATCCTCGTGCCGCGCGCCCAAGTGGGCCGGGCCACCGGGCTGGCGTGTTTGCCGGATTCATCGGCGTGGTGCTCATGCCCACCGTACTGACCCTGGCCATCGAGCAGCGCACCGCCTCCGGATTGGTGTTCGCGCTGGGCGCAGCGCTGTCGATGCTGGTCGGCTGGCAGACCTGGCGCCGCGCAGCGCGCCCAGGCCAGGCAACCTGATTCGCCTGCGCCACCGGTCGCGCGCGCTCACCGGCGTGCGGCCTTGGTGAAGCTGACCCGCCCCATCTCGCCGGCATTGGCCAGCAGGCGCAATCGCGCCGAGCGCCACTCTCCCAGCGCACGGATGCGTTCCAATTCGGCATCGGCCAGGGCCGTCTGGGCGTTGAGCATCTCCACGATATCGGCCGCACCCGTGTCGTACTTGCGCCGCACCGACTCTACCGAGCGCTGCGCCGCTTCCAGCAGGCCGCGTGCAGAGGCCATGCTGCGCAAGGCGGTGGTCGCCTCTGCATAGGTAGTGGCGATGTCGCCCAGCACCTGCGCCTGTACTTCACGCAGCTCGGCCTCGCGCATCTCCAGTTGGGCCTGCGCGCCATCGACCTTGTAGCCGTTGGCAAAGCCATCGAAGATCGGGATGGTCAGGTTCAGTCCGACCACCGTATCGCGATCGCCGCGACTGCCGGGCTGGTTCGGACGGCCGTTGATGTAACGGCTGGCCGTCATGTCCAGCGTCGGCAGGCCGTCGGCCACGGCGACTCTCACCTTCTCGCGGGCGGCCTCCACCTGCCCGCGTGCAGCCAGGATCGCCGGGTGATACTGCCGGGCCGATTGCAGCCAGCCCGGCAGGTTCTGCTCCAGCCCGAGCGGATCCTCCTCCGTCTCCGAGGACAACGTGATGACCGGTACGTCGCCCGCCTCGTCCAGCAAACCCAGCCCCACGGCCAGCATCACCACGCTGCGCTTGTACTGGCCGATGGCGCGCGCCAGTTCCAGCTCGGCCCTGGCCACGAAGGTGCGTGCCTGCAAGGTCTCAGGCAGGGCACCCACGCCGCGCTGCTCGCGCTTGATGGCGGCCTCCAGGATCTGGCGTGCCAGCGCCAGGCTGCGCTCGCGCGACTGCTGTGCGGCGCGCGCGCTGTGGGCGTCGTAATACAGGCTGACGGCATTGCCCATGGCTTTCTGCAGGGTGGCGTCCTGGCTGGCCGAGGCCGCCTGCAGCAGCACATCGGCCGCGCGCTGGTTGGCACTGCGCCCGCCGAAGTCGAGCAGGCGCCAGGTCAGCGTCGCATACAGCGTGCCGATCGAGCGCTTGCTGCTGCCCTGGTCCGACGTGGCGCTCTCGCGGTACTGGCCGACACCCGCCCCGAGGGTGGGCAGGTAGGCTGCACGCGCCTCGCCCAGTTGCGACGACTGCAGCTTGATCGCGGCCCATGAGGCTTGTACCTGGGGCTGATGGCACAGCGCCAGGTCCACCGCATCGACCAGCGTGAGCACCTTGCCCGGCGTGAAGGGGCTGGTTGCGCAGCCCGTTGCCCGGTCGTCGCCGGGCAGTATTTTTCCCTTGTCCAGTTCGGGCGGGCGTGCCAGCAAGGGATCGAAGCGCGCAGGCGGGGCCGCACCAGCCGGTGCCGCAAGCAGCGAGACCATCAGGATCAGGGCCGTTACCGCATGGCGCGGTCGCAAAGAGTCATCAACGCTCATGCAAAGCCTCCTTCTGATGCCGCATCAACGGCGACAGCACATACTCGATCACGCGCCGGCTGCCGGTCCGGATACCCACATTGACGGCCAGCCCGGCCGACAGCGGCAAACTGCGACCATCGACATTCAAGCTGTTGCGGGCAAGCAGGATACGCGCGGAATAGACCAGGCCCTTCTTCTCATCCTGAATGGCATCGCGCGAGACATGCACCACACGCGCCGGGACGGTACCGTACTTGGTGTAGTCGAAGGCATCGATCTTGACCTCGACCTCCTGCCCGATGCGCACGAAGCCGACGTCCTTGTTCTCCAGCCAGGCCTCGATCTCGATGTCGCCCTCCTCCGGCACGATCTGCATCAGGGGCTGGGCCGCCGCCACCACACCGCCCACGGTATGCACGGCCAGTTGCTGTACGGTGCCGCTGACGGGGGCCATGAGCGTGAGCAGGCGGCTGCGCTCTTCGGCGCGGCGCTGGTCCTGCTGCGCGGACTCGATGATCTTTTCGGCCTCGATGCGGCTGTCGTGGGCTTCCTTCTGCGTCTGCGCCAGCAGCGCGGTGCGCTGGTTGCGGGCCTCGCTCAACTGGCCTTGCAGATCCACCCTCGCTTGCTCCTTCTCCAGCCATGCATGACGCGAGACAGTGTTGTCGGCCATCAGCTCCTTGTAATCAGCGGCTCGCGCGCTGGCCAACTGCAAGGCCGCTGCATAGCGCGTGATCTCGTCATCGATCCGGGCCAGCCGCGCCCGGAAGTCCTGGTACTGCCCCTGCAACTGGCGCTCGGCCGACTCCCGCTGCGCACGGCCTGCGCCGCCAACCTCCGTCAGCTGCGGCGCCTGCAGCTCCTGCACCGCCTGCATCATGGCCGCCGCGCGCGCCACCTGCAACCGCGCCTGGGCCACGGCATCGGCGGCCTTGTCGCGTTCGGCATCACTGCTGGTGGCATCCAGTTCCATGAGGATCTGGCCGACCCGCACGCGCTGTCCTTCCCTGACCAGGATGTCGCGCACGCTGGCCACCTCGATGGACGCGATGGTCTTGATCCGGGCCGAGGGAATGACCTTGCCGGTAGCGTTGACCACGATGTCGATGTGGCCCACCAGCGACCACAGCAGCGTGAGCAAGACCATCGCCATCAGCAGCCGCGCAGTCCAGCGCAGGCTGGCCGAATCGGGCGATTCCTGCAGCGACAGCGCGGCCGGCAGGAACTCGGCTTCCTGCTCGTTGTAGAAGCCGCTTTTGCGCGGATCGCGCTGGCGCCAGGCATGCCGCAGTACGCGCCCATAGCGCTGCCACAGCGCCAGCCAGGCCCGGGAACGATGATGCAGACTCATGGTGTCTCCCCTTGCAATGGCTTGCCGGCCTGCAGCGCACACAGATGCGCATAGATGCCGTCGGGCAGCATGAGCAATTCCTCATGGCTGCCGCTCTCGACGACGCTGCCGCGCTCCATGACCACGATGCGGTCGGCATCGCGCACGGCCGACAGGCGGTGCGCGATGATGAGCACAGTGCGCCCGGCACAGATCTGGCGCATGTTGTCCTGGATGATTTTTTCGGATTCGTAGTCCAGCGCGCTGGTGGCCTCGTCAAAGATGAGGATGCCGGGATTGCTGATGAGTGCGCGCGCAATGGCGATGCGCTGGCGCTGTCCGCCGGACAGTCCGCTGCCCTGCTCGCCGACCAGCGTGTCATAGCCCTCGGGCAGTTCGCAGATGAAGTCATGCGCTCCGGCCAGCTTGGCGGCGGCGATCACCTGCTCGATCGGCGCGGAAGAATCGACCAGGGCGATGTTGTCGCGGATGGAGCGCGAGAACAGCGTGTTCTCCTGCAGCACCACGCCGATCTGCTGGCGCAGCGAGGCGGTGTCGATGATGGCGATGTCCTGCCCATCGACGGTCACGCGTCCGCTCTCGCAGACGTAGAGCCGCTGCACCAGCTTGGCCAGCGTGCTCTTGCCGGACCCGGAGCGGCCGACGATGCCGATCACCTCGCCCGGCTGTATCTGCAGCGTCAGCCCGCGAATGACCTCCGGCGTCTCGGGGCGATAGCGAAAACTCACGCGCTCAAACGCAATCGCACCGGTCACGCGCGGCAGGCGGGTGCGCTGGCCCGCCACCTCGCTGCGCGCATCGAGCACATCGGCCAGCCGGCTCATGGAAATGCCGATCTGCTGGAAGTCGTTCCACAGCTGTGCCAGCCGCAAGATGGGCGCCGCCACCTGCCCGGCCAGCATGTTGAAGGCCACCAGCTCGCCCACGGTCAGGGTGTTGTCCACCACCTGCAGCGCGCCCATCCACATGATGCCCACGCTGACCAGCTTGCTCACCAGGTTCACGCCGCCATTGGCTACAAGACTGATATTGGTGGTGGTGAGACCGGCGGCGACATAACCGGCCAGCTGCTGGTCCCACTTGCGTTGCCAGTGCGGCTCCACGGCCAGGGCCTTGACGGTGTCCATGCCGGTCAGGGTCTCCACCAGGAAGGACTGGTTCTCGGCGCTCTTGTTGAACTTGTCGTTCAGGCGTGCGCGCAGCACCGGTGTGAAGATCAGGGACAACAGCAGGTAGACCGGGATGGAAGCCAGCACGATCAGCGTCAGCGGCACGCTGTACCAGAGCATCACCGCCAGGAAGATGAAGGAGAACATCAGGTCCAGCACCAGCGTCATGGCATTGCCGGTGAGGAAGCTGCGGATGTTTTCCAGCTCGCGCACGCGGGCAATCGAGTCACCCGCGCGGCGTACCTGGAAGTAGGCCAGCGGCAGGCTCAGCAGATGGGCGAACAGGCGCGCGCCCAGTTCCACGTCGATCTTGCTGCTGGCCTTGGCGAAGATGGCGGTACGAATCCCGGTCAACAGGGCTTCGAAAATGGTGGCGGCGATCAGGCCGACCGCAATCACGTTGAGCGTCATCATGGCGTGGTTGACCAGCACCTTGTCCATCACCACTTGGAAGAACAGGGGCGTCACCAGGCCGATGATCTGCAGCACCAGCGAGATCAGCAGCACCTCGGCCAGCACCTTGCGATACTTGACCACGGCCGGGATGAACCAGGTGAAATCGAAGCGCGAGGACTCGCCCGCATAGCTGGCCTGGCTGGTCATGAGGATCACCTGACCGGCCCAGAGCGCCATGAATTCGCTGCGCGTGAGCACCTGCGGTGCTTGGCCCGGCCGCTGGATCAGGATGCGCAGTGGCGCGCCCGCTGCCTCCTGCGGCGCGGCGTCGATCTTGGCCAGCACGAAGAAGTGTCCGGCGTGATCGACGCAAATGGCTGGTACCGGCGTGCGCTCCAGCCTGGCCGCTTGCTGGCGGATGGCGCGCGCCTTCATGCCCAGTGCGCGCGCGCCCAGCAGGATGGTCTGCACGTTGAAGGGCTGGCGGCCGAATCGGTGCTGCAATTGCCGGGCATCGGCTGCGATGCCGTGCAGCTTGGCCAGCATGATCAGGCACAGCAAGCCGCTGTCCGTCCCCGCCTGGCCGGGGTCGTGGTCCGTCTGGTTCATAGGATTTCCGAGAGGGTTGCTTCGAGGAGGGTGGGTCAAGGGCGGCCGCTGCCCTGCTGCAGGCCGCCTTGAAAGACCGTGGGTCCGGGCTCAGTGGGTCACGGTCAACAGCACCTGGTCCGCACTGGAATCGCCGCTGCGCCACTCGGTCTGGGTCGCCGCCGGCGGTGCGAAGCTGGCCATGGCTTGCACCAGTTTTTCCACATCGCTGTCGTAGAGGGTGTAACCCTCGGCGGTCCTGATGCGCTCGATGTGGTGGTCGCTGCCGCTTGCACCGCCGACGTACCAGTCCTTGACGGTGATCTGGTCCTGTCCGCCCAGGACGTCGATCTGCAAGTCATTGCCCACGTGCCGGAACCACAGGCTGGTCTGCCTGATGTCGGTGAACTGCAGCGTATCCAGGTTGCCCTTGGTGGCATCGTTGTCGGCCACCAGGTCCTGGCCATCCCCGCGGCTGAAGACGTAGGTGTCGTTGCCGGCCTGGCCTGCCAGCGTATCGTCGCCACGGCCGCCGGTGAGGATGTTGTTGCCGCGATTGCCGACCAGCTGGTTGTCCAGCGCATTGCCGCTGCCGTTGAGGCTGGCGTCGGTCATCTTGATCGGTGCCACCGTGATGAGCGCATTCGCGCCGTCGACATTGGCCGCGTAACGCAGCTGCTCCATGGTCAGGAAACGGCACATGTCGCTGGCATTGCCCTGGCCGGAATCGGTGATGTAGACGCCTTGCGCAACACCCGTGGCCTCATCGCAAACCATGCCGGTCAGCGTGATCACGTGATCGCTGCGTACCGGGCTGCCGTTGTCGCCATGCCCCCACAGCCGTGACGAGCACACGCCGATGATGGCACCTCGGCCTGCCTGCAGGGCATCCAGCAGCTTCTGCTCCTCATAGCTGGTGAACATCTGGTGGGCCATGTGATAGCTGTCCAGAATCTTGCTGCGTTCGTAAACATTCGTCCCGCCACCCATGCCGCTGGCATTCTTGGGCGTGCACCAGCCCATCTGGATCGCGCGGCGTACTACATCGGGCTCGCTGACGGACTGTCCGGCGATGGTCAGCAGGTTGGCGATGCTGGCCTCGCCACAGGTGCCGTCGTAACCCGCGATATCGCCGCCCTGGTCGTAGTCGAGGTGGTAGTCATGCGGCGCGCCATAGACCAGCACGGGCTTGCCGTCCATGCTGGCGCGCTGCGGTGTGCCCGCATCCAGCAGCACCAGATTCTCGACGTTCTCGCCGAGGGTAGTGCTGATGCGGGAGTAGACGGTATCGATGCCCTCGCCAGCCTGTTCCACCACCTTGTCGCCGGGGTTGTCGATGAAATAGCGGTCATTGCCCTTGCCCCCGATCATGGTATCGGCACCAGTAGCGCCGTCGATGACGTTGTCCTGGCTGTTGCCCACGATGAGGTTGTCCAGGCCATTGCCACCGGCGTTGTAGTTGCCACCGTCGAGCAGATGCAGTTCTTCCACGAACTCGGTCAGCGCATAGCTGCTGCCGGCCAGCACCGTATCGTAGCCGCCGTTGTCGCGCTCCAGCACCACATCGCCGGGACTGCTGACGACGTAGGTATCGTTGCCGCTGCCGCCTTCCATGTGATCGTTGCCGGCCCCGCCATCGAGATAGTCATCGCCTCCGGCGGTGATGAGGGTATCGTCGCCGCCGCCGCCATGGAGTTTGTCATTGCCCACCACGCTGGCCGGCAATGGTTCCAGCCAGTTGGCGCGGATGTCGCTGCCAACCAGGTAATCATTGCCGTCACCGCCGTAGAGGATGTCGTCACCATTGCCCCCGGTCAGCTGGTCGTTACCTTCTTCGCCATGGAGCTGGTCATTGCCGTCGCCGCCATAGAGCTTGTCGTTGCCGGTGCCGCCCCGGAGCTGGTCGTTGCCCGCATTGCCCATCAGGCTGTCATTGCCCGCTCCGCCGAAGATCACATCGTCGTCCGAGGGAAGGACCGTCAATCCGAACAGGGACGCGCTGCCGATATCGTTGCCCATGAGGGTGTCATCGCCATCGCCTCCATACAGCCGGTCATTGCCCCAGCCTCCGAACATGCTGTCATTGCCCGCACCGCCATCGATGAGATCGTCACCTTCGCCGCCGGAAAGCTGGTCATCGCCGTCTTCGCCATAGATCCGATCATTGCCGCCGAAGCCGTTGACGCTGTCGTTGCCATTGCCTGCCCAGAGGATGTCGGCCCCGTTGCGGCCAAAGACCTTGTCGTCGCCGTCACCGGCCAGCAGGGTGGTCAGCCGTGCCGGATCGATGCCCAGCGCGTAGTCCAGTCCGTTGTTGCCGGCGCTGAGCAGGTCGGCACCATCGGTGCCGATGAGAGTACCCGGCGCACTGCTGACGATCTTGAACTGGTTGACCCGGAAATTGATCACCCCGCCGCCGGGCAAAGACATGCTGTTGTCGTTGTCGCGCAGGGTGCGGTAGTTGCTGGGCGGGACTGGCGGATTCTCCTCGGGCGCACTGGCCTGCAAGCGCGCATTGCCGGCAGTGAAGATGCCGTAATCAGTGGCCCGCAGTGCATCGCGTTGCACTCGCTGCAGGGCATCGGCCAGCGCGCTGATCTCGCCGGGCTGGCCGATGCCGTCCTGGTTGGCATCGGACCAGGCCATGAGGCCGGAAAATTCCGCGCCACTGAGTTCTCCATCCCGGTTGCCGTCCAACGCTGCGAGCTGAGCCGCAGTCACGCCTTGCAGACGCGCATCGAGAATGCGCCAGCTGCGATCGCTCACCTCATTCCTGGAATCGGCCTCGCTCACGTGGCCTTCGGTGAAGGCCTGCTGCGGCAGGAAGCTGCCCGGATCGAAGCGGCCCGCCTTGCGATAAACGGCGGGCGCATTGGAAGAATCCTCCGGTGCGGACGCGGCGGCAGACGTTGAGGCCGATGCGCTGGCGGGTGCTGTCGTTCCGTCACGTGTGACGGTTGCGGGCAAGCTCGCCAGCGGCATCAGCACGGGGCAGTAGAGATCGATGGGACAGAGCATCACCTGGCCATCCAACAGAACCGGCACATACACCGGAACCGGCTGACCCGTCTGCACCGACACCGGGGCCGGCGCGACCGGACAGGCGGGTGCCAGCACCGCAGGGGACATGGCCGGGGGCCGCACGCTCCTGGGCGCAGGGGCTGCCGGCGACAGCGCCACCAGCGCCGCAAGGGATGGCGTGGAAGTGGCCGTGGCAGCGGCGGTGGCGGCCGGTGCGCCGGCCATCCCGGCAGCCGTGCCGCCGGCCGTCTGGGTAGATGCGACAGAGATCGCACCCGCTGTGAGCGCCGTCTTCTCGGGCAGCCCATGCGCCACTGCAGCCTCAGTGACCTCCACCGACGCAAGAGATGAAGGCGGCGGCGGCAGCGGTCTGGACTCGCCAGGCATCGGGCCAGGGCTCCTGCCCGCAGCCTTGCTCGCAGCAAGCGGCGCGGAAGTGCTGCCCGTGCTCGTCGTGGAAGATGCCTCCCACAGCAAGCTGCGCGATGGCAGGCCGGCGTTGTCCGAGCCCCTGACGGCAAACTCGGCCGGGCTCATCGCCACGGCTTCCGCCTTCTTCGGCACAGGCGTGCCGCCAGCTGCAACGCGGACCGCTGGCGCTGCCGCCCGCGTCTTGCCGGACAGGTGCGCCAGCAGCTTCTCGGGCGTCACCAGCGTGATGACAGGCAGGATATCCTTGCGGTGTTCGTTTATTGTTTTCATGTTGTTTTCCCTGAACGGAGTGCAGCCGATGCGTGGAGGCGGGGCAAAACGTCCGTCTTTCCTCCCTTCGTGGTCCGGGGTGCGCAGCGACCGGCGCGGCGACATGCCGCTGCTCTGTTGTCACTGCAAGCTTGCCCTCCCCAGGGCAGCTTCCGTCGGCGGACGACACATGGTGTCAACCCGGCCACTTTTGCTGAAAGACAAAACAGTTTTGCCCCGTGGCAATTCAACCCCGGCACAGCTTCCCCGTAAATCGCACCAAAGGGCCGCCATGCCGCTGAAAATGGCGGTCCCCGCCCCATGCGGCTTGCAGGCCAAATGAAAGTTTTTTCCGCGCCGCAGCGCGCAAAGCGCCACCCCATGCGACATGCAGCGCCGATCAAATAGATCAAGCGGAAACGATATGAAGATTTCTGTCCATGGACGGCTCGCACGAAACTTCACCTAGGTACAAAACGAAGCGAGCATATTTTCATTTTTGAGACATATCGCCGCGACCGCTCAAAAGCACAACAGCCCCCGCACTGCGGAGGCTGTTGTGCCGTTTCAGCCATCATCGGCCATGTTTTTCGGCGCTCTCAGAACTTGTGCCGCAGCCCGATACGCAGGACATTCTGGCTGCTGTCGTCCGCCGGTGCCGACGAATAGGCCGCGCTGATGACGCCGGGATTGAGCACGTCGCTGGCCGACTGGCGGCTGGCCATGGCATAGAGATCGGTGCGCTTGCTGAAGAAATAGTCGATGCCGACATTGAGCTGCGTGGTGTGTCCGCGCGTAGCACCACCGCTGGCACGGGACAGATCGGCACGATCATGGATGACGCTGCCCAGCAGGTGCAGCCTGGCATTCATTGCGTAATCCACGCCGACGTCGAACACATTGGCGCGGGTAGCGCTGGTGATGGCCACCAGTCCGCTCGCCGCCAGCGGCTGCTGGGTCGGGCGGCGCACCTGTGACCAGGCTGCGAACAGCTTGGCCGGACCGGCCTGATAGCTGGCCCCCAGGGTGAAGGTCTTGAGGTCGGTATCACCGGCACTGGACGGCGGCGTATCCGCCGCCAGCTTGCTTTGGTAGTAAGCGGCACCGATGCCCGCATTGCCCCGCCGATAGTTGGCCCCGACGCCGAAGGCTTGTCCCGCCGGCGTCTTGCCGGCGACCTCGCCGAAGCCGTAGAACAGGCTGCCGGTAAAGCCATCGATGTCGGCCGTATCGAAACGCAGCGAATTGCTGGTCCGCGCCCCGGTCAGGCGATCGAGGCTGTTGAAGTGACCGGCACGCACACCGCCACCACCGAAGATCTGGAAGGAACTGTATTGCAGGCCGATCTCTTCCAGATAGTCGGTCTGGCGGCCAATGGTCAGCGTACCGATAAGGCCACTCAGGCCGACCACCGACTTGCGGTCGAACAGGCTGCCCGGCGTGGCCATGGCACCGTCGTCAGCGGAGAATCCGTTTTCCAGCTGGAAGATGGCCGCCAGTCCGCCGCCCAGTTCCTCGCGGCCGCGAAAGCCGATGCGCGAAGCCATGGCGTCACCGGAGTCGACACTGACGCGGCTGTTGTTGCCGACACCGACCTTGCTGGCATAGACCAGGCTCATGTCGATGACGCCATAGACGGTGACGCCGGAAGTCTGGGCATGGGCACATTGGCTGGCGTTGAGCAGCCCCAGGGCGGAAAGAGTGAAGACGAGTTTTTTCATGAGAAGCGTGCCGCACGCGGCATGGTGCAGAAAACGTCAAATCATCCCGGGTGCTTTCTGCCGGGTGGAGGGAGGAGAATGGCACTGGCCGGGTCCAGGGAATGCACATGGTAGGAGCCCCTTCCCCCCCGCAGCAATTACCTCTTGGGATAGTGCCCGCGCGGGTCATTGCGGCTGGCGCGAAGCTGGTGCCCATGCCATACTTGCGGCGGCCCGCTGACGCTTTTTGCGCAGTGGCGCGCAAGTTCGGTACACTGCCCTCTTCCAACCTTGCCCTCGCTGGCCTGACCTGATTTGAACAACGCCGCCACCTTCCGCCTCGAACCGTCCAGCCCGCCTGTGCTGCACGTGGAAGGCGACTGGACCTTGCGCAACTACCGCGCGCTGTCGCACCAGATCGCACAGCAGCGGCCGGCGGTAGACGATCAGCTGGTGCTGACGTTTTCTGCACTGACCGCCTTTGACACCGTGGGCGCCAAGCTGCTGGTGGATCTGCTGGGCGTGCCCGCAGCCTTGCGCCAGACCGGCGAGGACAGCAATCTGCCGCGCGCCTGGCGCGGCCTGCTGGCCGCAGTTGCCGAGGCCAAGGCGATCGCCATGCCCAAGGCCGCCCCGCCGCCGCAGGCCTGGATTACCGACATGCTGGAACGGGCCGGCGTGGCCACCCTCAACCTGCGCGCCTGTTCGCGCGGCCTGCTGGGTTTTGCCGGACTGTGCCTGCAGACCTTGGCGGCCTCGTTCTGGCGTCCTTCGCGCTGGCGCTTTACGGGCGTAGTGGCCCAGGTGGAACAGACCGGGCTGGACGCGGTCCCCATCGTCTCCCTGCTGACCTTCATGGTGGGTGCCGTGGTCGCCTTCCTGGGGGCGACCGTGCTGGCCGATTTCGGCGCCAGCCTTTATACGGTGGACCTGGTGGCCTTCTCCTTCCTGCGCGAATTCGCGGTGCTGCTGACGGCCATCCTGATGGCCGGGCGCACCGCCAGTTCCTTTACGGCGCAGATCGGCTCAATGAAGGCCAACGAGGAAATCGATGCCATCCGCGCCCTTGGACTGGACCCGATCAACCTGCTGGTCCTGCCGCGCATCATCGCGCTGCTGATCTCCATGCCCCTGCTCACCTTCATCGCCATGATGTCGGGCCTCTTCGGCGGGGCCATGGTGTGTGCGCTGTCGCTGGACATCAGCCCGACCATGTTCCTCTCGCTGCTGCAGCAGGATGTGGGCATCCGCCACTTCGTGCTGGGCATGGTCAAGGCACCGCTGTTTGCCTTCGTGATTGCCATCATCGGTTGCAACGAAGGCTTCAAGGTCAGCGGCAGCGCCCAGTCGGTGGGCCAGCACACCACCTCCAGCGTGGTGCAGTCGATCTTCGTGGTGATTTTGCTGGATGCACTGGCGGCCCTGTTCTTCATGGAGATGGGATGGTGACCCCGGCGCACGACGATCAGGCCGTCGAAGCGATCATCGACGTGCGCGGTCTGCGCAACCAGTTCGGACCGCAAGTGGTCCATGACCAGCTGGACCTGCAGGTGCGGCGCGGTGAAATCCTGGGCGTAGTGGGCGGTTCCGGTACCGGCAAATCGGTCCTGCTGCGCAGTATCGTCGGCTTGCAACGTCCTGCGGCCGGACAGGTGAAAGTGTTCGGACAGGATCTGTCTGCACTGTCCACCGAAGCTCGTTCGCAGTATGAGCGTCGCTTCGGCGTGCTGTTCCAGCAGGGCGCATTGTTCTCTTCGCTGACCGTGCTGGAAAACATCGCCCTGCCCCTGACCGAATACGGCGGACTCGATGCCGATGAGGCGCGTGGGGTCTCGGCGATGAAGCTGGCGCTGGCCGGTCTGCCCATTGCCGCCGGTGACAAAACTCCGGCAGAACTCTCGGGCGGCATGATCAAGCGCGCCGCGCTGGCCCGAGCGCTGGCGCTGGATCCGGACATCCTGTTCCTGGACGAACCGACCGCCGGCCTCGACCCCATCAGCGCCGCCGCCTTCGACCGCCTGATCCTGACCCTGCGCGATGCGCTGGGTCTGACCGTGTTCCTGGTCACCCATGACCTGGACACCCTTTATGCCATCTGCGACCGTGTTGCCGTGCTCTCGGCCAAGCGCGTGCTGGTGGCCGACCGCATCGAGGCCGTGGCGGCCTTCGATGATCCGTGGATACGGCAATACTTCCAGGGCCCGCGCGGACGGGCCGCCAGCCAGGCCGCACTGCGTGCTTCGGCCACCCCAACGCATCAAGGAAACGCCTAATGGAAACGCGTGCCCATCACGTCCTCATCGGACTCTTCACCATCCTGGTCGCCCTGGCGGCACTGGTGTTCTGCCTGTGGCTGACCAAGGTCGGCCAGGACCGCGACGTCGACTACTACACGGTCATCTTCAACGAGGCGGTCAGCGGGCTCTCGCGCGGCAGCCCCGTGCAGTACAGTGGCATCAAGGTGGGCGACGTGGTCGGCCTGAGCCTGGACCCGGCCGACCCGCGCAAGGTGCGCGCCCGCATCCGTGTGACCGGCAAGGCGCCCATCAAGGAAGACACCGGCGCCAAGCTGGCCCTGGCCGGCATCACCGGCACCGCACTGATCCAGCTGACCAATGGCTCGCCCGAGAGTCCTCGGCTGGAGTCCAAGGATGGCAATGACCCGATCATCATCGCCTCGCCCTCGCCGCTGTCGGCGCTGCTCTCCAACGGCGAGGACCTGCTCTCCAACGTCAATGAAGTGCTGCTCAACGCCAAACAGTTCCTGGCGCCGGAAAACGCCCGCCGCCTGAACCAGACCCTGGCGCACCTGGAACAGCTGACCGATACCCTGGCCAACCAGCGCGGCAACGTCGGCACCGCCATGCAGGAACTGGCGGCAGCGGCGCGCCAGGCCAATCTGGCCATGCAGTCGGCCAACCAGTTGCTGGCCACACGCGGCAATGACGCCATGGGCAACCTGCAGCAAGCCATGCGTTCGCTGGCGGCCAGCAGCCAGCAGATCGAAAAGCTGATCCAGCAGAACCAGGCCGCCCTCAACAACGGTGCCCAGGGCGTGGCGGAGATCGGGCCGGCCATTACCGAACTGCGCAGTACCCTGGCCTCGGTGCGGGCCATCAGCCGCAAGCTGGAAAGCAATCCCGGTGCCTACCTGCTGGGCCAAGACAATCTTCAGGAATTCCAACCATGATGACCCCGCTCCTGCGCACCGCCCTGGTGACCGCCAGCCTGGCCCTGACCGCGTGTTCGATTCTTCCCAAGTCCGATCCGCTGGCGGTCTATCGCCTGCCGCCACTGGCTTCGACCCATGCGGCGAGCACCGGCACGCCCTATCGCGCGCTGCGCATCGCCACTCCGGCGGCCAGTCGCAGCATCGACAGCGAACGCATCCTGGTGCTGCCTGAAGGCGACGTGGTCAAGTCCTATGCCGGCGTGCGCTGGAGTGATCCGGCACCGCAGTTGCTGCGCGACCGCCTGCTGGATGCCTTCCAGGCCGACGGACGTTTCCCGCGCCTGTCCGGCGACAATGCCAACATCGCGGCCGAGGTCGAACTCGATGGCGCACTCAACGCCTTCCAGACGGAATATCGCAACGGCGCGCCCAGCGTGGTGATCGTCTATGACGCGCGACTGGTCGACACCGCCACGCGCCAGCAACTGGCGGCGCGGCGCTTTGCGGTGGTGGAAGCGGTGGCCGGCAGCAAGGTGCCGGAGGTGGTCAGCGCCTTTGGCAGCGCCTCGGCGCGGTTGGCGGGCGAAGTGGTGGCGTGGGCCGCCACGGTGCGATGAACGAATTTTCCGGACGCGCCATTATCCGAACGTAGCATGGGCAGGCGCACGCTGCTGTGGCAATCTGACCGGTATTTTTCTTGCGGATCGGAAGGCAGCCATGGACAAGTTGCAAGCGATGGAAACCTTTGTCGCCGTGGTCGAGAGCGGCAGCTTCGTGGCCGCCGTGGAGGTGACCGGCCAGTCCAAACCGGCGGTCTCGCGGCAGGTTTCGGAGCTGGAACAGTTCCTCGGCATCCGCCTGCTCCACCGCACCACGCGGCGACTCTCGCTGACCGATGAGGGCCGCGTCTACTTCTCGCGCTGCAAGGAATTGCTGGAATCCATCCAGGATGTGGAGAGCGAAGTCGGGCTCAATTCCGACCAGGCCTGCGGACGGCTGCGCATCGGCGCTCCGCAGGATTTCGGCGTGGAGCAACTGGCTCCGCTATGGGGCAAGTTCACCGAGCAAAATCCGCTGATCACGCTCAACATCACCTTGTCTGACCGCACCATCGACCTGCTTGAGGAAGGTTTCGACATGGCCATCCGCATCAGTACCCTCGGTGACAGCCGCATGGTGGCGCGGCCGCTGGCACCGGTGCGCATGATTGCCTGCGCCTCGCCGGCCTTCCTGCAGCGGCACGGTACGCCGGTGAGTCCGGCGGAACTGCGCGACTATCCCTTCATCTCCTACAGCTACCGCAACGGCGGCGATGAGTGGCATTTCAAGCATGAGCACGGCGACACCTGCACGGTGCGCGTGCGCTCCACCGTCTACGTCAACAATGGCGCTACCTGCCGTGCCATGGCCATGGCCGGCCAAGGAATCGCGATCCAGCCGGACTTCATCGTCAACGCGGCAATCCAGTCCGGTGAACTGGTGGAATTGTTTGAAGGCTGGAGCACCGGCGAGCAGCTGGTGGTGCATACGCTCTACCCGACCCGCACGCATCTGCCGCCCAAGGTGCAGCGCATGCGTGATTTTCTGGTGGAGCAGTTCAAGGTACCGCCATGGTGCCCGAAGCAAGTAACTTAAATTTAAATTATTTAGTTCATTCTCAATTTCCGGTCCAGCGCAGGAACAGCGGCATGAGCACCGGCACCAGCACGGCGGTGAAGACGCCATTGAGTCCCATGCCCAATCCGGCAAAGGCCCCCATCTCCGCACTGACCTGCAAAGCGCGCGCGGTACCGATGCCATGCGAGGCCACGCCCAGCGCGAAGCCGCGTACCGGATGGCTCTCGATGCGCAGGAAGTTGAGGACGTAGCGTGCCAGGACCGCGCCCAGGATGCCGGTGCAGATCACCAGCACGGCGGTCAGCGACGGCAGGCCGCCGAAACGTTCCGAGATGGCCATGGCAATCGGCGTGGTGGCCGACTTGGGTGCCATGGAAATGACGATGTCGCGCGAGGCCCCCATGGCGTAGGCGATCCCGACCGCCGAGACCACGGCCGTCACGGAACCAGCGGCCAGCCCCAGCATCAGCGGCAGCACTGCGCGGCGGAAATTGTGCCACTGCTTGTAGAGCGGCATGGCCAGCGCAACCGTGGCCGGTCCGAGCATGAAATGCACGAATTGCGCGCCTTCGAAATATGTCTTGTAGGGCGTATGCGTGATGCCCAGGATGCTGACCACGATGACGATGGCGATCAGCACGGGATTGGCCAGCGGGTGGTAACCCAGCCGCCGGTAGATCCACAGTGCCACGAGATAGGCCACCAGCGTGGTCGTCAGCCCCAGCAGCGGCGAGGCCGCCAGGTAGACCCAGACATCGGTCAGACGGGCCAGGCCGTGCATCAGTGCGGCTCCTCATCGTGATCCGGCTGGCGAGCCGCAGAGAAGCGCTTCATCGCCGCATTGGTCACCAGCGCGCCGACGCCGATGGCCAGGACCGTGCTCACCACCAGCGCCACCGCGATGGCCGGCAGATCGCCTTTGAGCTGGCCGGCAGCGGCAATCACGCCGACGCCGGCCGGCACGAACAGCAGCGACAGGTGCTGCAGGATGCCCCATGAGGTCGGCTCCATCAGCTGCGCCAGGCGTGAAGAAGAGAGAAAGGCGATCAGCAACAGCAGCATACCGATCACCGGACCGGGAATGGGCAGGCCCAGCAATTGCGCGGTGCCTTCGCCCAGGCATTGGAAGATCAGGAGGATGGCGAGGGGGGTGAGGTTCATGATGACTCGCTGAGAGTATGGAGGCGAGATCATTATAAAAGCTCGACTGCAAATCTTGCCCTTGCGGCAAAGTCCGAGGTCTTCGCCATCCCACCGATCGACAATCCTGCTCAACAAAGATCAGACAACTATTGGTCTGTAGCCGCCTCAAGCGGTTCCCACCTGATGACCTTGGCGGCGCTTGGAGACATTGGGGCCAACTATTGTCCCGGCCACGGGATCTTGGCCCCGCTTCAACAGGCTTTCCCAATATTTTTGGGCAGCGGCTGGGCCGCCACTTTTTTCGATGATCGAAAGTGGGGTATCGAGAGTCCATGTTGAGGGTAGCAAACCATTCTTTTCAAAGACGAAATTATGGAATTTCCACGCTTCTTTGTAACTTATCTCAGCATTGACCATACCGGCTGTTTTTGCCTTGTCTGCCAACAAGTCAAGATATGCATTGGCCATATGCTGCTTAATGCGACCTTCCTGCTCAGACGAAAGAGCACGCTCCTGCTTTGCTGCCTGCTTATCCATAAAGGTCAACGCAGCAACACCTGACAAGGTATCGCTATTCACGACGCCGCGAGCCAGTAAGGGATATAGATACCCCTTTCCGGCCAACCAAGTGTAGACCTCACTGGTCTTCCCTATGGAAACCAAATCCTTTAGTCGCGCTATCTGCGCTGAGTTTATAGGCTGCGGCATGATCTTTTGAGTTAATTATTTATCTTGCGTGACATTGGACAAGCCGGAGCCGTCTCTGAACATCCGACCACGAAGCGAAGAAGTAAACGCCTAGCTTCCTGCTCCAGACTTTCCCAATCTTTAAGCTTGGATGGCGAATAACTGATATCCCCCTCTATCAATGCATCCGGCCACATGGAAAAATAGTGTTGACAAAAAAATCTTCCAGTTGGCACCGGTGGCTTCCCTGCCCGGCAAACAATGAAAGTAACGATCCGAGAATCAATTCGCCGAGAATAATAGTGATAGTTGTTGGGGTCATATTGCGTTTCGTCGACCGGATACGTCTTCTCCATCGTGAGCCCGTAAACCTCATGTTCCTGCTTCTGAAATTGAATTCCCCGGCCAACGATGTATTTTCGGTTGACTGCGTGCCTGTTCAACATGCCCTCGCCGCCCCAGTCATACAACAACTCCGTATTACCTTCATACGAAAAATCAATCCATTCACTCTTATCCGACATGCGATCCCGCAGATCAAACTTCCAGCTTTTGAAATTTGCTTCCGTCAGCGGTTCGACATCAGGCAACCGAACATGAAAAGTCAAACTGATGATGGGCGATGCCAACGTACGCGGCTTTTCTGGCCCCTCACTTTCCTTCGGTGCCCAAGGACTATCGTCCTCGTACTGCACCATATACGGCCGACCACCTCTCATGAAGTTTGCCGGCACCCGTACTTGCACTCCGCTCAGGTGCCCTTCCACATAAGGGAATGGCGTCGTCAAATGCGCTGGCGCACTTTCCTCTACCACAGGCTGAGTCCAGCGCTTGGCGAACTGCACCAACTGCACAACCGCCAACAGCAGCATCGACAGAACGACAAGCACCAGATATATCCGCGTTTTATTCATCGTTTGAAAGATGGTTTCTCATACACCAAAGCAGGAAACGCCTTGCAGAGATTCATCTGGAGCACCCCAAGGGAAATATTGAATTCACTGGATGAGCAAATAGTCTTTCAAGTAATCAGAAAATCGACGTATTCGAGGATTTATTCCGACAGCTCTGCCACACCGCCAAGCTTGCGATACTCGTTGATTTACCCAGATTGAGGGAAGCCTTTTCGCGGCCAAATCCGAACTAAAGAAATTTCCTGCGATTTATTCGAAATTGGAATCGTCCGATTTCTATCGCGATGTCGAACATATCTTGTGCGGCATCAAAAGCCACGAAATTTCCCGAGATCACCGGCGGTCAATGGGGCTAAAGACTTTCTGCAATCTGCCGAACCGATTCGGATCCAGATCAGCGCGTGGAATGAAAGTCTTCCTCTGGACCGTAACAAGCGGGTTGGCAAAAGCTTGCCTCTGCAACGAACCAAATCCAGGGCAACCTTGTCTCAGCTCGCAGGCTGCCCGTCGCAACTCCGCAGCTTGCCGCAGCCCCTGCGCGGCGCTGACGCCAACAACAATTCAAACATGGCGCGTCGCCAGCGAGGACCTCCATCACGATTTGATACAGGCGCGCTCACGCAGCCTTTACTGGAGCATCATGGACCACGCCACGCCCAGCCGCCCTCTGCGGGTACTGTCGATTTTCGGTACCCGCCCCGAAGCCATCAAGATGGCACCGCTGGTCAAGGCCCTCGATGCCGAGCCCGCCATCGACTCCATCGTCTGCGCCACCGGCCAGCACAAGCAGATGCTGGCGCAGGTACTGGAGCTGTTCGCCATCGAGGCCGATCACAGCCTCGATGTGATGGTGCCGGACCAGACGCTCAACGGCCTCTCCGCGCGCCTCTTCGCCGGCATCGACCAGCTGCTGGAGCAGACCCGGCCCGACCGCGTGCTGGTCCACGGCGATACCACCACCGCCATGGTGGCGGCCATGGCGGCCTTTCACCGGCGCATCCCGGTCGGCCACGTGGAGGCCGGCCTGCGCACCCATGACATGCACCAGCCCTGGCCGGAAGAGATGAACCGGCGCACCATCGACGTGGTCAGCGACCTGATGTTCGCCCCCACCGCGCAGTCGCGCCGCAACCTCGAAGCAGAAAACCTGCAGGGAAAAATCGTGGTCACCGGCAACACCGTCATCGATGCCCTGCAGATGACAGTGGCCCGCATCGATGCCGATGCCGGGCTTCGCGCCCAGCTCGATGCCGCCCTGCCATCGCTGCTGCCCGAACGCCGCCTGCTGCTGGTCACCGGCCACCGGCGCGAGAACTTCGGTACCGGATTCCTGCAGATCTGCCGCGCACTGGCCCAGTTGGCGCAACGCGATGACCTGCAGATCGTCTACCCGGTGCACCTCAATCCCAACGTGCGCGGCCCCGTCATGCAGGAGCTGTCCGGCCTGCCTCACCTGCATCTGATCGAGCCGCTGGACTATCTGCAGTTCGTGCGGCTGATGCAGCGCACCCACGTGATCCTCACCGATTCCGGCGGCGTCCAGGAAGAAGCGCCGGCATTGGGCAAGCCAGTTCTGGTCATGCGCGACGTCACCGAACGCCCCGAGGCCGTGGCCGCAGGCACCGTGCAACTGGTCGGCACCGATACCGGCCGCATCATCGATACCGTGGCCACCCTGCTGAGCGAAGACCGGCTCTGGCGCAGCTTCGCACGCAAACAAAATCCCTATGGCGACGGACAGGCCTGTGCCCGCATCGTCGATGCCATTCTCGGACGCAACTTCCAGCCCTTCTCCGCCTGACTCATCCATTCGCAAGCCATGGGCGGCGAGACGTTGCGATTTGTGTCGTCGCCCCGTTTACTTAGTTTTTTATGGAAAGTTTTCCCGGCCAGAACCGAGTGAAATCAAACAATATAAAATATTTTTTACGTCCCCTGATGTAGGGAATTCTCACAAACATCCTTGTCAGTGTTGCGTTACCCCGCCTTTTCTCCTCAGGCGAAATCAGCCAGCAGCGCCCCTTTTCCCATGCGCCCCTCCGGGCGATGCCAGACGGCAATCGCCCTGAATACTTAGTTTTTCTGCCTCGCCATTTCAAGCAAAAAATCACGGAAAAATGGACACAAGGAAAGTGTCCGCGTGCTGCAAGGTGTAAAGAGTGATATCGAACATGCAACCAAATTGACCTCCCTCCGCTCCTACCGCACGCAACCGAGCCACGCAACCGAACAACAAACAATTCAACGAAACGCCACAAGGTCCGGACTACGCGGACCGATGGTCCCTCTTGCGACAGGAATCTGATGATTGCACGCCACCACCCCCAGCCAGCGGCTGCGCGCCGCCTGCGCTTGGCCGCGGGAACGCCGATGTTCATGACGCTGGCCGTCGCCGTGCTTGCCGCCGGCTTTTCGCCGGTCCTGCTGGCCGCCCCCACAGGCAACAACGCCGCCGCTGACGCTTTCCGCACCTTGACTGACGACACCTGGATCGAGCGCCGCGAGACCCTGGCCTCACTGGGCATTACCTCGCCGCTGGTGCTGGCGTCCAATGACAGCAGCCGCGAACTCTATCTGCCGGTGCCGTCCAATGTGCCGCTGGCGGATGCCAATCTGAAACTGGACGCAAAGTATCTGCGCGCCGACGGCGGCCGCACCACCATGGTCGTGGCCATCGATACCTATCCGGTCGCGGCGCGTGCGATGACGGCCGATCAGGGCGATGCCAGCCTGGCGCTGGGCATCGACGGCGCGCCTCGCGCCAATGGATTCGTGCGCATGGGCGTGAACTGGACCACCATGCTCTCCGGCCTGTCGCAATGCGCCGACCCGCGTACGCCCGGCAACGTGCTGCAGGTGAATCCCGATTCCTCCTTCAGCTACCGCTACGACAGCCGCGCCATCGGCGACCTGCGCACCGCCTGGGGGGCGCTGCCGGCCCTGACCTCCATCATGGTGGCGGGACGCCAGCTGGATGCACAGAGCTACGACAGCGCCTGGCGCATCGGTGTGGCGCTGGAACGCGCGGGCAAGCACAGTACGGTGACGGTGCTGCCGCGCGTGGGTGACGTGATCGACCTGAGCCGCCTCAACGTACCCGATGGGCTGCGCGGCATTGCCGCGTTTGCCGCGCTCAAGGGCAGCGGCCAACATGCCCTGAAGGATCCCGCCGAAGTCGGCGCCTTGCTGGCCCTGGGTCGCAACCAGGTGCGGGCCGACATCGTGGTGGCCGATGCAGCGCTGCTCTCCGGTATCGACAGCGCCATGAACGCCCTGCAGCAGCAGGTGCAGGCCAGCGCGCCCGAAGCCATGCCGGCCTTCAGCGCCTGGCGCGCCCGCGTGCAGCCGCAGTCCGCCAGCCTGCAGGCAGGTGAACTGCGGCTGTCGTCAGCCTTCGGCCATCCGGTGATCCTGGCGGGTGCGCAGTCCGGCCCCGCCTTTGCACAGATGTTCGACCGCTACTGGCGCAACATCAGCGGTGCCGCCTCGCTGGTGGCGCGCACGGCGCACAAGCCGGTGACGGGTGAAGACTTCATCCTGCTGAAAAACCTGGGCGGTGCGCCGGGTAGCATCGATGTGCTCAGCCGCGCCGACTGGAGTGCGTCCTTCGATATCGCCGAAGTCGCCAGCGACGGCCGCCTGCCGTCCGAACTGGTACTGGATGTCTCGGCCGCGCCGGGTGCCACGCGCACGCCGCCGGTGGCCTCGGTGTTCCTCAACGATGTGCTGCTGGGAGCGCGCAGCCTGCAGGCCGACGGCCAGCGCGAGCGCATCATCGCGCGCATCCCGCCGGGTGCGCTGGCTGCACAGAACCAGCTGCGCGTGTCCTTCGTGCGCCAGCCCTCCAGCGACAACTGCCGTGAAACGCCCCAGGCCTTCCCGGTGGCAGTGCTGGGATCCAGCCACCTGAAACTGGACAAGGCCCAGGACGAAGCCAACTTCACCGGCATGGTCCGCCGCTTCGCCGCCGGTGCGCAGTTGCTGGTGCCGCACAGCTATCTGGACGACGTGCCGGCCAGCCTGCAGCGCGTCATCATGGTCGCCTCCAGCGCCGGCCTGCCCGCCGACCGCACCCAAATGACCGTGGTGGACGACGGCAAGGAGGCCGCTCCTTCGGGCAGCTTCCTGGCGTTTGACCTGCCCTTCAAGGATGCCCAGGGCATCGTGCAGGTCAAGGGCAATACGCTGGTGATGAATGACAGCAGCGCCAAGCCCATGCTCGACGTCACCGGCTTCGACCGCCTCGGCATCCTGGAGGTCGCCAAGACCAACGGCCAGCAAGGCGTGGTCTGGCACAGCGTCGGCAAGGAACGGCCGCTGGTGGCCAAACCGTTTGCGCTGTCGTCCGGCAATGTGGCAGCCGTGTCCTCGACCGGCCTGCTGGCGGAGATCGACACCAATGACGCCAGTGGCCGCGATGCGGTGCAGGACTCCCCCTCGCTGACCATTCCGGACATCCTGTGGTGGGTGGTGCCGCTGACCATCATCGGCCTGTTCATTCTCCTGCTGATCCTGGCCAGCCGCACGCGCCGCCGTCGCATGGCCGAGCAGGAAGCCCAGCGCAAGCAAGCCCAGGCGACGCCGCGCGACGCCGGCCAGGACTGAGGACGGCGCATGTTCACCACAGCCAATGCCACGGCCCAGCTCAACTTCCTGTTCGCCAACTACTACGCGGCGCTGGAAATTGCGGCGGCCGTGGTGGCCCTGCTGATCCTGCTGTCGGCGCTGGACGACCTGTTCTTCGACCTCTGGTACTGGTCACGCCGCCTGTGGCGCCGATTCACCATCGAGCGCGTACGCACGCCATTGACGGTGGAACAGTTGCGGCAGCGCGATGAGCAGCCCATTGCCATCATGGTGCCGGCCTGGATGGAAGCGGACGTCATCGCGCAGATGATCGAGGACATGGTGGCCGTGCTGGACTACAGGCGCTATCACATCTTCGTCGGCACCTACGTCAACGACCGCGAGACCATCGACGAAGTGGAGCGCATGCGGGTGCGCTACAAGCAGCTGCACCGGGTGGAAGTGCCGCATGCCGGTCCGACCTGCAAGGCCGATTGCCTGAACTGGGTGGTCAAGACCATCTTTGCCAGCGAAGCCGGACTGGGCATGCAGTTCGCCGGTGTGGTCCTGCACGACAGCGAAGACGTGCTGCATCCGATGGAGCTGAAATTCTTCAACTACCTGCTGCCACGCAAGGACATGATCCAGCTGCCGGTCGCCTCGCTGGAGCGCGAATGGTTTGAACTGGTGGCCGGTACCTACATGGACGAATTCGCCGAAAGCCATGCCAAGGACATGATGGTGCGCGAAAGCGTGGCCGGACTGGTGCCCTCGGCGGGGGTCGGCACCTGCTTCTCGCGCAAGGCGCTGCATGGCCTGATGCAGGCCTCCGATGGGGAGCCCTTCAACGTGTCCAGCCTGACGGAAGACTACGAGGTCGGCACCAAGCTCTCGCAGATGGGCATGCAGACCATCTTTGCGCGCTTCCCCGTGAAGTTCAAGGTACGCCGCAAACCCTGGTTCTTCGGCAAGCGCGAGCAGGTGGCCGAGAGCACGCTGGAAATGCCGCTGGCGGTGCGCGAATATTTCCCCGACACCTTCACACAGGCCTATCGCCAGAAGGCACGCTGGGTCATCGGCATCGGCCTGCAGAGCTGGGAGCAGATGGAGTGGCGCGGCTCGCTGGCGGCACGCTATCTGCTGCTGCATGACCGCAAGGGCGTCGTCACGGCCTTCGTCAGCATGCTGGGCTATGTGCTGGCCTTGCAGTTCATCCTGTTTTCGGCGGCCACCACCTTCCAGTGGTGGGATGTGTTCTACCCTCCCCTGCTGGCCGGTGACGGCTGGTGGCGCACCGTGCTCACGCTCAATGCGTTGGCGATGCTCAATCGCGCCGTGCACCGTTTCTATTTCACCACCGAGCTGTACGGCTGGCGTCACGGCCTGATGGCCCTGCCGCGCATGGTGGTGGCCAACTTCGTCAACTTCATGGCCGTGGCGCGCGCGTGGCGGCTGTTCCTGCTGTACCTGTTCGCGGGCCGCGCACTGGCCTGGGACAAGACCATGCACGACTTCCCCACGGATGGCATCGCCAGCCGCGTGCGCCTGCGCCTGGGTGACCTGCTGCGGACCTGGCAGGCAGTCGACGAGGCCACGCTGTCGATGGCACTGGAGGAACAGCGCCGCACGCAATTGCCGCTGGGGACCGTCATGGTCAGCCATGGCTGGCTGGATGAAGAAACCCTGGCCGAAGCACTGGCCTATCAAGAAGGCCTGCCGCGCGTGAGCCTCACGCGGGAACGCGTGCAACGCCATGCGGGCGAACTGCCGGTGGAAATCTGCGCCCGCCTGCGCACGCTCTACCTCGGCCCCGGCAAGGAAGGCCGGCCCGACCAGGGCATGGCGCGGGTGGCCGTGGCCAGTGCGCTGACCGATGCCGCTCGGGCCGAGCTGGAAGCGGTCCTGGGCCGCGCCCCCTTCGCCATGGTGGCGCGCGAGTCCGAGATCGCTGCCGGCTTGCGCCTGCTGCGCGGGCAGGACAATGCCTTCGACCCGGCCCGCACCGAAGCACGCGTCCCGCTGCTGGGCGACCTGCTGATCGCCAGCGGCCTGCTGTCGCGCCCGATCTTCGATGCGGCCATGCAGCGCTATCGTCCCGACCTGCATGGCCGTATCGGCGACTACCTGGTCAATGAAGCCGTGATCTCGCGCGAGGCCATCGAAGAGGCGGTACGGCGTCAGCGCGACTGGCTGGCACAAGGCGGCCAGCCTGCCTGAGCCCCGCCCTCATCACCAAAACAAGAAGACACGATGAAGAACAAGACCTTGTCCCTGCTGCTCCTGCTGCTGGTCAGCGGTGCTGCTGCCACCACCGGCACGGCGCTGGCACAAACGGCGGTGGTGGAACTGCCGCTGTCCGGCCCGGCCTATCGCCTGGCCCAGCAGGCCTATGCCTCGGCGGCGCGCGGTGCGTTCGGGCAGGCGCAGGCGCAACTGCAGGAAGCGATACGCCTGCGCCCGGATTCCATGGCCTTGCGCCGTCAATTGCGCGAACTGCGCCAACAGCAGCACGCCGGAATGAGCGCCAGGCGTGGCACGGCGCGCGACCCCGGCTATGCGGCCGCAGCAGCTGCTTATCGCGCCTATGATGGCAAGCGCTACGAGCAGGCCGTCACGCTGGCACGCCAGGCTGTGGCAGCCGCCCCGCACAATACCGCCTACTGGCTGCTGCTGGGCAATGCGCTGATCGAGACCCATGACTACGACCGCGCCAGCGAAGTACTGGCCCAAGGCGCAGACAAGGTCACGGACCAACGCCCGCTGCTGCGCCGCCAGCTGGAACTGCAACGCGAACGGGCCGCCATGGCTGCGGCCGAAGTCTTCCGCGCACAGGCCGACAACCACGCAGAGGCCGAGCTGGACGCTGCCCGCCGGGCCGTGGCACTGGCACCGCAGGAAATGGAATATCGCCTGATGCTGGTGATAGCCCTGCTGCACAACGAGCAGATCGCGCAGGCCGATCGCTCCGCCGACGAAGCCCATGCCATGGACGAACGCCAGCCCGGCCCGCTGCTGCTGCGCGCCTATGCCCGCGTGCGTCTGGGCCAGGCCGATGCCGCCCGCGCCGACTTCGCGCAGGCACGCCGGTTGGCAACCAGCGACAGCAGCGCCGCTGAACAACTGGATGCAGGGATTCTGCAGGCCGATGCCGAACTGGCCATGCAACAACCGCAGGCGGCATTGGATGTGCTGAACGATCTTGATCCCGACACGCTCGCCCCCGCAATCGATGCACGCCAAGCTGCGCGCTTGCGCCTGACGCGCCAGCAGGCCACCCAGGCACTGGGACGCTATCGGCTGGCGGCGCTCGGTGCCGAACAGCGCAACCCGTCGGTATCGTCGCGCCAGTACCCCGTGCCGGCGCTGGATTGCAGCCGCGATGGTGCCGAAAACGTCAATCCCTGCCACGTGACGTTTGGCGCGCAAGCGCGCGATGCCGGCTTCGATGCCGCCACACGCGGCTACCAGGCGATGCAGCAGCAACAGTACGCGCAGGCGGCGCAAGCAGCTAACGAGGCCGTAGCCCTGTCACCGCAGAATGCCGAATACCGCCTGCTGCTGATCGATGCCTTGCAGGCTGGTGGACAGGATCAGCAAGCCGAGCAGGCCATCAGCGCCACCCTGCAGGCACAGGGTGCAGACGGCCCCTTGCTGGCAAGGCGCGCAGCCTTGCGCGCGCAACTGGGCGATGCGACGGCTGCCCGCGCCGACGATGAGGCGGCCTTGGCGCAAGGCGGCTTGCCGGTCGAGACCGAGATCGCGCTGCTGGCCCGCACCGGTCATCCACGCGAAGCCCGTGAACGCTTCCTCGCCGCACGCGACGGCGGCGCGCTGGATGGACTGGATGATCTGCAACTGGCCTACCTGGCCGCCCAGGCCGGGGATGCCGGCGCTGCGCGGGACGCTTTCGGTCGCGCCGATGCAGGCGGCACCCTGCCCGCCCGCGCGCTTTCCGATGCGGGGTATGCCGCCATCGATGCCGGTGACGATGACGCCGCGCTGGGCTGGTTCAAGCGCAGCGTAGACCGTGCCGACGATGGCAGCCTGCCGCAGACGCCGCAGCAGCGCTTCGATACCCGCCGCAGCATCTCCACCATCGATCGCAGCGGCGGCTTCATCGCCTCGCTCACGCACAACGGCGGCGGCCCCAGCGCCGGCAATGGCGGACGTCCCGGTGCCTCCGCCACCGACAGCACCCTGCAGGCCGGAGCAGAAGCCTACTGGCGGCCCTTCGGCTATCAGGGCGGCCGTCCGGTCGAACTGTTCGCACGCGTGTTCCAGACTCTGCAAGACCAGTCCGGCGGTGCGACTGGCACGCAGACTGCGCAAGCCACCGTAGGCGCGCGCTGGAAGCCGCTGGCCAGCCAGAACCTGGTGCTGTCGCTGGGACGGCTGATCCCGCTGGGAAGCCAGTCCGCCGCCGACTGGCTGGTGCAGCTGGCCTATTCCGATGGCATCGGTACCGACCTGCGAGTGGATCGTCCCGACTGGTGGACCACGCAATGGTATGGCGAGGTCGGCCGCTACCTGCGCAATCCGCAGACCTATGGTCTGGCCTCGGTCCAGACCGGACGCAGTTTCCGGCTCGACAGCGTGAGCGATCAGCTGGTGCTGTTCCCGCATCTGAGCCTGAACGCCGACTTCAATTCGCTCAATACCCATCGCACCGCCATCGGCATGGGTCCGGGGGTGAACCTGCGTTACTGGTTCCGGGGCGATCGCTATCATGCACCGCGCTCCTATGTGGACCTGTCGCTGCAATATCGCTGGCGCGTCGGCGGCGATGAACGGGCGCAGGGATTCTTCTTCAGTACCACGCTGTCCTACTGAGTCCTCGTGAACCGCAGGTCCTCCCATGAAGTACATGCCACCGGCACCCTTGCCCTCCCCGCTGCGCCGTAGCGCCCTGCTGGCCGCTGCCTCGGCGTGGCTGCTGGCCGCCTGCGCCGGCTGTGACCTGCGCGCGCAAGCGCAGGGCGAGATCGAGGGCATCGTCTGGCAGCCCGACAATGCCACCGTCGAACCACGCGGCCAGTGGCAAAAACTGGGAGCGCGAACGCTGCTGGTGCAATGGAGCGCAGTCGATGGCCAGGCCTTTGTTGCAGGCAGTGATTTGCCGACCGTGCCACGCCTGCCCGACTGGCAGCGCATTGCGCGCGAACCATGGGCACAGGAGGTGATCCTCGGACTGGCCGGCCGCTTCGATGAAGCAGCCGCCCGCACCGACCTGCCGCAGCTGATCGCGCAATCGGCCAGGCTGGCAAGATTGTCCACGCCGCTCAAGGTCAGCGGCTGGTACTTCCCGGTGGAGATCGATCCGACCTGGACCGAGGCAGCCCGCTTGGGTGAGCTGCTCGGGCAGTTGCCGCGACCGCTGTGGATCAGCGTCTACGACAGCGCCAATGTGGGGCCGGAAGCACTGGCCGCAGGTCTGCTGTCATGGCTGCCGCCCGATGTGGGCGTGTTCTTCCAGGATGGCGTCGGCGTCTATGCCCACGAGCCGCAGGTGGCGCTGCACTACGTACAGGTGCTGTCGCAGCGGCTGGGGCCGGCGCGGGTGCGGATCATCGCCGAGGCCTTCCGCCCGCAACCCGGAGGCGGATTTCGCAGTGCCACCGTGGAGGAGCTGACGCCGCAATTGCAGCACTATCGCGGGTATCGGGTCTGGCTCTTCGACGGGCCGCATTACGTGAACGATGCGCTGGTAGAGGCGCTGCGTCCACGCTGAAACCGAGCGCGCCTCTCGTTACATCCCGTTACGTTTGTGAAGCATCTTCCCATGGTGCAGCCAGGCCGAGGCGGCCATCATCCCGCCCTGGCCTCATCAGGCGCGCATTTCCGGCCGCGCCATTGCTCTTCCATGGACGTCGTCTACCTGCACAGCCCCATCACCTATTCCATCGCACGGCAATTGCAGCGCGAGGGAGAAGTGCGCGCGCCGCTGGTGGTCTGCGGACGTGGCATGCAATGGGAGGGGCCCTACGTCAGCGTCATCGACGACGGCATCTGGGATCCGGCACGCACCGTGGCGTTTCTGGAGGAGATGGTGGCGGCCCTGCCTGCCACCTTCACGCCCTTGCGCATCTTCGTGCCGCACACCGGCTTCCTGCTGGGCAAGCTGCTCAAGCTGGCGGCAGCGGTGCAGACCGTGTGCTACCTGGAAGAAGGCAACACCTCCTGCAATCCCCAGCTGGCCGCACCGGCGCAAAATACCGCCGTCGATGCCACCGCACTGCTGCACATGCTGCAAGCCAGGCCGATGCTGATGCAGCGCCTGGGGCTGACGCTGCAAGCCATCCTGCAGATCAATGCGATGGCCCCCATCTGGTTCGATGCCCGCAGTCCGAAGTATGGCGGCGCCTACCGGGTCTCGCCGCAAGCCTTTCCGGGCCTGCCGGGCGTACGCACGGTCAGCCTGGCACCGCAGGGCGGCTTGCGCGAGACGCAGCGCCACTGGCTGTGCTTCCTGCCCAACATCATCAACATGGTGGCGCGCTGCGGCCAGCACAGCGAAGAGGCCCAGCGCAACCTGCATGGCCTGATGAGTTCGCTGCGCACCATGCAGGCGCTGGTGGCCAGCCAGCATGCGCGGCTGGTCATGAAATTCCACCCGGTCGACGAGGCCAATCTCAATCCGCAGTTCAAGCAGCAGTTCTACAGCTTCGGCCTCAGCTACGCCAGCTTCGCGGCGCAGCAAGCCATCGACGCGCAGCTGGAACCGGCGCTGTTCGATTTCACCCGCTTCATCGTGATCAATGAATCGGCGGCCAGCCGCTATGTCGAACTGTTCCAGGGACTGGACTTCCTGATTTCGCTGAACCTGTTCTGACAAGGCGGCACGCAGGGCTCTGGGCGGGTTGACGCTTTCTGCACCGAGGCTGACGTTTTCTGCACCATGTCGCCGCTGCCGGCCCTCTACCATGGGCGCTCCTCAACCTTGACCGGAGCGCATTCATGTCCTTTTTCCGCTTTTCCGTGGCCACGCTGGCCCTGACGTTTTCTGCACTGTCGGCCCATGCTGCCGATTTCACCGTGACCAGCCGCGACATCCAGGATGGCAAGGCGCTGTCGAACGCGGAAGTCTTCAACGGCTTCGGCTGCAGCGGCCTGAACCGCTCGCCGCAGTTGTCCTGGTCCAACGCCCCGGCCGGCACCAAGAGCTTCGCCGTGACCGTGTATGACCCGGATGCCCCGACCGGCAGTGGCTGGTGGCACTGGACCGTGTTCAACCTGCCGGCCTCCACCACCAGCCTGCCGGCCGGCATCGATGCCCAGGGCCGCGGCCTGCCCGCGGGTGCCATCCAGGGCCGTACCGATTTCGGCAGCAGCGGCTACGGTGGTGCCTGCCCGCCAGCGGGTGTCAAGCCGCACCGCTATCAATTCGTGATTTGGGCACTGAACACCGAAAAATTGCCACTGGATGCGCAAGCCAGCGGTGCTATGCTCGGCTTCTTCCTCAACGGCGCGGCCCTCGGCCAGGCCCGCTTGACCGCCACCTACGGACGCTGATTCCCGCATGCAAAGTGACATCGCCATCCTGCCCTTCGCCCATGGCACCCGCCCCACGCTGACACGCATCCGCGCCCGGCACGAACAGCAGTTGCGCCAGGTCTTCATCGGCCTGGCCAGCATCTGCCACGTCCGCCAGGGCAAGAAGCGCATGCAATGGGGCCATCGCCATCTGCTGTGCGGGCAGGATGTGCTGGTGCTCATCGCCGCCGGTACCCAGGTCAATGTCGCCAACCTGCCCAAGGGTGGCGAATATGCGGCCGACATGGTGTCCCTGCCGCCGGCACTGATCGAGCGCTTTCGCCTGCACTATCCCGGCCAGGGCGTACAGGCGCGCGATGCCAGCGCGGTCAGCAGCGTGGCGCAGGATGCCGACATCCTGCGCGCCTGGCGCCATCTGCAAGACTGCATCCGCGAAGAAGCCGCCAGCGAACTGCAATGCCAGGCAGCCGAAGGCCTGCTGCTGGCCCTGAGCCTGCGCGGCGCCATCGGCGGCCTGCTGCGTGAACGTGGCGACGCCATCAGTCATCACATCGAACAGCACCTGCTGATGCTGGCCCCGGAAGAACGCAGCCTGGAACGCGTGGCCGAGGCTTTTCACTGCAGCGTGTCGACCCTGCGGCGGCGGCTGGCGCGCGAGCAGACCGGCTTCCGCGAATTGCTGGACAAGGTGCAGCTGGGACTGGCGCTGGACCAGTTGCAGGCCTCGTCCTTGCCCATCGCCGACATTGCCTCGGCCTGCGGATATGACTCGCCCTCGCGCTTTGCGATGCGCTTTCGGCAGCATTACGGGATCAGCCCCAGCGAGTTGCGGCAGACCCTGCCCTGAGGTCAAAGCCTCCCGAACCTTACCCCCAAACGGCGCGTTGACCTGCGTGGCTCAACAACAAGCGCCGTCATCCGGGTACGAAAGCACCGACACGCGATTGAAACAGCGTCCGACTGCCCGCATTCGGCGCAGGACCTAGTATGGCTCCAACGGCTCGCGATGGCGGGACGCCCCCCCACAACAACCTTAGGAGATCTCCATGTCCAAACCGACCCTGAAATTCCTCGGCACTGCCTTGGTAGTGGCTGCCTTCAGCACCGGCGCCTTCGCACAGAATGCCGGCGGTGCCAGCGGTGGTGCAGCCGGTTCCGGCGCGGCTGGCTCGGGCGCAGCAGGTGCCACCGGCGCACAGACCACGCCCAACAACAGCGCCACTGAGTCGGGCAGCTCCTCTTCCGGCAAGAGCATGCGCAGCCACAACAAGTCGGACAAGTCGATGGACAAGTCGATGAAGAGCGGCAGCCAGAATTCCCGCTCGGGCAACAACGCCAATACCACTGACTCGAAGAACGGCCCGCTGGGCACCTCGCCGGGCGGCAATGGCGGCGGCACCGGTGGCGCCGGCGGCTCGGGCTCCTGATCGCTTGCGCAGCAATGCGCAGATGACTCAGATACTCTGATGACCTTTTCCAGCTTTTGTTGTCTCCGTAGTTCCTGTTGTTTCGTTGTGTAGTTGTTTCTGTTGTCTCCGTAGTTTCCTGTTGTTTGATGCTTGAGCGCAGCATGGCGAAGTCTTCATGCCTCCCGCCATGCATGATTTGCCCCGCCGAAGCTGACGGGGCTTTTTTATGGCTGCAGCCAGCAGTCGTTCGACGGTGAAAACGCGCGTGGCGGGAGGGTACAATGTCGCCTTCGCTTACTGCCCGCGCCTGTCCATGACCGATCATCTGGAAATTTTTTACCGGCTCCTGTTCGCCATGCTCATCGGCTGCGTCATCGGCATCGACCGCAACCTGCGCGGCAAGCCGACCGGCATGAAGACCCTGGGCCTGGTGGCGCTGGGATCGGCATTGGTCACGATGGCCGCCATGGACTTCTCGCTGGAGTCCGATGTGCATAGCCGCGATGCGGTCAGCCGTGCCATCCAGGGTGTCATCACCGGCATTGGTTTCCTTGGCGCGGGCGTGATCATCCATGAACAGCGCAGCGAGAAGGTACGCGGCCTGACCACGGCGGCATCGATCTGGGTGACCGCTGCGGTGGGCATCGTCTGCGGCGCCGGCTGGTGGCGCGTGGCGCTGATGGCGACGGGTCTGATCCTGACCTTGTTCGTCGTAGGCCGTCCGCTGGAACACTTCCTGCACCGCCGATGGCTGCGCAAGACCGACGACGAACGCGCCGACATCAGCGCGCGCGAAGAAGACTGATGCCTTTCGGCAAGAGGGGAAAACCCAGGCCCCCAGTCACCCCTCATGCACTGCAACGATGCACTGCACCACGAACGCGCAGACTGCACTCGAATACATCATGCAATGATATATATCGGTGATCGGGCCCCGCGCCACTACCGCGCTTCATTTCCGCCTTCCTCTCCGCAAAACCGCGCCCGTGCTGCCTCCGTGCCAAATCCCTGCGGCTGGCACGGCCTTTGCTCAATGTCCATCAGGATCAAGGACGATCCACCACTTTGATGCCGATCTAACGATGGATCTGCAATGCATACGGACAATGGCGTCCGCTTGAAACGAGGCAAGGCCTCGGATTCGAGCGGGCGCCTTTTTGTTTTTACGGGACCCCGACATGAGCAAATCCAATCGTATCGCGCTGTTCTCCCTGGGCACGCCCCAGATGCGCGCCTTCCATCTCACCTGGATGGCCTTCTTCGTCTGCTTCTTCGCCTGGTTCGCCTGCGCGCCGCTGATGCCGGTCATCAAGGGGGAATTCCACCTCACCCCCGGCCAGATCGCCAACATCAACATCGCCGCCGTGGCCGTGACCATCCTGGTGCGCCTCATCATCGGCCCCATGTGCGACCGCTTCGGTCCGCGCAAGGCCTATACCGGGCTGCTGCTGGCCGGTGCCGTGCCGGTCATCGGCGTGGCCTTCGCGCAGAGCTACGAGAGCTTCCTGTTCTTCCGCCTGCTCATCGGTGCCGTCGGTGCCAGCTTCGTCATCACGCAGTACCACACCTCGGTCATGTTCGCTCCCAACGTGGTCGGCACGGCCAATGCGGCCACGGCCGGCTGGGGCAATGCGGGCGGCGGCGTGGCACAGGGCGTGATGCCCCTGCTGATGGCCGCCATGCTGATGCTGGGCGTCTCGCAAGGCTGGGGCTGGCGTGCGGCGCTGCTGGTGCCGGGCGTGCTGATGCTGGTGATGGCCGCGCTCTACTGGCGCTTTACCCAGGACTGCCCGGAAGGCAACTATGACGAACTGCGCGCCGCCGGCGTGACCATCGAAAGCGGCAAGCGCGGCGGCTGGGCCAGCTTTCGTGCAGCGGCCGCCAACTATCGCGTTTGGATGCTCTTCATCACCTACGGTGCCTGCTTCGGCGTGGAAATCTTCATCCACAACATCGCTGCCATCTACTACGTGGACCACTTCCAGCTCTCGCTGGAGTCGGCCGGTATCGCTGCTGCCAGCTTCGGCCTGCTGGCGCTGTTTGCTCGCGCCCTGGGCGGCTACATCTCGGACAAGGTGGCCCTGCGTGGCGGCCTGAACCGCCGCGCCACCCTGCTCTTCGTGATGATGCTGGGCGAAGGCCTGGGCCTGCTGTGGTTCGCCCATGCCGGCAGCGTGGTGGCCGCCGTCATCGCCATGCTGTGCTTCGGCCTGTTCACCCACATGGCCTGCGGCGCGACCTATGCGCTGGTGCCCTTCATCGACCGCAAGGCACTCGGCGGCGTGGCCGGCATCATCGGTGCCGGTGGCAACGTCGGTGCAGTGGCCGCGGGCTTCCTGATGAAGGGCCTGGGCAACACCCAGCAGACGCTGTCGATGCTGGGCGTGCTGGTGACCATTTCGGCACTGTGCGCAGTGGCCATCCGTTTCACCGCGTCGGACAAGAGCGGCGATGCCGCCCTGGCCGACAGCAAAGTTGCAGCCTGAGGAGAGCACCCATGAACATCATCGTCATCGGCCACGGCATGGTCGGCCACAAATTCCTGGAATGCCTGGCCGAGAGCGGCGCAGGCGACCTCAAGGTCACCATCCTCTGTGAAGAACCGCGTCCGGCCTACGACCGCGTGCACCTCTCCGAATTCTTTGCAGGCAAGAGCGCGGAAGATCTGTCGCTGGTGGCACCCGGTTTCTTCGACGCCGGCCGCAGCCCGGTGCAGTTCGATCTCAAACTGAACGCCAAGGCGCGGCACATCGACCTGGAACGCAAGCAGGTGGTGGTCAACGTGGCCGGCGCAGAAGAGACCTTGTCCTATGACAAACTGGTACTGGCCACCGGCTCCTATCCCTTCGTGCCGACGGTGGCGGGCAACCAGCGCAAGGATTGCTTCGTCTATCGCACCATCGAAGACCTGGAAGCGATGCTGGAATGCGGCAGCCGTTCCAAGAGCGGCGTGGTCATCGGCGGCGGCCTGCTGGGCCTGGAATGCGCCAAGGCCCTGCGTGACCTGAAGCTGGAAACCCACGTGGTCGAATTTGCGCCGCGCCTGATGGCGGTGCAGGTCGATGAAAGCGGTGGCCGCATCCTGCGCCAGAAAATCGAGGAACTGGGCGTGACCGCCCATACGCAAAAGAACACGGTCGAGATCGTCGATGGCAAGCAGCACACCCATCGCATGAATTTCGAAGATGGCTCGCACCTGGAAACCGACATGATCGTGTTCTCCGCCGGCATCCGCCCGCGTGACGAACTGGCGCGCCAGGCTGGCCTGAAGGTCGGTGACCGTGGCGGCATCGTCATCGACAACAGCTGCCTCACCTCGGACGCGGCCGTCTATGCCATCGGTGAATGCGCCCTGTGGAACGGCAAGATCTTTGGTCTGGTCGCTCCCGGCTACGACATGGCCCGCACTGCGGCCAAGCACCTGCTCTCGCACCGCGATGACGCCATCGAAGTGCCGGCCTTCAACGGCGCCGACATGAGCACCAAGTTGAAGCTCATGGGCGTGGACGTGGCCAGCATCGGCGATGCGCACGGCAAGGAAGCCGGCAGCCGCTCCTACCAGTTCACCGACGAACGCAAGCAGATCTACAAGAAGATCGTGGTCTCCGAATCGGGCAAGCATCTGCTGGGCGCAGTGATGGTGGGCGATGCTGCCGAATACGGCACCCTGCTGCAAATGATGCTCAACAAGATCGAGCTGCCGGAGTCGCCCGAATTCCTGATCCTGCCGCAATCCGACGGCAAGGCCAAACCCGGCCTGGGCGTGGATGCCCTGCCGGAATCGGCGCAGATCTGCTCCTGCAACAACGTCTCCAAGGGCCAGCTGTGTGCAGCGGTCGCCTCGGGTGTCACGACGATTGGCGACCTGAAGGCTTGCACCAAGGCCGGCACCGCCTGCGGCGGCTGCGTGCCGCTGGTCACGCAGGTGATGAAGGCGGAGATGAAGAAGCAGGGCCTGGCCGTCAACAACCATGTCTGCGAACACTTCCCCTACTCCCGCCAGGAAATCCACCATCTGGTGCGCGTGGGCCAGATCAAGAGTTTCGATGAACTGCTGGCCAAGCATGGCAAGGGTCTGGGCTGCGATGTCTGCAAGCCGATGGTGGCCAATGTGCTGGCCTCGCTGTGGAACGACTTCGTGCTCAAGAAGGAACACGCAGGCCTGCAGGATTCCAACGACTACTTCCTCGGCAACATCCAGAAGGATGGCACCTACTCGGTGGTGCCGCGCATGGCCGGTGGCGAAGTCACGCCCGATGGCCTGATCGCGGTCGGCCAGATCGCAAAGAAATACGGCCTCTACACCAAGATCACCGGCGGCCAGCGGGTGGACCTCTTCGGTGCCCGCGTGGACCAGCTGCCGGATATCTGGGAAGAACTGATCGCCGCCGGTTTCGAGACTGGCCACGCCTACGGCAAGTCGCTGCGCACCGTCAAATCCTGCGTCGGTTCCACTTGGTGCCGTTACGGCGTGGGTGACAGCGTGGGCTTCGCCGTGCGCCTGGAAAACCGCTACAAGGGCTTGCGTTCGCCGCACAAGATCAAGTTCGGCGTCTCCGGCTGCACCCGTGAATGCGCCGAGGCGCAAGGCAAGGACGTGGGCATCATCGCCACCGACAAGGGCTGGAACCTGTACGTCTGCGGCAATGGCGGCATGAAGCCGCGCCATGCCGAACTGATCGCCTCCGACCTGGATGAAGAAACCCTGACCCGCTACGTCGACCGCTTCCTGATGTTCTACGTGCGCACGGCCGACCGCCTGCAACGCACCAGCACCTGGCGCGAGAATCTGGAAGGCGGACTGGACTACCTCAAGAGCGTGGTCATCGAGGACAAGCTGGGCATCGCCGCCGAGCTGGAAACCGAGATGCAGCGCGTGGTCGACACCTACCAGTGCGAATGGAAGAAGGCCGTCACCGATCCGGAAACGCGCAAGCGCTTCCGTCACTTCGTCAACAGCAAGGCGGCCGATGGCAACATCAAATTCGTCGAGGAACGCGGCCAGATCCGTCCGGCCACGGTGGCCGAGAAGAAGCTGCTCGATATTCCGGTCGTCGTCGAGACCGTGTGAACATCAGGAAAAATCAGGAGCCCGGCATGCACAGCGACCAACAAATCAAGCACTGGACCCCCGTCTGCGAACTGGCCGAGATCGTCCCCAACACGGGCGTGGCCGCGCTGATCGGCGACCAGCAGGTAGCCATCTTCCACGTGATCGACCGCAGCCAGGGCGAGCCGCAGCCGCGCGTCTTCGCCATCGGCAATTACGATCCCAACGCCCAGGCCGCCGTGCTTTCGCGCGGCCTGGTGGGCAACCTGGGCGAACGCATCGTGGTGGCCTCACCGATCTACAAGCATCACTTTGATCTCACCACCGGGCAATGCCTGGAACAACCTGCCAATTCGGTCCCCGCCTGGCCGGCGCGCATCGACGAAGGCAAAGTCTGGATCGGTGGCTGAGATGACGACCGCCAAGCCCTCGCTGGTGGTGGTCGGCAATGGCATGGCCGGCATGCGCACGGTGGAGGAATTGCTCAAGCTCGCACCGGATCTCTACGACATCACCGTCTTCGGTGCCGAGCCGCATGGCAACTACAACCGCATCATGCTCTCGCCGGTACTGGCCGGTGACAAGAGCATCGATGACATCATGCTCAACCCGCGCGCATGGTATGACGAACACGGCATCACGCTGCATGCGGGCGACCCGGTGGTGCAGATCGACCGCCGCCAGCGCACCGTCCACGCGCAATCCGGCCTCGCGGTGAAATACGACCGCCTGCTGCTGGCCACCGGCTCCACGCCCTTCATCATCCCGGTGCCGGGCCATCAACTGCCGGGCGTGATCGCCTTCCGCGACATCCAGGACGTGGACACCATGCTGCAAGCCGCGCGCACGCATCGCCATGCCGTGGTGATCGGCGGCGGCCTGCTCGGGCTGGAAGCGGCCAATGGATTGATGCGCCAAGGCATGGACGTGACCGTGGTGCACGTCACGGATGCGCTGATGAACCAGCAGCTCGACAAGCCCGCCGCCGCCCTGCTCAAAAAAGCGCTGGAAGACAAGGGCCTGCGCTTCCTCCTCAACGCCCATACGGACGAGATCGTCGGCCCGGATCGCGTGACCGCCGTGCGCTTCAAGGATGGCAGCAGCATTCCCGCCGACCTGGTGGTGATGACGGCGGGCGTGCGCCCCAACATCGCGCTGGCCAAGTCGGCAGGGCTGCATTGCGAGCGCGCCATCATCGTCGACGACACCCTGCAGACCTATGACCCGCGCATCTATGCCGTGGGCGAATGCGTGCAGCACCGCAAGGCCACCTTCGGACTGGTGGCCCCGATCTGGGATCAGGCGCGCGTGTGCGGTGCGCACCTGGCCGGTGCCGGCCATCGCCGCTATGTGCAGCAGGCCACGGCGACCAAGCTCAAGGTCACCGGTGTGGACCTGTATTCGGCCGGCGATTTCATCGGCGGTGAAGATACCGAAGACCTGGTGGTACGCGACCCACGACGCGGCATCTACAAGCGCCTGGTATTGCGCGGCTCGCGCCTCGTCGGCGCGGTGCTGTATGGTGATGTCAAAGACGGACCGTGGTACTTCGACCTGATCCAGAGCGGCCGCGACATCAGCGCCTTCCGGCGCGAACTGCCGTTTGGACAGGCCATGTGCCAGCATGCTGCCTAGCCATTGCGGCGACCACGGCAATTAGTAACAGAGGATACCAATGAATCTTGCACAGACCCCGCTGGCCCTGGCCGTGGCCACCACCTCGACTACCTGCCCGTACTGCGGCGTGGGCTGCGGCGTGACGGCTTCGCTCAAGGACGATGGCCGCATCGGCGTGCAGGGCGACGTGCAGCATCCCGCCAACTTCGGCCGCCTGTGCGTGAAAGGCTCGGCCCTCGCCGAAACGGTGGATCTGGATGGCCGTCTGCTGCATCCGCAAGTGCGCGATGCGCAGGGCGCATTGCAACAGGTATCGTGGGATCAGGCGCTGGACCAGGTGGCGAGCAAGTTCTCTGCCGTCATCGCCGAACATGGTCCGGATGCCGTGGCCCTGTATGTCTCGGGACAATTGCTGACCGAGGACTACTACATCGCCAACAAGCTCATGAAGGGCTACATCGGCAGCGCCAACATCGATACCAATTCGCGGCTGTGCATGTCCTCGGCGGTGGCCGGCCACAAGCGCGCCTTCGGTGAAGACCTGGTGCCGGTCTGCTATGAAGACCTGGAGCTGGCCGACCTGATCGTGCTGGTCGGGTCCAATGCCGCGTGGTGCCACCCCATCCTCTTCCAGCGCATCGCCAAACTGAAGGAGACCCGCCCAGCCCTGCGCCTGATCGTGATCGATCCGCGCCGCACCGCGACCTGCGAACTGGCGGACTTGCACCTGCCCGTCAAGGCGGGCACGGATGTGTGGCTCTTCAACGGCTTGATGAGTTACCTCGCCCATCGCGGCCTGCGGGACAACGCCTTCATCGCCGCGCACACCAATGGCTTCGACGAGGCATTGGCAGTGGCCGATGCCGAGTGCGCCGATCCCGCCACGGTAGCGCGCATCTGCAAGGTGGATCTGCAGGACTTGCTGGACTTTTACGAAGCCTTTGCCGAGACCGAGAAGGTCGTCACCGGTTTTTCCATGGGCGTGAACCAATCCTCGGTTGGCACCGACAAGGTCAACAGCATCATCAACTGCCATCTGGCCACCGGCCGCATCGGCAAGCCCGGCATGGGCCCCTTCTCCATCACCGGCCAGCCCAATGCGATGGGCGGACGCGAGGTCGGCGGACTGGCCAACATGCTGGCCGCGCACATGGACCTCGACCAGCCATTGCATCGCGAGATCGTGCAGGAGTTCTGGCAATCCCCGCGTATCGCGGACAAGCCGGGCCTCAAGGCGGTGGACATGTTCCGCGCCATCGAGGAAGGCCGCATCAAGGCGGTGTGGATCATGGCCACCAATCCGCTGGTGAGCCTGCCTGATGCCGACCTGGTGCAGCGGGCGCTGCAGAAGTGCGAGCTGGTGGTGTCTTCCGACGTCATCACGCAAACCGATACCAATGCACTGGCCCATGTGCTGCTGCCGGCGCTGGCCTGGGGCGAGAAGGATGGGACGGTGACCAATTCCGAACGCCGCATTTCGCGGCAACGGGCTTTCCTCACGGCACCGGGCGAGGCACGCGGTGACTGGCAGATCATCTGCGAGGTCGCGCAGCGCATGGGCTTTGCGGGATTTGATTTCGCGGGCCCGCATGCGATCTTTGACGAACACGCGCGCCTGTCCGCACATCGCAATGGCGAGGCCGATGCAGGAGGTGAACACCGTGCACGCCGCGTCTTCAATCTCTCCGGCCTGACCGGGATGGACAAGGCCGCTTATGACGCAATGGCACCGATCCAGTGGCCCGTGCAGCGCTTGTCTGATGGCAGCATCAGCGGCACGGCACGCGTCCTGGAAGATCATCGTTTCACCCACGCCGATGGGCGCGCGCGTTTTGTGCCGACCGCACCGCGCACGCCGGGCCACGCCGTTTGCGAGGATTACCCGCTGATCCTCAACACCGGCCGCGTGCGCGATCACTGGCACACCATGACGCGCACCGGCAAGTCGGCCACGCTGGCCAGCCATATTCCGGAATCCTTCATTGACCTGCACCCGCAGGATGCGCTGCTGTATGGCGTGCGCGAAGGCGGTCTGGCGCGCATCAGCAGCCGCTGGGGCGCGATGGTGGCGCGCGTGCAGCATGGTGGCGGCATTCCGCGCGGCAATGTGTTCGTGCCGATCCACTGGAACGGACAGTCCGCCTCCGATGCGCGTGTGGGGGCGGTGGTCAATCCGGTGGTCGATCCGGTCTCGGGCGAGCCGGAGTTCAAGCACACGCCGGTGGCGATCGAAGAATTCCGCGTGGGCTGGCATGGCTTCATCCTCACGCGCCATGCGCTGGATCTGGATGACATCACTCACTGGACACGCGTGCAGGGCCGGGATTTTGTGCGATATGAACTGGCCGGCCGCAATCACATCAGCGACCACACCGCGTGGGCAAGGGCGCTCTTGGGCGTGCAGGCCGATGATGCGGACTGGCTGGAGTATGAAGACCTGAGCGATGGCAGCTATCGCGCGGTGCATGTGGTGGATGATCGCATCGACATGTGCCTGTTCATGTCGGCGCGCCCTGACCTGCCCTCGCGCTCGTGGCTGGCGGGACTGTTTGCCAAGGAGAAGCTGGAAGAAGCTGACCGCGTCGGCCTGCTCGTGGGTCAGCCGATTGAGAAAGGTGCTGACGCCGGGCCGACGGTGTGTTCGTGTTTTGGTGTGGGACGCAACACCATCTGCAATGCGATCCGTGCGCAGGGATTGACGGAGGTGAGCCAGGTGACGGCGTGTGTGAAAGCGGGCGGCAATTGCGGCTCGTGCGTGCCGGAGATCAAGAAGCTGATGGTGGAGATCAGGGTGCAGGGCGAGGCCGAAGCACGGGAGCGGGAGACGGCGGCTTAGGGTCTTGTTTGAAGAATTTGCATTCTTTGTTGACCATTTGAAAGAGATGCTGCTATTATCTCGCTTCTCGGAGTGTAGCGCAGCCCGGTAGCGCACCTGGTTTGGGACCAGGGGGTCCAAGGTTCGAATCCTTGTACTCCGACCACTCATCAAAAACGGGCTGTCTGTGACAGCCCGTTTTCTTTTTCTGGATCGTTGGCGGTAGCGCATCGGCGCAGCATCACCGCCAGCCACGCCGAACTGCCCTTAGCTCAACTGGATAGAGCAATGGCCTTCTAAGCCATAGGTCGGGGGTTCGAGTCCCTCAGGGCAGGCCAAATTCTCTCAGAAAACTTAAGCGCTCGCGGAATCTTTAGTGGACGGCAATCATCATGGCGGCGCACATATTTTGCGTTGTGGGTGCGCTCCAGATATGCTCGCCGCCCTCATTAATACCTCCATCATATTGTGCATGCGCAAGCACATAGGCTCTCAAACAAGGTGAGCCTCCCTCCGGTAAGAGAAAGGCTCACGCCTCATTAAATCAATTTTTCCAGTTTGGACGAGGCGATACCGACCGCAATTTGTAAGGCTATACCGATTGCGAATTTAACGCCAACTGACCACCTTTGAGCGCTAAATTTCTCAACCAGCTTTACATCTCCCTTATTCAGCTTCAGGTAAGAGAGGATAGGATATGTATCGATTGCGTACTCTATTGCCTCGCCTGCCAACTTACCTAACAACATTCCGACGCATGCTCCAGCGCCATAGAGAACAAAGAACCGAGCCGTATTTTCAAGATGGATCGGACTGGCAAACGCCGCAGGGATAGCAGCAAGAGCAAAATAGGCTAACGACATTACGGTTATGATCGGGGTCACGACAGGAATTATGTGCGACCATCTTCTTGCAAATCTCAGCCATTGCTTGCGAGGAACAACATCACACCCCTCGACCCACTCATCAAAAGCCTCGACAAATCCACGAGCGATTACGTAATCAGCATACTCGACCGTTACCTCCGCGGTCATTTCTGCGACCATCCCTATTATGTGGCCCCTGATGAACGGAGGCGTTTCTCTTTCAATCTGAATCAATAGAGCAACCCGCGACACAAGGCGGACGGTAACTACATACTCTTGGGGCTTCTGTATCCCTGCGGGAATAATCGAGAAGTTATATCGCAACACCACGCTTACCGTAGGACTAGTTGCATTCGAGTTGTAGGCAGAAAAGCGTTCAAATGAAGTGAACTGTTCTTTGCGCTCTTTGTCATGAAAGACCGAAATCACTTCATTCCTGGCGACAATATTATGCACGTCGCAAAGCTGCATGATTTTATAGTGGAGCTGCTGAATGTTCGAAAATTCCAATAACAGATTTTCCGTATATCTCTTCCGAATTTGTTCGGTACGCCCAGTAACTTGATGGTAAATGTCCTGGTACATCTTAAGAGATACAGGCGTACCACCTCTTCCAACATGCACCTCCCTCGCCGCATCCCCATTCCCAGCGTCACGATGCTCAATTACGTCGCTCATTGCTTCCCCTATTCTTTAGATTTAGCTGCAGATGCCAGTAACTCATGGACTCCCGATATCTTCGGAGGAGATTTGTCGCTATCCTGCTCGCGTAATGAATTAACTGCAGCGCAAATTTTATCTCGAATTTTGTGGACACTACCGCGCCCCGCTTCAACGTAACTGCGCCACATCCCATCCTCTAAAATCAACAAAAAACTTTGATCGTCAGGGCCGGGGGGGCTGTTAAAAGCGATAACGCGGATAAGGAATGATCTGCTCTTAGCGCAGATACGCGACACCGTCTGAGAAAACGGTCTCCAGTCTTCAAATGAAAGGAAATAAGAACGCGAGCGCTGTTTAGTGGCCGAATTTCTGGAATTGCTCCGATTAACCTTTAATGAGGTGGAGATCAAGTCCAAACCATAAGCCAGCGGGGGAGATATACATTCCCCGATGCCCGCTTTCAAATTAACGAATTAGCTGATTGAAACTTTACGACTTCTCAGCAAAAACCAATCCCACCACTTAAAATAGCCAGCGCTGAAGACGCCAACTCCGGTCAGCGATCTTCAGCGAAACACCTGAACATAAAAATTAACAGGGGGAAAAATGAAAACAGTCCTTTCCGCATCAGCCTTGGCACTCATCCTCACCGGCTGCGCCTCGACCCCGTCGAGCAAACCCGCTCCCGACCTGCCCTTTGCGGGCCCCGGCACCGGCGTGGTCTGCAAGTCAACCACAGGCAAGGAAATCGCCGCCCTCTTCGACCGCTGGAATGCGTCATTGCAAACCCTCGATCCCGAAGCCGTCGCCGAAAACTACGCCCCGCGCTCCCTGCTCTTGCCCACCGTGTCCAACAAGCCCCGGTTCACCAACGAAGAGCGCATTGATTATTTCGAACACTTCCTCCACAACAAGCCGGTAGGCAAGATCGACCAGCGCTGGCTCTGGATAGGCTGCAACACCGCGATCGATGCCGGCCTCTACAGCTTCACCTTCGGCACTACCGGCCAGGTCGTGCATGCGCGCTACAGCTTTACCTATGAATGGAATGGCAGGGAGTGGCTGATCACCAGCCATCATTCTTCAGGCATGCCGGAGAAGTAAGAACGCTTCGATTCAGTACGACATTGCCGTCGCCCTGAAGAAAAGAAAAAAGAGACAGGGGGAGAAACAAAAGAGGGACGCAGCGATGCGTCCCTCAATGCGTACCGATCTTCCTCAAGCCTGCACGCGCCCACCCACCAGCAGCAGATCGGCAGCCCGCTCCGGGATAGTCTCCCCGGACACCAGGTCAATGGCCAGCTCCCGTTCACGATCCAGCTTGAAGACCTGCACCGCACCCGCCAGCTGCACCGCCTGCTCCTGCAGCGATTGCGAAGCCGCAGCCGCCTGCTCCACCAGCGCCGCATTCTGTTGCGTGACTTCATCCATGGCCCCGATGGCCTGGTTGATCTGCTCCAGGCCCTGGCTCTGTTCAGTGCTGGCCGCGCTGATCTCGCTGACGATATCGGTGACCCGCCCCACGCTCCTCACCACCTGTGCCATCGTGCTGCCCGCCTCCGTGACCAGGCGGCCACCGGCACCGATCTTGTCGACCGAATCCTGGATCAATTCCTTGATCTCCTTGGCAGCCGTGGCCGAACGCTGGGCCAGCGAACGAACCTCCGAAGCCACCACCGCAAAGCCGCGCCCCTGCTCGCCCGCACGCGCTGCCTCCACCGCTGCATTCAAGGCCAGGATATTGGTCTGAAAAGCGATGCCGTCAATCACACTGATGATGTCCACGATCTTCAGCGACGAGGCATTGATGGCCTCCATGGTCAGCACCACTTCATCCACCACCTTGCCACCCTGGGCCGCAACGGCCGAGGCCGAGATCGCCAGTTCGCTGGCCTGGCGCGCGTTCTCCGCATTCTGGCGGACGGTGGCGGTCAGTTGCTCCATGGCGGTGGCCGTCTCTTCCAGCGAGCCCGCCTGGGACTCGGTGCGGGAAGACAGGTCGAGATTGCCAGTGGCGATTTCACGCGCGGCCACCTGGATCGTGCCGGTGCTGTCACCCACGCCACCCATGATCTTGCGCAGACTGTCGTTCATGCGGCCCAGCGCCTGCATCAGATGGCCGATTTCATCACGGGCAGCGTGTTCGATCTTGCTGGTCAGGTCGTAGCGGGAAATGGCTTCGGCCACATGCGTAGCGTGGCGTAGCGAAGTCGCGATCATGCGCACCAGCAGCAGGCTCAAGCCCACCACCAGCGTTCCGATCAAAAGGCTGACGCCAACGATGATGACGATGGACGATTCCAGAATGGAAGCAGCATTCTCCATCCCCTGGCGGCCCAGTTGAGCGTTGTACTGCTTGTGCTCGATCAGGGCTTTCATCAATCGGTTGCCGGCGGGGACCAGCAGCTCTTCCCGCGCGCGCTGCAGTTCGGACGGCTGCCCGGTCTCGACCAGGGCCAAGGTCTGGTGTCGTGCCTTCTCGTAATCGGCAAAGGCAGCACGGTCCTGCTCCAGCATCGTTGCGTCAGTCGCGTCGGAGATGCATTCTTTCTCGAACTTGAGAAAGGCGGCCTGCACCTTTTCATGCAGTGACTCAAGGACGGGGAAAATCTTGTCCCGGGTCGTGGGCTCGATGAAGTAGCGCGCCACATTCAGCCGTATCGCGTAAACCGCCTCGATCGCTTCATCCAGAGCGAGGATGCTGGGGACCGTATTGTGCGTCGAATAACCGGCTGCCGCCGACACCCGGTAGCTCTGGTAGATGCTCAATGCCGCCAGCGCACACAGGCCCGCAATGACGGCGATGATGAGAAGGTACAGCTTCTTGGCAATGGTCATGTTCGGCTCTCCTGGGCGCATGAGTGGGTCACTGCAGAATGCTTGCCCAACCGGGCAGCACGAACCTTAGCCCAACTAAGGATCACCAACGCTCACATCTCATGACCACTGCTGACCGTCGGCAGAAGACGGGCGTCAGGCACAGACGCTTGCGCTGACGAAGGTTGAGGCGGCACAGGGCTACCCTCTTTGTGCTACCATTTATTTATTCAATTATCTATTCATTATGGCAAACGCTGCTGCTGAGCTTGGAGATCGCGCCCGCGTCCATCTGAGGCGAGGGGTGCGAACAGCCCGTGAATTGATGACTGAGCTTGGCGTGAGCCAACCGACCTTGTCGAGAGCCCTGCGGACATTGGAGGGTGATTTGATTCCATTTGGCGCTGCTCGATCTATTCAATATGCATTGCGCGATACCACGCGCCAAGATTTGGAAGCCTCCGTCTATCGGGTATCGCCCGGTGGACAGCTGCGAGAGCTCGGCACGCTCATTCCAGTACACCCCGAAGGTTTCGTGATGGCGCAATCGGACGGGACGCATTTGCATACCGATGGCCTGCCATGGTGGCTCTTTGACATGCGGCCGCAGGGCTACCTGGGGCGCGCCTATAACTTGCAACATGGGGTTCAGATGGGCCTGCCTGCCCGATTGACCGACTGGAACGATAGCCATGTCATGCGCGCTTTGCTGCTGCACGGTGAAGACCTGCCGGGCAATCTTTTGCTGGGTCAGGCTGCCCGCGACCATTTCGTCAACGCCCCGGATCCGCAACCGGTCTCTCAGGAGGGGAAGGCGCAGACCTATGCTGAATTGGCCGCCGCTGCAACGCGTGGTGAGCATTACGGTTCGTCGGCCGGCGGCGAACAACCCAAGTTCACGACGTACGCCGAGTGCGATGCAGGTCCGGCGCATGTCATTGTCAAGTTCACGGCACTTACCGAGACACTGATCAGCGAGCGCTGGCGAGATTTGCTTTTGGCTGAGCATCTTGCTCTCGAAGTCTTGCACGATCATGGGATCGCTGCGGCGCGTTCGGCTGTGCTTGATCACGGGACTCAACGCTTTTTGGAAGTGCGCCGTTTCGATCGGGTGGGGCCTTTTGGCCGTCGAGCACTGTTCTCACTGCAAGCACTGGATGCTGAGTTCGTCGGCAGCGCAGGTAACTGGCCTCAGGTAGTGCGTGCGCTGGCGCGAGAAGGCGTCGTCGAGCACCAAGCGGTGACACAATCGGAAGTGCTGTGGGCGTTCGGGACGCTGATCGCGAACACCGACATGCATGGCGGGAATTTGTCGTTCATGGCCGAGCACGGGCGTCCTTATCAGATTGCCCCAGCGTACGACATGACCTGCATGGCCTTTGCGCCGACCTCGGGAGGTGGTTTGCCTGTGCGCGAACTCACGTTGAACATCAACAATGATGTCTCGAACGCAGCGTGGCAAACGGCCTTGCCAATGGCGAAGGACTTTGTTGAGAGAATGCGAAATTCCGATGCCTTGAGTGCGGGCTTCGCAGATTGTCTGGCCAAGTTGGTATCTCGCATTGACCTGGCTGGATCGCGCATTGCGCGGCTAGATGATTTCGCATCCTAGGGCCTGTTCACATCAAATCTGCGAGATACGTTGGAGAATATTGGGCATCCTGACTCTCCAGGATGCCCTCATCAGATTGGGGCTTCGGTCAGAACACATTTCTCTTTTCATTCGCCTGATCAGCGAGGCAACGCGAGCAACTCGCTAGGCAAGGACTTGCTGGTACGACTACGGTCCGCTTCAGATTCTCCAAGCATCTGCACCTCATGCGCCAGCTTGAACACCGCCACCGCTTCCGCCAGACCCGCAGCCTGCTCCCGCATCGACTGCGAGGCCGCAGCCGCCTGCTCCACCAGCGCCGCATTCTGTTGCGTCGCCTGATCCATCAAACCGATGGCCTGATTGACCTGCACGATGCCATCGCTCTGCTCGGCGCTGGCGGCCGTGATGTCGGCAACGATGTCAGTCACGCGGCGCACGCTGTCGACCACGTGCTGCATCGTCTCGCCTGCCTGTGCGACCAGCCGGCTGCCGCTCTCCACCTTGCCGACCGAATCATCGATCAGTTCCTTGATCTCGCGCGCAGCCGCAGCCGAACGCTGGGCCAGTGAACGCACTTCGGCCGCCACTACCGCAAACCCGCGTCCCTGCTCGCCCGCACGCGCCGCCTCAACGGCAGCATTGAGCGCGAGGATATTGGTCTGGAACGCGATGCCGTCGATCACGCTGATGATGTCCACGATCCTCAGCGAGGAGGCATTGATCTCGTCCATCGTCTGCACCACCTGCTGCACCGCCTGGCCACCCTCGGTAGCGACGCTGGAGGCGGATGTCGCCAGCACATTGGCTTGCTGGGCGTTGTCCGCATTCTGGCGCACGGTGGCGGTCAGTTGCTCCATGGCCGACGCGGTCTCTTCGATGGAACCGGCCTGGGCTTCGGTACGCGCCGACAGGTCAAGATTGCCGGCGGCGATTTCCGCCGTGGCGGTGGCGATGGTGTTGGCACTGTTGCGCACGTTGCTGACGATGCGCACCAGGCTGTCGCTCATTTGCTGGATGGCCTGCATCAACTGGCCGACTTCATCATTGGCGCGGCGGCGGATGCGGGTGCTGAGGTCGCCCGTGGCAATGGCGCGGGCCGTCATGATGGCCTCCCCCAGTGCCGTGGAAATGGTGCGCGAAATCAGCAGGCTCACCACCGCTACCACTGCACACACGGCCAGGCTCATCAGCACCGCCTGAACCACCGCCGAGCGCAGGCTGGACTGCGCCGCCTGCACGCCTTGCTGGCCGAGCTGCTCGTTGTAGCGGCGATGGGCCGCCAGGGCGTTGATGAGTTTGTCACCGGGCGGGACCACCTGGTGCTCGACCGCATGCAAGGCTTCCTCGGTCTTGCCTTCAGCGCCCAGGGCGATGACGGCCTGGCGGCTCTTCTCGTAATCGGCGAAGGCTTCACGGTCCGCCTGCAGCAACTGGCGGTCGGTGGCGTCGGAGAGATCTTCCTTCTCGTAGCGGTCGAAGGCGGCGATGACCTTGTCGCGGTTGGTGTTCATGGACTTCTCCAGCTTGGCGCGCGTGGCGGCATCCGTGGCAGCGGCATAGCGCCAGATGCCAACCCGGATGCGGAAGACCGCTTCACCCGCCTCCCCCAGCACCAGCAGGCTGGGGACCGTGTTGAACGACGAATAGCTGGCAGCATCGGCAATGCGGTTGCTGTGATAGATGCTCAAGCCGGTGAGGCTGGCCAGGCCGAGGACGACGGCGAGCAGAAGCAGACGGAGTTTGTTGGCAATGGTCATGGTCAGGATTCGTGGGTGCGCAGCATGGCGCAGCGGGTCGATGAGCTGAAATGAATGAGTGCCAAAATTATAAGTCTGCAAAAATGATGAAAATTCGCATCTGGCCGCTTCTTGATGCGGATCATCTTTGGGTCATTGCGACCGGAACTGGATCAAGTGTTCATCAAAACTAAGTTGCATGCTCCGTACACGCCGGTTTTACGGGGCGAATGGAAGAGAAATACTTAGGAGTGAAAACGGAAGAAGGAGGCGAGAGAAGCCATTGCATCGCACCCCGCGGGAATCTTCAGCCGCGACACGAGAGAGGAGCAAGGAAGGGAAAGCGCTGAAAAACTAAGTTTCCTGACTACGTCAGCAAGGACGCCTCAGGAAAATCAGCGGAGCCACACTGCGCTCCGCCGGTCAGGAAATGCCGATCTACTGCTGCACGCCCTGCTTGTAGATATCCGGACGCGAGATATGCCACACGAAGTCACCGCGATTGATGGCCTCGAAGCCACAGCTGGCATACAGCCACGGCGCGGTAGATGTGGTCAGCATGACGCGCCGCAGTTTCTGCAGCGTGGGATGCTGGTTGACTGATTCGATCATCCAGCGGCCCAGGCCCTGGCCGCGCAGGTCGCCGACGACGAAGACGTCGCACAGGTAGCCGAAGGTGGCGTGATCGGTCACCACGCGGGCAAAGCCGATCTGCTGCTTGCCGCGATAGAGGCCGAAGCACAGGCTGTTGGCCAGCGCCGTGCGCACGGTGTTGAGGTCGATGCCGGGGGACCAGCTCGAATGGGTCAGTACGTCGTGGATGAGGGGGATGTCCAGCCGGTCGGGATCGGTGTCGATGAGGAAATCATCGCGCCGCCAGATCAGGTGATGGCTCATGGTCGTTCCTTGCTTGATGGCTTGTTGTCGTAAAAAATTTGCCTTGGTACGTACTGCGGGTACTGCGAAAACTGTTTAGAACGTTTCTCTTCAACAAGAAAAGGCACGCCGGCCCTGGTTGTCCGGCCGCTGCAGCGCGTGCAAGGAAGCGTGGCGATTGATCTGCGCGAAGCATGAAAACCGCTCGATTGATCGATTCCGTTGATGAGATTTGTTCCGTGGCCATTCATGATGCCACAGGCTCCCCTGCCTTGCGCAAGGCTTTCCCCTCGGCAACCACGCAGGCTCAGCCTATCCGGCGCTGAAACATCGCTTGCAATTCCGTTACACCTCGCCTCTCCGAGCTGGCAGACCATAGGCTCACCTCAGTGCGCCGGACCTGGCAATTTGTTTTTCCTCTTCCGGCTGCACGCCATCGCGCAAGGAGAACAACGTGAACAAGACATCCCTGGCCTGGGCCACCTGCCTGGTCTTCTCTCTGGTCTCAGGCCTGCCCGTGCAGGCGCAGACCGCTTATGCACCGCCGCCCGCGCCCGTCTATACCCAGCAACAGCTGGACCAGATGCTGGCCCCGGTGGCGCTCTATCCCGATTCGCTGCTGGCCCAGGTGCTGATGGCCTCGACCTATCCGCTGGAAGTGGTGCAGGCCCAGCGCTTCGTCGAAGCGCGGCCCGGTCTGCAGGGCGATGGCCTGGCGCGCGCCGTGGCCCCCATGCCGTGGGATCCCAGCGTGAAGGCGCTGGTGCAGTTCCCCTCGGTGCTGGCCATGCTCAATGATCGCCTCGACTGGACGCAGCAGCTCGGACAGGCCTTCCTCGCCCAGCAGCCGTCGGTGATGGATACGGTACAGAACCTGCGCGAACGCGCCCGCATCGCCGGCACGCTCGAATCCAGCCCGCAGCAGCGCGTGGTGGTGCAGGATGAAGTGATCGAGATCGTGCCGGTCAATCCGCAGGTGGTCTACGTGCCGTATTACAACCCGACCGTGGTGTATGGCAGCTGGTGGTGGCCGTCCGCTCCGCCGGTGGTGTGGGCGCCACCGCCGCGTTATCGTCCGCCCAGCTATGAGCCGGGCTTCTCGGCCAGCATCAGCTTCGGGGTGGGCATTGGCGTCATGAGTGCGGTGTTTGGCGATGCGCGTCCCGACTGGCGCCAGCGCCAGGTGATGGTGACGCAGACACGCATCAACAACGTCACCAATGTGACCAACGTGAACAACGTCAACAACACCAACGTCATCAACAATCGCTACGTCAACAACAACAACAACATCAACGTGAACCGCAACGTGAGCATGAACCAGCGGCCGGTGGTGTGGCATCACGACCCGCGTTACGCCGGCGGCCGTTATGCGCAGCAACCGGCCCCTGCGCTGGCCCCGCCGCCGGGACAGCGTCCGCTGGCCGGTCCGCAGGCACAGAACCTGGTCCAGGCGCAGCACGTGCCGCAGTGGAATGGACATGGTCCGCAACCGCAAGCGGGCCAGCCCTTCCCGGCCAATACGCCGCGTCCGCTGCCGGTGGCCGACAACGTGCAGCAGCGACTGGCCCAGCAGGATCAGTTCCGCCAGCGCCAGGCCATCGATCAGCAACGCCAGCGTGAACAGCAGGCCAATGACCAGCAGCGCCAGCGTGAGCAGATGATCCGCGACCAGCAACACCAGCGCGATCAGCAAGCGCAGCAGCAGCGCCAACAGCAGCAGGCCCAGGAACGCCAGTGGCAGCAGCGCCAGCAACAGGTGCAACAGCAGCAACAACGCCAGCAGCAGATGCAGCAACAGCAATTGCAGCAGCAACAGCGTGAGCAGCAGATGCGCCAGCATCAACAACAGGAGCAGTAACGCCAGCAGCAGATGATGAACCAGCAGCGCGAGCAGCAGCATCGCCAGATGGAGCAAGTCCGTCAGCAACAGCAGCAACATCAGGCCGCGCAGCATGAACAGCAGGCGCGCCAGCAGCAGGCCCAGCAGCGCGACGCCCATCAGCGGCGCGAGGATCGCCGTGATGAACGCTCCTGATCCTGCAGCGCCTCTGACCCGCCAGTGATCGCCTGAGCGGCCCGCCGCGCGTACGTTGCCTCCCGGCAAACATGCGGGCAAGCGGGCCGCTTCAGTTATAATCTCGGGTTTTCCAGAGCTGTCGGAACAGGGCGTGCGCCGCCTCCTTGTCAAAGGAACAGTGCGCGCCGCTCAAGGCCAAGCGGGTTGGATCGTCCAGCCGCGCCAGGGGCCGCGTTCCGCCGGGCTCCCACCCCGACCGATCCGCCATGCAAGAACCCAGCAACGAACTCCCCGAAGTCGCCGCCACCGCTCCTGAGGCCGCTGATGCAGACAACGCCAGCGCGTCCGGCGCCGCCACCAAGGTCTCGTCCGACCTGATCGCGCGCGAAGTCAAGCGCCGCCGCACCTTCGGCATCATCTCCCACCCCGACGCCGGTAAAACCACGCTGACCGAAAAGCTGCTGCTGTTCTCGGGCGCGATCCAGCTGGCCGGTACCGTGAAGGCCCGCAAGAGCGGCCGCCACGCGACCTCGGACTGGATGGAAATCGAAAAGCAGCGCGGCATTTCCGTGGCCAGTTCGGTGATGCAGTTCGAGTACCGCGACCACGTGGTCAACCTGCTCGACACCCCGGGCCACCAGGACTTCTCGGAAGATACCTATCGCGTGCTCACCGCCGTGGACTCGGCGCTGATGGTGATCGATGCCGCCAAGGGCGTGGAAGAACAGACCATCAAGCTGTTGAACGTCTGCCGCATGCGCAATACGCCCATCATCACCTTCATGAACAAGCTGGACCGCGAGACCCGCGATTCGCTGGAGCTGCTGGATGAGCTGGAGTCGGTGCTGAAGATTCAGTGCGCACCGGTGACCTGGCCGATCGGCATGGGCAAGAATTTCCGTGGCGTGTATCACCTGCTGCGTGACGAGATCATGCTCTTCAAGGCCGGTGAAGAACGCGCCAACGGCAACGTGGAAATCATCAAGGGCATCGACAACCCCAAGCTGGCCGAAATGTTCCCGCTGGAAATCGAACAGCTCAAAATGGAAGTGGAACTGGTGCATGGCGCCTCCCACCCCTTCAACTTGGAAGACTTCCTGGCCGGTGTGCAGACGCCGGTCTTCTTCGGTTCGGCCATCAACAACTTCGGCGTGCGCGAGATCCTCGATGCGCTGCTGGACTGGGCACCGGGTCCGGGCGGACGCGACGCCACCGTGCGCGAGGTCAAGCCGACCGAAGAGCCCTTCTCCGGTTTCGTGTTCAAGATCCAGGCCAACATGGACCCGGCGCACCGCGACCGCATCGCCTTCCTGCGCGTGTGCTCGGGCCGCTTCGAACGCGGCATGAAGTTGAAGCACCTGCGCCTGAACCGCGACATCAAGGTGTCCTCGGTGGTGACCTTCATGGCCTCCAGCCGCGAACAGGTGGAAGAAGCCTATGCCGGCGACATCATCGGCCTGCCCAACCACGGCAACATGCAGATCGGCGACAGCTTCTCCGAAGGCGAGATGCTGCAGTTCACCGGCATTCCCTACTTCGCCCCGGACTTCTTCCGCGTGGCACGCATCCGCAATCCGCTCAAGATCAAGCAGTTGCACAAGGGCCTGCAGCAGCTGGGCGAAGAAGGCGCGGTGCAGGTCTTCAAGCCCGTCACCGGCAGCGACCTGATCCTGGGCGCAGTGGGCGTGCTGCAGTTCGAAGTGGTGGCCAGCCGCCTGCTCAACGAATATGGCGTGGATGCGGTGTTTGAAGGCACCAGCATCAGCAGCGCGCGCTGGATCAGTTGCGATGACAAGAAGAAACTGGCCGACTTCGAGAAGTCCTCGGCCGGTGCCAACCTGGCCATCGATGCAGCCGGCAACCTGGCTTACCTGGCCAGCTCGGGCGTGAACCTGCGCCTGACCCAGGAACGCTGGCCGGAGATCACTTTCCACGCTACCCGCGAGCACGCGGCCAAACTGGACTAAGTTTTTGCTCTTGCACTGCGCACGCCCCCCACCGTTCGGACTGAGTAGACGCGCAGCGTCGTATCGAAGACGAGACTGCGGCGGACATCCGCTGACGGAGCGCCTTCGATACGGCCCGTTCGGGCCTGCTCAGTCCGAACGGTGGTCTTGGTAATCGACGTAAAAAATCGCCCGACAGGCGCAAACCTGTCGGGCGATTTTTTATGTCTTGCTGACGGGGAATTACTTGGCGTTCTTGAACGCTTCCACACCGGCGAGGATTTCAGCGCGGGCAGCGTCCGGGCCTTCCCAGCCTTCGACCTTGACCCACTTGCCCTTTTCCAGGTCCTTGTAGTGTTCGAAGAAGTGCTTGATCTGGTTCAGGCGCAGTTCGTTGAGGTCTTCCGGCTTTTGCCAGTGGGTGTAGATCGGCAGGATCTTGTCGACTGGCACGGCCAGCAGCTTGGCGTCGATGCCAGATTCATCGGCCATCTTCAGCACGCCGATGGGACGGCAGCGCACCACCACGCCCGGGATCAGCGGGAACGGGGTGATCACCAGCACGTCGACCGGGTCGCCGTCTTGCGACAGGGTCTGGGGAATGTAGCCGTAGTTGCACGGATAGTGCATGGCAGTGCCCATGAAACGGTCGACGAAGATGGCGCCGGTGTCCTTGTCCACTTCGTACTTGATCGGATCGGCGTTCATCGGGATTTCGATGATCACGTTGAAGTCATTGGGCAGGTCGCGGCCAGCGGGGACGTTGTTCAGGCTCATGGGATTCTCACTAGGGAAAGAAACGAAAAGCGGTTTTCGGGCCGGCAGCGCCAGGGGCATCTTGTTTAATGCTCGATGCAATGAGCATTAAACGGGGCTTAATGCTCAGTTCTGGCATGCCAAACACCGGAAAGCGGCAATTATAGCGGCATTCAGGCTCAGACCGGCATCTTGGCCGGTGCAACTTACGCCAACATGACAGTGCCCGGCAGCGCACATGAAAAAGGCGGAAGGGCTTGCGCCGCTTCCGCCTTGGTCATTCACCAGCGCAACAAGTTCAGCGGATGGCCGTGGCCAGGGCGCATTGCTTGTAGTGGCCGGCGGCCTGGTCCGGCTGATCCAGCGCCTCGTGCAGTTGGGCCAGGGCCAGGTGCGATTCGCGTACGGTGCGCGGTTCGATGGCGTCCGACAGGGCTTGTTCCAGATGGCGCTGGGCCTTGCCCCACAGCTTCTGGCGCAGGCAGAACATGCCCAGGGTCAGCGCCAGTTCGGCATCGGTCGGATTCTTGGACAACCAGGATTCGCAATGCTCGATCTGCGACAGCAGGGCCGGCGAGCCGGCTTCGGCGGTCGATTCGCGATAGGCACGCAGCAGGCGGATATCCCAGTCGGCGGCCAGCGCGCGTTCCAGCAGGCTGCGCGCTTCGTCATGCAGGCCACGGCTGGAGAAGGCGTGGGCGGCCCGTGCGGCGATGTAGGGCTTGAGCTTGTCCACGCCGGGCACGCCATTCCACAAGAGGCGAATCGATTCGGCATCGTGCGAACGGTCCGACAGCAAGGCATCGTAAGACAGCTCGCGCAGGCGGTTCGACAAGGCCGGATGCAGGGCATTGCGCTTGTCCAGGGTCTGCACCAGGCGCAGCACTTCGGGCCAGTTCTTGGCTTGCTGGTTGGCCTTCAGCGCCCATTGCAGGGCCTGGATGTGGCGCGTGCCGTTGGCGTTCAACTCTTCCACCGTTTCCAGCGCCTGCTTGAAATGGTGTTCGTCCACTTGCAGTTCCAGCGCCGTCATCAGGCGCGCAGCCTTCAAGGTCGGATCGACTTCGGTGCTGGCCAGCCAGATGTCGCGGCGGTCACCCTGGCGCATGCGATGCGCGGCACGGGCGGCGATCAGGGCGGCGATGCCGGCGTTGTCGGGCAGGTCGGCTGCGCGCGTGGCGGACTTCTCGGCCTGGCCGAAGCGGCCTTCGAAGTAGGCCTTCAGGGCATCGCGCAGGGCCTTGTTGCTTTCATTCTCGCGCTTGGCACGGCGATAGGCGATCACGCGGCCGGGCAGCTTCTGCGTCAGGCGGATGGCGCGGATGACCACGTAGATGGTCAGGAACACCGCCAGCACGGCGAAGATGAAGAAGTTCAGGGACAGGTCAATCCGGTACGGCGGATAGAACAGCACCACATTGCCGGGGTTGAAGCGCGCCAGCACGGCCAGGCCGATGGCGGAGGCAAACAGGGTCAGAAGCCAGAGCAGTATTTTCATATCAGGTTCCCGTCAGCGGCTCACGGACGGGCCTTGTAGTTGCGCACCGCATTCAGGCTTTCGGCCAGCGTGGGCAACTGGATGGAGACATTGCTGCCCTGCACCTGCTTCAACAGCGCCTGCGTGGTCTGGACCTGCTTGGCGCGGGTATCGAAATACTTGGCGATAGTGTCCTGGGCCGAGGACAGGTCATTGCGGAAGGCGAACTCGTTGCGCGACAGCAGCGCCAGGCGTGCATTCAACAAACGCAGCTTGAGGTTCTCGCGCACGAAGTAAGCCTGGCCCGGCGAGAGCAGGATCGCTTCCGGCGTCTGCACTTCGCGGATGCGCACCAGCTGGCGCAGCTCGGACCACATTTCAGTGCTCATGCTTCGCCAGGTTTCGCGGGCACCGGCCAGCCATTGCGACCAGGCAGACGCTTCGGCAGGCGCAGCTTCGGCCTTGGTCTTGGCATGGGCGGCATCGCCCTTGGCGGCAGGCTTCTCGGCGGCAGCGATTTTCACCGGCTGCGGCTTGGGCTCGCTGGCCGACTCCACCGGACGCTCATCGACCAGCAGCGGCAGGTTGTCGACCTGGCCGATGGCACTGTCCAGACGCACGGCGATGCCGGCGATGTCCACTGTCGGCAGGGCCTTCAGGCGTTCGATGTCACGCGCGATGGCGCGGCGGATGGCGATGAACTGCGCCTTGTCCGAACGCGACAGGCTTTTATCGGCATTCTGCAGGGCGATCAGCGCGCCTTGCACGTTGCCGGCCAGCTCCAGCTGCTGGTCAGCGGTGGAAAGGACTTCCTCGATTTCGGAGAGGGCCCAGTCGTCGCGGTTCTTGTTGAGGTCCTGGTACATCTGTTCCAGCGCCAGTTGCTGGCTCTGGGACTCGGCCTGCTTGCTGTCGAGCACGCTGACCTTGGACTGCAGTTCCTTGGTGCTCTCCTGCACGGCCTTGAGCACGCCCTTCAGTTCATTGCTGCTGTTGTCGCCATTCTGCAGGCGCTGCGCCACTTCGCTGCGCAGGTCGCGCAGTTCGGCATGCGAGACCCACCACTGTGCGCCCAGGCCGGCGATGACCAGCAGCAGCACGATGGTCTGCGCACGCTGGCGGCGGCGCAGCACGGCCGTGCCATCCGGAGGAGTGAAGGTATAGGACGCCTGCGGGGCCGCAGCACCAGCGCTGTGGCTGGCTTGCGGTTGAGGCTCCGGCAATTGGGGAGTGGGTTGCTGTTCGTTCATGGGCTGGATTGTAACGCGGCAAATTACGCGGCCACTCAGGGAGCGGGTGGAACAAGGGCGGCAAGCAGGCGTTCATCTCCCGAGCCGGTCAGGACCACCTGCACGAAACCCTGCTCCCGCGCGGTCTCGGCGATCCTGTGGTGAGAGACGACGATGCGTTGTCGTTGCAGTTTTACCACACGTTCCTCGCCCCCGGCTAGTCTTGCCAAGTGAAGCAAATTGCGCAAGGCCTCGGAACTGGTGATGACCCAGTCGGCACCACCGTCCAGCAAATCCAGCAGTTGCAGGCGGCTTTGCGGGTTCAGTTCGGGGGCCAGGCGACGGTAGGCGGTAAGGAATTCGACTTCCACGCCCTGTTGTTGCAAAGCTTCACTCAGGAAATCGCGGCCGGCCTGGCCGCGCACGATCAGAGCACGCCTGCCGCGCAATTGTTCCAACGGGAGGGATTTGAACAATTCCTCGGAATCCATCTTGTCGGCGCGCTGCGGGCCGTAGATGGTGGCATTGGCGCCATCGACGCCATGCCCGCGCAAGGCCACCCTGCTGCCCTCCCCAACGATGCCGATGGGCACATCACGCGGCCAGCCCTGCAGATGGGCAAAGGCGGCATCGATGGCATTGGGGCTGACGAAGACCACCAGCGCGAAGTCGTGCAGGCGTGCCAGCGTGGCCTTGAGTTCGCTGTCATCGTCGACCGGGCCGATGGCCAGCAGCGGAAATACCACGGCACGCCGGCCCAGCTGCTGCACGCGCTCGGCAAAGCCGCCGGCCTGTTGCAGTGGCCGCGTCACGACCACCGGCAACGGTGCAGCTGTCTCAGGCCGAAGCGGCATCAGCCTGGGCCTTGCAGGCCGCCAGAATCGAATCGGCACCGCGCGACTTGAGCAGCTCGGCCACTTGCGCACCGAGCGCCTCGGGCGCATCCGGCGAACCTTCGGCTTCAGCGGCAGCGGCTTGTGCGCCATCGGGGGTGGCGATCATGGCGCGCAGGTGCAGGCGCTCACCGTCCAGCGTGGCGTAGGCCGCCAGCGGGATCTGGCAGCTGGCACCGAAGATGCGCGAGACCGAACGCTCGGCTGCCGACACCACGGCGGCCGGCACATCATGCAAGGGGGCCAGCAGGCGTTTGATGTCGTCGCGGCCTTCGGGGATCTCGATGGCCAGCGTGCCCTGGCCGGGCGAGGGCAGGCTTTGTTCGGGATCGAGGAAGGAGCGGATGCGCGCGTTCAGGCCCAGGCGGTTCAGGCCGGCCACGGCCAGGATGATGGCGGCGTAGTCGCCACGATCCAGCTTGGCCAGGCGGGTATCGAGATTGCCGCGCAGCGGCTTGACCACCAGTTGCGGATAGCGCGCAGCGATCATGGCCTGGCGGCGCAGGCTGCTGGTGCCGACAATGGCGCCATCGGGCAGCGCGTCCAGCGAGGCATGGTCATTGGAGACGAAAGCGTCGCGCGCGTCTTCGCGCTCCAGGATGGCGGCCAGCTCGAAGCCTTCGGGCAAATCCATCGGCATGTCCTTCAGGCAGTGCACGGCGAGGTCGGCGCGGCCTTCGGCCATGGCCACTTCCAGTTCCTTGACGAACAGGCCCTTGCCGCCGACCTTGGAAAGCGCGCGATCAAGAATCTGGTCGCCACGGGTGGTGGTTCCGAGGATATTGATGCTGCACTGCGGATATAATGCGGCCAGACGGTCCCGCACGTACTCGGCCTGCCACATGGCGAGGCGGCTTTCACGCGAGACGATGACGATGTTGGAAGGAGGAAATTCTTTCAAGACGGGCTTTCCGATTCAGTCGTGGCACCCGCGGCCGAGGAGACAAGGAAAGCAGGAGACCGGCGCATCCAGACTGAACAATACGATTAAAAAAGCGATCGAGGGCAAGCAGCAACGCACATCGATCACAGCGACCAGAAGCGAGACGCACACCAAAAACGAGGCAAATTCTAGCACGCACACCCACGGCAATCCGATCCACAAGCACGACTTTCTCCTCCGAAAACCGCAGCAACCGTTGATCATGGCGACTAAAAATCCAACACCACGCAGTGCCCGTTCCACTCCTTCCACGCCCCGCGCCACCACTGCCGCCAAGCGCAGCCCGGCCAGCAAGACCGTCACCAAACCCGCCCGCAGCACCGACAAGGATGCGCCCCTGAAGGAAGACATCCGCCTGCTCGGACGCCTGCTGGGCGAAGTCGTGCGGGAACAGGAAGGCGATGAAGTCTTCGAGGTGGTGGAAACCATCCGCCAGACCGCCGTGCGTTTTCGCCGCGAATCCGATGCCAAGGCCGGTGCCGAGCTCGACAAGCTGCTCAAGAAACTGACCCGCGACCAGACCAATTCGGTGGTGCGCGCGTTTTCCTATTTCTCGCACCTGGCCAACATCGCCGAAGACCAGCACCACAACCGCCGCCGTCGCGCGCACCTGCTGGCCGGTTCCGAAGCCCAGCCCGGCAGCGTGGCCTATGCACTGTCGCGCCTGGATGATGCCGGCGTCTCGGGCGCACAAGTGCGCAGCTTCCTGAAGGAAGCCCTGGTGTCTCCGGTGCTGACCGCCCACCCGACCGAAGTGCAGCGCAAGTCCATCCTGGATGCCGAGCGCGAGATTGCCCGCCTGGTGGCCGAACGCGACCTGCCGCTCACCCCGCGCGAGCTGCGCCACAACACCGAACTGCTGCGCGCACGCATCGCCACGCTGTGGCAGACGCGCATGCTGCGCTATACCAAGCTGACGGTGGCCGACGAGATCGAGAACGCCCTCTCCTACTACCGCATCACCTTCCTGCGCGAACTGCCGGCGCTGTATGACGACATCGAAGCCGAGATCGACAGCCAGTTCCCCTCGCGCGCCAAGACCCGCGCCGTGGAGCTGCCGCCCTACCTGCAGATGGGCAGCTGGATCGGCGGCGACCGCGACGGCAACCCCAACGTCAATGCCGCCACCATGCAGCATGCGCTGAAGCGCCAGTCCACCACCATCTTCGATTACTACCTCGACGAAGTGCACACGCTGGGGGCCGAGATGTCCATCTCCACCCTGATGGTCGCGGCCAGCCCGGAACTGCTGGCCCTGGCCGATGCCTCGCCGGACCACTCCGAGCACCGCGCCGACGAACCCTACCGCCGTGCCCTCATCGGCATCTACGCGCGCCTGGCCGCCACGGCCCGTTCGCTGGGCGTGGTCAACATCCTGCGCCAGGAAATCGGCGCCGCTGCGCCCTACGCCAGCCCGGCCGAATGCGTGGCCGAACTGGAGGTGCTGGTGGCCTCGCTGCAGGCCCACCACGGTGCCGCGCTGGTCAAGCCGCGCCTGGCCGGATTGAAGCGTGCCGTGGAAATCTTCGGCTTCCACCTGGCCACGCTGGACATGCGCCAGAGCTCCGACGTGCACGAGCGCGTGCTGGCAGAGCTGTTCGCCAAGTCCCAGGTAGAGGCCGACTATGCGGGCCTGACCGAAGAACGCAAGATCGCCCTGCTGCTGGGTGAACTGTCCAAGCCGCGCCTGCTGTATTCGCCCTACCTGCAGTACGCCGACGAAACCAATTCGGAGCTGACCATCCTGCGCGCCGCGCGCGAAATCCGCCGCCGCTATGGCGAACGTGCGATCCGCAACTACATCATCTCGCACACCGAGACCTTGTCCGACCTGCTGGAAGTCTTGCTGCTGCAGAAGGAAACGGGGCTGCTGCACATCGAAGGCAACCAGCTGCACGAGCTGGAGCTGATGGTCATTCCACTGTTCGAGACCATCCCCGACTTGCGCTGTGCGGCCGAGATCATGCGCGGCTGGCTGACCCTCCCGCAGGTCAAGGGCTTGATCGCCAAGCACGGCAAGCTGCAGGAAGTGATGCTGGGCTATTCGGATTCCAACAAGGATGGCGGCTTCCTGACCTCCAACTGGGAACTCTACAAGGCCGAGAACCAGCTGGTGGAACTGTTCAATGAAGCCGGCGTGAAGCTGCGCCTGTTCCACGGCCGTGGCGGCACCGTCGGCCGTGGCGGCGGTCCGAGCTACCAGGCCATCCTGGCGCAGCCGCCGGGCACGGTCAACGGCCAGATCCGCCTGACCGAGCAAGGTGAAATCATCGCCTCCAAGTTCTCCAATCCGGAAATCGGCCGCCGCAACCTGGAGCTGCTGGTCGCCGCCACCCTGGAAGCGAGCCTGATGCCCGCCGCCACCGATGGCAAGGAAGCCAGGAAGCTGGCCGAATTCGAGCGCGTCATGGAAGAACTGTCGGAGCGTGCCTATCGCGCTTATCGCAACCTGGTGTACGAGACCCCGGGCTTCACCGATTACTTCTTCGCGGCCACGCCCATCGCCGAGATCGCGCAACTGAACATCGGTTCGCGCCCGGCCTCGCGCAAGGCGACTCAGCGCATCGAGGATCTGCGCGCCATTCCCTGGGGCTTCTCGTGGGGCCAGTGCCGCCTGCTCTTGCCGGGGTGGTATGGCTTCGGCAGCGCGGTCTCGGGCTGGCTGGAAGAAGCCGGCAACGCCAAGGAGAGCGCAAAACGCCTGGCCACCTTGCGCGCCATGTGCAAGGAATGGCCGTTCTTCGCCGCCCTGCTGTCGAACATGGACATGGTGCTCTCCAAGACCGACCTCGCCGTGGCCTCGCGCTATGCCGGGCTGGTGGCGGACCGCAAGCTGCGTACCACGATCTTCGGCCGCATCACCGGCGAGCATGAACGTACCAGCAGCGTGCTCTCGGCCATCACCGGCACCAAGGAACGCCTGTCCGGCAATCCGCTGCTGGCGCGCTCGATTAAGAACCGCTTCGCCTATCTCGATCCGCTGAACCACCTGCAGGTCGAGCTGATCAAGCGCCACCGCGCTACGGCTGCAGCGAAGCGTGCGCCGGAAGAACGCGTGCAGCGGGGCATCCACCTCACCATCAACGGGGTGGCCGCCGGCTTGCGCAATACTGGCTAAACTGCAACGCCTGCCGGCGAAGCCTCACGCTGCGCAACGGGACCGACCTGCCATCATCAGGGACGGGCCCCGATCCCCCGGATACCTTCGCGTAACGGGGGATTTTTTTATGATTCAACGCATTGTCAGTCTCTGGACCCGTCGGTGCTCGCACCACCGGGCTCGGGACGCGACCACATCCAGGCGGCCCCCACTGCCATGCCCAGCGCCGCCAACAGGAGGATCCAGCGGCGCTGGATGGTCAACGCCATGATGATCAGGCAGAGCGTCATCGTCAGTGAGGCAGTCGCCTTGGCACGTATCGTCACGGCACGGCCATGGCGCCAGTTGTGGATCATCGGACCAAACAGGCGATGCTGCTCCAGCCAGCGCTGCAGACGCGGCGAACCACGGCTGGCAGCCCATGCCGAGAGCAGGATGAATTCCGTAGTAGGCAAGCCCGGGATGAAAATGGCGATGACACCCACCGCCAGGCTCGCATGGGCCAACAGCAGCCAGGCCCACGCCACCAGTCTGTGACGAGTCAGGCGCTTCGGTTCAGCCTCGGTCGTGCCCCCGGTCACGCCGCATTTTCCGTCAGTGGCGCGCGGCAGAACCGACCGACATACGAGGTCACCTGCGCAAACGCAGCGCTCGCCCCTTGGATCACCTGCTGTTCCGCGACCGCGTCAAGCTCAATGGCGTTGAGCTGGGCCACGAAACCGCGCCAGCTCGGGGCCCTGCCTTCCGGGTGCGGCGCCAGGTGGCGCGCTCCGCGGTTGCCATCCAGGCCCAGCCCGGCCGCCATCTTGTAGAGGAACGCCGCACCGAGGTTGGATCCTTCCTCGACATACAACCAGCCGATGGCCACAGGCAGGGAGAAACGATCCGCGCAAAACACCGGCGCCGACAGCACCGGAAGCGGCAAGCCCAGGTCCTGCAGGTCGGCCGCTACCTGTGCCAGCCGCGAGCGTGCCTGCAGATCTGGAAACAGACGGTTCAAGGCAGCATCCTCGAACAAGGCTGCTACATCGCGATGAAACGCGTATTGCATCTGCAGGAAGCCGCCATAGCGCTGCAGCGATGCGAAGGGGTTGAAACGCATGATGCTCCCATCCAGCGCTTCGTGGGCCGCGCGGGTAGCCTCTTTCAACGCCGCGGCGCGATCCAGCTCCGGGGCGGCAGCAGGAACGGGAACGGTTTCGGTTGAGGTGGACGGGGAAGCAGGGATGGCAAGTGAAGTGGAAGTAGTCATGACGTGGACGATTGATCAAAAACAAACCGACGTGGACACACCCGACTCGGACCAGCAGATTCTAATTGCAAATGATTATCAATTGCGTTGCCTTTGCAAAAACTTAATTTTAAAATCGCGACCTCTCTGCGAGAGATGAATTGATTTAGATTTAGCCAGCCACTTGTTCTAGTCCACCCGCCGGTATCGATGAAGACAGCGTCAGCCAGTCGACGACCCATCACGCCGCCGCACCGCCAATACCGACGGCGCACACAAGACTAGAAGAGGAAGCAATGATTGCAGCAATCGCGCGCAGCACGACCGCGCAAAACCTGGCGCGTCCCGTTCCGCGGGTCCTGACCATCTCCATCCACCTGGCACTGGCCGGGCTCATGATCAGCCCGGCTCACGCCGCAGAGGACGCCAGCCGCGACAGCGCCCTGCCACAGATCAGCGTGACAGCAGACAGGGCCTCCCGCAGCACATCCCTGAGCGCCGATGACCTGCAGAATGCGGGGGTCACCGACATGGCGGGCGTGATCCGCTACCAGCCTCTCGTGAGCGCGCCTTCGGCACTGAGCGGAGCCGCCAACCTGTGGGACGGCAGCGGCACCTCGGGCTACAACATCCGTGGCGTCGAGGGCAACCGGGTCGGACTGGATATCGACGGTATCGAGCTGCCAGCGGCCGTCCCCTTGCCGGATGGGCTCAAGGCCACAGGGGTGGGTATCGGTCGCGACTATATCGACCCCGAGGTCTTCCGTCGCGTCGACATCATCTCGGGGACCACGTCTTCCGGCGAAAATGGCGCCACCGGCCTGGGCGGACGCGTCTCCTTCCAGACCAGATCGCCGGACGACTATCTGAGCGACGGCAAGAACAGCTATCTCGGTGCCAAACTCGGCTACACCTCCGCTGACCAGGCCTGGGCAGAATCCCTGACCACGGCACAGAAGATGGGCGACTGGAAACTGCTGGCCCTGTATTCGAATCGCGATGGCGCACTGACCCGGTCCAAGGACGTGAGCGATGCGAACCGTGACGACTGGCATTCCGACGCAGTGCTGTTCAAGGCGTTTTATGAAGGGCTGGCGCACCACAAGCTGGGCGTGACACTGGACCTCTATGATCGTGCCGACAACCGCTATCTTGACGGCAGCACCTATAGCGCCTATCCGGCCGGTGCAACGCAGTACTCCACGACCCGTCGTCATCGCCTGCAAGTGGAGGATGAATACACCCCGGCGGCTGGCAGCATCGCCGCCTTTGACAAGCTGCGCGTACATGCCTTCTATCAGGACAGCAAGAAAGAGGACTACACCATCGCTGCCAATTCCACCAACAGCTATACCCGCTACATCGACACCTATCTGGCCACCACCAGCGTCGGACTGGGCGCGGACGCCAGCAAGCGCATGGGAACGCACGAACTGTTCTATGGCCTGTCCTTCACCAGCACGGACGAGCAGCGTCCCTGGACCGAAGCGCGCATCACCAACGCCACCGGCAATTCGGTCAGCGGCTATCCCTACAGCAAGGACCGCATGGCACAGACGCGCACGAACAAGCTGGTGGCTTACGTCCGCGACGAATGGCACCTCTCTCCGCGCGCCACGCTCACGCCGGGCCTGCGGGCTGAATACTGGCAAACCCGGCCGGGCGACCTGAGCCATTACCTGGCCAACGTCGGCAGTGCCGCCAGCGAGGTCAGCGCAGACCATACGGCCTTGCTTGCCCCCAGCCTGCGCTTTGCCTATGCGCTCACACCGAGCTATGACTTCTTTGCCCAATACAGCCGCGGGGTACGCGTGGCCACTGCCGCAGAAAAAACCGGAACCTATGATTCCTCGACCTACGCCAGCTCGGCCTTCCTGTACGCCATCCTCGGCAATCCCGACCTGAAGAACGAGACCAGCGACGCCTTTGAACTCGGGACCAAGGGCGAGCTGATCGATGGCCTGACCCTCAACAGCTCGCTGTTCTACACACGATACAAGAACTTCATCGACTACCAGACCACCACCTACAGCGGCACGTCGCTGGCATATCGCCTGCAGAACATCGCCAACGTCGATATCTACGGCGCAGAAGTCTCCGCACAACTGCGCCTGGGGACCTATGCCAGTGCGCTGAGAGGCTACAGCCTGGGGGGCAGCGCCGGAGTATCAGCCGGCCGTTCGCGCAATGACGCCGGTGTCAGTGGCTCGGTCAACTCGGTGGGACCCGCCAAGGGCACCGTGCGTGTGGCCTATGATGATCCCGGCGCCCGCTACGGCGGCAGCCTGATCATGACGGCCGTGAAATCCAAGCGTGCCAGCGCCGACGACGTCTCGGTCTATTCCACCAGCGGCGCTTACGTCAACGTACCTGGCTATGCGCTGCTGGATCTGTCGACCTACTGGAAGCTGAACCAGCATGTGACACTGCACGCCGGCATCTACAACCTGACCGATCGCAAATACTGGGACTACGCCACGGTACGCGGCCTGACCACTTCGCAATCCGTCTTGTTCCAGCGCGCCGCGCAACCAGGCCGCAACGCCGCCATCACCCTCAATATCGATCTTTGAGATCGTCCGGCACGATGCCGCCACGGATGAAAGTTCCCGGCAGCATCGTGCGACCGGCCGGCGCGCCCGATGCTGACTCGGGCGCACCAGCCTCCCCTCCTCCTGCACTGACAAGCATGACGTATCAGAGACGCCCCGTCTCAAGTTCAGCGTTTGCATGCCGATAACAGATGGCTCATATGACATTTGACGAAGCGACAAGCTGTTGCGGGCGACGCACAGGTGCAGGCGCGCTCTTGTGATGGATCAGATTTTTGCACCGCAAAAACGCATCTTCCCTGCCGCATGACGCTTCGCTTTTGTAAAATACAAGCTGAAGAATTCAAATACATACAGTCGTTGCAATCCGTGAAGCTTATTGCTTCAGCGACCATTTTCCCCGTTGACGGGAAAGGCCGTCGGGCAACGATTGGGCATCACTACGGGGAATCAGACATCATGCGACATTGGAGAAAACCGCTGGCTGCGTTCTGCGTTGCAGCATCGCTGGCCGTGATCGGCTCCTGGGCGCAGGCCGCGCCCAATTCGGCACCGCCGCCACCACTGGAAGCACGCCGCGTCTCGCTCACCAGCGTGGACAGCAAGGGCGGCAAGGCCACCGCGCTCTATGGCGTCTGGATCAAGGCACGCAAGTCGCTTACCACCAAGGGCCCGGCACCGACCGTGATCGCCCTGCATGGCTGCGGCGGCTTGTACAGCATGGTCAAGGATGGCAAGGGGGAATTCACGCCGCGCCACCTGGCGATGGCACGCGTGCTCAGCGACGCCGGCTACAACGTGCTGTTCCCGGACAGCTTCACCCCGCGCGGCCGCCGCTCCACCTGCCAGGACACCGTAGCCCAGCGCGAAGTCAGCGCGATGAACCGCCGCTATGACGTGCAGGCCGCCCTGCACTGGGTGACTTCGCAGCCGGATGTGGATGTGAAGCGCATCGCCCTGCTGGGTTGGTCGCATGGCGCGTCGACCCTGCTGGCCTCGATCAACCTGGCCGAAACCGACGTCGCCGTGCGCAAGATCCAGCCGCGCGCCGCCGTGGCCTTCTATCCGGATTGCCGCCCGTACGCCAAGACCAGCGAGCCCTTCAAACCGGCCGCACCGCTCCTGATCCTGATGGGCGAGAACGATGACTGGACGCCGCCCCAGGCCTGCGAAGCCATCGAAGAGAAGATGAAGGGCAGCGACACGGAGATCGCTCTGCGCCTCTATCCCGATACCTATCACGACTTCGACGCGCCCGGCCTGCCGGTGCACGTGCGCATGGATGTGGCCGGCGTGGGCAAGCGCGGCGAAGGCGTCACCAGCGGCGGCAACCCGGATGCGCGCAGCCAGGCGTATCGCTCCATGCTCAACTTCCTGGACGCCAAGCTGAATTACTGAGGAAACACCGAGACTCCGGGCCGGCCACGCGCCTCCCGGGTTTTGACAGTACCCTTCACCAACGACAATGCCGGCCCCTTGCGGGAGCCGGCATTGTCGTTTTTTACGTCCTTTTGCTTCACATCGGCCGGAAACCACCGTATTTCGGCGCTCTCCGGCCTGCGCTGTTGGGGCGGATCAGGCCGATCAGGAGATCAGGTCCTGCATGCCCTCGCCCAGTTCGGCCAGCGGCGGCATGTCCTCGGTGAAGGTGGCCAGGCTCAGCCCGAGCTTGGCGGCGACCTCCGTCGGGAAGGTCGATTCCAGTTCGTCGGCCGAGTACTTGTTTTCCTCGGCGCGGGCGCGCCAGGCGGCCAGGTGGACGACCGCGGCGAAGGGATCGAACTCGCCCTTGAGCGGCTGCGGGAAGGCCTTGATGACCTTGGCGAACTCGTCCGGGAAACGCCAGCGGCGTGCCAGTTCGGCACCCACATCGGCAAAGTCGTAGCCGAAGGACTGGCGCTCCACATCCAGGCGGCGCGCATCCAGGGGACCGGCGACCTTGTCCACCTCCAACGCCTGCTCGGGCATGCCGGCGTGCATCACCAGCTGGCCGATGGCATGCATCAGGCCGACCGTGAAGGCGAAATCGGAATTGAGCTTGACCTGCTTCTGCTTGGCCAGCCACTTGGCGACGATGGCCGTATCGAGGCTGTAGCGCCAGAACAGCTTCAGGTCCACGCCGGGCAGCTTCTTGAAACTGCCAGCCATGCCGGTGCTTACCACCAGCGTACGAACCGTCATGAACCCCAGCATCAGCACCGCATCATCGACGGTGCCGATGGTGCGCGAGACGTGGTAATAGGATGAATTGGCCAGGCGCAGGATCTTCGCGCTCAGGACCTGATCTGCGGCCAGCTTTTTGGCGATCTCTTCAATCGAGACCGATTCGTTGTTGAAACTTTCGATGACTTCCTGCACCACCTTGGGAATGCTCGGCAAGGCAGTTTGCTGCTGAAACAGTGCTTCCAAATTCATGCTTCTCTCCTGTAAGACGACCCCCATACATCTCGCTTGAGCGTTTGACAGGACCACCCCCTTGGCATTGTGCAGCTGGACGATGCCCCCACGACACCGGCCGGTGCCGGCATCATCCTGGCTGCGCCGTGGCTGGCAGCCCTGATCTTCTCCGGAAACCTGCAGAACTTCCCCCGGATCAGTCATCGCACCCTGAGTATAGCGTCAGCAAATGTCAGTAGCCCACGGCTTTTTAGGGTCTCAGCAGAGCTTGCGCAAAAACAACAAGCAAAAATGATGCCATCCGGAAACTTCGCCTGCTTTGATGTCGAGAAAAGCTTTTCCAAACCACCCGCTGGGAACGGATGAAAAAAGCGTGCGACAGGCTGGTGATGAAATGCGAAAAATCCGCGTGCCGCAGCATTTCCGGCTGCATGGCCGTGGCCTGGCGCAGTTGTGCTTGCTATAATCGCCCATTCTCCGGAATTCCCTATATGACAGACCAATTTGCTAAAAAGGGCGAAGCCTGGTCGGCTCGCTTTTCTGAACCCGTCTCCGATCTCGTCAAGCGCTATACCGCATCGGTGTTCTTCGACAACCGCATGGCCCAGGTCGACATCCAGGGCTCGCTGGCGCATGCAGAGATGCTGGCCCACCAGGGCATCATCAGCGCGGCCGATTACGCCGAGATCCAGCGTGGCATGGCCCAGATCAAGGGTGAAATCGAGTCCGGCCAGTTCGAATGGCTGCTGGACCTGGAAGACGTCCACCTGAACATCGAAAAGCGCCTGACCGAACTGGTCGGCGACGCCGGCAAGCGCCTGCACACCGGCCGTTCGCGCAACGACCAGGTGGCCACCGACATCCGCCTCTACATGCGCGGTGCGGTCGACGACATCATCGGCCTGCTGCGCGAGTTGCGCCTGGCCCTGCTGGACCTGGCCGAGCAGCACGCCGACACCATCCTGCCGGGCTTCACCCACATGCAGGTGGCGCAGCCGATCACCTTCGGCCACCACGTGCTGGCGTATGTCGAGATGTTCGGCCGCGATGCCGAACGCATGATCGACGCCCGCAAGCGCATCAACCGCCTGCCGCTGGGCGCAGCCGCCCTGGCCGGCACCACCTTCCCGATCGACCGCCTGCGCGTGGCCAAGACCTTGGGCTTCGACGACGTGTGCCGCAACTCGCTGGACGCCGTCTCGGACCGTGACTTCGCCATCGAATTCTGCGCCGCCGCTGCACTGGTGATGACGCACATCTCGCGCATGTCCGAAGAGCTGGTGATCTGGATGAGCCCGCGCGTGGGCTTCATCGACATCGCGGATCGCTTCTGCACCGGCTCGTCCATCATGCCGCAGAAGAAGAACCCGGACGTGCCCGAACTGGCGCGCGGCAAGACCGGCCGCGTCAACGGCCACCTGATCGCCCTGCTGACCCTGATGAAGGGCCAGCCCCTGGCCTACAACAAGGACAACCAGGAAGACAAGGAACCGCTGTTCGACACCGTCGACACGCTCACCGATACCCTGCGCATCTTCGCCGACATGGCGCGCGGCATCAGCGTCAAGCCCGAAGCCATGCGCGCGGCCGCCCTGCAGGGCTACGCCACGGCGACCGACCTGGCCGACTACCTGGTCAAGAAGGGCCTGCCCTTCCGCGACGCCCACGAAGCCGTGGCGCACGCCGTGCGGACCTGCGTGGACAAGGGCTGCGACCTGGCCGACCTGTCGCTGGACGACCTGCGCGCCTTCTCCGGGCTGATCGGTGACGACGTGTTTGCCGTGTTGACGCTCGAAGGCTCGGTGGCCGCACGTGACCACATCGGCGGCACCGCACCCAACCAGGTGCGTGCAGCCATTGCGCAACTGCGCAAGGAACTGAACTAAGTACCATCTCGCACCACCCTCGTCCGCCGGCCGGACGACATTCGCATGCCGCTGTGGCGCGCCCTACCCGGGCGCGTTGCAGCGGGTTGTAATCGCTGGCGCAGCCTGCCTTTTCGGGTATGCTGTGGCAGCTGTATCGAAAGAGACCACACAACGGTCTTCAGAGGATGGAGCACAAGTCCCGGCCATCCCGGGCGTCTTTTGCATCATCCTCGATGAAGGAATCGCCACATGACGTCGCGTCGCGCTGTTGCGCACGGCGCTCCGTGATGCGGACGATTTCTACAATATCTAACTGAGGAGAGAACTCGATGCAATTCAATACCATGCTCAAGACCATTCCGGCCCTGCTGATCGGTGCCACCCTGTCCTCGGCCGCCCTGGCCGCCGACATCAAGCTGGGCGTGGCCGAAGCCCTGACCGGCCCGGCCGCCAAATATGGCGTGGCCATCAAGAACGGCTTCACGCTGGCTTCCGAAGAAATCAATGCCAAGGGCGGCGTCAACGGCGACAAGCTGGCCCTGGTGATCGAAGACGAACAAGGCAAGAAGGAAGAAGCCATCAACGTCTTCAAGAAGCTGATTTTCCAGGACAAGGTACTGGCCGTCTTCGGCCCCACCCTGTCGAACTCGGCCTTCGCTGCCGACCCGATCGCCAACGCCGCCAAGGTCGTGGTGTTCGGCACCAGCAATACCGCTGACGGCATCACTGCCATGGGTCCCTTCACCTTCCGCAATTCCGTGATGGAAGCCGACGTGCTGCCCGTCACCGTCAAGGCGGCCGTGAAGCACTTCGGCATCAAGAAGGTTGCCGTGATCTACGGCAACGACGACGCCTTCACCAAGTCCGGCTATGACGTCTTCAAGGCCACCCTGGAACAGCAGAAGATCCCCGTCACCACCACCGAGGCCTATGCCAAGGGCGACGTCGACTTCAAGGCCCAGCTGACCAAGATCAAGGCCGGCAACCCGGACGCCATCGTCTGCTCCTGCCTGGCTGAAGAAGCCGCCAACATCATCCTGCAGACCCGCGCGCTGGGCATGAAGCAGCCCTTCATCGGCGGAAACGGCCTGAACTCGCCCAAGCTGTTCGAGATCGCCAAGGATGCCGGCGACAACACCCTGATGGGCAGCCCCTGGTCGGCCGAGAACCAGACCCCGGCCAACAAGGCGTTCATTGCCGCCTACAAGGCCAAGTTCGGTTCCGACCCTGACCAGTTCGCCGCGCAAGCCTATGACGCCATGTACATCATGGCCGATGCGATCAAGAGCGTGAAGCTCTCCGGCAACCTGGCCAAGGACCGTGACGCCGTGCGCGCCGCACTGCCGGCAGTCAAGATCGACGGCGCCACCGGCAAGTTCGCCTTCCGCGCAGCACCGGCGGTGGCAGGCAAGCAGGTCGGCTTCGATGCGGACCAGGAAGCCATCGTCAACATCGCCAAGGGCGGCAAGTTCGTCCTGCTGAAGTAAGCACGCCGTGTGACGCAGGCTGGGTGGCCTGCCGGGCAACCGGCAAGCCACCCGCAAGCGACGCTCACCCGGGCGCAGCCGGCAACAGCCGCCGGCTGCCCGCCTGGGAGGGGATATGAAGCAAATCGCCAGGCCGGAACGGGGAACCACCAACTGCCGCATGACGCGGGCGAGTTGAACCCGGCACTACGACGCAACGAGGGAGGGCCCCGCGCAGCATGCACGGTCGTGCAAATTTGCTGGCGCGGCGCATGGTCTCCCATCACCTATCGCAGGTTCCAATGTTAGAACAACAGCTCATCAATGCCCTTTCGCTGGGCAGCGTGTACGCGCTCTTCGCGCTCGGATTCACGCTGGTCTTCGGCGTACTGGGCGTGATCAATCTTTCGCACGGCGCCATCTTCATGCTGGGCAGCTATGCCGCCCTGCTGCTGGTGGAGCAGATGGCCCTGCCCCTGTGGGTGGCGCTGCTGCTGGCCATGGTGGCCACCGGCACCCTCGGCCTCATCATCGACGTGCTGGTCCTGAAGCCACTGCGCAAACGAAATGCACCCCACCTGATCCCGATGATCGCCACCATTGGCGTGGCCATCATGATCACCAACATCTCGCAGGGCCTCTTCGGTGCCGAGAACAAGCGCTTTCCCCAGGGCACCATCCCTGAAGACAGCGTCAGCCTGGGCAACCTGCACATCACCGCCGTGCAGGTGGCGATCATCGTGATCGCCTTCGTGCTGATGGTGGTGCTGCTGGGCGTGATGCGCAAGACCCAGCTCGGCCGCGCGCTGCGCGCCATCGCCGAGTCGCCCAAGGCGGCTTACCTGCTGGGCATCAACGTCGAAGGCCTGTTCCTGCTGACCTCCTTTGCCGCTGCGGCCCTGGGTGGTGCGGCCGGCGTGCTGGTGGGCGTGTCCTTCAATGCGATCTCGCCCTTCATGGGGCAGCCGATGCTGCACAAGGGCATCGCCGTCATCATCCTGGGCGGCATGGGCGATATCCGTGGCGCCATGATCGGCGGCCTCTTCCTCGGCTTTGCCGAGGTGCTGACGGTGGCCTATATCTCCAGCGACTTCCGCGATGCGGTGGCGTTCGGCCTCCTGTTCCTGATCCTGCTGGTAAAACCCTCCGGCATGTTCGGCAAAGTGCTGGAAAGGAAGGCATAAGATGGGCTTCATGGAATGGTGGGATGGCTTCTGGGCCACCTACAACACAGTCATTTTCAGCATCGGCGTCAACGCCATGCTGGCACTCTCGATCTACGTCACCCTGTCCTGCGGCCTGCTGTCGCTGGCCAATGCGGCCTTCATGGGCATCGGTGCTTACACTGCGTCACTGTTGACAATGCAGTTCGACATGCCCTTCCCTATCGCCCTGGCGGCAGGCGGCGTACTGCCCTCGCTGGTGGCGCTGGTGATCGGCATCCCGACGCTGCGCCTCTCGGGCGTCTATCTGGCCATGGCCACGCTGGGCTTTGGCGAAGTGGTCCGCGTGATCGTCCTCAACCTGGAGATCACCGGTGGCCCGATGGGCCTGAACGGCGTGCCGCCGATCACCGAGTGGTGGCACATCGTGCTGCTGCTGGGTGTGACGATCTATGCGCTGGCCCGCCTGCGCCGCTCCAAGACCGGGCGCGCCTTCGAGGCCATCAAGGAAGATGAAGTCGCAGCGCGTCTGATGGGCGTGAACGTGGCCGGCTACAAGCTGCTGGCCTTCGTCATCGGTGCTGCCATTGCGGGTGTCGCTGGTGGCCTCAACGCGCACTTCACCTTCACCATCGGCCCCAACAACTATGGTTTCGAGAACGCGGTCGACATCCTGACCATGGCCGTCTTCGGTGGCACCAGCAACCTGATCGGTCCGATGATCGGCTCGACCATTCTTTCGCTGCTGCCGGAAGTGCTGCGTCATTTCAAGGACTTCCGCCTGGCCATCAATGGCCTGATCCTGATCCTGGTGGTGCTGTACCTGCCCAAGGGCATCTGGGACCCGCGCCGCATCCGCGCCTTCCTGGGCCGCAACGCTGAGAAGAAGGTGAAGTAATGCTTTTACAACTGAACGACATCAGCAAGAACTTCGGCGGCCTGCAAGTGCTGCAGGGTGTGAACTTCAACGTCAAGGAAGGCGAGATCTTCGGCCTGATCGGCCCCAATGGTGCCGGCAAGACCACGGTCTTCAACCTCATCACGGGCCTGCTGCGCGCCTCCTCCGGCAGCATCCGCTTCAATGACGACGACATCGGTGCCGTCGCCCCGCACAAGATCACCGAGCGCGGCATTGCCCGCACCTTCCAGAACATCCGCGTGTTCAAGGAAATGACACTGCTGGAGAACGTGGTGGTCGGCATGCACGAGCACCTGAACTATGGTGTGGCCAGCATGCTCTTCAACCTCGGCGGTTTCCGCAAGGCCGAGCAGGAAGCGCGCGAACGTGCGCTGGAACTGCTGTCCTGGGTGCGCCTGGATCATAAGGCGCACATGCTGGCCGACAGTCTGTCCTATGGCGAGCAGCGCAAGCTGGAGTTCGCGCGTGCGCTGGCGACCAAGCCCAAGCTGCTGTTGCTGGACGAGCCGGTCGCTGGCATGAACCCGGCCGAGAAGACCGAGCTGATGAGCGAGATCGTCAACATCAAGGCGCGCGGTTTCACCATCTTCATGATCGAGCATGACATGCGTTTCGTCATGGGCCTGTGCGAGCGCATCGCGGTGCTGAACTTCGGCAAGATCATCGCCGAGGGCACCCCGGACCAGATCAAGAACAACCAGGAAGTGATCGAGGCCTATCTCGGCAAGGAAGAAGCATGAGCGCCAGCGGCAACAAGCAACCCATTCTGCAGGTCGAGGACCTGGCGGTGGCCTATGGCCACATTGAAGCGGTCAAGGGCATCAGCCTGTCCCTGAACGAAGGCGAGATCACCGCGCTGGTCGGTGCCAATGGTGCCGGCAAGAGCACGTCGCTGCTGGCCATCTCCGGCCTGGTGAAGGCGCAGCGTGGCCGTGTGCTGCTCAACGGGCAGGACCTGCTGCAGATGTCGCCGCACCGCATCGTCGAATCCGGCGTGGTGCAGGTGGCCGAAGGCCGTGCGACGCTGACCACGCTGACCGTCGAAGAGAACCTGGCCTTGGGCGCTTATACGCGCAAGGACAAGGACGGCGTGGCGCGTGACCTGGAGTGGGTGTATTCCCTCTTCCCGGTCTTGAAGAACCGTGCGGCCGGACTGGCGGGCAATCTCTCGGGTGGTGAGCAGCAGATGCTGGCCATTGGCCGTGCGCTGATGGCCAAGCCCAAGGTCCTGTTGCTGGATGAACCGTCGATGGGGCTGGCCCCGTTGATCATCCAGGAAATCTTCCGCATCGTGCAGGAGATCAACAAGACCGGCATGACGGTCCTGCTGGTAGAACAGAACGTGCGCCAGGCGCTGCGCATTGCGCAACGCGGCTATGTGCTGGAGACGGGCAAGATCGTGCTGGAGGATAGCGGTGCGAATCTGCTGGGCAATCCCAAGGTGGTGGAGGCTTATCTGGGGGGCTGATGCGCTTGATCTGTTGCATGTGACGGGGCTGGAGAAAAAATAATAAAAAATTTCTCAATTAGGTGTTGACCATCAGCCTGATAGGCCTTAATATGCAGCCTCTTTCAAGCACAGCAAGTCACCGCTGATTGCAGAAGGCCCACGTGGCGGAATTGGTAGACGCGCATGGTTCAGGTCCATGTGCCGCGAGGTGTGGGGGTTCGAGTCCCTCCGTGGGCACCAGACATAAAAGGTCGGTTGATGAAAATCAACCGGCCTTTTGCGTTTCTTCGGTCAGAAAATAGTTTAATTTTTTGGTGGTTTTCTTCAAAAGTCACTTTTTCAATTTGTTAGGTTTCAGGGGTCTTCTTCTCTCTTGAGCGTCGATTTTTTTATTAGTTTTTTTGGAATAAAAAACTTTAAAAAATAGGTGACAACTTAAAAGTTGTCGCTTAGAATGCAGCCTCTTTCAAGCAATGCAGTTTGAACGCATTTGCAGAAGGCCCACGTGGCGGAATTGGTAGACGCGCATGGTTCAGGTCCATGTGCCGCGAGGTGTGGGGGTTCGAGTCCCTCCGTGGGCACCAAAATGGAAAAGGTCGATTGACGAAAGTCAGTCGGCCTTTTGTATTTTGGGGTCCACGAGCAAGGCGCCTGCGCGCCTTGCGGGAGGGACGAGAAAGTCCGGCCTTGCAAGGCCGGACGGGGTCGCGGGACGTGACTGAGGTCCTCCGTGGGCAGCAACCCAGAAAAGGTCGATTGACGAAAGTCAGTCGGCCTTTTGTGTTTTGGGCGCATTCAATACCGGAAGAAGAATGCACCCATCTCTGGCGGATCGCCCGGATTGCGTTGTACCTTGGTGGTTCTTTTGAGATCCACGCCTGATGGATCATTTAATCCCAGAACGGAAAATACGCGTTGTGCTGCCTTTCCGAATGGAGTCCACTGAAGCGTCAGCATAAATATGACGAAGGTGAAACCTGCCGCAGATCCGCCCCAAGATATCCAGAACGGAAGCTTGAAAAGAGCTCTTGTCATTCCGCCGAACCACAGCAAAAGAAAAGTGAATACTGGAGGATATATTCCCGCAAAAATAAACCACCATCGAAATACCAATCCGTAAAAAGCACGCCGACCTCGCACGCAGTGCGGATATAAAGCAATTAACCGATCCGCTGGTTTTGCAACGGCAATCAGTTCAAAGTACTCACCCTGCCAAGCAACCACCGCATCTACGATATCGCCCTCTTTGAATGGGCTACGCCATAGCCAGCCTTTCACTTTATTGCCATCCAGATCGAATTCCACGTAGTCGGCTTCTTCCTGCAGACTAGCCGCATTCGAAGCAGTCGCTATCGCCTGTCCTCCCATGCCTGCCGCAGCCAAGGCAACGGAGACCATGCCCATCCTGGCTTTGTCTTTGCGCGTGAGAACAAAGCTCGCCTCGCCGCGCTCGCAGGTGTAATGCCGGATCGTGCCGCTCATCTTGATCAGCTCGCCGGTTTCAACCTGGCCAAGCGTTACCTGACATGGGGCGTTTGTTTCCATAGAAGGCATTTCAAATTGATTTAATAACGGAAGAAGAATGCGCCCATCTCTGGCGGATCGCCCTGCTTGCGTTGCTCCTTGGTCGTCTTCTTGAGATCCACGCCTGATGGATCTTTTAATCCCAGTACTGAAAATACGCGTTGTGAAGCTTTACCAAAGGGCATCCATTGCCGCATCAGCATGAAGATAATAAAAGTCCAACCTGCCGAAAAACCGGCCCAGGTTGCCCAGAACGGAAACTCAAAAAAGAAATCATTAAATCCTGACGCCCAGATGATCAAAGACGTGCAAGCAGGTGGAAATATTCCTGCAAAAACTATCCACCAACGGAATACAAGCGTGTAAAAAGCACGCCTCCCTCGTACACAATGTGGATACAGTGCAATCATTCGGTCAGATGGCTTTGCGAGTGCGACTAATTCAAAATAGTCCCCCTGCCAAGCAACCGCAGCATCGACGACATCGCCCTCTTTGAATGGGCTACGCCATAGCCAGCCTTTGACTTCCTTTCCATTCAGATCGAATTCCACGTAGTCGGCTTCTTCCTGCAGACTGGCCGCATTTGAGGCAGTCGCAATGGCCTGTCCTCCCATGCCTGCCACTGCCAGGGCAACGGAGACCATGCCCATCCTGGCCTTATCTCTGCGCGTGAGAACAAAGCTCGCCTCGCCGCGCTCGCAGGTGTAGTGCCGAATCGTGCCGCTGATCTTGATCAGCTCGCCGGTCACAACCTGACCGAGCATTATCTGGCATGGGGCATTTGTTTCCATAGAGGGGATTTCAAATTCATTTAATAGCGGAAGAAAAATGCGCCCATCTCTGGCGGATCGCCTTGCTTACGTCGTGCCTTGGTAGTCTTTTTTAGATCCACGCCTGATGGGTCGTTTAACCCCAGCACGGAAAATACACGTTGCGCCGCTTTACCGAACGGCGTCCATTGCAGCATCAGCATGAAAATAACAAAGCTTATACCTACAACAAGACCGCCCCAACAAAGCCAAAAAGGAAGCTGAAAAAAATGCCGACTCAAACGTCCGAAAGAAAATGCAAGACAGGTGAAAACTGTAGGATATACACCAGCAAAAATAAGCCACCAGCGAAAAACCAACGTATAGAAGGCGCGCCGCCCTCGCACGCAGTGCGGATATAGCGCAATCGTTCGATCAGCAGGATTGGCCAGTGCGACCAGCTCGAAATACTCTCCTTGCCAAACAACAGCAGCATCAAAGATGTCGCCCTCTTTGAATGGGCTCCGCCATAGCCAGCCTCTGACTTTCTTGCCATCCAGATCGAATTCAACGTGATCGGCTTCTTCCTGCAGACTGGCCGCGTTTGATGCAGTCGCGACTGCCTGCGCTCCCATGCCTGCCGCAGCCAAGGCAATGGAGACCATGCCCATCCTGGCTTTGTCTTTGCGCGTGAGAACAAAGCTCGCCTCGCCTCGCTCGCAGGTGTAGTGCCGGATCGTGCCGCTGATCTTGATCAGCTCGCCGGTTTCAACCTGGGCAAGCGTTACCTGGCATTGGGCGTGCGTTTCCATAGAGGGCATTTCAAATTCATTTAATAACGAAAGAAGAATGCGCCCATCTCTGGTGGATCGCCCGGCTTACGTTGTGCCTTGGTAGTCTTTTTTAGATCCACGCCTGATGGATCTCTTAATCCCAGTACTGAAAATACGCGTTGCGCCGCTTTACCGAATGGCGTCCATTGCAGCATCAGCATGAAAATAACGAAGGTCCAACCTAACGCTATTACAGCCCACCCTCCCCAGAAAGGCAGCTCAAAAAAATATCTGTAAGAACCGGTCAACCAGATAAAAAGAGATGTGCTGACTGGCGTGATTAGCCCAGCAAAAATAAACCACCAGCGAAAAACCAGCGTATAGAAGGCACGCCGTCCTCGAACGCAATGCGGATATAACGCTATCGTCCGATCACCCGGATTGGCAAGTGCGACCAGTTCGAAATACTCTCCTTGCCAAACAACGGCTGCGTCGACGACATCGCCTTCTTTGAACGGGCTCCGTTATAGCCAGCCTTTGACTTTCTTGCCGCCCAGATCGAATTCGACGTAGTCGGCTTCTTCCTGCAGCGTGGCCGCATTTGAGGCAGTCGCAATCGCCTGTCCTCCCATGCCTGCCACAGCGAGAGCAACGGAGACCATGCCCATCCTGGCTTTGTCTTTGCGCGTGAGAACAAAGCTCGCTTCGCCTCGCTCGGAGCTGTAATGCCGGATCGTTCCGCTGATCTTGATCAGCTCGCCGGTTTCAACCTGGCCAAGCGTTACCTGACATGCAGCGTTTTTTTCCATAGAGGGCATTTCAAATTCATTTAATAACGGAAGAAGAATGCCCCCATCTCTGGCGGATCGCCCGGCTTACGTTGTGCCTTCGTAGTCTTTTTTAGATCCACGCCTGATGGATCTTTTAATCCCAGCACGGAAAATACACGTTGCGCCGCTTTACCGAATGGAGTCCATTGCAGCATCAGCATGAAGATAACAAAGCTTGCACTTGCCACAAGACCGCCCCACAAAATCCAAAAAGCAAGGTGAAAAAGATGTCGACTAAAGGGACCGAAAGAAAGTAAAAGAAAGGCGACAACTGTGGGAAATATGACAGCGAAAATAAGCCACCAACGAAAAACCAACGTATAGAAGGCGCGCCGCCCTCGCACGCAGTGCGGATATAAGGCAATCGTCCTGTCAGCAGGATTGGCCAGTGCGACCAGCTCGAGATACTCTCCTTGCCGAACAACAGCAGCATCAACGATGTCGCCCTCTTTGAATGGACTCCGCCATAGCCAGCCTTTCACTTTATTGCCGTCCAGATCGAATTCCACGTAGTCGGCTTCTTCCTGCAGACTGGCCGCATTCGAAGCAGTCGCGATCGCCTGTCCTCCCATGCCTGCCGCAGCCAGGGCAACGGAGACCATGCCCATTCCTGCCTTGTCTTTCTTGGTCAGGACAAAACTGGCTTCCTCTCTCTTACTGACGTAATTTTTTATTTCGCCACTGATCTTTATCAGGCCATTTGCTTGGCCTGGTGTTTCCAAGTAATGATCCATCATCCGACTCCTACCGCGATCAACGCTTTGCCCAGTTCTTCACGCTGCTTAGCCGCATCCTTGTACGCGGCCTTAGCGCCCTTTTTCGTACCAAAAACGCAGAGCGTGCACCAAGTTTCCAAGTCATCATCGCTAAACGTCCAAATAGCCACCTGCACAATAAATACCAGCACGCCAATCCACATCCCTGCTGACATAAAGAGAATCCGGCACGCAATAGCCGACGCAACTCGGGTTCCCACCAAATCCAATGCCTGCGCTGCTGCAACACGTCCAGTCAATCGTAGGAGGATAGGGGCAGCATATGTAAACGTGGAAGCACCAGTCGCCAGAATATTTACCACGCCAAGAACCATTTTCAGCAAATAGAGCCCGAAAATGCCGTTCTGGTTTCTACTATCTGCCTTTAACGCATCCTGAACGTCAAACACAACACCTATAATGCCAGCCGCGACACTCAAAGCAGCCCCGCCCAATTTCATCACTTGATAGGACGTCGCATTCGCCGTCTGCATTTCCTTGACCGCCACCCCCCAGATATCAATGACGCCGCTAGCGATCGTCATCGCAGAAGCTGCCAGTCCAGCCCGACTCTTGCTATCTCCTTTCTCAATGCAGTCATGCATCATCTTCGCGAAATTCCCGCTCTCGATCAGCAACACCACCAGTGCCATGCGGGCATCACGCATGGCACTGGCGCTCTTCTCTGAATCGCCGAAGGCGGCCCAGTCACGCTTGAGCGTCCTGGACGACACCGTTTCCTTTTCAGGAACCTCCGGCGAGAGCGGGTTCTTGGATGCCCGCACGCGCTCCAGTATGTCGAGCCGACCGCTCATGGCATAACGGGCCTGCGCATCGGCCAGCGCACCCGCCGCAGCCACTTCCACACCCGCACGCAAACCAAACCAGCTCTGGATGATCTTCTCGCAGGCCATGTCGGCCATCTTGCCGTCGAGTCTGAATTTCTTGAAGATGAAATCACCGAAGGTGGAGGCCGTCTTGTCGATGCCGAACTGCCGGTAGGGCTCAAGCTTCACGTTGAAAGCCACGTTGGTACCGGCCTTTGCCTTTTCGTTGGCGTTATAGACGCCTGCCGCTTTCTTGTATAAATCCGCGATGGCCTTCATCGACTTCTGGATATACGCATACCAGTTCCATACCGTGGCTGCCGTCTGCTCGCTCCTGAACGTCTCGGCCTGGGTCAGGAATTGCGAGACTTCGGTTCGCGCCGCATCCTGGTTCATGCTCAACAGACGGTACATCAGGTTGGATTCCGCGATCTGCAGATCATTGACCCATTCTTCGATCTTGCCGCGACCGCTCTTGGTCGTATTCAACAGGAATGTGACTTCGCTGACATGCGATTCGAAAGCGACGGCATCCTGGATATCGTCGCCGTGGTACTCCCGCAGCCCATCCAGGAAATGCCGGGACTGCATCCACGCGAGCATGTCGGCGGTGCGCTTTTCGATCAGGGCCGTGGCTTCATCCTGCAAGCTTTCGAAATTCTTCTTGAAGGTCTCGTAGGCCTTCATGTCGAGTTTCTCCGCATACGGCGGCCAGGCTTTTTCAACGCGGCCTTTCCTGTAGGCGGCACGCGACGTCACCACCGTATCGGCATCGGCCTTGATCTGGGCATACTCCTTGTCGCGCGCGGCGTCGGGCAGCATGGTGGCGTGCATGATGCGGTTCTCGTAGACGTTGTCCACTTCGACGCCTTTGGACTGCACGTACTCCTGTACCTCGATTGCCTTGAGACGCTTTGCCCTGGCCTCGGCGGGCAGCTTTTGGGCATCGGCCCGTTCCTTGGCAAAGTCATGCTGCTGCGCGCGCTGCCTGGCCAGATCCGCATTGCGATCGACGACGGCACCTGCGTGATTTTCCAGGAGATCCTTCAGACTGCTGATGGTCAGCATGCCATCGATCTGAAACGGAAGCTCGGTGTTGTAGCGATGCATCCACCCCGCTGGTTCATTGCGGAAGTTGTTGAGTTCGACACCAATGCCCAGCGCGTCCCACACGCCCATGATCATGGGCTTGTATTTCTCGCCCTTGCCGTGGGTGCAGATTTCTTCCATCTTGGCCACCAGGGGCTTGGCCTGGTCTTTGCGGCTGAAGGATCGATGGATCGTCGTATTGGCCTGAAGTTTTGCGTGGTCATAGGTGCCGTTCTTACGACCGAATACACCGGTGGCGGTCTTCTCATTGAGCAGGTCGGGCGAATAGGCCGGGTTGTATTCGAGCACCTTCTGCACGTTGCCTTCGGTGGCGACCATGCCGTGACGATAGCCACCCTGACTGACCCACAGCTTGGGGATAAAGGTCTGCATGCGCTGATCGCGCAGTTTGATGTCGTTGGCAAAAGCCTTGAAGGTGGCCTCACTCCATGCATGCTGTGAAAACGCTATCCAGACGCGGCCACACTTGGCAGGTTTCTCGATGTGAATCACTGATGCGGGAATATTGTCACCACTTCGGGAGCACACTGGTTCCGTGGCGACCGGCTCCGGGTAAAGGTGAGAGGGCCGCTTCCACAACGTCCCCTCGGGGGAGACAGCATAGGCCTCCCATTTGATGGTGATGTTGGAGGGGTGGCGCTCATAGAACAAGTAGACGAAACCCGCGCGCAACGTGCGCAACACATACTTGTAGTTCGTCAGCGCGGTGCTGGTGACCTTGTTGCCCAGCGGTGCCGGGATGTCGCCCGGGATGTTGAGCGGGACGACAGCATAACGGACCGGAAGAATCGCCAGTCCATCCTTGTTGCAGTTTCGACAGTCGGGATGTTGAGGGTTGGTGCAAGCCATGACGATCACTCAATCAATTAGATAGCTGGACAGTTGCTCGAAGGGGCGGCCGGACACGGCTTCAATGGCATCGACCAGCGACTCGCCGCTGGCGGTGCGCCGCCAGACCTCGGCCATGCGCACGTGATTGTGAAAGCCGATGCCATAGCGCAAGCCACAGACCAGAAACAGCATCCGGTCGTCCGCCGACGTCACGCCATAAGAAGAAGCAGCGCCCAGGCTATGTCGCAAGGCTTCGGTAACCGGGGTATCACGGCCGACCAGGTTTTCGCCCAGCAGATAGGTCCAAGCGGCGTGCACGGTGGCATAGTCATTCACCTTTTGCCATTGCTGCTCGCTGAGCTGCAACTGTTCATCAGGGCGGTTGGATGCATCCGCACCCAGCCCTGCGACCGGCGTCGAGGCTGCACTGAAGGACTCCAATGCCTGATGCCGGTTCAATGAGAAGACCGCGTTTACCGGGCGCAGCAGCAAGGCGCGCTGCCGGGCGTCGAGGTCCTGCCATAGCATCTCGCGCACGCCGGGATCATGGAAACGCAAAAGGTGCGTCCGTCCATGCACGAAATGCAGATAGCAGTGTCTTCCCCAATACGCGGCAACCTCGCGCGCACCCAGGTCACTGACGATCCAGCCACTGATGGGCATTCCTCTGCGGGCCATCAGAAATGGCGTGCTCCATGCCGTCCAAGCGAGTTCGATGCTGGCTGCGAAAACACAATCGTCGCCGAAGCGGTTCAGATTCAATGGCACCAGATAGGGGGCGAAGCGCTGATCGTAATGCGGATGCACGATCGGTACGCTAACGCGCAGGCCGGGGTCGACCTCTCCCAGTTCGGGCTCGCCCTGGGCCGGGTCAACCCAGACGAAACACCGGCCGTCGCCACGCTGATCAATCTCGCGATGCAGTTGCTGCAACACGCCGTCCCATGGCGCTGCCAGTGCGGCGTGGCCATTCATCGGCTCAGTTGAGAGTTGGTCGTTCAAGCTTATCTCCAATACGACATCGGCACACGAGCACGGCGCTTGATGACGGGGCTGGCATGCTGATTACGCGCAGAATATCCATGCAGCAACACTATCGACTTACAGGAACGAAGATATGCCAATGGATGCTTCGGCAAACGTGCCATCCCTGCGAAGGCCGCAGGATTGCGACTGAGTTATCCGACGTGAGGCTTCTTAATTATTTGTTACGTGCCATGGGGAAATGGCGCGTGCGTCTTTGAGAGACACGGAGGGAACTAGTTCCCGCTTTGCAATAACAGGCGGGGCTGCCTATTTCCGCTTCGAGGGAATCCAACCGGGAGGCGATGGCAGGGGAGGTATATGCGATCCGGCAGGCATCAGCGGTTTGCCGGGACCAACTTCGTGAAATGGCTGAAGCAACTTTGTATTCCCAGCTCATCCATAAATCGCTTCCTCATTGGATTGACGTTGGCGTTAGCGATAAAAACCCGTCATCCCAGTTTGCGGTAGGCTTGGTCTTCCTCGTTCCCACAAAATCACGGAGACCATGAAAACCACCCTCACCTTGCTGGCCCTCGTCGCTGGCGCGGCAGCCACGGGACAGACGCTCGCCGCCAACTCACCTGCCAGGCCGTCCGGCTACATCGACCAGCTTGAAATCACCCAGACCGCCGATGCCTTCGGTGGCGCAACGCCAGCCGGTGCGGCCGGCCCCTACCAGTTGATCTCGGGCGTCGTGCACGGCAAGCTCAATCCGCTTCACCCGGACAATGCCAGCATCACCGATCTCGACAAGGCCCCCAGAGACGCCCATGGCTACGTTTCCTACACGACCGACTTCGTGATCCTGCGTCCGAAGTCGGCGACCCAGGCACGTCGCGTGCTCTTCTATGACGTGGCCAATCGTGGCCGCAAGCTGGCCGAGGAATTCTTCATCGGCGGCAAATCCCTGCGCAACGGCCCGGCTCCCGGCGACACCTACCCTTCCCTGCTGCGCGCCGGCTACACCATCGTCTGGAGTGGATGGCAGGGTGATCTGAAGCAATCCGGCGCGGCCATCGACGGCGCACTGGGCACACAATTCCCGGTGGTCACGAACAAGGATGGTTCCGCCATCACCGGTCTGAGCCGCGAAGAATACATCCCCGACTTTCATCAGGGACACAACGAATTCAAACTCTCGTACGCACCTGCCTCCCTGCGTGACAAATCGCAAGTGAGTTTCACCGTGCGCCAGACCTGGCGCAATGCGCAGGGCCAGCAGGACTACCAGGCTCCTTCTGCGCCGGTGACCGACTGGCATTACGAACCCAAGGCGGACGGCAGCGTGAACGTGGTCTTCACTCCGCCCGCTGCAGTCCCCGGCCCCGCAGGCGGGGCCGTGCCCGCCGACCAGGGCAGCATCTACAGCTTCGTCTATCCCGCCACCCATCCCAAGGTGATGGCGATCGGCTTTGCCGCGGTCCGCGACCTGGTGAGCTTCCTGCGCGATGCGCCTGCCGATGCCAGCGGCACGGCTAATCCCCTCAACGATATGAAGAACGCCGCCTGCGTCGACCAACAGTCCTGCACGGCGCGCGACAAGCGCAATGTTGACTTGACTATCGGTGAAGGTATTTCACAGTCGGGCCGCTTCATGCGCGACTTCCTCTACATGGGATTCAACAAGAATGCGCAGGGCAACAAGGTCTTCGACGGCATGATGGCCATCATCCCGGGCGGACGCCGCACCTGGATCAATGAACGCTTTTCCCAGCCAGGCCGCTGGTCCAAGGGCCATGAAGAACACTGGATGCCGGGCGACCAGTTTCCCTTCGCCTACAACGTGATGAAAGATCCCGTCAGTGGCGCGACCGACGGCTTGCTCAAGCGATGCACTGCCAGCGCGACTTGCCCGAAGATCATGCAGATCGATGGCAGTTTTGAATGGTGGGGAGGACGCGGTGCACTGGTGGTGACCGACGGCGCGGGCAAGGATCTGGTCTTGCCGGACAACGTGCGCTACTACCTGATCTCAGGCACCCAGCACGCGGGCGGAGCCGGCATCAGGAATGGCGTGGTGAAGCGGAACGGCAAGGACAGCATGTGCCAGTTCCCGGCCAGCCCCGTAACGCAGGCTCCCGTGCTGCGCGCCATGATTCCGGCGATGGAAAACTGGCTGGCGAAAGACCGGTTGCCGCCACCCTCGCGCTACCCCACGGTGGCCAACGGCACGGCGGTCACGCCGGACCAGGCCTCGATCGGTTTCCCTGCACTGGACAACGTACTGGTACCACTGGCCGACTCCTCAGGGACAGTCACGCCAACCCCACTGCAGTTGGCCTACAGCGGCATCCACAATCCGCTGGCCGTCACCGATTATCGCAACGCCATCCCGGTCGTGGATGTCACGCGGCCCTACCGCATTCTGGTGCCCAAGGTTGATGCCGATGGCAATGAGCTGGGCGGCATCGCCCAGCCGGAAGTGGCAGTACCACTGGCTACTTACACGGGATGGAACCTGCGCGCCGGCGGCCACGCGCAAGGGGAAACCTGTTCTTCGCTGGGCAGCGCAATTCCTTTCGCCGTGAGTGGTGCGAGCAGGAGCAGCGGTGATCCCCGGCCTGCACTCGACCAGCGCTACCATGGCCGGGCAGACTATGCCGCGCAGATCAAGGCCGCTGGCGACAAGTTGGTGCAGGAAGGCTATCTGCTACCACTGGATGCCGAACACCTGTTTGCGGCTCATGCGCAACAGGTGTCGCCGCAATTGATTCCGCAACCCTGAGTGATGTTGCCGGGCCCATGGGCGCAGGCCGGCCCATGGACTGCATGTTCACGTATTCAGGTGAGGCAGCTTTCCGGTGGGCCCTAATACCCCAGACCGCGATCAACACCATTCAGCACAGGCTGCCCGCTGCGTACCCGCTGCACATTGTCCAGAATCTGTCCGACAATCACCGCAGGCTGCGCACTCGACGCCATATGCGGCGTGACCACCACGCGCGGGTGCGACCACAACGCGTTTGATGCGGGCAACGGTTCCTGCGCAAAGACATCCAGCACCGCCCCGCGCAAATGCTGCCGTTCCAGTGCCATCAACAGGTCCTCCTCCACCAGATGCTCTCCCCGGCCGCAATGCACCAGCGCTGCACCCGGCTTCATCGCCGCAAATACGTCGCGCCCCAGCAGCTTGCGGGTGGCATCGGTCAGCGGCAGGAGGCAGACCACGATATCGGGTGCCTGCAGGAATGCATGAAGCGCATCGTCACCGGCATAGGTGCTTACCCCATCGATGTGATGCACGGAGCGTGACCAGCCACTGACAGTGAAACCCTGGCCTCGCAACACCCCGGCCAGATGGCTCCCCAGAGCACCCAGCCCCATCAGGCCGACATGGGTCTGATGCGCCGGCTTTTGCGGCGGGATCTTCCACACACGCTGTACCTGCTGCTGCAGCGCCTGGTCCAGCGCGCGGTGGTAATACAGCACGGCCCACAAGACGTACTCGGCCATTCCTGCCGCCAGCGCGGGATCAACGATGCGGCACACCGGCACAAGAGGGTGAGCCCGCGCAGCGCCGAGCACATGATCGACTCCGGCTGCAATGGAAGAAATCAGGCGCAGATTGGGCAAGCGCTCGATGACCCCGGCCGGCGGATACCAGCCGGCGACCGCCTCCACATCGCCCGCATCGGGCAGGTCCGGCCACAGCCGCACTTGCAGCTCCGGCATGCGGCGCGCGGCCTCTTCACGAAACACCGCGTGCAGGTCGCTGAGGTCATCGGTCGCGCTGCAAATCAACAAGGTCGGCATGGCGTGGGCCTCAGTCGCGGTAGGAAGGATCCAGTCGATCCAGGCGCCGCAGCCAGGCTTGCCACAGGATCTGGCGCTCATGCTCGACGCTTTGCAACTGCTCGCAGGCGTGCTGGCTCAAGTGCGTCGCAATCTCGGTGACCGGTCCGGCGACTGTCGCCATTTGCGCAGCCGCCATCTGGATCTCGCACGCGCGATTGAGGTAGAACATGATCGCGAACGCATCGGCCACCGTGGCTCCCACCGAGAGGAGGCCATGATGGCGCAACAGCAAGGCGATGTTGTTGCCCAGCGATTGTTGAATGCGCGTGCGTTCATCCAGATCGAAGGCCACGCCCTCATAGGCATGTACGCCGACCCGCTGATGGAACTCGGTACTGATCTGGTTGAGCTGCAGCAGCCCCTGCTCGCAGGCCGCCACGGCCATGCCGGGCAGCGTGTGGGTATGCAGCACGCAATGGGCATCCTCGCGCGCCATGTGTACGGCGCTGTGGATGGTGAAGCCGGCGACGTTGTAATCAGCCTTGCCCGATACCACGCGACCCTGCAGATCTACCACCAGCAGGTCGCTGGCACGCACTTCATCGAACATCAGCCCGAAGGGATTGATGAGGAAGCGGTCATCCTCCGGTGCGGCATGGGCTGCACGCGGCAACCGTACCGAGAAATGCGTGTAGAGCGTGTCGTCCCAGCCGAACAGCGCGGCCAGCCGATAAGCGGCGGCGAGGTCGCGGCGCAGGATGAGTTCGTCAGTAGTCATCGTCATCTCAAGCGTCCAATCCCATGAAGCGGCGCACGCGCAGCGTCGCGGCGTCGGTAGTCGTTGCCTGGCGGATGTGCTGGGGCGATGCATCCAGCTGGACCAGGCCGTTTTCCATGAACAGCACGCGGTCCGAGATGGTCAGCGCAAAGTCCATCTCATGCGTGACGATCACCATGGTCATGCCCTCCTGGGCCAGATCCTGAATCACCCTCAGGACCTCGCCGACCAGTTCGGGGTCCAGTGCCGAGGTCGGTTCGTCAAACAGCATCACGTCAGGCGACATGGCCAGCGCCCGGGCAATGGCCACCCGTTGCTGCTGGCCGCCGGAGAGCTGGTGCGGGTATTTGTGCTGGTGCGCCAGCAGGCCCACCTTGTCCAGCAGTTGCAGGGCCCGGGTCTGGCGCAGCGCCGGATCGGCCGCCTCGTGATGGTAACGCGGTGCCAGCAATACGTTCTCCAGCACGCTCAGATGAGGGAACAGGTTGAATCCCTGGAACACCATCCCGATGCGGCCGATGCCATGGCGCACCAGCCTGCTGTCGAGCGAGGCATTGGCGCTGATATAGCCTTCACCGAAGAGAATGATCTCGCCCTGGTCGATCTTTTCCAGCGCATTGATGGTGCGGATCAGCGAGGTCTTGCCAGAACCCGAGGGGCCGATGATGGAAATCACCTCGCCCTTGCGTACGCTCAGGTTCACTCCTTTGAGCACCTGATGCGGTCCGTACGCTTTGTGGATGTTGACCAGCTCCAATGCGCTCGGCTGGCCTGCAGCATGACTGGCCGCCGGCGCGACCGGCGAGCTGCCGAGCTGCTTGCGCAAGGCCGCGCAGTCGGCCTCGACCAGGGTTGCGGGACGGCGCTTCTGCAGAACCAGCCGGCGTTCGAACCAAGCCAGCAGCGTGCTGAAGAGCGTCACCAGCAACACGTAATACACGGCCACGCCAAGCAGGGTTTCCATCACCAGGAAATTCTGCGAATACAGCCGCAGGCCCGTCATCAGCAGCTCGGGCAGGGAAATCACCGATACCAGCGAGGTGAGCTTGATGATGGTGACATATTCGTTGATGAGCGTGGGCAAGGCGATCCGGAACGCCTGCGGAATGACGATCAGCCGCATCGTGCCGAACAGGCTCAAGGCCAGCGCACGTCCGGCCTCGCGCTGGCCACGGGCGACCGACTGCAGGCCGCCGCGGTGAATCTCGGCCATGTAGGCGGCCTCAGTGAGCACCATGGCCACCAGCCCGGCAAAGAAGGGATCACCGACAACGGCGCGGGTCAGCGGAAAAATTTGCGGCAGGTTGAAGACCACCACCACCACGACCAACAGCGGCAGGCTGCGAAAGAGCCAGATATACAGCCCGGCGGCCCAGTTGATCCAGCGCGTGCCGGAGGTGCGGGCGCAGGCCAGCAAGAAGCCCAGCACCATGCCCAGTACCCACACCAGCGAACCCAGTTCGACCACCGTGAGACACGCGCGCCAGAAGATCCCCATTGAAAAGAGGGACCAGAAATACGACCAATCCAATGCCATGCGAGAGCTCCCGGTGGTTCAAGGTCGACGTTACTTGGCTACCGCCACGGGCTCAAGATCGTATTTCTTGATGAGGGCTGCGTATTCCCCGCTGGCATGGCCTGCTGCCAACGCTTTCTGCAAGGCGTGGTACAGGACGGTATTGCCCTTCTTGACGTAGATGCCCAGCGTCTGCGGATACACCAGTGCCGGCGAACTGATGACGATGCGGCCCTTGCTGCGCTCGGCCAGCATCTTGGCGGCACCGGCGATTTCCATCTGGGCCTGGATGTTCTTCGACAGCAGGGCCTGCGAGGCTTCCGGCGCGGTCGGGAATTCGCTCACGGCCACGGCGGGCTTGCCCCGGGGCACACAGTATTCGGCCGAGAGTTTCTTCAAGGCGTTGACCCAGCTGGTCCCTGCTTGCAGGCCGACCTTGAGACCGCACAGGTCGTTTTCGCTCTTGGGCATGACGCCGCCGTCCTTGGCCACCATGATGGCCGCACCGGTCTTGCCGTAGGCAATGGCATCAGCCTGAGCAGTGCGCTCGGGCGTGATGTACATGCCGGAAATGATCGCATCGAACTGACCACCGCCCAGGCCCAGGATCAGGCTGGGGAACTTGGTATCGATGAAGGAAGGCTTGAGCTTCAATTCCCGGCCCAGCATCTCGGCGATGTCCGGATCGAAACCGACAACCTTGTCGCCCTGCCAGGATTCAAAAGGGGGGTAGGTGATTTCCATGCCGACCTTGAGCTGGCCGGGGACCATGGTCTGCGCGGACGCTGCTACCGGCAGCAAGGCTGACAGGGCCAGCGTGAGCAGGTTGCGCTTGAACGAAATGCGGCGGGCGGTGTGGGTCATGGCGCGGAACTCCTTCTGTAAGCGGGCTAAAAAAGAAATGTGGACGAGATCTCAATGACCGGCCGTCGTCCGGGGCCGGGTATAACCAAAACTGCCGGGCTTCAATGCGTCCGCAGACATCGCCAACTCGCCTGCTTCCACCTTGCGCTTGAGGTAGGTATAGGTCTGCTGAGCCTGCGAATACATGTGTTCTCCGATGGACAGCTCACCGTAACGGGTCGCGTCTTCAGATCCGCTGGCAAACTGCGGCAAGGGCCGGATACGCGTGTGATAGTCGCAGGCGAAAAACAGCGGGAAGGAATAGCGTTCCTGCTGCACCTTGCGCACGCGGTGCGAAGTGGCGGGGAAGGCGCCCGCGGTCATCACTTCGAGCATGTCGCCGATATTGATGACGAAAGCTTCCTCGCCGGCCACCGAACAGGGTGGCGCGTCGATCCAGGCGCCCTGGTCGTTCATCACTTCCAGGCCGGGCTGATCGGCCAGCAGCAGGGTGAAGCATTCGTAATCCGTGTGGGCACCGATGCCGGGCGCATCGACCGCTTCCAGGTCGACCGGATAATGAATCAGCCGCAGCTTCGAGGGCGGACAGGTCACCAGGGACTCGAAGGCATCCTCGGGCTGGCCCAGCGCCAGCGCAAAGCCACGGAACAAGGTGCGGCCAAGCGCGAACACCGCCTCGTAATATCGGGAGACGGCCTCCTTGAAACCCGGCAGCTCGGGCCATTTGTTGTTGCCGATCAGGGGCGTGCCGGCCAGTACCAGCGGATGATCATCCGGCACCTCGAAACCGATGTCGAAGGCTTCCTTGTGATCGGGCCGGCCCTTGGAATAGACCTCTTCGCCCTCGGGCACATAGCCCTTGTGGCCCCAGGCATCGCCGATGTAATAGCGCATCTTCCACGGCATCGGCTGCGCAAACAGCGCGCGGCTGGCCTCGCGCAGGCCGGCGATCAACTGCGGATCGATCCTGTGGCCGGTGATGTAGAAAAATCCGACCTCGCGCGCCGCCGCACCCAGCTGGTCGGCAACCGCTTGGCGCAGTGCCGGCTCGTCGCGATAAAGGCCGCTGATATCGATCACGGGCAAGGCCGTGAAATTGCGCTGTCCGGTATGCATGTTCAAACTCCTGCGGTAGAAGACGACTGCGTTGATGACGAAGAACCGATGCCATGCTGTTGTGACCAGCGTGCAAAATGCGCGCGCTCCTGCTGCGCCATCCAACGATTGAGTTGCCACAGGTCAGCCACGGGGCTGCGGGTATAGGGCAGCAGATGCAGGTAGCCGTCCGGACCGAACTCCGGCGTGAGCGTGCTGGTGGCATAGCCGCTGGCGTGCTGGAAAGACCAGATCGTCTCCCAGATGCGCTGATGAAACGCCAGCTCGGGCGCATATTCGGGCGCGGCCGGATCCGGGACCTGCGGCCCCTGCGCATAGCCCACGCGCGCCTGTACATGTTGTACACGCTCAAGGAAGGGCGTGAGGTCATCCAGCGGGTCATCCAGCAAGCGCTCGCAGACCACGACCCAGTGGCTGATGTCGGCGGTGTAGCGCAGCCGGGGCAGCTGGCGCACGATGTCCAGTGTGATCCAGGGACTGTAGAACGAACTGGCGCGATGGGTTTCGAAGCTGCAAGGCACGCCCGCATCATCGGCCAGGGCCTGCGCCCGTCCCAGGAAATCGACTTGTTCCGTCAGGGGCCAGCGGTCGTTGCCGGCCAGCAGGTTCACGAAACGGGGCTGCAGTTCCGCCGCCGCATCGAAGGCGCGCGCCAGGTGCTGCAAATGCACCTCCGGCCGGTCGGCCTGGCGCGGAACGACGTCCACGCCACTGAAGACGATGGCGATGTAATCCAGCGCCTCGGCCTGCAGGCGGTCGCGCAATGCGCGCCGCTCCTGCAGCGCCATCGGCAGGCGCGCTTCCAGGCCGCTGCAGCCGGCCTCGCGCAGTTCGGCCACGCAGCGGCTCCAGGGTTCTTGCATGCCCCAGCCGCTGCGAAAGATCTTCAGCTCCATGGCCGGCCTCTCAGCGGTAGGTCACGCCGGGCAGCACACACAGCATTTCGTAGAGCAGGTTCGCGCCCAGCTGCGAGGTATTGCCGCTCAAGTCATAGGGAGGCGAGACCTCCACCAGATCACAGCCCACGAGGTTCATGCCACGGCAGCCACGCACGATTTCCAGGGCCTGGATGGAAGTCAGCCCGCCCACTTCGGGGGTACCGGTGCCGGGTGCCCAGGCCGGGTCGATGCCGTCGATGTCGAAGCTCAGGTAGACCGGGCCGGCGCCGATCTGGGCGCGTACTTCTTCCATCAGCGGCGCCAGCGAACGATGCCAGCATTGCTCGGCCTGCACCAGGCGGAAACCCTGGTCCACGCCCCACTGGAAGTCGCCGCTGGCGTAGCCCTGCGCACGCTGTCCGATCTGCACCACCCGCTTGCAGTCGAGCAAGCCCTCTTCTACGGCGCGGCGGAAGGTGGTGCCATGGGCGATCTTCTCGCCGAACATGTCGTCATTGGTATCGGTATGGGCATCGACGTGCACCAGGCCCACCGGGCCGTGCTTGCGTGCAATGGCGCGCAGGATAGGCAAGGTGATGGTGTGGTCGCCGCCGAGCGTGAGCGGAATGACCGGATACGCCATCAACTCCTCATACGCTTCTTCGATGACGCGCACCGATTCGAGCAGGTTGTAGGTATTGATGGCGACATCGCCGATGTCAGCCACCGACAGGGAATCGAAGGGCGCGGCACCGGTGGCCATGTTGTAGGGGCGGATCATCACCGATTCCGCGCGGATCTGGCGCGGACCGAAGCGGGTCCCGGCGCGCAGGGAGGTGCCGATATCGAGCGGCACGCCGATGAAGGCCGCATCCAGTCCCTCGGCGCTGTCCATCGCGGGCAGGCGCATCATGGTCGAACGGCCGGCAAAGCGCGGCATGTCGTTGCCGCTTTGGGGCTGGTGGAAGACTTTGGACATTGCGTATCACCCTTGTTCTGGCAGCAACAGCAGGCTGCGACGAAGCGAATATACAATGGCCGATAGTTCTCAAAAGATAGCTGTAATCAAATAATAAGTTGTTAGAATTCGAAACTGATTTCGGGCACTGAACGCGCGCCCTCCTCCATGCAAAGACGATTTATCCATGACCCCAGGCATCGATTTCAAGTTGCTGCGCATATTCGCCGCAGTGGTCCGCCACCAGGGATTCGCCCGGGCCCAGCAGGAGCTGAACCTGACGACCTCGGCCATCAGCACCTACATGGCCCAGTTGGAGAGTGATGTCGGCTTTACCGTCTGCCGGCGTGGACGGGGTGGTTTCGCGCTCACGGACAAGGGAGAACTGCTGCTCTCGGAAACGCTGCGTGTGCTGGGGGAGGTGGACAGTTTCGAACGCTATGCCCAGTCGCTCAAGGGCGAACTGGGCGGCACGCTGACGATAGGGGTGCTCGATACGACGGTGACCGATCCCTCCCTGCCGATGGCGGAGGCGATCGGAATGTTTTCCAGCAAGTTTCCGGGCATGCACCTGAACCTGCTCATCCGCAGCCCCTACGAACTGCAGAAGGGCTTGCTGGACAATGAACTCGACATCGCGGTGGGCTTTTTCCCCGCCAAGGCCAATGGCCTGATCTATCAGCCGCTCTACCGCGAGCAGCAGTGGCTGTATTGCAGCGACCGGCACCCCTGCTTCCAGCAGCGCAACCTGCGCGCCTCGGCCGTCTCGGAAATGAGCGTGGTCAGCCGCAGTTACTGGAGCCAGACCGAGCTGAGCCGGCACGGTTTCAAGCGCAGCGTGGCCACGGTGGAAAGCATGGAAGCGCAGTTGATCCTGATCCTCTCGGGCCGCTACATCGGCTATCTGCCGGAGCACTATGCGCAGTCTTGGGTGGAGCAAGGACGATTGAAAGTCTTGCTGCCGTCCGAGTTTGGCTACCAGTCGCAGTTTTCCCTGGTGCTACGCCGAGGCCGCAGCCGCGAACTGCCTTTGCAGGCAATGCGCGAACTGCTGCAGACCGGCAAGCGCGGCAGCAAGCGCTAGCAATGCGCCTGCTGCCATCTGTGCAGGGTGCCGCCGTGCGCTTTATTTGCGTGCCGTCCCGCCTGTCTTGGGTTCATTGCGCACTACCGCTCCCCGCACCTCGAAGCGCACGCTATCGAGCGCCTTGCCCTGCTTGTCCTGCAGCACCAGCACATGCTTGCCGGGCCAGGGCATCCAGTCGAAGTCCAAGGCTTCTTCCCCAGCGGCCGTAAAGTTGGCCGCCACCTTCTGCGCCTGTACCCTGCCCGCCCGCATGACCTCCTGCGGCATCAGCTTGCCATCGAGCATCCAGCGGCTGCCCGCAGGCGCGCCCTGCGCGCGGAAGCGGATGCGCTGACGCGCCGGCGGGATATCGGGGTCCAGCGCAGCGAGCATGCCTGTGGTGGGATAAGTGATGGCGGGACGAATATCGCGCGCATGCGCCAGGCGGATCTCGGCCTGGCCGGTGCCCGGTAAAAAATATTCGGTGCGCGCCGCTTCCACATCCTGCTCGTAACGGATCATCTGCGCCTGCACGCCGGCCGGTTTTGCGGGCGGGCCGTTGCCCGCATCGCGTCCGCCGCTGCGGCCTCGTTCATGCAGATATTGCATGACCTCCTGCCACACCGGTGCCGCACCGGTCACGCCGGACACGTCCCACATCGGCGCGCCAGAAGCGTTTCCGACCCATACCCCTACGGTATAACGCGAGGAATAGCCGACACACCAGTTGTCGCGCATGTCCTTTGAAGTACCGGTCTTGACCGCCGTCCAGATACGGGTGGACAGCGCATTCTCCAGGCCGAAGGTGCGCGCGCGCGCACTGCGGTCGGAGAGGATGTCGCCGACGATGTAGGCGGCATCGGCGTCCATCACCTGCGTGGTACGCGCTGGCGTGCGCGCTTCATCGAGCCGGGTGCGCAAGGGTGTGTAGCGGCCTTGATTGGCCAGCACGCGATAGGCATTGGCCAGATTGGCCAGCGTGACGTCGGCGCTGCCCAGCGCGAGGCTGTAGCCGTAATAATCACCGCTCTCGCGCAGGTTGAAACCCAGCGCCTGCAAGCGACGGAAGAAGCGCTCGGGCGTGACCATCACCAGCGTGCGCACGGCAGGGATATTGAGCGAGGAACCCAGCGACGTGCGCAGGCTGACCAGTCCCTTGTATTGCTTGTCGTAGTTCTGCGGAATGTAGAGCCCGGCCGAGGTGGCGAGGTTGACGGGTGAGTCATCCAGCAGGGACGCGGCCGTCAGCCATTTCTTTTCGATGGCCAGTTCGTAGAGGAAAGGCTTGAGCGTCGAGCCCGCCTGTCGCTGCGCCACCACCCCATCCACATTGGCGGCTGCCGACAGCGGGCCGCTGGAACCGACCCAGGCCAGTACCTCGCCGGTGGCATTGTCGATGACGATGACGGCACCATCCTCGATGTTGCGCTCGGCCAGTCCGGCCAGTTGATGACGCAGGGCTTGCGTGGCAAAGCGCTGCAAGGGCGCATCCAGCGTGGACCGCAATTGCTGTCCGGGCGCATTCAACAGCTTGCGGGCCAGATGCGGCGCCAGCTGCGGTGAATCACTCGTCCCCGGCAAATCACGCTTGGCCGACACGCGCGCCAACGCCAGCTCGGTGCGGCCATCCATGCCGCTGCACTGCTCGCCTGCGCCCTCTTCCTTGAGAATGGCGCAGGCGCGTTCGGTCACGCGGCGCGGCGTCGCATTGGGCGCACGGATCAACGCGACCGCGATGGCCGCCTCGCCCTGGTCGAGTCCGCTCGGATGCTTGCCGAACATCACGCGCGACAGCGCATGCACGCCTACCAGCTCGCCCCGGAAGGCTACCAGGTTGAGATAGGCTTCCAGGATCTGGTCCTTGCGCCAGTTGCGCTCCAGCGATTGTGCAATCCACGCCTGCGATACTTTCTGCGTGAGCGAACGCACGCCGGACTTGCGGCGCAGATCGTCATAGATCAAACCCGCCAGTTGCATCGTGATGGTGGAGGCACCGCGTGTCTTCGTATTCCACAGGTTGCCCCAGGCCGAGGCAGCTACAGCGCTCCAGTCGATGCCGCTGTGCTGGTAGAAACGCCGGTCCTCGGAGGCCACCAGGGCATGCCGCAGCGCCGGGGATACGTCTTCCAGTTTGACCCAGGACAATTTGCGCTCGTCCATGTTCACGCGCATGCGCTGCAACAGCTCACCGTTGCGGTCCAGCAGGCTGGCTTCCGAGGGCAGGAAGTTGCGCTGTACTTCGTTGAACGATGGCACGGCATTGGCTGCGGTGGGCATCAGCAGAGCCAGCACCAGCGCGCTGATCGAAACCAGCGCGCCGGGCCGGAGGGGGCCTGCGGTCATGCGCATCACTGCGCCGCCTTCACGACCAGCTTGCCATTGGGGACTTCACCGAACATTTCCGGCGCATACATCGCTTCCACGCGTGTGGGCGGCAGATTGAATTCACCCGCATTGTTCAGGCGCACCGTGTAGTTGATGCTGGTGCGGCCCTTGGGCATGGCCTCGTAATACGCGCGATAGGCTTCGAAGCTGCGCTCTTCATAGGCCAGCGAGCCCATGCCACGGTCACGCGGGGCCTCCTGCTTGCCCTGCGCAATGGCCGAGTCGCGGCCCAGGCCGGAGCCCAGCAGGGTCGCACCGCCCGGCACCGGATCACTGACCACGACCCAGGTCATCTCGGCTTGCGCGTCGATGTCCAGCGTCACCCGCAGCACGTCGCCGCGTGTATATACACCGGCCTGCTTCTGCTCGATGGCCTCGACCTTGCGGGTGATGCGATAGCCGGCCGCAAAAGGCTGCTTCAAGGGGACCGCTGCCAGGCTCTGCAAGGTCACCCAGGGCTTGCCGTTGCCCTCTTGCGTCAGGCGCACGCTGCCACCCTGCGCACTGCCTTCCGGCCAGGGCAGCTGCAGCTTGCCGCCGTTGGCGGCACCGCTCCAGGCCAGGCTCTGGGTGGCGGTGCTGGTGCCGTTCTGCTCCAGCGTGGCACGGGTGGTGCCGGTAACAGGTTCGGATTCGAACTTGCGAGCGAATTTCTCCAGCGCCAGGCTGCCCCAGACGTTGGCCGTGGTGGTACTCCAGTGACCGCGCTGCTGGCGGCCGATGGCACCGGCGATCAGGCGCGGCATGTCCTCGCGCCAGGCCGGGTTGTTCAGCTCCAGCAGGATCAGGCGGTTGGCATTGGCATCGGCGCTGCTCATGAGCCACCACCAGTAATCGCCCTCTTCATTGGAGAAGCCCATGCGCGTGCCCTGGAAGTTCAGGCGGGCGCGCAGGATCTGGTCGGCTTGCTCCAGCTTCTTGTCGCGCTCGGGGATGGCAGAGACGCGCTGCAGGATGCCGATCCAGTCCAGCAGGCCCGAGGTGGGCCAGACGTTGGGATTGATCTGGATCGAACCCAGCATCGCGGGTTGCACACGGTTGTAGCGCGACAGCGCTTCCAGGGCGGCCAGCTTGCGCACGTCCAGATCCTTTTGCGGCGACCAGAAATCGCGCATCACCTTGCCCTCCACGAAGGCCGCGAGGCCATCCAGCATCTTGTCGCGGCTGGCTTGCGGGATGGCATAGCCGGCTTCGTTGGTGGCCGCCAGCAGATAGGCCGTCAGCGTATCGCTGCCGCGGCGCGCGCCACTGTCGCCAGGCGGGAAGTAATACGCCAGGCCATCGCCATCCAGATAGGTCGGCAGGTCGGCCACGATCTTCTGCCATGCCGCTTCATCGCGCAGGCCGATGGCCTTGGACGTCTTCTGCTCCAGGCAGGCGAAGGGATAGTTGACGAAGTAACGCGTGAGCGCATCGCTGCCACCGGCCAGGCTGGGCTTGAGCGAGAGCGCCAGGCCGCCGCGTCCCGGCAGGCTGTCGGCGGGTCGCGCGACATTGATGGCGGCACTCTTGTCCAGCTGGAACAGCGTGGCCTGCTGCACCGTGACCGGCACGGCCGGCACGACGCGCTGGGTGAACTTCATGGCGTCTCGCGCTTTCTGTCCGCCCTGCTCCTGGGCGCTGATTTCCCAGGCCAGCTGGTTGATGCCTTCCGGCGTCTGCACCGGCCACATGACTTCGGCAGACTGTCCGGCTGCAATCTTCACCTCACGTTCCGGCAGAGTCAGCGTGCTCGCCGTAGTACCACCTTGCGCACGCGCGGCGACCTTGATCGTCATATCGTGCGTGGTGGTATTGCGTACGGTGACGCTGCCGTTGAAGTTGTCGCCCTCGCGCACCAGCGGCGGCAGGCCGGAGATGACCTGCACATCCTGCGTGGAGCGGATGCTGATGCTGCCGGTGCCGAAATCGCTGATGCCATTCTCGGCGATGGCGACGATACGGAAGGAAGTCAGCGCATCATTGAGCGGCACATCCAGCTGTGCCCTGCCGTCTGCATCCAGCGTGACATTGGGCTTCCATACCAGCAAGGTATCGAACAGTTCACGCGTGGGCGCACGGCCACCGCCCCCGCCAGCAGGCGTGGCCTTCTTGCCGTAGTGGCGCTTGCCGACCACCTGCATCTGGGCCGTTGATGTTTCGACGCCGTAGCTGCGACGTTGCAGCATGGCGCGCAGCACATCCCAGCTGCCATTGGGTTGCAGTTCCAGCAGTGCTTCATCGACGGCGGCCAGGGCGAATTCACCACCGGCGGCGGGCTTGCCGTTGGGCAGTTTCACTTGCACTTGGACCTTGGCCGTGGCGCGGATGGGATAAGCCGGCTTGTCGGTGCTGACGGCCACTTGCAGGCGATGGCCCGCATCACCCACGTTGACTTCGGCGATGCCGAATTTCCAGGCCGGCTTGGAAAGATCGACGATGGGGCCCGGTCCCTGGTATTCGCGGAATTCATGCCACCAGTTGATCGGTTCCTTCCAGCCCCAGATGAAGAAGGAATACCACGGCACCGCGCGCATGCGGCCGCGCACGGCCAACACCGACACATACACGTTGGGACCATACTCGGCCTTCATCGGTACGCTGATGGTGGGGTCCTGGCCGGACAGCTGCACCACGCGCGTATCGATCACGCCTTCACGCTCCACCGCGACCAGCGCGGTAGCGTAGCGGAACGGCATGCGGACCTGGAAGTTGGCGGTCTCGCCGGGCTGGTAATTCTTTTTCTCGGGCAGGATGTCGATGCGGTCCTGGTTCTCGCCATCGAACCAGACTTCGCCGCGTCCGGTGACCCACACCGAGGAACGGGCGGCAGCCGCATTGCCATTGCCATCCTTGGCGCTGGCAATCAGCTCTACATTGCCCGCTTCGGACAATTCGGTATCGCAGTTGAACATGCCGTGCTGGTCGCTCTTGCCAGAGCAAAGCTTGCCGAGGTCCTGCTTGCTCTCGTCGTTTTCATAAGCGTAGAAGCCGCCGACCATGCGCTTGCGGTGCGAATTGGTCTTGCGGGCCAGGCCACGGATTTCCACCGGCACACCGGCCTGCGGCTGGCCTGCAGTATTGAGCGTGACGGCGGTCAGCGTGAGCTTCTTCTTCACCGAAACCCAGTTGCCGGTGCGCAGGCCCACCACCACCGCCGACGGCCACAAGGGCGTGACGTTGGAGATGGTCTGCACTTCGCCATTGGGATCGCTGTAGGTCATCTCGGTGAGCAGTTCCTGCGGGCGCTGCAGCGCGGGCAGCTTGCCGATGACGGCGCGGCCGGCACCGTTCTTGTCGAGCGTGACGGCGAGCTTGTCGGCGACGATCTTCTGGTCATCAGCATTGCTGTCATCGTCATTACGCGGCGCATCGAAGGAGAATCCGTCGTAGCCAGCGATGTTGACCGAACGTGACCGCAACAGCGACGACACCTGCACCGCCTGGTTGGCGGCGGCACCGCCATTGATGTAGTTCAGTTGAAGATCCAGCGGCAGTTCCTTGATGGCCACTTGCGCACCCTTGGGCGGCGTAATGCGTCCCTGCATCAGGGGCAGGCGGAATTCCTCGACGCGGAAGCTGCCGGTCACATAGGTGCCTCGGCCATAGCCTGCTTCATTGTCGCCGTCATCGGATTGGCCATTGGCATTGCTGCTGGCAGCGGGATCGACCGTGCCCTGGTCGAGCACGACCTCGTAGCTGCCCAGCTTGGCTTCCTTGGGCAGGGTGAAACTGGTCTCAGCGCTCTTGTTGCCGCGCCAGTTCAGCGCGAACTGGTATTGCTGGCCGCTACCGAGATGGCTGATGCGCACCCGCGTAGGCAGGTCTTCCTTGCGCATGAGGCCGAAGCCCTGCATGGTCTCGGTGCGGATCACGTGCTTCATCGAGACCGTCTCGCCGGCACGGAACAGGGTGCGGTCGAAGATGGTAGTGGCGCGGGTGGTGGCCGACTTGTCCATGTCGGTCGGCAAATTGAAGCGCCAGGATTCGATGCCTTCATTCCACGAGGTCAGCGCAAAGGCCATGTCCTGGCGGCCCTTCTCGTCGGTCTTGCGCGCGCTCACGAAGAGGCCGCTGATCTTGTCGGCGTTCTCCGCGCTGTAGCCGCGGTTCACGCAGGCATCTTCCAGCACCGGCATCATGGCCACGCCGCTGGCGTTGGTCTTGCCCTGCCAGAGCTGGGTGCCGTCGCAATTGGAGACGCGGATCTCGGCATCTGCTACCGGTTTGGCATCGTCCAGCCGGGTTACCCAGACGGCGCCATTGGCGCGGCCCAGCTTGACGTGCACCGACAGGTTGGTCACCAGCGCGCTGGTGCGCACATACATCGGCCGCGGCTTGCCCAGCAGCGACGCGCCCAGCTTCTGGGATTCCAGTTCTACCACGTAGAAGCCCGGATCCTTCAGGGGAATGCCGATCACTTCAAAGGGCCATTCGCCCTCCTTCGCGTCCTTCTGTGCGGGAAGATCGAGTTTCTTCGCACCGGGTTCCTTGGCCAGCAGGCTGACGCTGCGCGTATCCACCTTCTTCGGATCGCCCCACTTCTCGTGATACTTGTTCAGGCGCGTGAGCCAGGCGATGACGGCCTTGTCGCCATCGACCTTCAGGTCGGCGACCTGGCCTGGCATGGCGCGGCCGTCCTTGCCACGCACCAGCAGCCCGGCTTCCACGCGGCGCAGTGTGACCGGCAGTGTGGGATCAGCGTTGAGCTCGATGATGCCAAAGGGGGCGGCCGGGAATTTGGCCAGCGGCGGGAAATCCGCCAGCGCCGATTTCAGCGGGAAGGCCCCTGCATTGGCCAGGGTGCGCCCATCTTCATCCTTGAAGCCGGAAGGCAGGCTGATGGTGAAGTCGGATTTCTCCGGGAACGGCGGCTTGAAGCGCAGCTCTCGCACGGCTTCGTCCTTGTCTCCTTCCAGCGTGGGCTTGATCTTGCCGGTGGTGGCATTCATCACCACCTGCTCTGCCAGCTTGCGCGGCACCGGGGCCGAGAACGACAAGATGACCGGCAGGATGGGCGAGCAGGCAGCGTTGGCATTCTCGCGCTGGCACGAGAGGCTGGCGGCGAATTCGCTGCGCACCTGGAAATTGAAGACCTGCGGCTTGGAGGTCACGATGGAAGGCGCATTGGCAGCGGCAATGCCACGATCCCAGACCAGCTTCACGTGCGCCTCGTTGGGCAGGCGCTGCTGGCACTGCACGATGGTGACCGACGCCGGGTCGGAGCCCTTGGCGAACTGCTGCAGCAAGGCCTTGCGATCAGCGTCGCCGACGGCCTTGGTGGGAATGCGCTCATTGATGCCTTCGGCTTCGCAATACAGGTGGTCGCGAACCGTAGCCTCGGTGGCCGGCCCGTTCTGGAACAGGATGAAGGCCTGGTCTTCCGCAATCTGTGCGCCGCTGTAGGGTTCGACGCGGCTCACCGCCGGGCCGCCGGTACTGAACTGGAAGCGCGTCTTGCCGCTGACCGTGTTGCCGGCGACGGAACGGGCATCCGCGCGCAAATTGAAACTGCAGCGGGTACCGGGTGGCAAGTCGCGTTCGAAGTCGTAGACCCAGTTCTTGTCATCGGCCCAGCGTGCCGTGCCGCTGATGGCGCAATCGGCATCAAAGGGCGAGGCCGCCTTGGGGTCGCCGAACTTGACCATCGATTCCGAGAAGCGCGCGCGCACCTGGCGGATGCGCTGCACTTCGCCCTGCGGCGAAAAGGACAGCACGCTGGCATTGGCCGCATGCGCAGCCGGTGCGGTGAGCACCGTGGCCGTGCCGAGGCTGAGCAAGGCCGCTCCGGCCAGCAGCAGCCCTTGCAGCGGTGCGCGGCACATCGCCGCGATCGATGGACGGCCTGTGGCCATGCCGTTTTCCGTGTGCTTCATCTTGTTCTCTCCGGATCAATCTTGTCGTGATGACAGCCACAGGATCCTTCCCCCTTGCGGCAGTGCTGGCGCTCAGACTGGAATAACGGCAAAACGTTTCCGATTTACAGCTTGCATTGCAAAAAATCCAGAAAACAGCTGATCCGGCGCGATAGCTGGGTGTTGTGGTAGTACACCGCCGAGATCTTTTGGCGGAAGCCGCTATCGTAATGATCCAGCAGGCGCACCAGGCGGCCTGCCGCCAGGTCGGCCGCGGTCATGAAGTCGGACAGGCAGGCAATGCCCTGCCCCTGCAGCGCCAGGTGACGAATGGTCTCGCCGCTCGAGGCGCGAATCGCCGGACGCACCTGATAGCGGTCTCCCGCAGTGTGGCGCAGCGGCCAGTGATTGAGGCTGTCGGGCTGAGAAAAACCGATCAGCTGATGCTGCTCCAGCGCTTCTACCGACTCCGGCGCGCCGGAGCGGGCCAGGTAATCGGGACTGGCGACGATGTTCAGGCGCGCTGAACTCAGCGGCCGCGCATGCAGGGTGGAATCCTGCAGCTCGCCGATGCGGATGGCGATGTCGGCGCGCTGCTCCACCAGGTCGATGAAGCGGTCATTGGTGGTCAGCTCCAGTTCGATCTCCGGATAGGCGGCGCGGAAAGCGCCCACATGCGGCACCACACAGTGCAGCATGAAAGGCACGGCCGCATCCACGCGCAACTTCCCGACCGGCTTGCGCGTGCGCATGCGCACCGTGTCTTCGGCCTGCTCCATGGCGGCCAGAATGGCGCGCGCCTGCTCGAGGAAGGCTTCGCCCTCTTCGGTCAGCTCCATACGGCGCGTGGTGCGGGTCAGCAGGCTCGCGCCCAGCTTCTCCTCCAGCCGCGACAGCGCGCGGCTCACCCCGGACGTGGTCTGCTCCAGCACTTCGGCCGCAGCCGAGAGCGTGCCGGCCTCCACGACCGCGACGAAGTTGCGCAATTCCTCGGACTGAATGCTCATTGTTGACTCCGGATCAAATATTCTTTGATTGTAACGGCATTTTTCTCAACAAAGACTGCGCGCACAATCCTTCACATCGCTGCGACTCTATTTCGGGTTCGGCAGCCGGAAACCCTCATTACTCCTCATTCTGGAAGGATTGCCATGCCAATTGCACTTTGGGCGCTGACCATCAGCGCATTCGCCATCGGGACTACCGAGTTCGTCATCATGGGCCTGCTGCCGGAAGTAGCGACCAACCTGAGCGTGAGCCTCTCTTCGACCGGTCTGCTGGTGACCGGTTATGCGCTGGGCGTGTTCGTGGGCGCCCCGCTGGTCACGGCCACCACCGGACGCCTGCCGCGCAAGACCTTGCTGATCGCCTTGATGGTGGTTTTCGTCATCGGCAACCTGGCCTGTGCCATCGCGCCGGGCTATGCCACGCTGATGATCGGGCGCGTGGTGGCCTCCTTCGCCCATGGCGCCTTCTTCGGTGTCGGCTCGGTGGTGGCCACCAGCCTGGTCCCCAAGGAGAAGCAGGCCTCGGCCATCGCCCTGATGTTTACCGGCCTGACGGTGGCCAACGTGCTGGGCGTGCCCTTCGGCACCTGGCTGGGTCAGATCTATGGCTGGCGCGCCACCTTCTGGGCCGTCACCGTCATCGGCGTGATCGCGCTGGCTGCGACCGCCGTGCTGGTGCCGCGCTCGCAAGGCGGTGAAGAAGCTGACTTCGGCAAGGAAGTGCGCGTGCTCATGCGTCCGCAGGTCATGCTGGGGCTGTTGATGACGGTGTTGGGCTTTGGCGGCGTGTTCGCGGCCTTCACCTACATCGCCCCGATCCTGACTGACATCAGCGGTTTCCCGGCCTCGGCGGTCTCGCCCATCCTGCTGCTGTTCGGCCTGGGACTGGTGATCGGCAACCTGGCCGGCGGCAAGCTGGCCGACCGCAAGCTCATGGCCACCCTGCTGGGCAGCCTGGTGCTGCTGGCGGTGGTATTGGTGCTGTTCGGGCTCACCAATGAAAACAAGATCGCCGCCATCATCGGCGTGGGCCTGATGGGCATGGCGGCCTTCGCCACCGTGCCGCCACTGCAAATGCGCGTGCTGGAAAAGGCGACCGGTGCGCCCAACCTGGCCTCCTCGGCCAATATCGCGGCCTTCAACCTGGGCAATGCTGCGGGTGCCTGGCTGGGTGGCGTGACCATCGATCATGGGCCGGGCCTGCATGCGGTGCCTTACGTGGCGGCGCTGCTGCCGCTGGCAGGGATTGCCGTGGCCCTGGTGAGCTGGAAGATGGATGCACGACCGGCCGCGCTGACCCGTACCGAACGGACTACCCCCATCTGATTGACGGAGCCCGCCATGACCCAGACCCCAAGCACTTCCCCGCCGCAGCGCCAGACCGCCCTGGTAGTGGGCGCCCACGGCGTGATCGGCAGCCAGCTGATCGAACACCTGCTGTCCCTGCCGCAGTGGGAGGTGATCGGCCTGTCGCGCCGGGGTGGCGAGCACCGCAAGCAGGAACGACTGCGCCACGTTTCCGTGGATCTGCTCGATGCCAGCGATGCCAGACGCCAGCTGGCCCCGCTGGAACAGGTCACCCACGTGTTCTATGCAGCCTATCAGCATCGCCCCAGCTGGAGCGAACTGGTGGCCCCCAACCTGGCCATGCTGCAGAACACGGTGCAGACGGTGGAAGCCCACGCGCCCGGCTTGCGCCATATCAGCCTGATGCAGGGCTACAAAGTCTATGGCGGTCATCTTGGCCCCTTCAAGACGCCGGCGCGTGAAAGCGATGCGCAGTTCATGCCGCCCGAGTTCATGTTCGACCAGCAGCGCTGGCTGGAACAGCGGCGCGTCGAGTCAGGCCGCTGCTGGAGCTGGTCGGCACCGCGTCCGGCGGTCGTGGGCGGCGCGGCCCTGGGCAACCCGATGAACCTGGCGCTGGCCATCGCGCTGTATGCCTGCATGAGCAAGGCGCTGGGGCTGCCGCTGCGCTTTCCCGCCAAACCGGGGGCTTACGACAAGCTGGTCGAAATGACCGATGCCCGCCTGCTGGCCAAGGGCACCGTTTGGGCCGCCACCACCGAAGCGGCTGCCAACCAGGCCTTCAACATCGGCAATGGCGACCTGTTCCGCTGGAGCGAGATGTGGCCGAAGATCGCCCGTTATTTCGGCATGGAAGTGGGCACGCCGCTGCCGCTGAAACTGGCCGAGGTAATGGCGGACAAGGCGCCGTTGTGGGAAAGGATCGTCACAGCACATGGCTTGAAGCAGCATCCTTATGCTTCACTGTCGGCATGGGAATTTGCCGACTTCGTGTTCTCGTGGGACTACGACATGTTCGGCGATGGCAGCAAGGCCCGGCGCCTGGGCTTTCACGAGTATGTGGAGACGGAGCAGATGTTCTATCAACTCTTCGATACCTTCAAGGAACGCAAGATCATTCCGTGGTCCTGAAGCGTTGCACCGGTCATCAACAGACGAAAAAAAGAGCTTGCCGCGGCAAGCTCTTTTCACGTCTGACATCAGCTTCAATCAAACCAAAGCGAACGATCAGGCACCCTTCTTGATCCAGGCCGCCAGCTGATGCGGGCCCAGGCCGTCATATTCTTCGAACGGCTGGTGAATCCAGGGATTGGTCGGCAGGTAGTCGATGTGGAAATCGGGTTCCACGACCGAGCAGGCCTTCCACCAAAGGACGGCACTCTTGATCTCGGTGACGGACGGGTAATGCTCCTTCAGGTGGACCATCACCTTCTGCAGGGTGACGCCGGAATCAACCAGGTCGTCCACCAGCAGGATGCGGCCACCCAGGGTTCCCTTGGTGATGGTGATGTACTTGGCGATGTCCAGGGAGCTGCGGATGGTGCCGGCCGCTTCCCGGTAGGAGCTGGTCGAGAGAATGGCCAGCGGGACATCGAAAATGCGCGACATCACGTCACCCGGGCGCAGGCCGCCGCGCGCCAGGCACAGCACCTGGTCGAACTGGTAGCCGGATTCGTAGACCTTCAATGCCAGTCGTTCGATCAGGCGGTTGTAGTCGTCCCAGGAGACCCAGAGGTCTTTGTCGTCAGAGATCTTCATATTGTTGATTGCTTCGTAGTGCCTTGTGCCCTTGCGGGCGATTGCGTGGTGAATTACTTGAACGGATGGCGCAGGACGATGGTCTCTTCGCGGTCCGGGCCGGTGGAGATCATGTCGATGGGCACGCCCACCAGTTCCTCGATGCGCTTGATGTAAGCGCGGGCGTTGGCCGGCAGAGCGTCCAGCGTCTTGGCGCCGACGGTGGTCTCGGACCAGCCGGGCATTTCTTCGTAGATCGGCTCGCAGGCAGCGGCTTCTTCAGCGCCGACCGGGAAGATGTCCACGGTCTTGCCGTTGAGCTTGTAGCCGGTGCACAGCTTCAGCGACTCCAGGCCATCGAGCACGTCCAGCTTGGTCAGGCACATGCCGGAGACGCCATTGATCTGCACCGAGCGCTTCAGCAGCGCAGCATCGAACCAGCCGCAACGGCGCGCACGGCCGGTCACGGTACCGAATTCATGACCGACCGACGCCAGGTGCTTGCCGGTGCCGGCGTCCGTCGGCAGTTCAGCCGGGAACGGGCCCGAACCGACGCGGGTGGTGTAGGCCTTGGTGATGCCCATGATGTAGTGCAGCATGCCCGGACCCACGCCCGCACCGGCGGCGGCATTGCCGGCCACGCAGTTGCTGGAGGTGACGAACGGATAGGTGCCATGGTCCACGTCCAGCAGGCTGCCTTGCGCGCCTTCGAACAGGATCTTGCCGCCGGCCTTGTGGATGGCGTACAGGTCGCTGGAGACGTCGGTGACCATGGGCTTGATGCGCGGCACGTTGGCCAGGGCATCGTCCAGGGTCTTCTGGTAGTCCACCGGCTGGGTCTTCAGGTAGTGGGTCAGCACGAAGTTGTGGTAGTCCAGGTTGGCCAGCAGCTTTTCGGCAAAGCGCTTTTCGTTCAGCAGGTCAGCCACGCGGATGGCGCGACGGGCCACCTTGTCTTCGTAGGCCGGGCCGATGCCCTTGCCGGTGGTGCCGATCTTGTCCACGCCACGGGCCGCTTCACGCGCCACGTCCAGCGCCACGTGATACGGCAGGATCAGCGGACAGGCGTCCGACACCTTCAGGCGCGAGCAGACTTCCACGCCGGCGGCTTCGAGCTTGTCGATTTCGCGCAGCAGGTCGGGCACCGACAGCACCACGCCGTTACCGATGTAGCAAGCCACGCCTTCGCGCATGATGCCCGAGGGAATCAGTTGCAGCGCAGTCTTCTTGCCGCCGATGACCAGCGTGTGGCCGGCATTGTGGCCGCCCTGGAAACGCACCACGCCCTGGGCGTGATCGGTCAGCCAATCGACGATCTTGCCCTTACCTTCGTCGCCCCATTGCGTACCGATGACGACGACATTCTTTGCATTGCTGTTCTGTAACATGACTCAACCCAAGTTTTTGATAATCCAGTTTCCATTGCTGAAATCGAGTGCGCGATCGCAATCGAATTCGTCCTGATCGTGTTCGTGGCCGGGAAGGCTTTGGATCACGATCTCTCCCGCTTGCCGCAATTGCGCTATTTTCTCACGCAGACCGGCGTCCCTGCCCCAAGGGGCGAGGATGGCGCGTTTTCGTTCTGCGCCCGGCATCAGTCGTGCCAGTTCACGCAGGTCCAGGGAGAAGCCGGTGGCCGGCCGCGCACGGCCAAAAGCTTCACCCACATGGTCGTAGCGGCCGCCGCGCACCACCGCATTGGGCAGGCCCGGCACATAGGCTGAGAACATCACGCCGCTGTGGTAATGATAGCCGCGCAGGTCGGCCAGATCGATGGTGACAGCCGCCCCTTCATGGCCGGCCGCCAGTTCCACCAGGGCCTGCAGCTCGTCGAGCGCCTGGCCGATGCCCGGCAGCGCCGGCAAGGTGATGCGCGCGCGCGCGATGACGGAAATGTCGCCGTACAGGTTGGGGAGCGCCAGCAAGGCTGCGCGCGTGCCTTCCTGATAGGAGGCGGTGATTTCCTTCAAGCCCGGCACATCCTTGGCCTGCAGCAGGCCGAAGAGCTGGGCTTCATCACGCTTGGCACCGGCATCGTTGGCAATGATGGCGCGCAGCACGCCGACGTGGCACAGGTCCAGGCGGATGGTGCGCATGCCGGCCAGGGCCAGCGAATTGAGGGCCAGTTCCTGGATCTCGGCGTCGGCTTCGATACCGGCGTGGCCATAGATCTCGGCACCGATCTGGATCGGTTCGCGGGTAGCGTGCAAGCCCGTCGGGCGCGTATGCAGGACGCTGCCGGCATAGCACAGGCGCGTGACCGAGGCGCGATTGAGCAGGTGGGCGTCGATGCGCGCCACTTGCGTGGTCATGTCGGCGCGTACGCCCAGGGTGCGGCCGGAGAGCTGGTCGACCAGCTTGAAGGTGCGCAGGTCGGTATCCTGGCCGGCACCGGTGAGCAGCGATTCGAGGTATTCCAGCAGCGGCGGCATGACCATTTCATAGCCATAGAGGCGGAAATTGTCGAGCAGGCGCCGGCGCAGTTCCTCGATCTTGCGCGCTTCGGAGGGCAAGACATCGGCGATGTTTTCGGGAAGAAGCCAGTTAGGCATAAACAAAAGTCAAAGCAGAAAAAAACGGTTTGCGTACTTGCGTGGTTCGGACAGCCAGATCAGAAGCAGCCGCCCAGACGAACAATCGGGGCGGTCCGGGAATGCCTGCCGCCCCTCTTCTTGCACACCGGGAAAATTGCACCCTGGCACATTGTGTCCGACCAAAAAAGGAAAGATGCCCTTTACCAGCGGCATCCATCCGGTTTGCCCTGCCCGCCGGAAATACGCAGCGGCGCAGAACTGTTCACATTATCGCCTGATAAGCAGATTTTTACTTCTTCGCAGCGCTGGTATTGCCGCCGCCGACTCCCTTGAAGTACTTGAAGAACTCCGAGCTCGGATCCACCACCATCACATCATGACGGTTCTTGAAGCTGGCACGGTAGGCTTCGAGGCTGCGATAGAACTTGTAGAAGTCCGGGTTCTGGCCGAAGGCCTGTGCGTAGATCTGGGATGCCTTGGCGTCGCCGGCACCACGGATCTTTTCGGATTCGCGATAGGCTTCGGCCAGGATCACCACGCGCTGGCGATCGGCGTCGGCGCGGATCTTTTCGGATTCGGCAGCACCGGTGGAGCGCAGCTCATTGGCAACCCGCACGCGCTCAGACTTCATGCGTTCGAACACCGAGTTGTTGATCTGGTCCACGTAGTCCACACGGCGCAGGCGCACATCGATGACTTCCACGCCGATCTGCTTGGCTTCATTGGCCACGCGGGCCTGGATGGCATCCATGACGTTGTTGCGCTGGCTGGAAATCACTTCGCGCACGGTGCGCTTGGTAATTTCATCATTCAGCGCCGCCTTGACGATCTGCGACAGGCGATCTTGCGTGCGGCGCTCATCGGCACCAAAGCTGACGAAATACAGGCGCGGATCGACGATGCGCCACTTGACGTAGGCATCCACCAGCACGTTCATCTTTTCGGCGGTGATGAAGCGGTCGGCGTCAGGGGTATCCAGGGTCTGGATGCGCTTGTCCAGGTACATCACATTCTGGAACGGCGGCGGCAGCTTGAAGTGCAGGCCGGGTTCGCTGATGACCTGCTTGACTTCACCCAGGGCAAAGACGATGGCCGAGGAACGCTGGTCGACCACGAAGATGGTGGACGAAGCCAGCCAGATCGCCACGACGGCGACGATGACGGAAGTGACGAGGCGGCCCATCAGCGCACCTCCCTATCACGCGCATCACGGGGATCGCGGTTTCTCGAATCTCGCATCAGCTCGGAAGAATACACAGTGTCGTTTCCTGCAGTCGAAGTGGTGGACGCCGCGCCCGCCGAGGGCTGTACGGTCGACGATGCCGGGGCCTTGCCGCTGGCCGGGGCCGCGTCGCCGGCACTTTGCTGGATCAGCTTGTCCAGCGGCAGGTACAGCAGGTTGCTACCATTCTTGGCATCGACCATGACCTTGGTGGTATTGGCGAAGATCTGCTGCATGGTTTCCAGGTACATGCGGTCGCGGGTGACGGCCGGGGCCTTGGCATAGGCTTCCTGCACCTGGGTGAAGCGCGAGGCATCACCTTCGGCGTTGGCGGTCACGCGGGAGCGGTAGGCTTCGGCTTCTTCCAGCAGGCGCGAGGCGGCACCGGAGGCGCGCGGAATCACGTCGTTGGCATAGGCCTGGCCTTCGTTCTTGAGGCGCTCACGGTCCTGGCCGGCCTTGACGGCGTCGTCGAAGGCGGCTTGCACCTGTTCAGGCGGTTGCACGCCCTGCATGGTGACGTTGGTGATCTGCACGCCGGACTTGTAGCGATCCAGGATCTGCTGCATGCGCTGGCTCACGTCGAGCGCCACCTTTTCACGGCCTTCGTAGAGGACGAAGTCCATCTTGCTGCGGCCGACGATTTCACGGATGGCCGTTTCGGCAACCTGGCGCACGGAATCATCCGGGTCACGGTTGTTGAACAGCCATTCGGCGGCATTCTTGAGCTTGTACTGGACGGCAAACTGGATGTCGATGATGTTTTCATCATCGGTCAGCATCAGGGATTCCTTGAGCTGCTTGTTGCGCACGTTGCCGCGGTAGCCGATTTCGGCGGTACGGACCTGCGACATGTTGACGATCTCGTGGCCCTGGATGGGATACGGCCAGCGCCAGTTGAAGCCTGGCAGCGTGGTGTGGCTGTAGCGGCCGAAGGTGGTGACCACGGCAGTCTGGCCTTCCTGCACGATGAAGAAGCCGCTGGCCAGCCAGAGGAAAGCCACGATCACGGCGATCACGCCCACGCCGATGCCGGCGCCCTTGACGTCGCCACGATTGAAGCCGCCGCCACCGTTGCCGCCGTCGGAACCGCCACCGCCCTTGCGGCCCAACAGGCCGGCGATGCGCTGGTTGAAGTCGCGCCAGAGCTGGTCGAGGTCGGGCGGGCCGTCGTTGTTGCCGGACGGTTTTTCGGGCCGTTTGTCGCCGTTACTTCCGTTATTCTGATTCTCGCGGTTGTCGTTTTGCGAACCACGTCCCCATTGGGGGTCGTTCAACGAAAACTTGACACCGATTTTCCTGAATAAAGACACAAGCATGCGTTTGCGTTCCGGCTGAAGTGATGGATTAAGAGAATCTAGGAGGAATGCGCGCCAGGAACGTGCAACGAACCGTCCCCTCGAACGGCTCAAGCGTGCATGTCTTCGGAATCGACTGGCTGGGAACGGCTGCGACCCCTGGCCTCCAAGGCGGCCTTGAGCGAAGCGGCGATCGCTTCGCGCAGCAGATCCAGGCCAGCACCAGACTTGGCACTGACGAAAACCCGCTGGATTTTACCATACTCGTCATACTCGACCGTCGGTTCCAGACCGGCGGCGTCGATCTTGTTCCAGACCAGGATCTGCGGCACGTGGTCGGCACCGATTTCCTTCAAGACCAGGTTGACCTGCTCGATCTGTTCCATGCGCACCGGGCTGGCAGCATCCACCACATGCAGCAGCAAGTCGGCGTGGATGGTCTCTTCCAGGGTGGCCCGGAATGCCTCGACCAGCTGGTGAGGCAGTTCGCGGATGAAACCCACGGTGTCCGAGATCACCACATGCCCGACCTCGCCCAGGTAGACGCGACGGGAAGTCGTGTCCAGTGTGGCGAAAAGCTGGTTGGCGGCATACACGCCGGCCTTGGCCAGCGAGTTGAAGATGGTCGACTTGCCGGCGTTGGTATAACCCACCAGCGAGACCGAGAAGGTTTCACTGCGTCCGCGCGCTCGGCGCTGCGTGGCGTGCTGCCGGCGCAGCTTGGCCAGCACCGCGCGCAAGGCCTTGACGCGCTCGCCCAGCAGGCGGCGGTCGGTTTCCAGCTGGGTTTCACCGGGACCGCGCAGGCCGATACCGCCCTTTTGCCGCTCCAGGTGGGTCCAACCGCGAATGAGGCGGGTAGCCAGGTGCTGCAGCTGGGCCAGTTCGACCTGCACCTTGCCCTCGTGACTCTTGGCCCGTTGGGCGAAGATGTCGAGGATCAGGCTGGTACGGTCGAGCACACGCACCTTCAGCACCCGCTCCAGGTTACGTTGCTGGGCCGGTGAAAGAGCGTGATTGAAAATGACCAGTTCGAGCTGGAGGTCGGCGACGGCGTCAGCGACTTCTTGTGCCTTGCCGGTACCAACGAAGAGAGCGGCATCCGGACTGGCACGGCGGCCGGTGATGGTGATCACCGGTTCCGCACCAGCCGATTTTGCCAAGAGGAAGAGCTCATCCAGACTAGCGGCGAAATCGTTCTTGCCGAAGTCCAAGCCGACTAACGCGGCACGCATGTCAAAATGCCCACGGCGTCAAGCCGGCCAGGTAGACCATTATTCGTCGGACGAGGATTCGAGACTGAGGTTGACCGCACGTGCAGGCACGACGGTAGAGATGGCGTGTTTGTAAACCATTTGCGTAACGGTGTTGCGCAGCAGGACCACGTATTGATCGAAAGACTCCACATGGCCTTGCAGCTTGATGCCGTTGACCAGATAGATAGAGACGGGAACGTGCTCTTTTCTCAATGCGTTCAGGAATGGGTCTTGTAACAATTGCCCTTTGTTGCTCATGGCAGCTCCACGGTGTTGTTGTGATTAGGACTTGGAGGCACTTCAAGGAAAATCAAGTGCTTGACCAACTTTATGCTATTCAATTTAAACGATTTTGGCTCCAACGCCAAAAACATTGATCGAATAGCAGGATTTACGATTATTTTTCCTGCCGGATGAAAGGATTCTTGCCCGACCTGAACTCGATACGCAGTGGAGTGCCCACCAGAGAGAAAGTTTCCCTGAAGTGCTTTTCCAGATAACGTTTGTAGTTGTCGTCGATGGCTTCCAGTGCATTGCCGTGGATCACCACCACCGGCGGATTCTGGCCACCCTGGTGAGCATAGCGCAGCTTGGGGCGGATCGAACCCTTGCGGCGCGGTTGCTGGTGTTCCAGTGCCTCTTCCAGTGCGCGCGTGAGGCGCGGGGTGCTCAGCTTGGCCATGGCGGCAGCATAGGCCGAGTCGATGGACTTCATCAGCGGACCGATGCCGGTCGACTTCAGGGCTGAAATGAAGTGGAACTTGGCGAAGGAAAGGAAATTCAGTTTGCGCTCCAGATCCATCTTGATCTGGTTGCGCTGGTCGCTTTCCATGCCATCCCATTTGTTCACACCGACCACCAGCGCCCTGCCAGACTCCAGCACGAAACCGGCGATGTGGGCATCCTGCTCGGAAATATCCTGCTGCGCATCCAGCAGCAGCAGCACGACGTTGGCGTCCGAAATCGATTTCAGGGTCTTGACCACGGAAAACTTCTCGATGGCCTCGAAGACCTTGCCACGGCGGCGAATACCGGCGGTGTCGATCAGGGTGTAATGACGCCCTTCGCGTTCGAAGGGAATCTCGATGGAATCACGGGTCGTGCCCGGCATGTCGAAGGCGATCACGCGCTCTTCGCCCAGCAGGGTATTGACCAAAGTCGACTTGCCCACGTTGGGACGGCCGACGATGGCGATCTTGGTGCCGCGCACGGCCGGTTCCTCGGCTTCGGGCTCCTGGGCGCGCTGGGCGTCGACCTGATCCAGGGCTTCTTCCACCAGGTCGGCCACGCCATCACCGTGGGCAGCGGAGATCACGTAAGGATCGCCCATGCCCAGCTCATAGAAGTCGGCGGTGACCGAGGTGTACTTCATGCCTTCGGACTTGTTGACCACCAGCAGCACGGAACGGCCGCACTTGCGCAGGAAGTCGGTGATGGTCTTGTCGTGCGGCGTCAATCCCTGGCGGCCGTCGACGATGAACACCACGATGTCGGCCTCGACCACCGCCTGCTTGGTCTGCTTGGCCATCTCATACATGATCCCGTCCTTGGCGACGGGTTCGAAGCCACCGGTATCGATCACCAGGAACGGACGTTCGCCGACCCGGCCTTCGCCGTAGTGACGATCGCGCGTCAGGCCGGGCAGGTCCGCCACCAGCGCATCGCGGCTGCGGGTGAGCCTGTTGAACAACGTCGATTTGCCGACGTTGGGACGGCCTACAAGTGCAATTACCGGTTTCATTTCTTTTCTTGGGGGTCGTTCGTCACTTATTCAGCGACGACGGAGACCACGGTTCCTGATTTGGTTTGGAAAACGACAGACGAGCCGGTCGAAACCGGAGGCGCCTGGACAGCACTGCCGTCGGTAGCCAGACGGGCCACGAAGGCACCATCTTCCCGCGACAGGAAGTGAATATAACCCTGGAAGTCAGCCACCGCCACCGCCTTGCCCACTGCGATCGGGCTGGACAGCTGGCGATTCTTCAGGCGGTCGTTGCGCCAGATGACGGCACCGGTATCGCGTGCGAACTCGGTGACGGCACCATTGACATCGGCCGCATAGACGTAGGCGTCATCCAGATTGACGCCGACATCGCTGGAAAACTCCTTGATCCAGCGCACATTGCCGTTGAGCAAATCGAAGCAACCGATACGCCCCTGGTACGACACCGCACAGATATCACGCGAACCCAGCGCCGGCACGCCCGACACGTCGGAGATGCGTTCCAGTTCGGTGGTACCGCGCGGATCGCCCACCGGCACTTCCCAGCGCGGACCGCCGTTGTTCAGTGCCAGGGCCGACAGACGGCCACCCGGCAGGGCCACGAAGGCGGTCTGCGAACCGATCACGATGCCCGGCGCATTGCGCAGGGTCAGCGACGGCACGTTGCGCTGGACCATCCAGCGCTGGCTGCCATTGTCGGCATCATACGCGGTCACGCGGTTGTCGATGCTGCGAATGACCACCAGGCCCTCGCCCACGGCCGGAGCCGACAGTACTTCGCTGGGTGCCTGAGCGCTCCAGGTCGGCTTGCCGGAGGCGGCATCGAAGGCCTGGATACGGCCCTTCTCGGCCACCACCACCACGGTGCTGCCATCGCTGCCGACACCAGCCGTCAGGTTGCCTTCGGCACGGCTGCGCCACAGGGTCTGGCCATTCTGGGCGTTGATGCGCACCACGGTGCCATCATTGGCGGCGGCAAACACGCTGCCGGCGGCGAAAGCCGGGCTGAACTGGTAGCTGCTGGCCTTGCCGACCGATACCGTCCACGCAGCCTGGGCGCGCATCTTCTGGGTGAATTCGACCAGCGGGGCCGGCGGATTCGGATCTTTCTTGCTGGAGAACAGCGAGCAGCCGGACAAGGCCACCACAGCCGCCATGGCGGCCACATTCAGCGCCAGCTTGCAGGCGCTACGGGATCGAGCAAAGGATGTTGCCTTGGCAGCAGTGGCTGTCACACTACGCATATTCTGTTTCCTCTAAGCGATGGATGGATTCGCGGTGGGATTGCGATTCAATTCGGGGTTGCATCTGCAACCCGCCAGGCCACCGGTGCGCCACAGCGAACCGGGACCCGGAGCATTCTTCAGTGGCGCGAGCGCCGGCCTCAGGCCTTGGGCGCTTCGCCTCCGATGGCGTCGAGCTTGATCTGGATCAGTTGACGACCCGGATCCTTGGCGTCGCTCTTTTCCAGCGCCAGCTTGTAGGCGCTGCGGGCTTCGTCGCGCTTGCCCTGGGCGGCCAGCACATCGCCCTTGCGGTCGGCAATGGCACCGGCGAACTGCGCGGGATAGTCACCCGACAGCACCTTCAGCGCCTCCTCATACGCCTTGGCATCGAGCAGCACGCCCGCCAGGCGGACGGCAGCGATGGCCTTGTATTCCTTGCCACGGCCGTGGTCGATCACCCATTGCAGCTGCTTCTTGGCCGCTTCCAGGTCATTGGCATCGAAGGCCGACTTGGCTGCCACCAGGGCGCTCATCTCGGCGTAGGCGGTGCCGCTGAACTTGTCCTGGATGTCGGCGGCGGCGCGTTGCACCTTGGCATTGTCCTTGGCTGCCAGCGACTTCTGCTGTTCTTCGTAGAGCACCGAGGCTTGCGCCGACTGGCGGCCCTGCCAGGTGTTCCAGCCGGTCCAGCCGGCGTAGGCGGCCAGCGCGATGATCAGCGCCCAGGTCACCAGGTTGCCGTATTTCGCCCACCAGGCCTTGATGGAATCAAGCTGTTCTTGTTCTTCGAGATCGTATGCCATGTAACTCTGCGTTTAGATAAGTTGACGGTCGAGGTGGACGGGTCTTCAGGGGTGATAGTGCACGTGGTCGTGATCATGGTCGTGATCGCCGACGATCTGTTCCACGATGTAGTCGACCACGCCGTCGAAGGCCATGTTGCTCTGGTTGGCACGCCCTTCCTCGGCATTGCCTTCGCGCATGTGCTTGACGGTGGCAGTCCCGGCCTTGAGCTCGTCTTCACCGATGATCACGGCAAAGGCAGCACCGCTGGCGTCGGCGCGCTTCATCTGCGCCTTGAACGAACCACCACCATTGGACGATGCGCAATGTAGCACAACATCGAGCCCGGCAGTCCGCAAACGTTCAGCCAGAACGAAAGATTGCAACTGTGCTTCTTCGCCTTGATGGACCAGATAGACGTCGCACTGGTTCGGTGCATACTGCTCGCCATTGGCCTTCATCAGCTCCAGCAGGCGTTCCACGCCCATGGCGAAGCCACAGGCCGGGGTCGGCTTGCCGCCGAACATTTCGATCAGTGGATCGTAGCGTCCACCGCCGCAGACCGTGCCCTGCGAGCCCAGCTGGTCGGTGACCCACTCGAACACGGTACGGTTGTAGTAGTCCATGCCGCGCACCAGGCGCGGGTTGATGGTGAAGGGAATGTTGTTGTGGCGCAGGATCTTCTGCACGCCCTCGAAGTGCGCGCGCGATTCTTCACCCAGGTAATCCAGCAGCTTGGGGGCGGCGTTCACCATCTCCTGCATGGCAGGATTCTTCGTATCCAGGATGCGCAGCGGGTTGGCGTGCAGGCGGCGCTGGGCGTCGGTGTCCAGCAGGTCCTTGTGCTGTTCGAAGTAGGCAATCAGGTCGGCACGGTGCTTGTTGCGCTCTTCGGCGTTGCCGATGGAGTTCAGTTCCAGGCGGATGTCGGACAGGCCCAGGTCATCCCACAGGCGCTGGCACATCATGATCAGTTCGGCATCGATGTCCGGGCCGCTGAAACCCACGGCTTCGGCGCCGACCTGGTGGAACTGGCGATAACGGCCGCGCTGCGGACGCTCATGGCGGAACATGGGGCCGACATACCACAGGCGCTTGGGACCGTCATAGGTCAGGTTGTGTTCCAGGGCAGCGCGCACCACGCCGGCGGTGTTTTCCGGGCGCAAAGTCAGGTTGTCGCCGTTCATGGAATCGGTGAAGGAATACATTTCCTTCTCGACGATGTCGGTCACCTCGCCCAGGCCGCGCGCGAACAGCGCGGTCGGCTCGACGATGGGGGTGCGGATCTGCTGGAAACCGTAGCTCTTGAGTACCGATTGCACCGTGTTCTCGAACAGCTCCCACAACGGGGCGTCCGCCGGCAGGATGTCATTCATGCCTTTGACGCCAACGATTTTTTCGACTTTCTTTTGTTCTGACATACCGAAACCCGGAGTTTTTACTTTTTACTTCATTTCTGGAAACTGGTATCTGACGCATCTTTCGTGCGACGCACCAGCGCAAGTGTACTGCATGGCCCGCAACGCCCTATGGTGGCGGGCTCCACGGTGGTCAGGAATGGCTGCCCTGACCGTAATGCGATTCGACATACTCCAGCACCACCTTCTGGAATTCCTCGGCGATGCGTTCGCCGCGCAGGGTCATCTTCTTTTCGCCATCGATGAACACCGGTGCCGCCGGCGACTCGCCGGTGCCCGGCAGGCTGATGCCGATGTTGGCGTGCTTGGATTCACCGGGACCATTGACGATGCAGCCCATGACGGCCACGTTCATGGCTTCCACGCCGGGATACTTGCCCTTCCAGACCGGCATCTGCTCGCGCAGGAAGGTCTGGATCTTGTCGGCCAGGTCCTGGAACACGGTCGAGGTGGTGCGGCCACAACCCGGGCAGGCGATCACCATCGGGGTGAACTTGCGCAAGCCCATGGTCTGCAGGATTTCCTGGCCGACCACCACTTCCTTGGTCCGGTCGCCGCCCGGCTCGGGGGTCAGCGAGATGCGGATGGTGTCGCCGATGCCTTCCTGCAGCAGCACCGACAGCGCCGCCGTGGAGGCCACGATGCCCTTGCTGCCCATACCGGCCTCGGTCAGGCCCAGGTGCAGGGGGTAGTCGCAGCGGCGCGCCAGCTCACGATAAACCGCGATCAGATCCTGCACGCCGGAAACCTTGCAGGACAGAATGATCTTGTCACCCGACATGCCCAGCTCCTCGGCGCGCTGGGCGTTCTCGATGGCCGAGGTGACCAAGGCTTCATACATCACCGCCTGGGCCGACCACGGCTCGGCACGACCGGCGTTTTCGTCCATGATGCGCGCCAGCAGCGCCTGGTCCAGGCTGCCCCAGTTCACGCCGATGCGCACCGGCTTGTCGTACTTGCAGGCCACTTCGATCATCTGGGCGAACTGGGTATCGCGCTTGGCGCCCTTGCCCACGTTGCCGGGATTGATACGGTATTTGGAGAGCGCCTGGGCGCACTCCGGATAGTCGGTCAGCAGGGTGTGGCCGTTGTAGTGGAAATCGCCCACCAGCGGCACATCCACGCCCATGCGGTCGAGCTGCTCGCGAATGGCCGGCACGGCTGCGGCGGCCTCGGGCGTATTGACGGTCAGGCGCACGATCTCGGAGCCGGCCCGGGCCAGTTCCTTGATCTGGATGGCCGTCCCGATGGCATCCGCAGTGTCGGTGTTGGTCATGGATTGCACCATGACCGGGGCACCACCACCCACGATGATCTCGCGCGCCCCATGGCTGATGACCACGCGGCGGCTGTTGCGGCGGGCCAGCGGCCCGGAGGCGATCGGGAAGGAAGACATGATGGCAGTCGACTCAGTTCAGGTTCAGGCGTGCAACATTGCTGCCGCCCGGGGTTTTCAGGTCCAGCGGCTGGCCGCGCAGGCTGGCGTCAACACCGGCGGCGTTGCCGATGATCAGGGTCGTGGCGTCCGAGACATCAAAGGTCTCGGTGGTGCCGGCCTTGAGCAGGCGCGAAATCACGGTGCTCTTGTCGGCACGCCGGATTTCCACCCAGGAATCCTCGCGGAAGGTCAGGCGCAGCAAATCCTTGCTGTTGACGATGTTCAGGCCACTGGGGACAGTGGTCGAGGCCATCTGGGCGGGCGCAGCCGATGCGGCAGACACAGCCGCCGGGGCCGGCGTGGATGCCGGCTGGCTGGCTGCCGGCGTGGCGGCCTGGACCGGTTCCGGCTTGGCCGCCACCGGGGCCTGAACTAGCGGTGCAGGTGCCTCCGCAACGGGAGCAGCAGGCTTGGCGGGCTCCTCGGCGGGTGCGGACGTGATTGTTTCAACGCGGGCATTCACCGGTGTCTCGGTGGAAGAAGCGGTCTCGGCCGACTGCACATTCTGCGCATCCGGAGAGGTGCCCGACGCTGCTGCTGCCTCCTCGTGATGCGATTTGAGGAAGGCCAACTGCGGCACATTGGCACCGAGTTCAGTCCAGCGCACGGCTGCCGCGCCTGCCAACAGGGCGACCACCACCACACCGGCGACGATGGGCAAGGCCGAGCTGTTGCCGCGCGTGCTCATCATCATGGCCGGCAGCGGACCTTCCGAGAACGGCGTGGAGAGCTGGTGCTGCGGCACGATGTGGTCGCGCTGCTGCACGGCCGACTCCTGCGGCAAGGAAGCCGTCACGGCATTCACATCCAGCCCCAGCACCTTGGCATAGCTGCGCACGAAACCGCGCGCGACGGCCAGGCCGGGCAAGGCTGCGTAGTTATCCGCTTCGATCGCCAGGATCTGGCGCGGGGCCAGCTTCACCAGGCTGGCTGCCTGCTCGATGGTCCAGCCCTTCTTCTGACGCGCTGCCGCCAGCGCGGCGCCGGGCAAGACCTGGGCCGGGGACGATGGACCAGGATCTTGCGGTTGCTGCGACGACATTTCGTTCATTTGTTGATCACTCATCAAATGCTCCACATGGAAAAGCTTTTTTTAGCCGGCCCTGGCCGGATTCTTCTGGAGCGTCCCTGCGCGGCTCCTGCCGCGTCCCTCCGGGGAAATTCGACAACTTCAGCCCATCCTGAACCATAACGGCAGAACGGACGATCATTTCAGCAAAAACACAAAAAGGACGTGCGATGCCTGCGCCCCAGCGCAACATCGACGCCCCCGTTACCCATTCTGTAAAAAGCGGCAGCTGATCCCTCGCCGTGGCGGCGAAGGCTGGTACCGCAGGACCAGCAAGGACATGGGACCACCCTGCCGTCACCCGGAGATCTCCACGATGCGGCCAAAGTCCTTGCCGAACTTGGCCTGGTATTCGGCCATTTTCTGCATGCGTTCCTGCACCCGTGTACGATCCTTCACTTCGCCGGCCAACTGGCCGCAGGCGGCATCGATGTCGTCGCCACGGGTCTTGCGGATGGTGGTCACGATGCCGGCATCCATCAGGATCTGCGCAAACGCCTTGATGCGCGGATTGTGCGAGCGCTTCAAGCCCGACTCGGGGAAGGGATTGAAGGGAATCAGGTTGAACTTGCAGGGGATGGCGGTCTCGCCTTCCTTCACCAGCGCGACCAGTTCGCGCGCATGGGTGTCGGTGTCATTGACGCCATCGAGCATGCAGTACTCGAAGGTGATGAAGTCGCGCGGCGCGAATTCCAGATAGCGTTTGCAGGCCAGCATCAGCTCGCGCAGCGGGTGCTTGCGATTGAGCGGAATGAGCGAATCGCGCAGCACATCGTTGGACGCGTGCAGCGAGACAGCCAGCGCCACCGGGCACTCCTGCGACAGCTTGTCGATCATCGGCACCACGCCGCTGGTGGAGAGCGTGACGCGGCGGCGCGACAGGCCATAGGCATTGTCGTCCAGCATCAGGCGCAAGGCGGTCACGGTCGGCTCGAAGTTGAGCAGCGGCTCGCCCATGCCCATCATGACCACGTTGGTGATCTGGCGCTCACCCTTGGGGCCGCCTTCGATGCCCTTGGTCTTGCGCAATTCGAATTCCGCCATCCACAGCTGGCCGATGATTTCGGCCACGGTGAGATTGCGGTTGAAGCCCTGCTTGCCGGTGGAGCAGAAGCGGCAATTCACTGCACAGCCCGCCTGCGTCGAAACGCACAGCGTGCCGCGGTTTTCTTCAGGAATGAACACGGTTTCCACCGCGTTGCCCTGGCCCACGTCGACCAGCCACTTGCGTGTGCCATCGGTGGAGGTATGGTCGCTGATGATGGCCGGCGCACGGACTTCGGCGCGGGTCTTCAGCTTGTCGCGCAGCGATTTGGCCAGGTCGGTCATCTGATCGAAATCAGACACGCCGAACTGGTGTATCCATCGCTGCAACTGCTTTGCACGAAACGGCTTCTCACCCAACTCGCCGCAGTAGGCGACGAGTTGCGCGGGATCCATATCCAGCAGATTGGTGAGAGCTGTAGTCATGATGCTTGCGGTCGGGACCAAGGCAGAAAGACGCGACAGGGATTGCAGCGCCGGTTTCCGCCCCGGCCCGGAAGACCGATGAAAAACAGGAACAGATTAACGCGAATAAACGTTCAGCGCCGGGAAGAAGTAGGCAATTTCGCCCTTGGCGGTTTCTTCAGCGTCCGAACCGTGCACGGCGTTGGCGTCGATGGAGTCGGCGAAGTCGGCGCGGATGGTGCCCTTCTCAGCCTTCTTCGGATCGGTTGCGCCCATCAGGTCGCGGTTCTTCAGGATGGCGCCTTCGCCTTCCAGCACCTGGATCATCACCGGGCCGGAGATCATGAAGTCCACCAGGTCCTTGAAGAAAGGACGCTCACGGTGCACAGCGTAGAAACCTTCAGCTTCAGCGCGCGACAGTTGGGCCATGCGAGCAGCGACGACCTTCAGGCCGGCGTTTTCGAAACGGCTGTAGATCTGACCGATCACGTTCTTGGCGACGGCGTCAGGCTTGATAATCGACAGGGTGCGTTCAATTGCCATGAGAAAAACTCCAATAAAAATAAAGGCTTAAAGCCAATAATTGTTAATTCAATGAACCTTGTATTTTAGCATGAAACCATCAGATATCATGTCAATTCACCTGCTTTGACACGGCATACGGGCAGTAGCGCATTGAAACCAGCCAGGATGCGCGAGATAACGGCCCCACATAAAGTGCCCGCATCTCGAACCAGAGCGAGGGAAGACTTGTCTTAGCAGTGAGCCATCGTGCTATTCTCTGGCTCGCATTCAACGCTTCGGAGGACATATGAATCAACTGGACACGACCTTCGGCCACTCGACCACGAGTCTGGCCACCCGCAACCGCGTTCTGCGCAACACCTACTGGCTGCTGGCGCTGTCGATGATCCCGACCGTGCTGGGCGCCTGGCTGGGTGTGCAGATGCATTTCAGCCTGTTTGCCGCCAGCCCGATGATCGGCTTCGTGCTGTTCCTGGCGATCGCCTTCGGCTTCTTCTACGCGATCGAGAAGACCAAGAATACCGGCTGGGGTGTAGCTTTCCTGCTGGGCTTCACCTTCTTCATGGGCCTGATGCTGTCGCGCCTGATCGAGTACACGCTGGGCTTCTCCAACGGCGCCGGACTGATCATGACGGCCTTTGGCGGCACCGCCATCATCTTCTGCGGCATGGCCACCATCGCCACCGTCTCCAAGCGTGACTTCTCGGGCATGGGCAAGTGGCTCTTCGCAGGCGTGCTGGTGATCCTGGTGGCTTCGCTGGCCAACATCTTCCTGCACCTGCCGGCGCTGCAACTGACCATCTCGGTGGTGGCCATCGCCATCTTCTCGGCTTACATCCTGTATGACGTGCAACAGGTGGTCAACGGCGGCGAAACCAACTACATTTCGGCCACGCTGGCGATCTACCTGGACGTCTACAACGTCTTTGCCAACCTGCTGTCCATCCTGGGCATCGTTGGCGGCAACCGAGACTGATCTCGCGAATATTGCTTCAAATGAAATAAAAATGCCGGCGCAAGCCGGCATTTTTTTCGTCTGCCGCCCTCGACCTCACTCGGGCAGATCGAACACGGCGATGGATTCCACGTGGGCCGTATGCGGGAACATGTTCACTACGCCAGCATACTTGAGCGCATAACCGCCGAGATGCACCAGCATGCCGGCGTCACGCGCCAGCGTGGCCGGGTTGCAGGAGACGTAGACGATACGCTTGGGCTTCAGGTGCTGCTGTTCCGATGGCAATTCCACGAGGGCCTTGCAGACTTCCATGGCACCTTCGCGTGGCGGGTCGATCAGCATGCGATCGAACTTGCCCAGCGCCACGAAATCCTCTGGCTTGGCTTCGAACAGGTTGCGACAATAGAAACTGGTCTTGGCATCGACGCCATTGACCTTGGCATTGTCCAGTGCGCGCTCGGTCAGGGCCGTGCTGCCTTCGATCCCGACCACTTCGCGTGCCAAGGTAGCGATGGGCAGCGTGAAGTTACCCAAGCCGCAAAACAGGTCAGCCACGCGATCCTGCGGCTGCACATCCAGCAGGCGCAGCGCACGGGCCACCAGAACGCGGTTGATCTGGTGATTCACCTGGGTAAAATCGGTCGGCTTGAACGGCATGCGGATACCGAATTCAGGCAAGGTGTACTGCAGGCGCGATTCGGTGGGATAGTATGGCGCTGCCGTATCCGGTCCCTTGGTCTGCAGCCACCATTCGATCTTGTGCTCGTCGGCAAAGGTCTTGAGCAGGGTTTCATCGGCCGGGCTCAGCGCCTCCATGATGCGCAACACCAGTACGGTAACCTTGTTGCCATCGTCGCCCTCACCTACGGCCAGCTCGATCTGCGGCATGCGATCACGAATCGACAGCGCTGCCACCAGTTCACGCAGCGGCACCAGCATGGCCGACACATTGGGCGGCAGGATTTCACAAGTCTTCATATCGGCGATGAAGGACGAGCGCTTTTCATGGAAGCCCACCAGCACCCCACCCTTCTTGGCCACGTGGCGCACCGAGATGCGGGCGCGATAGCGATAACCCCAGGTGGGACCATAGATGGGACGCAGCATGACCTCGGCCTTGGTCTTGCCCAGGTGCCAGAGGTTGTCTTCCAGCACGCGCTGCTTCATGGCGACCTGGGCCGACGGCTCCAGATGCTGCATGGCACAGCCGCCGCAGGTGCCGAAATATTCACACCTGGGCTTCACCCGCAGCGAGGACTCGCTATGCAGCGTGGTCATCACGCCCGCTTCCCACTTGGGTTTCTTGCGATAGGACTGGAAACTGACCCGCTCGCCCGGCAGCGCGCCTTCGACGAAGATGACCTTGCCTTGCGTGCCATCCTCGTTTTGGAGATGACCAACGCCGCGCCCGTCCATGTCGAGCGACTTGATTTCAATGATGATGTCTTGTTGCATGAGGGAAACCACAGGGTAGGACCGAAGCCCGCTGCCGAAAACAAAAGCGGTATTGTCCGCGATCCGGGACCGCGAGGGAAGCAGCAAGCGCATCCGGACCGCGCCGGCCCGCGAAAACCACTGCAATATAGAGGAAGCGCCCTAGAACAACGCGTCGCGGCTCACGCCGCGCGAGGTCAGCAGCCGCTTGAGCTTGACCAAAGCCTCCTGCTGCACTTGGCGCACACGCTCACGAGTGATGCCCATCTCGCCCGCCAGTTGCTCCAGCGTCGAGGGATCGTCGTTGTCCAAGCCGAAGCGGCGGGCCACCACTACACGTTGTTTTTCGGACAAGCTCTTGAGCCATTCCCGGATCAGCAAGGCCATTTCCTGGCTTTCGGCACGGGTGTCCGGATGCTCTTCGACGGCACTGGGCAAGAGATCCATCAGGCTGGCCTGCGGGTCGTTATCGAGCGGGGTGTCCAGCGAGGCTGCATGTTCGGACAGGGCCAGCACATCCTGCACCTCTTCCACCGGGCGGTCGACCAGGTGCGCGATGTCTTCGGCGCTGGCGTCTCTTCCGTCACGTTGCTGCGCTTCGAGGTGATATTTTGCGCGGAGAATCTGGTTCAGCTCGCGCACCATATGCACGGGAAGCCGCACGGTACGGGCCTGATTCATGATGGCGCGCTCGATGCTCTGGCGGATCCACCAGGTGGCGTAGGTAGAGAAGCGGAAACCGCGCTCAGGCTCGAACTTGTCGATGGCGCGCATCAGGCCGAGGTTGCCCTCTTCGATCAGGTCCAGCAGGGCCACGCCCCGGTTGATGTAGTGCTTGGCGATTGACACTACCAGCCGCAGGTTGTGCTCGATCATCTTCTGGCGCGCCTCGAATTCGCCGGCCTTGGCCTGGGTGGCGAAATGCAGCTCTTCGGCCGCCGTCAACAGCGGCTTGGCACCGATCTTGTTGAGGTAATGCTGGGTGGTGTCGGTGGAGAGTTCGGCGGCGAGCACCTTCTTGAGCTCGTCCACGCCTTCGGCCGGGGCAGCCTCCTGGGGCTGCTCGGCAGCATCGCCGTCAATCACTTCCGGTTCATCGATCTCCTCGATGGAATCGTCCATATCCTCTTCACGAGGGTCCTGGTCTGGCAAGTGATCGCGGCGATTGCTTGTCATACGCTAGCGTGGCGGTAAGTATTTTGAAGGATCAACAGGTTTACCCTGCTGGCGGATCTCGAAATGCAGTTTGACGCTGTCGCTGTCGGACTTGCCCATTTCAGCGATCTTCTGTCCCTTGGTCACCGCCTGGCCTTCCTTGACCAGGATGGTCTTGTTGTGGGCATAGGCCGACAACAAGTTGTTGGTGTGCTTGATGATCACCAGGTTGCCATAGCCACGAATGCCGCTACCGGCATACATGACCTTGCCACCGGCTGCTGCCAGCACGGCCTGGCCATCCTTGCCTGCAATGTCCACACCCTTCTTGCCGCCTTCGAAGGTGCCGATCACCTTGCCGTCGGCCGGCCACATCCAGGTCACGCCTTCATCATCGCTGGCGACCGGCGCCTGGCTGGCTGCCGCCGGCTTGTCCGCTGCATGCGGCGCTTCCGGCTTGGCGACAGCCGCAGGGGCTGCAGCAGGTGCGGCTGCCGGTGCAGCATCAGGCTTTTCCAGTTCAGCCAGGGCGCTTTCCGAGTAGGCCCGCTTGTCACCGCGCGGACCAGTCTTGTTGCTGCCCGAGGCCATCGGTGCTGCAGCCGGTGCGGCGGCACCTGGTGCACCCAGCGGCTTCACGTCCAGGCCTGCGCCCGGCGCGGCAGCCACGGTCGCCGTCTGGGCCGGACCGGCACGATCGTGCGGCGCCACGCGCAGCACCTGGTCGACCTTGATGTCGTTCGGGTTGGTCAGATTGTTCCAGGCGACGATGTCGCGCCAGTTCTGCCCGACGTCCAGGGCGATGCGATACAGGGTATCGCCCTTCTTGACCGTGTAATAGCCACGTCCCGACGGGGCCGGCACCACCGGAGCGGCAGCAGCATCGGCCGGCTTGGCGGTGCTCGACGTGCGCTCGACGACGGGCGCCGGCTGCTGATTCGGTGTCGAGCCGCAGGCGGCCAGCAAACTGACGACACTGCCCAATACAGCCAAACGAATTTTCTTCATGCTCTTACGTTAGATTTTGTACGACGCTAGTTGACACGCAGCCAGCGCCAGAAGTTCATCAGGGAAATGCGGCCCCCTCGCCTGCCCATCCGCTCTTTTCATCGACCCGCGGCTTGGATGCTTGTGCTTGTTGCCGCCCGCTCCCTGTTCGATGATGCGTGGCGGACCTGATATCCGCCGGTTTTGCTCATTGCGTCCTGCTCATGCCGGACTTTGCCGACCTACACCGTTCCCGGCCGCAGCGGCACGAAATGGCACTGTTCCAGGGTGGTACGGCGCCAGTCGCGCTGGCCCACACGTTCAATCAGTTCCAGCACCTGCTGGCGTTCGCCCACGGGCGCTACCAGCCTGCCGCCAATGGCGAGCTGTTCCAGCAGGGCCTGCGGCACTTCGAGACCTGCCGCCGCGAGGATGATGCCATCAAACGGCGCAACTTGCGGCAGGCCAAGCATACCATCTCCGTAATGCAAGCGGATGTTCGCCACGCGCAAGGGACGCAGATTGGTCTTGGCCAGTTCATGCAAGGGCTTGATGCGCTCGATGGAATACACCTCGCCTGCTACCCGCGACAGTACGGCGGCCTGGTAGCCGCAGCCGGTGCCGATCTCCAATACCCGGTCCAGGCGGCCGCCATGGCGATTCTGGCGCATCAGTTCGATCATGCGCGCCACGATGTAGGGCTGCGAAATGGTCTGGTGATGGCCGATCGGCAGCGACGCATCGATATAGGCCTGGCTGGCCAGGCCGGGTTCCACAAACATGTGGCGCGGCACTGCCTCCAGCGCGGCCAGCACCTTGGCATCGGCCACACCCTGCTTGGCCACGCGCGCCACCATGGCCTTGCGCACCGCTTCCGAGGCCAGCGGCGAGGCATGATGGGAAGCATTGGTCTGGGTCACCGTCATGACGTTCCTGACGGCCGTGCGCGGCACCGGCGCGGCGCTCAGCAGCGGCTGGGCCGGCGCTACCGGCGCGCGCGGTGGTGCCGGCGGCGGACGCAGCGCCTGGGCCAGGCCCTGCTGCACCGGCTTCAGGGCCGCGCGCTGCGATGACTGGGCGGCATTCTTGGCCGCCGTCTGGGTCGTGGCCTGGGGCCGGCCAGCCGCATCCCGCCCGGCGTTGGCGGTCTTTTTCTTGTCGACCACCGAGGACAGGCTCAGCGGAAAGCGGCTGGGCTTGTCGCTCATGCAAGCGCTTTCTTGAGATTGTCCAGTTGCGCGGTGTGCGTCAGGTCGATCTGCAGCGGCGTGATGGAGACGTAGCCATTGGCCGTCGCATGGAAATCGGTGCCCTCGCCACCATCCTTGGCGGCCCCGGCCGGGCCGATCCAGTACAGGTCCCGGCCATGCGGGTCAGTCAGCTTGTGCACCGGCTCGGACATGTGGCGTTTGCCCAGACGGGTTGCCACGCAGCCCTTGATCTGCGCATACGGCAGGTTGGGAATGTTGACGTTGAGCAGGTAAGGCTTGGGCAGGCTGTCGAAGCGGCGCTCAACGATCTCGCGGGCGATGCGTGCGGCCGACTCCAGCTCGCCCCAGCCCTTGTGCAGTTGCGAAAACGCAATGGAAGGAATGCCGAACAGAAAACCCTCGGTCGCCGCCGCCACCGTGCCGGAATAGAGCGTATCGTCGCCCATGTTCTGGCCTTGGTTGATGCCGGAGACGATCAGGTCAGGACGCTCCTTGAGCAAGCCGGTCAGCGCCACGTGGACACAGTCCGACGGCGTGCCATTGAGATAGTAGAAGCCGTTGGCGGCCTGCTCCACCCACAGCGGGCGATCCAGCGTCAGGGAATTGGAGCTGCCCGAGCGATTGCTGTCGGGGGCCACCACGGTGATGTCGGCGATCGCTGCGAGAGCTTCGGCCAGGGCATTGATGCCGGGTGCCAGGTAGCCGTCGTCGTTGCTGATGAGGATTTTCATGGCCTGAATTTTAACCGAAGCCGAGCTTTGGACAGCCCCTCCTCCTGACATTCTCCTGCCCTGTTGCGTTGTCTATTCCTGCAGCGTCAGTTCCTGATAGACATAGGCTGACAGCACCAGTTTGTCGCGCACCGTCAGTTGCGCAAATTCCACCCCGTACTGATGGAAATCGGCCTCCCCCAAAGACTCCACCGTCCGCAGGACCACCGGCAGTTCCAGCGGCAACTGCTGGTCCGCCACCGAGGCCACGAAACGCAGCTGGCCCGTCACGCCCTTCTTTGCCGCCACCTTGCCGGAAAGCGAGGTCGCCACCAGCGAAGCCCCAGCCAAACTGAGGTCGATCACGCTGGCGGCCAGCGGCTGGCTGCCATCCACCGCGAGATAGCCTTCCGCCCCGACAGGCACGCGGGTGGCCTGGCGGATGACGGTGGAACGTACCTCTTTGGGCAGGGAGACATGAAGGTAAACGAAAGGAGTTTGCTGGTACTTCAGCAGTTGCGCCGCAAAAGCATAGGCGCGGCGACCGGTCAGGGCGCGCACCACGAAGCCCTGGCCTTCCCGCACGAAGAGCTGCTTGCCCTCCTTTTGTGGCGCTGTCACCAGGATACTGCGGTTGGGCAAGCAGCCCACCAATGACACCGCATAGCGCTGCGCGGCATCGTTGGCAAATTGCAGCCACAAGGTATCGCCGATCTGCCAGCGCACCTCGTCAAGCGTGATCACGGTTTCCTGGCCGCGCACTGCCGCAGAGGGCTTCAAAGGTTTTTTGCCACCCTGCTTCTTGCGCAAGACGTCGCGTGCCTGCGGCAACGGTACGGATTCGGTATCCGGCTCGGCAATCCAGTTGGCATTGCGGTAGAGACCGTTTTCGATCAGCCCGGCCAGTTGATCCGGTGTGTCGATCAAGGTACCGCGTGCCAGCAGGAGCTTGCCGGCATCGTTGTAGATCGGCCAGGGCGCGGGGCGGCCCAGGGCGAGTTCGGAGGCGCGCACCGGCACCAGCGAGGTGTGATCTGCCATCTCAACCCTCCGCCGCAGCGTCCTCGTCGGCGGCGGCAGCGGCGCGGCGTGCATCCTGCTCGCGGAAGAAGGCTTGTACCACCTCCAGCTCGCGGGTGCGCTTGAAGGGCGGCAGGCTCTGCCAGATACGGCGACCGTAATTCTTGGTGATGATGCGCGGATCGCAGATCATCAGCACGCCGCGGTCGCCCTCGTCACGGATCAGGCGACCCGCGCCCTGCTTCAGGTTGATGATGGCCGCCGGCAACTGGTGGTGCACGAAGCCGTTCAGGCCCTGCTTTTCCATTTCGCTGATACGGGCCGCCAGCACCGGATCATCCGGTGGAGAAAACGGCAGCTTGTCGATGATGACCAGGGACAGTGCGTCGCCACGCACGTCCACGCCTTCCCAGAAGCTCTGGCTACCGATCAGCACGCCATTGCCCGCAGCGCGGAAACGGTCCAGCAACTCCGTACGTCCCGCCTCGCCCTGCACGAACAGCGGGAAATCATGGCCGCGCGCGTCGAACTCGGCGCGCAGCCGCTCCGCTGCACGATTGACTGCACGCAGCGTAGTGCACAGGAAGAAGCAGCGGCCGCCGGCGGCCTCGATGGTCGGCAGTGCGGCATCGATGACGGCATCGGTGTATTCAAACGAATTTGGCTGTGGCAGGTTCTGCGGTACGTACAGCAGCCCCTGCTCGGCATAATTGAAAGGGCTCGGCCACGATTGCGCCGGGGCATTCCACAGGCCCATCTGGGCTGCGTAGTGATTGAAATCCTTCTTCACTGCCAGCGTCGCCGACGTGAAGATCCATGAACGCGGCGTACCCTCGCGCTGCTTGTTGAAGATGGGCGCGATCGACAGCGGCGTGCGGTGCAACTGCAGCGAGGACTGGAAGGCTTCCACCCAGAGCACGTAGAAGGGTTTCTGCGCGGGCGAATCTTCCTGCTCCTCACCCTCGCCTGCTCGCTTGTTGTCGGCGGGCTTGGCCGCTGCCTTGGCGGCGGCTTCGGCCTGGATCTTGGCCAGTTCGTCGGGCGTGCCCCAGTTTTCCAGCTGCCGCAGCAATTCATTGGCACGGTCGCGGCACTGCTCGATGGTCTCGGCACGTTCGGCCTGTTTTTCGAGCACGGCGATCATGTCGTCCATGCAGTCCTTCAGCGTGTCGAGCGACGGGAAGAAGGCGCTGGAAGGCGCAATCTGGTTCAGCGCCAGGCGTACCGATTCTTCCGGGAAAGCCAGCCGCAGATCGCGCGCCGCACGTTCCACCGGTGCCACCAGACGCGCCCAGTCAGCACCGTCACGGGCATGCGACAGGCCTTCGGCCAGCACGTCGCGGCAGAGTTCGAGAATCTGCGAGGTGGAGATGGTCTCGCCAAAGAACAGCGTGGCCGTATCCGGCAACTGGTGCGCTTCGTCGAAGATGACGGTATTGGCCGAGGGCAGCAGTTCGGCGATGCCGGTGTCCTTCAGGGCCACATCAGCGAAGAACAGGTGGTGATTGACCACCACCACATCAGCCTGCTGCGCTTCCTTGCGCGCCTTCATGACGAAGCAATCCTGGTAGTACTGGCATTCAGCCCCGAAACAGGTATCGCGGGTGGAGGTCACCAGATTCCATACCGAAGCCGTCTCCGGCACCTTGGTCAGCTCGGCCTTGTCGCCGGAGGAAGTGGATTTGACGAAGCGCGAGATCTCGCGCAGGTAGCCCACATCCTCGCGCGCGGTCAGGCGGCCGTTCTGCAGGGTGCGCTCCAGGTGGAAGTGGCAGACATAATTGCTGCGCCCCTTGAGCAGCGCCACCGAGACGGGCGCATGCAAGGCCTTGCGCACGGTGGGGATATCACGATTGAAGAGCTGGTCCTGCAGCGTCTTGGTGCCGGTGGAGACGATGGTCTTGCCGCCCCACAGCAAGGCCGGGACGAGGTAGGCAAAGGTCTTGCCGGTACCGGTACCGGCCTCGGCGATCAGCGTACCCTGATTGGCGATGGCGTCGGCGATGGCCTTGGCCATCTCGGTCTGGGCATGACGCGGGCGATAGCTGCCAACGGCACCGCCCAAGGGACCGCCTTCACCGAACAGGCGCTCGACCTCGGCATCATGGAGACCTGGTTCTTCGGGGGCAGCGCCCTCCGTCCCGGCGGGAGCGGTGCGACTGTCGGCGTTGTGGGCGGGGGCTTCGGGAGCTGTCACTGCGGCAAACCTGTAGAAGAACACGTGTGGCGCAGGCATCGGCGATACCGGCGCATCTTGCACGTCATTGGGAACAAGGCGCTATTTTACGCGGAGTCGGCAGCCTACCCCCGACTCGCATGAAGGACACAGGAACGTGGACCGCGGATTTCGAGAAGCTCGCCAGCAGGAGCAGGCGCGCAGCGGGGCTCAGGCGGGGATATCGGGGACCAGCTGCATCTTCAGCAGCGCAATGTGGTCCTTCAGTTGCAGCTTGCGCTTCTTGAGGCGGCGCAGTTGCAGGTCCTCCGAACGGGCATCGCGGATGAGCATGTCGATCACGCTATCGAGATCACGGTGCTCGACTTCGAGTTCGATGATGCGGCGCTGGATGTCTTCGCGATGCGTACTGGTCATGATGGCGGCTGGTTGCTGATGTGCTTGCTAGTGTAATGCACCCGCAGGCCCACGCCAAATCGGCATGGGCCTGCGGACGGAGGGGCCAGCGTCAGAACGCCTTACTTGGCGGCGGGCTGCTGCGATTGCTGCTGTTGCTGGTCCTGCTGTTGCTTCTGCTTGCGCTCTGCACGTTCGCGCTCGTTTTCGGCCTTCTTGCGCTCCACTTCCAGGCGATGCTCCTCGGCTTCCTGGATGCGGCGCTGACGTTCGGCGGCGTTGGCGGCGCGCGACGGTGCGCGCGCGGCTTCCTCAGCCTGCTGGCGCTGGACTTCCGCCTCGTGCTGACGCACACGGTAATCGGCCGGCACGTTCTTGTTCTGGTCGATACGTTGCTGGACTTCGCTGTTCTTGGTGCGGCTTTCCTGGACCTTGCGGGCGGAATCGGCTTCTTTCTGCTTCTGGTCGGCCAGGCGGCGGGCGGAATCTTCCTCGTCCTTGGCGCGCTGCTCGGCCAGTGAACGATCACGGTCGTCCACGGTGGCCTGGCGCTGGAACACCTTGGCCTCGTACTCCACCGCCTTGATGCCCTTGTCGGTCAGACGCTTGCGGTCGCGCGCGGCTTCCAGGCAGTCCGAGACCAGGAATTTGGGATAGCAGGCACGCTGATCAAGGATGTAGCGCAGTTCGGCCACCTGCCGGTCTTCGGCGGCTTCATCCAGCGCCTTTTGTGCCGCTTCGTCGGACTTGATGGAGCCGGCAGGATAACGCTGCGCAATCGGCGCACGCGCTTCCAGTTCGTCGAAGCGTTCACGGCTCATGACGGGCGCGGGGGCAACAGGAGCAGCCTGTGGTGTCGCACCGGCATCGGCCGGGCTGACTTGTCCCTGGGCTTGCGCCTGGATCCGTCCCGGCTGTGCGCCGGACGTGGCGCTGGCCGATGCCTGCCCTTGCGCCATGCTGGCACCGGCGGCCAAGGCCAGCATCAGGCCGCACAGGGAAGAAGTGACGCCTTTGGCATCGGCAAAAAGACCTTGCATGGATTTCTTGTTCATCAGGTGGTTGTTCAGGAGAGGCTGTCGGCAATCGAGCGGCGATCCGCATCCAGGTATTCCTTCGACTGCATCTCAATGATACGTGAAACAGTACGGTGGAATTCGTTGGAAAGGGTACCGACGGTGTAAAGCTCGTCCGGCTCCACCGCGGCGGACATGATGAGCTTGACCTTGTGGTCGTAGAAGACATCGATCAGCCAGGTGAAGCGGCGCGCTTCCGAAGACATGGCCGCGGACATCCGCGGAATGCCAGACAGGATCACGGTCTGGAACCGGCTGGCCAGTTCCAGGTAGTCATTCTGCGATCGCGGGCCTCCGCACAGCGTAGCGAAGTCGAACCAGATCGCACTGCCCGCACGGCGCAGGGCGCGGATCTCGCGAGCCTCAATGTGTACGCGTGGATCTTCATCAGCCGCCTCGGCCACGGAGGCGAAGGCGGTGCGCAATTCTTCATCGGTCTTGGCGTTGAGGGGCGTGTGGTACACCTTCACCTGCTCCAGCACCCGCTTGCGGTAGTCGATGCCGGCATCGATGTTCATGACGTCCAGCTTTTCCTTCAGCAGCGCAATGGTCGGCAGCATGCGGTCGCGGTGCAGGCCGTCCGGATAGAGCGTGCTGGGCTCATAGTTGGAGGTCATCACAAAGGACACGCCGTGATCGAACAGCCCCTTCAGGAGGTTGTAGAGGATCATCGCATCGGCGATGTCGGAGACGTGGAATTCGTCGAAACAGATCAGGCGGTACTTCTTGGCGATGCGCTTGGCGACTTCATCGAGGGGGTCGGAAATTCCCTTCAGTTCATCAAGCTGGCGATGCACATCGCGCATGAATTCGTGGAAGTGCAGGCGCGTCTTGCGCACCACCGGCACCACGGAATAGAAGCTGTCCATCAGGAACGACTTGCCGCGCCCTACCCCGCCCCACATGTAGACGCCGCGCGGCACGGCCGGGCGGCTGATCAGGCGCTTGAAGGCGGAGGCACGCTGGGCTTTGTAAGCGACCCATTCCTCATAGGCGCGCTGCAGGCGCTCGATGGCACGCAGCTGCGCTTCATCAGGTTGATAACCGCGCTGGGACAGCGACTGTTCGTAGAATTGACGGACATCCATGGTGTGGTCTTGTAAAACGACAATGGGCGAGCCAGGCTCGCCCATTGGGTTGGCATCTCAATGCGCACTATGCGGGCAACTCGGACGCTGCCAGCCCCAAGGGCTGGCCAGGCGTCGGCGACCCGTATTGTCGCACTGATCGCGCATCAGAAGTTCAATGCGCGCTTGTCCACGGCCAGAGCCGCTTCCTTGGTCGCTTCGGACAGCGAGGGGTGAGCGTGGCAGATACGGGCGATGTCTTCCGACGACGCACGGAATTCCATCGCCACCACGGCTTCGGAGATCAGCTCGGAAGCCATCGGGCCGACGATATGCACGCCCAGGATCTCATCGGTCTTGGCATCGGCCAGGAACTTCACCATGCCCGAGGTATCGCCCAGCGCACGGGCGCGGCCGTTGGCCAGGAACGGGAAGGTACCGGCCTTGTACTGCACGCCTTCGGCCTTGAGCTGCTGCTCGGTCTTGCCGACCCAGGCGATTTCCGGCGAGGTGTAGATGACCCAGGGAATGGTGTTGAAGTTGACGTGACCGTGTTGGCCAGCGATACGCTCGGCCACGGCAACGCCTTCTTCTTCGGCCTTGTGCGCCAGCATCGGGCCGCGCACCACGTCACCCACCGCCCACACGTTGGGCAGGTTGGTCTTGCAGTCGCCATCCACGGCGATGAAGCCGCGCTCGTCCAGCTTCAGGCCCACGCCTTCGGCGTTCAGGCCGATGGTGTTGGGGGTGCGGCCAATCGAGATGATCAGCTTGTCGAATTCGCCGGTGTGGGCTTCGCCCTTGGCATCGGTGTATTCCACGGAGACGCTGTTCTTGCCAGCCTTGATGGTACCGATCTTCACACCCAGGTTCACCGCCAGGCCTTGCTTGGTCAGCAGCTTGTGGGCTTCCTTGGCGATTTGTTCATCGACGGCACCCAAGAAGGTCGGCAGGGCTTCCAGCACGGTCACTTCCGCGCCCAGGCGACGCCAGACCGAACCCATTTCCAGGCCGATCACGCCGGCACCGATCACGCCCAGCTTCTTCGGCACTTCGGAAATGGCCAGTGCGCCGGTGTTGGAGAGGATCAGCTTTTCATCGAACTCGGCACCCGGCAATGCGCGGGCGTTCGAACCGGTCGCCACGATGACGTGCTTGGCGGTGATGGTTTCTTCGGCAGCGCCGACGACCTTGATCTCGTAACCATTGGCATCGCCCTTGACGAAGGAGCCACGGCCGTGGAAGAAGGTGACCTTGTTCTTCTTGAACAGGTACAGGATGCCGTCGTTGTTCTGCTTGACCACGGTATTCTTGCGGCCCAGCATCTTTTCCAGGTTCAGGCCCAGGCCCTTGACTTCGATGCCGTGCTCGGCGAAGCCGTGGCTGGCGTGTTCGTAGTGTTCGGACGATTGCAGCAGCGCCTTGGAGGGGATGCAACCGACGTTGGTGCAGGTGCCGCCCGGTGCGGGGCCGCCCTTTTCGTTCTTCCATTCGTCGATGCAGGCGGTGTTGAAGCCCAGTTGCGCTGCGCGAATGGCGGCGATGTAACCGCCGGGGCCGCCACCGATGACGACTACGTCAAAATTCTTGCTCATGTGTGTATTCCTGATTCGTTGTGCGCATCCGCTTTGATCTCTTGGTCCAAAGCGGATGCAAAAAGGCGCTGAATGCCTGGGGGCCGTTCAGCGCCTCGCTCACGCCGTGATGGCCGGTTGCTTACAGATCCAGCAGCAGACGGGCCGGATCTTCCAGGGCTTCCTTGATCGCGACCAGCGACAGGACGGCTTCGCGGCCGTCGATGATGCGGTGGTCATAGGACAGCGCGAAGTAGTTGATCGGACGGACCACGACCTGGCCGTTTTCAACCACTGCACGTTCCTTGGTGGCGTGGATGCCCAGGATCGCCGATTGCGGCGGGTTGATGATCGGGGTCGACAGCATGGAACCGAAGGTACCGCCGTTTGAGACGGTGAAGGTACCGCCCGACAGTTCTTCGATGGACAGCTTGCCGTCCTTGGCCTTCTGGCCGAATTCACCGATCTTCTTCTCGATGTCAGCGATGGACATCTGGTCCGCATCACGCAGGATGGGCACCACCAGGCCACGCGGCGAACCGACGGCCACGCCGATGTCGAAGTAGCCGTGGTAGACGATGTCATTGCCATCGACCGAAGCGTTGACGATCGGGTACTTCTTCAGGGCGTGCACGACTGCCTTGACGAAGAAGGACATGAAGCCCAGCTTGACGCCGTGTTCCTTCTCGAACTTGTCCTTGTACTTGTTGCGCAGGTCGATGACCGGCTGCATGTTGATTTCGTTGAAGGTGGTCAGGATGGCGTTGGTCGATTGCGATTGCACCAGACGCTCGGCCACGCGGGCACGCAGGCGGCTCATCGGCACGCGCTGTTCCGGACGGCTTTCCAGGCCAGCCTTGACCGGGGCAGCAACTTGCGCCAGGGCCGGCTTGGCAGCGGCAGCAGGTGCAGCGGCGGGAGCCGACAGGGCACCCAGCACATCACCCTTGGTCACGCGGCCATCCTTGCCGGTGCCGGTGACTTGCGAGGTCGACAGGTTGTTGTCGGCCAGCAGCTTGGCAGCGGCAGGCATGGCGACGTCGCCCTTGGAGGCCAGCTCGGGAGCGGCAACCGGGGTCGGTTCGTTGGTCGATTGCGGTGCCGGGGCAGCCTTGACTTCGGTCGGGGCCACTTGCGCGGAAGCGTCGGTGTCCAGGATGGCGATCACTTCACCAGCCACGACGGTGGCGCCGTCAGCTTTGATGATCTGGGTGATCACGCCGGCGTCCGGCGAGGGCAGTTCCAGCACGACCTTGTCGGTCTCGATGTCGATCAGGTTTTCGTCACGGGCCACCGGTTCGCCAACCTTCTTGTGCCATTGCAGCAGGGTTGCTTCGGCAACGGATTCCGACAACTGCGGGACTTTTACTTCGATTTGAGCCATTTTCAGGATTCTCCGATTTTCGGGTGATTTCGTTCTTATGGAAACAGGGACGCACTGCCCTCGCAGCGCGTCCCGTTTGCATCGATGATTACTTGGTCAGCACAAAGCCCTTGAGCTTGGCGAAGGCGGTTTCGATCAGCGCCTTTTGCTGTGCGTAGTGCTTGTCGTAGTAACCGACGGCCGGCGAGGCGCTGGCCGGGCGGCCTGCATAGGCCAGCTTCTGACCTTCGGAGAGATTCTCGAAGATGTTGTGCTGGATCTGCAGCCATGCGCCCTGATTCTGCGGCTCGTCCTGTGCCCACACCAGTTCGTTGAAGTTGGGGAACTGCTTCAACGCGGCCGCGAAGGCCTTGTGCGGGAACGGATACAGCTGCTCGACGCGGATGATGGCGGTATCGGTCTGGCCACGTTCCTTGCGGGCATTGACCAGGTCGTAGTACACCTTGCCCGAGCAGGCGACGATGCGCTTGACCTTCTTGGCGTCGATGGTTTCATCGACTTCCGGAATCACGGTCTGGAACGAACCCTTGGCCAGGTCGGACAGCGGCGAACCGGCGTCCTTGTTACGCAGCAGCGACTTCGGGGTCATGATGATCAGCGGCTTGCGGAACAGGCGGATCATCTGGCGACGCAGCAGGTGGAAGATCTGCGCAGCGGTAGTGGGCTGCACGACCTGCATGTTGTTGTCGGCGCACAGCTGGAGGTAACGCTCGATACGTGCCGAGGAGTGTTCCGGACCCTGGCCTTCGTAGCCGTGGGGCAGCATCTGCACCAGGCCCGAAGCACGGCCCCACTTCACTTCGCCGGAGCTGATGAACTGGTCCATGACGACCTGGGCACCGTTGGCGAAGTCGCCGAACTGGGCTTCCCAGATGGTCAGGGTGTTCGGTTCCGCGGTCGAGTAGCCGTATTCGAAGGCCAGCACGGCTTCTTCGGACAGCACCGAGTCGATCACGGTGAAGGTGGACTGGTTTTCAGCCACGTTCTGCAGCGGGATGAAGGTACCGGCATCCCAACGTTCGCGGTTCTGGTCGTGCAGCACGGCGTGACGGTGGGTGAAGGTGCCACGGCCGGCATCCTGGCCGGTCAGGCGCACGGCATAGCCGGAAGAAACCAGGCTGGCGTAGGCCAGGTGTTCACCCATGCCCCAGTCCAGGTTCATTTCGCCGCGGCCCATGGCGGCGCGGTCGTTCAAGACCTTCTCGACCAGCGAGTGCACCTTGAAGCCTTCCGGCACCGAGGTGATCTTGGTGGCCAGGCGCTTCAGCTCAGCCAGCGGCACGGCGGTTTCGGCCGCATCGGTCCACTTGCGATTCAGGAACGGCAGCCAGTCGACGGCGTACTTGCTCTTGAAGTTGGTCAGTACCGGATCAATGGCGTGCTTGCCGGCATCCATCGCAGCGCGGTAAGCCTTGACCAGCTCTTCGCCGCCATCGGCGGGGATGGTCTGCTGGGTCACCAGCTTGTCGGCGTACAGCTTGCGGGTACCAGGGTGCTGGGCGATCTTCTTGTACATCAGCGGCTGGGTCAGAGCAGGGGTATCTTGCTCGTTGTGGCCCAGCTTGCGGAAGCAGATGATGTCGACCACGATGTCCTTCTTGAACTTCATGCGGTAGTCGACAGCGATCTGGGTGGCGAACACGACGGCTTCCGGATCATCACCGTTGACGTGCAGCACCGGGGCTTCGATCATCTTGACCACGTCCGAGCAGTACAGGGTCGAACGGGAGTCGCGCGGATCGGAAGTGGTGAAACCGATCTGGTTGTTGATGACGATGTGAACGGTACCGCCGGTGCCGTAGCCACGGGTCTGTGCCAGGTTCAGGGTTTCCATCACCACGCCTTGGCCGGCGAAGGCGGCATCGCCGTGCACCAGGATCGGCAGCACTTGCGAACCATCCTTGTCGCCGCGGCGATCCATACGCGCCTTGACCGAACCCTCGACCACCGGGTTGACGATTTCCAGGTGGGACGGGTTGAAGGCCAGCGACAGGTGGACCGGGCCGCCAGGGGTCGACACGTCCGAGGAGAAGCCTTGGTGGTACTTGACGTCACCGGCCGGCAGGTCGTCAGCGTGACGGCCTTCGAATTCGGAGAACAGTTCCTGCGGAGTCTTGCCCAGGATGTTGACCAGCACGTTCAGACGGCCACGGTGGGCCATGCCGATCACGATTTCCTGCACACCCTTTTCACCGGCGCGCTGGATGGTTTCATCCAGGGACGCGATGAAGGACTCGCCGCCTTCCAGCGAGAAGCGCTTCTGGCCGACGTACTTGGTGTGGAGGTAGCGCTCCAGGCCTTCAGCAGCGGTCAGGCGCTCCAGGATGTGCTTCTTCTTCTCGGAGGAGAAGCTGGGCACGGCACGGGTCGGCTCCAGACGCTCTTCCAGCCAGCGCACTTCCGACATGTCGGAAATGTAGGTGAACTCGGCACCGATGGAGCGCGTGTAGGTGTCGCGCAGCATCTGCAGCAGGTCGCGCAGGGAAGCGGTTTCCGGGCCGAAGTAGGTGTTGTTGATGTTGAACACGATGTCCATGTCGGCATCGGTGAAGCCGTAGAAGGAGGGATCGAGTTCGGGGATGTTGGGGCGTTCCTGGCGTTGCAGCGGGTCCAGGTTGGCGAAACGGGAACCGAGGTCACGGTAGCCGGCGATCAGCTGGGTGACAGCGACGCGCTTGCGGCCCATGTCGGAGTCGGCAGAAGCGATGACGGTGCGGATCGGGCCTTGCTTGGCACGTTCGGCGAAGGAAGCGATCACCGGAGCGTGGGCCACATCGGGACGGGTGGAGCCGTCGGTGGCGGGAACGTGTTGCACGGCGTCGAAGTAAGCACGCCAGTTGTCAGGGACGGAGCCGGGATTGTTCAGGTAGGCTTCGTACAGTTCTTCGATGTACGGAGCATTCCCACCGAACAGGTAGGAGTTGATGTTGTATTGCTCGTAGAGCTTTGTCATTTGCTCACCTTTCTTCGCGCTTCGCGAGATTAGCGGGTTTCTACACCTTCCGCGACACGGCCTGACCGGTTAGCGGATTGCATCAAGTTGTGGGGGAAGGACCTTGTCTACCTGAACTTCTGTACGTCATCCAGTCAGCGCATCGGAATTATATCTCCTAATATCAAATAAAAAAGCGAATCCTAAGGGATTCGCTTTTTTATTTGAAACATGAAGCAACGGGCGTTTCCGCCTGCCAACGCCCGCCCGCAAAGCCTTGCTGCGCGGGCCTCGCTGCCCCCCTCCACACACTCCCGGGAGACGGGAAACGCGGCGTTGCGATGCCTTAGTTGTCCGCCCGACAAGGCAGACGGACAACATCCGCCAATCAGCGCTTGTCGATCGGGGTCACGTCGCGACGCGGCGAGCCCACGAACAGCTGACGCGGACGGCCGATCTTCTGTTCCGGATCCGAGATCATTTCGTTCCACTGGGCGATCCAGCCGATGGTACGGGCCATGGCGAAGATGCAGGTGAACATCGAAGTCGGGATACCCAGGGCGCGCTGCACGATGCCGGAGTAGAAGTCGACGTTCGGGTACAGCTTGCGGGAGACGAAGTAGTCATCTTCCAGCGCGATCTTTTCCAGCTCCATGGCCAGCTTGAACAGCGGGTCGTCGTGCAGGCCCAGTTCGTTCAGGACTTCGTAGCAGGTTTCGCGCATCAGCTTGGCACGCGGGTCGTAGTTCTTGTAGACGCGGTGACCGAAGCCCATCAGCTTCACGCCGGAGTTCTTGTCCTTCACTTGCTTGATGAACTCGGGGATGTTTTCGACGGAGCCGATCTGTTCCAGCATGTTCAGGGCGGCTTCGTTGGCACCACCGTGGGCAGGACCCCACAGGCAGGCGATGCCGGCAGCGATACATGCGAACGGGTTGGCACCGGAGGAGCCGGCCAGGCGCACGGTCGAGGTCGAAGCGTTCTGTTCGTGGTCGGCGTGCAGGATCAGGATGCGGTCCAGTGCGCGCACCAGGACTTCGTTGACCTGATACTCTTCGCACGGGTTGGCGAACATCATGCGCATGAAGTTGGCCGTGTAGGACAGGTCATTGCGCGGGTACACGAAGGGCTGGCCGATGCTGTACTTGTAGGCCATCGCCACCAGGGTCGGCAGCTTGGCGATCATGCGGATCGCCGAGACTTCGCGGTGGTTGGCGTTGGAGATGTCCAGCGAATCGTGGTAGAAGGCCGACAGTGCGCCCACCGAGCCGGTCAGCACCGCCATCGGGTGCGCATCGCGGCGGAAGCCACGGAAGAAGAAGTTCATCTGCTCGTGCACCATGGTGTGCTGGGTCACGGTCTTGACGAATTCTTCCTTCTGGGTGGCGTTGGGCAGTTCACCGTGCAGCAGCAGGTAGCAGGATTCCAGGAAGTCGCAGTTCACCGCCAGCTGTTCGATCGGGTAGCCGCGGTACAGCAGTTCGCCCTTGTCGCCATCGATGTAGGTGATGGACGAGTTGCAGGAAGCGGTGGACATGAAGCCCGGGTCATAGGTGAACTTGCCGGTAGCGCCGTAGAGCTTGCGGATATCGATCACATCAGGGCCGATGCTGCCCTTGTAGATAGGAAAATCTACGGACGGAGAGCCGTCGGAGAACGACAGGGTAGCTTTGATATCGGTATTGGACATAGCTTTTCCTTTTGCTGGGATGGTGAAACCGTTAATCAAACGCCGCGACCGCAAGCCGGGCGTCATCGTGGTTCAGATGCGCCGGGTGGCGAGTGTGAACAGGCCGCGATCGGGCAAAATCGGTCTGGCTTGTGGCCAGGCGCAATATTCGTGCAACAGTCAGGCAATACGCAGTTTCTTCAGCAACGCATGCACTTGGGGCAGGTCAACTGCCGCTTCCGGCTCCTTGCGGGCCAGCAGCAAGTCCATCAGGTCGTTGTCGGTCAGGTCCATCAGGCGCGAGAAGGCATCCACCTCGTCGTCGCTCATCTGCGCCTCGTTGGCGTCCAGATAGCGGGTGAGGATCAGATCGTTCTCCAGCAGCCCGCGGCGCGCACGCCAGCGCAGGCGCGCCCGCTTGGCCGGATCATCCTGGTGACGCTGTTCAGTCATGAACTCGCTCATTTCTAGTCTTTCCATTCACTTCAACCGGACCAAAACCGAAGGAACCGGTCGGGGAAGCCGCTTCCAGCCCTGCTCCCCCTTGCTGCCGCCCGCCATGGACGGCGGGTCTGGCAGGCAACACGCCGATCCGGCTTACACCGAACGGCGCACCATCAGTTCCTTGATCTTGCCGATGGCCTTGTTGGGGTTCAGACCCTTGGGGCAGACATCGACGCAGTTCATGATGGAACGGCAACGGAACAGGCGATACGGGTCTTCCAGGTTGTCCAGGCGCGCACCGGTGGCTTCGTCGCGGCTGTCGGCGATGAAGCGGTAGGCTTGCAGCAGGCCGGCCGGGCCGACGAACTTGTCCGGGTTCCACCAGAACGACGGGCAGGAGGTCGAGCAGCAGGCGCACAGGATGCACTCGTAGACGCCATCGAGCTCTTCACGCTGTTCGGGCGACTGCAGGCGCTCCTTCTCGGGCGGGATGCTGTCGTTGATCAGGTAGGGCTTGATCGAGTCGTATTGCTTGAAGAAGTTCGTCATGTCCACGATCAGGTCGCGGATCACCGGCAGGCCGGGCAACGGCTTCAGAACGATGGGTTCGGTCAGTTCGTTCAGGTTGGTGATGCAGGCCAAGCCATTCTTGCCATTGATGTTCATGGCGTCGGAACCGCACACGCCTTCGCGGCAGGAGCGGCGCAGCGCCAGGGAATCGTCAACGTCGGACTTGATGCGCTGCAGGGCATCGAGCAGCATCTTGTCGGTGGGCTTCAGCTCCACCGTCAGGTCTTGCATGTACGGCTTGTCGTCCTTGTCCGGATCGTAACGGTAGATCTTGAATTTCAGGGTGCGAGTCATGTTGCGACCTCTTAGAAAGTACGTGCTTTAGGTTTGAAAGTCTCGACGGTCAGCGGCTGCATGTTGACCGGCTTGTAGTCGAGACGATTCCCCTCGGAGAACCACAGCGTATGCTTGAGCCAGTTCACGTCGTCGCGCTGCTCGTGGTCGCTTTGCGCGTGGGCGCCGCGCGATTCCTTGCGGGCTTCGGCCGAGGTGATGGTGGCCTTGGCGGTTTCGATCAGGTTGTCCAGTTCCAGCGCTTCCACGCGGGCGGTGTTGAAGACCTTGGACTTGTCCTTGAAGGAGACGTGCTTGCGACGCTCATCCAGTTCCATGATCTTTTGAACGCCTTCCTTCAACAGGGCATCGGTACGGAACACGCCGCAGTACTTCTGCATGGTGGCACGGATGTCGTTGGCCACGTCCTGCACGCGCTCGGAACCGGTGCTGCTTTCCAGGTGCGCGATGCGTTCCAGCGAGCGGTCCAGGGCACCGGCCGGGATCGGCTTGTGGCTCTGGTCCTGCAGGCGGCTGCCGACGATGTGGTTGCCAGCTGCGCGGCCGAAGACCACCAGGTCCAGCAGCGAGTTGGTACCCAGGCGGTTGGCGCCGTGCACCGAGACGCAGGCGCATTCGCCGATGGCGTACATGCCCTGCACCACTTCCTTCATCGAACCGCCCTTGGGCGCGACCACCTGACCGTGGATGTTGGTGGGGATGCCACCCATCTGGTAGTGGATGGTCGGCACGACAGGGATAGGCTCCTTGGTCGCATCGACGTTGGCGAACTTGTGGGCGATTTCCAGGATCGAGGGCAGGCGCTTCTTGATGGTGTCGGCACCGATGTGGCGCAGATCCAGCAGCACGTGATCCTTGTGGGGACCAACGCCGCGGCCTTCCTTGATTTCCTGGTCCATCGAACGCGAGACGAAGTCACGCGGTGCCAGGTCCTTCAGGGTCGGCGCATAGCGCTCCATGAAGCGTTCACCGTTGCTGTTGATCAGGATGCCGCCTTCACCGCGCACGCCTTCGGTAATCAGCACGCCCGCACCGGCCACGCCGGTCGGGTGGAACTGCCAGAACTCCATGTCCTGCAGCGGCAGGCCGGCACGTGCGGCCATGCCCATGCCGTCACCGGTGTTGATGAAGGCATTGGTCGATGCCGCCCAGATACGGCCTGCACCGCCGGTGGCGAACAGGGTGGTCTTGGCGTGCAGCATCATGATTTCGCCGGTTTCCATTTCCAGCGCCACCACGCCGAGGACATCGCCCTCTTCGTTGCGGATCACGTCCAGTGCCATCCACTCCACGAAGAAGTGGGTCTTGGCGCGCACGTTGCGCTGGTACAGGGTGTGCAGCAGCGCGTGACCGGTACGGTCAGCGGCCGCACAGGCACGCTGCACCGGCTTTTCGCCCAGGTTGGCGGTGTGGCCGCCGAAGGGACGCTGGTAGATGGTGCCGTCCGGGTTGCGGTCGAAGGGCATGCCGAAGTGTTCCAGCTCGTAGACGGCCTTCGGTGCTTCGCGGCACATGAACTCGATGGCATCCTGGTCGCCCAGGTAGTCCGAACCCTTGACGGTATCGAACATGTGCCAGTACCAGTTGTCTTCGGACATGTTGCCCAGCGAAGCGCCGATGCCGCCTTGGGCAGCCACGGTGTGCGAGCGAGTCGGGAAGACCTTGGACAGGACAGCGACGTTCAGGCCGGCTTCGGCCAGTTGCAGCGAGGCGCGCATGCCGGAGCCACCGGCGCCGACGATGACCGCGTCAAAGCGGCGGGTAGTGATGGCGGATTTGATAGCAGCCACGATTAGTTTCTCCAGAGAATCTGCGCAGCGTAGCCAGCGCAACCGATCAGCCACACGATAGTGGCAACTTGCAGGACCAGACGGGTGCCAACCGGCTTGACGTAGTCCATCAGCGCGTCACGCACGCCAATCCAGGCGTGGAAGAACAGCGCCATGAACACGGCAAAGGTGGCCACCTTGAACCATTGATGCGAGAACAGCGCCGCCCAGCCCTGGTAGCTGAAGTTGGTCGAGGTGAAGAAGCACACCAGCAGGATGACGGTGTAGACGGCCATCACGACGGCGGTCGCGCGTTGCGCCAGCCAGTCACGCAGGCCATAGTGGGCGCCAACGACCAGGCGCTTGGGTCCGATGTTGTTATCAGCCATTTTCAGAACACTCCGAACAGTTTCAATGCGACCAGGATCATCAGCGCGATGCTGACCACCAGGACAGTTGCCGAGGACTTGCGTGCGCTGTCCTTGTCCAGGCCAACGTGGTTGTCCATGATCAGGTGGCGGATGCCGGCGCAGAAGTGATGCAGGTAGGCCCAGGAAAGTGCCAGGATGACGAGCTTGACGAACCAGCCCGAGACGAAGCCCTTGAGATAGGCGAAAGTACCTTCCGAGAGCAGGCTGCTGTCCAGCAGGAACAGGATGAAAGGCAGCATCAGGAACAGGAACAGACCGCTGATGCGGTGCATGATCGAGACGATGGCTGCCAGAGGCATGCGATAGCCGGCAATTTGGGTTAGGTGTATGTTACGAAATTGCGGCCGTTGTGGTTTAGCGGCTTCAGACATACAAGGTTCTCCTCAGTTTAAAACAATCATGCAATTTTCGCCGATTTTCGAAATCACCATCAACTTTTATTGCGCTTCGCAGCATGCCGAAAAGGCTTGACACCAGCCCTTCTGCGCTGGGCAGGCAGGACCCGCCAGCACCCGATCATGACCGGTTTCGGTTTGCTCAGCTCAACTCGCTTTGGTAATGATGATTCGTCGTCAGGTACAGACCGCGCCGCATTTCCACCGGCTTGTCGCCATAGGTAAATGAAGCCCGCTCCACACTCAGCAACGGCGTTTGGGGCGTTACGCCCAGAAACTCTGCGGCATCCGGATCCGCCCCGACGGCACGGATGCGTTCTTCGGCACGGATCATGCGCGTGCCGAACTCGGACTCGAACAGGCCATACAAGGGCCCGCGGTATTCCATGAGGCGCTCGGCCGTCAACCCCTTGAAAATGGCACCAGGCAGCCAGATGTCTTCGAGGATGATGGGAGTGCCGTTGAAGGACTTGACACGGCGAATGAAAATGACGGAGTCACCCGACTTCATGTCGAGCTGACGGGCCACTTCGGCCGAGGCGCGAACGCGCTTGACTTCGATGATCTTGTTTTCGGGACGCTGTGGCTCGTCGCTGTCGGCCATCAGCCGCAGGAAGCGGAACTGCGCCTGGGTCTCGTGGTGGGTGGCAACGAAGGTTCCCTTGCCCTGGCGGCGCACCACCAGGTTTTCGGCTGCCAGTTCGTCGATGGCCTTGCGCACCGTGCCCTGGCTGACCTTGAAACGACTGCCCAGTTCGACTTCACTGGGAATGAGCTCACCGGGTTTCCACTCACCGGCTTCGAGGCGCTGCATGATGAGCGCCTTGATCTGCTGGTACAACGGACTGAAGGTGGGCGCCGGACTGGCAACACCCGCCCCCGCGGCGTGCGCGTCGACGTTGTTTGAATTGGGCAGGATCGAGCTCATAACCTCGAATTTCACCACAAAACTCCTTCCGGCGTCCAGCAAAAACTAGGCAATAATATGTCTTATATAAGACATAAGATATTGATTGACAGCAGTCTTTCGCAAGCCTACACTCGCGAGCAACCTGAAGAGCCGCAAGGCAGGCAGGAAGCGATGTACCGGCCAGTAGACGATAACGAGAATCGCTCTCATCAAGATCATTCCGATGCGGTGGTTTTCTGCAGGCAGAACACAAGTTTGACAGGTTTTTGATTTGTCGGCAGAGCCCGGTCCGAAACCAACTGACTCGCTGCGTTTTCGACGGTATCATGGCGGCCTAACAAGAATTCGAGGAAGTCGCGCATTTTCATGCGCAAACCAGAAGCCACCGCTACACGGCCCTGCCGCGCCTTGCGCGACGCGACCGCAAGCTGCGCTTCGCTGCAGTCTGAATGCTTTTTTTCATCACCTCTTTTGGAGATTCAACATGGCTAAAGCCCCCATGCGTGTTGCCGTCACCGGCGCCGCCGGTCAGATCGGTTACTCCCTGCTGTTCCGCATCGCCAACGGCGACCTGCTGGGCAAAGACCAGCCGGTCATCCTGCAACTGCTGGAAATCCCTGATGAGAAGGCTCAGAAGGCGCTCAAGGGCGTCATCATGGAAATCGACGACTGCGCCTTCCCCCTGCTGGCTGGCGTGACCGCCCACAGCGATCCGATGACCGCCTTCAAGGATGCCGACATCGCCCTGCTGGTGGGTGCCCGTCCCCGTGGCCCCGGCATGGAGCGCAAGGACCTGCTGGAAGCCAATGCCCAGATCTTCACCGTGCAAGGCAAGGCACTGGACGCCGTGGCTTCGCGCAACGTCAAGGTGCTGGTGGTCGGCAACCCGGCCAACACCAACGCCTACATCGCCATGAAGTCGGCCCCGAACCTGCCGGCCAAGAACTTCACCGCCATGCTGCGCCTGGACCACAACCGCGCCCTGTCGCAAGTGGCTGCCAAGATCGGCAAGCCGGTCTCGGCCATCGAAAAGCTGTGCGTGTGGGGCAACCACTCGCCGACCATGTACGCCGACTACCGCTTCGCGACCGCCGATGGCGCTTCCGTCAAGGACACCATCAACGACCAGGAATGGAACAAGAACGTGTTCCTGCCCACCGTCGGCAAGCGCGGCGCCGCCATCATCGAGGCTCGTGGCCTGTCCTCGGCCGCTTCGGCTGCCAACGCCGCCATCGACCACGTGCGTGACTGGGTGCTGGGCACCAACGGCAAGTGGACCACCATGGGTATCCCCTCCGACGGTTCCTACGGTATCCCCGAAGGCACCATGTTCGGCTTCCCGGTGACCACCGAAAACGGCGAGTACAAGATCGTCCAGGGCCTGGAGATCGATGAGTTCTCGCAAGAGCGCATCAACATCACGCTCAAGGAACTGCTGGAAGAACGCGAAGGCGTCAAGCATCTGGTCGGCTAATTGACCACGGCGCGGCGGCCCTTGCCGGCTGCCGCGCCGATCGTTTTGCAGCATCGCCGTATTGCGGTACGTGACATCACCCTTTCCGACAACCTTACCCCGCTCTCAATCGCAGCAATGCATCCTTCCCAGGTCTTGTTCCCAGGTGCCCAGCAACCGGTTTCGCTTCCGGTGTGCGATCACTACGCCGGCTCTGAAAAGCTGATGCGCAAGTCGATGGCCCTGCAGCAGGAGCTCGGTCCCTTGTTCGACATCACCTTCGACTGTGAAGATGGCGCTGCCGCCGGCAATGAAGCCGCGCATGCCGAACTGGTCGCCTCGCTCATCACCGGCCCCGGCAATGTCCACCGCCGCATCGGCGCGCGCCTGCATGACGTGGGCCATGCGCATTTCGAGCAGGACGTGGCCATCATCTGCGGCGCCGCTGCGCGCGAGCTGGCTTACGTGATGTTGCCCAAGCCTGAAGGCATCGAGGACGTGCTGCGTGCCCTGGAGAGCATCAACCGTGCCGCCAATGCGGCCGGCCGTGCGCAGTTGCCGGTGCAGGTCTTGATCGAGACCCATGCTGCCCTGGCTGATGCCGGCAAGATCGCCGCCCTGCCCCAGGTGCAGTCGCTGTCGTTCGGGGTGATGGATTTTGTGTCGGCCCATTATGGCGCCATTCCCGGCAGCGCGATGCGCTCGCCCGGACAGTTCGACCATCCGCTGGTGCGCCGCGCCAAGCTGGAGATTGCTGCCGCCTGCCATGCGCATGGCAAGGTGCCGTCGCACAACGTGACCACCGACATCAAGAATCCCGCCGCCGTGGCTGACGATGCGCGCCGCGCGGCACAGGAGTTTGGCTATACCCGGATGTGGAGCATCCATCCGGACCAGATTCGCCCGATCGTGCAGGCCATGTCCCCGGCCACGGAAGAAGCCGACCTGGCGGCACAGATCTTGCTCAAGGCGCAGGCGGTGCAGTGGGGCCCGATCCAGCATCAGGGCAACCTGCACGACCGCGCCAGTTATCGCTATTACTGGAGTATCCTGCAACGCGCGCACGCCACCGGCACCGCGCTGCCGCCGGAGACTGCACCCTGGTTCGCCCGCGGCGACTCCCCCTCAACCACGCAGTAAACTTGTTTCGACCGACGTCCATGAAAAAGCACCTGACTCTCATCGCCCTGCTGGGCGCCCTCTTCGCCACCGCCGGCATCACTGCGGCGCACGCTGAAACCGATACCAAACCGGCGGCCAAGAAAAAGGTCGTCAAGAAGGCGCCGGCCAAGAAGGCCGCGGCTGCAGCTGCAGCAGCCCCCGCCGCCAAGATGCCGTTCTCTTCCGACGCCGAAGATGACGACAGCGAACCCGAACTGGGCGGCACCCTGTCGGCCGACTTCCAGTGCGAAATGGGGCACAAGCTGACCATCTGGAAGAACGAAGCCGACGACAAGCACATCGCCATCCGCTGGGACAAGCGCATCCACCGCCTGACCCGCGTGGAAACCACCACCGGCGCCAACCGCTTCGAAAACCGCAAGATGGGCCTGGTCTGGATCGGTATCCCGGCCAAGGGCCTGCTGCTGGACTCCAAGAAGGGCCAGCAACTGGCCAATGAATGCAAGAACGCCGAGCAGATCAAGGCCGCCGAAGCAGCACCGGCAGCCACCGTCGCCGCGGCACCCCAGAAGAACTGAGCCGGCAGGCAACCGCCAGCTCATCGCGTATCAAGCAACACAGAATCACAGAATCAGGCAGCACCCCGCAGTTCACCATTGCAGCGCAAACCGGATTCGACTAGCTAGCATCACTAAATTGCCAAATTAAGGAGAAGAGGCCATGTCTCGCAACACATTGAACACCCTGAAGGAATTCCCGATTTCCGGTTCCAAGAAGGGCAAGTTCTACTCCCTGCCCGCCCTGCAAAAGTCGCTGGGCGTGAATATCTCGCGTCTGCCGGTGTCGATCCGCATCGTGCTGGAATCGGTGCTGCGCAACTGCGATGGCCAGAAGGTCACCGAAGAACACGTCAAGCAACTGGCCAACTGGGGTGCCAAGGCCGCCCGCGTGGATGAGATCCCCTTCGTGGTGGCCCGCGTGGTGCTGCAGGACTTCACCGGCGTGCCGCTGCTGGCCGACCTGGCCGCCATGCGCAACGTCGCCAGCAAGCTGGGCAAGAACCCCAAGAACATCGAACCGCTGGTCCCGGTGGATCTGGTGGTGGACCACTCGGTGCAGATCGACCACTTCCGCGAGAAGAAGGCACTGGACCTGAACATGAAGCTGGAATTCTCGCGCAACAACGAGCGCTACCAGTTCATGAAGTGGGGCATGCAAGCCTTCGACACCTTCGGCGTGGTGCCCCCGGGCTTCGGCATCGTGCACCAGGTCAACCTGGAATACCTGGCACGCGGCGTGCACAACAAGACCGGTGTCTACTACCCTGACACCCTGGTCGGCACCGACTCCCACACCACCATGATCAACGGCATCGGCGTGGTCGGCTGGGGCGTGGGCGGTATCGAAGCCGAAGCCGGCATGCTGGGCCAGCCGGTCTACTTCCTGACCCCGGACGTGGTCGGCGTGAACCTGACCGGTGCGCTGCGCGAAGGCGTCACCGCCACCGACCTGGTGCTGACCATCACCGAACTGCTGCGCCAGACCAAGGTCGTGGGCAAGTTCGTCGAATTCTTCGGTGAAGGTACCGAATCGCTGTCGCTGACCGACCGCGCCACCATCGCCAACATGGCCCCGGAATACGGCGCCACCATGGGCTTCTTCCCGGTTGACGACGCCACCATCGACTACTTCAAGGGCACCGGCCGCACCAAGGCCGAGATCGACGCCTTCGAAGCCTACTTCAAGGCGCAAGGCCTGTACGGCGTGCCCAAGGCCGGCCAGATCGACTACACCCAGGAAGTCTCGCTGGACCTGGGCACCGTTGCCCCATCGCTGGCAGGTCCGAAGCGTCCGCAAGACCGCATCGAGATCGGCAACGTCAAGTCGACCTTCTCCGACCTCTTCACCAAGCCGACCGCTGAAAACGGCTTCAACAAGAAGGCCGAAGACCTGACCGCGTCCTACAAGAACGCCGACGGCGTGGATGTGCACAACGGTGACGTGCTGATCGCCGCCATCACCTCCTGCACCAACACCTCCAACCCGAGCGTGCTGCTGGCAGCCGGCCTGCTGGCCAAGAAGGCCGTGGAAGCCGGTCTGAAGGTGGCCCCGCACATCAAGACCTCGCTGGCGCCTGGCTCGCGCGTGGTGACCAAGTACCTGGAAGCGGCTGGTCTGCTGCCTTACCTGGAAAAGCTGGGCTTTGGCGTGACCGCCTACGGTTGCACCACTTGCATCGGCAACGCCGGCGACCTGACCCCGGCCATGAACGAAGCCATCGTCAAGAACGACGTGGTGGCGGCCGCCGTGCTGTCGGGCAACCGCAACTTCGAAGCCCGTATCCACCCGAACATCCGCGCCAACTTCCTGGCCTCGCCTCCGCTGGTCGTGGCTTACGCCATCGCCGGCAATGTCACCCGTGACCTGATGACCGAACCGGTCGGCAAGGGCAAGGGCGGCAAGAACGTCTACCTGGGCGACATCTGGCCGACCTCGCAAGAGATCGAAAAGCTGCTGAAGTTCGCCATGAACGCCAAGACCTTCAAGGAAAACTACGCCGATGTGAAGGGCGCTCCCGGCAAGCTGTGGGAAGCCATCAAGGGCGTCGCCAAGGGCGAAGTCTACAACTGGCCGAGCTCGACCTACATCGCCGAGCCGCCGTTCTTCGAGAACTTCAGCGAAGAGCCCAAGGCTGCTGCCACCGGCATCAGCGGTGCCCGCGCCCTGGGCGTGTTCGGCGACTCGATCACCACCGACCACATCTCCCCGGCCGGTTCCATCAAGGAATCCAGCCCGGCCGGCAAGTGGCTGCAAGCCAATGGCGTGCTGAAGGCGGACTTCAACTCCTACGGCTCGCGCCGCGGCAACCACGAGATCATGATGCGCGGCACCTTCGCCAACGTGCGTATCAAGAACCTCATGATTCCGGCCAAGGAAGACGGCTCGCGCGTTGAAGGCGGCATCACCATTCACCAGCCTTCCGGTGAAGAAATGTCGATCTACGACGCCGCCATGAAGTACGTGGCTGAAGGTACCCCGACCATGGTCTTCGGTGGCGAAGAGTACGGTACCGGCTCCTCCCGTGACTGGGCTGCCAAGGGCACCCAGCTGCTGGGCGTGAAGGCCGTGATCGCACGTTCCTTCGAGCGTATCCACCGTTCCAACCTGGTCGGCATGGGCGTGCTGCCGCTGCAGTTCCTGGGCAACGACAGCGTGCAGTCGCTGGGCATCACCGGTGAAGAAAGCTTCGACCTGAAGGGCCTGGAAGGCGAGATCAAGCCGCAACAGGAAGCCACCCTGGTGATCCATCGCAAGAACGGCGAGACTCAGGAAGTCAAGCTGCTGCTGCGCATCGACACCCCGATCGAAGTGGACTACTACAAGCATGGCGGCATCCTGCCGTTCGTGCTGCGTCAGCTGCTCGCAGCCTAAGCAGCGTCCGTAGTCCCCTGCAGTACAGAAACGCCGGATTCGTCCGGCGTTTTTTATTGCCCCTTGGCGCTGTGCAATGGCCGCGGCGGCTGACAGGACTGACAAATCATCTACAATAGGCGGTTTCGTTTCCACAGATACAGATAGCCTACATGCGTCGTCCCGCCAAACGTTCCTCCTCCAAGCTTTCTGCCGACAGCCAGCATCTGGTGACTTTTGCGCAAGCCATCGCGCAGGCCTCCAGCCGGCTCGAAGAGCGCGCCTGGCTGAAACCCCTGGACGCCCTGCTCAACAAGCTGCTGCGGGCCGGCCAGCAGGGCCTCATCGATGCTGCCCTGGATCATCTCTTCAAGGCCGACCTGGATGCCTACGACATCCTGATCGAAGCCGTCGAGGCCGGCAGCGAAGCCACCTCGCTGGAACACGAAGGCCAGGACTATGACGTGCAGCTGCTGGTGCTGCCGGTGCTGGCCTGGACCCGCTTTGCCATCGCCTCCGGCCCCATCGGCGGCGAGCTGCTTACCGCCATCGGCGCGCACCTGCATGCCCACGTACTGGCCAAGGAGGCCCGCCTGGCACTGGCACCGAGCCTGTTCTCGATCGAGCAGCTGCCGCGCGTACACGCCGACGTCTTCGCCCTGACCCGCCAGATGGGCCAGACCGCCCTCAAGACCGGCCCGGTGCAGCTGCGCGGTGAACAGCCGCCCACTGCCGCCTTCCTGGCCGATACCCGCTACGTCATCGCCGCCGTGGTGGTGCCGGCCGGCGAAGCCCTGTTCCACTGGCAGGAAAGCGAACAGCAGAGCCACTTCTCGGCCCGGAAAGAGGCCGCCTTCGAAGCCTGGACCCAGCAGGCCACCCCGCTCTTCACGCGCCTGCTGCCGGGCTGCAGCGTCGAACTGCTGCTGCCGCAAGCCTATTTCTTCGGCTGCCGCGAGGCCGACAAGCGCATTCGCCCGGCCTCCATCCGCGCCGCCGATTACTTCCTGACGCAGACCCTGGACATTTCCTCCTCCGAACTGCACGCCAGCATCGGCGGCTTCTCCGAGGACATCAATGGCCAGATCGATGAATGCCGCATCGGTTTTTCCATCGGCGGCGATCCGACCGTGGTCTATGGCACGGTCTGGCCGCTGTATGAACAGGAAAGTGGCGAAGATCTGCCCATGATGATCCCGACCGGTGCCGGTCTGCTGGAAGGCATCCCCACCAGCCCGCTGCAGCAGATCCTGACGGTGCTGCGCGAATGCGGCATCGTGCACATCAAGCATCATGCAGAACGCTTCACCATGGAGTTTTGCGACGACTGTGGCGCACCGCTCTTCCCTGACCGCGAAGGTGAACTGGTGCACGCGGAAATGCCGGAAGATACGCCTCCTCCGGTCGAGCATTTCCACTGAGAGATGAAGAAACGTCCTGCCGGGAGGCAGGACGCGCGATTCCGGGCATGGCCGGCGCGCCTAAAGCTTCACAGGCGCTGAAAAGCACCCATAAAAAAGGCATCCACCACACGGCGGATGCCTTTTTCTCTTCTGTATCGGGCTATGATGCCCGCTTTTCCTGCGGTACCGAATGACGATGGACGCCAGATCCGGACTGCGTCTCCTCCGGATCCCGTACTGCCGGCCTGCAGAGCCTCAAAGACTCAGGCAGCCAGCTTTTCGATCAGGCCCATTTCGGCGCTGGACATCAGCTTGTCGATGTCCACCAGGATCAGCATGCGCTGTTCCAGGGTACCCAGGCCGATCAGGTAGTCGGAGTCGAAGGTGGTGCCCATCTCCGGTGCCGGCTTGATCTGTTCCTGGGTCAGGGTGATGACGTCGGACACGCTGTCGACCACCATGCCCACGACGCGGCCGCCGATGTTCAGGATGATGACGACGGTGAACTGGTCATAGGTCGGCTCGCCGAGCTGGAACTTGATGCGCATGTCCACGATGGGGACGATGATGCCGCGCAGGTTCACGACGCCCTTGATGAAGTCGGGCGAATTGGCGATGCGGGTCACGGCTTCGTAGCCGCGGATTTCCTGAACCTTCAGAATATCGATGCCGTATTCTTCCTTGCCCAGGGTGAAGGCGAGAAATTCGTTTCCGTTGCTGTCGGTCTTTTCGCCGAAGCCGGAAAGATTCTTGGTTGCAGTGTCAGACATGTTGAGGCCCTTTAAAAATCAGGAAAATACAGATTCGTCATTCAATTGGCGGCTGGATCGCAGCAAGGCTGCCACATCGACAATCAGGGCAACGCCGCCGTCGCCCAGAATGGTAGCTCCGGAAATGCCGGCGACCTTTCGGTAGTTGGATTCCAGGTTCTTCACAACGATTTGCTGTTGTCCGATCAGGTCATCCACGAAAAGTGCCGCCTTTTTACCATCTGACTCCAAAATGACCACCAATCCTTGCGAAGGATCGGTAAATGAAGGCTCGATGTTGAAAATCTGATAAAGCGGGATCAGTGGCAGATATTCACCGCGCACACGCAGCACCTGGCCCTGACCGGAAATCTCTTTGATATCTTGCGGCAAAGGCTGCAAAGATTCAACCACATATCCTAGCGGCAATATGTAAACTTCTTCACCGATGCGAATCGACATGCCGTCCAGGATCGCCAGCGTCAGCGGCAGCGAGATCGAAATGGTGGTGCCGAAGCCCTTGCTGGAGCGGATATCCACCGCGCCACCCATGGCCAGGATGTTGCGCTTGACCACATCCATGCCCACGCCACGCCCGGAGACATCGGTCACCTGCTCGGCGGTGGAGAAGCCGGGCTCGAAAATCAGCTGCCACACTTCAGCATCGGTCAGGCTGTCGGTGACCGGCATGCCCTGCTGCTTGGCCTTGGCCAGGATCTTGTCGCGGTTCAGGCCGCCACCGTCGTCGGTGACTTCGATGATGATGTTGCCGCCCTGGTGCTCGGCCGACAAGGCCAGCACACCTGCCTCGCCCTTGCCCGCTGCGCGGCGCGCGTCAGGCAGTTCGATGCCGTGGTCGATGCTGTTGCGCACCAGGTGGGTGAGCGGATCGACGATACGCTCGATCAAGCCCTTGTCCAGCTCGGTGGCTGCGCCGTGGGTGACGAACTCGACCTGCTTGCCCAGCTTGTGCGCGAGGTCGCGCACCATGCGCGGGAAGCGCGAGAAGACGTAATCCATCGGCATCATGCGGATCGACATCACCGATTCCTGCAGATCGCGGGTATTGCGGCTCAACTGGCTGACGCTGTTGAGCAGATGTTCGTGATGCATGGGATCGAGCTTGCCAACACGTTGCTCGATCATGGCCTGGGTAATCACCAGTTCGCCGACCAGGTTGATGAGCTGATCGACCTTTTCGATGCTGACCCGGATCGACGACGATTCCTGTCCGCCGCCACCCTTGGCCGCTTTCTTTTCACCGCCGTGGTCACCCTGCAGATGGCCGTCGTCGTGATGGCCGTTGCCGTTACCGTTACCGTTGCCATTGCCATTGCCGTGACCGCCAGTGCCGGCGGTGCCATTCGCATGGGCGTCGCCCTCGCTTTTCTTGGCGCTGATGTCCAGCGGCACGAAGGGAGCGAAGAAGCCGTAACCCTGCTCGCGTTCCTTGTCTTCGATGGCGGTGTGGTTGTCGAAGAAACCATAACCCTGGGCGCGTTCACGCTCTTCCTGGGTCACGAAATTGTCGAAGAAACCATAACCGCGCTCTTCGTCACTGCCCTGGGCAGGATCGACGGCCTGCGACACCTTCAGATCGGCCACGTTGACGATGAAGGCGCAGATGGCGACCACGTCATCGATCGGTTCAGCCGTATCAAGGATGAAGATCCACTTCCCCTCGGGTGACTTGGACTTCTCCAGCTTGCCCAACATGGCCAGCTCGTCGGCCAGGGCCTCGGCATCCTTGTCGCTGATTTCCGGCATGTCCAGCCGGTAGCGGCTAACGCCACCGGGTCCGACCACGGCACCGGCGGGCGCCGCCGCGTCCGTCTTCGGCGCAGCCGAGGCACGCCGGCCCTGGGACAATTCCTCCAGCAGCATGCGGACATTGCCGACCGCGTCCTGATCCACCTCGGCACCATGCTTGTGGCCGTCCAGCATGGACTTGAGCACATCCTTGGCGGCCAGGAAGGCATCCACGTGCTCCGAAGTCAGCTTCATCTGGCCCTGGCGGATGCGATCCAGCAGCGACTCCAGAACGTGTGTGACTTCGGCAATATCGGTCAGGCCGAAGGTGGACGAACCACCCTTGATCGAATGGGCGGCACGAAACACCGCGTTGAGGTCCTCCGGATCGGGAGACGCCACATTGACGGCCAACAACAGCTTTTCCATTTCCGCGAGGCCTTCCTCGGCCTCGTCGAAAAAGACCTGGAAAAACTGGCTCATATCAATGCTCATGCCTGGGCTCCATGCTGGATGCAGTACGTATCTTCTTCTTGTCCCGGCAAACGATCAGCCGATCACCTTGCGCACCACCTCGGTCAGGCGCTGCGGATCGAAGGGCTTGACCAGCCAGCCATTGGCACCGGCGGCCTTGCCCTTGGCCTTCATCTCGTCGCTGAACTCGGTAGTCAGCATCAGGATGGGCACACGTGCGTAACTGGTCAGCTCGCGCAGGGAGCGGATCAGCGTCAGGCCGTCCATGCGCGGCATGTTCTGGTCGGTCAGGACCAGGTCGAAGGTATGCGTCTTGGCCTTTTCCAGCGCGTCCACCCCGTCGACCGCCTCGGTCACGTTGTAACCCGCAGCTTTCAGACTGAATACCACCATCTGACGCAGTGACCCGGAATCATCTACTGCGAGAATCGTTTTGGACATCGTTACTCCCTGTTTCTTCAATAAGGCTCATGCGCGTATGCATTATGCCGCACCCTTGGCCACCGACCTACCGCCCAGCCAAGGCCGGAATGACCTAGTTCAATCTTGTACCACTCAGCCAGCCACCGATCAGAACAGCTCGATGTCGCCACTTTCCATGCGGGTCTGGCGCACTGCTTTCCAGAGCCCGGTATCGAGCATGTTGAGGCGCTCTTCAATCGCCTGCACCGTGCTGGCCAGCAATTCCTTGACCTCTTCGTCGGTCTGGCCCTGCTCGGGGACGATCTCGAAGCTGTTCGCACTCAGGACCCCCAGCGCTTCACGCAGGCCGATCACGCGGCGCACGATGCGTTCCAGCAGCTGGCTGGTCATGTCCTGGAACTGCAAGCCGGTCACGGCCGCGTTGACGTAGTGGCTGACTTCGCCCTGGGTGGCCTTGAGCTGATCGATGCTCGCGCTGTCGAACTGACCGCTGCCGTTCATCAGGCCTTCCAGGATGGATTGCTGTATCTGTACCGCGCGATGCAGCTCCATGAAACTGTTGCCCAGCTTGCCGATGGCTTCGCCCAGCAGGATGTTGGTCTGGACCAGGTCCGACTCCACTTCCGTCAATTGGCGGCTGCCGCCGCTGGCAGTATCGAGCAACAAGCGCTTGAGCTCCTGCAGCATGGTCTTGGTCGGCATATCCGGCTCTCTTCCCCTGTTCAATTGGAACACTTCTGCTTCATTGGCAAACCGCGCGCACCCGCGCCGGCGTGGCATCTGTTATCAGTTCTTGGCCGGCGCACTCAGCCCTTGCTGCACATCTTCATCGCTGGCATCGGTGGGGACGTTCAACGAGCCGCTATCCTTTTCCACCAGTTCTTCCGCCTTCTTGTTCATGACGATGATGCTGATGCGGCGGTTGATCGGGTTGAACGGATCTTCCTTGTCCAGCAGCACCGCCGAGGACAAGCCCACCACCCGCAGCACCTTCGATTCGTCCATGCCGCCGGTAATGAGTTCGCGGCGCGAAGCATTGGCGCGGTCAGCCGACAGTTCCCAGTTGCTGTAGCCCTTCTCGCCGCGCGAATAAGGCGTGGCATCGGTGTGGCCGGACAGGCTGATCTTGTTGGGCACGTCGTTCAATGTGCGGCCGATCTCATGCAGGATCTCCTTGGTATAGGGCTGCAGTTGCGCACTGGCCAGGGCAAACATGGGACGGTTCTTCTCGTCCACGATCTGGATGCGCAGGCCTTCCGAGGTGATGTCGATCAACAGCTGGTTCTTGAACTGCTTCAAGGTAGGATTGGAATCGATGGCCTTTTCCAGGCGCGACTTCAGTTCTTCCAGCCGGGTGCGCTCGGCGCGTTCCAGCTCCTGCTGTGCCTGTTTCAGGTTCTGCTTGCGCGAGACCACATCGTTCTCGCCCTTGCGCAGCTGGCCGTCCTGGCGGGTCAGATCCTTGCCGCCGCCGGGCAGCACCGTGTTGGCATCACCACTGCCGGAACCGCCGGCCATGGCCACCTTCAGCGGCGTCTTGAAGTATTCGGCGATCCCGTTCAGGTCGCCCTTGGCGGTCGATCCCAGCAGCCACATCAGCAGGAAGAAGGCCATCATCGCGGTCACGAAGTCGGCGTACGCAATCTTCCAGGCGCCACCATGGTGACCCCCGCCGCCTTTCTTGATCCGCTTGACGATAATGGGACGTAGACCTTCGTCGGCCATGCCTGTGCTCCTGCTTCAATACTGATGTCTGTGTGAATCGCCCTGCCTGCCGGCCTCCCCTGGCCGGCCTGCCGACCGCTTACTTGCCCTTGGCCTGCTTGACGTGCTCTTCCAGTTCGAGGAAGGTCGGACGTTCGGTCGAGAACAGGACCTTGCGGCCGAATTCGATCGACAGTGCCGGCGCATAGCCATTCAGGCTCGCCAGCAACGTCACCTTCACGCACTGGTAGATCTTGGTCGATTCGTGCAGCTTCTGTTCCAGCAAGCTGGAGAGCGGGCCCACGAAACCGTAGGCCAGCAGAATACCGAGGAAGGTACCGACCAGCGCGTGCGCGATCAGCATGCCCAGCTCGGAGGGAGGGATACCCACCGACTCCATGGTGTGCACCACGCCCATCACCGCCGCCACGATACCGAAGGCCGGCATGCCGTCGCCCAGCTTGGCGATGCAGTGCACCGGAATCTCGCCCTCGTGATGGTGGGTCTCGATTTCGTTGTCCATCAGGTTTTCGATCTGGAACGCATCCATGTTGCCCGACACCATCAGGCGCAGGTAATCGGTCATGAACTCGATCAGGTGATGGTCCGCCAGCACGCCAGGGTACTTGCTGAAGATGGGGCTGCTTTCCGGCTCTTCGATGTCGCCTTCGATCGACATCAAACCCTCTTTACGGGATTTGGTGAGGATCTCGAAGAGTAGCGCCATCAGTTCCATGTACAGCGCCTTGGTGTAGGTGCTGCCCTTGAAGACCGTCGGCAAAGCCTTCATGGTGGCCTTGATGGCCTTGTTGTTGTTACCGACCAGGAAAGCGCCCAGCGCGGCGCCGCCGATCATGAGCAGTTCGAGTGGCTGGAACAGTGCCCCCAGGTGGCCGCCCGACAGGGCAAAGCCGCCGAAGACGGACCCCATGACCACGATATATCCAATGATGACTAGCAAGTGCCTACTCCCGTCCCTGTGGCGTTGAGTGTATTTTCACGTTCGTCAGATTACAGGTATTCCAGTCAAGCAAATGGGGGAATACATATCCGAAAAACGCCCTTCCTTTTCGATTTACGGCTGAATTGGCGCAAACTTGATACGTCGCGTCTCGCAGCCCCTGTAAAGGGTTTCTTTACCTGTGTCGCCTCACATGCGCCATCCGTGCAGCACCCTGCCCCCGTGCTCCGGTTCGACCACCACATCCGGAGTGGTACCGGGGATATGAAATTCGTAGCTCAGAAGCAGTGTCCCCGGCTTCATCTCAGCGCGCGCCTTGTGCCACAGCGCCTCCATCGCCGCCGGTGACAGATAGGCAAACACCACGTCATAGTCACCAAAATCCAGCAGCAGGTAGTCGCCGCGCACGAAGCGGCAGCGATTGCCCGCCAGTGCCGCCCGCAGCCGGCTCACCAGCCACGGCAAGGGCGCAATCTCGATGCCGGTGAATTCACTCTCGGGCCGGCGGCGCGACAGGTCCAGGACGGCACCGCCCAGGCCACTGCCGATATCCATGAAACGGATCGGCCGCCCCTCGGGCAAGAGACCCGCCACGGCATCCCAGGCACTCTGCCCGGAAGGGTAGAACGGCACCTGACTGCGAAAGGTCGACCAGAACAGCACCAGCATGAACAGGAACACCGCCAGGAACACCCACGACGGCAGGTGCAACTGACCCACGCCCAACGCCGCCAGCGGGAACACCAGCAGGATCAGCCACCACCACGCGGCCATGCGGCGCAGTCGTGCCAGAAGCGCAGCGATCACGCCATGCAGCAGGGAAGTCTGGAGGGGGGAAAGAGGAGCGAGACCGGCGCGCTGGAACAGCACGTCCAGCACGTTGGCACCAATCAGGCCCAGCACGAACAGCAGCAAGGCCTGGATGGCCGGCGCCTGCCACAGGGGCCTGCGCCCGGCACCGGGGTGATTCTCAGGTTCGGACATCGAGGCAATCGGCCTTATTCTTTTTTGGTTGAACACCCTGGCCCATTACCACCCTGCTGCTCGCCAGCAGCAAGGCATCGGTACATCCCTGTTCCGGCTCAGGCCACGGCGGCCAGCACCGGCTCGGTGCCCAGGGGCGCGGAAGCAGCAACAGGCATGGCGCCTTCGACCAGACCCATGATGACCGCATCCTTGGCCTTCTTGGTCTTGCCGGCGCGCGAGGGCATGTGGCACAGGCCGCACAGGTAGTCCTGATGCAGGTCCAGGCGATGCACCACGAAGTGGCCGTGGCACTTGCAGCAGGGCGTGGTCATGAGCATCTTGCTTTCGAAGAAGCGCACCAGCGTCCAGGCACGGGTCAGCGACAGCACCGGCTCGCCGGCATCGTTGTAGCCGACCTGCTCCAGGTAGAGCTTGTAGGCCTTCATGACGGCCTCGATGCCACTGATGCGGGCATGCTCGATCAGGTAGCGGTGAATGTTGATGAACAGCGAAGAATGGATATTGGGCTGCCAGGTGATGAACCAGTCCGTCGAGAACGGCAGCATGCCCTTGGGCGGCGAGACACCCTTCAATTCCTTGTACAGCTTCAGCAGTCGCTCGCGCGACAGCGAGGTTTCCGATTCCAGCAACTGGAGGCGTGCCCCCAGTTTGATCAGTTCAATGGCCAACTGAATTTCCTGCGCCTCTGTCACAACGCTCTTTTTAGCCATGGTGCAACCCCCCGGTGATTTCGTAATAAAACTGCCTGACCCCAATTCGCCGGCCCCGGGCGGGCGAACTTTCAGGCATGAATGCAAGACTGAAACTGAATAACTCTGTAGAACGTCTTCCCCTCCGGCGCGTTGACTGTCTCTGGCCGCGCCGGCCATGCTTTTTGTCTTGTTGTTTTACGAAATTTGCTCGCCGGGCTGGCAGGCCATCAGGATGGCTGCGTGTGACTGCGCCAGGCTCTTGTCCTTGTTGTAGTTTGTCAGCATGCCGAGGATGGCGCCGTCGTCGAAACGGAAACGGGTCAACATCATGTTGGTCGCCGCCAGCTTCATGATCTGCACGTTGGACAAGCCTTCGATCAGATCGGCAATCTCGGCGCTGATACCCAAACGGAAGATTGCGGTCGGTTTGTCCGAACGGATCATTTGCTGCGCCAGCATGAGATAGCTCAGGTTGGCATCGCGGATCTCCGCCATCATGTCGTTGGTATTCATTTGCACCCCACCTCGGTAAGTACTTCCTACGGCTCACGCGGCTGAACGCTGCATCGAGCTGCTTACAATCGCTTACATTTACTTGACTGCAAGCCAATTCTGAGGGGGGCAGGACAGGCGGGAAATTAGACTTGGTCGGTATTTTTAGACGGAGAGAAGCCCGAGCATCTTGTAGGCGTCCGTCTTACACGACTGCGGGATATTGGTGAAGATTTCCATTCTGGCAGCCAAAGAGCGAGGAGGCTCGTGACTTTGCGCGCCAATCAGGAATTTCCTGATCAAAAGGTTTCCTGGTTGAAATGACAAAAGAAAATTGTCTTCCAGGCAACAAAATAAGTTGTAAATATTCGATGCCAAACGCCGTCTTGTTGCTTGGGGACGACTAGCTCATCCAGTTTTTTGGGCAGTTCACTGTAGATGGCTTCAGCAAGAACACCCAGAAAACTTGCATATATTTACCCGCTTTGATGATTTTTGCGCAACGTCAAAGACCGTCGAGAAGCCACCGTATCAAGAATTGCTACCATTTTATGACGCTGCCAAGTGCGGCAAAACGATAAACAGATGCAGCATTTACCTTTATTCAATTTCTTTTGTGCAAACTGAACCTTGTCGGCCATCAGACGCGCCCTGCCCCGCTGCCGACACCGGCAGCCGAGCAGGGCTGGCCACTCAGAGCTTGCTCAAGGCCTGCTCGATATCGGCAATGAGATCGGCGGGGGCTTCCAGCCCGATGTTGAAGCGCACCAGCACGCCTTCTCGCTGCCACTGGTGGCGCATGCCGCGCATACGGTAGGGCACGCAGAGGCTGTGGGCACCGCCCCAGCTGTAGCCGATCTTGAAGAGCTGCAGGCTGTCGACGAAGCGGTCAGTCTGCTCTTCGCTGTAACGGGAATCGAAGATCACCGAGAACAGACCGCCCGCCCCTGTGAAGTCGCGCTTCCAGTGGGCGTGTCCTGGGCAATCTTCAAAGGCCGGGTGCAGCACCGCCACGATTTCCGGGCGTTGCTTGAGCCAGGCCGCGACCTTGCGCGCGGCCGCATCGTGGGCCTCGAAACGCAGGCGCATCGAGGACAGGCTGCGCAGGACCAGGTAGACGTCGTCCATGCCCACGCCGAAGCCCAGGCGCATGTGGGCCAGTTCCAGTTTCTCGTTGAGCGCCTGGTCGCGCACGATGACCGCGCCCATGAGGACATCCGAGCCGCCGGACTGGTACTTGGTGACCGCTTGCATGACGATGTCCACGCCGTGCTCGAAGGCCTTGAAGGCGATGCCGGCCGCCCAGGTATTGTCGATGGCCACCAGCACGCCCTTTTCATGCGCGGCACGGCACAGGGCCGGGATGTCAGGCACTTCCATCGAGACCGAACCGGGTGCTTCGGTCCACACCAGGCGTGTATTGGGCTGGATCAACTCGGCCAGGCCGGCGCCGACCATGGGGTCGTAGAAGCGTGCGGTGATCCCGAAATCACGCTCCAGCCACTGCCCCAGGTCCTTGCTGGGGCCGTAGACGTTATCCGGCAGCAGCACGTCATCTCCCGTTTTCAGGAAGGCGAAGTTGACCATCGCGATGGCCGCCAGGCCGCTGGGGGTGACACGGCAATAGGTGCCGCCCTCGATCTCGGCCAGCCGCGCTTCCAGCACGAAGCTGGTCGGGGTGCCGTGCAGGCCGTAGGTATAGCCCAGCTTTTCGCGCCAGTCGCGCGAACGCATGGCGGCCACGTTGGGGAACAGCACGGTGGAAGCGTGATGGATGCCGACCGGGAAGGCTTCAAAGCCGTCCGGAGCGCGGTAGCTGCTGTGGACCAGGGCGGTCTGGGGATCAAGCGGAAGAGAAGATGCGGGGGACGTAGCGTTGGAATCGGACACGGGTCTGCCTCTGGAAACGATCGCGCCCCAGGAACGGGGCGCAAAGGTCTCACTATACGCGCAGCTTGTTCACATCGAAAGCAACAGAAGCGGCCGGAAAGCCCGAGAAATGGCGGGCATGGCAGAACAGCGTGAACACAGCTTCATATCGCCCGTACAGCGCCGCAGTCTGGCCTTCGCTGCCGGGCAAGCGTCAGGGCAACTGCAAGGCGAAGGGCTTGCTGATGCTGCCATCGGCGCTGGACCAGGTCCCGGTAATGGACTGGCCCTGGCGGTGCCCTTCCCATTGACCGGACACATCCTTGCCGTTGACCGATTCCTCCATCAGCAGGTCATCGCCATCGACCTCTCCGGCCACCAGAATCTCGGGCGAACCGCCAAAGAAGAAATAGCGCCCTTCCAGGCCATCTTCGTTCTTCTTGGGCTGCAGCGAGAGCTGGATGTCGCGCCCGTCGATCTGGCCGTGCAGCACAAGGGCGTGCGTCATCAGGGTCTGCTGCAGCGAACCTTCAGGCGCATTGGCAGCGGGGCCGGATGCTGCGGCCCGCGCCGGCATGAGTCCGCTGGCACTGCACAGCACCAGCGCCATCAGGAGCGCTCGCATCACTCAGCTGCGCCCCACAGGTCGTGGGCGTCGGCGGCGGTGATGCGCACGTCGACGAACTGGCCCACTTCCAGCTTGCGGTGCGGTTCGAAAGGCGGTTTCACATAGACCACGCCGTCGATCTCGGGCGCATCCGAATAGGTACGGCCGGTACCGCCATTGCGGTCCACTTCATCGATGAGCACGCGCAGGGTCTTGCCGACCTTGGCTTGCAGGCGCTTCTTGGAAATCTCTTCCTGCAGCTGCATGACACGGCCACGGCGTTCTTCGCGCACTTCTTCCGGCACCGGGTTGGCGATGTCGTTGGCGGTCGCGCCTTCCACCGGGGAATAGGCAAAACAGCCCAGACGATCGATCTCGGCTTCCTTCAAGAAGTCCAGCAGGTACTCGAATTCGGCCTCGGTCTCGCCGGGGAAGCCGGCGATGAAGGTGGAGCGGATCGTGATGTCCGGGCACAGCGCGCGCCAGGCCTGGATGCGCTCGATGTTCTTCTCGCCATTGGCGGGGCGCTTCATGCGCTTGAGCACATCCGGGTGGGCATGCTGCAGCGGCACGTCCAGGTAGGGCAGGATCTTGCCTTCGGCCATCAGCGGGATGATCTGGTCCACGTGCGGGTACGGATACACATAGTGCAGGCGCACCCAAGCGCCGTACTGCTGGGCCAGTTCGCCCAGGGCACCGACCAGCTGGGTCATGTGGGTCTTGATCGGCTTGCCGTTCCAGAAACCGGTACGGAACTTCACATCCACACCATAGGCGCTGGTGTCCTGGGAGATCACCAGCAATTCCTTCACACCGGCCTTGAAGAGGTTCTCGGCTTCCAGCATGACATCGGCGATGGGACGCGAGACCAGGTCGCCGCGCATGGAGGGGATGATGCAGAAGCTGCAGCGATGGTTGCAGCCTTCCGAAATCTTCAGATAGGCAAAATGCTTGGGGGTCAGCTTGACGCCCTGCGGCGGCACCAGGTCGATGAAGGGCGCATGCGGCTTGGGCAGGTGCTTGTGCACGGCCTGCATGACTTCGCCCACGGCGTGGGGGCCGGTGACTTCGAGGACCTTGGGGTGGATCTTCTGGATGATGTCGTCGCCGTCGGCATCCTTCTTGGCACCCAGGCAGCCGGTGACGATGACCTTGCCGTTTTCGTTCAGGGCTTCGCCGATGGCGTCCAGCGACTCCTGCACGGCGGCATCGATGAAGCCGCAGGTATTGACGATCACCAGGTCGGCACCGTCATAGGACTTGGCGGTATCGTAGCCTTCGGCACGCAGCTGGGTCAGGATCTGTTCGGAATCGACCAGTGCCTTGGGGCAGCCGAGGGAGACGAAGCCGACCTTGGGCAGGGCCGGGGTGGCGGGAGAAGACGGGTTGGACATGGCAGAAGGCTCAGTGAGACGGGCCGCAAACGGCCGAAAATACGGGAAACAGCGAAAATTGCTTTAAAAATCAGGGCGCTATTGTACATCGTCCGCCCGCTTGCGCCCGATTTTGGCTGGTCCAGACGGGCGGCGGCGCCACAAAAGCAAAACGGCCCGCGCGGGGCCGTTTGCTGAAAGGGCCGAGAGGCCGCTTACTTCTTCTGATCCGGCGGCGTGCCGGGCGCGCCAAAGGGGAAGGTGCCGAACATGTTCTTGGTCTGGCTCTGCATCTGCTCCTGCATCTGGATGAACAGGTTCTTGCTCTGTTCGATGTAGTTGCTCATCATGCCCTGCATCATCGGACCTTGCACGTTCATGAACTGGGTCCACATCTCGGGACTGAAAGGCTTGCCTTCGTAGAAGCCCTTGGAATTTTCGGCCAGCTTGTTCTGGATGTCGATGAAGGTCTGGATGTTCTTTTCCAGGTAGTTGCCCATCATGCCCTGCATGGCATGGCCGTAGTAGCGGATGATCTGCGACAGCGCGCCACTGGAGAACATCGGCACACCGTGCGACTCTTCTTCCAGAATGATCTGCAGCAGGATGCTGCGGGTCAGGTCATCGCCGCTCTTGGCGTCGACCACGGTGAATTCTTCATTGTCCAGCACCAGTTGCTTGACGTCGGTCAGCGTGATGTAGGAACTGGTCTGGGTATCGTAAAGACGGCGGTTGGGGTATTTCTTGATCAAGCGATCTGCCGAATTTTTTGCAGTAGTCATCTGAAGTCCAGTCTCTCTCTCATTGCAGCCGTCTTGCCGGCCTTGGTTTGCAGCGGTGCGGGAGGCTTCGATGCAGTCCTCACCCGCGGGCGTCCGGGACATTGCGCTGTCCTCTCCTTGCTTCTTCACTCTTCTGCCGTCTGCCGCCTGCGTTTTGCAGGGCAGCAACGCAAGCCATTATAGGGGTGAAGAGCGGCAAAAGGGGAGCTCTGACGTGCCAGACTGACAAAATCCCAGCCTGCGGCACACGTAAAAACGGCCACGCTTGCGGCACTCCCGCGTGCGTGGCCGTCGAGGACGGCATCAGCCCATGTACAGGCCGCCGTTGAGCGAGAAGTCCGAACCGGTGGCGTAACCGCCTTCAGCCGAAGCGATCCAGGCGACGATGGAGGCGATTTCCTCCGGCTCGCCCAGGCGCTTGACGGGGATGCCGGAGACGATCTTCTCCAGCACTTCCGGGCGGATCGCGCGCACCATGTCGGTACCGATGTAGCCCGGCGAGACGGTGTTGACGGTCACGCCCTTGGTCGCCACTTCCTGCGCCAGCGCCATGGTGAAGCCGTGGATGCCGGCCTTGGCGGTGGAGTAGTTGGTCTGGCCGAACTGCCCCTTCTGGCCGTTGACCGAGGAGATGTTGATGATGCGGCCGAAACCACGCTCGCACATGCCCTCGATGACCTGCTTGGTCACGTTGAACAGCGAGTTCAGGTTGGTGTCGATGACGGCGTCCCAGTCACCCTTGCTCATCTTGCGGAACTGGCCGTCGCGGGTGATGCCGGCGTTGTTGACCAGCACGTCCACTTCGCCGATCTCGGCGCGCACCTTCTCGAAGGCGGCCTTGGTGGACTCCCAGTCCGAGACGTTGCCTTCGGATGCGTGGATGTCATAGCCGTGGGCGCGCATGGTCGCCAGCCAGGTGTCCTTGCGGGTGGAATTGGGGCCGCAGCCGGCCACTACGGTGTAGCCGTCCTTGCACAGACGGGTGCAGATGGCGGTTCCGATGCCGCCCATGCCGCCGGTCACATATGCGATACGCTTGCTCATTATGTTGCCTCCTATAGGGATGGTGATTTATTGGGGTAAGCCCTGCCCCCCCTCTTTCGCGTCTGCTGTGCGCCGCATTGGTGGAAGTCCTTCCTGCGAAGAACGCTCCTTTGTCTTGTCAGGCCCGGCAACGCCGCGGATGCGCTGCTGGCCGTCTCTCTCTGTCGGCGGGCCCGTCAGGGTCCCCGCCCTCTTTTCATCAATGCCGCCGGCTTCTCTGGACCTTCCTGGCCGGCTGGCAGATTCACGTCAGCCCACCAACTGGTCAGCCTTGGCCTTCACATAGCGGCCCGGTGCCGGTTCGATGGCCTTGTAGCGCGTCGAACCCGGCGCCTTGGGTGCGGCCACCTTGCGCCCGCCCTGCTTGGCCAGGAACGCCGCCCACTCGCCCCACCAGCTGCCGGGATGCTCGGTCGCGCCAGCCATCCAGGCATCGGCATCGCTGCCGGCCTTGGCCTTGTCGTTGACCCAGTAATTGCGCTTGTTCTTGGACGCCGGATTGATGACGCCGGCAATGTGGCCCGAGGCGCCCAGCACGAAGCGGTTGTTGCTGCGCTTGCCGGCATTGATCAGGTCCAACGAGGCGTAGGCCGATTTCCAGGGCACGATGTGGTCATCGCGCGAGGCGTAGATGAAGGCCGGCGCGCTGATCTTGCGCAGGTCGATCTTCTCGCCGCCGACCGTCAGGCGACCCGGCTCCTTGAGCGCATTTTCCAGGTACATGTGCCGCAGGTAGTAGCAGAACATCGGACCCGGCAGGTTGGTGCTGTCGGCATTCCAGTACAGCAGGTCGAAGGCACTGGGCTTCTCGCCCTTCAGGTAATTCGATTCGACGTAGTTCCACAGCAGGTCGTTGGGACGCAGGCTGGAGAAGGCGCTGGCGAAATCGCGCCCGGCCATCAGGCCGCGCTTGCCAATCATCTGCTCACGCAGGGCCAGCTGCATGTCGTCGATGTAGACATCGATGGCACCGGTATCGGAAAAATCGAGGAAGGTCGTCAGCAAGGTGAGGCTGGCGACCGGGTCTTCACCACGCGCAGCCAGCAGCGCCAGCGCGCAGGACAGGATGGTGCCGCCCACGCAGAAGCCGAGGGCATTGATCTGCGGTTGCTTGCTGATCTCCTGGACGATGTGGATGGCGCGCACCACGGCGTCGTCCACGTAGTTTTCCCAGGTGGCGGTCTCGACGGCGGCATCGGCATTGCGCCAGGAAATCAGGAACACCGTGTGACCCTGCTCTACCGTATAGCGCACCAGCGAATTCTGCGGCTGCAGGTCGAGGATGTAGAACTTGTTGATGCAGGGCGGGACGATCAGCAGCGGTACCGCGTGCACGGTCTTGGTCAACGGCGCGTATTGGATCAGCTGGAACAATTCGTTCTCGAAGATCACCGAACCGGCGCTGGCGCCGACGTCGCGCCCCACTTCGAACGCGGTCTCATCGGTCTGCGAGATATGGCCCTTCTGCAGGTCGGCCAGCAACTGGGCGATGCCTTGCGTCAGGCTCTCGCCGCGCGTTTCCAGGATCTTCTGCTGGGCCACCGGGTTGGTGGCGAGGAAGTTCGCAGGCGACATCGCATCGATCATCTGCTGCACCGCAAAACGCAGTTTGTGGCGCACCTTCTCGGTGCCCTTGACCGCATCGGCGAGCGCCAGCAGGAAGCGCGAATTCAATTGGTAGGCTGCCGCCTGGAACGCGAAGTAAGGATGTTCCTGCCAGGCCGGCGCGGAAAGACGGCGATCAGTGATGGCGGGCGTCTTCGCAGCCAGCACGGATTGCCACAGCTCGCCGAATTCGCGGGTGTAGTCCTGCTGCAGGCGGACCAGATCGGCAGGATCGAGCGTCGCGCCGTGCTCGCCGAGCTGCTTGAGCAGAACCGTTGGATCGATCTGTCCCGCACCGGGCGGCATGGCGCCGCCGGGGAAGCCCGGCATCTGCGGCATCCCCGCCATCGCGGGCATGGGCGGCAAATGCGACTTGAACTGCTCGAACTGGGATTGGAATCGGGACTGCAGCGAGGTCCAGAACTTCGGATCGGACATCTGTGCCAGCCACGCGGATACATCGGGAGAAGGTTGCTGCGGATTCTGCTTGTTCATGCTCGGATCTGCAATTTTCGCGTATCGTTACGGTTTGTCTCGACGCGCATTTCACCATGGTCATCGTCGCTATCGCATGGCTCTACGTCGTCTTCATGATGTCGATCACCGAACAGTCGGCGGTCGCTGGCGTCGCCACTTTCCTGCTGTACGGGATAATTCCCCTGACCATCGTTTTATACCTGATGGGTACGCCGCAACGCAAGCGGAATCGTCAAAAGATGAAGAAATTGACAGCTGAGCGCAAGGAAGAAATCAAAGATGACAGTTCCGTTAAACGCGAGTCTGTCATCAAGGACGAGGCGCCGCGCGATCCCGCTGCATGAGCCGGCGCACATCCAGGGTCTCTTCCAAAAACTTAGAAAACGGGATCATCGCGCACCATCATCGTGAGTCCGCAGCCCGCGCAGCGTGCCGGTTTGCGCACTGCATCATGCCGGGGGAGCGTTCAGCAAAACTCAGCAAAACGTCCACCATCCCCTCAGTGCCGCGCCACTCGTCGCAGGGCAATCTGGCGATAGCGGGGTTTCAGTACGGCAAGCATGTCGCGCAAGACGGCCGATCCGCGCCAGGGGGGCGAGACATAGGCCATCCGTAACTTCAGCCCGCCACTGTCACGTAACTCACAATCAAGCATGGCGATCATGCTGCCATCGAGCCAGGCATAGACATGGACCTCGTTGGCCTGGCGTTGCTTGGGGCCTTCGATCTGCCAGCCGCAGGGATGGAGGGGGCCGAGGCTCATCGCGCTGCTCCCGTCAGATCGACCAGATGCCAGGCCAGGTGCACTCCCAGCAGCAGCAAGCCGATGAAGAAGCAGCGACGGAAGGTAGCGGGACGCACCCAGGTCCGCACGCGGGTACCGATGGCCATGCCCAACAAGGCTGGCACCAGCACGATCAGCGAGGCCCAGCCTACGCCTGCACTGAAGGCTCCACCCTGCCCGAGGTTGACGGCCAGGGCCAGCGTGGAGACCGTAAAGGACAAGCCCAGCGCCTGAATCAACTGGTCACGCGGCAAACCCAGCGCCTGCAAATAGGGCACGACCGGAATCACGAACACGCCGGTGGCCGCCGTGACCAAGCCGGTGGCCAGACCGATCACGGGCGACCACCAGCGTTCCCGCTGCGGCAGCACCGTGGGCGTCCACGCCGCCAGACCGGCCAGCGCGTAAAGCATCAGTGCTACGCCCAGCACCACGATGGCATGCCGCCCACCATCGCCGCGCATGAAGCCGGCACCGGCCAGCGTGCCGGTCACTACGCCGGCGAGCAGCGTCCACAGGCGTTTTGCCAGCATCAGGAACGCGCCCCCGGTGGCCAGCTGCCAGCCATTGGTGACCATCGACGGCAGGATCAGCAAGGCCGCCGCTTGTACCGGCGGCATCACCAGGCTCAGCAATCCGACCGCCACCGTCGGCAAGCCCAGACCGATCACGCCCTTGACGAAACCGGCCAGCAGGAATACCGCCAGGCTCATGGCAAGCATGGTGGCATTCATGTCGACAAGGGAAAGCAGGCTGGGCATGACAGGAAAATGGCCGGGAATGGCAGGCAGCGGAAGATCAGGGATTCCAGTCTGCCAGTCCTCGCCCGCGCTGGAAATGTGGAATACACTTAGCCAGCCTTCGGCCTGGCCGAAGGCACAATATCTCGCGACCACTCCTTTCCGGACCCCGTACGCCGATGAGCCATCGCTTCGAACTCTCCGACCTGCGTCTTTTCCTGCACATCGTGGAAAGCGGCAGCATCACTGGCGGGGCCGAACGCGCCCACATGGCGCTGGCCTCGGCCAGCGCGCGCATCCGCAACATGGAAGATGCTCTGGGCACCGCCTTGCTGGAGCGCGGCCGGCGCGGCGTCCAGACCACCGATGCCGGCCGCGCGCTGGCCCACCACGCGCGCATGATGGCGCAGCAGATGGAACAGCTGCGCGATGAACTGGGCCAGTATGCGCAAGGCCTGAAGGGCCATATCCGCCTGCTGTGCAATACCTCGGCCATGACCGAGTTCCTGCCGGAGGTGTTGGCGCGCTTCCTGGCACGACATCCGCACACGGATATCGAACTGGAAGAAAAACTGAGCTATGAAGTGGTGCAGGCCGTGGTGGATGGGGTAGCCGATGTCGGCATCATCGCCGACTCCACCGATAGCGGGCCGCTGCAGACCTATCCCTTCCGCCAGGATCATCTGGTGGCGGTGCTATCGAAGAAGCATGCGCTGGCGCGCCGCAAGTCACTGGCCTTCAGCGAATTGCTGGGAGAGGATTTCGTCGGGCTGTCGGGCGACAGCGCCCTGCAGCAGCATCTCTCCGGCCATGCCACGCGTGCCGGGCGGCGTCTGCAATACCGCGTGCGGCTGCGCAGCTTCGACGGCATCTGCCGCATGGTGGAGCATCAGGTCGGCGTGGCCGTGATTCCGGCGACGGCGGCCCAGGACTGCGCGGCGCACATGGACATTCGCGCCATCCCGCTCACCGATGGCTGGAGCCGCCGCCAGCTGCTCATCTGCGTGCGCGGATTGGAGGGCTTGCCGGGACCTACGCGCGAACTGATCCATGCCTTGCAGCGCCACCCGTGAGGCATCAAGAAAAATGGCGGCTCCGCAGAGCCGCCATCGTCATTTGAGCCAGACCAGCGAGCCCATGCGCCCGGTCGTCTTGTCACGCCGATAGGAATAGAAACGCGGATCGCTCACGGTACACAGACCGCCACCGCTGACATCATGCACATCCATGCTGGCCAGCCGCTGGCGGGCCAGCTGATAGATGTCGGCCAGGTACTTGCCGGGACGGCCCGGATAAGCGCGGAAGGCATGTTGCGCTGCTGTCTGCTGCGCAATGAAGGCCTCGCGCACTTCGGCACCGACCTCGAACTGTTCCGGCCCGATGGCCGGCCCCAGCCAGGCGATGATGTCCTGCGCGCCGCGCGCGCGCATGGCGGCCACGGTGGCTTCGAGCACGCCGCCAGCCAGTCCGCGCCAACCCGCATGGGCCGCGCCGACCACCGTGCCGGCGCGGTCGCAGAACAGCACCGGCAGGCAATCGGCCGTCATCATCACGCACACCGCGCCGGGCGTGCTGCTGATGCAGGCATCTGCCGTGGGCTGATCGGGCAATGCGGCGGCGTCCAGTACGGCGACGCCATGCACCTGCGTCAGCCAGGCCGGTTCGGACGGCAACAAACGGCGCAGCAGCGCACGATTGCGCGCTACCAGCGCCGGGTCATCGTCGACATGCGTGCCCAGGTTCAGGCCGCCACCGCCCTGCCCGTCGCCATACGGCGCGGGACTGAAGCCCCCTGCACGCAGCGTGGTCAGGGCACCGATGTTGGCAGGCGCAGCCCAGTCGGGGATCAGCAATTCCATGGACGGGCTCGCTCAATAGTCGTCATCGTCTTCGTCATAGTCGCCCAGGACCGAATCGGCTTCCTCGCTCATCTCGGGGATCACCGCCAGGGCCGGATCGATGTTGGCGCTCTTGAGCAGGGCTTCGATATCCGGCGGCAAAGGCGCGGCCCACTGGCGGAACTTGCCCGAAGTCGGATGCACCAGGCCCAGGCGCCCGGCCAGCAGGGCCTGGCGCGGGAAGACCGAGGCCAGGTGCTGCTTGCCATAGAGCGCATCGCCCACCAGCGCGAAACCCAGCGACTGCAGGTGCACGCGGATCTGGTGGGTACGGCCGGTTTCCAGGCGGCAATGCACCAGGCTGACCGGCTTGCGGTCGATCTCGCCGGTGGCCAGGCGCCGGTAATGGGTTACCGCCGGCTTGGCGCGCATGCTTTGCGACACCGCCATCTTGATGCGGTCGCGCGGATGGCGTGCCATCGGCGCGTTGATGGTGCCGGACAGCTGCGGCAGCCCCCACACCAGGGCCAGATACTGGCGCTTCATGCTGCGTGCCTGCAACTGGCGCACCAGGTCGGTCTGCGCGGCCAGGGTCTTGGCCACCACCATCAGGCCGCTGGTTTCCTTGTCCAGCCGGTGCACAATGCCGGCGCGCGGCACGTTGGCCAGGCCCGGGCAATGATGCAGCAGGCCGTTCAACAGCGTGCCGCTCCAGTTGCCGGCCGCCGGATGCACCACCAGGCCAGCAGGCTTGTTGAGGATGATGATGGACTTGTCCTCGTGCAGGATGTCCAGCGCCATGGCTTCAGGGGCATAGGGCTGGTCGGCCGGCACCGATTGCGGCGCCACCTCCACCAGCTCGTCGCCCAGCATGGTCATCTTGCCCTTGGCGGGCGCGCCGTCGACGGTGACGTGGCCGTCTTCGATCCATTGCTGGATGCGGCTGCGCGAGAATTCGGGCATGAGGCCGGACAGAACCTTGTCCAGCCGCTGGCCGATGACCTCGTCATCCAGGCGGAAACTCAGGGGCTCCAGGCCGGAGACGCTTTCGCCGCCGGCTTGCTCGCCGTCATCGAAATCGTCCTCCAGCGGGAGGTCGGTCTTTACAGGCTCATCGCCATTTGTAATCGGAAGGGGTTTCTTACGTGACATCAGCTATAATCGCCGGATCGGGTTGATTGTATTTCGGGTATCGATGCAGCCGGCTCGGGTAGGCGCTCAGCGCCATGCACAACTGATAGTCCCAGACAAGCACACAAGAGTCATGCACAAAATCTTATTGAAGTTCTTCATCATCGGTTTTGCCCTCTCGCTCACCGCCTGCGGCCTCTTGCCGGAACAAAAAGACGAGACGGTCGGCTGGTCTGCCTCGAAATTATACTCGGAAGCCAAGGATGAACTGAATGCCGGCGGCTACGACAAGGCCATCAAGTATTTCGAGAAGCTGGAATCGCGCTACCCGTTCGGCACCTACGCCCAGCAGGCGCAGATGGACATCGCCTACGCCTACTACCGCCAGAACGAGCAGGCACAAGGCCTGGCTGCGGTGGACCGGTTCATCAAGCTGCACCCGAACCACCCCAATGTCGACTACATGTATTACCTGCGTGGCCTGATCAACTTCAATGATCGCACCAGCATCTTCGACACCTTCACCGACCAGGACAACACCGAGCGCGATCCCAAGGCCATGCGTGACGCCTTCGATTCGTTCAAGCTGCTGGCTGAACGTTTCCCGGACAGCAAGTACACCCCGGACGCCATTGCCCGCATGAAATACCTGGTCAATGCCATGTCCCAGTATGACGTCCACGTAGCCAACTACTACTTCCGCCGTGGTGCCTACGTGTCGGCCGCCAACCGTGCGCAGGCAGCCATCAAGCAATATCCGGACTCCCCGGCCAATGAAGAGGCGCTGTTCATCCTGATGCGCTCCTACGAAGCCCTCGGCCAGACCAAGCTGAAGGAAGATACCGAACGCATCATCCAGGCCACCTACCCCAACAGCCCCTGGTACAACGGCGGTCCCAAGCAGAAGGCCAAGCCGTGGTGGAAGGTCTGGTAATCCGGGCAGCCTCAGCGACAAGCTCCAATAAAAAACCCTCGCCATGCAGATGGCGAGGGTTTTTTATTGGCCAAGGCAGGCAGCCTGCCTGCTTTCTGCCACAGCGCGCTCAGCCTTCCAGCTTGCGGCGGAACACCCAGCTGCTCTCGCTGGAGGCTTCCGGCGCGAAGGCATAGCCTTCGACGTCGAAGGCCTTCAGCTTTTCCGGCTGGCTGATGTTCTTCTCGGCGGCATAGCGCGCCATCAGGCCGCGCGCCCGCTTGGCGTAGAAGGAAATGATCTTGTACTTGCCGCCCTTCCAGTCCTCGAACACGGGCGAGATCACCTGCGCCTTGAGCAGCTTGGGCTTGACCACCTTGAAGTATTCCTCCGAAGCCAGGTTCACCAGCACCGGCGTCTTCTGTGCCGCCAGTTCGTCATTGAGCGCTTCGGTAATCTCGTTGCCCCAGAAGGCATAGAGATCCTTGCCGCCCGGATTGGCCAGCTTGGTGCCCATCTCCAGGCGATACGGCTGCATCAGGTCCAGCGGACGCAGCATGCCGTACAGGCCCGACAGGATGCGCACGTGGTTCTGAAGGTAGTCGAGCTGCTTGGCCTTGAGCGAGCCCGCATCCAGCCCCTCGTAGACATCGCCGTTGAAGGCCAGCACCGCCTGTTTGGCGTTCTTGGTGGTGAATTTGCGCGACCAACTGGCATAGCGGTTCACGTTGAGCACCGACAACTGGTCGGAGATGCCCATGAGGCTGCCGATCTCGGCCGGCGACTTGGTCTTGAGGACCTCGATCAGTTCCGCCGAGCGCGGCACGAAGGCCGGTGTGGTGTGGAGGTCCGTGGTGGGCGGTGTGTCGTAGTCCAGCGATTTGGCGGGAGACAAAACAATCAGCATGAGGCGTTCATCCAATGATCAGGTTGGGACAAGGTGGCCGCCATGATACCCAAAGCGCGGCGCTTGCGTGCGGTAGCGTGGTTTGGAGCCGATATGAAAATTTGGACAACAAAACCCCGGCTATTGGGGCTTTGATCCCTGGCACCCGGCTCCTACACTGAAGCATTGGACGTAAATGGCAATCCGCCTCTGCCCGCCATCCATCGCCCGAGCCCCCGCCTGCATTGCCGCGCCGCATCCCATCTGATCCCACACCAAGGAAACGCCATGAACTGGTTCTACGATCTGCGCATCGCCCGCAAGCTGCTCCTGACCTTCGCCACCATCCTGCTGCTGACCGGCGTGCTGGGGGTGTTTTCCATCGTGCAACTCTCGCGCGTCAACGATGCGTCCACCGAGATTGCGACCAATTCCCTGCCCAGCGTGCGCTATCCGCTGGAAGCCAAGGTGGCACTGGCCCGCATCCGCACCGTGCAACTGCAGCACCTGCTGCCCGGCAACGAGGCCAACGTGGAAGCCAATGAAAAGATCATCGGCGACATGCTGGCCGGGCTCAACAAGGCGCTCGACAAGTACGAGCCACTGGTCAACATGCCCGACGAACGTACCTATTTCACGGCCATCAAGAGCGATCTGGCAGTCTTCACCAAACAGCATCAGGAGCTGGCCAAACTGGTCCGCGGGCAACAGACCGATGCCGCACGCGAGCTGCTGATGAAACAGATCACGCCGGTCTACCTGCGCTTGTTCGAGAACATGGACAAGGCCGTGGCCATCAATATCGACGCCAGCGAGAAGACGGACCACGATGCCCAGGTGCGCTATGAAAATTCCCGCCTGCTGATCGGTGTGCTGCTGGCCGCATGCATCGGCCTTGGCCTGCTGTTGGCAACCTGGGTGGCCCGGATCGTCTCGCGCCCCTTGCAGGAAGCCATGCACGTGGCCGAGCGGGTAGCCGAAGGCGACCTGACGGTACATATCCAGCCTGCCGGACGTGACGAAACCGGCCGCCTGATGGGCTCCCTCAAGGCCATGAACGACAGCCTGCTGCGTATCGTGACGCAGGTTCGTGAAGGAACAGACACCATCAATACCGCCTCCCGCGAAATCGCCAGCGGCAACCTCGACCTCTCCAGCCGTACCGAGCAGCAAGCCAGCTCTCTGGAGGAAACCGCCTCGGCCATGGAAGAGATCACCTCCACCGTCAAGCAGAATGCCGATAATGCCCGCCAGGCCAACCAGCTGGCGCATTCGGCTTCCGATGTGGCGACCCAGGGCGGCAGCGTGGTGTCGCAGGTAGTCGATACCATGGGGGCGATCAATGCTTCGTCGCGCAAGATCGTGGACATCATCAGCGTCATCGACGGCATTGCCTTCCAGACCAACATTCTCGCGCTGAACGCCGCCGTGGAAGCGGCCCGCGCGGGCGAACAGGGCCGCGGATTCGCGGTCGTGGCCTCCGAGGTGCGCTCGCTGGCGCAGCGCTCGGCGGCCGCCGCCAAGGAGATCAAGACCCTCATCGATGATTCCGTGGCCAAGGTCGATACCGGCAGCCGCCTGGTGGAGCAAGCCGGCAGCACCATGACCGAAGTGGTCGCCAGCGTGCGCCGCGTCACCGACGTCGTCAGCGAGATCACCGCCGCCAGTTCCGAGCAAAGCAATGGCATCGAGCAGGTCAACCTGGCCATCACCCAGATGGATGAGGTGACCCAGCAGAACGCCGCGCTGGTGGAACAGGCCGCCGCAGCGGCCGGCTCGCTGCAGGAGCAGGCGGGCAGGCTGTCGGAACTGGTGAGCGTGTTCAAGCTGGAGCGCGCCCATGCCGCCGCGCAGGCGGCCCCGGTGGCTGCGCGGTCTGCTGCACTGTCGCCCCAACCGCAGCCCCGGCCGCAACCCAAGCCGGCCGTCCGCACAGCCGCAGCGGCACCGGCACTGCCAGCCGCCCCTGCACCCAAGGCCGGCAAGGCGGCCAAGGCCCCTTCCGCGGAGGAAGGGGACTGGGAACAATTCTGAGCCGGCCGGGGGATGGAGGCCTGTTCAAGTTGGACAGCGGACTTGCCGTTAATCAACAAGACTGGCAGCATGCAAGCTGTCAGGAGCGCACTGTTGCAGTCAACCGGTGCTCTTGCAGGGGCAGTCTGTCGGCACTTTGCCGGCATTTCGCTGTCCATGGTGAACGAGCAAGACGAATTGCACAGGCTGCCCGCCTGATCCCGCCGGCCATCGGCAAGGAGGACATCATGAAACGCGACAAAGCCCTCATGGGCGAAATCCTGAAGCAACTGGCATCCTTCGGTACCCTCTACGGCGACGTGGAAAAGATCCAGAGTGCCCTGCCCGGCCAGGTGGCCCCGGAGGTGATCCTGCATCATCTGCGCCTGCTCTATGATCGCGGCCTGGCGGCGGTCGACATGCACAATTTCTGGCGCGTCACCGATCAGGGGTATGATGCGCTCGAAGCCGGTGGCGAGCTCTTCGGCAAGCAGGAAGCGCCGCTACCCGGACAACGTGGCATCGACAACTAGTTTTCAATTCAATGAGCATCCAGGCAACACCTTCTCTCTCCCCTGCACCGTCCTTTCCCTCCGGCACACCCGCTGACGTCCCCGCCGGACGTCAGCGGGTGGTGTTGGACACCAATGTCTGCCTCGACCTGTTCGTCTTCCGCGATCCGCGCTGGGCGGCGCTGCAGTCCGCGCTGGAACAAGGGACCGTGGAGGCCTACACCCGCGAGGATTGCCGCAGCGAGTGGCTGGCCGTGCTGGATTATCCGCATCTGCCGGTCACTGCCGAGACCAAACCCGCAATCTGCGCTGAATTCGACCGCCTGCTGCGGTGTCTGCCGCTGGCCCAAGTCAACACCTTCGGCCTGCCCATCTGCACCGATCGCGACGACCAGAAATTCCTCGAACTGGCGCTGCAATGCCAGGCCCACGTGCTGGTGAGCAAGGACAAGGCCGTCCTGAAGCTCGGCAAGCGCACCGTCAAGCGCGGCCTGTTTGCCATCGTACCGCCCCAGCTCTGGCGTGCCGACGCCTTCCTTGATGCGGCCACCTGAAGGTCGCCGCGAATGCGGCTAGAATAGCGGGCTTGCGATCATCACAAGAACGAGCCCGCTGCAATGAGCACCCCCAACATCGTCACCAAGCTGCCCAAGGTGGGCACTACCATCTTCACCGTCATGTCTGCATTGGCCAGCGAAAAAGGCGCGGTCAACCTGGGACAGGGCTTCCCCGATTTCCATTGCGACCCGGCCCTGGTGAATGCGGTCACCCGCGCCATGCAGGACGGCCTGAACCAGTACCCGCCCATGGCCGGCGTGCTGCCGCTGCGCGAAGCCATCGCCGACAAGGTGGAGCGGCTCTACGGCCATCGCTATGATCCGGTCTCCGAGATCACCGTCACGGCGGGTGCCACCCAGGGCATCCTGACCTCGGTGCTGTGCGCGGTGCATCCGGGTGACGAAGTGATCGTGATCGAGCCGGTCTATGACTGCTACGTGCCGGCCATCGAGCTGGCCGGTGGCGTGCCGGTGTTCGTGCAGATGGAAGTGGGCGCGGCGGGTTACAGCATCCCCTGGGACAAGGTCCGCGCAGCGGTCACGCCCAAGACCCGCATGATCATGGTCAACACCCCGCACAACCCGACCGGCAGCGTCATGCGCGCATCCGACGTGGCCGCGCTGGCCGACATCGTGCGCGGCACCGATATCCTGATCCTCTCCGACGAAGTCTATGAGCACATGGTCTTCGATGGCCAACCGCATGAATCGCTGGCGCGCCATCCGGAGCTGGCTGAGCGCAGCTTCATCAATTCCAGCTTCGGCAAGACCTATCACGTCACCGGCTGGAAGGTCGGCTATGTGGCGGCCCCCGCTGCGCTGACTGCCGAATTCCGCAAAGTGCACCAGTTCAACGTCTTTACCGTCAACACGCCGGTGCAGTATGGCTTGGCCGAGTATATGAAGAACCCGGCACCGTACCTGGATTTGCCGGCGTTTTACCAGAGGAAGCGTGACCTTTTCCGCGCGGGACTGGCCAACACCCGTTTCGAGCTGCTGCCCTCGCAAGGCACTTATTTCCAGTGCGTGAAGTACGACGCCATCTCGGACCAGTCCGAAGCCGACTTCTGCAAGTGGCTCACCAGTGAAATCGGCGTGGCCGCCATTCCGGTCTCGGCCTTCTACAACACGCCCAGGGAATCGGGCATCGTGCGCTTCTGCTTCGCCAAGAAGGATGAGACGCTGCAACTGGCGCTGGACCGGCTGGCCAAGCTGTAACACGGCTGGTGCGCAAATCGTTTATATATTTTCCGTAACGTGACTTCCCCCCTCAACACGACACGCAAAAAAAGGAACGCCATGATCGACGTCTACAGCTGGGCCACGCCCAACGGCCACAAGGTTCACATCATGCTGGAGGAGTGCGGACTGCCCTACACCGCGCATGCCATCGATATCGGTGCCGGTGACCAGTTCACGCCCGAATTCCTGAAGATCTCGCCCAACAACAAGATCCCCGCCATCGTCGATCCCGATGGTCCGGACGGTGCGCCGATCTCGCTGTTCGAGTCCGGTGCCATCCTGATCTACCTGGCTGGTAAAACCGGACGCTTCCTCGGCGAGACCGTGCGTGAGAAGTATGAAGTGCTGCAATGGGTGATGTTCCAGATGGGTGGCCTGGGGCCGATGCTGGGCCAGGCGCACCACTTCCGCCTGTATGCCCCGGAGCAGATCGAATACGCCGTGAACCGCTACAGCAACGAAGCGCGCCGCCTGTACCAAGTGATGGACAAACAGCTAGGCCAGCACGCCTACCTGGCTGGCGAGAACTACACCATCGCCGATATCGCCTGCTTCCCGTGGACCCGTTCGCACAAGAACCAGGGCATCGATCTGGCGGACTTCCCCAACGTCCAGCGCTGGTTCGATGCCATCAGCGCACGTCCGGCGGTGCAGCGCGGCGTGACCGTGCTGGCCGACAAGCGCAAGCCGCTGCACGATGACAAGGCCAAGGAATTGCTGTTCGGAAAAAGCCAGTACCAGAAACGCTGATCGGACATTGCCGCGGGCGGCTATCTGGCCCGCCTGCGGCAACCGCATCAGGGACAGGCAAAGGGCGCAAACTCGAAACGGTTGCGCCCTTTTTCCTTGGCGCGATAAAGGGCATCGTCGCTCGCGCGCAGGACCTGCTCCTGGCCGGCGCAATCGCTTTGCATGAGCGCGATGCCGATCGACAGCGTCACCTCCACTTCCCTGCCCTCATGCAGCATCGGCTGGCTGGCAAAGCTGGCCTGCAGGCGCATGGCGAATTCGGCCGCGGCGTGCAGATTGGCGCCGGCCAGGATCACCGCGAACTCCTCTCCCCCCAGCCGTCCGGCGGTGTCGGTCTTGCGCAGCTGGCTCCTGAGCACTTGCGCAAAATGCTTCAGGACCTGGTCGCCGACGGCGTGACCGAGGCTGTCGTTGATGCGCTTGAAATGATCCAGGTCGCACATCAGTACCGCGGCCGTGTCGAGCACGCCGCGCTGGAGGCGGTTGTACTCTTCCTGCAGGCGTTGCATGAAGAAACGGCGGTTGGGCAGCTGGGTAAGGTAATCGGTCAGGGCGAATTCCTGCAGTTCCAGTTCGAAGGCCTTGCTTTCGCTGATGTCGCTGATGAAGCCATGCCACAGCGTCGTGCCATCCTCCAGCCGGCGCGGCCGCGCCTGGCCGCGCAGCCAGCGCACACCGTTGCCGGGGGTGATCACGCGGAACTCCAGCATCCAGTGCGAAGCACCGGCCAGCACCGCCTGACGCGCCGCTTCATAGAGCGGCATGTCTTCAGGATGAATGACGGTATCGATGATGACGGGTGTTTCCAGCAACTGCTGGGGGGTGAGCCCGTAGGTTTCGCGCGCGCCTTCGCTGACGTAGGTAAAGTAACCCCGCTCGCCCGGGGGCACGCGGAACTGGAACACCATGCCGGGAATTTCACTGGTCAGGTAATCGAGCATGCGGCTGCTCTTGGCCAGCTTCTCGGTCAGTCGCCGCACCTCGGTGATGTCGGTGGTGGTGCCGATCATGCGCAGCGCATTGCCCTCGGCATCGCGTGCCACCACCTTGCCGCGGCTGCTGATCCATTTGTAGCTGCCATCGCGGCAGCGGATGCGGTGCTCGACCTGGTAAGTATCGGAACGTGAGGCGAAATGCTGGCGAATGGTCTCCTGCACATAAGGCAGGTCATCCGGGTGAATGCGCTGGTAGGCATCCTGCAGATGGCTGGAAAGCTCCCAGTCCTCGTAGCCGAGTATGGCTTTCCAGCCGCGCGAATAATACATCTCGCCGGTGACGGCATTGCGGTCCCAGATGCCGGTACCGCTACCCTCGATGGCCAGCGCCATGCGCTCGTCGGCCTCGCCGGGCGGATCGCTCTTGACCCGCGCATGGACCGGCACCAGGGAGCGCTCGATCGCCAGCATGGCCATCGACACGGCCGCGCCCACGGTGTCGCGGTACGCCTGCTCCAGATGGGAGGCGTCGCCCGGCGCATCGTTGGCGGCGCAGATGGTCAGGATGCCGGCGACCCCGCCGGCGAAGGAACGCAGCGGCAGCATTTCCAGCAGGGAGCGTTCATGGCGTGCCGCCAGGGCCGTCAGGGCATGCCAGAACTGCGGGGTGTCGGGATCGTCCACCGCCAGCGCCGTCAGCTCGGCCAGGAAAACCGGCGCCACGCGCGGGGCGGCACCTACTTGCAGGCGGCGGGCCTGGGGATCGAACAGGAAGATGGCCAGCGCACGTTGCGGATAGCTGCCCGAAAAACCGCTGGCGATGCGGTCCAGCAATTGCTCCAGCGGCGCACCGCGGGCAATGTAGGACAGCGTCAGGTTGTTGAAGGCGAGCGCCTTCCGGTAAAACTCGGCATCGGCGTCAACCTGTACGGGCGGGCGTTCTGACATCATGAGAAACAGGATCGGCAAGGACGCAGCGGCGACACCGGATGCGCCGCTGTATGGATGGACATTAGCACCTTATGACAATGCGTGGCAGTTTCTCCTCCAGCCCCGCATGAATAACCGTGCTGGCAGGCAAGGACGATGCCATCAGGCCACACTCTGCATGAGCTTCTGCGAGGATGCGCGCAGTCAGGTGGAGCGATTCGCCTAGTAACGGCGCACCAGGAATTCCGCCACGCAAACGGGCTTGTCGGACCCTTCACATTCCACGGTAATGCGCCAGGCCAGCTGCACGCCACCGGGGATGTCCTCGGTGGATTCCAAGCGGATGATGCCGCGCACTTTTCGGCCCACCGGCAGGGGTGCCGGGAAGCGTACGCGATTCAGGCCGTAATTGAGCAGCATGCGTACATCCGGCCCCAGGCTGATGGATTCCGACAGCAGGCGCGGCAGCAGCGCCAGTGTCAGGAATCCGTGCGCCACCGTGCCACCGTAGGGCAGCTCGCGGGCCGCGCGTTCAGGGTCGACGTGGATCCATTGATGGTCGCCGGTGGCCTCCGCAAAGCGGTCCACCTGTTCTTGGGTGACGGCAATCCATTCGCTGGTGGCCACTTCCTGGCCTGCCAGCGATTTCAGTTCTTCCAGGCTGGCGATGATGCGCATGCTGGTTTCCTTCCCTTGTCGTTATCGTGTGGCCGGCGCGCAGACGACGCGCGCTGCCTTTTTTGTCTTGTCCGTTCAGCCATCCTGCCAGACCACCCGGTTGCGGCCCTGCTGCTTGGCCAAGTAGAGACGGCGGTCGGCCATCTCGATCAGTTCGCGGATGTCCTGCTCCGGTGCCGGTACCATGGTAGCCGCACCGATGCTTACGGTCAGCCAGGCGCTGACCTTGGAGCGCTCATGCGGGACTTGGTTCGCCTCGATCAGCTGGCACAGCTTCTGGCCCAGGGCCTGCGCTCCTTCCAGCGACGTGCGCGGCAGGATCATGGCAAATTCCTCGCCGCCGAAACGGGCCGACAGGTCGGCCGGACGCTGGATGCTTTCATCGAGCGTTTGCGCGACCCGGCGCAGCACCGCATCGCCGGCGACGTGACCATAGTTGTCGTTGTACAGCTTGAAGAAATCGACGTCGATCAGCAGCAGTGACAGGTGCAGTCCGTCACGCCGGGCGCGGCGCCATTCAGCGCCCAGGTAGTCGTCGAAATAGCGGCGGTTGGCGATGCCGGTCAGGCCATCGGTATTGGTCAGGCGCTGCAGCTCGAAATTGCTCTTCTGCAGCTGCTGCTGGCTCTCGCGCAGCGCGCGGTAGGCCGCATCGCGCTGCAGCAGGTTGATGTAGGAGCGCGAGTGATAGCGCAGCCGCGCCACCAGTTCGATCACATCGGGCAACTTGACCATGTAATCGTTGGCACCGCCGGCGAAGGCATCGCGCTTGATTTCGGCATCGTCGCGCGAGGACAGCACGATGATCGGCACGTTGGCCAGCACCGCGCTGGCACGGTACTGGCGCACCAGGGTCATGCCATCCACGCCCGGCATCACCAGGTCCTGCAGGATCACCGTGGGACGGGTCTTCTCGGCCACGGCCAGGGCTTCATCGGCACGGGTGCAGAAATGGAAGTCGATGTTCTCTTCCTTGGCCAAGGCGCGGCGGATCGCCTCGCCGACCATGGCCTGGTCATCCACCAGCAACACCATGATCTTGTAGTCGTCGGCGGGCAATACGGGGCCGCCACCCGGGGTGTCGGTTGCTTGCACCGAACTCATCATGCTTTCCTTCATTTCAGTTGCGTCACGCCCCGGCCAGCAGCGCCTGCAGCCGTGCCGCCATGGCACTGACCGGCAGCACATCGACGGCGGCGTTGAGCGCTACGGCGGCCTTGGGCATGCCGTAGATGGCGCAGCTCTTCTGATCCTGCGCCAGGGTGTGATAGCCGTTGTCGCGCAGGGCCTTCAGGCCCGCTGCGCCATCGCGGCCCATGCCGGTCAGCAGCACGCCGGTGGCCTTGCCATCCCAATGGCGCACGATGCTATGGAAAAACGCGTCCACCGAGGGCCGGTAGACATCCGTGGGCGCGCCCTCGACATACGCGAGACGGCTGCCCTCCTTGAAGACGAGATGATGATTGCTGCCCGCCAGCAGGACTTCACCACGGCGCGGCAGATCGCCTTCGACCGCCAGGCGCACGCGCAGCACCGACTGCTGCTGCAGCCACTGCGCCATGCCGGGCGCGAAGGCGGCATCGATGTGCTGCACGATCACGATGCTGCCGGGGAATTCACGCGGTACCTGCTTGAGCAGGGTCGACAGCGCGGCCGGTCCGCCGGCCGACGCCCCGATGGCCACCAGCGGAGCCAGGTCGCCCTGGAGATTCGGGGCCAGCGGACGCAGCGGCAGGCGCACCGGGGCGGCCATGTCGTCCGGGCTGAGCAAGCCGAGCTGGTCGATCTTCTCGATCAACGCCGCCGCATCGCGCTTGCCGGCCGCGCCGATGAGCGCCGGGGTCTGGGTGGCATCGAGCGCGCCATAGCCCATGGCTTCATAGATCTTGGCGGCGCTGGTGTCCATGTCGGAGGTCACCACCAGGATCGGGCACGGGGTGTCCTGCATGATGCGGCGGGTGGCTTCCACGCCATCCATCTTGGGCATGAGCAGGTCCATCAGCACCACATCGGGCAACTGCCAGGCGCACATCTGCACCGCCTGTTCGCCATCGCGGGCGATCCAGATCAATTCGTGGCGGCCACTCTCGGCAATCACCCGGCGCAGCACTTCCACCATCATGGGGGTGTCGTTGACAATGCCGATCTTCACGTTGTCGCCTCTCCAATCAAATCCATGACCGCCTGCAACAGGCTTTCATCATGGAAACTGCTCTTGGTGAAATAATGATCGGCCCCGGCTGCCAGGCCACGCTGCCGATCCTCTTCACGGTCCTTGTACGACACGATCATCACCGGCAGCGCCTGCAATTGCGGCGCGCCGCGTATCAGGGTGACAAGCTCGATGCCATCCATGCGCGGCATGTCGATATCGGTGATGACCAGGTCGAAATGCTCGGCACGCACGGCATTCCAGCCATCCATGCCATCCACTGCCACCGTGACCTGATAGCCCCGGTTGGTCAGCAGCTTGCGTTCCAGTTCGCGCACGGTGAGTGAATCGTCCACCACCAGTACTTTCTTGCGCACCGCCACGGCCGCCGCACCGGCAGGATCCGCGTCGACCGTCTGCAGCCGTCCCGAGGCGGTGAGCTTTTCCACCGTGCGCAGCAAGTCGGCCACGTCCAGGATCAGCAAGGGCGCGCCATCTTCCATCAGCGCACCGGCCAGGATGTCGGGAATCTTGCCCAGGCGTGCATCCAGCGGTTGCACCACCAGCATGCGCTCGCCCAGGAAGGCATCGACCGCGATGCCGTAGCTGTGTTCCTCCTCGCCGATCACCACCACGCAGACACTGCCGTCTCGGACGCGCCACTGGCCACGTTGCAGCACCTGGTGCGCACTGACCAGGCCGACCTGACGGCCACCGTGGCTGAAGTGCTGGTAGCCTTCGAGGGTCTGCAGGGCCTCGGCCGGCAAACGCAAGGTCCGATTTACGTAGGCCAGCGGAAACGCATAAGGTTCACCGGCGATCTCCACCAGCAGGCTGCGAATCACCGACAGCGTCAGCGGCAACTGCAGCAGGAAACGACTGCCCTGCCCCGGCCGTGTGGTGATACGGATCGTGCCGCGGACCTGCTTGAGCATGTCCGCCACCACATCAAGACCGACCCCGCGTCCGGAAATCTCGGTGACGGTCTCGCGCAGGCTGAAGCTGGGCAAGAGCAGAAAGTCCAGCAATTCGGCGTCCGACAGGCGCTCGGCAATGTCCTGGGTCGCCAGGCCGCGCATCACCACCGTGCGGCGCAATGCGTCCAGATCGATGCCCGCACCATCATCGGCCACCTCGATCAACAGCATGCCCGCACTGTGCCTTGCCTCCAGCCGCACCACACCCTGCTCCGGCTTGCCGGCCGCACGGCGCGTGCTGCCGTCCTCAATGCCGTGGTCCACCGCGTTGCGCAGCAGGTGGCCGAGCGGTGCTTCCAGCTTTTCAAGAATATCGCGGTCGATCTGGGTGGCGGTGCCGCTGATGTCCAGCCGCACCGATTTGCCCAGCGCATTGCCGACGTCGCGCACCATGCGCGCAAAGCCGGCGGTGCCATCGGCAAAGGGCCGCATGCGGCAGGCCAGCGCCTCGTCATACAGTTGTTGCGAGAGATTGACCGAACGCCGGTCGAAGGCATCCAGCGCAATCAATTGTTCACCCAGCAGTTGCTGGTTGGTTTGCATCAGCGCGCGCAATTCGGCCAGCGTAGTCTGGGCGAATTCGTCGAACTGGCTGGCGGCCAGCTTCTGTTGCAGCAGGTCCAGTGCCTGCACGGCCTCGCGCTGCACGCGCTTCATGCGCAGCATGCTGGCCGAGAAGGGTTTCAGGCGGCGCGATTCCACCAGCGATTCGCCGGTCAGGCTCAGGAGCCGGTCCAGGCTGTCCGCACTGACGCGCACGGCGCGCGCGGCAGCAGTCTGGTTGACGATGGATGCGCTCGCGGCGGGCTGTGGCGGCTCCATCGCTGCGGCCGACGGTGCCGGCGCTGGTGGCTGCGGGGCCGCCTCGGCGGCGAAGGCCTCCTGCAGTGCGGCCGAGGGCGCAGGCCAGGGATCGGCATCCGCACCACTCATCACGGCCGGCAAGGCTTGCAGGAAAGCCTGTACCTCGGCGCTGCCGGCGTGGTCGACCCAGGTTTCGTCGCCGTCCGGTGGCGAGGCGATCCGTCCCAGCAGATCGGCCCCGCGCAGCAGCACATCGATATGTCTTTTCTCCAGCCGCAGCTTGCCCTGCTGCGCCAGGACGAAGCAGTCCTCCAGCACGTGGGCTACCTTGACGGCGGTTTCCAGGCCGACGATGCGGGCTGCGCCCTTGAGCGAATGGCCGGCACGCATGCAGGCTTCCAGATGCTCGGCCGCCGTCGGTTGCTGCTCCAGCGCCAGCAGGCTGGTATTGAGCTGGGCAATCTGGCTTTCCGCCTCGAAGCGGAACAGGTCCAGCATGGACATCTGGCTCAGATCGGGCGTACTCATGTCATGCTCCGGTTGAGTACGTAGAACAGCAATTCGTGGTCGAGCAGGCCGATGGGACGGCCGCGCCACTCCACCATGCCGCGCGTGTACTGGATGGCCGCCTGGGCCAGCGTGGTCGGTACCGGGGCCAGGCTTTCATCTGCATAGCGATGAACCCCGGCCACCTCTTCCACCGGGAACACCAGGATCTGCCCTTCATGCGCCGCCACCAGCAGATGCGGGGCCGGCGTGTCATCGGGCAGCTGGAACACCCGGGCCAGCGAGACGCAGATGCGCAGGCTGCCGCGAATGTTCACAACGCCCGCAATGGCGGTGTTGCGCTGGTGCGGCAAGCTGTGCAGGGGCCGGTTCCCGGCGACTTCCTGCACCACGGACGTGGCAATCGCCAGCCACTCACCGGCAATGCGCACCACCAGGGCCGACGCCAGCACGGTGCGATCTTCCTGATCTTCCTCGGCCGCACCGGCGCGCGCCCACTGCTGCGCCACCTCGCGGGATGCCTCCACCCGATCGAGCTGCTGCAAGGCGGCACGCGCGAAAGTCGGGCAGTTCAGGCAGCGGATGTGATGCGCCAGTTCGGGGCAGCTGCCGTCGCCCTTGGTGCCGATGCGGTTCCAGCAATCCTCGAGGGGCGCGTGCGGCGGGGTCAGCGTCGGCTCAGCCATGATGCGGCTCCTCGGTCGTCGTCACACGGCTGGCGCGCTGGCGCAGGCGCTCGGCTCCGGCGGTATCACCTTGCGCCTGCAGCAGGGCGGCCAGTTGCAGCAAAGCCGCCTGGTGCTGCGGTGCCAGATACAGCACCTTGCGGTAGCAACGCTGGGCCTGCCCGGCGTCACCGCCGGCATCGTGAATCAGTCCCTGCAGATAGAAAGCGTCGGCGCTCGGCCCCTGCTCTTCGATGGCTTGTTCGCACAAGACCGCGGCTTGCGTGAATTGTCCTGCATCGGCCAGCGAGCGGGCACGCTGCAGCAAGGGCTGGCTGCTAGCTGACAGCGGTGCTGGCACGGGCGCAGCGAAGGCGTTGATTCCTGAGTCAGCGGCCAACGCCGACGCGGCCGGACGCGCCCGGCGTGCCGGAACAGGCGCAGCCAACAGCGGCTGCGCTGCTGCCAATACCGTCTCGCGCCAGGCCGGTTTCTCCACCGCCACGCGCTTGCGGAAACCGAAGGCCAGTGCAATGCCGGCCGACTCCAGACGCGGACTGAGCATCAGTCCGCCTTCGGCGGGGCCGACGAAGATCACGGCATCCGGTTTCATGAGGCTTTCCAGCAGGCTCACCACCTGGCGCTGCACCTCGCGCTCGAAGTAGATCAGCACGTTGCGACAAAAGATGAAATCGTAAGGCGCAGCCTGCCGCAGCAAATCCGGTGCCAGCAGATTGCCGGGCGCAAAGCGCACCTGGCGCCGGATCGCTTCCTGCAGTTGCCAGCCCTGCTCCACCGTCATGAAATGGCGATCCCGGAAACCCAGGGCCTGTCCCCCGGAAGGAATTGCGGCCATAGACACCGGCCGCCGCGATCTCCAGCGAGCGGGTACGAATATCGTAAGCGTCGATGACGAACTGCGACGGCATGACGCCCGCCTCCAGCAGGGCCATCGCGACCGAATACGGTTCTTCGCCAGTGGAGCATGGCAGGCTCAGGATACGCACCGGCACATCGGGCTGCGAAAGCAGCCGCTCCCGCGCAAGCCGCGCCACGGCGAAAATGGCTTCACGGTCGCGGAAGAACCAGGTCTCCGGCACCACGGCCAGTTCGATCAGGGCCTGCAACTCGGCGGCCGACCCCTGCAGCCGTGCCAGATAGTGGCCATCGTCCGCGATGCCCAGCGCCGCCATGCGCTCGCGCACCACCCGTTCGATGAGGCTGCTGCCGACGGTGGCCATGTCCAGGCCCATGACGGCCTTGAGCTTGTCGGCGATCAGCGGCAGGCTCTTCATGCCGGCACCTCCGGGTAGAGCAAGGCGCGCGTAGCCGGGTCGAGCAGGTCGCCCACTTGCACCCGCTGCAGCAGTCCGCCCTGATACGGCATGACAGGCCCGAGGTAGGGCGCCCCCTCATTGCGGACGGCGGCCGGCGTGAAGTGGGCCGCATCAAGGCGCAGCGTATCGGTGGCTTGTGGCAGGATCAGGCCCAGCAGCACCGGCAGCGCCTGCGCGTGGCGGTAATGCACCAGCACCAGGCGCGTACTCACGCGCGCCGGAGCGGGATGACCGAGCGCCAGCATGGACAGGTCGATCACCGGCACGTGGCCGCTGCCATACGGCAGCAGCCCGGCTACCCATGCGGGTGCGCCGGGCAGCGATTTGCAGGGGGAAAGCGGCAATACCATTGCCACCTCGGCGGTGGGCAAGGCATAGCGCTCTTCCCCCAGGGAAAACAGCAGATGCAGGGACTGGCTCATGAGCACGCTGGGCGGGACCGGTGCGGCGCTCAGTCCGTCACCTTGAAGCGCGAGACGCCATTGCGCAATTCATTGGAGACCACGTTCAGTTCGTCGATGGCCTGGCTCGATTGCTGCAGCGACTCCACGGTCTGCTGGGCCGCTTCGGAGAGCTGCACCAGCGCCTGGTTGATCTGCTCGGCGCTGCTGGCCTGGGCCTGCATGCCTTCGTTGACGATCTGGAAACGCGGTGCCAGTGCCTGCACCTGGGCAATGATCTGCGACAGCTGGCTGCCGGCGGTCTGCACATCCTGCATGCCGCGCCGCACCTGGTCGGAGAACTTGTCCATGCCCATCACGCCGGCTGCCACGGCCGACTGAATTTCCTTGACCATGACTTCGATGTCGTAGGTCGCCACGGCAGTCTGGTCGGCCAGGCGGCGGATTTCGGTGGCCACCACCGAGAAGCCGCGGCCATGTTCGCCGGCCTTCTCGGCCTCGATGGCGGCGTTCAGCGACAGCAGGTTGGTCTGGTCGGCCACCTTGGTGATGGTGGTCACGACCTGGTTGATGTTGCCCGCCTTCTCGTTGAGGATGGCCAGCTTGGCGCTGACCGAACCGGCCGCATCCATCACGTTCTGCATGGTGTCGCCCATGCGGGTCAGGCCCGCCTGGCCGCTACCGGCCAGCGCGGAGGTCTGTTCCGAGACGACCGAGACTTCATTCATGGTGCGCACCAGGTCACGTGAGGTTGCGTGAATCTCGCGCGAGGTGGCGCCGATCTCGGTGGTGGTGGCGGCCGTTTCGGCGGCGGTGGCCTGTTGCTGGCGGGCCGTGGCGGCGATCTCGGTGACCGACGTCGCCACGCGTGCCGAGGACTTCTGCGCCTGCGAAACCAGCGCGGTCAGCTCATCGGTCATGCGGTCGAAGCCGTTGCCCAGCACGCCAAACTCATCCTTGCGGTCCAGCGCCACGCGGCGCGAGAAATCGCCCGAGCGCATGATGTCGAGCAGGCCCATGAGCTTCTGCAGCGGCTCGTTGATGGCGCGCATCAGGAAGAAGCCGCACACCAGCGCCACCAGCAGCGCTGCCATCAGCGCGCTCATCAGGGTGAACTGGGCCGAGTTGACGGCATCGCCGATGCGCTGGGCGGCGTCGTCGGCGATGCCCTTGTTGGTCTCGACCATGCGCTGCGTCAGTTGATAGCCGGTACGCCATTGCGGACGAATCTGCTCGTTGACGATCTTGTCGATCGGGGCGCGCTGGCTGAAGTCCATCTTCAGCACCTCGCTGACGACGGCACGGTACTTCTGCCGCGTCTCCTTGAATTGCTCGAAGAGCTTGCGGTCAGCATCGCTGAAGATGGTCTTGTCGTAATCTTCCTGCAAGCGGTCGAGGCGTTCGGCGTTGCGGCGCAGCAGTGCCAGGTCAGCCTGGCGCTCGGCATCATTGGCATCGATCTGAATGATCTGCTGGGTCATCAGCAGGTTTTCGTACCACGCAGCGTTGATCTGGGTGCTGTAGTAGAGACCGGGGGTGGAGTCGTTGCGCAGCGCCGTCGCCCCCTTCTCGATGTGGCCAAGGTTGACCGCCGAAATCCCGGCCATCAGTGCCATCAGCAGCAGGATGAGCCCGAAGCTCCCGAGGATGCGTTGCTTGATCGTCCAGTTCTTCATGCGCAGTTTTCCCCCTTTGGAATGAGCACCCCGCCCTGGCGCGCCTTCGTGAGGTGCGCATGAACGAAAGTTCGCCTGTGGCTAACCCGGGCCATCTAGTGCGATCGGTTGCGGATTAGTGCGGCCTAGTAATACTTCGAGATTATCATTGAAATCTTTCAATATCACTATTATCCCTTGCGCAATGATTCTTTGCCCGAAGGAAATAAAAACGGCACCCGAAGGTGCCGTTTGAGTGCGTCAGCCGATCGGCGGGATCACACCGGCATGGGCTTGTTGTCCTGCAGGTCGAGGAAGCCCTTGATGAGGCGGTAGGCTTTCCAGATCCAGGCCAGCGAGAACACCAGAATCGCCACCGGGATTCCGATCACCGTCGCCCACAGCACGCCGCCGGCGAACAGCCAGAACAGGTACCACCAGAAGGAACGGATCTGCCAGCGATGGTGGGTGTAAAGGAAGGTATCGCGCACGTCGCCGCGCTTGAGGTAATTGACGATCAGGGGCAGCCACGACAGCATGCCCAGCGAAAACACCAGGCAGGCGGCATGCGCCAGGTAGAGCCACCAGACCAGGTCACGGCCGGTCTGGGTCTGTGGGTCGAATACCAGTTCCTGGTTCATCGCGTCTCCTGAAATGAGGGGGAAGCCGGCCCCGACGTCAGGCCAGCAGGTTCAAGATGCCGTCCAAGCCCACAAAATTCAAGCCCACGCTGGCCTGGGCACGCACCACCGGCTTGGCGCGGAAGGCCACCGACAGGCCCGAGATGCCCATCATGCGCAGGTCATTGGCGCCATCGCCCATGACGATGGCCTGGCTTGGTTCGGCACCGATCTCGCGGCAGATGCGTTCCACTGTCGCCCGTTTCTCGTCGGCATTGACGATGCCGCCGACCACCTTGCCGGTGAGCTTGCCGTCGGCCACTTCCAGCGTGTTGGCGTGGGTGTAGTCCAGGTTCAGGCGTGCCTTCATGCGGTCGGTGAAGAAGGTGAATCCGCCTGAGACCAGCAGCGTCTTGAGGCCGGCGGCCTGCACTGCCTTGAGCATGTTTTCCGCGCCCAACGACAATTGCAGGCGCTCATCATAGACACGCTGCAACGCGCCTGCGTCCAGCCCCTTGAGCAATGCCACACGGCGGGTCAGGCTTTCGTTGAACTCGATCTCGCCGCGCATGGCCGCTTCGGTGATCTCGGCCACCTGCGGTTTCAAGCCCTGCATGTCGGCGATCTCGTCGATGCATTCGATGGTGATGAGGGTGGAATCCATGTCCATGGCCACCAGGCGGAAATCGGACAGCTTGCGGCCCTCTTCGATGAAGGCATAGTCCAGGCGCGCCTGCAGGCAAGCCGCATCGATGCTGGCCTTGAGCGCATCGCTCTGGCTCACGCCCGCCACACGCCAGGCATCGGCATCCGGTACGCGGTCATCTGCAATGCGCTCGGCGCGGCCACCGGCCAGGGCAGCGATGGACTCGATGGCGGAAGACGGCACGGCGTGTTGCTTGGGGGCTTGCAGGATCAGGTTCATGTTGTTCTGTTGATTCATGGGTGCGATGGGATTCGTTGTGGCGCGGCCAGAAAAGCACTCAACCGGTGAGTGCTTTCATGGTCGCCTTGACCTGCTGCACGCGGGCATTCAGGTCCGGCATGTTGGCCGTGATGCGCAGCTTGTCGGGGCCATTCAGTTTGACCTGGCGATTCTTCTGCACCAGCTCGATGATGCGCATGGCGTCGATCGGCGGGTTGGGAACGAACTGCAGCAGCGCCGCTTCGGAATGGGCATCGATCTTGATGATGCCCAGCGGCTTGGCGGCAATGCGCAGGCGGTGCGTTTCGATCAGGGCCTTGGCGGCATCGGGCAGCTTGCCGAAGCGATCGATCAGTTCTTCCTGCAATGCGTCGATGGCGTCGGCCTTCTCGCAGTTGGCGAAGCGCTTGTAGAGCGACAGGCGCTCATGCACATCGCCGCAAAAGTCGTTGGGCAGCAATGCGGGCGCATGCAGGTTGATCTCGGTGGTGGTCGACAGCGGTGCGGCAAGGTCGGGTTCGCGTCCATCCTTCAGGGCGCGCACGGCTTCGTTCAACATGTCCGAATACATCTGGAAACCGATCTCATGGATCTCGCCCGACTGATGGTCGCCCAGCACCTCGCCGGCACCACGAATTTCCAAATCGTGCATGGCGAGATAGAAGCCGCTGCCCAGTTCCTCCATCTGCTGGATCGCCTCCAACCGGCGCTGCGCCTGCTTGGACAAGCCCTGCACATCCTGCAGCAGCAGGTAGGCATAAGCCTGGTGGTGCGAACGGCCGACGCGGCCGCGCAATTGGTGCAGCTGCGCCAGGCCGAACTTGTCGGCGCGATGCATGATGATGGTGTTGGCAGTCGGCACGTCAATGCCGGTCTCGATGATGGTGGTACAGAGCAGGATGTTGAAGCGCTGCGCCACGAAGTCGCGCATCACCTTCTCCAGGTCGCGTTCGTGCATCTGACCGTGCGCCACGCCGATGCGCGCTTCCGGCAAAAGCTGCTCCAGCGCGGCCTTGCGGTTGGCGATGGTTTCCACTTCGTTGTGCAGGAAGTAGACCTGGCCGCCGCGTTTCAATTCGCGCAGGCAGGCTTCGCGGATAGTCGATTCTTGTTCGGCGCGCACGAAGGTCTTGATGGCCAGGCGCTTCTGCGGCGCGGTGGCGATCACCGAGAAATCGCGCAGGCCTTCCAGCGCCATGCCCAGCGTACGCGGGATCGGCGTGGCGGTCAGCGTGAGCACATCGACCTCGGCGCGCAGCGATTTCAGGGCTTCCTTCTGGCGTACACCAAACCGGTGTTCTTCATCGATGATGACCAGGCCCAGGCGCGAGAACTTCACTTCATCGGACAGCAGCTTGTGAGTACCGATGACGATATCGATGGTGCCATCGCCCAGGCCCTTGATGGCTTGCGTGACTTCCTTGCCGGTGCGGAAGCGCGACAGTTCGGCAATCTTGACCGGCCAGTTGGCGAAGCGGTCGGCGAAGGTGGCGGCATGCTGTTCGGCCAGCAGCGTGGTCGGCGCGAGAATGGCGACCTGCTTGCCGCCCATCACCGCCACGAAGGCGGCGCGCAGGGCCACTTCGGTCTTGCCGAAGCCGACGTCGCCGCAGATGAGGCGGTCCATGGGCTTGCCGCCGGTCATGTCCTTGATGACGGCATTGATGGCGGCGGCCTGGTCGGCGGTTTCCTCAAAACCGAAACTGTCGGCGAAGGCTTCATAGTCATGCGCCGAATACTGGAAGGCATGGCCCTGGCGCAGCGCGCGGCGGGCGTACAGGTTCAGCAGTTCGGCGGCCGTATCGCGCACCTGCTGGGCGGCCTTGCGCTTGGCCTTTTCCCACTGGCCGGAGCCCAGTGCGTGCAGCGGTGCATCTTCCGGCGATGCACCGGAGTAGCGCGAAATCACGTGCAGTTGCGACACCGGAACGTAGAGCTTGGTCTCCTTGGCGTATTCCAGATGCAGGAACTCGGTCTCGCCCTCCCCCAGGTCCATGCTGACCAGGCCCATGTAGCGGCCGATGCCGTGGCTGCTGTGGACCACCGGGTCGCCGATCTTCAACTCCGACAGGTCGCGCACCATGTATTCCACATCGGTGGCGGCCTGCTGTTTGCGGCTACCGACGCGGCGGCCGCTGCCGGCGTACAGCTCGGTCTCGGTGATGAGCGCCAGGCCGCCGGCAGTGACGAAGCCGGCATGCAATGGGGCCACGCCCAGCATCAGCGGCTCATTGCCGGAGAGGAAATCATTCCAGTCATCGCACAGCGCCGGATGCAGGTCGTATTCGGCAAAGTACTGCTGCAGGGTTTCACGCCGGCCATTGCTTTCGGCACAGATCAGCACACGCTCGGCCCCCTTGAGCAGGAAGCTGCGCAGGTTGACCAGCGGGTCTTCCGCACGGCGGTTCACGGCGATATTGGGCAGCGGCGCCGAGATGGCCGAAGGCGCATCATCGGTCTTGAGCACCCAGCGGGCGTGGGGTTTCAGCAGGGTGAAGAAATCTTCGTCGTCCAGGTAGAGGGCGCGCGGCTCCAGCACCGGGCGCTCGCGGTCGGCGTGAAGGAAAGTCCAACGCGAGCGGGTATCGCTCCAAAAGCGCTTGATGGCTTGTTCGATGTCGCCGACGGTGGCGAACATGGCATTGGCTGGCAGGTACTGGAACAGCGTGGCCGTCTCTTCGAAGAACAGCGGCAGGTAGTATTCGATGCCCGCCGAGGCGATGCCGTTGCCGATGTCCTTGTAGATGGCCGAGCGCGACGGATCGCCCTCGAACACCTCGCGCCAGCGATTGCGGAAGGCCAAGCGCGAGGCCTCGTCCATGGGGAATTCGCGGCCCGGCAGCAGGCGGACTTCGGGCACCGGATAGAGCGAGCGCTGGGTATCGGCGTCGAAGGTGCGGATGGTCTCGATGGTGTCGCCGAACAGGTCCAGGCGATAGGGCAGCACCGAGCCCATGGGGAAGATGTCGATCAGCCCGCCGCGCACTGAATATTCGCCCGGCGACATGACCTGGCCCACGTGGGTGTAACCGGCCAGGGTGAGCTGGGACTTGAGCTTGCCCTCATCGAGCTTTTCGCCCTGCTTGAAGAAGAAGGTATAGGCCGCCAGGAACTGCGGCGGCGCCATGCGCAGCAAGGCTGTGGTGGCCGGCACGATCAGCAGGTCGCACTGGCCGGACTGCACTTCATAGAGCGTGGCCAGGCGTTCGGAGACCAGGTCCTGGTGCGGCGAGAAGGCGTCATAGGGCAGCGTTTCCCAGTCCGGCAGCAGGTGGCAACGCAGGCGCTCGCCTTCCTTGGGCTGGAACCAGGGGATTTCAGCCAGCAGGCGCTGGGCATCGGTGGCCCCGGCCACCACCACGGCCAGCATGCGGCCTTCGGCCTTGAGGGCCAGCGCGGCTTGGGCCAGCAGATAGGCATCGGCAGAACCGTGCACGGCGGGAGGCTGGAAACGCACACCTGCTTTGGGCAGGCTTTTTTTCGGGTCAAAAGACATCAGGATCGGGAGGATCGGCTTGGTTTGGACTTGATTCGAGCAAGGCAACGGCGCAGGCCCGGCCGCGGTGGCCATGCTGGCAGCGCCGCAAAATGCCGGTCGCTTGCAAGGGATTGGCATTAGAATTCAGCCTCTCATTATAAACGAAGGCCCCATCGCAAGCCGCCGCCAGGCGGGCGTCGGGCCAGGTGCATGGCATGAACCCTTCGCAGTCCGCTTCTTCCCCGCCCCGCCACTTTGCGCTCATTCCCGCCGCAGGCGTGGGCGCGCGTATGGGCGTCCAGATCCCCAAGCAATATATGCCGCTGGCAGGCAAACCCATGCTGCTGCATGCGCTGCAGACCTTCGCGGACCACCCACGGATCGCCCATACCTTCGTGGTGGTCAGTGCCGAGGATGGCTGGATTGACTCCGTGATGACGCCAGATTTGTTGCAACGCGTGAGCATCCTGCGGGTAGGCGGGCCGACGCGCCAGGACAGCGTCTTCAATGGCCTCAACGCCATCCGTGACCGGGTGGCCGATGCCGACCGGGTACTGGTTCATGATGCCGCCCGCCCCGGTTTGGACGCGCCGCTGCTGGATCGCCTGCTGGATGCCCTGGCATACGACGAAATCGGTGGCTTGCTGGCGGTGCCGGTCGTCGACACCTTGAAGCGCGGCGATGGCGGCGCCCCTGCCCGCTCGCAGGAGACCGTGCCGCGCGCCGGTCTGTGGGCGGCACAGACCCCGCAGATGTTTCCCTATGCCCTGCTGCAGCGCGCCTTGCACCAGGCGCAAGAACAAGGCCGCCTGGGCGAGATCACCGACGACGCCAGCGCCATCGAGATGCTGGGCTTGCGTCCGCGCCTGGTGGAGGGCAGCCCCCGCAATCTGAAGGTCACGCTGGCGCAGGACGCCGCGCTGGCTGAATTCTTCCTGAAAGGTCCGCACGCATGAACGCTTCTTCCCCCTTCCCTTTCCGCATCGGCCAGGGCTATGACTGCCACGCGCTGGTGGAAGGCCGCCCGCTGATCCTGGGCGGCGTCACCATCCCGCACAAAAAGGGCCTGCTGGGCCATTCGGATGCCGACGCCCTGCTGCACGCCATCACCGACGCGCTCTTCGGTGCAGCCGCGCTGGGTGACATCGGCCGCCATTTCCCCGATACCGATCCGCAATTCAAGGGAGCCGACTCGCGCGTGCTGCTGCGCGAAGCCGCCAAGCGCCTGGCCGCCGCCGGCTACGCCGTGGGCAACGTGGATGCCACCATCATCGCCCAGGCGCCCAAGATGGCACCGCACATCCCGTCCATGGTGGCCAACGTCGCCGCCGACCTCGAGATTTCTGAAGGGCAAGTGAATATCAAGGCCAAAACCAATGAAAAAATGGGCTTTTTGGGGCGTGAAGAAGGGATTGCGACCGAAGCGGTTGTGCTGATCCACCGGCAAAACGGCTGAAAAGCGGCGTCAGAAAGTTCCCGACAGGCGCACGTAGGACATTCACTGACACGCTAAAACCCGCACCAGACAAGGGATTGAAGCCGGTTCTGCGCACCATTTCCCGGCACTGAAAGAAATCTAAAGCACCAGAATCAGCCATTAAAACTTTTAATGGAAGTTTCGTACCGAAAATGGCTTGCATTCTCGATTTAATGAGTATAATCGTCGCGTCGTTAGGATTCGAGCTGGTAGTGCGGTTCTTCGCTGTCATTCCTCCCGAGTAACGATAAAGAGCCGGGCGCAAGCCCCAATCAATTAAATTTAGGAGTCCGTAATGGCAACTGGTACCGTCAAGTGGTTCAACGATGCAAAGGGTTTTGGTTTCATCACTCCCGATGAAGGTGGCGAAGATCTGTTCGCTCACTTCTCGGCTATTCAGTCGAATGGCTTCAAGTCCCTGAAGGAAAACCAACGCGTTTCCTTCGAAGTGACCACCGGCCCGAAGGGCAAGCAAGCTTCGAACATCGTTCCGGCTGCTTAAGCTTTCAAGCTGAAAAAAAATCCCCGACTCGTCGGGGATTTTTTTCGTCCTTCGCTTTGATGAAGTGAAGCGATGCGCATCAAAAAAATCCCCGCCCTCTTGCGAGTGGCGGGGATTTTCATTTGCGCTGAAGCGGATCTGAATCAGATTTCTTCGTACAGCGGCAGCGTCAGGAACTCGGCGAAGGTCTCGGAAGTGGACATTTCTTCAAAGATCTTGGCGGCGCGGTCATAGGTCGGGCCATCGCCTGCCACTTGCTTCACCTTGGCCAGCTCTTCCGGAATCATCGCGCGCACCATGTCGGCGGTGACCTTGCGGCCGTCTTCCAGGTTGCCCTTGGCGCTGCGGATCCACTGCCACACCTGGGCACGGCTGATTTCGGCGGTGGCGGCATCTTCCATCAGGTTGTGGATGGGCACGCAACCGTTGCCGGCCAGCCAGGCACCCAGGTAGTGGATACCGACGTTGATGTTGTAGCGCAGGCCGGCTTCGGTGATCGGGGTTTCGGGCTGGAAGTTCAGCAGGTCGGCCGCCTTGACCTCGACGTCCGGACGCTGCTTTTCGAACTGGTTGGGCTTATCGCCCAGCACGGCCACGAATTCCTTCATGGAAGCTTCGACCAGGCCCGGGTGAGCCACCCAGCCGCCGTCGTAACCGTCGGTGGCGTCGCGGCGCTTGTCGTTGATGATGCCTTGCATGGCGATGGCGTTCTTTTCCGGATCGTTCTTGATCGGGATCAGCGCGCTCATGCCGCCGATGGCCGGGGCACCGCGCTTGTGGCAGGTCTTCAGCAGCAGCAGGGCGTAGGCGCGCATGAAGGGCGAAGTCATGGTGACCTTGGCGCGATCGGCCAGGCAGAAGTCCTTGTCGTTCTTGAACTTCTTGATGCAGGAGAAGATGTAGTCCCAACGGCCGGCATTCAAGCCCGCGCTGTGCTCGCGCAGCTCGTACAGGATTTCTTCCATCTCGAAGGCGGCAGTGATGGTCTCGATCAGCACGGTGGCCTTGATGGTGCCTTGCGGCAGGCCGATTTCATTCTGGGCCATCACAAAGATGTCGTTCCACAGACGCGCTTCCAGGTGCGATTCCATCTTGGGCAGGTAGAAGTACGGACCGGCGCCGCGTGCCAGCTGCTCCTTGGCGTTGTGGAACAGGAACAGGGCGAAGTCGAAGATGCCGCCGGAGATGCGCTTGCCGTCCAGGGTGACGTGCTTTTCATCCAGGTGCCAGCCGCGCGGACGCACCACCAGGGTGGCGATCTTGTCGTTGAGCTTGTAGCTCTTGCCGTTCGATTCCAGCGAGATGGTGCGGCGGATCGCATCGTACAGGTTGATCTGGCCGCTGATCTGGTTGTCCCACACCGGGGAGTTGGAATCCTCGAAGTCGGTCATGTAGCTGTCCGCGCCCGAGTTGAAGGCGTTGATGACCATCTTGCGCTCGACCGGGCCGGTGATTTCCACACGGCGGCACTTCAGGGCTTCGGGGATGGGAGCGATCTTCCAGTCGCCGCTGCGGATGGATTCGGTTTCCTTCAGGAAGTCGGGGCGCTCGCCGGCGTCCAGGCGCTTGACGCGCTCGGCACGGGCGGCCAGCAGTTCCTGGCGGCGGCCTTCGAAGGCGCGCGAGAGCTTGGCGACCAGCGACAGGGCTTCAAAGGTCAGGACGTTCTCGTAACCCGGCTTGATCTCGCCGGAGATTTCCATGCCGGTGGGCAGCTTCAGTTGCGTCATGCTGGACTCCTCAAAAAGAAAAATGGACTGGGTGATCTTGTTTTCATGATTGTGCCTGAGACCGTGCAGCTTTTTGCATCGCATCAGACACTTTATGTACGCAGTATATTTAAACCAAATCGATATGAGTGAAAGCTTTTATCAATTTATCTTTGCGTTTTAGTCACAAGTGAGCCGATAATGGCTGCAACCCGCCGCACCAGTTCCGGCGCGGCTTTGCCGCCTGTTTTCAGGCGTTTGGAGAGTGCAGGCATGGACCAGTTCAAGCAGATTTCGACCTTTGCAGAGGTAGCCGCCCGGGGCAGCCTGTCGGCGGCCGCCCGCGCCGAGGGCATCGCCCCGGCCATGATAGGCCGGCGGCTGGATGCGCTGGAGGAGCGCCTGGGCGTGAAACTGCTGCAGCGGACCACGCGCAAGATCGTGCTGACCAACGAAGGCGCGGCCTTCCTGGAAGACTGCCAGCGTATCCTGGCCGACCTGGAAGATGCCGAATCGGCGGTGTCCGAACGCAGCGCGCGCGCCAGCGGGCAACTGCTGATCTCGGCCCCGGCCGGATTCGGTCGCCAGCACGTGGCACCGCTGGTCCCCTCCTTCCTGGCCGAGCACCGCGATGTCACCCTCACGCTGAACCTGAACGACCGCATCGCCGACGTCATCGGGGAAGGCATCGACGTCGCCATCCGCATCGCCACCCTGACCGACTCCAACCTGGTGAGCGTGAAGCTGGCCGAGAACCATCGGGTGATCGTCGCTGCGCCCTCCTACCTGCGCCGTCACGGCACGCCGGCCAGTCCTGATGAGCTGGTGCGCCACAACTGCCTGGCCATGAGCAGCGAAGGCAGCCAGCGCGGCTGGACGCTCAAGCAATCGGGCAAGGTCAGCGTCTACAAGGTCGGCGGCAACATGGTCTGCAATGATGGCGAGGTGCTGCACAACTGGGCGCTGGCCGGGCGTGGCCTGGCCTGGCGCTCGATGTGGGAGGTGGGTGCGGCGATCGAGGCCGGCGAACTGGTGACCGTGCTGGACAAATTCGCTGCCCCGGCCCCTTCCATCTATGCGGTCTTCGCGCAGCGTCGGCACCTGCCGCTGCGCATTCGCGCCTTCGTGGATTTTCTGCGGCACGCCTATGCGCAGCCGGACTACTGGAAGCAGCGCCTCTGATCCCTGACGGCTCACTTGTGTCCCGCGCTGCCGCCCCAGCTACTGCCTGAGGAGACTGAGTAGTCCTCTTCCTCTGCCTGAATCATTTGATGGACGAGGGCCACGCACGTGACGATGACCGCATAGATCGCGTAGCCTCGCAGCACGGATTGGGCCTGCCCTTTTTCTCCCATCGCCTTGAGCAAGCGCGCAGGCAGATACACCGCGGCCAAGGTCAGGAGGAACACCCAGGTCTGGCGCATGCTCCAGATGAAGTCGCTGGCCCAGTAAAATCCCAGGGTCATCACCAGGTAGCACACCACCGACGTATGCGCCGATCCCATCGGACTCAGTTCGATGTCCTCGCTCGACGGATGTGTGGCCACACCGTGCGAGGGAACGGAATCCTGTTGTGCGGCGCGCTCAGGCAGACTGATCAGCGCCTCCAGCGCCATCCGCTTTCCCAGATAAAGCACGGGCGTATCGCCGAGCGAATAGTCCAGCATCAGGACGCCATCGCCCGCCTCAAGATCGACCATGCGCGCGCGCTGCCGAGCAGACCGGGTCATGGCCCATTCGCCCTCGCCACCGCTGCAAGCTACATCGCGCACCGCACTGACCACCCAGCTTCGGTCGAATAACTTCACGCGCATGCGTGGCTTGAGTTGATCGAATCGCGGCAAGGCTTGCTCAAGATCGACCCGGGAGACGATGGCGTAGCGTCCCCCGGATTCCAGCAAGCGCCATTCCAGCGAGTCGCCCTGCATCTTCAGCCACCACTGGTTCCAGACACGCGCGCCAGCTCGCCACTGGCGTTGTCCCACGATGCTGAAGGCGCGCCCTTCGAAGCAGCCCGTTCGGCCGATCGGCAGCGGACCGGCGCCCTTTGCCAGGGCCGGCACCCTGGAGGCGCCACGGGTCTTCTGATTGCGCCTGTCGACCACGGCGCGGCAGTACACGCACACCGCCATGGTCGAGGCCAGGCTGTGGAATTCGACGAACTTCTCGCAGGACGGGCAAGTGACAGTCCACATGATTCACGCTTGGCAGAATGAAAAGCGCGCATCTTAAGACAAAGAAAATGGCCTGACCAACGAAATTCCGGCCTTGTCGATCATCGCCGGAACCGCGCCCAGCCTGGTTTGCAGGGTGACTACTGCAACCCTGATCAATACCCGTGATATGTCAGGCGCACGTCGCCATCGGCAGCAGGCGTACCTGACGCTCGATCAGCTGGCGATGCAGCTGTTCAGGTTGAAGCCCCGCCACGATGATCTCCAGCGCCTGTTCCACCTGCAATGCGCCGCACAGGAAAATGTCGAGCGCAGCAAAGCGCGCTTCCGGCCAGGTATGAATGGAAAGGTGGGATTCGGCCAGCAACAGCACGCCGGTGACGCCCTGCTGCGGCCCGAAGTGATGAAAATGGCCCTGCAGCACGGTCGCCCCGGCATGAGCCGCCGCCTGCCGCAAGAGGGATTCGATCGCCACGGGATCGCACAGACGCGCAGCGTCGATGCCATCCAGATCGGCCAGCAGATGCTGGCCACGGGCGGGGAAGGCGTTGGCGCTCACTTGTGCCCGCCTCCGCCGCCCCAGGATCCGCCCGAACTGGAAGACGACCAGCTGCTGCCGGAGGACGAGCGCGAACTGGAGAAGCTGGTCGAGCCCCAGTTGTACAGCGTCGAGATCGCGATGATGAACAAGGCGTAGAGCACGAAGAGGATCTTCATCAGAAATCATTCCCGTCGACCTTGTAGGCCGGGGCGTAGATCAGGGTCAAGGTAATGAGGCCACTCCAGAAATGATCGTAGCCAAGGATAGGAATGCAATTCAGGATCACGAAGAGGACCGCCATCACGTGCGCCAGGGTCATGAAGGACATGCCCGGTGCAGCGCGCGCAGTCTCGGACGCGACTTCCTTGCCCAGCCAGGCCTTGAGCTGGTCGGGCGAGACCGGCTTGGCTTCGGACCAGGTGGCTTCCTCTGCCGTCACTTCCAGCGTCATGCTCTTGCTCCCTTTGCCGTACTGGAGCACGCGCGTGACGTCGTCCACGGATACCTTCCAGTTGAAGGCACCGACCGCATAAGTGACCCGTGCCTCGAATTCGTATTGCAAGGGCAGGCGCAAGCGGCCCTGCGTGACACCATCCGCACCCGACATGTCCGGCCAGGTCTGGAGCACCGACGCGGTACTCCAGCCCTCGTCGGCTTCGACCAGCCAGAGAAAGCCGCGCCGCTCGTTGTGCAGCAGGTATTCGGTCCACTGCTCGTCATCATCGGTACGCCGCATGGCACCGATGACTTCGAACCTGGCACCGGCAATGGTGGCCTGCGTACCCAGTTCCAGCGTCAGCGCGGCCGCCGCGATCTTCTCTTGTGCGGCCACCACCTCGGCCTTGACGCCGGTCAGTGCGATCTGGCTGTGACAGGACTGGCACACCAGGTGTTCGGTCTGGCGCGGCAGGAAGCGAATGGCGGTGCCGCATGAGGGGCAGGTCATCGACCCCAGCTTGCCCTGATAGCGATAGCTCCCGGCGCGCACGGTATCGTCGTCGCGCAGGAATTCACATTTGAGCGATTCCAGCGTGACGCTCTTGCCCTGGTACAGCACCGGCACTTCTTCATCGGAGAAATCCAGCGTGACGAAGCGATCCGCCACATGCAGGTCCGCTACGCGCGCCTGCCATCCGTCACGCAGCCCCAGCGGCAGTTCGCCCTGGCCGCCGGTACAACGGGCGGTCCGCACATCGCCCACCACATGGGGGATGCCGCCGATCTCCACGCGGGTCAGCGGCTTGAGTTCGTCGAAACGCGGCCAGGTTTGCGTGGCGGCGGTGCGCCGGGTCACGGTATAGAGCCCTGAGGCATCCGAGAGCCACCATTCCTGCTGGCCATCGCCGACCTGCAGGGCCCATTCGTTCCACAAGCCGCCGTCATATTGCAGCTGGATGCGTCCGACCACGGTGAACGCCTGGCCCTCGATGAATCCGCTGGTGCCGATCTGGATGGGCGAATAATCGTCGAGCACCTCGGAGACCTGCCCCAGCGTGTGGGCAGCCGAGCCGTCCTTGTAGACGGTGGTGCGGCAATAGCTGCACACCGCCATGACCGAGGCCAGCGACTTGAATTCAGTGGGTGCCCCGCAATTGGGGCAGCTTGCTGTCTGCATGAGTCAACCAGAGAAGCGCCGGCAGGCGCAGGCCCGCCTGCCGGCGGGAAGCATGTGGGGAAAATGCAGGCGCACCTTCAGCCGATCAGTTTCTTCAGGACCTCGGCTTTGGCGGCATCGTAATCGGCGGCGCTGATCAGGCCTTGATCCAGCAACTGCTTCAACTGGCCCAGCCGCTCCGCGGGTGTCGGGCCGGCGGCGGCCGCAGGAGCGGCGGCGGCGTGGCCCTGAGCACCCGCTGCGCCAGTCCCCAGGGCATCGGCCATGACCTGCCCCATCGAGACGCCCGTGGCCAATCCAGCCCCCAGTCCTGCCAGGCCACCTTCGTTGCCGGCCGCAATCGGAATTGCCTCGGCCGCCTGGACGCGCGCATAACCGGCGGCCTTGGCGGCATCCAGCCCGCCCTTCATGCCGGCCGCGATGCGCTGGTCCAGCGCCACTTGCAGGTCATCCGGCAGATTGAAGCTGGCGATGTTGAACTGGTCCAGCGTCAGGCCGTATTGCGCAAAACTCAGGGCCATGGCATCGCGCACGGTGTTGGCCATGAGGGTCTGGTTGGCCGCCAGATCAAGGAAGGCGCTCTGCGCATTGCCCAGGGAATTGGCCAGCGTGGAGAGCAGGATGCCCTGCAGCTGATCTTCAAAGTCCTCCCGGGTGTACACCTCGCGGGTGCCACTGATGCGCGAGAAGAACACGCGCGGATCCGACAGTGCATACGAGTACATGCCAAAGGCACGCACGCGGATCATGTCGAAATCCTTGTCGCGGATCGTGATCGGCTGCGGCGTGCCCCACTTGCGACCGGTCTGCAGGCGGGTACTGAAGAAATAGACATCCGACTTGAAGGGAGACTCGAACAGCTTGTCCCAATTCTTCAGGTTGGTCAGCACCGGCAGGGTGCGGGTGGTGAGCGTGTAATTGCCGGGGGTGAAGATATCGGCCACCTGGCCTTCGTTGACGAAGACAGCGAGCTGCGATTCGCGCACCGTCAGGGTGGCACCATTCTGGATTTCAAAATCCTGCATCGGATAGCGCCAGGCCAGCACGCCTTCCTGGTCCTCATTCCATTGCAGGACATCGATGAATTGCTTCTTGATGAATGATCCGAGATTCATGCGGTACTCCGGGGGGATGAAGGATGAACAACGAAGAGGTCAGGAAATGCAGGCCGCATTGATGGCCCCGATGCACAGTGAGATCGTGCCCATCAGGCCACCGAAGGCGACATTGTCGGTTTCGATATGTTCGCGTGAAATGCGCAGTCCGCGCGTGGTCACCAGATAAGCCAGCAGTTGCACCACCAGCGCACCGGCTGCCCAGGCAAAGAATTGCTGGTAATCGTTGGTATGCAGGATGGAGGAGGCGATGGTGAGCGAGAAGCCGCCCATGGCGCCTCCCAGCGACATCGCCGCAGCACGGTTGCCTTGTCGGATCAACAAGACTTCATCATAAGGAGTGACCCAGGTATATACCTTGAAAAAGACCGCCAATAGAATAGCGGCCAGCAAGAGATGAAGCGCGTAGTTGAGGATGGCAGGCAAAACGATTCTCGCGTGGTGGCATCAAGACCTGCATATTAAGCCATAAAAAAATTCATGATCAACAGAATACTGGTGTTGTCGATTTTCGTGGTCGCCTCGTGCGGCCTCGCCTACGAACTGATTGCAGGCGCACTGTCGAGCTACCTGCTGGGGGACTCGGTGCTGCAGTTCTCCACCATCATCGGCTGCTATCTGTTTGCCATGGGGGTGGGCGCGCATGTCTCCAAATACGTCAAGGATGAAGACGTGCTGGCGCGCTTCGTGGACATCGAGATCATGGTGGGACTGATCGGCGGCCTCTCGGCGGCGCTGCTGTTTCTCTCCTTCTCGTGGTCGGCAGCGCCTTTTCGCATCCTGCTCTACAGCGTGGTGTTCCTGATCGGCGCACTGGTGGGCATGGAAGTGCCGCTGGTCATGCGCGCCCTCAATGCCCGCCAGACCGCCTTCCGCGAGCTGGTGAGCACGGTGCTGACCTTCGACTATCTGGGTGCACTGGCCGTCTCGTTGCTGTTTCCGCTGGTACTGGCGCCGCATCTGGGCCTCACGCGCACCGGCTTCCTGTTCGGGATGAGCAACGTGGCCGTGGGCTTGTGGACCATCTACGTCTTCCGCGCCGAACTGCAGCAGGCACAGCGGCAGTTGCTGCGGGCCTGCCTGGTGCTGTTCCTGCTGGGGACCGGCTTTGCCGCCTCGGACCGGCTGGTGCAATGGGGCGAGCACGGCATGTACGGCGATGAAGTCATCTATTCCACCAGCACCCCCTACCAGCGCCTGGTGATCACCCGCTGGAAGGATGATCTGCGGCTCTACATCAATGGCAATCTGCAGTTTTCTTCACGTGACGAATACCGCTATCACGAAGCCCTGGTGCATCCGGCCCTGGCCACCCTGCCCTGGGCGCGGTCGGTGCTGGTGCTGGGCGGCGGCGACGGACTGGCCCTCCGGGAGATCCTGCGCCATCCCGGTATCCGTGAGGTGACGCTGGTGGATCTCGATCCGGCGATGACGCAAGCCTTCCGCCAACGTCCGGAACTGGTGGCGCTGAACAAGGGCGCGTTGTCCGATCCGCGCGTGAAGGTCATCAATGCCGATGCGGCCGTGTGGTTGCAGAACAGTACGCAGACCTTCGACCTGGCCATCGTCGACTTCCCCGATCCTTCCAGCTTTGCGCTGGGCAAACTGTTCTCGGTGCCGTTCTACGGCGTGCTCAAGAAGCACATCTCGGCCAATGGCCTGATCGTGGTGCAGGCGACTTCGCCCTATTTCGCCCCGCATGCCTACTGGTCCATCGACGCCACGCTGCGCGAGGCGCAATGGAAGACCTATCCCTATCACCTCTACGTACCATCCTTCGGTGAATGGGGCTTCATCCTGGCCTCGCCGCAGCGAGATTACGTTCCACCCACCACCTATGCGCAGCCGATGCGCTATCTCAACGGGGCCACCACGGCCGAGATGTTCCGCTTCCCGCCCGACATGCCGCGTGTGGAGGTCGAGCCCAACCGGCTCAACAACCAGTCGCTGGTACGCTACTTCGAGCAGGACTGGCATCAGGTGGTGCGCTGATGCAGCGGCGCAGCTTCGTCCTGGGCGCAGCCGTTGCGGCGGGCGCGGCCACGCTGGGCGCGGGCGGCGTCCTGCAGAAATGGCGGGAAGTCGATCCCGGCATCCGCGCACCGGGCCGCGCGGAAGGCCACTTCCTGCGCGATCTGGCCAAGCATCCCGGCCGCCTGCCGGTCCCTTCGGAGATCATCGAGACCGACATCGCCATCCTCGGCTCGGGAGTGGCCGGCCTGACCGCAGCCTGGAAGCTGGAACGCTCGGGCCATCAGGATTTTCTCGTGATCGACGGCCCGGAAGCCGACGGTAATGCCGCCGGAGCACGCTACGGCCAGGCCGGTGAATACGCCTGCCCGACCGGGGCCCACTATCTGCCGCTGCCCTCGCAGGAATGCCTGCACGTGCGCGAAATTCTCGCCGACCTGGGCGTGATCCTGCGCGACGCCCAGGCCGAGCGCCCCTATTACGACGAACGCTATCTGCTGCACGCACCGGATGAACGGCTGCTGGTCGAGGGGCACTGGTACGAAGGCCTGCTGCCGCCCTTGCAGCCGGGCGAACAGGAAGAGCTGGATCGTTTCAATCGCAGCATGGACAGCCTGCGCGCCAGCCGAGATGCCCGGGGCCGGCGCGCGTTCATGCTGCCGTCCGCGCAGGCCTCGGACGACCCGCGCTGGCTGGCGCTGGACCGCATCACCATGCGGCAATGGCTGGAGCAGGAAGGCTATCGCTCCCCTGCCCTGCACTGGCTGGCCAACTACGGTTGCCGTGACGACTACGGCGCACGCTACGACCAAGTCTCGGCCTGGGCCGGCCTGCATTATTTCTGCAGCCGCAGCGGCCAGGCGGCCAATGCCGCCGACGGCGCCTGGCTGACCTGGCCGGGGGGCTTGCAGCCGCTGGCCGAGGGACTGGCGCGCCGCATCGGCCCGCGCCGCCGCCCCGGCACGGTGCTGCAGCTGCAAGAAACTTCGCGTGGAATCGAAGCGCTTTGCATGGTCCTGCGCGATGGCCAGGCCACCAGCTTCCTGCTGCGCGCGCGCAAGGCCGTCTGCGCCATGCCGCTGTTCGTCGCGGCGCGCATCACACCGGCCATGGCCACGCTGGGCTTCGATCCCGCGCAGCACCTGCCGGCCCGCGCGCCGTGGCTGGTGGCCAACTTCCTGCTCAAGCGCTTCCCCAAGGAAAAACCCGAGGCACCGCTGTCCTGGGATAACGTGGTCCAGCGTGAACCGGGCCTGGGCTATGTCGTTTCGACCCATCAGGATATCCGCGTCCATCCGCCGCAACAGACGGTATTCACCTCCTATGTGGCGCTGACGCATCTGGCCCCGGATCAGGCCCGGCGCTGGATGGACCAGGCCACGCCGGCCCAGTTGCTGGCACTGGCCATGGAAGACTTGCAGCAGGCGTATGGCTGGCAATTCGGTGCTGCGGTGGAGCGCGTGGATATCACGCTGCGGGCACATGCGATGGCGATCCCCACGCCCGGTTCCCGCAGCAATGCGGGACTGAAAAAATTGCAGCAGGCAGACGGCAAGATCCTCTTCGCGCATGCCGACCTGTCCGGTTTTTCGCTGTTTGAAGAAGCCAGCTGGTGGGGCTATCAGGCCGCGCTCAAAGCGCTGAAGACCTGACGCTGCAGCCGTCGCTGGAATGACAAACGGCCCGCGAGGGGCCGTTTGTCATGGGTCCGCAGCCACTCAGTGCGGCAGCGTCGGCCCGGCCGGCGTGACGTCGATCTCGCGGCGCACCAGCGTCTCGCCCTCATTGATCCGGAACACGCTGACCATCTGCGCCAGCCGTCCCGCCTGGTTCTGCATCGAGGCCGCTGCGGCCGCAGCCTGCTCGACCAGCGCTGCATTCTGCTGGGTCACCTGGTCCATCTGCGTGATGGCCAGGTTGATCTGCTCGATGCCACTGGTCTGCTCGGCGCTGGCGGCGCTGATCTCGGCCACGATGTCGGTCACGTGGCGCACGCTGCTGACCACTTCCTGCATGGTGACGCCGGCCTGCTCGACCAGGCGGCTGCCGTCGCCGACCTTCTCCACCGAATCGTTGATCAGTTCCTTGATCTCCTTGGCCGCCGAGGCCGAACGCTGGGCCAGCGAGCGCACTTCGGACGCCACCACCGCAAAGCCGCGTCCCTGTTCCCCGGCGCGCGCCGCTTCCACGGCAGCGTTGAGTGCCAGGATATTGGTCTGGAAGGCGATGCCGTCGATCACGCTGATGATGTCCACGATCTTGCGCGAGGAGGCATTGATGGCCCCCATGGTATCGACCACCTGGCTGACCACGCCGCCGCCCTGTTCGGCCACGCTGGAGGCCGATTGCGCCAGCTGGCTGGCCTGGCGCGCATTGTCGGCGTTCTGGCGCACGGTGGAGATCAGTTCTTCCATGGCAGAGGCAGTTTCTTCCAGTGAACTGGCCTGCTGTTCGGTGCGCCCGGACAGGTCGAGGTTGCCGGCCGCGATCTCGGCCGAGGCCGTGCTGATGGTATCGGTGCCGGTGCGCACATTGGCGACGATGCCGCGCAGGCTGTCATTCATGTCCTTGAGCGATTGCAGCAGCTGGCCGGTCTCGTCGCGCGAGGTCACCTGCACCTGGGTCGCCAGGTCGCCCTCGGCCACCTTGCGCGACACCACCACCGCCGTCTGCAGCGGCTTGGTGATACCCAGCGTCAGGGTGCGCGCCAGCACGATGCCCAGCAACAGGATCAGGCCCTCCAGCACCACAATCAGGATCCGGCTCTGGGCCGCAATGTTGTCGATTTCCTTGGCGGTATCGTCGATATCCTTGCGCTGGATGTCGACCATCTCGCGCATCAGTTTCTGGTAGGTCGCGGCGGCGGGCACGAAGACGGTGTCCAGCAGGCGCATGGCCTCTTCCACGTTGCCTGCCGCCTTCAGTTTGACGATCTGGTCACGCGACGACAGGTACACCTTGCGCTGCTCGCCGATCTTCTGGAACAGCGCCTTTTCTTCGGGGGTGACCAGCAAGCCCTCGACCTGCTTCTGGTACTCCGAGGAACTCTTGGTGGAGGCCGCCGCTTCCTCCGCGAAATACGCTGCCAGGGACGGATCACTGCTCTTGGCGATGGCCAGGGTGCGGCGAATGCCGGCGGTCAGGTTGGTATACCAGTCGCCCATGAGGCGTTCAGTCTTGAGCGGATCGTTCATCATCTCGCGCGTGGCCGTCGACACCTGCTCCAGTCGCCACAGGCTGATACCCGCCACGATGGCGGAAAACGCGAGGATCACGGCAAAGCCCAAGGTCAGGCGCTTGCCGATATTCATGTTGCCAAGGATATTCATGTCTTTTCCGTCCCTAGCGAAGCCTCCGGGCGAGGACTTCGCAATGTCATCTTGATTATTGTTGTCACCACGACAGTCGGCGACTGTCGTGGTTCGTCACTATGGCACGCGAGGGCAAGTGGAACAAGACAAATAAGCCCGGAACAGATGGGCAATGGCGGCTCTCTTCGTACCTGCACGGAAACCCCGCTTCCATTACCTCAACATGCGGGAATTCAGGCCTGCTGATCCAGCAAAGCTGCCATGGCGGCGGCAAATCGCGGGTCCGACAGCTGTCCGACATTGAAGCGGGACCATGGCACGCTGTGTTCCGGGTCGACATGGAAGATGCTGCCCGGAGCCAGCACCACGTGATGCGCCATTAGGGCCTGCGCCAGTGGCCGGGCATCCGTAAAAGCGGGAAATCTCGCCCACAGGTACATGGATTGCTGTGGCGCGCAGAACAACTCTGCCTCCAGTTGCTGCAGCTGGTGGCAGGCGGCGTCGGTGGCGTGCGCCAGACGCTCGCGCAGGCGCGCCGTGTGGCGGCTGAAGTGGCCGTCGGACAAGATCACGTCCAGCGTGCGCTCGCAGTATTCGGAACTGCTCATGTGGACCAGCATCTTGATGTCGGCCAGGTCACTGGCCAGATCACGGTGGCAGGCAATGAAGCCCACGCGCAGCGCGGCGGACACCGACTTGGAAAAGCTGCCGATGTAGAGCGTGCGGCGCAACTGGTCCAGCGTGGCGATACGCGGCGCGGTAGCCGGCTTGAAGTCGGCGAAGGCATCGTTCTCCACGATCAGGGCATCGTGGCGATCGGCCAGTTGCAGGATCTTGTGCGCCTTGTGCGGAGAGGTGTCCGAGGCCGTGGGATTGTGCGCCAGCGACTGGGTGAAAAACAGCGGCGGCTTGCCGGGCAGCTTCAGTTCGCGTTCCAGGATCTCGACATCCGGCCCGTCCGCATGGCGCGGGATGCCGATGATGCGCGCACCGGACAGCTTGAGCTTTCCGTACAACATGTAGTAGCCCGGTTCATCGACCAGCACGCGATCGCCGGGGCGGATGAAATTGCGGATCACGATATCGAGCGCCTGGTTGGCCCCGTGGGTCAGCACGATCTGGCTGGTGGCGGCCTCGATGCCATGCTGCGCCAGCTTCTGCACCAGGTGCTGGCGCAGCGGCAGGTAGCCGAAGCGGCTGCCGTAGCCGAACAGCGCACCCATGCCGGTGCGCACCACCTTCTGGTGGAATTTGTCCAGCCGCACATCGTGCAGCCATTCCACCGGCGGGAAGCCATCGCCCAGGCGCAGATGGCCGGGGTCGTGCTTCAACTGCTCGCGCATGAGCCAGACCACGTCCATGGCGCGGCTCAGGCTGCCCTCCTCTTCTTCCTTCGGGCGCGGCGGCGTGGCGCAGACGAAGAAGCCGGAGCCGCGCCGGGGCTCGACCACGCCTTGCGCCGTCAATTCCTCGAACACGTTGACGATGGTGTTTTTGGCACAGCCATGCCGGGCGGCCAGCTCGCGGATCGACGGCAGGCGGCTGCCGGGAGCATGCGCACCCTCGGCGATCTGGCGACGGATCAGTTGAACCAGGGTCTGGGTGAGTGTCTGGGGGATGGTCACGGATAAGACTCTCCAAAAAGCAGGCAGGTACTCGCTCGCCCGGCCCGCGTCGTCGGGACTTGCTGCAATGCAAAGGGATTGTCCTGGGTACAGTTGCCCTGCTGTTGGCAGCAACTGTACCCATGCGCAATGGTACACCCTTGCTATTCTGCCAGCGCTGGACGGCGGCGCGCAGCCTGCCGCCCATTCCAGAACTTCATATAACGACGAAAAGAGAGACCAGCGCATGCACAGTGACAAGCACTCCGCGACCGATTCGCGCCTGCCCGGATTCCGCAGCCTGACCCCGCCGCAACGCCTGGCGGAGGTCGCACGCCTGGCCGGGCTGGGCGAGCCCGAGCAGATCCTGCTGGGCCAGCCCGGAGGCCTGCCGCTGGCCACGGCCGACGGCATGATTGAAAACGTGGTCGGCACCTTCCAGCTGCCGCTGGGTGTGGCCGGGTATTTTCAGCTCAATGGCCGCGATGTACTGGTACCGATGGCGGTCGAAGAGCCCTCGGTGGTGGCGGCAGCGTCCTTCATGGCCAAGCTGGTGCGCGCCTGCGGCGGCTTCCAGACTTCCAGCAGCACGCCGCTCATGCGGGCGCAGATCCAGCTGCTCGGGGTGACCGATCCGCACGGCGCGCGGCTGGCCATCCTCAAGGACCGCCAGGCCATCATCGACATCGCCAACAGCCGCGACCACCTGCTCAACCAGCTGGGCGGCGGCTGCCGCGACATCGAAGTGCATGTCTTCCCGGACACCCGGCGCGGTGCCATGGTGGTCACGCACCTGATCGTCGACGTGCGCGATGCAATGGGTGCCAATACCGTCAACACCATGGCCGAAGCCGTAGCCGGACATATCGAGGAAATCACCGGCGGCAAGGTGCGGCTGCGCATCCTCTCCAATCTGGCCGATCTGCGGCTGGCGCGGGCCAGGGTGAAGGTTTCTGCCGATGTACTGGCCACCAGCGCTTACAGTGGCGAGGAAGTCATCGATGGCATCGTCGATGCGTATGAATTTGCCGCCGTCGATCCCTACCGCGCCGCCACCCACAACAAGGGCATCATGAACGGCATCGATCCGGTCATCGTCGCCACCGGCAATGACTGGCGCGCGGTGGAGGCCGGGGCTCACGCCTACGCCTGCCGCCATGGCCGCTACACTTCGCTGACGCACTGGGAAATTGCCGCCGATGGCGACCTCGTCGGTACGCTGGAAATCCCCATGCCGGTGGGCCTGGTGGGTGGTGCCACCAAGACCCATCCGGCGGCACGGGCGGCCTTGAAGATCCTGGGCGTGCAATCGGCACAGGAGCTGGCCGAGGTCGCCGTGGCGGTGGGGCTGGCGCAGAACATGGCCGCCCTGCGCGCGCTGGCGACTGAAGGCATACAACGCGGCCACATGGCCCTGCACGCGCGCAACATCGCATTGGCCGCCGGGGCCGAACCGCATGAGATGGACTGGCTGGTGCAGCAGATGGTGGCTGGCCACGACGTCCGGGTGGACTACGCCAGATCGCTGCTGGCCGAACGCCGCCGCTGAAGCACGGAAAACAGAACGACCCGAGCCGCCCAGCGGCCGATCACAACGAGGAGACAAGCACATGAACGTTGCCTCCCCCCTTTGCATCAAGCCTTTCTTCGGCAAGAATCGCTTCGGCAAAGTTTTCGCCGGGACCGCCCGTACCGGTGAACGAGACCATCAACCTCACAATGGCGTCCTTGTCCATGGGGTCAAAGGACTGCCCCGTAACGACCGAGATTAGGAATTTCTGCTTGATGTTGCTGGTCCAGACGGAAAAGCCGTCGTCAAGATTACTGCTGACAATGGCATTGAGCTTGTTCAGCATCGGCACGCCCCCACCTGATGCGTCCAGCGCCGGACGGAAGCCGTTGACAAACACGGGAGGCTCGGCCATCTCCAGCTTGGGATCGACCGGTGGTTTGGTATCCACCTTGAAGGTGGTGGCCAATTGTGTGTCCACGCCAATGGCTTTGGCGATGTCGTTGCCGGGGAACGCATGGCCGTCCCGGTCGCTCCAGTTTCCGGCACCGTCCGGCGTGAACAGCAGATTGCCACCGTCGGTATAGACGTAGCTGTCAGGGTGAAACTTCAGTGCATTCGCCGGAATTCTGATATCGCCATCAAGGCCTTTGGTGGACGCATCTCCTGCCGCCCCCAGCCTGAGTATGAAGTGCAGTACATCACCACCGTTGGTGTTGTCCGAAGTCTCACAATCAGCATCGAAATTGCTCCCCGCCAGTGTGACTGTCAGCTTGGGAGCATTACCGCTCCAGGAGATCTTGTAGGGCAAGGCCAGTGCAATGCGCAGCGTGCTGGCTCCCGAATCGGCCATGCCGTTGAAGATGTTGCCCGGCGGCGCCGATTCCAGTGCGATCTGCGCCATGTTCAGGCTGATTTTGGCCCCGGCGGCGACATAGCCCAGTGCGCTGCCAGTAGCACGCAGCTGGAAGGTGGCGTCGACATTCGGGGCCGGGTCGTAGTAGCTGTCCTGCCCATCGTCAGGGCGGGTGACCGGCAGCAGGAAGATGGTCGCATCGGACGAGGAAGGCTTGGCTGGCCGGGTTCCTCTATTGCCTGCTCTGGCCGGATCGTCGATATGCGTGGGCACGGTCAGTTTGAAGAAGCCGCCCCCCTTGTTGCTGGCGTCATTGATGCTGTTGCGGACGGCATCGACATCCTTCTGGGTCAGGACATAGTCATAAGTGAAGATTTTTGCATTTTCGACGGGCTTGCCATCTGCGCCCAGGCGGATGAATTCGATGCGCAGGCTATCTCCCGCCTTGACCGAATCGGCGGTATTGACCCTCAGCGTCAATCCGTCAGAAAAACTGACGGCGCTGATGCTGGCCGCCACCCCTGGCGCGGGGGTTTTACCCGCGGCCGGCTTTTCTGTCCCCGTATCGATATTGATGTAGGGCACCTGAGCGCCGTTGGCACCCGCACCATCTGCACTGGCGGCGTTATAGAGCCGGAGGGCAGCTTCATCCAGGCCGACCGGCATCAGGGTCTGGCCATCCGCACCACGGACCGTGGCCGAACGGATCTTTTCCAGATTCAATACCCACTTGCCCGCTTGCTCTTCAAAGGCACTGGCCAAAAGCTTGAGCGCAGCCCCCAGCGCATCCTCGCTGGCCACACCGGCGTCGCGGTGCGCCTGCGCCATACCGGCCAGCAGGCCCAGTGCCAGACCGTAGTTCTGGCTGTCCGGCGTGAGGATAGGATTGCCGCCGCCACCCAGGAAGGTCGGCAGCAGATGCGCCAGGTCGCCCGCATTGATGCCGAAGGCCTTGGCCACGGCAGCATGGATGGCGTCGATGTTGGCGGCCGACAGATCCTGGCCGATGCGTCCCGCGGCCAGCGTGGTCAGCGGGTTCACGGTGAGCTGCTGGTCTGAGGTGAGATTGCCGATGATGGCCACCATGTCGGTAGAGCCCAGGGTCATCGGGCCGGCGACCTCATCACGCTGGTCAGCACTGCTGCCGGTATCGCGGATCACCACCCGCACAATGTCCTGCGCCGTGACCTGGCTCTTCTCGACCTTGATGCTCATGCGGCCATTGCGATCCACGGTGGTCGCGCTGCCGATGTCCTGCCACTCCCCGCCCGTCCACTTCTGGGCAATGGCGCGCACCGAGGCCCCGGAGATGAAGATGCCCGCGGCCGGGGTCACGGTCAGTGTCCAGGTGTTGCTGGGGACGGCCGGCGTACTGCCGGCATCCGGCTGGGCATCGGTATTGCCGCTGCTACCACCACCACCACCGCCAGCGGCGGCCAGGCCCAGCAGTGCCAGCGCGCCACCGCCGATGGCCAGCGGCAGCTTCCAGTCCTTGCCGAACCAGCTCTCCATCCAGTCGGCGCCGGATTTCTCGCGCGCGCCGGGCAAGGGGGCGGCCTGGCGCAACAGTTCCTCGCCCACACTGACGGGAGCATCGGCGCTGATCTGACCGGCACCGGTCTTGCTGCCGGATGAAGCGCTGCTGGCCTGGGCCAGCAGCAGGCGCTCATCGTCCTGTCGTGCGTTGCCGGAAAGTTCCTCCGTCCTCTCCTCCTCGTCTTCGTCTGCCTCGCCACGGCGTACCGACATGGCGGCGTCGGCGCTTTCCTGCGCGCGCGCAGCGGCCTCGGCTTCGGTCAGCGGGTCCATGTCGGCGTGCGGATCGTCTGGTGCCACATCCGTATGCTCCTTGCCGGGCTGGGCCGCCTTGCTAGATTTTCCGGACTTGCTGGCTGCTGCCACGGTGGTGCGCCGGGCCGACGGCATGATCAACGGGAGCGGGGCAGTGCCCAATTGCTTGTTGCTGATCGGGTTGATTCCAGCCTTGTTTTGATCATTGGACATACGAAGCGCTCTTTCTCTGGTCTATGGAGTGAGTAATGAATGAAATAAGTGACGAAACTGCTGCACCAGACAGGCAAAGGCCAACATCACGTTGGCCCTTGCCGGGACAGCAGGTCAGGAATGGCTTTCCGGATCGTCACCTGAGGGTGGCAAGCGGTCCTGCGGGTCTTGCCGTTCTTGCTGTTCTTGATGTTCTTCCGAGAGCCGCGGGGCCGGACTGCCGGTCGCCGAGAGTGCGGCTTGCGCCCTCGCGGCGGCATTCATGTCGACCTTGTCGATGCGGGCGATGATCTCGAGCAGGTGCGGCTGCAGTTGCTGGCCTTGCTGCAGCAGTTGCGCACCGACGGTCTCGACGGCCACCTGCGTACTGCGAGAGCTGGTCTGCATGCTGCTGAGGGCCTGCCCTTGTTCGCGCTGTTCTCGCAGATTCGATTCGATCAGTTCGCTGAGCTGGCGCAGGTCTTGCCCCACGGCGGAGCGCAGGGTGTCCGCATGCTCGCGCATGGCCTGGCGCGCCAGTTCGGCCTCCTGGGTGGCGGCGGCGATCAGGTCGCTCAGCTTGCGCGAGACGCTGCGCTGGTCGTCGCTGGCTTCGGTCTGCCCCATGGCGATGCCGGCCAGGTGCACTTCCATGGCCCGTACGCTGGTCAGCAGGCCCTGATGCGCTTGCTGGGTGTCTTCGAACTTGTGGACCAGCGCACCGAGACGCTGCTCCATGGTGGCGGCAATCTGCTCCAGTTGCGGGCGATCCTGGGCCTGGGCGGCGGTGCGCTTTTCCAGTCCTTCCAGGCACTTCACCAGGGGTTCGCTGGCCTGGCGCATGCGGGACGAGGCCAGCAGGACGGCTTCGGTCTGCTGGTGCATCTCGTTGCGGATGCTGCGGATTTCCTGCAGCTGAGCTTGGGCCACGGAGAAATCGTTGCGCATCTGCTGTTCGTCCGGCTGACCGTTGGCAGGCACGCAAACGGCATCGGCCACGCTCATGTACGCCGCTTCGGCACGGTTGCACAGCACGCGCTGCAGCTTGCGGGTAGCCAGCAACTGCACGTTGTTGACGATGGATCCGCCCAGGCCCAGCAGCGAGGCGACGAAGGCGTCACCCATGCCGGCCAGCGGCGCGCTCATCTTCTGGAAGAACTGCGCCATCATGTCGCTGCCGCCCGAACCGGCCACGCCGAACAGGCCGATCAGGGCTGCCACCTCCTTCAGGGTCACGATCAGGCCGAGGAAGGTGCCGAACAGGCCCAGGCCGATCAGGGTGTTGGCGATGTACTGGGTCAGCGTGGTACGGCGCTGGATTTCCAGCGCGAAGCTGTCGGCCTGGTGCTGCAGGCGCGCCGGATCATGGACCGGGGCCGTGCCATCCTTGCTTAGCAGGTTCTGGAACAAGGTCCGCACTTCCAGGCCGGCGGGCACACCGGCCAGCGTATCATTCAGGTTGGCCAGCTTGACACGGCGGTCCTGGGTCTCGGAGGACTTGAACCGGCGGACCAGCAGACCGAGGTACTTGCCTTCACCCAGCAGACGCCAGGTTTGCCACAGGGTGAGCAGTTGGCCGATGATGGTCACGACCACCAGCAAGATGACGAAGTAGGGATTGGCCACGTGCTCCATCAGCTCTTTCACGCGTCCGTAAAGCAGGCCGTTGACCAGCATGTACATGGCAAATACGGACAGCGTACCGATCATCGGCAGAAGATAAGCCGGATCGGGAGCAGATTGCTTGGGTAGTGAGACAGGTTTCATGGAATTTTCCTTGTAGTGGTAGTAGTGGGCAATCGATGGTGCTTACCGCTCCCCCATCGATTCCTGAAGAGTCTTGGCGATAGGCTTGACCAAGAAGGACAGGACGGTACGGGTATTGGCCTTGATCTCGACGGTGGCGGTCATGCCGGGCTTGACATGGATGGCACTGGCCTTCTGGCCCTTGAAGACGGCCTCCTCCAGTGCGATGTGGACGCGGTAATAGGGCACGGCTCCCTGGCGCGTTTCGTCCAGCAAGGTATCGGGGCTGACGTAGACGACCTGGCCCTTGAGGGTGCCGTAGATCGAATAGTCATAGGCATCAAGTTTGACGTTGGCCTCCTGACCGGCTTTGACATAGGCGGAGTCGGTGGTCGATACCTTCACCTCGACAATCAGGTTGTCCACCGGCAGGATTTCCATCACCACGTCACCCGGGCGCACCACGCCGCCAATGGTGGTGAGCTTGATGTTCTTGACCACGCCGTCAGCCGGTGCCCGCAACTCGGTGTGTTCCAGCACCTGGCTGCGGTCTTCCAGCTGTTCACGCTGGGTGTTGAGGTCTTCCTGCACCTTGGTCATGTCGACCAGGGCTTCCTGGAAATACTTGTTGCGCTTGTTGTTGATCTGGGCGCGGATGTCGGCCACGTTGCGCTGCAGCCGCAGGACGTCGGCGCGGCCGACGTCGCCGGTCTGCTCCAGGTTGCGGTTCATCTGCAGTTCCTGCGAGGCCAGGCCGAGCATGTCATGCAGGGCCTGCAGATCCTGGTCGATAAGGGCCTTGCGCTTGATGTAGAGGTCCTTCTGATTGGCGATGTACTCCTTGTACTCCAGCAAGTCCGGTTCGAACACCAGCGGCTGGCCGTATACCTCGGCACGCAGGCGCGCCAGGCTGATGCGCAGCGCTGCGACCTTGGCGCGGCTGTCGTTGAGGGAGGTCTGGATACGGTCCTGCTCCAGCACCATCAGCAATTGCCCCTGCTTGACGGCCTCCCCCTCCTTCACCAGGATCTGCTTGACGGGTCCGCCATCAGGGGCCTGCACCGACTGCGTACGGGAGACCGCAATCACCTGCCCTTGCGCGCGGGTGACCTGATCGATGTGGCTCAGGCCGGCCCAGACCAGCAGCAGCAAGACACTGAGCATGGACAGGCGCAACATCCAGCGCGCCGAGACCAGGGAGTGATGGGGATCGGGTTTATTCATTTTCAAGCTCATGGTCATGGCGAACCTCAGGCGACGACGGCATTCCCCGCACTGGCGGTATCACCGCGCAGTCGGGCCAGGACGGCATCGCGCGGGCCGTCGAGCACGATCCGGTTGCCCACCACCACGATCACGCGTTCGACCATGGGCAGGAAGGCAGGCTTGTGGGTAACCACCACCAGCGTGCGGCCACCGCTGATTTCTTCATTGAGCACGCCCAGGCAGTGACGCTCCAGGTCTTCATCCATGGAGGCCGTGGGTTCATCGAGCAGGAAGATGTCAGGCCGGCACAGCAGCAGCCGGGTGAAGGCCACCAGCTGGCGCTGGCCACCGGACAGGCCGCGTCCGCCCTCCTGGATCGGCAGGTCCAGTCCCTTGGGATGGGCTGAGACCAGGCGCAGCAGGCCGGTGCGCTCCATCACCTGGCGCAGCACTTCGTCGCCGGGATCGGGCAGGCCGATCAGCAGGTTCTCGCGCAGGGTGCCGACGAAGAGACGGTGGTCTTGCTGGAGATAGCCGATGTGCTGATTCAGCGTCAGGCGGTTGATGTTGGCCATGTCCAGGCCATCGATCAGGATGCGGCCCTGCTGGGGCCGGTACAGCCCGGACAGCAGGCGCAGGATGGTGGACTTGCCGGCACCGATCGGTCCCAGGATGGCGACGCGCTCCCCGGCACGGATACTCAGCTGGTCAATGCTCATGGCATTGAGCAGGCTGCCGGCATAGGTGAATTTCACTTCTTCCACACGGAACTCGCCGCGCAGGGTGTCCGGGGTCAGCTGGCGCTCGTTGCCCTGATCAGTCTGCAGGGCATAGATCTTTTCCAGTCCGGCCAGGGTGGCCTTGGTATGCGCACGCTGCACCATCAGGCCGGGAATCATGGCCACCGGGGCCAGGATGCGGCCACCCAGGATGGAGCAGGCGATCAACGCACCCATGGTGATCTGGCCGTTGATGACCAGGAAGGAGCCGACGATGACGGTGGTCGAGTAGCTCAGTTGCTGCAGCATGGCAGCGATATAGCCGGCATGGTCGCCGATGGCGCGCATGGCCATGTCGCTGCGGATGGACTCGGCACTGACGTCGATCCAGCGCGAGAGGAATTTCCAGCCGCCGGAACCGGACTTGATGGTCTCCACCCCCTCCACCGTCTCCACCAGCAGGCCGGTCTTGAGGTTGGAGGCCGCCGCGCTCTTGTCGGCCAGCCGTACCACCTTGCGATTGGAGAGGTAGCCGATGCCGATGGCCGCCAGCCCGAACACGGTCGGCACCAGCGCCATCCAGGGGCTGGCGATGAAGGCGATCACCAGTACGAACAGCAGGCCCAGCGGCAGGTCGACCAGGGTGAACAGCGTCTGCGAGGTATAGAAGGAGCGAATTTGTTCATATCCGCGCAGTTGCCCGGCCAGGCTGCCGACGGAACCTGGCAACTGGTCCACCCGGACCGACAGCAAGCGTTCGAAGAGCGCCTGCGAGAGCTTGGCATCGAGGCCGGAGACCACGCTGTCCATGATGTGAGAGCGCGCGAACTTCATGCCCAGCTCGAAGACGATGGCCAGCGAGACGCCGATGGCCAGCACGATCAGCGTAGCCACGCCGTGCGTAGGAATGACCCGGTCATAGACCTGCATCGAGAAGACCGAGGCCCCCAGCGCGATGACGCTCATCACCACCGAGGCAATCACCACTTCCAGGATGATGGGACGGTATTCGCCAAGCGCTTCCTTGAAGACGCGTTCAAAACCGTGCTGGTCCGGCTTGTTGCCGAGCGGGGCGAAATCGAGCTTGTAGGCGCCTTCGCTCAGATCACTGTCGCTGACCAAAGCATGGCCCTCTTCACTGATGAAAATCCAGCGGCCATCGGGACGCTGGTCGGCGATGACACCCCAGCCGCGCTCGCGCACCACGCCCAGCATGGGAAGCTGCGCGCGGTCCGGCTTGGCCAGATGCTGCGACTTGGACAGGCTCAGGGCAGCGCAGAGGCTGTTGATGTCGATGGCCGCTGCGCCGCTTTTCACCATCGATTGGGTGATGGCGGCATTGAGCCGGACGCTGTCGATCACCACACCGTGGCGTCGCGCTGCCGTCATCACGGCCCATGACAAGGAAGACGCCAGTTCACTCATGACAGGCCTCCCGGGAAACCAGCAAGGCAGCTGGATACGGGCCCGTGCAGCCTGCGCCGGACATCTTGCTGGCCGCAGCGCGGCGCACCGCACCGGCAACGGGGGGCGAACTGGGACAGGAATGAATATTCTTTCTCATGGCGATTCGTTTGGTTTGATATCAGTCGCGACGATCGGCCTTCCTTCAGGGGAAGGACTGTCGACGGCGCGTATTCGGACGATGCGGACGATGCGGACGTACTCGGCTTGATCGACAGTGAGAGCGAAAAACGGGAGAGAACCCCTCGGACGATGTGTCGCGCGATGCCAGAAATGACCGGGATGCGTCATCGTTGCTGCTTTGCCATCTCAGCAACAGCGGGCAAAACCGAGGGAGATCTCATCCGGAATCAGGCGCTGCGGCAGATCGTCAATGGGGCTAATGATCTGTGAAAATATATAAAGATTTAATTGTCCTTTAGTTCATTTCAGACATATTTGTAGTCTCGAAAAAACTAAGTAAATGACGATTTCAGTCGATCAGAGAACAAACCTCACTCTGGAACGATGGACGCCCTTCCTGTCGACGAGTGAAGAGAAAATCCAGGACCACTTTCGCGAGGATCAAAGAAATACGGAAGATCCTGGAAAGCCTCTTCATATCTGGATACACAAAAGAGAACTCCCCTCGAATCATGTTGAACCCGAGGGGAGCTTGGTGCCATTCGCCACCTGATCACCGACAATCAGTCAGCACTGGTGACAGCGTCTCCGCCAGACCATTAACATCGACGCCGTACTAACTTTATCTAACATTTTGCGCTTAACAAATTGTCTGATGGTGCAGACGGAATGAACTATCGAAGGCAACGTCGAGTGGACGACATCAACAGCAACGGAGAGGAAAGACCAGACAGGAAAGGACGCCTGTGCGCACAGCCCGCGCAAGCTCAGTGCGAGGACTGAAGCTCCGGCGCCACCACGGCCTCTGCGGAGCCGCCAGCCGCGAGAGAAGACAACGGCGATTCCGGGGCGTGCAACGACAGCGGCGACAGTGGCGAACCCGCCGGGCTCGCTGCCCGATCGCAATAGCGCGCAAATTCAGCGGCCAGCATCGGCCGTGCGTAATGCCAGCCCTGGGCATAGTCGACGCAGGCCTGCTCCAGATAGCGCGCCTGCACCGGCGTTTCCACGCCTTCCGCGACGATCTTCAGCTTGAGCTTGCGGGCCAGGTCGATGATGCAGGCCAGCACCGGATGCTCGTGATCCGTGCCGATGCCGATGACGAAGGAACGATCCAGTTTGAGCACATCACATGGAAGTTCGTGCAGATAGCGCAGGCAGGAATAGCCGGTCCCGAAATCATCCAGCGCAATGAGATGCCCCCGCTCCCGCGCCCGGGACAGCGTCTCGCGGCTCGGCAGGGTTTCCATGCTGCTGCTCTCGGTGATTTCCAGCCAGAGTTGGGCCGGCACGATACCGGTGCCGTCCAGCGCGGCATCCAGCACCTCCAGGATGCGGCCGCTGTTGACATCCTGGGCCGGGATATTGACGGCCGCATGCAAGCAGCGATGAGCGCGCAGCGTGGGGGCCAGGTCGCTGACGGTCTGTTGCAGTACCCGGTCGGTGATGGCATTGAGGTAGCCGTGCCGCTGCGCCGCAACCAGGAAACGGTCCGGCGGCAACAGTGCACCGTCCTCGCGCTGCCAGCGCACCAGGACTTCCGCGCCAGCACAGCGGCCGTCGGCCAGTACCACGATGGGCTGATAGACGACTCTGAATTCCTCGCGCTCGATGGCGCGCTTGAACTGCGCTTTGGTGATCATGCTCCCCCCTGCCGCAGTTCCCCTTGCGGTCGCCGTGCGCACCGCACCGGATGCGCACGGCATTGATGGTCAGCGTACCTGGTCCAGGCCATACGCCCACAATTGCAGCTTGCGGCCATCCGCGATGATCATGGCCGTGACGTCGGCCTTCTGCAGATCGGTCTGCACCACTTCGCGGGCGGCATTCATCACGTCCAGCCAGGAGCGCCGGCCCGACAGATATTGGCGGGTATAGGAAGCCAGCACCTCCTCGGACGATACGCCGACGTCTTCCAGATTGCGTGCACGCGCCTCGGCTTGCTGATACTCGGTGTAGGTGGCGGCCATCTGCGAGATCAGTTCCAGCCGTGCCGCATCCACGGCCAGCAGCGCCGACTGATAGCGGCCCTGCGCGGCGGCCACTTCCGAACCCAGCGACAGGCCGGCCCCCAGCTGCATCTGCATGCCGATGAAAGCACGGTTGGCATTGGGGGTGTGAGGCACGCTGAAGTTGCCGCGCTGGTGCTCCAGGCGGGCATAGACTTCGGGCCAGTAGGAGGCACTGCGGATCCGGATGGCCGACTCCTGGACCTTGGCATCAGCGCGCAGGCGCTTGAGCAGCGGGCTGCTCTCCAGCATGCTCTCGGTCAGTGCGGGCAGATCCTCGCTGACGGACATCTTCGCCACATCGGCACGCAGCTCTTCATCGCTCAGCGGCAGGCCGACCAGTTGTTCCAGTTGCAGGCGCGCCGATTGGCGGCTGGCCTTGGCTCCCAGCAGGTCGGTCAGTGCCTGGTCGCGGCGGCCGCGCACCAGCGTCACGTCGACGCGCGCAGCGGCGCCTTCCTTCTCGCGGCGCTGGCTCTGTGCGAGGAAATCTTCCAGCGCTTTCAGATTCTTCTGATTGGCCTCGGTGGCCAGATCCGAACGCACCCACAGGCTGTATTGCGAAATGACCTGCTCGGCCAGGCGGAAGCGCTGTTCACGCAGGGCTTCGCCAGCAGATTCATGATTGTGCCCGGCCTGTTCCAGCTGGGCCGTCAGGCGGCCGCCGGACCACAGGGTCTGCTGCAGGCGCAGGGTCACCACGGTATCGTCGCCGTTGTACGAAATGTCGCGCGAACTGGTCACGCCGGCGCGTTCGACCGACATGGACGGTGTCGGGAAGAATTGCCACTTGGCCGACGAGATACCTTCGGCAGCGGCGTCGACGGCACGTTGCCGAGCGACCGCGGCGGGATTGTTGAAAGCGGCTTGCTTGACCAGATCACCCAGGCTGACAGCGCCCGCCGGCAGGCTCAACAAGCCCAGTGACATCGCGATCACGGCAGCCAGCCGGTTGGGCCAGCGCGGGCGCGGCAAGGTGGAGGAAGACTGCGGGCCGCACGCGCCGCCAAGGGGGAGGATGTCGTTCATCTGCGCTCATTTCAGGTTGATCTCGTCCAGGGAGGAAGGTCTCGCGGCAGGCGGGAAGACGGCGCCGGGCGCCGTACTTCACGCACCTGCACACTGGCCGGGCAGCAGCCGCAAAGGCGGCAGGGCAGCCGGCCGGCTGCGATGACGGGTGACGAGAATTGGCTTGGATGATCGCGGAAAGGACGGGGGGGAACGAATTGTCCGATGGTGCAGAAATCTTCATACGACCTCGAAATAATTCGAGAAACACTACAAAGATTAATGAAGAACAGCTGCAGACCCTGCCAAGAACGTCTGCAGCCGGAAGCGCTGCACGGGTTCCGGCACGCTCAGGAAGAAAACGACGCTACCGCCAAGGCGGCACGCAAGGTGGTGATGACCTCATCCCAGTCGCCCGCACGCTGCTGGCGGAACAGCCGTGCCGTCGGATACCAGGGCGAGTCATGGCGCTGCAGGAACCAGCGCCAGTCCGGTGAATAGGGCAAGGCGATCCAGACCGGCACGCCGAGCGCGCCGGCCAGGTGGGCGGCTGCCGTATCGACGCTGATGACCAGGTCCATGCAGGAAAGCGCAGCGGCCGTATCGGCGAAATCGCGAATGCCCTCCCCTACCGCATGCCACTGCGGCCCGGCCTGCTGCAGCCATTGCGCATCGGCGGTGCGCGGATCGGGCTGGATGATGAAGAAGGACACCCCGTCACGCGCCTTGGCCAGAGCCGCAAAGCGCTCCAGCGCAATGGACCGGCGCGCATCGTTGGCATTGCCGGGGTTGCCGGAGCAGATGATGCCTGCGCGCACCTGCCCCGGCGCACGCGGTGCCAGCGCGTCGAGTTGCTGCTCCCACTGCCGCTTGAGGTCGATATGAACGTTCAGGTAAGGCACCGGTGCCGGGATGTTGTCCATCGCCGTATTGCACACCAGCGGCAGGCTCATCAGCGGCAACTGATAATCGATCGCGGGCAAGGCGCCTGCGGTCGGCACCAGCTGAATGCGCGAGGCCACCGGCAAGCCCTGCATCAGGGTGAACAAACTTTCCGGAACCTCGAACACCACCTCGGCCCCGGCCTCGACGATCTGCTGCACGTAGCGGCTGAACTGGATGGTATCGCCCTGCCCCTGCTCGGCCCACAGCAGGATGCGCTTGCCGGCCAGCGAGCTGCCGCCGTTCCAGGGCGGGATGGCGGCGTGGCGATAAGGATCGGCACCGCGTCCTTCCCAACGCCATTCGTAGAGCGGCAAAGCCTCTTCCAGCCGGCCAAGCACCAGCAGCGACAAGGCCAGGTTGACGTGGGCATCGGCGTCCTTGCCATCCATGCGCAGGGCGCGGCGGAAGCTGTCGATGGCTTCCTCGTGGTCACGCAGGCGCGCCAGCGTGGTGCCACGGCTGACGTGGGCATCCACCAGGTCAGGGTCGAGAATGAGGGCGCGGTCGTAATAACGCAGCGCTTCCTCGTAGTCACCCAAGGCATGTTCGATCAGGCCTGCATCCAGCCAGTATTGGGCGCGATCATCGAAGCGCAGCAGCACCTGGCGCAGGCATTCGCGTGCGGCTTCCCACTGGCCGGCGCGCTCATGCAGGCGCGCCTTGCGGTGCCAGGTATCGGGAACATCGGGATTGCGCCGCAGTGCCTCTTCCAGCAAGGCCAGCGCCTGGCCATCGTTCTTGCCGGAGGGCGACATGCCCTGCAAGGCGGCCGAGGCGGCGACGAAGAACTCGGGACGTTCATGCCCCGCCTCGATCAGGTCGCGATAGAGCAGGAAGCTGTCTTCATATCGCCCCTGCTCGTAGAAGGCGCGCCCCAGGCGATAGCGCAGGGCCAGCGCTTCCTCGCTGTCGGGGTCGACCAGCGGCAAGGCCTGCTGCCAGGCCAGGGCGGCTTCTTCGAAACGTCCTTGCGCGGCCACCACGCTGCCCAGCAGCTGCAGCGCATCCTTGTGCCGGGGATGGGTCTCCAGCAAGCCGAACAGCACTTGTTCGGCGGCGGCGTAATCATCCTGGTGGAAATGGTCGAGGGCGAGGCGCAGGGATTGAGTGGCGTTCATGGCAGGCGGGATGAGACAAACCCGCGTATTGTCTCATCCCTGCCGCAGTACTGCGTCAGCGCTTGAACACCAGTACCGGATCGGCACGATAGATGGCCGGGTACATCTTCTGCAGGTTGCTGATCTTGGGCAGGTCGTTGTAGGCGATGTAGGGCTGGTTCGGATGCAGCGTGGCGTAATCCTGATGGTAATCCTCGGCCCGGTAGAAACCTTGCAGCGGCGTCACCTGGGTCACGATGGGAGCGCTGAAGACCTTGGCGGCATTGATCTGGGCGATGTAGGCCTGGGTGGCCCGGGCCTGTTCGTCGCTGGCGGTGAAGATGGCTGAACGGTATTGCGTGCCATGGTCCGGGCCCTGGCGGTTGAGCTGGGTCGGGTCATGCGCCACCGAAAAATAGATCTGCAGGATCTGGCCATAGGAAATCTTGCGCGGATCGTAGGTCACCTGTACCGCTTCGGCGTGCCCGGTGGTCCCGGAACTGACCATGGAATACGTGGCCGAATCGGCCTTGCCGCCGGCATAACCGGACACCGCCTGCAACACGCCCTGGGTATGCTGGAACACCCCCTGCACACCCCAGAAGCAGCCACCCGCGAGGACCACGGTGGCCGTGTTGGCGGTGGAAGCCAGCACCGCCTTGCCACTGGGAGCGGGCACCGCCACCGCCGCTTCGGCAGCAAAAGTGGAAGCACAGGCCAGCGCCAGGCAAAGGCTGGCCGCAGAGGCCAGGACGGCAGGTTTGAACAGGGACATGGCAGGCTCCGACAGGGCAGGGAAAAATCAGAAAATCGGCTAGGACGATCAGGTCAAACGCACAAGATATGAAGCATTCAGCGCCGCACGGGCTTTCCCGGCGTGCCCGATGCGCCGCTGCGCCGCCACAGCAGGCGCAAAGCGAGCATCACCCCGACCAGCACCGCAAACAACAGCGGCTGGGCGATCAGGTTCTTGCCGGCCTTGTCCCACCAGTAGTGCAGCACGCCCAGCGGCACGATCACATAGACCAGCCGGTGCAGGGCCTGCCAGCGCTTGCCGCCCAGGCGTCGCACCATGCCGTTGGTACTGGTGATGGCCAGCGGGATCGACAGCAGCAGCGCCAGCACGCCCACGGTGATGAAGGGCCGCTTGACGATGTCCTTCCAGATCTCGCCCAGGTCGAAGAAGTGATCGAACCAGACGAAGGTCGTGAAGTGCAGGCACAGATACAGAAACGCCATCAGCCCCAGCATGCGGCGCATGCGCACCAGCCAGTTCAGCCCGGTGATCTTGCGCAGGGGCGTCACTGCCAGGGTGATGCAGAACAGATACAAGGTCCAGTCGCCGGTGCTGTGGGTGATGAATTCCAGCGGGTTGGCCCCCAGGCCGCCGGTGAAACCCAGCACCACCAGCCGCACCAGCGGAACGAAGGCCAGGGCCAGGAACAGCCACCACAGCCCCGTCACGGCGCGTGGTTTGAGATTGCGCAAGGCGGCCGGAGCGAGCTGCATGCCTGATCCGATCCTCAGAAGAACTTGCGCAGGTCCATGCCGGTGTACAGGCTGGCCACGTCGTTGTATCCGTTGAACATCAGCGTCTTGCGCTTGGGAGCAAAGAAGCCGTCTTCGCCGATGCGGCGCTCGGTGGCCTGCGACCAGCGCGGGTGGTCCACGTTGGGGTTGACGTTGGAGTAGAAGCCATATTCCTGCGGAGCGTAGAGATTCCATGCGGTCTTGGGTTCATCCTTGACGAAGCGGATCTTGACGATGGACTTGGCCGACTTGAAGCCATACTTCCAAGGCACGATGATGCGCACCGGTGCGCCGTTCTGGTTGGGCAGCACTTCGCCGTACATGCCCAGCGTCAGCAGGGTGAGCGGGTGATTGGCTTCGTCCAGGCGCAAACCTTCACGATAGGGCCAGTTCAGGATGGGGGTGGACAGGCCCGGCATCTGCTTCTTGTCGGCCAGGGTGACGAATTCGACATACTTGGCATTGCCGGTGGGTTCGGCCTTCTTGATGAGGGCCGAGAGCGAATAGCCGATCCACGGGATCACCATCGACCAGCCTTCCACACAGCGCATGCGGTAGATGCGCTCTTCCAGCGGGGCCAGCTTGGTCAGGGCATCCAGGTCCAGGGTCATGGGCTTCTTGACCTCGCCTTCGATGTCGATGGTCCACGGGCTGGTTTTCAGGCTGCCGGCATTCTTGGCCGGATCGGCCTTGTCGGTACCGAACTCGTAGTAGTTGTTGTAGCTGGTGGCGTCCTTGTAGGCGGTCTGCTTGTCCATGACCGCGAAGGCGTTATTGAGCTGGGCCGGCAGCTTCCTGCCCTGCTGGGCGAAGGCCTGCGGCAGCGCGCCCATGCCGCCGGCCAGGGCGGCACCGGCCGCCACGCGCGCCATGAAGCTGCGGCGCGACAGGTAGAGATCACGCGGGGTGATCTCGGAGGCGGTCGGGATGTCAATCTGGTCGGGACGAATCTTGATCAGCATGGTGCGCTCCGGCAAAAAAGGGTGTGAATGCAAAGCGGAGGCAAGGCCTGGACCTCGCCGATGAGATGCCATGGTAAAAGCGGCGCGGTGACGCGCGGGTGGCATTTTGATGACAATTTTGTCATGAAGAAAAATCCCTCCATTGCTAGAATCGAGTGCATTTTCCGGTTCATTCTCTCCGATCCGGGCCGCCTTTGCAGCGGCGCTTCCCGTCCATTCCACCAAACACGGTTTCCCACAGCATGGCCATCCTGGTAATCGAAGACGACCCCAAGACCGGTGACTACCTGCGCAAAGGCTTGCGCGAATCCGGCTACGCCGTCGACCTCGCCCGCACCGGCAGTGACGGCCTGCACATGGCACTGGAACAGGACTACGACCTGGTGGTGCTGGACGTGATGCTGCCCGGCCTGGATGGCTGGCAGGTCATGAGCGCACTGCGCAGCAAGCGCGACCTGCCGGTGCTGTTCCTGACCGCCAAGGACCAGGTGGAAGACCGCATCCGCGGCCTGCAGCTGGGGGCCGACGACTACCTGGTGAAACCCTTTTCCTTCACTGAACTGGTGCTGCGCATCCGCACCCTGCTGCGCCGGGGCGTCACGCGCGAAGCCGAGGTCTATGAGATCGCCGACCTGCAGCTGGACCATGTGCGCCACAAGGTCACGCGCCAGGGCATTCATATCGCCCTGACCAACAAGGAATTCATGCTGCTGCACCTGCTCATCAAGCGCCGGGACGAGGCACTGTCACGGTCCGTGATCGCCTCGCAGATCTGGGATATGAACTTTGACAGCGACACCAATGTGGTCGACGTCGCCATCAAGCGCCTGCGCGCCAAGATCGATGCGCCCTTCGAGAAAAAACTGATCCACACCGTGCGCAGCGTCGGCTACATGTTTTCGGAAAACCCATGAACGCCGCTGCCACACCCGTGCGCGGCTGGACACTCACTTCCCGCGTCACCGCCCTGTTCGCATTGATGACTGCGCTGGTGGTCACCGGCCTGGGCTTTTACCTGGATCGCGCGGCCGGGGTCGCCCTGTCGCAGCGGGCCGACCAGGCCCTGATCGGGCGCGTGGAACACTTCCGCAACCTGATGCACGACCTCTACAACGTCGAGCAGATGGAGCAGCGCCCGGCCCTCTTCGAAAGCATGATGGGCAATGAGCAGGATGTGCGCATCTTTCGCCGTCAGGGTGAAGCGCCCTTCATCCAAAGCAATCCCGATCATCTGCAGCCGCCTGAGATGACCCCGCTTCCGGTGGGCCGCCCGGTCAGTTCGGCCAGCCTGCAGACCAGCTTCCGCCCCGATGGCGTGAAGGTACGCTGGGTCTCGGCACTGGCCGATGTGGGCAAGGGTGGTGCAGGCGGAGACCGCGTGGAGATCGTGGCCGCCTATGTGATGGTGCAGGAAAGCCGCATGATGCACAGCTACCGCTGGCGCATTGCCGGTGCGGCGGGCGCTGCCATCTTGCTGACCTCGCTCTTGGGATTCCTGCTGCTGCGGCGCGGGCTGCAGCCGCTGGAAGCGATGAGCCAGCGCGCCGCCCAGATCACGCCCGACCGCCTTTCCACCCGCCTGGAGCAGGACGGCATGCCCTCCGAACTGCGGCGCGTGGCGCTCTCCTTCAATGCCATGCTGGACCGGCTGGAGGCTGGCTACGACCACCTGGCGCAATTCTCCGGCGACCTGGCCCACGAGATCCGCACGCCCATCAACGTGCTCATGGGCCAGAGCCAGGTTGCACTGGGCCAACGGCGTAGCCTGGAAGAATATGAACAATTGCTCGAATCGAATGTGGAGGAATTGCAGCGGCTCTCGCGCATCGTCGAGAACATCCTGTTCCTGGCGCAAGCCGACCATGCGACGCTGGCCGTGGAATGCAGCGCGCTGGACCTGCATGAAGAATTGGGCAAGGTGACCGATTACTTCGAAGGCATCGCCGACGAACGCGGCCTGCGCTTCGAGCTGCAGGCCCAGGGCACTTGCCATGCCAACCGCGACATGTGGCGGCGGGCAGTGAACAACCTGGTCATCAATGCGGTACGCTACGGTGAGGCCGACAGCGTCATCCGCATCCAGGCCGAGAACGACGCCAGCGGCAGCCGCATCCTGGTGGACAACCGCTGCGAAGGCGTCACGCCCCATGCGATGGCGCGCATGTTCGACCGTTTCTATCGCGGCGACCGTTCGCGCAGCGCCTTCACCGAATCCAACGGCCTGGGGTTGGCCATCGTCAAGGCCATCATGGCCTTGCATCGCGGCACGGCTGCGGTCGAATGTCCGCAGCCGGGCTGGATTCGCTTCAGCTTGTTCTTCCCGTCGGCGGCAGCGCAGGCGGCGCAGGTGCAGGTTCCGCCACCTCTGCTGACCTGAGCGCTTCCTGCGCGGCCTGGGCCGCCAGTTCAGCCTCGCGGGCTTCGGCCGCACGTCTTGCTTTCTGGGCCGCCGAGGCACGCGTGAAGATGATCTTCAAGGCTGCCATCACCGGCACCGACAGGAAGATGCCCGCCACCCCGCCCAGCTGGTCACCGGCCAGCAGGCCCAAGATCACCATGAGCGGGCTCACTTCCACGCCCTCGCTCATCAGGTAAGGATTCAGTACGTAATCCTGGAACACCCGATACGCCACGATGAAGCCCACCAGCCACAGCAAGTGGTCATAGCCGCTGAAGCCGGCCACCACCAGGGCAGCCGCACTGGCGGCGAGCGGACCGGCAAAGGGAATGAATTCCAGCACCGCCGCCAGGCCCGCCAGCAGCATGGCGTAGGGCACGCCCATGAGCGAGAAGGCGATGCTGTAGGCCACGAAGGTGGCAATGGAGAGGAACAGCAGCGCGCGCACGTAGCGCGAGAGCAGCACGTCGAGATCCTTGATGATGCCATCCCACAGCTTGCGGTTGGAACGGTTCATCCAGGACAGGATTTCATCGCGCATGGCCGGCGCTTCCTTGATGAGCAGGAAGCTGATCACCGGCACCAGCACCAGGTAGATCAGGTTGCTGGCCGCATGCATCACGCCCACCCCGAACTGCTTGGCCAGCGGCATGGCCTGGTCGGTGCCGTTGGCGAGCTGGTCGCGGATGAAGCCAAGGATGCGTGCGCGCAGCGGTTCGGCGAAGCCCGGCAGCGGAATCTTGGACACCGCATCATTGGAGCGCAGCAGCGCCGGCAGTTGCTCGGACAGGCGCAAGGCTTCCTCCTGGATGCGCGCGCCGAAGATGGTCGCCACGGCTGCCACGATACCGATGGCCAGCACGAACACCACCGCAATGGAGACCGCACGCGGCACCTTGGCCGGGCGCACGCGCTCGACCTGCTCCACCAGCGGATAGACCAGGTAACTGAAGAAGACGGCAAACACCAGCACCAGCACGGTGGCCGAAATGGTATAGGTGACATAAAGCAGCAAGGCCACCAGGAAGACGGTCCAGACGATCCTGGCCACGCGGAAATCGAAACCCAGCATAAATATTCATCCTTGGAAAAAGAGGACGCAGCAGGCGTGCGCCACGGGCAACCCCAGCCCGCCAGCCCCTCGCCACCGAGGTGAAGAAACCCGGTGGACGCTTGCACTCAGTCGTACTCAGTTGCACTCAGTACTTCACCTGTAGCGTGGCGGAGATGTCGTTTTCCAACCCCTTTCCACGCTACGGCTGAGCTGCAAATGCACCTTATTTGATCCGCATCAGGTTTCCTATCAGCCAAATCCTTCTGGCTTTGTAGGAAAGCGTGAAAATACGTTCATGCAGCGCAACATGATGCTGAACAGGGCTGCGTCCTTGTGAAACCGGGAAGTTCACAAGACGCGATGTCGTCATGAAGAGACGTTAATAAGCGCCTTCACCCCTGTCAGTCTCTGAGCCTGCAGACGGCCCTCGCCCGCGCCTTGCGCGCCGGGCGCGCGTCATTCTCATCCGTGATAACTGTTATCAGCAAATACACAGGTGCGTGACATTGCGATGGGTCAAGCAATTGCCTTAAATTTCAGTAATTACTGAAATTTCGAAAGACTTCGACATGGAAAACAACGTACTCAGCCCGCTCATGCAGCGCTTCATCAGCCACTTCGGCGAGATGGGCAGCCGCTGGGGCATCAATCGCACCGTAGGGCAGATTTATGCCCTGCTCTACATCTGCGGGCGCGCGCTCAATGCTGACGAGATCGCCGAGTACCTCAGTTTTTCGCGCTCCAACGTGAGCATGGGATTGAAAGAATTGCAGTCCTGGCGGCTGGTGAAGCTGCTGCACAAACCCGGTGACCGCCGTGAATATTTTGAACCGCCGGGCGACATCTGGGACATCTTCAAGGTGCTGCTGGAAGAACGCCGCCGCCGCGAAATCGAGCCGACCCTCTCCATGCTGCGCGACGCCCTGCTGGAAGCGCCCGGCAGCAAGGACGACAAGGAAGTGCAAAAGCGCATGCGCGACATGTATGAACTGATCGAACTCTCCAGTTCCTGGTTCGACGATGTGCAGCGCCTCTCGCCGGAGACGCTGGTGTCGTTGATGAAGATGGGTTCCAAGGTCAAGAAGCTGCTGGACGTGCGTGAGAAGTTCCGCGTCGGCGGCAGCAGCAACGAAAAGGAGTAATCCGCATGCAACTCGCCTCATCCTTGCGCAAACGCCCGTGGCGCTGGCCACGCCTGACCCAGCTGCCGCTGGGGGTGGAGATCACCCTGCTGCTGGTGGTCAAGATTGCCCTCATTACGGTGCTGGCCAAGACCTTCTTCGCCCATCCCGAAGCCAAGCACATGCAGATGCCGGTACAGCGCGTGGAGCAGCGCATGCTGTCTTTCACCACGCCGCAGCCAGCCACCGCACAACAGCAGTACCCGTCCCAAGACCTGTCCGCCAAACAACAAACGGAGTAACACAACATGGTTCCCATCGATGAAGTCGTCTCGCTGTCACGGCTGCAGTTTGCCGTCACGGCGCTCTATCACTTCCTGTTCGTCCCCCTCACCCTGGGCTTGTCCTGGATCCTGGTCATCATGGAGTCGGTCTATGTCATGACCGGCAACCAGATCTACAAGGACATGACCCGCTTCTGGGGCAAGCTCTTCGGCATCAACTTCGCCATGGGCGTGGCCACCGGCATCACCCTGGAATTCCAGTTCGGCACCAACTGGTCCTATTACTCGCACTATGTGGGCGACATCTTCGGGACTCCGCTGGCCATCGAAGGCCTGATGGCCTTCTTCATGGAATCGACCTTCGTCGGCCTGTTCTTCTTCGGCTGGGACAAGCTCTCGCGCAAGCAGCACCTGATCGTCACCGTGCTGGTGGCGCTGGGCTCGAACCTGTCGGCGCTGTGGATCCTGATCGCCAATGGCTGGATGAACAATCCGGTCGGCGCGGAATTCAACTTCGAGACCATGCGCATGGAACTGGTCAGCATGACCGACGTGATCTTCAATCCGGTGGCGCAGGTGAAGTTCGTGCACACCGTGGCCGCTGGTTACGTGACGGCTTCCATGTTCGTGCTGGGCGTGTCGGCCTGGTATCTGCTGAAGGCCCGCGATACCGCCTTCGCGCTGCGCTCCTTCGCGGTGGCGGCCGGTTTCGGCCTGGCCGCGACCTTGTCGGTGATCGTGCTGGGCGACGAATCGGGCTATACCGCCGGTGAAGTCAACAAGGTCAAGCTGGCCGCCATCGAAGCCGAGTGGGATACCCACCCTGCCCCCGCCGGCCTGACCCTGTTCGGCCTGCCCAATGACAAGGAAGAGCGCACCGATTACGCCGTCAAGATCCCCTATGCGCTGGGCCTGATCGCCACCCGTTCGGCCGATACCCAGGTGCTGGGCATCAAGGATCTGAAGAAGGAACACGAAGCGCGCATCCGCAACGGCATGCTGGCCTATGCGGCGCTGGCCAAGCTGAAGGCGGGCGACAAGTCCCCCGAAGCCCGCGCGGAATTCGACAAGCTCAAGAAGGACCTGGGCTATGGTCTGCTGTTGAAGAAGTACACCAACAACGTCGTCGATGCGACGCCCGAACAGATCAGCCTGGCCGTCAATGACACCATCCCCAAGGTCGCACCGCTGTTCTGGTCCTTCCGTGGCATGGTGGCGCTGGGCTTCCTGTTCCTGTTCATCTTCTCGGCGTCGTTCTGGTTCCTGGCCAAGAAGCAGCTGGCGCCGCAACGCTGGCTGCTGCGCCTGGCCGTGATCTCGATCCCGCTGCCGTGGATCGCTGCTGAACTCGGCTGGATCGTGGCCGAATATGGCCGCCAGCCCTGGACCATTGCCGGCATCCTGCCGACCCACCTGTCGGCCTCCTCGCTGCAGCCGGGCAGCCTCTACTTCAGCCTGGCCGGTTTCATCCTGTTCTATACCTTCCTGCTGGTGGTGGAGATGATCCTGATGGTGAAGTACGCGCGCCTCGGCCCCAGCAGCCTGCATACCGGCCAGTACTACTGGGAAACCAAGGGTCATGAAAAGAGCCCCGGCGATGTCCTGCCGCCGCCCCTGAATCCGTCGGCCAATGCCGGCAGCCACTAAGCCACCAGAAGAAATGAGGAAAGCAGAATGATCTTCGATTACGAAACACTCAAGCTGATCTGGTGGGCCTTCGTGGGCGTACTCATCATCGGCTTCGCCCTGACCGACGGCTTCGACTTCGGCGTGGGCATGATGCTGCCCTTCGCCGGCAAGAACGACACCGAGCGCCGCATCCTGATCAACTCCATCGGCCCCACCTGGGAAGGCAATCAGACCTGGTTCATCACCGCCGGCGGCGCCACCTTCGCGGCCTGGCCGCTGGTGTATGCGACGGCGTTCTCGGGCTTCTACATTGCCCTGATGATCTTGCTGTTTTCGCTGTTCTTCCGTCCGGTGGGATTCGACTACCGCAGCAAGGTGGCCGATCCGCGCTGGCGCAATGCCTGGGACTGGGGCCTGTTCATCGGTGGCTTCGTGCCGCCCCTGATCTGCGGCGTGGCCTTCGGCAACCTGCTGCTGGGTGTGCCCTTCCACTATGACGACACCATGCGGGTCGAATACACCGGCAGCTTCTTCGCCCTGTTGAACCCCTTCGGCCTGCTGGCTGGTCTGCTGTCGGTGGCCATGCTGCTGATGCACGGCGCGGCCTTCGCCTTCGTCAAGACCGAGGCCGCCGTGGGGGAGCGTTCGCGCAAGACCGTCATCGGTGCGGCGCTGGTGACGGTGCTGCTGTTCGTGGCCGGCGGCTTCTGGGTAGCCCAGATGCCTGGTTATCGCATCACCTCCATGCCGGACGCCAACAGCGCCTTCACTCCCCTGGCCAAGACGGTGGAAGTGGTCGCCGGTGCCTGGTTCGACAACTACGCCAAGTGGCCCGTGACCAAGCTGTTCCCGGCGCTGGGCGTGGCCGGTGCGGTACTGGCAGCCTTGCTGGCGCTGGTGCGCAGTGCGCGCCTGGCCTTCATCGCCAGCGGGCTGTCGGTGACCGGCATCATCCTCACCGCCGGCATGTCGCTGTTCCCCTTCGTCATGCCCTCTTCGCTGGACGCCAAGAGCAGCCTGACCCTGTGGGATTCGGTCTCCAGCCACAAGACCCTGGGCCTGATGTTCTGGATGGTGCTGATCTTCCTGCCGCTCATCATCGTCTATACCGGCTGGGTCTATCGCGTGGTCAAGGGCAAGGTTACCGCCCGCGACATCCACGAGAACGAACACACGGCGTATTGATTACGCGCAATCGCAAACTGCAACGAGGAGAACATCATGTGGTATTTCGCCTGGATACTCGGTATCGGCCTGGCACTGGCCTTCGGCATCATCAATGTCATGTGGCTGGAAGCCAACTATGCCTTCGGCCGCCGCAAGGCCGAGGAAACCCACGAGCGCTTCGCCAGCGCCCGTGCAGCGGAAAAGCAGCGGCGCAACGGCAGATAGGCTCGGGGGATCGCATCCTCACGTGATCACATGATCGAGTGATCGCATGAGCAAGGCCGGCAGCGTCGCTGCCGGCCTTTTTTTCAACTTGCCTGGAGACCATCATGCCTGCCTCCCCTGCCACGCACACCGAAGAAGTTGCGCCCGCGCCGCGCCACTGGGCCTTGTTGCCAGGTGCCGGTTTTGCCGACAGTTACCGCATCCGCCTCACGCCACAACTGGCGAAATTGAATTCGACCGAGATCGCAGCCCGCATGATGGCGACCCAGCCTGCCTGGGTCAGCGCATTGATCCGTTTGCGCGATCGCCTGATGGCACCGCTGGGCCTCAAGCAGGCCGGCGACCACGGCGGCGGGCCGGCCGGGTTTCCCCTGCTGCTGGCGGAACCGGCCAGGGTCGTGATGGGACTGGACGACCGCCACCTGGATTTCCGGCTGTGCGTCGAAAAGTCGCCGGCCGCGACCGGCCAGGCGGCAGATGAAGACCAGTGGCTCACCGTGACCACCGTGGTCCGAACCAAACGCCTGCTGGGCAAGGCCTACCTGGCAGCGATCATGCCCTTCCATCGCTGCATCGCTCGCAGTTTGCTGCTGGGGGTACTGCGGGAGGAACGTCCGGCGCTCTGATCCGCGTTCAATGAAAGAAAACGCCGCTGCGTCCATCCGGTCGCAGCGGCGTTTTCCTTCATGCTGACGGCGCAGGCAGGAAGCACAGCGGCTCCCGCCCGGCCTGCAGGCATTACACCAGGTTCAGGGTGACGTTGATGTTGTCACGGGTGGCGTTGGAGTACGGGCACACCTGGTGGGCCTTGTTCACCAGATCTTGCGCCACGGCCTGGTCGATGCCCGGCAGCGAGATGTCCAGCTCGGCTTCGATGCCGAAACCGCCCGGGATCTGGCCGATGCCGACCTTGCCGGTGATGCTGGCATCCGCAGGCAGGGCCACCTTGGCCTGGCCGGCGACGAACTTCAGCGCGCCCAGGAAGCAAGCCGAGTAACCGGCCGCGAACAGCTGTTCCGGGTTGGTGCCGTTACCACCGGCGCCGCCCAGTTCCTTGGGGGTCGACAGCTTGACGTCCAGCACGCCGTCGGAGGACTTGGCCGAACCTTCACGGCCGCCAGTGGCGGTAGCGGTGGCGGTGTACAGGGCTTTTTCAATCTTGTTCGAAGGCATGGTATTTCCTTTCAAAGTTCAGGTTGTCGTCACCCTTGACGGGTTTCGTTCGAGGGATGTGATGCCTAAAGATTCACTTTTGGTCATCACTGGCTTGCCAATCTCTTGCTGCTTCACTTGCGGTCTTGCCGATGTTTCTGGTGCTGCTGATGTTGCGATGTTCAGTTCGGCTGCATCAACGATATAAATAATTACCTATATTATTGCGCACAATATAAAACACAAAGCTTGTTACATTTTCATTCATCTTCGGCATCGATCAAGCCCTTGCGGACCTGCTTCAGCTCCACCACCAGCGCCTTGATCTGGTCCAGCGCCGGCAGCATGCAACTCATCTGCTGCGGTACGGCCTTGGCCTTCTCACGCAACGCGCGGCCGCCATCGCTCAGGCTCACGACCACCCGGCGCTCATCGCCCGCATCCCGGTTGCGGTGAAGCAAACCCATGCTTTCCATGCGCTTGAGCAGCGGTGTCAGCGTACCAGAATCCAGGAACAGGCGCGTGCCCAGTTCCGAGACCGTGACGCCATCCTTTTCCCACAGCACCAGCATCACCAGGTATTGCGGATAGGTGATCTCCAGCGGGGCCAGGATCTTCTTGTAGGCCTTGGTCATGGCCAGCGACGCCGAATACATCGCAAAACACAACTGGTTGTCGAGAAGCAGGGCTTCGTCGATCAGTGCGTCCGGGAGATTCGTGGTGTGCGTCTTGTCCATGTGTTGCATATTAAACCGCTCAAAATTGAATTGCAAGCTATTTAATTTGAAAAAATTTGTCTGTGTTGTTCATTTCGCTTCGTCGGTCCCTGCGCCAAGCCGGTATCATGCGGCCTGCATCCGCATTTTCCTGCATATCGATGAATTCCCACCCCAATCCCCTGCGCTCCCTGGAGCTGTTCTGCAAGGTCGTCGACAACTATGGCGATATCGGCATCTGCTGGCGCCTGGCGCGGCAGCTGGCGCATGAGCACGGGCTCGCGGTGCGGCTGTGGGTGGATGACCTGGTGAGCTTCCGGCGCATCTGGCCGACGGTGGACACGCAAGCCGATACCCAAGAGCTCAGCGGTGTGACGATCCAGCACTGGCGCGACCAGGACGGTCAGTTCACGGCGGACGATGTGGCCGATATCGTCATTGAATTCTTCGGCTGCGAGATCCCGCCCGGCTATGTGGAAGCCATGGCGCAGCGCTCGCCCAAGCCCGTCTGGTTCAACCTGGAAGGCTTGTCCGCCGAAGCCTGGGTCGAGGGCTGCCACACCCTGCCCTCGCCGCATCGCTCGCTGAAACTGACCAAGTATTTCTTCTTCCCCGGCTTCAATGAACGAACCGGCGGGCTCAGCTTCGAAGCCGACCTGCAAGCCCGGCGACAGGCCTTCCTGGCCCACAATGAAGGCCCGGCTTTCCTGGCCGGGCTGGGCGTGACCGCGGCCGAAGCGCAGGCCTGCAAGGTCTCTCTGTTCTGCTACGACTACGCCCCGATTGCCGAATTGTTTGCAGCCTGGCAAGCCTCGCCCCACGCGGTCACCTGCCTCGTGCCGGAAGGCGTAGGCCGCGCGGAGGTCGAGGCTTTCCTGAACGCACCGATGCGCGCCGGTACGGTGGCCACGCAGGGCGCACTGACGGTACGTGTGCTGCCCTTCGTGGCACAGACCGATTACGACCGCTTGCTGTGGAGCTGCGACCTCAATTTCGTGCGAGGTGAAGATTCCTTCGCACGCGCCCAATGGGCCGGCCGCCCCTTCGTCTGGAACATCTATCACCAGGACAAGAACCTGCACCACACCAAGCTCAACGCCTTCCTGAAGATTTACGACCCGGCCACGCCCGCCGTGACCGATCTCAACCGGGCCTGGAATGGCGCTTATCCGGGCGACCTCGACTGGCGGGCAACGTGGCAGACGCTGCAGGCCGAGCTGCCGGCATTGTCGGGCCAGGCTGAACAATGGGTAAAGAAGCTGTTGGCAAATGGCGACTGGATGGACAATTTGCTCGGCTTCGCCCGCCGGCTCGCCCTGGAAGAGTGGAAGAGCACGGAAAATGGGTTAAAATAGCGGGCTACCGTTTTAACGCAGTTTGGAATTCAATCGTACGTGGGCTTGCGGTGAAGTTTTAGAAGTTTTACCAGTGGGCTACTGACAGTTTGAAAAAACCTACTTTTCACGACACATCGCTATGAAATTTGCAAAAGAAATCCGCGTCGGCAACATCATTATGGTCGACAGCAAGCCCATGATCGTCCTGCGCTCGGACGTCAACGGTTCTTCCCGTACCGGCTTCACCTACAAGTGGAAGATGAAGAACCTGCTGACCAACAGCCCGCAGGAAAGCGTCTTCCGTGGCGACGACAAGTTCGACGTCGTGGTGCTGGACAAGAAGCCGGTGACCTATTCGTACTTCGCTGACCCGCTGTTCGTCTTCATGGACGAAGAGTACAACCAGTACGAAATCGAAGGCGAGAACATGGGCGACGCCATCGGCTACCTGAAGGACGGCATGCAGTGCGAAGCTGTCTTCTACGACGGCAAGGCCATCTCGGTCGAAATGCCGACCACCATCGTGCGCAAGGTTGCCTACTCGGAACCGGCCGTCAAGGGCAACACTTCGGGCAACGTCCTGAAGGAAGCCAAGATCGAAAACGCCATCGAAGCCAACCAGATCACCGTGATGGTGCCGCTGTTCGTGAGCCAGGATGACGACATCGAAATCGACACCCGCACCAACGAGTACAAGAAGGTCGTGCGCGGCTGATCGTCTGCCGATGCCAATAAAAAAACGCTGCCTGGTGCAGCGTTTTTTTATGCCTGTTTAATACCTGTTTGCCGGGCAATCCACTGACCGTTCGTCCTGAGTAGCGGCATCGCCGCGTATCGAAGGCGCGCCGACGGGGCGCAGCGCAGTTTCACGGCCAGTGAACCCTTCGATACGACGCTGCGCATCTACTCAGGGCGAACGGGTAGACAGTTTGCCCGCTGTCCCGCTCAACCTCCACTCCTCACCCGCGCCAGGTCCCGCGCCGCCGCCTGTCCTTCCGCGCTGGCCCAGAAGGCCCTGTCGGCCGCCTGCAGGCGGAGGGCCGACTGCTCCATATGGCGCAAGGCCGCTGCCCGCGCGGCCTCGGCATTGCCGTCGTTGATCGCTTGCGCCAGTGCCGCGTGCTCGGCGCGTACCTGCTGCACGAACTCATTGCTGCGCGCTTCGTTCATGCGCGACACGCGGATGGCGGCATGCAGGAACTGGCTCAGGAACTGCACCAGCGAGGTGTAGAGCGGATTGTGCGAGGCATTGGAAATGGCAGCATGGAAGGCGAAATCCTCCTGCACGCCATCGCGCCCCGCCGCAGCCGCTGCATCGATGGCCTGCAAGGCCTGCTGGATCGCCAGGTTCTGCACGCGCGTGCGGCGCTGCGCCGCCAGGGCAGCCATCTCCCCTTCCACCCCGCGCCGCAGTTCGATCACCCGCAGCACCGCCTGGATGGAGTCGCGCCCATCATCCACATTCAGGTCCAGCCGGAAGGGCGTGGCCTGCGTCACCGGCAGCACCACCGTGCCACTGCCCCGGCGCGAACCGACCAGCCCCTCGGACTTCAAGCGTGAAATGGCTTCGCGGATCACCGTGCGGCTCACCGAAAATCGTTCGGTCAACTCCATCTCCGAAGGCAAGCGTGCATCCGGGGCGAATTCCCCGCTGCGGATCTGCTGTGCCAGTACGCTGGTGACATGGTCTGCCAGCGTGGTCTTGCCGCGCGCGGCAGCGGCCATGGAGGCGAGCGCCGACGCTTGCGGCCTGGAGGAGGAGGATGTCTTCATGGCGCGCATGATACCGCGCAGGCATCGGCTTTTGTGACTTCCGCTTCATATTCTCAAAGTTGTATTACAACTTCCGCTATAATGCGCTGCACGGGTTTCGCTCAAGCGTTCATATCCCCCTATTCCGACGACAGATCACGAGGAGAACACATGCATATCGTCATTACCGGCGGCGCCGGCTTCCTGGGCAGCCGACTGGCGCGCCAGCTGCTGCAACGCGGCACCCTGACCGGCCGCGACGGCCAGCCGCAAGAGATCAAGCGCATCACCCTGCTGGACGTGGTTCCGGCCCAGGGTTTCACTGATCCGCGCATCGAAGCTGTCACCGGCGACATCGCCGACGCCGCCGTGATCGAGCGCGTCATCACGCCCGAGACGCAGTCCATCTTCCACCTGGCCGCCATCGTCAGCGGCCACGCCGAGGCCGATTTCGACCTGGGCATGAAGATCAACTTCGACGCCACCCGCGTCATCCTGGAACGCGCCCGTGCCCTGGGCACCAAGCCGCGCGTGGTTTTCACCAGTTCGGTGGCGGTGTTCGGCGGCGAACTGCCGGCCGTGGTCCCCGACAACACCCTGCTGATGCCGCAAAGCTCCTACGGTGCGCAAAAGGTCATGGGTGAACTGCTGGTGCAGGATTATTCGCGCAAGGGCTTCATTGACGGCCGTGCGCTGCGCATGCCGACCATTTCGGTGCGTCCGGGCGCGCCCAACAAGGCGGCCTCCAGCTTCGCCTCGGGCATCATCCGCGAGCCACTCAATGGCCAGCCTTCGGTCTGCCCGGTCACGCCCGATACCCGCATGTGGCTGATGTCGCCGCGCCAGGCCATCGCCAACCTGATCCACGGCCATGAAATCAATGGCGCTGACCTGGGCCTGGCCCGCTTCCTCTCCATCGACGGCCTGTGCGTGACCGTCAAGGACATGGTCGAGGCCCTGGAACAGGTCGCCGGCAAGGAAGTGGTGCAACTGATCGAATGGAAGGAAGACGAAGCCATCAAACGCATCGTCAATTCCTGGCCCGGTGCCTTCGAAGCCAAGCGCGCCAAAACGCTGGGCTTTACGGCCGATGCCAACTTCGCCGATATCATCCGGGCCCACATCGAGGATGAAGTGAAGAAATAAGCTGCACATCAGCACGCAGAAAAACGAAGGGACAGCCCGCAAGAGGCTGTCCCTTTTTACTGCCTGAGTGATACGGATTTACTGTGCCTTGCCCAGCATGTTGAAAATGCTGGAGAAGTCCAGCTTGCCTGCCCCGTTCATGCTGTGGATGTCGTACAGATTGCGTGCCGTCGATCCCAGCGGAATGGCGCAGTTGGTGGCCAGCGCATTCTCCACGGCCAGCCCCAGGTCCTTGAGCATCAGGTCCACGCCGAATCCGCCCGCATAGCCCTTGGAGGCCGGCGCCGTGTCCATCACGCCGGGGCAAGGGTTGTAGACTTCCAGCGTCCAGTTGCGCCCCGAGCTCTTGGACATGATTTCCGACAGCACCTTGGGATCCATGCCATTGGCCATGCCCAGGCGGATCGCTTCCGACGTCCCGATCATGAGGATGCCCAGCAGCATGTTGTTGCACACCTTGACGGTCTGGCCGCTGCCGCTTTCACCGGCATGGTAGATGGCCTTGCCCATCTTCTGCAGATAAGGCTGGGCGGCTTCGAAAGCCTCCTTGCTGCCGCCCACCATGAAGGTCAGCGTGCCTGCCGTCGCCCCGTTGGTGCCCCCGGAGACCGGCGCATCCAGCATCTCGAAGCCGCGCGCCTTGGCCGCTGCCGCCACCTTGCGCGCCGCTTCCGGAGCGATGGTGGAACAGTCGATCAAGAGCGCGCCCGGCTTGGCCGAGGCCAGCACCCCGGCATCGCCCAGGTAGAGCGATTCCACGTGACGGCTGGCCGGCAGCATGGTGATGACCACGTCGGCCTTGGCCACGGCCGCCATGGAGTCGGCCTCGGTCTTGCCGCCGACCTCCACCAGCTTGTCCACGCTGGCCTTGACCAGGTCGTGTCCGCTGACCGAAAAACCGGCCTTGACCAGATTCTGCGCCATCGGCAAACCCATATTGCCCAGGCCGATGAAGACGATGTTGGCGCTCATGCTGCTCTCCTTACTTCAGGGTGATGGTGGTGTTGACCTGGCCGGCTTCTTCATCGGGCGCGTACCAGCGTGCGGTGACGGTCTTGGTCTGGGTCCAGAAAGTGACGGCCTGCTTGCCGTTGGGGCCGAGGTCGCCCAGCTTGGACGCACGCGAACCGGTGAAGCTGAAGTAGGCCACCGGCACGGGGATGGGCACGTTGATGCCGACCTGGCCGACGTCGATCTCGTTCTGGAACTTGCGCGCCGCATAGCCCGAGCTGGTGAAGATGGAAGTCCCGTTGCCGTTGGGGTTGGCGTTGATGAAGGCAATGGCTTCATCGAGGGTTTCCAGTTCGACGATGCACATGGCCGGGCCAAAGATTTCCTGGGCGTAGATGTCCATCTCGGGCTTGACGCCGGTGAAGACGGTCGGTCCCACGAAGTTGCCGTTCTCGCTGCCGGCCACCTTGCAATTGCGGCCATCGAGCAGCAGCTTGGCGCCCTGCTCCACGCCGCTGGCGATGAGGCGTTCGACCCGTTCCTTGGCCGCCTTCGAGACCAGCGGGCCGACATCGGCCTTGCGGTCGGTACCCGGTCCGACCTTCATGGCCTTGGAGCGTTCGACGATCTCGGGAATCCATTCGCGTGTCTGACCCACCAGCACCACCACCGAATTGGCCATGCAGCGCTGGCCAGCCGCACCGAAAGCCGCGCCCAGCAGGTTGTTGATGGCCTGGTCCTTGGGGGCATCGGGCAAGACGATGCAATGGTTCTTGGCGCCCATCATGCACTGGGCGCGCTTGCCGGCTTCGCTGGCGCGGCGATAGATGTGAGTGCCGACATGGGTGGAACCGATGAAGGACACCGCCTTGATATCGGGATGGTCGCAGATCATGTTGGCCACGTCCGGACCGCCATGCACCACGTTCAACACGCCCGGCGGCAGACCAGCCTGGTTGGCCAGCTCGACCAGGAACAGCGAGGAAGTCGGGTCCTGCTCGGAGGGCTTCAACACGAAGGTATTGCCGCAGGCCACGGCGATGGGGAACATGAAGCAAGGCAGCATCACCGGGAAGTTGAAGGCGGTGATGCCCGCCCCCACGCCCAGCGGCTGGTAGAGCGTATAAACGTCCACGCCGCCGGCGACGTTCTCGGCCAGTTCGCCCAGTTGCAGCGAGGTGATCGAGCAGGCGTGCTCCACCACTTCCAGGCCGCGCATGACTTCGCCTTCGGCGTCCGGCAGGGTCTTGCCGTGTTCACGGGTGATCATTTCGGCCAGCGAGGCGATGTTCTCGCGCAGCAGTTGCTGGAACTTCAGCATGATGCGCATGCGCTGCGCCAGTGAAGTATTGCGCCAGGTCTTGAAGGTTTCCTTGGCGTTGGCCACGGCCCGGTCGACTTCTTCCTTGGTGGCGAAGGGCACGCGCGCCACCACTTCCTGGGTGGCCGGGTTCAGCACGTCGCGCCACTCCTTGGAAGTGGACTGCACCTTTTCACCGTTGAGGTACAGGGGAACGTTGGGGATGTTGGCTTGGCTCATTGCAATTTCCATTGTGAAGAGGTGAACAGGATGGGGAGAGCAACGCCGGGAGCAGCTCCCGGCCACAGGCATTACTGCTTGACCAGCGGGCAGGCCGCGTCCATCGGACGGAAGGCCTGCTGGGCCGGGATCACCGACAGCAGCTTCAGGTAATCCCACGGGGCCTTGGACTCGGCCGGGGTCTTTACCTGGTACAGGTACATGTCGTGGATCACGCGGCCATCCGGACGGATGGAGGCGTTGCGCATGACGGCGTCGGAGATCGGAATTTCTCGCATCTTCTGCGCCACCACTTTCCAGTCCGAGGTCTTGGCGGCCGCGCGCGCCTTCAGGAACTGGTAGACGCTGGAATAGACACCGGCCTGCACCATGGTTGGTTTGATGTTCTTGAACTGCGCTTCGAAGCGCTTGGAGAAGGCGCGGGTCTGCTCGTCGTAATCCCAGTAGAAGCCATCGGTATAGACCAGGCCTTGCGCGGCCTCCAGCCCGAGCGCATGCACGTCCGACAGGAACACCAGCAGCGCCACCAGGCGCTGGTCCTTGCCGCCGATGGCAAAGGAACGGGCCTGCTTGATGGCGTTGACCACATCGGTGCCGCCATTGGCCAGCCCGATCACCTGGGCCTTGGAGGCCTGCGCCTGCAGCAGGAAGGAGGAGAAGTCCGAGGCATTGAGCGGATGGCGCACCGAACCCACCACCGTACCGCCATTGGCCTTGACCACATCGGAGGCATCCTTCTCCAGCGAATGGCCGAAGGCATAGTCCACCGTCACGAAGTACCAGGACTTGTTGCCCAGCTTGGTCAGCGCCGCTGCCGCACCGGCCGCTTGCGAGTAGGTGTCGAACATCCAGTGGAAACCGTTGGTGGCGCATTCGGCCGTGGTCAGTGCGCCGGTGGCCGGGCCGCTGTACATGGCGATGCCGCCCTTTTCCTTGATCAGCTTCTGCACCGCCAGCGCTACCGAGGAATTGGTGAGATCGGCGATGGCCTCGACCTTGTCGCGGTCGAGCCATTCGCGGGCACGGGTCACGCCCACGTCGGGCTTGTTCTGGTTGTCGGCCGAGAGGATCTCGATCTTCATGCCTTTGCATTCATTCTTGAGGCAGTCTTCCACCGCCATTTTGGCGGCCACCACCGAACCCTGGCCGCCCATGGCCGAGTAGGGGCCGGACATGTCGGTGAGCACGCCGATCTTGACCGTATTGGCATCCTGGGCGCGAGCGGGCATGGCCGTCATGGCCGTGGTGGCCAGCGACACCGTGCAGGCCACGGCCGCAGCCGTGAGGGAACGGCTGAAAGCGTTCTTGGACATCTTGTCTCCTTGATCTTGTGATTGTTGTCGGACCTGCCCGCGTTCATGGACGCCGGGTCTTGCCGTTGTCTCCTGCCGTCTGTCTCCTCTGTCTTCCCGGGCGGCATCACGGCCCCGCTATTCTGCATGTGCGTATTTATCGATACAATAACCACAAAGACAAAACGCTTTTGCATTGATGCACATCGGCGGCGATGCAACCATGGAGACCACATGCTGGACTGGGACAACCTCAGGATCTTTCTCGAACTCACCCGCAGCCAGGGCCTGGTGGATGCCGCCAAGAAGCTGGGCATCGACCATTCCACCGTCTCGCGGCGCATGAAGCGCTTCGAGGAGCAGGTCGGCAGCCAGCTGTTCGACCGCAACAACCACGGCTACAAGCTCACTGCCGACGGCTACCGGCTGGTGGAATATGCCGAGCAGGTCGAAAGCACCCTCTATGCCGCCACTGAAGAACTGGGCGGACACAACAGCAAGCTCTCCGGCCAGGTGCGGCTGGGCGCGACCGAAGGCTTCGGCACCTTCGTGCTGGCGCCGCACATCGCGCATTTCTGCGCCCGCAATCCCCACATCACGGTGGACATGCTGCCGATGCCGCGTTTCGTGAATCTGTCCAAGCATGAGGCCGACATCAGCGTGTCGATCGAACGGCCGCTGTCGGGTAATTACGTGGTCACAAAACTGTCCGACTATGTCCTGAAGCTTTATGCTTCACGTGACTACCTGGCCAGACACGCGCCGATTCACACCATGGATGACCTGGCGCAACATAACTTCATCGGCTACATCGATGACCTGGTCTTCAGTGAAGAATTGCGCTACAAGGATACGGTGGCACCGGACGCTTTCCGGGCCTTCCGCAGCACCAGCGTGGTAGCGCAATACACGGCGGCCTGCGCCGGCCGCGCGCTGGCGATCCTGCCCTGCTTCCTGGCGCAGCAGTCCGACGAGCTGGTGCCGGTACTGCCCGAACAGATCGCCATCACCCGCACCTTCTGGCTGGTGGCTTCCAGCGAGCAGCGCCATGTGGCGCGGGTATCAGCCCTGTGGAGCTACCTGCGCGACTGCGTGGAGCTCAACCGCGACTTCCTGATGGGACAGTCGCGCCGGATGCACTGGCTGGAGTGAATCCTGCCCAAGCGAGCCCGCAACAAGATGTGTTTCAACCCGGCCGCCCGGTCCCTCCACGCGCCGGCGGCCTTATCCCAAGGAGATGACGATGGCTGCAAAGAAAATCCTGCTCTTGACCGGTGATTTCGCCGAGGATTATGAAACCATGGTGCCCTTCCAGGCCCTGCAGATGGTCGGCCACACGGTGCACGCGGTCTGTCCCGGCAAGAAAGCAGGCGACAAGATCAAAACCGCCATCCACGACTTCGAAGGCGACCAGACCTATACCGAGAAGCCCGGCCACCAGTTCGCCCTCAACGCCAGCTTCGACGATGTCAGCGCGGCAGGCTATGACGCGCTGGTAGTGGCCGGTGGCCGCGCACCGGAATACCTGCGCCTGAACCCCAAGGTGATCGAGCTGGTGCAAGCCTTCGCCAAGGCTGACAAGCCGATCGCCGCCGTTTGCCACGGTCCGCAGGTGCTGGCTGCGGCGGGCGTGCTGGAAGGCAAGAAGGTCTCGGCCTATCCGGCTTGCGCGCCGGAGGTGAAGCTGGCCGGCGGGCAATTCGCCGATATCGCCGTGGATGCCGCCATCACCGACGGCAAACTGGTCACGGCTCCGGCCTGGCCCGCGCATCCGGCATGGCTGGCGCAGTTCCTGCAAGTGCTGGGCACGCGCATCGAACTGTAAGGGCTGGACCCTCAGGCGGGGAGCGGCTTGCAGGGCCATGGCTCCCCGCGCAAACGCGCTGGTTTTGCTTGTTTCTTCATTTCCCCTTCGCAGTTTCCCCCCATTTTTTCCTGCCGAGCCACAATATGCCCTGAGAACAACCGTCTTCAGGGCATGCAGCCCATTTCCACCCTCTCCCCGATGAGCGACCAGGACCGCGAGATCACCGCCACCGTCATGCGCGAACGCAGCCGGCTGGGCGGCTTCATCCGCCGCCGGGTGGCGGACGCCGGCGAGGCCGAAGACATCCTGCAGGAAGTGTTCTACGAGTTCGTCCAGGCCTACCGCCTGCCGGAGCCCATCGAGCAGGTCAGCGCCTGGCTGTTCCGGGTGGCACGCAACCGCATCATCGACCGCTTCCGCAAGAAGAAGGAAGAGCCCTTGCCCGAGGCGCACGACATCGAGCAAGTCGAGGGTGGCGAAGACAGCTGGCGGCTGGACCTAGTGCTGCCGGCCAGCGATGGCGGTCCGGAAGCGGCCTATGCGCGTGCGGCGCTGATCGAGGCCCTGCAGGCGGCACTGGACGAATTGCCGCCAGCGCAGCGCGAGGTCTTCATTGCCCACGAACTCGATGGCCTCAGTTTCAAGGAAATGGCTGCTGCCAGTGGCACCAGCCTCAATACCCTGCTGGCGCGCAAGCGCTATGCAGTCCTGCATCTGCGCGAGCGCTTGCAGGCGGTTTATGACGAATTGGAGATGTAATGGAACAGAACGACATGCCTCAAAATCCCCCCACCCCGGCGCGCCGCGATCGTGGCTTCCGTGGCGGGCGTGATCCGCGCCGCTGGGGCGTGAAACTCCTGCTGTGCCTGCTGTGCGTGCCGGTGCTGGGCGTGGTGGTGATGCTGCTGTGGAACTGGGTGATGCCGCCGATCTTCCCGGGCGTAGCCGAGATCGGCTTCTGGCGGGCGCTGGGATTGCTGGTGCTGTGCCGGGTGCTGTTCGGCGGTTTCCGCGGGCGGCATGGCGGCTGGCATGAGAAGCGCCGCTTCATGCAGGCACGCTGGGAAGCGATGACGCCCGAGGAACGCGAACGCTGCCAGCGCCGCGGCCGCCTGTTCTGCCGCGAAGAGCGCAAGTGAAGGAAAACGTCTTCCCGGGCTGAACGCGATCAGCCCAGGGCCGAGGGCTGGGGTGCCATGTTCCAGTCGCGCTCCTGCAAGCCAATCGAGGTGAAGGGATCGACCAAAGTGCCGGCCACCATCCGCGCCAACATTTGCGGTGCGGGCGGCACTACCGACAAGCGCGCCGCCAATTGGTCGCGCACCCAGGGCAACCACACCGAATCGGACTGGTAGAACGGCGTGAACATCGCCGACATCGCCTGGAAGGTCCGCACGTGGCGGCGTCGCGAGGCGGCATAGCGCGGCAGCGCTTGTTGCAGCGTATCGGACTGCTGCAGGGCATGAATCAGCGCTCGTGCATCGAGCAAGGCCATGTTGGCACCCTGCCCCAGCTGCGGGCTGGTGGAGTGGGCAGCGTCACCGATGATGGCCAGCCGCTGGCCATACGGCGAAGGCAGGGTGTGATGGCCGTAGCGCGCCAGCGTCATCTGTTCGAAACCATCGATCTGGGCCAGATAGGGTTCACATTCCGGCCACAGCGCGTGAACTCCCTCCTTCCATGCTTGCAGCCCCCGTTGCTTGATCTGCTCCACCTGGTCCGGCTTGGTACTCCAGAAGAAGGCCACCATGGGATCATCCTGCAGCCTCGGGCGACCGATGGGCAGCACCCCGATCATGGTGCTGGCGCGGCGATAGCGCTGCACCAGCGAATTCACACCGAACGACAGGCCTGGCCGGGCGCGCAAGGAAACCCAGAAGGCTCCATAGGGCAGGCGCTTCGGCTCGCAGGTATTGAGCGCGTGGCGGCGCAGCAGCGAACGGGCACCACTGGCATCGATGACGAGATCGAAGGGACCGATGCGGCGGCCATCCGCAGTGCTCAGGCTGGCACCTGCGCTGCCCTGTTCCAGGCCGTTGATCTCATGGCCGGTTTCAGCTTCGATCCCTTCCCGTTGCGCCGCTTCCTGCAGGACGCCGAACAGGGCCGCACGATGGACCGCAATGCCATAGCGTCCTCCGCGCACCGCGTCATACCGCACATCCAGCACCGTCTTGCCGCTGCGGGCATCAGCTCCGTAGAGGCGGTCGATGCGCTGGCCCAGCGCGGCGATGCGCGAGAACAAGCCCAGGTCTTCCAGTACCGTCAGTCCCGTGGGCTGCAGGATAAGGCCGGAACCGACTGGCGCGGCCGTAACGAAGCGCTCCAGCAAGGTGACGCGATGGCCGGCGCGCTTGAGGTAGAGCGCCATGGCCAATCCGGCCGGACCGGCGCCGGCGATGGCTACATGCATGGATTTCATGTTTATCCTGCTGAAGATGAAGCGCGTGTCCAGGCCGGGGCGTCTTTTTCGAGGAAGGCGCGCAGGCCCTCCCGCCCTTCCGGGGAGGCGCGCAGGTCGGCGATGACGCCGGCCGTATATTCCGCCAGTTCAGGCGTGACCTGCAGCGGATTGGCGACCTGTACCAGTTGCTTGGCGGCGCGCATGGCCTGTGGTCCGTTGGCCAGCAAGGTATCGATCACTTGAAGGACCTTGGCATCCAGTTCCTGGGCCAGCACCACTTCATGCACCAGGCCGATAGCGGCGGCGCGGACGGCAGAGAAACGCTCGCCCGAGACGAAGAAGCGGCGCGCCTGCGATATGCCCATCTTGGCGATCACGTACGGGCTGATGGCCGCCGGAGCCAGGCCCAGTTTGACTTCGGAAAGCGCAAAGAAGGCCGCCTCGGAAGCCACCACGATGTCGCAGCAGGAGACCAGGCCGACACCACCACCCATGACCGCGCCCTGCACTTTGGCCACCGTCGGTGCCGGGAAGCTGTTGAGGGTTTCCATCAACAGTGCCAGCTTGCGGGCATCGCGCAGATTGTCCTCGCGCGAGGCGTCGGCCATGCGGCGCATCCAGGCCAGGTCGGCACCGGCGGAGAAGGACTTGCCGGTGGAGGCCAGCAGCAGGACGCGAGTACGCTTGTCGTCACGCGCCTCGTTGATGAGGTCGATCAGGTGGGCGATCAGTTGATCGTCGAAGGCATTGTGGACATCAGGGCGGTTGAGGGTCAGCGTGGCCAGGCCACGAGGGTCGATGTCGAGATGGGCGGCTGCGGTCATGAAGGCTCCTGCGGTGAGGTTTGCCGGGAGGATAGCGCAAAATGCCGGGGGAAAATGTTACTGGAGAGACAAATGCACTTTGGGCCAATTTGAGTCAAAACGACCTGGTTAGTGGGAGGGCCAGATGGGACAACCGCGCACGGGGCTGAAAAAGACAAAATAATTGCAATTTAAAACTTCCTGGCGTGTCCGCCCTAACAACTCCGCCACGAGGCCTCCGAGGGCACACTCAAGACGCCATTGACGAACCGGCAGATCGACATTCTTAAACCCGATGAAATGTATGCTGGACAACTTAAGACTGGCCCTGTCAGCCTGACCAAAGAAAATGTCATCGCTATTCAAAAAGATGCCGAACTTGTCAAACAAGGCTGGCAGGTTGAACATATTCTAGAAAAAGGCGCATCAAAACCTTATCTGGACGCGCTGGAAAAAGCTGGCATTGATGTGCATATCGGACCCAAAATTCCATAATGAGTGAGAAGTGAACATGACGCGAGACGAAGCGGAAGCAAGATTTGATGGTTTTTTGATGGACATGGATGAGCAGCTGGAGTGGCTGGAAGGCGAAGCCGAACAATACGGCATCGAGTTCGACGCGACGGCCGATGACCTCGAGAAACTGGAGCAGTTATTTGATGTGATGTCTGCGAATCAGAACAAAGAGTTCGTCTCAAAATTGACGACTACATTTGCCCGTCAATTAGGAGAAATCGTTCGCTTGAACTATGGCGGCAAGTGGGTTCTTTCGCTGGAAGACCCACAAAGCCCGCATTTCAATATGCCGGTCCTGGTCGGCCATGCACCAGTTGAAGGAGTGGAGTTTGCCCCTATTCTGGTGATGCGTTCGTATGCGCTGCGCAGGAAAAAAGGGACCTTGAAGCGGGCGGTCGATGCGCAGGTGAGCCCCGAACCTTTGGATTTGAGCGGTATGACCGAAGAATAATAAGTCAAGAGAAAAATCAGCAGAAATTCGCATGATGAGTCAGTCTGCGGATTCTGCTGCAACCTCTGCTGTTTGCAATTCAACCTTACACTTGGCATCGCTAGGGGCTACCAAACAAAAAAGCCCGCTTACGCGGGCTTTCGGCTGGCTGGGGTGGCTTGGATTGCGTTCAGTGCGCGCTCAATCGTAGGCTAACGCTCGCTGCGCGAGCGAGGGATTCGCCCACGTGCCGCGGGCCCGGTTTCGCTTGCAAGCGAAACCTTTCGAATCCCCCCGCGATGTGCTCAAGCACATCGCTAGGCGCCGCCAAACAAAAAAGCCCGCTTGCGCGGGCTTTTTTATTTGGCGTCCCCTGGGGGATTCGAACCCCCGTACTCACCGTGAAAGGGTGATGTCCTAGGCCTCTAGACGAAGGGGACAAAACGGTCACAACTACAACATTCCTCGAATCAGCTCTTCCGCCAATTCACCCCACATTTCCATGCGGGTCGCTGGTGGAGGTAAGCGGGATCGAACCGCTGACCTCTTGCATGCCATGCAAGCGCTCTCCCAGCTGAGCTATACCCCCTGCGAAAGGAACAGTCCCAAACTCCGGACTATCCAACCTCAAGGTAGCCTGATCAATCAGACTACTTCAACTTTCCAACAATCCGGCGGCAACCGGACTGCCTCACAACTTGGCGTCCCCTGGGGGATTCGAACCCCCGTACTCACCGTGAAAGGGTGATGTCCTAGGCCTCTAGACGAAGGGGACACTGTACCGCTACATACCTGCGCTGCCTGCTGGGTGACAGCGCAGATATCAAAATCTGGCGTCCCCTGGGGGATTCGAACCCCCGTACTCACCGTGAAAGGGTGATGTCCTAGGCCTCTAGACGAAGGGGACAAGCAGGTACTTCACATTACTTCTTACTTCTACACTTCAAGCTTCGCCTGAAATATCACCGCCAAACATCTGCGGGTCGCTGGTGGAGGTAAGCGGGATCGAACCGCTGACCTCTTGCATGCCATGCAAGCGCTCTCCCAGCTGAGCTATACCCCCGTTGCGAAGAAGCGAGATTATGCAATACCTCTTTTCAAAAGACAACAGCTTTTTGAAAAATAATTTCTTTTTTTCAAAGATATGCCGCCAAGCGTGCCTCTACAGCCTCACGGCCAAACAATTGCAGCACGGCGTCAATGGCCGGCGTCTGCAATTGCCCCGCCACGATCAAACGCAACGGCATCGCCAGCTGTGGCATCTTGATGCCGTGCGCAGCCAGCACTTCCTTGATCATCGGCGCAATCGCTTCCTTGCTCCACTCCACCGTCGCCACGCGCTGGGCAAAGTCAGCCAGCGCCGGCTTGATCGCCTCGGTAATGTGCTGGGCCACCAGGGCCGCATCCGGGGCCGGCTGGCGATAGAACATCAGCGCCGCAGCCGCAATCTCGTTGACGGTATTGGCGCGATCCTTCAGCAGAGCAATCACGGCCGCCAGATCAGGCGCACCTTCGAATACCGCACCCTGTGCCTGCAGCAGCGGGCGGACCAGATCCGCCAAACGAGCGTTGTCAGCCAGCTTGATGTAGTGGTTGTTGAGCCAGTTCAGCTTTTCCGGATTGAATTGCGCCGGCGCCTTGGTCAGGTGATCCAGGTCGAACCATTCGCAGAACTGCTGCATCGAGAAAATCTCGTCGTCCCCATGGCTCCAGCCCAGGCGCGCCAGATAGTTCAGCATGGCCTCAGGCAGATAGCCCTGGGCCGGGTAATCCATCACGCTCACCGCACCGTGGCGCTTGGACAGCTTCTCGCCATCCGCACCCAGGATCATCGGCACGTGGCCATACTCGGGCAGCGTGCCGCCCAGAGCCTTCAGGATATTGATCTGGCGCGGCGTATTGTTCACATGGTCGTCGCCACGGATGACGTGGGTGATCTTCATGTCCCAATCATCCACCACAACACAGAAGTTGTAGGTCGGCGTGCCGTCCGGACGGGCGATCACCAAGTCATCCAGCTCACGGTTGGAGATGGTGATGGGGCCCTTGACCACGTCATTCCAGCTCACCTCGCCGTCTTGCGGATTCTTGAAACGCACCACCGGCTTGCGCCCTTCAGGGATCGCCGGCAAGGTCTTGCCCGGCTCGGGACGCCAGGTGCCGTCGTAGCGCGGCTTCTCGCCGGCCGCACGCTGGCGCTCGCGCATGGCTTCCACTTCTTCCGGGGTGCAGTAGCAGTAGTAGGCCGTACCCTGCTCCAGCATCTGGGCGATCACTTCGCGATAGCGATCCATGCGCTTCATCTGGTAGAACGGACCTTCGTCATGCTCCAGCCCCAGCCACTGCATGCCCTCGATGATGGCCTGCACCGCTTCCGGGGTGGAACGCTCAACGTCGGTATCTTCGATGCGCAACACGAAAGTGCCGCCGAAGCGACGGGCATAGGCCCAGGAGAACAGCGCCGTGCGGGCACCGCCCAGGTGCAGGTAGCCGGTGGGGCTGGGAGCGAAACGGGTACGAACTTGAGTGGCAGTCATGATAGCGAGTAAAAATCAGGCCGGTCCTGGAATGCCAGGGCCGGCCATCGGTCAAGCAAAGGAATTCGGAAAGGCGTCATTTTAACGCCTTTGCAGGGCGGCACGCCATGCCGGCTGGCCGCCCCGGGGCGGACATCAGTCGTTCTGCACCACGATGCTGGGGAACTTGCTGGTCATGTCGCGCGCCTTCTCGGCCACCTTCACGGCCACCTTGCGGGCGATGGCCTTGTAGATCTCGGCGACCTTGCCATCCGGATCGGCCACTACGGTAGGCTTGCCGGAATCGGTCTGCTGGCGGATCTCCATGGTCAGCGGCAAGGCCCCCAGGAAGTCCACGCCGAAGTCCGCACACATCTTCTCCCCACCGCCCACGCCAAAGATGGGCTCGGCATGGCCGCAGTTGGAACAGACGTGCATGCTCATGTTTTCCACGATGCCCAGGATGGGAATGCCGACCTTCTCGAACATGCGCAAACCCTTGCGCGCATCCAGCAGGGCGATGTCCTGCGGGGTGGTGACGATGACCGCACCGGTGACCGGCACCTTCTGCGACAAGGTCAGTTGCACATCGCCTGTACCCGGCGGCATGTCGACGATCAGGTAATCCAGGTCGCGCCAGTTGGTCTGGTCCAGCAATTGCTGCAGGGCTTGCGTGACGATGGGGCCGCGCCAGACCATGGGCTCGTCCGGATCGATCATGAAACCGATGGAAGAGACCTGCAGGCCGTGGTTTTCCAGCGGCTCCATGGTCTTGCCATCCTTGGTCTCGGGCTGGCCGGAGATGCCCATCATCATGGGCTGCGAAGGACCGTAGATATCGGCATCGAGGATGCCCACGCGCGCGCCCTCGGCCGACAGCGCCAGCGCCAGGTTGACCGCCGTGGTGGATTTGCCTACCCCGCCCTTGCCCGACGCCACGGCGATGATGTTCTTGACGTTGCTCTTGAGCTTGATGCCGCGCTGCACCGCGTGCGCCACGATCTTGAAGTAGACGTTGGCCTCGACTGCGGTCACGCCCGGCAGCTTGCCCAGCGCCTCTTCAACCAGCTGGCGAATAGGCGCAATCTGGCTGGCCGCCGGATAGCCCAGCTCCACATCCAGCAGCACGCGGCCAGCCTCGACGCGGATGTTGCGGGCTTCCTTGCCACGGATCATGTCCTTGCCGGTATTGGGGTCGATCACCTGCAACAGGGCCGCCTTGATCTCTTCCACGGTAATGCTCATTGGTTCTCCTTGCTCAGAACCCGCAAGTCTAAACCAATCGCGCCAGGGCCGCCCTGTGCGGCAATCAAACCACCCTTGCACAAAGCTTCACTTTGATTGCAATGGAGCAACTACTGCGCCCAAGGCCCTGTGGCTGATAGAATGCCCCTCTTTCATGGCAGTTTTCTTGCAGCTTTCTTGCTTTTTCGGCGCGCACGCGCCTTAACCTACTTGCATCGTCCGTATCGCCAATGAGCACTTCCGCACCTCGCCAACTCTTCGTCACGACCGCACTCCCCTACGCCAACGGCGCTTTCCACATCGGCCACATCATGGAATACATCCAGGCCGATATCTGGGTCCGGTTCCAGCGAATGCAGGGCAATGAGGTGCACTTCGTCGGTGCCGACGACGCCCACGGCGCGCCCATCATGATCGCCGCCGAAAAGGCCAACATCACGCCACAGCAGTTCGTGGCCAACATCGCCGCCGGCCGCAAGCAGTACCTGGATGGCTTCCACATCGCCTTCGACAACTGGAGCTCCACCGACAGCCCCGAGAACCACGAACTGTCCCAGGAGATCTACCGCGCCCTGCGCGACGAGGCCAAGCTGATCTCCACCAAGACCATCGACCAGTTCTACGATCCGGTGAAGAACATGTTCCTGCCGGACCGTTACATCAAGGGCGAATGCCCCAAGTGCGGCACCAAGGACCAGTACGGCGACTCCTGCGAGAACTGCAGCGCGGTCTATTCGCCGACCGACCTGAAGAATCCTTACTCGACCCTCTCGGGCGCAACCCCGGTGATGAAGTCGTCTGAACATTTCTTCTTCAAGCTCTCGGATCCGAAGTGCGTGGCCTTCCTGCGCGAATGGGCACTGGACAGCAACCGCCTGCAACCGGAAGTGGCCAACAAGGCCCGCGAATGGCTGGACGGCGAAGGCGGCCTGGGCGACTGGGACATCAGCCGCGACGCGCCCTACTTCGGCATCGAGATCCCGGACGCACCGGGCAAGTACTTCTACGTCTGGCTGGACGCGCCCATCGGCTACCTGGCTTCGCTGAAGAATTACTTCGTCAAGACCGGCCGCGACTTCGATGCCTTCATGGCCAATGACAAGACCGAGCAATATCACTTCATCGGCAAGGACATCACCTACTTCCACACCCTGTTCTGGCCCGCCATGCTGAAGTTCGCCGGCCGCAAGACGCCGACCAACGTGTTCGCGCACGGCTTCATCACGGTCAGCGGCGAGAAGATGTCCAAGTCGCGCGGCACCGGCATCTCGCCGCTGCGCTACCTGGATATCGGCATGAATCCGGAATGGCTGCGCTACTACATCGCCGCCAAGTTGAACGCCAAGGTGGAAGACGTGGACTTCAACCCGGACGACTTCGTCGCCCGCGTCAACGCCGACCTGATCGGCAAGTACGTCAACATCGCCAGCCGCGCTGCCGGTTTCATCGCCAAGCGCTTCGAAGGCCGTGTGTCCACCCGGTGGGCCACTGCTGACGATGCCTTCCTGGTCAAGCTGCGCGGCGTGGCTGAAGAGATCCGCAGCCTCTACGAGCAGCGCGAATACGGCAAGGCCCTGCGCCTGGTGATGGAGCAAGCTGACGCCATCAACGCCTACGTGGACGCCAACAAGCCCTGGGAACTGGCCAAGGACAGCAGCAAGGATGCGCAATTGCACGAAGTCTGCAGCCGCCTGCTGGAAGCCTTCCGCATCCTGACCGTCTACCTCAAGCCGGTGCTGCCGCAACTGGCCGCCCAGGTGGAAGCCTTCCTGCAGGTCCAGCCCTTCCAGTGGAGCGATGTGGCCGTGCCGCTGGCCGATGGCCACGTCATCAATGCCTATTCGCACCTGATGCAGCGCGTCGATCCCAAGATGCTGGATGCCCTGTTCGAAGCGCCGGAAGCGCCTGCAGCCGCACCCGCAGCAGCGGAAAGCGCCATCGAAGAGCTGGCGCCGGAAATCTCCATCGATGACTTCGCCAAGGTCGACCTGCGCATCGCCAAGATCGTCAACTGCGAAGCGGTGGAAGGCTCCACCAAGCTGCTGCGCCTGACCCTGGATGCCGGTGAAGGCCGCACCCGCAATGTCTTCTCGGGCATCGCCTCGGCCTACAAGCCGGAAGAGCTGGTCGGCAAGCTGACCGTGATGGTGGCCAACCTGGCGCCGCGCAAGATGAAGTTCGGTGTCTCCGAGGGCATGGTGCTGGCCGCCTCCGCCAAGGACGAGAAAGCCAATCCGGGCATCTATGTGCTCAACCCCTGGCCGGGTGCCGAGCCGGGCATGCGCGTGCGCTGAGGCATTCGCCGCCGATTGCCTGTGCAGGAGGAAAGAACGTCATGAACCTGGTGATACGTGAAGCCACCTCGGAAGATGCCAGTCTGATCGCCGAACTGACCCGTCACAGCTGGGCCAACAAGGTTGCGCCCAGTTCTTCGGGCCACCGCGAAGCCCCCGACCATGTGCAGGAAGACCTGCAGCATGGCGGCGCCTTCATCCTGCTCAGTGGCGAGACGCCTGCCGGTTCGGTGCGCTGGCTGCCTCTGGACACCGAAAGCGATGTCTGGGAAATCCGCCGCATGGGCATCACCCCGGCGTTCCGGGGTGAACGCCTGTCCCAGCACCTGATGGAAGCCCTGATCCATCGTGCCCAGTCAGCCGATGTGCGCGAATTGCGGCTGGCGGTACGCACCGATCAGGTGCAGTTGGTAGACCTGTATGCCGCCTTCGGCTTCGAGATCGCGCCGGAACTGGAATACACCCGCGCCAATCCGCAGGAAGCCCCGCCCATCGTGATGCGGCGCGTGATGCGGCACTGATGTTTCTCGTCCTGTGATCCCTCTTGAAAGCGACGCCTGGTGCGTCGCTTTTCTTTTGCCTCCCCGCCATCCCGGCAAATTGGAACGTTTGTTCATCAAGCGGTAACAATCGCTCGCTACCATCGTGAAAACGTTGTCAGGAGGCCCAGTCCGCCTGGACTGCCGGGGGGGCAGTCCGAGGGCATGCGCCAAAAGTTCACATTCACTGGTAAGCACAACAACAATGGCCCAAGGGGATAGACAGGAAACTGCCTACATGGCGGTCCGCGTAGCGCGGCTCTACTACTTCCAGAACATGACCACCGCCGCGATTGCCGGCGAAATCGGTACTTCGCGCGCGACCGTCTCACGCCTGCTGTCCTTCGCACTGGACCGTGGCCTGGTGGAAATCCGCGTACACGATCCGCAGCAGGTCTCCGGCAGCCTGGAAGCGGCCATCGCCCATCACTATCGGCTGCGGTCGATCCAGGTGGTGCCGGTGGCGGCGGCAGCCACCGACAAGGAAACCCTGCAGCGGGTCACCTGCCACGCTGCTGCCTACGTCAATTCCCTGGTCACGCCGGGCACCGTCATCGGCCTGGCCTGGGGCACGACCGTGGCACAGATCGCCGACCAGTTGCTGCCGCGCCATGTGCATGACGTGGACGTGGTCGCCTTGAATGGCTCCGGCAGCGGTGCCAGCTTCATCAACAGCTTCAGCGAATCCATCGTCTCGCGCTTTGCGCAGAACTATGGTGCGCGCGCCCATCACCTGCCGGTGCCGGCCTTTTTCGACTATCCCGAAACGCGCACGGCTTTATGGCGAGAAAAGAGCATCAAGGCCATCCGCGACCTGCAGGAACGCGCCTCCATCCTGCTGTTCTCCATCGGGGCGGAGGCCACCGGCAGCTATATCCATACCGCCGGCTATCTGGGTGAAGAAGAACGCCAGATCCTGCGCGACGAAGGCCTGGTCGGCGACATCGCCACGGTTTTCTTCCGCGCCGATGGTTCCTGGCGCGATGTGGCCTTCAATGCCCGCAACAGCGGCCCGGACATGGAATGCTTTGCGCGCGCCGCGCATTCGCTGTGCGTGGTCTCCGGCACCGGCAAGCTGCCGGGCCTCAAAGCTGCATTGCGCGGCGGCTTCATCAACGAACTGATCATCGACGAACCGAGCGCGCGCCTGCTGGTGGAGCAGATCCGTAGCGGCGCGGCGGCGTGATCACATCTCCACGAGGAAACCAGCATGGCAGCCATCTCCTTGCAGGGCGTCTGCAAGCACTGGGGTCAAGCCCAGGCGGTGAGCAACATCGATTTCGAGGTCAAATCGGGACAATTCACCGTCCTGCTGGGGCCTTCCGGCTGCGGCAAGTCGACCACCCTGCGCCTGATCGCAGGACTGGACAAACCCACTTCCGGCAGCATCCACATCGGCGGCCGCGATGTCACGCAACTGCCCCCGGCGCAGCGCAAGATTTCCATGGTGTTCCAGTCGTATGCGCTGTTCCCGCACCTGAGCGTGCGCGACAACATTCTCTTCGGCGTGCGCGTGCGCAAGGAGCCGCGTGCAGGCCATGCGTCGCGCCTGCAGCGCGTGGCCGACATTCTCGGCCTGTCGCACCTGCTGGAGCGCCGCCCGGCGCAGCTCTCCGGCGGCCAGCAGCAGCGCGTGGCGCTGGGCCGCGCCATCATTGCCGATGCACCGGTGTGCCTGATGGATGAGCCGCTCTCCAACCTCGATGCGCAGCTGCGCCAGGAAATGCGCCGCGAGATCCGCGCCCTGCAGCAGCAGCTGAACATGACCATGGTCTACGTCACCCATGACCAGACCGAAGCCATGAGCATGGCCGACCAGGTGATCCTGCTGCGCGAAGGCCGCATCGAACAGGACGCAGCGCCCGCCGATCTCTACGCCCAGCCGGCCACGGCCTTTGCCGCCCGCTTCATCGGCACGCCGCCGATGAACCTGCTGCCCCTGCAAGCGCATGCGCAAGGCCTGGCCATTGTCGGCAGCGACGTGGTGCTGCACGAGCTCGGCCAAATACCCCTGCAACTCGGGCTGCGCCCTGAACACATCCGCCTGGCAGCGGCCAGCGAGGCCACTGCGTCCGCCCAGGTGGAAACGGTCGAATACTTCGGTGCCGACACCATCATCGGCGCGCGCATCGGCAGCGCCTCGCTGCTGGTGCGCGCGCCCGGACAACACCGGTTCAACGCGGGCGAAACGGTTCACCTGGCCTGGGATGCCCGCGACCAGTATTTCTTCGAACAGGAGAGCGGCCTGCGCCGGTCCTGATCCGTAAAACGATTTCCGCAGCAAGCCAACCCATCCACCTCATGGAGATGCATCATGCGTAGAACCTTCCTCAAGTCCCTGGCCGCCCTGGCTGTCTCAGCCGCTTTCTGTGCGCCGGTGCTGGCCGCCAATCCGGTCGAGATCAGCTTCTATTACCCGGTCGCCGTGGGCGGTGCGGTCACCAAGACCATCGACAGCATGGTGGCCGATTTCGAGAAGGCCAATCCCGACATCAAGGTCAAGGCCATCTATGCCGGCACCTACCAGGAAAGCATCGTCAAGGCACTGACCGCCTTCAAGGGGGGCACCCCGCCGACCCTGGCCGTGCTGCTCTCGACCGATCTCTTCACCCTGATCGACGAGAACGCCATCGTCCCCATCGACAGCCTGGCCAGCAGCGCCGAAGACAAGAAGTGGATCGACGGCTTCTACAAGGGCTTCATGGAAAACAGCCAGACCGAAGGCAAGACCTGGGGCATTCCCTTCCAGCGCTCGACCATCGTGATGTACTACAACAAGAACCTGTTCAAGGAAGCCGGCCTGAACCCCGACAAGGCCCCGGCCAACTGGAACGAGATGGTGGAAGCCGCCAAGAAGCTGACCAAGCGCGATGCCGCCGGCAACGTCAGCCAGTGGGGTGTGAAGATTCCTTCCACCGGCTTCGGCTACTGGATGTTCCAGGCCATGACCGCTTCCAATGACACGATCCTCATGAACAGCGCCGGCACCAAGACCTACTTCGACAAGCCGGGCGCCGTGCAGGCCCTGCAGCACTGGGTCGACCTGACCACAAAAGACAAGGTGATGCCGGCCGGTTCCATCGAATGGGGCACCACGCCCAAGGACTTCCTGGAGCAGAAGGCTGCCATGGTCTGGACCACCACCGGCAACCTGACCAACATCCGCACCAACGCCAGCTTCCCCTTCGGCGTGGCCATGCTGCCCGGCATCAAGCATCCGGGCAGCCCCACCGGCGGCGGCAACTTCTACGTCTTCAACAAGACTTCGCCGGTCGAGCAGCAGGCCGCCATGAAGTTCATCCGCTTCGCCACCGAGCCGGCACGCGCGGCACAGTGGTCCATTGCCACCGGCTATGTGGCCCCGCGCCAGGATGCCTGGGATACCCCGGAAATGAAGAAATATTTGCAGGACGTCCCGGCCGCCGACGTGGCGCGCGAGCAGATGAAGTATGGCGTGGCTGAACTGTCCACCCACGACAACCAGCGCGTGACCAAGGCCTTGAACGACAACCTGCAGGCAGCGCTGTCCGGCACCAAGACCCCGGAGGCTGCCCTGAAGGATGCCCAGCGCGAAGCCGAGCGCATCCTGCGCGCCTACGGCCGCTAAGCGCGGTCCGTTGCACAAGGCCTGCCGATGAAACGCCTGCCCTCCTCCGTGCTGCCCTGGCTGCTGCTGTCACCGGCCATGGTGCTGCTGATCGCCTTCACGCACTATCCGGCGCTGGCCACGCTCTGGCACAGCTTCTTCTCCACGCCCAAGGGAGCCCGCCCGTCGGTCTTCGTCGGGCTGGAGAATTACCGGCTGATGGCGGAGGATCCGGTGTTCTGGCAGGCCCTGTGCAACAACCTCTGGTTCGCCCTCGGCACCATTCCGCTGGCCATCGCCCTGGCCATCCTGATGGCGTTGTGGGTCAACGAGAAACTGGCCGGGCGCGGCATACTGCGCCTGGCCTATTTCACCCCGACGGTGCTGCCGATGATCGCGGTGGCCAATATCTGGCTGTTCTTCTATACGCCGCAATATGGCTTGCTGGAGCAGATCACCGGCGCGCTGGGCCTGCCCTCGCACAACTGGCTGGGCAATCCGCAGACCGTGCTGGGTGCGCTGATGGTGGTGGCAGTGTGGAAGGAGGCGGGATTCTTCATGATCTTCTACCTGGCCGCCCTGCAGCAGATTTCGCCGGTGCTGGCCGAAGCCGCCGCACTCGAAGGGGCGTCGCGCTGGCAATACTTCTGGCGCGTGCAGTTCCCGCTGCTCATGCCCACCACGCTGTTCGTGCTGATCAATGCGCTCATCAACGCCTTCCGCCTGGTGGACCACATCGTGGTGATGACCAAGGGCGGGCCGGACAATGCCAGCTCCCTGCTGCTGTACTACATCTATGAAGTTGGCTTCGCCTTCTGGGATTCTTCCTACGCCGCAGCCCTGACGGTAGTGCTGCTGGCCCTGCTGGGACTGATTGCGCTGGTGAAGTTTCGTGTACTTGACCGCAGGACCCACTATCAATGATCGCGCCTACCTCACCCTTCGCTGAGCGCCATCGCGCGCTGGAAACCGTCTCTGCCTGGGTGCTGGCGCTGCTGTGGCTGCTGCCGCTGCTGTATGCGCTGTGGACGGCCTTCCATCCGGCCGCCTACGCCACCCGCTTCGTGCCGGATGCACCGCTGACGCTGCAGAATTTTGCCAACGCCTGGCATGCCGCGCCGTTTCCGCGTTATTTCCTCAACACCTTCCTGCTGGTGACGATGATCCTGGCGGCGCAGCTGGTGCTGGCCACGCTGGCGGCCTATGCGTTTGCCCGCTTCACGTTTCGGGGCAGCAATGTGATGTTCATGCTGGTACTACTGCAACTGATGGTGATGCCCGACATCCTGATCGTGGAGAACTACCAGACCATGAACCTGCTGGGCCTGCGCGACACCATCCTTTCGATTGGCCTGCCTTACTTCGCCTCGGCGTTCGGCATCTTCCTGCTGCGCCAGACCTTCAAGACGGTGCCGCGCGAGCTGGATGAAGCGGCAACCGTGGAAGGCGCCTCGGCCTGGCAGATCCTGATGCAGGTCTATGTGCCGCTGGCCAAACCGATCTATATCGCCTTCGGGCTGGTCTCGGTCAGTACCCACTGGAACAACTTCCTGTGGCCGCTGATCGTGACCAATTCAGTGGAATCGCGCCCGCTGACGGTGGGGCTGCAGGTGTTCTCCTCCACCGACCAGGGGGTGGACTGGTCCATCATCACGGCGGCCACACTGATGACTTCTGCGCCTTTGCTCCTGGCGTTCCTGCTGTTCCAGCGGCAGTTCGTGCAGTCGTTCATGCGGGCGGGGATACGCTGAACCCGCAGCGCTTCAGTGGCCCGAGATTTCAGAAATCGAGGTGCGCACGACCTGCTTGGTGGTGATGTCGAAATGCACGTTGAAGAGCCGGTCCTCGTGCACGTAGTGATACTTCCAGTCCCACACTTCCTCATTCTTGCGGGCGAACTGCACCACGCTGCGCGGCCGGCCGAATTCGCGCCGGATCTGCTCGGTGCTCATGCCGGGACGAATGGTGTCGAAATGATCCTGCGTCAGCACCTGCGTGTAGTCGATCAGCGTACCGGAGGCCCCGATACGGAACATCCAGGTCCGGATGCCTTCCGGTCCCTTGGGGTATTCCAGGGTCTTGGCCCCGCCCCCGTCTTCCCAGACGGTATCGGGCTGGCCCATTACGCCGCGCACGTCGGCTTCGCTGGAAACACCCTTTTGCAGCTTGTCCAAACCGAACTCCTCGATGGGATTGCCATTGCGGTCGCAGCCAAACATGGCCAGAGCGACAAGCAAAGCGCCGAAATGACCGGCGTGGCGACGCAGGCGGGTGAAGATGGGTTCACGCATAGGTAGTTGATTATCCCTGATGAAGACAAGGTAAAATACGGCTTCTGTGTAACATTTGGCCTGAAAATATCATGCTCTTCGGAAAAAAGACCACCTACGTATCTGAAATCACCCAGTTCATCGACGAACTGAAGACGAAGAACCCGAAGCTGGAAGAGTCCCAACGCGCCGGCCGCGCCCTGCTGTGGGACAAGGAACCGCTGGACCTGGACAAGTCCGCCCGTGACAAGGCTTCGCGCGTGGCCCAGCAGCCCTACGTCTACCAGAGCCACTAAGCTGTTCGCATGACGGTTCAAGCAGGTGGCCTGGACCCCGCCGGCCAGCCCGGCGCGGAACCCAGCGCCGACGCCATCGACATCACCCCCGCAGGCCAGCAGGACACCACGCCCGACGTGATCGACGGCGTGGCATTGGCACGCCTGTACGGAGAACCGCTGTTCCAGCTGCCCAATGACCTCTACATCCCGCCGGATGCGCTGGAAGTCTTCCTGGAAGCCTTCCAGGGTCCGCTGGACCTGCTGCTGTACCTGATTCGCAAGCAGAACTTCAACATCCTCGACATTCCGCTGGCGCAAGTCACCGCGCAATACCTGGAATACGTCGAGCAGATCCGCAAGCAGAACCTGGAACTGGCCGCCGAGTACCTGCTGATGGCCGCCATGCTCATCGAGATCAAGTCGCGCATGCTGCTGCCGGCCAAGAAGGCCGAGCCCGGCGAGGAGCCGGAAGATCCGCGCGCCGAGCTGGTGCGCCGCCTGCTGGAATATGAACAGATCAAGCTGGCCGCCCAGGAGCTGGACCAGCTGCCGCAAGTCGGCCGCGACTACGTGCGCACCCAGGTCCACATCGAGCAGACCGTGGTCACGCGCTGGCCCGAGGTCGACATCGACGACCTCAAGGCGGTCTGGGCCGATATCCTCAAGCGCGCCAAGCTGACCCAGCATCACCACATCAGCCGCGAAGAACTGTCGGTGCGCGAGCACATGACGGGCATCTTGCGGCGTTTGCAGTCGGCGCGTTTCGTCGAGTTCTCGGACCTCTTCGATCCCTCGCGCGGGGTGCCGGTGGTGGTGGTCAACTTCATCGCCCTGCTCGAACTGGCCAAGGAAACGCTCATCGAAATCACCCAGGCCGAAGCCTTCGCGCCCATCTATGTCAGACTGTCGTACTCGCCCAGCTGAGCGGGCGCAGCCGACCGGCAACCGGGGCCGGGCTGCGCAGGCTTGAGCGACAAGCCACGCGACGGTCCGCCCGCAACCAGAGAATCCGCATGAAAATCATTTCCTCCATCGAAGAACTCCGCGACCATCTGCGCGGTCAGTTGCGCACCGCCTTCGTGGCGACCATGGGCAACCTGCACGAAGGCCATCTGTCCCTGATGCGCCTGGCGCGCACCCACGGCGACCCGGTGGTGGCCTCGATCTTCGTGAACCGCCTGCAGTTCGGCCCCAACGAGGACTTCGACAAATATCCCCGCACCTTCCAGGCCGACGTCGAGAAGCTCGAAAAGGAAGGCGTCTACGTCCTCTTCGCCCCCACCGAAAAGGATATGTACCCGGAACCGCAGGAATACCGCGTGCAGCCGCCCAATGACCTGGGCAACATCCTGGAAGGTGAATTCCGTCCCGGCTTCTTCACCGGGGTCTCCACCGTGGTGATGAAATTGTTTTCCTGCGTGCAGCCGCGCGTCGCCGTCTTCGGCAAGAAGGATTACCAGCAGTTGATGATCGTGCGCAACATGGCGCGCCAGTTCGCCCTGCCGACCGAAATCGTGGGCGCCGAAACCTACCGCGCCGAAGACGGCCTGGCCCTGTCCTCGCGCAACGGCTACCTGTCGGCCGAAGAACGCGCCGAAGCACCGCTGCTCTACAAGGTGCTCAACGACGTCGCCAACGAAGTGCGCGGCGGCCAGCACAACGTCGCCCTGGTCGAGCAACTGGCCATGGAACGCCTGGCCGGCCGTGGCTGGAAGCCGGACTACGTGGCCGTGCGCAAGCGCATCGACCTGCAGCCGCCTTCAGCAGCCGACATGGAACAAGGCGCGCCGCTGGTCGTGCTGTCTGCCGCCAAGCTGGGTGCCACGCGCCTGATCGACAACCTGGAAATCTGATCCATGCGTGCGCTGGCGGCCTGGCTGCTGTCCCTCACCGGATTGCTGGCGGCCGGCGCAGCCCACGCCAGCATCACCGTCCAGGATGACCTGGGCCAGAACGTCACCCTGCTAAAGCCGGCGCGCCGCATCGTCAGCCTGGCCCCACATGTTACCGAACTGCTGTACGCGGCCGGCGCCGGCGAGCAGATCGTCGGTGTCAGCAATCACAGCGACTATCCCCCGCAAGCTGCCCGGCTGCCCAACCTGGGCGGCTACAACGCGCTCGACCTGGAGCGCATCGCCAGCCTCAAACCCGATCTGGTCGTGGCCTGGCACAGCGGCAACAAACCCCTGCAACTGGCGCGCCTGCGCAGCCTGGACATTCCCGTCTTCGAGAGCCAGCCGGCCGATTTCGGCATGATCGCTACTTCGCTGGAACGACTGGGCCAGTTGGCCGGTTCCGAGGCCACCGCCCAAGCGGCGGCGACTGCCTTCCGTGCGCGTTGGCAGCAGCTGGAAGCGCAATATCGCGGCCGTACGCCGGTGAGCGTGTTCTATCAGATCTGGAGCCAGCCTCTGATGACGCTCAACGGCCAGCACATGGTGTCGTCGGTGCTGCGCCTGTGCGGCGGGCGCAACATCTTCGCCGATCTGCCGCAACTGGCGCCTACGGTCAGTGTGGAAGCGGTACTGGCAGCAGATCCTCAAGTGATTCTCACGGCAGGCGATGCGCGCGACCAGCCGCTGGAGCGCTGGAAGGCCTTTCCCCGCCTGCGAGCCGTGCGCGACAGGCAGCTCCATACCGTCAATGCGGATTGGCTGAACCGCGCCGGGCCACGGGTGCTGGAGGCGGCGCAGGAAGTGTGCGGGAAGCTGGATCAGGCACGGCAAGCAACAACAAGCGCTCAATAAAAACATCCCTCACGAGGAGGGATGTGCGGCTTCAGACTGAAGGTATTCAGAAGCGATATTTCAGGCCAGCGCTCAGGAGATTGGCATTGACTGAAACACCATCCTCCCAGGAACCGCCCACACGCTGCAGACGGGTGTAAGCGCCATTGATGCTGAAGCGGGAAGTCAGGTCATATTCGTAGCCGATCCCCAACTGGTAACCAATACCGGACTGCGCGTGGGAAGTGGATCTGCGGTACGCATAGGGCCCTTCCTCTGCGGCCTCCAGAGAGACCTGGGAATGCATCAGGCCTCCTTTCAGATACAGCCCGGGAATGAACCCGGTCAATTTGTAGATCGCAAGCAGGTCGAAACCATGGGTGTTGGCCGTCAGATGCCAGCGATAGGGGCCAGCGTTGCGTTCTTCTCGCTTGAAATCACCCAGATGGAAATATCCCGATTCCAGGGAAAAATTGGGAGTGAACTGATAGCCGACGGACAGCCGCACGGCACCGGCCCGGGCGCTTTCGACATATTCGTCTCGTGACGGGCCGTCATTGCCGTCGTTGACGGCATAGCTGACCGAGCCGCCTTCCAGACCGACATAGATGCCGGTCGCCGGCCTGGACTCCTGCGCAAAGCCCACGGTCGACATAGCCAATGCCGCAGTGGCGGCGATTAAATGGATTACCTTCATCTGCATATCTCCCACGAAGTTGATCGAATCGTTGCAATCCCGAAGGCGTGTGCTGCTGCCCTCGGGAGCGAGCTCCTGACGTAGCACGGAGGTGCTGTGCCAAGCCGGGCGCGATCATAGGAGCTGATAGGGAGAAGTCATCCGAATGCGAGAAAAATGTGTATTTTCCTCAATGAATAGCGAAGGCCCGCTCGAAATCGAATGAAATGCAAGCGAAAAATACAAGTCGCCACGGGGGCTGGCATGGGTGCCTGCACGCTGCATGCGAACGAAAAAAATCCCTCCACCAGGGAGGGATTTCAAGACCCGCAAAACTGCAGGTAAAACTTAGAACTTGTACTTCACGCCAGCCGAGTACAGATTCATCTTGTTGTCGCTTTCGCCACCCAGCTTTTCGAAGCGGGTGTAGCCAACGTTGATGCCAACGTTCTTCGCCACGGCGAACTCATAGCCCAGGCCGTACAGGTAACCGGTACCGGTTTGCGAGAAGGAGCTCGTGCCGGACGGCTGGCTCAGTTCCAGGGAAACCTTGGAGCGGGTCGCACCCGCCTTCAGGTACAGGCCCGGCACGAATTCGGTGAACTTGTAGATCACGGACAGATCGGCGCCCTTGACGTCAGCCTTGACGTTGTAACGCACGGTACCGGTGCGGTTGGTACCGTCTTGCTTGAAGTCGTCGGTGGCGAAGTAACCCAGTTCGATCGCGAAGTTCTTGTTGATCTGATAACCAACCAGGGCGCGCAGGGCACCGGTTTCGTTGGTTTCGGAGGTCTTCACGCCGTTGGTCGGGGTAGCGATGCTGCTGATGGTGGCGACGCCGCCTTCCAGGCCGATGTACACGCCGCTGTCAACGGTCTGCGCTGCCACCGAACCGGCGGCCATCATTGCTGCGATTGCTGTAACTGCTGATGCGATATTCTTTTTCATTCCTGATATCCCTAAATAATTGTCAGTACTTCGTCAGGGTTTTTCCCCGGCGGCAATTATATCGGGAGGCGAGAATTCGTAAATATTGGTAAAGAGTTTTCTGTTGATTTTTTGAGCTCTTTTGTTGAAAAACAACATATCAGCAGATGAGAATACGAAGCTTCCTTCAAACCCTGCGCTTCTCCTGCTCACCCTGGCTCGCCACGAACACCACACCGTCCGGGCTCGCGACCGGGAAGAAGCGGCATCCATACGCCGCCTCCAGCGCTGCAGGCTGCAGGATGGCTTCCGCGGTGCCGCCGTGCGCGGTGCTGCCGTCGAGCAGCAGGATATGCGAGGCAAAGCGCCGCGCCAGATTGATATCGTGACAACTGGCTACCACGGCCCTGCCCTCCTGCGCCCATTCCTGCAGCAATTGCATTACCTGCAATTGGGCCGCGATATCCTGATGCGAGGTCGGCTCATCCAGCAGACAGAGCGCGGGAGCCTGCACCAGCAAGGTCGCCAGCGCCACGCGCTGGCGCTCCCCGCCGGACAGCCGCAACAGATCCTGCCCCGCCAAGCCGGACAGGCCGACCTGTCCGAGGGCGGACAAGGCCAGCGCGCTGTCCTTCTCAGGCCCGCCCCAGCCATCGCCATGGGCAAAGCGGCCCGCCATGACGGCATCCAGCACCGGCAGCGAAAACGCATCCTGTTGATGTTGCAACAGCAGGCCGCGCTGCAAGGCCAGTTGCGACGGCGAAAAGGACGACAGCGCCCTTCCCTGCAGCAGAACCTCGCCGGCATGCGCCGCCTGCAAGCCGGCCAGTACATGCAGCAGGCTGCTTTTGCCGACCCCGTTGCGCCCCAGCACGCACCAGAATTCACCCGCGCGCACCTGCCAGTCCAGCGCCTGCAGCAGGACACGCTCACCCGCGCACACCGCCAGCTGGCGGGTCTGCAGAACGGGCACTGAAGAATGCGTCATATTCGTCATGGGCGGCTCCGCGCCAGCAGCCACAGGAACATTGGCACGCCCACCAGTGCCGTGATCACTCCCACCGGCAGTTGCACCGGTGCGGCCACGGTACGCGCCAGCAAATCCGCCAGCGTCAGCATGGCCCCGCCGCCCAGGACACAGGCCGGCAGCAGCAGGCGCTGGTCATTGCCAACCAGCAGGCGCAAGCCATGCGGCACCACCAGTCCGACGAAGCCGATGGTCCCTGCCATCGCCACGGCGTTGGCCGTGCACGCGGCCGCCACACACAGCAGCATCACCCGCAGGCGCATCACCGGCACGCCCAGCAACTGCGCAAAGGCATCGCCGCGTGCCAGCAGATTGAGCGAGGGCGCATGACGCCAGCTCCACAGCAATGCCAGCAGCAACACCGGTGCCATCAACGGCAGCAGGCGCGCATCGTCGAGGTCGCCGATCAGCCAGAACACCATGCCGCGCAACTGCGCATCCGGCGCAATCGACAGCGCCAGCGAAATCAGCGCGCCGAAACCCGCTGCCAGCATCACACCCGTCAGCAACAGGTGCTGGCTGGACAACAAGGGAGACACCGCCAGATGCCGCAGCGAGGGGCGCACCAGCCCGAACAGCAGCAGCATCGCCAGCCCCGCGCCCAGCAAGGCGCCGGGTGCGGTGACGGCCTGTACCGGCCAGCCCAGCCGCAGGGCTGCCAGCATGGCCAGCAAGGCCCCGGCCGCCGAACCGCCCGACAAGCCCAATACATAGGGATCGGCCAGCGGATTGCGCAACAGTACCTGCATCAGCGCCCCCGACAGGGCCAGCGCGCCGCCCACGGCAAAGGCGGTCAGCGCGCGTGGCACGCGCAGCGACAACAGCATCGCCACCTGGTCGGCGGAGGCCGAAGGACGCAAACAGCCAGTACTGCCGCACAGCACCGCCGCCGACAAGGCCAGCAGGGACAGCAGCAGCAAGGTGCACAGCACAGGCAGGTAACGTCGCATCGGGGCCAGGATCAGGTCAGCATCAGAAGTCGTAGCGGGCGGTGAATTTCAGGGCCCGTCCGTCCTCCGGATAGATGCCCGAGACCGCCCCGCCACTGCAGTCATAGGCCTGCGAGTAATACTTGCGATCAGCCAGATTGGTCCCCGTGACGGCAAATTCCCAGGCGCTGACACGCACCGCATACCGCGCATCGAAGGTAGTGAACGAAGGCATGCGCGCGCAGGTGTTGGCGAAGTCGTTGCCCATGCGCTGGCGGTCCACCCAGCGTGCACCGACGTCGGCGCTTTGCTGTCCGGACTTCCAGTTCAGGCGGGTCGACAGCGTATTGGCCGGCACCAGCGCCAGTTGCTTGCCACTATTGTCGCCTTCCTCGAAACGCGCATTGATGTGCTGGTAGGTGGCACTCCAGCCCAGGGTCTCGGTCAGCTGCACACGGCCTTCCAGTTCCACGCCCTGATGGCGGGTCGGTGCCAGGTTGCTGTTGGCTCCGAAGCCACCGTTGGCGGTCGGGTCATAATACAGCTCGTCGCGCACGCGATGGCGGAACCAGCGCAGCGTCACCTGGCGCGCCGTATGGCCCAGGGTCGCGCCCAGTTCCAGGTCATGCGAGACCTGCGGTTTCAGGACCGCGCCGCTGGGCAAGGCCGTGAAGCCGTTCTCGTCGGCAGTTGCCAGGCGATAGCTCTGGCCGGTCTTGACGAAGCCGCGCAGCAGCGGCAGCGGCGCATAGCTGGCTTGCAGATCCCAGGCATTGACGGCGCTGGTGCGGCCATAGGCGCCGGAATCGCTCTGCTGGGTGAACTGCTCGCGGCGCACGCCGGCAGCGAGGCGAGCGTTGCGGTCAAACTCGATTTCATCGCGCAGGTACAGCGCCTTCGAATGCTGGGAGGCATCGCTGTTGCCATAGCTGGCATTGGTGGCCGAACTCCATTCGGCCAGGTCCACACCGGCAATGGCTTCGTTCTTCCACAGGCCGCTGTCGAGCACGTGACGCAGGCGCGGCGAGAACTGGGTGGTCCGGATGTTGGCTTGCGCGGTGGAGCCGCTGCTGACATAGGTGGAGCGCGAAATCTTCTCCCGATGCGACAGCTCGGCCGCCACGTCGAAGGCACCGAAGCGGCGCTCCAGAAAGGCGGTGATGCTGTCATTGTCATAGGAGCCGTGATCCAGCGGCTTGCTGGTCTGGCGCGCATTGGCGTCATATTGCGCCTGGCTCAGGCTGCCCGGCAGGCCGAAATCGGCGCGCGACAAGTTGGCGCGCAGGCCGAAGCGCCAGTCGCTGGCGAACCACTGCACCGTGGTACTGAAATTTTCCTGATCGGACTTGCTGTTGTCGCGCCAGTTGTCGGCATGCGACTTGGCATAGCTGGCGTCGATGGACATGTTGTCCCAGCCGCGCGAAACCGCTGCCCGGCCGGCGCGCTGACCGTTGCTGCCGACTTCGCCGATCACGGTTCCGCGCACGGTATTGGCCTGCGGGCGGCGCGTGATGATCTGGATGGTGCCGCCGGTAGCGCCGCTGCCATACAGCACGCTGCTGCCGCCGCGCACGATCTCGATGCGCTCGATGGTCTCGATGGGGATCGCCGACAGCAGCGGCGTGGCCAGTTCATTCTCGGAAATGCGCACGCCATCGACCAGCACCACCATGTTCTGGTCGCCATTGGTGCCGAAGCCGCGCAGGTCCAGCGGGAAGTCGCGCGGGCCGGACAGGCTCTGGCGCCCGTAGACGCCGCCCAGCTTGCGGATGGCTTCGTTGGCGTTGTCGATGCCGGCTTCGCGGATCTGCTCGGCGGTGATGACGGTGGCAGCGACCGGCGGGAATGCCGGATCATTGGGGAAGCGCGAGGCCGAGACCACTACCGCCGACAGCGGCTGGCTGGTATCGGCGGCGTGGGTCGACGCAGCGAAAGCCGAAAGAATCAGCGCACTGGCAGTGCGCAGGGCAATACGGGGGCGAGGACCGCCACAGCGGGCCTGGAAATAAGCGATATGCATGAAAAATCAGGTCAAGAATCTGTGCAGCCTGCCTCCCCGCGGGCCGCAATCAACGGAAAACCGCACCAGTATTGGTTGTGCGGGCTCCTCCTGTTCTGGCCGGTCTCCGGACTGCAGGCATGACCATCGGCCTTCCCATGTGGCGAAGTGAACGTTCGCGCAAAAACACAGTGGCGTGGAAGAGGTCTCGCCGGCGAGACGTGACGCATCGTCACATCGTCGCCGGCACCTGGTTACCGTTGCGGGGGCAGTACACCTTGGCTGACCGCCCTGCTGGCTGCAGGCGGCCTGGCGCGTGTTTCCCGTTTAACTGCCGGCGAGGACACGCCGGCGGGCACCAAAACCGCGCCATTGTAGGCGTGCGGCGTACACGCCACAAGCCGCAGCACCCAGATGATGTAAATCAGCACAAGCGGGACAGCCGCAATTGCTTTCAGGAAAAAGCCGGATAAAATCCATCCTCAGCAGTGATATATAGAAAAAATTCGATTTTTCTATCAAAAAACATTTGAATCGCGGTTCTTGCCAATTTTTTGTGGTGGGGCCGAAAAATTGAAACAAATGGGGGATTTCACTCGCTGTTTGGCCGATGAGATCACGCCAAGCGGTCCTATACTCGGCGCCATGGCATCGTCGACCGGCGGACCCTTGCGTGGTCGGCCGGCCTCACTGTCATCCTGAACGTTGTCGTGGTCTGCGGGCCTTCAGAGACTGCCTCTGGCTGCCGATATCTGTCTGATATCGGGGCGGTGGTAGTGGCTGTGCCTCCCGGAACGACGCATTAGATCCGCCTACGGGCAACTTTGCACAGCAGTGCGCCGACGAGCGCACACCTTTGTTGGGAGAATCAGTAATCATGAGCGACGACGTTGATCTGGAAGCATTGTTTGACGAAATTTCCTCGCAGACGCTACCGGGCATGACTGCCGAACCGGCTGCCGCTGCCGCCGCCCCCGCCGCCGCCGGCACCGAAGAAGCGGCTGCAGGCGAACAGGAGGACCAGAGCGACAAGCCCATGTACGAACGCCTGGGCGGTATCGTGCGCCTGCTGCACGACTCCATGCGCGAACTCGGCTACGACCGCTCGCTGACCGACGTGGCCGAGCAGATCGGCGACGCCCAGAGCCGTCTGGAACACATCGCCACCCTCACCGAGCAGGCCGCCAACAAGGTGCTCAATGCATTGGACTCCGGCATGCCGGCCCAAGACCGCCTGCAGGAGCAAGCCAAGGACATCAACGCGCGCTGGACCAAGCTGTATGCCGGCCAGATGAACATCGAGGAATTCAAGGCACTGGCGGGCGACTCGCAGAAGTTCTCCAATTCGGTGATGGAATCGACCGAGGCGGAAAAGGCGCGCATGCTGGAAATCATGATGGCCCAGGACTTCCAGGACATCACCGGCCAGTTGATCAAGAAGATCGTGGCCATCACCGCTTCCGCCGAGCGCGAGCTGGCGCAACTGCTGCGCGACAATGCACCGCCGGAAGTCAAGGCGCAGATCGATGCGGAAAAACCGGTAACCCTGATGAATGGCCCCTCCGTGGGCGGCACCGCCATGGGTCAGGACGATGTGGACGACTTACTCGATAGCCTGGGGTTCTAATGGATGACGAAATGCTCAAGGATTTTGTCGTTGAAGCGTTGGATCTCGCCACCAACGTGGAAGAGCACCTGCTGACGCTGGAACGACATCCTGATGACCTTGAAATCCTCAACGCGGTCTTCCGCGCATTCCACACCATCAAGGGTGGCGCCGGGTTCGTGAACCTGCCGGCCATGGTGTCGGCCTGCCACCTGACCGAAAACCTGTTCGATGCGCTGCGCACCGGCAAGGCCCCGGTCACGCCGCTGGCCATCGAAGCGGCGCTGCAGGCCAGCGGCTTCGTGGCCGACCAGTTGACCGAATTGTCCAACGGTGCCGCACCCGACAGCCTGGCCTCCATGCCGGCCGAACTGAAGGACATCCTGACCCAGGCCATCGAAGGCAAGAGCGAATCCACGCCGGCCCCTGCCCCAGCGGCAGCAGCGGCAGCAGCGCCTGCCCCGGCAGCCGCAGCACCGGTGGCCGCGCCCGCAGCCGCCGCTGCAGTGGCCGCCGTCAGCGTCGATGGCAGTGCCAGCGTGATGAAGAATGGCGAACTGGACTGGCCCGCCCTCTACCAGGCCCTGGTGCCCGGTGCGGCTGCCGCGCCGGTCGCGGAGGGTAGCGCCGAGGCGGCCCCGGTGGCTGCCGCCGCAGCGGCACCCGCTGCTGCCGCGCCTGCCGCGCCCGCAGCCGATGGCGAGCCCAAGGCCGCCGCGCCGGTACAGCAGAATCGCCGCGCCACCGATTCCCCTGGCGGCGCCAAGGAAGAAAGCATCCGTATCGATGCCGTCAAGCTGGACGCCCTGCTGGAAGTGGCCGGCGAATCGGTGCAGGCCGCCAACCAGGCTGCCGTGCTGCTGGAAAAGCTGCAGCAGTTCAAGTTCGAAGGGACCGCTGCGGCCCTGATGTCGACCCTGGCCGAAACCCTGGGCCGCGCCTCGCGCTACTCCAGCGAACTGCAACGCGCCACGCTGTCCACGCGCATGCAGCCGGTCGGCCGCCTGTTCCAGAAATTCCCCCGACTGGTGCGCGAACTGGCCAAGGACCTCGGCAAGGACGTCGACCTGGTCATCACCGGTGCCGAAACCGAAGTCGACCGCGTGGTGGTGGACAGCCTCTACGACCCGCTGGTGCACATGCTGCGCAACTCGCTGGACCACGGTATCGAAGTGGACCGCGCCGCCGCCGGCAAGCCCAACAAGGCGACCATTTCGCTCAACGCCTGGCAGGCCGGCAGCAGCGTCATGATCGAAGTCTTCGATGACGGCAAGGGCATGGACCCGGACATGCTGCGCAACAAGGCGCTGGCCAAGGGCCTGATCAACGAACACCAGGCGCTGACCTCCGACGAAGCCTTGCAGCTGGTGTTCCTGCCCGGTTTCTCCACCAAGGAAGTGGCCTCCAGCGTCTCCGGACGCGGCGTGGGCATGGACGTGGTCAAGACGGCGGTGGAAAAGCATCGCGGCACCATCCGCATCGAATCCACCATCGGCAAGGGCACCAAGTTCTCGATCCGCCTGCCCATCGAACTGTCGATCATCCCGACCATGCTGGTGCGCTGCGCCGGTGCTCCGCTGGCCCTGCCGATGGCGGTGGTGGAGCGCGTGGTCGAGCTGCCGGAAACCTTCGACGAAGTCGGTGGCGCACCGGTGCTGCGCGACCAGGGCCGTCCGCTGCCGGTCAATTCGCTGGCCGGCGTGCTGGGCTACGAGCCGGGCAATGAGCGAGTGGGTATCGTCATGGCGGTTCCCCACCCCTACATCCTGGGCGTGGAATCGGTGGAAGGCACGGCCGATCTCGTGATCAAGCCGCTGACCGCGATCCACACTGCCGGCATCACCGGTACGGCCCGTTCGGCCGAAGGTGAACTGGTGCTCGTGGTGGGCCTGTCCTTCCTGCTGGATGGCTGCCGCGACCTGGAACGCACGGCGGTGGCATAAGATTGCCGCCCAGCGCTGCAAACGCAAACGGCCGGATCTGCAAGGATCCGGCCGTTTTGTTTCAGGCCTGGCGCACTGCTCGGCGCCGGGCCTTACGCCTTAAAGTTCATACATGTCCTTCTCGCCTTCCATGACCTGCGCAATCAGCTTGCGATTGAGGGTCGGTGCCAGCAATTCAATGAAGGTATAGACATATCCCCGCAAATACGCCCCTTGCTTCAAGGCCACCCGCGAGACATTGGTGCCGAACAGGTGGCCGGCCGGAATGGCCCGCAAGCCACGGTCACGCTCGGCATCGAAGGCGATGCCGGCGATGATGCCCACGCCCATGCCCAGCTCCACGTAGGTCTTGATGACGTCGGCATCGATGGCTTCCAGCACCACGTCAGGCTTCAACTGGCGCAGCGAGAAGGCATGGTCGATCTTGCTGCGGCCGCTGAAAGCGGAATCGTAGGTAATCAGGGGATTGCCGGCAATCTCTTCCAGCGTCAGGCTTCTGGACTGCAGCAAGGGGTGATCCGGCGGCACCACCACCACATGCTCCCACTGATAACAAGGCAGCGAGACCAATCCCTCGCCTGAGGCCAGCGCCTCGGTGGCGATGGCGATGTCTGCCTGGTCGTTGCGCACCATCTCGGTGATTTGCTTGGGATTGCCCTGCAGCAATGAAAGATGCACTTTCGGATACTTCTGGGTGAAGGCCTGCACCACCTTGGGCAGCGCATAGCGCGCCTGGGTGTGGGTGGTGGCGATGGTGAAACTGCCGCTGTCATGGGCGGCGAATTCCTTGCCGATACGTTTGAGGCCATCCACTTCCTGCATGATCAGCTCGACCGAGCGCAGCACCGCGCGGCCCGGCTCGGTCAGGCCGCGAATACGCTTGCCGTGGCGCGTGAAGATGTCCACGCCCAGCTCCTCCTCCAGCTCGATGATGGCCTTGGAGACCCCGGGCTGCGAGGTATACAGAGCCTTGGCGGCCTCCGTGAGGTTGAAGTTCTGCCTTACCGCTTCACGAACGAAACGGAATTGATGAAGATTCATGAGGGAATTCCTTCGCTTCTACCTGGTATGGCGGCGCACCGCGCCTGCCTTGCCGGCCTCACCGGCCTTACCTGCCTCGTTTGGCGCATTTCCATATGCCAAAGGCGTATATAAGCAAATAAATACTATGTAGTTTGGTTTGAAACATAAGTTTATTACGATTCGCAGACTAATGGGCGAGGTGTTATGACTGTTTCTTATGTAGTAAGCGGATTTGCCGTTGGACTGCTGGTCGGACTGACCGGGGTCGGTGGCGGCTCGCTCATGACACCGCTGTTGACCTTGCTGTTCGGCATTCATCCCTCGGTGGCGGTGGGCACCGACCTGGCGTTCGCCTCCGCCACCAAGACCGCCGGCACCCTGGCCCATCGTTTCAAGGGTACAGTGCGCTGGGAGGTGGTGCGCCGCCTGTCCTATGGCGCCCTGCCCGCTGCGCTCGTGACCACCCTGCTGCTCAAGCACTTCGGTGCCGTCAGCGACGGCATTGCGCTGACCATCCGCTATTCGATTGCGATCTCGGTGTTCCTGACCGTGGTGGCCCTGCTGTTCCGCGCACGCATGCAAGCCTGGCTCAATGCCCATCCGCAACGCCAGCTGCAGGGTGCCACGCTCGCCAACGCCACCATCGCCGCCGGTGCCCTGCTGGGCACGCTGGTGACGATTTCTTCCATCGGTGCCGGTGCCGTCGGCGCCACCTTACTCGTGTTGCTGTATCCTCGCCTGTCTCCGGCGGAGATTGCCGGCACCGACATTGCCTATGCCGTGCCGCTGACCGCGATTGCGGCGCTGGGCCACTGGTGGCTGGGTTCGATCAACTGGGAACTGCTGGCGACCTTGTTGCTGGGATCGGTGCCGGGCATCACCATCGGATCGCTCGCTGCGCGAGCGGTGCCGGAGAAATTCTTGCGCGGCCTGCTGGCCATTACGCTGACGAGCGTTGCAGTCAAGCTGATTTGGTAGGCTCATTTTCAATCGGGCGCACCCTGATCCGGTCGCCCATAAGACGTTAACAGGGAAGACAAGATGTACCGCTATGACCAATACGATCACCTGATCGTCAAAGAGCGAGTCGCACAATACCGGGACCAGGTGCGTCGGCGCCTGTCCGATGAGCTGGCCGAAGACGAATTCCGCATCCTGCGTCTGCAGAACGGGCTCTACCTGCAACGCCATGCCTACATGCTGCGCATCGCCATTCCCTACGGCATGCTGGCCTCCAATCAACTGCGCAAGTTCGCCGAGATCGCCGTCAAGTACGACCGCGGCTATGGTCACTTCACCACCCGCCAGAACATCCAGTTCAACTGGATCAAGCTGGAAGAGTCGCCTGAAATCCTGGAACAGCTGGCCAGCGTGGAAATGCACGCCATCCAGACTTCCGGCAACTGCATTCGCAACACCACCTCGGACGAACTGGCCGGCGTGGCCGCCGACGAAATCGTCGATCCGCGCCCCTACGCCGAACTGATCCGCGAGTGGAGCACCTTCCACCCCGAGTTCGCCTACCTGCCGCGCAAGTTCAAGATCGCCATCAGCGGCGCTGCCGAAGACCGCGCCGCGACCGCAGTACATGACATCGGCCTGCACGTCATCAAGAACGAAGCCGGCGAAGTCGGCTTCCGCGTGCTGGTGGGCGGCGGCATGGGCCGCACCCCCATCCTGGGCAGCGTGATCCGTGACTTCCTGCCCTGGAAGCACGCCATGTCCTATCTGGAAGCGATCCTGCGCGTCTACAACCAGTACGGCCGCCGCGACAACATGTACAAGGCGCGCATCAAGATCCTGGTCAAGGCCATCGGCCCCGAGGAGTTCGCGCGCCAGGTGGAAGAAGAATGGGCCGAGATCAAGGATGGCCCTTCCACCCTGACCGAAGAAGAACTGCAGCGCGTGGCCAAGTTCTTCACCGATCCGGCCTACGAAACGCTGCCGGCCATGGATGCGGAATACGAACGCCTGAAGGCCGAAGACCGTGGCTTCGCCAACTGGATCAAGCGCAACGTCAAGGCGCACAAGCAGGCCGGCTATGCCGCCGTGATCCTGTCGCTGAAAAAGCCGGGCGTGCCCCCGGGCGACATCACTGCCGACCAGATGAACTTCGTGGCCGACCTGGCTGATCAATACAGCTTCGGCGAACTGCGCGTGACCCACGAACAGAACCTGGTGCTGGCCGACGTCAAGCAATCCGACCTGTATGCCCTGTGGAAGGCCGCCAAGTCGCATGGACTGGCGACGCCCAACATCGGCCTGCTGACCGACATCATCTGCTGCCCCGGCGGCGATTTCTGCTCGCTGGCCAATGCCAAGTCGATCCCGATCGCCCAGGCCATTGCCGAGAAGTTCGAGAACATCGACTTCCAGCATGACATCGGCGACATCGAACTGAACATCTCCGGTTGCATCAACGCCTGCGGCCACCACCACGTGGGCAACATCGGCATCTTGGGCGTGGACAAGGATGGTTCCGAGTGGTACCAGGTGTCGCTGGGCGGCGCCCAGGGCAACGAGTCCTCGATCGGCAAGATCATCGGCCCCTCGTTCTCGGCCACCCAGATGCCGACCGTGATCGACCGCCTGCTGCAGGTGTACGTCAAGCAGCGCACCGAGGAAGAACGCTTCATCGACACCGTGCGCCGCATCGGTGTGACCCCGTTCAAGGAATTCGTTTACGCAACGCCGATCCGTTCGGCCGAGTATGTCGCAGGAGAAGACGCAAATGCCTGAAATCATCAAGAACAAGACCGTCGTCAGCGACGACTGGACCGTCCTGCGCCTGGCTGAAGGTGAGACCGCAGACACCGTGACCGTGCCGCAAGGCCGCGTGATCGTGCCGCTGAAGGTATGGCAGGCCCAGGGCGAGGCCCTGAAGTCGCGCGCCGAGATCGGCGTCTGGCTGGCCAGCGATGAACGTCCGGAAGAACTGAAGGGCCAGCTGGACAGCTTCAAGGTCGTCGCCGTGGACTTCCCCAAGTTCGCCGATGGCCGTGGCTATTCCATCGCTTACAACCTGCGTGCCCGCCTGGGCTACACCGGCGAGCTGCGCGCCATCGGCGACGTGCTGCGCGACCAGCTGTTCTACATGCAGCGCGTGGGCTTCGACGCCTTCGCCGTGCGTGCCGACAAGAACATCCACGACGCCGTCAAGGGCCTGACCGACTTCTCCGAAAAGTACCAAACCTCCTGGGACGAGAAGAACCCGCTGTTCCGCCGCGTCAAGCGCGAAACCGTGCAAACCGCCGACTGAGGCGCGATCGTGAAGAAGGAAGGACAGCCCATGGCTACCCCAGGCTTGCAAGAACTCATCGCCAAGACCCAGGCCAGGCTGGAACGCATCGCCGCCGAGTACGCCCCGGCGGCGCTGGCCTCCAGCCTGGCGGCCGAAGACATGGTGCTGACCGACCTGATCCTGCGCGGCCAGCTGCAGGATCGCATCAGCATCTTCACCCTGGAAACCGGCCGCCTGCACAAGGAAACCGTAGGCATGCTGGACCGCATCCGCGAGACCTACGATTACGAGGTCGCGCCCTATCGTCCCCAGCCTGAGGCGGTGGAAGCCTACGTGCAGAAGCACGGCGCCAACGCCTTCTACGACAGCGTGGAACTGCGCAAGGAGTGCTGCCACATCCGCAAGATGGAGCCGCTCAATCGCGCCCTGCAGGGCAAGGCCTCGTGGGTCACCGGCCAGCGCCGCGCGCAATCGGTTACGCGGGCCGAGCTGCACGTGCAGGAACGGGACGAAGCCCACGGCATGGAGAAGTTCAACCCCCTGGCCGACTGGTCGGAACAGGACGTGTGGGACTACATCCGCACCAACGACGTGCCCTACAACCCGCTGCACGACCAGGGTTACCCGTCCATTGGCTGCGAGCCCTGTACCCGCGCCATCCAGCCCGGTGAAGATATCCGCGCCGGCCGCTGGTGGTGGGAGAACCCCGACTCCAAGGAATGCGGCCTGCACGTGGTCGACGGCAAGCTGGTGCGCATCAAGGCGCATGCGGCGAGCTGAACCAGAATTCAATCAAAGCAACAACAAGCAACGCATCGGAAGGTCCGGCATGAACACTGCGGTAGACACCCTCTTTTTGGACAACGCCAGCAACCGTCACCTCGACTGGCTGGAATCGGAAGCCATCCACATCATGCGCGAGGTCGCGGCCGAGTGCAGCAACCCGGCGCTGCTGTTCTCCGGCGGCAAGGACTCGGTGGTGCTGCTGCGCATCGCCGAGAAAGCCTTCCGTCCCGGCAAGTTCCCCTTCCCGCTGGTGCACATCGACACCGGCCACAACTTCCCGGAAGTCATCGAATTCCGTGACCGCCGCGCCGCTGAACTGGGCGAGCGCCTGGTGGTGCGTTCGGTGGAAGATTCGATCAAGCGCGGCACCGTGCGCCTGCGCAACCCGCAAACCGATTCGCGCAACGCCGCGCAAGCCGTGACGCTGCTGGAAACCATCGAAGAATTCAAGTTCGACGCCTGTATCGGCGGCGCGCGCCGTGATGAAGAAAAGGCCCGCGCCAAGGAACGCATCTTTTCCTTCCGCGACGAATTCGGCCAATGGAACCCCAAGGCCCAGCGCCCCGAGCTGTGGGACCTGTATAACACCCGCGTGCATCCGGGTGAGAACATGCGCGTCTTCCCCATCTCGAACTGGACCGAACTGGACGTGTGGCAGTACATCGCCCGCGAAAAGCTGGCCCTGCCCTCGATCTACTTTGCCCATGAGCGCGAGGTGATTCCGCGCAATGGCCTCTTGGTGCCGCTCACCGACCTCACCCCGGCGCGCGAAGGCGAGACCGTGGAGAAGCAGGTCGTGCGCTTCCGCACCGTGGGCGACATCTCCTGCACCTGCCCGGTGTCTTCCGATGCCGCTTCCGTGGAAGCCATCATCGCCGAGACCGCAGTGACCCAGATTACCGAGCGCGGCGCGACCCGCATGGACGACCAGACGTCCGAAGCCTCGATGGAAAAACGCAAGAAGGAAGGATATTTCTGATGAACGCCGCCGCAACCCAAGCACAACTGGCCCAGGCCTCCGCGCAACCGCACGAACGCGGCCTGCTGCGCTTCATCACCGCCGGTTCCGTGGACGATGGCAAGAGCACCCTGATCGGCCGCCTGCTGTTCGACAGCAAGGGCATTTTCGCCGACCAGCTCGATGCCATTTCGCGCGCCAAGCACAAGCGTACCGTGGGCGACACGGTCGACCTGTCGCTGCTCACCGATGGCCTGGAAGCCGAGCGCGAGCAAGGCATCACCATCGACGTGGCCTATCGCTACTTTGCCACTCCCAAGCGCAAGTTCATCATCGCCGACACCCCGGGCCATGAGCAGTACACCCGCAACATGGTGACCGGTGCCTCGACTGCCGACGCCGTGATCATCCTGGTGGACGTGTCCAAGGTGAAGCTGGGCGACGATGGCAGCGTGGAACTGCTGACCCAGACCAAGCGCCACTCCACCATCGCCCACCTGCTGCAGATCCAGCACGTGATCGTGGCCGTCAACAAGATGGACCTGGTGGACTACGACCAGACCGTCTATGAACGCATCGTCGGTGCTTACCAGCAATTCGCGCAGCAACTGGGCTTGAAGGATGTGCACGCCATCCCGCTGTCGGCGCTGGCCGGCGACAACGTGGTGGAGGCCAGCGCGCGCATGCCCTGGTACCAGGGTCCGACGCTGATCACCCTGCTGGAGTCGCTGTCGGTGTATGAAGATGCGCACGAGGAAGCCTTCCGCTTCCCGGTGCAGCTGGTGGCGCGCCACAACGGCCATGAAGCCAATGACTTCCGTGGCTACATGGGCCGCATCGAAGCCGGCAAGGTGGCCAAGGGTGACAAGCTGGTAGTGCTGCCCAGCGGCCAGAGCGCCACCGTCAAGGACATCCAGACCCTGGACGGTTCACTGGAATCGGCCACGGCCGGCCAGTCAGTGACCCTCCTGCTGGACGAATATCTGGACATCTCGCGCGGCGACCTGCTGGCCGCCGAGGCACAGCCCTCCACCATCCTGAAGACTGTCAACGCGGATGTGTGCTGGCTCTCCGAAGAACCGCTGGACCTGCGCCGCAAGTACTGGCTCAAGCACACCACCAAGCAGGTGGCGGCGCGCGTGGCCAAGGTCGATACGCTGCTGGACATCAACACCCAGGAACGCCGTCCCGCCGATACGCTCAAGCTCAATGACATCGCCCGCATCAGCGTGAACGTGCAGCAGCCCATCGCGGCCGATGCCTACCAGGACATCCGTGCCACCGGTGCCTTCATCCTGATCGACGAAGTGAGCCACCAGACGGTGGCCGCTGGTATGATTCGGATCGACTGAATTTCCTTCGATCCGCAATCGTCTCTTCGACCAGGCCATGGCCACCCAACAGGCAGCGACTTCACCTTCTTCCGATTCACCCGCCCCCAGCCCGGAGCATCCGGGCATGGTGTGGCTGATCGGCTCCGGCCCCGGGGCCGCTGACCTGTTGACGGTACGCGCCGCACGCCTGCTGGCGCAAGCCGACATCGTGCTGCACGATGCCCTGGTCACAGAAGAGATCCTGGCCCTGTGCCCGCAAGCCGTGCAGGTGTCGGTCGGCAAGCGCAGCGGCCAGCGCTCCACGGCCCAGCCGGTGATCAACCAGAAGCTGGTCGAAGCCGCGCAGCAGTACCGCCGCGTGGTGCGCCTCAAAGGCGGCGACCCCATGCTCTTCGGCCGTGCCGATGAAGAGATGCGGGCGCTTGAAGCCAACCACATCCCTTACGAAATCGTCCCCGGCATTACTGCCGCACTGGCAGCCGCCTCCGCCGCCAAGCGTCCGCTCACGCGGCGCGGGATTGCGCGCAGCGTCTCGCTGTTCACTTCCAGCACGGGCGTGGATGAGCCGGATGAAGTGCGCATGCCCAATGGCGATACGCTGGTGCAGTACATGGGCGGACGCGAAGCCACGGCCACTGCGCAGCGCTTGCTGGCTTTGGGCCATGCGCCCGATACGCCGGTCGTGGTGGTGGAGAACTGCAGCCGTCCTGACGAGCACATCTACCATCTGCAACTGGCCGGCCTGGAAGCCGGACTGCAGGCCTGCAGCGGGCCGGTGCTGGTGATGATCGGGCCGGCGCTGGCGGATCGGGACTGAAGCTCATGCACCTGCTCCACGACCCTGCCGCCCCTGCAGCTGCTGCCATCGATTTCGAGGCCTTCCTCAAGGTCGATATCCGCATCGGCACCATCATCGCCGCAGACGCCTTCCCTGAAGCACGCAAGCCTGCGTTCAAACTGAAGATCGATTTCGGCCCGGGCATCGGCGTGCGCCAGAGCAGTGCCCAGATCACCACCCACTACACGCTGGAGCAACTGGTCGGCCGCCAAGTGGCGGCGGTAGTGAATTTCCCGCCGCGTCAGATCGGCAAGTTCATGTCGGAAGTCCTGACGCTGGGCTTTCCTGACGCCCAGGGCGAGGTAGTGTTGTTCAAGCCCGACCAGGCCGTGCCCAACGGCGCTCGCCTGTTCTGAAGCGCTCACGCCCCGGCAAAAAAAGATGGCCCGTTTCCGGGCCATCGTCGCATCCAGGAGTGCTGACCGCCGGATCAGCTATTGACCGTCCCCACGCAATACGCCGCAATCGCCTGCAACACCGCCTCATCCTCGCCAACTGCAGCGACGGTGCGCACGTCCACACCCGGATGCGCCTGGCGCAATTGCTCCAGCAGTTCCGGCAGATCACGGCGCACGTGGCCGCCCTGCCCCAGGAATACCGGAATGACAGTCACGCGCCGGCTGCCGGCGGCAATCTGCCGCGCCGCCACGGTCGGCAGGTCCGGCTGCATCAGTTCCAGAAAGGCCAGCTCCACGCTGGTCCCCGGCATGGCCGCCTGCGTCAGCGCGCGCAGGCGCTCGAAAGGCGCAGCCCAGGCAGGGTCGCGAGCGCCGTGGGCGAACAGGATCAGGCTTTGGGAGGTGGCTTGGCTCATGATGTGCAGCAGTCTTTCAGGCTAAATAAACGAAATCGCAGGACGGACTCAGGTCCGTTCCACCCACCACAGCGCGCCAATGGCCAGCACCATGAACAGCAGGCTGGGCAAGGCTGCGGTCATGAAGGCCGGCCAGGTATTGAGCAGACCCAGATGGGAGAACAGGCTGTTGATGAGCTGGAAGCAGACGCCGATCATGATGCCGGTGAAGATCTTCAGGCTCACGCCACCGGCACGGAAATGCAGGTAGGCAAACGGCAAGGCCAGCGCCAGCATCACGAAGATCGACAGCGGATAAACGATCTTCTTCCAGAACGCGATTTCGTAACGGTCGGTGCGCTGATTGTTGGCTTCCAAATGCTTGGTGTAGGCCAGCAGGTCATAAGCCGACATGCGGTCCGGATCGGCGAAGAGCACCGAGAGAATTTCCGGCGTCACTTCCGACACCAGCTTCAGCTGCGGCAGCTTCACGGTCTTGACCGGCTCGGTGATCTTGCGGTCCTTGCCGCCGACGAAGTCCGATTGCACCACGTCGTTGAGCAGCCACTGATGATTGCCCTCATAGATGCCATCCTTGGCCACGACCATGCGCGCCATGTGGAAGTCGGTATCGAGCTCGTACAGCTTGACACCTTCGATGCGGCCATCCGGTTGCACGGTCTGGATGTTGATGAAGCGGCTGCCGGTGACGTTGCCTTCCAGGCCGTTGTCCTTGATGACGTCCTTGGCCCACATGCCCGAGCGGAACTGCGAAGACATCGATGCCCCCTGCGCCTGCAGCTTGAGCTTCTCGGCCCACTCGGACGCCTTGGGCGCGATCAGTTCGCCGAACACGATGGTCAGCACCGCAAAGCCCACACCGATGCGCAGCAGCACCTTGGCCGCCATGCCGGTGGACATGCTGGAGACACGCATGATGGTGAATTCCGAGCGCGCCGCCAGTTGCGAGAGCGTGTAGATGGTACCGATCAGCACCGCCGTCGGCATCAGTTCATAGACATTGCCGGGCAAGCCCATGAGCACATAGAACACCGCCTGCTGCAGCTTGTAGCCATTGCGGCCGACCTGCTCCAGCTGGCCCATCATCTCGAAAAAGGCGAACAGCGCCAGGAAGGCCGCCAGTGCGAACAGCACCGAGCGGGTGATCTCGGCAGTGAAATAACGTTGGATGACTCTCATCTCAGGCCTCGCGCTTGAACGTCAGGGCGCGGCGCACTCGGCTCCACATCCGGGATGGGTGATAGGGATGATTGATGTTCAGGCGCAGGACGAACATGCCCACGATCAGCGCCACCACGAACAGGTGGACCGGCCACCAGGCCATCACGAAACTCATGCGCTGCTGCGCCACCGAAGCCTGGAACACGCTGACCGTATTGGAGTAGACGACGAACAGCAGCAAGGCCACCAGCAGCCCCAGCGAACGGCCGGCACGCGGGTTCACGAAGGACAGCGGAATGGCCAGCAGCATCAGCGCCAGCGCCATCAGCGGCAGGGCGATGCGCCACAGCAGTTCGCCGCGCGCATAGCCGTCCTGCTTGGCCAGCAGTTCCTTCATCTGCAAGGCGCGCGCCGAGCGTTCGCCGGCGGCGCTCTGCGACTGGTTGCCGATCAGCAGGCCATAGCGTTCAAAATCGACGATCTGGAAATCCGGCAGGCTGGGCGAGCCATCGTAACGGCGGCCCTTGTTCATGACCACGAACTTCTCGCCATCAGGATCGATCTGGGTCTCGCCTTCCTTGGCGACGACCACGCTGTTCTTGCCGTCGGCGTTGATGGTATTGACGAAGATGTTACGCACCTTGGAGGCATCGCCGGAAATACCCTCGACGAAGAAGATCCGGTTGGCCGCCGCCGACTCCTGGAACTTGCCGGGAGAGACGCGGGCGATGTCCTCGCGCTGTTCGAAGCGGCTGCGGTATTCGCTGCTCTGTTCGTTGGCCCAGGGCGTCACCACGAAGGACAGCGCCGCCACCAGGGCCACGATGGGCCAGCCGAAGCGAATCACCGGCCCGATCCAGCGCGTGAGCGACATGCCGCAGGCGAACCAGACCACGATCTCGGAATCCTGGTAACTGCGCGTCATCACCAGCAGCACCGAGATGAAACCGGTGAGGATCAGGATGATGGGCATGTAGTTCAGCGACTGGAAGCCGATCAGGGCCAGCACGTCTTGCGACGCAACCTGGCCGCCTGCGGCCTGGCCGAGGATCTTGATCAGCATCACCGTCAGCGTGATGGTGAACAGCGTAGTGAAGACCCCACCTGCGGTGCTGGTCAGTTCGCGTCGTAGGGCGCGTTGGAAAATCATGGGAATGCTGGCTTGGTTTCTGGTGTCGGGATCGTTGTAGGGATGGCCGGTGCCCGGCATCGTGTGCGAGGCTGGCTCACCTGACAGAACTCATGCGCGCGTCGCGACGAAATGGGCTCTATAATCGCCAAGTAATTCATATAAAGGACGAACGATGGACTTTAGCACAAAAACATTGGACGCAAAAAACGCCTTGACGGGCGTAAAGACCGGCGCACTGGTCGTTGGCATCTATGAAAACCGCAAGCTGTCCAAGGCCGCCGGTGCCCTCGACAAGCTGGGCGCCATCAGCGCCGCGCTGAAGTCGGGCGACATTTCCGGCAAGCCGGGCTCGACCCTGCTGCTGCGCGGCGTGACCGGCATCGCCGCCGAACGCATCGTGCTGCTGGGACTGGGCAACGAAGACGAGGCCGCGGACAAGAACTTCGCCGCCGCCAGCGGCGCCCTGGTGCGCGCACTGGCCACCCTGGGCTGTGACGACGCCGCCCTGGCCCTGCCCTTCGACGCCATCAAGGGCCGTGGCCTGAACTGGGCCATCCGCACCGTGGTGCTGGCCGGCCGTGACGCCGTCTATCGTTCCGACACGATGAAGAGCAAGAAGGATCCGGCCCCCACCGGCGTCAGGAAGATCACCCTGCTGGTCGCCGCCGAGCAAGGCGCTGCCGCCAAGGCCGCCCTGGGCGAGGCCGTGGCGCTGGCCAACGGCATGGCACTGACCAAGGAACTGGGCAACCTGCCCGGCAACGTCTGTACCCCGACCTACCTGGCCACGACCGCCAAGAAGCTGGCCAAGGAATTCAAGCTGGGTGTGGAAGTGCTGGAGCGCAAGCAGCTCGAAGCGCTCAAGATGGGCAGCTTCCTGTCGGTCACCAACGGCAGCGACCAGCCGCCCAAGTTCATCGTCCTGAAGCACCTGGGCGGCAAGGCCAAGGATGCACCCGTGGTGCTGGTCGGCAAGGGCATCACCTTCGACACCGGCGGCATCTCCCTCAAGCCGGGTCTGAACATGGACGAGATGAAGTACGACATGTGCGGTGCCGCCTCGGTGCTGGGTACCTTCCGCACTATCGCCGAACTGGGCCTGAAACTGAACGTCATCGGCGTCATCCCGACCTGCGAAAACATGCCCTCGGGCCGCGCCACCAAGCCGGGCGACATCGTCACCTCGATGTCCGGCCAGACCATCGAAGTCCTGAACACCGACGCCGAAGGCCGCCTGATCCTGTGCGACGCGCTGACCTATGTGGAACGCTTCAAGCCGGCTGCCGTGGTCGACATCGCCACCCTGACCGGTGCCTGCGTGGTGGCCCTGGGCCATCACAACACGGGCCTGTTCACCCGCGAGGATGACACCCACGACCAGCTGGCCAACGCCCTGCTGGCGGCCGGCAAGGAAAGCGGCGATACCGCCTGGCGCATGCCGATCCAGGACGCCTACCAGGAGCAGTTGAAGTCCAACTTCGCCGACATCGCCAACATCGGCGGCCAGCCCGGCGGCAGCGTGACGGCAGCCTGCTTCCTGGAGCGTTTCACCCGCAAGTACACCTGGGCCCACCTGGACATCGCCGGCACCGCCTGGAAGAGCGGCGCGGCCAAGGGCGCCACCGGCCGCCCGGTACCGCTGCTGACGACCTGGCTGCTCAACCAGGCACGCGCCAAGTCGGCACGCGCCTGATGGGCCTGCGGCACGGAGACGGAACCGGCCACGCCATGACCACTCTCCTGTCGCGGACCGCCCCGGACGCCGCCCTGGCAAGACCACCGCAGCACGCCGTGTTGCGGTGGTTTTTTTTCATCTTTTTACTGCTGGTTGCCAGCCCTGAACTGATCCTGCCGGGACCGGCCATGGCGCAAGACGCGCCGATGCCGCCCGCACAGACCGTGCGTTTTCCTTCATCTGACGGCAAAACCACCCTCACCGGCTATCTCTACGATCCCTTCGGTGCCGGCCCGCATCCGGCCATCGTGCTGCTGCATGGACGCGCCGGCCTGTATTCCTCCCGCGTCAATGCGGCCTGCACGCAGATCGGCCCGGCCATCCCCTCGCCCTGCGATGCCAGCACGCTGACGGCACGCCATCTGGACTGGACGCGCTATTGGCTGGCACGCGGCTACGTGGTCCTGCTGGTGGACAGTTTCGGGCCGCGCGGCGTGGCCCACGGCTTTGGCCGCCATACGCACGGTGCGCCCGAACGCGCCGCCGTCAATGAACTCACCGTTCGGCCGCTGGACGCGGAAGGAGCGCTGCAATGGCTGGCCACGCGCAGCGAAGTCGATGTCCGCCGCATCATGCTGCAAGGCTGGTCCAATGGCGGCAGCACGGCACTGAACGTGATGCAGCGCCAGGCTGCGCGGCCGGCGGCCGATGCGCCCTCCTTCGCCGCCGCGCTGGTGTTCTATCCGGGATGCGGCAAGCAGGCCCTGCTGTCGTCCCACCCCGAGTTCGACAAACCGATGCAGGTGCTGCTGGGCAGCGCCGACGAGGAAGTCTCGCCGCTGACCTGCGAGCGCGTCCTGCGCCAGTCCATCCGCCTGCGCCAGGCACCGCCGCCGGTGGTGACGCTCTATGCGGGGGCCACACATGACTTCGACGACCCGGGCCGTGCACGCCAGTCGGTCGAGGCCAACCGCGCTGCGCGCCAGGATGCGCAGACCCGCCTGGGGCCCTGGCTGGACCAGATTTCACGCTGAACATTGCTGGCCAGCAAAGCCGCAGCGACCGCCTGCAAGGCTGCGGGTTCCCCTCTAGACTGTGAACTTTTTCCGGAACACTGCCGCCCCCGCCGTGGTCGGTAGCAAGGTCGACGCAGTTCATTCCAACGAATGCCAACAAGAAAGGATCAGCATGACCAACGCCAATACCAATGCCCATCTTCACAGTGACCTCTTCAAGCCCATGCAACTGGGTGCGGTGCAATTGCAGAACCGCATCGTCATGGCGCCGCTCACCCGCAGCCGTGCCAAGGCGGGCGACGTGCCCACCGAACTGGCAGCCGAATACTATGCGCAGCGCGCCGGTGCCGGCCTGATCATCGCCGAGGCCACCCAGATCTCGCCACAGGGCAAGGGTTACGCCTGGACCCCGGGCATCTACAACGAATCGCACGTGGCCGGCTGGAAGAAAATCACCGACGCCGTCCACGCCAAGGGCGGCCGCATCTTCCTGCAGCTGTGGCACGTGGGCCGCATCTCGCACCCTGACCTGCAGCCGGGCAACGCGCTGCCGGTCGCGCCCTCGGCCATCAAGCCGGAAGGCAATGCCTTCACCGAGAGCGGTTTCAAGCCCTTCGTGGAACCGCGCGCACTGGATGCCTCTGAACTGCCCGCCATCGTCGAGCAATACAAGGTCGCTGCGCAACTCTCCCTGCAGGCCGGCTTCGATGGTGTGGAAATCCACGCCGCCAACGGCTACCTGCTGGACCAGTTCCTGCGTGACAAGACCAACCAGCGCACCGACAACTACGGCGGCAGCATCGAGAACCGTACCCGCCTGCTGCTGGAAGTGGTGGAAGCGGTGACCTCGGTGATCCCCAGCGAGCGCGTGGGCATCCGCCTGTCGCCCATCAGCCCGGCCAATGACATCGCCGACAGCGATCCCAAGGCCCTCTTCAGCTATGTGGTGGAGCAGCTGAACCGCTACAAGCTGGTCTACCTGCACGTGGTGGAGGGTGCCACCGGCGGCCCGCGCGAAGTCGAAGGTGGCTTCGACCTGCAGATCCTGCGCGATCTCTTCAAGGGCATCTACATCGCCAACAATGGCTATGACCTGGAGATGGCGGTGAAGGCACGCGACCGCAATCTGGCCGACCTGGTCGCCTTCGGCCGCCCGTGGATCGCCAATCCGGATCTGGTGGAACGCTTCAAGGCCGGCGCACCGCTGGCCGAGATCAACCAGGCCACGCTCTATGGCGGCGGTGCGGAAGGCTATACCGACTACCCGACCCTGCAGCAGTCCTGATGCACTGAACCGTGCCGGGCCGCCTGCGTCCGGCGCCAATTGCCCATGACAGCCATGGCCTGCCTGCGCGGCAGGCCATTTTCGTGAGCGGATGCCGCAGCGCCCCGCTGACCGCTACAATGCCGCTTGCTCCCCCCACTCCACTGCCCATCATGAAAAACATACTCGCCATGCTCACGCTGGCCTGCTGCGCCCTCCCCGTTCTGGCTCAGCAAGCCGCTCCAGCAACCACCACGCCCGATCCCCTGCAACTGCAGGACCGTCTCACCGGTGACATCGGCGCAGGCGTCTACCGCGTCGACCGCAACGGCCCCGATGCCGACCGCCGCAACCACGTCCTGCCCTATGCCTATGCCGACTACGGGCGCTTCTTTGCCCGGCTCGACACCTTCGGCGTCAAGACGGTGCGCATGGGCTACGGCTATCTGGAACTGGCCGGGCGCGTGAGTCTGGACGGTTTCGATGCCCAGCGGGGCCTGCAGCGCCGTTCGGATCCGATTCCGCTCGGCATCGGTACCTATCAGGAAACGCCCATCGGCGGTTTCTTCCTCAACGTCTTCCGTGATTTCAACAAGTCGCACGGCACCCTGGCCGAGGCCATCTACGCGGCCCAGATCGACCTGGGTCCGGTGACCCTCTATCCGCAGCTCGGCGTCGAATACCGCAGCGGCAGCTACAACGATTACTTCGTCGGCGTCACTTCCAGCGAAGCGGCTGCCAGCGGCCTGCGCCAGTACAGCGCCGGTGCCTCCACCAGCCCGACCCTGGGCCTGGCTGCCGATGTCCCGTTGACCGGCGACTGGCACCTCAACCTGCACCTGCGCCGCAAATGGCTGGACAACGCGGTGGCCGACAGTCCGCTGGTGCGCCGTCACACCGATGACACCGCCATCGTGGCGGTCAGCTATCGCTTCAAGTAAGCCACTTCTCCTCCCTGCCCGAAGCCGGCGCGTTGCCCGGCTTCAGGTAGCGGCGCTGCCGTACCTGCTCTCCCGATTTTTCTTCTTCTCTTCTTCTCTTGTTCTCTTCTTCTCTTCTTCTCTTCTTCTCTTCGTTGTCTTCTGATGTCCTCGCTTGCCGCTACTGCACCCGCGCTGTGGTGTAGTCAAGGGCCGTCAAGTTCCGCTTAAGCGCGCTCTGCGCACAGCGCACTTTTTCTCTACGGATGAGCTGGACTTCCTTGCGAATTTTTTTCGCGTGATCCTGAGCATTACGGCCGCGCTTCCCTTGCGTAAATAGTTCCCGAATATGTTCATGCGTAACTTTTTCTGACGCAAATTTCGTCCTGTTTTTCAGCTCATGAGAAGGAGTTCATGTTTCCCTAAAAACTTAGTTTCCGCATCCAAATTAATTGCCTCAAGAGAATCCATACTTCGTCGGAAACCCTTTACCGGCGCCGCTTCATGGATTCCTACATCACAACAGGAGAGACAGGAAAAGCGTAATAATTTATTGCTAACGTTAGCATTTTTCCATTATTCTCACTCCGTCTCGATGAACAAATATCACAAACAGAGACAGGATTCCGGCCTCGCCAACACCAATAAAAAAACCTGTCGGATCGCTATCCCCCTTGCAGTGCTTTCGCAATCAAATACCAATCGAATACCCACCAATCAATCGAACTGGAAAGAGGTCTTTTATGAAAAAACTGTTGAGCAGTTTCCTTGTCGCGTCCGCATTCGTCGCCATGGCATCCTCGGCTGGCGCCGCGGATCTGGAGCGTACGCGCACGCTGGTGTGGACCGACGCCACGTCGACCTTCAACGCCCGCTTCGGCGATGGCACCACTGGCCAGACCTTCCTGGAGAACTTCACCTTCAACATCGGCGGTGCCGGCGCGTCGGTTTCCTCGGCCCTGGTGTCGATCGCCCTGGACGGCCTCTCGCGCGTGGGCATCAACAGCTTCACCCTGAGCGGCAACGGCCAGACCTACACCGGCACCCAACTGTCCGGCGGTGACCTGCAGATCTTCAGCCTGCGCACCAATGGCCTGACTTCCGGCCTGTACACCCTGTCGGTGGCCGGCACCGTGCTGGGCTCGGCAGGCGGCAGCTTCGCCGGCAACATCAGCGTGGCACCGGTCCCGGAAGCCTCGACCACCGCCATGATGATCGGCGGCCTGGGCCTGATCGGCTTCGCGGCCTATCGTCGTCGCAAGGCGGGTGACAAGGGTGACAAGGCGCAGATGAATGCGCAGATGATGCCGGCGTAATGCTCGGGATCTGATTGCTTGGCCCGGATTGCGGGCCGGCAATGGCACAACGAAGGGGAATGTCTGCGAGGGCCTTCCCCTTCTGTTTTGGGGGAAGTCTTCGGTCTCGGCCGACCTCGTCCAACCTGCCGCCTTGGTGAATGCGGTAAGATGTCGCCCGTTGTCCACGACGCATCGGCCATGATGCGCACGGCCCGCCTCCGATTCACCACTGCATTGTCCCCATGAAAATCGCCACCTGGAACGTCAACTCCCTCAAGGTCCGCCTGCCGCAAGTGCTGAAATGGCTGGAAGAAAACCCGGTCGACGTCCTCTGCCTGCAGGAAACCAAACTGACCGACGACAAGTTCCCCGCGACCGAGATTGCCGCCGCCGGCTACCTGGTCGAGTTCTCAGGCCAGAAGACCTACAACGGCGTGGCCATCCTCTCGCGCCATCCGATGAACGACGTGGTCAAGAACAACCCGCTCTTCCCCGACGAACAGCAGCGCATCATCGCCGCCACCATCGAAGGCGTGCGCTATGTCTGTGCCTACATTCCCAACGGCCAGTCGCTGGAATCCGAAAAGTATCCCTACAAGCTCAGCTGGCTGGCCGCCCTGCACGAATGGCTGGCCCAGGAAAAGGCGAAGAACCCGCGCCTGGCCCTGCTGGGCGACTACAACATCGCCCCCGAAGACCGCGACGTGCACGACCCGGTGGCCTGGCAAGGGCAGGTGCTGGTCTCCGAACCGGAACGTGAAGCCTTCCGCAAGCTGCAGGCCCTGGGCCTGACGGATTCCTATCGTCTTTTCGAACAACCGGAAAAGATGTACAGCTGGTGGGACTACCGCCAGATGGGCTTCCGCCTCAACCGCGGCCTGCGCATCGACCACATCCTGCTGTCCGAAGAACTGGTGCCGCGCTGCACCGCCTGCGTGATCGACAAGGTCCCGCGCAAGTGGGAACAACCCTCGGATCACGCACCGGTGATCGCCACCCTCGCAGACTGAAGCGCCCACGCCGCCAGACATAAAAAAAAACGGCAAATGATTTATATCATTTGCCGTTTTTCATTGAAGCGCGTACCAGAGACTATTCAACGCCACCTTCAGGTGGCGTTTGTTCCTTCTTGTTGCGCATGTTCTTCTCGAACTGCACATCCAGCTTGCTCACGCGCTTGGCCTTCTGCGGTCCCTGGGCGTTGACGAAGCGCACGAAATCATCCAGCTCCATGGCCTCGTTGAGCTTCTCCAGCGGCTGCCCGGCCACGCGCCGGGTCAGGATGAAACGTTCATCGGAGGTGCGCAGCATGGAGTACTCGCGCGATTCGGTACGTTCGTTCAGGCGCTCGATGGCGCTGGCGGCTCGGGTCGATCTCATCATTGGGCCTCTTGCAGTTTGAGTTGCCAGTATCCCACGTCGATCCAGCGTCCCATCTTGTAACCCACTTCCGTAAAGACGCCACAGGCCACGAAGCCCACGCTCTCATGCAGCGCCACGCTGGCCGGGTTGGGCTGGGCAATGCCCCCGATGACCAGATGCACGCCCAGGGGCTTCAACTGCGCAATCAGTTCGCGATAAAGCTGCTTGCCGATGCCGCGCCCACCGGCATCGTGGCGCAGGTAGACCGAGCTCTCCACCGAGTGCCGGTAAGCCGCACGCGGCTTCCACTTGCTGGCATAGGCATAGCCCAGCACCTCGCCCTGCTCTTCAAAGACCAGCCAGGGGAAATCAGCCTGCACATCGGCAATGCGCGCGGCCATGGTCTCGACGCTGACCGCTTCGGTCTCGAAGCTGATCACGGTGGTCTGCACGTAATGGTTGTAGATGCCGCAGAGGGCGGGAGCATCGGCAGCGGTGGCCGGGCGGATGGAGGGCGACATGGGCGGGACGCAATCGTGGAAAAGCGAAAGCCGTCAGTGTAACCAAATTACGCCAGGCACGGCGTCCCTGCTCCGCTGCAGGGACGCCGTGCCTTCATGAGGGAATTGCGAGTCAGTCCTTGATGACCGCCCGCACCTGCTCCAGCGCCGCCGGATCCTCGATGGTGGGCAGGTCGCCCGGATCGCGTCCTTCGCAGATGGACTGGATGGCCCGGCGCAGGAGCTTGCCCGAGCGCGTCTTGGGCAAGCCGCTGACGAAAAACACCCTCGCCGGGCGGCCCACTGCGCCGATCTGCTTGTCCACCACGCCCATGATTTCCGCTTCCAGCGCACGGCGCCCCTCGGGCGTGGCAATCGCATCGGCCTGCTTGGGAATGGCGAAGGCAATCGCGACTTGTCCCTTGAGCTTGTCTTCCACGCCGACCACGGCCACTTCGGACACGTTGGGATGGCTGGAGATGCTCTCCTCGATTTCGCGCGTGCCCAGCCGATGGCCAGCCACGTTGATGACGTCATCGGTGCGGCCCAGGATGAAGTAGTAACCGTCCTGGTCCCTGATGCCCCAGTCGAAGGTCGAGTAGACCTCGCGCGGCAGGCTGCGCCAGTAGGTGTTGACGAAGCGCTCATCGTCGCCATAGACGGTCTGCATGCAGCCCGGCGGCAGCGGGCCTTCAATGGCCACCACGCCCTTCTCGTCAGCCGCGCAAGGCTCGCCGGTCGCTTCGTTCAGGATGGCCAGCCGATAGCCCGGCATCGGCACCCCGGGACTGCCCAGGCGCGTGGGCTTGTCGCTGATGCCCTTGGCAATCGAGATGATGGGCCAGCCCGATTCGGTCTGCCAGTAGTTGTCGATGACCGGCACCTTCAGCGCGCCCGAGATCCAGCTCGACGTCGTTTCATCCAGCGGCTCGCCGGCCAGATAAAGGGCCTTGAGCGAAGACGTGTCGTAGCGCTCCATGCATTCGGCCGGCTGTTTCTTCAGCACGCGGATGGCCGTCGGTGCGGAGAACATGCGCGTGACCTTGTATTTCTCGACGATGCTCCACCAGATGCCCGCATCGGGCCGGATCGGCAAGCCTTCATAAAGCACCGTCGCCATGCCCGCAATGAGCGGCCCGTAGACGATGTAGGAATGGCCCACTACCCAGCCAATATCGGAGGTGCAGAAATAAGTCTCGCCCGGCTTGCCGCAGAAGATGTGCTGCATGGACGAGGCCAGCGCTACGGCATAGCCGCCCACGTCACGCTGCACGCCCTTGGGCTTGCCGGTGGTGCCGGAGGTATAGAGCACGTAACTGGTTTCATTCGATTCCAGCCAGGCCACCGGCACCGGCTGGTCCAGGTGTTGTTCACGCAAGGGCGCGTAGTCGACGTCGCGTTGCGCCGTGCGCGCCATCTCCGCCAGACCGCGATCCACCAGCAAGACCTTCTGCGGCTTGTGCTGCGCCAGGTTGATTGCTTCGTCGAGCAAACCCTTGTACGGAATCACCTTGCCGCCACGCGAACCGGCATCTGCCGAGACGATCAGGGTCGGCTGCGCATCATCGATGCGCGAGGCCAGGCTGTTGGAGGCAAAGCCGCCGAACACCACCGAATGCACCGCGCCAATACGGGCGCAGGCCAGCATGGCGAAGACCGCCTCGGCGATCATCGGCATGTAGATCAGCACGCGGTCGCCGCGCCGCACGCCCAGCGACAGCATGGTGGCGGCCATGGCCTGCACTTCGCGATGCAGCTCGGCGAAGTCGTAGACGCGTTCGGTGTTGGTCTCGGTGGAGATGGCGATCAGCGCCGCCTGATGCGGCCGCTCGCCCAGATGGCGATCCACCGCGTTGTGACAAAGATTGGTGGTGCCGCCGATGAACCAGCGCGCAAACGGTGCGCGGGAATAATCGAGGGTGCGGGTGAACGGTTTGTCCCAATGAATGCGCTGCGCTTCTTCTGCCCAATAGGCTTCAGGCTGCTCGATGGAACGGCGATAGAAATCCTCGTATTGCATGACGTCTCCTCATGTCTCTCGAATTGAAAACCGCTGTCGGCCTTGCGCAGCGTGGCTTGCAGGCCGATGGTCGCGTGGCTCTGGTGCATGGGCAAAAACCTGTTTGCCATGCGTGGCCCTCATGCGACGATGAAACCAGTCTTGCACCTGAATCTTACGAGGGGCTGAATCCGCCGCTTGCATCAGCGGTCTTCGATGATTCAAATCAAGCAGGAGCGATGCCGACAGCAAGACGCCATCGGCACGACAAGGGAGGAGGAAATGCGAGGTGGAAAGAACGCGCCGACGTCAGACCTGCACGACGGCGCGGCGCTGCGTTGTCAGCGCGTGCGGCAGTCGTTGGCCAGCTGCTGCCCGATCTTGGAATTGAGCAGCATGGACTTCGACGGGATCTGGATCCACACCAGGCCTTCGCCCTTGTTCTCCAGACGCACTGCACCGGTCGAGGTGCTGACCGGGTTCATCATGTAGCTGCTGCCCTTCCACACCAGCGTGACGCCATCGGTCACGCGGCCATCCATGCGGATTTCCACCTTGTTGCCCATCTCGCAGCTGAAGGCACCGGTCTTCAATTGCGTGGCCCAGCTCGGCTGTGTGGCAGCGGGCGACTGCAGCAGCTGCGGCAGCACCGGCTTGGTCTCGGTGACCGGCACGGGCGTGGAAGAACAGGCGGACAGGGCAACAGCCACAACACCGGCCAGCACGAAGGAAGTCAGGGGCAATGCAGAAAGACGGCGGGAAACGATGGCAGCAATCATCGGATGATCCATGGAGAGTCAGGGGTGGACGCGGGGGCGAAAAAGATCCGACCGCATCTTAGCAAGTTATTGCATCTGACTCGACCACATGTAACGCTTGTTACAAATCTGCCTGCGCACTGCCACTGTCCCGGGGAATGTGGCGGCCGACACGCGCCAGCCGCCGCTTCCTTCTTCTTGCTGCTCCCTCTCCCTCTCTTGCCCCTCATGCCCGCGCCATCCGCTGATGACTCAACTGCGCGGGCACTTCGTCTTGCTTGGTCTTACTTGCGCTTGCTGATCGGCACGAACTTCAGGTCTTCCGGTCCCACGTAGTTGGCCGAGGGGCGGATGATCTTGTTGTCGATGCGCTGTTCGATGATGTGCGCCGCCCAGCCCGAGGTGCGGGCAATGACGAACAGCGGCGTGAACATCGCGGTCGGTACGCCCATCATGTGGTAGGACACGGCCGAGAACCAGTCCAGGTTGGGGAACATCTTCTTGATGTCCCACATGACCGTTTCCAGGCGTTCGGCGATGTCGAACATCTTGGTCGAACCAGCTTCCTTGGAGAGCTTGCGCGCCACTTCCTTGATGACCTTGTTGCGCGGGTCGGAGATGGTGTAGACCGGGTGGCCGAAACCGATCACCACTTCCTTGTTCTCGACGCGGCGGCGGATGTCGGCCTCGGCTTCGTCGGGGTTGTCGTAGCGCTTCTGGATCTCGAAGGCCACTTCATTGGCGCCGCCGTGCTTGGGGCCGCGCAGTGCGCCGATGGCACCGGTGATGGCCGAATACATGTCCGAACCGGTGCCGGCGATGACGCGGCCGGTGAAGGTGGAGGCGTTGAATTCGTGTTCCGCGTACAGGATCAGCGAGGTGTGCATGGCCTTCTCCCAGGCGTCGGAAGGCTTCTCGCCGTGCAGCAGGTGCAGGAAGTGCGCGCCGATGGAATCGTCATCGGTCTCGACTTCGATGCGGTTGCCATTGTGGCTGTAGTGGTACCAGTACAGCAGCATGGAACCGAGCGACGCCATCAGGCGGTCGGCGATGTCGCGCGCGCCGGGGGTGTTGTGGTCATCCTTCTCGGGCAATACGCAACCCAGTGCCGAGACGCCGGTGCGCATCACGTCCATCGGGTGCGACGCGGCAGGCAGCCATTCCAGTGCCGCCTTGACGTTGGCCGGCAGGCCGCGCAGGGCCTTGAGCTTGGCCTTGTAGGCGCGCAGTTCGGCCGCTGTCGGCAGCTTGCCGTGCACCAGCAGGTGAGCGATTTCCTCGAACTCGCAGCTGTCGGCCACGTCCAGGATGTCGTAGCCGCGATAGTGCAGGTCATTGCCGGTCTTGCCGACGGTACACAGGGCGGTGTTGCCAGCGGTCACGCCAGAGAGGGCAACGGATTTCTTGGGCTTGAAACCGGGGGCTTGCTGATCGCTCATCGTGTTCTCCTCGTAGTCTGTATTAGGTCGAAACTGATTATCGGAAGGGGGTATTCGGTCTTGCGGTAATGTTTTACTTGTTCTTCTGCTGGGCAAACAGCGCATCCAGACGCTGCTCGTAGCTGTGGTAATCGATGCGGTCATAGAGCTCCATGCGGGTCTGCATGGTATCGACCACGTTCTTCTGGGTGCCGTCGCGGCGAATCGCCTGGTAGACGTTTTCGGCGGCCTTGTTCATGGCGCGGAAGGCCGAGAGCGGATAGAGCACCAGGCCCACATCGGCCTCCTTCAATTCGTCGACCGTGAACAGCGGCGTCGAGCCGAATTCTGTGATGTTGGCCAGGATCGGCACCTTCACCGCATTGGCGAACTGCTTGTACATGGCGAGGTCGGTGATGGCTTCCGGGAAGATCATGTCGGCACCTGCTTCGACGCAGGCCACGGCGCGCTCGATGGCGGCGTCCAGCCCTTCGACCGCCAGCGCATCGGTGCGCGCCATGATGACGAAGTTCTCATCGGTACGGGCATCGACGGCGGCCTTGATGCGGTCCACCATTTCCTGTTTGGTGACGATTTCCTTGTTGGGACGATGGCCGCAGCGCTTGGCGCCGACCTGGTCTTCGATGTGCATGGCGGCCGCGCCGAACTTGATCATGGACTTCACGGTGCGCGCCACGTTGAAGGCCGAGGCACCGAAGCCGGTATCGACGTCCACCAGCAGCGGCAGGTCGCACACGTCAGTGATGCGGCGCACGTCGGTGAGCACGTCATCCAGGTTGGAGATGCCCAGGTCAGGCAGGCCCAGCGAACCCGCAGCCACGCCGCCGCCGGACAGGTAGATCGCGCGGAAGCCGGCACGCTTGGCCAGCAGGGCGTGATTGGCGTTGATCGCGCCGATGACTTGCAAGGGGGATTCTTCCTGGACGGCCTGGCGGAACGCTGCGCCTGCGGAGTGGAGAGCCATGGTGGACACCTTCTCGATGAGGTTGGAATACGGAAAGTCGGGATTGCCTGACTGCGGCGGGCGGGGCTGCATCACACCCGTCCTGCGACATGTGCGTTCACCATTGCAACGGCCGTGCCATCGCAGTGCAGCATTGCATGGCGCAAGGCATGAAAAAACCTTCATATCGTCTGAAACCAGCGCCGGACAAGGCTGGCAGGCTTCCCTTCCGGTGCGCTCTCCGGGCGTACCCGCCTTCTGTCGCGTTGATGTTCCGCATCCCCGGCCGTTTCATCGGTGTTACATTAACGTTTCACTGAAACGCCCCGAACACTTGCCATGAAACGCCCTGCCCCCGCTGACCGCCTGGCCGACAAGCCCGTGATCTGGACCGTGTCCGTGTCGCGCCTCTCCGAACTCTTCCGCGACATCACGCTGGAATTCGACGGCGTGGCCGACATCGAGCCCATACACCTGGGCTTCGACGAGGCCGTGCGCGCCATCCGCGAGCGCCTGGCCAGCGAGCGCTGCGACGTGGTGATCTCGGCCGGTTCCAACGGTGCCTATCTGAAGAGCCGCCTCCCGGTGCCGGTGGTGGTGGCGCGCGCCAGCGGCTTCGACGTGATGCAGGCACTGGCCCGTGCCCGCCAGATCAGCCCGCGCATCGGGCTGGTCACTTATCAGGAGGCGATGCCGGCCCTGACCGAATTCCAGCAGATGTTCGGACTCGACATTGCCCAGCGCACCTATGCCACCGAAGAAGACGCGCGCGCCGTAGTGCAGGAACTGAAGGCCGGCGGCGTGCAGGCGGTGGTCGGGGCCGGGCTCATCACCGACCTGGCCGAGGAAGCGGGGATGCAGGGGATCTTCCTCTACTCCTCGGCCACGGTGCGGCAGGCCTTTGAAGATGCGCTGGAACTGGCGCGTCTGACGCAACTGGAAAGCACGCGCGGCCCCAGCCTGCCGGTGGCCGACAGCCTGCGCGCACGGCATCACCTCAAGGATCTGCGAGGCGATTCTGAGGTGATGGAAACGGTGCGTCAATCGATCACGCTCTTTGCGCGCTCGCCGGCCAACGTATTGATCCAGGGTGAGACCGGCACCGGCAAGGAACTGGCGGCGCAAGCCATCCATCGTGCTCATCCGCGCATGCAGGGCAAGACCCAGGCAGCCCACCCCTTCGTGGCCATCAATTGCGGCGCGCTGGCCGAATCGCTGCTGGAATCCGAACTGTTCGGTTATGAGGAAGGCGCTTTCACCGGGTCGCGCCGTGGCGGACGGGCCGGTGTCTTTGAAGCGGCCCATCGCGGCACGCTGCTGCTCGATGAAATCGGCGAGATGCCGCTGCCACTGCAGACGCGATTGCTGCGCGTGCTGGAAGAGCGCGAAGTCGTGCGCGTGGGCGGCACGCGGCCCATTGCGGTCCAGGTGCGCATCATCAGCGCCACCCACTGCGATCTGGAAGCGCGGGTGCGTGAAGGACGTTTTCGCGCAGACCTGTATTACCGGCTCAGCGTACTGCGTTTGCAGTTGCCGCCCTTGCGGGCGCGCCGCGAGGATATTGCCGCACTGGCTGAATGGCATCTCAAGCATGCGCTGGCGGCACTGGATGCGCGGCCGCACGCCAACCTGGGGGCCGAGATCCTGCGCTGTGCACCGCTGCTGTGTGCCTACGACTGGCCCGGCAACGTGCGCGAGCTGCGCAACCTGATGGAACGGCTGGCCCTGTTCCTGGCCGCAGAGCCGCTGCAGGCGCTGACACCCGCGCTGATCCAGCGGGTGGCGCCGGAACTGGCGGGGATGGCGCAGCCGCTGCTGTCAAACACGGCGGAAGTGGTGGCCCCCCATGAGCTGACCACGTCCGACATCGTCCCCGACGCTGACGCCATTGAAGCTGCACTGCGCCGCTTCCGTGGCAACCGTGCCGCGGCTGCGCGCCATCTCGGGATCAGCCGTACGACCTTGTGGCGCAAGCTCAAGGAAACGGAAGCGCAGAACAGGGAGCCATCATGAGGCTGCAGGCACTGGAAACGAGAAAATGATTTCGCAAAATCAGGTGTGCGTCCTGCCTCCTGATAATCCCCCGCACTGCGCCTTGACAGTGCCGCATCGCGCCGCCTATCCTCGCCCGCTGTAACGGCCCCGGCCGTCACAGGGAGCCCACAACCATCCATACACAGCCAGGCAGCCTTCTGCTCCGCCAGGGTCAGAACGGCGTGCTGCTCCTCCATCCACGTATCCATCAGGGAGTCTCCATGACCAGCAACACCGCGGCGCCTGGCGCCGGCACCACGCATCCGCAAGCGCGGCGTGCGATCATCTCGTCCTCCATCGGCAATGCGCTCGAATGGTTCGACATCCTCATCTATGGCGCCTTCGCCGTGGTCATCGCCAAGCAGTTCTTCCCGACCGGCGATGACAGTGTCTCGCTGCTGCTGACCTTCGCCACCTTCGGCGTGTCCTTCTTCATGCGCCCGCTGGGTGCGGTGGTGCTGGGTGCCTACTCCGACCGCGCAGGCCGCAAGGCGGCGCTGATGCTGTCCATCATGCTGATGACGGTCGGCACGGCCATGATCGCCTTCATGCCCAGCTACGCCAGCATCGGCCTGCTGGCACCGGCCGGCATCGCTCTGGGCAAGATGATCCAGGGCTTCTCCGCCGGTGGCGAGTTCGGCAGTTCCACCGCCTTCCTGGTGGAACACGCCCCGCATCGCCGTGGCTTCTTCTCCAGCTGGCAGGTGGCCAGCCAGGGCATCAGCCTGCTGCTGGCGGCCATCTTCGGCGCCGTGCTCAACAACATGCTCACACCTGAGCAACTGGCCTCGTGGGGCTGGCGCGTGCCGTTCATCTTCGGCTTGCTGATCGCACCGGCCGGCATCTACATCCGCCGCCATCTGGATGAAGCACCCGAGTTCAAGGAATCCAGCGAAAAGACCGATGCGCCCCTGCGCGATACCTTCGCCCACCAGAAGATGCGCCTCTTGATCGGTGCCGGCAGCGTCATCATGGCGACCGTCTCGGTGTACCTGTCGCTGTATATCCCGACCTATGCGGTCAAGCAGCTGGGCCTGCCGGCCTGGTCCTCGTTTGCCGCCATGTCGGTGGCCGGCCTGATCATGTTCATCGGCTCGCCGCTGGTGGGCGCGATGTCCGACAAGATCGGCCGCACGCCCTTCATGATCACCAGCAGCGCGCTGTACATCGTGCTGACCTATCCGATGTTCGTGTTCCTGACCAACTCGCCGGGCTTCCTGCAACTGCTGTTGCTGCAGACCGTCATCGGCGTGCTCATGACCATGTATTTCGCCTCCATGCCGGCCCTGCTGGCCGACATCTTCCCGGTAGCCACGCGCGGCACCGGCATGTCGCTGGCCTATAACATCGCCGTGACCATCTTCGGCGGCTTCGCCGGCCTGATCATCACCTGGCTGATCGACTTCACCGGCAACAAGCTGTCGGTGAGCTACTTCGTCATCTTCGGCGCAGTGCTGAGTCTGATCGCCACGCTGGCCGCACGTTTCGTGCTGCGCCTGCGCTGACCAAAAACAGATAAATGATATAAATCATTTACCGCCTTTGAACGGATCGGCAGGCGCTGCTGCAGCGACTGCCGATCCGTACATGGCACAGCCGCCCAATGGCCAGGATCCCCCGATCCTGGCCATTTTTCTTGATGGACTGGTCATCGGGTGCGCACTACGCAATTAGTCAATCTTGATCGAGCTGCGGTGGCACTTCGGTCAACTTGTTGCCAATCCATATTTATGCATTGATAAGCATAATTGAAAGAGTGTTTCCGTTTGGCATCACCTCGTCAAATTCATCTTGAATTTGGGCAAGACTGCCATTAAAGTTCAGAGCGCTTCCCCCGGAGCCCATCCTGACGGCACTGCCGCTCTCCCTTGCAGGCCTTGCGCCTGCGCCGGAATCATCATCCACCCTTCGTCTGCCGTCAGTGGCGGCAGGCCAGCCCCTGAGGGATATCGTGAATTTCAGACAGACCAAAGTTGCCACCCAGCTTATGTTGGGTTTTTCCGTTTTGATCCTGTTCATGGCCGTGCTCGGTGCGGCGGCCTGGTACGGACTCAATACCGTCGACGCACAGCTCAACGAAGTGCAGACCAACCTCATGCCCAGCGTCGCCACGGCCAAGACCATGCAGGCCGAGATCCGCGCCTTCAACCTGGCCCAGTATCGTGCGCTCACCGCCAATGATGCGCAGCGCATGCAGGATGCCCGCACGCGCCTGACCGCCTCGCTGGGACGCTACACCAGCGCCGCCGACCAGTATCGTCCGCTCATCCATACGTCTGAGGAACAAGCCGCCTACGACGAGCTGCAGGCCCTGCTGCCCAAGTACCTGGCCGTGAGCCAGCAGATGCTGGCCGCCCTTGAGCAAGGCAAGCAGGAGCAGGCCGTGGACATCATGAAAGACCAGCTCTTCCCGCTGCGCGCGGCGATGGAAGTGCAGATCCAGCGTCTCATCACCGTCAACGAAAAGGGCGTCGCCGAGGCCGCCACCAGCGCGCGCGAAGCCTATGCCGGCAGCCGCATGCTGATCATCGGCCTGACCCTGGCATCGGCGCTGATCGGCCTGCTGATCGCACTGCTGATCAGCCGCCGCCTGACGCGCCAGCTGGGTGGCGAGCCGGCCGAAGCGATGTGGCTGTCGGCCCAGATCGCCGCCGGCAACCTGAGCGCGCAACTGCAACTGCGCAAGGGTGACCGCGCCAGCCTGATGCATTCGCTCATGACCATGCGCGAACAGCTGGCCGGTCTGGTCGGCCAGATCCAGCAGGCCAGCGGTGCCATCCACGTGGCCGCACGCGAAATCGCCCAGGGCAATACAGATCTCTCGCAGCGCACCGAAGAGCAGGCTGCTTCACTGGAGGAAACTGCCTCCAGCATGGAACAGCTGACCAGCACCGTGCAGCAGAATACCGACCACGCCCGCAAGGCCAGCCACGTCGCCAGTGCCGGTGCCGATGTGGCCCGCCGTGGTGAAACGGAAATCGCGCAAGTGGTCAGCACCATGCGCGAGATCGCCGTCAGCTCGCACCAGATGTCGGACATCATCAGCGTCATCGAAGGCATCGCCTTCCAGACCAATATCCTGGCCCTCAATGCCGCCGTGGAAGCGGCACGCGCCGGCGAGAACGGCCGCGGCTTCGCCGTGGTGGCCACCGAAGTGCGCGCGCTGGCCCAGCGCAGCGCCAGTGCCGCCAAGGAAATCAAGGGACTCATCGAAGGCTCTGTGGGGCGCATCCAGAGCGGCACGACGCTGGTGGAAAAGGCCGGCGGCACCATCGCCGAAGTCATGCGCGCCTCGGTCGATACCACCCGCATCATCAGCGACATCGCGCATGCTTCGGAAGAGCAAAGCGCCGGCATCACGCAAATCAATGCAGCCATCTTGCAGATGGACCAGGTCACGCAGCAAAACGCCGCCCTGGTGGAACAGGCCGCTGCTGCCGCCCAGGCCATGATGCAACAGGCCGAACAATTGACGGCGGCGGCATCGGTGTTCAGCATCGATGCGCAGCTCCTGCAGGCTGCACCGCTCACGCCCGCTCTGGCGACCAATGGCCAGCCGCACATGCCGCGCCTGGCCATGTGAACGCGCCCCTCTTGCTGAATTGACCAAATGATTTAAATTTTATAAATCGTTTATCAGCAGCATCAATAAAAATGGCCTGGATCTCGCGATCCAGGCCATTTCCTTTTTTTTGGCCGCCGCCTCTTCCCCTTGCTGATGCTGCCCACGCGGCGGCACGCGGGCAGACCTCCCCTGCTTGATGGTGTCGCTGCGGATCAGTCGTCTTCCGCGCCGCCGATCCCCAGTTCCTGGATCTTGCGGGTGATGGTGTTGCGGCCGATGCCCAGGCGCACGGCAGCATCGTTCTTGCGGCCGTGGGTATGTTTCAGGGCGATCTTGATGAGCGCTGCTTCGAACTGGCGACCGAGGATGTCCATCACCTCGGGCTGTTCGGAGGCCAGCATCTGCGCCGCCTCCACTTCCAGCAGCGAGATCCAGTTGCCGGCCGCCGCATCCGCCGGTGCAGCGGCGGACGCCGGATCGGCATACGCCACCGGTGCGGCCACGGCAGCCGCCGAGGCGGGCGCGGAAACGGTCTGCGCCGGTTGCGGTGCATGGACGCGTTCTTCCACCAGATCCTGCGGCAGGTCCTTGATCTCGACCGTCTGGCCCGGGGCCATCACGGTGATCCAGTTGCACAGGTTTTCCAGCTGGCGCACGTTGCCGGGGAATTCCAGCTGCGACAGGAACTGCATCGCCTGCGGCGACAGGCGCTTGGCTTCCACGCCGAGCTGGCGCGCGCTCTGTGCCAGGAAGTAGCGGGCCAGGATGGGAATGTCTTCGCTGCGTTCGCGCAGGCTGGGCAGGCGCAGGCGGATCACGTTCAGGCGGTGGTACAAGTCTTCCCGGAACAAACCTTCACGTACACGCTGCTCCAGGTTCTGGTGAGTGGCCGCAATGACGCGTACATTGGCCTTGAGCGACTGATGGCCGCCGACACGATAGAAGTGCCCGTCGGACAGCACGCGCAACAGGCGCGTCTGCAGGTCCAGCGGCATGTCGCCGATTTCATCGAGGAACAGCGTGCCGCCTTCGGCCTGCTCGAAACGGCCACGGCGCATGGCTTGCGCGCCGGTGAAGGCACCGCGTTCATGGCCGAACAGTTCGGATTCCAGCAGGTCCTTGGGGATGGCCGCCGTGTTGAGTGCCACGAACGGCTGGCTGGCGCGCGGGCTGTGCTTGTGCAGGGCACGCGCCACCAGCTCCTTGCCGGAACCGGATTCGCCGGTGATGAGCACCGTCACATTGGATTGCGACAGGCGACCGATGGCGCGGAAGACGTCCTGCATCGCCGGTGCCTGGCCGAGGATTTCGGGAGTCTGGGCTGCACCCTGCTCGATGTCGGTTTCGCGCAGACTCTCGTCGAGCGCGCGGCGAATCAGTTCGACCGCCTTGTCGACGTCGAAGGGCTTGGCCAGGTATTCGAAGGCGCCGCCCTGGAAGGCGGAGACCGCCGAATCCAGGTCCGAGAAGGCGGTGATGATGATCACCGGGATGCCGGGGTGCTTGGCCTTGATGGTCTGCAGCAGTTCCAGGCCGGAGGCACCGGGCATGCGGATGTCGGACACCAGCACTTGCGGCGTGCCGTTCTGCAGGGCTGCCATCGCATCGCGTGCGCTGGAAAAACTCTGCGTGGCGAGATTTTCTCGGGCCAGGGCTTTTTCGAGCACCCAGCGTATCGATTCGTCGTCGTCAACAATCCAGATTGGCTTCATAAATAACTTCTTCCTGCGTTGGTCATGCTGTTAATGCTCCCGCGATCCACGGCGCTTCTGACGCCCTGTCCGCAGCCCCCTTGGTGGACCGGATGCTCTGCATCCACTCGGCTTTGGCGCGCCGCCTGCGGCCATGCTCACGGCAGCGGTATAAGTATTCTGAAATCGGTACAACCGGGCCGGCTGTCGCATTCGATGACCCCCATGTGCTGATGCACGAAGGTCTGCGCCAGGGTCAGCCCCAGTCCGCTGCCTCCCTCGCGACCCGACACCAGCGGATAGAAGATTCTTTCCTGGATGTCGGGAGGAATGCCCGGACCGTTATCGATGATATGCAAGTCTAGTGCCAGCCGGTATCTGACCTTGGATAGCGTCACCTGGCGCGAGACGCGCGTGCGCAGAATCAGCTCGCCATCACCGGCACGGATGCGGTCGGCCAGCGCTTGCGCAGCGTTGTGGACGATGTTCAGGACGGCCTGGATCAGTTGCTCCTTGTCGCCCCGGAATTCGGGGATCGACAGGTCATAGTCGCGCTTGATGGTCAGCCCCTGCGGGAATTCGGCCATCACCAGGCTGCGCACGCGTTCGCAGACTTCGTGGATGTTGACGTCGCCCACGATGTGCGGGTGGCGGTGCGGGGCCAGCAGCCGATCCACCAGGGTCTGCAGGCGGTCGGCTTCCTTGATGATGACCTGGGTGTATTCGCGCAATTCCTTGAGGTGGCGCTCGGGCAACTCCAGCTCCAGCAGCTGGGCGGCGCCACGGATACCGCCCAGCGGATTCTTGATCTCGTGGGCCAGGTTGCGGATCAGTTCCTTGTTGGCCTGGCTCTGGTCGAACATGCGCTCTTCGCGGTCCAGCTTGAGTTGCTGGACGTTCTCGCGCAGCTCCAGCAGCACCGGCCAGTCGGTGCTGTCCAGGGGCGTGACGATGGTGTGGACCTGCAGCGGCTCGCGGTTGGCACGCTCCAGCACCAGGTCCAGGCGCTTGTCGGCGAACTGGTGTTCGATGGCCTGGTAGAACAGCGCGGTCAGCTCCTTGCCATTTAGGAAGAGCTCCGAGAGCTTCTGCTGCGAGAGCACCTTGAAGGAGCTCTCCAGCAGGTTCTCGGCGGCGGCATTGGCGTAGACGATGCCGCCATTGGCATCGAGGATGATCACGGCCGAGGCCAGCAGGTCGAGGCCATCGAGGGATGGGAGCGGTGTCTTCATGGGAGGATTCTTGATGCCTGGGGTCATGTCGTCTCGTGCCGGTCTGGCTGCATCTTGCAAAGGCTTGCCGCGGCGGATGTTGTACTGGATCTGTTTTGACTAGCAATTTTCGGGCGCACTGCCCTGCAGCAGGCGGCACGCCGCGCATAAAAAAAGGGGAAGCAAGCTTCCCCTTTTTCTCCGGATGCGGATTCGATTACAGCGAGTAGTACATGTCGAATTCGATCGGGTGCGTGGTCATGCGGAAGCGTTGGACTTCCTGCATCTTCAGCTCGATGTAGGCATCGATCATGCTGTCGGTGAACACGCCGCCACGGGTCAGGAACTCGCGGTCCTTGTCCAGGTGCTCCAGGGCTTCATCCAGCGAAGCACAGACGGTCGGGATCAGCTTGTCTTCTTCCGGCGGCAGGTGGTACAGGTCCTTGGTGGCAGCTTCGCCCGGGTGGATCTTGTTCTGCACGCCATCCAGACCGGCCATCAGCAGAGCCGAGAAGCACAGGTACGGGTTGGCCAGGGGATCCGGGAAACGGGTCTCGATGCGGCGGCCCTTCGGGTTCGCCACGTGCGGGATACGGATCGAAGCGGAACGGTTGCGGGCCGAGTAGGCCAGCTTGACCGGAGCTTCGAAGCCGGGGACCAGACGCTTGTACGAGTTGGTGCCGGGGTTGGTGATGGCGTTCAGGGCCTTGGCGTGCTTGATGATGCCGCCGATGTAGTACAGCGCGAACTCGGACAGGCCGGCATAGCCGTCGCCAGCGAACAGGTTCTTGCCATCCTTCCAGACCGACTGGTGCACGTGCATGCCGGAGCCGTTGTCGCCAACCAGAGGCTTGGGCATGAAGGTCGCGGTCTTGCCGTAGGTGTGAGCGACGTTCCAGATCACGTACTTCAGGGTCTGGGTCCAGTCAGCGCGCTCGACCAGGGTCGAGAACTTGGTGCCCAGTTCGTTCTGGCCAGCGCCAGCAACTTCGTGGTGGTGCACTTCGACGGGGATGCCCAGGGATTCCAGGATCAGGGACATTTCCGAACGCATGTCCTGGAAGCTGTCGACCGGGGGAACCGGGAAGTAGCCGCCCTTGACGGTCGGACGGTGGCCGGAGTTGCCGCCTTCGATCTTGGCGCCGGTGCTCCAGGAAGCTTCTTCGGAGTCGATCTTGACGAAGGAACCGGACATGTCGGCACCCCAACGGACGCCGTCGAAGATGAAGAATTCGGGTTCCGGACCGAAGTAGGCGGTGTCGCCCAGGCCGGAGGACTTCAGGTAGGCTTCAGCGCGCTTGGCGATGGAGCGCGGATCGCGGTCGTAGCCCTTGCCGTCGGACGGCTCGATCACGTCACATTGCATGAAGAGGGTGGTCTCTTCCATGAACGGGTCGATGTTGGCGGTGTTCGGGTCCGGGATCAGCAGCATGTCGGAGGCTTCGATACCCTTCCAGCCGGCGATCGACGAACCGTCGAAGGCGTGACCGGATTCGAACTTGTCGATGTCGAAATGCGAAACAGGCACGGAAACGTGCTGTTCCTTGCCACGGGTGTCAGCGAAACGGAAGTCGACAAACTTGACTTCGTTGTCCTTCACCATCTTCAAAACCTCTGCGGCCGTCCTTGCCATGCGAATCTCCTAAAACGAGGAAGTAGTATAAATTGGGGTGTTGAGCCGTTTTCTGCGACTGGATCTTTGCATTTGATACAACGGTCTTGCGCCGAACTCAGTCGCGGATGATAGCAGATTCCATGCCACCAACCTTTCAGGTGCGCCAATAATGGAAGTTTTTAGGGAGGACGCGCCAGTTGGGGCGCTGCACGCGGTGCAGAGGCACTGCAGATATGCATTATTTTAGTGCGAATTTCACAAAATGCACCGAACAAATGCATATTCGCGTGATTGAATATGAATTGCACCACTTTCGTGCATGCGCCGTGTTGGGGCAGTCGCCTGATGAGCTGCACGGCGTGCACCAGCTTGGGAAAATTGCCTAACTGTTTATATTGTTTAAAATCATCTCCCTTGAGGCGCACTGACTTCATTGGCTTCATTGCCTTCGTTGCGCTTCAGGGGCTTTCACCGGCATTCCTGCGCTTCCTTGTACGCGCTTCCTTCTTCTTCAGAGGCTTTACCCATGAGCAACGATTCGATTCTCGGCACTGCCACCCAACGCGCGACCGACGGGCAACTGCCCTATGCCGGTGCCGTGACCCCGCAGGAAGCCCTGGCCCTGCTGCAGTCCGATCCCGCCATCAAGCTGGTCGACGTGCGCACCCGCGCCGAGCGAGACTGGGTCGGCGTGGTCCAGATCCCGGCGGCGCAGCACCTGGCGGTGCAGTGGAATCTCTACCCCGAGGGCAAGCCCAATCCGCAGTTCCTCGAACAACTGCAGGAAGTCGCCCGGCCCGGTGAAGTGCTGCTGTTCCTGTGCCGCTCGGGCGTGCGTTCCAAGCATGCCGCCAAGCTGGCCACGGAAAACGGCTACACGCAGTGCTTCGATATCCTGGAAGGCTTTGAAGGCAACAAGGACACCAACGGCCACCGCAAGACCATCGAGGGCTGGTGCAAGGCCGGCCTGCCGTGGGTGGGTGCCTGAACGAATCTGACGGAATCAGGCCTGCAGGCTGCGCGCCTGCAGGGCACTGGCCAGCGACTGCAGCAGCAGGCTGATGGCGGCCTGGCCATCGGCCTCGGCGCGCAGCGCTTCTTCCACGCAATCCAGCAGCGCCACCAGTTCCAGCCGTCCCATGGTCAGGGCGGCTCCCTTCATGCGGTGCGCGAGCTGCACCATCCTTCCCCTGTCGCCCTGCAGGCTGGCCTGTTCGAGCGCCGCCAGATCGTTGCGAGTGGTTTGCAGGAAGAGCCGGTCCAGATCCTGCCCATATTCCTGTTCTGGGGTCATGGCCTGGCCATCCTCTTCATTGTCGAGATCGCACCAGAGGGCCAGCAGGCGCCGGATGGCCTGGGTCTGCAGGGGCTTGGGGAGCATGCCGTCCATGCCGCTGTCCAGACAGCGCTGCACATGCAGGGCGTCGGTTTCGGCGGAAATGCCGATCAGCGGCGTATAAGGACGCTGGCGCTGCGTCTGTTCCAGCTGCCGCACCTGGCGGGCGACTTCCTGACCGGGGATGTCGGGCAGGAAGCAATCCAGCAGCACCAGCCCGTAGGGCCGCGCCCGGATGGCGGCCAATGCGCTGCCGCCATCGGCCACGCAATCGACCTGGCAGCCGAGCCGCTGCAGGCGGTTCTGGATGGCGTAACGAATGGTGACGGAATCATCGACCAGCAGCACGGCCGGTTCACGTTGCCCGGTAGTGGCGCTTTCCCTCTGGTGCGGCATTTACAGCTCCTTGATCTGGTATTCGATCTTGAACAGTTCGTTGTCACTGCGCACGCCCAGCTTGCGGAAGGCCGATTGCTTCTGCCCGCTGATGGTCTTGACGCTGCGTGCGAATTTTTCCGCGATGTCGGTGACCGACATGCCGTCCAGGCAGCAGCGCAGGACTTCCCGTTCGCGCGGCGACAGGCTGGGCATGTCCGACAGCGAGTCCGGCGAGACGTCGGTGCCGCGCGGTCGCCGGCGCGGCGGGCGCACTTCGGGCTGGCTGCGCGTGGCCGCTTCGGCGGCCTGCATGATGGCCAGCTCGCGGGTCATGGTGCTGTTGAGATATTCGCGTCCCCGGCTGATGGTGCGGATGGCGAGGATCAGTTCGGCCAGCTCCTGCGATTTGCTGACGAAACCGCGTGCCCCCGCCTTCATCGCCATGGCCACCGTCGCCGGGCTGCTGTGGGCCGAGGTCACCAGGATCTTGGAACGCGGAAAGCGCACGCGCAAGGCGCGGATCAGGTTGAGACCGTCGATGTCATTGCTGCCCAGCGAATAATCGATCAGCAGCAGATCGGCCGGCGAGGCGCGCAGCGCTGCCATGAGCTCCTTGCTCGTGGCGAAAGCGCCGACCACGGTGAAATCCGGCTCCTCGGCCAGACGCTTGGCCAGGCCGTAACGCACCACGGCGTGGTCGTCCAGCAGCGCGATGCGCAACGCCGATGCCAAGGTCCATGTCATGCGCTATCCCCTCGTATTCTGATCATGTGAAGCCGCTGCGGTGCATCATCAGCCCCCCTTCTGATGCAGCCGCTGACGAAGGCGTTATTGTGGTCGAGCGCCGCCTTCCGGCGCATAAGAATCGTCTGAAAAACAGTGACAAATCGCAGAATTTTTATACTTTACCGCGCTTGCGGGAAGCTGACGAAGGCGTCAGCTTTGTAACGCCCTGTATGAAGAACAATGCTTGCTGCGCTACAGTGGCGCTCGGTCGCCGCAGTATGGGATCGCGGTACGGCCTGACCCGCGCATTACACTTTATTACAGCCCGCGTGCAAGTCCATCACCATACTGGCCTGCAGCTGTTCTCCCCAATTTTCGACCTCGCGAGGCTCGTCGATGCAAGCGCCCTTCAAGCAGCTTTTTCCTTCACGTTCAGCCTGGCTGATGCTGGCACTGGTTGCCTGCACCTTGGGGCAGGCCCAGGCGGCTGGGCCGACTTCCGCCAGTGCCCCGCTGTCGGAACAGGAGCGCGCCCTGCACGTACTCAACCGGCTCGCCTATGGCCCGCGTCCCGGCGATCTGGAGCAGGTGGAGCGCATGGGCGTGAAGCGCTACATCGACCAGCAACTGCATCCCGAGCGCATCCCCCTGCCCGATGACTTGCAGGCGCGCCTGGCGGCGCTGCCGGGCCTGCAGATGACGCCGGCACAGTTGTTCGTCGACTATGGCCCGCCCTCCTTCGACCGCAGCGCCAGCAAGGAAGACCAGCAGGCCGCGCGCCAGCGTGCGCCGCGCGAACTGACGCCGCAGTTCCACATGGCGCGGCTGCTGCAGGCTACCGAAAGCCCGCGCCAGCTGGAAGAAGTCATGACGGAATTCTGGGCCAATCACTTCAACGTCTTCGAAGGCAAGGAGTGGGTGCGCTACTGGGTGGGCGACTATGAAAAGAACGCCATCCGCCCCTATGCCCTGGGCAACTTCCGCGATCTGCTGGGGGCGGTGGCGCATCATCCGGCGATGCTCTACTACCTCGACAACTGGCTCTCCAGCGGTGCCGGCACGCCCGGTGCGCGCGGGCGTTTCAAGGGGCTCAACGAGAACTACGCACGCGAGCTGATGGAGCTGCATACGCTGGGCGTAAATGGTGGCTATCAGCAGGCCGACGTGATCACGCTGGCGCGCATTCTCTCCGGCTGGACCATCGATGTGGACGCCATGAAGGCCGGTGCCTCGCCCTTCCGCTTCGCCGCGCAACGGCATGACAACGGCCCCAAGATCTTCCTCGGCAAACCGCTGCAGGCGAGCGGCTATCAGGAAGGAGAGGCGGCGCTGGACATCCTGGCCAATCATCCGTCGACGGCACGCTTCATCTCGACCCAGTTGGTGGAATACTTCGTCGCCGACCAACCCGATCCGGCGCTGGTGAACAAGCTGGCGCAGAAATTCCTGGCCAGCCATGGCGATATCCGGGCCGTGTTGCAGACCCTGTTCGACAGTCCGCAATTCTGGGCCCGCAGCAATTACCAGACGCAATTCAAGACGCCGTACCAGTTCGTGGTCTCGGCCCTGCGCGCGGGTGATATTCCGGTGCGCAATCCCAAGCCGGTCAATGGCGAACTGGGGCAATTCGGCATGCCGCTGTATGGCTGGCTCACGCCCGAGGGCTACAAGTATTCGCAGGCGGCCTGGCTCAATCCCGGCGCGCTGCTGCGGCGGATCAATCTGGCCGGCAACCTGGCCAGCGGCAAGTCACCGATCGCCCGCGTGGAAGGCGCGCCTGCGCCCTCCAATACGGAGGCGCCGCCGCTGGACGCAGCGGCCTTGCTGCGCACCCTCGGCCCGGCGATCACGCCGGCCACCGCCGCACAGATCAATGCCGCACCTGAGAACCAGCGTGCCGGCCTGGTCCTGGGCAGTCCCGATTTCATGAAACGCTAACCGCTGGAGGCCAGCATGAACCGCCGCCATTTTCTCCGTTATCTGGGCGCTGCCGGCAGCGGCGCCATCCTGGTGCCGATCGGCTTGTCCGGCTGTGCTGTCGTGCCGACCGGTGACCAGACCATCAGCCGCAGCAACCACACACCCGGGAAGGTGGCCTACGGCTCCCCTGCCCCGCGCGCGCATGCCCAGGGTGACGGTGCGCCGCGCATGGTGGTGGTGTTCCTGCGCGGGGCCGTCGATGGCCTCAACGTGGTGGTGCCGCATGGCGATCCGCTGTACTACCAGGCGCGTCCGACCATTGCGGTGGCACGTCCCGGCCAGGCCAACGGCGCGCTGGACCTGACCGGTTACTTCGGTTTGCATCCGGCGCTGCAGCCGCTGATGCCGTACTGGGAAAGCGGGCAGCTGGCCTTCGTGCATGCATCGGGTTCGCCCGATGGCTCGCGCTCGCACTTCGAAGCGCAGGACTATATGGAAACCGGCACACCCGGCCAGCACAGCACGCGCGATGGCTGGCTCAACCGGGTGATGGATTACCTGCCGCCGGCCGAGTCGCCACTGCAGGCCTTCAACGTCGGCAGCGCCACGCCGCGCATCCTGAGCGGCCACAACGTGGCGGCCAATCTGCAGACCGGGCGCGATGCCACGCGTCCGAGCATGATTGACCAGCCGCGCTGGAGCCAGGTCTTCGATCCGCTGTATGGCGGTGATGATGCGCTGGGCAAGGCCTATCGCGATGGCATGGCCGCGCGCAAGCAGCTCATGGCCGAGATCAACAGCCAGGAGCAGCAGATGGCCAACAACGGCGCGCCGCTGCCCAATGGCCTCTCCATGGATACGGCACGCTTGGGCCGGCTGATGCGGCATGATCCGCGCATCCGCCTGGCCTTCCTGGCCGTGGGGGGCTGGGATACGCACATCGGACAAGGCAACGGGACCGGCCAACTGGCTGGACGTCTGTCGCCGCTGGCCACGGGCCTGGCCACGCTGGCGCGTGAACTGGGGCCAGCCTTCAATGACACGGTGATCGTGGTGATGTCCGAATTCGGCCGCACCTTCAAGGAGAACGGCAACGGCGGGACCGATCATGGCCACGGCAATGCGATGTGGCTGATGGGGGGCAATCTGCGCGGCGGCAAGATTTATGGTCAGTGGCCGGGGCTGAATCAGACGGCCTTGAACGAAGGGCGCGATCTGGCGATCACGACCGATTTTCGCGCGGTCTTGTGTGCGCTGTCAGAGCGGCATATGCGCATCCCGGATCAGGCATTGGAGAAAATTTTTCCACAATACGCTACGGGGGCAAGAGGGATTCCTGATCTCTTCATCTGATATTTTGCAGAGATCGCAGATACGTCAAACGTGAAAAAACCGCATCGAATCGATGCGGTTTTTCGCTTTTACAGCAGCTGTCCGAGTCATTCAGCCTCGGCAATCCACGCCGCCTGAATGGCTTCCAGAATGCGCTCGCCAGAGCGATTGGGATCATCCTCAAACCCCTCCAGCTCCATCACCCAACGATGCAGGTCGGTAAAGCGGATGGTCTTGGGATCGACCTCGGGAAACTTGTCGTAGAGTTCCTCGGCGATCTGCTGGGTATCAGTCCATTTCATGTCAGTCTCCCCGGTGCCATGGCACCGAACGAAAACCTCGGAAGATCAGTGATTCTCCGAAGCGTGGTTGATGGTGTACTTGGGGATTTCGACGGTCAGGTCGTCTTCGCCCAGCACCACCTGGCAAGACAGGCGGGACGTCGCTTCCAGGCCCCAGGCCATGTCCAGCAGGTCTTCTTCCTTGTCGGTCGGATCACCGAGGGTCTCGAAACCTTCGCGGATGACCACGTGGCAGGTGGTACAGGCGCAGGACTTTTCGCAGGCGTGCTCGATGTCGATGTCGCTGTCCAGCAGTGCATCGCACAGGGTCTTGCCGGCGGGGGCATCGATCACCGAGCCTTCAGGGCAAAGGACCGGATGGGGGAGGATGACGATCTGGGGCATGGTGGCTCTCGTGTCTTGTCTATCGTGTCTACAGTATTCGGGGGGGCGCAATCGCTTACGCGACTTCGTCCAGTTTCTTGCCGGCCAGCGCGGCGTGCACGCTGCGGTCCATGCGCCGTGCGGCGAATTCTTCAGTGCAATGCGCCAGCGCATCCACCGCCGCCTTGATGGCGAGGTGATCCGCACCTTGCGCGGCGGCCGTCACGGCGTCGATCTGCGCTTCGATGGCCACGCGCTCGGCTTCCGACAGCAGCGCGGCATCGGCCTGCAGGGCCGAGCGGGTGGCCAGGACGATGCGCTCGGCTTCGACCTGTTCTTCGCGCAGGGCGCGGCGTTGCATGTCTTCATCGGCCGAGCTGAAGGATTCCTGCAGCATGCGGGCGATTTCATCGTCACCCAGGCCATACGAAGGCTTGACGGTGATGGAGGCTTCCACCCCCGAAGTCATCTCGCGCGCCGACACCGCCAGCAAGCCATCGGCATCGACCTGGTAGGTCACGCGGATGCGCGCCGCACCGGCGGCCATCGGCGGAATGCCGCGCAGCTCGAAGCGGGCCAGTGAACGGCAGTCGGCCACCAGCTCGCGCTCGCCCTGCACCACGTGGATCGCCATGGCGGTCTGGCCATCCTTGAAGGTGGTGAATTCCTGGGCGCGGGCACAGGGGATGGTGGAATTGCGCGGGATGACCTTCTCGGCCAGGCCACCCATGGTCTCGATGCCCAGCGACAGCGGGATCACGTCCAGCAGCAGCCAGTCGTCACCCGGCGCACGGTTGCCGGCCAGCAGATTGGCCTGCACGGCCGCACCCAGCGCCACCACCTTGTCGGGGTCGATGTTGGACAGCGGATTGGTCTTGAAGAACTCGCCCACCGCGCGGCGGATGTGCGGCATGCGGGTAGCACCGCCGACCAGCACCACGCCATCCACGTCTTCCACCGTCAGGCTGGCATCGCGCAGGGCCTTGCGGACCGGGGCCATGGTCTTGGCGACCAGGTGCTGGGTGATCTCGTTGAATTGTGCGGCGGTAATCGACAGGTGCACTTCTTCGCCGGACTTGAGCACGGCATCGATCTGCACTTCATCCTTGGTGGAGAGCAGCTCCTTGACTTCGCGCGCCTTGACCATCAGGAGGCGCGTGTCTTCATCCGACAGCGGCTGCAGTTGCGCCTCGTGGCTGATCCAGCAGAACAGGCGATGATCGAAATCATCCCCGCCCAAGGCCGAATCGCCGCCTGTCGCCAGCACTTCGAAGACGCCGCGCGTGAGCTTGAGGATGGAAATATCGAAGGTACCGCCACCCAGGTCATAGACCGCGAAGATCCCTTCGGAGGCATTGTCCAGGCCGTAGGCGATCGCGGCCGCCGTCGGTTCATTGAGCAGGCGCAGGACATTGAGACCGGCCAGTTGCGCCGCGTCCTTGGTGGCCTGGCGCTGGGCATCGTCGAAGTAGGCGGGCACGGTGATGACGGCACCCACCAGGTCGTCGCCCAGGGCATCTTCAGCGGTCTGGCGCAGTGTGGCCAGGATCTGGGCCGAGACTTCCACCGGGCTCTTCACGCCGGCCACGGTCTTGATCTGCACCATGCCGGGCTGGTCCTGGAAGTCATAGGGCATGTTCTCGGCGTGGGCGATGTCCTTGAGGCCACGGCCCATGAAGCGCTTGACCGAGACGATGGTATTGCGCGGATCAATGGTCTGCGCGGCCTGGGCCTTGTAGCCGATGTTGGCATGGCCGTTGGGCAGGTAGCGCACGATCGAGGGCAGCAGCACGCGGCCGTCATCATCGGCCAGGACTTCGGGAATGCTGTTGCGTACGGTCGCCACCAGCGAATTGGTGGTGCCCAGGTCGATGCCGACGGCCAGACGACGCTGGTGTGGCGCGGTGGACATGCCCGGTTCGGAAATCTGCAGTAAAGCCATAAGGTGTGGACTCGTCGTGGAGCGTTGGGGCGAAGTGACTCGCCGTTATTCGGGTAAGGCCATCCGGATGCCCAGGCCGATGAAGGCACAGCCTGCCAGGCGATTCAGATGAACGGAAGCGGAAGCGCGACGGCGGAAGACCGCACCGACGGCACCGGAAAAGAGCGCGATGGCGCTGAAGATGACGAAGGCCTGAACAATGAACACCAGCGCCAATATCAGCATCTGCAGGGCTTCATGGCCAGCCTCGCGCTGCACGAACTGCGGCAGGAAAGCGATGAAGAACAGCGTCACCTTCGGGTTGAGCATATTGGCCAGCACGCTCTGCCAATAGATGCGGCGCAGCGGGACCGCCGCAGCGCCCTGCCCGTCTGCCGACAGCGCGATGCCGCTGGAAGCCGAGCGCAACGTGCGCACGCCGAGATAAGTTAGATAGGCCGCACCCGCATATTGCAGCGCGTGGTAGGCCGGCGGGTAGGCCTTGATGAGGGCGGCAAAGCCCAGCACGGCCAGCAGGGTATGGAAGATGAGGCCCGAACAGAACCCGGCAGCAGCCACCAGCCCGGCCTTGCGCCCTTGGGCGATGCCGCGCGTGAGCACGTAGATGTTGTCCGGACCCGGTGCCAGGGTCAGCGTCATCGCGGCCAGCAGGAACAGGAACAGATCGGGCATCATGCGTCTCCGGTCAGCCTTCGATCAGGGCGAAGGCATCGCCGATCTCGGCCCCGAACTTGTCGAGGAACATCAGTTGGCGCACCAGCTTGCCGGCACCGGCGTAGTCACCCGCATCCAGCAGCGCTTCGATGCGCGCGATCTCGGCTTTCTTCTCGGTCAGCAGTTCGGTGTTGAGCTGTTCCAGGGCATCGATGTCCTTGCCGGCCTTGGCGTCGTCGAGCGTCTCGCGCCATTCCATCTGCTGCATCAGGAAAGCGGGGGCCATGGCGGTGTTGGATTCGGTCTGCAGGTCTACGCCGTGCAGTTCGCACAGGTAGCGGGCGCGCTTCAACGGGTTCTTCAGCGTCTGGTAAGCCTCGTTGGCACGTGTGGCCCACTGCATGGCCACGCGCTTTTCGGCATCGCTGGCGTGTGCGAACTTGTCAGGATGCGCCTGGCCCTGCACGCTGTGGAAAGCCTGCTCCAGCGCCTTCTGGTCGATGGCGAAACGTTGCGGCAGCTGGAACAGATCGAAGTGGTTTTGCATGACTGAAAAATAAAAAGCCTGTCGGACTGCAACAGGCTTGGCACATCAGGGACGGCGGACGGTGACCAGGTCGGCCCCGCAGGGAGCAATCACGAGGCTGTCACAGGGCTATCACGGTCCGGCTAAGCACTGGGGCCGCCTGCACCACAAAGCCGGTACGACGGCATCGACAAGAAACTGAAAATGCAGGTCAGATGCGGAAGCTTTCGCCGCAGCCACATTCATCCTTGACGTTCGGATTCTGGAACTTGAATCCTTCGTTCAGTCCCTCCCGGGCGAAGTCCAGCTCGGTACCATCGATGTAGGGCAAGCTCTTGGGATCGACGAAGACGCGCACGCCATGCGACTCGAAGACGGTGTCTTCGGACGATTGTTCATCCACATACTCCAGCTTGTAGGCCAGGCCGGAGCAGCCGGTGGTGCGCACACCCAGGCGCAGGCCGATGCCCTTACCACGGCGCTCCATGTAGCGGCTGATGTGTTTTGCTGCCTTCTCTGTCAACGTGATTGCCATGATGCTTGCCTTACGAAATCGAAAACGGCCTTGCTGTCCTGCCCGTCAAGCCGCTCAGGCGGCTTGCTGCTGTTCGCCGTGCTTGGCCTTGTAGTCCTGCACGGCAGCCTTGATGGCGTCTTCGGCCAGGATCGAGCAGTGGATCTTCACCGGCGGCAGGGCCAGTTCTTCAGCGATCTGGGTGTTCTTGATGGACAGGGCTTCGTCCAGAGTCTTGCCCTTGACCCATTCGGTCACCAGCGACGACGAAGCGATGGCCGAACCGCAGCCGTAGGTCTTGAACTTGGCATCCTGGATGACGCCATCCGCGCCCACCTTGATCTGCAGCTTCATCACGTCGCCGCAGGCCGGCGCGCCGACCATGCCGGTGCCCACGGTGTCGTCGCCCTTTTCGAAGACGCCGACGTTGCGGGGGTTTTCATAGTGGTCGAGTACTTTTTCGGAATAAGACATGTTCTTTGCTCCCTAGATGATGGTTTCGGCCATCGCCCCTGCCCTGCTGCGGCTGCTGGCGATGGCTGGCAGAATCCTGGTTTAGTGGGCCGCCCACTGGATGGTGGACAGGTCCACGCCGTCCTTGTACATGTCCCACAGCGGGGACAGCTCGCGCAGCTTGCCGACCTTGCTCTTGATCAGCTCGATGGTGAAATCGATATCTTCCTCGGTGGTGAAGCGGCCGATGGTGAAGCGGATCGAGCTGTGCGCCAGTTCGTCGCTGCGGCCCAGGGCGCGCAGCACGTAGGACGGCTCCAGGCTGGCCGAGGTGCAGGCCGAACCGGACGAAACGGCGATGTCCTTGATGGCCATGATCAGCGATTCACCTTCCACGTAGTTGAAGCTCACGTTCAGGTTGTGCGGCACGCGATGATCCATGTCGCCGTTGATGTAGGTCTCTTCGATCTCTTGCAGGCCCTTGGCCAGGCGATCGCGCAGCGCGCGGATGCGGGACAGCTCGCTGTCCATTTCTTCACGCGCCAGGCGGAAGGCTTCACCCATGCCCACGATCTGGTGGGTAGCCAGGGTGCCCGAACGCAGGCCGCGCTCGTGGCCACCGCCGTGCATCTGTGCTTCGATGCGCACGCGCGGCTTGCGGCGCACATACAGCGCACCGATACCCTTGGGGCCGTAGCTCTTGTGAGCCGAGAAGCTCATCAGGTCGACCTTCCAGTTTTCCAGGTCGATCTTGACCTTGCCGGTCGCCTGGGCGGCGTCGCTGTGGAAGATGATGCCCTTGGAGCGGCAGAACTCGCCGATTTCCGGCACCGGCTGGATCACGCCGATTTCATTGTTCACCAGCATGACCGACACCAGGATGGTATCCGGACGCACGGCGGCAGCGATCTGCTCGACCGTGACCAGGCCATTGTCCTGGGGCTGCAGGTAGGTGGCTTCGAAGCCCACGCGCTCCAGCTCGCGGAAGGTATCCAGCACCGCCTTGTGCTCGGTCTTGACGGTGATGATGTGCTTGCCCTTGGACTTGTAGAACTGCGCCGCGCCCTTGATGGCCAGGTTGTTGCTCTCGGTGGCACCGGAGGTCCAGATGATCTCGCGCGAATCCGCATTGACCAGCTTGGCCACTTCTTCACGCGCCTCTTCCACGGCCTTTTCAGCAGTCCAGCCGTACATGTGGCTGCGCGAAGCGGGGTTGCCGAACTGCTCGCGCAGGTAGGGAATCATCTTGTCGGCCACGCGCGGATCGACCGGGGTGGTCGCCGAGTAGTCCATGTAGATCGGGAAGTGCGGAGCCTTGATGGTCTCCAGCAGGCTTTTTTCCAGGGGTGCGTTCATAAGGTCCTTGCTCCAAATCAGGCTGCGGCTTGCGGGCGGTGCATCACCACCACGCTCTGCGAGTCGGCGGCACGGTGTTCGGCCGCCTTGGGTTCTTTTTGCTGGTCCACCAGGTCCTGGAGGGATACCGAATCCAGGTACTCGACCATCTTCTCGTTCAGGGTGGACCACAGCTCATGCGTCATACAGCGTGCGCCGCCCGGATGCGCCGCGCTGTGGCAATTTTCCTTGCCACCGCACTGGGTTGCATCCAGGGGTTCGTCCACCGCGATGATGATGTCGGCGACCGACACGTCAGCCGCCTTGCGGGCGAGATTGTAACCACCGCCGGGCCCCCTCACGGACTCGACGATCTGGTGACGCCGCAACTTGCCGAACAACTGCTCCAGATATGATAAAGAAATTTCCTGGCGCTCGCTGATGGCCGACAGCGTGACGGGGCCCTTGCCCTGGCGCAAAGCCAGGTCAATCATCGCAGTCACGGCAAAACGGCCTTTGGTGGTAAGACGCATGAAGTTCGCTCCAGAAACAAATGCACCGGCGGGGCCGGTTACCCTGAATTCCCGAATATTTGAGTCAAGTATAGCAAACCCGAGTAATTCTGTCAGGTACCCTGCCTTTTCCTTCATATCGGCCAAAACCCGGCCTGGCGCAAGCCGTCGACAAATTCACCTGAAACTTGTCTGACCTCTTGCGCAAAGTGCGCTACTCTCACGGCTACGGCTGGTCCTGGCGTCGTGGCGGCTTATCGATCTGGTAAGATGGCGCGACTATGTTCACCCCGCCTGATGCGGACCGATTACAACCATTCACAATCCGGTCTGCCAGCGCTCCCGAGAAATAAAACGATATGGATGTAAGCGATACCCCCAACCCGCTGCTGCGCCCGCGCCGCAAGCCCCAGAGCCTGTCGCAGGAAGTGGTGGCGGCGCTGACCGCAATGATCTCCAACGGCAGCCTCAAGCCGGGCGACAAGCTGCCCACCGAATCCGAGATCATGCAGACCCAGGGCGTCTCGCGCACCGTGGTGCGTGAAGCCATCTCGCGCCTGCAGGCGGCCGGACTGGTGGAGACGCGGCACGGCATCGGCACCTTCGTGCTGGAGGTCAAGAAGGGTTCCAACATCAACATCGACCCGGCCACCATCACCACCATGCGCGACCTGCTGGCGCTGCTGGAGCTGCGCATCAGCCTGGAGACCGAAACCGCCGGCCTGGCCGCATCGCGCCGCAGCGATGCCCAGCTGCAGGAAATCCGCGAGGCGCTGGACCTGTTCCACGCCAACCAGAAAAGCGGCGGCGACACCGTGGGCCCGGACTTCCGTTTCCACTTCGCCATCGCCAACGCCACCGGCAACCGCTATTTCATCGAGATCATCAGCCATCTCGGCATGGGTGTGATCCCGCGCAAGCGCATCAATACCGCCGAGCTGGCGCATGACCAGCAGGCCAGCTACCTGGAGCGGGTACAGCGCGAGCACGAAGACATCTATGAGGCGATCGCCCGCGGCGATGCTGAAGCCGCCCGCGCCGCCATGCGCAATCACCTCACCAACAGCCGCGAGCGCCTGCGCCGCGCGCAGCAGGAAGCTGAATCGGGCACCGCCGGCAACGCCTGATCCCGCGCAAGTCCGGCCGGCCCGTGCTGCACGGACCGGCCGCTTCCGTTCCCTCCCCCTCTTCAGCAAGCATCCGCCATCCGACGATCTCCTCGGCCCGGCCGGCCGGGAATCCCGCCCTCCACCCTGCGCAAACCATCACAACAAAGTACTGGCTTTCTGAAATCTTATGTTGTACGATGACTGATATCCTAATTGGATACAAGAAGATCAGAGACAACATTCATCCTATTTGCCTCGTTTTCCAACCCATTCCTAACGGCGTCGAGCGAAACCATGTCCCAGTACACACCCCAAGACCTCAAACAGATCCTCTCTTCCGGCCTGCTGTCGTTCCCGCTGACGGACTTCGACGAGCAAGGCGACTTCCGCCCCAAGACCTACATCGAACGTCTGGAATGGCTGGCGCCCTATGGCGCGAGCGCGCTGTTCGCCGCCGGTGGCACGGGTGAGTTCTTCTCGCTGGTCCCGGGTGAATATTCGGACATCATCCGCACCGCCGTCGACACCTGCCGCGGCAAGGTGCCCATCATCGCAGGCGCCGGCGGCTCCACCCGCGCGGCCATCGCCTACGCCCAGGAAGCCGAGCGCCTGGGTGCCCACGGCATCCTGCTGATGCCCCATTACCTGACCGAAGCCAGCCAGGACGGCATCGCCGCCCACGTGGAAGCGGTCTGCAAGTCGGTCAACTTCGGCGTCATCATCTACAACCGTGCGGTCTGCAAGCTCAATGCCGAGACCCTGCAACGCCTGGCTGACCGCTGCCCCAACCTGATCGGTTTCAAGGACGGCATCGGCGAGATCGAACCGATGGTGCATATCCGCCGCAAGCTGGGTGACCGTTTCACCTACCTGGGCGGCCTGCCGACTGCGGAAGTCTATGCTGCCGCCTACAAGGCGCTGGGCGTGCCGGTGTACTCCTCGGCGGTCTTCAACTTCATCCCCAAGACCGCCGTCGAGTTCTATCAAGCCATCGCCAAGGAAGACCACGACACCGTGGGCAAGCTGATCGATGACTTCTTCCTGCCCTACCTGGCCATCCGCAACCGCAAGGCCGGCTATGCCGTCTCCATCGTCAAGGCCGGTGCCAAGATCGTCGGCCACGATGCCGGACCGGTGCGTACGCCCCTGACCGACTGCACGCCGGAAGAGCACGAAGAACTGGCTGCGCTGATCAAGAAGCTGGGGCCGCAATAAAGACTGCCTGATCTGATCGGCAGTACCCGAGGGAGGGGCCGCAGGCAGCTGCGGCCCCTCCCTTTTTGGGCGATATGAAAGAAAGTACAGGCCCTGGCCGAAAAAAAACCTCCGTGGCCTGAGCGACGGAGGTTTTCGTGAAGGGAAGCACCAATAATCAGAACTCTTCCCAATCCTGTGCATCGTCCTTGATGCGGCTGCCCGGCGCAGGCGGCGCGGCCTTGGCCGGCTTGGCAGGCGGCAGCTTGGGAGCAGCCTTCGGTGCCGCTGCTGCGGCAGGCGCAGTCTTCAAGGCAGGTGCAGCAGGTGCAGCAGGGGCCGGCGGCGGTGCCATCGGTGCCGGACGCGGCTTGGCCGCCGGGCTGGCCACCTGATGCGCATCGATCTTGAAGATGCTGACCGCGCCGACCAGATTGGTCGCCTGTGCCTGCAGCGATTGGGCCGCAGCGGCTGCTTGCTCCACCAGCGCAGCGTTCTGCTGGGTCACTTCATCCATCTGGGTAATGGCGCGGTTGACCTGCTCAATGCCGGTGCTCTGCTCACGGCTGGCTTCGGCGATTTCACCGACGATGTCAGTGACGCGCTGTACGCTGGTGACGACTTCGCCCATGGTGGCACCGGCCTGTTCCACCAACTGGCTGCCGGCTTCGACCTTCTCCACCGAAGCATCGATGAGCGACTTGATCTCCTTGGCGGCGGCCGCCGAACGCTGGGCCAGCGAGCGCACTTCCGAAGCCACCACGGCAAAGCCGCGGCCCTGCTCACCGGCACGGGCGGCTTCCACCGCGGCGTTGAGCGCCAGGATGTTGGTCTGGAAGGCGATGCCGTCGATCACGCTGATGATGTCCACGATCCTGCGCGAGGATTCATTGATGGCCTGCATGGTATCGACCACCTGCGATACCACTTCCCCGCCCTTGCTGGCGGTGGAGGACGCCGAATGCGCCAGCTGGTTGGCTTGCAGGGCATTGTCGGCATTCTGCTTGACGGTACCGGTCAATTGCTCCATGGAGGCCGCCGTTTCTTCCAGCGAGCTGGCCTGCTGCTCGGTGCGCGAGGACAGGTCCATGTTGCCGGCGGCGATTTCCTTGGCATTGGTATCGATGCTGTCCGAACTGCTGCGTACGCGCGAGACCGTGGTCAGCAGTGCCTGCTGCATGCTGCGGATGGCCGAGAACAGGCGGCCGATCTCGTTGTTGCTGTGGACGTCAACCTTGGTCGTCAGGTCGCCATTGGCCACCAGGTCCAGCAGATGCACGGCGCGGTTCAGGGGCGTCAAGACGATGTTGCGCAGCAGGAAATGCACGCCGATGACCAGGAACATGGCGCCGATCAGGCCTGCAATCACCATCCAGACCACCATGTTGTATTCACGGGTGCGCTCGCTGGCCGCATTGTCGTTGAGTTCCATGGCGCGTTTCTGGAATGCATCCAGCGCCTTGGAGAAGCGGCCACCGGCCGGATTGATCTGCTTGTCGTTCAGGTCGGAGTAGGCACCGGTGTCACCGGCCTTCAATTGGCTGGACGCCTTGGCCAACAAATCGGACAGGGCACGCGCCGATTCAATCAGCTCCTTCTTGACCGCCGGCTCCTCGCCGGCCAGATCGGGCAACTTGCTGAACTCGTCCACGAATTTGAGGCCGCGCTCGTAGCTCGTCTGGGCACTCTTGAGGGCAGCCTCGGTGACGGCAGGATCGTTCTTTTCCTTCTGGTTGGCATAGGCGCGCGTGAGCGCCGAGCGTGTACGGGTGGTGTCCTTGTAGGCGTCATTGATGACGATGACGTGCTCGGCAATCTCATGCACGTACTCCGTAGCCTCATTGGCGCGGCCCAGCGCAAAGATGCCCACTGCAGCACCCACTACGATCATGCATGAAAACAGCGCAAGCGCGCTCATCAGGCTGAAGCGAACCGTCAGATTTCGCATTCCCTCTCTCCGCTTAATTTTGATACAACAAGTGAAATGAACAACATGGCGCAGACGATACAACACCGCGTCGCGCTTCATATCGGCGGCAAACCCACCAAAACTCCCCCAATTCCCGGTTAGGGCAGTCAGCAAATGTCCGTTTTCGCATTGTGCACCGGCAACACCCGGGGCTGGCTGTCCTGGATCAAGCCTGATTCATATGGCGGGGCACAGATGTGAAAAAGCTTGCCGAAATGACATTCGGCAAGCCCGTAAAACAACATATTGAGGTTTCTGAGGGTGAATCAAAACCCTTCAGGGATCAGCGTACGCCGGGCAAGTCGATGATCTCGACCCAGTTCGGATTGCGTCCGAGGGTGTAGCGGAAGACCGGCGTTAGCGCCCCGCTGTCGCGGTCGATGGCATAGCTGGTCAGCCCGGCCTTCTGGCCGACGGCCAGCAGGTAACGCCCTTGCGGATCGATGTTGAAACCGCGCGGCTGGGTTTCGGTGGGAATGTTGAGGATGCGGGTGAGCTTGCCGCTGGCCGGGTCCACGCGATAAGCGCTGAGCGTGTTGGAGGTGCGCTCGGTGGCATAAAGAAAACGGCCATCCGGCGTCAGGTGCAGGTCGGCGGCCGCCAGCTGTTCACTGGTCTTGAAGCCTTCCGGCAAGGCCGAGTCGCTGGCCAGCAGGGTCAGGGTGCCGGACTGGCGATCGTAGGCGTAGGTGTTGACAGTGGCGTCCAGCTCATTGGTCGAATAGACGAAGCGCTGGTCCGGCGAGAACACGAAATGGCGCGGCCCGGCACCGGCCTTGGTGGCGACCGACGGCGGACTGTTGGGCGTGACGGTGCCGGTGGCCGGGTCGAAACGGTATTGCAGGATCACGTCGCTGCCCAGGTTGCTGGCAAAGACGAAGGCATTGTCAGGAGAAACCTGCACGGAATGCGCGTTCTTCCCGGTCGGGATCACCGCCAGCGGCGGGGCCTGCACGGTACCGTCCGTCCCGATGGCATTGACCGAGATCCTGTTGCCGGAGTAGGACGCAGCCAGCAGGTAGCGCCCGCTGCGGTCGGTGGCGATGTTGGCCATGTTGTCGGCCAGCGGCACCTTGGACAGCACCTTGAGCTTGCCGCTGGCGGGATCGATGGCATAGCTCACCACCGAATACGGCTGGCCGCGCAGCGCGGCGTAAAGGAATTTGTGATCGGGGCTCAGGGCCAGCGGCATCACGGTGCTGCCGGTATCGACCTTGTCGATCAGGTTGACGCTGCCATCGCCATTGAGCCGGAGCACGTAGATGTCCTGGCTGTCCGCATTGGAGACGTAGGCGACAGTGGCCGCACCGGCATGCGCGGCGGCCAGGCTGAGGACGGAAGTGGCAATCAAGGTGGCGAGGCGGGAAGAAGGTGAAGAAAAAGTCTTGCTCATGCGGTCTCCTGGCGAATCATATTGTTGGCATCACGATGGAACAAAAAAAAAGGACCCGCAAGCGGGCCCCCGAGGTAGGATCAGGTCACGGGTGCCGGATTGAACAGGGTCAGTGCATTGTGCAGCTTCCACTGTTCGGCCCAGGTGCGCTTCTTGCCGCTGGCCACGTCCAGCATCAGCTGGAACAGCTCCCAGCCGACCTGTTCGATGGTGGCTTCGCCGCTGGCGATACGCCCGGCGTTGACATCCATCAGGTCATGCCAGCGCCGCGCCAGGTCATTGCGAGTCGCGACCTTGATGACCGGCACAGCCGCCAGGCCATACGGCGTACCCCGGCCAGTAGTGAAGATATGAAGATTCATGCCGGCCGCCAGTTGCAAGGTGCCGCAGATGAAGTCGGAGGCGGGCGTGGCCGCATAGATCAGGCCCTTCTGCTGAAGCTTGTCGCCCGGCGAGAGCACGCCCGAGATCGGGCTGGAGCCGGACTTGACGATGGAGCCCATGGCCTTCTCGACGATGTTGGCCAGGCCGCCCTTCTTGTTGCCGGGGGTGGTGTTGGCGCTGCGGTCGACACCGCCCTGCTTGAGGTAATTGTCGTACCAGTCCATCTCGCGGATCATGGCCTGGGCCACTTCCTCGTTGACCGCGCGCGAGGTCAGCTGGTCGATGCCGTCGCGCACTTCGGTCACTTCCGAGAACATCACCGAGGCGCCTGCGCGCACCAGCAGGTCGGTCGCAAAGCCCACTGCCGGGTTGGCCGTCACGCCCGAGAAGGCATCGCTGCCGCCGCACTGCACGCCCACCACCAGGTCCGAGGCCGGGCAGGTTTCGCGGCGGCGCTTGTCCAGTTCGGTCAGGCGCGCCTCGGCCATCTTCATGATGGAATCGATCATGGAGTTGAAACCGACGTGTTCCGCATCCTGCAGGCAGACCACATAGGGCTCGCCGGCCTTGTGGATGGGGATCATGTTTTCCGGCAGCAGGCGGTTGGGCTGCAGCTTTTCGCAGCCCAGGCTCACCACCATGGCCTGGCCGCCGAAGTTGGGGTTCAGGCTGATGTTGCGCAGCGTACGGATGGGGATGCCGGCGTTGGGCGCATCGATGGCCACGCCGCAGCCATAGGTATGCTCCAGCGCCACCACGTCTTCCACATTGGGATACTTGGGCAGCAGCTCGGCGCGGATGCGCTTGACCGCATGCTCCACCACACCGGCCACGCACTGCACGGTGGTGGTGATGGCCAGCAGGTTGCGGGTGCCCACCGAGCCATCGGCGTTGCGGTAGCCTTCGAAGGTATAGCCTTCCAGCGGCGGCTGCGGGGCCGGTTTCTTGGTGGCGATGGGCAGGTTGTCGAGACCGCGCGCCGGGGGCATCTGCACCAGCGATTCCTCGATCCAGCTGCCCTTGGGGATGTCACGCACGGCGTAGCCGATGGCCACGTCATAACGCACGATGGCCTCGCCCTGCTTGAGATCGCGCAGCGCGATCTTGTGGCCCTGGGGCACGCGGTCGACGAGGGTCAGGCCGTCGGGGAAGACGGTGCCGGCAGGCAGGCCTCCGTCATTGACGACGATGGCGACATTGTCGGTGTCGTTCATCATGATGTAGCGCGGTGTGAATGCCTGGCTGGCGGCGGTATCGGTGCTCATGCTAAGTCCCATGCGACAGAATGCTGCAATTCAAATGAAGGGCGGCCACTGCAACAGCGGCCGCCCGTAAAACGGATCAGGCGTCCTTGAGTTCGACGCGCTTGATTTCCTTGACGATGACAAGATAGCTGATCACGGTCACCAGTGCATTGATGCCCACGAAGACCAGCGCACCGGAGAAGGAACCGGTCTCCTTGACGATATAGCCGATCACGATCGGGGTCGTGATGCCGGCCACATTGCCGAACATGTTGAAGAGGCCACCCGACAGGCCCACGATCTGCTTGGGCGCGGTATCGGCCACCACCGCCCAGCCCAGCGCGCCCACGCCCTTGCCGAAGAAGGCCAGGGCCATGATGCCCACCACCATCCACTGTGCATCGACGTAATTGCACAGGATCATGGTCATCGACAGCAGCATGCCGCCCACGATGGGGATCTTGCGCGACCAGGTGACGGACATGCCGCTCTTGATCAGGCGATCCGAGATCAGGCCGCCGACCACGCCGCCGATAAAGCCGCACACCGCCGGGATCGAGGCCACGAAACCGGCCTTGAGGATGGACATGCCGCGCTCCTGCACCAGGTACACCGGGAACCAGGTCAGGAAGAAGTAAGTAATCACGTTGATGCAGTACTGGCCGATGTAGACGCCCAGGAGCATGCGGTTGGACAGCAACTGGCGAATGTAGCCTTTACCCTTGGTGGAAGGGGCTGCGACCTTCTTGTTGTCCATGTCGACCAGGCCGCCGCCGGATTCGATATGCTGCAGTTCAGCCGGGTTGATGCGCGGATGGTCCTTGGGACTGTAGATGATCTTGCCCCAGACCATGGCCAGCAGGATGCCGACCACGCCCATGACGGTGAAGACGTGATGCCAGCTGTAGGTGTGCACGATCCAGGCCATCAGCGGCGTGAAGATCACGGCCGCGAAATACTGTGCCGAATTGAAGATGGCCGAGGCGGTGCCGCGTTCCTTGGTCGGGAACCAGGCCGCGACGATGCGGCCATTGGCCGGGAAGGACGGCGCTTCGGCCAGGCCCACCATGAAGCGCAGCAGGAACAGCGCGATCACGGCCGCACCCGTGCTCATCCACGTCACACCGGCCTGCAGGAAGGTGAAGAAAGACCACAGGGCAATGCTCCACATGTAGATCTTCTTGGAACCGAAGCGGTCCAGCAGCCAGCCGCCCGGCAGCTGGGCCAGCACGTACGCCCAGCTGAAGGCCGAGAAGATGTAGCCCATGGTGACCGGGTCCAGCGACAGCTCGGTCTTCATGGCCGAACCGGCAATGGAAAGCGTGGCACGGTCAGCGTAGTTGACGGTGGTGACGACGAACAGCAGGAACAGGATCAGGTAGCGGATATGGGTCGGCTTGCCGGCCGCTGCCCCGCTGGGGGTGTTGCTTTGCGCCAATTGGATTCTCCAGGTCTCTCGCCATCCGCTCCGCCTGGCCGGCCCCGAAGCGCCGCCGCAGGAACGCGGGCGGACTGGCATCGGGACTTGCCGGAAGTGTCTCTTGGCGTATTGTTGTGTGTTGGGGTGATTGTTATAAGACGTCATACAACAGCAAGCGCAGTATAACAGGACACGAAACGGACGCAAGCGGTGAATGTGAAGGAATCTGCACTTCAGGCCGGTGACAGGGGGCGCCGCAGTTGTCTGACATGTCCTTCTGGCGCACTGACGAAGTGGCGCGCGGCAGGTATCATGCGCGCACTCTCCTGCTCTCCCACGATTCTTTACCACCAGATCTTCCCATGACCTTCTCATCCTCCGCCTCGCGCGGCTCTTCTGCCTGGCTCAAGCCGCTGCTGTTCATCCTGGTGGCGGCCATCGGCCTCTACTATGTGAAGTGGTCGCCCTACTACCTGAAATCCTTCGTGGCCGCCGACAAGCACAGCATTGGCGCCTCCATCCTGGCCAATGCGCCCGCCGCCCCGTGGTCGGCTGCGCTGGAATATGCCACGGTCTACTTCCTGGCCATCTGGAAAGCCGCCGTGCTGGGTGTGCTGCTGGGTTCGCTGGTGCAGGTGCTGGTGCCGCGCGACTGGCTGCTGCGGGTGTTCGGCCGCGCCGGCCTCGGCTCGACCCTGCGTGGCGGCCTGTTCGCCCTGCCCGGCATGATGTGCAGCTGCTGCGCCGCACCGGTGGTGGCGGGCATGCGCCGCCAGCAGGTGTCGGTCGGGGCCGCGCTGGCCTTCTGGATCGCCAACCCGGTGCTCAATCCGGCCACGCTGGTGTTCATGGGCTTCGTGCTGGGCTGGCATTTTGCCGCGCTGCGTTTGGTGGCCGGCGTGCTGCTGGTAGTGGGTGTGTCGCTGATCGCGCAACGTGTGGCGCAGACCGAGACCCTGCCGCAGGCCGCCCTCGATGCGGTGGCCGCCGCAGAATATGAACCGATGGACGATGGCCGTCATTTCCTGGTCCGCTGGGGCAGCAAGCTGTGGCAACTGTTCTGGACCACGGCACCGGTCTACATCGTGGTGGTGCTGGCGCTGGGTGCGGCCCGGGTGTGGCTGTTCCCGCAGGTCGATGCCGGCATGGGCAACAGTCTGCTGTGGATCGTGGCGCTGGCGGTGGTGGGCACGCTCTTCGTGATTCCGACGGCCGCCGAGATCCCCATCGTGCAATCCATGCTTTCGCTGGGCATGGGCGTGGGGCCGGCCGTGGCGTTGCTGATGACCCTGCCCAGCATCAGCCTGCCGTCGCTGCTGATGCTGCGCAAATCCTTCACGCCGCGCGTACTCACGACCGTCACCCTGCTGACCATGCTCATCGGCGTGGTGAGCGGGCTGGTGGCGGTGGTCCTGCTGTAAATTGATTCAGGGCCGATACTGGCGCAGGAAGCCGACCACCTCGGTCTGCTGCCCTGCGAACAGCAGGCGGGAGCGCTTGGACTCCCGCTGGAAGGCATAGATGGGATCGTAGTATTCCGCCAGCAAGGCATCGATCCAGGCGCGGTGCAGGTCGACCACGCCGTCTTGTTCCTGGCGCGCCAGCGCCGTTTCCATCATCTGCAGCAGGCGGCGGTAGCGCTGGTCGCCGAGGCGCTTGACCAGCTTGCCCAATGCAGCAAGCAGATGCGCGCGATAGCGTTCAAACCCGTGGCGCGGATCCAGCGCCACGTATTCCTCGCACAGGCCACTGACGTAATCGCGCAGGATACGTTCCACGCGCCCTTCCCTGCTGTCTTCCAGCCACACCATGGGCAGGCTCTGCATGCGCTGGTGCAAGGCCAGCGGCAAGGCACAGGCACCGATCAGCCGGCTTTCGTCTTCCAGCGCAAACCAGTGATGGCCCTGCGCTTGCAGTTTGATGAAGGCAATGGCCAGACGGTGCTCGAAATCGATGGGCGCAGGCTGCGGGCTGGCGCGCTTGCCGAAACTGGAGCCACGATGATTGGCGTAAGCCTCCAGGTCCAGCGCGTTGTCGAGCTGCAGCAGCACGTCGGTCTTGCCGCAGCCGGTCATGCCGCCCACCACCACGAAGGAACACTCGGCCAAGGCCTGGTCGATGGCTTCCATCAGAAAATGGCGCAGCGCCTTGTAGCCGCCGGCCACGCGCGGATAGGCGATGCCGGCTTCGCTCTTCAACCACTGCTGGGTAATCTGCGAGCGCAGGCCGCCGCGGAAGCAATACAGGCAGCCTTCCGGATGCGCTTTTGCGAACGCCGCCCAGGCCGCAATCCGTTCGTCCTTCACCGCTCCGCTGACCAGTTGATGACCCAGTTCGATGGCGGACTGCTGGCCCTGCTCCTTGTAGCGCAGGCCAACCTGATGACGCTCGCTGTCATTCATCAGCGGCAGATTTACCGCAGTCGGAAAGGCACCCTTGCCGAACTCCACCGGTGCCCGGGCATCCAGCATGGGCGTATCGGCGAGGAACAGTTCGCGGCTGGGCTGCAGATCGGCCATCAAAGCACCTCTACGGCGTAACGCTGTCGTTCCACCAGTTCGCCGATGGGGGCCAGTTCCAGCCCGAGGGCGGCGGCAGTGGCCAGGAATTCCGGATTGGCTTCGGGCCGCACCGCCACCAGCAGGCCGCCGCTGGTCTGGGGATCGCACAGCAGGTTCTTCTGGGCTTCGCTGAGCGGGCTGATCTTGCTGCCGTAGCTCTCGAAATTACGTCCAGTGCCGCCCGGCACGCAGCCTTCGGCCAGGTAGTAAGGTACGCCCGGCAGGCTGGGCACCAGCGCGTGCTGGATGCGTGCGCTCACGCCGCTGCCTTCACACATTTCCACCAGATGGCCCAGCAGGCCAAAGCCGGTCACATCGGTCATCGCAGCCACGCCCGCCAGCTTGCCGAAGCGGCTGCCGGGCTGGTTGAGCTGGCACATCCAGTCGCGCGCGGTGCCGACGTCTTCAGGGCGCAGCTTGCCCTTCTTTTCTGCGGTGGTGAGGATGCCGATGCCCAGCGGCTTGGTGAGGTAGAGCAGGCAGCCGGCACTGGCGGTGTCGTTGCGCTTCATGTGGCGCTTCTCGACCACGCCGGTCACGGCCAGGCCGAAGATGGGTTCCGGGGCATCGATGGAATGGCCGCCGGCCAGCGGGATGCCGGCCGCGTCGCAGGCGGCGCGGCCACCGCGCACGACTTCGCGTGCCACTTCCGGCGGCAGCACGTTGACCGGCCAGCCGAGGATGGCGATGGCCATGAGCGGATCGCCGCCCATGGCGTAGATGTCACTGATGGCATTGGTGGCGGCGATGCGGCCGAAGTCGAAGGGATCATCGACGATGGGCATGAAGAAATCGGTGGTCGAGACCACGCCACGCTCTTCATCGATGGCATAGACCGCAGCGTCATCGCGCGAGGCATTGCCAACCCAGAGTTTGGGATCGAGATGCTGGGCACCGCTGCCGGCCAGGATGACTTCCAGCACCTGCGGCGAAATCTTGCAGCCGCAACCGGCGCCATGGCTGTATTGGGTCAGACGAATGGGGTCGCTCATGGGAAAGTCCTGGCTGATCGGGGGATGCCGATTCTAGCAGCGTTTGGCCTGCAACTCCTCCTTGGCAACTAGCCCGCAATTCGTCCTGAGCAGGCCCTGTCAAGGCCATATCGAAGCCGGCCCAGAGCCTGGCGAAGGGGCGCAACCATGGAGAACCTTCGATACGCGGCTTTGCCGCTACTCAGGACGAACGGGAGTCTCGACGCAAGCTCGACAAGCAAATTTAGATCAATTCGATTTTCGGACCAGCCATCACGGAAACCAGAAAATGATTCCGTGCCGCGATCTTTTTCCGGAATTCAGCGGGACGATACACCGTCAGCGAAATCTTCCTGCCCAGCCTCGCCTCCAACGCCACCAGCTCAGGGTAGAGATCGGCACTGCCAAGGTCATCGGCCAGCACCAGCAAATCAATGTCACTGGCCGCCGTATCCAAGCCCTTGGCAACCGATCCATACAGAAAGGCGCGTTCGATATGTTCCGAAAAAGGCAGAAGCATAGCCTTGATCGTATCGGCGACGCCAAAGGTCTTGCGAATAATGGCACTCAGTTCCGAAAAGATTGGAGAGTCGGGATTGGGCTTGTAGAGCAAGACGCGCCCCACCTCCTCTCGCAGCAACAGGCCGGCTTCGGTCAACTTGCCCAGTTCGCGCTGAGCCGATGCCGAGCTGATGCCGGTGCTGTTCATCAGTGCGCGCAAGTGCATGCCCTCCGGCCGCAGGAACAGCTGACCGAGAATGGCTTGGGTGGATTTGGAGAACAGGGCGTCGCCGAGGGTGCTCATGCGCTCAATTCTAGCTCAATTGCGCTAAATTTGAGCACAAGCAAGCAGAGGCGACGTCCGCAGGAGCGCCAAAAACAAAAAAGCCCCGCAAGATACTTGCGAGGCTTTCGTATTCTGGCTCCCCGACCTGGACTCGAACCAGGGACCTGCGGATTAACAGTCCGTCGCTCTACCGACTGAGCTATCAGGGATCAATTGAGGGCGCGATTATGAACGATTTTTTTCAGATTTACCAGAGTGTAAAACGAAAATTTTTTACATCGTTCTGCATCGTGGCGGCATAGCCCTGCCGCCCTTCGTACGAGACCAAAACACCAGCCTCACACTAATTGAAAAGGCCCCGCAATTGCTTGCGAGGCCTTCGCATTCTTTGGCTCCCCGACCTGGACTCGAACCAGGGACCTGCGGATTAACAGTCCGTCGCTCTACCGACTGAGCTATCAGGGAACAGCTGAGAAAAAGATTATGACGCGATTTTTACTTCATGTCAAAACTTTTTTCAGGGAAAGGCGCATTTTTTCATAGGAGAAAACGCCCTGCGCGACCCCCTCCGAAAACGGGGCCGCTCCTGCCAATTACAGTACCTTGGCGATGGCGTCGACCACCACGTCGATGTTCTTGGTGTTGAGCGCAGCCACGCAAATGCGGCCGGTGTCGACGGCATAGATGGAGAACTCGTTGCGCAGGCGATCCACCTGGGCCTTGGTCAGACCCGAATAGGAGAACATGCCGCGCTGCTTGATGACGAAGTCGAAGTCATGGCCGGGCGCCTTTTCCTTCAGCTTGGCCACCAGCAGCTGGCGCATTTCGCGGATGCGCACGCGCATCTCGGCCAGTTCGTCTTCCCACAGCTTGCGCAGTTCGGGCGATGCCAGGGCGGTTGCGACCACCTGGCCACCGTGGATCGGCGGGTTGGAGTAGTTGGTACGCACCACGCGCTTGAGTTGCGACAGCACGCGGGCGGCTTCTTCGGCGCTGGCTGCGGCGATGGACAATGCGCCCACGCGTTCGCCATACAGCGAGAAGGACTTGGAGAAGGAGTTCGACACGAACAGCGGGCCGCCAGCTTCGGCGAAGCGGCGCACCACCTGGCCGTCTTCGGCGATGCCGTCGCCAAAGCCCTGGTAGGCCATGTCCAAGAAGGGAACCAGGCCGCGCGAGGTCACCACTTCAATGACTTGCGTCCACTGGTCGTCGGTCAGGTCGGCGCCGGTCGGGTTGTGGCAGCAGGCGTGCAGCAGCACGACCGAGCCGGTCTTCATGGTCTTCAAGGCGTCCAGCATGCCGGCGAAGTTCACGCCACGGGTGGCCGGGTCATAGTACGGATAGGCGTTGACCTTGAAGCCTGCCATCTCGAACAGGGCGCGGTGGTTTTCCCAGCTCGGGTCGCTGATCCAAACTTCGGTACCGGCCGGCGAGAAGTGCTTGAGGAAGTCGGCACCCAGCTTCAGCGCGCCAGTGCCGCCCAAGGCTTGCACGGTGATCGCACGCTTCTCGGTCACCACGGCGCTGCCGGCGCCGAAGACCAGCTCCTGCACCGCGCGGTCATAGGTGGCCAGGCCGTCGATGGGCAGGTAGGTGCGCGGGGCCAGCTTGGCCGCCAGTTCCGCCTCGGCTTTCTTCACGCATTCCAGCAGGGGGACCTTGCCGTTGTCGTCGTAGTACACGCCCACGCCCAGATTGGTCTTGGCCGGGTTCTGGTCGGCGTTGTAGGCTTCGGTCACGCCCAGAATGGGGTCGCGCGGCGCCATTTCGATGGCGGAAAACAGGGAGGCGGAGACAGGTGCGTTCATCGTGATAACATGAAAAGTTAGCTGCAACAAAGCGCTGCAGAAGGAAATGGGTGCACAGGGAGAGATTCGGATGTGCACCTTTTTGCAACACTGCATTCTAACAAATGTGGATGGCCAATCACAGACACAGACAGGCCCAATTGCCTGCTGAATCTGCATGACACCATGTTCTATCGACATAACCCCGATCTGCACCCACCCCGCGCCAGGCCGTCAGGCCCAGTGGATGAGCTGGCTCCTGACGCGCCTTTGCGTCCGGTTTTGCCGGCTGCGGAGGCGCAGATTGTGTCTTGAACTTCAGCATCCCGGCAGCATTTGATGAATATTCACGCCTCCACCTTGCCTGTGTGCAATGCCCCGCTTGCGGACCTTGCCGGTTCTTCCTGCACCGTGGCGGCACACCGGAACCCGCGCGACAAAGGCAACCCAGACCATGGCTGAACTGACCCCCATCAATACCGAGCTGGACGAGAGCAAGTTCGTCACCTTCCCCGACTCGCCCTTCAAGCTCTACCAGGTGTTCCCCCCGGCGGGCGACCAGCCGGCGGCCATCGACAAGCTGGTCGAAGGCGTGCATGACGGCCTGTTCTACCAGACCCTGCTGGGCGTGACCGGCTCGGGCAAGACCTACACCATGGCCAACACGATTGCCCGCCTGGGCCGCCCGGCCATCGTGTTCGCCCCCAACAAGACGCTGGCGGCGCAGCTCTACAGCGAATTCCGCGAATTCTTCCCGCACAATGCGGTGGAATACTTCGTCAGTTACTACGACTACTACCAGCCGGAAGCCTACGTCCCCCAGCGCGACCTGTTCATCGAGAAGGATTCCTCGATCAACGAGCACATCGAGCAGATGCGCCTGTCCTGCACCAAGTCGCTGATGGAACGGCGCGACGTGGTGATCGTGGCGACCGTCTCGGCCATCTACGGTATCGGTAACCCGAACGAATACCACCAGATGATCCTGACCCTGCGCGCCAAGGACAAGGTCTCGCAGCGCGACGTCATCGCCCGCCTGATCCAGATGCAGTACACCCGCAACGAAGTCGATTTCGGCCGCGGCACCTTCCGCGTGCGCGGCGACACCATCGACGTCTTCCCGGCCGAACACGCCGAGCTGGCCGTGCGCATCGAAACCTTCGACGACGAGATCGACAGCCTGCAACTGTTCGATCCGCTGACCGGCCGGGTGCGCCAGAAGATCCCGCGCTTCACCATCTATCCCGGTTCGCACTACGTGACGCCGCGCTCGACCGTGCTGCGCGCCATCGAGACCATCAAGGAAGAACTGGCCGAGCGCCTGGAATTCTTCCGCAAGGAAAACAAGCTCATCGAAGAACAGCGGCTGGAACAGCGCACCCGCTTCGACATCGAGATGATGACCGAGATCGGTTTCACCAAGGGCATCGAGAACTACTCGCGCCACCTGTCCGGGGCCAAGCCGGGCGACCCGCCGCCGACGCTGGTGGATTATCTGCCCAAGGACGCCGTCATGTTCCTGGACGAATCGCACGTGCTGATCGGCCAGTTGAACGGCATGTACAACGGCGACCGTGCGCGCAAGGTGAACCTGGTGGACTACGGTTTCCGCCTGCCCTCGGCGCTGGACAACCGGCCGCTGAAGTTCGACGAATTCGAGAAGAAGATGCGCCAGACCATCTTCGTCTCGGCCACGCCCGCGGACTATGAAAACACCCACGCCGACCAGGTGGTGGAACAGGTGGTGCGCCCGACCGGCCTGGTGGACCCCATCATCGCCGTGCGTCCGGCCACCACGCAGGTGGATGACCTGATGCAGGAGATCAACGACCGCATCGCCAAGGACGAGCGCGTGCTGGTGACTACGCTGACCAAGCGCATGGCCGAGCAGCTGACCGAATTCCTCTCCGACAACGGCATCAAGGTGCGCTACCTGCACAGCGACATCGATACGGTCGAACGGGTGGAAATCATCCGCGACCTGCGCCTGGGTACCTTCGATGTGGTGGTCGGCATCAACCTGCTGCGCGAGGGCCTGGACATTCCCGAAGTCTCGCTGGTGGCGATCCTGGATGCGGACAAGGAAGGCTTCCTGCGTTCCGAGCGCAGCCTGATCCAGACCATCGGCCGCGCGGCCCGCAACCTCAACGGCATGGCGATCCTCTATGGCGACGTGGTGACCGATTCCATGCACAAGGCCATCGGCGAAACCGAGCGCCGCCGCGCCAAGCAGTTGGCCTTCAACGCCGCCAATGGCATCGTGCCGACCGGCATCAAGAAGGAGATCCGCGAACTGATCGACGGCGTCTTCAACCCGGCCCAGGCACGCACCGAAATGATGGTGGCCGAGGAGAAGCGCAACTACGAATCCATGAGCGAGAAGCAGATCAGCAAGGAGATCAAGCGACTGGAGAAGCAGATGCAGGAACACGCCAAGAACCTGGAGTTCGAAAAGGCCGCCGCAGCGCGCGACCAGTTGCAGCTGCTCAAGCAGCAGCTGTTCGGTGCATCGGGCAGCGATTCGGCGGTCGCCTGATCCTGCGGGGAGGCCGGCCGGGCGGTATACAATGCCGCCACTTCATTCATACGGCCGTGCCTCCCTTTCATTTTCCATGTCTTCCGTTTCCGCCCTCCCCGCTCCCCTGCTCGACCTGATCCAAACCGCCCACCCCTCCTGGCATGCCGCCCTGCGCGCCGGCATGGAGGCGATCCAGCAAGCCGATCCCGCTTATCTTCCTACCCTGGCGCAGGACGATTACCTGCCCACCGAAGGCCGCCTGTTCGCGGCCTTCGCGCAGCCCATGGACCAGGTGCGCTACGTGCTGGTGGGCGAAGGCCCCTATCCGCGCGCGGCCAGTGCCACCGGTGTGTGCTTCATGGATGGCGCGGTGGGTTCGCTGTGGTCGGAAAAGGGCTTGTCCAAGCAGGTCAATCGGGCGACCTCGCTGCGCAATTTCATGAAGATGCTGCTGGTGGCCGAAGGCGCACTTCAGGCCGGCCAGACCAGTGGCGATGCGCTGGCCGGCATTGCGGCGCAGGCCCAGGCCGATGTGGAAGGCAGCATCCAGACCCTGGCCGACCTGCAGGACAACCTGACGGCGCAAGGCTTCCTGCTGCTCAATGCCAGCCTGGTGTTCCGCAGCCACATCGCTCCGCTCAAGGATGCCAAGGGCTGGAAGCCCTTCTTTGAAACGGTATTGCGCGCCCTGGCCGAGCATGGCCAGGCACAGGGAAAAAACCTGCCCACGCTGGTGTTGTGGGGGAAGATCGCCGAGCAGCTGAGCGGCCTGCCGCTGGTAGCGCAATTCCCGCGCGCGGTGGCCGAGCATCCCTACAACCTCAGCTTCATCGAGCACAGCGGCATGCAGCAATTGTTTGCGCCCATGCAGCTGCTGAAGAAGCGGGCCTGAGGCGGCCCGCTTCCATTTCCTCGCTCAGAACTCTTCCCAGTCGTCGCCACCACCGCTCTTGGGCGGTGCTTTCGGTGCGGCTTTGGGCGCGGCAGGCGCAGCCGGTTCGGCCGGCAGCGCAGGCTTGCTGGCGGGCTTGGCCTTCAGCGGTGCCGGCTTGGGCGTGATGTTGACCGGTGCCGGACGGGCTGCTGCAGCCGGCGGCGGGGCCGCATGATGAACCGGCGGCGGCGTGATCGGTGCGGCTCCGCCGCTTTCATCCAGCTTGAAGCCCGCCACCACGGCGGCCAGGTGAGCCGCCTGTTCCTGCAGGGACTTGGCCGCTGCCGCTGCTTCCTCCACCAACGCGGCGTTCTGCTGGGTCGCCTCATCCATCAGGGTCACGGCATTGCCCACTTCGGTGATGCCGGCACTCTGCTCCTGGCTGGCTGAACTGATCTCACCCACGATGTCTGTCACGCGGCGCACGCTGGAGACCACTTCATCCATGGTCGAACCGGCCTGGGCCACCAGCTGGCTGCCCGCTTCCACCTTCTGTACCGAATCATCGATGAGCTGCTTGATCTCCTTGGCGGCCGTGGCCGAGCGCTGCGCGAGGGAACGCACTTCCGACGCCACCACCGCAAACCCGCGCCCCTGCTCACCGGCACGCGCCGCTTCCACGGCAGCATTCAAGGCCAGGATATTGGTCTGGAAGGCGATGCCATCGATGACGCTGATGATGTCGACGATCTTGCGGGAAGACTCATTGATGGAACTCATGGTGCTGACCACCTGGCCCACCACGGTGCCACCATGCACCGCCACATCCGAGGCCGACACCGCCAGCTGGTTGGCCTGGCGGGCGTTATCGGCGTTTTGCTTCACGGTGGAGGTGAGTTCTTCCATCGCCGATGCGGTCTCTTCCAGCGAACCTGCCTGCTGCTCGGTGCGGGCGGACAGGTCCATGTTGCCGCTGGCGATTTCGCTGGAAGAAACCTTCACAGACTCGCTGGCGCGCCGGATATCGAGCAAGGTGCGCGAGATCTTGTCGGCAAAGTGATTGAAGGCGCGGGAAATTTGCGCCAGTTCATCCTTGCCGCTGGTATCGAGCCGGCGCGTAAGATCGCCGTCACCTGACGCGATTTCTTCCATCGCATTGCGCACCACGCCCAGGCGGCGCAGCAGGCGCGTGATGGTGTAGCTCAGCAGCAATGCCGCCGCGACGATGGCCACCACGGCCAGAATCACCGCCAGCGCCATCAGCGCCCCAACCGCATGCGTGGCCTCGCGATAATCCAGCGCCACCACCAGCGACCAGTCGGTGTTGTCGATGGGTTGCGTAAAGAGGAGATAGGGTACGCCGCCGATGGTCGCGCTGCCGCCCTGCTTCATCCCGGCCAGCGAGGCGGCGGAGAGATTCTGGTCCAGCGCCGACACCGGCTTCAAGGCCAGCTCCTTGTTGGGGTGGGTGATGATGAGGCCATCCTTGCCGACGATGAAGGCGAAGCTGGATGGCGTGGGCTTGATGCCGGCCACGGTGCGCACCACGTTGTCGAGTTGCACGTCCGAGCCCAGCACGGCCTGCAGGGTCCCCTTGTCGCTGACCGGCTCGGCGAAGGTCACGACCAGCTTGCCGGTGGTGGCGTCCACGTAGGGGGCAGTGAGTACCGGCTTGCCGGCATCGACCGCCTGCTTGTACCAGGGCCGCGCGGTCGGATCGTAGCCGGCCGGCATCGGGTGCAGGGCCAGCATGCGCTTGTCGGGATAGCCGATGTAGGCATCATCGAAGGAACCGGCCTCCTGGGCCGCCGCGACGATGGGCAGGACATCGCTTTGCTTCAAGGCCTGCTTCATGGCCCCGGTGATGATGCGTTTGCTGCGCACCCACTCGGTGATGTTGGCGGCGTAGCTTTCGGTGAGCTGGCGGGTCTGGGTGGAAATGCCCTCCAGCGTATCGCTGCGGACGGTGTAGATGTTGGCACCACTGAGAACGATCATGGCCACCGCCACGATCAGTACGCAAATGACGATCAGCCGGGCACGAAGTGAAGACAACATGGCGAACTCCCCTGTAAGAAGCAATGAAGCGGAACCTGCATGAACAGCAACATATTTCTTTTCCCCGCGATCAATATAGCAGTGGTCGGCTACCGGGCGATGTCATTTTTGTTAAGAGAAAAGTGTCCGGAGCGGGCAAGACGGCATGGCTTTTCAGGAAACACACGCGTAAACGACAAATCCCCGCAGCAGCGGGGATCGGGGGTATTCAACGCAGCGTGCACCTGGCCATGTTGGGGGTGCTGTCGGCCATCAGGCCACCGTTGCGGGTAATACGGGTACTACGGAGATGCGTCGGGCAGGGTCTGCCTCTGTGGGCGACTGCTGGCTGCCTGCTGCGGCTCCGGGCATGCGGAGCCGGTCTCTTCTTCGTCGTTCTTCAGGCGCATCGGGCCTGGTCCTGCCGGGTACTGCGGTACTTCATTGCTGCGGGGGCTGCCATCAAGCTGGCCGCATCGGCATTCAGATCTGCGATTGCAGCTTCCAGACGGCGTGCAGGTGGCTGTGATCCAGCTGGCGCAGGCGTACTTCCATTTCGAAGTGGTCGGTCACGCCTTCGAAGTAGGCGGCGTCATGCAGGTCGGTAGCATCGTTGCGCACGGGCTTCAGGGCGTGGGCGGCGATGACTTGCTGGACAGCAAACTTCACCAGCTCGACCAGGGAGCGCAAATTGTTAGAAAAACCGGCATCTTTTGCCAATATACTGACGTTGTTCACGATGAATTCCTTCTGTTTGACGTTTGGGTGATTGAAGAATAAGGTCGCCCCCGGCTTTTGCAAAGCAACATTTTCCGTCACCACTATAAGTTTTTCTTACAGCATGTCTTCATCCTTACCCCCGCTCAAGGCCCTCAAGGTGTTCGAAGCGGCAGTCCGGACGCGGAGTCTGACGCTGGCGGCCCATGAACTTTTCATCACCCATAGCGCGGTCAGCCAGCAGATCAAAACGCTGGAAGAGTATTTCGAACAACCGTTGTTTTTACGCCAGTCGCGTGGCGTGGAACCCACAGAAGCGGCCCTGGCCTTCTATGCCGAGGTCAAAGCCAGCCTGGACCGCATTGCGCTGGCGGCCGAACAATTGTCCCTGGCCGGCAAGAGCCGCGTGGTGCGCCTGATCGCCGCGCCCTCGGTGGCCATGCGCTGGCTGATTCCGCGCCTGTCGCAGTTCCAGATTGACAACCCGCGGATCGAGGTGCGCGTCACCACGACCATGTCGGAGTATTTCGAGGATGTGAAGGATCCTTTCGACGTCATCATCTGGCGCAGCCCGCTGGAGCGCAGCGGCTACGACTGCGTGCGCTTCCTGGATGACGTGTCGGTGCCGCTGGCCTCGCCGCACTTCCTGGAGACGCACCCGATCCGGGTCCCGCGCGATTTCGTGGAGGTACCGCTGATTCACCTCTCCAGCCGTTCAGCGGCCTGGTCGCAGTGGCTGGGCAAAGCCGGGGTGGCGGTGCGGCGCAAGATGCCGGGGACGGTCTATGAACATTCCTTCCTGAGCCTGCAGGCGGCCGCCACTGACCAAGGCGTGGGCATGGGCACGCTGGCGCTGGTGGATGACGATCTGGCCGCAGGCCGGCTGGTGCGGCTGTTTCCGGAGATCGTGCTGCACGGGGAGGGTTACCACATGCTCTATCGCAGCAGCGCCGACACCAATCCGGCACTGAAGACTTTCATCACGTGGTTGAAGCAGATGGGCCAAGCGTCTTCGTTCGATCCGCAGCAGACCTGGCCGGCGGATTTTCCTGGCGAATACTGAGGGAGTCCGCCCCCGCGCCGGGCGCGGGGACAAACGCGGCGGGGATCAGTCCGCCGACTTGAGCACATGCACCTTGCGATCCGCGATCAGGTCCTTGGACTTCTCGCGATAGTCGGTCATGTGCGGCAGGGTGAAGTGCAGTTTCAGCGCTTCTTCGTCCTTCCACTTCTCGACGAAGGCAAAGGTATCCGGCCCCAGCGGCGCCTGGTTCGGGCCGAAGCCATCCACATCCACCACCAGTCCATATTCGATGCAACCTTCCTCGGCACGCACGGCGGCCAGGTTGGCACGGGCAATGGCCAGCAGCGCTTCGCGCTGGCCGGGCTTGGCGGTGATGATGGCGACGACGGTAACGGTACTCATGCGGGAATTCTCCTATGCAAGGTGACAGGCGCCGCCAGGGCGACGGCGCGGGGCCACCAGCATACGCGATTTGTCGCGCCTCAGTTGAGACGGATCTTTTCCAGCAATTGCGTGATGTTGTAGCGCATCAGCGAGAGGTAGTCCGGTGCCGGACCATCCGGTTTCGACAATGCATCGGCGTACAGCTTGCCGCCCGGTGCCGTACCGGATTCGCGGGCGATCTGCTGCAGCAGCTTGGGGTTGCTCATGTTCTCGAAGAACAGGGCCTTGATCTTCTCGCTGCGGATCTGGCGGATCAGCGAAGCCACCTCGCGGGCGCTGGGTTCGCTGTCGGTAGACACGCCCTGCGCAGCCAGGAAGCGTACCTTGTAGCGCGCACCGAAGTATTCAAAGGCGTCATGCGAGGTGATGACCTTGCGCTTGGCATCCGGGATCTGGCTGAACTGGCGTGCAGCCCAGGCATCGAGGTCCTGCAGCTTGGCGACATAGGCCTCGCCATTCTTGCGGTAGACCTCGGCACCGGCCGGGTCCAGCTTGGCCAGGGCGGTGACGATGTTGCGGGTGTAGACGATCACGTTCTGCGGATCCTGCCAGGCGTGCGGGTCGTCCTTGCCGTGATGTTCATGTCCGGCACCGTGGGCGTGGTCGTCTTCGTCCTCCCCCACGCGTTCGCGCGGCTTGATGCCGGCCGAAGCCACCACGATGGGGCCACGGTAATTGGCCGACTGCGCCAGGCGCTCCATCCAGCCTTCGAAACCGAGGCCATTGACCACGATCAGCTTGGCACGCGAGACCGCCTTGATGTCATCCGGGGCGGGCTGGAAGACGTGCGCATCTTCATCCGGACCGACCAGGGTGGAGACGGCGATGCGCTCGCCGCCGACATTGGCGACCACGTCGCCCAGGATGCTGAAGCTGGCCAGCACCGGGATGCGCTCGGCAGCGGCCGCCGGCAGGCTCGCCGCCACGGCCAGGGCCGCCAGCAGCGCAGAGAGAGGACGAAACAGTTTCATGAATACTCCGGAAAAAGAGAAGCAGAAGAAATCAGCAATAGACAGGAGAAAGTGAAGTCTCAGGCCTGCAGGTGCGGTCGCCGCAACAGGCGCGGCAGCCAGCCGCGCGGGGCCAACAACAGCGAAGCGGCATACAGCACGCCCGCGCAGACGATGATGACGGGGCCGGACGGCACCGAGGCGTAATACGAGATCAGCAGCCCCGCATACCCGGCCAGCGCCGCCTGCAACACGCTGTTGCACAGCTGCGCGGGCAAGGTGTCGTGCCACAACCGGGCCGAGACCGCCGGCAGCATCATCAGGCCGACCGCCATCAAGGTGCCCAGGGTCTGGAAGGAGGCGACCAGGTTCATCACCACGAGCATCAGGAATACCTGCTGGTAGATCGCGCCGCCGCTGCGTCCGCCGCCCACGGCCATATAGGAAGGATCGAAGCTCTCCAGCAGCAGCCCGCGATAGAGCGCGGCGATGCCCAGCACGCTGGCGCTGGCCACACCGGCAATGAGTACCAGGCCCTCGCTGTCCACGCCCAATACGTTGCCGAAGAGGATGTGCAGCAGATCGAGCTGGGTGCCGTGGCGAGAAATCAGGATCACGCCCAGCGCCAGGGCCACCACGTAGATGGCAGCCAGGCTGGCGTCTTCCTTCAGTTCGGTATGGCGGCTGATCCAGCCGGCCACGGCCACCACCAGCACCCCGGCGGCAAACCCGCCGATGGACAGCGCCGGCAACGACAGGCCGAAGAAGATGAAACCCACCGCCACGCCCGGCAGCACGGCGTGGCTCAGGGCCTCGCCGAACAGGCTCATGCGGCGCAGGGTCAGCAGCACGCCCAGCGGGGCGCTGCCCAGCGCCAGGGCAAAAGCAGCCACCAAAGCGCGGCGCATGAAGGAAAATTCCAGGAACGGGGCAATGGCCAGCGTTTGCAACGTCGAAAGTACGCTCATGCCTGGTCTCCCGGGTTGGCGGCATGGTGCGCGTGGGGATGCCCATGTGAATGTTCATGCGCATGGTCATGCACGCGCGACAAGGCCAGCACTTCCGCCTCGCTCACCTCGCAGACGCCGGCATGCTCATCGACCGCCTCGGCCATGGCGCGGGCGCGCTGCAGGTTTTCTTCACACATGACCTCGGCCGTCTCGCCCCAGGCCACCACATTGCGCGCCAGCAGCAAGGTCTGCGGGAAGGCGCGGCGCACCTGGTCGTGGTCGTGCAGCACCGCAATGACGGTACGACGTTCGGCATGCCAGGCCGAGATGATGCGCAGCAGGTCGCCGGTGGTGCGGGCGTCGATGGCATTGAAGGGTTCGTCCAGCAGGATCACCTCGGCATCTTGCAGCAGGATGCGGGCAAACAGCACGCGCTGGAACTGCCCGACTGACAGGCTGGACACCGGGCGGCCGGCAAAGCCGTCCAGCCCGACTGCCGCCAGCGCCTGCACCGCACGCTGGCGCATGGCGGCGTCGATGCCGCCCCAGTTGCCCTTGGCCTGCCAGTAACCCAGTTGCACGCAGTCGATCACCGTGATGGGGAAGCTGCGGTCAATCTCGGCCTGCTGCGGCAGGTAGGCGATGCGGCGTGCATCGACATGGGTATGCACGCGTCCGTCATTGCAGCGCACCAGCCCCAGCATGGTCTTGAGCAGGGTGCTCTTGCCGGCCCCGTTGGGACCGACGATGGCGGTGAGCGAACCACGCGCAAAGGCCCCGTTGACATGGTGCAGGGCCGGATGGCGGCGATAGCTGACGGTGAGGTTGTCCAGCGAGATGGCAGCGTCCATGTCAGCCCTCCCCCAAGGCCCAGTGCACGCCCAGCCACAGCAGCAGGACTACGGGCACAACGGCCAGCACACGCTCCCACCAGGGGCTGGCGAGCACGCCTTGCTTCAACAGGAATCGAGAGAGAAACGACACGGCAGGCAATCTGAGAAGAAGCAACACGGGCACCGGACAAGGCGGCCAGCAAGGCCGGGAAGAGCACACTTGCCCGTTGGCGCAACCGAGTTGCAGAAACAGGAAAAGCAGGCATTATAATGCAACCCTGTTGCAGAATGTAACAACGCTGCAAATCTGCCCGTGGTCCGGGGCACAATGCCGCTCTGAGGGCGGATCTTCTGCCCTGGTTTGCAGTCTGTTTCCTTGCGTTGCCGGTTTGCCGCCCCCCTTAAATTCTCTTTACAACAAGCACAAGAAAGAAGCCGCCCATGTTCCGATCCCGTCCATCGTTGCGCCTGATTCCTCTCGTCCTGCTGTCCCTGGCCAGCCTGCCTGCGCTGGCCGCCGATGAAGGCCATGACCATCATGGCAACCATCCCGCGCACGTGCACGGCGTGGGCAAGCTGGACGTGGCCCTGGAAGGCAACACCCTGACCCTGCACCTGGACAGCCCGCTGATCAACCTGGTCGGCTTCGAACACGCCGCCAGCAGCGGCAAGGACAAGGACACCGTGCGCGCCGCCGTCAAGAACCTGCGCGAGGTCAACCGCATGTTCGCCACCGATGCCGCCGCCCAGTGCAAGCCGGCCGAAGTGCAGCTGGAGTCGGCCGTGCTGACACCGGCCCTGCTGGGTGAGAAGACGCCCGCCAGCAGCGAGCCCGCCCCCAGCGATGGCCATGCCGACCTCGATGGCGATTTCACCCTGGTCTGCGCCACCCCCGGCGCACTCAATACGGTGGATGTGAGCGGCCTGTTTGCCGCCTTCCCCGGCTTCCAGCGCATCGACGTGCAACTGGCCACGCCCAAGAAGCAAGGTGCGGTGCAACTGGTGCCGGGCAGCGCCCTGATCCCCCTGAACTGATGCGACGACCCGCCGGGGCCACCTGCCCCGGCAACCAGTCAGCCCAATGACAGGCAGCGGCGCTATGATCGGCCCTGCCCCTCTGCCTCGGCACTCCTGCGCTTTTCCTTCATGTTGTCATGACTCTCCCTGAACGCCCCTCCCCGGCCGCCGCCATCGCCATGCGCGACCTGCGCTTCACCTGGCCCGGCCAGACGCACCCGGCGCTGGCCTTGCCGCATTTCCAGGTCGCGGCTGGTGAACATGTCTTCGTCAGCGGCCCCAGCGGCAGCGGCAAGAGCACCCTGCTGGCCGCCATCGGCGGCATCATCGTGCCGCAAGCCGGCACCGTGGAAGTCCTGGGCCAGCCCTTGCACAGCCTCTCTGCAGCGCGGCGGGACCGCTTCCGGGTGGATCACATCGGTTTCATCTTCCAGCAGTTCAATTTGCTGCCTTACCTGTCGATCCTCGACAACGTGCTGCTGCCCTGCCAGTTCTCGTCCTACCGCAGGGAGTGCGCCGGCCAGCAAGGGGCCGATCTCAAGGGCGTGGCGCAATCCCTGCTGGCGGCGCTGGATCTGGCACCGGGCCTGTGGACGCGCCCCGTGACCCAACTCTCCATCGGCCAGCAGCAACGCGTGGCCGCCGCGCGCTCGCTGATCGGCCGTCCGGAAATCATCGTCGCCGATGAACCGACCTCGGCCCTGGACAGTGACCGCCAGCAAGCCTTCCTCGACCTGCTGCAGCGCGAATGTGCGCAGAGCGGCGCAGCACTGGTCTTTGTCAGCCACGACCAGCGCCTGGCCGAACGCTTCAACCGCCGCATCGCGCTGGAACAGTTGAACCAGGCCGCCCGTCCCGAGGAGGCCGCATGAAGCTGCTCCTGCGACTGGCCGCGCGCAGTGCCTGGAACCGGCGCTTCACGCTGGGGCTGATGCTGCTGGCCATTGCCCTCTCTACCACCATGCTGCTCGGCATCGAACGGGTACGCCATGAAGTGCGGGCCGGGTTCTCGCAATCGGTGTCCGGCACGGACCTGGTGGTCGGTGCGCGAACCAGTCCGATCCAGCTGATGCTGTACGCCATCTTCCGCATCGGCGGGGCCACCAACAACATGGGCTGGGACAGTGCCCAGACCCTGGCGCGCAATCCGGCGGTGGCCTGGACCATCCCGATCTCGCTGGGCGATTCACATCGCGGCTTCCCGGTGCTGGCCACCAATGGCGATTACTTCGCCCATTTCCGCTATGGCAGCGGCCAGTCGCTCAAGCTGGCCCAAGGCCAGCCCTTTGCCGGCGTCTTCGATGCCGTACTGGGGGCGGACGTGGCCGACAAGTTGCACTATCACCTCGGTGACGTCATCGTGCTGGCCCACGGCATGGGTGGTCTCGGGCTGACCCAGCACGCCGACAAACCCTTCAAGGTGGTCGGCATCCTGGCCCGCACCGGCACCCCGGTGGACCGCACGGTACATATCGGCCTGGATGGCATGCAGGCCATCCACCTTGACTGGGAAGGCGGTGCGCCCTTGCCGGGGGTGCATATCCCGGCCGAATTCGTGAAGAAATTCAACCTGACGCCGACCAGCATCACCGCCGTCCTGGTGGGCCTGAAGAGCCGCGCCCGCGTGTTCGCCGTGCAGCGCGCCATTGCCGATGGCGATGGCTTCAAGGAGCCCTTGATGGCCGTGCTGCCGGGCGTGGCGCTGGACCAGTTATGGGACGTGGTCGGTATCGGCGAGAACGCCTTGCTGGTGGTCTCGGGCATGGTGGTGGTGGTCGGCCTGGCCGGGCTGGTGGCGGCGATCCTGGCCAGCCTGGGCGAGCGGCGGCGCGAGCTGGCCATCCTGCGCTCGGTCGGGGCGCGTCCGCTGGATGTGCTGTGGCTGCTGTGCGTGGAGGGACTGGGCGTGATGCTGTGCGGCGTGCTGGCGGGGCTGTTGCTGCTGAGCGGACTGATCTGGGTGCTGGGGCCGATGCTGGCTGACCAGTTCGGCATTGCCCTGCATCCCGCCTGGCCGGCGGCAGGCGAATTACAATTGCTGCTCTGGACCGTGCTGGCCGGACTGGTGGCCAGCCTGTTGCCGGCCTGGCGCGCGTATCGCCTGAGCCTGTCGGACGGCCTGACACCAAGACTCTGATCTGGAAGCCATGATATGAAGACTCTTTACTGGATAGGCGGCATCGTGGTCGCCGGCCTGTGGGCCGGGCTGGGCGTGCGCCTGCTCTCGCAAGTCAACGCCCACGCGGCCCCGGCGGCCGCGCCTGCAGCGGTCAGCGCAGCCCCGGCGACGTCTGCTGCGCTGGCCGGCGCGGTCCCCGCCGTCACGGCACGCGCAGATGCCGGCAGCACGGTACCGGGCGTGGCGGACGCATCCAACGGCCCCTACAAGGTCGGCGACCAGTTGCAGCAAAGTGCCTCCGTGACCGAAAAGCCTTACCAGGCCTCGGGCAAGATGGTGAACGGCTTCCAGGAGATCGCCTGGGAATCGTTGATCCCCAAGGACTGGGACCCGATGGCCCCCTTCAAGGGCTTGAAACTGGACCAGATGACCGATGACGATCCGCGTGCCGATGCGGCGCTGTGGAAGGCCAAGAAATACTGGAAGGATGCCCCGGTCGACCCGGCCATGGAAGGCAAGCCGGTACGCCTGCCCGGCTTTGTGGTATCCCTGGACCGGGAAGGCGAGGCACTCAAGGAATTCCTGCTGGTCCCCTACTTCGGTGCCTGCATTCACGTGCCGCCACCGCCGGCCAACCAGATCATTCACGTCAAGAGCGCCAAGGCCGTCAAGAATGTGCGCACCATGGATGCGGTGTGGATCAGCGGCGTGCTCAAGGTGGAACGCTCGGATTCTTCCATGGGCGCATCCAACTACAGCATGAAAGCGGTCAGCGTCGAACCCTACAGCGCGCCGGACAAGAGCTGAGTCGCCGCCCGACGGCTTATCCCCAGTTTCTCCTCTGCCTCCTCCAAGGCCTGCCCTGCGCAGGCCTTATCCACATTTTACGGGGGCAAGCTTGTGGACAAGGCTTTGACAAGCCACCCAAGCCCTTGATTATTCAGTACTTTTCCCTCCCGCCTCGGCAGCGCGCAGAAATGGTGCAGTCGCCTTCCGCCCATCTCGCGGCCCTGACTTGTCCCCTTCCCTTGAGCGGATATCCACATTTTTTGGGAGCAAGCCTGTGGAGAAGCGCTGGGCAAGTCAGGCAAGGTCTTGATTGCAAAGGACTTTCCTTAGCCGAGGCAGCAGCAGGCAAAAAACGGGCAGCCCGGCAGACCCGATCAGCGTTGCAGGACCTGCAAGGATATCCACATTTTCTGGGAGCAAGCTTGTGGAGAAGCACTTGACAAGCCACTCAAGCCGTTGATTCCAAACAACTTTTCATTAACGCAACTGCGGCTGGCAAAGACTACCCAAATACGCCCGACCTTGGCTTTTCAGCTTGCTCCGGACTCGAAATACGGCATCGCCAGGCGCTTCCGGCAGGATATCCACACATTTTGGGAGCAAGCCTGTGGACAAGCGCTTGACAAGAGATCCAAGTAATTGATTACAAAGGAAAAACCATTTCAGATGCAAACCCGGGCAGTTTTTTGGCGCACCAGTCCGTCCGCCGCAAAGCCGCGCCCAGACTGGCCGAGCGGGGTGATATCCACACTTTTTGGGAGCAAGCCTGTGGAAAAGCACTGGACAAGCCACTCAAGCCATTGATTGTTAAGGGTTTTATGAAAAATGATACGAGACGGGCAACGCCTGTTGGCCTGCAGCCCTTGCATGGATATCCACATTTTTTGGGAGCAAGCCTGTGGAAAAGCGCTGGGTAAGCGCATCAAGTCGTTGATTGCAAAGGGAATTCACCACCAGGGCAGCGGATGGGCAACCGGCGGGCAACACGGGGAGCAGAAGAGAGGAAAAAGCGATGAGCAGGCCCCGGTGACGGAGCCTGCCCGGAAGGGAGGGACGCACCCCGCGCCGCGCACCGACAAGCTTGCGCCTGACGGGAAGGGAGGACCGCGGCTTCCATTACGTGTGCGACCTGCCGGGTTACAACGCCACTGTCCGGCCTGGGCGTGAAGCATGAAGCTGGGAGAAACTGGCTGACCCGCAGAAAAAAAAGCCTGCGACGCGCTCGCATCGCAGGCAACAACATCTGCACAGCGTCAGAGGAGACGTGTTGAAGTCTAGTGGCCGCGTATGACCGCGCCATGACAGTGCACAGGGGATATGAAGGAAAAAGCGAGAGCGGCAGCGGCCGGGAGAAAAGTGATACCGAAAGTGATACCGAAAATGTCATGAAGCCGTCATAACGACGAACTATAGTGTGAACCCTAGTGCGGTACATGCAACCGATATGCATGATCGCATGGTGTGTTGGACATCTGTCCAGCACACCCTCCTCTCGGAGGCGTCCGCCTCCATGACATTCCCTGAAGAAACTGCTGAAGAAAAACGACGAACGTCTTACCAGACGCCTTCGATGGCCGTGGCCTGCAGTTTGATGCGCGAGACTTCGCCATCGGCGCCTTGCAGGGCCAGGTCGTCCGGCATGGCCTTGGGCGGCTTGCGGAACCATTCCAGGCACAGTTGCGACAGATTGGTCAGCGCCTTCTTGGCCATGAACTGCTGCAACAGCTCTCGCGTCAGTTCCAGGTTGGAAGCCAGGTAGAAGTCGCCCGGCTTGGCCAGTGCCTGCACGTCCGCGCTCATGCGCTGCAAGTCCTTCTGGAACATCTGGCGCGGCACCGGCAGCGGGTGGCCGGCCGAAACCAGCAGTTCCTGGAACAGCGGTGCCATGAAGTCCAGCGCATAGCCGTCGCACTGCACCCAGGCGTGGAAAGCATCCTGGTGGCTGGTGACGCTTTGGCCGTCCTCCCCCAGTGAACCAAAGGACAGCGCGCCGCCGCCATCTTCACGAATCAGGTAGAAGGCCGCACCGGCGACCGGGAAGGCATTGCGCTTGTAGAACTTCTTGAGGATCTGGGCGGCGGTGACGGAAAAGAAGAAACTGGCGGCCGGGATGTCCGCTTCCACGCTGTGCAGCACGGAATGGATGACGCGGAAGATGCGTTGGTAATCGGCCAGGGGGATCAATGGGCGCAGGTTCTGCGCGGAGGAATGTGAGCTTTGCATGGGCGCTATTTTCTCATGGAAAAGAACGGGCAAGCCGCTGGGCCGCTCCACGGGCGTGCCGGACTGCACACTCCCATTGCGTGACGCGCTTTGGAACAAAAGCGGCTGCACGACTTGCCGTTCCACCCTCAAGACATGTTTACTACGCAAAACTCTGCTGCTACTGCTACGGCTACTTCAACTGCTGCTACGCACTGCAACTGCAACTACCACTACAAATCAATTGCAAAACGAAACGACATTGGTTCACTGCTGCTGCGGATGCTTGCTGTTGTTGCAGGCACTACCCCTAGTGCCACGCGACGGTACTGCCTTTGCTGCTTCACTCCCCCTCACTTCACTTCCCCTGCGATCCCTCGCCCCCAGGCATTGCTCCCCTGGAATTCAATCCGGCTTCTTCGGCTCCTGCATGAAGCAGGTGCAATCAACATCGTGATACTGTGCGCAGTGCTGCAGCGACGGCCGGGTCAGGCCATTGTCGAACAGCGAACGGTCTTCGGCATCCACCTTCACGTAGCGCAGGGCCGAGGCCATCACCTGCTGGTCGCGCCGGCCGATGTCGTCGAGCGACACTTCCAGGCTGCCCCACTCCTTGTCGGTCTTGACGAAGAGATACATCAGCACGGTGCAGAAGACCAGATAACTGATGAACATCAGGGTGATTTCACCCGGTACGGATTCGGTAACGAAATGCATGGCTGGCTCCTAAGGCAAGATTCTTGGTCAAGGTCTTGCGTGCCAGTCACGACCCCACTGTGTGGTCGGGGGTCCGGGGCACAGACCGTGTTTCATTGGTTCCCATGGTAGTGGCCCAACGTGACTGCGAACATCGGGGAATTCCTGATCCTGCAACGTGGCTTGTCAGATCGACAGCAAGCTGGCACAAGGCTTTGCCGCATATCAAGCTCTTCCACGAGCTCTGAAAGTTACGTGCATTTCAAGCCGGCCTGCCGCAGGGAAACAGCCGAAAAAAAACCCGCCAGGCTTGCGCATGGCGGGTTCAGGCTCGAATTGTCCAAGTCCAAGGACGTCTGAGGAGACGCCCTCAATGTACCGGGCCACGCAGCGGCTGAAAACGAAGCATTCGTCATGCGCTTATGCCGTTGACGTATAAGCCGCCCGCCGCCCCGCTCAGACCGCGTTGACGGGCAGCCAGCGCTCCACCAGTCGGGTCCAGAAGGCGGCTCCCACCGGGATGTTGGCATCATTGAAATCGTAGCCTGCGTTGTGCAGCATGGGCTGGCCCTGCCCGTTGCCCACCCGCAAGAAGCAGCCAGGGCGCTGTTGCAGGAAGTAGGCAAAATCCTCGCTGCCGGCAATCGGACCGAAGGGCGCGATCACCTTCTCCGCACCCACCAGTTCCTCCGCCACGCTGCGAGCGAATTCGGTTTCGGCATCGCTGTTGACCAGCACCGGATAGCCGCGCAGGTACTCGATGTCTGCGCGCGCGCCGTAGCTCTCGGCATGCAGCGCCACCAGCGCGCGGATACGTTCTTCCAGCAAGGCGCGCACCTCGGGCTTGAAGGAGCGCACGCTCAACTCCAGCGTGGCGAATTCGGGAATCACGTTGGACGCCTTGCCCGCATGCAGGCTGCCGACCGTGACCACTGCCGTTTCCATCGGATCGACATTGCGCGAGACCACCGTCTGCAAGGCCATCACCAGGCTGGCGGCGGCCACCACCGGATCGACCGACAGGTGCGGACGTGCGGCATGGCTGCCGCGCCCGGTGAGGCGGATCTTGACGGTATCGCAGGCGGCCATGAAGGGACCGCTGCGGAACATGAAGGTCCCTGCTTCCACGCCCGGATGATTGTGGATGCCGAAGACGGCATCGCAGGGAAAACGTTCGAAGAGCCCATCGGCCAGCATCTTCTGCGCGCCGCTGTCGAAGCCGGCTTCCTCGGCCGGCTGGAAGATCAGGTGCAGCGTGCCATCAAAACGGCGCGTGCGGGCCAGGTGCTTGGCCGCCCCCAGCAGCATGGCGGTATGGCCATCATGGCCGCAGGCGTGCATGGCACCGGGCTTCACGCTGGCCCAGTCCAGGCCGGTTTCTTCATGGATGGGCAAGGCATCCATGTCGGCGCGCAGGCCAATGCTGCGGGCACTGCTGCCGGCCTTGAGGGTGGCGACCAGCCCGTTGCCGCCGATGTGGCGGGTGACGGCATAGCCCCACTCTTCCAGGCGCGCGGCGACCAGGGCGGCGGTATCGACTTCCTCGAAGGACAGTTCGGGATGCTGATGCAGATGGCGGCGGATGCCGGTGATTTCGTCATGGATATCGTGCAGGTCGGCGACCTCGCACAGGGCGTGTTCATGCGGGTGACTCATTGTTTCTCCGTGGGGGATGGGCGGCGCGCCAGCACATCGCGGCCCTGCTCGGCCAGGTCCCAGAACAGGCCCGCCATCAGCTGCAGCGACTCGCGCGACACGCTGGCCAGTATATGCTCGTTGGGCGCGTGCTGTGAGCACGCCGGATAGGAGTGCGGCACCCACAGCGTCGGCAGGCCGAGGGTCTCGGAGAAGACATCGTTGGGCAGCGAGCCCCCCAGGTTGGGCAGCAAGGTCGGTGTCTTGCCGGTGCTCTCCTGCAGCGAGGCCAGGCCCCAGCGCACCCATTCATCATCCGGATCGAGCCGGGTCGCGGAAAACTGCACGCCCGACAGCGTCACCTGCACATCGTCATAGCCGTGCTCATCCAGATGTGCGCGGATGTGTTCGATGAAATGCGCATCATCGCTGCCCACCACGAAGCGGATCTGGCAATGCGCCGTGGCACGCCCCGGAATGGCATTGACGGGGGCCTCCGGATTGCCGGTCTTGAAGGCCAGCACTTCCAGCGTATTCCAGCCGAAGACGCGCTCGGCGGGCGTGAGGTCGGGCTCGCCCCAATCCGGATCGATCTCGGGATCGGTGAGGCCGCCGCCCAGCTTGACGCTGGCCAGGGCCTTGCGCACGCTCTGCGGCAGGGCATCCGGCAGCAAGGCCGGCACGCGGATGGCACCGCGTTCATCGACCAGGCAGGCGATCGCATTGGCCAGGCGCACGCCAGGATTGCGCAGCAGGCCGCCCCAGTTGCCGGAGTGATGGCCGCCGTCGCGCAGATGGCAGGTCAGATCAAAGTTGCAGCCGCCGCGCGAGCCCAGGAACATGGTCGGCGTGGGAGCGTTCACGCGCGGGCCGTCGGAGGCGATGAAGAGATCAGCCTTCAGGCGCTCTGCATACTGGCGGCAGACTTCGTTCAGGCCGGGTGACCCGGTTTCCTCGCCCATTTCCAGGATCAGCTTGACGTTGTAGCCGAGCTTGCCGCCGCGTACCTTCATGACTTCTTCCAGCGCGGCCAGGTTGATGGTGTGCTGGGCCTTGTTGTCGGCGATGCCGCGTCCGTACCAGCGTTCGCCCTCGACCACGATCTCCCACGGCGAGAGGCCGGCGCGCCATTGATTGTCATAGCCGCGCACCACGTCGCCATGCCCGTAGGTCAGCAAGGTGAAGGCGGCCCCCTCCTCGATGCGCTCGGCGATCAGGAAGGGACTGCCGCCCGGCAACGGATTGTCGATCACTTCGCAGTCAAATCCCAGCGTGACGAGATAAGGCGTGATCTCCTGCCGCAGGTAGTCGTAGAGGATGGGCAGGCTGGCCGCTTCCTGGCTCTCGGTACGGATGGCCACGCGGCGCTTCAGGGTTTCCATGAAACGGCCGTCGTCGAAGTAAGCCTGTACGCCGGCGATGGCTTGTGCTCTGCTCATGCTGCTGCTCCTTGGTTTTTTTCAGTTTGGTTCATGTGTTCAGGCGGCTGCCGCCAGCGCCGGAATACCCAGGCCCGGATCGGGCGTCAGCGCCGAGGCCAGCAGCATGCGGGTATACGGATGCTGGGGATCGCTGAAGAGTTGTTCACGTGAGGCCAACTCCACGATGCTGCCCTTGTTCATCACGGCCACCCGGTCCACCAGGTGCTCCACCACGCCCAGGTCGTGGCTGATGAACAGGTAGGTCAGCCCGAACTCGGCCTTCAAGTCCAGCAGCAGGTTCAGGATCTGCGCCTGCACCGACACATCCAGCGCCGAGGTCGGTTCGTCGCAGATGAGGATGTCGGGCCGCAGGATCAGTGCCCGCGCAATCGCCACCCGCTGCCGCTGGCCGCCGGAGAGCTGGTTGGGATATTGCGTGTGGGTGCGCTCCGGCATGCCCACCAGATCGAGGATCTGGCGCACCTGGCGATTGCGCTCGGTAGCGTTGCCGATGCCATGCAGCTTCAGCGGCAGGCCGACGATCTCGCCCACGGTCTTGCGCGGATTGAGTGACGAATACGGGTCCTGGAAAATCGGCTGGATGTGACGTGCATGCGCGCGGCGCTCGGTCGGATCGACCTCCTGGCCGTTGATGAGCACGTTGCCCGAGGTCGGCGCCAGCAGGCCCAGCAGCATCTTGGCCAGGGTGCTCTTGCCGCAGCCGGACTCGCCGACCAGGCCCAGCGTCTCGCCGCGATAAAGACGCAGCGACACGTCATCGACCGCCTTCAGTTCACCGGGTGCCTGGAACAGCCCGCGCTTGAGCGGATACACCTTCGACAAGGCGCACAGCTCCAGCGCAATATCGTCGAGCGGTGGCCATGGTGTCAGGGAAGTGTTCATGCTGCCACCTCCATCGCCGACACCGGCGCATCGAGCTTGAAACAGCGCGCCTCATGCGGCAAGCCGGGGCTGCCCTGCTGCACCATGGGCGGATCCTGTTCGCAGCCGCTGTCGGCCAGGGTACAGCGATTGCGGAAGGCGCAGCCGCTGACCTGCCCGACCAGGCTGGGCACCACGCCCGGAATGGCTTGCAGCCTGCTGCCCGGCAAGGTCTTGCCGCGCACCGGGATGCAATTGAGCAAGCCGCGCGTATAGGGATGGCGCGGCTGCGCGAAGAGTTGCGCCACGCCGCTGGTTTCGACCACCTGCCCCGCATACATCACGGCCACGCGATCGGCGATGCGCGAGACCACGCCCAGGTCATGCGTGATGAAGATGACCGCAGTCCCGAACTCCTGCTGCAGTTCGCGGATCATGCGCAGGATCTGCGCCTGGATGGTCACGTCCAGTGCGGTAGTGGGTTCGTCGGCGATGATCAGGTCCGGGCTGCACATGAGCGACATGGCGATCATCACGCGCTGGCGCAGGCCGCCGGAGAGCTGGTGCGGATACTGGCGCAGGCGGTCTTCGGCGTTGCTGATGCCGGTCCGGTGCAGCAGGTAGAGCGCACGTTCGCGTGCCTCGCCACGTGTGACGCCCGGCTGCTGCAGCATCGCCTCGCAAAGCTGGTTGCCCAGCGTGTAGGCGGGGTTCAGCGACGTCATCGGCTCCTGGAAAATCATCGACATGCGCTTGCCGCGCAACTGCATGCGCTGCCGTTCGCTCATGGTGTTGAGATCGGCGCCATCGAAGAGGATGTGGTCGGCGCTGCATTGCGCCTTGCGCGGCAGCAGGCCCATCAAGGCCAGCGAAGTCATGGACTTGCCACAGCCGGACTCGCCGACCAGGCACAGCATCTCTCCACGGCGCACCTGGAAATCGATGCCGCGCACGGCATGCAGCATGCCGTTTTCGGTGGGCAAGTCCACCTTCAGATTTTTCACGTCCAGCAATATGCTCATGGTGTGCTCCTTGCGTGAACCCTCAGTTAGTTGCGGCCGTCGGGCGCGTTGACATCGCGCAGGCCATCGCCGACCAGGTTGATCGCCAGCACCAGCAGCGCCAGCGCCACACCTGGAATGACGATCACCCAGGGCTTGAAGAACATGTAGGTCTTGCCCTCGGCCACCATCAGGCCCCACGACGGCGTGGGCGGCTGCACGCCCAGTCCGAGGAAGGACAGCGTGGCTTCCAGCAGAATGGCGTGGGCCATTTCGAGCGTCGCCACGACGATCAGTGCACCCATGATGTTGGGCAGGATCTCGCGCAGCAGGATGTAGGGGGTCGAGGCCCCGATGGCCTTGGCGGCCGCGATGAATTCGGCATCGCGCAATTGCTGCGTGGCCGAGCGCGTGACCACCGCAAAGCGGTCCCACAGCAACAGCCCCAGCAGCACGATCACCACCTTCAGCGAGCCACCGACCAGCGAGGCCATGGCCAGCGCCACCAGCACCACCGGCATGGCCAGGCGCGTGGTGATGAGATAGCTGATGACGGCATCGGTGCGTCCGCCGAAGTAACCGGCCAGTACGCCCAGGGTGGTGCCGATCAGGCCCGAGATCAGCGCGGCGGCAATGCCGATGGTCAGCGAGACGCGCGCACCGAAGATCAGTCGCGAGAGATAGTCGCGGCCCAGCTTGTCGGTACCGAGGATGTGCTCCCAGCTGCCCTGGGCCTGCCACACCGGCGGGATCAGGCGTGCCGTGACATCCTGGTCGAAGGGATCATGCGGCGCCAGCAGCGGTGCGAAGATCGCCGCCAGCACGATGATGGCCAGGAACAGTGCGCCCAGCACCAGGCCGCGATGGCCCAGCAGGCGGCGCAACTTGCGACGCCATGCCGGCAGCGGTGGCAAGGCTGCACTCAAGACGGCCGTGGGCGGCAAAGTGGATGATGAGGTAACGCTCATGTCGTCTCCAGACAAGATCAGCGGGTACGGATGCGCGGGTCCAGCAGCGCATTGATGACATCGGCCAGGAAGGTCAGGCCGATATAGAACATGGCGATGATCAGCACCACGGCTTGCACCACCGGATAGTCGTTGCGCGAAATGGCGTCCCAGGCGAGTTGCCCCAGGCCCTGCATCGAGTAGACCGACTCGATGACCACCGAGCCCCCCAGCATGAACCCCAGCTCAACTGCCGCCAGCGCCACCACCGGGATGACCGCATTGCGCAGGGCATGCTTGAACACCACCCGCGATTTGGAGAGCCCCTTGGCGCGCGCCGTGCGGATGTAGTCCGAGCCCAGCACCTCCAGCATGCCCGAGCGGGTCAGCCGCATCATGGCCGGCATGGCGTAGTAGCCCAGCGCCACGGCCGGCAGGATGAAATGCTGCCAGCTCTCGTTGCCGGCCACCGGCAGCCAGTGCAGGGTGACGGCGAAGAGGAGGATCAGCGTCAGGCCGAACCAGAAGCTGGGCATGGCCTGCCCCACCACGGCGATCAGCAGCGCCGTGCGATCCAGCCAGGTATCGCGATAGAGCGCCGCCAGCACGCCCAATGGAATGGCAGTCAGGATCGCCAGCAGCAAGGCGCTGCCGCCGAGTTTGAAGGTGATGGGCAGGCGTTCGGAAATCATTTCCATCACCGGCCCCTGGAAGTAGAAGGACTTGCCGAAGTCGAGCTGCACGGCGCGGCCCAGCCAGTCCACGTATTGCGTGGTCAGCGGGCGGTCCAGGCCGAACTGGGTACGCACCGATTCGACCTGGGCCGCCGTGGCTTCCGGCCCGGCGATGGAGACCGCCAAATCGCCGGAGAGATGCAGCAAGGTAAAGCTGACGACGGACACCGTCAGCGCCACGCACAAGGCGATGGCGAGGCGGCGCAGGAGGTAGATCAACATGGCGATCCTTCCTTGCAAAAGCTGGGCGGATGACGTCAGGAGCGGCGCACGCAGGGCGTGCGCCACCGGGTTTATTTCCAGGAGGCTTCGTAGAAGCGCGGCAACTCGTCCGGATATCCCTGGAACTTCAACTGCGCATTGAAGGCATAGAAGGTCGAGTAGGAGAACATCGGTGCCACGTAAGCCTGTTTGGAAATGAGTTCCTGCGCCTTGGTGTAATTGGCCTTGCGCACAGCCGGATCGATGGAGGTATCGGCGGTCTGCAGGAACTGCTGCAATTGCGGATCCTTGGTGATGTCATCGGCCCCGCCCTTGAAGTAGACGCCGGCAAAGGCCGAGGTATCGTTCATGGAGAAGGAGCCCCATGAATAAAAGCTCATGGGTGTCTTCCCGCTGCGGTATTCGGTCTGCAGGGCCGCGAACTTCATGTAATGCAGCCGTGCGCGGATGCCGACCTTGCGCAGGTCGCCGATGATGGCTTCGGCGATTTCACGCTCGCGGTAAGCGTAGATGTCGGTATCGAAGCCGTTCGGATAACCGGCCGCCGCCAGCAGCTCCTTGGCCTTGGCCGGGTTGTAGTCAAACTTGATGGCGGCATTGCTGTCGCAGCCGAACTGCGTGCGGAAGCAGGCGGTATAGACCGGCTGGCTGCCGCCGCGCATCAGGTTCTCGGCATAGCCCTTGCGGTTGATGGCGTGATTGACCGCCTGGCGCACGCGCACATCCTTGAAGGGAGAATTGGGCGCGGAGGTGCCGGTCGCATCCAGGGTGATGAAGCCCACGCGCATGGTCTCGCCACTCTGCACGGTCAGCTTGGGATTGGTCTTGAGCGAATCGGCCTGGTCGGGCGGCACGCGCCAGATCCAGTCGATGGCCCCGGTCATCAGCTGCGCGGCACGCGTTTCCGGATCGGGGATCACCACGAACTTGATGTTGCCAATCGAGGGCTGGCCTTGCGGGCTGTCCTTGAAGTAGTTGCCGTTCTTGACCAGGGTCACGCCCTGCCCCGGGATCACGCTGGTGACCTTGTAGGGACCGGTACCGATGGGAGCTTTGGAAAATCCTTCCAGCCCGACCTTCTTGAAGTAGGCCGCCGGATAGATCGGCAGCGGACCGGCCAGATATTCGAGGGCAGCGGGGAATGGTCCCTTCAGGTTGATGCGGACCTGGTAGTCGCCCAGCTTGTCGACGCTCTTGATCCAGTCGGTGTTCTGGCGCGTGACCGCCTTGGATTCCGGCGAGACGGCGTAGTTGAAGGTGAACACCACATCGTCGGCGCTGAACTTGTCGCCGTTCTGGAATTGCACGCCCTGGCGCAGATCCAGCACCAGCGCAGTGGGCGACTCCCACTTCCAGGCGGTGGCCAGTTGCGGCTTGTACTCGTTGGTCTTGGGATCGCGATAGATCAGCGTGTCCCAGATCAGGTGCGCCAGGATCACGCCTTCGCGCAGGTTGTTGTGGTACTGGCTGATGTTCTCGACTTCGCTGTCGGAAGCGTAGATGAGGGTGTCGTTGGCCTTGCCGGCATGGGCTGCCATCGCGCTCATGGCCCCCGCCATGAATACCGCGCAACGTGACCAGCGCATGAGGGATTTCGGTAGTGCGTTCATTCCTGCCCCTTCGTTCGAATAAGACAATTTAGAAAAAATCGCGACGTCGGGGCTGATACTAGGCTAGGATTTATCGATGCCACAATCATCAAATTTCTAAGCCTGCGTTGCCGAATCCAGAACGCAAAAATGCTGCACCACAATGAGACCACCCTGGCAAAAGCCGCATCGCTGCTGGGCTGCGGGGCGTGGAGCAGGTGCAGCATCGCAGTGCGCGCCCAGCCCGCAAGCACTGCACCAAAGCCGTGAAGCACGCACCAAATAAAGCGCGAAATTATTTGCACCGACCGGGTAAAGTGCCGGTCAGCCTTGGTCAGGACGGAAGGAGTCACCGGATGAAATCACAGCAACTGCAAGACACCGCGCTGCGCTACTTTCTCGAAGTAGTCCGCTGCGGTTCCATCAGCGAAGCCTCGCAGCGCCTCAACGTGGCCAGCTCGGCCATCAGCCGCCAGATCAGCAGCCTGGAAGAAACGCTCGATACGGTTCTGTTTGAACGCCGTCCACGCGGCATGGTGCTCTCGGCGGGTGGCGAGATGCTGGCCGCGCATGCGCGCAAGATGGCACTTGAAGCCGACCGCGTGGTGGCCGACCTGCAGGCCTTGAAAGGCTTGCGCAGCGGGCGTGTGCGGCTGTCGGCCTCGGAAGGTTTTGCGATCGATTTCCTGCCGCGCCTGATCAACGCTTTCCAGAAAAAATATCCGGGCTTCGTGTTCCAGCTCTTCGTGGGCGCGCCGGCAGTCGTGTCGCGCCAGGTGCGCGAAGGCAATGCCGACATCGGCTTGACCTTCGCACGACTGCCCGAGCCGGAGATCAAGGTCGTGCACCGCCAGCCCGGCCCGATTGCGCTGGTGATGCGCAACGATCATCCGCTGGCGCGCTTCCGCCATGTGTCGCTGGGCCAGCTCAAACCCTATCCCCTGGCCCTGCCCGACCCGACCACGACGCTGCGGCAATTGTTCGACATCGCCTGCAGCCGCCAGCAAGTGGTGATCGAACCGGTGATGACCAGCAATTACATCCAGTCGCTGCACAACTACGTGCTCGATAACGACGCGCTCTCCATCACCGGCGACGTCACCGTGCGCTACCGCATCGAGCGCGGTGAACTGACCATGCGGCCGATCCGCGACTGTCCGACCGATGGCCGCTTTGTGGAAGTACAGACGCTGGCCGGACGGACCTTGCCGCGCAGTGTCGAGATCTTCCTGGATTATCTGGTCGCGGAATTGAGCAAGGACCTGTAAAACGCAACAACGCAACGCGGCCGCTACAGGAGCGGCCGCGTTGTTTCTTCTTTCAGCTTTTCAGCAGGTCAGTGCATCGCTCAGAAGCGCCAGCTGGCTTTGATCGCCGCCGACTGGTTGATGAAACCGCTGCGGCCTTCGGCATCGAAGCGCAGCAAGATGTCGGCCGCTTCCACCAGCTTGAAGCGATAGCTCACACCCGCCTTCAAAAACCACGGCGAGCGAGCGGGTCCGGGCGTGGTGAAGGACTGGCCCGGCGCACCGGCATAGGTGGCCACCAGGTCATCGCGATCGTTGATGACGTCATAGCTGGCACCGAGGTAGGTACTGATCTGCGAACCTGGCGTCAGCGCGTAATTCAAACGCGCCGCCGTGCCGAGCAACAGGGCCTGGCTGCGCTTGCCCTGCACCGACAGGTTCAGGTCCCCTGCCCCGTTCTCGGCGTAGGACGGGCTTTGCAGGCGGGTGTAGTCGAGCTGCAGGGCCGGTACCAGGCTCATTGCTTCACTCAGCGGCAGCGTGAACGATACATTCGTGCCCAAATGCGCATGCCAGCTCTGGAAGCGGCTGCTGGCGATGCGGTTGAGGCCACCGAACTGCATCTGGCGGTCCAGGCGGTTGCCGTTGCGGCCTAGGTCGGCTTGCCAGCCGAGTGATATCTCTCCCAGCGGGAAGCTGCCGTAGAGGGCCACCATGTTGGACTCGATGCGGCTGCGACTGCCGGTGCCGGTGATGGCGGTATTGCCGCTGGCACTGGTGCTGGCATAGGCGTAGGAAAGGCCGGCGCGTGCGCTGTCGAACTCCATCTCGGCACCGGCGGCCAGGCCCGAAGTGCTGGCGCTGAAGCCGGACTCGCCGCCACGGTCGCCCTGGTTGGTGCGCGACTCGAAGGGCATGATCCACACCTGGCGGTCGCCGCCTGCCTCGCCTGAGGACACGCCGCTGCCTGCAGCTGCGCTGCCCATGTTGCCGCTCTCGGTGCGGGTGGCGATGACGCGGTTCAGGGACGCCATGGTGCCACGGATGGCGCTGGCACTGACGTCCCTGGGCAGGGTCTGGCTGGCGGCACGCAGCAGGCTTTCCGGGTCGGGCATGCGGCCCAGGGCAGTGACCACCTGGGCCATGTCCGCCGTGGAGGGCTGCCGGATCTGGCGGTCCAGTACCGGGGCGACCCGTGCAGCGGCCGTGGCGGCGGCGATGAGTGTGGCCGAGGGGCGCACTGTGGGGGCGGGCGCTGGAGCCGGTGATGCTGCTGCAGGGGTTGCGGGTGCTGCCGATGCTGCAGCCGGTGCCGCCGGTGCTGCTGGTGCTGCTGGTGAGGATGCCGGTGCTGCTGGTGCTGCTGGTGAGGATGCCGGTGCCACTGGCGCTGCCGGTACTGGTTTATTTGCGGCCGGACCAGTTGGAGCTTGCGTGGTGGACGCTTGGGTGGTCGTAGCCTGTACAGCTGGAGCCGGTGCAATGGATGCTTGAGTACTCGTTGCCTGTACAGCTGGTGCAGGTGGAGTGGCCGCCTGAGTGCTCGTGGCCTGTACAGCTGGTGCAGGTGGAGTGGACGCCTGAGTACTCGTGGCCTGTACAGCTGGTGCAGGTGGAGTGGACGCCTGAGTGCTCGTGGCCTGTACAGCTGGCGCTGGCGCAGTGGATGCCGGTGTGCCAGTTGCCTGTACAGCAGGCGCTGGCGTAGTGGATGCCAGTGTGCCAGTTGCCTGTACGGCTGGCGCAGGTGTACTGGACGCCAGCGTGCTGGTCGCCTGTACGGTTGAAGCCGGTGTACTGGACGCATCCGTGTTCGTTGGCTGTACGGGCGGAGCAGGTGTAGCGGCCGGCTGCGTGCCCGTTGCTTGTATGGCAGGGGTCGGTGTCCCCCCCGCATCCGGCGTCAGCACCGCCTGGGCGACCTGCTGAATGCTGGTCGCGTCGACGATGTTCAGGTCAAGCGCAGTAGCGGACACCACAGGCTTGAAGTCGAACAGCAGGGAATTGTCCGTGACATTCAGGCGCGGTGCGGTGAGGCTGCCGGCCGTGACCACGCCGGCCAGTGTCTGGCCGCTTCCCAGACTGGCGGTCTTGTAGACATCCACGGCCAGGTGCGCGTCGGGCGCAAAGCTGGCCGCCCCGGTGACTGCCAGCTTGCCGTATTGGCTGGCACTGGCCACGCCCACGGTCAGGGTCTGGTCCGCCGTCAGGCTGAAGGCCGGTACGCTCAATGTGCCGGCGGCGATGGTGGTGTTGCCGCTGTAGCTGAGCGGACCGAGCACGTGCAATGTCCCTTCCCCCTGCTTGACCAGGCTGCCCCTGCTGCGGCCATCGGCGATGCCGGCATTGAGCGTCAGCGTGAAAGCCTGGGTATCGAAGCGCCCTTCGCCACTGACGCTGACCACATTGCCCAAGGCCAGTTGGTCGGCCGCCGCACGCAAGGTGGTGCCATCGGACATGGCCAGCGGGCCGGTACCCAGCGCGGTGGAAGACGCCACGCCGAGCGTGCCGCCTTCCAGCCGGGTGCCCCCCGAATAGCTGTTGTTGCCCGACAAGGTGAGGCTGCCCTCGCCTGTCTTGACCAGGCTGCCGACGTAATCGGCATCGGTCTTTTTGCGGGCGGCGTCGAGATAGGTGGCCTGGGCGTGATAGTCGCCCAGCGCCACCGTGGCCGGATCTGCGGCGATCAGCCTGGCCATCAACTCCTCCTTGCTCAGCGTGGGACCGCTGCCGGACTGCTTGAGCAGCGCCGCTGCCAGCGGATTGGCGGCGACTGCCTTGTCGGCTTGCTGGAAGGCAGTGTTGTCCTCTTTCTTCTTGCTGGCCTGGAAGGTGGCATTGCGCTGCGCGCGTGTCTGCACCAGTGTCATGGCCTGGCCATAGCCGCTCTCCACATTCGATGCGATCTGGACCGCCGCGCTGGCAGCGGCCGCCTGCAGGGCATCCGGCGAGGCGGCCTCACGGGCTGCCAGCTGGGCACGGTCATCGCTCTTGCGCTGGATCAGCGCGGCTTCGGAGATGTCGTTGCTCCAGGTGTCGCTGCGGCCGGCGGCGATGTTGGCGTTGAACACGCCCAGCAGTTGCCCCGGACCATTCAAGGCCTTGTTGAGGTCCGGCACGCCCCAGCCGAACATGGCATTGGGCACGTCCGCCGGACCGCTGCCCAGATGCTTGGCGGTAGTCAGCAGGATGGTGCGGATGGCCTGGTTGTCGAGGTCGGGATAGCGCTCCATGAGCAGCCCCAGTGCGCCGGTCACGTGCGGGGCGGCCATGGAGGTGCCGGAGGCGTTGACCAGGTCGGTGTCGGAATTGATGTTCAGACTGGTGATGGCCGAGCCGGGGGCGGACACGCACCAGTACCTGGCCAGTCCACACTGGTTGGAGAAGCTGGGCAGCACCGAGCTGGCGTTGATGGCGGCCACCGCGATCCAGTTCTGCTCCAGTTCCGGCCGGAAGTAAGGCAGTGCCGAGCGGATATTGACGTTGGCCTTGGCGGTATTGCCGGCCGCCCAGACCATCAGCGTGTTGGATTCTTTGGCCACATCGGCGGCGGCGTCCAGCCAGCTTTTCTTGTTACCGCCTTGCAGGCGCTCGTAAGCTGCGGCCACGCCGCCGATGCTGCCGAAGTCATCGCGCGAATCCGCACTGCCCCAGCTGCTGTTGATGACCCGCACACCGGCATTGGCGAGGTTGCCGTAGGCTGCCTTGAAGTAGTTGTAGTCCACGTTCACGCCATAGACCGAACTGTCGGTGCCGTTGGTATTGGTGATGTGGTAGTCGCTGGCGAAGGCAACCCCCATGATGCCCGCGCCGTTCTTGGCCGCGGCGATGGTGCCGGAGACGTGGCTGCCGTGCTTGTCGTTGAGTTTGCTCAGTGCGCCGGTGGTGCTGAAGGCGTCCCCTGCTTTCCAGGCCTGGCTGCCGTCCTGATATTGCGAACCGTCATTGGCGTAGGTGCCGGTGACGGCCAGGGCCTTGACGTTGCGGGTGACGAACTCGGCGTGGGACAGCAATAGCCCGGAATCGACCGCGCCCAGCTTGATGCCCAGGCCCGAGAAGCCGGCCGCGTAGGCGTACTGGGCATTCATGGCCCCCAGCCCCCAATCGGTCTGGAATTCCTTGTTGCCTGTCCAGCTGGCCAGGGCGGCGGCAGCGTCGGTGGTGGTACTGCCATCGTAGTTGACGAAACTCTGGGCGCCAGCGGGCAGGCTCAGGGCCGGGCTCAGGGTCAGCAGTACGGCGGTGCAGAGACGGTGTAGGCGCAAGCCGGCGGGCGGCGTGGTGCAGGCGGACTTGTCCTGCTTCTTTTTGTGTTTCATCTTCCCTTCCTCGGTCGATCTTTTGGAATTGGCCGGGTCATCGGGAAGGCAAACCCGTCCCCCGTCCTTCTTGTCGTCGCCCCTTGGTGCCGGTTCGGACCGGCTTTTGTAGGGGCGCATTGTCGGGGGACAAGGTCTTTCTGGACATTGTCTTTTGGTGCTGTTCAGGGCGGAGGGAGGTGAAGCGTCGTACCTCTGGTGAGGGGGCGACGGAAGGAAGGAAGGAAGGAAGGAAGGAAGGAAGGAAGGAAGGAAGGAAGGAAGGAAGGAAGGAAGGATGACGCGCGAAACCCGTCTGCGGGTCACTGCCAAAAGGAAGAAGCGTCAGTGCCGTCCATGCAAAGGCACCGAGCAAAAGAGCGGATAAGAAAATCGCCGCAGGCATTGCAGCCGGCGGCGATGTGAAGAAAACGGAGAAAACGGAGGTGGCTGATACGGGGCTCATCACCCGTATCGGCTGCCGCATGTCAGAGCGCTTCCTCCGACCACCCCAGCCCCAGCGCCTTCTGAATTCCCACAAAACTGCGCGTCAGATTGGCCTCGGCCTGCAACAGATTCTGCTGCGCGGTGATCTGCTGCCGCGTGGTGTCGAGCACTTCGATCAGCGTCCCGGTACCCGCCTGATAACGCTGCCGCGCCAACACCAGCGCACGGTCGGCAGAGACCTTGGAACGCGCGATGGTCGCCACGCTCACCCGGCCATAGCGGAAGCGCGAGAGCGCATCCTCGGCATCGCGCAGGGCTTCCAGCACGGACTGGCGATACTTCATCTCGGCCTCGTCGCGCAAACGCTCTGCTTGCGTGACACGTGCCTTGGCGCGGCCAAAGTCGAGGAAATTCCAGCTCAGCATGGGTGCGCCCAGCGCCGCAAAATCATCCAGGCGCGTCAGGTCCGAAGGTTGTGTTCCACCCAGCCCGATCACGCCGAACAGCTTCAGGCTCGGATAGCGCGCCGCTTCAGCCTGGCCGATCTTGGCCGTATCGGCGGCCAGCGTGCGTTCAGCAGCGCGGACATCAGGACGACGACGCAGCAGCGAGACCGGATCACCCACCGCCACCTGCTGCGGCGGCAGCGGCACGGGGGCTGTGGCCGCCAGTTCGCTGTCCAGCGTGCCCGGCTCCTGTCCCAGCAGCGTGGCCAGTTGGTTGAGGTAGGCATCGCGCTCGGCCTGCAGCGGGACCAGGTCGGCACGGCTGGCATCAAGCTGGTTCTGCACGCGCAGCTGATCCAGCGAAGAGGCCGTGCCGCGCTCGACACGCTGCCCGGTCAGCTGCAGCATCTGCTCCTGCGCCTGCACCGCTTCTTGGCCCAGCGACAGACGCAGCTGGCGGTCGCGCAGGCTGATGTAGGCATTGGCCACTTCAGCGGCCAGGCTCACCTGCACATCGGCCAGCGAGGCCTGCGCCGCATCGGCCGTGGCCGTGGCCGCTTCCACCGCGCGGCGGCGGGCACCGAAAAGATCGATCTCCCAGCTCGCATCAAAACCCACGCTGTAGAGATTGGCGCTGGTCGGCGAGCCATTGCCGGAGCTGGAGCCGCCGGTCAGCGCGCCCAGGTTGGCCGGCGGCAGGCGCGCATGTCCGGCCAGGGCCGAAGCACCGACGCTGGGGGCGGCATTGGCCTGTTCCAGCGCCAGCCCCGCACGCGATTGCTGCAGACGGGCACGCGCCACGCCCAGATTTGGATTGGCTTGCAGGGCGCGCTCGATGAGGCTGTTCAGTTCGCTGTCGCCCAGGCCTTGCCACCATTGATTGATCGGCGCGGCGCTATTGGCGCTGTCGCCGCCGCGGACGAATTGCTGGCTGTGTGCCGCTTGCGGGGCGGCTTCGGGCGGGCCGGCGTAGTCCGGTCCGAGGGCGGAACAGCCGGCCAGCAGCGCGGCGGCCGCCAGCGCGATCAGGCGCACGGCCGGGAAGGAAGAGGAAGTCTTGTCCATGTTGATCATCAATGAGAAGCCACCGGTGCGGCATTGGTCGGCAAGGGGCGCAGGAACAGCACCAGCGGAGTCACGCAGAGGATGGCCACGCCCAGCATCCAGAACAGGTCGGCATAGGTCATGGTCAGCGCCTGCGCCTGGATGGTCGCGCCCATGAGCTGGATTGCCACATCCTGCCCGCCCAGCAGATGGGCTTGCGCGGCGATGCCGGACTGCACCAGGTCGGAATTGGCGTTGAGGCTTTCTTCCAGGCGGCGGCTGTGCAGCCACAGCCGCTGGTCCTGGATCACGGCAATGGCTGCCAGCGCCAGCGAGCCACCCAGGTTGCGCGCGGCACTGTAGAGGCCGGATGCATCCCCGGCCTGCGACGGCGGCACCGAGCGGATCGCCGCCTGATTCAGGAACAGCATCGCCAACACCGTGCCCACCCCGCGCATCAGCTGCGAGGCCACGAAGGAGCCTCCATAGGACAGCGGGCTCAGGTCGGTCTCGATGAAGGCCGAGGTGGCCAGCAGCAGGAAGCCGGTGCCCACGGCAATGCGGATATCCACCAGCCGCATCAGCAAGGGCGTGAAAGGCATCATGAGGATCATCGGCACGCCCGAGAGCAGCACGATCCAGCCCGATTGCAGCGAGTTGTAGCCGGCAATGCCGGAGAGGAATTGCGGGATCACGTAGGCCGTGCCATAGAGCGCCACGCCGACGATCATGGCCATCATCACCACGGAACCGAACTGGCGGTCGCGCAAGAGCCGCAGCTGGATCACAGGATGGCGCGCGCGCACCTGTCCGATGGCCAGCAGGATGAAGCCGAGTACGGAGGTGGCCGCCAGCCAGCGGATATCCGGGGAGGAAAACCACTGCTCGCGCTCGCCCTCTTCCAGCACCACCGTCAGCCCACCCAGCCCCAGTGCCAGTCCGGCGATGCCGAACCAGTCGGCCTCAGCCAATTGTTCGAACTTGGGACGTTCATAGGGAATGGCCACCAGCAGCAAGGTGATGAGGGCCGCACCCACTGGCAGGTTGATGAAGAAGGCATAGTGCCAGCTGACGTTCTCGGTCAACCAGCCACCCATCACCGGCCCCAGCACCGGACCGAGAATGGCGGTCGCACCGAACAGGGCATTGCCGACCGGCTGCTGCGAACGCGGCAGGCGCGTGGCGATGATGGTCATGGCGGTGGGAATGAGCGCGCCACCGGTGAAACCCTGTCCGACCCGGCCCACGATCATCATCGGCAGCGTGGTCGAGAGGCCGCACAGCACCGAGAACAAGGTGAAGAGACTGGCCGCCGTCAGCAGCAGCACGCGCAATCCCAGCAGCCGTTCCAGCCAGGCCGACATGGGGATGATGACGATCTCGGCCACCAGGTAGGCGGTGGCGATCCAGGTGCCTTCAGTGCCTGAAGCTCCGATTTCACCCTGGATGGTGGGCAGCGAGGAATTGACGATGGAGATATCCAGCGTGGCCATCAGCGCACCCAGCGTGCCGGCCGCAACCGCCAGCCAGGCGGAGGCATCGGCTTTCTCCGGCTGGGCGGGGGCCGCGCCGCTCACTGCGACTCCTTGCGGGTGGCGTTGGTCTCGCTGTTGCGTTCGCGCAGTTCACGCAATTCATCTTTGGCCGCGATGGTGTTGACTTCCACCGTCGCCGACAGGCCGGCCACGAAGGCACGGGTTTCTTCCGGCGTAGCATCGACGGCCACGCGCACGGGCACGCGCTGGACGATCTTGGTGAAGTTGCCGGTGGCATTCTGCGGCGGCAGCAGCGAGAACTGGGCGCCGGTACCCGGCGAGAGGCTTTCCACATGGCCGTGGAATTCCACGCCCGGCAAGGCATCGACCTTGATGATGGCAGGCTGGCCGATGCGCATGATGCCGATCTGGGTTTCCTTGAAATTGGCCGAGACGTAGAAGCGGGTCGGCACCACGGTCATCATGCGCGTACCGGGCGAGACGAACTGGCCGACGCGGACCTGCTTGTCACCGATGCGGCCATCGACGGCGGCGCGGATCTCGGTATAGCCGAGGTTGACGCTGGCAGCATCGTATTGCGCCTTGGCCGTCTCGCCCTGGGCCTGCGCCTGGCGCACCTGGGCCTGCAGCGAGCGTACCCGCAGCTGCGCCGCATCGAGCGCAGCACGACGTGCGGCGACCGTGCTGCGGGCTTGGGCCTGCTGGTTGCGCAGGGTGGTCAGGCGTTCACGGGTTTCGGCACCGGAGGCCGCCAAGGGGGTGTAGCGCTCCACTTCTGCGGTAGCGAAGCGGGCATCTTCATCGGCTGAGGCAAGCTGGGCCTTGGCCTGCGCAATGGCGGCCTGTTGCTCGGCCAATTGGGCATGGGCAGCTTCCTCGCTGGCGCTGGCGGCGTCGATCTGGGCCTTGGCCTGGGCGGCTTGCGCCGAATAATCGCGCGCATCGATGCGCACCAGCGGCTGGCCAGCCTTGACGATCTGGTTGTCCGCCACCAGCACCTGGTCGACATAGCCGGTCACCTTGGAGGACACCGTCACGCTGTCGGCCTGGACGAAGGCATCGTTGGTGCTCTCCAGATACTTGCCGCGGAACTGGTAGTACAGCACCCAGGCCGCCACGATCACCAGCACCAGCAAGCCCAGCGTACGCAGGATGAAGCGGGCGCGCGGACTCATGCGTTTCTTGGGAGCGTTGTTCTTGTTGCTGCCGTTGGTGGAGGCATCCGGCCGGGAGGGACTGGCTTCTGCAGTGCTCGGTGTGTTGCTGGGTGTGGCGTCGGTCATCTTTTTTATCCTAATATCTGGGCGCGGAGGGCTGCTAACTGAATCAATACACTGGGCAACACTGTATTGATACGGAGCAATACACTTCGCGCGCCAGCACCAATACAGTGGCAATACGGGGTCAATACAGCTTTCCCCAACCGAACGGGGAAAATAATGAGGTACCATATGATATGGTATCTGGAAAAATCATGTCTACAGGCTTTACAAACGATGACAGCAGCAGTGCCGCCGAGGCGCTGCGCGACTTCTACATCCGCTCGCACCGCACGCTGGACAAGCTCATGGCCGGCGAAGGAGCCTCATTGGCGCGCAACAAGATGCTCGGCCACATCGAACGCAACAGCCCGGTGCGCGCGGCCGACCTGGCCACGGCCTTTGGCTTCGCGCCGCGCACCATCACCGAGGCCATCGATGCCCTGGAGCGCGACGGACTGGTCCAGCGCAATGGCGACACCACTGACCGCCGGGTCAAATACATCGCTTTGACAGCGTCAGGAAAAGAAGTGCTGCGGGCCTCGGAGCCGGTGAAAAAAACCTTCATCGACGGACTGTTCGCTGCCCTGAGCCAAGAGGAAATCGGGGCGCTGACCACTGTATTGGGTAAACTCAACCATCGGCTAGCTGAATTGGAAGAGGTGTATTCCTCGAACGCCCCTGTGCCAGCCGCAGCAACGGATGAGCTACCCGCCAAACGCAGCCGCAAGAAAAGCTGAAACGAACGAACAGGTAAAAAAAAACGCTCCCGCAAAGGAGAGCGTCAGACAGACTGCGCGGCCAGATCGCTGGCCGCGTTCACCGCCATGGCATCACAGTTCGGCGAATCGATCGGTGGCCGCGATCAACTGATCGAGGATGCCGGGTTCGTTGTAGGCATGACCGGCGCTGTCGATCAGGTGCAATTGCGAACCGGGCCAGGCCTGGTGCAGGTCCCACGCCGACTTGGCAGGGGTGGCCAGGTCGTAGCGGCCCTGCACGATGACGCCGGGAATGCCTTCGAGGCGCGAGGCATTGGCCAGCAACTGTCCCTCCTCCATGAATCCCTTGTTGAAGAAGTAGTGGTTCTCGATGCGCGCAAAGGCCAGCGCGAATTGCGCATCGTTGAAGGAATCGATCAGGCGTTCATCGGCCACCAGCGTGATGGTGCTGGCTTCCCAGCGACTCCAGGCACGCGCGGCCTGCAGCTTGGCGGCTTCGTCGTCGCCGGTGAGGCGCTTGCGGTAAGCATGCACCAGGTTGCCGCGCTCGGCGGCCGGGATCGGGGCCAGGAATTCGTCCCAGCGATCCGGCACCATCCACGAAGCGCCCTCCTGGTAGTACCAATCCAGCTCGGCCTGGCGCAACAGGAAGATGCCGCGCAGGACCAGTTCGGTCACGCGCTGCGGATGGGTCTGCGCGTAGGCCAGCGCCAGCGTGCTGCCCCAGGAGCCGCCGAAGACCTGCCAGCGCTCGATGCCCAGCAGTTCGCGCAGGCGCTCGATGTCGGCCACGAGATCCCAGGTGGTGTTGGCGTCGAGGTTGGCATGCGGCAGCGAGCGGCCACAGCCGCGCTGGTCGAACAGGACGATGCGGTATTTCTCCGGGTTGAAGAGACGGCGGTGCGAAGGACCGCAACCGCCACCGGGGCCACCGTGCAGGAAGACCACCGGCTTGCCCTTGGGGTTGCCGCAGACTTCCCAGTAGACCTGGTGGCCGTCGCCGACGTCGAGCAGGCCGTGGTCATGCGGTTCGATGGGAGGATAGAGGCCGCGCAGGGTGGCAGGAGCAGAAGTGGTCATCAGCAGATCCTTGAGGGTGAAGACAAAAGATGCAGTATAGGGTGGGCGTGAAAGGAACGCAGAGTCCTCATTCCACCACGAGTTCCGGATTGTTCTTCACTTCGTTGAGCACGAAGAATGAACGCAACTGCCGCACGCCCGGCAGCCGCAGCAGCGTATTGGCGTGCAGGCGGTTGAAGGCCTGCAGGTCCTTCACGCGCAGCTTGATCCAGTAGTCGAATTCCCCGGCCAGCAGCAGGCACTCCTGCACGGCGGCGATCTCGCGCACCGCTTTCTCGAACTCGGCAAAGCTTTCGGGAGTGGAACGGTCCAGCACCACGCCCACCGTCACCAGCACCGGCAGGCCCAGCTTCTCGGGGTCGAGGATGGCGCGCACTTCCTTCACATAGCCCTCATCCATCAGCCGTTTGGTGTGGTTCCAGCAGGCGGTGGCGCTCATGCCCAGCTTCTTGGCCAGCTCGGCATTGCCGATGCGGCCGTCCTTCTGCAGCGCCTTGAGGATGCGCTTGTCCATGCGGTCCAGTGACATGATGAATCTTTCTCTTAAATCTTGTTTATCGCAATTTTCTTTGCATGAAATAATTTACATCGCTTTTTCATCACGAATCATGCCATAAATTCGGAAGCACCATTTTAATCCTCCGGCGTAAAGTTGATCCCGGCGATTCACCATGAATCGAACCAGATTCGGACCCCTTTCGACCATCCAACTGAACCGGAGCACTCCATGCTGGCACTCGACAAACTCTTCCCTCGCAAGACCCTGGGCTTCTTCCCCTCCCCCATCCACAAGCTGGAACGCTTGTCCGCCATGCTGGGCGTGGAAGTGTGGGCCAAGCGCGATGACGTCTCCTCGGGCCTGGCCTTCGGCGGCAACAAGATCCGCAAGCTGGAATGGCTGGTGGCCGATGCCCTGGCCAAGGGCTGCGACACCCTGGTCTCGATCGGCAACATCCAGTCCAACCACACGCGCCAGGTCTGCGCGGCCGCTGCCGCCGTGGGCATGAAGTCCTATACCGTGCAGGAAACCTGGCTGGAATGGGATGATCCGGTCTACGACAAGGTCGGCAACATCCTGCTGACCCGCATCATGGGCGGCAACCCGATCATGGGCGGCTATGGCTACTCCACCACCGAGAAAGACACCTGGGCCCGTGCCCTGGAAGAAGTGCGCGCCAAGGGCGGCAAGCCCTATGCGATTCCGGCCGGCGCGTCGGACCACCCGCTGGGCGGCCTGGGCTATGCCAACTTCGCCGACGAAGTGGCGATGCAGGAACAGCAGCTGGGCATCTTCTTCGACAACATCGTGGTGGCGACCTGTACCGGTTCCACCCAGGCCGGCATGGTGGTCGGTTTCGCCGCCCAGGAGAAGCGCCGCCGCGTGATCGGCATCGACACCGCCGACGATGAAGCCATGACCCGCCGCGCCGTCACCAAGATCGCCAACGACACCAGCGAACTGATCGCCGCCAAGGGGGGCCAGCGCGTGGTGGTGCGCGATGCCGACATCGAGATCATCCCCGACTACAGCGGCCCGGCCTACGGCCTGCCGAGCGAGCAGACCATCGCCGCCATCCGTACCGCCGCCGAAATGGAAGCCATGCTGACCGATCCGGTGTATGAAGGAAAATCCATCGATGGCTTGATCGACATGGCCAAGAAGGGCCATTTCAAGGGCCAGCGCGTGCTGTATGCCCACCTCGGCGGTGCCCCGGCACTGAACGCTTATTACAAGGCCTTCGAAGATCCGGAAAACCTGACCAAGCTGGCCCGCGAAGCGCGTTACAAGGAGTAAGCGGAATCCCCGCGCACAGGCGGATATCCTGATAGCGATCCGGATATCCGCCACGCTGCACACCAAGCCCCAGCCTGTTCAAGCAGGCCGGGGCTTGTGTCGTTTTTGCGTGGCAAGTTCCCGCCTGCGAGGGCATTTTTGCCCGATGTATCCACGCGCTTGATCGGCATCAAAGCCTGCAGAAAGCTTCACGCGTACCTTTCGGACATCCTCACTCGACAGGTAAAACACCGTGAAAAAAATCGTCACCATCACTGCCGCCGTTGCCGCTCTGGCTTCCTCCTTCGCCGCTGCTCCCGTGTTCGCGCAAGAAGCGCAAAGCCCGTGGCTGGTGCGCGTGCGTGCCGTTGATCTGAGCCCGGAAAACAAGTCCGACCCGGTCGGCGGCGCCGGCGCCTCGGACCGCATCACCATCAACGAGAAGGTGATTCCGGAACTCGACATCAGCTACTTCTTCACCCCGAACATCGCCGCCGAACTGGTGCTGACCTATCCGCAAAAGCAGGACGTGCGTCTGGACGGCAACAAGATCGGTACCTTCAAGCACCTGCCGCCAACCCTGCTGCTGCAATACCACTTCATGCCTGAAGCAGTCTTCAGCCCCTACGTCGGTGCCGGTATCAACTACACCCGCATCTCCGGCGTGGATCTGGCCAACGGCCTGCAACTGGACAGCAACAGCGTCGGCGGTGCCCTGCAGATCGGTGCCGACTACAAGATCAACAAGAACTGGCTGATCAACTTCGATATCAAGAAGGTGCAGATCTCCAGCGACGTCAAGACTGCTTCCGGCGCCAAGATTTCCAGCGTCAAGATCGACCCGTGGCTGATCGGCGTTGGCGTGGGCTACCGTTTCTAAGGTATTCTTGCCGCACCCAAACGGCGCGATCCGTCATCGATGATGACCGGTCGCGTTGTTTTTTGGGATCCGCGCTAACGTCCCCGCCACCGGTTTCCCGGCCGCCATTTCTTGCAACGCCATCCGCCCTTGCAGCGTTAGCTGGAGCAGTCTCTGCGGCATGCTCCGCCCGTCCACCGTTTGATAGTAGGAAGAGGTTAATTACGATGTCGACGACTTCGCACCCCAATACCCCGGTCGCGCCCGGCGCGCCGATGCCCCATCGCAAGATCATCCGCTCCTGGGTGATCCCCATCAGCCAGCGCAGCACGGCCATCGCCCTGGCACTGTCGGTGCTGGATTTCTGCCTGTTCGGTGCCAGCCTGGCGGCCATCGTCTGGGCCCCGTGGCTGCTGGCCAAGATCGCGCTGGGCGTGGTCAATGGCTTCATCATCGGCCGACTGTTCATCCTCGGTCACGATGCCTGCCACCAGGCTTTCACGCCCAGCCGCAAGCTCAATACCTGGCTCGGCCGCCTGTTGTTCATGCCCTCGCTCACGCCCTATAGCCTGTGGGCAGTCGGTCACAATGTGGTGCACCACGGCTATACCAACCTGAAGGGTTTTGATTTCGTCTGGCAGCCGCGCTCGCTGGAAGAATTCCGCGCCCTGCCGCGCTGGCGTCAGCGCCTGGAGCGCATCTACCGCAGCGGCTTCGGTCCCGGCCTGTACTACATGATCGACATGTGGTGGAAGCGCATGTACTTCCCCTCGAAGAAACAGATGCCGACCCGCCGTGCTGAATTCATGTGGGATGGCGTACTGGTGACCGCCGTCGCCGTCGTCTGGATCGCCGGCCTGGCCTGGGCCGCGCAGGCGACTGAACAATCCTTCTGGACCCTGCTGGTGACCGGTTTTGCGATTCCGCTGCTGTTCTGGAAGGCCATGATCGGCTTCGTGGTGTATGTGCACCATACGCATACCTCGGTGGCCTGGTATGAAGACAAGATCACCTGGGCCGCTGCGCAGCCCTTCGTTTCCACTACCGTGCACCTGACCTTTGGCCGCTACTGGGGATCGCTGCTGCATCACATCATGGAACACACCGCGCACCACGTGGACATGAGCGTGCCGCTGTATCGCCTCAAGCAAGCCCAGAAGAAACTGGAAACCATGCTGCCCGGCCGTATCGTGATCCAGCGCTTCTCCTGGCGCTGGTACTTTGACACGGCACGCCGCTGCAAGCTGTATGACTTCAAGCGCCTGTGCTGGACCGACTATCGTGGCCGCCCGACCAGCACTCCGCTGCCATTGCCGGACATGAGCAAGCCTACGGCAGAAGCCTGAACAGAAGCCAAGGCAGCCCCATTCAGGAAGCCACGAAGGTTCTGAAGTTTCAACAACAAGACGGTCGCATGGAAGGGCATTCGCGGGTCCCCGGTAACCCCGCGATACCGCCCACTTTCCCCCATCAAGGCCGCTTCTCTTCCACGTACTGTCAGCCGTCGTCATTGGCCGTCAGTTCTGATGTTTTTAGGTGAAATCCGCCATCACACGGTAAGCCTGCCCGCCCTTTCGGGCGCTTACTTGGACCAAGTTTGATCTGGGACAAGAAATGCCGTCTGATTCGGGAATACTGTGCTGCCTATCACGTTCCGCGCACTTAAAATCGAGTCATTCGATTGCCACAAGTCCGCCGGGAACATCGTATGAACCAGCCTTGCCACTCCACTTCGCTCGCCGCTGCCAACAACGCCGCCGCGCCCCTGACCCAATGCTCGCCGCTGACCGCCGCGCGCGAAGCCGCCGCCAGCTCTGCGCTGCGCAGCTGCACCGCCTGCGGCATGCACCAGCTGTGCCTGCCCATGGGCCTGGATGAATCCGACATGAAACGCCTGGACAAGATCATCGGCCGCCGCAAGGTCGCCCGCGATGACTTCCTGTACCGTATCGGCGACCGCTTCACCGCGCTCTACGCCGTGCGTGTGGGCCATTTCAAGACCTATCAGGAAAACCTCGACGGCGACCGCCAGATCACCGGTTTCCAGATGCCTGGCGAACTGCTGGGCATGGATGCCATCAGCACCGAGCAGCATCAATGCGATGCAGTGGCCCTGCAGGACAGTGAAGTCTGCGAGATCCCGTTTGCCCGCCTGGAACAGTTGTTCGGCCAGATCCCGCATCTGCTGCGTCACTTCCATCGCATGATGAGCCACGAGATCACCAGCGAACAGAACGTCATCATGCTGCTGGGGAACATGCGTGCGGAGCAGCGCTTTGCTGCCTTCCTGGTGAATTTGTCTTCACGTTATGCCGCACGCGGCTATTCCTCGACGCGCTTCCAGCTGCGCATGACGCGTCAGGACGTCGGCAACTACCTGGGTCTGACCATCGAAAGCATCAGCCGCCTGATTTCCAAGTTCCGCAAGCAAGGCCTGCTGGCGGTGGAACAACGCGATGTGGAAGTGGTGGACCTGGCCGCGCTCAAGCGCCTGGCGGCCGGCGTCGATGCCTGCACACCGGCACCGGCGGCAGCAGCTACCGCGCGAGCAGCCAGCTGAAGGCTTGCAGGCTTGAAATTGGTGGCAGCACCGACTTCAAGCCAACCCGAGCCAACCCAAGTCAATTCAGTGTTGATTGAAGCGTTCCAGGGCGTTCAGCCCTGGACGTAATGACGTAAGCGCTCTCTCGGCAGGGCACGCGTCAGCCTCACGGCCAGCAGGCCGCAGACGGCGAAACTTCCCCAGAAACAGAAGAACCCGACGGTATAGGCGCCCAGCGCTTCCCATTCGTGGCCGGACACCATGGCCAGCTCCTCGGGATTGAACAGGGAAAAGAACACGCCCTCGGCCGCGATGGCCATCAGGAAAGCCACCCAGACCACGATGGCAAGATTGCGTTGCTGTTTGCGCATGGCTGTCTCCTTGACGCATGAAGTTTCATCCGAAGATGGCCGGTCTTGAAGCCGGCTTCACTCCAGCTTAGCGCATTATTCGGCCGGTGCGTAGGCCTCCGCATTCATTTCGATGCTGCGCTGTTGCGGCCACACCCAGGACCCGTGCAGGCGCCAGCGATGGCTGCTGTCCTCGGCTACCAGGCGCCAGCGTGCCTGCTCCATCTCCGCCAGCGGTACCGAGAAGCTGCCATCGGCGGCCGGACGCACCAGCAGCGTGCGGTCCTTGGCCGGCTGGGTCGGGTGCACCAGGTTCAGCACCAGGGTCTGGCCCTCTTCGCCGACGGCAGGCACCTGGCGCAGCTGCAGGCGGCCGCGCAGCACGGCAGCGGCCGGGTCATAGGCGATGCCGATGGCCGCGCCCAGCCTTTGCGCCTCATGATCGCGGCGCAGGTCCTTGTTGATGGCCTTGCCCTGCTTGTAGTAATCGTCGGCCACCAGGGCATCGGCCCGCGAGATGGCCAGCCAGGCGGTAAAGATCCCCGCTACCACCACTACGGCCGGGCCGGACATCAGCAGCCAAGGCCAGCGGTGGCGGTACCAGGGAGCGGTGTTGCCAAGCTTGGGGGAGATGGTGGTCATGGTTTCCTCTCGATATGAAGTTTGGTTCACGTGTGTTGCAACGCTTGCCGCACTCAGCGGCGCGGCACCAGGAACACGGCCTTCTCGCTGACATGCAGCGCCGGCTGGTCCTCTGCCTGCAATTCGATATGAATCTTGTTGGAGCCGGACTCACCCGCTCCATGCGGCGCCCTCACCCGCACCGGCACCATCAGGGTCTGGGTGGCGGCCAGTTCGATGGGGCCGGCCGGATCGACGGTCAGTCCTTCGATGCCGCTCGCACTGATGCGATAGCGATGGCCGCGCTCATCGGTGTTGATGACTTGCAAGCGGTAGACGTTTTCGATGATGCCGTCCTCCACCTCGCGGCCCATGGAACCGCGATCACGGATCACATCGAGCTTCAGCGGCGTGCGCACCACCAGCGAGCCCAGGAACAGCGCGATCACCGCACCCAGGATGGCGGTGTAGATCAGGATGCGCGGACGGAACAGGCGGCGGCGGATTTCCGGCGTCGAGAAGCCCTGCTCGATGGCGTTCTCGGTGGAATAGCGGATCAGGCCGCGCGGACGGTCGATCTTGTCCATCACGCTGTCACAGGCGTCCACGCAGGCCGCGCAGCCGATGCACATGTATTGCAGGCCCTGGCGGATATCGATGCCGGTCGGGCAGACCTGGACGCACATGGTGCAGTCGATGCAATCGCCCGCCTTGCGTCCCTCCTGCAGCTTGGCTGCCTTGGCCGCAGGCATGCGCGGCTCGCCACGGGCGTTGTCATAGGTGATGATCAGGGAGTCGCGGTCGAACATGGCGCTCTGGAAACGGGCATAGGGGCACATGTACTTGCAGACCTGCTCGCGCATCCAGCCGGCATTGCCATAGGTGGCGAAGGCGTAGAAGGCGATCCAGAAGCTCTCCCACGGGCCCAGTGCGAACTGGCCGATTTCCGGCAACAACTCGCGCATCGGCGAGAAGTAGCCGACGAAGCTGATGCCGGTCCACAGGGCCACGCTACCCCAGGCCAGGTGCTTGGCGGACTTGCGCCAGAGCTTGTCGAACGACCAGGGCTGGCGGTCCAGGCGCATGCGGGCACTGCGGTTGCCTTCGATGCGGCGTTCGATCCACAGGAAGATCTCGGTGTAGACCGTCTGCGGACAGGCGTAGCCGCACCAGACGCGGCCGGCGATGGCCGTGAAGAGAAACAGGCTGAAGGCGCAGATGATCAGCAGCGCGGCCAGCCAGATGAAGTCTTGCGGCCACAGTACCAGGCCGAACAGGTAGAACTTGCGTGAGGCCAGGTCGAACAGCACGGCCTGGCGCTCGTTCCAGTTGATCCACGGCAGTCCGTAGAACACCAGCTGCGTCAGGAATACGCACAGCCAGCGCAGGCTGGCAAAGCGTCCCTGGATCTCGCGCGGGTAGATCTGTTCACGCGCGGCATACATGCGGATGACGGCGTATTCATCCTTGCTCTCCTTCGTCGGCAAATCCTGCTGCGTTCCTGCCTCGGGTGGCGGGTCCCCTTCCTTGCCCTGCCTGGGTGTCATTGCGGCCTTGTTCATGGTCTTGCCTGCTCTGCTTTCGCTCTCTGTCATGCGCCCCTTGGCCGGGCGCGGCCGATATGGCCATCACGAAGAACGCCGAGGCCGCGCAGCTCTGTGTCTGCGTCGGCCCCGGCGCGGGTTCAACTGCTCATCGGGGCCTACTTGGCCTCTGCATTGCTGGGCTTGTTGGACAAGCTCCAGACATAGGCCGCCAGTACGTGCACCTTGGGTTCACCGAGGAATTCGCCAAACGCCGGCATGGTGTTGTCGCGGCCCTTGTTGATGGTCTCCTTGATGGTGTCGATGCTGCCGCCATAGAGCCAGATCTTGTCGGACAGGTTGGGCGCGCCCAGGGCCTGGTTGCCCACACCGCCAGGGCCGTGGCAAGCCATGCAGGCGGCAAACTTGGACTTGCCCAGTTCGGCCTTGATCGGATCATGGGCCGAATTGGACAGGCTCAGCACATAGTTGGCGACGTTGTCGACATCCTTGTCGGTACCCACCGCCGCAGCCATGGGCGGCATGACGCCGTGACGGCCCTTGAGGATGGTTTCCTTGATGATCTCGGGCGTGCCGCCATGCAGCCAGTCGTTGTCGGTCAAGTTGGGGAAGCCCTTGTTGCCGCGCGCATCCGAACCGTGGCACTGCGCGCAGTAGGTCAGGAACAGGCGCTCGCCGATGGCATGGGCCTGCGGGTCGGCGGCCACCACCTTCAGGTCCTTCTTGAGGTAGCTGTCGAAGAGCGGTCCGTACTTGGCTTCGGCCTGCTTGACGTCGGCATCATGCTCGCCGGTCGAACGCCAGCCCAGGGTACCGGGCAGGTTGCCCAGGCCCGGATAGGCGATCAGGTAGCCCACCGAGAAGATGATGGTGATGTAGAACAGCCACATCCACCAGCGCGGCAGCGGGTTGTTCAGTTCGGTCAGGTCGTCGTCCCAGACGTGGCCGGTGGTCGAACCGGCAACCGGCTGGTCGCCCTTCTTGACCTTCCAGCTCGACTGCTGCCACAGCAGCAGCGCGCAACCGGCGATGCCCAGCACGGTCAGGACGATGATCCAGATGTTCCAGAAACCACTGGTGAAATCAGCCATGACGCACCTCCTTGTCGCTGCTGTCGGCAGCGGGCTGGCCGATGTCGCCGTCGGCGAAGGGGATCATCTCGGCTTGCTTGAAATCAGCGGGCTTGTGGCCGACATAGGTCCACCACAGGATGCCGGCAAAGGTGATGAAGCTGATCAGCGTGATCAGGCTGCGTGGGTCGGTCAACATTTCAATCATGATCTTATCTCTCCGCCTTGATCAGGATGCCCAGGCCTTGCAGGTAGGCGATCAGCGCATCCTGTTCGGTCTTGCCGGCCAGTTCGGCCGGGGCATTCTTGATGTCTTCTTCGGTGTACGGGTCGCCGATGCGCTTCAATGCCTTCATGCGCGAGACGATGTCGTAGTTGTCCAGCTTGGCCTGCTCCAGCCACGGGTAGGCGGGCATGTTGGACTCCGGCACCACGTCACGCGGGTTGTGCAGGTGGGCGCGATGCCATTCATCGCTGTAGCGGGCACCGACGCGGGCCAGGTCCGGACCGGTACGCTTGGAACCCCACTGGAAGGGGTGGTCGTAGACCGACTCACCGGCCACCGAGTAGTGGCCATAACGTTCGGTCTCGGCGCGCAGCGGGCGGATCATCTGCGAGTGGCAGTTGTAGCAGCCCTCGCGGATGTACACGTCGCGGCCAGCCAGGCGCAGGGCCGAGTAAGGCTTGAGGCCGGCGATCGGTTCAGTGGTCGATTTCTGGAAGAACAGCGGCACGATCTCGGCCAGGCCACCCACACTGACCACCAGCAGCACCAGGCCAATGAGCAGCCAGGGGTTCTTCTCAATCCATTCATGCGAAAACTTCATACTTTCCCCCAATCAGTGCGCAGCGTTGGTCACGGCAGGAATCGGTGCGACAGCCAGTTCGGTGCCGCGCATGGTGCGCCAGGTGTTGTAGGCCATCACCAGCATGCCGGACAGGTACATCAGGCCGCCCATCAGACGAATGATGTAATACGGGTAGGTTGCCTTGACCCCTTCGACGAAGCTGTAGGTCAGGGTGCCGTCGGCATTGACTGCACGCCACATCAGGCCTTGCATCACGCCGGCGATCCACATGGCGGCGATGTAGAGCACGATGCCGATGGTGGCGACCCAGAAGTGGATCTCGATCAGGTCCTTGCTCCACATCTGGGTCTTGCCGGACAGGCGCGGGATCAGGTAATACATCGCCCCCATGGTGACGAAGCCGACCCAGCCCAGGGCACCGGAGTGCACGTGGCCGATGGTCCAGTCGGTGTAGTGGGACAAGGCGTTGACGGTCTTGATGGCCATCATCGGACCTTCGAAGGTGGACATGCCGTAGAAGGACAGCGAGACCACCAGGAACTTCAGGATGGGATCGGTGCGCAGCTGGTGCCAGGCGCCCGACATGGTCATCATGCCGTTGATCATGCCGCCCCAGGACGGTGCCAGCAGGATCAGCGAGAACACCATGCCCAGCGACTGGGTCCAGTCAGGCAATGCGGTGTAGTGCAGGTGGTGCGGACCGGCCCACATGTAGGTGAAGATCAGAGCCCAGAAGTGCACGATCGACAGGCGGTAGGAATAGACCGGACGGTTGACCTGCTTGGGGATGAAGTAATACATCATGCCCAGGAAGCCGGCGGTCAGGAAGAAGCCCACCGCGTTGTGGCCGTACCACCACTGGATCATGGCATCCTGTGCGCCGCTGTACATCGAGTACGACTTGGTCAGCGTGGCCGGCATGGTCATGCCGTTGACGATGTGCAGGATGGCCACAGCGATGATGAAGGCACCGTAGAACCAGTTGGCCACGTAGATGTGCTTGACCTTGCGCTTGACGAGGGTGCCGAAGAACACCACGGCGTAGGCCACCCAGACGACGGCGATCAGGATGGTGATGGGCCATTCCAGCTCGGCGTATTCCTTGCCGCGAGTCAGTCCCATTGGCAGCGTGATGGCTGCACCGACGATCACCAGCTGCCAGCCCCAGAAGGTGAAGGCCGCCAGGAAGTCGGAGAACAGCCGCACCTGGCAGGTGCGCTGCACGACGTAATACGAGGTTGCCATCAGCGCGCAGCCGCCGAAGGCAAAGATCACTGCATTGGTATGCAAGGGACGTAGCCGGCCGAAGCTCAGCCAGGGAATCCCCATGTTCAATTCGGGCCATGCCAGCTGGGCGGCAATGATCACGCCGACCAGCATACCGACTACGCCCCACAGGATGGTCGCCACGGTGAATTGGCGCACAACCGTGTAGTTGTAGCTATTTTCTTTGCTCACGAAACTCTCCCCACTTTGTTGAGTACTGTTCAATACGAGCTTACGGGGCAAGCCTCCGGGGGGCATTGACGTGTATCAAGTGGAAAGAGAGCCAAAGAAAAATGCAGGCAATTGCGGCGTTATTTGCACGAACGGGCAGGCGCGAGAGCAGCTCAGGCGGGATCGTGCCGGTCCTGCTGCGGGGCAATGTCGTCGTCGTGGAGGATGCGCATGGCCGGTCCTTCGAGATCATCGAACTGACCGCTGTCGGAGGCGCGGAAGAACACCCAGATCGCCAGGAAGACCAGCAAGGTACTGAGTGGAATGAGGAGATAGAGCGCTTCCATCAGGCCCCTCCCGCCAGCGCTGGCTGGACCGCTGGAGCACTTGCCGGCATCTGCCGTGCCGCGCTCGTGGCACGGCTCAGGCGCAGTGCATTGCCGACCACCAGCAGCGAACTGGCCGACATGCCCACCGCCGACATCCACGGATCAAGCAGCCCGAAGGCCGCTGCCGGAATGGCGAGGAAGTTGTAGACGCTGGCCCACACCAGGTTCTGGCGCACGATGCGCATGGTCCGGCGGGCCATCTGCGCACATTGTGCGACGGCCGACAGGCGATCACTCATGATGACGGCATCCGCACTGACCTGGGCCAGAGCCGCACCTTTGCCCATCGCGAAGGAGACATCGCCTGCGCGCAGCATGGCGGCGTCATTGATACCATCGCCGACGATGGCCACCACCGCCCCGCCCTGCTGCAATTGGCGCACCACCTCCAGCTTGCGTTGCGGCGTGCAGCCGGCGATCACTTCGTCGATACCGACGGCCGCTGCTACCTCGGCGCAGACCTCGGGCTGGTCACCGCTCAGGAGGATCACCCGCAAACCCTGCGCACGGAACGCAGCCACGGTATCCACGGCATCCGCACGCAATGCATCGGCCAGGTCGAAGCGCGCCAGCCAACCTTGGCTGTTGCCCAGGTAGACCGAACCGGCCGCTGCCGCAGCGGGCTGGTTCAGTTCGGCAGGCACGGATTGTCCTGCGATCTCAGCCACGAAGCGGCGCGCGCCCAGGCGATGCGGCACGCCATCGATGACACAATGCATGCCCGCGCCCGTGACGGAGCCGAGCTCGGCGACGTCGCAAGCTGCACTGCCGCGACGGTCGGCCTCCTCCACCAGCGCCTTGGCCAGCGGATGCAGACTGCCGCGCTCCATGGCGGCGGCGACCGACAGGGCCTGCGCCTGGGGAATGCAGCTCCACAACGCCGTCATCTGCGGCCGGCCTTGCGTGAGCGTGCCGGTCTTGTCGAAAAGGATGGTATCGGCACGCTGCAAGGTCTCCAGCACGTTGCCGCGCACGACCAGCGTGCCTTCGCGCAGCAGGCGGTCGGTGGCGGCAGCCAGGGCCGATGGCGTGGCCAGCGACAGCGCGCAAGGGCAGGACACCACCAGCACCGCAATCGCGGTAGCCCAGGCGCGCGCCGGATCGATCAGATGCCAGGCAATGAAAGTGATCGCCGCCAGCAGCAGCAAGGCCACCACGAAGCGCGAGGCCACGATGTCGGCCCACTGCGCCAGTGCCGGCTTGCCCTGTCCGGCCTGCTCCGCCAGACGGGTAATGGCCGCGAGCGTACTCTCGCGCGTGGTGCGCACCACGCGCAGCAGCACCGGCTGGCTCAGGTTGACCGCGCCGCCGGGCGCTTCCTGACCGGGCTGGAAAGCTTGCGGACGGCTTTCGCCTGACAGCAGCGCCAGGTCCAGTTCAGCCACGCCTTCGAGCAGACAGGCGTCGGCGGCGATGGTGTCACCGGGGCGAGCCAAGATCACGTCACCGGCCTGCAATTGGCTGGCGGCCACCAGCGTCGTCTCACGTTGCAGCGGATACCCGCGCAGTACCAGCGCCGACGCCGGGAAAGCCTGTTGCATGCGCTCCAGCGCGGCCGCCGATTTGCGCCGCGCGGCAGTCTCAAGGTAGCGGCTGGCCAGCAGCAGGAAAATGAACATGCTCACGCTGTCGAACCAGATCTCGCCCTCGCCGCGCCAGGTGGCGATGGCGCTGCCGGTGCAGGCCGCAGCAATGCCGATCGCCACCGGCAGGTCCATGCCCGGCGCACGCGCCCGCAGTCCTGCCCAGGCACCTGTGAAGAACGGCAAGGCCGAATAGAACACCGCCGGAATGGTCAGGAACAGACTGGCCCAGCGCATCAGCGCCATCATGTCGGGATCGATGCCTTCATGCGTCATGTAGACCGGGATGGCATACATCATCACCTGCATCATCGACAGCCCGGCGATGAACAACTGGCGGAACAGGCGGCGGCCGGCGCGGCGCGCCTGCTCGCCCTGGCGCAGCGGATCAAAGGGATAGGCCGTATAACCCAGGCCGTGCAGGCCGCGCAGGATGGTGGAAGTAGAACAGCGCGCAGGATCGCGGCGGATATGCAGGCGCGCACTGGCCACGTTGAGTTCGGCCATGTCGATGCCGGGCATCCGGGCCAGGTATTTCTCGATCAGCCAGACGCAGGCGGCGCAGCGCAAGCCATCGATGGAAAGCACCAGTTCCTGCGCGTGGTCCCCTGCGTCAGAAACTTCACTATCGGCTGTCTGCACGGGCAGATCCACCAGGGCCAGCTCTGGCGGCAGCAACTGTTCTGGATCGATGCGGGCAGAGGGAACGGTCCGCCGCAGGTAGAAATCTTCACATCCGCTCTCGACGATGAGCCGGGCCACGCTCTGGCAGCCCACGCAGCACAGGGTCCGGTTGAGCCCACCAATGTCCAGCGTCCAGGACTCCCCCGCCGGCACCGTCTGGCCGCAATGGAAACACAGGTTCGCCGCATCACTCCCGTCGTTGTGCATGCTCATCCTCCGTGCACCGGACTGACACAGAACACGTCGATCCAGCCGCGCGCAATGCCCAGGCCGCCAATCTCGGCGGCACGCAGCAAACCCAACAACCCGAAGGCCAAGACGATCACGCCGGCGCTGCGCCGCACCCAAGGGCGCGTAGCCAACTGGCGCAAGCGTGCACCGGACATGCCGGCCACCAGCAGCACCGGCAAAGTGCCCGCCCCGAAGGCCAGCATGGTCAGCGCGCCTTGCACGGCGCTGCCGGCCATGAGGGCGGTGAGCAAGGCGCTGTAGACCATCCCGCACGGCAGCCAGCCCCACAGGCTGCCCAGCAGCAGCGCCTTGACCGGCGTATCCACTGGCACCAGCCGCGCTGCATGGGGACGCAGTCGGGACCAAAGACCGCTACCCCATTGCTCCATGCGGGACAGGCCGCTCCACCACTGGGTGAGGTACAGCCCCAGCAGGATCAGGACAAGATTGGTGATGACGTAGGCCACCGTCTGCGCCGGTGCCAGCCAGCCCAGCACATCGGCACCGCGCAGCAGGCCGGCGGCGATGCCGCCGGCCAGTGCGCCGGCCAGCGCGTAGCTGGACAGGCGACCGAGGTTGTAGCCCAGCACGCGCACCAGATCCTGCCCGAAGGCCTGGACCTGGGCAGAGCCGGCGACATGAAGGGGAATGATGCGATGCGCAGCACGCCCCGGCGCTGCGGCCATGGCCAGCGCCTGGGTAGCGACCGCCGGGGCACGCGGCGGCGCGGCTGAACTGAGCGCACCGATGATGCCGCCGCACATGCCGATGCAATGGACGCTGCCCATCAGGCCTACCAGGAAGATCGGCAGCAGGTTCATCGACGCGCCCCGCTCACACGGTCTGCGAATAACGCTGTGGTGTGTCCTTGTTCTGGCTTGCGGCTTTTTCGCGGTCCTGGTTCAGGTAGCGGTCAAACACCATGCAGATGTTGCGGATCAGCAGACGGCCCTTGGGCTCGACCGTGATCCATTCGGGTTCGATATTGATGAGGCCGTCCTCTTCCAGTTGCTTCAGCTTTTCCATCTCCGGTGCGAAGTATTCGCGGAAGACGATGGGATAGGCGATCTCCAGCGAATTGATCGACAGCTCGAAATTGCACATCAGCCGCTGGATGATGAGACGGCGCAGCACGTCGTCCATGCCCAGCTGGATGCCGCGGGCGATGGGGAGCGTGGAATTTTCCAGGCGGGCGTAATAGCCGTCCAGGGTCTTTTCATTCTGGCTGTAGCTGCCGCCCACGGCGCTGATGGCCGAGACGCCGCACGCGACCAGGTCGGTCTCCGAATGGGTGGAGTAGCCCTGGAAATTGCGATGCAGGCGGCCCTGCTGCTGGGCGATGGCGAGATCGTCAGTGGGCTTGGCGAAGTGATCCATGCCGATGTAGACGTAACCGGCGCCGGTCAGCTGGCGGATGCACAGCGAGAGCATGTCCAGCTTGCTGTCGGCGCTGGGCAGGTCTTCTTCCTTGATCTGACGCTGGGTCTTGAACAGCGCCGGCATGTGCGCATAGTTGTAGACAGCGATGCGGTCCGGGCTGGCGGCAATGACCTTGGCCAGCGTGCGCGACATCGACATCACGTTCTGCTTGGGCAGCCCGTAGATCAGGTCGATGCTGACCGAGCGGAAGCCGGCTTCACGCGCGGCAGCGATGATCTGCAGGGTCTGTTCTTCGGATTGCACACGATTGACCGCCAGCTGGACTTCCGGATCGAAATCCTGCACGCCGAGGCTGATGCGGTTGAAGCCCTGCTCGCGCAGCTTGTGGACACGCGCCACCGACACCGTGCGCGGATCGATCTCGATCGAATACTCACCGACGTGATCCGGAGCCAGCGTGAAGCTGTGGCGGATATGGTTCATCAGGTCCGACATCTGCTCGTCCGAGAGATAAGTCGGCGTACCGCCACCGAAGTGCAGCTGCTCGACCTGGTTCATGCCGGAGAAAAGCGAGCCCTGCATGCTGATCTCGCGCTTGAGGTAGCTCAGGTAGAGCGCGGCCTTGGCGCGGTTCTTGGTGACGATCTTGTTGCAGGCGCAGTAATAGCAGATGGTGTCGCAGAACGGGATGTGCAGGTACAGCGACAGCGCCCGCCAGGCGCTCATGTTGCGGCGGTCGGAGACCGCATGCAGGTAGTCGGTGACGGCGAAGTCACTCGAAAAGCGATCTGCCGTGGGATAGGACGTGTAACGCGGACCACGCTGGTCCATTTTGCGCAGGACGGCCTTGTTCATGCCGGCGAGACTGGCGGATGGATGCAGGATGGACGGATGGGCGACTTGCATGCGATGCTCCTGGCCGGCTGCCACGCCGGACTGACGCGGCGCGCACATGCGCTGGGCCGCGAGCCCACCGGGCGAGCTGGTATTGACTGGAGCTTGCAGAATAGACAGATCACTGCAGGACCGCATTGATGTGCATCAAAGGGGCAGGACCTGTTGCCAGAGTGGCATCTACAGCAAGCCTGAAACCGCCGTCTGTGGTGCCAATGTCACGCGGCGTCTTCGTCCTGCCGCTTTTTGATTGCATTTCGGTATTGTCGCGCTTTACAGAGCGATGCGCCAAACCCTAGGCTGCGATGGACGGCATCTGACCGTCTTTCATCTTCAATCCCGGGGGATTTCTTCGTGCACCGTTTCCAACTTTCCTGCGCTTGTCTCATCAGCCTGGCTGCCCTTGGCAGCACCGCCCAGGCCGCCAATCTCGGCCTCAGTGGCGAACTCGGCACTACCGGCGTGGGCGTCCACCTGAGCGTGCCGCTGGCGCAACAGCTCAATGCCCGCTTCGGGGTCAACTATTTTGATTATTCCTTCAACTCCAGCACCAATGATGTGAACTACGATGCCAAAGCCAAGCTGCGCACCTTCGATGCGCTGCTGGACTGGTTCCCGTTCGACAACGGCTTCCGTCTCTCCGGCGGCGTGGTCTACAACGGCAACAAGATCGACGCCACCGGCAAACCCAAGGCCAACGGCATCTATACCATCAATGGCAACGTCTATACCGCTTCACAGGCAGGCCAGGTCGATGGCCGCATCGATTTCAAGAAGTTCGCGCCCTACGTGGGCCTGGGCTGGGGCAACGCAGTCGCCCCGGCCAAGCCGGGCTGGGGCTTCACGGCCGACCTGGGCGTGATGTTCCAGGGCAATGCCTCGACTTCGGTCAGCAACTCCGGCTGCAACGCCCCCGCCGCAATCTGCGCACGCCTGGCCACCGACGTGGCGGCCGAAAACGCCCAGCTCAGCGACAAGGTGCATGGCTACAACCTGTATCCGGTGCTGCGGGTGGGCGTGAGCTATCAGTTCTGATTGTGCTCTTCGGCCTTGCGGGCCGATCCGTAACAGGCCCGCAAGGCGCGATAGTCGTAGTAATGGCTGCCAGGCGAAAGCCGCGCAGCATCGCAGTCCGGCTTGAAATCCATCTCCGCTTCGTTGTACAGCAGGCGCACCACGGTGCGGCCTGCGGCATTGGCGAACATGTCCCATTGCAGGTTGGCAGCCATCGGCGCAATCTGCGCACCACGCCAGCCATTGCTGGCCGGGGCATAGGGTTCGCGCTCAGCCACCTGCTGCGATGCGCCGGGCAGGCCCAGCAGCGCAGCCAGCGGGATCACGATCTCGGCGTGGGCGAACCGCAACTTGGCCAGATGGCGGCGCTGACCGCGTTCAATGGCATCGGCCTCATCAAAAAAATCCTGCAGCAGGATGCGCGCCATGCGCCAGGTCACATCGCCCTGCTCCACCATGCCCGGCCCCTTGCTGTAGAAGTCTTCAGCATCTTCAGCCTCGGCGTAACGCTGCGCCGCCAACGGCGGCATCAATCGTTCAAACTCCTTCACATCGCTGCCAGCCTGCTCCAGTTCGCTGCGCATGCCGGCACTGATGGCATAAAGGTCATACAGCGCCCAGGCGGCCTGCAAGCCGTTGCCGATCACGCTGCGGCCATCGCCGGTCAGCGTGTTGGTGTAACGGCCATCGGCGCTGGTAAATGTCAGCGTGCCGCTGTTGCTGAAACGGTAGCTCCCCTGCCCCAGCCGGCTCAGAAAATCCGGCTTGAACAGCCGTGCCAGGACCACATCGGCCACCTCCTGCAAGCGCGGATCCTGCCGGATGCGGGCCAGTTGCGCCTGTAAGGCCGGACTGCGGGCATAAGCCTGGTAGGCCTGGCTGTCGCGCCAGGTCTGCAGGCGCAGCGCCTGCTGAGCATCCGCGCCGGAGTTATCTGCCGGCGGCGTCTTGGGCAAGCGGTGGAAATACAGCAGATAGGCATCGCTGGACGGCCCCTGCACCTGGTCGCGCAGACCAGGGCGGACCAACAGCAGCGCCCGGGTGAAGGCCTCGGCACTGTCCACTGCGCGATCCTTGCCGGAACTGACCACGACCACCGCGCGCCCGGCGCTGCCGGCCTGATCGAACAAGCCGGGCAGGCGCTGCACCATCCGGTGCGCCAGATCGGCATGCTCCTGCAAGCCGGCCCGGGTCTCGTTGCCATAGCCGGGCTGGCTAATGCCTGGCACCCCGGCCCCCAGCAGGAAGTTGGCGCGCAGCATGGCCTGCAAGGCCGGTCCCAGTTCGCGGCCCAACGGGGTCAGCGCATCCTCCTGTTCGGCTTGCTGCCACAGTCGATACAAGGCCAGATCGGATTTCATCCCTGTCAGGCCGCGTGATCCATGGCGCGCCAGCAGTTGCGTGAACACCGGTTCATATCCAGGCGGAACCGGCTCCAGGCTGGCCATCGTCTGGCGTGGCGCGTAGGAGGTCTTGGTCTGGCGATCATCACGATCGGCGGCCTGCGCCAGGCTGGCGGCCAGCAGCAAGCCGGTCAGCCAGACACAGGCCCTTGCGGGCTGATTGGAGAACAGGCCACCGATCATGTTGTTTCATCCTTTCCGAATCAGGAAAACCTTGGCACTCAGAAGTCTGCGCGCACGTTCAGGTTCAGGGTACGCGGCGCACCCACGTTCAGGTAGGTTTCCTGATAGTAGGTCCAGTACTTGCGATTGGCCAGGTTGGTGATGTTGGCGCTCCAGGTCGTCATGTGGCCACCGATGCGGGTGCGATAGTTCAGCCCGGCATCAAACAGGCTGTACGGCGAGAGCATGTTGGCATTGGCCGAATCCAGCGCCATGGTGCCGACATACTGCGCGCCGGCATGCAATTGCAAGCCCGGCAAGGCCGCCACGCGATAGCTCAGTTGCGCCCCGGCCTGCATATCGGCCGCACCGACGGCACGCTTGCCGTTGACCGCGGCCGCCGCATGAGTGATCTCCGAGCCCATGACCATCACGCTGCCATCCAGGCTCAAATCACGCGTGAGCTGCAGCGAGCCATTGGCTTCCACGCCGCGATACACGCTCTGGCCATCGGCCACGTAGACGTTGGCGCTGTTGATGTACTGCGAGCCGCGCTCGATGCGGAACAGTGCCAGGCTGCCGTTCCAGCCATCGTGCTCGGTCTTGACGCCCACTTCGGCCTGTTTGCTCTTGATCGGCGCGAAGGTCTGGTTGGCATTGACGGTAGTAGTCGGTGCGGAGGCACTCTGCTCCAGTGCTTCGGCATAGCTGACGTAGACCGTGGTATCGGCGCGCGGCTTGTACATCACGGCTGCCGTCGGGCTCAGCGGATTGGCGGTGAAGCGCGCGCTGGTGGTGTTGGCAGTGCTGTAGGCGGTATCGATGTAGTTGGTATAGCGCACACCGGCCAGTACCGACCAGCGCTCGTCGAACTTCATCGTATCGCTGGCGAAGAGCGCGGTCTGGGTGGTCTTTTCATCGCGATACGTGCCGCCGCTGTAGTTGACGCTGTCGGCCGAGTAGATCGTCGGCGCATACAGGTTGCCGGTGCCGATGTAAGGCTTGGGCGTATTGACCGAGGAGGTCGAGAGCAGGTTCTGCGCCATCGCGCCGAACACCAGCTCATGCTGGAGGAATCCGGTGCGCACCTTGCCCTGCACCATGGCTTGCGCTTCGTTGAATTCATAGCCGTGGTATTCCGAGGTCACACGGTCACGGTAATTGCCGCTGTTGCTGGTGATGTAGTACTGGTCCTTCTTGTAGATGCGTACCGATTCGGAGTGACGCACGGCGACGCTGGCCTTCCAGTCATCCGAAAGACGGTAGTCGGCGCTCAGCGTCACCAGGCGGTAATCGACATCGGTGAAGGAGCCATTGCTGTAGAGCCGGGTCGTGCCATCCAGCGGCGAAGGAATCCTGAATCCGCTGACGATGACATCGGTGCCGCCGGTGGCGATGCGGCGCTGGTAGATGGCATCCAGCCGCACGGTCAGGTCGCTGGTGAGGCGGGCATCGAAGGATGCGCCGATGGACTGGCGGTTGATGCTGCCGTGGTCGGCCTCGGTATCGCCGCTTTCGTTGACCAGGTTGACGCGGTAACCGAAGCGCTGGTCCTCGCCAAAGCGCCCACCGGCATCGACATGTTCCTTCCAGGTACCGCCGCTGGCATAGCCGAGATCGGTGGCAAAAAAGGTGTCATCGGTCGGGCGCTTGGTGACGTAATTGATGATCCCGCCCGGCGAGCCGAAACCATACATGAAGCCGGACAAGCCCTTGAGCACTTCCACCTGCTCGAACATCTCCAGCGGCATTTCGGTACCGCGGTTGATGTTGGCCAGGCCATCGATCTTGTAGCCGTTCAGATCATCCAGACGCAGGCCGCGCACCGAGATGGTGGCCGGGTGCGTGCCATTGACCGGACTGTTGTTGCTGACGCTGGCGTCGTACTTCAGCACCTCGGCCAGCGAGGTGGCCTGGCGGTCTTCGATCTCGTCGCTCTTGACCGCACGCGTGGAGAACGGCGTCTCCAGTTCGGAACGATCTCCGAGGGCACCGCTGCTGACCTTCTCGGCCAATTTCTTCTTGTCGGCGCTGTCGGTGACGGTGATCTGGGGCAGCACGCTGTCATCGGCCTGCGCCATCAGCGGGCCGGCGCTGCCCAGCAGGAGGCCGGCGCCGAGCAGGGCACGGCGCATGGTGGACGGACGGAAACGGGCAATGCGTGTGGAATTCATGTCGGACTCGCAGTGGATGTGGAGAGAGAGGGAGTTGATTTGGCTATGCAATGGACCGACCGGGCAATGCCGGCCAGTCTTCTTTTTTTATCGGGTCGCTATCGGGTTCATGGCCGTGGATCAGTCACGAAACCGATCTTGGCCAGCCCGCCTGCCTGTGCCATGGCCATCACCTGTGCCACTTTTTCGTAGGGTGTGGTGCGGGCTGCTCGCAGATGCAGTTCCGGCGGCTGCGGTGCGGAGGCTGCCTTGCCGATGCGAGCCTGCAGTTGCGCCTGATCGACCGGTTCGTCATTCCAGAAGGTCTTGCCGTCGGCATCGATGGCGAGGTTGATGCTGTCCGGCTTGAGCGTATCGGGTTGGGCGGTGGCGCGCGGCAGGTCGATCTTGACGGCGTTGTTCATGACCGGGACCGTGATGATGAAGATGATCAACAGCACCAGCATCACGTCCACCAGCGGGGTGGTGTTGATCTCGGGATTGAAGTCATCGTCCGAATCGGAGAGGGAACCCATGCCCATCATGCAGCGCCCCGCGTGCGCAGGCGCAGGGCCGGGGCCTGTTCCGGCGCGACCGAAGCGGCATCGGCGCGCGCCCCGGTGACAAACAGCGCATGCAGTTCGAAACCGAACTTGTTCAGTCGCGCGAGGATGCTCTTGTTGCCGCGCAGGAGCGCGTTGTAGCCAAAGGTGGCGGGAATGGCCACTGCCAGCCCGAGCGCCGTCATGATCAACGCTTCGCCGACCGGACCGGCGACCTTGTCGATGCTGGCCTGGCCGCTGCTGCCGATGGAAACCAGGGCGTGGTAGATGCCCCAGACCGTGCCGAACAAGCCCACGAAGGGAGCCGTCGAACCGACCGAGGCCAGCACCGCCATGCCCGACTGCAGGCTGGCCGCGGCTTCATCGATGGCCTGGCGCAGCGACAGCGTGACCCACTCGCTGACCGGCAGACGATCCTGCAACTGCCCTTGGTGCGTGGTGTGATGATCGACTGCGCCCTGGCCGGCGCTGGCAAGCGCGGCAAAGGGATTGTCGCGGCCCAGCAGGGTGATGCCGGCGGCGACGTTGCCGGCCTCCCAGAACGCGTGGCCTGCGGCGTGCGCCGGAGTACGGTAGCGCCACAATTGCAGGGCCTTGGTCACGATCACATACCACGAGGCCATCGACATCATCGTCAGCAGAAGCGCCACCGCCTTGGTGACGACATCGCCTTGCGACCACAGGGCCGTGAGGCCGTAGGGACTTGCATCCATTGTTGATTCCTTTCGTTCGGGGTTACTGCGTCAATTGAAATTTGATCGGTACGACCACATAGGCAGGCAGCGCCCTGCCCTGCTCCACATAGGGCTGGAAGCGTGCGCGCCGGACGGCCTCGCGCGCGGCCTGGTCGAGGCTGGCGATGCCGGAAGAGCGTTCCAGTGCAATCTGCTCCACCCCGCCCTGGGCATCGATCAGCACGCGCAGCAGCACCTCGCCTTCATCGCCGCGACGGCGGGCCGCAGCGGGATAGACCGGCTGCGGTGCAGTGAGGTACTGAACGCCGCTGGTAATGACGGGCGGGCGGATCATCGGGGCGACCGGCGTCACCGGGGCAGCGGCGGCCTCGGGCGCAGACGCTGGAGCAGTTGGCGAGGAAGGAGCAGATGGCGCAGATGACGTATCAGCAGAAGTGACCATGGCCGGCGCGGGTGCCACGGCCTGACGGGCGTGCGGCATGGGTGCCGGCCGCAATGGCACGGTGCGCACGGGGGCTGCAGGATGCGGTGATGTCGCAGGCAAGGGCGGCTGCGGTGCGGACTCGAGGAGTGCCAGCATCACGGTGGGCGGTACCGGTGGCGTGGAGATGGGCGCGGGCAAGGCGTGCATCTGCGTGGCCAGCCACAGCAAGCCCAGATGCGCAGCCAGCACCAGCAGCGCCGGCTGCGCTCTGCGCAGCATGGCCGCACCGGGTACCGTGCGCTGTGGAGAAAGAGGAAGGGATGACAGCATGACTCTTGCCGCGTCGCGCGGCCTTGCTCTGAAAAAAGCAGGAGTCTAGGCAGTCAAGATGACCTCGCCGTTACGCATTGATGACAACGGCGTCAGGAAAGCCCCATGAGATGTAAAAATTTGTTGGCAGCATGCCGGGGCAGTGAACTCTGCGGATCAGATCGGGAGATCACGCCTCTCTGCGTCCTGCGGAGGTGGCACGCCAGCACAGAATCGATCCGGCGCACACCAGCGCCGCGCCGACCCAGAACGACGGCGGCAGCGGCGCACGCAGCAGCGCGGCCGACAGTGCCGAGGACAACACCGGGATGAAATACGAAGCCCCCGCCAGCACCGTCACGTTCCCGTGCAGGATGCCCACATTCCAGGCCGCATAACCCAGCCCCATGGCGGCAGCCGCCAGCAGCAGATAGACCAGCGCGGGCACGCTGAAGGAAAGTTCAGCGGCATGACCGCCCAGCAGAACCTTCACCCACAAGGCCAAGGCCACCAGCATGAAGAAAGGGGTCACACCGTTCCTGCCCTCGGCGATGCGGGTGGTCACGGTGCAGTAGGCCGCCCAGATCAGCGCACCGATGAAGGCCAGGCCATAGCTCAGGGGATTGTCCTGGATGTTGGCCAGCATGACCGGCAGATCCAGGCCCTGATTGCCGCCCAGCACCCAGCAGATACCCAGCATGGACAGGATGAAACCCGGCACCACCAGCAGCGTCGCGCGCTGCCCGCCGAAGAGAATCGCCGCCACCAGCGTGAAGGTCGGCCACAGGTAGTTGACCATCCCCACTTCGATGGCCTGGCGGCCGCTATGGGCGTAGCCGATCGAGAGCGACAGGCACAGTTCATACGCCACGAACAGCACGCCGCCCCACACCAGATACCTGCGCGGGAAGCTGGACAGGCGCGGGAAACCGACCGCCACCATCAGGATCAGCGAGGCCACCGTATAGATGGCTGCCGCGCCGCCGGTGGCACCGAGATGTTCGCTCACGCCGCGGATCAGGCCAACGATGGCGCTCCACAAGAGCACGGCGCTCAAACCGATCAGGGTTGCCTTCTTGCTGTTCATTGCACCTGCCCAAAAGCGCAAGAGTTTACCTCAAGGGCCGGGACCGGGCCTTGTGATAAAATCCTGCCCCTTCTGTCCGGTCTTCGGCGGCCATTGCCCGCGCGGCGGCCGGACGTATTCCATGGGTTCCCTCGCCCCCATTCATCAAAAAGGTTCATATGACGACTCTCGACCTGCGCCGCCATGCCGCGCTGCTGACCTGGCTTTCCCTGTTCCACCTTCTGGTGATCACTTCCAGCAACTACCTGGTGCAATTGCCCGTTTCGATCTTCGGGCTGCATACCACCTGGGGCGCCTTCAGCTTTCCTTTCATCTTCCTGGCGACCGATCTGACGGTGCGCTTCTTCGGTGCGCCACTGGCCCGCCGCATCATCTTCGCGGTGATGCTGCCTGCCCTGTTCATTTCCTACGGCATCTCGGCTCTCTTCTACATGGGCCAATGGCAGGGCTTCGGCGCGCTGGCGCATTTCAATGTCTTCGTGGCGCGCATCGCGGCGGCCAGCTTCATGGCCTATGTGCTGGGGCAGGTGCTGGACGTGCAGGTGTTCAATCGCCTGCGGGCTTCGCGCCACTGGTGGCTGGCACCGTCGGTATCGATGATCTTCGGCAATGCCAGCGACACCATCGCCTTCTTCTCCATCGCCTTCTGGCGCAGCAGCGATCCCTTCATGGCCGAGCACTGGGTGGAGATCGCGCTGGTCGATTACGGCTTCAAGATCGCCATCAGCCTGCTGTTCTTCCTGCCGGCATATGGCGCGCTGATGTCCTTCCTGAAGAGCTGGTTTGGCCGCCCCTTGGCGGCCGATCCGGCTTGAGTCCTGCAGCGATTTCCATCCAACGGTAAACTTGCGGCTTTGCGCGGTCTGCCCTGGCCGCGCCCTCCTCCTCTCCACCCTCCACCTGGACTGCGCATGAACTGGCCCCTGTTTGCCCTCGCCGTTGCCGCCTTCGGCATCGGCACCACTGAATTCGTCATCATGGGCCTGCTGCCCGACGTTGCGCTTGATCTGGGTGTCACGGCTCCGGCCGCCGGCATGCTGGTCTCGGGCTATGCCCTGGGCGTGGCCGCCGGTGCGCCCATCCTCGCCATCCTTACTGCCAAGTGGCCGCGCAAGCAGGCGCTGGTAGGGCTGATGTGCCTGTTCATCCTCGGCAATGTGCTGTGCGCGCTGGCCCCCAATTACCCGTTCCTGATGGTGGCGCGAGTGGTCACCGCCTTCTGCCATGCCGCCTTCTTCGGCATCGGCTCGGTGGTGGCAGCAGAACTGGTGACGCCGCAGAAGCGCGCACAGGCAGTGGCGCTGATGTTCACCGGCCTGACCGTGGCCAACATCCTGGGCGTGCCGCTGGGCACCGCCTTCGGCCATGCGGCGGGCTGGCGCTCCACCTTCGGCGTGGTGACCGGCATCGGCGTGCTGGCCGCCGTCATGCTGTGGACCATGCTGCCCAAGAAGATCCCCATGCAGGCCGGCAATATCTTCCAGGAGTTCCGCTCCATCATCGATACCCGCGTGCAGCTGTCGCTGCTGACCTCGACGCTGGCCTCGATCAGCATGTTCAGCGTGATCACCTACATCGCCTACATCCTGCTGGACGTGACCGGCTTCAGCGCCCGCGAAGAAAGCTGGGTGCTGCTGCTCTTCGGCGCGGGCATCACCGTGGGTGGCCTGGTCGGCGGCAAGCTGGCGGACTGGAAACTGATGCCGGTGATGTGCGGCGTGTTCCTGTGCATTGCCATCGTGCTGGGGCTGTTTTCCTTCACCAGCCATTACAAGTGGCCGACGCTGGCAACGATGTTCGCCTGGGGGGCTTTCGCCTTTGCGGTGGTGCCCGGTGCGCAGATCCGCGTGCTCGACACCGCACGCGGCGCGCCCAACCTCGCCTCGACCCTCAACCAGGGGGCCTTCAACCTCGGCAATGCCACTGGCGCCTGGGTCGGTGGACTGGCGATCTCGGCTGGCCTGCCGCTGACCGACCTGCCCCTGATCGGCTCGGTCTTCGCCCTGCTGGGCCTGGTGACGGTGGCCGTCTCGGCCTCGCTGGACAAGCGCGTTCGCGCTCCGGCCTGACTCTTCCCCGCTCCGAAAAAAAGGCGCTTGACCCTCACGGGCAAGCGCCTTTGTTCATTCCGGCGAAGATGCTGAAGCGATCAAACCGCCTTCAGATGCGCCGAAGCGACGAAGTTGTCGAAGAAACTTTCACATCGGGCCAATTGCTCCAGTGTCACGAACTCGTTGGGCTTGTGCGCATGGATGATGTCGCCCGGCCCGCAGATCACCGCCGGCATGCCGGCCTGACCGAACAGCCCGCCTTCGGTGCCGAAGCCGACCTTGCGCGCACGTTCACTACCCAGGATGCGCAGTGCCGAACTCACCAGCGGATCATCGGGCGACGTGCTCATGCCCGGATAGGCCGTCAGCGTTTCGAATTCGATGCGTCCTTGCGCACCTTCGATCTGCATCTGCGGCAGCACTTCCTGTTCTGCATAACGCTTCACTTCGTCGAACACCCCGGCCGGATCGATACCGGGCAGGAAGCGGTGTTCGAAGACAAACTCGGCCTTGTCCGGAATGATGTTGGGCGCGTTGCCGCCATTGGAGAGCGTGGTGACGATGGAGGAATACGGCACGTCGAAGTCGTAATCCTGCGCTTCCGAATGGCGCACGCGCAGCGCGATCTCGCGGATCTTCAGCTGCATCATGGCCGCATAGTCGATGCTGTTGATGCCCAGGTGCGGACACGAAGAGTGCGCCGCATGGCCATGCACCGAGCAGCGATAGGAGCGCTTGCCTTTGTGCGCGATCACGGGCTGCATCATGGTGGGCTCGCCGATGATGACGCCGGTGGGCTTGATATCGTTCTGCTGCAGGTCAGCCAGCAGTTCGCGCACCCCCAGACAGCCCACTTCTTCATCGTAAGAGAACGAAAAGTGCAGCGGTGTGTGCAGGCGATCCTGGGCGATGGCCGGCAGGCGGGCCAGACAGACCGCGATGAAACCTTTCATGTCGCAAGCGCCGCGGCCGAACAATTTGCCATCGGCCACATGCGCCACGAAGGGGTCGGTATCCCAGTTCTGTCCCTTGACCGGCACCACATCGGTATGTCCGGAGAAGACGGTACCGAAGCGGCCGGGACCGGCATCGCCCAGCGTGGCAAAGAGATTGGCCTTGCGCCGTTCGGCGTCGTAGGTCAGGCGGGTGGTGGCACCGTGGCGTTCGAGAAGATCGCGGACCCATTCGATGAGGCCCAGGTTGGATTCGCGGCTGATGGTGTTGAAACCGATGAGGGTCTTGAGGATGTCCAGCGTCGCCTCGGTCGGTTGCGCGGCGGCTGATGTCAGTGGTGCATTCATGATGATGGTGTGCCTGTTCAAATCCGGAACGGCGGGCCAGCGGTCAACAGGACAGCAGGCTGCATGTTCCCTCAGAAGTGCAGCAAGCGGCGTGCCACGGCGGACGCATGCTGGCATAGCGGCCGGTCAAGGCAAACGGTGCCCGCGCTGATCAATTCCCCAATGTTCACAATCTCAGCTGGTGGGAACTGCATGATGCAACCGGGTTCGCTGGCGTGCAAATGAAGGTTTAGCTTACACCGCAATGCAGATAGGGGTTGGGGAGATGAAAAATCTTGACGGCAGAGGCCTGGATGCCCGCTGGCAAGGATTTGCCTTGAGAGCCAATTGAAACTCGCACGACCGTCTTGTAGACAGTGGCAACAGGGCTTATCAGGAAATTCCTGCTAGGAGCTTTTTCGCATTTTTGTCAGACTGCAGATGAAGTTTTGTGCCCGGAGCAGCGCCCGCAGAGGTCAGCATGGATTCCCGTGGCACAGGAATGGTGATCAGGGTCACTACAAGAGAAGGACAAGACCATGAAACCGCCGATCATACTGATGATTGAGTCGAACGGCGAAGCAGTAGAGCTGGCGCGCTTTGCGCTCTGGCGCAACAATTTTCATTGTGTATTGCAGTGGGTTGACGAAGCAGACGCGGCCATCGAGGGACTGTTGCAGCGCCGTGCGGATGGCGAGATGCAGCTGCCGGGCATGATCTTTCTGGACCCAGGCATGATGGAAAACAACGGCCTGGACTTCATCCAGGCCATGAAGGCGGGCCGCGACACGCGTGCGGTGCCGATCGTGGTATTTCCGGACAGTGACTATCCGCCGGAGATGCCTGCCTTGCTGGAAGCCGGCGCCGTGGAATATCTGCTCAAACCCGAGACGGCCCAGCAGTTCATGGAGGTGGTGGTGGACCGTGCGCGGCGCTGGAGCAAGCGGCGGCGCAGGCGTTCGGCTTCAGCTTCAGCTTCGACTTCCAATGCAAGTGCAGGCAGAGGGGAGGCGGACGGAGAAGCTGGAACCTCCTGAGCGGAAAGAAAAAACGCCGTGTGCTTCAGTGCTCACGGCGTTGTTCTTGTGCCCGCGCGATGGGCGGGCGAGGTGATGCTTATTTCTTCACGCGCGTACTGATGTGGCCATCGAATTCGCGCTGCGCGGCTTCGAGCTTCTTGAGGGCTTCCTGCCAAGGCTGGTAATCCGCCTCGGTGAGCCAGGAGCCGCCGGGATTCTGCTTCCACTGTTCGAGCTTGGCGGTCATCTTTTCATATTCTTCCAGCTGCGCGACCAGCAGGGATTCCATTTGCGTCTTCAACTCTTCGGCACGGACGATCCAGGGGTCTTGTTCCAGTTCTGACATGGGCGGCTTTCCTTGGTGTGAATAATGTGTCGGATGCTATCACGAAGAGGGCTGCTTGCCGCCGGGAGGCGATTCAGGTGCACCAGGGCCCTTCTCTTTGACGGCGGCGGCAGCGACTCCGGGCTTCCAGCCGAGGCGGGGAAACGACTGACACAGACATTTCCAAGAAACGAAAAAGAACCTGCCGAGGCGAAAAGCACTTCACTGATGGTCAACGGCCATAATGAAGCCATTTATTCCGCTGTTGGAGCGAAGGATGTCTCAGAGAAATTAAATATAATGTCGACTACCCAATTTTCCCGGCAGCCTTGCAGAGGCATCAAGGCGTATAAGTAAATGAGATCGACATTAACGGAACTTGGTGCCGAGCTAGCGTTATATTCAATTGACGCAGTGAGCGACATGATTATTTGGCTCGACGAAGACGGATTTTACGTATTCGTCAATAAGGCTGCCACAGAGTTTTTAGGCTATACATCTCAAGAGCTAAGTCAATTGAGGGTCTGTGATATTGATCCAGACTTTGACGAGGTACGCTGGAAAGATCATTGGAAGGAGCTTGAGATAAAGCAGACCGTTTGTCTGGAAACGACCAACAGGAACAAATCTGGCCAGATTATTCCAATTGAAGTGAATGCAAGCCTGGTTCAATTTGAAGGAAGAAGATTTAATTGCTCTATCGTTCGAAATATCTCTGAAAGGAAGCGTACTGAAGCCTCACTGCTCGCGCTGAACAAGCAAATCTATTTGCTGAGCATTACCGATGACCTGACCCAAATAGCGAATCGACGCTATTTTGATGAGGTGTTTAAAAGAGAGCTTCAACGTGCGCTAGAACAGAACATTCCTTTTTCTTTGGTTCTTATCGACGTCGATTATTTCAAAGCATTCAATGATCTATACGGGCATATACAAGGAGATCATTGCTTAAAACGCGTAGCGGCCACGATCAGCGCATTGATTCAATCGACGAATGAATTGGCCGCGAGATACGGAGGGGAAGAATTTGTATGCATTCTGCCTGGCATGTCTCCAAATAATGTTTTGATATTTGGTGAAAGACTAAGACAAGCAATCCAAGATCTCGCAATTCCACACAATGGATCTTCTTTCGGGACTATCACCGTCAGTATCGGCGTGTCCACCTTGGAGATTGCCAGCAACATCTCGACCGAGAACCTGCTCTTTGAGGCTGATCAACATCTCTATCGAGCCAAAGCGAACGGTCGCAATCGGGTCGAAGGAAAACCTCACCGGTAGCTCAAGTGTTACCAGGATCATGCCACAGTCGCCTGTAGTGGTTTCTGGCTCCAAGGAAGAGATCGATGCTACGGAATGGTGGTCGAAGACCGTCACGCATTCCATCACGGGAAGCCGCTTTACTTTGCGCATCGCGTTCAAGAAAAAAGCCGAACCGGGCGACACTGAGCGCGAGCTCGATCATGATCCAGAGGAAGGCATCACCGGCTTGAACGCGGAGTGGCGGACAAAGCCAAAAAGAAGAACAAGGGCATTGAGCTGGTTAGCAAGGTCGACAATATGAAAACGTTCAAACGAACTTACACCATAAAGCAAAGTGCGAAACGTGCCGCGGCTCTACATCAGGCCAAAATCAAAGAGGTCCGCGAGATCATCTCGGAAAACAAGCAAGATTCATCAAGAATAAAAATGAGGAAAACTCCAGCAGGGGTTTTCCTCTAAATCATCGTTGGCCTTTACAACCTCATCTACATTACTTCGCCGTTGTAGCGTTCGACTCGCGTGCAATCTCCTCGTTGAAGTTGGCATTAAAAGAGACATTCTGGAGAGCCCAGCGATCCTTGAAGCGGTACAGAGTCAGCTCAAACAGAACAGGCTGGCGTTCATAGTTCAACATGTACTTCATGTAGACGTAACGGGTGCCGATGGTGCGTTCCGAGATCATCTCGGCGTCACCGAACTTCCCCATTGACTGTTGGTAGGTCTTAACCACTTCGCGCAGACTCCGGATCTGGTCAGAAAGCTCCTTCGCATAGGGAGATGTCTTCGTGAGGTAGTCCAGCGCTTCCATCGGCTTTCCAGATTGATACAGAGACAAGAAACGCTCAGGGATGCCATCGTAACGATCGGCTGCGTATGCATTCAACGAGAACATCAACATGATAGCAATCAAAAAGCGGCGCATGGTTTTCTCCTGGTCAGGTAGTGGCCCCGTCAATCGCTGGGCCATGGAAAACCTCATGCAATGGCTAGGTTGCCGCTGTGTTTCGTGCTGTCGCATTTTTATTACAACTGAAATCTGCAAGGCGTTCCAAGATTTAAACGCTTCAATTTCCGAGATTTCCTGCATTTCATGACGTGACATATCAAACGCCTGCACGTCAAGACACACCAATTGATTACCAAGGATAGGCGCTAAAAGTCGCGCTGCATTGGAATGCGTGGAAATAGGAAAGCAGGGAGATCATCTCGGGGAGCAGGTCAACTGCTGGCCGGAACCCGACTTCAAACACTATCGGCTAGAGGCAGGTCGGCGCCAATAGTATAGGTCCCCAACGGATGCCCCTCTCTTGAGTTCAATTTCATTGATATCAGGAACATCAACACGTCGCTCCCAGAGAGGAAACCAATGGCAGTCTCGCGTATCGTCTCCCGTGACCTTGCGGGTATTTTTCGCCATCTCTTTGTTACATGCACCGAACTGCACAAAGTTGACTTGCGACTCTATCAGGCTAGCGGGATTAGCGCCGTGGACATGAGGATAGTACAACTGCAGCTCGTCATCCTCCCAAAAACAGATGGGACAAATATCGTATGAACCGGGCGGTGCAGGAAAGACCTCATAGCCGCAGCAAGGGCAGGTAAACATATTCTGGTACGTCTCGTTGTGACCGATAGTGGAGATGACCTCCGTCGGTAATTTGTAGCCAGTCAGGCAGTGAGTCGGTTGTCGATCATATTCGATTCCAGCCAGGCACGACGGACCGTAGCTGGAGGTTGGTAGTTATGTGCGCTATGCGGCCTGCGCTCGTTGTAGAACTGACGCCATCTTTCAATCAGCACTTTCGCCTCTGCCCGACTGCGGAACCACTCCCGGTTAAGCAGTTCGTCACGCAGCTTGCCATTGAAGCTTTCTACGAATCCGTTCTGCCATGGACTGCCTAGCGCAATGAAGGCGGGCCCAACGAAGGCATCCCGCGGCCAGCGCATGACCTTGGCCGCTGTGAACTCGGCTCCGTTGTCCGACCGAACGTAGGCTGGGTTTCCATGTAACCGCATCAATCGCGAGAGCGTCAAGATGACATCCTGGGAGCGCAAACTGGCAACAACTTCGATGGACAGGCATTCCCGGGGGTATTCGTCAATCACACACAGCATCTTCAACGAGCGTCCATCCACCATCTGGTCATGAACAAAGTCGTAGTTCCAGACCGAATTAGGCTTGGTTGCTCCAGGTAACCGAATATCATTGCCGCATCGACGCCTGCGAGGCCGCTTTCGTGGAATGCCCATTTTGAGCGAGCTCCAGAGCCGTCGCACTCGGGACTCGCCCAAGGCCAGCCAGGCATACATCCGCCGATAGCCGAATCGGGGAACCTCTTGCGACGCCGCGATGAGCTGCTGCGTCAGGCTCCGATCCTTTTCAGGTTGTAGCAACTGATAACCCGCTACCCACCGGCTCAGATCCAGATAGCGATGGCGACCGCCGCCGGCCGACAAAGGTGCCCGGCTGCAGCGTGACAGCGGCGAGGTCATCATGGAGCTGGTGGATGTCCAGGTGGATGCCATCAAGGCCTCGCGCATGGTCATCAAGGGGATCGAGCGACGGCAGACCGAGCGCGGGGTGGTGGAGTTCGCGCAGGCCTGGCTGTGCGTGCAGGCGGGGACGCCTTTGCTGGAGACTTCGCGGGAGAGGTTTTTCAAGCAGAGCGGCGACGGCAGGCAATGAACTGTGCATTTCAGCGAACATGGGCAATCAGTTCGGCGAGCAATCTGGAAGAATCTGACTTCACATCGATTGCTCCCATTGTTTCTTTGAGCCAAGATGTCCGCAACCGGCCAGGAGCGGACGTTGGTTAGAACATAGAGCGAAGAAATAGCCAGAAAAACTCTGAGTAAGCCCCCGATCCATTAACGATCTAAAACCATGTCGGAACTGAACATTGCAGAAATTCCGTACGAGACTGGCGAATTGAAGTTTCGGTATTCTCGCTATATTTCACCAGACGGCTCAAGATGGCTGAGGCACGGTCTCTTCCGCGCCTACTATCAATCGGGCGAGCTGCAGTCCGAAGGGAATTATGTTGACGGCCATGAGCACGGCACTTGGCGCGATTTTCATAAGAATGGTCAATTGGCAGCAGAGGGCCAGTATGAGCACGGAGTCGAATCCGGTGAATGGAAGTATTGGCGTGAGGACGGGAGCTCGGAATGAAATCTGACTTAATGGACGCCCGCTTACGGCCAGAAGCAGCCACTTCTTTAAAGAAATTCAAATGATGCAGATAAACGATGCTGCACAGCGAGGTGCAGCAATGCAGCAGTATCTTCAAAATAGGATTAATTCCTACCTTAATGGAGGCAACTAATGCCTGTGCTGAATTCCCATGTTCTTTCCAGCGATGGGCAGCCTTGGTTTTCAATTGAAGTATCGTCAACTCACGAGGCAGGGGTGAGTTCCTTCATGGAACATCTTGAGGGGTGTATTAAGCGTGGGGAGCACTTCAATGATGGTAATACCGTTGACATGGGATGGGGGCGGCTAAAGCTAATTGCGAATAAGAATGGAAGCCTAGTGGTTCATGAGCCTTCATTCTCTGAGTTTCCGATTAGGTGGGTTCCGGGTGCGAATAGAACTTTTTCCCAGTTGATGGTGCAGAGACAGCTCTGCGCTGAAATTGGAGTTGAACCAGACTTTTTTTCACTTATGCAAGCTGGTCTTGTTTCCAAGGTGATGCTTCAACGCTCTGGAGACTTTCAAATGGACCGATATACGGGAGATGGTAAGGAAAATTCTGGCTGGACGTTCTATGAAATGGGAAAGGTTGATGCTTCCGAGGTAGCTTGGGCATCTTTGTTTCAAATTTGTTTAACATATCCTCAGGTTGCACCATTTTTTGGTTTGCCGTCGGAATCGCATATCGTTTATCGTCGTGACTTAATTGAAGTCTCTTGCGCTGGAAGGTTAATTGACTCAAATTCCAATGAATTTTTGCGAAGTTTGCTTTTGTCAAAAAATTATGGGCCGACTGTATAGAAATAAATAAGTGGGTCAAATAGTGTAGATCTCAAATTGACCTGGAAAAAGCGATGAATTGCTTACTATTTATCCCCGCATCTCGATCTATCATCGTGTCGGATACAACATTGCTGATAGGCGCTCTTCTCAACTCCAAAGCATCACATCCGAATACCGTCTCCGAAAATTAGTTGGTCTGCTCTCGGCCAATACCGGCCTTTGTAGTAATTGGAGCCTTTGTGTCAGAAATCACCGAATTTATTGAGCACTACACACCTTCGGGACGTGAAAGAATTTCGTTCGCTTGGAACGGGAAGCACGCCGAAGAATTCGTCGACGCAAATCAATCTTTTCGGTGGAGCGCTGTACAGGAATGCCTGGCGAATTCCGAGCGAGTGTCGTTGCTCCTGCTTGAAGATCTCTTTCTTGCCGATGCGGATTGGGCGGTACAGGCTTGGGGAGTGCCGGGACATTTCGCTCCGCTTGGTAGTGCATTGTTGGTTCGTGGCGGGAGCGCCGCGCTTGAGTCGTTCTCAAAAGGGTTTAATGCGTCATTTGATACCTTTGGTGCTTGCCACGAAATTCAGCTTCCGATGGGCTTATTGCCTTCGCTAGTAACCTCAGTACGTGAAATGCGCGAGCACCTCACGGATGAGCAACAGAAAGCTAGACTAGAGAGCACGCTTGAACTATTTCAAAAGCTCGAACGACGGGCTGCAGCCGCAGGTTGGGTAAAAATTGTACCTAGGACGGAGGTTTCAGATATTGGAATCGTAAGGCGTCGTTGGTACCGCAAGGCTTGGGGATGGTTTCTCCGTAAATCTAGCTAGGGTCGAGTGAAATCTGAACTTTTGGACGGCTGCAATCGGCCAGAAACGGACATGTTAAATTACGTGGCGGAATGGTTGAATCTCGCAGCCGGGCAGGTCAGAACTGCGGAATTAGTATTTTCTCCCCCTCTAGGCACAGAGCCGAGCGCTCGGCGAACCAATTCCAGTAGTGTGACGCCGCCCGGATCTACGCCTGTCTCCGGATTTGAAAATGGTTACTGGGTATCGATACAAAATGGTTAATCGATAGATCAGGTGACCGGTGTAACTGAGACGAGAGTGCAGAAGCATGTTCTGATGATGCCCAACGGAGTGCTACCACCGAGATAAGAGAGGCCGAGTTTGATCGAAGATAGGGACCTTGCAGAATTTTTTCACACCATCTGTAGCGGGGTGACAGTGGGAATCGGCTCGATCATTTTGCTTTTCGTTAGCGGGGCGCAGATTCTCATCCAGCGCACGTTTGAATGTACTGACGCAGACTCTAGCCGACTAGGCCATGGAGAAGATGCGAGCACGAGTCCAATCTTATTTGATTGTCTAAATCATGTGGTCGAAGCCGCGGAGATCGACCATGAGAACACGCTGACCCTGAACTTTGATGATGGTATGTGTTTAAGGATAATCCCGGAACGAAATGGGCTGGAGTCTTATGTGGTTACTACCCACCATGGGATCTTTCCAATTACTGTTAGTTGATGTTCACGGCTAGTGCATTTGCGTTAGTGGGCATGAACGATGAGCTGTAGACAAAGCGATTCTTTGTAATGCGCTATGTCCAAAATATGTTGACTAAATTCCGCAATCGGCCAGCAGCGGACGTAGGTGACATTCAGACAACCAGACCTCGGACTTATTGGAGTATATGTATGGCTCAAGCCCAACCTTTACTGTGCGCGGCTGCAAACGTGGAAGTCCCGGCCTACCTCGTCCTCAGCCAGAAGACTTACATGGTTACCGCACCCGGAAATGACGGCTGGCACGCCGAGAAAGACGGCATGAGTTTTCAGGCCGAAAGTCTGATAGAACTACTTGGGCTTGTGAGCATGTATGAAGCGCGTGGTCCCAAATGGGCAGCTGCCGATCAAGAGATTGACGACTTCTTGGCGAAGCACGACCAGTAAATTCCTGTGTCCACTTTGGAGTCGACTGCTGCCAGTCCTGAATCTCCGTGAATTTTCCAGTGCAGCGACTTGCTATCCTGGCGCTCTTCGTGCGGCGGCGAGACCAGCTGCGATGGCTCGATAGATTCTGCCGTCCGCGTTGCCGGCGTGATCGCTCATGGTTGTTTTCCCTCATTGGCAGGAAGTTGATAGGGACGGAAACGGACCACCTTTTGGGCCGCCCATTCGTTCAAGGAAAGAAACTGCCCCTGCAACGGCTCAATCTCATTGCAGCCAAACACCGCAGCCGCCTTCGTCACATCCCCAAATCCTCGGGTGTTATTGGGCATCGTCCCCAACAACTGCGGCGGCACCCTATGCGCAGCCAGCACATCATCCCGCGTGCAGTTCTTGATATTGAAGAATTCATCCTTGGCCGCGATCTCCGCCACCGGCAGAATCTGCACCCCGTCCTTCTTCCCCCCAGGCGCATAGAGAAACAGATTCCGAAAATTCCCCGGCCCCTTGCTGTTGCGCATGGCCTCGCGCAGCTTGTCCACGTCGGCCACATTGCTAACGGTATCCGTCATGTACAGGATGAACCCCGCATGCGATCCATTGAGGTAATACCGCCGGCGAAACAGCGTGGCCGACTCATTGAGCCAGGCCGACTGCAGCGCGCTCACGTACTGCGGCACGCCATAGATCTCCTGGTTGATGTCCGGTGCCTGCAGGTGCCACACCGAATCCGCCGCAAACGCATGCGGCGCGCGCCAGCCGTCGACGAAGTAATACTGCCCCGGCACTACACCCACACGCACATACTTGGCCAGCGCCGGCTTGATCGCCAGCAGCTTGCCCGTCACGCTCTCCCGCCGCTCCGCATAGCAATTCCCGAACAACAGAAAATCCAGCGCCAGCCGCGTGAAATCAGCCCGCGACAGCAGCGCCGAAGGCTCGAAGGTCGATGCCAGAATATTGACCTTGCACCAGATGGCACTGGCGTGATGCACGCTGGCATTGAGTGAACGCGCCAGGCCGCTCATGCTCAAGGGCGGCTCATACCAGTCGCCATTGCGATAGCACTCGATGTCGCTGAGCATGTCACGCCCCTCGAGTACCGGCATAGGGTCCCCAAAAGTGAACACCTCCACTCCGGATGCGGCTCGGGGCGGTCTTTCCGGCAAGGCAGGTGAAGAAAAATCCGAAAAACCGGTTGCCGCCCGGCGGCGGCGCGATTGATGTTTCATCAGGTGATCTCCATGAATGAAGTATTGCTGGCCGTGCTGCCCTCGAAGGGCTCATAGTCCAGCGCGTGCATGACCGACCAGGCCAGGTCGGCGTGACCGGTCTCCTGCGAACGGCCGGCGTCATAGGTCACGGCCCGACCGCTGGGCGTGAGAATCTTGCGGATGGCCATGAAGGACTGCGCAATGTCCGTCCACCCGGCATCGAACTGCAGCCGACCGGCACCAGCGGCCCACGTGTTGATCCTCAACGACACTGCACAGAGCGTCATCAATGGCCAGCGCGGGAAGGATGCCAAGTACGTTTTCCCCTATCGGGGCGGGCGGATCGTGGAGATGGGAAACAACGGCTGGAACCAAGCGCGCGAGCGGGCGAAATTGCCGCAAGTGCGCGTACATGACCTGCGGCACACGTATGGCCCCCGCCTGCGCGCCGCCGGCGTCTCCGAAGAAGACCGGGCGCTATTGCTGGGCCACGCCAACAAGAGCATGCCCGAGCACTACGCGACTGGAACGGTCGAGCGCCTGGTCGACCAGGCCAACAAGGTCGAACTCACGCGGAAGAGGATGACGATCTTGCGCGTGGTCAACGGCTGAACAAGGTCACGCAAAAGTCACGCAGGCCGTTTTTGCAGAGTCACGCAAAAGCAAAAGGCCTCTAACGCGGTAACGTTAGAGGCCTTTATCTGCAAGGCTTGCGCCTTAGTGCATTTGGTTGCGGGGGCAGGATTTGCCCGTTATCTACCTTTCCGAATCAGCTGAAAAGCTCCGTTAATGGCCGGTCCCAAGCCTCGGCTTCCGACTGGAAGTGAAAGTCGGAAATCCTTTTGCATCCCGGAAAATGCTTATTCAGTCTTGATAGATCTGATAAATGTGTCGTAGCTCAAATGAAACAACGTCATCAATTTTCAACTGATGCACATCGGTGTGCCGCAGGACATTGTTGACGGTACCCTGCAAGCTATTACCTTCCACGACTGTAACAATGACCCAAAACCGCTCAACATCATCAGCGCAAATTTTTACTAGAGTTCCCGCGCGCACATTTGCGAGTTCGCTAGGCGACGGTGCCTCAAAGGTCACCGGATACATTTTGTGCATTTCTTGTGCGTCAGTAAAATCTGCCATTTCGTCACGATATCACGCAAAGGGGATGACCGAAAAACTCGGGCCTTAATTCCAAGGACCGGTTCTGGCCCATGCGGACATCTTAGCTCAAAGAAACAATGATGGTAGGCGGATGTGGAGTCCAGCTATGTATCCAGCAAATCATGCGAACGTGGTTGATGGGCGTGGGGGCAGGATTTGTTATTCAGAAACAGCGTGTGAAGCAAGGTCCGCAATCGGCCAGAAGCGCACTGTTAAATGGGAAATCGACTATGAATTTTCTCTAGCGATTGACCAGCTGCTTGGGCAATGTCAACGTCATCAGCGCACCAATTACCGCGAAACAGGCGATGAAGAAGACACCGTTGTCGATGCTGCCAGTCATGTCCTTGACCACACTCACCATATAGGGGCTGACGAAGCCGCCCAGGCCGCCAACACAGTTGATCGCCGCGACGCCGGCGGCCATCCCGACACCCGACAACATTACACTGGAGATGCTGAATAGCATGACGGTGGTGCTGTAGGCACCGACCGCAGCGACCGACAACGCTAGCAGCGCCCAGCCCATCGAGTCGTGCATAACGATGCTGCCCACCAGACCGCTGCAGACGAACGCGAACGGACCGACCAGGTGCCAGCGGAGCTCACGCGTCTTGTCAGAGTGGCGACTAATCAGATACATACAGATGAGAGCTGCAGTGGACGGCTCGGCAGTGTACGTCCCACATGCATGACGTCGCTGACCTTGAACTGCGCCACCAGCGTCGGCAGCCAGACCGACACGCCGTAGGAACAGATGGCGGAACAGGAGCAGACATAGGTGAGCGTAATTGACAAAATGTCTGCAATCGACCAGCCGCTAAGCAGAATTCTGCGGCCGCTGCTGCTGCCAACCCCATGATGGAGCAGGCGCGTGAATTGGCCGGACCGGTATCCACTTTCAAGCCCGATAGTGCGCAGAGGCCCGCCGCGCCTTTCAATATTGAGAAGCGAGAACTGCCCAATGCTAGGGCCTTGCCACTGGGCTGAATAGGTCAATTCATGGAAAACCGCCGCGTCATGCGGGCGGTTTTGTTATAACGGCTGCGTATCCAACGAGGGAAAGGGTGTCCGGCATCCACAAAATCCCAAAAAAATACACAATATGCAAAAAATGTTAAATATTATATTTATTCAGTTGTTTTAGCCTACTATTACGGCAATTAATACAAGTCAACTAACAGAACCTTAGCCTTAGAAGTGTAATTGCGTTATCAACGATTTGTTGGCAATGATTGGCTGCTTCTGGGAAAAGCAAGTCCGTACAAACAATTTAAGGTACAGATGCCCCTTTCGATCCAAGCCGCTAAAAGCATACTGAAAATTGTGGTGTATTTTTATTGTTTCTATTTCACGATTTGTGGATCGGCATTTGCGGTATGGCTCTTTTTTTACTTGCGCAAGAAAAACTCATATTTAACAGGCGAGGGATCCTCGCAACATCACGACCTCCATTCCCTGCAAAGAATTCCTATTGGTTCCGCTGAAGACTTAGATACATAGTTTTTGCTAGCAATCAGGGCGTGCCTTGAAGTCAACCGTAGCGATCAGCTCAGCAGGCTTTGCATTTGTGGAAAAAATCATGCTACTAGATTGGGCACGACTGAAAGAATTCTTTACTTGCGGGATGATCCTAATGAGTAAGAGGTTTTGGCTTTTCTTTATTGGTGGAGCTATGTATTTGGGAATGGTTCTTAACCTTCTATCAAGCCTAATCGTTTATGAGCCAGACGGAGCGATTAGACTAAAAACGCTACCTCCTGAAAATCAAAGCCCCCCCTGCAGCCGAGATCGTTGAGGGGAATATGTTTATTCCCTTTCGATTTCATCCTCCCCCCGGACCTACTAGACACTCCGCAGCCTAAAATATCAGGCAACCAATGAGTCGTCATGAGTAACAAGCGTTATCCGGAAGAGTTCAAGATTGAGGCAGTCAAGCAGGTCACGGAACGGGGCCACTCAGCCCCTGATGTTACGAAACGGCTCGGGGCTATTTGCGCCGTGCCAGTGTGGTGTGCGGGCACTCGCCGAACAGTCTATTGTGATAGCGCAAGAAGAGGTAAAAATGGGGAAATCCCCAGTTTAGCGCTATGTGGCGGATATCTGCCGGAACTGTTGGGTCCAGCAGGCCCCCCCCTCACCCGCCCCAGGCGTTGCGTGCCAGGAATTCCATGGGAGTCATCCCCTTGTATTTTCGGAACCCAAACTGAAGTGAGCGCACGCTGACAGAGGAATGTGCGGCAATGTCAATGAGGGAAATGGGGGAAGCCAGGCGCGCCTGGATGAATTCGACGGCTCGTTTGATCTGGCGCGGAGCAGGGCTAGGTGGTTGGCTTACCATTACGTGCGAGTAATTGTGCGGCATGTTCTGCAGGAGCATGTAGACGGCCGCCTGTTGCAGGTTGACCAGTGCCAAGGGAGCGTTGATCAACGGGGCATTTCCGGAGAGACCTTGGGCAATGATATCGATGATCGATTTGAGTGGCGCAAGTGCGCAGGGATCAGCGGGCAGTGAAAGCGGATTGCTCGCGGCACTGGCGCGTCAATCAAGTGAGACAGTTTACGGGTCAGGCAATGGGCCGGGAAGAACAGTCCTTCACAAAAGGAGGTGCTGGAACTGGTAATTGTCCTGATCTGTTCCAGGTTCTGTATCATTGCGCTCCCGCCATCGCAATGATGGGCTTCCTTAGCAGAGCGCCATAGCGTTTCCCCACTGTTTTGGATATGCAGGCTGTATCCACTGGCCTCCGGGGCATGGCTTACCAGCCAGCCTGGGTTGCTGCTAGAGCGGTAAACCCCACCATTTGGAATTAAGAAATACTCCCCATCATAGCTAGCCCTCGAATGGTCGGCAGAGGGTATGTCAATTCTGATACCTGTCTGGAGTGAACCCCTCGGGCTGGACCAAGGTTGCCGAGCAAGTTGTGCTGCGAGCGGTTCTGGTTGCCATCCGCATGAAACCGTCGAAGGCACGCGGGGAATCAATGATGCAAAGTGTGCCATCTAATCTGCGATATCCGCCAGGAGGGCGCGGGTTTTACGTTTCTCCCCTTCCTACGGCCTGTCCTTTGCGGGAATATCCCAATTTGGTTTAGGCCTGGCGGGTTCTGAACACATTATGGCTCGATGAGCAAACTGACTCTGCCGCATCTAAATTAAATCGCTCTTTGGTTGCGTCAAATTGCGTCAGTTCCGGAAGCCATCCGTCAGGCCGCCAGGCTAAGTCGGACGGGCTTTGGCATCAGATGCAAATTTGAGTCAAAACAGCCCTAAGTAGTGGGCAGGCGCGGGGTGGGGGCAACCGCGCGCGCCGGGCTGAAAAAGACAAAATAATTACATTTTTGCAATTATTTCAGCCTTCGCCCTCCTCCACCCCGGCCCCCGAACGCGTCAGGGCGGCTTTCCCGCACAATGGGAACAAATTCTGTTACCCCTCGTCAAAGCCAGCACAACAGCGCAGCACTTGTGCGCCATGTCTAACCTGGCGAGGAAATCATGAGTCGTCCATTCATCACCATTGGAGACAAGACCAGCCATGGCGGCACGGTCATCAGCGGCGATCAGACCTTTCTGATCCATGGCAAGGCCGTGGCAGGCATCGGCGATCTGACCTTCTGCCCGCTCTGTAAAGGCACCTTCCCGATTACCACCGGTGCCGAAGACATGATCACTAACGGCAAGGCACCTGCTCGCGAGGGAGACCGCACCGCATGTGGTGCGGTCCTGATGGCTACACAGGCAGTCACTACCCACGCCATGGAACAGGATGCAGGTACGGCCGCCAACGCTTCCACTGCCGCCAGCACCCTGACCAATGCACTGCCCCCAGCCGATTCAGGCATCTGCCTCAGTTGCCTGATGAATGCCGCAAAGTCCGGCGCAACTATGATCGTGCGCGACTGATGCCTGCCGACATTCAACAGCGGCTTGCGCAACTGCGCAGCACCATGCCGCAACTCAAGCTATATGCCCTGGTGGATGGCTTTCACTACCAGGCTCATTATGAAAAGGCCCTTGAGGAAGATCCGCACATGCGCGGGCTCTTCCTCGGTACGGTCGATGCTCACCTCTCTCCATCAGGACCGTGGCTACTGGATGCCGAAAACGCTCCAACCGATCTGCACGGCGACGTGACACGACTGGAGGCAAGGTCTCCCGCAGTGTCATGGCTCATCAGTCCAATGGGCCTGGATGAAATGGCGGCCACGCTGCTGGCCCGCGTGCAGGTCGTGCTGCCAGACGGTCGACAGGCCCTGCTGCGTTTATGGGATCCGCGAGCGCTGGCCAATGCCGCGCGGGATTTTGATGAGTCGCAGCGTAGCTATCTGTTCGAAGGGATTACCGAATGGCTGTTTTTCATGGATGGCCGCCGTGTGCGCATTGGAAGGCATCATGCTCAGAATCACTGAAGAACAATTCCAGAAGATACAGGCGCGCGACACTGACAATTTCGTTGCGGCGGTTGCCGATGAGTTCCTGGCAGATCGAGCTGATCTCCAGGCGCATCCAGGCCGCGCCGAGATCATCGGACGAATGCGCGCCGCATATGACAATGGGCTGAAGCTGGGATTCACTCAGACGCCTTCGCTCATCTACATGATGTACATGTCCGCCGATCTACCCGGAATATTCCAACGTCCGGAGACGCAACAATACCTGAGCAAGCCAGGAGCCACGCCTGAGCAACGGCTGAGCGATATGAAAGATGTGCTGCGCTACTTCGCTCGCACTTCAGAACAAGAAGAGGAATAAGCATGGCTTTTCTCGCTATCCCGTTCGTGCCGGCCATCTCTGCGGAAGTTGCAGCTTGGTTGGCACTAACCGGCACTGCTGCCGTAGCCGGCGGTACCGCTGCAGTCTATACAAATTCCAAGAGAGCTGAAGAAGCTCAAAGCAAGCCGCTTGCTCAAGTTGACGTGGCAAAGAAAAGCGATAAGTGCAAGAAGTGTCCGCCGGACGGTGGTGCACTCGTTACGCGAAAATGGAATATGTCCGATATCTCTCGCGAGTATCAGGCTCGAGTGACGGGCTTTTCCCCCTACACTGAATGGGCATTTTCTGGCGTGGACTTTGACGGATTCCGTTCTCCTGAATGTCTCTTGCAGGAGGCCAAGGCCAAGTACGGGCATTTTTTTGACCAAGAGATGGATAAGCCGAAGTTCTTTTTTTCGTTCACCGGATATAGGAAGCTTCTGATGCAAGCAGCTAAGCAAAATGCTGTGACTACAGCATCGCCTCCTGCACGCCTAAATTGGTACTTCATGGAGAAATTCGTTGCCGCCCATATGCGACGTCGATTCAGCGCCAGAGGTTTCCTCATAACTGTAGTTTTTATGCCCTAATCTCATGAATATTCAGTTCGCTTACAAAGCCGGTATCGATAGCCTTCCTAGTATTCTCGAACAGCTCAATCAGCTATGGAAGGTAGCTACCGCGCTAGACAAAATAGGCATGCCGCTTGAAGACTGGTGCCCACCAGCGGATACACCTGACAATGCGCGACGCAACGTCGCTTTTGAGAAAAATGGGCCGTCGGAGGCGGCTATTTCTATTTTTAAAGAAGAGGAACAAAACGATCCATCAGAAACCTTTAGAGCACTAGGTGTATGGAACGGTCAAGAAGATACTGGTGGAGCAGTCATCCTGCATGAACTATCTATCGGTTCGAATAGTTCGAACTCGGCCTTTGAAATCAATGCAAAAGCCGTTCATGCTCTGGAGGAAAAGGGAAATATCGTTCAGATTATCAATACCCTTCTAGAAATCTTCCCTGCGCCCTATATCCAGGTCAGCCCTCCTCCGTACGAAACTCGGCATGCCGTCTTCGAAGATCGCCCATGCGTCGGCTGGATGCTGTATTTACCTGAGATTCTTACACCAGCACAGGTGCCGGAGGCTCCCGAGCTCATTCCGGTTTGGGACCAAGACAAGAAGCAGAAAGGAACAATCGTCGTCAGCGTTCGGAACGAAACGTTTTCTTTGAAAAACAAGGAGCACATCAAGGTTGCAAACGCGATTGAGATTCGCCTTGCAGATCAAGATTTGCTTCCTCGCTTTTCGAATCTATAGCTGATGTCTTCCAGCGCGGCGACGCGCTGAATCCATCTTCTGATAGTCATCCCGGCAATGAATGTCGCAGAACAGCAGCTCGACGGCTACTGGCTCGTCGCAGAAATGGCAGCGGCAGTCAGGCTGAAGCGCTGGCGCACGTCGTGCGGCGGCCAGGCCGGCGGCGATGGTTCGATAGATTCTGCTGTCTGCGTTGTCGGCGTGATCGCTCATAATTATTTGCCCTCATTGGTAGGAAGTTGATAGGGACGGAAGCGGACCACCTCTTGGCCGGCCCACTCGTTCAAGGAAAGAAATTGCGCCTGTAACGGCTCAATCTCGTTGCAGCCGAAGACGGCGGCGGCCTTCGTCACATCGCCGAATCCGCCGGTGTTGTTGGGCATGGTCCCGAGTAATTGCGGCGGCACGCGATGCGCGGCCAGCACGTCGTCGCGCGTGCAGTTCTTGATGTTGAAAAATTCGTCCTTGGCAGCGATCTCAGAGACCGGCAGGATCTGCAGGCCATCCTTCTTGCCACCTGGCGCATACACGAACAGGTTGCGGAAGTTGCCCGGCCCCTTGCTGTTGCGCATCGCCTCGCGGAGCTTGTCCACGTCATTGACGTTGCTGGCGGTGTCGGTCATGTAGAGGATGAAGCCCGCGTGTGAGCCGTTGAGGTAGTAGCGGCGACGGAAGAGCGTGGCCGACTCATTGAGCCAGGCTGACTGCAGCGCGCTCACGTATTGCGGCACGCCATACACTTCCTGGTTGATATCCGGTGCCTGCAGGTGCCAGATACCGTCCCGCTCAAATTCGTAGGTATCCCGCCAGCCATTGACGAAGAAATAGCGCCCTGGCTCCACGCCGACGCGCGTGTATTTGGCCAACGCCGGCTTGAGGCTCAACAGCTTGCCCGTCATGCTCTCGCGCCGCTCGGCATAGCAGTTACCGAACAACAGGAAGTCCAGCGCCAGGCGCGTGAAATCGCCGCGCGATAAGACTTCGGAAGGCTGGAAAGTCGAGGCCAGGATATTGACCTTGCACCAGATCGCACTGGCATGGTGAACGCTGGCATTCAAGGACTTGGCCAGGCCGGCCATACTGAGCGGCGGCTCGTACCAATCACCATTGCGGTAGCACTCGACGTCGGCCAGCATGTCCCGGCCTTCCAGCACGGGTGACGGGTCGCCGAAAGAAAATGCCTCAACGGCTGGCGGCGGTGCATCGACCTTGGCCGGTACGGTGTTGGCGGATGCAGCCGCGCGGCGGCGTGCGCTATGTTTCATCAGAAGAACTCCATGGAAGAGGTGTTGTTAGCGGTGGTGCCTTCAAAAGGCTCGTAGTCGAGGGCATGCATGCCCGCACTGGCACATGCTGGTGTTTGTGCGCGCTTTGCCGGGCTACACCACTCCGCACGTCAAGGACGTGGCCGGCCGCGCTATCCGCGTGATGAAGCGCTACGCCTGGCGCGTGGACCGTGGCGAACCGGGTGCATTCAAGCGCCGGCTCGACGTGAAGCGAATTGACTGGTCGAAGGGCAGCGCCGCCGGCTACATCGCCAAGTATGTGGCCAAGAACATTGACGGCGTGGCCGACCACAAGACCAAAGAAGGCTACGTGGTGACCACTGACACGGCCGGCGATTATGAGCTGACGCCCTCGGCGCGCGTAGAAGCCTGGGCGGCCCGCTGGGGCATTCGCCAGTTCCAGCAATGGGGTGGCGCACCTGTAAGCGTCTGGCGCGAGCTGCGCCGCGTGCCGGCGGACATGGTGCAAGAGGCACCGCCGGCGATGGCCGCCGCCTGGGATGCAGTACAAAAGGTCGAGGGCGAGAAGCGTGCATGCTGGGCCTGCTATTTGCGTGCCCAAGGCGGCGCCATTGTGAAGCGCGACGATCTGATGGTCACCCTGGCCAAAGAAACCAAGACTGTCACCGGCCGCTATGAAGAGTGTGAACGCGTAATGCCCTATGGCGTCCAGTGCCGCCAAATGGCCGGAGTGGTGTTCAAGTCCGTTCGGCATAAATGGACGCCAGTTCAAGGGCACGACGCCCGCGCATCGGCGGGTTCGGGGTTCCCTTGGACTCGTGTAAATAACTGTACGCAGCCCGCTGGGACTGACTTTGCGGCCGATGTGTCCTTCGAGCCGAAGACATCACCAGCGCCGGTCATGTTCAAGCTAGACCAGGCTACGCAGATCGATCATGCCTGGCTCGCCCTGGGCGCATGTCCCTGGCCTCGACCGGTGGTGGACGACATGCCGACATGGCCGGGGCCAGGCATGACCGCCGATGAACAGCGCCGGGCCTTGGCCGCCTGGGCTGCCATCAAGGCGTGCCCCTGGCCACGCGTGGTGCCTGTGCCGGACAAGTCCCCGCGCCGCGGCACGCCTCGCCAGGTGGCCGACTGGCGCGCCGGCCGCCTCGATGTGACCGAACTACCGATTGATCCCAACCCAACGAAAGGGAACGCCCCATGACCGCGTTTCGTGTCGTCGTGCGCACCGCCAGCGCACGCCATTCATACACCGCCATCGCAGCCCATAGCTGCGACGTGATCGCCGCCGCCGTCGATCGCTTTGGCGTGTGTTCTGTCACGGCCACCAAGGAGAAGAAGCAATGAATGCACCTGTGAAATTTGATGTGATCGCCCCCGCCAGCAAGCCGCGCGACTTCGTGATGCAGCCACCCCAGGCCCTCGACCGCATCACGTTCAACACGCCTGACGATGGCGTGCTGGCGGGCTATGTGTCGGTTATTCGTCAGCACCTGGGCAACGGCGAGCGGTTCGCCTGGGTGGAGCTGGATAACGAGCCGGCCGGTCTGTTCCGTGGCGTACCGCTGGCGGATATCCTCACTTGCGATGATGCCGGAGACGTGCGCCGCAATAGCCCGAACTGCGAAGCTAGACGTCTGTGCCTGAGCGACTACAGCGCGAACATTATCGACAGGGGGAGAATGGATGCTCGCAATTAAAAATCCAACCGCCTGTGGCCAGCTTCTACGAATGCTGGCCGAGCAAGTGGAAAACGAAGTTCCCGAGGTCGAAGGCTGGAGCATGAGCAGCCATCCGCGCGACTTAGCGACGTGCGTCGCCCGCCGGCATAATCAACAACCCAAGCTGAAAAATTGGGAGGCAAGATGAAAAAGCGGTCCAAGAACTCACATCAAAGCGCCCCATTTATTGCTGCCGATATTCTTGAAAAAAACTCAAACATGCGTCCATTGATCAGGATGCTTGCAGCCCAAGCGGTGAAGAACTGGTTGACCGGCAACCCACTTAATACAGCAACATCAACGACACAAGATAGTAATGAAGGCAACGATCTACGCACGGTATAGCAGCGACAAACAGAGCGAGACCTCTCTCGATGACCAGTTACGAGTATGCCGAACTCGGGCGGATCGGGAGGGGGCTACGGTCGAATTCGAGCGCTGCGACGCGGCCATCTCCGGCTCGACTGCCGTCGGAAGCCGGCCAGCAGGTAACGCAATGCTGGCCGATGCCCTCGCCGGCCGCTTCGATCTGCTATTGGTAGAAGGTCTCGACCGGCTTGCACGCGACCAGGTGGAGCAAGAGCAAATTGTCCGCCGACTTGAGCACCGAGGTATCCGGATCATCGGCGTTTCGGACGGATACGACTCGCGACATAGCGGCCGCAAGATAATGCGCGGCGTGCGAGGTCTGATCAACGATCTGTACCTGGACGACCTGCGGAGCAAGACGCATCGAGGCCAAGCCGGCCAAGTGGAGCGAGGCTACATCGCCGGGGGTAAGTCCTTTGGGTATGACATTGTGAAGGCTGACGGCGGGAGCACATACCAGATCAATGAAAGTCAGGCGCGCTGGGTAGTGTGGATTTTCGAGCAATATGCGGCAGGAAACAGCGTGCAGCGGATAGCTCATGAGCTGAATAACCAGGGCGTGCCATCGCCACGTGACAGCACGTGGGCCGTGTCGGCGATTTATGGCAGCCCGGTGAAGGGCTCAGGCATCCTGAATAACTCGATGTATGTGGGGCAGTACGTCTGGAACAGATCTCAGTGGATCAAAGATCCGGATACCGGGCGACGCCAGCGGACGGAGCGCCCCCGGGAGGAATGGCAAACGGCAAACCTGCCAGAGCTGCGCATCATTGATGACCAACTCTGGCGCCGCGTGCGCGAGCGCATCGACGCCGGCCGGGACGAGCATGGGCGCAAGCGCCAAGTCCGCCCTGCGACAACTCTCTTTGGGGGCATGATGCTCTGCCCGCACTGCGGCGGAGCCGTGGTTGCGATCAATGCCGAGCGCTATGGCTGTGCAGCGGCCAAGGATCGCGGCCCTGCCGTGTGCAAAGGATTTTCAATACTAAGAGAGCTGGTCGAAAAGAGACTGATTTCGATCATCCGCGCAGAACTACTGTCACCTGTGGCAGCTGCCGAGTTTGAGAAGGCCTTTGAAGAGATGCTGAAGGAGAATACCGATTCTACGGAAGATGTTTCTCAGACAACAAAACGTATAGCACAGCTGACGGCAGAGATCGGCAGAGTGGTTGATGCCATCACGATGATCGGTGTCTCGGAGGCGCTGGCGGAGAAATTGAAGACCCTCGAAAATGATCGCAGCTCCCTGCAGCGCAGGCTTGCGCTCAAAGCTGCGAGCGAAGCAGCACGCAATCCCAACGTGACCAGCATCTTCAACGAGATCCTGATGAACCTGACTGCTGCGCTTCGCGAAAATCCTCTGATGGCCAGAAAGATCATGGGCGATATCTTTGGCTCGATCCAGCTGGAGCTCAGGGAAGGCAATCAGGTGTGGGCCAAAATGGCAACGGCCCAGCTACTTAAGCAAGTAGCCGGGCCGTCTATATCGGTGGTTGCGGGGGCAGGATTTGAACCTACGACCTTCGGGTTATGAGCCCGACGAGCTGCCAGACTGCTCCACCCCGCGTCTGAAGAAAACAATTATAGGGCAGGTAAAATCGGAATGCAAACATTTTCTGCAATCTTTTTACAGTGATACACTCCTAACCGCATTGCAGCTTCCCGCAGCCGTCCAGGACAGCGTCCCAACGCCCCGTCGCCGCGGCAAGAAAATGCACCAAGGGCCTTTCCCTACTATATATATAGACAGACACCTTCCGAGCCTCTATGAAATTCTGTTCCGAGTGCGGCCACACAGTCTCCCTGCAGATCCCTCCCGATGACACGCGGCTGCGCCATGTGTGCGGCAACTGCGGTGCAATCCATTATCAGAATCCAAAGATGGTGGTCGGCTCCATCCCCGTCTGGGATCAGGATGGCCAAACCAAGGTCCTGCTCTGCAAGCGCGCCATCGAGCCGCGCCTCGGTTACTGGACCCTGCCGGCCGGTTTCATGGAAAACGCCGAAACCACCGAAGACGCCGCCCGCCGCGAAACCGAAGAGGAAGCCGGCGCACACATCCAACTGCACGAACTGTTCTCCCTGGTCAACGTGCCCCACGTACACCAGGTCCACCTCTTCTACCGCGCCACCCTGCTCGACCTCGACTACCAGGCCGGTGTCGAAAGCCTGGAAGTGGCCCTCTATACAGAAGACCAGATCCCCTGGCAGGACATCGCCTTCCCCACGGTGGAATTCACCCTGCGCGCCTTCTTTGCCGATCTCAAGAACGTGCGCAACGGTGAAGGCAGCTTCACGCTGCACACCGAAGACATCCGCCGCCGCATGATCTGATCCGCAGGAGCACGCGGATGATCGCCTGGCTGGACCTCGATACGCCCTTCCCCGATGTCTCCCGCGCCCTCGCCGACCCGGCCGGGCTGCTGGCGGCCGGCGCAGACCTGTCGCCGCAGCGGCTGCTGGAAGCCTATCGCCACGGCATCTTCCCCTGGTTCTCCGAAGGCCAGCCCATCCTCTGGTGGAGTACCGATCCGCGCATGGTCCTGCGCACCGATCAATTCGCCGTCTCCGACAGCCTCAAAAAGACCCTGCGCCGCATCGAACGCAGCCGCCACGGCGACGGCCTATGGCAAGTCACCTTCGATACCGTCTTCGAACAGGTCATGCAAGGCTGCGCCGGACCGCGCCGCCATGAACAGGGCACCTGGATCTCGCCCGAGATCATGGCAGGCTACACCGGCCTGCATCGCGCCGGCTACGCCCACTCCTCCGAAGTCTGGCTCAACGGCGAACTGGTCGGCGGGGCCTATGGCGTCTCCATCGGACGCATGTTCTACGGCGAATCCATGTTCGCCCGCGTGAGCGACGCCTCCAAGGTGGCGCTGGCGCATCTGGTGTTCTTCCTGCGCAGCCACGGCGTGGAGATGATCGACTGCCAACAGGAAACCTCACACCTGGCCTCGCTGGGCGCTCGCCCGATCCCCCGCAGCGACTTCCTGCGCCACCTGCGCGCAGCCATCCAGTGGCCGCAGATCCGTGGCTGGGAACCGCTGAACCTGCTGGAGCACGGCATCCCGTCGGCCCGACGCGACTGAGCCTGGCGCGGTTCTTCACTGCGGCCATCAAAATGGTGTAAATTGGAACCTGACTCCAGGGACCGCACGGGGCAGCAGAGACCTCGCCGCCGGCCTCCCGCAAGACAGGACAGGACGCACATGACGCATCTCAAAGACTTGCCGTTCTCCACGTTGCAGTTCTATGCAACCGCGCCCTACCCGTGCAGCTATCTCGATGACCAGCAGGCCCGCTCGCAAGTGGCCACCCCCTCCCATCTCATCAATGCAGATGTGTACTCGGAACTGGTCAAGACCGGCTTCCGCCGCAGCGGCATCTTTACCTACCGCCCCTACTGCGACGGCTGCAATGCCTGCACCCCGGTACGCATCCGGGTAGCCGACTTCGAACGCAACCGCAGCCAGCGCCGTGCCTGGGAACGCAATCGCGGCCTGCAAACCCTGGTCACCAACCTGACCTACGCCCACGAACATTACGAGCTCTACCTGCGCTACCAGTGCGCCCGCCACGCCGGCGGCGGCATGGATCAGGACAGCCGCGATCAGTACGCGCAGTTCCTGCTGCAGAGCAAGGTCAATACCCGCCTGGTGGAATTCCGCGAGCCTGACGGCACCCTGCGCATGGTCAGCATCATCGACGTACTCAATGACGGCCTGTCCTCGGTCTACACCTTCTTCGATCCCGACCTGCCCGCAGCGTCCTTCGGCACCTACAACATCCTGTGGCAGATCGAACAGGCGCGCCAGCTGGAGATGCCCTACGTTTACCTCGGCTACTGGATCAAGGAAAGCCAGAAAATGGCCTACAAAACCAACTACCAGCCGCTGGAAGCCCTCCATGAAGGGGAATGGAGCCTGCTGGAAGGCTGAAGCAAGCTTCACCTTTGTGGCGCAACGTCTGCAAAAACAGGGGTAGCGGGATCAAATTGGGGGCAACTACGCCGCCAAGGCAGGGAATGGGCGGTGGCACGCGTTAGAATAGCGGCAGTTTTTTGGCCCCTTCTTTCCTGATCGTCCCATCGTGTCCGACAAATTCCTCTACGCGCTCGCGCGTCCGCTGCTGTTTTCTCTGGAACCTGAAACCGCGCACCATCTGGTGCTGCCTGCCCTGCGCTGTGCCGCGCGCTACAGTCTGACGGACTTCGTCACCAAAAAGCCGGCCGCCGATCCGCGTACCGTCATGGGCATCACCTTCCCCAACCCGGTCGGCATGGCCGCCGGGCTGGACAAGGACGGTGCCTACATCGACGGCCTGGCCGCGCTGGGCTTCGGATTCATCGAGGTCGGTACGGTCACGCCACGCGCCCAGCCAGGCAATCCGCTGCCGCGCATGTTCCGGCTGCCGGCCGCCAACGCAGTGATCAACCGCATGGGCTTCAACAATGGCGGGGTGGATGCCTTCGTGGCCAATGTGCAATCCTCGCGCTTCTACCAGGAACGTCAGGGCGTGCTGGGCCTGAATATCGGCAAGAATGCCGATACCCCCATCGAGCGCGCCGCCGAGGATTACGTGGCCTGCCTGGAAAAGGTTTACCCCTACGCCAGCTATGTGACGGTGAATATTTCTTCTCCGAACACCAAGAACCTGCGCCAGCTGCAGGGGGCCTCTGAACTGGATTCCCTGCTGTCGCAGCTGAAGTCGGCCCAGCGCCGCCTGGCCGATCACCATGGCCGCTACGTACCGGTCGTGCTCAAGATCGCGCCGGACATGGATATGGAGCAAGTGAAGAATGTTGCCGACGCGCTGCTGCGTCACCAGATCGATGGCGTCATCGCCACCAACACCACCATCACCCGCGATGCCGTGCAAGGCATGCCGCATGGGGAAGAAGCCGGCGGCCTGTCGGGCAAGCCGGTGCTGGAACTGTCCAACCAGGTGATCCGTGGCCTGAAGGCAGAAGTGGGCGACGCCCTGCCCATCATCGGGGTGGGAGGTATCTTCAGCGGTGCCGATGCGCGCGCCAAGATCGATGCCGGCGCTTCACTGGTGCAGCTGTACACCGGCCTGATCTACCAGGGACCGGCGCTGGTGCATGAATGTGCCGAGGCGCTGCGCGCTCCGCAGGGCCCGGTCGCCGCGCATCACTGAAACCATCCGTCGCGCGCAAATGAAAACAGCAGGCCGCGTGCCTGCTGTTCTTCTTTGGGAAATCGCCGCGTTCAGTCCTTGGACGACTCCTTCTTGAGATTGAAAATCCGGCGCGCATTGGCATCGGATTCGGATTTCTTTTCAAAGTCGGTCTTTTCGCAACCGGCCAGCACAACACCGACGACCAGCGTCAGCAGCATGACGACGACACGCATGATATTCCCCTGAAGATTCGGATGAGGCCCCGGATGGCCGCACTCCCCTCCCAAGGGCAGGCGGACAGCGCCGCCGCATGGACCGTTGCGGCCAGCAGAGGGGGCCGGCAGGCTGCATTTTATGCGCAAAAGTTCAGAATTCGATGACTATCCCTGAAAGTTTTCGCTCAAAAACGCCTGCCCGTTCCCCTCTATAATGGCAAGCTTCCGACGCCCGGCCGTCGCCCTGCTCAGTCTCCATGTCCGTCAACACCATCGCCATCAACCGTGAGATGCGCCGTTTCGATGACCAGGCCAGCGTCTGGCTGTTCGGTTACGGCTCCATCATCTTCAAGGCCGATTTCCCCTATCTGGAACGCCGTCCGGCCCACATCACCGGCTGGGTGCGACGCTTCTGGCAAGGCTCGCACGATCACCGCGGCACTGCCGAGGCACCGGGCCGGGTCGTGACCCTGGTGCCTGAAGAAGGCGCCGACTGTGCCGGCATGGCTTACCTGATCACGCCAGAAGTCTTTGCCCATCTGGATCATCGCGAAAAGAACGGCTATCTGCGCCTGGCCACCACCATGCGCTTCGAGGACGGCCAGGCAGCAGAAGGCCTGATCTACATCGCCGCCGAAGACAATGAAGCCTTCGCCGGCCCGGCCAGCGAACTGGAGATCGCGCGCCAGATCGCCGGTGCGGTCGGTCCCAGCGGCCGCAACAGCGAATACCTGCTCAAGCTGGCCCAGGCCCTGCGCGAACTGGGCGCCGAAGACCGCCACGTGTTCGCCATCGAACAACATCTGCTGCAACTGACCGGGCAGCCAGCCGTGCTATCGTCTGCCTCTCGCTCCTGAGCACCGCATTGAACACGCCCACAAGGAAGAAGAACATGATCAAGTCCCTCGCAGCCAGCCTCACCCTCCTCATGGCGCTGACCGCCTGCACCACCCCGGTGGAGCGCACCGCCAGCGGCGATATCCCGGCCGCCCGCGTCTACATCAAGAGCATGACCGAACAGGCCGCCGGCCTGTCGCAGATCAGCTTCACGCGCGCCGCCGGCCTGCTCAACAATGACATGCTGGAACTGGCCATCAACGATGTCGTGCTGGCCCAGATCGCCGGTGGCGAGCGCTTGTCGATCTGGCTCAAGCCCGGCATCTACGATTTCAGCGTCAAACGCGTCAACAGCCTGGGCAGCAATGCCGGGCCGACCACCGACAAGCTGACCCTGCAAGTCGCCCAGGGCGGCAGCTACCAGATACAGATCAGTACCGAATTGCGCGGCCTGAACCTGCAACTGGCCAAGTAAGCCTGATCCTCCGACGCAACAAATTGCGCCGGATTGCGCAGTTTTACACTTCAGCCCCTGTGGTGCGGACGACACACCGTATCACAGGGGCTGGTTGCTTCTGGCCAGACTGAATTGCCAAGCGATTGATTTAAAAGGAAATATTTTTCAAATCCAGGTATCCCTGACGACGCAATGCGACATTATTCACAAATCAGATAACTGGTATTGGGATTCAAAAGTGGAAGCACGCCCGTGAAGCGAATATATTGCAATGCAACAGATCAATTTCTTCCTCACGGAGCTCACCATGAACATCGTCGCCGACATCCTCCCGTACACCCTGCTCATCGGCGCCATGGTCGCGCGCTACCTGATTTCGGTCAAGTAAGCAGCCTCCTGGCCGGGTGATCGCCGGTCTCCGCAAGGAGATCTGCTGGCATCCCGGAGCAGTCCTGAAAAGCGGTCATTGTCGCGTTGCAACGCTGACAGTCCGCTTTTTCTTTTGCCCCGGATTGTCCGCATGATTCGCACCATTCCGGCGCAAAATTGCACCATTATCATCATTCTTGATATCTGGACGATGTTCCCTGGTGCAATGTTTGTGGTCGGCTGCAGGTAAATGTCAGGTCGCGGCCTCACTTGCAAAGCTGCTGCAGCGCATTACACTCGCAAGCTTTGCCAACGCAACGAAAGTGAAGCATGAAGCGACTTGCCTCTCTCCTCGCCGCCTCCGCCCTGCTGCTGGCCGTGCAAGGCTGCGCCTGCGCGCCCGGCTTCGTCGGCTTTGACAGCCGCTGCCAGTTCATCAACGTTCCCAGCGGGCAACCCTGAATGAACAAAAGCGCCGGATCGGCTCCTTGGCGGAGCCCGTCACGGCGCTTTACATGCGTAATTTCAGGTTAAATCCTGAACCCTTCTTCACGCTGATTTCAGCGTTCATCTTTCCATCCCGCCTGCTTTGTCCGGTTTTTACTCCGCAGGCGGCAGTTGCCCCAGCCACTCCCGCAAATCGTGCATGGCCTGCTCGCGCAGCCCGGCTTCCTCGTTGAAGATCTCGTGATAGGCCGAGGCATACCAGTGCAGCGTCTTGCGCTCGCCCGGCAACGCCTCGAAGAAGGCCCGGCTGCCGCGCGGGGCGACGAAGGCATCGTCTCCCGCCACCTGCAACAGCACCGGCCGCGTGAATTGGGCGGCATCTCGCGCCACATGGTGCATGGCATCGAGCATGAAATTGAGCATGCGCGGCGCAATCTTGCCGTGGTTGAGCGGGTCCTGCCGGTAGGCCCGGACCTCATGCGGATCGTGCGAGATGCGCTCGGCCGGCAAGGCGGTCGGCAGGGCCAGCCCCGGCGCGATGGCCGACGACACCTTCAGCAGCAACCGCTGCCAGCCCGACAAATCCAGCGCCAGGGCCGGCGAAGACAACGCCAGTGCCCGCACCGGACTGAAACCGCCAGTGGCAAACCGCGCCGCCACCAGCCCGCCCATGCTGTGGCCGAACAGCAGCGGCGTACACTGGGTGCGGCGGCTGAAGTCATCGAAGGTCTGCTTCAGGTCTCGCAGCAAGTCATCCGGCTGGATCAGGCTGCCCTGCCGCCCTCCTGAATTGCCATGGCCGCGATGGTCGCAGATGCGCACCGAACAACCCGCTGCATTGAACAAGTGCGCCAGCGCGGCATAGCGCCCGCCGTGCTCGCCCAGTCCATGCACCATCTGCACGGCCGAAGTGGCCCCGGGCAGCAGCCAGTCGCGGCAAAACAGCCGGGTGCCGTCAGCGGCGTCGATCCAGTGTTCCTGTACCGGGAGGGAAAGCGTCATGGTTTGTCGAGAAGAGTGGAATTGACGTCGGCCTGGCGGCGCGCGGTGCGCCAGGCCTTGCGCAGGCGGCGGCTCTGGCGCAGGGCGAGGTGCAGCGATGCGGCCCAGGACAGCGGACGCGGATGCACCACGGCGCGCAGCGCGCGGGCATAGTCCAGCACCATGCCGGGGGTCCAGGCCATGGTCACGGCGCGTTTGCGGATCTGGCTGGCGACCCAGATCTCGGGCGTGAACATCATCCTGACCGCATTGAACCAGTGCCGGTCGCGTCCGCCGATGACGCCTTCCAGCGCGGCCTCCAGCGCATGCGCCACGGTGCTGGAGCAGTTGCGATAGGTCAGGTTGTAGATCTCGGTCTGGCGGTAGTGCTGCCAGAAGCGGTCCAGCGAGGGACGGCGGTAATCACGGAAAACGATCTTCTCGGTCGATTCGCACCAGGCGGCGGCTTCACTGCGGTAGTCGGTCAGGTAGCGGCCCTTGACGTCATTGTCGGCCGTGGCCCGCAGCAGGCGGGCGAACTGGTCCGGCGAGCGGTCGATTTCTTCGGCCGGATAGAGACTGATGTAGAGCTCGGGCAGGATTTCCAGCGCCGCATGGCCGGTCGAGATGACGCCCTGGTTGTCGACGGCGGCGATGTAGCGGTCGATCAGCGGCTGCCGCCGGGCGGGGCCCTTGGCACTGCCGGCGGGCGTCCACACGTGCACGGTCAGCGGGGGCTGTGCCCCGGAAGGCGGCTTTGCCGGGGCCGGCGCCCCGGCACCCAGTTGCGCCTGCAGGTCCGACGCACCGTCATGCAAGCCGGCATCAAACGGGCGGTCATCGCCGCTGTTGCGCTCAACCAGTACATCGGCCGAGGCTTGCTGCGGCAGCATGCGGCTGCGCAGCGCCAGCCAGATCATGTTCCAGCCGCCAAAGACCAGGCCCAGCCCGATGCAGTAAGGCACCGTGCCCTTGTAATGGGTGGGATAGGGCTGGAAGAAAAAAATCGCCAGCGCAATCTGCACGATCCCGCCGAACATGGCCATGCGCCAGCGCGGAAAGCGCACCACCAGCGCCGAGGTGATCTGCAGCGAGCCGCCGATGGTGAAGGCAATGCCAAAAAGCATGGCCAGCGCCATGTTGCTGGCCTGATGTTGGGTAATGACCAGCACGGCGATGAGCAGGAACAGCCCGCCCTTGGCATAGCGCAGGGTCTTCTGGGCACCCATGCCGCTGTTGGCGACCCACAAGGTCACCAGGCTTTCCACCAGCAGCAGATAGCCGAACAGGGTCAGCGGGAAATTGAGCACGCCATCGAGCGCGTCAATGATCAGCGAGACGCCGATGGTGCCCCAGGCCAGACCGGCCACGGCCAGTGCATGCCAGTTGCGGCGGATGAAATCGGCACCCAGCAATAACAAGACAAGTCGTATCACGGCATTCTCCGGGGCATGCGCCCTTCCCTTTGCGATCCCGCATTCTGGGGGATTCCCTGCGGCGAGGCAAATCGGCCTGCCGGCAAGGCTGGCCGAAGCGGACGCAATCGCGCACAATGCCGGGCTGTCTTCCCTTGCTGCCGCCCATGTCCATGTCCTTGCCGGTCCTGATCTCCGCCCTGGCCAGCAGCCTGCTGCTGCCGCCCGTCTCGCCCTTCCTGATGTGCCTGGCCGGGTTCTGGCTACGCCGTCGCGCACCCCGCACAGGCCTGGCGCTGATGCTGCTGGGGGCCATGATCCTGCTGGTACTCAGCACGCGGATCGGTGCCCTGTGGGTGATCCGGCCACTGGAAGCGCAATACGCTCCACTGGCCGGCGCCGGCAATGCGCAAGCCATCGTCGTCCTGGGATCGGGCCGGATCGACCAGGCACCGGAATACGGCGGCAGCGATGACTCCACCGCCATCGGCATGAAGCGCCTGCAATACGCGGCCTATCTGGCGCGCCACACCGGCTTGCCGCTCCTGGTCACGGGCGGCAGCCCCGACGGCTCGCCCGAAAGTGAAGCCGCGCTGATGGCGCGCAACCTGCAGCGCGACTTCGGAGTGCCGGTGCGTTGGCAGGAAACGCGCGCCGATACCACCGCCCAGAACGCCAGCTATTCCGCCGCCATGCTCAAGGCTGACGGCATCGAACGCATCCTGCTGGTGACCGACAGCATCCACATGCCGCGCGCCATGCGCGTCTTTGCGTATACCGGCTTGCAGGTGCAGGCCGCGCCGACCGTGTTCGCCGGGCGGTCGCGCCCGCGCCTGACCGACTACCTGCCGCGCGCCGGCAACCTGGAGCTGGCCAGCTACGCCCTGCGCGAGTGGGTCGGTCAGCTGTGGTACAGCCTCAGGCGCGCAGCGGGACAGTGAAAACAAGCGTTGCAGCACAAGCCAACTCATAAAATGAATGCCCTTGCGCCTCTTGTTCCGCCATTCAGCACAACGACAGCGGCGTAGAGTGACAAGGTCGCGCGCATTTCGTCCGTAAACGCCCGTGCACACTACTTGACCTAGCAACAACACGCTCACGCAAGGCGATGTACCCGGCCCGCCAGGCCAGGTGCCATCGTCCCGGCACAACGATGCCAGCGAGCGCCTCTACACAATGGGAGATATCACCATGGGCCAGTTGTCCTTCAGTAAAAAACTTTGGCTGCCACTCGGTTTGAGCCTCATCGCACTGCTGGCGATATCCATCTTCAGCGCCGTCATGGTGCGCGATGTGCGCCTGGAAGAGCGCAAGAACGACCTCACCAACATCGGCCAGACCGCGCTGTCCATGGTCAAGGGCTATGGCGCGCTGGCCGAATCCGGCGCGCTGACCAAGGAAGAAGCGCAAAAACGCGCCAAAGCCGCCGTGAAGAGCCTGCGCTACGGCACCGACGGCTACTTCTCGATTTCCACCTCGGCGCAGATCATCATCATGCACCCGATCAAGACCGAACTTGACGGCAAGGACCTGACCAACTTCAAGGATCCGGCCGGCAAGAACCTGTTCGTCGAGATCACCAAGGCCGGCAGCCAGCCCGGCGGCAGCTTCGTCAATTACCTGTGGCCCAAGGTCGGGGCGGCCGAACCGGTGCCCAAGACCTCCTTCGTGATCGCCTATCAGCCCTGGGACTGGAACCTGACCACCGGCGCATACATGGATGACATCAACGCCGCCTTCCTGCGCACCCTGACGCAGATGGCCATCCTCTTTGCCGTGGTGGCGGCGGCCCTGGTAGCGCTGGTGATCGTGATCAACCGCGGCATCCTGCGCACCATCGGCGGCGATCCGGCCAAGGCGGCCGAGGTCGCCAACCGCATCGCCCAAGGCGACCTCACCCCCAACATCGACACCGCACCGGGCGACCGGAGCAGCCTGCTTTACGCAGTACGCAGCATGCGCGATTCGCTGCTGAGTACCATCGCCAACATCAAGACCTCGGCCGACACCATCGCCACTGCCAGCCAGGAAATCGCCAGCGGCAACCTCGACCTGTCGAGCCGCACCGAGCAACAGGCCGGCTCCATCGAGGAAACCGCCTCGGCCATGGAAGAACTGACCGCCACCGTCAAGCAGAATGCCGACAACGCGCGCCAGGCCAACCAGCTGGCTGAATCGGCATCGGAAGTGGCGATCCAGGGCGGCAGCGTGGTCGGCCAGGTGGTGCAGACCATGGAAGGCATCACCGACAGCTCGCGCAAGATTGCCGACATCATCGGCGTGATCGACGGCATCGCCTTCCAGACCAACATTCTGGCGCTCAACGCGGCAGTAGAGGCGGCGCGCGCCGGCGAGCAGGGGCGCGGCTTTGCGGTGGTGGCCTCGGAAGTGCGCTCACTGGCTCAGCGTTCGGCCTCGGCCGCCAAGGAGATCAAGTCCCTCATCGATGACTCGGTGGCCAAGGTCGATACCGGCAGCAAGCTGGTCGAACAAGCCGGTGCCACCATGACCGAAGTGGTGGCCAGCGTGCGCCGCGTCACCGACATCGTGGGGGAAATCAGCTCGGCCAGCCAGGAACAGAGCGCCGGCATCGCCGAAGTCGGCCGTGCGATTACGCAGATGGATGAGGGGACGCAACAGAACGCCGCCCTGGTGGAGCAAGCCGCCGCTGCGGCGCAATCGCTGCAGGATCAGGCGGCCACCCTGGCCGGTCTGGTCGGACGTTTCCAGATTGATGGCAGCCAGGCGCGCACCGTTGCGGCTGCACCGGCGGCGGTCAAGCCGGCCGCACGCCCGGCACCTGCCGCATCAGCGAGCGCTGCGCCGCGCAAGCCGACGGCGGCTCCGGCGGCACGTGCGACCATTCCAGCACCCAAGGCCGCCCCGGCCAAACCCGCTGCAGCAGCCGCGCCCAAGGCGGACGCTCCCGCAGCCAAGCCCGCTGGCAAACCGTCGCGCCTGCCTGCGGGCGACGATGAAGGAGATTGGGAAACCTTCTGAGCCCCCTTGCCTTGCGCACCACCAGCCCGCTTCATGCGGGCTTTTTTCATGGGGACGCCATTCACGCCAGGGCGGCGCGGCTTTCCCCCACCAGCCGGCTGATCAGCCCGGAGTCGGGTGCCACCGCCAGTGCGCGCGCCGTATCCTGCTTGCCGCTGGCCAGCAGGCCCTGCTCATTGGGAGCAATGGTGTATTCGCTATGGCAGGCCGGGCAGTACAGCGTATCGCCGGCCACGGCTTCCCGGGGCCGTACGATGATCGGACCGCATGAGAGGCAGCGCTGCAGAGGAATGCCCTCATCGCTGTGGCCCACGATGTGGGCCAGCTCCGCATCGGCCTGCAGGCCGATGAAGCGGCGTCCCAACTCGGCATCGAACTGCTTGCCGAGCTCACCCTCGATGATTTCCATGGCCCGTGCAATCGGCATCCCGCTGCGGTAGGGACGCGTGCTGGTCATGGCGTCGAAGGCGTCGCAGATGCCGACGATGCGCGCAGCCAGCGGGATGTCCTCACCGCGCCGTCCGAAGGGATAGCCCCGCCCGTCCGGTGTTTCGTGATGCAGCAGCACCGCCTCTTCGGCCAGGGCTGCCAGCGGGTGGCCCGCCAGCATGCGGTGGCCGATCTCGGGATGCGTCCTGATGACCGCGTATTCCGCCTCATCCAGCCGCGATTTCTTGCCCAGTACGGCATCGGGGATGCCGATCTTGCCGAGATCATGCAGGAAGGCACCGATGGTGATGCGGGCCACCTGCTCCGCGGGCAGTCCGGCGGAATGCGCCAGCAGACGCGACAATCGCGCCACCCGCCACAGATGCCCGCCGGTATAGGGATCGCGCGCCTCCACCGCCCAGGCCAACAGGAACAGGCTCATCAGCAGCTGCTCGTCATGCGCCGCCTGGCGCGCAGCTTTGTTGCGGGTGGCGCGCTGCCACAGTGAAAGCAGATTCATCCGGCAGCTCCTTGTCGGGCAGGCTCATCGTAGACCAGGCGGATATCGACCTCGCGATCAACGAACTGCCATTCGGCACTCCGGCGCAATCGCGCGACCAACTCTTCGAATGCTTCAGCGTGTTCCGGCGCGTACTCGAACCAGGTCAGGAAATCGAAAGGCTGGCCCAGTTCGCGCGCATGGTAGAGACGGCGCGCAATCGGTGGCAGGTACTCCAGCCCGATGGCGATGTGGTGCGACTGCTCCTCCAGGATCGCGCGGCGCTCATCCTGCGCCAGCGCCCACCAGGCCGGGTTCTTGCGGATCGGGATGAGGGCTGCGCAGCGTGCCTCGGGCCGCCCCAGGCCCTGCTGCACCGCGCCCAGCGTATCGAGTTCGTGCCGCGTGGCATAACGCGCATGACCGGTGGCACCGTCCAGGCGCCACTGCACGCCGGGCGTAGCGGTGGACTGCGCCTCGCCGGGACCGGCGACGGCAAGCCTTCCCGCCATTGCCAGCGATTCGCCGACCACGGCGTCGACGCGCAGGATACGCCAGCCTCCACTGAGACCAGCGACGAATGCGGTATGGATCACGCTCATGCTCAATCTCTCCAGGACTTACCAGCGCAACAGGCGCGGACCCAGCAGCAGGCCAAGTGCTGCCGGAATGAGGATCCCGAGGAAATACCAGATTCCCCAGAACGGCACGCCCATCTCCGGGCAATGCAGGCAATACACCATGGTCGCCGTGGCACCGGCCAGCAGGCCCGCCACCGCACCGCTCAGGCGCAGCCGGGTCGGGGCCATGCCGCGCACGGCCCAGAAGATGCCGATGAAGAGTGGAATCGACAGCAGCGCGATGTTGAACGGGCAGCTGCGCCAGCTGATCCCCATCAGCAGCGGCAGCCGCTGGGCTACCGGTGCACTGAGCAACACGGCTGCGCCACCGAGCCACACGGCCATGGCAGGCAGGGCGATGCCCGCCCAGTTGGCACCCACGCGCAATCCCGGACGCACCAGGCGTCGCAGCACCAGCATGGCCCCCACGGCCAATGTCGTGGGAAAGGCCAGCTTGATCCAGAACAGCGGCACGCCCAGCATCACCGCCAGATCGGGACGCAGCCCGTAGATCTTCAGCATCAGCAACAGCGAACCCAAGCCGCCCAGCACCAGGGCCTGGGCCATCTGCTTGACCGGCAAACGCCGGTCCACCGGTGCCACGCCGCTGGCCATCATCGAAATAAGGTCTTCAGTCTTCATGCTTGCAGTTTCTCCCGGATCTTCAGGGCCAGGGCCTTGAGGCCACGATGGATGCCGACTTTCACGGCCGATTCCGACATCCCGGTCAGTTGTGCCGTCTCGGCCACCGACAGGCCTTCCAGCTTGACGTGAACGATCGGCAAACGCTGCTTGTCGGGCAGTTCCTCCAGCAGCGCACCGACATCGCGCCGCGCCTGCGCCGGTTCATCGTCACAGGTGGTGAGCAGCTCGTGCTCTTCGTCCAGCGGGTCGTTGAAGGCTTCGCGGCGCGAACGGGCGCGCAGGAAGTCCATCAGCTTGTAGCGCGCGATGACATGCACCCAGGCCGTCAGCGGCTGATCGGGGCGATAGGTATGGCGGGCGTTGTGGATGGCCAGCAGGGTTTCCTGCACCACATCCTCGACGTCATCCTGCAGATGCACCAGGCGCTTGCGCAGGAAGGCACGCAGGCGGCCGCTCAGTTCGGCCAGAAACTGGCGATAGGCCACGGCGTCGCCGTCGAGACCGGCCAGCAGCAGCATGCGCAGGCGCTCCTCGGCGGGATGCGAGGGCTTGCCAGGACGGCCGGCCACCTCATCCGGCACGGCCGGTCCGCCAGTCGCCAACAGGAATGGACTTTCAGTCATGGGCATGCCACCCGATCACCAACGAAGCAGCCACGGGCCGCACAAGGCGCCGGCCGCCGTCGGCAGCGCCACCCCCAGTACATACCAGACGCCCCAGAACGGCGGCGCCATCTCCACGCAATAAAGCGAATAGACTAGCACGCCCTGGGCACCCGCCACCAATCCGGCCACCGCACCGGCGGCACGCAATTGCGTGGGGGCCATCCCGCGCAGGAACCACAGCATGCTGGCCAGCGTGGGCAGCGACAGCAAGGCCACATTGGCCGAACACACTTCCCAGCTGCTGCCCAGCAGCAGGTCCAGACGCTGCGAAGGCGGAGCCAGGGCCAGCCAGCTGCCACCGGCCAGCCACAGCAGGGCCGGTGGCAGCAGCAGTCCTGCCGCCGGAGCCAGCCCCATGCGCATGCCCGGCAGGGCCAGGCGCGAGGCCGCCAGCTGCCCGGCCAGCAAGGCCGCCAGCGGGAACGAGACCTTCATCCAGAACAGCGGCTGCTGCAACAGTTCACGCAGGTCGCTGCGCACCCCATAGAGTATGGCCAGCAGCAGGGCCGCACCCATCAGGCCCAGGGCCAGCGCCACCGCCATGCGCGCGGCCACGTTGCGCACCAGGCTGCGCTGGACGGGGCCGGGGGGCTCGCCCGTTCCGGTTGCCAGCATGTTGACCAGTTCCATCGTTTTCATTCACATCCCCTTAGTGCCCCTGCGGGCGGACTGCGCAATGGCGCGCTCTCTTTTGTATTCGTTCACAACAGCGCTGCGGTTACAGCAGACGCGAAAAATATTTTTTCAAAAAATCTTCATCGCGCTGTAACCGGCCAGCCACTCCCTGCGAATTAACAAGCAGATCGGACGCAAAGCAGCAGCAAGCGAAACGCCGGTCAGTGTCATCTTCCACTTCATCCATTTTCAGGAGCACACCATGAACCACTTCGTCGCCACCGCCGCACTGACCCTCGCCACCCTCGCCTCCGGCGTCGCCATGGCCCAAGACAAGCAACCGATGAACAAGACCGCCGTCGAGAAGTGCTACGGCGTCTCCATGGCCGGCCAGAACGACTGCAAGGCCGGTGAAGGCACCACCTGCGCCGGCACCGCCAAGATGGATTACCAGGGCAATGCCTGGAAGAACGTCCCGGCCGGCACCTGCACCTCGATCAAGACTCCGCGCGGCATGGGCTCGCTCAAGCCGGTCTGATCGTTCCGGAGCCATCGGCCATGACAACGTCACCCCTCACCGCCGGCCTGGGTCTCAAACCCCAGCATTTCGATGCAGCGCTGGCCTGCAAGGCAGCGGGACTGTGGTTCGAAGTCCATCCGGAAAACTACCTGATGGACGGCGGCCCCCGCCTGGCATGGCTGCAGGCGATCCGGGAGCAGCATCCGGTGGCCCTGCACGGGGTGTCGATGTCACTGGCCGGGCCCGACGCGCCCGATCCCCTTCATCTGCGCAAACTGGCACAACTGGTGTCGCGCATCGAACCGGTGCTGGTCTCCGAACACCTCGCCTGGTCGCGCATCGGCGGCCACTACCTGCCCGACCTGCTGCCGGTGCAGCGTACCAACGACACACTGGCACGCCTGGCTGACAACATCAGCCGCACCCAGGATGTGCTGCAGCGCCGGATCGCGCTGGAGAACCCGTCGCATTACCTGCACATGGAGCAGCACAGCTGGAGCGAGCCGGACTTCCTGCGCGAACTGGTGCGCCGGACCGGCTGCGGCTTGCTGGTCGACGTCAACAATGTGCACGTGAGCGCCTGCAATCTCGGCACCGATGCGCGCCACTACCTGGACCAGTTGCCGTTCGATGACATTCTCGAAATCCATCTGGCCGGCCACAGTGCCGATGCCAGCCTGCCCGGCCTGCTGGTCGATTCCCATGACGCCCCGGTGGCGGCAGCGGTCTGGGAGCTCTACACGCATCTGCTGGCACGCACCGGGGAGCGTCCCACCCTGATCGAACGGGATGGCAACGTGCCCGCTTTCGACGTGCTGCTGGCCGAGCGCAACATGGCCGGCACCTTGCTGCATCCGGCAGTTGCCGCGCACGAGGAGCAAGCCGCATGAACGCCCCCGACCATCGCTACTACGCCAGCTTCCTGCAGGCCCTCCTGAACGGGCAGAGCGACGACCCTGGCGTTGCCGCGCTGCTGGCGCAACCGGCCTTCGCGGTCTATCGCAATACCGTCTTCAAGGGCTGTGTCGACGCACTGCTGGCCAACTATCCGGCGGTGCACCGGCTGGTCGGCAGCCCGTGGATGGAGTCTGCAGCGCAAGCTTTTGCGCGCGAGCACTTGCCACAAGAAGCCAGCCTCATCTGCTATGGGGCGGGCTTTGCCGATTTCCTTGCCAAGCTGGAAGCAGCACGGGAATTGCCCTACCTGCCGGGCGTCGCCACCCTGGACCGCTGCTGGACCGAAGCGCACCTGGCCGCCGACGACCCGCTGCTGGACGTGTCGGCCCTGCACACGGCGCTGGCCGCCGGCCAGGACATCAGGCTGGTACCGCATGCCGCCAGCCGCTGGCATCACGATCCGCAGCATCCGGTCTACGCCATCTGGAGCATCAACCGCAGCGACGCTGACGACACCGAAATCGCCCCCGAATGGCAGGGCGAAGGAGCCCTGCTCACGCGGCCGCACGGCCAGGTGCAATGGCAGCCGCTGAGTGCGGGCGCATCACGCTTTCTCGATGCCTGCCGCGATGGCTGCGGCATCGCCAGCGCTGCCGGCCAGGCGCTGGCCCGGGAGCCCGGCCTGGAGATCGGCACCATGCTGGGCCAGTTGATCCAGGCCGATGCCTTTACCTCGTTTCACTGAACGGAGACTTCCATGAACCAGCCCGCCACCCTGCCTGCCGACGTGCAGCCCTCTCCCTCGCTGTGGTCGCGCGCCGCCGACCTGGCCACGCGGGTGATCAGCGACAACGTGCTGACGCTGGTCGCCCGCGTGGCGATCGCAGCGATCTTCTTCCTATCGGGCCGTACCAAGGTCAGCGGTTTCCTTGACATCAAGGACAGCACCTATGTCCTGTTCCAGGAGGAATACCACCTGCCGCTGGTACCGCCCGACCTGGCCGCACACCTGGCGACCTATGCGGAACACTTCTTCCCGCTGCTGCTGATCCTCGGCCTCTGCACCCGGGGCGCGGCCCTGGCCTTGCTGGGCATGACCACCGTCATCGAGATCTTCGTCTATCCCGATGCCTGGCCCACGCACCTGTCCTGGGCCGGCTTGCTGCTGCTCCTGATAGCGCGCGGTGGCGGTGCCTGGTCGCTGGACCGGCGCCTGGGACTGCGTTGATCACGGGGAGGAAAGCATCATGTTGACCAGAATGAAGCTGCGTACCGGCCTGATGCTGGTACTGGGACTGTTGACGCTGGCGCTGTGGCTGGCTGCCGGCATGGCCTGGCAGGGTGCGCGCTCGGCCAGCCGCGCCACCGCCGCGCTGATTGAACTCTCGGACCGCCACATCCAGCCGCTGCATGACACCGAGCGCCTGTTCCTGAACACCCTGATCAACATGGACAATGCCTACATCAACCTGGTCAAGGGCGATGAAATCAAGTCCAACGACTACAGCCGGCGCGCCTCGGCAGCCCTGCAGGACGCACGCAAGGCCTTCGATGGCTATCGTCAGGGATTGACGCCATCGGCACTGGCCGAACCGGAAGCGCTACGTGTTTCGGCCGCCTACGACAGCTACATCAAGGTATTGAACCTGCGCGAGGTCGCCCTCTATGACGTATCGCTGGAGGACTACGCCGCCGCCACCGTCAGCGCCGAAGCCGCCGACCGCGAATTCGCCGCCACGCTGCGCGCCGTGATCCAGCATGCGGAACAGGTCAAGGATGGCCTGCGCCTGGCCTCCGAACGCCGCTCGGACCAGGCCACACTGCTGGCGGTGGCCATGCTGGCGGCCTCGGTCCTGCTCATCGCGATCTGCTGGCTGCTGTTTGATCGCCTGCTCTTGCAGCCGCTCAAACGCGCAGCCGACCATTTCGACCGGATCGCCGATGGCGACCTGAGCCAGGCGGTGCAAGGCATCTCCGGCAATGAAATCGGCGTCCTGCTGGCGGCGCTGCAGCGCATGCAGCATGGCGTGGCCCGTACCGTGGGCGACATTCGCGAAGCGACCCGGGACCTGCATCACGGGGCCGCCGACATCGCCCAGGGCAACGGCGAACTGGCACAACGCACACAAGCCCAGGCCAGCACGCTGGAGACCACCGCCGCGACACTGGAACGGCTCTCCGGTGCGGTGCGCAACAATGCACAAAATGCCGAGCGCACCAACGCGCTGGCCGCTGCTGCCGCCAGCGATGCCGAGCGCGGCGGACAGGTCATGAGCGGCATCGCCGGGGCGATGGCCCAGGTTACCGCCGGGGCGGGACGCATTTCCGACATCGTCAGCCTGATCGACGGCATCGCCTTCCAGACCAACATCCTGGCATTGAACGCCTCGGTCGAAGCCGCCCGTGCCGGCAGCCAGGGCCGGGGTTTCGCGGTCGTGGCATCGGAAGTGCGCTCGCTGGCACTGCGCAGCGCCGAGGCCGCTCGCGAAGTCAAGGACCTGATCGCCACCTCGATCGGTTCAGTCGACCAGGCTGCGCAACAGGTCAAGGAGGCCGACCAGGCCATCGTGCAGATCGTGCAGTCCTTCGGCAACGTCATGACCACCGTCAACGAGATTGCGATGGCAACGCGTGAGCAGGCCGAGGGGATTTCCCAGGTCAGCCTCAGCCTCGCCGAGATGGATCGCGCGACCCAGCAGAATGCTGCCCTGGTCGAACAGACCGCTGCCGCCGCCGATGCCCTGACCGAACGGGCGGCCACACTCACGGCGTCGGTGGCGGTGTTCACGCTGACCGCACCGGCAGCGGTGATGCTGGCCGACACGGACGGCAGTCCCGCTTTGCCACTTCCTCCGCTGGCCGCGTTGAGTCAATGAATTCACCCCGCATGACCGATACCAAGAGAAGGAGCGAACCCATGCCGTCTACCGGGGTCCTGGAAGAGCTGATTGAAGAAAGCTTCACTTCGGCCTTCAACCACCATGCAGCGGGCCGCCTGCAAGCTGCCGAGGAGGACTATCGCCTGGTCCTCGCCATGGAGGAGCAGTACGCCCCGGCCCAGCACTACCTGGGCGTACTGCTGTACCAGTGCGGACCGCACGAAGAAGGCCTGGCGCTGATGCACGAAGCCGCGCGCACCAGCCCGCCCGATGCCGACTGGAGCAATGATCTGGGCAACGTCCTGTTCGCCTGCGGGCGCTTCGACCAGGCGGAGCTGGCCTATGGAAAAGCCCTGGCCTTGCACTCCGACGATGCCCAGCTGTGGACCAACCTGGCCGCCGCACGGCGAGCGCAACATCAGCCGCAGGCCGCCATCGCTGCCTGCGAGCAAGCTTTGCTGCGGGATCCGCATTGCCTTGCAGCCCTGCATCAGCTGGCCGAGCTCTACGCTGCGCTGGGCGACCGCATGCAGAGTTCGCGTTACCAGTGCCTGGCCTTCGTACTGCCTCCGCATGAGGGGAAGTCACGCGAGCTGCTGGCCATTTCCTTCTATTTCCTGGGACGGATGGAAGAAGCGGCGCAAGTCTGCCGCCAGTGGCTGCAGGAAGAGCCAAGCCACCCCATCGCCAGCCACATGCATGCGGCGTACGCGGGTCTGCCCAGCCACAGCGTGCCGCGCGATTACATCGTGCGTCGCTTCGACGAGTATGCCGATCACTTCGACAGCAACCTGGTCAGCCACCTGGACTATCGCGGACCGGAAGTGCTGGGCACGTTGCTCAACACCTTCCTGCCGGGGATGGCGCCAAGTACGGTGCTGGACGCCGGCTGCGGCACCGGGCTGTGTGCGCCGGTCCTCGCGCCTTACGCAATGGCGCTGGGAGGCGTGGACCTCTCCCCCAACATGTTGCGTCATGCCGCGCAACACCCGCAGTACACGGCGCTGGAACAGGCGGACGTGGTGGAATGGATGGCAGCCCATCCGGCACGCTATGGCCTGATCGCCGCCTGTGACGTGCTGATCTACTGCGGGGAGCTGGCGTCCTTCTTCGCAGCGGCGCGACGCTCCCTGCAGCCGCAGGGCCATCTGATCTTCACGGTGGAACTGGCTGGTGAAGAACACGCCGCACCCTACACGCTCCATCCCAGCGGCCGCTTCCGCCACCAGCGCAGTTATGTCGAACACTGCCTGCAAGCGGCGGGCCTGGAGGTGCTGCTGGTGCGTGAAGAAAGCCTGCGCGTCGAAATGCAGCAAGCCGTGCCGGGACTGGTAGTGCTTGCAGTGCGCGCGCGCTGAGACCACCGCGATGACTTCCTGGCAATGATGCAGCCCAAAGCATGACCTGACGGCAACGCAGGCCCATCTTCATATCCACCGTGCAACACGGATGAAGAAAGTTTCACTTTTTGTCGCACTTTTAGACCAAGGTACAGTCGTACCGGCATCCGGCATGGCTTAGAATAGCCAAAGCTCACGACGTAATCGATTGGTACGCACCGGCTTGATGCGCGATGAATTTCCCCTTTTCGTCGCCCTGGACAGGCCGCCAAGGTGCGACATCTGAAAAGGAAACGTAATGACGCAGTCACCCAAAAACATCTCGGCCCTGATGTGTGAGCTCAGCGTGGCGCTGGCGGAATTGTCGGAGAAGATGAGCAATCTCTCGGTCACGCTGGAAAATTCCTACCTGGAATCCAACGCCCCCGAACCTGCCGCCCTCATGGAAGCGGCCCGCGAAACCATCGAGAAGGCCCGCGGCAGCTAAGTCCACGCCGCGCCCGCATCTCCCTGCAACTCACCTCATCCGGCAGCCGGATTCATTCCGGCCTGCCCGGCCAACCGGCCACCCAGCCACAGCAGCGGCCTCCGTCATCAAAAGTCATATTTCAGTTCGGCAAAGACCGTGCGCTGCGGGAAGGGATGGAACAGGAAGTAATCCCGGTTGGTCAGGTTGTCCACGCCCACCGCACCGCTCCAGTGGCGGTCGATGCGATAGCGCACGCGGGCATCGAACACGGTATAGCCATCGAAGCCCTGATAGGTGTGCGTGTTGATGTCGGTATTGTCGACGGTCGCGTAGACCCGCCCGCTGTAACGCCCTGCCACCGTATAGGTCCAGCGGTCATCCGGCTTGTAGCTGGCCACCAGCGTGGCGCGCCATTCCGGCACGTAGGGCGTGCGCTTGCCCACCGAGGTCGCGCCCGCCGTGGTGGCGACATAGCCCTTGTTTTCCAGGATGCGGGCATCGACCCAGGTCACGCTGCCGTTCAGCGAGAAACCGCGTACCAGCAGATCGTTGCGCTCGAAGGCCGCCTCGATGCCGCGCTGGCGGGTGCGATCCACGTTCTGCGTGAAGGAGGCGACACCGCTGCCGATGGTGGAACTCTGCGAAATCAGCGCATCCGACACCCGCTCTTCGAACAGCGAAACGCGCCACTTGCCCTGCCCTTCCTGCAACTGCTTTTCGATGGCCAGTTCGGTGGACCAGACCTTCTCGGGCTTCAGGTTGGGATTGGCCTGCAGATAGACGCCATTGAGCAGCACGTTCTGGTACAGCTCGCCCACGGTCGGGAAGCGCAGCGCGCGGCCGGTGGAGAGCGTCGTCACCCAGTCGTCCGCCAGGGCCCAGGCCAGCGAGGCTTTGGGCGAGAGTCCGCTGTGGCTGACCTCCGGCTGGTTCACCGCGAAGACGGTGCTGCCTGAGGTCGAGACATTGCGGCCATCGAAGGCACGCCACCATTCGTACCGTGCGCCCAGCGTGGCCTTCAGGGAAGACGACAAGCGCCACACATCCTGTGCCCACAGCGCGGAAGTCTCGGTCTTGCCGCGCGAGTCGGAGGCCAGCGTGCCGTTGCCACCGCTGATCCAGTTGCTGGTGTTCCAGGTCGGCGTGGCCAGGGTGTAGCGATCCACATGCGCACCAAAGCTGATGACCTGGGCACTGCCCTGTGGACGCCAGATGCCCTTGGCATCGACCGTGCTCCAGCCGGTGCCGCTGGCATCGGCGATGGTGCCGGCCCCGCCGCTCTGGCCGGCCGGGAAGGTGGCCGTCGAGGTGCGCGTCAGGTCACGCGAGGCCGACAAGGTCGACGCCGCCAGTTGCCAGTCCCACTCGCCCCCGGTCTTGCTGCGCAATTCCAGCGATTGCATCCATTGCTGCTGGTCCACGTCGTTGCTGGAAAAGCCGCTGGTGTAGGCCGTGGCGCCACTGGCGGTCTTCAGGAAACTCTGCGGATTGGCGCTGGCCTGGTTCTGCCAGAAGCCCAGGGTATAGGTGGCCGTGAGCGCTGGCGTGAAGTCGTAGGAGACCTTCAGCCGCGCCGTGTCCTGCACCGTATGGGTTAGATTGCCGGCCCCCAGCACATACAGGTTCTTGCCGGTACGATCCTGCGCCAGCACCGCGCCGGTAGTGCCGGCCGGCAGGCTGGTGGCGGTGATGTAGGTCACCGGCTGCGAGTAGCTGTCCAGATGATTGACCGAGAAGCGCCAGGCCAGCGCCCCGCTGCGATTGCCCAACCCGACGTTGTACTCTTGCGCGCGATAGGTACCGGACGCGCCGTACTGGCTGAAATCCTGCTGCGCATATTGCGCCTTGATGCTGGCCTCGAACTGCTGCGGCATGCGCGTGGTGATCTCGGTGACCGCACCGTAGGAATTGCCCGGATACTCCGCCGCAAACGGTCCATACATCACGTCGATGCGCTCGATCTCTTCCGGTGCCACCATGAACCAGCGCGGCGAGCCATTGCCATTGTTGTTGTTCACCAGCGCCGAGAGCAGGATGCCGTCGGCATAGATCAGGCTGCGCGCACTGGCGTTCACGCCCGTGGTGCGAGTGGCCAGCGGGGATTGCGTATCGCCGATGTAGCGCTTGCGCACCGAGAGGCTGGGCAGATACTTCAGCGCATCCGAGCTGTCGGTGACGTTGATGCTGTTGGCAGCGGTATCGGCAGTGACGCTGGCCGTGGTCTGCGGCAGTTGCTTGCGCTCGGCGACAGAGCCGCTGCTGCGCACTTCGATGGTGGGCAGGGTCGCGGCCTCGCTGCTGCCGTCACTGGCGGCGACCTGCTGGGCCAGGGTGCTGCCGCTCCAGGCGCAGAGCACGGCCAGCAGCAAGGGATGCAGGCGAAGCGGACGGGAGACGGCAGAAGCCGGCGAAGACGGAGACAATGAGGAGCAAACAGGCAGCGTGTTCATGGCGAGGATGTCTGGCTTTTCTTGGTGTTGTGAGGGAAGCGCGCGCAGCCGCACCCGCGACCGCCGTGACGTTCGCACTCCCTGTTTTTTTCATCGGCGCAATCTATCACGCAGCCTGTGCGCTGCAATCCCGTGGCCGTGCTGCCGTCCGGCAAGAGCGACTTGCGGATCCGGAGAAAGTCCTTTTGGCACAAGCAGTTAGCGGCAGCGAACAACAAAAAACATGGGCTGCGACATATTGCCGCAGCCCGCAAATACAACAGAGAGGAGGTGTGATTGGACCCGATTTCCGTCCCCCGTCCCTTAATCCACATCAAACACGCTGCGCTGATCCTTGCCCTTTTACCTTCACGCACAACATCCGGTCACGCCACCAGAAGCCGCGGGTGAATTGCGCATCGCCACGCCTGCGCCGCCTTTTGCGGAAATAAAAAAATCCGGCTTCTTGCGCGAAGGCCGGATTTTTCATTCATCGATTCGAGAGATGAATCAGGTGCGCATCATCAACTGCCGCGATAAGTCGAATAAGCCCACGGCGACACCACCAGAGGCACATGATAGTTCTGCGAGGCATCGGCCACGCCGAAGGCAATCACCACTTCGTCGACGAAACGCGGTTCCGGCAGGCTCACGCCCTGTTCCGCAAAATAATCACCGGCCGCAAAGACCAGTTCGTACTTGCCGGGCTGCAGCGCCTCGCCTTCCAGCAGCGGCGCATCGCAACGGCCATCGCTGTTGGTGACGGCGTGCTTGAGCAGCGTCTTGCCGCCGCCAGTCACCGCATAGAGCGCCAGCTTCACGCCCGCGCCGGGCTTGCCCTTGGTGATATCCAGCACGTGCGTGCTCAGTTTGCCCATGTTGCTGTCCTTTCGCTGTGTAATGGATGAGTGAGGATGAGTAAGGATGAGTGATCGTGAGCGCCGATGATATACCGCCGCCCGCCGAACCCTATACGAGTGCGCTTATACCGGCCATCGATGCAGCGGACATAATGCCTTACCGCGCAGCCCCCTGCCAAACCGGAGCCGACATCCGGACCGCAGATACCAGCACGGGCCCGGCGCGGCAATCATTTAAATCATTTAAATCATTTATATCAAACAACATCCATCACTGGAGGAGACACCATGCCCATTCCATCCCTGCGCCTGCACGGCACGCTCGCGGGCGTCCTGCTCATGGCCGGCGGCAGCGCCATGGCGGCCGACTGGGCCGACAACTCGATCGGCTACCGTTACGGCACGAAGTTTGCCGAGCCCTTCAATACGCAGGAAATCAGCAAGAACATCGTCAATTTCCAGCATGCCAGCGGCTACAAGTACGGCACCAATTTCCTCAACGTCGACCTGCTGATGTCGGACAGCAAGGATGACAATGCCCAGGAAGCCTATGTCACCTATCGCCATACGCTGGACATCGGCAAGATCAGCGGCCGCGACCTGTCCTTCGGACCGGCGCGCGGGGTGGGCCTGACGCTGGGCTTCGACTGGAACACCAAGAACGACAACAGCTATGCCTCGAAGAAACGCATGTGGGTGGTCGGCCCGACCCTGATGATGGATGTGCCGGGTTTTCTCAACGTGAGCGTGCTGGCGCTGTTCGAAAGCAACCAGCCCAAGGGCATCAGCAGCCGCTACACCTATGACACGCATCCGATGCTGAACCTGGCCTGGGGGATCCCGCTGGGCGGCAGCGGATGGGCCTTCGAGGGCTACCTGAACTACATCGCCGCCAAGGGCAGGAACGAGTTCGGCGGGTCGACTGCGCCCGAACTGAATTTCGACGGACAGCTCATGTACGACCTCGGCACGGCCATGGGACTGGGCAAGAACACCTTGCGCCTGGGTCTGGAATACCAGTACTGGCGCAACAAGTTCGGCAACCCGAGCAACGTGCCGGGCTCGCTGGCCAAGACACCGATGGTGCGCGCCGAATATCACTTCTGATCGCCTCCGGCAGCGGGAAGCCGCCCGTTGCGCCAAGGAGTTGGCCGCTCCTGATTGAAAAAAATCGAGCTTCCGATACAAATTTCAATCTTCAAAAACTCCTGCAAAAAATCGAAATTTGCAGGAGTTCTTTTTTTCTCCCCGCTTCCTATACTCAGCCGGATCCGCTCCCGGCACGTCGCCATCGCCGGCCGGATTTCCCCTGACATCTGACCGCCAGCCCCCGTCCGGACGCGCATCCCGCTTTTTTCACAAAGCTTCATATCGTCCCGGACACCGCTCATCGCCAGCCCAGAGATTTCGCCCCCCTTACTCTCGGAACCTGACATGAGCTTCATCAAGAGCAAAAAGCACCCCTCTTCCCCGCCCTCTCCTGCCTCATCCAGCTGCTGCCTGTCGGCGACGCTGGCGGGCGTCCTGCTGCTGCCGGCAGTCACCGCCCAGGCCCAGTCCGCTGGCGGCAAACTGCCTTCGGTACAGGTCGATGCCGTCAAGGAATCGCCCTACAAGGCCGAGCAATCGGCCTCCCCCAAGTACACGCAGCCGCTGGTGGATACGCCGCAGACGCTGCAGGTCTTCAAGCGTCCGCTGATGGAACAGCAGGGTGCCACCACGCTCACCGAGGTGCTGCGCAATACGCCCGGCGTGGGCACCTTCTTCCTCGGCGAGAACGGCAGCACCAGTACCGGCGACACCATCTACATGCGCGGCTTCGACATCTCCAGCGCCATCTTCGTGGACAACGTGCGCGACCTTGGCGCGATCTCGCGCGACGTCTTCAACCTGCAGCAGGTGGAGGTCCTGAAGGGCGCCGCGGGCACCGACAACGGCCGGGGTTCTCCGACCGGCTCCGTCAACCTGGTCACCAAACAGCTCGAACTGGCCGATGCGGTCAGCGCCAGCGGCACCTATGGCAGCTGGAACCAGAAGCGCGCCACCGTGGACTGGAACAAGGTACTGAACCCCGATCAGGGCCTGGCGCTGCGCCTGAACCTGATGAAACAGCACAGCGGCGTACCAGGCCGCCACCAGGTGCACAGCAGCCGCGACGGCTTCGCGCCGTCGCTGGCCTGGGGATTGAACGGCCCCACCCGCATCCTCTTCAACTACGTGCACATGCAGCAGGACAACGTCCCCGATGGCGGCGTGGTCACCCTCGGCCTGCCCGGCTATCGCTCGCCGGATCCGGCGCGTCCCTTCATTGGCGACGCGCCCAAGGTGAATCCGAGCAACTACTATGGCCACGTGGACGACTATGACCGGGTCAACGCCGACATGTACACCCTGCGGGTGCAGCACGACTTCTCGCCCACCCTGAAGCTGGAAAACAGCACCCGCTACGCCCGCACCGACCAGGATTACCGCCTGGCCTCCTTCATTGCCACCGGCAGCGACCGGGGCAAGTACAAGTGCGGCATCCGCACGCCCTCGGCCACTGACCGCACCACCTGGCTACTGGCGCGCAACATCGTCACGCGGCGCGACCAGGCCAACGAGATCCTCAGCAACCAGACCCATGCCACGGCGCAGTTCAATACCGGCACGATCCGGCACACCCTGGTTGGCGGCCTGGAACTGACGCGCGAACGCCAGCATGCGCTGGCCTTCACGGTGGACGGATTCCGTCCACCGGCCAACCTGTACCAGCCGAATCCCCGCTTCGACGAATCGGAAGTCAGCATCCAGACCACCGGCCGCAACGAGGGCCAGATCGATACCGTCGCGCTGTACGTGCTGGACACGCTCAAGTTCGGCGAGCGCTGGTCACTGAACCTGGGCTTGCGCGAGGATCATTACCGCACCTCCTTCGACGGCATCGCCTCCGGCACCGCCACTGCACTGAAAACCTCGGGCAACCTGCTGAGCTGGAAGCTGGCAGCCGTCTTCAAGCCCACCGGCTACAGCAGCGTCTACGCCCTGCTGGCGAGTTCGCAGCAGCCGCCGGGCGGCAACAATCTCGCCCTCAGTGCCAGCCGCAGGAATCCCTCCCACCCCGACTACGCGCCACAAAAGACCCGTACCGCCGAAATCGGCACCAAATGGGACCTGCTCGGCCGCCGCCTGGCCGTCACCGGCGCGCTCTATCGCACCGACGTGCACAATGAGATCGAGCCGGGAACGCTGGCCGACACCTGGTTCCAGATCGGCGAGAAACGTACCGAAGGGGTGGAACTGGGCGTCACCGGCGAGCTCACCCGGGACATTTCGCTCACCGCCGGCTACAGCCGCATGAACAGCCGCGTCAACAAGGGACGCGTGGTCACCGCCAACGGCGAGAACTACCTGGCCTACGCCCCGCGCCAGTCCCTGACCTCGTGGGCCACCTGGCGCGCGGCACCGGGCCTGGCGCTGGGCGGCGGCCTGCGCTATACCGACGGCCTGCTGCGCGGCACCGACAGCAATGCGCTGGGCACGCCCACCCGGACCGACGCCTACTGGCTGGTCGATGCCATGGCCAGCTATGCCATCAACAAGACCGTGGAGCTGCAGTTCAACGTGACCAACCTGTTCAACAAGCAGTACGCCGCTGCGATCAACAAGAGCGGATATCGCTACACACCGGGCGGCACGCGTGCCTTCTCGCTGACCGGCAACTTCCGCTTCTGATCTCCTGCCCGGCGGTGGCGGCGTTCTGCCGCCACCGCTGAACTGCTCCCACACCTCCCTCACGACCAGCCCACTGCATCACGCAGCGCACTGCCGTGAGGCTTCGTGTTTTTTATGCAACAAATGTAGTTTCGGCTTGCCCCGTCCGCCTTCCCGGATGCGGTGCGGCTTTGCGCGGGATGTTCTGAATGGAAGACCAAGAGCAGACGATCAGGGAACAGAAATTTTTAGAATAAGAATCACTTTTATTTGGAACCGTGGCTATAATTGTAAAAATCTCGTAGCAATTTGAAACATTGCGATATCAACGAGATACAAAAACTACAATCTCGCCAGCCATTACGGCGGAGCCTGCCAGGTCTCACCAGACCATGCGATTGCCCGTTCGACTCATAGCCAGCCAAGAGAACTCTCAACATTTTCTCTCGGAACCCTGCCATGAGTTACATCAAGAGCCGCAAGCACGCGCAGCCTGCCTTTGCTTCGACCCGTCTGTCCGCCGCCGTTGCCGGCGCCCTGCTGCTGCCGGCCGTGGGCGTGCACGCACAGACCAGCACCGCCCTGCCCAAGGTCGAAGTAACCGCCACCCAGGAATCGGACTACAAGGCCGACAAGGCCTCCTCGGCCAAGTACAGCCAACCGCTGGTCGACACCCCGCAGACCCTGACCGTGATCAAGAAGCAGCTGATCGACCAGCAGGGCGCCACCACGCTGACCGAAGCCCTGCGCAACAGCCCGGGCGTCGGCACCTTCTTCCTCGGCGAAAACGGTACTACCAACACCGGCGACGCCATCTACATGCGCGGCTTCGACAGTTCCAGCGCGATCTTCGTGGACAACGTGCGCGACCTCGGTTCGATCTCGCGCGACATGTTCAACATTCAGCAAGTGGAAGTCCTGAAGGGCCCGGCGGGCACCGACAATGGACGCGGCTCGCCGACCGGTTCGATCAACATGGTCACCAAGCAGGCCGAGATGAACAACTTCTTCAATTCCTCCGCCACCTATGGCAGCTGGAACCAGAAGCGCGCCACCGCCGACTGGAACAAGGTGATCGATGAAGAGCGCGGCATCGCCATGCGCCTGAACGTGATGAAGCAGGACAGCGGCGTCCCCGGCCGCCATGAAGTCAAGAACGACCGCTGGGGCGTGGCGCCCTCGCTGGCCTTTGGCCTGAACAGCCCGACCCGCGTGTTCCTGAACTATCTGCACATCGACCAGGACAACGTGCCCGACGGCGGCGTGCCCACCATCGGCCTGCCGGGCTATACCTCGCCGGATGCCTCGCGCTCCTTCCTAAGCGGCGCGGCGCGGGTGAACTCGTCGAATTTCTACGGCCTGTCGAGCGACTACGACAAGGTGACCGCCGACATGTTCACGGCGCGTGTGGAGCATGACTTCTCGCAGAACGTCAAGCTGCAGAACACCACGCGCTATGCCAAGACCAGCCAGGATTACCTGCTGACCGCCTTCATGGGCACATCGGCCAACCTGGTCACGCCGTCGGCCAGCAATCCCTCGGCCTGGACCCTGTCGCGCTCCAACCCGACGCGCAAGGACCAGAGCAACGAAATCATCACCAACCAGACCAACATCACGGCCGATCTGCAATCCGGCAGCCTCAAGCACACGCTGGTGGGCGGTGTCGAATTCACCCAGGAGAAGCAGCACGCGCTGTCCTTCACCCGCAGCGGCACGCTGTCGGTGGCCAACCTGTACAACCCGAATCCGAACGCCCCCAAGACCTACACGATGACGGCCACCGGCTACAACGACGGCAAGACCGACACCGTCTCGGCCTATCTGTTCGACACCGTCAAGTTCAACGACCAGTGGTCGATCAACGCCGGCATCCGCGAGGACCATTACCGCACCACGTACTATTCCAACGCCGCCGGCACCATCACCAACCTGTCGACCTCGGGCAACCTGTTCAACTGGAAGCTGGCCGCAATCTACAAGCCGACCGACTACAGCAGCATCTATGCCCTGTACGCCACCTCCCAGCAGCCGCCGGGCGGCAGCAACTTCGCCCTGTCGGCCTCGGCCAACAGCGCGGCCAACAGCAACTACGCCCCGCAAAAGACCAAGACCTCCGAACTGGGCACCAAGTGGGATCTGATGAACAAGAAGCTGGCCCTCACGGCGGCCCTGTTCCACACCGAAGTGACCAATGAAGTCGAGCAGGATCCGACCTCGCTGCAGTACTTCCAGACCGGCAAGAAGACCGTGCAGGGTATCGAACTGGGCGTGACCGGTGACGTGACCAGCAACCTGTCGCTGGCAGCGGGCTACACCTGGATGGACACCAAAGTGAACAACGGTGCCATCACCACGGCCGCCGGCGAGAACAATCTTGCCTATACGCCGAAGCAGGCCTTCACTTCGTGGGCCACTTATCGCCTGCCGCAGGGCTTCACCGTCGGCGGTGGTGCACGTTACGTCAGTTCGCTGCTGCGCGGCACCGATGGTGCGGTCGGTACGCCCAAGTACGCCAACAGCTATTGGGTCTTCGATGGCATGGTTGGTTATATCGTGAACAAGAACGTTGATCTACAGCTCAATATCTACAATATTTTCGATAAAGACTACGTAGCGGCAATCAACAAGAGCGGCTATCGTTACACCCCAGGCACGCCGCGTTCGGTGGCGCTGACCGCCAACTTCAAGTTCTGATCCTGCCCCTGGCATTGAAGCCCTCACCGGGTGTTGTGCTCTGACTCGCAAGAGTTCGTGCCCCCTCCGGTGAGCCAGCGATCGGCGACTTGACGGCCCCTCCCGTGCGGAGGGGTTTTTTCATTCGCTACAGGAGAATTCCATCATGATGCTGCACATCCCCCAGCTCCTGACCCCGCAACAGGTCAGCCACATCCGCTCCAAACTGCAGCGCGCCGACTGGGTGGACGGCCGCGAGACGGTGGGCGACCAGGGGGCGCGCGTGAAGCGCAACCGGCAGTTGCCGGAACATTCGCCGCTGGGGTTCCAGCTCGGCGAGATCATCCTGGAAGCACTGCGCAGGAATCCCCTCTTCTTTGCCGCTGCGCTGCCCAAAAAGACCATGCCGCCGCTGTTCAACAGCTATGAAGGCGGCGAACACTACGGCCTGCACGTGGATGGCTCGGTGCGCATGCTGCCCAATGCGGCCGACAGCATCCGTACCGATGTCTCGACCACGGTGTTCCTGTCGGAGCCGGACGAATACGATGGCGGCGAACTGGTCGTGGTCGATACCTATGGCACCCATGAAGTGAAACTGCCGGCGGGGGACATGATCGTCTATCCCTCCACCAGCCTGCACCGGGTGGAGCCGGTCACGCGCGGGGCGCGCGTGTGCTCCTTCTTCTGGACCCAGAGCATGATCCGCGACGACTGGAAGCGCAGCATGCTCTTCGAACTGGACCGCAACATCGTCGGCCTGCGACAAAAACTGGGGGATACCGACGAAGTGGTGGGACTGACCGGGCATTATCACAACCTGCTGCGGCAGTGGGCGGAGGTCTGACTACGCCAAATTGTTTATTTGTTTTATATCGTTTTTAAATTAGCGTATCCCGATACGCCAAAGACGAAGGCCGTCCGGCATTGCACCGGACGGCCTTTTTCATGCAAGCCAGTGCGGGATCAGACGAAACGCCCGATCGTACCGATCACCGCCTCTCGCACCGATCCGCTGACCACGAAGTCATGCGCAGCGCGCACGTCGTCGTGGAACCAGCGATCGCCATCCAGGCAAGCCGCGATCTGCCGGCGAATCTCCTCGTAGGCCGCCTGCGTACCCTGCCCCAGCTTGAAGTCCTTGAGCAACTCCTCGGTCATGGTCAGCGCCTGCGCCGCCAGCAACATTTCCACGCCGACGATGTATTGCGTGTTCTGCACCACCGTCATCGCCTTGCGGGCGCACCAGGTCGAGTTGGAGATGTGATCCTCGCTGTTGCCCTTGGAAGGGATGCTGTCCACGCTGCCCGGCATGCACAGGGTGCGGTTTTCCATCACCAGCGAACTCATGGAACACTGCACCACCGGATAGCCGGTATTGACGCCGCGCACGCCGCTCATCAGGTTGCGCGGCAATCCCCACGACAGGGTGGGGTCGATCAGGCGCGCGATACGGCGTTCGCAGATACTGCCCAGATCGGTGATGGCCATGGCCAGCAAGTCCATCGCCTGCGCCAGATACTGGCCGTGGAAGTTGCCGCCGGAAATGATTTCGAAACCTTCGCCGTCTTCCTTGTTGAAGATCAGCGGATTGTCGGTGGCGGAGTTGGTCTCTTTCTCGATGATGGTATCGATGTAGTCGAGTGCATCGAATACCGGACCATACACTTGCGGCGCGCAGCGCAGCGAATACACATCCTGGATGCGCGCGGTGTAGGGGATATCGGTACGGCGCAATTCATCGGGCAGTTGTATTGCACGCGCTTCATGCGTAGTACGCGTGGACCCCTTCAACAAGTTGCGGATGACTTCAGCCGTCTTGATCTGCCCCGCATGCGGACGCGCCTGCTGGATACGTGGATCGAAAGCCGACATTTCGGCGCGCATCGCTTCCAGCGTCAGCCCCAGTGACAGGCAGGCATCGGTCAGCAGATGGCGCGCATCGTGCGCGGCGAGGATGGCAACAGCCAGCGAAGCCGTACAGCCATTGATGAGAGCCGAGGCATCCTTGGCCTTGAGATCAAATTTGACCGGACCAATGCCGGCCTGCTCGATGGCCTGCGTGGCGCGCATGCGCTGGCCTTGATACATCACTTCCGCTTCATCAAACCCGGCAATGGCCGCCGCCAGATAAGCCAGCGGCGCCAGATCGCCGGAAGCGCCGACCGATCCCTTCTGCGGCATGATCGGGTGGATACCCGCATTGATGAAAGCCAGCAGGCGATCCACCACTTCCACGCGTGGCGCGGAATAATTCGATGCGAATGCATTGGCCCGCAGCAGCATGGTGGCGCGGCTGACCTCTTCTGAGAACGGCTCGCCGATGCCCGCACTGTGCGCGCGGATCAGCTGGGTCTGGAACAGCTCGATATGCTCGACCTTGATGCGGGTGTCCTTGAGCAGGCCCACGCCGGTATTGAAGCTGTACATCATGGGCGCTTCATCGTGCATCCAGGTCGATTCGATGTAGTCGCGGCTTTGCTTGAGGGCGGCACGCGAAGAATCGGCCAGCGCCACTTTCAGGTGAGGCGCACGAGCCACGCTGACAACTTGCGCGGCGGTGAGATTGAATCCGTCGATGGTAATGGTTTGCATGAGTGCTCTCTGATGGAATCGGGTGCGATTACTTGGCCCCAGCCTGGAACCATGCGGCCAGCTCGGCGCGTTCCGCATCGGTCATCTGGGTCATGTTGGCCAGCGGCATGTCCTTGGTCTGGACGGCGCGCTGGAAGATCTTGGCCGCGTGCTGATGAATCAGCTCGGGCGTTTGCAGCATCATCCCGGCTGGTGCGGTGGCGAAGCCGGCCTGGGTCGGCTTGTCCGAATGGCAGCTGGCGCAACGCTGGGTGACGATGGCCTGGATGCGGGCAAAGTCCGGTGCGGCAGCGGCCACCGGCGCTGCGCCCTCACCTGCGGAGGCAGCAGGTGCCACGGGACGCGGCGCAATCGCCACGGCCACCGCCAGAAGCAGGGCCACACCGGCGATTGGATAGCCCACCGACACCTTGCCCTTGTGCCGCAAATTGAAGAAGTGACGAATCAGCACACCGGCCGCCATGATCGCCGCCAGCACCAGCCAGCTATGGGCATGCGTGTAGGTCATCGCATAGTGGTTGCTGATCATGATGAAGAGGATGGGCAGCGTGAAGTAGTTGTTGTGCACGCTGCGCTGCTTGCCCTTGCGGCCGTGGATGGGGTCGGGCGAGCGGCCGGCCTTCATCGCCTCCACCAGCTTGCGCTGGCCGGGGATGATGACCATGAGCACATTGCCCACCATGATGGTGCCGATCATCGCGCCCACGTGGATATACGCCGCGCGGCCCGACAGCAGGTGCGTGAGCAGATAGGCCACCGCCACGATGAAGACGAACATCACCAGCCCCAGCAGCCCTTCGCGCTTGCCCAGCGGCGACTTGCACAGCAGGTCGTAGACGATCCAGCCCAGCACCAGGGTACCGATGCCCACACCGACGGCTTCCGGCCCGGTGAGGTTGGCCACCGACTTGTCCACCATCATGGCCGAGGCATTGAAGTAATACACGATGAACAGCATGGCCACACCGGTGATCCAGGTGGCATAGGCCTCCCACTTGAACCAGTGGAGTTCTTCCGGCAGCTCGGCCGGCGCGACCAGATACTTTTGCGGATTGTAGAAACCGCCGCCGTGCACGGCCCACAGCTCGCCGGAGACGCCCTTCTTCTCCAGGTCGCTGCCCGGCTTGGGCGGGCGGATGGAGTTGTCCAGCCAGACGAAATAGAACGAGGCACCGATCCAGGCGATGCCCGTGATCAGGTGCAGCCAGCGGACCAGCAGGTTGGCCCAGTCGATGCCATATGAAACCAGGAGTGCTTCCATGTCTTCCCCACGCAGGATTGCTGTCCGCCACCGCGACCTACTCCGGACAGGCGAGGCATTGCCTCAGGAATGGGCCGCCATGGAAGTCTTCCCACCGCCCTGCGTGTACCAAGGCTGCAACTGGATGAGTGGAGTGAAGGCTTCCCGCGCGCCGGGAAGCGCAGGCGCCTTGATGGCGCCCTGGCTGGTCTCCCGTCGTGCTGCCGCTACGACCCGATGGCTGATGCCATCTGTTTTTTTGGCCATCCTGCTGATGCGGGACGGTTGCAGGAAAGATAAACGTGAGGGTCACGCAAAACATGGTCATCAACGTATATTTGACATACGAATGACGATATACAAAAATGCCCCCTGGATGTGGGACGCTTGCGCTCGCATCACGCCAGGCCGCCGCCCGAGCCGGCCCGGCACAAGACAACGATAATGCGCCTGCCCCCGATGCAGCCGCCCCAGAGTGAACGAAAAACCGTCACCTGCCCCGCACCACAAGACCCCGGAGACATTCCCATGTCCAGGCTGCCTGACCATCTCGACATCCACCTCATCCGCATCCTCTATCTCCTGCTCTGCGAGAAGAATGTATCGCGGGTCGCCCTGAAACTGAACCAGCCGCAGCCCTCGATTTCAGCCTCGCTGCGCAAGCTGCGCGAACTGACCGGCGACCCGCTGCTGGTGCGCGGCGCGCGCGGCATGGTGCCGACCCAGCATGGCGAGAGCCTCTTGAAACCCGCCAAGCGCATCCTCGACGAAACCGAGCGCCTGTTCGTGCCCAAGACTGCTTTCGTGCCACAGGAGGAAGAGCGTACCTTCCACATCGCCGCGCCCGATTACATGAACACGCCCTTCTTCACCGAAGTGATCGCCCGCCTGCGGCGCGAGTCGCCGCGCAGCCGCATCGTCATCCACGCGCTGGGTCCGGATACCGATTACGTGCGCCTGCTGTCGGACGGGGAACTGGACCTGGTGATTGCCAACTGGGACGAGCCGCCTGCGCATTTGCACCTGTCAAAGCTGTTTGACGACCCCATCGTCTGCCTGATGCGCGCCGACTGTGCCTACGCCAAGCGCACCGCGCGCGACGCCATGAGCATCGAGGACTATCTCTCGCTGCCGCACGCCGCGCCCTCGCAGATCCTGCCCGGCTATCACGGCACCATCGATACCTTCCTCGAAAAGCAGAACCTGCATCGCAACGTGGTGGTCGAATCAGCGCACTTCCGCATGCTGCCCTACATGGTGGCGCAGACCGACCTGGTGCTGACGGCCGGCCAGCAGTTCGCCAGCTTCTACGAAAAACTCCTGGGCCTGAAAAGCTATACGGTACCCATCAAGTTCCCGCCGCTGCGTTTTTACCAGCTGTGGCACGAGCGGGTGCACCAGGCCACCGAGCACAAATGGCTGCGCGCCCAGGTCAGCGCGGCGGCCAAGATGATGGCGCAGGGCCGCGCCTGAGCCGGTGCCGGGCCGCTCCGGCAAAGGAAACGGGCATTCCGGCATATATCGGCGGCGCGCCAGCCGGTATGCCGGGGCTTATATATCGCACTCCCAGGATTGCATTAGTATCGCCAGCATCAGACCGGCATCCGCACACAAGCCCCACCAAGACGCGGAGCACGGTACTGGGCCGGAACCACCTTCAAGCGGCAAGGCACGCCACCCTCTCAGAATGATCACGGCGGCGCGGTCACATGCCAGGTTCCATCGATAAAAAATACCAGGAGACAATCCCATGCAAGCCACTCGCCATCCGGTGGATGAACGCCTACCCGTATTCAAGCTCTTTGCCCTCGGCATGCAGCACGTGCTGGTGATGTATGCCGGTGCGATTGCCGTGCCGCTCATCATCGGTGGTGCGCTCAACCTGCCCAAGTCCGAGATCGCCTACCTCATCAGTGCCGACCTGTTCTGCTGCGGGCTGGTGACCATCATCCAGAGTGCCGGCCTCTGGAAATTCGGCATCCGCATGCCCGTCATGATGGGCGTGACCTTTGCCGCCGTGGGGCCGATGGTGGCCATGGCCAACAATCCGCAGCTGAACATCCTGCATATCTACGGGGCGGTGATTGCTTCGGGCGTATTCTGCATCCTCGCCTCGCCCTACATGAGCAAGCTCATGCGTTACTTTCCGCCGGTGGTCACCGGCACTGTCATCACGGTGATCGGCGTCTCGCTCATGGGCGTGGGCATCAACTGGGCCGCAGGTGGACAGCCGGTGATCGGCAAGCTGGTCGACGGGGTCTTCGTGAAAGTCCCCAATCCCGACTACGGCTCGCCGCTGTCGCTCTCGATTGCGGCGGTGGTGCTGGTCTCGATCCTGCTCATCACCAAGTACACGCGGGGGTTCATCTCCAACATCTCAGTGTTGATGGGCATGGTGGTCGGTTTCGTGATTGCCTTTGCCTTGGGCAAGATCAGCTTTGACGGGCTGGATGCGGCGGACTGGTTCGCCTTCATCCAGCCCTTTCACTATGGGCTGCCGCAATTCGACATTGCCTCCATCATCAGCATGTGCCTGGTGATGATCGTGACGATGATCGAATCGACCGGCATGTTCATGGCCTTGGGCGACATCGTCGGCCGCCGCATCGACGACCGCACGCTGGCCAGCGGCTTGCGCGTGGATGGCCTGGGCACGGTGATCGGCGGTCTCTTCAACACCTTCCCTTACACCTCCTTCTCGCAGAACGTCGGGCTGGTGGGCGTGACCGGCATTCGCAGCCGTTTCGTCTGTGTGGCGGCCGGGGTGATCCTGATTGCGTTTGGCCTGTTCCCCAAGATGGCGCACGTGGCCGCGTCGATTCCGCAATTCGTGCTGGGCGGTGCCGGCATCGTGATGTTCGGGATGGTGGCGGCGACCGGCATCAAGATCCTGTCCAAGGTCGATTTCCACGGCAACCGCAACAATCTCTTCATCGTCGCCATCAGCATTGGCGTGGGCATGATCCCCATCGTTGCGCCGACCTTCTTCGACAAGATGCCGCATCTGCTGGGCACCATCTTCCACAGCGGCATCCTGCTGGCCTCGGCCATGGCGGTCGGATTGAACCTGTTCTTCAATGGCCGGGGCAGTGAAGAGGACGTGGCCCGCTATGCGGTGGCGGCGGCGCAGAGTTCGGATCACTGAAGCGGGTGCGGCGAGATATGCCGCTGCGCATACGGCCCAGATGAAACCGTTGATGCCATCCGGGCCAAGATGTTTTAAAGTCTCATCTGCGCTGCAGACCGCACCGGGCGGGCTTTGGCGCAGACCGTGAGACGACAGCCGCAGACAACAATCGGTGCCGACAATCCTGATTTTCATGAGGGATGTCGGCGTCGGCTTTGCGGCATCACCCATGAACACAGCGAGGGAGCCGGCGGCGAGCCGACCGGCCAGCACATGACGACGACACTGGAACACCTGAACGCAGCCGAGACTTCGGCCTTCATCGCCGCCCTGCACGGCATTTACGAGCACTCTCCCTGGATTCCCGAGCGGGCGGCGCTGCAGCGTCCCTTCCGCAATCTCACCGCCTTCAAGCTGGCCTTGCACAAGGTCGTGACCGACGCCAGCCGCGCCGAGCAACTGGGCCTGATCCGCGCCCACCCCGAACTGGCTGGCCGCGCCGCGATTGCCGGCGAGCTGACGGCCGAGTCCACGGGTGAGCAGGCCAAGGCTGGATTGAACCTGTGCAGCCCGGAAGAATTTGCCCGGCTGCAACAGCTCAATGCCGACTACAACGCGAAGTTCGGTTTTCCCTTCATCCTGGCGGTGAAGGGTCCTACTGGTGCGGGCCTGACGCGCCAGCAGATCATCGCCACGTTTGCGCGCCGCCTGCGCAACCAGCCGGAAGACGAAGTGCGTGAAGCCCTGCGCCAGATCGGCCGCATTGCCGAGATGCGCATCAACGACCTGCTGGGCTATCGCCCGGCGATGGGGGCCACGGTGATGCAGTGGGCTGAAGAAATCGGCGCCCTGTCGGAAGACGAAGGCGCGCTCACCTGTACTTATCTCACCGAGACGCACCAGCGTACTGCCCAGCAGATTGCGCAGTGGATGCGCGAGGCGGGCATGCATGTGCATATCGATGCTGTGGGCAACGTGGTGGGGCGTTATCTTTCCACGGATCCGCAGGCCAGGACCTTGCTCACCGGTTCGCACTACGACACGGTGCGCAATGGCGGCAAGTACGATGGGCGCGAGGGAATCTTGCTGCCCATTGCGGTGGTGAAGCATTTGCATGAACGTGGCGAGACCTTGCCTTTCCATTTCGAGGTGATTGGATTTTCGGAAGAAGAAGGCGTGCGTTTCAAGAGCACCTTCCTGGGCAGCAATGCGGTGACCGGCCATTTCGACATGAAACTGCTGGACCTGCAGGACAAGGATGGCATCAGCATGCGCGAGGTGATCACCCAGGCGGGCCATGATGTGGCGGCCATCCCGCAGATTGCGCGTGATCCGGCCGACATCCTGGGCTATGTGGAGGTACACATCGAGCAGGGACCGGTATTGCTCAATCGTGATTTGCCGGTGGGCATTGTCACTTCGATTGCGGGCAGTTCGCGCTATCTGGTGGAGTTGAAGGGAGTGGCCAGCCACGCGGGTACCACGCCGATGGACATGCGCAAGGATGCGGCGGCAGCGGCGGCCGAGATCATCCTTTATGTGGAGCAGCGTTGTTCGCAGGATCAGCATGCGGCGCTGGTGGGCACGGTGGGGCAATTGCAGGTACCGCGCGGATCGACGAATGTGATTCCGGGTGCGTGCCAGTTGTCGCTGGACATACGTGCGGCGGTGGATGAGGTGCGTATGGCGGCGGTGAAGGACATCCTGGGCAAGATCGAGGAGATCTGTGGCCGGCGCAGCATTGATTTCAAGCTGGAGGAGACCTTGAGCGCAGCGGCTGCGCCGTGTGCGCCGTGGCTGATGGATCAGTTGCGTGCCGCGACGGAGCGTGCCGGCGTGACGCCGTTTGAGCTGGCGTCGGGGGCTGGGCATGATGCGATGGCGATAGCCAAGCTGACGGATGTCTGCATGTTGTTTACGCGATGTGGCAATGGAGGCATCAGCCACAATCCGCTGGAGACGATGACGGCGGATGATGCGGAGGTATCGGGGCAGATTTTGCTGGATTTCCTGCGCAGTTTTGAGGCGAAGCGTTAATGATTTATATGATTTAGCGTTCTGCGCGTCTTCGATACGCGGCTGTGCCGCTACTCAGTCCGAACGGGAATTTGCAGCACAGGTCCGGACGAAGCCGCAGGCGAGTACGACCGAAGCCGCAGGCGAGCAAGACAAGGGCGATGCCGCAGGCGAGCCCGAGTTGGTGTTGGCCCCATAGGGCCAGCCGCCGCAGCGGAGCGAAAAGTGGATCAGAAGGATAGTGGGAGCGAAGCGACTCTATCCTTCCCACTTTTCGCTTCGCTGCGGCGGGGACCCTCCGCAGGAGGGCTGGCTCTTTGGGGTCGCCTTCTTTTGCTTACTTTTCTTGGCGAGACAAGAAAAGTAAGCGGCTGCCGGGCCGCTCCCGGCGCTCCGTTCCGCCCGGAGAGAGAAAGTAATTAAGCTAGAGCGCAGGAAGAAATTCCGTGCAGACTACCCAAAGCTCAACAACACGAAAACACCAGCATTAAGCAAACCTTAACGCAAAACAAAACCAGCATTAAACGGACCTAAACCCTCCCAACAACCCCACCCGTCGCAGTCGTTAATAGGGCAAGAAAGGGACTCCCCCCCTGTCACCTGCGCCGACCCGCAAGTCAAACACATCAACAAGGAAGCCAAGAAGGAGTCCAACATCATGCAAGAGCAAGCAACAGGCAAGACGCTGTTGATCAGGAACGCGCGCGTCCTGGTCACGATGAACGAGGGCCGTGAAGAGATCGCCGATGGTGCGCTTTACATCAGGGGCAAGGTCATCGAGCAGGTCGGCAAGACGGAAGATCTGCCGCAAGAGGCGGACGAGGTCATTGATGCCAGCCATCACGTGGTCATCCCGGGCCTGATCAACACGCACCACCACATGTACCAGAGCCTGACGCGTGCGATCCCTAGCGCGCAGAATGGCGAGCTGTTCAACTGGCTGACCAATCTGTATCCGATCTGGGCGGGCCTGACGCCGGAGATGATCCGGGTATCGACGCTGACGGCCATGGCCGAGTTGATCCTGTCGGGCTGTACCACCAGCAGCGACCACCTCTACATCTACCCCAACCAGACCCGCCTGGACGACAGCCTGGAGGCTGCGGCCCAGATCGGCATGCGATTCCACGGAGCGCGAGGTGCCATGAGCGTAGGCCAGTCCAAGGGAGGATTGCCGCCGGACCGTGTGGTGGAAGAAGAGCCTGCGATCCTCAAGGACACACAACGCCTCATCGAGACTTACCACGACAGCCAGCGCCACGCCATGCAGCGCATCGTCGTCGCCCCTTGCTCCCCCTTCTCGGTCTCACGCGACCTGATGCGCGAGGCCGCCGACCTGGCGCGTCACTATGGCGTATCGCTGCACACGCACCTGGCCGAGAACGTCAACGACATTGCCTACAGCCGCGAGAAATTCAACATGACGCCGGCGGAATATGCCGAAGATTGCGGCTGGGTCGGCCACGACGTCTGGCACGCCCACTGCGTGCAGCTCGACGAGCATGGCATCGACCTGTTTGCCCGCACCGGCACGGGCGTGGCGCACTGTCCCTGTTCCAACATGCGGCTGGCCTCCGGCATTGCGCCCATCCGCAAGATGCTGGATGCGGGCGTACCGGTCGGCCTGGGCGTGGACGGCAGTGCGTCCAATGACAGTGCCCACATGCTGGGCGAAGTCCGCCAGGCCATGCTGCTGCAACGGGTCGGCTTCGGCCCCGACGCCATGACCGCGCGGCAGGCGCTGGAAGTGGCCACCCTGGGCGGTGCCAAGGTATTGAATCGCGACGACATCGGCGCGCTCAAGCCCGGCATGTCCGCCGACGTCGTGATGTTCGACACGCGCCAGATCGCCTTTGCCGGCGCACTGCATGATCCGGTGGCCGCACTCGTTTTCTGCACCCCGGCCAACGTGAACACCAGCATCATCAACGGCCGCGTGATCGTGCGCGAGGGACAGCTCACCACCATTGACCTGGGGGCGGTGCTGGAGCGGCACAATCATCTCGCGTACCAGCTGGCCGAAGCGGCGCGCTGACATGGGCAAAGGGAAAAGCAGCATGCGTATTGCAGACATGAAAATAGGGGCGCGACTGGCGCTGGCTTTCGGTGCCGTCATGGTGCTGTTGCTGGCCATTGCGGTACTGGGCAATCTTCAACTGGGGCGACTGGCCGACGGGATCGGCCTGATCGTCAAGGACCGCTACCCCAAGACGGTGATGGCCAACACGGTACAGATCCAGGTCAACAAGATCGCGCTCGACATCCGCGACATCCTGCTCACTGATGATCCGCAACGCATCAAGGCCCTGGTCGCCGACGCCACCGCAGCGGACCGCAAGATGAACGAGTCGCTGGCCAGGCTCAAGGAGGTAGCGCGGTCCGAAGAAGACAAGCGCTACGTCGAGGCTGCCATGACCGCGCGCCAGGCCTACGTACCGGCGCGCGACAAGCTCCTGGCCCTGGCACTGGCGGGCCAGGTGGACGAGGCCAAACAATACCTGCCGCAGCAATTCATGCCGGTACAGATCAAGTACTTCATCGCGCTCGATGTCATGTTCGACTACCAGGGCGGCCTGATGGATGCAGCCGGCGAGGCCGCCACCCAGGACTCCGCCAGCGCTCGCAACATCATCAACGGCCTGGCGCTGGCTGCCCTGCTGCTGGCGGCGGGCGTGGCATGGCTGGTCTCGCGCAGCATTGCGCGGCCGCTGGTCAATGCGGTGGACGTGGCGCGGCGGGTGGCGCAAGGCGACTTGTCGGCGCGGGTCGAGGTGAGCTCACGGGACGAGACAGGCGAACTGATGATGGCCTTGAAGCTGATGAACGACAACCTGCGCAACATCGTCAGCCGCGTGCGCCTTGGCACCGACACCATCCATCATGCTGCTGAAGAAATCGCCAGCGGCAACCTGGACCTGTCGGCGCGTACCGAGCAGCAGGCAGGCTCCATCGAAGAGACCGCTGCCGCCATGGAAGAACTGACCTCCACCGTCAGGCAGAACGCCGACAATGCCCGCCAGGCCACCGAGCTGGCCGGGAATGCTTCGCACATTGCGGTGCAGGGCGGTGAGGTGGTGGAGCAGGTGGTCAGGACGATGGCCGACATCAATGCCTCCTCGCGCCAGATCGTGGACATCATCAGCGTCATTGATGGGATTGCCTTCCAGACCAACATCCTGGCCCTGAATGCGGCCGTGGAGGCGGCGCGCGCGGGCGAACAGGGACGCGGCTTCGCAGTGGTGGCCTCCGAAGTGCGGTCACTGGCACAACGCAGCGCCACCGCCGCCCGTGAAATCAAGGAGCTGATCAACGATTCGGTGGGCCGCATCGACAGCGGCGCCACGCTGGTACAGCAGGCCGGCAGCACCATGCATGAGGTGGTGCAGAGCGTGCAGCGGGTCAACGCCATCATTACTGAAATCAGCGCGGCCAGCCGGGAACAGAGCAGCGGCATCGAAGAGATCCACCGCGCCATCACCCTCATGGACGAATCGACCCAGCAGAATGCGGCGCTGGTGGAAGAAGCAGCCGCAGCTGCCCAGGCCATGCGCCATCAGGCCGGACAGTTGCAGGAGGCGGTGGAAGTGTTCAGGCTTGATGCGTGAGGCTCGGGGAGCGCAACGCCGGTTCGCCACGATCCTCTGCAACCGGCGCAGGTGCAAGCGGTGCCCTGACAAGTCTTGCAAGATGGATTATTATTCCTCCCGTCATTGCTGAGCTGCGTCGAGAGCGCAGGGCAGTGGCGAAAAATGAAGAAGTAGAAAAATACGACATTCAACAACACAGATGTCAGGGGAAAAATGAGATTGACTGGATTGGCTTTGGCCACGGCCATCGCATTGACAGGCTGCGCAAGTCTCAAGCAGACGCTGCCGGAAAACTATCAGGGGCCGAAGGCAACCATCAAGGACTCGACCAAGCGCCACTCGTCCCAAAAAGCCGATATCTTCTACATCGATACCGTTGATGGCGAGTCAGTCCTCACTTCCCCCATGCGTACGCGTGCGGAGAACCAGGGCAAGTTTTTGTTCATGCGTGTCTACCTGATCAGCCACGATTTCCCGATCCAACCCACCACCTTGGGCATTCGCGGCGAGACGCAATATGCCGCGCCCATCCTGGCCTTGACCAATCCTGTCTATCGCGTTGAGGGCAAGGTCCAGTTCACGCCGGAAGCCGGCAAGGTCTACGTGGTCAAGGGGGAACTGGGCGAAGATTATTCCGCGGTATGGATCGAGGAAGAACAAACGCATACCGTGATCGACAAGAAGATCGAGACGAATGGCTCCGCCAAAGCGGGCGCCATCCAGAAATAAGAAGCAAGAAAAACATCGCCATCACAACCCAAGGGGAAAACCAATGAAAGTCATGCTGTTCAGTCTCGCGCTGGTCTCAGCGCTGTCCGGTTGCGCCGTGCCCATGGCCGATCCGGCCAAGGATGCACAACTCAAGGAATTCAAGATCGACAAGGACAAGAGTGCCGTCTACATCTATCGCAATGAAACCATGGGCGCGGCCGTGCGCATGGATGTCGCGGTAGATGGCGCGCCACTGGGCCGCACGGCTGCACACACTTATCTCTACAAGGAGCTGACGCCTGGCAAGCACGTCATCACCTCCACCGCCGAAAATACCGAAACGCTGGAGATCGATGCCAAGCCGGGCGTACTGACCTATATCTGGCAGGAAGTGAAGATGGGTATCCTGATGGCGCGCAACAAGTTGCACCTGGTCGATGAAGAAGAAGGACAGGCCGGCGTCAAGGAAAGCAAGCTGGCTGAATCAAAGTAAGCCGGCTCGATGAAGCACGGCCCCTTGTGACGCTCTTCCTCCAGAACGTCGCAAGGGGCCGTTTTCATTGTGTCGCCCCCTACCCCCACACCTCCGCCACCCGCAACAGATTCGTACTGCCCGGCTGCCCGAAGGGCATGCCTGCGGTGATCGCGATCTGGTCTCCCTTGCGCGCAAACCCTTCGCGCACCGCCGCCTGGCAGGCCGCGCTGACCATCTGGCGTTCGTCATGCACGGCTTCGCTGATGGTGGAATGCACGCCCCACACCAGCGCCAGCCGCCGCGCCGTGGCCAGTTGCGGCGTGATGCTCAAAATGGGCGCAGCAGGACGTTCGCGCGCCGCGCGCAGGCTGGTATGCCCCGAGCTGGTATAGGTCACGGTGGCGCTCGCCCCAAGGATGCCGGTGACGTCACGCAGCGCCGCGCAGATGGCGTCGGGCCGGTTGCGTTCGGGGGTCGCGTATTGCGCCTGCATCAGGGTGCGATACAGCGGATCCTTCTCCACCTCCGCAATCACCCGGTCCATCATCGTGACCGCCTGCAAGGGATAGCTGCCATTGGCCGACTCGGCCGACAGCATCACCGCATCCGATCCATCATAGATGGCACTGGCCACATCCGAGACTTCGGCCCGCGTGGGTACCGGTGCGACAATCATCGATTCCAGCATTTGCGTGGCGATCACGATGGGCTTGCCCTGCTGGCGGCAGGCGCGCAGGATGCGCTTTTGCGTGCCCGGCACGCACTCCGGCGGCAGCTCCACACCGAGGTCGCCGCGCGCCACCATGATGGCGTCCGACACTGCCACGATCTCATCGAGCCGCTCCAGCGCGGCCGGTTTCTCCAGCTTGGAGAGGATGGCCGCGCGGCCCGCCACCAGCGCCCGCGCCTCCAGCACATCCTCGGGGCGCTGCACGAAGGACAGCGCGATCCAGTCCGCGCCCATCTCCAGCGCGAAGTCCAGATCACGGCGGTCCTTGGCGGTGAGCGCCGGAATCGGCAAGACCGCATCGGGCACATTGACGCCCTTGCGATCGGAGACCACGCCGCCATTGACCACGCGCGTGCGAATGGCATGGCCATCGCTGGCTTCTACCTGCAGGCGCAGCTTGCCGTCATCGATGAGCAGGCTTTGTCCGGCTTGAATGGCCTCGAACAATTCAGGATGGGGCAGGCAGACGCGGCGCTGGTCGCCAGGAGAGGCATCACGGTCGAGGGTGAACACCTGCCCGGTTTGCAGCACTGTCCTGCCCCCGGCAAACTGGCCTATGCGCAGCTTGGGGCCCTGCAGGTCGGCCAGCACGCCGATGGGGCGGCCGACTTCGCGCTCCACCTGGCGCACGATCTGGTAACGCGCGTGATGATCGGCGTGGCTGCCGTGACTGAAGTTGAAACGAAATACGTCAGCACCGGCGTCGAAGAGCGCGCGGATCATCTCCGGCGTGGCGCTGGAGGGACCGAGGGTGGCGACGATTTTGGCCTGGCGTAGTCGGCGCATGGAAAACCTCTTGTTCTGGTTGGATACAAAAAAACCGTTCGGACTGAGTAGATCCGCAGGATCGTATCGAAGGCGCGCAGTCGTCTGTGCGCCTTCGATACGCCGCATGCGCGGCTACTCAGTCCGAACGGGATGTGAAGTGAAGCCGAGGCGAAATACGCGCAGTCTCACTTCACATTGACATCATCATTCGCTCAGGCCTTGGCGATCTCGTGATTGGACAGGATCTCCACCGCCCGGCACAGCGCCGAGTGATCCATCCCCGCCAGTCCATTGGCGGCGCAGGCGTTCATCAGCTCCTGGGCCGCGGCAGTATTGGGCAAGCTGATGCCCAGTGCCTTGGCGCCTTGCAGGGCCAGGTTCAAATCCTTCTGGTGCAGCTCGATGCGGAAGCCCGGCGCGAAAGTCCGTTTGACCATGCGCTCGCCGTGCACTTCAAGGATGCGCGAGGAGGCAAATCCACCCATGAGCGCCTGCCGCACCCGTGCCGGATCGGCCCCGGCCTTGGAGGCGAAGAGCAAGGCCTCGGCCACGGCCTGGATGTTCAGGGCCACGATGATCTGGTTGGCGACCTTGGTGGTCTGGCCATCGCCGTTGCCGCCGACCAGGGTGATGTTCTTGCCCATCAGTTCGAACAGCGGCTTGACATCGTTGAAGGCCGATTCCGAACCGCCGACCATGATGGTGAGCGAGGCCGCCTTGGCGCCCACTTCACCGCCCGAGACCGGCGCGTCCAGATATTGGCAACCGAGCGCATTGATCTTCTGCGCGAACTCCTTGGTGGCGATGGGCGAGATGGAGCTCATGTCCACCACGATCTTGCCCGGCGACAGGCCTTCGGCCACGCCCTTCTCGCCGAAGAGAACGGCCTGCACGTGGGGCGTATCCGGCACCATGACGATGACGATGTCAGCGCGCCGCGCCACTTCCGCACCCGACGTGCAGACGGTGGCCCCGCCCTCCAGCAAGGGCGCCGGGGGATTTTTCTGGTCGTGCAGGTAGAGCTTGTGGCCGCCCTTCTGCAGGTTTTCCGCCATGGGTGCGCCCATGATGCCCAGGCCGATGAATCCAACTTTTGCCATGCTGTGTCTCCTCAAGAAAGATGAAATCCTGCTGTCATGTGTTCAGGCTGTCTGCAATCCGTGTTGCGCGATCCAGCCCAGTCCTGCAACGGTCCCGGCCTGCGGTTTGTATTCGCAGCCGATCCAGCCGCGATAGCCGATGGCCTCCAGCCAGTTGAACAGGTAGCGGTAATTGATCTCGCCGCTGCCGGGTTCACCGCGTCCGGGGTTGTCGGCCAGCTGCACGTGGCCGATCAGGGATAGGTTGGCCTTGAGCGTGTTGGCCAGTTCGCCCTCCATGCGCTGCATGTGATAGATGTCGTATTGCACGAAGAGATTGTCCGAGCCCGTGGCCAGGATCAGCTCCACCGCCTGGCGCGTGGTGTTGAGGAAGAAGCCGGGAATGTCGAAGTGATTGATCGGCTCGATCAGCAGACGGATGCCCTGCTCCTTCAGGCGCGTGGCCGCGTATTTCAAATTGCCGACCAGCACCTCGCGCGCCGCTTCGCGCGAGACGCCCGGCGGCAGGATGCCGACCAGGCAGTTGAGTTGCGGCACCTCCAGCGCGCGGGCATAGCGGATCGCCTCATCGACCCCGGCACGAAACTCCGCCACGCGATCGGGATGGCAGGCGATGCCGCGTTCACCGGCGTCCCAGTTGCCGGCCGGGAGGTTGTGCAGCACGAGTTGCAGGCGATGCGTGCGTAATTGATCGGCGATCTGTTCCGGCGCGAAGGCGTAGGGGAAGAGGAATTCCACTGAACGAAAGCCGGCCTGCGATGCGGCCTGGAAGCGTTCCAGGAAAGGCTGTTCAGTAAACAGCATGGTGAGATTGGCGGCGAGTTGGGTCATGCGAGTCTCCTTGGTTTTCAGTCGAGCAGGCTGATGGCAGTGGGCGCATCATCGGCGCGCTCGGCCAGGGGTTCGAATTCATTGATGGCATCGATCTCGGTGCCCATGGCGATATTGGTGACGCGTTCGAGGATGATTTCCACCACCACCGGCACGCGGTATTCGGCCATCCAGCGCTGGGCCTGGACGAAGGCATCCTGGATGGCATTGGGATCGGTGACGCGGATGGCCTTGCAGCCCAGGCCCTCGACCACGGCCACGTGGTCCACGCCATAGCCGTTCAGTTCGGGGGCGTTGATGTTCTCGAAGGCCAGCTGCACGCAGTAATCCATGTCGAAACCGCGCTGCGCCTGGCGGATCAGGCCGAGGTAGGAGTTGTTGACCAGCACGTGCAGGTAAGGCAGCTTGAACTGCGCGCCCACGGCCAGTTCCTCGATCATGAACTGGAAGTCATAGTCGCCCGAGATGGCCACCACCTTCTTCTGCGGATCGGCCGCCACCACACCCAGTGCGGCAGGAATGGTCCAGCCCAGCGGCCCGGCCTGGCCGCAGTTGATCCAATGGCGATCGCGATAGACGTGCAGGAATTGCGCGGCCGCGATCTGCGACAGACCGATGGTCGCCACATAGCAGGTCTCACGGCCGAAGGCGCGGTTCATTTCCTCATACACGCGTTGCGGCTTGACGGGCGTGTCATTGAAGTGGGTGCGCCGCTGCAGCGACTTCTTGCGCTGCTGGCATTCGGCCAGCCAGGCAGAACGGTCGGGCAGGCGGCCGGCGGTCTTCCACTCCTTGGCCACTTCGACGAAGAGTTTCAGCGCGGCACCGGCATCGCTGACGATGCCGTAATCCGGACCGAAGACGCGGCCGATCTGGGTCGGTTCGATATCGACGTGGACGAAGGTACGGCCCTTGGTGAAGACATCGATGGAACCGGTATGGCGATTGGCCCAGCGGTTGCCGATGCCGAGCACGAAGTCCGAGGCCAGCAGGGTCGCGTTACCGTAGCGGTGGCTGGTTTGCAGGCCGACCATGCCGGCCATCTGCGGGTGGTCGTCGGCAATGGCGCCCCAGGCCATGAGGGTCGGAATCACGGGGATGCCGGTGAGCTCGGCGAACTCCACCGCCAGTGCGGCCGCATCGGCGTTGACCACGCCGCCGCCGATGGTCAGCAGCGGACGCTGGGCCGCGTTAAGCATGTCGAAGGCCTTCTCGATCTGGGCGCGGGTGGCGGCGGGACGATAGACCGGGAGCGGCGCGTAGGTATCGGGATCGAAATCGATCTCGGCCATCTGCACATCGAAGGGCAGGTCGATCAGGACCGGGCCGGGGCGGCCGGAGCGCATGAGGTGGAAGGCTTGCTGGAACACGCGCGGCACCAGGGCTGGTTCGCGCACGGTCACGGCCCATTTGGTGACGGGCTTGGCGATGGATTCGATGTCGACGGCCTGGAAGTCTTCCTTGTAGAGCCGGGCGCGGGGGGCCTGGCCGGTGACGCAGAGGATGGGGATGGAATCGGCCTGGGCGGAATAGAGCCCGGTGATCATGTCGGTCCCGGCCGGCCCCGAGGTACCGATGCACAGCCCGATGTTGCCGGCCTTGGCGCGGGTATAGCCTTCGGCCATGTGGGAGGCGCCCTCCACATGGCGGGCGAGGATGTGGCTGATGCCGCCGTGTTTCTTCAATGCCGAGTAGAAGGGATTGATGGCGGCGCCGGGCACGCCGAAGGCTTGCAGGCAGCCTTCCTTGACCAATACGTGCACTGCCGCGTCGACTGCTCTCATCTTTGCCATGCTCGTTCTCCAGGATGTCCGTTGGTGGATGTGTGATCGCTGGAGGCCATGCTAGTCATTACAAATCCGGATGATAAGTATCATCACAGTCCACTGATTACTGAGCAAAAGTATGGAAACATCCAAAAAGTATTGAATTACACTCAGGCCGGGAGGGATTGATGGACAAACTCAAGCAGATCGAAGCATTCGTGCTGGTGGTGGACAAGGGCAGCCTGGCGGCGGCGGCACTGGAAGACAAGGTGACGCCGGTGATGATGGGGCGGCGCATTGATGCGTTGGAGAAGCGTTTGGGCACCAAGCTCATGCATCGCACGACGCGGCATTTGACGTTGACGGAGCAGGGCAGCGTGTTCCTGGATCATTGCCGCAAGTTGCTGGAGCAGATGGACACGGCCGAGAAGAGCATTGCCGAGGGGCGCCACAAGGCCACGGGCCACCTGGTGGTCTCGACCCCGGCGGCGTATGGGCGGCTGCATGTGGCGCCGCATGCGCCGGCGTTTTTGGCGGCGCATCCGGAGGTACAGATTTCATTCAATCTGACGGATCGCGTGGTCGATCTGGTGCGCGAGGGGTATGACCTGGGCATCCGCATTGGGGGGGCGATTGAGCCGAGCTTTGTGGCGGTGCGGTTGGCGAGCAACCGGCGGGTGGTGTGTGCGGCGCCGGAGTATTTGCATCGTCATGGTGTTCCGCGCACGCTGGATGATCTGGCGCAGCACAACTGCCTGGCGTTCAATTTGCAGGGTGGGCAGCAGCGCGGATGGTATTTCCAGCAGAACGGCAAGCCGGTGATTGCCAAGGTGCAGGGCAATCTGGATTGCAACGATGGGGAGTTGTTGCATCGCTGGGCCAGTGAAGGGTTGGGGTTGGCGTGGCGGTCGACGTGGGAGATCCAGGCGCAGTTGGCGTCGGGGGAGTTGGTGACGGTGTTGGATGAGTATGCTTTGCCGCATTACGACATCATGGCGGTGTATCCGCAGCAGCGGCATTTGCCGGCGAAGACGCGGTTTTTCATTGATTACTTGAAGGACGTTTACGGGCAACAGGATTACTGGAATCGGGCGCGGAAGGTGTGAAACAGGGGACGGTGCGCCTTCGATACGGCCCTGACGGGCCTACTCAGGACGAACGGGCGTCGATAAAACAAGGGCAAAACCAAAGCCGACGAAGCCGCAGGCGAGTACGGCCGAGGCCGCAGGCGAGCGAGAAAGGGCGAGGCCGCAGGCGAGCGAGAAAAGGCGAGGCCGAAGGCGAGCCCGTGGGGGGGTGTCCCCATAGAGCCAGCCGCCGCAGCGGAGCGAAAAGTGGATCAGAAGGATAGTGGGAGCGAAGCGACTCTATCCTTCCCACTTTTCGCTTCGCTGCGGCGGGACCCTCCGCAGGAGGGCTGGCTCTTTGGGGTCGCCTTCTTTTGCTTACTTTTCTTGGCGAGACAAGAAAAGTGAGCGGCTGCCGGGCCGCCCCCGGCGCTCCGTTCCGCCCGGAGAGAGGAAATAATTAAGCTAGAGCGCAGGAAAGCATTCCGTGCAGACTACCCAAGCAAGCAATCAAACAAACAAGCAAGCAAATAATTTCCCCAAAACAACAAACCCCACCCCAAAAAGCCCCCGCAAGATAAAACTGGCAAAATCTCGCCTGCGAAACACAAGATTCCATACCTCCGTGTCACCAATGCGCAGCAACAATCTCCAGCGCCAGCGCTGATTTCCGCCGAAAATCCCACTTATAACTCCAGGTTAATAATGGCTATGTGCCATCCCTTACATCCCTCAGATGAAATTCAACGACATTAGCAACGCTGCCAAAACAATGCGAAAAGCACCCCCACCAGCACCGCCCATTTTTTGCCTGCCCCCGGCCCTGACGCATGCTCAAGCGCATGCACAGCGCCCATGCCAGGCAAGTTTTCCGGCGCATAAAAACGGACCAAACGGAGACAACCCACAATGAACGCCCTGAACAAGTTCTTCCGCCTGGAAGAGAACGGCACCACCGTCCGCACGGAGTTGCTGGCCGGCCTGACCACCTTTTTGACGATGGCTTACATCATCTTCGTCAACCCCAGCATTTTGGGCGATGCCGGCATGCCCAAGGACTCGGTCTTTGTGGCCACCTGTGTGGCGGCGGCGGTGGGCACGCTGATCATGGGCCTGTATGCCAACTATCCGATTGGCCTGGCCCCTGGCATGGGCTTGAATGCCTACTTTGCCTATGCCGTGGTCAAGGGCATGGGTTTCCCGTGGCAGGCTGCGCTGGGCGCGGTGCTGATTTCGGGCTGCCTGTTCTTGCTGGTGAGCGTGCTGCGGGTACGTGAGCTGATCATCAAGAGCTTCCCGCAGTCCTTGCGCACGGCCATCCCGGCCGGCATCGGACTGTTCCTGGCGATCATTTCCCTGAAGAGCGCCGGCATCGTCGCTGCCAACCCGGCCACCTTCGTCACCCTCGGCGACCTGCACCAGCCGGCCCCGGTGATGGCCATCATCGGCTTCCTGGTCATCGTGGCGCTGGACCGATTGAAGGTGCGTGGCGCGCTGCTGATCGGCATCCTGCTGGTGACGGTGCTGTCCTTCGTCTTTGGCGGCAACCATTTCTCCGGCATCTTCGCCGCCCCGCCCTCGATCGCCCCGACCTTCCTGCAGCTGGACATCAAGGGGGCCATTTCCATGGGCCTGTTGAATGTGGTGCTGGTGTTCTTCCTGGTCGAGCTGTTTGACGCTACCGGCACCCTGATGGGCGTGGCCACCCGTGCCGGCCTGATGAAGGACGGCAAGATGGAACGCCTGAACAAGGCCCTCATGGCCGACAGCACCGCCATTGTCGCCGGCTCCCTGCTGGGCACCTCCTCCACCACCGCCTATATCGAAAGCGCTGCCGGCGTGCAGGCCGGTGGCCGCACCGGCCTGACTGCGGTGGCCATTGCCGTGCTGTTCCTGCTGTGCCTGTTCATCGCCCCGCTGGCCGGCGTGGTCCCCGCCTACGCCACGGCACCGGCACTGTTCTTCGTGGCCTGCCTGATGCTGCGCGAACTGGTGCACATCGACTGGGAAGACACCACCGAATGCGTACCGGCCGTGATCACCGCATTGGTGATGCCCTTCACCTACTCCATTGCCAATGGCCTGGCACTGGGCTTCATCAGCTATGCCGGATTGAAGCTGCTGACGGGTCGTATGAAGGATGTATCAGTGGTAATCTGGATCATCGCCGCGATCTTCCTGTTCAAGATCATCTACCTCGGCGGTGAATGAGCGGCCAAGCGGCCTCATGAAGTAAAAGGAAAAATCGAAGAGGCAGCCCGGTGACAAACCGGCCGCCTCTTCGGGATCGTGACAAGAGGGAACCCGACAATCGTTCGCAACAATCATCCGCGGACAATCGGTTTCCTCTTTTGACGACCCCGGCACGTTTCTTGAATGCCATCTGGCCACGGGAGACACCACAGGCCGGCCACCGCCCCAAGCGGAGGTGCCGCCTGAAAGCAGATCCAACAACAAGAAGCACGCCCCACGATACGCCCTGGAGCGCGCCATAAAGCAGTCTGTTTTGTAGACAATCCAAATTCGAGTAAAGCCAAATGCCAGAGACCACCCGCCCCATCCAGTTCTACTTTCGCGGCCAGACCCACGAAGTAGCAGGCCAACCCACGACCCGCACCGTTCTGCAGCATCTGCGCGAGGACCTGCATTGCACCGGCACCAAGGAAGGCTGTGCCGAAGGCGATTGCGGGGCCTGCACCGTGGTCGTGGGTGAGCTGCGCGATGACCAGCTGGAACTGAAGACGGTCAATGCCTGCATCCAATTCCTGCCGACGCTGGACGGCCGCGCCTTGTTCACCGTCGAAGACCTGAAGCAGTCCGACGGCTGCCTGCATCCGGTGCAACAGGCCATGGTGGAATGCCATGGCTCGCAATGCGGCTTCTGCACGCCGGGCTTCGTGATGTCGCTGTGGGGCCTGTACCTGAAGCATGACAAGGACGGCATCACGCCCGACAAGCGCGAGATCGACGATGCCCTCTCCGGCAACCTGTGCCGCTGCACCGGCTATCGTCCCATCATCGATGCAGCGCGCCGCATGGGCGAACTGCCCAAGGTCGAGTTCGACCGCGAGGCCGTCAAGACTGCCCTGCGCGCCATCGATCAGGACACGCCGCTGGCCGTCACGCATGCCGGCCAGACCTTCCACGCCCCGCGCACCCTGGCACAGCTGGTGCAACTGCGCGCCGACCTGCCCAAGGCGCGCATCCTGGCCGGCTCCACCGACGTGGGCCTGTGGGTGACCAAGCAGATGCGCGAGCTGGGCGATATCGTCTATATTGGCCGCGTGGAAGAACTGCGCGCCATGCAGGTGCAGGACGGCATGCTGGAGATCGGGGCCGGCGTCTCGCTGGAAGAGGCCTATGCTGAAGCCGCGCGCCACTATCCGCAAGAGCTGTCGGAACTCTGGCAGCGCTTCGCCTCCCTGCCCGTGCGCAATGCCGGCACGCTGGGCGGCAACGTCGCCAACGGTTCGCCCATCGGCGACTCCATGCCCTGGCTGATCGCACTGGGCGCACAGATCGTGCTGGCCAGCGTGCGTGGCCAGCGCGTCATGCCGCTGGAAGATTTCTACCTGGCTTACCAGAAGTCGGCCCTGCAGCCCGATGAAGTGGTGCAGGCCGTGCGCATCCCGCTGCCGCGCAAGGACGTACGCTTCCGGGTTTACAAACTCTCCAAGCGCTTCGACCAGGACATCTCTGCAGTCTGTGCCGCCTTCGCGCTGCGCATGGAGGGCGACACCATCGCCGAGGCGCGCATCGCCTTCGGCGGCATGGCCGCCACCCCCAAGCGTGCGGCCCACGCGGAAGCGCTGCTGCAGGGCGGCGCCTGGAGCGAAGCGCAAGTGCAGGCGGCCATGACCGCACTGGCACAGGATTACGCACCGCTGTCGGACATGCGGGCCAGCGCCGCCTATCGCTTGCGCACGGCGCAAAACCTGCTCTATCGCTATTGGCTGGAAACGCGCACCGATGCGCCCCTGGCACGCCAGGATGTGCGCGCCTTCGCGGTCAGCGCCGCGTGAAGCCCTTGGACCGAACCTGCAGGAGAACCGCATGAACAAGCAAACCGAACAATTCCTCAACACCCTGGTGCAGCCGCCCAAGGACTGGGCCACCGTGGGCAAGCCGCATCCGCATGAATCGGCGATCCTGCACGTGACCGGCGAAGCCACCTATACCGATGACATCGCCGAGCTGCACGGCACCCTGCATGCAGCGCTGGGCCTGTCGCAAAAGGCCCATGCGCGGGTGCGCGGCATCGACCTGGAGAAGGTCAAGGCTGCCCCCGGTGTGCGTGCCGTCTTCACCGCTGCCGATATTCCGGGCGAGAACGAATGCGGTGCCATCATCCATGACGACCCGGTACTGGCCGATGGCCTGGTGCAATACGTGGGCCAGCCGGTCTTCATCGTGGTGGCCGACAGCCATGACCAGGCCCGCCGCGCGGCCCGCCTGGCCGTGATCGACTACGAAGAACTGCCGCCCATCCTGACCCCGCGTGATGCCCATGCGGCGCAATCCTACGTGCTGCCGCCGATGCATCTGTCGCGCGGCGAACCGGCAGTGGCGCTGGCGCTGGCACCGCACAAGCTGCGCGGGCAGTTCGATGTGGGCGGGCAGGAACAGTTCTATCTGGAAGGACAGATCTCCTATGCCATCCCCAAGGAGGGACGCGGCATGCACGTGTATTGCTCGACCCAGCACCCCAGCGAGATGCAGCACCACATTGCCACCGTCCTGAAACTGGCTTCGCACGATGTGCTGGTGGAATGCCGGCGCATGGGCGGCGGCTTCGGCGGCAAGGAATCGCAATCGGCGCTGTGGGCTTGCGCTGCGGCCGTTGCAGCGGCCAAGCTGCGGCGCCCGGTGAAACTGCGCGCCGATCGAGATGACGACATGATGGTCACCGGCAAGCGCCACTGCTTTGCCTATGATTACGAGATTGGGTATGACGATGACGGGCGCATCCTCGCGGCCAAGATCGACATGATCTCGCGCGCCGGTTTCTCGGCCGACCTCTCCGGCCCGGTGGCCACGCGCGCAGTCTGCCACTTCGACAATGCCTACTATCTCTCGGACGTGGAAATCCACGCCATGTGCGGCAAGACCAACACGCAATCCAATACCGCCTTCCGTGGCTTCGGCGGACCGCAGGGCGCGCTGGCCATCGAATACATCCTCGATGACATCGCCCGCAATCTCGGACGCGATCCGCTGGAGATCCGCCGCAACAATTTCTACGGGCCCAGCGATGCCGAGGGACCGGAGGCACGCAACGTCACCCACTATGGCCAGAAGGTGGAAGACAACGTCATCCATGGCCTGGTCGATCAGCTCGAACGCAGCAGCCGCTACCAGGAACGCCGCCGCGCCGTGGCCGAGTTCAATGCGGGCAGCACGGTATTGAAGAAGGGCCTGGCGCTCACGCCGGTGAAGTTCGGCATTTCCTTCAACGTGCCGCACCTGAACCAGGCCGGCTCGCTGGTGCACGTCTATACCGATGGCTCGGTGCTGGTCAATCACGGTGGTACCGAGATGGGCCAGGGCCTCAATACCAAGGTCGCGCAGGTAGTGGCCAACGCCCTGGGCGTGCCGCTGGAGCAGGTGCGCTGCACCGCCACCGATACCAGCAAGATCGCCAACACCTCGGCCACCGCCGCCTCCACCGGCAGCGACCTCAACGGCAAGGCAGCGCAGGATGCTGCCCTGCAGATCCGCGCACGGCTGGCCGATGTGGCGGCTCGTCATTTTGGCGTGGAGGCCGCAACAGTGCGCTTTGCAGATGGCCTGGTGCTGGCGGGGGAACAATCGCTGCCCTTCGTCGAGCTGGTCATGAAGGCTTACCTGCAACGGGTGCAGCTGTGGTCCGACGGTTTCTATTCCACACCCAAGGTGCATTGGGATGCCAAGCGCATGCACGGCCATCCCTTCTTCTATTTCGCCTATGCGGCGGCGGTGTCGGAAGTGGTGATCGATACCCTCACCGGCGAATGGAAACTGCTGCAGGCCGACCTGCTGTATGACGCCGGCGAGAGCCTGAACCCGGCGCTGGACATCGGCCAGGTCGAAGGCGGTTTCATCCAGGGCATGGGCTGGCTGACCACCGAGGAACTGTGGTGGAACAAGGACGGCAAGCTGATGACGCATGCCCCTTCCACCTACAAGATCCCGGCCATCTCGGATTGTCCGGAAGCCTTCCGCACGGAACTGTATGCCAACAGCAATGTGTCCGACACCATCCACCGCTCCAAGGCGGTCGGTGAGCCGCCGCTGCTGCTGCCGTTCTCGGTGTTCCTGGCGATCCGCGATGCGGTCTCGTCGGTAGGCGCGCATCGCATCAATCCGCCGCTGCGCGCACCGGCCACCAGCGAGGCCATCCTCGATGCGGTCGATGCCGTGCGCGCGGCCACGCTGACCCAGTAATACGCGGCGGAGAAACATCATGAGCACATGGTTGAGCGCATTACGTCTGATGCAGCAGGACAGCATCCCGGCAGTGCTGGTGACGGTGGCGCAGATCCAGGGATCGACCCCGCGCGAGCCGGGGGCGCGCATGCTCTACACCGCCGAGGGCCAGTTCGACACCATCGGCGGTGGCCACCTCGAATGGCGTGCGGCGCAGATCGCGCGGGCCATGCTGGCGGCGGATTCCGACGCGCTGGCCGATCAGCGACGGCTGGAACGCATCGCGCTCGGGCCGAGCCTGGGACAGTGTTGCGGCGGTGTGGTGTTTCTCTGTTTCGAGCGCATCGATACCGAGGCTACCTCCCTGCATACCTGGCAGGCGCTGGAGCAGGCGTGGTGCAGCGGCACTGACCGCTGGCGCGCCTTGCCGCTGGATCACGACGCGCCCCAGCAACTGCTGGAGAACGATGCAACTGACCTCGGCCTGCCGCCGCAGGTCATTCGTCACGCGCGCCAGACACAGCTGGTGCGCGACGGCCAGGGCCGCCGCTGGCTGCTCGACCTGTGCCGGGCACATCAGCCGCAGGTGGTGCTGTTCGGCGCCGGCCATGTGGGGGCGGCCATCGTCAAGGTCTTGTCCAACCTGCCTTGCCGGGTGCTGTGGGTGGATGAGCGCGAGGACATGTTTCCCCCAGGCCTGCCGCCGCAGATCCGCATTGAGGCCACTGACGTGCCCAATGCCGCGGTCGACATGGCCGAACCCGGCGCGTATTATCTCGTGATGACCCACAGCCACGCCCTCGACCAGCAACTGAGCGAACGCATCCTCAAGCGTGAAGATGCGGCGTGGTTCGGGCTGATCGGGTCCATCACCAAGCGCAAGCAGTTCGAGCATCGCCTGTCTGAACGCGGTTTCTCGGCAGCGCAGCTGGAACGTATCACCTGTCCCATCGGCATCCCCGGTATCTACGGCAAGGAACCCGCCAGCATCGCCATTGCGGTGGTGGCGCAACTGATGCAACTGTGGGAACTGCGCTTTACCCAACCCAAACCTAAGGCATGGCCACTGAGTCTGGCCACACACGCTCTGGACGGCAGAGGCTGAAGGAACACCCTGCCGTCACCCCTTCCGGGAATCCTGTCGACACGTTTTGGCTGATCGCACCGGATTCCCCTTCGATTCCACTCTCGCAACACGGAAAGCATCGTCACGACCATGCCTTCCAGTATGATGACCATTGAATCGACGGCCCGCGCCCGTGCGCGCGGCGCCGCCTGCATCGAGGAAACACCATGAGCCCATCCCTGCAAGCCTACCGCGCCAGCCTGCTGTATTTCACCAACGATCCCGCCTTCGACGAACACGCCACGCAATGGCACAGCGATGGCCTGCTGCTGGTGCAAGACGGCAAGATCCAGGCCGCCGGCGACTACGCCACGCTGGCCGCCACCCTGCCGCCCGGCACCGTCATCGAAGACCTGCGCGGCAAGATCCTTTGCCCCGGCTTCATCGACACCCACATCCACTATCCGCAGACCGACATCATCGGTTCGCCCGCACCGGGCTTGTTGCCCTGGCTGGACAACTACACCTTCCCGGCCGAGCGCCGCTTCGAGCAGCCGGAACACGCCTCCGAGGTGGCCGATTTCTTCCTGGCCGAACTGCTGCGCAACGGCACCACCAGTGCGGCCGTGTATTGCACGGTGCATCCGCAGTCGGTGGATGCCTTCTTTGCGGCCAGCCATGCACGCAACCTGCGCATGGTGGCCGGCAAGTGCCTGATGGATCGCAATGCGCCGGATTTCCTGCGAGATACGGCCGAGTCGGGTGTGCGCGAGAGCGAGGAGCTGATCGCGCGCTGGCACAACAAGGGCCGCCAGCATTACGCGATCACCGTACGCTTTGCCCCGACCTCCACCCATGAACAGATGAAGCTGGCCGGGGAGCTGGCGGCGCAGTATCCGGACACGTATATACAAACCCACGTGGCCGAAAATACGGACGAAGTGAAATGGGTCAAGGAGCTCTATCCCGATGCCCGCAGCTACCTGGACGTGTATGACGGCTACGGCCTGATGCGCCAGCGTGCGCTGTATGCGCACTGCATCTGGCTGGACGACCAGGATCGCGCCCGCATGGCGGCCACGCAGTCGGCCGCCACCTTGTGCCCGACGTCCAACCTGTTCCTGGGCAGCGGCCTGTTCGATTTTGCCCGTGCCGATGCGGCGCGGGTGCCGCTGTCGCTGGCCACCGATGTAGGCGGCGGCACCAGCTTCTCGATGCTGCAGACCATGAACGAGCTCTACAAGGTCGCCCGCATGGGCGGCACCTACCTGCCGGCGCAGCGCATGTTCTATCTGGCCACCCTGGGCGGTGCCCGCGCGCTTCAGCTGGAAGGGACCATCGGCGGCTTCACGCCGGGCTGTGATGCGGACTTCATCGTGCTCGATCCGCAGGCCACACCCTTGCTGGCCCGCCGCAGTGCCACCACCGACAGCCTGGAGGAACAATTGTTCGCACTGGCCATTTTGGGCGACGACCGTGCCATCGCTGCGACCTATTCGGCGGGGGTGCGGGTGCATCAACGCTGAAATCGTTCATATCGGCCCCATCGCGGGGAAAGCCGGGCTTGCCGTAGTGGTGAGCCCGTTTTTTTTGGACTTGATCGGCAGGCGATTTACCGTCAAGCCACCTTGCACGTCTGAATCCCCTCAGCGCGGCTGATAAAGATAAAGAAAAGCCTCCACCGCCCGCTCCGCCGAAGCCTGCAGCTGATCCGCCGGGATCTCGGTGACCACGTTGAGCATGCGCACTTCCATCCATTCTGCTTCGATCAGTGCGCGAAACTGCATGGCCGCAATCCAGGAATCAGCGGCGCGCAGCTTGCCCTCCTCCATTTTGACCTTCAGGAAATCGGCGATGCGCGTCCAGCCGCGCTTGGGCCCGCGCTCATAGAGCAACGGCCCCAGCTCCGACTTGCCGGCGTAATACATTGCCAGCCGCTTGACCGCCACGATTTCGGGCCGGAACACCACGCCCAGATAATGATTCGCCAACCGCAATAAACCTGCGCGTACTTCGTCTTCGTTACGCAAGGCCATGAACAATTCTTCAAACTGGCAACCCACCTGCTTGATCATCACCTCCACGAAGATCTCTTCCTTGGAGCTGAAATAGTTGTACAGCGTGGCCTTGGAGCCCCCGATACGGGCCGAGATTTCGGCCATGGAGGCGCCTTCGAACCCGATTTCGTTGAATACCTCGGCGGCGATGTCGATCATCTGCTGCCGCCGTTCTTCACTCTTCTTGCGCATGATTGTCCTGTAATGCCGGCCAGAAAACCGGCCAATCCCGAATTATAGGCGACGATGCCGCCGAAAGCCGCCTGATTGCCATCAAATCGCGGCCAAAAAAACTGTTGCGGCAATGCCGCGAAAAGACGAGCAATTTATCGCAAAGCGCCTTGACACTTCATGAAAGCGAATACTATACTGAACTGTACAGTTTTTAAACATCAAAATTCAGATTCAGTCGTTCACTCCACTCTCCACGCAAATGAACAAGAACTCATCTCTCCCCGACCAGCGCGCGCCCTATCCGGCGCTGCGGTCCGAGCGGCCTACCCTGCCGTGGCGGCGGACGGCGGCGGTCTCGGCGGCCGTGCTGACAGCGGCGCTCATGGCCGGCTGTGCTTCCTTCACCGATCTCGGTGCGCGCGCCGAACCCAAGTCCATCGACCAATACCAGAGCACCCAGACCCTGGCCGCCACGGCCGTGCAGACCGCCTGGCCGAGCGACCAGTGGTGGACGGTCTACGGTGACACCCAACTCAACGGCCTCATCGCCGAAGCCCTGCAAAGCGCGCCCTCCATGGCGGTGGCCAAGGCCCGCCTGATGAAGGCCGAGGGCACGGCCCAGCAGCAAGGCGCGGCGCTCTATCCGCAGGTGAGCGGCAATGCCTCGCTGGATCGCATGAAGCAGTCCTACAACAATGGCGTGCCGCCGGACTTCGTGCCCAAGGGCTACAACAACGAAACCCGCGCCACGCTGGATTTCAGCTACGAAATCGATTTCTGGGGCAAGAACCGCGCCGCGCTGGCGGCGGCCACCTCCGAACTGGAAGCCAGCCGGGCCGATGCCGCCCAGGCGCGCATCACCCTGGCCACCTCGATTGCCTCGGCCTACGCCGACCTGGCCCAGCTCTACGCCCAGCGCGACACCAATGAAGCCGCGCTCAAGGTGCGTGAAGAAACCCTGGACCTGTTCAACCAGCGCTTCACCAATGGTCTGGAGACGCGTGGCTCGGTCAAGCAGATGGAAGCGCGCCGCGCCATTGCCCAGGCCGACCTCAAAGCCACCGACGAATCCATCGCCCTGCAACGCAACAAGCTGGCCGCACTGGCCGGGGCCGGCCCGGATCGCGGCCTGCAGCTGGCGCGTCCGCAGATCGATCTGTCCAAACCCTTTGGCTTGCCCGCGCAACTGCCGGTGGAACTGCTGGGCCGCCGTCCCGACATCGTGGCCGCACGCCTGCGTGCCGAAGCGGCCGGCAAGCAGATCAAGGTGGCGCGTGCTGCCTTCTATCCGAATGTGAACCTGTCGGCCTACTTTGGCTTCCAGTCGCTGGGCATCGACATGCTCACCCGCAGCGGCTCCGACATCGGCAGCTTCGGCCCGGCGATCTCGCTGCCCATCTTCAATGGCGGCCGCCTGCGCGGTCAGTTCCGCTCGGCCAGCGCCAGCTATGACGAAGCCGTGGCCAACTATGACCAGGCCGTCACCCAGGCCCTGCAGGATGTGGCCGACGTCGGCGTGAGCGAGAAGGCCCTGGCCGGACGACTGCAGGACGTACAGGCCGCAGCCGACGCTGCCGAAGAGGCCTATCGCATCGTCAGCAACCGCTACAACGGCGGCCTCAACACCTACCTCGACGTGCTCAATGCGCAGGACACGCTCATCAGCAACCTGCGCCAGCTCTCCGACCTGCGCTCGCGCCTGTTCACCCTGGATGTCGCGCTGGTGCGCGCCCTGGGCGGCGGCTACCGCGCCGCCGACGACAGCAAGAGCCAAGACAGCGCCACCGCGCCCCACACCGAACAGCAAGCGAAAGGTTGAACATCATGTCCCACAGCGATTCCCAAGCGGCCCATACCCTGGCCGAAGAAACCCGTCAGCGCAATGAAGCGGCCACCAAGGCCGCCGCTGCGCAAAAGCGCAAGAAGCTCTTTGCCATCTTCGGCGGCGTGGTCGCCATCGCCGCCATCGGCTATGGCAGCTACTGGTACCTGATCGGCTCGCGCTACGTCGAGACCGACAATGCCTACACCGCCACCGAAGTGGCCACCGTCACCCCAGCCATCAATGGCATCGTGGCCGCCGTCGACGTGGTCGATACCCAGGCCGTCAAGAAGGGCGACGTGCTGGTGCGCATCGACGACGCCGATGCCAAGCTGGCCGTGGACCAGGCCGCCGCCGACCTGGACCGCACCGAGCGCAAGGTCAAGGGCTACTTCGCCAACGATGCCGGCCTGGCCGCCCAGGTGCTGGCCCGTGAGGCCGAGCAGAAGCGTGCCAGTGCCCAGTTGCTGTCGGCGCAGGCCGATATGAAGCGCGCCGAGATCGACCTGCAGCGCCGCGAGGCGCTGGCCAAGTCGGGTTCGGTGTCGGGTGAAGAACTGAGCAATGCGCGCACTGCCCTGCTGACCGCCCAGGCCAATCTGAAAGCCGCTGAAGCTGCCGAAGTGCAGTCCCGCGCCAACATCAAGGCGACCCAGGGTGCGCAAAAGGCCAGTACCGTACTGACGGCCAATACCACCGTGGACGACAACCCGGAAGTGGTCCTGGCCCGCGCCAAGCTGGATCAGGCCAAGCTGGATCTCGAACGCACCGTGCTGCGCGCCCCGGTGGACGGCGTCATTGCCCGCCGCCAGGTGCAGGTCGGCCAGCGCGTGCAGAGCGGCGCCAGCCTGCTGTCGGTGGTGCCGCTGCAGCAGATGCACGTGGATGCCAACTTCAAGGAAGGACAACTGACCAAGGTGCGCATCGGCCAGCCGGTGACCATGAAGGCGGACATTTATGGCGGCTCGGTGGAATACCACGGCGTGGTCACGGGCCTCTCCGGTGGGACCGGTTCGGCCTTTGCGGTGATCCCGGCGCAGAACGCCACCGGCAACTGGATCAAGGTGGTGCAGCGCCTGCCGGTGCGCATCTCGCTGGATCCCAAGGAACTGGCGCAGCGTCCGCTGTCGGTGGGCCTGTCGATGGTGGTGGAGATCGATACGCGCGGCCAGATGCAGGCCGGTGACGCCCAGACCAAGTCGGCCAGCACCGAGACCCGGGCCGGCGCGCTGTAATCCGGCGAGCACAAGGAAAGACTCATCATGTCATCCACAACAAGCGCAGCGGCGGGCGACCTGCCCGCCCCCAAGCCTGCCGCCCAGCCCGGCCCCTTCGAGGCCCCGCTGACCGGCGGCCAGCTGGTGGGCGCCGGCATCCTGCTGGCCGCCGCCAACTTCATCGCGGTGCTCGACACCACCATTGCCAACGTCTCGGTCTCGACCATCGCCGGCGCCCTGGGGGCCTCGACCAGCCAGGGCACCTACGTCATCACCTCCTATGCGGTGGCCGAAGCCATCACCGTGCCCCTGACCGGCTGGCTGGCCAATCGCTTCGGCACGGTGCGCGTGTTCATCCTGTCGATGGTCATGTTCGGGCTGTTCTCGGCCCTGTGCGGCCTGGCCAATTCGCTGGGCATGCTGATCGCCTTCCGCGTCATGCAGGGCCTGGCCGGGGGGCCGCTGATGCCGCTGTCGCAAACCCTGCTGCTGCGCATCTTCCCCAAGGAAAAAGCGCCGGCTGCCGTGGGGCTGTGGGCCATGACCACGCTGGTGGCGCCGATTGCCGGCCCGATCCTGGGCGGGGTGCTGTGCGACCAGTACAGCTGGCCCTACATCTTCTGGATCAACGTGCCGGTGGCGCTGATCTGCGGCTATCTCGGCTGGCGCATGCTCAAGCGCTTCGAGACCAAAACCAGCAAGCTGCCCATCGACCGCGTGGGGCTGATCCTGATGGTGGTCTGGGTGGCCGCCCTGCAGCTGATGCTCGATGAAGGCAAGGAGAAGGACTGGTTCGCCTCCACCGAGATCGTGCTGCTGGCCGTGACCGCCGTGGTGTTCTTCATTGCCTTCCTGATCTGGGAGCTGACCGAGCACAATCCCATCGTCGACCTGCGGGTGTTCCGCCATCGCGGCTTCACCGCCAGCGTGACCACCATCTGCCTGGCCTTCGGTGCCTTCTTCGGCTCGGTGGTGTTGACACCCCTCTGGCTGCAGGGCTACATGGGCTACACCGCCACCTGGTCGGGCTGCATTTCGGCGCTGACCGGCATCCTGGCCGTGTTGACCGCCCCCATGGTGGCCAAGATGTCCACCACCGTCGATGCGCGCAAGCTGGTCTGCATCGGCGTGACCTGGCTGGGCTTCATCACCTTCCTGCGGGCCTTCAACAACACCGACATGTCGTTCTTCCAGATCGGCTGGCCGCTGTTCCTGCAGGGGATCGGACTGCCGCTGTTCTTCGTGCCGCTCACCGGCCTGGCGCTCTCCAGCGTGAACGAGGAAGAGACCGCATCGGCGGCCGGCCTGATGAGTTTCTGCCGCACCATGGCCGGGGCGATTGCGACCTCCATCGTCAATACCAGCTGGGAAAACGACGCCACCTACTTCCACGCCGAACTGTCCGGCCTGGTGGATCGCGGCGGCGATGCAGTCAATGCCATGATGGCCTCGGGCATGAGCGCTGAACAGGCCACGGGCTCGCTGGCGCAGACGGTGCAGAACCAGGCCGTGATGCTGGCCACCAACCACATCTTCATGATGGCGGCGGTGTCCTTCTCGCTGGCGGCGCTGGCGGTGTGGCTGGCACCGAAACCCACACGGGTGGCCGATACGAGCTCGGCGCACTGATCGACAAGCTCTCCCCCCCACAGTCCGTCTCCCCCCTGCGGACTGGGCAGGCGGCCACTTCGGTGGCCGCCTGTTTTTTTTTGGGACTCAGTTTTGACTGCGCAGCCAAACCAATCGAACTTTCTGGACATTCACCCGGAGCTTTGCCCCGCTTCGGGGCGACGCCGGGTGCCGCCCTTGGCTGCACTGCCCCAATGCGCGTACAATCCCGGCTCAAGCATGCGGACCAAGGTCCGCATTTTTGATTTATGGTGGCCCGCCCGGCGCGGCCGCCAGGCTGACTTCCCGCCGCCCGCCGTGGCCTGATCACACCGTGGCCTGCCCGCGCGGCCCTGCATTCCCGAACTTGCAAGAAGCGATCCCTGCATCGCCACCCAGACTCATGACCAAAGACCTCGCCGCCCACACGCCAATGATGCATGGGGATGTAATGCCTATGAGGAGTAGCGCAAGTTCCATGAAAGTCACGCCAAATGTTACGCCAAAAGCAATTTCTGCATACGGCATGTTTATGGTGCGTTCGGGCTTCAAATACATCCTGCGTTCTGGGTGCCTAGCCCTTTAGCTAGAAAGGACGGCAAAATTTTTGATCGGTCGAAACGCCAAAGAGATTTGTTGTTAAGCTAGCACATCATTAAAAATCAAACGAGACACGGGGGTCCAATGCACATTTTGGTGAAGAGTCACGTCCAAGAACTGATCAAAGATTTTTCGTACGAAGGCTACAAAGAGTCGAAACTATTTGAATTTCTCTGTAACTATTGCATCGTTTCCAAGCACTTCTTCGGGCGGTTTGAACCAGAGGATGTGACGACAGAGGAAGACGACGCATCAATTGATGGAATTGCCATTATTGTCGATGGCGACCTCATCGGCACTGAAGAAGACGCAAGTAAGGCTTTCGGAACGCATAAAACCAATCTCGTCGTTGATCTGGTTCTTGTCCAGGCCAAGAGCGGTGAAACGTTCAAGAAGGACGAGATTAGCAACTTCAAACTAGGGGTAGAAGACTTTTTGTCTCTGGCTCCTAAACTGCCAAGCGGCCGCTTTAACCACGAGGCGATCAAAATATTGAAAGTGGTTTTTGCCAACCTTAGAAAGGTTCGGAATCGTCTGCCGAACGCCCACATTTATTACTGTACTAGCGGCACTTACAAGAAAGAGCGGGAGATTAAGGCATGCTTCGATCTAGTCGAAGAATCAGCTAAATCTAGTGAGCTCTTCCACAAGGTGACGGTCACCCCGATGGGGAGAAAAGAACTTTCTCGTTTATATGCAGAGATCACCGTTAAAAACGAAGCAAAGCTGAACTTGATTGACTATTTCGGAATGCCTGCAATGCCTGGTATTCCGCAATCGTACGTCGCCTTAGTATCCGCCAGGCAGTTTGTTGAGCAACTGCTAAGTGATGATGACGGCAATTTGCGCCAAGCGGTCTTTGAAGAGAACGTACGATCTTTTCTAGGCGATGATAACGATGTCAATACCGCGATCCAAAAAACCTTAGAAGAAGCCGAAAAGAAAAAGCTATTTTCGGTGTTGAATAACGGCATAACAATCGTGGCGCCGGAGCTTACTCTCACGCCAAATACCAAGCAGATCACGATTACAAATTACCAAATCATTAACGGATGCCAGACGAGTACAACTCTTCATTCAAACCTAAAATGTCTGACGCCCGATGTGAATGTCGTCATCAAATTTATCGAGTCGCCTGAGAATCAGAGTTCAGAAGACATTATTGCGGCGACGAACTCTCAATCTGACATCCCCAAGGAAGCGTTCTTTGGTTTGCGGGACAAGGCTAAGCTGGTCCAAAAATATTTCAACGCGCAAAATAAAAACTCTGCAGACAACCTTATTTATTTCGAGCGTCGGCAAGCCGAATACCGTGGACACGCGTTACAAGCATCGAGGATCTTCGATGTCAGAGAAGTTGCGCGATGCTATGTAGCTATGTTCCTGAACCAACCCCATAGTTCAGCACGATACGTAAGCACCATTTTCACTGCTCACGATGAGCAGTTGTTCAAGGACGATGATCACGAGGCCTATTACTACGCGAGCTCATTAGCACTATACAAATACAAAACTTTAATCAACGGGCGTAAAAACGGGGCGCAAAACTTTACCAAACTGCGCTGGCATGTGATCCAAGTGTTCAAATGGCTTGTACACCAAGATATGAATGTTCCAGCTCCGAACTCGAATAAAGCGGACGGATATGCAAATCAGCTGATCAAAGTTCTCAATGATGATAAAAAACCATACATCAAAATCTTTGAAAAATGCCAACAAATCATAAGTGAAGTTGGGATACCCTCGGACGACGCACTCAAACGCGCTAAATTTTCCAGTGACCTAATGAGAGCGGTTGCGGCCAATCTTGAGGCAACGACGAAAGCTACAGGGAAAACTAAATCCGGTAAAGGTTTTGCAAAAAAGGGGGATTGGGCTGGCCATACAACCCAGAACGCGAAAAAATAGTAGCCTGATTAGCGATGGCGGGAAATTAGGCCCTGCTTGCCAAGGGCATCGGTCTCGCGGCGGCAGATCCATACCCGCAGCATTCATGGCGGCGGTTCCGGAGGCACATCGCCAAAAAGGACGAGCCACATCTGCTGAAACGATGCCCAGGCACCGTTAAACTCTACCTTTTCGATGCCTTGAATGACCATGCCGCGCTCGTCGGCCGCGAAAACGACGGGGTTGCAGAGGCTAGCCTGGCGCGAAGGGAAGTGGTAGTTCTCGAAGCGAACCACCTCCGCAATGGAATGATGATCCAGCTCCCGGCCATGGACGCGTTCGATCAGCAACTCACCGACAATCGGCACCTGCTCGGCGCGCTCCCGCTTTGTCAGAGCCACGCCATATCTCTTGAGTTTCTTCACACTGACTGCGATACCCCGACGCTTGCCGTGCAGACTACCGATGTTGCCGTGTCCAGCCACGATTTCGGTGCGAGGATTCAGGTCTTCAGGGGTCGGATGTGGATCCATTTTCTCGGTCCACTTACTCATGGTCGGGGGCGATTTCATCGGCGTGCTATAAATACTGTATTTACATACAGTATCACAACCATTTTTGCCCTGCCTCGCCTAACTTGAGATGTGTTGCGCTACCGTGCGCCACCGATGCGGTGCCAGAATTTCTGTTATACACTTCAAAATCAATACCTTAGATGCGGAGCGCATCATCATGGCTGAAAAGACAACTAACAAACCTTTGCCTAGCTCGTTTAAAGTCAGGCCGACTGCGGATTACTATCGCGCAGACAGCGAGCAAGCCGCGTCGAGAGGCGTCGTCTTTTATGAAAACAAAAAGCCCTTCCTGCAGACTTGGCGACGCGCCCACACTCATGTCATTCACGCTCAGATCAACCACGAAAGCGTAGGCCTTAGGGGTGCGTTGCAAAATGGCAGCACATTCACCGTTTACGACATGTCAGAGTCGGAGAAGCGAGATCTTTTTCAGGCGAGCAAGCTGATATTTGGATGTTCACTCGAAAACGACGCCCAATTTCGAGAAAACAGCGCGGTTGCGAAAGAACGGGAGAAGGCCGCCCGTAAGGAACGCATGCACAGCTTCATCGGAATATTTGGGGACGTCGAGCAGGATAGCGTTGATCTGCAAAAAGAACTGCGCGAGGACTGGTCTTGATCCATCTGCTCGACACCAACATCCTGATTGACTACCTGAAGCCTGTACCCGACGCGGTCGCTTTTGTCGACAGCCTGGACGATCCGGCTGTCAGCATTGTCACGCAGTTGGAGTTACTGGTGGCCGCCGCAACGCCAGCTAAGGAACAGGGCATCTTGGAGTTTCTCAAGGATTTCAAGGTGCTGCCGATGGATGACGCCGTCGTTCTGGAAGCTGCGCGGCTGAAGCGCCACCTAAAGCAGACAGGGGCCAAGAAGATGCAGATGCCAGACCTCATCATCCGCGCGACAGCGAGCGTTCACGGTGCCACCATCTACACGCTTAATAAAGACGACTTCCCCGCCGGCACCGGTGTGGTTCACCCCTATTCGCCGGTGGCGAACACTTCACCCACGCTGCGCGAGCAGGCTGTTGCAGCGCAAGCCGCTGCAGCCGGCGGCACGAATGTCACACCCATCACGGCAGCCCAGCAGCCTAGCCAGAGCACTGGCACAGATGGGGCCAGCACCCCCAGATAGATATTGGTCTGCTGTTCGTGCAGCAGAACAGGGCGCTTCATTTTTGCAGCAGCCCAGCTTCTTCAATCAATCTTTCTGCACGGTGGTACTTGTCGACACAGGCGTTGAGGTCCCGCAGGATGTCATCGCCTTCGAGGGCGAAATCGAGAATTCGCCCAGCAGCCGCTGGCAGAAGGTCGGCTCGCGCTTCTCGATCCCCAGCGGCGGCAGCTTGGGCAACGGAGGCTGCACTAGCCGCGTCGACGGCGACTGACAAGCGCACAGCACCAGCGCGCAGCTCACCACGCAAAACATCCATTTGCTTCTTTGCATTGTCTTTCTCCTGTTGAGCGGCCGCCGTTATGGCAGCAACGGCCGCCTGGCCCCCGCGTTCGGCCTCTCGGTATCGTTCGGTGGCGCTGGCGAGGGCTTGCGCATGCTGCTCATTGACCTCCGCCGCCCTACCATCATCGATCTGCGCCTGGCGGTGCCCGCCCCATAGGTAGCCACCAATCAGGCCCAGGCAGAGGGCCAGCACGACGGTGCCGAAGGTCTGAAGTCGGTTCATGGGATCACCTCCAGCGCGCGCTCATAGATGGCCTGACGTTCGGTAAAACCATTGGCATCACCGATGGCCACCGTTTTCTTTCCCCTGTTGACCAGGTCGCTCACGCCATCGATGTCGCCGGCATCAGCCCACTTGGACAAGCCATTGACCGACCAGAACCAGCCAGCAGCGCGACAACCGTGGACTGGCTCGCACAAGAGGCGCGGCTGCTCAACGCAATCCACGTGCAGCGCCATCATGGCGGCCAGGTGGTTGAGGTAGCCGGTGATCTGAATCGGGCCATGGCCCTTCCAGAATCGGCCCGGGGTGGTGCCATGGGCGGCCGCGATCCGGATTGCCTCCGGATTGGTGTTACCGAGATCGGCGCGATTGTCATAGGCGGCACCGCTGGACGTTGCACCACCGCGCACCAGGTCACTGAAGGCCGTCTGATTGCGCACCACCGCGATCCGCGATGCCGTTGTCGCGTTGACTGCAGAAGCGGATGACGCCAGCCCTTCGGAGAAATTAAAGAAGGAGAGCCAGCGCTGCGCGCCGCCAATGAGACCCAGCACCCCCTTCGCCAACGACAGCGGTGCATCCAGACTGCTGCGCAGGTTCTCCGGCAACAGAGAGGTGAGCACCGATGTGGGATCCGCCCGGATCCAGTCCAATGCACCGAGATCGACATCCGGCAGCGCCATGAGGCCGTCGACCTGACCCTGGGCATCGTCGACAGCGAAATCCGGTAGCCCATCCACCGAGAAGTTGTCGGCGAAGTCCTTCTCGAAGGATGCATCGCACACGCCAGCCTGCTCGGAGAGCTTGGCCTCGGTATCCACCGAGGTCTTCGGCTCTTCCTGCTTGCCGGCCTCCAGGAAGGTGATCGAAAACTTCGCCATCCCGCCTTCACGGGACGACTCGGTAATCTGCACCTCACCGAACACGGTCACCGAGACGGTGCCGTAGTACGGATGTACCAGTTGGCCGGCGCCAGCCTTCTCGATCGCAGCGATCAAGGCGTCGCGGGGCACCATGTAGTCGTTGTCACCCGCTGGGTCGCCCAGCACGAAGGCATCGACCTTGTACTCGCGTGCCCGACGCCCCATGTCTTCTGCATAGGGAATGTCGCGCTGGGGATATTCGTGCCGCGCTATGCGGCGGCCGGCGCTCAGGCTGGATCCGTCGACGTTGAACTTCGCGCCTCGGAAACTCGCCTGGCGCAAGTTATCTCGCCATGCCATGTGATTTCTCCCTTACATCATCATGGCCAGGCCGGCCGTGACATCGATATCCATCGCGTTGCCGGCGCGCTTGAGCTCGGTCACCTTCGCTGGTGCGCCCTCCAGCTGGATCTTGAGCGTGCCGCCCACCTCCGTCTTGCCGGCGCTGGCAGCCTGGGCGGCCGTGATGTTGCTGGCCCGGTCGGTGGCAAAGGTGAACTTGAAATCCTTCATGGCGTCCGGCATCAACCGGTCAGGCAAGATGGTCTTCAGGATCCCCAGGATGCCGTTAGCCAGCGCCTGCCATCCCTCCAGCCAGACCTGGATCATCCCGCTGAAGAAGTTGACATCAAAGACACCCTTGATCCGGTCCCAGGCGCCGCTGACGTAGGAAACGATGTTGTCCCAGTTCTTGTAGATGAGCACCCCGAAGGCCACCACACCCGCGATCATCAGCCCGATCGGATTGGCGAGCATCACGCCCCACAGGGCCTGCAGCCCGCTCATCGCCGCCGGCAACATCGTCCAGGCAAAGACGCTCAGCTTCACCGCAGCCACCCCGAGCGCCCAGCCCAACTGCCCGAAGGCTAGCAACACCGGCGACATGAGACCGCCCAGCATTAACAGCGTGGAGACTGTCGGCCCGAAGGCGCTATTGAGCGACTTGAAGACTGCGCCGACCTTCTGCGCCACCTGCCAGAGGCCCTGGAAGAGCTGCACGCCGATATCGATGATCGCCGGCAGCTTCTCCAGGAAGGCGTCGAATTTGCTCTCAATCAGGCCACGATTGGCCACCGTCCATTTCTGGATGTTCTCGAACATGGGCTGAATCTTCTCGGCCAGCTTCAGACCGAGGAAATTCTTGATGCCCTCGAAGGTGCCCTGCAGGCGCTTCCACATCTTGTCGAAGGAATCGGCCTGCTGCAGCTGGTCGTCGGTGAAGATCCGGCCGTCTGCCGTCATCTGCTCATACTTCTCGCGGATCCCATCAGCACCACGGTTCATAGTGCCCATCATGATCTCGCCGGACTTGCCCATCAGCTCCAATAGAACTGCCTGTTTGGCAATGTCCTTGTTGGAACCCTTGAAGGCATCGGCCATACGCTCGATCACCTCCTCGGGCTTCATTCCCTTCAGCTGCCCCAACGAGATCCCGACGCCCGCAAAGGCTTGCTGCTGCTCTTTGCCGCCGGCCAGCGCCAGGCCCATCGCCTTCTTCAGCTTGCCCATGGCGGCGGCGGCGTCTTCCATGGTGCCGCCGTCTTCCTTCACCAGCTCACCGAACACCTGCAGGCGCTGGGCGTTGATCTGATATTTCTCTGCCAGGTCGCCGACGCTGTCAGCGGCCTCAGCCGCTGCGACACCGAAGTGGAGGATCTCCCCCACCGTACCCGCATACACACCGCCGATCCCGACCGTAGTGACGGCCAGTCCCACCAGGGACTTGGACAGTGCGCCGACCGCGGATTTGACCTTACCCAGGCCCGTGGCGTCGTACAGCTTGCCAAAGGCGGAGTGCAGATCGCCGGCCGGCTTGATCATGCCCTCCAGCTTGGCGCCGATCTCATTGAGGGTGGTCGAGGCCTTGTCGATGGCCGAGATCACCAGCTCTGTTTTTGTCTGTTGCGTTCCCATTCGATTCTCGCGGACAAAAGAAAAGCCCCGCCGGGTTTCCCAGGCGGGGCTTGTCAAAGTTGCGTTACGTCAGGAGAAGAGGATGCCGAAGAGGCCGATCACGAAGCGCAGACCGATCCAAGCGATACTGGCGATCAGGATCAAACCGAGCACTGCCGGAACAAGCGCAATGCCACCAGCACCGAAGGCCAACAGGCCGATCAGGCCCGTCTTGAGGTCCGGCTTCGCTTTGGGAGATTGAGTGGTGTCATCCATGCACCCATTCTAGCAAAGGCCCCCCGGCCGTCAAGACGAACCCTGCAGCCGCTGTTGCGCCTTGATCACCTCGCTAGCCTCATTGGCCCAAAAGTCCAACTCCCAGCTATCCATCTCCCACATCTCGCTCGGCGGAAAGTGGTAGAAGTGTGCGATCAGGCCGATGGCGTCACGCCAGTGCCACGTACCAAAAAAGGCGCCACCTTCCCCACCAGCTCGATCACATCGACCGCGTCCAGCTCGTCCAGCGTATCGGCCGGCAAGCCGTTCATCTCCGCGATGAACTTCAGCGCGCCACCGAACTTCCCGTCCGACGTCTTCGGATCAACGCCCTTCATCTCTTTCGCCTTCAGGCGGCGCAGTTTCAGGAAGGTGATATCGGAACCGTCCGCCGCCTTGATCGGGAACGCCAGGTCATAGCGATCTTCCAGTACCGCCAGGATACCGGCGACCGGGATCGGCGCGGTCCCATCGCCCACCGGCGCCGATGCCGGCGTGCCCATGGAAGGCGGCAGTGTGAGCGATGGTGCAGACGTCTGCACAGGGCCGGCGGTCGGTCCGTTCGGTTGGCTCTCGTAGAATTGATCGTAGCTCATGCTTGCTCCACCGGTGCGCCGATGAATTTGAGCGATGCCTTACCATCGCCCGCCTGGGGACTGATCGGCGATTCCAGACCAGCACCGCGCTGGATGAACTGCTGCCCGGAATCGCATTCGAAGACGATCGAGCCATTGGTCATGGCGTTCAGGCCCACGATATCCGTATCGGCGTTCACCGCGATATCGCATTCGATTTCCGAATGCACCGGCGTCTCCGTCCAGCCGAGGAAGCCGTGGTCCCCCACGACCGGCTTGCGGCTGACGCCGCCCGGATTGAGCTTCGCCGTGCCGGGCAGGCTGGCGATGCTCGCACCATTGACGCGAATGAAAGCGCGCCCAAAAAATTGAGATGGCATATAAGCCTCCTGTTAAAGACGGAACTGGACCTGTGCTGCGAAGACCCGGAACTGGTTAACCAGATCAGGCGGCAGGCGCACGTCCACTCGGTTGCGATCGTTCTTGTTACGGACCACCAGCAGATCCGACTTGAACTGATCAGGGTTCTCCATGATGCCGGCGTCCACCCAATCCAGAGCCAGAGCGATCAGCTCTGCCTTGATGTCCTTCGGCGCGGCAACCGCCTGACCCGGCGCCACCGGCGTGGTGTCGTCCACCAACTTGTGACGCGGGAAACGCTGGGCGATGCGCGCGCGCACCTGGTAGCGCATCAGCGACAGGGTGTACATGGTCTCGATGTCCCGATAGCTCGGGTCCACCGTGCCGGACGCATTGGTCTTGTAGTTCGTCACCGCGCGCTCGATCACCACGTTGCCGCCGTTATCCACCACGGTCGTCGCACCGCCATAGGACAGGATGTTGTTGCGTTCGGAGCGCAGCCACCGCTTCGCGGCCGGTGCCGGCAGACGTGTGGGCAGGACCAGCGTCTGCAGCGGACGGGCCGGGTCGATCGCCAGGTAGTATGCCGAGACCGCGCCGGCCAGCACCGCCTTCTCCCACACCGGACCAGGCTCACCACCGGTTTCGCAGGTCCACAGCGTAATGTGCGGATTGTTGCGCACCGACAGCAGCGTATTGAGGGAGCCCACAGTGCCACGCACAGCCGAGTGGCAGTGGCCATCGTTCTGGTACAGCGGTCCCCAGCGGTTGTTCGCCTCGGTTTCCATCAGCCCCAAGTTCGCCGCATCATTGAACGGCATGATGATGGTGTTGTACTGCACTGCACCGATGTTCGCCAGTGCGGTTGCGATGGTCGGATCAGCCGTACCACCGTTCATCTGGACGATGGCCACGCCCAGGCCGGCCGGCGTCGCCTCCGACATCGGGTAATAGTTCAACTGCATCATCAGATCGTTCGTCAGCGCGCCCTTGTGGCGAGCGGTGACGGTCACCACGCCAGCAGCACTGGCAGCAGTCACGACAAGATCCGGCTTGGCGTTGATGGCTGCAGCCAGGGCAGCGGCGATGACGGCAACGGTATCGGTCGTCGCCACCGCGACCTGCACGACATCTTCGCCGATATACAGATTCAGCGTCCCGGCCTGCGTCGCGGCACCGGTGATCGTGATGGTGCCGGTGGCCGCCGTGCCCGCGCCGTTGTCCGGGACCGGGACGATCCAGGTTTCGATCGTGTCGGTCACGTCAAACAGCGAGGCGATCATCGCAGCGCCAATCGAACCACGACCGAAGGCGGCGATTCCCGCGGTCTTGCCGCTCACCTGCAGGGGGACGTTGGCAGCACCGTTGCCGGTCGCCAGGGACTGGCCGATCAGCAGGATGCGTTGCGGCATGTTCACCGGCGCGTTGATCGCCTTGCTGTTGTCGAATTCGACGTATTGACCTGGCGTGAGCCCAAAGCAGATACTCGCGGGTGACCGAGCGCTGCCACGCCTGCACTTGCTCTTCACTCATCCCGAGAGCCTCGCCGTCAATGGCGGGCCGCATAGCCAGGCCCGTCCCGACGACGTTGGTCACCACGGTATTGATCGCGCCACCGGCCAGAGGGGCATTGCGGATCAGATCTCGCGAGTTCTCCCGAAGCGTGGCCAGATCCGGCAACAGGTCTTCATCGGCACTCTTGCCCGAAGTGAACCAGTTGCGAAAGCTTCGCCGGCTGCGATCAGCCCCCACATAAGATCCCGCGATCGCCATGTGTGCGCGTGCCTGCATCCGCCTCGTGCCGGCCACGGGATCGAAGTACGACACGACTTTATCGATCACGTTGGGCGCCAGATCCAACTTGCGTCGGGCGCTCATCGCGGCACACCATAGCTGATGTTCAGACTACGGCGGCGCCCGGAGGCAGCGGCCGAGAGCTGTGCCACCATGCCCTGCCAGTAGGTGATCTGTTCCTTGATCACGGCCGCATCGGCGCGGCGCAGTTTGCGCGTGCCGATGGTGTACTCCTGGTTCTGCGAGACAGCAAGGCTGGCGGCCAGCCACGCGGCCAGCTGCGCCTGGGCCTGATCCAGAGTAATACCAGACATATCGTTTCCTATCGTTCAATCCCGCGCGAGCGCACGCGCCGCCCGCCAGATGGCGGCGGCAACGATGCAGACGTCTGCACCCGCGAGGGTGGATTGTTGATTTCTATCGACTCGGCCGGGCTGGCCGATGCCATGGGCGCCGGTGGCGGCGATGCAAACATGTCAGCGACTGCCGGCTGTACTGCTGCCTCCAGGCGCTCCCACATCCGCTCGGTATAGCGGTGCAGGTCCAGCATGTGCGCGGAAAACAGCGATAGCACCGTGCAGTCCAGTACCTCGTTGCGCTTGCGCAGCGGCACCCAGCGATACTGTTCGCCAGAAACCGTGCGCACCTTGACGCGAGCCTCGGCCGTCAACTGGTGGTAGAACTCAGCCGGCAGGTCCTGCGAGAAATGCAGGCATCCCGGACCGGGCTGCGTCACATTCAAGCGCCCGAAGATCAAATCCTTCGCCGTGTCGGTTCCCACCAGCCAAAGCTTGATGCCGCTCTTGATGACCTTGCCAGCGTAGTTGACGTCCTGCAGGGACGAGCGGCCCTTGACTGGTCCGCCTAGGCGCGAATCGCCCTTACTGGCAAAGCAGCGCCGGCCCTTCGCCTGCTGCATCCGCGCCCAGGCATAGGCCTGGTGCGTGAAGTGGCCACCGGTATCGATGGTGTATCCCTCGATGCCCAGCGTCCCGCCCGCCATGTGCTGAAACCGCGTCTCCATATAGAAGGATAGCTTCTCCCAGTCAGCCGGCACAGCGGGGTTCGCTGCCAAGACCATGTAGTCAACGACCCACATCTCCTCGCCGCGCCCGACCGCCCACACGACCACTTCGAAGCGGTTGTCCTGGACGTCGATCCCAGCCACCAGCACCAGGCCGCCCATTTGCACCACACGAAGCGGGTACGGCTCGGCGCGCTGCATCAGCGCATGGATATCAGCCTTCTCGACATCCTCCTCCCAAGTCTCGCCCAGCGTAGTGTTGACAAAGGTCTGCAGCTCCGACTTGTCGCCGGACTTGGCCTTGCGCTGCGCCGACATGAATTCGTCCACGATCTGCGCCCAGCTGGTCTGCGGGCTGTAGGCCGTCCAAACATGGAAGGCCACTTTCTTCGGTACCGGGATCCGTGCGCCGTCCGGCGCATGGAAGGTGCCGTCCGTGTCATCGATGTATGAACCATCCTGCGCGATCCAGCGGCCCAGCCCCCAAACCTCCAGATAGTCGGCCTGGGTCATCTGGCCGTCGCACAGGTCACACATGTGCATCACGGTCGAGGGATCGTCATTGATCCACTTCATGCCGAAGGACTTATCCTTGCCGCCCCAGCGCAGAGTGATCATCTCGCCGCAATGCTTACACGGGATGTGCCGTTTGAATTGCAGGTCGGCTTGGTCATGCCGGGCCTCGATCAGCGAGAGGCCTTTCAGCTTTGGCGTCGATCCGCCGATCAGCTTCGGGAACGTGGCGCCCTCGATGCGCTTACGCGCCAGGGTAATCGGGCTGCCTTCCTTCTCCACGTTCTGGTCGAAACCATCCACTTCATCGAGGATAGACACGTCGACCGACAGGCGCCGATAATTCTTCGCGGCCTTGCCGCCCCGCAGATGCAGGACGGAAGTCAGAAACTTCTTCTGCCGCAAGGTGTTCGCCTTGCTCTTGGCCTGGAAGCTCGGAAATACCTTCATCATCGCGGGCACGTCCCGCAGCATCGGCTCCAACTCGGTCTTGCAGAACTCGTCGCTGTCGTCGTCGGTCGGTTGCCACAGTGCCTGGTTGCGCCGCTTGTGTTCTGCGAAGTAGCCGACCGCCGCCAGGATCATCTTCGTATAGCCGACGCGCGCCGACTTCATGAAGGTCACCTCCTCGATCTCATCATTGGACATGGCATCCATGATGGCGACCTGGTAGGGGTATGCTTCCCACGCTTGCTCGACATAGGACGACTCGGCCGACAGGTAAAAATTCTTGGCCGCCCATTCCGACAGCCTCATCGGCTCGACGGCCGCCAGCGATTCCAGGCCTGCTGCAATCGCGCGTTCAATCTCCTTCAGATCCATCTTCGAGGTCGCTTTCTGCGGCCTCGCTGTCGTCTTCATCGTCGAGGTCCGCTAATTTGATGGCGGCCGCATGGTTGCGCGCCTTGACCAGCTCGCGCGTGATGAAATCCAGATCATCCGCCGAGAGCTGGGAGCGCCGCTTCAATTGCACCGGCACCGCTTCCAGGATGCCAGCGATCTGCCGGCCGACCTTCGAGAGGACTTGCTCCAGCAGAGCAACCGGCGCCAGCTCGCGGCGGGTGACCGCGTTCTGCATCTCCACCTTTTCGCGCTGGGCACGCGCGAGCGCGGCGCGCTCCGTTGCGAGATCCAGCTCGCCAGCAGCGAAGCGGCCCGCGGCCTGCTCGCGCAGGTTCGTGCAATACGCTTTCAGCCAGACGCCAGCCGGCTCACCGGGCTGAAGAATGCCGCGCGTGAGGAGTTCGCTGACGGCTGGTTGGCTGATTCCGACCAGCGCGCCGAACGCGGCCTGGGTCGTCTTGGCCTCCAGATCCATCACATAACCCCCTAGGGAAAAGTTTGTAAGTAGTGCGAAATCGGGGCGCGAATTACCCTCGCCAGCCGAGGCCCCGGAAGTACCTTGAAAAAAATGTCACCCGAGCAACACCCGCCCTACCGGGCCGAGGCCAGGGCCGCGTCGATCGCCGCGATCAGATTCTTCGCAGAGCTCGCCCTGACGGCGGCCTGCCCGATGTCTCCGAACGGGAATCGCTTCTTGTATTGCACGCGGTCCGCATAGCTGACGATCAGCTGCACATGCGTGCCTTTGCGCTGGTAGATTCCCGCGACACCTTTGACCTTGCCACTGAAGACATCCTTCCGAGCCAACAGCTTTTTGATGGCGCCTCGCGTCATGTTGCCGTACTGGTTCAGTCGTACGCCTTTTGGCACGACGACAGCACGTCTAGCTGGCGTGCGCGTTCCACCTGCCACCTGATACTGGAGATACTTTTCCTGATCATCCTTAATGAAGACTTTGGCGTACTGCTTCTGCTTTGTGGCCGGCTCGACGCCAAACGCCTTTAAGGTGAATGGGGTCGGGCGATCAAGGTTTTCCGGCAGCGCCTTTCCGAGTGCAATCTGGGCATCCTTCGCTGTTGCAGTCAGCCCCTTCGCAATCCCGAAAGGGAGCTGCTTACCGGCTTCCTTGAACTTCAGTGCATTGGCAAGCAGGTCATGCCTTACGGTAGCGATAAGCATGTACACCTTTCTTCAGTGGTACGGGCAAACACTTGCTGTCTCGAGTCGGGCTGGGAAAAAATCTCTGGTCGAAAAAAAGCCCGCAATTGCGGGCTAGTGAGTTCCTTAGTCGCCGGCGACTGGTAATGAGTCAGTCGCTGCATACACCAACATCGTGACAAAAACTGCTCGAAACTTTGGCAAACTGCCGGCGAAATACGAGATAGATTGCAGGGGAAAGTCCGGATTTAAGACGTTACCGATTCGATCAAAATCAATACTAAGAAATGGCTTTGATTCTTTTTCGGCTTCGTTCAAGTAGAAGTTATACCGCCCGACAAAGATGTTCGAACCAGCACCTTTAGCTCGACACAACATGTATCGAACCTCAATAGTGCCAAACGTCGTATTAATTGCACAATTGAATTTTCCGCTTCTTTTCTCAAAGGAGCTGCTCGTGAGGTAAGCCGGCAGCGGATCCCAAGACTCGATAGTGACAAGCGCGGCATTAAAATCCCCCGCGACCTGCTCGATTTCTCTGGCCTCTTGTTGGCGCGCGTAGAGTTGATTTGCAGCCTGTTCAACAATGGCTATATCCATTTCCCCTCCCTAGAAAATTGTCATAATGGAGATCGAAATATAGCATCCAAAAGACAAAAGCCCCGAACCATTACTGGGCGGGGCTTTACTTAACCTGGTCGCCAAAATGCCTGCCATAGGGCAGACACTTCAAGGCACGCAAAACGGCGGCGACGTAAATTTGTTGGATGTAACTTTAGTCCCGCGCCTCCAGTTTGACAAGAGCCTGCTGCAAATTTTTTTCTGCTCTCAACCTGACGTCACGGAGATGTGGCCCTCGGACGCGCGCCCGGCGACGGATAACTGATGGCGGCAAGCACCACACGTACCATGCTCGCAAGAGCTCGCGCTCGTACTCGCTGACCAGCGAGGCTACTGCTCGCTCGACAAGCCAGCCATCTTTCGTATCTGCACGCCGACCGGAGTGACGCGCAAGAGACGTGGCACCGATATTCTGGTCGGTATTCCGAAGTGCGATGTACTGGCCGACCCAGCCTGGCCCATCACCGCCAGCAGATCGTCCACCAGGCCGAAGATACTCTCGCCAGTTTTGCAGCCGCGAGAATAGCGCGGGATCACTACCGTCCAAGTCTTCAGCCAGGGTTTCAACTGGGTGATGGAAATTGTGGAGATCATCAGCCATGACGACCTCCCATCTTGGCTACCGTCCCAGCTGTCCCAGTTGTCCCAGTGAAAAGGCAGGGGACGCGCGCACGCGTGTACGCGCAGGCACGCGCCCTCGCACACATGCACGCACACACACGCACGCACACACACACGAGGCAAACCACTGGGACAACTGGGACAGCTGGGACAACCCGCAGCGGCATGCGGGTTTCCGCTGTCCCAGTCTTTCCGCCAGACTGGGACACTGGGACAGATTTCGGCGTGCTGTCCCAGTGCTGTCCCAGTGAATCGAAAGACTGGGACAGCCCAGCATTTACAGGCCTGTCCCAGTGCTGTCCCAGTGAATCGAAAGACTGGGACAACCCAGCATTTACGGGCCTGTCCCAGTGCTGTCCCAGTGAATCAAAAGACTGGGACAGATCAAAATATTTTTGCCGATAGGAATCAGATCGGAGCATCGTCGCCCTCCTCTTCCTGACCGGACGAAGAAACCGCCTCGCCATCGCCCCGCACGTAGATCCAGGGGCGATCACCACCCTTACTCGGCCCCTTTTTGCGTATCCACCCGAGTTGGCCCAAGCTGCGGCCAACTCGTTGTTGCTCCGGCATCGTCCACTTGGAAGTGTCCAACTTGAGGATATTTTGCAAAACATCCGTCACGCTGGTCTGGGTCTTACCGATCAATCCGACAGCGATAACTTCGGTGTAAGCATCGCTTACGAAACGAGCTTCCTGCTGTTCACGGAAGAGAGGAACATCGTCAGGCGTTTCCCAGTAAGGCTCGCCAGCGCGGAATGCTACCACGGCTTCAGCCCAAAGTTGATCCCTGGCGGCCGCGAGCGCCTCAAGATAAATCTCGATGGCTCGCACTGGCCAATAACGGCGGTTGCCGGTCTCGTCCTTGAGATAAACATATTTGTTCGTGCTGCCCGCGAAAACCTGCTGGCGCGGCACATCGCTCGCGCGCTTCCCATAAAAGTCTCGATACCGATCAACATACTGCCCAAAGAACTGCTTGGCAGCTTCAGAGTCGGCCTTGTTAAACGAGTCCAGCTCGGCCAGCTCAATGATCCACTTACCCCGCATGATCGAATAGGTATCCTTGTTCTCAAATCGGAGGGGCGCATCGGTAAACCACTCTCCGGCCAAAGTCTTCAGGGCCGTTGATTTTTTCAGCCCTTGCGTCCCTTCCAGAATCAGCACGTTGTCCATCTTGCAGCCTGGCTTGTAAATGCGGGCCACTGCGCCAATCATGAACTTGCGTGATACCCGGCGTACATACTCAATATCCTCGGCCCCAAGGTAGTCGATCATCCACATCGACAACCGCTCTTTTCCGTCCCACACCAGCGGGTCGAGGTAGTCGCGCACCACGTGCCGCGATTGCGCATCGGCGGCCAGCAGCACTCCCTTCATCACCACGTCTTCTCTAGGATGAAAGGAATACTTCCTCTGTATCCACAGAGTCGCACGCAGGTCGTCCTTGTCGGTCCACTCGCCAATCTCACCGCGCGGAAACGGTGGTGCCTTAGCCTTGACCACCTGGCCGCTGAATTCATCGTACACAATCACGCCCTCCCAATCGGGCGAATTGAGCAAGACGTCCACCACGTTGCTCAGAACAGGAAGAATCTGCCCCTTATCATTACGGACGAGGCGCGCCTCCCAAGTGAGCTCGGAATTCTCATGCTCGGCCTCCATAGGCCCGGTCTCAGAACGGATCACCTTCTCTGCGGCAGCGGTGTTCGCGGCCGGCGCCGCCACCGAGCGCGCAAGCTCCTTCTCAGCCTGCGCGGCTTTGACCACCGGTGGCGTGAGCGCGCACAGGACCGCGGCCTCCAGCTGCTGGGCGCACGCTTCCAGGCCTTCGACACAATGAAGGTCATTCCAATCGGTCCACTTGTTCTCACCGCGATCCGCAAACTCGGGCACCACCACGGAGGCATTACCAATCGCCTGCGCGGCTTCATGGGCTTTGACCAGTCCGGTATTCTCGTACCGTAAGGTGCGCGTGAATCCGTCGCCGGCAACTCGAACCTCGATGAACCCAAGTTCGCCTATGCCCTGGCACCAGCTTGCGGTGACCTGGTATTCCCCGTCCCTCCCAGGATGCATACGCTGCTGTCCGTCGATGACCACGCCATCGATAGAAGAGCTGATCCTCCTGATAGGAGCACGTACATGAGCAGAGTTCAACTGCGTAGTCAGGCGGCCAGCTTCGGTATCGTCGAGGCCGAGGCGTCAAAGGAAATGGATCTAATCGGTGCCCTCCTGCTGTATTCATCCAGCGACGGTCGATCGGTATATGCCAGTAATCATCAGGTGATCTATGCCGAAGACGCGCCAGACGTGCCATTGCTCGGTCCGGGCAGTGCGCCTAGCAAAAAGGTACTTGCGCAACTGGGAGAGAAAATATCTGCGGCCGCAGCCTTTGCAGGCTTCATTCCGGAAAACCTGCTGTATATGGCACCTCGCTTAATTGCTTGGTGGTGCCCACCACAGCCGCGTCATCTTTGGTTCACAACTCAGGATGACGTAATCGGCGAGGCCAGCGCAACCATCACCCAACCTGGCGTGGTCTTTCTTGTGAGCTCCGGCCGTCTGTATGTGTTCTCGACGGAGGGTGAGGAACGCCCACGCCCGGAAACGCCCTTGTACAAGGCCCCCTACTTCAATGTCTGGAAGAGCGGCGAAGTGTGCACCGGGAACGTGGCCATGCCGAAGTCCATGGACGCCGGAGCGATGAAGGACTATGAGCGCGCCTTCTATGGTAGTCGGTTCACGCACCCCAACGATCCCAATCTGGTCAGTTGCCAGGGTGGCGCGATCCCGATGTGGAAACACTTGCTGGACAACCCTAATGCCGCATGGGAGTGGGCCCAATGGCTCGTGCCATGCAAATCCACTCTTGCCCAAAAGATTAAGGAACTGACCAAATGAACGCTATCGCCTTCGACAAATTGCAGAACACCATCACCAGTGCCATCGACGAGATTGCAACGCTGCGAAAGGCGGCGCACTCTCTGCACTCGCTCTACCCGATTGCCGGCGCTGGCGATGACCCGGCCGCGCCGCTCGATCAGGCCAGCTTCCTGGCAGCCCCTGTGGCAGTGGTGCCCCAACACGGTATGTTTGTGCCTATCGAGGAAAACAAGCACCGCTTTCTGCTGGCGCGGGACGGCCTCTACTTGGAGGTGCGTCGTCCATGGCTCCATTCCATCGTCCGCTTAAGCGAGCAGCGCGCTGTCGCCATGCCATTTGGCGAGATCTCGCCCCGCAACCAACTGGCCTTTGGTCGGCTCAGCTGCGCCATTGATCTGATGCGCGCCTTTGCCCGGCAGGCTGTGAGCCACCTTCCCAACGAGGACATCTGCCACATTGCATGGGACAGCGAGGCCTGCCAACTGGTGCCCGTCAAGTTGCAGATCGAAGACGCAACGCCAGGTTCGGTCCGATATCGCACTGACTCGCTTCCGGCACATCAGTCGTTGGCCATCGATATGCATAGTCACGGCTCGATGCCTGCGTTCTTCAGCGACCAGGACAATCTGGACGACGCCGGCAGCGTAAAGTTTGCGGGGGTCATCGGCAACCTGGATAGCGATTCTCCCACCGTATCCTTCCGCTTGTGCATGCTGGGGCTCTACGCTCCTATCACCGTGCCAGCGGACAAACTGTTTGGAGGGTGAGATGCCGCATTACACCCACCCCCATCTGTTGGAGAAGGTAGTGGAAATTGATCTTATCGGATGCGGCGGAAACGGCTCGCAGATGCTCACGGGCCTGGCCAGGCTGGACCATGCACTGCAGGCACTGGGGCATCCTGGCTTGATGGTCCGCAGCTGGGATCCGGACACGGTAAGCGAAGCCAACCTGGCACGCCAGCTCTTCACGCGCGCCGACGTCGGGCAATCCAAGGCCATCGTGCTGACACATCGCATCAACGCGTTTTTCGGATTGAACTGGAAGGCCCATCCCGATCGCTATTCCGGACATGGAAATGCTGGCATGGTGATCGTATGCGTCGACAGCATAGCGGCTCGCTATGACATTGATCAGCAGATTAACAGCTGGAGCCGAGAGCCTCACTATGTGATGGACCTCGGCAATCGGGCGGCCGATGGCCAGGTCATCCTTGGCCAGCCGAGAGCACATATCACAGCTGGCGAGCGCACTCCTGACGGGCACGTGCGCCTGCCCTATCCCTATGACGTTCTTCCTGAGCTCGTCAATGTGGCGATTCCAGAAGACGACACCCCAAGTTGCGGCCTGGCGGAAGCGCTGGAAAAGCAAGAGCTGTTCGTCAACCAATCCATCGTGACACCGGCTCTCCAGCTTCTCTGGGAAATGTTCCGTCATGGCCAGGTGAACTGGCACGGTGCATTTATGAATCTTAAGGCTGGCCGTATGGTACCCATGGCAGTAGCAAACAACATGATGGAGGTCGCATGAAGACGATCAGCCTTCTCGCAGCCGCGTGCGCTCTCGGCGCCTACCTTATTGGTGTATTCATCGGGATCAGGCGTGCTATCAAGGCTGAGGAGCGCGCGGACAGGTACCTTTTCGCAGTCCTTGACGTTGACCGGTGGTGCGGACACCCATTCCCTGCGGCCAGGATCATCGCCCGGCACCTTAAGGCCATAGGTGAGGGTCAACCTATAAACGCTGGCACGCCCTGCGGAGAAGAAGCTTGCACGGTCATGGGCCTGCGCCAACAACTTCTGCGCCTGGAGGGGGAGCAGGCCGCCTACGCCGCACTCTGCCAGCCAGCAGAAGAAAGAGAGAGCCAGCCATGATTTCGACAATGAAGATCTACTTCGACATGCCTGAGCTGTGTGCTGCCACGACACTCAGCGAGACAACCATCCAGAAGATGATCCGCGAGCAGCAGTTCCCCGCACCTCGCCATCTCGGCGGACGACGCGTTGGCTGGCTGGTGAAGGAAATCTTGGAATGGGCTGAAAACCGCCCGGTGTCAGATCTCGCCCCTCCACCCAACACCGGAGCTAAGAAGCCTGGCCGCCGCCAGCAGCAATCTGCTCCAGTCGCTCAGAAAGGCGCGTGAGCCACTCGCGCCTTTCTTTGTCGTATTTGTGGCGATTGTAGACTCCCCGCACGCCTTCCAACATATGCCCGAGGATCATTTCAGCGATGTCCTCCGGGCACCCCATCGCAGCCAACAGCGTCCGGGATGTCCGTCGCAGATCATGGGGCGCCCAGCCTGATACTGGCAGGCGCTTGCGCTGCGCCTCCGGCCTACTCTCGTTCTCTGGCCGGTGATAATGCACCGCCACCCCTACGTTTTTCTGCTCCCACACCTCGCCCTTCCGCCCGGTGAACAGATAGCCGTTCACCGGGTCTTGCAGCCGGCGCTTGACGATTCTAAGCGCACGGCCGACGAGCGGTATGCGATGATCAGTGGCGCCGCCCTGGCGCCGATTCTTTGTTTTTGCCTTCGGTATCGTCCACCACCAACCATCAGTCTCTTCCGATATCTCGCTCTCATGAATCTGGCAGATCTCTGTGCCGCGAGCGCATGTCCAAAGATACATCGTCAGGATGTCTTCATTAGTGCCGGTGAAATTGGGCAGCCATGGAATCAGAAGCGCCAGCTCGGCCTCGGACAAGACCCGCTTGTCCGTTCCTCGGTATTCACCGCGCACCTGGTGGCCACGGCTCCGGAACTGCCCACGCATGATGTCACGCCAAAAATTCGGGGTATCGTCCGGAAGGTTGCCGGCGTCGAGGCTGTATGACCAGGCGGCACCGAGCTCGCGCCGGAGGTTAGCGCCCTGGACCGGGATATGCAGGAACTGCTGCAGGAAAGCGAATGCATCGCGGCGGCTGACCGATATTGCGGCCCGATCTCCGAACTCTCCCAGCATGGTATCGAAGGTACGCTTCACCTCACGGTAGCCCTTATCCATCCGGTTCACTCGGATGTGGCCCTCGAGGTAGAAGCGGCAGACCTCCGCGACAGAGAGGCTGGCCAGCCTCTCTGACTCCTTCATCGAATCAGCCAACTCCTGCGCTTGCTTGCGACCGTCTCGGCGTTGCACCGCCAGATCGACGCCGGCGTCGCGCTCGACCTTGAGCTCTTCCCAACGTACAATCGCGGCCGCGACCGACATTGCCGGCCACGACCCGATCTTTACCTGGCGCATCTTCCCGTCGACGGGACTCTTATAGCGGTAGACCCAAGTCCGTGTAGACTCGGTGGCTTGCAGGCGAAGCCCAGGATGATCCGGCACCACCAGGTGCTGACCAGGCTGCAGCAGCTTCGCCGCCCTTGCGTCAAAATACATGCCCCCTCCGGCGTAACTTTTCACCACACGTGTGATGCGCCGGGATTGTAGCGTAACTTCGTCCCGAGACGAGTCGAAAAACTTACGCTAAAAGCGAAGTGGATACTTCCTTTGGCGATACTTGGCGCGGAAACTATTTACGCCACACGAAACAGCAAAGCCTTTATGAATCAAGTAGTTAAAGAAAATTCGGCATCAAATCAACGGTTTAGCGAAGAGGAAGTTTCGCGTCACACGCCAATGATGCAGCAGTACCTGCGCATCAAGGCCGACCATCCCAACACGCTGGTGTTCTACCGCATGGGCGATTTCTATGAACTCTTCTTCGAGGATGCCGAAAAGGCCTCGCGCCTGATGGGCGTCACCCTCACCCAGCGCGGCTCATCCAACGGCAACCCGATCAAGATGGCAGGTGTCCCCTTCCATTCGGTGGAGCAATACCTGGCACGCCTGATCAAGCTCGGCGAATCGGTGGCGATCTGCGAACAGATCGGCGACCCGGCTACCAGCAAGGGCCCGGTGGAGCGCAAGGTGGTGCGGGTCGTCACGCCCGGCACCCTGACCGATTCCGACCTCTTGCCCGAGAAATCCGAGCGCTGCCTGCTGGCCATGCAGCTGCTGCCCTCGAAGTCGCGCAAGCAGATGCAGGTCGGCCTGGCCTGGCTGTCCATGGCCAGCGGCGCGCTGAAGATGATGGAATTCACGGTCGAGAGCAGCTTGCTCGATGGCCGCGTGAAGCAGGAACTGGAACGCATCTCGGCCGCCGAGGTGCTGGTGGCCGATGGCCAGCTGGAGCAGTGCGAGCCGCTCCTGCCCAACCGCGCCGTGACAGTGCCGGACTGGCATTTCGACCAGCCCAGCAGCGAGAAGGCCCTGCTCGATCAACTGGGCGTGGCCACCCTGCACGGCTTCGGTGCCGATGGCCTGGGCCCGGCCATCTGTGCCGCCGGTGCCCTGCTGCGCTATGCGCAATCGACCCAGGGACGCGGCCTGCAGCACGTGCGCACGCTCACGGTCGAATCCGAAAATGAATTCATCGGCCTGGATGCCGCCACCCGCCGCAACCTGGAACTGACCGAAACCATCCGCGCGCAGGATGCCAATGCCCTGGCCCCGACGCTGTTCTCCACGCTGGACCACTGCCGTACCGCGATGGGCTCGCGCCTGCTGCGCCATTGGCTGCATCACGCCCTGCGCGACCAGCAAGTGGCGCGCGAACGCCATGCCGCCATCAATGCACTGATGCGCACGGATGCCTGCTCGGGCCTGTCGGCCACGCTGGCGGCCGTGCCCGACATCGAACGCATCACCACCCGCATCGCCCTGCTCTCGGCCCGTCCGCGCGACCTGGCGGGCTTGCGCAGCGGCCTGCAGCAGCTGGGTTCATTGCGTGCCTACGTGGAGATGTGCGCCCGCGACGCCGAAGCACCGCTGCTGGGCAAGTTGCACGAAGACCTGGCCACGCCCGTGGAATGCCTGGACCTGCTGGAACGCGCCATCATGCTGGAGCCCGCCGCCATGGTGCGCGACGGCGGCGTGATCGCGCGCGGCTATGACGCTGAACTGGACGAACTGCGCGGCCTGTCGGAAAACGCCGGCCAGTACCTGCTGGAACTGGAAGCGCGCGAGCGTGAACGCACCGGCATCGCCAACCTGCGGGTGGAATACAACAAGGTGCATGGCTTCTACATCGAGGTCACCCACGGCCAGACCGACAAGGTGCCGGAAGACTATCGCCGCCGCCAGACCCTGAAGAATGCCGAACGCTACATCATCCCCGAGCTGAAAGCCTTCGAGGACAAGGCGCTCTCCGCGCAGGAACGTTCACTGTCGCGCGAGAAATTCCTCTACGAGCAGCTCCTCAATGACATGGGCGCGCACATCGTGCGCCTGCAATCCATCGCCCATGCGCTGGCCCAGCTCGACACCCTGGTGGCCCTGGCCGACCATGCCGTGCGCAACAACTGGTGCGCACCACAACTGGTCGATGAGCCCTGCATCCAGATCGAGCAAGGCCGCCATCCGGTGGTGGAGAACCAGATCGAACGCTTCATCGCCAATGACTGCCAGCTCGCCGCCGAGCGCAAGCTGCTGCTCATCACCGGTCCCAACATGGGTGGTAAATCGACCTTCATGCGCCAGGTGGCGCTGATCACGCTGCTGGCCTACGTGGGCAGCTTCGTGCCCGCCACCAGCGCGGTGATCGGACCGATCGACCGCATCTTCACCCGGATCGGCGCCGCTGATGACCTGGCCGGCGGCCGCTCCACCTTCATGGTGGAGATGACCGAATCGGCCTCCATCCTCAACAACGCCACCGAACATTCGCTGGTGCTGATGGATGAGGTCGGACGCGGCACCTCGACCTTCGACGGCCTGGCCCTGGCCTGGGCGATTGCCAAGCATCTCATCGACGTGACGCGCAGCTTCACGCTGTTTGCGACCCACTACTTCGAACTGACGCAGCTGCCCGAGATCCACCCGACGGCGGCCAACGTGCACCTGTCGGCCGTGGAGCACAAGGACAGCATCGTGTTCCTGCATGCCGTGCAGAGCGGCCCGGCCTCGCAGAGCTACGGGCTGCAGGTGGCGCAGCTGGCGGGGGTGCCGGCCCCGGTGATCCGCGCGGCGCGCAAGCATCTGTCGGCGCTGGAAAGCCAGTCCATGCAGCCGACGCCGCAGTTCGACCTGTTCAGCGCCCCTTCCTTCATGGAAACGCAAGCGGAAACTGAAGAAGCGGACCATGAACGCAATCCCGCCAGCGCGGTCGAACCCGATCCGCTGGCCCAGGCGCTGCTGCAATCGCTGGACGGCATCGATCCCGATGCCCTGACGCCGCGCCAGGCGCTGGATGCGCTCTACCAGTTGAAAGCCCTGAGCCGGGGACAATAACAACACCACGGGGACGCCGGCTTCGTGCCGCCCTTTGAACCGCAGAGAGACTGCATGCCGATCCGCCCGATCCGACGCATCCTGCTGTGCACCTGCTTCACCGCTGCCATCCTGATGGCGGGCGGTGCGGCGCGGGCCGCCGGGCAGGATTTCTCGTTCGGCGTGATCAACCATGCCGCGCCCGGCGTCAAGGGCGACCAGGCGCTGCGCCAGGCGCTGACCGAGACCGATGCCGACAACCTCGCCTTCGTGGTGGTCAATGGCATCAAATCCCCCTCCGAAAGCTGTGATGACGCGCTCTATGCCGAGCGCCACGAGATGCTCTCGCAGGCACAGAACGGCATCTTCGTGTCGCTGGCTGGCAGCGACTGGATCACCTGCCGCGACCGCGAGAACCGCTCGGACGCCATCGAACGCCTGGCCCGCATGCGCGAGATCTTCTATGCCAGTGAATTCTCGCTGGGCGCGAGCCGGCTGCCGATGCTGCGCCAATCGCTCACGCCCAAGTTCCGCAGCTATGCCGAGAACACCCGCTGGGAAATCGGCAACGTGCTCTTTGCCACCGTGAACCTGCCGGCGGCCAACAATCACTTCCTGCTCGATGGCGGCCGCAACAATGAGTTCGAGGACCGCCTCATCGCCAACCGCAACTGGCTGCAACACCTGTTCGCCTTTGCCGCCTTGAAGAAGAGCGCGGCCATCGTCTTCTTCAGTGATGGCAATCCCTTCGGTCCGCCGCCCAAGCGTTCCTTCTTCCGCACCCAGCGCGATGGTTTTGCCGAGACGCGCAAGCTGTTCTCCGAGCTTGCCGGCAAGTTCCAGGGGCGGGTGCTGGTGGTACATGCCCAGGGCGGCAAGAACAAGACGCCCGCCCATATCCTCTGGACCGGCAACCTGGGCAGCGTGGGCGTGGGTGAGCGCTGGCTCAAGGTGGTGGTGGATGACCATCTGCCACAGCTGTTTGCGGTGGCCGATGCGGATGGAGAACGGCGCTAGCTGCCCGATGCCAGGTACAAGATCCTTGCCGGTAAACGGATTTTTACGGTTTAAATGAAGAAAAACGCCCGCAGAGCGTATCTGCGGGCGTTTTTGCATGGGAGCCGGAAGGAAAATCCCGATTTCCGGGATCGGCTTGCGGCGCTGCGATCAGAATTCAGCGATCAGTTCAGCGGCTGGCTGCGGAAGTGGTCGCCGGCGTCGCCTTCATCTTCATCATCGTGGTGATGATGGTGGCCGTGGGCACCGTGGACGTGACCGTGGGCCACTTCTTCTTCGGAGGCGGCGCGCACTTCGGTGACCGCCAGTTCAAAGCGCAGCGCGATGCCGGCCAGCGGGTGGTTGCCATCGAGCACGGCCTTGCCGTCCGCCACTTCGGTGACGGTGAAGATGACCGACTCTTCGCTGTCGTCATCGGGCGAACCTTCGAACTGCATGCCCACTTCCAGCGGTTGCGGCAGGCGCTCGACCGGCTCGATCTTGACCAGCTCGGAATCATATTCGCCGAAGGCATCTTCCGGTTCGACCTGAATGGTGGTGCTGTAGCCGACTTCCTTGCCGTCCAGCGCTTCTTCGATCTTGGGCAGGGTGTTGTGATAGCCGCCGTGCAGGTAGACCATCGGCTCGCTGCTTTGCTCGATCAGGTTGTTCTGGGCATCCGACAGCTTGTAGTTGACGGAAACGACGGTATTCTTCGCGATCTTCATCGTAAGGGTCCTTTGTATCGATAGTGGTGCGGGAGCGGCAGCTGCTGCGGAAGCGTCGCGCGGGACACCTGCCACCCGGGTTGGGGCCTAAGAACCATCCCCTTGCCATTCCCGCGAGGCAAGGACGCTTTCAAAAACGGTATCTCGACTCCGCGATTATACCTGCATCAAACTTGGCCGCCGCCAATGGCGTACGGCTGCGCTGGCACCTCTATAATGGCGACCATGAAAAAACTCGATCTGCTCGGCGGCATCACGCCCGCCCAATTCCTGCGTGACTACTGGCACAAGAAGCCGCTCCTGATCCGCAACGCCATCCCCAATTTCACCGCGCCGCTGCCGCGTCAGGAACTGTTCGACCTGGCCCGCCGCGATGATGTCGAATCGCGCCTCATCACCCATCGCACCGATGGCTGGGACATGCAGCACGGCCCCTTCAACAAGCTGCCGCCCCTGAAGCAAAAGGCCTGGACCCTGCTGGTGCAGGGCGTGAACCTGCACCATCCGGCCGCCGATGCCCTGCTGCGCCAGTTCCGCTTCGTGCCCGATGCACGCCTGGACGACCTGATGATCAGCTACGCCACCGATGGCGGCGGCGTCGGTCCGCACTTCGATTCCTATGATGTTTTCCTGCTGCAGGCCCACGGACAACGCCGCTGGCGCATCAGCGCGCAAGACGACCTGACGCTGGAAGAAGGCGTGCCGCTGAAGATCCTCAGCCACTTCCAAGCCGAACAGGAATTCGTGCTGGAACCGGGCGACATGCTCTACCTGCCGCCGCAATACGCGCACGACGGCGTGGCCATCGGCGAATGCATGACCTATTCGGTCGGCTTCCGCTCACCGGCCTACCAGGAACTGGGCGAATCCTTCCTTGAATTCATGATGGATACCATCGACCTGTCCGGCCGCTATGAAGATCCTGACCTGAAAGCCACCGCCAAGCCCGCCGAATTGCCACTGGACATGGTGGCGCGCATCCGCGACGAGCTCAACAAGATCCGCTTCACCGACGACGACATCACCATCTTCCTGGGCGAGCATCTGTCAGAGCCCAAACCCAGCGTTTTCTTCGAAGCACGGACCGAGGAATTATCTTTTGCTCGCTTTTTCCAGGGCGCGAAGAAACGCGGTCTGGCGCTGCATCGCAAGACGCGCATGCTGTACCGTGGCTCTCACGTCTTCATCAATGGCGAATCCTTCCAGGTCAATCGCGGCGACAAGGCGATCCTGGCGCGATTGGCAGACTCGCGTGTGCTGGAGAAATCCGACCTCGACCTGGCCTCCGAAGACCTGCTGGAAGCATTGCACCAATGGCATGAAAGTGGCTGGCTCGACATCATTCGAGATTAATGAAATTTATTGCGGACACTTCTCGAAATTACTTTAGAAAATCCCGGAGAGCGGCTTGCGCCAAGACTTTCCGGGCCGCTGAAAAGGGATGTAAGTTCTTACAAATTCTTACGAATTCCCATAGTGGCGATGTGATTCCGGAAAAAAATAGCTATAATGATGGGCTGGAAAGTTTTCGTTGTCAGGCGTTGTTTCGGCAGTAAAAAAGAAGCAAGAACCGAAGCCCGACCGTGAGGTCTTACCCGCGGCGAAAGCCTCCCAGTAGAGCGATAATTACCGGTAATTATTCATCGCACAATTTTTAAATATTGAAGGAATATTCATGAAAAAGACTCTGTTGATCGCTTCGTTGTTGGCTGTTGCCCTGGCTGCTTGCGGCAAGAAGGAAGAAGCACCGGCACCTGCTGCTGCTCCTGCTGCTGAAGCTCCGGCCGCTGCTGCTCCGGCTGCTGATGCAAAGCCGGCTGACGCCGCTCCTGCTGCTGACGCTGCCAAGCCGGCTGACGCCGCTGCTCCGGCTGCTGATGCGAAGCCTGCTGACGCTGCCGCTCCGGCCGCTGATGCAAAGCCGGCTGAAGCCGCTCCGGCCAAGTAATCTTCGGATTATTTTCGAAAAAACCGGTCGCAAGACCGGTTTTTTTTCGTCCCGAGTTTTGTTGTCGTTTTGTTTTTGCCGGGCGTTCCAGTCCGAAACTTTATATCACTGTCTTTTCTCTTCACTTGGCACGTGAAGCCGCCTTCACTTCAGATCTCCCGGACATTGCCCTCGTTTGATCCAGCGCAAACCGCTCAGAACGGCCCAGGAACGCATCGCCGCATTCAATCCTGGCTCACCCACTGACAACGACCTGACAAGCCCGCAGAAGCCGCATTTCTTATCGAAGACACAATATCGCAGCAGACGAGACGGAACCGCGGACCGGGATCAAATCAAGGCCCTTCAAGCTGAAGAAAAAGAGAAACAAATTGTTTCTGACGCAGCGCACCCAAGACACAGACAGCCTGACAAAGAGCTGACCCACTCGCGTTTTGCGATCAGACGTCCAGCCAGGCGAAGCCTTCTTCCTGACAGGCGATGCCGATCTCGCCAAAAGTGGTGCCGAGTACGCTTTCGATGGCCGCACGGGCCAGTTCGGGAGTGTTGTTCTGCTGGCTCAGGTGAGCGCCGATGACGCGCTTGAGCCGGCTTTTGTCGAGCAGCCGCAGGATCTCGGCGCTGGCGTCGTTGGCCAGATGGCCGTAGTCGCCGCCGATGCGGCGCTTGAGGAAGGCGGGATAAGGCGAGCGATCCAGCATGTCGCGGTCGTGATTGCATTCCAGCAGCAGCGCATCGCAGGCATCAAGGGCCTGCACCAGGTGCGCAGTCGGCTGGCCGGCATCGGTCAACACGCCGAGGCGACGATCACCATCGCTGGCCACGTACTGGACCGGCTCGCGGGCATCGTGCGGAACGGTATAGGGAGAGAGTTCGAGATCGCCGATGGCAAGCTTCTGGCCATCGGCGCAGAAACGTACATCGACATCGTTGGCCTGCTCGGCCACCGCCTGCCAGGTGCCATAACTGAGCCAGACCGGAATGCGATAGCGCCGCGCGAATTTGAAGACGCCGCTGACGTGGTCCGAATGTTCATGCGTGACCACGATGGCCGAGACGTCGGAAGGATCCAGGCCCAGGCGCAGCATGCGCTTTTCGGCTTCGCGCAAAGTAAAGCCGCAGTCCAGCATGACCGTGGTCCCCGAGGAGGGACGCTGGTCGCCGGCTGCGGCCGAGATCAGCAGCGCATTGCCCTCGCTGCCGCTACCGAGGCTCGCGAACTTCATCTGAGCCCCGGGTCCTGCTTACTTCAGCTGGTCGTTGAGCAGACCGAGGATCTTGTCGGAGATACCCGAGGTATCCGGACCGCCCTCGCCGTTCTGCACGACGATGTTGCTGCTGTCGGAACCGGCACCCTTGACCACGATGCGGTACTTGGCAGCCTTCTTGTCCTTGTCCTTGGAGCTGAAGATGCGCGAGAAGAAACCGTCATCCTTCTTGTCCTTGGCATCCTGGTTCTGGTCCACGTAGCGCACGAAGTAGATGCCCTGGCTGCGGTCGCGGTCTTCCACGGTGAAGCCCACGCGGTCCAGTGCCAGGCCGACGCGACGCCATGCGCGGTCGAAGCCCTCATCCACTTGCACGCTGGTGCCGGTGGCGGTCTTCTGCAGGCGCGAACGGGCCTGCAGCGAGGGAGCATTGGCCACGGCTGCCTTGGCCTTGGTTTCTTCTGCACCCAGGCGCACCATCAGGCGCGACAGGAATTCAGCTTCCAGGCCAGGATCGGAGGGACGTGCGGTCCAGACCGAGGTTTCCTTGGCCGAACCGGTCAGCACTTCTTCGGCACCGCGATGGCTGATGAAGATTTCGGTGGTGCCGTTCGGGCCGCGTTCCAGACGGGTGCGGAACTTGTCGCGCTCGCCGGTGGAGTACAGGGAATCAAACACCTTGCCCAAGGTATTGCGGATGAAGTCCTGCGGGATCTTGGCGCGGTTCTCGGCCCAGTCGGTTTCCATCACGCCGGTATCGGGCGATTCGATATTGATCAGGAATCCGCTGTCTTGCCAGAAGTCCTTGATCTGCGGCCACAGCTGTTCCGGGGTCTGCTTGACCACCAGCCAGCGCTGCGAACCATCGCGCTCGATACGGATTTCGTTGCCCTTGGACGTCGGTGCCACGGAGGTGACATCGGTGGTCGGCTTGTTCTGCTGTTCCAGCTGGTAGCCGGAGGCAGTGGCCACACCCTTGTTGGCTTCAGGGATGGCGTAGCGGTTGTCGCGCTGCAGCTGGGTGAGGTCGGGCGGCACTTCCAGGCGCGGGCCACGGGCCTTTTCGGCGCTCTTGTAATCGATACGGTCGCCTTCGAGCATGTTGCCGATGGACGAGCATCCTGCCAGTCCGGCCAGCGCCAGTGCGACGACGATGCTGCGTTGGGTAAGTGTGTACGCGGAGCGGGAGACCGGACGAACGTTATTGCTATTAGTCATATCGTTACTAGTGAAAGCGGAATCGGATTTCAGGAGACCTGCGCCAAAACGGCCAAGCCGATCAGTTTAAGACGCCGGACTCGCGCAGGGCAGCGCGCACGGTGTCGTGGAAGGACTCGCCCAGCGGCGCCAGCGGCAGGCGCATGCCCGACGGGATCAGACCCATCTCCTGCATGGCCCACTTGACCGGCACCGGGTTGGGTTCGACGAAGAGCTTGTTGTGCAGCGGCAGCAGCTTGTTGTTCAATTCCACGGCACGGGCGATGTTGCCGCTCATGGCAGCCACGCACAGCTCGTGCATGTCGCGCGGGGCGACGTTGGCCGTCACCGAGATGTTGCCGGCGCCGCCATACAGCATCAAGGCGATGGCGGTGGCGTCGTCACCGGAGTAGACCGCGAAGTCCTTGGGGGCCAGGCGGATCAGGTCGGTGCCGCGGCCGATGTTGCCGGTAGCATCCTTCACGCCCACGATGCCCTTGACCTGCGCCAGGCGCAGGATGGTCTCGTTGCTCATGTCTGCGACCGTACGGCCGGGCACGTTGTACAGGATCACCGGCAGATCCACCGCTTCGGCGATGGTCTTGAAGTGCAGGTACATGCCTTCCTGGGTCGGACGGTTGTAGTAGGGCACCACCTGCAGCGAGGCGTCGGCGCCGACCTTCTTGGCGAAGGCGGTCAGCTCGATGGCTTCGGCGGTGGAATTGCCGCCGGTACCGGCGATGATGGGGATGCGTTTGGCCGTGTGCTCGACCGCGACCTTGATCAGTTCGCAGTGCTCTTCCATCGAGACGGTGGGCGATTCGCCGGTGGTACCGACGATGACGATGCTGTCGGTTCCCTCGGCGATATGCCAGTCGATCAGCTTGCGCAGGCCATCGAAGTCGAGGCTGCCGTCCGGATGCATGGGAGTGACGATTGCAACAATGCTACCCTTGATCATGGTGTGCGTATGTAAGGTGGTGGTCAGAATAAAGGCCTGATTGTAGCGGATAGACGCCTCATCAGGTCAATTTGCGGCTGCCAGAGATGAAAGCGGACGTAAAAAAAACCGGAGAGCCCGCCCCTGCGGGCCCCGCGACGGCCTGCAACCCGCTTGCCGCTGGTCAATAACCCAGCCCCATGGCTTCGCGCACGTCGCGCATGGTGTCCTGGGCCAGCTTGCGCGCCTTCTCGCAGCCATCGGCGACGATGGCGCGCACCAGCGAAGGATCGTCCAGGTAAGGCTGCGCACGTTCCAGCATCGGCTGCTGCTCCTGCAGGATGGCATCGATCACCGGTTGCTTGCACTCCAGGCAACCGATCCCGGCCGAACGGCAGCCCTTGGCGGCCCATTCCTTCACTTCCGGGGTGGAATAAACCTGGTGGAATTGCCAGACCGGGCATTTGTCCGGATCGCCCGGATCGCTGCGACGCACGCGCTGCGGGTCGGTCGGCATGGTCTTGACCTTCTTGGTGACCGAAGCGGCATCTTCACGCAGGGCGATGGCGTTGCCGTAGCTCTTGGACATCTTGGCCCCATCCAGCCCCGGCAGGCGCGAGGCCTCGGTCAGCATGGCCTGCGGCTCAGTGAGGATCAATTTGCGGCTGCCTTCGAGGTAGCCGAACAAACGTTCACGATCGATCATCGACAGGTTCTGGGCATCGTCCAGCATGGCCTTGGCCTGCTCCAACGCTTCATCGTCGCCCTTTTCCTGGAATTGCGTACGCAGTTCCAGGTACAGCTTGGCGCGCTTGCTGCCCAGCTTTTTGGTGGCGGCCAGGGCCTTTTCCTCGAAGCCTTTTTCCTTGCCGTACAGGTGGTTAAAGCGGCGCGCGATCTCGCGCATGATCTCGATGTGCGGCACCTGGTCTTCACCTACCGGCACCTGGCTGGCGCGGTAGATCAGCACGTCGGCCGCCTGCAGCAGCGGGTAGCCCAGAAAGCCGTAGGTGGCCAGGTCGCGGTCGGCCAGCTTTTCCTGCTGGTCCTTGTAGGTCGGCACGCGTTCCAGCCAGCCCAGCGGGGTGGCCATGGACAGCAGCAGGTGCAGCTCGGCATGCTCGGGCACGCGCGACTGGATGAACAGCGTGGCCTGGGAGGGATCAACCCCGGCGGCGAGCCAGTCGATCACCATTTCCCAGGTGCTGGTCTCGATCACGGAGGGATCGTCGTAATGAGTAGTCAGTGCATGCCAGTCGGCCACGAAGAACAGGCAGGGCAGCTCGGATTGCAGTTTGACCCAGTTCTTCAGGGCACCGTGATAGTGGCCCAGGTGCAGCGCGCCCGTGGGGCGCATGCCGGAGACGACGCGGTCAGGATACATGGCGTTTGGCGTTGGTTGGCAGGTGGCGGTTCGACATGAACAGAATCAGCGACATGAAGGATCAGAACAGCAAGGTGATGGGGAAGGTAATGAGCTGCAGCAGCTTGCCGGCCACATACATCACGGGGGCCATCCACCAGGCGTAAATCACCTTGAGCAGCACCAGCGCCATGACGATGAAGAAGCCATAGGGCTCGATCTGGGCGAATTTATACGCATATTTGTTCGGCAACAAGCTGGTGAGGATGCGCCCGCCATCCAGCGGCGGAATCGGGAACAGGTTGAAGGCGAACATCACCAGGTTGGTCAGCACCCCTGCCCTGGCCATCAGTGTGAAGAATTCTTCCTGCACCCCGCCCAGCGCCAGGGCATAGATGGCCAGCATCCACAGCAGTGCCATGAAGAAATTGGCAGCGGGACCAGCCAGCGAGACCCAGGCCATGTCGCGCTTGGGCTTGCGCAGGTGGCCGAAGTTGATCGGCACCGGTTTGGCGTAGCCGAACAGGAAAGCGCCATTGGTGGCGAAGTACAGCATGATGGGAATGAGGATGGTGCCGAAGGGATCGATGTGCTTGAGCGGATTGAGGCTCATGCGCCCCATCGAATACGCCGTGGTATCCCCGAAAAACTTGGCCGCATAGGCATGGGCCGCCTCGTGCAGGGTGATGGCGAAGAGCACGGGCAGCGCGTAAACCGCGACGGTCTGGATGAGTTCATTCATGGGCGGGGATTTTAGCAGAGGGACAACGAACTGCCCCGGATTCGCTCGGGGCCGCTTCCGCTGGCCGGATGTGGGTGAACAAAAACTCGCTCAGGCAGCCTGCAAACCGAAGATGCCTGCATCTCCCCTGCCCTGGCGTACCAGCACGGGTTCATTGTCATCGGTGAGATCAATCACGGTGGTCGGCTCCAGGCTGCAGGCACCGCTGTCGATGACCAGGTCGATCTGCTTTTCCAGATGGCTGCGGATGTCTTCGGCGCTGGTCAGCGGCAGGTCTTCGTCCGGCAGGATCAGGGTGGTACCCAGCAGCGGCTGGCCCAGTTCTTCCAGCAGCATGTGGGCGATGCGGTTCTCCGGCACGCGCAGGCCGATGGTCTTGCGCGAGGGGTGCGAGAGGCGGCGCGGCACTTCCTTGGTGGCTTCCAGGATGAAGGTATAGGCACCGGGGGTGGCGGCCTTCAGCAGGCGGTACTGGCGGTTGTCCACCTTGGCGTACAGGGCGATCTCGGAGAGGTCGCGGCACAGCAGGGTCAGGTGGTGCTTGTCGTCCACGCCACGGATGCGGCGCACGCGTTCCACGGCATCCTTGTTGTCCAGCTGGCAGACCAGCGCGTAGCAGGAGTCGGTGGGCAAGGCCACCAGGCCGCCCTTGTGGATGATCTGCGCGGCTTGCTTGATCAGGCGCAGTTGCGGGTTGTCGGGGTGAATCTCGAAAAACTGGCTCATGATGCGGTTTCCGTTTCCAATCCAAATCCAAATCGTAAAAAGCACAACGGCGGTGTCGCCACCGCCGTTGTCGCTGCCCGCCGGGCTTAGCGCTGGCCGCGCAGGGCGGCGATGCGCTGTTCCAGCGGCGGGTGTGTCGAGAACAGCGCCATGATGCCGGGCTTGTCGCTGATGCCCAGGGCCGCCATGTTCTGCGGCAGGCCTTCCGGCGAAAAGCCGCCCAGGCGCGCCAGGGCATTGATCATCGGCTGGGGCGTGCCCAAGAGGCGCGCCGCACCGGCATCGGCCCGGAATTCACGATGGCGCGAGAACCAGGCCACGATGATCGAGGCACCGATACCGAAGACGATCTGGCACACCATCACCGTCACCATGTAACCGATGCCGGGGCCGGAAGACTCGTTGTTGCGACGCAGGGCCGAATCCACGAAATAGCCGACCACCCGCGACAGGAACACCACGAAGGTATTCACCACGCCCTGGATCAGGGTCATGGTGACCATGTCGCCGTTGGCGATGTGGGCCACTTCGTGGCCGAGTACGGCTTCCACTTCGTCCTGCGTCATGCCCTGCAGCAGGCCGGTGGAGACCGCCACCAGGGCCGAATCCCGGAAGGCACCGGTGGCAAAGGCATTGGGTTCGCCGTCATAGACCGCCACTTCCGGCATGCCGATGCCGGCGCGCTGGGCCAGCTTGCCCACGGTCTGCAGCAGCCAGGCTTCGGTACCGTTCATGGGCGTTTCGATCACGCGCGCGCCGGTGGACCACTTGGCCATGCTCTTGCTCATCAGCAAGGAGATGATCGATCCGGTGAAGCCGACCACCAGCGAGAACACCATCAGCATCGGCAGGTTCAGGCCAGAACGCGTGAGGAAGCGGTCCACGCCCAGCAGGGAGAGGATCACGCTCATCACCACCAGCACGGCGATGTTGGTGGCGATAAACAGCAGGATGCGTTTCATCGGGGAAAACTCCTATCGGAAAAGTGGTTATTAGATAGGAATCGCCCTGCTGAATTCAAGAGCTTCACAGCCCCCAGTCATGCCAGACCGGCTTGACCCCGGTCGGCAGGGGCGGCAATCCCCCGAGGTCCATGCGCGACTCGCCCGGACCGTGGAAATCCGAGCCCATCGAGGCCAGAAAGCCATAGCTGCGCGCTACCTGGGCGTATTCCTGGTACTGCTCCGGCGTATGGCTGCCGGTATTGACTTCGATGGCCGCGCCGCCCAGTTGCTTGAACTCGTCGAACAATGCGCCGAACTGGGTCTGGGTGTACTTGTAGCGCCCCGGATGGGCGATCACCGCCACCCCGCCGGCGCCGCGGATCCAGCGCACCGACTCTTCCAGCGTAGCCCAGCGGTGCGGCACGTAGCCGGGCTTGCCTTCGGTGAGGTAGTTGGCGAAGACTTCCTTGGTATCACAGCAGGTGCCGCATTCGACCAGGTAGCGCGCGAAGTGCGTGCGCGAGATCAGGTCGGGATTGCCCACGTGCTTCAACGCGCCTTCATACGCGCCGCCAATGCCGTGACGATCCAGCGCCTCGGCGATCTCGCGGGCGCGCCGTTCGCGGCCGTTGCGGGTGGCGGCCAGGCCGTCGACCAGGGCCTGGTTGGTCTCGTCGATACGCAAGCCCACGATATGCACCGTATGCCCGGCCCAGGTGACCGAAATTTCCACGCCGGCCACATGTTCCATGCCCAGCGCGCGCGCAGCCGCCCGGGCGCGTGCCACGCCGCCCACTTCATCGTGGTCGGTCAGCGCCCACACGCCCACGCCATTGGCCTTGGCGCGCGCGGCCACCTCCTCCGGCGGCAGCAGGCCGTCGGAGACGTTGGAATGGCAATGCAGATCGAACTTGAGTTCAGACATAGGAAGTCGCAATGACCTCAGCGACCGCGCCGGTCGCTTGTGGCTGCCGTCGGTCAGGGAGGTCCGGGTGATTGGAATGCGTCCATTTTACGCGCTTGATGCCAACCCCGCACTGCACCGCACGATGCGGCCAGCCTCAGGCCGGCTGCTGCAGGAAAGCCTCGATCAGTTGTGCCAGCCGCTCGGGCTGGTCGTGATGCAGCATGTGGCCGGCGTCGGCGATCATCTCCACCTGCGTCTTGGGGATACAGGCGATGCGGCGGTCGATTTCTTCACGTTTCAACGAGGCCGGACCGAAGAAACGCCAGATATCGCTGTCTATCGCCTCGATCCACAGCACCGGGGCGGTGATGCGGCTCCAGCAGGCCATCATTTCATCGACCCGGTACAGGATGGGGCTGACCTGCTTGTGGGCCGGATCCCCCAGGATCTGCCACAGGCCGCTCTCATCCTGCTGCGCCCAATGCTGGGCCAGGAAACCGGCGCGCTCGTCCGAGAGGCGCGCATTGTTCTTCTGCAGCCGCGCCGCGACCTCTTCGAGCGTCTCGTAGCCGCGCAATACGGGACGATTCTTCATCTCGTCCAGCCATTGCGTGAAGCGTCCCGGCGCCTGCTCCGGCTTGGCCGTGGGCAGGCCGATGCCTTCCAGGTTGACCAGCCGCTTGATGCGCTGGGGGCGCACGCCCGCATACAAGCTCACCACATTGCCGCCCATGCTGTGGCCAAGCAGGTTGATGGCCTCCTCACCGGCGTAGTGGTCAAGGATGGCATCGAGGTCGGCCAAATAATCGGGGAACCAGTAGGACTGCGCCGGGCCCCGCTCGGTCAGGCCGAAACCGCGCCAGTCGGGAGCAATTACGTGCCATTCCCCTTGCAGGGCATCGACCATGAACTGGAACGAGGCCGACATATCCATCCAGCCATGCATCATGAAGATCTTGGGGGCCTGGGGGTCGCCCCAGTGGCGCACGTGGTAGCGCAGGCCGCGCACGTCGAGGAATTCGGAACGGGAGATTTTCTGGGCGATGGTTTGGCGCATGGCTTGTCTTTTTTGTCGGTACTGCGGGGCGGAACGAAGGATCAAGCCGCAAAGTATAGACAAAAGTGAACGATCGTGCGCCCGCCCTGCCCCGCAAGCCTGTCTCAGGGCAGGAAACGTCCGAGGTCGAAGGTGGAGGTATGACCGATCTGGGCGAAGTTCTGCTCCAGCCATTCCGAGGCGCGCTCGCGGCCCTGCTGGAACAGGCTGCCGATGAAACTGGCCTGGGTATTGAGCTTGGAGAGGTTGGTCAACTGCTCCATGAGCTCATTGGCATCGATCATGTGGATGTTGAGCTGGCGCAGCCGCCGTTCCAGCGAGCCGAAGGCCAGAGTGGAATTCTCGGCCTCGCGCTTGGCCAGGGCCAGTCCGCTCAGCTCGGTGAAGAAGGCCGAGCTGAAGCTGATTTCCGAGAGCCGCTGGCCGATGTCGTGGCTGGAAGTGGGCGTGCCGGCGCGACGGCTGGGATGCAGCAGCACCACCATCACGTCACGTGCGGCACAGGAATGCAAGAGCGGGAAAATCGGCGGATTGGCGGTCAGGCCGCCATCCCAATAGGCTTCGCCATCAATCTCGATGGGCCGGTGCAGCGAAGGCAGGCAGGCCGAGGCCAGCAGCACTTCCACCGACAGATCGGGGTTGCGGAAAATCTTCAGCGTGCCGGTACTGACCTGGGTGGCCGCAATGAACAATTTCAGCTCACGCTGGCTGCGCAGGCGTTCGAAATCGACCTGCTCCACCAGGATGTCGCGCAGGGGATTGATATCCAGCGGATTGAGTTGCGTGGGCGAGAAGAAGCGCGTCATCGCCAGCAGCGCCTGCATACCGGGCATAGGCGTGGGGTTGGCGATGACGGGCGCGCCTTCGGCCGTGACATGGTCCAGCGGCACGCCATTGGAGAGCGCCGTCCAGAAGCGCTCCAGCGCCGCACGGGCACCGTCGCGGCCGTCCTGCACGTAGCCCTGGGCCATCACCGCCGCATTCATGGCCCCGGCCGAGGCACCGCTGATGCCTTCCAGGTCCAGCCGGCCATCCTCCAGCAAACGATCCAGCACGCCCCAGGTGAAGGCGCCATGCGAGCCCCCGCCTTGCAGGGCCAGACTGACGATCTTGTTCGACATGATGTCCTTTATCTTCACGTGCCGCGTGACAGACCCGCACAATGTGGCCGGGCGCATGCGCAGTGCCTCGCTGTCACGCCGGCGTCACCACTTCGGCTTATGCTGCACTGCACTATCATGGTATAACAGGAAGACGGCTGGAGATAGTGGCAGCTTGGAGAGACATTCTGGTTCCAGCAGGAAACATCTGGCTATCCAGCTCAGCCATTGTAACCATGTACTGACGTAACGACGGACACAGCAGAGGACACATGAAATCGATTTGCGTATATTGCGGTTCTTCCCCCGGCGCTTCCCCGGCCTATGCCGAGGCAGCGCGCAAGCTGGCCCAGGAGATGGTGAAGAACAACATCGCCCTGGTCTATGGCGGCGGCAATGTGGGCCTGATGGGCATCATCGCCAGTGAAGTCATGAAGCTGGGCGGCGAAGCCACCGGCGTCATCCCCAAAGCCTTGCTGGACAAGGAACTGGGCCACGACGGCCTGACCCGCCTGCACATCGTCAAGGACATGCACGAACGCAAGGCCATGATGGCAGAACTCTCCGATGGCTTCGTGGCCATGCCCGGCGGCATGGGCACCCTGGAAGAACTGTTCGAAGTGCTGACCTGGGCCCAGCTGGGCTTCCATTACAAGCCGATCAGCCTGTACAACGTGGACGGCTTCTACAACAACCTGATCGCCTTCGTCGACCACCTGGTCTCGCAGCGCTTCGTCAGCAGCGACCAGTCCGGGCTGATGATGCATGAGGCCGATCCGGTCAAGCTGATCGAACGCTTCCAGACTTTCAAGCCGACCTACAAGACCAAGTGGGCCGATCGGGAAGCGGTGGCCAACCTGGTGCCCTGATACCGTTTTTTTACATAAACGTTCATCTGGCGGCACCAACGACAACGCCCGTCCCTCTTGCGAGGCGACGGGCGTGTCGTTTCATTCACTTCGGCCTGGAACCGCCGTCATGGCGGGCTTGCCGCGTCAGGCCTCCAGCGCCTGGCGGAAATCGGCCACCAGGTCATCAGTATCTTCCAGACCCACGGACACACGAATGAGCGACTCGGCGATGCCCATGCTGGCGCGGCGCTCAGCCCCCATCTCGTAGAAGATGGTGTGCGCCACCGGGATCACCAGCGTGCGTGTATCGCCCAGATTGCTGGCGGCCACGGCCAGGTTCAGCCGGTTGAGGTAATCGAAGCAGTCGATGCTGTCCTTCAGCTCGAAGGACATCAGGCTGCCGAAGGAGCGGAACAGCTGCTTGCACAAGGCGTGCTGCGGATGCGACTCCAGCCCCGGATAGTGGACTGCCGCCACGCGCGGATCAGCTTCCAGCATCTGGGCCAGCGCCAGCGCATTCTTGCATTCACGTTCCTGGCGCAGGGCCATGGTCTCGGCGCCAACGGCGATGTGGTGCGCCGCTTCCGGGCCCAGCGTGGCGCCAAAGTCGCGCAATGCCTTGGCGCGGATCTGCGCCATGCCCCATTGCGGGGCCGGGTTCTTCTTGTAACTGTCGGCAATGTGCGGGTAGCGCGTCCAGTCGTATTCACCGGTATCGGTCAGGGCTCCACCGAGGGCATTGCCGTGGCCGCCGATGGACTTGGTCAGCGAATTGACGACCAGGCCCGCACCGACCGTCTTGGGACGGAACAGATAGGGCGAGGTCATGGTGTTGTCCACCACGTAGAGGATGCCGCGCTCGCGGCACAGCTCGCCGATGCGCTTCAAGTCCGCCACCTGGGTGCGCGGGTTGGCGATGGTTTCCACAAAGACCAGGCGGGTCTGCGGTGTGATGGCCGCTTCCACATTTTTCACATCGGTAGCATCCACCATGGAGACCTTGGCACCCTGCGCGCCCACCGTCATCCAGAGGCTATTGGTATTACCGAACAGGAAAGCCGACGACACCACATGATCGCCCTCGCGCAGCAAGCCCTGGACGATGGCACCAATGGCGGCCATGCCGGTGGCAAAACAGATGGTGGATTTGCCGTCTTCCATCTTGGTGATCTTGTCTTCCAGCGCCGACACCGTCGGGTTGCCCTGGCGACCATAGCGATAGCCGGGCTGCTTGCCCTGGAACACTTCGGCCAGCTGGCGTGCATCTTCATAGCCGAAGGTCACGGAGGTGTGGATGGGCTTGTGCAGCGAGCCGTGTTCGATGCCCTTCTGGCGGTCGCTGTGGAGGATGGTGGTGGTGAAGCCGTAGGTCTTTTTATCGTTCATCGCGTGATCGGAAAAGCAGAAGAAATGAGCAAGGCCGGCGCACGGCCAAAGGCAAAATGATAAGCCAGATTCCCGTCGGCTGGTTTGCGTGGCACCTCAACGCAAAACGCCGGTGCCGCCAAAGCGGCCACCGGCGTCCTGGTCCAGCCTGGAATCAGACGGCGGGGATCAGTCCACGCGCGCCAGGTTCAGGTTCAGCTGGGAACGCACCACATCTTCCAGCGCCGGCTTGGGGTTCTTGCGGGCGTATTCGATGCGGTCCAGGTATTCCTGGGTGATGTCGCCGGTGATGTAGTGACCATCGAAGCAGGAGGCCTCGAATTGCTTCAGGGCCGGGTTGGCGTCGGAGATGGCGCGCTTCAGGGCTTCCACATCCTGGTACACCAGGGCGTCGGCGGTGATCTCGCGGCAGACTTCTTCGTCGCTGCGGCCGAAGGCGATCAGTTCGTCACGGGTCGGCATGTCGATGCCGTACACGTTGGGGAACTTCACCGGCGGCGCGGCCGACGCGAAGATCACGTTCTTGGCGCCCGACTCGCGGGCCATCTGCACGATTTCACGGCTGGTGGTGCCGCGCACGATGGAGTCATCCACCAGCAGCACGTTCTTGCCCTTGAATTCGCTGCCGATGGCGTTGAGCTTCTGGCGCACCGACTTCTTGCGCAGCGCCTGGCCCGGCATGATGAAAGTGCGGCCGATGTAGCGGTTCTTGATGAAGCCTTCGCGGTACTCGATGCCCAGCTTCAACGCCAGTTCCATGGCCGCCGGACGCGAGGAATCGGGAATCGGCATGACCACGTCAATCTCGCCATGCTTGAACTGGCTACGGATCTTGTCGGCCAGGAACTCGCCCATCTTCAGGCGGGTGGCGTAGACCGAGGCGCCATCGATGATGGAGTCCGGACGGGCCAGGTAGACGTATTCGAAGGCACAGGGGTTCAGCGTCGGGTTTTCGGCGCATTGCTGGTTGTACAGCTTGCCGTCGTTGTCGATGAAGATCGCTTCACCCGGGTTGACGTCGCGCAGGAAGCGGAAGCCCATGCCTTCCAGGGCCACCGATTCGCTGGCCATCATGTATTCGATGCCCTTGTCGCTCTCGTTGAAGCCCAGGCACATCGGACGGATGCCGTACGGATCGCGGAAGCCCAGCAGACCGTAACCGGCGATCTGCGCCACCACGGCGTAGGAGCCGCGCACGCGCTTGTGGACCATGGCCACGGCCTTGAAGAGCGCAGCCGGGTCCAGCGAGTAGCCGGTAGTGGCTTGCTGGATCTCGTGGGCCAGCACGTTCAGCAGCACTTCGGTATCGGAATCGGTGTTGATGTGGCGGCGATCGTTCTTGAACATCTCGATCTTCAACTGTTCCGCATTGGTCAGGTTGCCGTTGTGCGCCAGGATGATGCCGAAGGGGGCATTGACGTAGAAGGGCTGCGCTTCTTCTTCCGAGGACGAGCTGCCTGCGGTCGGGTAGCGCACCTGGCCGATGCCGGTGTTGCCGGGCAGCGAGCGCATGTTGCGGGTACGGAACACGTCGCGCACCAGGCCATTGGCCTTGTGCATCGAGAAACCGTTGCTGTGGTTGGTTGCGATCCCCGCCGCATCCTGGCCGCGGTGCTGCAGCAGCAGCAGCGCGTCATACAGCATCTGGTTGACGGGACTATGAGAGACGATACCGACGATGCCACACATGGTGGACTCCTAACGAAAAACGAAAACGAAAATGAACCACGACTGCCACGCCACTCCCGCGATACTATGGTCCCCGCCACGGGGCGCCCATCCGCTCACACCGGAGTGGAAAAACTCACATGCTCGGCCAGCTTGCCCGGCAGGTAGGGCAGCACCGCTTCGGCGGCCTGCTCGACCCAGGGACTGAAGCGCGCCTGCTTCCAGAAATCCTGTTGCGGAATGGCCGTGGTACCGCACAGCAAGGCCACCGCCACCACCAGCAATACCCCACGCGCCACACCGAAAATGCTGCCCAGCGTGCGATCGAGGAAACCCAGGCCAGTCGCCTTGACCAGCTCGCCCAGCGTCTTGGCCACCAGCGCCATCAACAGGCGCGTGCCGATGAAGAGCGCAATGAAGGCCACGATCAAGCGGGTCAGTTCACCGGGCACCACATCCGGCAACATGCCCGACAGCGCCTCGCCATAAGTATTGGCCACCACCAGCGCGACGATCCAGCCGGCCAGCGACAACACCTCGCGCACCAGTCCGCGCAGGGTGCCGATGATCACTGAACAGACAAGGATCAGCAGCACCAGGTAGTCAAATATCGTCACGATGACAACAATATGCGGCTATCTGTAGCCAAATTCAAGCAGGAACAATCGTGGCATTCAGGCCCAGCTTCTTGATTCGGCCGCCCATGCGTTCGGCTTCCTCGCGGCTGGCGAAGGGGCCGACGCGAATGCGCGTGCGCTCTCCTGCCTCGGTTGCGATCTTTTGCGTGTACGAATGGATGCCAGCGGCGCTGAGCTTGTTGCGCAATTCATTGACCTTGTCCTGAGTGGCCAGCGCAGCCACCTGGATGACGAACTTGCCACCGGCCGCAGCCGGTTTCTTTTCCGCCGGGGCCGCAGCGGCACTGGCCGGCTTGCCCTCGAGAATGGCCAGCGCACGTGCGGCATCGTCGTCGGCAGTGTGCGCAGGCGCCTTGGGCTTGACGGCTTCCTTCTTCGGTTCTTCCTTGTGCTCGGCCACGGCCGGCTTATTTTCCTCGGCCTTGGGGGCGGGCTTTTCAGTATGCTTTTCCATCGGCTTGTCAGCCGGCTTCTCGACCACCTTGGGTGCCACGGCAGCCACCGGCGGCGTCACCGGCTGGGCCGGGGCAGCCGGCGTGACCGCTGCTGCGGGCTCAGGGGCGATGCTGGACGGCTCGACGATCTCTTCCTTCTGGTCCAGCGAAGCCTGCTTGGCATCACGGCCACCCGGCTGGGCCACGCCGGAAGCCGGCTGGTCCTTGGACGGGATCTGGATGGCGATGTCGTCGTTGAGCGGCTTGGGCTCGGAATCGAGGATCATCGGCAACACGATCACCACGGCCAGCGTCAGCGCGACGGCACCGATCAGGCGGCGGCGGGCACGTTTCTTTTCCGGCAACAGCGGATCGGCGGCGGCATCCTTGCCGGCCTTGCTGCGGCTGCTGCGGGCAGAACCGGCGGCACCACCGGCCGCACTGCGGCTGCTACGGCTGCGGATGACGGAAGATTGCTCCTCGGAACGTGAACGGAAGGACCCTTGGTCAGCAGAAGAATCCTGCTTGTTTTTACGGAAAAACGAGAACAAGCCCATGCGGAGTCGTCTTGAATTGATCTGGAAATCGTGGAAAACCTGCCTGGCCACTCAGGTCCTGGCACCGTCTGGCAAGGACGGCCGGCTCCGGAACGCGGGTTCGGAATCAGTGCAGACCGGGGCGGCGCGCCTGCATGACGCCGGCTACGGTCAGGAAGGACCCGAAAACCACAATTCTATCATTCTCCCCTGCTCTGCTTAATGCATTTGCATACGCCTCCGCCGGTGTAGTGAAGGTTTCTACGCTGCGTGCCGCGTCCCGCCTGAATTCCGGCTGCACGCCGGCCCCCAGCAGGGCTTCCTTGAGCTGTTGCGCGCTGGCCGCGCGCGGCAGCGGCAGATCGGTCACGCACCAGTGATCGATCTTGTCCTTGAGGTGGCCGATGACGCCTTCGATGTCCTTGTCCAGCATGGAGCCGAACACCGCGTAGGTGTAGGGGTGGAAGCCCATGTTGTCCAGGTTCTGCGCCAGCGTGGCGGCCGCATGCGGGTTGTGGGCCACATCCAGGATCACCAGCGGCTGGCCCGGCAGCACCTGGAAGCGGCCCGGCAGCTCCACCGTGGCCAGGCCGGTGCGCACCTCCTGGGCACCCACCGGCAGCACTTCGCGCAGGGCTTCCAGCGCAGCCAGGGCGGCCGAGGCGTTGAGGATCTGGTTGGCACCGCGCAGGCTGGGATAGGCCAGCGAATTGCGGCGCATGCCGCGCCCGCCATAGGCCCATTGCTGCTTGTCGCCCTGGTAGTTGAAGTCGCGGCCCATGAGCCACAGGTCTGCACCGATCTTCTCGGCGTGAGCGATGAGCGACTTGGGCGGCACCGGGTCGCCACACACGGCGACCTTGCCGGGACGGAAGATGCCGGCTTTCTCGAAACCGATCTCTTCGCGCGTCTCGCCCAGGTATTCGGTGTGGTCGATGTCGATGCTGGTGACGATGGCCACATCGGCATCGATCACGTTGACCGCATCCAGGCGGCCGCCCAGACCGACTTCCAGGATCACCACATCCTGCCGGGCATCAGCCAGCAGCTTCATGATGGCCAGGGTGGTGAATTCGAAATAGGTCAGCGAGATGTCGCCGCGCTGGGCCTCCACCGCCTCGAAGGCGGCGATCAGCTGGGCATCGCTGGCCATGTCGCCGGACAGACGGGCACGCTCATTGAAATGCAGGAAATGCGGCTTGATGTACAGGCCCACGCGATAACCGGCGCGCAGCAGGATGGATTCCAGCATGGCGCAGGTGGAACCCTTGCCATTGGTGCCGGCCACCATGATGACGGGGCAGTCGAAGCGGATGTCGAGCTTTTCCTTGACGGCCAGCACGCGGTCCAGGCCCATGTCGATCTGCTTGAAGTGGCGTTGTTCCAGCAGGGCCAGCCATTCGTTCAAGGTGGCGGGAGTCGGGGAGGCTTGGGAAGTCATGGCGCGTCTCGGTCGGTGAAGCTGCTGCTCGAAAAACGGAATACGGATTACGGCTTGCGGATGTCGAAAAGACAAAGCCCGGATTTGCACTTCTGCAAATCCGGGCCTGAAGTATAGCGGCTAATCAGGAAACCGTTTCGGCGGACTGATTTTGCAGCAGGGCCAGCAGATGGGCGATTTCCTCGCGCATCTTGCGGCGGTCGACGATCATGTCGATGGCGCCCTTGGTGACCAGGAATTCAGCACGCTGGAAGCCTTCGGGCAGCTTCTCGCGCACCGTGTTCTCGATCACGCGCGGACCGGCAAAGCCGATCAGGGCCTTGGGTTCGGCCATCACCACGTCGCCCATGAAGGCGAAGGACGCCGAGACGCCGCCCATGGTCGGGTCGGTCAGCACGCTGATGAAGGGCAGCTTCTTTTCCGACAGCTTGGTCAGCATGGCGGTGGTCTTGGCCATCTGCATCAGCGACAGCAGGCCTTCCTGCATGCGCGCACCGCCGGTGGCGGTGATGCAGATGAAGGGGACCTTCTGTTCCAGTGCGGCCTGGGCACCGCGCGCAAAGCGCTCGCCGACCACGGAGCCCATGGAACCGCCCATGAATTCGAACTCGAAGCAGGCCACCACGACCGGCAAGGTCATGATGGCACCGCCCATGACCACCATGGCGTCGGTTTCGCCGGTGGATTCCATGGCGTCCTTCAGGCGATCGGGGTACTTCTTGCTGTCCTTGAACTTCAGGGTATCGACCGGCAAGGCTTCCTGGCCGATCTCATAGCGGCCGCCTTCGTCGAGCAGGGCATCGAGACGAGCGCGGGCGCGGATACGCATGTGGTGGCTGCACTTGGGGCAGACATGCAGGTTCGATTCCAGGTCGGTACGGTACAGCACGGCCTCGCAGGAGGGGCACTTGACCCACAAACCTTCCGGGATGGCTTTGCGGCTGGTGGAGCCGCGTTGAATCTGGGGTGGCAATAACTTCTCGAGCCAGCTCATAGAGACCTCATAGATGTTTCCGGTGGCGCGCATTGTACCAGAGCCCACCGGCGGCGGACGTAAAGCACGGTCATGCTTTCCGGCGAGCAAGTAAATTCACGCTGCCCGCTTGCGCCGTATCAAAAAACAAAGCCCCCGGACGCTGCCGGAGGCTCCTCATTGCGCTCCCCTGCCCTGCCGGACCGGGACGCTGCCGCTCAGGCGTCCAGCGCCTGGCGGATATCGGTGACGAAGGCTTGCACCGCTGCGCAGGCCTGGTCATGCGGGGTGTTTTCCAGTTCGGCAATGATGCGGCTGCCGATCACGACTGCATCGGCCACGCTGCCGACGGTGCGGGCGGTTGCGCCATCACGAATGCCGAAGCCCACCGCGATGGGCAGCTTCACGTGCTGGCGGATGGCGGCGATGCGCTCGGCCACTTCGGCCGTGTCGATATGGCCGGCGCCGGTGACGCCCTTCAACGAGACGTAATAGCAGAAGCCTCTGCTGACGGCCGCCACCTGGCGGATACGTTCTTCCGAGGAGGTCGGGGCCAGCAGGAAGATCGGATCCATGCCCCTGGCCTGCATCTTTTGGGAGAATTCTTCACATTCCTCGGGCGGATAGTCCACCACGATGGTGCCATCCACGCCCGCCTCGCTGGCCGCTGCGATGAAGGCATCGACGCCAAAGCGTTCGATGGGATTGGCATAACCCATCAGCACGATGGGCGTGTGGCTGTTGGTCTTGCGGAATTCACGCACGTAGCCCAGCACGTCGTGGGTGCTGATGCCGAATTTCAAGGCGCGTTCGCAGGCGCGCTGGATCACCGGTCCTTCGGCCATCGGGTCGGAGAACGGCACACCCAGTTCGAGGATGTCGACGCCGCCGGCCACCAGCGCGTGCAGCAGCGGTACGGTCAGCTCGGGGGCCGGGTCACCGGCCGTAATGAAGGTAATGAGCGCCTTGCGCTTCTGCTCGGCCAGTTGGGAGAAGGTGGTCTGGATTCTGGACATGATGATATGAAGTTTTTTGTCGAAACTGCCGATCGGCTCCACAGAGCCGGTCGGCACGTGCGGGCAGGCCGGGGATCAACCCTGATGCTGTTGCACGGTATGCATGTCCTTGTCCCCACGGCCGGACAGGTTGACCAGCACGATCTGATCCTTGGGCAAGGTGGCCGCCAGCTTGGCCGCATGGGCCAGAGCATGGCTGGACTCCAGCGCCGGGATGATGCCTTCGATGCGGCAGCAGTTATGGAAGGCTTCCAGCGCTTCTTCATCGGTGATGCAGGCGTAGCTGGCGCGGGCGCTGTCCTTCAGCCAAGCGTGTTCCGGACCCACGCCCGGATAATCCAGGCCGGCCGAGACCGAATGGGTCTCGATGATCTGGCCGTTGGCATCCTGCAGCAGGTAAGTGCGGTTGCCGTGCAGCACGCCGGGCGAGCCCAGGGTCAGCGAAGCCGAGTGACGGCCGGTGTCCAGGCCATCGCCGGCGGCTTCCACGCCGACCAGCTTGACATCCGGATAGTCGATGTAGGGATAGAAGATGCCCATGGCGTTGGAACCGCCACCGACGCAGGCCACCACATAATCCGGCTGGCGCGAGGCGATTTCCGGCATCTGCTGGATGCACTCGTTGCCAATCACCGACTGGAAGTCGCGCACCATCATCGGATAGGGGTGCGGACCGGCGACGGTACCGATGATGTAGAAGGTGGTCTCGACGTTGGTGACCCAGTCACGCATGGCTTCATTGAGCGCATCCTTCAAGGTCTTGGAGCCGGATTCCACGGGCACCACCTTGGCACCCAACAGGTTCATGCGATAGACGTTCTGCAGCTGGCGCTTCACGTCTTCGCTACCCATGTAGACGATGCATTCCATGCCGAAGCGCGCGCAGATGGTGGCGGTGGCCACACCGTGCTGGCCGGCGCCGGTCTCGGCAATGATGCGCTTCTTGCCCATGCGCTTGGCCAGCAAGGCCTGGCCGATCACGTTGTTGATCTTGTGGGCGCCGGTGTGGTTCAGGTCTTCGCGCTTGAAGTAGATCTGCGCGCCACCGGCGATCTCGGACCAACGCTTGGCGTGATACACCGGGCTGGGGCGGCCGACGAAATGCTTCAGTTCGGTATGGAATTCGGCCAGGAACTGTTCATCGTGCTGATATTTTGCATAGGCGTCGCGCAGCTCGTTCAAGGCCAGGGTCAGCGTCTCGGAGACGAAGCTGCCGCCGTAGGGACCGAAGTGGCCACGGGCGTCGGGCAGGTTGTAATGGGCCGTCTGGTGCAGGGCGGCGGCGGGAATGGCTTGACGCTCGGCGAAACCGCCGAGGGGGTTCAATTCTTTCATGGTGTTCCTCTGAAACTCGTTGGGAGGTGTGCTACGCGGGGGTAGCATCCGCCAGACGCACGGCCTGGATGAAGGCCTCTATCCTGGCGGCATCCTTGATGCCCTTGGCGGCTTCGACGCCACTGCTGATGTCGACCGCGTAGGGGCGAACGCCAGCCACCGCCTCAGTGACGTTGTGTACGCTCAAGCCACCACTCAAAACGGCCCGAGGCGCGAGTTCTTTTGGAATGAGAGACCAATCGAAAACCTTTCCGCTGCCGCCATACTCCTCGACCAGGGTGTCGAGCAGCAGTCCGGTGAAAAACGGACTGGCAGAGCGATATGCCTGCTCGTATTCTAACAAATCCGCGGGCTGCGTCGAACTTCCTATTCTGGCCGCGCGCATGAAGGGTCTGACAACAGCTTCGGCGATGGCAGCGCATTGCTCGGGCGTCTCGTCACCGTGGAACTGCAGCACCGTGAGCGGCGCCTCGGCCAGTACCTGCTGCACCTCTTCCAGGGTCGGATTGACGAACAGCCCGACGATGCTCACGAAAGGCGGCACCGCACGGGCCAGCTCGCCGGCACGCTGCGGCGTCACGTAGCGCGGACTCTTCGGATAGAACACCAGGCCCAGCGCATCGGCGCCGGCGGCCACGGTGGCGCGGACATCTTCTTCACGGGTCAGGCCACAGATCTTGATGCGGGTACGAAAGCTCATGGAGATTGCCTCATGGGTGAAAACTTCTACGGGCCTGGCGGCTGACAGCCTCACAACCAGGGCCAGGACCGCGCCTCCTGCGGCAGCGCCCAGCTATCCGGATAGTCGACCCGCGCCAGGTACAGGCCGTCTGGCATAAAAGTCGGTGCGGCGCGGCTGCGATCGCGCAGGGCCAGCACCTCCCCCATCCATTCCGGTCCGTGCTTGCCGCTGCCGACCACGATCAGCGAACCGACGATGTTGCGCACCATGTGGTGCAGGAAGGCATTGGCCTTGAGGGTGAAAACGATCATGTCGCCATGGCGGCGCACGGCGATGCTTTCCATCTTGCGCACCGGCGACTTGGCCTGGCACTCCACGGCGCGGAAGCTGGTGAAGTCATGTTCACCGATCAGGTATTGCGCGGCCCGGTGCATGCGGTCAGCGTCCAGCGGGCGGAAAGTCCAGCCAGCCTTGCCGGCCAGCAGCGGCGAGCGCACCGCGTGGTTGTAGAGCACGTAGTGATAGGTGCGGGCGATGGCCGAAAATCGCGCATGGAAACCGAATTGGGCCATGCTCTCGGCCCCTTCCCGCTCGGCCCCGTGCAACTCGGCCGCCTGGGCCGCAGCAGTGGCGCCGGCGATGGCCGCGTCATCCACCCAGGGCAGCTCGCAGGCCCAGCGCACCGCAATCGTGGGCGGCAAAAACGCATTGGTGCCACGTACCCAGGAGAAGCTGTCGCGGGCAATGGCCGTGTCGAAATGCACGACCTGCTCCAGCGCATGCACGCCCGAATCGGTGCGGCCGGCGCAGGTGGTCGCAATCGGGGTCGTGCTGAAGCGTCGCAGGGCGGCTTCCAACTGGTCCTGCACGGTCTGGCGGTGCGGCTGGGTCTGCCAGCCCTGCCAGCTGGCGCCGTCGTATTGCACGCCCAGCACCACACGGCGCAGGCCCTCGGACGGGGAAGAAAGTTCTGTCATGGATGTTCACTGCCTGCCGCAAGCGGCCGGGGTCCTGCGCAAGCCTGCAGAAAGCTTCATACAGCCCGCACACCACGGTCTGGCGGCACGATAAAAAACGAACGGGCAGCTCATGCGAGCTGCCCGCGAGATGAAGCTATTGTAATCGCTCCTGATGCCGGGATCAGCCCAGGGCGGCGATCATGGACTTGGCGCGCGCCACCTGGGCGTCGTTGCCGCCGCGCATCACTTCTTCCAGCAATTCGCGGGCGCCGTCCTTGTCGCCGATTTCTTCATAGGCGGCGGCCAGGTCCAGCTTGGTGGTCATTTCCTGCTCGAAGGCCGATTCCTCGTCCTCTTCCAGGATGTTGGCCGCCGACGGGGCCGGGGTGTCTTCTGGCAGGCTCAGGTCGAGGTCGGCCAGGGTCGTGGCAGCCGGCGCATCCTCCAGGCTGTCCAGCAGCATCGAGGCCGAGGCCGCGCCGCTGGAGGCCGGCAGGATGGGCTCGTCGGCATCCGGCTTGGCGCCATTTTCCAGATCCAGGTCGAAATCGATGTCCTTGCCCAGGTCCATGGTGGCCGCCGGCGCCGGCGTGGCTTCCGGCTGTACCTCGGCCGCCTTGAAGTCGGACAGGTCGAATTCCATGCCCGCGGCTTCTTCCGGCTCAGGCTCCGGCTCGGCCGGCGTGCCACCATACAGCGGATTGGTCGGATCGATGGTGAGGCCCAGCGCAGCTGCCTTGACCCAAGCTTCGTTGAGGCCACCGCTAAGGGCATGCAGGTTCAGCGCCACGCGGTTGAAATTGTCCACGTCGCCGCGCTTGGCATAAATCTCCAGCAGCTTGGCGTGCAGGGCCTGGCGCTCGGGCTGCGTCTGCAGGGCCAGCTTGAGGATGTCCTCGGCCTGTTCGTCGCGGCCATAGGCGATGTACATGTCGGCCTCGGCGATCGGGTCGACCGGCGGCTCTTCGACAGGTGCCGCCACCACCGGTGCCACGACCGCTTCGGCGGCGGGCTCAGGCTCGGCCACCGGAGCGGGCTCAGATTCAGGCTCGGGCTCGGGTGCGACGGCAGCCACCGCCGCCACGGGTTCAGGTGAAGGCGCAGGCTCAGGCTCGATGGCAGGTTCAGCCGGTCCGTCCTCGGATTTCTTCTTGCGGCGGCGCATGGCCAGCACGCCGCCACCGACTGCCAGCAGCGCGACCAGGACGCCCGCACCGGCCACGATGTAGGGATTTTCCTTGATCTTGTCGACGAAACCACCGGACTTGGCGGACTTGTCCGCCGGAGCCGCCGCAGCAACGGGAGCCGGGGCAGGCGCAGCGGCCGGCATCGGCTTGTCCTCGGGCTTGGTGTCGCCACCCTCGGCCGGCTTGTCGGCGGCAGGCGCGGCCGTTGCCTCAGCTGCCGGTTTGGCGGCCTCCGCCTCCTTCTGCTGCTGCGCGGTCAGGTCGGCGATGGTCTTGTTCTTCAGCTCCAGCAGTTTCTGGAGGTTGTCGACGTTCTTTTCCAGATCCTTGACGCGGTCATTGGCTTCGGCCAACGCACGTTCGCTGGCGGCCTTGTCCTCGGCAGCGGCGCCCGCGTTGCCAGTCTTGCCACGGCCCTTGTTGGCGCGCGAGAGCTCCAGGCGGTCCCGTGCATCCTGGGTGCCGGAACGCTCCTCTACCCGCGCGGTGATCTTGCCCCCGCCGCTCTGGCGATTGCTGCCCGCCTTGCCGGCCGGCGCATTGGCGACCTGGCCTGCCAGCTTGTTGCGGTAGGCGTTGAAGTCCTGGGCCTGCGCAACGACCATGCCGCGCGCTTCGTCGCGGTCGACGGCGGCAGCCGTGGGCTGGTCGGGGATCGACAGGATCTTGCCCGCCCGCAGACGGTTGATGTTGTTGCCCTGGAATGCGTCCGGATTGGCGCGGTACAGCGCAATCAGCATCTGATCCAGCGAGACATTGGGCTGCTGGTTGCGGTTGGCGATGCTCCCCAGCGTATCACCGGGCTTGACGCGATAATCGGCGCTCTTGCCGCCACTGGCTGCGGCCGGGGCTGTTGCGGGGGCGGCCACGCTGCCGGAGGCGGCAGGACCGGCGGCCGGCGCGGTCGCCATGGCATCCGGGCTGGCCGAAGCCGGGGTATTTTCGGGGGCGGCCTGCTGGCGGCGGATCAGTTCTTCGGCCAGCGGCGAAGGAGCAGGACGCTGCACGATGCTGGTGGCCGGCTCTTCACCGCTGACCGGGATCGCCGCACTGGCCATGGGCGCAGCCGCGGCAGGCGCAGCAGCCGGTGCAGGCGCTGCGGCGGGTTCAGCCGCAGCAGGTGCCGCCATCGCAGCTGCCGGCGCTTCGGCAGCCGCCGCAGGAGCTGCAGCAGGGGCCGGCGCAGGGGCGGCGGCCGGTGTTGCAGGTGACGCGGCCGCAGCCGCCGTGGCGGCCTGGGCATTGCCCGGTGTCAGCGGCGCGACCTGGGCGTTGCGCGGGGTCTTGCTGTCCGGAGGATCGAGCAGAAAAGTATATTCACGCAACTGCCGCGCTTCGCCCGAACCCAGTTCCAGCAACAGGTCGACGAAGGGATCGCTGACCGGCTGGGACGAACTGATGCGGATGACATGACGTCCCTGCCGCTGCTCCAGCACGATCGACAGCGAACTCAACACCGGGTTGTAGTCCATGTTGGCGCGGCGGAAGGCTTCCGCCGGTGCCAGGCGCGCCGTAAGCTTGCCGGCCTCGTCGGCACCGACGGCGGTGACCTCGATCTCCGCACGCAGCGGCTGGCCCAGCGACGAGAGCACGGTCAGCTTGCCCAGAGCGGCGGCCTGCGCCCCCAGCGGCAAGGCCATGGCCAGCGCGATGGCAGCGCTGAGTGTCTTCATCTGGGACAGGGGAAGCTTCTTGTTGGTATGTACAGGCATGTTTTGTTTGGCTTAGAGAAACGTTCCGCTTCAAACCCGTCACGCTGGCGTTCAACCCGGTGCTGGCCTGGGAATGCCGTACCACTCCGTGAATGGGGCAGATGCCGCGCGGCCTGCAACCCGGCCTGCGCCACTCCTTGTCCGTGCCGGCTTGCTGTTGTCACGGCTTTTCTGGCAGGCCAGCGGACGGAGCAGATCCATTTCATCAAATCCAGCAGGCGTCCGTCCGGGGCGCTGCCACATGTTGGCTTTCATGAAATGGATTGGCTTTTCAAATTAACATCAAGAACTTACACCCGCAAGTGTACTTACTTTCTCAAGATGAGAAAAACCCGCCAGCATCCACTCGCATGGACGCTGGCGGGCTATTGTTGCAGACTGACAACGCGAAAGGCAAGTCCTATTCGCATTGCAGCAACGCAGCGGGTGCAGTGACCGGGATGAATCCCGGCCGCCGACATCACTCCAGGTTGCCCAGGATGATGCGCAGCATGCGGCGCAGCGGCTCGGCCGCGCCCCACAGCAGCTGGTCGCCGATGACGAAGGCGGAGATGTATTCCGGCCCCTGGTTCAGCTTGCGCACGCGGCCCACGCCGATTTCCAGGCCGCCGGTGATGGACGCCGGGGTCAGTTCCTTGACCGTGACGGCGCGGTCATTGGGCACCCACTTCACCCACTGGTTGCCGGCACGGATGATGGACTCGATCTCGGCCAGGGGCAGGTCGCGCTTGAGCTTGATGGTCAGCGCCAGGCTATGGCAGCGCATCGCGCCGATACGCACGCACAGGCCGTCCACCGGGATGATCTGCTCGTTGCCCAGGATCTTGTTGACTTCAGCCTGGCCCTTCCACTCTTCCTTGGACTGGCCGTTTTCCAGCTGGGCGTCGATCCAGGGGATCAGGCCGCCAGCCAGCGGCGCGCCGAAGAATTCGGTCGGCACGTCTTCACGGATGGTCTTGGCAACCTTGCGGTCGATGTCCAGGATGGCCGAAGACGGGGTTGCCAGCTCATCGGCCACCGCCGCGTTGATGACGCCCATGCCCTTCAACAGCTCGCGCATGTGGTTGGCGCCGCCGCCGGAAGCGGCCTGGTAGGTCATGGAACTGACCCACTCGACCAGGCCTTCCTTGAACAGGCCGCCCACGCCCATCAGCAGGATGGAGTTGGTGCAGTTGCCGCCGATGTAGTTCTTCACACCCTTGGCCAGCGCATCCTTGATGACGTTGTTGTTGACCGGATCCAGCACGATCACGGCATCATCCTTCATGCGCAGCGAGGAAGCGGCGTCGATCCAGTAGCCATCCCAGCCAGCGGCGCGCAGCTTGGGGAAGATCTCATTGGTGTAGTCGCCGCCCTGTGCGGTGATGATGATGTCGCATTTCTTCAGTTCTTCAATGCTGTTGGCGTCTTTCAGGGTCGTTGCCGTTTTGGCAAACGACGGCGCCTTGCCGCCCGCATTCGAAGTCGAGAAAAACACCGGTTCGATGTGATCGAAATCACCTTCATCCTGCATGCGTTGCATCAGGACCGAACCCACCATTCCACGCCAGCCAACCAAACCAACCAGTTTCATCATCTTTCCCTATTTAGAACTTCCATGGTGAACAAATCAGATTGAACACATTTGCGCCGGACCATCCGGCATTTCAAGCATCTGGCCGCACCGGTTGGGGCGCGGCCAGACGACGTTGATCTCAGGCGAGGGCCTTGACCACGGCTTCACCCATCTGCTGGGTGTTGACCTTGGTGCAGCCTTCTTCATAAATATCGGCGGTGCGCAGACCTTGCGCAAGCACTTTCTTCACGGCGTTCTCGATGCGGTCGGCCTGCTCGGCACGGTTCAAGGAGAAGCGCAGCATCATCGCTGCCGACAGGATGGTCGCCAGCGGATTGGCGATGCCCTTGCCAGCGATGTCCGGGGCCGAGCCGTGTGAAGGTTCGTACAGGCCCTTGTTGTTGGCATCCAGCGAGGCCGAGGGCAGCATGCCGATCGAACCGGTCAGCATGGCGGCGGCGTCCGAGAGGATGTCGCCGAACATGTTGCCGGTGACGATGACGTCGAAGTTCTTCGGTGCCTTCACCAGCTGCATGGCGGCGTTGTCCACGTACATGTGCGACAGCTCGACGTCCGGGTATTCCTTGCCGACTTCGGTGACGATGTCTTTCCAGAACTGGAAGGTTTCCAGCACGTTGGCCTTGTCCACGCTGCACAGGCGCTTGCCGCGCTTGGCGGCGGCTTGGAAGGCGACGTGGGCGATGCGGCGGATTTCCGGTTCCGAATAGCGCATGGTATCAAAACCTTCACGTGCGCCCTTGAACGGACCGTCCGGCGCTTCGCGCATGCCGCGCGGCTGGCCGAAATAGATGTCGCCGTTCAGTTCGCGCACGATCAGGATGTCCAGGTTGGCCACCAGCTCGGGCTTCAGGGAAGAAGCACCGGTCAGTTCCGGATAGCAGATCGCCGGACGGAAGTTGGCGAACAGCTGCAGGTGCTTGCGCAGGCCAAGGATGGCTTGCTCGGGGCGCAGGGCGCGTTCCAGCTTGTCGTACTTCCAGTCGCCCACCGCACCGAAGAGAATGGCGTCGGCTTCCTTGGCCAGCTTCAGGGTGCCGTCCGGCAGCGGATGGCCGTGCGCTTCATAGCCAGCGCCGCCGACGGGGGCGGTTTCCATCTCGAACTTCTCGTCCAGGGCATTGAGCACGCGGACGGCTTCGTCGACGATCTCGGGACCGATGCCGTCACCCGGCAGGATAGCAATCTTCATGGTTTCTCTTTCTCAGTGTTTCCAGCCGTGCTGGAAGACGTTCTTGGAATAAGTAACGACAGTAACGACAAGGGCGGCCATCTGACCGCCCTTTGCTGTTGTCTCGACGATCCTCTTCAGATCGTGTTGCTCAGCCAGGGCTGTTCGTGCAGGTGTTTCTCTTCGTAGGCACGAATGGTGTCGGCTTTGCGTAGGGTCAGGCCAATGTCATCGAAACCGTTCAGCAGGCAGTACTTGCGGAATTCGCTGATGTCGAACGGATAGACTTCGCTGCCATTGGTGGTGCTGACGACCTGTTTTTCCAGGTCGATGACCAGGCGATAACCCGGGAAGGCCTTGACTTCATTGAACAGGTGATCGACCTGTTGTTCGGTCAGGACGATGGGCAGCAGGCCGTTCTTGTAGCAGTTGTTGAAGAAGATGTCGGCAAAGCTGGGCGCGATCACGGCGCGGAAGCCGTACTGGTCCAGCGCCCAGGGCGCATGTTCGCGCGAGGAGCCGCAGCCGAAGTTCTTGCGCGACAACAGGATGGACGAACCCTGATAACGCTCCTGGTTGAGCACGAAATCGGGATTGAGCGGACGCTTGCTGTTGTCCATGCCCGGCTCGCCATGGTCCAGGTAACGCCATTCGTCGAACAGGTTGGGGCCGAAGCCGCTGCGCTTGATCGACTTCAGGAATTGCTTGGGGATGATCGCATCGGTATCGACGTTGGCGCGATCCAGCGGCGCCACCAGTCCTTCATGCACGATAAATTTATTCATGAGCTTGACCTCGGGTCGGCGGGGCGATGCTGATTGCTCTGCCCTGCCCTTCCTGTTTCCTGTTCAAAAACTGAAGCTGCGGCACGCTGGCCGCAGCCTTGCACTGTCTGATCCTGCGTTTTTCTGCTTATTTCTTGCTGGCGTCCTGCATCTTCTCGCCGACCTTTTCGACATCCTTGCCAAATCCGTTGACGGTATTGCAACCAGCCAGCGCCCCCAGGGCGACGGCCAGCAGAACCAGAGCGGAGATATTTTTCATGGTTGTATTCTCTCGAAAAGATTCACAAGCCCGTGCTTACAGAGAACGCACGTCCACGAAGTGACCGGCAATGCCAGCCGCCGCGGCCATGGCCGGGCTCACCAGGTGAGTACGGCCACCGGCGCCCTGGCGTCCTTCGAAATTGCGGTTCGAGGTCGAGGCGCAGCGCTCGCCCGGTTCCAGGCGGTCGGCATTCATGGCCAGGCACATAGAGCAGCCCGGTTCACGCCATTCGAAGCCGGCATCGCGGAAGATCTTGTCAAGACCTTCACGTTCTGCCTGTTCCTTCACCAGGCCCGAACCCGGCACCACCATCGCCAGCTTGACGTTGGAGGCGCGGAACTTGCCACGCACCACCTTGGCCGCTTCGCGCAGGTCTTCGATGCGGGAATTGGTACAGGAACCGATGAAGACCTTGTCGATGCGGATGTCTTCAATGGGGGTGTTGGGCTTCAGGGCCATGTAGGCCAAGGCCTTTTCCATGCCGTCGCGCTTGGTCGGGTCCTTTTCCTTGTCGGGATCGGGAACGCGGGCGTCGACTGCCACCACCATCTCGGGCGAGGTGCCCCAGGTGACTTGCGGCTTGATCTCGGCGGCGTTGAGCGTGACGACCAAGTCGAACTTGGCGCCCTGGTCCGAATGCAGGGTGCGCCAGTACGACACGGCGCGCTCCCAGTGCGGGCCGGAGGGCGAGAAGGGACGGCCCTTCAGGTATTCCAGAGTGGTGTCGTCGAAGGCCACCATGCCGGCACGGGCACCCGCTTCGATGGCCATGTTGCAGACCGTCATGCGGCCTTCCATGGACAGCGAACGGATGGTCGACCCGGCGAATTCGATGGCGTAGCCGGTACCGCCTGCGGTACCGATCTTGCCGATCACGGCCAGCACGATGTCCTTGGCGGTGACGCCGGCCGGCAGCGCGCCGTCGACCTGCACCAGCATGGCCTTGGACTTGCGCGCCAGCAAAGTCTGCGTGGCCAGCACGTGTTCGACTTCGGAGGTGCCGATACCATGGGCCAGCGCGGCGAACGCGCCGTGGGTGGAGGTGTGCGAGTCGCCGCAGACCACCGTCATGCCCGGCAGCGTGGCACCTTGCTCAGGGCCGATCACGTGCACGATGCCTTGACGCTTGTCGTTCATGCCGAAATACGTCAGGCTGAATTCTTTTGCATTGCCATCCAGCGTTTCGACCTGCAGGCGCGAGATCGGGTCGGCGATGCCTTGGGCGCGGTCAGTGGTGGGGACGTTGTGGTCCGCCACCATCAGGTTGGCCGAGTTCCGCCAGGGTTGGCGACCGGCTAGCTTGAGGCCTTCGAAGGCTTGCGGGCTGGTCACTTCATGGAGCAGGTGGCGGTCGATATACAGGATGGCGGTACCGTCATCTTCCGTATGAACGACGTGCGACTCCCAGAGTTTGTCGTAAAGCGTCTTGAGCATGTTGCGGTCCGGCGGAAACGAGAAAGGGATGCTGAACGGGAAAAATAGCGTTTGATTATGCCATAAAGCGACAGGTCTGACCTCCCTGCCGTGTTTTCCGCCGCGTCGCAGCAACAGGGAATAATGCTGCAAGGCAGCAGAAAAAGCGCAGAACTTGCGGCAGACATGAAAAAACCGGCATTTCTTCCGTGCAGGAAGCGATGCCGGTTCGGTCTTTCCCGAAAACGCCGGGATCAGCGCTTGCGGGTCTGCTGGTACAGCGGTTCCACACGCTGGGCGTAGACCGTCAGGTCGGCGATGCGCTCGCTGCTGGAGGGGTGGGTGGACATGAACTTCATCGGCTCATCGCCGCCCAGGCTGGCCATCTTCTGCCACAGCGTGACGGCGGCCTTGGGGTCATAGCCGCCGCGCGCGGCCAGTTCCACGCCGATGCGATCGGCTTCGGTTTCGTTGGCGCGCGAATTGGGCAAGCCCATCAGGCCCATGTACAGGTATTGGCCGCCCTGCTTGCCGACATCGCCCAGGCCCAGCAGGGCGGCACCGATGGAAATGGCGGAATTGGCCACCACCTGCTGCGAAGCGCGCTCGCGGGCATGCTCGCGCAGGGCGTGGGCGATCTCGTGACCCATCACGGCCGCCAGTTCGTCGTCGGTGATCTTGAGCTTGTCGATCAGGCCGGTATAGACCGCGATCTTGCCGCCCGGCATGCACCAGGCATTGGTCTCATCCGAGGTCAGCACGTTGACCTCCCAGTTCCACTTCAGCGCATCCGGGCGGAACACGCCGGTCTGCGGGATCAGGCGGTTGGCGATGGTACGCACGCGCTGCGCCTGGGCGGCATTGCGGTTGAGCAGGCCCTTGCTCTTGGCTTCGGCCAGTACCTGGGCGTATTCCTTGGCCGAGGAGGCTTCCATCTCGGCCGAGGACACCAGCATCTGCTGCTTGCGATCGATGCCGACGGCACCGCCCTGCGTGGTTTGTACGGTTTCGCAAGCCACCAGCCCCACCAGGGCTGCAGCCAGCAGACTGTTCTTGATGATAGGTTTAAGCACCATGCCCGCCTCCATTGAGTAATTGATATTGATCTCGGGTCCCGGTCTGCTGGCGTGCGTGTTGCCGTCAGTCAGCCGTGAGCCGCTTCGACCCGGCTCTTTGCAAATTGTTTCAGACAAGAAAAAACCGGCGACCGCATGTGCGATGGCCGGCTTCCTGGCAGGACTTTCCGGCCGCTCAGCGCAGGGCCGGCGTCTCAACCTTCACATCGCCGCATTGTGCGCGATGACGCAGGGCGTGATCCATCAGCACAAGGGCCAGCATGGCTTCGGCAATGGGAGTCGCGCGAATGCCCACGCAGGGATCGTGGCGGCCGAAGGTTTCCACCGAGATTGGCTCGCCGTTCTTGTCGATGGACGGGCGCGGCGTGCGGATGCTGGAGGTCGGCTTGATGGCAATCGAGGCGGTGATGTCCTGCCCGGTCGAGATGCCGCCCAGGATGCCGCCGGCGTTGTTGCCGACGAAACCTTCCGGGGTCAGCGCATCGCCGTGCTCGGAACCCTTCTGCGCCACCGCAGCGAAACCGGCGCCGATCTCCACGCCCTTGACCGCATTGATGCCCATGAGCGCGTAGGCGATCTCGGCATCGAGCTTGTCATACAGTGGTTCGCCCAAACCCACCGGCACGTTCTGCGCCACCACGTCGATGCGCGCGCCGATGGAATCGCCCTCCTTGCGCAGGCCATCCATGTAGTCTTCCAGGCGTTCGATGATGCTGGCGTTGGCGGCGAAGAAGGGGTTGTTGGGCACGTGCTCCCAGGATTCGAAGGGAATCGCGATCTCGCCCAGCTGGCTCATGCAGCCCTTGAAGGTGGTGCCGTATTTCTCGAACAGCCACTTCTTGGCGATGGCCGCCGCGCCCACTACCGGGGCGGTCAGGCGCGCCGAGGAACGGCCGCCGCCGCGCGGATCGCGGATGCCGTACTTGTGCCAGTAGGTGTAGTCGGCATGGCCGGGACGGAAGGTATCGAGGATGTTGCCGTAATCCTTGCTGCGCTGGTCCTGGTTGCGGATCAAGAGCGCAATCGGCGTGCCGGTGGTCTTGCCTTCATAGACGCCGGAGAGGATCTCCACCGTATCCGGCTCCTGGCGCTGGGTCACGTGGCGCGAGGTGCCGGGACGGCGGCGGTCCAGTTCGGGCTGGATGTCGGCTTCGGACAGCGTCATGCCCGGGGGGCAGCCATCGATCACGCAGCCGATGGCCGGGCCGTGGGATTCGCCGAAGGTGGTGACGGTGAAGAGCGTGCCGAAAGTATTGCCGGACATGATGGAATTCGCGCAAAAATAGGGGAAGCCGCGATTCTACCAGCCTCGGCCGATGCCGACGAGCCGCACCAGGCGGCAGGCTCCCCCTCAGGCAGGCTTATTTCCAGTCGCCGCGCAGCGCCCGGACCTGCTCCTGCAGCCCTTCCGGGCTCACGGCGTCGGGCGCAATCGGCTCACCGACCGCCAGCTCCAGCCGCGAGAACAGCCCGCGCTTGAAGGTGCGTGCCACCGGATTGCTGGGGTCGCGCGAAAACAAGCTGCCCCACAGCCCGCGCAAGGCCATGGGAAGGACCGGTACCGGGCTGCGGTCAATGATCTTCTGCACGCCGCCCTTGAAGGGATTCAATTCGCCATCGCGGGTCAGCTTGCCTTCCGGGAAGATGCACACCAGTTCACCCTCGTGCAAGGCCTGGGCGATATCGACGAAGGCCTTTTCGGTCAGCCAGGGATCCTCCTTGACCGGTGCGATCGGAATGGCGCGCACATTGCGGAACAGCCAGGACATCACCGGAATCTTGAATATCTGGTGATCCATCACGAAACGCACCGGGCGCGGGCTGGCGGCCATGATGGCAATCGCGTCGACATAGCTCACGTGATTGCACACCAGCACGGCCGGTCCTTCATCAGGAATGGCCTGGCCGTTGATGATGCGCACCCGATAAAAGGTGTGGATGAGGATCCAGGCCAGGAAGCGGATCAGGAATTCCGGCACCAGCGAGAAGATGTAGACCGCCACCACGCCGTTCATGATGGCCGTGGCCAGGAAGATCTGCGGGATCGTCAGCCCGGCCTTGAGCAACACCATCGCCACCACGGCCGAGACCACCATGAACAGCGCATTCATGATGTTCATCCCGGCGATGGTGCGGGAGACGTGGGCCGGGTCGCAGCGGGTCTGGATTAGCGCAAACAACGGCACGATGTACAAGCCGCCAAACAGGCCGATACCCAGGCAATCGAACAGGATGCGCCAACTGCCGCCCTGCGCCAGGAAGCCGCCCAGGTCCAGCATGGCCGACGGCGTGACATAGGCCTGGCTGGCGAAATACAGCTCCAGTCCGAACACCGACAAACCGATGGAGCCGAAAGGCACCAGCCCGATTTCCACCTTGTGCCCGGAAAGCCGCTCGCACAGCAGCGAACCGGCACCGATGCCGACCGAGAACACCGCCAGCAGCAGCACGAAGACGCTGTGGTCGCCATGCAGGTAGTTCTTCGCATAGACGGGGAATTGCGCCAGCATGATGGCCCCGTAAAACCAGAACCAGGAATTGCCCAGCAGCGACAGGAACACTGGCCGGTTGCGGCGCGAATAACCGAGGTTGCGCACGGTCTCGGTGAAGGGATTCCAGTTCACCTTCAGGTCCGGCACAGGGGCCGGCGAAAGCGGAATGCGCAGGCTGGCCAGCCAGCCCAGCACGGCGATACCGATGGTGATCCCGGCCACCAGGTGCAGGCCCCAGGGCTTGTGCACGACCAGCACCGCACCCAGGATTTCACCCAGCAGGATGCCGACGAAGGTGCCCATTTCGATCAGGCCATTGCCCCCGACCAGTTCCTCGCGCTTCAACTGCTGCGGCAGGTAGGCGTATTTCACCGGCCCGAACAGGGTCGAATGAACACCCATGCCGATCACGGCGGCGATCAGCAGCCACAGGTGATGCGTCATCCAGCCATAGGCGGCAACGCACATGATGGCGATTTCGAGCAGCTTGACGAAGCGTGCCACCCGGCCCTTTTCCAGCTTGTCGGAGAGCTGGCCGGAGGTGGCCGAAAACAGGAAGAACGGCAGGATGAACAAACCCGGGATGAGGTTGTTGAGCAAGCCCGGATCCATGTCCGTCCAGGACAGCGCGTCATAGGTGAGGATGGTCAGCAGCGCCGTCTTGAACACGTTGTCATTCAAGGCCCCCAGGAACTGGGTCCAGAAGAAGGGAGCGAAGCGCCGTTGGGAGAAGAGCGTGAACTGGCTGTTCTTTTGCATGGGCAATCAGGTGAGGGAGGAAGCGCGCAGTCTGCGCCGCGCGGGTCAGGATTGGCAACAATACCAAGGGACAAGGGGTAACGGGCAATAAAAAACCGCTCCAGCAGGAACGGTCATGACGGCAGCGCCTGCACCGGGCAGGCGGCTGCCAACAACAAACGAAAGCGCAGAGCGTTCAGCTGTTGCCTTCGCGCTCTTCTTCCTCGGCCGGCCAGTCGCGGATGTAGGCCTTGAGCATCTTGTTCTCGAAGCCCTGCGCATCCAGCACCGCCTTGGCCACGTCGTAGAAGGACATGACGCCCAGCACGGTACGGGCTTCCATCACCGGCACATAGCGCGCGTGCTTTTCCAGCATGATGCGGCGCACTTCGTTCAGGTCGGTATCCGGGGTGACGGTGATGGGCGCATCGTTCATGTGCTTGCGCACGGTCGAGCCGCCCAGCTCGCCGCCGTTTTTGTGCAGCGTCAGCAGCACTTCGCGGAAGGTCAGCATGCCGACCAGGTCGCCGTATTCCATCACGACCAGCGAGCCGATGTCTTTCTCGGCCATGGCGGCGACCGCCTCCTGAATCGGGGTTTCCGGCGTGACGGTGAAGAGGATGTTGCCTTTGACCTTGAGGATTTCAGAGACTTTCATGATGTCGTCCTGGTTTGGTTATATGAAGCTGTTTTGACTGTAGGCGATGACGCCGGGAAAATCCAATTCATGGGGGCAACAGGATAACTGATCCTGCCCGCAACCGCAGCGGACGCCTCCTCCACGCCCTCCTGGCGCGCTGGAAATCACATGGTACGGGCAAGGGCGACATTTGGGCAACCCGCAAAGACGCTGCTGCGCAGTATTTCCCTGCAGAATTTAAGTTTTACAGCTGAAGCTTGCTTCAGCACAAGGATTGCAAACGGGCGCGGCGCTGACTACTCTGAAAGGGTCAGGACTCTTCGGAGAAGACCATGGCCGCTACCCTGCCCGAACGCCATTACGCCAGTTTCAGCGAGTTCTATCCGACCTACCTCAGCGAGCATGCGCACCGGGTCAACCGGCAACTGCATTTCCTGGGGTCGACGCTGGCGCTGTTGAGCCTGTTGCTGCTGCTGATCACGCACCAGTGGTGGTGGCTGGCGGTGGCGCTGTTCTGCGGCTACGGTTTTGCCTGGGTCGGGCATTTCATGGTGGAGAAGAACCAGCCGGCCACCTTCCGTCATCCGTTCTATTCCTTCATGGGCGATTGGGTGATGTACTGGCAAATGCTCACCGGGCAGGTGTCCTTTTAGAAACCTTCATAAAAGGGCCGACAAGGGCTGATCCGGGCGCCTTGGCGTCGGGTCAGCGCTCCCACAGACGCCGGCGCGCCTCCAGCGGCACCGCAGCGTGGGGCATGGCGGCCACGGTGGCGGCGACTTCTTCCTCGGCCACCCGCCCGGCCTGACAATACTGCTCCAGCGACTGCGCCAGCTCGGCGTTGATGGCATCTTCCACCCGCGCCACCAGCGCTTCTTCCTCTCCGGCCTGGGCCAGTACGGCAGGATCGAACACGAACAGGCGATACACCCGCGCCAGCTGGATGGTGCTGGGATTGGCCACCAGGGTCCAGCGATCCATGTCATCGGTAATGCGGCGGTTCCAGCCGCGACGGCTGCGGCTGCCCGACTCCGGCTTGACCGAGGCCACCCAACCCTCTTCGCTCATGCGCGCCAGCAGTTGCTGCAATTCGCCCAGGCCCAGCCGGGTGGCGCGCCGCACCTCCTCCATGCTGACCACGGCCGACTCCACCCCCACGCGCGCCGCGTGCAGGAATTTCAGGACCTTGACCGCATCGATGAATTCCGCGCCCGGCGAGGGGACATGCCACCAGCGTTCATAGCGCACCACCGGCAGCGCCGCCGTCAGCAGCGCCCCGAAGAGCGTGATCATCCACATCATGTAGATCCACACCAGGAAGATCGGCAGCACCGCCACCGTGCCATAGACCATGGTGTAGGTCGGGAACTGCAGGATGTAGGCGGCGAAGAGCCGCTTGGCGATTTCCAGCCCGATACCGGCCAGCAGGCCGCCGGCGGCCGCATCGCGCCAGTCCACGGTCTGGTTGGGCACGGTGCTGTAGAGCAGCGTATAGGCCAGCGTGGAGAGCATCAGCGAGACCAGCGTATAGAAGCTCGCGCCCAGCCACGGCAGGCTCTTGACCGCGCCGCCGGTGGCGGTCGACAGATACGAGGTCACGCTGATGGAGACCCCGATCAGCAGCGGCCCCAGCGTGATGATGGCCCAGTACACCAGCACCCGCTGCACCAGCGGGCGCGACTTCTTGACGCGCCAGATCTGGTTGAACACGCTCTCGATGGTGGACATGGTCAGCACCGAGGTCAGGATCAGCAACACCCCGCCCACGGCCGAGATGCGCGCCGATTTGGCGGCGAACTGGTTGAGGTAGCCAAGGATGGTGTTGGCCACGCCCTTGGGCATGAGGTTCTCGACGAAATAGGCTTCCAACGAGGCGCGGAAGGTCGAGAACAGCGGGAAGGCCGTAAACAGTGCCAGCGCGATGGTCAGCATCGGCACCAGCGACAGGATGGTGGTGAAGGTCAGGCTGCCGGCCACTTGCGGCAGGCGATCTTCGCGCAGCCGCCGGCCGGCGAAGCGCAACAGGTCGCTGAACTGCTCACGGGTCAGACCACGCATACGGGACAAGGAAAAACGCAAAGAAGACATCCGTTCGACTTCATCGGAGACGCCGCACCCGCAGATGCGCCGCCCCATCGGGGTTGAATCAGGCCGCATGACGGCGCGCAGGCTTGCTGCCGGCCAGACGACAAGTTTGGCGATTATCGCCCAAGCGGGCAGCAAAATCCCGCAAAAAGGCAAAGCAGGCCCAAAGTTTCTGCTTCCTCATGGTGCAGATGAAGAAAAAGCGGGGACACTCAGGCTTTTCCTGCTGTCTGGGAGCAAAAAAACGGAAATATAATAAGTCACATGATGACCTCTTCGACCGCTACTTCCGTGCAGACCTCCTCCAACGCCACCATCCTGGTGCTCTACTATTCGCGCCATGGTGCCACCCGCAAGCTGGCCGAGCTGATCGCCCAGGGCGTGGAAAGCGTGCCCGGCTGCGATGCCCGCCTGCGCACCGTGCCGGCGGTTTCCACCGTCACCGAAGCGGTGGAACCGGACGTGCCAAGCTCCGGCGCGCCCTACGTGGAGGCCAGCGACCTGGCGGAATGCGATGGCCTGGCCCTGGGTTCGCCCACGCGTTTCGGCAACATGGCAGCGGCCATGAAGTATTTCTGGGATGGCACCTCGCCGCAGTGGCTCTCCGGCGTACTGGCGGGCAAGCCGGCCTGCGTCTTCACCTCCACCGGCAGCCTGCATGGCGGCCAGGAATCGACGCTGTTGAGCATGATGCTGCCCCTGCTGCACCATGGCATGCTGATTGTCGGCCTGCCCTATTCGCATCCCGAGCTGATGAATACTTCCAGCGGCGGCACACCTTACGGTGCCAGCCACTGGGCGGGCGTCAACGGCAATCAGCCGCTGTCGGACGACTCGCGCACCCTGGCCATCGCGCTGGGCAAACGGCTGGCAGAAAACGCCATCAAATTACGGAGACTATCATGAACAGCAGTGCGCGCTACTTCCACCTCGGAGCCAGTTCCAGCCTGATCGCCCTGATCCTGCTCTGTCTGGCGTGGGAACTGGTGCTGGCCCCGCTGCGACCGGGCGGTTCGTGGATGGTGCTCAAGGTCGTGCCTTTGCTGCTGCCGCTGCGCGGGGTATTGAAGCGCGATGTCTACACGCTGCAATGGTCGTCCATGCTGATCCTGGTGTACCTGGCGGAAGGACTGGTGCGCGCCACCAGCGACAGTGTCCATGCTTCGGTGCTGCTGGCCTGGGCCGAAGTGGCACTGACCACGCTGTATTTCGTCTGTGCACTGGCGTATTTGCACCCGTTCAAGAAGGCCGCCAAGGAAATTGCCCGCCAGGCGATCCAGAAGGCCTCCCAGTAATACACACCGCTTCCCCACATCGATAGGGCGCGCCACTGCACGTGGCGCGTTTCGCTTTCATGACCGACTTCCTCGCTGCCTGCCGTACCGCCATCGGTGCTGCTTATGTCCTCACCGAAGCCGCCGACACCGCCGGCTACCTGACCGACCAGCGTGGCCGCTACACCGGCCGTGCCCTGGCCGTATTACGCCCGGCTGATACGGCCGAAGTGGCGGCGCTGGTGCAACTGTGCGCGCACCATGGCATCCCGCTGGTGCCGCAAGGGGGCAACACCGGCCTGGTGCTGGGCAGCGTGCCCGACCAGCAGGGCAATGCCGTGGTGCTCTCGCTGCGTCGCCTGAACCACATCCGTGCGGTGGACCCGGTCAACAATACGATGACGGTGGAAGCCGGCTGCGTATTGCAGCATCTGCAGGAACAGGCGGCGGCGGTCGAACGGCTGTTCCCGCTGTCGCTGGCGGCCGAAGGCAGCTGCACCATCGGCGGCAATCTCTCCACCAATGCCGGCGGCACCGGCGTGCTGCGCTATGGCAATACGCGCGAGCTGTGCCTGGGGCTGGAAGTGGTGACGGCCGCGGGCGAGATCATGAGCAGCCTCAAGGGCTTGCGCAAGGACAATACCGGCTACGACCTGCGCGATCTTTTCATCGGCGCGGAAGGTACTCTGGGCATCATCACCGCTGCGGTAGTGAAACTCTTCCCGCAACCGCGCGCGCAACTGACTGCACTGGTAGCGCTGCAATCCCCGGCGCAGGCGCTGCAACTGCTGCAGCAGGCGCAAGCGCGCTGTGGTTCGGCCTTGACCGGTTTCGAGCTGATGTCGCACTTCTGCCTGCAGCTGGTCTGCAAGCACTTCCCCGACCAACGCCTGCCCTTCAGCCAGCCGCATCCGCAATACGTGCTGCTGGAACTGTCGGACAACGAATCCGAAGACCACGCCCGGGCGATTTTTGAAACCCTGATTGGCGAGGCCCTTGAACAGGGTTTGGTGGACGATGCCGTGATCGCCGCCTCGCTGGCCCAGTCCAGGGCCTTGTGGCGACTGCGTGAAAGCATCTCGATGGCACAGGCGCACGAGGGCAAGAACATCAAGCACGACATCTCGGTGCCGATCTCGCGCATCGCCGAATTCATGGAAGCGACCGATACCCTGGTGCAGCAGGCCGCACCGGGTTGCCGCATGGTCAGTTTCGGCCACCTGGGCGATGGCAACCTGCACTACAACGTCTCGCCGCCGGTGGGCGTGCCCGATGCCGATTTCCTGGCGCGCCAGGGCGACATCAACCACGTGGTCCACGACAGCGTCGACCGCTTCGGCGGCTCGATCTCGGCCGAGCATGGATTGGGAGCGCTGAAGCGCGAAGAGATCCTGCGCTACAAGTCACCGGTGGAACTGCGTCTGATGCGCGCCATCAAGCAGGCGCTGGATCCGCAGCAATTGATGAATCCGGGCAAGGTGCTGTGACGCCACTTTGAAGCAGGTATCAACAAAAAGGGACGGACGCCAGTACGAGCCGTCCGCCCCAACCTCCCCCTCAGGAGCCTGCCTGAAACGCTCAAATTCCTTGCGTTTCCCTATGTCGTGATCTTTGCATCAAGCGCGCTTCTCCAATTCGAGGAATAGCAGGCGATGCCACAGCCAATTTGTGAATTCAGGCCGCCGTCTTGTGCTCGGCGGCATGGTCGCGCATGGTCTGCAGGAACAGGTCCGGTGCCATCGGCCGTCCCAGCAGATAGCCCTGCATGGCGTCGCATCCGACCTGGTGCAGGAACTCCTGCTGGCGCTCGGTCTCCACGCCTTCGGCGACGATGCGCAGATTCAGCGTCCGCCCCAGGGCCACGATGGCCGATACGATGGCGGCATCCTCGGTGCCTTCGCTCAAGTCGCGCACGAAGCCGCGATCGATCTTCAGTTCGTTGGCCGGCAGGCGCTTCAGGTACAGCAGGCTGGAATAGCCGGTGCCGAAATCGTCGATGGAGATCTCCACGCCCAGGTCGGCGATCTGCTGCAGCGTCTGCAGGCTCTGCTCGGTATTGTTCATGGCAGTCGACTCGGTCACCTCCAGCGTCAGGCAGGACGGCGGCAGCTGGTGTTTCTCCAGGGCAGCACGCACCACGTCCAGCAGATGCGGATCGGCAAACTGCACCGGCGAAAGATTCACCGCAATCTTCCAGTCGGCATAGCCCAGGGTCAGCCACTCATGCATCTGGCGACAGGCTTCATCCAGCACCCAGGCCCCGATCGGGATGATCAGGCCGGAACGCTCGGCCAGGCCGATGAACTCATCCGGCCCCACCAGTCCGCGTTGCGGATGCTGCCAGCGCAGCAGCGCCTCGGCCCCCAGCACCGGACCATCAAGCAGGCTGAACTTGGGCTGGTAGACCAGCCGGAATTGCTTGCGCTCCAACGCCACCCGCAGGTCCTGCAGCCACTGCAGCTGATGATGCGCATTGGCATTCATCGACGGTTCGAAGAAGTTGTAGCCGTTGCGGCCGGCGCGCTTGGTGTGATACATGGCGGCGTCGGCGTTGATGACCAGGTCGTGGCGCGTGGCCCCGTCCTCCGGGTAGATGGCGATGCCCACGCTGGCCGACACGCGCAGCTCCTGCTCGGCCAGGCGGAACGGCAGGTTGACCACTTCCACCAGCTTCTCGGCCACCGGCATGGCGTCTTCCGGCTGCGCCAGTTCCACCAGGATCACGAATTCGTCGCCACCCAGCCGCGCCACCGTATCGTGTGCGCGCATGGCACCAGTCAGGCGCTGCGCCACCTCCACCAGCATGCGGTCGCCCACATGGTGGCCGAGCGAGTCGTTGATGGCCTTGAAGCCATCCAGATCCATGAACATCAGCGCGAAATGTCCCTGGCTGCGTGCGGCCTTGTTGATGGCCTGGCTCAGGCGGTCTTCCAGCAGGGTGCGGTTGGGCAGCTTGGTGAGATGGTCGTGCAGCACCATCTGCGTCAATTCTTCATTGGCTTCGGCCAGCGAGCGCGCCAGCTTGGCGGTACGCGACTCCAGCCGCGCATCCAGCACCGAGGTCAGCAAGGCGATGCTCAGCACCGCCAGCGTGACCACGATGACCAGGATCGCCAGCCAGCCGGTCCCCACGCCCTCGCGTGCCGACAGGCACACCGAACCGTTGGGAAAAGTGGCAGCCGCCATGCCGGTGTAATGCATGCCGACGATGGCCACGCCCATCACCACCGAAGCGCCGGCGCGCGCGGCTTTCACGTAAGGGGTATTGCGGCGCAGGCTGAAGGCGATCCACAGCGCTGCCGCCGATGCCGCTATGGCGATCAGGATGGAAGCGATGAACAGCACCAGGTCGTAATCGATGCCCGGCGTCATGCGCATGGCGGCCATGCCGGTGTAATGCATGCCGGCAATGCCGGTCCCCATCAGCAAGGCGCTGCCGAACAGCCGCCGCAGCGGCAATTCGCTGCGGGTAACGATCCACAGCGCATAGCCCGAGGTGGCGATGGCGATGAGCAGCGAGAGCGTAGTGATCCAGACATCGTAGCCCAGCGCGATGGGCAGCCGGAAAGCCAGCATGCCGATGAAATGCATCGACCAGATCCCCAGCCCCATGGCCACCGCACCGCCGGCAAGCCAGAAGCGTGCGGCACGCGAATGCAGATGGCTGGTGGTGTTGATGCGCTCGGCCATGTCCAGCGCCGTATAGGAGGCGAGGATGGCCACCAGCAGGGAAACGACCACCAGCGGCTTGTCGTAGTTGGCGATGAGCATGGCGAAGAGTGATGCCTGTGAAAAACGGGATTGAGCGAAGGTCGCTGGAAGGCAGGTGATTCGGTGCGCGCACGCACCGGCACGTCCCGCCCCGGCAAACAGCTTGGCAACATGGAGGACTTGTCATCAAGCTTAGGGGGCGGCGCATTGTCACACAATCAGGAAATACCCGTTATCAAAATGGCATTTTCCGTCGACCAAACCTTACCCGAACGAGGCAAACAAACAACATTTCGTGACCAACCGCATGCCAAATTGATCATTTGGTCAGGATTGCGCCTCCCAAAGGCATACGGAGGTCAGAAGATGTCGATGGAATGGCAACTTTATGGAGCGCCGCTGATCTCTTGTCACGGCAGTCCGCGCATCGCCGCCCGACGTGCGCCCGGCCGCCCTTCGCGCCTGCACGCCACCGAACAAGCTGCAAAACGACAACAAAACACAACAAATCGACAACAAGGACAACATGCTGAACTTACCCCACTCCCGTCTGCATCCGCACCAGGACGGCCTGCCGGCCCGTAGCCGTCTGTCGCGCCGCGTGGCGCTGGCCTTGTGCGGTGTGGCCGCACCGCTGTGGCTGGCCGCTCCGGCGCATGCCGGCATTTCGATGGTGCAGCCGCCCAAGCGCATCGATGCCACCAAGCCACTGGAACTGACGCTGCTGGTGTCCGAGGATGAGCAGGCCCAGCGCACCTATCAGTTGCCCGCCACGCTGCTGGTGGCGGCCTCGGCCGACATGATTCCGCCGCAGCAGATCGCCCTGCAGCGCGTCGATGGCGAAGACAGCCTGACCCTGAAGCAAGGTGAGTTCCGCAAGGTGCGCTACCGCGGCGAGTTGCCGCGCCGCCTGCGCGGCATGGTGCGTATCGAACCGATCGGCATGGATGCTTCGCCGGTGCTGGTGGCGGTGGTGCGCCCGGATCCGTCGCTGGGCCCCTTGCCGGAGTCGCCCGACCTGATCAACACGCCGCTGGCCGATTCGACCAGCAAGGTCGCGCCGGTGGCCCCTTCGGCCACGGTATTTACGCCGGGTGCCAATGCCTCGCCCATCGACAGTGCACCGGCAGCTGAGGACATCCTCTCCAACAATCGCCGGCTGTCCTTCAATGAGCCGATGTATTTCACGGTGGGGCACAACAATGGTGATACCAATGCGCGCTTCCAGCTCAGCTTCAAGTTCCGCGTGTTCGTGCCGGACGATCCGCGCTCGCGCGGCCTGCTGGACAATCTCTACCTGGGCTACACGCAATTCTCGCTGTGGGACCTGTCGGCCCCCTCGGCCCCCTTCCGCGATACCAGCTATCGCCCCAGCCTGTATTACTACCTGCCGGACGTGGGCATACAGAACCGCGTCTTCAGCCGCATCGGCATCGCCACCGGACTGGAGCACGAGTCCAATGGACGCGACGGCACGGCCTCGCGCAGCATCAATACCTACTTCATCGAGCCGACCTTCAACTTCGGCAATCTCAACGACTATCACTTCAAGGTCGCGCCCAAGGTCTATGCCTATCTCGGCCCGACCCGCGACAACCCGGACATCGCCGACTATCGCGGCCACCTGGACCTGAAGCTGGCCTATGGCAAACCCGACGGTCTGGAAGTGGCGACCATGCTGCGCAAGGGCAAACTGGGCGGCAAGTACAGCGCCGAAACCCAGGTCACCTACCCGCTCTCGCGCCTGCTGCCCGGTACCGCAGGCTATCTGATGGCCAGTTACTTCTACGGCTATGGCGAGAGCCTGCTGACCTACAACCAGAAGGATCATCCGCAACTGCGCATCGGTTATGCGCTGTGGCGATGAACATCGTGTGAGCGTGCTTCGCGGGGCATGATGCAAGCAAAACGGGGATGCCTTGGCATCCCCGTTTTTTTCCGTTCCTTGGGTACCGCTTGCAGAAGACGGTGGACTCAGGCCACCGGCGTGCGCATCGTCACGAACTCTTCGGCGGAGGTCGGATGGATGCCGATGGTGGTATCGAACTGCGCCTTGGTGGCACCGCATTGCAGGGCCACTGCAAAGCCCTGGATGACTTCGCCGGCATCGCCGCCGACCATGTGCACGCCGAGCACCTTGTCGGTCTGCGCATCGACCACAAGCTTCATGAAGGTGCGTTCGGTATTGCGCGAGAGGGTGTTCTTGAGCGGCTTGAAGTCGGTCTTGAAGATTTTTACTTCACCATGGGCTTTTCGCGCCTGTTCCTCGGTCAGTCCCACGGTGCCCACATTGGGATGACTGAACACCGCTGTCGGAATGTTCTGATAGGACATCACGCGCTCGCCCTTGCCGAACAGGCGCGCCACCACCACCATCGCTTCGGCCAGCGCCACCGGCGTCAGGGACACGCGGTCGATCACGTCCCCCACGGCGAGAATCGATGGCACGTTGCTCTCGAAATTCTCATTGACCACCACGGCGCCGTTTTCCTTCAAGACGACACCGGCCTGCTCCAGCCCCAGGCCGCGTGTATTGGGCGTACGCCCGGTGGCAAACAGCACGCACTCCGCCGCCACGGTTTCGCCATTGGTCAGGCGCACCTGCTTGACGCTGTCTTCGGCCGCATGCGGTCCTTCTATGGCCGCGATGCTGGCATCGAAGACCAGGCGGATGCCCTTCTTGGCCATTTCATCGGCCAGGTGGATGCCCAGGTCGGCATCCATGTTGCGCAACAGGCGTTCGCGGCGATAGACCAGCGTCACGTCGCTGCCCAGGCCATTGAGGATGGACGCCAGTTCCACGGCGATGTAGCCGCCGCCCAGCACCACCGCGCGTTTCGGCAGGCCCTTGAGATGGAAGAAATCGTCCGAAGTGATCCCCAGCTCGCTGCCCGGGATCTGCGGCTTGTCGGGATGGCCGCCGGTGGCCACCAGGATGTGGCGGGCCGTGAAGCGCTTGCCTTCCACGTTCACCGTATGCGCATCTTCCACCGTGGCGAAGCCGCGATGCAGGCTCACGTTGGCGCCATCGAGCAGACGCTGGTAGATGCCGTTCAGGTGCGTGATCTCGCGGTCCTTGTTGGCGATCAGGGCCGACCAGTCGAAGGTGGGTTCGCTGTGCAGGGTCCAGCCGTAACCGGCGGCATCGGCGAAATCCTCGTGGAAATGGGCGCTGTAGGACATCAGCTTCTTGGGGATGCAGCCGACGTTGACGCAGGTGCCGCCCAGATCGCCCTTCTCGGCCAGCCCGACACGGGCCCCGGCCTGGCCGGCGAAGCGCGCTGCGCGCACGCCACCGGAACCGCCGCCGATGGTGAAGAGATCGTAATCGTATTGGCTCATGGTTTCTCCAGAGAGTGGCCGCAGCCCCCTGGCCACGCCCATTGTTGGTCTTTGCGTGCTTGGGTTATGCGGGCGGAAGCGCGCTTTGCAAGTCCGTGCGGCGCCGGCCATCGAGCGCCCGCATCACCAGCAGCACCGGCGCCAGCCCCACCAGCACGATGGACAAGGCCGGCAAGGCCGCCTCGCCCAGGCGCTCGTCGCGCGCCAGGTTGTGTGCAATCACGGCCAGGGTATCGGTATCGAAGGGGCGCAGCAGCAAGGTCGCCGGCAGCTCCTTGACCACATCGACGAACACCATCAGCGCCGCCACCGCCAGCGACCGCCACAACAGCGGCATGTGCAGGCGCCAGGCAATCACCGCGCGCGAACTGCCCAGGGTGCGCGCCGCTTCGTCGAGACTGGCCGGAATACGGGTGTAGCCGGACTCCACCGACTGCACCGCAACCGCCGTGAAGCGTACCAGATACGCGTAGATCACGCCCAGCGAGCTGGCCGTGAGCAGCACACCCAGGCCCGCGGCCGGCCACAGCGCCTGCAGCCAGGCCACCGGCAGCAGGATGCCGACCGCGATGACCGAACCGGGAATGGCATAGCCCATGCCGGCCAGGCGTGCGGTCAGGCGCAGCACCAGCCCCTGCAGGCGCGGCAGGTGCGCGCCGCGCAGCGCGAAGCAAAGGCCCAGCGCCAGCACGATGGCCGCCAGCGCCGCCATGCCGCCGAAGCGGAAGCTGTTCCACACCCAGCCGGCGTAGCGGGCCAGATCGAAGGCGGGCATGGCGGCGTCGCTGCTGCCCCACTGCCCGGCCCACAACTGCAACAGGATCGCCACCGGCAGCACGAAGCCCAGCACCACCGGCAAGCCGCACACCGTCCAGGCCGCCAGCGTCTGTGCGCCGGACAATTGCGGCAGGCGCGCTTCGGCCCCCTCGCTGCCGCGCGCACCGCGTGTGGCCGCAAAGCGCATGCGGCCCTGCTCGCGCCGCTCCAGCCACAGCAGCACCGACACGAAGAGCAGCAGCAGCGACGCGTACTGGGCGGCGGCAATGCGGTCATCCAGTACAACCCAGGCCTTGTAGATGCCGGTGGTGAAAGTGGTCAGGCCGAAGTAGGCCGAGACACCGTAATCGGCCAGCGTTTCCATGAGCGCCAGCGCCGCCCCGGCCGCCAGGGCCGGACGCGCCAGCGGCAAGGCCACTCGCCGGATGCGTTCGGATAGCGGCGTGCCCAGCATGCGGGCAGCCTCCATCAGGTGCATGCCGCGCTCGGAGAGCGCATTGCGCGCCAGCAGGTAGGCATAGGGATAGAGCGTGAAGACGAACATGCACACCGCCCCCGGCAAGCCGCGCACATCCATGCGCCAGCCCGGGAACCAGCCGCGCAGCGTGCTCTGCACGGCCCCCGCGTATTGCAGGAAATCGGTATAGGCATAGGCCGACACGTAAGCCGGCATGGCCATCGGCAACAGCAGCGCCCAGGACAGCCAGCGCCGTCCGCGAAACTCGAACAGGCTCACCGTCACCGCCGCTGCACCACCGACGATGACCACGCCCAGCGGCACCATCAGCGCCAGCCAGCCGGAGGTGGCCAGGTAGCCGGGCAATACGGTCTGCATCTGCTGGCGCAGGTTGTCGATGCCGGCCGCATCCAGCCCGAACCAGGCAGCGAGGATGCCGAAGAGCGGCAAAGCGATCAGGACAGCGAGCAAACCGATGATGTGCATAAACGGGAACGGCCAAATAAAGAATTGCCAGGGGAAGTCGGCGGTCCATGCGCTACACTGCGCACTCCGAGACAAACGCGAATTGTAACCATTTCATCGAGCCTGCCCATGTTTCTGGAAGTCGATCACGTCAGTATCCGTTATCCCCGCAGCGCCCAGGCGGCCGTCGATGCCGTCTCGCTGCGCCTGCAGCCGGGCGAGCTGGGCGCCCTGATCGGCCCCTCCGGCAGCGGCAAGACCAGCCTGCTGCGCGCCGTGGCCGGGCTGGAACCGGCGCAATCAGGCCGTATCCGGCTAGACGGAACATTGCTGGAAGGTGATGGCGTGCGCGTGCCGGCCGAGGCGCGGCGCATCGGGATGGTGTTCCAGGATTTCGCGCTGTTCCCGCATCTGGATGTGGCCGCCAATATCGGCTTTGGCTTGCGCGGCATGGCGCGTGCGCAGCGGGAACAGATCGTCACGCAGATGCTGGCCCTGGTCGGCCTGCCCGAGGCGGGCAGCAAGTTCCCGCACCAGCTCTCCGGCGGCCAGCAGCAGCGCATCGCCCTGGCGCGCGCGCTGGCACCGCAGCCGCGCCTGCTGTTGCTGGATGAACCGTTTTCGAGTCTGGACGTGGAACTGCGCGAACGCCTGGCACACGACGTGCGCGACATCCTCAAACGCACCGGCACCACCGCCCTGATGGTCACGCACGATCAGCTGGAAGCCTTTGCGGTGGCCGATGTGGTGGGGGTGATGCGGCACGGCCGATTGGAACAGTGGGATACGCCCTACGCGCTCTACCATCGTCCGGCCACCCGCTTTGCCGCGGATTTCATCGGACATGGGGTGTTGCTGCGCGGCGAGGTGCAAGCTGCAGCGGATGCGGGGATACAAGGCGAGATCAGCGTCCAGACCGCAGCAGGCCTGTTGCGCGGACTGCCGGTGGAAAGCGGACGCGATGCCAGCGCCGCGCAGGTCGACGTATTGCTGCGGGCCGACGACGTCATGCACGACGACGCGTCCCCCTTCAAGGCGCAGGTGGTACGCAAGTCATTCCGGGGCGCGGAATTCCTCTACACCCTGGCGCTGGAGAACGGCCAGCAACTGCTCTCGCTGGTGCCCTCGCATCACGATCATGCGGTGGGGGAATGGATAGGGATCAGCCTGGATGTGACGCATCTGGTGACGTTTCCGAACATGGAATCGTCATTGGCAGCGGCACCTTCGGCCCCGGCAGGGACCGCCCCCGGGGCTACCGGCAAGCCGGGCTGATCGACCCCGGCCGCCCTCCCCAGCGCATCCACCACCAGCCAGTCAAGCGCACGCCGCATCAGCCGCGCGCCTTCGACAGCACCACCAGCCAACGGCGGAACAGCAGGATTTCCACATGGCCGGGCTCGATGCCCGCGCTGCATTCAATCACCGGATTGACCCGGTAACGGCGCACGTAGGTATCACGGCAAATGAAGATTTCGCGGCGACCCAGGCGGATGGCCAGCGAAGACGGGGTGGACGATGCAACAGCGAAGCGAGCGTCGGAAGCAAGATCAAAGTGGGTCATGGCAGCGATTCCTCTTCTTGTCGATAGGAGGCTTCACTTTAGCATAACACTGTATGAATACACAGTACTTTTTATACAGTACTGTACACACCATGGCGAGCATACAACAGCCGCCGCCACCCTGCCCTTCCGAGCCTGCTACGGCGTGGCGCTCAGGCCACACCGGCCGCCAGCCGGGCCCGGACGAAGCCGATATGCTCCCGCAACACGTAGAACTGGTCGGCAAAGGCCAGCGGCATCTTCATGCGATTGACCGCAATCTCGATCTCATCCAGGCGTTTGAGCATCTCGGCCTGCTCCTCCGGCGACTCGCGCGAGAGCCCGCGTTCCAGCGCGATCAGCTCGCCATACCAGCGATAGATGCGCGAACGCACCCGCCAGCCATAGAGCATCGGCACCAGGCGAATGCCCGGGATCAACAGCAGGATCACCGGCAGCACGATCACCACCGCGCGATCCACCAGGCTGGCCATCCAGAAGGGCAAGGTGCGGTAGAAGAAGGTCTTGCCGGACTTGTAGTAGCGCGCCGCATCGTCGCTGATCGGGTATTCATGCTCCAGCGGGGCCGGGAATTCCCCGGCCTTCTGCATCACGTTGGCCTTGCCGTGCACCTCGCGGGCTGCTGCGATGAGCAGGTCCGAGAGCGCCGGATGCAGGTCCTCGCGCGCCACCAGCTCAGCCGTGGGCGCAATCAGTTGGGTATCCCGCGCCGGCAGGTTGTGCGCCAGGTCGAACACGCCCATGGGCATTTTGAGGGTATTGAGATAGCGGAAGCGCCGCACGTAGGCATCGGCCTGCGAGAAATCCAGCAGCCGGATGCCGGGCGCGCGCAAGAGCTTGCCCATGGTCGCCACCGAGACCGAATCGCCCATCAGGAAGGCCGCATCGATCTTGCCGCTGGTCAGCGCCTGCGCGGCCTCGTCGCCGCCGATGTTCAACAGCTGGGTGCTGCCGCCCGACTCGACGCCATTGGCCTTGAGCAGCGTGGCCGCCAGCACGCTGGAACCGCTCCCCTCCCCGCCGATGGCAATCCGCTTGCCCGCCAGCTCCGACAGCTGCCGCAATGGCGGCACCGGGCGGCCATCCTCACGCGGCGGCGGCACGCGGTAATACACCGACACCGGGACATAGGAAATACTGCCCAGCGACACCAGCGGGCTCAAGGATTCGGCCGGTACTGCGCCGGCCAGGCCACCCTGCACGAAACCGACGTCCACATTCTGGTCGGGGTCGGCCAGGCGCTTGAGGTTGTCCAGCGAGCCCCCGGTCTCGACGATGTCCAGCCGGATACCGTCGCGCGCCAGCAGCGCCTTGTAGCGTTCGGCCACGCGCCAGAAATTGCTGTCCTTGGGACCGGCGGCAATGGTGATGGACGACGGCGGCGCCGGCCGGATCAGCCAGATCACCAGCCATGCGCCGATCAGGATCAGCAGGATGATGGGACCGAAGCTGACGGCGAGATCGCGCCACGAGATGGCCACGAAGCGCGCCCGGATGCGGGTGGCCGAGGGGGCGTAGGCGGAGAGTTTCTTGTCTTTGAGCATGCGCGCTATTCTAGCCGCGCATTCCGCCTTTGCATCGCCGCGCTTGTAACCCGATGTGACTCAATAGGTTTTATAAGGCAGGAACTTGCCTGACAGCATCACATTGACGCGATCGCCATTGGGGTCGGCCTGGCGCTGGATATCCATCTTGAAATCGATGGCACTCATGATGCCGTCGCCGAACTCTTCGTGGATCAGTTCCTTGATGGTGCTGCCATAAACACTGACGATCTCGTACCAGCGATAGATCAGCGGATCGGTCGGCACCGGAGTCGGCAGCGATCCCTTGTAAGGCACGATCTGCAGCCACAGCGTTTCTTCATCGGTCAGTTCGAACAGTTCCTGTGCCGCGGCGGCCTGCTTGGCCGTCAGGGTCATCTGGCCCAGCATGGCGGCGGTAGTCCACTCCTTGCTCTGGCCGATGCGTTCGGCGATCTGGGCCCAGGTCATCTTCTTGCTGACCTTGGCGGTGACGATCTTCTGGGTGACTTGGTTGCGGTCCATGCGCTCTCTCCTTGTGGTGGACGAAAAATGAAAACCGACGACACTTTGTAGTGTGCGTCATCGATCCTGACGAAACGATGCTGCAAAACGACGATATAAACTGACGAAATGGCAGGTCACCCTGCCCCTGCCTTCATGCCGCGACCTGCTCCAGCCCCGGCATGACGATGCGGGTCGGCAGACGCGCTGCGCCGCTGGCCTGCGCTGCCTGGATCTGGCGCGAACGATGCACCAGGAAATCGACCAGGTGATTGCGGATGCGATAGAACTGCGGATCGTGGTGCATGCCTTCGCGTGTGCGGTTCTTGGGCAGCGTGTTGATGACCACCTCGGCGATGCAGGCCTGCGGGCCGTTGGACATGAGGAAGATCTTGTCGGCCAGCAGGATCGCTTCATCGACGTCGTGGGTAATCATGAACACGGTCTGGTGCGTGGCCGCGCAGATCTTCAGCAACTCGTCCTGCACCACGCCACGCGTCAAGGCATCGAGCGCACCGAAGGGCTCGTCCATCAACAGCATCTTGGGCTCGATGGAAAAGGCGCGTGCAATGCCCACGCGCTGCTTCATGCCGCCCGAGAGTTCGGAGGGCTTCTTGTGTTCAGCGCCCTTCAGTCCCACCATCTCGATGAAACGCCGTGCATGCTCCTCGGCCTTGGCCCGTGGCCAGTCCGGCCAGCGCGAACGCACTGCGAACACCACATTGCCCAGCACGCTGAACCAGGGCATGAGGGCGTGGCTCTGGAACACCACACCACGATCCAGGCTCGGTCCCTTGACTTCGCGCTGGTCCATGATGACGACACCCTCGCTGGCCGCTTCCAGCCCGGCCAGCACGTTGAGGATGGTGGTCTTGCCGCAGCCCGAGTGCCCGATCACGCAGACGAATTCACCGCGATCGATACCGAAAGAGACCTGCTCGAACACCGGCGGCGCGCCCGCTGCATACCGCTTGGCCAGGCCCTGCACGCTCAGGAAATTGTGATCCATGCTGCTGCTCCCTTCATTCGACATAGGTGACCCACTTCTGCAGCCGCGCGAAGATCAGGTCCAGCACCATGCCGGTCACGCCGATGACCAGGATGGCGAAGATCACGCTGGTCAGCGACAGGTTGTTCCATTCATTCCAGACGAAGTAGCCGATGCCGGTTCCGCCCACCAGCATCTCGGCGGCCACGATCACCAGCCAGGCAATGCCCATGGAGATGCGCATGCCGGTCAGGATGGTGGGCGCTGCCGCCGGCAGGATCACCAGGAAGGCGCGCCGCAGCGGTGCCACCTCCAGCGTCTTGGCCACGTTCAACCAGTCGCGCCGCACCGAGGCCACCCCGAAGGCGGTGTTCATCAGCATCGGCCAGACCGAGCAGATGAAGATCACGAACACCCCCGACACCGAGGAATCCTTGATGGTGTAGAGCGCCAGCGGCATCCAGGCCAGCGGGGAAATGGGCTTCAATATCTGGATGAAGGGATTGAGCGCACGCTGCATCAGCGGCGACATCCCCAGCAGGAATCCCAGCGGCACCGCCACCACCGCCGCAATCGCAAACCCCAGCCCGACCCGGCCCAGCGAATAGGCCAGCTGGATGCCGATGCCCTTGTCATTGGGACCGTTGTCGTAGAAGGGATTGCTCAGTTCCTTGCGGATGGTCTCGCCCATCTGCGCCAGTCCGGGGAAGCCATCGCGCTTGGCCGCGCCGCTGCTCTTGCCCATCAGCCTGGCGTACTCATCCTGGGCGGCACTGGCGGCGCTCTCCTTGGGCAGCGTGGCCAGGTGCCACACCATCAGCAGTGCGGCCAGCAGCAGCAGGGAAATGAGCGCGGCGCGCCAGCCGATATGCCGGGCCGGCATCACGCGCTCCTCTTGATGGCGAAGCTGTTCACGTAGGCGTCGGCCTTGTTGGCATCGAACTCCTTGCCCATGATGGAATACTTGCGGTAGGCCCCGTCCGGGACCGGCTGGCCCAGCTCCTTCATGTGCTTCTTGGCCTCGGTCAGCAGCAGCACCTTTTCGGTGATGGCCTTGTAGTCGACGTCGCCCTTGATGTAGCCCCAGCGCTTCATCTGCGTGAGGATCCACACCCCCATCGAATCCCAGGGCACCGGATCAAAGTCGGCGCGGCCCGGCACGTTCTTGACGTTGCCCAGGCCATCGGCGAAGCGGCCGGTGAGCACCTGCTCCACCACCGTCTCCGGCTGGTTCAGGTAGGCCGGTGGCGAGATCACCTTGGCCACCAGCGAGCGGTTGGCCGGATCGCGTGCCATCGCGGCCGCGGTCAGCACGGCGCGGAACAGCGCCGCAAAGGTATTGGGATTCTGCTTGATGAACTCTTCGGAGGTGCCGAAGGCGCAGCAGGGGTGCCCGTCCCAGATCTCCTTGGAGAGGATATGAATGAAGCCGACCTCGTCATAGACCGCGCGCTGGTTGAACGGGTCCGGCCCGAGGAAACCGTCGATGTTGCCTGCGCGCAGGTTGGCCACCATTTCCGGCGGGGGCGTCACGCGGATCTGCACGTCGCGGTCCGGGTCCAGTCCGTGCTCGGCCAGGTAGTAGCGCAGCAGGAAATTGTGCATCGAATATTCGAAGGGCACGGCGAACTTGAAGCCCTTCCATTGCTTGGGATCGCGCTTGTCCTTGTGCTTGGCATGCAGCGTGATGGCCTGGCCGTTGATGTTCTGGATGGTGGCCACGCGCATCTGCGTGGCATTGCTGCCCACACCCATGGACATGGCAATCGGCATGGGCGAAAGGAAGTGCGAGGCGTCGTGTTCCTTGTTGATCATCTTGTCGCGGATCAGCGCCCAGCCGGCCGTCTTGTTGAGCGACACGTTCAAGCCCTGCTTGCGGTAGAAGCCCAGCGGATCGGCCATGATGAGCGGCGCCGCACAGGTGATGGCGATGAAGCCGATCTTGAGGTCTTTCTTTTCCAGCGCACCATTCTTTTCCTGCGCCATGGCCTGCAGCGAGCCCAGCGGCAGCACGCTGGCAATGGCCGCGCGCGCCGCATTCTTGCCCACCGCCCGCAGGAAATCACGGCGTTCGGCCACGCGCGGGAAGAGCGAACGCATCAGCGCTTCCTCCACCACGTCATTGGTCAGGGTTTCGACATCGCGGCCACGCTGCAGGCGCTGCTGCTCGGCCAGCACATCGGCCTCGTGCTGCTGCTGGCTGCCGTGGCGGCCGCAGGAACAGCCCTGCCCGGCGCGTTCGGCGTCATAGGTGTGGAACAGATTGGTCTCTGGTGCGTCCGGCATGATTCCCCCGTTTGGTGAATGTGAGGTGAGTTGCTGCTTTCACTTTCACTACCTGCAAGGGATTTGCCAGCGCGCTGCATTACGTCATGGGCGCACGACATCTTGTAGTGCTGCCACTACAAGCAGCGTCGATCACATCGTCAGAATGACGAAAACGCGCTGCAAAATGACGACACTCGGTGAGAAATGCTCACACCGGCAGCAACTGGTGCCGCACGGCATACATGGCAATGCCCACGTCATTGGAAGCCCCGGTCTTCTCCAGGATACGGCTGCGATAGGTGCTCACCGTATTGGGGCTCAATTCCAGCTGGTCTGCGATTTCCTTGACGCTGCGCCCTGCGGCGATCAACTGGAAGACCTGGTATTCGCGGTGCGACAGGCTCTCATGCGCGGCCCGCTGCGGGGCCGTGGCGCGCTGAGCCAGGCCCGAGGCCAGGGTCTCGGCCATCTGCGCGCTCACGTAGAGGCCGCCGCCAGCGGCCTTGCGGATGGCTTCCACCAGTTGCTCTGGGTCGGTGCTCTTGTTGAGATAGCCTGCTGCGCCCAGCTTGTAGCAACGGGCCGCGTATTGTTTCTCGGGATAGGTGGACAGCATCAGCACCGGCAGGCGCGGCATCTCCTGCTTGATCTGGCGCAGCACGTCCAGCCCGTCCTGCTGGGGGATGGCGATGTCCAGCAGCACCAGGTCGATCGCCTCGACGCGCGCACTGTGCAGCACCTCCGGCCCGCTGGCGCATTCGGCAGCCACCTCGATGTCGGGCGTGTCGGCCAGGATCTGCTTCAAGCCCTCGCGCACGATGCGATGGTCGTCGCAGAGCAGGATGCGGATGTTGTCACCGGGGCGGCTCATGGCAGCTCCCGGCTGGCGTGATGGGGCAGGCGCAGGCAGACCAGCGTGCCGGGCCTGCCGTGCTCTGGTGCATACCGCGCACCAGCAATGCTCAGTGCGCCACCGAAGTGCAAGGCGCGCTCGCGCATGCCCATCACGCCATAGGACGTGGCCGCTTCCTGGGCGGCACGGGGCGTGCCTACGCCATCGTCTTCCACCTCCATGCGCAGTTCTGCCGGGGTGAGGTGAACCGCGATGCGCACCTGCGTGGCCTGCGCGTGGCGCGCCACGTTGGAGAGCATTTCCTGGAAGATGCGAAACGCCGCCGTGGCCTTGGCCCCATCCGGGACGAAGGCTTCCGGCGCGATATCGAACTCGACCTCGCAGGGCAGTTCGGTGGCTTCGGAGAATTCCTGCACCTGCCATTCCAGCGCGGCGATCAGGCCCTGGTGATCGAGGATGCTGGGGCGCAGGTCGGTGATGATGCGTCCCACGTTGTCCACTGCGGTTTCGATCAGGCGGCTCATGGCCTCGCACTTGCGCGCCACCGGATCGAGATCGGTCACACGCTTGGCCATCCAGTTCACATCCAGTTTGAGTGCCACCAGCAGGCTGCCCAGTTCGTCGTGGATTTCGCGGGCGATGCGGGTGCGTTCATCCTCTCGCACCGAATGCGCATGCGCCGACAACTGCCGCACCTGGCGCAGCGCAGCCGACAACTCGCGGGTGCGCTCGGCCACGCGCACTTCCAGTTCGGCCTTGGCCCGCTGCAACTGTTCCTCGGCCTGGCGGCGCTTGGAGATATCGCTGAAGGCGATCACCGCCCCGCGCACCTGGCCGCCATCAATGATCTGGTAGGAAGAATATTCGGTCGCAAAGCAGCTGCCATCGGCGCGCCAGAACACTTCCTGGTCGACCCGGCAGGACTCGCCCTTGCGGAAGGCCTTCAGGATCGGGCATTCGGCCTCGGGATAATGGCCACCGTGCTCATGGCTGTGATGCACCAGTTCGTGCATGTTGTGGCCCAGCACGTCTGCCGGCGCGTAGCCCAGCATGGCCGCACCGGCGCGGTTGATGAAGGTGCAGCGCCCCTCCAGGTCGATACCGTAGATGCCCTCGCCGGTGGAGTCCAGCAGCAGGGCCAGCTTGTCGCGCAGCAGTCCGCCTGGCGGGGCCAGGGCGGCTGAAGCGGAAACGGGCAGGAAAGGATCGTGGCGCATGATCCTCCCTGCCCGCAAGAGCCATGCCAGAACCGGTGTGGCGTGGCGCCGGACCTTACGGCATGTACTGGCCGCCGTTGACGTCGATGATCTGGCCGGTGACGTAGCCCGACATCTGGTCCGAGGCCAGATAAAGGAAAGCACCGCTGCATTCATCAGGCTCGCCGATGCGGCCCATGGGGATGGTCTTGCGGAAGCCTTCCAATTGTTCCGGAGTGGTGAAGCGTTCCTGGAATGGCGTCATGATCACGCCCGGCGCCACCGCATTGACGCGGATCTTGTCGGCCAGCAATTCCTTGGCCATGCCGCGCGTGATGGTGCTGACGAAGCCTTTGGAGGCCGCATAGATCAGCGCTCCGGGGCCGCCGCCATGGCGTGCCGCCACCGAGGTGACGTTGATGATGTTGCCGCCGCCCTGGGCGCGCATGACGGGAATGACCGCACGCGTGAAGGCCACCACCGAGCGGGCATTGATGTTGATGATCTCGTCGAAGAGTTCATCGGTGACCGTTTCCAGCGGGGCCCGCTTGACCAGCGCGCCGGCGTTGTTGATGAGCACGTCGATGCGGCCCATCTGCTCCACGGCCTTGGAGACGGCGGCGTTGATGGCTGCCGTATCGCGCACGTCCGCGCCGATGGTGACGGCCTTGCTGCCAGCGGCGCGCACTTCTGCGGCCACGGCCTCCGCCTCTTCCTTCGAGCTGTTGTAATGGACCACCACGTGGGCACCACGTGCTGCGAAGGCGCGCGCGGCGGCCGCGCCGATACCGGTGCTTGCACCGCTGATGAAGACGACTTTACCTGCCAGATCCAGCATGCTGTTCTCCTGCAATCGATTGATAAGGAAAGATCCTGCCTGTCCGGCTTGTAGAAGTGCTGCATCAACAGGCGGCCCTGCGCGCCTTGCCGGTATCGCTTCTTGTGAGGGGCACCGCGGCCATGCTGCGGCTGTGCTGCCACGCCGCCGTTGTGGAATGCTGCGGGACCAGCCCGGCAGCAACGGCGACGCTTCTTGCGTTGGATCGTGCTTGTTGTCTCAGTCGTGGACCGATTCGTTCTGGCTGCGTCCGGCACTGCGATAGGCATCGCGCACCCTCAGCAGGTGGTTGCGCATGGCTTCGGAGGCCTGGTGCGGATTGCGCGCCTTCAGCGCATCGAGGATGTCGCGGTGGTCCTGCAGGCTGCGTTCCAGCGTGGAGGGGATGCGCGAGGTGATGGAGCGGCTCTTCTTGCCCAGCATGTAGAGACTGCCGGCGACGCTTTGCAGGAAGGGATTGTTGCAGGCCTCGATGATGGCCTCGTGGAATTCCACATCCGCTGCCGAGAAGGCCGCCGGGTCCGACAGCAACCGCGCCTCATCCTCGACGTTGCGCGCCAGGCGCGCCAGTTCGGCGTCGTCGATATGGGTGGCGGCCAGCGCGGCCACGCCGGTCTCGATGATGAGACGGGCGTCGAACAGCGCTTCCAGCGTGCCGGGGTTGAGATCGATGATCATCTCCAGGGGCTCCAGCAGCTCGCGCGTTTCCAGCGAACTGACGAAGGTGCCCTCGCCCTGGCGGATGCGCAGCAGGCCCAGCAGGGCCAGCCCGCGAATGGCTTCCCGCACGGCAGGACGGCCCACGCCCAGCATGGCTGCCAGTTCGCGCTCGGGCGGCAGTTGCTGGTCAGGTTTCAGCAGGCCGCTGCGGATCATGGTCAGCAGCCGCTGGGCTACCTGCTCGGAAATGGATTTCTGGACGATGGGGTCGAAGGACATGCTCTCTGGGTATCTGCCTGTAGGGTGAATCGCTGCCGTCGCGGCAGTGTCGGCCTGGCCCGCCAGCCCGGCGTGTGCGGGCGACAAAAGGTATGACCAATCGGGGGTGAGGATAGGTATGGGGAAGGAATGTGTCAAGCGGCGGGAAAATTGGTGCGGTGCGCAAGAAATGCGTTGAAGCGGCGTGACCGCGCTGACGTGTCAGTCGCGGTCCACGCCAACCGGAAAAGCTCGCCAGTTGCGATCCGCAGCGGCTCTTCCGATTACACCGTGCAGGGCGTCATTCCAGCTTCCGCCCCGCCGTCTCCCGCACCATGGCAATGGCCACCAGTGAGATGAGGCCGGTGCCGATCACATACCAGGCCGGACCCAGGTTGGAACCGGTGGCCTTGACCAGCCAGGTGGCGATGAACTGCGAGAAGCCGCCAAAGATCGATACGCCCAGTCCATAGCACAGGGCCAGCCCGGTCGCCCGCACGCGGCGCGGGAACAGTTCGGTCATCATGACCACGCTGGAGACCGAAGTGAAGACCATGGGAATGACCATCACCGTCACCGCCGTCAGCAGGCCCATGCCGCTGCGCAGATGGTTCATCAGCATGAAGGCCGGGAACACCAGGACGATCAGCGCCAGGCGCGACCAGGTGGCCACCGGCTTGCGGCCGAGGCGATCAGTCAGGATGCCGGCCGGCGCACACAGCAGCAACTGCAGCAGGCCGGCCAGCCAGGAGGCCCACAGCGCCAGCGAGAACGGCATGTGCAGGATGGCCTTGGCATAGGTGGTGATGTAGTGCATCACGATGTAGTTGGCCGAGGTCCCGCCGATGACGATGGCCGTGCCCAGCAGCAATGGTTTGCGATGCGCCTGCAGGATCTCGCTCAGGGCACCCGGTGCCCGCTTGCCCGGCTGGCCTGACGCGGGCGCATGTTCCACCTCGGCGGTCTCATCGAGGAAACGGCGGATGTAATTGCCGATCGGCACCAGCAGCAGGCCGACGACGAATGGCAGACGCCAGCCCCAGCTTTCCAGCTGCTCAGCAGTCAGCGCATAGGTCAGCAACAGTCCCACGCCGGAGCCGACCAGCGTGCTGAGCGCCTGGCTGAACAGTTGCCAGCTGCTGTAGAAACCACGTGTCCTGTCGTCCGCGTATTCCAGCAGCATGGAGGTCGACGCGCCCACTTCGCCGCCCACCGCAAAGCCCTGGATCATGCGGCCGGCGATCATCAGCAGCGGCGCGGCCAATCCGATCTGGGCGTAGGTCGGGGCCACGATGAAGATGGCCGAGCCCACCGCCATGAGCCACAAGCTCAAGGTCATGGCCGGCTTGCGTCCGCGCCGGTCGGCGAACTGCCCCATGATGATGCCGCCCAGCGGGCGCATCAGGAAACCCACCCCGAAGGTGGCCAGCGACATCATCAGCGAAGCCCATTCCGAGGTACTGGGAAAGAACTGGCGACCGATGATGGCCGCAAAGTAGGTGTAGATGGAAAAATCGAAAAACTCCAGGCCATTGCCGATGGTGATGGCGGCGATCTTCTTGGCCTTGGAAACCGGAGCGGGTACGGCAGCAGCGGGGCTGACGGCAGCTGAGTGGCTGTTGCTGTTCATGGTGTGGGTGGCCCTTCTGTCGTGTCTGTTGTGCGTTGGCAGCGCCCGGCGAGATTGCGCCGCCGGGTGCCGTTCTCCCCTGTGACGGATCAGGCCACCATCGGCGCGTCCGACAGGAAGCGCTGGGTCAGCTTGACCCAGTAGCTGGCCGCGATCGGCAGGATGCCGTCATTGAAGTCATAGCGCGGGTTGTGCACCATGCAGCCGCCCTGCTCTCCTTCCCCATTGCCGATGATGACGTAGCAGCCCGGGCATTGCTCCAGCATGAAGGAGAAATCCTCGCTGCCCGTCAGTTGCTGGACGTTCTCGATGAAGGCGTCCTGTCCCAGCCAATCACGCACCACGCCTTCGGCAAAGGCGGTCATGCCCGCATCGTTCTGCAGCGCCGGATAACGCCAGTGGTAATCGACCTCCGCCCGCGCGCCCATGGCCTGCGCCTGGGTCTGGGCCAGCTCGGTGATGCGCTGGCGCAGCAGCGCCCGCACCTCGGGCGAATAGGCGCGCACCGACAGGCGCAGCTCGGCGGTCTCGGCGATCACGTTGGGGGCATTGCCCGCATGCAGCGCACCGACTGTCACCACCGCCATCTGGCGCGGATCGACATTGCGCGCGACCACGCTCTGCAAGGCCACTACCAGATAGGAGGCCACCAGAATTGCATCGACCGTGATGTGCGGCATGGAGCCATGCCCCCCATTGCCGATGATCTTGATGATGACAGTATCGGACGAAGCCATGAAGGCTCCCGGCAGGGTACCGAACTTGCCCACCGGATAACCGGGCATGTTGTGAAAGGCGAACACGCCATCGCAGGGAAATCGCTCGAACAGGCCATCCTCGACCATCTTGCGCGCACCGCCCAGGCCTTCTTCGGCGGGCTGGAAGATCAGGTGCAGGGTGCCATCGAAGTCGGTGTCCTTGAGCTCGCGCGCGGCCGCCAGCAGGCTGGCGGTATGGCCGTCATGGCCGCAAGCATGCATGGTGCCGCCGTGCTGGCTGGCATAAGGCAGCTTGGTCTCCTCATGGATGGGCAGGGCGTCCATGTCGGCACGCAGGCCAAGGCGGCGCGGACCGCTGCCCTTCCTCAAGGTCCCCACCACGCCGGTCCCGCCCAGGCCGCGATGGACCTCGTATCCCCATTCGGCCAGCTTGCCGGCGACCAGCTCGCTGGTGGCGTGCTCCTCGAACGCCAGTTCGGGATGGGCGTGAATGTGGTGACGCAGCGCCACGCTTTCCTGCAGGTGGTGCAGGATGCCGGGCACGAGGGCGGAAGAGGACGGGTTCTTGGTCATTGCGGGTCTCAGGGTAGTGGAATGCGATCCTGCCGATGCGCACTGGCAAGCACGCTGGCATGGCCGGTCTCACCATGCAGCATGCATACCAGTGCGTCTCCGGCAGACGGAACAGGCCGGGCGGGACAGCCCCGGGAGCTGCGTAAATCATTTACACTTCTGCCCGCAACACCCTGCCCTTCCTGGTGCGGCAAGTGTGCAGCCATTGCGCGGCGGCGTCGCGTCAACGGCTCGTTGACATGAATAGATCCGGTTGAATCGAAAAACAGATGCGCGAATACGGTGCAGCGTTTATCCTCGCCGCACCCCTTCATGAGCCCCCCGGAGGAGCGAACCCATGGCGCGTCCGCCCGAACTGAAGCTGCAGCAACTGCAATATCTGATCGCCATCGCCGAGCATGGCGGCCTGCGTTCGGCTGCACAGGCCCTCAACGTGACCGCCGCCGCTGTCAGCAAGGGCTTGCAGGAGTTGGAGAATACCGCCGGCACCCGCTTGCTGGAACGCCAGGCACAGGGGCTGCAGCTCACGGCTGCGGGCCGCAAGCTGCTCACTCGAGCCCGGCTGATCCAGTGTGAAGTCGAACAGGCCATGCAGGAACTGGGCGCTGCGCGGGCCAGCAATCGCATCCGTTTCACCGTCGGTGTCACGCCGTGGATTTCGCTGACCCTGCTCACCCCCACGCTGCTGCGCTTTGCCGAACTGCGGCCGGATGTGAGCCTGCGCCTGTCCGATGTCTTCGGTTCCGACTATGCTGCCCTGCGCGAGGGCAGCATGGACCTGGCCATCGGCCTGGCACCGCCCGATGAGGGCAGCGCTGAACTGGCGGCACGGCCGCTGTTTTCCTACGAACACGCGATCGCCTGCCGCCGTGGCCATCCGCTGCAGCAGGCCCGCCATCTGGAGCAACTGGCCGGACAATCATGGTTGGTCAGCCACGAGATCGGCCAGTACCAACCGCCCCTGCGCGATTTCTTCCAGACACACTATGGCGACGGTGCGCTGCCTGGCGGCGGCCAGGTGCATCAGTACCGTTCCCTACACATGATGGAACTGATCTGCAACAGCGACCTGCTCACCGTGGTCCCCTGGCCGGTGATCGAAGCCAGCCGCCAGCACTACCCGCTGGAAGCGCTCACGCTCAAGGAGCGGCTGCCGGCCAGCATCACCTGCTACGTCACGCGCAAGAACGCGCCCATCCATGGCTGCGTGAGCGATTTCGTCGGGGCCATGATGCATGTGCTCACCGACGAGGCCACCCGCAGCCGCTTCCTGCATCCGCGGGTGTTGCGTTCGCTGGACGTGATCGCACAACGCTAGCCGGCAGGCGCGCGCATCTGGTAGCCTAGGGCCTGCCCACCCCACCGCCGAGCACCCATGAACCTGCGTTTCGTCGAGGCCTTCCACTGGGCCGCCTCGCTCAAGAGCATCACCCGCGCCGCTGAAAAGCTCCACATCACGCAATCGACCATGTCCAGCCGCATCGCCTCGCTGGAAGAGGAACTGGGCGTGGTGCTGCTGGACCGCCGCGAAAAACAGTTTCGCCTCACCGTGGCCGGCCAGCGCTTCCAGCGCCTGGCGGTGAAACTGCTCGACATGCAGCGCCAGATCCGCCAGGAGCTCGGCGGCAACAGCGCCGGCCCGCTGCTGCTGCGCATCGGCAGCATCGAATCGGTGGTGCACAGCTGGCTGCCGGCCTGGCTGCAGGAAATCCGCAGCCGCTATCCCGATTTCGCGCTGGAACTCACCGTCGAAACCTCGCCGGTACTGACCGAGCAGATCCGGCGCGGTGCCCAAGACCTGGTCTTTACCTCCACCGTAGGCAGCGACACGGCCGTGCGCTCGCGCCTGATGACGCCGATGGAGATGGTCTTCGTGGGCCACCGCGAACGCTTCGGTACGCGTTCTCACACGCTGGACGAACTGGCCGCACACGACCTCATCACCTTCCAGCGTGGCTCGCAGCCGCACCAGGGCGTGCTGCAGCTGTGCCAGGAATGGGGCGTGATCGAACCGCGCGTGCATGCCATCTCTTCCATCTCCGCCATGGTGCAGCTGGTCGAAGGCGGCTTCGGTGTAGCCACCCTGCCGCGCGCCTCGGTGCGCGAACTCACGCGCCGTCTTCCCCTGCGCATCCTGCGCTGCGAAGCCACGCTCCCGCCCTTGCAGATCCACGCCAGCTATCGCGAAGACCCCAGCTCCAGCCTGGCCGAACTGGTGCTCGATTCGGCATTGGAGCATGCACGGCGCACCCAGGGCAAAGGCCGCACCGCAGAAAAATGAGCCACTGGCACGGAAATCGCTACAGTGAAATTTCCGTTGTCCTCATCGAAAAAATCGATAACAAAAGATATAAATTTTTTGTTGGACGCTGTCCCGGCACGCTCCTAACATCGGCTCCATTCCAAGAAGGAGACCGCCATGCCAGAGACTGCCACCGCCTCGCCTGCCGTACCGACTCATTCCGCCGCAGCGCCTGTGCTGTCGGCTTCCTCCAGCGCGCTAGACGTGCGGCTGGCCGCCCGCAGCGGGGCATTCACCGGCCACACCAGCGGGGTGGCCAGTGCCCATGTGCAAGTCAACCTGGCGATCCTGCCGGCGGCGTTGGCCGATGATTTTCTCGCCTTCTGCGAACGCAATCCCATCCCCTGTCCCTTGCTGGCCATGTCCAAGCCGGGCTCGCCCGCCCTGCCCACGCTGGGCCTGGATTTGGACGTGCGCAGCGACGTGCCGCGCTATCACCTGTGGCGTGACGGCGAGCGCGTGGCCGAGGTGAACGACCTGCGCGCGCTGTGGCGCGACGATCTGGTCACGTTCGCGCTGGGCTGTTCCTTCTCTTTCGAGCATGCGTTGCTGGCCGCCGGTATTCCGCTGCGCCATGTCAGCGAAGGCCGCAACGTGGCCATGTACCGCACCAATATTCCGACGCAGCCGGTGGGCGTGTTCCAGGGACCGACGGTGGTCTCGATGCGGCCGCTCAAGGCCGCCGATGCCATCCGCGCCATCCAGATCACCGCACGCACGCCGCAGGTGCATGGCGCACCCATTCACATCGGCGACCCGGCCTTGATCGGCATTGCCGATCTCCACCAGCCCGACTATGGCGAAGCGGTGGACATCCACGCCGATGAGCTGCCGGTGTTCTGGGCCTGCGGCGTCACGCCGCAAGCCGCCATCGTCGCCGCCCGGCCCGAATTCTGCATCACCCATGCACCCGGCTACATGCTGGTGACCGACAAGCTCAACAGCGAACTGCCGCTCGACGCGCAGGCCTAGCGCCTGCTGCCGCTCTACCGTTTTTTCATCGATGGCCGCATGCTTCTTGCACGCGACCAGCGATGCCGCACGTCAGTGATTTACACATTCATTACGGGGATCAACATGTGGCTGCAAGAGACAACGACATCCGAGCGACGCACGCTCACGGCAACCTTCACCGGCTATGCGGTGGATGGTTTTGATTACATGATCTACACCTTCCTCATCCCCACGCTCTTGGCCGCGTGGAGCATGAGCAAGGCCGAAGCCGGCTACATCGCCACCGGCGCCCTGCTGACCTCGGCCATCGGCGGCTGGGCAGCAGGCGTGCTGGCCGACCGCTACGGGCGGGTGCGCGTGCTGCAATGGACGGTGCTGTGGTTTGCGCTCTTCACCTTCCTCTCGGGCTTCACCACGTCCTTCGGCGAGCTGTTCTTTACCCGTGCGATGCAGGGCTTCGGCATGGGTGGCGAATGGGCCGTGGGCTCGGTGCTGATCGCCGAGACCATCTCGGCCCGCCATCGCGGCAAGGCCTCGGGCCTGGTGCAGAGCAGCTGGGCGGTGGGCTGGGCGGCTTCGGCGCTGGCGTTCTGGGGCGTCTATGCGGTGCTGCCGCCGGAGACGGCGTGGAAGGTGCTGTTCTGGATCGGCGTGCTGCCGGCCCTGCTGACGCTCTACATCCGCCGCGCCATCAGCGAACCGGAGGTCTTCCTGGCGACCCAGGCCCAGCTGCGCGAGAGCGGCCAGCGCGGCAACTTCCTGCGCATTTTCCATCGCGACCTGCTGCGCACGACGCTGCTGGCCAGCCTCCTGGCGACCGGCATGCAGGGTGCGTATTACTCGGTGACCACCTGGCTGCCGACCTTCCTGAAGACCGAACGCCACCTGTCGGTGCTGGGCACCAGTACCTATCTGCTGGTGTTGATCGGCGGGTCTTTCTGTGGCTACCTGACCTCGGCCTGGCTGTCGGACACCATCGGCCGCCGCCGCTGTTTCATGCTGTTTGCGGCCATGGGGATCGTGCTGGTGCTGAGCTATACGCAGCTGATCATTACCGATGCGTGGATGCTGGCGCTGGGCTTTGTGCTGGGGTTTTTCCTGTCGGGGATTTTCTCGGGGATGGGGGCCTATCTGTCTGAACTGTTTCCCAGCGATGTGCGCGGTTCGGGACAAGGATTCTGCTACAACTTCGGGCGTGCGGTCGGGGCGATATGTCCTGCGCTGGTCGGGTATCTCAGCAACAGCCTGCCGCTGGGGCAGACCATCGGGTGGATTGCGGCGGGGTGTTACGGGCTGGTGATCGTGGCTTGCCTGATCCTGCCGGAGACCCGGGGCAAGGAGCTGGAGGCGGTGGTGGCGGCGTCGTGATCCACCACCGTCCCGTTGAACAACGCAATGCTCACTTCACGCCGGATTCGTTTTCCATGCCGGCGTGAGCGTTCTCGACCAGCTCGCTCAGGTAAATGGCAGGCACGGAATCGGTCAGCCAGACACCGTTATCGGCGATATGGAACACGCTTCCCGCTGCGGCCATTTTCCTTGCATCGACCACAAGCACGACCGGCTTGCCATGCCGGCTGCCGACTTGCCTTGCCACCTCAGGACTGGCGGACAGATGCACATGCTGCCGGGATCCTGCATGCAGTCCGCTGGCGCAGATGGATTCCAGAAAGCGCGTCGCCGTACCGTGATACAGCACGTCCGGCGGCACGCTGGGTGGCAGTCCAAGCGCAATCTCGACGGAATGGCCTTGATTGGCGCGAATCCGTTGGCCATCGGGGCTCAGTGCAAAACGTTTCTTGTCGCTGCTCGCAACGATGGCTTCGACCAAGGGGCGGTCGACGCTCAGACCATTGGCGTGAGCGTTGGCCAATCGAATCAGTTCATCTACGTCTGCCCAGCCGGCGGGATCCAGTTGAAGGCCGATCTCTTCGGGCTTGTGGCGGAGTACCAGGCTCAGGAATTTGCTGGAGGTCTCCATTGATTTTCGGTTGCTGTTCGTTTTCAATCATGTGTTGGTGATGTCTGCCTACTGCAATGGCGGGCATTCAGGACATAAGTGGCCACTGCTCCGTATCGCGATGGCTATTCAAACCTGCCGCAGCGAACCTGTCGACATGTTCGGAAACATTGACGCCGACCAGAGCCTCCATTCGGAGTGGTATCAATCAAGTCCTCCTCTGGCCGAAACGGTTTCTAGATGACTATTTTCTGAAATCGATCATCGTACGGCAACAGGTCATCATGCGGCTTGACGCACCTGATGAAGCAACGATTCGTCAGGAGCTCGATTCGCTCGTCGAGGGTCAGCTCCGGACAGGCTTCCAGTACCTCCTTCAATTCAGATCCTTTCGCGTGCAGATCGTATTTGCCATCGACGTTGAAGTACTGCATGTTACCGATGGCATAGTCTCGCCGAAAAACCGTTCTCCATTGCGAGTTGCTTCCCCAGCCGTGGGACAGATCATGGTGAGGCCTCGCTTTTCGGCGATAGGCCCAATACAGAGTCGTGCTGCGCGCCAGATCAGGATCAAGAACCTTGGCGTTTGCTTCCAATTCAATTCCGCCGCGCAGGACAAGCAGATTGCCGAGCATCACGCACGGCCATCGGGAGGAGATGATTTCAGGGACAGGAGAAGCCTTGTCCGATACACGTGCATCGACGATCTCATGATGGAACGGCGAAAAGGAAGCAGGCGTCAGCGATCTCAGGCCGAGAACCTCGATGAACTCCAGAAATTCATCCATGGAAATCTGCAGACCCTCCCAGCCCGCGTCTGGCCCCGGCTTCTGGAAACCCAGAATCAGAAGATCCAATACGCGGCTCAGCGCATAAAGCTCCCACGACTCCTCCAGGCTCACCAAAGGAACAGGCGCACCTTCGCGGTGACCCAGGGAGCGCAACCACGTTTGCTGGCCTCCACTTGACCTGAGCCAAGGCAATAGAACCTCGGCATAGACGCTTTCGCCATCATGCGCCAACAGCGCATCATGCAAATGGCGGAAGGAGATCTGGTTCAACATTCAATTTCCTGGACAAGAGATTGTTTTCTTCGCGCCCGCCAGCAAGAGGACTTCCATCATTCAAGGCCGATTGTCCGAGGCAGTGCCCGAACAAAATCCGAGCGCTCTCCATAATGCGGGGCCAGCTCCGTAATCATTTCGACCAGGTCCTTCCTGGTGGCTTCCGGCGCGCCGTGAAGTTGAGCAGCAAGGGCTTCCATCTGAGAAACGGCAACATCTTCATCGATCTGCGAATCTTCAGAGAATTCCAGAAAGATGAACATATCGATGATGGAACGTACAATGGCTTTGTCGAGCATATTCAATCTACGGGAAGATATGATAGTGGCCGATTGCGGACCGAGCCATTCGCTACTTTTGTGGATCATAGGCCAATGTCAGACTGTCCCAGTGCAGATCATGATCTTCAACAGAGACAGACCAGTCGCATGAATTTAACAGGCGACGCAGTTCGGAGAGACAGCCGCACCAGTGCTGCACACCTATCCATGTCGCTTCGCCTGAATCGTCTGGAAGCTTGGTGCTACCAGAAAAGACGATAGCGCTTTTGAACATGCCTGGTCGCTGACCGTTGAGTTCGAAATGAAAGGATTCCCAATTAAGGCCAACACCTGTCGACAGGAATTTTTCTATTTGGGAATCAACTGAATATCTTGCACAGATCAATTCTATTTCCTTGATCTCCGAGGGACTTAATGGCTTTTTTCTGCGGGCGGAGTAGTAGATGGAAACTGACACTTTCAGGAGTCCTATAAATTGATTTCGCTCATTATGTCCGTTATTGGCTGGAAGCAAACAACCATTCCAAGAGCTGTTTCTCTTCTGATAAAGATGGACGTTCCGCGACAGCCCCGTAGAGGAAAGGAATATTGATGCCTGTGTTTACCAAGAAGCTCCAACAGAGCCTTCGGCTCCAATTGTTGGATCAATCTCGAGAAATTATGGCAAACACTGACGTGGGCAGCCTAGGGGAGATTTTAAAGAAAAACTTTCCTTCTATTACTCGCCCTTTTCTCATCAATTGCGTGCCGGACCAAGGGGAAGACATTTATTGGATACTAGTCAGTTCAAAAGAGATTGCGGTTATTGAGATCCCGCGCAAGAAAACCGATACGGCTGGCAGCATCCTTGAAATTATCGAAGTCGATGCCTACCAATTTAAACGACTTTCACGGGGGCCAAGGCAGCGGCTCGCAATCGCACTTGAATTGATCAGCTAGAGACCTGTGTTTGCTCCATATCTCTCGACAACCCGCTCACTGCCTGACTGGCTACAAATCACCTACGCAGGTCCGATGCCCGGTTTGTAACGCGCAAAGCGAGAGCCGCCAGGCAAAACTCGTTTTTGAAGTTCCATTCGCACTGAGTAGTCAGTCGTACCATGGTGAAACCAGTGCGCCAAAGAGAAACGCTGCCACCGAAACAGCGGCCAGCAAAGCTGGAGATATCTTTTCCGATGAAATACGCAGTCTCGTCAAGAGAAAAGCCCTGACATTCAGAAGGAGAGCTCCCGGCAATATGGCAATGGCCGGATACAGAATCACGCCCCACCCAACTTGCGCAGCTTCATTCAAAAGCGCCAGCCCGAACAACACGAATAACGCCGGTGCAAAAGGCAATACGATGTCTGAAAGAAGCAAGGTCTCGTGTTTCCAGAGATATCGCCACGGTGCGATGAGTGCGGTCAGGATCGCCAGGAGTGTCGCAGCGAGATGAATGTATATCAGCATCATTTATATATTTCTTCGAAATGGCTGTTTCTGCCCGGATGCAGCCCTAACGCTCCAATACCTGAACGTCGGCCTTCTCTCCCGTATCAAACAACTGTGCGAATTCGATCACCTCTGCAAGGGACTCATCGATATGAGAAGTAGTAGTAATGAAATGAGGCTCAGTTGCCCCTTGATCCAAGGCTATCCAGTCCAACGCCTCCTCCCATTTGTCGGCATCAGCCCCCAAGACGCAAAAGAGCCTGACACCATCACGACAAAGCTGGCGAAGGAAATCCTCATCTCGCTCAGGAACATAGCCGGATCGGGATAGAAAAACAATTTTCTTGGAATAGGTCATCCTGGATTACCTTTTCTACTCCTGGCAGATTGCTGACAAGGTACGCGGCACATCTGTATCGTCTAAGACTTGGCTACCGCGCATTGAGATTCAGCAAGGTGCGATTCAGTCTTTCAAAATCAATAGGTAGAGGCACATCGGTGATGCAGTTTGGATTGCATCTGAAGTCGCGGTCATTCATCTGGAGCCAAACGCTAAACATGGCTGAATCCCTGCCAGAACCTTTGCCCCATTGACAGCAATATCCTGCCAAAGCTTGGCAAATAGTTTTCGTGACAATGAGGTCATGGGCATCTTGCTCTTGCTTGTTTGATCGCTCTGAAACGAGCGTTAATCTGCTTGTTCGACGCTCACTGCTGGCCAGTAGCAGACCTCAGGAATGGCATTTTTCTCTTCAGATATTTCAAGCGCTTTCAAAAGGCTCACTTCGATCGCATCCATCCAAAAAGAAGATAGCAAAAGCCATTGATGACGCCGATGATAATTGCACCGATTTCCAGCGCGACCAAAAACTGATTTACGCCAAAATAGAAATTTATAAAGTGCAGGATAAAGGCAACGACCGTCAAAAAGATGGCCAAGGAAAATTGAATTTTGAATCTCTTGGAATATTTGGACATGGTCAATCTGCCGTTTCTTTGCTAATGGACTCGTCTGTCCCTGCCCGGATGCAATCAATCGACTATTTTTTAGACTCGTCGACAAGCCTATCCCAGCGAGAAAACAATCGGAACCCAACGTAGTCGTTCTTATATTTAAAGGTCCGCCGATAGTAGCAATCCCAGTAGCTAATCATTCTAGCTTTTGCCTTCGCATAGAACGCCGGGTTTTCTCTCAATATTTGGGCGTACATTCCAGCATCGAAGTGATCAACGTTCTTTTCTATGTCGTAGAGAATTTCGATGACATATTCACTTGCCAACCAGATTACAAACGGAACGATCCACGGTTGGCTCTGATTGAAAAGATTTGCCAGCTGACGCTGTCGAATATAACCATCGTGGTGCCGCGTTAGTATGCATGTGTACAAAGTGCCTGCTTCCACGGGAAGACTCTTGAACACTCGCTCGTCGAATTGCTGATAAATCCGGACAGGAAGTTCGAGATTTTCTCCCTCGATCTTTACTTCGATTAAAGGTCCACTTGAGAAAGTTATTGGGCGAGTTCTTTCCGCAAACAATGCCGCATATTCCCTCAACTGTGAGGGAAATGCCTTTGTTAACTGAGCGAGCGTATTTTGATCGATGGGCACGATTTTTATTCTTGGATTATTTTTATCAATATTGCTATCCGCTTACGGCTGCGGTTTCTGGCCGCTATCGGACGAATTGACTGGCAAAATCGTGAAAGTTATCGGCTATTCGGATGGCGGTCTCAGGCGCCATTCCAATCAATGGCAACATGTAGACACACCCTCGTTCATCAAAGGCCAGCACTTCACCTCCGCCATTTCCCGCAAATGCAATGAAGCCGGGCGCATACGTTTCGATTTCAATATCCGAATTGTTTTCATCAATTTCCTCCATAGCCCAGAGGCTGACGTAGCCTGGGTGCGCATCATCGAGAGTGAATCCTTCGAACAAACCATTTTCTTGAATATAGTCGCGGTAGCTGCTTGGTATCGATGGATGCATAGTATCCCGCTCATCATTTTTAACTTCGGGTGGCACTCTGGGCGCTTGGAGATTGGTTGTTGACAAGGGTCAGCCACACTTGCCAAGCAGCTCTTCACTCAATACATCGCCAACCGACACGATCTTCAATTGACCCGTGAAAGCGCGCAGTCCCCGGAAGAACTTTCCTATATCGCCTGTCGGCCTCTCGTACTCAGGTACGCGGACCGGTAGCGCATAGCCCTTCTCAACAAATGGCCCGAACAGGTCCGCCAGTTTGTCCGGTGCCACAACGCAAGTGTCCTTTTTTCGCGGACGAAACAGGGGCTTGGGAGCGAGTTCGTCCCTGACCACAATCACTGCGTCCGTCTGCGGCATGAGCGTTGGAATACCATCCCCCCACACTATTGCCGAGCGCAAGTGGCCATCAATGGTCGCCAACATGATTGTGGGCACGAACAGCACCTCACCGAACTCCTCTTGCAATGCCGACTTCGCGCGATTCCATCGCCAGGCCGCCTCGATCTTCGCTTCAGGACAGGCCAGAAACGGCCCCTTGTGCTGTGATGTGATTGCCTTGTAGCCGAACTCATTGCCGGCATTCCACCCGGCGAGGAACCCTTCGCCGGTGTACGGCCCCCGGTCCATGCCGTGCGTTTGCGGGTCTTCCACGTCGGGCTGAAAGTGCTCCACGAACGCACGGACCTCAGGCTCGGCCTCCAGGCCGAAGATGTGTGGGCGGAAGTAGTTGAGGTTCAGTGATGCACCCACCAGCTGATTCGGGTCGTCATCACACTCCTGAAATTCGAACAGGAAGTACACCCCCGTGTCCTGGCTCTGGTAAACCGCCGACCCATTGAGCTGGTAATGCGGACGGCGGCAGAAATATTCCTCCACGGCACTTCGCTGTGTGGGCTGCGGGAAAGTGAAAAAGAGATCGTAGCTCACGGTCTGTCCAAGTTTGTCATCGGGTTCTTTGCATCGGCCTGCACGCCAGCCAGCCGCTCAATGATCTGGCTGGCCACCGATTGCAGACTTTGCCGGCATTCTCGCCAGAAACGCGGCACTCCCGGCCGTCGATTATGGCAATCATTTCTGAACCGCCCTTCTACAGAAGACACGGAAAATCAGATAGGCCAGGAAAATGACCACCATTAAAAACAGGCAGAACGGCCAGATGCTGAAGGTGCCAAGGACGAGCACACCAGGCTCTCCAACTATCCGGTAATGCTGGCCATCCCGCGGTTCAGGTATGGAGAAAATTCCGAGAGATGAGTCCAGGATGAAGTAGCAAGCGTAACTTGCCACAATGGTAGAAACAAAATAGATCCAAGGACGTGATAGCTTTCGCCAGAAAAGCACAGCTGCTACTGCTGCACAGAACAGAGGAAGCACCATTATCAACATGGTTTCCCATTCCAAGTGGTCCAGCAGCACCAATATTGCAAGGCCAATGGTCAATATCGCCAAAGCAGATCCGGATGCCAAGGATGGATTCTTCATGAAATCATTTGAATGAGGTACGGGTTGTCAACCCGCTGCGCTTCTGGCCGCTTGCGGACTTCGGCTATTTGATCCCGACGGTTCCCCAGCCATCGTAGTAACCATGATGGCTGGCGGCCAAGGCTGAAAGGTCGCGTGTTATCGCTTGCATTGCACCGATCTCCGGCGCCATTTTTCGCTTCGCATGCACCTCCCACAGCGTTCGCTTGGGGACTTTTCCGATACTGGCAATCTCGTAACCGCGAGCGCGAAGGTTGTCAGCTGCCGCCACTGCATCGCTCTCCTGGCCGAAGACAAGAAAGAAGTCGATGTCGTGCGTCTTGGTCAAATCTGCGCCATTACGCTGCAGGTTCTCGATCACCCGGGCATCCTGTTGTTCAGCAATTGAAGTCTGCGCTACCGCAGGAAAACCCGTAAGCGATGCGCCTGCCAATAGCGAGCATAGAAGCAAATGAAACGGTTTCATCATGATTTTCCAATAGAACAGGTCGACGGCATCAGTTGTATCTCGGCTACTTCCATCGAATTTTATTATCGATTGCAGCGATACCAGGAAATGACCATGCATACGTCATGGCAAATTTTTAAAAGTGACAAGCTGCTTCTTCCGGTGAAAACGATCACACTCCCTCAACTGCCCAACCGATCTCTGAACATTGCGGCTCTGCAGAACTGAAAACACTCAGACAGCCGTTACCTGTTACCACCATCCATTCCCGACCATCAAGCTCCAATCCTTGGAGCCCGCTTTCTTCCGATAGCCACCCACCATCAGTCACCTCGATGAGATGAGTACCGAAGGGAAATGCTTCGGAATGAACATAACGATACAAGTCCGTTCCATCCAGAAAGCGAAAACCTGCTACCGGCGGTGGAAAGACTATTTTGAGACCACGGACAATATCCCCATCCATTGAGCAAGCGACAGTGACGACGAGCTCACCATGGGTGTCCAAGGCAAGTGATGAAATATCGGAATTTGATTGGACGCCGCTAGCCGGCAAAAATGCACGCGCCGTGAAGTGCCTAGGTTTCATTCGGGTCGATTCCAAGGTCAGCAGAAATTCCTGACAGGGTTGATGTTCGTTGACTGTTCCTTTTATCTATTCGACGCGAACCAAGCCATGAGTGATAGCAAAGTTTTCGATTCGCGTCGCCAGATTGTCAGCGTCTCGCCAGAACGCATTATCGAGTTCGTCCAGACGCTGCTGCAGTTCGTCGTTGTCGGCCGCCATTTGCATTCTTCGCCTGGCAGCTGTTTCGACGGGGACGTCCGCAGGTCCGAAGATTATCTTCTTTGCTTCTTGAAGCAACAGCAGGCTGGACGTGGCACCTATCGCCATCAAGCCATCAACGGCGTCAGAATAAGTCGAGCCTGAACTGTTATGAAAATACTGATCGAAACCACCGTTGTAGACGTCGCCAGACAGGCAACTCACCGCCCAATATTGTCTTTCCATATCGGACAAGCCCGCCATCCCCGCATCAGACTTGTGTACCCTGTTCACCAGCTCCCGCCAATAAAGCCGAAATGGATCCGTATTATCTAGCTCACGTTCTCTTCTCCTCGCGACTTTCGCTGCCTCAATTTCCGCGCGCTTTCCCGACTTGCAGGGCATGCAAAGTCCGCCTGTTTTTTTCGCAGTGTCGGGCAGGATCAAAGCCGAGCATGTAGAACATGGAATCTTCATTTTGAGGATGGAAGGTCAGTTTCTGACAGGAAGCGTACATTCATTTATCAAGGAGCGTGAACTATTCCAGCTCTTTCATCTTCTGGTGCAATACCTCGACCCGCTGCAGGTGTCCATTGCCCCGTTCGCGCAGCTTTTCCGCCGTCAGCGAGCAAATCAGATTGACCATCGCTGAAACCGCCACCACGCTGTCGAACAGCATCATGCCATCGGTGTGGCAGCGGATCACCCAGTCGGCGCGTCTGGCCGGTTTCCCCCGTAATCACGTCGGATAGGTACAAGGTCTTCACGCCGCTCTCGGAAAGCGCATCCATCGCCAGCGAGATGGCCGGCACCCGGCGGCGCAAGCCGATCACGATAGCCATGTCTCGCTCGCCCAGATCACTCAGGTATTCCGCCAGCGTGTCGCCGGGTGCCGGCAAGACCAGCACGTTGCTGCGGACCTGCACCAGTTCGCGACGGATCATTTGGGCGATCGTGTGGCTGTGGCGATAGCCGATGATCGCAACGCGCTGCGCATTGGCGATGCAGCTTACCGCCTCGGTCAGCACCTGCTGATCCAGCGAACGGTAGGTATTGGCCAGATTAGAGACTTCATGGTTCAGGTGCGCTTCGATGGAGGCGTCGAGCCCGCTGCCCGCTTGCTTCTCCCCCCCGTTTCAGCAGATACAGGGGTGATCCGCCCACCAGCGCCGCGCGCGCGCTTTCCCTTGCATCGTCATAAGACGCATAGCCCAGTTTCTGAAAGAAGCGAGTGGCCGTCGCCTTCGATACTTGTGCACTCTCGGCCAGCTCGGTGGCGGTTTGCATCGCAAGCTGACCGGGCGCGCTGAGAATGACGTCGGCCAACCGCAGGTCGATCTCCGACAGCTGGTCATACTGCTCGGCGATACGGCTCTCGATGGAGGCGGACGCCTTGCCTTTCTTGTGGGGGGAGATAGCCATGTCGATCTGGAAATACGTGAAAAAGAGGAAATGCCATGGTGCAAGAATCATTCCAATGCGGTGCGACGCACTTGTTTTGTGCGGCAGCGTTCTGGAATGGAACGTAGGCATTGTATGCCGCCCTTGCACCACTGAAACGAGCATTTCAAAAAAATGCCCCGTGAATCCATTGTTTCCTTGGCACCGCAATTAGAAACTTGTGTTTCCAAAACCATTGGCATGAAACATGCATTGCACTATTCGTCTTGCTCGTTCCTTCGTCAGCCACCTCAAGGAGTCCGCTCATGTCTGCACAACGTTTCTCCCGTTTCCTGATGTCCGCCTTGCTGTTCTGCAGCGCCGCCGCCCATGCTGACACGCTCGACGACATCAAGAGCCGCGGCAAGATGATCGTCGCCATCGATCCCACCTTTGCCCCCTACGAGTACACCGATGCGTCCAATGCCATCGTCGGCTACCACCCGGCGGTGCTGGCCGCCGTCGCCAAGAGCCTGGGCGTGAAGATCGAATACCAGCGCATGGCCTTCAGCGGCATCATTCCCGGCCTGCTGTCGCGCTCCTTCGACATGGAAGGCTCGGCGCTGAACGTGACCGCCGAGCGTGCCAAGCGCATCGCCTATGTCGTGCCCACCGGCAAGACCGTCAACGGTGCTCTGGTGCGTGACGATTTCACCAGGATCCCGGCCAAACCGACGCCGGAATCGCTGGCCGGCCTGACCGGTGCGGTGAAGACCGGCAGCGCGCCGGAAGGCATCCTCAAGCAGTTCAACGAGACGCTCAAGTCCAAGGGTCTGGCACCGATCAGCCTGCTCAGCGTCGATAGCGTCGACCAGACGGTCGCGGCACTGATGACCCGCCGCGCCGACTTCGTCTTCGACGATGTGACGGTCCTGGCCGATGTCATCAAGCAGAATCCGGGCAAGATGAAGATCACCGGTGAACTGGGCCCCTCCCAATGGATCGCGCTGGCCACCCGTCCTGAAGACACGCGCCTGAACAAGGCCGTCAGCGAACAGATCATGGCGATGAAGAAAAGCGGCGAGCTGGCCAAGCTGCAGCAACAATACCTCGGCGTGACCTTCGCCACGCCGGACACCGATTTCATTCCCGCCAAGTAACTGCCCCATGTGCAACTCCACTCATTCCCTGACCGTGCAAGCCGGTCATGGCCGGACCTTCGAGGTGAAGGCCGGCCAGTTCCTCACCATCATCGATGTCGAAGGGCAGCAAGCGGCTGACTTCGTGGCCGTCGTGGCCCGCGACAAGCACGAGAAGCTGTCGCCCACGCATACACGCCGCAAGCTCAACTCGATCTTCTTCGACGTCGGCGATCATCTGTATTCCTCGCTGGACCGCCCGCTGCTGCGCGTGGTGGCGGACACCGTCGGCGTACACGACGCCAACGTGCCCGCCTGCGACGACACCCGCTTCACGGTCGATTTCAACGTGGCCGGCCATCGCAATTGCCTGGACAACATGCACGAAGGCCTGGCCTTGCACGGTCTGTCGAAGTTCGACGTGCCGGAACCGTTCAACCTGTTCCAGAACGGCCCGGTCACGGCTGACCGCCGCATGCAGGTCACTGATCCGACCAGCAAGCCGGGTGATCACATTACCTTCGAGGTGCTGGAGGACCTGCTGTGCGCCGTCTCGTCCTGCCCGCAGGACATCATTCCCGGCAACGGCCTGCGCGTGACCGACATCGCCATTTCCATCCACGACGCCGATCCGCACAGCAGTGCCGCCGCGTCCATCGACTGACCATCATGCTGCTGTTAAAAGAGACTCCCTCCCGTAGCCCCCTGCCGCCGAGCCGCCTTGCCGTGCCAGCCGGAGAAAGCCGCGCCGTCGAGGTCAGGGCCGGCCAGATCCTGCGCATTGAAGCGAAGGAGGCCGGCGCAACCGCCATGCTGTTCGCCTTCGATCGCGCCAGCCCGGACATCTTCATGTCGGTGCATCACACCCGCGTGTTCAGCAATTCCTATGTGCTGCAGGCCGGCATGCGCATCGTCAGCAACTACCGGCGCGCGCTGATGGTACTGGGCAAGGATAGCGTCGGTACGCACGATCTGCTGATGCCGGCATCGACTACTGCATGGCTGCAAGCCAACGGCTACACCGGCCAGACCGGCTGCGTCGAATCGGTCTCGGCCGTGATCCGGGAGCAGGGACTGAACCCGCCCAAGTTGCCGGATCCGATCAACCTGTTCATGCACGTTGACCTGGACCAGAACGGCCGTATCATTCCCTTGCCGAACCGCACGCGCGCGGGCGACTTCATCGCGTGCCGCGTCGTCGCCGACATGGTTTTCGTGGTCTCTGCCTGCTGCTCCGGCATACCCGGCAACGATCAGCCGGGTGCCCTGGAAGTGGCGCTGGCCGAAGAACCGAACGCGCTGTAAACGCAGGAGACCTCGCATGTGGCTGAGCCCCCAGGTGATCCAGAGCATTCCCTCGCTGATCGACGGCTGGATGATGACGGTCGCGCTCACCGTGCTCGGCGCGATCGGCAGCCTGATCTGGGGGCACATTGCGCTGGCCATGCAACTGGCACCACTGGCACCAGTGCGCTGGCTGGCACGGCTTTACATCAGCTTCATGCGCGGCACGCCGGCGCTGGTGCAACTGTTCCTGGTGTTCTTTTCTCTCCCTCTGGTGGGATTGGGAGGCCGCCCGCTGCTGGCGGCGGCGCTGACGCTGGGGCTCAACAGCGCTGCCTACACCGCCGAGATCCTGCGGGGCAACCTGCGCATCATCACACGCGGCCAGATCGACGCAGCCACCGCACTGGGCATGGCGCCGTGGCGCATCGCCACGCGCATTGTCATGCCGCAGGTGATCAAGAGCAGCATCCCGGCGCTCATCAACGAATTCACCATCCTCCTGAAGACTACGCCGCTGGCTTCGGTAGTTGCCGTGACGGAGCTGACTTATGCAGGGCAGATGGTGATCGCGCGCACTTATACCTCCTCCCAGATCATGCTGATGGTGAGCATCGGCTATCTGGCCGTGGTGCTGCCGGTGCTGGCGCTGGGCAAGCACCTGGCCAGAGCACCGCTCGCCGCTACGGGAAGGAGCTGACATGGCCTTCGAGCCCGCCATCCTGACTGAACACGCAGGGACCTTGCTCGGCGGCCTGGCCGACACGCTCTGGCTGAGCACGGTCAGCGCATTGCTCGCCGTGGTAGTTGGCGTCGCACTGGTAGCCGTGCGCCGCACCGGCCCGCGTCCGCTCGCCCTGCTGATCGACGCGTATATCGCGCTCACGCTGGCGCTGCCCTTGCTGGTGCTGCTTTATGTGACGTTCTATGTCCTGCCCGATTTCGGCCTGCTGCTGCCGGCTCCGGTGGTGGGCGTAGTGACGCTGGGGATCTATTACGCCCCTTACATCGCACAGGTGATTCAGGCCGCCATCGACAGCCTGCCCAAGGGCACGGTGGAAGCGGCAATCGCCATCGGCATGTCGCCGCTCGCGATCGTGCGCAGGATAGTGGCACCGCAGGCATTGCCCCTGCTGCTGCCAACCATGACCGGATTGATGATCGGCCTGTTCAAGGATTCCGCATTGCTATCGGTGATCTCGGTACATGAGTTCATGTTCGCCGCCAAAAGCGTGGTGTCCGAGACTTACGCATCACTGGAAGTCTATTGCATGGTGGCGCTGGTTTACTGGGCCGCCACTGCGCTGCTGAATGCGCTGACACGCCGCTGGGAGCAGCGTATCGCCGTGGCCCACGGCATCCCCTTAACTCGCTAGCCTGCCATGAATCAGACTGAACCCCATTCGAATGTGAACGGCAACATCGCCCTGCGTGCGCGCGACATCGTCAAATCCTTCGGCTCCCAGCGCATCCTTGATGGCGTCGATCTCGATATCGAGCGCGGCAAGGTGGTGTGCATTCTGGGCCCTTCCGGCTCGGGCAAGTCGACGCTGCTGCGCTGCCTGAACTGGCTGGAACCGCCCGACGCCGGCGAAGTATGGATAGGCGGCGAGCGAGTCGGCGTGAAGGAAGGGCCCCAGGGCAAGCCGGTCGCCCGTCCCGGAAGAGAAATTCGCGCCCAGCGCAGCCGTATCGGCATGGTGTTCCAGAGCTTCAACCTGTGGCCGCACATGAACGTGATCGAGAACGTCATGGAAGGCCTGATCTCGGTCAAGGGCATGTCGCGTCTCGCCGCCAGCGACATTGCCGCCGAGGCCTTGCGCAAGGTGGGCCTGGCGGGCAAGCATATGGCGCTGCCCGCCTCACTGTCCGGCGGGCAGCAGCAGCGCGTCGGTATTGCGCGCATGCTGGCCATGGTGCCGGAAGTCATCCTGTTCGACGAACCGACCTCCGCGCTCGATCCCGAATTGGTTGGCGAGGTGCTGGCCGTGATGCGCGGCCTGGCGGCAGCGCAGACCACCATGATCGTCGTGACGCACGAAGTTGCCTTCGCCCGCGAAGTAGCCGACCTGGTGGTGTTCATGGACGGCGGCAAGATCGTCGAGATGGGCCCGCCGTCGCAAGTCATCGATCAGCCGTCGTCAGCGCGTTTGCGCCAATTTCTTCAACGCTTCACCCCAGGATCCTCCCCATCATGACTGCTTCGACATCTGCTTCCGCTTCCCTTACCATCCCCGCCGGCCACGGCAAGGCCGTTCGCCTCAAAGCCGGGCAGGCCGTGCGTGTCGTCAACACGCATGGCACCCAGGTGGTCGACTGCTGGGCATGGAACGCCTACGACCTGGCCGAATACATGTGCATGGAAACCACGCGCGTGTGGAACCAGCGCCTGAATCCCATCGTCGGTGACAGTTTCGTCACCAACCAGCGCCACCCCATTCTGACCGTAGTGGAAGACGCCACACCCGGCGTCCACGACACCTTCATGGCCGCTTGCGACCGCCGGCGCTATGAACTGCTCGGCGTGAAGCACTATCACCGCAATTGCTGCGACAACATGTTCGAGGGCATGTTCGAGCTGGGCGTAACGCCGCCGCGCCCCAACCTGGCGTCATTCAACATTTTCATGAACATCCGTGTCCAGCCCGACGGTATCACGCTGAAGACACTGCCGACGGTGACCAAACCCGGCGACTTCATCACAATGCGCGCAGAGATGGATTGCTTCGTCGCCTTCTCTGCCTGTCCACAGGACATCGTGAAGATCCAGGGCCAGGGCGACAACACCCCCAAGCCGGTCGAAATCATCGTGCTGGAGGACTTTCACTCCGATTTGCCGGGAACGCATACCTGGGTACCGCAGAACTGAACCGCTTGCGAACCCGGCCACGCACACCGCCCCGCGCTTCACCCCCGTATATACGCCCCCAATCCCGCCACCAACGCAGCAAAGGTCACGGCGCAACGCGGGCTCGCCCGCAAGTCCTCATGCATGGCAATCCAGGTTTCCATCTTGAGAGAGAATTTCCTGGGCAGCAGATGCACCAGTGCGTCATCCCTGGCCGCCAGCCCCACCTGGCAAATCCCGATGCCGAAGCCCGCGCGAATCGCCGCCAGTTGCGCCAGATCACTGTCGGCCCGGAATGCCAGGCCGGTGCGCGCGAGCCAGGGGAATTGCTCCAGTACCTTGCGCACAAAGGCGCTCTCCTGATCGAAACCAATCAGCGCATGGCCCGCCAGTGCATCAATCGAGTGCGGTACCCCATGTGCCGCCAGATAACGCTGGTGCGCATGCAGTCCCACTTCGATGCTGCCCAGCCGCTTGGCGATCAGCGCATCCTGGACCGGCTTGAACATGCGCACGGCAATGTCCGCCTCCCGCTGCAACAAGTCATCAGCCTTGTTGGACATGACCAGCTCGATGCACAGCCCCGGATGCTGATGCTTGAGTTCGGCAAGGATCGGGGGCAGCACTTCCACGCTGATGACTTCACTGGCGGTCAGCCTGACCGTGCCGCGCACTTCCCTGCCGTGGCTGCTGGCGACCCGGCGCAGTGCGGCGGAAGTCGCCGCGATACCGGCCGCATAAGGCCTCAGTTCCAGCGCGGCATCCGTAGGAGAAAAGCCATCAAAGGAGCGTACGAACAGTTTCAGCCCCAGCGCCGACTCCAGCTGTTCGATGTGGCGGCCCACCGTCGGCTGCGTGAGCCCCATCTCGCGCCCGGCCGCTGACAGCGATCCCGTCTCCAGCACCTTGAGAAAACTGCGGTACCACTCCCAGTTCGGTTCGATGTCGGCCAGGGTATTCATTTATGTATAGACGCTAGGCTAATTTATGCAATTTTCATTTATACCGCAATTTCGCATACTGAGCATGTTCGTACTCACACCATCTTTCGGGAGAACCCCATGTCCAGGATTGCCCTCTTCGGTGCCGCCGGTGCCATCGGTCAAAGCATCGCCTCTGCCATCAGCGCGCAAGGGCTGCCCTATCGCGTAGTCGGCCGCAATGAAGCCAGTTTGCGCAAGGCCTTCGGGACCGACCCGCTGGCCGAGATCGTCAGCTGGAACCCCGACTCGCCGGCTTCCGTGGAAGCCGCCGCACAGGGGATCGACACGCTGATCTATCTGGTCGGCGTCAACTACACGCAGTTCGAGCTGCATCCTGCACTGATGCGCAAGACGCTGGACGGCGCGATCAGCGCTGGCGTCAGGCAGGTTCTGCTGATCGGCACGGTGTATCCCTACGGTCTGCCGCAGACCTCACCGATACGGGAAGACCATCCGCGCAATCCGCACACCTTCAAGGGCCGCATGCGCAAGGCGCAGGAAGACCTGCTGATGCAGGCCGACAGCACAGGACGCATCCGTGCAGCGGTGCTGCGTCTGCCGGATTTCTACGGCCCCGGCGTCGAAGCCAGCTACCTGCGCGGTGCGATCAAGGCGGCGGCACAGGGCGGCACGGCAGACATGATCGGGCCGCTGGATCGCCCGCACGAGTTCGTCTTCGTGCCCGATGTCGGACCGGTCGTGGCCAGGCTGATCAACACGCCTGCGGCCTTCGGCAGGATCTGGCACCTGGCCGGTGCCGGGGTGACGTCGCAACAGGCACTGGTGGAAGAAATGGAAAGGCAGACCGGGCGCAAGCTGAAGAAGCGCGTGGCGGGAAAGACCATGCTGCGCATCATCGGATTGTTCAATCCGATGATGCGCGAACTGGTGGAGATGCACTATCTGCAGACGCAGCCGGTGATCATGGATGATTCGGCGCTTCAGCAATTGATCGGGCCGATCACCAAGACTTCCTATGCGGACGGTATCCGGAGGGCACTGGCCAGCCAAGGCGGAACGTCCGTTTGAGCAGGCGAGCTCACGGCGGCCCCGTGCGATCAATCGAGCAGCTGCAACTGCCGCAAAAATTGTTTCTGCACGGAGAATATGAGCGGGGGTATTTCATCAAAAGGAGCGGCCCCCAATTGCTGCCGATCAATGCCCTGCACCTCAAAACACTGCGCGATATCCAGCCGGTCATTTCTCCCGGCCTGCGCATTCATTGCCTGAATCAGAAATGCGCTTCTCGCTGGCACAGCATGATCAATCGCGAACCTGAAAGAACGGCGAGCGGGCAAGTATGGCGTTGACGTCAGTTACCAGACGCACCTGCTCTGGTGCAGGGCTCGCTCCTTCATCACCATTGATCAGCAGATCAAGTTCGATGAGCACTTTGCGGTATTCATCCTCGTCCCGGATCACGCCCTCATTCCGGATCTTATGCAGATAGGTTTCTCCAAACAGAGCATCACGAGCGAGGATGGCCTTGAATGATGCCCAGCTCTTCGCTCCCATGGTCTCGCGGGCGACCACGAGCAGCTCCTTTTTCATGCCGTTCAGATAGGTCTTGCGAGCAGGCCTGTCCTGTTGAAGTTCGAAGGAAAGCAGTTCGCGACAGTGGGCGGCGAGCACGGACGCATCAGGTACCTTTTCAAGAACGCCCATCATGAACGTCAGCTCTGCCACCAGCCTGGTGATTTCATCGGAGACGGCTCTTTTTTCATCTTTGCTCATGGTCGAAAGCGGATTTCACCGCAGGGTCCTCCAGGCTGAATACGGAAACACATTCGTTGATACCAGTCACCAGATACTCTTTCACATCCGGGTGAAGACCATGCAGGCAGGTGCCAGACCGAGAACGGTCCACAGAATGAGTCCGCGCAGATCGGCCGCATACACAGGCCGCAACGCCATCAACAACAGGCCGCCCAGCGCCTGGCGCTCAAAAGCATTTTCCTGCCGATGTGCGACGACTGCTGACGATCGATTTACTTCCGATCAACACTTGAGACAAATGGCAGTGCGATGCGCTTCACTATCGACGCTCGTCCATCTTTCCGCAATGACCTGCTCTTCCACTCATGGCAAGACATACGGCTTGCCGATCAACTTGGTCTCAAAGAGACGGAACACGGCCTTGGACGTATCAAGGTCAGGATATTGCTGTTTGACTTTATCCAGATATTGCGTGAAGTCGGCACGCGTCTCCGGATAGAAGCGCCAAGGCATGGGGGCCTGCACGCAGTCGAGCGCGAAGTGCCCCACGTAGACGATCTCTCCGGCACCGACCTTGAAACTGCCTACCTTGGAGCGCCCGTCCTGAAACAGGCTCTTGCGGTCACCGCTGAAATGCGCTGTTTGCGTCATGGAACGCGCCACATGAATCAGATAGAGACTGAATTCATACTCCCCGGGATCAACCAGGAAGGCGTAATTGGAAAAGGGAATCTGCTGTGCATTGCCTGATTCCGCGCCCTGAATGACCAGCTCGGGACGCTGGCTCAAGGGCCGGGTGCCAGGCTCGATCTTGTCAAATCCCAACAACTGCAACTGTGCATAGTCGTTGCGGCCGCAGCCCCAGCTGCGTCCCCAGTTGGCTGAAATCAGCACGACGCCCTTGGTACCTGCAGCCTGCTCCTGCGCCGCGCTGGTGAAGGGCTGCGCGGGCTCGGCCTGGGCCGGGTCACCCAGCAGCAGGCACGTTGACGCAGTAAGGGACAAGAGCCAGTTTCTGGCTGACATTCCGGATATCGTCTTCCGCAGCTTCATGAGTTCCCCTTTTTCTTTGTTTATTTCAAGTTCACTGTGCAGTTGATAACGGCGCATTCAGTCCGATTATTCTTTTTTGGCGCAGCGTGACGACAAGATCGATCGCTCCAGGACGTCGCTGACTTTTCGAATCGCTTCCGGGGTACAGTTTTCTACATTTGGCGTAGGCGATATTTTTGCCGGCTGACGGGTGAAGCTTCGGTAAGCGAAGACAACCATGATGGCCACGGCAATGACTGCGATGGCCACATTCGCGCGCGTTTTCAAATCAGGACTCCTCGTTGATTCTTGATAAGCGAGAATGATACCGTGCGTGAGCTGCTCATGAGAACTCGAAGAGCTTATCCGCGATACTGTTCCGACCAGTCAAGACGTCGTTCTGCCCACTCGTCTACTTCAGATGCATCTGCATACGAAAGCAATGCGCCCAGCTTGGTCGCTCCCTTTGCCAATGCAAGAACACCCAGAATAATTCGTACAAGAGATTCGTCACAGTCCCTTGCCAAGTCAGACGTCGCAATAGGCACAACGCGGCACCAGGCTTCCTGATAACTCTCCATCAGCCAATCCGGGACAGCAGGATTTCCCCTGCGGTGACGCTCAGTTTCGATGGCGGCAATCAGGGCGTAGAAATTCCAGTCCCGGCTTCCATTTTTCATTGCCATCGCCACCAACTGCGGCACGGCCGCATAGGAAGCAATTCCGACGTCACCCTGGTGATACAGCTCACTCCAGAGTTCATCCCACACATCCATGCCATTGCGCAAAGCGCGCAGCGCAATTGAGGCATCGTATGGCAACCGATAGCCTCCTTCAAATTCCTTCCACCTCGGATCATCCAGACTCAGCAATATCACTTCCCCTCCTCAATGACAGCCTTGAGAAATGCAGCAACATCCAAAGGTGCCTGCTCGCGCGCCAGCGTATCACCGCCAAGCATCACGCCATAGCTCAGGCAGCGCCTCGCTTCTGCAGTTGCATCCGCCCCCGACAAGACCTGATCACCTTTGCGCATCACGAACTGGTTCGAATCAAGATCGTAGCTGCCATGACAGTCGCGGGCGCTGGTAGCGGACTTGATCACATGCAGCCGCGTCGGCCTGTCAAATCCGTGATAGGCATCGGGATAGGTTTTCAGCGTGACCTGGGCACCCTGCTTGCGCAATGCATCGGCATACTCCACACACGGTGCGGCCGGCGTGTAATTGTCCTTGCCGCCAAGCAGCATCAGGATGGGCGCACCATCCAGATGGGTCGAGGTGTAGTTAATGCCGCAACTCGGATAGAAGGCGATGTGTGCGGCAAAGCGCAGATCGTCATCCATCACGGCGCGGCGAAAAGGATCGAGGGCCGAATACAATGCCGCGATGCCGCCGCGCGAGAATCCCATCACGCTGATCTTTTTCCTGTCGATACGCGGGTCAGCCGCCAGCAGGCGCAGTGCAAAATAGGCATCGGCGATCCCCGCGCTCATCGACAGCTGCGTCTGGTCCGCCTCGGTATTGGAAACGCCTCGCCCCGTAAAACTGTCCACCACGAAACTGGCATAACCCATTGCGTTCAGGCGTTGCGCCCAGACTTTCTCGCCTGGATTGACGCCGCTGCTTCCGTGCAGGATGACGACCGCCGGCACGGGCGAAGTAACTGCGTCGGGGAAGGTAAGACGTCCCGTGATCGAGACCTTCTCGTTGGCAGCGCGCTCCACGAAATCCATGATCCTTTTGGGTGTGACTGACTCAAAGGTGAGGGTCGTGCCATGACTTTCTTCAGGAACAAGCGGCGATGGCGAAGCCGCATTCGCACTTCCGATACTGAGGAAGAACGTGACGAAGATGACCGTAAAAGTCTTGAACGAATTCATTCGTTGCGCTCCTCCATGTCAGTTCAATTCCGGTTCACCGATCCCGCCCTTGAGCAAGCGCGAGCATTTCCGCCAGCATGTTGCGCAATGCCTCGGCCTCCAGCGCAACCATGCCGGAAGCGGTCCGCCTCTCGCCTTGCCTGACATACCTGCCCACCATCTGATAACCCAGCGAATAACCCACCCATCGCGGCAACGTCCCAGTCCCGAAGAACCAGGCCCCGTGATCATGATCGTCGCGACTCCACATCTGCAGCGCCAGCGCGATGGTCTCGCTCATGCTCAGAATATCCAGCGTTTCCCAGGGCTCCGGATCCCCACCCAGGAGCTCTTGCGCGAAGTGTCCCGCCAGCCCCTCCGACACCAGCGCCTCGCCCAGTGTCGCCCCGTACCCGGGACCATCCCAGCGCGCGGCATGATGCAATTCGTGGGCGAACATGCGTTCCAGCGAAGACTGTGCATTGGCCAGCAGCGCGGGATGACCGGGATCGATGGTGAGGTGGATCAGCCCGGGGCGCGGAGCATATCCCAGCAGTCCCTTCTCCGGCACCACCTGTTTTCCGGCCTGTATGACCACATCCAGCGGCTGCAAGGGCAACAGCTGCGCAGCCTTGGCATGCGTCTGCAGCAGTGCATCGCTTATCCATGCGCGCAAGGGCGTCAGGCTTGCACGCGCATCGAGAAAATGCAGATGAATCGTCATGAACTCCTCATGAAAATCATGGCCTTTCCGAAAGCCTGTGGGACAACGCATTGCGAAGGCGGCCTCTCCCCCTGCAGAGGGAGCATTGAACCACGATTACGTATCGATCATCGCCCAATCCCCAGCGTCCTCTCAAAATGCCCCACCACCGCCCGCACCTTGGCCGAATGCTCACGGCTGCGCTGCCAGACGATATGCAGAGGCAACCCCTGCGTCACATGCGCAGGCAAGATAGCCACCAGGCTACCCTCACGCAAGGCCTGCTCCACCACCCAGGTTGCCAGCTGCGCAATGCCCAATCCCGCCTGCACCGCCGCCACCTGCGCCTCGGCCTGTCCAAGAATGATGCGCCCTTCCGCATGCTGGCGTACCACCGGCTGATCGCCGTCCTTGATGAGCCACGGACTGCTGCTGCCATCTGCACGCGCATACAGCACCGCATCATGTGCCTGCAATTCCTGCAGGGTGCGCGGCTCGCCACGGCGGGCAAGATAGGACGGCGCAGCGCAGAACACCAGTTCTTCATGTCCGAGGCAGGTATAACCCAGCGTGGCCGGCCAGACGTCGCCGCCCCCGATGCGTACCACCACATCGAGCCCCTCTTCCACCAGATCGACGAAGCGATCCGTGAAGGACACCTGCGGCGTGACCTGCGGATGTTTCTCCGCAAAGGCCAGCAGCGACCCCATGCCGCGCAAGCGGCCAAAGGTGGCAGGCATGTCCACGCGCAGCCGGCCCGAAGGCGCCAACTCATCCGAGGCCAGCATGTCCTCGGCGCTCTTCAACTCATCCAGCACGCGCACGCAGACCTGATAAAACGCATCACCCGCATCGGTCAACTCAACGCGTCGCCGGCCCCGCTGCAACAGCGGGCGCTTCAACCGCTCCTCCAGCCGCGCCACGGCCTTGCCCACCGCTGAATTGGTGAGATGCAGACGCTCCGCCGCCGCCGTGAAACTCCCGGCTTCGACGACGGCAACAAAGGTCTCGAGACCTTTCAGCCTTTCCAGTGGCGACATCTTGCACTCCCGCAGATGGAATATTTCTCCAGATAAGTGACGATTTTATATCCAACAGTGGACATTTTTTCTCACCTACCATGGCGGGCCCAAATTCAAAACGGAGTTTTTCCCATGCCAACTGCCCCCAGCGCCACCGCGCGCACCCGCACTCAGCCAGCGCAAGATACGCAGGGCGGCAGTGCCTCGATCGCCATTCTCGCGGTGGCCGCTTTCGTCATCGTGACCACTGAATTCCTGATCGTTGGGCTGCTACCCGCACTGGCGCGCGATCTGCGCATCAGCGTGGCCAGTGCCGGCCAGTTGGTCACGCTCTTTGCCGTGGTGGTGATGCTGTGCGGTCCGCTGCTCACGGCCAGCCTGGCGCATCTGGAACGCAAGCGCCTGTTCATCGTCATCCTGGTGATCTTCGCGCTTTCGAATGCACTGGCCGCACTGGCCTGGAACATCTGGATACTGGCCGTCGCGCGCCTGGTGCCGGCGCTGGCACTGCCAGTGTTCTGGGGCACGGCCAGCGAGACGGCAGCACAGATCGCCGGACCGCAAAAAAGCGGACGCGCAGTGTCGACGGTCTATCTGGGCATCTCGGCGGCCATGCTGTTCGGTATTCCGCTGGGCACGCTGGTGTCGGAGGCCGTCGGCTGGCGTGCCGCCTTCGGCCTGCTGGCGCTGCTGTCGCTGCTGGTGGCAGTGTTGATTGCGGCTGTGGTGCCGCGCGTGCGCAGCGCCCCCAGCGGTGGCATGGCGGCGCAGGCACGCATCCTGAAGAGCCCCTTCTTCCTGGCCAACGTGGCACTGTCGGTACTGGTCTTCACGGCCATGTTCACGGGTTATACCTATCTGGCCGAGATGCTGGAAAAATCCGCCGGCATCGCCCCCGCGCATGTCGGTTGGTGGCTGATGGGCTTTGGCGCGGTCGGCCTGGTCGGCAATTGGCTGGGCGGGCTGTGGGTGGATCAGAAGCCGCTCGCCACCACCGCCCTCTTCTGCGCCATCCTCGCGCTGGGCATGGCGGGCAGCATGCTGTTGAGCCAGGCGGGCTGGGCCTTTGCGCTGGCACTGGCGGTATGGGGCATCGCCAATACGGCGCTCTATCCGATCTGCCAGATCCGCGTGATGAAGGCTGCTTCGGGCGCGCAGGCGCTGGCCGGTACGCTCAATGTCTCGGCCGCCAATGGCGGGATCGCGCTCGGTGCCGCGGTGGGCGGTGCGGCGCTGTCGTCGTGGGGCACCGGTCAGGTGGGCTATCTGGCGGCGGGGATTGCGATGCTGGCGGTGGTGATGGCTACCATCGTGGCGAAACTCTCACCGCGCTGACAGCACGCCGCTGCGCTCAGCGCCTCAACCAAGAAGGCCGGCATCAAGCCGGCCTTCCTCATTCAAGACGCATCACTCAAGCCTCTTGCTGCACCCGCGCCGCCTTGGCCACGAAACTGCAGACCGCTTCGGTCACCTGCACCGTGGTCGCCTTGCCGCCCAGGTCCCCGGTATGCAGCGCCGGATCGGCCGTGACCGCTTCAATGGCCTGCATCACCTGCGCCGCTGCATCGTGCTCGCCCAGGTGTTCCAGCAGCATCACCACCGACCAGAAGGTACCGACCGGATTGGCCAGGCCTTTGCCCATGATGTCGAAGGCCGACCCGTGGATGGGTTCGAACATGGACGGATAGCGGCGCTCCGGATCGATGTTGCCGGTGGGCGCAATGCCCAGGCTGCCCGCCAGCGCAGCGGCCAGGTCGGAGAGGATGTCGGCATGCAGATTGGTGGCCACGATGGTGTCCAGCGTGGCGGGACGGTTGACCATGCGCGCGGTGGCGGCGTCGACCAGTTCCTTGTCCCACTTCACGTCCGGGAATTCCTTGGCAATCTGCACCGCGATCTCGTCCCACATCACCATCGCATGGCGCTGGGCATTGCTCTTGGTGACGACCGTGAGCAGCTTGCGCGGACGCGACTGCGCCAGCTTGAAAGCGAAACGCATGATGCGCTCGACGCCGGCGCGGGTCATCATCGAGACATCGGTGGCCGCTTCGATGGGATGGCCCTGGTGCACGCGGCCACCGACTCCGGCGTATTCGCCTTCGGAATTCTCGCGCACGATGACCCAGTTCAGGTCTTCGGCACGACAGCGCTTGAGGGGCGCGTCGATGCCCGGCAGGATGCGCGTGGGGCGCACGTTGGCGTACTGGTCGAAGCCCTGGCAGATTTTCAGGCGCAGGCCCCACAGGGTGACGTGGTCCGGAATGTGCGGGTCCCCGGCCGAGCCGAACAGGATGGCGTCCTTGTCGCGCAGGGCATCGAGGCCATCGGCGGACATCATCACGCCGTGCTGGCGGTAGTAGTCTCCACCCCAGCCGAAGTCCTCGAAGTCGAAGGCGAGGTCGGCACGGGCGGCGGCCAGGGCTTGCAGCAACTGGCGGCCCGCAGGAATGACTTCCTTGCCGATGCCGTCGCCGGGGATGGTTGCGATGCGATAGGTTTTCATGTCTCCAGCCTTTCTTGATGAGATGCGGTGTGGGGTCTCGCAAAATGACGGCATGCGCCGCGTCTTTGCATGCGGACTACTTTACCCATACTGAAAGGACAGGAACCGGTGCTAGACTTAAAGCATTCTTAACCTGAATTCAACAATCCATTTTTTGTTTTCCTGGCGAGGTTTCATGCAGGACACCGTTCTTCCCGCCGACCTGCGTTTCTTTTCCGTGCTGGCCATGGCCGGCAGTCTCTCTTCGGCCGGGCGCGAGCTGGGACTGACCACGGCGGCGGTCAGCAAGCACCTCACGCTGATGGAAGCGCGGGCCGGCGTGCCGCTGGTCAACCGCACCACGCGCCGCATGATGTTGACGCCCGAGGGCGAGCTCTATCTGGAACATGCGCGCCGCATCCTCGACCAGATCGATGAATTGTCCGAACTGCTGGGCAGCTCCAAGCGCCGCCCGGAAGGCCTGCTGCGGGTCAACGCCACACTGGGATTCGGGCGCAGCCATGTGGCGCCGGTGATTTCCAGATTCGTGACGCGCCATCCGCAGGTGTCGGTGCAGTTGCAGTTGTCGGTGATGCCGCCGCCGCTGACCGAGGACAGTTTCGATGTCTGCATCCGCTTCGGCGAGCCGCCCGATACCCGGGTGGTAGCGCGGCGGCTGGCATCCAATGCGCGCCTGCTGTGCGCCTCGCCGGACTATCTCAGGCGCAGGGGCATGCCGCAGACGCCGCATGACCTGGCCAAACACAATTGCGTGGGCATCCGCCAGGGTGACGAGGCTTATGGGGTGTGGAAGCTGTCTTCGGGCAGCGGTGCTTCGCGCAAAACGGAGACGGTCAAGATCCGCGGCAACCTCACCACCAATGACGGCGAGATCGCGGTGAAGTGGGCGCTGGATGGGCACGGCATCCTCATGCGCGCCGAGTGGGATATCCGCAGCTATCTGGAACAGGGGCGGCTGGTGCAGGTGCTGCCGGGCTGGCTGACGCCCAATGCGGATATCTTTGCGGTGTATTCACAGCGCCAACAGCTGTCGACGCGGGTGCGCAGCTTTGTGGATTTCATTGCGCGTGAGTTGGCTGAAACTTCGCCCAAGCCGCGTATTACCGTGTTGGGCAAGCGCTAGCAGCGCGGTGCAGCTTCCATCCGCCCCCGCGCCCGCGTTAAGATAGCCGCCAACCCCGTCCACCCGCCCAGTCACTTCCTTCATGACGTCCAGCCAAGCGCCCGCCGATCTCGCCACCCGCCGTGCCGGCAAGCTCACCGACACGGTCTATGCCAGCCTGCGCGATGACATCTACGCCTTCCGCCTGCTGCCCGGCGACCGCTTTGCCGAGAACGATGTGGCCGAGCGGCTACAGGTCTCGCGCACGCCCGTGCGCGAAGCGCTCATGCGCCTGCAGAGCGAAGGCCTGGTGCGCGGCCACTTCCGCAATGGCTGGGAAGTGGTGCCAATCGACCTGGCCCGCTTTGCCTCCCTCTACGAATTGCGCGAGATGCTGGAGCTGCACGCCGTGCGCAAGCTGTGCTCCCCGCGCATCGCCCCGGCCGTGCGCCAGCAGCTGGTGGCCGAGCAAGGCGCGATCTGGCAGTGCGCCCCCGGCGACCGCCTGCCCGACGGGCTGGCCGTCGCGGCCCTGGACGAAGCCTTCCACTGCGCGCTGGTGCAGGCGGCCGGCAACCCCGAGGCCGATACCGTCTACCGCCAGCTGGCCAACCAGCTGCGCATCATGCGGCGCCTGGACTTCGCCTATGGCGACTGCATCGATGACACCTACGCCGAACACCGCGCCATCCTCGATGCCATCGCCCGCAGCGATGCCGCTCTGGCTGGCGAGCTGATCGCGCGTCACATCGAAGACAGCCACACCGTGGTCGAGCGCCTCACCATCGCCCGCCTCGAACAGGTACGCGCCGAGTCGGTGCAGGCTGCACCGGTGCCGGGCAACGCACCGGCAACGACACCCACCCGCCGCAAGCGTTTTGGCTGAAAAAGTGAAGCTTTGCGCCTGAACTGCGGGTCGCAGGCGGGTTTTTACGCTCCCGAAGAAGAATTGCACCGATTTTCCTGTGCCGGATTTGCCTGGGAGCAAATGGCACGAAAGCTGCTTTTGTGGCTGGCAGGATTTATGCATACATAAATTCAGTCCAGCGGCATCCTGCCCGATCCGGCAAGGCTGACCGTCCCACTCTGGCTTTCTGTACAGGAGAAACGCATGACCACCCTCACCCAAACCGCCCCGGCGAGCGCGCAGGGCCTGCTGCGCAACCGCTGGTTCCAGCTGTTGATCGGCCTGATCTGCATGATGGCCATCTCCAGTCCGCAATACGTGTGGACCTTGTTCACCAAGCCGCTCACGGCCAAGCTGGGCGTGCCGCTGTCGGAGCTGCAGATCACCTTCTCGATGCTGATCGTGCTGCAGACCTTCTTCTCGCCCTTCCAGGGCAGCCTCATCGAGCGCTTCGGCGCGCGCCGCCTGATCGCCATCGGCACCTTCATGTCCGGCCTGTCCTGGATCCTGGCGGCGCAAGCCTCCACCATCGGCATGTTCTATTTGGCCTATGGCCTGGTGGGCGGACTCGGCACCGGCATCGTCTATGTCGGCGTGGTCGGCCAGATGGTGCGCTGGTTCCCGGATCGCCGCGGCTTTGCGGTGGGCATGGTGGCGGCCGGTTACGGCATGGGCGCCATCCTGACCACCTTCCCGATCTCGGCCTCGCTGGCCAGCGCCGGGCTGGAAACCACGCTCTGGCAATTCGGCCTGGTGTTTGCGGTGATCGGCGTGCTGGCCGCACAGGCCCTGCGCTCGCCTGACGCCAGCCATGCAGCCGCCATGCCGGCCCCGGCCATAGCCGCCAGCAAGCTCGATCTGGCGCCGCGCCAGATGCTGCGTACGCCCCTGTTCTGGCTCATGTTCGTGATGATGACCATGATGTCGACCTCGGGCCTGATGGTGACCTCGCAGATGGCCACCTTCGCGCGTGACTTCGGCGTGGCCAACGTGATGGTGTTCGGGCTGGCCGCGCTGCCGCTGGCACTGACCATCGACCGTCTCACCAATGGCCTGACGCGCCCCTTCTTCGGCTGGATCTCGGATCGCTACGGCCGCGAGAACACCATGTTCTTCGCCTTCGCGCTGGAAGGCGTGGCCATGGCGCTGTGGCTGGCCACGCGCGAGAATGCGGTGCTGTTCGTGCTGCTGTCGGGCATCGTCTTCTTCGGCTGGGGCGAGATCTTCTCGCTCTTCCCCTCGACCCTGACCGACACCTTCGGCACCCGCAACGCCACCGCCAACTATGGCTGGCTCTACATCTCGCAAGGTATCGGCTCGATCTTCGGCGGCCCGCTGGCGGCCATGATGCATGAGAAGACCGGCAGCTGGCATCCGGTCTTCGGGACCGCCATCACGCTGGACATACTCACCGCCTGTCTGGCGCTGATGGTCTTGAAACCCTGGCGCGCACGCTATCTGGCCAAGGCCGGCAACTGAGCACCGCCTGCCCTCCCCGCGTTCCCTGATGCCGGCCTTGTGCCGGCATCGTCGTTTTTGCCCGCGCCTTCTCCTGATGCAGTGGCACATGGCTGCCGAGCTTGTACCGCGCAGGTACCGTATACTTGCAAGCTTGTTGCAAGTCATTGCAACGCGCCTGCAACGCCCCTGCAACTCCTTGCAGCCCTGCCGGTCTGACCCACCCGCGCCTCATCACAAGAACATCACCTGCTGCCTCATGGAAATCGTCTTCACCGTCCTGATCCTGCTGCTGGCCGTCGCCGTCTCCGGCGTGGTCGCGCGGCTGGCTCCCTTCAAGCTGCCGCTGCCCCTGTTCCAGATCGCCCTGGGCGCGGTGCTGGCCATGCCCATGTTCGGCCTGCGCATCAGCTTCGATCCGGAGCTGTTCCTGCTGCTGTTCATCCCGCCGCTGCTCTTCACCGATGGCTGGCGCATGCCCAAGCGCGAATTCTTCCGCCTGGCGCGCCCCATCCTGGCGCTGGCCCTGGGTCTGGTGATGTTCACGGTGGTGGGCGTGGGTTACTTCATCCACTGGATGATCCCGGTCATCTCGCTGCCCTCGGCCTTTGCGCTGGCGGCCGTGCTCTCGCCCACCGATGCGGTGGCGGTCTCGTCCATCGTCGGCAAGGGCCGCCTGCCGGCCTCGATGCAGCACGTGCTGGAGGGCGAGGCGCTGATGAACGATGCGTCCGGCCTGGTGGCCTTCAAGTTCGCGATTGCCGCCGTCATCACCGGCACCTTCTCGCTGCTGGACGCCAGCATTTCCTTCGTGCTGATCGCCGCCGGCGGCATCGCCGTGGGGCTGATCGTGGCCTGGGGCTTCGGACTGATCCGCCGCAAGATCATCGAATGGGCCGGTGACGAGCCGGGCATCCAGGTGGTGCTGCTGTTGCTGATCCCCTTCACGGCTTACATCTTTGCCGAACACTTTGGTTTGTCCGGCATTCTGGCGGCGGTAGCGGCGGGCATGCTGATGCCCTATCTGGAGACGGCCGGTGGCGAATCGGCGGCCACGCGCTTGCAGGGACGCAGCATCATGACCATGCTGGAATTCGTCTTCAACGGCATGTCCTTCCTGCTGCTGGGCCTGCAATTGCCGGGCATCGTCAGCCTGGCCCACGTGGATGCGCAGATGGCGGGCAATGTGCCGGTGTGGCATCTGTTCGTCTACATCCTGGCCATCACGGTGGCGCTGATCGTGCTGCGCTTCGTGTGGGTCTGGATCAACCTGCGCATGCGCCGCTTCGCCTCCGCCCTGCGTGGCCAGAGCGGGCGCAACCGCAAGTTCGATTTGCGGCTCATCAGCATCACGGCGCTTTCCGGCGTGCGCGGGGCCATTACGCTGGCCGGTGTGATGTCGATCCCGCTGCTGCTGAAGGAACATACGCCCTTCCCGGCGCGTGACCTGCTGATCTTTCTCGCCACCGGCGTGATCCTGTGCTCGCTGCTGTTCGGCAGCTTCCTGCTGCCCTGGATGCTCAAGGATCTGCAGCTCGATGCCGAGGTCAAGCGCCGCCGCGCCGAGGAAATGATGGCGCGCCTGCGCCTGTCGGAGGCAGCCGTGCGCACCATCGAGGAGGCGCAGGAACGCATCGGCGTCAATCTCGATGAATCCGATCTGGCGTTGTTGATGGAAGTCAGCGGCAGTCTGTTGGCGACCTATCGCATGCGCATGAATGCGGAGAGTGATTCGGAAGAAACCCAGCGCGCGGCCAACCGCTTCAAGCAGTTCGAACGTGAACTGCGGCTGGAGGCAATCCGCGCCGAGCGGCTGGAAGTGCACTACCTGCGCGCTGAACAGCGCATCAATGACGAGACCTTCCTGATGCTCATCAACCAGATCGACATGGCCGAGACCTGGTTGCTGGGATCATTGAATGCGCCGGGGCAGCATCACTGACCCGACATCCCTCCCGCGTACCGCAACAACGACAAAGCCCGCAACGCCCTTGTACCGGGCGTTGCGGGCTTTGTTGAATCCAGGTTAAGAATCCGGAATTGGCCGCTCATTGGCCAATGCGCGGCCAATTCACGTCACCGGCAAGGCAGGAATCAGGCTACCGAATTGACGGTCGTGCCGATGATCTCTCCGGTCGCATTGCGCGAAGCCTGCTCGCGGCGATTGCGTTCCTGGCGGGCGTTTTCGGCGCGGGTTTCATCGGCCTGGATTTCTTCGAGGCGACGCTGCTCGGCCTTCAAGGCGGCTGCGGCTTCTTCGGCGCGGCGCACGGCCACCGGATCGTTGGCCTTGCCAGTGGTCGGTGCATTGCCGTTGGGGTCGGAGACGACGCCGTTGACGGCAGAGGAAATGTCCATGGCCATGATGGGCTCCCTTTGAAACGAAGGCTGAGGAATGATGACTGGCGGCGACAGGATGTGCCTTCCAGTGGAACGAATGCCGACTATGTTACGCCCATTGCAGCGCTCTGCCACAGGGAAAATCCTGAAAAGGGGTGATTTTTGTGCGGACGGTACGGAGCGGCTTGCGCGGTCGTCAACAAATCCCGATTTCCCGATATCGGCATGGCAACTTCCTTGCCACGCCGGCAAGAGGCCTCAGTGGCAATCCGGTACGTTCTGGTCGAGGTAGACCTCGAAGGCCACGTTGTTGACCCACTTCTTGATGGTTTTGTCCCAGAACGCATCGTTCCATCGCGCGGCCAGTTGCCGTGCGGCGGCCAGGTCGGCCGGGTCATTGCCGCGTACCTGCAGCACCAGCGCCTGGCGCGTCACCGGCGGCAGTTGCGCGGAAAACTTTTTCCATTCGGGCAGCTTCAACAGCGCCTTCATGAGCGTGTCGTCATGCACGGCAGCATCGCACTGGCCGATGCGCACGGCCAGCAACGAATCGGCCGGGGCCGGCATCACTTTCTCGATGGCGGCATAGCGTGCGCTGAGGGTGCCGACATAGGGCGACCCGGCGGAGACGCAGACGGTGCGGCCTTTCAGGTCTTCCCATTTGCGGATGGTGGTATCGGTGCGCATGATGGCCATGCCACCGGCGCTGTAGCCGGTCGGAACCATGATGACGTCGGCCGCGCCCGCCTGGGCGACATCGATGCGCGTGAGCACGACATCAGGACGCACGCCCTTCAATGCAGCGCGGTCCTGCGTAGTGGGCTGGAGGTCGGCCTTGAGCTTCCACTGTGCGGCAAGATCCTCGGCCGGCACGATGGCGATGTTTTCCGGGGTACGGAATTTCATGCCGCCCTTGTAGACCGGCGGCACGTGGTCCAGCCCGATGCGCACGGTGTCGCTGCGGCGTGCGCCATCGAGCACGCCAGCCTGCGCGGCGCCCACGGTCAGGCAGGCCGACGCCAACAAGGTGAGGCGAACGAGGGTATGCATGGCGGGCATAGCTTCAGACGTACTGGTACTTGAGCAGGCGATGCTTGAGGTTTTCCAGAATTACCTGGTCGATCAGCGCGGCCAGGATGGCGATGGTGAGGATGTTGGCCATCACGCCGATCATGTCGGCCGTCTCGCCCGAGTAGGCCAGCGTGCGGCCCAGGCCCTTGCCGAAACCGACCAGCATTTCAGCAGAGATCAACGCGCGCCAGGCATTGCCGAAGGCCAGCTGGGCACCGGTGATGAGTTCGGGCATCACTGCCGGCAGGTACACCCGGCGCAGCATGGACAGGCGCGAGGCCCCCATCACGCGGGCCGCCGAGACATGCACCTGCTGCACGCTCTCGGTGGCATTCATGACCGAGAGTGCGGCCGGGAAGAACGCGGCGATGGCCACCACCACCACGATGGGCAGGTTGCCGAAGCCCATCAGGATCAGGAACAGCGGGACCCAGGCAATCGAGGGAATCGATTGCAGGATCACGATGGCCGACTTCAGTACTTCACGGAAGAAGAACAGCACCGCCCCGATCAGGCCGAATCCGATGCCCAGCACCAGCGCCGAGCCATAGCCCAGGCCCAGGCGATAGAGACTGCCGAAGAGGGCCGTGCGGAAGCTGCCGGACTGCACTTCCTCCACCAGCCGCGCGGCCACCTCGGGCACGCCAGGCATCAGGAAGGAGGGCAGCGACCAGGCCGCGATCTGCCACATCAAAAGGATGAAGACGATGGCCAGCAGCATGGCCAGTTTCTTGCGGAGTCCGGTAACGCGACGCTGTGAGCTCATAAGGACAGGAAAGACAATGGCCGGACAGCGTCCGGCCAGGGTGAATACAAAAGGAAATCGATCAGGCGCAGTGCCGCATCACAGCTTGCGCGCGTTCTGCCACGACAGGTCGGTGATGGAATTCACATCGAAGGGCTTGCCGTCGCGGGTCTTGAGCGAACCTTGCGATTGCAGGATATCGGCGATTTCCTGCATGCGGTCCTGGTCCTTCTTGCTGATTTTGGGGGTGAAGGTCTGGCTCTTGATGGCGTCGCGGATGACGTCTTCGCGCAGCATCTCGCCATGCTTCAGGGTCTTCAGGGTCGGTTCGGCGATGAAGTAGCCGGCGATCAGCTTGGAGGCTTCGGCAGGCTTCTTCTGCAGCAGGGTGATGGCGTCGCGTTGCGCATCCAGCGACTTCCAGACGGCATCGCGCTTCTTCTTCAAGGTCTCGCCGGAAGTGATGACGACCATGCAGGGGAAGGGCCAGACTTCGCCGATTTCATAGACCTGCTTGACCGGTGCGATCAGTTGCGCAATGCGCGCCTGCGGCTCGAACAGGAAGGCCGCATCGACGCGCTTGCCCACCAGCGACTGCACCGCCACCTGGGGCGAGACGCCCATGACGTTGACGTCATCGGGCTTCACGCCCGCATCACGCAGGACCACGCCCTTGAGCACGGTGTCAGCGGTGCTGCCTTCGGCTTGCGAAGCCAGGGTCTTGCCCTTGAGGTCAGCCACCTTGTTGATACCGGAATCCTCGCGCGCCACCAGGGCGTGATAGCCCAGCTGCGCACCGCCGACCACCTTCAGGTCCGCGCCCTTGGAGGCCCAGGCCACGGCATTGGAGAAGCCGAACACGCCGCTGTCGAGCTGGCCGCCGACGATGGCCTTGACCAGGTCGGTGCCGGACTTGAATTCGATCAGTTCCACATCCAGTCCGTATTTCTTGTAGAGGCCGGCTTCATAGGCGGCCATGGCCTGGGCATCGTCCATGACGCGCAGGTAGCCGATCTTGAATTTTTCCAGGGCCAGGGCGTTGCCCGAGAAAGCCAGGGCCGCGGCGGTGATGGCCGGTGCCAGGATGCGTGCGAGTGTCATACTCCTACCCCTTCCAGGTTTTTTGCAAATTCGTCCTGCTCGGCGTGGATGCCCAGCAGACAAAGGATTTCGCGGCGGGTGGCCGCAAATTCGGACAGGTCGTGCGTCTTGTCGTGATGCACGAGATTGAATTCCTTCAAGACCTTGGCCGGACGCGGGCTGAACACGAAGATGCGGTCAGCCAGGAACAGCGCCTCGTCCACATCGTGCGTCACCAGCACCACGGTCGGGCCCTGCTGGCGGATCAGGTCGCGCAGGGCATCCTGCAGGGTCATGCGGGTGAGCGCATCGAGCGCCCCGAAAGGCTCGTCCAGCAGCAGCGCCTTGGGCTGCGAGATGAAGGCGCGCGCCAGGGCCGCGCGCTGGCGCATGCCGCCCGAGACCTGGTGCGGATAATAATTTTCGAAACCCTTGAGCTTGACGTTCTCCAGCCAGACGCGGGCCTGGTCGGCGGATTTCTTCTTGTCGACATTCTGGAATTCCAGTGCCAGCGCCACGTTCTGTTGCAGCGTCAGCCAGGGATAGAGCGCGTTTTCCTGGAACATCAGGGTGCGCTCGGGATGCGGTCCGCGAATGGCCTGGCCGTCGGCGGACACGGTGCCGCTGCTGGCTTTTTCCAGACCGGCGGCCATGTGCAGCAGGGTCGACTTGCCGCAGCCGGAGGGGCCGACCAGCGCGACCAGCTCACCCGAGGCGATCTCGCGGGTGAATTCCTCGATCACGTGCAGGTCGCCGAAACGCTTGGCGACGTTGTTGAAAGATAGCTTCATGTGGTCCGCGGACGGGCCGCGCGTGGAATGGATGGAACGGAAGAGGCGCGCCGGTGCTGGCGCACGCGCCGGTCAGAAACTTCACAGGCTGCTCCAGCCTCCCCCATTGAGTCAGGCATGCACTGTACTGAGGCCGGCTATGCAAAACAACTACTTAAAAATCGTATGCTTATTCGTATTTCGAATAAGAAAGGTGGGCAAAACGCATAAAGGCGTCAGCCCTTCGTCAGCCTTTGCGCCTGCCATTGGGCCAACAGGCTCTGCACATCGGGATAGCGCAACTGCACGCCCAGCTCCTCCTTGATGCGCGCATTGTGGAGGCGGCGCGATTCCGACATGAAGGACAGCATCATCGGCGAGACGCTGCGTTCCAGCTCGCTGCGCGGCAGGCGCGGCGGACGGGAAAGACCGGCGGCATCGGCGACGGCGTCGAAGTAGTCGCCCATCTTGAGGTCGGTATCGTCGACAGCGTGATAGACGCGGTTGGGCGCGCCCAGGCGCATCGCCGCCAGGCAGATGCGGGCCAGGTCGTCGGCGTGGATGTGGTTGGTATGCACGTCCTCCTGCGCCACCAGCGCCGGCAGGCCCTTGTGCAGGCGCTCCAGCGGCAGCCGGTCGGCGGCGTAGATGCCCGGCACGCGCAGGATGGAGAGCTTGCCGTGGCGGCGCCGGGCCCAGGCGCGCAGCACGGTTTCGGCGTCCACACGGCGCACGGCGCGGGCGTTCTGCGGACGCACGCTGCGGGTCTCGTCGAAACTTGCGCCAGCGCAATCTCCGTAGACACCGGTAGTACTCACATAAACCAGGCGCGCGCCCTCGGGTAAAATGGCGGCCAAATTGCGAGTGCGGCGGTCGATGCGGCCCTCGGACTGCGGCGGCGCCAGATGCACGATGGTCGGTGCCAGGCGCGCCAGGCGGCCCAGCGTCAAGGGGGCGTCCAGGTCGGCCACGATGGGAACGGCCCCGGCGGCGCGCAGTTCGGCGCGGCGCCCGGGGTTGCTGGTCACGGCCAGTACGCGGTAGCGCGGCAGTAGCAGCGGCACCAGCCGCAGGCCGACATCGCCGCAGCCCAGGATCAGTACGCGGGGCAGGCCCAGTTTTTTCACGGTGTTCAATCCAAATTTATTCAGAAGCAGAATTGTATGAGTTTCCAAGTCACAGTCCAGCCCAGCGGTCGCCAATTCTCCTGCGACGCCAGCGAATCCATCCTCACGGCCGCCATCCGCGCCGGTGTCGGCCTGCCCTACGGCTGCAAGAACGGCGCCTGCGGCTCCTGCAAGGGCAAGCTGGTCTCGGGTGAGGTCGAGCACGGTCCGCACCAGGTGCGCGCCCTCTCGGAGCACGAGCAGCAGCTGGGCCATGCCCTGTTCTGCGTGGCCAAGCCGCACAGCGACGTCACCATCGAAGCCCGCGAAGTGGCCGGCGTGGGCGAGATCCCGGTGCGCAAGCTGCCGGTGCGCGTGGCCAAGCTGGACAAGGTGGCCGACGACGTCATCATCCTCTCGCTGCAGCTGCCGGCCAACGACCGCCTGCAGTACAAGGCCGGCCAGTACGTGGAATTCCTGCTGCGCGACGGCAAGCGCCGCAGCTACAGCATGGCCACCGCCCCGCACCGGGACGAGCACATGAGCCTGCACATCCGCCACCTGCCGGGCGGTCTCTTCACCGACCAGGTCTTCACCACCCTGAAGGAACGCGACATCCTGCGCATCGAAGGCCCGCTGGGCACCTTCTTCCTGCGCGAGGATTCCGACAAACCCATCATCCTGCTGGCCTCCGGCACCGGCTTTGCGCCCATCAAGGCCATCGTCGAGCAGTTGGAACATGCGGGCTCGAAGCGCCCGGTGACGCTGTACTGGGGCGGCCGCCGCCCGCAGGACCTGTACATGAGCGCCCTGTGCCAGCAGTGGGAACAGGACCTGCCCAACTTCAAGTACGTGCCGGTGGTCTCGAATGCCCAGGCCGAGGACAACTGGAGCGGCCGCACCGGCTTCGTCCACCGCGCCGTGATGGAAGACTTCCCCGACCTGTCGGGCCATCAGGTCTACGCCTGTGGCGCGCCAGTCGTGGTGGAATCGGCACAGCGCGATTTCAGCGCCGAATGCGGCCTGCCGGAAGACGAGTTCTATGCCGATTCCTTCACTTCCGAAGCCGACCTGGCCAAGGCCGTGTCGGACACCCCGGCCGCCTGACGGGCCGGGTGCGGGCGCCGGTGCTGTCATGCCGGCGTCACGCACATTTGCGAAGATGCCGCGCAAGCCTGATGCCGCGCGGCCCGGCGAGATGCGATGAAATTGCAACGGTGGCCCGCCCGATGCGCCTGCAAGCGGCTCCGGCGGGAAATTTCTTTTTGACGCTCTGCGCAAAACGTCCTAAACTTCACCGCATGATCGCCAACGCCACATTCTTACGACGCCGCAGCCAACCTGAGAAAGGTTTGCTGCTGCGCGCGTGAAGTGAAACGAATCGCGAAGCCACAGGCAAACCCTGTGGCTTTTTTTTATTCGCCATTTTGGGTCTGTCGTGCGCCTGCCGCCTAGCGCTTAGTGCTCATGTGTCAGCAACGGTCTGCACCACCCTCCCAACCACCCTATTCTTGCAGGAGCCTCTCGATGCAATTGAACCAGTCCGACACCAACAAGCTGATGTATGTCACCAACCGCCCCGAGCTGGTCTTCACCGAAGGCCATGGCATGTGGCTGACCGACCACAACGGCAAGCGCTATCTCGACTACCTGCAAGGCTGGGCGGTCAACACCCTGGGCCACTCGCCGCAATGTATCGCCGATGCCCTCAACGCGCAGAGCAAGAAGCTGATCAACCCGTCGCCGGCCTTCTACAATGCGCCCTCCATGGAACTGGCCGAGCTGCTGACGGCCAACTCGGTGTTCGACCGCGTGTTCTTCGCCAACAGCGGTGCCGAAGCCAACGAAGGCGCCATCAAGCTGGCCCGCAAGTGGGGCAAGAAGAACCCGGCCGCCGATGGCTCCTCGCGCTTCGAGATCATCACCTTCAAGCACAGCTTCCACGGCCGTACCCTGGCCACCATGTCGGCCAGCGGCAAGGACGGCTGGGACACCATGTTCGCCCCGCAGGTGCCGGGCTTCCCCAAGGCCATCCTGAATGACCTGGCCAGCGTCGAAGCGCTGATCGGCAGCCACACCGTGGCCGTGATGCTGGAGCCGGTGCAGGGTGAAGGCGGCGTCATCCCGGCGACCAAGGAATTCATGCAAGGCCTGCGTCGCCTGACCAAGGAAAAGAACCTGCTGCTGATCGTCGATGAAGTGCAAGCCGGCATGGGCCGTACCGGCCAGCTGTTCGCCTACCAGCACTCCGGCATCGAACCGGACATCATGACCCTGGCCAAGGGTATCGGCGGCGGCGTGCCGCTGGCGGCCCTGCTGGCGCGTGAAGAAATCGCCTGCTTCGAAGCCGGCGAACAAGGCGGCACCTACAACGGCAACCCGCTGATGACCGCCGTGGGCGTGGCCGTGATCAAGGAACTGCTCAAGCCCGGCTTCATGGAATCGGTGCGCGAGCGCGGCCAGTACCTGCGCCAGCGTTCGCTGGAAATCTCCGAGAAGTATGGTTTCGAAGGCGAGCGTGGCGAAGGCCTGCTGCGTGCCCTGCAACTGGGCCGCGACATCGGTCCGCAGATCGTCGAAGCCGCACGCAACCTGGAACCGGTGGGCCTGCTGCTGAACTCGCCGCGCCCGAACCTGCTGCGCTTCATGCCGGCCCTGAACGTGACCAAGGAAGAGATCGACCAGATGTTCTCCATGCTGGAAGACGTCCTGGCCAAGATCGGGAAGTAAGCGATGGCGGGGCGCGCAAGGATGGCATTGACGCACAGGGCCGCTGCGCCCTCTTCCCGGTCGGCACTGGCTGCAGTATGTGCGGCACTGGTGCTGGCCGCCTGCGGCACGGCACCGACCGCGCCCCCCATCGCCCGGCTGCCCGGTGCCCCGCAATCGCAGGTACCGGCGCTGCCGGCCACCGACAATGGCAATGAAGTGGCGCTCTATGCGCTCTCGCTGATCGATACCGGCTACCGCTTCGGTGGCAAGAATCCGTCGGCGGGTCTCGATTGCAGCGGCATGGTCAGCTACATCTTCGGCCAGGCCGCCAATTACCGCATCAGCGGCAGTGCCGCCGACATCGCCCGCCAGGGCCGCCAGATCGATCCTTCGCAATTGCGCGCGGGCGACCTGGTGTTCTTCAACACCCAGAACCGTCCCTTCTCGCACGTGGGCATCTATCTCGGCGATGGCCGCTTCGTGCATGCACCTTCCACCAATGGCAAGGTGCACATCACGCGCATGGACAATCCCTATTTCTCGCGCCGCTTCGAAATGGCGCGCACCTACTTCAACTGAACTACTTCAACTGAAGCGAAGCCTTGCGGGCGGGCCGTTTGCGCGGCGCGCTCTCCTGCTGCTGGCGGTTGCCGTATTCCCGGATCAGATTGGCGCTGTAGCGCGTGAAGGCGATGTCCATGTGCCGCCGCATGGCCGCGCGCGCCTGCTCAGGGTTGCGCTCGCGCAGGGCCTGCATGATGAGGCCGTGCTCCTCGATGGCTTCCTGCCAGACGCGGGTGCCGTCGAAGTGGCTGTGCAGGCGCTCGAACAGCGGGCCCAGGCGGGCATCGAAGAGCTGCGTCACCAGCCCGACCAGCACGCTGTTGCCGGTGGCCTCGGCCAGTCGGATGTGAAAGAGGCGATCGGCTTCCAGCGGATCAATGCCCGCTTCGGCATGCGCGATCATGAGCGCATAGGCTTCCTCGACGGCAGCGATCTGCTGCTTGCTGCCATGCTGGGCGGCGGCATAGGCCACTTCGCCTTCGATCATCTCGCGCGCACGGATCAGTTCCAGCGGTCCTTCCTCGCCGGACAGGTCATGCCGCAACTCGCGCTGCATGGGCGGTGCACAGACATAAATGCCCGAGCCCATGCGCACTTCGATGTAGCCCTCCACCTCCAGCGCAATGAGCGCTTCGCGCAACGATGGACGGCTCACGCCCAGCTGCACCGACAGTTCACGCTCGGACGGCAGGCGTGAACCGACGGCAAATTCTCCGTCCACGATCAGCTTGCGCAGCTGGTCGCTGATCTGCCGATACAAGCGCTGCGGTTCGATCGCTTCGATGGGCATGATGGTCCTCAGGCGAGGGTCGCGGGAAACTCCAGATCGTAGGCGGCACCGGCTTCACGCAGCATGGGCGCAATGGTCGGATGCAGGGTCACGCCTTGCGCCAGCTGCTCGGCGCGGCGCTGCATGCCACGGTCGCCGGGCATGCGCACCTGGCCCACGCCGGGGCGCGGCGGATTGCTGCGGCAGGCCTGCGCGATGTGATCCATCTGGCGCTTGAAGTCCTGCTCGCCGCCGAAGGCCGACGGATCATAGAGCGACATGAACACCGTCGCCCCCCAGCCCGCTGCCGGATCGGCACGCCCGAAACCGGACAGGCCGCCCGTCAACGCCTCGATCAGCACGGCCAGCCCGAAGCCCTTGTGCCCTGCCGAGAGCCCGCCCAATGGCAGGATGGTGCCCGGTGGCGTGGCCGAGAGCACGGCCGGATCGCGGCTGGGATGACCGGCGCCGTCGATGAGCCATTCTTCCTCGAACTGCTTGCCGGCCTTGTGCAGGCGATTGCTCATGCCGTTGGTGGTGATGGAGGCCGAGATGTCGACCAGGAAGGGCGTGCCGGAAGTGGGAATGCCGGCCGCAATCGGATTGGGCGTAAACACCGCCTGCGTACCACCGAAGGGGGCCACGCTCTGCACCGCCGGGTCCGAACTGGCCAAAATCATCATGAAGCCCTCTTGCGTGGCACGCAGCAGATAGGCGGCCAGGCAGGCGATGTGATGGCTGTGGTGAATGGTCAGTGAAGCGGTGCCATAGTCGCGCGCCTTGGGGATCAAGGCATCGATGCCCTGGTGCACCAGCCACGGGCCCGGCAGGCGGCGGCCATCCCAGGCCAGCGCGGCGGCGCGCTCCGAGAGCACCTCGGGTTGGCCGGTTTTGGCCATGCTGCCCTTTTCCAGTTCCTTGACGTAGGGGGCCAGCAGCGCCAGCCCGTGCGTGTCGTGGCCCAGCAGGTCGCCATCGACCAACGTGGCGGCGACGCTGTCAGCCTTGTCGGCCTCCAGGCCTGCGCGCTGCAACAGAGTGGATGCGAACTGACGCAGGGCGTCAGCGGAGAAACGTTCGGGCATTGCCATGGAACCACCTTTCCTTGCTTGAATCATCGATTGAAATCTTTTCACCTCAGGCCAGGGCCAGCGGCTTCCTGCGCACCAGCTTGAGCACCAGCGGCAACAACCACAGCAGCAGCGTGATCACGCCCAGCGTGCCGGCAATGGGGCGCTCGAAGAAGGCCAGGAACTGGCCGTCGGACTTGATCATCGAGGTCACGAAATGTTCTTCCAGCATCCCACCCAGCACCACGCCCAGCACCGCCGGCGCCACCGGGAAACCGTTCTCTTCCATCACGTAGGCCAGCAGACCGAACACCAGCATGATGCCCACGTCGGTGACACTGTTGTTGGTCGCATAGGAGCCGACGATACAGAACAGCAGGATCAGCGGCATCAGGATGCCGCGCGGTATGGAGAGGATGCGCTTGGCCATCTTGATGCACCAGAAGCCCAGCGGCAGCATCAGCAGGTTGGCCAGGATGAAGACCAGGAAGATCGCGTACATCGACACCGGGTTGTCGACGAAGATCATCGGTCCCGGATTGAGGTTCTTCATGTAGAGCACGCCGATGACGATGGCGGTGATCGAATCCCCCGGGATACCGAACACCAGCGCCGGAATCCAGGCCCCGGCCAGTGCCGAGTTATTGGCCGCGCCCGATTCGACGATGCCCTCCGGATGGCCGGTGCCGAATTTCTCCGGCTCCTTCGACATCTTCTTGCTCATCGCATACGACATCCAGGCCGCGATGTCAGCGCCTGCGCCGGGCAGCGCACCGACCAGGGTCCCGAGGACGCTGCCGCGCAAGACCGACTTCGGATACTTGAGCATCAGCCCCCACATGCCTTTGAAGACGTTGCCCACGCGGCTTTCCGCAACCTTCATGGTGAAGTCGCGCGAGACCGCGAAGCGCAGCACCTCGGACATGGCGAACATCCCGACCATCAGCGGCACCAGCGATACCCCGCCCAGCAGGTCGGGCTGATCGAAGGTGAAGCGCGGTGCGCCGGCCGGATTGCCCATGCCGACGGAGGCGATGAACATGCCCAGGAACAGCGAGACGAAGCCCTTCAAGGGATTGTCGGAGGCGATGAAGATGGCGCAGGTCAGGCCCAGCAGCACCAGCCAGAAATATTCGAAGGAGGAGAATTTCAGCGCCAGCTCGGCCAGTGCCGGTGCCGAGAAAATCAGCACGAAGGTACCGAACAATCCGCCGATGACCGAGAACACCAGGCTGGCGCCCAGCGCAATCTCGCCCTGCCCTTTCATGGTCATGGCATAGGCCTCATCGGTATAGGCGGCCGACGAAGGCGTGCCGGGAATGCGCAGCAGGCAGCCGGGAATGTCGCCCGAGAAGATCGCCATGGCCGTGGCCGAGACCATGGCTGCGATGGCCGGCACCGGCGGCATGAAGAAGGTCACCGGGACCAGCAACGCTACCGCCATGGTAGCGGACAGGCCGGGTACCGCCCCCATGAAGAGGCCGAAGATGGAGGAACCGAGAATCACCGCCAGCACGTAGGGATCAAACACCATCGCCAGTGCGGCGTAGAGGTTGGCAAGCATGTCGTCTCCTTACCAGGCCAGGGGCGTGAGGATGCCCCAGGGCAAAGGCACCTTGAGCAGTTTGTAGAAGATGGTGTGGATCAGCAGCGCACTGGCCATCGCCACCGGCAGGGCCACCAGCACGCGGGTGCGGAACGTCAGGAACAGCGCCAGCAGCAGCACGAAGGCCGTCGGCAGGAATCCCAAAGGTTCCGAGACCCCGATGTAGAACACCAGCGACAGCGGAATCAGCAGGAAGGAAAACACCGCATGGCCGCTGCGGAACCAGTCAGGCAGCGTGACCCAGCGCAGGTCCTGCTCATCAGCACCCACCGTGGCAATGCGCGAAGCAGGCCCACCGCGCGCAGTGCGCGCCTGCCGCAAACCGCGCAGGCCACGCAGCACCAGCAGCACGGCACAGATCATCAGCCCGCCGGCCAGCGCCTGCGGAAATACGTTGGGCCCGATATCCTGCCCCATCGCGGGCAGGCGGGAAGAAGCGATCCAGAGCACGACCGCAAGGACAGCGATCAGCAGCCCGGACAAGGCATCATTGATTTTCATGGGACAGTCCCGAAGCGAAGAGCACGATGAGAAGAGCGAGGCAGGCGCATCGATTGCGGTCAATGCGCCTGCTCCATGCCTGTTACCTGGCCATGCCCAGGGTCTTGAGGATGGCGCCCATGTCCTCGTCGCTCTTGTCCATGAACTTGCCGAACTCGGCCGCATCGGCATACTGCGTACCGAAGCCGCGTCCGCTCATGAAGTCCTTGTATTCCTTGCTGTCGTAGATCTTCTTGAGGCTGGCCGAGAGCTTGCCCTGCACATCGGCCGGCAGGCCCTTGGGCCCGACGATGCCGCGCCAGGCACCGTTGGTCCAGGTGCTGCCGGTCAGGCTCTTGAGCGTGGGCACCTTGGGATAGAGCGCCGCCGGTTCGTTGGCCATGATCACCAGTGGCGTGGCCTTGCCGGCATCGATCAGCGAACGTGCTTCCGGCAGCGAGGCCGCGACGATGTCCACCCCGCCCGCAGCCAGGTCCACCATGGCCGGCGCAGCGCCGTTGGAGGGCACGAAGCGCACCGCATTGGGCGCGACCTTGAGGTCGTTCAACATGCCGGCCAGGCCCAGGTGCCAGATGCCACCCTGCCCGGTGCCGGACGCCTTGAGCTTGCCGGGATTGGCCTTGATGGCCTTCAACAGGTCGTCGAAGTTCTTGTAGGGCGAATCGTTGCTCACGGTCAGCGCGGCCGGGTCGAAGTTCATCAGCGCCAGCGGCGTGAGGTCACGCGGGGTCAGCTTGGTCAGGCCCTGGTGGTGCATCATCGAAATCTCCACCGTGGCGATGCCGATGGTGTAGCCGTCCGGTGCGGCACTGGCAATGGCCTGGTGGCCCACCGCGCCATTGCCGCCGGTGCGATTGACCACGTTGACCGGCTGGCCCAGGTCCTTTTCCAGCAAGGCACCGATGATGCGGGCCGTGGCATCGGTACCCCCGCCGGCGCCCCAGGGCACGATCAGCGTGACCGGACGTTCGGGCCAGGCGGCAAAGGCCGCGGGGGCGGCCAGGACGGTGCAGGCCGCGCTGGCGGCCAGGATGGTCTTGAACAAGGTTCTGCGGGTCAACTGCATGGTCTCCTCCGTTGTCATCTGCGCTCATTGCGCGCAATGGGGTGCGGCTAACGCTTTGGCAAAGGACTTTCGTTACCGCTTCTCTGACCTGCGGGGAGCGCCGGAGTGATTGGCCATGCGGAAGAGATTTTCCCCCGCTGGTCTCCTGTGTTGTCTCTGTTGCGCAGGTCTCATGCCTTGCTGCTTGTTCTTGTAATCCGGACCGGGCCGGTGAGGCTGCATCATGCTGCTGGCCGCGCCCCCGCATTGGGATGAGTCGCGCAGAGGTCATGTGGTCTGACCAGCGGAGGCTAGAATTTCACATCACCCAGGCAGTGTCAAGGATGAATCGAATGGAACAAAAAAATTCATCCTTGGTGCCATGCAGCATTAATACCCCGCCGCAAAGCCTTGCCAGCTCTGGCTTTCAGACAGGCAGTGTGTTTTACTGCATGTTGCAGGGGCGACGCAAAAAGCCGGCCGCACAATGCTGACAAAAAGCTTTCTCGCGATCTGGTATTACCACTTGACCAAACAAATCTGGCTGCAATAGACTCGCAGCCAATTACACAAGTCACGTCGCTTCACGTGTCTTGCCACCGTCGGGGACGGGGCAGGCCGCAGGGCAGAACGGACGGCACAGACCCAGCCGCCACGGCACCTGCCGGCGGCTCCAGGCAACGGAGACATCCCATTGGCTTATCCAGGCACAGCATCGCATGTGAACCGCAGGACGCCGGCTGGCCGGGCGCAAACGCGCCGCGCCGCCACCGCTGCCAGCGTGCGTGCGCGCCGCGCCTTGCATCGCTGCTCCGCTTTCGGGTCCCTGCTGGCCTTCCTGCTGATTGATTTTTCCCGCTATTTCTTTGACCAGGGCGACAGTCATCCTGTCGCCCTGCGCGCTCTCGCCTGAGTTCGACAAAGACCAGGTTCGCGCAGGCAGCAAGCATTGAACGGCACTGCCGGCCTCATCCGGCTGGCAGCACATGGATCGCATGAAGCAGGGCAAGGGACGCAGTGCGCGCTTGCGCACGCACCTTGCCAGGGAAACGACAATGACTGACGACACCAAGAAAAAATCCACCCGCCGCAGCCAGGCCTGGTTTGGCCGCCAGGACCGCGATGGGTTCATCTACCGCTCCTGGGTGAAGAACCGCGGCATCCCGCACGACCAGTTCGATGGCCGTCCGGTGATCGGCATCTGCAATACCTATTCCGAACTGACCCCCTGCAATTCGCACTTCCGCGCCTTGGCCGAACAGGTCAAGATCGGCATCTGGGAAGCCGGCGGCTTCCCGCTGGAATTCCCCGTGATGTCGCTGGGCGAGACGCTGCTGCGCCCCACCGCCATGCTCTACCGCAACCTGGCCAGCATGGATGTGGAAGAGTCGATCCGCGCCAATCCGCTCGATGGCGTGGTGCTGCTCATGGGCTGCGACAAGACCACGCCGGCGCTGCTGATGGGCGCGGCTTCAGTGGATGTGCCGACCATCGGCGTCTCCGGCGGCCCGATGCTCTCGGGCAAATACCGTGGCCGTGAACTGGGTTCCGGGACGGGCGTATGGCAGATGTCGGAAGATGTGCGCGCCGGCAAGATGACGCAGGAAGAATTCTTCGAAGCCGAGAGCTGCATGCACCGCTCGCACGGCCACTGCATGACCATGGGCACGGCCTCCACCATGGCCAGCATGGTCGAGGCATTGGGCGTGGGCTTGCCGCACAATGCCGCCATTCCCGCCGTCGATGCGCGCCGCAACGTGCTGGCCCGCAACGCCGGCCGCCGCATCGTGCAGATGGTGGACGAAGACCTGGTGCTCTCCAAGATCCTCACCCGCCAGGCCTTCGAGAATGCCATTCGCGTCAACGCCGCCATCGGTGGTTCCACCAATGCGGTGATCCACCTGCTGGCCATTGCCGGCCGCATCGGCATCCAGCTCGACCTGAAGGATTGGGACGACATCGGCCAGCAACTGCCCTGCCTGCTGGACCTGCAGCCCTCGGGCAAATTCCTGATGGAAGATTTTTACTATGCGGGCGGCCTGCCGGCAGTGATCCGCCAACTGGAAAGCGTGATCGACAAGACCGCCCTGACCGCCAACGGCAAGACCCTGTGGGAGAACTGCCAGGATGCGCCGAACTGGAATCCGGAAGTCATCCGCAGCTTCGACCAGCCCTTCAAGGAAGCGGCCGGCATCGCCATCCTCAAGGGCAACCTGGCCCCGGACGGTGCCGTCATCAAGCCATCGGCCGCCACCCCTGCCCTGCTCAAGCATCGCGGCCGTGCCGTGGTCTTCGAAAACAGCGACGACCTGCACACGCGCATCGATGACGAGAACCTGGACGTCGATGAAACCTGCGTGCTGGTGCTCAAGAATTGCGGCCCCAAGGGTTACCCCGGCATGGCCGAAGCAGGCAACATGCCGCTGCCGCCGAAGGTGCTGCGCAAAGGCATCACGGATATGGTGCGCGTCTCGGATGCGCGCATGAGCGGGACCGCCTACGGCACCGTGGTGCTGCACGTCTCGCCGGAAGCGGCCGCCGGTGGGCCGCTGGCGCTGGTGCAGAACGGCGACTTCATCGAACTCGATGTGGAGGCACGCAAGCTGCACCTGGATGTGTCAGATGAAGAACTGGCGCGCCGCCGTGCGCAATGGCAAAAGCCTGAGCTGCCGCCGCAGATGCAGCGCGGCTGGGTCAAGCTCTATGTGGACCACGTGCAGCAGGCCAACCAGGGCGCGGACCTTGATTTCCTGGTCGGCAAGAGCGGACCTTACGTGCCCAAGGACAATCACTGAACTGGCCTGCCCTTGCCTCCAGCAACGGCGGCAAGGGCAGGAGAAATTTTCAAAGCCAACTGGCTTGACCGAATTCCACCTGCAGCAAGGCATCAAGCATCACAAGCTTCACAGGCTTCAACAAGCAGCATTAAGCAAAAGTTAAGGGTCATTCAAACAGCATTAAATTCAGCTAAATACCAGCATCCGTCGTACCCCGGGACCACGGTACAGCCACACAAGCGGCGGCCGTGTTCCAGGAAGTAGTTGCATCAGGTGGACCAAGACAACCATCACGGAGACGAGCAATGAAAGTACTGATTACGGACTACGATTTCCCCGACGTCGACCTGGAGCTTGCTCTCTACAAGGAAGCCGGTGTGGAAGTCGTGACCGCGCAATGCCGCACGGAAGAGGAGGTGATCGCCGCCTCCGCAGGATGCCAGGGTCTGCTGGTGCAATACGCACCGGTGAACGCAAAGGTCTTTGCGGCCCGTCCTGAAATCCGCATCGCCAGCCGCTATGGCGCGGGCTTCGATACCATCAACACGGCCGATGCCGCAGCACACGGCGTGTGGGTCGCCAACTCGCCCGACTATGGCGTGGGCGAAGTGGCCACCCATGCACTGGCCATGGCACTGGACCTGATCCGCAATATCACCGTCTATGACCGTGCCGTGAAAGCCGGCGAATGGCACTACACCACGGCCGGCATCATTCCGCGCGCTTCCGATCTCACCATCGGCATCATCGGCTTGGGCCGCATCGGCAAGCGCATGGCGCATATCTCGCGCAATCTCTTCAAGCGCGTCATTGCCTATGATCCCTACATCATCGATGGCGATTTCCCCGCCTACGTGGAACGCGTGAACCGCGAAGAACTGTTCGCCCAGGCGCATGTGGTGTCGCTGCATACGCCCTTGAACGACGAGACACGCAACATGATCGACGCTTCGCTGCTCAATCTGCTGCAGCCGCAGAGCTACCTGGTGAATTCCGCACGCGGCGGCCTCATCAAGATCGACGACCTGTTGGCCGCGCTGGAAAACGGCCAGCTCAAGGGTGCCGCGCTGGACGTCCTGCCGGTGGAGCCGCCGCAGACAGCCTCGGCTATCGTGCAGCATCCACGTGTGCTATTGTCGCCGCACGCGGCCTTCTTCTCGGATGTCGCAGCGCGCGAACTGCGGCGCAAGGCGGCCCAGAACCTGATCGACTGGGACCGCAACGGACGGCCCTCCTACGTGGTCGTTCAGGGCAAGAACAAATAAGTCAAAACAATCACCCCGGCAACGGGGCGCCAACGCAGCACCGCGCCTGCCGCCAGCCGGCGCAGCATCAGTGTAGACAACGAAAAAAAGGAAGACCGGCAGGATCTTCCACGCGTCCCTCCACAGGACGTGCCTGAACAAAGTGCGTTGTGAACGGCTCCGCCTGGAACCGGTTCCGCAGCGTCGATACGAGGATAGACACGAGGAGCATTTGATGGCATCAGTACAGATCCGCGCAGTCAAGAAACAGTTCGGCAGCACCCAGATCATCCGGGGCGTCGACATCGATATCGCCGATGGCGAATTCACCGTCCTGGTCGGTCCGTCCGGCTGCGGCAAGTCGACGCTGCTGCGCATGCTGGCGGGACTGGAGGAAATCACCGGCGGCGAGATCCTCATCGGCGGCACCGTGGTCAACAACGTCCAGCCCAAGGACCGCGACATCGCCATGGTGTTCCAGAACTACGCGCTCTATCCGCACATGACGGTGCGCGACAACATGGCCTTCTCGCTGACCCTGGCCAAGAAGGACAAGTCCTTCGTGGAAGAACGCGTCAAAAAGGCCGCCGACATCCTCGGCCTGAACCAGCTGCTGGACCGCTATCCGCGCCAGCTCTCGGGCGGCCAGCGCCAGCGCGTGGCCATGGGCCGCGCCATCGTGCGCGATCCGCAGGTGTTCCTGTTCGACGAACCGCTCTCCAACCTCGATGCCAAGCTGCGCGTGCAGATGCGCACCGAGATCAAGGAACTGCACCAGCGCTTGAAGACCACCTCCATCTATGTCACCCACGACCAGATCGAAGCCATGACCATGGCCGACCAGATCGTGGTCATGCGCGATGGCCTGGTGGAACAGCGCGGCCGTCCGCTGGACCTGTACGACCATCCGGCCAACCTGTTCGTGGCCGGTTTCATCGGCTCTCCTGCAATGAATTTCATCCCTGCCACCCTGCGCCGCAACGGTGGCGGTGGCGCAGCAGAAGTCGAGTTCGCCGATGGCACCCGCGTGCCAGCGCCCTATGGCAGCGCCCTGCAGGGCAATGACGGGCAGAAGGTCACCTACGGCGTGCGTCCCGAGCACCTGGCCATCGGTGCGGCCGGGCAAGGCATTGCCACCAAGGTCATCGTGGTGGAACCGACCGGGGCCGATACCGAAGTGTTCTCGCGCTTCGGCGAGACCAGCCTCACCTCGATCTTCCGCGAGCGCCATGATTTCGGCGCGGGCGACGTGATCCACCTGGTTCCCGACCACAGCCGCACGCACCTGTTTGACGCCGAATCGGGCAAGTCGCTGGCGGCCCGCTGATCCAACGCACCATCACTGCAGTAAGCCAAGCACCACCCGTAGCGCAGCATCACAAGAAAAAGAGTCCATCCGCAAGAACAGCCGTTCGAGAGCGGTCCAATTCGACTTTCAACCGAAGGAGTAGGAGACATGAGCAAGCTGACACGACGCGAATTCCTGGTCACCAGCGCTGCCGCCGCAGCCGCATCGAGCATGGGCGTGAACGCCTTTGCCGCAGGCCCCGGCGCGGCTGGCGCCGACAGCATCAAGTACCCCATCGAACAGGGCGCGACCTTGCGTATCCTGCGCTGGAAGCGTTTCGTCCAGGGCGATGAAGACCTGTGGAACGCCAACGTCAAGAAATTCACCGAACTGACCGGCGTGGCCGTGCGCACCGACAGCGAAGGCTGGGAAGACGTGCGTCCGAAATCGGCCGTGGCCGCCAACGTGGGCAGCGGTCCGGACATCGTGCTGGGCTGGTTCGACGACCCGCAGCAGTACCCGACCAAGCTGGTCGACATGACCGACCTGGCCGACTCGCTGGGCAAGCGTTATGGCGGCTGGTACGACGTCTGCCGCAAGTACGGCACCAAGGACGGCAAGTGGATCGCCCTGCCGCTGGGCGTGATCGGCAATGCCCTGGTCTATCGCGAAAGCCAGATCAAGGCGGCCGGCTTCGATGCCATTCCCAAGGACACGGCCGGCTTCCTCAAGCTGTGCCAGGCCTTGAAGGCCAAGGACACTCCGGTCGGCTTCGCCCTGGGCAAGGCCGTCGGTGACGCCAACAACTGGGCGCACTGGCTGCTGTGGTCGCATGGCGGCAAGCTGGTGAACAAGAACGGCCAGGTCGCCATCAACTCGGCCGAGACCCGCGCCGCGCTGGAATACGCCAAGCAGCTCTATGCCACCTTCGTGCCCGGCACCCTGTCGTGGCAGGATCCGTCCAACAACAAGGCCTACCTGGATGGCCAGATCAGCCTCACGGCCAACGGTATCTCGGTGTATTACGCCGCCAAGAACTCGCAGGATCCCAAGCTGCAGGACATCGCCAAGGATACCCAGCACGCGCACTTCCCGGTCGGCCCGGCCGGCAAGCCCACCGAGCTGATGCAGATCACGCAGATGATGGTGTTCAAGCACACCAAGTTTCCCAATGCGGCCAAGGCCTTCGTGCAATTCATGTTTGAGCCGGACCAGTACAACCCGTGGATGAAGGCCTCCATCGGCTACGTCAGCCAGCCGCTGAAGGCCTACGAGAAGAACCCGGTCTGGACCGACGACCCGAAGGCCACGGTGTACCGCGACTCGGCCTCGCTGATGCTGGACCATGGCCACGAAGGCCCGCTGGGACAGGCCTCGGCGGCCTGCATGGCGGACTACGTGGTGGTGGACATGGTGGCCGAGGCCGCCTCGGGCGCCAAGACCGTGCAGCAGGCGATCGACCGTGCGGCCGAACGCGCCAAGCGGTATTACAAGACCTGATGGCAGCAGCCTGAACGTCAGCAAGGCGGGTCCGGGTTCCCTCGGGACAGCGGGCAAAGGGGCAGGTTGTCAGGGCTTGCCGACCCGGTCCCGCCGCGCTGGCGCATCGCGACGCGTCACTACCGTATTGGCCGCAGGCCTGGCTTGCGGCCCTTTCATCGAGGCACATCATGCTATCCCGATTCCTGAACAACCGTAACGTACTGGGCATGCTGTTCATGGCCCCGGCCGTGATCCTGCTGGTGGTGTTCCTGACCTACCCGCTGGGCCTGGGCATCTGGCTGGGCTTCACCGATACCAAGATCGGCGGCGAAGGCAGCTTCATCGGCCTGGACAACTACACTTACCTGGCCGGCGATTCGCTTGCGCAGCTGTCGCTGTTCAATACCGTGTTCTACACGGTCAGCGCCAGCATCCTGAAATTCGCACTGGGCCTGTGGCTGGCCATCCTGCTCAACAAGAACGTGCCGCTGAAGACCTTCTTCCGCGCCATCGTGCTGTTGCCCTGGATCGTGCCGACTGCGCTCTCGGCCCTGGCCTTCTGGTGGCTGTATGACGCACAGTTCTCCGTCATCAGCTGGGCCCTGCACAAGATGGGCCTGATCGACCGCTACATCGACTTCCTGGGCGACCCGTGGAATGCGCGCTGGTCCACCGTCTTTGCCAACGTCTGGCGCGGCATTCCCTTCGTGGCGATCTCGCTGCTGGCGGGCCTGCAGACGATCTCGCCCTCGCTCTATGAGGCGGCCGCCATCGACGGTGCCACGCCCTGGCAGCAGTTCCGCCACGTGACGCTGCCCTTGCTCACGCCCATCATTGCGGTGGTGATGACCTTCTCGGTGCTGTTCACCTTCACCGACTTCCAGCTGATCTATGTGCTCACGCGTGGCGGTCCGCTCAATGCGACGCACCTGATGGCCACGCTCTCCTTCCAGCGCGCCATTCCCGGCGGTGCCCTGGGTGAAGGCGCGGCACTGGCAACCTACATGATTCCCTTCCTGCTGGCAGCGATCATGTTCTCGTATTTCGGCCTGCAACGTCGCGGCTGGCAACAAGGAGGTGACAAATAATGGCCAAGAAAAAAGACGACCAGCAGGAAACCCAAGGCATGGATTTCCTGCAATCGACACCGCGCCGCTGGGTGACGATCTACATTCCGCTGCTGATCTTCCTGTTCGTGCTGCTGTTCCCGTTCTACTGGATGGTGATCACGGCCTTCAAACCGGACAATGAATTGCTCTCGCAGACCGGCAACCCCTTCTGGGTCGTTGCCCCGACGCTGGCGCACTTCAAGAAACTGCTGTTCCAGACCCAGTATCCGGCCTGGCTGCTCAACACGGTGATCGTGTCGGTGGTGTCGACCTTCGCCTCGCTGGCGGCCAGCGTCTTTGCCGCCTATGCGATCGAACGCCTGCGCTTCCAGGGCTCCAAGCAGGTCGGGCTGGGCATCTTCCTGGCCTACCTGATCCCGCCCTCGATCCTGTTCATTCCGCTGGCGGCGATCGTGTTCAAGCTGGGGCTGTTCGATACGCGCTGGGCGCTGATCCTGACCTATCCGACCTTCCTGATCCCGTTCTGCACCTGGTTGCTGATGGGCTACTTCCGCTCGATTCCTTATGAGCTGGAAGAGTGCGCGCTCATCGATGGCGCCACCCGCTGGGAGATCCTGGTCAAGATCATCCTGCCGCTGGCGGTGCCGGGCTTGATCTCGGCGGGCATCTTTGCCTTCACGCTGTCCTGGAACGAGTTCATCTATGCGCTGACTTTCATCTCCTCGTCCGAGGTGAAGACGGTGCCGGTGGGCATCGTCACCGAACTGGTGGAAGGCGACGTCTACCACTGGGGCGCACTGATGGCCGGGGCGCTCCTGGGCTCGCTGCCGGTGGCGGTGGTGTATTCGTTCTTTGTGGAGTATTACGTGTCGGGGATGACCGGGGCGGTGAAGGAATAAAGCTTCACCCTGCATCCTGTGCGGCAAGAAGAAAGCCCGGCGTTCGCAAGAACGCCGGGCTTTTCTTTAAAGCGGCACAGCGGGTCGACTAGACCTTACTGCTTGGCCAGCGGCGCACTCCCCGCCTCCACCGTTTTCTTCTCCGGCAGCTGCTTGCGTACCTTGGCCACATCGGACGCGTTCACCGAAGACGCCTGGTTACCCCAGCTGCTACGGATGAAGGTGACCACATCGGCCACTTCCTGGTCCGACAGCCGGCTGGCAAAGCCCGGCATGGCGAACTGTGTCGGTGCCTTGTGGGTCCACGGCATTTCGGCCCCCTCCAGCACGATGCGGATCAGCGAAGCCGGGTTCTCGGCATTGACCGTCGGCGACAAGGCCAGGGTCGGGAAGGTTTCTTCATATCCCTTCCCGCTGCTGCGGTGGCAGGCCGCGCAGTTGTTCAGGAACGCCATGGCGCCCGGACTCTGGTCGCTGCCTTTGCGCAAGGCCTGGTGGGTCTTGTCGTCATAGGCCAGCGCTGGCGTGCCCTCCTTCACCGCCTTCAAGGACTTCAGGTACTTGGCCATGGCCGAGAGATCTTCCCCGGTCATGTACTGGGTACTGTTGGCCACCACGTCGGCCATGCCGCCAAAGGCAGCGGAATGGCTGTTGCGGCCGGTCTTGAGGAAGGCCACGATGTCGGCCTCGCTCCAGTTGCCCAGACCGTCGCGGGCGTCACCGCGCAGGTTGTTGGCCAGGTAGCCGTCGATCACGCCACCGGAGAGGAACTGGCTGCTGTCATTGGACAGCGCCTTCTCCTGCATGCCCACGCCGCGCGGGGTGTGGCAGGCGCCACAGTGGCCCAGGCCTTCGACCAGGTATTGGCCGCGGACCAGAGGACTGTTGTCCTCCGGACCATCGGCCGCCACTGCCGGCGCGAACACCTTGCGCCACACCGACAACGGCCAGCGCATCGACAGGGGCCAGGTGATGTCCACACCGCGATTGGGTACGGGATCGGCCTGCACGCCCTGCATGAAGTAGGCATAGAGCGCCTTCACGTCTGCCGGCTTGACCTTGGCGTAGGAGGGATACGGCATGGCCGGATAGAGCGACGCGCCATCCTTGCGGATGCCGTGACGCAGCGCACGGTCGAAATCCTCTTCGCTGTAGTTGCCGATGCCGTGGTCCTTGTCCGGCGTGATGTTGGACGAATACACCGTGCCGATGGGCGTGGCTATGGGCAAGCCACCCGCAAAGGGCTTGCCGCCCTTGGCGGTGTGGCAGGCCACGCAGTCACCGGCCTTGGCCAGGTACTCGCCACGCTGCACCAGCTGCTGGTCGGCCGAGGGAGCGGCGGCACTGCTCTGCGCTGCTGCGGTGAAGGCGGACAGCGACATGACAGCCGCACAGGCGGCGATGAAATAATGCTTGATCATGATGGTCGTCATCCTTATGCCTGCACCAGCGGGCCGGGGTTTTTCAGATACTGCTCACGGATGGCCTTGGCGGAGTGATACGCCAGCGCCGTGACCAGCCCGGTCGGGTTGTAGCCCATGTTCTGCGGGAAGGCGCAAGCGCCGTAGACGAACACGTTGGGCACATCCCAGCTTTGCAGGTACTTGTTGACCACGCTGTTCTTGGGCGTCGTGCCCATGATGGCGCCCCCGGTCAGGTGGGTCGATTGATAGACCCGCGTATCCCACGACGAGCCAGTCTTGCGTACCGCCTTGACGACCTTCTCCGGATTCATGGCCTGGCCGACCTTCTCCATCTCGCCGGCGATGTAGGTCAGCATCTTGCCTTCGTTCTCCTTCCAGTTCAGGGTCATGCGCAAGAGCGGCTGGCCATTGGCATCCTTGTAGGTCGGATCCAGCGACAGGTAGCAATCGCGATACGCCATCACCGAACCGGACATGCCGATGGTGAGCGTGCGCTGGTAGGCATCCTGCACGCTGGCCTTCCATTCAGAACCCCAGTTGGGGACCTTCTCGCCCGGCATGGTGCCGGCCTGCTTGATGGGACGACCGCCATAGCGCACGTGACGAATCGAGGCACCGCCGATGAAGCCCAGCGGACCGTGATCGAACTGGTCGGCGTTGAGGTCATCCATGCCCACGCCACCGGCACCGGTGCCGATGAACGGATTGAACTGCGTGCCCTTGGGCATGACCACGTTGATGCCGCCGTTGTACTGGTAGGCGAAGTTCTTGCCGACCACGCCTTCGCCGGAGACCGGGTCATAGGGCTTACCGATGCCCGAGAGCAGCAGCAGGCGCACGTTGTGGGTCTGGAAGGCGGTCAGCAGGACCAGGTCGGCGGGCTGCTCGACTTCGCGGCCCTGGGCGTCGATGTAGGTGACGCCGGTGGCACGCTTGCCGGAGGCATCCAGGTTGACCTTGATGACCTGGGCCTTGGTGCGTACCTCGAAGTTCTTGCGCTTCAACAGTACGGGCAGGATGGTGGTCTGCGGCGATGCCTTGGAATACATGTAGCAGCCGTAGTTTTCGCAGAAGCCGCAGTAATTGCAGGGGCCGATGCGCACGCCATACGGATTGGTGAAGGGCTGCGAAGCATTGGCCGCGGGGGCCGGATAAGGGTGGTGGCCGACGTCGCGCATGGCCTTCTCGACCAGCGAAGCGCTGTACTGGTACTGCAGCGGCGGGGTCGGGAATTCATCGCTGCGCTCGCCTTCCAGCGGATTGCCGCCGGCCACGATCTGGCCCTTGAGATTGCCGGCCTTGCCGGAAACCGCCATGACCTTTTCCGAGAAATCGTAGAAAGGCTCCAGCTCCTTGTAGGTCACGCCATGGTCCTGGATGGTCATGTCCTCGGGGATGAATTTCTTGCCGTATTTCTGCTCGTGGTGCGTGCGCATTTCCAGCTCTTCGGGCAGGTTGCGGTACATCATGCCGTTCCAGTGGAAACCGGCACCGCCCACGCCATCGCCCAGCAGGAAGGAACCATGCTGGCGGTAGGGCACGGCCACATCCGAGAGCGTATGACGAATCGTCACGGTCTCGCGCGAGAGGTCCTGGAACAGCGCGCCGCGCACGGAGTATTTCAGTTCATCGACGGCCTTCGGATAAGGCGTGTCGGTGTTGGTGTCACGCATGTCGCCGCGTTCCAGCGCCAGCACGTTCAGGCCGGCTTCGGTGAGCTCCATGCCCATGATGGAGCCGGTCCAGCCCAGGCCCACCATCACTACATCCACTTTGTCTTTTTTGATAGCCATGATCAGCCCTTCTCTCTCAGAATCGACACGGGGCCGTATGGATATTTGACGTTGTATTGATCGACCCAGTCGGCGTAATCGGCGCGCGCACCGGGGAAGCCGACCATCTTCCAGCCGCCCATCTTCTGGTTGCCGCCGTACATCGGGTCGGCAAAATAGCCTTCCTTGGTATTGCCCAGCATGAAGCTGAAGAAGGTCTTGGCGGGCACGGTATCGAAAGCGATCTTGCCGCTTTCCATCATCTTGAGCACGTCCAGCTGCTTGGCCTTGTCGAGTTCGGCGAAGACCTTGCCATGGTTCTTGCTGCACCAGTCATTGCAGGCAGCGATGCCCTGGCGGTAGATGTCGCGCGGCACCAGCGAGAGCTGGTAGCCGAGTTCCGGCACGCTGTCCGGGTGGAAGGGACCTTGCATGTACCAGAGCTTGCCGGCGCCGTAGGGGGTTTCCATCTGGCGGTCGATGAACTCGGGCACGCCGGTTTCGAGCGCACCGGCACCGTACTGGTCGGAGGGGATGAGGTGATCGACGGCGGCGTTGAGGAAGGCCCATTCAGGCGCGGTGAAGTAGGTGGGCGTGTAGGCGCGGGGCTTGCCGGGTTCGCTGCTGTCGGCCATTGCCGGCTGGCTGACCGCAACGGTGGTGGCTCCGCCTAGCGTGGTCGCGGCTGGGACGATGGCCAACACCTGGCGCAGGAAGCGCCGCCTGGGCTCTTTATCTTGTGACATGAGTATCCTTTGGACGTGGGATTTGACGAGGGCAATGCAGGATGCTGGCGCGAGCGGCGCGGCAAGGATGAACGCTCCCCTGCGTACCGGACGGACGCACTCTCTTCTTGTTATCGTGAGACTGCCTGTGCAGCGGCTCCGGGCACCGCTGCACAGGTGGATGAATCAGTTCGGCAGGGCATCGGCCCCGCCCTGCTTCAAGACATCAGGCCAGCACTTCGCCGAAGAAGGCCTGCAATGCGACCGCGGCGCGTTCTGCCGTCTGGCGGTGGTAGAAGAAGCCGGGATGGTTGGCATCCGGATCGGTGAAGGAGTGGCCGGCCAAGCCATAGTTGACCAGTTGCCAGTCAACCTTGAGCGCGCTCATTTCGTCGATGAAGCCATTGACCTGATCGCGCGGCACCGACGGGTCCTGCACGCCGTGCAGCACCAGGACCGCTCCCTTGACCTTGCTCTCGCCCGGGGCCGGGGTATCGAGCGCACCGTGCAGCGACACCGTGCCGCGCACGTCCGCACCATCACGCGCCAGTTCCAGCGCAGCGGTGCCGCCGAAGCAGAAACCGCTGGCGCCCAGCTTGCCTGCATCCAGCTTGACGAAGGTCTGCTCGCGCAAGACCTTCAGCACGCCGTGCATGCGCTTGCGCAGTTCGGCGCGATCCTTCTTCAGCGGGAGGATGGCGGCCAGAGCTTCGTCCGGATTGGTCGGACGCAGGCTCTTGCCGAACACGTCGGCCACCAGGATGGCATGGCCGGCACCGATGGTGGTGGCTGCGATTTCCAGCGCCTGCTGGCGCAGGCCGAAATAGTTGGGGATGGTCAGCACGCCCGACACCGGCGGCTGTGCCTTGTTGTAGAGCAGGACGCTTTCGTAATCGATGCCATCGGCGCTATGGGCGATGGTCTCGATGCCGAGGTCGGCGACGGGGATGCCGAGCTTCTCGGCGATGGCGGCGGTGTTCCAGGACGTGGACATGGATGGTGGCTCCTTTGGTTGGCAAACGCCGCCCGGCGTGGAGACCGGGCGGCGTTCAGGAAACTTTTGTTTGGCGCGAAGATGAATCACAGGGGCAATTGCTGCTGCATGGCCGTGCTGTTTCCAGCTCAGCCACGCCCTTGCCTTGACCGCGTTCGGGCAGCAATGTTCGCACAAACAGTGCATTTCTGCAGAAGGTCAGACCAGTGAAGCACGAACAAATGCGAGGCCGGTCCCTACAACATCCATACAAGCAGCGTGGTGATCAGCGACAACTTGACTTTTACTTGCGAGCAATGGATTCTTGCCCGACCCCATCGGCAGACCTCTTCCATACAACGACCAATACAAGAGCTTCCATGAACGATCATCCTGACTTGCCTGAATCTTCCCTTCCCTCGCCTTCCGTTCCGGCGGCGCCCGGCAATTTCGCGACCGCCCTGCGTGACTCGGCCGACCACAGTGCACCGCAGGCCTTTACCTTCAGCGGACGCGGCTCCGAATATTTCCGCATCTGGATCGTCAACCTGCTGCTGTCGATCGTTACGCTGGGCATCTATTCGGCCTGGGCCAAAGTGCGTCGGCTGCGCTACTTCTACGACAACACCTCGGTGGCCGGGGCCAGCTTCGACTATCACGGCAACCCCGTCGCCATCCTCAAGGGACGCATCCTGGCCGTCGTGCTGATCGTGGCGTACCAGATCGCCGGCTACATCAACCTCCTGCTGGGCCTGATTGCCGCGCTGGCCTTGATGCTGGCCAGTCCCTGGCTGATCTGGCGCAGTCTGCAGTTCAAGCTCTACAACACCAGCTATCGCGGCATCCGCTTCGGTTTTCGCGGCAGCTTCGGCGGCGCATTCAAGAACTTCCTGCTGTGGCCCATGATGTCGGGTTTCAGCCTGGGCCTGTTGATGCCGATGGCAGCGCAGCGCTTCAAGCGCTTCCAGCACAATGAAGCGCGCTTCGGTGCCACCCACTTTTCCTTCCACGGTTCGGTCGGCGCGTTCTATCTGGCCTTCGCGGCCGGTATCGGCGGCTGGATCGCCGGCTCGGTGCTCATCGTGGTCGGCTTTGGCGGCGTGGCACTGTTCCAGTCGGTGCAGTCGGGTGCGGGCTCGATCGCCGCGTTCGGGCTGATGTTGTTCGCCCTGTATGCCTGGTCTTTCCTGATCATTCCGCTGTGGATCACGCTGCTGCAAAACCTGGTGTGGAACAACACGCGCCTGGGCGAACATCGCTTCGAAAGCCGCATGCGCTGGGGCCGCACCGCCATCATCCTGCTCACCAACGTGCTCGGCATCGCGTTCACGCTGGGGCTGTTCACCCCCTTCGCGCAAATCCGCATGATGCGCTACCGCATCGAGTCGGTGACGCTGCTGCCGGCGGGCAGCCTGGATGACTTCATCGCTTCCAGCGAATCACCCGGCTCGGCCACCGGCGAAGGCCTGGGCGACCTGCTCGACTTCGATCTGTCGATGTAAGCCATGACGGTCTCCGCTTCCTACTACGATGGCAAGACGTCAAAACGTTACCAGGTGACGCTGGACGTCAGCGATGGCATGGCCCAGGTGCGCGGCGAGGTGGAGCGGGACTGTCCGATCGCCCAATTGCGCGTCTCCGAGCGCCTGAACCGGGCAGCGCGCAAGGTCAGCTTCCCTGACGGTGCCTATCTGGAAATCATCGATGGGGCGGCCTTCAGCGCCTTGCTGCATGAAACCGGCCACCGGGATTCACTGGTGGTCCGCTTGCAGCAAAGCTGGCGGCATGCGCTGGCGGCCTGCGCGGCGCTGGTCGCGGTGGTGGTACTGAGCTACCTGTACCTGCTGCCGCTGGCCGCGCAGGGCATCACGGCCATCCTGCCGGTGGCGGTGGATCGCCAGGTCGGTCAAGGTACGCTGGACTTCCTCGACCAGCACGTATTGGCCCCCAGCCAGCTCGACGCCCAGCGGGCCAAGGGCATCACGTCGCGCTTTCGTGCCCTGACCGCGCCGATGGCGGATGCGCCCGACTACCAGATCGTGTTCCGCAAGAGCCGCATCGGTCCCAACGCCTTCGCCCTGCCCTCGGGCCAGATCGTGGTCACCGATGAGATCGTGCAGCTGCTTGATGATGATGACGCCCTCATGGGTGTGCTGGCCCATGAACTGGGGCATGTGCACCGGCGCCACCTGATGCGGCGGCTGATCCAGAGTTCGGCCATCGCGGCCACGGCCACCTTGCTGTTCGGCGATGTCTCGGCGGTCCTGGCCAACATCCCGACGGTCTTGCTGGATCTGAAGTATTCGCGCGATATCGAACGCGAGGCCGATGATTACGCCATCGCCATGTTCAAGGCCAATGGCCTGCCGCGCCAGAAACTGGCGCTGGTGTTCGAGAAACTGGAAGACATGGGCAAGAGCAAGGACAGTCCGGCAGCACGTTACCTGTCCAGCCATCCGGCCAATGAGGAACGCATCGCGCACATCCTCGGCACCCGCTGAATGCAGCTACTGCCTGCAATAAAAAACCCCGGTGCGCAGGCGCGCAACGGGGTTTCGCCCTCAAACAACTATTGCCCCTGATGCCCCGGCTCACCCGGTCGCTCGTTTCCTTCCACCAGTGCCTTGAGCGAATCCAGCACCAGTCCATTGCTGCGGATCCAGTCCTGGCCGCTGCGTTCGCTGATCACATCATCCTGGTCCGGCGAGGACAGATCGATGATCTCGCTCTCCAGCGATTCGATCGAGAGCGCCGTCGTAAACGCCTTGACCACCGGCTTGGTCAGGTCCTTGTGATTCTGGCGAATCACCAGTGCTGTGCGGCCTGAACGCAGCTTGACGATGGATCCGATGGGATAGATCCCCAGCGTCTTGACGAAGGTCAGGAAGATGGGGCGATCAAAGTGGCCGCTCCAGCTGGCCATGCGAGCCAGCGATTCTGCCGGATCCCAGGCGGATTTGTAGGTGCGGTCGGAGGTGATGGCGTCATACACGTCACACACCGCCGCCATGCGCGAATACAGATCGATCTGGTTGCCCTGCTGACGCCCCGGATAGCCGGTGCCATCGATCTTTTCGTGATGATGCAGGCAGACGTCGAGCACATAATCCGGCACACCCGCGAAGCCGCTCAGGTATTCATAGCCCAGCGTGGTATGGCGCTGGATGATGCGGAATTCCTGATCGGTCAGCTTGCCGGGCTTGTTGAGCACGTCGAGCGGAATGAAGGCCTTGCCCACGTCGTGCAGGTAGCCGGCCAGTCCGGCTTCCTTGCAGGCCGTATTGTCCATGCCCAGGGTGCGTGCCAGGGCCACCATCATGGTGCAGACGGCAATGGAATGCAGGTAGGTGTATTCGTCGGCGCGCTTCAAGCGGATGATGCTGAGCAGGGCATTCGAATTGCGCGTGACCGAGGCGGCGATTTCTTCCACCAGGTCCTGGCATTGCGCGACATCCAGGGTCTTGCCCAGGCGCGCCTGCCGGAACATCTGCTGCGTCGATACCTTGGCGCTCTCGTAGAGCCGCAGCGCTTCGCTCAGTTCGTTGCGATACTCGTCCTCTGGCGTGAGCGGCACCGGCTTCACACGCGGTTCTGCGGCCACGTCCATTGCTTCGACGGCGCTACCCGGAATGACATCCCGGCCCAGCGCGACGTCGATCCAGCAGAACTCAAAGCCGGCGCTGCGGGCGCGGCTGATGTCTGCGGCCTGCTCGATCAGGAACTTGCTGCGCCAGAACGGATTGTCGATCCAGGGGCCATCGAAACCGGAAAAATACATGCCCACGGCCAAGTCGTCGACGCTGATTTTTTTGAGTTGTGTCATCTGAGCCTGAGTGAAGTTGCTTCGCCGCGACATCGCCCCGGCTTGTGGCCCGACTGTATTACATCTTGAGCGGATTGATTAGCGGAAAATTCCTGATGACACTCGTTAGAGAAACGATGCAATCTCCAAAACGTACAGTGTTGTCCGTGCAGACAAAGAAAAACCCGGGGCGCTGGCGCGGCCCGGGTCGGCAGGTGAGGCAGGCGTGACGAGTCAATGACTCGCGATGTCAGTGACGCTGCTCTTCCTGCGACATGCTCGACAAGCCCGAATACAGGCTGCAGCAATGCGGCGCACCGCGGTGCGAACCGGTGTCGAGTTCACTGGAGTCATTGAGAAAATCAACCAGCTTGCGATAGAGTTGTGCGAAGTAGTGCATGACTTACCCCCTTTCACTATTGACTGATGGCAGGCTCCCGAAGGTTTTCTGCCAGTGCCGGTCTGTCCATGGTGTCGACTCATACGGCCGGCACGAACCGTATAAATTGTTTATATCATTTATTCTAGGTGCATGCAGGCCGCGCGTCTATCAGGATTTCTCTGACATGGCTGTGGTTGTTGCGCGTAATCATCACTTCAGTCAACCCTACACGCAGCCTGCCTGCACCTTCAGCCATGTCCGGAAAGCCGCCATGGCGGCGGTTTGCGGGCGTGACTTCAAGCGCGTGAGCCAGTAGGCACCGAGCACGATGCGCTGTTCGAAGGGGCAGACCAGCCGCCCCTGCCGCAATTCGCGCTCGAACATCATCACCGGCAACAGCGCCACGCCGGCCTCTTGCGCAGCCGCTTCAGCCAGCGCCAGCGAGGAGTCGAATACGAAGCCGCGCAAGGGCGGGCAAGGCGCAGCGGCGGCCGCAAACCAGCGGTGCCACTCGTCACTGCGATAGGACCGCAGCAGCGTCTCGGCCGCCAGGTCGGAGGGCGTGCGCAAACGCGCGGCAATCTCCGGTGCGCACATGGGTGCCAGTGGCGCTTCGAACAGACGTTCAGCCTCGGTGCCATGCCATGCACCATCGCCAAAACGAATCGCATAATCGAGCCCCTCACCGGCCAGGTCGACACGGTTGTTGTTGGCGAGCAGGCGCAGGTCGACGAAGGGATGCTGCTGCTGGAATTCGCGCAGGCGCGGCATGAGCCAACCCACGGCGAACGTTCCGACCACCCCGACGGTGAGCACCTCGCGGCGCCGGCCATCTTCGAACTGGGCCAGCACATCGGCGATGCGCCCGAAGGATTGCGCCACCACCGGCAGCAGCGCCAGCCCTTCGTCGGTGAGGGCCAGGCCGCGTGGCAGGCGACGGAACAGGGTCACGCCCAGCCGCTGCTCCAGATTCTTGACCTGCATGCTGACGGCGGTCTGGGTCACGCTCAATTCCTCGGCGGCGCGCGTGAAGGAGAGATGGCGGGCCGAGACTTCGAAGGCGCGCAAGGCATTGAGGGGCAGGTACATGAACACTCCAGGCATCAGTTTTTCTTGGGCTTGCGTCCAATTATCGTGAATTGTGAGCACCGCGACTACTGCCTATGATGCAGCCCTGTTGCCATCATTCATCGAGGAGTATCCATGTCTGGACGACGTCATTTTCTGTCCGTCGCCGCGCTGGCCGGTGCCGGCCTGATCAGCCGCAGCTGGGCGGCCAGCCTGCAAGGCGCAAGTAAAACTGTGGACTCATCCGCACTGACCGCCACGCTGTCGCGGCTGGAAGCCGATATCGGCGGGCGTCTGGGCGTGTCGCTGGTCGATACCGCCGGCGGCCGCCACTGGGGCTATCGTGCCGATGAGCGCTTCCCCATGTGCAGTACCTTCAAGTTCCTCGCGGCGGCCGCCGTGCTGCGTCGCGTGGACGAGGGCAAGGAGCAGCTGGCGCGCCGTATCGTCTATCGCCAGCAGGACCTTGTGCCCTACTCGCCCACCACCGGCAAGCACACCGGCGGGGATGGCCTGTCGCTGGCACAGCTGTGCGAGGCCGCCATCACTCTTTCGGACAACACCGCCGCCAATCTCATGCTGGAGAGCATGGACGGTCCCGCCGGCATGACGCGCTTCGTGCGGTCGCTGGGCGATGACCTGACCCGGCTGGATCGCAATGAGCCCACGCTCAACGAAGCCGTTCCCGGCGACCCGCGCGACACCACCACTCCGGCCGCGATGACTGCGGACCTGCGCCAGCTGGTGCTGGGCAATGCGCTGACACCTGCCTCGCGCCAGCAGCTTGCGCAATGGCTGGTGGCCAACCAGACTGGCGACAAGCGCGTGCGCGCCGGCCTGCCCAAGGGCTGGAAGGTCGGCGACAAGACCGGGACGGGACGGCTGGGCACGGCCAACGATGTGGGCGTGGTGTGGACAGAGAAAGGCGCACCGCTGCTGTTTGCGGTCTATCTCACCGAAAATGCGGCCACCGATGCCCGGCGTGATGCGGTGCATGCAGAAGTGGGCCGCCTGATCGGTCAGCTCATGACGTAAAAAGTTGCTGCTGTTCAGCTGGCGAAACTGAACGAAACTGCACCGATCCCCTCCAGCGCACCCTCGATCTGTCGCCCTGCGCGTGCAAGCTGCAGCCCTGTGCAGGAGCCGGTCGTGATGACCTGGCCCTGGCGCCATGGCTGGCCACGGCGCGCGCAATGCAGCGCCAGCCAGCCCAGCATGGGCCACAGGTCAGCCGGATTGCCGCCGGTGCTGCGGGTGATTTCCTGGCTGTCGATGTGCAGACTGGCCGCGATCTGGCGCAACGAAAGCGTAGCCGGCAGCGGCTGGGCGGCACCGATGATCAGGGCACCGTGGCTTTGCAGGTCGGCCATGCCGGCCCAGGGGTTGGTACAGGGCGGATGACCGAGGCGCGTCTCCACCACTTCGATGGCCGGCAGGATGGCGTCAAAGACCGTGCGCAACTCGGCCTCATCCGGCACTTGATCGCCGGGATGGTAATCACGCCCGACCCGCAAGGCCAACTCCACTTCCAGACCGCGCATGCGCCATTGCGGCCCGCGCAATGGCGCTCCCGAGGCCAGTACGCCGGAGGCCGGCAGCGGCGCACAAGCTGGCAGGCTGCCATCCCCCTTGCTCCCGACCTTCCAGCCCCCGATCGGCCCCAGGCGTTGCAGTTGAGCGTCCTGCACGGCGTAGGCGATCTCGGCATCGCCGACGGCCAGGCGGCGCCAGTCCAGGGCCAGACCACTGTGGCGGGCGTCGAGCAGGAGTTGGGTGGCGGCGTCGATATGCATGCGGGAATTCTCCGAAACAGAAAGGAAGGCAGCGCGCATTGTACTGGCTGCCAAGGCGCTCGCCCACAGCAAGCGCGGCCTTGAACTCGCCGCCACCAGCGCACTCCGATCTGAATGCCGATAATGGCAGACAGCGCTTGACTTGGAGCGCACTCCAACTTCTAGACTGGCTGCCATGACGACTTCCCTCACCATTGCCCAAGCGGCCGACGCCACCGGCCTGTCGGTGCATACCCTGCGTTACTACGAACGCATCGGCCTGCTCGATCCGGTGGAACGGCGCGACAACCGCCATCGCCGCTACACCCAGGAAGACCTGAACTGGATCGATTTCCTGAAGAAGCTCAAGGCGACAGGTCTGCCGGTGCGCGCCATGCTGCGCTACGCCGAGCTGCGCCGCGAGGGCAATACCCTGGAAAGCGTCAGAGAACGCAAAGCCATGCTGCAGGCGCATACGCTTTGCGTCCAACACACCCTGGCCGAGCTGCAGGAGAACCTGGCCGTCCTGCAGCGCAAGCTGGTCCTGTACGACGAACTGGAGCAAGACGCCCGTGCTGAACCTGCCCGCGCACTCCCCAGCAGCAAGGCCGACGCTCCTCCCCCCGAAAGGATGGCACCATGACCGAACCCCTCACCTCTCACCTGCAACCGGAATCCCACGTGGGTACCCGCCGCCTGGGCAGCAACGGCCCGCTGGTCTCGGCCATCGGCCTGGGCTGCATGGGCATGAGCGATTTCTATGCGCAGCGCGACGACGCCGAATCGCTGGCCACCATCGACCGCGCCCTGGAGCTGGGCATCAACCTGCTCGACACGGCCGACATGTACGGCCCCTACACCAATGAAGAACTGATCGGCCGCGCCCTCCAGGGCCGTCGCGACAAGTTCTTCATCGCCACCAAGTTCGGCATCCGGCGCGATCCGGCCAATCCCTCCGCGCGCGGCGTCGACGGCAGTCCGGCCTATATCCGCCAGGCGGTGGAAGGCAGCCTCAAGCGCCTGGGCATCGAGACCATCGATCTCTACTACCAGCACCGCATGGATCCGAACACCCCCATCGAGGCCACCATGGGCGTGCTGGCCGACCTGGTGCAGGCCGGCAAGATCCGCTACATCGGCTTGTCCGAAGCCTCGTCGGCCACGCTGGAGCGGGCGCACCGGGTGCATCCGGTGACGGCGCTGCAAAGCGAATATTCCTTGTGGACGCGCGATCCGGAAACCGAGGTGCTGGCCACCTGCCGCGCACTGGGCATCGGCTTCGTGGCCTACAGCCCGCTGGGACGGGGCTTCCTGACGGGCGCGCTGCAACGCTTCGAGGATCTGGCCGAGGATGATTTCCGCCGCACCAATCCGCGCTTCCAAGGCGAGAATTTCGCCCGCAACCTGCGGCTGGTGGAGCAAGTGAAGGAAATGGCAGCCCGGCATGGCTGCACGCCGAGCCAGCTGGCCCTGGCCTGGGTGATGGCCCAGGACCCGCACATCGTGCCGATCCCCGGCACCAAACGCCGACGCTATCTGGAAGAGAACGCGGGCGCGTTCTCGGTGAAGCTTTCTGCGCAGGACCTGATGGCGCTGGAGGCCGTCTTCCCGCGCGGAGCAGCCGCCGGGGAGCGCTATACCGAGGCCAGCATGAAAATGCTCAACCTCTGACCAGCGCCTTTCTCAAGGCAGGTCAGTCGTTGCTGCTGGCTGCCGGATGCTGGGCCAGCGGCACGAAGGTATTGGTCGCCGTATCGTGCGCCAGGATGGACCCGCTCTCGATGTCGTAGACCCAGCCATGCAGCCCCAGCCGGCCCTGTGCCAGCGCCACGGCCACCGAGGGATGGGTGCGGATGTTGTTCAGTTGCGCAATCACGTTCTCGCGCACCATGCCGTCGATGCGGTCCTTTTCGGTTTCGTGGTGGCGCGACTCGTTGATCATCCGGGCGGCATCGGTGTGATGCAGCCAGTTGCGCACGGCCGGCATGTGGTCCAGGCAGGCGCACGTCGCCACGGCCGTCATGGCGCCGCAATCGGAGTGGCCGCAGATGACGATGTCCGACACCTTCAGCTGGGCCACCGCGTATTCCACCGTGGCGCTCACGCCGCCCGGCTCCGGACCGAAGGACGGCACGATGTTGCCGGCATTGCGGATGACGAACAGGTCGCCCGGTTCGCGCTGGGTCACCAGCTCGGGCACCATGCGACTGTCGGAACAGGAAATGAACAGGGTGGTGGGCGTCTGGCCGTTGGCCAGGCTCTTGAACAGTTCTTTGCGGGAAGGGAAGACATCCTGCTGGAAACGCAGGAAGCCATTGATGATGTCGCGCATGTGGGGAATAGCCTTGATTCTTGATGAAGATGGACGCCAGGCGTCCGCGTGAGGCGGATGATATCACCCGCCATCATGCGGGCCCGCACGGACCGTGATCAGCATGATAAGGGATCTGCTTTTCCGTTAAATTTCATCAAGAAATAGCGATTTTTCTACATCTTTTCCTCTTGTCTACTGATAAAATTGCCGCCTCGAAACTTGCCAGCACGCAAGGTGCGACACTTTCGAGAGCATCAACATGAATCGAAGGGCAGTCGGGCTGCCCTTGTCGACATCAACAATTCGGGGAAAAGACTATGTTTAGCAGGTATGTCACGACCGTGGCGGCAGTTGCCATGGTGACGGCGCTGGGGGGTTGCGCCACGGAGAATTCACGCAGTCTGCCGGTGGCCCAGGTGGCCAGCGCGCAACAGGCCTACCAGGGAGCGCGCAGCCCGATCGCCGTCGGCAAGTTCGACAACCGTTCCAGCTATCTGCGCGGCATCTTCTCGGATGGCGTGGACCGTCTGGGCGGCCAGGCCAAGACCATCCTGATCACCCATCTGCAGCAGAGCAACCGCTTCTCCGTGATGGACCGTGACAACATGGGCGAGCTGGCGCAGGAAGCCAAGCTGAACAAACAGACGCAAACCCTCAAGGGTGCCAACTATGTGGTCACCGGTGACGTCACCGAGTTCGGCCGCAAGGAAACCGGCGACCGCCAGCTGTTCGGCATCCTTGGCCGTGGCAAGTCGCAGGTGGCCTATGCCAAGGTCGCCCTGAACATCGTGGACGTGAACACCTCGCAGGTGGTGTACTCGGCGCAAGGCGCAGGCGAATACAGCCTGGACAACCGCGAGATCGTCGGTTTCGGCGGCACCGCCAGCTACGACTCCACGCTCAATGGCAAGGTGCTTGACCTGGCCATCCGCGAAGCGGTGCAGAACCTGGTGACCGGTATCGATTCCGGCGCATGGAAGCCCTGAGCCCCTCCCACGAACGCAAGAGACCGACCATGATGAACAAGAAACTCGCTGCCGGGTTCGCCCTCGGCCTGGCGCTGGCCCTCTCCGGCTGCGCCAATCACCAGCAGAAATCCCTCTATGGCTGGGGCAATTACCAGGACCAGCTGTACGAACACTTCAAGACCGAAGGCAACGGCAATGCCGCCGAAATCGCCGCGCTTGAAGAGAACCTGCAGAAGATGCGCGCCAACAACGACGCCGTGCCCCCCGGCTACCACGCCCACCTGGGCATGCTGTACGCCTCCATCGGCAAGGAAGACCAGCTGATCCACGAGCTGCAGACCGAGAAGACGCTGTTCCCGGAATCGGCGCCTTACATGGACTTCCTGATGCGCAACTACAAGAAGGGATTGAGCAAATGATGCTGAACAAATTCAAGGCGCTTGGCGCCGTATTGCTGGCATTGCTGGCTTCGGGCTGCGCCACCAAGCAAAAGCCGTATGACTATGCCGAGTTCAAGGCGGCGCGTCCGGCCTCGATCCTGGTATTGCCGCCGATGAACAGTTCTTCCGAAGTCATCGCCCCCTACGGCATGCTGGCGCAGGCCACCCAGCCGCTCGCCGAATCGGGCTACTACGTGATCCCGGTCTCGCTGGCCAGCGAGACCTTCAAGCAGAACGGCCTGGCCAACGCGGCCGACATTCACGAGGTGCCGGTCAAGAAGCTGCGTGAGATCTTCGGCGCCGACGCCGGGCTCTACATCAACATCACCGACTATGGCACCTCCTACAAGGTGGTGCAGAGCGATACGGTGGTGTCGGCTGAGGCCAAACTGGTCGACCTGCGTTCCGGCAAGACCCTGTGGCAGGGGTCGGCCAGCGCTTCCAGTGCGGAAGGTCGTCAGAACCAGAACAATGGTCTGCTGGGTGTACTGCTCTCGGCCGTGGTCAACCAGATCATCAGCACCACCACCGACGCCAGCTACAAGATGGCCAGCGTGACCAGCAACCGCCTGCTGCGTGCCGGTGGCAACAACGGCTTGCTGTATGGCCCGCGTTCGCCGCAATACCAGAAGGACTGAGCAGGACCCTGCTCGCAATGCTTGCGTCGCAAGCTCTGCTGAACAGCACAACGCCGCTGCGGATCCTCACCGCAGCGGCGTTTTTTTACCTGCTCACAGGACGATCAAGACCCGGCCAACTGATATTTGCGGATCTTGTCGTAGAGCGTCTTCTTCGGAATGCCCAGCCGCTCGGCCGCCTGCGCCACGCTGCCCTCGCTGTCCTTGAGCGCGGCGGCGATCAGCCCGGCCTCGAACTGCTCCACCTGCTCCGGCAACGATAGCGTCGGCGATGGCAGTACACCAGCGGTCGCAATCTGCTCTACACCCAACACCCAGCGGTCGGCGAAATTGCGCAGCTCGCGCACATTCCCCGGCCAGTCGCGCTGCTGCCACTGCTGCATCTGCGCCGCCGTCCACGGCGGCACCTCGCGCCGGTAGCGCACCGCTGCGGCCTGGCAGAAATGCGCCAGCAGGACCGGGATGTCACTGCTGCGCTGGTTCAGCGCCGGCAGGTCGATGGAAACCACACCGATACGGTAATACAGGTCTTCGCGAAATTGCCCCTCGGCCGACAGCTTGAGCAGATCGGCCTTGCTGGCCGCTACCACCCGGCAGTCGATGGCCACCGATTCATTGCCTCCCAGCCGCTCCAGACGACGTTCCTGCAGCACGCGCAACAGCTTGACCTGCAGGGCCAGCGGCATGCTTTCGATTTCATCCAGGAACAGCGTGCCGCCGTTGGCATATTCCAGCTTGCCGATGCGGCGCTTCTGGGCACCGGTAAAGGCCCCCGCTTCATGGCCGAAGATTTCGCTCTCGAACACGGTCTCCGGCAAGGCCCCGCAGTTCAATGCCACGAACGGCCCCTTGCGGCCACTGGCGGCGTGCAGCTGGCGCGCTACCACTTCCTTGCCGCTGCCGGTCTGGCCATTGATGAGCACATCCACATCGGCCGGCCCCAGGCTACGAATCAGCGTGCGCACCCGCTCGATGGCCGGTGACTGGCCCACCAACGGCGGCAGCTCGGGATCATGTGCCCAGGCTTCGCGCAGGCGACGGTTCTCCAGCACCAGGCTGCGCTTCTCCTGGGCCCGCAGGGCGATCTCCAACAGGCTGTCCGAGCCGAAGGGTTTCTCCACGAAGTCATAGGCCCCGGCGCGCATGGCCTCGACCGCCATGCTGACATCGCCATGGCCGGTGACCACGATCACCGGCAAATCCGGATCGATGTGCATGACATGGGCCAGCACCTGCAAACCCGACCAGCCCGGCAGCCGCACGTCGGTCACCAGTACGCCGGGGAAATCCCGGGTCAGCAGCGGCAGCGCCTCTTCGGCACTGGCGCAGGCGGTCACCGTAAAACCTTCCAGCTCCAGGGCTTGGGCAGTGGCGCGGCGCACGGCCTGTTCATCTTCGATCAGCAAGGCGCTGGGAGCAGCGGCGGGGTTATCCATCAGATTCATTCTCCGTCTTCAACAGCGGCAGGCGCACCACGAATTCCGCGCCGCCCTGTTCGTGATTATGTGCGCTCAACTGGCCATTCATGGCCTGGACGATGGACGAGGAAATCGCCAGCCCCAGTCCCAACCCCTTGCTCGACGACTTGGTCGTGAAGAAAGGCTCGAACAGGTGCGGCACTACCTCATCGGCGATGCCGGCACCGGAATCGCGGATGCGCAGCACGGCCTGCTGGCGCTCTGCGTCGACCTCCAGGATCACGCAGACGCACTTGCGGGGCGCTTCTTCCACCGCATCGAGCGCATTGCGCAAGAGATTGACGATGACCTGCTCGGTGCGCACGGCGTCGCCGGTCACATGCACAGCCAGCGGCATGGCGATGTGCGTCTCGACCTCTTGCTTCTCGAAGTCGCTGGACAGCAGCCGTAGCGATGCCTCCACCGCGTGGCGCAAGTCGACGGCCGCCACGGCTTGCCCGCTCTTGCGTGCAAACCCCTTCAGTTGGCCGATGATCTTGCCCATGCTGGCACTGGCGTGGCTGATGTGTTCCAGGTTCTCAGCCACCTGCGCGTTCTGGCCGCGTGCCAGAAACTTCACCGAGTTGTCGGCGAAGGCGCGGATGGCGGCCAGCGGCTGGTTCAGTTCATGCGTCATCCCGGCGGCCATCTGGCCCAGCATGGCCAGTTTGCCAGCCTGCACCAGTTCGTCCTGGGTGGTGCGCAACAGGCTCTCGGTCTGCTGCAGCTTGGCGTACTTGGCGGCGATGGCCTGGTTGGCCGCAGTCAGTTCCTGGGTGCGCTGGGCGATCTTCTGGTCCAGTTCCTCGGCGGCGCGGCGCAAGGCGTTGCGCGAGGCCAGCCGCTCCTGCAGTCGACGCCGGTGCTGGTACCAGGCCAGCAGCGAGATGGCCAGCGCCACCATGAAGAGCGCGGCCGCCATCGCCGAGAGCATGGCCGAACGCTGCATGCGCGCCTGCGAAGGAAACAGCATCAGCTGCCACCCCAGCCGTCCTACAGGCCGCGACACGTGGGTACCGAAGCCGCGCTGCAAGGCCGGCGGCAAGGTCGAGACCGGCGTGATGGGCAGGTCCGCATACTGATGGGTGCCCTCCAGCTCGCGCTGCACCGGCGCGCTCAGGGCTTGCAGACTGTGGTACTTCCATTCGGGCCGGTTGCTGAGGAACACCACGCCGCCGGCATCGGTGAGCGTGATCGGATCGCTGCTGCTGCGCCAGGTATGTTCGAACTCGGCCAGGTCCACCTTGACCACCATCACCCCGATAGGCAGGTCACCCTCGGCCTGCTCCTGGCGGCGATAGATGGGCTGGGCGATGAAATAGCCCGGCTCGCTGGAGATGTTGCCGATGCCGTAGAAGCGCCCCGCCCTGCCCAGGATGGCTTCGCGGAAGTAAGGACGAAAACCGAAGTCACGGCCGACGTAACTGAATTCTTCATCCCAGTTGCTGGAAGCCAGCGTCACCCCCTGGCGGTTGAGCATGAAGATATTGACCGCACGCGACTGCTGCTGGATGGTCTTGAACGCGCGATTGAGCCGATCCACCGACAGCGCATCCTCGGGATGCTGCAAGACCTGCCGCACATCGGACTGGAAGCCCAGGGCAAAGGGCAAAGCTTCATATTTCTGCAGGATCGACTCCAGGTCCAGCGCGGCGATCTGCAATTGCGCGGCGGCCTGGTTCTGCTGATCGCTCTCGGCGCGCCCGAGCGCGATGCGATAGGTCAGCCCGCAGACCAGCAAGGTGGCCGCCAGGAACAGGGTCAAGATCAGCAGGTTTCGTCGCGCGCGCATGAAGGATAGGGTCAAAAGCAGCGCGGCGCCCCGCAGGGCGCCGCGTTGGAGGCGTCATGATAACGCGCCGCGCGCCACCGCAGGCAGCCGCGCGCGGGCCAGGACCGGTCAGGCCGGCTTGTGCAGCTTGCCGGCAGCGGGATCGGCCTCGCCGTGCTCGTCATCCGGATTCATGGCGACATCGCCCTTGAGGTGGCCGTCACGTTGCGGATCCGGCATGCGCAGGCTGATGATCAGCGCCACCAGGCACAGTGCGCTCACGTACCAGTAGAAGGCCGATTCCACGCCCGCCGACTTCAGCGACAGCGCCACGAATTCAGCCGAACCACCGAAGATGGCGTTACCGACCGCATACGACAGGCCCACGCCCAGCGCACGCACTTCAGGCGGGAACATCTCGGCCTTGATCAGGCCGCTGATGGAGGTGTAGAAGCTGACGATGGTCAGGGCCAGGATGGCCAGGGCCATGGCCACGCCGGGGCTGGAGACGTCCTTGAGGAAATGCAGGATCGGGAAGGTGCCGACCATGCCGAAGAAGGCGAAGCACAGCATGGAGTTGCGGCGGCCGATCTTGTCGGAGATGGCACCGAAGATCGGTTGCAGGATCATGTAGACGAACAGCGCGCCGGTCATGACGCCGTTGGCGACCTTGGGGTCCATGCCGGCGGTGTTGACCAGGTACTTCTGCATGTAGGTGGTGAAGGTGTAGAACATCAGCGAGCCGCCGGCGGTGAAGCCCACCACGTTCAGGAAGGCGCGCTTGTGCTGCAGCAAGCCCTTGAGGGTACCGGCCTCTTTCTTCTTGCGGGCACCGGCCGAGGAGGTCTCGGCCAGCGAGCTGCGCAGATACATCGCCACCAGCGCACCGACCGCGCCCAGCACGAAGGGAATGCGCCAGCCCCAGGCCATCAGCTCGGCCTTGGTCAGCCACTGCTGCATGGCGAACAGCACCAGCACGGCCAGCAACTGCCCGCCGATCAGGGTCACGTACTGGAAGGAGGCGAAGAAGCCACGGCGGCCATTAGGCGCCACTTCGCTCATGTAGGTGGCCGACGTGCCGTATTCACCGCCCACCGACAGGCCCTGGAACAGCCGCGCCAGCAACAGCAGCGCCGGTGCCCAGGCACCGATGGTGGCGTAGGTCGGCAGCACGGCCACGGCCAGCGAGCCGCCGCACATCATCAGGACCGAGATCAGCATGGAGGTCTTGCGGCCGTGCTTGTCGGCGATGCGGCCGAACAGCCAGCCGCCGATGGGACGCATCAGGAAACCGGCTGCAAACACGCCCGCCGTGTTCAGCAACTGGCTGGTGGCGTCACCCTTGGGGAAGAAGGCCGGCGCGAAGTAGATCGCACAGAAGGAATAGACATAGAAGTCGAACCATTCCACCAGGTTGCCGGAGGAGGCGCCGAGGATGGCGAAGATACGCTTGCGGTATTCGGTGGCGCTCAAGGGCGTGCTGGTGGTGCTGGGCGCGCTGCTTTGCGGGGTGACACTCATGGAGATCTCCTGTTATGGCCACAGGCCCATCCGATGGACGCGGCGTGCGGCGGGTCATCTTGCTTTGATAGAACCGGAACAAGGCATAACGCAGAGGCCAGCGGGACCAGGCGCGTGAAGACGATGCCAGGAGCGCATCAGGTGTCTGTCTCCGTGTTTGCTTTTTTGTTTTGATGTTCATATTGCAGGCTTCGTGCCAGCACGAAAAGCTGGGCAATCAGATCGCAAGCCATTGATTGCAAACGGTTTTATCAAAATCACCCAAAAAGAACCCGCCAAGCCGGTGCGGATTCCCGGAATGCTGCTGCGCGGCATGTCCGGGAATCCAGCCACGCAGACAATGAAAAGCGGCGCATGTCTTTCGACATGCGCCGCTTTCAAGGTCTTGCGGTCTACGGTCTTACGGTCCGACCGAGGCTGCGATCAGCGTTCGGACAAGGCATCCATGACGCACAAGGCTGTCATGTTGATGATGCGGCGCACCGTCGCCGACGGGGTCAGGATATGCACCGGCTTGGCACAACCCAGCAGGATGGGGCCAATGGCCACACCGTTGCCCGATGCGGTCTTGAGCAGGTTGTAGGCGATGTTGGCGGCGTCGATGTTGGGCATGACCAGCAGGTTGGCGTCACCCTTCAACGGCGAATCCGGGATCACCGCATTCAACAGCTTGGAATCGAGCGCGGTATCGCCGTGCATTTCGCCATCGACTTCCAGGTCCGGCGCGATCTCGCGCAGGATCGCCAGGGCTTCGCGCATCTTGCGGGCCGATTCGCTGTTGCTGGAACCGAAGTTCGAATGCGACAGCAGTGCAGCACGCGGATGCAGGCCGAAACGACGCATTTCTTCAGCGGCCAGCATGGTGATCTCGGCCAGCTCGCGGGCGTTGGGGTTTTCGTTGACGTGGGTGTCCACCATCACCAGCTGGCGATTGGGCAGGATCACCGCATTCATCGCGGCATAAACGTTCACGCCTTCACGCTTGCCCAGCACCTGGTCGATGTAGTGCAGGTGCAGCTGGGTGGTGCCGTAGGTGCCGCAGATCATGCCGTCGGCATCGCCCTTGTGGATGGCCATGGAGCCGATCAGGGTATGGCGGCGGCGCATTTCCAGCTTGGCGTACTGCTCGGTGACACCCTTGCGGCGCGACATCTCCAGGAAGCTCTGCCAGTAATCGCGGTAGCGGTTGTCGAAGTTGGGGTTGATGACCTCGAAGTCGGTGCCGGCACGCAGGCGCAGGCCGAACTTCTTGATGCGCTGTTCCAGCACTTCCGGACGGCCCACCAGGATGGGCTTGGCCAGGTTTTCATCGACGATCACCTGGACGGCACGCAGCACGCGCTCTTCTTCACCTTCGGCGTAGACGATGCGCTTCTTGGCCTCGGCAGCCTTCTTGGCGACCTGGAAGATCGGGCGCATGAAGGTACCGCTGTGGTAGACGAACTGTTCCAGCTTTTCGATGTAGGCATCCATGTCCTGGATCGGACGGGCCGCCACGCCGGAGCTTTCGGCAGCACGCGCCACGGCCGGCGCGATCTTGATCATCAGGCGCGGGTCGAAGGGCTTGGGAATGATGTATTCCGGGCCGAAGGACAGGTTGGCGATGCCATAGGTCGAGGCCACGATATCGGACTGCTCGGCCTGGGCCAGTTCGGCGATGGCGTGGACGGTGGCGATCTCCATCTCGCGGGTAATGGTGGTGGCACCCGAATCGAGCGCGCCGCGGAAGATGTAGGGGAAGCACAGCACGTTGTTGACCTGGTTCGGATAATCCGAACGGCCGGTGGCGATGATGGCGTCGTCACGCACGGCCATCACTTCTTCCGGCAGGATTTCCGGGGTCGGGTTGGCCAGGGCCAGCACCAGCGGACGGGCCGCCATCTGCTTGACCATCTCGGGCTTCAACACGCCGGCGGCGGACAGGCCCAGGAAGATGTCGGCATCCGGGATCACTTCGGCCAGGGTGCGGGCGTCGGTTTCGCGGGCGAAACGTTCCTTGTCCGGGTCCATCAGTTCCTTGCGGCCCTTGTAGACCACGCCGGCCAGGTCGGTGACGAAGATGTTTTCGATCGGGAAGCCGAGGTCGACGATCAGGTCCAGGCAGGCCAGCGCCGCTGCGCCCGCGCCAGAGACCACCAGCTTGACGTTCTTGATGTCCTTGTTGACGACCTTCAGGCCGTTCAGGATGGCCGCGCCGACGATGATGGCGGTACCGTGCTGGTCATCGTGGAAGACCGGGATCTTCATCTTCTCGCGCAGCTTGCGCTCGATGTAGAAGCACTCCGGTGCCTTGATGTCTTCCAGGTTGATGCCGCCGAAGGTCGGCTCCAGGGCCGCGATGACGTCGATCAGCTTGTCCGGGTCGGTTTCATTGATTTCGATGTCGAAGACGTCGATGCCGGCGAACTTCTTGAACAGCACGCCCTTGCCTTCCATGACCGGCTTGGAAGCCAGCGCACCGATGTTGCCCAGGCCCAGCACGGCGGTACCGTTGGTGATCACGGCCACCAGGTTGCCACGGGCGGTGTAGCGGAAGGCGTTGAGCGGGTCGGCGACGATTTCTTCGCAGGCCGCCGCCACGCCCGGAGAATACGCGAGGGAGAGATCACGCTGGTTGGTCAGCAGCTTGGTGGGCGTGACCGCGATCTTGCCCGGGGTCGGAAACTCGTGGTAATCCAGCGCTGCCTGACGAAGTTGCTGACGCACTTCTTCTTTCTTACTGATCATCGAATCCATACTCTGTATTCTCTAGTTGACTTGCGAAGGGGGTCGATTCTAGCAGAGGTCGGCCTTCAATCATAGGCCGCCAGGCTCATGCTGCTCCGCGCAAAGCCTTTTCCGGACTGGCTTTGCGGCCTGTCACCCCAAACCCGTGATGACCGCGAACATGGCCTTTCCGGGGCCAGATGACGACCAGTTGTCGCCTGATGTGCGCAGTTGCGGGCAGCTTGATTTCCCGTACGAGAGGCTGACACCGCCCTTGCATATCCGGTATTGGGGAAAACCCCTATCCCTTCACTCGCCTCACTTGCGTCCTGCCGTAACGCCACATCCAGGCAATTTGCGCTGCATCGCAACATGCATCGTCGCCGGGATATTGTGCGCCTGAAGCCGTGACGGATTGGTTACAATCGCGCCATGCTTTCCGAATTCGAACTCATCGCGCGCTATTTCAGCCGCCCGCCCGCTCCTGACAGCCGCACGGCCTTGGGTGTGGGTGACGACTGCGCGCTGATGACACCGGCCCCGGGGATGCAGCTGGCCATTTCCAGCGACATGCTGGTGGCAGGCCGCCACTTCTTCCCGGATGCCGATCCCCTGCTGCTGGGCCACAAGTGCCTGGCCGTCAATCTCTCCGACCTGGCCGCCATGGGCGCGCAGCCGATCGCCTTCACGCTGGCCCTGGCCTTGCCGGAAGCCCGCGCTGACTGGCTGGCACCGTTCTCGCAGGGCATGCTGGCGCTGGCCGATGCCCATGGCTGCGAGCTCATCGGCGGCGACACCACCAAGGGCCCGCTGACCATCAGCATCACGGTCTTCGGTGAAGTGCCACCGTTACAGGCGCTGCGCCGCGATGCTGCCCGTGCGGGCGATGACATCTGGGTCTCCGGCACGCTGGGCGATGCCCGTCTGGCACTGGCCGGCTACCGCCAGGAATTCGACATCAACAGCGAAGCGCTGCAGCTGGCTGCCCCGCGCATGCATGCGCCTACCCCGCGCGTGGCGCTGGGTCTGGCCCTGCGCGGCATAGCCCATGCCGCCATCGACATCTCCGATGGCCTGGCGGGCGACCTCGGCCACATCCTCGATCGTTCACATGTAGGGGCGACGCTGGACGTGGACGCCCTGCCGCCCGGCCCGGCCTTGCAGCAGCGCGACCTGCACCTGCGCCGCCGCTTTACCTTGTCCGGTGGCGACGATTACGAACTTTGCTTCACTGTCCCGGCGCGCCAGCGCGAGGCGGTCCTGAAGGCGGCCCAGTCCGCCGGCACCGCCGTCACCCGCATCGGCCAGATCGATGCGCAGGCCGGTCTGCGGCTGCTGGATGCCGCTGGTGAACCGCTGCAGGACACACCGGATTCCTTCGATCATTTCCGTTCATGAACCCAGCTTCTTCGCCCTTCCCGCCGCCGCCTTCGGCCTCTCCCCGCAAACGCAAGCCGACCCCGCACTTCATGCTGGCGCATCCGGCCCACTGGATCGCCCAAGGCTTCGGCAGCGGCCTCTCGCCCATCATGCCGGGCACGGCCGGAACGCTCTTCGCATGGCTGTCCTACGTGGTGCTGTCGACACGCTGGCCGCACGTCTTCACGGCGGCCAACTGGCTGGTGATCATTGCGGCCGGGTTCATCATCGGCATCTGGGCCTGCCATCGTACCGGGCAGGCGCTCAATTCGCCCGATGACGGCAGCATGGTGTGGGATGAGATCATCGCCTTCTGGCTGGTGCTGGTGCTGGTGATGCCGGCCAGCCTGAAGACGCAGTTCGCGGCCTTCCTGGTGTTCCGCTTCTTCGACATGATCAAGCCGCCCCCGATCGCCTGGTTCGACCGGCGCTTCAAGGGCGGTTTCGGCGTGATGTGGGATGACATCGTGGCGGCCTTCTACACCTTGCTGGTGTTCGCGTTTTGGCGCACTTATTGGTAACGGGAAGTGAACAATCGGAGCTTGTCCGATACAACATTTCCTGACATCGGAGTATGCTAGTTCACGCACGTCGTTGATCAACCGACCGCAGCGCGCCCGCCACCCTGCGCAGACTGCGGCACAGCCGAGGATGACACTCATGGACAGCACCCTGGACCTGGCCACCCGCGTCGGCCACACCCTCAAAGCCAAAGGCCTGCTCCTGGCCACTGCAGAATCCTGTACCGGTGGCGGCATCGCCCACGCCATCACTGAAATCGCCGGATCCTCGGAATGGTTCGATTGCGGTTTCGTGACCTATTCGAATGCTTCCAAGAACGAATTGCTGGATATTTCCGAAGCCCTGATCGCCCAGCATGGCGCAGTCAGCGAGGAAATCGCCGGTGCCATGGCCGAAGGGGCAGTGGCCAACAGCAGCTCGGACGTGGCCGTCTCCACCACCGGCATCGCCGGCCCCGGCGGCGCAGTACCGGGCAAGCCGGTCGGCACCGTCTGCTTCGGCTGGCGCGTGGGCGACAAGACCTATACCGAACGCCTGGTCTTCAAGGGCGACCGCCAGCAGGTGCGGGCCCAGACCGTGGAACATTCGCTCAAGGGCTTGCTGAAGCTTCTGGCAGATTGAAGCGGCGAACATGAAGAAAAAGGCGGCGCTCCCATGGAGTCGCCGCCTTTTTCTTCATCTCTGCTTGCGCGGTTCAGCGGAAGCGGTTGATCTCGTCCCGCGTCTGGATGGCCACCCGGCGCGCCGCAGCGGCGAAATCTTCACCCGCTTCCGGCTTGGCGTAGAGGATGGCACGTGAAGAATTGATCATCATGCCCGTACCCGAGGCCGTCTTGCCGGAGGTGACCGTCGCTTGCACGTCGCCCCCCTGGGCACCCACGCCCGGCACCAGCAGCGGCATGTCGCCGATGATGGCGCGCACCTGCGCCAGTTCGTGCGGGAAAGTGGCACCGACCACCAGGCCGCACTGGCCATTGGTATTCCACTTCTCGGCCACCAGGCGCGCCACGTGCTGGTACAGCGGCTTGCCATCGACTTCCAGGAATTGCAGGTCGGAACCACCGGCGTTGGAGGTGCGGCACAGCACGATCACGCCGCGATCCTTCCATTCCAGATAGGGCGAGACCGAGTCCCAGCCCATGTAGGGGCTGACCGTGACGACGTCGGCGTCATAGCGCTCGAAGGCTTCGCGGGCATACTGCTCGGCGGTGGCGCCAATGTCGCCGCGCTTGGCATCGAGCACCAGCGGGATCTCGGGGTAGTTGCTGCGCAGGTAGGCGCAGATGCGCTCCAGCTGCTCTTCCGCGCCCAGCGCGGCGAAATAGGCGATCTGCGGCTTGAAGGCACAGGCGGCTTCGGCGGTGGCATCGATGATGGCGCGGCAAAATTCAAAGATGGCGTCCGGCTTGCCCTGCAGCTCGGCGGGGAATTTCTTGAGGTCGGGGTCCAGGCCGACGCACAGCAGGGAATTGCGCGAAGTCCACGCAGCGTTGAGTTTCTCGATGAATGTCACGGTGATGCCTTTAACTGAAAGATGCGCTATTGTAGCGCGCCGGCCTGTCCAGACCTCGATTTTTGACTGATGTTCAGGGTTTTTCACGGAACATCGGGCACTTCAGGAGGTTTGCATGGTCTCATGCGCTCCCTTTGCTTCACTTTTTGCTACGAGGAAAACAACATGAAAAAACTCTTCGCCTGGCTGGCCATTGCCATGACGGCCCTCACCCTCTCCGGCTGCGGCTACAACGAATTCCAGGCCAAGGATGAAGCCACCAAGGCGGCTTGGGGCGAAGTGGTCAACCAGTACCAGCGCCGCGCCGACCTGATCCCGAACCTGGTCAACACCGTCAAGGGCTATGCCTCGCACGAGAAGGACACCCTGGAAGCCGTCACCCGCGCCCGCGCTGCGGCCACCAGCTTCCAGATCACCCCGGAAGTGCTCAACGACCCCAAGGCCTTCGCCAAATTCCAGGAAGTGCAGGGGCAATTGTCGTCGGCGCTGTCGCGCCTGATGGCGGTCTCCGAGAACTACCCGCAGTTGAAGGCCGACACCAGCTTCCGCGACCTGCAATCCCAGCTGGAAGGCACCGAAAACCGCATCACCGTAGCCCGCCAGCGCTATATTGCCGCTGTGAAGGATTACAACATCCTGGCGCGCAGCTTCCCCACCAACATCACGGCCAAGCTGTTCAGCTATGAAGTCAAACCCTCGTTCACGGTAGAAAACGAAAAAGCCATTTCGACCGCGCCCGCGGTCAACTTCGGCAAATAAGCACGGGAGCCCCGATTGGCCATGCGCAAGCTGCTCCTGACCTGCTGGCTGCTGGCGTGGATCGCGCTGGCCGCCCCGGCCCGTGCCGATGACGGCCTGGTGCCGGTGCCACCGCTGTCGGCCCACGTGATCGACCAGGTCCACCTGCTGCAGCCGCAGCAGCGCCAGGCCCTCGAAGGCGTTCTGGCCGAGATCGAACAGCGCACCGGCAGCCAGATCGGCGTGCTGCTGATGTCCTCCACCGCCCCCGAAGCCATCGAGCAATACAGCATCCGCGTGGCCGACGCCTGGAAGCTGGGCCGCAAGGGCGTCGATGACGGCGTGATCCTGATCGTCGCCAAGGACAATCCCAAATCCCTGCGCCGCCTGCGCATCGAAGCAGGGCGTGGGGTACAGGGCAGCCTCACGGATGCGCAATCCAAACGCATCCTGGAAGACGTGATCGCCCCGCATTTCCGCCAGAACGATTTCTATGGCGGCCTGGCGGCAGGCGTGACGGCCATCACCACCTTGCTGGAACAGGAAAAGCTGCCACCGGCCAAGCGTTCGTCCAGTGCGGTGCAGACTGATGATGGCGGTGGATGGATCACGTTGATGGTGATCGGGCTGTTCCTGGTGGTGTTCTTCACGGTCTTGCTGAAGTCGCGCCGCAGCAGCCGCAACGCGCTCAACAGCAATGACTGGGGACGCGGCGGCAGCACGACCGCCGGCGTCATCATCGGCAGCCTGGTCGACGAGGCCTTGCGCCAGGCCAGTTCCGGACGGGGCGGTTCGCGTTCGGGTGGCGGCGGCTTCGGTGGTGGATTTGGCGGATCATCCGGTGGTGGCTTCTCCGGCGGTGGCGGCACATTCGATGGCGGCGGTGCCTCGGGAGACTGGTGACATGGCGTACAACAACGCATCCCCTTCCCTGTTTGCGCGCATGTTGCGCCACTTGCGCATGACGCGTGCGGCGGCACGGCGCATCTTCCCCTCTGCCACCCTCAAGGCGATCCAGGCCAGCATCGGCGAAGGTGAGCGGCAGCATCGCGCGCAAGTGCGCGTGATCGTCGAAGCCGCACTCACGCTGGGCGCAGTGCGACGCGGCGAAAGCGCGCGGCAGCGCGCGCACGAGCTGTTTTCGCATTACCGCATCTGGGATACCGAAGAAAACTGCGGCGTGCTGGTCTATCTCAACCTGGCCGACCGCAAGGTCGAGATCGTGGCTGATCGCGGCATCAACGCCCGCGTCACGCGGGAGCAATGGCAGCAGGTGTGCAAGCAGATGACTGCCGGATATGCCGCCGGCCAATACGAGGCCAGCACACTGCAGGCACTCGCCAGCCTGCACGCCATCCTGGCGAAGGTCTTGCCGCGCGACCCTGGGGGCCGCGACGAGCTGCACAACGAACTCTCGGACAAACCCTTGCTACTTTGATGCCATGAAAATACTGTTCTGGCTGGTGGCGCTTGCCGCACTGTTGCTGCTCCTGCGCATGATCATGCGCCGCGTGATGCCCCGGCCGCAGCCGCCAGTGCATTATCGCGCTCCCTCCTATTACAGCAAGACACGCTATAGCTCACCGGGTGTTCCTGCAAGCAACGGCGCTGGCTGGGCCGGCGACGTCAGCAGCTCCGGCAGTGGCTCTGACGGAGGAAGCGGGGGCGACTGCGGCGGCGGGGATGGCGGCGGAGGGGGTGATGGTGGAGGCGGCGGCTGCGATTGAAGCCGCCCGTTCTTCATCTCAACCGTTTTCGTAGACCCACTGCAACAAGGCATCCTGCGCCTGCTGCCCATTGGGCGCAGCAGCGTGATTGATCAGGAACACCACCACATAGGTCTTGCCCGAGGCGGCCTGCACATAGCCCGCAATCGAACGCACGTCATTGAGCGTGCCGGTCTTGATGTGGGCCTGCCCCGCCACGCTCTGCGTCTTCAGGCGACGGCGCATGGTGCCGTCGTAACCGACCAGCGGCAGCGAGGACACGAATTCCGGCATCAGCGGCGAACGGTAGGCCTGCACCAGCACGCTGGCCAGCAGCGCCGGCGTGACGCGCTCCACGCGCGAAAGACCGGCGCCGTTCTCGATGGCCAGGCCATTGGTATCGATGCCCTTGTCATTGAGCCAGCCGCGCACCGCGCGCGCGGCATTGACGGTATCACCGGGCTGCCCGGTCATCTCCGCCCCCAGCGTGAGCAGCACCTGGCGCGCCATCACGTTGTTGCTGTACTTGTTGATGTCGCGGATGACTTCCGGCAACGGCGGCGACTGCACTTCCACCATCAGCCGCGCCGAAGGCGTGACCTGACCGTTGACCACACGCCCGGCAAAACTGCCGCCGAGGTCGGCCCACATTTGTACAAAACTCGCGCCTACATACTGCACATTGTTCATGCGATACGGATGGACATACCATACGCGCGGCCCGCAGTCGGCGCTGTAGCTGCCGGTGAAACTGACGGCGTTGGGGTCGTTGTTCATCTTCAGCTTGCCCTGCCAGTCGCCGCAGGGCTCCTGCGACAAGCGCGGCGGCGTGACGGTGATGCCGGCCATCGGTGGATCCATGCTCACGCTGACCACGCCACTGGCGGCATCCGGCTCAAAACGGAAAGCCTGGGTGCGGTAATTCATCAGCAGGGCATCGGGGCCGGCGTTGTATGGCTTTTGCGGATCGCCATCGAACTGCGAGGGGTCATAGCTGGACTCCGCAAAATACGTACGATCCAGCACCAGGTTGCCGCGAATGTCCTTGATGCCGCGTGCGCGCAGCTGGCGCAGGAACAACCAGAAATTCTCCAGCACCAGCTTGGGATCGCCCCCGCCCTTGAGGATCAGGTCGCCATTGAGCACGCCACCGGCAAGCGTGCCATCGATGTAGGCTTGGGTCTTCCAGGTATAGGTCGGCCCGAGGATTTCGAGCGCGGCATCCGTGGTCACCAGCTTCATCACGGAGGCCGGATTGAACGGCTGCCCGGTATTGTTGGCCGCCAGCATGCGCCTGCCGTTGTCGGCATCGACCACCACGACGCCGGTATTCTGCTGGGGAATATGGGCCACGCGCAGCGCCCCCACCACCGACGGCGGCAGGCCTTGCGCATTGACGACAGGGGCGACACTGCTGGCCAGCAGCGCCAGCCACAACGAAGAAAGGCCAAGCCGGGGAGACTTCACGAGACGGGGGAAGCGGAACATGATGGAGACGGAAATGAGGAGCAGGCATTATAAGGGGATGCATGACCGGCCGTCGGTGCAGCAGGCGGCGATGACGACATCGGCGCGTCACCTTGCCATGCGACACTAGAGTCTGTTCTCATCCTGCTTGAAAGACGCGATGTGAACGGCCCGGCCTGACACTGACCAATGCCCGGCGGAAACGGTTCCCCGTGCCCGCAAGATCCCGGTCAAGGCAAGCGCAGAGCGGGCTTGCGAACAGCCGCCAGATGGCGTTACGCTGCGTGACTGATAATCATCGCTTGCATGTAATCGTGCGTACCAGAAACTCCGGCGACCGCTGGCCCGGCTGACATCACCCGCGGACCAGACGAAAGAAAAACATGAACATGTCCTCCCCCTCCAATCCCGATTGCCCCACCCCGCGACCGCCCGCTGCACGCCTGCTGGCCTTGCTGCTGGACGTACTCAATCCGATCGCCCTGCTGCGCCAGCGTCCCGCGCGTTCTGGCGAGGCGAGCCAGGCGGCGCTGGCCGGCAAGGGCGTGCGCTTCGTGCAGCGCATCTACCGTCTGCGGGTGATTGGCCTTGGCGTGGGATTTTTCTGCGTCGCCGCCGGCTTCCTGCAGCATCCCGTGCCTTGGTCGCTGTGGCTGTTGCTGGGCGTGCATGGCTACCTGTGGCCGCATCTGGCGCGCCAGTGGGCCCTCAGGGCGGCGATCCCGTATCGTGCCGAACGACGCAACCTGGTGATCGACGCCGCCTTTGGCGGCTTCTGGATTGCAGCGCTGCAGGGCAACCTGGTGCCCAGTGCGGTCATCATCTCGATGCTGTCGATGGACAATATTGCCGCCGGCGGACTGCGCCTGTTCATGCGCGGCCTGTATGCCAGCCTGGTGGCTGGCGTGCTGGGATGGTGGCTGCTGGGCGCGCATTTCCAGCCGCAATCGGACCTGACCACCATCCTCGCCTGCCTGCCGATGATGATGCTCTATCCCCTCGCGCTGGGGCAGTCGACCTATCTGATGTCGAAGAAGCTGGCCGATCGTTCACGCCAGTTCGAGATCGTCAGCCAGCTCGATGGGCTCACGCTGCTGTTCAATCGCCGCTACTGGGAGAGCCTGCTGCTGGGCGAATTCGAACGCCTGCACCGCCAGAGCTCCGCGCAGCACCAGACCTTCCTGCTGTTGCTGGACCTGGACCACTTCAAGAGCATCAACGACACCTGGGGCCACCTGATCGGCGACGAGGTGCTGCGCAACTTCGCACGCCTGCTGCGGACCATGCTGCGCGAGCAGGACGCCATCGGACGTTACGGCGGTGAGGAATTCGGCGTGATCCTGCGCGACGTGTCGCCAGCCGATGCGCTGGCGCTGTCACAGCGGGTGATCGAAGCGGCGCGCACCAGAAATGATGAAAACAATTTATACGGTTGTACGGTCAGTGCCGGACTGGTGCCCTTCTCTGCGGACATGGACGCTCATTTCGTCTGGCTGCAACGCGCCGACCACGCCATGTACTGCGCCAAGGAAAGCGGGCGCGATCGCCTGGTGGCCTGGGATCCGGCGCTGGAGCGCGCGCCGCGCATGCCCAATCAGCCGCCGCCACCCTGCTGCGTATAGGCACGCCGGGAAGAAACCACGAAAGCGATGGACGCAAAAAAGGCCGATGTTTTCGGGGCCGCCACGAGACCACTGTGAAAACATCGACCTAGGGAAATCAAGGCGGGGCGATCGGCATGACGGAATGATAGGCGTACTTCCCTAAAAAAATGCCTGCGCCGATGCCCCGGCCACTGCCGCAACGAGCGGCAAAGCGGGCCGCAGAAAGCCCGCTAAATTAGCACTGGCAGTGCTTCCAGTACTAAAAGCGCGAGCAGTGCGCCGAAGACCGCGCCCACTGCTCTCAAACTGGTTCGGACCATCCGTGACGCCACCGGAACCTCGCCGCAGAGCAACAAACCCGCCAGCGCCATGGGGATGAAGAACATCAGATTGTTCATGATGAGGTTGGGCATGATGCGTCTCCTGGTCGAGTTTATTGGTTTTGCGCGGGGTAGCTGCGCGTACTCTGTTCGGGCTTGCCTCGTTTCGAGTATAGGCCGTACACCATGGAAGACAAGGCTCACCCGGCGAGAATCGGTGCTGCACAGCAGCGTCCAGAGCAGCGAAATACCGCTTCACCATCCTCGCTGTGAAGCAGAAAGCTTCCGCTCCATCTTGTTGCAGATGCACAAATTTTCGGCAACGCGGGCGAATTTGCCTTGACCCTGTTTTCCGGGCGGGCGTAGAATTCGCCCGTTCTCATTTTTTGGAGTCCCTCTCATGGGCACTTGTTCGGGTGACAGTTGTTGCCGGTTAATTCCGGGTTAAGCCTCAGCAAGGATTTCAGCAGGACTTCATCCTGTCGTCATCTTGCACCAGGCAGATGACGGCAATTCATGTCGGCAGCGCGCGGTCTTTCCAGGCCGGTTTTCAGCAGCGCCGCTGACAACGACATTCCCTCACAACGACAGATCGACGATCGACCGCCGCAGACACGGCGTCAGAACGCAGCTGCATCGCGACCGCATTGCCCGCTCCATCGAGCCGGCAGCCGGCTCGCCTGATGCCGCGCGCGTCATGACGCACCGCCTTCCGCATGGCCAGCCGCCATGCGGCTGCCCGTCTGTTGCCGCCGTCAGGTGCCGATGACAGGGTCTCCGCTCAACCAGGCGGAGGCTGCAATGCGACAGACACATTCATCATGAACACGCGAAGACCCAGCGCGCCGCGTCCGGCCGCCCGTCTTGGCGGGGGCCGTCCACGGCGCTGACCCCGATGCCGGCCTGCCGTGCTGCAGGCCGACGCGATGCAAACCGCTTCGTCCACGGGACGAGGCCCAACAAGAAAAGAAGCACGCCATGAATCTGAACCTGCTGAAAGAAACCTTTGTCAGCTTCATCCGCGCACGCGGTATGGACCGTCATTTCCGCCGCCTGGGCATGGACATGTTCCGCAGCGCCCCGGTCACCAAGGAAGTCCCGCAAACCCTGGCCGAGCAATTGAGCGAAGCTTCCCGCAGCGAGGTCCAGGCCCTGCTGCAGCGCCTGCAATCGCGCCCCGACGGCCTGACCGAATCGGAAGCCGATGCCATCCGTGAACACAGCGGCCCCAATGAAGTCGAGCACGAAAAGCCGCTGACCTGGTACGTCCACCTGTGGCACTGCTACAAGAACCCGTTCAACCTGCTGCTGACCCTGCTGGCTGCGGTCTCCTTCTACACCGAGGACATGAAGGCCGCCATCGTCATCGGCACCATGGTGGTGGTCTCGACCTTGCTGCGCTTCGTGCAGGAAGCACGTTCCAACACCGCCGCCGACAAGCTCAAGGCCATGGTCAGCAACACCGCGACCGTGATGCGCCACGACCAGGTCGAAGAGATCGCCGCCGAAGCGCAGCGTTACTTCGACGTGATGCTGCACCCCAAGGGCGCGCGCCGCGTCGAGGTACCGATTCACAAGCTGGTGCCGGGCGACATCGTGCTGCTCTCGGCGGGCGACATGATCCCCGCTGACCTGCGTCTGCTGGCCGCCAAGGACCTGTTCGTGAGCCAGGCCGCGATGACCGGCGAATCGCTGCCGGTAGAAAAATTCGTCACCCCCAGCAACCTCAATACCAGCAGCCCGCTGGAGCTGGACAACCTCTGCTTCATGGGCACCAATGTAGTCAGCGGCTCGGCCACGGGCGTGGTGCTGACCACCGGCAAGCGCACGTATTTTGGTGCGCTGGCCGAACGCGTCACCGCCACGGACCGCACGCCGACTGCCTTCCAGGCGGGCGTCAACAAGGTCAGCTGGCTGCTGATCCGCTTCATGCTGGTGATGACGCCGGTGGTGTTCTTCATCAACGGTTTCACCAAGGGCGACTGGGTGGAGGCCTTCCTGTTCGGCCTCTCCGTGGCAGTGGGTCTGACGCCGGAGATGCTGCCCATGATCGTGACCTCGACCCTGGCCAAGGGCGCGGTGGCGCTGTCGCGCAAGAAAGTGATCGTCAAGCGGCTCGACGCGATCCAGAATTTCGGAGCCATGGACGTGCTGTGTACCGACAAGACCGGCACGCTCACGCAGGACAAGATTTTCCTGGAACGTCATACCGACATCCACGGCGAACCCGACGACGAAGTGCTGCAATACGCTTACCTGAACAGTTATTACCAGACCGGCCTGAAGAACCTGCTGGACGTGGCCGTGCTGGAGCACGCCGAGCTGCAACGTGAAATGTCCATCGCCTCGGCCTATCGCAAGGTCGACGAAATTCCTTTCGACTTCCAGCGCCGCCGCATGTCGGTGGTGGTGTCCGAGCGTGAGGATCACCACGAGCTGATCTGCAAGGGTGCGGTCGAGGAAATCGTCTCGGTGTGCTCGCACGCCCGCGTCAATGGCGAAGTGGTACCGCTGACCCCGGCCTTGCTGGAAGAGATCCGCGCCACCACCGGCAGCCTCAACGCCGAGGGCCTGCGCGTGGTCGGCGTGGCCGCCAAGGACCTGCCGCCGACCAAGGAGGTCTACAGCCTGGCTGACGAATCGGATCTGGTGTTGATCGGATACATCGCCTTCCTCGATCCGCCCAAGGAATCGACCGCCCCGGCGCTGGCCGCATTGCGTGCGCATGGCGTGAAGGTCAAGATCCTGACCGGCGACAACGAACTGGTCACCGCCAAGATCTGCCGTGAGGTCGGGCTCGAGGTCAAGGGCATGCTGCTGGGTTCGTATGTCGAGAAGATGAGCGATGCGGAGCTGTCGCAGGCGGTGGAGACGGTGACGGTCTTCGCCAAGCTCTCGCCGGCGCATAAGGAACGCATCGTGCGCGTGCTGCATGATCGCGGACACGTGGTCGGCTTCATGGGTGATGGCATCAACGATGCGCCGGCCCTGCGTGCTGCCGACATCGGTATCTCGGTGGATACGGCGGTGGATATTGCCAAGGAAGCGGCGGATCTGATCCTGCTGGAGAAGAGCCTGATGGTGCTGGAAGAAGGCGTGCTGGAAGGCCGCAAGACCTTCGCCAACATGCTGAAATACATCAAGATGACGGCCAGCTCCAACTTCGGCAATGTCTTCTCGGTCTTGATTGCCAGTGCCTTCCTGCCTTTCCTGCCGATGCTGCCCTTGCATCTGCTGGTGCAGAACCTGCTGTATGACGTCTCGCAGATCTCGATTCCCTTCGACAACGTCGACAAGGAATTCCTGGAAAAGCCGCAGCGCTGGGATGCCGGTGACATCGGCCGCTTCATGGTCTTCTTCGGTCCGATCAGCTCGATCTTTGATATCACGACCTTTGCGCTGATGTGGTATATCTTCGGCGCCAGCACGCCGGAACATCAAACCCTGTTCCAGTCCGGCTGGTTCATTGAAGGGCTGCTGTCGCAGACGCTGATCGTGCACATGATCCGCACGCGCCGCATCCCCTTCTTCCAGAGCCGCGCCTCGTGGCCGCTGATGGGGATGACATTGGTCATCATGGCCATCGGCATTGCGATCCCGATGACGCCGCTGGCGCATTACTTCAAGCTGGCGGCGTTGCCGCTGTCGTACTTCCCGTGGCTGGTGGCGATCCTGGTCGCCTATGCGGTGCTGATCCAGGGGATGAAGGGGTGGTATGCCAGGCGGTATGGGTGGCAGTGAGCTGTCGCCTGTCTGATGAAATGAAAATGCCTGCTCTTTGGAGCAGGCATTTTTTCTTCGCGAGAAATACAAGGTCTGCTTCTGTTCAGATGCAGTCCATGCCTTCCCCTTTTCATTCTGTTCTAAGCACTCTTAGTAAGTGTCGACTTCCACCGGATGCAGAACTGAAGAAACCGCTTTACTGATTCAAGAAGGAGCACCTTCCCGGTTCCGCCATCTTGTTGAAATCATAGAGCTCAGCTGCGAAAGATCGCTTGCGAGTAACCCACATGTTTTTAGCAAATCGTTTGACCGTCACCTCCACGATGCCATTTGACTGATTCCATATTTCAGTTTTCTCGCAGACCTTTTTTAGGCCTCTACCATTGGAGGTAAACTCAAAGCTGTACAAGATCCCATCTGCGGCCTTGTTATACGCAAGCAAGCGCTTTCTTTTTTTATCTATCTGGAACATCCCAAGATACTCTCCACCTGCAAGGCGAGTAAGGGCGGAATTCCGAGAATAGATCTTTCTTTTTTTATCGTAGGTATAGACGTCGTAAGAGGCGTAACCGTAGCTCCCCTTGTAACCATCCTGAACTGCAAAGTCGTCATGTCCATCGAAATCAAAATCTCCAATAACTATATTTCCATCTTCTTCCGTTGAGAGAAAATTTTGATTTGAACTGGAGCCGGTATTGATGGCGATATCAAAATCATCAGACTCAATCTCTGAAATCTTCTCGTGTGTATCGATCCTGAACAGGAAGATTCTAGCTCGTCCCCGGCACGCGTATTTATCACAGTGATCTATCAGAATTCTGGCGGAATACTTGCCAGATATATCGGGTATGACAACTACCTCCCCATACACAACTGGACATGAAAAAAACATGATCACCAATAAAAAGCTTTTCATATTCCGATATATCTTCTTTCCCTACGCAACTCCAAAGGACTGAGCCTGACATCCTCAACCAGGGCTCGTTTGATGTAAGCGATATAGATCAACGGTCTGGACCGTAATCGTCGACTGTCACCACATCAGACAACTCATGACGGCTGATCGAAGAAGAAAGAGTGCTTTTGAAAGTACGTTCGAGGTCCACAAGGTAAGCCTTGACGGCCTCCCCATCTCTACGCGACGTCCCTACCGCCACGCCCAATGAAAGATGCCGAACCATGAAAGGTGGTTCAATGACACGCAGATTCAGATGCCTCAGCTCGGCCGGCTCCCGCTGAAACAGCTCTCCCGCTGCCGCGGTGAGATTCTTATCGAGAAATGCTTGGACTACATTCGTCTGATCTGAAATGCGTACGACAGTGGCACGCACAAGCTTGCTGGAAAGATATTGTTCATAGATGCTACCCTGACTGACTGCAATCCTGACTGAGTCGCTGTCCAATTGCGCGTTGGTGGTCAGTCCCGAATCCGATCGGACAGTGTAGTAACCTGCAATTTGCCCCAGGGATCTCCCAGTCCATATTTTTCGTCATTGATGAAACCAGTCGGGAAGAAGCCAAAATCCGCTTCACCCCTCACGATGTCGGAAACGGAATCATCCAGAGTTTTTGCGGGGACAATCTGTAGTGGCACTCTCAAATCACTGGCCAGCGCGATCGCCAGATCAACGTATATCCCAATTATCTTTCCGCTCTCCTTGTCCCTATAGGCGAACACCGGATTGCTCATATCAATGGATGCTCGCAGCGTCCCGGTAGGGGCCAGATAGGCCGCAATTGGATTACTCTTCTGGAGCGCTGCGTCCTGCAGACAATAGCTCACATTACTGCTTAGTTCTTCCGCTTCCTTTTCGTTAAATTTAGGATCTTGTATCTGCAGATAGGAGGCAAGTAATTTGTAATCTGGAATGCGCGGATCAAGTGAATTATCTTTTTCGATCACCTCAATGATCCGTCCTCGCTCGACGCGGAATATGAGAGTCGTCTGCGCGATCCCAACCTCGCCCCATGTGCCGTAACATAATGTTTTTCCGCGATATGTCGCGACTTCCGAACTGATCCAATCGGCCCACATTGGTCCCGGGACTCCATAAATGGTGCTGATCGATGCGTGACCGGTGCTACACCCTCTGAAGCCATCAAGCCAAAGCTTTCCTTCAGCGATCCGCCACCTTCCGCGGGGAGAACCAAGGGAAGATGAGCAAGTACTACCGGCAATTGCCATGTCCCTTACTTTTTCGTTGTACGGCAGATCAAGTTTCCCGGGAGAGACTGCCCATACTGCAGATTCCACACCGTCGTAGATCAGCATGTCCGCCAGAAGAGCGGTTGCTTCAGCAGGGAAAACTACAAGAAACGCACATGCGACAGCGCAATAAAAATGGAGTAGCTTGCTCATTTCCAGCTGAAATTTTCGTTCAAATCATGATCAGATCTGACGTGGCCTGCGATCCTGATGGAGGGCAACATCAATTGGCAAACTCGATCGGCGGAAGCATCAAGCCGCCTTCGAAAGAATTCACGGAATTCTTGACTGCGTTATGCAGGGTCTCGCCCCAAGCTACAAGTGCCTCTGGCACCTCGTGAAGGTCAGCAGCTTCAGCCCGGCCAGCGGGCAGCCCCAGAAACTTCTTGTTGGTCATCAGGTTGACGCTGAGATACGTTCCGGCCTGAGAGCCATATTGTGTCCGAAGTGAATAACCGCTGGTAAATAGTTGAATATTCTGCTGCTTGAGCGCGAGGGGCACTTCTGCGTCTTCCTTGTAGAACTTGAATGGCGCAAATGCAATATTGACGACCAGACAGTCACGTGTGTCAGGCTGCTTGTTGCTTCCGAAATCGTTCGTAAAGTATTTGGGCCTGGGCTCGGGGCACTGCTGGCTGATCCAGCGAATTCGGCTACCACGTCCAGCCTCGGTGCTAGTAACGCTGAGGAGTGCGTTAACATTCCCGGAACCATCTACGAGTTTGAATACCCGCGTACGAAGCGGCATCTTTGAATGCTGATCAAAGGTGAGATTCCCGTCGAACTCAGTCAAGGTCTGCCAATTTCCCGTCGGCAATTTAATGTTGGTGCGACCGATACTCTCAGCCAGACATGAGTTGAAGACGAGACCCAACAACGCCGAGACGACAGCTGCTTTTTTCACTTTGACCTTCCCCCGAAGAAATGTTTTTTACTCGAAGCGATACTGTGAGCGATGATCCCATACCTAGCGAGGATACCAATTAATCCGCGCCAAATCACTTGACTCATCCCCTGAAAACAATCTGCACTCCTGCATTCACCAACAAGTCCTTAGCGATACGTTGCAACCCTGAACAAAGGAAAGGATGACGCTCTGCGAAATCATCCACATGGATCAGTTCGATCTGGCATTCTCCGGGCCAGCCGAGACCACCCGCAGACAGCGCATCCCATAATGCCTGCACGTTCCGTCCAAAGCGGTGTTGACCTTGTGGCTTGACAACTTCGCAGTAAAGCTGCCAGAAGTCATCCTCTGTTTCCACGGTGGCGCAGTTCAGAATTATCTTCTTCATCGTTGTTGGCTCGATAAAAAATCATTGTTTTACCGATATGAAACCGCTTCAAATACCTTCCCCCTGCCCGTGTACGACCAACGAATAAAAGCACGGCAAGAGAAAAAGTTCAGCTGGATTTCTCATTCCCCGACAACATCGTCTTTACGACGCGTAATGTCTGACACGGCCAGGAATGATGACACGTATTGACGCATTCATTTGAGTGATGCAATAATCGCCTCGCTGCCTAGGAACGCCACCAGGCAGTACTCCCAGCAATATTGCTGACCATACATACCGGCTATGAAAGCCCCTGACATGCGCATCAAGCGCAGTCAGGGGCTTTTTGTTTTGGAGATTCGCATGTCGTCACAGGAAAACACCTCGCCGCCCTCGTTTCCATTGATCAAGGTGGCAAGCGTCCAGATGGAGCCCCACATTGGCCGCAAGGAAGAGAATGTTGCCCGTTCCATTGCCTTCATCGATCGCGCCGCCGCCGAGGGGGCCGAGCTGGTGGTCTTGCCCGAGCTGGTCAACAGCGGCTATGTCTTCGCCAGCCGCGCCGAAGCCTTCGCCTTGGCGGAAGTCCTGCCCGACGGCCCCACCACCCAGGCCTGGATGGCCGCCGCGCGCCGCAACGGTATCCATGTCGTGGCCGGCATCGCCGAACGCGAGGGCGACCGGCTCTACAATTCCGCCGTGGTGATTGGCCCGGACGGCTGGCTGGGCGTCTACCGCAAGCTGCATCTGTGGGGAGACGAACATCTGTTCTTTGAAGCTGGCGACAAGGGATTACCCCTGTTCCACACACGCTGGGGACGACTGGGCGTGGCGATCTGCTACGACGGCTGGTTCCCGGAAGTGTATCGGTTGCTTGCCATGCAGGGTGCTGACGTCGTGGCGATGCCAACCAACTGGGTACCGATGCCAGGGCAGCCAGACAACCGCCAAGCCATGGCAACTTCACTGGCGATGGCCAATGCCCATAGCAACGCGCTCACCATCGTGTGCGCCAACCGTACCGGCACCGAGCGCGGCCAGCCCTTCATCGGACAGAGCGTGATCATTGGCGCGCAAGGCTGGCCGCTGGCCGGGCCGGCACCGGAGGACGGCGAGCAAATACTGTATGCCAGCCTCAATCTCAAGGAGTCGCGCCAGGCACGCCATCTCACTCCCTTCAACCATGTGCTGCGCGACCGTCGCGACGACCTCTACGACCCGATGCTGGGCACGGGTTGGCCGCTGCCGCGGCACTGAACCGCTTGCCGTTTGCCGTACCGCTTTTCTTTCAGGATCCATTCCATCCATCCACTCACACCGACTGAGGAGTTCATGATGAACAGATTCACTTTCGCGCTGCCCCATGGCGTATTTGCTGTCGCATTTTCCCTGCTTGCCGCAGCTGCGCCGGCCCACGCCGCCGAGCCCATCCGCATCGGCGTGGCGGTCGGGCTATCGGGTGCCAACAGCGTGGTGGCACCGGCCGTAGTGCAGTCCTCGCAACTGGCGGTCGATGAAATCAACGCCGCGGGCGGCATCATGGGACGCAAGCTGGAACTGGAAATCGTCGATGACGCCTCCGGCGCAGTGGGCGCGCAGAAAGCTTTCGATACGCTGGTGTTCCAAAAGAGGGTCAACGCCGTCATCGCCATGGAAACCAGCGCCGCACGCAATGCCGCGCTGCCGGTGATCAGCCGCGGCAAGGTACCTTACATCTACACGTCCTTCTACGAGGGTCGCTCGTGCAATAAATGGATGTACGCCAACGGCTGGGTGCCGGAGCAACAGGTGGCGCCGGTAGTGGATTACTTCAGCAAGTCCATGAATGCCAAGACCTTCTTCCTGGTCGGCAGCGACTACGCCTTTGGCCGAGGCATGCTGGAATTCACCAAGAAGTACATCGAGCAGAAAGGCGGCAAGGTCGTCGGCGAAGAATACCTGCCCATCGACGGCAGCGACTGGACCACGGTAGTTTCGAAGATCCGTGCCAGCAAGCCGGACGCCCTGATCAGCGCCACCGCCGGCGGCGCACCCAATGTGTCGCTGGCGAAGCAGCTCAAGGGAGCCGGTCTGACGCTACCCTACGGCAACCTCGCCATTGACGAGGGTACCGCCAGGACCATGGGCGATGCCGCCACCGGGCTCTACATGTCGGCTTCTTACCTGACCAGCATCGATACGGCGGAAAACAGGAAATTCATGGACGCGCTGAAGAAAAAATTCGGCGCAGACCTGAAGACCCCCAATGAATTGTCCGAGCCCCAGTACGAAGCCTTCTATCTGTACAAGGCCGCCGTCGAGAAAGCCGGATCGACTGACAGCGACAAGGTGAGCAAGGCGCTCGGCGAAGTGTCGTTCAACGGTCCGCGTGGCACGGTGGCGATGAACAAGAGCCATCATGCGCCGCTTTCCATGCGCCTGGGCCAGGTGCAGGCCGACGGATCGATCCGTATTCTGGAGACCTTCGCCAGCGTCGACCCCGGCAACCAGTGCCCGAGCATCAAGTGATGGCGGCAGGCAGGACCGCTTTGCGATAACAACGCCGCCGCGGCCATGACCGCGGCGGCCTGAGAAACGAGAGGAGAGCGCCATGGCGCTATTGCTGGATATGCTGACGACGGCCGCGATGCTGTTCGTCGTCACCGCCGGACTGATGATGATCTTCGGTGTCATGAAGATCGTCAATTTCGCCCACGGGGCCTTGCTGACCGTGGGCGGTTACGCCAGTTACGTAACCACGCGTCTGCAACTCGATCCCTGGCTGGGATGGCCGCTGGCGCTGGTAGCCGGTATCGCCGTGGGCATGCTGGTCGAAGGCGTGATCGTTCGCCGCCTTTACAAGCGGCCGCTGGACGCCATCCTGGCGACATGGGGACTGAGCATCGTGATTGGCCAGCTGATCGTGATGGCCTTCGGTCGCGAGGTGCAGTTCGTCAACGCACCGCTGACCGGGACCTGGAACATCCTCGGCGTCGACTACTCCGCCTACCGCCTGTTGCTGGTGCCGCTGGCGCTGGGCATCTGCCTGCTGCTCACGGCGCTGCTCAACGGTACGGATTTCGGCGTGCGTACCCGCGCAGTGATCATGAATGAGGAACTGGCCAGCAGCCTGGGCATCCATTCCGGCCGCGTACGTTTCGTCACCTTCAGCCTGGGTGCCGGACTGGGGACACTGGCCGGCGCGATGATCACGCCGCTCTCCAGCGTCGATCCCAATATGGGCCTGCCCTGGCTGATCAGTGCCTTCATGCTGGTAATGATCTCCGGCCACTCCATCCTGAGCCTGCTGCTGGCCTGCATGGTATTCGGTGCTGCGCAGGTGCTGGTCAGCACCTACGCCAATCCTGTGCTCGGCGGTCTCACCATCGCCGTCCTCGCTGCAGTGACCTTGCGTATCCGACCGAAGGGGCTGGCCCGTGCGTAACTCCTCTCTTTCTTCCGCCGCACCTTCCTCACGGGCGGGTGCCGCACGCGTACGCCATTCTCTGCGCAGCGTCTTGCTGTTCGTCGGTGTGGGCCTGCTGTTGCTGGCTGCCGGGCCGTGGATCTTCGACACCTACCTGCAAAACATCCTCATCAAGGCCTATTTCATGGCCATCGTTGCGATGACCGTCGATATTCTGTGGGGCTATACCGGCTACCTCACGTTCGGCCAGTCGGCTTTCTTCGGAATCGGTGCCTATTCCGCCGGACTGGTGTTCACGCATGGCGGCTTCAGCCCTGTCACGGTCATGCTGGCAATCGGCACCACCATCGCTGCAGCAGCAGCGGTGGCGGCGCTGGCCGGATGGCTGTCGTTCTATCGCGGTGCGTCGCCGTTCTTCGCCACCGTGATTTCGCTGGTGTTGCCCATCGTGCTGACCCAGCTGCTGCTGTCGGGTGGCAGCTGGACCGGCTCCAGTTCCGGGCTGACCGGTTATGACAGCTTCGATTTTTCCCTAGACGCCTGGTATTGGATCTCGGGCGGCATGCTGGCAGTGGCTGCGCTGGCCGGCTGCTTGCTGGTGCGCTCCGATGCCGGCCGCCTGCTCGCCGCCATCCGCGACAATGAGCAGCGCTGCAGCTATCTGGGCATCAACACCTCGCTGGTGAAAATTACGCTGCTGGTGGCCATGGCAGTACTGGCCGGTCTGGCCGGATTCGGCTACGGCGCTTTCAGTGGCGTGGTCGCACCCGAGCTGGCCGGCTTCGCGCTGGGCACGGAATTCATCATCTGGGTCGCGCTGGGCGGGCGCGGCAGCCTGTGGGGACCACTGATCGGTGCCGTATTGATCAACGTTGCCACCGCCTATCTCAGCAGCAGCATGCCCTTTGCCTGGCAATTGATCCTGGGCGCAGCGTTCATCCTGGTGATCGTACTGCTGCCCCAGGGCCTGGTGCCGCTGCTGTTGCGCCCCCTTGGCCTGGGCCGCGCAAGCGCGCATCAGCCGGGCCTGGAAGAGTGTGCCGGCGTGACCGGCGGCGATGCGCAGGCGGAGGCGATCCGCATGCAGGGAGTGGCCCGCCACTTCGGCCCGCTGAAGGTGCTGCGCGGCATCGACTTCGCCGCCCGTGCCGGCGAGCTGGTCGGGCTGATCGGTCCCAATGGAGCCGGCAAGACTACGCTGATGCGCTGCATGAGCGATGGTGCCGAGCGCAGCGCCGGCAGCATCGCGCTGTGCGGCAGCGACATCGGCCAATTGCCGCCGGAGGCCTGCGTCAGCCTCGGGCTGGGACGCAAGTTCCAGAACGCCAATATCTTCGACACACTGACCGTGGCGCAATGCCTGCGCATCGCCCGTGCGCGGCTTGAACGGCCGGCCCTGTTCCGGCGTGCGGACGTGCTGCATCTCCCCCCTTATGCCTTGCACGTGATGCGCGCCACCGGTCTGGATGAGAAACTCGACAGCGTCGCCGGGGATCTCTCCCACGGCCAGCAGCAGGCGCTGGAACTGGCCATGGTGTTGGCGCTGGAGCCCCGTGTGGTGCTGCTGGATGAACCTACCGCCGGGCTCACCAAGGCCGAGCGTACGCAGATCGGCGGGGTACTGTCTTCGCTCGCGCTCAAGTACCGGCTGTGCTGCCTGCTGGTGGAGCATGATCTTGATTTCGTGCAGCAGATCGCCACCCGCATCGTGGTGCTGCATCAAGGTGCGATCGCCATGGAAGGCAGTTTCGATGAGGTGGTCAATTCGGAACTGGTCAACACCATTTATTCAGGCAGTACCCACGCAACGGAGGCGCAATGAGATCATCGGCACTGGTGTTGGACGGCATTACCAGCGGCTATCGTGCGTCGGTCGTGCTGCGCGGCGTGTCGCTGGACATCGCGCAAGGCGAGGCCGTAGCCCTGCTGGGCAAGAATGGCATGGGCAAGAGCACGCTGCTCAAGACCATCATGGGCTACCTCGGCAAGCAGGGCGGTGCGATCCACCTGCACGGGCGCAACATCACGCACCTGGCACCGCACAGCATCGCGCGCCAGGGGGTGGCCTATGCGGCACAGGAGAACGCCCTCTTCGCCGAACTGAGCATCGGCGACAACCTGCGCCTGGGGCTGGCGCAGCCGGCGTTGTTCGAAGAGCGCTTCGCTGCCGTCGAACCCCTGTTCCCGGTGTTTCGCAGCCGGCTGCAGCAATACGCCGGCACCCTCTCCGGCGGTGAGCAGAAGATGCTGTTGCTGGCACGCGCCCTGATGATGCGGCCCTCGGTGATCCTGCTGGACGAGATCACCGAAGGCTTGCAGCCCTCGGTCATCGACCGCCTGGCCAACGCGCTGCAGGAGGAGCGCAGGCAGCACGGCACCACGCTGCTGCTGGTTGAACAGAACGTGCCCTTCGCGCTGCAAGTGGCGGACCGCTACCTCATCATCAAGCAGGGCGAGCTGGTCGAGGAGGGCCCCGCCAAGCGCGACGGCGCGGCAGAACTTGTCTTCGGGCACTTGCGCGTATGACGTGGGCATGGGTTGCGCCGCTTGTCCCGGCACCCGCTCTGTGACCATAATCGGTGCGATCCCCCATCCCGCGTGCCGGGCCGCTGCGGCCGCGGGCATATTTCTTGCCAACCATTCGATGCCATGATGAGTTCAGCCCAATCCAACCTGCCCCTCTGCGTTTACATCTCCACCGGTGGCACCATTGCCATGAAAATCGACCCTGTCCGAAAGGCGCCGGTGCCCGCCCTCTCGGGCGATGATCTGCTGGCCACCGTGCCCGGCATCCGCGCCATCGCGCAGCTGGAGGTCGTCAATCTCTTCAACGTACCGTCCGGCTATATGGATCCGCCACGCTGGATCGCCCTGCAGCAGGCTGCCGCAGCCGCGCTGGAGCGCCCGGAAGTGGACGGCGTGATCGTCTCCCACGGCACGGATACGCTGGAAGAAACCGCGTGGTTCCTTGACCTGACTCTGGCCAGCGACAAGCCGGTAGTGCTGATCGGTGCGCAGCGCAATGCCTCCAGCCCGGATTTCGACGGACCGCGCAATCTGCTCAACGCAGCCCGTGTGTGCGCCAGCGCGCAAGCGCACGGCCTGGGCGCGATGATTGCGATGAACAACCAGATCAACGCCGCCCGCGATGTCAGCAAGACCCATACCGCCGACGTCGAAAGCTTCAAGTCCGGTGATTTCGGCGTGCTGGGGGTAGCCGATGAAGATCGCGTAGTTCTCGCGCGCCGGCCGATGCGCCGCCAGCATCTGCCCTTGCTCGGCGGTACTTTGCCACGGGTCGAGATCATCCCCATGTTCGGCGGAGCCAGCGGTGACTTGCTGCGCGCTGCGGTGACGCTGGGCGCAAGCGGGATCGTGATCCAGGCGCTCGGCTGCGGCAACGTGAATGCCGACATGTATGAGGCAATCCGGCACGCCACCGGACAGGGCATCCCGGTGGTGATCTCCACCCGTGTGCCCCATGGCCGCGTATCGCCGTCCTACGGTTTCGACGGCGGCGGTGCTACCCTCAAGGCTGTCGGCGCAGTCTTCGCCGATGACCTGAGTCCGCAGAAAGCCCGTATCCTGCTGATGCTGGCCCTGCAATCCACGCAAGACACGGACCGCTTGCAGGCGCTGTTCGACCGATAAGGACCGACCATGAATACCACTTCATTCCAGGATACGCGCGTGCGACAGGAAGATGGCTGGCGCATTGGCGTGCTGTTTTCTCGGTCGGGCGCAACCGGGGTCACGGAATCTGAACACTTTTTCGGGACCGCGCTGGCGATCGAAGAGATCAACCAGCTCGGTGGTGTGCTCGGCCGGCCCTTGGTGCCGGTGGCCTACGACCCCAAGGGCGACATCGCGGAATATCGCAAGCTGGTCACGCGCCTGCTGCTGGAGGACGAGATCAACGTGGTATTCGGCTGCTCGCGCTCATCCAGCCGCAAGGCGGTGCTGCCGGTCATCGAACGCAACAACGCACTGCTGTGGTACTGCTCCTTCTATGAGGGTTTCGAGTATTCACCCAACGTGATCTATACCGGTGCCGTCCCGAACCAGAACAGCGTGCAGCTGGCCGCCTACCTCATGCAGAACAAGCGCACCCGCTTCTTCCTGGTAGGTACCGACTACATCTATCCGCGCGAATCCAATCGCGTCATGCGCGACATGGTGGAGCAGCATGGTGGCGAGATCCTCGATGAAATCTACCTGCCGCTGGAAGCCGGCCGGGGCGAACTGGAAGAGGTGCTGACCGACATCAAGGCGGCCCAGCCCGACGTGGTGTTTTCGACGCTGGTGGGACAATCGGCGCGGCTGTTTTACCAGCTTTATCCCGAGTTCGGATTCGATCCGACGACCACACCGATCGCCAGCCTCTCGATGGCGGAGGAAGAGATCCGCCTGATCGGTGCCCGGCACTGCGCGGGCCACATCACAGCCGCGACCTATTTCGGTTCGCTGGACAATGAGAGCAACCGGCATTTCCTCGCCCTCTGGCGCAAGCGTTTCGGCGACCGGCCCACAAGCACCTGGTCGGAGATGGCCTATGCCCAAGTCCACCTGTTTGCGCGCGCCCTGCAGCGCGCAGGCAGCCTGGACCGGCGCAAGCTGGTGGAGGCCACTCATACGGTGTCATTCGATTCGCCTGAAGGGCGCATCAGTGTCGACGCAGACAACAATCATTGCGCCCTTACCCCGCGCATTGGCATCTGCCGTAGCGACGGACAGTTCGACATCGCCTGGGAAGCGTCGGAGCCCGTCAAGCCGGACCCCTATCTTTCCACTTTCGGCTTTTCCGGTTTCTGGTTGAGGTAAGGTCATGGGACAAAGCCTTCGCCGACTTTACGAGGACCTGCGCAGTATCTGCGTAGCCGTCGTCTATCCGCCCGGTGAAGACCGGGACGTAGTGATCCAGCAGTTGCAGCGCATCGGCTGCCGGCTGCGCGTGATCTGGCCCAGTCCAACGGAGCCGCCGACCGGAGCCGACGTCATTTTCTTCCAGATATCGCAGGAGCTCGAAGGACGCAGCGGATGGAATGCCAGCGCCGTGGATGCGGCCCTGGTCGCCCTGTCCGACTATGAAAGCCCGACCACCTTGAAGCTGTTGCTGGACACCAAGGCGCACGGTGTGCTGACACGTCCGTTCCGCTCGCAAGGCATCCTGAGTACGCTGGTGCTGGCGCGCTCTTCACAGGGTTTTCAACAACGGCAGCAGGCCAAGATAGACAAGCTCGAATCGACCATCAAGTCACGCCGGCAGATCGAGAAGGCGATTCGTGTGCTGGTTGAATATCAGAAGCACAGCGAAGAAAGCGCTTACCAATTCATGAGGGAGCGTGCCACTGGCCTGCGAGTGACTGTCGCGGAAGTAGCAACGATGCTGCTGGAAACCCAGGATGCGATGGAGAAACTGGGTTTCCTCGCAGCGGGAAAGGGGAAGAACCCCGGTGACGGGGTATAACGATGACACTCCTGTAGTGCGATGAACAGACGGCGTTCAAGCAGGTGAAACGTTTGTCCGTTCTTCGCCGGAGGGAGAGTTTTTCTTGCTTGAGAATCTCAACCCACCCACTCCCTCCGCGCGTTGCTGAACGCCCCCATTTCAACTGAAACACGTCTCCGCTCCGCTGCAATCCGGTTGAAACCCCCGAGGATCAAGCTTCACCCATACCAGCCGCACCGATCCTCACCCAACCGGAGAACACCATGCGCATCCACGCTACCTGCCTCGTCGCTGCCCTCATGTCCCTGGCTGCTGCCGGCAATGCCGCTGCCACCACCATCTGCCGCTATCGTGCCGACGACGGCCACTGGTTCATGCACATGCTGGAAGCGCTGGCCAACATCACTTACTGCTGAGTCTCGCAGTCACCCTCACCGGAGCAATCACATGGACTACTTCATCCACTCTGCGTTCGACCTGATCTGCTCGGACGTGCCAACCATCGTCGCTGGCTTGTTCGTGAAAGTGATTTGACGTCCTGCGCTACTGAGCCATTCTGGCCGGATGCGGAAGCCGACGCGCTGGCAGCGCCCGACGCCATTTTCAATGCCGGACTTCCACATCCCGCACCAGCCTGATCCCCACCAGCGTATAGCGCGTACTGACGGTATTCCAGTTCCGGAAGGCACACCGCGCATACAGTGACCAGGTATGCCACGAGCCACCGCGCCGCACCTTGGTTTCACCGCTGGCTGGCCCGCGCGGGTCGGCCAACGGCGAACGCGCATAGGTCTCTTCGCCATACCAGTCGGCGGTCCATTCCCAGGCATTGCCTACCATGTCATACAGCCCGAAGGCATTCGCCGGAAAACTGCCCACCGGCGAGGTGAAGGCGAAGCCGTCGTGACTCTTCAGCGCGCGACCGGCCATGCGTGGCCAGTAGGGAGCAGCGTCGGCATCAAAGGTGTTGGCGATCTGACTCAGGCCCTCCGGATCATCGCCATTGGGATAGCGCGTCGTCGTCCCCGCGCGGCAAGCGTATTCCCATTCGGCTTCGGTCGGCAGACGATAGTGCGCGTGCTCTTTCTCACTGAGCCAGGCTGCAAGGGCTGATGCATCATTCCAGGTGACGTTGAGTACCGGATGATCATCGGCCTGGGGGAAGCCGGGGTTTTTCCAGCTGTATTGCGGGCTGCGGCCTTCGAATGCGTCTTTGCGTTCGGTTTTCTCAGGATCGTAATGCGGGTTGTAGCCGTAACCGCCGGTCTGATCGCGAATGGATTCCGGGGTATAGCCCGACTCGGCCAGGAATTTCGCGAACTGGCCCACCGTGACCAGATGCTTCCCGAGATAGAACGGATGGGTGATCAGCACCTTGTGCCGCGGCCGTTCATCGTCCAGATCGCGCAGCCGCCGCTCCTCATAATCCGGATAGGCCTGCTTCAGCGCGGCCAGCGACTCCTCGGCTCCCATCCAGAATTCGCCCGCCGGGATCAGCACCATCTGCATGCCAATGGAGTTTTCCATCGTCAGAGACGGTTGAGTTTTTTCCTCTGCAGAGGCGAACAGGCATGTCGACCAAAGCAACATCGCCGTCCATCTCATGAATCGGTGTTTCAAGGTACCCCCCTTGTATCCGCAGTTGTCATCCTCGTTGAAACTCAAACATCAAGTACACGGCCTGTCAGATGACGGATAGCGCCCAGAACACAACGGCAACCCCATGCCGTTGCACTCACCCTGCTGGACGGGAGATCAGCCCAACAGCCGCTTCTGGAAACGCTTCAACGCATCGGCAAACACATCGGTACTGTCCAGGGCGCGCGCCAGCACCAGCGCGCCCTGTATCCCGCCCACGACTTCCTCGGCCAGCGTTCTGGCTTCCTTGGGCTTGCGCCCGGTCCGCACCAGGGCGGACGCGAGCGCATCGATCCAGGCGATGAAGTAATCACGCACCATCACGGCAAAGCGATCGCGCTCATTGCCCAGCGCAAATACGCCGACCAGGCAGACACGCTGCCCCGAGAGGAAATAGCGGCTGACATCGTCGAACATGGCCTTGATGCCTGCCACGGCATCGTCACGCTCGTTCAACGCCTCGAACACATGCTGCCGGAACCACGCATCGACGTGGCCCAGCACGGCTTGCGCCATCTCCTCCTTGCCGCCCGGGAAAAAGTGATAGATGCTCCCCTTGCCCAGCCTGGTCCCTTCACTGATGCGCGCCAGGCTCGCCCCTTCGAAGCCATAGGTGCGGAAGACTTCCGCCAGCAGGGGGATCACATCGTCTTTTTCCGCAATGACTCTAGCCATTCATTTTCCTCAGATACCGAAATCGCTCAGCCCGGGATGATCCGCCGGGCGCGGGCCACTATTGTCCCACAGGAATTTGCGTTCTTCCGGCTTGATCGGATGCTCGTTGATGCAAGCGTGACGGTGATGCATCAGGCCCTGCGCATCGAATTCCCAGTTCTCGTTGCCGTAGGCGCGATACCACTGGCCGGAATCATCATGGTACTCGTAGGCAAAGCGCACGGCGATGCGCGCACCGTCGAAGGCCCACAGCTCCTTGACCAGACGGTAATCCAGCTCACGCGTCCACTTGCGCTTGAGCAGTGCGGTGATGGCTTCGCGGCCCTGTGCGAATTCGGCGCGATTGCGCCACCAGCTGTCTTCGGTATAGGCCAGTGCAACTTTTTCGGCGTCACGGGTATTCCAGCCGTTTTCGGCAAGACGGACTTTTTCGATGGCGGTTTCACGAGTGAAAGGGGGAAGCGGCGGGCGAATCGACATGATCTTTCTCCAATTAGTGTACCTTTCAGTACCGTATGTACTGTTCGGTACACACAATATAGACCGATCAACTTTGATTGACAAGCGATTTCTTGACGGACGTCGTCTTGCCGGCACAGCTTGAATCCAGCCTGTGCAAGACCAGGAGAATATTGCGAGGAGATTTCGTAGCACCTAAAAAAAAACCTGCTCAGAGGAGCAGGCATTTCGGGTACAAGACAAGTATGAGCAGGCCCTAATGCCTGGCCTTCAAGGACGCAAGATCGTTCTGTTGGAGCCGGGCCAGATTCATTCCCGATGCCACCAATATAACGGAAGCTGCCCAGCACCAGAATGCCGGGTACTGGGTGAACTCTTTCGCAAAGAGGGGAGCGAACAAGGTGTCCACGGCCGCCAGCGTAAAGAACAAAGAGCAGCGTGGATGGCTGATCAGTGGCCCCTTCCAGGCGATGAAAAGGGAAACGATCATGCCGGCGTTGACCAAGGCGTAACTGCCCATCCAGATCAGTTGCGGTTCCAGTCGATCAAAGATGGACATCAGGAAGACGAACGAATAGATCAGGGCCGCGTATCCCAGATCAGTGTTCTGCAAAGGAAGGAACAGCGAGATCATGAACAGCACCCATCCCGCCACCACCAGATAGCGCGCCTTGTTCAGATGTGGCGTGGTGGCAGAATTATCGGGATTGGCGTTGTGCATGGACGTCGATGGCTCCGGATCGAAAAGTTGAAATGCTTCCGTACTTTGTTGGCGGAAGACCGATGGAAAAGCGGAAGGTTTTTCACCTTCAGAAATCTGGTTGACTCCGTAGTTCTGCTTGCCGCCGTGGCCATCGCCCAATTCATTCACTGCGGATGCAATGACGCTCAGCGCCTAGGCAACCTCACCGTCACCATGGTCTGCACCTGGTCATCCGAACTCATGGTGATGCTACCACCATGCGACTTGACGATCTGCTGGGCAATGAACAGGCCCAGTCCGAGACCTTCCTTGCGGCCGACCTCACGCTCGCCACCGCGGAAGGGATCGAAGATCACCGGCAACAAGGCCGCCGGAATGACGCCGCGATTGGCGATGGTCATGACCACTTCCTGCTCGCTGCGGCCATCGATGCCGATGCAGATCGGACTGTCCGCCGCGCCGTGCTGCAAAGCGTTGCCCAGCAGATTGGCCACTACCTGGCCCAGGCGGTCGCCATCCCAATAGCCATTGTCATCGCCCTCGATGCGGCGCTCGACCACACTGCCCGGATACGTGGCCTGGTATTCCTGTACGACCCGTTCGGTGATCTCGCCCAGGCAGGCACTGGCACGCACCAGCGGGATGCCGCCGGCCAGGCGCGCGCGGGCCAGATCGAGCATGTTGTCGATCAGCTTGGCCATGCGCTTGCCACCGTTGAGAATCTGTTGCGAGGCCTTCTGTGCCACCTCTTCCTTGTACGTCCGCTGCAGCAGCGTGGCCGCCATCACCACCGCACTCAGCGGATTGCGCAGGTCGTGGCCGAGGATGGCCACGAACATTTCGTTCATGCGCAGGGTCTCGGTGCGCTGCTTCAACTCCAGCGCCAGCAACTGCTTCTGGCGATACAGCTGGAAGAACACATCGGCCTTGTTGCGCAGGATATGCGGCTCGATGGGCTTGTAGAGGAAGTCCACTGCACCACTCTCATAGCCCTTGAACTGGCGGCGCTCATCACGTACACCCGCCGTGACGAAGATCAGCGGCACGTTGCGGGTACGCTCGCTGCCGCGGATCAGCTCGGCCAGCTCGAAGCCATCCATGTCCGGCATCTGCACGTCGAGGAAGGCCAGTGCCACGTCATGCTGCAGCAGCAGTTCGAGCGCCTCCAGGCCCGAGCGGGCCAGCAGCAGTTCGACATCGTCCCGCTGCAGCAGGGCCGAGAGGGCCAACAAGTTTTCGTCGAGATCATCGACCAGCAGGAATTTCACCCGCGGCAGGTCTCTGTCTTTGTATTTTTCTGTCACCTGCGTTCCTTTTCCTGGTCATTCCCCGATACGCCCAGGGTGCGCAGCAGATCGGCGATCTGCGGGAGCGTGAGCACATAATCAATCTGTCCCAGCGCCAATGCCTGCTCCGGCATGTAAGGTACCTGTGCCTGTTGCGGACTTTGTACCACGGTCACGCCACCGGCGCGCGCAATGGCCTGCAATCCGGCCGCACCGTCATGATTGCCGCCGGTCAGCACGATGCCCAGCAAACGCTCGCGGTAAACATCGGCCGCCGATTCGAACAGCACATCGATGGCCGGGCGCGAATAATTCACCAGTTCATCGTTGGACATGGCCAGCACCGGCCCCTGATCACTGCGATCCACCAGCAGATGATAATCCGGTGGCGCAAAGTAAATCACGCCCGGCTGCGCCGGCTCCTTGTCCTGGGCTTCCACTACCGGCTGGCCGCAGCGATCGGCGAAGATGGTGGCCAGCAGGCTGGGGCGTTCACGCGGAATGTGCAGTACCACCATGGTCGCCACCTGCGCACCACGCCGCAGCGCCGGCAGGATTTCCGACAAGGCTTCCACGCCACCGGCAGAGGCACCGATGACGATTGCATCAATCGCACGGCCACCCAGGGCCGGCAGCGGGACGAGGCTCATAGCTCCCCCTTCTTCTGAAAGATGCGATCTTCCCGCACCACTTCATCGAAGGCAGGACCGTGCGTCGAGAAACGCATCGATTCCTTCGAACCCAGTCCCAGGAAGCCCTTGCGCACCAGCGATTCGCGGAACAGGCCCAGCGCGCGCTCCTGCAAATGGCGATTGAAATAGATCAGCACATTGCGGCAGGACACCAGGTGCATCTCGGCAAAGACACTGTCGGTGGCCAGGCTGTGATCGGAGAAGACCACGTTCTTGCGCAGCGACTTGTCGAAGACGACGGCACCATAAGCGGCCGTATAGTAATCCGAAAGCGAGGTCTTCGCCCCGGATTTCTGGTGGTTGCTGGTAAAACCGGGGATACGGTCGAGCTCGTAGACGCCGGCCTCGGCCTTCTTCAGCGCGGCCTGGTTGATGTCGGTGGCGTAGATGATGCTGCGGTCGAGCAAGCCTTCCTCGCGCAACAGGATCGCCAGCGAATAGACTTCCTCGCCGCTGCTGCAGCCGGCTACCCAGATCTTCAAGGATGGATAGGTACGCAACAGCGGGATCACCTTCTCCCGTAACGACAGGAAATAGCTGGGATCCCGGAACATCTCGCTGACCTGCACCGTGAGGTAATCCATGAGCGCGGGGAATACCGTCGCATCATGCAGCACCTTGTCCTGCAATTGCGACAGTGTTTCGCAGCCGAACCGGATCATGGCGGTAGCAAGGCGGCGCTTGAGTGACGCACCGGCATAACCGCGAAAGTCGCAGTGATACTTGAGGTAGATGGCATCCAGCAACAACTGCATCTCGATATCGAAATGCTGGTTGGCCAGTGCCTGGTTTATTTCGGCATCCATACGCGTACCAGGGACAGCAGTTTTTCCACATCCAAAGGCTTGGCGATGTAATCGTTGGCGCCGGCGGCCAGGCATTTCTCCTGGTCATCCTTCATGGCCTTGGCGGTCAGGGCGATGATGGGCAGGCGCTTCCAGACGGCTTGCTTGCGGATCTCGCGCATGGCGGTCAGGCCATCCATCTCCGGCATCATGATGTCCATCAGCACCAGGTCGATCGGCGCGCCCGGCTGTTCCTGGCTGCGCTGCAGGGCCTCCAGGGCTTCGCGGCCGTTGCGGGCGATGTCGACCTTCATGCCCTTGGGTTCCAGCACGGAGGATAGCGCAAAGATGTTGCGCACGTCGTCTTCCACCACCAGGATGCGGCGGCCTTCGAACACCGTCTCGCGGTCGCGCGCCACCTTGAGCATGCGCTGGCTCTCCGGCGGCAGCGTGGTTTCCACCTGGTGCAGGAACAGCGTGACTTCATCGAGCAGGCGTTCCGGCGAGCGCGCATCCTTGATGATGATGGAGCGCGAGAAACGGCGCAGGTGCTGCTCTTCCTCGGCCGACAGCGAACGGCCGGTATAGACGATCACCGGCGGGAAAGCCACGTGTTCCTGCTCGGCCATCTTTTCCAGCAACTGATAGCCGGACAGATCGGGCAGGTTCAGGTCCATCACCATGCAATCGAAGGTGGTCTCGCGCAGGCGGGCCAGTGCGTCGGCGGCCGTGCGCACGCCGACCAGGTTGATGTTCTCGCCGGCCAGCAACTGGCGGATGCTGTCGAGCTGGCGCGCATCGTCCTCGACCACCAGGACATGGCGCAGGCCCTGCAGGAACTTGGCTTCCAGCTTGCGGATCGCGCCTACCAGCTCTTCTCGCTGCACCGGCTTCAATGCGTAGCCGATGGCACCGCGCTCCAGTGCCTCGTGCGAATAATCGGCCACCGAGACCACGTGTACCGGGATGTGGCGGGTCTTGGGATTGCGCTTGATCTGATCCAGCACGCCCAGGCCGGAGAAGTCAGGCAGGTTCATGTCCATCAGGATGGCGCTGGGACGATACATCTCCGCCGCCGACACGCCCTCATTGGCCGAATGCGTGACCACGCACTGGAAGCCCATCTCGTGCGCCAGGTCGCGCAGGATCATGGCGAAGGCGGTGTCATCCTCGATCACCAGGATCAGGCGCGAGGACGATTCAATGCGGTGACGGTCATCATCGATGGCGATGTCCTGCAGTTTCGCCGGCGCGCCGGGCACCACCTGCGGGCTGGGGATACGGATATCAGGCGCCGTAGCGACTTGCGCCGCCTGCAAGGTCGCAGCCGCCGCCGACGGTGCGGCAACGGCCGCCGGCGTCCGCACTACGGCCTGCTCGCCGCTGTAAACCTGCGGCAGCGAGAGCGTGAAGATGCTGCCCTCGCCTACCCGGCTCTGCACCTGAATATCGCCACCCAGCAGATGCGCCAGGTCGCGCGAGATCGACAGGCCCAGCCCGGTGCCGCCGTACTTGCGATGGGTGCTGCCATCGGCCTGGCGGAAGGCTTCGAAGATGAACTGATGCTGGTCGGCCCCGATGCCGATGCCGGTATCGCGCACGGCGAAAGCGATGCGGCCGCCAGCATCCGCATAGATGCGCAGGCTGACCTCGCCCTTCTCGGTGAACTTGATGGCGTTGGAGAGCAGGTTCTTGAGGATCTGGCCCAGGCGCTGCATGTCCGTTTCCATACGCTGCGGCACGCCCGGATCGACCTCGACCTTGAAGCCCAGGCCCTTCTGCTGGGCCGTCATGGCGAAGCTGGCCTTGAGTTCCTCGGCCATCTTGCTGACCACGAAGGATTCGGAAACGATATCCAGCTTGCCCGCTTCCATCTTCGAGAGATCGAGGATGTCGTTGATCAGGGCCAGCAAATCATTGCCCGCCGAGGAAATGGTTTGCGCGAAACGCACCTGCTCGTCGGAAAGGTTGCCCTGCTTGTTGTCGGCCAGCAGCTTTGCCAGGATCAGGGTGGAGTTCAGCGGCGTGCGCAGCTCGTGACTCATGTTGGCCAGGAACTCGCTCTTGTACTGGTTGGCGCGCTCCAGCTCGGTGGCTTTTTCCACCAGCACCACCTGAGTCTTGGCCAGGTCGTCCTTCTGCATTTCCAGCAGTTGTGCCTGCTCTTCCAGCTGGGCATTGGTTTCTTCCAGTTCGGCCTGCTGGGTTTCCAGGCGCAGTTGCGAGGCCTTCAAGGCCTGGCCCTGCTCTTCCAGCTCTTCGTTGTTGACGCGCAGTTCTTCCTGCTGGGCCTGCAATTCCTCGGACTGGCGCTGGGTTTCTTCCAGCAGTTCTTCCAGACGGGTGCGGTCCTTGGAGGAACGCACGGCAATGGCGATCTGGTCCGACAGGCGCGCCAGCAGCTCTTCTTCCTCGGCCCGCACCTGGCGCAGGAAGCCAAGTTCAAACACGGCCTGCACCACACCATCGGCCGCTGCGGGCACGATCAGCAGCTCACGCGGTGCATGGCGCCCCACGGAAGAGGAGACTGTCAGGTATTGCGCCGGCACTTCCTTGACGTGCATGGCGCGATTGAGTTTGGCGGCCTGGCCCAGCAGGCCCTGGCCATCACGCAGGTGCGGCGGTTGTTCGCTCGCGTTTTCTTCCAGCGCATAGGCGGCGAAGCGCTGGAAGTCGCCGCTATCGGTGCGCAGGTAGATCGCGCCGACCTGAGCATTGAGGTAGGCAGTCAGGAAGGCCAGCGTGTTTTCACCCAGCGCCCCCAGGCGTTGTTCGCCCTGCAGGCGTTCGGCCAAGCCCATCTGGCCGCTGCGGATCCAGGTCTGTTTTTCGCGGGCGCGATAATCGCGCGAAGTGGTCATGGCTGCGGCAATGATGAGTACCAGCAGCAAGCCCGAGCCGCCCCAGGCGACGGCGGTGGAAAACACCACGGCATCGCGCCAGTCGGATTGGCGGCTGGCCAGCAGGTCGCGTTCCTGTTCTTCCATGTCGCGCGACAGCACGCGCACGCGGTCCATGAACATCTTGCCGCGATCGGATTGCACCACGGCCAATGCGCCGGCCGTATCGCCATTGCGACGGCGGCTGATGGTCTCGGCCAGTTCTTCAAGTTTGTCGGCGACCACGCGCTCGATCTGCGACAGGCGCTGCAACTGATCGGGATTGTCGGAGAGCAGCTCGCGCAGCCTGGCGATCTCCCCAGGCAATGCGGCGCGTGCCTGGTTGTAGGGGCTCAGATAGGATTCGGTGCCCGTGAGCAGGAAACCGCGCTGGCTGGTCTCGGCATCCTTGAGCGTGGAGACCAGCACCTGCAGCTGCTCGCGCACCTTCATGGTGTGCGAGACGGCATTGGCGGCCTGGCCCCGGCTGACCGAGGCTTCCCAGGTAAACAGGGCAATGAGCACCACCGCGAGGATGGCGACGGAAAAACCGATCAGCGGCCCCAGCGGCAGCGGCGGTCCGGAAAATGCGCCCTTGCCCTGGCGCTTCAACATGGCAATACGTTCTTCAGCTTGGCTGGAATAAACCCGCACGGTGCGCTCCGTTGTTCGAATCGTTGGTCGAGCTGCGGGGGTTCTGTGTGTCGCTGTGTCCCCCTCCCCTTGGTCTTGCGTCCGGGAAAGCCGCCGATTATACGGGCGGCTTCCGGTTTGCGCAGAGCGCCGGTGCGGCGCTTGATCGCGCACTCACCTGCCTCTGAACCCGGCTAGGACAAAGCGATGCCGGTTCGGTTCCGCAGCGCTGTCATCCTGGCACTGACACTCGCTTTCAGGTGCCGGCCAGGCCGGCCGCGATATTGATGGACAAGCCGATGATGGCGGCATTGAACACGAAGCAGATCAGCGAATGCGCCAGCACCGACTTGCGTAACGCGCGCGAGGCCACGGCCACATCCGAGGTCTGCACGGCCACGCTGATGGTGAAGGCGAAATACAGGAAATCCCAGTAGCCGGGATTGCGTATGCCGTCCGGGAAGCGCAGTGGCAAGGCCTCCGGGTCGTCGTCATCGGCATAGAAGAGGCGCGCGTAATGCAGCGTGAAGATGGTCCCGATCAGAGCCCACGACCCGAACACGGTGGAGGCCGTGAAGGCATAGCGCAACAGCCTGCCGCGCTCGTCGTGATGGCTGCTGCCGCCCAGTTCCAGCAAGATGGCGAGCAAACTCGCAATGGCTGCCACGCAGACCATCACCAGTACCACGTGGGCGCTCTCGTCCTCGGTCTCGGCCAGGCGCTTGACGGCCTTGGCATCGGCCCGCAGCATCATCACCCACAGGCTGAGCAAATAGAACCAGACGCCGGCATTCCAGCCGATGAGGCTGCGGCCGATCCAGGTACTGGCGGGGAGAACGGTGGCGGCGGCGATCCCGATGGCGATGCCGATGAGCAAGCGCGGATGGACCTGGACGATGTGGCGGGCGACGGACATTGTTCTTGTTGATGTTGTGAGTCTTTTGTAAGGGCAGCGTCAATGCAGTGCCGCGAATGGGCAGGACATTAGCATGCCCTGCCCGCCCCTGCCAGCCATGCTTTCCCTCAGCATGCGCGGGCAGGCGGCCTAGTTACCCTTGGACAGCAGGTTGGCCAGCCGCACTGCGTCCTCGAAACTGGACAATCCGGTCAGGGCCATGGTGTTGATGGTCATCGGGCCTTGCACGCTGGCCACGTTGGTCACGCGGCCTTCCAGCACGGCGGCGAGCTGGCGCCCCATCAATTCGCGCGAGGCCGCCGCCAGCCTGGCGGTCCCGGTGGGCGAGAATTGCAGTACCAGCACCGCACGTCCGGCCGCATCCTTCTGCGCCGACGCGCGCTGCACGTCGCCGGCATCGAGTGCGGCGCGCGGGGCGAGATAGATGTCGCCACCCGGTGGTTCGCTCAGGCGCGCCTTGATCCAGCCCTGGGTCGGTACGGTGGTCGCACCGCGCAGTTCAAACAGGGTTGATGAAGAGAGACCATGGTCCGCGCTGCCCGAGGCACCGCCCGTGGCACAGCCCGCCAGCACAAGGACGGCACCGGCGGCGGCACCCAGCAACAGAGTGCGGCGACGCGCGGAAAAACAAGGGGAAGCAGGCAGGCGGCTCAAAATTCGTGCTCCTTCAAGGCGCGCTGCGCGCGTTCGCGGGCGCTGGCCAGGGCTTCTTCCTCGGTCGGGAAGAGGCCTACCGGAATGTAGGTTTCAGCGATCTCGGGCTCGCGCGACAGTCGCACGAAGACTTGCGCCTCGAAGCCTTCATCCGGTTTTTCAACCGCATCGTAGCGGGCGATATGGGTGCCACTTTGCAAGACCTTGTCCGTCATGCTGCCTCCTGAGTCGTTCACGATGAAGCCCGTTTGACACAGGGGCAGGCATGAGGTTCTGCATGAAAACGATGTCGTGCGGCAACTGCGGCCATCGCCGCCGGGCTCAGCCCGCCAGCGGGAAGCGTACCGTGAAGATGGTGCCCTGCCCTTGCTCCTTGCAATCGACCGTGATGACGCCGCCATGGTCGTGCGCAATCTCGCGCACGATGGCCAGGCCCAGGCCGCTGCCGGCGATCTTGTCATTGGCGCGATAGTAGCGGTCAAAGATGAGCTCGCGATGCTCGGGAGCAATGCCTGGGCCGGAATCTTCCACCGAGAGGACGGTGGCTCCCTCTTCTTCCAGGCAGCGCACCGTCACCGTTCCGTGCAAGGGGGAATAGCGCACGGCATTGTCGATGAGGTTGTCGATCAGGTCGGCGAGCAGGAAACGGTCGCCGCGCAGGCGTGCCGGCTGCAGGTCGAAGCCGAGGTCGATGTGTTTCTTGTCGGCCTCTTCGATGAAGTGCTGCACCGATTCTTCCACCAGCTTGTGCAGCGACAGCTCCTCCAGCTTGCGGCTTTCGAACAGGCCCGGCTCCGAGCGCGCCAGTGCCAGCAGTTGCCGGCTCTGGCGGATCATGCGTTCCACCGAAGAGTTCATCATCGCCAGCGAGCGGGCGGTGTCGGGCTGGTCCTGGTGCTTGTCATGCAGCAGTTCCAGTTGCAGCTTCAGGCCCGTGAGAGGCGTGCGCAATTGATGGGCAACGTCGGCCATGAAATTCTGCTGCGCCTGTTCACCCTTGCTGATGCGGGCCATCAGCTCGTTCATGGCCACGATCAGCGGCTGCAATTCCACCGGCGCACCAATGCCATCGATGGCCCCCAGCTTGCCGTGGCCGCGTTGCTCGAGATTGCGCTGCAGGCTCTTCAAGGGACGCAGCCCGCGCCGCACGGCGATCAGCACCACCGACAGCGACCCGAAGGTCAGCCCGCCATCCAGCAGCAGGAAGGACAGCAGGATGGTGTAGTGCGCACGATCGCGCTTGCGAATGGTCTCTGCCACCGCCACCGAGATCACGCCATTCTTGACCCGCACCTGCATGGCCGAAATACGCACCGGTTCACCGCGCATTTCGCCGTCATAGTTGAAGGGCCGGTCGAACGTCTCGCTCTCCGGCAGTTGCGGGAAGCCCTTGTCGCCCACCAGGATCTCGCCCTGCGAATTGCGCACGGCAAAGAAGGTGGTGTCGGAGTGATTGCTGCGCAGGATCTGCTCGGCCTGCTGGGTCAGCTCGGCAGTGGTGCGTTCCTGACGATGGCGCACCTGGGCATACAGGCCCCAGGTGGAATCCATCAGGTTCTGGTCGAACGCATGCTGGGCCGGCAGCCAGGCCAGCCAGTAGGTCAGGCCGGCACCGACCAGATTGAGCAGCAGCAAGGGCGCGATCAGCCACTTGAGCAGATCGCGCCGGATGCTGGCGTGGGTGACAGGTGCTGCGGGCGGCGTGGCAGGCGAGGCACTGGTCGAGTTATCCGCGCTGCTCGCATTGGCCGCACTGGCGGGCGGCTGCTGGTCGATGACCGTCATGACGCGGCCTGCCGGCTCAGTTCTCGCTCTTTTCGAGCATGTAGCCGAAGCCGCGGATGGTACGGATGACCACGCCCGAATCCGCAATCTTCAGACGGATGCGCGAGACATACACCTCCACCGCATTGATCGTGAAATCCTCGCCCCAGGGCAGGACGGCATCGATGATCTGCTGCTTGGAGACCACGCGCGAAGCGTGTTGCATCAGGTATTCCAGCACCGTCCATTCACGCAGAGACAGTTCGATCTTGCGGCCGTCGATGTCGGCGCGCTTGGTGGCGTTGTCCAGCGACAGCCCGCCCACGGTCAGCTGTGCCGGCTGCGGCGCACTGCGGCGGATCAGCGCCTTGATGCGCGCCACCAGTTCGGGGGTGGCGAAGGGCTTGACCAGGTAGTCATCGGCACCCAGCTCCAGGCCATGCACGCGGTCGGGGATGGTGTCGCGTGCGGTCAGCAGCAGCACCGGGGTGTTGTTGCCATTGGCGCGCATGCGGCGCAGGACTTCGAAACCGTCGATGCCGGGCAGGCCGATGTCGAGCACCAGCACGGCCGCGTTGAAACGCTGCGACAGCGCATCGTTGCCGTTGTTGACGGTATGCACGGTAAAACCGTGCGAGTTGAGTACCCGCGACAGACCGTCGGTGAGTACCGGGTCATCTTCGACCAGCAGAACATTCATAGGGGACTTCGGTAGAGAAAAACGGCGCAAAACATCTGCGTAACCGCTGCATCGTATTGCAGCCCAGGCAATGCTGCAAATCAGGCGATCCCCCAGGCGGGCGGCGACATGCAAAGAGTGTTTCTTTTTCGTCACACTCAGTTCATCGTCAGCTTCATGACAGCGATTTGTCAGACTTCCGCCTTAATCTTGCCAGCCATGCGAATGAGAATCCAACTCATTAGCATGCAAAAAAAGAACACTGGTCATCAGCCAGCCAAACGGACTTCCTTGTCGACATCGAAGGACGGAGTAGCCAGCCATTCGAGCCGGTCCTGCGCGAGCAGGATCGGCTCATCGTTTCCTACTCCACTTCACCGACAAGAAGAACATGAACCGTCTCACGCCGATCGCCGCCGCATTGGTGGCCACGTTTGCCGCTCCCCTCTCCGCCCACGCGCAGCAGGCCACTCCCGCTACCAGCACGACCGCCACCACAGCCACCGGCAGCCAGCTGGCCCCGGTGACGGTGGAAGGCCGCCGCGATGATTTCGCCAGCACCGGCACGGCCATCACCAAGCTGCCGGCCGACCTGCACGACGTGCCGCAATCGGTGACGGTGGTCAACAAGGCGCAGATGCAGTCGCAGGGCGTCAGTTCGCTGGCCGATGCGCTGCGCAACGTTTCCGGCATCACGCTGGGCGGTGCCGAAGGCGGGCAGATCGGCAACAACATCAACCTCAACGGTTTCTCGGCGCGCACCGACATCTATCTCGACGGCTTCCGCGATCGTGGCCAGTACTACCGCGACACCTTCGCCATCGAAGAAGTGGAAGTCCTGATGGGCCCCTCCTCGATGCTCTTCGGCCGCGGCTCGACCGGCGGCATCATCAATCAGGTCAGCAAGAAAGCCAACCTCAAGGCCGCCACCGAGATCACCGGTTCGGTGACCACCAATGGCCTGGTGCGCAGCACGGTGGACGTCAACCGCCCGCTGTCGGACACTTCGGCCCTGCGCATCGAAGCCATGGCCCAGAACGGCGCGGCCAGCACGCGCAACCAGACCGATGTGCAGGACTTCGGCCTGGCCGGTTCCTATGTCTGGGGTATCGGCACCTCCACTGAAATCACGCTCTCGGCCCTGCTGCAGCACAACCAGGACCAGCCCGACTACGGCCTGCCGCCGCTCAACGGCCATCCCGTCAACGTCGACCGCAACACCGCCTATGGCTTGAACAGCGACCGCACCATCCAGGACGTGGCCGCGTTCAATGCCGGCATCAAGCACAAGATCGCGCCCGACGTCACCCTGCGCAACCAGACCCAGTTCAACTACGTGCACACCAATGCGGTGGAAACCGCGCCCAATACCATCGGCACGGTCTCGTCCAGCGGCTTCACGGCGCTCACCAATGCGGCCAGCAGCCTGCCCCTGTCGAGCCTGTTCGTGCGCGGTCAGAGCCATGACCGCAACATCAACGACTACTCCATCTTCAACCAGACCGAACTGGCCGCCAAGTTCAGCACCGGCAGCGTCAAGCACGATGCGCTGGTGGGCGTGGAAGTTGGTCACGACGGTTACGATAACCAGAACTACTACCGCAACGGCAGCTGCAATGGCCGCTCGCTCAACGCAAGCGGAGCCACCACCGGCTACATGGATTGCGTGAGCCTGGTCAATCCTTCCTACAGCGCCGCCGGCAGCAGCGTGGCCGATACCGCAGGCAACCGTGCCGGCGGCAGTGCCAACACCATCGCCGCCTATGTCGGCGACACCATCGAGCTGGTGCCGCACTTCAAGCTGGTCGGCGGCCTGCGCTATGACCGCTACGTGGCCAGCATCAGCAACTCGATCAACTCGGGCAATACCGCCGGCTCCACCGCACTGGGCTATGCGCAGCAGAGCGTGAACTTCGTGAGCGTGCGTTCGGGGGCGATCTGGCAGCCCAGCGCGGCGCAGTCGTATTACGTTTCCTACGGCACTTCCTTCAATCCCTCGCTGGAGCAGCTGACCGGCACCACCGGCCAGCAGAACCTCGACCCGGAAAAGAACCGCTCCTATGAACTGGGCGGCAAGTGGGACGTGGCCGAAGGCCTGGCGCTGACCGCCGCCGGCTTCCAGATCACCAAGGAAAACGCCCGCAGCCAGGTGGCCACCGGCGTCTATGAGCTGGCCGGCACGGTGCGCGTGAACGGCGCGCGTGCGGGCGCCACCGGCCGCATCACACGCGACTGGCAGATCGCCGCCAACTACACCTACCTGGATGCCAAGGTGGTCGGCGGTGCGGTGGCCGATACCTCGGTCGGCAAGATCCCGGTCAACACGCCCAAGCACACCTTCACCACCTGGACCACGTATGACGTCGCGCCGCACTGGCAGATCGGCGGCGGTGCGACCTACATGTCGCAACGCTATGCCAATGCCACCAACACGGTGCAGGTCGGCGGCTACACGCGTTACGACGCGATGCTGGCCTACACCACAAAGGCCTACGACATCCGCCTGAACCTCTACAACCTGACCGACAAGATGTATTACGATGCGCTGATCCAATCCGACGGCGGCCGTTCGGTCCCGGGTTCGGGCCGTACCGCCCTGCTGTCGCTGACCTATCGCATGTAAGGAAAGAGGACGCGCCCATGCTCATCACCATCCCCCAGCTGCTGGACCCGCAAGCCCTGCAGACCGTTCGCAGCCTGCTGGACAACGCAGGACCGGCCTGGGTGGATGGGCGCGTGACAGCGGGCTACCAGGGCGCGCCCGTGAAATACAACCAGCAGATCGACGAGCAGTCCGACGTCGCCCTGCAATGCCAGCGCATCATCGTGTCCGCGCTGGAGCGGCACCCGCGCTTCATCAGCGCGGCGCTGCCCAACCTGATCTACCCGCCCATGTTCAATCGTTATGGCGAAGGCATGACCTTCGGTGCCCACGTCGATGGCAGCGTGCGCATCCATCCGCACAGCGGACGCAAGCTGCGTACCGATGTCTCGGCCACGCTGTTTCTGGCCGATCCGGAAGACTACGACGGCGGTGAACTGCAGATCGATGACAGTTACGGCATGCACAGCGTCAAGCTGGCGGCGGGCGACATGGTGCTCTATCCGGCCACCAGCCTACACACCGTCACCCCGGTCACGCGCGGCGTGCGCGTAGGCTGCTTCTTCTGGGTGCAGAGCCTGGTGCGCGACGATGGCCAGCGCCAGATGCTGTTCGACATGGACAATGCCATCCAGCGCCTGAACCAGACCGACGCCGATGCGCTCGCACGGCGCACGCTGGTAGGCTGCTATCACAACCTCCTGCGCCAGTGGAGCGAGACCTGAGCCGTGCTCAGCTGAAGTAACGCGGATCCATCTTGCGGAACACCCAGGCCGAGACCAGGGTGATGAGCCCGACGATCACGAAGGTGATCTGGAAGCTGGCATTGGTGGCGATGCCCGCCTCGCTCTTGAAGAGATTGACCATGGTCCCGCCGATGGTCACGCCCAGGCCGATGGCCAGCATCTGCACCATCGAAAAAAGACTGTTGCCGCTGCCCGCATCTTCCTTGCGCAAGCCCTTCAGGGTCACGCTGTTCATGGCCGCGAACTGCATCGAGTTGGACGCCCCGAACACCGCCAGCTGCACGATGGACGCGGCCAGCGGCCAGCCGGGCGTAATCAGCGCGAACGACACGATGGAGATCCCGACGATGGCGGTATTGATCAACAGGAATCGGTCATAGCCATAGCGCTTGACCAGCGGCGCGATCCACGGCTTGGCAATGGTGCCCGCAATGGCAGCCGGCAGCAGCAGCATGCCCGCGTGCAGCGGTGAATAGCCCAGCCGTACCTGCAACAGCAGCGGCAACAGGAAGGGCACTGCAGAGGAACCGATACGGCAGACCAGGTTACCTGCCAGTCCGATGCTGAAGTTGGGCTCCCTGAACAAACCGAGCCGGAACAGTGGACGCGGATGAACGGACGCATGGCGCCAGTAGACCAGTACAGTCAGTGCTGCCAGAGCGAACAGTCCCAAACTCCAGCCAGTACGGTGGGTATCGAAAGGCACGTCCAGCGCGAGCGAGAAGGCCACCATGCAGGCGGACAGCAAGGCACAGCCGTATAAATCAAAGCGAGGTGTACCGGTAAGGCTGTCATCGGGGAGGAAGTACAGTACGGCCCCCATCCCCAGTACACCTACCGGAAGGTTGATCAGAAAGATCCAGTGCCAGGACAGGCTTTCTACCAGCCACCCGCCCAGTACAGGACCGACCACCGGACCGAGCTGCCCGGCAATCGAGATCGAGGCCAGTGCCGCGATGTATTGCGCGCCCGGCACTGCCCGCAGCACGGCCAGGCGCCCTACCGGCAGCAGCATGGAGCCGCCCAATCCCTGTATCACGCGAGCGGCCAGCAACAGCGGCAGGGTCGGCGCCATGGCGCACAGCACCGAACCCAGCGCGAACAGCAGGATCGCCGTGAAATACACGCGGCGCGTGCCGAAACGGTCGGCCAGCCAGCCCGAGGCAGGCGTGAGCGAGGCCATGGTCAAGGTGTAGGCCACCACCACCGGGTGCATGTTCAGCACCGGCTCGCCCAGGCTGCGCGCCATGGCGGGCAAGGCGGTGTTGACGATGGTAGTGTCCAGCGTCTGCATGAAAAAGCCGGACGCCACGATCCACAGCAGCGCGCGCTGGGTCACGGGATCGTTGAGGGAGGGTGAGGCGGACGGAGTTGCAGCAGTGTCACTCGGGCGAGGCGGCTGGTTGGCTGACATGACGGAAAGGAAGTGGAAACGCGCGGATCAAAACACGGCGGGGACACGTTGGCGTGTCCCCGACCAGTACCGCGTCATTTTACGCCCTCAGGCATTTCTCATCAGAAGGCCTGCGGGCGCCACTTCAGCAAGCGCCGTTCCAGCGCATGCAAGAGCCAGTCCGCCGCCAGTGCCACCACGGCCAGCACGATCATGGCCGCGAACACGCCGCTGGCATTGAAGGCCCCTTGGGCGGTGGAGATCAGCAGGCCGATGCCCTGCTTGGAACCGAGGAACTCCCCGACCACCGCACCGACCAGTGCAAACCCGAAGCTCACGTGCAGGCTGGCCAGGATCCACGACAGTGCCGACGGGATCACCACCGCCATGGTCACCTGGCGCGGCGAGGCGCCGAGGATCTGGGCGTTGGCGATCATGTAGCGGTCGGCTTCCCGCACGCCCTGGAAGGCATTGGCGAAGACCACGAAGAACACCATCACCACCGCCAGCGCCACCTTGGAAGCCATGCCCAGCCCGAAGGCGATGACGAAGATGGAGCCCAGCACCACGCGCGGAATCGAATTGGCAATCTGGATGTAGAGGCTGAAGACGTCCGAGAGCAGCTTGTTGCGCCCGAGGATGATGCCGGCGATGACCCCGGCCACCGAGCCGATCAAAAATCCCAGCACGGTTTCTTCCAGTGTGACCAGGACCTGGGTCCAGAGCGGGCCTTGCGAGGTGCCCTCGACCATCCACTCGACGATCTGCGCCACGATGGCCGACGGCTGCGAGAAGAAGAAGGGATCGATCCAGCCGAGCCGCGCGCCGCCTTCCCAGCCGCCCAGCACGATCACCAGGATGGCGATGCGCAGGCCGATGACCAGTTGTTTTCGCGCGCGGATCTTGCGCCGGGCCTCGGCTTCGACGCCGGCGATGTCCATCGTCGCGGCGCTGTGGCTGGCTTGTGCTTGTGTCATGTTGCTCCCCTGCTCTTCAGAAAAAAGTTGAGTTCCGTGCGCGCTCTTCGATACGCCGCTGTGCGGCTACTCAGAGCGAACGGAGTTCAATGATGCATCCGCTGACCGTTCGGCCTGAGTAGGCGCGCAGCGGCGTATCGAAGGCGCTCCGGCTGATGCAAGCGCTTAAGCGATGTGAACTTCTTCACGCAGATCGGCCCAGATGCGCCGCGAAATATCGATGAAGCGCTGCTCGTAGCGCACCTCCTCCATCACGCGCGGACGCGGCAGGTCGATCGGGTAGACGCTCTTCAGGGTGGCCGGGCGGGCGGTAAGCACATAGACCTTGTCGGCCAGCGCAATGGCCTCCTCCAGGTCATGGGTGACGAACACCACCGAGCCCGAATGCGCCGACCACAGGCGCAGCAGTTCATCCTGCATCAGGGTGCGGGTCTGCATGTCCAGCGCGGAAAAGGGTTCGTCCATCAGCAAAATCTCGGGACTGTTGATGAAGGTTTGGGCCAGCGCCACGCGCTTGCGCATGCCGCCGGAAAGCTGGTGCGGATAGTGGTCGCCGAACTTGTCCAGGCCCACGCGGCGGATCCATTCGTCGGCCAGCGCATGGGCCTGCTCCCTGGACTGGCCCCGGAACATGGGGCCGGCCGCCACGTTGTCGCGCACGCTGCGCCAGGGAAAGACCGCATCGTTCTGGAACACGAATCCGATACGCGGATCGATGCCGTTGACCGGCTGCCCCATCACCCGCACCTCCCCCAGCGTCGGCTTGAGCAGGCCGGTGATGAGCGAAAGCGTGGTCGACTTGCCACAGCCGGTCGGGCCGACCACGGCCACGAATTCGCCGCGCGCCACGCTCATGGAAAAATCGCGCAGGGCCACCGTCGCCCGGCCGTCGGCCGTGATGAAGCGGCAGCTCACGTTGCGCAATTCAATGGCCGGCGTGGCCTGGGCGGCCTGGCCGGCGGGGGTGAAGGCCTGCTGGTTGATGGCGTTCATCGTGGGGCTCTTTCGTGGCTTGGGGTTGAATTCGGGTTGAGCGCGCCCCTGACGCGCCGGAGCGCATCATGGCGTATATCGTTTATATAGTTTTCAGCAAGACTGGCCAGCTGCCAGTCGCCGCCTCATTTCACGGCGTTGACGAATTCATCCGTGTAGGTCTTGGACAAGTCCACATGCTTGCCCTTGACGTTGGGGTTGAACCCGGACAGCACGGCCAGCACGGTCTCCGGCCCGCCCTTGGGCATCTTGCCGTCCGGGGAATACATGGGCAGCGAATTGTTCAGGGCCTGTATATACAGCGCCTTGTTGCTGCCGTAGTAGTCCTTGGGCATCTTCTCGGCGATCTGCTCGGCGGTGTGCGTGTTGATGAACTTGAGCGTTTTCACGAAGGCACGTGCCAGCTTCTGCGCTTCCTCCTTGTGGCTGTTGAGCCAGCTGCGCTGTACATACACGCTGGAGGCCGGGTACAGCCCGCCGAGCGCCTTGACCGTTCCCTCCACGGTACGCATGTCGACCAGCACCTGGGCATCGCCATTCTTGAGCAGCAGCGAGGCGGTCGGTTCGGTGGTCATGCCGGCATCGATGCGGCCCTGCTTCATGGCGGCGATGAAGGTATTGTCCGCGCCCACCGGCAGCACCGAGAACTGCTTGGAGGTGATGCCGTGGCGCGAGGCCAGGTATTGGGTCAGGAAGTTGGTGGACGAGCCCAGCCCGGTCACGCCCAGGGTCTTGCCCTTGGCATCGGCCATGCTCTGGAAGTGCGGCGCGGCCTTGGTGGAGACCAGTTCCACTTCGCCCGGCACCTGGCCAAGGATGGTCATGGCGGTGATTTCCTTGCCCTTGGTCTGCAGGTCGATGGCGTGGTCATAGAAACCGACCACCGCCTGCACGGCCCCGGCCAGCAGTTCGTTCTCGGCATCGACCCCGGCCGGCTGCGACTGCAGTTCCACGTCCAGGCCCTCTTCCTTGAAGTAGCCCAGTTGTTCGGCCAGCTTGGCGGGCAGATAGACCATCTTGTTGATGCCGCCCACCATGATGGTGACCTTGGCGGCAGCCATGGCGTGGATCGGCAATGCGGCCAGCATGGTGCCGGCAACGGCCAGCGACAGCAGGCCACGGCGGAGATTTTTGTTCACGTCAGCTCCAGGAAATCAGTGCGAAAGCCCGTGGATTCTACGGTGCCTTCATATAACCGGCAAAATTCACTTTACCGCGTCGACAAACTCGTTGGTATAGGTCTTGGAGAGGTCGATGTTCTTGCCCTTGATGTTGGGATTGAACCCGGCCATCACCTTCAACACCTGTTCCGGCCCGCCGGCAGGCATCTTGCCATCGGGCGAATACATGGGCAGCGAGGCCTTGAGCGCCTGCACGTAGATGGCCTTGTTGCCGCCGTAGTAGTCCTTGGGCATCTTGTCGGCCACTTCTTCAGCCGAATGGGTCTGGATGTATTTCAGCGTCTTGACGAAGGCGCGCGCCAGCTTCTGTGCGTCGGCCTTGTGGCTCATCATCCAGGAGCGATGCACGTAGAGGCTGGAGGCCGGATACAGTCCGCCCAGCGCGGCCTTGGTGCCTTCCACGCTGCTCATGTCGACCAGCACCTTGGCCGCACCGGAGGCCAGCAGGATGGAGGTGGTCGGCTCGGTGGTCCAGGCCACGTCCACGCGCTTCTGCTTCATGGCGGCGATCAGGGTATTGCCGGCACCGACCGGCAGGATCGAGTAGTCGCCCGCCTTCTGACCGGCGCGGCTGGCCAGGTATTGCGCCAGGAAGCTGGAGGACGAGCCCAGCCCGGTCACGCCCAGGGTCTTGCCCTTGAGGTCGGCCATGCTGCGCACGCTGTCGGCGAGGTCGGCGCGCACCATCTCCATGCCGCCCGGCACCAGCAGCAGCTGGGTGATGGAAGTGACTTCCTTGCCCTTGCTCTGCAGGTCGATGGAATGATCGTAGTAGCCGACCACGGCCTGCACGGCCCCGGCCAGCAGTTCATTCTCGGCATCGACCCCGGCCGGCTGCGACTGCAGCTCCACGTCCAGGCCTTCTTCCTTGAAGTAGCCCAGGCTTTCGGCCAGTTTGGGCGGCAGATAGATGAGCTTGTTGATGCCGCCGACCATGATGATGATCTTGTCGGCTGCATGGGCTTGCGGGGCCGCCAGGCCCAGGGCGCAGGCAGCGATGGCGGTGGCGCCCAGGGTCCGCAGGCGGCGGCGCAGGGCAGGCGTTCCGAGGGGCGGGAACACGCGAAGGTCGTGACGCATTATGATTGTCTCCACATTTTGGTTGGATGGTCTGTCGCCATCTCTTGTAGACTGCGGGCCTATTCTAAGAAGCCGAAACCTTCATCCAGCTTTCCAAATTCCGGCTTTCTGCTTTGCAGCGCAACAAAAAAGAACCTCCAGAAACACGAGACCATCGCATGAAATTGCTCCTGATCGAAGACAATCCCCAGCTCGCCCACTGGCTGGAGCAGATCCTCAAGGAACACAAGTTCAAGGTCGATATCGCCGCCGATGGCGAGATCGCCGACCAGGTCCTGCGCGACGAGAACTACGACGTCGTCCTGCTGGACCTGATGCTGCCCAAGCTGCACGGCAAGAACGTGCTGCGCCGCCTGCGCGAGCGCCACAACGGCGTGCCGGTGATGATCCTGACTGCCAGCGGCTCCATCGATGAAAAGGTCGAATGCCTCGGTGCCGGGGCCGATGACTACCTGGTCAAGCCCTTCGAGATCCGCGAACTGGTGGCCCGCATCAAGGTGCTGGTGCGCCGCCAGACACCCGACAAGGCCGCCGAGATCCACTGCGGCGACCTGGTGTATGACAGCAATACGCGCCAGTTCGCGGTGGCCGGCGTGACGCTGGCGCTCCCGGCGCGCGAACATGACGTGCTCGAAGTGCTGATGTTGAAGCAAGGCAAGACGGTTTCCAAGACCGCGTTGATGAAGGGGGTCTTCAGCCTGTCCGAAGAGCCTAGCGCGGACGCCATCGAAATCTACATCTCGCGCCTGCGCAAGAAACTGGAGCACTCCAGCGCGGCCATCATGACCCTGCGCGGCCTGGGCTATCTGCTCAAACAAAAAGATGATTGACAGCCTGCGCCTGCGGCTGCTGTGGTGGCTGCTGATTCCGATGGCGGTCTACGTGGGCCTGTCTACGGGCGACGCGTATGACAATGCCGTCTCCAGCGCCACCCTCGTGCAGGACCGGGCACTGCTGGCCTCGGCCCGCATGATGGCCGGCCAGGTCGGCTGGAACGATGGTGCACCGGTGGTCTCGATCCCGCCTGCAGCGCTGGAACTGTTCGCCTCGCCGGCGCAGGATGCGGTGTATTACCAGGTGCGCATGGATGACGAGACGCTGCTGGCCGGACGCCCCGACTTCCCCGCCGAGCCTGACTTTGCGGCGCTCTATCCGGTCTATACCACGACCACCTTCGAGGGCAAGCCGCTGCGCGTGGTCAGCTACATCCGCGCGCTGTTCGATGAAGGCACGCTGCGCATGGTGGCCGTCTCGGTGGGCCAGACCATGCAGGGACGGCAGGAAATGATCGACGACCAGTGGCATGCCTCGCTGCGGCGTCAGATCGTGCTGCTGCTGCTGGCCATCAGCCTGGTGGTGCTGGGCCTGACGATGGAATTGCGGCCGCTGCTGGCGCTCAAGGATGAGCTGGCCACGCGCGAACCGGATTCGCTCACGCCGCTGCGTGCCGGTGGCCTGCAGCAGGAATTGCGGCCCATCTTGGAGGCCATCAACCAGTACATCTTCCGCCTCAATGCCCAGGTGACGGTGCAGAAGCGCTTTGTGGCCGATGCCGCGCACCAGTTGCGCACGCCCCTGGCGGTGATCGATTCGCAGATCCAGTTCGCGCGCCAGCTGGACGATCCGGCGCGGGTGAAACAGGTGCTGGCCTCCTTGCAGGAAGGCAGCCGCAGCATGACCGACCTGACCAACAAGCTGCTGCTGCTCTCGCAGGCTGAAGCTTCCAACAGCAGCGCCTTCCCGCGCGCACCGGTGGACCTGCTGGCGGTGGCCGCCATGGTGCTGGAGGAACTGGCCGGGCTGGCACTCAAGAAGGGCATCGACCTGGGGCTGGAGACCACGCTGGAGAGCGCCATGGTCAACGGCAATGAGGCGCAGCTGATGGGCTTGCTGATGAACCTGATCGACAATGCCCTGCGTTATACGCCGGAGGGCGGCAAGGTCACGGTGGGGCTGGAGAAGAAGCGCAGCCAGATCATCATCACCGTGACCGACAACGGCCCCGGCATCCCGGCCGAGGTCCGCGAGCGCGTCTTCGAGCGCTTCTATCGCAATGCCGCGCCGGACCAGCCGGGCTCGGGCCTCGGCCTGGCCATCGTGCGCGAGATCGTGCAGGCTTCGCAGGGCGCGATCCGGCTCGATGCGCCGGCGCAAGGTAGCGGGCTGGTGGCTACCGTGAGCCTGCCGGCGCTGGCGGGCTGAGGCCTTTCTTTCCCATGCAGCGGTAATACAAAAACGCGCAGCCCCCACAACAAACGATCAAAAAGTATCAGCCCGCCACACGCTTTTGGCGTGGAGCGGCGCGCCCTGCCCTCGTACTCTTGCTCCTGCCTGTGAAGGCAAAGGGTGCTTGCGAATCCCCCCGCATCTGCGCCCGACCTGAACGATAAAAAATACCAGGAGACAACCCGTGAACAAGATCTGCTTGGGCGCCGCGTGCGCCGTCCTTGGCGCTGCCCTGCCCTTGGTGGCATCGGCGCAGTCCTGCAATGTCCCCGTGCTGAAGGTGCTGGCGCAGAAGAGCCTGGGCCTGACGGTGATGGAGAAATCGCTGGCCGATTACCAGAAGCGCACCGGCACCCGTGTGGAGATCAGCTACTTCGGCGAGAACGACCGGCGCGCCAAGTCGCGCCTGGATGCTTCCACCAAGGCCGGTTCCTACCAGGTGTATTACGTCGATGAAGCCAACGTAGCCGAGTTCGCCTCGGCTGGCTGGATCGTGCCGTTGCTGAAATACTTCCCCAAGGAGGCCGACTATGACGACTTCCTGCCCGGTCGCCGGGCGGTGGCCAGCTACAAGGATGTGGCGTATTTCGCGCCGCTGATCGGCGGCTCGGATTTCCTCTTCTATCGCCGCGACCTGCTGGAGAAGGCCGGCCTGCCGGTACCGCGCACGCTGGACGAACTGGTGGCCGACATCAAGAAGCTGCATTCGCCGCCCGGCGTCTATGGCTGGGTGGCGCGCGGCCAGCGCGGCTCGGGCATGAACGTGTGGCGCTGGGCGCCTTTCATGCTGGCCCAGGGCGGCCAGTGGACCGACAAGAACAACCAGCCGGCCTTCAATTCGCCGGCGGCCGTCAAGGCCACGCAGCTCTATGCTGAACTGTTCAAGTACGGCCCCCCGGGTGCGGCTACCTATGACTGGAGCAATGCACTGGAAGCCTTCCGCTCGGGCAAGGTGGCCTTCATGATCGAGTCCACGCCCTTCGCCGACTGGATGGAAGACAGCAGCAAATCCAGCGTGGCCGACAAGGTCGGCTATGCCCGCCCGCCGGCACCGCTGCCCTCGGCCGCTTACGGCCACGGGCTGGCCATCTCCGCCATCGGTGCCAAGGACGAATGCACGCGCCAGGCGGCCGGCAAGTTCATCGCCTTTGCCACCGGCAAGGAACAGGAACAGGCGCGCCTGCGCGACAAGGTCTTCAGCGACTACAACCGCACCAGCACCATCCAGAGCGATTACTTCCAGAAGAACGTCAAGCCGCAGATCCTCGCCGGCCTGAAGGACACCACCCCGGTCTCCAAGCTGACCATCTGGCCCAGCCCGCAGTGGCCGGACATCGGCGACAACCTGGGCGTGGCGCTGGAAGAAGTCTTCACCGGCACCCAGAAGGACATTCCGCGCGCCCTGAACGAAGCCGCCCAGTATGCGCAGGACGCGATGGAACACGCGCGTAAATAATTTCCTTCATTCAACCGCGTCAAACGATGTAGCCGCCCTGTTCCCTGGCCGGAACGGGGCGGATTCCGGAGTCCTGCATGTTCAATCGTGGAAAGACCTCGCTGCCCTACCTGTTCCTCGGCCCATCGCTGCTGGTGATGCTGGTGCTGGGGCTGGTACCGACGGTGGCGGCGATCAACCTGGCACTGAAGAACCGCGTGCTGCGCTATCCCGACAGCGACTACGTCTGGCTGCGCAATGTCGAGCGGCTGATGTCGGACCGGCGCTTCCTCAATGCCATCGAAGTCTCGGCGATCTGGGAAGTGGTCACCGTGCTGGGTGCGGTGGTGGCCGGCATCCTCATCGCCATCTACCTGTTTGAAAACGTCCATGGCAAATGGCGGCAAGCCATGTGCGTCTTGCTGATCACGCCGGTGCTGCTGCCGCGCGTGTCGGCCGCATTCATCTGGAAGTTCATGTATTCGCCGCTGACCGGCATCCTGGGCTGGCTGCTGGGAGTGGCGGGCATCCATGACACGGCCTTCCTGTCGGACCCGCTGCTGGCGCTCTATGCAGTCGCTGCTGTCGATATCTGGCAGTGGGGATTGTTCTTCGCCGTGATCGTCCTGAAGCTGCTGGAAACCCTGCCGCCCGAGCCGCTGGAGGCGGCACGGCTGGACCACGCCCGCACCTGGCAGGTGTATGCCTACATCGCCCTGCCGATGTTGAAGGCCCCGCTCATCAGCCTGGTCTTCATCAAGATGGTGGAGTCGCTGCGCTCCTTCGACCTGATCTACGTGATGACCAAGGGTGGGCCGGGCGTGGCCACCGAAACGTTGGACATGTATGCCTATGCGCAAGGCATCGGACTGTCCGGCAAGGTCTCGTATGCGTCCACCATGGCGGTGCTGATGATGGTGGCCACCACGCTGATCTTTACCCTGATCTGGAAACGGGTGAGCAAATGGGAAGACTGATCGCACGCTGCGCCGTCTGGGGCGTGGGCATCCTGCTGGTGCTGGTGGCAGTGTTTCCGCTGCTGTGGGCGCTGCTCAATTCGCTGAAGACCTTGCTGGATATCGTCACGCCGACACCGCGCTTTCTCTTCACGCCGACGCTGGAGAACTATCGCCAGGTCATCGGCAGTCCGGAGGTACTGGTGGGCCTGACCAACAGTGCCGTCATCGTCGGCAGCGCCGTGCTGCTGGGTACGCTCATGGGTGTGCCGGCGGCCTACGTGATTGCGCGCTATCACGTGCCGGGCAAGCGCGACATCCAGTTCTTCCTGCTCTCGCTGCGCTTCCTGCCGCCGGTGGCGGTGGCCATTCCGCTCATTGCGATCTGGGTCGACCTGGGGCTGTATGACACGCGCTTCTCGATGATCGTGACTTACCTGCTGACCACGCTCTCCACCATCACCTGGCTGTCGATCCCCGTGTTCCAGCGCATGCCGCGCGAGATCGAGGAAGCCGCCACCCTCGACGGCTATGGCCCCTATGCGGTGTTCTGGAAGATCGCCCTGCCCAACTGCGCCGGCACCTTGCTGGGCGGGATCATCTTCAGCTTCGTGCTGGTGTGGAACGAACTGATGATCGCCCTGGCGCTGACCTCCTCCAACAGCGCCACGCTGCCGGTGGTGGCCTCGGCCTTTACTTCCATGGGGCAGGAAGTGCCGTGGGGCGTGATCAATGCCTCCACCGTGTTGCTGGCGCTGCCGCCCCTGATCTTTGTCGGCGTCTTGAGCCGGCTGTTGAATTCCATCCTCACCGGAAAATAAGGAGACCCCATGCAAGCCCTCGTACTCGAAGCCACGCGTGAACTGGCCCTGCGCGACATCGACCTGCCGCAGGATCTCGGTGCCCAGGATGTGCGCATCCGCATCCACACCGTGGGCATCTGCGGCAGCGACCTGCACTACTACACCCACGGCCGCATCGGCCCCTTCAAGGTGGAAGCGCCCATGGTGCTGGGGCACGAGGCCTCGGGCACCATCATCGAAGTCGGCAGCGATGTTACGCAACTGAAGGTCGGCGACCGCGTCTGCATGGAGCCGGGCATCCCGCGCCTGGATTCGCCGGCCACGCTGCGCGGCCTGTACAACCTCGACCCCTCGGTACGCTTCTGGGCCACGCCGCCCATCCACGGCTGCCTCACCGGCAGCGTGGTGCATCCGGCGGCCTTCACCTATCGGCTGCCGGACAACGTCAGCTTTGCCGAAGGGGCCATCGTCGAACCCTTGTCCATCGGCCTGCAGGCCGCCACCAAGGCGCGCATGAAGCCGGGCGATACGGCCGTGGTGATCGGTGCCGGCACCATCGGTGCCATGACTGCACTGGCAGCGCTGGCGGGGGGCGCGGCGCGCGTGATCCTGGCCGATGTGGTGGCCGAGAAGCTGGCCCACTTCGCCAACAATCCCGCCGTCATCACGGTGGATGTGACACAGCAGGCCCTGACCGATGTGGTGCAGCAGGTCACCGAGGGCTGGGGTGCCGATGTGGTGTTTGAGGCGTCGGGCCATGCCGGCGTCTACCAGACCCTGCTGGACCTGGTGTGTCCCGGTGGCTGCGCGGTGCTGGTGGGCATGCCGCCGGAGCCGGTGGCGCTGGACGTGGTGACCATGCAGACCAAGGAAGTGCGGCTGGAATCGGTCTTCCGTTATGCCAACATTTTCCCGCGCGCACTGGCGCTGCTGAGCTCGGGAATGATCGATGTGAAGCCTTTCATTTCACGCAGCTTCCCCTTCTCGCAGGGGATCGAGGCCTTCGAGGAAGCCGCGCGCGGCCGTCCGCAGGATGTGAAGATCCAGATCGAAATGGAAGGCTGACCATGGCCGACATCCGCTGCCAGGGCTTGTCCAAGCATTACGCCGGTGGCCCGCCGGTATTGCATCCGCTGGACCTCACCATCGGTGATGGCGAATTCGTGGTCCTGCTCGGCCCCTCGGGCTGCGGCAAATCGACCATGCTGCGCATGATCGCCGGGCTCGAAGAGATCAGCGGCGGCACCCTCTCCATCGGCGGCAAGGTGGTCAACGCGCTGCCTGCGCGGGATCGCAACGTGGCCATGGTGTTCCAGAACTACGCGCTCTATCCGCACATGAACGTGTATGACAATATCGCCTTCGGCCTGCGCCGCCTGAAGCGTCCGTCCGACGAGATCGACCGCCGCGTGCGGGAAGTGGCGGCCATGTTGAATCTTGATGCCCTGCTCGAGCGCAAGCCCCGCGCCATGTCCGGCGGCCAGCAGCAGCGCGCGGCGATTGCGCGCGCCATCATCAAGACGCCGTCGGTGTTCCTGTTCGATGAGCCGCTCTCCAACCTCGATGCCAAGCTGCGCGCGCAATTGCGCGGCGACATCAAGCGCCTGCACCAGCGCCTGCGCACCACCACCGTCTACGTCACCCACGACCAGCTGGAAGCCATGACGCTGGCAGACCGCGTCATCCTCATGCAGGGCGGGCAGATCGTGCAGGCGGGTTCGCCGGCCGAACTCTACCGTTATCCGCGCACGCTCTTTGCGGCGGGATTCATCGGTACGCCCGCCATGAACTTCCTCGATGGCGTGGTCGAACGTGATGGCGCAACGCTGGCCGTGCGCTGCGAAGACCAGCGCTGGGTCCTGCAGGATGAAAGGTTTTCACGCCTGGCACCGGGAATGGCGGTAAAGTTGGCGGTGCGTCCTGACTATGTCCGCATGGCCGGCGAGCAGGACGCCGCCCACAGCCTGACCTGCGCGGTCGATGTGGAACTGGTGGAGATCCTGGGGGCCGATGCCCTGCTCACCACCCGCTGGGGCGCACAGACGCTGACCGCCCTGGTGAGCGCGCAGCACCTGCCGCAGGCGGGACAGCGCCTGCACCTGGCCTTCGATCAGCACGCGTTGCACGTGTTCGATGTACACAGCGGAGAGAACCTGTCGCTGCCGCCCGCCGCCTTCGCGGCCGGCGGACAAGACGACGGCCCGCATGGCAAGGAGACAAAGCATGAGTCCGGATCTGGAGCTGGTCCATACCCGCCAGGACGAATCCTTCAGGGCGTGGGTGCATGACTACCCGCACACGGTGGCCAAATGGCATTTTCATCCTGAATACGAAGTCCACGTCATCACCGCATCCAGCGGTAAGTTTTTCGTGGGCGACTTCATCGGTGACTTCGCTCCCGGCAACCTGGTGCTGACCGGACCCAACCTGCCGCACAACTGGGTCAGCAACCTGGGCGCGGATGAGCACGTGGGCGCGCGCGACCTGGTGCTGCAATTCTCGCGGCCCTTCGCCGACCGCATGCTGGGGGCCATCCCGGAGCTCTCGCCCTTGCAGGATCTGCTGGAGGGCGCGGCGCGCGGATTGCAGTTTCCTGATGCGCTGGGCAGGTCGATCATTCCGCTGATGCAGGACCTGGCGCAGGCCGGCGGTGCGCGCCGTGTGGTGCTGATGATGAGCGTGCTGGAACAGCTGGCATCCTGCCGCGAACGCAGGCCGCTGGCCGGCCCGGGCTACGACCTGGATGCCCAGCGCCACATGTCGTCCACCATCAACCAGGTGCTTTCCTGCATCCGCCAGAATCTCGGCGGCAACCTGCGCGAGAGCGATGTGGCCGAACTGGCGGGGATGAGCGTAAGCAGCTTTACGCGCTTCTTCAAGCGGCATACGGGCTGCACCTTCATCCAGTACCAGAACGGATTGCGCCTGAACGAAGCCTGCGAATTGCTGATGTGTACCGAACTGAGCGTGACCGAGGTGTGCTACCGGGTCGGGTTCAACAATCTTTCCAATTTCAATCGCCAGTTCCTGGCCCACAAGGGCATGCCGCCCTCGCGCTTCCGTGCGCTGCACCGGCTCAACGATGAAGTCCGGGCGGTCGCGTAGCGCCTCTCCACTTGCACGCAAAGGAAAATGATTTGAGCTATCTCGGCATCGACCTCGGCACTTCCGAAGTCAAGCTTGTCCTCACCGACGACGACTCCCACGTCATCGCCACCAGCAGTGCCCGCCTGCGGGTGGACAACCCGCATCCACTGTGGTCCGAGCAGGCGCCGCAGGCCTGGTGGAACGCCACGCTCGACGCCATCGCCGCGCTGCGCGCCGAGGCCCCGCAAGCCTTCCAGGCCCTGCGCGGCATCGGCATCTCCGGCCAGATGCATGGCGCCACCCTGCTGGATCGCAACGGCAATGTATTGCGCCCGGCCATCCTGTGGAACGACATGCGCGCCCATGCGGAATGCGTGGAGCTGGAAGCGCTGGTACCGGATGCGCCCGCCATCACCGGCAATCGCGCCATGCCGGGCTTCACGGCACCCAAGCTGCTGTGGCTGTCGAAATACGAACCGGCAGTGTACCGCGCCATCGACAAGGTCTTGCTGCCCAAGGACTACCTGGGCTGGAAACTGACGGGAGAATTCGTCTCCGAGATGTCGGACGCGGCCGGCACGCTCTGGCTGGATGTGGCGCAGCGCGACTGGTCCGACCGCATGCTGGCGGCCACCGGGCTGGATCGCAGCCACATGCCGCGCCTGGTCGAAGGCAGTGACGTGGCCGGCCAGTTGCGTGAGGAGTTGCGGCGCGAATGGGGCATCAGCGGCCCGGTGGTGGTGGCCGGTGGTGCCGGGGACAATGCGGCCAGCGCCGTGGGCATCGGCGTGATCCAGCCGGGCGATGCTTTCTTGTCGCTGGGCAGTTCTGGCGTCTTGTTCGCTGCAACGGCACGGCATGCGCCCAATCCACAGCAAGGTGTGCATGCGTTCTGCCACTGCCTGCCGGGGCAATGGCATCAGATGAGCGTGATCCTGTCGGCCGCAGCCAGCCTGCATTGGCTCTCGGGCGTGACGGCGCGGCCGGTGGGCGAATTAGTGGCAGGGGCGGAGCGATTGACGGCGACGCAGCAGGCACAGGCTCCCTTGTTCCTGCCGTATCTGAATGGCGAGCGCACGCCGCACAATGATGCGACGGCCAAGGGCGTGCTGTTCGGCATGACGCCCGCGCATGAGACTGCGCATCTGGCCTATGCGGTGATGGAAGGCGTGGCCTTTGCGATGGCCGATGGCTATGCGGCCTTGCAGGCTGCGGGCACTACGCTGGAGAGTGCGGCATTTGTGGGCGGCGGGTCGCGCAGTGCGTTCTGGGGGGAGCTGTGTGCTACCGCCCTGGGGATTCCTCTGCGGCGGCATGCAGGGGCGGAAGTGGGTGCGGCGCTGGGGGCGGCGAGGCTGGGGAGGTTGGCGCGGACGGAGGAGGATGCGGCCAGCGTGTGCGTCCCACCCGAGGTACTGGAATGGTATCGCCCTGATGCTGCAAGGCAGGCACAACTGCAGCGCAGGCTGGCACAATATCGTCGCCTCTATCGTAGTCTCGCAGACGAATTCATCGCGTTCTCGCAGTCCTGAAATGGCCGGACCACCGGCGTCCGGCCTGCTCCTCACGCAAAAAAATACACGGCATTTATCGAAGCAATTCAACAGACTTCAAGCAAGCCATCGTGCAACATCTGCGCTTCCCGATTCGGCTTGCTGAAGTCTTCCCTGCCTTCTTCGGGACATTCATTTTTCCCGCAGAAGGACACGCATGCATTCCCGCACCACCGGCTGGGACAGCCTGACCCGGCAGCGCCAGCATCACCGCATCCTGCAACTTCACTTCGTCAATGACGATGCCCCCGACGCCGAACTGCTGATCAATCGCCTCGACGCCAGCGAGGCTTTGAGCCGCGATTACGCTTATACGCTGGAACTGCTCAGCGACGATGCGTGCATCCCGCTGGAGGCGCTGATGGGCAAGTTGTTGCGGGTGGCACTGGTGCGCGCGGATGGAACGCAGCGCCACTTCACGGGTTATGTCGAGCGTTTTTCCTTCTTGCGCACCGACGGCGGCATCGCCTTCTACGAAGCGCGCCTGGTGCCGTGGATGGCATTCCTGGCTGCGCGCATCAACAATCGCATCTTTCATCAGCGGAACCTTGAAGGTCTGAGCGCCGAGATCTTCAGCGCCTATCCGTCACATGCCCGCTGGGATTGCCAGCTGCGGCATGGCGATCCGGTGCGCACCGACATGTTCCAGTTCGACGAGAGCGACAGCAACCTGCTGCATCGGCGCTGGGAAGATGCAGGCTGGCACTACCACTATGAACACCAGACAGACGGACATCAGCTCAGGCTGTCCGACGATTCGACTTATGCCAAACCCATCGATGGCGGCGGCCAAGTCCCGTTCCAGCATCACGGCGGTGCCATTGAGGAAGACGGCATGGCGCAGTGGTCGATGGTACGCCAGTTCCAGCCGTCCAGCACCCGTCTGTCGAGCTATGACTTCAAGACGGCGCGACCGCAGCAGGTGGACGTACCGACTCTGAACAAACAGGGCGCGGTGCTGCCGGTAGAACACTACGAATACACAGGAGCCTACGGATTTTCCAACCTTGAGGCCGGCGACCGTCAAAGCCGTGTGCGCATGGAGGAATTCGAGGCGGCAGCGCAACTGTTCGAGGGGAAGGGCAATTGCCGTTACCTGCAGCCAGGGCGAAGTTTCCGTCTGACAGGACATTTCTCGGAACACCTTGCCGTCGGCGGCGACGCCAGCGCTGAGGATCAGGAATTTCTGATCATCAGCGTGGAGCACAGCGCCAGCAACAATTATCTGCAGGATGCAGAGACCCCGCCGTTCTACGCCAATCACGTGCGCTGTGCGCGCAAGCTGCTGCCCTGGCGTCCCGGCCGTGGCTACACCAGCCAGCCCACCGTCCTGCACGGCATGCAGACCGCCACCGTCGTCGGTCCTTCCGGCGAAAATCTGCATGTGGATGAATATGGGCGTGTCAAAGTGCAATTTCATTGGGATCTGCAGGGTCGCAATGACGAACACAGTACGGCATGGATACGAGTCGCCAGCAGTTGGGCTGGTGCCGAACAGGGGCTGGTGGCGGTACCCCGGATAGGACAACTGGTGATCGTGCAATGGCTGGGAGGACATGCGGATCGTCCCCTCATCACCGGTTCAGTCGTCAATCAACTCAACATGCCGCCCTGGGCCCTGCCCTCGCAGGCCGCCTTGTCGGGCCTGCGCAGCCGCGAGCTGGCACCAGGTGCCGGCAATGCGGCGGGTGGGCGCTCCGGACACGTACTCTTTGACGACACCCACGAGGCGATCCAGACACAAGTACGCAGCGACGCCTTCGACAGCCAGCTAGCGCTGGGCCATGTGACGCGTATAGAACGGCACGCGGGCCGCCAGGATGCCAGGGGCGCAGGCTTCGAACTACGAACTGACGCACATGGCGTGATCCGTGCGGCGCAAGGCCTGCTGCTCACCAGCGAGCCACGCCCCAAGGCGCGCGGCCACATGACCGACATGGCCGAGACCGCAGGCCGTCTGGCGCAGGCACACGACACGGTGGCAAGTCTCAGCAAACTGGCCCAGGAGCATCAGGCCCAGGACAAGCATGCGGATCAGCACGAGGCCGCGCAAGCCATCCAGAGCCAGAACGAGGCCATCAAGGGACAAGGAGGCGCTCAGGACGGCCGTTTCCCTGAACTGGCCGAACCGCATCTGGTCCTCTCCAGCCCCTGCGGCATCGAGGCCAGCTCCGGTGCCTCCACCCACCTCGCCAGCGCGGAACATGCAGCTCTCACGGCTGGCAGCCATGTCTCGTTAGCGGCCGGCAAATCCTTCTTTGCCAGTGCGGCAGAAAAGCTTTCCCTGCTGGCCTATCGCCTGGGCGCGAAGTTGATCGCCGCCAGTGGCCGCGTGGAGATCCAGGCGCAGAACGACGGCATGGAGATCCTTGCGCAGAAGGTGGTGGACATCATCAGCACGCGGGACTGGATCAATCTCAAAGCCAAGAAAGGCATCCGTCTCAATGGCGGTGGCAGTGAACTGGTCATTGCGGAGGGCATCACCGGCTTTACGCAAGGTGCGCATCACGTCCATGCCTCTGATCACCAGACCTTGGGGCCGCAGGCCAAGCTCGCCGATTTCCCCGGCGCACAGCTCTGTCCTTCGCGCGCCAGCGGTGCGGCGCAGTCCGGCAGCGCCAGTGTTGCGCTGTCCTGATTGTGCGAGGAGAACGCATGCATGCCATTTCGTTTCCCGATGAGGTCATCATCCATGGCCAGGTGCTGGTGGAACCGGCCAATCTGGATCCGCGCTCGCCCTTGCACGAACTACCCATGCGCGTGTGCGAAGTCGGGCGGATCAAGGATGCGGACGACCTGATGCCCAGGCTCATCGACATGGCCACGCTCAGTGCCGACCAGCAGCAGTGGATGACCACGGCGCTACGCAGTGCGCCCCATGCAGAAGAGCCTCCCATCCTGTGTGCCTGGCTGGAGAGCGCTGCGGATCCCGAACGCCTCGTGCGCGGCCTCACACGCTTCCTGATCGGTCCCGGCGTGGAGGATCGCCAAGTCTACTGGCGCTATTACGACCCACGCGTGCTGGCACTGACGCTGCAGTTGTTCTCTGGCGAACAAACGCGTGCCCTGCTGGGGCCGGTCACGCAGTGGCGCTTTCCCTGGAGTGGCCACTGGTGGAGCGTCACGGGTCCGGGCGAGGAGGTCGACGTGCTGGGCGGCAGCCGGCCAGCCTGGCCCGACGCCAGCCAGTGGCACAGCCTGGCGCACTGCGATGTGCTCGACAAGGTCCTGCGGCAGCTGCCGGAGAACCTGGCTGCGTGCACGCCGCCGGAAATTCTGCTGTATGCGCGGCGCGGCGACTCGGCCTTGTTGCGCGCACGTCAGGTACTCAAGCTCACCGCCCCCGGTGAACTGACGGAGTACGCCTTGCATTGCCTGCGCTATGGCAGCGCCTTTCTGGACCATCCCCCACTGCATGGTGCCTGGGCTGCGCTGGCCAGTGGCGAGCTCAGCTGGAACGCCCTGCTCCAGCGGCTCGGTCCGGATGATTATCGGCAGATGGATGCTGTGCGCCATCTCATGTCCCCTACTACAGGAGCAGCACGATGAACGGATGCAATTTTTGCGACAAGAAAGGCTTGCTGATCTATCCGGTCCGCTATGCCGTGGCCAGTCCTTATGGCGCGGCAGGCGTACCGGGGCTGTCCGGCAATTTCAGGATCGAGGGCGCCCCGCAGTCCGCCGGTGCGGCGAAATACAGCTTGCGGGCGCTGCGTCCTGGTTATCTCTATACCTATGACGAGAAGCGCGGACGGCTCAAGGCCTATGTGGTCATGCCGACCGGGCATCTCTGGAACTATCCGCTGGAGTACAACGCGCCGCATCCGGCGAAGATTCGTTTTGCGTGCATTGATCCAGGCGAGCTGGTGCGGGCGTATTGCGTCGATATCATCCATACGGCGGCCGATCCGGCCGGCAATTTCTGGATTGGCTGGTCCAACGTGCAGTGGACCAAGGCCTTGCTCAAGAAGGTCAGTGACGCAGGCTGGCGCAAGAAACATATGCAGTGCATCGATATCCCGGCGATGCTGGCCGGCAGTGCGGTCCATACCGGAGAGTTCAATGCGAGTGCGGACAAGGTGGCGCATTTTGTGGCAGACGAAGCCGCCATGAAAAAGGCCTACGCCTTCAGCAACACGCCCACTGAATCCGAGACACGCAAGCTCGCCACGGCTGTACGCTTCAGGGCGATCATGGCGGAGCATGGGCCGCATCACAAGGGCTACATTGCCGCGCTCAATGATCCGGTGGGAATGACCAACGACCTGAGTGAATTGACGGTACCGGATCTACAGGCCGGGTTCGATGAGAAGCTGCACCAACGCAAGATGATTGCTGACCTGCTCGCGCTGACCGAGCATCACGTACGTCAGGAGGCCCGCCAGGAAGTGGTCTTCAGCGATGCGGTTGCTGAAGCCTCGGCGCACCATCCGGATGGCGATATCTACAACGGCTTGAAGACCTTGGGCGCCATGTTCAAGCTGGGCGGGATAGACCGTCATGAGAAGAAACTCCAGGAACAGCGCAAAAAATATGGCGAGGACCTGGCCGGACGCCAGCAGGCAGCGGCCGATGATGCCTGGCATGAATTGACTCATGACAATGGAAAGCCGGCGCTGGACGAAGCGGCGATGAAAGCCTTTCCGGCGATCTACGATGCTGCGCTCAAGCAATTTGAACCGCAACTTTTGCAACTGCTGATGGCACATCTTGGCTGGCTCAAGAGCGAACAATTGGCCAACTGGATGGAGGGTGTTCATGACGATGCTGACATCCGCAGTGGTTATGCCTATAGCGAATCAATGTCCCAATGCATCGGCAAGGCCGTCTGTTCGAAGCCATGTATTGATCAACTCTCCAGTTGGATCTCCAGTGGCAATCTTCAAGACAAGCGCAATCTCTATGCCCGCGCCTTGCTGCTCAACCAAGCAGACATCATCGCGGCTACCGAAACGCAGCTCAAGGGTAGCGACTTCCAGTTCGAGAACATTCTCAACGTCTACAAAGGTGCAGTCTTGCGCTTGGACGATCCGAAGCAGGCGGAGCAAATGATTGATCGCTTGGCGCTGACTACAGGCAATGTAATTGTCAAAGCCATTAGCGGGAGCAGTAGTGCCCTCGCACGAGCAATTGCACTGACTCACCTTCAGCTTTTGGGTGGCGTTGGCATCAAGGTCAGCAACATGAGCCGTGTCGATGTTGCGCAATGGGCTATCGCACAAGCGAAAGAACAAGGCATAAAACTGGAGACAGACCGTAAGAAAACCAGAGTCGATGCGCGCACCCAAGCGCGAGAGGCTGTCAAGCGGGCCAGAGTTCAGAACCACTTCTACTATGCGCTGGACATCAGCGCTCTTGAAAAGGATGGCCGCATCGCGCCAGGAAGCATCAAGGGGATTGGTATTCCTGGGGTTACCACGGCGAAGAATTGGCTTGGATCGGGATCGCCGCGAGACTTCAAGCTTGGCGTCGTGACCATGATCGTGCAGATGGTGGCGCTTGGCTTTGCGTTGACAGATCTATTCAACAACGATCAATTTAATGAGCGGGAAACCCTTGCAAAAGCGACCTTGGCGATTATCAGCTTGAGTGCCACGATCGTCGAGACTGCGATGGTAAGTGTTGAGAAATCGCTGGAGCATCCATTAGCAGCATTCATCCGAAGACAGTGGGCGATGAATGCGGAGTTTGTCGGCACGATCCTTAAACGCGCGCGTGTAGCTGGAGCCGGAGCTGGTGTCTTGGCCGGCCTTTATGATCTTATCTTCAATGTTCCCCAAGCATATGAGGACAAAAACTATCTCCTGATGACGCTTTATGGACTGAACGGAGTATTAGGAATAAGCATCGCTGTGGCTGTCTATTACGCAATCGCAGCCATATGGGCACCGCTTCTACTCATATCTTTTGTCATAGGCATCTCCATCGCTGTAATTAACAAGAGTCAATTGAAGTCCTGGATTTCACGATGTGATTTTTCTCTTGGGGAAAAATATAGTTCTTTCGAGGGCCAAATTAATGCTTTCAAACAGATAGTTGACGCTTAAGTTATGGACGAACGCATCTTTTCCTATAAAGCCGGAAGTCCAATTCCCGCGTGGGATTTGAAACACAGGCTATCTATTCACGAGCCAGTCAGTCCGGAATGCAAAGATACTGGCACTGTATTTCGCGTCAATTCAACGTACATGGATGTTACGGATCAGCCATACAAAGACAGACAATGGCATGCAGGTGGAGTCCTTACCTCGTGCATCGGCGTAGTCGCTCCATTAGGGATCATCGGCTACATGTTGATCCATCCGGCAAGAGAGTTTGTCCTCAGTTTGGCAATAGCCTATTTCGTGTTTTTGGGAAGTTCCGCCGTCTTCGCGTATCTCACTTTTAAGTACGGTAGAGATGAGTTCTTTGCATTGAAACGCCGCCCCATTCGCTTCAATCGTAAGGAAAAAAAAATATACGCGATTCGTCATCGCCGATTCTTCGCCAAGCCCGGCCAAGGTGACTTGACCTGGGAGGTTGCCTGGGATGAGAACGCGATCTTCTGCATCCATCGCCGTATAGTCAACCACAGACCCGCGTACCATATAAAGCACTACGAAGTGGACCAAGACGGCAACGTCATTCGTGCCTTCTCGATTGGCCGGACGTGGGAAGGTAAACGAAATCTTCAAGGCTTGCTATCGCAATGGAACTACTGGTGCTGGTACATGAATCACGGACCAGCCGATTTACCTAGGCCGCCGCTCTACTTCAAAGAACGCGAAACCGCGCTGGAGAGCTTCCTGTTCTGCCTTTACGACTTCGGCACACGCGCCAGCGTCGCTTATCGTATTTCGGTAATGCCGTTCGTCCTGCTGATGACCAGTCATCGTCTCATGGCATTGTGGACTTGCCGTGACCCCGTCTGGCCACAGGCCATCGAGGCACTCAGCACCATCGAACCCGGTGATCCTTACGATGAACCAAGGGGCGGAACACCAACAGGCTGGGGAGAAACCGCGCAGGCCATCGAGCGAGACGAATACCCCTATGACCCGAAGAGCGACATGAAGGTATGGCGCGGTCAGAAAGATCCGGCCCGGAATGCCTTGCTTTGGGCTGAAGACATTCCTCCCCGGTATTAGGATGTTTCCATGGACGAACGAGCGTGCCCGAGCAATTTCGGACAGCCTATTCCAGAATGGGATCTCAGACATCGTCTACCCATCGATAAGCCTGTCAGTTCAGACCGCAGAGATACCGCAACCATCTTTAGAATCAACTCGACTTATATGGATGTTACGGATCAGCCATTTAAAGATCGGCAATGGCTAGCGGGCGGGGTATTCATTGCCGCTTTCTTTTCAGCATTATTCGCTGTGACTTTAATAAGGATTGTCCTAATTCCTGTACCGACGATTGGCATAGGGGTAGTTGCTGTCTACTGTGCATTAATCGGCTCATTGATTCGCGTCACATATATGGCGTTCAAATATGGTCGTGACGAATTCTTTTCGCTAACCCGCCGCCCCATACGTTTCAATCGCAAAGAGAAAAAAATCTATGCCATCCGCCGACGGAGATTCTTCTCCAAGCCGGGCCAAGGCGATATTACATGGGAAATTCCTTGGGATGAAAATGCCATTTTTTGCATTCACCGTGGCGTGGCCCATCACCGGCGTTTCTACGATATTCGATACTACGAGGTTGACCATGACGGCAACGTCACGCGTACAGTCGCAATTGGTAAAAAATGGGAAGATGAGGAAAGTCTGGGAGACCTCCTCTCCCAATGGAACTACTGGTGCTGGTACATGAATCATGGTCCGGCAGAATTACCCAAGCCTTTGTTGTTCTTCAAGGAGAAGGAGAACAGCCTGGAGAGCTTTCTGTTCTGCATGTACGGATTCGGCATGCGCGCCAGCGCAAATTATCGCATCTCCATGATGCCGTTCATCCTGCTGATGACCGGCTTCCGCCTGATGGCACTCCGGACCTGCCGCGATCCCATCTGGCCAGAGGCGGTCGCCAAAAACAGCGTCATCGAACCCGACGACCCATTCGATCAGCCCTCAGGAGACACGCCAGTGGGTTGGGCGGAAACGGCGCTTGCTCTTGAACGTAACGAGTATCCCGATGGCGACAAAAGAGAAATGAAGAACTGGACGGGTGAAAAGAATTCTTCCGTTAACGCGCTCCTTTGGGCTAAGGATGTTCCACCAAAAAATTAATTCTTCACCGAGCATTCTAGGTCGCACAAGCATTAACGATGGCGTATTCGAAAAAATTGAATTCGAGAATGGATGAACGCGTATTTCAATTCAAAGTTGGCCAACCCATTCCTGATTGGGATCTGCAACATCGCTTGAGCATTAGCAATCCTGTCGGTCCTGAATGCAAAGATACCGGCACGATCTTCAGAATCAATTCCACCTTCATGGACGTAACGGATCAACCCTACATGAGCCGTCAATGGCTAGGAGGCGGAGTATCCTTTTCGGTCTTGGGACTCGCTGCATTTATTTTTTCTGCAGCAGACATCGTAGGACACAACAAAAACTCACTTGAGGGAATACCCTTTGCATCCATTGTCATTGCACTGATCGCGATATCGCTATTCTCCTATATTGCGGTCAAGTATGGCCGGGATGAATTCTTTGCGCTGAAACGTCGTCCTATCCGTTTCAATCGCAAAGAGAAAAAGATTTACACCATTCGTCGTCGCCTCTTCCCCAAACCAGGACAGGGCGATATTACCTGGGAGATTCCATGGGACGAAAAATCTATCTTCTGCATCCACAGGGGATCTGCAGATAACAAACACACCTACCACATTCGCCATTACGACGTTGACCACAACGGCAACGTCATCCGTGCTTTTTCAATAGGACGAAAATGGGAAGAGAAAGAGAACCTGCAAGGCCTCCTGTCTCAATGGAATTACTGGTGCTGGTACATGAACCACGGCCCCGTCACTTTACCCAAGCCGCCATTGTTTTTCAGCGAACACGAGGATTTGCGGGAAAGTTTCCTCTTCTGTATGTACGACTTCGGTACGCAGGCAAGCGCTGCCTACCGCATCACCATGATGCCTTTCATCTTGCTGATGACTTGCTACCGCCGACTAGCGGTGTGCACATCTCGCCACCCCATATGGCCAAAGGCAGTGGCAGACGTCAGCATCATTGACCCTGACGACCCATACAATGAACCACGCGGGGCTACCCCAATCGGCTGGGGACAAACAGTACTGGCAAAGCAGCGAGGCGATTATCCAACCGATCCCAAGAAAGAAGTAAAGGAATGGCGAGGTGAACCTGATCCCGCGCTAAATGCCTTGCTTTGGGCTGAAGACATTCCTCCCCGGCATTAGGATATTTCCATGGACGAACGCGCGTTCCCCTACAGAGCCGGCAAACCTATCCCTGATTGGGATCTCAGACATCGCTTGCCAATCGACAAGCCTGTCAGCTCCGAATGCAAGGATGGAAGCACCCTATTCAGAATCAATTCGACCTTTATGGATGTGACAGATCAGCCATTTAGAGATCGGCAACGGCATGCTGGAGGAGTACTGTTGGCAGGGTTGTTTTCGGGTGCGCTAATCCTATTCCTGTGCCGGGTTCTAATGAGTCCTCCAGCGGTCATTGGGATCGGTGCAGTTACCTTCTACCTCATTGTGATCGCATCCGTCATCTATTTTGTACACATGGTGTTCAAGTATGGGCGCGACGAATTCTTCTCATTAACCCGCCGCCCCATCCGCTTCAATCGCAAAGAGAGAAAAATCCATGCCATCCGCCGTCGCAGATTTTTCTGCAAGCCGAGCCAAGGTGATGTCACATGGGAAATTCCCTGGAATGAACATGCGATCTTCTGCATCCACCGTGGTGTGGCCCATTGCCGCCATGTCTACCATATTCGGTACTACGAGGTTGATGATCACGGCAACGTCACGCGCGCATTCGCAATAGGTAAGAAATGGGCCGAGGACGAAAGTCTGGAAGACCTCCTGTCTCAATGGAACTATTGGTGCTGGTACATGAATCACGGCCCGGCAGAATTGCCCAAGCCTCTGTTGTTCTTCAAGGAGAAAGAAAATAGCTTGGAGAGCTTTCTGTTCTGCATGTACGGATTCGGCATGCGCGCCAGCGCAGACTATCGCATCTCCATGATGCCGTTCATCCTGTTGATGACCGGTTTGCGCCTGATGGCGCTCTGGACCTGCCGCGAACCTATCTGGCCTGAAGCGGTCGCCCAAATAAGCATCATCGAACCCGACGACCCATTCGATCTACCCTCAGGAGACACGCCAGTGGGTTGGGCGGAAACGGCGCTTGCTCTTGAACGCAACGAGTATCCCGATGGCGACAAAAGAGAAATGAAAAACTGGAACGGCAAGAAAGACCCCGCCGCGAACGCCCGTCTCTGGGCACAAGACATCCCTCCCCGCCTTCACTGAAAGTCTCACATGAAAGACGAACAAGGCCGCGCCGTCATCCGCCTCGGCGACAAAACCTCCCACGGCGGTGAAGTGATCTCCGCCAGCGACACGCTCAAGGCCATGGGCAAAGGGGTCGCGCTCGAAGGCGACATGACGCAATGCCCGCAATGCAAAGGCCAGTTCGCCATCCAGCCCAACGGCGGCGGCAGCACCCGCAAGCACCACGGCAAGCAGGTCGCCTATCACGGTGACACCACAGCCTGCGGAGCCAGCCTGATCGCTTCCTTATGAAGAAGTCAGCCCCTCACGGCAGCCGCGCCATTCACTCCACGTCGTCCGACGGATCCTTCTTGACCTCCGCAAACTTCGCCGCCATGGTCGGATTGCCGCGCGTCAGGCGCTTGATGGTCACATCCTGCGCCTTGTCATTGGCCAGCCGCAGGTTGCGGTCGGTGCCGAGCAGGGCTTCCTTGGTCTTCTGCAGGTGGTCGATGGACTTGTCGATCTCGTCGATGGCGGTCTGGAAGCGGCGCGAGGCCAGGTCGTAGTTCTTGGCAAACGCCGCCTTGAAGATATCCAGCTCGGATTCGAAATTGGTGATGTCGATGTTTTGCGCCTTCACCACCGCCAGCTCATTCTTGTATTTCAGCGAATTGAGCGCGGCGTTCCTCAACAGCGTGATGATGGGAATGAAGAACTGGGGACGCACCACGTACATCTTCGGATAGCGGTGAAATACATCCACAATCCCGGTGTTGTACAGCTCGCTCTCCGGCTCCAGCAGCGAGACCAGCACGGCGTATTCGCAGCCCTTCTCCTGGCGGTCCTTGTCCAGTTCCTTGAGGAAATCTTCATTGCGATTCTTGGTCGCGGTGCGATCGCTCTCGTTCTTCATCTCGAACATGATGGAGACGATCTCGGTGCCGCCCTCATCGGTATCACGGAAGATGTAGTCGCCCTTGCTGCCGCTGCGCGCATCGTTGTCCTTCTCGAAATACGCACGCGGGAAAGCGGTGGCGCGGATGCGGTTGAATTCCGTTTCGCAGTGCTGTTCCAGGGTCTCGCCGACCATCTTGGTGGACAGCCGCGCCTTCATGTCGCGCAGGCGCTCGATCATGTCTTCGCGGTCCTTCAGCTGGGTCTCGTATTTGTCCTTCAGTGATTTCTCGGCCAGCTGCTTTTCCAGCTCGGCGTGCATCAGCTTGCTCTTGAGTTCGTCGCGCTGTTTCTCCACCGCGCCGACGGCTTCGTTGACCGCCAGCTTCTGGGTCAGGGCGATGGAATCCATCTTCGCTTTCAAGGCCTGGATCTCGGCATCCTTCTCGCTGGCGGTCTGCTGCAGCTGCTGGGCCAGGCGCGCCTGGGCCAGTTGCTGCTCGGCGAGCTTTTCCCTGCGGGCCTGCTCCAGATCGTTGGCCAGCTTGTCACGCTCGCGCTCCACGTTGGCCATGGCTTCGGCGACGGCCATCTTCTGCGCCATCTCGCCGGCTTCCAGACGCGCTTTCAATTCCTGGATCTCGGCATCGCGGGCCGCGGCCGCCTTCTGCAACTCGGCTTCGGACTTGGCGCGCGCCAGTTCGATGGCGTTGCGCTTGTCCTGCTCGGCCAGTTCCAGGCGCTCATGCAATTGCTGCTCGAAGGCGCTGTCGCGCACTTGCGAGAGGATGTCGGCGTAACCGGCTTCATCGATCTTGAAAGCTTTGCCGCAGTGGGGGCAGATGATGTCGTGCATGGCTGTTCGAGTCCTGTTCTTGACGAATGGCCGCTAGCTTAACGGATCACGCCCGTCATGCAGAGAGAGAAAACGAGGAAAGAAAACGGAAGAAAAGGCAGAAATGCGAAAAGCCCGCACAGGGCGGGCTTTTCTGAATTTGGTGGAAAGTGCAAGGTTTGAACTTGCGACCCCTGCAGTGTGAATGCAGTGCTCTACCACTGAGCTAACCTTCCGTACCTGACTGGCTTTTTGCTGCAGCGCCAATCGAGAAGCGAGATTATGCCAACGTTTTTCGACCTGCGCAAGTGCTTCGTAAATAATTCTTCATTTTTTATCGACAACGCTGCCGGGCAACGACAACGGCCTCACCATTACGCCGTTTCACGCCGCCTCAGCAGCCGCTTCCGGCGGCGGCGGTTCAAAGCGCCACACGCAGCTGCCGCGCGCTTCCTTGTCGAGCTGGTTGAGCACGTCTTCATGCAAACCCAGTTCTTCCTCGCTGGCCGCCACCACGATCACTTCGGCCAGCGGAGCCAGCTCCAGCTTGCCCTCGCCTTCGCTGACTTCTTCCTCCGCCCCCAGGTCCATGGTCAGCGAATTCTGGCCGCGCGTCATCGACAGATAGACCTCGGCCAGCAGCTCCGCATCCAGCAGCGCGCCGTGCAGCACGCGATGGGCGTTGGAAATGCCGTAACGATCGCACAAGGCATCGAGCGAATTGCGGCGGCCCGGGTGCAGCTCCTTGGCCATCTGCAGCGAGTCCACCACGTCGGAGACGTGCTCCTTGAACGGCGGCAGACCCAGCAAGGCCAGTTCCGCATCCAGGAAGCCGACGTCGAAAGGCGCGTTGTGGATGATGATCTGGGCACCGCGTACATAGTCGAGGAACTCGGCAGCGATCTGCTTGAAGGTCGGCTTGTCGGCCAGGAATTCGGTGGTCAGGCCGTGGACCGCCAGCGCGCCTTCTTCGGAGTCACGCTCGGGATTGATGTAGAAGTGAAGATTCTTGCCCGAAAGCTGGCGGTTGAGCACCTCCACACAGCCGATTTCCAGGATGCGGTTGCCGTTGCGCGGCGAAAGGCCCGTGGTTTCGGTATCGAGGATGATCTGACGCATGCTTGCTCCTGCTGATGTTGTTTGCTGCTAAAACACTGATATGAAAGAAAACGCCGGCCCGGTCAGCCTATGCTGTCCACGCCCCGGTTGGCCAGCTGGTCGGCGCGCTCATTGCCGGCGTGGCCATTGTGGCCGCGCACCCAGCGCCATTCCACCTGGTGCTGCTGCTGGGCGGCATCGAGCGCCTGCCACAGGTCGGCGTTCTTGACCGGCTCCTTGCTGGAGGTCTTCCAGCCGCGCGCCTTCCAGCCGTGGATCCACTCGCTGATGCCCTTCTGCACGTACTGGCTGTCGGTGTGCACCACCACCTCGCAGGGACGCTTGAGGGCGTTCAGGGCCTGGATCACCGCCATCAGTTCCATGCGGTTGTTGGTGGTGTTGGGCTCGCCACCGAAGATTTCCTTCTCCTTGCCCCCGGCCACCAGCAACGCACCCCAGCCGCCACGGCCGGGATTGCCCTTGCAGGCGCCATCGGAATAAATCTCTACTTTGTCCATGCTCTTCACTTCAATCTGGTTGCATATGCGCATTTGCGCATGACAGGCGGGCCGCGATGATACCTGATCGCGCCGACACGCCCTGGTTTCAATCGGTTTTGTGGATGCGGTTGGTCACCGGCACGCCGCGCGGCGCCTTCAGCTTCTGGCGCTGCAGGGCCGGGCCGATCAGGCGCATGCCGGGCACCCGCTTGATGGCCTGGACGATGTAGACCGCACCGAAATACGGCCACCAGCGGTCGCCCGCCTTCTCCATGAAGCCAAAACGGTCCAGCCATTGCGCCGTCTCGCAGGGCGGCGCGTAGCAGCCGAAGTGGCCGCGGTTGACTTCCATGTTCAGCAGCTTCAACCAATCCTTCAGGCGCGGCAGGCGGATGAACTCGCCATCCTGCGGCAGGAAGTGCGCGCCGGTCAGGCGTCCGGCCACCTGGCGCATGCCCCACAGGCTGCTGGGATTGAAGCCGCAGATGATGACCTGCCCTTCCGGAATCAGCACCCGCTCCACCTCGCGCAGCACCTGGTGCGGCTCGGCGGCGAATTCCAATACGTGGGGCAGCACCACCAGGTCCAGGCTCTGGGTGGCAAAGGGCAGTTCGCCGAAATTCTGCGTCACCACCTGGGGGATTTCCAGCTCGGATTGCCCTTCCACCGGCATGCGGTTGTCAGCCAGCCAGCGATAGGGCATGCGGTTGGCCTGCAGGGCGTGGATCTGGGGCGAACCGATCTGCACCGCGTTGAAGCCGAAGATGTCGGCCGTCAGCGCATTGAGGTGATGCTGCTCCCACTGGCGCAGGTAATCGCCGATGGGCGTCTGCAACCAGGCGGCCAGGTCTATAATTTCCGCGTTGTTCGCAGTCACAGCAGTTTCAGCCTTGTCAGCCATCTCTTCTTTCGCGCCTCATGACCCAGCCAGCCAAGCCAGCTCAAGCAGATCAGAAAACTTCATTGGACGTCCTGGCCGTACCGGCGTTCGACGACAACTACCTGTGGATCATCCATGACGGGCGCCATGCCGCCGTGGTCGACCCCGGCGACGCGGTCCCCGTCCTGGCCGCATTGCAGGCCGAGGGCCTGACGTTGGCCGCTATTCTACTGACTCATCACCACGCTGACCATGTCGGCGGTGTGGTCGAGCTGGCGCGCAGCGCCGTGAGCGACGAGTTCCCGGCCATCCCGGTCTACGGGCCGGCGCGCGAGCAATCCCGCATCAAGGGGATGACGGTCCCGCTGCACGGGAATGACGAAGTGACGATCCCTTCTCTGGGCCTCTCGCTGCAGGTCATCGACGTGCCCGGACACACCTTGGGCCATATCGCGTATTACTCGGCAGAACAGGGTTTTGTCTTCTGCGGCGATACCCTCTTTGCCGGTGGCTGTGGCCGCCTCTTCGAAGGCACTCCGGGACAGATGGTCGAGTCACTGGCCAAGCTCAGCAGCCTGCCGAGTGAGACCCAGGTGTATTGCGCCCACGAGTACACGCTCTCCAACCTCAAGTTCGCCGCCGAGGTCGAGCCCGGCAATGCCGAGCTCAGCGCTCGCCTCCAGCGCGAGCGCGTCAAGCGGGACCAAGGGGAAGCCACCGTGCCGACCAGCATTGCCCTGGAGCGCGCGACCAATCCCTTCCTGCGCGCCAATCAAAAAGAAATCCAGGAATCGCTGCAAAAGGCGGGCCGATTGACGGAGTTGAATGAAGTTAGCAGCTTTGCAGCGCTGCGCGAATGGAAGAATACCTACAGATAGCGCCAAATTGAGGGCGAGTTAGACGCAAAAACCAGCGAAATCAAGGACTTGGCTTTGTAACAGAGGCCAATTTTTGCTTGACTGGCGAAAAGGGTCTTCCGTACACTCCTCCAATTCCCCAAATTGGGCACCAGTGTTTTTACGAACTTTTACGAAACGCTGTCCTCTCTGCACCACGCCGGGGAAATTCGCAGCTTCCGACCTTGCATTACCGTCAACCTGCACGCGCCCGTGATCGGACTGATCTGGATTCCGCCGGCAGGAGGTGTCGAGCTTCATTACAGCTCTGCAACGGAAGCGCCGCACCCAACTTTTGCCTCTGGCACAGGATATCGCCCACATGCAGCGTACTTTGAAACAACTCGCCATTGCCGCCCTGTTCTGCGCTGGTACCCCGCTGCTCTCCCACGCCAACGATATCTCGATCTACCCCGCTCCCTTCAATGCGATCAATCCCGAACTGGCCGGCAATGCCCTGCCGGGGATGAATGACATCGACATCTGGACGCGCATTCGCAAGGGCTTCGGGATTCCTGATCTGGACAATTCGCTGGTGGAGAGCCAGACCCAGTGGTACAGCTCCCGTCCCGACTACATCCAGCGTACCACGGTGCGCGCCTCGCGTTATCTGTTCCACGTGGTCCAGGAACTGGAAAAGCGCGGCATGCCCACCGAGCTGGCGCTGCTGCCCTTCATCGAATCGGCCTTCAACCCGGAAGCCCTCTCCACCGCCAAGGCGGCCGGCATGTGGCAGTTCATCCCGTCCACCGGGCGTGACTACAACCTCAAGCAGAACATGTTCACCGACGAGCGCCGCGACGTGCTGGCCTCGACCGATGCTGCCCTGACCTATCTGCAGAAGCTCTACGGCATGTTCGGCGACTGGCAGCTGGCGCTGGCGGCCTACAACTGGGGCGAAGGTTCGGTGCAGCGCGCCGTGAACCGCAACCTGGCGGCCGGCCTGCCGATCGACTTCAATACGCTGTCGGCGCAGATGCCCAACGAGACCCGCAACTACGTGCCCAAGCTGCAGGCGGTCAAGAACATCATCGCCAACCCGGCCGCCTTCGACATCGCCCTGCCCAAGGTGGACAACCAGCCCTACTTCGTCACCATCGGCAAGACCCGCAATATCGACGTGAAGGTCGCCGCGCAACTGGCCGAGCTGTCGCTGGATGAATTCAAGGCACTGAATCCGCAATTCAACCGCCCCGTCATCATCGGCGGCGAAGATACCAAGATCCTGCTGCCGGAAAGCAATGCCGAGAAGTTCAAGTCCAACATGTCCAAGTGGACCCAGGCTTTCTCGACCTGGACTGCCCACACCGTCTCCAGCGCCCGTGAGCGCATCGAGACCATCGCCAGCAAGTTCGGCACCACCCCTGAAGTGATCCGCAGCGTCAACCAGATCCCGCCGCGCATGGTCCTGAAGGCCGGCTCGACCATTCTGGTCCCGAAGAATGAAGAGACCGCCGCGCTCGATACCGACCTGACCCCGGAAATCGCCGACAACGCCCGTCTGGCCATCGCCCCGGATGTGCCGGAAACCCGCCGCATCTATGTCAAGGCCGGCAAGCGCGACACCCTGGCCGGCATCGCCAGCCGCTACCGCGTGAGCGTGGCGCAGATCAAGGAATGGAATGGCCTGAAGCGTGACACCCTGGCCGCCGGCCAGAGCCTGCAGCTGCAAGTGCCCAATGCCGCCGCCCACGCCGCACCGACGCGCGTAGCGGCCACGCACCACGCTGCCCCGGCACGCCGCCAGGTGGCATCGGCCAAGGCCCCGGTGCGCAAGGCGGCACCGGCACCGGCGCGCAAGGTCGCCGGCAAGCCGCTGACGCTGGCCTCCGGCAACGGCGCTCGCAAGCAATAATCCGGAGGAAACCGGAGGAGACCCGGGCGGCTCGACCGCCTACAACAAGAAGACGCGCCCCAAGCACGGAAGAAAAATAACGACTGCAGTCTGCATGGACCCGAAGCCCCGGAGCTGATCCGGACTTCGGGTTTTCTTTTTGCCGGGCCGCTCAGTGTGCGGCTTCAGCGTAGGTGGCAGCGGCCACCAGGCGGCGTGTGTATTCCTGCTGCGGCTGTTTGAGGACCTGTTCGGCCGGACCGCTCTCGACCACCTTGCCATCCTTCATCACGATCACCTGGTGCGCCATGGCCTGCACCACGGCCAGATCGTGGGTGATGAACAGATAGGCCAGTCCATGCCGGCGCTGCAGGTCGGCCAGCAGTTGCAGCACCTGCTGCTGCACGGTCACGTCCAGAGCGGAAGTGGGCTCGTCCAGCAACAGCAGTTCCGGCTGCAGCACCAACGCACGGGCGATGGCGATGCGCTGGCGCTGGCCGCCGGAGAATTCATGCGGGTAGCGTTCCAGCACGGCTGCCGTGAGGCCCACTTCCTCGAGTGCGGAGACGATGGCCTCGCGTTGCTGCTCCGGCGTCTTCCCGGGATGATGCAGGGCCAGCCCTTCGCCCACGATCTGCTCCACCGTACGGCGCGGCGAGAGCGAGGCGAAAGGATCCTGGAACACCACCTGCATGCGCGCGCGCAAGGGCCGCAGTTCACGGCTGCTGCGCTCGGAAATCGGCGTCCCCTCAAAACGGATGCTGCCCGCCACGCTGGCCGCCGACAGCCGCAGCAAGGCCATGCCGAGCGTGGACTTGCCGGAGCCGGATTCACCCACGATGCCGATGGTCTCGCCGCGCCGCAATTGCAGGTCGATGCCATCGACCGCATGGAAGGCGCGCTTGGCGAACCAGCCCTGCTTGATGTGATAGGTGCAGCGCACTTTTTCCGCCTGCAGGACCACGGGCGCTTGTGCCGGCACGTCGGCCGCATTGCGCTGCGGACGGCTCTGCAGCAGCTTGCGCGTGTAAGGCTGCTGCGGATTGGCGAAGAGTTCGGAGACGCTCGCGCTTTCGACCAGCTTGCCCTTCTCCATCACGCCGACGCGGTCGGCGAAGTGGCGCACCAGGTTCAGGTCGTGCGAGATGATGAGCACGGCCATGTTCTCTTCGCGCTGCAACTGGTTCAGCAGCGCCAGGATCTGTACCTGGATGGTCACATCCAGGGCCGTGGTCGGTTCATCGGCGATGAGCAGCTTGGGCTTGCAGGCCAGGGCCATGGCGATCATGGCGCGCTGGCGCTGGCCACCCGAGAGTTCATGCGGATACGACAGCGCCCGGCGCGCGGGCTCCGGAATGCCGGTCTTTTCCAGCAGCGCTACCGCCCGCGTAGCGGCATCGCGCGCATTGAGGCCCTCATGCAGCATCAACACCTCGGCGATCTGGTTGCCGATGGTGAAGAGCGGGTTCAGGGCCGTCATCGGCTCCTGGAAGATCATCGCCACGTCATTGCCGCGCACTTGCTGCATCTGGCGCTCGTTCTTCTTCAGCACGTCCTGGCCGTCGAGCAGGATGCTGCCTTCGTAGCGCGCATCCTGGTTCAGCTGCATCACCGCCAGCGAGGACACCGTCTTGCCCGAACCGGATTCCCCCACCAGGGCAAATTTTTCACCGGGTGCAATCGTGAAGCTCACGCGGTCCACCACCACGGTATCGCCGAAGCGCACCGTCAAGTCCTTCACTTCCAGCAGCGGGGCGCTCATGCCTTCCTCCGTACGTCCAGGGCGTTGCGCAGGCCGTTGCCGATATTGGTCAGCAGCAGCAGGGTCACGGTCAGCACCACGAAGGTGGCCACCGCAATCCACCAGGCATCCAGATTGTTCTTGCCCTGGGCCAGCAGCTCGCCCAGGCTCGGGGTCGAGGGCGGCACGCCCAGGCCCAGGAAGTCCAGGCTGGTCAGCGCCAGGATGGCCGCGCTCATGCGGAACGGCAGGAAGGTCACCACCGTGGTCATGCTGTTGGGCAGCACGTGACGCCAGATGATGAGGCGATCGGGCAAACCCATGGCGCGCGCAGCCTGCACGTACTCGAGATTGCGGTTGCGCAGGAAATCCGCGCGCACGTAGTCCGACAGGCTCATCCAGCCAAACAGGGACAGCAGCACCAGCAGCAGCCCCAGGCTGGGCTGGAAGATGGAGGAGAAGATGATGAGCAGGTACAGCTCCGGCATTGATCCCCATATCTCCAGCAGACGCTGGGTAATGAGGTCGGTACGACCGGCGAAGTAGCCCTGCACCGCACCGGCAGCCACGCCCAGGATCACGCCGATGAAGGTCAGCGCCATCCCGAACAGCACCGACACGCGGAAGCCGTAGAGCAGGCGCGCGAAGACGTCACGGCCACGGTCATCGGTGCCCAGCCAGTTTTCGGCGGAAGGCGCCGCCGGATTGGGTTCCTTGGCGAAGTAGTTCAGGGTGTTGTAGCCGTAGCGGTTGAGCGGATAGATGACCCAGTTGCCGTCCTTGCGGAATTGCTGCTCGATGAAGGGATCGAGATAGTCGGCGGGCGAGTCGAAGTCGCCGCCAAAATGCTTGTCTGAATAATCCTTCAGCATCGGAAACATCAGCTTGCCCTGATAGCTGGCCACAAGCGGCTTGTCGTTGGAGACCAGTTCAGCGCCCAGGCTCACGATGAAGAGAATGGAAAAAATCACCAGGCTCCAGTAGCCGGTCCGGTCCGCACGGAACCGCAGCCAGATGCGGCGGCTGGGCGAAATGGAACGGGTGGAGGGAGTGGCGGGGGTCGTCATGCTCATTTCGCCAGGCTTTCGAATTGGACGCGCGGGTCTGCCCACACGTAGCAAAGATCACCGACCAGCTTGACCACCAGGCCGATGAGGGTAAAGAGATACAGCGTGCCCATCACCACCGGATAGTCGCGCCGGATCGCCGATTCATAGGCCAGCAGGCCCATGCCATCGAGCGAAAACAGCGTCTCAATGAGCAGGCTGCCGGCGAAGAAGGAAGCGATGAAAGCCGAGGGAAAACCGGTCACCAGCGGAATCAGGGCATTGCGGAAGACATGCTTGTACAGCACCTTGCGCTCGGAGAGTCCTTTGGCGCGCGCAGTCAGCACGTATTGCTTGCGGATCTCTTCCAGGAAGGTATTGCGGGTGAGCATGGTGATGACGGCAAAGGCACCGATCACCGAGGCGAAGACCGGCAAGGTGATGTGCCACAGGTAATCGGTGATCTTGCCGGTGAAGGAGAGGCTGGCCCAGTTGTCCGAGGTGAGGCCGCGCAGCGGGAACCACTGCACGAAGCTGCCGCCGGCAAACAGCACCAGCAGGAACACGCCCAGCACGAAACCGGGAATGGAATAGCCGATCAGCACCAGGCCGGTGGTGGCGGTATCGAAGCGGCTGCCTTCGCGCACCGCCTTGGCAATGCCCAGCGGCACCGAGATCAGGTAGCTCAGCAGGAAGGTCCACAACCCGATGCTGATGGAGACCGGGAACTTGGATTTGACCAGGGTCCAGACATCGCCATGGTGATAGAAGCTCTTGCCGAGGTCGAAGGTGAGGAAGCCCTTGAGCATGGTCCAGAAACGTTCCACCGGTGGCTTGTCGAAACCGTAGAGCTGCTTGATCTCGGCGATGCGCTGCTCGTCGATGCCCTGCCGTCCGCGATAGGCGGACGCACCACTGGCCGCCCCGCCACCGGAGGCTTCACCACCACCGCCGCGCCCTTTCATCTCCAGCATCGCTTGTTCCACCGGGCCTCCCGGCACGAACTGGATGACCGCAAAGGTGATGGCCACCACGCCGAAGAGCGTGGGGATCATCAACAGCACCCGCTTCAAAATGTAGGACCAGATATTCATGCCTGCCACCATCCTCGTTCTTGTCCGGCGCGCGGGGCGCGGGTCTTGGTCTTTTCATTCATCTGTTGCCTCATCGCGCCTTCTCCTCCCACCAGGTGCCGATCACGTAGGGATCGGCCTGGTAATACAGCGGGGCCACTGCCGGAATGCCGAAGCGGTTCTGGTAGGCGATGCGGTGCGTGGAGGAATACCAGTGCGGCACCACGATGTACTTGTGCAGCAGCACGCGGTCCAGCGCGCGGGCCGCGGCGGTGAGCTTGACCCGCGTATCGGCGGCCACCACCGTCTGCACCAGCTGGTCCACCACCGGGTCCTTCAGGCCCCAGGCATTGTTGGAACCCTTTTCGTCGGCTGCGCGCGACCCGAACATGTCGAAGAGTTCGTTGCCGGGACTGCTGGTATCGGGGAAGCGCACGCTGGTCATGTCGAAATCGAAGTCTTCCATGCGCTTGGCCACCAGCGCGTAATCGGCACTGCGCTGGACCACATCGATGCCCAGCGTGCGCAGGTTGCGCGCGAAGACGCTGATGACGCGCGACATCGAACTCTGGTCATCGAGGATCTCGAAGGACAGCGGCACACCCTGGGCATTGCGCACGGCGCCATCGCGATAGACCCAGCCAGCCTGGGCCAGCAGTTCGCGCGCCTGGCGCAGGTTGGCGCGCAAGGAAGACGGCGGGTTGGTCGACGGCGGAACCGGTGCCGGACCGAAGACGGCCGGATCGACCTTCAGGCCCTTGGCCTGCAGCGACTTCAGCAAGGCCAGCTCATCGCCCTGCGGTTCACCGGTGGCCGCCAGCTGGCTGTTGTTGAAGAAGGAGTAGATGCGCGTGTACTGGCCGTAGAACAACTGGCGGTTCATCCATTCATAATCCAGCGCCAGCCCGATGGCCTGGCGCACCCGCACATCCTTGAACTGGTCGCGCCGCAGGTTCATCACGAAGCCCTGCATGCCGGCGCCGTTGGAATGCTTGAATTCCTTCTTGACGATGCGGCCGTCGCGGAACTGCGGGCCGGTATAGCTGCGTGCCCAGTTCTTGGCGCTGTATTCCACCACCACGTCGAACTCGCCAGCCTTGAAGGCTTCCAGCCGTGCCAGGTCATCCTTGTAGAAGCGGTAGACGATACGCTCGAAGTTGAACATGCCGCGCCGGGCCGGGACATCCTTGCCCCAGTAGTCCGGATTGCGCTTGTAGATGATGCTGCGGCCGGTGTCATAGCTTTCGATCAGGTAGGGACCGGTGCTGATGGGCGGCGTCAGCTGGATCTGGTCGAAGGGTGTGCCCTGGGCCCACTTCTTTGAGAAGACCGGCACGCTGGAGACGATCAGCGGCAACTCATGGTTGTTGCTGGCGAAGTCGAAGCGCACCGTGGCGGCATCGACCACCACACAGCCCTTCACATCGGCAAAGACCGATTTGTATTGCGGCGCGCCCTTGGCGATCAGGGTATCGAAGGAATACTTCACATCCTCGGCGGTGACCTTGTCGCCATTGTTGAAGCGCGCCTTGGGATTGAGGTGGAAGGTCATCGACATGCGATCTGCAGCCAGCTTCATATCGTCGGCCAGGAGGCCATAGACGGTGGCAACCTCATCTCCCGAGGAAACGGCCAGTGTCTCGAACATCAGCTGGTCGACGTTGGCGGCGGCCACGCCCTTCATCGACATCGGATTGAACTTGTCGAAACTGGTGCGGCGGTCCGGATTGGCAAGGTACAGCGTGCCGCGCCGGGGCGCATCCGGATTGACGTAGTCGAAATGGGTAAAGCCGGGCCCGTACTTGGGGGTGTCATACAGGGAAAAGGCGGGCTCGGCGGCGGCCGGGGTGCCATGGGCCAGGGCGGCGGCCAGCAGGCAGGAAAGGAAAATCTTGGCTGTCTTCAGGGGCGGGACCATGCGGTTGTCTGTCTGCACTCTCGTGGGCGGTGATGTCTCGGGGGCAAGCAAGTCCCGCGCCTGTGGGCTCTGGCCGACTGCCTGCAGCCTGCAGGACGGGATCGGGAAACGATTTCCGTGTCGGGGCATTGTAAAGAGAGCAGCGATTACAGGGAAGCAATTAAAGCAACTTAACAAATGCGGCCTGGCTCGCCGCGCCCTGCCCTGGCAGCGCTGCAAAGGTTGCCGCGCCTGCCGCAAGCCCCTACAATCCGGGTCTGTCCCACCCCGGCTGCCGCCACTGCGCGGCGCCGCTATCACTTACCGGCCGCACCGCGCCTGCTTCTGCCCGCCAGAGGCGCGCCGCACGCGGCGGACCCTACGGAGTCAACATGGCATTTCTGCAAGGCAAAAAAATCCTGATCACCGGCTTGCTGTCCAACCGTTCCATCGCCTACGGCATCGCCCAGGCGTGCAAGCGCGAAGGCGCTGAACTGGCCTTCACCTATGTCGGTGAACGCTTCAAGGACCGCATCACCAAGTTCGCCGAAGAATTCGACAGCAAGCTGATCTTCGACTGCGACGTTGGCAGCGATGAGCAGATCAATGCCCTGTTCGCCGATCTCGGCAAGTCCTGGACCCAGCTCGATGGCCTGGTGCACGCCATCGGCTTTGCCCCCTCTGAAGCCATTGCCGGCGACTTCCTGGAAGGTTTCTCGCGCGAAGGTTTCAAGATCGCCCACGATATCTCCGCCTACAGCTTCCCGGCCATGGCCAAGGCGGCCATGCCGCTGCTGTCGTCCAACGCCGCCCTGCTGACCCTGACCTACCTGGGTTCGGAGCGCGTGGTACCCAACTACAACACCATGGGCCTGGCCAAGGCCTCGCTGGAAGCCTCGGTGCGCTACCTGGCCGAATCGCTGGGCCCCAAGGGCGTGCGCGTCAACGGCGTCTCCGCCGGTCCGATCAAGACTCTGGCCGCCAGCGGCATCAAGGGCTTCGGCAAGATCCTGGGCGCCGTAGCCGCGACCGCCCCGCTGCGCCGCAACGTCACCATCGAAGACGTCGGCAATGCCTCGGCCTTCCTGCTCTCCGACCTGGCCTCGGGCATCACCGGCGAAATCACCTACGTGGACGGTGGCTTCTCCCGCGTGGTGGGCGGAATGGCAGAGTAATTGCCGGATTAAGCAAGCGTCCCCCACAATAAAGAGACAGTTTCTCGAAATAGCCTCGTGCTAATTTCGATGTTTTAGGGTATGATTCGCCTTGTGCATTGCAATAACCAATGCACAGGCGAATCGGGCGTGAAATCTGCCCTGCAGCGTTTCCAGCCGTATTTGCCCAAGCAGCTTCGCAAGCCTTACCTGTCATTACGACAAGTTCCCAGTAAAAGCCCCCCGCCCCTGGCATCCCTTGATGATGCCGTCCCGGCGCAAAGCTTTTGTGCCGAAATTTCTTTGTATTTTTCATAGTCATTTCGTCGGTTGGCGTTGCTTTTTTTCGTTCAGGCACTCGATGTCCGGCGCGCTTTCGTGCGTCCGTCTCGTGCCTGGCGTTCACTTTCACGAAAGAGATTATGACTTTTGAAGCACTCGGCCTGAACCCTTCGATCATCAAAGCCCTGACCGAAGCAGGCTATACCTCCCCGACCCCGGTCCAGGAAAAGGCCATCCCCGCCGCCATCAGCGGCCAGGATCTGCTGGTGTCCTCGCAGACCGGCTCGGGCAAGACCGCCGCTTTCATGCTGCCTTCGCTGCACCAGCTGGCAGACCTGCCGCAGGCGCCGCAAGCAGCCCGCACCCCCAACCAGGAACGCCAGGCTACCCGTGCCCGTGGCGAGCGTCCGCGTTACCAGCCGGCCCAGCCGAAGATGCTGGTGCTGACCCCGACCCGCGAACTGGCCCTGCAAGTGACCACCGCCACTGACAAATACGGTGCCTACATGCGCCGTGTGCGCGTGGTGTCCATCCTGGGCGGCATGCCTTATCCGAAGCAGATGCAACTGCTGTCGCGCAACCCGGAAATCCTGGTGGCGACCCCGGGCCGCCTGATCGACCACATGGAGTCGGGCAAGATCGACTTCTCGCAGCTGCAGATCCTGGTGCTGGACGAAGCCGACCGCATGCTGGACATGGGCTTCATCGACGACATCGAAAAGATCGTCGCTGCAACCCCGGCCACCCGCCAGACCATGCTGTTCTCGGCCACGCTGGACGGCGTCGTCGGCAACATGGCCAAGCGCATCACCAACAACCCGCTGACCATCCAGATCGCCAGCTCGTCGACCCGTCATGAAAACATCATGCAGCGCGTGCACTTCGTGGATGACCTGTCGCACAAGAACCGCCTGCTGGACCACCTGCTGCGCGACACCAGCATCGACCAGGCCGTGATCTTCACCGCCACCAAGCGTGACGCCGACACCATCGCCGATCGCCTGAACATCGCCGGTTTCGCGGCCGCCGCCCTGCATGGCGACATGCACCAGGGTGCCCGCAACCGTACCCTCAACAGCCTGCGCCGCGGCCAGGTGCGCATGCTGGTGGCTACCGACGTGGCAGCGCGCGGCATCGACGTGCCGGGCATCACCCACGTGTTCAACTACGACCTGCCCAAGTTCGCTGAAGACTACGTGCACCGTATCGGCCGTACCGGCCGTGCCGGCCGCAATGGCGTGGCGATCTCGCTGGTCAATCACGCCGAAGGCATGCAGGTCAAGCGTATCGAGCGCTTCACCAAGCAGACCATTCCGGTGGATGTGGTCGAAGGTTTCGAGCCGAAGAAGTCGGCTGCACCGCGCAGCCCGCGCAAGCCGGGCGGCTGGCGTCCGGGTGATGGCCGCAGCAACAGCGGTCCGCGCTTCGGCGCTGGCAACCGCGAAGGCGGCGGTCATCGCGAAGGCGGTTTCGGTGGCAATCGTGAAGGTGGCTTCGGTGGCAACCGTGAAGGCGGCCATCGCGAAGGCGGCTTCGGCGGCAATCGTGAAGGTGGTTTCGGTGGCAACCGCGAAGGCCGCAGCTTCGGCGGCGCCAAGCCGGCCGGCAACGGCCCGCGTCGCGAAGGCGGCGGCGGCGGTGGCTACAAGGGCAATGGCGGCGGCTTCCGCGCCGACGGCCCGCGTCGCTCCTACGGCGATCGCTGATCGCTGCAAGCTGTGCTGATGTTGAAAAGCCGCTTCCAAGGAAGCGGCTTTTTCTTTGGTGCGCTCATCGCGGTTTGATCATGCAAGCAGCCATTGGCCATTGCGCTTGATCTCATCATGCATGGCGTCTGGTGCCAGATCCAGCTCGCCAGGCCAGGTCACCACACCATCGACCAAGCGCACCCGGCTGAATTGCGCGGGGTCCTGCAGCTCAGCAAACACACCGCGAAAGAAACTCGGCAGGAACCTGACCGACCCTTCCACGCCATCCCTGAAGCGAACCTGCAATGCATATTCGCCGGAAAGTTTGACTTCAACGACATCCCATTCCATGACATCACTCCAGTGGCGCTATCGGCTTGGGAGCCTGCATTTCCTGACACAGCATCCAGTCTTCCATCAACTCTGCCTGATGTAGTTCAGCCCAATCAAGCACCAGTTGCAGGGCTCTTCGAGGTAATCGGCCATCCATCAGCGCCAGCTTCCTCACATCAATTACTGCCTTGTATTCACCATATCGCACATGAAAATGCGGCGGTGAGTGATCTCGATAAAACATCTGGATCACAATTCCATAAAACATGCTGATCGTCGGCACGGGCCACCCTCGGGTAAATCGGTTCAATCCGATTTGGGTTATTTCCTCCCGTCGGCGATTCTACATGCATCGCAATGCGCCAGCGATTTCCGAAAGCCTTTAATACCACTTCAAGCGGAGCACTGCCCACCCTGCCCCGCCTGCAAAGCTCGCACGTTATCGGCAATCGCCTGCACCGCCCGCTCCACCGCCTTCTGCGTGGCCGCGACGACGTCGGAATTGGCACCGCCGCCCACTCGTTCCACTACTGTCAGCCGGCAAGCCGCGCCGCGGCGGTCATCCGAGCGCGTGATGGTCCAGCCGAAGCTGGCCTGGACCTGGCCGTTGCGGGCTGCGTCGAAATCACGCAGTTCCACGTTGATGCGATAGCTGGCCTGGTCCGCCGGTCGCCCCCCACGCGAGACGTCAATGGCCCCCAGCTTTGCCGCCACGCCCGCAGACAGCGCATCGCGCAATTCATTGTTGAAGGGCGAAGACCAGCGGTCCTGCTCCAGCACCTCCACCCGCGTGGCATCGCTGCGCACCACCAGTTGCGGCCGCGCCAGGCGTTCCGGCACCGACACCGGCATCACTTCGATGAAGGTCTGCGGTCCCTGGCTGGCCGTGCGCGCGACGGCACCGTCGGCCGGTACAGCCAGCGTGTAGAACTGCGTCGGCGGCGAGCTGCCGCAGGCAGCCAGCAGTGCTGCGGCCAGTGCGGCGGCCGTCAGGGTCTTGAGGGAGAACGAAGTCTTGTTTTGCATCATGGCTCCTGTTTGCCCCGGATCAGCGATTCCGGATGCTGTTGCAGGTAATCGGTGAGGATACGGATCGAGGCCGCAGCCTTGCTCAGTTCCTGCATGGTCTGGCGAATATCCGACTGCAGCGGTGCGTCATCCGACAGCGTACGCTCGGCCGCATTCAAGGTCTTGCGCGCATCCTTCATCGCCGCCTGCATCTCCGGTGCGATGTCGTTGTTGATGCGGGCCGCCGTCTGCTCGGCCGTGGTCAAGGTCTTGTTCAAGGTCTTGAGCGTGGTCTGCAGATCGCGGCCGATCTCGTCGAACGGGACCTTGGAGAGCTTGCCGGCAATGTCGGAGAGCTGCTGCTGCAATTCATCCAGGCTGCCCGGGATGGTCGGCAGTTCCAGCGGGACCTTGTCCGGATCGATCTGCACCGGCTTGGCCTTGGGGAAGAAATCGATCGCGACGTACAACTGGCCCGTCAACAGGTTGCCGTTGCGCAGCTGGGCACGCATGCCGCGCTTGACCAGCATGCGCAATACCTGCGCGTTGGAACGGCGCTGCTCGCCGGTCTCTTCGTGGAAGCGACGGCCCAAACGATCCGGATAGATCTGCACCAGCACCGGCATGCGGAATTCACCACGCGTCTTGTCGTATTCCACCCCGATGCTCTTGACCTCACCCAATACCACGCCACGGAAGTCCACCGTGGCACCCGGTTGCAGGCCGCGCAGCGACTGGTCGAAATACAGCAGTGCGGTCTGTTGTACGCCGTCCGGTTCCTTCATGGCAGTGCTTTCGTCTTCCACCAGCGGATACTCGCTGCCCTCCTTGGCCGGGGGGCTCACGCGCTCTTCATCGCGGTCGCGGAAGGCAATACCGCCCAGCACCACCGTCGACAGCGCCTGCGTATGCAGCTTGAAGCCGCTGGCATTGAGCTCCATGTCGAAGCCGCTGGCATGCCAGAAGCGCGAAGCCTGGGTGACGAACTTGTCGTAGGGCGCGTTGACGAAGATGCGCAGCGTCACACCACGGCCATCACTGTCGAGGTCATACGCCACCACCTGCCCGACCTTGATGCGGCGATAGAAGATGGGAGAACCGATATCGAGCGAACCGAGGTCATCGGTATGCAGCACGAACTGGCGGCCCGAGGCATCGCGCGTGACGATGGGGGGCTGTTCCAGGCCCACGAAATTCTTCTTGGTTTCTTCGGAAGCACCGGCATCCGCGCCGATGTAGGCCCCGGAAAGCAAGGTGCCCAACCCCGAAATACCGGAGGCAGCGATGCGCGGACGGACCACCCAGAAACGCGTGTCCTCGGCATTGAAACCGGAAGCATCCTGATTCAGCTGAATTCCGACCAGCACGTGCGAACGGTCGGCGGCCAGCTTCAGGCTCTGCACCTGGCCGATTTCGACATCCTTGTATTTCACCTTGGTCTTGCCGGCTTCCAGTCCTTCTGCAGAACGGAAACTGACGGTCACCATCGGGCCGCGTTCGACCAGGATCTTGGCGACCAGGGTCAGCCCGACGATGGCGGCGACGATGGGAATGAGCCACACCAGCGAGGGCAGCCAGTTGCGCTGGCGTGCGCGGCGCGGTTGCAGCAGCGCCGGTTTGTCATCGGAATGGTCGGGTGGAGTCATGCGGTTTCCTGTGGCTTGTTGGCGTTGTCATGGGGAGAAGCAGGTTCGGGGAGAGGCTCACTTGAGACGTCCGCAGCCGGATCGGTCGCGCGCTCATCCCAGATCAGGCGCGGATCGAAGGCCAGCGAGGCCAGCATGGTCAGCACCACCACCGCACCGAAGGCGGCGATGCCAATGCCGGCGTGGATGTTGGCGAAGCCGTGGATCTTGACCAGTCCGGTCAGCACCGAGACGACGAAGACGTCCAGCATGGACCAGCGTCCGATGGCCTCGACCACGCGATACAGTTTGGCGCGCTGGAGACGGCGCCAGCGGCTGCGGCGGCGCGCCGAGAAGACCAGGATGCCCAGCGCCACCAGCTTGAACAGCGGTACCAGGAAGCTGGCCACGAACACCACCAGCGCCAGGCCCCATTCGCCGGAAGTCCAGAAATAGATGACGCCGGAAAGGATGGTGTCGCGCTGCTCATCGAAGAGGGTACTGGTGACCATCACCGGCATCATGTTGGCCGGGATGTACATGATGCAGGCGGCAATCAGGAGCGCCCAGGTGCGGGTGAGGCTGTCGATCTTGCGCACGTGCAGCGGTGCATGGCACACGCCGCAGGCTTGATGGGGCTGCGCGCCTTCCCATACGGTGCCGCAGTGATGGCAGCCGATCACGCCGAGGGACGCGGCATCCTGCACGGGCAGGTCTTCGTCCGGCTCCTGGGTGAGGTCGGGCACGTGCGGTGCAGCCTGGCGGGTGAAGACACTCATGCGCCAGCCTCCTTGTCGCCATATTGCTCGGCTTGCTGCTGTTCCCATACGTGCCACAGATAGCGTGGATTGAAGGACACCACCACTGTCAGCAGCACCGTCAATCCACCGAAGGACCACAGCGCCGGACCGGGAATCACCTCGGCCATGTTGGAGAGTTTGATCAGCGCCACCAGCACGCCCAGCATGAAGACTTCAATCATGCCCCAGGGCCGGGCTGCCTGCATCAGGCGCAGCAGCAGCACGAAGCCCGGCGGACGCGTATCACGCGCTCCCGGCAGCAACAGGTAGAGCAGCACACCGAGCTGGATCAGCGGGAACAGCAAGGTCGTCGCCAGCACCAGCAGCGCCACTTCCGACATGCCATCGCGGGTCAGTGCCACTACCGCACCGATCAGCGTCGTCTGGCTGGACAAGCCCTGCAGTTCGATGGTGACGATGGGAAAGGTATTGGCGATCACGAACAGGATCAGCGCACCGATGGTCAGCGGCAGCAGATGCTGCAGGCGGCGGCCGGTATCGCGCTCCAGCTCAGCACCGCAGCGCAGGCAGCGGGCGATTTCGCGCTCACCCAGCGCCATGCGCTGGTAGACGGCGTCGCATTCTTCGCAAACGATGAGGTCGGTGCGTTTTTGCATGGATGATGACGGTTCCTGGCGATGCGCTCCCGGGTGGCGGAGGCCTCGCCCTACTGTTGTTCGTTGTTCGTGGCAGACACGGGCGCCGGTACCAGCGCGACATGCGTCGTGCCTTATATGGAAAAAGGACTACTGCAGTGCTTGTTTTTGAGCATTTTCACCCGGCGGCGTTCCATCCTCACAAGGAATTGATGCAGCAGCAATAAAAATAAATGACCGGCTGGTTATTAACAAGACGATTCTAGCAACGAAATTATTGGAGCGCGCTCTTCTTTTACGCTTGTAAAAAAGATTGCCCTTGACAGACGCGGGGCCAATCTTCTACATTGCACGGATGACTTCCGCAGCAATCACCTCCATCCGCCACAACAGCGCCAGCGCCCTGCTAGCGTTGCTATCGGTGTCGCTACTACTAGCCTCGCGCTAAAATTCGTAGTTCCTGCCGTTTCCGCTGACTCCACGCGATCTGGCAACCTCAAAAAATCCAGCAGTACTCGCAGTACAACCAGGCAGTGACGCGCCATCCATGATGAAGCCGACGTCGCTGCCCACCAGGCGAAGCATATGCATTCGATGATCCGTACAATCCGCAACCAGCGCACGCAGCCCTTGCCGGCCGGCCGTGTGCTGCGGGAGATGCCGCCTCTGGCTCTATGAAGGGTTGCCTGGCCACGCGCTCGTGGCAGCCAGGCAACCCGATCCGCCACATCTGACGCACTGAAGCATTCCAGTACTTGAACTGAAGCATTCCACGCCATCCGGAAACCAAGAGGTCCATCATGATGTTAAGCAACCCCGCCGCCAAATACCGTCCCTTCCCTGCCATCGACCTGCCCGATCGCACCTGGCCCAGCAAGGTCATCGACACGCCGCCGATCTGGATGAGCACCGACCTGCGCGATGGCAACCAGGCCCTGATCGAACCGATGAACGCCGAGCGCAAGCTGCGCTTCTTCGAACTGCTGTTGAAGACCGGCCTGAAGGAAATCGAAGTCGGCTTCCCCTCTGCCTCGCAAACCGATTTCGATTTCGTGCGCAAGCTCATCGTCGAGAACCGCATTCCCGATGACGTCACCATCATCGTGCTGACCCAGTCGCGCGAAGAACTGATCCGCCGCACCGTCGAATCGCTGGAAGGTGCCAAGAAGGCCATCGTCCACCTGTACAACTCGGTGGCCCCGGCCTTCCGCAAGATCGTCTTCAACATGTCGCGCGAGGAGATCAAGAACATCGCCGTCACCGGCACCCGCCTGGTCAAGGAACTGACCGATGCGCGTCCGGGTACCGAATGGCGTTTCGAATACTCGCCGGAATCCTTCAGCACCACCGAACTGGATTTCTCCAAGGACATCTGCGATGCCGTCTGCGAAACCTGGGGTGCCACTCCAGAGCGCAAGATCATCCTGAACCTGCCCTCCACCGTCGAGTGCGCCACCCCCAACGTCTACGCCGACCAGATCGAATGGATGTGCCGCAACCTGAAGCATCGCGACAGCGCCATCATCTCGGTGCACCCGCACAATGACCGCGGCACCGCCGTCGCCTCGGCCGAGCTGGCCGTGATGGCCGGCGCTGATCGCGTCGAAGGCTGCCTGTTCGGCAACGGCGAGCGCACCGGCAACGTCGACCTGGTTACGCTGGCACTGAACCTGTACACCCAGGGCGTGAACCCGGGCCTGGACTTCTCCGACATCGACGTGGTGCGCCAGGTGGTGGAAGAGTGCAACCAGATCCCGGTGCATCCGCGCCATCCGTATGTGGGCGACCTGGTCTTCACGGCCTTCTCCGGCTCGCACCAGGATGCGATCAAGAAGGGCTTCGCCAAGCAACAGCCGGACGCCATCTGGGAAGTGCCCTACCTGCCGATCGATCCGGCCGACCTGGGCCGCAGCTACGATGCCGTCATCCGCGTCAACAGCCAGTCCGGCAAGGGCGGCATGGCTTACCTGCTGGAACAGGAATATGGCCTGGCCCTGCCGCGCCGCCTGCAGATCGAGTTCTCGCGCGCCATCCAGCGCGAAGCCGATGCCACCGGCAAGGAAATCGCTGCCTCCGACATCCACGCCATCTTCCAGCGTGAATACCTGGAGCGCGTCGAACCCTACGTCTACCGCGCGCACCGCATGTCGGAAGACACCGCCAAGGCCGAGTCCATCAACATCGAAGTCGACATCGTGCGCAATGGCCAGCCGGTCACCGTGCGCGGCAGCGGCAACGGTCCCATCGATGCCTTCGTGCATGCGCTGGGCCTGGACATCAAGCTGATGGACTTCCATGAACACGCCATCGGTGCCGGTGCCGACGCCAAGGCCGCCAGCTACATCGAGCTGCGCCTGAATGAAGCGCCGACCGGTTTCGGTGTCGGCATCGATGCCAACATCGTGACCGCCTCCTTCAAGGCCGTGCTGTCTGCCGTGAACCGTCAGATCGCCATCAGCGAGAGCGCCAACCAGGCTGGCTCCGCACAGGCCAAGGCTGCCTGAAACGGAATCCGGCCGGCGATCCCGGCCATTTCCTGAACGCAACGCCGCCCTACCGGGCGGCGTTGTTGCGTTAACGGCGCGTCACTTTGCATCAAGCTCTGCCGTTGATCTTGTCCTTCTGCCACTGTGGTCCGGCTGCCACGTTGACGCCCGGAAACCCGCGCCAGCCGCGGCTTTCCTTGATGCCAACAACTCTGCAGAAATTACTTGAGTTAAACGTTCTGATTGCGCGTAACTGGCTTAATATAGGTTTCTGGTTGTCACACCAGTCAAAGACACACGCCACGGTGACATCTCTACCATGCAAGTCGCATCCACATTTTTCGGGGGGAAAATCATGCGCTTCAACAATCTCAACATTTCCACGCGTCTGACCATCGGCTTTTCGGCCCTGATCCTCGTGATCGCTGCCATCGTCACGCTGAGCATGGCCCGGCTGGGCGACATCAACGAGTCGCTGGAACTGGTAGTCAATGACCGCTACAAGAAGATCAACATCGTCAATGCCATATCCGGCAAGGTGGATGATGTCGCCATCTCGCTGCGCAACCAGTTGTTCATGACCGATCCGGCGCAAATTGAGAATGAGCGGAAGACCATCGAAACGCTCTCTGCAGAGAACACCAAGCTCTACGATGAACTGGGTCGTCTGATCACCAATCCCGAGGCACGCGCCAAGTTCGACAAGGTCACCGAAACCCGCAAGAGCTACTCGGCCCTGCGCAAAGAGATCGACCGGCTCGCCACCACTGGTGAGAAGGATGCCGCCATCAAGCTGATGCTGGAAAAGATGGTGCCGCTGCAAAAGCAGTATTTCGGCCAGCTCGATGACCTGTCCGACATGCAGCAGAAGCTGATGGACAAGTCCGTCGCCGATGCCGAGGCCACCTACACCACCACGCGCAACATCATGGTGGTGTCGGGTGTGTTGGCGGCGCTGTTCGCCGCCTTCATCGCCTGGACCATCTCGCGCAGCATCACCCGTCCGCTGAGCCGCGCGGTGGAAGTGGCCGAGACCGTGGCAGCAGGTGATCTCACTGCGGTCATCGATGCACATTCGACCGATGAAACCGGCCGCCTGCTGCAGGCGCTGGCCGCCATGAACCAGAAGCTCAAGGCCATCGTGCTGGAGGTGCGGCGCGGTACCGACTCCATGGTCACCGCCTCGACCCAGATCGCCACCGGCAACCTGGACCTCTCTTCGCGCACCGAGGAGCAGGCCAGCGCGCTCGAAGAAACCGCCTCCTCGCTGGAACAGCTGACTTCCAGCGTCAAGCAGAATGCCGACCACACCCGCAAGTCCAGCGAGCTGGCCGGCAATGCGACGCAAGTGGCCAATCAGGGCGGCCAGGCCGTCAAGCAGGTGGTGCAGACCATGGGGGCCATCAATGACTCCTCGCGCAAGATCGTGGACATCATCTCGGTGATCGACGGCATCGCCTTCCAGACCAACATCCTGGCCCTGAATGCCGCGGTCGAAGCGGCGCGCGCCGGTGAGCAGGGCCGCGGCTTCGCCGTGGTGGCCTCGGAAGTGCGCGGACTGGCGCAACGCTCGGCCACTGCCGCCAAGGAGATCAAGGAACTCATCAATGATTCCGTCGGACAAGTGACGGCCGGTACCGAACTGGTGGCGCAGGCGGGCAGCACCATGGATGAGGTGGTGCAGAGCATTGAGCAGGTCAGCCACATCGTCGGCGAGATTTCCGCTGCCACGCGTGAGCAGAGCGATGGCATCGAGCAGGTCAACCAGGCCATCATGCAGATGGACAACACCACCCAGCAGAACGCCGCGCTGGTGGAAGAAGCCGCCGCTGCGGCCCAGGCCTTGCAGGATCAGGCGCAGCGGCTGCTGGAACTGGTGAGCGTATTCCGTCTGGATGAGCGGGGCGCTGCGCCCGCACCGGTCATGCAAGCCGCACCGCTGCGCAGCGCGGCACCTGCACCGGCCACGGCCCTGCCAGGCAAGCCCGCACCCGTCAAACCGCAGGCAGTGCGCGCCCCTGCCGCTGCGCCAGCACCACGTGCACTACCCGCCAGCAGCAAGGAAGAGAAATCGGAAGAGTGGGAAACCTTCTGAGACTTCAAGCGTATTTCAGAAATATTGCGCGTAGCACGGACCAGGGCCAGGCGGCCCTGGCAACAAACTGAAGCTGGAAAAACCGATCAGCCCTGGCGGGCCAGCCGTATGCCGCTGACCTGCCAGCGTGCGGTCGCCGGGAAAAAGTTGCGATAGGTCAGCCGCGCATGGTTCAGTGGTGTGGCCGAGGATGAGCCACGCAGCACGTACTGGTTGACCATGAATTTGCCATTGTATTCACCCACCGCACCCGGTGCAGCGCTGAAGCCGGGGTAAGGCGCATAGCTGCTGCTGGTCCACTGCCAGGCCACGCCAAAAAATTCACGTCCGCTTCCTTGCAAGCGTGCGGCGGCATGTTCCCATTCGGCTTCGGTCAGCAAGCGCGCACCAGCCCAGCGGGCATAGGCATCGGCCTCGTAATACGAGAGATGCACGGCAGCCGCATGCGGCTGCAGAGGCTGCGCGCCATACTCGGTGAACTCGCGCCACTGCCCATCAGCGCCACGGCGCCAATACAGGGGATGCGAGAGCCCCTCCTGCTTCTTCCATTCCCAGCCTTCAGACAGCCACAGCCCCGCGTCCTCGTAGCCACCGGCCTCGACGAAGGCCAGGTATTCGGCGTTGTTCACCAGCCGCGACGCACACTGGTAAGCCTCGACGAACTGGCGATGGCGCGGGGTCTCGTTGTCGAAGCAAAAGCCGCTGCCGGCATGGCCGATCTCCACCACACCGGCTTCGATGCGATGCCACTGCAGCTCCAGCGCGGCCGGATCATCCAGTTGCAGGTTCATCGGCAGCGGCTGGTACGCAGGCTGCAGCGGGTTCATCGACAGCAGGATCTTGATGTCGGTGAGCATCAACTCCTGGTGCTGCTGCTCATGCTGCATGCCCAGTTCCAGCAAGGAGAGGAAGCCCGCCAGTTGCGGGTGGGCCTCCTCCGCTTCGGCCGGGTCGGCCTCCAGCGCATCGATCAGCAGCAACATGCGTGCGTCCACCTGCTCGCGGTAGGCCAGTATGTCGTCCAGCGAGGGGCGCGTGAGCAGGCCGCGCTGCGGCCGCGGGAATTTCTCGCCGACCCCTTCGTAATACGAATTGAAGAGCACGCGGAACTGCGGATGGAAAGGTGTGAAGCCGCTCTGGAAACGCTCCAACAGGAAGGTCTCGAAGAACCAGGTGGTATGCGCCAGATGCCACTTGATGGGGCTGGCATCGGGCATGGCCTGCACGCAGCAATCCTCGGCCGAAAGCGGCTCGGCGATCAGCAGCGACTGTCGGCGCAGACGCCGGTAGCGATCGCCCAGCCGTTCGCGCGGTCGATGGTTGACCTGCTGGACGGCGGCGTCGATGACCGCATCGATGGTGGCGGCAGTGGCCGCTGCGACCACCGCCATGGGTTGCTCGGCCAGCTCGTCGTCGTGCGTGGTGGCGCGATCATGGGTAATGACGGAAGGCATCCGGTCTCCTGCAAGAATCATTGAATCAACATCGGCAAGCGTCCCAAACCTTCCTCAACGCGCCTGCGCATGGCACACCGCGAACCAGCGCCGCTCATCGAACCACATACGGCAATTGCCGAATCCGGCCTCTTCCAGCAGGCCGAGGATGTCCTGCTCGGTGAACTTGTGGCTGTATTCGGTATGGATGCGCTCGCCCTGGTGGAAGGTGCGACGCCCGCCCGGCCAGCGCACGATGAGGTCGCGCCGTGCTTCCAGATGCATTTCGATGCGCTGCTGGCGCGCGTTGTAGAAGGCCACATGGCGCCAGTCGCGCGGGGCGAAGTCGGTCCCGGCCAGGGCGTTGACGTGGTTGAGCACGTTGAGGTTGAACGCTGCCGTCACGCCGATGGCATCGTCGTAGGCCGCTTCAAGAACACGCGCATCCTTCACCAGATCCAGTCCGATCAGGATGCCGCCCTCACCCGGTCCGGCCGGCAGGGCTGCACGCACGCGGCGCAGGAAATCCAGCGCCTGGGCCGGATCGAAATTGCCCAGTGAGGAGCCGGGATAGAAGAACAGCCGGCGCTGCGCATCCACCGTCTCCGGCAGCGCCAGCGTGGCCGAGAAATCCATCGCCAGCGGCAGCATGGGCAACTGCGGGAAGCGCTTCTGCAAACCCGCCACCGACTGATGCAGGAAATCGGTGGAAATATCCACGGGCACATACTGGCGCGGCCGCAACGCGTCGAACAGCGAAGCGGCCTTGACGCAGTTGCCTGCGCCCAGGTCGATCAGCGTACAGGACTGGCCGACGGCGGCAGCGATGGCTTCCTGATGCGCGGCGAAAATGGCCGCCTCGGTACGGGTAGGGTAATACTCGGGCAAGGCGCAGATGGCCTCGAAGAGCTTGCTGCCCAGCGGATCGTAGAAATACTTGGGCGAGATGACCGCTTCGCGGGCGGTGAGCCCGGCCAGCAGTTCGGCGTGCGGTGCGCGTACTTTCGGCGCGGCCTCCCATGGGGAGGGGATCAGTGCGGGTTGGGCCAAGCGACTCTCCTTGCCGGTGTGGGGTTGGGATGATGCTGATGCCTGCTGCTGCGCTGCTCCGGTCGGGCCGACCACGCCCGAATCCGGATACTCTAGCAGGGTGATGCAGGCAAGCAATGGCTGACGAACAACATTGCGATACGCTTGCGGTCGCGCGATCCATGCGCGGACTGTCTATACTTATGCCTCTTCCGAGTAAGCCAGCCTCCGTTGGTTCAACGCGGCAACAAGATTTTTCCGGCGGTGGCCAGTGTCTCTGACCGTGCGGCAACATGCACGGACCGGTTGGCTTGGCGGCCTCAACAGCTCATCCATTTCCATGTCCTCCACGACTCCTCTCCGCACCGACTCACCTGCCCCTGACGTGCCGCCCGGCCCCGACTCCCCCACTGCCCGCAAATCCGCTCTGGCAGCCTTGCGCGGACTGGCTCCCTTCCTCGCCCCCTACAAGAAGCAATTCCTGCTGGCCGGCCTGGCGCTGCTGGTGGCAGCCGGTGCCACGCTGGCCGTGCCCTATGCGTTCAAGCAGATGATCGACCTCGGCTTTGGTGCCGCCGGCAGCAAGAGCGCCACGCACATCAACCTGTATTTCGTGGCGCTGTTCGGCGTGGCCTGCGTGCTGGGGGTGGCGACTGCAGCACGCTTCTACATGGTGTCCTGGCTGGGTGAACGGGTGACGGCCGACCTGCGCAGTGCGGTCTATGCCCACGTGGTGACGCAGAGTCCCGAATTCTTCGAAACCACCAAGACCGGCGAAGTGCTCTCGCGCCTGACCACCGACACCACGCTCATCCAGACCCTGGTCGGCACCAGCATTTCGATGGCCCTGCGCAATGCCCTGCTGTTCCTCGGCGGCATGAGCATGCTCTTCATCACCAGTGCCAAGCTGACCTCCATCATCATCGTCATGCTGGCCGCCGTGGTGCTGCCCATCGTGTTCTATGGCCGCCGCGTACGCAAGCTCTCGCGCGCCTCGCAGGACCGCGTGGCCGACGCCGCCGCCATGGCCGGCGAAATCCTCAACGCCATGCCGACCGTGCAGGCCTTCACCCATGAAGAGATCGAAGCGCACCGCTTCGGCGACTCGGTCGAGCGCGCCTTCCAGACCGCGATGGACCGCATCCGTGCGCGTTCGCTGCTGACGGTGGTGGCGATCCTGCTGGTGTTCGGTGCCATCGTCTTCGTGCTGTGGCTGGGCGCGCATGCGGTCATGCAAGGCAGCATGAGCGGCGGCGAACTGGGCCAGTTCATCCTTTACGCATCCCTCGTGGCGGGTTCGCTGGGGGCTCTGTCGGAAGTGATGGGCGACACACAACGTGCTGCCGGTGCCACCGAACGCCTGCTCGACCTGCTGGCGGCGCAGTCGCCGGTGCAGTCCGTGCTGCTGCCGGAAAAATTGCCGCCGCGCACCGCCAACGGGGCCGCGCTGCAGATCGATGCCGTGGACTTCCACTATCCCTCGCGCCCCGGCAGCGCCTCGCTGTCGGGCTTCTCGCTGGACGTGCGTGCAGGAGAAACGGTCGCCGTGGTCGGCCCTTCGGGGGCCGGCAAGACCACGCTGTTCCAGCTGCTGCTGCGCTTCTACGATCCGCAGCAGGGCAGCATCCGGCTCGATGGCGTGGACATCCGCTACCTGACCCTGCAGGACCTGCGCAATGCGATCGGCATCGTGCCGCAGGACACCGTGATCTTCTCGGCCAATGCCATGGAAAACATCCGCTTCGGCCGCCCCGGTGCCAGCGATGCGGAAGTGATCGCCGCCGCCCAGATGGCGGCAGCCCATGAGTTCATCGAACGCCTGCCGGACGGCTACCAGTGCTTCCTCGGTGAACGCGGCGTGCGTCTCTCCGGCGGCCAGCGCCAGCGCATCGCGATTGCCCGCGCATTGCTGAAGAACCCGCCGCTGCTGTTGCTGGATGAAGCCACCAGCGCGCTGGATGCAGAATCCGAACGCCTGGTGCAAAGCGCCCTGGAAGCCGCCATGGTCGGTCGTACCACCCTGGTCATCGCGCACCGCCTGGCCACCGTGCAGCGGGCCGACCGCATCATCGTGCTGGAACACGGGCGCATCGTCGAGACCGGCACCCATGCCGAACTGGTGGCATGCGATGGACTCTACGCCAGCCTGGCGGCATTGCAGTTCGAGACGCAATAAGGCAACACGCGGGGGGGCGCCGACGCACTTTTTGGAAATCCCCTAGACTGCGCATCTCGGCATCGTCCCGATGCCACGACATGACAGGAGTTCTTGCATGAGCAGTCAATTGTTTTCGCCGCTGACCCTGCGCGGCGTCACCTTGCCCAACCGCATCGCGGTCTCGCCGATGTGCCAGTACTCGGCCGAGGATGGCTTCGTCAACGACTGGCACCTGGTGCATCTGGGCAGCCGCGCCGTGGGCGGGGCCGGCCTGGTCATCATGGAGGCCACCGCGGTCGTGCCGGAAGGCCGCATCACCAGCGCCGACCTCGGCATCTGGAAGGATGAGCACATCGCGCCGCTGCGCCGTATTACCCGTTTCATCGAACAGCAGGGTGCCGTCCCCGGCATCCAGCTGGCTCATGCGGGGCGCAAGGCCAGCGCCCTGCGCCCCTGGGATGGCCCGGCCGGCAGCGTGCCGGTGGCCGAGGGTGGTTGGCTGCCACAGGCACCCTCGGCTCTGCCCTTCGACACGACCTATACCGAGCCGCACGCCTTGACGGTGGCCGAGATCGCCTCGCTGGTGCAGGCCTTTGCCGACGCCGCCCGTCGCGCGCTGGCTGCCGGCTTCAAGGTGATCGAACTGCACGGTGCGCACGGCTACCTGGGTCACCAGTTCCTCTCACCGCTGAGCAACAAGCGTACCGACCAATATGGCGGCAGCTTCGAGAACCGTATCCGCTTCCTGCTGGAAACGGTGCAAGCCACCCGCGCCGTCTGGCCGGCCGAACTGCCGCTGCTGGTGCGCCTGTCGGCCACCGACTGGACCGAAGGCGGCTGGAATGCCGATGACACGGTCGCGCTCTCGGCCCGCCTGCGTGACATGGGTGTCGATCTGGTCGATGTCTCCACGGGCGGCAACCTGCCCTCGGCGGCCATTCCCGTCGGCCCCGGCTACCAGACCGGCTTTGCCGCGCGTGTCAAAAGCGAAACGGGCATCGCCACCGGCACGGTCGGCATGATTACCGAAGCGATCCAGGCCGAGCACGTGCTGCGCACAGGCCAGGCCGACCTGGTGCTGCTGGCGCGCGAACTGCTGCGCGATCCCTACTGGCCGCTGCATGCCGCGCAGCAATTGCGCGAAGACGTGGCGTGGCCGCCGCAATACGTGCGGGCCGCGTCCAGCAAGACGCCGTTGCGGCCGGATGTGCAATATGGCGGCAAGCAGGACTAAACCACGCCTGACAGCTCAACAAAAGAAAAATGCCGGTCAGCGCTGCGCAGCGCTGACCGGCATTTTTATTGCCTCGAAGTCGGGCCGGACGATCAGCCCGGACGGCGCTTGTGGCGGAAGTACTCGATGATGCCCGGCAGGACCGACAGGATCACGATGGCCACGATCAACAGGCTCAGGTTCTTCTTGACGATAGGCAGGTTGCCGAAGAAGTAGCCGGCATAGCCGAAGCTGGTCACCCAGGCGATGCCGCCGATGACGTTGTAGAGGAAGAAGCGCGAATAGGTCATCGCACCCACGCCTGCCACGAAGGGTGCGAAGGTGCGCACGATGGGCGCGAAGCGGGCAATGATGATGGCCTTGCCGCCGTGCTTCTCGAAGAAGGCATGGGTCTTCTCCAGGTATTCCTTCTTGAAGATGCGCGAATTCGGCTTGTCGAACACCTTGATCCCCAGCATCTTGCCGATCTGGTAGTTGGTGCTGTCGCCCAGGATGGCGGCCACGATCAGGGTCAGCAGCATCAGGTGGATGTCATAAGCCCCGGTAGCAGCCAGTGCACCGGTGACGAACAGCAGCGAATCACCCGGCAGGATGGGCGTGACCACCAGGCCGGTTTCGCAGAAGATGATCAGGAACAGGATCAGGAACAGCCAGGGTCCATAGGAAACGGCCAGTTCGGCCAGGTGACGGTCGATGTGGACGATGAAATCGACCAGGAACAGAAGGATATCCATAAGCCTGTGTGAAAGAGGGGAAGTGGCGAAAAGTGGGCATTGTACCAACAGCCTGCCACGCTCCCGTGAATTTTGATGCAGCGCGGCAGCGACGCCCTGCCCGCCTGCCTTCCACGGCGATTGATGAAAGTTTTTCTCCGCCCGCGCAATCTGTTCATCCTGCCCGCGCCCCACCCTCCTCGCCGCTGCGCCCCAGCCCGCCTCCCATGCGCTCCGGCGGCGAAATCGGCCGATTTGATCGGCAGCCGCTGGTCAGGATGCTGTCGTTGACGCTCCGGTCCGGCTCTACTACAGTCGTCCGCACCCGACCGCCCCCCACGACAAGACCAGCCAGCGCTGGCATCTGGGCCGGATGACCCCCTCAGGAGACAAACCCATGGAACTGAATCTGCAGGACCAGAAAGTCATCGTCACCGCCGGTGCCCAGGGCATCGGCCTCGCAATTACAGAAACGTTCATCAAAGCAGGCGCTCAAGTGCATGTCTGCGATATCAATGAGGCTTTCCTGGCCGATGCCCGTGCCCGTCTGGCAGGCGCGGCGGTGAGTTTCAGCCGCACTGACGTGGCCAGGCCCGAGGAGGTCGATGCCATGTTCGCCGACCTGGCCTCGCGCTGGGATGGACGGCTGGACGTGCTGGTCAACAATGCCGGCATCGCCGGACCCACCCTGCCGGTGGAAGACATCGCTCCGGCCGAATGGGACCAGACCATCGCCATCAACCTGACCGGCCCCTTCCTCTGCACCCGGCGTGCGGTGCCGATGCTCAAGCAGAACGGCGGCGGGGCCATCATCAACATCTCTTCAGTTGCCGGCCGGCTGGGCTTTGCACTGCGCACGCCCTATTCGGCTTCCAAGTATGGCGTCATCGGACTGACCGAGACCTGGGCCATCGAACTGGGGCCGTCCAACATCCGCGTCAACGCCGTCTTGCCCGGCATCGTCGAAGGGCCGCGCCAGGAACGCATCGTGGCGGCCAAGGCAGCGGCCTACGGCATCGAACATGAAGAAATGCGCGCACGGCTGCTCTCCAAGGTCTCGCTGCGGCGCATGGTCAGCGCCCAGGATATCGCCAACCAGATCCTCTTCCTCTGCTCGCCCGCCGGCGCGGCCATCAGCGGCCAGAGCCTGTCGGTGTGCGGCAACGTGGAAACGCTGGCCTGAGCTGGCGCAACGGCCTTCTTTCCTTTTCCTTCATCTTTTCAGGAGCTAGCCCCATGGCCCAGCCTCGCAAAGTCATCATCACCTGCGCCATTACCGGTGCCATTCATACCCCCTCAATGTCGCCCTACCTGCCGGTCACGCCCGAGCAGATCCGCGACGAAGCCCTGGCCGCGGCCGACGCTGGCGCCGCCATCGTGCACCTGCATGCGCGCGATCCGCAGAATGGCAAACCGACGCAGGATCCGGACGCCTTCCGCAAATTCCTGCCGCAGATCAAGGCCGCCTCCAACGTGGTCATCAACCTCACCACGGGCGGCGCGCCGACCATGGGGGTGGAAGAGCGGCTGCAACCGGCCTTGCAGTTGAAGCCGGAAGTGGCCTCCCTGAACATGGGCTCGATGAACTTCGGCCTGTATGAAATGCTGAACCGCTTCAAGGATTTCAACTACGACTGGGAACAGCCCTACCTGGCCGGCTCCGATGACCGCATCTTCCGCAACACCTTCAAGGACATCGCCTACATCCTTGAATCCTGCAGCGCCAACCAGACCCGCTTCGAGATCGAGTGCTATGACATCGGCCATCTCTACACGGCCGCGCACTTCATCGACCGTGGATTGATCAAGCCGCCCTTCCTGATCCAGTCGGTCTTCGGCCTGCGCGGCGGCATCGGCAACGATGTCGAAGACGTGATGCACATGAAGCGCACCGCCGACCGCCTCTTCGGCGACGCCTACTTCTGGTCGGTGCTGGGTGCCGGGCGCGGCCAGATCCCGATTGCCACCATGGCCGCCGCCATGGGCGGGCATACCCGCGTGGGGCTGGAAGATTCACTCTGGGATGGCCCCGGCCAGCTGGCCAAAAGCAATGCCGACCAGGTGCGCCGCATCCGCACCGTGATCGAGGCGCTTTCCTTGCAGGTGGCGACGCCCGACGAGGCGCGCGCGATGCTGCAGCTCAAGGGCGGGCAGAAAGTAGGATTCTGAGGCAGGCGCAGCCCCATTGATGACACCGGAGCGGGCGACCGCCTCCGGTGTTTTTCTTCATATTGCTGCGATGACAAGCTGTTGTGGCGACAGATGTTCGGGCCGTCGATAGGCTACAATCCCCCATCCTTTGGCCTCCCGGCCAACCTCCCGAACATTGCAATGAAACAATACCAAGACCTCATCCAGGACGTGCTGACCAACGGCTCCTGGCAAGACAACCGCACCGGCATCCGTGCCCTGAGCATTCCCGGCGCCATGATGCGCTTCGACCTGCAGAAGGGTTTTCCGGCAGTGACCACCAAGCGCCTGGCCTTCAAGTCGGTGGTGGGCGAACTGTGCGGCTTCCTGCGCGCCACCCGCAGCGCGGCCGATTTCCGCGCGCTGGGCTGCAAGGTCTGGGACCAGAACGCCAACGAAAACGCCGACTGGCTGGCCAATCCGTTCCGCACCGGCACCGATGACCTGGGCCCGGTGTATGGCGTGCAGTGGCGCGAATGGCCGGCCTACAAGCTGATCGACGCTGCGCACACAGCGCAGATCGACGCGGCCCGTGCCAAGGGCTTTGCCATCGTCTCCTCGCTGCAGGACAACGGTGTGGAAAAAGTCCTGCTCTACAAGGCCGTGGACCAGTTGCGCGAATGCCTGGATACCATCGTCAAGAATCCCGGCAGCCGCCGCATCCTGTTCCACGGCTGGAACTGCGCGGTGCTGGACGAAATCGCCCTGCCCGCCTGCCACCTGCTGTACCAGTTCCTGCCCAACCAGAGCACCGGCGAGATCTCGCTCTGCCTGTACGTGCGCAGCAACGACATCGGCCTGGGCACGCCCTTCAACCTGGCCGAAGGCGCGGCGCTGCTGCACCTGGTGGCACGCCTGACCGGCTACAAGCCGCGCTGGGTCAGCTACTTCGTGGGCGATGCGCACATCTATGAAAACCATATCGACATGGTCAAGGAACAGTTGACGCGCGAGCCCTATCCGCTGCCGCAACTGGCCATCGCCGAGCGCGTGCCGGAATTCGCCAGGACCCGCGAGTACGCCCCGCAATGGCTGGAACTGGTCGAGCCGACCGACTTCTCGCTGGTCAACTACCAGCACCACGCCCCGCTGACCGCGCCCATGGCGGTCTGATCCACCTCGGCAAGCCGGCTCCGTTGAGGGCCGGCCTGCGCTTAGGGAGTTCGCATGTCCAACGCGCTGCTGCAACGACTGGGCCTGGCCCATCCCATCATCCAGGCCCCGATGGCGGGCAGTTCCACCGTGACCATGGCAGCGGCTGCCTCCAATGCCGGTGCGCTGGGCTCGCTGGCGCTGGGGGCCTCTTCGGTGGCGCAGGCGCGCGAGGCGCTGGCGCAATTGCATGCCCTCACCGACAAACCCTTCAACGTCAATTTCTTCTGCCACCAGCCGGCCGTCCTGGATCCCGCCCGCGATGCGGCGTGGGTCAGGCACCTGCAAGGCCATCTGGACGAATTCGGCGGCAGCATCAGCCTGCCCTTGAAAGAGATCTACCAGAGCTTCATCGTCGATACCGGGATGCAGCAACTGGTGCTGGAATTGCCCCCGGCCGTGGTCAGTTTCCACTTCGGATTACCGGACGCGGGCGTCATCCAGTCACTGAAAAACGCCGGTGTCTTCCTGATGGCCACCGCCACCAATCTGGACGAAGCACGCCAGATCGAGGCAGCCGGACTGGATGCCATCGTGGCGCAGGGTATTGAAGCCGGCGGCCATCGCGGCATCTTTGATGAACACAAGGATGAGGAAATCGGCACCTTCGCCCTGGTACGCCTGCTGGCCACGCAGTGCCGGCTGCCGGTGATCGCCGCCGGCGGCATCATGGATGGTGCCGGCATTGCGGCAGCCCTGCGGCTGGGCGCGCAGGCGGTGCAACTGGGCACGGCCTTCCTGCTCACGCGTGAATCGGGTGCCAACGCCGCCTACAGAAATCTGCTCAAGAGTTCACGTGCCCGGCACACGCGCGTGACCGCCGCCATCTCCGGCCGCCGCGCACGGGGCATCGTCAACCGCTTCATGGAAGAAATCGACATATCGCCTGCAACCCCCATCCCTGCGTACCCCGCCGCCTACGACGCCGGCAAGCAGTTGCACGCCATGGCCACCGCCAGGGAGGTGCACGAGTTCGGCGCCCACTGGGCTGGCCAGGGCGCGGCGCTCATCCGGGATGGCTATACGGTCGGGGAACTGGTGCACCTGCTGGTGCAGGAGTGGCAGGCGCAGGGCTGACCCGCGCCTGGATTCAGGAGACGGTGTCGGTGCTGGCAGCACCGGGCTCCGCCGGCACCTGCTTGTCCTGCCAGCCGCCACCCAGGGCCTTGTAGAGCGAGACGGTCGCCTGCAGGCGCTGCAGCTTGATCTGGCCCAGCTGGTTCTGCGCTTCCGACAAGGTGCGCTGGGTATCGAGCACCACCAGCAGATCCTCGGCCCCGGCGCGATAGCGGATCTCCGCCAGCTCGAAGGCGAAGCGCGCCTGGTCCACCTCATTGACCTTCAGGCGATAACGCTCTTCCAGACTGCGAATGGCCCCCAGGGCCTTTTCCACTTCCGACAGCGAGGTAATCACGCGCTGGCGATACACCTGCACCAGTTCTTCCTTCTGCGCCTCGGCCAGCGCCTGCTGGTTGCGCAGGTTGCCGCCGTCGAAGATCGGCGCGATCAGGCTGGTACCGAGATTGGCGAACAGATTCGGACCATTGAAGAGCGACAGCAAGGCATTGCTCTGCGCCCCGGTGGAACCGGTCAGCGAGATGCTGGGGAAGAGCGAAGCCCGCGCCACGGCCACATTGGCATTGGCCGCCGCCAGATTGGCTTCGGCACGGCGAATGTCGGGTCGACGCGTCAGCAGTTCCGACGGCAGGCCCGCCGAAATACGCGGCATCTGGATCTTCGCCAGACCCTTTTCCTCGACCTTGAAATTCTGCGGCGGACGGCCCAGCAGGATGGCCAGCGCGGTCTGCGCGTCCTGCTCCTGCTGTTGCAGATCGGGAATCAGCTGGCGCTGGTTGGCCAGGGCCGAGCGCTGGCGCGCCAGGTCCAGCGGCGAGGCCGAACCGGCGCGGCTTTGCGCCTCCACCAGACGCAACACGCGCTCGGCATTGTTGACGTTCTGGCGTGCGATCTCCAGCCGGTCACGCAGCGACAGCACCTGCAGATAGGTGGAAACGATGCCGCTGGTGACCGTCAACGCGACCGTTTCCCGGTCGTAGCGATTGGCGCGCAAGGTCGCTTCGGCGGCTTCGACACCCGCGCGGTTCTTGCCCCAGAAATCGATTTCGTAGCTGACCTGCAGGCTGGCATTGGCGCTGTTGGTGGGCGTGCCGCCGGAGATGGGCATCTCGCGGTTGGCACCGGCATTCAGGCTCACATTGGGCAGCAGCGGTGCACCGGCGATGCGGGCTTGCGCCTCGGCCTGCTTGATGCGCGAGAAGGCGGCAGCGATTTCGTAATTGTTGCGCTGGCCTTCCTGCACCAGGGAAGACAATTCACCACTGCCAAACTGTTTCCACCAGTCGGTATCGGGCCACAACTGCTCGGCGTGCGCCACGTCGGCAGAAGCACCGCCGCCCCATTTGTCGGGCACCTGCATTTCGAGGATGGGATCGGGCTGCACCTCACGCGTGACGCAGCCGCCGATGGCCAGCACCAGCGCGGCCGCCATCGCCACCCGCGTCATGCGGGGCCATGGAGAAGACGTCAGCAGCGGTGTATTACGCAGTGTCATGGGCTTGAACATCGACAGATGAAAACAGAGAGGACCGGGTCACCCGGCGAAGCCGTTACTTTACAGCAAGCCTCGCGCCCGTCCCGCGATTACTTGGCGGCGGCGTTGCCATTGCCCGCCGGTGCCGGCGGATTGGCCGGCAGCAGTACCTGCTCGCCCTCCTTCAGACCGGACAGCACCTGAGCACGTTCGCCATCGCGAATGCCGATCTTGATCTTGCGCGTTTCCAGCGTACCATCGGCCAGCACCACCTTGACGGTCTGGGTGCCATCCATGCCGGGCTTGGTCACGAGCGAGCGCGGAATGGCCGGCACGTGTTCCGCCCGCGCCAGCACGAAATACACGTCGGCACTCATGCCGCTCATCAGTTCGCGGCTGGGATTGGCCACATCGAAGAGCACGGTGTAATACGCCTTCTTGCCCTGGCGACCGGAGTCATCGGTGGGCAGCAGCATGATCTGGCGCAGCTTGCCGCTCCAGCGCTTGCCGGGATAGCCGGGGGTGGTGAAATACGCGGTCATGCCCTTTTGGAGGCGCGTCACGTCCTCTTCCGATACCGGCACCTGCACCGTCATGCGAGAGAGATCGGCGATGCGCATCAGCACTTCCTGGTTGGCGCTGACCATCTGGCCGGGGCGCGCGTTGAGGGTGACGATGGTGCCGCTGACCGGGGCCTCGATGCGGGTCTGCTTCTGCACGGCCTCATCTTCACGAATGGCCGCTTCGGTCTGCTGGATCTGCGCGTTGGTGGCGTCCACGCGGGAAGCCGCCGCATACATGTTCATGCGGCTGGATTCGTAGGATTCTTCGCGAGTGGCGTTCTCGGCCTTGAGCTGGGTCTGGCGCTGGAACTGCAGTTGCGCAAAGTCCAGCTGCGCATTCTGTCCGGCCAGCTCGGCCTTCAGTCGTGCCAGCGTGGCACGGTTGCTTTCGATGCGGCTGTTCTGCACGGCCGGCGCGACGGTGGCCAGCAGGCGTCCGGCCTTGACTGCCTCGCCGATCACCACTTCCACGTCCGAGATCTGGCCGGCCACCTTGGAGCCGACGTCCACATAATCCTGGGCCACCACATTGCCGGTGGCGTTGACGACCTGCTCCAGGTCGGCACGTTCGACGGCCACCGTTTCCAGCTTCACCGGAATCGGCTTGGGCGGAGCAGGCGGCGGCGACTGCCGCGCATAGAGCGCATAGCCGCCGCCCAGCACCAGCACCAACGCGACGACACTCCACCAGGCTTTCTGCCGGGCAGGCGCATGGGTGGTCGGGACTACGTGCGGGAGTGGGTCGTGCGGCTCGGTCATGTCACAGGCGGCAAACGTTGAATCAAGTCAGGGTCAACAAAGCGTGATGATCCCTGCAAAAGATGACGGCCGAATGTCTTCGGCCGTCCCCTGTTCCGGTCGTGGTCCGCCCCCTCAGGCGGCCAGTGCCGGTGATGCGACGGCGGCGGCAGGTGCCGCTTGCTGGCGCGCGGCATGCCAGTCCGGATGGACCTCGGCAGCACCGCTCCAGACCGCCTGGTGCAGTTGCGACAGCAGGCCCGGTTCTTCCAGGATGCTGTTTTTCTGCTTGTCGTTGAGCGCGTCCGGCCCATCCTTGAGCGCGGTGCGCACCAGCTTCTCGCGCAGGTGCTGCGTCAGTTGCGGCACGTGCGGATGCGCATGCGCCGTGGCACAGACCAGCGCATTGAAGGACGGATCGACCACGGCCTCGACGAAGCCCGGCAGCGGCGGGGTCTCTTCATGATGGCGCACGGTTTCGCGCAGCTCGAACGGTGGCGTGGTCTCCTCAGGGATCTTGAACAGACCCGCACGGCGGAAGCCACGGCCATACGTCACACGCGAGGACAGTACCGATACCGGCACCGACACCGCCAGCGAACCGGCAATCGGAATGAGCCAATAGATGAAGGACGGATTGAGCCAGTACACCAGCGCACCCCATGCCACGCCCAGCACCGAGTGCCAGCCATGGCGGCGTACCGCCTCGCCCCAGCCGGTTTCATTGTCGGCACGCGGCGGCGACTTCCAGCCGGCATTCCAGCCGAGGAAGGCCCCCAGCACGAAGCGGGTGTGGAACAGCATGCGCACCGGCGCCAGCGCCATCGAGAACAGCAGCTCGATCACCATGCTCACGAACAGCGCCAGCGCACCGCCGAAGCCGCGCGCGCCCTTCACCGCAAACAGCAGCACGGCCAGGATCTTGGGGAGGAACAGGATGGTGGCGGTGGCCGAGACCAGCGCCAGTGCCTTCTCCGGATGCCATTCCGGCCAGATCGGGAAGAGCTGGCGCGGTGCCGTGAAATACTGCGGATCGATCAGCGTATGCGCTGCCAGCAGCACCGTGGAGAGGATCAGGAACAGCCCCCACAGCGGTGCCGACACGTAAGCCATCACACCGGTGACGAACACCGCGCGATGCACCGCGTGCATGCCACGCGCCAGGAACAGGCGGAAGTTCATCAGGTTGCCCTGGCACCAGCGGCGGTCCCGACTGAGTTCATCGAGCAGGTTGGGCGGCATTTCTTCGTAGCTGCCGTCCAGGTCATAGGCGATCCACACCGACCAGCCTGCACGACGCATCAGCGACGCCTCCACGAAGTCGTGCGACATGATCGGACCGGACAGGTTGCCCTTGCCCGGCAGCGGCGCCAGCGCGCAGTACTTCATGAAGGGCTGCAGGCGGATGATGGCGTTGTGGCCCCAGAAGTGCGACTCGCCCAGTTGCCAGTAATGCAGGCCGGCCGTAAACAGCGGGCCATACACGCGGGTCGAGAATTGCTGGATGCGCGCATACAAGGTATCGCGCCCGGCTGCGCGCGGTGCGGTCTGGATGATGCCCGCGCCCGGATGGGCTTCCATCAGGCGGGTCAGCTTGGTGAGGCATTCGCCGGTCATGACGCTGTCGGCGTCGAGCACCACCATGTAGCGGTAATCGGCCCCCCAGCGGCGGCAGAAGTCGTCCAGGTTGCCGCTCTTGCGCTTGACGCGGCGACGGCGGTGACGATAGAAGATGCGTCCGAAACCGCCGGTCTCGCGGCAGAGGCGGTCCCATGCCGCAGTCTCGGCGGCGCAGATGTCGGCTTCGCCGCTGTCGCTCAGGATGAAGAAATCGAAGTGCTGGATCTGCCCGGTGCGTTCCAGCGACTCGTAAGTCGCGCGCAGGCCGGCGAAGACGCGTGCCACATCTTCGTTGCAGATGGGCATGACGATGGCCGTGCGGGCCTCCGGCGCGATCTCGGTATGGCCGGCCTTCTCGTGCGAGATGAGGTACTTGTCATCACCGCGCATGAGGAGCAGGAAGCCGGTCATGGCCGTCCAGAACCCGGCCGAGACCCACAGGAACAGCAGTCCGAACAGGAACAGCACCACCATCTCCAGCGGCTTGGTGCCGTGATACGGCAGCACGTCGCTCATGAAATAGGTGGCCATGGAGGTCTGCAGCGCCATCAGCACCAGCAGCGTAATACGGCGGATGTTGCCCGTATGCTGCCAGTGCCCCTTGGGATCGGGGGCCTCGGACTGGTCCAGGTGATCCTCGATGTAGCGCGGTTCGTCATCCACCGGCGGCGCGGCTTCAGCCACCTTGGCGCGGCCCTTGCGGGCGCGGCGCCAGCGGCTGGGACGGCGTTCCAGGCGGCGGTTTTCCTCTTCCACCCAGCGCGAGAAAGGATTGAGTTCGCCCCACGGGCGCGGCACCATCGATTTGCGATGCATCGGCGGGCCGACCGGAATGCGCGGCTGGCCGCGCTCTTCACCAATGGGAGGAACGGGCGCACCCTGCACCGCCTGTGCCGCCTGGGCAACTGGGACGGCCGCCGGTTGCGCGGCGGGATACATGAGACGCAGGCGCGCATCGACCGAAGCTTGCGCTGCGGCCGGTACCAGGCTGGCATCGCGCCCGGAGGCCTCGGCCAGCACGCGGTGCAGGTCGGCCACCGGATCGCCGGAGCCGATTGCACCCGCGCGCGCAGCCAGGTCCTGGCGTTGCTCAGGCGACAGCGGCAGACGCGCGAGGTAATCCTCCAGCGTCTGCGAGGCTGCCGAAGTCTGCCTTAGTTGGGGGGTAATATGTAGCTCCACGTTTCAGACAAAGTTGTGCCGCCGTTGGCATTGCGCAGGAAACCGCGCAGCTCGACGGGCTTGTTTTCTTCCAGGCGGCGCAGCTTGACTTCCACGCGCCAGCCGCCGGTCATTTCGTTCTTGCGGGTGGTGACGCTGGCCAGCTTGCCATTGGCATCGGCCTCGACCACGCCTTCCACGCGCGCATTGGCGGGCAGCTTCTTGAGGTTGCCGCCGTCGAAGTCGATCGCCAGCTGCTGCACCTCATCCTGCTTGCCTTCCTGCTTGGGACGGTAGCCGTGGCCGAACAGGGTCTGCGTGACGAAGGCCAGTGGCGGACGCTTCTCGTTGTCCTTCTGCCAGGACAGGCGGTATTCCACGTTCAGCGGCTGGCCCGGCTTGGGCAGCGTGCTGGGAATCCAGTAGGCCACGATGTTGTCGTTGGTCTCGTCGGGCGTGGGAATCTGCACCAGCTCCACGCGGCCCGAACCCCACTTGCCCTTGGGCTCGACCCAGGCGCTGGGGCGCGACTGGTAGTTGTAGTCCAGGTCTTCGTAGTGCGAGAAATTGCGGTCGCGCTGCATCAGGCCAAAGCCCTGCGGATTGTCGAAGGAGAACGAAGTGACCAGCAGGCGCTTGGGGTTCACCAGCGGACGCCACAGCCATTCGCCGGTACCCGACTGCATCGACAGGCCGTCCGAATCATGCACTTCCGGACGGAAGTCATCAGCCGGACCCGGCTGGTTCTCGCCGAAGAGGAACATGCTGGTCAGCGGGGCGATGCCCAGCTTGGTGACATTGCTGCGCAGGTAGAGCTGGGCCTTGACGTCCATGGCGGTATCCACGCCAGGCTTGAGGACGAAGCGATAAGCCCCGGTAGCGCGCGGCGAATCCAGCAGCGCATAGATCACCAGTTCCTTGGCATCGCCCGAGGGACGCTCCAGCCAGAATTCGGTGAAGCGCGGGAATTCCTCGCCCGAATAGAGTGCGGTATCGATGGCCAGCCCGCGCGCGGAGAGGCCATAGCTCTGCCCCTTGCCCATGGCGCGGAAGTAGCTGGCACCGTGGAAGGTCAGCACGTCATCCTTGACCTTGGCCGAGTTGAGCGGGAAGCGGATGCGGAACCCGGCAAAGCCGATGTTGCGCAGGGTGCGCGGATCGACGCTGCGGTTGGCGCTGTAATCGAAGAGCGCCGGATTGAAATGGATCTCGCGCACGGCGTCGCCGACCACTTCATTGATCTTGACCGGCTCGGTATAGCTCGCGCCCAGATGGATGAAGGACAGTTCGAAAGGCAGCTTCTGGGCGCGCCAATACGACTTGTCATCGCGGAAGTAGATCTGGCTGGCCTGCTCGTAGCTCAGGTCCTTGAGCGACTTGGGCAGGTCATCGGCGGGCTTCTTGTACGACTTGCCGGCCAGCGCCTTGGCGCGGGCGGCCACCGTATTGAAATCAAAGGCCAGGGCAGCTTGTGGCAAGGCCAGCGCCAGCAGACCCGCCAGGGTCGCCGGAGCGGCGAGGCGACGCCACCAGGTCGATCGTGCGGCACTGCGCCGGGAAACGAGTCCCTCGCGCGGCCAGGAGGTGGTGTGAAGCAGCATTATTGTTTTGTCTGACATGCAATTTTCTGGTTGATTGCCCCGGCAGACACTGGAAGCAGCGCCGCACCGGAAAGCAGGCGCTAGTTTACCCAAATGTGGCGGGGATTGTTCGCTAGTTCATATGAAGATGGCATGCTTGCAGAGGGAATCGCCCTGAGGGACAGTATTTCCTGAATGAAACTTCATTCGACTGCAAACCCGGCCCCGGCGCGCGCAAGCGGCCAGCCGGTTCAGGTATAAGGGCAGGTGGCGGCGCATAAAGTTCCGTGCTGCAGCATGGCTGCTGTAACATTATGCTTCTGTCGCCCTTGCATCCGGCCGTGCGCCGGGCTGCAGGCCTTCCGTCCGAACCCAGATTCCCGCATGACCACAGCTTCCGGCTCCCTCACCATCGTCGTCGCCACCGACCTCAACAACGGCATCGGCATTCGCAACACCCTGCCCTGGCATCTGCCGGAAGACCTGGCCCATTTCAAGCGCACCACCTCGGGGCATGCCATCCTGATGGGCCGCAAGACCTTTGAATCGATCGGCCGGCCGCTGCCCAACCGGCGCAACATCGTCATCACCCGCAATGCCGAATGGCAACACGCGGGCGTGGAGACGGCGGCCTCGCTGCAGGACGCCGCCGCGCTGGCGCAGGGTGCACCGGCCTTCATCATCGGCGGTGCGCAGATCTATGCGGAAGCCCTGCCGCTGGTGGACCGGCTCATCATCACCCGCATCAACCAGGCTTTTGATTGCGACGCCTTCTTCCCGGCCCTGGACCCGCTGCTGTGGCAGGAGACGGCACGTGAGGACCACCGGTCCGAAACTTCCGGATTGGACTACGCTTTTGTGACATACGAAAGACGTTGAACCACGTCGGCGCGAGGCTGTTGTTTTTTCCCTTTTTTGCTTAAACTGCGCACCTCTTTAGCGCAGTTGGCGCGCACGTTGCGCGCATATCTGCGACAATCCCGCTTTCATTTTTCCGGCGCGCAAGCACTGCCAGCCCAGGCGCTTTTCTTTTCACCCCCTGCGCGCGCCCGCCTACCCGGTCCCACGCGCGCAAAGCCTGGAGAAATCCATGAAATTCCGATTCCCCATCGTCATCATCGACGAAGACTTCCGCTCCGAAAACACCTCGGGCCTGGGCATCCGCGCCCTGGCCGACGCCATCGAAGCCGAAGGCATGGAAGTGCTGGGCGTGACCAGCTACGGCGACCTGGCCCAGTTCGCCCAGCAGCAGTCGCGCGCCTCGGCCTTCATCCTGTCCATCGACGATGAAGAAATGGGTGCCGGCTCTGACGAAGAAACCGACCACGCCCTCAAGGCCCTGCGTGCCTTCGTGAGCGAAATTCGTCACAAGAACGCCGACATCCCCATCTACCTCTACGGTGAAACCCGCACCTCGCGCCACATTCCCAACGATGTGCTGCGCGAACTGCACGGTTTCATTCACATGTTCGAAGATACGCCGGAGTTCGTGGCGCGCCACATCATCCGCGAAGCCAAGTCCTACCTGGACGGCCTGGCCCCGCCGTTCTTCCGCGCCCTGGTCGATTACGCCCAGGATGGTTCCTATTCCTGGCACTGCCCCGGCCACTCCGGCGGCGTGGCTTTCCTGAAGTCGCCCGTGGGCCAGATGTTCCACCAGTTCTTCGGCGAACGCATGCTGCGCGCCGACGTCTGCAATGCCGTGGAAGAACTGGGCCAGCTGCTGGACCACACCGGCCCGGTGGCCAACTCGGAACGCAATGCGGCGCGCATCTTCAATGCCGACCACTGCTACTTCGTCACCAACGGTACCTCGACCTCCAACAAGATGGTCTGGCACTCGACCGTGGCACCGGGCGACATCGTCGTGGTGGACCGCAACTGCCACAAGTCCATCCTGCACTCCATCATCATGACCGGCGCGATTCCCGTGTTCCTGATGCCCACGCGTAACCACCTGGGCATCATCGGACCGATCCCGCTGGAAGAGTTCACCCTGGAAAGCATCCAGCGCAAGATCGAAGCCAACCCCTTCGCCCGCGAAGCCAAGAACAAGAAGCCGCGCATCCTGACCATCACCCAGTCGACCTACGACGGCGTGGTCTACAACGTCGAGACCCTGAAGGACATGCTCGACGGCGAGATCGAAACCCTGCACTTCGACGAAGCCTGGCTGCCGCACGCGACCTTCCACGACTTCTACAAGGACATGCACGCCATCGGCAAGGACCGTCCGCGCGCCAAGAAGTCGCTGATCTTCTCGACCCAGTCGACCCACAAGCTGCTGGCCGGCCTGTCGCAGGCCTCGCAGATCCTGGTGCGCGAGTCGGAAACCGTGAAGCTCGATGAAGATGCCTTCAACGAAGCCTTCCTGATGCACACCTCGACCTCGCCGCAATACTCGATCATCGCCTCCTGCGACGTCGCAGCCGCCATGATGGAAGCGCCGGGCGGCACGGCGCTGGTGGAAGAAAGCATCCTGGAAGCGCTGGACTTCCGCCGCGCCATGAAGAAGATCGACCAGGAATTCGGCGATGAATGGTGGTTCCAGGTCTGGGGCCCCAACAGCTTCGCCGCCGACGGCATCGGCGAGCGCGAAGACTGGGTCATCAAGGCCGAGGACGACTGGCACGGTTTCGGCAACCTGGCACCGGGCTTCAACATGCTGGACCCGATCAAGGCCACCATCGTCACCCCCGGCCTGGCCCTGAACGGCCAGTTCGGCGAGAACGGCATCCCGGCCTCCATCGTGACCAAGTACCTGGCCGAGCACGGCGTGATCGTGGAGAAGTGCGGCCTGTATTCCTTCTTCATCATGTTCACCATCGGCATCACCAAGGGCCGCTGGAACACCCTGGTGACGGCGCTGCAGCAGTTCAAGGACGACTACGACAAGAACCAGCCGATCTGGCGCATCCTGCCCGAGTTCGCGCAGCGCAATCCGCGCTACGAGCGCCTGGGCCTGCGCGACCTGTGCCAGCAGATCCACGAGACCTACCGCGCCTACGACGTGGCCCGCCTGACCACCGAGATGTATCTCTCGGACATGCAGCCGGCCATGAAGCCTTCGGACGCCTTCTCCAAGATGGCGCACCGCGAGATCGAGCGCGTCCCCCTGGACGAACTCGAAGGCCGCGTCACCTCGATCCTGCTGACTCCCTATCCGCCGGGCATCCCCCTGCTGATCCCGGGCGAGATCTTCAACAAGACCATCGTCGATTACCTGAAGTTTGCGCGTGATTTCAACGAGAAATTCCCGGGCTTCGAAACCGACGTGCATGGCCTGGTCAAGCGTGAAGTCAACGGCCGCCGCGATTACTTCGTGGATTGCGTCAAGCAGTAAGCCTCAGCGCTGCACGTAAAAAAAAACAGCCGATGCCTGCGAGGGCATCGGCTGTTTTGTTTTCGCTCCGGCAGAGGCGCCGTCAGAAAGTACCGAGATAGAAGAATCCCGCCAACGCCCCGCCAAACAACAACCACAACGGATGGATTTTTGTCTTGAGCGCGATGATGGCAGTGGCCGCCGTGATCGCCGCCAGGAAGCCGTGGGTGATCGACGCCTGCGTGATCAACAGCGCCGACGCCGCGACCAGCCCGCCCGTAACCGGCAGCAGCCCGGCCTGAACGTGCCGCCGCCAGGGCTTGTCCTTGAACCTCTCCCAGACGTGCAACATGATGATGGTGATGAGGGAGGACGGCCCGAACTTGGCCAGGCTGGTCACCAGCATCCCCCAGAAGCCGGCCACATGCCAGCCCACCAGCGTGACCACCATCAGGTTGGGACCGGGTGCCGCCTGCCCCAAGGCGAACAGCGCACTGAAATCCTCGGCGCTCATCCAGTGATGCACTTCCACTACCTGGCGCTGCATCTCCGGCAGGATGGTATTGCCGCCACCGAAGGCCAGCACCGACAACTGCGTGAAGATGATGGCCAATGCGATCAGGGTCTGGCTCATTGCGCGCCCTCCTTCTTGCCCTCACGCTGCGCCGGCACAGCCTGCGGCTTGGCGGCAAAGCGATCACCGTAACGTGCGGTGAGGACCACGCTGATGGGTGTCATCACCAGCATCACCCACAGCAAGGGGATACGCAGGAAGGCGATGGCGATGAAGCAGATCACCGCCACGGCCGCCAGCACCAGATTCTTGCGCAGCGGCAGCGCGATCTTGACGGCCATCTGGATCAGCAGGCCCGCAGCCGCCGCAGCCAGTCCGGCGAACAGATGCTTGAGGTTGGGATCATGCTGGAAATGCTGGTAGATCATCCCCAGCAGGATCACCACCATGGAAGGCACGGCGATCAAGCCGGTGATGCCCGCCACGGCGCCCTTCCAGCCCCGGAACTTCATGCCCAGCGCCACCGACAGGTTGATGATGTTGCCCCCGGGCAGGAACTGGCACAGGCCCAGCAACTCGACGAATTCAGGATCGGTCAGCCATTTTCGGCGTTCGACGATCATGCGGTGTGCCAGCGGCAGCGCGCCGCCAAAGGCGGTCATGCCCAGGCCGAGAAAGCCCAGGAACAATTCCCTGGTAGCGGGGATAGGCCGTTGCTCGGCCAGGAGGTCAGGAGTGCTCATCATCATCTCATGCAAGCGCGGCGTGATTGCCGCATGCATGAAAGGCTACGCTTGAGGAGGGTTTTTGTCTAATATATGTCAGACACCCTATCCATATTTTACCGATATGTCACCATCCATCGACCTGCGCCTGTTGCGCTACTTCATTGCCGTGGCTGAAGAGGGCCACCTGACCAAGGCGGCCGAGCGCATCGGCATCCAGCAGCCGCCGCTGTCGCAACAGATCCGCCTGCTGGAGCGCGAACTGGGCGTGACGCTGTTCAACCGCCTGCCGCGCGGCATGGAACTCACCGACAGCGGCACCGCCCTGTTCAACGATGCCCGCGCCCTGCTGGCGCAACTCGATACGACGGTGGCCAGCGTGCGCCGCATCGCCCAGGGCAAGATGGGACGCATCGCCGTGGGCTTCACCGAATCGGCCTCGCTGCATCCCTTCGTGCATTCGGTCATTCGCGCCTTCCGTGCCGATGCGCCGGACGTGGCGATGACGGTGGAAGAAAGCAATACGAATGAACTGATCGAAGCACTGCGCGCCAAGCGGCTGGACCTGGCCTTCGTGCGTTCTCCCGTGGGGGATTCCGGCGGCCTGACCATCGAGACCATGCTGGTGGAAGACATGGTGGCCGCGTTGCCGATCGACCATCCGCTGGCCGAGCAAGGCAAGCGCAAGAGCATCGCCCTGCACGCGCTGGCCGAGGAATCCTTCATCATGACACGCCGGCCCAACGGCCCCGGCCTGTACGACACCATCATCGCGGCCTGCCATGCGGCGGGCTTCTCGCCACAGGTGATCCAGGAGGCGCGCAAGAATCTCTCCACGCTCTCGCTGGTGGCGGCGGGCGTAGGGGTGGCCGTCATCCCGGCGTCGATGACGCGGGTCAATGCGGAGGGAGTGGTGTACCTCAAACTGAGCGGCGCAGCCGAGCTGAAAGCGCCGCTGCACCTGGCTTACCGCACCGGCAGCATCAGCAGCGCGGCACGGCTGATGCGTGAAGAGGCGCTGAAACTGAGTGCGGGACGCAAGCGGCGCTGATGTCGGCAGGCATATTGCCGAGATATGGCAATCCGTTGATCGATACAAAAATGGCTTCCCGCAGGAAGCCATTTTTTGTACTGCCGATATGGTTTATATCGTTTTCAGGTCTTGGGCAAGGTCACGCCATGCTGTCCCTGGTACTTGCCGCCGCGATCCTTGTAGGAGGTCTCGCAGACTTCATCGCTTTCGAAGAAGAGCACCTGGGCGCAGCCTTCACCGGCATAGATCTTGGCGGGCAGCGGCGTGGTGTTGGAGAACTCCAGGGTCACGTAGCCTTCCCATTCCGGTTCGAAGGGGGTGACGTTGACGATGATGCCGCAGCGCGCGTAGGTGGACTTGCCCAGGCAGATGGTCAGGACGCTGCGCGGGATGCGGAAGTATTCGACGGTACGCGCCAGGGCGAAGGAGTTGGGGGGGATGATGCAGACATCGCCCTTGAAATCCACGAAGGATTTTTCGTCGAAGTTCTTGGGATCGACGATGGTGGAATTGATGTTGGTGAAGATCTTGAATTCGTTGGCACAGCGGATATCGTAGCCATAGGACGAGGTGCCGTAGGAAACGATCTTGCTGCCGTCAGCGGCCAGGCGCACCTGCCCGGGCTCGTAGGGTTCGATCATTCCTTCCTGCTCCGCCATGCGGCGGATCCACTTGTCTGACTTGATGGCCATGGTATTCAACGTATTCAAAGAATCCGGCATTTTACGCGAAAACCGGCCCAAGTTGGGCCATCGCGGGCCATCCTGGCACGCCCGGGCCTGCCGCAGCTGCCCGGCAGGCCTGCTTGCCTCAGTTATCGTCCCCCGCCGAACAGGGACTTGAAGAAACCCACGCGTTCGGGTTGGCGGCGTTCATAGAAGGGCTTGGTCTCGGTCAGCATGAAGTCGGCGATGCTGTTGCCGGCCTCCACGCGCAACATGTCCACCGGTGCATTGGCCGGTCCGTGCTCGGCGATCACGTGCGTGATCTCGCGCATCAGGCGTTCCATGTGGCTGGCGGGAAGATCGACGCCTATCACCAAGGTGGGCTGTGGATCGTGACCAGGGTTGTGCATGAGAGCGAGATAGGCGGCCTTGACCTTGTCGTGGCGGGTAAAGAACGCCGACAGCGCGTCCAGCATCGCCTGCGGCGGCTGATCCGGCACACCCAGCTGCACATTGGCACCGCCCATGTCGCGCGAGGGCGGCACGCCGCCGTTGTCTTGCTGCAGCACGTGGGCCACTTCGCCGGGGACGAAGTACTTGGGGAGGGGGCTGTCAGGATAGAGGATGAAAATCGTCCGGCCATCGCCACACATGCGGAAGAGCTCGCGCACCGTCATGCCCAGACAGGAAGCGCCTTCCTCGAAGGCTTGCCCGATTTCCTCCATGGAACTGAACATGGGCAGCATCATCTCGCCGTCTTCGCCGGGCCAGCGCATGATCTGGACCTGCTCGCGGTTGCCGTCGGGCGGCAGGTTGCCGCGCACGAACACGGTGGACTCCAGGAGCATGCGATAGAAGGCCGGACGCGCTTCCGGGTCTTCGTGGGCCCGGCGCAGGGCTTCTTCGAGGGGGGTGACGGCAGGGGAGGATTCGGCTTGCATGGCGCTCTCTTTCTGGTTGTTGGGGTCCATGCCGTACCGTTCCGGCGAATGGCACAAGGCGCACTTTTGAGCAGGCTGCAAATCGAAGGTTCCCATCTTGTGGGATATCGGCGACAATGAACCGATATTTCCAAAAGGAAACAATATGTTCTTCCTGATTGCGCGTTTGCTCAAGGCCTGGACCCGCCCCATTCCCGGCCCGACCGGCGAAGGCAGCCGGGACCACCTGCCGCACGCCGACGGTGGCGAGCCTGCCGACTGGGGGCCGCGTGTTCACCTGCCGGGCCACGGAGACATTGCATTGCGCCGCGCCTTGCCCAGAGTCGCCGCCATGGAGAAGCCGGAACTGGTCTGCGAGTGCATCACGCAGCATTCGGGCTATCTGCGCCAAGCCGGCATCGAACGCGCGATGGTGTTGAATGACACGCGCTACCTGCCGCTGCTGGCGGCTCGCCTCAACGATTGGAGCGCTCCGGTACGACAGGCAGCGCAGCAGGCACTGGCGCATTACCGCAGCACGCATCCTGCGGCCGATTTCGTCCCCGCCCTGGCCGCGTTGCATGGCGCGGCACGCGGGCAGCGCTCGGACCGCGCGTGGATCGCCGCATTCGTGCTAGGGCTTGATGCGGAAGACAGTGCGGATTGGCTGAAGTCTGCGCTGACGTCACGCGATGCGCCCCTGCGGCGCGCAGCGTATGCGCTGGCAATGGATTACCTGCCGCAACGACTGGACGAACTGGTGGCCTTCGGCTTGGGCTCGCGCGATCTGATGCAGGCGCACCGGGCGCTGCTCGCCCTGCCCCGGCTCGATGACGAGCGTCGTCGTGCGCATACACCGTTGGGCCTGCGCTCGCCGTTCGGACAGGTGCGCCAGTTCTCGGTCGACCATGCGCCTGCGCCGTTGCCCCGGGAAACGCTGCTGACGCTGCTGTTCGATCCGATGCCGCGCATCCGGCAGACGGCGGCAGCGCAACTGGCAGCGTTGGGAGAGGATGTGAAGGGCCACGTGCATCAGGCCATCCAGGGTGGACAACTGGCCGCGCGTCCGCTGTGCGCCGCACTGGCGCTGCTGGTGCAGTGGCGGCAGCCGGATGTGGAGAATTTGTTGCGCCACCATGCGGACGATGCGCGCGAACGGGTGCGGCGACAGGCCTTGTTCCTGTGGGCCAGAGTGTTGCCGCAGGAACGCGATGCCGTGGCCTTGCGGGCTCTGCTGGACGCGGCGGGCTCAGTGCGCAAGCTGGCGGTGCAGCTGTGCCGGGATGGCGCCTACATCCGCTTTGAGGATATCGCCACCATGCTGCGTGAGCATGGACATCAGACGGCGGCGCTATCGCTCTGTGCGCGCCATCCCTGGGATATGGTGGCTTGTGTCGTTTTCATTGACAGCCTCGGGGAGCGTCAGCCCTGTCAGGATGAACGCCTGCGCGCCGCGCTGATACCGTGGCTGGGCAATGCGGAGGCTGGATGGACCAGTCCGCAGCCTTGGCATCTCGCGTTGATGCAGGAGCGGGATGGGGTGCGGAGGCTGCGGCGGATCATGTCGCCGGGTTGGGATGCGGAGTTGGATGCGTTGCTGAGCGGGTTGATGGAGCGGTGATGGACTGAAGGGCCGATGCAAGTTTCTGGTGTGACGCTGTGTTGACACTGCTTCGCCAGCGAGAGTGTTGCGGGTACCAGCGGCTTTTTGGCTCACATCACTTCTGCACTTTCTTCTTTCGCACAACATCCGCCAGGACGAAGAGCAAGCCTCCGTCTGGCTCATCCTTACCGCTGCATGCTCTCCCACACCTTCTGCAAACGCTTCACCGACACCGGCATCGGCGTCTTCAGTTCCTGCGCATAAAGCGACACGCGCAGTTCCTCCAGCATCCAGCGGAACTCGGTCATCTTGGGATCAACCCGGCCGGCGCGGTCCTTCAGGGCGCGCTGGTAGGGCAAGGCCACCGAATTCCACTCTGCCAGCAGGCGCGTATCGCGGGCGGGATCGGCGCGCAGCTTGTCCAACCGCACGTTGATGGCCTTGAGGTAACGTGGATAGTGGCTAAGATTTCCGTAATCCGTTTCCGCCACGAAACGCTTGCCCACCAGTTGCGACAACTGCGCCTGCATGTCAGCCGCCGCAGCCGCATGGGCCTTGATGCCCTGCAACTTCTTGGGCAGGGCGTGATATTCGGCCAGCACCTGGCCGCACAGGCGCGCAATCTCGTTGACCAGCAAACCCAGACGCGCCTTGCCTTCATCACGGCGGCGGTTGAATTCATCGGCGTTGCGCGGCAGCGGGTCCTGCAGGAAAGCCCGTTCCAGACCGGCGTTGAGGATCTGTTCACGCAACTCTTCCTGCGAACCCAGCGCCATGAATTGCATGCCCATCTGCTGCAGGCCCGGAATGTTCTTCTCCAGATACTTCAGCTGCTCCTTCATCTGCAAGGCAAACAGCCGACGCAGGCCGGCGTAATGGAAACGCGCCGCCTCGGCCGGATCATCGAAAACTTCCAGATCGCAATGCGTCTTGCGATCCACCAGCGCCGGGAATCCAATCAGTGTCTGCGCCTGCTTGCCACTGCCACGCGTGATCTCCAGCAGCTCCGGCAATTCACCGAAACTCCAGCTGGTGAGATTGCTGTACTCGCCCACCGAAGCGGGAGCCGCCGGGGCTGCGCTCGGACCGGGCTTGCCGGGTGCGGCAGCGGGCGCGGGTGCGGCGCTGTCCTCATCCTCGCGCGGGGCAATGGCCACCTGCTCGGCCAGCTTCTGGAACTGCTGGCGCGCCTGCCCGCCGAATTCGGCCTGCAGGGCAGCGAGATTGCGGCCCATCTCCAGCTGGCGTCCATGCTCGTCGACGATCTTGAAGTTCATCGCATGGTGCGCCGACAGCGTCTCCTGCTTGAAGTCGCTGGGCTTGACCAGAATCGTGATCTGCTCGCGGATGTCGGCAATGATGGCGTCGATCAGGTTGCCCCGGCCGAAGGTCTTGCGCTCTTCCATGCGGTCGCAGAAACGCGCAGCGTAATCGGGCAGCGGCACACAATGGCGGCGCAGTTTCTGCGGCAGGGATTTGAGCAGCAGGTGCACCTTCTCCTTCAACATGCCCGGCACCAGCCAGTCACAGCGGTCCGACGAGACCTGGTTGAGCGCATACAGCGGTACGGTGAGGGTCACGCCATCGCGCGCCGCACCGGGTTCGAAGTGATAGCTCAAGGCCATGGCGATGCCCGCCACGTTCATGGTCTTGGGGAAGAGCTCGGTGGTTACGCCCGCTGCCTCGTGACGCATCAGGTCGTCACGGTTCAGGTACAGCAGCTTGGGATCGGCGGCCGTCGCCTCCTTGTGCCACTTCTCGAAATCGACCCCATTGCAGATGTCGTGCGGGATCAGCTTGTCGTAGAAACCGATGATCAGTTCATCGTCCACCAGCACATCGAGGCGGCGCGATTTGTGTTCCAGGTTCTCGATCTCGCGCACCAGCTTCTGGTTATGCGCAAAGAACGGCGCGCGCGTCTCGAAGTCGCCACCGACCAGCGCGTCGCGGATGAAGATCTCACGCGCTTCAGTCGGGTTGATCTTGCCGTAGTTGATGCGGCGCTGGCTGTACACCACCAGCCCATAGAGCGTGGCGCGCTCGGAGGCGGTGACCTGGGCGGCACGCTTTTCCCAGCGCGGCTCGCCCCAGGATTTCTTGAGCAGATGGCCGCCGAGTTTTTCCAGCCACTCGGGCTGGATGTTGGCCACGCAGCGCGCGTACAGGCGCGCAGTGTCGACCAGCTCGGCCGCCATCACCCAGCGGCCGGGCTTCTTGGTCAGGTGCGCACCGGGCCAGATGTTGAACTTGATGCCGCGCGCGCCCAGGTATTGCGCATCGTCCTCGCTCTTGAAACCGACGTTGCCCAGCAAGCCGGTCAGCAAGGCCAGGTGCAGTTGATCGTAAGTGGCCGGTGCTTCGTTCAGACGCCAGCCCTGTTCCTTGACGATGGTCAGCAGCTGCGAATGGACATCGCGCCATTCACGCAGGCGCAGTTGCGAGAGGAAATTCTCGCGGCAATGTTCCTGCAACTGGCGATTCGATTTCTTGTGCGCGATGGCCTCTTCGAACCACTTCCAGATCTTGAGATAGCTGGCAAATTCCGACTTCTCGTCGGCGAATTTCTTGTGCGCGTTGTCAGCCGCATGCTGCGCATCCATGGGCCGGTCACGCGGGTCCTGCACGGAGACCGCTGCGGCGATGATGAGCAATTCGGTCAGGCAGGCATTGTCGCGGCCGGCCAGGATCATGCGCCCCACGCGCGGATCCAGCGGCAGGCGGGCCAGCTGCTTGCCCAGCGCGGTCAGGCGATTGACGCCGCCCTGCTCTTCCACCGCGCCCAGTTCCTGCAGCAGCTGGTAGCCGTCGGCAATGGCGCGGCCCAGCGGCGGTTCGATGAAGGGGAAGCTCTCCACATCCGTCAGATGCAGCGACTTCATGCGCAGGATGACCGAGGCCAGCGAAGAGCGCAGGATCTCGGGGTCGGTGAACTTGGGGCGCTGCAGGAAATCCTGCTCGTCATACAGGCGGATGCACACACCCGCCGCCACCCGGCCGCAACGGCCGGCACGCTGGTTCGCTGCCGATTGCGCCACCGGTTCGATCTGCAACTGCTCGACCTTGTTGCGGTAGCTGTAACGCTTCACACGGGCCAGACCGGCATCGACCACATAGCGGATGCCCGGCACGGTCAGTGAAGTTTCGGCCACATTGGTCGCCAGCACGATGCGGCGGGCATTGCTGGTCTTGAAGACGCGCTCCTGCTCCTGGGCGGAGAGGCGCGCAAACAGCGGCAGGATCTCCACATGCGGCGGATGATGCTTGCGCAGCGCTTCGGCAGCATCGCGAATCTCGCGCTCACCCGGCAGGAACACCAGCACATCACCGGAACCGATACGCGCCAGTTCGTCCACGGCATCGACCACGGCATCCATCAGGTCGCGCTGTTCGCGGTCCTTCTGGGCCTGGCTGGCGCGGCCTTCGGCGCGTGCACGCGCCTGCGCGACTTCGGTGGAAACGCCGCTGCGGTCAGCATTGTCGATGGGACGATAGCGGATCTCCACCGGGTACAGGCGGCCCGAGACCTCGATCACCGGGGCCGGCACGAGCTCGCCCTTGACCTCGCGGCCGAAATGGCGGGCGAAGCGGTCGGCATCGATGGTGGCCGAGGTGATGATGATCTTCAGGTCGGGGCGCTTGGGCAGCAACTGCTTCAGGTAGCCCAGCAGGAAATCGATGTTGAGGCTGCGTTCATGCGCCTCGTCAATGATGATGGTGTCGTACTGGCGCAGCAGCGGATCGGTCTGCGTCTCGGCCAGCAGGATGCCGTCGGTCATCAGCTTGATCCACGCGCCCTTGGACAGCGTGTCGTTGAAGCGGACCTTGTAGCCGACCAACTCGCCCGGCGGGGAATTGAGTTCCTGGGCGATGCGCTTGGCGGTGGAAGAGGCGGCGATACGGCGCGGCTGGGTGTGACCGATCAGGCCCTTCTCGCCACGACCCAGCTCCAGGCAGATCTTGGGCAACTGGGTGGTCTTGCCGGAACCGGTCTCGCCGCTGACGATGATGACCTGATGGGCCCGCAGGGCCTCGGCGATCTCGTGGCGGCGGCCGGAAACCGGCAGCTCTTCGGGGAAAGTGACCGGCGGCAGCGGATTGCGCACGGGCAGCGCGGCATGGACGGCAGGCTCGGCGGCGGTGCGACGCGGACCTCGCTGCTCGCGCGGGCCGCGCGGACGATCTTGTTGCGGGTTCTGCTGCGCCTGGCCGCCGGGGGGAGTGTTGGGTGCTTTGGTAACGGACATGAGGCCGACATTATACCTGCCACCGCCCGCCCGGACAGGCTGCATGCGGCTGGACGGCCGATGGTGCAGGTTTGGGGGCGGCTTGCGGGCCGGTTGGCTCCGCTTTGCAACATCCGCACAAGAAATCTGCCCCGAAGCGGCCCGCAAGCCTACGGCCCGCCGCGACGCTGGTTATAATGCGCGTCATGGAAAAACAGACCGAATTCGTCAACTGGCTGCGTTCCGTCGCGCCCTATGTCCACGCCTTCCGCGGCAAGACCTTCGTGGTCGCCTTCCCGGGTGAGCTGGTCACGGCCGGCGGCTTGCAGGTGCTGGCCCAGGATCTCTCGCTGCTGCATGCGCTGGGCATCCGCGTAGTGGTGGTGCATGGCTCGCGTCCGCAGGTGGCCGAACAGCTGGCCCTGCGCAATGTCGAGGCGCGCTTCCAGAACGGCTTGCGCGTGACCGACAGCGCCGCCCTCGAGTGCGCCAAGGAAGCCGCAGGCGAACTACGCCTGGACATCGAGGCTGCCTTCAGCCAGGGCTTGCCGAATACACCCATGGCGCATTCGGCCATCCGTGTGATCTCCGGCAACTTCGTCACCGCCCGCCCGATGGGCGTGATTGATGGCGTGGACCTGCAACTGACCGGCGTGGTGCGCAAGATCGCCGCCGACGTCATCCAGCCCATCATGAACGCAGGCGGCATCGTGCTGCTCTCGCCGCTGGGTTTCTCGCCCACCGGCGAAGCCTTCAACCTGACCATGGAAGACGTGGCCGTGTCCGCCGCCATCGCGCTGCGCGCCGAAAAACTGATCTTCCTGTCTGAAACCCCGCTGATGAAGGATGCCGGCGGCGCTGAAATCCGCGAGCTGTCTTCTCACCAGGCCGAGGCCGTGCTGTCGGCCGGCTTCCTGCCTTCGGATGCGGCCTTCTATCTGGCCAGCGTGGTCAAGGCCTGTAACGCCGGCGTCTCGCGCGCCCACATCGTGCCCTTCTCCACCGATGGCTCGGCCTTGCTGGAACTGTTCACCCACGATGGCGTGGGCACCATGGTCACCTACGAGAACCTGGAAAGCCTGCGCCAGGCCACCATCGAGGACGTCGGCGGCATCCTGAAACTGATCGAACCGCTGGAAGCCGATGGCACCCTGGTCAAGCGCGGCCGCGAACTGATCGAACGGGAAATCCATTACTTCTCCGTGATCGAGCACGACAACGTCATCTTCGGCTGTGCTGCGCTGTATCCCTTCCCCAAGGAACGCATGGGCGAGATGGCCTGCCTCACCGTCAACCCGGAAGTGCAGGGCCAGGGCGACGGCGACCGTATCCTGAAGCACATCGAAACCCGTGCCCGCGAAGCCGGGCTGACCAAGCTCTTCGTGCTCACCACCCGTACCTCGCACTGGTTCCTGAAGCGCGGCTTCGTGCTGGCCGGTGTCAACGACCTGCCGCAAGATCGCCAGCAGATCTACAACTGGCAGCGCAAGTCGCAGGTATTGATCAAGAATTTGTATTAATCATTTTTCCGTCAGGACGTGAGCAGGCTCAACCGCTGACCCCCATCGCTGGCCCGCCCGTCCCAGGCATTTCAACTTAACGAACCAAGGAATCGACATGGCACGCATGGTCCATTGCATCAAACTGAACAAGGAAGCCGAAGGCCTGGACTTCCCGCCCTATCCGGGCGAGCTGGGCAAACGCATTTATGAAAGTGTCTCCAAGGAAGCCTGGGCCGCCTGGCTCAAGCACCAGACCATGCTGGTCAACGAAAACCGCCTGATGCTGGCCGACGCCCGTGCCCGCAAGTATCTGGCCGCGCAGATGGAGAAGCACTTCTTCGGTGAAGGTGCCGATGCCGCCGCCGGTTACGTGCCGCCGAGCGAATAAGCTGCCCTCTGATCGCTTGAGCAAGGCCGCAACGCCGCCCTGGTTCGCCACGGCGGCGTTTGTTTTGGCTGACGCATCGCGGCAGCCGGCTCGTCTACAATGCCGACTCCGAACCCTGATTCCCTACCGACTTCCCGCTGGAGCTCATCTTGTCCCTGCGTCATCTGCGCCTTGCCGTGCTTGCCGTCAGTCTCGGCTTTACTTTTGTTTCCCCCTGGGCCCACGCGGCCACGGCCAGCGCTGCACCGACGCTGCCAGCCGGCGTCACGCAAGGCCCCAGCGCCGAGGGCATCAGCGAATACCGCTTTGCCAATGGCTTCAAGCTGCTCCTGCTGCCGGACGATTCCAAGCCCACGGTCACCGTCAACATCACCTACCTGGTCGGCTCGCGCCACGAGAACTATGGCGAGACCGGCATGGCGCACCTGCTGGAACACCTGATGTTCAAGGGCTCGCCGCACAACCCGGCGATCCCGCAGGAATTCAGCAAGCGCGGCATGAACTTCAACGGCACCACCTGGCTGGACCGCACCAACTACTACGAGACTTTCGAGGCCGGCAAGGACAACCTGCAATGGGCGATCGCCATGGAAGCCGACCGCATGGTCAATTCCCGTATCGCACGCAAGGATCTCGACAGCGAGATGACGGTGGTGCGCAACGAGTTTGAATCCGGCGAGACCTCGCCCTCGCGCGTGATGTTGAAGCGCATGCAGAGCGTGGCCTACGACTGGCACAGCTATGGCCGCAACACCATCGGCGCGCGCAGCGACATCGAGAACGTGCGCATCGAGAACCTGCAAGCCTTCTACCGCACCTACTACCAGCCCGACAATGCGGTGCTGCTCATTGCCGGCAAGTTCGATCCGACACAGGTACTGCAATGGGTCAACCAGAGCTTCGGCCGCCTGCCCAAGCCCAAGCGCAAGCTGCCTGAATTCTGGACCGTGGAGCCGACTCAGGACGGCGAACGCCAGTTCGCCATTCGCCGCCGTGGCGACCTGCAACTGGTGGCGCTGGGCTACAAGATGCCCTCCGCGCTGCATCCGGATGCCACCGCCCTCTCGTTTGCCAGCGACATCCTGACCGACACGCCCAATGGCCGCCTGCACAAGCTGCTGGTGGAAAAGGGACTGGCCACGCAGGTCTATGCGATGCCGCTGAGCGGCTACGCGCCGGGGCTGCAGATGATCGTGGCGCAGGTCAAGGCAGGCGCTGACATCGAACCGGTCAAGCAGGCCATGATCAGCGCCGTCGAATCCTTCAGCACCACCCCGCCGACCGCCGAGGAACTGGCGCGCCTGCGCCGCGAGAGCGCCAACAACTTCGAGACGCTGCAAAACAATCCGCAGCAGATGGCAGTGGCGATGTCCAATGCGATTGCACGCGGCGACTGGCGCCTGGTCTTCATCGAACGCGACCTGGAACAGCGCCTGACCAGCGCTGACATCGCAGCGGCGGCTGGCCGCTACTTCCGCCGCGACAACCGTACGGTCGGTCTCTACCTGCCGGAAGATCATCCGCAGCGTGCCGAGGTCCCGCCCGCACCGAGCGTGGAATCGCTGCTGGCGCAATACCAGCCGCGCCCGGCCATCGCCTCGGGCGAAGCCTTTGATCCGGCACCGGGCAACATCGAGCAGCGTACCACCCGCATTGCGCCGGGCCAGCCGCCCCACACCGCACTGAAGCTGGCACTGCTGCCCAAGCAATCGCGTGGGCAGACGGTCTCGGTGAGCATGAACCTGGAGTTTGGCGATGCCGATAGCCTGTTCGGCCAGCGTGCGGTCGCCTCGCTGACGGCGGCCATGCTCATGCGCGGCACGCGCGATCTGGATCGCCGCCAGCTGGCGGACGAATTCACGCGCCTGAAGATCAACGGCAACGTCTATCGCTTCCAGACCACGCGCGAGAATCTGGTCCCGGCGTTTGCGCTGGTAGGCGAAGTGCTGCGCCATCCGCGCATGGATCCGGCTGAATTCGCGCAGTTGAAGAATGAGACCGTGGCGGCGCTGGAAGCCACGCGCAAGGAGCCGGACGCGCGTGCCGGCGAAGCGCTGCAACTGCACTTCAACCATTACCCGGACGGCGACTGGCGCGCTGCGCAGACGCTGGAACAACGCATCGCTGCCGTGCAGGCGGTGACGCTGGAACAGGTGCAGGCCTTCCATCGCCGCTTCTACGGGGCCTCGCATGGTGAAGTCGCGGTAGTCGGAGACTTCGATGCGGAGGCTGCACGCAAGGCCATCGATGCAGCCTTCGGCGGCTGGACCAGTGCCGCCCCCTATGCGCGCGTGCTGCAGACCTGGGCCGACATCCCGCCCAAGCGCATCCTCATCGATACGCCGGACAAGGAAAACGGTGTCTACCTGGCCCGCCAGAACATCCGCCTGCGCGATGATGATCCCGACTATCCGGCCTTGGCCGTGGCCAATTACCTGCTCGGCGGCTCCAGCCTGAAGTCGCGCCTGGCGGATCGCATCCGCCAGAAGGATGGTTTGTCCTATGGCATCAACAGCGGCTTGCAGGTCGGTGCCATCAGCGATGCAGGCTACTTCAGCGTGCGCGCAATCGCTGCCCCGCAGAACCTGGACAAGGTCGATGCCGCCGTGCGCGAAGAAATCGCCCTTCTCATCAAGGATGGCTTCACCGAGGAGGAACTGCTGCGCGCCAAGTCCGGCATCCTGCAGCAACGCAACCAGCAGCGCGCCGGTGATGGCGGCATCGCCACCAGCTGGAGCGCGCTGATGAACCTGAACCGCAGCTTCCTGTGGCAGCAGCAGCTGGACCTGAAGCTGGCCGACCTGACGCTGGCGCAATTGAATGCGGCCGTGCGCAAGTACATCGATCCGGCGCGCATGACCGTGGTGATTGCTCGGGATGAGGCCAAGGCCAGCCAGCCGTGAGGCATCCGCCTGAAATCATCGAGATGAAAAAAATGCCCGTGTCCTGCGACACGGGCATTTTTGTTTGCGACCAAGAAAACGGAGCTTCTCAGAACTCCAGTTTCTTGACGCCTTCGGCCGTCCCCAGCAGGCAGACATTGGCCCCTTGGCGCGCGAAGAGGCCATTGGTGACCACGCCGACGATGTTGTTGATCTTGTCTTCGATGTCGGCCGGATCGGTGATGGCCAGGCCCAGCACGTCGATGATGTAGCAGCCGTTGTCGGTAACCAGCGGCTTGCCGTCGCCATTCTTGTTCAGGCGCAGGCGCGGCTCACCGCCCAGCGCGGCCAGCTTGCGGGCCACCACGGCGTGCGACATCGGGATCACTTCCACCGGCAGCGGGAAAGTACCCAGCACATCCACCAGCTTGGAACCATCTGCGATACAGACGAACTTCTGCGCCACGGATGCCACGATCTTCTCGCGCGTGAGTGCAGCGCCGCCGCCCTTGATCATGGCGCCGCTGCCATTGATTTCATCGGCACCGTCGATATAGACCGGCATGGTCTCGACCTCGTTGAGATCGAACACGGTGATCCCGTGCGAACGCAGGCGCTCGGCAGTCGCTTCGGAGGATGCCACGGCGCCCTTGATGCGGTGCTTGATCTTGCCCAGTTCATCGATGAAGAAATTGGCCGTGGAGCCGGTGCCCACGCCGATGATTTCGCCGTCGACCACGTAGTCGATGGCGGCCTTGGCGACGGCTTGCTTGAGTTCGTCTTGAGTCATGATGGTTCAGTTCAACGTAAATAAAACCGGGAGCGTTCCCTTTTTGGCAACGCAAAAAATTCTCACCTTGCAGGATCGGCAATGCTCAATGCACGTCATCCGGCTGTTCATCCAGGGTCTCGAAGAGCGCGATCTGCAGGCGCGAATGCAGCTTGACCAGCTTGCTCCAGAGCAACCACAGCAGCCCGGCGGCCCCGGCCAGCACGAAGGCCAGCAGGTTCAGCGGCGGCAGGATACTGGCACTCAGCACGAAGATCAGCAGCATGATGCCCACGATGGACATGATGGGCAAGATCTCCGAGACGATCTTGCGCACGCCCGAAGTATACGCTCCCGCGAACTCGGGCTTGACACTGACCTCTGCCAGCAGCATCGACAGCGCCTGCAGCTTGCGGTAAGTGGCGATCAGGAAGGGCAAGGAAATCACCAGCGCGCAACCCCAGATGATGGCCTTCTGCACCTCCGGATCGGGCGTCCACGCCGAGAGCTGACGCGAGAGGCCATCGACGAAGAAGGCCCCCGCCAGGAACACTGCAATCACCAGCGCCAGGTTCACCATCACCTGCATGAGGATACGGCGGATGATGCGCGTGAGTTCGGCGCGGTCGCCCGTTGGCTGCAGGCTTTCCAGCCAGCGCGAATACATGCCCAGCAGGCCCGAGACGCGCGCCGGCACCAGCGTGACCGCCTTGGCCGAGAGCGGGTCGGCGGCCTTGATGAGGTAAGGGGTGAGCAGCGCCGTCACCGCCGAGACCGCCACCACGATGGGATAGAGGAAATCGCTGGTGACCTTCAGACTCTGGCCAAGTGCGGCGATGATGAAGGAGAACTCGCCGATCTGCGCCAGGCCCATGCCCACGCGCATCGGCGTGCGGCCGCCCTGCCCGGCCACGAAGGTGCCCAGGCCGCAGCTGATGAGTTTGCCGAAGACCACGGCCAGCGTGATGATGGTGATCGGCATCCAGTACTTGACCAGCACGTTGGGATCAAACAGCAGGCCGATGGCCACGAAGAAGATGGCCGAGAACATGTCGCGGATCGGTTCCACCAGGCGTTCGATGCGGTGCAGCTGGCGCGATTCGGCCATGACCGCGCCGACCAGGAAGGCGCCCAGGGCCACGCTGTATTGCAGCTTCATCACCAGCAGGCAGAAGCCGAACAGCACGCCCAGCACAGCCACCAGCAGCATCTCGTTGCTCTTGAAGCGGGCGATGAAACTGAGCAGGCGCGGCACCGCGAGAATACCGACCACCAGCGAGACCGTCATGAACAGCACCAGCTTGCCCACCGTCGTAAAGACTTCTGTGGAATCCACCGAGCCGCTGGTGGCCACACCGGAAAGCAGCGCGATCATGCCGATGGCGAGGATGTCCTCGACGATCAGGATGCCGAAGATGATCTGCGCGAACTTTTCGTTCTTCATGCCCAGTTCATTCAAGGCCTTGACGATGATGGTCGTGGAGGACACGGCCAGCATCGCGCCCAGGAAGATGGCGTCCATGCGCTTCCAGCCGAAGTAGAGGCCGATCTCGTAGCCGATCCAGATCATCAGCAGGATCTCGGCCGCTGCCGCGATGAAGGCGGTGGCACCGACCTTGGCCAGTTTCTTCAGGCTGAATTCCAGCCCCAGCGAGAACAGCAGGAAGATCACCCCGAGCTCCGACAGAATGTGCACGGTCTTCTCATCCTGGATCAGGTCATAGGGCGGCGTGTGCGGACCGATGATCACGCCGGCCACGATGTAGCCCAGCACCACCGGCTGCTTCAGCTTGTTGAAGACAACGGTGACAATGCCGGCAATGAGCATGATGATGGCCATGTCCTGGATGAATAACTCGACTTCGTGCATCGTGCGGGATTTCCTTTCTGTGGTTCTGCAGCGTGCTGCAGGAGTGGCTGGATGGCTTCGCAGAACCTGCGGCACCGGGCAAGGCTGCGCCCTGCGGCATGGGCCGCGGACGGTGGATGATAGGGATTGCGGGTACTGCTGGCGGGCCGGCCACACGGGCCCGGCGCTGGGTGCTGATCTGTGTCCGCTCTTGTTGCTGATGACCACGGTACTGCTTCAGCGAAGACGCAGTGGCGGGAGGAGCTCTTCATCGCACGCTGCGGGATGCCCCCGAAAATAACACAACTGACAACCGCACTGCAATGCAAAGTACGTGCCTGCCCTGCCGTGCGAACACTCCTGCACAACGGGATCGCCGGCCAGCAAAATGAAAAAGTTAGTAAATCCAGGGGCCGTCCGAGGGATGGACGCCCCGAAATCTAACAAAACGCAATGGATGAGCTTGGCCGCCAATCCCGCGCGGGCAGGCGGCAAGCGTTCAGCCGGGCACGCGCACCTGTACTTCGACCGCCTTTTCATCGAAGGCGATGCGGGTGGTGAACTTGGCCCGCTTCATCGGGAAGCGCGACTGGAAGTGGCGCACATTGCCTGATCCCGAGATCACACGTCTGACGAACTGGTAGTAGGCATCCATGTCGATGACATGGACCGCCAGGAAGTAATCGTATTCGCCGGAGACGAAGTAGCACTGCATCACCTCGGCCTCCTTGGCCATGCGCTGCTCGAAGTCCTGCATGTGCTGGTCGGACTGGTTGTTCAGCGAGATCTCCAGGAAGGCCAGCATGCCGTAGCCGAGTGCGAAGGGATCGACCATGGCCACCTCGGCGCTGATGATGCCGGCCTCGCGCAGTTCGCGGATGCGGCGCAGGCAGGTCGGTTGCGAGATGTGCAGTTTTTCAGCCAGAACGCGCGTGGAGATCTGGTTGTCCTTCTGCAGCATGTTGAGCAGTTTGCGATCCACCTTGTCGAGGGTGTGAAGTTTGGCAGCCATGGGACAGAGTCGAGGATGATGGTTCAGGCCGGCCATTCAAAAATTGCTTGGCTTGGCCGATTCTTATGTTGTACCGTCGCATTATTCAGAAAGTCGGGGACGAAAGCAAAGCAGCACGCCTGGTCACCGCAACAAGGATCTGAATAACTGTGTTGTGAGACAAAACATTAAAAGTGGTCAATCCAATCTACAGAGGAGTGTTATGAAATTCAAGAGCGCCATTATTCCATTAACTGCCGCCATCGGTCTGGCATTCGCAGGCGCCGCGCATGCCCAGGAAGTCGTCAAGATCGCCCACGTGGGCCCGCTCTCCGGCCCCAACGCCCACATGGGCAAGGACAACGAGAACGGCGCGCGCATGGCCGTCGAAGAACTGAACGCCAAGGGTTTCACCATTGGCGGCAAGAAGGTCAAGTTCGAACTGCTGGGTGAAGACGATGCTTCCGATCCCAAGCAAGCCACTGCGGTCGCCACCAAGCTGGTTGACCAGAAGGTCGCCGCCGTGATCGGCCACCTGAACTCCGGCACCACCATTCCGGCCTCCAAGATCTACAGCGATGCCGGCATCCCGCAAGTGTCCCCCTCGGCCACCAATCCGAAGTATACCCAGCAAGGCTTCAAGACCACTTTCCGCGTGGTCGCCAACGATGCGCAGCTGGGCGCCGCACTGGGCAAGTATGCCGTGCAGAAGCTGGGCACCAAGCAGATCGCCGTGATCGATGACCGTACCGCCTATGGTCAGGGCGTGGCAGAAGAATTCGCCAAGGGCGCCAAGGCGGCCGGCGGTACCATCGTCGGCACCCAGTTCACCAATGACAAGGCCACCGACTTCAACGCCATCCTGACCTCACTCAAGGGCAAGAAGCCGGATGTGATCTTCTTCGGCGGCATGGACGCCGTGGGCGGCCCGATGCTGCGCCAGATGAAGCAGCTGGGCATCGGCGCCAAGTTCATGGGCGGTGATGGCATCTGTACCGGCTCCCTGCCGGGCCTGGCCGGTGATGGCCTGGGCGAAGACCAGGTGATCTGCGCCGAAGCCGGTGGCGTGGACGCTTCCGGCAAGAAGGGCATGGATGACTTCCGCGCAGCTTACAAGAAGAAGTTCGGCATCGATGTGGTCTACAACGCGGCCTATGCCTACGATGCCACGATGACCGTGGCTGACGCCATGGCCAAGGCCGGCTCCGCCGATCCCAAGAAGTACCTGCCCGAACTGGCCAAGATCAGCCACAAGGGCGTGACCGGCGTGATCGCCTTCGATGCAAAGGGCGATGTCAAGGATGGTTCGCTGACCCTGTACACGTACAAGGGTGGACAGCGTACCGTGCTGGCGGTGACCAAGTAAGGTCGGTCGCCCTGCCCTGCGGGCTGGCTTGCGGGCTGGACTTCAGGGCATGAAACAAAGCAGCGCCCCCGATGCAGATCGGGGGCGCTGTCGTTTGGCGACCTACTCGCGCATATTTTTTTAATTGTTTACGCTTTACGCCGGTTTACTTAGTTTTGGAACAGGGTATTGCGGACGGTTCTTTAGTTTTTGCGTGACGTTGCCATTTCCACTTATCGGGAAAGCGCCTTTTCCAGTGCAGCCTTGTTCATCGACGAACGCCCCTTGATACCGCGCGCTGCCGCTTCCGCATACAACTGCTTGAACGTGCGGCCGCGAGATCCGGCATGAGAGCGCAGGCCGCCCCGTCGAGAGGGTGACATATCTTGGGTGGACGTCTTGCTGGCCGTCTTGGATTCACCGTGCTGGGCCCGTTCCTTGTTGACGGTCCGGGCCGCGATCTCCTCGGCGCGCCGGGTGCTGGTGCCGCGTTTGACGGCACCGGACTTGATGTGTTCATACTGGCGTTCACGTTTCTTGCTCCATGCGGTCTGCGGCATGATGGCCTCCTCTGCGGTTGCGCCAGCCGGTGACATTCTGCACGGACTGGCTAGGGATAAGATCAGTGCTGATGGATCGATGTTGCGCTCGCCTATGCCGCCCTTGCATCCCGCTTCGTCTGAAAACGCTGTAAGACTGATGGAGGTCCCGGTCAGCTTCCTGCTTGCCGATGCCCGCAGCGCGCGGCCGTAGCCGATATTGATTCCCCGCAGCAACAAACAACGATGATCCGTGGCGACAACCTTTATGCAACTCATCAGTCCAATCGCTCATCACAAAACGGACGGGAGGAATCAATGAAACAGATCACGGCGGTCTTTGGTGTAGTGCATGCGGTGATCGCGCTGTTGTTTGCACTGGGTGCCCTGGCGCTGATCGCCATTGCGGCGAGCATGGGTTACGAGGCGGTCAGCGAAGGCCTGGGGCTGCCGCAGGCCCAGGAGCTGATCGAGGCCATCGGCATCCTGGCGGCTGCGGTGGTGGCATTCCAGATTGCCGAGACCATTACGGAGGAAGAGGTGGTGCGCGACGCCAACATCAGCGCGCCGACGCGGGTGCGGCGCTTCCTGTCACGGTTTTTCGTGGTGGTGATCGTGGCACTGGCTATCGAGGGCCTGGTGATGACCTTCCGTGCCGCGCATGAGGAAGCGGCGGACATGATCTATGCTGCCGCTCTGCTGGTCGGGACCGGTGTCTTGCTGGCGGCGTGGGGATATTTCATTTATTGCAACCGTTCTGCTGAGGAATTGGAACCGGATGCCATGGAAGAGGCCAAGGAAGAGGACAAGAAAATTGATGGCTGAGCGCGATGTTGTCGGACTAGCGCAGGGCTGGCGGGCCTGCACGAGGGGGCAGAAAGCCGAAAATTTCTGGCCGGGGTGTGGAAGAAGCGGAAAGAACCCGTTATAATCGCGGACTTTTGCTGATGTAGCTCAGTTGGTAGAGCAACTGATTCGTAATCAGTAGGTCGACGGTTCGATTCCGCCCATCAGCACCAGAACAGAAGCGGCTTGCAGCGATGCAGGCCGCTTTTTTTTGCTCCGCAATTCTGGCTTTGCTCCGCAAACTTTGTACTTACGGTCACTGCTCGACCTTAACTCGCATTACGTTCTCTTGAAACCTGCGGTCTTGTGATAGCGAGAAAAGCCGAGAACATTGGTTGAACTCACCCGACGCACTGGATAAAGCCCAGCTATACCAGCAGCTCGACCTTGGCAATAATGGCAACGCCACACAAGTCAGTTTCTTCCCTGGTGACCGACGATGGCAAGCGCACTGAAGGATTTGAGGGATGTCAATTTGGTAGGGTCATAGTCTTTCAAGACAATATAACGCTTACCTGCGCACAGTACGGCTACCAATATGCATATAGGCCGGATGCTGTAATTCTTGCCAAACCCATGACTTTCCAAAATGCCACCACCTACGATTACAAAATGATCGTTGCAGATGAAGTCTACGACATGCGCCGCTAAACGCTCTCTTCAAGCAATCGAACATGCGTCACTTCGTAGGAATGACCTTCTGTCTGCGCCGCTTCCGAACGTAGATCTCCGTGGTGGTCACGCTCCTGTTGCCGAGCTGTCCTTGAATTGCCCTGCCATCACGCCGTCATCGGGTGTATTGAACGTAATGCGGTCCATGGCCTGCGATGGTATCCGGCACGGGCACCACGCGTGACCAGAGGGTACGCCTTGACGGCACCCCAGGCATCCAGTGAGCGGCGCTGCTCATCTGCGGTTATGGTCGGCGCTGGCCATGTCGGCATGTCATCCACCACCGGCCGGGTCCGGGGACATGCACCTGGCGCCAGCCAGGCATGCTCAATCTGCGCTGCCTGGTCGGGCTGGAACATGACCGGTATCGGCGCGGTCTTCGGCTCGAAGGACACATCGGCCGCAAAGTCAGATCCGGCGGGCTGCGTACAGTTATTTACACGAGTCCGAGGTGGTGGTTTTCGGACAGGTGTTCCGTAATGCCGACTGTCGGGATGATTTCGAGCGCGTACTTGCTGCGAAAAAAGCGCGGTGAGTATTTTTAAGCTTTATCCCCGCGTTCGCGGACTTAATCCTAACCGTTGAGAGCGCGCGCGCGAGGTTCCATGAGGATTAACATTAAAGGCATCGATACGATCTAACCTGCGGAACCCTTTTTGAGCTCAACCGTCAATTCGATGAACACCGACACAGGTGTCGAATAACGGGGGGGCTCCACAAAGGGGAAAAATGCTTTACGCGCACAAACAAGATATTGCTCATCGCCATTTAACGGTCCTTGTAGGGCTTGCCGAAATGTCGCAAAAAGGGGAAATCGTCAGCGATCTCGTCCGCACCGTTGTCAGAAGATGTATGGTCACAATGCGAGCCACCGGGGCCGATTGTGCAGACATTCGAAGCATTTTTGGTCGCGCACTCTCCCGCTATTCCACCGAGTTGAACAGCGGCTTTCTTTCGAAGGACTCGGTTTTTAAGGTTGCGGAGCAGTTTCTAGAGCTTCTGTTGTTTTTCGAAGAGCAAAAAACCTTTTTCGATACCAATTCCTTGGGTGGGCCTGCCTACGATCGGATTCACCATTAAACGGCGGCCGTTCCTGTGAATCTCCATCTATCGCCTCTACTGCCTCTAGAGAGCAATACCATTAAACGATATCAGGGAATGTCAGGTTCTTCCCGATATCAACTCCTTCCTCAGCCATGTATAACTATCCAATGAGGAAATCAACATGCCATATGAAATTCTTAAACAGATCGTACAGCGCCATTTACTCACGATCCGTGAAGTTGCGAAAAAAGCCGCACAGGGAGAAATCGTCGGAGACCTGGTGCGTGCGCAAGTCAGAAAATGCTTGATCGAGATGCATGCGGCAGGAGCAGAGCCAGAGCATATCCGCGACATCTTCGATAATCTGGAGGATGGTTTGGATAAGAAATGCGCGGTAGTTGAGCCGAAATTCTGGCAGCTTCTGATGACTATGAAGCTTCACGTAGAGTTTCTCCTTTTTATAGAGGAGAACGACTATTCAAACGGTCCATCAATTAGGTGCCCTGGACCTGTATCTGACATTCATTAATTGTCCTTAGGATCCTAAAGCACGCTACCCGGGTTAGAAAATTATTTTTTAATTCCGCAGGCTCGACGAAAGCTCCGACTCTGAAAAGAGTGGGAGCTTTTGATTTTATAGAGTGCAAATTCTTACGAAATGTCAGGTTCCCGTTTCGAAAGAACATTAGATTTTAATCATCGACTAGATGTTTTTTTCAGAGGGTATCGGAAGGCCGATTAGTCTCACCGTCAAATTATTCGGATGATCCAAGAGCCTAAGATTTTTTATTTAACTGCAAATTGACTGTGAAAGTATGTGATGAAATTATCGAATATGAAGGTGGCCAATCGGCTCTATCTTGGATTTGGTTTGTTATTGCTGATGTCGATAGGCTTGACCATTTTCAGCTTCACTCGGCTGGCAGCGCTCAACTCGGACGTCAGATTTCTGGTGGATGACCGCTATGCGAAGACGCTGCTCGTAGATGCTATCGGCAAGGATGTCAATGTCATCGCGCGCGCGGTACGCAACGTCGCGCTGACCACGGATGAAGCTGTTAGAACGGCGGAATTGGAACGAATCAGCAAAGCACGCAAGGCCATTGCAGAACGGGAGGCTAAGCTTGATGGCATGATCACCACGGAGGCAGGAAAGAAATTCCTCGTGGCAGTCCAGGCATCTAGTCAAGACTATTATGAGGAGCAGCAGAAGCTGCTCAACATGCTAGCCTCAGGCGACACTGACAACGGGCGCAGGATGTTCTTTGGTTCGGTACGTGCCAAGCAGAATGCCATGTTCACCGCGCTACAAGAGTTCTCTGACTATCAGCGTGCTTTGATGGACCAGACTGTAGCAACCAGTCAAGAGACTTACCACACAGCGGCGATGATGCTCGTGATCGTTGGAATGCTATCGGTCTTGGTGAGTTTGGCTGCAACCTTGGTGATTTCGCGCAGCGTCACGGGACAGTTAGGTGGTGAACCCGCCTACGCCATGAATATCGCGAGCGACATTGCTGGCGGCGACCTGGATCGCCCAATTTCGCTTCGCAAGGGCGATAGCAGCAGTCTACTGGCCTCAATGGGCAGCATGCGTGATCGTCTAGCCGATATCGTAGGCGAGGTGCGCGCGGGGACAGATACAATCGCGACGGCCTCTGATCAGATTGCCAGGGGCAATCTGGATCTTTCGTCCCGAACCGAAGAGCAGGCAAGCTCATTGGAGGAGACGGCGTCTGCAATGGAAGAATTAACCGCCACCGTCAAACAGAATGCCGACAATGCTGTACAGGCAAATGAGCTGGCCTCTGCTGCGTCCGAAATTGCCGTCTCAGGCGGGAAAGTGGTGGGGGAAGTGGTCGAAACGATGAATGCGATCAATGAATCGTCTAAGGAAATTACAAATATCGTCACCGTAATCGATGCAATCGCTTTCCAGACAAATATCCTCGCTCTGAATGCGGCGGTGGAAGCTGCCCGCGCAGGTGAGCAAGGTCGAGGATTTGCAGTGGTCGCAAGCGAGGTACGAACCTTGGCTCAACGTTCTGCTACCGCCGCAAAGGAGGTTAAGCAACTCATCGAGCATTCGGTGGGACAGGTGCAAAAAGGCAGCAAACTGGTGGCACAAGCAGGGGAAACGATGACTAATATCGTTGGAAGCGTAGCGCGCGTTACCGATATCGTGAGCGAGATTTCCTCGGCCAGCCGGGAGCAGAGCGAAGGGATCGAGCAAATCAACCTTGCGGTCACACAGATGGATGAAGTGACGCAACAAAATGCAGCGCTAGTCGAGGAAGCCGCGGCTGCAGCGCAATCCATGCAGGATCAAGCGGAAAAACTCTCTCGTACGGTCAGCATCTTCCGATTGCCCGCCCGCACGCACACCCTATCTCTCGCCGCAAGTTAATGCTGGGCCGCACCGCATCTACTCTTGAAAAATCTCTCCCGTGAAGTCTCCGGCAACGGCGTCCCTGCCTGCACGCACAGAGCTGATGTCGTACTCTAAGCACAGCTGGGGACAGGTGTGCCGGCGTCCACCTGCACCAACATCGGCGACGTCATGCCCGCTGCCGCAGTGATGGGCATCATCGGAACGATTTCCCGGATCTTGAAAACATTGATGCCGTAAAGTTCTCCCGGCCTGTCGGTGGAGCCATCCGGAGTTCCGACACGGAAGAGCAGCAGTTCGAATTTATTGGTGGAAGTCAGGTTCGTGCGCCCATCGATTTCTTTTTGAAAATTGTCCATGATGGTTTGGTGAAGATGGAGATGCCTTGTTCTTTTGCTGAAGAACACTGAGCGTATGAGGGATGCCTATCGGGCGGCTGTACCAACGCACAGCCACCTAAAGCATAGGCATGAAGGCAAGGTTGTTAAGCTTGTCCTCAGGCGGGCAGCGTTTCGAACTGACGCCGCGGGATCTCGGCCACTACTGCGCCGGCCGTCGAAGACAGCTTGAAGGTACTGACCAGTTGCGTCAGCGAGGCCGCTTCCTGCTTCATCGTTGACGATGCAGCAGAAGCTTCTTCGACGAGTGCGGCGTTTCGCTGCGTCGCCTCATCGATTTGTGCGATGGCCTGGTTGATCTGCTCAAGTCCTCGGGTCTGCTCGGCGCTGGCAACGCTGATTTCCTGGACGATGCCCGAGACGTTCTTGATGCTCTCGACCACCCTGTCCATTGTCGCGCCGGCCTGGTTGACCTGTTGCTCGCCAGTGGCGATCCTGGTCACCGACTGATTGATCAATGCTTCGATTTCCTTCGCAGCGCTGGCGGACCGGTGGGCAAGCGCCCGCACCTCTGCTGCCACGACAGCGAATCCCCGCCCTTGCTCGCCCGCCCGGGCGGCTTCCACAGCGGCATTCAAGGCAAGTATGTTGGTCTGGAACGCGATACCGTCGATGACGCTGATGATTTCCACGATTTCGCGGGATGAACCGCTGATGGCTCTCATCGTATCGACCACAAGAGCAACTGCTTCGCCGCCCTCGGCCGCAATGTTCGAAGCATCGTTGGCCAGTCGATTGGCGTGAACCGCGTTCTCTGAATTCTGTTTGACGGTTGCCGTAAGCTGCTCCATGGCGGACGCAGTTTCCTCCAGCGAACTGGCCTGCTGTTCCGTACGCGCCGACAGGTCGACAGTTCCGCGTTGAATTTCTCCGGAAGCCGCGCCAATGGTGTGTGTCCCCTCGCGAACATCGGTGACGATGGCGGCGAGACTTTCATTCATATCCTTCAACGCGCCGACCAGCTCACCCACTTCGTCGCGGCTGTCCACCTTGATGCGGCTGGTAAGGTCACCGTCACGCACCTTTCGGGCAATCTCTACCGCACTCGCCAAGGGTGCTGCGATCGATCGGGTCAGCTTCCATGCGATCAGCATCCCGACGACCAATGCCAGCACACTGATACCCACCATCATCAATTTAGACCGTGAATAGGCGCGCTCCGCAGCGGCTGCGTTTTCCTGAGAGTTCTGATAGAGGTAATCGTTGATTTTCTGAACGTGCGTAATGACCGACTGAAGAATCGGCATGCATTCCTTGTTCAGGGCAACTCGCGCCTCGTCATTCTTCAAGGCCATGGCGAGCGCTACCACCTTTACCGCCACCGGGTAATACTGCTTTTCGAGATCGGCCAGTTGCTCGACCAGCTGACGTTCGGCATCAGAAGCTGCCGACTCGGCCACCAATCGTTTCATTTCCGCGAGCCCGTCATTGATATCCTTTTGCGTCTTGGCCACCAGCAGCGCGTCGTTCTTTTGCAAAGCGGGATCAGTGATGAGAGTGAGGTTGCGCGCAGCAATGGCACGCAACGTGATGCCAAACTGTGTCTTGGCAAGCGCCTTCAGTTTCCCCTCGTCCACTGAGGTCAGGAATTCTATACGGTCATTCAGTGAAGATATTTGCCGAAGACCGAATCCGGCGACACAGACAAGCAAAAAGATGACAGCAGCCAGTCCTAAGGTAAGACGCTGGCCGATCTTGAGATTCTTCATACTCCCCCCACGAGAATTGAAAAAGCGCAGCTTGTAGTTATAGGAGCATCACCCTATCTCAACGACCAGGAAATTCCCTGTAACCGGAAAAAATCTTTGAAGAAAAGCAGCAAAACATGATTTGGATCAAAGTTAGCCCGCAAGACCCTGGCGTGATGGATGAGGATCTACGAGTTTCCCCCAAGGACTTGTCCGCGATCGGCCGTGCCAGAAATCTGTAAAGGGCGAAAATGGCCATTAGATCCCCTTGCCAGGCCAAGCCTGGCAAGCCGAGATGAGATTAAGCAGGCAACAAATCAGCCGCCAACATTTCCTTGGCGAACCGCAGGGCCTCCGCGTATCGAGGATGCTCTAAGCGAGGCTGACCTAGTTCCTCTTCCACCGCATTCCGCAATATCAATATTGCGTCAGACTCTTTGACAATGCCTGAAGAACTGATATGGGCAACCGCATTGGAAAGAACCGGGAGCATCCGGCTGGTGAAATCCAATCCGCTGACTGCCAGGTAGGCAACGTTCTTGACGAGAATCATATGATGGCTGACGGCTAAGGCGGCGATGCTCATAGTTGCCTCCAAGAGAATTTTCAGCTCAAGCATAAAACAGCTGTTTTCCTGGCAGCATCAGGAAATCCCTGAAAATCCACTGGCAATGGCTCGCACTGACCTGCACTGTGTGGATGATGGACATCCTCAGCAACAGCACTCGGCCATGGAAGCGTTGGGTATGTCGCCAATCGGATAACGACGAATGCCATTCGCATTCCGCGCGAAGAATAGCGCTCCGCAAATCTAAATTGACCGCTGCCAAATTAGCTTTGCTGGCGGCACTTTTTTTGAATTGCGGAGCAAGGACCGACCTAAACTATTGATTTATATAATTTCCTCCGCGGATTCGAAATCAATAGGTCGACGGTTCGATTCCGCCCATCAGCACCGGAACAAAAAGCGGCCTGCAGTAATGCAGGCCGCTTTTTTTCGCCCGCGCCAAGCGGGCGATCTGCCATGTTTTCGGTCTTGTCAGCGCAGTGCCACGGCTCTGACAGCCGCTACCTTGTTTCTTCCAATGCCGGTGACCGTAGCGAAACCTTTTGCATCATCGAGCTTGAATGTGGACACCAATCCAGCCAATTCTCCCGCCTGCTCCATCATCGCATTCGCAGCAGCAGCGGCCTCTTCGACCAACGCAGAATTCTGTTGAGTCGCTTCGTCCATGTGGGTGATGGCGAGATTGACTTGAGTGATTCCGTGACTCTGCTCCTGGCTCGCATGGGAAATTTCCGCCACCACATCGGTCACCCGCTTGACACTGGTGACCACATTTTCCATGGTCATCCCGGCTTGTTCGACCAGGCTGCTTCCCTGGGCAATCTGCGCTACGGAATCATTGATCAGTTCGGTGATCTCTTTTGCCGCCGTAGCGCTCCTTTGTGCCAGGCTACGGACCTCCGATGCAACGACAGCAAAGCCGCGCCCCTGCTCACCGGCCCTTGCTGCCTCGACGGCAGCATTCAATGCAAGGATATTCGTCTGGAACGCAATCCCGTCAATCACGCTGATGATGTCGACGATCTTTCGTGAGGAAGCATTGATACCTTCCATTGTGCTGACCACCTTGCCAACCACCTCGCCCCCTTGGGTGGCAACGCCCGAAGCGGATACCGCCAGCTCGCTTGCCTGCTTGGCGTTATCAGCATTCTGCTTCACGGTGGACATCAGTTCTTCCATCGCCGAAGCGGTCTCTTCCAAGGCACCTGCCTGTTGTTCAGTACGCGCAGACAAATCCAGATTGCCAGTCGCGATCTCGGTAGATGCCTGCTCGATGGCGTGGGTGCCCTCTCTCACCCTGCCCACGATGCCAACCAGGCTGTCGCGCATCTTCTTGATAGCAAACAGCAAGCTGGTGGTGTCGCCCGCCTTCACGTTCACCTCAGAAGTCAGATCACCGGCCGCGATCTGCTGTGCAATATCTGCTGCATAGGCAGGCTCTCCCCCCAGCTGCCTCAACAGGCCGCGTGTAATCGCGAATGCGACAAGGGCCGAGATGAGTGCCACGATGATGGTCAAGACCGCAACCACTACAGACGCCTTGGACGCCATGGCGATAGTGTCCTCATGTGCCTTGTCGTTCTCGGCGTCCACCTCAGCGATGAGCTTGTTGATATCGAGTACGATCTGGCGGCGCAGCGGACTACATTCGTTGACCAGGAAGTCACGAAATTCTTCCGACTTTCCACCTTCACGATAGATACGCGGGCGCTTCAACTCCTCGGCCATCTGCAACAGACCGGCACGCACCTTTTCAAAACCTTTGTTGCCCGCAAAATGCGGCTCCATGTCTTTGAGCGCCTTCAGATAGAGCTGTTTTTGCTCATCAACGATGGCCAGCTCCTTCTGCGCATCCGCATCGGTTCTGAAGACATAGGCGTTGCGCGCGGCAAGGCCTGTCTGATCGAGAGCCTCCCGTGCAAGGTACAGCGGCACCAATCGCTCATCCTGAACTGCGTCCGCCGCCTTGATGGACACAGTCAGCGAATTGATGCTGCTCAGTGCTATTCCAGCGAGCAAAAACGTCAGCATCAAAAGCGCTGCGAACGCTAACGCCAGCTTGGTTCCAATCTTCATATTTCTGAGCGCGGTCATTGTTTCCCCTTTGGGTTAAATACGAGCATTTTTAATTGATCAATCCAAATGGGAATTAATCTCTACCGCCTCGAAATATAAAGTAGACCGAAATTATTAGATTTAGGGATTTTCCTTAGAAAGTCGCGTTGTGGTTTGATACACAAAATAAAGCGAGTAGTAACCCGATTTCATTGACGATGTGCCTATACTCGCTGGCTCTGTTTGTGAAACGTGGGAATGAGCACCATCCGGTCCAACCGAATACAACAGCTAACCGGATCCGGCACGATTCACCGGACACGCAGCCACCTTGATCCATCATCAAACGAGATCGAGAGATCCAAAACCGCACCCCGCACGTTTCACGCGTAATGTCTGAATGTGTTCATCAATGGAAAACAATGGCCCCATCGTGCGCACACATGGAAAACGCTTTCTTCCAGTTGTCATACGATTCCCGGAAATAATTTTCCGCATGTTCCCTGGCTTGATCGGCGTAGCGCATGAAATCTTTATAAATCTTCTTGCAGACGACCGGACCAATGACTCCCTCAGCATCAGAAAAATTGATGAGTTCCCAAAACGGTCCGCTCTTCAGATTCCATGCAGTCGCATCGTAGCGAAGCTCTGTTTTCCCGTTGAACACATGAGAACTCTGTTGGTAGCCTGCCAGTTTTGCCAACTCATTGCGCCAATGGTTATACCCCGAGTAAGTACCTGCCCGGAATTCGAAGTCTGATTTGAATGCATAAACTTTGCCCGCTTCCAGTCCTTCAAAACGCTCCGGGAAGTCGCTCGGAAACAATATTATTTGATTCTGCGCAACGGGAACGCCATCAGCGCTCAGTACGGGAGATTTCACCATGGTCAGGTTTTCATAAGCGGTGATATCCAACCCCGCCTGTGCAGATGCTGTGGTCAGCGAAAAAACTAAAAAGAGGAATATGATCTTCATGGTTGGTCGAATGGATGTTTCGCCACATTGTGATTTTCCGGGCGAATCGATGAAGGCCAACTGTCTTGGGACGGATCAGATCAGGAGTACTCAATTGCGATCATATGCACACTCTGACCATGGTCGATCAATACCGCGGCAATCCAGAGCAATATGATAACGCTCCAGACAGCGAACGCCGTCCGCTTCTCATGGACATGCCGGATGATCAGATAAAGCGTCGCAAAGTTCGCCACCGCAAACACCAGCAGGATTGGCCAAATGGCAAAAACAATGAAGAAGGCGTCGCCGGGACCTCCCGGTGTATTCTCTTCTCCCTTGGCAGGCCAAAGCGTCGAAGCCAGGTACAAGTAGAACCCGATACCAATGAGATTGACGATGGCCCACTTCGCTAGTGCAGGCAATTTCTGCAGCCGTATCATGCGAGGCCTTCTCCTGTTGGACTGACTTCAAACCAATCTCGGCCATCACGGCGCGCCCCTCCCCCGCTCCGACCGCAGTTCTGGCTCCAGATACAAAGGGTAAAGGGCAGCAAGGATGTGGCCATGGGAAGCAATACCGGGCCACCCTACTTCAACAACGCCCTCCACAACCCGAACCGACGCTAAAATAGCGCTCCCAACGCGCTATAACACTCAAGAAGCATTTCTCAGCAGAAACCCATGAACCAACCACAATCCACCTATCCCGCCACCGTAGACGCTTTCAAACAGGTCGTCGAAGAGTTCAAGGCCAGCGCCGGCTACAAGGAGCCGCTGCTGTTCGCCGTCGGCAGCCGCGTCTTTACCGGCAATGGCACCCTGGCCTCCGTGCGCTATCCGGTCGTCAATGGCCCTGGCCAGAATACGGCAAGCGCAGCGATCTGGATGAAAGTGCTGGGGGTTACCCCGGCTGGCGTGCAGAATATCTCGGTGTCCGCCGCCCAATTGACCGAGATCCTGGCCTATTTTGCCCCGTTCAAGAACGACGGCAAGTATCACGGCAACGTCATCGCGCTGGAACAAGCGCTGGAAGCCACCAAGGCCGGCCCGGCCAATCGCGTCGTCATCACCTTCATCTTCGATGACATCGATCCCCAAGGCGTGGAAGACAGTACCCTCAAGCTGTATGGCCTGAGCCATCGCTGCTTCAAGCCCAACCAGCTGAACCTGACCAAGGTGTTCACCAAGCTGCCCAATGTGGCCTGGATTGGCGATACCCCGATGGACGCCGAGGAAGTCGAGCAATCCCTGATGTCGGCCGCTTTCGGCGATGGCAGCTTCGCACCGCACATGGTCGACAAGTTCCCCCTGTATGTCCACCGCATCAATTCCCTGAAAATGGGCGTGCGCATCACCGATCAGCACAAGGTTCGCCTGGGTGCCTACCTTGGTGAGGGCACCACGCTGATGCCGGGTGCCAGCTACATCAACTTCAACGCAGGGACCGAAGGCGCTTCCATGGTGGAAGGCCGCATCAGCTCCTCCGTGCTGGTCGGCGCCGGCACCGATATCGGCGGCGGCGCGTCCACGCTGGGTGTGCTCTCCGGCGGCAACAACGTGTTCATCTCCCTGGGCCGCAACTGCCTGCTGGAAGTCAATTCCGCCCTGGGCATTCCGGTCGGTGATGCCGTCATCGTCGCGGCCGAAACCGCGGTCATGGCGTCGTCCCGCGTCTCGGTGCAGATTGAAGGCCACCCGCTGAACGGCAAGGTAGTCAAGGCCGCAGAGCTGGCCGGCATCAATGCGGCGACGTTCCGCCGCAATGACGTCACCGGTGCGCTCGAAGTACTGCGTACCGGCCGCAATATCGACTTCGCGAAAAAGCTGGAAGATGGCGAAGACATCCTGAACAGCGATCTGCACAAGAACTGACAGTCGCCCCGTCGGATACTTCAGTACATGAAAAAAGCTCCTCGATGAGGAGCTTTTTCTTGGGGATCACGATGTGGCGATATGAGATAAACCTGAACAGCTGCAGGAGATGGAGCCGGCCACTCACCCCCGCCCCGCCCCCTGCCCCAGCAAGCGCAACCCGGTCTTCCGCACGAAATCCTCATAAGTGATCGGCGCTCCCACCTCGGTATCAGCGCGATTGGCCTGTATATACGCCCATGACCTGCCCGTGCTGGCGTCAACCACCAGCTTGAACAAGCGGGCCGGGACGGCAATGTGGCCCCGCCCGATCGTGGCCGGTGCCGCATCGAAGAGCGGCCCGGTGAACACGAAAACATCCCCGCTTGCCCGCATCACGTACTTGCGCGTATCCCTTTCGATCTTGGACCAGGGTCCGGAATTGTTCCGAGGATTCTGCGGGACCATGTTGGCCAGCGAAAAACTCTGGGCCATTGCCTCCGGTGTGGACATGTCGCCGGCCGGCGCCATGTGGCCGCGCGCATACCCCGATCCCCGGTAGTCGTCCAGTTCCGCGCGCTCTGCGCGCGGCAGCCGCGCCTCCGGGTAGAAGCGGTCCGTGCGATGCTGCTCGCGCGCATGCAGAAGAGCGGTCCGGTTCAGCCGCTCGACTACCACAAAGGGCGTCTTGGTCTGACTGTTGTAGAGCACCGCAAACGCGCTGAAACACAATTCCCGCAAATGCGCACCCGCAGGCAATTGCGGCGGATGCGCGCCGGGGAAGAACCGCGGACATTGCGCAAAACGCGCAACCGTGTGCCCCGGCTCGGCCTGTCGCACCGGGGCGGGCGCGTCCTCCGCCGGCAATTCGAGGTGCGGCAGACTGAAGCGCTCGCGCAGGCCGTCCGTCAGGTGCGGGTTGAGGACGCAACTGGCGATGCCGAAGACAAGGATCGTCGTGCTGGTGAAGGAAATCAGAAAGCGACTGAATGATCCCAGTCCCTTCTGCCGGCTTTTTTTGGAGGTGGCCCGCTTGCGGGGTGCTGCCTTTTTCTGTCTTGTTACCATGCTGGCGGCATGTTAACCCGAGTCGACTATTGTTGCCAGTTCATCAGGAAATCCCCGATGGATTTCTCCCTCGCGACTCATACAATGAGAAGCGGAATCGGGGCAGGTCCCGCGTGGCATGAGACAACGATATTCCTGCCTCTGCTGACGTCCCCAACAATAAAACCGGAAGCATCTCGACGACGGTGATGAGATGCGTTTCAAGAACATTTTCAGGATCAGGCGCCCATCATGGCTTTCTTCGACTCGCTCTCGTTTTTCTCACGTCTCAGCAAACGCAAGGCCGACATGCTGGGTCAACTGGCCGCCATCGACAAGGCGCTGGCAGTCATTGAATTCACGCTGGATGGCAAGATCATCAAGGCCAACAAGAATTTCCTCGATCTCATGGGCTACACGCTGGAAGAGATCAAAGGCCAGCACCATCGCATCTTCGTCGCCGAGGAAGAGCGCAACGCGCCTGCCTATGCGCAGTTCTGGCAGAAACTGGGGCGCGGTGAATATGACCAGCGCCTCTATCGCCGCATTGCCAAATCCGGACACGAGGTCTGGATCCAGGCGACCTACAATCCCATCATCGATGCCATTGGACGCCCCTTCAAGATCGTCAAGTACGCGCGCGACGTCACGCAGCAGCAGCTGCAGGCCGCCGATTTCTCCGGACAGATCACCGCCATCAACAAGGTGCGGGCGGTGATCGAGTTTGATGTGAATGGCAACATCCTGCACGCCAACAACAACTTCCTGCGCGCGGTCGGTTATTCGCTGTCCGAAATCGTGGGCAAGCATCACGCCATCTTCGTCGAGCCCGCCGAGCGCGCCTCGGCGCAATACCAGGAATTCTGGAAGCGGCTGGCGGCCGGCCAATACGATGCCGGCTTGTATCGCCGCGTGAAAAAGAATGGCGATGCGCTCTGGCTGCAGGCCAACTACAACCCTATCTTCGACATGGACGGGCGGGTCTTCAAGGTGGTCAAGTACGCCACCGACGTGAGTATCCAGACCCACGCCACGCAGACCCTGCAGGCCGCCGTGGGCGGGCTGTCCGAAGCACTGAGCACGGGCTCGGCCAGTGCGCAGCAGGCCAACGATCTGGTCAAGGCCACCTCCTCCATCGCGGAACAAGGCGGGGTGGTCATGCAGGAGGTCGTCAACAAGATGGCCGCCATCAACGCCAGTGCCGCCAAGATCACCGAGATCATCGGCGTGATCGACGAGATCACCTTCCGCACCAATCTGCTGGCCCTGAACGCGGCCGTCGAAGCGGCCCGTGCCGGCGAACATGGCCGCGGCTTTGCCGTGGTGGCCGGCGAGGTGCGCAGCCTGGCGCAGCGCACGGCGGCCTCGGCCAGCGAAATCAAGACGCTCATCAGCGGCTCGGTCAATGAAGCAAGACAAGGTACCGAGCTGGTCATGAATGCCGGCAAGACCATGAGCACCATGGTCAACTCCATCAACGACATCACCGGCATCATCGAGACCATCAGCACCTCCGCGAACGACCAGATCAATGAGATCGGGCAGGTCAACGAAGCGGTGACCCAGCTGCAGGTGCTGATGAAATAAGCGCCACCCGGCTACGGCAGCGCCCGCCGCCACACGCGCACTCGTGCAGTGCCGCAGCTTGTATGGATCATGTCTGCTGGACCCGCCTGCGTCGCCTTGGTTAGAATGCACAGGACACTGTTACGGAAACAGTGACTCGCCTCTGCTACTTTCAGATTCGCAACGCTGGCACCGGATTTTTCTTCCAGCGATTCAAATGGTCGACATCATGGATTGGGTCCCAATCGTCTTCATCATCTTCAAGGTCGCCGTGCTCGGCATCGGCATGTTCTACGCCATCAAATGGCATTACGATCAGGGCAAGAAGGGCAAGCAGGCCGAGCGCAACGCAGTGCTGCGCGCCAGCGGGAAAGTGGCAGCGCTGTTCGTGATCTCGCTGCTGGTGCTGGGAATGGCAACCTTTTTCATCTCCAGGATGATGGGGCTGGAGCTGAGCTTCTCCTGACGCCCCGCAGTCCCTCAGGCTGCCGGCCGCTTGGCCAATGCCAGCAAGGTTCCGAAGAAGATCATCATGCCGCCGCTGATGCGGTTCATCCAGCGCAGACCACGCGCGTTCTGCATCAGTCCCGACAGCCGCGTGCCGGCGTAGGCATAGGCGGCAATGGCGACCACCTCCAGCGCCAGGAAAATCGCGCCCAGGGTCAGGAAACTGGATAAATAATTTTCCGGTACCACGAACTGCGGGAAGAATGCCGTAAAGACCAGGATGGCCTTGGGATTGCCGATGGCGACCAGAAACTCCTTGCGCACATAACCGGCAATACTGCGCTGCTGCGGCTCAAGCGGCTGGCCGCCCAGCTCCACCCTGGCGAAGAACAGTTTGCAGCCCAGCCAGATCAGATAGGCCGCCCCCAGCACCTTGACCACCGTGAACGCCATCTGCGAGGCCATCAGCAGTGCGCCCATGCCCACCGCTGCCACCCCTATCATCAGCGCGAATGCCACCAGCCGGCCGGCCGCCGCCAGCAAGGCCGGGCGCAGACCGTGATGGGCGCCGATGGTAATGGAGAGCAGATTGTTGGGGCCGAAGGCCATGTTCAGTGCAAAACACGAGGGAATGAACAGCAGCAGGCTTTCCAGAGACATCGCGGCTCCTTGGCAGATGAGGGCGACGCGTCGCGTCACCGGAGCCGGTATTCTAGCGGCACGCCACCTGACGCGCAGGTGACGCGCATATTCTTACGAGGATGTCAGCGCGATTTTCCCGCGATACAGGAATTGACTGATGCAACCATGATCATTTCGGTCACATAATCGCGGAGCCGTTCGTTCTGATCTCAGGACGTAGCCCATCCACCCGGAGATCGCTTCATGAATCCGAGCAGTCACGCTCGCACCCTGCTGATCGTTGAAGACAACAAGGATGTCAGAAACATTTTTGCAGAAGTCTTTCAAGGCGTCGGCTATCACGTGATCGAAGCCGGCAACGGGGAAGAGGCGCTGGCACTGATGGCCCATGAGCACACCGCAGTCAGCGTGGTCCTCACTGACCTGCGCATGCCAGTGATGGATGGCCTGGAACTGGCGACCCGCATCAAGGGCGATGAACGCTTTTCGGCCATTCCGGTGGTCCTGCTCAGTGCCACTCCCATGAGCAATTCCTGGCAGGCACTCGAAGTGTTCTCCGCCCTGCTCACCAAACCCTGTTCCTTCGAACACCTGCTGTCCACCATCGAATCCGTGCAGTAAGTCCGTGCAGCACGCTCATGCTCTGCCCCCGCTGAGCGACGACAGACGTCCGTCGGCCAAGCTGATGTATTGCATTGGAGACGCGTCCGACAGTCACAGCCGACAGGATCAAGGGAGCTTGGCCGATGTCTGCGGCGAAGTCGGGGGACGATGATGTAGTTACTGCGCACAAGCGCAGGGCATTCATCAAGGAGTGACATCATGTCGAATCAGAATCAAGGCAACAGCCGCGGTGGTTCCCACGAACAGCACGTCCAGGCAGGCCAGCAAAGCCACAAGAATGACCAGCAGAACCAGAGCAGCAGCGGCTCCGGCCAGCAGCAAGGTGGGAACACCCGGGGCGGCTCGCATGAACAGCACGTACAAGCCGGCCAGCAGAGCCACAAGAACGACCAGCAGAACCAGAGCAGCAGTGGCTCCGGCCAGCAACAAGGCGATTCGAGCCGCGGCGGTTCACATGAACAGCACGTGAAGGCGGGACAGCAGAGTCACAAGAACAGCTGACAGCAACGCTGATCACGCTGCCTTCCCGGGCAGGCCCGGACACGCTCTCCAGGAGATGGAGCGCGCGTCCGGGCCTTTTTCATTACGATTTCAATGCAAGGCAGCGTGGGATTCGTCGCCCGCTGTCGGCTCGACCCTCGCCGGCAGGCTCTGCATCGCCGGCTTGCGCGAGAGCACACGCCACAGAAACACTCCGGTCAACGCCATGCCGACCACGACATAAGCCGCATAGAACGCAGCGAGATAGCTGCCGTAGTGCAGAAGGGACTGGATCATGGCCATGCTTCCTTGAGATGGAAAGGTCGATGCAATGGCGTGATCTTATGTTTTATATCATTTCGCGAATATCAGGAAATTTCCTAGTTGTGTCGCGCACACGCCATTGATGAGCTATTCGATAGTCCACGATCAAACTCAACAATAAGCGATGTCCGAAAGACGGCGCATCCCTGCGTTCAGCTCCACCCGTCTGCGGAGATCAACGCTTCCAGAACATCCACCAAGGCGATGGCGCGGGCAACGCAGCAGTCGCCCCGGCGGACTGTTCCGGCTGCTGTGGCTGCGCCAGTGCGGGCGGCCAGCGCGTGGCCCCGTTGGCCGAACCGGCCAATGTCCAGCTGGCCACCTCGCTGATTGCCTGCTCTTCGTACAGGCCGGTCAGGTCATGCAGCAAGGGGCTCATCTGCCATGCCTGCCGCTCGTCCATCACGGCCAGTTCCTGATACGCCGCGCGCAGCTGCTGCTCCAGCTGGCCCTCATCGGACATGCCGTCCAGCTCTTCCGTGTTCACCACGATGTTGCGCCGGGGTTCGGCTTCCAGGCGCGCGATCCAGTCCTCGTACAAGGCGTGGCGCTCCTCGCCCAGCACCGGACGCAGCATCGCCGAGCGCTGGCGTAGACGGGCGATGCCCGCCAGACGTTCGCACCCCAGGTAGGCAAACGGACGCGGCGCATCCTCATCGACCTCCTCGTACTCATCATCATCGTACTCATCATCGTCCCCCGCACCTTCAGGGCCTTGCTTGCCACTGTGCTCGCCCTCGGTGGCAGGGCCGGACGAGACGTGAATATCGTCCCCGGAAAACAGGCACATCCAGAACAAGGGAAGGCGCGCGGTGGCCTCGTATTCGGTACCGATCATGGTAAAGAATTCGTCGGCCTGTTCCTCCGTGGGCATACCCTCGAAGTCGGTGCAGTAGAGATAGACGCGATTGCCCATGTGATTCCCCTGAGAATGCCAGGACGACAGGCGGCGCTGCATCGGCAGCGTGCCGCCCGGCTCACCTGATCTTGATTTCGACGAAACGATTGCGCGGCTCGGCCACGCCGCGCTTCTGCGGCACACGCGGATCACGCGCCCCCTTGCCGATGACCTCAATGCTCAGGGCCTTGACCTCCGCCCGTTGCAGTTCACGCTCGATCAGGCGCGCGCGCCGCAGCGACAAGGCGTCGTTGGTGGCATCGCTGCCGATGCTGTCGGCATGGCCGGTGAGGATGAATTCCCCGGCGGTGAATTCCTTGATTTCAGCGATGGCCTTCTTGAGCAATTCCTGCGAGGCCGGCGTCAGACGGTCAGTCCCCAGCTCGAACAGCAGATCGTAGCTGCGCGGACGCGCCGGCAGGCTGCGCATGACCTCGGCATATCGCCGGTCCACCTCGGCAGCGGACAGGGTCTGGGTCGGCGCGGGCTTGCCGCCGCGCGTCTCGACCGCTGCATAGGGCGAAGTCAGTGCCGTCTCGCCACTGGCCGTCCTGACCACGATGCTGCTGGCCGAACCATCGGCCTGCGGCAGCAACACGAAACGTTCCGCCGGCCCGGCACATGCAGCCAGCAGCGACACCACGGCCAGCAAGGCGCAGCGCATCAGCGGCCGGTACAGTGAATGGAGCGATGGCTTATTCACCGGCCACCTCCACGATGAAGTCGGTACCACGGATGCCGATGGTGGCCGTCGGGGTCGACAACCGCTGGCTCTCCGGCGAGCGCTTGCCGATCAGCCCCGAGACGTAGCGCAGCGTGCCCTTGGTCAGCCGCACGGCAACGCTGCCCTCGTCGGTCTTGTCGTTGTAGGCAAATTGTTCGAGCAGGAACTGGCTGTTGGAGCCGAGCGAAATGAGCGTATCGTCGCGCAAGGTAAAACCGACCGCACTGGCGGCACCGGTCAGTACCCGGTCACCCGCATAGAGCCGTTCGCCGGTGGCCAGCGGGCGGGTCTTGCCGCTGCGCTCGGCGCGCACGTCGCCTTGCAGGACCTTGACGATGCCGGCCTGGCTGGCCGTGGCTTCCTGCGCAGCTGCACTGCCCTGGCCCAGCAGCGAAGCGCTGGCCAGCAGCACGCCAGCCCACCCGGATGCCCTCCACATCGGCCCCGCCCTCTTGATCCGCATGCCGCGTTCCCCTGATGTTGTGATGATGACGTGAGTCCTGCCTGTGCCGCACCTGAGCGCGGCAATGATGCCACCGCGCAATTTCACAGAAAATCATGGGGAAGGTCAACAATTCTTTACATCTGGCGTGCGAAACGGCAGCGGCCGGCCCTTAAAAGAGCAACGAACCCTGCCCTGAGCTGCTCCGCGCTTCGCTCTTGGGCGCAGGCCAGGCCTTCATGGCGCTGGCGGGATAGTTGACCAGCATCCTGCGCGCGTTTTCCGTATCACCGACGTTGAGCCAGTCCGCATAGTCGGCGGGCGGGATGATGACGAGGTTGCGTTTTTCCTCGCCCGGCTTGTGAAAACGATTCATCAGAGGATGCGCATCGGCATTGATGGTGATCTGGGTAAACGAAAATGCATACCCTCCTTCAGGCTCCTCCCAGGCGCGCCACAGGCCGGCCACGCAGAACGGCTGGTCGTCGGCCATGCCGATGGCCCAGCGCTGCGGGCGTCCGGCTTCGTAATTGGGCTCATAAAACCAGTGCATGGGCAACAGGCAGGTTTGCAAGGCCCGCCAGGGGCCGGCGTAGCTGCGTTTCTCGCCGATGGTCTCGGCGCGGGCATTCATGGTGGAGATCTGCAATCCGCCCTGCAGCTTGCGCCGGGGCATCATGCCGTAGGTGCCGACGATGAGTTCCGGCTCGCCCTGCAGCCCGGCCCGTACCACGGGGGCGGCATAGTCCTGCCAGGTTTCCTCTGGCCAGTCTGGCGTGGCGGAGGTGTCGGCACCGGTCAGCGCGGTGATGATGGATTTGGGAGTGGGCTTGTAGTTGACGCACATGGCAGGACGGATCCCGGTCGCAGCAAGGAGCCGCGATTGTGCCACAGCGCGGGCGCGGTGGCGGAGGGTCTGCTGCGGCCTGGCGCGGATGGCAAGGGCGCAGCGTCTACCGCTCATCGACAGCCGCTGCACCCAAGAAAAAACCGGCCTGCTGTCTGCAAGGCCGGTTCTTCAACGGATCACGCTGCTGGCAGCGCGCCTGGGCGGACTCAAGCAGCCTGCTTGCCTTCCAGGATCGACTCTTCCAGGGCGATCAGGGATTCGATGGCGGCGATCAGCATGCCGATGCGGTGACGGCGATAGATCAGGCGTTTTCTTGCACGAATGTTCATGGTTTCTCCAGCAGCCGGCGGAGTGCCGGCGGGTTGACGGGTCGGGCCGCCGCCTCCGCGCCTGGAACTTCACATCGGCTGCGAGCGTGCATCCTGCGGGGCGGCCAGCGGCCAAGGCCCGACATTATAGCCGACTGCCGCTGCGCTCCCCTCACCGGCTGTGTGGCGCGGCGCTCACGCCACACATGCACGCCGGTAACGCTCGCTGTAGCGCCGCGTCGCCTCCAAACCGGGCACGAAATGATGCCGCCCCGGTGCCAGCTCGGCCACGAGCGCATCGAGATCGACCTCGCCCAAGGCCACGGCCGGCACGGCAGGGGCTTCGGCAGCGGCGTTCTCACGCCCGCGCGCCAGTGCGCGGAAGCTCGGCTGACGGCGGCCATCGCTCCACCCTTCCTCGATCCACTCACGGATAACCTGCTTTTCATAGCCCTCGAAGACCCCGAACATCTGGCCGCCGGCGGCATCGATCAGCCGCCAGAAGCGGCTCTCCTCGGCTGGCTTGCCGCGCGTGATCCACTTGGCCTTTTCCATCTCGGCCAGGAAGCTGGCCATGCCGTCAGGCTGTTCCAGCCACTGGTTGACCGTCTTGCCGCCGATGCGGCAATAGTCCGAGTGCATCATGCGGCCGAAGGGCGCTTTCTCGGCCAGCACCCTGACCAACTCATCCTGCAGGACAAAGGAGCCGATCACGCCCAGCGTGCTCGCGCCCAGCTCATTGAGCAGATAACCGCGCCGCACGCCCTGCATGAAGGCTTGCGGATCCGCAGCCTGGGCGGCCGCCTGCGCGACCGCCTCGGCGGCCTTGCGGGCGTGCCCGCTGGCAGCATTGTCGATGGTGACGTGCAGGGTGAAGTAATAAGGGTCGATGCCCAGTTCATTGAGTTCGTAGGCGGTAATGAGCAAGTGCAGCGGCAATTGCTCATAGCCGAGGTTGAAGCCGAACACCTCGGCCTCGAATTCCGCCCCGTGATGGGCCAGCCCCAGCTGGATGCATCCTTGCACATAATGTTCTTCGGACAACGCCGGTCCGTGCTCGCAGCCGTTGGCGGCCAGCAGGCTGCGATAGAGGGTGACGTGATTCATGGCGGCATCGCCATCGCCCAGCTCTTCCAGATAGGTGAGGATCAGCGGACGGAACAGCGGATCACGCCAGCGCCGGATGGCGCTGTAGAGCCAGGCGCCATCGACCATCTTGGTCGGGCACACGCAGCGCAGGAAATTGAGCGCATGGGCGCGGCCACTGAAGTAGCGGCGCGGCGCGCCTTGCTGGCGTTCCTTGAGATAGCTTTCGTAGGCAACGCCGACTTCAGCGGCGCGCGCTTCGATCCAGCTGGCCAATGCGGAGGGCTCCTGCGGCAGGTCGCAGGGCAGTTCTTGCGCTTCCTGCATCTGTTGCACAAGGTAGTCGCGGCCCATGGCCAAGGCGGCCTCGTCGGGCGTTGCGACGAACAGTTGCGCATACACGTGCGCGGCCTGCAGGCTGCCGGGCTGGTGGCGGTAGGCTTGGGCGGCCGAGCGGGCGGCCTGCATTTCCTCGACGGTAGATCGCATACATCCTCGCGCAAAGTCAGATGCATGGAGCATGCGCGCCGGCACAGGCCAGCGCTATCAGCGGGCGGCCAGCCTTGGTGTCGGAAAATGCCCGGCGGGCGGTAGGAGGATGCAGCAGGGCGGCGTCGGAGGCCCATTGTCTTGGCGGTTCTTATGTCCGATAATCGCGCCCATGAACGATACCGCACAACGCCCAGCCCTCCCCGACCGCCTCAGCGTCGATCCCCGCAGCCCGCACTACGTTGCCGCCATCTTCGAGCATGACATCGGCATCAAGCTCAACGACAAGGAATTCAACAACGTCAGCGAGTATTGCATCAGCGAAGGCTGGATCAAGATCCCCGCCGGCCGTGCACTCGACCGCAAGGGCAATCCCATGCTGACCAAGCTCAAGGGGCGGGTTGAACCGTTCTACCGCTGAGCCGCGCGACACAGTCAGCGCCATCACATTTCTTTCCCGCATGCAAAAAAGTCCGCAGCAAGATGCTGCGGACTTTCCTTTTTGCGTGGCAGATCGGACAACACCCCGTCGGGATTCATCAACAGCATCGCTCAATCTGCCTTGATTGATCGATCGGGCAGATGATCCGTCCAGCCGATATCAGACCGGTACTGCCATCAGCCAAACCGATCATGCCGCCAGTGCTGCCCTTCCGACACGGAACACGGCCACCGCCTGCACCAGCTCGCGGGCCTGGCCCGAGAGGCTGATGGCCGCAGCGGCGCTTTCCTCCACCAGCGCTGCATTCTGCTGGGTGGTGCTGTCCATCTGGGTCACGGCCTGGCCGACCTGGGCGATGCCGGTGTTCTGCTCGGCCGTGGCGGCGTTGATGCCGACCATGATGTCGCTGACACGGCGAATCGAGGTCACGATCTCTTCCATCGTCTTGCCGGCCTGATCGGCCAGCTGCGTACCCTGCCCGACCTGGTCGACGCTGGCGGTGATCAGTTCCTTGATCTCGCGCGCCGCCGTGGCCGAACGCTGGGCCAGGCTGCGCACTTCGGTGGCCACCACCGCAAAGCCGCGTCCCTGCTCGCCGGCACGGGCGGCTTCCACCGCCGCGTTGAGCGCCAGGATGTTGGTCTGGAAAGCAATGCCATCGATCACGCCGATGATGTCGCTGATGCGGTCCGAGCCGGCGTGGATAGCCTGCATGGTCTGCACCACCTGCTGCACCACCGCGCCACCCTGGCTGGCCACCTCGGCGGCATCACGCGCCAGCTGGCCGGCCTGGCGGGCACCGTCGGCATTCTGCTGCACGGTCGATCCCAGTTCTTCCATGGAAGCGGCAGTCTGCTGCAGGGCGCTGGCTTGCTCTTCGGTGCGCTTGCTCAGGTCCGCATTGCCCTGGGCAATCTGGGCGCTGGCGGTGGCCACGCTCTCCGAATTGCTGCGCACACTGCCGACCACCATGCTCAGTTGCGCCGTCATGGCCTGCATCGCCATGAGCAGGCGCGCCACTTCATCACTGCCCTTGACCTCGACATGCTGGGTCAGGTCACCGGCCGATACCGCCTCGGTCAGGCGCACTGCTTCCGACAGCGAACTGGTGGTGGCACGGGTGATGGCGACCATCAGCCACAGCGCAGCCATGGCCAGCACCGCCAGCGAAGCACACAGCACGATCAGTTCATTGCGCAGGCGCGGGATCTTGGCTTGCAACTCGTCACGCATCATGTCGAAGGACGTCGTCACCAGCACGAATTGCGTATCGATGATGCGCGTCATGGTGGACACCCATTGCGGGGCCGGCATGGTCAGCTGATCTGCGCGCACGATGGCGCTGTCGGCCAGTTTGAAGGCTTCGTCGGCAGACGCGACGGCTGCTGCACGGGCGCTTTCCACCTCGGCCGGCAGGGGGTGGCGACCCGCAGCCAGCGTCAGCGAACGGCGGGCGCTTTCATAGCTGCGGCGGGCACGGTCGGAGAGGTTTTCCAGGCGGGCACGTTCTTCCGCATCGGCCTGGCCGCGTCCCAGCATCACGGCACCGCGCGCACGGGCCTGGCCCAGTGCTTCGGTCAGTTGCGGCAGTTCGGACATGACCGCGCGCTGCACGTAGAACAGCGCAGCCTCCGCTTCCAGCGCCAGGCCGGAACTGTTGGCCACGTCGTCCAGCAGATCCAGCTCGCGCTTGATCAGTTGCGCATGTTGCACATTGCTCTGCGCGCCATTGATGGACTTGCTGGCGATACTTTGCGTGAGTGCGCGCCAGTCCGCATTGAGGCCGTCGAGCGCATCGGTGAGGGCCTTGTCCTCCAACGGCTTGAGGCCGCTGCGCACACGGTCGAAGGTGGCATCGACTTCCTTCTGGCGCTCTGCGCGGCTGGCGGCTGCGCCATCACCATCGGCCAGATACAGGGCCGACAGGCCGCGATGCTGTTGCATCTGCTTGAGCAGCAGCAGCAGTTCCCGTCCGGGGGCCAGGGCCAGCGTTTCGCGCTGGGCTGTGGCCAGGTCGTCGAGGTTGGTACGGACCAGGATGGTGGTCGGCACGATGAACAGCATAAAAGCGAGTGTGCCGATGAGGAAGAACTTGCGTGAGTAATTGAGATGATTGATCCAGGAGCGCATGATGTTGTTGGTGTTGGAGTGTAGGAAGGGCCATCGTTGGCCGCTTGCGCTGTTGCGCGAGACGCTCCGTTGCGCCATCAAGCCGCGTCATTGCGGCTTTTTGCAGTCGGGCAATTCTACGGATGCCACCCTGTTTTCACTAGGGATTTGAACAGTGGCGTCCGGTTTTGTTGTGCAATTCCGACCGTCTCGCCTCACATCGCTGTTCCCGATGCAAATACGAGTGCAGACTAGACTATGGCCGTGCAGACAGAGTTCCGTACGGAAAGAAAAATTGGCATGCAAACCTGCATGTGTCACCGGAACTCACCGCGTCTCATTGAAACTCACGCGATTTTCCCGTGCGCGCGACAAAAGAAAATCCGCCGCTTCTGCGCGCTGCGATGTGCAGCGCCGGAGACGGCGGATGTGAGAATGAAGGAATGGAAAGCGAGAACGCCGCAGCCCGGGCAAGCCGTGGGACTTAGCGCAGGCCCTGGGCAGCGTCCTGCAGCCGGAACACGGACACCAGTTGTGCCAGTTGCGCGGCCTGGTCCTGCATCGAAGCGGCAGCGGCGGCCGCTTCTTCCACCAGCGCCGCATTCTGCTGCGTCACCTGGTCCATCTGCGTGATGGCGCGATTGACCTCTTCGATCCCCGCACTCTGTTCGCGGCTGGCGGCGCTGATCTCGGCCACCACGTCGGTCACGTGGCGCACGCTGGTGACAATCTCCTGCATGGTGCGGCCTGCCTGCTCCACCAGCTGCGAGCCGTTGTCCACCTTGCTGACCGAATCCTCGATCAGTCCCTTGATCTCCCGCGCCGCCTGCGCACTGCGCTGCGCCAGCGAGCGCACTTCCGAGGCCACCACCGCAAAGCCGCGTCCCTGCTCGCCGGCGCGCGCCGCTTCCACGGCAGCGTTGAGGGCCAGGATGTTGGTCTGGAAGGCGATGCCGTCGATCACGCCGATGATGTCGGCGATCTTGGTGGAAGCGCTGTTGATGTCGGCCATGGTACCGACCACCTGTTCGATCACCTTGCCGCCATTGGTCGCCACGCCCGAGGCGGTGATGGCCAATTGATTGGCCTGGCTGGCGTTGTCCGCATTCTGGCGCACGATGGACGTCAGCTCTTCCATCGAAGACGCGGTCTCTTCGAGCGCGCTGGCCTGCTGCTCGGTACGCGATGACAGATCAAGATTGCCCGCAGCGATTTCGCCGGAGGCGGTGGCGATGGTGTCCGTGCCCTGGCGCACGCCCTGCACGATGCCAGAGAGGCTGCGGCGCATGGTCTCGATGGAATGCAGCAGGCTGTGGCGGTCATTGGCCTTGAGCGCGACGGCCGTGGACAGGTCGCCTTGCGCGATCTGCTCCACGATCTGCACGGCACGTACCGGCTCGCCACCCAGCTGGCGCAGGATGGAGCGCAGGATGAAGGCGGCCATGGTGGCGATCGCGCCCATCAGTACGCCGCCCAGCAGCAGCAGCACCAGGGCATTGCGATAGAAGGCCTGATTGATGTCGTCGATGTAGGCGCCGAAACCGATGGTCCAGTCCCACGGGGCGAAGCGCGTCACGGCATAGAGCTTCTGCACCTTCTCGGTAGTATTGGGCCGCGTGCCTTCGGCGATCAGCAGGCCGATCTCCTTGCCCTGCAGGGCGGCGCGATAGCGGTCGCCATCCTCCTTGGCGGTCTTGTCCTGAATGCCCACGCGCTTGGGATTGGGATGCACGTAGTTGAAGTCGTCCGTATAGCCGCGCACGAAGTAGTAATTCTGCTCCTTGACGAAACTGCCGATGACCAGCTTGGCCTGGGCCTGCGCCTGTTCGCGCGTGAGCTTGCCGGACTGCTCCAGCGCCTGCGCCTTCTCGGCCGCGGCCTTGGCCAGCGTGACCAGCAGCGAGAGCTGGGCTTCGCGCTCTTCCATCATGGTGCGCCTGAGCGTGGTCAGCGACACCATGGCAATGATCAGGATGCCCACCAGCGTGGTGGCGCACAGCCAGATGATCTTGGTTCGCAGCTTCAAATTGTCCTCTCCGTCTTTTGAATGAAGGCAGGCGCGCGCGCCTGCCTTCTCGGATGGGCATGGTCGTCGCGTGCGGCACGATGTGATGTGTGTGATGCGGCAGCGCGTCCGGGCGACGCACTGCTCCCCAGCCTGTCACTCTATCCTGCGCATGCCATGCGGCTGGTGAGGAACAGCGAGGGTTTTACGCTTCTTTCCCGCTGTTGCAGGGGCAAGCGCCGGCTCGTGAGAATGGGCCGGATTTCATTTGGCACGGCCGCTTTGGTCGGGGTTGGCGGTGTCGATGCGCAGATCGGTTTCAAAACTCTGCAGCACCGCCCGCAGCTCACCACTCTTCTGCATCGCTTCCAGCTGCGCGTTGATACGGGGCAGCAGCTTCACGCAGGGACTGGCGCGGCTCATGGCGATGTAGTTGTCACTCTCGCTGACGAAGGGGCGCAGCGGCATGAAGCGATCGGCCAGGCCGTTCTGGTTCAGGTAGATCACGCCGTTGTAGTAACCGGTGATGAGGTAGTCGATACGGCCCGAATCGAGCTTGGAGAAATTCATGTAAAACTTTTGCGCGGTCTCGATGGTGAGATTGTCACGCAGGAATTCATCGAAGCCGCCCCCGAACTGGTTGCCCAGCGTAATGGCACCGCGCTTGCCGATCAGATCCTTCCAGCCGGCGTAGGCGAAGCGCTTGTCGCGCGCCACGAAGACCGCAATCGGATTGGAAAACAGCGGCACCGAGGCAAAAGCCAGGTAGGACTGGCGTTCCGGCGTGTTCTTGAGCGAGGACACCATCGCCACTTGCCCGCTCTCGGCCTCCTTGAGCACGCGGTGGAAAGGACCGACGTAGCGTACCTCATAAGGGATATTGAGCGCACTCAGGGCACGCGTGGCGATCTCGATGCTGGCACCGGTCAGGCGCTTGCCGTCGTACCAGTGCAGGGGCGCGTAATCGGAATCAGCCGAGATGACGACCTTGCTGCATTCGGCAGCGTGGACCGTCAGCGGTGCGCTGAGCACAGTCACTGCTGCCAGCACGGCCAGCATCGCAGTGCTTGTTGCCTTGTTCATGATGTCCCCCTTGTTCTGCTTCCTCAGCCCCCTTGGACAGGCGGCCTGAGCAACCCCATGCGACTGAGAATAACCCGGTTGTGCCACCTGCGAAAACGCAATTCGCGCCGCTTGGGAGAGATACGCATTTTTGCCACAGCGAGTTGCACTTCCCTGTCGCAGATCAAGCGGGCGTGGGGTCGAATGGGTACGGATGTGGACGGATGGGCGCACATTGGTCCGACCCTCTGTCCGTCTGAACGCATTTGCCCACATTCTCACACAAGCTCGCAAAGGACATTTACAAAGGACATTTACTTAGCGTTTTGCCACTGCGCCAGAATGAGGCAGTGATACGTTTTGTAACGAAACCAGGGCGACGTGTCAGCTTGCAGACTGACACGTCCGGCGCCTGTCACCGCGAAGATGACTCGCACTTTGATCATTTGCACAGGCTGGATTGATGAGGCCTGTGCATGGATGAGCTGGATTGAACTCAATTCTGCATCAATCGAAAATCCTGGATTTGCGCTCGGACGCCGATCAAGCCGGCTGTCAGACGCGCGCGAAATGTCCGACAAGAACATGCTGGGCTTTCCGACTGTCGCGGCGCTGCGGTCTTCCTATGATGAACCCAAGTTTTCAGGCAATGCAGGCCACCCGACACATTTTTTCAAGTCTTATCGTGCCGTGCCTGCTTTTGGGAAACGAAGGCCAACCTGTGGATGCATGCATGATCGTATCCGCCACTGCAACTGAAGTCCCGATTGCATTCAGCGCCATCGAATGCACAACCAAGGATAAAGGAGAACAGCCATGACCAAGACCTTCCTCACCGCCGCCGTACTGGCCGCTGCCACTTTCGCCACCGGTGCCTATGCCCAGTCCTATGATCAGGGCGGCAGCTCGATGCAGGGCGCGCAGCAGCAGCAATACGATTCGTCCTCGCAGTCGCAGTACTACAACTACCAGGGCCAGCAGACCGCCTCGCCGGCGGCCATGCAGGAAAGTGGCCAGAATGGCCAGTACGTGGACCGCAAGAGCTATGAAGTCCCGAACGGCCAGCCCAACAACTATGCGCGTGAACAGAAGGATGGCCCGCTGGGCACTTCCCCGGGCGCATAATTTCCTCCCTCGCGTCGACCTCAAAGCCCCGGCTCCGGCCGGGGCTTTTTGCATGCGCGCGACCCGCAGTCCCGGCTTGCCGTAGAATCGCGCTTTTGCCGGTGCCTCTTCCTCGCGCCGGACGCACCTGGTCCTGCGATGAATCCTCAACTTGTCGGCCGCGGCATCGGCTTGTCCGTGCTGGCCTCTTCCCTGTTCGCCTTTCTGTCCGGATACACCCGCCTGCTGGCCCCGCTGGATGGCACGGACATCTTTGCCTGGCGCATCCTCATCACCCTGCTCTGCGTGCTCGGCCTGCTGGCCTGGCGCGGCGAACTGCCCCGGCTGCGCGCGGCCATGGCCGAACTGCTGGCCAGCCCCGCGCGCATCGCACTGCTGGTGCTGATGGCGGCCCTGCTGGCCCTGCAGCAATGGCTGTTCCTGTGGGGATCGGTCAATGGCCGGGCACTGGAAGTCTCGCTGGGCTACTTCATGCTGCCGCTGTCGATGGTACTGGTAGGCCGCTTCCACTATGGCGAGAAGATGGACCTGCTGCAGCGCCTGGCGGTGCTGTGCGCCTGCGTCGGCGTGGCGCATGAACTGTGGATGACGCGCGCCTTCTCGTGGCCAACGCTGGCAGTGGCGCTGGGCTATCCCCCCTACTTCATGTTGCGCCGGCGCATCCGCCTCGACTCCATGCTCATCTTCGCGGTGGAACTGATGGTGCTGGCGCTGCCCTCGCTGCTGGCCCTGGTGCTCAGCCCGGCCACCGGCCCTACGCTGCGCACACCCGCCATGTGGCTGTTGCTGCCGGGCCTGGGCATTCTCAGCATGATCGCCCTGACCAGCTACCTGCGCGCCGGCAAGCTGCTGCCGATGGGGCTGTTCGGCATCCTCGGTTATGTGGAACCGGTGCTGCTGGTGCTGGTGGCCATGGCGGTACTGGGCGAAAGCCTGCAGCTGGCGCAACTGGGCACCTATGTGCCGATCTGGCTGTCGGTGCTGCTGACCGCACTGCACAGCGTCAAGCTGATGCGCCGGCCGGCGGTGCAGCCCACGAATTGAGGGCTTTTTCACGGACTGATCGCGGCCAGTACGGCTGAGCCATCTCCTTATACTGGTTCAAACGGTCCACCCTGGGGAGGGAACAGACCGGCCGGGAGAGGAGACACGGACGATGCGGCCAATGCTGGCAAAGGCAGGGCGGGTAGCGCGCCATTCCGTGGCGCGGCGGGCACGGCTGTTCGTCGCGCTGATCTGCGTGACCATCGCGGCTGGCCACGTCTGGCAAAGCCTGGCCGCGCGCACGGTGCAGCTGGACAACACCCGCACCTATTCCGGCAACATTGCGCGTGCCCTGGCGCGCCATGCCTATGACGTGTTCCAGGCCACCCACGGCGCGCTGATCAACATCAGCGACCGTATCGACGATGCCGGCACCACCCATGCGCAACTGCACGCCATGAGCCCGGTCCTGCGCCGCCTGGCCAGCGAAATGCCGCAGCTCGACGGGCTCTACATCTTCGACGAGCACGGCAATCGCGTGGCCAGTTCTTCGCCGCCGCGCCCCAGCGATGCCAACAACAGCGACCGCGCGTATTTCATCTATCATCGCGATCACGACGATCCCCAACCGCACATCCATCCGACCCTGCTCAGCCGCAGTACCGACCAGTGGATCATTCCGATGTCGCGCCGCCTGAATCATTCGGATGGCCGCTTCGCCGGGCTGCTGCTGGCGACCTTGCGGCTGGATCACTTCAACGCCCTGTACCAGACCGTGGAGATCGGCCGCGACAGTTCCATCCTGCTGCTCCTGCGGCCCGGCAAGGTCCTGACGCGGCAGCCTTTCGATCCCGCCTACATCAATCACGACCTGAGCCTGGACCCGGTCATCGGCGAAGCGCTGGCCAGTCCAACCAGCGGCCATGTACTGCTGCATTCGCCGCTGGACGACATCGACCGCTACGTGTCGTACCAGCCGGTGCAGGGCTTCCCGCTGATCGTCACCGTGACCACATCGAGCAATGAAGCGCTCGCCCCGTGGCGGCAGCAGACCATCGTGTATGGTGCGGCGGTGCTGCTGTTGCTGATCATCATCGGGCTGTTCGGGTGGCGGCTGATCGGGCAGATCGAGCTGCGCCTGGTGGCCGAGGATCGCGCGCTGCAGGTGATGGGCGAGCTGCACCAGGCCAACCAGCGGCTGGAGCAGCTGGCGCATCAGGATGGCCTGACCGGCCTGGCCAACCGCCGTCATCTCGATACCGTACTGGCGGCGGAATTCCGGCGTGCCGCACGCAGCAAGTCGGCTCTCTCGCTGATCATGATCGATGTGGATTTCTTCAAGCAGTACAACGACCTATACGGCCATCAGGCGGGCGACGAATGTCTGCGCCGCATTGCCGCCGTCCTGCGCGAGCGCCAGCGCCGGCCGGGCGATCTGGCCGCGCGCTATGGCGGCGAGGAAATGCTCATGCTGCTGCCCGATACCGATGCCGACGGTGCGGTGCAGGTGGCGGAAAAGATCCGCGCCGGCATCCAGGCGCTGGACCTGCCCCATCGCGGCAATCCGCGCGGCGTGGTCACGGCCAGCGCGGGCGTGTGTGCCATGGAATTGCTGCCAGCGGGCGAGCGCACCGTGGAAGACTTGCTGGGGCGCGCCGATGCGGCCCTCTATGAAGCCAAGCATGGCGGACGCAATCAGGTGCGGCTGGCGCAGGCGGGAGCGCCATCGGCGCAGGGATGAGGCGTAGGCGAAAGCACAAAGGACCGTAACGTCAAAAAAGCGGGACAGCGGAGAAAATGAGGAAAGTAGACAAAATGACCATTTTGGTCATTTTGATCATTTTGGTACAAAATGGTTATTGTGGTTCAAATCGTTTTTGGTTATGCTTTTCAGCGCGTCACTACTGACGCAATAACAGCAGGCGTTTCGAAGGGGCTGCCTGCACGTCGCATGTCGATAATCCAGCCGCCTTGGGATGACGCCCGGGTCGGTTGAGCCAACCTGGAGTTTCAGGTTGAGTTAACGGAGTGATTTCAATGAATGCAACCACCCTCACGTTGTTCAGCGCGAGGGACGCAAAGACCAGGTTTGGCGAGGTCTTGGATACTGCACTGGGGAGTCCGGTTGGCATCACGAAACATGATCGCTTGACCGCGTACGTGGTTTCGAAGAGCCAATATGAAGCCCTGGTGAGCAAGGTTGAAGAGCTTGAAGATCGGCTTTGGGTCGTTGGAGCCGAGCTTGCTCGCGAGGATGGCTACGCGAGCGCCAAGGAGGTCGATGCGTTCCTTGCTTCGTTAAGGAACCCTCAAGATGCAGCTAAAAATAAGCAAGCAGGCGCTGAAGTTCCTAAGCGACCTCGACGCTAAGCAGTACAAGCAAGTCGGATCCGCTGTCATGTCGTTGTTGTCCAATGCCGCCCCGCACGATAGCTGTATTCTGAAGGGGAGCAAGACTGGCGATCGCCGCATCGATATTGGTGAATACCGGATTATCTATGCGGTGGCTGGCGACGTGATTGACGTTGCACTGATCGGCAAACGAAACGGGGACGAGATCTACAAATTGTGGGAGCGTCTTCGAAAATGACATGAAAGCCCGCACATCTGAACTGCACCCCAAAAGTTGGACACCGATCCAACCTTTGGGGTGTTTTTCATGGCGAAGTACGACACGAAGTTTAAATATGAAGTGGTCAGGCGCTGCTTGAAGGGCGGCAAAAGCGCCAGAGCGGCGGGTAAAGAATTCGGAATTGATCATGCAACTGTACACCGCTGGGTGCAGAGGTACCGGCACCATGGTCTCAATGGCCTGAACAAGAAGCACGAGTATTACAGCGCCGAATTCAAGCTTTCGGTATTGAAACGAATGAAGAAGGAAGGCTTGTCCTACCGGGAGGTAGAGGCGATGTTCAATCTTCGGGGAGTAAGCACGGTCAGCCGGTGGGAGCGTCTGTATCATGAGCATGGCTTGGATGGATTGAAACCCAAGCCGAGAGGACGCCCAAAGATGATGAAGCCTAAAATTCCCCCTAATCCACTCAAGACCAAAGCCGAGGATGCACGTACGCGGCAAGATTTACTCGATGAAATCGAGTATCTGCGCGCGGAGGTGGACTACCTAAAAAAGCGGAAGGCCTTGATTCAAGCAAAGCAAGCAGCTGCGCAAAAGTAGCGCGACTAGTGCAGGAATTGAGGCCACATCACAAGCTGTCGATTCTGTTGAGAATTACAGGATTGGCACGCAGCACCTTCTATTACCAAGTCCGGGCGCAGGCAGCCGACGATAAGTACGCTGCCGTGAAGACCCACATCTGCAAGGTTTATGAGCTCCACAAAGGCCGATACGGCTATCGGCGGATTACGACCACATTAAGAAAAGCTGGCGAAGTGATCAACCACAAAACCGTTCAGCGCCTGATGCTCCAACTTGGTTTGAAATCGCTAGTGAGGCCGAAGAAATACCGCTCGTATCGCGGCCCTGGCCATGTCAGTGTAGCGAACGTACTCCAACGGCAATTCAAGGCGGAGCGATTCGGGGAAAAATGGGTAACGGATGTGACGGAGTTCAACGTCAGCGGGGAAAAGCTCTATCTTTCGCCCGTCATGGACCTGTACAACGGCGAGATCGTGGCGTATCAGACAAGCCGTTCACCGCAGTTTCATCTGGTCAAGAGCATGCTCAAGAAAGCCATAGCAACCTTAAAGGGAGTAACCCGGCCGATGCTTCATTCCGATCAGGGGTGGCAGTACCAGATGCATGCTTATCGGCGTACCTTGGCGGAAACTGGCATCACACAGAGTATGTCGAGAAGGGGAAATTGCCTGGACAACGCGGCCATGGAAAGCTTCTTCGGCACACTCAAATCGGAGTGCTTTTACTTGCACAGATTCTCTTGTATTGACCAGTTGCAGACCGAGATCCGCAAGTACATCCATTACTATAACCATCACCGCATCAAGACCAAATTAAAAGGACTGAGTCCCGTGCAATACAGAACTCAGTCCTCTGGGCCTTAACCGGCTAATGACCGTCCAACTTTATGGGGTCAGTTCACATCGCGGGCTTTTTTCCGCCCGGCGCACACCGGGCGTTTTTTCTTTCTGCACGCGCGCGGGACTCGCCCGCGCCGTGACTGCCTTTACTCCTTGTGATAGGAGGTCACGCGCTCCACTTCATTCTTCGAGCCCAGGAACACGGCCACGCGCTGGTGCAGCTTTTCCGGCTGGATGTCGAGGATGCGCTGCTGGCCATCGGTGGCGGCGCCACCGGCCTGCTCGACGATGAAGGCCATCGGGTTGGCTTCGTACATCAGGCGCAGCTTGCCCGGCTTGCCCGGCTCACGCGCATCGGCCGGGTACATGAAGATGCCGCCGCGGTTCAGGATGCGATGCACGTCGGCCACCATGGAGGCGATCCAGCGCATGTTGAAATCCTTGCCGCGCGGACCGGTGGAACCGGCCAGCATTTCATCCACGTAGCGGGTGACCGGCGGGAACCAGTGACGCTGATTGGAGGCGTTGATGGCGAATTCCTTGGTGTCTTCGGGAATCTTGATGTCCTTCTGGGTCAGCACCCAGGCGCCCATTTCGCGGTCCAGCGTGAAGCAGTGCACGCCGTCGCCGGTGGTCAGCACCAGCACGGTCTGCGGGCCGTAGACGGCATAGCCGGCGGCGACCTGCTTGGTGCCGGGCTGCATGAAGTCCTGCTCGCTGGGTTCGGTCATGCCTTCCGGGGCCTTCAGCACCGAGAAGATGGTGCCGATGGAGACGTTGACGTCGATGTTGGAGGAGCCATCCAGCGGATCGAACATCAGCAGGTATTCGCCCTTGGGATAGCGGTTGGGGATGCGGTGGATGGTCTCCATTTCCTCGGAGGCCATGGCCGCCAGGTGGCCGCCCCATTCATTGGCTTCCAGCAGGATCTCGTTGGAGATCACGTCCAGCTTCTTCTGCACTTCGCCCTGCACGTTCTCGCTGCCGGCGCTGCCCAGCACTTCGCCCAGCGCGCCCTTGCCGACCGCATGCGAGATCGACTTGCAGGCACGGCCGACGACTTCGATCAGCAGGCGCAGTTCGGACGGGATCTTGTTGTGCAGACGCTGCTGCTCGATCAGGTGTTGCGTGAGGCTGATACGTTTCATGGTGGTCTTCCTTGCAGTGGTTTTTATTTAATGAATCGGATGAATGAGTGAGGGGTCAATTATCTGTCTGACAGATCAATCGGCCAGGGCCTTGGTGATGACTTCGGCCACATCGCGCGAGAGTTTGGGGGAAGCTGCAACCTGTTGCAGGGCCAGGCGCATCTTTTCCTGCAGCGCCGGGGTGTACTTGCGCCAGCGGTCCAGGCTGCGCGCCAGGCGGGCGGCCACCTGCGGATTGCTGCCGTTCAGGGCGATCACCTGTTCGGCCCAGAAGGCATAGCCATTGCCGTCCAGCGCATGGAAGGCCGAGGGGTTGCCGTTGCAGAAGCTGAAGATCAGGCTGCGTGCGCGATTCGGATTCTTGAGCGTGAAAGCCGGATGCTCGGTCAGGGTGCGCACGGTGTTCACGTCGGCATTGCGGGCCGTGGCCTGCAGGGTGAACCACTTGTCGATGACCAGGGCTTCCTGTTCGAACTCGGCGTAGAAGCGCTGCAGGGCTTCGCTCTTGCCGGGGGCGGCGCTGTTGAGGACCGCCGAGAGTGCGGCCAGGCGGTCGGTCATGTTGTTGGCGTCCTGGTCCTGCTGCTGGGCCAGAGCCATGGCTTCTTCATCATCCAGTTCGGCCAGGTAGGACAGGGCCACGTTCTTCAAGGCACGATGACCGGCCGAAGCGGCGTCGGGGCTGTAGGCACCCGGGGTCTGGTGGGCGCGATACACGGCCAGCAGATCATCGCGCAGTTCGCGCGCCAGCGAGCGGCGCAGGAACTGGCGCGCCACGTGGATGGCGTGCGGGTCGATGACTTCCATCTGTTCGGCGATCATGGTTTCCGACGGCAGGGTCAGTACCAGTTCGCGGAAGGCAGGATCCAGCGACTCGTCCTTGAGGGTGGCGCGCAGCGCTTCGGCCAGGGCACCGTCGTGCTCGATGTTGTTGAGCACGGTATCGACCGCCACCACATGGCCGGACTGGCGCGCGGCCTGCACGGCCACCGTCAGGTTCAGCAGACGGCGCGTGGCCAGGCGCTGGCCGGCTTCCCAGCGGTTGAAGGCATCGCTGTCGTGGGCCATCAGGAAGGCCAGTTCGGCATCGCTGTAGTCGTATTGCAGGACCACCGGCGCGGAGAAACCGCGCAGCAGCGACGGCACCGGCTTTTCATCGACGTTGATGAAGGTGAAGCTCTGCTGGGCCTTGGTCAGTTCCAGCACGCGGGTGGTGGCACCGGCCTTCTTCTCGCCTTGCAGGGTCAGCGCCAGGTCACGGCCCTGCGCATCCAGCAGGCCCACGGCCACCGGGATGTGGAAGGGCTGTTTCTTCTTCTGGCCGGGCGTGGCCGGGCAGCTTTGTTCCAGCGTCAGGGTCAGGGTCTTGCGCTTGGCGTCGTAGTCCGCGCTGGCTTGCACCAGCGGCGTGCCGGCCTGGCTGTACCAGCGTTCGAATTGCGACAGGTCGCGGCCATTGGCGTCGGCCATGGCGGCACGGAAATCGTCGCAGGTCACGGCCTGGCCATCGTGGCGCTTGAAGTACAGGTCCATGCCCTTGCGGAAGCCGTCACGGCCCAGCAGGGTCTGGTACATGCGCACCACTTCAGCGCCCTTTTCGTAGACGGTGACGGTGTAGAAATTGTTGATCTCGACAAACGAATCGGGACGCACCGGGTGGGCCATCGGACCGGCATCTTCCGGGAACTGCGCCTGGCGCAGCACGCGCACGTCATCGATGCGCTTGACGGCACGGCCGCTGTCGCTGCCGATCATGTCGGCCGAGAATTCCTGGTCGCGGAAGACGGTCAGGCCTTCCTTCAGCGACAGCTGGAACCAGTCGCGGCAGGTGACGCGGTTGCCGGTCCAGTTGTGGAAATATTCGTGGCCGACCACCGCTTCGATGTTGGCGAAGTCGACATCGGTGGCGATGCGCGGATTGGCCAGCACGTACTTGGTGTTGAAGATGTTCAGGCCCTTGTTTTCCATGGCACCCATGTTGAAGTCGCCCACCGCCACGATCATGAAGCGGTCCAGGTCGAGATCCAGGCCGAAGCGTTCCACGTCCCAGGTGATGCTGTTCTTGAGCGACTCCATGGCGTGCTGGGTCTTGTCGAGGTTGCCCTCTTCCACCCACACCTGCAGCAGCGCATCGCGGCCCGAGTGCAGGCGCACGGTTTCTTCCTGGCAGACCAGCTGGCCGGCCACCAGGGCGAACAGGTAAGAAGGCTTCTTGAACGGATCTTCCCACTTGGCGTAGTGGCGGCCATCGGGCAGCTCACCCTCTTCGATCAGGTTGCCGTTGGACAGCAGCACCGGATAGCGTGCCTTGTCGGCGCGCAGCATGACGGTGAATTTGGCCATCACGTCCGGGCGGTCAGGGAAGTAGGTGATCTTGCGGAAGCCTTCGGCCTCGCACTGGGTGAAGAAATTGCCATTGGACACGTACAGGCCCATGAGCGAGGTATTGCGATCCGGATGGACCAGGGTCTCGATCTCCAGCGTCACCTTGGCCGGGGCGGCGGGGATGGTCAGCACGCCGCCAGCGATGCGGAAATCGCCCTTGGCCTGCGAGAGCGTCTTGCCGTTCAGGCGCAGGGCCACCAGTTCCAGCTCTTCGCCGAAGAGGATCAGGTCGCGGCCCTTGGCGGCCGGGTTGCGGGTCAGGGTGATGCGGGTGGCCACATGGGTGTCAGCGGGATCGAGGTCGAAACCCATCTCGACGGTGTCAGCCAGGTAATTGGGAGCGGCGTAGTCTTTACGGTAGATCGTCTGGGGCGTATCGGTGCGCATGGAGGCCTGTCCGGGAAGGGAAATGGAGGTCAGAAAATGAGGGCTAAAGTGAAGGCTAAGACAGCAGGAAGCCAATTCAGGTGCAGCAAAAACCCGATTTTACCAATCATCCCGCACTGCGCGAATGGAATCGGCCGGATTTGCCGCGCTCGTCTCCATCAGGGACTGTTGGCGGGAAGCATGGTTCATATCGGCCTCCGGCCGGTACAATGGCGAAACCGGCCCTTGCCCCAGATTGGGGCGAAGCAGGCAGGCGCAGCGGGGGTTTCCGGCTGTCGCTTTCCACGCGGGATCAAAATGGCCGCGCGCAAGGTCTGACGAGGCAAGGTTTTTGGCATTTTGCTTCATATCGCCCCGCAAGCGCCCTTCCCACGGCATCCCAGCCTTCTGCCCGGTGCCCGGCTTTTTTCTGATGGAGTTCGTTCATGAAACGCTGGCTTTATCCCCTTCTTGCAGCGGCCAGCCTGCTGCTGTCCGGTTGCGCCTCGGTGATCGAGAGCAACGTCACCTCTTTCCACGCCTGGTCGCCCGACTACAACCAGCGCGCCTATGCCTTTGCGCCCGCCAAGGAACAGGAGAATGACCTGCAATACCAGAACTACGCCGGGCTGATCCGCCAGGAGCTGCAATTCCTCGGCTTCACCGAGGCGCGCGATCTGAAGTCGGCGCAATTGCAGGTCAGCTTCGGCTACGGGATGAATACCGAGCAGGTGGTAGTGAGCCGGCCGGCCTATGATCCCTTCTTCTACGGACCGGGGCCGGGCTGGGGACGCTTTGGTCCGCGCCCGTTCGGCTTCTACGGCCCTTACGGACCGTTCTATGATCCCTTCTGGTATGGCGGTCCGATGCAGACCACCAGCTATCCGGTCTTCCTGCGCCGGCTGCAGATCGGCATCAGCCAGGCCAGCGACGGCAAGAAGCTGTTCGACGTCGTGGTCGACAGCGAAGGCCAGCGTGCCGGACTGACGGCCGCCATGCCGGCCATGGTGCGCGCGGCCTTCGAGGATTTCCCCGGTCCCAGCGGCGTGACGCGCCACATCCGCATCAAGGTGGACAAGAACGGCCAGCCGGAGAACTGATCCCGCTCACCCGTGCGGCGACCGCCCGAGCCGCTTGCCCAGGCCCCAGATGCTCAGCAACAACAGCGCGCCGCCCAGCCACTGGGTAGCGCTCAGGGTCTGGCCCAGCAGTACGGCGGCCAGCAGGACCGCCGTGAGCGGTTCGATCAGGGTCGCCACGGTCAGCGCCGTGGGCGTCAGGCGTGCGGCGCCCCAGCTGAACACCAGCAGCGCCAGCGCCGCCGTGACCACCCCCAGGTACAGATACCAGGCTTGCGGCGGCAAGCCGCTGGGCCAGTGCAGCGGCCGCGCCAGGCTGGCCAGTCCCATCACCAGCGCCGCCACCACGGTCAGGCAGGTTGCGGAGGGGCCAGCTCCCAGCGCCGTCGAGAGCCGTCCGCTGACCAGCGTGAATCCGGTATAGAGCAAGGCCGAGGCGACCGAACAGGCCAGTCCGATGAGCAGGTCCGTCTGGCCTGATGCGGCGCTGCCATTGGCCTCATGCCGCGCCACGATCAGCACGGTGCCGCCGAGTGCGGCGGCCAGCACCGCTGCCAGTGTCCAGTCCAGCTTCTCGTGCCCGCGCAACAGCGCGATGACGGTGGAAAACACGGGTGGCAGGCACAGGGCGATCAGCGTGGGAATGGCCGCGCCGATGCGCTCGATTCCCAAGAACCAGAACAGCACGTAGCCGGCCATGGTGGTCCCGGCCAGCACCACGGGCAACAGCAGCGCGCGCAGGGTCGGCAGGTGGATGCGTGCGCCGAATACCAGACACAGGAACACCGCACCGACCGCAAAGCGCCAGAAGGAGATGTCGCCCGGCGCGAAGCCGTATTGCGCGATCAGGATGTTGACCACCAGGGCTCCGGTGCCCCACAGGAAACCGGCGCTGCAGGCGGCCATCAGGGCCACGCCGGAGTAGGCGGGCGCAGCCAGCGAAGAGGAGCGGGAACCAGACACGGCGGATCCTTGATGAGGGTGGCAAGGGAGGCGATGGCGTACGGCCGGTCGCCGGGCGCCGCGTCACAGTGTAGCCGATCAGGACAGGACCGCGCCGGGCGGCTGCTCCGCTGCCCTGCCCTCAATTGATGAAGCGTCCACCCGTGCCGATGGCGGTGAGGTCAACGAAATCGGACCCGCTGTGATCGGTGCGCCCGAACTGCAGGCTGAAGCCGCCGCCATCGTAGTTGGCCGGGGTGATGCTCTCCAGCGCCCGGATCAGGCCGGCACGCGTAAGTTGCGGGCCGGCACGGCGCAGGCCCTCGACCAGCACGCGGGCGGCGATGTAGCCTTCCAGCCCGATGAAATTGCAGCGCGCGCCGGGGGCTGCTTTCCATGGCCTTCTGGTATTCGTAGACGATGGGCAGCCTGGCCTTGTTGGGAAATGGCACCACCTGGGTGATCTCGGTACCGACCCCGGTCTGCTTGAGGCGTGCGGCCAGCGACAGGCTGCCGACGAAGGAATAATGGGAAAAAGCCGCCGAGGTAGCCCGCCGCCCGCATGCGCGTGATGAGCGCCGCGGCCGGCTCGTAGGACACGGCCTGGATCACCACATCGGGGCGCATCTTCATGAACTGTTCTGCAGCCGGCCCCACGGCATCGCTGTTGCGCTCGATGGGCATGCTGCCGACCAGGGTCAGTCCGTATTGCGCTGCGCGCTGGCGCAGGTTGTCCAGCAGGCCCTTGCCGAGCTCATCGTTCTGGTAGAACACCGCCACGCGCTTGCGCCCGGTGCCCTGCAGCTGACGCAGCAGGAAACCGGTTTCCTGGTCGTAGCTGGCGCGCACGTGGAAGATCAGGCGATTGAAGGGTTCGCGCAGGGCGGCAGCCCCGGTGTGCGGGGCGATCAGCGGAATGCCGGCCTCGCGGATGGCCGGCAGCGCCGCCAGCACCGTGGGCGTGCCGGAAAAACCGAACAGCGCGAATACCTTGTCGCGCCAGATCAGTTGCTGGGTATTGGCCAGGGTGCGTTCGGGCTGGTAGCCGTCATCCAGGCTCAGCAGCCGCACGCGCCGCCCATGCACGCCGCCACGGGCATTGACCTGGGCGAAATAGCTGCGTGCCCCTTCCTGGAAGTCGCGCCCGACCTCGGCGGCCGGGCCGGTAAAGGGGGCCGACTGGCCCAGCACGATTTCCTGCGGGCTCACCCCGTTCTCGGCCGCCTGCGCAGCGTGCAGGCCGCACGCCACGCCCAAGGCCAGACGGCCGCACCAGACAACGACCGCTTGCCAGTTCCTTCCCATCTCCCTCTCCCGCCAAAAATGTTCTCCCTGGAGGCGTTCAGGTGAAGAAATTCACCCGAACGCCGAAGGCAGCATTTGACGATCAAGACGGAGAAAAATGCGTGATCCACGCATAGTCTTGGGTAAACCCCGATAACTTGCGAGATCCGTACCGAAGAATTTCGATATCCAGTGGAAAATCAGGAGAAGTAGGCTTCGCTGGCAAAGGTGATGACCACGATCATGAGCACCGCACAGATCAGCACCGCCAACAGCCGCCCGAACTTGGGCGAGCCGTCGGCGCCGGCCGCCTGCTCGGGGGGATGGCCCATGGGATTGTCGAGGCCGGGGTCGCGCGGGGGCTGGTCCATAGGCATTCCTCTTGTGTCAGGGTCATCAGGCGATTACGCGGCCATCACGGGATCAGGATGGTCGAACCGGTGGTCTTGCGGCCTTCCAGGTCGGCGTGGGCCTGGCCGACATCCTTCAAGGCATAGCGCTGGTTGATCTCGATGCTGATCTTGCCGCTCTCGACCATGTCGAGCAGGTCGCCGGCGGTGGCATCGAGTTCGGGGCGGGTGGCGATGTAGTTGCCCAGCGAGGGGCGGGTCAGGAACAGCGAACCGCGCGAGGCCAGTTCGGACACGCCGAACGGCGGTACCGGACCGGAGGCATTGCCGAAGCTGACCATCATGCCGCGCGGGCGCAGGCAATCCAGCGAGCCGGTGAAGGTGTCCTTGCCGATGGCGTCATAGACCACCGGCACCCCTTTGCCGCCGGTGATTTCCTTGACGCGTTCGACGAAGTTTTCAGTGGTGTAGTTGATGACGTGGGCCGCGCCATGCTGCTTGGCCAGGGCCGCCTTCTCGTCGCTGCTGACGGTGCCGATCAGGTTCACGCCCAGGGCGCGCGCCCACTGGCAGGCGATCAGGCCGATACCACCGGCGGCTGCATGGAACAGGATGGTCTCGCCCGGCTGCACGGCATAGGTCTGGCGCAGCAGGTATTGCACGGTCATGCCCTGCAGCATCATGGCCGCTGCGGTATCGAAACTGATGGCATCCGGCAGCTTGACCAGGATATCGGCCGGCATCACGCGCGCTTCGGCATAAGCCCCATTGGGACGGCCGGCATAGGCCACGCGGTCACCGACCTGGAAACCGGCCACGCCCGCACCAACGGCCTCGATAGTGCCGGCCGCTTCCTGGCCCAGGCCGGCTGGCAGCGGCTGCGGATAGAGACCGGAGCGGAAATAGCAATCGATGAAGTTCAGGCCGATGGCAGCGTGGCGGATGCGGACTTCACCGGGACCCGGTTCGCCCACTTCCACGTCCACATATTCCATGACTTCGGGGCCGCCGGTCTTGCTCATGCGGATTGCTTTTGCCATCTGGGTCTCCTTGTAGTGAGTGGATTTCTAGCCTGAACATTCATATATCGAGAGGCAGTATAGAACGCCTCAGCGCTTCTTGCGCGACAGCAGCCACATGCCCGCCAGCACCAGGGCGGTGCCGGCCAGCTGGATGCCGGTGATCGGTTCATCCAGCAGCACGGCGCCCATGAAGAGCGTCGAGACCGGCCCCACCAGGCCCGCCTGGGCGGCCGTGGGGGCGCCGATGCGGGCTACCGCCACCATGGTCAGGAACACCGGCAGCACCGTGCAGAACACTGCATTGAAAAGTGAAAGCTGGTACACCGGGGCCACCTGCGTGACCAGGTCGGTGGGCGCGCGCAAGATGAAGAACTGGATCAGGCAGGCCACGCTGGACACGCACATGGCATAGGCCACCAGCCGCACCGCGCCGACCCGGCGCACCAGTTCGCCCGAAGAGATCAGGTAGATCGAATAGCTCAGGGCCGATCCCAGCACCAGGGCGCTGCCGAGGATGACGTTGCTGCCGCCGGTATGCAGGTCATGCTGGAGCACCAGCACGGTACCGAAGTAGGACACCAGCAGCGCCGCCCATTCGATCCAGCCGACCTTGCGCTTGAAGAAGAAAAAGGCGATCAGCATCACGAAGGAAGGCGTAAGGAACAGGATCAGGCGTTCCAGCCCGGCCGAGATGTATTGCAGCCCGAGGAAGTCGAGGAAGCTCGACAGGTAATAGCCCATCAATCCCAGCACCACGATGCGCAGCACGTCGGCGCGCGCCAGGGGCGGCTGGGTGCGCGCTTTCCAGAGCGCCACGGCGGCAAACATGGGGAAAGAAAACAGCATGCGCAGCGTGATCACCATAACCGCATCGACCTGGTAGCGGTACATCAGCTTGGCCACGATGGCCTTGGCGGAAAAGAAGATGGCACCAATGATGGCGAGCAGCAGCCCGCCCAGGAAGGCCTGGCGCGGGGTGGAATGAACGGGGGTGTGAGCGGCAGTCATGGCCGCGATTGTAAACCCTGGGCTGCGCACTCGCCGCGCGGGCGGGCTCAGCACCGTGTCAGCGCTTCTTCATCAGCGAGCCAAGCACGCCGCGAATGAGCTCGCGCCCGACCTGCGAACCGATGCTGCGTGCGGCCGACTTGACCATGGCCTGCAGGGGAGAATCGCTGCGGCGATTGCCGCTGCCGCTGCCGAAGATGCCACCGGCGGCATCCTTGAGCAGGTCGCCCAGACCACCGCCCTGATCCTGCTGTGACTGTGACTGTGGCTGTGGAGCGGGTTGCGGCTGCGGCATGCGCGCACCCCCACTGGGACGCGAGGTGCTGGCAGGGGCCGGTGCGCTACGGCCTGCCGATGCGCCCCAGGCATTGTCATCGGCCGAAGCGGGGGCTGGTTGCGGCGCCGGAGCAGGCGCTGCCTGCGGCTGCTGCACCGCGCGTCCCTTCAGGCGCTCATAGGCCGATTCGCGGTCGATGGCCTGTTCGTAGACGCCGGCCACCAGCGAAGAGGCGATCAGGGCGCGCCGTTCCTCCACGCTGATGGGACCGATCTGCGACGCCGGGGTCAGCACGTAGCCGCGCTCGACCATGTTGGGCCGCCCCTTCTCATCGAGGAAGGACACCAGCGCCTCGCCCACGCCCAGCTCGGTGATGGCCTGGGCGGTATTGACCATGGGATTGGGACGGAAGGTTTCGGCGGCCGCCTGCACCGCCTTCTGGTCGCGCGGGGTGTAGGCGCGCAGGGCGTGCTGGACGCGGTTGCCGAGCTGGCCCAGCACGGTGTCGGGGATGTCCAGCGGATTTTGCGTGACGAAGTAGATGCCCACGCCCTTGGACCGGATCAGGCGCACCACCTGCTCGATCTTCTGCAGGAGCGGCTTGGGGGCCTCATCGAAGAGCAGGTGCGCTTCGTCGAAGAAAAAGGCCATCTTGGGCTTGTCCAGGTCGCCCACTTCGGGCAGGTGCTCGAACAGTTCCGACAGCATCCACAGCAGGAAGGTGGAATACAGGCGCGGCGCGTTCATGAGCTTGTCGGCGGCGAGGATGTTGATGATGCCGCGGCCCTGGGCATCGGTCTGCATCCAGTCCTCGATGTTCAACATCGGTTCGCCGAAGAAGCGGTCGCCGCCCTGCTCGTCGATGGCGATCAGCCCGCGCTGGATGGCCCCTACGCTGGAGGCCGAAATGTTGCCGTATTCAGTCTTGAACTGGGCCGCGTTTTCGCCCACGTGCTGCAGCATGGCGCGCAGGTCCTTGGTATCGAGCAGCAGCAGGCCGTGGTCATCGGCAATCTTGAACACCAGTTGCAGCACGCCCTGCTGGGTATCGTTCAGGTTGAGCATGCGGGCCAGCATCAGCGGGCCCATGTCGGAGACGGTGGCGCGCACCGGATGGCCCAGTTCGCCGTAGACGTCCCAGAACGCCACCGGTGCCGCGGCCCAGGCCGGTTCGGGCAAGCCCAGCTGGGCCAGGCGCGCGCTGGTCTTGGGGGAGGCGCTGCCGGCCTTGCCCAGGCCGGAGAGGTCGCCCTTGACGTCAGCCATGAAGACCGGCACGCCGATATCGGAGAGGGCCTGGGCCAGCACCTGCAGGGTGACCGTCTTGCCGGTGCCGGTGGCACCGGTGATGCAGCCGTGACGGTTGGCCAGTTGCGGCAGCAGGCACAGTTGCCCGCCGGAATGGGTAGCGATGGGAAGCGGATTAATCATCTCGACTGGGCCTTCAAGGCAAAAATGACGGGGTGGCGGTATGGTAAAATGCCCGCCCGATTATAGTCAGAACATGGCGTCAGGAAATGCATTATCGAACCCTGGGCGCCGGGTCCCCCTGCTGCAGCGATGCCTTGCCCGCGCCCGCCGGTCTTGCCGAGGCGCCTCCAGGAGCGGCTTGCGCAGGCGGGACGGTTCTGGCCTCACCCTCTCGCAGGAAAGATTCAACATGGCTGGACACAGCAAATGGGCCAATATTCAGCACCGTAAAGGCCGTCAGGATGAAAAGCGTGGTCGCGTCTGGACCCGCCTGATCAAGGAAATCACCGTCGCCGCCCGCATGGGCGGGGGCGATCCGGACACCAACCCGCGCCTGCGCCTGGCCGTGGACCGTGCCTCCGACGCCAACATGCCCAAGGACAACGTCACCCGCGCCATCCAGCGCGGCACCGGTGCCCTGGACGGCGTGAACTATGAAGAAGTGCGCTATGAAGGCTACGGCATCAACGGCGCAGCCATCATCGTCGATTGCATGACCGACAACCGCGTGCGCACCGTGGCCGAAGTGCGCCATGCCTTCTCCAAGTTCGGCGGCAACATGGGGACCGAAGGTTCGGTGGCCTTCCTCTTCAAGCACTGTGGCCAGCTGATGTACGCGCCCGGTACCGATGAGAATGCCGTCATGGAAGCCGCGCTCGAAGCCGGTGCCGAAGACGTCCTCACCGACGACGAAGGCGGCATCGAAGTGCTGACCGCTCCCAATGATTTCTCGGCCGTGAAGTCCGCCATGGAAGCCGCCGGCTTCAAGGCCGAAGTCGCCGAGATCACCATGAAGCCCTCCACCGAGACCGTGTTTGCGGGCGAGGACGGCGTCAGGATGCAGAAGCTGCTGGATGCGCTGGAGAACCTGGACGATACCCAGGAGCTCTATACCAACGCCGTGATCGAAGAATAATTCACCCGATCACCCAGCCGGTTTATAAAGATACGGACAAGACGACCCTTTCCGCCCCATTCGCCACTTTTATCTTCCTATCCCATGAAAATCCTAGTTGTTGGCTCCGGTGGCCGTGAACATGCGCTGGCCTGGGCCATTGCCAAGTCGCCGCGCATCCAGACGGTCTATGTTGCTCCCGGCAATGGCGGCACCGCGCTCGACGAGCGCCTGCAGAACATCGCCATCACCGATCCCGTGGCCCTGGCCGACTTCGTCGAGCAGGAACACGTGGCGCTGACCGTGGTCGGCCCGGAAGGCCCGCTGGCGGCCGGCATCGTCAACGTCTTCCGCGCCCGTGGCCTGAAGATCTTCGGTCCCACCAGGGAAGCGGCGCAGCTGGAAAGCTCCAAGGACTTCGCCAAGGCCTTCATGCAGCGCCATGCGATCCCGACCGCCGAGTACCAGACCTTCTCGGACGTGGCGGCCGCGCATGACTACATCGCCAAAAAGGGCGCGCCCATCGTCATCAAGGCCGACGGCCTGGCCGCCGGCAAGGGCGTGGTGGTCGCCATGACGCTGGAAGAAGCGCATACGGCCGTGGACATGATGCTCTCCGACAACAAGCTGGGCGACGCCGGTGCGCGCGTGGTGATCGAGGAATTCCTGGCCGGTGAAGAAGCTTCCTTCATCGTCATGGTCGACGGCAAGAACATCCTGCCGCTGGCCACCAGCCAGGACCACAAGCGCCTGCAGGATCACGACCAGGGCCCCAACACCGGCGGCATGGGTGCTTACTCGCCCGCTCCCATCGTCACCCCGGCGCTGCATGCGCGCGTCATGCGCGAGATCATCGTGCCGACCGTGCAGGGCATGGCCAAGGATGGCATCCCTTTCTCCGGCTTCCTGTATGCGGGCCTGATGATCGACGCCGAGGGCAACCCCAAGACGCTGGAATTCAACTGCCGCATGGGCGACCCCGAAACCCAGCCCATCATGGCGCGCCTGAAGACGGACCTGCTGACCGTGTTCGAACATGCGGTCACCGGCACCCTGGACAAGATCGAACTGGAATGGGATCGCCGCACCGCGCTGGGCGTGGTCATGGCCGCCCATGGCTATCCGGAAGAACCGCGCAAGGGTGACCTCATCACCGACATCCCGGCCGAGACCGCCGATTGCGTCACCTTCCACGCCGGTACCACCCTCAACGGCGACAAGCTGACCACCAACGGTGGCCGCGTGCTGTGCGTGGTGGGTCTGGGCGACAGCGTGAAGGTCGCGCAGAAGCACGCCTATGACGCCGCCGACCTGATCCACTTCGCCGGTTCGCAGATGCGCCGCGACATCGGCTGGCGCGCCCTCAAGCGCTAAGCCGGGCCGCATGCCGTCTCCATCCCCCGCAACGCCGTGTGTGTTGCGGGGGATTTCATTTGGAAGGCATGCGCGGCACTTGCCGTGCCACTGCAACAAAATGACGCCTCCGCAGCCTAAGCACGACGGGCGTTTCCGGGCAGCATGCCCCCGCCACGACCCGCATTCCCAGAAGAAAAGGACATATCGATGCCAGACCACCTGCTCAATTTTGAAACTTTGATCAACCTCTACCTGGTGCCTTTCGGGCTCAAGGTGATTGCCGCCATCGTCATCTGGATCGTCGGCGGCATGTTCATCAACACGCTCTCCAAGATCGTGCGCCGCGTGCTGACCGCGCGCCAGTTCGAGACCACGCTCATCAACTATGCCAGCTCGGCCATGCACGTCATCCTGCGCATCCTGCTGGTGATGGGCATCCTGGAAGTGTGCGGCATCCCGACCACATCCTTTGCGGCCATGATCGGCGCAGTCGGCGTGGCCCTGGGTGTGGCCTGGTCGGGCCTGCTGTCCAATTTTGCGGCCGGCATCTTCCTGGTGGTGTTGCGTCCTTTCAAGGTGGGCGACTACATCACCGCCGCCGGCCAGACCGGCACGGTCTCCGACATTGGCCTGGTGACCACCATCATCACTACCGACAACAACCTGCGCGTGATCATCGGCAACAACAAGCTGTTCTCGGAAAACATCATCAACTACAACGTCAACGCCACCCGCCGCACCGACCTGCGTTGCCAGATTGCCTACAGCGTCGATCCGCAGCAGGCCATCGCCAAGCTTTCCGAACGCATCAAGGCCATTCCTAACGTCTTGCAGACGCCGGCACCGGGCATCGTGATCCAGGAATTCAATGCCACCGGCACCCTGATCGCCCTGCGCGTGCATGCGCCCACGCCCAATTTCGGGCAGGTCTACAACGACGTGCAGAACGCCATCGCCGAGGTCTGCCTGAAGGAAGGCTGGCCGGCGCCGGCGACTTATCAGGTGGCCGTACCGCTGGCCCAGCCGCCGCAAAACTGAGGCCTTTGCCCCACAACGCCGGTCCGGCATCGCCTGCGGACCGGCTTTTGACGCCCCAGCCGGGGGCGGTCAAGGTACAATGGCGGGTTGGAACGCATTTCCGTCCAGTAACCGTGTACCAGAGCGACCCGCCGTGACCACCCATTCCAACGCCGCCACCAACACCGCTGCCGTCAAGGCTTACCTGCAGGACCTGCAACAGCGCATCGTCGCCGCGCTGGAAGCCGCTGATGGCAAGACTTTCCTGTCTGATTCCTGGGAACGCCCTGAAGGCGGTGGCGGCACCTCGCGCTTGCTGGAAGAAGGCAACCTGCTGGAGCGCGGCGGTGTCGGCTTCTCTCACGTGATGGGCAAGAACCTGCCGCCCTCGGCTGCGGCCAACCGCCCGCAACTGGCGGGCCGCGCCTGGGAAGCGATGGGCGTGTCGCTGGTGCTGCATCCGCGCAATCCCTACGTGCCGACGGTGCACATGAACGTGCGTTTCTTCACCACCCATGCGGAAGGCGAAGAAGCCGTCTGGTGGTTCGGCGGCGGCATGGACCTCACGCCCTACTACGGCGTGAAGGAAGATGCAGTGCACTTCCACCGCACCTGCCGCGATGCGCTGCAGCCCTATGGCGAGGACTTGTATCCGCGCTTCAAGAAATGGTGCGATGACTATTTTTACCTGAAGCACCGCAAGGAGCCGCGCGGCGTCGGCGGCATCTTCTTCGATGACTTCAACGCCCTGCCCTTCGAGCAGGCCTTCGCCCTGCAGCGCAGCGTGGGCGATGCCTTCCTCGACGCCTACCTGCCCATCTTGGCGGCGCGCCGGGAAACGCCTTATGGCGAACGTGAACGCGACTTCCAGGCCTATCGCCGGGGGCGCTATGTGGAATTCAACCTGGTCTTCGACCGGGGCACGCTGTTCGGGCTGCAATCCGGCGGACGCACCGAGTCCATCCTGATGTCCATGCCGCCGCTGGTGAAGTGGCGCTATGACTGGCACCCGGAACCGGGTAGCCCGGAAGCGGCGCTGTATTCGGACTTCCTGGTCCACAAGGAATGGCTGTAATGGTGCCGCCTGCGGCGCAGCGCTGCATTGCCGTGCTCGGCGGCAGCTTCGATCCGGTGCACAATGGCCATGTCCTGCTGGCCGAGCATTTCGTGCAATTGCTGCAGCCCGATGAGCTGCGCGTCATCCCCACCGGCAATCCGTGGCAGAAGCACGGCCTGCAGGCCGAAGCGGCCGACCGGGTGGAAATGGTCAGGCGCGCCTTCGGCCAGCAGCAGGTACCGGTGGTCATCGATGAGCAGGAAATCCGCCGCTCCAGCGCGACCTATACCATCGATACCCTGCGCGCACTGCGCGCGGAGCTGGGGCCGGAGGTGTCCATCGTGTTCCTGATGGGCGCTGACCAGTTGCAGCACCTGGACACCTGGCAGCACTGGCAGGAATTATTCGAGTACGCGCATTTGTGCGCGGCCTCCCGGCCCGGCTTCGCGCTGGCCGATGCGCACGTGCCGCCGGCCGTGCGCGACGAATTCAAGCGGCGCAGCGCTGCGCCGCAAGAGATCCGCAGCACCACGCACGGATACGGCTACCTGGCCCTCGGGCTGGCGGTCGATATCTCGTCGACTGAAATCCGTGCCCAGCTGCAACGCGGCACCCGACCCGATTCGCTGATCCCGGGCAGGGTGCTAGACTATATCGAACAACAACATCTGTACCGAAATTCATAATGGACATCAAAAAACTGCAAACCCTGGTCGTGGACGCTCTGGAAGACGTCAAGGCGCAAGAAATCCGCATCTATGACACCTCGCACCTGACCTCCCTGTTCGACCGCGTGGCCATCGCCTCCGGTACCTCGAACCGCCAGACCAAGGCGCTGGCCGCCTCGGTGCGCGACAAGGTCAAGGCCAAGGGCGGCAACGTCGTCAGCGTCGAAGGCGAAGACACCGGCGAATGGGTGCTGGTCGATCTGGGTGACATGATCGTGCACATCATGCAGCCGGCCATCCGTACCTACTACCGTCTGGAAGAAATCTGGGGCGACAAGGAAGTCAAGCTGGGCGCGGCCAAGCGCACCGGCACTTCGGCTGCCGCCAAGCGCGCCGCCGTCGACGAAGCCCCGGCCCCCAAGACCCGCCGCACCCGCGCCCAGGCGGAAGCCGTCGAAGCCAGCCAGGCCCTGGACGACGACGAGGACGCACCGAAGAAGCCGGCCCGCAAGCCGCGCGCGACGACCACCAGCACCACCGGTACCCGCGCTGCTGCCGGCACGACCCGCACCACCCGTACTACCGGCACCAAGACCACGGCGGCCAAGACCACCACCACCCGTGGTACGGCAGCCGGCAGCAAGACCACCACCACCAAGGCCGGCACCACCCGCAAGGCCGCTGCGCCCAAGACCCCGACCGGCAAGACCGTGCGCGTGGCGCCCGCCAAGAGCGAGACCGCCAAGAAGCCGGCCGCCAAGCGCACCAGCAAGGCTTGATGCAGCTGGTCATCGCTGCCGTCGGCCACAAGATGCCGGCGTGGATAGAAACCGGCTTCCAGGAGTATGCCAAGCGCATGCCACCGGAATGCCGGATCATCCTGAAGGAAATCAAACCCGTCGAACGCTCCGGCAGCCGCACGGCCGAAACCGTGATGGCGCAGGAGCGCGAGAAGATCGAAGCGTCGCTGCCCAAGGGCGCGCGCGTGATTGCCCTGGACGAACGCGGGCGCGACTGGACTTCAGTGCAGTTGTCGCAGCAGTTGGAGCAATGGCAGCAGGATGGACGCGACGTGGCCTTCGTCATCGGCGGGGCTGACGGGCTCGATCCCGGCTTCAAGGCCGGGGCCGATACGCTCATCCGCATCTCCAGCATGACCTTGCCGCATGGCATGGTGCGGGTGATGCTGGCCGAGCAGCTCTATCGTGCCTGGTCGATCACGCAGAACCATCCGTATCACCGCGCCTGACGGCGTCCACCGCCGGATTCCGGCCTCCCGGTACCGGCTCTTGACATCCCTGGCTCAATGAAACAAGCGGACCACAAAATCTACCTCGCCTCGAAAAGCCCGCGCCGCCGCGAACTGCTGCGCCAGATCGGCATCGATTTCGAACTCATGCTCTCGGACAAGGAAGTCGACGAGAGCGTCCTGCCCGGCGAAGCCCCGCTGGACTATGTCGCCCGCGTCACCCGCGCCAAGCTCGACAGCGCCCAGCAGACCATGATCCTGCGCCAGCTGCCGCATCGTCCGCTACTCGCGGCCGATACCACCGTGGTGGTGGACGACCTGATCTTGGGCAAACCGGCCGATCACGATGAAGCCGTGCGCATGATCACCCTGCTCTCCGGCCGCACCCATCAGGTCCTGACCAGCGTGGCGGTGGGCGTGACCCACGGGGTCGAAACCGAGGTCTGGCAGATCGTGCAGCAGTCCGATGTCAGCTTTGCGCCCTTGACCGAAGAGGCCATTGCCGCCTATTGCAATACCGTCGAACCTTACGACAAGGCCGGCGCGTATGGCATCCAGGGGCTGGCCTCGGTCTTCATCAGCCATATCGTGGGCAGCCATTCCGGTATCATGGGGCTGCCGCTCTTCGAGACGGCTCAACTATTACAACAAGCGGGCGTTCGCATCCTATGAGCGAAGACATCCTCATCAACATCACGCCGCAGGAGACGCGCGTGGCGCTGATCCTGCAAGGCGCCGTGCAGGAACTGCACATCGAGCGCACCCTCTCGCGCGGCCTGGCCGGCAACATCTACCTCGGCAAGGTGGTGCGGGTGCTGCCGGGCATGCAATCGGCCTTCATCGACATCGGCCTGGAGCGCGCCGCTTTCCTGCACGTGGCCGACATCTGGGAAGCCCGTCCGCACGACGGCCAGAACGCGCCGGCCATTCCCATCGAGAAACTGCTGCACGATGGTCAGACCATCACGGTGCAGGTCATCAAGGACCCCATCGGCACAAAGGGGGCGCGGCTGTCGACGCAGATCTCGATTGCCGGGCGCATGCTGGTCTACCTGCCGCAGGACAAGCACATCGGCATCTCCCAGCGCATCGAGAACGAAGCCGAGCGCGAACTTTTGCGCAGCAAGGTGCAGGCGCTGCTGCCGCCCGAAGAAAAAGGCGGCTTCATCATCCGCACCATGGCCGAGGATGCTTCCGACAGCGACCTGCAGATGGACGTGGAATACCTGCGCACCACTTGGGCCACCATCATCAAGCAAGCCAAGACCAAGCCGGCGCCTACTCTGCTGCACCAGGACCTGTCGCTGGCGCAGCGCGTGCTGCGGGACTTCGTCTCGGACCAGACCGCCACCATCCAGGTCGATTCGCGCGAGAACTTCCATATGCTGCAGGAGTTCGGTGCCATCTATACGCCCTCGGTGCTGCCCAAGCTGATGCACTACCGGGGCGAGCGTCCGCTGTTCGACCTGTATGGCGTGGAAGAGGAAATCGAGCGCGCCCTGGGCCGCCGCGTGGACCTGAAGTCGGGCGGCTACCTGATCGTCGACCAGACCGAAGCGATGACCACGATCGACGTCAACACCGGCAGCTTCGTCAATGGCCGCAACTTCGACGACACCATCTTCAAGACCAACCTGGAAGCGGCGCACGCGATTGCGCGCCAGCTGCGGCTGCGCAACCTGGGCGGCATCATCATCCTCGACTTCATCGACATGGAGAGCACGGAGCACCGCCACGCCGTGCTGGCCGAACTGGGCAAGGCGCTGCAGCGCGACCGCACCAAGATCTCGGTCTCGGGCTTCTCCACGCTGGGGCTGGTGGAGATGACCCGCAAGCGTACCCGCGAATCGCTGGCCCACATCCTCTGCGAGACCTGCCCGGCCTGCAAGGGACGCGGCCAGGTCAAGACGCCGCGCACGGTGTGCTACGAGATCCTGCGCGAGGTCATGCGCGAGGCCAAGCAGTTCAATCCGCGCGAATTCCGCATCCTGGCGTCGCAGGTAGTGGTGGACATGTTCCTGGAAGAAGAATCGCAACACCTGGCCATGCTGGGCGATTTCATCGGCAAGCCGGTGTCGCTGCAGGTGCAGAGTGATTACCAGCAAGAACAATACGACATCATTCTGATGTAACGCCCAGAGTCCGCCCAGTCCGCCCCCTCTTATACGCTTTGCCCATGAACTCCTTCTCCAGCGCATCCACCGCCACGCCCTCCCTGTCCGCGTATGTCGATTTCAGCAAATTGCGGTTGGGCGACCGCATGGCCTCGGCATGGTATGCCCAGCAGCGGCGCCTGCGCACGGGGGAACGATTCGGCATGGTGGATGAGCACCTGCTGATTCCTGAACCGTTTCCGATGGATGTGTTTTTCCCGGAAACCTTCGTGGCCGTCTCGCGCGAAGAGATCGCCGCGACCGCCTTGCCGCAGTGGGACCAGACCATCCTGTGGATCAATGCCACCAATGAATTTGCCCTTCATCCCGCCAACGGATTTTTCGAGCATATCCCCGAAGACTTGATGGTGGCCGCCCAGGAACTGCTCAAGCAGCGCAAACCGAAGCGTCCGCGCGTACTCATGCACGTGCTTGACGATGCCACTTACAATCACCGGCGCAACTGGCAGCGCAGCGATGCGCAGGCTACGGCACGGGCGCTGCAAGGAGCGGGATGCGAGGTAATCATCCTCAACCCGGCCCAGGGTCAGTTCAATGGATCCTATCGCGACATGATGGCGCAGATGCTGGCGGCCGATGCCTTCATCGGCGGCGATACCGGGCCCAGCCATCTGTTTGCACAGCTCTGCCCGCTCAAGCCGCAACTGGCGATCTATCCGAACATGGCCCGCGACCAGCGTACCTACCGGCCGGTGCAGCAATCCCTGGGCCTACCACTGGCCTGGAACAGCCTGCCCTTGAAAGCCAATCTGGCGACGATCCAGTTGAAACAGGTCAGAAAGCTGACGCTGGAAGGCTGGAGAGTGCGCCGGCGCCGTTATCAGCACTTCTTCGCAGCGGACGTGCTGGCGGTATTGATGCCGCTGCTCAAGGCGCATCGCGCATTTCCGTTGAGCGACATCCGTTCCACCGCGCCCATCAGCACGGCCAGTACGATGACATAAAAGAGCGCGCATTCGCGCCACAACAGCATGACGTCCACCAGACCGTAGGCGACGTAGCTCAGCACCAGCGTGACACCCATCATCGCCGCTGCGGCACCGGTCTGCGGCGCGCGCGTCACCGCGCGGAGGAAGTAGATCAACGGCACCACATACAAGGCCAACAGCGAGACGATGCCGGCGCTGCCGAGAATGACGGCAAAGAACAGTGCTTCATTGTGCGAGTGGGGAAACTGGCTGCTCTGCTCGGACAAAAGACCGCGTCTGGCCATCTCCTTCAAAGCGGGCGAATACCCCGTCAGTCCGACTCCGATCAGCGGATGCTCGGCAAATATGCGCGCCGAGGCCTTCCACAACTGCATGCGCGTGCCGATGGAAGAATCGCTTTTGTCGTGTACCTTCATGTCATGCACATCGGCCTGTATCTGCGCTACCCGCTGCTGCACCGAAGAAGTGGTGCCATAGATCACGCCGATGAGCAGCAATGCAACCAGGGCCACCAGCATCTTCCTCACTGCGGTCTTGCCGGGCAGGAAGGTCAGGCTGATGGCGATGGCAAAAACGGGAATGGCCAGCCACGCACCACGCGACTGATAAAGATAAATCGTGTAGAGACTGCACACGCCCGCCAACACCAGTGGCAGATGACACCTGCGCAAACGATAGCGCTGGTCCTCGCTGCGCTGAGACCAGGCGATGGACAAGACCGCCATCACACCCAGCAGGCCGCCCAGTTCCGAGAAGGCGAGAATGGGCATGAAGTTGGGATGATCGCGGGTGACGCCGCCACCGGTGAGCCAATATGTCTTGAGCATGACGATGACGGCCCCCCCGGCGAAGAGCCAACCCATCCAATGGAAGAAGCGCTTTTCCAACTGGCAGATGCCCCAGAAGAAAAAAACGAAGCCAAAGAAGCGCAGGCCGAAATTGAGCTCGTTGGAAGAGAATTGATGGAAGAACCACTGATTCAACGCCAGCGACAGCAGCACCGACGTCATCGCCAGATAAAGTGGCCAGTAACGGCGCCAGGATCCTGCATACGCCACCAGGCTGGCCCGGCCGCCCTGCAGAATGCTGGCCAGACCCAGCAGGATCAGCAGGTAAAAGCAGGCGCCCGCCACTCTGTCCACGCTCAGCCCCAGAAGCAGGAACACGGAAAGGACGCCGAAGAACGACCATTGCAGCCACAGGGGCGTGGTGGGGTGATTCATTTTGAAAGAATTCTTATAAGAAATAGAAGTAGGTGACCTGCGGCAAGAAGTGGCGGCGTTCGTTCAATCAGATGGGGCCATCGCCGGTGCCATGGCGCCATGGCGCAAGACGGTCTCCAGCACCTCATCCACGGAAATCTCGGTAATCCAGCCCTTGCGCGTCTTCACGCCAATGAGCGTGGTCGAGGCCGCATCGAAGGGCACCCACTCCGGGCTGGTCTGGCGCATCAGCGCGATGACCGGCACATGGACCGCATTGGCCAGATGCATGATGGCGGTCTCGACCGAGACAATCAGCGTGCACAGACTGAGGACAGCAGGAAGTTCGAAAAAATTCTCCTGGGCACTGAAGAGATGAAGGAAATTATTTCCTGGTGGCAGCAAGGCCTGTGCCTGCGCCATCTTCTCGGGCACCACATTGATGATGAAATGCATCTGCCCTGCCCCCGGGCTGTGGCGGATGCGCTGCGCCAGTTCGATCATGCGTTCCAGCGGCCAGCTGCGTTCCTGCGATTTCGAGAAGGCATTGAGGAAGATGAGCCTGCTGCCCGGCGCCACGCCGGCCGCCTGCAAGCGCTCGCGGGCGCGGTCGATCCAGACGGGCGCGATGTCCACGTAGGGGAACAAGGCATCCCGGTCGATGGGCATGCCAAAGAGCTGCGAGAACCAGCCGGCATAGATCTCGCTGATGTGCCGGCCATTCAGATCGGCCGTGGTGTAGGCAGGAATGACCGCATCCAGCTTGCGATAGGCCAGATGCTTGCGGATATCGAGCAGGCGCACCCGTTTCTTCTGTCCCACCACGAAGCCATGGGGCGACAGCTTGCGGGCCAGTTCGGCATAAAGATGACGGCGCAGCACGGCAAAGGACACCACGATGGGATAGTTTTCCTGGCGCGCCTCTTCGATGGATTGCCGGTACAGCTCCGGGCTGTAGGTGCGGTCGTAGATGCGCTCGAACATCCCGCAATCGCGCACCCAGTCGTAGAGCGAATACTTGCTCAGGTGCTCCCACTGGCTCGGATCCGGGGTGCGCCTGACCTCATCGACCCAGAGATGGATGCGGATATGCGGATAGGCTTGCCGGAATGCGCGGAAGCAATTCTGCATGTAAGTGAAATCGCCCAGTGCCAGATGGGCGACGAAGAGAATCTTGTCCGCCTTGCCGAGCAAGTCTGCGGGAATCAATTGTTGTGTCATGTTGTGCTTTCTGACGTCCTGGGGCCGTATGGGTCTGCCTGGGGCGAGCGGCGGTCAACGATGCAACCGGCGGCGCGCCATCAAATAGCGCCAGTACCAGCGCAAGCTGTCGACGTACTGGCCGCGTGCCCATTGGAAGCGGGAATGCATGCGCAATTCCTTGTGATTCTCCGGTGCCAGGTCCAGCGGCAGATCCGACCAGGCCGATTCGGCGTGATAACGCTGGAACAGCGCCACGGCGTCGTGGCCGCTCCATACCCCCCACGGCTTGACCGACCCGGCAAAATGGATGAGGCTGGCCGCGCCCTCGGGAATGGCCAGCGCGGTGCGCCTGCTCTCCAGATCGCCCACCAGGCCATAGAGATAATTCCAGCGGATGTCGACGTATAGGGCGCGGCCGTCCAGCACCAGGTTGAGCGCGTCCTGATCCGGGAAACGGAAATCCTCCCATTCCTTGAGCAGCACATCAATGATCTGCTGGGTGATGCCCTCCGCGATCCAGTTGGCGATATTGATGTAGAGCATCCCCGAATTGAAGTAGCGCCCATGCTTGAGCTTGAGCGCCTCCACCCGGCGCCGCGTGGTGGCTTCGGCGTCGGGAACGACGGCGGCGATCGTGTCTTGCTGATCCAGCGCCAGCAGTGCGTCAAGACTACCGACGCACAGGATGTCCGCATCCAGGTACAAGACGCGATCCGTGACCGACTTGAGCACATCGGCAATGACCAGCCGCGCAAAGATGGCCGAGGAGTAATAGGTCGACTTGGTGTAGTGCTCGAAGCGGGAAAACAGCGCAGCATCCAGCACGTGCAACTGCGTGGCAACGCCGGGCTGCTGCCCGAGCGCAGCGAAGCGGCGGCGGTTGTCTTCATTGACCTGCGTGGCCAGCACGTGGAAGCTGAAACGGCGGCGCGGGTTGTTGACCAGCAAGGAGGCAATGGTGGCGCCCATGCAGCGGAAATAGCGATCATCGACGCAGAAGGCGATGTGCACCGTGTCCTGGTCGCGCTGGGCGGCACTGGGCACCGGATTGGAAGACAGGCTGTTCACTGCTTGAGCTCCGGTGTTTGCAGCACTTCCAGCACTTGCTGCGTGGAGATGGCATCCACCCAGTCACTGCGGCGCGCGGCCATGATGACCGTGCTGTGGGCGCGGTCGATAGGTGCCCACTCCGGATTCTTGCGGCGCATCAGCGCCACCACCGGGACATGCACGGCATTGGCCAGGTGCATGACGGCCGTCTCCACCGAGATGATCAGGCCGCAGCGCTGCAACACGGCCGGCAGCTGGAAGAAATTCTGCTGGGCGCTGAACCAATATGTCCGCGCCGGCAGGTGATCGGCGATCTCGGCCTTGGCCGCTTCGATCTCCTGGGGGGTGGCGTTGACGACGAAACGGGTCTGCGCCCACGCCGGATTGGCCTGCAGCGCCGAGATCAGTTCTGCCACGCGGGTCACGGGCCAGCAGCGTTTTCTGGTCTTGGCAAAGGGATTGATGAACACCAATGCCGGCTTGCCGGTGCCGGTAACGGGACTGTCAACGCCCCACTCCAGCAGCTGCGCCCGGGCAGCCTCTTGCCACTGCTGCGGAATCTCGACGAAGGGCAGGCGTTGTTCCCCCTCCACGGACACGTTGCCGAGTTGCCGGAACCAGTGCGCATACTCATCGGTGATGTGATAGCCGGCAAAGGGCTTGAACGGCGCAAAGGCGGCATCCAGGCAGCGATAGGCCAGCTGTTGCAGCGGCGCGTACCAGCGCAACTTGCCGCGCATGCCGACGACCCAGGCATCGGGGCCGATCTGGCGTGCCAGGCGCGCATACTGCGCCGGTCGCAAAGTCGCCAAGGAAACCACCAGCGGATAATGCTGGGCGCGCGCTTCTGCGATCGACTCTTCCAAGAGGGCCGGGCTGTAGGTGCGGCGATAGACCTTGGCGAAGAACGGGCAATGCTCGGCCCAGTCATAGAGCGCGTAGTTTTTCAGATAGGGCCACTTGCTCTGGTCATCGGTGCGGCGCACCTCATCGATCCACAGATGCACCTGCAGGTGCGGATATGCCTGGGCGAAGGCCCGGAAGAAGTTCTGCAGATAGGTGAAGTCGCCAATGGCCAGGTGGGCGATGAAGAGAATCTTGTCGGCGCCAGCCAGGCGGGGTGCGGGTATCGCGCTCATTCAGTTGGCCATCCGTCTCAGCTGTTCGGGGGAGAAGCGCGGTGCGCTTCCCATCGGGATATCGAGGAAATGCATCACCTTGTCCACCGGAATGCGGTCGAGGCTGTCCTCGAACCCCTCGGTGTAGAGGATGTTGGTCTGCGCCGCATCGATCGGCGCCCACTCCGGATTGATCTGGCGCATCATCGCCACCACGGGCACCCGCACGGCATTGGCAAAGTGCATGATGGAGGTCTCGACGGTGATGATGAGATCGCACTGCTCCAGCATCGCCGGCAGCTGGAAGAAATGCTCCTGGGCGCTGAACACATGCAGGCGGGGCAATGCGCTGTCCCTGACCGCCTGGCGGACCTGCTCACTGGCTTCGGGCGGGGCGTTGAGGACGAAATGGGCATCCTTCCAGCGGGCATCGTTCTGCATGCGCTGCACCAGCGCAATGGCGTTGCCCAGCGGCCAGTTACGCTCCTTCTGTTTGGAAAAAGCGTTGACGAAAATGAGGGGATGACTGCGCTCTCCCTTGGCTGCACTGCCCCACTGCGCCAACTGCGCCTGGGCCTGGCCGCGCCAGCTGGGCGGGACCGGCAAGTCCGGCACGCGCGCCTGCAGCGGCACCTCCAGACCGAACAACTGCAGGAACCAGTCCGCGCAGATATCGCTGATGTGCTGGGTCTTCTGACGCGAATAGGGATAGCTGCCATCCAGGGAGCGGTAAATCAGGTGCTTGCGGAGGTCATAGAAACGTACCCGCTTGGACATGCTCACCACGAAACCCTTGGGGCTGATCCGCCGCACCAGCTGGGCGTAGAAATCACGCCGCGCGATGCCGAAGGACACCACGATGGGATACTGCTCCAGACGTGCCTGGCGCAGCGAACTATGGAGTGCGAAGGGACTGTAGGTCTTGGTATAAAGCCGGTCAAACATGGGGCAAGCCTCGAGCCAGTCGAAGACCACGTAGTTTTGCAGATGCTTCCACTGGCGGAAGTCATAGGTGCGCCGCACCTCATCGACCCACAAGTGCATCTTGATGTGCGGGTACGCCTGCGCAAACGCCTTGAAGCAGGCCTGCATGTAAGTGAAATCCCCCAGTGCCAGATGGGCAACGAACAGTATCTTGTCGGCCCGCTGCAATAAAGCTTGCGGAACGATTTGCGCCCCCCCGGGCGCCGTTTCTTCGTTATGCATGGACATGTCGTTGTATATACGCTCTTGTTGTACGCCTGTCAGACCAGCTTTTTCAGTTGCTGCAATTTGCTCTCATCCTGTTCAGTATCGTCGCCGGAAAATTGAAGGTGATACAGCTTGGCGTAGGCGCCGTTCTGTTGCAGCAGCTGCTGGTGGGTTCCGACTTCGACGATCTTGCCGGCCGATAGAACCACGATACGGTCGGCACGTTCCACCGTAGACAGACGGTGGGCGATAACGAAGGTGGTCCGGCCTTCCATCAGCCAGTCCAGAGCGGCCTGAACGGCGCGCTCCGATTCGGTATCCAGCGCCGAGGTGGCTTCATCCAGGATCAGGATGGGGGCATTCTTGTAAATGGCGCGTGCAATGGCCAGACGCTGGCGCTGACCGCCGGAGAGGCGTGAGCCGTTGTCGCCGACCACGGTATGCATCCCGTCCTGCAGCTCCTTGACCAGCCCGCCCAGATGGGCCGCTTCCAGCGCGGCCTCGACCCGTGCCAGATCAGGCTGGGCATCACCATAGGCCACGTTGTCGATGATGGTGCCGTTGAACAGCACGACGTGCTGGCTGACCATGGCAATCTGCTTGCGCAGGCTGCGCAGGGAAATCTGCTCGATGGGTTCGCCGTCCAGCAGGATCTGCCCGCCGGTGGCCGAATAGAAACCCGGAATCATGTTGACCAGAGTGGACTTGCCTCCACCGGACATGCCGACGAACGCGATGGTCTCGCCGGCCTTCACGCTCAGGTTCAGATGATCCAGTGCAAGTTGCTCGCGCTCGGGATAGGCGAAACACAGATCGACCAGATCGATCTTGCCTTGCGCGCGGCCGGGCAGTTCGCGTCCGCCGGTGCGCTCGGTGGGCATGTCGATCAGGTTGAAGACCGCCTCGGCAGCCGCCATGCCGCGTTGCAGGGGGCCATTGACTTCTGCCAGCTGCTTCAAGGGCGTCAGCAGCATCAGCATCGCGGTAATGAAGGAAACGAAGCCGCCCACGGTGATCTGGCCATTGCCCGACTGGATGAGTGCCATCACGATCACGATGGCCACCGCCGATGCCGTCATGAACTGGGTGATGGGCACGGTCGAGGAAAAGGTCTTGGTCATGCGCATGGTGTAGCGGCGCAGGTTTTCTGAACTCATATGAAAGCGCTGCTTCTCGAACTCCTGGCCGCCAAAGATCTTGATGACCTGTTGGGCACGAGTGGACTCTTCGATGACTTGGGTCAGCTCCGCATTGACCTTCAGGGATTCCTGGTTGAGCTTCTTCAGGTTGCGGCTGGTGAAGCGCACTACCGTCGCCAGCAAGGGCAACAGGATCAGGGTGACGATGGTCAGCGACCAGTTCAGATATAGCAGCCAGGCCAGCAATCCCAATACGGTCAAGGCCGAACGGATCATCGATGTGAAGATTCGGGTCACCATGTCGGTGATGCCCTGCACCTCGAACATGATCGAATTGATGACCTTGCCCACGCTGTTGCTGGCATAGAAGGCCAACGGAAAATCGAGCATCTGGGCGAACATGCGGCCGCGTACCTCATTGAGGATGCGGGTGGTGACCCAGGTCATCAGATAGCTGCTGGCGAAGGTGGAGGCGCCGCGGATGACGAAGATCCCGATCACGGCCACCGGCACCAGCCACAGCGAGAATGCCGGCTTGCCCACGAAGCCCTTGTCCAGCAACACCTGAAAGATATAAGGCACCACAGGTTCGGTGCCGGCCGTGACCGCCATGGCGATGAAGGCCATCAGCAGACGCCAGCGATAAGGCATGTGCAAGCGCAGCAGGCGAAGAAAATACGGCGAGATTTTTAGTTTCATTCTTTTACGTCCATGAGGAAATATCCCTGCGGCCGGGGCCGGGAGAGTGCGCCCGGGTCCTTCCCCGGTCCCATGTGCAGGCTTGCGGGATCAATATTCGACCACCACCGCTTCCTTGCCAAAGGAAGCCACCAGCGTCGATTGCAGGCTGTCGCTGGGATTGACGCGCCAGGCATCGCCCAGCACCACCTCGCAGGCAGCGTCGGCCTGGCGGTAGCGCATCACGAAGGGCAGGCCCTGCTCCTGGCGATGCGCGGCCAGGGTGTCGCGCAGGTGATTCGGGTCGATCGCCTTGTTGAGCGACACCACCATGCGCACCCCGTACTGGATACGCGCCGCGCCCAGGTCCATGACCTTGTCGGCGGCCACCCGCAGGCCGCCGTTGAAACGGTCTTCCGACACCTTGCCCGAGACCACCAGCAATTCATCTTCCTTGATGAGGTGCTTGAAGGGCTCGAACAATTCGTTGTAAATCGTTGCCTCGATCACGCCCGTGCCATCGTCCAGCGTGCAGATCACCAGCTTGCCGCGCTGGGTCATCTGCACCCGCACGCCGGTGATGATACCGGCCAGGCTGCGCGGTTCCCACGAGGGTTCGAGGCTGGCGATCTTGGTGCGCACGAAACGGCGCACTTCCTTTTCGTAAGCCGAGAACAGGTGGCCGGAGAGATAGAAGCCCAAGGCGCCCTTCTCTTCCGTCAGGCGCTGCTTGTCGCTCCAGGCCGGCACCTGCACGTATTCCAGCGGCGCTTCGAGGTCGCTGTCGTCGCCACCGAAGAGGCTGACCTGGTTGGCCGATTTCTCGGCCTGCTCGGCACTTTCCCAGGCCAGGTTGACCGAGGCCTGCAGGATGGCACGATCGACCTTGAAGCAGTCGAAGGCACCGGCGCGGATCAGCGAATCGATGGTGCGGCGGTTGATCTGCTTCTTGTCCACCCGCTTGGCGAAGTCGAACAAGTCCTTGAAGGGACCATTCTTGCGCGCCTCCAGGATGGCTTCGATGGCGTTCTGCCCTGCCCCCTTGACGGCCCCCAGGCCATAGCGGATCTGGGTGGCCTTCTTGCCCGGCTCGCCCACCGGCATGAAGCGGTAGTCGGACTTGTTGATGTCCGGTGGCAGGATGGCCAGCTTGCAGATGTCGATCGAGTCTTCGATCAGGATCTTGACCTTGTCCGTGTCTTCCATGGCCAGCGACAAGTTGGCGGCCATGAACGCGGCGGGGTGATGCGCCTTCAGGTAGGCGGTGTAATAGGACAGCAGCGCATAGGCGGCGGCGTGCGACTTGTTGAAGCCGTAGCCGGCGAACTTTTCCATCAAGTCGAAGATTTCATCGGCCTTGGCCTGGTCCAGCCCGTTCTTGGCCGCGCCTTCGCGGAACAGTTCACGGTGCTTGGCCATTTCCTCGGCCTTCTTCTTGCCCATCGCCCGGCGCAGCAAGTCGGCGCCGCCCAGCGAGTAGCCACCGATCACCTGCGCCATCTGCATCACCTGCTCCTGATAGACCATGATGCCGTAGGTCTCGGAGAGGATGCCCTCGGTACGCGGGTCAGGATAGTCGAAGGCTTCGCCGTGCTTGCGCTTGCAGAAGTCGGGGATCAGGTCCATCGGGCCGGGACGGTACAGCGCCACCAGGGCGATGATGTCCTCGAAGCGGTCAGGACGCGCATCCTTCAACATGCCTTGCATGCCGCGGCTTTCCAGCTGGAACACGGCGACCGTCTTGGCCTTGGTCAGCAGTTCGTAGGAGGGCCGGTCGTCCAGCGGCAGCTTGGCCAGGTCGAAATCGGCCATGGCCGGATCGAGCATGCGGATGTAGCGCACTGCCCGGTCGAGGACGGTCAGCGTGGTCAGGCCCAGAAAGTCGAACTTCACCAGGCCGACGGCTTCCACGTCGTCCTTGTCGTATTGCGAGACCACGCCGGAGTCGCCACCCTGGGTGTAGAGCGGGCAGAAATCGGTCAGCTTGCCGGGTGCGATCAGCACGCCACCGGCGTGCATGCCGATGTTGCGGGCGATGCCTTCGACCTGCTGGGCCAGGCCCATCAGCTGCTTGACCTCTTCCTCGTTCTCCAGCCGCTCCTTCAGGAGAGGCTCTTCCTCGATGGCGTCGGCCAGCGTGACCAGCTTGCCCGGCTTGAAGGGAATCAGCTTGGAGATGCCGTCACAGAAGTTGTAACCCAGGTCGAGTACGCGGCCCACGTCGCGCACCGCGCCCTTGGCGGCCATGGTACCGAAGGTGGCGATCTGCGAGACCGCCTCCTTGCCGTAACGATCCTTCACATACTGGATGACGCGGTCGCGGCCTTCCTGGCAGAAGTCGATGTCGAAGTCGGGCATCGAGACGCGTTCGGGGTTCAGGAAACGTTCGAACAGCAGGTTGTAGCGCAGCGGGTCCAGGTCCGTAATCAACAGGCAGTAAGCCACCAGCGAGCCGGCACCGGAACCCCGGCCGGGGCCGACTGGCACGCCATTGTTCTTGGCCCACTGAATGAAGTCAGCCACGATCAGGAAGTAGCCCGGGAACTTCATCTTGATGATGGTGTTGTTCTCGAACTCCAGGCGCGCTTCATAGCGCGGGCGCTGCTTCTCGCGTTCGGCTTCGTTGGGGAACAATTCCTTCAGGCGCACTTCCAGCCCGGCCTTGGTCTGGGCCACCAGGAAGTCGTCAATGGTCATGCCGTCCGGCGTGGGGAAGTCGGGCAGTTGCGGCTTGCCCAGCTGCAGCACCAGGTTGCAGCGTTTGGCGATTTCCACGGTATTGGCAATCGCACCGGGCAGGTCGGCGAAGAGCTCGGCCATCTCGGCCTGCGACTTGAAATATTGCTGCTCGTTGAAGCGGCGCACGCGGCGCGCATTGGCCATGATCTCGCCTTCGGCGATGCAGGTGCGGGCTTCGTGGGCGATGAATTCTTCCGGGCTCTGGAACTGGATCGGATGCGTAGCCACGCACGGCAAGCCCAGCTTGGCGCCCAGGGCCACGCTCTGGCGCACCTGCAGTTCCATGTTGGCCTGGCCGGCGCGTTGCAGTTCCAGATAGAAGGCACCGGGGAAGATCTCGGCCCAGCGGCGGGCGCAGGCCTCGGCCTGGGCCAGGTTGCCGTTGTCGATGGCCTGGCCGATGTCGCCCATGGCGGCACCCGACAGGGCGATCAATCCATTGCCGCCTTCCTGGTGGCGCAGCGCGTCCAGCCATTCCATGCGGACTTCAGCACGGCCCTTGTACTGGTTGGTAAGCCAGGCCTGGGACAAGACTTCACATAACTGCAGGTAGCCATGACGGCTTTTGATCAAAACCAGCAGGCGGAAGGGTTTTTCGCGGTCGGCGTCGTTGGTGATCCAGAGGTCGCAGCCGGCGATGGGCTTGACGCCCTTGCCGCGCGCTTCCTTGTAGAAACGCACCATGCAGAACAGGTTGGCGAGGTCGGTCACCGCCAGGGCGGCCTGTCCATCCTTGGCGGCGGCCTTGACGATGTCGTCGATACGCACCAGGCCATCCACGATGGAGTACTCCGAGTGCATACGGAGGTGTACAAATTGCGGGGTAGTCATAGGGTAGCCATTTTACCGGAGCTTGTGCCCCTGACCGATTCCGATTGCTACCGATTTGTGAGAAATATGAAGACTTTACACCTGCCCTTTCTGCCAGATCCTCCCGGCGTGCCTTGATCTGCATCAGAGAAGCCGCAGGCTCCGGCCAAATAACTGCGGCGAGCCGGGGTGCACGGTTATAATGCTGACGATTCAAAGACTTACAGTTGAGTACGCCATCATGCAGTCCCCGCAGACCCCCTACGTCAACATCGCCGCCTACAAGTTCATCAGCTTCGATGACACCGCTGAAAAGCGTCCGGCCTTTCTCGAAATTTGCCAGAAGAACAACCTTCGTGGCACCGTGATCCTGAGCCCGGAAGGCATCAATCTCTTCCTGGCCGGCCTGCGCCATGAAATCGACGCCTTTCTGGCCTGGCTGCGCGCCGATGCGCGCTTTGCCGATCTCACGGTCAAGGAGAGCTATTCCGAGAAGCAACCCTTCACCCGCATGCTGGTGAAACTGAAGGCCGAGATCATCACCATGAAGCATCCGCTGATCAAGCCGGAGCTGGGCCGTGCGCCTTTCGTGGAGCCGAAGGAACTCAAGCGCTGGCTGGACCAGGGCCATGACGACGAAGGCCGTCCGGTGGTGATGGTGGATACCCGCAATGGCTTCGAGGTCGATGTGGGTACGTTTGACAACACGGTGGACTATCGCATCAGCAAGTTCACGGAATTCCCGCAGGTGATCGAGGAGCACAAGGCCGATTTCGAGGGCAAGACGGTCGTCACCTTCTGCACGGGCGGCATTCGTTGCGAAAAGGCCGCGATTCATATGCAGAACATCGGCTATGACCATGTCTACCAGCTCGAAGGCGGCATCTTGAAGTATTTCGAGGATGTCGGCGGTGCCCATTACAACGGCGACTGCTTCGTCTTCGACTATCGCACCGCCCTGAGCCCGGAGTTGAAGGAAACCCAGACCGCCCAATGCTTCGCCTGCCGCGCCGTGGTCACCCCGCGTGAACAGCTCTCGCCGGATTACGTGCCGGGCAAGTCCTGTCCGCACTGCGCGCCCAAACAGCGGGCGGCGCAGGAAGCCAGCTCTGCAGCAGCCTGATTGCAGCGCGCTCTGGCAACGAAAAAGCCGACCCCTTGCGAGGTCGGCTTTTTTACATCTTCACGACTTGCGTCGATGAGATGAAGATTATTTCTTGAACTTGGCAGCCGTTTCAACCACGCGCGCACCGAACAGCTTGGCCGTTTCCAGGTCACCCGGCAGCGGGCCTTCTTCCGGCGAGGAGTCCGACGGGCTTTGCGCCATCAGGCCCGAGAAGGAACCGACGAAGTTGATGTCATTGCGCTGGGCCGCCTTGCTGTTGGCAGGCATCAGGCCGGTACCGACCCAGATCATGCTGTGCTGCATGCCCAGCGTGAACAGGTAGTGCAGGGTCGACAGCTTGTCGCCGTTCATGGTGGCAGAGTTGGTGAAGGCGGCACCGACCTTGTCCTTCCACTTCTGGCTGAACCAGGGCTTGGAGGAGGCGTCGGCGAACTTCTTGAACTGCCAGGACACGGTACCCATGTAGGTCGGCGAACCGAAGATGATGGCGTCGGCCGCGTCCAGGCTGGCCCATTGTTCATCGGTAATGGTGCCTTCGGCGCTGATGGCGATCAGCTCGACATCGGCACCGGCAACGCCGGCCGCGCCAGCCTGCACGGCTTCGGCCTGCTTCTTGGTGTGGCCGTAGCCGGAGTGGTAAACGATGGCAACTTTGGTCATGACGAAATTCCTTCTCTAGAGAGTGAAGTGACGCGGGGAAAACCGCCGGTGTGATCGGTACCGGCGGGTTGCTACTGCAAACTGCCTACTGCATTACTGAGTACGGCGCGCTCAAGATCAGCGCGGCAGGTCGAACAACAGGACTTCAGCCTTCTCGCCACCGCTGATCTCGATGCGGTCGACCGCACTGAGCTTGACGGCATCGCCCGCCTGCAGGGCCTGGCCATTGACGCTGATCTTGCCGCGGGCCACGTGCACATAGCCCAGGCGGCCCTGCGGCAAGGTGTACTCGGCCGCTTGTGCGCCGTCGAACAGACCGGCGTAGAGCTGGGCATCCTGGTTCATGCTGACCGAACCTTCACGGCCATCACGCGAAGCCACCAGGCGCAGCTTGCCGTCCTTGTCGGCGGCTGAAAAGTGCGCTTCCTGATAGCCCGGCTCGGCGCCGGCGCGGTCCGGCATGATCCAGATCTGCAGGAAGTGCGTGGTGCCATCCTGGGAGTGGTTGAACTCCGAGTGGCGCACGCCGGTCCCGGCACTCATGCGCTGCACGTCACCGGGACGGATCACGCTGCCGTTACCCATGCTGTCCTTGTGCGCAAGTTCACCTTCGAGCACATAGGAAATGATCTCCATGTCACGGTGGCCATGGGTACCAAAGCCCTGGCCTGCTGCCACGCGGTCTTCGTTGATCACCCGCAGCGGACCGAAGCCCATGTGCTTGGGATCATAGTAGTCCGCGAAGGAAAAGCTGTGATACGAATCCAGCCAACCGTGGTTGGCGTGGCCACGATCGTTCGCTTTGCGAAGTTCCATCATGTCAACACCTCTTTCTTGAGTGGGACCAAACCGGAATTGATTTGGTCAAAATGTTTGTCGATGGCGTCACTATAGTGGCTAACTTTTATGCAGATAAGGTCTAAAATCCGTAGTGTTCGTTCAAAAAATTTAAACAAGCGGAGCAAGACGTGAACCTGACCTTGGAATCCCTGCTGATCCTCGACATGATCGACCGCAAGGGCAGTTTTGCCGCGGCTGCCGTGGCCCTGGACCGGGTGCCCTCGGCCCTGACCTACAGCGTGCGCAAGCTGGAGGATGACCTGGATGTGCTGCTGTTCGACCGCCGTGGCCACCGGGCCCAGTTGACACCGGCGGGCCTGCAATTGTTGCAGGAAGGCCGTCATCTGCTGCTGGCTGCCAGCGACCTGGAGCAGCGCGTCAAGCGCACCGCCACCGGACGCGAAACGGAACTGCACATCGTGCTCAACAGCCTGATTCCTTTCGACAAGATGCTGCCGGTGATCGAAGCCTTTGACCGCGAAGAGTCCGGCACCCGCCTGCGCTTCACGCCCGGTGTACTGACCGGGGCCTGGGAAAAGCTCATCGAGGGCCGCGCCAACCTGGTCATCGGGGTAACCCTGGACGGGCCGGAAGTAGTGCGCACCAGCGGACGCTTCCAGATGCAGGAGCTTGGATCCGTGGACTGGGTCTTTGCAGTGGCTCCGACGCACCCGCTGGCCTCGGCCACCGAACCGCTGTCAGCAGAGCTGGTGCGCAGCCACCGGGCCATTGCCGTGGGCGACAATAGCCAGTCCCTGCCCACACTGACCATGGGCCTGCTGTCCGGCCAGGAAACGCTGACAGTGGCCACCGTGGCCGACAAGTTGCAAGCCCAGCTGGCAGGCCTCGGTTGCGGCCATCTGCCGCGCATCTGGGCCGAGCCCTATCTCGCCACCGGTGCGCTGGTGGAAAAACAGACCCTGGCCGCCAAACCCAATGACAACTTCATGGTGGCCTGGCCCAAAGCCGAGCAGGGCAAGTCACTGAAATGGTTCATTCAGCATCTGGCACAGCCGCACGTGCGGCAATCGCTGATCGGACCGATATCCATGCGGGATCCGGCATGAGCGGCGAAGCTTATACAGGACGCTTCGCGCCCTCACCTTCCGGTCCGCTGCATGCGGGTTCGCTGGTGGCGGCACTGGCCAGTTACCTGGATGCACGCGTGCACAACGGCCGCTGGCTGCTGCGTATCGAAGACATCGACGAGACCCGCACCGTGGCCGGCGCAGCAGACGACATCATCGCCACCTTGGCGGCACTGGATATGCACTCTGACGGACCGATCCTCGTGCAGAGTCAGCGCAAGGCTCGCTACCAGCTTGCGCGCGAGCATCTGGGCGCACTGGCCTACCCCTGCGGCTGCAGCCGCAGGGAAATCGCCGATTCGAGGGTGGGCACGGCCAGTGACGGTGCTGCGCTTTATCCGGGCACCTGCCGCCACGGACTGGCCCCCGGCAAGACACCGCGCACGCTGCGGCTGCGCGTACCCGATGCCGGCCAGCCGGGCGAACTGGTGCAATTCACTGACCGCTGGCTGGGTCCGCAGGCGCAGCATCTGGCCTCGGAAGCCGGGGATTTCGTGCTGCAGCGGGCCGATGGCTTTTGGGCCTATCAGCTGGCGGTGGTGGTGGATGATGCAGAACAGGGCGTCACCGACATCGTGCGCGGGGCCGACCTGCTGGACTCGACGGCGCGGCAGATCTACCTGCAGGGCCTGCTGGGCTATGCGACGCCGCGCTACCTGCACGTGCCGCTGTTGATGAATGCGTCGGGGGAAAAGTTTTCCAAGCAGAACGGCGCCCAGGCACTGGACCTGGGCCAGCCGCTGCAAGCCTTGCAGCAGGCGGCGGCCTTTCTTGGACTGGACACGGGCGCGGCCCGCGACAGGGAAGGATTCTGGACATTGGCGCTCACCGGCTGGCGAGCGCGTTTCGGTCCGCGCTGAGAAAACGGATCAGCGCTTGCCGGATCAGCGCTTGGGCATGCCGCCCAGCAAGGCGGCGACCTTGGGCTTGGGACGGTTGTTCTTGGGCAGTTCCGGCTTGGTGGAGACGGTCTCGGTGGCGCTGGGCTCATAGGGCTTGAGGAACCAGGGATCGACCTTCTCGCGGCGTCCCGACGGGGCTGCGCCGTCGCGGCTGCTGCGGCTGCGCTCGCCACGGTCACTGCGTTCGCCACGCTCGGCGCGTTCGCCCCGGTCGCTGCGCTCGCCACGTTCCGAACGTTCACCGCGTTCACCCCGGTCAGCGCGCATGCGCGGCGCAAAGCCAGTCAGCTCTGCACGCTCGAATTTCTTCTTGATCAGCTTTTCGATATCGACCAGCAGGCGCTCATCCTTGTCGCAGAACAGCGAGATGGCGTCGCCCGAGGCACCCGCACGGCCGGTACGGCCGATGCGGTGCACGTAGTCTTCGGCGTTGTAGGGCAGGTCGTAATTGATGACGCAGGGCAGTTCGGCGATGTCCAGCCCGCGTGCGGCCACGTCGGTGGCCACCAGCACTTCAATCTGACCTTGCTTGAAGGCCTCCAGGGCGGCCATGCGCTCGGACTGGGTCTTGTCGCCGTGGATGGCAGAAGCCTTCACACCTTCGGCCAGCAAAGTGCGCGCCAGGCGCGACGCGCCGATCTTGGTGTTGGAGAAGACGATCACTTGCTTCAGTGCGCGCTGGCGAATGATGAAGCTGACCGCATCCGCCTTGGCAGCTTCCTCCACCTTGTAGATGGTCTGGCTGACGTTTTCTGCCGTGGCATTGCTGCGCGCGACTTCGATGGTCACCGGGTTGTTCTGGAAGCTGGCGGCCAGCTTCTTGATCTCGGGCGAGAAGGTGGCCGAGAACAGCAGGTTCTGGCGCTGCTTGGGCAGCAGGTTGATGATGCGCTGCAGGTCCGGCAGGAAGCCCATGTCGAGCATGCGGTCGGCTTCGTCCATGACCAGGATCTGGGTCTGGGACAGGTTCACCGTCTTTTGCTGCACGTGGTCCAGCAGGCGGCCCGGGGTGGCGATGACAATTTCCACGCCGGCACGCAGGGTGGCCGTTTGCGGTGCCAAGTCCACGCCGCCGAAGACGACGGTGGAGCGCAGCGGGGTGAAGCGTGAATACGCCTTCACATTGTCGGCCACCTGGTCGGCCAGCTCGCGGGTCGGGGTCAGGATCAGGGCGCGCACCGGGTGGCGGGCGGGCGAGGCACTGTTGCTGGCATGGGCCAGCAGGCGCTGGATGATCGGCAGCGAGAAACCGGCGGTCTTGCCGGTGCCGGTCTGGGCGGCGCCCATCACGTCACGGCCTTGCAGCACCACAGGAATGGCCTGGGCCTGGATCGGGGTCGGATGGACGTAGCCTTGTTCGGACAAGGCTCGCAGGATATCGGGCGAAAGGCCGAAATCTTCAAAACGGACGGCAGGGGCAGCCGGTGCTGCGGACGCGGACGTGGTGTCGGACATGGTTTATTGCGAACGGTGCGACAGCGCCGCGGCAGCCGCCAGGCGGCTCCGGTGCATGGGGTGCATGCGCACGGGTTCTGATTGCTTTCTGTGTTGATGTGTTACGGGCGAACCGGCCAAACCTGCTCGGCCGGGCGCTTCGGATGATGCAAACGCTAACAACGATGCTGACCGGACGGACGACTTGCAATGCCCGGCATTCCTTGCGGAACTCCGTATTATACGCCGCATCGCCGCTGGCTTCATGACAGTTTGGTTTCGCCCCCCCTGCGCCCGGTCCGGGACCGGTGCAGGAAGCTGGCTGCGGGAGCCGGGCCGGGACCGCCAGAACCCGGCTGCACCCGGCCCGCGAGCGCTTCAGCCGATGGTGATGTTGATGTCCGGCAAGCCGTCCACATGGCCTTGCAACTGGTCTCCCTTGACCACCGCGCCCACGCCTTCGGGTGTCCCGGTATAGATCAGGTCGCCGGGGAACAGCTCCACCAGGCCGGACAGATAGGAAATGGTTTCGGCCACGTTCCAGATCAGGTCCGACAGGTCGCCCTGCTGGCGTACTTCGCCATTGACCTTGAGCCAGACGGCCCCCTTGTCGGGATGTCCGGACTGGGCCACGGGGACGATGGGCGCACAGGGGGCGGACTGGTCGAAGCCCTTGGCCATGTCCCAGGGACGGCCCAGCTTCTTGGCCTGCGCCTGCAGGTCACGGCGGGTCATGTCAAGCCCGACGGCGTAGCCGTAGACCAGTTCCAGCGCCTTTTCCACCGGAATATCGCGGCCACCGCCGGAAAGTGCCACCACCAGTTCGATTTCGTGATGATAGTCAGCGGTCGCGGCCGGGTACGGCACCACGGAATCGGTGGGTACCACGGCGTCGGCCGGCTTCATGAAGAAGAACGGCGGCTCGCGGTCGGGATCATGGCCCATTTCGCGGGCGTGGGCGGCATAGTTACGGCCCACGCAATAGATGCGGCGAACCGGGAACGGCGCACCGCCGACCACCGGGACGGTGGCCTGGGCGGGTGCGGGAATGGCGAAACTCATCGGGAAGACTCCGTGGTGGCGACGTGCATGCAACTGCATGCGGTGGATGAGGAACCGGTCAATGCCGGCTTGGCTTGCGCATCAGTTGTCTGATGTCCGGCTAGTGTAAAAGAAAAGCCGCGACTCCGCTTGCGGCCCCCAGCGAGAGATATAGGTGAGATTTCGGGCTGTAATCTGCTGAATAAAACTGCGCGGATTTGGGGACACTTGCAGGTCAACTGGCTGGTATTGCGCCGGCCCCTTTCTCTGTCCAGAACAAGATCATGCACCAGCAAGCAAACGCCTCCCTCATCCTGCTGCAAAAAGCCCTGGCCCTGCATCAAAAGGGTGATCTGGCCCCCGCCGAAGAGCTCTACAAGAAGGTCCTGGTCAAGCTTCCTGATCATTTCGAGGCCAATTACCTCTACGGCATGCTCAAGCTCCATCAGGAGGACTGGGAGGCGGCCGAAGCCCAGCTGGCGCATGCCATCGAACTCAATCCCGATCACCGCGACACCTATTTCGACCATGCCGGTGCGCTGGTCCACCTGGGCCGCGATGCCGAAGCCGTACAGCGCTACGACGAGATCCTGGCGCAGACGCCGGACTTCGCCGACGCGCTGCTGGCACGCGGCACTGCCCTGCGCCGCCTCAAACGCAGCCGCGAAGCCCTGGCCGACATCGAACGCGCAGCCGCATTGACGCCGGACAACCCCGATGCCTGGTTCCAGCTGGGCAACCTCCAGCACGAGTTCTACGGCTATCGCGATGCACGCGCCAGCTATGAGCGCGCCGTCGCCCTGCGCCCCGATTTCATCGAAGCCTGGTTCAACCTGGGCAATACCTGCAAGGACAGCTACCAGTTCGACGAGGCCCTGCGCGCCTACGACCACGCGCTGGAGGTGCAGCCGGACTTCTTCGAGGCTCAGTCCAACCGCGGCTTCGTGCTATTCAAGATGCAACGCCCGATGGAAGCGCTGGAAGCCTACGACCGCGCCATGGCGCTGGACGACAGCTCGCCGGACCTGTGGTTCAACCGCGGCTCGACGCTGGAACAGCTGTATCGCTTCAGCGAAGCCACCGAGTGCTACCGCCGCGCCCGCGAGCTCAAGCCCGATGCCAGCTCCGCCGCCTGGAACGATGCCCTGCTGAAACTGCGCCAGGGCGACTTCGCCAATGGCTGGCCCGCCTACGAGTCGCGCTGGGCGACCGAACAGATGCGCACGCAGGTCCGCCAATTCCTCCAGCCGCTCTGGCTGGGACAGCAATCCCTGCAGGACAAGACCATCCTGATCCACGCCGAACAAGGCTTTGGCGACACCCTGCAATTCGTGCGCTACCTGCCCCAGGTGGCCGCTCTCGGCGCACGCGTGATTCTGGAAGTGCCACCGGCGCTGGTCCGCCTGCTGGCCAAGGTGCCGGGAGCGGCCCAGGTCATCAGCAGCGACCAGTTCATGCGTCCCGGTTTCGACTATCACTGCCCGCTGATGAGCCTGCCGCTGGCCTGCAAGTCCTTCAGCGAAGCCGACATTCCGCGCTCTCCCTATCTGCTGCCCGACGCCGACGCCTGGGCCACCTGGCTGCAGCGCCTGCCGCGCAACCGCGCCATGCGCGTCGGCCTGGTCTGGGCCGGCAGCTCGGCCCAGACACATCCGGATGCAGTACGCATCGACGGCGAGCGCTCCCTGCCCTTCGAGGCGCTGGCTCCCGTGGTGGAACTGGCGCAGGAGCATGCACAACTGGAATTCTATTCCGTCCAGGTTGGCGAGACCGCGGTGGCCCAGCTGCGCAACCATCCGCTGGCCAGCCATGTGCGTGATTGTTCTGCGGAATTGCAGGACTTTGCCGACACCTCCGGGCTGATCGCCAATCTCGACCTGCTCATCAGCGTCGACACCTCGGTCTGCCATCTGGCCGGTGCCCTGGGCAAGCCGGTGTGGCTGCTCAATCGCGCCAACACCTGCTGGCGCTGGCAGCTGGAACGCAGCGATACGCCCTGGTATCCGGGCATGCACCTGTTCCGCCAGAAGCAGACCGGCGACTGGAGCGAGGTCGTCGCCGAAGTGCGCAACGCGCTGCTACAACAGTTGGCCTGATGCTGTTACCATGCGCGCCGATGCGGATGAGCAGCTCATCCGCCGGAACCTGGCGCGCCGCTTCGCCTCATACCCTGTAACGCATCCGCACCAGGATCCGCCCGAACTCCATTGCAATTCGACAGGCGGCACGGCCACGCGCCCTGCCGCCTGTTGGTATGAAGAAAACAAGGACAAGACGATGCACGCCCCCACTCCCTCTTCGAGCAAGCCGCCCCACGCCGGCGGTCCGCGCCTGCTGGCCGACATCGGCGGCACCAATGCCCGTTTCGCGCTGGAAACTTCACCGGGCCATATAGAGCAAGTGCAGGTCCTGCGCGGTGCCGACTATCCGCAATTCACCGATGCCGTGCAGGCCTACCTCCAGCTGGCTGGCCAACCCGCCGTGAAACACGCGGTGGTGGCCATCGCCAATCCGGTGCAAGGCGACCAGATCAAGATGACCAACCACGACTGGGCCTTCTCCATTGAAGCGGCACGCCAGTTGCTGGGCTTTGACCTGCTGCTGGTGGTCAATGACTTCACGGCGCTGTCGATGGCCGTGCCGCAATTGCGCGCCGATGAATTGCAGCAGATCGGTGGCGGCACACCCAGGGCGGGCCAGCCGGTCGGCCTGGTTGGTGCCGGCACGGGATTGGGCGTGGGCGGGCTGGTGCGCGGCGATGGCCACTGGCTGCCGCTGGCCAGCGAAGGTGGCCACGTTGCCTTCGCTCCGGCCAATGCGCGTGAAGCGGCCGTGCTGGCCTACGCCTGGCAATTCCATGAACACGTCTCGGCTGAACGCCTGGTCTCGGGCCCCGGCCTCGAATTCATCCATCGCGCCCTGCTGGCCATCGATGGCCAGCAGGGCGCCGAACTGAAGGCCGCCGAGATCGTGGACGGCGCACTCAAACAAGGCGATGCGGTGTGCATGGAAACGCTGGACCTGTTCTGCAGCATGCTCGGTACCGTCGCGGCCGACCTGGCGCTGACGCTGGGTGCGCTTGGCGGCATCTATATTGGGGGCGGGGTGGTACCGCACCTGGGCGAGTACTTCGCCCGCTCGCCCTTCCGCGCACGCTTCGAGAACAAGGGCCGCATGTCGGTGCTGACCAAGGCCATTCCGACCTATGTGATCACGGCGGAATATCCGGCCTTCACGGGTGTGTCGGCGATCCTGGCTGACCGGCTGGATCCGCACGAGTAATTGAAGGCAAGCCTGGGAGGTTTTGCAGGAGGCTGATGCGGCAAGTTCGCGTCAGCCTTTTTTCATGGCATCGCGCAATGACGACACTACAGGGACGACAACGAAAGAGGTAAAGCGAGAGGGAGGACCTGCGGGAACAACAGAAGAAGAAACAGAAGAGAGATAAGAGGCGAGCCTTGTCTGCGGCACTTGCGGGAAATGGCTGTGGCTGCTTCGTTCCCGACCTGACCAGGTTGACCATGCCACAATGCGCAGGGGCCCGCCGGGGTGCATTGTATCCCAGATCACACACTTGCTGCCAGAGAAATCATTGCAGTGCATCAGAAAGTGAAAAGCCGCGCAAATTGATTAAACAATTTACGCGGCTTTTTGCCTGAAGCTTCACTTCGGCGATGGGCGCATCCAACGGCGTGTGCACCCTGCCCGCTCAGATACCCAGGTCCTGCCAGATGGCATCGACACGTTTCTTCACATCGTCGCTCATCACGATGGGTGTACCCCATTCCCGGCTGGTTTCACCCGGCCACTTGTTGGTGGCATCGATGCCCATCTTGCTGCCCAGGCCGCTGATGGGCGAGGCGAAGTCCAGGTAATCGATGGGGGTGTTGTCCACCATGACGGTATCGCGCACCGGGTCCACGCGGGTGGTGATGGCCCAGATCACTTCCTTCCAGTCGCGGATATCGACATCCTCATCGACCACCACGATGAACTTGGTGTACATGAACTGGCGCAGGAAACTCCACACCCCGAACATCACCCGCTTGGCGTGGCCGGCGTAAGATTTCTTCATCTGCACCACGGCCATGCGATAGCTGCATCCCTCCGGCGGCAGGTAGAAATCGGTGATTTCGGAGAACTGCTTCTGCAGCAGCGGGACGAAAACTTCATTCAACGCCACACCCAGCACGGCCGGCTCATCGGGCGGTTTGCCGGTATAGGTGGAGTGATAGATGGCATCGCGCCGCATGGTGATGCGGTCGATGGTGAAGACCGGGAACCAGTCCTGCTCATTGTAGTAACCGGTGTGATCGCCATACGGACCTTCAAGCGCATGCTCGAATCCCGACGCGTGTTTTTCATCCGGATAGATATGCCCTTCCAGCACGATCTCGGCCGAGGCCGGCACGCGCAAATCGCTGCCCATGGCCTTGACCAGCTCGGTGCGGCTGCCGCGCAGCAGGCCGGCGAACTGGTATTCGGAGAGGCTGTCCGGCACCGGCGTGACTGCACCTAATATAGTGGCGGGATCGGCACCCAAGGCCACGGCGATCGGATAGGGCTTGCCGGGGTTGGCAATGCAGTGCTCACGGAAGTCCAGCGCACCGCCGCGATGGGCCAGCCAGCGCATGATGACCTTGTTCGGCCCCAACACCTGCTGGCGATAGATGCCCAGGTTCTGGCGCTTCTTGTTCGGGCCCTTGGTGATGACCAGGCCCCAGGTGATGAGCGGCGCGATGTCGCCCGGCCAGCAGTGCTGGATCGGCAGGCGCGACAGATCCACCTCCTTGCCTTCCCACACCACATCCTGGCAGGGGGCCGAGCCGCGCTCCTTGGGGGCCATGTCCCACAGCGACTTCACCAGCCCGCCCAGATCCAGCACATCCTTGATGCCCTTGGGCGGCTCAGGCTCCTTCAGGCGCGCCAGCAGATGGCCGATGCGGCGCAGTTCGCTGATGCTGTCGGCCCCCATTCCCAGGGCCACACGATGCGGTGTACCGAAAAGATTCGCTAACACCGGGATATTTTTCTTGTCGACCTGCTCAAAAAGGAGCGCCGGACCTTCCGCACGGAGGGTGCGGTCGGCGATTTCGGTCATCTCAAGATGCGACGACACCGGGTGCGAGACACGCTTGAGCTCACCTTTTTGTTGCAACTGAGAAATAAAATCGCGTAAATCAGTGTATTTCATACTTTTTAACAAATTTCTTTTTGCATCACAGCCGGCTCAAGTAACCCCGGCAAACGCTTGATTCTATTGATTTTTGAAGGAAGGCCACGCGCAATATGATACACAAAAGTTATAAAGAACTATTTTCATAGTATTGACTCGATATAAAGTGGCTTCTACAATGCGCCCACTCTAAACCGAAGAGGTGAGCCGTGGGCTCGTAGAGGCTTGATCGAAAACAGTCGAGCCAAGCAAGGTATCCAGGGATCCGGGGTCCCAGCAACTCAAGAAGTGTGTCCAGGGCGTCAGCCCTACCCCCCGAAACATGCCATCCGACGGCAGGGCCAGCAGGCCTCGCGGATGGCCTTGCCGTAACGCCTTGCGACGGTAACGTAATAGATTGCAGCGACGACAGTTCAGCCGTTTGGTCTTCACTTCTTGGCCAGGCGCGCCCTGTTTTTGCCGCAATAACGCAGGAGGTTCAATGTCCAACCAAGCTTCCGAGGCGCCTTTAGCGGGCACCTCGCAGATGGTTCGCCGCGTGGATTTCCGGAATCTCTCCGGGAACCCGCGCATTGCCCAATTTTTCGGCATCGCCCATCGTCTGCTGACGATTCTGGGTATGGCCGCGCTGTTCGTACTGGGCCTGATGTTCTTCAACCCCGACCTGGCCGACAAGCTGATCAGCATGTCGCCCTTCTCGGATGCTGCTGAAGAGGTCGCGGAAGCCGACGCTCCCGCCGCTCCGGCGCTGGCTGACCTGATGGCACCCACCGCACCGGTCGCTACCGTGAGCGCCCTGGCGGGCGCAGCAGCTGCCAGCTCGGTGCAGCAGGCTACGGCACCCGCACCCGCCCAGGCCCTGTCGCCTGAGGAACGCCAGTTGATCGGCAATCCGCGCCAGCAGAAGCTGGTGACCAACTGGCTGGCCAAGCGCTATCGCGTAGCAAGCGATGCTGCTGACATGCTGGTGTCGGCGGCTTACCTGACGGCGCGCGACATCAAGCTCGATCCGCTGCTGATCCTGTCGGTGATCGCCATCGAATCGCGCTTCAATCCCTTCGCCGAAAGCCCGATGGGTGCGCAGGGCCTGATGCAGGTGATGTCCAAGGTGCACCACGACAAATTCCAGGAACTGGGCGGCATCAAGGCGGCCCTCAATCCGGTGGCCAACATCCGTGTCGGTTCGCAGATCCTGAAGGAATATGTCACCCGTGGCGGTTCGGTGGAAGCCGGCCTGAAGAGCTACGTGGGTGCGGCTGACATGGCCAATGATGGCGGCTATGGCATCAAGGTGCTGTCCGAATACCAGAACCTGAAGCAAGTGGCGATGGGCAAGAACGTCTCCATCTACACCACGGCCACCGTCAAGCTGCCGCCGGCCTCGGGTGTGTCGGCCAGCGCCGATCAGCCGAAGCCAACGGCCAACAACGTAGCCTCGGCGGCCAAGCCCAAGACGGAAGAACAACTCGCTGCCCTGTAATATTGTTTGTGCAGTTTGGCGTGTTGCGATGTGAATATTACCGGTATTCAGAACGCATGAAAAAAGGAGCCCTCGGGCTCCTTTTTTTGCGTCTTCTCGTTCCGTGCTTCAGGCCGCCTTGCGACGTCCGTCGAAGAACACACGCAGACGCGCTACGGCTTCCTGCAGCTTTTCCATCGACGTCGCATAAGACAGGCGGATGTAGCGGCGCGCCGTGAAGGGCCCGAAATCCAGCCCTGGCACCAGCACCACGCCGGCCTCGTTGAGCATGTCCAGGCTGAGCTGGTCGGCATCGTCGGACAGCGCGCTGCAATCAGCATAAACATAGAAGGCACCGTCGGGAACGACCGGTACCGTGAAGCCCAGGCTTTCCAGCGCCGGCACGATGTAGTCGCGGCGGCGCTTGAACTCGGCCTTGCGTTCTTCGTAGATGGCCAGGGTCTCGGGCGTAAAGCAGGCCACGGCGGCATGCTGGGCAATCGAGGATGCACAGATCAGCAGGTTCTGCGCCAGCTTCTCGACCTGCGGCACCAGGGCCGGCGGCAGCACCAGCCAACCCAGGCGCCAGCCGGTCATGTTGAAATACTTGGAGAAGCTGTTGATGACCACCACGTCCTCGCCCAGCGACAGCGCCGAGAACGGCGCACCTTCATAGGACAAGCCCTGGTAGATCTCATCGACGATGGTAAAGCCGCCGCGCTGGCGTACTTCGCCCAGGATTGCGCGCAACTCATCAGGTTCGATGGACGTGCCGGTGGGATTGGAAGGCGAAGCCAGCAGCACGCCGCGCGTCTTGTCACCCCAGTGCTCGCGCACCATCTGCGCCGACAGCTGGAAGCGATGTTCCGGCCCGCTGGCGATGAGCTTGGCGCGTCCCTCGAAGGCCGCCACGAAATGGCGGTTGCAGGGATAGCTGGGGTCGGGCATCAGTACTTCGCTGTCGCGCTCCACCAGCGCGGCACAGGCCAGCAACAGCGCGGCCGAGGCCCCGGCGGTGATGACGATGCGTTCCGGCGCGATCTCCAGGCCGTAGACGCTGCGATAGTGCTGCGAGATGGCCGTACGCAGGGCCGGCAGGCCGGTGGCCGAGGTGTACTGCATCTTGCCTTCGGCCATGGCGCGGGTAGCGGCCTCGACCACGGCGGGCGGCGCGGTGAAATCGGGCTCGCCGATGCCCATGTGGATCAGGTCACGTCCCTGCTGGGCCAGGATATCGGCCTTCTTGGACAATTCCATCACATGGAAGGGAGCGATGTGCTGCAAACGTGAAGCAAGCTGGTTCAGGTTCATGCGCTAATTCCAGACAACATGGGCAAAAAAAGACAAGACGGCGACCGCCTCTGCTGTGCCGTCCGAAAAACGAGCAAAGCGCCGGCACGGAGCCGGTCAGCGGCGACCGGCCGCTTCCACTTCGGTGGCGCGTGCCTGGGCCGCGAAACGGTCCAGCACGCCGTTGACGTACTTGTGACCATCGATGCCGCCGAAGGACTTGGTCAGTTCAACGGCTTCGTTGATGACCACCTTGTAGGGGATCTCGATGTGGTTCTGCAGCTCGTAAGCACCGATCAGCAGCGCGGCGTGTTCCACCGGCGACAGCTCCTTGATGGGACGGTCGATCAGTGGCTCCAGCGCTGCACGCAGCTTTTCGGCGTCACGGATGGCGCCGGTGAGCAGGGTATCGAAGTGCTCGGCGTCGGCCTTGTCGAAACCGTGGGCTTCGCGGATGTGGGCTTCGATGGCACCCGCGTCCTCGTGGTTGAGCAGCCACTGGTACAAGCCCTGCAACGCGAACTCGCGCGCGCGATGGCGCGGGGTGCGGTTCTTGTTCGAATTGGCGTGTGGAGTTTTGTTCGACATGATGAATGCGGCCTGAGCCTTGGATAACTGAAACAAATGAATGCGAGTGCCGGCGCGGGCCGGCGGGGGCGGCAGCGGGATGTGCATCCCGCCACTGCCCGTGAATTATTCTTCTTCGGTGGCCTGGCCGAGTTCTTCCAGCACGATGGACAGGTTGGCCATCTCCACCGCCACGCGGGCCGCGTCAGCGCCCTTCTCGGCCATGCGGACTTCGGCTTGCTCGTCGTTCTCGGTGGTCAGCACGGCGTTGGCGATGGGCAGGCCGAAATCCAGTCCGATGCGGGTGATGCCGGCACCGGATTCGTTGGAGACCAGCTCGAAGTGATAGGTCTCGCCACGGATGACGGCACCCAGGGCGATCAGGGCGTCGAACTGTTCGGTCTCGGCCATCTTCTGCAGCGCCAGGGGGATTTCCAGGGCACCCGGCACGGTCACGTGCAGGATGTCCTCGTCGGCCACGCCGAGGTGCTTCAGCTCAGCCAGGCAGGCGGCCAGCAGGCCGTGGCAGACGTCTTCGTTGAAGCGCGCCTGGACGATACCGATGCGCAAGCTCTCGCCATTGAAGTCTGGTTCATAGGTTCCGATGGTCATGGCTGTTCCTTCTTGATAGGTTGACTTGCGTAATTCTTGATAGCCGGAGCCGTGCGCTCACGCACCTTCGCGTGCCTGGTAACCGGTCACTTCCAGCTGGAAGCCGGTCATCGACGGCATCTTGCGCGGGCTGGCCAGCAGCTTCATCTTGCACACGCCGAGATCCCTCAGGATCTGCGCGCCGATACCATAGGTGCGCAGGTCCATCCGGTCCGCGCGGCTGGGCTTGGCAGCCTCGGGCGTGCCGACCTTGTTGAGTGCGCCGAACTGGTCGAACATCTGCTGCGCCGATTCTTCGCAGTTGAGCAGCACGATCACGCCGGACTCGGCTTCCTGCACCGCCTTCATGGCGGCGGTCAGGTTCCACGAGTGAGTGGTCACGCCGGCTTCGAGCAGGTCCAGGATGGAGACCGGCTGGTGCACGCGCACCAGGGTTTCGCGGCCGGGCTGGATGTCGCCACGCACCAGCGCCAGGTGCGCACCGCCCGAGGGGGTGTCGCGGTAGGCGATGGCCTTGAAGCTGCCGTGGGCAGTCTGCATCTCGCGCTCGGCCACGCGCTCGATGATGCTTTCGTTGCGGCTGCGGTAATGGATCAGGTCGGCGATGGTACCGATCTTCAGTTTGTGTTTTTCGGCGAACTCCAGCAGGTCCGGCAGGCGCGCCATGGTGCCGTCATCCTTCAGGATCTCGCAGATCACGGAAGCAGGCGTCAGGCCGGCCATGGCAGTGAGGTCGCAACCGGCTTCGGTGTGGCCGGCGCGCATCAGCACCCCGCCCTTTTGTGCGCGCAGCGGGAAGATGTGGCCCGGCTGCACCAGATCCGACGGCTTGGCGCCCTTGGAGGCGGCTACCTGGATCGTGCGCGCGCGGTCGGCGGCGGAGATGCCGGTAGTCACGCCTTCCGCAGCCTCGATGGAGACGGTGAAATTGGTGCCGTAGGGCGTGCCGTTGCGGGTGGCCATCAGCGGCAGGTCGAGCTGGTCCACGTGCTCTTCGGTCAGCGTCAGGCAGACCAGGCCACGCGCATGCGTGACCATGAAATTGATGGCTTCGGGCGTGACGAAGTCGGTGGCCAGCACCAGGTCCCCTTCGTTTTCGCGGTCTTCTTCATCGACCAGAATCACCATGCGGCCGGCACGGAGTTCGGCGACGATTTCTTCGGTTGTAGCAAGTGGCATGTTCGCGCTCTTTTCCCAATTGGAACCCGCTATTTTAAAGGATTGCGGGCCTCTTCCGCTGGCCAATTACGCCAATCCGGCGATTCAGGCCATTCAGGCGATTTGTGCCGCCTGGGCCGCCTGCGTGCGTTGCAGCGCTTCCAGCAACAGAGCCGGGTCGCCCAAGGCCAGGCGCTTGGAATCCGACAAGGTCTGGCGAAAAGCGCGCGCACCAGGCATGCCGGTCAGCAGGCCCAGCATGTGACGGGTGATGCTGTTCAAGCGCAGGCCGCGGCCATTGTCGCCGTGCAATTCCAGCTGGCGCTTGATGTAGGGCAACATGGCCTCGATCACCTCGGCCCGGCTGGGCTGGCGGCCGCCGTCCAGATCACCGTAATAGCGGGCATCGAAGGACGCCATCAGATAGGGGTTGTGATACGCCTCGCGGCCCAGCATGACGCCGTCCACATGCTTCAAATGCTCATCGATCTCGGGCAGGGTCTTGATACCGCCGTTGATGAGGATTTCCAGCTCCGGGAAATCCTGCTTCAGCTGATAGGCGTAGTGATACTTCAGCGGCGGGATCTCGCGATTTTCCTTGGGACTCAGGCCCTTGAGGATGGCATTGCGGGCATGCACGATGAAGGTCTTGCAGCCGGCCTCAGCAATCTGGCCGACGAAATCGCGCACGAACTCATAGGATTGCACGTCATCGATGCCGATGCGGTGCTTCACGGTCACGTCGATGGAGACCGCATCCTTCATGGCTTTGACGCAATCGGCCACCAGCGTGGGCTCGCCCATCAGACAGGCGCCGAAAGCCCCCTTCTGGACGCGCTCGGACGGGCAGCCGCAGTTCAGGTTGATCTCGTCATAGCCCCATTGCTCACCCAGTTTGGCGCTGTGCGCCAGGTCGGACGGCTCGCTGCCGCCCAGCTGCAGGGCGACCGGATGTTCCTGCTCGTCGAAATCCAGATGGCGCGGCACATCCCCATGCAGCAGCGCACCGGTGGTGACCATCTCGGTATACAGCCAGGTGTGGCGGGTGATCTGGCGATGGAAGACGCGGCAGTGGCGGTCGGTCCAGTCCATCATGGGAGCGACCGACAGCGTACGCGGAGGCAGGGCTTTCTTCATAAAAAGACGAAATGCTTCATTCAAGGTTCTGGGATGCGCACCGGAAAGCGGATGGCAGGTGGCTATGCGGCGCAGGAGACGAAGGAAGGTTCACATCCCCCTCCTGGCGCCCGGGATCAGCCGCAGCGGCAAATAGAAAGCCCGCAAGGCTTGCGCATTGCGGGCTGGTGTCCCCTCTATCCTCTTCGAGATAGGATTTTTCGTACAACGGACACGATTCTGCACCACAATCCGGCAGCCGTCATTTCGCAATGCACAAAAACAGCGCATCGCAAACGATCTTGGACAAACGTTCATCTCACACACCGGTGAACGGAAGCAAACAGCTTCATTTTCCCCCGCCCGGCAGGCCTGACACCCACAGCAGCAAGCCTTCGCGCCGAAAGGCAAAAAAAAAGCCCACAACCGAAGTTGCGGGCTTGAATCCAATTCTTTAGGAGGAAATTGGAGGAGACAGGTGTAACTATATGGCAGTGCATCATGGCTGTCTGCTTTTTTATGCTGATATCAGTTATTCACCAACCAGATATCACCACCAGCCCAGCCTGCCATTTCCCGTTCCCCACTGCAGGCAGCCCATCCAGCGACTGCCCTTCCATACTAACGAATCAAATGGATTCTTCGCGCGACGCCTTCTTGCGCTCGTGTTCCTTCAGGTGACGCTTGCGCAGGCGGATGCTCTTCGGGGTCACTTCGACCAGTTCGTCGTCTTCGATGAATTCCACCGCGTATTCCAGCGACAGTTCGATCGGCGGCACCAGGCGCACCGCTTCATCGGTACCGGAAGCGCGCACGTTGGTCAGCTGCTTGCCCTTGATCGGGTTCACGACCAGGTCGTTGTCACGCGAGTGGATACCGATGATCATGCCTTCATACACCGGGTCGTTGTGGCTGACGAACATGCGGCCGCGATCCTGCAGCTTCCACAGTGCGTAGGCCACGGCAGCGCCGTCGTCCTGGGAGATCAGCACGCCGTTGCGACGGCCGGCCAGTTCACCCTTGGTCGTGTCGACCGGCTTGTAGTCGTCGAAGACGTGGCTCATCAGGCCGGTGCCGCGGGTCAGGGTCATGAATTCCCCCTGGAAGCCGATCAGGCCACGCGCCGGGATGTGGTATTCCAGGCGCACACGGCCCTTGCCGTCCGGCTCCATGTTCTGCAGGTCGCCACGGCGGCGGCCCAGTTCTTCCATGACGCCGCCCTGGTGGGTTTCTTCGACATCGACGGTCAGGTTTTCGTACGGCTCTTCGCGCACGCCGTCGACCATGCGGAACACCACGCGCGGACGCGAGACAGCCAGCTCGAAGCCTTCACGGCGCATGTTTTCGATCAGGATGGTCAGGTGCAATTCGCCACGGCCCGACACTTCGTAGGTCGAGTCGTCGTTTTCGGCCTGTACCACGCGCAGCGCCATGTTGGACTTCAGTTCCTTTTCCAGGCGGTCGCGGATCTGGCGGGTGGTGACGAACTTGCCTTCGCGGCCAGCCAGCGGCGAGGTGTTGACCATGAAGTTCATGGTCAGGGTCGGTTCATCCACCTTCAGCATCGGCAGGCCGTTGGGGGCATCCGGCGCGCAGATGGTGGAGCCGATGCCGATTTCTTCGATACCGTTGATCAGGACGATGTCGCCAGCCAGGGCTTCATCGACCAGCACGCGCTCCAGGCCCTTGAAGGTCAGCACCTGGTTGATGCGGGCCTTGGTGGGCTTATCTTCCGGACCATTCATCCACACCACGTCCTGACCGCCCTTGACGCGGCCAGCCAGGATGCGGCCCACGCCGATCTTGCCGACGTAGGAAGAGTATTCCAGCGAGGTGATCTGCAGTTGCAGCGGCGCGTCCGGGTCATCCTTGCGGGCCGGGACGTACTTCAGGATGGCGTCGAACAGCGGCTCCATGTTGCCTTCGCGCGTTTCCGGATCCAGGCTGGCGTAGCCGTTCAGGCCTGAGGCGTAGATCACGGGGAAGTCCAGCTGCTCTTCGGTGGCGCCCAGCTTGTCGAACAGTTCGAAAGTGGCGTTGATGGCCCACTCGGCGCGTGCGCCCGGACGGTCGATCTTGTTCAGGACGACGATGGGCTTCAGGCCCAGGGCCAGTGCCTTGCGGGTCACGAAGCGGGTCTGCGGCATCGGGCCTTCCTGCGCATCCACCAGCAGCAGCACCGAGTCCACCATCGACAGCACGCGCTCGACCTCACCGCCGAAGTCGGCGTGGCCCGGGGTGTCGACGATGTTGATGTGGGTGCCCTTGTATTCCACCGCGCAGTTCTTCGACAGGATGGTGATGCCGCGTTCCTTTTCGATGTCGTTGGAGTCCATCACGCGGTTGTCCACTTGCTGGTTGTCGCGGAAGGTGCCGGACTGACGCAGCAGCTGGTCCACCAGGGTGGTCTTGCCGTGGTCAACGTGGGCGATGATGGCGATGTTGCGAATTGCGCGGATATTGTTTGACATGGTGAATGTGGTTGGGAATGCCGAATCTCGGGAGGCGCGCATTATAGCATGTTGCGACGCATGAACTTTGGAAAAACCTGTGTTATCAACGGCTTGCCGAGCCTTGCGGGCTACCCCGCAAGGCTCGGCTGAGAGCCGTTTGACGCTATCTGTCCTCAGGCGGTGGACACCAGCCTTTCGGGGGCCAGGATGGCGTATTCCTGCAACAGTCCGGTGCCCAGCAAGGCGGCGTCCGAACTGCGATAGACGCGGACGCGGCCGGTCTGCTCCGGCACCGCCACGCCTTCCTTGCCCAGCGGCAAGCGCTGGCCGTGCAGGAAGCGGCGCGCCAGTTCATCGCTGAGCTGCACCGCCGGGAAGCTGCGCAAGAGGCCGTCCACCGGCAGCAGCAAGGCCTTGCGGGCCTCCAGCTCAGCGGCGGCGTCGAAGGTCTCCAGCGTGACTGCGCCATCGAGCGTGAGAGCGCCGACTCCAGTGCGTCTCAGGGCATTGAGGTGCGCCCCACAGCCCAGTACTTCGCCAATATCTTCACCCAGCACGCGGATATATGTCCCTTTGCTGCAAGTGACGCGGATGCGCAGCATGGGGGCTTGATAGTCCAGCAGTTCCAGGGCGTGGATGGTGACGTTACGGGCTTCGCGCTCCAGCGTGATGCCGGCGCGCGCATATTCGTACAAGGGCTTGCCGTCGCGCTTCAAGGCCGAGTGCATGGGCGGCACCTGGCTGATGGGGCCACGGAACTGCGCCAGCGCCGCTTCGATCTGCGACAAGCTGACCTCAACGGCGCGCTCGCTGATGACCTGGCCTTCGGTGTCGCCGGTATCGGTGCGCACGCCCAGGTGGACCAGGGCCTCGTAAGTCTTGTCGGCTTCCAGCAAGTCCTGCGAGAACTTGGTGGCTTCGCCGAAGCACAGCGGCAACAGGCCGGTGGCGAACGGATCCAGGGTGCCGGTGTGTCCCGCCTTGGGCGCATTGAGCATGCGCTTGGCGCGGATCAGGGCGTCGTTGGAGGACAAGCCGACCGGCTTGTCCAGCAACAGCACGCCATGCACCGGCACGCGCGGCGCACGCGGCGTGCGCGCCTGCTGGCCACGCTTGGCGCGCGGCTGCGGCGGTTCAGGGGAAGCGGAACCAATGTCCGCCGTCGTATCGTCGGCCATGAAATGCAAGACCGGCCCACGCCCCGCTGAAGGGAAACGCAGACCGGCGTGAAAAGTGTGAAGAAAACTGCAATGCAAAGGGAAAAGAACCGCCCGTCATCAAGCCTCGTCGTCCGAATCCTTGGCGCGGGTGGCGTTGGCTTCGTCGATCAGGCGCGACATTTCAATGCCGCGTGCGGTCGAGTTGTCGTGCACGAAATGCAGTTCCGGCAGGGTGTGGATGGTCAGCCTGCGGCCCAGCTGGGTACGAAGGTAACCGCCCGCCTTGCGCAGGCCGGCCAGGGTGTTCTTGATCGCGTCCGGGTTGTCCACCAGCGTGGTGAAGAAGACCTTGGCGTGCGCGTAGTCCGGGGTGACCTGCACTTCGGTAATGGTGATCATGCCCACCCGCGGATCCTTCAGCTCGAAGGCGATCAACTCCGACAGGTCCCGCTGGATCTGGTCGGCGACGCGCAAGCCGCGTCCGGGAATGGATTTGCTGTGTTTTGCCATGCTTTAAAAAAACAATCCGCCGAGGGCGTGGCGGGAGGATTCCCGCGTTGCTGCGACGGATCTTGCCAGTGAAGCCGGCGCATCGCGAACGATACGCCGGCGTATTGCATTACAGGGTACGGGCGACTTCCTGGACTTCGAAGATTTCGAGCTGATCGCCCACTTCGATGTCGTTGTAGCCCTTGAGCGAGAGACCGCACTCGAAGCCCGACTTGACTTCCTTGACGTCGTCCTTGAAGCGCTTGAGCGAATCCAGTTCGCCGGTCCACACCACCACGTTGTTGCGCAGCAGGCGCACTTGCGAGCCACGCTTGACCAGGCCTTCGAGCACGTAGCAGCCGGCGATCGAGCCGACCTTGCTGACCACGAACACCTGGCGGATTTCCACCAGGCCCAGCGCCTGTTCGCGCTTTTCCGGGGACAGCATGCCCGACATCGCGGCCTTCACCTCGTCCACCGCATCATAGATGATGTTGTAGTAACGGATGTCCACGCCAGCGGCTTCGGCCAGCTTGCGCGCCGAGGCATCGGCACGGGTGTTGAAGCCGATGATGACAGCCTTCGAAGCGACGGCCAGGTTGACGTCGTTTTCGCTGATGCCACCCACTGCAGCGTGCACCACCTGGACGCGCACTTCGGCGGTCGACAGTTTCTGCAGCGACTGCACCAGGGCTTCCTGGGAACCTTGCACGTCGGTCTTGATGATCATCGGCAGGTTCTTGACCTCGCCTTCGGTCATCTGGTCGAACATGTTTTCCAGCTTGGCGGCCTGTTGCTTGGCCAGCTTCACGTCGCGGAACTTGCCCTGGCGGAACAGGCCGATTTCGCGCGCCTTGCGCTCGTCGGTCATGACCACCACTTCTTCACCGGCGGAGGGCACTTCGGTCAGGCCCTGGATTTCCACCGGCAGGGACGGGCCTGCCTCGGCGATGTTCTTGCCGTTTTCGTCCAGCATCGCACGCACACGGCCGTAGGCCGAACCGGCCAGCACGACGTCGCCGCGCTTCAAGGTACCGGACTGCACCAGGATCGTTGCCACCGGGCCGCGGCCCTTGTCCAGCTTGGCTTCGATCACCAGGCCACGGGCCGGCACATCGACCGGTGCCTTCAGTTCCAGCACTTCGGCTTGCAGCAGGACGTTTTCCAGCAGCGAGTCGATGCCTTCGCCGGTCTTGGCGGAGACGGGGATGAACGGGGCATCGCCACCGTATTCTTCCGGCACCACTTCTTCGGCGATCAGTTCCTGCTTGACGCGGTCGGGATTGGCACCCGGCTTGTCGATCTTGTTGATGGCCACCACCAGCGGTACACCGCCGGCCTTGGCGTGGGCAATCGCTTCCTTGGTCTGGGGCATGACGCCGTCGTCGGCGGCCACCACCAGAATCACGATGTCGGTGGCCTTGGCACCACGGGCACGCATGGCGGTAAACGCCTCGTGACCCGGGGTATCCAGGAAGGTGATCATGCCGCGCGGGGTTTCCACGTGGTAGGCACCGATGTGCTGGGTAATGCCGCCAGCTTCACCCGAGGCCACCTTGGTGCGGCGGATGTAGTCCAGCAGCGAGGTCTTGCCGTGGTCGACGTGACCCATGACGGTGACCACCGGTGCGCGCGGGGTGGCTTCGGCGTCGGCGTGTTCTTCGCCTTCGACCAGCAGCGCTTCCGGATCGTCCAGCTTGGCGGCATGGGCGCGGTGGCCCATTTCTTCCACCACGATCATCGCGGTTTCCTGATCCAGCACCTGGTTGATGGTGACCATCTGGCCCAGCTTCATCAGGTGCTTGATGACTTCGGAGGCCTTGACCGCCATCTTGTGGGCCACTTCGGCCACGGTGATGGTTTCGGGCACGTAGACATCGTGCACCACCGCTTCGGTGGGCACCTGGAAGTTGCTTTCACGCTGGTCATCGCCATGCGAGTGACGACGGCCCTTGGGGCCGGCACGCCAGCCGTCACGGCCGCCGCCACCGGTGGCGCCACGCGACTTCATGCCGCCGGCACCACGCTTCTTGGCATCATCCTGCCAAGTGGAGGAGACATTGGCCGACTTGATCGACTTCTTGTCTGCGGCCACGGCGGGCTTCTTGTCATCCTTCTTTTCACCCGGCTTGGCCGCGGTGGCCGGCTTGTGCAGCGTGCCTTCCGAGGTCTTGGCCGGGGCCGGTGCAGGTTCCGGTGCCTTGATGACGCGACGCGGCGCATTCATCATGGCCTTGATCTGGGCCACTTCGTCTTCCACGGCCTTGCGCGCACGGTCAGCGGCGGCGGCACGGTCAGCGGCTTCCTTGGCGGCAGCTTCTGCCTTTTTCTTCGCTTCTTCAGCAGCAGCGCGCTTCTTTTCTTCCGCAGCCGGATCCACGGCGGGGGCCTGTGCGGCAGCCGCAGCGGGCGCCTTCGCGCTGGCCGCAGCAGCAGCCTTGGCCTTCTCGGCTTCGGCCGCCGCAGCGGCGGCTTCAGCAGCCTGGCGCTTGGCTTCGGCTTCGGCTTCTTCGCGGGCACGTTGCTGTTCCAGCTCGGCAGCCTTGGCCTGGGCGGCGCGTTCGGCCTCCAGCTGGGCCAGACGTTCTTGCTGGGCCTTCAGTTCAGCCTGACGGCGAGCCTCTTCCTGCTCACGTTCCTGCGCTTCGATGGCCGGGTCGCGCTGAGGGGCCGCAGCACGCGCTGCGGACTCGTCGGCACCGGGCTCGTCACGCTTGATGAAGGTGCGCTTCTTGCGCACTTCCACCTGGATCGTGCGCGATTTGCCGGTTGCATCGGCCTGCTTGATCTCGGTGGTTTCCTTGCGGGTCAGCGTGATCTTCTTCTTCTCGCCTTCCGGCGCGGCTCCGCGCGAACGGCGCAGGTGTTCAAGCAGGCGGTCCTTGTCTTCTTTCGACAGGGAGTCGGATGCAGAGCTCTTCTCGACACCGGCCGAACGCAGCTGGGTCAGCAGCAGGTCAGCGGGCATCTTAAGCTCGGTGGCAAATTGGGCAACGTTGTTACTCGCCATTCAGTCCTCTTTTCTATGTGGCTCGGCAGATGATGTGGAGACGCTCCGCTTCTCAGCGGCCTTCGACTGCGCTCCATGCCTTGGCCTGCAGGGCCTTGGCGCGCTCATCGTATTTGGAATCGATGAGCTTCATTTCATCGTCGGTCACATCTTCAAATGCATTTTCAATCAGTTGGCGCGCGCGCTCGGAAGGCAGCGCCAGGATCGCGCCGAATTCGTCATAAGCCAGGCCGGCGAAGGCCGGCAGCGTCTTCACGCCTGCCAGGCCCAGCTTGCCGGCCAGCACACGGTCCAGGCCTTCGAAGTTGATCAGCTCCTCTTCCATGCCTTCCAGGCCTTCTTCGGAGGCGATCGCTTCGGTCACCAGGGCGTCGCGGGCGCGGTTGCGCAGCTCATTGACGGTCTCTTCGTCGAACGATTCGATCTCGAGCATCTCGGTGATCGGCACGTAGGCGATTTCTTCCAGGGTCGAGAAACCTTCCTCGACCAGGATGTCGGCCACTTCCTGGTCAACATCGAGCTTTTCCATGAACAGCGTACGGATCAGCGCGGTCTCGGCCGCCGACTTGTCGGCCGATTCCTCGGCCGTCATGATATTGATCTGCCAGCGGGTCAGCTCGGCTGCCAGACGCACGTTCTGGCCGCCGCGGCCGATGGCGATGGCGAGGTTTTCTTCATCCACCACCACATCCATGGCGTGTTTTTCTTCATCGACCACGATGGAGGTCACATTGGCCGGGGCCAGCGCGCCGATGACGAACTGCGCCGGGTCTTCCGACCACAGCACGATGTCCACGCGCTCGCCGCCCAGTTCGCCGGTCACGGCCTGCACGCGCGAACCGCGCATGCCCACGCAGGTACCGATGGGGTCGATGCGCTTGTCGGCGGTGTAGACCGCGATCTTGGCGCGCACGCCCGGGTCACGGGCAGCCGACTTGATTTCCAGCGAGCCTTGTTCGATTTCCGGCACTTCCAGCTCGAACAGCTTCATGATGAATTCCGGCGCGGTACGCGACAGGATCACCTGCGGGCCACGGGCACCGCGGTCCACGCGCAGGATGTAGGCACGCACGCGGTCGCCGATACGCAGGTTTTCCTTGGGGATCATCTGGTCGCGCGGCAGGCGGGCTTCGATCTTGCCGGATTCGATGATGGCATCACCGCGCTCCATGCGCTTGATGGTGCCGGTCACCAGAGCATCGCCACGGGCCAGGAAGTCAGCCAGGATCTGTTCGCGCTCGGCGTCGCGGATGCGCTGCAGGACGACCTGCTTGGTGTCTTGCGCGAAACGGCGGCCGAATTCGACTGACTCGATCGGATCTTCGATGTATTCGTCGACTTCGATATCGGGGAATTGATCCTTGGCTTCGAACAGCAGCACTTCCTGGTCAGGCAATTGCAGACCCGCTTCGTCGGGCACCACGTGCCAGCGGCGGAAGGATTCGAACTCGCCGCTTTCGCGATCGATCGAGACGCGAATGTCGACCTCGCCTTCATAGCGCTTCTTGGTAGCCTGCGCAAGCGCATGCTCCAGTGCGCCGAAGACGACTTCCTTATCGACGTTCTTTTCGCGCGCCAGCGCATCGACCAACAACAAAATTTCGCGACTCATCCTTTGCGACTCCTAAAATCGACCTGCGGCACCAGGTGTGCCTTATCCACATCGGCCAGCGTGAAATTCAACACGGCAGCCGACCCATCGTTTGCTTCAAATTCCAATACCAGTTCCTCGCCTTCCGGCTCGCGCAGCACGCCTTCATAGGTCTTGCGGTTGGACGTGCCGGGCAGCGGCACGCGCAACTTGACGACGGCTTCGCAATCCACGAAACGCACGAAGTCAGTGAACTTCTTCAGGGGGCGGTCCAGCCCGGGCGAGGAGACTTCCAGGCGTTCATACAGCACGTTTTCCACGGTGAAGACGTGTAGCAACTGATGCGTCGCCTTCTCGCAATCCTCGACAGTGATCGAACGCGCTTCTTCTGCTTCAGGGTCGAACGGGAAATCGATGAAGACGCGCACCAGACCGCGCGGCGCCTTCTCGAACTCAACCAGTTCGTAGCCCAGGCCCGCGAGGGTGGATTCGATCAGTTCCAGCAATTGCAAGACTATTTCTCCATCAGGATGCCGCCTGGCCAGCGAGGGCAGGCGGACATCTAAAATTGATCAGCAAAAAAAAAATGGGCATCTGCCCATCTTTTGTTATCCCACGCAACGCGAGATCACACATCACGCGAACCACCGCACTTCCATCCATCATGGCGCAGGCGGATCTATCAATGATTTATCACATATGCGATTCGCGGCAGGTTGCGTTTAACTAACACATTATAACCGATTCAGCTATTCACAGCAAATCCGGAATGATGTCAATTGCGATCGCAGCGACAAAAACGTTCATAAAAAACGTCATTGATGCATTTCACGCGCCGCTGGCCTTGCGAGGGAGACCTTGCTCATCAGCAGCATTGCTGACAAGCAAGGAAAAGCGTCAGCGACCGCCGCGACGGCGATTCATGCCCGGCAGGCCGCCCAGCATGTAGTTCGCAGCGGTGTTGCCACCGCGTTGCGGGCGATTGCCGCGCCGCTGGTTGCCGGCATCCGGGAAGCCCAGTGCGGTCTGCAGCGGATCCGGCTGGCGGCTCTTGGGCTGGCCACCCTTGTTGCCACCGCCATAGCCACCACCGTTGCCGTAGTTGCCGCCATTACCACCGTTGCCGCCCTGGCGACCCTTCTGCGGGCCCTTGTTCTGCATGGCGTTGCCACGCGGACCATTGTTCTGGGCGCGGCCAGCGTGACCGGCGTTGCCGCTGTTGCCGGACTTGGCTTCCCCGGCCTGCTTTTCCAGGCCACAGGCTGCCATCAGGTTGCGCACGGCGTTTTCTTCCAGCTCTTCCCAGCGACCACGCTTCAAGGTCTGCGGCAGGGTCATGGCACCGTAGCGGGTACGGATCAGGCGCGACACGGTCAGGCCGACCGCTTCAAACATGCGGCGCACTTCACGGTTGCGGCCTTCGCCGATGGTCACGCGATACCACTTGTTCACACCTTCGCCACCGCCATCGGCGATGCGCGAGAACTGGGCCGGGCCGTCATCGAGCTCCACGCCCGACAGCAGCTTCTGGCGCATGCCTTCTTCCAGCTCGCCCAGGGTACGCACGGCGTATTCACGCTCGATGTTGTAGCGCGGGTGCATCAGGCGGTTGGCCAGGTCACCGGAGGTGGTGAACAGCAGCAGGCCTTCGGTATTGAAGTCCAGGCGGCCCACGGCCAGCCACTTGCCGGCCTTCATGGTCGGCAGGCGGTCGAACACCGAGCTGCGGCCTTCCGGGTCGGCATGGCTGACGATCTCGCCCGAAGGCTTGTGATAGACCAGCACGCGCGGCGGGCGCTTGCTCACCTTGCGCTGGATCAGCTTGCCGTTGATGCGCACGGCATCGGTAGGCAGGATGCGCTGACCGATGTGGGCCGGCTCGCCGTTGACCGAAACGCGGCCAGCGACGATCAGCTCTTCCATGTCGCGGCGCGAACCCAGGCCGGCGTCAGCCAGCACCTTGTGCAGCTTGGGGGCGTCGTCCTCGGCGGTCAGGTCGCGGCGGCCGTTCTTGCCGCGCATCTGGTGCGGCTGGCGGCCACCGGCCTTGGCGCCTTCGTCACGGTCATACGCCTCGGAGGTCACGTAGGAGAAGATGTCATCGACCGGCTCGGCCGAGCGCAGACCCAGTTGCGGGGCCTTGGGCTTCTTGCCGTTCTTCTCGAAATTCTTTTTGCCTTGCTGCCCGGGCTGGCCATTGTTCTTGCCGAACTGGCCGCGCGGCTGGCGCTCAACGGCGGCAACAGAAGCGGCATCGCCCTCGTGCTTGCCATGTGCAGGGGCAGCATCACCGCCTCCGGCCGCAGCGCGCTGGGCAGCGCGGTTGTTGCGCAGGGCGCGCGGACCGCGCACGCCACGGCGGGCGGGCTTGGCGCGATTCGGATCAACGGGCGCATCCAGCAGGACCGGCGGCGCAACCACTTCTTCACCAACGGTGACAATGACCTTGGGCAGCTCAGGTGCAGCCGGTGCAGGCGCAGCCGCCTCGGGTGCTGCAGCCTTGGGCTTGGCAGCGCGCTTGGGCTTGGCCGGAGCGGCGGGTGCGGGCTCCATGGCCAGGCTCATCTGGGCGGGTGCCTCGGCGGCCGGGGCGTCGGCCGCCACGTCAGCCTTCTTGGCACGCGGCTTGGTGGCGCGCGGCTTCTTTTCGGGAGCGGGTGCGGACTCGGCGACGGCGACGGCCGGGGCCGGCGCAGCTTCATCGGCGGCAGCCTTCTTGGCTCGCGGCGCACGCTTCTTCGGCGCAGCCTCGTCAGCGGCCGCTTGCGGCGCGGCTGCGACTGCCTCGGCCAGTGCGGCGCTGGCCGCAGGCTTGCGGGTACGCTTTTTCACCGGCTTGTCGGATGCGGCGGCATCGGCCGCGGCCAGGTCGACCTGGGTCTCGTCTTTGGAACTAGTTGGCTTCATTCTTCGAATCTGGATGTGGCGGACGCGCGTCATCTTCCCGCTGATCGGCCCGCTCGGTGGTGTCGTTGTGCTCGCCTGCCGCTTCGCCGGCGGCTTCGGTGGCGTCCGTGCCAGTTACGGCAACGTCTTGTTCAAAAGGTTCTTGCGCTTCTGGGGAAGCGTCTTCACTGCCTGCAGCACGCTCTTCCCCGGCGGCGGCTGCTTCGATATCGGTCTGCTGGAGCTCCTCTGCGGCGAGCTCTCCAGCCGCGGGCATTTCAAGGTCGTCAGCAGGATCATCCTGTGCCGGCGCTTCTGCCTCGGCGGCTTCAGTTATTTCATTTGTTTCAGTTGCTTCGACAGTGGCAGCGGAATCAAGCGCTTCGGCCGCGCCTGCGTCCTCGCCCTCTTCCTGCTCCGCTTCGGCCAGGGCCGCCACGCCGCCTTCCAGCGCCTGCAATTCCAGCAGCGCGCCCTGGGCGGCAGCTTCGCCGCTGACCTGCTGCAGCGGCGGCAATTCTTCCAGCGAACTCAAGCCCAGGTCATCCAGGAACTTGCGGGTCGTGGCAAACAGCGCCGGCCGGCCCGGTACGTCGCGATGGCCGATCGATTCGATCCAGCCCCGGTCTTCCAGCATGCGAATGGTCTGGGTATTGACCGCCACACCGCGAATCTCCTCGATGTCACCGCGCGTGACCGGCTGGCGGTAGGCGATGATGGCCAGCGTTTCCAGCGTGGCCCGGGTGTATTTCGGCGGCTTTTCCGGATTCAGGCGCTCCAGGTAGACCTTCATCTCCTTGCGGCTCTGGAAGCGCCAGCCGGTCGACAGGCTGACCACTTCCACCCCCTTGTCGGCCCATTCGGTGCGCAGTTCATCGAGCATCTGCCGGATCATCTCGGCATTGATGTCGCTGCTCTCTTCGCTCTCGGGATCGACGTACAGCTTCTTCAGATCATTGATCGACAGGGGCTCATGCGTGCAAAGCAATGCAGTTTCGAGGACTTTCTTGGCCTCAGCAATATTCATGTACCACTCTTGTGCGTCTTGTTGTTAACAAAGTTCGGCTTGCAGCTGGTCTCCGGCGCTACGGCTGCAGCCAGTCCGGCCTGCAGCGAAAGCTGAAACGGGCCAGATACGGCAAGTCTTGCGCAGTGCTGGATGCGGCGGCGCTGCCTTCCGGTGTTTGGAGATTGAATGAGCTGGAATCTAAGACCCGGGCAAATCGGCGTCGCGGAGGACTCGCGCTTTCGCAAAGCCGTCATGTCGCGGGGTTGCGGACGGCCGACCTGCACCTTTTCAACTACCGGCCTTGCGTCATGGAGCCTTTGTTGGCCGCACAGGCTGCGGCGGTCGGGGCGCAAGGCATCAAAAGTACTGCGCGGAGTGTAGCACAAAGATTTGCGGGGATGCAGCCTGTTGCAGCCTGCGGACAATTATTTGCATGCCTGACCACTTTGCGCCTGCCGGCTCATCCAGGCGGTGAAATCCTCTACCGCCATGGGCTTGCCGAAGAAATAACCCTGCACTTCGTCACATGCATTTTCCTTCAGGAAAGCATGTTGCTGCTCATCCTCCACGCCCTCGGCAATGACACGCAAGTTCAGGATATGGGCCAGCGAGATGACGGCTTTGACGATGGCCGCACTGTCGGCATCGCGCGCAATGTCGCGCACGAAGGACTTGTCGATCTTCAGGGCATCCACCGGGAAGCGGCGCAGGTACGAGAGGCTGGAATAGCCGGTCCCGAAGTCATCGACAGAAATCTGCAGACCCAGGCGCTTCAGGGCGTGCAGGGTAGCCACGCTCTTCTCGGCATCCTTCATGACCACGTTCTCGGTGATTTCCAGCTCCAGGCAGGAGGCCGCCAGGCCGCTCTGCTCCAGCACGCCGGAAACGAATTCCGGCAGGCTCTGGTTCAGCTGCCGTGGCGACAGGTTCACCGCCACAGGGATAGGCGGCAATCCGGCCTCTTGCCAGCGCTTGTTCTGGTGGCAGGCGGTACGCAGCACCCATTCTCCGATCGGCACGATCAGGCCGGCTTCTTCGGCGAAGGGGATGAAGCGGTCGGGCGGCACCATGCCCTGCTCCGGCGACTGCCAGCGGATCAGCGCCTCGGCACCGATCACGCTGCCATCTTTCAAACTCAGCTTGGGCTGGTAATAGAGCTTGAATTCTTCCTGATCCAGCGCGCGGCGCAGATTGATGAGCATCTCCAGGCGATTGCTGACCTGGGTGTCCATCCACGGCGCGAAGAACTGGAAATTGTTGCGCCCCTGCTCCTTGGCCCGGTACATGGCCGAATCGGCTTGTTTCAGCAAGGTCTCGACATCCTTGCCATCGACCGGATAGCGGCTCACCCCGATGCTGGCCGTGACCTGAAACTCGCGGTCGCCCGCCTGCCAGGGCCGTGCCACGGCGGCCAGGATGCGCTGCATCACTTCGGCGATGCCCAGCTCGCCACCGGTCTGGTTCTGCAGCACCAGCACGAATTCGTCGCCCCCCTGGCGCGCCACCATGTCGGTATCCCGCAGGCAGGCTTGCAGACGCTGCGCCACGGTCTTGAGCAATTCGTCGCCGACCTGATGACCCAGGCTGTCATTGATGAACTTGAACTGGTCAAGATCCACGAATACCACCGCCGTCAGTCCACCCTTCTGCCGCGCCACCTGAATGGCGCGCTGCAGGTGCTCATGCAGCATGTTGCGATTGGGCAATCCGGTGAGTGCATCGTGGGTGGCCTGATGGCGCATTTCGGCTTCATAAAGCTTGCGCTCGGTGATGGCCTCCACGGTACCCTCGTAACAGACCAGCGCGCCGCTGTCGTCATAGACGGCGCGGGCGTTCTCGGAGATCCAGATGATGTCGCCGTCGCGCCGGTACACGCGAGACTCAAAATTGGAGACCGAGCCATGCTGCTCCATCAGGCGCATGAATTCCGTACGGCGCTCCGGTTCGACATACAGCTGGTGGCTGATGTCGCGCAGGCCGACGATCAGGTCTTCCGGCGAGTGATAGCCGTAGATGCGCGCCAGCGCCGGGTTGACCGCGATGTAGGTGCCATCGGGCGTGGTCTGGAACACGCCTTCGATGGCGTTCTCGAAGATGCTGCGATAACGGCGCTCGGCCTCCTGCAGCGCCTGGGCCGCTTCCTTGCGCTCGGTCACGTCCTGCAGGAAGCCTTCCATCGCCTCCACCTTGCCGGCCGCGTTGTACAGCCCGACGCCACGCTCCCACACCCAGCGCAGGCTGCCATCGGCGTGAACGATGCGGTATTCGATGTCGATGCGACGCCGCTCGCGCATGCAGGTGTCGATATGGCTGCGCACCAACGCGCGGTCTTCCGGATGGGTCAGTTGCAGGAAGGAGATGCGGCTGTTGAGCAACAGGTCCTCGGGGGCATAGCCGGTCAAGGCATGACAGCCTTCGCTGACGAATTCCAGCGTCCAGTGGGCATCATCGCGGCAGCGGTAGACCATGCCGTCGAGATTGGCCAGCAGCGTCTCCAGCAGGCGCGGCGGGCGCGCCATGGCCAGCACCGCCTGGCTCTGCGCGGCATCCTGGCGGCACAGCGCCCGCGCCGCAGGGCGCGAAGAGGAGGAAGAGGCCGCCGATGCGCCTCGTGAAGCAACTGTTTTCATAACGACATCGTGTCTCCGGCCTCGGACAAGCAGGCGCGCTGTGATAGTGGAGTTCATTGATGCACAGAGCAGCGTTCCCCACGCTGCCTGGCAGGAAGATACGTCAAAGCAATAAGGATGCCACTGCGCAAGCAGCGGGCTTGCCGGGCAGTATCGCGGCCAGTCCCGCCATATCGGCAGGAAAAACCCTTCACTTCGTCGCGCACGACTGTTGAGCCCGGGCGGTAGAATCCTTGCAAACCCGACCATGGCCTTCGGCCGGTGCCGGTTTCATCCTGACAACTAGCGGACTCTTCTATGTGGGCAAATCGGTATTTCGTGTTCTGGGCGGTGATCGCGCTGACCCTGGCCTTGGTGGTCCTGGCGGCGACCCTTGGTATCGGCTGGGGGTGGCCGCTCATTCCCCTGGTCTTGAGCGTGGTCGGCGTCCACGATCTGGTGCAGCGGCGGCACGCCGTGTTGCGCAACTATCCGCTGATCGGCCACTTCCGCTTCATGTTCGAGGCCATCCGGCCGGAACTGCGCCAGTACTTCTTTGAAGACGAAATGGATGGCCGCCCCTTCTCCCGCAAGAAGCGCAGCGTCGTCTACCAGCGTGCCAAGGCCGATGTCGACAGCCGCCCCTTCGGCACCGAGCTGGACATGCAGCAGGCCGGCCATGAATGGATAGGCCATTCGCTCTCCCCGACCAAGATCGCCAGCCACGATTTCCGCGTGATGGTCGGTGGCGACCGGGCACAGCCGTATTCGATGTCGGTCTTCAACGTCTCGGCCATGAGCTTCGGCTCGCTCTCGGCCAATGCCATCCGCGCCCTCAACCAGGGGGCGAAAAAAGGCAATTTTGCCCACGACACCGGCGAGGGTTCGGTCTCGGAATACCACCGCGAATTCGGCGGCGACCTGGTGTGGCAGATCGCCTCCGGTTACTTCGGCTGCCGCAACGCGGACGGCAGCTTCAATGAAGAAAAATTCACGGCCCAGGCGCAGTCGCCACAGATCAAGATGATCGAGGTGAAGTTGTCGCAAGGCGCCAAGCCCGGGCACGGCGGCGTGCTTCCGGCGGCCAAGATCACGCCGGAGATTGCCGCCACGCGCGGCATCCCGATGGGGGTCGATTGCATCTCTCCGGCCGTGCACTCGTCCTTCTCCACACCGGTCGGGCTGCTGGAATTCATCGAGAAGCTGCGCGGCCTCTCCGGCGGCAAGCCGGTCGGCATCAAGCTGTGCGTGGGCCATCCCTGGGAATTCTTCAGCATCGCCAAGGCCATGCTCAAGACCGGCATCGTGCCGGACTTCATCACGGTGGATGGCTCCGAAGGCGGCACCGGCGCGGCCCCGCTGGAATTCGTCGACCACGTGGGCATGCCGCTGCAGGAAGGCCTGGTGATGGTGCACAACACGCTTACCGGCATCGGCCTGCGCGACAAGGTCAGGATCGGTGCCAGCGGCAAGATCATCACCGCCTTCGACGTGGCGCGCACGCTGGCGCTGGGCGCGGACTGGTGCAATTCGGCGCGCGGCTTCATGTTTGCGCTGGGCTGCATCCAGTCGCAGAGCTGCCATACCGACCGCTGCCCCACGGGCGTGGCCACCCAGAACGCCCAGCGCGCCCGCGCCCTGGTGGTACCGGACAAGGCCGAGCGCGTCTACCGCTTCCACCAGAGCACCCTGCATGCGCTGCAGGAGCTGGTACAGGCGGCCGGGCTGCCGCATACGTCGGCGCTGCGCCCGCATCACATCGTGCGGCGCATCAACGACCACGAGATTCAGCTCATGTCCAACGTGCTGAAATATCTGCAGCCCAACGATTTACTGGAAGGCAATTACCGCTATCGGGTCTATGAAAAGTTCTGGCCGATTGCACGTGCCGAGAGCTTCCATCCGGAGCTGTAACGACAACTTCATTAATCGAAAGACAACAAAAAACCCGCAGTTCATCCGAGCTGCGGGTTTTTCAATGCTGCCAGCCTGATCTTTCCGGGATGGACAGGGATGCTGCTTATTTGCGCTTCATGAAGAAGATGAACTCGTGTTCATCATTCTGCGATTGCTCCAGCAGATCGTTGCCGGTCTGTTTGGCAAAGGCCTGGAAATCGCGCACCGAACCGGTATCGGTGGCGGTCACCCTGAGCACCTGCCCGCTGGCCATGTCGGCCAGGGCTTTCTTGGTCTTGAGGATGGGCAGCGGACAGTTCAGACCGCGCGCATCAAGTTCCCGGTGAAATTGAATGGCCATTACTTCGACTCAAAATGGATCACGACGAAAACGATTTTACTGCAAAACGCGCCGACTTGATGCATTGCACAAGTTCTGTTGTTTTCACCGCACTAGGCTTGTGCACAAGCAAGAAAATCACGGTCCAAGATGGAACGCTGCGTCTTGACCGCACGCTTATTTCAGGACCTGCGGGGTTTCAATCGGCGTAGACGAACCGGCAAACTCGACATATTGCACCGCCAGTCCACGCTGGCGCATCCAGTCCGCCACCGCATGGCCGGTACCCGCCGGCCAGGGGCGCAGGTCGGCGGGCTCGCTCAGGCGGTATTCCAGCAGCTCCGGCGACAGCTTGATCGTGCCGCTCGCCTTCACGTAATACGCGATGATCAGCTCGTTCTTGCGCATGAATTCATAGACGCCGATCAGTTCGATCTGCTCGGCGTCCAGGTCGGTCTCTTCCTTCAGTTCGCGGGCGATCCCCTGTTCCGGGGTCTCGTCGCGTTCCATGAAACCGGTGATGAGCGCAAAGCGCCCTTCGGCCCAGGCGGCGTTGCGCGCAGTGAGCATCTTGCCGTCGATCTCCACCAGTGCAGCCAGCACCGGCAGGGGGTTGTCCCAATGCGTCCAGTGACCCTCGGGACAGGCCAGCCGGACCTTGCCGGCTTCGCCTTCATCGGCGCGCAGCACAAGCGATGCTGCGCAGACCGGGCAAAACTTGAATTCGCTCATGGGCGCTCCGGGCCAGGGTCTGTGGGATTACAGCTTGGCCTGGACCCAGCCCGCCACGCCTTGCAGCGCGCCCGGCAGGGCTGCCGGCTCGGTGCCGCCGGCCTGGGCCATGTCCGGACGGCCGCCACCCTTGCCGCCCACCTGCTGGGCGACGAAGTTGACCAGTTCACCGGCCTTGACCTTGGAGGTGGCATCGGCAGTGACGCCCGCGATCAGGCTGACCTTGCCATCCTTGACGCTGCCCAGCACGATGGCGGCGGTCTTGAGCTTGTCCTTCAACTTGTCCATGGTCTCGCGCAGGGTGGCGACGTCAGCGCCTTCCAGCGTGGCCGCCAGCACCTTGATGCCGTTGATGTCGACCGCCTGGTTGACCAGCTCGTCGCCCTGGCTGGAGGCCAGCTTGGACTTCAGCGAAGCCAGTTCCTTTTCCAGCGCCTTGACCTGGTCCTGCACCTGGCCGATGCGCGGCAGCAGTTCTTCCGGCTGGGTCTTCAGGGCGGCAGCGGCTTCAGCCACGCGGGTCGAGAGCGACTGCACCAGCGCCAGCGCGCCTTCACCGGTGACGGCTTCGACACGGCGAATGCCGGCGGCGACACCGCCTTCGGAGACGATCTTGAACAGGCCGATGTCACCGGTACGGGTGACGTGGGTCCCGCCGCACAGTTCGGTGGAGGTACCGATGGAGAGCACGCGCACCTGGTCGCCGTACTTCTCGCCGAACAGCGCCATGGCACCTGCTGCAATCGCATCGTCGTAACCCATCAGCTGGGCGCCGGTGGCGACGTTGGCCAGCACTTCGCGGTTGACGATGTCTTCCACGCGGCGGATTTCGTCGGCGGTCATCGGGGCGTTGTGGCTGAAGTCGAAACGGGTCTTGTCGGCATCGACCAGCGAACCCTTCTGCGACACGTGCGAACCCAGCACTTCGCGCAGGGCCTTGTGCATCAGGTGGGTGGCCGAATGGTTGCGCATGGTGCGGGCACGCTGATCGGCATCGACCTTGGCTTCGACGGCGTCGCCGATGGCCAGGCTGCCCTTGATCAGTTGACCGTGATGGCCGAACACCTCGGCCTGGATCTTTTGCGTATCGGCCACGGCAAACAGGCCATTGGCTGCTTCCAGGGCACCGGCGTCGCCGGACTGGCCACCGGATTCAGCATAGAACGGGGTGGTGTCCAGCACCACGATGGCATCCTGGCCGGCCTCGATCTTCTGCACCGGGCTGCCGGCCACGTACAGGGCTACCACCTTGGCCGACTGCGCCAGCGATTCGTAGCCGACGAAGCGGGTCTTGTCGCCGGTGTATTCGATGGCGGCGGCCATCTTGAACTTGCCGGCGGCGCGGGCGGCGCTCTTCTGGCGTTCCATGGCGGCGGTGAAGCCGGCTTCATCCAGCTCGACATTGCGTTCGCGGCAGATGTCGGCGGTCAGGTCCAGCGGGAAGCCGTAGGTGTCGTACAGGGTGAAGGCGGTTTCGCCATCGAGCTTGCTGCTGTTGGCAGCCAGCGCGGCTTCCAGGATCTTCATGCCGTGTTCCAGCGTTTCGCCGAAACGTTCTTCTTCCTGCTTCAGGACCATCTCGACGCGCTCGGCGGCTTCCGGCAGTTCCGGATAGGCTGCGCCCATCTGCACCACCAGGTCCTTGACCAGCTTGTGGAAGAATGGCTTGGTCTGGCCCAGCTTGTGGCCATGACGCAGCGCGCGGCGGATGATGCGGCGCAGGACGTAGCCACGGCCTTCATTACCGGGGATGACGCCGTCAACGATCAGGAAGGAGGTCGCACGAATGTGGTCGGCGATCACGCGCAGCGAGGCGTTGGACAGGTCGCTGATGCCGGTTTCGCGGGCAGCGGCCTTGATCAGTGCCTGGAACAGGTCGATCTCGTAGTTGCTGTGCACGTGCTGCAGGATGGCGGCCAGGCGCTCCAGGCCCATGCCGGTATCCACGCACGGGGCCGGCAGCGGGGTCAGGGTGTATTCGCCGGTGGCCGGATCGAGCTGGCGGTCGAACTGCATGAACACGTTGTTCCAGATCTCGATGTAGCGGTCGCCGTCGGCGTCGGGACTGCCCGGGGGGCCGCCCCAGATGTCCGGACCGTGGTCGTAGAAGATTTCCGAGCAAGGACCGCAAGGGCCGGTCTCGGCCATCTGCCAGAAGTTGTCGGAGGCGTAGGGTGCGCCCTTGTTGTCGCCGATGCGCACCACGCGCTCCGGCGGCAGGCCGATTTCCTTGGTCCAGATGTCGTAGGCTTCATCGTCGGTCTGGTAGACGGTAGCCCACAGCTTGTCGGCCGGCAGGCCATAGACCTGGGTCAGCAGTTCCCAGGCCCACTTCAGCGATTCACGCTTGAAGTAGTCGCCGAAGGACCAGTTGCCCAGCATCTCGAAGAAGGTATGGTGGCGCGCGGTGTAGCCGACGTTTTCCAGGTCGTTGTGCTTGCCGCCGGCGCGCAGGCAGCTCTGCACGGAGGCCGCGCGCACGTAGTTGCGCTTGTCGGTACCCAGGAACACGTCCTTGAACTGAACCATGCCGGAATTGGTGAACAGCAGGGTCGGGTCATTGCCCGGCACCAGGCTGGAGGAACGGACGATGGTGTGTTCTTTGGATTCAAAGAATTTCAGAAACTTGTCGCGAATTTCGGCTGAGTTCATGTTCGAAGACGGATAAATGGGCCTGATGCCGCCGCTAACGCGCAGATCCGGCCCGGATGGGAGTCGGTGCAAAAAACGATTGCGAACCGATGATTATACGTGATCCCGGCCCGGATACGCAGGCTTGCCCGCCCCGCCGCAACGCCTTGCCAGCCCGGCCGGCAGCAGTGCGCTGCAGGCGAAAAAAAACCCGCCGGGAAAAATCCCCGCGGGTTACAGGCCCGGCTGACCCGGCATGGCGCGCTAATTTGCGCCGCCGGACCTTAACTGCGTCAGCCGAACCTTCCGGTAAAAACAAGTGCGGGCCACGCTGTGCGGTCCGCCACCAGAAGACCGGACGATCAGGCGCCCTTGTTGGCCGGCACCGGATTGTTCTTCTTGGCCTTCTTGTGCTTGTGCTTCTTGGCCTTCTTCGCATGCTTCTTGTGCTTCTTGTGAGCAGGCTTGGCAGCCGGGGCTTCAGCGGCGGGAGCGCCAGCCGGAGCCGGTGCGGGCTGGGCCAGGACCGGCATGGCGAAGGCGGCGACGAGTACGGCAGCCAGCAGTTTGTTGATCTTCATCGTTTTCCTCTATCTCTCAGTGTTGTGTGCTTCCACAAGTCCACCGGCGTGCTCACGGGCGCCGGCCTTGTGCTTCCTTAACGCAAGATTTTCGCGACGCGTTGACAACAACTGTCGACTGCCCTCCAGTTATTGTTGTCCGCATGCAAATCATATCTAGCGTGTGAGGATTCAGTCCGCCGGTAAGAGCGTAATTTGCCATTCATTTCCACGCTGCGCGATATGAACAATGCGGGCAGCGTGGGGGTGTCGTGGCTTACCAGGCGTCGGCCGCGATGAGATCGATGCGATCGGTGCAGAAGGCATCCACGCCCCACTGGCGGATTTCCTCGGCGCGCGCCATGTCGTTGACGGTGTAGCAGAAGAGGCCATAGCCCGCCGTCTTCACGGCAGCCGCCAGGGCCGGAGTGAGGTGCTTGTGATTGGTGTGCAGGGCCACGGCCTGCAGCTTTTCCAAGCACGCCTGCCAGTCCTCGGGAATCACATCCACCAGGTAACCACGCGGCAGGGCGGGCGCCGCTTCCTTGGCCGCCAGCAGCGCCTCGAAGGAGAACGAGGACAAGACCGGCAGTGCCGCCCCGCTCTTGCCTGCGAAGCGCCGCGCCACGGCCTGGGCGGTCAGCTCACCGGTACGGCGCGCGAATTCGGCGGCGGCGGGCTTGATCTCGACGTTCATCCAGATCCCTTCGGCCAGGCAGAAATCCAGCCCCTGCTCCAGCGTGCAGAGGCGTTCCCCGGCGAAGCGCGCATCCAGCCAGGCACCGGCTTCCAGGTCGCGCAGCTCGGCCCAGTCGCTCTCGGCGATCTTGCCGGCCCCGGGCAGGGTACGTCCGCGCTGCGGGTCGTGCATCAGGATGGGGACTTCGTCGCGGGTGAGCATGACGTCGAATTCGGCGGCGCGATAGCCGTGTTCCAGGCCGCAGCGAAAGCCGGCCAGGGTGTTTTCCGGTGCCAGGGTGCCGCCGCCGCGATGGGCGAGGATGCGGGGATAGGGCCACATGATGTTCTCTCCGAGGGTAGGCCTTGCAGAAGGATCAAGGCGATCGGCGCATAAGGTAGAGCAGATCACGCCGCGCCACAAGCCGTTGGCACCCGCCAGAATGCCGCCCGTCGCAAGTGGCTCGCCGGAGCCGGCGCGGCGGCGCATGCTTGCGCCATCGTTCACCCCACCACTGCGAGGCCATCATGCGCGACACTGCCCCCTCCTCCCTTTCTGACCAGAATCTTCATATGACCGCTGCCTCGCCCGAGGAGCTGGCCCATGCCGAGCGGCGGGTAGCGCGCCAGGTCGGCTTTTTCCATCATTTCGGCATTTACCTGGCGGTCAACACCGGCCTGATCCTGTTGAACCTGATGGGCCAGCACCGCCACTGGTGGAGCCTGGGGCCTCTCCTTGGCTGGGGAATCGGGGTACTATTCCACGCCTTGAGCGTATTCGGGCGTTTTCCCGCCGGCTGGAAGCAGGCGCTGATCGCCCGTGAACTGCGCCGCCGCTAAAGAGAGCCCGGTACGCCGGGCCGCTTGCTTGCTTCATCCCTGGAAACGCATGACCCAACACGATACCGCCCTTCCGCCCCGCCTGATCGTCCTGCTGCGCCAGCTGGCGCTGGCCTTGCTGCCCACGCTGGTCATCAACCTGCTGTGCGCGCTGGCCGTGACTTACCTGATGCGCATCGGCGGTACGTTCTACGAAAACCTGCAGGTCTCGATGTGCATCGGCCTGCTGGCCATGCTGCTCATCAACGGCACGCGGCTGGCGATCTGGGGCGATGGCGAGCCCAACAAGCTGGGCTTCCTCGCCATCATCGCCGTGATGGCCCCGCTGGCTGTGCTGCTGGGGCGCATCCTGGCCAGCCTGCTGATGGACCAGCCCATCCTCAACATGGTCCCCGAGCAGAGCGACAACATCATTGCTGTGATCGTGCTGACCTTCCTGGTGTGCTTCGGCGCTACCGTCTTTTTCTGGAACCGCCAGAAGATGGCCGCCCTGCAAGCCCACGCCAGCCAGGTCGAAAAGCAGGCTGTGCAGGCGCAACTGCAGATGCTGCAGGCCCAGATCGAACCGCACATGCTCTTCAACACGCTGGCCACGCTGCAGTCGCTGATCAGCACCGATCCGCTGCAGGCCGAGCTGATGCTGAACCAGCTGGTGCACTACCTGCGCACGACCTTGTCGGCCTCGCGGGCCGACAGCACCTCGCTGCAAAAGGAATTCGACCTCATCAAGGCCTACCTGGGACTGATGTCGCTGCGCATGGGGCTGCGCCTTTCCTACACCCTGCAACTGCCGGAACACCTGGGCAAGCTGCGCCTGGCCCCGATGCTGCTGCAGCCGCTGGTGGAAAACGCCATCAAGCATGGCCTGGAGCCCAAGGTGGCCGGCGGCAACTGCACCGTGCGGGCCGCGGTGCACAACGACATGCTGGTCTTGAGCGTGCTCGATACCGGCGTCGGCCTGCCCACCAGCGTGAGCCTGAACCAGCCGCCCGCCCAGAAGGAACCGGTGATCGGCATGCACTTCGGGCTGGACAACATCCGCGAGCGCCTGGTGACACTCTACGGCCCGCTGGCCGAACTCATCATCACCCACAACGTACCAGCCGGCGCGATGGCGCAGATCACCATCCCGCTCAAGGCCCTCAAGGCGGCGCACCGCAGCAGCAAGAACACGCGCCTGCTGGATCATCATTGAGTCCCCTGCCGCTTTGTCCGGAGTCCACGATGGCCGCGCCCACTGCCCTGATCGCCGAAGACGAACCCCTGCTGGCCAATGCCCTGCGCCAGGCCCTGGCGCGCTGCTGGCCTGATCTGCCCGCGCCGCACCTGGCCGCCAATGGCGATGAAGCGCTGGAACAGGCGCTGGCCCTGCTGCCGGATGTGCTGTTCCTGGATATCAAGATGCCCGGCCGCAGCGGGCTGGAGGTGGCCGCCGACCTGGCCGAGGAGTGGCCTGCCGGGCGGGCCTTCCCGCTCATCGTCTTCGTGACGGCCTATGACGACTACGCCCTGCAAGCCTTCGAGCGGGCAGCCATCGATTACCTGCTCAAGCCGGTCAGCCAGGACCGCCTCGCGGTGACGGTGGCGCGCCTGCAAGCGCTGCTGGCCCAGCGCGCCGCCAGCAACCAGGACAGCCATCTGGAACGCGCGCTGGCGCAGCTGCGTGCGCTGTCCGCGCCCGCCGTGGAAGACGCGCCGCCCCGGCTGGACTACATCCGTGCGGCGGTCGGCAACAAGGTGAAGTTGATTCCGGTGGACGAGGTGATCTATTTCGAAGCCACCGACAAGTATGTGAATGTGGTCAGCGCCGAGGGCAGCGCGCTGATCCGGACCAGCCTGCGGGAATTGATCCCCCAGCTCGATGGCCGCCAGTTCTGGCAGATCCATCGCGGCACCGTGGTCCAGGTGCGGCAGATCCAGGCGGCGCTGCGGGAGGAGAGCGGCAAGCTCTTCGTGACCCTGCGCGACCGCCCGGAGAAACTGGCGGTCAGCCGCCTGTTCGCCCATCTGTTCAGGCAGATGTAGGCCATCCCTCCTCAGCCATCAGCGGCCATAGTAATAACCGGGTCCGTAATAAGGACGGTAGTAATGCGGCTGCGGCGGGCCCACCGGCACCACCACGCAGGCCGACAGCGTGGCGGCGGCCACCGCAGCGGCGACGATCAGCTTGATCCAACGGCTCATGATGCACTCCTTGTGTTTTGGCGTTTTTGTTCACTGCGCCCGGCGGGATGCCAGGCCACGCTCGCAGAGTGCCAGCCGCCATGCCTGACAGGTAATGCATGGGCGTATCTTCTGTAACAAGACCTGGTAAAAAAGCTTCATATCGGCTCCAGCCGCCTTGCCAACGAGCAAAAATTCCCGCAGGAACGGCCGCAACGCCCGTGGAACCGGGCAGCTGCGGTAAAATGCTTGCCATCTGAATAAACAGGCATTCCTCCCGATTCATCCCATGAGCAACGAACTGAAAAACGGTCACACCCCTGCCCCCTCCACCAATTTCCTGCGCGGCATCATCGAATCCGACCTGGTCTCGGGTACTTATGCCGAACGCAACAGCCAGGATGGCGAGGCCCTGCCGCAGGTGGTCACCCGTTTTCCGCCCGAGCCGAACGGCTACCTGCACATCGGCCACGCCAAGTCGATCTGCCTGAACTTCGGCCTGGCCGCTGACTACGCCGGCCGCTGCCACATGCGTTTCGACGACACCAACCCGGAGAAGGAAGAACAGGAATACGTCGACACCATCCTGGACTCGGTCAAGTGGCTGGGCTTCTCCTGGGAGCATGAAGGCAAGTCGCACCTGTACTACGCCAGCAATTATTTCGATGTCATGTACGCCTGTGCCCAGGCCCTGATCCGCAAGGGCCTGGCCTATGTGGACGAGCAAAACGCCGAACAGATGCGCGAAAACCGCGGCACCCTGACCGAACCCGGCAAGGATTCGCCGTGGCGCGACCGTCCGGCAGAGGAGTCGCTGCGCCTGTTCGAGGAAATGCGCGACGGCAAGCATCCGGACGGCTCCATGATCCTGCGCGCCAGGATCGACATGGCCAGCCCCAACATGAACCTGCGCGATCCGGCCATCTACCGCATCCGCCACGCCACCCACCACAACACCGGCGACAAGTGGCGCGTGTACCCGATGTACACCTTTGCGCATCCCATCGAAGATGCGCTGGAAAACATTTCGCACTCCATCTGCACCCTGGAATTCGAAGATCAGCGCCCCTTCTACGACTGGCTGCTGGAGCACCTGGCCGAAGAAGGTTTCTTCAAAAAGCCGCTGCCGCATCAATATGAATTCGCCCGCCTCAATCTGACCTACATCATCACCAGCAAGCGCAAGCTGCGCCAGCTGGTGGACGAAAAGATCGTCTCCGGCTGGGATGACCCGCGCATGCCGACCATCGTCGGCCTGCGCCGCCGTGGCTACACGCCCGAAGCGATCCGCCTGATGTGCGACCGCACCGGCGCTTCCAAGAACAACAGCTGGATCGACTTCAGCGTGCTCGAAGGCGCGCTGCGTGAAGACCTCGATCCCAAGGCCCCGCGTGCCGTGGCCGTGCTGCGTCCCCTGAAGCTGATCATCGACAACTTCCCGGAAGGCGTGTCTATCGATTGCAGCGCCCCGGTCTATCCGCCGGCGCATCCGGAACACGACACCGCGCACCGCCACTTCCCGATTACCAAGGAACTGTGGATCGAGCGCGAGGACTTCATGGAAGAACCGACCAAGGGCTACTTCCGCCTCTTCCCCGGCAACAAGGTGCGCCTGCGCTACGGCTACGTGGTCGAATGCACCGGCTGCGACAAGGATGAACACGGCAACGTCATCGCCGTGCACTGCAACTACTTCGAAGACAGCAAGAGCGGCACCGAAGGCAGCTCCAACTACAAGGTCAAGGGCAACCTGCACTGGGTCAGCGCCGAACACGCGCTGGCCACTGAAGTGCGCCTGTACGACCGCCTGTTCTCGGACCCGCATCCGGACGCCGGCGGCAAGGACTTCCTGGCCGCCTTGAATCCGAACTCCAAGGAAGTCATCACCGCCTACCTGGAGCCGACCCTGAAGACCGCCAAGCCCGGCGAGATCTACCAGTTCGAACGCCACGGCTACTTCGTGGCCGACCGCGTCGATTCGACCGAGGGCCAGCCGATCTTCAACCGGGCCGTGACGCTCAAGGACAGCTGGGGCAAGTAAGCCTCAGCGCAGGCAGGACAACACCGGACCCCGTATGGGTCCGGCTGGGGAATACGGCCGCAAGGCCACACGGGCGGCAGTGCGCCAGCCGCCCGTGCCAACGGGATGGCGCAGCTTGATGGCACCGGCCACAAGCGGAGCAAGGGGAACGCATGTTCGAGCAGATCAAGATCCAGCGCCTGTCGATGTCGTCCATCTACAAGCTGCTGGCCGTGGGGACCACGTTTTCGCTGGTGCCGTTTTCGACGCTGATGGGCGTGCTCTCGCTGTTCGGCGCACAGACCATCACCTGGGATGGCAAGCACCTGATCGGCTATGACGGCCTGATCGCCTCGCCCTTCATCGGCCTGTTCCTGTCGGCCTTCATCACCCTCTTCATGGGGACCATGTGCTGTATCGGCCTGTGGCTGTATTCGCTGTGGCGTCCGCTGTCGCTGAAGGTGGAACCGGTGGACAACCTGGACATCGACAAGCTCATTCGCGAGAGCGAAGAGGCCATGGCCACGCGCGACTGAGCAGCCTCGCGCCGGGCCGCCACCGCCCGGCTGCGGATCAGAAAATCTTCATCCACTTCAGGAAGGCCACGGTGGCGACACCGAGGCCGCCCATCAATCCCATCACGATCCAGAACGAGGTCTCGTCATGCAGGCCCGGCAGACCTGCCACGTTCATCCCGAAAATCCCTGACACCAGCGTGGCCGGCATCAACAGCGCGGTCAGGACAGAGAGCGCCATCAGGTTGCGGTTCATCTGCTCCGACATCTGCGAGGCGATCTCTTCCTGCAGCAGCTTGGCGCGTTCATAGACGGCTTCCACGGTGGAATGCAGTTCGTTGAGTTCATCCAGCGCATGGGTCAGGTCTTCCAGCGCCTCGCGCGGCACCCAGGCCGGGCGCAACCGCTGGAACTGGGCCAGGATGCGGCGTTCCGGCGCGATGAAGCGGCGCAGTTCGGCCAGCTGGCGGCGGATGCCGGAGAGCTCGGCACGGTCTTCGGCACGGCGGTCCGAGAGCACCGAGAATTCGATGTCGTCGACCTTGTCGTTGAGCTTGTCCAGACGCGCATTGAAGCCATCAGCCAGGCAGCGCAGCAGCTCGGCGAAGAGATCCATGGGATTGTCGAAGTCGCCGCCGTCGAGCACCTTCTGGCGCAGCATGTTGGTCGAGATCAGCGGCTGGGTACGCAGCGTCAACAGGCGCGTGCGATCCAGGTAGAAGTGCAGCGCGCCCTTCTCGGTGCCGGTGTCGCCGATCTCCATCTTCATATCGGTCAGCGTGCCATAGACCCCCTCGGGGGTGGCATGCAGGCCCGGATGGGTGTCGCTGCTCAACAAGAATTCAGTGATGTACTCGGGAATGTCGCTGTGATGGGCCAGCCATTGCTGGATCTTCACATCGGCGGTCTTGACGTGCAGCCAGGTGAAATCCGGCGCACTCGGATGATAGTCAACAACTTCATTCCAGTTCATCTGGTGCGCATGGCCGTCTTCGAAGCGGAAGGCGCAGATGAATCCGGCCGGCTCATAGAGCAGGTGCAGGGCTTGCGGGGTGTCCGGCGGATTGTGCATGGGCGGGCGGGTCGGGAATGGGCCAGGGGCAATGGACGACCCCGCATTCTAACCACCGGTTTTGACAAATTTGTGACAGCGCCGTGACGGCCGCTGCCCGCCGCCGCGCCGGCTCAGTAATTGAAGTTGCGGTTGCCCCAGGCTTCGCGGGCCGCACCGCAGACCCGGATCTGTTCCTCGTTCATGCCCGAAGTGCCGTTGAGCTGGCACTGGTCGGAGACCGATTTGGCCTCCTCGATGTTCTTGCGGAAATAGGCGTAATCCTTCTTGCCGGCCACGGCGTCACAGGCCGACAGCAAAGGCAGGGCGATGCACAGCAGCGCTGGCAGGCGGAGGGCGGAGTTCATGCGGTGATTCCCCTGAAAGGCGGGCCAGGCCCGCGACAGGCAGCGGCCGGAATGCGCCTCCGGCCGGCCCTTCCCCGGGGCCGTAGCGGCGACGCTGCGCTGCAACGCGACAGAGTATAGACAGCCACTGAGGATTGCTCAACGGAAATCTTCACTCTCCTCAGATAATGGTAGAACAAAAAAGGCCGGTCACCAGGACCGGCCTTGCCGCTGTTGCATCGGCGTCTTGTCAGGATGCAATCATCCGCGACGTTTCAGCAGGGCATGCAGGATGATGGCACCGAAGGTGGCGGTCCCGATGCCACCCAGAGCGAAGCCGCCCATCTTGAGGGTGAAGTCGCCTGCGCCCAGCACCAGCGTGACGGCAGCCACGATCAGGTTGGTATTGTTGGAGAAATCGACCTTGTTCTCGACCCAGATGCGGGCACCCGACACGGTGATGAGACCGAACACCACGATCGACACGCCGCCCAGCACCGCGCCCGGAATGGTCAGGATGACCGCGCCGAACTTGGGCGAAAAGCCCAGCAGGATGGCAATGACAGCCGCCACCACGAAGACCAGGGTGGAGTAGATCTTGGTGACGGCCATCACGCCGATATTCTCGGCGTAGGTGGTCACGCCGGTACCGCCGACGCTGCCCGAGAGCATGGTGGCCAGGCCATCGCCGATGAAGGCGCGGCCGATGTAGCGGTCCAGGTTCTGGCCGGTCATGGCCGAGACGGCCTTGATGTGGCCCAGGTTCTCGGCCACCAGGATGATCGCGACCGGAGCCAACAGTGCCATGGCGCTGCCCTGGAACACGGGAGCCGCGAAGTGCGGCAGGCCGAACCAGGCGGCATTGGCCACGGTGGAAAAGTCGATCGGCTTGCCCAGGCCCATGCCATTGGTCAGCACCGCGTAGAGCACATAGGCCAGCAACAGGCCGATGAGGATCAGCAGGCGCTGCAGCATGCCGCGCGTGAACACCGCCACGAAGCCCACGCACAAGATGGTGGCCAGCGCCATCCAGCTGTCGAAGCTGCTGCCGGAGACGCCCTTGACCGCGATCGGTGCCAGGTTCAGGCCGATCACCGCCACCACCGCGCCGGTCACCACCGGCGGCATCAGGGATTCGATCCAGCGCGTGCCCACGCCGGAGACGATCAGGCCGATCACCGCATACACGGCACCACAGGCGATGATGCCGCCCAGTGCCACGCCGAGGTTGGCGTTGGGGCCGGAGCCGGCATAACCGGTCACGGCAATGACCAGGCCGATGAAGGAAAAGCTCGACCCCAGGTAGCTCGGCACGCGCCCGCCCACCAGCAGGAAGAACAGCAGGGTACCGACGCCCGACATCAGGATCGCCAGGTTGGGATCGAAGCCCATGAGCAGCGGGGCCAGCACGGTCGAGCCGAACATGGCCACCACGTGCTGCACGCCCATGGCCAGCGTCTGCGGCGCAGGCAGCCGCTCATCGGCGGCGATCACGGTCCCCTGGCCGTCGTTGGTGCTTTGGCGCAGCCGCCATTGGGGGAAATACGAACCCGACATGGAGATCCCTTTCGTTGTGGATTTGTTTTGATTTGTACGTGGATGTGGAACGGGGGCTAGTGTATTGAGCGACCGCACAAATAACAATTGCTGCGGCGCTGCCCCGCAAAAAAAATCCGTAAAAGATTTCGGCCGCCCGGCGCGCTGCTGCCCGGCGGTGCAAAAAGCGCGACTGCACCAGGCTGGCGCCCCAAAACAGACCGCCCGTTTGCGCAAACGCCGGCGACCGTTCCTGGGCATGTTTCTTGCGCCTCGGGAGAGGTTAGAATCACGTCCCCGATTGTTCCTTGCCATGTCGATGATCAACCTCACCACCCCTGCCCTGCTGTTTCCCGCGACCTCGCTGTTGCTGCTGGCCTATACCAACCGCTTCCTGGTGCTGGCGCAGCTGATCCGCAACCTGCAGAACCAGGGCCAGAACGATGAACGCGGGCTGGTGATCCGGCAGATCCTCAATCTCAGGAAACGCATCGTACTGACCCGCTACATGCAGGCGCTGGGGGTCTCCAGCTTCATCATGTGCGCCGTCTCGATGTACCTGATCTTCGTCGACTTCAATCGCTGGGCCGAGGTGTTCTTCGGCATCAGCCTGATGCTGCTGGTGGCATCGCTGCTGGTGTCGCTGTGGGAAATCATGATCAGTACGCGCGCCATCGAGATCACGCTGGAAGACATGGCGCAGAAACTGGAGAAGCGCGACATCCTGGTCGAGTGAAAGCTTTTCAGGCAGGGTTCAATTCCGTTGAACGCCCGCTTCGGACGAACATGTGATAATCGAGCCGCCCGGTGTGTGCCGGGCACCCCTCGACTATGCACTGGAGACCTACATGATCCTGGAACTGGCGGACATCCGCATCCAACCCGGCAAGCAAGCAGAATTCGACGAAGCCATCCAGCGCGGCCTGGCGCAGACCATCAGCAAGGCACGCGGCTATCTCGGCCACAAGGTCCAGAAAGGCATCGAATCGCCCGAGCGCTACCTGCTCATGGTGTACTGGGCCACCCTGGAAAACCATACCGTGGATTTCCGTGAATCGCCCGCCTTCACCGAATGGCGCGGCATCGTCGGTCCCTTCTTCGCAGGTGCGCCGGTGGTGGAACACTTCGCGCTGCTGACCGAATCCGCGTAAGACCGATGTGCGCTGACCGCGCCCGCCGAACAACGGAGACCCGCCGCGCCACCCGACCTGGCGCAGCGGAACGTTTGCGGCCTTCCCCTGACTAAAGGGCAGGCCCGGGGGGCTGGCCGAACCGGCCGCCCCTGCCGGCCTCACGACGATGATGTGCCGCCATGACAACAGCGCCGGTCCGCACCGCGCGCAGGAACACCAGAATGACCACACTGCTCCGTTTAGCCTCCCCCTCCGCTCGCCCTCTGCGCGCCACCGCCTGTGCGCTGGGCCTGCTGCTGGCCCTGTCCGGCTGCAACAACTTCAGCGGCGACGAACAGCAGCAGGCCGAGGTGATCGGCAACTTCTACCGCATCCATCTCAAGAACCACGCTCCCGGCCTGCCATCGGCGGACGAACTCAAGCAGTTCGAGCCACTGGTCAGCCGTGCGCTGTACGCCCTGCTGACCCGCGCCGAAGCCGCCGATGTGCGCTACCACACCGTGGCCGGTGCGCAGGCCGCCCCCATCATCGAGGGCGACCTGTTCACCTCGCTGTATGAAGGGGCCACCTCCTTTGCCGTGCAATCCTGCGACAGCGAGGCCGACCGGGCTTCCTGCCAGGTCAGCTTCCGCTACCAGAAGGATGGCGCGGATGAATCCTGGAACGACAAGATCCTGCTGGTGCGCGAAGAACGCCAGTGGCGCATCGACGATATCGAATTCATCGGCAACGACCAGTCCTCCCAGCGCGAATACCTCAGCGACAACCTCACCGACGCCATCCAGCAGGCCGAATGAGCCGGCCCGGCTCGCCGGGGCCGGTGCGCTGCGGAATTGGCGGCTTTTTGGCGGTGTGTTCCCGGTCTTCCTGCTGAGCCGCAGCGCGTAAGATGCCGCTCTGTCAGGCTGGTCGTGTTGCGCCCCTCGGGTCCCGCTGCGCACCGGCAGACAGGAAATATCAAAATGACAATGGCATCATGAAACAACACGCCAGTGCGCACGCGCGGCTGGACCAGGGAGAATTGGATTGAAGCGGATCGGTAAGACACTCGTCGTCGCCGCCAGCCTGTTGCTTGCAGCATGCTCGGCCAATGAAGAGGGCAAGGCCAAGGAACTGGTGACGGAGTTCTACCAGACCCATGCCTCGAACCGTCCCTCGGGCGCCCTGACGCTGAAGGAACTGATTACCTTCCGCCGCTTCCTGTCGGTGCCGCTGTTCGATCTGTTGAAGGATGTCTCGGTGGCTGACGAAGCCCGTGCGACGCAGTCTGCCGCCGAAGCGGCAGCCGATCCCGATGCCGATCCCCTGCCGCCGCTGGTGCAGGGCGATGTCTTCACCGGCAACCCGAATGGCGCTTCCACCTTCCGCGTGGTCCAGTGCGAGGCCCAGGAACGCGAAGCCAGTTGCGCCGTGGAACTGATCTTCAGTGACGCCAAGCTGCAGTCGCCCGCCAAATGGACCGACAAGGTCACGCTGGCCCGCGATGCGCGCGGCTGGGTGATCGACAACATCCAGTACGCCGGCGGCAACGCTCCCATGCGCAGCGGCACGCTGCAGGATGCGATGCGCAAGGTCCTCAAGCGCGACGCGGCCCCCATGGCGCCGCTGGCCCCCGCCGCTGCGCCTGCGCCAGCGAAGTGAGTTCAGGCCGGTCACGGCCGCTTCCCGGGCCGCAGGCCTTCAAAAAAGAACGGCTTCATCACGCCGCTGCCCCTTTGCGTGGCGGCAAGGGCAGCGCAAGGCTCTATAATCGCGCGATTCCCTTAGAAGCCGTCCGCGATGTCCAATCACACCTTCCTCTGGCACGACTACGAAACCTTTGGCGCCGTGCCGCGCCGCGACCGTCCCTCGCAGTTCGCCGCCGTGCGCACCGATGCCGAACTCAACGAGATCGGCGAGCCCATCATGCTGTACTGCAAGCCGGCGCCGGACTACCTGCCCGACCCGGTGTCCTGCCTGATCACCGGCATCACCCCGCAGCACTGCCTGGCGCACGGCGTCCCCGAACATGAGTTCGCCGCCCGCATCGAGCAGGCGCTGGGCGAGCCCGGCACCATCGGCGTGGGCTACAACACCATCCGCTTCGATGATGAAGTCACGCGCTTCATGTTCTGGCGCAACCTGATCGATCCCTATGCCCGCGAATGGGCCAACGGCTGCGGCCGCTGGGACCTGCTCGACGTGGTGCGCCTGACCTATGCGCTGCGCCCCGAGGGCATACAGTGGCCGACCAAGGAAGACGGCAGCGTCAGCTTCAAGCTGGAGCATCTGTCCAAGGCCAATGGCCTGGTGCATGAGGCGGCGCACGATGCGCTGTCGGATGTGCGCGCCACCATCGCCCTGGCACGCCTGATCCGCCAGAACAATCCGCGCCTGTTCGACTTCGCGCTGGCCTTGCACAAGAAGGACAAGGCCGCAGCGGAAATCGGCTTGCCGGCCGCCAAACCCTTCCTGCACGTCTCCGGCATGTTCCCGGTAGCCAATGGCTGCCTGGCGCTGATGTGGCCGCTGGGCATGCATCCGACCAACAAGAATGAAGTGATCGCCTGGGATCTCGGCTATGACCCGAGCGAACTGGCGGGCATGGATGCGGCCACCGTGCGTGAACGCATGTTCACCAAGCGTGACGAAATGCCGGAAGGCATGGTCCGCCTGCCGGTCAAGAGCATTCACCTGAACAAGTCGCCGATGGTGGTGGGCAGCCTCAAGACGCTGTCTGCCGAGCGCGCCGCGCAGCTGAACATCGATGTCGACCTGGCCCTGCGCCACGCGGAAAAGGCCGCCGCCCTGCCCGACCTGGGCCCGCTGTGGCGCGAGGTCTACCAGCGCGAACACGAGGCGTCGCCGGACGTGGATGAAGATCTGTACGGCGGCTTCATCGGCAACGGCGACCGCCGCCAGCTGACGCAGCTGCGTGCCCTGCCGCCACAGGCGCTGGCCGGGGCCAGCGTGGCCTTTGACGATAGGCGCTTGAATGAAATCCTGTTCCGCTATCGCGCACGCAACTTCCCCGAGACCTTGAGCCCCGAGGAAGCACAGCACTGGGAAGAACACCGCGCCGCGCGCCTGTTTGAAGGCGCTGGCGGTGCGCGTACCGTCGCGCAACTGTTCGAGCAGATCGACCAGTTGCAGGAGGAGGCGGATGACGAACGCACCCAGGACATCCTCGGTGCGTTGTATGACTATGCGGAGATGATTGCGCCGGCCAATCAGTAAGGTCCGGCGCGCATCTTATTCGGCGGCGGCCTCGCCCTGCGCTGCGGCAGCGGCCTTGCCCTGCGACTTCAGCTTCATGATGAAGTCGCGCAAGGCCGGCTGAATATCTTCGAACAGCGGATGCTTGCGATTCTTGAGCATCACCTCCGAGAACAGTTTCAAACCCAGCGCCAGCTGCGCGCTGGTGTCGCTGTCGAACTGCCCGTTGCCACGCAGGCGGGCGACGATACTGAAGATATCGTCATGGTTGCCGGCCTCGAAGCTCAGGGGCGCGTGCAAAGGCTGTCCCTCCGAGGCGGTGGCCAGATGCTCCAGGGTGATGCGGTAGCGATGTTCTCTCATGTGAAGTTCCTTTCCAAAATCCCGGATCGCCGGATCAGGCGCGTTCCACCGCCACGGCGGCGCGATCGATGATGTCGATGATGGCGTGCAGTTCTTCCTTGGCCAGCTTGCCCTTGGCCAGGCGCGTATGCAGGGCCATGCGGAAATTCTGCACGGCGCGGCGCAGTTCGGGCGAATCGGCGTCGGGACGCTCCTGGCGGCGCAATTCGAACTTGCGCAGCACCTGCTGCAACAGCTCGGCGTTTTCCTTTTCTTCCAGATAGGCCTTGCCCTCGGCGCTGAGGGTGTAAAGCTTCTTGCCGCCATCCTCGCCCTGCACCGAGGCATGGCCCATTTCTTCCAGCAGCGTCAGGGTCGGGTAGATCACGCCGGGGCTGGGGCTGTAGCCGCCGCCGACCAGTTGCTCGATGGCCTTGATCATGTCGTAGCCGTGGCGCGGCTTTTCCTGCAGCAGATGCAGCATCACGATGCGCAACGCGCCCTGCTCGAACATGCGCGCGCCGCGTCCGCCGCCGCCTTCACGGCCACCGGGGCCATGATGGCCACGCGGACCGCGCGGCTCGTCATCTTCAAACAGGCCGCCGCCATGATGCGGGCGGTCGTGTCGCTGGTGCTTGGGGCCGTGGCCGGGTTCGCCGGGTTGATTGAATAAATGCTTGAACATGGTATTTCCTTATTGTCAGGTGGCTGAGGCAGCGACTGACGCACGCTGCGGGTCGATCGATATAGCCAAGATATATCTTAATTCGCCTCATTTCAAGATATATCTTAATAATATTTCAGAAGGGTTTCCAAAAGGAAATCTGAAGCAAAAAGCTTCACCGTCAGTTCGGCGACATTACCTGTGAGCCAGAAGTGCTAAGTTCTTGATGCAGCATCCACAACAAATGAACAAGGAGACAAGCATGACCCCAGCCACCACTCCCGATGCGCCCATCGGCCGCTTTCCCATCCCCGATCTTCATACCCTGCCGGAGGACATCCGCAGCCGCATCCTGGCTGTGCAGGAAAAGTCCGGATTCATCCCCAACGTGTTCCTGGTGCTGGCGCATCGTCCGGATGAATTCCGCGCCTTCTTTGCTTATCACGATGCGCTGATGGACAAACCCGGCGGCCTCACCAAGGCCGAGCGCGAGATGATCGTGGTGGCCACCAGCAATGCCAACCAGTGCCAGTACTGTGTGGTGGCGCATGGTGCCATCCTGCGCATCCGCGCCAAGGACCCGCTGCTGGCCGACCAGGTCGCCATCAATTACCGCAAGGCCGATATCAGCGCGCGGCAGAAGGCCATGCTGGACTTCGCCATGAAGGTCTCGGCCAGCGCCTGGGCTGTCAATGAAGAGGATTTCGCCACGCTCAAGGCGCATGGCTGGAATGAGGAGGATGCGTGGGACATGGCCGCCATCGCGGCCTTCTTCGGCATGTCGAACCGGCTGGCCAATGTGACCGGCATGCGGCCCAATGAAGAGTTCTACCTGCTGGGGCGCCTGCCCCAGCAGTGAAGCAGGAAAGCGGTGACGATCAGCGCTGGCCCCCATGCCAGCGCGCCACCCTTTGCAGGCAGTCATGCACGTCGCCTTGTACCAGCTCGGCGGCATGCGCCAGCATGAGGTTGCGCGGCAGGCCGAAGTCCTCGATGAACATGCCGGCATGGCAGACGCCCGGTTCGGCCTGTGGCACCTGTTGCAGCAAGTCTTGCGCAGGCGTGTTGTAGCACCACACCTTCTTGCCGCGCCCGACGGCATAGCCGATCTCGAAGACCGTGCCCGAGTCCGGCTCATGGCCGCGGAAATCGCACACATTGGCCACCACATAATCGGCGGAGTCGATCAGGGCCACGTTGATCTCGTAGATGCGGCGCGCCACCTCGGCCTTGCTGTCGCCGCTGACCTCGTCATCACCCGGGCACAGGGCGACCAGCCCGAGGTCGGCGCACCACTGCTTGATCTGAAGTTTGTGCTGCGCATAGTCGCGCTGGAAGACGTCGGGGCCGGCCATGTAGATGCGGGGCTGCGGGGTCATGGTTCATCCTGTGGAATACGCGGGAACCGGCAGGATAACGCAAACCTTCATCTCCTTATGAACGCTGCTGCGCCACGATCTCCGCACGGTCGAAATCGGCGCCGAAGTCATCGACCTGCACGCTCTGGTCGCCATAGTGGGCAAAGGCATCGACCGCTTCCTTCTCCTGCTGCGAGATCAGCTGGCGTTCCAGCGCAAGCGCACTCCAGGCCGGGACTTCCAGCAGGCTCTGCGGCATCGGCGGCAGCTTGCCTTCCTTGATGTCGGACTTGAGGCGATGCTCAAGTTGCTGCACCACCGGCGCGAGCACGAAGGCTTTCTCGCCGCACGCCAGCGGATCGCCCTCGCGCGGCAGGTAGGCACCGGCCACCAGGCGGTTGCGGCTCTCACCCGGGGTCTGCATGGCCTGGGCCACGCGCGTGCCGAGCACATCGGAAGGCTTGCGATACGGCAGGCCCAGCGGGAAGATCAGCACCCGCAGCAGTACCGCGATGAACGGATTGGGGAAGTTGTGCAAGACATCGATGATGGCTTCCTGGGCGCGATGCAAGGCATCCTGCACCGACCAGTCCACATAGGGCAGGTCTTCTTCCTGCCGGCCCTCATCCTCGAACCGCTTCAGTACCGCCGACACCAGATAAAGCTGCGAAACCACATCACCCAGCCGCGCCGAAATCCGCTCGCGGAATTTGAGCGTTCCGCCCAGCACGCCCATGCTCACATCGGTGAGCAGCGCAAAGGCCGACGACAGATGCACCACCGCACGGAAATAGCCCCGCGTGGCACGTGCGGCATGGCTGGACGAGGGCAGCAGCCAGCCCCGGCTGATGCCGCCCACGAAGCTGCGCGCGGCATTGGCAGCCACGAAGGAGAGATGCCCGAAGAGCAGGCGGTCGAATTCCTGCACGGCGCGCTCGCGGTCTTCATCGGCGGCGGTGGCCAGCTCCTGCAGGACGTAGGGATGGCAGCGGATCGCCCCCTGGCCAAAGATGATGAGGCAGCGCGTCAGGATATTGGCCCCTTCCACCGTAATGGCGATAGGCACCTGCTGATACGCGCGCGCCAGGAAGTTGCCCGGTCCCATGCAAATGCCCTTGCCGCCGATGACGTCCATGCCGTCATTGACCACCATACGCCCGCGCTCGGTGACGTGGTACTTGGAGATGGCCGAGATGACCGAGGGCTTCTCGCCGGCATCCACCGCCAGCGCCGACAAACGGCGCGTGGCATCCATCAGGTAAAGATGCCCGCCCATGCGCGCCAGGGCTTCCTGCACGCCTTCGAACTTGCCGATCTCGATCTTGAACTGGCGTCGCATGGCGGTGTAGGCACTGGTCCCACGCACGGCCAGCTTGGAAAATCCGACGCTGGAGGACGGCAGCGAAATCGCCCGCCCGGCCGCCAGGCATTCCATGAGCATGCGCCAGCCGCGTCCGACCTGCCCGGCACCACCAATCACCCATTCCATCGGGATGAAGACATCGCGCCCTTCGGTCGGCCCGTTCTGGAAGACGGCATTGAGCGGCCAGTGACGGCGTCCGGTGATCACGCCCGGATGGTCGGTCGGGATCAGGGCGCAGGTGATGCCGGGTTCGGCATCGCTGCCCAGCAGGCCATCCGGATCGCGCACGCGGAAGGCCAGGCCCAGCACGGTGGCAATCGGCGCCAGGGTGATGTAGCGCTTGCTCCAGGTGACGCGGAAGCCCAGCGTTTCACGGCCCTCATGCTCGCCCTTGCAGACGATGCCCACATCGGGAATGGCAGCCGCATCCGAACCCGCATAGGGACTGGTCAGCGCAAAGCAGGGAATCTCCAGCCCCTGCGCCAGGCGCGGCAGGTAATGATTTTTCTGGGCGTCGGTGCCGTAATGCAGCAGCAACTCGGCCGGGCCCAGCGAATTGGGCACCATCACCGCGATGGCCGCAGCCGAACTGCGCGAGCCCAGTTTCATCACCACCTGCGAATGCATGTAGGCCGAGAACTGCTTGCCGCCGTATTGACGCGGAATGATCATGCCCAGGAAACCCTTGTCCTTGATGAACTGCCAGGCGTCAGGCGGCAGGTCCTGGGTCTTCACGCTGGTGTCCCAGTCGCTGACCATGGCGCACAATTGCTCGACCTCGTTGTCGAGGAAGCTCTGCTCTTCCGGCGTCAAACGCGGCGCGGGCAGGTCGAAGAGGCGCTTCCAGTCCGGCTTGCCGGAGAACAGTTCGGCATCCCACCAGACGGTGCCGGCCTCGATGGCATCGCGTTCGGTGGCGGACATGCGCGGGGCGATCTTGCGGAACAGGTCCAGCGCCGGGCGCGTCATCAGCGACTGTCGGACGGACTTGATCGCCACCAGCAGCGTGGGTGTGAAGAAAAGGATGGCCAGCAGCACCAGCACCGGCAACTCGATCTCGGCCAGGCGGGCGCCCAGCCAGATCAGGACCGCTTCAGCGACCAGCCAGACCCAGGCGCTGGCGCGCATCATCATGAGGGCCAGCGCGCCGGCGATGAGAAGAATGAGCCAGATGATCATGTCGTCTCCTGTACTGTTGTCGTTGTGAGCGTTAGGAATGCAGGCTGCCGGGAACAGTGTGGCATCGATTGCCGACAGCGCCAAGCCGCTCCCCGCTTTGTCACCCTCCTGCTTCCCGAACCTACACCGCCAGCTCATCCGGCGGAATCGGACAGAGCAACCTCACACGGTCAGACAACGCCCGACATGCCGCGGCCCATGCCATCCATTACAATCGCGCCATTGCAGACTGCAGCACCGGAGAACAGATCATGAAATGGGAAGGCAATCGCGAAAGCGACAACGTGGAAGACCGCCGTGGCGAGGATGGCGGCGGGGGCGGCGGCTTTGGCTTCGGCGGGCGCTCCATCGGGCTGGGCACGGTCGCGGTGGCCCTGGTGGCCTCCTACTTCCTGGGCATCAACCCGCTGACCATGCTCAACCTGCTCTCCGGCGGCGGCTCGCCTGCGCCGGTGCAACAGCAGGCACCGGCCCACAAGCCTTCGCCCAATGACCAGATGGCGCGCTTCGTCTCGACCGTCCTGGCCGATACCGAAGATACCTGGGGCCAGATCTTCGCCAACAACGGCAAGCAATACGTGCAGCCCAAGCTGGTGCTGTTTTCCGGCAGCACCCCGACCGCCTGCGGTACTGGCCAGACCGCCACTGGCCCCTTCTACTGCCCCGGCGACCAGAAGGTGTATATCGACTTGTCGTTTTATGAACTGATGAAGCAGCGCTTCAAGGTGTCCGGCAATTTCGCTCAGGCTTACGTGATCGCGCATGAAGTCGGGCACCACGTGCAACACCTGATGGGCATCTCCGACAAGGTCGATGCTGCCCGCCGCAATGCCACCGAAAAGCAGGCCAATGCCATGTCGGTGCGGCTGGAACTGCAGGCGGACTGCTTCGCCGGGGTCTGGGCCTATCACGCCAACCAGGCGCGTCACATCCTGGAAGAAGGCGACATCGAGGATGCCTTGAATGCCGCCTCGGCCATCGGCGACGATGCCCTGCAACGCCAGGCGCGCGGCGTGGTCGTACCGGATTCCTTCACCCATGGCAGCTCGGCGCAGCGCGTGACCTGGTTCAAGCGCGGCATTTCCGAAGGCAAGGTCAGCGCCTGCAACACCTTCGCTGCCAAGGAACTTTGATTCACTGACAACTGACATCACAACGAGGAGACCTCCTGCATGACCCTATCCTACTGGTGCATCCTGATTGCCGGCCTGATGCCGGTGTTCACCATCGCCGTGGCCAAGTATGGCCGGCGCGACTTCGACAATGCCGAACCGCGCGCCTGGCTGGACAAGCAGACCGGCGTGCGCCGCCGCGCCGACTATGCGCACCGCAACCACTTCGAAGCCTTCCCCTTCTTCGCTGCCGCCGTGCTGGTGGCGCAGCAAGTGGGCGCAGCGCAGGGACAGATCGATAGCGCCGCGCTGGTCTTCATCGCCGCCCGCATCCTCTACACGGTGCTGTACCTGACGGACAAGCCCTCGGCCCGTTCGGCGGTGTGGATCATCGGCTACCTGAGCGTGATTGCGCTGTTCGTCATCACTGCGCGCGCCTGAGACGGGAAGCTTCGATGAGTCACCCTGCCGCTTCCCGACTGCATGCCATGCGTGCATCATTGGATGCCCTGCGCACCGGCCAAGGCACTATCGCCGGCCTGTGCAGTACGTGGCGGGCCCAGGAAGAGGTCATGACCGCCTTGCCGCCGCGCTATCGCCAGGTCGCCGAAGACCTGCTGGGCCGGCTGGAAGCGGGCAGCCTCTTCACCGAAGAAAGCTGTTCCTTCAGCCAGAAGGACCTGACCGACAGCCTCTCCACCTGGCTGGACAAGGCGCAGCAGACGCTGGAAAGCGCCACCTGAACGTCGGGGCGGCTGGACAAATGGCCGCGCCGGGCGTACCGTACCGGTCCCCCGTGCCGCCTGTTGCGGCCGGGGTTTCCGAAAGAAAGCACATGCAAAAGATCACCTTCCCGCTGCAGGGCCATCCCTACGTCGAACTGAACCAGCTGCTCAAACTCTGCGGCCTGTGCGACAGCGGCGGTGCCGGCAAGCAACTGGTGGCCGACGGCCAGGTCAAGGTCGACGGCAAGCTGGAAACCCGCAAGACCTGCAAGATCACCGTCGGCCAGAAAGTCACCCTGGGCGACGTGCAGATCACGGTGCTGGCCGAATGAGCCCGCACGCCGGCGTCGACGCGGTACTGGAGTTCTGGTTCGGCCCCGATTGGGAGCAGCTCCCCGCGCATCAGGTGGCCGAACGCCAGAAGAAACTCTGGTGGAGCAAGAACCCCGACATCGACGCCGAATGCCGCACCCGCTTCGCCCCCCTGGTGCAGCAGGCGGCCGCCAACCAGCTCGATGACTGGACCGAATCCCCGCGCAGCATGCTGGCCCTGATCCTGTTGCTGGACCAGATGCCGCGCATACGGACAAGTAATTCAGTAATTGCATCTACGTAAAAGTTTCGTAAAAATGGACACATTCTTTAGGAAGAAGGATGTGTCATGACAGGACGTGCTCGCCAGACAACGCTCCCACACTTCGTAATTACTGAGACAACAACTGCCGAATCCCCTTTCGCGACGCGAATTGATCTTCCGGGCGGGACCGCTTACTTCATTCAACCCAAATTAGTTGCCGATCGGTCATTCGGGCAGCCCCAAAAAAACAATGGGGGCCAGCGAGCTTTGATACATATCCTTTGGTTCTACGAAGCAATGGTGCCCCGTGGGATGAGGCAAACCTCTTTATATTCGCAGGGATAGAAGGCAAACCGGATCGAAAGATCGCAACCTTCAACAGCCAAGCCGAAGATTTAGCAGCCTATTGCCGTTTCTTTGAAGAAGAGAATGTTGACTGGCGCGACTTCCCTGCTCACAAGTCAAAGAAACCAACATACCGCTTTCGAAATTATCTGACTCACGAGGTCTGGAATGGAAAGCTCGCCGCCACGACCGCAAAACGCAGACTTGGAGTAATCGTCCGGTTTTATCGTTGGCTCATCGAAGAACAACTACTCAAACTAGAAAATCCACCGTGGAAAGAAGAAAAAGTTTCAATAAGAACCACGAGTTCGTATGGACGCGCAGCAACGATAAAGGTGAAGACAACCGACCTAAGAATTAAAATCACCGAGCAAAAGACTGATGAATACAGCGAGTACATTCAAGATGGTGGCAAGTTACGACCACTGCCTCCGCAGCAACAGGAGTGGCTTATAGCCACCTTACGAGAATTGGGCAATACAGAGATGACTCTCATTCATCTACTTGCCCTACTGACCGGAGCCCGAATTCAAACGGTCCTAACGTTCCGAGTGCACCATGCACTGGAAAGCCACGATTTCGGTCCCGAGAAAATCTGCCTCGTGGGACCAGGAACCGGAATTGATACAAAGAATAGTAAGAGGCAAGCGCTTCGTATTCCAACTTGGTTTCACGAACAACTAAAGACGTACGCAAATAGCGACCGTGCTCTAAAACGACGTAAGCGTAGCGGTACAGATTCGCAAAACCAATATTTATTTCTGAGTGTGCGCGGCGCACCAATGTATGTGTCCGCCGAAAAGATAAGCGGCAGCCCCATTCATCCTCATAAATACGCACCAAAAGGGCAAGCAGTACGTCAGTACATGAAAGATTACATCATCCCCGAGATCCGACGAAAATATGATGCCTCTTTCAGTTATCAATTCCATGATCTGCGCGCCACGTTCGCCATGAATATGGTGGATTCCATGACGCCACTTATGGATCGAGGTGAGATGACCTATACCCGAGTTCTCGATTTTATTCGTGCACGTATGTTTCATGCATCTCCAACCACCACGGAGCGCTATCTAAAGTACAGAGAAAACCTTCAACTGAAATATGCAATTCAAGATGGATGGGAGACGCACCTAAAGGGGCTGATGAAATCTGCTACGGGAATAGCTCGATGAAAGCGTTTGAAGAGCGCCTTGTCACGTTTTTTGATTTTCCATTGCCATTAAAAACTGAGCATCTATATGTTGAAAGGACTGTCGTCAGGTTCCTAGAAGCGCAGTCTATCGACTTCGGCTCTCTGTGTTTTTTGAACCGAGAAACAAGTAAACGAAAACCGGGCGTTGGTCGCAAAGTTATCCTTTCATCTTTCAGCCGATCGCGCGCAAAGGAAATATTGAGAATAATTGAACTAGCGTCTGACCTATTCACCTCCGGTCAATACAGACCACATGCCTTAATGACCCGCTATAGGCAATGGTCAAAATTTATGGATTGGTGTGACGTAAACCATCATAGTGGTGTCCTTACAGATATAGCCGATGCTCGTAGAGCATATCGCGCTTGGGCCGCTGAAATTCGGCGTTTGGTCGATCAACACTCCCTCGGCCAAAACTCCGGTGCGATGTTGCAACGCCAAGTCGCATTGGTTATGGAAGATTTCTATGAGGTGGAAAATTTTACCCAGGGGGTGAATATGTTGGCCCAGATACGAGACCTTGTACAGCCAACACCCCTCCCGGACAATCAAGCGAAAGCAATGATTCTCGCTTGGTGTACCTGTTTGTTCAGCGGATTCAGTGATCTAGCACTGAATCGTACAGATAGTGGCCATCCCGAACCATTTCCATTCGCTCTGTCCGTTCCGGAGTTTGCGAACTATCCCGACAACAGACTTTGGGTTTTTCCAATTCCAGGTTGGGCGAGTGCAGCGGCTATCAGCCGCGTATACGACATAAATAATGGGAAGCTTCGGGAGGTGAACGATATTAAGCACCTCTATTTAAGACCCAGCAACGCGGCAAGTGCTGTTTTGCGTGCCAGAACCACCTTAGAGAATGCAAACGCCGATAGTGATTGTTGATTTGCTCGCAGATTTGACCCTCTCCATTTGACCCACCTTCCATTGCCTGCTGAAGGCAGCCACCCGGTCATACGACCCCTCGTATCCCAGTTCTCTTAAGTCCAGGAACATCTGTTTTAGGGTCCTTCTTTGCTTCCGAGATTTGACCGCGTCTGCGCTGAGCCAAGCGGAGAGCTTGGCGGTGAAGTCATCGAGCGAGCTTGGCGAACGCCTTGCTGGATAAGCAGGTTCGCTGACATCGGATCGGATGTAGCGGCGAACTGTGTTGCGGGAAATGTCGAGCCTGCGGGCGATTTCCCGAATTGAGATGCGGTCTCTGATGTACCAGCGTCGAATAATTCCAAGTAGGGCCACGTCTATCACTCCGTTCTCCCGCTCGCTGTCATGAGCAGGATTGTGGTCTAAACATGGGTCAACTTTGGATGCAAATTTCCGGGGAAAGTGGGTCAGTTTTCAATGCAAATCAACATCCTGCCCTTTCTGGGAGTCCAGGTTAGCGACCAAAGGATTGGCTTGACCAAGGGCATCTGCAAGCCTGGCATCAACAGCCTCCTCAAGGGCGGCGCTGTTGCGCACCTTGATCGCAAGGAATTCCTTGGTCAGCGGCAATACCCCAGGCATCTCTTCTGCCTGCACGCCTTTTCTGAAGACAACACCGCGATTCTCAAGCTCGTCCAGCGCACTAACGACTTCCTCCTCGGGAATGTCCAGCGCAATCGACAGGATGGGTAGCGTCCAGTTAGTGCCCAAGTACGGGTACAGAAGTGCAACATCGCGGGCATTTACGTTGAGCTCATCGAACATCGTTGTGAAGCAGAAGTCCAAGAACTCGCGCTTCTCGATTGGGGCACCTTTGAACGCATCCTCCGCCGTCCTGAGAGAGCCGCTCTTGGCCGCGATGGACGCGCTCCATTTCAGGGCCAGCGGAATCCCGCCGGTGTATTTGACGATGGACCGGATCGCGGCGCTGTCGTTCACTTTCCTACTATATCCCTGCCGCTTGAGCTCGATTTCGAAGAGCTGAATCGCCTCGTCTTCCAGCATCTCCGGAACAGGTACCGACAGGGCACCCATGTTCCGGCTGATACGGCTTGTCACCAGGACCTTCACCGGATCTGGCACCTCGCGATACAGGAAAGAGATCACCTGGTCGTCAGAAACATCCTCAATGTTGTCGATCAGTAGTAGCCCTCGTATGCCACTCATAGCATCAAGGATCGCAGCCTTAGTATCGTCCATAGATACTTCTGGCGGTAAGCCCAGGCAATTAGCGATTGTCTCCAGAAACTCGGTGATCCCTGAAAATCCGGCGACGCGCGACATCACGCTGCCCTGCCAGACCCTGCTCTTGGCTGACAACGAGATCAGGAACTCGTAGTCCCCGCCGTCATAGAACTGCCTTGCTAGCTCAATCGCCACGGCAGACTTTCCGACTCCACCTAGGCCGTCCAAAGAGATAACAGGGTGCCGGAGTTGCAGTGCTTTGCGGACCTCATCTAGGACCTCGCGACGGCCAATGAACTGCTCGCAGTGAGGGGCAAGGAGTCGAAAGTAGGGTTCGTCGATGTCTAGTGCGTAAGCCTCTTGCTGTGAGGCGTCGACATCCGTGAAGAGCGAGTAGATGTCGATTGGATCCTGGCAGGCCTTGGATTCGTCATCGACGCGTAGGAAGAATGTGTTTTTCTTAAATAGATTCTTGTTGTTACTCGTATCGATAGGCGCGTCTCGTTGGGTTGCGACTGGGAGCTGATTCTTAGCGATGCCAGGCACGAAGACGATCCAGATGACCCGGCCGTTCGCAAGCTCAATAGTCTCCTGGAACACTTTAACCCGCGGGCCGACATACGCCTTTAACTTGTCGTTAACTCGCTTCGTGTCGACCGCATCGGACGCCGGGATGCCTTTGACGACATATTTGTCGTCGATACCGATGCAGATCGCGCCACCCTTCGCGTTGTGAAAGGCCAGGACGTGCCGGGCGAGCTTGGCGATGCCAACGGGGCTGCTAACCTCAAGCTGCTCCTTATAGTCCCACCACTCGCCTTCGTTTCGGTTCTTTGCCTTGGTCTTATCCTTAGTCAGCAACTCAGCTTCAAATGCCGGGTCCATGGCCATCTTCTTCAAGCTGGCGGTGATGACAGCAGCCAAACTCATCCATCTCCTCCCCTGATTGTTAGGTTTTAATTTTAACCTGAAGCGCTATAAAAACCGCGCCATCTCGATATCGGCACAATGTTATCAGGCCATCGTCAACATTTCGCAATCGGAAAGATTGGGGACATACTCAATACACGCCGCATCATCAAAAAAAATGGACTAATTTCGAGCCCACTGTCCGTTTCTTACAAAAAATAATGGACATTGTACTTTCCGCTAAGTAGCTGATTCAAAAAGAAATATCTCTGTCCATTTTTAATTTACCGCCAGGTACGAGAAACATCTACCGCGACACCGCCCAGGCCTTCGCCCACGATGAACTGGCACGCCAGTGCAGCCATCTGGCGCTGGCCATGGGCCTGGATGCAGACTTGCCGCCGCTGGCCCGGGTGTTCCTCTACCTGCCGCTGGAACACGCCGAAGACCTCGACGACCAGGAGTACGTGGTGCAACTCATGGGCGCACTGGCCAAGGCGGCCAGCGCCGAAGACAAGGCGACCTTTGACGGCTATGCCGACTATGCGCGACGACACCATGCCGTGATCGCGCGCTTCGGACGCTTCCCCCACCGCAACCGCATCCTGGCGCGCGAGAGCACGCCGGAAGAAGTCGACTTCCTCAAGCAACCGGGTTCTTCCTTCTGAAGTTTTCGATAGCAGCGCACTGATTCGGGGTTTTGCTGGAGCGGCATTTTCTTTTTCCCTAGACTCGCGGGCTTTCCTTTCCAGGATTTCCCATGCGCGGTCGCTCCCCAGGTTTCTCGATGATGGAGGTGCTGGTGGCCATGCTGGTCATCGGCACCGGTGCGCTGGCCATCGCCATGCTGCAACTGCACGCGCTGCGCAGCAGCCAGGACAGCAGCCTGCACGCCCGTGCCACCCTGCTGGCGCAGGAACTGGCCGAATTGCGCGCAGCCTTGCCGGCCACCGCTGGCGTCGCCGATCCCCTGTTGTTTTCCCTCGCGGCGGGCAAGCCGTTCACGGCCCATGCCGATTGCGAACAGAGTGCCTGCAGCCCGGCCGATTTCGTCCGGGCCAGCCTGGCCGACTGGAGCGGCCGGCTGGTCCGCGATTTCCCGCAAGCGCGCGTCACCGTCTGCCGTGACGGCCCGCGCCCGCCCCCCGAAGACTGGCGCTGCGACGGCCTCGAAAGCAGCCCAGCCGTCCTGAAGATGGCCTGGCACCGCCCCGGCTCGGCCAAGGGGACGGCTGCTGCCGCCGCGCCGCTGGTGAGCCTGAACCTGGGCCGCTGACGATGCCGGCGCGATCCCCCTTCCCGGCGCGCGCGATGCGTCTGCATCAGACCGGACTGACCCTGGTCGAACTGATGATTGCGCTGGCCATCGGCCTCCTGGTGGTGCTGGTGGCCGGTACGCTGCTGCAGCAGGCGCGTGCGGCTTACCAGGAGATGGACGATGCCGGCCGCGTCGAGGAAACCGGCCGCGTGGCCCTGGATCACCTGCAACAGGTGTTGCGCCAGGCCGGCCATCTGCCGCTGGAAAGCCTCTCCGACGACAGCTCGCCGGCCCTGCTGCCGGGCCTGCGCGGGCTGGATGACAGCCGCCAGGCCGACGCCCTCGATCCGGCCGCAGGACTGTTCGGCAGCAGCACCGCTGACGGCGTCAACCACAGCGATCTCCTCATGCTCGGTTTCTTCGGTGCCCCGCGCGGCAGCCATGCCGAAATCAGCCACTGCAGCGGCGCGCAAGCTCCGGTGGGCAAGCCGGAAGAAGCCGCGCGCCACTGGGTCATCTACTACATCGCACCCGGCACCGGCGACGAGCCCGAGCTGCGCTGCCGCTACCAGGGCAAAAACGGCAACTGGACCTCGGACGCCATCGCCCGTGGCGTGGAAGCCATGCAATTGCGCTATGCCATCGACAGCGATGGCGATGGCCGTCCAGATCGCTGGCTGGATGCCTCGGCCATGCCGGGCGAGGCCTGGGGCCGGGTAATCCTGGTGCGTATCGCGCTGCTGGTACGCGGCGTACAGCGACGGCCGGCCGCGCCGGGCAGTGAAACCCGCAGCTACGACCTGTTCCTCCCCGGCCGACGCAGCGATCCGGCGTGGCGCGTCACCGAGAGCGGCCAGGAGCAGCGGCGGCGTGCAGTCTTTCAAGGCAGCGTCATGCTGCGCAACCTGTCCATGGCGGAGGCCGGGAAATGAAGAGGCCACCATGTCACCCGCGCCAGCGCGGTGCCACGCTGATGATCACGCTCATGCTGCTGAGCGTGATCCTGTTGCTGGGTGCGGCCACCACCTCACTGCTCTTACTGGAGGAACGCGGCGCGCGCAACCATCGCGAACGTGCCCAGGCCAGGCTGGCCGCCCAGGCGGCGCTGGAAGATGCCTGCGACGACCTGCGCTACCACCGCCAGATCGATCCCGGGCAATTCACTGCCAGGCGCGCCTGCCGCAGCGATGCCGCCGGTGCCGGCCTGTGCGTGGGCCATCACGACCGCGCCGGCTGGGAGCCTGCACAACTGCATGGGCCCGACGCCCTCTCGGCCACCTACGGCCAGTTCACCGGACGGCGCTATCGCGCCCTGCCCGGCGTGGCGACGCCGCGTTACCTGATCGAACGTCTGGCGCCGAAGTCCGACAAGAGTCCCAGCAAGCTCCCCGGCGACGAAGAGGCTCCCACCCTCTATCGCCTCAGCGCCGTCGGCTACGGCCGGCAGGGTGCCATCGTGGCGCTGCAGGCGCTGGTGCAGTTGCCCGCCCGGCCCGGCAGCGTGCCCGCCAGTTGCCCGCTGCAGGCCTGGCGTCCTCTCTATCTTCCTTTGACGGAATGACCATGCATCCTCCCTTGCGCTCCTCTCCCGCTCCGGCAAATGGCTTCACACTGCTGGAAATCCTGGTCAGCCTGGCCATCGTGATCCTGCTGGCCGGGCTCGGCTGGAACGGTTACCTTCACATCGTCAAGAAAGCCAGCCGCGCCGAAGGACGCGCGGCCATCCTCCACGTGCTGCTGCAACAGGAACGGCACTACGCCTACCAGCATCGCTACCGGCCCTTCCAGCCGGGCAGCGCGGCCCAGGGTTTCAAGTGGTATTCCGGGGCCACGCCGCAAACCAGCGCCTATGCCCTGTCCGCAAGGGCCTGCGAGGATGAGGATCTGGCCAGCTGCGTGCTGGTCATCGCCACGCCGGGCGGCAGCGGCGTCAACACCGCCCATGAAGATGCCCAATGCGGCGTGCTGCAAGCCGACAACCGGGGCAATCGCCGCGCCGACGGCAAGGAGTGCTGGTGACCTCATGCGCGCAACCGGATTCTCGCTCATTGAACTCATGGTGGTGCTGCTGATCGCGGCCCTGGTGCTGGCCGCCGGCATCCCGGCGCTGCAACAGCTCTCCACCGAACACCAGTTGGCGGCGGCCGGCAGCGATTTCTTCCACGGCGTGCAACTGACCCGCTCCGAAGCCCTGCGCGCCGGCCGCCGCGCCGAGATGCGTCCGCGCGATGGCCGCGACTGGCAGAGCGGCTGGGAGATCCGGGTCGGACAACAAGTGGTCGCCCATCATCGCGCTCTGGAGGTCGGCATCGCCGTGGCCTACACCACCGGCGGCGAACTGGTGGCTTACCAGCCGGACGGCCAGCCGGTCACGCGCGGCAGCTGGTACTTCAGCAGCGGCGTGAACTCGCGTGCGGTGGTGATCAACTTCCTGGGGCGGGTACGGATCTGCAATCCCGTCCTCGATAACCAGTGCAGCCTGGCCGCGCCCGAGTAGATCGCCGGTGCCGCCGGCCTTGCGGGCGATCCGGCAAAGCCGTGTATATTGACGGGCATCCGGCCTCGCCCCTGGCAGGCCTTGCCGCCTATTTCGTGTTAGCACACCATGACTTCCACTGCAGATCCGCTCTACCTGTTCGACATCGAGAATGACCAGCAAGCCATGGCCCTGGCCTTGCTGCAAGCCGGCTTCGGCATGCTCGACACCACCCCCAATCCGCGCGTGGGCTGCGTCATCGTCAAGGACCGGCGCATCATCGGTGCCGGCTTCACCCAGCCGCCCGGCGGCAACCACGCCGAAATCCAGGCCATGGCCGATGCCGCCGCGCGCGGACACGAGGTGCGCGGTGCCACCGTCTACGTCACGCTGGAACCCTGCAGCCATTTCGGCCGCACCCCGCCCTGTGCCGATGCGCTGGTGCGCGCCGGCGTGGCGCGCGTGGTTGCCGCCATTGCCGACCCCAACCCGCTGGTGGCCGGACAGGGCCTGGCCCGCCTGCAGGCAGCCGGCATCGAGGTCGCCTGCGGACTGCTGGAAGAAGAAGCGCGCGAGATCAACATCGGCTTCCTGCATCGCATGCGTACCGGACGTCCGTGGGTACGCATGAAGAGCGCCGCCAGCCTGGATGGCAAAACCGCCCTGCACAATGGCGTGAGCCAGTGGATCACCAGCCAGGCCGCGCGCGACGACGGCCACATCTGGCGCGCCCGCGCCTGCGCCATCATGGCCGGCATCGGCACCATCCAGAAGGACGATGCGCAACTCACCGTGCGTGCCATCGACACCCCGCGCCAGCCGCGCCGCATCGTGGTCGACAGCAAGCTGATCGTCTCGCCCGAAGCGCGCGTGATCCAGGGCGGCAATACCTGGGTCTTCACCGCCACCGATGACCGCGAAAAGCGCGCCGCGCTGGAAGCCGAGGGGGCCGAAGTCATCCTGCTGGACAACGCCGAAGGCAAGGTGGACCTGCCAGGCCTGGTGCGTGAATTGGGCCAGCGCCAGATCAATGAATTGCACGTGGAAGCCGGCGCCAAGCTCAATGGCGCGCTGATCCGCGCAGGCTGCGTGGACGAACTGCTGGTCTACCTGGCCCCGGCCCTGATCGGCGATGGCCGCAACATGTTCGAGCTGCCGCCGCTGGAAGACCTGTCGGGCAAGATCGGCATCCACTTCCACGAGGTCAAGCAGGTCGGGCCGGATTTGCGTATCCTTGCCCGTTTCGCGTAAGCGTTTTTGCTTTTTCTTTCAGATTTTTTGTATCAGGACTGAATCATGTTTACAGGAATCGTTGCCGCCGTCGGCACCATCACCTCCGTCACCCCCCTGGCAGCCGGCCCTGACGCCGGTGTGCGCCTGACCATCGATGCGGGCAGCCTGCCCATGGCCGATGTCGGCCTGGGCGATTCGATTGCGCTCAATGGTGCCTGCATGACCGTAGTGGAGAAGACCGCCAGCGGCTTTACCGTCGATGTCTCGCGGGAAAGCCTGCGCCTGACGGCCGGGCTGGACGCCCCTGGCGAAGTCAATCTGGAAAAGGCCCTGACCCTGGCCGAGCGCCTGGGCGGCCACCTGGTCTCCGGCCACGTCGATGGCCTGGGACAGGTGCATTCCTTCGAGCCCGTGGGTGAATCGCGCGAGCTGATCGTCGATGCCCCCAAGGCACTGGGCAAGTACCTGGCTTACAAAGGATCGATCGTGGTCAATGGCGTGTCGCTGACGGTCAACCGCGTGGAAGACCTGGCCGATGCCTGCCGCTTCTCCATCAACCTGATTCCGCATACGGTGGAAGTGACCACGCTCAAGCATTTGAAGGCGGGCAGCAAGGTCAATCTGGAGATTGACCTGATTGCGCGGTATGTGGAGCGCATGCTGTCTTCCTCGAACGCTTCCTGAGCCCCACGCCTCCCTGCAGGTCGTCCTCAGGGGCGGCCTGCATCACCGATCTCCGCAATCACCGCACGGCACACCGGACTGTTCTCATCCGCCAGCGGGAACAGCACCGTGTAGTGATGCGTCTGCGGCACCACGTGATGCGCCACCACCTGCGGCCAGCAGTTGGCCATCACGGCCGCCTGCAGGTGGAATTGCGCGGTCTCCAGTTCACCAATGATGGTATGCATGCGCGTACCCGTGGGCCCGGCCTGCAGCACCGGTGAGAGCGCATCCGCACGCTGCTCGTCCAGCGTCAGTGCCTTGTTGAGCGAAGTCGGGATCAACGGCACCAGATCGAACACGCCACTGATGGCAAAGACGGCCTGCACCGGCAAGGCACTCGCCTGCGCGGCCACGAAGGCCGCCAGATGGCCGCCCGCCGAATGCCCCATCAGCGAGACACGATTCACATCGATGCCCAAGCGATCCGCCTGCTGCGCAATGGTGGCAAGCAACGCCTGTACCTCTGCCACCATGTCCTCGATGCGAGCCTGCGGGGCCAGCGAATAATTGATCACCGCCACGCTGATGCCCGCCTTGACGTAAGGCGCGGCGATGAAGCCGATGTCACGCTTGTCGCCGCCCTGCCAGTAACCACCGTGGATGAACACCAGCAAAGGCCGCTGTGCCCCTTGCGCACGATAGAAATCGAATCGCTGAAGCGGTGCATCACCATAGGCGATGTCGGACTCGGTCAGCAAGGTAGTGGCAATGGCGGCCGTCGCCTGCTGCCATTGCTGCAGCACCTGCGGAAAATCCGGAAAGGCGGCCTTGAGGTTGTAGCCCGCCTCGCACTCGGCGATGGGGCAAAGGACGCGGCGAGCGTCCGTCTCGACTTGATTGGGGAGCATTCAGTTTTCCTTAATGCTGTTTGCAACAGCATTAAACCTGCGTTAATGGATCAATATCCGCGCAACAAGCGCCTTACACGCTCAGATACTGATCCCACAATTCCGTCTGCACCGACAGCTGCGCCGAATCGCCCTGCCAGACCACCTTGCCCTTTTCGAGGATGGTGTGCTGGTCGGCAAAGCCGATCAGACGCTTGATGTACTTGTCGATGACGATGATGGTCAGCCCATATTCGCGCAAGGCTTTCAGGCAAGCCCAGATTTCTTCCCGCACCAGCGGCGCCAGGCCTTCGGTGGCTTCATCGAGAATCAGCAGATGCGGATTGGTCATCAGCGCCCGGCCGATGGCCAGCATCTGCTGCTCGCCGCCCGAGAGCTGGCCGCCGCCATTGTGGCGGCGCTCCTTCAGGCGCGGGAACTGCTGATAAATCTTTTCCAGCGTCCATGGATTGTCGCGGCCATTGCGGCGCGCCGCAAAGGCGGACAGATTTTCTTCCACGCTCAGGTTCTTGAAGATCTGCCGCCCCTCCGGCACGATGGCGATGCCGCGCCGGGCAATCGCATCGGCACTGGCGCTGTGGATGGCTTCGCCACGAAAGCGCACCACGCCGCCGGTCGGGCGATTCAATCCGAGGATGGTGCGCAGCGTGGTGGTCTTGCCCATGCCATTGCGGCCCAGCAGGGTTACCACTTCGCCTTCCCTGACCTGCATGTCGATCCCGAACAGCACCTGGCTCGCACCATAGCCGCCGGTCAGGCCTTCCACTTCCAGCAAAGCACTCATTGCGTTTCCTCCTCGCCCAGGTAGGCCAGCTTGACCTCGGCATTGGCGCGGATCTCGTCCACGCTGCCGGTGGCCAGCACCGCCCCCTGCACCAGCACCGTCATGCGGTCGGCCAGGGCGAAGACAGCCTCCATGTCATGTTCCACCAGCACCACCGTCAGTTCCTCTTTGAGCGACTGGATCAGCGCGATCATGTCGCCGGATTCCTCATGGCCCATGCCGGCCATCGGTTCATCCATCAACAGCACGCGCGGACCGCAGGCGATGGCCAGGCCCACATCCAGCCGGCGCCGCGCTCCATGCGAGAGCTGCGACGACAACTGATGCACGACCTTTTCCAATCCGACCCGGCGCGCCACCGTCATGGCCGCTTCCCGTGCGGCGCGATCACTCGCGCTGGCATGGAAGAAGCCATAGCTGCGATGCTGCCCGCGCTGCACGGCCACCTGCAGGTTGTCCAGCACGCTCAACTCATCGAAGACGCTGGTGATCTGGAACGAGCGCACCAGCCCGGCTGCCACACGCGCCTGTTCCGCGTGGCCATGCATGGGCTGGCCGAACAGGTGGACCTCGCCCGCATCGGCTGCCAGCGCCCCGGAAAGCAGGGACAGCAAGGTCGTCTTGCCCGCGCCATTGGGACCGATGATGGCGTGCACGTGGCCCGCTGCAATCTCCAGGTCGACATCGCGCGTGGCCGCCAGGCCGCCGTAGTTTTTCTTCAGGCCCTTGACCGAGAGGGCCACCGCTGCCTGTTCATGCCCCATGCTGCTCTCCCTGCTTGAGTGTCTTGCCGATGGTGGCCAGCGAGCTCACGCCGCGCGGTGCCACCATGACCACCAGCAAGAGGATCAGGCCGACATAGATCTGCCAGTATTCGAAATGCGTCGACAGCACTTCCTCCAGCAACAGGAAGGCCGCTGCACCGAGCAGGCCGCCGTAAAAATAGCCGACCCCGCCCAGCGCCACCATCACCAGCAGGATGCCGGACTGCGACCAGTGCAGCAGCTTGGGGCTGGCAAAGAGATTGCTCATGCCGATGAGGCTGCCGGCCAGTCCCGCGATGACAGCGGCGATCACGAAGGCCGCCAGCTTGTAGCGCAGCGCCGGATAGCCGATGGCCTGGGCGCGCCGCTCGTTCTGCCGGATGGCATTCAAGGCCAGCCCGAAGCGCGAGGCCAAGAGCCGCTGCAGCAACACGAAGCTGGCCACCAGCCAGGCCAGCACGACCCAGTAGAAGGCGTTGTCGCCGCTCATGTCGAGGCCGAAGCCCAGCAGCGGACGCGCCGTCACCTGCAGGCCATCGTCGCCGCCGTAATACCGGAAGCCAACGAAGAAGTAGTAGAACAATTGCGCCAGCGCCATGGTGATCATGATGAAATACACCGCCCGCGTGCGCAGGGCAATCACCCCGATCACCAGGCCGACCAGGCCCGTCACCAGCGCGGCCAGCAGCCAGATCAGCCAGGCGCTGGTCACGCCATGGAAACTGGCGATGGCCGTGACATACGCACCCAGCCCGAAGAACACTGCATGACCAAAACTGACCATGCCGCCGTAACCAAGAATGAAATTGAGGCTGGCCGCCACCATCGCAAAGATCAGGATGCGGGTGACCACGCCGATGTAGTACTCCATCCCGCTGGCCTGCGCCAGCAGCGGCAGCAGCACCGCCAGGACGAGCAGCAGGAGAACGAACAGACGTTGCATGGGATTCCTCAGGGTCGGGCAGGGAACAGACCGCTGGGGCGCCAGAACAGCACCGCGATCATCACCAGGTAGATCATCATCGAGCCCAGCGCCGGACCGACCGAGGCGGCCGCATCGGCACTGAGGAAGAGCGCGAAGAGCTGCGGCAGCAAACTGCGCCCCAGCGTATCGACTACCCCCACGATGAGCGCGCCGATGGCCGCGCCCGGCACCGAGCCGATGCCGCCGATGACCACCACCACGAAGGCCAGGATCAGCACGTCATCGCCCATGCCGGCCTGCACCGCCACCAGCGGCCCCAGCATGATGCCCGCCAGCGCCGCCAGCAGCAGCCCGAAGCTGAACACCAGCCGGAACAGCAGGCGGATGTTGATGCCCATGGCCGTGACCATTTCCAGGTTGTTGGCGCCGGCACGCACCCACATGCCGATGCGCGTGCGGTTGATGAGGAAGTACAGCGCCACGGCCACCACCACGCCCACCGCCATGACCAGCAGGCGATAGCTGGAATACGGCAGCCCGAACAGATTGACCGGCCCGGCGAAGGCCGGCGGCATGTTCAGCGGCAGCGGCTGCGGGCCCCAGATCATGCGCACGCCATCGTTGAAGATCAGGATGAAGGCGAAGGTGGCCAGCACATGCACCATGTGATCCTTCTTGTAGAGCCGCCGGAACACCAGCCACTCCAGCAGGAAGCCCAGCGCTGCCGTGGCCGGCAGGGCCACCAGCAGGCCCAGCCAGAAGGAACCGCTGGCCCCGGCCACCACCGCCGCCACGTAGGCGCCGATCATGAAGAAGCTGCCGTGCGCCAGGTTCACGAAGTTCATCACGCCAAAGATCAGCGTCAATCCCGAAGCGATCAGGAACAGCATGACGCCGAACTGCAGGCTGTTGAGCACCTGCTCGAAGATCAGATTACCCAAGGTGCACCGTCCTCAAGGCATCTTGCATTGACCGACATAGGCGTCGACGTGATCGGGCAGCAGCGTCTGGGTCATGTTGTTGACGTACTTGCCGTCCGCGCCCTTGGTCACCACCCGCGCATACTGATTCTGGATCGGGAAGTGATTGGCCGCGAACTTGAAGCCCCCGCGCACCGACTTGAAGTTGGCCGCCTTGATGGCTGCAATAAGGGCCTCGCGATTTTCGACCTTGCCGCCGATGGTTTTGACGGCGCTGTCGATGAGCATGGCCGCGTCATACGCCTGGGAAGCGAACATCGAGGGCTGATGGCCGTATTCCTTGATGTAGGCCGCCACGAAGGCGCGGTTCTGTTCATTGGGCAGGTCGGCCGACCACTGGCCGGTGTTGGCCACGCCGGCGATCAGGTCGCCGTTGGAGAGCATCTGCTGGTCCGCATCATAGGCGGGCATCACGCGCACGATCTTGGGGTCCATGCCGGCGGCCGCGTATTGCTTGACGAAGTTCACGCCCATGCCGCCCGGCAGGAAGAAATACAGGGCATCGATATTGGCTGCACGCAACTGCGCGATCTCAGTCGCGAAATCGAGCTGGCCCAGCTTGGGGAAAAGTTCGACCGCAGGGTCTTTCTTGAGGAAACGCTTGAAGCCTGCCGAGGCATCCTTGCCCGCCGGATAGTTGGGGGCGATGATGGCCACGCGCTGGTAGCCCTTGTCGGCCATCAGCTTGCCGGCCGCTTCATGGGTGGCGTCGTTCTGGTAGCTGGCGCTGAAGAAATACGGGTTGCAGCCCGCACCGGCCAGTTGCGCCGGACCGGCATTGGCGCTGACCACCACGGTCTTGCTGGCGAAGGCCGCCGGGGCCACGGCCAGCAGGATGTTGGAATAGACGAAGCCGCTCAGGATATCGACCTTCTCGCGCTTGATGAGACGGTCCGCGCCCTGCTTGGCAGCATCGGGGCTGAACTGGTCATCGACCACGATGACTTCGGCGGGCACGCCACCGAGCTTGTTGCCCAGCATCTTCATGGCCAGCATGAAGCCTTCGCGCTCATCCACGCCGGGCGCACTGGCCGGGCCGCTCAGGGTGGTCAGGAAGCCCACCTTCACCACATCGGCCGCCTGCGCGGACAGGCTTGCGCCCGCCGCCATCGCCATCATTACCGCACCTGCCACTTTAGTGAGTCGATTCATGCCTGGATTCCCCTCTAGATTCTTTGGTTTGAATTCGGTGTGAAGCTGGAAGCGTAGCGGCGCGTGAAACCTGGATTTCACCGCAAGCCCGGCCTGGAAAAACTATTTACGCAGGTCGGCTTTCGAGACAAAGGCATCCGCAAAGAAAGCCGTCCCCGGCAGGCCGCAGGTGGCCGTGAAATCGCGCCGCGCTGACTCTACCACGACCGGCGCGCCACAGGCATAGACCTGATACGACTGCATCGCCGGTACATCCTGCATCACGGCCTGGTGGACGAAGCCGGTGCGTCCGCTCCAGCCGCTGGCGGCGTCGGCCTCGGACAGCACCGGCACGTAATCAAACCATGGCAGGCTCGCCGCCCAGTCGCGGCACAGTGCATCGAGATACAGGTCGGCGGCACGGTGACCGCCCCAGTACAGGCGCATCGCACGAGTGCTGCCGGTGGCGATGGCCTCTTCCACCAGTGCCTTGACCGGAGCAAATCCTGTGCCACTGGCCAGCAGGATCACCGGCTCGCTGCCCTCGCGCATGAAGAAGCTGCCGGCCGGTCCCTCCAGCTGGAACTGCTGCCCCGGCTGCATGCCGTTGAAGAGGCGGTCCGTGAACAGTCCGCCGGGCAAGTGGCGCACGTGCAGCTCCAGCAGATCGCTGCCGTCCCTGGCATAGGTCGCCATGGAATAGCTGCGGCGCTGGCCGTCTTCCAGCAGCAGATCGATGTACTGGCCGGCGCGATAGGACAGCGGCGCCGCACAGCGCAGGCGCAGGATGGCCACATCCGGAGCGGCGCGCGTGATGCTTTCCAGCGTGGCCTGCACTGACTGCAATGCCGGTTCGGCGCTGGCGATGGCGGCGGCATCGCTCTCCCCGCCCACGCCAATTTCGACCCGTCCCGCGACTACACGCACCGGGAAGCTGCGCACCGCCTCGGTCACCGGCGCACAGCGCGGTGCACCGCTGCGTATGTCGAACAGCCCCTGGTGCAGCGGACACTCGACACAGCCATCTTCGACATAGCCATCGGAGAGCTTGGCATTGCCGTGGGTGCACAAGTCCTTGAGCGCAAAGATTTCCTCGCCCAGGCGGAACACCGCCACCGCCTGGCTGCCCGCGCGGGCCGCAGCCACTTCGCCCTCGGCGAAATCATCGGCATGGCCGACATCGAACCACTCGCTCATGGCCGCCTCAGATCGGAGTGGCCAACAGGGTCGCCACGCGCAGCGTGTCGTAGATCACGCGGCGGCGGGCATAGCGCCAGCCGGCCTCGGTCCTGACCACGCGGTCCTCATAACGGCCGGCCTGGTAGACGAAGGACTCGCCGTTCTGCAAGGTCTGCACCACCACGTAGCTCGATTGCGCATCCACCGAACCGTCGGCGTTCTGCGTGAACACCAGCCCGGAAGTCATGTGGCGATAGGTGTGCGCCTCGTAGATGTTGGCGTGGCGCAGCGAGAGCACGCGATCCTGCAGCATCTTCTTGCTGTCGCAATAGATGATGCCGATGGGCAGGCCGGCATCGGCGTTCTCGCGCGGCACGATTTCATACAGGCAGTCGTCGGTAAAAAACTCCGGCCACTGTTCCAGGCTGTCGTTGTCGAGCGCATGCACGTAGCGCTCCTGCAGTTGGTGCAGCTCGAACCACAAGCTCATCTGTTCCATGTTTTGCATCTGCTTTGCCTCGCTCATGCCTGCTCGATGGACGGGAAGCCCATCAGTTTCTGGTAGCCCATCCAGAACTTGCGGATCAGGCTTTCGGTAATCAAAGTGTCTTCCTGGTCGGGGTTGTCGCGCGCCATGTCGATCACCGAGCAGTGGTCCGGGTCACGGGCGGTGCCACGCTGCACCAGTTCAGTAGCCTCGGTGTCTTCCATCGAGATGTAGCCGGCCGGCCCCACCAGGTTGGCCTGCTTGATGCGCAGGGCGCGCAGCTCGGGGGTGTCGTCCTCGTAGCCGAAGAAGTGGAAGACCAATTCGAAGTTGCTCGGGCCCTTGGGCAGCAACTGGCGCGCCACCAGGGTGTTATGGATTTGCTGCACCACCAGCTGCGGGAAGATGGGCTGGATGTGGTTGGTGGTCAGTTCCTCGAATTCCTTGATCTGGCCCAGCACCGACGGATCCTGCAGCGAAAAGCCCTCGTCGAAGGAGCGGATCTCCTGCTGCTTGTAGGCATCCGCCGTCTCCACTTCATTCTTGGTGGCGGTGATGATGCTGTGCAGGCCATGATGCTTGTCGGCCAGCGAGCGCGCCTTCATGCCCACGCGGAAGATGTTGAAGGTGGTGTGGAACAGGTGCAGCAGGCTGGCGTGATACGGGTCCTTGACGTTTTCCAGGTAGAGCTTCCAGTTCGACTTGGAATACTGGCGCGTGCAGCCGAGGTAGACGATGGGCTTGTGGAAGATGCGGTCGATCCACGGGCGCATCTCGGCGCCGATGTAGTCCGGCAGCGATTCCACGGTCTCGCTGAAGGTGGCGAAGACCAGGCCCTTGTAGCTGTCCACGCGCAACTGGCGCAGGCCGTGGCACTTGGGATCGAAATCCTTGGCCATGCCGGTGGCACCCTTCTGGCCACGGCGGAAAGGCACGCCCAGCAGGTTGCCGCGCGAGTCGAAACTCCACTGGTGATAAGCACAGCTGTGCGAACTGGCATTGCCGCGCGGCGTACGGCAGACGATGGCGCCACGATGCGAGCACTTGTTGACCCAGGCGGCCAGGGTGCCATCTTCGGTGCGGGTGACCACCACCGGGGTGTCGCCGACGAAGGTACTTTTGTAATCGCCGTTATTGGGAATCTCGGCTTCCAGGGCCAGGAAGCTCCAGGTCTCGCCACGGTAGATGCGTTCCTGCTCCAGGTCATAGACCTCTTTGGAGCTGAATACCTTGTAAGGAGTGCGCGCACCATCGGTGCGGGGGAATTGCACCAGCGGTGCATAGCCTTGCTGTTCGAGTTCGGTGGATGTGCTCATGCGACGGTCCTCATCGTGGGATGCCAGGCGGGGCCTGGACGATGAGCCATCTTAGGCAGACTGCACAAGGACGAATATCCGCCATTTGCATAGTTGCGGGGCAGTCTTGTCCGTTTTTTGCATACCCTCAACGTTATACCCAAAAGGTATGCAGCATGCCCGAATCGGTCTTGGACACCCAGGCGGCTTTGTTCCTATCATCCATTCCAAATCAGACATCGTCAGCATTCGCCTTCTTCTTTTCTACGGACTGCATCTTGAATTCCACCCTGCCCGCCACCTCCATTGAAACCGTCGAGGTCCTGCTGCTGGACGTTCCCACCATCCGCCCGCACCGCCTGTCGATGACCACCATGCACCGCCAGACCCTGGTGCTGGTGCGCATCACCGGCAACGATGGCGTGGCCGGCTGGGGCGAGGCCACCACCATCGGTGGCCTCGCCTATGGCGAAGAAAGTCCGGAAAGCATCAAGGTCAACATCGACACCTACATCACGCCGCTGCTGCTGGGCGCCGATGCCAACCAGGTTGCCGCCCGCATGCATCACATTGCCGAGCACGTGCAGGGCAACCGCTTCGCCAAATGCGCCATCGAGACCGCGCTGTCGGATGCGCTGGCGCGCCGCCTGGGCGTGCCCCTGTCGACGCTCTTCGGTGGCCGTGTGCGGGAAAGCCTGCCGATTGCCTGGACCCTGGCCAGCGGCGACACGGCGCGCGACATCGAGGAGGCCGAGAAGATGCTGGCCCAGCGCCGCCACAACATCTTCAAGCTCAAGATCGGCGCGCGCACCGTAGAGCAGGATTGCGCCCACGTGGCCGCCATCAAGCGCGCCCTCGGCGAGCGCGGCAGCGTGCGGGTGGACGTGAACCAGGCCTGGACCGAGACCGAGGCCATGCTGGGCATGCAGCTGCTGGCCGATGCCGGCGTGGATCTGGTGGAGCAGCCCATCGCCGCCGGCAATCACGATGGCCTGGGCCGCCTGCGCCAGAAGAACCGCATCGCCATCATGGCCGACGAAAGCCTGCATGGTCCTCAGGATGCTTATCAACTGGCCCGCGTGGGTGCTGCCGATGTGTTCGCCGTGAAGATCAATCAATCCGGCGGACTGGCCGGTGCGCAACAAGTCGCGGCCATCGCCGCTGCCGCCCAGGTCGAACTGTATGGCGGCACCATGCTGGAAGGCGCCATCGGCACCATGGCCTCGGCCCAGTTGTTTGCCACCTTTGGCACGCTGGCCTGGGGCACTGAACTGTTCGGCCCGCTGCTGCTGACCGAAGAAATCCTGGCCACGCCGCTGCGTTACCGCGACTTCGCCCTGGAACTGCCGAGCGGCCCCGGCCTCGGCATCACCCTGGATGAAGATCGCGTCAACGCGCTGCGCCGCGACCGCAAGACCCCGCTGGTCTCCGTGGCCTGAACCATCGGCCCGGACCAACCGCACTCACCCCCACACATATCCAACCAGAGACAGGAGAGACAACGTGGACAAGAAAGCCATCGACGCCGTACTGCAAAAAATCGAAAGCACCGAACTCGCGGAGGGCAACCAGCGTGTCAAGACCATCGTCAACCGCCTCGTGCGCGACATGTTTTATACGATTGAAGAGCTGGATGTGCAGCCGGAAGAATTTTGGGCTGCCGTGGATTATCTGACCTCGGCGGGCAAGTCGGGCGAGTTCGGCCTGATCGCCGCCGGCCTGGGCTTCGAGCACTTCCTCGACCTGCGCATGGATGAAGCCGAAGCGCGCCGTGGCGTGCAGGGCGGCACCCCGCGCACCATCGAAGGACCGCTGTACGTGTCGGGCGCGCCCGAGCAGAAGGGCTTTGCGCGCATGGACAAGGACCCGCAGCCGGGCGACACCCTCTTCATGCAAGGCCAGGTTTTCGACGAGCACGGCAAGCCGCTGGCCAATGCGCTGGTGGAAGTCTGGCACGCCAATCACCTGGGCCGCTATTCCTTCTTCGATCCGGACCAGAGCCCGTTCAACCTGCGCTGCTCCATCCGCACCGACGAACAAGGCCGCTATCGCTTCCGCAGCCGCGTGCCGGTCGGCTACAGCGTGCCGCCGGGTGGCGCCACCGACCGCCTGCTCAACAAGCTGGGCCGTCATGGCAGCCGTCCTGCGCACATCCACTTCTTCGTCACGGTACCGGGCTATCGCAAGCTGACCACGCAGATCAACATCGCCGGCGATCCGTACCTGTGGGATGACTTCGCCTTCGCCACCCGCGAAGGGCTGGTGCCGGAACTGAAGCACGTCACCGATCCGGCCGAGATCCGCAAGCATGAAGTCGATGCGCCCTTCTATGCCATCGAGTTCAACTTCAACCTGCTGCCGGAACAGAAGGACCTGCCCAAGGCCGATATCAATCGTCCGCGTCTGGCCGCGTGATCCTGCGCTGAACTGAACGACCACGGGCCATGCGATTGCATGGCCCGTGTGCATTGCATCTCGCCCTTCGGAGGCCTGCGATCAGGCGTACTCCTCGGCATGCATGCGCGCAATCGAGGCCGCTGTCGACCGTAATGTTTGCAGCAACAGCGAGCGGTCGTTGGCGCGGAAATTCATGATCACCGGCGAATGCACGCCCTTGTTGGACAGCGGCCGGTACACCACATCCGAACGATGCAGCCCCTGCACCGAACGCGGCACCAGGGTCACGTCCACGCCGGCGGCGACCAGGCCGATGGCGGTCTGCATCTCGTTGGCTTCCTTGACGATGGCCGGCCGCAGGGCGCGGCTCGAAAAAATGTCCAGCACCTGGTCCGCATAGCTGGGACGGGGCTTGGCCGGATAGAGAATGAAACGTTCCTCGGCCAGCTGCGCCAGCGTCACCTTGCTGCGCGCCAGCAGCGGATGGCCTAGCGGGAACACCGCCACCAGCGGTTCTTCCACGATGGTCTCGCAGAGGATGTCGGGGTCGCTGATGGGCAGGCGTCCGAAGCCTACATCGATGCGCCCGGACTTGAGTGCCTCGATCTGTTCCATGGTCACGATCTCGGAAAATCCGATTTCAATGTCCGGCATGTCGGCGCGGAAACGCTTGATCATCTCCGGCAGCAAACCATACAGCGCCGAGGGCACGAAACCGATGTTGAACCAGTGCTGCTGTCCGTGGGCGATGACGCGCGTTCCTTCCTCGATCTGTTCCAGCCGGGACAATACCTGCAAGGTCTGTTCATAGAAAAACTTGCCCGCCATGGTGAGCGCAATCGGACGCGAGGCGCGGTCGATCAGCTCGGCCCCGAGCATTTCCTCGAGCTGGCGGATCTGCCGGCTCAGGGGCGGCTGGGCGATGTGCAGCAATTCGGCCGCACGGCTGAAACTGAGCGTGCTGGCGACGGCATTGAAATACTTGAGATGACGCAGTTCCACACTACCTCCGAGGCATACCATGATGCTGATTTGATATTGTACGTTCACCCGCCAAACGCATAGAATCGGCGATCAGCCGGCCGCAGAGCCGTGCCCCACAGCAACGAGGCCCGCGTCCACGGCAGCAGGGTCCGACCAGAAGACCGTAGAGGAGACCGACATGATCCACCCCGCCCATGCTGGCGCGCTTTGTTCTGCGCACCGCCGACGAGCTTCCATCCCGGGCATGAAACTTGCACTTGCATGACGCTGAACGCAGCCGCCGCTGGCTGAGGGAAAGCAGACAGCGCGCACTCCGTTCGCATCGTCCATGAAGGTGCATGGCAGACCGGATCCCGCGCCGTCTGCACGCAGCAGCACCCCACCCCGGTACCACCGCTCTTCCGCCACCGGCCCGTGCGGAAGGGCAGCGTTAAGAGGTTAACATGCTCAACACTGTCCATGCGCTCAGTCTGGAGCCCTTGTATCGTCGCCGCGTTTTTCACTCCACCCGCAAGGTCGACTGTCACGCCCAGGTCGCCAACGAACTCGCGGAACATGACCTGTTCTGGAAGGGCGACGATGTCGATACCGTGCTCTTCAAGGCGGCGATCCAGCAGTTGCAGATCTTCATGCTCAAGTATGGTGCCGAGGTCGTCGTGCGGCCGCGCCTGTTCAATGGTTTTGCGCTGGTCCACATGACGCTCTCGGGCAGCGCCGAGATCGAATCCGATGGCCGCAAGGTGTGCATCCCGCAAGGCCATACGGCGCTGATCGCACCAAAGAAGAATCTGCGCCTGTGGTGGCAGGCGGGCTCCGAGCAACTGATCCTGAAGGTGCCGCTGGCCCTGTTCGAGGAATTGCGTGCCGTCGGCCAGCGCGGCCCGATGGAGGTCCCCTCGGTGTTCCTGCTGCCGCAGCAGGCCGCGCCTTATTGGGACTTGCTGATCCAGTCGCTGCTGCGCGTGCTGGCCCTGCCCGGCCAAGGGGCCGGACAGGGAGAATGGGTGCAGCACTTCGAACGCAGCGCTGCGCAATTCCTGCTCTCGCAACTGACGTCCACGGTGGAGCCCGTGCATGCCTCCAGCAGCGGTCAGCGTGCGGCCAGCGAATCGGCCGACAGCCTGGTCGGTGCCGGCAAGCTGCAGCGCCTGGACATGCTGGAGCGCTACATCCGCAGCCGCCTGTGCGCGCCGCTGGCGCTGGCCGACCTGGCCGGTGCGGCCGGCGTGAGCGTGCGCGCGCTCAATGCGCTGTGCCACCAGCAATATGGTGTGGCGCCGATGGACCTGCTGCGCAACATCCGGCTCGATGCCGTGCGCGAGCGCCTGCTCACGCATCCCGGCGCCAACATCACCGATACCGCCTTCGAGTTCGGCTTCGGGCATCTGGGACGGTTCTCGGCTTACTATCGCGAGCGGTTTGGCGAATTGCCCAAGCAGACGCGCAGCGTCACGCGCTGATTTTTTGGCCCTGCACCACGCGACGGCATCCTCGCTCGTTCTTGCACCAGCGCGCAGCAAGGCTCACACCGCGTGCCTCCCTTGTGAAAAAGAAGGGAAAATCCGCGGCTGCATGATGCAGGCGGCGCATATTTTTTGGTCAATTCCTTCACCAAGTTCGCCGCAACAAGCATGGGCATACGCATGTCCACGCACGCTGCCTGTCGGGAAATTCATCCGTGCTTGTTACCACCGCGCTTCAGGATCTGCAGAGCGGCCATTGTGGTGTGCACAGCCCCGAACACTCAATCGACAGCAAATGGGGGATGAACATGAAGAACTTGTTCGCACTCAGCTGGCAGACTCCATGGCCTGCATCCATTCCCTGCAGGCCGCCAGCGCCGAGGGCTCGCCCGCCGTGATGGCGTGCTGGAGTTCGACGCTGCGTGCTGCCAGGTCATCCAGCCCCATGGCTTGCAGTCCCCCTTGCAGGCGATGCAGGATGCGCAGCACGCGTTCATGCTCACCGCGATCGATGGCTTGCTGCAGCTTCTCTTTTTCCCCCGGCCAGCTCTGCCGGAATGCCTCCCGCACTACCCGTTCAAACGGATCGACCGGCACCGTCTGCACTGACGGCGCTGACTGCAACGATGGCGCAGGCACCGTGCGCACCAGGCGCGCCAGGATCTCCTGCATCTGCTGCAGCGAGGCCGGCTTGGTCAGCAGGGCATCGAAGAGCGCCGGCGGCCATTGCCCCAGACTGCCCGGCCCTGCCGCCGTGGTGGCGATGATGCGGGCGTGCGGCTGCTGCTCGCGCACGCGCGTGGCCAGCGCCACGCCATCCAGACCGGGCATGCCGAAATCGGTGATGAGCACATCGGCCGGGTGCGCCTGCCATTGCGCCAGTGCATCCAGACCATCGCGGGCCAGCCGCAGAGAGGCGCAGCCCAGCGCCTGCAATTGTTGCTGCATCAAGGTCAGGTTCACATAGTCATCCTCGACCACCAGTACGTCGAGTCCGGCGGCCACACTGACGAGCTCTGCCACCGGTAGCGGCTCCACAGCAGCAGGCTGGCTGGCCAGTGCGCGCAGCCAGTCGTGCCGGTCGAAGGCGCTGACCTGTTGCCAGCCAGGCGCAAGACTGGCGCGCATGGCCACGTCAGGACAGATCAGCACGGCCGGCACGGACTGGTGTTGCGCGCAGGCGATGAAATCATCCACGCAATCCGGTGCGACCAGATGGATCACAGCGCCGGGCGCACTGGCGCTGTCACGCCGCGCTGCACCCCACGCGGCGAGATAGTCGCGGAGCGTGGCTGCCATGTCCGCATCGTGACAATGCAATGCCACGGTCTTGCCTGCCAAGGGGCGCGAGACCGGCAGCGTGCCGCCTCCCTCCACCAGCGCCAGCGTGATTTCCGCACCGAAGACGCTGCCCCGGCCCGGCTCGCTGTCGAGGGTGATATCGCCTCCCATCAGCTCGGCCAGGCGGCGGCACAGCGACAAACCGAGGCCAGTGCCGCCGAAGCGCTGGCTGATGCTGTCATCGGCCTGTTGCAGCGACTTGAAGATGCGTTGCCGGGCGCTGGGCGAGACGCCGATGCCGGTATCGCTGACGTCGAAGCGCACCACCATGCGCGCCGGTTCGCGGCGCAGGAGCCGCACCGACAAGCGGATACGCCCCTGCGCCGTGAACTTGACGGCATTGCCGACCAGGTTGTGCAGGATCTGCATCAGCCGCCGCGGATCGCCCAGCACCGGTGCTTCCAGTGCCACGGCGGGCAGGCAGGAGAAGCTCAGTCCCTTGTCCAGTGCCAGCGGTGCGAACAGCTGCGCGCACTCTTCCAGCAAGTCGTTGAGCTGCATCGTTTCCGAGGCCAGCGTGATGGATTGCGATTCGATCTTGGTGATGTCGAGGATGTCGTTGACCAGCCCCATGAGCATGTCGAAGGCATGACGGATCAGCTCAATGCGTTGCCGCTGCGGCAACGACAGCTCTTCCCGCGCCAGCAGCTCCATATGCCCGATGGCCCCATGCAGGGGCGTGCGGATCTCGTGGCTGACCTGGGCCAGGAACATGGACTTGGCCTGGTTGGCGCGGTCGGCCATGCTCTTGGCTTCGCGCATGAGGGCTTCGTGCGCCTTCTGCATGTTGAGATCGATCATGCCCAGCAGCAGCACATCCTGGCCCGAGAAGCGGGTGCGCGACCAGACCGCGCCCAAATGGCTGATGCCGCCATCGCGCAGCGGCAGTTCGGCTTCGATCATGGCCTGGCGCAGATTGTCGCCGACCCGCACTGCGGTGAGGATCTGCGCGTAGAAGGCCGCGCAGGGCAGCGCCGACTGCTCCAGCATGCGCGAAGCCACCGCATTGCGCAGTACCACTTCGCCCGAGCCGGGCGCATAGACGGCGATGCCGACCGGCAGGGTATCGATGATGGTTTGGCTGAACTGGCGGCTCTCCACCATGGCCAGCGCCTTCTTCTGCAGCGGCCCGATCACGCAGCGGTCGAAATACAGGGTAGCGACCCAGACGAAGAGCAACGCAAACAAACCCCAGACGGCCCCCGTCGTGAAGTCGCCCTGCAAGCCGGCCAGCACGTCGCGCCAGGTGAAGGTGAGCACCACCACCCACTCCGGCCCCTCGATGGTCTGGGCAATGAAGAAACTGCCGTCATCGTGGAAATGGCCGACGTGATCGTGCGGATCGGTGGCATGCCGCACATGCTCCTGGATGTGGCGCATCAGCAGCGGATTGACGTGTGGATCGGGGCTGCTCAGCAAACGTGTGCTGCCCTGCCCTTCAAACACCATCAGGCCGGGCATCTCTTCGTTCTTCATGAAGAACTGGCGAAACTGGCTGGCCGGCACCGAGAACACGGCCGTTGCCTGATCGCCCTTGTCCAGCGCAATGCGCACGGCCAGCCGGGTCACGGCCGAGCGCTGCAGCGGTGCGCTCAAGGCCGGACTCATCCACAGCACGCGCTGCCCGGTGCTGCCCTGGGCGCGCGCCGCCCGTTCGCGCTCGGCGGCGAAGGCCGCATCGACCGGCGCGCTGATGGCGCTGATGTAGGGCGAGATGCCGAGCCGGCGTACCTCTTGCTCTTCCGTGCCAGACAGCGGCGGCGAGACCGCCAGGAAGCCGGCCTCGGCGGTATAGATGAAGCCGTCCAGCGTGACACCGGGCTCGGCCGGATTGAACATCGGCAAGGCCGAGGCCTGCCGCAGCAGGAGCAGCAGCGTGGCCAGGCGCAGGCGGTCGGCGGCGGTGTCACCGCGTATCACGAGGGAAAAAGGCACCACCGTCAGACTCTCGGGACTGCGGGTGATCTCGCCGGGATCGACGCGCTCGCTGTAGGTATCGAGCACCATCAGTTCCTTCTTGTAGAGATGCTGCAGGCGGGCATACATCTCGGCGAACTGGACCACCCGCGCGGTGAGGCGATCGACCTCGGACTTGATCTGCTCGCGCTTGCTGGTGAAGCTGCCGATCTGCCGTTCACGGAATTGCGTGAAGGCGCTGTAGCCCAGAAACATCACGGCGCAGACGATGGCCACCGACAACAGCGTGGCACAGCCATACAGGAGCCGGCGATAGTAGCGCTCCGACAGGGCAAGGATCTGGCGCGGCATCGCGGCTCTCAGTGGCCCAGGTTCTGGAAGATCCGGCTCAGTTCGACGTCATTGCTCACCCCCAGCTTCTTCATGGCCGCCACCTTCTGGTTGCTGATGGTCTTCGGACTGCGGTTGAGGCGCTCGGCGATGTCGCTGATGGACATGCCCTGGCAGATCATGCGCGCCACCACCAGCTCGCGCTCGGACAACTGGGCCAGCCCGGTCTGGCGTGCGTTGACATTGAACAGACTGCCCAGCAAGGCCGACGACAGCGACTGCGGCAGATAGACCTGGCCGTGATGGACGCTGCAGACGGCTTGCGGCAGGTTGACGAAATCACTGCGGTTCTTGCCGATGAAACCGGCCGCCCCCAGCTCCAGGGCGCTGGAAATGATCTGCGGCTGGGCATGGGCACTGAGGAAGATCACCTTCATCGCCGGATGCTGGCGGCGCAGGCGCTTGAGCAGGTCCAGCCCGTCGGCCTGGGGGTCATCATCAAAGGCATAGTCGCACAGCAGCACGTCCACCGGATCGCGCTCCAGGCAGCTCATCAGCTGCGCGATGCTCTCGGCCGAGAAGGCCAGCGCCAGGTCGGCGCAGGTGGCCAGGATGGCTTCGATGCCCCGCAACACGACCGGATAATCATCTGCGATCCCGACCCGTATCAATGTCCCCTTGGTCGCCATGTTGGCATTCCCTTTCCGCGCTGCTCAGTTGGTGGCCGCCTGGCCCCGGCGGCGCTGCATCTGCCGGAAGAACTCCGGCATCGCCAGCGGCCTGGCGAAATAATATCCCTGGAAACGTCGCACCCCCATCCGGCGCAAGCGCTGCCACTGCCCCCGGGTCTCGATGCCTTCGGCGGTGACGGTCGCATCGAACTCGGCGGCCAGGCTGACGATGGTTTCGATGAGGCGACTGTACAGGGAATTGCCCTGCATGGCAGCAACAAACGATCGATCGAGCTTGAGGCAACTGACGCGGCCGCAGGCCAGCTGGTGCAGGCGCGCGTCGCCGATGCCGAAATCATCCAGGGCGATGGCGATATCGGCCCGCTCGCACTGGGCGAACAGGCGGCGGCAGCGCTCCGGTCCGAGGTCGGCACCGCGCTCGGGCATCTCGATCATCAGCTGCAACTGCGGCCACGGCAGGCGGCGCAGCAGGGCCTGGCACTGGGCCACCAGCGACTCGCCCTGCAACTGCTCACCACAGGCATTGAAGGACAGCACGAAGGGCTGCCGCAGACAGGCGGGTGCGCTGCTCCACGACGTGCGCACCTGCTGCAGCATCTGGCGCGTGGTGGCGGCCAGCAGGCCCTCCTCGGACAAGCGCTCCAGAAAAACCGATGGTGCCAGCACACCGGCGTGCGGATGCTGCCAGCGCATCAGGATCTCGGCCCCCTGCCAGTCGCCGTCCTCACCGACGATAGGCTGCAGGAAGGGCTGGAACTGACGGCGACGCAAGGCCAGCAGCAAGTGCCTGCGCTCCATGGGCGGGGGGGCGGCAGAGTGGGCGCAATGAGCGGCGGCATGCATGGGAATTTCCTTCATGGCAGGTTGGGCGGCATCAGGGACCTTGTGTGCTCGCTGGATCGCCCGTCGTCATCGATGAGCTGGAAGCTCAGGCGCGGCTGCTGCCACGGCAGGGTGGCATCGTCCACGGGCAGCACGAAGACCTGTTCGCCATAGGGCGGTGCCATCTGGTCGGGAGCGGCGCGCGGCACCAGTTCGCGGCGACCATCACTGACCCGCAGGCTGGCAAGGGAAGCAAAATAAGGGCTGTCATTGCGGCAGACCAGGGCCCATTGCCCGGCTTGCCATTGCAGCCGGAAGTGCAGCGCATCGCTCCACTGCGGCCCCGGATCGGCAAGGCCGGCGGGACGATGGAACACCTTGATCTGGGTATTGAGCCCGAGCAGCAAGCGCGGCGCGCTTGCCTGCGGCGCATCCGCCAGCAGGGGGATCTCGTAGAGATTGAGCCAGAACACCGATTCGCGATCGGTCGGCAGCGGCTCGCCGGTGGTCAGCACGCGGACCTGGCCGATGGCCTGCGGCGACAGCCGCTGCACGGCAGGCAGGACGAACAGCGCAGACTGGACCGTGTCCGGTGCCTGGCTGCCCTCGCCCTGGTCCACCCAGCTCTGCAGCACCACCGCATGCGGATTGGTATTGGCCAGGCGCAGGCTGAGTTCGCGTGCTCCTTGGCTGAAGACCAGGCGCGTGCGCTCGGGCATGACCCCGGCCTCGGCACGCATGCAGCAGAGCAGCATGGACAGCAGCAGCCAGCCTGCCAGCCAACCGATCCGGCAGCGGCTCATTGCGGGGCTCCCGTTGCGCGCGGTTGTGCGGCCTCTGCCGGCAGGAACTCGGCACGGCGGGGTGCAGCCACACAGGCCGCTTCCAGCCGGATCAGCTCCTGCGCCAGATCCTGCCCCTGCAGATCGTAGCGCGCGGAACAACGCTCCTGCTGGCCGTCGCCCCAGCGCACCAGCAGCTCGCCCTGCAGCTGGTCGGTGCGCAGATAAGCCTGGCTGCCCTGCCCGACCATGCCGATCACGCCGCCTTGCGCATCGAGCACATCGGCTCCCATCGGCAAGGGCGAGGCGCCATCGCGCTGCAGGCGAATCAGCAAGGCGTGGCCGGTGCGCGTCCTGAAACTGAGCTTGAGCGTGGCCCCGGCATACGGGATGACGGTGCGCTGGCTTTCCAGCAATTCAGTCTTGTGGCGCTTGCCGCTGGCCGCCAGTTCGACCACGTTGCGATGATAGGGCGAGAGCGAAGGCAGCAAGGCGTAGCCGTGGCTGTCGATCACCGCTCCCTGGCCGTTGAAAAGACGCGCACCTTCCGCCCCCTTGGCTTCGATCAGGGCAAAGGTATCGCCCAGATAGGGGCCGAGGGTGATACCGCCGGCATGCACGGCGAGCGCACCGCGCACGTTGCCGGCCACCTGCCAGTAGTCGCGCCCGTGCGTAAGATTGAGATTGAGGTTGGCCTTGGGCAGACGCGCGCCGAGGTTGCCGTTGATGCTGTCCTGCTGGCCGCCCGGCACATGGCTGGCCCCCACGCTGTAGCTGAGCTGGCGCTCGCCCGCCAGCATGCCGGACACCTGGGTCTGATAGAGGTCCTGGTCCGCCGCCCGGACCACCGACGTACTGGCGACAGGCCGCTCACCGCCCTCGCGCCCCAGCGGGATCGACAACGACAGCATCAACGAGGAGCCCGGTTGCGCCACCGCTGCCAGCCGCCCGTCCAGATCATTGGCGGTCCGGGCCACACTGCTGACCTGCTGCCGCTGGAAGGCGAGGTTCAGGCTCACGCCGTTGCGCCACAAGGTCGAATACCCGAACTGCAATTGCGTGATGCGGCTGCGGTCATGGTGGAAGGTCTGGGTCAGGCCGGAGAGATAGAGCGAGCCCAGGCTCCCCAGTTGCTGGCTGAGCGAGAGATCGATGCGCGAGTGCTGCTGATAGCTGGTGGAACTGGCCAGCGAAGAGAATCCGGTACGCCGCACCTGGCGCTCGCTGATCACGTCGGCCAGTTCGCGGTAACCGGACGTGGAGTAGCGATAGCTGGCGATGGAGAACTGCGTGCCGGTGACATCGAAGGCCCGTGAATAAGACACGCCCATCATCCAGCCGCCACGCGCACCGCCACCCGTGTCGGCATGCGAATAGTTCAGCGACAGGCCCAGCGAACCGGCCGGCCCGGCCAGGGTGGTGCCCAGCACCGCCGACTGGTAGGCCGGCGCCAGGCGCAGTCCGAGGCTGCCGGTCATGCTGTTGCTCAGCCCGCGCTGGTAGAGCGCATCCACGAACGGCAAGCTGCTGTCGGTATCGCGGGTCCGGCCCAGTGTGACGCTGTAACGCTCACTGCCAGGCCGCATCGATTCCGGCAGCGCCGAGTAAGGCACGCTGAAGCGGGATCGGGTGCCATCGGCCTCGATGACGGTGACATCCAGATCGCCGTTGTAGCTGGTCGGATACAGATCGTCGATCACGAAACTGCCCGGAGCGACGGTAGTGCGGTAGATATCGCACCCCTTCTGGCTGAGGATGACCTGAGCGTTGCTGCGCGCAGTGCCGCGAATGACCGGTGCATAGCCGCGCTGCGAATCGGGTAGCATGCGCTCGTCCGAACTCAGTTCCAGTCCCTGGTAGGCCAGTCCCGACAGCAGCTTGCCGGAGGTATAGCTCTGGCCCACGGTCAGTTCGCTGGTCCAGTCGGGCAAGGCGCGGCGGGCATAGGTGCGCACCGGATTCCAGCGCAGTCCGCTGCGGCTGTCATAGCCCAGGCTGCCTTGCTGGCGCAAACGCCACAGGCCCAGGTTCACGCCGCTGTTGGTAAAACCGTAGACCGAACTGCTGCTGGCCTGGGCGGTATGGGCGTAATACTGGCTGATGCTGTAGTTGAGGAAACCCATGCTGTCACCGGCATCGTAGAGCGCGGGATCGATGTAGCCCCGTGCGACATGGTTGCGTTGCGCCTGCGGCAGGCTGACATCCAGCCGCAGGCGTGAGAGATCGAACACGGCCTGCGCCCCGGGCGCCAGCTCGTCGATGCGGGCGCACTCGCGCTGGCCCAGCTGCGCGACCAGATCCTGCCGCAGGTCGAGCAAGACGGCGTCCTCGGCCTTGAAGCAGGCCGCCGCGCCCATCCCTTCGACCAGGTCGAAGCGCAATGCACGACGGTGGCTGTAGCTGCCATTGACAAACACATCCACACTGTAGATGCCGGGCTCGACATTGCCCACGCGATTGAAACGTGACAGGCTGCCCTTGTTGATGGGCGAGGCCATCTCCAGCGATTCCAGAAATCGATAGCTGTTCTCCGCCGGGCCGGCCACGGCCACCGGCCAGGCCAGCAGCCCGGCCCCGAGCGACAGGACGGACCGGGCCACGCGCCGCAGAGGCGAGGGATGCACACTCACCGTGATCACCTCACTGCACGGGATAGTCGCGCGGCACTTCCACACCCACATCGTTGAGCAGACGCAGACGCATGCGCATGCCTGCACGGTCGGCCGGCACATGGTCCAGCGGCCAGCGCAGTTCCTGGAAAGGCTGGATCACCGTGGTCCTGGCCAGCGCTTGCGCCTGGTCACCCAAGACCAGATCGGCCTGTTGCACCATCAGGTGATAGCCACTGCCGTTGCGCACCACCATGCTGGCCATCCCGTCGCTGCTGTCGATGGCGAAGGAAAGCGCCGCGGGTGCGCGCGCCGCATCGGCCTCGCTGGCCAGGGCGGGGGGACGATAGAAGACTTTCATGCGGCTGCGCACGGTCAGCACCAGCTGATTGTCGTTGACCGAATCGGCCTTGAGGGCCGGCACCTGCAGGAAATTCAGAAAGAACAGCGACTCGCGGTCCTGCGGCAGCGCTGCGCCGATGTAGGAGAGCCGCACCACCTGGCCGCCATGCGGCTCGATGCGGAACACCGGCGGAATGACCAGGAAGGGCGAGGCCTGCCCATCGGGCCGGCCGGCGTGTCCATCATCCAGCCACAGCTGGACCAGATTGGGATGATCGTCAGGGTTGCTGAAGCGCAGCACCTGCTCGCCGGCGTCAGCCGGATAAATGACGCGCGTACCGAGCATGGTCACGCTGGCGCTGGCGTGCGCACTCAGCAGGAAGACCAGCAACATGAGGAGACCTGCGCGCAAGCTTGTTCTGTTCATGGCAAAAACGGGGATGCGCCGCCGGGAGCTATCCCGGCAGCGACAGGGGTGAGACCAACGGGGAAACGGAAGTCCGCGCCCGGACAGGCGCATCAGAAGTAGTCGAGGGCGTACTGCACCGAGCCAATCACGGAGCCGGCTTCGGCCGCACCGCCTTCGGCGACGTAGCGTACGGCAAAGGTATGAGAAGCGCTGGTACTGCCGGCGGCGATCTCCAGCCCCTCGACCGATACGCCGCTGCCGCCCACCAGGCTGATCGGATCGCCGCCGACGCTCTTGCGCAATTGCAGCGCCACGTTCTTGGCGCTGCCCAGGTTGGGAATGTTGTTGCCGCTGGTGGCGGCGCTGGCCAGGAATTGCGTTTTGATCTTCAGTTTATCGGTGGCCGATGCCGTGCAGCCGCTGACACTGACCACGAAGGGCGTCTCGCCCGCTGAAGTGCCTGCCGCCGCGAGGTCGCCGGTGGCCACCGTGGGCAGCAGCACCACCGGATTGGCCGCGCCGTCGACCATCACCTGGCAGGTCTGGCTGTTGACCTGGCCACGGAAATTGATGGTACTGCCTGCCGCCAGTACCACCGACGGCGAGACCAGCAACAGAATTGCGAGATGCTTTTTCATTTTTACCCCCAAGGAGAATTCGGTCGATCCACGAAGAATGCCGACACCAACCGATGTGTCCGGCACCAGACGAATCATAGGCAGGCAGGTGGCGCAGCAGAATCGGCGCTCCCCCAAGCAGCCGTTGGCAATTGCTGATTCAGCAATGGGCAAAATCCCAAACGCGGGCATCGCCGCACAATGGGATTTGGCCCATGCACATTGCAGAGCCGGCCCATGTCGCGCACAGGTGCGCTTGCGCGAACATGCAGGGCTTCCCATCCTTGCCGGAGTTTTCCCTTGTCTGCTCGCCCGCCCGATCACGCCAGGCCCGGCGTACCCTCCCACTGGGCCCTGCCCTGCCCTTTGCACCTGCTGCTTGCCTTGCTGGCGCTATGCCTGCTGTCGGTGCCGGCAGAGGCCATCTGCAAGCGCAACAATCGCATCGCCTATCCCTTTACGCCCTTGAGCGATGGCGGCTCGGCCCAGTTCTGGTTCGGCCGCATCAATCTCGCCAGTACCGTCCTGCAGCCGGCCGGCACACTGCTGGGCAGTGCGGTGGCGACGGCCGCCGAGGCCTCCGGCATCAGCGGCGATACGCTGCTGTGGACCTGTGACCTGGCCGATGCCGGACAGATCTCCGAAGTGTTTTCCACCAATGGCGATGACCGCGTGGGCGGATTTGCCGAGATCGGCACGCAGGATGGCTTGCCGGGTTTCTACCGCACCTGGTTTCCCGGTGTGGCGATCCGGCTCACGCATCTGCGCTCAGGGAAGGTGTTTTCGCGCTATTACCAATCGGCCCGTCTTGAGAACTACGACGTCGATGAAGCCAGCAAGAAGATCCTGATCCGCGCCAGGCATCTCAGTCCGGTCAAGGCCGAGATCGCCCGTGTCTCCGATCTCAGTCCCGGCACCGGCACCAGCAACTGGTGCGGCGACCGCCCGAACAACCGTCTACAGACAGCCGTTCCCTACCGCTGTCTGCAGCCCAATGGCTACCTGATGCTGCGGGGCCCGGGCTACAACCGCGCCAGCGGCGACATGGATGATGATGGTGAAGACCACGCGACGCGCTTCCTGTTCTTCGGTGCCGCCAACGGCATCGCATTCGGCATGCGCCAGGCGGCCACCCTGAGCGTGCTGCCCTCGTGCGTGGTGCAGAACGTGACGCCGGAAGTGGTTTTTCCCACGATCTCGGAAGAGGAACTCAACCAGGGCGAGACACGGCAGGTGGAATTCACGCTGGCCTTTCGCTGTGACGAGGGCGTCAATACCCGACCGCCAGCCACCGCCGGTACTGACGACAACCAGACCGCCTTTGGCATTCAGGTCTCACCGGGCGCACTGGCGGCAGCGCGGCAGCTGGGGTATGTCAATCAGGACCAGGGCGTGCGGTATCTGCTCTCGGACTACTACGGCCTGGATCCTTCTCTGGCCAAGGGTGTGGGCATCAGCCTGAGCGACAGCGACAGCCAGCAGCCGATGCAATTCCTCAGCTCGCCGCTGGCCGGACAAGGATTATCCAGACCGCTGCCAGCGGGTCGCAACGCCGGATGGTATCGCCTCGACGCCAGCAATGCATCACGCTGCCTGCCGCCGGAACCTGCTGCCCCCGCGTATCAGTTCACGGTGGAAAAGCGGCTGACCGCTACGCTGCAAAGGCTGCCAGGGCAAGCCGTGGCAGCAGGCAGGGTGTTTGCGACCGCCTATGTGATCGTCAAGGTGCAGTGAGGCGCGCGGCCGGTGCGTAACCGGCTGGGGCCGGAGCGCCCGCAGGGAAGCTTGCCCTGCATGCTATCCATCGTGACTGATGCAGTATTGCTGTGGAGTTCGAACACGGATGGAGATTGGCCTGACATCGATGCGATCTCACCGGCATGGGCGCATATGCTTATGAGAAATCATTTCTTTGCGCGCCCTGCCCGCTCGCGCTAGCGTCTGGGGTGCGACAGTGTTCCCGCATCCCATTCACGAGAAGAAGAGAGACAACATGCCAGACAACCCGCAATGGAAATTCGAAACCCTCTCCGTCCACGGCGGCTACGATCCTGACCCGACCACGCGCGCCGTGGCCGTGCCGATCTACCAGACCGTGGCCTTCGCCTTCGACGATACCCAGCACGGTGCCGACCTGTTCGACCTGAAGGTCCAGGGCAACATCTATTCGCGCATCATGAACCCGACCCAGGACGTACTGGAAAAACGCCTGGCCGCACTCGAAGGCGGCATCGCCGCCCTGGCCCTGGCCTCCGGGCAGGCCGCCGTGACTTACGCGATCCAGACCATTGCCGAAGCGGGCGACAACATCGTCTCGGCCTCCACCCTGTATGGCGGTACCTACAACCTCTTTGCCCACACGCTGCCGCAGTTCGGCATCCAGACGCGCTTCGCCGATCCGCGCCAGCCGGAGTCCTTTGCACCGCTGATCGATGAGCGCACCAAGGCCATCTTCATCGAATCCATCGGCAACCCGCTGGGCAACGTCACCGACATCGCCGCCGTGGCCGAGATCGCGCATCGCCATGGCGTCCCGCTGATCGTGGACAACACCGTGGCCACGCCCTATCTGCTGCGTCCCTTCGAGCATGGGGCCGACATCGTGGTGCATTCATTGACCAAGTATCTCGGCGGCCATGGAACTACGCTGGGCGGGGCCATCGTCGATTCGGGCAAGTTCCCCTGGGCCAGGCACAAGGAACGCTTCAAGCGCCTCAACGAACCCGACGTCAGCTATCACGGCGTGGTGTATACCGAGGCGCTGGGCGAGGCTGCTTACATCGGCCGTGCGCGCGTGGTCCCGTTGCGCAATACCGGCGCCGCGCTCTCGCCCTTCAATGCCTTCCAGATCCTGCAGGGCATCGAAACCTTGTCCCTGCGGCTGGACCGCATCACCTCCAATGCGCTGGCCGTGGCGCAATACCTGAAGCGCCACCCGAAGGTACGCTGGGTCAACTATGCGGGGCTGGAAGATCATCCCGACCATGCGCTGGCGCAGAAGTATTTCAAGGGCCGCGCCTCGGGCGTGCTGACCTTCGGCGTGGCCAATGGCCGCGACGGCGGCGCGCGCTTCCAGGATGCGCTGCAACTGTTCACGCGGCTGGTCAACATCGGTGATGCAAAGTCACTGGCCACGCATCCCGCTTCCACTACGCACCGTCAGTTGTCGCCCGCCGAACTGGAGAAGGCGGGCGTGACGGAAGATACCGTGCGCCTGTCCATCGGCATCGAGCATATCGACGATCTGCTGGCCGACCTGGAACAGGCCTTGCAGTCGGCCTGATCTGATCTTTCCTCAAAAAAAATGGCTCCGCATGCGGAGCCATTTTCGTTTCAGGCAGTAGATAAATCAGGCGGCCTGCTTTTGGGCTGCCCGTTGCTGCAGGCGCTGCGCCACCAGCTCACGCGTCCGCGGGATCAGTTCACGGCCATAGTCGATGGCATCCTCCAACGGGTCGAAGCCTCGGGCAAGACAGGTGGCACGTCCAGGTCGGAGCAAGCCAGCAGTGCCTCAGCGCAGCTCGCCCATGGACACACCCGGAACGCCTTGCCGGATGCGCCTGCTGTAGTCCTGCTCCGGGCCGCTTTGCAGGGCGCGTTCGGTGATGCGCCCGGCCTCGCGCAATTGCACGAAGCTATATCCCGGTGTCAGCACGCCGTGGTCAAACACGTAATCGGCGAAGTAGCCGGAGAGCAGCAGGCGATAGTCCAGCGGCAGCGAAGGCGAGAGACGGCGCGCCAGTTCGAAGACGATCGTGGTGCAGTTGCTGGTGAGGGTGTTGTAGAAACGCGGACTCTCCCGCAATTGCGCCGCGCGTTCGAGGTAGCCGAGGAAGACGCGGCGCAATTGATCCGGGCGCAATTGCAGACGATACAGATACACATCCTCCCCGCGCGCGTTGGTACGGGTACGGATGATGTCGGCTTCGTCGGCGGCAACGATGACGGTCTCGAACTTGCGGAAGAAGCCGCCCACGGCCGAGAAGGCTTCATCGCGTTCTCGCCGGATCTCCAGCGAGAACACCAGGCGCCGTCCATCGGCAAAACCGAAGGACACCAGCGTGTGCGCAATCGCCGGCCCCATCCAGTAGGACAGCAGCAAGTCGGCCGAGACCAGTTGCGCGAGATCATATTGGCGCGATTCCCAACGGAGGTCGACATCGGTCTCGGTGCGCCAGTCGAAGTTGCGGACGTTGTCGAGCGTGACGGTATCGCCTTGCACCTGCGACACCAGCATGCGCGCCACATCATCGGCCCAGTCGCGCGCGTGGCTGGGGCGGATGCTGCTCCACCAGCCGGCCATGGCGATACCGGCCAGCACCAGGGCCACCGGTCCCCAGCGCCAGGAGTGCGGCAGGCCGGGCAGGCCCGGCACTCCGGCCACCAGCGCCAGCGTCGCGGCAGGCGGCAAGCTCCACAGCACGATGGCGGCGATGCGCAGCCAGGCGGCGCCCGGCAGCTGGAACCACAGCGCAAACCCGCCCCATACGGCCAGGCCCAGTGCCAGCAGGCCCAGCACCATCATCATCGCAGCATGCACAACAGCCATCGGCAACATCCTCAACTTGTCTCGGTTCGGTCCAGCCGCATTGTAGCGGCCTTGTCCGCACAAGTTCATGCGAAAGCATTCGTGGCCGTCACGGCGGGCGCGTTCCACAATCGACGACCCGCTTTGTCTTCTCCGAGGAATCCGCATGTCACAGCCGCCCAAGCCAACGCAGCGACTGCGGCGTCCGCTGGCGCCGGCAGGCGGGGAGCATGAGCCCGGCGATGTGAAGACATAAACAAAAAAGCCGGACCGCGCTGCTGATTCCGGCGCGGTCCGGCTCAGGTGCAGGGATCAGTTCTTGCCGAGTTTGAGCGTGCTGGTGGCTTCCAGTCCGGTGGAGAATTCGTAGTAGCGGATCTTGTAGCCCTTCTGCTGCAGCTGCGGCCGCAGGGACTTCAACATGGCAGGTTCGCTTTCCGGGAGAAGAAGGGTCGCCCGCCAGTGTAGGGATGCGCGGCGCGGAACTGAACGAAGCAATCCGCATGTCGATAGTTGATCGTTGCTCGCCTGGGCAAGCACAGGAGTCGCTCAGGACCCGTCCGCACCCAGCAGTGTGGCCAGGTGCGGCAGCACCGACTCGGCATCCTCGCGCAGCTTGAAGGCCAGCAAGTCATCGGCACGGGTCACGCCGCGGTTGATCGCCACCACCGGCTTGCCGGCCGCAGCCACCGTGCGCGGGAAGCGGAAGCCCGACAACACCATCAGCGAAGAGCCGATCACCAGCATGGCATCACAGGCCTGGGCCGCCGCTTCGGCCTGGGCCGTGCGCGCGGGCGGTACGCCATCGCCGAAGAACACCACGTCCGGTTGCAGCATGCCGCCACAGGCTACGCAGGACGGCACATGGAAGGTGGCATCGGCCTCCGGTTCCAGGCGGGCATCGCCATCGGGCAAGGCCTCGGCCTGCAGGTTGACCAAGGAGGGATTGCAGCGTGCCAGCTCCTGCTGGATCTCGGCGCGCGGATAGACGGTGTCGCAGGCCAGGCAGCGCACCGCATGGATGCTGCCATGCAGTTCGATCACGTCGCGGCTGCCCGCCTGCTGGTGCAGGCCATCGACGTTCTGGGTCAGGATGCCGCCGAGATGGCCGGCCTGCTGCAATTGCGCCAGCGCGCGGTGCGCCGCATTGGGCGCGGCATGCGCCAGGCGTGGCCAGCCCAGCATGCTGCGCGCCCAGTAGCGTTTGCGGGCCGCTTCCGACTGGCGGAACTCGGTGCCCTGGATGGGCAGCCGGCCGCGCCGCACGCCGCTGTCGTCGCGGTAGTCGGGAATGCCGGACGCGGTACTGATGCCGGCCCCGGTCAGGACCAGCACCTGGCGATGACGCTGCAACAGTTGCGCCAATGCGGGCAGCAGGTCGGTATCGGCATTGCTGATCACGTCAGTTGCACCAGGGAAAGCGGCATCACGCGGAACGGACAGACTCGGGCTCATGGCAAAGATTGGCGGGAGGATCACACACGGCAGACTACGCGAATTCGGCCGAGCCTGCAGCCGCGAGGACCGCTCCTGCCAGGGGCCGGCGGACGCGATTTGCCGATTCTCCCTATAATTCCCGTGCAACTTTCAAGGCGCACCCGGCTCGCAAGGCCGGGACAGCGCCGACATAAAAATTCTTCCGCCAAAAGTTCGAGGAGCATCAATCATGCGGCTATTACTTCTGCTGCCTTTCATCGGCCTGCTCTGGGTCCCCTTCTACAACGCCGAATTGCCCAGCCTCTTTGGCTTCCCCTTCTTCTACTGGTACCAGTTCGCCTGGGTACCGCTGACCTCGCTCATCATCTGGCTGGTCTATCGTGATGGCCTGAAGAAGGGAGTCCAATGATGGAGACGTCCAACATCCACTGGACCGCGCTCTGGGTCTTCCTGTTCTTCTTTGTCCTGGTCACCGTGATGGGCTTCCTGGCCTCCAAATGGATGGCCGGTCCCAGCAACAAGGGCGCCCATCTCGATGAGTGGGGCCTGGGTGGCCGCAACTTCGGCACCTGGATCACCTGGTTCCTGGTCGGTGGCGATTTCTATACCGCCTATACCGTCATCGCGGTACCGGCGCTGGTGTATGCGGTCGGGGCCTATGGCTTCTTTGCCCTGCCCTATACCATCCTGGTCTACCCGATCGTGTTCGTGATCATGCCCAAGTTGTGGCATGCGGCGCACAAGGCCGGCCACGTGACCGCCGCCGATGTGGTGTGGGGACGCTATCAGTCGCGTCCGCTGGAGTTCGCCATTGCGCTGACCGGCGTGGTCGCCACCATGCCCTACATCGCCCTGCAGCTGATCGGCATGGAAGTGGTCATCAAGGCCCTGGGTCTGACCGGTGAACTGCCGCTGCTGGCAGCCTTCGTGATCCTGGCCCTGTACACCTACTCGGCCGGCCTGCGGGCACCGGCGCTGATCGCCTTCGTCAAGGACATCATGATCTACATCGTGGTGCTGGTGGCGGTGGTGGTGGTGCCGGCCAAGCTGGGCGGCTATGGTGCCGTGTTCAACTCGGCGCGCGAGGCGTTCGCAATCAAGGGCGGCGCTACCGGCCTGACCCTGAAACCCACGCAGTTCCTGCCCTTCGCTTCACTGGCACTGGGTTCGGCACTGGCGGCCTTCATGTATCCGCACACGCTGACCGGCATCTTCGCGGCCAAGGATGCCAATACCATCCGCAAGAACGCCGTGTTCCTGCCGGCCTATACGGTGCTGCTGGGTCTGATTGCGCTGCTGGGCTACATGGCGTATGCGGCGGGCATCAAGGTGCAGGCCAATAACGACGTGGTGCCGGCGCTGTTCAACGGACTGTTCCCGGGCTGGTTCGCGGGCTTCGCGTTTGCCGCCATTGCCATCGGTGCGCTGGTGCCGGCGGCGGTGATGTCCATCGGGGCCTCCAACCTGTTCACCCGCAACTTCTGGAAGCCTTACGTCAATCCTGGCATCAGCCATGAAGGCGAAGCCAAGGTGGCCAAGGTGGTGTCGCTGGTGGTCAAGTTCGGGGCGCTGGTGTTCATCCTGTTCCTGCCGACCAAGTTCGCGCTGGACCTGCAATTGCTGGGCGGCGTGTGGATCCTGCAGACCTTCCCGGCGCTGGTGTTCGGTCTGTTTGTCGGCTGGTTCGGTGCCCGCGCACTGCTGTGCGGCTGGGCCGTGGGCATCGTCGGCGGCAGCTGGCTGGCCTTCAGTGACGGCATCAAGCCGGTCCACAGCTTCCTGATCGGCGGCGAGACCTACACGCTCTATACCGGCCTCATTGCGCTGGCCCTGAACGTGGTGGTGGCCGTCATCGCCAACCTGATCCTGGGCAAGGGCTCGCAACCTGCATTGAAGCGTTGATGTGATGATGCAAGGATGCATCGGCGTTTGATCAGGCGATGCATCCGCGCATCAGTTCGTCACTGCGCTGCGCCGGCGTTAACCTGAAAGTTGCAGCGCCCGTGCAAGAAAAAATGCTCCTCGATGAGGAGCATTTTTTTTGCCTGGCTCGGTTCGATGAAGCGCGTTCCGGACCTGGGTCAGCTGCCCTGCCCCGTCTCCGCCAGCAGTGCCACCAGCCGCTCCAACGGTGCCGGTTTGGTCAGGTGGTGATCGAAGCCGGCGGCGGCCGCTTCCTGGCGATCCGAATCGGCACCACGGCCGGTGAGCGCGATGAGCTGCATGCGCGCGCCCGCCTCGGTCGCGCGCAGCTGCGTGGCCAGTGCGTAACCCGACATGTCGGGCAGTCCGATGTCGATGAAGCCGACGTCAGGGCTGACCTCCTGCGCCAGCCGCAAGGCCTCGGTCCCGTTGCCGGCCACATGGGTGGCATGGCCGCGATAATTGAGCAGCATGGCCAGCATGTCGGCATTATCGAAGTTGTCGTCCACGATCAGGATGTCCAGGCCCTTGCCGCTCTCCGCCTGGGGCAGCTCGCCGGTCGCCTCGCTGCGGTCCTGCGCCGTGGTCTGCGGCAGGCGCACCGCGAAGGTGGCTCCCAGTCCGGGGCCGGGGCTGGTGACCGAGACGCTGCCCTCATGCAGGTCCACCAGCCGCTTGACCAGGTGCAGGCCAATGCCCAGGCCGCCCTGGGCGCGATCCACTTCGGACTGGATCTGGGTGAACATGTCGAATACCGTGCCGATATCCTCGGCGGCCAGTCCCACGCCATTGTCACTGATGCTGATGAGGACATCGTCGCCATCCATGCGCGCCGTCACGCGGATGAGACCGCCCGGGGGCGTGTATTTCGCCGCATTGTTGAGGATGTTGCTGACCACCTGCACCACGCGATGGGTATCGGCTTGCAGGAAGAGGTCGCTTTCCGGAGCTTCAAGTTCCAGCTTGTGGCGATTCTTCTCGATCAGCGGCATGCTGATCTCGACCGCGCTGGCCAGCGCCGACTTGACCGACATGTGCTGCTTCCTCAACTTGATCTTGCCCTCGGTGATGCGGGAGATATCGAGCAGGTCTTCGATCAGGTGCGCCAGATGGCGGATCTGGCGATCCATCATCTGGTGGATGTTGTGCTGGCGCTCGTTGCCGGCCCCCATCAGCTTCATCACTTCCAGCCCGTTGCGGATCGGGGCCAGCGGATTGCGCAACTCGTGCGCCAGCGTCACCAGGAATTCGCGCTGGCGGCGATTGATGGTGGTCAGGTCCTGCGCCAGCAGTTCCAGGTTGCGCTTGGCTTGGCGTTCCTCATGCACGTCCACGATGGCACCGACGAAACCACCGGGCTGGTCGTCCTCTGTCTGCAAGGGCGTACCTGAATCGATCACCCAGCGATAGCCGCCATCGGCATGGCGCAAGCGATAGACGGCGTGGAAGGCGCTGCGTGTCTGCTGGCAGCGGACGAACTCGGCGAGGGCGGCCTCGCGGTCCTCCGGATGGATGCAGGCGATATGGCCGCCATCGGCGATGGCGCTGGCCGGCAGGCCGGTGAAGGCGTGCCAGCGACGGCTGAAATAGTTGGTGCGGCCCTCCGGGCTGGTGGTCCAGATGATGGCCGTGGAGGCATCGACCAGCGAGCGGAAATAGCGCTCGCTGGCCTGCAGCGCCTCGCGCGCGGCCTGCCGGCGGCGTGCCGCTTCCACCTGGCTCTTGACGCGTATCATCAGCTCGGTGGCCGCGAAGGGCTTGACCAGGTAATCATCGGCACCGGCGGCGATGCCCTCGATGCGCGCTTCTTCACCGGCACGTGCCGAGAGCAAGATCACTGGCACCTCGCGCGTACGCGCATCACGCTTGATTCGGGCCAGCAGGCCGAAGCCATCCAGCACCGGCATCATCACGTCGCTCAGGACCAGGTCCGGTGGCGCGGCGCATACGGCTTCCCAGGCGGCCTCGCCGTCGGAACAGGTTTGCACGTCGGCGTAGTCACCGAGCAGGCGCTGCAGGTAGTCGCGCATGTCGCGGTTGTCGTCGGCAATGACGATGCGTACCGGATGCGCCGCGTCGCCTGCCGGAGGCAAGGCCGGGGCCGCCGCGGTGACGGGTTCGGCGGCCGTCGTGGAGAGCAGCGCTGAGGTGGCTGCAGGCAGCCAGGCTTGCGCCTCTTCGACGAAGGCCTGGCCGGGCTGGCGGTCCTGGCTGATCGCCACGGCGTCGGCCCGGATCACGTCATCGGCCTGCAAGTGTGCGGTGCCGAACGGGATCTCGACGAAGAAGGTCGAGCCCGCGCCCGGCACGCTGTTCACCCCGATCTGGCCGTGATGCAGCTTGACCAGTTCCTGGATCAGGGCCAGGCCGATGCCGGTGCCTTCATAGGTGCGGCCGTGCGCGTTGTCGATGCGATGGAAACGCTCGAAGACGCGCGCCTGCTGGTCCAGCGCAATGCCGGAGCCGGTGTCGGTAACCGACAGGCGCACGCTGTGCGCCAGCGGCTCAAGCAGCACCGTGATGCTGCCCTCGAAGGTAAATTTGAAGGCATTGGAGAGCAGGTTGAAGACGATCTTTTCCCACATGTCGCGATCAACGAAGACCGGCTCGGGCAGCGGGGGGGTCTTGACCTCGTAGTGCAGTCCGGCCTTTTCCAGGGTCGAGCGGAATACGCTGGCCAGATCTTCCGTGAGGCTGGCCAGATCGGTGGCGACGAAGCTGGCCTTGGCGCGTCCGGCCTCGATGCGCGAGAAATCCAGCAGCGCATTGACCAGCTTGAGCAGGCGCAGCGAATTGCGGTGCGTGACCTCCAACCGCTTGCGCTGCGCCGGTCCCAGCGGCTCGGCCTGATCGGCCAGGGCATCATCAAGCGGGCCGACCATCAGCGTAAGCGGGGTGCGGAATTCGTGCGAGATGTTGGAGAAGAAGGCGGTCTTGGCGCGGTCGATCTGGGCCAGCTCCTCGGCCTTGCGCTGTTCATGCAGGTAGACCAGCACGTTGGAGACAGCCGTGCTGAGTGCTCCGCCCAGCAGGGCATAGAAATCCTGGTACTCGGCGTCCAGCGCACGGCGCGCACTCACGCCCGCGACCACGAAACCGAAGGGCTGTTCCATCCCGGCCACGGTGACCGGGAGGATCACGGCCTGCACCGGGGCTTCTTCATACGGCCCGGCCACGAAGGGGCCGAAGCGCGCGGCCAGATCGTCGACCTGCACCATGCGCTGTTCGGCCAGAGCCTGCGCGAAAGGCCAGGCTTGCGCATCGTCCAGACGTACGCTGGCCGGTGCCAGCGTACTATCGGCCGCGATGCCGGCCAAGCCGCGGCGCTGCAGGACATCGCCTTCGAGCTGGTAGAAGAGCGTGAAAGGCAGGTCCAGTTCCATGGCGGCGTGGCGCTGTTCCAATCCCAGGCACAGGTCATCGATGGAGAGGCATTTGCCGAGTGCGGTCGCCAGTTCGCGCAAGGCGGCGGTGCGGCGCGCGCCCAGCACCTTGTCGGTGGATTCCGAGATCGGGTGGAACACGCCCCCCACCTCGCCTGACTCGACCCGGATCGGCGAGAAGGAGAAGGTCATGAAGGCTTCTTCCAGATAGCCGTAACGATCCAGGAACATGCGCTGGTCGCGGATGTAGGTGCCCTCGCCCTGATGCGCGCGGTCGAAGGCATCACCCACCACCGGCAAGGCGGTGGCCCAGCAGATGCGGAAATCCTGGCCCATCGACTCGGGATGCTTGGCCCCGCAGATGGGGCGATAAGCGTCGTTGTAGATCTGGATGTCGTGCGGCCCCCAGGCGATCAGGATGGGGAAGGTGGAAGACAGGCACAGGCTGACCGCCGTGCGCAGGCTTTGTGGCCAGGTATCGAGGGGACCCAGCGGGGTGGACGACCAGTCCATCGCGCGAATCAGTTTCCCCATCTCGCCACCACCGGAGAGCCAGCTGAATTCCGACTGTTGTTCGTCCACTTCGCTGACCTTTATGTGCGTGAAACCTTCAATATGCGGTGATGCTACTCCCCTATGCTGACAATCGCCGGGTTTTCTACCGCTTTTTGTCATAAAACGTCACTACACCAACGAAAAAAGGGCAGCGGGTACGCGCCCGCTGCCCTTTTGCGCCAGGTCTCGCGTCTGAAGCTTCATATCGCCTCAAACCCGTGTCTCATGGCAACCAGCTCAGAGCTTTTCGGTCTCCCCGCTCTTGGGCTGCCATTTCATGAGCCGTTTCTCGATCACCCCCACGGCCAGGTCCAGCACCAGCGCAAAGATGGTCAGCACGACGATGCCGGCAAAGACGGTGTTGATGTCGAAGCTGCCCTCGGCCTGCAGGATCAGGTAGCCCACGCCACGCGCCGAGCCCAGGTATTCACCGACCACCGCCCCGACGAAGGCAAGGCCGATGGACGTGTGCAGACTGGAAAACACCCATGAAGTGGCCGAGGGCAGGTAGACCGTGCGCAGCAGCTGACGTGCATTGGCCCCCAGCATGCGGGCATTGGCCAGTACCACCGGGCTGACTTCCTTGACGCCCTGGTAGACGTTGAAGAACACGATGAAGAACACCAGCGTCACCGCCAGCGCCACCTTGGACCAGATGCCCAGGCCGAACCACATCGCGAAGATCGGCGCCAGGATCACGCGCGGCATGGAGTTGGCGGCCTTCACATAGGGATCGAGGATGGCCGAGGCGGTCGGAGAGAGCGCCAGCCACAGGCCGATGGCCAGGCCGAAGACGGTGCCGATGAGGAAGGCCAGCACGGTTTCGGTCAGCGTGATCAACAGGTGTGAATAGATTTCTGCCGGGAAGCTGAGCGTGAAGAAGGTGGTGTCGCCCATGCCCACTTCCAGCGAGCCGCTGCCGACGGTGAACCATTCCCAGATGCGCTGCGCCACCTTCAGCGGTTCGCCGAAGAAGAAGGCGGTCTGCGGATTGCGCGTCGCCACGTGCCAGACCAGCAGCACGATGGCCAACACCATCAACTGCCAGAAACGGATGTTCTTGTGATTCGGTTTAAATAATTTCCACATGATGCAGATTCTCTTCCCTGATCTTTTCGGTACGGCTTACGCTGCGCGCTTCTGTTGTTGATAGCCCTTGAGCACTTCATCGCGCAGCACATCCCAGATCTGCTGGTGCAGTTCGACGAAACGCGGATGCATGCGGATCTCGGCGACGTCGCGCGGGCGCGGCAGGTCGATCCTGAATTCACCGATGGGATGCGTGCCGGGGCCGGCCGCCAATACGATCACGCGGTCGGACATGGCGATGGCTTCATCCAGATCGTGGGTAATGAAGAGGACGGCTTTTTTCTTGGCATTCCACAGGTCCAGCACTTCGTTTTCCATCAGCTGTCGGGTCTGGATATCGAGCGCGGAGAAGGGTTCGTCCATGAGGATGATGTCCGGGTCCAGGATCAGCGTCTGCGCCAGCGCCACGCGCTTGCGCATGCCCCCGGAGAGCTGGTGCGGATAGCGGTCGCCGAAGCCTTGCAGGCCCACGCGCGCCAGCCATTGTTCGCCCAGTTCTGCTGCCGCCTTTTCCTCATGGCCGCGATACTGCAGGCCGGCGATCACGTTTTGCAGCGCGCTGCGCCAGGGCATCAATGCCTCGGCCTGGAACATGTAGCCGGCGCGGCGGTTGATGCCCTTGAGTTCCTCACCGAAGACCTTGACGCTGCCCGAGGACGGTTGCAGCAATCCGGCCCCGACATTGAGCAAGGTGGACTTGCCGCAGCCGGTGGGGCCGACTACGGAAACGAATTCGCCCGGCGCAATCGAGAGGTCGGTATTGGCCACGGCGGTGTAGCGCTGGGAACGGTCGTCCTTGGAGACGAAGGTGCAGGTGATGTTGTCGAACTGGAGTGCTGGCGTCATGGTGGTGCGGGCGGCTGCGGCCCGGTTGGAGGAGACGAAAGAAGCTGAAAGGAAGCTGAGCACTCCCTGCCCAAGATGCGCAAATGCCCGTTGCCGGGCATTTGCGGTGCGTTCGCACGGGACGGGAGCGCCTTGCCTGTGCTTACTTGTACTTGGCGTTGGCCTTCTGTACGAAGGAATTGGTGAAGGTCTTGGACAGATCGATCTGCTTGTCCGCCAGCGAGGGCTCGAAGGCCTTCAGCGTGCGCAGCGCCGTATCCGGACCGCCCGGCGGGAAGTAGCCGTCCGGCGAAATGGCCTGGCGCACCTTCATGAAGGCATCGATGTAGAGCGAACGGTCGCCCAGCAGATAGCTTTCCGGGACGGCCTTGATGATGTCGGAGGGACCGGCCTTCTGGATCCACTTCAGCGCGCGCACCATGGCATTGGTCAGGGCTTGCGTGGTGTTGGGATACTTCTGCACGAAGGCCGCCGGTGCATACAGGGTTGCCGCCGGCATCGGGCCACCGAAGACATCATTGGTGTCCTTCAGGGTTCGGGTGTCGGCGACGACCTTGATCTCGTTGTTCTGCTCCAGCATGGAGATGACCGGATCGAGGTTGGCGATCGCGTCGATCTGGCCCGAGCGGATCGCCGAGATGGCACCGGCTGCCGCCCCCACGCCGATGAAGGAAACGTCGGTAGGCTTCAGGCCCGCCTTGGCCAGCACGTAGCTGGCCATGATGCTGGTCGAGGAGCCCGGTGCGGTCACGCCGATCTTCTTGCCCTTGAGGTCGGCCACCGTCTTGTAGTTGGGCATGGTCTTGTTGTTGACCGCCAGCACGATCTGCGGGGCCCGGCCCTGCAGCACGAAGGCGACGATGGGTTGGTTCTTGGCCTGCATGTTGATGGTGTGTTCAAAAGCGCCCGAGACCACGTCGGCGCTGCCGCCCACCATGGCCTGCAGCGCCTTGGCACCGCCGGCGAAGTCGGAGATCTCGACCTGCAGGCCTTCATCCTTGAAATAGCCGAGCTGCTCGGCAATGGTCAGCGGCAGGTAGTAGAACAGGTTCTTGCCACCCACGGCGATGGAGACCTTGGGTTTTTCCAGCGCCTGCGCGCCTGCGCTGCCGTTGAATGAAAAATAGCCGGCCAGGAACAGGCCAGCGGCGATCAGCAATTGCTTCCAGCTCAATTTCATTGTGTCTCCTCCGTGTGTGGATGGGGGGTGCTGCTTGTTGTCCAGCTTGTTGCAGGCGACCCCGTGCCGGTGCCTGCCTTTGTCATGCTGCTTCAGACCACGCCTGCGTCCCGCAGCTTCTTGATGTGGGCCTCATCATACCCCAGCGATTGCAGGATTTCATCGCTGTGGGCACCCAGCTCCGGGCCCAGCCATCGGGTCTGGCCGGGCGTTTCCGACATCTTGGGCGTGATGCCCGGCAGCTTGACCGGCGTGCCATCGGCGAACTGGTGCTGCTCGAACATGTCGCGCGCCAGGAATTGGGCATCGTTCATCATGTCCTTGACGGAGTAGATCTTGCCGACCGGGACGTCAGCTGCCTGCAACGTGGCCAGGGCCGAATCGATGGTCTGCGTGCTGCACCACTGCTGGATCGCGGCATCGATTTCTTCGGTGCGCGGCACGCGGCCATCGTTGCGTGCCAGGCCCGGATCATTGGCCATGTCGTCGCGGCCGATGGCACTCATGAGACGTTTGAAGATGGCATCGCCATTGCCAGCGATGACGATGTTCATGCCTTCGCCGGTGGTGTAGGTGTTGGAGGGGACGATGCCAGGCAACGCGCCGCCGGTGCGCTCCCGCACCACGCCGGCGAAATCGAATTCGGGCACCATCGATTCCATCATGTTGAAGACCGCTTCGTACAAGGCCACATCGACCATCTGGCCCTGCCCTGCCACGCAGTCCGCACCGGACTTGCCGTTCCAGCGGCCACCGCTGACATCGCGATGGCGCAGCGCCATCATGGCCCCGATCACACCGTGCAATGCGGCGATGGAGTCACCGATGGAAATGCCAATGCGTACCGGCGGGCGGTCCGGATGGCCGGAGACGTAGCGGATGCCGCCCATCGATTCGCCGATGGCACCGAAGCCCGGCAGGTCGCGCAGCGGGCCGGTTTGGCCGTAGCCGGACAGCCGCACCATGATGGTGGCGGGATTGAGTTGCTTCAGGTCCTCATAGCCGAGCTTCCACTTCTCGAGCACGCCGGGGCGGTAGTTCTCGATGATGACATCGGCGTCCAGCGCGAGCTGGCGGGCGATCTCCTGGGCGCGCTCATCCTTCATGTTCAGGGTGATGCTCTTCTTGTTGCGCGCCTGGACCGACCACCACAGCGAGGTGCCGTCCTTGAGCACGCGCCAGTGACGCAGGGGGTCGCCATCACCGGGCGCTTCGATCTTGATGACCTCGGCCCCGAACTCGGCCAGCATGCGCGAACAGAAAGGACCCGCAATCAGCGTGCCCAGTTCAAGAACCTTGATGCCGGCCAGCGGGCCGGGCTTGGATGTGGCTGTGCTCATCGTGCTTGCACCGGATGCCTGGCAGGCGCGGCCTGCGCGGGCGCTCCGGTGTTCTCCTCTTGGTCGATGCTGCGGACCGGGCTCTTGTGGGGTATTGGCCAGTGTCCTGGAATGCGATGGATTCGGGTGATGCTGCGCAGCGGGCGAAGAGCAGTGCGCGGTATGTGGGTGGGTCACCCCCTTGCGGCTCCTGGCCTGACGTCGTACGTGCACGCCGGCAAGCCCACATTCTATTGCAGCATGCGCGCGATGTCGCGCATTTTGACCTGCATGGGCGACGTCATGCCTGCAAGTTTTTCATCTGAAAACGATCTCGTCCGCGATTCGTGCGGATCTTGCGGTCGCCTCGGGTTCAGGTCGAACGGCGATCCAGCATGGCGCGGGCGATGGTGCCGGCGTCCACGTATTCCAGTTCGCCCCCGACCGGTACGCCGCGCGCCAGGCGGCTCACCTTCAGGCCGCGGGCCTTGAGCGTTTCGCTGATGTAGTGGGCGGTGGCTTCGCCTTCGTTGGTGAAGTTGGTGGCCAGCACCACTTCGCTGACTACGCCATCGGTGGCACGGGTGATGAGTTTTTCGAGATGGATGTCGCGCGGGCCGATACCGTCCAGCGGCGAGAGCCGGCCCATGAGCACGAAATAGAGGCCTTTGAAGGTCAGGGTCTGCTCGATCATGACCTGGTCCGAGGGCGACTCCACTACGCACAGCTGGGTGTGGTCGCGCTGGCTGTCCTGGCAGGTCTCGCAGACCACCTGCTCGGTGAAGGTATTGCACAGGGCGCAGTGACGGATGGTCTCCAGCGCCTTGGTGAGCGACTGGCTCAGGCCGGCGGCGGCGTCGCGGTCGTGCTGCAGCAGGTGGAAAGCCATGCGCTGCGCGGTCTTGGGGCCGATGCCGGGCAGCCGGCGCAGCGATTCGGTCAGGAGGGTGAGACTGGAGGGCGTTTTCAATTGCGGTCTACGGAATAGCGGAAGGCTTCGAGTGCCTCGGCCGTCATGGAGGGGACGAATTCGATGATCTCGTATTCGGCCACGCCGCCGATGAAGAAGGGATCGGATTCCATGATGGCTTCGATCTCGGCACGGTCGGCACAGTCGGCAATGATGATGCCGCCGGTACGCGGCACCTTGCGGCCGGACATCAGGAATACGCCTTCGGCATATTGCTGGTTGAGGAATTTCTTGTGCGCGGTCAGCAAGGAATCGATTTCGCTTGCCGGCTTGGTGTACGTGATCGAGACGATGAACATGGTGCCTCCACTAAGCAATCCTGCATTCCATCAGAATCAGACTGTCCTGCGCGATGCTGCCTGCGCCCGGCGGTCGCAGCCACCGGGCCGGCACAGCATCAGAACGGCATCTTGAAGCCCGGGGGCAGCGGCATGCCGGCGGTCACGCCGGACATCTTTTCCTGGGCGGTGGCTTCGGCCTTGCGGACGGCGTCGTTGAAGGCAGCGGCGACCAGGTCTTCCAGCATGTCCTTGTCGTCCGCCAGCAGCGACGGGTCGATGGAGACGCGCTTGACGTCGTTTTTACAGGTCATCACCACCTTCACCAGGCCGGCACCGGACTGGCCCTCGACTTCGATGCTGGCCAGCTGTTCCTGGGCCTTCTTCATGTTGTCCTGCATGGCCTGTGCTTGCTTCATCAGACCTGCCAGTTGACCTTTCATCATGCTCATTGCTCCTTGTTTCAATTCACGGAATTCTATCGCGTTTGGCTCGGCGGCCGGCAATCTCGCCAGCAGCGCCGTGCACGTCTCACAACGCCTGGATCGACCCCGGCACGATGGTGGCACCGAACTCGCGCATCATGCTCATCACGAAGGGATCGCTCTTCATCTTCTGTTCGGCCTTGCGCTGGCGCTCGGCCCGTTCGGCCTCGGCCACCGCGTTGGCGGTATCGGAGACGGCACCGATCTCGGTCTCGACGCGGATTTCCTTGCCGAAACGCTCGGACAGGGCGGCGATCAGTTTTTCGATACTGCCCGAGGAGCGCAAGGTTTCCAGCGGGATACGCAGATGGAAGCACACATTGCCTCCATTGAGCGCTTCACAGCGTACCATTTCACTCTGAAATGCCATCTGGTGCGCCACGCCGCGCAGCGTGGTGAGGCTGGCAGCCAGCGTCGGCCAGTGGCCATCCCAGCCCAGTTCGGCGGCGATGCGCGCGGTTTCCTGCTGCTGTGCGGGCGTGGCGGCCGGGCGCTGGGGCGCGGGGGGTTCTGCGGAGGCCGGTGCGGCTGGCGCTGGGGCAGCGGCGGGAGCAGCCTGCATGCGTTGCTCCGCGAACTCCGGCATGGGGGCGGACGGCGGCATGGCGGACGCACCGGTGTCATCTTCCCAGGGCGGGATGGAATCGAACGGCGGCGGTTCCGGCATGTCCGGCGGCATGGCGGAGGCGGCACGGACAGCCTTGGGAGCCGGTGCCGCTGCGGCAGCTGGAGCGCTGGCCATCGGCGCAGCTGCTGCCGGGACCGCTGAGGGTGCCGGGGCTGGCGTAGCCGCGGCGGGTCGGGCAGCGCCCTTGCCGCCCTTGCCACCACGCAAGGCCATCAGTGCAGCTTCACGGGCGGATGTCGGGGCTGCGGGTGCTGCAGGTGCCGCAGGCATCGGTGCTGCTGGTGCGGGCGCCGCTGCGGCCGTCGGGCTTGCGGCAGGCGCTGAGGCCGGTGCGGCCGGCGCAGCAGCGGGTACAGCGGCCGGTTGCGCGCGGCTGACCGGCGCACTGGTCACGGCCGCCTGCGGCGCCAGCAGCGGGGCAGCCTGGCGCGGCGTGGCCGGACGAGCACCACCCGGCGCGGGCGCTGCCGGTACCGGACCGCTCGCGCTGGCACTGACCGGGCGGAAGGCCAGCATGCGCAGGAGCGTCATGCTGAAACCTGCATATTCATCAGGGGCCAGGCCCAGTTCATTGCGGCCGTGGACGGCGATCTGGTAGAACAACTGCACATGTTCCGGACTGAACTGAGCGGACAGGCGCAGGATATCTTCGCGATTGGGCAGGTCATCGGCCAGCGCCGCCGGCACTGCCTGCGCCAGTGCAATCTGGTGCAGCAGCGTGCCCAGGTCCTGCAGGGCGGCGTTGTACGACAGGCTGCGGGTGGCCATGTCATCGGCCACACCCAGCAAGGCGGCACCATCCTGCACCGCCAGCGCATCGAGGACGCGGATCAGGTAGGACTGGTCCAGCGCACCCAGCATGCCCTGCACCGCTTCCAGGGTGACCTTGCCGGCGGCATAGGCGATGGCCTGGTCGGTCAGCGACAGCGCATCGCGCATGGAACCCGAAGCCCCTTGCGCCAGCAGGCGCAGCGCGGGCGGATCGAATTCGATGCCCTCCTGGTTCAGGATGTTGTCGAGGTGGCCGATGATGTGGCCGGGCGGCATCTGCTTGAGGTTGAACTGCAGGCAGCGCGACAGCACGGTCACGGGAATCTTTTGCGGATCGGTGGTGGCCAGGATGAACTTGATGTGCTCCGGCGGCTCTTCCAGCGTCTTCAACATGGCGTTGAAGGCGTGGTTGGTGAGCATGTGCACTTCGTCGATCATGTAAACCTTGAAGCGTGCATTCGACGGTGCATAGATGGCCTGCTCCAGCAGCTGCGCCATCTCGTCCACGCCACGGTTGGAGGCGGCATCCATTTCGATGTAGTCGACGAAGCGGCCGGCATCGATGGCCACACAGGCTTCGCACACGCCGCAGGGTGCAGCGGTGATGCCGCCGGTGCCATCAGGGCCGACGCAGTTGAGCGACTTGGCCAGGATGCGCGAGAGCGTGGTCTTGCCCACGCCGCGGGTCCCGGTGAAGAGATAGGCGTGGTGCAGCCGCTGCTGTTCGAGCGCGTGCGTCAGCGCGCGCACGACGTGTTCCTGGCCGACCAGGGTGTCGAAGCTGCGGGGACGGTATTTACGGGCGAGAACTTGATAGGACATGGAGTGGCTGCTGTGGGCTTTTTGGCTCAGGGGGGCATTTTAAGCTATTTCGCCGCCGCCAACGCCTTTGCCTGCATCCACCGCCCTGCCTGCCCTTCAAGCCGGGGCGCTGCGCGCCTTCTTGCGCTGATACATGGCGTGGTCAGCGCTGCCCATCAGGTCTGACAGATCGGCATGGCTGGCCGCATTGTACTGGGCCACACCGACGCAGTAATCCAGCTGGTACTCGCGCCCACCGTTCTGGTTGAAGGCCTGTACGGCCTTCTGCAGATGCGACAGGACCACCGGCACATCGGTCTCGGCGGTATTGGTCAGGAACACAGCGAATTCATCCCCGCCCAGGCGACCGACGACATCGGACTCGCGCAAGGTCGTCAGCAGCAGGCCGGCAAAATCGGCCAGCGCCAGGTCGCCGGCGGCATGGCCGAAGCGATCGTTGATCTGCTTGAACTGATTGAGGTCGAATCCCAGCATGCAGGCCGGGCGCCCGGTGCGCTTGCTGGTGGCCATGGCATGCCGCGCCAGCGCCTCGAAGCCGCGCCGGTTGGAGACACCGGTCAGGTCGTCGATGGTGGCCAGTTTCACCGCGGCCAGCTCCTGTTCCACCATGGCGGCCAGATCCTTGAGCAGGGCCTGTTCATCCGCATCGAAGTCGCGCGGCTTGAGATCGACCAGGCACAAGGTACCCAGAGTGAAGCCGCTTTCACTCTTGATGGGGCAGCCCGCGTAGAAACGGATGAAGGGTTCGCCGGTGACCTGTGGATTTTCGGCAAAACGCTCATCCAGCCGGGCATCGGGCACGATAGTCATGCCTTCATGCAGGATGGCATGAGCGCAGAAAGAAATGTCGCGAGAGGTTTCCGAGGCGTCGCCCATGCCCACGCAGGATTTGAACCACTGCCGGTTGACGTCGATCATGGTCACCACCGCCATCGGCACGTCGAACAGTCGCCGCGCCAGGCGCGTCAGCCGGTCGAATCGCTCTTCGCGGGGCGTATCGAGGATGCGCAGCGAATGCAGGGCGTCGATACGGGCGGCTTCATTGGCGGGTAGCTCGGCGATTCTCATGGTCATCAGCGCAGAATCAGAATGGACGTGGTTGCCGACGTTAACGACAGGCTTCGGACGACTTTAACCCCAAATTTTTGCAGAAACAAGAAATAGTTGTTCACAATTGCATATACCAATATGAATCGTGAGAACCGACTTTCGTTGACGCTTGCACCGCCGGAAACGACAGGCTCCCCAGTTCCCTGGCCTGCCTTTGCATCACTTGCCGCCGGCCTTGTCCTGGGCCTTGTCAGCGCTCTTGTCAGCGCCCTTCTCTGCCGGCTTGTCGTCGCTCTTGGCGGACTTGGCCGAGCCCTCCTTGCCCTTGTTCTCAGCGCGTGAGGCTTTGCCTTCCTTGGCGGCCGGTGCAGCGGCTCCCGCCTTGGCCTGGCCGTTGACGGTCAGGCCATTGGCGGACAACTTCACGGCGGCCTTGTCCTTGATGCCCTTGACGCGCTTCTCCAGATCGGCCCAGTCCTTGAAGGCACCGCCCTTCTGGCGCTCTTCCAGGATGCGTTTGGACATCGAGGGGCCGATGCCGCGCACCCCATCCAGGGCGGCCTGGTCGGCCTTGTTGACGTCCACCTCGGCCCAGGCCAGGGCGGTGGCGGCGAAGAAGCTGAGGATGAACAGCAGGGTTTTCTTCAACATGATGTGTCCTTTCGACTTTCAACGTTCGGTTGGAGGAAAAAACAAAAGGCAGTCCATCGGAAGATGGACTGCCCTTGCTCAACGAAAACCGAACCCGCCTGTTGACCGAAATTCCGCTAGAAACAGTCGTCAAATCAGACCGCCAGCAACTCCTCGCGCGTGACGGTGGCGGTGCCCAGCTTGCCGACCACGATGCCGCCGGCCCGGTTGGCCATGGTCACCGCATCGACCAGCGAGGCCCCTGCACCCAGCATCACGGCCAGCGTACCGATGACGGTATCGCCGGCACCGGAGACGTCAAAGACTTCACGCGCCATGGTCGGGAAGTGCGTGACCTCGCCGTCGCGATACAGGCTCATGCCCTCTTCCGAGCGGGTCAGCAGCAGGGCTTCCAGGTTGAGCTCGGCGCGCAGCTTCTGGGCGCGGGCGGTGAGGTCTTCCTCGTTCTTCCACTGGCCGACGATGCGCACCAGTTCCGACTTGTTGGGCGTGAGCACGGAGGCCCCGGCATAGCGCGCGAAATCGTCGCCCTTGGGATCGACCAGGATACGCTTGCCGAGCTTGCTGGCCGTCGCGATCATCTCGGCAACGTTGACCAGGCCGCCCTTGGCGTAATCGGAAAAGATGATCACATCGTAACCGGCCACCAGTGAATTGAATTGCGTGAGCTTGTCGCGCAACACCGTATCGGTAGGCGCTTCTTCAAAATCGATGCGCACCAGCTGCTGCTGGCGGCCGATCACGCGCAGCTTGACGATGGTGGAAATGCCAGGATCGCGGTTGAGATGGCTGCGAATGCCCATCTCGCCCAGCATGCTCTCCATCACGCGCGCCGGTTCATCGTCGCCGGTCACTCCCAGCAGCGCCGTCTGCGCACCCAGGCTGGCGGTATTGCGGGCCACGTTGGCGGCACCGCCCAGGCGCTCTTCCTTGCGCTCCACGCGCACCACCGGCACCGGAGCTTCCGGCGAGATGCGATTGACTTCGCCGAACCAGTAGCGGTCCAGCATGACGTCGCCAACGATGAGGATGCGTGCCGAATTCCAGGCTGCCGCGATGTTCTTGTTCACGATCTTGTCCGTATTCATGTTAAGGGGACGCAGCAGCTTACTGCGTGCGGGCTTGCAAGGAACGGCCGATGCCGTAGTACTCGATGCCGCTGTCAGCCATCAGCTGCGGATCGAACAGGTTGCGGCCGTCAAAGATCACCGGATGGTTCAGCGCTGCCTTGACGCGTTCGAAATCGGGGCTGCGGAAAGCCTTCCATTCGGTAACGATGGCCAGTGCATCCGCACCCTGCAGGGTATCCATCGGCGAAGCCGCAAAGCGGATCTGCTGCAGACGGTCGGACTCGTCGGCGAAGTCCAGTTCAAGCACGCGTGCAGCTTCCTTCATGGCGACCGGATCATAGACCGCCACGCTGGCGCCACGGCGCACCAATTCTCCGATCAGCACGCGCGAAGAGGCCTCGCGCATGTCGTCGGTATTGGGCTTGAAGGCCAGGCCCCAGATGGCGAAATGCTTGCCGGAGAGGTCTTCGCCGAAGCGCGTCACGACCTTCTTGCCCAGCACGTGTTTCTGCAGGTCGTTGACCTGCTCCACGGCCCGCAGGATCAGCAGCGACTGGTCATAGTCACGCGCGGTGCGTTCCAGCGCCTGCACATCCTTGGGGAAGCAGGAGCCGCCATAGCCGCAGCCGGCGTACAGGAAGCTGTGGCCGATGCGCGGATCGGAGCCGATGCCGTGGCGCACGGATTCGATGTCGGCACCGACGCGATCGGCCAGATTGGCCAGTTCGTTCATGAAGGAAATGCGCGTGGCCAGCATGGCATTGGCCGCATACTTGGTGAACTCGGCCGAGCGGACGTCCATCCAGTAGGTGCGTTCGTGATTGCGGTTGAAGGGTGCGTAGAGCTTCTTCATGAGGGCCTGCGCGCGCAGGCCTTCGGCAGTCTGGTCATGGCCGATGACGATGCGGTCAGGACGCATGAAGTCTTCGACGGCCGCGCCTTCCTTCAGGAATTCCGGATTGGAGACGACCGAGAAGCTCAGTTCAGTCTTGCCACGCCCGGCCAGCTCCTCCCTGATTGCTGCCGTGACGCGGTCGGCAGTTCCGACCGGCACGGTGGACTTGTCGACCACGACCTTGAAACCTTCCATATGGCGGCCGATGTTGCGGGCCGCCGCCAGCACGTATTGCAGGTCGGCCGAACCATCTTCATCCGGCGGCGTGCCGACGGCGATGAACTGGATGTCACCATGGGCCACGCTGGCTGCCACATCGGTAGAGAAGTGCAGACGACCGGCAGCGCGGTTGCGGGCCACCACTTCTTCCAGGCCGGGTTCGTGGATGGGAATGCCGCCATTGTTGAGGATGTCGACCTTGCGCTGGTCAACGTCCAGGCAGAACACGTCGTTACCCAGTTCGGCCAGGCAGGCCCCGGTCACCAGGCCTACGTAGCCGGTGCCGATGATGGTGATTTTCATGGTAGATCCAGAGTTCAAGTACGGCCCGCGAAGGCCTCAATTCATGACATTCAATTCTTCAGTGCGGCGCGGCGGGTAAGTTTCCCACTGGCTGCAGCCCGGGCATTGCCAGTAGAACTGGCGCGCCTTGAAGCCGCAATGGCTGCACTGGTAGCGCGCCAGCTTCTGCGTATAGCCGTGCACCAGGGTCTTGACCACGGCCAGCTCGGGACGCACGGTCTGCGGCGCGCTCATCATGCGCGCTTCCAGGAACTTGTCCAGGCCCAGCAGCGTCGGCGTACGGCGCAGTTCGTCGCTCACCAGCACGTTGGCGGCATCGATGCCGTCGGCGTCCAGCACGGCCTTGAAGACCACTTCCAGCAGATCGATCGACGGGGCTTCCGCCAGGTAGGCGCGCAGCAGGTTGATGCCCTCCTGCGGGCGACCGACGGCGATGTAGCCATCCATCAGGCGCTGCGCCACCAGGGCGGTGTGCGGCACGCTCTGGTGCTCGACCCGACGCCAGGTTTCCAGCGCGCCTTCGATGTCGCCGCGCGCGCGCAGCGCATCGCCGATCAGCATGGTGGCGCGTACGCTCTTGCGGTCGGCGGCCAGGGCCTTGTCCAGCAGGGCCATGGCAGCATCGGTGTTGGAACGCACCAGTTCATCGGCGGCCAGTTCGCAGTAGAACTGGGCAATCTCGCGCTGGCGACCACCGGCACCCGTGGCTTGCAGGATTTCGGCGGCGGAGATGGCGCGCTCCCATTCCTTCTCGCGCTGGTAGATCTCCAGCAGGGCGCGGCCGGCCTGGGCGCTGTAGGGGGTGTCGATGAGCTTGTTGAAGGTTTCTTCAGCGCGGTCCAAGAGGCCCGCCTTCAGGTAATCCTGACCCAGTTCATAGAGCGCATGGCCCTGGTGCTCGGCTGGCAGGTCGGGACGCGCCAGCAGGTTCTGGTGCACGCGGATGGCGCGCTCGGTCTCGCCGCGGCGGCGGAACAGGTTGCCCAGGGCGAAGTGCAGTTCCACCGTCTCGGGGTCCAGCTTGACGATCTCGATGAAGGCGTCGATGGCCTTGTCGGGCTGCTCGTTCAGGAGGAAGTTGAGCCCCTTGAAGTAGCCGCGCGGCAGGGTGCGCGACTCGGACAGCAACTGGTTGATATCCACCCGCGCGGCAATCCACCCCAGGCCGAAGAAGACCGGGATGCCGAGCAACCACCAAAATTCAAATTCCATAAACAGTGAGGGGCAATTAGAGGATGTGCTGCGCGGTGATCACGCTGTCAGGCTGCGGCGGCTGGGCCTGCACCTGGGCGATCTCTTCCTGCTGCTTCTGGACTTGCGACAGGGCTTTCCTGTAACGCGAGGCTTCGCGGCGGTGGCGCATCACCAGCGGCACCATGGCCAGCACGCCCAGGATCGCGCCGATCACGAAGAAGGCCAGCAGTACCAGTACCAGCGGGTCGGTGCGTTCATAACCGAGGAAGAAATGCATGGTCACTTCCTGGGTATTGCGCAGGGCGAAGAAAAAGAAGAACACGAACAGGATGGCCGCGATCAATCGGGACAGTATTTTCATGGCGTAATCCTTTCTGGCGGGTCGTGGTTAGCCCGGAGGCCCGAAGGCCAAGCTCGCCGGCAAGCGATGCGCAACACCCATGACGATAAAGGCGATGCGCGAGGACGGTGCCGGTCCGCAGCATTATTGCGCTGGCCGGAAAAATCGCGCCGATTTCGCGCGCATTCCCGGTCAATCCAGGGTAAATCGGGATTGTACGTGAAAAAAAACGGCATCCAAAGATGCCGTTCATTTTGTTGATCAGCCTTTACACCCGTTCACCTAGCGGTGCGCGAGTGTGCAGCTTTCAACCATTGTTACTGCTCGCGGGCGCAGAAAACTTCATCTGCGCACCGCAAGAACTGCCTGGTCACAGGCCCAGCCGGGTCAATCCTCGCGGATTGGCTGGCCGACCATCGCATCGACGCGTTCGCGCAATTCCTTGCCCGGCTTGAAGTGGGGGACCCGTTTTTCAGGGACCATCACCTTGTCGCCGGACTTGGGATTGCGGCCGATACGCGGCGGACGGCGGTTGAGCGCGAAGCTGCCAAAGCCACGGATCTCGATGCGCTGGCCGGTCGCGAGCGCGTCGACCATGGCATCGAGGATGGTTTTGACCGCGTAATCCGCATCCTTGGCAACAAGTTGCGGATAACGCTCAGCCAGACGGGCGATCAGCTCCGACTTTGTCATCGTGACCGGAAGATCAGTTCTTGTTGTCGAGCTTGGCCTTCAGCAGCGCGCCCAGGCTGGTGGTGCCCGAAGCAGCGTTGGAGTCAGCCGACATCTTCTGCATGGCTTCCTGGGTCTCAGCGTTGTCCTTGGCCTTGATCGACAGCTGGATGCTGCGAGCCTTGCGGTCGATGTTGATGACCAGGGCTTCGACGGCGTCGCCAACCTTCAGGTGGGTACCGGCATCTTCCACGCGGTCGCGGGAGATTTCGGAAGCGCGCAGGTAGCCTTCGACTTCGTCGGTCAGCTGGATCACGGCGCCCTTGGGCTCAACCGACTTGACGGTACCGGTCACGATCGCACCCTTGTCGTTCAGGGCGGCGAAGTTGTTGAACGGGTCGCCTTCCAGCTGCTTCACGCCCAGGGAGACGCGCTCGCGTTCCACGTCGATGGCCAGCACAACGGCTTCCAGCTCGTCGCCCTTCTTGAACTTGCGCACGGCTTCTTCGCCAGCTTCGGTCCAGGACAGGTCGGACAGGTGCACCAGGCCGTCGATGTTGCCCGGCAGGCCGATGAACACGCCGAAGTCGGTGATCGACTTGATCGAACCCTTGACCTTGTCGCCCTTCTTGTGGCTCATGGCGAAGTCGTCCCACGGGTTCGGCTTGCACTGCTTCATGCCCAGGGAGATACGACGACGCTCTTCGTCGATTTCCAGAACCATGACTTCGACTTCGTCGCCCAGCTGGACAACCTTGTTCGGGGCCACGTTCTTGTTGGTCCAGTCCATTTCGGAGACGTGCACCAGGCCTTCGATGCCTTGTTCGACTTCCACGAATGCACCGTAGTCGGTCAGGTTGGTGACCTTGCCGAACAGGCGGGTGCCTTGCGGGTAGCGACGCGACAGACCGGTCCACGGATCGTCGCCCAGCTGCTTGACGCCCAGGGAGACACGGTTCTTCTCTTGATCGTACTTGAGGACCTTGGCGGTGATTTCTTGGCCAACCGACAGCACTTCCGACGGGTGACGCACACGACGCCATGCCAGGTCGGTGATGTGCAGCAGGCCGTCGATGCCACCCAGGTCAACGAACGCACCGTAGTCGGTGATGTTCTTGACGATACCGGTGACGACGGTGCCTTCCTTCAGGGTTTCCATCAGCTTGGCGCGCTCTTCGCCCATCGAGGCTTCGATCACGGCACGGCGCGACAGAACGACGTTGTTGCGCTTGCGGTCCAGCTTGATGACCTTGAATTCCAGGGTCTTGCCTTCGAACGGGGTGGTGTCCTTGACCGGACGGGTGTCGACCAGCGAACCCGGCAGGAAGGCACGGATGCCGTTGGTCAGAACGGTCAGGCCGCCCTTGACCTTGCCATTGACGGTACCGGTGACGATCTCGCCGGACTCCATCGCCTTTTCCAGCGAGAGCCACGATGCCAGACGCTTGGCCTTGTCGCGCGACAGGATGGTGTCGCCGAAACCGTTTTCCAGGGATTCGATCGCAACGGAGATGAAGTCGCCGACGTTGACTTCGACTTCGCCGTTGTCGTTCTTGAATTCTTCAACAGGGATGAATGCTTCGGACTTCAGGCCGGCGTTGACGATCACGAAGTTGTGATCCAGGCGCACGACTTCTGCCGAGATGACTTCACCCGAACGCATGTCCTGACGCGACAGCGATTCTTCGAACAGAGCAGCAAATTCGCTGGAGGTATCAACACCTGCAGCGATAACGGTAGTGGTAGACATAAAAGAAAGTAAGAAAGATTGGCCGGTATCCGTGTGATGCAATCAGGCTGACTTGCACTGCCGTCTTCGTTGCCGCCGACGACATGGGTACTGGGTTAGGTTTATCAACACCCGTCAGACTTTGCATCTGCCGGGCACCAATGGCACTACGGGTACAACAAGGACTTGCCCATGATGGGTGCTGAACGGGCCGTTTCAATCGGATTGCAACGGATTTCAGTGCCCCAGGGCAGCGTACCAGCTGAGTACCTGCTGCACCGCTTCGTCAGCGGTCATGTCGGATGTATCCAGGTGATATGCACCCTCCGCAGCCTTCAAGGGCGCCGACGAGCGATTCATGTCGCGTTCGTCGCGTTCCTTCAAATCTCTGGAGAGGTCTTCGATATTAGCAGAAAAACCCTTGTCAATCAATTGCTTATAGCGTCTTGTAGCGCGTGCTTCCACACTGGCGGTCAAAAACACCTTCAGACGGGCACCGGGGAAGATGACGGTGCCCATGTCGCGGCCGTCGGCCACCAGGCCGGGAGGTTTCCTGAATGACAACTGCAGGCCATACAAGGCCTGGCGCACGGTGATCAGGGCGGCGATCTTGGAGGCGGTATTGCCGACCTCTTCGGCGCGGATGGCCTGGGATACGTCTTCGTTGGCCAGGAAGATGTGGCCGCCATCGAAATGACAGTGCAGGTGCTCGGCCGCCTTGGCCAGGGCGTGTTCGTCATCCAGGGCTACGCCGCGGCGCAGCACGGACAGCGCCGTCAAGCGGTACAGCGCGCCCGAATCCAGGTAATGGAAGCCCAGTTCCCGGGCCACCTTCTGGGCCACGGTGCCCTTGCCGGAGGCGGTCGGACCATCGATGGTGATGACCGGTATCTTTGCTTTTTCCATGGCCTGATCCCTTTATCTGTGAATAATTTAGTGTAATTCCGTCAAATAAAGGGTTTATCAGATCAAGGTTTGTTCGGCAATCTTTTTGAAGACCTCGAAGTAATCGGGGAAGGTCTTGGCCACGCACTTGGGGTCGTTGATGCGGATGCGGTTGCCACGCCGCAATGCACCATCCAATGCCGCCAGCGAGAAGCACATGGCCATGCGATGGTCGTCATAGGTGTCGATGGCAGCCGTACCGATCTCGGCCGGGGGAGTTACCGTGAGGTAATCCGCGCCCTCTTCCACCTGCGCACCCAGCTTGCGCAACTCGGTCGCCATGGCCGAAAGACGGTCGGTTTCCTTGACGCGCCAGCTGGCGATGTTGCGCAGGGTGCTGGGGCCGTCGGCGTAGAGCGCCGCCACGGCGATGGTCATCGCTGCATCCGGAATGTGGTTGAAGTCGGCATCGATGGCCTTGAGCGGGCCATTGGAGGAGGCCTCGATCCAGTTCTCGCCCATGGTGATGGTCGCGCCCATCTGCTCCAGCGCTTCGACGAAGCGCACGTCGCCCTGGATGCTGTCGCGGCCCACGCCCTCGACCCGGATCGGGCCGCCGGTGATGGCACCGGCCGCCAGGAAGTAGGAGGCCGACGACGCATCGCCCTCGACGTGGATGCTGCCGGGGCTGCGGTAATGCTGGCCCGGCTTGACAGTGAACTGTTGCCAGCCGTCACGCTCGACCTCGACGCCGAAGCGGCGCATCAGGTTCAGGGTGATCTCGATGTAAGGCTTGGAGATGAGTTCACCGACCACCTCGATCTGCATGGCCTCCTCACGCGCCATCAGGGGCGCGGCCATCAGCAAGGCCGTCAGGAACTGGCTGGAGACGTTGCCGCGCACCTTCATGCGCGCCGATGTCAGCTGGCCACGGCGGATATGCAGCGGCGGGTAGCCGGGATTGCCGGTGTACTCGATGCGCATGCCCACGGCATTCAAGGCATCCACCAGGTCGCCAATCGGCCGCTCGTGCATGCGCGGCACGCCATGCAGCGTGTAGTCGCCACCCAGCACGGCCAGGGCCGCGGTCAGCGGACGGATGGCGGTGCCGGCATTGCCCATGAAGAGATCAGCCTGGTGCACCGGCAGCACGCCGTTGACGCCATGGACGATGTAATCCTGGGTACCTTCGATCTGCTCCCACTTCACGCCCAGAGTCTGCAGAGCCATCAGCATGACCAGCGTATCGTCGGAGGCCAGCAGGTCGAAGATACGGGTGGTGCCGCCCGAGAGCGCCGCCAGCAGCAGGATGCGGTTGGAGATGCTCTTGGAGCCCGGCAGCTTGACCGTGCCTTGCACGTGCGGGACCGGGTTCAGGTCGATATGGCGGGGGTAGGAAGGCTGTTTCATCTTGCTTGCTTTTCTGTGGATGATGCGGTGATGGAATCGGGCCGCCCAGGCGGCCTTGACGATGTGACCGGGAAAGAATGTTCAGTTGGCCTTGCGTTCGGCCGCCTCGATGGCGGCCGCCCATTGCTGGCGGGCATGCTGGGCGCTGGCATAGATCTTTTCGAGGCCCGCGCCGTCGCTGTCGGCAATCATCGCGCGTATGCCCTGCAATTGCACCAGATAGGCATCGACCTCGGTGAGCAAGGCATCACGGTTGGCCAGCGTGATGTCGCGCCACATCTCGGGCGAGGAGGCAGCAATGCGGGTGAAATCGCGGAAACCGCTGGCGGCATACTGAAACAGGGTCCCGGCATGCGGCTTGGCGGCGATGTCATCCACCAGCGCAAAGGCCAGCACGTGCGGCAAATGGCTCACCGAAGCGAACACCGCATCATGTTCCTGCGGGGATAGGCGATGGATGATCGCACCACAGGCGCGCCAGGCGGCGGCCACGGTTTCGACATCGGACTCGCTGTTCTCGGGCAAGGCGGTGATGACCACTTTCTTGCCTTCATACAATTCGGCCAGCGCGGCTTCCGGACCATGTTTTTCACGGCCCGCAATCGGATGCGCCGGGACGAACTGCGCAATGCGCTCCCCCATCGCCTTGCGGGCGGCGGCCACCACATCGCTCTTGGTACTGCCGGCATCGGTGACGATGGCCCGGGCCTCCAGATGCGGCTTGATGGAAGCGAGGATGGCTTCGGTCTGCGCCACTGGCGCGGCCACCAGGATCAGATCGGCACCGGTAACGGCGGCGGCCGCATCGGTGGCAATGGCATCGATGATGCCCAGCTCGCGCGCACGCTCCAGGCTGGCCAGCGAGCGGCCCACGCCGACGATGTGCACAGCCTGGCCGGCACGGCGCAGCGCCAGGGCGAACGAGCCGCCGATCAGACCCACACCGAAGATGACGACTTTCTTGAACACGTTGAACTCAGCCTTGAAGAATGGCGGGACGGCAGGCGCTCACAGGCCCAGCGGATACGAGCCCAGCAGCTTGAAGAAGGCGGCGTTCTGGCGCAGCTCTTCGAGCGCCTTGGCGACCTTCTCATCCTGCTCGTGGCCTTCGAGGTCGACGTAGAAATAATATTCCCACGCGCCCATGCGGGCCGGACGCGACTCGAAGCGCGTCATCGACACGCCATGCCGCGCCAGCGGTGCCAGCAGGTTGTAGACCGCTCCGGCCTTGTTGGGCACCGACAGCACGATAGAAGTCTGGTCGCGCCCCGACGGTGCCGTGCGCAGGCGGCCGATCACCGCAAAGCGAGTGCGGTTGTGCGGATCGTCCTGGATGTGGGCGTTGACCGTCTGCAGGTTGTACTTCTGGCCCGCGATTTCACCGGCAATGGCCGCCACGCTCTTGTCTTCACCTGCCATGCGCGCGGCCTCGGCGTTGGAGGCCACCGCCTGGCGTTCGATGGCAGGATAGTTCTGATTGAGCCACGCATTGCACTGGGCGAGGGCCTGCGAATGCGCGCAGATGCGGGTGATGCCTTCCATCTTGCCGCTAGCGGTCATCAGGCTGTGATGCACAGGGATCGCCACTTCGCCGCTGATGGTCAGCGTGGTCTGCAGCAACAGATCGAGTGTGCGGTTGATCACGCCTTCGGAGGAATTCTCGATGGGCACCACGCCGAAATCGGCGGTACCGGCTTCGGCATCGCGGAACACTTCATCGATGGACACGCAGGGCAAGCCCTCGATGGCATGGCCGAACTGCTGGTACACGGCCTGTTCGCTGAAGGTGCCTTCGGGGCCGAGATAGGCCACCACCACACGCTTTTCCAGCGCACGGCAGGCCGACATCACTTCACGGAAAATGGTCTGGATATCGGTGCCCAGCAAGGGCCCGGGATTGCGGTCGGCGGCGCGGCGCAGGACCTGCGCTTCGCGCTCGGGACGAAACACCGGGGCATTGGTCTCGGCCTTGACGTGGCCCACTTCCTGCGCGACACGGGCGCGCTGGTTCAGCAGGTCGAGGATCTGCGCATCGATGGCATCGATCTTCTGGCGCAGGGGCAGCAACTTGTCGTCACTCATCTTGCTCTTTCAGGTTCTGCACGGCGCACGGGCGCTACGAGCGGCCGGCGGCGCACCGGGCATGGCGTTGGCTTGGCGCACGGCCACGGCCAGCACTGCGCGGGCGATGATACGCCCGGCCAGATGCGGCCTCAGCCGTGTTGCTGTTCGAAGTCTTTCAGATAATCGACGAGAGCCTGTACGCCCTCGATCGGCATCGCGTTGTAAATCGATGCACGCATGCCGCCGACCGACTTGTGGCCTTTCAGCTGCAGCAGCCCGCGCTCTTTGGCGCCGGCCAGGAAAGTGTCATTGAGCGCCTCGTCGCGCAGGAAGAACGGCACGTTCATGCGGGAACGGCAGTCCGCTGCGATCCGGTTGCTGTAGAAATCGGTGCTATCCAGGTAGCCGTAGAGCAGCTCGGCCTTGGCGATGTTGCGCGCTTCCAGCGCGGCCACGCCACCCTGGCGCTTGATCCACTGGAACACCAGGCCGGCGATGTAGATCGCGTAGGTCGGCGGGGTGTTGTACATGGAATCGTTGTCGGCCACGATCTTCCAGTCGAAGGCCGAGGGACAGAACGGCAGCGCGTGACCCAGCAGGTCTTCGCGCACGATGACGATGGTCACGCCGGCCGGGCCGATATTCTTCTGGGCGCCGCCATAGATGACGCCATATTTCGAGACATCCACCTCACGCGAGAGGATGTGCGAGGACATGTCGGCCACCAGCGGTGCGCCATCGGTGTCAGCCGCGACTTCCGGCGTGTATTGGTATTCGACGCCGTCGATGGTCTCGTTGCTGCAGATGTGCACATAGGCGGCATTGCGCGAGAGCTTCCAGTCGGCACGTGCCGGGATGCTGGAAAACTTGTGATCAGCCGAGGAGGCGGCCACGTTCACGCTGCAGTAGCGCCCCGCTTCCTTGATCGACTTGGTCGACCAGGAACCGGTGTTGATGTAGTCGGCCACACCGGCTTCATGCTTGCCTGCCGGCGAACGCAGCGCCGCCAGGTTCATCGGGATGATGGCGTTCTCGGCGATGGCCCCGCCCTGCAGGAACAGCACTTTGTAGTTGGAAGGAATGTTCATCAGCGCGCGCACATCAGCCAGCGCGGCTTCGATGATGGACATGTATTCCTTGCCGCGGTGGCTCATCTCCATGACCGACATGCCACTGCCATGCCAGTCCAGCATCTCGTCGGCTGCCTGTTGCAGCACTTCCTTGGGCAATACCGCCGGACCGGCGGAAAAGTTATAAACCATGTCTGCGTTCGCCATCAAAAAAGACGGCAGGCATGCGGCCCGCCGCCCTGGACTTGCTTTACTCGCCTGCGGCTGGTGCTTCGCCGCCGGCCGCCTCTGCGCCTTCGCCTTCGATCACGTCTTCCACATCAGACTCGACCACGCGCTGCAGGCCGGACAGCTTGGTGCCGTCTTCCACCGCGATCAGGGTCACGCCCTGGGTCGCGCGGCCCATCTCGCGGATCTCCGAGACACGGGTGCGGATCAGCACGCCACCGGTAGTGATCAGCATGATCTCATCGCTGGAATCGACCAGCGTGGCGGCCACGACCTTGCCGTTGCGCTCGCTGGTCTGGATGGCGATCATGCCCTTGGTGCCACGGCCGTGACGGGTGTACTCGGTGATCGGGGTACGCTTGCCGAAGCCGTTTTCGGTGGCGGTGAGCACGGACTGTTGTTCGTTCTCGGCCACCAGCAAGGCGATGACTTGCTGGGCTTCTTCCAGATTCATGCCGCGCACGCCACGGGCGGTACGGCCCATCGGGCGCACATCGTTTTCATCGAAACGCACGGCCTTGCCGCCGTCGGAGAACAGCATCACGTCATGCGCGCCATCGGTGAGAGCAGCACCAATCAGGAAGTCGCCTTCGTCCAGGTCCACGGCGATGATGCCGGCCTTGCGCGGGTTGGAGAAGTCCGACAGCGGGGTCTTCTTGACCGTGCCCAGGCTGGTCGCCATGAAGACATAACGGTCATCCGGGAAGCTGCGATTGGCACCCGACACCGGCAGGATCACCGTGATCTTCTCGCCATCCTGCAGCGGGAACATGTTGACGATGGGCTTGCCGCGCGAATTGCGCGAACCCTGCGGCACTTCCCAGACCTTCAGCCAGTACAGGCGACCACGGTTGGAGAAGCACAGGATGTAGTCGTGCGTATTGGCGATGAAGAGCTGGTCGATCCAGTCGTCATCCTTGGTCGCCATGGCCTGCTTGCCGCGGCCGCCGCGTTTCTGCGCGCGATACTCGGAGACCGGCTGCGACTTCATGTAGCCTGTGTGCGACAGCGTCACCACCATGTCCTGCGGGGTGATCAGGTCTTCGGTGGCCAGGTCGGTGGCGTTGTGCTCGATGGTGGAGCGGCGCTCGTCCTTGGCACCGATGCCGTAGTCGTTGCGGGCGGCGTTGAGTTCGTCGGTGATGATGGCAGTGACGCGGGCCGGCTTGGAGAGGATATCCAGCAGGTCGGCGATCTGCGCCATCACGTCCTTGTATTCATTGACGATCTTGTCCTGCTCCAGACCGGTCAGGCGTTGCAGACGCATCTGCAGGATTTCCTGCGCCTGTTCGTCGGAGAGCTTGTAGAGGCCGTCGGACTGGATGCCGTAATGGGCCGGCAGGCTCTCCGGACGGAAGGCTTCGATGCCGCCCGGATTGCCTTCGCCGGTGCGGGCCAGCATCTCGCGCACCATGGACGAATCCCAGGCGCGCGTCATCAGTTCTGCCTTGGCGATCGGCGGAGTCGGTGCGGCGCGGATGATGGCGATGAAGTCATCGATGTTGGCCAATGCAACGGCCAGGCCTTCGAGCACGTGACCGCGTTCGCGCGCCTTGCGCAGTTCGAACACGGTGCGGCGGGTGACCACTTCGCGACGGTGCGACAGGAAGCATTCCAGCAGTTGCTTCAGGTTCAAGAGGCGCGGCTGGCCATCGACCAGCGCCACCATGTTCATGCCGAAGGTGTCTTGCAGCTGGGTCTGCTTGTAGAGGTTGTTGAGCACCACTTCAGGCACTTCGCCGCGCTTGAGTTCGATCACCACGCGCATGCCCGACTTGTCGGATTCGTCGCGCAGGTCGGAGATGCCTTCGAGCTTCTTGTCGCGCACCAGCTCGGCGATGCGTTCCAGCAGCGCCTTCTTGTTGACCTGGTAGGGCAGCTCATCGACGATGATGGCGATGCGGCCTTCGCGGCCATACTCTTCGAAGTGGGTCTTGGCGCGCATGACCACGCGGCCACGGCCGGTGCGGTAACCATCGCGCACGCCCGAGACGCCATAGATGATGCCGCCGGTCGGGAAGTCCGGTGCCGGCACCAGTTCGATCAGTTCATCGATGGTGCAGTGTTCATTGGCCAGCAGGTGCAGCGCGCCGTTGATCACTTCGGTGATGTTGTGCGGCGGGATGTTGGTGGCCATGCCCACGGCGATGCCGGAGGAGCCGTTGACCAGCAGGTTGGGGATACGCGTCGGCAGGACCGAGGGTTCCTTTTCCTTGCCGTCGTAGTTGGGCACGAAATCGACGGTTTCCTTCTCGATATCGGCCAGCAATTCGTTGGAGATCTTGTCCAGGCGGCACTCGGTGTAACGCATCGCCGCAGCGCCGTCGCCGTCGATGGAACCGAAGTTGCCCTGGCCATCGACCAAGGTGTAGCGCAGCGAGAAGTCCTGGGCCATGCGCACCAGAGTGTCGTAGATGGAGGCGTCGCCGTGCGGGTGGTATTTACCCATGACTTCACCGACCACGCGCGCGCACTTCACGAACGGACGATTCCAGACGTTGTTCATCTCGTGCATCGCATACAGCACGCGGCGGTGCACCGGCTTCAAGCCATCGCGCACATCCGGCAGTGCCCGACCCACGATCACGCTCATGGCGTAATCGAGGTAACTCTTGCGCATCTCTTCTTCGAGGGAAATGGGGATGGTTTCTTTAGCGAATTGATCCATTGGAGAGTCGAAAGATGTTTCCCGGCCAGAAAATCGTGCCGGGCGGGCGTGGCCCTTGGACTGATCAGAACAGCGCATTCTAGCACGCCAGGAGGGTCAAAAGCCCGTCAAACGCCCTCAATGACCCTGCAACGGCATGCTTCGCGAGGACACCCGGCCCGGGGCAGGCCCTCACCGCATGCGCCGCAAAGCTCCTCCCAGCGCCTGGGAGCGACGAAATCCCAGGTCCGAAAGCCTATATATATTAGAGCGCCCGAACTCAGCGGCCGGCATTGCCGCCCGGCATCGAATGTTTCTCCGCCGCAGGTTGCTGTCAAATGACCAATTTGGGGAAAATTTTCCGAAACTCACTTTCCCGGTGCACGCCATCAGGAGAATTCCGAGGGACCGGGAATCGCGATGCTGCGGAGAAAATGGCAACTACTTGCCCGAGTGAAAATGCGCGAACTGTATGAAATATAAGGATTTTCTTTAAAAAATCCGGCATTTTTCAGCCTTAAAGGAACAAAAACGGCCCGAAAATATCGCGTTGCGAAGAAACAACACAGTCCCAAAAACGTTGTCTGGACCAATTGGCAAGCATCGCTGAAGGTCAATCCGTGTGGCAGAATGGCGGCTAAGTTCATTACTAGCCCCATGGAACAAGGGCCTGTGACGACCTGAACACATGATATTATTCATTTTTTTGATGTCGTAATCTTGTAGCGCAGTTTATCTGCGGATATCTCACCCGAGAGGAGAAACATGAACAAATTAGCAAAACTCGTCTTCGCTGCTGCGTCCGCAGCCATCGCACTGTCTGCCACCGCTCAGGAAACCAAGGACATCAAGGTTCGTCCCGGCAGCCTGTACCTGCAAGATGGCCGTGACGTCGTGACCCGCAGCGGTTACGGTCTGTGCTGGCAAACCGCTTACGTGAACGGTCCGTGCGAAGAACCGCCCGCACCGGCTCCGGTTGCCGCTGCTGCTCCTGCTCCGGCTCCTGCTCCTGTCGCTGCCCCGACCTCGGAAAAGGTCACCTACGCTGCTGACGCCTTCTTCGATTTCGACAAGGCAACCCTGAAGCCGGCTGGCAAGGCCAAGCTGGATGAACTGGTTGGCAACCTGAAGGCGATCAACCTGGAAGTCATCATCGCCGTCGGCCACACCGACTCGATCGGCTCCGTCGCCTACAACCAGAAGCTGTCGGTTCGCCGTGCTGAGTCCGTCAAGGCCTACCTGGTCTCGAAGGGCGTTGAAGCCAACCGCGTCTACACCGAAGGCAAGGGCAAGTCGCAACCGGTCGCTGACAACAAGACCGCTGCTGGCCGCGCAAAGAACCGTCGCGTGGAAATCGAAGTTGTGGGTACCCGCAAGTAATCGATTGCTGCTACAAGGCTGTTATGAAAACCCCGCTTCGGCGGGGTTTTTTTATTCCTGTTTCATTTGCTGGTCATGCACGCCTCTGCAAGCACTTGTCCCGTCATTGCGGCGCATCTTGACCTGGCACAGCCTACCCGCCGCGTCGGATTGGGCTATCATTAGGCCCCATGAACACGACCAATGCGACCATGAACGCCGATCCCCAAGAGATCCAGAAATTCAGTGAACTGGCCCATCGCTGGTGGGACCCGGGTTCCGAATTCCGTCCCCTGCACGAAATCAACCCGCTGCGCCTGGAGTGGATCAACGCCCGCGCCCCGCTGGCCGGCAAAAAGGTGATCGACATCGGCTGCGGTGGCGGCATCCTGGCGGAATCGATGGCCAAGAAAGGGGCCGACGTCACCGGCATCGACCTCTCCGACAAGGCCCTGAAAGTGGCCGACCTGCACAGCATGGAATCCGGCGTGAAGGTGCGCTACGAAAAGATCGCCGCCGAAGACATGGCCGCGCGTGAAGCCGGCCAGTACGACGTCGTGACCTGCATGGAGATGCTGGAACACGTCCCCGATCCGGCTGCCATCGTGCGCGCTGCGTCCAATCTGGCCAAGCCGGGCGGCAAGCTGTTCTTCTCCACGCTGAACCGCAACATGAAGTCCTACGTCATGGCCATCATCGGTGCCGAATACGTGCTGCGCCTGTTGCCCAAGGGCACGCATGACTATGCCAAGTTCATCACCCCGGCCGAGCTGGCGCACTACACGCGCGAAGCCGGTTTGCAGATCGATGGTTTCAAGGGCATGGGCTACAACCCGCTGACCAAGATCTATTCGCTCAACGACGACACCAGCGTGAACTACTTGGTGGCCTGTACCAAGCTGGGCTGAGCCGCCTCGCTCGCGCCTCGCCGGTTCGTTCCCCTCGCCGCAGCTGCCCGCTGCGGCGCTTTTCTTCCTGCCATCCTGAAGCCCATGCCACTCCGCCCTCCCCGCGCGATCCTGTTCGACCTCGACGGCACGCTCGCCGACACTGCTCCCGACCTGGCGGCCGCCGCCAACTACCTGCGCCAGCAAAGGGGCCTGGAAAATGCCCCCTATGAAAGTTTGCGTCCGGTCGCCTCGGCCGGTGCCCGCGGGCTCATCGGTGCAGCGCTGGGCATCAATCCGGGCGATGCGGAATATGAAGACTTGCGCGTACTTTTCCTGGACCGCTACCAGGCCAACATGACGACCCACAGCGGCCTCTTCGACGGCATCCCGGAACTGCTGGCGCAACTGGAAGCGCGCGGCATAGCCTGGGGCATCGTCACCAACAAGGCGGCACGCTTCACCGACGTGCTGGCCCCGCAGATCGGGCTGGGCCATGCCGGATGCATCGTCTCCGGCGACACCACCCCGCATCCCAAGCCGCATCCCGCGCCGCTGCTGGAAGCTGCCAAGCGCCTGGGGCTGCCAGCCGAGGATTGCTGGTACGTCGGCGACGACCTGCGCGACATCCAGGCCGGGCGCGCCGCCAACATGCCGACCATTGCCGCTGCCTGGGGCTATTGCGGCCACACCGAACCGGCTGCGTGGCAGGCCGATGCGCTGCTGCATGCACCGCTGGACATCCTGACCCTGCTGGACTGATCCGCTTTCCCGCCTTTGCTGGCGCGCGCAAGGAAACTTGAGCGCGCCATTTCCCTCCTAGCAGTGCCATGTCGCCTCGCATTAGAATGGCGACAACCCGGCGCACGCCGCAGCACCACACACCATCACAACCAGAACCGGCCACCTGCGCAGGCATCGCCCCAGGACGGACCGGCACCGACAAGGGAAACCGTCATGAGCAAGCCGGATCGCGCCTCACTCACCCAGCACCTCGCCTGGCAACGAATGAGACGCCCGCTGCGCTGGGCCGGCTGGACGCTGGCCGTCCTGCTGGTCCTGGCCGCGTTGAGCTGGGCCGCCCTGCCCGCGCTGGTGCGCAAGATCGCCGTCGACCAGACCCAGGCCCAGATCGGCCGCAAGCTGGAAATCGGCGAGATCGCCTTCAACCCCTTCAAGCTGGCCCTGCGCGCCTCCGACATCACACTCTATGAAGCCGATGGCACGCAGCCCTTCTTCAGCGCCAAGGGCTTGCTGGCCGACCTCTCGGCCGCCTCGCTGCTGCGCCTGGCACCGGTGCTGGACGAGATCAGGCTGACTACGCCGCAATTGCACGTGGTGCGGGTAGATGCCGAGGGCAGTGGCCATTACAACTTCTCCGACATCCTTGATCGCCTGGCCGCGCAGCCCAAGAGCGAAGGTCAGGCGCGCTTCTCGCTGGCCAACGTGCAACTGCAGGATGGACAGATCCGCTTCGAGGACAAGGTCAGCGGCAAGAACATCGACATCGCCGCGCTGCAGGTGGGCCTGCCCTTCATCTCCAACCTGCCGGGCAACATCGACAGCTTCGTGCAGCCGCAACTGTCGGCCACCATCAACGGTACGCCGCTGCACCTGAAGGGCCGCAGCAAACCCTTCGCCTCGACGCAGGAATCGGCCTTCGCCATCGATATCGACCAGCTCGACCTGGTGGGCTACCTGCCCTTCGTCCCTGCCGAATTACCGGTCATCATCCAGAGTGCCAAGCTGAGCACCAAGCTGGATCTGGGTTTTACCCGCAAGGATGACAAGCCGACCGTCACCCTGGCAGGCGATGTGCGCCTGGATGACGTCGCTCTGCAGGACAAGGCCCGCGCACCGCTGCTCAAAGCCAAGTCGGTAGCGCTGCAGGTGAAGCAATTTGACGTGTTGGCCGCCAGCGGCGAATTGAACCAGCTCACGCTGGAGCAGCCGCAAGTCTGGGCCGGCATGAATGCGCGTGGCGAGATCAACTGGCAGCGTGCGCTGGCCGGTGGCGGCAGTGCCGGCGGCAAGAACAGCGCAGGTACCGCGAAGAAGGATGCCCCCGCTCCTGCGGCCAGCACACCCCAGCCGACAGCCCCCATCGTGCTGCAACAACTGACCGTGCGCGGCGGCGAAGTGAACTGGCGCGACGAAGCCAATGCGGCGCCTGCCCAATCGATCAAGCTGAGCAAGATCGACATCAACGCCACCCAGCTCTCTACCGCCGCTGATGCCAAGCCCGCGCACCTGACCCTGTCGGCGGTGGAAAACGGCCATGGCAAGCTGGCCTTCGACGGCCAGCTGCAGCCGCTCAAACCCGGGGTGGCAGGCAAGATCACGCTGGAGAACATCGACCTCGCCGGCTACCAGAATTACCTGTCACGCGCCCCCATCAGCGGCGTAGCCGGCAAACTCTCCGGGCAGACCACACTGCAGCTGCGTGACGGCCATCTCAAGCTCGACGACAGCAAGGTACAACTGGCCGACCTGCGCTTGACGCCCCCGGGCAAGGGCGCACAGCCGCTGGCGCTGGAATCGCTCTCGCTGCAGGCACCCACGCTCACCGATACGCTGGACCAGGCCATTCCCTTCAAGCTGCAGGCGCGCTTCGACAAGAACGGCAGCGCCGATCTGGCCGGACAGGCTGCAGCGCACTTCAGGAGTGTGGCGCTGGATCTGGATGTGAAGGATTTGCCCATCACGCCCTTCCAGCACTATTTCACCGATGTGCTCAATGTCACCATCAGCAGCGGCCTGGCCAGCGCCAAGGGCAAGCTGGAGCTGACGCCCCCGCTGGACGAACGCAAGCTGGCCCTGGACTACAAGGGCAGCGCCGCCATCACCAACCTGCGCATGCAGGACAAGCTGACTTCCACCGACTTCCTGCGCTGGCGCACGCTGCAACTGGCCGGCATCCAGGCCAAGTTGGGCGGACGTGCGCAGGTGGCGCTGGAGAAGGTGACGCTGTCCAACTTCTACGCTCGCGCCATCCTTTCCGAGAAGGGCCGCCTGAACCTGCAGGACATCGTGGTGGCCGATGCGCAGGAACAGGGCTCGATCACGGATGATGGCAAGAAGGGCGGCAAGCCTGCCAGCACGGCAAGCGCGCGCAAGACCGTCTCCGCCACCCCGGTCACGCCCGCTGCCGCGCCCGCGGATGCGCCCATCGTGCGGATCGGCCAGGTGGTGCTGGAAGGCGGCAACATCAACTACACCGACAACTTCGTCAAACCCAACTACACCGCCAACATGACGGGACTGTCCGGCAGCATCGGCCAGATCTCTTCGGAGAAACCGCAACCGGCCCCGGTCAACATCAGCGGCAAGATCGACAACGATGCTCCTCTGCAGATCTCGGGCTCGCTCAATCCGCTCTTCAAGCCCATGTACCTGGATCTCAAGGCCAGCGCCAACGGTGTGCAGCTGCCGCGCCTGACGCCCTACTCGGCCAAGTACGCCGGCTATCCGATCACCAAGGGCAAGCTCTCGATGGATGTGCAATACAAGATCGAGAACGACAAGCTGGTGGCCCAGAACGATCTGCGCATTGAACAGCTGAGCTTCGGCGAACGCGTGGACAGCCCGGATGCCACCAATCTGCCGGTGATGCTGGCGGTGTCGCTGCTGAAGGACCGCGATGGCAACATCAACCTGAACCTGCCGATCTCCGGCTCGCTGTCGGATCCGGAGTTTTCGGTCGGCGGCATCATCGTGCGGGTATTCGTGAACCTGATCGTCAAGGCCGTCACCTCGCCCTTTGCGCTGATCGGGTCGATGTTCCGGGCGGACGAGCATATTGGCGAGCTGCGCTACATCGAGTTCTCGCCGGGCTCCTCGGAAATCACCGACGAGGTGCGCAAGAAACTGGATGCGCTGGGTTACGCGCTGCATGAGCGTCCGGGCATCAAGCTCGACATCACCGGTCGCGTCGATCCCCAGGTCGATGACCAGGGCCTGCGCCGCGAAGCGCTGGAACGTGCCATGCGCAGCCTCAAGCGTGCCGACCTGATCGCCAAGGAAGGCCAGCCGGACGGCCCGGTGCGCGTGAGCGCGGCCGAGCGCGTCAAGTACCTGGAGCGCGTCTACAAGGATGCCAAGTTCGACAAGCCGCGCAACATGATCGGCCTGAGCAAGAGCCTGCCCGAAGCCGAGATGGAAAAGCTGATCCTCGAGCACACCGAGGTGACCAAGGATGACTTGCGCAACCTGGCCCAGCGCCGGGCCGACCAGGTGCGAAATTATTTGCAGGAACAGAGCGTGATCGATCCGGCGCGCATCTTCCTGATCGCGCCCAAGCTGGATGGTGCGGGCATTCCTGAAAAGGAACCGAAGGCACGGGTCGAGCTGACCATCCAGTGAGCAGGCGATGCGCCAGCGGGCGGCGCGGGGCTTGAAAAGCCGTGCGCTGCCCATATAGTAGGGAGTAGGTTATAATTCACCTCCCGCCGAACAAGCGGGCGCCTCTTGAAGAGACTCGGAGAGAGGCAAGCGTAATACGCAAGTTCACGCGCCCAGCGGGATTTGCGAAGCTTCAACACCACGGGGCCGACTTGGTTTCGACAGGGGTTGCAAAGCGGAACAGGGCATGCCGAGGACTGGTTACCTCGTTAATCCATCCGGAACTGCTTAAATGCAAACGACGAATCTTACGCTCTCGCAGCGTAAATCGCACCTAGAAACCTAAGAAACTTCTAGCTCTACAGCACTTCTTCCCTGGGGTGTGCTGGCAACAGCGGTAGAGTCATTTACAGGGAATCGTGGCGTATGGGGTTACTTCATACGTCATTAAATCCAAGGTAACTCGTCCTGTCGAAGCGTGTGCGTCCGCGTCGCCAGGATCAAAACCAATTGACTGCACTACGCATGTAGAACTGTCTGTAGAGTGCTTCTGGACGCGGGTTCAATTCCCGCCGGCTCCACCAATAACAAGGGCTCGGAATTCTCCGGGCCCTTTTTCTTGCGATGGCCTCCTCCCCGCTCCCATCCCTTAGTGCTCAATGCTCGTTTTTCGCAAGCTTTCCGCAGTTCGTCACGGGCAATTCAAGGCATCTCAAAGTAGCAGCCGCTGCGCCCGTCTGGTAGAGTGCTGACGATTCAAAGCGACTTGATACATCCGTGCTCGCCACTGCCTGAGACGCCAAACCTTGGTCACTGCGTTCGATGTCACCCGTCATCGCGTCACGGTGAAAAACATCGACGCCCGCTGGCGCAAGCACCAGGAACGGGCCGCGTACAAGATGGAGGGATTCGGAATTTCCAGCTCTCTGAGGGCGATAAATGGATGCGCGCCGGGGGCGCGGATGAAGATAGTAGCGCATCCGATGAACAGAACAATGAGAACTACGCATGAATGTGCAGCAACTCGAAAACGAACTGTGGGACGCCGCTGACCAGCTGCGTGCCAATTCCAAGCTCACCGCCGCCGAGTACTCGATGCCGGTACTGGGGCTGATCTTCCTGCGTCACGCCGATAACCGTTTCAAGGCTTACCTGCCCGAAATAGAAGCTGACATCCCGCCACAAGTGCCCGCCGCCCAGCGTGAGACAGTGGTGAAGCTCGGCTTTCAAGGCAAGGCCGCCATCTATCTGCCTGAGGACGCGCGTTTTGATCGCATCGTCAGCCTCCCGCAAGGGGCCAAGGTAGGCGAGATCATCGACGCCGCCATGGACGCTGTCGAGGCCGAATACCCCGTACTCTCCGGCGCACTGCCACGTGGCTATGCCGCCTTCGAACCCGATCTGCTGGCCGAGCTGGTCAAGATTTTCGACCGCCCCGCCATCAAGGCGGCCACCGGCGATGTGTTCGGGCGCATTTACGAATACTTCCTCAACAAGTTCGCCATGAGTGGCGCACAGGAAGGCGGCGAATTCTTCACGCCGCCATCATTGGTACGCATGATCGTCAATGTCATCGAACCGGATCACGGACTGGTGCTTGATCCGGCCTGCGGTTCGGCTGGCATGTTCGTGCAGACCGGCCATTTCATCGAAGATGTGCGTCATGCGGTGGTCAACGATTCTTGCCACGACCAACCCGATTGACGCGGGCGATGGCTTGCATCAGGGTATGGCCCTGCATGGGCTTGTCCAGATACAGCGTGGCCAGGCATTTCACGTCGAAGCCGGTCAACCACATCGCGCAAACAATAGCGATGCGGAACGGGTTATCCGCCTTCTTGAATTCTTTTTCCAGGTCGCGTTTGACCATCTTTTCACGGTGCGGCCTGATGTCCAGCGGCTCATCGCGGAAATTCTTCCACTTGGCGAACTCTGCGACCTCGCCCTGCTCCTGGGACACCACTACACAGCACTCGGTGGCGTTCATCCACTCCACGTGTTCCCGTCGTTGCTTGAGCAGAGCATTAGGTGCTTTGCCCTTTGCTGCGAACAAGGCTTCTTCGGCAGCAACAGCGGCCTCCAACTGGGCGGCTTTCTCTTGCCAGTTGGCTGCGATCAGATCGTGCATCTTCACGCAGGTGATCTTGTCCAGGCACACCATCAAGGCCTTGCCGCCACCGTCTTCGACCGCACGCCAGCGCTGGTGAAAATGGTCCACAAAGTCTTGCGCCACCTTGTCCAGTCGTGTGGGCGAGGTCAGGATGGGGTAATCCCGCGCCAATTCGCGATAGAGCTTTTCTTCTTTCTCGTCGCTCCACGGATCATCCAGCGTAGCAGCCTGCTTCGCGATCTCGATGTGCTGCGCGAGACGTTCGCTTACCTTGGGATCGATGATCTTGAGCTTCTCACCGGCATTTTCATAGAACAGGGGCAGCGTCGCACCGTCGGCGACTGCACGCTGAAAGTCATAGATCGAGACATAGTCACCGAAGACCTGGCGAGTCAGCTGTTTCTCCCCGGCATCGATCAACGGGGTGCCCGTGAAGCCCAGGAACTTTGCGCGTGGCAATCCTTTGCGCATATTCAGCGCCAAGCGTCCGTACTGCGTCCGGTGTGCTTCGTCGCTGATGACGATGATGTCGTCACGCTCGGAATAGGCCTCCGTCACGCGCTCACGATATTTCTGAATCAGGCCGAACACATAGCGCCGGTTCTGGTCACGCAACATCGAGCGCAGTGCAGCGCCATTCTTTGCCTGATCAGTCTTGGTATTGGCGCGCCCGCAGTTGGTGTAGGTCGATGCAATCTGATCATCCAGCTCGGTGCGGTCGGTGATGACCACGAACGACCACGACGCAGATAATTTGCGATGGATTTTCTCGGTCAAAAATACCATCGAATACGACTTGCCCGAACCTTGGGTATGCCAGAACACGCCCAGTTGACCGGCTGCGACCTCTGCCTGGACCTTGGGATCGGTGGAGGTCAACCGGTCGATCACACGATTCACGCCAAGGTACTGGTGGTTGCGCGCCACGATCTTGTGGGTACTGCCCTCAGTGGCATCAAAGAGGATGAAGTTCTCGACGATATCCAGCAGGCGCTGCTGATGCAGCATTCCCTGCAAAAGAAGCGGTAGCAGGGGCTGGTCTTTCGCGGGTTCCGGGTCATCTTCATCCAGTCTTTTCCAGCGATAAAAATGCTCCTTGCTGGAGGTCAGCGAGCCGTACTGCGCATCGTGACCGTTGGAAATGATGACCAGCGCGTTCCAGTGGAACAGATGTGGAATGGTGTCCAGGTAATCAGCGTAGTTTTTCTTGTATGCGCTGTCGATGTGCACCTCGAAGCGCTTGAGCTCGATGAACACCAGGGGCAAGCCGTTGACGAAGCCGATCACATCCGGGCGACGCAGCCACAACTTGCCACGAACCCACAACTCGCGCACGGCGAGGTAACGGTTGTTTTTGGGTTGATCGAAATCGATCAGGCGCAGGCGTTTATCGGTCAAGCGGCCGCCAGCGTCGCGGTATTTCACCGGTACACCATCGCGCAACAGCTTGTACTTTTCCTCGTTTTGCGCGATCAGCGATTTGGTGATGTCGTCCTGAATCACCAGTGCCAAGGCATCCTGATAGGCGACGTCGGGTAACCCCGGATTCAAGCGTTTGAGCGCTGCCAGCACCTCGCGGGTGAGCACGACCTCTGCATCCGAAGTGCGGCCCAGCAGACTAGTGGGCCCCCATCCACCTTTTGCGCCTTCATCCTGTGCAAACACGCTCTGCCAGCCTAGCTGCTGTTCCAGCAGTTCTGCCGTCGGCGCCTGAATCAACAGGTCTTCGGAATAGTCCTTCTTGGCCATCTTCTTGGATTCCTCCACGGGGCGCTTTGTGGTTATCGCCGCTGTCTATTTTTATTAACTGTAGGTCAGTCCGCTGTGTCGCCGGTGATAGCGCTGACATGGAAGCCGCTACAGTGCTTGGTCACGATGCTACCTCATCGGGTAAGGTGATGCCGGAAACGTCGAGTTGGCCGGACATCAGTTTGGGGAGCAGGAGGTCGCGGGCCTTGGCTAACTCTCTGTTCTGAGCATTCAAGTTGGCAACCGAGTCCATCATCGGGTTAACCTGTGCAGCAAATGCCGAAGCAGTTGTATCGTCAGGCACCAGTATTAAATGATTGTCCAATGCCGAACGGCGGATGTGCTGCATGGTTGCTCCGACAGCATGACCAGTAAGTTCCGGTATTGCTGCTTCGACGGCGAATCGTACTAGTCGTTTGTGTAACTCTCTGTGTGGAATGACTTTGAACAAGTGCTGATTAAGCAACGCAGGGCCTTCACTCCATTCGTTGACCAATAAGGTTGCCGACCACGAAAAAAGGATATCTCCGGTATTGATGTGGTTTCGCTGCGGAACAATGTTGCCCTGGTTGTAGGGCGTCTTGCTAGTGATACCACTTCGAAGCTCAGGAATCTTTACGATAGGCAGACCAGATTCGCCTAGATGCTCAGGCTTGAAAGCAAAACCATTGATGAAATCCGCGACGCTGGTCATCGGTTTCTTACACCACCCCTCCGGCACCCCATCGTTCACTGGCACTGATTCGTGACCAGGAAAGCGCAGGTGCACGAACCATTCGCGGTAGAGGCGGCGGGCGGCGTCCTCGAGCAAGGCGATGCGGCGCTGGTTGGTGGCGATCAGGTCGTCGTAGGCGTGCGCTATCGATGCTGCAGATCGCTGCGTTTCAATATCATCAGGCACATGAATGACATAGTTCTCCAGTCTATCCATTTCCAATTTTTTTGTGCCGTGCGCGGCTTCCGTTGCCAAATCGCGAATCGCGTTGGCATGAGCCGATAGGCTATAGAAGATGAATTTTCCGTCAACACCAGATTTGGGAATCAATGCTTTTACGTCTTGGTTAAATGCCATTGGACGTTGGGCGAGGGAAATTCTGAATTCTTTGGCCAGCGACATGCCCCGAACTACGGCAAACGTCGTGCCGGAGGGAACCAGCCTACTGCCCGCATTCAATCCGGCTTGACTAATCCGTAACGAAGTGTCTTGCAAGAATCGCTCTGTCATTTCGGCCGAACTAACCCATGGGATTTCCCCATCCCAAAATTCTGGTGTCCCTTTGTTCGGCGTGCCACCCGAAAGGAATTTGACACATTCATTGAGGCGCCGGGGTTTCCAACTCATCCCAACAACTCCTCAAAGTTGCTGGCAATCCGCCCCGCCAGTTCCGCTGCCTTTTCATTCAGCTCAGCCAGTTCTGCGTGAATGCCGCGCATAGTTTCCGCAAAGTCGTCCTCATCCTCCTCAGCAGCGGCAGCCACGCCCACATAACGCCCGGGGGTGAGTGAGTAATCGTTGGCGGCGATGTCATCAACGCTGACGGCCTTGCATAATCCCGCCACATCCGCAAACAGGGCCTGTGGAAAGCGGCTATGCAGCCAGTGCACCTGATGGATGAAGTAGGCAGCCTGCTTGAGCGCATCGAGTACCGCGTCGCGCACGGAGGGGGCTTCGTTTTTCTTGCTGTCGGCCGCCAGCAAGGCGCGCTTGGCGTCGCGGGCGGCTTTGCCGTCGAATGCCTTGCTGCTGCGCACGCGCAAAGTTTTTTCCGCCGTGTCCAGCAACTTGAGCCATTGTTTGTGGCGTGCTTCGAGCAGCTTGCCGGTGGCTTTGAGTTGCGGGGCCAGCACATCAAGCGTGGCTTGCAGAGCCACTTGCGCAGCGTGCTCCTTCTGGCCTGCTTTGGCGATCGCAGATCGGCTCTGCGTGCAGGCAGTAAGCAAGGCGTTGATGGCGTCCGTGGCGTGCGTGTCGGCTTGGGCAGCACTCAACTCGGCCTTGAAGGCATCGAGCTGGGCCTGCGTGATCTGCGCGTCCTCGGCCTGGTCGGCGTTCAATTCGGCAAGCCGGGCCTGATCGGCGAAGGCTTGCAGAGGCGCAGCCAAGGCACCTATGGCGGCAGTGTCAGCCTTTATACGGGCGGGAATGGCAGAGAGCCACTCATCTACCTGACGCTGGTATGTTGCCACCAGGGCGATGAATTTCTTGCGCTCACCCCGGTACAGCCAGACGATGGCGTTGAGGTTGGCGAGTTGCTCTTCGGTGAACACGTGCGAACGTGCCGAGACGACGTGGTAGACGTTGCGTGCGTCGATCATCAGTACCTGGTCTTGCAGGTTCTTCGACTTGCCTTTATCGAAGAACCACAGGGTGCAAGGCAGGCTGCGGGTGTAGAAGAACTTGTTGCCGATGGCCATCATCACATCGACGTGGCCCGTGTTGACCAGTTGCTCGCGGATGTCGCGGTCTTTGTTGCCAGCATCGGAGGCACTGGAGGCCATGACGAAACCAGCGCGGCCCTTGTCGTTCAGGTAGGCATAGAAATACTGAATCCACAGGCTGTTGGCATTGGAGATGGCGCCAGTCTTGGCATTGGTACCTGGCAAGCCAAAGGGCAAGCGCCCGGCCTCATCAACCTGTGCCTCCACCTTTTTGGTATCTACACCGTCCACATTGAAGGGCGGGTTGGCCATGACGAAATCGCATTGACCAATCAGGTGTTCGGCCTGGTCGTAGAAGGTATTGCCCTGGCGGATGTTGGAGGCATCCAAACCATGCACCACCAGGTTCATGCGTGCCAGTTTGGTGTTGGTGTCGCTTTTTTCCTGGCCGTGGAAGGTGACGGAAGCAGGGGCTGATCATCGATTACAACGGCATGATCAAAAGCCTGCGCCGGGCACTGGCAACTTTTGCGCAAGGCGATCGTGCTGGTACGGGCAAGGGAGATGCTGAACAGGATACGGTACGGGATGACACTGAGGCGCTGGGGGAATATGCCGATAGCCTCAAAGTAGCGACCGAGTTCCTGATGGATCTGGGTTTTGATGTCGACGAACTGATCAAGGCCAAAGGCTTTGACAAACAGCAGCAGATCTTGGTCGCTGTCAACCTTCTCTGCGAAAGCGACGAGCGCCGCAAGACCTATCAGGTGATCGTTGAGGATGTGCAAGCGCGCCACCGCAGCCTGTTTCCTCACCCTGGCCTCTTTGATTTCGATGCAGTGGAAAGTGCAGTGACCGCCATTTACAACAAGATGCAGGATGCCCGTGTATCACCCGACGTCAGCAGCTTGCTACAGGATTTGTACGACGTAGTAGATGTGTCGGTAGCAACCGAAGCGCCGTGCGCCAGAGAACCTAAAGCCCGGTATAACCTTTCCAATATCGACTTTTCTCGCCTGCGTGCCGAATTCGAAAAATCGCCCTTCAAGAATGTGGTGGCGATGAATTTGATGGAGAAGATCGAGGAACGCCTGGCCGCAATGGTGACACGCAACCCGACACGCGTGGACCTGTATGCGCGTTACCAGGAAATCGTTCGCGAATACAACAAAGACAAGGATACGGCCGAAATTCAGAAGGTGATGGATGACCTGTTCGCCTTCAATGACGACTGCAGCGAAGAGGAAAAGCGCTACCTGCGCGAAGGACTTGATAGCGAGACTGAACTGGCGGTGTTCGACTTACTTCAGAAAGATTCACTCACCAAGGGTGACCGAGAAGAGATAAAGCGAATCGCGAAGGACTTATTGGCCAAATTGGCCGATCAGCGTTTCGCAATGGAGCGATTGCGTAGTATGGCGACCGTGCAGGCCCAAATGAGGGCTGAGATCATCAAGCACTTGTACGCGCATTTGCCAGTCGGCGCCTACGATTCCAACGAAATCAACATGAAGGCGGGAGCGGTGTTCTCCCATATATACAGCGCGGGCCTGGGCGGCGATGCACAGGTGGTTCATTGATTCGATAACGCAGCAGGACGCCCGGCCGCGGCCGGTCAACTGCTTTCGCGGTGCGGGAAATCCTTGGGCACGATTGCCCCTCCTTGCCCAAGGACCATAAAAAGACTATATTAAGTCCACCCCAATCAGGAGCACGTCCATGCGCTACTCATCCCAAGTCAAACCGATCAGCTATCTCAAGGCCAATGCCGCCGACGTGTTGACACATTTAGCCGAGCAGCGTCAGCCGTTGGTCATCACCCAAAATGGCGAAGCCAAGGCCGTTCTGCAAGACCTTGCTTCCTATGAAGAAACTCAGGAAACGCTCGCCTTGCTGAAAATCCTGGCGCTTGGCAATCAGGATGTGGCTGCCGGCAAGCTCACACCGGTAGGCGATGTCGTTGCCAGGCTGCGTGCCAAGCGTACGGCTGAATGAAGAAGAGCAAGTCTGCCAGATTCGAAGTCCTGCTGACCAAAGGGGCAGAGCGGGACCTGGAAGCCATCCATGACTACATCTCTGAATTCGACTGTGTGGCCAACGCCGACCATGTCCTCGATCAGTTGATGCATGTTGTAGAGAGTCTGTCGAGCTTCCCTGAACGTGGCAGCTTTCCAAAGGAGCTGGTCAGTCTTGGCATCAAAGAATATCGTCAGACTCTCTTCAAGCCTTACCGCGTGATCTACCGCGTGGCCGGGCAGCAGGTCCTGATTTACGTGATCGCAGACGGTCGCCGTGACATGCAATCCGTGTTGGCGGCGCGCCTGCTGAGCGCCTGAAGACGCTCCCGCAAGACGCACATCAATGCCTCACCGCCCCACACAAACAAAACTCCCCGCCTCATTCACGGACCCGCTCCCCCGATACTGCGGCCAAGCCGGATACCGGCACAGCGGCCGGCTGCGGCCCGGTACCACGGTGGTATCCACCACGATCTGATCCACCGGGGCCTTCCCCTGCTCCACCCATTGCTCCAGCGCAGTCAGTGAATCCCAGGACGCATTGAAAGCCGTACCAAACACGTGCCCATAGCCGGGGATCTCGTAATAACGCACGAAGCCCTCAAGCTGCTGTTCCCCCATCGCCTTCTGCAAGCGCCCCAGATACTGCCGCGTGGCCTGCGTGCTGACCAGCGCATCGGCCGTGCCATGCGCGATCAGGATCTTGCCGCCCTTGTTGCGGAAGGCCGAAAGATCGGTCTGATTCACATCCTGCAAGCCGTTCAACGCCACCACCCGCGCCTGATACCCGCCCGGCCGCAGCGGATCCAACGCCAGCGGATTGAAGTTAACATCGCGCGTAACGAAGTAGCGCACCCACTGATCCCAGAAGGTGCTGTGATACGGCGGACTGCCTTTGCTGCTCACGCCCGGCATCGGATTGGCGGGCTGCTCGGTGCCCAGTCCCAGTGTCTGGATGATGGCCTGGAAAGGACTGCCCGTGCCCATGCCCCAATCCGTGCCCCAGGTGTTGAATCCGGGATAGCGCGTCTCGCCGCTGGCCAGTGGATAAGGCAACTCCAGCGGCGTGCTGAAGACCTTGAAGGCAGCAATCTGCGCGTCCGACAGGCAACCGTCGCCGCCCTCGCCTCCGCCTTCGCAACGCAAGGGCTTGCCGTTGAGCGAGGCCGTGGCCGGATCGAAACGCGCATTGCAGGCATCAACGTTGCTGATGACGCCATCGGCCACGCCATCAAGACGGTCACACGCCGCCATGGCGGCATCGAACAGGAGCTTGCGCTTGGCCGCATCGGGATAAGCCCCCGGCTGCGCCATGGCCTGCGTCATGCGGCCAAACTGCAGGTTCAGTGCGACGGCATTCCAGGCCGGATACAAGGCAATCACGCCATCCACATCAGACGGCCAGCGACTGGCCATGGCCAGGGCTTCACGTCCGCCCGTGGAGCCGCCGGCGAAATACACCCGTGCAGGCCGCTGTCCATAATGGGCGGTGACGATGGCCAGCGCCGCGTCGCGCGTCTTCTTCAAGGCATCGCCCGCGAAATTGCGCAAGGCTTCGTCGTTGCTGCCAAACGAACCATCGCGCGACGTGGTGGCATTGGCCTGGTGGCCGGAATCGCTGGCAAAGGTGGCATAGCCGCGCCCCAAGGGACCGGGCTGCGTGGCCGCGCCGGCAGGGACGTTGGCGGCCACGTCCGGAATGGTGCCGTCATAGCCGCCGCCACCGAACATCAGGGCCTTTCCATTCCACTGCGCCGGCAGGTCCACCTGGAAGCGGATCGCCGGTGCAGCGGGATCGACCGGGCTGATCTCGCCACTCACCTTGCAGTAAGCACCAACAGCCTTGGCGCCGTCGCCGCTGGCAACCACGCTCTCGATGGCCGTCACGCGTGCGCCGCGCGTGGGCAGGCCGATGGCTGCGGCCGGAAGGGTGAAGGTACGCAAGGCGGTGCAGCTTTGCGGCGTGCTCGCCGGCGTGTCGGTGACAGGCTTCTCGGGCGCGCTGCTGCATGCGGCCAGCAGCGCGATGAGGCAAGGACTCAACAAGGCCGGATACAGCATGGGCCTGCGGGTGGTTCGTGGCATGGCGGTCTCCTGATGGTCTCAACGTTGTCTACGTAACGCTTGCACCGCCACACTATACGTCACTCAGGCGCCCGCCCCTGCCAGGCATTCTCCAGCAAGGCCCGCAATGTCGTCCGCTCAAGCGGGCGCGGATTGGCATAGGCATTCTGCAGGGCGATGTCGGTGCAGCGATCCAGCTCCTCATGCGGCATGCCCAGCTCGCGCAGGGACAACGGTGCCTGCAGCCGGGCAGCCAATGCATGCACACCTTGCGCGGCATCGTCGGTCCCCAGGGCGCGCGCGATGCGCTGCATGGCTTCCGGTGCCGCCGGTGCGTTGTAGGCCAGCGCGTGCGGCAGGATCACGGTATGCGTCTCGGCATGCGGCAGGTTGTAGCTGCCGCCCAGCGTGTGGCACAGCTTGTGATGCAGTGACATGCCGACATTGCCCAGCATCGTGCCACACAGCCAGGCCCCATACAGACACTGGCTGCGCGCGGCCAGATCAGCGCTGCGTGCCACCAGCTGCGGCAAGCCCTCCGCCAGTGCGCGCAACCCCTCTTCGGCCAGCAGCGACATGATGGGGTTGGCATCCGGCGCATAGAGGCCTTCGGCTGCATGCGCCATGGCATTGATGCCGCTGGTCACCGACAGCTTCAGCGGCAAACCCGCGCTCAGTTCGGGATCGTAGATGACCGTGCGCGGCAGCACGCGCGCATCGCGCCCGGTCTTCTTGAGGCCGGCTTCGGTGATGCCATAGATGGGCGTCATCTCGCTGCCGGCATAGGTGGTCGGGATGGCCAGGATGGGCAGTTCGGATTCCAGTGCGATCGCCTTGCCCAATCCCATGGTGGAACCGCCGCCGATGGCGATGGCGCAGTCCGCACCGAGTTCGCGTGCGACTTCACGGGCATGGCGCGCGGTCTCGATGGGCACGTGCATGACGGCCTGGTCGAATATCCCGGCACAGCGCTCACCGATCAGGGCGGCGGCGCGCTCGGCCTCGGCGCGCTGGCCGGGCGTGCACAGCACGAGGGCGCGACGCGCGCCCAGCAGGTCGGTTTCGCGCACCAGGTGCTGCAGGCTGCCGGCACCGAAGATCACACGGGCGGCGGAACTGGTATAGGTAAAACTGTTGTTGGCAGGCAGGGACATGGCAGGATCAGGTGCGCTGAGGATTGAGGATGAAATCATAGTCCAGCGTGTAGAACGGTTGCTCACAGGTGCTGCCATCGGGCGCGCGTCCGGCCTCATGGCGCGGCCAGTCGGCGATGAGCGTGGAGCGCACGCCGAAAACGGCATCGGACTCCAGATACGCGTCCCCGCGGCGGAAGACATGGGTGATCAGCGTCTCATATCCCTCGGCCTGGATGCGGAAATGCAGGTGCGCCGGCCGCCAAGGATGACGGCCCAGCGTCTCCAGCATCTTGCCGACCGGTCCGTCATGCGGGATCGGATACGAATTGGCGAGGATGCTGCGGAAGTGGTAGCGTCCCTGCGCATCGGTATGCAGCGTGCCGCGCGCCTGCAACTGGTCGAGGTCGGGATACTGGACGTCATAGAAGCCATCCTCATCGGCTTGCCACACTTCCATCCTGGCATGCGCGACGGGCTGGCCATCGCGCCCGCGCACGCTGCCGCTGACGAAGCAGGGCTGGCCCTTGGCTCCGTTGGAGATATTCGCACCCAGCGGATAGACCGGCGAATTCTCCACGTGGAAGGGACCGAATACGGTCGCCTCGGTGCAGCCGGCGGGCTTGTGATTCTGCTGCGCCATCACCAGCGTCGACAGTCCCAGGGTATCGGACAGGAGGATGAATTCCTGGCGCTTGTCGGAACACAGCTGCCCGGTCTCGGTGAGGAAGCGGATGCCCTCGAACCATTCCTCCTCGGTCAGTTGTACCTCGCGCGCGAAGGCGTGCAGGTGCTGCACCAGGCTGGTCATGATCTGGCGCAGCCGTTCATCGGGCATGCCGGCATGGCGCGCCAGCACGGCCTGGGTAATGGTGTCTTCATTGAGATTGAGCATGGTCTCCTCGTCGCTGTTGTGTGTTGTGCGTGTGTGTTGTGATTGGACTGATTTTTCCGCTGAGCGGTAATATAGGTCTTATCTTTTCGCAGATATATGACGAAAGTGGAAAACTGTTTTCCACTTCGGCCTGCTCCCCCTCGCCGGAAAGCCCGTCCCATGGACCGCTGGAATCAATTCGAACTCTTCGTGCAGGTGGCCGAGCTGGGCAGCCTCTCGCGCGCCGCCGAGGCGCTGGGGATGTCCAATGCCGCCGCCAGCCGCAGCCTGGCCGCGCTGGAAGAACGTCTGGGCGCGCGCCTGGTGGAACGCAGCACGCGCCGGCTGGGGCTGAGCCAGGCGGGCGAGGCCTTCTATCGCCACTGCAAGGCGGCGCTCACGCAAATGAAGGAAGCCGAAGCCCTGGTCAATGCCAACAGCGTCGCCCCCGGCGGCCTGCTGCGGGTGACTTCCTCGCTGTCCTTCTGCATGAAGCACATCAGCCCGCTGCTGCCGCGCTTTCATCGTCTCTATCCGGACATCACGCTGGAGGTGGTCGCGGCCAACCGCTACGTCGACCTGCTCGACAGCGGCATCGATGTCGCCATCCGCACCCGCGAGTTCGAACCGGATTCCAACATCGCCGTGCGCCGCCTGGCCGCCACCCGCCGCATCCTGGCGGCTTCGCCCGGCTACCTCGCCGCACGCGGCGTGCCGCGCGCGCTGGATGACCTGGCCGCGCACGACCTGCTGGTGTACAGCCATTCCAACCATCCCAACCTGCTGCACTTCACCCATCGCGATGGCCGCGAACGGCAGCTCGACATCACTGCGCTGATGCAGTCCAACGATGGCCAGATCATCCGCGCGGCAGCACTGGAAGGCCTGGGCATCCTGATCCAGCCCAACTACATTATCTATGACGACGTCGTCGCCGGCCGCCTGGTGCCAGTGCTGGACGAATGGGACCTGCCGCGCCTGACCATCAACATTGCCTACCAGGGCCGCAAGCATCTGCCGGCCCGGGTGCGTGTCTTCGTCGACTTCCTGCTGCAGCATTTCCAGGAAATGGACTATGAGCGCAAGTGGACACGATGAGCAGCGCTGCGCAAGCATTTACCGTACATTCCACCGCTCCATACCAATTGGTAAATATTAAATACCGCTCGGTAGCTTTTATCTTAAACTGGTAGTAATCTTGTTGCCCGAGGTGTTGCTGACACCTCGACACTGTATTGCTGATCGCCTTGCAGACTGTATTGCCAAGGCCCTCAGCGTGTACTGAGGAACACCGCAGACTGTATTGTCGGCATGCAGCGCACTGTATTGCTCGCTGACAAGACTGTGATGCTGCTTCTTGCCCATGAGGAGACCCCCGATGCCCAATGCCACCGTTCGCTCCCTCGCTCTGCAACAGGATCTGCGCCAGCAGCACCTGCGTCTCACCTGTTGCGCGCTGTTCCTGATGGCGCTGTTGACCCTCTGGCCCGGCCGCGCCGCACACGCTGCACAACCCTGGCGCGAAGCCTTGCCCGCGCAGATCCAGACCGTGGGCAGCGGCACCATGACCTGGCTGGGTTTCCGCATCTATCAGGCCACGCTGTGGGCAGCGCAAAAGCCGCTGGATGAAAGCCAGCCCTTTGCCCTGCAACTCGACTACAAGGTCAAGATCAGCCGCGACAAGCTGGCCTCCACCTCCATTGAAGAGATCCAGCGCATGAGCCCGGCCCCCATCGCCGGCCCGACACTGGCGCGCTGGAAAAGCGAACTGAACCGCGCTTTCGTCGACGTCGCCGACGGCGACGAGCTGGTCGGTGTCTACCTGCCCCAGCGCGGCATGCGCCTGTATGACCGCGACAAGATGCTGGCCGAGATCGCCGATCCCGAACTGGCCCGCTCTTTCTTCAACATCTGGCTGGGCCAGCCCAGCCGCGATGAAAGCCTGCGCCGACGCCTGCTCGGGGAAACGCCTTGAGCACAGCCCCGCAGCCCGCAACGCCCCCCTCCGCGCGCCTGAGCAATGCCGCCTACGGCCTGCTGGGCGCGCCGCTGGCAATGGCCGCGCTGCCGCTGTTCGTGCAGATCCCGGCTTACTACGCCAGCCATGTCGGCGTGGCCCTGGCACCGCTGGGTTGGGTGCTGTTCGCCGCGCGCCTGCTGGACATGCTGCAGGATCCCCTGTTTGGTCACCTGCTGGATCGCTCGGCGCAACGCCAGAAGCGCTGGATGGCGGCTGCCGGGGTGGTGCTTGCAGTTGCCTTCATCTGTCTCTGGAAGCCACCCTCCACGCCGCAGGCGGCCATGGTGTGGCTGGTGGCGATGCTGGTGCTGGCCTATGGCGCGCACAGCATGCTGAGCATCGCCTATCTGTCGTGGGGCTCGCGCCTGCCGGAACAAGGCATGCGCGCCGTCCCCTGGCGTGAAGGTGCGGGGCTGGCCGGCGTGATTCTGGCCAGTGTGGTGCCGGTCGGCATCCTGGCCGCCGATCCGGCGCTGATCGACCAGCGCATTACCTGGTACTGCCTGTTCTTCGGCGCAGTGCTGGGCGTGGCGTTGCTGTTGCTGCTGCGCCAGCCGGCTCCGCCGATGATGGCGCAGGGCGAGCGCTGGGTCGTATCGCTGCGCGGGCTGTGGGCCAACCGGGCGTTTCGTTCGCTGCTGCCGCCCTATCTGCTCAATGCCCTGTCGGCCGCGATCCCGGCTACGCTGGCGCTATTCTTCATCGAGGATCAATTGCAGGAACGTGCGCTGGCTGGCGGCTTTCTTGCAGCCTACTTCGGTGCCGCCGCATTGGGACTGCCGCTCTGGAGCGCGCTGGCACGCCGCTTCGGCACCATCGCCTGCTGGCGTCAGGCCATGCTACTCTCCATTGTCGGCTTTGTCGGTGCGGTCCTGCTGGGGCCGGGCGACCGCTGGGCGTTTCTGCTGGTGTGCCTGGCCACCGGTGCAGCACTGGGTGCCGACCTGCTGCTGCCACCGGTCCTGCTGGCGCGGGTGGTCACGCAGCGCGCTTCGGTGGGTGCCGCCTTCGGCATCCTGACCATGCTGGGCAAGCTGGCCCTGGCGCTGGCAGGCATCGCCCTGCCACTGCTGTCAGCGCTCGATTACCAACCCGGCCAAGGGCCCAGCAGCAGCCTGCCGCTGGTCTACGCGGCCCTGCCTTGCGTGCTGAAACTGGCGGCGTTCGTGGCGCTGGGGCGCTATGGCCGTCAGCACGCTGCCTGAGCGATTTTCCGTTCGCAGATCATGAAGAAAAAGACCGACACGCACGCCACTCCCGCCTCCACCCTCCGCCTGATCCTGGGCGACCAGTTGAATGCGCAGCATTCCTGGTTCGACCACGCCGATCCTGAGGTGGTCTATCTGCTCATGGAAGTGCGTTCCGAAACCGACTACGTGCTGCATCACGCGCAAAAGATCCTGGCCATCTTCGCGGCCATGCGGGCCTTCGGCGAGCAGTTGCGCGCGGCCGGACACCGGGTGCGCTATATCCGTCTGGATGATCCCAGCAACCGCCAGTCGCTGGTGGACAATCTCGATGCCCTGGCCGCGCACTACCAGGCCACCCGCGTTGAATGGCAGGCACCGGATGAATGGCGCGTCGACCAGGCCCTGCAGCAATGGGGCGACACCTGGGCGCAGGCCCATCAGGGCCAGACCGCCGTGGTCGACAGCGAACACTTCCTCACTGCGCGCAATGAATTGCCGCGCCTCTTTGAAGGCCGCAAGCAATGGCTGATGGAGCATTTCTATCGCCAGATGCGCCGCCGCTTCGAATTGCTGCTCGATGCCGATGGCAAGCCCGAAGGCGGCCAATGGAATTTCGACCAGGACAATCGCAAGCGCTGGCCCGGCAATCCGCCCGAACCCCGGGATTGGCGCCAGCCGCACGACCATGGCGCCCTGTGGGAGATGCTGCAGGCACAAGGTGTGCGCAGCTTCGGCGAGCCCCAGGCCACGCAGCTGCGCTGGCCGCTGGACCGTACCGAAGCCCTGCAGCACCTGGATCACTTCATCACCACCGTGCTGCCGCACTTCGGCGACTATGAAGATGCCATGAGCAGCAAGGCCCGGCGCCTGTTCCACTCGCTGCTGTCCTTCGCGCTCAATGTGAAGATGCTGCATCCGCTGGAAGTGGTGCGCCGCGCCGAGGAGGCCTGGCGGGAAGGCAAAGCGCCGCTGGCGGCCGTGGAAGGTTTCATTCGCCAGATCATCGGCTGGCGGGAATATGTGCGTGGCATCTACTGGTCGCAGATGCCCGGCTATGACGAGCGCAACGCACTGGCGCACCGCCTGCCGCTACCAGCCTGGTTCTGGACCGGACAAACCCGCATGAACTGCCTGCGCCACGCCATCGGCCAGTCGCTGGAGACGGCCCATGCGCATCACATCCAGCGCCTGATGGTGATCGGCAATTTCGCCCTGCTGGCCGGGCTCGATCCCAAGGAACTGCACCATTGGTACCTGGGCATCTACATCGATGCCTTCGAGTGGGTGGAACTGCCCAACACCCTCGGCATGAGCCAGTGGGCCGATGGCGGCATCATCGCCACCAAACCGTATGTCAGCAGCGCCGCCTACATCGGCCGCATGAGCGATTATTGCCAGGGCTGCGCCTACGATCCCAAGCAGAAAACCGGCGCCGACGCCTGCCCCTTCAATGCCCTGTACTGGGATTTCTTCCTGCGCCATCAATCCACCTTCGGCAACAACCCGCGCATGGGCATGGCCTATCAGCAGATCAAAAAAATGCAGCCCGACGATGTCCAGGCCCTGCAACAACGCGCGGCCGACCTGCGCAGCCAACTCGACACCCTCTGAACCCGCACCGGCAGGCGCTCCCGGCGCGCGATAATTGCTGCCGGCTGCGGTAAACGCAGGCAAAATACACAAAATCTGACGAACTCACGAAATTCTCTGCATAATGGGCCGTCAAAGGCTTGCCCATGGGCAGCACTGTTGCTTTTCGTCGAAAAACGATTATACCGAATTCAAATTCTATCTAATGAATTTGATTTATTTGTGTAAAATACCGATAATGAATTTATGAAAACCGCAAAGACAAGCAGCTCCGAGGTGTGCACCACGCAGGAAGCGGCGCACATCCTGGGCATCTCGGTGTCCTCCGTCCAGCAGTTGGTGGAGGCCGGCATCATTGAGGCCTGGAAGACCAAGGGCGGGCACCGCCGCATTCCGCTGGCGGCGGTGCATGCCTACAAGTCCACGCCGGGCTCCTCGTCGTCCGGCGATACGGCCGAGCACGGACGCAGCAGTCCGGCAGCGCGTCCCGGCAACGGCCGCACCGCCGTGCTGGTGATCGAGGACAACCGCCTGCAGCGCGAGCTGTATGCCGGTGCCCTCGGCTCTTGGGGCTTGCCGCTGGATCTGGTGTATTGCGACAACGGTTACAAGGCGCTGCTGGAGATCGCGCGCAGCAAACCCGACGTGGTGCTGGCCGATATCGTGATGGAAGGCATGGATGGCTACGAAGTGGTCAAGACCATCCTCCACGATCCGGAGCTGCAGGATGTGAGCATCGCCATCGTCAGCAGCCTGGATGCGGAAGAGATGGCCATGCGCGGCGGTATTCCGGCCGGGGTGGTGTTCTTCCCCAAACCGGTCAATTTTGATGAATTGCGCGGTTACATGCGGGCCTGCTGTGCCCGCAGGGAGCGCGAGACCCGCTAAGGGATCAACCAGGAAAGGCCCGCAGTGCCATGGATGACCGGAAACACCCCCCTCTCCCCCTCCGGTTCGCGCGCATCGACCTGCGCCTGGCCCTGGGCCTGTTTTCGCTGTTGCTGATCTGCGGTCTCTGGCTGGGGGCGTTCAAGGAACTCAACGCCAGCCGCGAGAACCATCTGCAGGATGCCCGCCGCGATGCCCAGTCGCTGTCGCGGCTGTTCCTCGAACACGCCTACCGCACCATCGAGGCCGCCGACCAGGCCGCCCTCTACCTGCGCTATCGCTATGCAGAGCGCGGCCAGTCGCTGGACCTGGCTACCGAGATCTCCAACGGCCTGGTGGCGCGCAATGTCTACAACCTCTTCACCATCGTCGATGCCAAGGGTGACGTGGTGCTCTCCAGCAAGCCCTTCACGCCGCTGAACCTGGCCGACCGCGAGCACGTACAGGTGCACATGCAGGGTGGCGAGGACAAGCTGTTCATCAGCAAGCCGGTGCTCGGGCGCGTCTCCAAGAAATGGTCGCTGCAGCTGACCCGCCGCATCAACCGTCCTGACGGCGGCTTTGGCGGCGTGATCGTGGTGTCCATCGATCCCCAGTACTTCACCAGCCTGTACCACCAGATCGATGTCGGTCATCATGGCGTGATCACGCTGGTCGGGGCCGATGGCACCGCGCGCGTGCGCCGCACCGGCGACATGGACGCCATGGGCGAGCAGGTCAACGGCGGCAAAGTCTATGCGGCCATGCTGGCGCAAGGAAGCGGCGTGATCGACGCGTTCAGCCGGGTCGACGGGCGCGAGCGCATCTACGCCTTCCACAAGCTGCGCGACTATCCGCTCTACGCCTCGGTGGGCATCGATATCGAAGAGCGCCTGGCCCCCTATTACCGTGAACGCAACCGGACCTTGACGCTGGCGACCCTGATCACCCTGGCCGTGCTGATCTTCAATGCCGTCCTGATCTGGATGGCCGGCTCGCTGGTGCGGAGCCGCCAGGAAGCCATGCAGGCCAGCCAGGCCAAGTCGCGCTTCCTGTCCAACATGTCGCATGAATTCCGTACCCCGCTCAACGGCGTGCTGGGCTATTCGGATGCGCTGCGTGAGGAACTGGGCGAGTCGCCGCTGGCGCAATACGCCACCGCCATCCATGACAGCGGCAACCGCCTGCTGGAACTGGTCGAGTCCATCCTCGAAGTGACCGCCCTGGAAGACCGCCGCGTGGCCGTGCATCGGGAACCGGAGAACATCCGCGAACTGGTCAGCCATGCCATCGCCCGCCATTACCAGGCAGCCCAGACCAAGGGCCTGCAGCTGGAATGCCGTATCAGCGACGACGTCCCGCAGATCATCGTATGCGACCAGCGCAAGGTCCTGCGCGTGCTGGAAAACCTGATCGGCAATGCCGTGCGCTATACCGACACCGGGCGCGTGCTGGTCGAAGTCGATCGCAGCAGCGACCAGCTGGACATCCGTATCAAAGACACCGGCATCGGCATTCCCGCCGGGCAAGTCGATACCATCTTCGAGAAGTTCACCCAGGCCGATGACAGTGAGCGCCGCGCCAAGGACGGCGCGGGCCTCGGGCTGACCATCGCGCAACGGCTGGTGACGCTCATGGGGGGCCAACTCATGTTACAGTCCAAACAACATCAAGGATCGACGTTCAGCTTCACATTGCCGCTGCAAGAGCCGAAGTAAATCGGCCGCCAAGCCATGAGAACAGAGGGGATTACCGTGCAACTGGGCCAGTCACTGACCGATTATCACCACATCGACCCGAGCCAACTGCTGGAAGCGGTGGGCGGGGACACCGGCACCGTCGCCTCACTGGCGCGCACCTTCGCCGACAGCGCGCCGGCCATTTTTGCCCGGCTGGAGCAGGCCGCCCGGGATGGCGATGCCGAGCGCAGCCGGCACGAAAGCCATAGCCTCAAAGGCATGAGTGCCATGTTTCAGGCCCAGGTACTGACAATGCTGCTGCAGCAGACCGAACAGGCCGCCCGCAACGGCCAGACGCCGCGTCCGGAAGAACTGGCGCAATTGCAGGCCAGCTTCGCGCTGGTGCTGGATGAAATCGGGCGCTGCGCGCGCTCCCTCCCCCAGTCCTGACCTGCACGGGCGCATCTTCCCTGCCCGCCCTGCCCATGACGCCATCCACGCCCGCTCCCGGCTCGCCGCCCGCACCGCCGCGCATCCGCAAATCCGCCGTCACGCTCGGTGCCCTGCTGTTGGGGCTGCTGACGGCGACCGTCATCATTTCCGGCAGCCTGCTGTACCGCGCCAGCCTCAACGACTGGCGCAACGATCTGGCCACGCTGTCCACGGTGCTGGCCGAAAGCACCGCCCAGACCATCTCCTCGGCCCGGCTGGTACTGGATAGCATCCAGTCCGACATCGAAGCCGCCAACGTCAGCGATGACGCCCAGTTGCGCGAACACGTCAGCACGCCCGAGTACTCCCGGACCATGCGCGAAAAGATCCGCGGCCTGCCCTTCATCTCGGGCATCGGCATCAGCAATGCGCAGGGCCGCATCATCAGCCTGTCCCGCGTATTTCCGCCGCCACCGCTGGACCTCACCGACCGCGACTACTTCTTTCATCACAGCCAGAATGCCTCGACCGAGGATTTCCTGAGCGAAACGGTCAATTCGCGCGCGGCGGGCGTACCCACCTTCTATCTCACCCGCCGCATCAATGATCGCCAGGGCCGCATGCTGGCCATCGTGGTGGTGGCGCTGCCCTGCGCGTTCTTTGAAGATTTCTTCAGTGCGGTGACCAAGGACAAACCCTTTTCCATCCTGCTCGCGCGCGAGGACGAGAAACCCCTGATCGCCACCGCCCTGGTGCACGACAACACCGTGCGGCGCGACATCAAACCGCTGGCCGACCTGCACCTGCCGCGCCCGCCCGGCACCGACGCCAAGCAACCCTATTACTTCATGCAAGCCCACTGGCTGGGCATCCACCGGCCGGTGCGCAATGCGCCGATATATCTGGAAATCGGTGTGACCGACAAGGTCTATTTCAGCGAATGGCTGGAATCGATGTATCCCTTGATGCTGGTGGCTGCCATCAGTCTGGTCGGCCTCATCGGCGGCTTCGGCGTGGCCCTGCGCCAGGTCCAGCGGCGCGAACAGGATGCGCAGCTGGCCCTGGAACTGAAGGAAGAAGCGGACCATGCCAACGAGGCCAAGTCGCGTTTCCTGGCGATGGTCAGCCATGAAATCCGCACCCCGATGAACGGCATCCTGGGCCTGTCCGAACTGCTGATGGAATCGGGCCTGTCGAGCAAACAGCAGCACTATGCCGACAGCATCCACAACGCCACCGGCGGACTGGTGCGCATCATCAACGACATCCTCGATTTTTCCAAGATCGAATCCGGCAAGCTTGATCTGGAGGGCGTGGCCTTCCACCCGGCGCGGCTGGTGCGCGAGGTGGCCGAACTGTACCGGCCCTCGATCCACAACAAGGACGTGCAGCTGGATGTGCGCATCGATTGCGACGACGCGCTCTGTCTGGTCGGCGACCCCTCGCGCCTGAAACAGGTGCTGGGCAACCTGCTGAGCAATGCCATCAAATTCACCCAGGCCGGCTATGTGCGGCTGAGCATGTCGGCGCAACGTGAAGAAGAAAGTCCGGAGCGCTGGCGGCTCTTCTTCGCCATCGCCGACAGCGGCATCGGCATTGCCCCGGAAGCGCTGGCCCAGCTGTTCCAGCCCTTCACCCAGGCCGACACCTCGATTTCGCGCCGCTTCGGCGGCACCGGGCTGGGCCTGGCCATCAGCAAGAATCTGGTGGAACTGATGGGCGGCAAGATCGCCTGCCAGAGCGTGCCGGGCCAGTCCACCAAATTCAGTTTCGACATCCTCTGCCCGGAAGGGGTGGCGGAAGCCCGCCCGGACGCGGCCCCGGAGACGGTAATGAAGAATAAGGCTTCACTTGCACCGGAAGCCACCGCCAGTGCGGCCTCCTTCCCGCCAGCACCTCCCGCGCAGATGCCCCCGCTGTCCGCGCTCACCCCTGCGCCTGCACCTGCTCCGTCGCCTGCGCCTGCCTCTTCCGCCCTCACCGGTGCGCGCATCCTGGTGGCCGAAGATACCGAAATCAACCGCCAGCTACTGCGCATTCTGCTGGCGCGCCGCGGCTGCATCCTGGAAGAGGTGGAAAACGGCCAACTGGCCCTGGATGCCCTGCGCAGCGGCAACTATGACCTGGTGCTGATGGATTGCATGATGCCGGTCATGGACGGCTACCAGGCCACCGCCGAAATCCGTGCCTTCGAACAGGCCAACGGGCGTCCGCGCACGCCCATCATCGCCCTCACCGCCAGCGCCATCGAAGGCGACCGCCAGCGCTGCCTCGATGCCGGCATGGACGACTACCTCAGCAAGCCCTTCACCCAGGTCGGCCTGATGAATGCCGTGGAAAAGTGGCTGCAAAAAACCTGAGATCGATAAACCTGAGTTGAATTCAGGAAAATCCTTGCGGAAATAAAACAACTGATTAAATCGTTTTATTTGATTTATTTGTTTAGCCGTCTTATGATGGTTCCTGAGCGCACATGAATATTCCAACACTGCGCATTGATCAGGAGTGTCATCATGAAATGGTTCTACGATCTGAAGATCGCCCACAAACTCAATGCCGGCTTCCTGGTCGTGCTGATGTTCATCGTGGCGCTGGGCGGCTTCTCCATTGCGCAATTGGCGCAGGTCAACCAGAGGTCCACCGACATCGCGCGAAACTGGCTGCCCAGCATCGACACCCTGTCCAAGATCAGCCTGGCACTGGCGCGCTCGCGCAGTTTCGACATGCAGCAAGTGCTGACTGAAGACAAGAAGGAAGAGCAGGCTGCACGTGAGCGTGGCAACAAGCAGATGGCCGTGCTGGAAAAGGAAGTGGCGCATTACGCCACCCTGGTGTCGGAGCCGCGTGAAAAGGAGCTGTTCCCGGAAATCCAGCGCAACATCGCCGCCTACAAGGCCGCCCACGAGCGGATGGAAAAGCTGTTCATTGATGGCCAGAAGCAAGCCGGCTATGCCGTCCTCACCGCCGACTCCACGCCCGTCTATCGCAAGCTGCAGGACCAGATCAACGAACTGAGCGAGGTCAACAGCAAAGGCGCAGCCGTCTCGGAGCAGCAGGCGACCACTGTCTACGAGCAGGCCCGCATGGCCATCTTTGCCCTGATCGCCATCTGTGTCGTGTTGGCCCTGACCTTGTCCTGGTGGATTGCCCGCCTGGTCTCCCGTCCGCTGACCCACGCCGTCTCGATCGCCCGCCAGGTGGCTGAAGGCGACCTGACCGCCCGCATTCCCGACAACACCGGCCGCGACGAGACCGCCCAGTTGATGGCCGCCCTGAAGCAGATGAACGACAACCTGCTCAACATCGTGCAGGAAGTCCGCACCGGCACCGACACCATCAGCACCGCCTCGGCCGAAATCGCCACCGGCAACATGGACTTGTCTTCCCGTACCGAACAACAGGCCGGTGCCCTTGAAGAAACCGCCTCGGCCATGGAAGAACTGACCTCCACCGTGCGCCAGAACTCCGACAATGCACGCCAGGCCAACCAGTTGGCGGTCTCCGCGTCGGAGGTGGCCCAGGCCGGAGGCCAGGTAGTGGGCAAGGTTGTTCATACCATGGATGCCATCAATGAATCGTCGCGCAGAATCGCCGACATCATCAGCGTCATTGACGGGATCGCCTTCCAGACCAACATCCTGGCCCTGAACGCCGCCGTGGAAGCGGCCCGTGCCGGGGAGCAGGGACGCGGCTTCGCGGTGGTCGCATCGGAAGTCCGTTCGCTGGCCCAGCGCAGTGCCTCGGCCGCCCACGAAATCAAGGCCCTGATCGACGACTCGGTGGCCAAGGTCGACACCGGCACCAAGCTGGTCGGTGAAGCCGGCCAGACCATGAACGAGGTGGTGGCCAGCGTCAAGCGCGTCTCCGACATCGTGGCCGAAATCACCGCCGCCGGTGCCGAGCAGAGCCAGGGCATCGAGCAGATCAACAATGCGGTGGTGCAGATGGATGAAAACACCCAGCAGAACGCCGCCCTGGTCGAACAGGCTGCCGCCGCCGCCAAGGCCCTGCAGGAACAGGCAACGCGCCTGAGCCAGACGGTCGGCGTGTTCCGCCTCGATGCCAGCGACGTTCCGGCCACGGTGCATGCCAAGCCGGCGATGGCCGCCGCCGCAGCGCGCAACATCACTCCGGCCCGCCCGGCAGTCGCCGCACCGCGTGCCAGAAGCCTGGGTCAGACGGCATCGGCGGCACGCCCGGCCACACCGGCCAAAAGCCAACACGACAGCGCCGACAACGGCGACTGGGAACAATTCTGAACCTCGGGGATGACATGGACGCCTTTCAAAAAGAAATCGACGAACGCACCAACCTGACCTCCAGCAACAAGTTCGAACTGCTGCTGTTCCGCCTCGGCAACCCGGAAGGGACCACCGACAAGCCGGGCGAGCTGTATGGCATCAACGTCTTCAAGATCCGCGAGATCGTCCCGATGATGGACATCACCGCCGCCGCCGGCATGCGCTCCCCGATGCTGGGCATGGTCAACATCCGCGGGCAGGTGATGTCGGTGGTGGACCTGCCGGCAGTGGCCGGCTGCAAGCCGGGCCATGGACTGAACATCCTGCTCATCACCGAGTTCGCCCGGCACACCCAGGCTTTCGCGGTGGAATCGGTGGAAGAGATCGTGCGCCTGGACTGGAGCCAGGTCCTGCCGGCCGACTCCAATGCCTCCGGCAACGTGGTCACCAGCATCGCCCGCCTCGATTCGGCCCAGGACGGTGGCCGCCTGGTGCAGGTGCTGGACGTGGAACAGATCCTCAACATGGTCTCGCCGGTCAAGGAACAGATGCAGCCGCCGACGCCGGGCAGCAACGAGTTGAAGATCAAGCCCGGATCGGTCGTACTGGCCGCCGACGATTCACGCATGGCACGCGCCCTCATCGAGCAGTGCCTGACCGATCTCAAGCTGCCGTACGTGATGGCTACCGACGGCCTGCAAGCCTGGAAAAAACTGCAGGAGCTGGCCCGCGAAGCGGAACAGGAGCACAAGCCGCTCACCGACAAGGTCGCCATGGTGCTGACCGACCTCGAAATGCCGGAGATGGATGGCTTCACCCTGACCCGCAAGATCAAGGCCTCGGACCTCTACAAACAATTGCCGGTGGTGATCCATTCTTCACTGACCGGTGCCGCCAACGAAGACCATGTGCGTTCGGTGGGCGCCAATGGTTATGTCGCCAAGTTTTCCCCGCCTGAACTGGCAGCAATGCTGCGCAAGGTGCTGCCCCCCTGACGGCACCTACTTGCAGAGCCAGGAACGGCGCTTTTTACAAGCGCACGGCCGACACCCCGTCGGCCGGCAAGACCGGCCCCACGCCACCCTGACGGTGCCGTGGGGCTTTTCTTCATATGGCCGCGGTGCAGCACCCCGCCAATCCGGGCTGGCTTGAGCTATCTCAAATTATTTCGAGGCCAGGCTCCTAGAATCGGCTGTGAACATCCCTCCGGCACGCCCGCGCCCTGCCGGCGATGTGGATGTCTCCGCCCCGACCTGCGTACGGTCGCGCCCTGTATCAGGAGGCTGGCCATGATTCCCACTGCCGATCGTGTCGTTTCCCTCTCCCCGTCTGACGACAGCAACGGACTGGCCCAGCGCATTCCGGCCCTGCTGGCGGAGATGGATGCCGAGCACCGTGAAGTACTGGAGAGCGTGGCCGCGCTGGCGATCGTGCCGCCGGCCGGTTTTGCCAGCGCTTATGCAGCCCTGGTGGCGCAGATCGAGGCAGGATTCCGGGAAGAAGAAAAGATGATGGATGAGATGGGCTACAGCGATCTGCGTGCCCATCGCCGCGACCATGCGGAACTGCTGGCGCTGCTGCACCGGCTGCGGCCTTATCTGGACGATGGCAACGCGCCGCTGGCCGATATCGTCATGGGCATGATCCCGGCCATGCTGGTACGCCATATGGCGGGGATGGATCAGGCACTGGCGCTGGCCTTGCGCGTGCGAGCCACTGCAGCAGGGCCATGCTGAACTGAGCACGGCCCGGCACGGATCAGGCCGGAAAATTCACCCTTCGGCGCTCAGGCATTCAAGGGGGTGGACGCAAGGTCCGTGCGGTCGCTGCGAATGCTCTCCGGCCCGGTACCGTAATCGGCCAGCGTGGCCCGGTAGAAATCAATGAACTCGCCTGCCGGCAAGGGCTTGGCGAACAGCCAGCCCTGGGCGAAGTCGACCCCGTGCTGGCCCAGATAGGCGGCCTGCTCCAGGGTTTCCACGCCTTCGGCGACGATGAACAGATTCAGGCTCTTGGCCATGGCGATGATGTGATCGATCACGGCGCTGGTGGCTGCGCCCGTGCCGATGGTGCTGACGAAGGACTTGTCGATCTTGAGCGCGTCCATGGGCAGGCCCTGCAGGTATTGCAGGTTGGAATAGCCGGTCCCGAAATCATCGAGCGCCATCGAATGCCCCAGCTCGCGCGCGCGTGCCAGCGTCACGCGGGCCGAGGCAATGTCCATGCAGCCGCGTTCGGTGGCTTCCATCCACAACTGCTCGGTGCGGATGTCGGTTCCGGCAAGCGTCTGGCTGACCACGTCGATGATGCGGCCGGTCTTGATATCGTTGGCAGCGACGTTGACCGCCACGTGCAGGGCCCGGTCGGCGCGCAGGGTATCGCCCAGTTCTTGCACCACGGCCGCGATGACCTGATCGGTCATGGGCAGGATCAGTCCGCTCTCCTCGGCCAGCGGCACGAACAGGTCGGGCCGCACGATGCTGCCATCCGGCCGTCGCCAGCGGATCAGCGCCTCGGCACCGATGCAGCGGCCGCTGGCCAGCTCGATGATGGGCTGGTAGTAGACAATGAACTCCTTCTTGCGCACCGCCAGCTGCAAATCCGCCAGCGGCGACAGGCGCGCCTGCGATATCCGCAGCACCAGCATCACCAGTCCCAGCGAGAGCAGCACGCCCACCGGCAGGAACCAGCGCTGCTCGCTGGTCATGGTCTCCACCACATGCTGGCCATCAATGATGGCGGCGGCGGTCCAGCCGTCGCGGCTGATGGTGGAGACAAAGAACCCATCGAAATCCTGGTTGCCGACGCCGCGCAAGGCGCGACCGGCCATGCCGCTGGCGATGGGCATGCCGTACTGCGCGACCAGGCCGAAACCGTTGCGCGCCAGCACCACATGCACGCCATCTTCCAGCACCACGTCGACAAAGCGTTCGCGATGCACCAGCGCCGCATGGGCACCGTACTGGATGGACATCATGCTGGGCCCATCGCTGATGTAGGAAGCCTGTTCCAGCGCCACACCGACGCCGTCCGCCGTAGTGAACACCGCCTCCGGCTGCGGACGGCGCAACGCCTGCGCGCGGCGATCCCAGGAGGTGCACTTGAGCTGGCCGTATTCGTAGTAGCCCATTTCCTCGATGGCACCGGAAGTGACGGCGATCAGACGCATCTGCGCGATGTGCTCATCCGAGCAGGGAAACAGCAGCAGCGGCGACATCGACTTCAGCGCCCGCTGGGTATTCTGGAAAGCGGCTTCGGCGCGATCCACGACCGACTCGGCATAGCGCGTCAGGCGCTCGTGCTCGGAATCGATCACCGCCTGGCGCGACAGCCACAGCATGCTGATCACCGGCGCCGTAGCCGCCACGATGGTGGCAATGACGGTCAGGACCACCACCTTGCTCTTGTTGTTCACATCGCCCCCTTGTGCTGCCGCTTGCTTCGCGGCCAATTTGCCCCGGAATTTCTGTCTGATGCTCATCATTAGACCGCGATTAACCGATTAAATCAATTTAATCATTTTATAAATTGATGAAGCGTCTTTGCGATGCTTGAGAAAAGAGCTCCGCACAGGGGCCATGGATCTCACTTTTTCTTTATAAATCAAAGACAAAAGACATCAATCACCGGCGCGCAGAAGGGCTTTTCGTCTTGACAATACAGTGGGGTCCAAGCAACGAATTTACCGTTTATTCCCAAAAAGAATCATTTTTTTAGCGATTTCAATGAATTTATGTTTTAATGATTCCACCAATCAATTTTTCAGGAATCGATCATGCGCCTCAACCTGCCCGTCACCCAACAAGAGCGTGAGATCGAAGCTTATGCCTCCATCGTCTCCAAGACCGATATCAAGGGGCGCATCACCTACGTCAACCCGACCTTCATCCACATCAGCGGCTTCACGGAAGAAGAGCTGATCGGTGCGCCGCAGAACATCGTGCGCCATCCCGACATGCCCGAGCTGGCCTTCGCCGACCTGTGGAGCACCCTCAAGGCCGGCCTGCCCTGGACCGGACTGGTCAAGAACCGCTGCAAGAACGGCGACTTCTACTGGGTCAAGGCCAACGTCACGCCGATCTGGGAGCGCGGCAAATGCACCGGCTACATGTCGGTACGCACCAAGCCCACGCGCGCCGAGATCACCGCCGCCGAGCAGGCCTACAAGGAACTCAAGAAGGAAAGCGCCCGCATCGCCGTGCATCGCGGAGAAGTGGTGCCGACCGGCCTGCGCGGCAAGTTGCGCCAGGTCTCGCAGGTATCGCTGAAGACACGGCTGGATCTGGGCCTGGGCACTGCGGCCGCCGGCATCTGTGCGCTGGCCTTCCTCAACGGGCAGTGTGCCGAACACGCCAGCAGCCTGCCGACCCTGGCCGCTACCGGCGTCGCCCTGGGCAGCCTGGCACTCTTGCGCATGACCCTGGCGACGCGCATCTTCACCCCCTTGCGGCGTGCCGTGGCGCAGGCGCGCCGGGTCGCGGGCGGCGATCTGTCGGCCGCCGACCTGCAGGCGCGCCGCGATGAAATGGGTTCCCTGCTGCAGGCCATGGAGCAGATGCGGGTCAATCTGGTGGCATCGGTAGGCGACGTGCGCCGCAGCGGCATGCACATTGCCCAGGCCACCGGCGAGATCGCTCGCGGCAACATGGACCTGTCCTCCCGCACCGAATCACAGGCCAGCAGCCTCGAAGAAACCGCTGCCAGCATGGAAGAGCTGGCCTCCACCGTGACCCAGAACAGCGAGAACGCGCGCCAGGCCAACCGCCTGGTGGAAGAAGCGCTGGCCACCACGCGCGATGGCGAAGCCTCCATCCACCACATCAACGACACCATGGATGCCATCCACAAGAGCGCCGAGCAGATCAAGCAGATCACCGGACTGATCGACGGCATTGCCTTCCAGACCAATATCCTGGCCTTGAATGCGGCGGTGGAAGCAGCGCGCGCCGGCGAACAGGGACGCGGCTTTGCAGTGGTCGCCGGTGAAGTGCGCAACCTGGCACAACGCTCGGCCCAGGCCACCAAGGAAATCAAACTGCTCATCGACGAATCCTCGCAGCGGGTTGGTACCGGCGTGAAGCTGGCCGGTGACATGCGCGACACCATGGGCGGCATCATGCGCTCGGTGACGCAGGCCGCTACCGCCGTGGCCGAGATCACCGCCGCCTCGGGCGAACAGCAGACCGGCATCCAGCAGGTCAACGAAGCCGTGGTCCTGATGGATGAAGTGACCCAGCGCAATGCAGCGCTGGTGGAAGAAGCAGCGGCCGCCGCCGGCAGCCTGGAGGAGTCGACGCAGCAGATGATCCAGGCCATCAGCGTGTTCAACCTGGACGGCATGGCAGCTACGGCCGCGGCCTTGCCCACGCACGACCACAAGCGTGTGGCCCTGCCCCGCGCTGCCTGACCTGGAGGGCGCGGCTCCAGCCCCTGATCCGGAGCCATCGCTGAGGAGGCGAACATGGGACACAGCGAAGCATTGATGGCCAACGAGTGCGCCAGCCAACGCACCCATGCCGATGACGCGCCCGACACCCGGGCGCTGGTCAAGGCCAATGCACGGTATCGCCACATCATCGGCAACACCCCCGCCATCATCTACAGCAGCGTGCCCTCGGGCGATTTCCAGCTCACCTTCGTGAGCGAAAACGCCTCCCGCGTGCTGGGCTACGAGCCTTGGGAAATGCTGGACGACCCGAACTTCTGGTTCAACCACATCCACCCCGACGACACGGCCGCGATCTTCTCCAGCCTGGCCATGCTGTTCGTGGAAGACCAGAAGATCTACGAATACCGTTTCCGTACCCACGACGGCAGCTACCTGTGGATGCACGACACCCTGCGCCTGATCCGCGATGCCGAGGGCACGCCGCTGGAAGTCATCGGCCTGATGACCGACATCACCGGCCGCAAGCAGATGGAAGACACCCTGCAGCGCCAGGCCGAGGAACAGCGCGCCCTGATCGAACAGCTCAAGATGGCCCAGGCCCAGCTGATGCAGTCCGAGAAGCTGGCCTCCATCGGCCAGCTGGCCGCCGGGGTGGCGCACGAGATCAACAATCCGATCGGCTTCGTCAACGCCAACCTCAACACCCTGGGCAACTACGTGGCCACGCTGCTCGAAGGCATCAAGCTGTACCAGTGCGTCACCAACGGCAGCCTGCCCTCCAGCGTGGCGCAGTCGGAGGTGCAGGCCTTCGAGGACCGCGCCGACCTGCAATTCCTCAGCGAAGACGTGACCGAGCTGCTGGCCGAATCCAACGAGGGTCTGCAACGCGTCAAGAACATCGTGCAGTCGCTGAAGGATTTCTCGCGCACCGGCGAAAGCAACTGGCAGATGGCCGACCTGCATCGTGGCCTGGACAGCACGCTCAACATCGCCAACAACGAGCTGAAATACAAGGTCACCATCATCAAGCAATACGGCGAGCTGCCCATGATCAAGTGCCTGGCCTCGGAACTGAACCAGGTCTTCATGAACCTGCTGGTCAATGCCGCCCAGGCCATCCAGGAGCGCGGCAGCGTGACCATCCGCACCGAACGCTGCGACCAGCGCGTCGCCGTCTGCATCAGCGATACCGGGCACGGCATCGCGCCGGAACACATCAACCGCATCTTCGAACCTTTCTTCACCACCAAGCCGGTCGGCAGCGGGACCGGGCTTGGACTGTCGCTGTCCTACGGCATCATCAAGAAGCATGGCGGCGATATTCATGTCAGCAGTGAACCGGGCAAAGGCACCACCTTCCGGATCGAATTGCCCATCGATCCCGCCAGCGCCCAGCCGCCGAGCAAGGCCTCGGGCGAACCAGGAGAAGCATCATGACCGCCATCCAGAGCCAGGAGCTCCAGACCCTGCAACAAGCCGACCCGTTCGCCCTGCCGCCGCCCTGCGTGCTGCTGGTCGATGATGAACAGAGCATCCTGTCGGCCCTGAAACGTACCTTCCGGCCCCAGGGCTATCGCCTGCTGACGGCCACCAGCGCCGAAGCCGGACTCGACATCCTGGCCAGCGCCGATGTCGACCTGGTCATTTCCGACATGCGCATGCCCGGCATGAACGGCGCCCAGTTCCTGGCCCAGGTCAAGCAGCAATGGCCGGCCACCATGCGCATCCTGCTGACCGGTTATTCCGAGATCGGCAGCACCATCTCGGCCATCAACGATGGCGGCATCCACCATTACCTCTCCAAACCTTGGGAAGACCGCGAGCTGCTCATGGTCGTGACCCACGCGCTGGAGGAACAGCAGTTGCGCAAGCAGAAGATGGCGCTGGAACGCAAGGTGCGCGAACAGAACCTGCAACTGGCCGATTTCAATCGCCAGCTGGAACGCCAGGTGCAGGCGCGTACGGAAGAATTGCGCCAGACCGTGCTGTTCCTGGAGAACGCCCAGGAAGAAGAACAGAAAGCCTTCCTCTCCATGCTGCATGTGTTTTCCGACATCAGCGAACTGCGCGCCGGCCTGGCCAACGGCCAGTCCGCCCGCATCGCACGCTGGTGCGAACAGCTGGGGCTGCGCATGGGGATGACCGCCCATCACGCCAAGGAGATGATGATGGCCGGCATGCTGCACGGCATCGGCAAGCTGGACCTGTCCGATGAACTGGTGAAGAAGCCCATCGAAAAGATGAGCAGCGATGAATTGCAGCGGTTCCTGTGGCATCCGGTCAAGGGCCAGATGCTGCTGACACCCATCCCGACCCTGGCCGAGACCGGCGAGATCATCCGCCACCAGCACGAGCGCTATGACGGCCGGGGCGTGCCGGAAAGCCTGTCAGGCGACGCCATCCCGCTGGGCTCGCGCATCCTGGCCGTGGTGCGCGACTTCGAGGGTCTGTGCAATGGCGGCATCACCAGCCACAACGTGAGTCCCGAGAAAGCGCTGTCCATGCTGCGCACGCATGCCGGCCATCGCTATGACCCGGTGGTGGTCAACACCTTCATCGCCATGATGGAAGAGCAGCGCATGGCGCTGGAACAGCAGACCCGCCTGCTGTCCCCGGCCGAGCTGCGGGTCGGCATGAAGCTGGCCGAGGACCTGCGCACCAAGTCCGGCGTGCTGCTGCTGAACAAGGAACACGTGCTGGACGAAGCCATCCTGGCACGCTTGCGGCGCTTTGAGCAGATCGATGAGATGCCGCTGAAGGCCAGGATCGTGTTGCACTGATGCAACCGGTGCTTGTCGGTCCGCAAAAGGCTTGAGGGGAAACCTGTCAGCCGGCAGGCGGACCCGGGAATTTCCCGATTGCCCGGCCGCCTCAGGGCTGGTGCAATCAGCATGACCGGGCGCGTTGCGCCCGTTCGCGTTGGGGGACGCGATGCTGTTCCACTATAAAAAATGACACCATGACCAGAATCACCCGAAATACCTGCCTGTTCCTGCTGATCGCCTTCAGCCTCTTGCTGGCCGGCGTGGCCGGCCTGTCGCACCTGAACCAGAAGGAGGTACGCGACAGCCTGGCGCTGGACAGCCGCTGGATCCGCGACGACATCGAATCCCTGCTGCGCCGATACGAACACGGCCTGCGTGGTACCCGGGGGGCCATCCTGGCCATCGGTGCGGACGACCTGAGCCGCGAAAAACTGTTGCGCTACATGGACAGCCGCGATCTGGCGCAGGAATTTCCCTGGGCCGGCGGATTCGGCTTCATCCGCCACGTTCCGCTCGCGGCGCTGCCCGCCTACGAGAAGAAGATGCGCGAAGACCGCCTGCTGTTTTCCGGCATCACCCAGCTCGCCGACAACCCCGGCGACCGCTACGTAATCGAATACATCGAGCCCCTCGCCCCCAACCGGCCGGCCCTGGGCCTGGACATCGCCTCGTCGCCGGAACGCCGCTCGGCCGCCGATCACGCCATGCTGACCGGCCGCGCGGAACTGACCACACCGATCAGGCTGGTGCAGAAGGAAGGGCGAACGGCCAATGCCTATCTGTTCCTGCTGCCCATCTATGCCGGCTCGGTCACGCCGCCGACCATGGAGCAGCGTCAGGAAAGAATCCTCGGCTGGGCTTACGCGCCGCTGTCGGTGCACGACATCCTCTCCGAACTGAGCCGGCGCTGGAACATGCATGCGCTGGAAATCCTGGTGGAGGACGTCGCCAGCAATACCACGGCCGTCGAACTGTTCCGCAGCGGCGGCTTTGACCAGATCGAGGATGCCGTCAGTCTGGAAACGGCCGTTCCCCTCTATGGCCGGGCCTGGAAACTGAGCCTCCGCGCCGCCCCCGAATACGCGCAGGCCCACCAGTTCATCAGTGATCGTGCCACGCTGCTTTCCTGCATTACGCTGGCCATGTTGATCCTGGCCAGCGCGCTGGCCTATCAGGTTTTCTCCACCCGTGAACGCAAGCTGCAGGAAGCCCGTGCCCTGCTGGCTGCCGTGGTGGACAGCTCGCCCGACGCCATCGTCACCACCGATGCCCGGGGACTGATCACTTCCTGGAACCGGGGGGCCAGCGACACCCTGGACCTGCCCGAAGGACGCGCACTGGGCACTGCCCTCTCCACCCACGCAGCGCTGCGCGAGCTGGACCAGCAGGGCAGTACACGCTCCACTTCCCCAGGCTTCAGTCCCGGCAACGTCCAGCAGGAGGAGCCCCACGTGATCAGCTTGCAGGGCGAGTCGATACGCTACGCCTCGGCCCTGATGTTCCCGCTGCGAGATGGTGCAGGCCGGCAGATCGGCAAGGCCTTCATGCTGCGCGACGTCACCCGCGAGAAGCGCATCGAACGCCAGTTGCACCGCATCAACGAGGAACTGGAACTGACCGTGCAGCAGCGCACCCATGCGCTGCACCAGGCCAAGACCATGCTGCAGACCGTGCTCAACGTCATGCCCTCGCTGGTCGGTTACTGGGACAAGCATCTCATCAACCGCTTCGCCAATGCTTCCTACGAGCGTGTCTTCGGGCGTGAGCATGGGGAAATCACCGGCATGTACATGCTGGATCTGGTCGGGACGGAACTGTATGAAAGCGCACTGCCCCATATCGACGCGGTGCTGGCCGGAGAGAAGCAAACCTTCGAGCGCACCTTCACCGATGCCGTCAACGGCTACAAGCATGTCCTCACCACCTACATCCCGGACGTCAACGAACAAGGCGAAGTCAACGGCTTCTATGTCGTGGCGCACGACGTCACCGAGATCACCCACAACCGCAACCAGCTCAGCGAGGCACTGGCCCAGAACCAGTCGCTGCTGGACCAGGTGCAGCAGTCCAACGCCCTGCTCAACAACGTGCTCAGTTCGGCCACCGGCGTAGCCATCATCGCCACGGCACCGGACGGCGTGATCACGCTCTTCAATCGCGGGGCCGAACGCATGCTGGGCTATCGCGCCGAGGACGTGATCGGGCAGATGAAGGAGGAAGCCTTCTCGGGCCGCCTCAACAATCCCGCCATCCGCGCCCAGGCGATACTGGACGAGAAGGCCGTGAGTGACCTGCGCTACCGCCGCAAGGATGGCGTGACGCTGCCGGTCACGCGTCAGCAGACCTCCATGCTGGATCACCGCCAGCGCCACATCGGGGACCTCTACATCGCCGTGGACATGAGCCTGCAGCGCCAGCAGGAAGCCGAACTGGCAGCCGCCCGCGACCAGCTGATGCTGGCCGCCGAAGTGGCCAAGCTGGGCGTGTGGGTCTGGGACCGCACCGGCGACACCTTTGAATTCAACCGCCAGATCGCCGAGATCTACGGCATCGGGGATGGCCGCAGCGGGCAGGTGACCACCTATGAGGGCTGGCGCAGGCGCGTGCATCCCGACGATGTCGGCTATGTGGAATCGGCCCTGCAGGCGGCGCTGGCCGGTACCGGGGAGTTCGAACCGGTGTTTCGCGTGGTGCGCGCCGACGGCAGCATCCGCTTCGTGCAGGCACGTGCCCACGTCGACCGCAACGGCATGGGCGCGCCGGTGCGCGTGATCGGCATCAACCTGGACATCACCCAGCGCATCGAATTCGAAAACAACCTGGTCGAGGCCCGCCTGAAAGCCGAACAGGCCAACTCCGCCAAGAGTCTGTTCCTGGCCAGCGTCAGCCACGAGATCCGCACCCCCATGAATGGCGTCCTGGGCATGATCCAGCTGCTGCAGAGAACGCAACCGCAGCCAGCCCAGCGCGACTACCTGAACAAGGCCGAGATCTCGGCCAAGTCCCTGCTCAACCTGCTCAATGACCTGCTGGATTTCTCGAAGATGGATGCCCGGCAGGTGCAATTGGACTTGCAGGCGTTCTCGCTGGAGCATTTCCGCCACGACCTGACCGCAATCCTGGCCGGCAACCCGCCGCAGGAGGGCGTGAGCCTGCACATCGAACTGGATGGCGACCTGCCGCAGCGCGTGGTGGGCGATGTCTATCGATTGCAGCAAGTGCTGGTGAACCTGATCAGCAATGCGCTCAAGTTCACGCACCTGGGCCGCATCGACGTGGCACTGCGGCGGCTGGCGGCGGACAACACCCGGCAAGTGATGCTGCGGGTGGAGGTCAGCGACACCGGCATCGGCATTGCTCCGGAACGTCTGAAGGACATCTTCGATGCTTTCACCCAGGCCGAAGCCTCCACCACCCGCCGCTATGGCGGTACCGGGCTGGGGCTGGCCATCAGCCGCCATCTGGTGCAGCTCATGGGCGGCCAGTTGCAGGTGAGCAGCGAACCGGGACGCGGCAGCCGCTTCTGGTTCGACCTGCCCATGGAGATCGAGGACGCCACGCCGCTGTCGCAGGCGCGTGCAGCGGACGAGCACACGCAGGCCGAGCATGCGCCCGCCGGCGAGACCGCGCGCGAACTGGAAGGGGTGCAGATCCTGCTGGTGGAAGACAATGCCGTCAATCGCCAGGTCGCCACCGGCCTGCTGTCCCTGTATGGCGCGCACATCAGCTGCGCCGAGAATGGCAGCACCGGCGTGGCCATGGCCTGCGATCCCGAGCGCCACTACGACCTGATCCTGATGGATCTGCAGATGCCCGGCATCGACGGTATCGAAGCCACCCGTCGCATCCGCCGCCAGCAGGACCTGCGCCACATCCCGATCCTGGCCATGACCGCCAATGCCTCGCCGGAAGACCGCCGCCGTTGTATCGCAGCCGGCATGGCTGGTCACATCGCCAAGCCCATCGACGTAAGTACGCTGGTGCCGACACTGCTGGCGCATCTCCAGCATGAGCGCAGCATCGCTGCGCAAGAGACGCTGCCCGCCGAGGCCACGCGCGTGGACGTACCGCCCGCCGACCGCCAGCAGGTCGACGTCTACGCTGACCTGATGCGCCGCTACCGTCAGGCCAGCGACGTCTATCGCACCACACTGGATGCCGCCGGGCCGGAACTGGAGCGCCTCTTCGCGGACTACGACGCGGCGCTGGCGCAGGCTTCGCCGGGCGGCATCGAGCAGGCCGCCCATGCGTTCAAGGGCTTGTGCGCCACCATCGGGGCCAGCGGCCTGGCTGCTTATTTCGCCGGGATCGAGCGCGTGTGCCGCGCTGGCGAAGGAGTGCCGTCCGATCGCCTTTTTACTGCCTGGCGCGAAGAACTGGTCGCGGTGCGGCGCGATGCGGGTGTGGTCTTGCAGCAACTGGCGATGCAGGCGCTGCAGGGGGTTTCCGGCTCACCGGGACCGGCTGCGCCGCAGGCCGGCGCGGAGCCGGCGACAGCGACAGCGACAGCAGAGGCTTCCGATTTTCCTGATAGGCAGGCGCTGCGGGCCTTGCTATTGTCGAGCAACCTCGAAGCGCTGGACCTGGCCGAAGCCATCGGCAAGCGCCATGGGCTGATGCAGCAGACGCGCTACCAGCAGTTGTGGGAACTGATCGAGAAACTCGACTTCCCGGCGGCGTTGGCCCATCTCGATGACCATTTCGGAGAACCTCGTTGAAACGTATCCTGGAAGAACTCTCATCCCTGCGCGGCAGCCGTCCGCGCGTACTGCTGTGCGATGACCAGCCCATCAACATCCGTCTCGCCAATGCCCTGCTCAAGGGCGACTACGAGATCTTCATGGCCACCAGCGGCCTGCAGGCCATCGATCTGTGCGAAAAGGTGGTGCCGGACCTGATCCTGATGGATGTGAACATGCCCGGCCTGAACGGCTACGAGACCTGCGAACGGCTCAAGCAGAACACCGCCACGCTGGGCATTCCGGTGATCTTCCTGACCGGCTTGCAGAGCGAGGAAGACGAGGTCAAGGGCTTCGATGCGGGCGGCGTGGATTTCATCAGCAAACCGATCAACGGCACGGTGCTCAAGGCGCGCGTGCTGACACACCTGACGCTGAAGCTGCAATCCGACTTCTACCGCAACATCGCCGTCACCGATTCGCTCACCGGCCTGTTCAACCGCCGCAAGTTCGACAGCGAGCTGGCCGAGAAATGGGAGCTGTGCAAGCGCTCCGGCCAGGCCATGTCGCTGCTGATGATCGATATCGACTACTTCAAGAAATACAACGACCACTACGGCCACCAGGCCGGCGACCACTGCCTGGCCGAAGTGGCGCACGCCATCCGCAGCAACTTCCACCGCAGCTATGATTGCGTGGCGCGCTACGGCGGCGAGGAATTTGCCTGCATCCTGCCCATGGCAGGCCGCGAGCAGGCCTTGAAACTGGCCCGCGACGTCTGCGACGCCGTGGCCCGCCTGCACCTGCCGCATGCCCGCTCCGAAGCCAGCGAATTCGTCACGCTCAGCATCGGCGTGGCCTCGGTCGAGGTACCCGGTCACAGCAGCACGCCGGCTGCGCTGATCGCCCTGGCCGACCAGAACCTGTATCAGGCCAAAGCGCACGGCCGGGCGCAGGTGTATTGCGCCACCCCCGTCGAGGACGCTGCCTTGCAGTCCTCAGCGTCCTGATCCCCGCTGCAGCACCGTCCGAACAACACAGTCGGCCCTGAGCCGGCTACCGGCGTTGGCGCTGGAGATGCGCATCCAGCCGCAAGGCAGGAGAGAGATGGCCGCCGTCCTGATCGCGATCCGGCCGGTGTGCCGGCCACCCGTCCCCAGCGGTCGCTGCGCCGCAACGCGATCTCGAAAAATAACGAGGAAATTTCCGAATAAATTTGAACTTACCGGCCTGAATTTCAAGCTTCGTCGACTATTTTCGACATCCCGGTAAAACTGCGTTTTTCTTCCCGCATGTCCTTGTCAACTGCAACAGTTTCCCCGGCAAGGGAGCGGTGAAGCCCATTGAACCCGTTCGATGCGTCCCTATCGGTCAAGGAAGAAAAACATGACAACTGCACATCTCGCTCATATCGTCGGTGGTGAAGATTCTCACGGCGGACCGCTGGTCCGGCTGCTGGAAGCCGCCGGATTCCATGTCGCCCATCACCCCTCGGCCGACCAGTTCCTGCAGCACACCACCGGTACCGCACGCGGCGGACTGGTTCTGGAAGTCCACATGCAGAACCTCGACGCGCCACGTCTGCGCTCGCTGCTGGATGAACGTGAACTGGGCCGGCCGCTGATCGTCATCACCGGCGCACCGCCGGCCGCCTCCCCGGAGGACAAGCGCTACGGCCCGCACGACCCCGGCCAGCGCCTCATGAGCGGTCCGGCCGGCGATGCCGGCACCCAGCCGATGGTGCGCCAGCAGCTGGTGGAAGCCTTCCGCGGGGCGCTGATGCCCTTCGATGAATCGGGCCCGCAGATGCAGCAGCGGCAGGAGCATCACCAGCGCCTCAAGACCCTCACCCGTCGCGAACGCGAAGTGCTGGAACGTCTGGTGAAAGGACGGCTGAACAAGCAGATCGCCGCCGAACTGGGGACCTCGGAACGGACCGTGAAGGCCCATCGCCAGCAGGTCATGCGCAAGATGAACGCGGGCTCGCTGGCCGCGCTGGTAGCGGCGATGACGCGCTACTGAATGAAGAAAACTGACAGGGCGGCCGATGCCGCCCACTTGCCCTGCCCCTGCTCCATCACGGTCACCGGAGCTCAGCCGGTGACCGATTCCTCCGACTCCACCCGATTGCGTCCGCCGCGCTTGGCCTGATACAAGGCCTGGTCGGCGCGCGCGTAGGCTTCCTCGAAATCGCTGCCGGCGGCGGCCCAGGCCACGCCGAAGCTGGAGGTGACCGGCCGCGCCGGCAGGCACTGGAAACGGTCACCGGCAATCGCCTGGCGGATCCGTCCGGCCAGGATCACGGCCTGCTCCAGCGCCACGCCGGACAGCAGGATGGTGAACTCTTCGCCGCCGACGCGCCCGATGACGCCATTGCCTGCCAGCGTGGTGCGCAGGCGCGCGACCAGCTCGCGGATCACCGCATCACCGGCCGGGTGGCCGAATTCATCGTTGATGCGCTTGAAGAAATCGATGTCCAGCACGATCAGGGACATCGGAGATTGCTGCAGGATCTGGTGCGCCTGCTCGAACACAGCGCCGCGATTGAGCGCACCCGTGAGATTGTCATGGCGCGCCTTGTAATCGAGCTCATCGCTCAGTTGCTTCAGGCGCGCATTGAGCAGGTTCAGTTCGCGCTCGGTGCGGTCGCTGCGCGAGATCAGGCGGCGGCTCTGGCGCATCAGCTGGCCATAGTGCTGCACCAGCTCTTCCAGCGCTGCACGATGGCTGGCCGGGTCGCTGGCAGGATCGGCCAGCACCGCATTGGCGCGGTGCAGGGCTTCGGCTTCGGCCGCGAAAAGGTCGCCGCCGTCCATCAGCTCTGGACCGCGTGATCGTGGAAGACCAGCGCGGCGAAATCTTCCTGCAGCTCCTGGCCGAATTCGAAGATGGTGTCGTCTTCCTCGTCGTGGTACCAGTTGAGGACCACTTCGGTGCCGCTCTCGGCCTTCTCGTTCAGAGCATCGAAGAGCGAGAACAGCATCTTGGTGCTGGAGCTGTTGAAGTAGGCCAGCGCCACGTTGACGGTGATCGTGCTGCCCTGCTCATCGTCGGCCAGGAAGCGGCGCAAGGTGGTGATGATCTCGCCCCAGAACTGGGCGGCATTCTCGGGATAGGATTCGCCCTTCAGCGAAAGCGTGCGCTGGTCGAAGCGGAAGTCCACTTCGGGAGAGCTGGCGCTGGCGGCGATGAATAAATTGTCCATGGTATCGTGTGTCAGAGGCAGCGGGCCCTCAGATGGTGGCCCGGAGATAGAAGGTCTGCGCGCCATCGGCGGCGGGCTGGGAGAATTCGAAATCCAGCGGTGCACTGGCATCGCGTGCCACCGTCAGGAAACCCAGGCCCGCCCCCCTGCTGTCGGCCGGTGTTTCGGCGCGCAGCATTTCCTTGTAGGCCGCCTTGATTTCTTCATTGGTCAGCGAGCGCAGGTGTTCCAGCTTCTCGCGCAGCTTGTCGGCCATCTCGGCATCGACCGGATTGGCGCAATGCAGGAAGTAGCGGCCATCGGTCTGGGTGATGTAGACCGCCCCGTGGCGCATTGGCGGCTCTGTGACTTTTCCTTCCTTCTCATGCAGATCTGCCGAGTAGTGCACGATGTTCTGCGCCATCTCGATGAAGGAAGAGAACAATTTGCGCCGGGTCTGCGCCAGCGCGCCGGTATGCTCGGCGCGCAGCTTCACGGCCTCGGCCATGGCGGCGATGATGGTCTGGGAAAAATAGCCGACGTAGTAGAAGACGATGTCGCGCCGTGCGACATAGCTGTGGAACTCCGCCCACTCCTGCTGGATACCGTTCATGCGTGTGTTCCGTGTTGAGAGTCTTGTTGAGAGCCTGGCTGCGCGGCATCCAGGCGGACGCCGAAGAAGCAGATGTCGTCACGCCGCCGCTGCGTGCCCTGGTAATGCCCGTGGATGTCCATCACCACGCGGCCCAGTGCCGGCATGGCCAGGCTGCCGTGTTCCAGCAGGGTACGGCGCAGGCGCTGCTTGCCGAAGGCGATGTGCTTGGGGCCACCGATCTGGTCGATCACGCCATCGGTGCAGACGAAGATCATGGACCCCGGTGCCAGGTGCTGGCTGTGGTTGTCCCACTGCATGTCGTCGGGCGTATCGACGTAGCCCAGGCCGACGCGCTTGCCTTCGATGGTCAGCACCTCGGTGCCATCGGCCACCAGCAGGAACAGCGGCATCTTGGCGCTGCTGCTGGTGAGGGTGCGGGTGGCGCTGTCGAACCAGAAGAAGCAGGCATCCATGCCGTCGTCCGATTCGGAGGGCTTGCCGGACTGGCCGTGCTGTCCCAGCACGCGTTTCATGCTGCGGTTGACTTCACGCATGAGACGCGCCGGATCGTGCGGGCCGTGCAGTTCCAGCGCCTGCTTCAGCGACGACGAAGCGATCAGCGTCAGGAAGGCGCCCGGCACACCATGGCCGGTGCAGTCCGCCACCGCAGCAAACCAGCCGCCGGGATGCGGTTCGAAATGATAGAAGTCGCCGCCGACCACATCACGCGGCTCCCACACCAGGCAGGCATCGGCCAGCGCCTCGGTCATGGCCGCGCGCGAGGCGCTCAGCATGGCGCGCTGGATCACGCTGGCGTAGTCGATGCTTTGCATGACCTGGCGATTCTTCTCTTCCTGCATCGCCACCAGTTCGCGCATCAGGGCCAGGCCCGCACCGAGCCCGGCCAGCTGGCCCTGGTCGACGATGATGAAACCATCGGCCAGGGTCTTGTCGCCCGAGGCCACGGCCAGCGCACCCAGAGTTTCGATGGGGGTATCGGCTTCGACGATGAGGGGGTCCTTGTCCATGAACGCGATGCAGCTCTTGCGCTCGTAGAGCTCGCGGTGATACGGCTTGGACATCTGGGACATGAAGATGTGGCGGCTGATGAGCCCGATGGGCCGCTGCCGCTCCACCACGGGCAGGCTCACCAGCTCCTTGTGCTGGCCGAAGATCTCCAGGACGGTAGCGTTGTTCTCATCGAACTGGACCACCGGCACCTGGACCGCCAGCGCTCCCGCTGTCGGTTGGAACAACTTGCTCCCTGTCGCCGGAGTCAGACTGAAATGACTTTCCACCGTGCTCGCCCGCGTCGTGATTTTTGGATAGACCGCGGATCATATTTCATTCCTGTGACAACAATGTGACGCTGTTAAGCGACAATCAACCAATTACGCGACACGATGCGTCTTGTTGGATCACGAAGAACCCATGCATCCCGTCCCGATTGTTCCACAAGCCGAATTCCCAATCGAGATAAGCCTGCATGCGCTGGCCGGATTGTCGGCCCCTTCATAGGGACGGCGACTGAATGGAGTGTGGACATGTCCGTCTCTCTGCAGACAACGGATGTTGTCGCTCCGCAGCGGTCGATCTGCGCCGGTTCAAGGCACAACCATCAATCATTTGCAGCGCTTTCCCTGGGCCTGACAGTGCGTGACCGCCCCGCCCCTCCGTCAACGAAGCGCTGTGCACAAGATAGGCATTGACCTCATCTTCAGCCTCTCCGTCACCGCCGTCAGTGAGCGACCGCACCCACATCAGGGTGCGGGACTACAGACCGGCTCGTATGGACTTTCTAACATAAGTGATCCATACAAGGAGGACAGCATGAGCGATCACAAACCCGAAGGCCTTCCGCCCCAGCACCAGACCCATCAACCCGGCAGCGAACAAGAGATGCACCCGCGCCCGCACAGCGCACCGGCCGGCCAACCCGGACGGCGGCTGGCAGGCAAGGTCGCGCTCATCACGGACGGCGACAGCGGCATTGGCCGTGCCGTGGCGCTGGCGTATGCGCGCGAAGGGGCAAAGCTGGCCATCGTCTATCTGGATGAGGAAGAGGATGCGCGACTGACCCAGAAAGACATCCAGGCCCTGGATGCACCCTGCCTGCTGATCCCCGGCGACGTCGGTTCGCCGGAGTTCTGCCGCAGCGCCGTGCGGTCCGTGATGGATGCCTATGGAAGGCTGGACGTGCTGGTCAACAATGCGGCCCAGCAGTATCCGGCCCAGAGCATCGAGCAGATCTCGGCCGAGCAGCTGGAGCACACCTTCCGCACCAACATCTTCTCGATGTTCTATCTGGTCAAGGAAGCCATGCCCTTCCTCACGCGGGGCGCGCGCATCATCAACACCACCTCGGTGACCGCGTATCGCGGCAGCAAGCATCTGGTGGACTATGCCGCCACCAAGGGCGCCATCGTGGCCTTCACGCGTTCGCTGTCGCAGCAGTTGGCCCCGGCCGGCATCCACGTCAATGCAGTGGCACCGGGGCCGATCTGGACGCCCCTGATTCCCGCCAGTTTCAGTGAGGAAGAAGTGGCCAGCTTCGGCAAGAACGTGCCGCTGGGCCGGCCGGGACAACCGGATGAGGTGGCGCCGGCCTATGTCTTTCTTGCCACGGAAGGCGCCTCCTACATGACCGGGCAGGTGCTGCATCCCAATGGCGGGGAGATCGTCAATACCTGAGCTTGTCTGCAGGCATTGCATTACGCTGTCCATACATCCGGGCGCGGCAGCTTGCCTCAGGAAAACCCCGATGGCAGCCATGTTGCTGCCAGTGCATGATGAGCTTGCCCCATGACTTCGCGAGAGTCCACTCATGCACAAGACCGCCCTGATCGCCACCACCCAGCCGGAAGTCAGCCGTGCGCTGACCGAATGGCTGGCCATCAACGACATCGACATCCAGATCGCCAGCAGCGGCACTGACGCCATCGAGCACATTGCCCTGGACCGCCCTGACGTGGTGCTGGCCCAGCTGGCCATGGAAGGCATGAGCGGCCTGCGCCTGGCGCATTACCTCAAGGCGCAGGAGCAGCTGGCCAACGTGCCGGTGATCCTGCTGTGCCGCGATGAGCGCGAGATGGATCTGGTCAAGGGCAAGTGGCCGGCTTTTCTCTGTGCCGGCTCGCTGCATCCCGCCCTCATCTCCGAATTGAAGCGCGAGCTGGTCAACTGAAACTCAGGCCACCGTCTTTGCCGCACGCCGGCGGCGGCGCCATTGCGCCACGCCGAATCCTGCGCCCGCCACGGCCGCCAGCAACAGCGCCGCGCTGAGCGCGCGATGCTGCACCCCCCAGCGGCGCGTGGTGCGCCATGCCTGTACGTACGGGAAGCGGGCGGCGGCAGCAAAATCCGGCTCCACGCAGTTCTGGCCGAAGTCGGCCGAGAACGGCACGGCCGCCCCTTCCTTCACGTAGCGCAGATAGAGTTGTTCTGCACGCGGCTGATCGTAATAGACGAAATTCACCCCTTGGCACAGCACCGCCGCGAAGGCTTGCGAGCGCGCGGGCAAGGCATCGGCGGATTTCATGACGTAGTCCGCCGCGATATCCCGATAATGGAAACGCTTGTAGGGCTTGGCTTCAGTGGCGGCATAGCGCTGGCGCTCGCCGTCGGTCACCAGCGGACCGGGGAGATCGGCCTGGGCTCTGGCTTGCGGGTTGTCCGGCAGCGGCTTGTCCTCGTTGCCATACATCCCCATGCCGCGTCCCGCACCGCCCGGATAGCTGCCGCCGTAGACGGCATAGTCCGGTCCCTGTTCATAGCCCATGATCTCCATGCCCTGGCGGCGCGCAATGACGGCGGCCTCGTACCAGCCCTGGGCGCGGCTGCTGGCGCGCCAGGCGTGCTGCCCGCGGTCCAGTGCCTGGCCGTACTCGCGCGCCTTGGCGCGCATCCGCCAGCCGGCCGGGACTTCGTGGCCCTCGGCATCGTAGGTGCTCTGGATGAAGCGCTCGTCGCGGTCGTCCGGGAAGTAAGGCAGCGCTTCTTCCACGCGCCCGTCGCGCACCAGGCGCCGCGCCAGCAGCTGGCGCAGGTTGTCTTCGACGGTGATGGCCGACAGGCCCACGGCCACCCAACGCACCGACTGCGGTCCTCCACCCTGCTTCTGCACTGCCTTGGCCACGGCTTCCGGTGCCGGCATGGGCGAGGCTGGGGCATGGGCATCGACGTAGGTTTTCAGTTCATCGGTGGTCAGCACGCGCTCGGCCACATAAGCCATGTCATTGGCGTAGGCATAGTCGCCGTAATAACCGCCGCGTGACTGGCGCGCGCTGTCGCTGGCAGCCTGGTGGAACTGCGCCAGCGCTTCCACATACTGCCCGCGCGAGAGCGTCAGCACGCCCTGTTGGCCCATGAGCAGGCTGGCATTGGATGGGTCAAGGCTGGCATCGTTGCGCGGGAAGGCCTGCGCAGCGCGGGCGTAAGCTTGCACGGCGGCGGCGGTGTCTCCACGGCGCAGCGCCAGCTTGGCACGCACCCACCAGGACAAGGCGGTCTCCTGCCGGTTCGCCAGCGTGGCAGCGAGGTCATAGCGGCCGGTGCGATAGGCCAGCGCGGCCACGCGGTCGGCGCCTTCGATCTTTTCCAGGCCGCGCCGCTTGAGGGCATCGACCAGGGTCACCAGGACGCTGTTGGGCTTGACCTTGGCACTGCGCGCCGCATCAGGGTAGCCGGACGAACCGCTGTTGGGCGCGGACGGATCGTAGTAACTGTCGCCGTTGCCGCTGCCTTCGGCCATGTCGCCCACGCGCGCCAGCGCATAGGCCACCAGCAGGCGCTGTGCGACCGGATCATCGATCAGCGCCGCGCTGATGTCGGCGTGCCCCAGGCTCCATGAGGCCAGCGCCGTCAGCGAATCCTGCGCGTTGGTTGACCCGCGTGCCGCCTGCTCTGCATACAAGCGAATCGCCTGCTTGAAATCGGCCGGCGGGATGGTCTCGCCGCAATCCCGCCCTTCATTGAAATCGGACCAGTTGCAGGGACCGCTCTGCCCCGACAGCATCAGCCGCGCCTGCTCGCCGTAACTGGCCACGGCCAGTCCCAGCGGATCGGGCGCGCCGCCCACGGCCAGCGTGCGCGCTTTGGTGAAACTGGCAATCGCCTCGGCACGCCGCCCCTCAATGGCGTGCAGACGGCCCAGCATGAAGGCCGCCCACACCGCGCGTTCGCTGGCCTGCTGCGGCGGCAGTGCCAGTACCGCTTCGAAACGCTGGCGCGCCGCTGTCAGGGCATTGGCGCGGAAGTCCTGCGCCCCTGCCGTGTAGAGACGAATGGCCGGCGGCAGGGCCGCACCGGCCGCATAGGCGGACTCGCCATCGGAAGCGGCGCGCATGGCCTGCAGGGCAGCCCACTGGGCGCCCTCCAACTGGCCCTTCTCGATCATGCGCAAGGAATGCGGATCGTCGGGCTGGCCTGCAGCCTGTTCGTAGCCGCTGCGTTCATCGGCTTGCAGCTTGTCGGCCGGGGTCACCAGATGCGCGGCTTCCCAGGCGAAGGAATTGGCGGGCGTATTGCTGAGGGTACCGGCGCGGTCATCCAGCAATTGCAGCGGGAAATCCGGCCCGCAGGCCACCACCGTAGCCGCACCCAGCACCAGCAGGCTGCTGGCGGCGCAGGCGATTTTGGTCATGCGGCCCAGGCGGGGCAGGCTGCGCTGGCCCGTGGCGCGGGGGGCAGCGGCAGAACACTTCATGTTTGTCATCAGGATCCCATTTCCAGTGTGAGTTCGGGGGCCGGCGTGCCATCGGCACAACGCAGCCAGCCGATGGTACGGCTGCTGCCGGCGCGCAGCAGGCCGGCCTGGGCCAGGCGCAGGTAGCGTCCCCGGGCATCGCTTTCCAGCGTGTAGCCATTGATGCCGTCACCACTGCAGACGTTCCCTGAAGACGCTGCATTCCGTGGCGCGAGGTTCACCCGCACGCGCAGCGGCAAGGGTGCGTCGGCGTTGCCGGCATTGTCGATGCGGATATCGGCGGGCGCGTTGTTGCCCTGCCCGGCAACCAGTTGCACGGCCAGGCCGCCCTTGAGCGGCTTGCGTTCCAGCACGGCCAGCCAGGTCGAGAGACTCCAGGCGCGACGGTCATCGCCGGTCGGCAGGCGGAACCAGATCAGCCCGGCCAGTCCCGGCGGAGGCGCCGCTTCCACCTCGGCCACGAAACGCGCCATCACCTGCGGTTCGGCCATCAGTTCACGCCCCAGGCCGCCGGTCAGGAGCGGACGTTCGCTTTCGACTGCGGCGATGCGGCCCTGGCTGTCCCAGCTCACGCGCGAGCCATAGGCCGGCAGCGCCACGTGCCAGGGGCGGCGCGTCTGCGCGGCGTACTGGCGCATCCAGTCGCGGGCGCGCTCGCCATCGAAGAGGCCCAGGCGCGGATCGAGCACGGCGTGGACCTGCAGTGTCGAAGCATCGGCCACGGCCAGCAGTGGCGCCAGCTGCGGGCTGGCCAGCCAGGTCGGCAAGGCCGTCACGGTCAGATCCGTCGGTGCAATCCGGGCCTTGAGGCTGCGCAGGAAGGCGGTGTATTCGGGCAGGCGCGCCGTGGCGCAGTCGTAGTCGATTTCCAGCGCAGCCGGTTGCAGGCCGCGCTGGCGCCAGGCGGCCAGCAGTGCGAGCAGATGATCCTGGATCGCGGCCGCATCGAAGCGCGCCAGCTGGCCGTTGATGCGCACCGTCATCAGCAGCGGGCGGCCGGTATTGGCCAGCGCCTCGGCGTCGGGCGTGATGTCGATCCAGCGGCCGGAGGCCCCCAGTTCGGCCGCCAGCACGTGCCAGCGCGCCACCTGGGCATTGGAAGCAGAGAGCGCCGTGCGCAGGGAGGGGGTCCACTGGCGCTGCCAGATGTAGACGTCCTGGGAGAGCTTTTCGGCAGGGACTGGATGGCGGGAACACGCCGCCAGCAATACAGCCAGCAGCATCCAGGTCAGACACAGGCAACTGCGCCTGGCAAAGCTCGCGGGCAGGAAGGCGAGGGGCATGGTCGTCGGCGAGGTGGAGTTCCGGTTGGCCGGCATTGTACGCTCGCCGACACCCAAAAAACCAAGGCCCGGCACCTTGCGGTCACCGGGCCTGGTCAGCCTTGCAGGAGGGGCGCGATCAGGCCTTGTAGCCCTTGCTGCTCATCGGCACGAAGGCCAGCAGCACGCCCAGGATGGACAGGCCGATCACGTACAGCGCCGGCCCTTGCGGGTCAGCCTTGATCCACAGCGAGATCAGCACCGGCGTCAGTCCGCCGAAGACCGCATAGGCCATGTTGTAGGCGAAGGACAGGCCGGTAAAGCGCACCGGCGGCGGGAAAGCGCGGGTGGAGACGATGGGGGTCAGCGAGATGCTGCCCACGAACAGGCCCACCAGTGCATAGCCCCAGATCAGCGACTCGGGCGAACCCGGCAGCTGGCCGTAGAACCACCAGGTCGACAGGCCCAGGCCACCCCAGCCGATGATCATGCTGGCGCGGGTACCGATGCGGTCGCACAGCCAGCCGATGGCCAGGCAGCCGATGGTCAGCATCAGGGTGCCGGCGCAATTGGCCTGCATCACCAGCTTGGCCGGCAAGTGGTGCACGGTCTGCAGGTAGGACGGCGTCATCAGGATCACCACCACCACCGCGCCCGACAAGCACCAGGTCATGCCGGCGGTCAGGACGCTGGCGGCGCGGTGTTCGCGCAGCACGGTCTTGAGCGGCAGTTCATTGGATTCCTTGCGGCGTGCGGCCAGCTCGCGGAACACCGGGGTTTCTTCCAGATAGCGGCGCAGGTAGACCGAGATCAGTCCGAACACGCCACCCAGGATGAAGGGAATGCGCCAGGCGTAGCCGGCCACTTCAGCCGGTGCGTAGACGCTGTTGATGAAGATGCCCATCAGCGAACCCAGCAGGATGCCGCCGGTGATGCCGGCGGTCAGCGAACCGACGCCGAAGCTGTAGCGGTTGGCCGGCACGTGTTCGGCCACGAAGACCCAGGCACCGGGCATTTCACCGCCGATGGCAGCGCCTTGCAGGGTACGCATCAACAGCAGCAGGATGGGCGCAGCCACGCCGATGCTGGCGTAGGTCGGCAAGAGGCCGATGACCAGCGTGGGCACCGCCATCAGGAAGATGGACAGCGTGAACATGCGCTTGCGGCCGATCACGTCGCCGTAGTGGGCAATGATGATGCCGCCCACCGGACGCGCCAGGTAACCGGCGGCGAAGATGCCGAAGGTCTGCAGCATGCGCAGCCATTCCGGCATGTCGGCCGGGAAGAACAGCTTGCCGACCACCGCCGCGAAGAACACGTAGATGACGAAGTCGTAGAACTCCAGCGTGCCGCCCAGGGCGGACAGCCCCAGGGTGCGGTAGTCGGAGGAAGTGAGCGGTCGGTGCTGGGACTCGTTCAGAGCCCCGGTAAATTCAGCAGATTCAGCGGAAGTGGTCATGATGGTTCACTAACGGCAAAGCGGCGACCCGGTCCGCCGCCACATCGCCCCGGGACAATGACGCCCATGGCAATGCCGCAGCGGGCCGGATGGCCTGCTTCAACTTGTTCGTTCGGGTGGCCGCAGAGGGCATGCCAGGAAAGATCAGGACATGTCTGCGAAGGACAGATTCAGCGGAAAACGTAAAGCGAAGAAATACGATTTAGCGTCGAAACTTGCTTAATGATACCCCAAAAACCGGCAAAGCTTCCGCAACGCAGCATTTCTTGCTGCCCGGGCAGGAGCTGGCAGCATCCCTGCCGGTTCCGGGCCGAGATGAAGTTTCCTGACCTGGAAAAGCAAAGAAGCCCGCCAGGCAGCCACTGCTGCAAAGCGAGCTTCATGACAATGTGAAGCAACTGACCAAAATCCGGGAGCGCCCTGCCCGCCCCCGCCCATGCGAGCCGGCAGCGGCAGCGCAGCCTCAGGATTCCAGCACGATATCGACTGCCGAGGACCGGCGCAGCATCAGGAAGCCTTCGCCATAGATGTTGCGGATTTGTATGGGCGCTTCCTCCAGCGAGCGCAATTTCTGGCGCACGCGGTAGATCAGGGCATCGATGCGATGCGCATCGTATTCCTCGCCGCCGGAACGCAGCAGGTCGAACAATTGCGCGTGCGAGACCGGATAGTTGGGGCTTTGCAGCAACGCCGCCAGGGCAGTGCTTTCCTTGTCGGTGAATTGCAGTGCCACCGAGCCATTGCTGGAGAGGCGTCCCGATCGGCGGTTGAAGGCCCATTTCTCCGACTGCGGCGAACTCTGGTGCGGCGCGGTCTTCATGCGGCGCGCCAGGGCGGTCAGCGTGGCCGAGACCTCTTCCAGCTTGACCGGCTTGACCAGGTAATAATCGGCCCCGTCGCTCATGCAGCGCACCCGTTCCTCGCTGCGGGTAGCAGCGGTCAGGATGATGATGCCCATGGACGGGAAATTCTGCCGCAACGATGCCAGTTCGGGCAGCAGGCTGCCGTCTGGCAAGCCGATGTCGGATAACAGGATGTCGGGCTGACGACTCTTGAGGATGTCCCTGGCCTGGCCCAGTGCCGAGCAGACCGAGATCTCGTAACCCAATTCCCCCACATGTGCGCTCAACGTGTTACGCCAGTCGAGATCGCTTTCTACGATAAGTACTTTCATCACTCTTGTGTTCCGGACGAAACCTGTTTTTATGACTGCCGGAGCATCCCCGCTCCCCCTCCGGAACCTGACCCCGGAGCCAGCTGCAGGCGTGGAAATGCTTTCCATAATCACAACGTTATACAGAAAATATCTGCGGATAAAATCATAAAAACTCGCAGATGCCTTACACCTGAAAACTCCACTGGGCCTGGCTTTGCGCATGTTGGCGCAAGAGGCCGGTGACCGTCCCGAGCAGGTGGTCGACCGAACAGGGTTTGAGCAGAAAAGCGGCGATCGTGGGAATGCGCGCACTGGCCGCCGGCAGGTGGGCGCTGATCAGGACCACCGGAATCGGGGAAAAACGTTCATGCGACTTGATGTAGCGCGCCAGCTCCATGCCATCCATGCGCGGCATGCGCAGGTCGGTCAGCACCAGGCTGGGGGCCTGCTCCTGCATCTGCGCGATGGCATCCACGCCATCGGCCGCCGCCACCACCTGCAGTCCGCCCTGCTGCAAGATGCCGCACAGCATCTCGCGCGACTCGGGATGATCTTCCACGACCATCACGGTCGGTGCCTTGCTGATAGTTGCCACCGCGTCTCCCTCCTGCCTTCTGTCCCGCACCAGATGTCACGGTGACTTGTTGTGACTGATGGTGATGGTTGGCGACAAAACGCGATATCAGGAAATTCCTGAAACTTGGACAACATTGCGCAAACGCAAGGTACAAGCGGGGTGCGCATGCACGGATGTGCACCTGGAAAAAAGCGAAGGGAAGCAAGACGCAAGGCCGCGCCCGGCCAAGGCAGAGCTTGGCTGCAGGCGGACTCAGGCGGGGGAAAGGATCAGGGGCGTGCGGTCAGCAGGCGCTGGATTTCGGCCAGCATCTGCTCGAAGAAGACCGGCTTGCGCAGGAACAGGTTGTGACTGGATTGCGACAGATCGTGACGTTCCGGAGCACCGCTGCACAGGATGATGGGCAACGTGGCCCCTCCCGGCAACGCGCGCAGGGCCGCACACAGCTCCAGCCCGTTCATCACCGGCATCATGCAGTCCGAGATGACCAGGTCCGGCCAGGCCTGCTGCGCCTTGGCCAGCGCGTCGGCCCCGTGCACGGCCGTCACCACCCGATAGCCGTGCAGCTCCAGCAGCATGGCATAGGTATCGGTGATATCGATCTCATCGTCGACGATCAGGAGCAGGGGCAGTGCCGCCTGCTGTGGGGGTGACGCTCCGGACATGGTCAACGTCCATCCGCAACCGGCGCGGCAAGTGGGGTCACCAGGCCATCGATCTCGATGCCGGCATCCGAAATGTTCATCAGGCGGCTGGCACCGTCGTAGCCGTTCTCGCGCAGTTTCATCACTGAAATCTGGCGGCGGTTGACGCTGTCCTTCACCACGTATTCCAGCAGCATCATGTTTTCGTACAGCTGCGAGGAATTGGGGTCGACCTGGGGCTGCGATTCGCGGAAGTACGGCAGTTGCTCGGTGATGAAAGTCGTCACACCGCGCGCGCGCAGTTCATTGGTCAGCGCCACCAGGAAGGGACGCATGCGCTGCTGCTGCACCACGATGCTGCGCAGGCCATCCACGCCATCGATCAACAGGCGCGTCACGCCACGGCGCGCGATGTTGTCCAGCATGCGCTTGGCGAGGTCGTCGCACAGCATTTCCAGCGGCAGCTGCCACATCACCTGCAGCGCGCCGCTGTCGATATGTTCATCAAGCTGCATGCCGGCCTTGCGGGCCTTGGCCAGCAGGCGTTCGGGGGATTCGTAGAAGCCCAGGATCAGGCATTGCTGGCCGTCCTTCAAGCCTTGTTCGATGAAGTGCAGCCCCATGAGCGTCTTGCCCACGCCGGGGCTGCCCAGCAGACAGGTCAGCGAACCGCTGACCACGCCGCCGCCGATGCACTTGTCCCAGGACGGGATACCGACGCTGACATAACGATCCGAGGTACCCGGCACCTTGCCGGCGCGAGTGGCGGTGGCTTCGAAGCGGGGGAAGATCTCGACCCCGCTCTGGTTGATCTCGAAGACGTGCTTGCCCAGCAGGTGATTGGCCCCGCGCAGCTTGAAGACCTTGATCTCGCGCTCCAGCTGCATGCCGGACTCGTGCTGGCTCAGTTCGATGACGCCATCGACCAGGGTGTTTTCGGACTCGGGCATGTTGCCTTCCACCGGCGACAGCAGGAGGGTGGTGCAATTCATGGTGAACACCAGCGCATTCAGGGAATGCATGAATTCGGACAGGTTCAGGTCCGACGGACCGGAATCCCGCACCGAGCGGAAACCGTCGATGATCAGCATGGCCGGGCGATGGCGATTCAGTTCGGCACTGATCAGGCGCAGCAGGCCGCGCAGGCCTTCGCTGGCCAGCGCACCGTAGCCGCTCAACATCTGCATCTGGTCGCCGACCAGGCTCTCATCGAAAAAGTCAAAATTGCTCACATGATTGAGCATCTTGGCGTGCGATTCGGCGATCAGCGTCAGCAGCATCACCTTGTTGCCGCTGCGTGCCTGCGCAAAACCGACCTGCGAGGCCAGCGTGGTCTTGCCGCTCCCGGCCAGTCCCTGGATCAGATAGAGGCTGCCCGCCGGCAGGCCGCCGCCCAGGATTTCGTCAAAGCCGGCAATGCCCGTGCTGATCAACGAAATGCGGCTGGGCCGCAGCGTCGCAGCGGCAGCAGGTAAGGGAGACTGCGGGAGATGGCTCATGTGGATGAAGGCTCGGTGCTTATTATTGTGCAAAGATTTAATGAGTTTTTCGTCATTATACGATTCCCCACGGTATGACTAAGGTTGTCATACACCGCAAAAGTTGCACCTTGGGGAGGTAAATACCTGCGCCGCGCGCAGGCGCGGGAAGAAGGCCGCAGGGGCCGGGAAGGCGGCGGGAGGTAGGGGGCTGGCCGCAAGCTCATCAGTACGCGTGGCCGGCCACCCAGGCCCGGCCACGGACTGCGGGCAATCAGCGCAGCTTGAAGACGCTGACCGTATTGGCCAGGCCGGCCGCCTGTTCCTGCATGGATTGCGCGGCGGCGGCGGCCTGCTCCACCAGGGCCGCGTTCTGTTGCGTGACTTCGTCCATCTGCGAGACGGCGCGGTTGATCTCGTCGATCCCCACGCTCTGTTCGGTACTGGCCGCCGAGATCTCGGAGACCACATCGGTCACGCGCTTGACGCTCTCCACCACTTCCGACATGGTCGACCCGGCCTGGCGCACCAGCGTGGTACCAGCCCCGGCCTTGCTGACCGAATCGTCAATGAGCTGCTTGATCTCCTTGGCAGCGGAAGCGGAACGCTGGGCCAGCGAACGGACTTCGGAGGCCACCACCGCAAAGCCGCGCCCCTGCTCGCCGGCACGGGCCGCTTCCACGGCGGCGTTCAGGGCCAGGATGTTGGTCTGGAAGGCAATGCCATCGATCACGCTGATGATTTCGACGATGCGGTTGGAGGCATCGTTGATGGCTTCCATTGTCTGCACCACCTCGCCCACCACGCCGCCGCCACGCGCGGCCACGCCCGAGGCGGCCATGGCCAGCTGGTTGGCCTGGCGGGCGTTGTCGGTATTCTGCTTGACGGTGGAGGTCAGTTCTTCGAGGGCCGAAGCGGTTTCTTCGAGGGCAGTGGCCTGCTGCTCGGTACGGCGCGACAGGTCCAGGTTGCCGGTGGCGATCTCGGTGGAGGCGGTGGCGATGCTGTCGGTGCCATTGCGCACCTGGCCCACCACCTGGCGCAAGCCCTCGTTCATGGTCTGCAGGGCTTGCAGCAGCTGGCCGGTTTCATCCTTGCTGTGCACGCTGATCTCGGCCCCCAGGTCACCCCCGGCCACGCGGCGGGCGATGCCCACGGCATCCTGCAAGGGGGCGGCGATGATGCGCCCCATGGTGATCGCCAGGCCCATGCCGATGGCCAGGGCCGCGATCAGCAGTCCCAGCACGCCCACGCGCGACTGGCTGAAGGTGTCATCGGCACCGGCGGTGGCGGCATCGCCGCCCTCCTGGTTGATCTTGATGAGCTTTTCCAGATCAGCAAGGATCTGCGGATAGAGCTTGTTGGAGTAGCCGAGAAAGAGATCGCGCCCCTGCGCATTGTCCTTGGCCAGGAAGGCGGCCACGATCTTCTTGTGCTCGGCCAGGAATTCCGCTATCTGCGCCGCGACCTTGGGATAGATCTCGCGCTCCTGCGGGGTATCGAGGGTGGCGGCGTAATCCTTCATGGTCTTGTCCAGACCGGTCAGGATGGCCTGGCTGCGCGAGACCAGGCCATTCATCGCCTCGACATCGCCGTCGTAGATCGCCAGTTGCGATTCGGTGCCGCGCAGGCGCACGAAATACAGCTTGATGTCGCCCAGCTTCTTCTGTGCCGGCATCCAGTCGCGCGAGATTTCAGAAGACGCATTCTTGACCTTGGCCAGCTGCTTGATCGAAAAGATCCCCAGTATGGCCATCAGCACCAGCACCGCCAGGAATGCCAGCTGCAGTTTCCTGGCAATCTTCAGATTCTTGAACCACCCCATCATCACCCGCCCCTGATCGAATTGAATGTCACCCATGTCGCAACGGCGCGCCTGTTGTTCTTCTGAGTGGCGTACCGTTCCCCGCGAGAATTATCATGAAATCTCCCCTGCACCGATCGCCGGAAGAGAAGCGCTTTTATGGCGCAGATGCCTTGCTGCAACACCTTCCTGCACGCCGGGGCAAACCCTGTTAACATGCGCAGCGTTCATGCTGCAGCATCACGTCAGCAAACAGTCAGCAAACAGTCAGGCATCAGTGAGCAATACAGTCGCAACGAAGCACCAATACAGCACCGATACAGTAGCAAACCACCAGCAATACAGCTGAAAGACAGCTGCACGCATCCTCCACCACAAACCGCATCGTCCTGGCCATCGAGGCCCCCGCCTTCGGGCCCTCCTCGCACCAGGCACATGCCAACGCCGCCAATGAACCGATTTCCCCGTCAAGTCACCATGTCCCGGCGCAGCCTGCTGCTGACCGGCGTGAGCCTGCTGGGCAGCTACGTCGCCTTGTCCAGCCTGCCCTCCTGGGCCATCCCGCAGCCTGACAGCCCGCAACTGGCCCCCTTCATGCGCCTGTCCGCGCTGCTGGTCAATCACCGCCTCAATCCGGCGGTGGGTGCGCGCATGCTGGAAGTGGCCGCGCGCGAACACGCCGACCTCGACACCCTGATGCGCCAGTTGCTGGCCATCGCCGAACAAAAGCAGGCCCGCAAGGTGGAAGACTTCTTCGCCGATATCCCCGCCGGCCCGCAGCAGACGCTGGCCTACTGGATCATCTTCGCCTGGTATACCGGCTGCTCTTCGCCCAAGCGCAATGCCACGGTCTTCACTTATGAAGAAGCGCTGACCTACCAGACCACGCTGGACGTGGTCGCCATCCCCTCCTACGGCATCAGCGGTCCCAACCGCTGGCGTCAGGTCACGGTGCCGCTGGCCGACATGCCGCGCTTCTGATCCCTGCAACCTGTGGAAAATCAACGTATGAACAGCAACAACAAGGCCGAGGTGGTCATCGTCGGCACCGGCGTGGTGGGCGTGCTCATCGCCGAACAACTGCTGGATGCCGGCATCCCCGTACTGATGCTGGAAGCCGGTCCGCGCGTGGCGCGCGCCGAAGTGGTGGAAAACTTCCGCAACCTGCCGCTGGCGCTCAAGGGCGATCCTTCCTCCTGCTATCCGCCGCGCCCGTGGGCACCGCATCCCATGCCCTCCAGCGAGAATCCGGACGATCACTACCTGGAACTCTCCGGTCCCGACAAATACGCCCAGACCTTCATCCGCTATGCCGGCGGCTCCACCTGGCACTGGGCCGGTACCTGCTGGCGCCTGACGCCGGAAGACATGCAGCTGCACACGCTCTACGGCGTGGGCCGCGACTGGGCCTTCGGCTACGACGTGCTGGAACCGTATTACACCCGCGTCGAACACAAGCTGGGCATCTGCGGTCCGTCCGACCCGGCCCTGCAATGGCCGCCGCAGCGCTCGGCGCCCTACCCCATGCCGGCCCTGCCCTTCAGCCCGGGCGAGCAGCGCTTCACCGACGTGGTCCGGGAACTGGGTTACCACAACATCCCGACGGCCCAGGCGCGCAACAGCGGCATGCCCTACGATGAGCGCCCGGCCTGCTGCGCCAACAACAACTGCGTGCCGGTCTGTCCGGTCGGTGCCAAGTACGACGCCGCCACCGCACTGGCGCGCCTCGAATCCAAGGGTGCCACCATCCTCACCGATGCCGTGGTGTACCGGGTCGAGACCGATGAGGCCAACCGCGTGAACGCCGTCAACTACTTCGATGCCAACAAGGTCAGCCATCGCGTCACCGGCAAGATCTTCGTGCTGGCCTGCAACGGCATCGAAACGCCCAAGCTGCTGCTGATGTCGGCCAACAGCCGCAACCCGCAAGGACTGGCCAACAGCTCCGACCAGGTCGGGCGCAACATGATGGACCATCCGCAACTGACCATGACGCTCACGCTGTCCGAACCCTACTGGTCCGGTGTCGGTCCGGTGGTCAACAGCGGCATCATGGAAACCTCGCAGGGCAGCTTCCGTTCGGAACATGCGGGGGCCTATTTCCGCTACAACAATTTCGCGCGCAATCGTTTCGTCACGTTCGCCGCCTTGAAGAAGGGACTGGTCGGCCAGGCGCTGGACGAAGAAATCCGCCGCATGACCGCCTGCACCGCCGACGTCGTGCTGGCGCATGAAGTGCTGCCCGATGCCGACAACCGCCTCACGCTCTCGGCCAAGAAGGACTGGCTGGGCCTGCCGCGTCCGTCCATCCATTACGACGTGGGCGACTACACCCGCAAGTCGGCCGAACAGTATTCGCTGCCCATCGGCCGCAAGATCGCGCAAGCCATGGGTGCCACCGACATCAAGGTCAGCCCCGCCTTTGCGCAGAGCAAGCACATCATGGGCGGCACCATCATGGGACTGGATGCGGCCAATTCGGTGGTCGATCCCGACTGCCGCGCGCACGATCACGACAACCTGTTCCTGCCCGGCGGCGGTGCCATGCCCAGCACCGCCTGCGGCAACAGCACCCTGAGCATGGCGGCACTGGGCCTGAAGGCGGCCGATGCCATCGTGCGTCAACTGCAGAAAGCCTGAGGACGAGCATGCGACCATTGAACCTCCTCGCCCTCGCCGCTGCCCTGCTGGCCACGTCTGCAATGGCGCAGACACCCGAGCCGGCGAGCGCGCCACCTGATGTGCCCGCCGCAGCACCGGCCCCGGCCGTCTCGCCCGAAGCGGCACTGATCGAGCGCGGCCGCTACCTGGCGGTGGCCTCCGACTGCATCGCCTGCCACACCGCGCCGCGCGGCAAACCCATGGCCGGTGGCCTGGCCATCGCCTCGCCGGTCGGTGAGATCATCGCCACCAACATCACGCCCTCCAAGTCGCACGGCATCGGCAACTACAGCGAAGCGCAATTCGCCGCCGCCCTGCGGCGCGGCGTGCGCGCCGATGGCGCCAACCTGTATCCGGCCATGCCGTACACCGCGTATGCCGCATTGAACGATGCAGACGTGCATGCCCTGTATGCGTATTTCATGAAGGGAGTGGCACCGGTCGATACCCCGACGCGCGAGACCGCCCTGCCCTTCCCGATGAATATCCGGGCGTCGATGAAGGTGTGGAATGCGCTGTTCCTGAAGGACCAGCCGCTGGCCCCGGCCCCGCAGCGTTCTCCGCAATGGCTGCGCGGACGCTACCTGGCCGAAGGCCCGGCGCATTGCAGCAGCTGTCATACACCGCGCGGCTTCCTGATGCAGGAGAAAACCAATCTCGCGCTCTCCGGTGCCCAGGTCGGCCCCTGGTATGCGCCCAACATCACGCCGCATCCCACGGCCGGCATCGGCACCTGGAGCCAGGATGAGCTGGTCGCCTATCTCAAGACCGGCCGCGTGGAAGGCCGTGCCCAGGCCGCCGGCAGCATGGCCGAGGCGATCACGCACAGCTTCTCCAAACTGACTGACGAGGACCTGCGCGCCATCGCCGTCTACCTCAAGGAGACCCCGGCCATCGGCCCGGATTCGTCGACGCCGCCCACACTCGGCACGCGCTTCGAACAGGGCAAGGCCGGCAATGCGCTGGCGCAGTTCCGTGGCCGCACGCTGGCCGCCGACAGTTCCGAGGAGATCCGCGGTGCGCGCCTGTTCTCGGCCAGCTGCGCTTCCTGCCATGGCTACAACGGACAAGGTACGCGCGATGGCTACTATCCTTCGCTGTTCCACAACTCGGCCACGGCGGGCGTCAATGCCAACAACCTGATCGCCACCATCCTCTATGGTGTGGAGCGCGAGACCGAAGACGGTGGCCATGTCTTCATGCCGCCCTTCGGTGACCAGCCCAATGCGCTCAACAAGCTTTCCAACGAGGATGTGGCAGCGCTGTCGAATTACCTGCTGAAGTATTACGGCAACCCCGACCTCAAGGTAAAACCCGAGGACGTGGCCGTGATCCGCGAGGGCGGCCCGCGTTCGCCGCTGCTGCTGGTGGCGCGCATCGGCATGGGCGTGGGCGCGGTGGTGGTGGTATTGCTGCTGTTGCTGGGGGCACTGATGCTGTTGCGGCGCAAGCGCATCGATCCCGAGCACGACTGGAAATAATTTACGCGCCATACAAAAAAGCGCTGTTCCTCTCAACAAGGAACAGCGCTTTTTTTACTTCTTTTCTACAGTCAGACCGGATCAGGACTTGGCGTAACGTCCTTCCAGATCAGCCTGCGCACGCAGACGCTCATACTCGTTGAGCGGCATCGGCTGGGCATCACGCTCACCCAGTTTTTCCAGCGGAATGCGATAGGTCTCGCGGGCGGACAGCGCTGCCAGTGCCGACACGATGGTGATGCCGAAGGCGATGCTGCCCACGGTCAGCCAGATATTGCTGGAGCCCGGAGGTGCCACGGCGGTGAAAAGTGCCGGCAGCATGGCCGTGATGGCGGTCCCCACGTTCTGCGCGATGGCCATGGCCGAGACACGCGAACGGGCCGGGAACAGTTCCGGATAGAAGCTGGGGAAGACCGCGTTGTAACCCTGGTAGACCACGCCCCACATCAGGATCGACATCACGAAAGCCAGTTCGACGTTGCGGATGCTGATCGCATACAGGTAGGCGAAGGCGAACAGGCCGGCCAGCAGCGAACCGACGATGATGGGCGGACGGCGGCCGATGCGGTCCGACAGCTTGCCCACATAGGGAATCACCAGCACCGCCACGATATTGCCGACCACCGGAATCCACAGGTAGACATCCTTGGCGAAGCCGATGCCATAGGCCGGCTGCACCGCATAGGCCGCGCCGAAGATGGTGGCCACCACCGGGATCACGTTCATGAGCGCCATGCAGACCACGCGCAGCATGTTGGGCGAACTGTCGCGGAAGGCTTCCACCACCGGCGAGCGGCGCTTCAGTTCATTCTTGTCGGCGGCCTTGAACAGCGGGGTCTCATCCACGGTGCGGCGGATGATCCAGCCGGCGATGATGACCAGGAAGCTGAGCAGGAATGGAATGCGCCAGCCCCACACATTGAACTGCTCGGCCGGCATGTAATGCGCCAGCGGCAGGAACACCGCGGCCGCCAGGATCTGCCCGGCCTGCACCCCTTGCAGGGTAAAGCTGGAGTAGTAGCCGCGCCGTCCGAAGGGGGAGTGCTCCAGGATCATGGAACTGGCCCCGGAGATTTCACCAGCCACGGCAAAGCCCTGGGCCAGGCGCATGATGACCAGCAGTGCAGGTGCCCACAGGCCGACCTGGTCATAGGTTGGCAACAGCCCGACCCCGATGGTGGAAAAGCCCATCAGGAACATGCACCACAGCAGCACCTTCTTGCGGCCGTGGGTGTCACCCAGGTGGCCCAGCACGAAGGCACCGATGGGACGCGCCACATAGCCCACGCCATAGGTGGCCAGCGAGGCGATGATGGCGGTGGTCGGATCGCCCTTGGGGAAGAACAGCTGCGGGAAGATCAGCGAGGCGGCCGTAGCATAGATGAAGAAGTCATAGTATTCGAGCGCCGAGCCGATCCAGCCGCTGGCGGCGGCCTTCTTGCTCTGCTGCGAGTGATCGCTGGAATGAGAGGATTGCATGGTGTCTCCGTGGTGTTGCCGGGCAGGCCGTCATGCTGATGCGATGACGGCCCGCCGAAATTAAGAAATGGCTGGCTCGGGGCGAACTCAGAAGCGATGCAGGATCCCCATCTGCAGTCCGATCAGGCTCTTGCCATTGATGTCGGCCCCGGCCAGGTTGCTGCCCGGTCCGGCCGAGCCGCTGAAGCGCCAGCCGGCATTGGCCTGGTTCTTCATGTAGTTGGCGAATCCATAGAGCGTGGTCCGCTTGGAGAGGTCATAGTAGGCGCCCACGTTGCCGCCCTGTGCACCACCATCCTTGTGGGAGGTGTCGACCATCACGCCGTACAGCGCGCCGATGCGCAGCTGCGGGGTCAGGCGATAGTCCGCCGAGACCTGGTAGACGTTGTAGAAGCGCTGGATATTCGGATCGTTACCGGCAAAGAAATTGTTGGGATTGCTGACATTGTTGAGGATGGTCGCGGCATTGTTGCCATTGGCGTTGGCGGTGGTGTTGTTGCTCCGTACGTAGGCCAGGTAGATCTTGCCCGGGCCATAGTCGTAGTCGGCATACACGTTATGGTATTGCACCGTATTGCTGTACAGGCCGCCGGCATTGGGTTTTGCCACCAGGCCGGCATAGCCTGCGCGATACGGGCCGTTAGTGTAATCCAGACCGAACTGATAGACACCACGGCGGCCCAGTCCCTCGCCTGCGGTCTCCGGCATGGCGTAGTGGATATCGAACTGGAAACCGGCCCAGCGCGGCGACTTCCACGACAGGTCATTGTCGAAGCGCGACGGCACGCCGAAGGTATTGATGATGGAGCCGTAGGTGGTGCGCTCGGTATAGTCGATGGCACCGCCGATGAAGAAGGGCACGCTGTTCTGGCGGCCCACGCGGAATTCACCGGCGGCCGGGGTCTTGATGCCGACCCAGGACTGGCGGTCGAACAGCCGCGTGCTGTCGGCCAGGCCGCCGGTGTCGCCGGCGAATCCGTTTTCCAGCGTGAAGGTGGCGGCATAGCCACCGCCCAGATCCTCATAGCCTTTGAGGCCGATGCGGCTGCGCAGGATCGCGCCATCGTTGAGCGCCCACAGGCTCTTGCCGCTGCTGCTGTGCATGTAGCCCAGGTACTGGTCGACCGTGCCATACAGGGTGACGTTGCCGGTGCTCTGCGCCAGGGCCGTGGTGGAGGCGGCCAGCAGCAGGCCCATGGCGACGGGCCTGCGCAGTGCGCTTGTTGGGCGGGTGGATCGTGTTGTCATGTCTCGGATCTCTGTTGTGTTTGTGGTTATGGTTGTGATGATGGTGGTGGAGCGTAACTCCCGGCACACGCAATGCGTCCCCTGCCGGCGCGCTGCGCGGCATGTTCCGAACGGGAGGAAACGGTGGGCCCGCTGCACCCTGGCGTGTTCAGGGAAGGGGCCGGTGGATCAGGATGAAGGGCGCTGCGGTGTCATGGGGTCTCCTCTGTTGTGATCATGCGGCCCGCCCCCTGAAGGGACGGTGTCGCATCGTCAAACCCGCTCGCTATGGTTTTGTTGTGGCGAGCCGGTGGTGCTGCTGATGCTGATGCTGATGCTGATTTCTGATTGTTGACTGCAGGTTAAGGATCGCTTTATGCGTCTACGCCGCCACCGCTTCACGCACCCGCAGGCCGCGCCGCAGCACCTGGTCGGTCACCCACTTGGCCGATCGCCGCGCCCGCTCGGCCACCACGGCCGGCGACATCTGCAGGTAATCGTCATTGAACACTTCAAAGCTGTAGTCGCCGCGATAACCGCCGCGATGCAGGCGGCGCACCATGTCGGAGAGCTCCAGCGAATGCTCGCCCTCACCGGGGAAGACGCGCAGATGGCGCGCCGTCTCCAGCCGTTCTTCGGGCGTACGGATCTCGCGCCACATGAAATCGGACAACTGGACCATGACGATGCGGCGGCCGGGAATGGCATCCAGGTCTTCCAGCGCGCCGCGATTGGCAAGGATGTGGAAGGAATCGATCACCACGCCGAGATTGGCGTGATCGGCCATCTCCACCACTTCCCAGGCTTGCATGTATTGATTGATGTGACGTCCCCAGGACAAGGCTTCGAAGCCCACGCGGATGCCCAGCGGCACCGCCAGGTTGGCCAGCTTGGCCAGGTCGCGCGCGATGTGGCGGGTGTCGCCGCTGGCGTGTTGCGAGGTCGAGGAGCACACCATCAGCAGCGGCGCACCGACCGCCTTGCAGATCTGCAGCAGGTTGCGGGCCACGTCCACCTTGTAGTCGTGCAGGCTGCCCTGCAGGCCTTCGTAATCGCGCATGACCTGGATGCCGGTGACGCGCACGCCGCTTTCGCGCACCAGCTTCACGGCCGCCTCCAGCCCGCCGGGATAGCCGACCAGATCCTTGGACCACAGCATGAGCTGCGAGAAACCAGCCGCCTTGGAGGCGGCCAGTTTGGATTCCAGTCCACCCGGCAGGGTGATGGTATCCATGCCGAAATTGTCGAGGTTCACAATGCCTCCAGATGACGGAAGTCGTCCGCGGCCACGCCCGGCCAGCCGAACAGTTCGAGATACAGCGGCGCCTGCTCGATGAGCATCTCCTTGCCCTTCTGGATGCGGCAGCCCTTGGCCTGCGCCTGCACCAGCAACTGGCTCATCTCGATCTTCATGCCGCAGTCGGCGACGATGGCCTCCGTACTCACGCCTTCCAGCGCGAAGGGCATCGGGTCGCCCACGTGCATGCCCAGCGGCGTGCAGTTCACCAGCAGGTCGACACCGCTGGCATCCGGCTGCGCGAAACGCACGCGGGTCGCCGGATAGGCGGCTTCCACGCGCGCCAGCAAGGCTTCGGCCCCGGCGCGATTGGTATCGAAGACGCTGATCTCGGCGATGCCCTGCGCGGCCAGCGAGGCGACGATGGCGCAACCGACGCCGCCGGTGCCGACCACCAGGGCGCGCGTCCTGTTCCACACCAGCGGACGGTCGGCAGCGGTACGCGCCAGTGCGCGGATGAAACCTTCGCCATCGATCAGGTCGCCCCAGACCACGCCCTCGGCATCGCGATAGACCGCATTGCAGGCACCGGCGACACGGGCGCGCAGGGTGGCCTGTTCGACCGCCTCCAGGGTCATGGGCTTGTGCGGAATGGAGACGAAGATGCCGCCCACGTTTTCCGTCTTCATGAACATGCGCACGGCTTCGCAGTAGCGCTCCGGTTCGATCTTGAACGGGATCACGCGCGCATCCAGCCCGTGGCGCTTGAAATACGCGTTGAACAGAGTCGGTGCCTTCACCTGTTCCACCGGCCAGCCGATCACGGGGAAGATGCGGGTGGTGCCTGTGATTTCCTTCATGGTCTCAGTTCTTGTCTTTCTGGCTGCGGACCAGTTCAAAACTGACGCCGCCCTTGTAAAGCTGGGTGAGCGCACCGCGCTCGCTGATCTGGGTAGGCGCGCGGTCGACGAAGATCACGCCGCGCTCCTGCAATTGCCGCACCGCCTGCAGCACGTCGGGCGTGCCCAGGCCGAGGCGCAGCCACTCTTCTTCCCACTGGATGTCTTCGGTGCCTTCGGGGGGTTCCACCAGCTGGATGTAGAACTGGCGGCAGGGGCTGGCCAGCAGGTTGCCCTTGGGCAGGATGCCGAAGAACTGCCCCTCGGGCAGCACCGAAAATCCCATCAATGACGAATAGAAGTCGATCCATTCACGCGTGCGCTCCGGCCCCACGGCCTGCACCAGGCCGAAGAAATGCATGCCCGACAGCGCCGTGGTCTTGCGCCGCTCCTGGCTGGAGGGCTTGAAGTCGACGTCGTAGATGGAGAAGTCGCGATAGCGGTCGACGAAGTAGATGATGGAGTCGCCACAGCCATGCACGCCCGGGATGTTCAGTTCCATCGCCCCGGCGCGGGTGGGAATGGGCCAGGCCCCCAGTTCGGTCACGCGGCGATAGGCCTCGTTGGCGTCGCGCACGCGCAGCGCGATGGCGCTCAGGTTGGTGGCCTGCACCTCATGGTCGAAACCGGACCAGGCCGACACGTCGGCGTTGACGATCACGTTCATCTCGCCTTGCGTGTAGAGCACCACTTCGCGCGAGCGATGGCGGCCGACCTGTTCGAAGCCCATGCGCTCCAGCACGGCACCCAGCGCCAGCGGCTCGGTGGTGGCGTATTCGATGAACTCGATGCCATCGATGCCCAGCGGATTGGTGGGGACAGGATTGTTTTCTATGGTGTTCATCATGATCCCGATGATTTGTCTCGGAGCCGAGTATAGCCAAGCCCACCCCCTGCAAAAAGGCCGATATGAAGCAAAGCGTGCGATAATCGCGCAACTTGTTCGCCAATCACTCATTTCTGGACTTTTTTTACGATGATCGACCAAAACTCGGTAGAACTGGACATCCAGAAGCGAGACCTGATCGAAGGATTGATGAAGGGTTTTGACGTCATCACGGCCTTCACCAGCGAGTCGCCGCAGCTGACCGCCAGCGAAGTGGCCGAGCGCGTGGGCCTGACCCGCAGCGCTGCGCGCCGCTATCTGCTGACGCTGGTGCATACCGGCATGGCGGCCTCGGACGGCAAGAAATTCTGGCTCATGCCGCGCCTGTTGAACCTGGGCCAGTCCTATCTGGAATCGGCGCGGGTGCCGCGCGCGGTGGTGCCCTTCCTGCAGCGACTGACGCAGCAGCTGCAGGAGTCCACCAACTTCTCGCTGCTCGATGGCGACGAGATCGTCTATGTCACCCGCGTCACGGCCGCGCAGCTGGTCAATGCCGGTTTCGAACCCGGCACGCGCCTGCCGGCCTACACCACCACGGCCGGCCGGGTGCTGCTGGGCATGCGCGAGGATGCGGAGATCACCGCCTATCTCGACCGCGTGACCCTGATCCCGCACACCCACATGGCCATGACCGACAAGGCCGCGCTCTTTGCCGAGATCGTCACCATGCGCAAGCAGGGTTACGGCATTACCGAGAACCAGTTCGAGATGGGCATGCGCGGCATCGCCATTCCGGTGAAGAACCGCAATGGCCGCGTCATCGGCGCCCTGAGCGTGACCTCCAACATCGCCGCCTGCTCGCGCGAGGACGCCATCGCGCGCGGCGTGCCGGCCCTGCAGACCACGGCCAACACGCTGATGATGTGGGTATGAGGACCATGCACAAGAGGAATCCGCGATGAGCGATGTGGAGAAAATCGACGCGCCGGAAGATGGCAGCGAGGCCGGCGAAGGCGGCCTGGCCCGGCGCGACTGGATCGCCGGACTGGAGAAGGGCTTGCTGATCCTGGAAGCCTTCGACTACGACAACCAGCGCATGACCTCGGCGCAAGTCGCGGCCCGCACCGGGCTTTCGCGCACGGCCGCGCGGCGCTACCTGCTCACGCTGGAACACCTGGGCTACCTGCACAGCGAAGGCAAGACCTTCGCCCTGACGCCCAGGGTGCTGAAAGTGGGCTGGTCGTATTTCGATTCGGCACCGCTGCCGCGCATCCTGCAACCGCACCTGCAGCAGATCACCGGGCAGACCGGCGAGGCCGTCTATGCCAGCGTGCTCGATGGCTGGGACCTGGTCTTCATCGCGCGCAATGGTACTTCACGCGTAATGACCACCGGCTTCGTGCTGGGCGCACGGGTGCCGGCGCAACTGGCCTCCCCGGGCATCGTGATGCTGGGCGCGCTGCCCGAGCAGCAGGTGCGCGAGTGGCTGGCCACCTGTGCCATGACGCCCTTCACGCCGCACACCATCACCGATCCGGATCGTCTCTACGAGCTGATCGCACAGGCGCGCCAGCAGGGTTATGCGCTGGTGGAGCAGCAATTGCAGACCGGTGTGCGCGGCATTGCGGTGCCGCTCAAGAATCGGCATGCCAAGGTCGTGGGCGCGCTCAGTCTCAGTTTTCCGCTGGCAGTGGAATCGCAGGAACAAACACTGGCGCGCGTGCTGCCCGCTTTGCAGCAGGCAGCCAATGCGCTGATCCATCAGGTGTGAGGGACCAGCGCGTGCTGCCGATTACAGATCGGTGAAGACGGTCTCGGCCGCCAGGCGCGACTTCGGCAGCTTGGCGTTGAAGTCCTCGGCACCGCTGTAGCCCAGGCTCACCAGCACGACACTGGTGAAGCCCTTTTCGCGCAGGCCCAGTTCTTCGTCCAGCACCTTGGCATTGAAACCTTCCATCGGCACCGCATCCACTTCCAGTTCGGCCGCGCCCAGCAGCAGCGTGCCCAGGGCCAGGTAGACCTGCTTTTCCATCCAGTGCTGGGCATCCTTCAGTTCATAGCGATGCAGGTTGCTGTAGAGCAGGCGCGAACCGCGCTGGCCGGCCTTGGCCTCGGCGTTGACGAAACGGCCGTCGGCTTCTTCCTTTTCCAGCAGGGCTTCCAGGTGCGGTTCGCTGATGCCGGTGCGGGCGCACAGCACCAGCACGTGCGAGGCATTCAGGATCTTGGGCAGGTTGTAGGGATAACCGGCTTCGGCAGCCTTGCCGATGCGGGCCTTGGCGGCATCGCTGGAAGCCACCACGAAATGCCAGGGCTGCGAATTCACCGAAGACGGGGCCAGGCGCAGCAGCTCGCGCAGTTCGGCGATGATGTTCTCGGGGACCTTGCGGCTGGGATCGAAGGCCTTGGTGGAGTGGCGTTTGCGGGCGGCGTGGAGCAGGCTCATGGGGGTTCCTTGCGTTTAATGGTGTTGGCGTTGAGCATTCAATTTTGCTTAATGCTCTGAAATGCGCATCAATGATCGACTGCGGCTTGAATGACATCATCGGGCAGGATGCGGTTTCAAAAAAGCGGAGCGTGGCAGAAACATTTTCAAAAATAAATTGAAAGTAGAATGAGCGCGTTGATTCGTCTTCTTCATCGTTCCCGCTCATGATCCGCCTGGAAGACCTTGCCATCTTCGTCTGTGCCGCCGACAACGGCAGCCTCTCCGCTGCCGCCCGTCAACACGATGTCACCCCGGCCGTGGCCAGTGCCGCCATGAAACGCCTCGAAGGCGAACTCGGCGCACGCCTGCTGGCGCGCTCCACCCGCAGCCTGCGCCTGACACCCGACGGCGAACGCTACCTGCAATACGCCCGCAACGTGCTGGCCGAAGTCAATGCCGGACGCGATGCCGTGGCCCATGGCCGGCGCGTTGTCGGCGGCAACCTGTCACTGTCGGTGCCCTCCGATCTCGGGCGCAACCTGATGTGCCAGTGGCTCGATGAATTCCTCGCCCAGCATCCGGCAGTGAGCCTGCAGGTGCGCATCAGCGACCGCGTGGCCGACATGTTCCGCCAGCCGGTAGAGGTGGCGATCCGCTACAGCCCGCCGGAAGATTCCAGCCTGGTGGCCCTGCCCCTGGCCCCGGACAACCGCCGCGTGCTGTGCGCCTCGCCCGATTACCTGGCTCGCCACGGCCGCCCGCGCACGCCGGCCGACCTGCGCCAGCACAATTGCCTGCGCTATCTGCTGTCGGACATGCTGCATTCGCAATGGACCTTCTTCAAGGACGGTACGCCGGTACAAGTGCAGGTCAGCGGCGACCGCGTCTGCGACGATGGCGAACTGGTACACCGCTGGGCCGTGGAGGGCCGGGGCATTGCCTACAAGTCGCGGCTGGACGTGCTGGCCGACCTGCGCAACGGAAAACTGGAAGCGCTGATGGAGGATTACCAGGGCGAGGCGTCACCGCTGAACCTGGTCTGCACGCATCGCATGAGCCTCTCGCCCACCGTGCGTGCCCTGCGTGAATTGCTCGGTGAGCGCGTTGCGCGTTATCTCACCGATCGCTAGTAGAAAACATCAAGCCTTGCTGAGCACGCGACGCAAACCCAGCGAAGGCAGCGCCGGCAACACCAGGCCCAGGCACAGAAGGCCCATGCCCAGCAGCAGGTCCGCCGAGAGCGTCTCGCCGAAGATCAACGAGGACAGCGTCAGTCCCACCACCGGCACCCCCAGCATGCACACCGACACCGTCACCGGCGAGAGGCGCTGGGTCATCTGCAGCACGATCAGGAAGGTCAGCGCAGTGGCCAGCGGACCGGTGTAGGCGATCACGCCCCAGGAGTGCGGATCGGCCAGGAAAGTCGGCGCACCATCCACCAGCAAGGCCAGCACGCACAGCGGCACGGCGGCCACCAGGGTCTGCCAGGGCAGCAGGTCGAAGTCCAGCTTCACGCCCGGCGTCATCTTGATCTGCAGGATGTTCATGGCCCAGGACAGCGACGCCGCGCCCAGCATCAGGTAGCCGATCATGCTGTGCATGTCCGCATGCAGCAGTGCCGGCAGCACGATCACCGCCATGCCCGCATAGCTGCAGACGGTGGCCAGCGATTGCTGGGTGCTCAGCTTGTGCTTCAACACCAGCGCTGCGCCCGGCACCACCCAGATCGAGGTGGCATAGGCGATCAGCGAAGCGCGGCCCGGCATGACGAAGTGCAGCGCGCCGGTCACCAGCGCCGTGAACAAGCCCATCTGCAGCACGCCCACCCCGGCCACCACCGGCCACTCCTGGCGGGTGGGCAGGCGCAGCTTGCCCAGGGCCGCGGCGATGATGAAACTGAGGATGGCCGCCGACAGGAAACGGCTGGCCGCAAACCACAGCGGCGGGATGAACTGGCTGCCGAACTTCATCACCGGCCAGTTGCCGCCCCAGATGCAGATCGCCACCACCACGCACACCAGGAACAGCCGGCTCATCGGCTGCGGCCGGGAGGAAGCGGGGCTGGCGGATCGGGCGGGTGCGGCAATGGCGGTGGACATCAGGGGCTCCAGAGGGGAAACGGCGCGCCGCAGCAGGCATGCTGCAGCGCATCCAAACGGCTCCCATGGTAGAGAAGAGGCGGCCAATAGTGCTGCCGTATTTGATGGCAGGAAACGGCCCTGGCAGCACTTCCTGCTGCCAAATCGCATTTTTGAAAATTATTTATCCGCGATAACGCATTTGGTGCAGCATGCACCACTGCGGGCCGCCGACCGCCCCATGTAAAAGGGGCGGCCTGCCGTCCCGCAGCAACCGCCCCGCTTTTGGTCGATATGAAAGAAAAAGCGGCCTGGCGGCCGCCCAGCCTCAGCGCACGGCCAAGCCCCCCTGCCCCGGTCGATCCAGGGTGAAGACGCCGACCAGATTGACCAGCTTGTCGGCCTGCTCCTGCAGCGACTGCGCGGCGGCGGCGGCCTGTTCCACCAGGGCGGCATTCTGCTGGGTGGTTTCATCCATCTGGGTGATGGCTTCACCGACCTGTTCGATGCCGGCGCTCTGCTCGTGGCTGGCGGTGGCGATTTCGCTGACGACCGTGGAGACGCCCTGGATGCTGGCCACCACTTCCTGCATGGTCTGCCCGGCCTGCTGCACCAGATGGGTACCGGCATCGACCTTGCCGACCGAGTCATCGATCAGCTGCTTGATCTCCTTGGCAGCTGCGGCCGAACGCTGGGCCAGCGAGCGCACTTCGGACGCCACGACAGCAAAGCCGCGCCCCTGCTCACCGGCGCGCGCCGCTTCCACGGCGGCATTCAGGGCCAGGATATTGGTCTGGAAGGCGATGCCGTCGATGACGCTGATGATGTCCACGATCTTGCGCGAGGAGGCATTGATGGAGGCCATGGTCTGCACCACCTGCCCCACCACTTCGCCGCCCTGAATCGCCACCTTGGCAGCCCCCGAGGCCAGCTCGTTGGCGTGCTGGGCATTGGCGGCGTTCTGCTTGACGGTGGAGGTCAGTTCTTCCATTGCGGAGGCAGTCTCCTCCAGCGAACCGGCCTGTTGCTCGGTGCGGTTGGAGAGGTCCATGTTGCCATTGGCGATTTCATCGACCGAGGTCTTGATGGAGGTGGTCGCGCCCTGGATGCCCTGCACGGTATCGACCAGGCGGTCACGCGTGTAGGCCACGGCCGCCACCAGGCTGTGCTGGTCGCCGCCGCTGGTGCGGATGGTGCCGGTGAGGTCGCCGCCGGCGATCTTGCGGGCCATCTCGGCGGCTTCGGCGGGCTCGCCGCCGATGGAGCGGAAGATGTTGCGCGAGACCAGTCCGGCGATGATGGACAGCAGCACGCCCAAGGCCACCAGTACCACGACGGCCTGTACCAGGGCGCGGCGGAAGTCGGCCTCGATGTCATCGGAATAGACGCTGCAGATCAGGTCCCAATTCCAGGGCTTGAAACGCTTGACGAAGCCCATCTTGGGACTGGGCTTGTCGCTGCCGGGGCGCGGCCACCAGTATTCGAGGAAGCCCTTGCCGGCCGGCGAGGCACCGGCTGCGGCGATCATCTTGTAGAGTTCGTTGCCCTTGGCATCCTTGAAGGAGAGCATGTTGCGGCCATCGAGCTTGGTGTTGATGGGATGCATGACGATGGTGGAGTCCGCACCCACCAGGGTGGCGTAGCCGTCACCGGTATAGCGCTGGTCGCGCACGCGGGCGATGGCGCCCTGCTGCGCCTCGGCGCGGGAGAGCTTGCCGTCGGCCTCCAGCTTGGCGAAGCCGGCCACGGTGGTATAGGCCATTTCGGTCACGTCCTCCAGGCCGCGCTGGCGCTCGGCGATCTGCAAATCACGGGTCTGGTAGGCGTGCCAGACGGAGAGGAACAGCAAGGCTATCCAGGAAAACACCAAAGGTAGCCAGAGTTTTTTCTTCAGCGAGAGTCGATTCATCATGGGCGTGGAGGCGTGGTCGTTGTCGGAAATGTCGAACGGAACGTCATTGGCGGGAATGACACGACCATGCGGCCCCAGCTTGCCGCCAGGCAATGCATGGCGATCCTCCCCCCATGCAGATTACGGCTTGCAACACGCGCGCTAAAGGCCAAACTGACAATTAATCGATAAATTATTTATAAATTCCTGTTATTCAGGAATCTGCACCTTGGGCCGAGCCGGATCCGGCAAGCCGCAAGGAAGGAATTGCCCGCGCCCCGGTGTGCCCAGCACCTCGCCATCGCGCCAGACAATCTCGCCGCGTGAGAGCGTGAGCACCGGCCAGCCCGTCAGCTGCATGCCTTCATAGGGGGTGTAGTCGACGTCGTGATGCAGCATGCTGTTGCTGACCGTGACCTGGCGATGCGGATCCCAGACGGCGATGTCGGCATCGCTGCCGATGGCAATGGTGCCCTTGCGCGGATAGAGGCCATACATCTTGGCCGGGTCGGTGGCGGTCAGGGCCACGAAGCGGTTGAGATCGATGCGGCCCTTGCCCACGCCTTCGGAGAACAGGATGGGCATGCGCGTCTCCAGTCCCGGCGTGCCATTGGGGATGTAGCGGAACGGCACCTCCTTGCCGCCCGGCTTCTTGCCTTGCGGATCCTCGTAGCGGAAAGGCGCATGGTCCGAAGAGAAGACCGTGAACAGCCCGCTGGCCAGGCCATCCCAGACGTATTGCTGGTTGGCCTTGTCGCGCGGCGGCGGGCTGCAGACGCACTTGGCACCGTGGTAGCCGTCATCGAGGTGATCCGCCGTCAGCACCAGGTACTGCGGGCAGGTCTCGGCGTGGATGCGCAGGCCGTGGCCGTGCGCCCAGCGGATCTGTTCGATGGCCTCGCGGCCGGAGACATGCACGATCAGGATGGGCACATCCACCAGCTCCGAGAGCGCAATGGCGCGATGGGTGGCTTCGCGCTCGACCATCATCGGGCGCGAGTGGGCGTGATACTTCGGCGCGGTCAGGCCGGCCTCTTCCAGCTGTTCGGTGAGCCAGCCGATGCAGTCGGCGTTTTCCGCATGCACCATGACCAGCGCGCCTTCCCGCCGCGCCAGCGCCAGCAGGTCCAGGATCTGGCGGTCATTGAGCTTGAGATCGTCATAGGTCATGTAGATCTTGAAGGAGGTATAGCCCTCGCGCACCAGTTGCGGCAGTTCGTTCTTGAGGACCTCCTCGCTGGGGTCGCTGACGATCATGTGGAAGGCATAGTCGATCACCGCCTTGCCCTCGGCGCGGCGATGATAATCCTCCACGGCCGCTCGCAGCGAGCCGCCCTTCGCCTGGGCCGCAAACGGGATCACCGTGGTGGTGCCGCCGCAGGCGGCCGAGATGGTGCCGCTGCGGAAATCGTCGGCCATGCGCAGGCCCTCCTCCATCGGCTGGTCCAGGTGGCAATGGGCATCCACGCCGCCGGGCAGCACCAGCTTGCCGCTGGCATCGATCTCCTCGCGGCCGGGCGGCAGGCCCCGTCCCAGCATGGCGACCTTGCCGTCCTTGATGCCGACGTCGCATTGCATGATGTCGGAGGCCGTTGCAACAGTGCCGTTGCGGATCACCAGGTCAAAGCTGTCCATCCGTATTCCTTTCGAACAAGCGTGGTTCACCCCGCGCCGCCGGCATGCGCCGGGGCGTGAGACTGAAGTTGAAAATGGAAGAAGCCGCCGGTGCGGCCGGTGCCCGCGCCGGCGTGAGCGTTAGCGCACGTCGCGGAACAGGCTGCCCCAGCCGCGAATGCGCGAGGGATCGGCACCGGCCTGCTGCAGCGATTTCCAGACCACGGTGGAGATGGTGTCGTAGATCGGGATGCCGACCTCGCGCTCCAGTTCTTCCACCAGCGGTGCGCCGCGCAGGTTGGTGCAGAAGATGGTGATGGCCTGCGGCTTGTCTTTGGCCACCTCATGCACCATGGCGCGCAGCTCTTGCGCGCCCACTTCGGAGAAGGAGAAATTGTCCTGCTTGCGCAGGTGGCGTTCGGAGACGCACTCCAGGCCCGAGGCCGCATAGTTCTTGATGATGGCGGCCTGCACGTCGTCCAGGTAAGGCGTGACCAGCCCGAAGCGCTTCACCCCGGTGAGATCGAAGATCTCGTTCAGGGCCAGTACCGAGGTGCAGGCCGGGATGCCGGTGGCTTCGGTGATGCGGCGGCACAGGCGCTCATCGGCATCGAAACCCAGCCAGCCCGAGGACGTCCCATTCCATGCGATGCTGCCAACCTTGGCATGCGAGAGCAGTTCGGCGGCGCGCAGGATTTCGCTGTCATCGAACTGCGCCAGCGCCTGGTTGGACAGCGCGATCTCGGTCACGCGGAAGCGGCCGAAGTGGGCGCTGGCTTCCGGGATATCGGCCAGCATGGCGGTGGTGACCGGCTCCAGCGTGGTATTGGAGGACGGCGTGAGCATGCCGAGCAGGGTGCGGGGGATCATTGGTTTTCCTTTCAGGCTGCCAGCAGTGCAGCGTCGGCATGGGCCAGCGCCGATTCCTCGCGGATCAGGCTCAGCACGTGGCGTTTGTACTGGTTGAATTCGGGCGTGGTGGTATCGCGCGGACGCGGCAGGTCGATGTCGATCAGCTCGCGCATGCGACCCGGACGATGCGTCATCACCGCCACCTTGGTGGCCAGGATCAGGGCTTCGTCGACGCTGTGGGTGACGAAGACGATGGTGCCCTCATAGCGCTGCCACAGGGCCACCAGTTCTTCCTGCATTTCCATCTTGGTCTGCGCATCGAGGGCGGCGAAGGGTTCGTCCATCAGGATCACCGAGGGGTTCTGCAACAGCGCGCGGGCAATGCCGACACGCTGCGCCATGCCGCCCGAGAGTTCGCTCGGATAGTGGTTCTCGAAGCCCTTGAGCTTGACCGTCTCGATGAAGGGCTGGGCCACCGCGCGCCGCTCGGCCGCACTCTTGCCCTGCAGCTTGAGCGAGAAGGCGACGTTGTCCCACACCGGCAGCCAGGGCATGAGGTTGGCCTGCTGGAACACCATGCCGCGATCCGCGCCGGGGCCGGTGATGGGCTTGCCGGCCACCGTGACCACGCCGCTGGTCGGGAATTCAAAACCGGCGATCATGTTCAGCAGCGTGGACTTGCCGCAACCGGAGGGGCCGAGCAGGCAGAGGAATTCCTTCTTCTCCAGACGCAGGCTCACGTGGTCGATGGCCAGCATGTCGGTGCCGCGCTTGCGGTCCTTGAAGACCTTGACGATATCGTTCAATTCGATGAATGCCATGATGCGATGTCCTTGATGGTTGAATGCGTGCTCAGGCCTTGCCCTGCACGGTGGCCACGTGCTGCCAGCGCAGCATGGAATGCATGATCTGCTTGAGGATCCAGTCGGCCAGGAAACCCAGCAGGCCGATGCTGATCATGGCCGCGATCACCAGGTCATAGCGCAGGAAGTAATACGAATCCCACAGCGCATAGCCGAGCCCGCTCTTGACGGCCACCATCTCGGCGGTGACGGTGAGCATCCAGGCGCTGCCGATGCCGATGCGCAGGCCCGCAAAGATGCTGGGCATGGCCGCCGGCAGGATCACGAAACGCAGCAACTGGCTCTGCTTGGCACCGGCCATGGCGGCTGCGCGCAGCAGATTGCGGTCGGCGGTTTTGACGCCGTGGACGGTATTCATCAGGATCGGGAAGAAGGCCCCCAGGAACACCAGGAAGATGGCCGGCTTGTTGGCGATGCCGAACCAGATGATGGCCAGCGGAATCCACGACACCGGCGGAATCGGCCGCAGCATCTGCACCGTCGGTTCGATGGTGCGCTCGACCCAGCGCCACCAACCGATGGCCACGCCCAGGGCGATGCCCGAGAGCGCCGCGATGAGGTAGCCGGCGGTCACGCGCAGGCAGCTGGCCATGGCGTCGTAGATCCATTTGCCGCTGCTGTCCTGGGCCGCTTCATTGATGCCGAAGATCCAGTCCATCCAGGTGGCGAACACCCGCGAGGGTGCCGGCAGCAGCGACGCCGGAATCACGCCCGAGCGGGAGAAGGCCTCCCAGAACAGCACCAGCAACAGCGGCACCGCAAAGCGCCACTTGGCTTCCGACAGGGATTGTTTCCATCCGCTCATGATGATTCCTTCAATGCTGTGGGGTGCTGGATCAATAACCCAGTTCGGTCTTGGGCTTGCCGGTCACGCTCATCAGGAAGCTGTAGTCCATGTTCTTCTCGGCCAGCGCAGAGACGTCGGTAGAAACGTATTTCAGATCCTTCATCATCCCGGCGATGGCCTTGGTTTGCGTGCGGTACATGCGGTAGTCGGGATAGGCATTGTTGAGGGCTTCGGTGGCGATCTTGGGATCGAGGCCGGTGCCCTTGACGATGCTGTTGATCCAGCCCTGCTTGTCCTTCTGCAGGCCATCCACCAGCCTGACCACGGCGGCCACGGTTTCCTTGACCTCGGCCGGATGCTCCTTGATGACATCCGAACGGGTGACGATCAGGTTGGTCAGACGCCCCGCCGCCTGGTCATACGGATACGCAAAATGCTTGCCAACCCCGGTCATGCGGATCTGCGACGCGAAGGGTTCGACCGAGCAGATCAGTTCCACCTCGCCGCGCGAGAGTGCGGCGGCGTGGTCCGAGGGATTGGGGATGTTGACGAACTGCACGTCCTTGGACGGATCGATGCCGTGGCCGGCCAGTTCGCCGCGCATGTGCAGGTCCTGCGCATTGCCGCGCGAGGCGGCGATGCGGAAGGGCTTGCCTTCGGCCTTGTATTGCGCGATCAGCTTCTTGAGGCCGGCCCAGTCATCCGAGGCCAGCTTGCTGTCCTTGCCGACCAGCATCTCCGAACCGCCGTTGACCTGGCCCGACACGGCCACCAGGTCAAAGCCCTTGTCCAGACCGCTGACGTAGGCCAGGTAGGTGACCTGGGCGATGTCCACGCTCTTGGAGACCAGCGCAGTCAGCGCATCGCTGCCGGCGGTGAAGTTGATGCCTTCGATCTCCACGTTCTGCGCCAGCCCCGGCACCATGGCCATGGACATGCAATGCGCACACTTGGCATAGGCCAGCTTGATCTTGGGCTTGGCCTGGGCCATGGCCGAACCGGCGCCCAAGGTACTGCAGGCCACGAGGCTGGCCAGGGCAAGCGCCTTGAAGAACAGGCCGGAGGGGGACTTGCGGACTTGCTGTTGCATGGTTTTCTCCCAGGTGGACATCGGAACGAATTATTTTGTGACAATCCTGTTTTCTATTGCCACCGTTTATGCAAAGCCTGTGCCAGCTTGAAAAACGCCCGTCGCACGGTTTGGGAAATCGTCCCAAATCCCTTTTGCAACGGGCTTTTCCATAGAATTTTCCGACTTCAATTGCCGACGAGAAACGAGAGCGCACGCACCAAAGCAATCCAATCCAGCCAAGCCGGAGCACAAATCCGCCCCGCAAGAGTGCAACATTCATTACCCAATTTTGTGACAATCCATTCCCACAATTTTCCGCTATCATGGCGGGCAAACCCATGTCATCACAGAGACCCATGCGCCCGACTTCCGCCAGCAGCCCCCGCAAGAAAACCAGCAAGCACGAGCATCCGGACACCAGCCCCCTGCCCGGCCAGGCCTTCAGCGTGCGCCCGCTGGCAGGCGACGCCATCTATGAGCGCATCGTCGGGGCCATCATGGAACACCGCCTCACGCCGGGCACCAAGCTGGTCGAGGAGAAGCTGGCCGGCATCTTCAGCGTGAACCGTACGCGGGTGCGCGAGGTGCTGGCGCGGCTGGCGCATGAGGGCCTGATCACGACCATCCCCAATCGCGGCGCCTTCGTGGCCAGCCCCACGCCGGAAGAGGCGCGCAACATCTTTGCCGCGCGCCGCCTGCTGGAACCGGCGCTGCTGCGCCACCTGTGCGAGCACACGCGGCCCGAGCACATCGCGCTGTTGCGCGCCCACGTGGCCGAAGAAGCGCAGGCCCGCGCCAGCAATGACCGGCGCGCCATCATCCGGCTCTCGGGCGAATTCCACATCCGTATCGCCGACATGGTGGACAACCCGGTGATGAGCAAGATGATGCGCGAGCTGGCATCGCTGACCTGTCTCATCATCGTGCTGTACGATTCGCCGACGGTGCCGGCCTGCACCCACGACGACCATGGCGACATCATCGACGCCATCTCCGCCGGCCGCACCGAAGACGCCGTGGCGACCATGCTGGCGCACCTGCACCACATTGAAAGCGTGCTCGACATGTCCGCGCCGCAGGGCGAGGACGAAGATCTGGAAGCATTGCTGGGCATGGTGTAAGGCAACACACGGCGCCCATCACCAATGGAGGAGACACCATGCAAGACGCAAGCCAGGACCTGTTGCTGCGCCATGACGCCCAGGGCATCACCACCCTCACCCTGAACCGGCCGGCGCAATTCAATGCGCTCTCCGAAGCGATGCTGGAGGCCTTGCAGGCGCAGCTCGATGCACTGGCGCAGGACCCGCAGGTACGCTGCGTGATCCTGGCCGCCAACGGCCGCGCCTTCTGCGCCGGCCATGACCTGCGCGAGATGCGTGCCACGCCCGAGCAGGCGTATTACCAGCAATTGTTTGATCGTTGCAGCCACCTGATGCAATCCTTGCGCGCGCTGCCGGTGCCGGTCATCGCCAAGGTACAGGGACTGGCCACGGCAGCCGGCTGCCAGCTGGTGGCGGCCTGCGACCTGGCAGTGGCCAGCGAGGCTGCGCGCTTTGCGGTCTCGGGCATCAACGTCGGTTTGTTCTGTTCCACCCCGGCGGTGGCCTTGACGCGCAACCTGCCGATCAAGCGCGCCTTCGAGATGCTGGTCACGGGCAAATTCATCGATGCCGACACGGCCGCGCAATGGGGGCTCATCAACCAGGCGGTGCGTGCGGATGAACTCGATGCGGCCACCGAAGCGCTGGCGCGCGAGATCTGCAGCAAGCCTGCCATCTCGATTGCGCGCGGCAAGGCCATGGTGTACCGCCAGCAGATGATGGCGCTGCCCGATGCCTATGCGCATGCAGCCGAGGTGATGGCCTGCAACATCATGGATGCGGAGGCGATGGAGGGGATACAGGCGTTTCTGGAGAAGCGGCCGCCGCAGTGGGAATGAGCTGGCGCTTCTTTATGTGAAGTTTACGGGACCGGGTTCAAGTTTTACCAGGATTAAACGCCGGCGATTCTAAGCTTGCGGCTCTTCAACCCACGGAGCCACCAGCATCATGAATCGCCGCACCCAACAACACATCCAGGATCCCGCACAGCAAGACATGGCACCGCTGGGCCAGCGCCGCCTGCGCAATGCGCAACTGGCCGGTCTGGCTACCCTGGCCGCCGCCGGCGCGCTGCTGGCCATCGCCGTGATCGCACCGGCCCAGGCGCAGGAAGCCGCACCAGCCGCCCCGGATGCCAACGCCTCTCCGCTGCACCTGGCCGGCAACATCGGCATCGTCAGCCAGTACGTCTTCCGCGGCACCACCCAGACCAACCAGAAACCGGCCCTGCAAGGCGGCTTCGATCTGACCCATGACAATGGCCTCTATGCCGGTGTCTGGATGTCCAACATCAGCTGGATCTCGGATACCAACCCGGCCGCCTCGGCCAGCCTCGAAGCCGATGTCTACGGCGGCTGGAAACCGGCGCTCACCGACTGGCTCACCGGCGACATCGGCGTGCTGCACTACGCCTATCCCGGCAGCTATCCGGCCGGCATGACCAAACCCGATACCACCGAGGTCTACCTCGGCGTGGATGCAAAGTGGATCGCCTTCAAGTATTCGTACAGCACCGGCAATACCTTCGGCAATGCCGATACGCGCGGCAGCACCTATGCCGACCTGACGGTGACGCATGAACTCTTCGCCGGCATCACCGGACTGGCCCACATCGGCCGCCAGCGCTATACCGGCTCCAATGCTTCCAACCTCTCCTATACCGACTGGAAGCTGGGCCTCACGCGCGACTTCTCCGGCTACGTGCTGGGGCTGGCCTGGACCGGCAGCAATGCGCCCGACGCCGGCTACACCCTGCGTGGCAAGAACATCGGCAGCAACCAGTGGATCGCTTCGGTCAACAAGAGCTTCTGAGCCCTGTCCGTCTTCTGACAAGACAACATCACAAGGAGGTGCATCATCATGCGTAGCCGTCTGCACTGGAAACGTGGCGAAGATCGCCTCCACCCGCTCTCGCCGCGCCATCTGTTCCTGCGTACCGCACAGCGCCGCCGCTATCGCTGCGTGCTGGTGGCGCTGCTGATCTTCGTGCTCTGCGCCAGCATCGCGCCGCTCACCCAGGCCGTTGCGCCCTACCGCGCACCGGAAGACTACGGCCCCTCGCCGCAGGCCCTGCAGCACCGCGCCGAGTGCCGACAGCAGATCAGTGCCTTCATGCCCGGCAAGATCGAGAGCGAGGAATTCGTGGCCCGCACCGACCACGAATACTTCCGCTACGTGGTGCGCCATGCCCTGCGGGAAGTTCTCTTCATCTGCGATGCACGCACCGGCCAGATCCGCCGCCAGATTGATATCTGGGGGGATCTTTAGGTTCATATCACGCTAGAACCGCCGTCTGGCGGGCCTCCCGGTCCTGCGCACACAGCCGGGCTGGACAATCAGGCGGGCTGACGGCAAGATGCGGCATCCTTATCGATGCCCCTACTGACCGACCTGCCCATGCAAGCCGACTACGCCACCATCCTGCAGTGGATCTACCTGTTCAATTCCCTGGCCCTGGCCCAGCTGGCCCTGAAGCAACTGGGCCGACGCCGCAAGGCGCGCGCGCTGGAACAGCGCTTCCGCGCCGCGCAGACCGCCGAATGGCGCAACACCGCACCTGAGTTCATGAACACGCGGCTCGGCACACCCCATGCCCAGGAGACGCGCGAAGACGGCACCCTGCTCTATCGCTGGCGTGGCGAGCGGCACTGGCTGGAAGCGCTCTATCGCGAAGGCCGCTGCGAGAGCGTGGAGGTCTCCGATCATCTGGAAGAAAGCTTCCCGACCGTCAATACCTATTTCAACTGCGCCGTGCTGGCCGCCCTGGTCTGCGCCTGGAAATTCTCCGGACTGGCCGATGCGCCGGAGTTGCCGGTGGCCGCTGCGGGCAAGCAATACCTGGCCAACTTCATCGTCTTTCTGGCCGGGGCGTGGCTGCTCTCGTTCGTGCTCAAGCGCCAGCGTCTGCTGCTCAATCTGGGCTGCATCGTGATGGTGGTACTGGCCCTGCCGCTGCTGAACTGGCCCTGAGGCCGGTTCACTGCAGTTTCATTCGGCCACCACATCGGCTACCCGATAGCCCACGCCGATTTCGGTGAGGATGTGCACCGGCTGGGCCGCATCCCGCTCCAGTTTCTGGCGCAGGCGCTGCATGTAGATGCGCAGGTAGTGGCCATCCTCCGCATGCGAAGGTCCCCATCCGGCCACCAGCAACTGGCGGTGCGTGATGACGCGCCCGGCATCGCGCAGCAGGGTGGCCAGCAGACGATATTCGATCTGCGTCAGGTGCAGCGCCTCGCCGTTGCGGCTCACGCTGCGGGCCGGCAGGTCCACCACCACATCCCCAAGACGATAGCGGCCGCTGGACTGCCCTGCGCCTGACGCCCGCGCATGGCGGCGCAATTGCGCGCGCATGCGGGCCAGCAGCTCGGGCATGCCGAAGGGCTTGACCAGGTAGTCGTCGGCGCCGGCATCGAGCGCTTCCACCTTCTCGGACTCCTGCGTGCGGGCCGAGAGGATCACGATGGGCACGCTGCTCCAGTTGCGGATCTCGCTGATGACCTGCTTGCCGTCGCCATCGGGCAGACCGAGGTCGAGGATGATGAGGTCGGGCTTGCGGGTCCCGGCTTCGGTGACGCCTTCGCGTGCGCTCTTGGCTTCGTGGACGATGAAGCCCTCCTGTTCGAGCGCACTCCTGACCAGTTTGCGGATGTGCGGATCATCTTCGATGAAGACGATGTTGCCTGCGTGTTCTTGCATGGGGTGTCCTTATTCCTCCGGCAGGGCGGGTTGCGTTTCCACCGGCAGCATGAAGCAGACGGTCGCACCCTGCCCGGCTTCCTGCGGCGCGATCCAGATGCGGCCCTGATGCGCCTCGATGATGGCGCGGCAGATCGCCAGGCCCAGGCCGACGCCGGGGGTGGACGATTCATTGTCGCCGCGCGTGAATTTTTCAAAGGCGTGCTGCGTCATGGCCGGCGGGAAGCCGCGCCCATGGTCGCTCACGCACACCTTGACCTGGGGCTGGCCATCGCTTTCTTCCACATGCGCACTGATGGCAATGGGGCTGCCGGCGGGCGAATACTTGATGGCGTTTTCCACCAGGTTGGCCAGCACGCGTTCCAGCAATACCGCATCGACGCGCAACAGCGGCAGGTCGGGTGCGATGCGCGTTTCCACCTGGCGTCCTTCCAGTGCTTTGGAGAGCAGGCGCAGGGCCGAGCCGGTCAACTCTTCCAATGCATTCCATTGGCGATTCAAGGTCACCACGCCTGCCTGCAGGCGCGCCATGTCCAGCAGGTTGTTCATCAGCCCGACCATCTTCTGCGACTGTTCGCTGATGGTGCGCGCCATGGCGCGGGCATCCTCATCCAGGCGCTCGTTGGCGGCCAGCACGTCGGCACTGCCCACCAGCGAGGTCAGCGGCGTGCGCAGATCATGCGAGATGGCCGAGAGCAGCGAATTGCGCAGGCGTTCCGATTCCATGGTCACCAGCGCATCCTGGGCCACCTCGGCATAGTGCAGGCGCTCGATGGCCATGGCGATCTGCGAGCAGAAAATTTCCAGCATCTGGCGGTTCTCGGGCAGGGCCAGTTGCGCGGCAGCCAGCTGGCGCTCCTCTTCACTGGCGCCTTCGATGGCAAAGGCCAGCACGCCACGCGTGCGCATGGTGGCCGTCAGCGGCAGGTACAGCGCCGCTGCCGAGGGCAAGGTGGCCGTGCCCTTGCCGGCGGCCTGGCCGTTGTCGTAGACCCATTGCGCCACGCCCGCGTCCACGCTTTTGAGGACGTGCGGACCGCCGCTGTCCTGCTCGGGCTCGGCCAGGCGCAGCTGGTCGGCGCTGTCGGGCAGGAAGAAGGCGATGCGCGCCCCGAACACGGCGGCCAGATGGCGGCGGCCGATTTCCAGGATCTGGTCCAGCGTCAGCAGCGCCGACAATTCCTTGCCCAGCATGTAGAGATTGGCGGCGCGTCCTTCACGCTGCATGGCCACGCTGGCCTGGCGGCGCAGGCGCGCGGTGAGCGAGCTGATGAACAGCGACACCGCCAGCATCACCGCCAGCGTCAGCAGGTACTGCGCGTCCGACACCGTGATGGAAAAACGCGGATCGACGAAGAAGAAATCAAAGGACAACACGGACAGCACCGACACCAGCGCCGAAGCCGCGCGGCCATAGCGCATCGCCACCAGCATCACACCCACGAGGTACAGCATGATGACGTTGGCCGGATGCAGCTTGCCATCGAGCACGAAGGCCAGCGTCGTGGTGGCCATGCAACTGGCCACGGCCCACAGCGTGCCACGCGTGCGGCGGCGGCGGGTGAGCAGGGCTTCGGCGGCGCTGGCCGCACTGTCGGTGCGGGCCTGTTCCTGCTGCACGCGGGTGCGGCTGCGGGCGATGGTGTAGAGGTCGATCTCGCCACCGCTACGCGCGATGCGCTGGGCCAGAGTGCCGCGCGGCCAGCGCAGCAAGTGGCGCAGGCCGCCCTCCTCCTGGCCGATCACCAGCTTGCCGGCATTGCGGCTGCGGGCGAATTGCAGCAACGCGGCGGACAATTCCTCACCGCTGATGCTGGCCGTTTCCGCACCCAGGGATTGCGCCAGTTTCAGATAGGAGACCACGCGTTCGCGCGCCTCCATCGCCTGGCGCTGGCCCGGCAGATCCACGTGGACTGCCAGCCATTCGGCCTGCAGCTTGGCGGCCAGGCGGGCCGCTTCGCGGATCAGGCGTTCCTCGCCGGCCCCGCTGCCGACCGCCACCACGATGCGCTCGCGCGCCTGCCACAGCTGGGCGATGGAGCGGTCGGCGCGGTACTGGCGCATGTCGGCGTCGACCCGGTCGGCGGTACGGCGCAAGGCAATCTCGCGCAGCGCGATCAGGTTGCCCTTGCGGAAAAAATGGCGCCCGGCCTTCTCGGCCTGCTGCGGCAGGTAGACCTTGCCCTGCTGCAGGCGGGCCAGCAATTCATCGGGCGGAATATCCACCAGCATGACATCGTCGGCTTCATCGAAGACATGATCGGGCACCGTCTCGAAGACGCGGATACCGGTGATCTGGCCGACCACGTCGTTGAGACTTTCGATGTGCTGCACGTTGAGGGTGGTGTAGACATCGATGCCGGCACGCAGCAGTTCGTCGATGTCCTGCCAGCGCTTGGCATGGCGCGAGCCGGGCACGTTGGAGTGCGCCAGTTCGTCGACCAGGATCACGCCGGGCTTGCGCTCCAGTGCGGCATCCAGGTCGAACTCGGGCAGCTGGCGATCACGGTAGGGCACCATGCGCATGGGCAGGCGCGCGAGGCCGGCAAGCTGGGCCTCGGTCTCGGCGCGGCCATGGGTCTCGACCACGCCGGCGATCACGTCCGTGCCTTGCGCGACCAGCGCCTGGGCGGCTTCCAGCATGGCGAAGGTCTTGCCGACACCGGCCGAGAAGCCGAAGAAGATCTTCAGGCGGCCGCGCGCCTGGCGCTCTTCGTCGCGCATCACGCGTTCCAGCAGGTCGTCGGGATCGGGGCGGGTGTTCATATCGGGCGTTCAGGGTTGCTGCATTGTAGTGGCAAAAAGCCAGTGGCACGCGGGTTGCGTGCCACCGGCCATCCTGCAGACAGCGAAGGGCTTACTTGGCCGCTTCCGTCTTGGGCATGGGTGCGGCCGCATCCAGCGCCAGGTTCAGCTTGAGCACATTGACGCGCGGTTCACCGAACAAGCCCCATTGCGGCGCCTCGCTGTTGACGCGCACCAGCGCACGCACCTGCTCCACCGTGATGCCACGCGCACGGGCGACGCGACCGGCCTGGTACTCGGCCGCGGCCGGGCTGATGTGCGGATCCAGGCCGCTGGCCGAGGCCGTCAGCAAGTCAATGGGAATCGCACCCTTGTTGTCCGGATCGGCTTCCTGCAAGGCCTTGGCGCGGTCTTCAGCGGCCTGCTTCAGGGCCGGGTTGGTCGGGCCCAGGTTGCTGCCGCCGGAGGCCATGCCATTGTTGGGGAAGGTACCAGCGGCCGAGGGGCGGCCCCAGAAATAAGCCGGACTGGTGAAGTTCTGGCCGATCAGTTCCGAGCCGACCACCTGGCCCTGGCGTTCGATCAGGCTGCCATTGGCCTGCTGCGGGAAGAAGGCTTGCGCCAGACCGGTCACCAGCAACGGATACAGGCCGCCCAGCAACACGCCCAACAGGATGAAAAGCGTGATGGCCGGACGCAGCGGATGGGGAGTCGAGGTTTTCATGTGACTTTCCTTGAGAGTCGTAATCGGGTTCAGACCAGACCGAAGGCGGTCAGCAGCAGGTCGATCAGCTTGATGCCCACGAACGGCACCAGCAAGCCACCCACGCCATAGATCAGCAGGTTGCGGCGCAGGAGCACGGCCGCACCCAGCGCGCGATAGCGCACGCCACGCAGGGCCAGCGGGATCAGTCCCACGATCACCAGCGCATTGAAGATCACCGCCGACATGATGGCCGAATCGGGACTGGTCAGGCGCATCACGTTGAGCGCGCCCAGCTGCGGATAGTTGGCCACGAACATGGCCGGAATGATGGCGAAGTACTTGGCCACGTCATTGGCGATGCTGAAGGTGGTGAGACTGCCGCGGGTCATCAGCATCTGCTTGCCGATCTCGACGATCTCGATCAGCTTGGTCGGATTGGAATCGAGGTCGACCATGTTGCCGGCTTCCTTGGCCGCCTGGGTGCCGCTGTTCATGGCCACGGCCACGTCGGCCTGAGCCAGCGCCGGGGCGTCGTTGGTGCCGTCGCCGGTCATGGCCACCAGCTTGCCTTCGGCCTGATGCTGGCGGATCAGGGCCAGCTTCTGTTCCGGCGTGGCTTCGGCCAGGAAGTCATCGACCCCCGCTTCAGCGGCGATGGCCGCGGCGGTCAGGCGGTTGTCGCCGGTGATCATGATGGTCTTGATGCCCATGCGGCGCAGTTCGCCGAAGCGCTCCTTGATGCCGCCCTTGACGATGTCCTTCAGCTCCACCGTACCGAGGATGCGGATAGGTGCGCCCTGGTTGATGACGGCCGCCTCGTTGTTCCATTCGATCACCACCAGCGGTGTGCCGCCACGGCGGGCGATGGCTTCCACATCGCTTTCCACCTGGGCCGGCAGGCGCTGGTCGGCCGAGCGCACCAGCTTGCGGATGGCGTCGGCAGCGCCCTTGCGGATGCGGCGGTTGCCGATGTCGATGCCGGAGACACGGGTCTGGGCCGAGAACGGAATGAATTCCGCGCCCAGGTTGGCCATCTCGCGTTCGCGCAGGTTGAATCGGTTCTTGGCCAGCACCACGATGCTGCGGCCTTCCGGCGTTTCATCGGCCAGCGAGGCCAGTTGGGCGACATCGGCCAGTTCTCGCTCGGCCACGCCCGGTGCCGGCATGAAGGCGGCGGCCTGGCGGTTGCCGAGCGTGATGGTGCCGGTCTTGTCCAGCAGCAGCACGTCGACGTCACCGGCGGCTTCCACCGCGCGGCCGGAGGTGGCGATCACGTTGGCCTGCATCATGCGGCTCATGCCGGCCACGCCGATGGCCGAGAGCAGGCCGCCGATGGTGGTCGGGATCAGGCACACCAGCAGGGCGATCAGCGCCGTCACCGTGACCGGCGAGCCAGCACCGGCGGCAGTGACCGAGAAGATCGAGAACGGCAGCAGGGTCACCGTCACCAGCAGGAACACCAGCGTCAGTGCCACCAGCAGCAGGGTCAGCGCCAGTTCGTTGGGGGTCTTCTGGCGACGCGCGCCTTCGACCATGGCGATCATGCGATCCAGGAAAGCTTCACCCGGATTGACCGAGACGCGTACCACGATCCAGTCCGACAGCACGCGCGTGCCGCCGGTGACGGCCGAGAAGTCGCCGCCGGATTCGCGGATCACCGGGGCCGATTCACCGGTGATGGCGCTCTCGTCGACAGTGGCCACGCCTTCGATGACGTCGCCATCGGCGGGTACCGTATCGCCTGCTTCGATGAGCACCAGGTCACCTTTGCGCAGGCTGCCGCCTTCGACCACTTCGCATTGGGCGGCGGCTGCGGCCACGCCACCGCGTGTCTGGTCGCTGCTGCGCAGCTTCTTGGCCATCACGCTCTTCTTGACGCCACGCAGGGCGGCGGCTTGCGCCTTGCTGCGGCCTTCGGCCAGGGCTTCGGCGAAGTTGGCGAAGAGCACCGTGAACCACAGCCAGGCAGCGACGGCGAAGATGAAGCCCGCCGGGGCTTCACCCTTGCCGGTGATGGCCTGGATGAACAGCAGCGTGGTCAGGATGCTGCCGAGGTAGACCACGAACATCACCGGATTGCGCCATTGCACGCGCGGCGACAGCTTGCGGAAGGAATCGGCCAGGGCCGGCTTGACGATCTTGGGATCGAACATCCAGCGCGCAGTCTGCGCGGCGGAAGGAATGGCATCGGCCGGCACGGCTTGTGTGCTGCTGGCCGGAGTATTGCTGGAAGGGGTAGTCATAAGGGTATCCGTTGCGGGTTGCTCCACCGGGCGCAGTGCCCGGCGGAATCCATCCAATCATTTACATCGCCATCATCTGCAGGTGCTCGACCACCGGTCCCAGCGCCAGCGCCGGCACATAGGTCAGGGCACCGACCAGGATCACCGCGCCGATCAGCAGCGCCACGAACAGCGGGCCATGCGTGGGCAGGGTGCCGGAGGTGGCGGCCAGGCGCCTCTTGCCGGCCAGCGAACCGGCCATGGCCAGCACCGGCACGATGATGCCGAAGCGGCCCAGCCAGGTGCAGATGCCGGTGGTGATGTTGTAGTACGGCGTGTTGGCCGAGAGCCCGGCGAAGGCGCTGCCGTTGTTGTTGGCGGCCGAGCTGAAGGCGTAAAGGATTTCCGAGAATCCGTGCGCACCGGGGTTGGCGATACCGGCCAGGCCTGCCTCCACCATCACCGACAGGGCCGTGAAGATCAGCACCAGCGCCGGGGTCATGAGGATGGCGATGGACATCATCTTCATGTCGAACACGCCGATCTTCTTGCCCAGGTATTCAGGCGTACGGCCGATCATCAGGCCCGCGATGAACACCGCCAGCACCGCAAAGATCAGCATGCCGTACAGGCCCGAACCGACCCCGCCGAACACCACTTCACCCAGCTGCATCTGCAGCATCGGCACCAGTCCGCCCAGCGGCGAGAGCGAGTCATGCATGGCATTGATCGCACCGCAGGACGCGGCCGTGGTGATGGAGGCGAACAGCGCCGAGGCCGGGATGCCGAAGCGGGTCTCCTTGCCTTCCATCATGCCGGGGCCGGAAGCGTGCAGCGAAGCGAGCATGGGATTGGGTTGCGACTCGGCGTACATCAGCACCAGCGTCAACACCACGAACAGGATCGTCATCGAGGCGAGGATGGCCCAGCCCTGGCGACGGTCGCCGACCAGCACACCGAAGCTGGTGCACAGTGCTGCCGGGATGATGAGGATGGCCAGCATCTGCAGGAAGTTGGTCAGCGGCGTCGGGTTCTCATACGGGTGCGCCGAGTTGGCGTTGAAGAAGCCACCACCGTTGGTACCGATCATCTTGATGGCTTCCTGCGATGCCACCGGGCCCATGGGCAGGGTCTGCTTGTCGGTGCTCTGCGCTTCGGTCACCGGTTCGCCCTTGGCATCTTTCAGGGGCTGGCCTGCGGCATCCAGCTTGGGCACGGTGTAGTTGGTCACTTCCAGCGTCTTCACGTCCTGATACGCACGGAAGTTCTGGATGCTGCCCTGCTGCACCAGTACCAGCGCGAACACCACCGACAGCGGCAGCAGCACGTACAGCGTGCTGCGGGTCATGTCGACCCAGAAGTTGCCGATGCCCTTGCTGCTGTGACGGGCGAAGCCACGGATCAGGGCGAAGGCGATGGCGATCCCGGTGGCGGCAGACAGGAAGTTCTGCACGGCCAGTGCGGCCATCTGGGTCAGGTAGCTCATGGTGGCTTCACCCACGTAGCCCTGCCAGTTGGTGTTGGTGACGAAACTGAGCGCCGTGTTGAAGGAGGAGTCCGGGCTGACGTTGGCCAGCGCGGCCGGGTTCAGCGGCAGCCATTGCTGCACGCGCTGCAGCAGGTAGACCACGATCAGGCCCAGGAAATTGAACAGCACGGCCGCGATGGCGTACTGCTTCCAGTCCATCTCGTGCTCGCGGCTGATGCCGCAGAGGCGATAGAAGACGCGCTCGATGCCGCCGAAGAGACGGTTCACGCGGGACTTGCCTTCCATCACGCGGGCCATGTACCAGCCCAGCGGCAGGGAGAGGACCAGCAGGACGGCCAGGTAGAGGCCGAGCTGGAAATAATTGTTGCTGTCCATGTCAGAAATCCTCCGGCTTGATCAGGGCGTAGACCAGGTACAGCAGGAGGGCGATGGAGACCACCAGCCCCAGCAGATACATGAGGTTCATTTCTTCTCCCCTTCCTGCCGTTCCAGACGGCTGCAAAGGGCGATGAAGGCCCACATCGAGAGGCCGCAGACGAGCAGCATGCCTATGTAGAGAAAATCCGTTTGCAACATTTCCCACTCCATTGTTGACGTTGTTGTTCGCTTCCAGGGACGGAAAACGAGACAGTCGAACGATAGGGAAAGCAGCATCAAATCCCGGTAAATGTTTGGCGCAGGAGCGTAAACAAACCGTAAATGAGACGGAGCGGCTCGTCAGCAATGACGAGTCCGGAGAGAGAAAGAAGGGAAAGGAAGGAAAGCGGAAACCGGGCGCGATCGCGCCCGGCGGATCAGACGTCTCCCGCGCGTCCCAGCTCGACGCGGTTCTTGCCCAGGCGCTTGGCGGCGTACATGGCCTTGTCGGCCATGGACAGCAGTTCCTCGGGGCCGACTTCGCCGTCCAGGTTGGGCTGGTAGACCGCCACGCCGATACTGCTGGAGATGTTGACGGTGGAGTGCGTCAGCTGGAAGGGTTCGCGGATGGTATTGAGGATCTTCTGCGCCACCATCAGCGCGTCTTCCTGGGTCTGCAGGTTTTCCAGGATCACCACGAATTCGTCACCGGCCAGGCGGGCCACGGTATCGACATCGCGCACCGAGCGTTGCAGGCGGCGTGCGAACTCCACCAGCAGTTCGTCGCCGGCCTCGTGGCCGTAGCGGTCATTGACGCCCTTGAAACCATCGATGTCCATGAAGAACAGCGCCAGCAACTGGTCGGCCCGGCGCGCCCGCATCATGCCCTCGGGCAGGCGGTCGCTGAAGGCGCGGCGGTTGGGCAGGCTGGTCAGCACGTCGGTCAGGGCCAGCTCGCGCATCTGGTCGCGGAAGGCCAGACGCTCGGTGATGTCGTGCAGGAAGGCGATGAACAGGTGGCCGCTCTGGCGCTTGACGTGGCCGACCGTGATCTCGATGGGCAGCTCGTGGCCATCGTGATGCTGGGCTTGCAGCTCGATGCGGTTGTTGATGACGACGCTGGTGCCATCCTTGAGGAATTGCGCCATGCCGCGATTGTGAGCCGCACGCATGTCCGGCGGAATGATCAGTTCGGCCATGTCGCGTCCCATGGCCTGGTCGCGCGGCCAGCCCAGCAGCAGTTCGGCCTGGCGGTTCCATTCGACCACGCGGCCCTGTTCGTCAGCGGCGATGAAGGCATCCTGGGCGTTTTCCAGAATGGCGCGCAATTCGGCGGCGCTCTCTTCCAGCTGGATCTGGTTGGCCTGCTGCTGGTCCAGCGCTTCCTGCAAGGCACTGGCGGTCTCGTGCAGGCGGCTGGTGCGCTCGGCCACGCGCTGCTCCAGGCTTTCGTTGAGGGAGCGCACTTCGCGCAGGTAGGTCTCTTCGCGCTCGACCATGTTGACCAGGGTCGAGGACAGCAGCTGGATCTCGCGGTAGCTGTTCACCTGCGGAATGGGCAGGTCGCCACGGCCCGCGGCACGCTGCTCCAGCGCGGCCGACAGCGCGTTGATGGGGGCCACCAGACGCCGCGCGAGGAAGAAGGCCAGCAGTACCAGGATCGCCCCGGAGAGCGCACCGACCACGATCACCCGCTTTTCCAGATCACGGAAGGCCTGCAGCGCCACGGTCTCGGGCTGGCGCACGATCACGCTCCAGTGCAGCTTCATGCCGCCCTTGTCGCCCGTGCGGGCATAGCCGCTGACGTAACGGCGGCCATCGGGCCAGGTCTCGATCAGCGAGCCGCCATTGTCGCTGCCTTGCGCAGCGCGCACGCTGGCGGTATCGAGCTTGGTCTCTTCCATGCCCTTGGGGCCGAGGATGACGGTGCCATCGTCGCGCACGATGATGACGTCGACGTCATAGCGGTTGCCGGCCGGGTCGAGCAGCTTGGCGGCGATGTCGCGCGCCCAGGACCACGACAGATGCAGGCCGACCACGCCGAGGTAATGGCCGTTCAGATCATGCACCGGGGCCGAGAGGTCGACGAAACGCCAGGGATTGGATTGCGGCGGCAGCTTCTGCGCCAGCAGCACGGCCGGATGGAAGTCGGCGCTGTACTCGCCCTTGCTGCCTTCCTGGAACCAGGGGCGCTGCGCCACGCTGGCCCCTTCCAGCAAGCCGTTGGTGGCCACCTGCACGATGCCCTCGGGATTGGCCAGGCCGATCCAGGCGTAATGCGGCACGTTGGCCTGCAGTTCGTTGAAGACCCGGCGGATGCGCGGCAGATCGCGGCCGGAACGGACCGACGGCCGCTGCACCAGCAGGCGCAGGTCGATTTCGCGCTCGTTCATGCCGCGCTCCAGCGCATCCTGCATCTGCCAGGCCAGCTGCTTCATGCGCGTTTCGCTTTCGGAACGCGCATAGCCGCGCGTGAACTGATCCACCAGGATCAGTACCGACACGGTCGTGATGAGCACGGTAATGACCACCCCCAGCGTAATCAGCGACGACAGATTGGGCGGGGATGGGGCTTTATTCTTGTTCAATTCAGACAAAATTGCGACGCGGCTTGATGCATGACGGCTCCCCTGTGAACCGCATAGGTTTACGGCATCTTGCCAGAACAGCTATGGTTTTTCATCGCATTTCCAGAAAAACTTCGAGAATTTTTTTCTACGGCAAAAAACTCATCAATCCTCTCGATTCAAAGTGGAGACAAAAGCGATAAAAGAGCGCAATAAGCCTCATTTCCTGTCAAACGGGAAATGCAAAAAGACAACGGAGGGCGAGTCTTGGTGAGGATCTTCGCCCTCCGCGAGAAGCGGCGCGCACACCGGCAGTGCCGGGAGCGCAGAGGATGGCAATGCAGAAAGGACGAGCAGCCCGTCAGACCCCGGCACACACGCCATCGGCACGCGGATCGGTCGCCCCTTCGATCAGCCCGTCCGGATGCACGCACACGGCACCGGCGTGACCCATCATGTCGGTGTAGTCCTCCACCACCTGCACTTCATGGCCGGCCTGGCGCAGGGCGTCGATGGTGGCGGCCGGCACCCGCCCCTCCACCTTCAGGTTGGTGGAGACATCGCCCCAGGTGCGGCCCAGCAGCCAGCGCGGTGCGCTCACGGCCGCCTGCAGGTTCTGCCCGAACAGCACGTGACGGGTAAAGACCGCTGCCTGCGTCTGCGGCTGCCCTTCCCCGCCCATGGTGCCGTAGGCCAGGGTGCGGCCATCGTTGAGGCGTGCCAGCGAGGGGTTCAGTGTATGGAAGGGCAGCTTGCCCGGTTGCAGCTGGTTGGCCCCGTCATCCAGGGTGAAGCTGGCCCCCCGGTTCTGCCACACGATGCCGGTGTCGGGCACCACCACGCCGCTGCCGAATTCCCAGAAGATGCTCTGGATGTAGCTCACCACGCGGCCTTGCGCGTCGGCGGCGCCCATCCAGATGGTGTCGCCCGGCTTGGCCGGATGCGGCCAGGGGGCGGCGCGCTGCATGTCGATCTCTTTGGCTTCCCGGTCCAGCGCCTCGGCCAGCAGCCAGTGCGCGGCATCCACGCTCATGTGGGCCGGATCGGTGACGTGCTGGTTGCGCAGAATGAAGGCGCGCTTGGTGGCTTCCACCAGACCGTGGATGTGGTCGAAGCCTTCGGCCTGCGTGATGCCGAGACGATCGAACAGGCCGATGATCATCAGGGCCGAGACGCCCTGTGTCGGTGGTGGCAGGTTGTAGACGCGGCCTGACGTTAACTGCACCATCAGCGGCTTGACCACTTGCGCGCGGAAGGCTTCCAGGTCGCTGCGGCGCACCGGGCTGCCCGCCGCTTCCAGGCCTGCAGCAAGGCGTTGCGCGAGATCGCCGCGATAGAAATCATCCAGACCGGCCTCGGCCAGGCGCGACAGGCTGTCCGCCAGGGCTGACTGTTTCAGCACCTTGCCTTGGGCCGGGATGCCGTCGGCGGCATAGGTGGCGGCAAAGCCGGGCTGGTCTTTGAGCTCGTCCCACTTGTCGCGGGTCAGTTCATGTTGCGAGCGGGTGATGGGCACACCGTTCTTCGCATGGCGGATGGCATCGGCCAGCAGCACCGGCAGCGGCAGCGCGCGGCCGTAGCGGCGCGCATGCTCCAGTGCCGCGGCCCAGCCACCGACCGCACCGGCCACCGTCAGCGCCGCATGCGGCCCGCGCGTGGGCACGGCGCTGTGGCCGTGCTGTGCATAGAACTCCTTGGTCGCCAGCGCCGCCGAGGGACCGCAGGCGCGAATGGCCACCGGTTCCTGCCCCGGTTCGCTGATGACCCAGAAGCCATCGCCGCCGATGCCGTTCATGTGCGGATAGACCACGGCGATGGCGGCCGCGGCCGCGACCATCGCTTCGACCGCATTGCCACCCTCGCGCAGGATCTGCGCGCCCGCCTGCGCGGCCAGGTGATGGGGAGCGGTGACCATTCCGCCCAGACAGGTCTTGCTGTACAACATGGCTGACTCCTGATGTTCTTGTCGAGATGAAAAAACTGCTGCGAGGATGATACCTGCGGATGGCCGGGCTTTCAGGCGGCCGGCGCTTTGGGCGCATCCATCCACGATACGTGCGCGGCCACGATGCGCCAGCCTTGCGGGCAACGCAGCCAGGTGTGGCTCTGGCGGCCGATGCGCGGTTCACCCTCGCGCATGAATTCGGTATCGGCCACCGCATAGTCCCGGCCATATGTGGTGATGACGGTGGCGCGCAGGCTGCGCATCAGGTTCTTCGGTGAACGTCCCTGACGGAAGGCGCGGATGGCCTCGGTGCCGACCAGATTCTCGGTGGCACCGTAGCGCACGGTGTGCGGGCCGTCGAGAAACAGTTCATCGAGAACTTCGACCTGGTTGGTGGTGAGCGCGACTTCGTAGCGTGCAAACGCTTGGCGTACTTCGGCCACCACGTCGGGCAGGTTGATGGCGTAAGGACGGGTCGATTCCATGTGCAATCCTTGCTGTGACTCAGTGTCAGTGCGCGCCGAGATAGGCCTTGGCCAGCGCATCATTGGCGGCGATCTCGGCGGCCGTACCTTGCGCCACCACGCGTCCGCCTTCGATGACGTAGGCGCGGTCGGCCAGTGACAGCGCCAGTGCCGCCATCTGGTCCACCAGCACGATGGTCATGTTCTCGCGGCGCAGTTGATCGAGGGCGGCAAACAATTCGGCGATCACCTTGGGGGCGAGGCCCAGCGAAGGTTCATCCAGCAACAGCACGCGCGGACGCGACATCAGCCCGCGCGCAATGGCCAGCATCTGCTGCTCGCCACCGGAGAGCAACCCGGCACGGTGATGCAGGCGCTCGCGCAAGCGCGGGAAACGGCCCAGCATGTCTTCCACGCGCGCCTCTACATCCTGCGGATAGAGGAAGGCACCGAGGCGGATATTGTCCAGCACCGAGAGTTCGGGAAACACCTGCCGTCCCTCCGGCACCAGCACTACGCCGTGGCGCACGATCTGTTCGGCGCGCAGGTGCATGAGGTTCACGCCACCGGCGTGGATGCCGCCCTGCACCGGCCGATGCAGCCCGGCCAGCGAGCGCATCAGGGTGGACTTGCCGGCACCGTTGGCGCCCAGCAGCGCAATCATCTCGCCCTGGCGCACCTGCAGGTTGATGCCGTGCAGGACCGGTTCGGCCCCATAGCCGGTGACCAGCTCGCCCACGCCCAGCAATTCGTCCGCGCCAGTGACGGCGTTGCGCACGGCCGCCACGGCCTGTTGCGTGCCCTCGCCGAGATAGGCCTTGCGCACCGCCGGATCGTTCTGCACTTCCTGCGGCGTGCCGATGGCCAGGCGCTGGCCGGCATCGAGCACGACGATGCGGCGCGAGATCTGCATCACCAGTTCCATGTCATGCTCGACCACCACCACACTGATGCCGGCCTCGGCGATGCGGGTCAGCAATTGCGCCAGCAGGGTCTTGTCTTCGCGCGAGAGACCGGCAGCGGGTTCGTCCAGCAGCAGCACATCGGGATCGGCCGCGAGCGCGCGCGCGATTTCCACCAGGCGGCGGTCAACGTGGGCCAGATCGGCGCTGGGGATATCGAGCGCACCGCGATAGCCGCAGAAGTCGAGCAGCTGGCGGCAACGCGCACGCACTTCGCCGGAGACGAAACCCCGCGCCGACAGCAGTCCGCCCAGACGCCCGCGGCCACAGGCCAGGGCCACGTTGTCGGCCACCGTGAGGCTGCCGAACAGTTGCGAGGTCTGGTAAGTGCGGGCCACGCCGTGGCGCGCAATGCGGAAGGCGGGCAGCCCTGCCAGCGGCGTCTGGCCCAGCGTGAACTGTCCGGCGCTGGGACGATAGAAACCGGAGAGCATGTTCAGCGCCGTGGTCTTGCCTGCACCATTCGGACCGATGAGGCTGGTGACGGCACCGCCGGGGACCTCGAAGCCGAGATCGCTGACGGCCCGCACACCGCCGAATACCATGGTCAGGCCGTCGGCAGCGAGGGTGCGGCGCGCGCGTACCGGCAGCGCGACCTCTTCCGCATCCTCCTGCAAGGCGGCAGCGGGAACGGCCTCCACCGGCCTGCGCAGGCGTGCCGCCAGCTTGCCCAGCAGGCCGGTCACGCCATCGGGCGCCACCCACAGTACCAGCAGCAGCAAGGCACCGAAGAAAAGCAGGCGATAGTCTTCCAGGCTGGAGAGCAATTCCGGCAAGGCCCCCACGATGACGGCACCGATCACCGGACCGAGGATGGAGCCCGAGCCGCCCAGCACCACCACCAGCACGAACAGGATGGACTGCATGAAGCTGAAGGTATCCGGTGTGACGAAGGTGGAGAGCGGCGCGAAGAGACCGCCGGCCAGACCGGCCAGTGCCGCCGAGAGTGCAAAGGCCACGGTCTTGATGACCAGCGGATTCAGGCCGATGGATTCGGCGGCCGTCTCGCTGTCGCGCACCGCGCGCATGGCCGCGCCCCAGCTGCCGCGCGAGAGCCAGCAGTAGGCAGCCAGCACTGCAGCAGCGGTGATCAAGCCCAGCACCGCAATTGCTCGCTCTGCCTGCAACCCCAGGAAGGCAGGGGCCGCCAGGCCCATGATGCCGTTCTGTCCGCCGGTCAGGTCGCGCAGTTCGATGATGGCGTGCTGGATGATGAAGCTGAAGGCAATCGTGATCATCGCCAGGTACGGCCCCTTCACGCGCAGCGCCGGCAAGGCCAGCAGCACGCCCAGCGCCCCCGCCACCACGGCCGCCAGCGGCCAGGCCAGCCAGAAGGAGAGTCCGGCCTTGGTGGTGAGGATGGCGACCGTATAGGCACCGACGGCGTAGAAGCCGACATGGCCGAAGGAAACCTGGCCGGTCAGCCCGATGAGCACATTGAGTCCTATGCCGACGATGGCCACCAGGGCGATGCCGGCCAGCACGAAGACGTAGTAGCTGTTGATCGACAAGGCCAGCGTGATGGCCGCGATCAGGCCGACGGCAGAAAACGCCAGCGCAGCCGGCGTGCCCAGCCCGAGCTTGATCCTGCCTGCCGCAGGAGCCGCTGCCGGATGCGCCGCCGCCTGCAGGCTGCGGGCGATGGAATGGGGTAAGCGATTCATACCTTTTTCACCTGTGCGCGGCCGAACAGGCCATTGGGACGAATGGCCAGCACCGCGATCACCAGCGCGAAGGTGATGATCTGGGTATAGCCGGAACCGAGGGTGGCCGTGATGAGCGCCTCGGCCATGCCAAACAGCAGGCCCGCGATCATCACGCCCCAGGCGCTGGTGATGCCGCCGAGGATGGCCACGGCAAAGGCCTTGAGGCCGAACAGCGTGCCCATGTCGGCATTGACGTTGAACAGCGGCGCAATCAGCATGCCCGCCACGCCGGCCAGCAGTGTCGAGAGCGCGAAGGCGACCGCGATGGCGCGCGTGATCGGGATGCCCATCAGGCGCGCCGCATCACGGTTCTGCACCACGGCCAGCAGGGCCGTGCCCCAGCGCGTGCGGCGCGAGATGGTGTGCAGCAGTGCGGCCAGCGCCAGGCCGATGGCGGGAATGAGAAGGTGCAGCGGATACACGCCCAGCCCCATGCCGCCCAGTTCGATGGAGGACAGCGCCAGCGGCGAAGGCAGGCTGCGCGGTTCCTTGCCGAAGGTATGCATGACCAGGTTGTCCAGCACGATGCCCAGGGCCACGGTGGACATCAGCCAGGCATTGGAGCCCTGGCGCGCGAAGGGACGCACGGCCAGTACCTCGACCAGCATGCCGTAGAGCGCGCAGGCGGCCAGCGCCAGCACGATGGCCAGCCACATCGGCCAGCCCAGCGTCTGGGCGAAGGTGAAGCACAGCACGGCCCCCAGCATCATGGAACTGCCCTGCGCAAAATTGACGGTGCCGGAGACGGCATACGTCATGTAAAAACCCAGCGCCATCAGACCGTACATGCTGCCCAGTCCGAATCCGCTGATCAGTGCCGACAACAGCAGCATCGCGTTCTCCTGGCGCCACCCTGCCCGCTCATGCAGGCAGCGGCGGCGCATCGTCTTTGCAAAAGGTGTTACTGGGCCAGGCCAACCGGCAGGATGCGGTTGTCGATGAATTGCGCCCAGACGTAGTCATCGGCTTGCAGGGCGTCATGCACGGTCGGGCTGAAGGGCTTGACGTAGGTCTTGATCAGGCCTTCATAACGATCGATCTTGTAGAAGCCTTCGCGCACCGCATCGCCGTTGGTGGAGCCGGCCTTGGCGATGGCCAGTGCGGCCAGCTGCATGCCGTCATAGGCATTGGCCACACCCACGGCCGGGCTGATGTCGTCCGGGCCCTTAATGGCGGGGTACTTGGCCTTCAGTTCGGCCACCACCTTCTCGCCCACCGGCGAGAGCTTGCCGAAGAAGCTGAAGGTCTGGATGAAGTGCACGTTCTTCGCGTTCGGTCCGGCCAGTTCGGTGAAGCGGCCGCCGGCCGGTCCCCAGTGCGAGACCACCGGCACCTTCCAGCCCATGCGGTCGAGCGACTTGACCACCTGGGCCGAGGGGCCGACGTTGCCGACCAGATACAGGGTGTCGGCACCGGCCGCCTTCAGGCGGCTCAGTTGCGGCACCACGTCGACGTCGCTGGCTTCGAATTTCTCGATGCCGGCCGGCTTCAGGCCTTTCTCGGCGAGCGCGGCGACGATGCCTTTTTCATTCGATTCGCCCCACGGGTTGTTGACCAGGATCAGGCCGGCCTTGCTGCTCTTGAAGGTCTTTTGCGCGTAGTTGAGCATGGCCTTGTCCACCAGTTCATCCACCGCCGAGACGCGGAAGGCGTAGTTGGGGTTGGCACCATTCTTGGTCACACCGGTGCCGGCTGCCCAGGGGCCGACGAAGGGCACTTTCTCCTGGTTGATGATGGGCACGATGGCCATCGAGACCGGCGTATCCAGGCCCCCGAACAGCACCGTCACCTTTTCCTTGAAGATCAGTTCGCGCGCGGCCACCACGCCCTTGGCCGGATTGCCTTCGTCATCGCGGCGCACCAGTTCCAGCTTGCGCCCGCCCAGCAGGCCGCCCTTGGCGTTGATCTCGTCGATGGCGATGCTCATGCCGCGCGTCAAGGCTTCGCCGGCCTGGGCCGACTGGCCGGAAAGGGCCGTGACCAGGCCGATCTTGATGGGGTCGGCGGCCAGTGCCAGCGGCGACAGCGCGGCGGCGAGGGTGGCGGCTGCGGCGGCGATGAGGGTACGGCGGGTCAGGCGAATCATGGTGTTGCCTCCATAAGGTTCCGAGAAGTGAGTGTGTGGCTTTGCCCGGCATGACTTATGCAAGGGCTATGCCAAGCGCAGCAGGAAGCATTAATTTTTGCCGACAATATCTCTCTAATAGTGACGGCATTAAATACGGCATATTGCTGCTGATCGGATATTTAACTTGCATTCAATAATGCACAATGCTTGTGCAAACCATGGAGAAAATGATGCACGCCGCACCATCATCAATCACCGGACAGGGAACAACCCTGCCTCCCCTGCCCTATGATCCGGCCGCCCTGGTGGACGAATACCTGCGCGTGCTGATGATTCCCGACCCGGTGGCCGCGCGCCGCTTCGTCTCGCCGGAGCTGAAGATCCGCTTTACCGGCGGCCGGGAAATGATCGACCCGGCGCAATGCGCGGCCTTCAACGCCACGCGCTATGGCTGGGTCAAGAAGCGTTTCGAGGGCACCGAAGTGGTAGCCGGTGCCACGGTCGAACAAGCCATCGTCTACAACCGTGGCACGCTGTTTGGCGTGTGGCCCGATGGCGAGGCCTTCGAAGGCAATCGCTACGTGGACCGCTACGTGATCCGCCACGGGCTGATCGTGCAGATGGATGTGTGGAACGACAGTGCCGAACGCCTGCTGGTGCGCGCCGGCCTGGCCGAGCTGTAAGGAGGCCGCATGCAAGCGACGATTCTGCCGCCCAATGCGGGCGAAGCGCTGGGCCATGATGATGGACGGGATGCCTATGGCGTGCTGCGCTCGCATGGCCGCTTCGGCTATTCGCCCATCCATCGCCGGCCTGATTACTGCTGGCCCAATGGCGCAAGACTGGCGGTGTACCTGGGCTTCAACATCGAGCACTTTGCCTTCGGCGAGGGACTGGGGCCCAAGCTGGGGCCGGTCTGTCCGGAGCCGGACGTCCTCAACTATGCCTGGCGAGAATACGGCAACCGTGTCGGCGCCTGGCGCTGCCTGGAACTGTTCGAACAACTGGGCCTGCCGGCCGGCGTGCTCATCAACACCGCGCTCTACGATCATTGCCCGGAACTGGTGGAAGCCGTCGCCGCGCGCGGCGATGAACTGATTGGTCACGGCCACACCAATGCGCATCAGCAAGGCACGCTGGACGAGGAAGCCGAAGCGGCCCTGCTGCGCCACTGCCGCACCCGCATCCAGGCTGAGAGCGGGGTAGAGCCCACGGGCTGGCTCTCGCCCTGGATTTCGGAGAGTCTGGTCACGCCCGACCTGCTGCAGGAAACCGGCTATCGCTACAACCTGAACTGGGCCCATGACGACCAGCCGGTACGCATGCGCACCCGCACCGGCGAGACGCTGTGGTCGATTCCCTATCCGCAGGAATTGAACGACATCCCCATGATCGTGGCGCGCCAGATGGATGGCCGCGACTTCGCCCGCATGATCGTGGACAACTTCGACGAGATGCGCGAACAGGCGTTGCGCCAGCCACTGGTGATGGGCATTGCCCTGCATCCCTACCTGGTCGGCCAGCCTTATCGCCTGCGCCATCTGCGCACCGCCCTGCAGCACCTGGCGGCGGCGCGCGATCGCGGCGAGATCTGGTTCACCACACCCGGCGCGATCTGCGACCACGTGGACAGCCTCGAACAATTACGCCAGCCGTTCTGAGCCGGCATGACGCATCAGGAGAATGAATTGAGCACTGCCCAGGCCACGGCCACCCGCACCACCGCTTTCGAGATCAATGACCACGTGGGCGCCTTCGTGCCGCATGGCCGCTTCACCCTGCCGGGCGCCGCCCGTGGCCCGCTGGCCGGATTGCGCTTCGCCGCCAAGGACTTGTTTGATGTGGCCGGGCACCCGACCGGCGCCGGCAACCCGGACTGGCTGCGCAGCCACCCCATCCCCACCCGCAGCAATGCCCTGGTGGATCAATTGCTGCAGGCCGGCGCCACCCTGGTCGGCAAGACCCTGACCGATGAACTGGCCTACAGCATCCACGGCGACAACCATCATTACGGCACGCCGGTCAACAGCGCCGCACCGGAGCGCGTGCCGGGCGGCTCCTCCAGTGGCTCGGCCGCTGCGGTGGCCGCGCGCCTGTGCGACTTCGCGCTGGGCACCGATACCGGCGGCTCGACCCGCGTGCCGGCCAGCTATTGCGGCGTGTGGGGCCTGCGCACCAGCTTCGGCCTGCTCTCCACGGCCAATATGGCACCGCTGTGCCCCAGCTTCGATACGGCCACCTGGCTGGCCCATGATGCCGGCACCTTCGAGCGCGTCGGCCAGGTCCTCTTGCCCAAGACCGGCACGCTGCCCTTGCGCCAGGTCCTGCTGCCCTTCGACATGCTGGAACTGGCCGAGGCCGATTTCCACCCCGTAGTGCAGCGGGTCTACGATGCGCTGCGCAGCGAAATGTCCGGCCAGCACATGCGCCTGTCGGGCGACGAAGGCGAACTGGAGAAATGGCGCCTGGCCTACATCCATGCCTCGGCCTTCGATGCCTGGCAATGCCATGGAGCGTGGATCAGTTCGGCGCGTCCGGTGTTCGGTCCGGCGGTGCAGGCGCGCTGGGACATGGCGCAGAACATCAGCGCCGACACCGCCCGCGCCGCGCGCGAGAAACAGGATCTGGTGCGGCATCGCGTGCGCTCCCTGCTGGGCGCTGACGGGGTAGCGGTGATTCCCTCGGCCTCCAGCGTGGCGCCCTTGCGCGATGCCAGCGCCGCCGAGATCGACCAGGTGCGTGCGCGCACCTTCCGCCTGACCTGCGTGGCCGGACTGGCGGGCTTGCCGCAGGTGAGCATGCCCTTCACCACTCCCGCCGGACTGCCGATCGGCGTATCATTGCTCGGCCCGGCCGGCAGCGACCTGGCCCTGATCGGGCTGGCGACGCGCCTGTGGCGCAGCCTGCAGGCAGCGCAGTAAGACCGGGCATGATCCACCCCATGACTAGACGATGAGCGACCTCTCTCCCCGCAAGACGGCCAAGCCGACTTCCCGCACTGGCAAGTCCCAGGAGCACGCCACCAAACCGGCAGCGGCACCGGCCCGCCAGAGCCGCGCCGGCCGTCCGCGCGTGCGGCACGACGACCTGGCCGATACCGCGCCCCTGGTACTGGAAGGCGAAGCGGGCGAGGACATCATCGTGCGCATCTACCAGACCGTCTTCGACAGCGTGATGAGCCAGCGCCTCACCCCTGGCACCAAGCTGCCGGAGGCGGCGCTGTGCGAACTGTTCGGCGTGGGGCGCACGGTGGTGCAGAAGGCGCTGCAGAAACTGGCGCACGAACACATCGTGGAGTTGCGGCCCAATCGCGGTGCCGTGGTGGCCATGCCGACACCGGAAGAGACCCGCGAGATCTTCGAGGCACGGCGCGCACTGGAAGGCGCCATCATGCGGCTGGCCGTGCGCAATGCGACGCGCGCCGACCTGGCCAAGCTGCGCCGCCAGCTGAAGGAAGAGCACCAGGTCATGCACAGCTATGCGCAGACCCACTGGGCGCGCCTGGCCTCATCTTTCCACATGCGGGTGGCCGAGCTGTCGCGCAATGCCACGCTGCAGCGCTATCTGGGCGAACTGGTGTCACGCTGCTCGCTGATCGTGGCGCTGCATGAGCCGGCCGGGTATGCGGCCTGCGAGCATGATGAACACACCCATATCGTCGACCTGATCGAGCGCGGCGATAGCGAGGGTGCGGTGGCGGCCATGGAAGCGCATCTGGTCTCGCTGGAGGAACACATTCACCTGGTCAGCGAAAAGAGCGGCAACAGCCTGGCACGGATGCTGGGGATGGAATAAGGTCATCACCCGCATCACCCGCATCACCTGCATCACCTCGCAGGGATGAAAAAATGGCGGCAAGGAATGAAGTCCCTGCCGCCATTTTTACGTGCAAACCGTCGATCAGATCGTGACCGATTCCTTCAATGCCTGCCGCGCTTGTGCTGCAATCTCGAAGGAGTGCAGGCGCGCCGCGTGATCGTAGATCTGCGCGGTGATGATGAGCTCATCGGGCGCATGTTCATCGATGAAGGCTTGCAGGCCTTCTTCCACGGTCTCGCGGTCACCGACCACGGCGCAGGACAGAGAGCGCTCGACATGGGCCTGTTCACCCGGCTGCCACAGGGCATCGATGTCATCCACCGGCGGGCGCAGCTGGCCGGGCGTGCCCCGGATGAGATTGAGGAACTGCTGCTGCAGCGAGGTGAAGAGACGCTCGGCTTCGCGCTGGGTATCGGCGGCGAAGACGTTCAGGGCCAGCATCACGTAAGGCTTCTTCAAGGTGGCCGAGGGCTTGAAGCGCTCGCGGTAGATCTGCACGGCCGACTTCATGAAGCCCGGCGCGAAGTGCGACGCGAAGGCAAACGGCAAACCCAGTTCTGCCGCCAGCTGCGCGCTGAACATGCTGGAACCCAGCAGCCAGATTGGCACTTTGAGGCCACTGCCCGGAACGGCGCGCAGGTTCTGGTAGTCCGAGGGCTCGTCGAAATATTCCTGCAGTTCGATGACGTCCTGCGGGAAGTTGTCTGCCGTATCCCCGCCCATGTGGCGGCGCAGGGCGCGCGCGGTGCGCTGGTCGGAACCTGGCGCACGGCCCAGGCCCAGGTCGATGCGGCCGGGATAGAGCGACTCCAGCGTGCCGAACTGCTCGGCGATGACCAGCGGTGAGTGGTTGGGCAGCATGATGCCGCCCGAGCCGACGCGGATGGTTTTGGTGTTGGCCGCCACATGCGAGATCACCAGGGACGTGGCCGCGCTGGCGATGCCGGGCATGTTGTGGTGCTCGGCCAGCCAGTAGCGTTTGTAGCCCAGGGCTTCGGCGCGCTGTGCCAGTTCCTTGCTGTTGTTGAAGGCCTGGCCGGCGGTGCTGCCCTGGTTGATCGGCGACAGATCGAGGACGGAAAACGGAATCATGCAGGAATCCTTGTCGAGTCGGCACGGCCTTCGCAGGCCGTGCCGGTGGCCGGGTAGCTTCCCCGGAAGAGGCGTGCTGTGGACGGTGAGCGGACTCAGTCCAGCTTCACCACCAGCTTGCCGAAGTTCTTGCCTTGCAGCAGGCCCATGAAGGCTTCAGGGGCCTTCTCCAGGCCTTGCACCACGTCTTCGCGGTAGTGCAGCTTGCCTTCCTTGAGCCAGGTGCCGACTTCCTTCTGGAAGGCCGCATACAGGTCGGGACGATTGACGTAGTAGTCGAAGATGATGAAGCCCTGCACGCGGATGCGCTGGGTCAGCAGGCGGCGCAGGATGGCGCTGCTCTCGGTGGCCAGGCCGCCGCCGTTGTAGTGGGCGATCAGGCCGCACACCGGCACGCGGGCATGGATGTTGAGCAGCGGGATGACGGCATCGAGCACGGCACCGCCGACGTTTTCGAAATACACGTCGATGCCGCGCGGGCAAGCCGCTTTCAGTTGCTCGGCAAAGTCAGGCGCACGGTGGTCGATACAGGCATCGAAGCCCAGTTCCTTGACCGCCGATTCACACTTCTGTGCGCCACCCGCAATACCGACCACGTGGCAGCCACGCTGCTTGGCGATCTGGCCGACCAGCGAACCGACCGCACCGGTAGCGGCGGCCACGACCACGGTTTCACCGGCGCGCGGCTGGCCGATGTCGATCAGGCCGGCGTAGGCGGTGTAGCCGGGCATGCCCAGCACGCCCAACGCATGCGAGGGATGGGCGAAATCGGCGGGCAGCTTGTTGGCACCGCTGCCGTCGGAGATGGCGTATTCCTGCCAGCCGGTATAGGCCATGACCAGGTCGCCTTCCTTGAAATCGGGATGGCGCGAGGTGACCACGCGCGACACCACGCCGCCGGTCATGACGCCATCGATTTCCACCGGCGGTGCGTAGGAAGGCGCATCACTCATGCGGCCGCGCATGTAGGGGTCCAGCGAGAGCCATTCACCGCGCAGCAGCATCTGGCCTTCCTGTACTTCCGGAATGGCCACTTCTTCCAGGCGGAAATTCTCGGCGGTGGGAGCGGCAGCGGGACGCGAAGCGAGGACGATGCGGCGGTTGGTCTTGGGCAATTGAGTCATGGAAATCCTTTCCGTATTCGGTTCATTGAGAGGCGCGGCGCGCCATCGAATCCTTCTGGCCTGATATGGCTTGATTACTGCGGCGCGACCAGCACGTGCCGCGTGACCAGCATGGCCGCTTCCATCGGTGCGCGGTCACGGCCCAGCTTGGACAGCAGGCTGGCACCCAGCCACTGCTGGTACAGCATGGTGGCCGTGGCCAGCGGTTGCAGCACGGTGTGCAGCGAGCCTTCGGCGATGCCTTCCTCGATGCAAGCGGCGATGCGTTCGATGAAACGCTGCGTGCCGCCGTGCAGTACCTGGCGCATGTCGTCGGAGAGGTCGGCCACTTCGGCGGAGAGCTTGACCACCAAGCAACGCTGCTCGGCTTCTTCGCAGCACTGGCTTTCCAGCCAGTAGCCCCAGTAGGTCAGCAGGCGCTCGCGGGCGCTGCCGCCCTGGCTGCGGTCGGACAGGACGTGATCCAGCCGGTCCAGGTAGCCGGCCACATAATGCTCGATCAGTTCGCGGCCATATTGTTCCTTCGATCCGAAGTAGTGATAGAAGGAACCCTTGGGAATCTGCGCCGCCGCCAGGATCTCGGCCAGGCCGACGCCGGTGTAGCCCTTCTGCGCAATGAGCGCATGGCCGGCTTGCAGGATGTGGCGCTTGTTGTGGTCGTAGTGTTCTCGCATGCGGCCCATTCTAACGGAAAATTAGACCGGTCGTCTAAGACAGGTCTTTTTCGCCGGATCAGCTTGATGCCGGTGCCTTGCGCGCAGGTGGAAACAGCGGCCACACCAGCAAGGCCACCGCTGCCGTGACTATCCACACGGCGGGCCAGCCGTGCCAGTGCAGCAGCAGCGGAATGGCCTGGGCGGTGAGGAAGAAGACGCCGAACACGCAGCTGTTGCCCAGCCCCAGCGCGGTGCCAACCTGTGCCGGACCCGCAGCCACCGCCAGTTCGGTATAGGCCACGCCATGCCATGCGGAGACCACCACGCCCGCCGCCACCAGCACGCCGCCCAGCCATTGCAGCGAGATGGAGAAGCCGCTGAGAGAAGACACGCCGAGCAGCAGGAACAGCAGCGCACTGCCCAATGCGCAAGCACGCAGATAAGGACGGCGCTGGCCGCGCCGGTCGGTCCAGCGGCCACTGGCGATGCGCGCCACCGCCGCGCCCACTTGCACCAGCGTCAGCAACACGCTGATGAGGAGCAGACCGGCCTGCCCCACTTCATGCAGGAAGATACCGCCGAAGCTGATCAGCGCCACCTGGGGCGCGCACAAGAGGCCGGTGCCCAGCGCCAGCCGCCAGACCAACGGACTGCGCAAGGCCGGCATCGCAGGAGAAATTGCCGTGTGCGAGGGTGATGCCTTGTGCGGCTCGCGCAGCCACAGCAACACCAGCGCGACGCTGGCCAGGCACAGTGCCATCAGCAAGCCATACACCGCACCGAACCCGGCCCGCGCAGCCAGCGTGGGCAAGAGCAAGGCGCCGATGCCGCCGCCGAGCGGCACTGCCGTCTGGCGGATACTCATGGCGAGTCCGCGCTCGCCCTCGGCGAACCAGGCCATGATGGCGCGTCCACTGGCGCCGTTGACACTGCCGCCGAGCAATCCTGCCAGCGTTAGACCAACGCATAGCCACACGAAGGCCGAACCGCCCTGCCCCGGCCGCGCCATCGCCATCAACAGGCACAGCGCGGCGCTGGTCCCCAATAGTCCAGCCAGCAGCACCTTGCGGTCCCCCAGGCGATCGGTCAGCACGCCCCAGGGCAGTTCGCCCAAGGCCACGCCCAGACTCAGCAACCCGAGCGCCAGGCCCAATTGCACATTGCTCAGGTGATAGTCGCTGCGCAGCACCAGCGAAGTCACGGGGATCCCGGAAAACACGGCCGAGAAACTGGCATTGGCGGCAACGCCTGCGGCCAGGACCTTCCAGCGATGGGCGGACGGGCTGCCGGGGAGGGTGGCGGGATGAGTGGATAAGGTAGACAAGGTGGACTCCATCAGGGATCAGGCCTTGCAGTGTGGCGTGCAGCCGCATGGCTTGAATGTCATAATTCCGGCATTACCAGCCATTTGACGTTTTCTGCACCATGCCCGCGCGCGACATTGCCTTCCTCATTTTTGCCGATTGCAGCATGCTCGATTTCACCGGCCCGCTGTCGGCCTTCGATGCCGCCAACCGCGTGAGTGGACGCGCGCTCTACCGGATCACGCTGCATTCCGAGCCGGGCGGCCTGATCCGCAGTTCGGCCGGGGCGATGATCCAGACCGAGCGCATTGGCCGCGCCAGTTTCGATACGCTGGTGGTGGCGGGGGGCGGTGCGCCGCGCGAGGGGCTGGTGTCCGAGGCACTGCGTCGCTACATCCTGCGCGCAGCCAGCCGTTCGCGCCGCATCGCCGGTGTATGCACCGGGGCCTTCGTGCTGGCGGCCGCCGGACTGCTCGATGGCAAGCGCGCCACCACACACTGGCGCATGGCGGCCAAGCTGCAGCAGATGCATCCGCTGGTGAAAGTAGATAGCGACCGCATTTATTCCTGCGATGGCAAGGTGTGGACCTCGGCCGGCATTTCCGCCGGGATCGACCTGGCGCTGGCCCTGATCGAGGAAGACCACGGTGCGGAACTGGCCAAATCGGTGGCGCGCGAACTGGTGGTGTATCACCGCCGTCCGGGCGGCCAGTCACAATTCTCGGCCTTGCAGGAAATGGATGGGGGCTCGGAGCGCATCCGCCGCGCACTCAGTTTTGCGCGCGCGCATCTGCATCAGGAAGTGACCGTCGACACGCTGGCCGAAGTGGCCTGTCTCAGTCGCCGCCAGTTCGATCGCAGCTTTGCGGCCGAGACCGGCCAGACCCCGGCGCGCGCCATCGAACAGATGCGCGCAGAAGCGGCGCGGCTGCGCATCGAACAATCACAGGACAGCCTGGAGAGCATCGCCCGCGCCACCGGCTTTGGCGATGCCGAGCGCATGCGGCGCGCCTGCCTGCGGCTGTTCGGCCAACCGCCGCAAGCCATGCGGCGGCTGGCGCGACTGGACGAGGAGTGACTCGGTTCAGCCGGTGATCAGGCGCACGCGCGTGATTTCGGAAGGGGCCAGCAGCCGTTTGGGCGGGCCCCAGTAGCCGGTGCCGCGACTGACGTAGATCCACAGACCCTGCAGGCGCTTGAGACCGGCGACATAGGGCTGTTGCAGCGGCACGAAGAAATTCCACGGAAAGAATTGGCCGCCATGCGTATGGCCCGACAATTGCAGGTCGAAACCGGCCTCGACGGCCGCCGTGGCGCTGCGCGGCTGGTGCGCCAGCAGCACGCGAGGATGGCCGCTGGGCGCATCGGCAATGGCCGCATGCGGATCGCTGCGATGGGCTTCATCGAAATGATGGGCTGTGTAGTCCGTCACCCCGGCCAGCACCAGACCCGCCCCTTCATGGCGCAGGACCACGTGTTCATTCATCAGCACGGTCACGCCCAGGCGACGGACTTCATCGATCCATTCGTGGGCATTGGAGTAGTACTCGTGGTTGCCGGTGACGAAGTAGGCACCATGCCGCGCCCGCAGTTGCGCCAGCGGTGCCGTGTGGGGGGCCAGCTGGCGCACGCTGCCATCGACCAGGTCGCCGGTGATGGCCACCACGTCGGGCTGCAGGGCGTTGACCTTGTCGACGATGGCTTGCAGATACGGTGCCTTGATGGTGGGGCCGACGTGGATGTCGCTGATCTGGACGATGGTGAATCCCTCCAGCGCCGCGGGCAGGTTGGCGATGGGCACGCTGACCTCCACCACGGCAGCGGTGCGGCGGGCGTTGAGATAGCCGATGACCGTGGCCGCTGCGGTGAGGGCCAGCACCAGCCAGGCGCTCAGTTCCACCATCTCGTGCTGCTGGATGGGCGGCAGGTGCAGCCACGGAAGCGCGGCCAGCGCCAGCGCGCGCAAGAGCGTGAGCAGCAGCGCCGAAGAGAACGCCCCCATGGCCAGCATGCCGGCCCAGGCCACGCGGTCGGCGGCGATTTCGGACAGGCCGCGCCGCTTGAGGTAGGGCACGGCCAGCGCTACCGGCATCAGCAGGAAAGAGAGCAGCAGCACCGCTGCGCCCAACGTGATCCAGCCCGCGTGGGTGGTCAGGGCAGGCAACAGCTGCCAGCCTATCCAGGCATGCAGCGCGGCCAGCAGGCCGAGGACGGTCAACAGCGAAAAGAGGCTACGGCGCATGGAAAACCTTTGAAAGAGGACACATCGCCCGGGACTGCGGGGGCCGGACCAAGCTTGCCGGAAAGCAAGCATATGAAGGCTTGAGACATGCTTTTCAAGCAATTTCTGCGAAAAACCTCGTAAATCCTGCCCAAAATGGCTCATCGGCAGGCAGCAGAAATGGCCAGATGAAGAAAAAGTACGCCACAGGCATGCAAGAAGACGCGCGGAGGAGGATAATATTGCCTCTATCCCCCCGTTTTTAATTCGCGCGACCTTGGCGGCGACAGCCGCATCGATGGCAAGAGCATCGACACCAGGCCGCGCCTGCATCATTGGAAGAGTTATTTTGAGTTCAAGCAAAACCAAACGCTGGCATGGCAATGTCGAGGCGATCAAGGCCGAATTCCTCAACGGCGTGATTACCCAGATGAGCTCCTACGGCGACCGCGTCCATTTCAGCATGTTCGGTTCGGTGCAGAAGCCGCACTATGAAGTCATCAACAGCTTCGACAAGAAGATGGCCTTCGATGGCAACCATCACCTGCACCGCGCCGAGGAAACCGAATTCGGTCCCGGCAACGTGACGCCCATCTTCACCCTCGACCAGATCAAGCGCATCGTCGCCACCGGCGGCAGCGGCACCCGCAGCACGCCGCGTTCGGCGCGTGCCTCCTCGGCCCGCAGCGCCGCCGGCAGCGCCCGCCCGACCACCGCCGCCGCCCGTGCGCGCGAAGCGGTCGATGGCGAGAAGTACGCTTACTTCAAGGCCAACCGCCACATGCTGCCGGATGAAATCAACCAGCATTCCGATGAGATCAGCAAGCTGATGCTCAATGGCATGTCGGCGGAACAGGCTTTCGGCGAAGTCATTTCCAAGTACTTCGACTGAGACTGATCGCACTTCGAGATAGTCGCGGCGCAACCCGCCGCACTCTCCAAATGAAAATGGCCGGAGCTCAGTCTCCGGCCATTTTCATTGCGGCGCCCTGCTCTGCCGATCAGTAGATTTCCGGCACGATCATGGAATCGGGCACCGGATGGCGCTCGTAATCCTCATGGCGTTCACGCTCGGGCAACTGCACGGGCGGATGCGGCACTTCCGCGTAAGGCATCTGCTGCAACAGATGGCTGATGCAGTTCAGGCGGGCCTTCTTCTTGTCCACCGCCTGCACGATCCACCATGGTGCTTCCGGAATGTGGGTGCGTTCCAGCATCACTTCCTTGGCCTTGGTGTATTCCTCCCAGCGGCGGCGCGATTCCAGGTCCATGGGGCTCAGCTTCCATTGCTTGAGCGGATCGTGGATGCGCGAGAGGAAGCGCAGGTGCTGCTCTTCATCGGTGATCGAGAACCAGTACTTGATGACCTGGATGCCGGCACGCGTGAGCATGCGTTCGAACTCGGGCACCGAGCGGAAGAATTCCTCGTATTGCTCGTCGGTACAGAAACCCATCACGCGCTCCACGCCCGCGCGGTTGTACCAGCTGCGGTCAAACAGCACGATCTCGCCGGCGGCCGGCAGGTGCGATACATAGCGCTGGAAATACCATTGCGTGCGTTCGCGGTCATTGGGTGCCGGCAGCGCGGCCACGCGGGCCACGCGCGGGTTCAGGCGCTGGGTGATGCGCTTGATGACGCCGCCCTTGCCGGCCGCATCGCGTCCCTCGAAGACGATCACCACCTTGTGGCCGGTCTGCACCACCCAGTCCTGCAGCTTGACCAGCTCGCCCTGCAGGCGGAACAGTTCGCGGAAATACAGGCGGCGGTATTCCTTTTCCTCGCTGCCGTGCGCGCTGGAAAATTCGCCGGTGACCGGATCGACGGTACGGTCTTCCAGCTCCAGTTCCATTTCTTCGTCGTAGCTGTCGGCCAGTTCGCGGTGGACGCGCTTGACCAGTTCTTCCTTATCCATCATGTCCTCGTATCCAAGATAAAGTGGCGAACGCTGCACTCCCCTTCGCCTGAAAAGTGCGTGACAACATACCTGCCCATTGTGACCAAGACATGACAGGCGGATAACATTGGAGTCAAAGGTGGCCGGGACCGGCCGATCCCCTTGCATCCTGCGCCATCCTGCGGGAAAACGCCATGATGCCGTGCAGAACCGCGGGCGCGAAAATAGGCTATAGTCCCGAAAACGATTCCGGCATAACAGCATGACACTTACAGAACTCAAATACATCGTGGCCGTCGCGCGGGAAAAGCATTTCGGCCATGCAGCAGAAGCTTGTTTCGTCGCCCAGCCCACGCTGTCGGTGGCCATCAAGAAACTGGAAGATGAGCTGGGCGTGGTCATCTTCGAACGCGGCGGCACCGAAGTCTCGGTCACGCCGCTGGGCGCGCAGATCGTGGCCCAGGCCGAACGGGTGCTGGAGCAGACCGCCGCCATCAAGGAAATCGCCAACCAGAACAAGGACCCGCTTTCCGGTCCCTTGCGCCTGGGCATCATCTACACGATCGGCCCCTACCTGCTGCCCTCGCTGGTCAAGACCATGATCGAGCGCGTGCCGCAGATGCCGCTGATCCTGCAGGAAAATTTCACCACGCGCCTGATCGAACTGCTGCGCCAGGGCGAACTCGATGCGGCCATCATGGCCCTGCCCTTCCCCGAACACGGACTGAACGTGATGCCGCTGTACGATGAGGAATTCATGGTGGCGCTGCCACGCCAGCACAAGTGGGCCGAGCGCAAGGAAATCGATGCCCGTGAACTGAAGAGCGAGACCATGCTGCTGCTGGGCAATGGCCACTGTTTCCGCGATCAGGTGCTGGAAGTCTGCCCGGAGATGTCACGCTTCTCCACCAATGGCGATGGCATCGCCCGCACCTTCGAAGGCTCGTCACTGGAGACCATCCGTCACATGGTGTCCTCCGGCATCGGCGTGACCGTGCTGCCGCGCGCCTCCATTCCCGATACCGATACGCGCGAAGGCATGGTGCGCTATGTGCCCTTCGTGGCGCCGGCCCCCTCGCGCCGCGTGGTCATCGCCTGGCGCAAGAGCTTTACGCGGCAGGCGGCCATCGATGCCGTGCATCAAGCGGTGCTGGCGTGCAAGCTCAATGGCGTGGAGATGCTGGTGGGCGAAGCGGCGGCGGCCAACTAGGAGCTGTCACGCACACGCCATCAGATGTCAGCGCCATCAGGGCGCTGACATCGCCGTCCTCAAGGCATGGACGTCACGATACAGCGGGGGTAGATCGCGCTGTATGGTTTTCCAGACGACACCGACATCCACTTTGTCATATCCATGCGCGACACGGTTGCGCATCGTGTACATGATCATCCACGGAATATGGTCGTTGCGGGTGGCGAACTCCGGATCAACCCGCATGACGTTGTTGGCGGCCTCGCCGATGATTTCGATATTGCGGATGACGGCATCCTGTACCAGCTCGCTGTCGAGGAAGACCGTTTCCACCATATCGGCCGTATAGCGCTCGATGCGCGCAATGGCCTCAAGAATGTGGTCGAGGTAATCGGGCACACGCCCGGACCTGTTCATACCGGCCGAGCCTCCGCCAGAATCCGGTTGCGAGCAGCCTCGGGCAGTGCCTTGGGCGTCAGTACGTCGACCGTCACCCCCAACAAGCGCTGCAGTTCTACCTGAATGGCGGCGACGTCCATGAGCGTCGTCTCCGGCGTCGGATCGATGAGGAGATCGAGATCACTGCTCTGGGTATCCTCTCCATGCAGGACCGAACCAAATATCCTGGCGTTGCGCGCGTGATGCGCTTCCACGACTTGCCGGATGGCAGCGCGATGAGAGGCAAGGGCTTCAGAAGGTTTCATGGTGTGATCTTCCTCGGTAAGGCGTTCATCATAGGTGAAGCCCGGAGCAGAGGCAACCGGCCCTGCGCTGCGCCACAACGCCCCACCAGCTCAACCCAAACGCTTGGTCGTCGTCACATCAAACCAATGCACATCCCCCGCCCCAAAGGACGCCCCGATGCGCTGACCGGTGCTGACCGGCACATTGGCCGGGCAACGCAGCACCAGCGACTGTCCGCCGCAGCGCGCATGCACCAGCAATTCCGCACCCAGCGCTTCGACCAGCTCCACTTCCAGTGACAGCTGCGCAGCCGAGCCATCGAGGATGGGCAGCAGGTGTTCCGGCCGCACGCCCAGGATGCGCTCCTGGCCGGCCGCACCAGCCACCGGCTGCGGCAGGCGCACGGTAGCGGTGGCCTCGTCCTTGCTGGCGTCGAAGCTGGCCCCGTCAGCCGACAGGCTGCCCTGCAGCAGGTTCATCGGCGGCGAACCGATGAAGCTGGCCACGAAGGTGGTGGCCGGACGGGCATAGACTTCAGCCGGGGTGCCGATCTGTTCGGCCACGCCGCGATTCATCACGATCATGCGCTGGCCCAGGGTCATGGCCTCGACCTGGTCGTGGGTCACATAGAGGCTGGTGGTGCGCAGGCTGGCATGCAGCTTCTGGATTTCCAGCCGCATCTGCACGCGCAGCTTGGCGTCCAGGTTGGAGAGCGGTTCGTCGAAGAGGAACACGGCGGGCTTGCGCACGATGGCGCGGCCCATGGCCACGCGCTGGCGCTGGCCACCGGAAAGCTGGCGCGGCGTGCGTTCCAGCAGCGCGCCCAGTTCCAGGATGGCGGCGGCACGCTGCACGCGCTCGTCGATCTCGGTCTTGGACAGGCCCTGGATCTTCAGGCCATACGCCATGTTCTGGTACACCGTCATGTGCGGATACAGCGCATAGTTCTGGAACACGATGGCGATGTCGCGCTCCTTGGGTTCCAGGTCATTGACCACGCGCTTGCCGATGACGATCTGTCCGCTGCTGACCTCTTCCAGCCCGGCGACCATGCGCAGCAGCGTGGATTTGCCGCAGCCCGAGGGCCCGACCATGACGATGAATTCGCCATCGGCGATGTCGGCATCGATGCCATGGATCACGTCGACGGCCTTGGCGCCGGCGCCATAGGTCTTGCGGACTTGCTTGAGATGGATTGCTGCCATGATTGTCAGTCTCTAACTCTCGGAATGATATAAATTATTTCTCGGAATCAACCAGGCCCTTGACGAACCATTTCTGCATCACCACCACCACCAGCCCGGGCGGGAGCATGGCCAGGATCATGGTGGCCATCACCAGGTTCCACTCCACCGCCGAATCACCGCCCGAGATCAGCGTCTTGATGCCGATGCCGATGGGATACATGCTGGTGTCGGTGGCGATGATGAGCGGCCACAGGTACTGGTTCCAGCCATAGATGAACATGATCACGAACAGCGCGATGACATTGGTGCGCGACAGCGGCCACAGCACATCCTTGAGAAAGCGCAGCGGCCCGGCCCCGTCGATGCGCGCAGCTTCGGCCAGCTCATCGGGCACCGTCAGGAAGAACTGGCGGAACAGGAAGGTAGCGGTCGCCGAGGCGATCAGCGGTACGCTCAAGCCCGCATAGCTGTTGAGCATGCCGAGATCGGACACCACCTGATAGGTCGGCGTGATACGCACTTCCACCGGCAGCATCAGCGTGACGAAGATCATCCAGAAGAACAGCCCGCGCCCCGGAAAACGGAAATACACGATGGCAAAGGCCGACAGCATGGAGATGGAGATCTTGCCGATGGCGATGATGAGCGCCGTGGCCAGGCTCACCCACAGCATGTTGAGCACCGGCGGTGCGGTCACCTGCCCGGCCGCGCCCTTGAAGAGCACGGCGCTGTAGTTGTTGATGAATTCCCCGCCCGGCACCAGCGACAGCGGCGACAGGGCCGACTGCTCGGCGGTCTGGGTGCTGGCCACGAAGGCGACATACAGCGGGAAGAACACGATCAGCACACCCAGCACCAGGACCACGTGGCTGAGGAAATCGAGGACGGGACGGCGTTCGATCATGCGGCCACCTCTGCAGTGAGGAAGATCAGGAAAGCGTTGTTGAGGATGGGCATCATGCGTATTGCACCTTCTTTTCAACGTACTTGAACTGCACCACGGTCAGCAGGATCACCAGTGCCATGAGCACCACCGATTGCGCCGCCGAGCCGCCCAGGTCGCCGCCCTTGAAGCCATCGGTGAAGACCTTGTAGACCAGGATCTCGGTATCCTTGCCGGGACCGCCGTGGGTAGTGGCGTCGACGATGACGAAAGTATCGAAGAAGGCATAGACCACGTTGACCACGAAGAGGAAGAAGGTGGTCGGCGAGATCAGCGGGAAGACGATGGTGAAGAAGCGCTTGACCGGACCCGCACCATCGATGGCGGCCGCTTCGATGAGCGACTTGGGAATCGATTGCAGGCCGGCCAGGAAGAACAGGAAGTTGTAGCTGATCTGCTTCCAGATGGCGGCAATGACGATGAGGATCATGGCGTGCGTGCCATTGATCATGTAGTCCCAAGGCAAGCCCAGCCAGGCCAGCACGTGCGAGAGGATGCCCAGCGAGGGACTCAGCAGGAACATCCACAGCACCCCCACCACCACCGGCGAGACCGCATAAGGCCAGATCAGGAAGGTCTTGTAGACCGAAGCGCCCCGGCGCACGCGGTCGGCGAAGACCGCCAGCAGCAGCGAGAGCGCCAGCCCAAAGAAGGCCACCAGCGCCGAGAAGAGCGCGGTGGTGCGGAAGGATTCGAGATAGGTCGGATCGGCAAAGAGCGTCTTGAAATTGTCGAACCAGACGAATTCGGAATAGCCGCCGAAGGCATCCTGCAGCAGCATGGACTGATACAAGGCCTGGATGGCCGGCCAGAAAAAGAACAGCAAAGTGATGATGATCTGCGGTGCCACCAGCAGATAAGGCAACCACTTCGAAGTGAATCGCGCGCGTTTTTCCACGATCGTTCCAGCCAGGGATCGCCTGGCCGCAGAAGTTGAATGAATCGGAAACGGATGTCAGCTTGCCGACATCTCAAAACGGAAGCCGGCGCTGCCCTCCGCGATCACGAAGTACAACGCCGGTTCCTGCCCCGTCACCGCGTTCAGGCAGGACGGGAGGTGTTGTTGATGAGACTTACTGGTTGCCCTTGTTGGCCTTCTCGAAACGAGCCAGCAGTTCGTCGCCGCGCTTGACGGCGGAGTCCAGGGCTTCCTTGGCGGTCTTCTTGCCGGTCCAGACGTTTTCCAGTTCCTCGTCGAAGACGGTACGGACCTGGGCGTAATTGCCCAGACGCAGGCCGCGCGACTTCTCGGTGGTCTTGACGATCATCTGCTTGACGGCGACGTCGGTGCCCGGGTTGCGCTCATAGAAACCGGAGCTCTTGGTCAGCTCGTAGGCGGCCTTGGTGACCGGCAGGTAGCCGGTGTCCTGGTGCCACTTGGCGGCCACTTCCGGCTTGGACAGGTAGCTGAAGAACTTGGCCACGCCCTTGTACTCTTCGCCCTTCTTGCCGTTCATGACCCACAGCGAGGCACCGCCGATGACGGTGTTCTGCGGTGCGCCCTGCACGTCGTTGTAATACGGCAGGGTGGCCACGCCGAACTTGAACTTGGCGTTCTTGCGGATATCCGCATAGGCCGAGGACGAACCGGTGATGATGGCGCACTCGCCCGCATTGAACTTGGCATTGGCCTCGTCCTTGCGGCCGGCGTAGGTGAAGTAGCCCTGCTTGGCCCAGTTCGACAGGTTCTCGATGTGGCGCACGTGCAGCGGGCTGTTCATCTTCAGACGGGCATCGAGGCCGCCGAAGCCGTTGTTCTTGGTGGCCAGCTCAACGTTGTGCCAGGTTGAAAACGATTCCAAATGCACCCAGGATTGCCAGGTCGTGGTGTAAGCACACGAGGCACCGCTGGCCTTGATCTTGGCGGCCATGCCGACGAATTCCTGCCAGGTGACGGGCGGCTTTTCAGGATCCAGACCGGCCTTGGCGAACATGTCCTTGTTGTAGAACATGATGGTGGTGGAGCTGTTGAAGGGGAAGGACATCATGCCCTTCGGGGTCGAGTAGTAACCGGCCACCGCAGGCACGTAGGCGTTCTGGTCGAACTTCTCGCCGGCCTGCTGCATCACTTCATACACCGGCTTGACCGCGCCCTTGGCGTAGATCATGGTGGCGGTGCCCACTTCGAACACCTGCAGAATGCTGGGCGCATTGCCGGCACGATAGGCGGCGATGGCGGCCGACATCGATTCGTCGTAGGTCCCCTTGTAGACCGGCACGATCTTGTAATCGCCCTGGGTCTTGTTGAAGTCGTCGGCCAGGGCATTGACGCGTTCGCCCAGGGCGCCGGTCATGGAATGCCACCAGGTGATCTCGGTTGCAGCGAAGGAAGAGGATGTGATCGTCGCCAGGACACCGGTCGCGATCAGCGTTTTCATCATGTTCATCAGAGGGGACCTCTCGAAAAAAGGGGTTTTGATGCTAACAACGCTCCATGACAGCCGCGTTACATTAGCCGTACTGCCGGCTTTGGGCAAAAGAAATGCATGTGGCCTTGCAGCACGAAACCCGGGGATGTCTCGGAATATAAGAATTCGTTTTTATAAGTTTTGCTGATGTGTAGCACACAGCCTCCACTGTCAGCACTTTGTCAGCTCATCCGCAAACAAGCCTTGAAAAGCACGACGGTGCGGAAAAGGCGACGCGAATTATAATGCGGACTTTCGATTTTGCGGACATTCCATGGACAGGCTCAGGCTTTACGCGCTGCTGGTGCGCGCCCACAAACCCATCGGCATCCTGCTCTTGCTGTGGCCCACGCTCATTGCGCTGTGGCTGGCCTCGGGCGGCGTTCCCGACTGGCGCATCCTGGTGATCTACGTGCTGGGTACGGTGCTGATGCGTTCGGCCGGCTGCGCCATCAACGACTATGCCGACCGCGACTTCGACCGGCATGTGAAACGCACCGAACAGCGCCCTCTCACCTCCGGCAAGATCAAATCGTGGGAAGCGCTGATGGTGGCCGGGGTGCTGGCGCTGGTGTCCTTCCTGCTGATCCTGCCGCTCAATGCGCTGACGCTGCAACTGTCGGTGGCAGCCGTGATCATCGCGGGCAGCTATCCGTATTTCAAGCGTTTCTTCGCCATCCCCCAGGCTTACCTGGGCATCGCCTTCGGCTTCGGCATCCCGATGGGATTTGCCAGCGTGACCGGCAGCGTACCGCTGGCGGCGTGGGTGCTGCTGGTGGCCAACATCTTCTGGGCCGTGGCCTATGACACCGAGTATGCGATGGTGGACCGGGACGACGACCTGAAGATCGGCATCAAGACCTCGGCGATCACCTTTGGCCGCTACGACGTTGCGGCCATCATGCTGTGCTACGTGGTGGCGCTGGCGCTGATCTGGGTGGTCGGCCTGCAATACGGACTGGGACTGTGGTTCACGGCGGGCATGCTGGTGGCCTGCGGTTTTGCCGTGTATCACTACACCCTGATCCGCGAGCGCGACCGCATGCGCTGCTTCGCGGCCTTCAACAACAACAACTGGCTGGGTGCGGCGATCTTCGCCGGTGTCGCGCTCGATTACCTGATGCGCTGATGTGCTGATGCATTGATGCCAGGCAGGCCCTGCGGCTGCTTGGCGAAAATTCAAAGGAAACAGGATGAAAGCGGAATTTTGGCTCGAACGCTGGCGCGATGGACGCACGCACTTTCACCAGTCGCGGGTGACCCCGCTGCTGCAGAAATACTGGCCGCAACTGGCGCTGCCGGCCGGCAGCACGGTGCTGGTGGCCTTGTGCGGCAAGTCGCTGGACATGCTGTGGCTGGCCGAACAGGGCCATCGCGTGCTGGGGGTGGAGTTGTCGGAACTGGCCATTACCCAGTTCTTCAGCGAACATCAACTGTCCCCGCTGGTGCATGACAGCGCGCAGGGCCGCCATTACGTGGCGGGACAGATCGAACTGATCTGCGGCGACATCTTCGCGCTGGAGGATGCCACGCTGGCCAGCTGTGCCGGTGCCTACGACCGCGCCGCCCTCATCGCCCTGCCCCCGGACATGCGTGCGCGCTACGTGGAAGAGATCTATGGACGGCTGCCAGCCCAGGCACGCAGCCTCCTGATCACGCTGGAATACGATCAGGAAAAAATGGAAGGCCCGCCGTTCTCGGTGGCCGAGGAAGAAGTGTTGCGCCTCTACGCATCGCACAGCGAGGCGGTGGCCATCGACCGGCGCGATATCCTGGAGAAGGAACCCAAGTTCATGGAGCGCGGATTGCGGGCGCTGGATACGGTGGTGTATCGGTTGGAGCGGAAGCGTTGATTGACGGGACGCATGGCGGAGAAAGCGAAGTCCGCCGTGCCTCTGTGCCGAGTGCTCCAAGCTGATGTATTAGGCCGTACGGCGATAGGGATGCTCCAATTTGACCTCGATGGTATTCTTGCCTCCCTGCTGACCAACTTCCTGGCAGGCGTCCGCTACAGCGGTCAAGATCGACTTCATTTGCGCATCGGCGAAGCGCCGCAAGGCTTCACGCATCAGCGGCTGGTACGCCATGTGATGAATGCGGGCAATCTGCTTGAAGGTCTCGATCAGCTCGTGGTCCACTCGGATCGACATGGCTTGCAAGGTCACGGATTCTTCAATATCAACCGTGGACTCTTGTGACGCAACCTCGGCCTGTTTCTTGTCCCGACCGGAAACGGCTTTCTTGAGATTGCGCGTCGACTCCTTGATCTTCTTCGGCTTGCTCATTTAAAGCTCCTGTTAAGTTGGCATGACGGGCATCGCGCCCAGCCTCGTATATACAAGATCCCTTGAGCCCGCCGAAAACAGCAGCGGAATTGATGGAAGAAGATCGAAGGATGTCGACAGGCGTATTACACCTCAGCCGTAGTCCTCACCACCGTCACCCGGCTGATGAGGAACTCCCCCTCCACCACCACCCGAAACGGCACCCCGGCCACGTTGAAGCCGGGGCCGCCTTCGTCGTCCCATACCTGGGCCAAGGCGTCGAATTCGCGCGGAGTCATCTGCAGCATCTGTGCGCTGATGACGAAGGTGGCGCCGGTCTTCTGCCGGCGCACGATGTCTTCCAGTTTGGCCATGTGAATTCCTGATTCTTGAGATGGCGTCAAGGGCGGCACGCGTAGATGCGCGTGCCGCTGCCTCAACGCGCCGGCAGCAGCGCCATCACGTTGACCGGCTTGCCGTTGCGGCGGATTTCGAAATACAGCTTGACCTTGTTGGTATCGCTGTTGCCCATGGTGGCGATCTGCTGGCCGCGCGTGACCATCTGGCCTTCTTTGACCGTGATCGTCGCATTGTGCGCATACACCGACAGCAGCTGCGGCGTGTGCTTGATGATCACCATGTTGCCGTAGCCGCGAATGCCATGCCCGGCATACGTCACCTTGCCCGCCGCAGCGGCCACCACCGTCTGGCCCTGGGTGCCGGCGATGTCGATGCCCTTCTTGTAGCTGTCAGCACTGGGCGCGGACTTGCCCTGCGTCGGCCACATCCAGTCCAGCTTGGCATCGGCCGGGGCCGGGGCATCGTCATCATCTTGCGACTTGGGCGCTGGTTTGGCGGCGGGCTTGCCGGCATTCTTGCGCGGTGTACTCTCCGCACCGGAAGAGGCGGACGCACGCGGCGTCTGCCCGGCACCGGTACGGGCCACCACGCCAGCCGGCGGACGCACCAGGATGCGCTGTCCGACTTCGAGATCATCCGGATTGCGCAGGCGGTTCCAGGTGCGCAGGTTGGCCGGGCTCTGGTCGAAGTCGCGGCCGATGCTGTAGAGCGTGTCGCCGCGCTTGACCGTGTAATAGCCCTCGCTGTCGGCCGTGGAGGCGCAACCGGACAGCAGCAGCACGGAAGCCAGCGGCAAGGCCGCCAGCAGGCCCAGGAAGCGGTCAGCCTGTCCCATCAGGCCTTGCCGAACTCGTCGCCCAGCTCTTTGCTGCGATGGGCGGCGGCTTGCAGGGCCTGCACGATGGCCCCCTTCACGCCCGATTGCTCCAGGCTGGTCAGCGCGGCATAGGTGGTGCCGCCCTTGGAGGTCACGCGCTCGCGCAGCGTGGCCACGGATTCATCGGAGCGGCGCGCCAGTTCGGTGGCACCGGCGAAGGTCGCCTTGGCCAGTTGCAGGCCGTCTTCCGGCGACAGGCCCAACTGGGCCGCTGCCTGCTCCATCGCTTCGAGGAAGTAGAACACGTAGGCCGGGCCGCTGCCGGAGACGGCGGTGACGGCGTCGAGCTTTTCTTCGCTGTCCAGCCACAGGGTCTCGCCCACGGCCTTGAGGATGGAATCGGCTTGGGCGCGCTGCAAGGTCGAGACCTGCGCATGCGGCACCACGCCCGAGATGCCCTTGCCGATCAGGGCCGGGGTATTGGGCATGGCGCGCACGATGGCCTGATGGCCATCCAGCCAGCGCGACAGGTCCACCATGCGGATGCCGGCGGCAATCGAGACGATCAGCTGGGCCCCGATGAAGGGCTTCAAGCTGGCCACCACCTCGCGCATCTGCTGCGGCTTGACCGCCAGCACCACCACGTCCGCGTTGGCGAGGGTGCCATCGATGGACTGCGCGGTCGTCACACCGAACTTGTCCTTGAGCGCCTGCAGCGCATCGGCATTGAGATCGACCACGTGGATGTCTTCTGCCGCCGCGACCTTGCCGGCCAGTCCACCGATCAATGCCGCTGCCATGTTGCCGCCGCCGATGAACGCTATCTTCACTTCCGCTCCTTGTGTCTTGTGTTGAGGCTTGATGATTGGGTAAAAAACTTCACAGGGGCCAAATCGCGCGGCCCCTCACGTGCCGTCACGCGTAATGCCGCGCCCCGAAGATGGCGCTGCCGACCCGCACGATGGTGGCCCCTTCGGCCACCGCTGCCTCCAGGTCGGCCGACATGCCCATGGACAGAGTGTCCAACGGCAGTCCGCCTGTGCGCAATTGTTCATACAGGCCGCGAACCGCTGCAAAGGCGGCGCGCTGTTGCTTCATATCGTCGCTGGGGGCCGGGATCGCCATCAGGCCACGCAGGCGCAGCCGGGGCAATTGCGCCACCTGGGCCGCGACCTCGGGCAATTCCTCCGGGGTCAGGCCGCTCTTGCTGGCTTCGGCGCTGATGTTGACCTGCAGACAAATGTTGAGTGCGCCCAGTTCCTCAGGCCGCTGTTCCGACAGGCGCTGGGCGATCTTGAGACGGTCCACCGAATGCACCCAGTCGAAGTGCTCGGCGATGGGCCGGGTCTTGTTGCTCTGGATGGGGCCGATGAAATGCCATTCCAGTGGCGTATCCGGTACCAGGGCGGGCAGCGCGGCGATCTTGTCGAGCGCTTCCTGCAAATAATTTTCGCCAAAGGCGCGCTGGCCGGCGGCCACTGCTTCGGCCACCGCCTCCGGTCCAAAGGTCTTGGAAACGGCCAGCAGTTGCACCGAGGATGGAGCCCGCCCGGCCTGGCCGGCAGCCTGGGCGATCTGTTGTTGCACGTGTTGCAAGTGTTGAGCGATTGACGACATAATCCGGGAGCCGGAAGGGGCAGCCTGCAGGGAGATAACGATATTGTTGGTCCAACCTTGCCGGGATTATAAATGGACATTGCCACCCTACTGGCATTTGCCGTCAGGAATCAGGCTTCCGATCTGCATCTTTGTGCAGGGCTGCCCCCCTTGCTGCGGGTCCACGGGGCCATTCGCCGCATCAACCTGCAGCCGCTGGACGGCGCTCACCTGCAGCAATCCCTGCTGGCGGTGATGCCCGCGCCCCTGCAGCCGCACTACCGCGCCGGGACCGATTGCGACTTCGCCCTGGCGCTGCCGGGACTGGGCCGCTTCCGCATCCACGCCTTCCGCCAGCAACGCGGCCCGGCCGCCGCCATCCGCCCGCTGGGCCAGCAGCCGCCGGCATTGGCCGAACTGCACGCACCGCCCGCCTGTGCCGAACTGGCCACCCGCCCGCATGGCCTGGTGCTGGTGAGCGGGCCGACCGGGTCGGGCAAGAGCAGCACGCTGGCGGCCATGGTCAGGCTCATCAATGAGACGCGCCCGGTCCACATCCTCACCCTCGAAGATCCCATCGAATTCCTGCACGCGCCCAGCCGCGCCCTGGTCAGCCAGCGCGAGATCGGCACCCACGTCGCCAGCTTCGCGCAGGCCCTGCGGGCGGCGCTGCGCGAGGATCCGGATGTCTTGCTGGTCGGCGAGCTGCGTGATACGGAGACCATCCGCCTGGCCCTGACCGCCGCCGAGACCGGCCATCTGGTACTGGCCACGCTGCATGCGGCCTCGGCCGCGCGGGCAGTGGATCGCATCATCGATGCCTTCCCCGAAGGCGAGAAGGACACCGCGCGCGCCCTGCTGGCCGAGGCACTGCAGGGCGTGGTCGCGCAGGTCCTGCTGCCGTCCGCTGACGGTGCCGCACGGGTGGCGGCCCATGAAGTGCTGGTGGCCACGGCGGCGGTGCGCAACCTCATCCGCGAGGGACGCAGCGCGCAACTGCTTTCGGCCATGCAGGCCGGTGCCGCGCAGGGCATGCAGACACTGCCGGCGAGCCTGTCGCTGCTGGTGCAACAGGGCCGCATCAGTGCGGCGAGCGCACGCGAACGCGGCCTGCAGGCCTGATCCCCGGTACGGGCGGCCCCGAGCAAGCCCGCCCGCAGCGGTTTAGAATGGCGGCCACACCGATGCTAGCCTCAAGGAACGATCCATGACCACTCTCTACGATTTCCAGCCCAAGCTGGCCGACCAGACGCCCTTCCCGCTGGAACAGCTGCGCGGCAAGGTGCTGCTCATCGTCAATACCGCCAGCAAGTGCGGGTTCACCCCGCAATACAACGGCCTGGAAGCCATCCATCGCCAGTTCCACGCACGCGGGCTGGAAGTGATGGGCTTCCCCTGCAACCAGTTCGGGGCGCAGGAGCCGGGCAATGCCGAGGAAATCGGTGCCTTCTGCGAAAAGAATTACGGCGTGAGCTTTCCGCTGTTCGCCAAGATCGATGTCAATGGCGACCAGGCCGATCCGCTCTACCAGTACCTGAAGAAGGAAGCACCGGGCCTCTTGGGCAGCAAGGCCATCAAATGGAATTTCACCAAGTTCCTGGTGCGCCGTGACGGCACCGTCTTCAAGCGCTACGCGCCGCAGACGCGCCCTGAGGAAATGATTTCCGATATCGAAACGCTGCTGGCCGAATAAACCAGTCCACTCTTCATGCCGGCCAGCAGCCCTCGTGCAGCTCGCGCCCGGCAGCGGCCAGCGCGGCCGGCATGAAATACGCATGGGCCATCAGCAAGCGGCCCGGCTGCGCAGGGTCCGGCGCTTCAAGCTCCACCTCGATCTCCTGCCGCGTGTAGAGCACCGGCACTTCCTCGAAGCGATCCAGTTGCGCCATCATGGTCTCGGGCACCTCCCACACTTCTCCGGCGATGCGGCACGGCCCCTGCTGCCACACCAGCGCCGGATAATGCGGCAAGGCCACCAGCCGCCAGCACTGCACGCTGCGGGCCGGGGCCACGAACTGCGCACCATCCATCATGAAAGCATTGGATTGCCCGCGCTTGAGCGAACCATAGACGAACACCTTGGGCACAGCTTCTCTCCTGCAAAGCGCCGTGCAGCCCGCCGTTACGGCAATGCACGGATGATCTGGTAAGCCGCGTCGTGCACCGGCACGAAGTGGGTGGCACGCAGGTTGTCCAGGGCCAGCTTCACGCGCAGCGCGTTCTTGTCCAGGAACACTTCGCGGATCTTGTTGCGGATATCGGCGCACAGCTGGCCCCGATAGACGAAGGGGTCGAAAGGAATCGGCCCCGAACGCCATAGTACCCGCACATCGCTCTTCTTGAGTTGGCCGTCGCTGATCATGCGCGAGAGATTGGTACTGGCCACGAATGCCGCATCGGCATTGTGGTTCAGCACGGCCAAGACCGATTTCTCATGATTGCCTGAATAGCCGATGCGCGAGAAATACTGGTCGAACTGCAGCTTGTACTGGCGCGCAAAGAGGTGGCGCGGGATCAGCGCGCCGGACGTGCTGTCGGGATCGGCCAGCGCCAGCACCTTGCCCCTGAGCGAGGCCACGCTGTCATACGGCCCCTGCTGGCGCGTGATCAACAGCGCGTAATACACCGACGACACGCCTCCCTGCGCCGCAAAATTGGGCTCCACCTGCTCCATCGAGGCAAAAGGCGTAATCTGCGGATCGCCCTTGCGCGCCGTCACGTAGGATGCCGGCCCCAGCCGCGCGACATCGATGGCACCGGCGATCAGTCCCTCGATGACACCGCCGTAGGAGGTCGGGATGATCACGTCCACCGGCATCTTCAACCGTTCGCGCAATTCTTCCACCAGGGGGGCCAGGGCCGATTGCTGGTCGACGTCGCGCCCCTGCGGCACGAAGGAAAAGCGCAGCCGCTGCGGCCGTTCACAGGCGCTGCGGTTGGCGGCCATTGTCGGCATGGCCATCAGCAGGGCGCAAAGCGCAGCGGCGGCCAGGGACAGGGAAGCGATGCGGGTCTTCATGAGAAATCGAAGCTGCCTTTCTGCAGGAGCGGCACCAGCTGTGCGGCGGCGACCGGGCGTTGCAGATAGAACCCCTGCACTTCGTCGCAGCCCATCAGCTTCAGGTGCATGAGTTGTTCACGGGTTTCCACGCCTTCGGCCACCACCTTCAAGCCGAGATTGCGTGCCAGCGTGACAGTGGAAGCGACGATCATGCCGTCGCTGTTGTCGTTGCGGATGTCGCGCACGAAGGAACGGTCGATCTTGAGTGCATACACCGGCAGCGCCTTGATGTGGCTGAGGCTGGAATAGCCGGTGCCGTAGTCATCCAGGTAAATGCGCAGCCCCTCGTCGCGCAGTTTTTCCAGGGTCTGGCGCGCCTGTTCCAGGTCGGCGATGAAGCAGCTCTCGGTGACCTCGATCTCCAGCCAATGCGCGCTCAGCTGATGGCGCTGCAGGGATTCGCGCACGGTGGCGATGAGGCGCTCGTCATTCAATTGCTTGGCCGAGACATTGATGGCCACCGGCACCAGCGGCAGCCCGTCGGCACGCCATTGCGCCAGTTGCCGGCAGACTGCCTCGATGATCCAGTGGCCCAGCGGCTGGACCAGGTCATGCGTTTCGGCCAGGCCGATGAACTCGCCGGGAAAGATCAGGCCATGCTCGGGATGCTGCCAGCGGATCAGCGCTTCCATGCCGACCACGCGATAATCCTGCAGCGCGACCTTGGGCTGGTAGTGCAGGCAGAATTCGTTTTCCTTGAGGGCCTGGCGGAAGCGTCCCAGCAACTCCAGCCCGCGCACCGCAATCGCATTGAGCGAGGCATCGTAGAAACGATAGAGGCCGCTGCCAGCGCTCTTGGCGGTGTACATGGCCGAGTCGGCATTGGTCATCAGCGTGGTGATGCTCTGGCCATCGCGCGGATACAGCGCGATGCCGATGCTGGGCGCGGTTTCGACATCGCAGCCCAGCAGGTCGGGATACGGTGCGCGCAGGGTTTCGACCAGCTTGTCGGCGATTTCGGCGACCACTTCCTCGCTGCAGATCTCGGACACCAGCACCACGAATTCATCGCCGCCCAGGCGCGCCACCAGATCGTATTCGCGCACGGCCGCGCGCAGGCGGCGTGCCACTTCCTGCAGCAGGGCGTCGCCCACGGCATGGCCGAGCGTGTCGTTGATGAGCTTGAACTTGTCGAGATCGAGGAAGAACAACGCATACAGGTTGCGGCTGCGCTGCGCCCGCGAGAGTTCGGTGGCGGCCAGTTCGTAGAACAGCATGCGGTTGGGGATGCCGGTCAGGTAATCGTGCGAGGCGAGCTGGTAGGCGCGGCTCTTTTCCTGTTCCATCTGCTGGATCAGGCCGCTCTTCTCGCGCTCGGAATACAGCAGTTGCTCGTACAGGAAACGGCGACGGTGCGCCATCGCGATCAGGCCGCCCGAGAGCACCACCACCAGCAGCGAAATCAGGATCGCCTGCAGGTAATACTGCCGGTGCGCCGGCCACAGCTTGCCCAGCAATACCTGCTGGTCGCGGCTGACCACCACCGCCAGCGGGTAATGCGCCAGCCGGCGCTGCACGCCCACATGCTGGGCCGCATCACCCGGACGCAGTGCATGGATGAGGCCATCGCCCTTGCCGGTGAGCAGGAAGGTGGCGTACTCCTGCCCGGCGTAGTTGGAGCCGCCCGAGAGGATGCCCCCGGCCAGCTCGGCCAGTTGCAGCCCGGCGGTGTTGATGATCTCGATACGGCTGGCACCATCCACGCTGACCTCTTCATAGGTCTTGAGGAAATAGCCCAGATCGAGAATGGCGGCGAAGAATCCCTGCAACGTGCCCTTGCCATCCTGCAAGGGAATGAGCAGCGGCACGCGCCAGCTGTAGCCGTCGCGGTTCAGGGGCGGCTTGATGATCATCTGGTTCTGTTCGCCGGTACTGGTGAGCGTACTCATGAAACCGGCATTGATGAGACGGCTCAGTTCCGGCTCGCTCTTCTGGCGTGCCGAGGAATAGACCAGCCGTCCGCGCGCATCGAACATGGCCACACGCAGGTAGGCCGAATAGCCATTGAAGAGCGGATTGAAATACGCCGAGGATGATTGCTCGCCATTGAGCATGGATTGCCCGATGCGCGAATACAGCAGGGTCTTGCCCAGCACTTCATCCAGATTGGCCGAGACGATGGCGGCCACGTTGCGGCTGTCGGCCACCGAGCCGGCGATGGCCAGCTGTTTTTCATTCTCGATGCGGATCAGCGTGAAATACCACAACAGCGACAACGCGCCGGCGGCGAGCAGCACCATCCCCGCCGACACGCCCCTGCCCGCGAGCAGTCTGGTCAGCAGCCCTTGTGGCTCGAACGATAACGGCTTACGCAATCCCCACCCGCCTGATCATGGTGCCGAGACCGGCACCTTCGCTTGTCCCTTTTTGACTGGCTGAGGGTAGCGGGCATTTATTTCAAGTGAATGACAAACGCACGAGCATTAACAGAAATTTAATGCTGGCAAGAACGCGACCGGGAGCGCTCCTGGCCCGCCGGAGTGGATATAAATGATTTAGACCGTTTCAGGCAACCGCATAGGCAGCATGCGCAGGCATGGCCTGATCGCGCACATGCGGGATATCCAGCTGCCGCAGCTTGCGGTACAGCGAGGCCCGGCACATGCCCAGTTGCCGCGAGGCGGCGGAGATGTTCCAGCGGCTGCCGTTCAGGGCTTCGATGACGCGGGTGCGTTCATCACGCCCTGGATCGGCGGCGTTGGCCTGGCTGCTGCTCCCGGCAGCCATGCGCGATGCCGGACGGTGCAGCGGCAGCACCTGCGCCAGCGTGGCGGGCTGGAACTGCATCAGTTCTTCCGGCAGATCACGCAGGGTGATGCGGCCGTCATTCATGACGGCACAGCTGTAGCGGATCACCGCATGCAGCTGGCGCAGATTGCCCGGCCAGGGATAGGCCAGCAGGCGCTGCAGGGCGGCGGGATCGAGCATGCCCTCGTCGGCCGCATGGCCAAGCTCATCGGCGATCATCTGCATCACCAGCGCACGCCGGTCGCTGCGGTCGCGCAGGGCCGGCAGGCGCAGCACGCCACCGGCGATGCGGTAATACAGGTCTTCGCGGAAGCGGCCTTCGGCGACCAGGGTCTTGAGGTCCTGGTGCGTGGCGCAGATCAGTTGCACGTCCACCGGTACCGGACGCAATGCGCCCAGCGGAATCACTTCGCGCTCGGAGAGCACGCGCAAGAGGCGTGTCTGCAGGGCGAAGGGCATGTCGCCGATTTCATCGAGGAAGAGCGTGCCGCCATCGGCCTGCTGGACCTTGCCCTTCATGCCGCCGGGCAGCGCACCGGAGAAGGCCCCCTTGGCGTAGCCGAACAATTCGCTTTCGGCCAGGCTCTCGGGGATGGAGGCGCAGTTGATGGCGATCCAGCTGGCGCGGCGGCGTGCGCTGTAGTCATGCAGGGCGCGCGCGAGGTATTCCTTGCCGGTACCGGTCTCGCCCAGGATCAGCACGGGAATGCCGCGATCGATCAGGCGCTTGCCGCGCTCGACCAGGTCGCGCATCAGCTCGTCGCCGGCGGCGAGCTGGCCGATGTCGCGATAGCGTGGCGCGTGGCGCGGGGAAGCCGAAAGGGATGCGGGGGTGAGGCAAACGTCACTGTCAGGCAAGGGCTGCGCTACCGGGGTGGTCGGCATGATGGTCTCCTGTCTTGGACTGCTTTTTTTATCGAGCCGGCTTCCCTCGGGACCGGTTCTTTATGCGCGGGAAGCCGCCTGGGGCGGGCCCGGAGACGTGTCGCAACGGCACGTCTGCGGCAAAGAATAGCCAGTCCGATCCATGACTTCCAATACAATGTACAGACAGAATCAATACCTTGAAGGTATCAAATGATCGAATTGAGACACCTCACCTATTTCCGCACCGTAGCAGAAACCCTGCATTTCGGACGCGCGGCAGAGTTGCTGCATATCTCGCAACCGCCGCTGACACGGCAGATTGCGGCGCTGGAGAGGGAGTTGGGGGCGCAATTGTTCGACCGCAGCAAACGCGCCATCCAGCTGACGTCAGCGGGCAAATATTTTTATCGCGACACCACAGAAATTTTCAAGGCACTGGAGCGGGCCAAGCGCAATGCGGCCTCGTCCAGCACCGGGCAGAGCGGTGCGCTGAAGGTGGGGTTCATGATGTCCTCGGCCTACAACATCCTGCCGGCGGTGACGCGCCATTATTCGGCGGCCTATCCGGAGGTGGACATGCGCCTGAGCGAATACGTGCCCAACCTGCTGGCCACCGACCTCGAGGATGAGAAGATCGACGTGGGCATCATGTATCGGCCGGAGGATTGCCGCCGGCTCGACAGCCACACCATCTATGCCGAACCTTTGCTGGCGGTGCTGCCGCGCGGGCACCGGCTGGCGCACAAGCCCGACATCTCGGCTGCCGAGCTGGCCGAGGATGTCTTCATCAGCATTCCGCGTCCGATTGCGCCGGTGGTGTATGACCTGATCCAGCAGCATTGCCAGCTGCATGGTTTCCGTCCCCGCATCGTGCTGGAGACCAACCTGCAGCAGACCATCGTCAACCTGGTCGGTGAAGGCCTGGGCGTGGCCCTGGTGCCGACCTCGATGCAGGCCATGCATCTGGACACCACGGTCTTCAAGCCGCTCATCGGTGCGCCGACGGTGGAGGTGGCGGTGATCTGGAACCGAGAGAATACCAATCCCTGCATACGGACGTTTGCGGAGACGGCGGTGGAGGTGTGGGGGAGGATGCAGACCGGCTAGGCCCAGCTCGCAATCAATACCCGCGATCTTTGCTCAGATAGAACTTGTGATGGTCATCAAGGAAGACGACGTAGAAGGTGTTGGCGCAGAATGCGGAGCCGTTGTGCTGCTTGCCCGCATACGCCTTGGGAATGACAAAGCCGCAAAGCCGTGAAGACCAATCCAGCCGGAAGCGCGCCCAACATGCCTCGTGCGGCACATGCTTGGGATGGACGAATTCGGACCGCGCCGGAAAGCCGCCATACAAGGACAACACGCTTCCGGTCTTGCCAACGGGTTGCCTGGTCCAATAGTCCAGTGATTCCCTGGTGAACTCCTTGAGCTTCTGCATGAAAGCCACCAGCTGCTCCCTGGACCACTGGCTGAAATCCTGGCCCGCAGCCTGATGCTCGAAATACGAGAAGTTGAATTTGCAACGCGCTGACAAGCTGTCTGAAGGATGCTCAATGCTGCACGTCGGTATCGACGCCAGGAAATTCTGCTTGGCCTGATTCTTGAACCTCGTCATAAGCGCGGGACTCCCCCTACTCTGCCTTCGTTATACACAGGAATGATGGATCGATCGTTGCGGAGCATTTCTCCGGGGATCTCATCGAGCCGGTAAGCATAACTGGCGTTGTTTTCCTTGTTGACCAGATAGGTCCGATACTTGCCGCAGATATCGAGAATTTCCGAGTTGTGGGCGCTGAAGAGGAACTGCGCGCCATGGCCATTGATTTCCTCATCGAGGAAAAGGCGCAGGATCTTGGGCAGGATATGGGGGTGCAGGTAGATATCGAATTCATCCAGCACCAGGACGCTGCCCTCGGCAATGGTGAGGAAATACGCCAGCATCAGGCGGTAAAGATAAAGCGTTCCGCTCGATTCGGTGCTGGGTGTGACCATTTCGGTCTTGTTGCCCACCTTGTGATGGAAGACCGGAAAATAGCGCTTTTCCTTGTCGACGCTTTCCTCGACAGAGATGGTGATATCGGAAATGCCGACGTCGCACTCCTGCAGGAATTGCACTGCCTGCCGCAGATACGTAGGTTGATCGACAAAGAATCGCGAGACCGTGTTGGCGTCAAAAATCCTTCCGCGTGTCGAGAATCCGGACTGCGTGACATTGAAGCGGATGCGGCTGAAGAATTGGTGCACGCCCTTGAGCGCATCGCCTCCGTGCTGATTTGAAATGGAGATCACTGATGCATTGGAACGGATCTTGATGGAAGACAGGTAATGGAGGCGCTTCACCGGATGCACCTCGTCGCCAAGACGCTCGAACAACAAGGTCTTGCGCTTGACCGTCTCATAGAGCGCTTCACGCACCACCTTCTTCCTGGTCACCGACAGTTCGTACAAGTACTGCGCCTCCTCCGTGCGAAATTCGACGTAAAACTCGGTGGGCTTTTTGGACGAGAAAAAGGGATCGATTGCGATCTCGGCGTCAGGATTTTCGCTGAATGAACTGGAGGCAAAACTGCCGACAAAGGCGAGCGCTTTCAGTAGATGCGTCTTGCCGCTGCCATTGGCCCCCTTGACGCACATGACGGTCGCGAAGTCGCGTCCTGAACGGACCGTTTCCGGCGTCTTGGAATCCAGCTTGAAGGAAACCGAAGTCCCTTCCTTGAAGGACAAGAAGTTCTTGAATCCGAATTCGAGCAGCATTCTTAATCTACTTTCATGACAATTTTTGTCTAAAAAAGCAAACAAGATATGCGAATTTCCTCCGAGAGACAAGTTTCATCATTGCCGGGACGATGAAAAAAGCCCGGACGTTCTTGCACGTCCGGGCATCAAACCGCAGCAGGTCGGCTTCCACGCCCGCCTGGCCGCGGTCAACAAACAAGGTTCAACAAGCGGCACTCAGCCGACACAGCGCAGCGACAGCCCGCCATCGACGATCATGTCCAGCCCCGTGATGTAGCGCGCGTTGTCGGAAGCGAGGAACAGCGAGGCATGCGCCACGTCCCACGCATCCCCCATGAAGCCCATCGGACATTGCGCATTGCGCTTGGCGCGCATCTCCTCGATGTCGCCGCCATAGGAAGCCTTGAGCGGCTCGCGGATCATGGGCGTGTCCATCATGCCGGGCAGCACGCAATTGGCGCGGATGCCCATGGGCGCATACTGCATCGCCACGTTCTTGGTGAAGGCCAGGATCGCCGCCTTGGTCGCCGTATAGCCCAGGTAGGGAAAACCGATCCAGCGCAAAGCCGCCATCGAGGAGATGTTGACGATGGCGCCCTTCCTTTGCTTTTCCATGATCGGCAGCACATGCTTGTGCGTCAGGAACAGGCTGGTCTGGTTGACCGCCACCAGCCGGTTCCAGCTTTCTTCGCTGGTCTCCACCGGCCCGCCGACTTCGGCGATGCCGACGTTGTTGTGCAAGACGTCGACCCGCCCGAAATGCGCCATGGCCGCCTCCGCAATGGCTTTCACATCGGCACTGCGCGAGACGTCCGCCGCCAGCACTTCACACACGCCACCTTCGCGGCGGATGATCTCCTGGGTCTCCAATGCGGCTTCGATGCTGCGATCTACCGCCAGCACCCGGCCGCCCTCGCGCGCATACAGCACGGCAGCGGCCTTGCCGTTGCCCCAGCCCTCGCCCACCGAACCGGCACCGGTGACGATGATGGCCTTGTCTTGCATGAGCTTGTCCATCGATGCCCTCTCAGATTTCCAGCACGCCACCGGCAACGAAGCCGCCATCGACCGGAATCACGTGACCGGTGATGTAGGCCGATTCCTCCGCCGCCAGGTAGCAGACCGCCGAGGCGATTTCATCGGTGGTGCCATAGCGGCGCATCGGGACCAGCCGGTAATAGCTCTCGCGCGTCTGCTCCGAATGCATGGCCTGGGTCATGGGCGTGTCGACAGGACCGGGTGCGACGCTGTTGACGGTGATGCCGTACTGCGCCAGCTCGATGGCCATCTGGCGCGTGAGCCCGATGACCGCGGCCTTCGAGGTGCCATAGGCCGTGCGGCCGGCACCGGCGCGGATGCCCGAGATGGAAGAGATGTTGACGATGCGCCCCCAGCCTTTGCTGACCATCAGCCGCGCCGCATGCTGGCCCGCCAGCAGCACGCCAGTCACGTTGACGTTCATGGTCTGCAGCCAGTTGTCGAGGGGATAGTCCAGGAAGGAATAGGTGCGCGCCACGCCCGCATTGTTGACCAGCACGTCGCAGCGTCCGTAATCCTTCTCGATGTGGGCGAAGGCCTGGGCAATCGCCTCCGGACTGCCCAGATCCATCTGCAGCGCGGCTGCGCGATGGCCGGCAGCCACCAGCGCATCGGCGGTCTTGGACGCCGCTTCCAGGTTGATGTCGGCCACCAGGACGGTGTGTCCCTTGGCGGCCAGTTGTGCAGAAATGCTGGCGCCGATGCCCATGGCTCCGCCCGTCACGAGCGCCACGCGGGCGCCGCTATCATTGCGATTCATATTGTCTCCGTGGATGTGGGCGGCCCCGCAAGGAGGTGGGGCCGCCGTTTTTAATTCGTCGTTGGCAGGTCAATCAAGGAAGCTTCCCGATCGCTCGCAAGACTCATGCGGGGATCAGAGGAAACCGATGGAAATCCAGGGCACGAAGGCCACCACCAGCAGCGCTACCACCAGCGCGGCCAGGTAGCCCCAGACCCGGTTGAACACGCCATCCGGCGAGACCTTGCCGATGGCGCAGGCGGCATAGAAGCCGACCCCGAAAGGCGGTGCGAACAGGCCGATGCCCATGGCCAGGATCACCACCATCGCATAGTGCACGTCATGCACGCCCAGCGAACGCGCCACCGGGAACAGCAGCGGCCCGAACAGCACGATGGCGGGAATGCCTTCCAGCAGGCTGCCCAGCACGATGAAGATGACGATGGTGATCAGCAGGAACCCGGCACCGCCGCCCGGCACGCCCTGCATCAGCGCCACCAGCTTGGCCGAGAATCCCGATTGCGTGAGCGCCCAGGCCATCGCGGTAGCCATGCCGATGATGAGCAGGATGGCGCCCGACAAGGCCGCCGATTCGATCAGCATGGGATAGAGCCGCTTGAAGTTCAGGTGCTTCAGGAACAGGTGCATGATCAGCCCGACCACCACCGTATAGGCCACGCCGATGGTGGCCACTTCGGTCGCCGTAGCCACGCCTTCGATGACGGCCACGCGGATGAGCATCGGCAGCGCCAGTGCCGGAATGGCCGCAATCAAGGTCTTGACGATCAGCGAGACCGGCGCACGCTGCACATCCGGCATCGGCTCGCGGCGCGCCCGCATCCAGCACACGACCGCAATGGCGATGGTGGCAATCGCGGCCGGCATCAGCCCGCCAATGAACAGCGCCGTGATCGACACGCTGCAGACCGCACCGATGGTGATGAGCACCAGGCTCGGCGGAATGGTTTCGGTCATGGCACCGGAGGAGGACAGCAAGGCCACCAGTTCTTCCGGCTTGGAACCGCGCTTCTTCATCTCGGGGAACAGCGCCGGGGCAATCGCGGCCATGTCGGCTGCCTTGGAACCGGAGATGCCGGAGACCAGGAACATCGCCCCCAGCAGCACGTATTGCAGGCCGCCGCGCACGTGGCCCAGCAGCGCGGCCATGAAGTCGATCAGGGTCTTGGCCAGGCCCGACATTTCCAGCAAGGAGCCCAGCAGCACGAACAGCGGCACCGACAGCAGGATCAGGCTGGACATGCCCTCGTCCATGCGGCTGACCACGATCATCAGCGGTGCCGTGGTGGCCAGGGCCAGATAGGCCATGGTGGCCGTACCGAAAGCGAACGCGATGGGAATGCCACCGGCCACGCATACGCCGATGAGCAGCACGAAGAACACGATCAGGTTGTAATTGCCCATGCCCAGCAGCATGGGCTTGGCCAGCCACAGCGCGCCCGCAATCACGGCCACCACGGCCAGTGCCGAGAGCAGCAGTCGCATCGTCGTCATGGCCGCCATGCGCGAGACCGCCGCCAGCAGCATCAGGATCGCGCCGACCGGCAGGGCCGCAGCGCGCAGGCCATCGGGGATTTCCAGCGCCGGCGTGGTGATCGGCATCTGCTCCACCGCATGGTCCACGGCCGGATGGATCACCATCAGCACGAAGATGCAGACCACCAGTGCCGCCACCGTTTCGAGCCACACGCGGCCTTTCTCGGAACACTTGTTGATGATGGCGGTGAGCCGCATGTGCTCCCCACGATCCAGCGCCAGCACGGCCCCCAGCATCGACAGCCAGATGAACAGAATCGAGGCCAGTTCATCCGACCATACCAGGGGGTCATGCAGCGCATAGCGGTAGATCACGCCGGTCAGCAGCACCACGGTTTCAGCCACCACCAGGGCGGCCGCCACGGCACCGACCACGTGCATCACCATGCGATTGAATGCGACCAGCGCGCGCGCAGCCGGGTTCATGTTGACCGGGGCGCGGTAAGTCATTGCAGCTTCCATCATCAAGCTCCAGCGAAATGGATTCAGGGCGGGAGCGCTGCCCTCACGGCGAGGGCAGCACTCCGGCGCACGGGCTCATGCAGGCATGAGCCCCGGCAAACGAAGCGCTCAGGCCAGCTTGCCGGTGTACTTTTCCAGCAGGGCCCAGGGCTCGTCGCCGAACTTCTTCTTCCACTCGGCATAGAAACCGGCACTGCGCAGCTTGGCGCGGAAGGAATCGGCATCGGCATTGTTGAAGGCCAGACCCTTGCCCTTCATTTCATCGACCAGCGAATCGTTGAGCTTGCGCACGTCGGCGCGCTGGTTCATGGCGGCTTCGTTGATGATGCGGGCCATCATGTCTTGCAGATCCTTGGGCAGGCGCTCGAAGGATTTCTTGTTGCCCAGGAACCAGAAGCCATCCCACATGTGGTTGGTGATGGAGCAGTACTTCTGCACTTCGTAGAGCTTGGCGGTGGAGATGATGGCCATGGGGTTTTCCTGGCCTTCCACGATCTTGGTCTGCAGGGCCGAATAGACTTCGGCGAAGTTGATCGAGGTCGGGGCCGCATCGAAGGCCTTGAACATCGAGGTCCACAGCGGGCTGGGCGGCACGCGCAGCTTCATGCCCTTGAGGTCGTCGGCCGCCTTGATGGGCTTGGTGCTGTTGGTGATCTGGCGATAGCCGTTGTCCCAGATCTTTTCAAAGGCGAACAGTGTGGACTTGGCTTCGATCTGCTTGCGCACGTGCGCGCCCAGTTCGCCATCCATGGCCGGCCAGACCTGGCTGTAATCCTTGAAGGCAAACCCGATGCCGGAGATCTGCGCAGCCGGCACCAGCGTGCCCAGGATCAGCGGCGAGAGCGTGAAGAAATCAATCGCGCCCGCACGCACCTGCGAGAGCATGTCGGTATCGGTGCCCAACTGGTTGTTGGGGTAGAGCTGCAGTTCGATGCGGCCCTTGGATTGTTCCGCGATGGCCGCGGCCATTTCCTTGGCGCGCGCATTCATCGGGTGCGTGACCGGCAGATTGTTGGCGTACTTGAAGGTGAATTCGGCCGCATGCGCGGAGGTCGATACCAGGCCGGTAGCGGCGGCAGCCGAGGCCACCGAAGCCGTCTTCAGAAAATGGCGGCGCGTGATCTTGCCAGTGGATTGTTCCATCTGCTTGTCTCCTGTCTGTCTGTTTGTAATTTTGAAATTTGCTGAATCCGGCGCTACCAGGGCTTGCTGGATCGGGCGTGCAGCTCCCTGTCCCGGGTGGTCAACACTGCCTGTGCCTCGACAGAGCAAATTGGATGCCAAGCCCCCGGTCCTCCCTGGTCGGCATGGCCTCGCCCCGCTCCCTCAACGGCACTGCGCCTGTATTCTCTGCGATAAGGGCGGGCCTGTACAAGCACGCAATCATCGCCGCCCTCATTTATTTACGTGCAGCGGGGCTGCGACACCTGTCGCAGGAGTGTCGCTGCACTGTCGCAGGAATCGACACCTGTTCATGCTGCTCACCGGCAATAGTGATGCCTGCCGGCTGCTGCAGCGCAATGATTTACGTTAACGTAAAGTACGTGCTATCTTCATGCGGTCGGCGGGCACGGCCCTGCCCTGTTCCATTTTTTCCTGCATGTCGGGAATGAGCGGGCCGCCTGCCGAACACATCAGCACGCATCAACATCAACAACAAAGCGAGACCCGGCGCGGCTTTGCGCCGGCACTCTCAGGAGACGGGCAAGATGCAGGCCGGCACCTGGCACGATGGCGCCATCACCGGCTGCGCGATGCCGAGGCAAGGGACCTTCGACACCGGCTGCATGCGGTGGCGCAAGCGGTCCTGCGCGTGGCACCGATTTTGCATATTGCCCCTGTGTGTAACGGAGCGACCCCGCTCCATTGACCCCGTGATTACGGACACAAGGACAACCCCATGACTGTTTCTGCATCCTCACCCTGCATCACCGGCTGGAACCATTCGCAGTTCGGCAAGCTCGACGGCATCGATCCGGAAGTGCTGATCGGTCAGGTCGCCAAGGCCGCCATCGAGCACGCCGGGCTGCAACCGGAAGACATCGACTCGGTGCATTTCGGCACCTTCAATGCCGGTTTCCTGTACCAGGATTTCCCTTCTTCGCTGGTCCTGAACACGCTGCCGCAGCTGCGCTTCAAACCCGCCACGCGCCTGGAGAATGCCTGCGCCACCGGTTCGGCGGCCATCCATTCGGGCCTGCAGGCGATCAAGGCCGGCGAATCGAAACACGTGCTGGTGATCGGCTTCGAGAAGATGACCGAGCTGGCCACCGCGCAAGTGGGCGAGGTGCTGCTCAAGGCCTGCTACGCCAAGGAAGAGGCGGGCATTCCGGGCGGCTTTGCCGGGGTCTTCGGCAAAATCGCGCAGAGCTACTTCGATCGCTTCGGCGACCAGTCCGATGCGCTGGCGATGATCGCGGCCAAGAATCACAAGAACGGCATGGTCAATCCCTATGCGCACATGCGCAAGGATTTCGGTTTCGATTTCTGCCGCACGGTCTCCGACAAGAACCCGTACGTGGCCGGTCCGCTCAAGCGCACCGACTGCTCGCTCGTTTCCGACGGCGCAGTGGCCCTGGTGATCAGCGCCGCCGATGTGGCCAAGTCCATGCCGCGTGCCGTGCAATTCCGCGCGGCGGTCCACGTCAATGATTTCCTGCCGCTGTCGCGCCGCGACCCGACCCGCTTCGAGGCCGCCGAGCTGGCCTGGAAGAAGGCGCTGGGTCAGGCCAACCTGAGCCTCGATGATCTCTCGCTGGTGGAAACGCACGACTGCTTCACCGTGGCCGAATTGCTGGAATACGAAGCCATGGGCCTGGCCCCGCACGGCCAGGGCGCGCGCGTGATTGCCGAAGGCATCACCGCCAAGGACGGCAAGCTGCCGGTCAATCCCTCGGGCGGGCTGAAGTCCAAGGGCCATCCTGTCGGTGCCACCGGTGTCTCGATGCACGTGATGGCGGCCATGCAGGCATCCCATGATGCGGGCGACATGCAGATCGCCAATGCGCGCTATGCCGGCGTGTTCAACATGGGCGGTGCGGCGGTGGCCAACTATGTGAGCATTCTGGAGCGTGTGAACTGAAAATGCGGTAGCAGCCCCGGCGCGCCATCCTGGCGTTGAAGGATGGCGCGCCATATGAAGTGATGTGCAAAAAAAACAGAACAAGGCAGCACGCCAATTTCCATCAGAATTCCATCAGAAGAATCGGGACGAGTGAGACGATGTTAAGCAAAGTGATGAACCTGGGCCGCCTGCTCTCGGACGTGGCGCGCCGCTTTCCGGAAGAGCCGGGCCTGATCCTGGCGCAAGGCGCAACCGATGGCAGCGACCGCCTGATCCCCTGGCGCGAGATCAATGCCCGCGTCGATGCGCTGGCCCACGCCCTCACCCGGCGCGGCGTCAAGAAGGGCGACAAGATGCTGGTCCACTCGCGCAACAACCAGCAGATCTTCGAGAGTGCCTGGGCCGCCTTCAAGATGGGCGTGGTCTGGGTGCCGACCAATTTCCGCATCACGCCGCCCGAGGCCGCCTATCTCGGCCAGTCCAGCGGCGCCTGCGTGATGCTGTATGACCGCGGTTTCGCACCGTATGTCGATGCGGTGAAATCCGCCTCGCCCACGCTCGAACACGTGGTGGCCCTGGCCGACGCACGGCCGGGCGAACTCGATTACGAAACGCTGGTGGCCGATGGCAGCGGCGAAACCTTCCGCGAGGCCGAAGTCGATTACGACGATCCGCTGTGGTTCTTCTATACCTCCGGCACCACCGGCCATCCCAAGGCGGGCATGCTCTCGCACGGCCAGATGGCCTTCGTGGTGACCAATCACCTGGCCGACCTGATGCCGGGACTCACGCATCAATCGCGCTCGCTGGTGGTGGCACCGCTGTCACACGGCGCAGGCGTGCATGCCGTGGTCAATACCGCGCGCGGTGCGGCCAGCATCCTGCTCTCTTCCGAACGGCTGGTGGTCGAGGAAGCCTGGCAGCTGGTGGAAAAATACAAGGTGGACAATCTCTTCACGGTGCCCACCATCGTCAAGATCCTGGTCGAGGATGAGTCGGTGGACCGCTACGACCACAGCTCGCTGAAACACGTCATCTATGCCGGCGCCCCCATGTATCGCGCCGACCAGATCCATGCATTGAAGAAGCTGGGCAAGGTGCTGGTGCAGTATTACGGCCTGGGCGAAGTGACCGGCAATATCACCTTCCTGCCGTCCTATTTGCACTTCGAGGATGACGCCCATCCGCAGGCGCGCGTGGGTTCCTGCGGCATGCCGCGTACCGGCATGCAGATCGCCATCCTGAACGAGGATGGACAAGAACTGGCGCCCTTCGAGACCGGCGAAATCTGCGTGCGCGGACCGGCCGTCTTCATGGGCTATCACAACAATCCGGAGGCCAATGCCAAGGCCTTCAAGCATGACTGGTTCCATACCGGCGACCTCGGGCATGTGGACAAGGATGGCTTCCTCTACATCACCGGACGTTCCTCTGACATGTACATCTCGGGCGGCTCCAACGTCTATCCGCGCGAGATCGAGGAAGCCCTGCTGACGCACCCGGCCGTCTCCGAAGTGGCGGTGCTGGGCGTGCCCGATCCCAAGTGGGGCGAAAGCGGGCTGGCGGTGATCGTCTGCAAGGCTGGCCAGCAGGTCGATGGAGAGGCCTTGCTGGCGCATCTGGAAACCCGCATCGGCAAGTACAAGTGGCCGCGCCGCTTCGTCTACTGGGACAGCATGCCCAAGTCGGGCTACGGCAAGATCGTCAAGAAACAGATCAAGGCGCTGCTGGAAGAGCAAGGCGACTACCGCCTATGAAACTCTCCAGCCAACCAGGCGAGACCACGGCCAGCGCCGGTTTCCTGGCGGTGCGCAAGTTCCTTCATGCAGGCCAGCCAAGCTATCCGCGCACGCTGGACCTGGAGGCCGACCCGGCCGAGGAACTTCGTATCACGCTGCAACCAGGCACCCCGGTCGGCCCGGCCTTGCGCCGCGTGCTGGCACGCTACGGCCAGCGCGGCGGCGTCGGGCGACTGTGCGGCGGTACCGCGCGGCGCCTGCATTACCACCGCATCGAACAGACCGGTGATCCCGACCGGCCTTATGACTACGGACCACCGCATGTATTGGAAGGCGTCATCAGCTTCGTGACCGGCGCCATCACCATCGGCCAGAACGCCGATGGAAAAGTATTACTGCATTGCCACTCAGGTTTCATCGATGGCGATGGCACGCTGCATGGCGGCCATCTGCTGCTCGACACGGTGGAGGTGGGCGACGATCCGCTCATCCTGCGCCTGTGCCTGTTCTCCCGCAGCGCCTTCGTCGTCAACAGCGATGAAGAGACGCACTTCAGTCTATTGCATCCGACACCCATGGAATGATGATGACGCTCCCCGCCCATGACAGCGACTCCCTTGACGACCACATCCACGTAGAACAGGGCCAGCTCGGCAAGCTGGTGATGGCCCGGCTCAAACCCAACCAGGACCTGACCGAAAGCGTGGAAGCGCTGTGCCGACAGCACGGCATGGACAAGGCCATCGTGCGGGGCGCCATCGGCAGCCTCATCGATGCCCATCTGCAATACGCCACCCCGGCCGGGGTGCGTGCGATGGAGATCAACGGGCCGGGCGTGGAAATCCTCAATGTCTTCGGTGAAATCGGTTTTAGCGATGGACCGGGCAGCACTCATCCGCTGCAAGGCGTGGTGGCCGATACCGAGGGCCGCATCTTTGCCGGGCGCTTCGTGCGCGGTGCCAATCTCTCTTTCATCACCATCGAGATCACCCTGCAGGAATGGATTGCGGTCAAGCAATCCGAGGCGCTGCCGGCCTGAATCACTTTCCTTTCACCCATGAAAAATGCCGCGCGGCTCATCACCGGGCGGCATTGTTTCATTCTTGGACTAACTATCGGATCAGGCTTCCGTATGCAGCGTGGCTTCGGCTTCCTGTTCGATCTCGACTTCGGCGCGCGCGGCTTCTTCTTCGCTCAGCAGGCCGCCTTCCCACTTGGCCACCACGGCCGAAGCGATCGAGTTGCCCACCGCATTGGTAGCCGAACGGCCCATGTCGAGGAAGGTATCGATGCCCAGGATCACCAGCAGGCCCGCTTCCGGGATGTTGAACTGGTGCAGCGTGGCGGCGATCACCACCAGCGAGGCGCGCGGCACGCCGGCGATGCCCTTGGAGGTCAGCATCAGCACCAGCATCATGGTGATCTGGGTGGAGATGGGCATGTGGATGCCATAGGCCTGCGCGATGAAGAGCGTAGCGAAGGTGCAGTAGATCATCGAACCGTCGAGGTTGAAGGAATACCCCATCGGCATGACGAAGCTGGAGATCTTGCGCTTGACGCCAAAGCGGTCCAGCGCGTCCAGCAGCTTCGGATAGGCCGCTTCCGAGCTGGCGGTGGCGAAGGCCAGCAGGAAGGCTTCCTTGATCAGCGCCAGCAGGTGGAAGATGCGCTTCTTCAGGAACACGAAGCCCACCGCGATCAGGATCACCCACAGCAGCACCAGCGAGAAGTAGAAGTCACGCATGAAGACCGCGAAGCTGACCAGGATGTCCAGGCCATTGACGGCGACCGTTGCGGCCATGGCGGCAAACACGGCTACCGGCGCGAACTTCATGACGTAGACGGTGATCTTCAGCATGGTGTGCGACAGGTCGTCGATGACGAGCAGCAGGTGCTTGCCGCGTTCACCCAGCGCCGCCAGGGCGATGCCGAAGAACATGGAGAACACCACCACCTGCAGGATCTCGTTCTGCGCCATGGCTTCCACAATCGACTTGGGTACCAGGTGGTTGAAGAATTCCTTGACCGTGAACTTGCTGGTGGCCAGGCCCGCGCCGGCAGCATCCGGCGAAGGCAGCGCCACGCCGGCGCCCGGTTGCAGCAGGTTGGCCATGATCATGCCCAGCGCCAGCGACACCAGCGAAGCGATGAAGAACCAGGCCAGCGACTTGCCGAAGATGCGGCCCACCGACTTGGCGTCGCCCATGTGGGCGATGCCCACCACCAGGGTCGAGAACACCAGCGGTGCGATGACCATCTTGATGAGGCGCAGGAACAGGTCCGAGGCAATCGAGATATAGCCCGCCAGCTCCTTGGCCTCGCCCTTGTCGTAGTGATTGAAAATCAGGTAGCCGACCAGGATGCCCAGCAGCATGGCTGCAAAGATGTAGGCGGCTTGTGGAATGCGTTTCTTCATGTGTTCTCCTGCCCTCGCTCGCCACCGGCACCAGGCACCGGTGAGAGGACGATGATGTAAGGCTTGCGGGCGGCGCCGGCCGGTGCGGTGACAGGGGCGCCATGCTTTTGGATGGTCAGAAAGCGTCAGTTTCTGATGAGAAACCCTGACCGTTTTTTCCCGCCGCGCGGAAAAAAGGACGAAGCTTATTGACTTATGCCCCCCGCCGTCAAGGCTAAGCAGGTAAAACTGCCCCAAAACGCAGCAAACCGTCCACAGGAGCCGGAATGTGGCGATTTTGCCAACATGCCTGAAGCCAACTTGTCAGCACTTTGTCAGCCACAAAACACCCGCCTGCAGGAGCTTCAGAGCGCGGTCGTCACCGGTGCCGTGGCGGCCGGATCGCTCATGCTGGGGCGGCCGGTTTCCAGATGGCCCGCCAGCCGGCGCAGCCAGTGCGGTTGCTCCTGCAGTTGCCACTGCAGGTCGTACCAGTGGTGGCTGGCCGCCAGATCCCAGGCGCTGCTGACGCTCTGCCCGGCCGGCACGTGCAGCACGCGCGGGGGGTGGCCGTAGGCCAGATCGGTGACCGTGGCGATCAAGGATGCCGGGCCGGGATTGAGCAAGCTGACGTTCAGCACGCCGCGGGCCGCATCGTAATGGCTGCGCAGTTCCGGTTCCGGCTGCGACGTGCTTCCGGCCTGCCCTGCGAAACGGCGAAAATAGCCGTTCGGTCCCCACACGCTGAACTGGTAACGGCCTCCGGCAGCAAGCGGCCAACTGTCACCGAGCTGCTTGCCGGCCTCCACGGTATAGCCGCGCGGTGCGCTACCGAGGACATCGTCGTGGACCTGGAAATGCGCGCCCTGCCGGCCGACATTGTCGAAGCGCAGGATGTAACGGTCGCCCTCGCGGCTGCCATGCACGTGCAGCGCATAGGGCAAGGCACAGGCAGTCCGCACGCCCGCTTCCTGCGGCGCGACGGACAGCGCGGCGCCGGGTGCGGGCGCGCTGATGGCGACCGGACGTTTGCATTGCAGGTCGGAATCGGCCAGGTAGTGGGTGGTATCGGGCAGGCGCGGTGCCGAGGTATCGCGCCGGCTGAAATCCAGCGTCGATGTGAGGTCGCCGCACACCGCACGCCGCCAGGGAGAAATGTTGGGCTCGATGACGCCGAAGCGGCGCTCGATGAATTGCAGTACGGACGTGTGATCGAACACCTGCGAATTGACCCGTCCGCCGCGCGACCATGGCGAGACCACGAGCATCGGCACGCGCGGGCCCAGCCCGTAGGGCAGCTGGTCGGCAGTGAACTTGCCCTGCTGGCTCGCGGCCACCACGGCATGGCGCTCCAGCGCGATGTCCACCGTGCTCTTGCCGGAACCCGGCACCGTGGGGGCCTGCGGCGGGACCACGTGGTCGAAGAAGCCATCGTTCTCGTCATACATGATGAAGAGCACGGTCTTGCTCCACACCTCGGGATTGGCGGTGAGCGCATCGAGGATGTCGGAGAGATAGCGCGCGCCATACAGCGGCGTGTAATCCGGATGCTCGGAATACACCGCCGGCGGCAGCAGCCACGACACCTGCGGCAGCTTGCCCTGCTCCACATCGGCCCTGAGCTGCGCGACGCTGCGGGACCTCATGCCGCGCGCGTGCAGGGAGGAACCGATGGGGGCATGCACGAAGTTCTCGAACGAAGCCAGCATGTTGGTACCGTAGTTGCCACTGAACTTGTCGAAGTCAGTGCCCTGCTGGTAGACCTGCCAGGAAATGCCGGCCTGCTCCAGCCGTTCCGGATAGGTGGTCCAGGTGAAGGGCGGCAGCTTGGTGCTGCTGAACTGGTTGTCGATGTAGTCGGTATTGTCCAGCAGCGGTCCACCTCCGCTGCCCAGCGGATCGATCATGCCCGTCATCAGGTACATGCGGTTGGGATGGGTGTTGCCGGGAATCGAGCAGAAATACTGGTCGCAGACGGTGAAGGCATCGGCCAGGGCATAGTGAAAGGGAATGTCCTCGCGCACGTGGTAACCCATGCACAGATTGCCCTTCTGCTGCGCCCATTGATCGGCGCGTCCGCCGTTGATGGCCCCCTGGGTGGTGGCCCAGGTGTGCGGCAGGCTGCCGACGCATTGCGCATTCATCGCCGGATCGGTGGTGTCGTAACGGAACGGTGCGATGACGGCGGCGGGATCCTCCTGACGTGGCTGGAACCAGACCGGACGGCCATTGGGCAGCGTCACCGGAAAGCGGTCGTTGTAGCCGCGCACACCGGACAGATGCCCCAGATAGTGATCGAAGGACCGGTTCTCCTGCATGAAGACCACGATGTGTTCGACATCCTCGATGCTGCCCGTGCGCACCTGGGGCGCGATGGCCAGGGCCTTGCTGATCGAGGCCGGCAGCAGTGCGGCGGCGCTGGCGGCACCGGCCACGCTGGCCGACAATCTTAGGAAATCGCGTCGACTGGTTCCGCCCATGATCCTGGTCCTCGTGCAGGCAGCCAGGCGCAACAAGACCTTGCGGGCTTCGCCTGACTACACCGCTGGTATCGGTGAAGGCGAAAGTCTAAGTTTTTGATCTGACAGGACAATGACATCGTGAGACGCATCACGATGTCATCCGGACTATCCGGACTATCCTGACTATCCGCGTCCTCAGGCCTGTTGCAGGGCGCTGTCCAGCAATTCGATCCAGTGCCGCACCGGCGTGTCGGTCCCGGATTGCAGGTGCGTGACGCACCCGATGTTGCCGGTGACGATCATGTCCGGATCGGTAGCCTGCAGCTTGCTGATCTTGTTGTCGCGCAGACGATAGGACAGTTCCGGCTGCAGTACCGAATAGGTGCCGGCCGAACCGCAGCAGAGATGGCTGTCCGCACACAGCTGCACGTCGACGCCGGCGGCGCGCAGGATGCCTTCGACCTTGCCGCGGATCTTCTGGCCATGCTGCAGGGTGCAGGGCGGGTGATAGGCCACGCGCTTGCCGTCGAAATCCTTGAGCTTGTGCTGCAGCTGCTCTTCGAACTCGGGCAGGATCTCGCTGATGTCGCGCGTCATGCGGGAGATGCGGCGCGCCTTCTCGGCGTAATCCGGATCATGCTGCAGCAGGTGGCCGTATTCCTTGACGGTGGCACCGCAGCCGGAGGCATTCATGACGATGGTGTCGGCACGCACGCCGTCACGTCCTTCGATGTAGGGCCACCAGGCGTCGATGTTGCGGCGCATGTCGTCGAGGCCGCCGTCCTGGTCATTGAGGTGATAGCGGATGGCCCCGCAGCAGCCGGCCTTGGGCGGCGCGAACAATTGCACACCGAGGGCATCAAGCACGCGCGCGGTGGCACTGTTGATGTTGGGGGCCATCGAGGGTTGCACGCATCCTTCGAGCAACAGCATCTGGCGCGCATGCGTGCGCGTGGGCCAGCTTCCCGCATCCTGCGGCAGCGGCACCTTGTTCTGCAACAGCTTGGGCAAGAGCGGGCGCATCATCTGCCCCGTCTTCATGGCCGGACGGAAGATCCACTTGCGCGGTACCAGTTCCTTCAAGGCGGTGCGCAAGACACGCTCGCCGAAGGGGCGCTGTACCTGCTCTTCCACCACCTTGCGGCCGATGTCGACCAGGCGTCCGTACTGCACGCCGGAGGGGCAAGTGGATTCGCAGTTGCGGCAGGTCAGGCAGCGGTCCAGGTGCGATTGCGTGGCGGCCGTGGCGGGCTTGCCTTCGAGCACCTGCTTGATGAGATAGATGCGGCCGCGCGGGCCATCCAGTTCATCGCCCAGCAGTTGATAGGTGGGACAAGTGGCGATACAGAAACCGCAATGCACGCAGGAACGCAGGATGCTGTCGGCTTCCTCGCCGGCCTGGGTGTTGCGGATGAAATCAGCCAAGTTGGTCTGCATGATGATCGCTTGGAAAAGAGGCGCTTACAGGCTGGCGTACAGGCGGCCGGGATTGAAGATGCCCTGCGGGTCGAATTGCTGCTTGAGACGGCGATGGATCGTTTCCACGGCCGGCTGCAAGGGGTGGAAGACACCGATGGCCTTGTCGCCGCCACGATGCAGGCTGGCGTGTCCACCGACGGCCAGTGCAGCGGCGCGGATGGCCACGGCATCCACATTTCCCTCTGGCCGCAGCCAGCGCTGCGCCCCGCCCCACTCGATCAACTGGCGGCCGGGCAGGTCGATGGGCGAGGCCACCGAGGGCACCGACAGGCGCCACAGCGGGGCTTGCGGGTCGGCGAAGAAAGGATGGGTCTGCTCGCGCAGGTCGGTCCAGTAATCTTCCGGATTGCTTAATTCGGTGCCACCCATCTTTTTGATTGCTGAATCGACGGCGGCCTGTGCGCCCGACAAACGGATCGTGAGCACATTGTTGACCCAGGCGCTGGCCACCAGCGGCAGGGGTTGCCCTGCGCTCTGGTTGAGCAGGCGCAGCGCCCCTTCCTGGTTGATCTCGAAGACGCGGGTACTGCTGGCGATGGGACGCGGCAGGACCTTCAGCGAGACCTGCAGGATCAGTCCCAGCGTGCCCAGCGAACCGGCCAGCAGGCGCGAGATGTCATAGCCGGCGACGTTCTTCATGACCTGTCCGCCGAAGTGCAGTTGCTCGCCCTGTGCATCCATGAGCACCGCACCCAGTACGAAATCGCGCACGGCACCTGCGCTGGCGCGCGAGGGACCGGACAGGCCGGCCGCGACCATGCCGCCGACGGTGGCCGCCCCGCCGAAACGCGGCGGCTCCCAGGCCAGCATCTGGTTGTGCTGGGCCAGGGCCGCATCGATCTCGGCCAGAGGCGTACCGCAGCGGGCGGTGATGACCAGCTCGGTCGGTTCATAGTCGATGATGCCGCTGTAGGGGCGTGTGTCGAGCAGGTCGCCGGCGGGCTCCTGTCCGTACCAGTCCTTGGTGCCGCCGCCACGGATCTGCAGGGCACGGCCGGAGAGGATGCGTTCGCGGAAGGAGGCCAGCACGGCGTCCATGTCTTGTTGTGCTTGCATGGTCAGAATCTCGGCAGATCGGGAAAGCGCAGCTGGCCGCGCTGCACGTGCATCTTGCCGTACTCGGCACAGCGATGCAGGGTGGGAATGGCTTTGTCCGGATTGAGCAGGAAGGCCGGGTCGAAAGCGCGCTTCAACTTGAAGAAGGCCTCGCGCTCGGCGGGTGAAAACTGCACGCACATGGAGTTGATCTTCTCGATGCCCACGCCGTGTTCACCGGTGATGGTGCCGCCCACTTCCACGCACAGCTCCAGGATCTCGGCACCGAACAGTTCGGCGCGATGGAATTCGTCAGCGATGTTGGCATCGAAGAGGATCAGCGGATGCAGGTTGCCATCGCCCGCATGGAAGACGTTGGCGCAGCGCAGGCCGTATTTCTTTTCCATCTCGGCGATGCCCAGCAGCACCTGCGCCAGCTTCTTGCGCGGGATGGTGCCATCCATGCAGTAATAGTCGGGCGAGATGCGGCCGGCTGCCGGGAAGGCGTTCTTGCGGCCGGACCAGAAGCGCAGGCGCTCGGCTTCCGACTGCGAGCAGGCAATGGCCGTCGCGCCGCTGGCGTTGAGCACGTCGGTCATGCGGCCGATTTCTTCTTCCACCTCTTCCACGGTGCCATCGGATTCGCACAGCAGGATGGCTTCGGCATCGATGTCATAGCCGGCTTTGACGAAGGGCTCGACCATGCGCGAACTGGTCTTGTCCATCATCTCCAGTCCGGCCGGGATGATGCCGGCGGCGATCACGTTGGCCACTGCATTGCCGCCTTTGACCACATCGTCGAAGGAGGCCATGATCACGCGCGCGGCCTGGGGCTTGGGCACCAGCTTGACGGTCGCTTCGGTGACCACGCCCAGCATGCCTTCGGAACCGATGAAGACGGCCAGCAGGTCCAGGCCCGGCGCATCCAATGCACCGCTGCCCAGTTCCACCACCTCGCCTTCGATGGTGACCATGCGCACGCGCAGTACGTTGTGCACCGTCAGGCCGTATTTCAGGCAATGCACGCCGCCGGAATTCTCGGCCACGTTGCCGCCGATGGAACAGGCGATCTGCGAGGACGGATCCGGCGCGTAATACAGGCCGTGCGGGGCTGCTGCTTCGGAGATGGCCAGGTTGCGCACGCCGGGCTGGACCACGGCGGTGCGCGAATACTTGTCCATCTTGAGGATCTGGTTGAACTTGGCGGTGGAGACCACCACGCCATCAGCGATGGGCATGGCCCCACCCGACAGGCCCGTGCCGGCCCCGCGCGGCACGATCTGCACCTGCAGCGCGTGGCAGGCCTTCATGATGGCGATGACCTGCGCCTCGTTTTCGGGCAGCACCACCACCATGGGCAGCTGGCGGTAGGCGGCCAGGCCGTCGCATTCGTAGGGGCGGGTGTCTTCCTCGTCGAACAGCACGCAGTGCGCGGGGACGACCCGGCGCAGGGCATCGACGACTTCGCGCTGGCGGGCCGGCGCGAAGGACGGTTGGGCGGGAGCATTCATGCTGGACCTCGGCGGTAAGCTAGGCAGGCGTGCGGCGCTGGATGTCCCTCTTCTTGCATCCGGTGCTGCGGCTCACGCTGTCTCGTTTGTTGTAAGCCCGCATGGGGCGGGCTTTTTCAGTCCGACAAGTGTAACGAATTTTGCCACCCTGCACGGTGCCGTGTTGCCTGGAGGCCCACTGAAAAGAATTTCCGGCCGCCGTGAATTATTTTCAGGGCGGCCGGACGGGATGGGCGATACAAAGCCGGGTCAGATGTTGCGGAAGGCGTTCTGCATCCAGCTGATGAAGGTATCAACCTCGGGCCGCTCGCGCACCGCGCGCTCGTAGACCACGTAATACGCATGTGGCGGGGTACGCAGGCGCACATCGAACAATTCCACGATCTCGCCCCGGGCCAGCAGTTCTTCGGCGAAGTGCTGGCGCGTCAGGCCAATCCCGTAGCCGTGGCGCACGGCCTCCAGCAAGAGGCCGAGGTCGTCCACGCGCAGGCCGGACGAGGGTTCCACCCAGTCCTTCAGGCCAGCCGCTTCGAACCAGGGCTGCCAGGGTTCCAGCGCCGAGCGCAGCAGGGTCGCATGCTGCAGGTCGGAGGGCGACTTCATCGGCGGCAGGGTCTTCAGGTAGCCGGGGCTGGCCACGGCGAAGGCCGGTTCCTCGAACAGCTTCTCGGTGATGATGTTGGGATAGTTGCCTGCACCGAACCGGATCTCGACATCGCTCTCCGAGAGCGACAGGTCATACAGCGGTACCGAGAGGTACAGCTCGACCACGATCTCCGGATGGCGCTGGGTGAAGTCGGCGATGCGCGGCATCAGCAGGTGGCGCGCGAAGGTCGGCGGCAGCATCACCTTGATCTTGGGCTGCACGGCCGCATTGCGGTGGGGCATCGGGAAATCGGTCAGCGTGCGCAAGGCGCTGCGCACCACATCGAGATAGCGGCGGCCGAATTCGGACAGGCCGATGGAACGGCCATCGCGATAGAACAGGCGCTCGCCCACGAAATCTTCCAGCAGGCGGATCCGGTGCGACAGCGCCGACGGGGTGATGCACAGTTCCTCGGCGGCGATCGCAAACGAGTTGTGACGGGCTGCCGCTTCAAAGGCGGACAGGGCGTGAACGGGGGGAAGGCGGGTGGCCATGAATGGTGGATTCCTGCTGCGGTTCAAGCAAAACTGATGACTAACATTGCGTTGCCGAAAAACTAAACGGCCAGGTGCGCAAAACTAAGTTTTTCTCCCCTGGCCTGCGTGATACATCGACCTCACTGTTCCCAGCGCAGGATCTTGCCGGGGTTCATGATGTTCTTCGGATCGAGCGCATGCTTGATGGCGCGCATGACGGCAATGGCACCATCACCGTGTTCCTGGATCAGGAAATCCATCTTGTGCAGGCCGACGCCGTGTTCGCCGGTGCAGGTGCCATCCATGCCGAGGGCCCGCGCCACCATGCGGGCGTTGACGCCTTCGGCGCGGGCGATGTCGGCCGGGTCGTTGGGGTCCACCATCATCTGCACGTGGAAGTTGCCATCGCCGACGTGGCCGATGATGGCGTGAATGAGCCCCTGCTCTTCGCAATCGGCCTTGGTGGCCAGCACGCATTCGGCCAGGCGCGAGATCGGCACGCAGCAGTCGGTGGAAATCGCACGGGCACCGGGGCGCAGTTGCAGCAGCGCGAAGTAGGCGTTGTGACGGGCGGTCCAGAGACGGGTACGGTCTTCGGGGCGGGTAGCCCATTCGAAACCGAGCGCATGGAATTCCTTGGCGATGTCCTGCACCAGCTCGGCTTGTTCCTTGACGCCGTTCTCGCTGCCATGGAATTCGAACAGCAGCAGCGGGTTGACCGGCAGGCTCAACTTGTCGTGGGCATTGATGGCGCGCACGCCGTTTTCATCGAGCAGTTCCACACGCGCCAGCGGCACGCCCATCTGGATGGTCTGGATGACGGTGTTGACCGCATCGGCCACGCTGGGGAAGGAGCAGATCGCGGCCGAAATGGCTTCCGGCTGCGGATACAGGCGCACGGTCACTTCGGTGATGATGCCCAGGGTGCCTTCGCTGCCCACGTAGACACGGGTCAGGTCGTAGCCGGCCGAGGATTTCTTGGCGCGGGTGCCGGTCTTGATGATCTCGCCCTGGGCCGTGACCACGGTCAGGGTTAGCGTGTTTTCCTTCATCGTGCCGTAGCGCACGGCATTGGTGCCCGAGGCGCGGGTCGAGGCCATGCCGCCCAGCGAGGCGTCGGCGCCCGGATCGATGGGGAAGAACAGGCCCGTATCCTTGATCTCCTGGTTCAGCTGCTTGCGGGTGACGCCGGCCTGGACGGTGGCGGTCAGGTCTTCAGCGTTGACGGCCAGCACCTGGTTCATCTGCGACAGATCCACTGTGACGCCGCCCTGCAGGGCCAGCACGTGGCCTTCCAGCGAGGTGCCGGCGCCGTAGGGGATGATGGGGGTGTCATACTGGCTGCAGAGCTTGACGAAGGCGGCGACTTCCTCGGTGCTGTGGGCGAAGACCACTGCGTCCGGCAGCATGGGATCGTAGGAGGATTCGTCGCGGCCGTGGTGCTCGCGCATGGCCAGGGTAGTGGAGCAGCGCTCGCCGAAGAGGGCCTTGAGCTCGTCGAGCAGGGCCTGGGGCACGGGGCGTTTCAGTTTCCGGGCGTCAACTAGGTGGTTCATGCAATGTCTCTCAGGGGTCTGGTGTCTCGGTGTTCTTATGGTGTTGTGCGGGGAAGATGCAGGGCCGGTGAAGCGGCGTCCCCTGCCGCTCCAGTGGACTGACCACTGATCCAATCGATGAATTTTACTCTCTTGCCGACTTTAGTTTGCGCAAATGTCCCCCTCCATGCTGCGTGATCGGACAAATCAAGTGAATTGTTTACGCCTTTTTCCAGCAGACGCGTCACGGCTCGCAGCGCATGGGAAGCGCTTGCCTTGGACGGGCCTTGCGCTTAAGCTCCCCGGCGGATCAACAAGGAGCAATGATGGGCAACCGACTTTCGAAGATCGCCACCCGCACCGGCGATGATGGCAGTACCGGACTGGGCGATGGCAGCCGCGTGGGCAAGGACAACCTGCGCATCCAGGCGCTGGGCGATGTGGATGAGCTCAATTCGCAGCTGGGCCTGCTGTTGTGCGAGACGCTGCCGGCTGCTCTGCGGGAGGAACTGGTGTCGATCCAGCATGACCTCTTCGACCTCGGCGGCGAGCTGTGCATCCCGGGCTATACGGTGCTGGCCGATGCGCACTTGGCCCGGCTGGACGCCCTGCTGGAAAAGTACAACGCCACCCTGCCCCCGCTCAAGGAATTCATCCTGCCGGGTGGCTCGCGCACGGCCGCGCTGGCGCACGTATGCCGCACCGTGTGCCGTCGCGCCGAGCGCAGCGTGGTGATGCTGGAGAAGGCCGAGGCCGGCGTGAATGCGCCGGCGCGGCAGTATCTGAATCGCCTCTCCGACCTGTGCTTCGTGCTGGCGCGCGTGCTCAACCGGGAGGCGGGTGGACAGGATGTGTTGTGGGAGAAGGGGCGGGAACGCTGATCGCGTTCCCACTGCGGGCAATGAAGGCAGCGCTGCAGCAACGCTGCCTTCTGCCTGCGACAGCTAGCGGGAGCCTTCCACCGGCTTGCTGCGCGCCAGCCGCCAGGCCATGGCGCCCAAAGCCGCCACGGCAATGATCAAACCCACCCACAGCACGATATTGCGGGTACTGGCCGAAGCGGCCGCCGCGCTTTCCTGTGCCATCGGCAGCCGAGCTCCCAGCGTGGCGCTGCCCATCTCGGGGGTTGCCCCCATCAGCAATTCCGCTGTCGGCTGCGCCACCGGTGCCAGCGCTGCATCGCCCGCGCCTATTCTGAAGGGCGGAGATCCCCGTGCCACGAAAGTCAGCTGCGCCGGCCGCCAGCCCAGGCTCACTTGCGGCAAGCCGCTGCCCAGACCGCCATTGCGCATGTCCACCATGATCCGCCAGTTGCGCTCGGGCGTGACCTGGAACTGCAGCGGTGCGGAACGCTCCTCGCCTGACTTGCCTTGCAGACGGAATACGTTGCCCGTAGCGACTTCCCGCCAGGGTGCCTGGGCCTCGCTGCGGCTTTGCAGGCTGACCTTGGCGATGGTATTGGGCTGCGGCAAATCGATGCGCACGCTTTCGGCCGGATAGACTCCGCCGCTCTCGAACAGATATTCGCCCGCCAGACTGCCGGTGCGTACCTGCGCGGCAGCCTGCCAGCGCAGAGCAGGCGCATCGTTCCCGGGGACCGCTTCCACCACAACGGTCTCGGCGTCGATCGCCGTGATCTCGGGCACGCCATCCGGCCAACTCAGCCGCAGGTAGCGCTGCCGCAATCCGTCCAGCGGCACCCGCTCCTGGCGCAACTGCTTGCCATTCGAGGACGCCTTCAGCAAGTCGGCTTCCGCCACGCTGTGCCATTGCGTCAGATCGGCACTGCTCTCGACCTGGACACGGCCCTGATAATGCGTCCCGCCCAAATGGATACGCAAGCCGCTCACCGACGCTTCCCGCCCCAGATCGACCAGCACCGACTCGTCAGCCCCGCGCGGCGCGGCCGGTGCGCCGACCTCGGCACGCAAGCTGCCGTCGGGCGCAATCGAGACACCCAGGCGAGGCTGGCCGCCGGCTCGGTTGGCGGAGGGCACGGCAAACCAGGTCACCGGTGCCGGCACCACGCGTTTGACCGGAGCGGGAACGGTGGCCGCCTCCAGTGAAAACGGCACCCGTTCTCCGGCACCGTTGACGATGCGCACATCGCCCAGATCGCTGCGCTGGCTGGCCGCGTAGATCTCGGATGGCAAGCGCATGCGGTAATACGGGCCGCTGCCGCTGAGATTCACTTCGTACCATTGCACAGCTTCCACCGGCGCGGCTTCCCTGGCGTGGGCGCTGAACGCCAGCAAGCCCGCGCACAAACTCATCAGCATCGATTTCATGGCGTGACCTCCTCGGCGGCAGCGCGCTTGGGCGGCAAGGGCGAGAAATACCCCACCAGCAACAGCAGCACACCGACCCCGATGAACGCGACGATGCGCTCCAGGCCCTGGATGCGCGACAGGTCGAACAGGAACAGCTTGATCACGGTCACTCCCAATAACGCGCCGCCGACGAACCACAGCATGCGCAAGCCGCGACGCGTGGCAATGACCTGCGTGGTGAGGGCACACAAGGCCCAGAACACCGTCAGCGCCGCCTGGGCCAGCGTCGAGTGCGAGATGTCAGCCAGCGTGTAAGGCAGACCGGTCCAGTGATGCAGGGTGCGCAGCAGCATGGCGTTGAGCCAGAGGAAGGCCGTCGCGCCCACCGCGCTCACCAGCGCCGTGCGATACGGCGCAAGCAAACCGGTCAGGCTGGCCAGGCGCGAGAGCCAGAAAGCGATCAGTGCATAGATTGCCAGAAGGACCGCATCCAGCGGATTGAGCAAGGGCAGGCGCATCCAATCGCCACCGGCCTCGGTAAGGTTGACGTTGATCGTCCACAGCCAAAGCACCAGCATCAGCGGCAGCGAGGCCAGCACGCACAGCTTCTGCAGGCGTTCGCTGCGGACCAGCCACAGCGCGGCAAAGGCAAAGACACCCCAGCCCAGCATGAAGACCTGTTGCCAGCGGAACGAGGCCAGCACGGCAGCTACTTCATATTCCACGCCGAAATAGTGATGCAAAATGCGCAGCAGCAGTGCGTTGAACCACAGGAAGACCGTGGCGAACGCCAGATAATTCACTTCCAGCGGCGGCTGGCCCACCTCCAGCTGGCGCAAACGCCCTATCCATGCGGCCACGGCCAAAAAACCCAATAATTGCGCCACATCCAGGGGGTTCAACAGGGGTAGCCAGAACAACGGCGAGGCATCGCCGTCGCTCAGCGCACTGCCGATGCTCCACACCCACAGCAGCAGCGCCAGCGGTGCCGCGCCCCAGACCTGATAGGACCAGGCCTGCACGGCGACCGGCCAGCGCAGGCGGGTGCCCAGGGTCGAGATTGCCAGCAGGCACAGTCCCACTCCACAGGCCCAGGCGCTCCAGCTCCACGCGCCTTCGGGGACAAACTCACGCAAGCGCCAGTAGCCCTCGAAGGCCAGCAAGGCGCACAGCATCCAGAAACTCAAGAGGTGCTGCAGGGCATAGGGTGGCCAGGGGGAGGTCTGGCCGCGTTCGTGCTCGCCTTCCAGGTGCCACAGGATGGCATAGGTCGAGACCAGTGCCAGCGGCCAGGCCAGCCAGCCCCATCCGGTCAGCGGCGCAGCTTGCGTCATGAACAAGCCCAGGGTCAGCAGACCCAGCACCGGTGCCAAGGCCTGCTCGACGCGCCGGGCCAGCGGCCAGGCCAGCAGGCGGCGTGCGGCGTGGGCCAGCCAGGCGGTGAGGATGGCCCACAGCACCAGCGCAGGCAGGATGAACGGGACCAGCGCGTCCGGTGCCAGCGTGGCGGCGTGCGCCTGGATTTCGCGCAGGCCGGCAGCGGCCCACCAGCACAGGCCCCAGACTGCAGCGGCCATGCCCACTTTGGGCAGCGATGCATGCCAGCGGCCCGCATCGCTGCGCACCTGCAGCCACCAGCCGATGAACAGGCCCGCCAGCGCAATCATCAACATCGCCAGGAGGCCGGTATGGACGACCGGCATCAGCACCGCACCAGGCGGCTCGCCCCAAGACGCCAGGAACGCCAGCGCCGCCACAAGCTGCATCAGCAAGCCGGACAGCAGTGCCAGCAGCCGACGCTGGCGCACTGCCATCCACACCAGAGCCGCGCCCTCGATCGCCCATGCGGCTCCCGTGGTCTGGCCGGAGCAGGCGAAGGGGATGGCCAGCGTCGCGAAGATCACGCCCAGGACCAGCATGGCATCGAACAGCAAACCCAGCCGCTGCCGCCAGCGCACCAGTCCGGCTGCGGCCAGCAGATAGAAGGCCGACAAGGCAACCGCACTCCACGCCAGGCCGAAGGGCATGGACTTGACCAGGGCCGCCTGCAGCGCGGTGGCCGCAATGGGCGTGCCGAATACCAGCGAGCCATCCACGTAGTGCCGCACCACGCACTCGCGCCGCAAGGCATACAGGAGCGAGATGCCGACGTACATGAGGAAGAACAGCACCAGGAAGGCTTCGGTACTGGCGAAGTGTTCCGGTGCGTAGGCGGTCGCGCCCCAGATCGAACCGATCACGAAGGTGAAGGAAAATCCCAGCAGGTTGAGCGCGCGCCAGGCCTTGAACCAGGCGATGGCAAAGATGCCGGCATTGAGCAAGGCGTAATAGCTGAAGAGCGCGACATGGCTGCCACCGCCGCTGCTGACCAGCACCGGGGCCAGGAAACCGCCTGCACTGCCCATGAAGGCCAGCACCGCCGCATCCTGCCGGATCGCCAGGAAAGCGCTCAAGGCGCAGATCACGACCATCAGCGGGAGAGCCATGCCCGAGGGAATCAGCGCATACAGTTTGACAGCAGCAAACACCGTCAGATACAGCACCCCTACCCCGCCGCCTTGCAGCACCAGTCCGTACACGGTGCGGCGCTCGCGCAGGTGCCAGCCGGCTCCCAGCAGGACGGCAGCACCGAGGGCGGTGCCGGCCAAGCGGAATTCGATCGGCAGCAGGCTGTTGCTGGCGGCGTACTTGAGCAGGAAGGCTACGCCGAAGAACAGCACGATGATGCCCACACGCACCACCGTGTTGCCGCCCAGCAGCCAGTCCCGCGCGGCATTGAAGGCGCGCTCCAGCAGGTCCGGTGTTGCGGGCGCAGCGGGCTTGGCAGGGAGGGATGGCGGCAATTCAGGCTCGCTCCATGCAGCGCCAGTGGCCAGCGGAGCGGCTTGTTGTTCGTGCGAGGTCTGTGGTTCTGCCTCAGCCGAGACGAGCGGGACGGGCGCTGGCGGCAAGGTGGCGGTAACGGGGATGCGGACTTGATCGTGGGAGCGTACTTCTGCAGGGAGCTCCACCTCGACAGGCGGCTCAGGGGGCGCAAGGTAATGCGGTGATTCCTGTCGCAGCCGCTCCACTTCTTCACTGAGCATCGCGACCCGGTCTTCCAGGTGCTTCACGCGGGCGGCCAAGGATGCGGAAGGTGCCGTCCCGGTGAACGCGGCGGATGGCTCCTCCTGCTGGCTACCCGCAAACAGCACATTGCCGAGCCAGAAGCCCAGCCCCGCCATGATGGCCACCGTAGAACCGATCGACCAATCACTGGCCAAGGCCAGCACAAAGCCCGTCATACCACCGACTATCGCCGTCACCCATCTCATGGGTCTCTCCTCATTTGAATTCTTGCAGGAAGATTTCAGGAGCGCCCATGCGAAGCCGCCGGCCACCCCACAAATTATTTCCAAAAGGAAATTATTTTAATTGATGAGGTCTTGGACCGGCACGGCCACAGGATGTTCAACGGATGAGAAAACGCGCCGCATCCCCCGGCCAGCGCGGGCCGCCGGGGTGAGGCGTGGTGCGGGAAGACGGCGCTTAGCCGTTGTTGACGACCAGACGGGGCTGGTCCTTGCCGAAGCGCTGCACGATGGACTGGGCGATGCCATCGGCATCCAGGCCGCACTGCGCCAGCAGTTGCGCAGCGTCGCCATGATCGATGAAGCGGTCCGGCAAGCCCAGGTGCAGCACCGGCTTGTTGATGCCGGCGGCGGCCAATGCCTCGGAGACGGCAGCACCGGCGCCGCCCATGATGCAGCCCTCTTCCACCGTCACCAGCGCATCGTGCGAGGCGGCCAGCTGCTTGACCAGTTCCACGTCCAGCGGCTTGATGAAGCGCATGTTGGCCACCGTGGCGTTGAGCTTGTCGCCCGCGCCGAGCGCCGGTGCCAGCAGGCTGCCGAAGGTCAGGATCGCGACATCCTTGCCCTGGCGGCGGATCTCGCCCTTGCCCAGCGGCAGGGTCTCCAGCGTCTTCTCGACCGCTGCACCGATGCCGGCACCGCGCGGATAGCGCACCGAGGCCGGGCCGGGATACTGATAAGCGGTCGAGAGCATCTTGCGGCACTCATCCTCATCGGAAGCCGCCATCACCACCATGTTCGGGATACAGCGCAGGAACGCCAGGTCGTAATTGCCGGCGTGGGTCGCGCCATCGGCACCGACCAGACCGGCACGGTCCAGGGCGAAGGTCACGTCCAGGTTCTGCAGGGCCACGTCGTGGATCAGCTGGTCGTAGGCGCGCTGCAGGAAGGTCGAGTAGATCGCCACCACCGGCTTCATGCCCTCGCAGGCCATGCCGGCGGCAAAGGTGACGGCGTGCTGTTCGGCGATGCCGACGTCGTAGTAACGGTTCGGGAATTTCTTTTCAAAGCCCACCATGCCCGAGCCTTCGCGCATGGCCGGGGTGATGCCGACCAGCTTCTCGTCGGCGGCGGCCATGTCGCACAGCCAGTCGCCGAAAACCTGGGTATAGGTCAGCTTGCCGCCCGCGCTGGGCTTGATGCCTTCGCTGGGGTTGAACTTGCCGGGACCGTGATAGAGCACCGGATCGGCCTCGGCCAGCTTGTAGCCTTGTCCCTTCTTGGTGACCACGTGCAGGAATTGCGGTCCCTTCAGGTGCTTCAGGTTCTGCAGCGTGGGGACCAGCGAGTCGAGGTCATGACCATCGATGGGGCCGATGTAGTTGAAGCCGAATTCCTCGAACATGGTGGCCGGGACCACCATGCCCTTGGCATGTTCTTCCAGGCGCTTGGCCAGTTCCAGCACCGGGCCGGGCAGTACCGACTTGCCCACGTCACGCGCCTTGGCGTAGAACTTGCCCGACATCAGGCGCGCCAGGTAGCGATTGAGCGCTCCCACCGGCGGCGAGATCGACATGTCGTTGTCGTTGAGGATCACCAGCAGGTTGATGTCCTCGTGCACGCCCGCATTGTTGAGCGCTTCGAAGGCCATGCCGGCGGTCATCGCGCCGTCGCCGATGACGGCGATGGCATGGCGGTCCGAGCCCTGGGTCTTGGCCGCCAGTGCCATGCCGAGCGCCGCCGAGATCGAGGTCGAGGAGTGGGCGGTGCCGAAGGTGTCGTATTCACTTTCGATGCGGCGCGGGAAGCCCGAGATGCCCTCCTGCTGGCGCAGCGAGGCCATGCGCTCGCGGCGGCCGGTGAGGATCTTGTGCGGATAGGTCTGATGGCCCACGTCCCAGACGATGCGGTCCTGCGGCGTATTGAAGACGTAATGCAGCGCGATGGTCAGCTCCACCGTGCCCAGGTTGGAGGACAGGTGGCCGCCGGTCTTGGAGACCGAGTCCAGCAGGAAACCGCGCAGCTCTTCGGCCAGCGGCTTCAATTGATGGCGGGACAGGCGGCGCAGGTCGGCCGGGTCGTTGATGGTATTGAGGAGCATCTGTTCTTACCGTGTTGGGGTCTGAAGGCCGCGCCTGGCACATGCCGCGCGGTCCGTCTTCATGCCGGGTTACGTCGCTTAAGTCTTTCTCTGCACGATCAGGTCGGCCAGCTCGCGCAGGCGACGGGCCTTATCGCCGAAGGGTGCCAGCGCCGCGTGGGCATTGCCGCGCAGCTTCTCGGCCAGCGCCTGCGATTCGGCCAGGCCCAGGATCGAGACATAGGTCGGCTTGTTGTCCGCCGCATCCTTGCCGGCCGTCTTGCCCAGCGTGGCCGAGTCGGCCGTGGCATCGAGGATGTCGTCCACCACCTGGAAGGCCAGGCCGATGGCCCGCGCATACTCGTCCAGCGCTGCGCTCTCGTCGGCGCTGAGCGCCTTGCCGCCCAGCGCGCCCAGCAGCACCGCCGCGCGCAGCAGAGCACCGGTTTTCAGGCGATGCATCTGTTCCAGCTCGGCCAGCGACAGGGTCATGCCCACGCTGGCCAGGTCGATGGCCTGGCCGCCGCACATGCCCACCGAACCGGCCGCCTGGGCCAGCAGGTTCACCATGCGCAGCTGGCGTGCCGTCACGCCGGCATCGCTCTTGCCAAGCTCGGCCTCCAGCGGGGCCGACAAGGTATCGAAGGCCTGCGCCTGCAACGCATCGCCGACCAGCAGCGCAGTCGCTTCATCGTACTGTACGTGCACCGTGGGCTTGCCACGGCGCAGGGCATCGTCATCCATGCAGGGCATGTCGTCATGCACCAGCGAATACACGTGGATCATCTCCACGGCCGCAGCAGCCCGGTCCAGCAGCGCGCGCGGGGTATCGAAGATGTCCCCGGCAGCATAGACCAGCAACGGACGCACGCGCTTGCCGCCATCCATGGCGGTATAGCGCATGGCTTCGTGCAGGCGCGCCGGCACCACCGAGGTCGCGGGCAGGAATCGGTCCAGCACGTCTTCCATGCCGCCCTGCACCTGGCGCATCCAGTCGGCAAACGTCAGCGGGGCCTGCGCACTGGCGGCCGGCATCTGTGCATTCATCAGTCGTCCCCGCCAGCAGCGTCCGCCGCATTGAACGGCTTGAGCATGTCGCCTTCGAGCAGCTTGACCTGGCTGTCCACCTTGTCGAGCTGGCCGGCGCAGAACTTCACCAGTTCGGAGCCGCGTTTGTAGGCAGCCACCGAGGCTTCCAGCGGCAGTTCGCCGGCTTCCATGCGGGCCACGAGCTGCTCCAGCTCTTCCATCGCTTCCTCGAAAGAAGCAGGCAAGGCGACGGCGGCCGCAGAGGCGGCAGCAGAGGAAGCAGCGGCAGAGGTTCTAGGCATATCGACCCATTCAAAATTCCAACCCGGTATTTTAGAACAAACCGGCGATGCCCAAGTCAATCAAGGGCGTGGAAATGTCAGCGGATTTCGAGCCGAGCTTGTAAATTCGGCCAATTTACTGGCATTTTGGCCACAAAACCCGGCCCCTTATGGGGGTTTTGTGGCATAATCCTCGGTTCTGTCCAAAATTTCCTCTTCATATTATTTGAACATAGGTTTTTGCGGATTTTCTTCCTTAGGTTGGTGCAAATTAATTTGGGGGCGGAAATGTCCGATCTTGCTACTTTTGCCAAATTGGCGCGTTCAAACGCGCAACTTCCAGTCCACGTCTACTTTGACGAACCGCTTCATCAGCGGGAACTGAAACTACTCTTCCAGCAGGGACCTCGTTACGTCGGCCATGAGCTGATGGTGCCCGAAGCTGGCGACTACTCCACGCTGCCCTGGGAAAACGAAGGCCGCATGCTGGTGCGCAATGCGCAGGGCATTGAACTGCTGTCCAACGTCTGCCGCCACCGCCAGGCCAAGATGCTCGATGGCCGCGGTCACGCCAGCAACATCGTCTGCCCCCTGCATCGCTGGACCTATGATCTGAAGGGCGAATTGATCGGCGCGCCGCATTTCGGCGAGACGCCGTGCATGAACCTGTCAAAGACCCCGCTGCAAAGCTGGAATGGCCTGCTGTTCGAGAACAACGGCGTCAACATCGCCGACAAGCTCAAGCATCTGGGCGTGACGCGCGACCTGGACTTCTCCGGCTACCTGTACGACCACACTGAAGTACACGAGTCCGACTACAACTGGAAGACCTTCATCGAGGTCTACCTGGAGGATTACCACGTCGAGCCCTTCCATCCTGGCTTGGGCAACTTCGTGAGCTGCTCCGACCTGAAGTGGGAATTCGGCCGCGACTACAGCGTCCAGACCGTGGGCGTGAACCACGGCCTGATCAAGTCCGGCTCGCCGACCTATGCCAAGTGGCAGGAAAAGCTGCTGCAGTTCTCCAACGGCAAGCCGCCCAAATACGGTGCCATCTGGCTCACGCTCTACCCCAACATCATGGTGGAGTGGTATCCGCACGTGCTGGTCGTGTCCACGCTCTGGCCGACCGGTCCGCAGAAGACCACCAACGTGGTGGAGTTCTACTATCCGGAAGAGATCGCCCTGTTCGAGCGCGAGCTGGTGGAAGCCGAGCGCGCCGCCTACATGGAGACCTGCGTCGAGGATGACGAGATCGCCCTGCGCATGGATGCCGGCCGTCGTATACTGATGGATCGCGGCACCAGCGAAGTCGGTCCCTACCAGTCGCCCATGGAAGACGGCATGCAGCACTTCCACGAGTGGTATCGCCAGCAGCTGGACGTGCCGCAAGGAACCAGCACACCATAACCAGGCCAACAGGCCGCGCAGGGGGAAAGCAGATGCAGGCAATGCGGCAAGCTCACGACGGACGTAGTCTGCGCCGTCATTGTCGCCCACCCTCCCGCATCCGCCCCTCCCGCTCCAGCTGCACGACGGCAGCCCCGGTTCACGCCGGGGCTGCCGTTTTATTTGGTGCTCGTGACGCGTGCACCTTCCCCACTCTCCCCTCCCACTACTGAACCGCCGCCATGCAATCGCTCTGGATGCTCGTCGCCTCATTCCTCTTTGCCGTCATGGGCGTGTGCGTCAAGCTCGCCAGCCAGTACTACACGACCTCCGAGATCGTGCTCTGCCGCGGCGTGATCGGCGTGCTCTTCATCCTTTGCCTGATCCGCCTGCGCGGGGGCACGCTGCGCACGCCTTTCCCGCGCGATCACTTCATTCGCGGCGGTGTGGGGGTGGTCTCGCTGTGGATGTGGTTCTATTCCTTCAGCCTGCTGCCGATCGCCACGGCCACCACGCTGAACTACATGTCCTCGATCTGGATTGCGGTGATGCTGTTCGTGGCCGGCTGGTGGCAGGGCCACAAGAAATTCGAATGGGGCCTGGCCGGCACGGTGGCGCTGAGTTTCCTCGGGGTGGCACTGCTGATGCGCCCATCGCTCAATGCCGAGCAGTTGCTGGGCGGTGCCATCTCGCTGGCCTCAGGTGTGCTCTCGGCACTGGTCTACTTGCAAGTACGCAAGCTGGGCCTGCTGGGGGAACCGGAGTACCGCGTGGTGTTCTACTTTTCTGCCACGGGCGTGTTGGCCGGCCTGGTCGGCAGCGTGGTGACGGGACGCGTGCCGCTGTGGCACAGCCACTCCTGGATCGGTGCGCTGCTGGTGCTCATGATAGGCTTGACGGCCACCACGGCGCAGATCGCCATGACGCGCGCCTACCGGCTCGGCAATACCCTGGTGACCGCCAACCTGCAATACACGGGCATCGTCTTTTCCAGCCTCTTCGGCGTGCTGATCTGGGATGATGCGCCGGGCTGGATCGGCTGGCTGGGCATGGCGATCATCTTGGCCAGCGGCATGCTGGCGACGTATCGCAACCAGCGCAAGAGCCAGGCCGTGGCCAAGAACGTACCCAAGGTGGACCCGATCGCCACCGAAGTCTGAATCCAGGAATCCATGAATCCCTGAATCCTGCCCGCTTGCAGGGCTTATGAACAAAAGGAGAGCCGCATGACCTACCAGACCCTCATCAGCGCCAGCGAATTGAAATCGCGTGCGCAGTATCTGAACGTTGTGGTCGTGGACTGCCGTCACGACCTGACCAACCCCGCTTACGGCCGTGAAGCTTACGCGGCCGGCCATCTGCCGCAGGCCCGCTTCGCCCACCTGGATGAGCTGCTCTCCGGTCCCAAGACCGATGCCGCCGGCCGCTTCCATGGCCGCCATCCGCTGCCGGACCGCCAGCAGTTCGTGCAGGCGATGCGCGACCTGGGCATCAACAATGACACCCAAGTGGTGGCGTATGACGCCCACGGTGGCATGTATGCCGCACGCCTGTGGTGGCTGCTGCGCTGGATCGGCCACAGCGACGTGGCCGTGCTCGATGGCGGCATGGCGGCCTGGCAGGCGCTGGGTGAAACGCTGACCAGCGAGACGCCGGCACCGGCTGCGCCGGGCAACATCCAGGATCTGTCCTCGCTGGTCAAGACCGTGGATGCGCAAGCCCTGCTCGACAATCTAAAGAGCCAAACCCTGCAAGTGGTCGACGCGCGCGCACCGGATCGCTTCCGTGGCGAGAACGAAACCATCGATGCAGTGGGCGGGCACATTCCGGGCGCGAAGAACCGCTTCTTCAAGGACAACCTGCAGGCCGATGGCCACTTCAAGAGTGCCACGCAATTGCGCGAGGAATGGCTGTCGGTAGTGGGTGATCCGCAGGCTGCGGTCATGCAGTGCGGCTCGGGCGTGACCGCCTGCCACAACTTGCTGGCACTGGAAGTGGCGGGCTTGCCGGGGGCGCATCTGTATCCGGGTTCCTGGAGCGAATGGAGTTCCGATCCGCAGCGTCCGGTAGCCACCGGCAACTGATCCTTGCAGGGAGGCGTGCGGCACCCTATGGCAGGTCGGGTGCCACGCTACCTGTCATTCCCGTGATCCCCGCCTCCTGCAGGCGGGCCACGAAACCTTCCACGAACTGCTGCACCATGGCCGGCGCATCGCGTCGGCGCAGCAGGGCCACCTCCGAATGGAAATCGGCATCCTTGAGCGCGGGAAAACTGACGCCCGCCGAGAGTGAAATACTGGCCATGCTCTGCGGTACGACAGCGATGCCGAAGCCCGCATTGACCAGGCTCAGCAAGGAATTCTTGCGCGAGGTGGCACGCGCCACGCGCGGATAGAAACCGTGCGCAATACAGCGCTCGGCTACCAGATAACTCAGTCCGCCGCGATCGCGGTGCGGCACCGTCACGAAGAATTCATCCCGCAATTCCGCAATCTCCACTTCGCTGCGCGCGGCCAGTCGATGGGTGGCTGGTACGGCCGCCACCAGACGCTCACGGTAGAGCACGGTGCTCTCCAGATTCGGATGCGCACGCAGGATGGGCAACCGCGCCAGGCCGATATCGGCACTGCCTTCGACGATCTCGCGGGCCTGGTATTCGGAGGGAGCCTGCGAGATTTCCAGCGAGATGCCGGGGAAGTCTTTCAACGCTGCATTGAGGGTCGGACCCAGCGGTGCAGACAACGGCACCGAACTGGAATGCAGCAGGCGCAAGGCCCCGTGCTCGCCCTTGCCGATGGTGCGTGCCTGCGCTACGGCGCGGTCCAGGTCGAGCAGGATGCGGCGGCTGCGTTCATAAAAATCCTGGCCCGCCTGGGTCAGCTCGAAGGCCTTTGCCTCGCGCTTGATGAGCAGCACATCGAGGTCTGCTTCCAGCTCCTTGATCTGGCGGCTCAACGCTGATTGCGCGATGAAGAGGCGCTCGGACGCGCGGGTATAGCCGCGTGCCTCGACGATCTCGACGAAGTAGCGCAACTGCCGGATGGAAATCATGCTGTTCTCCCCTGCCCGGTTTCGCCGGCGCATCCATCTCGTTTCGAGATGGCGGGCCGGCTGATTTGATATTGGCGTACCGCGCGCGGCACCCCTACAGTGAAGCCATCCGCAACCCCGCCTTGAGGCGATGAAAGGATGGATCGTGCTCCAGGATCTCTTGTTGTTCTTCGGCCTGCTGGGCCTGGTCTGCAGCGTGGGCATGCGCTGGATAGTGCGCCGGCAACGCGACACGTCCGCGCGGCCGGATGCCCTCAGTGAACGTGCGCCTGATGCGTCAGTGCCAGCACGATCAGCACGCCCGCTGCAATCAGGATCACCTGCGGGATCGTCTCGCGCAGCGTGGCGCGGCGCTGCATCTGCGGCATCAAATCGGAAACGGCGATGTAGATGAAGCCCGAGGAGGCAAACACCAGCACGAAGGGAATCCACTCCATGCCTCGTTCCAGCATGAAGTAGCCCAGCACGCCGCCGGCCACCGCCATCAGGCTGCAGATGAGGTTGTAGACATAGGCGCGGGTGCGCGAAAAACCGGCATTGAGCAGCACGATGAAGTCACCGATCTCCTGCGGGATCTCATGCGCGATGATGGCCAGTCCGGTGACCAGGCCCAGGTGCGGATCCGCCAGGAAAGCCGCCGCAATCAGGATGCCATCGGTGAAATTGTGCAGGCCGTCGCCGACCAGGATCATCCAGCCGGCCTTGCCGGCTTCCTTCTTGTCGTGACCGTGGTGATGGCCGTGGCCATCGTCTTCGTGGTGGTGCGAGTGGCGCAGGATGGCCGTCTTCTCCAGCAGGAAGAACACCAGCAGGCCACCCAGCAGCACCGCGAAGAGCGTATGCGGTTCGGCTTGCGATTCAAAGGCTTCCGGCAGCGCATGTAACAGCGAGGTCGACAGCATGATGCCCACCGACAGGCTGACCATGCGCTCGACCACCTTCGACAGCAGCGCGAAGGAGAACACCGCCGCAGCGGTAATGCTGACCACGCCGGCCAGGGTGGTGGCCAGCAGGATGGAGACGAGTGTGGAGTCGATGACGGACCTCGGGCGAAAGACGATGCAGGGGCAAATGGCAGGCGTGCCAGCCGCGCAGCCAAAGCCCGCTATTGTACGCCCGCCGCCCGGCCGCTGCCATCGACGCGGCGCGAGCCGGCCAGCAGCAGCGGATTGATGATGAGCACGATCTGCCCATCCCCCAGTACGGTGGCCCCGACCATGCCGGCCAAGGTCGCCACCTGCGGCCCGACCGGCTTGACCACCACTTCGCGGTTGCCGCTGACGTGGTCGGCCATGATGACCATCAGTTCATCGCCATTCTTGATGAGCAAGGCAAAGGCCGAACCGGCATCACTCGTACCCGGCAGCGGCACCGGCGGCGGCTCGTCCAGCAGGACGTGCAGCGGATGCAGCAGCAGCTCGCGGCCATGGACCTCCAGCGCGCGCCGCGCCAGAGCCTGGCGCGCCTGGTCGCTGCGCAACTGGATGACGCTGTCGATGAGGGTGGAAGGAATGGCGTACTGCTGCTGCCCGTGATGCAGCAGGCAGACCTGCTGCACCGCCAGCGAGAGCGGCAGGTAGAGCGTGAAGAGCACGCCCTGGCCGGGCCGCGAATGCACCGTCATGCGCCCGCCCAGTGCCGCCACTTCGGCGCGCACCACATCCATGCCGATGCCGCGTCCGGCCAGGGCAGAGACTTGCGATTGCGTACTGAAGCCGGGTTCGAAGATCAGCTCGGCCAGGCGCGTTTCGCTCCACAGTTCCACGCCCGGCAATCCGCGTTGCATCGCCTTGTGGCGAATCGCGGCGAGGTCCAGCCCGCGGCCGTCGTCGCTGACGCGGATGACGGCTTCATTGCCCTCGTGCCCCGCCTGGATGCGCAGGCAGCCATTGGGCGGCTTGGCGGCCGCGCGGCGCACCGGCGCTTCTTCGATGCCATGCACGGCGGCATTGCGCAACAGGTGCTCCAGCGGGCCCATGAGGCGTTCCAGGATGGCGCGGTCGATTTGCAGCCGACAGTCCGACAGGTCCAGTACCAGTGGCTTGCCGGTTTCGGCCGCGACCTGGCGCACCAGGTGCTGCATGCGCGGCTCCATGCTGTTGAACTTGACCATGCGCGCATGCATCAGCTCCTGCTGCAGCTCGCGCGTGGTGCGGCCTTGCTGGCGCAGGCCTTCGCGGGTTCTCACCACCCGTTGCAGCAGCCGCTTCTGGCGCGCCACGGCCGCACCCAGGGCGGCTTCCATGGCCTTGGCCAGTTCGGTCAGGCCGGTCGCGGCCTCGTCCCGGGGCTGCAGGCTGCCCTGCTCCCAACTGCGCTGCCATCGCTGCAGCTGCTGTGCCATGGCGTCCAACTCTTCACCCAAGAGGCGCGCGTCGCCCTGCAGGGCCCCGATTTCGTTGTCCAGCTGGGCACGGCTGATGGAAACTTCACCTACCTGATTCAGCAGCTTGTCCAGCACGGTGGTACGGATACGGACCAAGGGCGCGGTCAGCCGCCCCTCTGCCGCTGCGGTGCCGGGCAAGGTGGAAGGAGCGGCCTGTGTGCCGGTTGCCGACAACGTGGCCATGCCTTGTTCCAGCGTACTGAAATGCTCCACGGCCTGGTCATACAAGGCCAGCAGCGCCGCCACGCTCCGGGGGGCCGGGCTGCCCTCGCCGAGACGCTGCAGGGCTCCTTCCATGTCGTGCAGGCAGCGGCTCAGGTGCAAGGCCCCCACCATGCGCGCACTGCCCTTGAGCGTATGCAGCGGGCGCGCCAGTTCGGCCAGCAGACTGGCATCGACCGCACCAGGCTGCCCGCCCTCCGACAGCACCAGCAAGGTCTCGCCGATACCGGCGATGAGCTCTTGTGCTTCTTCCAGGAAGACCGGCAGCAGGAGTGGATCGATCAGCTCCGGTGCCTGCGGTTCGCTGGCCGGGGCAAGCGGGCCTTCCAGCTGGCTGGTCAGGGAATGGATGCCGGCTTCCAGCAGACTGCGGGTGCCTGCGTGTGAGCTGCCATCGCTGCCCTGCTGCTGCAAGGTCTCCAGCAGTGCCGAGGCGGAGGAGGCAAAGGCAGCGGCACCGCTGGCACCGGCATAGTCACGCAGCGCTGCCAGCGTACGCAGGACCAGTGCCGGCAGGCCGGGACGCGCTTGCTGCTGGTCGAGGCGGGCACACCAGGCGGCGCTTTGCTGGCGCACGATGGCCAGCAGCGGACGCAGAGTCTCGCGCAGACGCTCATCGCCCGCGCCGGACCGGATGCCGGATCCGGCCTGAGTCTGGACTGCTGCGTTGTCGGTACCGAGGATCATGGCAGCAGCACCGGCTCAGGAAACTTTGACGCGGAAACGCGAGACCGAGCTTTCCAGCTGGCGCGCCGCATCCCACAGTTCTTCATAGAGCGAGGCGACCTGTTCGCGGCTCTGCTCGATGATGTCGTTCTCGCTCAGGATGCCCTGGATCTGCTGGGCCACCCCATTGGCCGAGACCGCCTGTTCGCGGGTCGATACCGCCATGCCCTGGATCAGGTCGGCCAGGCGCTTGGAGACGCTGCGGATATCGGCCAGGGCGCTGCCGGCCGCGTCCGACAGCACGGCACCATCGGTGACGCCATTGGTGGATTTTTCCATGGCCACCACCACGTCGCGGGTATCGGCCTGGATCATGCGCACCAGCGCGCCGATCTCGCGCGTGGCGGCGCTGGAGCGCTCGGCCAGGTGCTGCACCTCCTCGGCCACCACCGAGAAGCCGCGCCCGGCCTCGCCCGCCGACGCTGCCTGGATGGCGGCATTGAGGGCCAGCACATTGGTGCGTTCAGTGATATCCGAAATCAAGTCGGTGATCTCGCCGATCATCTGCGAGGACGCGCCCAAGCGCTTGATGCGCTCGGAGGTCTCGCGGATCTGCTCGCCGATGCCATCCATGGCCTTGACTGCATCTTCCACGGCACGCGCGCCGCGCTCGGCCACCACCACGGCGTGGCGGGCCACATCAGCGGATTCATCGGCCGACACCGAGATGCCGGTGATCTGGTTGGACATTTCCAGCATGGCCTGGGCGATGCGCTGGATGCGCCGGGCCTGCGCACGGGCAGCGGCCCCCAGCTCGGTGGTGGTGCCGCGCACGTGTTCGGAACTCCAGGCCACCTTGGCGGCCATCTGCGTGACCTGTTCGACCAGCCCGCGCAGGGCTTCCACGGTGTAGTTCACGGAATCGGCGATGGCACCGGTGACGTCGTCCGAGACCGTGGTGTGCACCGTCAGATCGCCATCGGCCACGCGCTGCAGCTCGGTCATCAGGCGCAGCACGGCAGCCTGGGTCAGATGATTGGCGCGCATGGCCTTTTCTTCTTCCTGCTGGGCCAGCTGGCGCTGCAGTTCGGCTTCCTGGCGGCGGGCTTCGGCGGCGGCGGCATTGTTGCGGCTGCTCTGCAATTGCACCAGGGCGATGCCGATGGCACTGAGCAGGGCCATTGCCATGGCGCACAGCATGGCCCAGAAGGTCCAGGAGCGCGCCTTCAGGGCGACTCGGTAGGCCTCCTGCAATTCGGTGAGGTGGCGTTTCAAGGTTTCGTTTTCCATGAACACCAGTTGCTCGGAGCGCTTGGCCGCGATGAAATTCTGCAGGTTGCCGAGGATGCCGGCGATCTGCGGCTGGTACTCGCCGAAGACCCGCGTGAGTTCCTGCAGCTTGCTGCGCAGGTCGGCATCGGTGGCTGCGCGCAGGCGCAGCATCTCATTGCCTTCCAGCAGGCTCTTCAACAGGTCGCCAAAAGCGGTGATGTCCTTGCCGAGCATGAAGGCAGTTTCCGCATTGACGCCGTCGGAGGTGAGGAACTCATTGGAGCTGCGGCCCAGGCGCAGGGTCAGCATCACCAGCTGGCTGGCGGCGGCCATCTCGCGCGTGGTGGGCCGGCCCTGCGACTGCAGCATGGCGATCTGCTCGCTCAGGTCCAGCATCACGGGCAGCAGCTGGTTGAGGCGCTTGAGCGTGGTCCCGAAACCGGTCAATTCCTTTTCCATGCCGAGGATGGTCTCGCCGGCCAGATCGGTACGACGCCACATGCGGGCCACGTTGTCCAGCGCCGGCTTGAGCGCAGGATCGGGCAGGCCGATGTTCTGCCCTTGATACGGACCGCCGCTGCTCAGCAGCAGCAGGCCGCGATTGAATTCGAGCCGGCTTTGCGCCAACTGCACGAAGGCTTGGGGATTGCCCTGGATGGCATTGGGCACGGCCTTGCCGATGCGCTGGGAATGCATCACCAGGTCCGACGCCAGGTTGGTCTGCAGGGTCGCCAGCAGGTACAGGCGCGCGCCCAGCCACATGAACAGGCACAGGGCCGCCAGCGACAGCGCCAGCACGCCCAGCAGCACCCGGGTCTGGGTACGCAGGGAATAACGGTGCAGCCAGGGCAGGCGCAGGCCAGGGCCGCCCTGCCCGGCCGACCGGCCTCGATCGCCTCCGGCCACGGCAGCGCTCCCGGTGCCGGACCCAGGGGCGGCCGGGAGCTTCTTTTTCGACAGATACGGCAAGGTCGGTTCCATGGCCGGCGTTCCTATTCCCTCTTTACAGATCTCGCAGATCTTCTGGATTTCTCAGGTTTTTCTGATTTTCAGGCCTGCAGCTGCAGTGGCTTGCAGAGGCCGCCTCGGCGTCGCTTGCGACACGGCTGCTAGCGGCCGATCTGCAGAAAACGGCTGTCCTGGCTCAGCAGCGACAGGTCCAGTTCATCCCATTGCTGACCACCGCTGTCTTTATAACGTCCGGCAAGGCCCAGCAAGGGAATTTCCGTATCGTAATTTTTCGATATTTTGGTCATTTCTGTGATGTCACGCAGTCCCAATACCCTTGACACCAGCAAGCCGCATTGCGGTGCCAGGCCGTGAGCCAGCAGCAGGACGTGGCTGCTGCGGCCGATTTCCTGGGGGACGGCACCGGCCAGGCCCATGAGATCGGCCAGGCCGATCAGGCTGCCGCGGATGTTGAGCAGGCCGCGAAACCAGTCGCGGGTGGCGGGTACGGGGGTGATGGCAAGGCCGGACAGCGGAACGATCTCGCCAGCCTGGGCCAGCGGGACCAGATAGCAGTGCTCGCCCATGGCGACCGCCAGGCGGCGCGAGCGCATGCTTTCGTTGTCGGAAGCGGCCATGCGCGCCAGCAGCGAAGCCTGGAACTGCTCCAGTCCCTCGCGCTCCGGCAGGCCGGGAAAGCTGCGGGCGGCGGGCGCGTTGATGACGAAATCCTTGGTGTGTGGCATACCAGCCCTCATGAAACGGTTAAGAAAGGCCATGCCGCCGCACGCTTGCGCGCACGCCGAAGCGCGCCAGCGGCGCGTTGGCGGGGCTGGGCTCAATGGACAAGACCGTCGGGGGAGATGCCGTACAGGGGCCGGGCGGACGTCTGTGCGTCCTGTTATCCGGTCATGCGGGCAAAGCTGGTACTGTTCACGATTTTACCCAGAAAAGTTCGCTGCTTTTCCGCCCGGCAAAGACATGGCACCAGCAGGCAGAAAAAAATGATGGGAAAACGCGACGAAAACCGTGACAAAGCGAGAGTTTGATGTAGATCAAATCCCGTAAGGCAGGAAAACAGGAGGGTGAGCGGCAACTCCCGGCCAAGGAAGCGCCGCCAGCGTGCCGCCGGGCACATGGCGGCGGGACGCAATGCCGAAGCCGTCGGCGGCGGTGCAGGCGATCAGCAGGCGATCAGATGGCGACCATCTCGAAATCTTCCTTGCGGGCGCCGCATTCCGGGCAGGTCCAGTTGATGGGCACGTCGTCCCAGCGGGTGCCCGGGGCGATGCCTTCTTCGGGCAGGCCTGCTTCTTCGTCGTAGATCCAACCACAGATCAGGCACATCCAGGTTTTGAATTCGGTTTGGCTGCTATTCGTCACGGCTGACTATCCCTAAAATCAATCAAGTAAAATGCTAAGTCAGCTATCTTAATCTACTCGACGTGCAAAACCAAACTCCTCCCCTCATCCTCAGCTTCGGCGCAGCTGATCCGGTCGGCGCCACGGGCGTCCAGGCCGATCTCGCCACTTTCGCCGCCATGGGCTGCCACGGTTTGTCGGTGGTGACGGCTTTGCTCATCGGCGACACCGCCCGCGTCGAAGACGTGCAGGTGGTCGACGTCGACTGGGTCGCCGACCAGGCCCGCGTGATCCTCGAAGACATGGCCGTGGCCGCCTTCAAGGTCGGTGCGCTGGGCAGCATCGAGAACATCTCGGTGATTGCCGAGATCGTCTCCGACTATCCCGACGTACCGCTGATCCTGGATCCCTTCATCAGTGCCCTGGCCAACCAGGAAGACGAGGATGATCGCCTGATCGCCATCCGCGAACTGCTGATCCCGCAGGCCACGGTGCTGATCTGCTCGGCCGGCGAACTGACCCGCCTGGCCGAAACCTGGCGCGAGCCGGTGCCGGGCGATGCGCTGGAGCTCGATGCCATGCGCATCATCGAGATGGGCTGCGAATACCTGCTGGTGACCAATACCCAGACCGACCTGCAGGAAGTGGCCAATTCGCTCTTCGACGAATCCGGCCTGGTGCGCCAGGATGCCTGGCCGCGCCTGCCGGGCTCCTTCGTCGGTGCCGGCAGCACGCTCTCGGCGGCCATGGCAGCGATGCTGGCCAATGACCTGGAAGTGCCGCTGGCGGCGTCCGAAGCGCAGGAGTTCACGCTGGCCGCGCTGGCCAATGCGCAGCGCATCGGCATGGGCAAGCTGCTGCCCGACCGCTATTTCTGGGCGCGCGAATCGGAAGATCCCGCCGATCTGGACGCGCCGCCTTCCATCAACTGATTCACTGCATCCGGACGGTATCGTCCGCACACTCATGACCAAGACCAATGCATCCCTGTTCGCCCGCGCCCAGCAAAGCACGCCGGGCGGCGTCAATTCCCCGGTACGCGCCTTCCGCTCGGTAGGCGGCACCCCGCGCTTCATCGAACGCGCCGAAGGCCCCTGGTTCTGGGATGCCGAAGGCAAGCGCTACATCGACTACATCGGCTCCTGGGGCCCCGCCATCGTCGGCCACGCCCATCCGGAAGTGGTCAAGGCGGTACAGCAGGCAGCTGCACGCGGCCTGTCCTTCGGTGCACCGACCGAGGCTGAAATCGAGATGGCCGAAGAGATCATCAAGCTGGTGCCCTCCATCGAGCAGATCCGCCTGGTCTCCTCCGGCACCGAAGCCACCATGAGCGCGCTGCGCCTGGCCCGTGGCGCCACCGGCCGCGACAAGATCATCAAGTTCGAAGGCTGCTACCACGGCCACGCCGACTCCCTGCTGGTGAAGGCAGGCAGCGGCTTGCTGACCTTCGGCAATCCGACCTCGGCCGGGGTCCCTGAAGACTTCGCCAAGCACACCCTGGTGCTGGACTACAACAACGCCGCCCAGCTGGAAGAGGCCTTCAAGAATGCCGGCAACGAGATCGCCTGCGTGATCGTGGAACCGGTGGCGGGCAACATGAACCTGGTGCGTGCTTCGGATGAATTCCTGCGCACCATGCGCCGCCTGTGTACCGAATACGGCGCCATCCTGATCTTCGATGAAGTGATGTCGGGCTTCCGCGTGGCACGTGGCGGCGCCCAGGAGTTGAACGGCATCGTTCCCGACCTGACGGCGCTGGGCAAGGTGATCGGCGGTGGCCTGCCGGTGGCCGCTTTTGGTGGCCGCGCCGAGGTGATGAAGCATCTGGCACCGCTGGGTGGCGTCTACCAGGCAGGTACCCTCTCGGGCAACCCCGTGACGGTGGCGGCCGGCATGGCGACCCTGAAGATCATCCAGCAGCCGGACTTCTACACCCATCTGACGGCCCAGACCCGCAAGCTGGCCGATGGCCTCGCCGCTGCCGCCAAGGCAGCCGGCGTGAGCTTCGCAGCCGATGCCATCGGCGGCATGTTCGGCCTCTACTTCGATGCCAAGGTGCCCACCAGCTATGCCGAGGTGATGCAGGGCGACAAGGAACGCTTCAACCGCTTCTTCCACAAGATGCTGGATGCGGGCGTGTACTTCGCGCCTTCAGCCTTCGAAGCCGGCTTCGTGTCGGCCCAGCACAGCGATGCGATCATCGAGGAAACCATCGCCGCTGCGGCCAAGGCCTTCACCGAACTGGGGTGAGGCTGGTGCGGGCATTTCCGGTGGCGCCTGGCCGTTCCCGGAAACGCCCGCTGCACGGTGGGTCCAGGGCGATATGAAGGTTCTGGACATGAAAAAAGGACGCCGAGGCGTCCTTTTTCTTCATCTCCCCGCAAAGCTGCGCCAGGCGGGGAGTCTGGCAGCGCTTACACCGAGAACGAAGAGCCGCAACCGCAAGTGGTCGTGGCGTTCGGGTTCTTGATGACGAATTGCGCGCCTTCCAGGTCGTCCTTGTAGTCGATTTCAGCGCCCACCAGGTACTGGTAGCTCATCGAGTCGATCAACAGCTGGACGCCGTTCTTGCTCATCGTGGTGTCGTCTTCGTTGACGATTTCATCAAAGGTGAAACCGTACTGGAAACCCGAGCAACCGCCGCCCTGCACGAAGACGCGCAATTTCAGGTCGGGATTGCCTTCTTCCTCGATCAGCTGGGCCACCTTGGCGGCTGCGCTGTCGCTGAAGTTGATCGGGGCGGGCATGTCGGTTTGTTGCAGTTCGGCTACGGCATTCATTTCGGGCTCCTGCTGGGCTTGAGGCGGATCAATACATCAGATCGATAAAGCCATTATAAGCGCTTGCGGATTTTCATGCTTCCGACGATGCAGCCAGCTTCAGCACCGGCGTCTCGACCTGCTGGTCATGGCTGAGCTTGCCGGAGACCAGTGCCCCGCCATGCATCTCCAGCGCCTTGTAGAAGACATTGCCGGTAATGCGAGCCTTGGGCTGCAGCTCCAGCAGTTCGGTGGAGTGGACATCGCCGACGATCTCACCGTTGACGATCAGGTGAGCCGCGCGCACCTCGCCGACCACCTTGGCGTGCTCCGAGATGACCAGCACGCTGGGCTGGCCGGTTTCGGCGTTGATGTTGCCGGTGATGGCGCCGTCGATGCGCAGGCCGCCCTTGAAGCCGACGTCGCCCGTGATGCTGGTGGACATGCCGATCAGGCTGTCGATCGTGCTTTTGGTCTTGCGTGTAAACATGGAATCACCTCACAGATCTACCGACTGCTGGGCACGCACCTGGCCGCGGTCGAGAACTCGGACTGCCACCGACTTCACGATGGCACCTTCGGGAATGGTCAGCAGGCCTTCGACCCGCTGGTAATACTTGAATGCGAGCCGATAGCGCGCCTGGTCAGCGGAATTGCCTTCCGGGAAGTTGATGGTAACACCTTTGCCGCCCTGCACCATATTGACACTAAGCTGCAGGTTTCCTGCAAACTGTTGCGTTCCCCCACCACCTTGCATGACCAGCACGCGATAGCGCAGCTGGTTGGGCGCGGCCTGTTCGGCCTTGAAGCGCTGGATGGTGATGCCGGGTGCGCCCAGGTTGGTCGGCAGCAGGCTGTCGAAGAAGGCCAGATCTTCCTTCTGGCGATTGATTTCCGCCTCCATGTTCTTGACCTGGGTCGCCAGGGTGGCTTGCGCCGTCTGGGCAATCTTCAGTTCATTTTGCGACGCGTTGGAGGCAGATTGCAAGCGCTCATTTTCCGCGGTCAGCTTCTTGACCTGTTCGCTCAATTGCTCGATCTGCTCGCCCGCATCCCCATGCAGGCCAGGCAGGTTGTTGCGCCCCAGCTGGTAGGTCCAGACTGCCGCCGCCGCTCCCACGGCCACCACCGCTGCCCACAGAAGGATCAGCAGCGGCAGCGGCAGATGGCGCTTGATGGTCATCTTCGGCGCAGAAATCGTCATGCGCCGACGCCACAAGCGGTACTTCACGGCAGGACCGGGACCTGCTGCAGGCCGCTGGTTTCTTCCAGACCGAACATCAGGTTCATGCACTGCACGGCCTGGCCGGAAGCACCCTTGACCAGGTTGTCCTGGACCACCAGCACCACAACCGTGTCGCCATTGTCCGGACGATGCACGGCCAGGCGCAGCATGTTGGAAGCGCGCGTGGTGCGGGTCTCGGGATGCGAACCGAAGGGCAGCACGTCGACGAAGGGCTCGTCCTTGTAGGCGTCTTCGAACAGGGCCTGCAGGGCGGCGTTGTCGATGTCCTTGGTCAGGCGGGCGTACAGGGTGGAATGCATGCCACGGATCATCGGCACCAGGTGCGGCGTGAACAGCAGGCCGACCTTGTCGCTGGTCAGGTGCGACAGGCGTTCGATGGTTTCGGGCGAGTGGCGATGGCCGGAGACGCCATAAGCCTTGAAGTTGTCCGAGGCTTCCGAGAACAGCAGGCTCAGTTCCGCCTTGCGACCGGCGCCGGAGACGCCGGACTTGCAGTCGGCGATCAGGTGCGAGGCATCGATCACGCCGGCCTTCAGCAGAGGTGCGAAGCCCAGCTGCATGGTGGTCGGATAGCAGCCAGGATTGCCCACCACGCGCGCCTTGCGGATGGCCTCACGGTTCAGTTCGGGCAGGCCGTAGGCGGCTTCCTTGAGCAGGTCAGTGCAGCTGTGCGGCAGCTTGTACCACTTCTCGAAGGCGGCCACATCCTGCATGCGGAAGTCCGCGGCGAGGTCGATCACCTTCACGCCGGCGGCCACCAGTTCCGGGGCCTGGGCCATGGCCACGCCGTGCGGGGTGGCGAAGAAGACCACGTCGCAGTCGGTCAGGCGCGCCTTGTCGGGCGAGGAAAAGGCCACATCGACGCGGCCGCGCAGGGAGGGATACATCTCGGATACCGGCATGCCGTCTTCCTTGCGCGAGGTCACGGCCTCCACCCGGGCTTGCGGGTGAGTCGCAAAAATACGCAGCAATTCGACGCCGGTGTAACCGGTTCCGCCAACGATACCTACCTTGATCATGTCTGTTCCTTGCGAGAAAAGGCGAAGAGAAAACGCCGTGGCGGACGAGCGCCGGACGCGCGTGCATGGCACGCTGAAAAGCGGTCAATTTTAGCAGGAGAATATTTCCCGCTGATTTCCGCTCGGACAGTAATTTCCGCAAATAGCCGAAATTATCGTCACACTACGAGACGTTGCGCAAGCAAGCCACACCTGCAGCGACAACGCATAAAAGCAAAAAGCCGCCGGCACAGATGCCGACGGCTTTCCGTAATGCAAGAAACGATTAACGCTTCGAGAATTGCTTTGCGCGACGTGCCTTGCGCAGACCAACCTTCTTACGTTCGACTTCACGCGCGTCACGGGTGACGAAGCCTGCGTTCGACAGAGCCGACTTCAGGCCGGCGTCGTAGTCGATCAGGGCGCGGGTGATGCCGTGGCGAACAGCGCCGGCCTGGCCGGATTCGCCGCCACCGTGGACGTTCACCTTGATGTCGAAACGTTCGACGTTGCCGGTCAGTTCCAGCGGCTGACGGATCACCATCAGGCCGGTTTCGCGGGAGAAGTACTCAGCGGCGGGCTTGCCATTGACGATGATGTTGCCCGAACCTGCCTTGATGAAAACACGCGCCACTGCACTCTTGCGACGGCCGGTTCCGTAATTGTAGTTACCGATCATGTCTGTTCCTTAGAGGGCGAGGGGTTTCGGTTGCTGCGCGGCGTGCGGATGGTTGCCATCTGCATAAACCTTCAGCTTCTTGATCATGGCGTAGCCCAGCGGACCCTTGGGCAGCATGCCCTTGACGGCCTTCTCCAGCGCACGGCCGGGGAAACGCTGTTGCATCTTCAGGAAGTTGGTTTCGTAGATGCCGCCCGGATAACCGCTGTGGCGGAAATAGGTCTTCTCAGTGGCCTTGGTGCCGGTCACGCGCAGCTTGCCTGCGTTGACGACGACGATGAAGTCACCGGTATCGACGTGCGGAGTGAATTCGGGTTTGTGCTTGCCGCGCAGTCGGAGTGCCACTTCGCTGGCAACACGTCCGAGGACCAAGTCCGTCGCGTCAATCACGAACCACTCGCGCTGAACCTCATGGGCTTTAGCGGAAAAGGTCTTCATGTTTGACTTTCTCTATCAATATATAAACGCTCAAATGGCGGTTCCGCTCATGCGGGCCAGCCGGCGGATGCCTGCTGTCCTGGGTACTTCGCTTCGCGGACTCATCCTTTTATCTTCCCGAGCGCATGGGAAAGCCGGCAAGTATAGCCTTTTCAAGGACTTAGCGTCAAAAGGTTTCGGGGGATTGTGGCGTCAATCCGGCAATTTGCCGGGGTTTTATCGCTGGAAGACTGCATTTCATTGCCGGTGGCACAACTTTGCGTCGCACTTTGGCCAAGCTTGGCGAAAAAAGGACAAAAAAAACCCGGACACTGAGGTTCCGGGTTTAATCCACACCAATGAGGAGGGTGGAGGAGACATCGTTACGTGCTGCAAAAACTTCCGTTGAATTCAATATAGCAAAGCGGTTTGTGCAACGCAATAACGCGAGGCGAATAAATTTGTAACTGTCTGCAAGCGGCGTCACTGCTGGGTTACAAGTTGCTGAAAGCACAGTGGAAACGCGATAGATGAATATTCATTCGACAATTTTTCCGCAGCGCAAAAATCACGGAGCTTCACATGCCCTCCCCTGTACCGGCTGCAGGTATGCGCGTCAAAAGCTACAATACGCAGCTTCATTGAACCGATTGGGACGAGACAGATGGAATGCACAGTACGTTGGACCGGCTTGTCCGGCATGACCTTCACCGCGGAAACCGGTTCGGGCCACCTGCTGACGATGGATGGCGCGCCCGATGGCGGCGGCCGCAACCTGGCCCCGCGTCCGATGGAAGTGGTGCTGGCCGGTACCGGTGGCTGCACCGCCTATGACGTGGTGGTGATCCTGCGCAAGAGCGGCCAGGACGTGCGCGGCTGCGACGTGACCCTCAAGTCCGAGCGCGCCGAGACCGATCCCAAGGTGTTCACCAAGATTCATTTCCACTTCGTCGTGCGTGGCCGCAACCTCAAGACCAACGTGGTCGAGCGCGCCATCAAGCTGTCCCACGACAAATATTGCTCGGCCTCGATCATGCTGGAGAAGACGGCCGAGATCACGCACTCCTTCGAGATCATCGACGACCTCACCGATATCTCCTCTGCAGCCGCCCAGCAGCAGTAAGTTTCGGGGCAGGATGCAGCAAGAAAAAAAAGCGGCCGAGGCCGCTTTTTTCATGTCCGGCGATCCGCTTGCCGTCCGGGTTCAGACCCGGTAAGCCACCGTGGTCATGACCTTGGCCATGGCCTTCATCAGCCCACGGACCGGTGCCGGCACTTCGGCTGCGCCCAGGTCACGTGCGGCCTGGCCGTGCTCGATCTCATCCAGGCGCATCTGGTCGACGATGGCGCGCGAGCGGTTGTCCTGGGCCGGCAGCTTGTCCAGGTGGCCCAGCAGGTGGTGCTCGACCTGGCGCTCGGTCTCGGAGACGAAGCCAAGATTGCGCGCATCGCCCAGCCGTGCGGCGATGCTGCCCAGCACATAGGCGCCGCCATACCACAGCGGATTGAGCAGGCTGGTATGCGACCCCAGTTCGCGCAGGCGTTCGGCGGTCCAGGCGAGGTGATCCTCTTCCTCGATGCCGGCGCGCTTGAAGGCCGCCTTGATATCTTCCGTCTGGGCGAAGCGGCCCTGGGCATCGTAGAGCGCCTGAGCACAGACCTCGCCCACGTTGTTGACCCGCATCAGCCCGGCCGCGTGGCGTTTCTCGGCCTCGTTCATGACACCGTCCGGCAGGCCGCGCCCCGGGTTGGGACGGCTCTCGAACACCACGCCGCTGATCACGCGCAGCGCCTTGTCGAAATCGGTAATCAGTTCATCGACGACTTGCATACAGCTCGCCTTTCTCTCGTTGTGATGGACATCCCGGCCGCGCCGCCTGGGCGCGCGGACCGGGGACGAAGGAATACGGCTGATCCCTGAAACGGATCAGACCATCTTCCAGTGGATCTGTTCGCCTGCCGACAGCGGCACCACCGTGGCATCGCCCATGGGCAGCTCGGCGGGAATGGCCCAGGTCTCGCGCTGCAAGGTGACGGTGCCGGTATTGCGCGGCAGGTTGTAGAAGTCCGGACCGTTGAAGCTGGCGAAGGCTTCGAACTTGTCCAGCGCACCGGCGCTGTCGAAGGCCTGGGCATACAGCTCCAGTGCATGCAGCGCGGTGTAGCAACCGGCGCAGCCACAGGCGTGTTCCTTGGCACCCTTGGCGTGCGGGGCCGAATCGGTACCGAGGAAGAACTTGTCATTGCCCGAAGTGGCTGCCGCCACCAGCGCCTTGCGATGAGTCTCGCGCTTGAGGACCGGCAGGCAGTAGTAGTGCGGACGGATGCCGCCCTTGAAGATCTCGTTGCGGTTGAACAGCAAATGGTGCGCCGTGATGGTAGCGGCCGTCGGGCCTTCGCCGGCCAGCACGTAGTCGGCCGCTTCCTTGGTGGTGATGTGCTCGAAGACCACCTTCAGTTCCGGCATGGCCTGGCGCAGCGGCTTCATGATGCGGTCGATGAAGACGGCTTCGCGGTCGAACAGGTCGATCTCGGGGTCGGTTACTTCACCGTGGACCAGGAAGGGCATGCCCACTTCCTGCAGCACCTCCAGGGTCTTGTAGCACTTCGACAGGTCGGTCACGCCGGCGTCGGAGTTGGTGGTGGCACCGGCCGGATAGAGCTTCACGGCCTTGACGAAACCGCTTTCCTTGGCACGGCGGATTTCCTCGGGCGGGGTGTTGTCGGTCAGGTAGAGCACCATCAGCGGCTCGAAGGACATGCCTGCGGGCAAGGCGGCCAGGATGCGATCGCGATACGCACCGGCCTGCGCAGTGGTGGTCACCGGCGGCTTCAGGTTGGGCATGACGATGGCGCGTGCGAACTGGCGTGCCGTATGCGGCAGCACGTCCTGCATGGTGGCGCCGTCGCGCAGGTGCAGGTGCCAGTCGTCCGGGCGGGTGATGGTCAGTACGTTACTCATTGCGGATCTTTCGGTCTTGGAGTGGTGTCGGTCTGAGGATTACGGATCAGGCAAGGCATCCCGGCCGATGCGGGCTGTGGAGAGCCAGCCGCGATGTCTTCAAGGGCGACATTCTACCGTAGCCGTCAAGCACCCCGGAGGGCAAGCCCTGACCCGCTTTTGACCTGGCACAAACGACAAGGGCCGCCCCGTTGCCGGGGCAGCCCTTGCCGCGATGCGAATGCGCGCGATCAGTGGGTGATGATCTTGGCCAGGAAGTCGCGTGCGCGTTCCGAACGCGGCGAGGCGAAGAACTCATCCTTGGCGCAATCTTCCACGACCAGGCCCTTGTCCATGAACACCACACGGTTGGCGACCTTGCGGGCGAAGCCCATTTCGTGGGTCACGACCATCATGGTCATGCCTTCCTGGGCCAGGCCGACCATGACGTCGAGCACTTCATTGATCATTTCCGGATCCAGCGCCGAGGTCGGTTCATCGAACAGCATGGCGATCGGGTCCATCGACAGCGCGCGGGCAATCGCCACACGCTGCTGCTGGCCGCCGGAGAGCTGGCCGGGGAACTTGTCCTTGTGCGCCAGCAGGCCCACGCGGTCCAGGTACTTCAAGCCCTTTTCAGTAGCCTCTTCCTTGGAGCGGCCCAGCACCTTGATCTGGCCGATGGTCAGGTTCTCGCGGATGGAGAGGTGCGGGAACAGTTCGAAGTTCTGGAACACCATGCCGATGCGCGCACGCAGCTTGGACAGGTTGGTCTTGGGGTCGCCGACGGAGACGCCATCGACGGTGATGGTGCCTTTCTGGAAAGGCTCCAGGCCGTTGACGGTCTTGATCAGCGTGGACTTGCCGGAACCGGACGGGCCGCACACCACCACCACGTCGCCCTTCTTGACGGAGGTCGAGCAGTCGGTCAGGACCTGGAAGCTGCCGTACCACTTGCTGACATTGTTGAGTTCGATCATTTGATTCTCCTGGATTTCTGAATTCTGGATTCACTGGCAGCCAGCCTGGCGCCACAAAGCGCGGGCGGCGGCCGTCAAAAACATTTAGCGGATGATGGCGATCTTCTTCTGGAAGCGCTTGACCAGTTGCGACAGGCCAAAGCTCAGCACGAAATACACCACGGCCACGAAGAGATACATTTCCACCAGGCGGCCATCACGCTGCGCGATCTTGGAAGCGCTGGTCACGAAGTCCGGCACCGAGCCCAGCACGTAGACCAGCGAGACGTCCTGGAACAGCACGATGGTCTGAGTCAGGAGGATCGGGGTCATGTTGCGGAAGGCCTGCGGCAGCACCACGTTGCCCATCATCTGCCAGTAGTTCATGCCGATCGCATAGCCGGCGAACACTTGCCCGCGCGGAATGGACTGGATGCCCGAACGCATGATCTCGCAATAATACGCGGCTTCAAACAGGATGAAGGTGATCAGGGCCGACTGGAACGCACCGACCTGGATGGGTTCGGAGGCACCAATGATCCAGGCACCGATGAAGGGCACCAGGAAGTAGAACCAGAAGATCACCAGCACCAGCGGAATGGAGCGGATCAGGTTGACGTAGGTGGTCGCGATGAACGACAGCGGCTTGTTGGACGACAGGCGCATCATGGCCAGCAGCGTGCCCAGGATGATCCCGCCCAGCATGGCCGAGAAGGTCAGAATGAGCGTGAACTTCAGGCCGGTCGTGAAGAGGTAGACCCACGAGCGCTGGATGACGTCGAAATCGAAATTGCTGAACATGGATCAATGCCCTCCTGCGCTGGTGCTGCCGCCGGTGATGTAGCCCGGAACGGCGGTGACCTTTTCCAGCAGGCGCGCCATCAACAGCGCGATCACGGAAATGATCAGATAGATGATCGTGGCACCGCTGAGCGCCTCGAAGGTCTGGAAAGTGAATTCGCGCATCGAGTAGGTTGCGGCAGTCAGTTCCACCAGGCCGATGGTCAGTGCTACCGAGCTGTTCTTGATGATGGCGGCGAACTCGTTGGTCAGTGCCGGGATGATGATGCGGAAGGCCATCGGCAGCAGCACGTAGCGATAGGTCTGCACCGGGGTCAGGCCCAGGGCGGCACCCGCCATGCGCTGGCCGCGCGGCAGCGCCTGGATGCCGGTGGTCACCTGCACGGCCACACGGGAAGAGGTGAAGAAACCCAGGGCCAGGGTCGCGGTCACGAAGGACGCATCCGGCAGGCTCTTGATCCAGTCACCGATGGCGCTGGGCAGCAGTTCCGGCACCACGAAGTACCACAGGAACATCTGGACCAGCAGCGGAATGTTGCGGAACAGTTCCACATAACCGTTGGCAATGCGCACCACCCAAGGTTTGGTGGTGGTACGCAGGGTACCGAAGATGGTGCCCAGGACCAGTGCCATGATCCAGGCGCAGGCGGCTGTGGCCAGGGTCCATTTCAGGCCCGCCAGCAGCGTGTCAATGTAGGGGATGCCATCGGGAGACATCTCCCAGAAGATTCCCCAATTCCAGTTGTAATGCATAAATGGCCTCGTCTGTGGTTCGAAGTCTGTGTTCTCGGGCGCGGTCACCAGGCAAATGCCGCGCCGCTTCTTGTTGGTTCAGCGCCTTGGCCGCCCCGGCATTGCCGCAAGGCAAGCGGGACAGTTCCGGCTAAACAAAACGGGGGACAGGCCCCCGTTTCGTTCGATTGCACGAAGCAATGCGCTTTTACTTCTTCTTGCCCAGGTTCTTCTGCGCTTCCGGCACGACAGCGTAGGCAGCCGGATCGTAGGAGTCGGTCGGCTTGGCCAGAACGGCTTGCAGCTGCGGGCTCATCGGCACGTTCAGGTTGACACCCTTGGGCGGGATCGGCGACTGGAACCACTTCGCGTAGATCTTCTTGATGTCGTCACCCTTGTAGACCACGGTCAGGGCTTCGTCGACGACCTTCTTGAAGTCGTTGTCGCCCTTCGGCAGGATCAGGCCGTACGGCTCGACCGACAGGGCTTCCGAGGAAACCTGGTAGTCAGCCGGGGCCTTGGAGTTGGCGGCCAGCGAGGACAGCAGGATGTCGTCCATCACGAAGGCCGCGGCACGGCCGGTTTCCACCATCAGGAAGGCTTCGGCGTGGTCCTTGGCAGCCAGGATGTTCATGCCCAGGTTGCGTTCGGCGTTCAGTGCGGTGATCTGCTTCAGGTTGGACGTACCGGAGGTCGAGACCACGGTCTTGCCCTTCAGGTCATCCAGCGTCTTCAGGTTGGCCGACTTCTTGGACAGGAACTTGTTGGCAGTCACGAACTCGGTCACCGAGAAGGCCACCTGGTTCCAGCGTTCCTGGTTGTTGGTTGCGGAGTCGCAGGAGATGTCGGTGGTACCGTTGGCGATCAGCGGGATGCGGGTGGCCGAGGTCACCGGCACCATCTTGATGTTCAGCGAGGTCAGGCCCAGCTTCTTCTGGATCGCGGTCGCGGCCTTCAGGCACAGGTCGATCGAGTAGCCTTGGTAGGACTGCTTGTCGTCCAGATAGGAGAAGGGAATCGACGAATCGCGCACGCCCAGCGTCAGGGTGCCCGAGTCCTTGATCTTCTTCAGACGGCCGGTGAATTCCTCAGCATGCACCGAGCTCATCAGTACGCTTGCCCCAACCAAAACCCCTGCTAGCTTCAATAACTTCATTGTGTGACCTCCTGGAAAAATTTTTTACGTAACGGTTCAAATGGCCTGGTAGCGAATCCGCTTGCGCGCTGCCCCTACCGGGCTGGCCGGCCGTATTGACGAGCCTGTTATTGTTCTCTGCCGTGTCGCCTATTCTGTGTGCTAACACAGTTCTTTGCCAGCTTTGTTTGCTCCACCACTGGCGATCTCTGGCGATGACCACCCCCTCGGTGAAGCGCAGACTGGCAAATTACCCGAGCGCAACTGTCGGCGGGCGCATTGTACGACATATGCCGCCCGGTCTGGCAATCCGCAGAAACCCTCATGGCGGCGGTACCACGATCCGACGCAATGAGGAGGGTTTCGCACCTCGCAGGAAGCCCTGAAGAGGACGTCGGCAGCACGGCAGCAACCCCATTCCTTTCAGCAATATCCATGCCAGAAACGCCATCCGCACGCAGCACGCGAGCGCATGGGCGTGCTGCGGCAGGCAGCATCATGACAGCGGTGATCGGGGAATGGACAGAAGCCGGAGGCACCAGCGCAGAGCCAGTGTGGACGCCGCTTGCGGGGCGATATGCAGAAACGTGCAGGGAAGAATGGAAGCCAGCGTCAGTGCGGCGAATGCGAGTGCGACAAACGTGAAGAGACAGGTCAAAACCACACCGTCCGATAACGTGCACGACATCGGCATGACAGGCCGCAGCAGCCCGTGCCGGATCATCCGCACATGCGGCAGCGCCCGGCATGTTGATGCCGGGTCCGTCACTGAAGATCTTGCGCCGCAAGGCTGGTTGGCCTGCGGTGCGCATGCGCACAGCAACCACGTCTCCTCCGAACCAGAGTGCTCTGGAATCATGCGGCCGACGGTCTGTGGCGCAGTGCGCCGCCGTCTTTGGCCGTGGTGGTCCGGTGCTCGCCGGACCGTTTTTTTTACAGCATCACTGCATCACGGATACAGGCCGCGCATTTCACGCGCCTGCAGCACGCGGGTACACGCCACGATGAAGGCCGCGGTACGCAGCGACACGTTCTTCTCTTCGGCCAGCTGCCATACGGCGGCGAAGGCTTCGCGCATGATGCGGGTCAGGCGCAGGTTGATTTCATCTTCGGTCCAGAAGAAGCTGGAGAAGTCCTGCACCCATTCGAAGTAACTCACCGTCACGCCACCGGCGTTGGCGATCACGTCCGGCACGATCAGCACGCCCTTGTCGCGCAGGATGTCATCGGCGGCCGGGGTGGTCGGGCCGTTGGCGCCTTCCAGGATGATCTTGGCCTTGATGTGATTGGCGTTGGCTTCGGTGATCTGCTGTTCCAGTGCGGCAGGCACCAGAATGTCGCAGTCGACCGACCAGAATTGGGCGCGGTCGGTGATTTCATCCGCACCTTCGAAGCCCTTGACGCTGCCATTCCTGGCCACGTAAGCCTGCAGTGCCGGCACATCCAGGCCACCGGCATTGAAGACGGTGGTCACGTGGTCCTGCACCGCCACCACCTTGGAACCGGCTTCAGCGAACAGGCGCGCAGCGATGCCGCCGACGTTGCCGAAACCTTGCACCGCGACCTTGGCATCCTTGATGTCCATGCCGCGCTTGGCAGCGGCTTCGCAACCGACCACGAAGACGCCACGACCGGTGGCTTCATGGCGGCCCAGGCTGCCGCCCAGGGAGATGGGCTTGCCGGTGACCACGCCCGAGGACGTGCTGCCCTGGTTCATGGAGTAGGTATCCATCATCCAGGCCATGATCTGCGAATCGGTGTTCACGTCCGGTGCCGGGATGTCCTTGTTGGGGCCGATGATGATGCCGATCTCGCTGGTGTAGCGGCGCGTCATGCGCTGCAGTTCGCCACGGGAGAGCGTCTTGGGATCAACACGGATACCGCCCTTGGCACCGCCATAGGGCACGTTCACGGCGGCATTCTTGATGGTCATCCAGGCCGACAGGGCCATCACTTCGGACAGCGTCACATCCTGGTGGAAACGCACACCGCCCTTGCCGGGACCGCGCGAGGTGTTGTGCTGCACGCGATAGCCCTCGAAGTGGGCAATGGTGCCGTCGTCGCGCTCGATGGGCACGTCGACCACCAGGATGCGCTTGGGACGCTTCAGGGTTTCCACCCAGCGGGCCAGCGAGCCCAGGTGGGGCGTGACGCGGTCGATCTGTTCGAGATAGACGCCCCACGGACCGATGCCGTGCGGGACGAGATAGGAAGGCACTTCGTGATTAGGTACGTTCGACATGATGCAATCGCTCCTTTGGATAGCCGTGCTGTTCAAAGACAAAAGGCCTGCAAATTCCGAAAGTCCGCCAGGCATGTTACTCCGTCGGCAGCGGCCTGCAAGCCGCACCACAAGGCGCGCAAGAAGGCGGCGACGGAGGCGCGCCCGCCAGCGCGGCGCGGGGTGCGCCTGCTGGAAATTCGTGCCTGTCCGATTCAGCGCCGCCATCGTAGCCAGCCGCTCAAAACAACGCTAATGCTTTGTGAGCATGCAATTATGCAGCGCTTGCATAACCTTTGAAATCCCTTGATGGACAAGGGATTGCGCCATTTTCACCTGTTAATTTTTGATCAGGAATCGCGTTTTTCAGCCGTGCGCGGACTTTTTCCGCCAGCCCCCTTGGGACGCTCCCCACGTTCGCCGCGCTCGGCCTTTTCCTGCCGCTGCGCATCCAGCTCCACCAGGTATTCCCACAGCCGCGCCACCAGCGCCTTGCCGGTACGCTGGGCGGTCGGGCGCTCGCGATAGAGGCGGATTTCCATCTCCACTTCCCACTCCCCGGTGGGACCGTCGGTGCGCGCCAGCTGGCGGTTGCGCACTTCGCGCAGCACCGACGATTCCGGCAGGAAGGCCACCCCATGACCCTCCAGCGCCATCATCTTGAGGCTTTCCGACATGTCGGTCTCGTAGTGTTTCATCAGGTGCAGCGGACGCTTGGTGTCGGCCATCATCAGCTCCACCATGCGGCCCAGGTAGGCATTGCTGGTGTAGGAGAGGAAGGGCACGGGAGCCTTGGCGCTGCCCGGGAAAACGTAATCCGGCTTGCCGTTGCGGTCGCAACGCGAATACGGGCGCAGGGTTTCGGTGCCCATGGTCAGCATGTCGTAGCGGCTGGCATCGAGCTGGACCGGCTGGCGCGGATGGTGATAGCACAGCAGCAGGTCGCAGCCGCCTTCGACGATGGTCATCACGGCATCGTGGACGTTCAGGGCGATCAGACGCGTATTGATGGAGCCGAAGCCCGACTCCAGGGCGCTGAGCCACTTGGGCATGTAGGTCAGCGACAGCGTATGGGGGACGGCGAAGTCGATGGTGGTCTGCGCCGTGGGCCGCTTGCCGCGCAGCAGCGCGCGCGTGTTGTTGATCTGGCCCAGCATGGCCACGGCCTGTTCGTAGAAGACTTCACCGGCGGCCGTCAGGCGCGTGGGATAGGAGGTGCGGTCGATCAGGTCGGTGCCCAGCCAGGCTTCCAGTGACTGAATGCGCCGCGAGAAGGCCGGTTGCGTCACATGCCGCAGCTCCGCCGAGCGACTGAAACTGCGCGTTTCCGCCAGGGAGACGAAATCCTCAAGCCATTTGCTTTCCATTGCCCGCCCACTTCCCGTTCTAGGTCGAATGCGCGAATTGTGCCGCTGTGCCCGCGCCGGCGCAAGCTGCGCGCGCGGGCGAGGGCCTCAGCGACGTTCGGCCGGCATCAGCACCGTCGGTTCGGCACCGGGCTCGGCCGCCGCTGCCACGCCCTCCGGCTGCGGCACCACCGAACCGCCCTCCTCTTCCGCGCCGGCCTGCTGGCGCAGCCACATCTGCGCATACAGGCCATCGGCCATCAGCAGCCCGGCGTGGGTGCCGCGTTCGACGATGCGGCCGTGATCCATCACCAGGATCTGCTGCGCATTGACGATGGTGGACAGGCGATGCGCAATGACCAGCGTGGTGCGCTCGCGCGCGATCTCTTCGAGCTGCTGCTGGATGGCCTGCTCGGCGCGAGAATCGAGGGCCGAGGTGGCTTCGTCGAAGATGAGGATGGCCGGATCCTTGAGCAGCGTGCGGGCGATCGCCACACGCTGCTTTTCGCCGCCGGACAATTTCAGTCCGCGCTCGCCGACCATGCTGGCGTAGCCATCGGGGAGCGACTCGATGAAGTCATGGATATAGGCCGCCTTGGCCGCTGCCACGATCTGCTCGCGCGTGGCCCCCGGCTTGCCGTAGGCGATGTTGTATTCGATGGTGTCGTTGAAGAGCACCGTGTCCTGCGGCACGATGCCGATGGCCTGGCGCAGCGAGGCTTGCGTGACATTGCGCAGGTCCTGGCCATCAATGCGGATGGCCCCTCGGTCGACATCATAGAAGCGATACAACAGGCGCGACAACGTCGACTTGCCCGAACCGCTATGACCGACCACTGCCGTGGTGGTACCGGCCTGCACCTTGAAATCCACATCGAAGAGAATCTGGCGATTGCGCTCGTAGCTGAAGTCGACATGCTCGAAATGCAGCTCCGCGCCCTGCGTCTTCAAGGGCTGTGCACCGGGCCGGTCGGCCACTTCGCGGTTTTCTTCCAGCAGAGAGAACAGGCGTTCCATGTCGGCCAGGCTCTGCTTGATCTCGCGATAGAGCACGCCCAAAAAGTTGAGCGGAATGTAGAGCTGAATCATGAAGGCATTGACCAGCACCATGTCGCCCAGCGTCATGCTGCCATCGATGACGCCGGCGATGGCGCGCCACAGGATGAGCGTGACGGCGATGGCGATGATGGCCGACTGCCCGGTGTTGAGCAGCGACAGCGAACTCTGCGATTTGACGGCCGCGCGTTCATAGCGCTGCAGGCCTTCGTCATAGCGGCGCGCTTCGAATTCCTCGTTGCCGAAATACTTCACCGTCTCGTAGTTGAGCAGCGAATCGATGGCGCGCGTATTGGCATGCGAATCCAGCTCGTTCATGGTGCGGCGGAAATGCGTGCGCCACTCGGTGACCGTGATGGTGAAGAGGATGTAAAGCACCAGCGCACCGGCCGTGATGAGCGAGAACCAGATGTCGTAATGCGTGCTCAGGTAGGCCAGCACCAGCACGATCTCGATGATGGTCGGCAGGATCGAGAACAGCGTATAGGACACCAGCGTGGAGACCCCGCGCGTGCCGCGTTCGATATCGCGCGTCATGCCTCCGGTCTGGCGGTTCAGGTGGAAGCGCAGCGACAGCGCATGCAGGTGGCGGAAGACCTGCAGCGCGATGGTGCGCACGGCGCGCTGCGTGACGCGGGCAAACATCAGTTCGCGCAATTCGGTGAAGAGCGCCGTGGCCAGCCGCAGCGCGCCGTAGGCCACCAGCAGGCCGAGGGGCAAAACCAGCAGGGCTTGCGGATGCGCGGGCGTGATGGTCATGGCATCGACCAGTCTCTTCAACACCAGCGGCACGCCCACGTTGGCCAGCTTGGCCCCGACCAGGAAGGCCAGCGCAAGCATCACGCGCCACTTGTAGGTCCACAGGTACGGCAGCAGCGTGCGGACGACTTCCCAGTCGCCACGCTGGCGTTTGATGGGGACTTGCGATGAGGAGGCGGAATTGGGGTAGCGGCGCATGGGCGGGTCGGGTTGAAAGGGGTCGGGCACGGCAACACAGCAGGCGGGCAACATCCGATACACTAGGCCGTTGCCGCGCCTGCGGGCGCACAGCCGCAAAACCGAATTATAAGAGCCATCCCGGCGCGCCGCCGGACATCACCTGCAAAGGAGCCTTCCATGTCATCCACCGTTTCCCAACTTCCGCCGGGCAAGGCACCGCAGCTGCGCGTCATGCCCATGCCGTCGGATGCCAATGTCTATGGCGACGTCTTCGGTGGCTGGATCATGGCCCAGGTCGACATCGCCGGCTCGCTGCCGGCCACGCGCCGCGCCAACGGGCGAGTGGCGACCATTGCGGTCAATTCCTTCCTGTTCAAGAATCCGGTGTTCGTGGGAGACCTGCTGTCCTTCTATGCCGATATCGTCAAGGTCGGCAATACCTCCATCACGGTCAACGTCGAAGTCTATGCCGAGCGCAATCGCCTGCAGACCGAAATCGTCAAGGTGACCGAAGCCACCCTCACCTACGTGGCCACCGATGAAAACCGCAAGCCGCGCCCGCTGCCGCCGCTGGATCCGGTGCGCGAAGCGGGGGCCAGCCCGGCGGTCTGAGCGCCGCCCTTCCCCTCCTGCGGGCTTGAAAATTTTTCAGCCCGCAGGGTGCAGCGCAGACGTATCGTTATGCCTCCCTCACTGTCTTCCTCTTCCTCTTCTTCATACTGCCCATGACCTCCTCCAGCCGCCCTGTCGTCCTCATCGTCGCCCGCCTGCCGCAGCACCTGCTGGACTTGCTGCAACAGAACTTCACCTGCCACAACCTCATCCTCGATCCGCTCACCGAGGAAGCGCTCGCTGCCATCGCGCCACAGGTGCGCGGCATTGCCGCCAATGGCGAAGCCAAGGTCGGGCGCGAGTTCATGGCGCGCTTTCCGGCGCTGGAGATTGTCTCGGTGTTCGGGGTCGGCTATGACGGGGTGGATGTACCGGCTGCCGTCTTGCCGGACGAGCTCCACGCAAAGCAATTTGCCCTGGAGGTCCTTGAGTTCGAGCGTGGCGTTGTCGGCCAACAGCTCGACGGTGAATTCGAAGTCGCGCGACAGGCCTTCGCTGGCGTCAAGCTTGTTGACGAGCAGTTCAGAAAGGGGGGCGTCGTTGTGTGGGAAAGTGAGCCGCAGAATGCGGGCGTGCTGATAGTCTGAAAGCAGCTGCTCCAGACCCCGGAGGGTTTCGCTCATGCAGGAATCCTGTGTTCATCAAGTTTCCCTCCCTGATGTAACACCGGCGCGCATTTTAATATTTCCTCGTGGAAAGCCGCAACTACCTCGTGACACCGATGGCCAAAAAATCTGATGATCTGCCCGAAGGGGAACCAGTTCTTGTCAGCGGCGTACCGTCCCACCCATGCAGAACCTTAAGCAATACGGCCCCGGAACTTCGATCACGTTGAATTCGGATGGCGGCTCAAGCTTTCAATAGCCCCGTTATAACGGCCAGGAACGATGGCCTGATTTTTAAACGAAGGAATGTCACTCTCTGCTTGTCATGAATCAAGCTGTCAATCTTGGCAGCACCATGGATCCCCTCGTTTTCTCGCGGTGTCATGCCAAAGCATGATTTCCAGGATCGACTTGACTGGAAATGTCGACTGTCTCATGTCCGTTCATGTTTTTGAGTAGATCAACAGAACCTCGGAATATAAGCGGCTTCAAGTTTCTTCTGTTGGCCAATCGTCCCATCTTCCTTTTGCAAACACGGCCACCGATTTGTTACTGTCATCGTGGCCCCCAAAGCCGCCTGCTGCCAATCCGAGTTTAAGAAAAATAGTCGTGCCAGCGATCATGATCGGCGCATCGTCCCAATCATGCAGAACCTTAAAAGCATGCGCTCCCGGAACTTCGAACAATTTAAGTCCATTCAATTGCACATTTGGCAGATTGGGATACAGGCTAATCTCTACTAGTCCATCATCCGCATCTGAGAAAGTTAACTGCAGACGCTTCTCGCTCCAATACTCCGTTGATTCATCGAAGAACTGGCATTTCTTTGCGGATAGCGGCGCGCCTAATATTTTATGAGCTTCGCCTCGATTCATTCCGAACTTGAGCGGTCCGACGCCGAGGTAGGACGTGATGATATGTTCTCGCATAGTCAATCTCCTAAGGCAATAATCCGTGCTTATCAAGACATTTAAAATATTCCAGCATTTCTAGCATCGCTTCGTTATATTTTCGCGGGTTGCCCGCGTTCTTGACTATCTTTCGTACATCCTTGATTTCAATGGCCATCGCTTTACGCCATTGTTTTTTCTTGATGAGATTTTCGACCGTCGTTCGATAGAAAGTAGCTTGTTTGGAATATCCGTTGCTTGACGTTTCTATATGGTCGAGAGGATCCATCTGAATTGCTGGGCCTTCATTGAGCATCAACGGACTGACGTGATCGGCTGGCATGTGATGCGAGTCTTTCCCGTCATTTCTGGGCTTGCTCGTCTTGCCATGCGCCCCTCCTCGATAAGGGCCTTTGCCACTCCCCTGACGCAAATGATCGCAAGGCCCCTTTGGTTTTTTCTTTACCGTGGTATCTTTGCCGCCCCCCTTGCCTCCACCGCCCGCATGGGCCGCCTTCACGGCATTGGCTTCCTTCGCGGCCTTGGCAGTTTCCACCGCTTCTTTTGCAGCCCTCGCCACTTTGACCGCTTCTTCAGCTTCGCGCGCGCCCTTTGCTGCGCTTGCCGCGCTCACTGCTCGCTTGGCCACCTTGCCTGCCGTCGTAACGACTTTTCCGCCCGGAATCATGCTGGCTGCCGCGATACCTGCTTCAACGTGGTCGCCCTCGGCGGTATAGAGCGCCGCATCGATCGCACCCGTGATCACCGACAAGCCCGGAACAAAACTCGCAACGCCCAGCACCCCGTGCACCCAAGGACTGGACCTTTGCCAAAACGTTTTCTCGGCGGTGGTCTCCGGTTTCAGCGCTGCGTTGTCTCCTCCGCCGTGCGGCTCTATGCGTGTTGCTGACCTCTCAGCCTGCTCGAGGATGACTCCTTTGGTCGTCATGGCCGCTTGTCCCGCGTCATGTCGCACGGGAGGCAGGTCAGGTTTCCGGATTCAGTTCGGGCGTTATCCGCCCGGCGCCAACGATTGAGAGCAAAGTTGCGTGACAGCCCTTCGCTGGCGTCAAGCTTGTTGACGAGCAGTTCAGAAAGGGGGGCGTCGTTGTGTGGGAAAGTGAGCCGCAGAATGCGGGCGTGCTGATAGTCTGAAAGCAGTTGCTCCAGACCCCGGAGGGTTTTGCGCATGCAGGATTCCTGTGTTCATCAAGTTTCCCTCCCTGATGTAACACCGGCGCGCATTTTAATATTTCCCAATGGAAACGCGCAACTCCTGAATGACGACGGCGGGCGACTGCATGAATTTTCGCCCCAAGGTGCGATACCCCTTCAGGCAAGGAGCCGGCCTGTCCCTCCCGAGAATCCGATCTGCCCAGGAAAATGACGACTCAACACCAGCCATCTCGTGTGAGCCCAAACTGAAAAGGCCTGAGTCCGGTGCAATACCGAACTCAGGCCTTGATGCAGAAACTGACTGACGTACGTAAGGAGATCAGATTACGGCAGCACTCGTTTCATGCTGCCTGTTTCTGCGGTGCCTTCGCAGGATCATCCCGCAACTCGCGGCGCAGGATCTTGCCCACGTTGGTCTTGGGCAGCTCATCGCGGAACTCGATGTACTTGGGCTTCTTGTAACCGGTGAACTGCTCCTTGCAGTAAGCCATCAGCTGCTCACTGGTCAGCGACTTGTCCTTGCGCACCACGAAGAGCTTGACCGCTTCGCCGGTATGTTCATCAGGCACGCCCACACAGGCGCACTCCAGCACCGCCGGATGCTGCGCCACCACGCCTTCGATTTCATTCGGATAAACGTTGAAGCCCGAGACCAGGATCATGTCCTTCTTGCGGTCCACGATCTTGGTGTAGCCCTGTGCATCCATCACACCGATGTCACCGGTCTTGAAGAAACCGTCCGGGGTCATGACCTTGGCCGTCTCATCCGGACGCTGCCAGTAGCCCGGCATCACCTGCGGACCACGAATGGCGATCTCGCCCGGCTGGCCCAGCGGCACAGGATGGCCATCGTCATCAAGGATGGCGATCTCGGTGGACGGCAGCGGCAGGCCGATGGTGCCGGTGTATTCATCGATGGTGCAGGGGTTCGCGCTGGCAATCGGAGAAGTTTCGGACAAACCGTAACCTTCGATGATGGGACAGCCGGTCAGCTTCTTCCACTTGTCCGCCACGCTCTTCTGTACCGCCATGCCGCCACCCACGCAGCAGCGATAGCCGGAGAAATCCAGCTTGGCAAAATCGGCATTGTTGAGCAGCGCGTTGTAGAGCGTGTTGACCGCGGGGAAGGTGTTGACCTTGTACTTGGCCAGCTCCTTGACGAAACCGGGAATGTCGCGCGGGTTCGGGATCAGCAGGTTCAGCGCGCCTTCACGCGTGCCCAGCAGGTTGCAGACGGTGAGCGCAAAGATGTGATACAGCGGCAGCGCGCAGACGAACACCAGCTGGTCGATGGGCTTGCCTGACTTCAGCGCCGGGGTCAGCCATTCTTCGGCCTGCAGCACGTTGGCGATCAGGTTGCGATGGGTCAGCACCGCCCCCTTGGCCACACCCGTGGTACCGCCGGTGTATTGCAGGAAGGCGACGTCATCGGGCGTCAGCGATACCTTCTGCAACGTCTTGCCCTCGCCCTGCGACAGCGCGCGGCTGAAGGAGATCGCATTGGGCAGCGACCAGGACGGCACCATCTTCTTGACGTGCCGCACCACCAGGTTGACGATGGCGCCCTTGAGGGTGCCAAGCAGCTCGCCCATGCTGGCCACCACGATGTGCTTGACCTGGGTATGCGCCACCACCTTCTGCAGCGTGCAGGCAAAATTCTCCAGCACGAAGATGGCTTCGGCACCGGAATCCTTCAACTGGTGTTCCAGCTCGCGGGCCGTGTAGAGCGGATTGACGTTGACCACCGTGTAGCCGGCACGCAGGATGGCGGCGATGGCGATCGGGTATTGCAGCACGTTGGGCATCATGATCGCCACGCGCGCGCCCTTCTGCAGGCCCAGGCCTTGCAGCCAGGCCCCCATGGCGCGCGACATGGCATCGAGCTCGCCATAACGGAGATACTTGCCCATGCAGACATAAGCGTTGCGATCGGCATGCTTGGCGAAAGCCTCTTCGATCATCTGCACCAGCGAACCGTAACGGCTGGGGTCGATGTCAGCGGGAACGCCTGCGGGATACGATGCAAGCCAGAATCTTTCCATAGTGTGTCCTCTGTCTCCGGTCATAACGTGCGCTGGGGCTGGGCGGTGATGCAAGGCCACCGCGTTGGCGCGCACAGCAAAAAAAGCACGAGTGTTTTTTTATTTATCGCAGATGCTATCCAGCATTCGACTGCGGGGCAAGCTTTTTGCGCCCCAAATTTGAGATTTTTTGCAAAAAGGTTGGCAACGGCTGCGATATCGCGGTCAGTCAGCGCGTATTGCACGGCTCGGCAAACCGGTATTGCATTGAAATTCATCCGGCATGATACGCCGGGTCGTTGCTCTTGGGCCGTTCCATGGTGCAGGCGGGAAACATTTCCGCCTCCGCCTTGCCCGTGGTCAAGGGCGCGTCTCCCAGCGCAGCATGGCGTGCGGCCTTGTCCATGCGTGCCAGTGCGCGCACCTTGTCATAAAAATCGGGGAAGCCGCTGCTGCGGGCAAACAACTGACGGAAGGCAGGGACCAGGTCGTGATACGCCCCCACCAGTGCGAGATGCGCATTGGACAGCGGCATCGCGAACCAGCGGTCATACCCGGCATAGCCATTCCAGCGGGTGACCTTGATCTGCGCATATTCAGCGCGCAGGGCATCGAAGATGGCCGCCTTGCGCTGGCGCTTGTCGGCATCGCTGGCGTCGCTGTCGTAGTTCTCCTTCAACCGGTCGCGGTACTTGTCCAGCAAGGCCAGGAACTCACGCTTGCGGGCGGCAAAACGCTGGTAGGCCTGGACCATCGCCGGATCGTGGCGCGCCGCCAGCCAGCGTTCCACACCCAGCTCTTCCACCGCTACCGCAAACCCTTCATTGAAGGACGTATCACCGGGCGCATACACGGTCTGGTGCGCCAGCTCATGGAAGATCAGTCGCGCCAGTTCGCCATCGGGATACTGGATGAAGGTGGAGATCACCGGATCATCGAACCAGCCCAGCGTGGAATACGCCGGTACACCGGCGACCTGCACATCATAACCTTCGGCCTTGAGCGTGTCGGCATAGGTCTGCGCATCGCTGAGGTGATAGTAGCCGCGATAGTCCACGCAGCCGGCAATGGGGAAACACCACTGCCGGGGCTTCAACGACAACTCGGGTGCGGCCACGACATTCCACAGCACGAAGGGCCGGTCCAGTTGTGCGTAACTGCGATAGCTGCCGTTATCGGGCAGATCGAGTTCGGTGACGGCATAGCGGCGGATCTCGCGCACCGTCTGCAGCTTGGCCTTGAGCGCGGGCGAGGTGGCCGGGTCATCGAGCCACTCCTCCAGCGGTTTTGCCTGCGCCAGCAGCGAGAACTGCCCGTGCGCGGCCTGGGCGTAATACGAGACCGCAGAACAAGCCGACAGCCCGCACAGCGACGCCAGCACCGCCAAGGTCAGCCCCCAGCGCACAGAGCGACGCAAGCCACGGCGCAGCATGAAAAACCTCAGGCGGCCACGACCGGCGGCTGCAGTTTTTCCACCTGCACCAGCACGTCATAGAAGGTGGGCGCATTGCCCATGTCGGTCAGGCGCTGGCTGGTGACTTCGTTGGCGTTCTTGCCATCGGCGGCAAATTTCTTCCACCAGATCGACAGGCCCACCACCAGCCCCACGCGCGCCTTGTCGGTCACGCGCACGCGTGCCTGCATGCTGCCGCGATCATTGAAGATGCGCACCGTATCTCCCTGCGCAATGCCGCGTGCAGCGGCGTCCTGCGGATGCATGTCGAGGTGCGGTTCGCCCTCCGTATCACGCAGGCTCTGTACATTGACGAAGGAAGAATTGAGGAAATTGCGTGCCGGCGGCGAGATCATCGCCAGCGGGTATTTCGCGCCCAGCTGCGGATTGCTGGCCACAGATTCATAGGGCGCGATATAGGCCGGCAAGGGATCGAGACCCGCGGCCTTCATCTGTTCGGAATAGAACTCGCACTTGCCCGAGGGCGTGGCAAACCCGCCATCGGCAAAGGGCGCGACCGGCACCGAAAGACGCTGCCAGCCCTTCTCCTTCAACTGTTGCCAGTCGTAGCCGGCGCTGCGCGGATCATCGCGCTTGAAGGCCACGGCGGCCAATTGATCGTCGCTGTCCTTGAAACAGTCTTCTTCAAATCCCATCGCGGCCGCCAGCAGGCGGAAGATCTCGGTATTGGGCTTGGCCTCGCCCAGCGGCGCAATGGCGGCATTGTTGGCCATCATGTAGACGTGGCCATACGACGCATGCACGTCGATGTGCTCCAGCTGGGTCGTCGCAGGCAGCAGGATATCGGCGTAGTCGGCGGTATCGGTCTGGAAATGTTCCAGCACCACCGTGAACAGATCTTCGCGCGCAAAGCCCTGCGCTACCTTGCCGGACTCCGGGGCCACCGCCACGGGGTTGGAGTTGTAGACGATCAGCGCTTCCACCCGGGGACCGAAGTCGGGCGAGGCCGGCCTCAACAGGTCATCGCCGATGGTGCTCATGTTGATGATGCGGCTAGGCTTGCCGTGACGCGCGGCCAGGTCGGGACGGCTCAAGGCGGCCGTGTCCTTGGGGAAGCTGTCCGATACCGACAGCTGGATGCCCCCGGAAGCATGACGCCAGGCGCCGACCAACGCTGGCAGGCAAGCCACGTTGCGCGCGGCCATGCCGCCGCCGCGCACGCGCTGCAGGCCGTAGTTGGCGCGGATGAAGGCACCCTCGCCGGCCAGCGCCACTCGGGCATATTCGCGCGCCAGGTTCTGCACTTCCTCCGCACTGATGCCGCACACTTCAGCGGTGCGGGCCGGCGTCCATTCGGCCACGCGCTCCTTGAGTTGCTCGAAGCCGAGCGTGTAGCGTGCGATGTAATCGTGGTCCAGCAAGTCTTCCGCGATCAGCACGTGCATCAGGCCCAGTGCCAGGGCTGCATCGGTACCGGGCAAGAGCGCGATGTGCTGGTGGCACTTCTCGGCGGTCAGCGAGCGATACGGATCGATGGCGATCAGGCGCGCTCCGTTGCGCTTGGCCGCTTGCACGCGGGTCCAGAAATGCAGGTTGGAGGCAATCGGATTGCCGCCCCAGATGATGATGAGCTTGGCGTGATCGACCTGTTCCAGATCGGTACCGATGCGCGCACCAATGGTGTAGCGATAGCCTGCGCCACCGGCGGAGGCACAGATGGTGCGGTCCAGCTGCGAGGCACCGAGACGATTGAAGAAACGGCCGGCCATCGATTCGCCCTGCACCTGACCCATGGTCCCGGCGTAGCTGTAGGGCAGGATGGCTTGCGGATCGCGCAAGGCGATCTGGCCCAGGCGCTGTGCGATGGTGGCGATGGCCTCGTCCCAGCTGATGCGCTCGAACTTGCCCTCGCCCTTCTTGCCCACGCGGCGCATGGGATGCAGCAGGCGGTCCTGATGATAGGTGCGCTCGGCATAGCGCGAGACCTTGGTGCAGAGCACGCCGGCCGTCGGCGGGTGCTCCGGATCGCCGCGCACTTCCGTGGCGACGCCGTCCTTGACGGTCACCAGCAGGGCGCAGGTATCAGGGCAATCATGGGGACAGGCGGCACGGACGATGGTGGTGGTCATGGCAGAGAAGAAAGCGGGGAAAGAAAACAGGGAAGCCCTCGGCGCACGCGAGGCAGGCAGCTACTTTATCTTAAAATGGCGCGTCACGACTCTTCCGTAGTGCCGCCATGTCTCCTTCACCGTACTTCTGGCGTCCTCCCGCCTTGCCCTTCTTCGAAGGCCGTCGCGCCACCGGCAGCCTGTCCTGCTATGCGCCGCATACGCATGACAGTTTTTCCATCGGCGTCGTCGATGGCGGCCACAGCGTCTTTACGCTGGCCGATCGCAGCGAGCCCATTTTCCCTGGCGACGTGATCCTCGTGCGGGCCGGAGATGTGCACAGCTGCAATCCGGCGGACCTGCAGCGCTGGAGCTATCGCATGTTCCATCTGGACAGCAACTGGCTGGCTACCTTGCTGGCGCAAACCCCGGCCACATGCGGGTTGCTCGCGGGCATGCCGTCGCAGGTGGTGCGCTCGCCGGAGGCACTGCAATGGCTGGACCGCATGACGCATACGCTGGAGCATGGCCATCCAGACCTGGAGCGCGAGGTAATACGTTGTCTGCAGCACGTGATGCGCGCGTGCGCCGATGCCTGCCCGCCCGGGCAGGCCAGCGATGCGCCCGAAGACGACGGCCTGCAACGTGCCCATGATTTCCTGCTGGCGCATTGCCGCGACCGCGTTTCGCTGGCGACCCTGGCGGAACTCGCCGGCACCAGCCGCTACCAGTTGATCCGCCAGTTCCGCCGCCGCTTCGGCCTGACCCCGCATGCCCTGCAGCTGGACATGAAGATCCGCCAGGCGCGCACCCTGCTGCAGCAGGGTGCCAGCACCGTCCATACCGCGCTCGATACCGGCTTTGCCGACCAGAGCCACTTCCATCGCGCCTTCAAATCGCGGGTGGCGGCCACACCGCTGCAATATCGCCGGGCCTAGCTGCGGCTGGCCACCAGTGCGGCGGCAGCGAGCATCAGCAGCAGGCCCGCGCCCCGCTCGATGAGCGGCAGCACGCGCGTGAGCGCCCGCATCACACGCTGCTGCGCGATGAAATACACCAGCCCGGCATCCCAGGCCAGCACGGCTCCAAACATCCAGACGCCGTAGAAGAGCTTGGTCGACGCGCCGGTTTGCGCCGATACGATAACGGTGAACAGGCCAAAGTAAAACACGCCATTCTTGGGATTGAGTGCGGCCGAAAGAAAACCTGTCCCCAGTACGGCCCATGGCGCGACCCTGGCGGCCGAAACGGGGGCAGCAGGCAAGACGGCCGGGTACCGCCCGGCGCGCCAGAAGACCCATCCCAACCAGGCCAGGTAGAGCGCTGCCAACCACTGCATGGCCGCCAGCAGCAGTGGTGCTCGCTGCAGGAGACTGAAGCCGCCGATGGCCAGCGCGATGTAAAGCCCGTTGGCCAGCGCAATCCCCAGGGCTGCAGCCAGCCCATAGCCCCGCCCATGGCGCAGGCTGCCCCGCAGCAGCAAGAGGAAATCCGGACCGGGACTGGCCAGCGCCAGCAGATGCGCGCCCGCCAGCAGGAAGAATTCGGAAGAAAGCATCATGTGTGTCGACGCCTGCCCGGCGCCCCTGTTAAAAATGCGCATGCTAGGCAGGCTCACGGCCGCTGTATTGAACGAAATTGCACAGGCGCTCCCGTGCCGCCAAGGCGCGGTAAGATAGGCACACTTGTTACCAACGCCATCGCACCAGACTCCCATGAAACTCATCGACCCCATCGTCCAGTTCCACGCCGACCTGCAGAAGATCCGCCGCGACATCCACGCCCATCCCGAGCTGTGTTACGAAGAAGTGCGCACCGCCGACGTGGTGGCGCAAAAGCTGACCGAGTGGGGGATTCCGGTCGTGCGCGGCCTGGGGGTGACGGGCGTGGTCGGCATCATCAAGAAGGGCGACAGCCCCCGCGCGATCGGCCTGCGCGCCGATATGGATGCGCTGCCCATGTCCGAAATCAATACCTTCGACCATGCCTCGCGCCATCCCGGCAAGATGCACGCCTGCGGCCATGACGGCCATACCGCCATGCTGCTGGGGGCGGCCCGTTACCTGGCGCAGCATGGCGACTTCGATGGCACCGTGTACGTGATCTTCCAGCCCGCAGAAGAAGGCGGCCGTGGCGCCGAGCGCATGATCCAGGATGGTTTGTTCGAGAAGTATCCAATGGATGCCGTCTTCGGCATGCACAACTGGCCCGGCATCCCGGCCGGTCACTTCGGCGTGACGCCGGGTCCGCAGATGGCCTCCAGCAACGAGTTCCACGTCACCGTCAAGGGCAAGGGTTCGCACGCCGCGCAGCCGCACAAGGCGGCCGATCCGGTGATGACCGCGGTCCACATCGCCCAGGCCTGGCAGAGCATCGTGGCGCGCAACGTCAATCCGAATGATCCGGCGGTGGTGTCGATCACCCAGATCCACACCGGCAGCGCCACCAACGTCATCCCCGACGAAGCCATGATGGTCGGCACCGTGCGCACCTTCAGCCTGCCGGTGCTGGACCTCATCGAGCGCCGCATGCAGGAGATCGCCGAGCACACCGCCGCCGCCTTCGATGCCACGGTCGACTTCCGCTTCAACCGCAACTATCCGCCGCTCATCAACCATCCCGAGGAAACCGCCTTCGCCGTTGAAGTGCTGACCGAACAGTTCGGTGCCGACCATGTGGATGCCAAGACCGAACCGACCATGGGCGCGGAAGACTTCGCCTTCATGCTGCAGCACAAGCCAGGCTGCTACGTGTTCCTCGGCAATGGCGATGGCGGCCACCGCGACCAGGGCCATGGCCTCGGTCCGTGCAACCTGCACAACCCCAGCTACGATTTCAACGACGACCTGCTGCCCGTCGGTGCCACTTACTGGGTGCGGCTGGCCGAGAAATTCCTGCAGGCGAAGTAAGCGCCGCAGCGGCGTGCAGGGCATTGGCGCGCGGGCGCATTTCAGGCATGATCGCCAAAGCCCGCCGCCCGGCGCACTCTGCAACGCGCTGCGAAGGTGCGGCAAGAACGTATAACGACAACAGGGAGAAACCGTGCACACGCTCGCCACCATCCTGGTCCTGCTGGTCGCCCTTGAACATGTCTGGATCCTGATCCTGGAAATGTTCCTGTGGACCAAGCCGCTGGGTCTGAAGACCTTCCGCCAGTCGCGCGAAGCCGCCGAAGCCACCCGCGTGCTGGCCGCCAACCAAGGTCTCTACAACGGTTTCCTCGCCGCCGGCCTGTTCTGGAGCCTGGCCACGGGCGACCATGCGGTGCAGATCTTCTTCGTGAGCTGCGTGCTGGTGGCCGGCATTTACGGTGGACTCACCGCCAAGCGCTCCATCCTCTACATCCAGGGTCTGCCCGCCCTGCTGGCGCTGCTGGCCCTGCTGGCCAGCTGATACGGCGAGACGATCATGAAGCGCGCCCTGCTCCTGACCCTGCTGCTCCTGCTGGCGCGCCACGGGCTGGCGCAGGATCCTGAGCCCGAGTGGTGGAACTACCAGGCCCAGCGCGGCGATCGCCTCACGGTGGTCAAACTGGACATGGGCTTGCGGCGCAGCTTCCCGCTGTCCGGGTTTCCGTATGTGGTGGTCACGCGGGTGAGTTATGCGCCGGGCACGCCCGATGGCTTGCCGGCGCTGGCCGAGCAGGACCGGCTGGAAGCCCTGTCCGATCAGATGGCTGCGGCCATCGGCAAGAAGACCCGCAGCATCTATGCCGGCACCGCGTTCAGCCAGGGCCAGCAGCAATCCTGGTTCTACGTGACCGATCCCAATGGACTCGAAGCAGTGGTGGCGGGGGTGCATGCCCAGCTCTGCCAGGGCTGCAAGACCAGCACCGCCATCCTGGCCGATCCCGCCTGGGCGCTATATCGCGACCAATTGTTGCCGGACGGGGAAACCCGGCAGCGCTATGGCTTGCGCAGTTATTGAGGTCCGCGCCGCAGGGGCGGCGTAAAGTTTGGCACGACAGCTGCCGATAACAAGTTTCCTGGCAGCATCAGCATTGACACCGCGTCATCACAACCAGTCCGGCATGCCGCATGGCCTTGTCGGCGCAACAACAACATCGGACACGGTCCGAGGGGAAGCCGCATGAAACAGATCAAACTCATCCTCAAGGACGATATCTACGACTCGCTGGAGCGGGATTATCACAACTTCGTGCGGCTCTCGACCAAGATCGATTCGGGTTTCGTCAAACCTTCCTTCGACAGCTACCTGCTGGCCAAGCTCTCCGAGAACACCAACTTCCTCACCGAAGAGGCGGTGCAGCACCTGATGCTCTCGGGCCAGTATGCGTGGGCGCGCCGGGCGATGGACAAGGAATTCCCGGACGTGGTGCAGATCCTGATCGAACAGGCGGCCAATTACGGGTTCTGGATTGCGGTGCGCCACGACTGGGGCACCGAGGAACTGGTCAATGCCTCGCGCGCCTGGGCCGGCGCCATCATCAAGCAGGCCAAGGGCGATGAAACGCAGATCGACGTGCTGGCCTCGCAGATCAAGGCGTCCGCCACGAATATCGCGGTAGTGCAGGAACGCCTGAAGACACCGGCCTCGCAACTGGCCCATGCCATGGTGCAGGAATTGCGCGAGACCCATATCGCCATCGAACATGCCTCGGGCATGGTGGCGCGGGAAAAGCTGGGAGCCCTGCGCACCCTGCTGAAACTCGGGCGCGCCTATGGAAATGTCTCGGAGAAGGCCGAGCAGGACATGATGGACAAGCTCAAGCGCGAAAAGCCCTGGCTCTTCGAGACCGGCCCCAAGGGTTTCTGGGGCCACGTTGCCGCCTGGTGGCGTGGGGTCTGAGCCCGCGGCACGTCAATCCTCAGGGAGCCGGCACCGCCTGCGCATCGCGCATCAGGCGGATGTCGCCATACCAGGCTTCCATCTTCTGCACGGTGTTGTCGGTATCGGTAAGCACGCCCACGCCGATCAGGCGGCCGGGCTTTTCACCGAAGGCACGCTCGTAGTCTTCCGCGACGTTGCGCTGGTAATTGCACCACTGCCCCACATGCTCCGCACCGCTTTCCACCGCCAGCATCTGGATGCGGCCGGTGCGGCCGTTGGCGATCACCGTACCGACCGGCACCTTGGGATCCCACACATACATCAGCGTGGCATAAGGCAGCTCATGCCCGGTCAGCAGCTTGGCCGTATCGAAGAGGATGGTATCCATCAGCGAGAGCTTGTCGTGGTCGCCATCGAAGGCCAGCACGATGCGCACCGGCGAATCATCGGTTTCCCGGTGGGTGAGATCGGCCGTGGGAATCAGACCGGCGGCTTTCCAGCTCCAGGTCAGCCAGGGCTTCTTGTTGATGTCGATGTCGACCGCATGGCGCAGGCCGGATGAGGCGCGGTCGGCAAAGGCGTGCAGCACGCTGCGGCCATTGTCCTGCACCAGACGGTATTCGGTAGGAATCTTCTTGCGGGTGAAGACCAGCGGCTCCCAACCGGTCGGCAAGCCTTCCGGCGGGTTGGCCGAGAACAGTGCCAGGGCCTGGTCCAGCTTGGCCTGTTTGGCTTGCCGGGCGGCCTCGTCGAGCGGTGCGGGCTTCTGTGCGGCGCAGCCTGCCAGCAGCAGGGCGCCGGTCACGCAGAGCGCGGCCAGCACGGCACGAGCGGCAGAGGCAGGAGGGGAAACAGGACCGAGAGCAGCAAGGCGCGTGCGCGCACGCGTAAGACGCAAATTCATGAAGGCCAACCGGAGAAAGCGGATTCTGAGGGAAAGTCTGCGGCCACCCCGACCGCAGACGAACACTAACAGGAAAATCACGCCTGACGGCATCCGGAAAAACCCTAGCCTGTAAAAAAAACGTCAGGAACGCAACGCGGCGGTTGGCTCAATTTTGCTGCCGCAGGATCTGGATGAACATCTTGGCCAGCGACGACAAGGTACTGTTCTTGCGCGTGACGATGCCGTAATGCTCGATGCGGGTCTTGAGGTTCACCGGCAGGATCCCCAGCATCTGGCGCGCAGCAAAGAAATGCGCGATGTCCAGCGGCATCACCGCCACCATGTTCGATTGCGCCAGCAGGGTGATGGTGACGAAGGGCGAGGCGGTCTCGATCACGTTGCCCGGCACCTTCACGCCTTCCAGCTTGAACTCGTGCTCGATCCAGATGCGCATGGGCATGTTGCTCGAATAGAGAATCCACGAGGCATCGGCCAGCTCCTGCAGGCGCACCTTCTGCGCCGTGGCCAGCGGATGGTCGATGCCGCTGACGATGCACATGGGCTCGCCACGCAGCATTTCGTAATGGTAGAGGTTGGGCTGCGAGCTGACCGAGGAACGGCCGATCATCAGGTCGATGCGGCCCTGGTCCAGCAGCAGCAGCTGGCGGGCACTGGTGTCTTCGCTGATCTCGATGGAGACGTCCGGCTGGATCTCGCGCAGGCGCGACAGCGCACGCGTGACGAAGGGCGCCGCCCCCATGATGGTGCCGATGGACAAGCGGCCGCCGCGGCCGCTGATCATGTTCTGCAATTCTTCGCGCAGGTTGGCGACATCGCTCTGGATCAGGCGCGCATAGCGGATCACGCAGCGGCCCAGCTCGGTGGCCTCGATGCCGCGCGGTGAGCGGTCGAACAGCGTCACGCCCAGCGCATCTTCCATTTCATGCAAGGCCTTGGTGGCGGCCGGCTGGGTCATGTGCATCACTTCGGCTGCCTTGTGCAGGGAGCCCTGCTCGTCGAGCGCCGTCAGCAGCGCGACCTGGCGAAAGCGCAGGCGGCTGACGATGGAACCGACCGAAGGCAGTGCATCGCCTGCCGCGCCCTCCTCGCCGAGTCGGTTATCACCCGATGAATTAAGCTCATTAGACATCCTTGGTTCAGCCTCTTATAGTCGTCCCGGAAAAAACACAATGCTAGCGCATCTGCCCCCTGCCCACGGCGATGCGTGAAAAAAGCTCAGGAGACGACGGGCAGATTGATCCACAGGTGGCTTCGCCTGGCGGCAGTTTCCTGCCGCGTGCGAATCGCAGCCCCTGTTCTGCACATCGCTCCCCTGGACCCTGACCGCCCCTGACCGGCGGCCATATGGATGACGACGGCAAAGGAGACCTGGTGAGGCTGATTCAATATCGCGATCTGCATGGCCAACGCCGCGTCGGCATCGTCAATGGCGCCAGCATCCAGGTGCTGGGCGAGGTCGACACCATGCGCGAACTCGGCTTGCTGGCCATCGAACGCCATACCGGGCTGGAACGCCTGGCCCAGTTGCTCAATACCGACCGCTCCGAAGACTATGCCGCGATCCTGGCCGAGGGCCGCATCCTGGCCCCGCTGGACCATCCCGACCCGGCCCACTGCCGCGTCTCCGGTGCCGGTACCACGCACCTGGGCAGCGCCACCACGCGCGACAAGATGCATCGCCGCATCGAAGGCGATGAGCTCGACAAGACCGATACGCAACTGATGATCGAATGGGGCATCGCCGGCGGCCGCCCCGCGCCGGGCACCGTGGGCGTGCAGCCCGAATGGTTCTACAAGGGCGATGGCCATTGCATCGTCGCGCCCGGCCAGCCCTTGCCGCGTCCCGACTTTGCCCTCGATGGCGGCGAAGAACCGGAGATCGTCGGGCTCTACCTGATCGATGACGCAGGCTGTCCGCGCCGCCTCGGCTTTGCCATCGGCAACGAGTTTTCGGATCACGTGATGGAGCGCAGCAATTACCTGTATCAAGGCCACTCCAAGCTGCGCCACTGCGCTTTCGGTCCGGAGCTGCTGGTGGGCCTGCCCCCGGCGCACCTGGTCGGCATGACACGCATCCGTCGCCGTGGCCGCGTGATCTGGGAACAGGAATTCCTGACCGGCCCGGACAACATGTGCCACTCCATCGAGAACCTCGAATACCACACCTTCAAGTACGCGCACCTGCTGCATGCGGGCGACGTGCATGCGCACTTCATGGGCGCGGCCAACCTGTCGTTCGCCTACAGCGTGCGCACCGAGGATGGTGACAGCATCGAGATCAGCATTCCCGATTTCGGCGCACCGCTGGTCAATGGCATCCAGCACGTGCAATCGAACTTGCGACCGGGTGGCGTCAGGCAGCTGTAGCCGCGCCGCCCGGACCCAGGCGCGCCGCAAGGCGCAGCAGTACCGGCAATCATGCCAAGGCCCCGACCTCAAGGTCACCCAACAAGAGGCCGCCCCCAGGAAAATCAAAAAGGAGACCACCCTCATGCTGCTGTATCCCCCTTCCCCTGACGCTGCACGGACGGAGCGTCGATGAATTACACCTTCGATTTCATGAGCGTGTTCGCCAACTGGGATCGCCTCTTGATGGGTGCCTGGCTGACGATACAGCTCTCGGCCCTGTCCATCGCACTGGGCTTCGTGGTCGGCACGCTCGGTGCGATTGCCGGCAAGAGCCGGCTGGCGCTGGTGCGCGGCCTGGTACAGGCGTATGTCGAGATCATCCGCAATACGCCGCTGCTGGTGCAGGTGTTCCTGGTGTTCTTCGGCCTGGCCAGCATCGGCTGGAAGCTCACCGCCGAGACCGCTGCCGTCATTGCGCTCACCGTCAACGTCGGCGCCTACACCACCGAGATCATGCGCGCCGGCATCAACTCCATTCATCCGGGCCAGATCGAGGCGGCTGAATGCCTGGGCATGTCGCGCTTTCACGTGTACTGGCACGTGGTGTTGCTGCCGGCGGTGGAGCGCGTCTATCCCTCGCTGACCAGCCAGTTCATCCTGCTGATGCTGGCTTCCAGCATCACCTCGCAGATCTCGGCCGAAGAGCTGACCGCCACCGCCAACCTGGTGCAGTCGGAAACCTTCCGCAGCTTCGAGGTGTATGCGGTCATCGCGGTGGCGTATCTCGCCCTGTCCTTCCTGTTCCGTGGCGCATTCTGGGCAATCAGCCAGATGGCCTTCGTGCGCAAGCGCAAGCTTGGCACCAACCTGTAAGGAGGCGCGATGAACGCATTCAGTTTCCTGCACGTGGAATACCTGCTGCAAGCCGCCGTCTGGACCGTGGTGCTGTCGCTGGTGGCCTTCGTCTTCGGTGGCGTGGCCGGCTTCGTGATCGCCCTGTGGCGGGTCTCGCCCAATGCCCTGCTGCGGGGGATCGCCAGTACCTACATCCAGGTGGTGCAGGGCATCCCGCTGCTGGTGATCCTGTTCGTGGCCTACTTCGGGCTCGCCATCGCCGGCTTCAAGCTCACCCCGCTGGTGGCGGCCGGGATTTCCTTTGCGATCTACTGCGCTGCCTTCCTCGGCGAGATCTGGCGCGGCTGCATCCAGGCGGTCCCCAAGACCCAGTGGGAAGCCTCGGAATGCCTGGGCTTCAACCGCTTCGAGCAGCTCACCAAGGTGATCCTGCCGCAGGCGGTCAAGATCGCCACGCCACCCACCGTGGGCTTCATGGTGCAGATCGTCAAGAACACCTCGCTGGCCTCGGTGATCGGCTTCGTCGATCTCTCGCGCGCCGGCCAGATCATCAACAACTCGACCTTCCAGCCGTTCACCGTGTTCGGCTGCGTCGCACTCATCTATTTTTGCCTGTGCTTCCCGCTGTCGGCGCTGTCCAAGCACTTTGAAAGGAAATTGAATGTCAGCCATCGTTAAGATCAATGATCTGCACAAGAGCTTCGGCAGCAACAAGGTATTGAACGGTGTTTCGCTGGATGTGCAGAAGGGCCAGATGGTGGCCATCATCGGCAAGAGCGGTTCGGGCAAGAGCACGCTGCTGCGCTGCCTGAACGGTCTGGAGAAAGTGGATGGCGGCAACATCCATGTATGCGGACATGATATCCATCATCCGGACAAGCTGAACCTGCGCGAATTGCGCAAGCAGGTCGGCATCGTCTTCCAGAGCTACAACCTGTTCCCGCACCTGACCGTGGAGCGCAACATCACGCTGGCGCTGACCACCATCAAGAAGATGTCCACCGAGGAAGCGAAGAAGATCGCCCACAAGGTTCTGCAGCTGGTGGGCCTGGAAAACAAGAAGGAAGCCTACCCCGAGCAGCTCTCGGGCGGCCAGGCGCAGCGCGTGGCGATCGCCCGCTCGCTGGCCATGGCGCCGGAACTGATGCTGTTCGATGAAGTGACCTCGGCGCTGGATCCGGAACTGACCGCCGAAGTGCTGAAGGTCATGGAAGACCTGGCCCGTGGCGGCATGACCATGGTACTGGTCACGCACGAGATGGCCTTTGCCCGCAAGCTGGCCGATGTACTGGTGTTCATGCACCAGGGCCAGGTGTGGGAGATCGGTCCGCCCGACGAACTCTTCAGCAATCCGAAAACCGCCGAGTTGCAGAAGTTCGTATCAAGCGATCTGTAAAAGATCGCCTATCCATCTTGTATGGATTTTGTTTTCAGCAGCATCCCTACAATCACCCAGGAGACATCAATGAAAAAACTGTTCAACTTCACCAGGAAGGCCGCCGCCGTCGTGCTGGGCCTGGCTTGTTTTGCCCAGGCCGCACATGCCGATGCCCTGGCCGACATCAAGGCGCGCAAGAAGGTGCTGATCGCCATCGACCTCGGCGCGCCGCCTTTCGGCATGACCAACGCCAAGCTGGAGCCGCAGGGCTCGGATGTGGAAACCGCGCGCCTGCTGGCCAAGGACATGGGTGTGGAACTGGAGATCGTGCAGGTCACCGGCCCCAATCGCATTCCCTTCCTGATGACCGGCAAGGCCGACATGGTGATCTCGTCCTTCTCGATCACGCCGGAACGCCAGAAGGTGGTGGCCTTCACCCAGCCCTACGGTGCCTCGCAGTTCGTGGTGGCCGCACCCAAGGGCGAGAACATCAAGGGCCTCAATGATCTGGTCGGCAAGCGCGTGGCGGTGGTTCGCGGCAACATGCAGGATTCGCTGCTGACCCCGCTGGCCCCCAAGGGAACCAACATCGTGCGTTTCGATGACGATGCCACCGTGACCGCGGCCATTATCTCGGGCCAGGTCGATGCACTGTGCACGCCCAATTCGCTGGCCTCGGCCATTGCCAAGCAGAATCCGTCCAAGAACCTGGAAACCAAGTTCGCCATCAAGGACATTCCCTATGCCATCGGCCTGCGCAAGGGCGAGCCGGCACTGGAAAAGTGGCTCAACGAATGGATCACCGCCAACCTCAAGAATGGCAAGCTGCCCGGCATCTACCAGCAATGGGTAGGCAGCCCCATGCCTGACCTGGCGCAGTTCGCGCCCAAGTAAGACCGTCGTTTCCGGCATGCCGCGCCAGCCAGCGCGGCATGCGCCCGCCGCCTGCGCGGCCAGCCTGCAGCATCCACGTTCTCCGAGACCAACATGAAAGCCAACTCTCCCGTCATCCGCCTGAACCCGGTCGATGATGTCGTCATCGCCCGCCAGCAGCTCATCTCCGGCACCGTGCTGCAGGACGAAGGCGGCCTCAAAGTCCAGGGCCTCATTCCCGCCGGCCACAAGATGGCGACCCGCGCCATCTCTGCGGGCGAGCCGGTCAAGCGCTATGGCCAGATCATCGGCACGGCCAGCCAGGACATCGCGCCCGGCCAGCACGTGCACACGCACAACCTGGCCATGGCCGAGTTCTCGCGTGAACACCATTTCGGCGCGGACGTGAAGCCGGTCGATTTCGTCGCCGAGCCCGCCACCTTCATGGGCATCGTGCGCCCCGATGGCCGCGTGGCCACGCGCAACTACATCGGCGTACTGACCTCGGTGAACTGCTCGGCCACCGCGGCACGCGCCATCGCCGATTACTTCCGCCGCGACATCCATCCCGAAGTGCTGGCCGACTATCCCAACATCGATGGCGTGGTGGCCCTGACCCACGGCCAGGGTTGCGCCACGGATTCGCAGGGCGAGCCGCTGCAGATCCTGCGCCGCACGCTGGCGGGTTACGCCACCCATCCCAACTTCGCTGCGGTGCTGGTGGTGGGCCTGGGCTGCGAGACCAACCAGATCTCGGGCCTGATGGAAAGCCACAACCTGAAGGAAGGCGAATACTTCCACACCTTCACCATCCAGGGCACCGGCGGCACCGCCAAGACCGTGGCGCTGGGGATCGAGAAGATCAAGAAGATGCTGCCCAAGGCCAATGACATCAAGCGCGAGCCGGTGTCGGCCAAGCACCTGACGCTGGGCCTGCAGTGCGGTGGTTCGGATGGCTATTCGGGCATCACGGCCAATCCGGCGCTGGGTGCGGCAGTGGACTTGCTGGTGCGGCATGGCGGCACGGCCATTCTTTCCGAAACGCCGGAAATCTATGGCGCCGAACACCTGCTCACCCGCCGCGCGGTATCGCCGGAAGTCGGTGAGAAGCTGCTGGCCCGCATCGCCTGGTGGGAGGAGTATTGCGCCAAGAACGATGCCGAGATGAACAACAATCCTTCAGCGGGCAACAAGGCCGGTGGCTTGACCACCATCCTCGAGAAGTCGCTGGGCGCGGTCGCCAAGGGCGGCACCACCAACCTGGTGGATGTCTACAAGTATGCGGAGACGGTCACCGCACGCGGCTTCGTCTTCATGGATACGCCGGGCTACGACCCGATCTCGGCCACCGGCCAGGTCGCCGGAGGGGCCAACATGATCTGCTTCACCACGGGCCGCGGTTCGGCCTATGGCTGCGCACCGGCACCGTCGCTCAAGCTGGCCACCAACACTGCGCTGTGGCAACGCCAGGAAGAAGATATGGACATCAACTGCGGCGAGATTGCCGACAGCAATGTCACTCCGCAGGAGGTCGGTGAACGCTTCTTCCAGATGATCCTCGATACGGCATCGGGCAAGAAGACCAAGAGCGAGCTGCATGGCTACGGACAGGATGAATTCGTGCCCTGGCACATCGGTGTCTATACCTGATGCTGATGCAGATCGTGAAGGCCCGGCTGCGGCCGGGCTAGTGTTATCCCGCAGTGAATCATGGTGATCCGTATTACGCCGGCCCGGGTCGCGTAATACGGACTGCCGGCCAAGCATCCTTGCCTTCGGGCATCCACGGGGAAGAGGATGTTTCGCCCGCAGTGAGTCTTCCCCCTTGCAGAACACGACATCGTGGCGACGCCCGCTTCCCGAGTCATCCGGGTCCGCCTCCAACATAAGGAATCAAGAACATGGCACACACTTATTCGCTTCAGGCCCACCTGCCTGAAGACCACGCGCAGGCCACGCTGATCGGCCGCCTCTGGCAACCGGGCGTGGGCCCGGTGCTGGTGCGGATCGACGCCGACGGTGCGTATGACCTCACGCTCATCGCCGCCACCTCCAGCGAATTGCTGGAACTCGACAACCCGGCCGCCGCCGTGCGCGCCGCCACCAACATGACCCGCATCGCGACCTTGCAGGAGTTGCTCGACAATGCCGACGCCGCCCATCGTGATACCTCGCGCCCCTGGCTGCTGGCCCCCATCGATCTGCAGGCCGTCAAGGCCAGCGGCGTGACCTTCGTGGCCAGCATGCTGGAGCGCGTGATCGAGGAACAGGCGCGCGGTGACGCCGGCAAGGCGGAATCGGTGCGCAAGGCGATCACGGCGGTGATCGGCGACAACCTCTCCAGCGTGGTGCCGGGCTCACCGGAAGCTGCGCGCCTGAAGGAAGTGCTGCTGGAGCAAGGCGTGTGGTCGCAATACCTGGAAGTGGGCATCGGCCCGGATGCGGAAATCTTCACCAAGGCACAGCCGATGTCGTCGGTGGGCCTGGGCGATGAAGTCGGCATTCACCCCAAGTCGGCCTGGAACAATCCCGAGCCGGAAATCGTGCTGGCCATCAACAGCCATGGCAAGGTGGTGGGAGCGACCCTGGGCAATGATGTGAACCTGCGCGACTTCGAAGGCCGCAGTGCCCTGCTGCTGGGCAAGGCCAAGGACAACAATGCTTCCTGCGCAGTCGGGCCTTTCATTCGCCTGTTCGATGCAAACTTTTCAATTGACGATGTGCGTCGCGCCGAACTTACAATGCGGGTCGATGGTACGGAAGGCTTCACGCTCAAGGGCAGCAGCTCGATGTCCATGATCAGCCGCGATCCGCTGCAGCTGGTGGAGCATGCGATCGGTCCCAATCACCAGTATCCGGATGGACTGGTACTGTTCCTGGGGACCATGTTCGCACCGACCCAGGACCGTTTTGGTCCCGGCCAGGGCTTCACCCACCAGGTCGCCGACATCGTGACGATCTCCACCCCCAAGCTGGGTGCGCTGGTGAACACCGTGAACTTCAGCGACCAGACCGCACCGTGGACTTTCGGGCTCACCGCGCTGTACAAGAATCTCGCCAATCGCAAACTCGTTTAATCGCAAAGGAACAAGCATGTCCGCATCCACTGGCCGCCTCGCCGGCAAGACCGTCCTCATCACTGCTGCGGCCCAAGGTATTGGCCGCGCCTCGACTGAATTGTTTGCGCGTGAAGGCGCTCGCGTGATCGCTACCGATATCAGCAAGACGCATCTGGAGGAGCTCGCCTCCATCGCTGGTGTGGAGACACATCTGCTGGACGTCACCGACGACGACGCCATCAAGGCGCTGGTGGCCAAGGTCGGCACCGTCGATGTCCTCTTCAACTGCGCGGGCTACGTGGCGGCCGGCAACATTCTGGAGTGCGATGACAAGGCCTGGGATTTCTCCTTCAATCTCAATGCCAAGGCCATGTTCCACACCATCCGTGCGGTGCTGCCGGGCATGCTGGCCAAGAAGGCCGGCTCCATCGTCAACATCGCCTCGGCCGCATCGAGCGTGAAGGGCGTGGCCAATCGCTTTGCCTACGGAGCCTCCAAGGCGGCCGTAGTGGGGCTGACCAAGTCGGTGGCGGCGGACTTCGTGGCGCAGGGCATCCGTTGCAATGCGATCTGCCCGGGCACCATTGAATCGCCCTCGCTGAACCAGCGCATCAGCACGCAAGCCAAGGAGACCGGCAAGAGCGAAGACGAAGTCCGCGCCGCCTTCGTGGCCCGCCAACCCATGGGCCGCATCGGCAAGGCCGAGGAAGTGGCGGCACTGGCCTTGTACCTGGCATCGGACGAGTCGAACTTCACTACCGGATCGATCCACATGATTGATGGTGGGTGGTCCAACTAAGCAGGGGATGGGATGATCGTTCGAGGGTCTCGCATCAGGACGATGCGGATGATACGAACGGTCCGCCAGATCAGGACGGCATGCTGCGCGCATGCCGTTTTTCTTTTGGCGCGCTGCGCGCTGATCCTCCTGCTGGCGTGAGGGATGTTGCGGATCAGGTTTATCAAACCAGATCCGCGCGGCATAATGAGCGCTTACTCATTCATGCTTACAGGCAAGCTCCATGTCCCAGGCATCTCCCACATTGACTGCTGACACCTTCACCACCGTTTCTCCCGAACCGATGCTGCTGGGCGAATCGCCCCTGTGGCACGCGGAGGAAGCAGCACTCTACTGGATCGACATTCCCGGCAAGGCCGTCCACAAGCGCGTACTGGCCACGCAGCAGCACCAGCGCTGGGACATGCCGGAAGAACCCGGCAGTATCGTCAAGCATGCGCAAGGCGGGCTGGTGGTGGCGTTGCGGTCGGGCATGTTCCATCTCAATACTGGCAATGGCGCGCTGACGGCGCTGCTGGAAGCGCCCTACGATATGGCACGCATCCGCTTCAATGACGGGCGCTGCGATGCCTCTGGCCGCTTCTGGTGCGGCACCATCTATGAGCCGCGTGATCGGGATGGCGGCACCTTGTATTGCTTCGAACGTAATGCCTTGCGTGATGCGCATCATGCCGTGGTCACTTCCAATGGCGTGGCGTTCAGCCCGGACCAGCGCCTGATGTATCACGCCAATACGCCGGCGCACCGCATCAACGTCCATGACTATGATCTGGCTACCGGCCAGACCAGCAATTGCCGCCTGCTGCGCCAGTTCGACAGCGACAAGACTGCGCCCGATTACGGCGGACGTCCGGATGGTGCCGCGGTCGATAGCGAAGGTGCGTACTGGTGTGCGATGTTCGAGGGAGGGCGGGTGTTGCGGCTGTCGCCACAGGGCGAGATCCTGCAGGAGATCCGCGTGCCGGCGCGCTGTCCGACGATGGTGGCATTTGGGGGCGAGGATCTGCGCACGCTCTTCATCACGACCGGACGCAATGGCCGCAGCGAGGCGGAGCTTGCCCAATATCCGCTGTCTGGACATGTGCTGGCCATTCGCGTGGAGGTGGCGGGAAGACTTGAGTACAGCTATCGCCCATGAGGCTGCGCGCCGTCTGTGGTAAGGACGCGGCACAATATTTCACGCGAGTATGCATTTGTGATGATTATGAGAGAATATCGCGTCCCCGCGGCTGCCCTTGCGCCGCGCCGAATACAAGCAAAGATCCTTCAAAACCATTTACGCGCTGAAAGAGAATCCATGACTAAATTGAAGAGCCTGGTCGCCAAGATCGCTTTTGCTGGCGTTGCCGCCATTGCCATCCAGTCGCCCAGCTACGCCATCGACGGCATGTCGCTGGAGTACGGTACTGGCAACAACACCCAGCTGGCCCGTATCGGTGCCCAGTTCAACTGGGGTCCGAACTGGAATTTCTGGCAGTCCAACGGCACCCACGTCGGTGGTTACTGGGATCTGTCGCTGGCCAACTGGCGCATGAACCACTACAACAACACCAATGACAGCGGCAACCTGATCGACCTGGGTCTGACCCCGGTGCTGCGTTTCCAGCGCGATGACGGCAAGGGTTTCTACGGTGAAGCCGGTATCGGCGTGCACCTGTTCTCCAAGCTCTACCGCAACAATGACAAGGTGTTGTCGACCGCCTTCCAGTTCGGTGACCACATCGGTGCCGGCTATGTGTTCAGCAATGGCCTGGACCTGGGCATCCGCCTGCAGCACTTCTCCAACGGTGGCATCAAGCAACCCAACGGCGGCGTGAACTTTGCCGTGGCACGTGTGGCTTACAAGTTCTGATGATCTGAGCTTGTACTGCTGAAAATGAAGAAGCCGGCTTTGCCGGCTTTTTTATTGTCTGGTGTTTTGAGAGAGGGTCGCGAGTGGTGAATGACTGCTATTGCATATCAGGGGGGACTGACCTGCTCCTGAATGTTAGATTTTTGCCTGTGCATAAATTAACTGCTACTGGGGTTGTTAGCGCAGGCTGTGTATAAATCTAAGGTTTGGATTTCCCGGAGTGCCTTATTACGGGTGTTTGGAGTCAATTGATCTTTCAGATCCTAAATGTCTGTGTATAAGAAAATGCACAGAGACCGAGCGCAGTGATTTCCGTCTGTGAATAAAACTAAGAATAGACGTTGAATGCCAGCAGGACGATATGACGGCAAAAAGGTCTCGCTCGCGCAGCTTGAAGCGCCCGGCACCACGCAGCGGCAAGGATGAAACGCAGATTATCGATCCTCGGACCGTTCGAAACTTTTTACTCCCATCGAACCGTCTTTCGCATCGACCGCGCTGTAATCATAAATCGAGCGCACAAAGCAAAAACCCTCGCTACTTGCGTAACGAGGGTTCTTGGGGAGTAACAAGCCTGACGATGACCTACTTTCACACTGGTTGCAGCACTATCATCGGCGCGAAGTCGTTTCACGGTCCTGTTCGGGATGGGAAGGGGTGGTACCAACTTGCTATAGTCATCAGGCATAACTTGTAAAGTCAGTTGCTCTCGACGGAGCAGCAACTAACCCAAACTGGAAGAAGTATTTAGTAGATTCTTGGGTGTGATGCACTATGGCAAACACAATATATGCTCAACTTGTCTATAACAGAGCTAATGTTATAGGAACAAGCCGCACGGGCAATTAGTATCAGTTAGCTTAACGCATTACTGCGCTTCCACACCTGACCTATCAACGTCCTGGTCTCGAACGACCCTTTAGGGGAATCTAGTTCCCGGGAAGTCTCATCTCAAGGCGAGTTTCCCGCTTAGATGCTTTCAGCGGTTATCTCTTCCGAACTTAGCTACTCGGCAATGCCACTGGCGTGACAACCGATACACCAGAGGTTCGTCCACTCCGGTCCTCTCGTACTAGGAGCAGCCCCCTTCAAACTTCCAACGCCCACGGCAGATAGGGACCAAACTGTCTCACGACGTTTTAAACCCAGCTCACGTACCACTTTAAATGGCGAACAGCCATACCCTTGGGACCGGCTACAGCCCCAGGATGTGATGAGCCGACATCGAGGTGCCAAACTCCCCCGTCGATATGAACTCTTGGGAGGAATCAGCCTGTTATCCCCAGAGTACCTTTTATCCGTTGAGCGATGGCCCTTCCATACAGAACCACCGGATCACTATGTCCTACTTTCGTACCTGCTCGACTTGTCAGTCTCGCAGTTAAGCACGCTTATGCCATTGCACTATTAGCACGATGTCCGACCGTACCTAGCGTACCTTCGAACTCCTCCGTTACACTTTGGGAGGAGACCGCCCCAGTCAAACTGCCTACCATGCACTGTCCCCGATCCGGATAACGGACCAAGGTTAGAACCTCAAACAAACCAGGGTGGTATTTCAAGGTCGGCTCCACGCAGACTAGCGTCCACGCTTCAAAGCCTCCCACCTATCCTACACAGATTGGTTCAAAGTCCAATGCAAAGCTACAGTAAAGGTTCATGGGGTCTTTCCGTCTAGCCGCGGGTAGATTGCATCATCACAAACATTTCAACTTCGCTGAGTCTCGGGAGGAGACAGTGTGGCCATCGTTACGCCATTCGTGCAGGTCGGAACTTACCCGACAAGGAATTTCGCTACCTTAGGACCGTTATAGTTACGGCCGCCGTTTACTGGGACTTCAATCAAGAGCTTGCACCCCATCATTTAATCTTCCAGCACCGGGCAGGCGTCACACCCTATACGTCCACTTTCGTGTTTGCAGAGTGCTGTGTTTTTATTAAACAGTCGCAGCCACCATTTTATTGCAACCCTTTTGTCCTTCTGGCGCAGGCCAGTCAAACTACTTGGGCGTACCTTATCCCGAAGTTACGGTACCAATTTGCCGAGTTCCTTCTCCCGAGTTCTCTCAAGCGCCTTAGAATACTCATCTCGCCCACCTGTGTCGGTTTGCGGTACGGTCTCGTTAGACTGAAGCTTAGAGGCTTTTCTTGGAACCACTTCCGATTGCTTCGCGAACAAGTTCGCTCGTCTCACACCCTTGAATTACGCTGCCGGATTTGCCTAACAGCCTTCTTCGATGCAAAAACCGACTATTCCAACAGTCGGACAACCTTCCGCGATCCGTCCCCCCATCGCATCTAACGACGGTGCAGGAATATTAACCTGCTTCCCATCAGCTACGCATCTCTGCCTCGCCTTAGGGGCCGACTCACCCTGCTCCGATGAACGTTGAACAGGAAACCTTGGGCTTACGGCGTGCGGGCTTTTCACCCGCATTATCGCTACTCATGTCAGCATTCGCACTTCTGATACCTCCAGCATCCTTTACAAGACACCTTCACAGGCTTACAGAACGCTCTCCTACCATATCCTTGCGGATATCCGCAGCTTCGGTGACTGGCTTAGCCCCGTTACATCTTCCGCGCAGGACGACTCGATCAGTGAGCTATTACGCTTTCTTTAAAGGATGGCTGCTTCTAAGCCAACCTCCTGACTGTTTTAGCCTTCCCACTTCGTTTTCCACTTAGCCAATCTTTGGGACCTTAGCTGGCGGTCTGGGTTGTTTCCCTCTTGACGTCGGACGTTAGCACCCGGCGTCTGTCTCCCAAGCTCGCACTCATCGGTATTCGGAGTTTGCAATGGTTTGGTAAGTCGCGATGACCCCCTAGCCATAACAGTGCTCTACCCCCGATGGTGATACTTGAGGCACTACCTAAATAGTTTTCGGAGAGAACCAGCTATTTCCAAGTTTGTTTAGCCTTTCACCCCTATCCACAGCTCATCCCCTAATTTTTCAACATTAGTGGGTTCGGTCCTCCAGTGCGTGTTACCGCACCTTCAACCTGGCCATGGATAGATCACTTGGTTTCGGGTCTACACCCAGCGACTGAACGCCCTATTCGGACTCGATTTCTCTGCGCCTTCCCTATTCGGTTAAGCTTGCCACTGAATGTAAGTCGCTGACCCATTATACAAAAGGTACGCAGTCACCCCTTACAGGGCTCCTACTGTTTGTATGCACACGGTTTCAGGATCTATTTCACTCCCCTTCCGGGGTTCTTTTCGCCTTTCCCTCACGGTACTGGTTCACTATCGGTCGATTACGAGTATTTAGCCTTGGAGGATGGTCCCCCCATGTTCAGACAGGATTTCACGTGTCCCGCCCTACTTGTCGCAAGCCTAGTTCCACACCATCGATTTCGCATACGGGGCTATCACCCACTATGGCCGGACTTTCCATTCCGTTTTGCTATCGTTGATGCTAAATCTTGCAGGCTGATCCCATTTCGCTCGCCACTACTTTGGGAATCTCGGTTGATTTCTTTTCCTGTAGCTACTTAGATGTTTCAGTTCGCCACGTTCGCTTCGTTACCCTATGTATTCAGATAACGATGACCTTACGGCCGGGTTTCCCCATTCGGAAATCTGCGGATCAAAGCTTGTTTGCCAGCTCCCCGCAGCTTATCGCAAGCTACTACGTCCTTCATCGCCTGTAATCGCCAAGGCATCCACCATGTGCACTTATTCGCTTGTTCCTATAACGTTAGCCTCTTTTGCAAGAGCGTTATATGAAGCGTTGAGTTTTAGCGTTTGCCGTATTCCAAAGTAAGTCTTCTAATTGCTAAGATCACTTCGTAATACTTTGATTGATACAATCACACCCATTTTTACTTTCGCAAGAACCGAAGTCCTGGCGATCGTTTAAATGAATCTTTACTTCTTCCAGATTGTTAAAGAACAAAAACAGCCATTGATCGTAAAAGATCAAACCTAAATCACTACGTCTTGCGTTTTGCGACGCTGACTTAGGTTTGACATTTCTTGGTGGAGGTTGACGGGATCGAACCGACGACCCCCTGCTTGCAAAGCAGGTGCTCTCCCAGCTGAGCTAAACCCCGAAACCTTGGTGGGTCTGGTTGGGCTCGAACCAACGACCCCCGCGTTATCAACACGGTGCTCTAACCAGCTGAGCTACAGACCCGCTTGGATCAGTATCAGTAGCCAGTCAGTGACCTTGTGTCACGGACCGCGCTTCACCAAATAACTGTTCTTGATTTACAGCCGATAAGTGTGGACGCTTAACTTCGTGTGCACTCTAGAAAGGAGGTGATCCAGCCGCACCTTCCGATACGGCTACCTTGTTACGACTTCACCCCAGTCACGAATCCTACCGTGGTGAGCGCCCTCCTTGCGGTTAGGCTACCCACTTCTGGTAAAACCCGCTCCCATGGTGTGACGGGCGGTGTGTACAAGACCCGGGAACGTATTCACCGCGACATGCTGATCCGCGATTACTAGCGATTCCAACTTCATGGAGTCGAGTTGCAGACTCCAATCCGGACTACGATACACTTTCTGGGATTAGCTCCCCCTCGCGGGTTGGCGGCCCTCTGTATGTACCATTGTATGACGTGTGAAGCCCTACCCATAAGGGCCATGAGGACTTGACGTCATCCCCACCTTCCTCCGGTTTGTCACCGGCAGTCTCATTAGAGTGCCCTTTCGTAGCAACTAATGACAAGGGTTGCGCTCGTTGCGGGACTTAACCCAACATCTCACGACACGAGCTGACGACAGCCATGCAGCACCTGTGTGATGGTTCTCTTTCGAGCACTCCCAAATCTCTTCGGGATTCCATCCATGTCAAGGGTAGGTAAGGTTTTTCGCGTTGCATCGAATTAATCCACATCATCCACCGCTTGTGCGGGTCCCCGTCAATTCCTTTGAGTTTTAATCTTGCGACCGTACTCCCCAGGCGGTCTACTTCACGCGTTAGCTGCGTTACCAAGTCAATTAAGACCCGACAACTAGTAGACATCGTTTAGGGCGTGGACTACCAGGGTATCTAATCCTGTTTGCTCCCCACGCTTTCGTGCATGAGCGTCAGTGTTATCCCAGGGGGCTGCCTTCGCCATCGGTATTCCTCCACATATCTACGCATTTCACTGCTACACGTGGAATCTACCCCCTCTGACACACTCTAGCCGTGCAGTCTCAAATGCAATTCCCAGGTTGAGCCCGGGGATTTCACATCTGACTTACACAACCGCCTGCGCACGCTTTACGCCCAGTAATTCCGATTAACGCTTGCACCCTACGTATTACCGCGGCTGCTGGCACGTAGTTAGCCGGTGCTTATTCTTCAGGTACCGTCATTAGTAATAGATATTAGCTACTACCGTTTCTTCCCTGACAAAAGAGCTTTACAACCCGAAGGCCTTCTTCACTCACGCGGCATTGCTGGATCAGGGTTGCCCCCATTGTCCAAAATTCCCCACTGCTGCCTCCCGTAGGAGTCTGGGCCGTGTCTCAGTCCCAGTGTGGCTGGTCGTCCTCTCAGACCAGCTACTGATCGTTGCCTTGGTAGGCTTTTACCCCACCAACTAGCTAATCAGATATCGGCCGCTCCAGGAGCATGAGGTCTTGCGATCCCCCACTTTCATCCGTAGATCGTATGCGGTATTAGCTAGTCTTTCGACTAGTTATCCCCCACTCTAGGGCACGTTCCGATATATTACTCACCCGTTCGCCACTCGCCATCAGGAGCAAGCTCCTATGCTGCCGTTCGACTTGCATGTGTAAGGCATGCCGCCAGCGTTCAATCTGAGCCAGGATCAAACTCTTTAGTTTAATCTCTGTTTTGTGCCATTTCTGGCTACCCCGAAGGGCATCGCTCTCTCAAAATACTGACAGGTAATTTCTTGCGAACTTACCTATATTTCTTGTGAGCATTTAATATTTAAAGTTTCCAGAACCGAGGCTCTGTCGCACTTCATTAAACGCCCACGCTTATCGGCTGTTAATTTTTAAAGATCTGTCTGTCGCAAACGCGCTTGGCGCTGTTTGCATCGCTGCGAATCGTTTTGTTCGTCAGCAGCAGAGAAACGAGATTATGTAGCAGTTTGTTTATCGCGTCAACTACTTTTTTGCGATTCGTTTTAAATCTTTTCGTCTCGCTTAACTTCGGCTTTGACTACTTCCATTTAAAACGTACTTCACACTGCTTCATGCCTCTTTGCTTTCCGGTTCAACCTGGTTCGCTTTTCAGCGGTCACCGTTGTTCCGGCCAGCTCGGTGAAGACTCATTCATACGTCAGGGTCTCACACGTATACTTAAAAGCAAAAACCCTCGCTACTTGCGTAACGAGGGTTCTTGGGAGTAACAAGCCTGACGATGACCTACTTTCACACTGGTTGCAGCACTATCATCGGCGCGAAGTCGTTTCACGGTCCTGTTCGGGATGGGAAGGGGTGGTACCAACTTGCTATAGTCATCAGGCATAACTTGTAAAGTCAGTTGCTCTCGACGGAGCAGCAACCAACCCAAACTGGAAGAAGTATTTAGTAGATTCTTGGGTGTGATGCACTAGGGCAAACACAATATATGCTCAACTTGTCTATAACAGAGCTAATGTTATAGGAACAAGCCGCACGGGCAATTAGTATCAGTTAGCTTAACGCATTACTGCGCTTCCACACCTGACCTATCAACGTCCTGGTCTCGAACGACCCTTTAGGGGAATCTGAGTTCCCGGGAAGTCTCATCTCAAGGCGAGTTTCCCGCTTAGATGCTTTCAGCGGTTATCTCTTCCGAACTTAGCTACTCGGCAATGCCACTGGCGTGACAACCGATACACCAGAGGTTCGTCCACTCCGGTCCTCTCGTACTAGGAGCAGCCCCCTTCAAACTTCCAACGCCCACGGCAGATAGGGACCAAACTGTCTCACGACGTTTTAAACCCAGCTCACGTACCACTTTAAATGGCGAACAGCCATACCCTTGGGACCGGCTACAGCCCCAGGATGTGATGAGCCGACATCGAGGTGCCAAACTCCCCCGTCGATATGAACTCTTGGGAGGAATCAGCCTGTTATCCCCAGAGTACCTTTTATCCGTTGAGCGATGGCCCTTCCATACAGAACCACCGGATCACTATGTCCTACTTTCGTACCTGCTCGACTTGTCAGTCTCGCAGTTAAGCACGCTTATGCCATTGCACTATTAGCACGATGTCCGACCGTACCTAGCGTACCTTCGAACTCCTCCGTTACACTTTGGGAGGAGACCGCCCCAGTCAAACTGCCTACCATGCACTGTCCCCGATCCGGATAACGGACCAAGGTTAGAACCTCAAACAAACCAGGGTGGTATTTCAAGGTCGGCTCCACGCAGACTAGCGTCCACGCTTCAAAGCCTCCCACCTATCCTACACAGATTGGTTCAAAGTCCAATGCAAAGCTACAGTAAAGGTTCATGGGGTCTTTCCGTCTAGCCGCGGGTAGATTGCATCATCACAAACATTTCAACTTCGCTGAGTCTCGGGAGGAGACAGTGTGGCCATCGTTACGCCATTCGTGCAGGTCGGAACTTACCCGACAAGGAATTTCGCTACCTTAGGACCGTTATAGTTACGGCCGCCGTTTACTGGGACTTCAATCAAGAGCTTGCACCCCATCATTTAATCTTCCAGCACCGGGCAGGCGTCACACCCTATACGTCCACTTTCGTGTTTGCAGAGTGCTGTGTTTTTATTAAACAGTCGCAGCCACCATTTTATTGCAACCCTTTTGTCCTTCTGGCGCAGGCCAGTCAAACTACTTGGGCGTACCTTATCCCGAAGTTACGGTACCAATTTGCCGAGTTCCTTCTCCCGAGTTCTCTCAAGCGCCTTAGAATACTCATCTCGCCCACCTGTGTCGGTTTGCGGTACGGTCTCGTTAGACTGAAGCTTAGAGGCTTTTCTTGGAACCACTTCCGATTGCTTCGCGAACAAGTTCGCTCGTCTCACACCCTTGAATTACGCTGCCGGATTTGCCTAACAGCCTTCTTCGATGCAAAAACCGACTATTCCAACAGTCGGACAACCTTCCGCGATCCGTCCCCCCATCGCATCTAACGACGGTGCAGGAATATTAACCTGCTTCCCATCAGCTACGCATCTCTGCCTCGCCTTAGGGGCCGACTCACCCTGCTCCGATGAACGTTGAACAGGAAACCTTGGGCTTACGGCGTGCGGGCTTTTCACCCGCATTATCGCTACTCATGTCAGCATTCGCACTTCTGATACCTCCAGCATCCTTTACAAGACACCTTCACAGGCTTACAGAACGCTCTCCTACCATATCCTTGCGGATATCCGCAGCTTCGGTGACTGGCTTAGCCCCGTTACATCTTCCGCGCAGGACGACTCGATCAGTGAGCTATTACGCTTTCTTTAAAGGATGGCTGCTTCTAAGCCAACCTCCTGACTGTTTTAGCCTTCCCACTTCGTTTTCCACTTAGCCAATCTTTGGGACCTTAGCTGGCGGTCTGGGTTGTTTCCCTCTTGACGTCGGACGTTAGCACCCGGCGTCTGTCTCCCAAGCTCGCACTCATCGGTATTCGGAGTTTGCAATGGTTTGGTAAGTCGCGATGACCCCCTAGCCATAACAGTGCTCTACCCCCGATGGTGATACTTGAGGCACTACCTAAATAGTTTTCGGAGAGAACCAGCTATTTCCAAGTTTGTTTAGCCTTTCACCCCTATCCACAGCTCATCCCCTAATTTTTCAACATTAGTGGGTTCGGTCCTCCAGTGCGTGTTACCGCACCTTCAACCTGGCCATGGATAGATCACTTGGTTTCGGGTCTACACCCAGCGACTGAACGCCCTATTCGGACTCGATTTCTCTGCGCCTTCCCTATTCGGTTAAGCTTGCCACTGAATGTAAGTCGCTGACCCATTATACAAAAGGTACGCAGTCACCCCTTACAGGGCTCCTACTGTTTGTATGCACACGGTTTCAGGATCTATTTCACTCCCCTTCCGGGGTTCTTTTCGCCTTTCCCTCACGGTACTGGTTCACTATCGGTCGATTACGAGTATTTAGCCTTGGAGGATGGTCCCCCCATGTTCAGACAGGATTTCACGTGTCCCGCCCTACTTGTCGCAAGCCTAGTTCCACACCATCGATTTCGCATACGGGGCTATCACCCACTATGGCCGGACTTTCCATTCCGTTTTGCTATCGTTGATGCTAAATCTTGCAGGCTGATCCCATTTCGCTCGCCACTACTTTGGGAATCTCGGTTGATTTCTTTTCCTGTAGCTACTTAGATGTTTCAGTTCGCCACGTTCGCTTCGTTACCCTATGTATTCAGATAACGATGACCTTACGGCCGGGTTTCCCCATTCGGAAATCTGCGGATCAAAGCTTGTTTGCCAGCTCCCCGCAGCTTATCGCAAGCTACTACGTCCTTCATCGCCTGTAATCGCCAAGGCATCCACCATGTGCACTTATTCGCTTGTTCCTATAACGTTAGCCTCTTTTGCAAGAGCGTTATATGAAGCGTTGAGTTTTAGCGTTTGCCGTATTCCAAAGTAAGTCTTCTAATTGCTAAGATCACTTCGTAATACTTTGATTGATACAATCACACCCATTTTTTTGATTCATACAAGGACCGCAGTCCTAGCATTCATCATCAAATGAATCTTTACTTCTTCCAGATTGTTAAAGAACAAAAACAGCCATTGATCGTAAAAGATCAAACCTAAATCGCTACGTCATACACGCTGACTTAGGTTTGATATTTCTTGGTGGAGGTTGACGGGATCGAACCGACGACCCCCTGCTTGCAAAGCAGGTGCTCTCCCAGCTGAGCTAAACCCCCGAAACCTTGGTGGGTCTGGTTGGGCTCGAACCAACGACCCCCGCGTTATCAACACGGTGCTCTAACCAGCTGAGCTACAGACCCGCTTGGATCAGTATCAGTAGCCAGTCAGTGACCTTGTGTCACGGACCGTGCTTCACCAAATAACTGTTCTTGATTTACAGCCGATAAGTGTGGACGCTTAACTTCGTGCGCACTCTAGAAAGGAGGTGATCCAGCCGCACCTTCCGATACGGCTACCTTGTTACGACTTCACCCCAGTCACGAATCCTACCGTGGTGAGCGCCCTCCTTGCGGTTAGGCTACCCACTTCTGGTAAAACCCGCTCCCATGGTGTGACGGGCGGTGTGTACAAGACCCGGGAACGTATTCACCGCGACATGCTGATCCGCGATTACTAGCGATTCCAACTTCATGGAGTCGAGTTGCAGACTCCAATCCGGACTACGATACACTTTCTGGGATTAGCTCCCCCTCGCGGGTTGGCGGCCCTCTGTATGTACCATTGTATGACGTGTGAAGCCCTACCCATAAGGGCCATGAGGACTTGACGTCATCCCCACCTTCCTCCGGTTTGTCACCGGCAGTCTCATTAGAGTGCCCTTTCGTAGCAACTAATGACAAGGGTTGCGCTCGTTGCGGGACTTAACCCAACATCTCACGACACGAGCTGACGACAGCCATGCAGCACCTGTGTGATGGTTCTCTTTCGAGCACTCCCAAATCTCTTCGGGATTCCATCCATGTCAAGGGTAGGTAAGGTTTTTCGCGTTGCATCGAATTAATCCACATCATCCACCGCTTGTGCGGGTCCCCGTCAATTCCTTTGAGTTTTAATCTTGCGACCGTACTCCCCAGGCGGTCTACTTCACGCGTTAGCTGCGTTACCAAGTCAATTAAGACCCGACAACTAGTAGACATCGTTTAGGGCGTGGACTACCAGGGTATCTAATCCTGTTTGCTCCCCACGCTTTCGTGCATGAGCGTCAGTGTTATCCCAGGGGGCTGCCTTCGCCATCGGTATTCCTCCACATATCTACGCATTTCACTGCTACACGTGGAATTCTACCCCCCTCTGACACACTCTAGCCGTGCAGTCTCAAATGCAATTCCCAGGTTGAGCCCGGGGATTTCACATCTGACTTACACAACCGCCTGCGCACGCTTTACGCCCAGTAATTCCGATTAACGCTTGCACCCTACGTATTACCGCGGCTGCTGGCACGTAGTTAGCCGGTGCTTATTCTTCAGGTACCGTCATTAGTAGTAGATATTAGCTACTACCGTTTCTTCCCTGACAAAAGAGCTTTACAACCCGAAGGCCTTCTTCACTCACGCGGCATTGCTGGATCAGGGTTGCCCCCATTGTCCAAAATTCCCCACTGCTGCCTCCCGTAGGAGTCTGGGCCGTGTCTCAGTCCCAGTGTGGCTGGTCGTCCTCTCAGACCAGCTACTGATCGTTGCCTTGGTAGGCTTTTACCCCACCAACTAGCTAATCAGATATCGGCCGCTCCAGGAGCATGAGGTCTTGCGATCCCCCACTTTCATCCGTAGATCGTATGCGGTATTAGCTAGTCTTTCGACTAGTTATCCCCCACTCTAGGGCACGTTCCGATATATTACTCACCCGTTCGCCACTCGCCATCAGGAGCAAGCTCCTATGCTGCCGTTCGACTTGCATGTGTAAGGCATGCCGCCAGCGTTCAATCTGAGCCAGGATCAAACTCTTTAGTTTAATCTCTGTTTTGTGCCATTTCTGGCTACCCCGAAGGGCATCGCTCTCTCAAAATACTGACAGGTAATTTCTTGCGAACTTACCTATATTTCTTGTGAGCATTTAATATTTAAAGTTTCCAGAACCGAAGTCCTGTCGCACTTCATTAAACGCCCACGCTTATCGGCTGTTAATTTTTAAAGATCTTGTCTGCCGCAAACGCGCTTGGCGCTGTTTGCATCGCTGCGAATCGTTTTGTTCGTCAGCAGCA